>CP192487.1:0-5437079 GCA_050627125.1 Arthrobacter sp. 21a14 | reverse complement strand
TAGGTCGAGACCCCCCAACCCACACCACGGGTCGGGGGGTCTCCCACATTTAAGAGACAATCAAAGACGCTAGAGTCGCAGGATGACCCTGACCCGAATCTTGGATGTCCCCTCTGGGAACGCCGTGAACGGGAAAGTCCACCTTCGGACTTTGTCCCTGTCTGACGTCGGACCTTGGCGGCCGCGTATTCCCGGAACGCAGAATACCTCGCCCCATGGGAACCACGGCGCAGCGAGGCGTTCTATAGCACGGCAGGGCAAGAGGCTGTTGTTCGGAGCAAACTGAACCAATATGCCGCAGGCACGGAGGTGCCGTGGGTAGTTCTCCATGACGGGGATGTCATTGGCATGATCACTTTGACGGGGATAGTCCGCGGACCGTTCATGAACGCCAACCTGGGTTATTGGGTTGACCAAGCGTTCGCCGGCAAGGGTGTTGCCACTTCTTCGGTGGCGGCGGTTCTCTCCATGGCGAGCGACGATCTGGGACTCCACCATATCCAAGCTGCAACCTTGGTGCACAACGCAGCCTCGCAGGCAGTCCTCAAACGATCCGGCTTTGAGCGGATCGGCATGGCGCCGTCGTATCTCCACATAGCAGGCGAGTGGCAGGACCATGTCCTGTATCAGCGAATTCTCTTCTGATCCACGGCGGTTGGATGCTCTGAAGCCGGGATGACTAGCCGCCTGCAACTCCCGGCGGTGGCTGTCGGCGTCGTGATTTCGTACGCGTGGCTGGAGGCCTATTCAACGCCGAAGGGTACGCCATGTGCGGTCCACAGCCCCAAAAACCCTGAAAAACCGGTGATTTTGGTCAAAAAAGCGCGGAAACACGCGGAATTTGCTGGCCAAGCCGGTGCAAGCTGGTAAGTTTTCGAGCAGTGGCTTGCTCGCATTCCGCTTGAAAGCTCAAAAAACGTATTAGTCCAGGAGGACGTAAATGGCTAAGAACCGTAGTGAACTCGTTGCAGAGGTAGCAGGCAAGGCTGGCACGAGCCAGGCAGCCGTCAACTCCGTGCTCGATGCACTGTTCGAAGTTTTCGAGACTTCTGTTGCCGCTGGCGAGAAGATCACCATCCCGGGCTGGCTCGCAGTTGAGCGCACCGACCGTGCAGCACGCACCGGCCGCAACCCGCAGACGGGCGAAACCATCCAGATCGCCGCTGGCCACAGCGTTAAGCTGACCGCAGGCTCCAAGCTGAAGGCTGCTGTCGCCAAGAAGAAGTAATTCCGCTTCGGCGAACGCCTGAAAGGGGCGGCAACCAACTGGTTGCCGCCCCTTTTGCCGTTAAGCATTCACTTGTCCCGCACGCCAAAGGCGGCATCCTCACGCCCGTGCCCACTTCTCCTCCCCAAATGCTTCCCGATTCGCAGCCCAGCCACACGTAACGGACAATGGATAGGTGCCATCAGCAAGAAGCTCCGCAACTGCCCCATCGCCTGTTCCCAAGCCGGGAGCGCGGGGAGGCAATGCCGTCACGGGCATTTCCATCCCATGGCAGCTTGCTGGACTGGCGGTGCTCTTCCTGACTTTGGCTGCGGCCCTCATCTTCTCCGGTGCTTCTGCTGCCCGCCAGGTCTCAGACCCCGGAGCGCTGGTCCGGTGGGGCTTGCCGGTGGCGAAAGCCGTCCACAACGTTTCCATCGCCACAGTTATTGGTGGCCTGATCTTCGCAGTCGGCATCCTGCCCAAGAACCTCAAGGCGTCTCGATCCCGTGAAAAGGATCTGGAGGCTCAGGAGCATCCGGCTTTTGCGCGGGCCCTTGCCGTTGCTGCTGCGGCGGGTGCCGCTTGGACACTGTCCGCCGTAGCGGTCCTGGTATTGACCTACGCGGATGTCGCGGGTCAGGGACTCTCCGGCGACGCCGAATTCACCCGCTCGCTGGTGTACTTCATGACGGACATAGATACGGGCAAGGCTTGGCTGTCCATCACTATCATTGCTGCGGTAGTCACCACCGCGCTCTTCGGAGTCCGATCGCTGACTGGCCTCGCCTTTACGCTGCTGCTTGCCCTGATCGGGCTGGTTCCGACCGCCCTGATCGGTCACTCCTCCAGCTCCAGTGATCACGAAGGCGCCATCAACTCGCTGGGCCTTCACCTGGTTGGAGTCTCCGTGTGGGTGGGAGGCATCATCATGCTCGCGGTCCTTTCCGGATTGCTCGTTGCTTCCAGGAGGTCCGGGACGAGCGACATCACCGAACCGACCCTCCGAAGGTTCTCGGCCCTGGCAGGCTTTGCTTTCGTCCTCGTGTTTGCGTCCGGTGTGATAAACGCAGCCATCCGCGTGACGAACCTGGGCGATCTGTTTGGCTCTGCCTATGGCCAGCTCATCCTTGCCAAAGCACTTGCCACCCTGTTGCTGGGTGGCATCGGCTTCATGCATCGCCAGTGGGTCATACCTCAGCTGGGGAAGAGCGGTTCGATGTCTGCCCGCCGGGTGCTGTGGCAGCTGGTTCTGGTTGAGCTACTGGTGATGGGCGCGACGTCGGGCCTCGCCGTGGCGCTCGGGCGCTCGGCCCCGCCACAGCCCACTACATACGCACCCGACGCCTCGCCGGCCTTCATCCTGTCCGGCTATGAGATTCCGCCTGAACTTACGCCAGAACGCTGGCTTACGGAATGGCGTTTTGACTGGCTGTGGGTGGGAGTCGCCTTATTCGGCGCCGTGTCCTACGTCCTCGGGATCATCAAGATCCGCAAGCGCGGGGATAGCTGGTCCTGGTTCAAGACGGTGAACTGGATGATTGGACTGGTGATTCTCACCTACATCACCTCGGGTCCGCCAGCGGTCTATGGCCGCGTACTGTTTTCTGCCCACATGGTGGATCACATGGCCCTGACCATGGTGGCACCGATCTTCCTGGTGTTGGGTTCGCCCGTGACCCTTGCCCTGCGTGCACTCCCTTCCCGGGGCGAAGGCGCCCACGGTTCGCGGGGTCTGCGGGAGTGGCTGCTCCTGTTCGTCCACTCCCGGTTCTCGCAGGTGGTGACTCATCCGCTGTTCGCCGCTGCGAACTTCGCGGGATCCATCGTGCTGTTCTACTACTCAGACCTTTTCGGCCTGGCGATGCGGGAGCACGTCGGGCATGAGCTCATGAATCTGCACTTCCTGCTGACCGGCTACATTTTTGTGCTCAGCATGATCGGCAGTGATCCTTTGCCGCGCCGGGCGCCGTACCCCATGCGCCTGCTGCTCCTGCTCGCAACCATGGGGTTCCACGCGTTCTTTGGCGTGGCCATCATGGGCGGTACTGGCCTGCTGGCTGCTGACTACTTTGGCAACTTGGGCCGGACCTGGGGTGCCTCGGCCATTGCAGACCAGCAAATGGGCGGCGCTGTGGCCTGGGGCATTGGTGAAGTTCCCACCTTGCTGGTGGCAATCGGCGTGGCCGTCATGTGGTCGCGCTCGGACGAGCGGGAGACCCGACGGGTGGACCGCGCGGCCGACAGGAATAACGACGCCGATCTCAGTGCTTATAACGATATGTTTGCCCGGCTCGCTGACCGCGATGCCAAATTGGCCGGCCGACCGGCCTCAGCCACCCCGACGGCCGCGACTACACAAACGAGTGAAGCTACCCGAACAGGTGACGCCCCGGCAGGCGCCACCCCAGAGGAAAACGCTGACCAAGCAAGCAGCAAGACCGAACGAAACACGAAGCTGGAAGGACGCTGATGAGCGAAACCGTACGCACCCAACT
The DNA here is from genome assembly GCA_050627125.1 of Arthrobacter sp. 21a14. Lineage (GTDB taxonomy): Bacteria > Actinomycetota > Actinomycetes > Actinomycetales > Micrococcaceae > Arthrobacter. The sequence continues at coordinate 5,433,374 of CP192487.1, read as the reverse complement.
CCGGGTCCGGGCCTCCGAACTGGAGGGCCGCGGCTGGCTCAATACGGGCGGCAAGTCCCTTGACTTGGAATCCCTGCGCGGCAAAATTGTGCTGCTGGATTTCTGGACCTTCTGCTGCATCAACTGCCTGCATGTCCTCGACGAGCTCCGGCCCCTCGAGGAAAAGTACTCTGATGTTCTGGTGACAGTCGGCGTGCATTCGCCCAAGTTCGAGCACGAAGCCGATCCTGTTGCCCTTGCCGCTGCCGTGGAACGTTACGAGATCCACCACCCGGTTCTGGACGACCCTGAGCTGGCCACGTGGAAGGCGTACACAGCCCGTGCTTGGCCCACGCTGGTGGTTGTGGATCCGGAGGGCTACATCGTGGCGCATCTTTCCGGCGAAGGCCACGCAGACGGCCTCGCTGTGCTGCTTGAGGAACTTGTTGCGGAGCACGAAGCAAAGGGGACCCTTCACCGGGGCAACGGCCCGTACGTTGCTCCAGTCCCGACGTCGGGCACTTTGCGCTTCCCCGGCAAAACGACGCAGTTGGCCAACGGCAACTACCTCGTCGTCGACTCCGGGCACCACCGCTTGGTGGAGCTGCACCCAGACCTGAAAACCGTTGAGCGGGTTATTGGCTCCGGGACCAAGGGGTATGCGGACGGCCAGACGGACACGGCCCAGTTCAACGAGCCGCAAGGCATAGCTGTTCTTCCGGCGGAGCTCGCTTCCACGCTCGGTTATGACGCCGTGGTCGCAGACACCGTGAATCACCGCCTTCGGGGTGTGACGTTGAGTTCAGGGCAGGTGCGGACTGTTGCCGGCAACGGTGTGCAGCGCTTGCTCGATGCCGGCCCTGCCCGTGTCACCGAGACGGGCGCAGGCGCCTGGTCCGAACACCACGACGGCGGTCCGGCTGACTTTGCTGCCGACGCAATCGACGTCGGGGTGCTTGGCCTCGGTACCGGGGTTTCCTTGTCCTCGCCGTGGGATGTGGTGTGGAGCGCGAAGCTGCAGCGTGTTGTCATCGCGATGGCGGGAACGCACCAGATCTTTGCGTTCGATCCCCTGAGCAACGAGGTTTCCATTCTGGCGGGCTCGGGCCTGGAGGGGCTGTTGGACGGCGTGGCGGAGGAAGCTTGGTTCGCCCAGTCGTCCGGCTTGGCCATTGATGCCGATGAGAACATCTGGGTGGCCGACTCGGAGACTTCCTCTCTGCGACGTTTGGTGCTCGGCGAAACCGGGGTAACGGTGGAGACGGCCGTTGGCCAGGGGCTGTTCGACTTCGGATTCCGTGATGGCGACGCCACTGAGGCACGCCTGCAGCACCCCTTGGGTGTCACAGTACTGCCGGACGGTTCCGTAGCGATCGCCGATACCTACAACGGTGCCGTTCGCCGGTACGATCCCGCGACGAAGACTGTGTCAACGTTGGCGCGTGGCCTGGCTGAGCCGAGTGACGTCGTCGTGGTTAATCACGGCAACAGTGAGCCGCTGCTGGTGGTGGTTGAGTCAAACAAGCATCAATTGGTTTTGGTGCCGATCCCCAAGGAAGCCCAGCAGGTGGATGAGGGTGCGTCCCAGACCCACCGTCCCAAGAGCCCCGTGACACCTGGAATCCTGGAGCTTGCTGTTCGCTTCAAGGCCCCCACCGGGCAGAAGCTTGATGACCGCTGGGGCGACCCCACGCAGATGAAGGTCTCTTCCACTCCGCCTGAACTGCTGGTCTCCGGGGGCGGGACGTCGGTGGGCTTGTTGCGTACCATCGAATTGTCGCCCGATGTGCCCGAGGGCATCCTTCACATCACTGCCCGTGCGGCCGCCTGTGACGGACCTGAAACCGCGGACGGAGAGATTCCGGACCACGCGGCCTGCCACCTGTACCAGCAGGATTGGGGCATCCCAGTTATTCTGCAGGCTGACGGTGAATCAGAGCTGGTGCTCGATCTCCGCGGCATGGACTAAGCCTGCTGAACTGGCCCGGGTTTGACCCTTGAGGGGGAGGACCCGGGCCTTCTTCATACCCCCAGCCTCTCCGGAACTGGGCTAGGCGGGCCCGTGAAGTCCTTGCAAAAGTTGATCGTGGGGCGGGTTCCTTGATCGAAACCTTGGCGCGTGTCCTGTTCAGGGATGTTGGGATAAGGTGGGCCACTGCGGCGGCGGCGGGGCTTAGAAAGTCAGCATCGGGGTGACCGTCACGGTGTTGTTGTCAGTGTCCAGCTGGGTGGTGAAGCTGAAATCGTGCTCGACGTTGAGGTCGTTGACCAGGCCGGTGAACAAATTGATCTCGCGGGCGGAAACCCTTGCCTTGCCGTTGAGAGGGGCTACAACCCATTTGCCGCCGAAGGGTTCGATGGTGATCTTGGGATACTCGGTAATTTCCCACTTGATGGTTCCGTCGACGACGCGCGCATTGCTGGCGTGGTAGAACGGGCAATCAGGTTGGAGGCGCTGCTGCTCGGTGGCTTGGGCGGCACAAGTATCCAGGAACTCCCGGACTTTACCGGCAACGGCTTCGTTCATGGCCTTGGTTGACCGCGTCTGCAGGTTCAAGGGAGCCTGGCCGCCATCGCGGCTTGAAACGAGGGACGAGGCCGGCGGAGCCTCGAAGTAGGTGCCGTTCAGGCTGGCTTCGTATTTGCCGGGGTAGAACACGGCAAAAGTGTTGTGACCATTGGGCATGTTCACAGGGACGCCGTTGAGTGCTGCCTCGTTGGAGTTGACGACGGTGACTTCAAGGGTTGGCAGCGTGGTGGGAACGAAAGCCCATTTGCCGAAGAACAACCATTGGGTCCCGGTGCGCTCCATCAGGAATTCGGTGTGGAGCCGGTTGCCGTCCAAGGTGTAATCCACGGGAACGGCGACACGGTTGCTGCCCCTGGACTCGGCATTTCCGAGTTTGATGTCGGACAGTTTGGAAGCAGCAGTTTGCAGTGCCGTGCCGTCGAGCATGGCGGCATTTGCACTGGGAACTTTTGCCCGCAACAGACCCAGGGCTTGCTCGCCTTCGCCCTTCTGCAAGGCCTCCAAATACTCCCGGACAGGCTGTTGCGGACTGGCCACGGAGGAGCTCACCAGGTTGATGCAGACGATGGCTCCGGCGGCAGCAAGCATCAGACCGAGCAGCCATCCGGCTGCGGTCCTGACTATCGCTTGACTCAACTGCACGCCCTTTACGTTACCTGCCGCGGCAGCGATAGCTGTGCATGAGGGCGCCAGCGTGACCTGCGAAGACCCTTCCTGGAGGTCCCGACGGCGGGTGGCAGCAAGGTGTGCCGCCACCCGGCGTCGGGCTTTTGACAGTCAAAAAGGGCTAGCGGCGGCGCCGCGAGGAGGTACCGAAAACGCCGCGCATGAGGTCGCGGCCCAGCTGTGTCCCCATGGAGCGGACCATGCTCTTCAGCCCGCCGCCCAAGGCTCCGCCGAGTGCCCCGGCGAGGTCGCCGAACATGCCACTATCCTGCTGCGACGCCTGCTGGGATGACTGTTGCGGCGCCTGCTGAGGCGCGGGAGCCGGCGCAGGAAACGAGGAGGGTGCAGGCGCCGGACGGGAACTCGGGCGGCCGAGGATCTCTTCCTCGATGCGCCGCGCTTCGGCGTCGATGTCGTAGGGCGTACCCCCGGAAGCGCCAGAACCTGAAGCGCCAGAACCTGAAGCGCTGGCGGGAACCGGCGGCAATCCGGGTGCGGCGTCGCCGGTGGAGGGCGCGGCGTTGCCAGTGAGTTTCTCGTAGGCGGACACGTTGTCTACGGCCGTCCCGTACCTGACCAGAAGGGAAGACGAGGCCACGGTGCTGCGGATCAGGTCATCGGCGCTGGGGCCCATCACGGATTCGGGGGCACGGAGCCGGGTGAGGGCAACAGGTGTGGGCGCGCCTTTTTCGTTCATCACGGTAATGACGGCCTCGCCTATGCCTGCCGAGGTGAGCGTCTCTTCCAGGTCGTAATCGCTGACGGGGAACGTGGAGACCGTGGCTTTGAGGGCCTTCGCGTCCTCCGGAGTGAACGCGCGCAAGGCGTGCTGGATCCGGTTGGCGAGTTGGCCCAGGACATCGGCGGGGACGTCCTTGGGTGTCTGGGTGACGAAGAATATGCCTACGCCTTTCGAACGGATGAGCCGGACCGTGGTGGTGATGGCCTCGAGGAAGGCCTTGGAGGCGTCGCTGAAGAGCAGGTGCGCCTCGTCCAGGAAGAACACCAGCTTGGGCTTGTCAAGGTCGCCGGCTTCGGGGAGGTCTTCGAAAAGGTCGGCGAGGAGCCACATAAGGAACGTGGAGAACAGCAGGGGCTTGGTCTGCAGCGTGGGCAGCTCAAGGCAGCTGATCACGCCCCGGCCGTCGGGGGCGGTGCGGAGGAGCTCGGCGGTATCGAACTCCGGTTCGCCGAAGAACTTCTCCATGCCCTGTGCCTCGAGGGTGACGAGTTCCCGCAGGATGACGCCGGCTGTGGCTTTGGAGAGCCCGCCAAGGTCCTCCAGCTGTTCCTTGCCCTCGTCCGAGGTGAGGAACTGGATCACGGCCCGGAGATCTTTGAGGTCGATCAGTTCCAGCTTGTTCTTGTCCGCGAAGTGGAAGATCAGCTGGAGGCTGGATTCCTGGGTGTCGTTGAGGTCCATGATGCGCGAGAGCAGGATGGGCCCGAACGAGGTAATGGTGGCGCGGATCGGGATTCCGTTGCCGTCACCGCCCAGGCTGAGGAATTCAACGGGGAAGTTCTTTCCCTGCCACTGCTGCCCGAGGGCTTCGGTTCGTGCGCTCAACTTTTCGCTGCCCGTTGCCGCCGTGGCCAGTCCGGAAAGATCTCCCTTGATGTCCGCGAGGAAAACCGGAACACCCACCGTCGAGAGCTGTTCGGCAATCATGTGCAGCGTGACCGTCTTGCCAGTACCGGTGGCGCCAGCGACCAGGCCGTGCCGGTTCATCATGGCCAGGGGGAGCCGGACTTGGGCCTCCTTGTGGATTTCACCATCGACGATCGCCGCGCCCAGCTCGATGGTGGCACCTTCCAGGGCGTACCCCTGCTGGATGGTGGCAAGTTTTTCAGCAGTTGTTGCGATGGGGTTGTTGGCCATGCGCATAGCTTAGCTGGGCCGGGCAAGATCCTTGCTGAAGGCCAAATGCTTGATGTCTTCGGGGTTGGCGGCGAGGTCGAAGAGCGCTTTGTAGCCCGTGGCGAGGTACAGCTTCCTGGCCTCGGGCTGGCGTGGACCGGTGGTGAGGTAGAGCTTCCTGTAGCCCCGGCGTCGTGCTTCATTCTCCAACTCTGTGAGCACCCGCCGTGCCAGGCCGCGACGACGATGCGCAGAGTGGGTCCATATCCTCTTCAGCTCCGCGGTGTGCTCGTCGTAACGCCGGAATGCGCCGCCAGCCACGGATTCGCCGTTTTCCTGGATGATGATCAGTGCTCCGTGGGGCGCGGCGAATTCCTCGGCCGGGTACCTGTTCAGTTCCTCCGCAGCACCCCCGGTGCCGAAGAGTGTCCCGTAGCGCGTGTCATATTCGACGGCGAGTTCGTCCAGGAGGGGACGAACGCGGGGATCGTGCATGGGCAGGCTGAGGACGGACAGGCCCGACGTCGGCAGGGTTGGCGTTGTGGTCATGTCAGGCCTTTCGTAGTTGGGCGGGCAGCAGCAACGGTGGTCAGGATCTGCCGGGCCAGGGCATCGTTCTCCCGGAATGGTGCCGCATTGGTGTTGGGACGGGCAAACGCTCCCGCGCCCCAACCGGACGTCCACGGTCCCACCGCAAACAAAGTCTTCTGTGCTGTACCAACAGGGGACAGGACCTGGTGATTCCCGGAGACCAGGAGTTTGCCTGTGGAGTGGGGACCTTCCGAGGTGATTAGCCTCTGCTCGGTGCCCCATCCGGCGTCGTGCAGGTCTGCCAAAGCGGGATTCGCCGAACGTTCCACGGACGCTGAGGGCAACCGTGCCTCGATGTACGCGGACGCATCCACCACCACGGGTGACTGGAATGAGCCGGCTACAAACCGGCCCGTTGATTCGTCGGTGCGAACCCACATTCCCGGCCCCAGGAACTTCAGGAACCCGGCACGGTGCAGCGCGAGCATCTCACGGAGACGGTGTGACGGCGGCCCGGAATCCACGAAGCTGAAGAAGCCGTGCCACCACCCGTGGATCGCCTGTTGGGACCGTGCATTGAGCCGCTCCTGCGGGACCAGCCGGCCAAGGTCCATGTAGACGAACAACAACGCAGTGAAGAGCGCGAGCGTTTCGGAATGGTCCGGGCTGGTTCGGAGGGCGAGATCGTGTTGGATGTACGCGGCCACCGAACGCTGCACCGCCTCATGGTCCGCGAACGCGCAACCGCTCAGGGGGTGGTCCAGGGCCTCCAGGTCCAGCCGCAGCGCTGCATCAGGGATGGAGAAAGCAACCAACTCTTCCCGGGCAGGGCTGTACCAGTCGACTGCATCGAATCGGGCCTCGAATTCCTTCCAGCTGCCAGACACACGCGCTGGGTAGCCGGTGAAGAGCTCCCGATAGTAGGCGTAGCCGGCATCCTTGGCGATCAACGGCCACAGCTGTGAGCGGAAGTCCAGTTCCTGATGGTTCGCCAACAACGCATCAACTGCCTCGGCGGTGAAGTACCGCGGTCGGCTGAACGGCTCGCCGCGCACAACGGAGGAAATCTTGGAGTGGTAAGGCACGCCGCGTCGTGAACCTACCCAGAGGCTCGGTTCGGCGCCGGAGGGCACGTACTTAAGGTCGCCGTCGGCTACTTCCTCGAAGCGCCCGCCGCGGCCCTCGAACAGCAGCACCAGGAGATCCACGAACCCGAGCCCCATGCCGGATACGATCACGTCCTGGCCGGCTTTGATGCCCGAGTAGTCCACGTCCGTCGTGTACGACGGCGGCGCATGGAACCCACCGTGGCGGGCAGCGAAATCGCTGAGGCGGACGGACTCGTCGTCCGGCAACGAATCGGTATGACCCAGGGCGTAAACCACGACGTCGGCCAGCACCTCGGCGCCGGAAGCCAACCGCACGCGGTGCGCACCGGCGTCGGACGCTGTGGGACCGTGCACGGAAGCGGAAACTGGCGTGACCGCTGTAGCCGTGTCCCGGTGGACCGTCACAGTGACATCGGGCCCCAGGGCGGCGACTGACCGGCGGAAGAACCATTCGAGGTATTTGCTCTGGAGCTGCCGGGTGGGAAATGAAGACGGTGTGAGGGACTGGAGTTGCGCCAGCAAGTGCGGCTCCAGCGCCGGGACATCGCGGATGCTCCCATCCAGCACACCTGCTGCCCAGGTGGCCAGGCCGGGGCCGTCAACGGGAGGACCGTCGCACGCCACGGACGCGTCGGTGAACATGGTGACGTCCGCAGCGGTGGAGTTCAGCAGCAGGCCCGGGCTCTGGTCATAGCGCCAGATCCTCCCGGAGCCCGGCTCGTACGGCTCCACAATGTGAATGTGCAGCGGCCCATCGAATAATCCGGGCCGGCTCGCTGCCAGTCTTTCCAGCACGCCGGCCGTGCGCGGGCCGCCGCCGATGAAGGCGATGGCGGGAACTGGTGACGGCATGGAATCTCCTGAAAATACATCGGGTGGTGCAGCCCAATCTAGGGAGGCGATGCCGCCCCGGTCGAGGAGCTGGTAACGGCCGTTCACTGCGCGTCATCCAGCGTCAACGGGCGCAAAATTCGGACTCATATGGCGTTGCGTGAAGTCCCGTGAACCCGCGCTAAGTCCAGTGAAGAAGTGCAAATTTCCGCCTTGCTGGCTGTCCTGTGCGCACCTAGATTGGCAGCCATCCGATAGTCAACAACCGATCTGAAAAGAGGTGGCGCATGAGTGCGATCGCACCGCCTGCCACGGCAGAAACTGCACCTGCCACCACGGATTACTCCGACTACAAACTGGTCCCTGCCCGGCACCCGTGGCGATGGGTGGGTACTGTCCTGGTGGCTGCGGGCGTCGCAGCCATTGTGTGGTCGCTTGTCACCAACCCGCGTTGGGAGTGGGGAGTGGTGGCGCAGTGGTTCACGGCCCAGTCCGTGGTGAATGGCCTGGTGGAGACGCTCAAGCTCACGGCGATCTCCGGAGTGTTGGGATTCGTCCTGGGATTCATCCTTGCCCTCATGCGCTTGTCCGCGTCGCCGCTGCTGGTCTCGGTTTCCTGGACGTTCTCCTGGATCTTCCGTTCCACGCCCCTGCTGGTCCAACTGCTCCTTTGGTACAACCTTGGCTACCTCTACGAGAAGATCAGCCTGGGCATCCCCTTCACGGATGTCCGCTTCTTCGAAGCCCAGACCACCACTCTGATCAGCCAGTTCGCTGCAGCGGTGCTGGGCCTGACCCTCAACCAGGCCGCCTACTCCGCAGAGATCATTCGTGGCGGCATCCTCTCGGTGGACCAAGGCCAACTCGAGGCAGCTTCCGCACTGGGCATTCCCGCCTGGAAGCGCTCCACACGGATCGTGTTGCCACAGGCCATGCGCGCCATCCTGCCCAACGCTTTCAACGAGATCATCGGCCTGGTCAAGGGCACCTCGATCGTCTACGTCCTGGCGTACTCGGAGCTCTTCTACACAGTCCAGGTCATTTACAACCGGACCCAGCAGGTGCTGCCGCTGCTGCTGGTCGCAACACTCTGGTACGTCGTCATCACGTCCGTGCTGAGTGTCTTCCAGTACTACATCGAACGGCACTTCTCCAAGGGTGCAGTGCGGAACCTGCCGCTCACTCCATTGCAGAAGGCCCGCAGGTTCTTCGCCACCCACGTTGCAGTCTCACAGACCAAGGAAAGCCGATGAGCATCCTCGCCGCGCGCAAAGAAACCACGACGGCGGCCCAGTCCGCAGACGAAACGCAGGCTGACGCCCTGGCTGGGTCAGTTTCCGCCAGTCCGACAGGGGCCAGTCCGACGGCAGCACGGCCCGCCTTGAGGGACAAGCCCGCCACGACGGACAACACCACCACCCGCGGGCAGGTCGATATTACGAACGTCCGAAAGTCCTTCGGCACTACCGAAGTCCTCAAGGGTGTCTCCTTGTCCGTGCCGCCAGGCGGTGTCGCGGTGATCGTGGGTCCGTCCGGCTCCGGAAAGTCCACGCTGCTGCGCACCATCAACCACCTGGAGAAGGTGGATGGCGGTTTCATCACCATCGACAACGAGCTGGTGGGCTACCACGTCCGCGGGAACAAGCTCCACGAACTGCGTGAGAAAGACATCCTCAAGCAGCGCACCAACATCGGCATGGTCTTCCAGAGCTTCAATCTCTTCCCGCACCTCACCGCCCTGGAAAACGTCATCGAGGCGCCAATTGTCGCCCAGAAGCGATCCAAGGCCGAAGCCAGGAAGCGTGGCCTGGAACTCCTGGACCGGGTGGGCCTTAAGGACCGGGCCGATGCGTACCCGCGGCAGCTCTCCGGGGGCCAGCAACAGCGGGTCGCGATTGCGCGGGCACTGGCACTGGACCCCAAGATCCTGCTCTTCGACGAGCCCACCTCAGCGTTGGACCCCGAACTGGTCAACGAGGTTTTGGACGTCATCCGCGAACTCGCCAAGTCAGGGACCACGTTGATCATCGTGACCCACGAGATGGGTTTTGCCCGGGACGTCGCGGACACCGTGGTGTTCATGGACCAGGGCCAGATCGTTGAGTCCGGCACGCCCCAGGAAATCTTCGGCAACCCCCGTGAAGAACGCACCCGAAGTTTCTTCTCCAAGGTCATCGAACCGGCTTTCAACATCTAGGAAGAAGTCCTCCATGTTTCGCATCACCCGCACCAAACTCCTGGCACTTGCTGTACTGCCCGCCGTCGTACTTCCTGCGCTCGCCGGATGCTCCGATCCTGGCGCTTCAGCAGCCAAACCCGGGAGCGAAGCCGCAAAGAACGGCGTCGTCTACAACACCTCAGTGGACCAGAACCGGATCCGTGGTGAAAAAGATTCCGCTGCGGCCGCCACTGTTCCGGCTGCCATCGCCAAGGATGGCAAGCTGACCGTTGCCACCACCGCGGGCTCCATCCCACTGTCGTTCCACGCGACTGACGACAAAACGCCGATCGGTGTGGAGGTGGACATCGCACAACTTGTGGCGGACAAGCTGGGCCTGGACTTGGACCTCCAAGTGACCTCGTGGGAGAACTGGCCGTTGAAGACCCAGTCCGGTGATTTTGAGGCCGTTTTCTCCAATGTGGGAATCAACGCCGCACGGGTGAAGCTGTTCGATTTCTCCACCTACAGGGCTGCATACATGGGCTTTGAGGCCAAGAAGAGCTCCACCTACGACATCAAGGGTTCGGACGATATCGCGGGGCTGAAAATCTCTGTGGGCTCCGGCACCAACCAGGAGAAGATCCTGCTGGCGTGGAACAAGGAGCTTGAGGCCAAGGGCAAAACCCCGGCGACGCTGCAGTACTACTCGTCCGACGCCGATACGATCCTGGCATTGTCCTCCGGCCGCACGGACCTGAACCTGGCGCCCTACCCGTCGGTGACGTACCGCGAGAATACCCGTGACGACCTCAAAGTAGTGGGCAAGGTCAACGCCGGCTGGCCGTCGGAAACCCTGGTTGCCGCCACCACGCTCAAGGGCAACGGGCTGGCCCCAGCCATCACCGATGCCCTCAACTCCACCATCAAGGACGGCTCCTACGCCAAGGTCCTGGAACGCTGGGGCCTCTCCGAAGAAGCCCTGCCCGAATCCAAGACCATTACCGAGGCAAGTTTTGGGACCGGAAAATGAAGTTCCAGGTCCTTGACATCATTCCCCACCTGAAGAACCCGGTGACGGGGGAGATCGTCTCCACCGCCGACCGTCTGAACCAGGTGGTGGAAACGGCCCGCCGGGCCGAGGAACTGGGCTTCGACAGCTTCTCCGTGGGGGAACGCCACGCCGGTGAGTTTGTTTCCTCGTCCCCGGCGACGGTCCTCGCCGCCATTGCCGCAGTCACTCAACGAATCCGGCTTCAGACCGGCGTCGCTGTCTTGTCCGTCCTGGACCCTGTCCGGGTGGCCGAGGACTACGCCACGATCGACCAACTGAGCCGCGGCCGCTTGGAGCTGGTGATAGGCAAAGGCAATGAGGTGCTGCAGTACCCCCTCTTTGGCCTGTCTTTGGACGACCAGTGGGAGTTGCTCGCTGAGAAGTACGACCTGCTCCGCACCCTCTGGCGCGAGGAGAGTGTCACATGGTCAGGCCGCTTCAGGTCACCTCTGATTGAACCAACCACGACGACGCCACGCCCCTTCGCGGGCTCGCCGCGGATTTGGCACGGCTCGGCTACAACTCTTACGTCAGCGGCGCTGGCGGCCAAGTGGGGCGATCCGTTGTTCACCGCAAACGCCATCCAGCCCCGGGAGAACTACAAGGTCCTGATCGACCACTACCGCGCGGAATACCAGCGCCACGGTCACGATCCCCGGCACCAGTATCTGGGCTCAGGCAGTGGGGCCGGCGGTGTGTTCATCGCCGACACCACGCAGGAAGCCATCCGCCAGTACGGGCCCGTGTATGAGGCGTTGACCGCCAGCCGCAACGTTCCGGGCAACAACACACCCTTCCGGGACATCCAGCACGCTGTGGCCGAGGGGCCCGCCCTTGTGGGCAGCCCGGAGCAGGTGATCGACAAGATCCTCAGCTACCACTCGCTGTATCAGCATGACCTGCAGTCGATCTCCTTGCCCACCACGCTGCCGTTCGAACAGCAGCTCGACATCCTGGGACGCTTCGCGCTGGAGGTCATCCCGGCCGTCCGCGCCGCAGCCCCAACCACGTTGTGGGAATCCGGAGACCCGTTCGCCGGACGACCCCAGTTCGCCGGCGCCACCGAACCCGACGCCGCAGCAACCGTCACAGCAGACCACGCCTTCAACAGGAGCGATTACGCACATGTCTACGCACACTGAAACAGCTACCCACGCCTCAACTGCCGCCGACTCCTTTGCCGAGGAATGGCAGGAGTGGCACGCCGCCCATGAGCGCCAACGGGCACATCCGCACGGCTTCCTCGCCGTGACCCATCTCCATTGGCTGGACAGCAACCCGACCCCGTTGGAAGGTGCGCCTGGTACCTGGAGTGTGCAAGCCGACGTCGTACGCGTTGTTCTGGAACCAGGCGAAAGCCTGCAGCAGGACGGCGTTGAACTGAACACAGGCAAGGCAGAGCCCCTTGAATTCGGGCCTATCGAGGAGCGCGGGGGCATCAACCTGGCCTCCGGCGACACCGTGATCGAGCTGGCCAAGCGCGGCGGCGAGTACATCGTGCGGCCACGGAACCCGTCGAATGCCCTCTTGCAGGAGTACCAAGGCACGCCCGCTTACGCACCGAATGCGTCGTTTGCCGTTGCCGGTACGTTCGTGTCGTTCGAAACACCGCGCCCCACCACAGTGGGTGCCGCGGTGGAGGGCATCCAGCATGTGTACGAGGCCCCTGGCGAGATCCGTTTCAAGCTCGCGGGCCAGGAATTGGCGTTGACGGCGTTCAACGGCCACGCCCCGGGTTCGCTGTCTGTGCTGTTCACGGACCAGACCTCCGGCAAGACAACCTACGTGGCCAACCGCTCGCTCTCCGTGGTCCCTGCGGCTGATGGCTCCGTGCAGCTGGACTTCAACCGTGCCGTCAACCTCCCCTGCGCCTACACCGACCTCGCCACGTGCCCGCTGCCGCCGGCAGAAAACCGACTGCCAGTTGCCATTGACGCCGGCGAAAAGGTTCCCTACGAACGGCAGGACCAGAAGTGAGTACCTTCGAAGAACGCAGCGCCGGGTTCCTGGCCATTGAACTCGACGGCGCGGGGTACCAGAACCTTGCAGCCGCCGTCCTGGCAGCGGAGTCCGCTGGTTTCCACGCGGCAACCTTCGCCGAGGCGCCGGCCCCGGGGCGGCTTAACGCCCTGCAGCGTGCAGCCTTTGCCGGGCCGGTGACGCGGAACATTGCACTGGTACCGGAAGTCGACACTGTATATACGGAGCCCTTCCACATCTCCACGCAGCTTGCCAGCTTGGACTACGTATCCGGCGGGCGCGCCGGGTGGATCGTCACCGCAGCGGACTCGTCCGAGGCCGCGGCCGCCGTCGGGCGTTCCCATGTGAGCGGCGAAGCGCTGGCGCAGGAAGCGGCGGCCTCCGTCGAAGTCGGCCGCCGGCTTTGGGATTCGTGGGAGGACGACGCCGTGATCCGCGATGTCGCCACGGGTCGCTACCTTGACGTCGACAAGCTGCACTATGTGGACTTCGAAACTCCTGCCGATTTCGCCGGTCCCGCTTACTCCGTCAAGGGTCCGTCCATCATCCCCCGGCCGTTGCAAGGTCAGCTGCCTGTGCTCGCCGCTGCCTCCTTGGTGGGCGAAGGCTTGGTTCCGGTGGATTCCGTGGATGCTGTGCTGGTGTCTGCTCCGACGCCCGAACTGCTCGTTGCCGAGGTTCGCGATGTGCGGGCCCGGCTTGGAGCTGCGGTTGCGGTTGTTGCAGAGCTCGACGTCGTTCTTGACTCGCGCGGGCAGCCTGCCGTTTCACGTTTCGCTTCCTCGGCGGAAAGCGGTTCGTCTGCAGAAGCGGGCCGGGCACGGTTTGTTGGTTCGTCGGCTGGTCTGGCTGACGTGCTCGATTCGCTCCTCAAGGAGGCCGACGGCGTCCGTCTCCACCCGGCCGTCTTGGACGTGGAATTGGAAGAACTGTCCCGCCTGGTGCTGCCAGAACTCCGCCAGCGTGGATCCTTGCGTGCGCCTCTGCAGGATGGGACGTTCCGCGATCTGCTGGGCCTGGAACGTCCGGCGAGCCGCTACGCGAATACGACCATTGCAGCCGTTGGCTCGGAAAACTAAAGGGGATCACCATGACACAGCACAACCGTGCTATTTTCCAGCCGACGGGTCAGATCCAGTTCGGCATTTTCTTCCAGGGCGTCAACTCCGGCACGATTTGGAAGGCGGCGGAATCGGGTTCGCAAACCGATTTCGAATCCTTCCGCCGCATAGTCCAGACCGCCGAGCGGGGGAAGTTCGCGGCGTTCTTCCTCGGAGAGGGGTTGCGCCTGCGCGAACACCTCGGCCGCCCACATGCCTTGGACGTCGCTGGCCGGCCCGATGCGCAGACCATGCTCGCGGCCCTGGCAGCGGTCACCAGGAACATCGGACTCGTAGCAACGCAGAACACCACATACAACGATCCGGCGGACCTTGCACACCGCTTGTCCTCCCTGGACCTGATTTCCGGCGGAAGGGCTGCCTGGAACGTGGTCACCACGGACAACGCCTGGACTGGAGCCAATTTCCGTCGCGGGGGATACCTCGATCATGCCGACCGGTACAAGCATGCCGAAGCATTTGTTGAGACCGCCAAACGCATCTGGGACTCGTGGGAGACCTCTTCGGGGCCGGCACGCCCTGTGCTTCATGAGGGCCAGCACTACACGGTGGACGTCACCCCGCGGTTGCCCCGCAGCGCCCAGTACCGTCCGGTGCTCTTCCAGGCGGGCGACTCCCCGGATGGCCGCGACTTCGCAGCTCGCCAGGCTGACGTGATCTTCTCCGCCCACCCAAAGTTCGATGACGCCGTGGAGTTCCGCCGCGACATTGTGGCGCGCTCCGTCGCTGCCGGCCGCGGAGCCAACGCGGTGCAGATTATGCCGGCCAGCGAGTTCATCCTGGCCGCCACCGATCAGGAAGCCCAAGAGAAGAAGGCCTGGGTCCGCAGCCTCCAGATTGGTCCGCAGCAAGCCATCGCGTACCTGGAGCAGTTCTGGGGCCGCGAACTCACTGAGTACGATCCCGATGGTCCGCTTCCGGAGATTGATCCGGCAGTCGAGGAGACATCGGAGACGCGCGGCAGCGGCTTCCATGGAGCGAAGGCGCGCCAGCTCGCGGACCAGTGGCGGGCTGAGGCCAAGGACAAGGGGCTCTCAATCCGCCAGTTCGTCACCTCCCGCGCAGCGCGGGTGGACGCGACCTTTACCGGTTCCTATACCGCCATTGCCGACCACCTCTCCGAGTACGCCCGCGTTGGCGCAGTGGACGGGTTCAACATCTCACCGTGGCTTATCCCTACTGGCCTGGACGACATCGTGAACCACTTGGTACCTGAACTTCAGGAACGCGGGGTCTACCCTACGGACTACCGCGGAACCACGCTGCGCGAAAACCTGGGGCTTGAGACACCTGTGCGTTCCACTGAGTCGGTGCCGGCCTGATGTTGGCGGCATTTTTTGCTGGATCATTCCTTCGGCGGCTCGGAAGGCGCCCGGATCCACGCGGGTTCCATCGCGCGGATGGGGGAATGATCCAGCAAAATCGTTCAGCAGTGGTTGACGAGTCGCGAGCAACCATCCGCCTGCAGTTGGCGGTGTGGGGGCAAACGCTCTAAACGCAGGAACTAGAGGAGTTCCTTGAAGACATCCCAACCGCGGCCTACGGGACCGTAGGGTCCCCAGAGGACTGTGGTGGATGCTCCGGCAGAATAGGTGACCAAATCGCCGTTCCCGTTGATGGCAGAGAGGTCGTTGTACTTGGAGTGTGGAAAACTGCCGAGTCCTGCAATCTCGGAGAAGACATCCCAACCGCCGCTGATGAGGGACGATGGCTGCCAGCCGCCAGCGTCATCAGCCGGGTAGAGGAAGAGGCGCCCATTGCCATCCCTGGCATAGACCTCCACGGGGCCATCACCGTTCATGTCGCCGGCGGTGATGATCTTGTTCATACTCTGCCAGCCTTGGCCCACCTTCGTGGGGGCGAGCCACCCTGCGCTGCCGTCGCCGGGGTAAAGGAAGAGATCTCCCGCCGGGTTTCGCGCCAGGACATCGTTGGTTCCGTCGCCATTGAAATCACCCGGTCCGACGATCATGTTGAAAACGTTCCAACCCTGGCCCACCTGTCGGCGATCAAGCCAGCCACCCTCGCCATCGCCCGGGTAGAGGAAGAGGTTGCCTGCCGCATCCCTGCCGAGGAGGTCATTGAAGCCGTCACCATCGAAGTCGCCGGGTGAGAAGACGATGTTGAACACGTTCCAGCCTTGGCCGACCTGCACGGGCTCGTCCCACGCACCCCAGTACGTAGGGCACGCGCCCTCGCAACTTCCCTTGTAATAGGTGTAAGTCCGCGGATACAGGATGAGGCGGCCATCGTCGGTTCGGGCGAGTGGTTCGAAGTTGCCGCGACCGGTCCAGCCCATGGCCCTGCTGGAGGCTTTGACGGGCAGTGTTTCCGGGCTGACCTGGGTACCCGTCGGACAACCCGACTGGCCCGGGGTGAGCGGGTAGACCTTCATCGAAATGCGGTGGCCCTGGTCTTCTGGAAGGACCTGCAGGGTTTCACCCTGCCGCCCAGCAGGAAGCGGCACGCCGTCCCTCAACCACTCCAAGGTGATGCCCTCACCCGTGCCGTCGGGATTTCTGCAAGCTGAGTAGTCGTAGTTGTACTGGCGGCGCAGTTCCGCGCCGACATACGGTACGCCGTCGATGGAGGGTGTCGGCTGGGATGCAGCGACGGCGGGCGGTGCTCCGGCGGCCAGCAGCCCTGCTGCCAACGCCATGGCCATTGCCATCCCTGAGCCCTTTGTGAATCGTTTGGTGCGCGCTTGAACGTTCCCCATTGTGTTCCCCCCGGAAGCTGGCGTCGATGTGTTGACGTTACCGTATTTGGGGTGCACTGGTCAGGGGTTGCCGGTTCAGGCGGTTCCAGTCGTTAGGGGCTCCCGGCGGCCGCCAGCATGAAGACGTCGATCTGGTCCTCGGATTCCAGAACAAAACCATGCCGCTCATACAGGTGGCGTGCGGGACTTCCCTGCAGCACGTTCAAACGGAATGGCCTCTCATCCACGGAGGCTGCCATGACGTGCCGAAGTACAGCACCGCCCAGCCCTTTGCCCTGATGCGCCGGAGCCAGATAGAAATGCTCAATCCACCGGGCGTCCGGCTCCTGACGAACTGCGATCACCCCGGCATCGACGCCTGCCGTATGGATCACGTAGGTGTGCTCCGGCTGGAAGGCTTTCAGGAAGCGCTCCCGGACCCGCACCGGATCCCAGCGGCCCAGCCGTTCGAGGTCCGGACGCATCACCACGGCACGAAGCTCGGCGATCCAGATGGCATCGGAACTGTAAGAGGGGCGCAAGGTGAACTCTGGAAGCACGTTTCCCAGCCTAGATGGTTCAGCCATGTTTTCGGACGGGCACTATTCCTGAACAGGCCTCATTCCTGCAACGTGGCGTCTTCGCTGGCCCCTTCGGATGCTTCTTCCGTTATCCGCTGGGTAACCACCCAACTGGCGAGCACTTTCAATGCGTCTTCCGAAGGTGTGCCGGGATCCGCGGTGTACACGTTGATCCGCAGCCCGGGGTCCGCGGACAGCTCAAGGGCTTCGAAGCTCAGGTCAAGATCGCCGACGATCGGGTGGTGGAGTCTTTTCCGACCCGTGCGGTGGTACTTCACATCGTGCCTGGCCCACCTGACCCGGAATTCCTCACTGCGCGTGGAGAGCTCCCCGATCAGGTCAGTAAGGTCCTTGTCGTACGGATTCTTTCCGGCGGTAGACCTCAAGACGGCAACAATATCGTCGGCGCTACGCTCCCAATTTGCGAAGAACTGGCGTGCCTTGGGGTTGAGGAAGGTGAATCGTGCGCTGTTTGGCGGGGTTGTTTCTTCGGCCATCAGGTCCATGTAGAGAGCTGCGCCAAGTTCGTTGGAAGCGAGGACATCGCCGCGGTCGTTCCGAACCCACGCCGGTGCCGTGGTGATGGCATCAATGACCCGCTGCACGCTTGGGCGGACCGTCTTTGGGCTGTGCTTCCGCCTTACCCGAGGCGCGGCCGTGGCCGCGCGTGCCAGGTCGAAGAGGTGCGCTGTCTCGGCGTCGTCAAGCTGCAGGGCTCGGGCGAGCGACTCAAGAACACTATCCGAGGCTCCAGAGAGGTTTCCACGTTCGAGCCGTATGTAGTAGTCGATGCTCATCCCGGCCAGCATTGCTACTTCCTCGCGACGCAGTCCTGCCACGCGGCGGTTGCCCCCATAGGCCGGCAACCCTGCGGCGTCGGGCTTGATCCTTGCACGCCGGGAGGTCAGGAACTTCCGTACGTCCTCGCTATGACTCATGAGAGCAACGCTACGCCGTCAGAAAGGGAGCGAGGGAGGGCCTGGTATTACTTGGGACGCCCAAGGGGGTAATGACGGGCACTCCCACAGCCCCGCAGGCCTGCATAGCGTGAACATCATGACTATTGAACTAACCCTGAACAATGGCGTCACGATGCCGGCACTCGGCTTGGGCGTCTTCCAGAGCGCACCCGAGGAAACCACTGCCGCCGTGGAGACAGCCCTTGCCACGGGCTACCGGCACATCGACACCGCCGCCGCCTACGGCAACGAGCGGGAGGTAGGCCAGGGCATCCGTGCATCAGGCTTGCGGCGGGAGGAAGTTTTCATCGAGAGCAAAGTCTGGGTCAGCGACTACGGCTACGAGCAGACTCTGCATGCCTGGGATAAGGCAGCGGGCAAGCTCGGTGTCGATTACCTGGACCTGTTCATCCTGCACCAGCCCGCCACGGACCGGTTCGAGAAGACCATCGAAGCGTACAAGGCGCTTGAACGACTACTCGAGGACGGGCGCGTCCGCTCAATCGGTGTCAGCAACTTCATGCCGCACCACCTCAAGGAACTGCTCGCCTCAACTGACATCGTGCCTGCGGTAAACCAGATCGAGCTGCACCCTTACTTCACGCAGCCCGATGTCCAGGACGCGGATGCAACAAACGGTATCCTCACCCAGGCCTGGTCACCCATTGGCGGAATCACTTTCTACCCAGGCTGGGGCGGAGACCGACGGAACGTGATGGAAGATCCCGCTATTGCAGCGATCGCGCGGACCCACGCCAAGACACCGGCCCAGGTGATGATCCGCTGGCACTTGCAGCAAGGCCGCTCAGCCATTCCCAAGTCGACCAACCCACAACGCATCGCGGAGAACTTCGATGTCTTTGACTTCGAGCTCAGTAAAGAAGAACTCGCGGCCATCGACGGATTGGACCTCGGCGTCCGCAATGGCCCGGATCCGGACGTCGCCCGCCCGGAGCGCTTCGCTATGGTGATCCCCGAGGCCTGAGCGCCGAACGCCAAAACCCCTAAACCAGGACCCCAGCACCACCGCCCGAACCATAGGATGAAACGGACGAAAGGTGCAGCACACGATGGTCACACGCGAAGAAGTAGAAGCAGCGTACTCACGGACGGCAGGCTGGGTACGGCATACACCGGTGGCTGAGAGCGGCAACCAGGAGCCGTATCACCTGTGGTTCAAGTGCGAGTACATGCAACATACGGGAACGTTCAAAGCCCGGGGAGCCTTCAACCGGTTGCTGACGGCGCGCGAGAATGGCGAACTGGACCCGGAGGTTGGCATTGTGGTTGCGTCCGGGGGCAATGCGGGCCTGGCCAACGCCTACGCAGCGTCCAAGCTCGGAGTCCCTGCTACGGTGTTCGTCCCCGAGGCTGCACCCGCCACCAAGGTCCACAAGTTGTACGCCAGCGGGGCCCGCGTGGTCCAAGGAGGCTCTGAGTACGCCGAGGCCTACGCTGCAGCCGTGAAGTTCGCCGAGGAATCCGGCGCGGTCTATTGCCACGCCTATGACCAACCCGAGATTGTGGCTGGCGCAGGCGGCGTTGGCCTGGAACTGCTGGACGAACTGCCCGACGTCGATACCATCCTCGTTGCTGTAGGCGGCGGCGGGCTGATGGGCGGCATTGCGGCGGCGGTTGAAGGCCGGGCCCATGTGGTGGGCGTCGAGCCGGAGACGGTTCCCACGCTGCACACGGCCATGGCCAAGGGAGAGCCAGTGGATGTGGCCGTTTCCGGTATCGCCGTGGATTCCCTGGGCGCACGGCGAATTGGCGAGATTGGATTTGGTGTTGCCCGTCGCACGGGTGTGCAGAGCGTGCTGGTCAGCGACGAGGACATCGTCCAGGCCCGCCGCAAGCTGTGGGAGGACTACCGAATGGTGGTGGAACACGGTGCGGCGACAGCCTACGCCGCCCTGCTGTCCGGCGCCTACGTGCCCAAGGATGGTGAGACGGTCGCGGTCATTCTTTGTGGGGCCAACACCGATCCAGCACACTTCTAGCAGGGTCCAGCGCAAGAATCCCCGCCGGTTGGTGTCCGGCGGGGATTCGACGTCGGCAGGTCTGCCCTGCCACAGCGGTTCCTACTTCTTGGGCAGGCCTGCCGGGTTCAATTCGGATGTCGGGATGGCCTCGGAGGACAGGCCCCAACGGTCCAGGATCTTGCCGTAGCTGCCGTCCTTGATGAGGTGGTTGATGGCAGCCTGCGCTGCCGCAGCAAGTCCGTTGTCCTTCTTGGTGGTGAAGGCGATCTCAGCCTTCAGCGGCCAGCCGCCATTGAGAGTGCCCACTTCTTTGGTCTTGCCATCTTTTGCCGCCTTGTAGGCTGCGGAGGCGTTGGGCCCGAACGTCAGGTCCGCGCGTCCGGACTGGAGGGCGAGCTGGGAGGCGGAGTCGTCGTCGTAATACTGGAACTCAACCGGCTTCAAACCGTTCTTCTTGTTCTCCTCGTCCCACCGCACCAGGATGGCTTCCTGGTTGGTGCCGGAGCCGACGATCACGCGCTTGCCAGCGACGTCCTTGGCCTCCTTGACCTCTGAAATGTCCGAGTCGGCCTTGGCGTAGAAGCCCAGGAGGTCATTGCGGTAGGTCGCGAAATCGAACTTTTCCTTGCGTGCTTCGGTGACTGTGACGTTGGAGAGGACGGCCTCATACTTGCCGGATTCGACGCCGAGGGGCCAGTCGGCCCACGCCACCGGCAACACTTCAACCTGAAGGCCAAGGCTCTCGCCGATGGCGTACGCGAGGTCAACCTCGCTGCCGATCAGGGTCTTGTTGTCGGTCGCGAACAGGCTCAGCGGCGGCGTCCCGCCGGTCGAGACCACCGTCAGTTTTCCATCGGCCTTGATGGCTTCCGGAACCAGGGCCGCGGCCGCGGAGTCGACGGTCACCTTGATGCGGTCCTGTTCGGGCGACAGGTTGAAGTCTTTGGCGGCGCTGGAGGACGCCGTTGAAGAGCCCGACGACGGTGCTGTCGCCGCTGCGCCCGGATCCGAGCAGGCCGCGAGGCCAAGTAGAGCCGTAGCTGCCAGCGC
Source organism: Arthrobacter sp. 21a14 (assembly GCA_050627125.1). Taxonomy (GTDB): domain Bacteria; phylum Actinomycetota; class Actinomycetes; order Actinomycetales; family Micrococcaceae; genus Arthrobacter. Next base: position 5,412,287 of record CP192487.1, on the reverse strand, counting down.
CGCGGTCAGGCCGGTCTTGGCTGCAAAACGTGCCATGGTTTCCCCTTATTTTTCCCCTACCGGGGGTGTCTGATGCGTACTTGTGGCTGCAACTATCCAACAGGGCAGGAACGCGGTCAAAGCACTCTGAAACGCTGGGATACAGGGGGTAATTGCAGTTAATGAGGAGTCGAACGAGGTCACAAACGTTCTGGGGAAAACCGGAAGAAGGCCCTGCGCGACGCAACTCACAGAAATAAGCGGGGGGCCGCCGTCGTTGTCGCTAGAGTGCCCGCCAACCAATAGTGCGGGTGCCGCGAAACGTACCGAAAGGCATTCCCCGTGACTGTTCCTCTTTCCATCCTGGACCTGGCAACCATCGGAAAGGGCCAGACCGTGGCGGAAAGCCTCGCTGGCAGCGTGGCCATGGCGCAGAAGGCCGAAGAGCTGGGCTATCGCAGGGTCTGGTACGCCGAGCACCACAACATGTCAGCCATCGCTTCCTCGGCCACGAGTGTGCTGATCGCCCACGTCGCCGCGCACACGAACACCATCCGGCTTGGTGCAGGTGGCGTGATGCTTCCGAACCACTCGCCACTGACCATTGCCGAGCAGTTCGGCACCTTGGAGACGCTGCACCCGGGACGCATCGATCTAGGCCTTGGCCGCGCCCCGGGCAGTGACCAGAACACCATGCGTGCGCTCCGCCGGGACCATACGTCCTCGGATGCTTTCCCGCAGGATGTCCTGGAACTGCAGGGCTACCTCACCGGACCTACCCGCATCCAGGGCGTCGAAGCGACCCCGGGAAAGGGCACCAACGTGCCGCTGTACATCCTGGGTTCCTCGCTGTTTGGAGCACAGCTGGCTGCACAGCTTGGGCTGCCCTACGCCTTCGCTTCGCACTTCGCGCCCGCCGCCTTGCAGGATGCCGTGGCCATCTACCGCCGGGACTTCAAGCCCTCGGAACAGCTGTCCCAACCGCACGTGATCGCAGGGGTCAACGTCACCGCAGCGGACAGCAATGCTGAGGCCCAGGCGATCCACCTCGCCGTGAAGCGCGCCCGTGTGTCCCTTTTCTTTGGCGGCGGCCGACAGTTCACCGACGACGAAGCGGACATGGTGCTGGACTCCCCGCAAGGCCAGCACATTTCGCAAATGATGAAGTACTCCGCCGTCGGTACGCCGGACGTTGTGCGCGACTACCTTGACGAGTTCGCCAAGCACGCTGATGCGGACGAACTCATCGTTGCCCACCAGAGCATTGGCACCGACGAGCGCCTGCGCTCGGTGGAGTTGGTTGCCGAGGTTGCGGGGCTTGTAACGGCGTAGGGGCAGGCATCGAAAATAAATTCGAAAGCTTTACGCATTTGCAATGATTTAGGCATGACGCCGAAACTCCACAGGCGGAGACTATAGCTATCCGCAGTGGAAGGATCCGCTATGCCCACGCCCTTAAATCAATCAGCCGCAGACTCTGCGCTGCTGATGAACTCGCTGCCGCTTGGCTTGCTCCGGACCTTGCTCCGGACGGACGCGCAGCAGGGCATCACACCGCAGTTGATGGCGGAGCTGAGGGCCATTGCCCGCGTCCCGGGTCTGCTGGTGGCGTGCAACTATGGCGGCACGCTCTGTGCAGCTGAAGGCGTCTCCACCGAAACTCTCCCGTTGGACAGCGCGGCCGTTGCGCTCCGCGCGCTCGCAGCCCTTCCGAATACGCATACAGCGATCATTTCCGGCCGGTCCTTGCGCGACCTTGCTGCCGTTTCCAGGTTGCCGGCAGAAGTTCATTTGGTGGGCTCGCACGGCGTTGAGTTCGACATGGGCTATGCGTACACCCTGTCCCTGGCCACGGAAACCCTGCTCCAGCAGGTAGCCACGGCATTGACTGAAGCGGTCGCCTTCGAGAAGGGCATCAGTATCGTCCGCAAGCCAGTGGGCGTTGCTGTCCACACCCGGCCCGCAACGCCGGAAGTGGTGGAACGCGTCATCTTCCGTTCCCAGCAGATTGCCATTGAGTACGGGCTCTACTTCATCATCGACGGCTCCGTGCTGGACCTCACCGTTGAGGAACCGGCCAAGGGCCAGGCCCTGGAACAGCTTCGCTCGCGCCTGGGCGTGAGCGCTGCCCTTTACGCGGGCGACGCTTTAAGCGACGAAAAGGCGCTCGCCACGTTGCGCGGTCCTGACCTTGGCCTTCACGTCGGTCCCGGGAGTACGACGGCGGCACACACCATTCCGGATCCGGAAGCCTTTGCGCGCGTACTGGCTTTGTTGTTCGAACTGCGGCGGGCGTGGCTGTTCGGCGAGGACGCCGTGGGGCTGGAGCGGCATTCGATGATCGGGAACGGTACGTCAACGGCGTTGCTCACCCCTGACGCCAAGGTTTGCTGGATGACCCACCCCTTGCCGGATTCGGGGTCCCTGTTTGCCCATATCCTGGGCGGTGACCCGGCGGGCCACTTCAGCATCGAGCCAGTCAAGCGTTCGCAGGTACTCGCCCAGCGCTATGTGGACAACACCATGATCGTGGAGACCCGTTGGGCTGACGTCACTGTGACGGACTATCTTGAGCCCGCGCCTGAAGGCATCACCAGCCTGGTCCGTGTTCTGTCCGGCACGGGGACGGCACGGATAGTGTTCGCGCCCCGGCCGGACTATGCCACTGCGCCGTTCAGCATGGAGATCCGTGGCGAGGAAGTCCACATCATGGGCACCTCGGATCCCATCATCCTCTCGGCGCCGGGGGTTGCCTTCCAGATCAGCAGTGACGGCAGGTACGCCACCGCCACCGCAGAAGTGCCGCTGCAGTATGGTCCCGTTGTGCTGAACCTGCGCTGCGGTGACTCAGAGCCGCCACCCGCGGACCCGGTTGGAGAGCCCACCCGACGTGCCGCCGTCGGGCAGTCTGCCCGGGAGTGGGTCAAGTCGCTGGAGCTGCCCACCGTCAAGACCGCACTGGTGCGGCGCTCGGCGCTGGTTCTGAGGTCGCTGGTGCACGAGCCCACAGGTGCTGTCCTTGCGGCTCCAACTACCTCCCTGCCGGAGGGAATTGGCGGGACACGCAACTGGGACTACCGGTATTGCTGGCTGCGCGACGGGTCCATGACCGTTAATTCCTTGGTGAGCTTGGGCTCCACGGACGAGGCCGACGGGTTCCTTCGCTGGCTTGGCCGCATCCTTGAAACTGCACCCGGGCCGGAATGGCTCCACCCGTTGTACTCGGTGACCGGCGCGCCACTGTCCACGGAAGCGATCGTCGAGAGCCTCCCAGGTTATGCCGGTTCGCGTCCGGTGAGGATCGGGAACGCGGCCGACCACCAGGTGCAGTTGGACGTCTTTGGCCCGATTGCCGAGCTGATTCACGATCTTGGCGAGCGGCGCGGGTACCTGCCGGATGAGCACTGGTTCCTGATGGAGCAGATGGCCCACGCCGTCATTGCCCGCTGGCACGAGCCAGACCACGGAATCTGGGAAGCGCGCCGCCCGCCACGCCACCACGTGTACACCAAGGTCATGTGTTGGGTGACGCTGGACCGGGCCTTGCGAACCGCTGCCTTGCATGGTCGTGTTGCACACGAGGACTGGTCGCCGATAGCCGCTAAGATCCGCGAGGAAGTCCTCCGCGAGGGCTGGGATTCATCTGCGGCTTCCTACACCGTGGCCTACGACAGCCCCGACCTGGACGCCGCCGTCCTGCATATCGGCTTGTCCGGCCTGCTGGATGTCCAGGACCAGCGGTTCCTGGATACAGTAACGGCTGTTGAGCGCGAGTTGCGTGTGGGTCCCACCGTTTTCAGGTACAGGTACGACGACGGCCTGCCGGGTTTGGAGGGTGGCTTCCACATCTGCACCACCTGGCTGATCGAGGCGTACCTTGCTGTTGGACGCTTGGATGATGCCCTGGAGTTGTTCAACCAGCTAGTGGCTTTGTTCGGTCCTACTGGCCTGCTTCCGGAGGAATACGATCCTGCCTCGGAAACGCACCTGGGCAATCACCCACAGGCGTACTCGCACCTGGGCTTCGTCCGGTGTGCACAGCTCCTGGACCATTACCTGGCCAGCGCCGACGTGGAGTAGCCCAACTAGGGGACAGATAACGCTCCTCCCAGGCCCGAGTGGAGCGTTATCTGTCCCCTACTTGGGCGGGGAGGCCTAGGTGAGGAGCAGGGCCACGGCGATCATTGCGGGCACTGCGACGATCGTCGTGATGAGCACGGTGTCCTTGGCAACGGTGACGCCGGCGCGGTAGCGGGTGGCCGCCACGAACACGTTCTGGGCCGTCGGGAGCGCCGCCGTCACCACCACGGCGAAAAGGGCGTGGCCGTCCATTCCCAAGGCAAAGCGGGCAAACACATAAGCGATTGAAGGATGGACGAACAGCTTGAACCCGCTGGCCAGCAGCGTGTCCAAGCGGCGGTCGGCATCCTTCTGCAAAGGCCTCGATCCGTTCAGGCTCATGCCGAACGCCATCAACATGGCCGGAATCGCGGCGCCACCAATCAGGTGGATCGGCTCCAGAATGAGCGTGGGCACCTGGAAACCAGTTCCTGCCACCAGAAGTCCAAGCCCCGAGCCCACGATCATCGGGTTTTTCACGATCATGAGCAGGAACCGCAGGGGAGTGGTGCGGTGGGTACTCGTGCTGGCGTCCAGGGCCATCAAGTACAGGGGCGTGTAGAACGCGAGCTGGAAGATCAGCAGCGGCACAACGTAGCTCGCGTCACCCAGGACAAAAACGGCAATCGGGATGCCCAGGTTCGCGGAGTTCGCCAGTGAGGCGCTCATCGATGACATCAGGGCTTCGGGCAAAGTGCGCTTCAGCCAGAACTTTACGATGAGGAAGAACAGCAGTCCCGTGATGATGGCACCCACCGCGGTGACCAGCAGCGGGGCGGCAAACACTTCGTGCAGCTTCGCCTTGCTCAGGGTTTCAAACAGCAGTGCAGGGCTTGCGACGAAGAACGTCAACGAGCTCAGGACCGAGCGGGCATTCTCACCCAGGATTCCGCGACGCCCGACGAACATGCCCACCAGAATGATGGCCCACACCACGAAGAACCCGGACAGGACGCCGATCATGAGGGCGTGCTGGCGGGGAGGTGTTGGGTCACGAACAACAGCCTAGCCACATCGCTGCGCTGAGTAAGCGTTTTCTGGCGAGAGTTCCGTCATACGGACACAAAGCGCGACGTCGGCACTCAGGTGGGTACCGACGTCGAGGTTGGCTTTTGGCCGGGTTAGCTCATGTGCGCGGCGTTGCTCAGGGCGTGCGGCGGACGCATCAGCCCGGGTGTGTGGCCCTCCGCGGGGTCGTTTCCAAGCTGCAGGATCTTGTTGTCCTTGCTGACATGGACAACCCTGGGCTCATAGGCGCGCGCCTCTTCGGTGGTCATCTCGGCATAGGTGATGAGGATGACGACATCCCCTACATGAACCTGGTGGGCAGCCGCGCCGTTGATCCCAATCACGCCGGAACCGCGCTCGCCGGCGATGGTGTAGGTCTCCAGGCGGGCGCCATTGGTCACGTCAACGATGGAGACGAGTTCGCCCGGAAGGATGTCAGCCGCGTCCAGCAGGTCAAGGTCGACAGTGACCGAACCGACGTAGTGAAGATCGGCATGGGTCACCGTTGCGCGGTGGATCTTGGACTTGAACATTGTGCGGATCATAATGCGATCAGTTTAGCGCGGCACCCTCATCCGGCGCTGTGACGTACCAGACGTTCCGGAAGGTACGGCACTGACCGTCTGGGCCGGCTCGTAGCGTTCGAGGTCCGTCCCGGCAGCCACCAATGCCCGGAGCTCAGGAAGCCCACCTTCCACCACACCCGCAGCGCGCGCCTGAACCAGGACGTTGCCCAGAGCAGTCGCCTCAACGGGTCCTGCGATAACCGGTTTGCCCGTGGCGTCCGCCGTGAGTTGGCACAGGAGCTTGTTCTGCGAACCGCCGCCGACAATGTGCACCACGTCAACATGGCGGTCCGCGAGCCGTTCAGCGTCTGCCAGCGTCCGGGCGTAACCGGCCGCGAGGCTGTCCATGATGCAACGCACGACGGCGGCAGGCCGGTCCGCGAGCACGGCACCTGTGTTCCGCACGGCTGCGCGGATGCGATCCGGCATGTTGTCCGGGGCTGTGAAGGCGGGGTCATCGGCGTTGATTCGTGGACCGCCGGCGGGGAGAGCAGCGGCCGCGTGCAGCAGCGAGGTCAACGATTGGCTGAAACCTTGTGCCGCCCAAGCACGCTGGCACTCGCTGAGAAGCCAGAGCCCGCCGACATTCCGCAGGTACCGGATGGTTCCGTCCACACCGCGTTCGTTGGTGAAGTTGGCCTTGCGGCTTGCCTCGCTCAACACGGGGCTGTCCAACTCAATGCCCACCAAGGACCACGTTCCCGAGGAAATGTAGGCGAAGTCCTTCTCTTCAGCGGGGACAGCCGCCACAGCCGAAGCGGTGTCGTGGGATCCAACCGCAAGCACCCTGGTGTCCGCCGGCAATCCCGTTTGTTCGAGGATGCCCGGCAGGAGGGTGCCCACGGTTTCGCCCGGCTGAATGAGGGGAGGAAAGATGTCTCCGGGCAGGCCCAGTGCGTCCAGGAACTGTGTGGCCCGCTCTCCCGCAACAGCATCAAAGAGCCCTGTGGTGGAGGCGTTTGTCGCCTCGGTTCGTCGCTCTCCCGTGAGGAGGAAGGCGATCAGGTCCGGGATGAGGAGGGCCTGGCGCCCCTCCAGTGTGGGCTCGGCCGCCAACTGGTACAGCGTGTTGAACTGCAGGTATTGCAAACCCGTTGTGGCATACAACTTCTCCGGGGAGATCGAGGAGTGCACACGTTCCACCGTCGCGCGGCTGCGCTCGTCCCGATAGCTGTACGGCTGCGCGGTGAGTGTGCCGGCGTCGTTCACCAGGCCATAGTCCACAGCCCAGGTGTCGATGCCGATGCTGAGGATGCGCTCGCCATTCCCCCGCGCAACGGTAGCGGCGGCGGACAGGCCCTTGAGCACCTCAGCGAACAGGGCGTCGAAGTCCCAGCGGAGGCCGCCGTCGAGCTCCACAACACCATTGGCAAAGCGGTGGATGGTCTCAAGCGAGACGCCTGCTGTGGGAGACACCCGGCCCAGCATGACGCGACCGGAAGAGGCGCCAATATCCACTGCCGCGAAGACTGCTTTGCTGTTCGCTGGCGTTCCGTTGCTCATCTGGCAGTCCTAGCGCAGGAAGGCGGCAGCCACGCCCGCGTCCACGGGGATGTGCAGGCCGGTGGTGTGGGAAAGCTCATTGCTGGTGAGCACGGAGACTGCGTTGGCAACGTGTTCCGGCAGCACCTCCCGCTTCAGCAGCGTGCGCTGGGCGTAGTACTTGCCCAGTTCCTGCTCGTCCACGCCATAAACGGCAGCGCGCTTTGCGCCCCAGCCGCCGGCGAAGATGCCCGAGCCGCGGACCACGCCGTCGGGGTTGATGCCGTTGACGCGGACTCCGTACTCGCCCAGTTCAGCAGCGAGCAGGCGGACCTGATGGGCTTGGTCGGCCTTGGTGGCGGAGTAGGCGATGTTGTTCGGGCCAGCGAACACGGAGTTCTTGGAGGAGATGTAGACGATGTCCCCGCCCATGCCCTGCTCGATCATGACCTTGGCCGCGGCCTTGGACACCAGGAACGAGCCTTTGGCCATGACGTTGTGCTGGAGGTCCCAGTCCTTCTCGGTGGTTTCCAGCAGCGGCTTGGAGATGGACAGGCCGGCGTTGTTGATCACCAGGTCCAGGCCGCCGAACGCGAGGACGGCTTCCTGGATCGCTGCCGCGATCTGGGCTTCGTCGGTCACGTCAGCCTGGACGCCGATCGCGACGTCGGGTCCGCCCAGTTCCGCGGCCACGGCCTGGGCGTTCTCAAGGTTCAGGTCGGCAATCACTACGCACGCGCCGTCGGACGCCAACCGGGTGGCGATCGCCTTGCCAATGCCCGACGCCGCACCGGTCACCAGCGCGATGCGGGTGGCGTGGGACTTGGGCTTGGGCATCCGGGCGAGCTTGGCTTCTTCCAGCGCCCAGTACTCGATGCGGAATTTCTCGGATTCCTCGATCGGGGCGTAGGTGGAGATCGCCTCGGCACCGCGCATCACATTGATGGCGTTGATGTAGAACTCGCCGGCCACGCGGGCGGTTTGCTTGTCCTTGCCGAAGGAGAACATGCCCACGCCGGGGATCAGCACGATGGCCGGGTCCGCGCCGCGGAGGGCCGGACTGTTCTCGTCGGCGTGGCGGTCGTAGTAGGCCTGGTAGTCCTCGCGGTAGTCCGCGTGCAGGTCCTTCAAGCGGTTGACGGAATCCTCGATCGAAGCATCGGCGGGCAGGTCCAGGACCAGCGGCTTGACCTTGGTGCGCAGGAAGTGGTCCGGGCAGGAGGTGCCCAGCGCGCCCAGCCGCGGGTGCTCTTCCGAGGCAAGGAATTCAAGCACGACGGCGTCATCACTGAAGTGCCCCAGTTGCGGTTTGTCCGTGGAGGCCAGGCCGCGGATCACCGGGGCGAGGGCGGCTGCCTTGGCTTTACGCTCAGCCTCGGGCAGGGCACCGTAGCCGGGGAGCTTGGCGCCGAAGGGCTCTGCCTTGCCGTTTTCCGCAATGAACTTCTCTGCCTGATCGATGATCCAGAGCGAGTTGGCCTCAGCCTCCTCACTCGTGGCACCCCACGCGGTGATGCCGTGACCGCCGAGGATGCTGCCGATCGCCTGCGGGTTGGCTTCCTTGATCGCGGCGATGTCCAAGCCGAGCTGGAAACCGGGGCGACGCCAGGGAACCCACACAACCTTCTCGCCGAAGACCTTTGAGGTCAGCGCTTCGCCGTCCACCGCCGTCGCAATCGCGATGCCCGAATCGGGGTGCAGGTGGTCAACATGCGCCGCGTCCACCAGGCCGTGCATGGCAGTATCGATCGACGGCGCAGCGCCGCCCTTGCCGTGCAGGCAGTAATCGAAGGCGGCCACCATTTCGTCTTCACGCTCGACGCCGGGGTAAACGGACTTCAGTGCCTGCATCCGGTCCAGTCGGAGTACAGCGAGGTTCTCGGCTTTCAGCGTGCCGAGGTCCCCGCCGGAGCCCTTGACCCAGAGGAGCTCGACGTCCTGGCCAGTGACCGGGTCCTTCTCGATCCCCTTGGCGGAAGTGTTGCCGCCGGCGAAGTTGGTGTTGCGCTTGTCCGCACCGAGGCGGTTGGAGCGGGAAATCAGGTCTTCAACAGTCTTGTTTGTGTCTTGCACGTTCATGCTTTATGCGCCCCATCCGGCTTGCTGGCCGCCTGCGCGGTCCTCGTTGATCTTCTTCTGGTAACCGCTGGCCTTGTAGGCAGCGATCGGGTCGGCGGGCAGGCCGCGGGATTCTCGCCATTCGGCCAGGACCGGGCGGACGTCTGTGTAGAAGGCATCGTTGAAGATGCCGTTGGCGGCCAGGACATCCCCGGCACGCTGGGCCTCGGACAATGCTGCGGTATCCACGAGCAGTGCGCGGGCCGTCATTTCCTGGACGTTCAGGACCGAGCGGATCTGGCCCGGGATCTTCTCTTCGAGGTTGTGGCACTGGTCCAGCATCAGGGCAACGCCTGACTCCTTGCCGAAGCCGCCGCCGCGGATCACCTCGTACATGATGCGGAACAGCTGGAACGGATCGGCTGCGCCCACAATCAGATCGTCGTCCGCGTAGAAGCGGGAGTTGAAGTCGAACGAGCCGAGCTTGCCTAGACGAAGTAGCTGCATGACGATGAACTCGATGTTGGTACCTGGAGCGTGGTGGCCGGTGTCCAGGCAGACGAAGGCCTTATCGCCGAGGGCAAGGGTCTGGGCGTAGGAAGTACCCCAGTCCGGAACGTCGGTGTGGTAGAAAGCCGGCTCGAAGAACTTGTATTCCAGGACCAGTCGGTGCTCGTCGCCGAGGGCAGCGTAGATCTCCTGGAGGGATTCCGCGAGGCGATCCTGACGGCCGAGCATATCGTCCTGGCCGGGGTAGTTGGTGCCATCGGCCAACCAGATCTTCAGGTCCTTTGATCCGGTGGCATCCATGATCTGGATGCACTCAAGGTGGTGTTCGATCGCCCGGCGGCGCACAGACTCGTTGGAGGACGTCAGGGAACCGAATTTGTACTCGTCGTCCTGGAACGTGTTGGAGTTGATGGTGCCCAGTCCAACGCCCAAGCCTGCAGCGTATTCGCGCAGCGCAGAGTAGTCATCAACCTTGTCCCACGGAATATGCAGGGCAACGGTGGGGGCCAGGCCGGTCAGCTCGTGGACCTTGGCGGCGTCGGCGATCTTTTCCTGGACGGTGCGCGGCGTACCCGGGGTGCCAAAGACCTTGAAGCGGGTGCCCGAATTTCCGTAGGCCCAGGATGGCACTTCAATGGCCAGTTCTCCCAAGCGGCCAAGTGCCGACTCTGTGGCGGCCGACTCTGTGGTGTTCATGCTTGTTCCTTCTGCTGGGTTGCGGCGGTGCTGGCCTTGGCCAGTTGATCCTCAAGATTGAAAACTTCTTCGACGATTTCGAATCCCTGGTCCGGAGGCAGCTCGCTGTTCGAGAACAGGGTTGCCATCTCGGCCTGCCAGCGGGCGTTGACGTCGGTTATGGCCATCCGCGCCTGGACGGCCCGGTAGTCATCGCATTCCAGGTATCCGATCAACTGGCCGTCGGGAGCCAGGAAGAGGGAGTAGTTGTTCCATCCCGCGTCCTTGAGGGCGTGCAGCATTTCCGGCCAGACGGCTGCATGCCGGCGCTTGTATTCGTCCATCAGCTCCGGCTGGATGGAAGAGCGGAAACAGACCCTCATGTGCGGTTCTCCAGGTCACTCGTCTTTGAATCGTTTCATTTGTTACGATTCAAACTACCCTCGTGAGAAGGAGGGTGTCAAGGCGTTTCCTGTGAATCGATGACAACCAGCGGAGATTGGAAAGCATGTCCCAGACAGCGAGCATCAAAGACGTTGCCACCCACGCACAAGTAGCCGTGGGAACTGTTTCCAACGTGCTGAATTATCCGGACCGCGTATCGCAAAGGACCAAGGATCGCGTCCTCAAATCCATCGCCGAACTCGGTTTCGTCCGCAACGATGCCGCCCGCCAACTCAGGGCAGGGCAGAGCCGGACCATCGGACTGATTGTGCTGGATGTGGGCAACCCGTTCTTCTCCTCGGTTGCCCGTGCCGCAGAAGATGCTGCCACAGCCCTGGGTAGCGTGGTGTTGGTAGGGGACAGCGGCCAGGACGCTTCCCGGGAAGCGCATTACATGGACCTGTTCCAGGAACAGCGGGTCCAGGGCCTGCTGATCTCGCCTGTAGGGGACGTTGGGGATCGGATCGATACGCTGCGTGAACGCGGCGTGCCAACTGTCCTGGTGGACCAACTCGCCGACACCGACCGGTGCAGCTCAGTCTCCGTGGATGACGAAGAAGGCGGATATCTTGCCGCCCGGCACCTGCTGGACACGGGCCGCCGTCGTCTGGCTTTTGTTGGTACCCCATCAATTCGCCAGGTAGCCAACCGACTCAACGGCGCACAGCGGGCCGTCTCGGAAGTAGCAGGGGCAACCATCGAGGTCCTGGATTCCGCAGGGCAAACCGTCCTTGCCGGGCGCCAAGTGGGCAACGATTTGGTGGAGCGGGCGCCAGCCGAAAGGCCGGAAGCCGTGTTCTGTTCCAACGACCTCCTGGCGCTCGGCGTCATGCAGTCGCTGACCATGCTCCGGACCGTGAAAATCCCCGAGGACATTGCCCTCATCGGCTACGACGACATCGATTTCGCCGTCTCCGCCGTCGTGCCCTTGTCCTCCATCCGCCAGCCCACGGAGGCCCTGGGCCGCACGGCGATCGAGTTGCTGGCGGAGGAGCAGGAAAGCGGCGGAACCAAACACCGGGCCGTGGTGTTCACGCCGGAACTCGTGGTGCGTCAAAGCACGTCCGGCGCACCCAAGTAGGTCGCAGTAGTGCGCGTTTTGAACGCTCAGAACGCGCACTAATGCGACTTAGCGGGGTAACTACAGGGCGTAGATGCTCCAGGACGCAGTGTGCCCGGCGCCCGGTTCCAACCGGATCAGGTCCGTACCGCTGTTGAACGAGTCGGGCGGGCAGGTCATCGGCTCTACGGCCAAGCCCAACCGGTTCGGAAGCGGTGCCGGCTTGTCTGCCGTATGGATTTGCAGCCACGGGCAGCTTTCGTCCCAGGACATCCCGACGCCGGTGCCCGCCGGGTCGCGCAGCGAAAGCCGCGCCAAGCCGCCGTCGAACGCTATTCCTGTGAACGCATGGTCGATCTCAGTGGTGCCGATGGCGCGCGGCGTCCGGAAGTCGAATGCGTGGCCCTCAATTCCCACAACACCAACGGGCAGCAGCCTGTCAGGGGTGACCTCAAGGAAGCTATCCGCAGCAAAATCCAGGACCCACTGATCCAGCGGCGAAGAACCGGCCACAAGGTAAGGGTGCGGGCACACGCCGTACGGTGCTGCAGCGTCACCGGCGTTACGGGCAGTTACCCGCGTGTGCAGCCCGGCGTCATCCAACACGTACCGAGCCGAGAGCTCCAGCACGAACGGATATCCCGGCGTGGGCCCAACCGTGCAGGTCAACGTGAGTGAACCGGCGTCGGACTCTTTCAGGACCCAATCCAGCGGGAAGGCGAGGCCGTGCAAGGATGTGCCCCGGTCCGGTTCGTTGACGGGCAGGTGATGCACCTTGCCATCGAAGCGGTAGGCGCCGTCGGCAATCCGGTTGGGCCACGGAGCCGCGATGATTCCGCGGTAGTCCGGAATCGGGCCACCCTCCGGGAATGGGACAACAAGGTCGCGGTCCTGGAACTGCAAGACACGCAGCGCCGCGGCCCGGGCTGTGATAACAGCCCGGTAGCCGCCGGACTGCAGCGTGAATTCGGTGCTCACAGGCCGCCGGCCAGCTTGTAGTAGGCGGCATTCCAGTTCAGTTCCTTCTTGAACTGTTTGATGGTGGTGTCCTCGTCGATGGTCAGGAGTTCAGTCTTGGCGATTTCTGCGAAGTCCTCGAACACCTCCAGGCCCACCTGCGTGGACAGTACCGTGTGGTGGGCAGCGCCGGCAGTGAGCCAGGCTGCGGCCGACGTAGCGAAGTTGGGCTTGGGCTCCCAGAGTGCGCGGGCCACGGGGAGGTTGGGCAGAGGCTGGTCGAGATCGACGACGTCCACAACGTTCGCTACCAAGCGGAATCGATCCCGCATATCGGACAATGCGACCACAATGCCGGGGCCGGCGTCCGTATCGAACACCATGCGTACGGGGTCTTCCTTGCCGCCAATACCGAGCGGGTGGATCTCCACACGCGGCTTCTTTGCGGTCAGGGACGGGCAAACCTCCAGCATGTGGGCGCCCAGGATCTTCTCCGAGCCGGGCTCAAGGTGGTACGTGTAGTCCTCCATGAGTGAGGCGCCGCCGGGCAGCCCCGCGCCCATGACCTTGGCGGCGCGAACAAGGATGGCGGTCTTCCAGTCGCCCTCGGCGCCAAAGCCGTAGCCGTCAGCCATAAGGCGCTGGACTGCCATACCGGGGAGCTGGCGGAGTTCGCCCAGGTCCTCGAACGACGTCGTAAACGCGGCTGAGCCGTTCGCTTCCAGGAAGCTGCGAAGACCGAGTTCGATCCTCGCGCTGTAGCGCAGCGATTCGTGGCGCGCACCGTCTTTTTGCAGTTCCGGAACCACCTCATAGAGGCGCTCATACTCGGCAACCAGGGCGTCGACGTCGGACTCCGCGGCGCCGTGTACGGCATCGGCGAGTTCGTTGACGGACCACGTGTTGACCGAGACGCCAAAGCGCAGCTCGGCTTCGGTCTTGTCGCCTTCGGTGACGGCGACGTTGCGCATGTTGTCACCGAAACGGGTCAGCTTCAGCGTCCGCACAGCCGCCCAACCGGCCGAGGCGCGCTGCCAGGCGCCCACCTGGCGGGCGATCTCAGGATTGCTGACATGCCCGACGACGGTCTTCCGCGGCACGCCGAGGCGCGACTGGATGTATCCAAATTCGCGGTCCCCGTGGGCTGCCTGGTTCAGGTTCATGAAGTCGAAGTCGATATCGGCCCACGGCAGGTCACGGTTGGCCTGGGTGTGCAAGTGCAGGAGCGGCTTGCGCAAGGCGTCCAGGCCCTGGATCCACATCTTGGCGGGGCTGAACGTGTGCATCCAGGCGGTCACGCCGATCACGGAGTCGTTTGAGTTTGCTTCCAACGCGGTGCGGCGGATGGCGTCGGAATCCGTGAGGACCGGCTTCCACACGAGTTTGACCGGCACGTCCGAAGAATCGTTGAGGGCGTTGGCAATCTCCTGCGATTGCGAGGCGACCTGCTTGAGGACATCTTCGCCGTACAAGTGCTGGCTTCCGGTGAGGAACCAGACCTCATACTGATCAAGGGACGTGGTGTTGGCGCTGGGCATTTTCATGGCTCCTGAAGGTGTTGAGACGTCCGCTTTAGCGGCCGTAGACGTTTTGGTAGCGGTTGTAGAGCGAGTCGATCTTGGCCTGGTCAATGGGGAGGGGCTCGCCGAGTTGCCGGGAGACGTGCACCGTCTTTGCCACTTCCTCGCACATCACGGCTGCCTTGACCGCGGACCTTGCGTCCTTGCCGATGGTGAAAGGTCCGTGGTTCTGCATGAGCACGGCGGGGGAGTGGGAGTTCTTGAGGGTCTCCACGATTCCCTGTCCGATCGAATCGTCTCCGATCAGTGCGAACGGGCCTACCGGGATCGGGCCGCCGAATTCGTCGCCCATCATCGTCAGCACGCAGGGGATCTCCTCGCCGCGGGCTGCCCAGGCCGTGGCGTATGTGGAGTGGGTATGCACCACACCGCCAACCTCGGGCATGTGCCGGTAGACGTAGGCATGAGCGGCGGTGTCAGAGGACGGCGAGAGGTCCGGGTTGCCCCAGTCAACGGTTCCGCCGCTTCCGATGTTGATGCCCCTGACGGGAGTTCCGTAGAGGTCCGTGACCACCATTTGCTCGGGCGTCAGCTCATCATAGGAGACACCGGAGGGCTTGATGACCATGAGGTCGTAGCCAGGGATCCGGCCGGAGACGTTGCCCGCAGTCCAGACGACCAGCTTGTAGCGGGTCAGCTCGGCGTGCAGTTCGCAGACTTCGCGCCGGACTTTCGCGATGGTTTCCAAGAGCGTGCTCATGCGTTGACCCCTTCTGTGATGGCGGTGTGGGCAGCGCGCTGAATTGCCTTCAGGCGGTGCATGACGCTGTTGGTCCCGCGGCCGAAGTAGTCGTGCAGGGTGCGGTATTCCTGGAAAAGTGCCTCGTAGGCCCTGACGTTTTCAGGGATCGGCGTGTAGACGGCACCCGGGGCAGCTGCCATGGATGCGGCCGCTTCGCGGATGTCCTTGTATTTCCCGGCGGCTACGGCGGCGTGGATTGCCGAGCCGAGGGCGGGTCCCTGCTCCGAGCCGATGGTGGACAGCTGGAGGCCAGTGATGTCCGCGTAGACCTGCATCAGGAACTTGTTCTTCAGGAGCCCGCCAGCCACGATGAACTCCTTGACCGGTACTCCGGAATCACGGAATGCATCCACGATGGTCCGGGTGCCGAAGGCCGTGGCCTCCAGCAGCGCGCGGTAGGTGTCCTCGGGCTTTGTCGCCAGGGTTTGGCCCACTATTACGCCGGAGAGTTCGTGGTCCACCAGCACTGAGCGGTTGCCTGAGTGCCAGTCCAGGGCAATCAGGCCGTGCTCGCCGATTGCCTGCTTCTGGGCGAGTTCGGTGAGGTATTCGTGGATGCCCAGGCCCTTGGCGGCTGCTGCTTGGTGGTAGTGAGGGGGAACGCCGTTCTTGGTGAACCAGCCGAAGATATCGCCAACTCCGGATTGTCCGGCTTCATAGCCCCACAATCCGTCCACGATGCCGCCATCCACGACGCCGCACATGCCCGGGACTTCACGCAGGACGTCACCGTTCATGACGTGGCATGTGGACGTGCCCATGATGGCCACGAGTTGCCCCGGCTCAACAGCGTTGGCTGCAGGGGCACTGACGTGGGCGTCCACATTGCCCACGGCTACTGCAATTCCCGCAGGCAAGCCGGTCCAGGCGGCAGCTTCTTCCGTGAGGTAGCCGGCGGCGTCGCCCAAGCGGCCGATGGTGTGCTCCAGTTTTTCAGATACGAAGCCCTTGAAGTCGGGGTTCAGGGCGGCGAGGAAATCCTCCGACGGGTACTTGCCGTCCTGGTAGATGCCCTTGTAGCCAGCGGTGCAGGCATTTCGAACGTAGCTGCCGCACAGCTGCCAGACGATCCAGTCGGCTGCCTCAACCCAATGATCCATGGCGCTGTAAACGTCGGGATCTTCCTCGAGCAGCTGCAAGCCCTTGGCGAACTCCCACTCTGAAGAGATCAGGCCGCCATACCGGGGAAGCCATGCCTCCCCGCGTTCTTCGGCGAGCTTGTTGATGCGGTCGGCCTGCGGCTGCGCGGCGTGGTGACGCCACAGCTTGACGTAAGCGTGAGGACGGTCCGCGAAGCGTTCCAGTTCGTTCAGCGGAGTGCCGTCCGCCGTCGTCGGGACCATGGTGCAAGCGGTGAAGTCAGTGGCGATGCCCACCACATGTTCCGGGTTGATTCCGGCGTCGGCGACGGCGGCCGGTACCGCGTTGCGCAGGACGTCTCGGTAGTCGTTGGGCACTTGGAGCGCCCAGTCGGCGGGCAGCCGCTGGCCGGTTGTGGGCAGGCGGTCGGACACCACGGCGTGCGGATATTCGAACACGCCGCTGCCGATTTCGGCACCGTCCGAGACGCGCACGACGACGGCGCGACCAGACAAAGTGCCGTAGTCCACGCCGATGACAAACTGCTCGTCGAGCGGGAGATTTTCAGTGGTATTCATGGGGTCTCCATCCGGCTGGCCAAGGCCTCATTGCCGGGGGTCGGTGTGGAAGAAATGAAGTAGGTCTGATGCAATTGTTAGCGCTCACAACTTTGATGTCAAGAGGATGGGCGTCATGTGGGGCTGTTTCAGACACTCCGACCCAACCAGGTCGCAGATCAGCGCGTTTTGAACGTCCAGAACGCGCTCTGCTGCGACCTGCTTGGGTTAGCTTGAGAGGGGCGCCGTGGTGGCTCGGACAACGAGCCGGGGCTTCACGGTCACTGGCGTACCCGTAGTGCCGGTCTCCAAACGGTCAAGCAGCAAGCCAATGCAGCGCTGGCCGAGTTCCTCAAAGTCCTGGGCCACGGTGGTCAGCGGCGGGATGAAGTAAGCGGCTTCGGGTTGGTCGTCGAAGCCCACAACACTGATATCGGCAGGGACCCGCACGCCCGCTTCATGGAACGCGCGGAGCACCCCGAGAGCCATTTGGTCGTTGGCAACGAACAGGGCCGTCATGGAACGGTCGGCGGCGATTTTCAGGCCCTCGAGGTAGCCGCACTCAGCGCTCCAGTCGCCCTCGATCAGGGCCGCTGGTTCCAGGCCGGCCTCACGCAGGGCGTCCCGCCAACCCTCGGTGCGGGCAACGGCGTCAATCCAATCGGCGGGCCCGGAAAGATGCCCGATGTGCTTGTGACCCAGCTCAAGGAGGTGCTGGACAGCAAGCCGGGCTCCTCCGCGCTGGTCCACGGTGGCGCCGCTGAGATGCTCGTCGCCGACAGAGCCCACTGCCACCAGCGGCACTTGAGCGGTGATGTCCTTCAGGACCTCAAAGGTTCCAGGGTGCGGCACTGTCACGACGATGCCGTCTACGCCTTGGTCCATGAAGTGCGCCATGGCGTCCTTGATGGTCTCCGGCGTGACTTCCCGCAGGCCGGCGACACTGACAAAGTAGCCCGCTTCCCTGGCCGCCTGCTGCACTCCGAGGAGGGTGTGGGACGGGCCGTACTGCGCCAACTCGCTGCCCAGGACGCCGATTGTTTGAGAGCGTCGGGTCACCAGGCTGCGTGCAGCAGTGTTGCGGCGGTACCCAAGTTCAGTGATGGCCTGCTCGACGCGCTCGCGGGTCTTAGGGCTCACGTTGGGGTGGTTATTCAGAACACGGGACACAGTTTGGTGGGAAACGCCGGCAACGCGGGCGACGTCCTCCATGACAGGAGGCCTGCTTGGTGCGGATTGATCAGTGCTCACCCTGTCACGATAGAGCACGGGCGCGGTGATCAGCCCATGGCTGCCTTGGCCGCGTAATGGCGGTACCTCGTCAGGAACCCCGGTGTTCCCGAGGGCTTTGGCGCAGCAACCTCGATTCCTTCAAGGGGCCAATCGGGCAGCTTTCCCGTGAGGACGCCGGCTGCCTGCCGTGCGGCACCGTCTGCCACGTATTCCCCAGGAGCGGGTACGAACACCGGCACTCCGAAGACCTCAGCGGCAACCTGCTGCACAGCCTCGGACTGGGCGCCACCGCCCACAAGGATGATGCGTCGGGCCGCCACGCCTTGCGATTGCAGAGCAGCAAGGCCGTCGGCCAGGGAGCACAACACACCTTCGACGGCGGCCCTGGCCAGGTTTGCTGGCGTGTAGTTGGAAACTGTGAGCCCATGGAGGGAACCTGTGGCGTCCGGAAGATTGGGCGTCCGTTCCCCTGCAAAGTACGGCACCAGGGTCAAGCCGCCGGCTCCTTCCGCAGCGGACAGGGCCAGCTTGCCGAGTTCCGGCAAATCCACGCCGAGCAGCGCAGCAGTGGCATCGAAGATCCGGGTGGCGTTGAGCGTACAGGCAAGCGGCAGGTAGTTCCCTGTGGCATCGGCGAACCCCGCCACCAGGCCGCTTGAGTCCTGGGAGGGGACCGCCGATACAGCGAAAACGGTGCCTGACGTGCCGATCGAAATAACGACATCCCCGACGGCGGCGCTGACGCCCAGACCCGCTGCGGCGTTATCGCCTGCACCGGGCCCGATCAAGGCACCGCCCGGCGTCTTGCCGGATGCTTCCAAAGGCCCGACGACGGCCGGCAGCACCGGGACATGGCCGAGGGTGCCTTTCAAGACTTCCGGAAGGTATTCGCCCGTTCTGGACGAGAAGTATCCTGTGCCGGAAGCATCGGACCGATCTGTCCTGAGAAGCTCCAAAGAGGACGGTCCCGTGCCTGGCCCATGGCCGGCCAACCGCCACGACAACCAATCATGGGGAAGACAAACGGCAGAAGTGCGCCGGGCATTTTCGGGCTCGTTTCGAGCCAGCCACCGAAGTTTGGTGGCCGTGAGGGATGCCACGGGCACAGTCCCTGTGCTGGCTGCCCAATACGCAGCTCCAGCCGCGGCGTCGCCTTGGCCGGCTTCAAGGATCAACTCTTCGGCGTCCAGCGCGGAGCGCGTGTCATTCCACAGCAGCGCTGGGCGGACCACGTTTCCTGATTCGTCCAGGCACACCATTCCATGCTGCTGGCCCCCCACGGAGACAGCATCGACGTCGTCCAATCCGCCGGCCTGGCTGATGGCTTCCTGGAGGGCAGCCCACCAGTGATCTGGATGGACCTCGGTGCCCTCAGCGTGTGAAGCGCGCCCCTGCCGCACCAGGGCACCTGTGTCTGAGTCCCTGATGACCACTTTGCAGGACTGGGTGGAGCTGTCGATCCCGGCTACGAGAGGCATGCGTTTGTTCCTTTGGAGACTTGTTCCGTTGCGGACCGTCGCCGGGGCTGGCAACCCGGAAATGAAGGAAACCTGTTGGCCCCGGCGACGGAATTGCGAATGGCTGATCTTTAGCGCGAACCCAGGAGGTGCTCGATGGCCAACTGGTTGAGGCGTACGAACGCGAACGAGCGCTCGGCGGCCTTGTCGGCGTCGAACGTGTCGAAGGCGCTGGCGTCAGCCAGAAGGTCGGCTGTGGTTTCGCCGGCGTTCAATGTGGGCTCGCCGAGTTCGAACACGCCCGAGGTGGTCAGCGCTTCCTGAACCTCCGGATCGGCGCGGAAGGCGAGGGCGCGTTCCTTCAAGAGCAGATACATGGACATGTTGGACTTTGCCGATTCCCACACGCCGTCGTAGCCGTCGGTGCGGGAGGGCTTGTAGTCGAAGTGGCGTGGGCCATCGTACTTGGGTCCGCCGTTGGGGAAGCCATTCTCCAGGAGGTCCACAGTAAAGAAGGCGCTGGTGAGGTCGCCATGGCCGAAGACGAGGTCTTGGTCGTACTTGATCCCACGCTGGCCGTTGAGGTCGATGTGGAAAAGCTTGCCGGCCCAGAGGGCTTGGGCAATACCGTGGGTGAAGTTCAGGCCCGCCATTTGCTCGTGGCCGGTCTCGGGGTTGAGGCCCACAATGTCGCCGTGTTCCAGCTGGGCGATGAACGCAAGGCCGTGGCCAACAGTCGGCAGGAAGATATCGCCGCGGGGCTCGTTCGGCTTGGGTTCCAGGGCAATCCGAAGGCCGTAGCCCTTCTCCTTGATGTAGCCGGCGGCGGTGTCTACGCCTTCCTTCATCCGGTCCAAAGCTGCGGAGAGATCCTTGGAGCCGTCGTACTCGCTGCCTTCGCGGCCGCCCCACATCACGAACGTTTCGGCGCCGAGTTCAGCGGCGAGGTCGATGTTGCGCAGGATCTTGCTCAGGGCAAAGCGTCGGACGGAACGGTCGTTGGAGGTGAATCCGCCGTCCTTGAAGACGGGGTGGCTGAACAGGTTGGTGGTAACCATCGGAACCTTGAGGCCCGTTTCGGCCAATGCGCCCTTGAAGTTCTTCAGGATGAGGTCGCGCTCGGAGGCGCTGGCGTCGAAGGGGACAAGATCGTTGTCGTGGAAAGTGATGCCATAAGCGCCGAGTTCACTGAGCTTATGGACGGCTTCGATCGGGTCAAGGGCTGCCCGGGTTGCAACGCCGAAGGGATCGGCGCCTGTCCATCCCACGGTCCAAAGGCCAAACGTGAAACGGTCCTGGGGGGTTGGCTGAGGGGTCATTGTTGCTCCTTTGCAAGGCGGCGGGGAGGCCATGGATAAAAAGCTCTCCAATTAGTTTTCAATCTGAACTATATGGGGGATGATGGATCATGGTCAATGGAAACCAGCAAAAATCTTCCAAGCCCGTGAGGAGGCTGCGAGAGTGAATGAGCAAGCTGCCCCTGGGCGCGTAGGTGACGTCCGCCGTCGTAATCTTTCGCTTGTCCTGGATTCGATCGCGCGCAACGGCGATGCCAAGCCCAGCCGCGCGCAAGTGGCTGCTGGAACAGGGCTGACCAAGGCGGCCGTATCGAGTTTGGTGGCTGATCTCGTGGAGTCAGGCCTCGTCGCCGAGGTAGGCCTGTATCGCGATGGGGAGCGGGGGCGGCCAGGTCAAGGCCTTGAGCTCAGCTCCCGTCGAGGCGTTGTCGGAATGGAAATCAACGTCGACTACCTCGCCGTGGGCTTGGTGGACCTCGGCGGCAACCTGCGCTTCAGTTCCACGGTGGAGTCACGCAACCGGGGGCTCAAGCCGGGTGCCGTCATGGAGAAACTGGGTGAACTGGCCGCCCAGGCGAAAGCCGCAGCCGCCTCTGCCGGCATCACGATCCTCGGTGGCGGACTTGCGGTTCCCGGCCTGGTTGATGAGCAGCGCAACATCGTCCTGTCCGCTCCAAACCTTCACTGGGAGCACGAGCAATTGGATCCGCAGGCGTTGCTGGAAGACGCGCCGCTCGGTGTCAGGCTGTCCAACGAGGCAAACAGTGCTGCCCTTGGTGAGCTTTGGTACGGCGACGGCCCGGCGGACTTCCTCTACGTTTCCGGCGAAGTCGGCGTTGGTGGTGGGGTCATCATCAGTTCTGAGCTCTACACGGGACCTGGTGGTTCGGCCGGCGAGCTTGGCCACATCGTGGTGCATCCCGAAGGGCCGTCATGTTCCTGTGGAGGGACTGGCTGCTTGGAAACATTTGCTGGCCAGGAAGCTATTTTTGAAGCTGCCCGCATCCCGGAGGGGTCCCTTGGCGGGCGAACCGAACTTCTGCTCGCCGCCTTGGCCGCCGATGAGCCGCATGCCAAGCGTGCAGTTCGGGACGCCGGACGGTACCTGGGCATCGCGCTCGCCTCTTCTGCGCGCCTGATGGACATCGAAGCCGTGGTGCTCGGGGGCCACTTTGCCGTCCTCGCCGATTGGCTGGAACCGGCAGTGCTGTCGAGTTTGGAAAGGTACGCGCCGGGGCTGCTGGAGCCGGAAAGCCTCACCGTTTCCCGTTTGGAGCACTCCGGGACGCTGCTGGGTGCGGCGGGTCAAGTGATCCGCGCTGTCATTGAATCGCCTTTCGAATTCCTGCTGGGCAAACCCGCGTAGGGCATCTTCCCGCTTGGGAGTTTCCGGATTCGCAGGATCTCTTCGCAGGTTCTTCCATGCGAATCATCAGCATGCTTACTATTGAGTGGTCAGTTTGTTCGCGCATGCTCAACCCACGAACAGGTGTCCCATGACTACTGAAAATTCAGCACACACCAGCACAGCGAAGGCGGGCAGCGCTCCCGCCCCTGAAGACGACCGCAAGCCGGACAGCCTCAACGATCTGGTGAAGCCCACGTGGATGTACATCGCCAAGAGGACGCTGCGGGAGTTCAACAAGGATCAATGTCCTGATGCCGCTGCCGGTCTCACGTACTATGCGGTGCTTTCCCTCTTCCCCGCCCTGTTGGCCTTGGTTTCGCTCATCGGCATCTTTGGCGACGCAGGTAAAACCACCACGGCATTGCTGGACATCGTGCAACAGTTCGCACCAGGGCCCGGTGTTGACGCCATGCGGCAGCCCATCGAGGAGCTGACACGCTCCAACGCTGCGGGCTTTGCCCTGGCCCTCGGCATCTTGGTGGCGTTGTGGTCGGCCTCCGGGTACACCACGGCCTTCAGCAGGGCGATGAACCGCGTGTACGAAGTGGATGAAGGCCGAGGGTTTGTGAAACTGCGCGGCACGATGCTCGCCGTTACCGTCGTTGCGCTTGTGGGCGCGGCGCTGGCCGCGGCGATGCTCGTCCTCAGCGGACCAGTGGCGGAGGCTATCGGTAAGGCAATCGGAATGTCGGACACGATCCTGACCGTGTGGAATATCGCCAAGTGGCCTGTCCTGATCGTGCTGGTGGTCATTATCATTGCGGTGCTCTACTACTTCACCCCCAACGTCAAGCAGCCCAAGTTCCGTTGGATGAGCCCGGGGTCTCTCATTGCCCTGTTGATTTTTGCCCTGGCATCGCTGGGCTTTGGCTTCTACGTTGCGAACTTCAGCAATTACAACAAGACCTACGGAACGCTGGCAGGCGTCATCATCATGCTGCTCTGGCTGTGGATCCTGAATATGTCGCTGCTTTTCGGCGCGGAATTTGACGCCGAAATGGAACGCGGGCGGCAATTGCAGGGAGGTATTGAAGCCGAGGAGAGCATTCAACTCCCGCCGAAAGATACCAAGCGCAGCGATAAGCAGCAGAAGCAGGAAGATGAGGTAATCCGGCGCGGACAGGAGCTCCGTGAAAACTACGATGACGAGACACGCTCCAACGAAGCCCGGGAACGAAGAGCAGATGCCGAAGACAAGAAGTGAGGCTCAGCCCGGCACGGGGTCCGGCATTACCAGCAGGAAGCTCAAGACCGTTCGGGACGGCGACAGAGTGGAAATCCGCGGTGAGGTTTTCCGTGTCAGCTCCGTCCAGCCTGAGGAGGGAACCCGGAATATCCGGGTGGAGTTACAAGCCAACGACGGCGGCACTCTCACCTTGATCGGTGTTCCACGCGCCCAGGTCCACGTGCCCGCTAACCCGTAGCCGGGCTGGGGATTCCGTGCGGATTATGCCCCTGCGGGAAAGCCCTGGTCGGCGTCATCCCACCAGCCCTCCCAAGCGCTGGAGGATAGGCGCTCAAAAGCGAAGGTAGCAGCAGGCGTGTTTTCTTCAGGGGAAGCGCCTGAGGATCCGCTGTGGCTGCTGCTGGCGTCCAGGAAAAAGTTGAGTGTCTTCAAGAGCATCATGGTGGTGTCCTTTCAGTGGTTTCTTGGACCTCTTTGTCCAGGTGAAACCAGCGTAGGTGGCCATTGTTTCCTCCCATCGACGCAATGTTTCAGCTATGTACCACTTATCTAACATGGGCATTCCGCGCCTCGCTGCTGAAACAAAACACTATGAAAAAAGCGAGCTCCTGCCGTGACCGGGCAGGAGCTCGCTTGCTTTGGGGCGGTCCTCCCGCGGAGCTTAGGGCATCTGCGGGAGGACCACGTTCCTAGGCATACGGGAGGACGAGCTCCGCGTAGCGCTGCTTCATCGTTTCCAGGACGGTGTCGCCATCGGCGTCCCAGATTTCCTGGTTGAAGATCTCAACCTCGATATCGCCCGTATAACCGGCGTCCCGCACCCAGGTGCCGATGGTCGCGAAGTCAATGACGCCGTCGCCCATCATCCCGCGGGACAGCAGTGCGTCTGAAGCGATCGGCAGGTTGAAATCACATACCTGGTAGGAGGCAATGCGGTTATGGCGGCCGGCACGTTCAATCTGGGCCTTCAGTTCCGGATCCCACCAGACGTGGAAAGTATCGACGGCGACGCCCACTGCCTTCGCGTCGTAGGGCGCCGCAAGGTCCAGGGCCTGACCCAGGGTGGAGATGAGGGCGCGGTCTGCTGCGTACATCGGGTGCAGGGGTTCCAGCACCAGGCGCACACCGTTCTCGGAAGCGAACGGCACCAGTTCCTCGAGGCGGTCCGCAACGCGCTGGCGGGCAGCAACCACGTCCTTTTCACCGGGAGCGAGCCCTCCGACCACCAGGAATAGCTCCTGGGTATCCAAGGCAACAGCTTCACGGACGGCGTCGAAGTTGTCGGCCAGCGCCGCAGCCTGACCTTCAGCATCAGCCGCCGTGAGGAAGCCTCCGCGGCACAGCGACGAAACACGGAGGCCAGCGTCCTTGATGAGCTTGGCCGCCTTGTCCAGTCCGGCTTCCGCTACGCGATCACGCCATGGGCCGATTGCCGGGATGCCCGCGCGGGCACAACCGTCAACGGCTTCGGAGAGGGTCCACTTTTTGGTCGTCGCGCTGTTCAGCGAGAGTCTGGAAAAGTCGCTCATGCGCCCACTCCGTTGATCCTCAGGTAGTCGGACATCCGGAATGCCGCCAGCGACGGGTCCTTCAGCAAGCCGGCCTGATCGGCAAGCTCGAAGGTCTTGGCCAGGTGCAGAACGGATCGTCCCGAGTGCAGTCCTCCGACCATCTGGAATCCGGGCTGTTTGCCGTTGAGCCAGGACATGAAGGCGATGCCGGTCTTGTAGTAGAACGTCGGTGCGCTGAAGATGTGCTTTCCGAGCTCACGGGTGGAGTCCAGGATGGCGCGCCCTTCTGCACCTTGGCCGGCGTCGTACTTCTGCAAGGCAACGGAAGCGGCGGGGTAGATGGCCGCAAAGATTCCCAGCAGTGCGTCCGAGTGGTGAGTGTCGTCGCCGTCGATAAGTTCCGGATAGTTGAAGTCGTCGCCTGTGTAGAGGCGGACGCCTTCCGGAAGGTTGGCACGGAGGGCGACTTCATGGGAAGCGTCCAGCAGCGAGACTTTCACGCCGTCGACCTTGTCCGCGTGCTCGCGGATCAGGCTGAGGAACGTTTCGGTTGCGACTGAGACGTCGTCGGAGCCCCAGTAGCCGGCCAGCGCAGGATCGAACATGGTGCCGAGCCAGTGCAGGATGACGGGTTGGTCCACTTCCTGCAGGAGCGTCGAGTAGACGTGCAGGTAATCGTCGGCTCCGCTGGCCACCTTTGCCAAGGCGCGGGAGGCCATGAGGATGACCTTGGGGCCGGCTTCGTTGACCACGGCGATCTGCTCGCGGTAGGCATCGATGACTGCCTGGATGCCGGCAGCGCCTTCAGGAAGGGCGGCGATGTCCAACTGGTCTGTCCCTGCGCCGCACGAGACAAGGTCCCGGACGGACTTGCCCGCTGTCGCGGCGCTGCTTGCGGAAACTACGGAAGCGGCCTCGGCGCCGGTGCGCTTGATGAGCTGCTGGGTAGCTGCCCAGTCCAGGCCCATGCCGCGCTGCGCGGTATCCATGGCGTCAGCGACCCCAAGTCCGTAGGACCAGAGCTCGTGCCGGTATGCCAGCGTGGCATCCCAGTCAAGCTGTGCAGGGGCGCCCGGGGTGTTGTCAGCCGCGACCTCCGGGATGACGTGGGCTGCGGCGTACGCGCGGCGGGCCGTCAGGGGAGCGTTGGGCTTGACCCAGGCAGTGGCGGGCTGAAGGCGGTACTCGCGGGTGCCGCCGTCGTCGGTAGGAAGAATGAGTGACGTCATTAGAGGGTGATCTCCGGGATGTCGATGGTGCGGCGCTCTGCCGAGGACTGCAGGCCGAGCTCGGCAAGCTGCACGCCGCGGGCGGCGGAGAGCAGGCCGAAGCGGTGCTCGCGGCCAGCCACCACGTCGCGCAGGAATTCTTCCCACTGCAGCTTGAAGCCGTTGTCCAGTTCAGCGTTGGCCGGAACTTCCTGCCACTGGCTGCGGAAGGATTCGGTGACGGGCAGGTCCGGGTTCCAGACGGGCTTGGGGGTGTGGGCGCGCTGCTGCGCAACGCACTTGTTCAAACCGGCGACGGCGGAACCGTGCGTGCCGTCGATCTGGAACTCAACCAGTTCGTCGCGGTAGACCCGAACGGCCCAGGAGGAGTTGATCTGGCCGACGACCTCGTCGCCGCCCGGAGTTTCGAGTTCGAAGATTCCATAGGAAGCGTCGTCAGCGGTGGCCTTGTATTCCTTGCCGGCCTCGTCCCAGCGTGCGGGGATGTGGGTGGCGGTCTTGGCGTTGACGCTCTTGACCTTGCCGATAATGCCTTCGAGCACGTAGTTCCAGTGGCAGAACATGTCCGTGGTCATTCCGCCGCCATCTTCCTTGCGGTAGTTCCATGACGGACGCTGGGCTGCCTGGACGTCGCCTTCGAAGACCCAGTAGCCGAATTCGCCCCGGATGGAGAGGATGCGGCCGAAGAAGCCTTCGTCCACGAGGCGGCGGAGCTTGACCAAGCCGGGGAGGTACAGCTTGTCGTGCACGACGCCTGCGGTGACGCCGGACTCCTTGCCGATCTGTGCAAGCTCGATTGCTTCCTCGAGGGTCTCAGCCGTGGGCTTCTCGGTGAAGATGTGCTTGCCGGCGCGCATTGCCTTCTTCAGGGTGGCGGCGCGGAGGCTGGTCATTGAAGCGTCAAACACGATGTCCACGGTGGGGTCGGCGATGACGGCGTCCAGGTCGGTGGACCATTCGGAGACCTTGTGGAGTTCGGCGAGCTCGCGGATCTTGGCTTCGTTGCGGCCAACGAGGATCGGTTCGACCTGAACCTTGGTGCCGTCTTCGAGCGTGAAGCCACCGGCGTCGCGGATAGGGAGGATGGACCGCAGCAAGTGCTGGCGGTAACCCATACGGCCGGTGATGCCGTTCATGGCGATGCGGATCGTCTTTGTTTCGTAGCCCATGTTTTCTCCAGGTCCTTGTGTGCCGGCCCCTGTGGGTTGCCGGTGTTTGCAATTCGAGAGTTTGGGAAAGCGCATTCCCGTTGCATCGATCATGCACCATGCCGGTCTGGGTTGGCAAGCGCTTTCCCAAAAATGGGTGGAGACTGCCATAATTTCTTTAGCGCCAGTCTCGAAGGCTTGCAGAAAAGGAGGGCCTCGTGGCCGCCAGCACACTGAGTGAAGTTGCCCGTTTGGCGGGGGTCTCCCTGGCCACGGCGTCCCGTGTCCTCAACGGTTCCACCCGTAAACCCGCAGAGGATATTGCGGAGCGCGTCCGGGAGGCCGCGGAAAAGCTCGGCTACGTCCCCAATGCCCAGGCCCAGGCGCTCGCAAAGTCCAGCTCAGGACTGATTGGCCTGATTGTCCACGACATCGCCGACCCGTACTTCTCTGCCATTGCGCGCGGTGTCCAGGAGGCGGCCCGCCAACAGAACCGTATGGTGCTGTTGGCCAGCACCTCCGGCGCACCTTCGGATGAGCGGGAAGCTGTGGCAGCCTTCGCTGCCCGCCGCGCAGATTCAATCGTCATTGCAGGTTCACGCTCGGCACGGCCCGAGGACGAGCAAAGCAATCTGGAGCTCGCTGCCGAGTTGGATCGCTATTGCCGTAATGGCGGGCATGTCGGCGTAGTAGGTCACCCGATCGTGGGCTCCACCACCGACGAGGGCTACCACGTAGTTGAGGTGCCCAACGAGGACCTCGCCGCGGCGCTCGCCGACGAGTTGGCCGCATCGCACGAGGGCGCCTTCGTCATTGTTGGCGGCCCTGAAGGGCTCTTTACCTCCGATGACCGGATCCGCGGTTTCCAGCGTGGACTCGCCGACGCCGGTCGGCCCCGTGCTGAGGTTATCCGTACAGGCTTCAACCGTGCGGGAGGGTACGACGCCGGGCTGGCGCTGGCCGTACGAATCAAGGCCTCCGGCGAACGCCCCTGCATCTTCGCGGTGAACGACGTCATGGCCATCGGCGTGACCGCCGCGCTTCGGTCAGAGGGCGTGTGGATTCCCCGGGACGCAAACATCGCTGGTTTTGACGACATCGAAACCCTGCGGGACTTCAGGCCCGCCTTGTCCACGGTCTATCTGCCGCTGGAGGACATTGGAAGGCTTGCGGCCGGCGACCCGGAGGGCGGCCCTGTGGTTGGCTCCGTCAAGCTCCGCCGCAGCACGGAATTGCCGGTGGAGAGCCAAGCAGGCTAGTTGCTGCACCCGCCCGCGGGCTTCGGCTTGGATTGCTTGCCCCGGTGCTGGCTTGACTAGGAGGCCCTCAAAGCCATAGTGTCATTTGTGACATCTAGAACAGGTGTGACATCTGTGTAAGGGGCATTCGATCGTGACCGTTTTTGAGGTCTCTGCCGTTAACGTTCCGACTGAACAACTTGGCGCCCTGCGCCAGTTCGCTGGGACTCTTGAGCAATCTCAATTGCGTGATCTGCTCCTTGGGCTAACCAGCCATGTCGAGCATGGCTCCGACGTCGCCCTCTTGGAAGCCGATGCCGAACTGACGCCAAGCCAAGTGGCGAGCCGCCTCAAAATGAGCCGCACTCATCTTTACAAGTTGCTCGACAATGGGTCGCTTCCCTCTCATCGAGTTGGGCGCGACCGTCGCATTCGATTCAGCGATGTTGTTGAGTTCGAACGGCAGCGCCAGCTAGATCGACACGAACTTGCAGAGCGCCTTGCCAGCCCTCGAAAAACGCGCACACGAGCCATTGATGAGCTTCTTCTCGAAGATTAACGATTTCTGCAGGAAAGCCGCGCCTTAAGGCTCAAGGAGCGGCATTCTTGACAAGATCGCTACATGGCGCATGATAAGGCAGCTAGGCCCACGATTCGGCTCCTCCGCGAGGACTTGCCTGAAGGCTGGTTGCAAGTAGAGCAGTTCCGCGCCGCGGCGCAAGAGGGACGATCTACATCCATTTGCCGCCGTTGATCATCCTATTGTCCGTAAGGCGTCCGAGTCTCTCGGGCCCAACCCTGCCTTTGACTCGACAACGCAATTGATTAGTTGTTCCGGTGACCTGAGGCTGATTGAAATCAGACATTCCCAGTGGCGTGCTGGTGTGTGGACTGACCATGAGTCGGGTGTGCGTTGGGTAGTAACAGCCGGCCTGGCCAAGGGAGGCCATAAAGACCACGACGACTTCTACGAGCAGCTTGAGCTGCTGGTCGGACTCGGCAAGGCGAACAGTTTGCTGCCGAGCGAAAAGGATCGCCTCCTGCTGAAGCGGGAGACCATGGCCAGAGAGCTGACCAGATGGGAAATGGAAATTCAAGAGAGTATAACGCTAGCTCTTGAAGCCGTCCTGTCCCTCGGAATCCACCGAATAGATATCCGTCATCCCTTGAGGCCGGAGAAGTTTGCCGCGATTGAACTCGCCTACGCATCCGTTGCGGACTTGAGCGACGGCTGCGAGGAGCTCGTTGTCGAGTTCATCTTTGAGAACAAATTCGTGGGCAGTGAACTTGGCTGGGAAGCAAGAACACGAGTACTCAACACCTTGTGCCCGCCGGTTCAGAAGTGGGACCGAACAAAAGACATCTACTCGATCGTTATGGAGCCTGGTTTTTGCGCCCGTCAGGTGGAGCTTCTTCGCACTGCCAACTCTGACGGGCAGCTTATGCAGGCAGAGCTTGGAAACGCTAGCCATTACGCTCATCAGCGGCATATTGCTGATAGCAGCGTCTTTGGGAAGAGCATCCGCGCCCTATGTGGCGTTTACTTCGTCCCTTCTCAAGATCACAAAGAAATGCCTGTCTGTCCCAACTGCACGGGCGTACACCAACGGCTTCCGGACCGCTGATGGAACGGGCCGACTTTCGCAAGCCCTGGAAGAGCCGACTGTCGAATTCGCTACAAGTCCACTCACCAGGGCAGGAGCGAAGCTAGTCTTCCCCGAGCGTGATGGTGTGCAGGAATGCTGCGTCGTTGAGCACGTTGTCCGGGAGGTCATCCTCAACGAACTCCAACATGATGTCCATGTCCTTGCCGTTTCCCCGCAGGGCGTCCGACACTGTCTGCCACAACAGCTTCCTGTTCCGGAGCGGGAACCGTTCGGCTTTGGGTCCCCAGGAAAAGCAGTGGACGCCAACGACGTGAGGCAACACCCGGTGGAGCGACTCAAGCGCCTGTTGGTCGGAAAGCCCGACGGCGGGTTGCCAGTAAGTGCCGACGTTGGTGTGGTTTACGCGGCGCAGGAGCTCAAGTGTTGTTTCGGGTGAGTCAGTGAGGGTGTTGCCGTGATACTCGAAGGCGATGGCTATTCCTCTCTCGGCCGCCAGGTCTGCCACCCGTTGCGTGTCCTTTACGACAGCATCCCAATGATTGTCTTGGGCGTCTGCCGAACCAAGCTCCCCAGCCCAGATGCGTATTCGAGGTGCGCCTACGGTCGCCGCCAGCTCCAAAGTTGGGCCGAAATCGCCGAAGTCGCCAGCACGGTAGTAAGAGCCAAGCGAAAGGACCGTGAGGCCAGCAGCTTCCGTTGCTTCCTTGGCATGGGCAGCGGATGCAGCGTCACTGACGTGGATATCCGTACCCCACTCGATGCCAGCCAGGCCTGCGTCCGAAGAAATACGGACGACGTCGTCAATCCCCGACTCCCGCAGTGTGACGGAACAAATGCCGGGCGTGAGGTCCGCCAACGTAGTGAGGTCGATCATTGGTTCAGGATAGCCGGAATGCGCTTACCCAAATAGGCGTGACGCGAAGAGATCTAAGCACTTCATTGAATGTTGCGTGTTAGTTCGACTTACTCAGCGCCCTGCCCATGATCGCCTGGGTCAGCGCATCAATGACTTCGGCGTTGGCCAGCGGATTCCGGATCAACGTGAAGTCGACGTCTCCCACGGGCGGGAGGTCGAACCGCTGGGTGATCACCTTGAGGTCCTCGGGCACCAGGGACGCGGGCATCACGGCAACGCCAATACCCGCCCGGACTGCGGCCAGCACGCCACTGATCTGCTTGGTGCTGCACGTGATGCGCCACGTGCGGCCTGCCGCTTCCAAAGCATCGATGGCCAACTTCCGGCTCAGGCTTGGCGCGGGGTAGGCAATCAGCGGCACGGGCGCGCCGGGTTCCAGGACTGTTTGCTCAACGCCGACCCACGCGAAGTTGTCATGCCGGACCACGGTGCCTTCCTTGGCGCCAGCCACCCACTTCACGAACACGAGATCCAGCTGTCCGGCGTTGAGGCGCTTATAGAGTTGGTCGCTTTGGCTGACGGTCAGTTCGAGGTTGATCTGTGGATATAGTTGCCGGAATTCGCGCAGGATCCGCGGGAGGCCTGTGATGGCGAGGTCGTCCGCCGTGCCAAACCGGAGGCGGCCCCGCATTGCGGAACCCGAAAAGTAGCGTGCTGCGGAGTCGTGGGCTGCAAGGATGCTGCGGGCAAAACCAGCCATGGCGTCACCGTTGTCCGTCAGCCGGACCTCCCGCGTATCGCGGGCCACCAGGACCCGCTTTGCGGCAGTTTCGAGCTTGCGGACGTGCTGGCTCACTGTTGGCTGGGCAAGCCCCAACCGCTCGGCCGCCTTGGTGAAACTCAGCGTTTCAGCGACGGCAAGGAAGGAGCGGAGCTGGACAGGTTCAAACACGGAACTCCTCAAGCACTGGGTCGAATTACTGCGGAAGTGCGGGAGCCTCATTGCGATCCGCAATGCTAGTTATAGGCGTAATACGCTTCCATAATTGCTGCTGGCAACCATAGCGTTAAAGGCATCCCACCGAAACTCTCGATCCGAGGACTACCTTTGGCACCCCCACCGCCTTCAGCGGCAAATGTCAGCCAGCCCGTCATCGATTCCCTGTCCGCGCCGCAGACGCCGGACACCGTCACCCAGCCACTCGCCGTCGTGAGTGAAAAGCTGCCCTGGCGGCACACCTTTATCTCCCTGAAGGTACCCAACTTCAGGATCTTCGCAATAGGCCACTTCATTGCCGTGATTGCGATCTGGATGCAACGCATCGCCCAGGACTGGATGGTGCTCCAGCTCTCAGGCTCCGTCACCGCCGTCGGAATTACCGTGGCGCTGCAGTTCATGCCTTCATTGTTCCTTGGCCCGTGGGGCGGCATGATGGCCGACCGCTTCGCCAAGCGAAAGATCCTCATCATCTGCCAGTCCGCGGCAGCCGTGCTTGCTGCGACGTTGGCGGCGCTCTCCCTCAGCCAGCGCGTAGAAGTCTGGCACGTCTATGCAATCGCCCTGGTCCTGGGCTTTGTGACGGTCCTGGACCAGCCGGCGCGGCAGGTGTTCGTCAACGAACTCGTCGGTCCCAAGTACCTGCGCAACGCCATCAGCGTCAACTCAACAACCTTCCAGCTCGGTGGCCTGATCGGCCCCGCACTGGCGGGATGGCTGCTCACCGCTGTGGGCGCCGGTTGGGCGTTCGCTGCCAACGCCGTGGCGTGCTGCTCGACCGTGGCCATGCTCCTGATCCTCCGCAAAGACCAGCTGCACCTTAGCCGGCCGACGCCGCGCAAGAAGGGCATGCTGCGCGAAGGCCTCCAGTACGCGCTCAGCAAACCCACCATCTACTGGCCATGGTTGATGGCCGGGTTCGTGGCCGTTTTCGCTATGAGCCTCCCTGTGCTGCTGGCCGCCTTTGCGGACCACGTGTACGACGCCGGGGCCGGTGGCTATGGCCTGCTGAACGCGATGGTTGCGCTCGGTGCACTGACGGGCGCTGTGACCTCCACTCGACGTCGTCAGCTCAGGTTGCGATCGGTGGTGCTCTCGGCGGGCTTGTACGGCTTGATGCTCTGCCTATCGTCCGTGATGCCGTCCATGGTCTGGTTCAGCGTCTCGATGGTCCTGGCTGGATTCTGGTGCCTCATGTTCCTCACAGCGGCAAACCAGATGGTGCAGACCAGTTCCAACATGAGCATTCGAGGGCGGGTGATGAGCCTGTACTTAGTGGTGCTCATCGGCGGCCAGGCAATTGGCGGCCCCGTCATGGGTTGGCTCGCCGAGCACCTGGGACCGCACTTGGCCATCCTTGTGGCTGGCGGCGTGCCGGCAGCGGCGGCGGCTGTTGTCGCCGTCGTGCTGGCCCGGAAGGCATCCCTCCACATCGAGGTGGACCTGCGTGACCGGCGTCGAGTACTCCGGATTGTGGACCGGACACAGACTGCGTAGCCGGACCCAGGCTCCAGCCGGACGCAAACGGAAAGGCAGTGCCTGCGGTGAAGCCGCACGCACTGCCTTCTTGTTATCGAGCCTTCAGGCTACGGGTGTTTGCACCGTAACCGGCAGGTGTGGGTACTCCGCGGAGCGTCCCTGGAACTCGAGCACATCCGGGTTGCGGATGACGCCGTCGCGAATCTCGATCGCACGCGAGATCGTCTCGTTGGCGTCCCATGCGGCAGGACCGGCGGCCACAGTCTCCAGGAATGGCAACAAGGCCTCGCTGATCTCCCAGCTGGCGGAGTTCCACAGGTAGGAGGGGCTGTGATCAACGGCGTAGTAGTTCACATGCCCGCCCACCCGGAACATGGGCTCATCGAATGTTGTGGACCTTGCCCAGCTGAATCCCATGCCGGGATCGCAGGACACATCCACAATCAGGCTGTCCGGCCGGAAATCGGCCAGGTCCTCGGTCCGCAGGTAGGTCAGCGGGGAGTTCGGATCCTGCAAGGTGCAATTGACCACAATGTCCGCGGCAGCAAGGAACGGCGCCAGCGGCTTGCGACCAGCGTCTGTGATGACTTCGCTCAGGAATGGTGCATTGTTGTCGTGGTCGAACTGCACGATCCGCACTGAGTGAATCGGGGATCCGACCGCGGCGACACCGCGGTTGGTCAGCACCTGGACATCATGGACGCCGTGAGCATTCAGGGCTGTGACTGCACCACGGGCAGTGGCGCCGAAACCAATGACCACTGCCGTCAGGCGACGACCGTAATCACCCGTCGATCCGGTCAAGGCCAACGCATGCAGCACAGAGCAGTATCCGGCAAGCTCGTTGTTTTTGTGGAAGACGTGAAGTCCGAAGCCGCCGTCGGCAGCCCAGTGGTTCATGGCTTCGAAAGCGATGAGCGTTAGTTTTTTATCAATCGCGAGCTGGGTGATGACTTCGTCCTGGACGCAGTGCGGCCAACCCCAGAGGGTCTGTCCGTCCCGGAGTTCAGCAAGATCCTCGGCCTGCGGCTTGGGCAGCAGAATGACGTCGTTCCCGGCGATGAGCTCCCGCCGCGTGCCCAGCCCGCCCACAAGCCCGGCGAGTTTGCTGTCCGGAACACCAAAGCGTTCGCCATAGCCATATTCAAGATGGAGCCGTTGGCGCAGTTCCGGAGCAATGCGCTCAAGATGTTGCGGGTGGATCGGTAGCCGTTGCTCGTTGGGCTTCAGCGAAGAACCCAGGACGCCAATGCTTAGCGGACTTTGCGCCCCGATCACTTTTTATTGCCGGTTGCGGGTTTCGCGGCCGCAGTGTCCGGCGACTCGGCGGCCCGTTTGTCCGCACGCTTTTCCTTGATGGATTTACTGGACTTCTTCGATGCAGCTTGGCGCGGTGATTTGTCGCCCATGATGGCTCCCTAGAGCGGAGCCGAAATGGCTCCTGACTCCTGACGATACACCCAGCACTTAAGCCGATGTGTATCGGGCTGACTCACTGTGCCGGCTCGACGGCTGGCCGGCCATGGGTTACCCGGTGGCTGACGCGGTCCGCGGTGTCGTCAACACGAACGAAGTGCTCCACAGGCTCCATGTAGAACCGGGCACTGTTGATGACGCCCTCTTCCACGCCGAAAATGATGACGCCCGTGAGCTCATGTGGCGTGCCATCCCGCCATGCGCCCTGCATGTGCAGCTCCGTCCAGACCTGACTGCTGGTGACACTATGGGACACCATTCGAACCTTGATGTCCGGCACCCCTGTGAAGAGCTGCTCCCAGTTGCTGCGGATAGCGTCCCTGCCCGTGAAGCCCCTGGTGGGGTGGGCAGGTGTCTCATTGACATAGCCAGGCGCGAAGCATTCGGCCAAGGCTTCCAGATCATGCTTGTTCGTGGCTTCCAGCAGGCGGTGGATGACGGCGAGCGGAGCCGCCTCAGCATCGTCGGTGAGAGTCATTGGGGGACCTCCCGGATAGGTGGATGTATCTACGAGTTTAGGCTCGGTGGCCGCCCGGGTCGACGGGTGCGGGGCCTTATCTGGTGAGTGCCGCCGTCGTAATTCCCAACAAAATGACCCCTTGCCCGGAGGCAAGGGGTCATGATGGAGCGGGCGACGGGAATCGAACCCGCGTATCGAGCTTGGGAAGCTAGCGCTCTACCATTGAGCTACGCCCGCGTCGCTGTCGGCTATTCGCCGGAGCGAGTCCTAGCTTAGCGCAGTTGCAGGGGTCCTCATGACAGGCGCGCAACCATGTCTACTTGAAGAGCTTCAGGCCGTTCCAACCGGATCCAACCTGCGCGTAGGTAGTCCAGGACCCCCTGCCGAGGCCGTAGTTGTAGAGGTTGCCATCAGCAGTTTGCGCAGTGATGCCGCGAGTGCCCGCGCCGGTCAGCCCGAAGCTCGGCAGTAGCGTACGCATGTACTGCCAACCCGTGCCCACGGTGGTGGCCGGGCCAAAGAAACCAGCCCAGCCGTCTCCCCGATAATTGATCAACGAACCGGAAGCTGTCCTCGCCAGGATGTCATTGGCTCCATCGCCCTCCCAGTCGGCCATGGTCAGTTCCATGCCGTTCCAGCCCTTGCCGATGACCTGCGGAGCGCTCAGCGCACCGCCGAAGGTGTTGGGGTAGTAGCGCAGCACGCCATCCGGAAAATACCCGACGACGCCGGGCCGGGGGTGCGCGTGCGTCCACTTGCCCACGGTGATGGTCATTCGATCCCAGCCGCCATTGCCCACAACGACCTGGCCGGCGAAGCCGCCGTCGGGAAGGCCGCGGTAAACGCCCAGGACGCCATTGTTCCACTGCGCAAGGATGTCGTAGATGCCATCAATGTCCCAGTCCACCACGAAGCCCTGCTTCAAGCCGGTCCAGCCCGAACCGATCTGGACGGGCGCCCCATACCCGCCTGCCGCCGTCGCGGGGTAACGCAGCATCCGGCCTGAAGAGTCGGCGGCCACGAGGTCGGCGCCGGACTTGATGCTCGCGGCGGCTGCCGGGTTTCCAGCGAAGTACTGCTCCAGCGTCGGGAATCCGCGCCGGTTCATATCAGTAGCCAGCGCGACGCCAACGTAGCGCAAATGCCAAGGCTCGTAGCTGTACCCGGTGGTGCCCGTGTAGCCGTTGGGGTACCGGACGATGAAGCCGTATTTGTGCGCGTTCGCTGCCACCCATTTGCCGGCCGCTGTATCTCCGAAGCAGGTGCTCAGTCCGCAGGAACCAGCAGCATTGCCGATGTCCATGGCGAGGCCCGTCTGGTGTTCGCTGTAGCCCGGACGTGCAGAGATGGTGTCCGCATAGGCCTGGCCGTAGATGCTGACGTAATAGGCATACACTTCCTGCTGCTGGGCATACGAACGGTAGCCGCTCACGATCGACAGGCCGCCGGTACCAGCATCGGCTGCTCCCTGGAAGAGGCCGTTGAGCCAGGCGGCGGCTTCGGCCCGCATGTATTGGCCAGAGCCTCGGGCGTTGATGAGGTCGCCGGGGGCGTAGCTGACCGGATTCAGCGGCCTGGATTTATTGACCAGGACGGAGAAGCTTGCAGGGTTTCCGATGGGATCCACGCTGGGCAGGGGATTCACCGTGGTGGGCGCTGCCACCTTGTTCGAGATTGCGGATGCCGCCGTAGATGCTGCTGCCATGGGTGCCGTTGTTGGAAGCGGACTTGCCGACGCAGGCGCAGCGGTCATGACTCCGCCAGCAACAGCCATGGCGAGGAAGGCCGCGCAAGCAGCCAGCCGTCGTCGTGCATTGCGGTGGACAAACGGATGGTTCAGTACTCGCATTACGCCCCCAATTTGGTTTTTGCCAGCGGCACGAACTCTACCGGGCCCGGGACTATGTGTCAGCTGTGTCTCAGATACGCCGGCAGGTAACCATTCGGTCAAGGCTCGTTTGTCGTGTGTCGCAGGGAAGCGCGGCTGACTATTCTGAAGGTGTTAGCTGCAGTGTATGGGGAACCGGGCTACGACATTCGAACCGTACGCCGAAAGAGGTTTCCGTGGCATTTGCAGCTTACGAAGTGGTGATCAGCAGGGATGCCATGACCGTTTATGGATTCCTGATGGATGGTATGAACAACTCCCTCTGGCGTTCCGGCATCCGCAGCATCTCGCTTCGATCGGGTGTTCGCGGCCAGAAGGGCGCGGTCTATCAGCAGACGTTGACTGGGCCGGGAGGACGGCCCATCGCGGCTGACTTCCAGATCACCGAGGCTCGACCGGGCGCGGAAGTGCGCTTCGCAGTGGTGGCCGGACCCGCCCGGCCCACCGGTGGCTATTACCTCAGCACCGAGGGCAAGACCACCCGGCTCAGGTTTGCGCTGGAGTACCATCCCAAGGGCTTGCAAAAACTCATGAACGGCATGATCCAGAAGACCATGGAAAGCGAAGTTGCCCAGTTGGAGCAGCTCAAGACCGTCATTGAGTCCGGCCAGGCGGCTTGACCACTGGGCGGTTTCCCTACTGGGCGAGCTTGAAGCCGCTCCAACCGCCGCCGACAATGACCGGGGTCGTCAGTCCTCCCGAGGTGAGGTCCCAATACTCCAATACTCCATTGGTGCCGAGGCCCGCGACGCCCGTGGTGTTTGCGCCGGTCACTCCTTGAAGTGAACGTAAACCGGTGTAGTCCGTCCAAGCCGCACCCACCACAGGCCTGGCCTCCTGCTTCGGGATGGCCAGCCCGCTGCCGCGGTACAGCCTCAGATACCCGTTGGGCTCCACCGTGAGGAGATCCTGGAAACCATCGGCGTTGTAGTCCACCATGCTGAGCCGGACGGCCTTGTTCCCTGTTCCGATTGCCGCCTGGGTCCGTATGTAGGTCATTCCGGAATTCTTGTAGAACCAGAGCCCGCCGGATGCATCCATGGCCACAATTTGCGGCAGGCGGTTGTTTGCGCACCAATTACCCACGGCTATGTTCAGGGACTCCCACCCTTGGCCCAAGACTCCCGGCGATCCGAAGCCGCCTGGCTGCCTGCCCGGGTACACCAGGAGCGCTCCATCCAGGCGTTGGGCGATGAGGTCAAAGACGCCGTCGCGGTCCCAATCGGATACGAACAACTCCTTGAGTCCGGTGAAACCGACTCCGATCTTGCGGGCCGCGCCGTACTTGGCGTTACCCAAGGATGGGTAGGAATAAACCGTTCCGTCCGGGCTGATGGATACAAGGTCCGCCGCGCTGCGGATGGCCGCCGTGCTGAGATCCACGGTAGGCGGCTGGTACTTGCCGCCGGGTTCGCACACACTCACAGGATCCGTGGGCGGCGTGACCGTCCCGCCGGGCCGCGTGGTGGTTCCGGCCGGCAGCGTCGTGTAGCCGAAGAAGTTCACCACGCCCCACAGCGTGTAGCGGTTGGGCGTCGTTTGCCAATTGCCGTCGGTGTACGTGATTCCAATGCCCATCACATTGAAGCGTGGATCGCGCAGCAGGGCGTCATGACCGGGGGAGCCCTTCCACCACTCCACCAGTTGGGCAGCGTCACGATCCCATCGGACGGCAATGACCTCACCAGCGCCGTTGTTCGGGTTGAGCGCGCGCGGATCCGTCCAAAAGTTCGCCCTGTGTTGGATCACTTCACGGCTGGCGATGCTGTTCGACCATTCCTGCGCCATACTCGCCACCGTTGCGTGATACTTCACCGGGGCCAGGCCCAAAGAAGCGCGGTAGCTGTTGATGGCGTTGAACACGGTCAAGATGGCCGCGGTGTTGTCGTCCGGGAGAAGCGCGAGAGAACCGTTGTCCGGATCCGCATCGCTGCTCGGGGTCTTCCCGGGGAAGGGAGTGGGGGTTGGTGAGGGTGTGGGCGTGGAGGTCGGTGAAGATGGAGTGGGCGTGGGTGGGGCTGGCGTTGGTGACGGAGTGGATGCCGTTTGTGACGGGGACGGCGTTTGAGTCTGTGAGGGGGCTGGCGATGGCGTTTGAGTCGGTGGCGGCGTTGGCGTGGGTGACTCCGACGGGCCAGGTCCTGCAGCGGGTGCAGTTGGCGTCGGAACCGACGTGGGGGAAGCCGACGACGGTGCGGACGCGGCGGGAGGACCGGGGGCGGCGGGCTCGTTGACTTCTGGATTCCCAGAGGGAGTGCCGTCCGAGGAGGGACCGTCCGGGCCCCATGAAGGCCCGATGTTCGGCACAGGAGGGGGCGTCTCAACAGTCGGATCTACCGCGACCGGTCTAGTCGGCGCACCGTTTTCAGAACCGGGACTCGTCCCCGAACCCGGGCCCGGCGTAGTGCCGCCGCCGGCTTCTTCGCTGGCGGCGGGGGTCGCGTCCAAAGGTGCGGGGTCCGGCGTGGTACTCGTTTCAGGGACCGTGAGGCCGGAAGGGACGCTGCCTGAAGAAGCAGTGCCACCGTCCGGTAGGGCCTCTGTTGCTGGCAGGATTTGGCTGGACGCGGCTACCAATATGGCAAGCGCGCCAGCCAGCACGATAGCCGCAGGCGCTGACAATTTCCCCACAATTACCCCGCGAATGCTCGTTGCCCCCAAGTACGGGCGCGGCTTTACATGTCCGGGAACTATAGTCCCATGGGGCGGCCCGGACAATGCATGGCCCGGACAAGGCATGGGGTATTTTTGATGCTGTGCTGATCTCTGACCGCGATATTCGTGCCGAAATAGACTCCCAACGGATTGTCCTTGAACCGTACGACCCCGCGATGGTTCAGCCGTCTTCTGTGGACGTGCGGATTGACCGGTTTTTCCGGCTCTTCGACAACCACAAATACGCCCACATCGACCCCGCCGAGGAGCAGCCCGAACTGACCCGGCTGGTGGAGGTGGAAGGCAATGAGCCTTTCATCCTGCACCCGGGCGAATTCGTACTGGGCTCAACGTACGAAACCGTCAGCCTGCCCGATGACATCGCTGCCCGGCTTGAGGGCAAGTCTTCCCTCGGCCGGCTTGGTTTGTTGACGCACTCCACCGCAGGCTTCATCGATCCGGGCTTCTCCGGACACGTCACGCTGGAACTTTCCAACGTTGCGACGCTGCCTATCAAGCTGTGGCCGGGCATGAAGATCGGCCAGTTGTGCTTCTTCCGCCTGACCTCCTCAGCGGAACACCCCTACGGTTCCGGTGAGTACGGCAACCGCTACCAGGGCCAGCGCGGACCGACTGCCAGCCGAAGCCACCAGAATTTCCACCGGACGGCGATCTAGCCGGAAACCGGCTGGGCGTCAGGCGCTGACCGTCAGGCGCTGACCAGTCAGGCCGTGGCGCGCTCGGCAGCCCGCGGCGGTGTGCGAGGGCTCCTGCGGAGGGCTTTGACCACTGGCTCGACGAAACGAGCGGCCAGCGGACCCGTGATGGCCATGATGAGGACATAAGCCGTAGCCAAGGCGGCGACTTCGTCCGGCACGGCTCCGGAAGTCACTGCCAGGCCAGCAATGACGATGGAGAATTCGCCGCGCGCAATCAGGGCCGCTCCCGCGCGGAAGCGGCCAGGCATTGCGATACCCGCACGTTTGGCTGCCCAGAATCCTGTGACCATTTTGGTGGCCGTCGTCAACAGGGCGAGCAGCAGTGCCCATCCCAGGACCGGCGGGATGGACGTGGGGTCCGTGTTGAGGCCGAAGGCAACGAAGAAGATCGCGGCAAACAAGTCCCTCAGGGGTTCAAGGATGCGCGTCGCATTGTGGGCCGTAGCGCCAGAGATGGCAATGCCGAGCATGAATGCACCCACTGCAGCTGAGACCTGGAGGGCGGAGGCGACACCGGCTACGAGGAGGGCCAAGCCGAGCACATTCAGCAGAAACACTTCCGAGTTCTCACTGTGAACGGCTTGGGAGACGCGGTGCCCATGTTTGAGCGCGATCATCAGGACCACCGTGACGACCGCCAGCGCGATGCCCACCGTCTGCAGCCCTCCCAGGAACCCGACACCCGCCAGGATGGCAGTGAGAATGGGTAGGTAAATGGCCATGGCGAGATCCTCGAAAACGAGGATGGAAAGCACTACGGGAGTTTCACGGTTACCGATCCGGCCAAGGTCCGTGATGACTTTCGCCGCGATTCCTGACGACGAGATATAGGTAACGCCACCCATTACGATGGCGCCCACAAGACCCCAGCCCAGCAGAACGGCTATCCCGGCGCCGGGGAGGAAATTCAGGACGAAGTCCAGGACACCGGCCTGCCACGAACGTCTGAGCCCGGTGACGAGTTCAGATGCGGTGTATTCCAATCCGAGCATCAACAGCAGCAGGATGACGCCGATCTCGCCCGAAAGGTGGGCGAACTCCTTCATGCCATCCAATCTGACGAAGCCGCCTGCACCGAAGGCCAAGCCACCCACAAGGTAAAGCGGAATGGGGGACATGCCAATCCGGCCCGCTAATCGAGCAAGGAGACCGAGGCAGAAGACGACGGCCCCCAGTTCAACGAGGGCTAGTGCGAGCGGATCCATGATGGGTCAGCCGTTGCGAAGGATATCGGCCGCCGAGTCGAGGCCTTCCTGGGTGCCAACCGCAACGAGCAAATCACCTATGTGAAGTACGACGTCGGGTGCGGGCGAGGGGACGACCTCGCCTTCGCGCATAATCGCAACGATCGAAACGCCACTGCGGGTACGCACCTGGGCTTTGCCCATGGGCTGGTTCACGAACGGGGAATCAGGCGTAATGGAGAACTGGCGGGTCACGATGCCGGGTATCTCCCGGTGCTCTTCTGCCAGGCGCATGGCGATGTGCTGCCCGCCCAAGAGGTTGCCCAGGGTTGCGGCTTCATCGGCCGTGAGGGGAATGGAAGCCTGGCAGGTGTCCGGGTCATCCCATGTGGACACGAAGAGCTCGGTTTCGCCTTCGCGAAGCTCCACGACACCGATGCGACGGCCCGAGGCCGTGACGAAATCCTTACGGACCCCAAGGCCCGGGAGTTCAGTCTCATCCACGTTCATATCTCCACCCTAACTCTGTTGTACCGTCTGGTACGGAGTTCGTATTCAGCCGGTCTTATGTAGTTAACGTTCTGGTACCACGGCTATTTCCACCTTGGTGGGCGGCTTCACTGGCAGGATCACCAGAAGCCCGGCAAGCAGGACAACCATAATGCCGAGGATGCCCCATCGCTGGGCTCCACCTTCTTCAACAATCGGAGCGGCAATTGTGATGCACAGGGTGAAGAGGGTGGGTGCCAGGAAGCTGACAGCCCGGCCCGTGGTGGCGTAGAGCCCGAAGAGTTCTCCCGACTCGCCGTCGGGGGCGAGCCTGGCCAGGAACGCCCTTGACGAAGACTGGGCTGGGCCAACAAAAAGGCAAAGCAGCAGGCCGAAGATCCAGAACGTATTGGCGGCAGGCCAGCTGTTTCCAAAGAACATGTAGTTTCCATTGCCGAGAACCAGGATGAACGTTCCCGCGATCAGCAGACCCACCAAGGAAAGCACGATGACTGCCTTGGGACCGATCTTGTCGTCAAGGAAGCCCCCGATGATGGCGCCAACCGCTGCCACGACGTTGCCGAAAATGGCGAAGAAGATCACTTCCTTAAGTTCGAAACCAAAGGTCCCGGCCGCGATCACCCCGCCGAACGTGAAGACTGCAGCAAGGCCATCGCGGAAGATCGCGCTGGACAGCAGGAAGTAAATGGTGTGGGGACTGGTGCGATAGATCGCGACGATGCGCCGCAGCAGCAGCCTGTACGACGCTATGAAGCCCAAGGACGCGGTGTCCTTCTTCACGGAAACTTCCGGAACGGCGAACAACACGGGCAGGGCGAAAATGAAGAACCACAGGGCGGAGAAAATGGCCACAAGCCGGATGTTCAGTGATTCTTCAGTGGATGCACCGAACCATTCGAAAGACGGCTGGACGAAGAGTTGCAGGACCAGCAACAACGCCACAATCCCACCGAGGTATCCCATACCCCAGCCAAAACCGCTGACCTTGCCGATGTTTTTGGGTGTGGAGATTTGGGCCAGCATGGCGTTGTAGTTCACGCCGGCGAACTCAAAGAAGATGTTGGCGAGCGCGATCAGGCAGACACCAAGGAGAAGGAATCCCGGCTGCGGGAACACAAAGAAGCACAGGGCCGTGAGGACGGCTGTGGCCGCAGTGTTGACTCCGAGCCAGAGCTTGCGCCGGCCGCCGGCATCCGAACGTTGGCCGGTCACCGGTGCCAGCAACGCGATGGCCAGGCCCGCTACGGCCAAAGCAGCACCAAGTGCGGCAGATGCAGCGTCCTCGCCGCCGAAGGCAGACGAGGTCAGGTAAACGGTGAAGACGAAGGTGGTCATGATGGCGTTAAAGGCAGCCGAGCCCCAGTCCCAGGACGCCCACGCAAGGATTTGGCCCTTCTTGGAGGAAGCAGGTCCGGAGGCAAGCTCGGATGCTGGGTGGGAGGCTTCGGGAACTGCGGCCGCGTTCATAGCCTGAATGCTATCGGGACTCTGACAGTGGCGGGCAGATGACAGACCGCTATGTGAATAACGCAGGGGGAATTCATCCCCTGGCCCCATCGGCTCCGGCCAAAAACTGTCCGGGGCCCTTGATAAACTGGTCCAACTGAACCCAACGTATGACCGCCTGCTCCAACTTTTGACAATTCGTTTCTGACTTTGCGGAGAAAACAGTGATCACAGTTCTCGCCATCACCTTTGTAGCGGCAACTGTGGCGCCCTTGATCTTCAGCAAACTTGGTCGGAACGCCTTCTATGTCCTGGCAGCGGTTCCTGCCGCGGCCTTCGTTTGGCTGGTTCTCCAGCACGCTCCCGTATATTCCGGTGGCGGCATAGAAGAAGTATTCCCCTGGATTCCGAACCTGAAGCTCGAGTTTGCCTTCAGGATGGACGCACTCGCCTGGGTCATGTCACTTCTCATCCTCGGTGTTGGCTCCCTGGTGCTGGTCTGTTGCGCCAGGTACTTCACGAACAAGGAC
Organism: Arthrobacter sp. 21a14; assembly: GCA_050627125.1. Lineage (GTDB taxonomy): Bacteria > Actinomycetota > Actinomycetes > Actinomycetales > Micrococcaceae > Arthrobacter. Next base: position 5,367,955 of record CP192487.1, on the reverse strand, counting down.
GCTGGGCTCGGTGGGTTCGGCGCCCAACTCCTGGCTTTTGCCGGCGCCATGTTCGGCCTGGTGACGTCCGATGACCTCCTGATGATGTTCATCTTCTGGGAGCTCACCACTGTCTTGTCCTACCTGCTCATCGGCTATGCCCGCACCCGCCTGGCCGCTCGGCGTTCTGCCCTGCAGGCGCTGATGGTTACCACGGCGGGCGGGCTGGCGATGTTGGTGGGTCTCATCATCCTGGGCCAAGCCGCAGGAACCTACCGGATCTCCACCATCCTGGACCAAGCCGGGACGCTCGTTAACGGCACCACAAGTGGGATGGTGGGGGCCGCCGTCGTTCTCGTCCTGGTGGGTGCCGTGACCAAATCGGCGCTGGTCCCCTTCCACTTCTGGCTTCCGGGTGCCATGGCGGCTCCAACGCCGGTGAGCGCCTACCTGCATGCCGCAGCCATGGTGAAGGCCGGTATTTACATCGTCGCGCGCCTGGCGCCGGGTTTCGCGGAATCGCAGTTCTGGCTCCCGATGGTCCTGGGCCTCGGCTTGGCCACTATGTTGGTGGGCGGATACCGAGCCCTCCGCCAGACCGATATCAAGCTCATCCTGGCCTACGGAACGGTGAGCCAACTGGGCTTCCTCACCATGGTGGTGGGCCTGGGCAGACCTGACGCCGCCCTTGCCGGGCTTGGTCTTCTGCTGGCCCACGGCTTGTTCAAGGCTGCGCTGTTCCTGGTGGTCGGCATCATCGACCACCAGTCCGGGACACGCGATATCCGGAAACTCTCCGGCGTCTTCCGCTCCTCACGAGCCCTCGGGGTTGTGGCCGCGATTGCGGCCGCCTCCATGGCGGGGGTGCCGCCGCTGGCGGGTTTCGTGGCCAAGGAGTCCGTCTTTGAAGCCTTCGTGCACTATGGAAATGGCCAGGACGCGCCTGTCTGGGGCATCTGGATCCTCGTCGGGCTCGTGATCGGTTCCATCCTCACCTTCGCGTACAGCGCCCGCTTCATGTGGGGTGCCTTTGCCACGAAGCCGGGTATTGAACGCACGCCGTTCAAGGCCATCAAGCCCGCCTTCCTTGCCGCGCCAGCGCTCCTGAGTTTCCTCACCATTGTTTACGGGCTGTGGCCCGCGCCGGTGGATAGTTGGATCCAGCCTTACGCAGCGCTGTTTGGGGGCGGAGAGGAAGCCGTCGACGCCGGACATCTGGCTTTGTGGCATGGGCTCACTCCCGCCTTGGGCCTCACCGCGATCACCTTCGTGGCCGGTGCCGCAATGTTCTACGGCCGCAACGTTGTTTCACGCCTGCAAAGCCTGGTTCCCGATTGGGTGGATGGCGACCGCGCCTACCAACACACGATTGGCGCTTTGGACGACGTCGCAGTCTGGGTCACGGGACGCACCCAGCGTGGTTCGCTGTATTTCTATCTGACGGTCATCCTCACGGTTGCCTTCGCAGTGCCGCTCGCGGCTCTGCTTCTGAACAACAAGCCGTTACCCGACGGCGTCTACTTCATCGATCCGAACTCTCCGTTGCAGTTGATCGCGGGAGTGGGCATCGTGGTGGGCGCCTTGGCTGCTGTCCGCGCCAACAAGCGCTTCCTGGCGGTGCTCATGGTGTCTGTTACTGGCTACGGCATCGCGCTCATGTTCGCCCTGCAAGGTGCGCCTGATCTCGCACTGACCCAGATGCTGGTGGAGACCATCGTGCTGGTGGCCTTCGTTTTGGCAATGCGCAGCCTACCCGCCGAACTACGGGACCGAACGGGTGGCCGACTCCGGGTAATCCGCGTGATCGTAGGTGCCGCCTTCGGCATCACCATGATCTTTGTTGCCATCTACGCCATGGGTGCCCGTGTTGCCACGCCTGTCTCCCTTGAATTCCCACGCCTGGCCTACGAAGGCGGCGGTGGCCTGAACGTGGTCAACGTGACCCTCGTGGACATCCGCGCATGGGACACCTTCGGCGAAATCTCGGTCCTTGCCGTAGCCGCAACCGGCGTTGCAAGCCTGATCTTCGTGCGCAGCCGCGGCGATCGCATCAAAACCTCAGAGGCGGTGCCGGAAGGCAGTGTGGGGCGGCGCACCGGCGTCGACCGTGACTCCCGCGACGGTGCCCGGCTGGCCGTTGCGAGGAAGTTCACGGACGTAACCCGGGATGCCTGGCTCGTTGCAGGCAGGACGCTGGCCCCCGAGCGGAGGTCCATCATCTTCGAAGTGGTCACCAGGCTGATTTTCCACTCCATGATCGTCTTTTCCATCTATCTTCTCCTTGCGGGCCACAACCTGCCCGGGGGCGGCTTCGCAGGCGGCCTGACCGCAGGCCTAGCCCTCACCATCCGCTACCTCGCCGGGGGACGCTTCGAGTTGAGCGAGGCGGCGACAGTGAGTGCCGGAACGCTGTTGGGGACGGGACTTGCGACGGCGGCAGCGTCCGGTTTCGTGCCTCTCCTCCTGGGCGGACAGGTGTTCCAGAGCGCGATCATCGAGTTTTGGCTGCCCGTGTTCGGTGACGTCAAGTTCGTCACGTCCACGATCTTCGATATCGGCGTCTACATCGTGGTGGTGGGCTTGGCGCTCGACGTTCTACGAAGCCTGGGCGCCGAGATCGACGAACATTTTGAAGAGAAGGGGGCGAAGGCCGGAAAGACCAGAGTCGTCGAGTCTGCGCCCGCTCAGACTGCCGCTTCCGGGAAGGGCAACCCATGAGCATCAACCTGACCCTCCTGATCGTCATGGGTGTGCTGTATGCCTGCGGCATTTACCTGATTTTGGAGCGGAGCCTGACGCGCGTCCTGCTTGGCTTGATGCTGCTTGCCAACGCCACCAACCTGCTGATCCTCAGTACGGGAGGGTACGCCGGCCTGGCTCCTCTGTTTGACAAGGAAACAGCCAACAGTGAGTACAACGACCCCCTGCCACAGGCGTTGATCCTCACATCCATCGTCATTTCATTCGCCGTCACCGCCTTCATGCTTGGCATCATCTACCGGACCTGGGCCCTGGCACGGCAAGACGAGATCCAGGATGACATCGAAGACCGCCGCGTAGCCCGGACTCCGAGCTTCGACGCGGAAGACGACGCCATTGTCCCGCTGGAAACGTCGGAGTTCGCGATCACTCCGGCCAGCCCCGAAGACCGTGCCCAACCGGACGCGACCGAAAAGCCCAACACGGTAAGAACCAAGGAAGGAGGCAGCGCGTGAATCTCGCAAACCTGTCGCCACTGGCTGTCCTCCTACCGATCCTCGGCGCAGCCCTGGCGTTCGTGCTGATCCGGCACACGGCTGCGCAGCGGGTAGTCAGCATCGTGATCCTCAGCGCGACACTCCTGCTCGAATGCCTGCTCCTGGCGTCCGTGTGGGAGGGAGGCACTACATCCGTCACGCTGGGTGGTTGGCTGCCGCCGTGGGGCGTGGTGTTGGTGGTGGATCAGTTCTCCTCGCTCATGCTGGTGGTTTCCACCGTGGTAAGCCTCGCCGTCCTGATCTACGCCACCGGCCAAGGCATGGCCGACGGCGACCAGGAAGCGCCCGTCTCGATCTTCCACCCCACCTATCTGATCCTGGTGGCGGGCGTATCCAATGCCTTCCTGACAGGTGACCTTTTCAACCTGTACGTGGGTTTCGAAATCCTGCTGACGGCGAGCTATGTGCTGATGACCCTTGGCGGGACGGGGCCCCGCATCCGTGCCGGCGTCACGTACGTGGTGGTGTCCGTGGTGTCGTCGGTCCTGTTCCTCATCGCTATCGCCATGATCTACGGAGCGACAGGGACCATCACCATGGCGGACCTCGCCATCAAGCTGGCCGAGCTGGATCAAGGAACCCAGAATCTGCTGCACGTGATGCTGCTGGTGGCGTTCGGAATCAAGGCGGCCGTGTTCCCGCTGTCGTTCTGGCTTCCAGACTCTTATCCAACCGCACCCGCCCCTGTCACAGCCGTGTTTGCCGGTTTGCTGACCAAGGTGGGTGTTTACGCCATGGTCCGCACCGAGACGCTCCTCTTTCCCGGCGACACCCTCAACGTGCCCTTAATGGTGGTGGCGCTGCTGACCATGGTGGTGGGCATCCTGGGTGCCTTGGCGCAGAGCGACATCAAACGTCTCTTGTCCTTCACCCTGGTCAGCCACATCGGTTACATGGTGTTCGGCTTGGCAATGTCGTCTGTCATGGGCCTTGGCGCGGCCGTCTTCTACGTGGCGCACCACATCACCGTGCAGACCAGCCTGTTCCTGGTAACCGGCCTGATTGAGCGGCGGGGCGGTTCCTCGTCCATTGACCGCTTGGGTGGCCTGGCCAAGCTCTCGCCACTCCTTGCCCTGTTGTTCTTCGTCCCGGCGATGAACCTTGCGGGCATCCCGCCGTTCTCGGGTTTCCTGGGCAAGCTCGGGCTCCTCCAGGCGGGCGTGCAACTGGGTACGCCGCTGGCCATCGTTTTGGTAGTGGGCGGCGTCGTCACCAGCCTCCTGACCTTGTTGGCAATTGCCCGTGTTTGGAACAGGGCATTTTGGCGCAAGCCCGAGGACGCCGAGTACCCTGATCCGGTGCTTCAGGCCCCAGGCAACGTGGGGGTACTTCCCCGGACAATGGTGGGCTCCACCGCGGGCCTTGTGGCCTTCGGTGTTGCGCTCACAGTCTTTGCGGGCCCACTCTTCCACCTCGCCGACGGCTCGGCGGAAATCATGTTGGACCGCACTGCCTACATCCATTCAGTCCTGGGGGACTCCGCACAGGTGCCAGCAGTGGGTCAGTCAGGGGCTGCCAAATGAGCCGAAAACCAATCTCCTTCCGCACTGAACTGCCACTGCTGGTATGGCTGGTCATCGTCTGGGGAGCCCTGTGGCGGGACTTCAGCCCGGGCAACCTGCTGTTCGGTGCGCTCATCGCTGTGCTCGTCGCCAAGTTCTTCTATCTTCCGCCGGTGGAGCTTAGCGGCAGGTTCAATGTTCTCCGAGCCATTTCCTTCGCCATGGTATTCCTGGGCAAAGTGGCGGCAGCGAGCTTCCTGGTCCTCTACCTGGCCGTAGTGAAGGGGCCAAAGGTGCGTAGCGCCGTCGTCGCTGTTCCGTTGCGCAGCCATTCGGACCTCATCGTGACGGCAACCGGGCACGTAATCTCCCTGATCCCGGGCTCGCTGGTGGTGGAAGTGGACCGCTCGACGTCCACGCTTTACCTGCACGCGCTCAATATTTACGAGGAAGCCGGAATCGCCAAGATCCGTCAGGAAGTCCAGAACATCGAGGCCACGCTGATCCGGATCATGGGAACGCGCGAGGAACTCGACGCACTCCAGGCTGAACCCGGTCCGAGCTTGGAAGGGGCAGCTCTGTGAAAGAACTCGTTCTGCTGGTGACGGCTGTCATCCTGAGCTTGGCTGCTGTGGGAGCGATCATCCGCATCGCCATCGGCCCCTCTTTGTTGGACCGCGTTTTGGCATCGGATGTCCTGCTGGCCATTCTTGGCGCCGCGCTTGCGATCGATATGGCGATGAACCGGCACCTGAATAACCTGGTGTTACTCGTGGCTCTCGCGGTGATCGGCTTCGTCGGCTCCGTAACATTTGCTCGATTTGTGGCCGATCGGAGGGATCACAGCAATGACTCCTGAAACCACTGGTGTGGATGCCGTGATCGACGCCGTGACGGCCGTGTTTCTTGTGGTGGGTGCCCTGATGTCGCTCGGCGCCGCGATTGGTCTTTTGCGTTTTCCCGATCTCATGAGCCGCATGCACGCGGCAACCAAGCCGCAGGTCCTGGGCCTTTTTCTCATGCTTGCGGCCATGGGTCTGCAAATGCGCACATGGTGGGTTTGGCCGGTTCTCGTGGTGGCCTGGATTTTCCAGCTACTCACCGCACCGGTCTCCGCACACATGGTGGGCCGCTCCGCTTACCGAACCAAGCATGGGCACCGCGAACTGCTCACCAAGGATGAGCTTGAAGCGGTTGTCCAAAGGGCGGCCGGCGACGGTTCCACGCCGGACGCTTAGGATTCCCGCGTTGGAATGCCTATGCGCGGCCTAGACGATATCCTGCGTCTTGGCGAAGCGGGCGATGGCACGCTGTGTGCCACGGCTCGCGAAAACCTGGATGAGCGTACTGACGAAGGCCGAAATCAGCGCGAACGACAAGGCTGAGCGAAGGCTCGTTTCCATATCGTCGTGGCCTGTGGGCGGCTTGTTGCCCGTGGCCTTTTCCCAGCCCTTGTTGACCAACTTGGTGCCGACGAATCCGGCTGCAAGGCTTACTCCGGCACCCAGCAGCTTGAAAAAGAGGTTCATGCCCCCAGCCTAGCCTCACATGCAGGCGGCTTGGGACTAGCGGCGGTTTTCCCGTTCCTTGAGGAAAGCTGCCATGGAACCGCGTGGTGCAAGGACAGGGACAACATCGTGATCGGCTTCCCAGACGGCATCTACTGTTCCGAGACCGGCAATTTCCTTGAGCAGGTAATACGTCGGTGGCATCAGCTGCAATGTACCGGCCGCCTCGGCCGCCAGGATCCCATCCACCGGCATCCAGAGTGATTGCCAAGCTTCAGTGGTTTGGTGCTGGGGTGCTGCTTCCGGAGCAGGCTTGGCAACATAGAAGTAGGTGTCGAACCGCTTGGGCATGTCCGTCGGCGTGACCCAGTTGGCCCAGGGGCGAAGGTCTGAGGAATCAAGGCGAAGTCCGGCCTCCTCCCAAACCTCCCGCAGTGCAGCGGTAAGCACCATGCCTGACTTTGCCGGGGCCTGTTCGGGATCAACGGCGATGGAGCTCAGATGCCAGTTTGCAGCGTGCTGTTCCAGCAGCTCAGCCGGGTAATCCCATCCGTCCTGGTCTGCGGCGTCAACCCGGCCTCCCGGAAAGACCACCATGCCGGCGGCGAAGTCCATGGTGGCAACCCTGTGCTGCACGAAGGCTTCGAGCCCGGCCGGGGAGTCGCGGAGCAGGATGACGCTCGCGGCAAGGCGGGCTTGGGGAACTGGGATGTCCGTCGTGGGAAGGTCCGTCATGAAATACCCCTTTGCCGCGTCGATTCTGCTGGATCATTCTCTCAGGTGTGGTTGCCAGCCGCTTTGTGACTAACCCCCACCTCCCACGAACACCCACAGGTGTAAACTGAACCACGCCCATAAGGGCAGATTAATAACGACAGGGGAGCGCCGCCGTCGGACCTTGCAGAGATGCAGGAGACGCGAGGGCGCTGAGAGTGCGGACAGCCGCAGACCCTCGAACCTGATCCGGTTAGTACCGGCGCAAGGGAGTCGAGCTTCTCAGAGTGTCCGGATCCGGGCGGCGCAGGCCGACCGGGGGTTTCCGGGGAGCACTTTCCCCTCCTGTACCTCAGGAGGCAGAAAAATGACCACGGCAAGCGTGAAGAAAACCAGTTATAACTGGCGTGTTGTAGACATCGTGGTGGCAGCTTTGATTGCCATCGCCGGCGGCGTGATCTTCTGGGCCTGGTCCCAGGGCGCCGCAATCGTATCCATCCCCATGAACGCCACGTATCCGCCGCTTACCGGTTTGATTGCCGGTGGCTGGATGATCCCCGCCGTCCTGGGCATGCTCATCATCCGCAAGCCGGGCGCAGCCCTGTTCTGCGAAGCCGTCGCCGCCACCGGCGAACTCATCATGGGTTCCCAGTACGGCACCACCGTCCTCATCTCCGGCATCCTCCAGGGGCTGGGCGCGGAACTCGTCTTCGCTGCGTTCCGGTACAAGAAGTTCGACCTGTCCGCTGCACTCCTCGCAGGTGCGGGCTCGGGCCTCTTCTGCGGTCTCAACGATTCCTTCCTGCCTTGGGGCTGGAACATCGCCTACGAAGCAATCGACAAGCTGGCCTACATCGCCTTCACCACGCTCTCCGGTGCGATCATCGCCGGCGCGCTGTCCTGGGTTGCCACCCGCGGGCTGGCCAAGACCGGCGTCCTCAGCTCCTTCGCGTCGCGCAAGGCTGCTTCGGAGCCCGTCTTCAACTAATGCCTGCGAAAGAAGGCAGCGGCCAGGTGCGGCCTGCCGCCATCACCGCCCAAGGGTGGGGATGGCGGCATGCCGGGCGTTCCACACCCGCCATCCAGGACCTCGATCTCCGGATCGAGCCCGGCGAGCGTGTGCTCTTGCTGGGTCCATCGGGCGCAGGGAAGTCGACACTGCTCCATGCCCTCGCCGGTGTGCTGGGTGACGAGGAAGACGACTCGGACGAGACCGGCTCGCTGTTGATCGACGGCCTCGCTCCCCGCGAACAGCGCGGCCGTGCAGGTCTGATGCAGCAGGATCCGGAAACCCAGGTGGTGCTCTCACGGGTGGGTGACGACGTCGCGTTTGGCGCTGAAAACCTTGCCGTTCCCCGGGATGAAATTTGGGCCCGCGTCCATGAAGCGCTCGACGACGTTGGGTTGCGCACCGCTGCAGGCGGCGGTTTGGCACTGGATCACCCGACGGCGGCACTCTCCGGCGGGCAGAAGCAGCGCCTTGCGTTGGCTGGCATCCTGGCGATGCGGCCCGGGCTGATCCTGCTCGACGAACCTACGGCCAACCTCGATCCGGTGGGCGTGCTTGAGGTTCGCGACGCCGTGCAGCGGTGTCTGGAAAAGACCGGTGCCACCTTGGTTGTCGTGGAACACCGTGTGTCCGTGTGGAAGGACCTGGTGGACAGGATCGTGGTCCTCCAGCCACCCTCGGCTGGGGGCGGTGTGCTCCTGGACGGCCCGCCGGATCAGGTGCTCGCAGAGGCACGCACCATGTTGATGGCAGCGGGAGTTTGGGTGCCGGGGTACGTTCCGGCTACTCGCGCCCGCAGGACCACAACTCAGGAAATGGGCGGCCATGAAACCACCGCGCAACTCCTCCTCGTGGCACAGGACCTGGCTGTCTCCCGTGAGAAGTCGCGCCGTCGCCGCTTCAAAACCATCCCACCCGTCCCCGTGCAATCGGGTATCAGCGCACAAGTACGGGCTGGCCAGGCACTCACCATCACGGGTCCGAACGGCGCCGGCAAATCTACTTTTGCGCTCACATTGGCCGGCCTTCTGGCGCCCGTGGACGGCAAAGTGAGTGCCGCCGTCGAGCTTTCAGAAGGAGCTGGAATCGACCCGTTCAAGTGGAAGGCGGATCAGTTGATTTCGCGCATTGGCACCGTGTTCCAGGAACCGGAGCACCAGTTCGTGACGGGCAAGGTCCTGGACGAGCTGATGTTCGGACCAAAGCATCTGGGACACGGTGAAGAACGCGTGGATGAATTGGTGGAGCGTTTGCGGCTCACGCATTTGGTGGACGCGAACCCTTACACATTGTCCGGTGGCGAGAAGCGCAGGTTGTCCGTGGCCACGGTCCTGGCGGCCCACCCTAAGGTGCTGGTGCTTGACGAGCCCACGTTCGGCCAGGACGCCAACACCTGGGCAGAGTTGGCATCGTTCCTCTCGGAACTGCTGGACGCCGGAACGGCCGTTGTGTCCGTGACGCACGACGAAGAATTCAGTGCGGTCCTTGGCGGTACAGAGCTGCGGCTGGATCCGGCGGCACAGCGCGTCCCGGACCCGCACGTCCCGGACCCGCACAGCAACGCAGCCCGCCAGGAAGCCGGTGCCGCATGAGGGACGCCCTGAACCTGCGCGGCAACCACGCCCTCCTCACGCGGGCCAATCCTCTGGTGAAGTTCGTGTCCGTCTTTCTCATTTCGCTGGTGCTGGCGTTGTCGATCGACTGGGTGTCCGCTTCAACGGCGCTCGTCGCCGAGCTGGCCCTGTTCCCGTTGGCTGGCCTCACGCTGGGGATTCTATGGCAGCGGGCCTGGCCGCTCATCATCGCTGCGGCGATTGGTGGCTGGAGCACCGCAATCGTGGCGGCTGACAGCGGGGCCGTACTGCTCGACGTCGGACTCTGGTCCATCAGCGAAGGTTCCCTTCAGCTGGGACTGGGATTCACGCTGCGCGGCCTGGCGATAGCACTGCCGGCAATCCTGCTGATGACCTGCACCGACCCCACCGACCTTGCTGACGCGCTGGCGCAGAAGGCGAAGCTGCCACACCGCTTTGTCCTCGGTTCGCTGGCCGCCATGCGCCTGGTGGGGTTAATGGCTGAGGAATGGCAGACCATCGGCATGGCCAGGCGCGCCCGCGGAGTGGGTTCGCAGGGCAGCCCGCTGCAACGGCTGAAGGCAACACTTGGACAAAGCTTCGGACTGTTGGTCCAGGCAGTCCGGCGGGCCTCCCGGCTGGCCATCACGATGGAGGCACGTGGTTTCGGCGGCGGGCAGAGAACGTGGGCCCGTGAATCCACCTACTCCCTCCTGGACGTCTGGGTGCTCCTGGGCGGCCTCGTCATCGCTGCCGCTGCGGTACTGACGGCCGTCGGCGCTGGAACGTGGAGTTTCGTCTGGCGTTAGCGCTTCTGTTGGACCTTCTCGAACCAGATATCGCACGATACGGGTAGAGTGTGATGTTTGCCGCTCAATCGGAGATTTGTTGTCCACTTCTAACTCATTTGTGATATTTCTTGAGTATGACGCAACCTACCGCCGAACATGTAGGCCTCCTGCTCCGCAACGCGCGAAGCGAAAAGGGCTGGACGCAGGGGCAGTTGGCTTCTGAGCTGGGAACCAGCCAGAGCGCTATCGCCCGAATGGAACAGGGCAAACAGAATCTCAGCCTCCGAATGATCGAACGGTTGGAGGCCATCTTCGGCCGCTCCATCGTCAAGGTCGGCAAGCCGCAGATGACGCACCTCCGCGTGGAAGGCGGCCATACGCTCTCCGGAGAAGTGGATGTCAACAGCAGCAAGAATGCCGGCGTGGCCCTGTTGTGTGCCAGCCTGATCAACCGGGGCACCACCACGCTGCGACGCTTGGCCCGCATTGAGGAAGTCAACCGGATCGTTGAGGTGCTGACGTCCATCGGCGTCGAATGCACCTGGCTCAACGGCAGCGACCTCCGTATCCGCAGGCCCGAAGTCCTTGACCTTGAATCGATGGACGTGGAGGCGGCTCGCCGCACACGCAGCGTCATCATGCTGCTCGGCCCGCTCCTTGACGAGACCGCCGAGTACCTGCTTCCCTATGCCGGTGGATGCGACCTCGGCACGCGCACCGTTGAGCCCCACATGCAGGCATTGCGCCAGTTCGGCCTCACGGTGGGGGCAAAGTCCGGCTTCTACTCCGTGGTGGCACCCCCTGCCGATGGGCACGACCGTTCCTTCGTTCTCTCCGAACGTGGCGACACCGTCACCGAGAACGCGATCATGGCTGCCGCGCACCGCGAGGGCACCACAGTGATCCGCAACGCGAGCCCCAACTACATGGTCCAGGATCTTTGCTTCTACCTGCAGGGCTTGGGTGTGACCATCGAGGGCGTCGGGACCACGACATTGAAGATCACGGGCCGATCAGCCATAGACGTGGACATCGAATACTTCCCGTCCGAGGATCCCATCGAAGCCATGAGCCTGATCACCGCAGGTATCGTGACGAACTCCGAGGTCACCATCCGCCGTGTTCCCATCGAATTCATGGAAATCGAGCTGGCCACCCTGGAACAGATGGGCCAGAAGCTGGAAATCTCGGGTGAATACATGGCCCGCAACGGCAGGACGCGCTTGGTGGATGTCACCACCAAGCCCTCTGAGCTCCACGCGCCACAGGACAAGATCCACCCCATGCCGTTCCCGGGGCTCAACATCGACAACCTGCCCTTCTTCGCCGTGATCGCGGGCAACGCCGAGGGCCAGACCATGATCCACGACTGGGTTTACGAGAACCGCGCCATCTACCTGACGGAGCTCAACAAGCTGGGCGCCCAAGTGCAACTCCTGGACCCCCACAGGATCTACGTCAACGGACCCACCAAGTGGCGGGCCGCGGAGATCGGCTGCCCGCCCGCCCTGCGTCCGGCCGCTTGCCTGCTCCTGGCAATGTTGGCTGCCCGTGGAACCTCGGAGCTTCGCAACATCTACGTGATCGAACGCGGCTACGAGGACCTGGCCGAACGTCTGAACACCATTGGCGCCAAGGTGGAGTACTTCCAGGACTAGGCACGCGTTTCTGCTGGATCATCCTGCTCGCCACGGGGCGGGGAGCCTGGTTTTAGGGGCCGCCACGTCGGCAATGGAGAGATGATCCAGCAGAATTTCTCCGGCCGCATGAAGCAGAATGGTGCCATGCGGACTTTCGGGGTGGAGGAAGAGCTACTCATCGTCGATCCTGTGACGGGCGAGCCCTTGGCCCTCGCGGACGCTCTGCTCGCGGATGCTCTGCTCGCAGGACCGGAAGCGGCGCCTGAAACCGGGATGGGGCTCAGCCACGAACTGAAGCTGGAACAGATCGAAACCCAGACCCGTCCGTGCCATACGTACACCGAGCTCCTCCAGCAGATCCGGCGTGGACGTGCGATGGCCAATGACGCCGCCAGGAAGCACAACGCCCGGGTGGCCGCGATTGCCACCTCGCCCCTGGCCAAGAACACCCACACCACCCCGGATCCCCGTTTCGCCGTGATGCTTGAGCGCTTCGGGTTGACGGCCCACGAGCAACTGACCTGCGGTTTCCACGTGCACACCGGCGTGGAGTCACCTGAAGAGGGCGTGGTGGTCCTCGATCACATCCGCGACAAACTTGCTGTTTTGACGGCCATCAGCGCCAATTCCCCATACTGGCGTGGGTTGCCCACGGGTTTCGAGAGCTACCGGATCCAGGCGTGGAACCGGTGGCCGACGTCCGGGCCTTCTGCCGTGTTCGGCTCGCTGACTGCCTACCGGCGCATGGTCCAACGTCTCCTGGACACGGGGGTTCTCCTTGACGAGGGCATGATCTACTTCGACGCCCGCATCTCCCGCAACCATCCCACCGTGGAAGTCAGGGTGGCTGACGTCTGCCTCCGTTCGGAGGACGCAGCCTTGATTGCGGTGCTGGTGAGGGCATTGGTTGAGACCGCTTCCCTGGAAATGCTCGACGGCGTCGAACCCGCCTCGGTGCCGACGGCCCTGCTCCGGATGGCGAGTTGGCAAGCGAGCAATTCGGGACTTCGCGGAGACCTCCTGGACTTTGGCGACTTCCGTCCCCAACCGGCAGCGGACGTGGTCTGGGCTTTGGTGGATTACCTGAGTCCTGTCCTGGACGACCAAGGTGAACTGGAGCTCGTGAAGGCCGGAATCGCGGACATTCTTGAGCGCGGGAACGGAGCCCGGGAGCAACGCGAGGCAGCGGAGCGTTTCAACAATCGGCAAGGTGAAGCACAAAATCCGCCGGGGAGTCCGCCCAGCAATGAGGCCTTGGGGGCGGTGGTTGGGCATGCGGTGAAGGCGACGATTCGTGGCGCTACCGCAGACTCGCACAAGGATCCGGCGCCCATCCTGACCAGGGTCCGCAGGCCCTAGGCTTCTGCAGAGTCAGTCTCTTCCCACGTCATCAGGTACCCCCCCGCTAAGCCTTCAACGAGGTAGAACACGAGCGGCGGGATGTCCTTCTTGGCCACAAGGATGGCGCCGTAGATGGGCGCGCTGGCTGCGGCCGTGACCCCGATCCATCGTTTGGCGGGCGATGCCAGGAGACTTCCGCCCAGCGCCGCCAAGGCAAGAACGTGGAGCCCGGAGTAGGCAAGGAATGGCGCATTGGAACCCCGGCCATAGGCAAAGCGTTCCAGGTCCGAGGCCCGGCGGGACAAACTGGAAACAAAGAGCGGGGCTCCTGCGAGCAAAGCGGCCGCGGCGACAGTAGCCCATCGCTTCGCCCGACCGCCCGGAACACTGCGGGCAAAGGCGGCGAATCCCACCGGCACCGCGACGGTTCCAGCAGCAGCGAGGTGCTGCCCAATCACCCAGCCACGCTGGCCGGCCTTGAGCATACGAAGACGTTCGGCGGCGTCGGGAGTGATATAGACACGCGACACCGGCGAGATCCCTGCAAACCACACCGCCGTGCCGGCAACGATGACCGTTCCGGCACGGCGATAGGGATGATTCCCGCTCATGGCAGCAAGGCTAGACCTGTTTGAGGGCCTTCTCCAGATCCAGGATGAGATCGTCTACATCTTCCAAGCCCACGGACAAACGGACCACGCCGTCGCTCAGCCCGATCGCCGCGCGACCTTCGGGCCCCATGGCCCGGTGGGTGGTGGTGGCCGGATGGGTGATGAGGGACTTGGAGTCGCCCAGGTTGTTGGAGATATCGATGACGCGCAGGCCGTCCAGCAACGCGAACGCGGCGTCCTTGGCCGAACGCCCCGAAGAGGGCAGCAACTCGAACGTCAGCACGGTGCCGCCGGCCTTCATTTGCTTGGCTGCGAGCTCGTACTGTGGGTGCGATTTCAGCAAGGGGTACTTGACCCAGCTGATGGCCGGTTGCTGCTCAAGCCATTCCGCGATCTTCAAAGCGGAGGCTGAACTGTGGTTCACGCGCAAGCCAATGGTCTCCAGGCCTTTGGTCAACACCCAGGCGTTGAACGCGGAGAGCGACGGTCCGGTGTGCCGCATCAGCTGCTTGACCGGGCCATCGATGAATTCCTTGGTGCCCATGATCGCCCCGCCAAGGACACGTCCCTGGCCATCGATGTGCTTGGTGCCGGAGTACACGATCACGTCCGCGCCCAAGTCACCGCAACGCTGCAGCAGGGGAGTGGCAAAGACGTTGTCGACGACGACGGTCGCTCCCGCAGCATGCGCCAGCTCGCTGACGGCGGCGATGTCCACGATTTCCTGCATGGGGTTGGAGGGCGACTCGAAAAACACGGCGGTGGTCGGTTCGGAGAGGGCAGCACGCCACTGGTCGAGGTCGGGACCGTCGACAAACACGGTCTCTACGCCCCAGCGCGGCAGGATCTCGTTGAGGATTACGAAGCACGAGCCGAACAGGGAACGGGCGGCAACCACGCGATCACCAGCAGCCAGGAGGGCACCCAAGGCGGTGAACACCGCGGACATGCCGGACGCCGTCGCAAAGCACGCTTCGGTTCCTTCGAGCAACCGCAACCGCTCCTGGAACGTCGCTACGGACGGGTTGCCATAGCGGGAGTAAACGAAGCGTTCGTCCTCGCCGGTGAAGGCGCGTTCGGCGGCGGCAGCGGATTCGTAGACGAAGCCGGAGTTCAGGAAGACAGGTTCGGACGTCTCCTGGAAGTTGGTACGGTCAAGGCCACCGCGAACTGCCTGGGTGTCAGGGCTCCAGCTGGCGGCATCGGGATTGAAAGTCACTTAGTCGTTCCCCAGGTTGGTTGGCAGGCCGCGGTTCTTCCAGCCGTTGATGGTGCGTTCGCCGTAGCGGTCCGGGTCACCTTCGAAGCCCTCGAGCACGTTGTAGGCGGTGAACCCGGCCTGCGTCGCGGCGATGGCGGCCGAGATGGAGCGCTGGCCTGAGCGGCATATGAAAACGAGTTCCACGCCGTCACCTTCGGGTGCCTGCTGCTGCAGGTCCTCAAGGAAGCGGGAATTGGGAATGCCACCGGCGAGGTTCCACTGAATGAACAGGGGATCATTCTCTGTGGCTTTGGTGTCCGGAATGCCGATGTGTGCCCACTCGGCCTCGGTGCGGACGTCTACCAGGATGGCGCCTTCTTCAAGCTTGGCCCACGCGTCCTGCGGGGTCAGGTCACCTGCGTAACTCATGCGTGTCCCTCGAATGCTTCTTCGTCGTCGTCGTCGTTCTCCAACTGGTCAACAGCATTCGCGACGGCGGCGTCTGCGTTGGCGATGGCAGCAGGCAGGACGACCGCCTGCGCCACGATGACATCCGTGCCATTGAACGTGGCTGCCGGGCTGCCGTGGAGCACGTAGCCGTCGGCGAGGGCCGTGGTGATCCGCTCGCAGAATTCACGGGTATCCGGACCTGTAATCAGGCGGTAGGAGAGTTTTTCTTCAGTGGGTTCAGGCATTGGCTGGTGCTCCTCAGTCACGCTTGCAGTTCGAAGTGTCGATACGCCGAGTAGTCACCTGAGGCACCCCGCCGGAGAGAGGGTTGCCGACCAGCAAGTCAGGGCTTGGCGCTGGTGCTCATTACTCAAGAAAAACGTAACATCCCGCGGCGGCGGCCCGCACTTGCAAGCGGTTACGCGCTCGTCATGTTGCGTAACCGGCCGGCGCTGGGGTAGCAGCCCAAATGTGACGCCCCGGGAGCATAATTGACGCAGTACGACCCCCTGTAACTTCGCAAGAAATCAGGTCGCGGTGAACGGACAAGGCAGCTCTACACTCAAGCCCATGCTGCATTTTGGATGGTTCGTGGGGCACGGTTTTGGTGTCCAGGGGTGGGGCACTCCCGGCTACAGCCTGGGTTTCGACTGGAAGAAACCTGCCCTGTATCAAGACGCCGTCCGCGCGTTTGAGCAATCCGGCCTTGACCTATTCATCATCGAGGACTCCCTTACTGTTCCTGATACTTATGGCGGCACTGCCGAGGTTTCGCTGGCACACGCCTCCTTTGCGCCCAAGCATGACCCTTTGGCCCTGGTCCCGTACCTTCTGTCCGCCACCAAGCACCTTGGGATTGTGCCGACGGTCAGCGCATCGTTCTATCCGCCTTTCACAGCCGCACGACTCCTGGCCACGCTGCAGCACTTCTCCGAGGGCCAGCTCGGCTGGAACGTTGTCACTTCCGGCAGTGACCTGGCGGCACAGAATTACGGGCTGGATCAGCAGATTGAGCACGACCTTCGGTATGAGAAGGCGGAGGAATTCGTCGACGTCGTCCGGCAGCTTTGGCGGAGCTGGGAACCTGACGCTGTGCTTGAGGACGTTGAGGCCGGCAGATTCGCCGACCACACCAAAGTGCACCCCATTAACCACCAGGGCGACTTCTTCAAGGTCCGCGGTCCGCTGAACACTGCACCTCTGCCGGAGGAGCCCGTACTGGTGCAGGCCGGTGCTTCTCCTCGGGGCAAAGCGTTCGCGGGCGGGCATGCAGATGTGGCGATCGCCTTGGCGCGTGGCGTTGACGGCATGAAGGCCTACCGGGATTCCATCCGTGCCGAGGCTGCCAAGACGGGCAGGAACCCCGACGACGTCAAGGTCCTTTTCGTGCTGAAGCCCACCGTAGTTGGTTCATCAGCCGAGGCCGAGGAGTTGCGTGCACAGCGCCGGGAGCTTACCCAGCGTGATATCGACAGCCAGCTCAACTCGATCTCCTACCTGTCCGTGATCGACTTCAAGCAGTTCGACCTCGATGCGCCGTTGCCTGAATTGAGCACCAACAGCAACCAAGGCACGTTGGAGCACTTCGCCAAGGCAGCCCCTCCGGGGTCTACCCTGCGCCAGATCCTTCAGGCACGCAGCGGTGGTGCCGGTGATTCAATCATCGGCACGGTTGACGAAATCGCGGACTACCTTGAGGAGACCGGGGAGGCCGTGGGTGGCGACGGCTTCCTCTTCTCTGGCTTCGTGGACCCCGTCACCGTGCACGGCGTGCTGGACAAGCTCACTCCCGAACTGCGCCGCCGCGGCCTGTTGAGGAAGAGTTACGGCGATGGCGGCTTCCGCCAGAATCTTCTGGACTTCTGACGATGGCCTCCGAGCACATTTCCTCCGAGTCCAGAACCCTGCTGATCGGCACATCGCCGGTGGACCCTGAAAGCGTGGCGCAGGCTGCCTTGGATCCGGCGTTTCACGTGAAACTCAACCACGATGCGTTGTCTTTAATCGGCCGCTCACGCGAAGTACTGGAGCGCGCGTCGACCTCAGGGCAGAAAATCTACGGCCTCAACACCCTCCTCGGATCCGGACGCGATACGGCTGTGGAGGAGAGGTCCGTTCTTGCCTATCAAATCCAAGTAGTCAGATACCACAACAGTGGTGTGGGCGACCATCTGGACCGGCCCTCCGCTCGCGCCGTGATCCTCGCCCGGCTCATCGGATTCAGCCGCGGCGGCTCCGGTGTGCGCCCGGAGACTGCAAAGTTCTATGCGGAACTACTCAACCACGGAGTTCTTCCCGCCATCCCCCGCGAAGGCTCGGTCGGCTCATCGGACCTCACCCAGCTCGCCGCCGTCGCCGCCGTCGCTATCGGTGAAGGTGAAGCGATCGATGCGGACGGCACCCTGGTACCCGGGGCGAAAGCGCTCGCCGACGCCGGTCTCCAGCCGCTGCGACTCGCGCCCGGTGAGGCCCTTGCCCTGGTCAGCGCCAACGCCTACTCGGTGGGCGCCGGCACCCTCGCCTTGGTGCGCCTGCAACAGCTCGCGGAACTCGCCGACGTCGCGCTTTCCCTCTCGCTTGAGGCCATTGCAAGGTACGACGGCGGCGGAAACCTCAGTCCATTTTCGCCGGCGATCCAGGCGGGCAAGGCGGTGGACGGGCAGAAGGACTCGGCCGCCGCGGTTCGTTACCTTTTGCGCGGCGGGTGGTTGGAGGACGTTCGCCCCGAAGTATCGGTGCAGGACGCTTTGTCATTCCGGTCTGCGCCCCAAACGCATGGGGCTTTTCGCTCCTTGGTTTCACAGCTTGGCGCTGCGTTGACGGTGGAGCTGAACGGACGTGGCGACAACCCTTTGGTTGATATCGAAACCGGGCACATGGTGTCCGGCGGGAACTTCCAACCGATGCAGCTGGCTCTTTCCTTTGAGGGTCTGCGGCTTGCCCTGGCCCACGTTGGGATTTCCAGCGAGCGGCGAATCGCCAAGCTGTATCCGCCACAACGGGTGATCCGGGCGAGGCATCTGGAGGCTGCCGCCAGGCACCTGGAGGCTGCGTCATCGGATGCGGTTTCTGAATCCGGACCAGCCGCCGGCCTTGTGCAGGAGGAGTTGCCCGGGCTGCTCTGGTACTCAGCAGCGGGACTGCTGTCCGAACTGAAGTTCCTGGCAGCGCCGGCGACGCTCGGGGCACCCACCCTCTCGGCCGACGTCGAGGACCACTCCACCTTGGCGCCACTTGCGTTGCAGCAACTCGAAAGGTCGTTGGAGGCCTTGGAGAAATTGCTTGCGATTGAGGCTCTGACGGCGTCGTATCTACTGCTCGAAGCCGGAGCCGCGCAGCCGCTCGGGAAGGGGACTGGCGCCGTCGCGGGCCGGCTGGCTGATGTGCTGGCGGATCGGCCGTCGGCTCCGGACCTGGTGGAGCGCGCGCGACGTGAATTGCGTGATGTGGTGGCGCAGGAATTGCCGCCTATGGCTCAAAGGGAGGGGACCACGTGAGTACCGCAATCCGCAAACAAGGCGCACACTCGGCGGCAGGGCTGCCGGACGGCCTGGATGCCAGCGTGCTGGATAAAGTGGGCAACACTCCGCTGGTGAAATTGGAGGCCTTGGGCCGTGGATTGCGCAGCACCATCCACATCAAGCTTGAGTCCGAGAACCCCGGCGGATCCATCAAGGACCGTACTGCGCTGAGCATGGTCCGGGCGGCCGAGAAATCAGGAGAGTTACAGCCGGGCGCAACCATTGTGGAGAGCACTTCCGGCAATACCGGGATCGGGCTGGCGCTCATCGGGCGGCTGACGGGGCATCCCGTGGTGGTGGTTACCGGCGACACCATCTCCCAGGAGAAGCTCGCCGCGCTCCACAGCTACGGTGCGCGCGTGGTCCTGACGGACTGGAGCGCGCCCTCCGAATCGCCGGAGAACGCCCGCGCTGTGGCAGCGCGAATCACGGCCGAGACGCCTGGTGCTTGGCGGCCCATGCAATTCGACAACCCTGCCAACCCGGCCGCGCACTACCAAACCACCGGGCCGGAGATCTGGGAGCAGACCAACGGCCTGGTGACGCATTTCGTGGCCGGAATCGGAACTGGCGGGACCATCAGCGGCAATGGCAGGTTCCTGAAGGAGAAGGTTGCGGCATCGCGGCCGGGCGGGCACCTTGAAGTTGTGGGCGCCGACCCCTACGGCTCCGCCTACAGTGGTGGACACCCAGGCGAGATCCTGGTGGACGGTGTGGGTAACTCCTGGCCCCAGGCTGAGTGGCCCAAGGCCTTTGACCGCTCCATTGTTGACCGCTTCCTGCGCATTCCCAACGACGAGGTCTACTCCACCGTGCATAGGCTCCTCGACGAAGAAGGGCTTGCCTTGGGCCCATCTTCCGGACTCGCTGTGGCAGCGGCCCTGCGGGTAGCCCGGGCCGCACCCCACGGCTCAGTAGTAGTGGCCATAGCGCCCGACGCCGGAACGAACTACCTGAGCAAGGCCTTCAACCCGGTGTGGCTGGCAGAGAACGGAATCCACCTGGCCCGCGACGCCACCGAATAGCACCCTCTCTCACATCCACCGGCTTTCGGGCGGATCTTCTCTCACATCCAACGGCTTTCTGACGGTTCTTCTCTCACTTCCCCCCGCTGCGGGACGGTGGGGCAGCCCAGCGGGAGCATGTCTCTGTGCAGTCAGCACCCCGTGCCTGTTGCGCTAGGCTCCAAGCATGCCTGAACAGGAAACAAAAGCACGTCTCGCCGGCTATCTGGATAAGCAACAGCCCGAGCTCTACGCAACGCTGAGCCACTATGCCCAGCAGGTGATTGGGGAAGCCGACCGCACAGGTGTCCCACGCCGGACCATCGAACTTCTCAACTACCTTGCGTCGCAGATCAACGGCTGCGCATTCTGCCTGGACCTGCACCATCGCCGGGCCTTGGGGTACGGCGAAACGGAACAGCGTCTGTCCTTGGTAGCTGTCTATAAGGAAGTGACGCTGTTTGAGCCGGCTGAGCGGGTGGCCATGGAAATCACTGAGCAGATCACCCGGATGAGCACGTCACGGCCGAGCCCCGAGCTCTTCGAGCGGGCCCGTGAACACTACAACGACGAGCAAATCAGTGTCCTCTGCATGGCAGCCATTGGGATCAACGCCTTCAACCGGCTGTCGATTCTGAGCGAGCACCCTGTGCGTGTGGTCAAGCCGAAGTCGTGAATTTGGCAGGCCGTGTGGCGTCCTGACCTAGTTTCAAACAACATCAGCCCCAGGGCAACCCGAAAACGGTTGCCCTGGGGCTGATCTGCAGGCAAAGAAGGTCAGGAAGCCACGGCGGTTAGACGCCGACAGCCTTCTTGAGCGACCGGCGTCGTCCGTACTTGAAGTAGAAGAACGCGTAGCATGCCCCCACAAACGGGACGCCGAAGAGCAGTGCCGCCACCTGGTTGGGGTCGAACGCGATGCCGATCAAGGACACAACGCACAGGGCGAACGCCAGGATCGGAACCAAGGGGAAGAGTGGCGCCTTGTACGGGAGCGTGCTGAGATCGCCGCCGTTCTTGATAAACGTGCGCCTGTACACGAAGTGCGAGGCCACAATGGACATCCACACGCCCACGGTTGCAAAGCCGGCAATCGAGACAAGCACCAGGTACACGGTTGCCGGCGCAACAATGCTGCTGATCAGGGACGCCAGGCCGCCGAGCATGCTGACGCACAGGGCAATCATCGGGATCCCACGCTTGGTCAGCTTCCTGAATGCCTTGGGTGCGTGTCCTTCATCGGCCAGCGAGAAGAGCATGCGGGCGCAGGAGTAGAGTCCGCAGTTTCCAGCAGACAACAGTGCAGTGATGATCACGAAGTTCATGATGTCCGCAGCGAAGGGAATGCCAAGCATGGAGAAGACGGTGACGAACGGGCTTTCGTCCACGCTGACCTTCTCGTAGGGGATGGTCGCCGCGATGACGGTAATGGCGCCCACGAAGAAGATCATGAGACGGATGACTGTGGTCCGCATGGCCTTGGGGATGTTGGCGCCGGGATTGGATGTTTCGCCGGCGGCCACACCAATCAGTTCGGAGCCTGAGAAGGCGTAGAACACGGCCAGGCAGGTGACGAAGACGCCCGTGAAGCCGTTGGGGAACAGCCCTTCGGGTGTGCTGAAGTTGCTCGTGAGCGACGGGTATTCGCCTGCGGCGAGCGGGTGGAAGCCCATCAAAGCGGCCCCGCCCAGAATAATCAGGCCGACGACGGCGGCAACCTTGATGAGCGCGAACCAGAACTCTGATTCACCAAAGACGCGCGACGAGATGGCATTCAGTGTGAACAGGACGCTGGCGAATATGAAGCACCAGATCCAGACGTCGACGCCAGGGAACCAGCGTTGCATGAGCAGGCCGGCCGCGGTGAATTCCGAACCCAGCGCCACGGCCCAGCAAAGCCAGTAGAGCCAGGCTGTGGCGAAGCCGGTTGCGGGTCCGATGGTCCGGGCGGCGTAGATGTGGAAGGCGCCTGAAACGGGGAACGCAACGGCGAGTTCCCCGAGGCATGCCATCACCAGGTAGACCACCACGGCTCCGATAAGGAACGCGAGAACGGCGCCCAAGGGGCCCGCGGTGGCAATGGTGTAGCCCGAGCTGACGAACAGGCCTGAGCCGATGACGCCACCCATGGCAATCATCACCAGGTGCCGGGCCTCCATGGACCGGCGCAGTCCTGCCTGTGAGGCGCCAGTCTCCGACTGCGCCTCGGGTGCCGATGCCTCGGCTGTTGTGGGGGAGCTGTGTCCCATATTCCCTCCGGGAAGTTAGCCAGCAAAGTCTGAAACGGTGTCAATCGGACGTGACCCAACTAACACGAGAACAAGATTCATCACATGACGGACGCCCATTTCAAGGAGGATAAGGAACGCGATTGAACCTCTGTAAAGGCTCATGCTGAGGCCAAGAGTTCCTTATCAATGAGTCATGCGAGCAATTACTCTACTTGTCATCTGCTAAGTTCCAAGCGGAGCAGAGTAGGCCTCAGTCTGGGCGACCGGAATTACTCGATTCCGGCAAATAGCTCATTCAGTTCTTCTGTGAGCTGCTTCCGGACAGCGGGAGTACCGATCTCGTGGCCGTTAATGTGGTTCACCGGCGCGATCAAACGGATGCTCGAAATGAGCCAAACGGCGTCTGCGTCGAACAGGTCCTGCGGCACCAGCGGCCCATAGCCGAGTTCCCACCCTGCAGCCTTCGCGGCGGCGAACAGCGCGCCCTGCGATGTCCCCGGAAGGATCCCGCTATCGTGCTGCGGCGTGATGAGCCGTCGAACCGTCCTGACGGAACCGTCGCCGTCGTCCACTGTTTCCAGATGGGCGAGCAACACAGTGGAGGTCGGCCCCTCAAGAACGCGGCCATCTGTTGAGGTGAAGATGGCGTCATCGGCACCCTGCTTGTGCGCGTAGCGCAGCGCGGCCATGTTCACGGCATAGGACAGCGTCTTGGCTCCCAACAGCAGCCACGGCGCGCGCTCGCCGGCCTCAGTGTCAAAGCCGCGGTCCAGAAGTACGACGTCGATACCCGTCTCGCGCTGCCGGCGGCTTCCCGCGGGTGAAGGCGAAGCCTGTACCCAGCATGTGGGGCTCGCCGCACCTTCAATGCCACGGGTCACGATCAGCTTGACGACGACTTCGTCCTCTTCCGGCGTCGGCGCCGGGTAGGAGGCCCGGAACTCGGTGATCGCCGTGTCAATCGCCCTTCGCCAGACGTCCTGCTCCGGGATCGCCAAGTCCAAAGCCGCTGCGGAAGTGCCTAACCGGTTCAGGTGTGCCTGCACTTTGCGCGCCCTGCCCTGGACGGCCAGAAGGGACTCGAACACGCCGTCGCCACGGGTAGCGCCGAGGTCAGTGGCCATGAGCTGGGGCTGGCTGGAATCGGCAATGCGGCCGTTTTCGAAGGCCGGGTCCAGGAAAACGAGGACCGTGGGGGCAGGAGAAGTCATGTTCCCAGCTTAGTGCGGCCCTCCAAAGGGGTGGGCGGATAGGCTGTGGTCACCGTTAGTTATTGGACCGTGGGGGTTATGGAGTGCTTTTTCCTTTTCCGATTGGCTTGGAGTGGACCTGGCTTCTAGGTGCTTGGGCCATCGCGGAAGTCATCATGCGCATCGTGCTGCTGGGGATCATCCCCGGCAACCGTCGCCCCACAACAGCCATGGCCTGGCTTCTGGCTGTTTTCCTCGTCCCGACCGTTGGATTCGTGCTCTTCCTGCTTTTTGGCAATTTCCGCTTGTCCAAGCGGCGGCGTCAGCAGCAGGAACAAGTTAATCATCGCGTTCGCGCCGTCACCTCTGACCTGTCCGATCCCGTGAGCACCTATTCCGGCCCGGAGTGGGTGAAATCAGCGGGTGAGCTGAACCACCGCCTTGGCTCGCTGCCCATGGTCGACGGCAACAAGGTGGAGCTCATTCCTGGTTACAAGGAGTCCATCAAAGCGATGGCCGAGGCAGTCCGGGGCGCCACGGAGTACGTCAACGCGGAGTTCTACATCATGAGCAGCGACTCCGTGACGGACGAGTTACTCACCGAACTCGAGAAGGCTGCCGAGCGCGGAGTCACCGTCAGGTTGCTCTTCGACCATATCGGAACGCTGCGCATCAAGGGCTACCGCCGCCTGGTCCGCCGGCTCAAGGCAGGCCAGATCCAGTGGAAGCGAATGTTGCCGCTGTTGCCTATCCACGGCCAATGGCGCCGCCCGGATCTCAGGAACCACCGCAAGATCCTGGTCATCGACGGGACACTGGCGTTCACGGGCTCGCAGAACCTGATCGAGCCGTCCTACAACAACCCCAAGCATCGCCGTGCGGGCCGTCAATGGGTTGAGCTCATGGCCCGGCTCGAGGGCCCCATCGTAGCCACCCTGAACGTAGTTTTCGCCACGGACTGGCTCAGCGAAACCGACGAGTCACTCGAAAGCCAGCTTCGCCTGCCCTCCCAACCCTCCCCAGGGCACGTCACCGCCCAGGTGGTCCCAAGTGGTCCGGGGTTCGCCACGGAGAACAACCTGCGCTTGTTCAATACGCTGATCTACTCGGCGCAGCACAGGATCTCCATTTGCAGCCCCTACTTCGTGCCTGATGACTCCCTGCTCTATGCCATCACCACGGCGGCCCAGCGAGGCGTTGATGTGGAACTCTTCGTCTCCGAAAAGGGTGATCAATTCCTCGTCCACCACGCCCAACGCTCGTATTACGAAGCGCTCCTTGGAGCAGGCGTCCGCATCTACCTGTACCGCGCGCCGTATGTACTCCACGCCAAGCACTTCACCATCGACGACGAGGTTGCGGTTCTTGGTTCCAGCAATATGGACATGCGCTCCTTCTCCCTGAACATGGAGGTCTCGGTGATGCTCCTGGGCGCCGAAACCGTGAACCTCATGCGGGCCGTGGAGTCCACGTATCGCGAGGTATCCCGTGAGCTTACGTTGGACGACTGGATGGACAGACCCCCGTTGGCCAAGTATGTGGATAACGTCGCGAGATTGACCGCGACGCTCCAGTAATTTGCGTAACACGGCCCTTGAAGCGACGGCCGGCTAGCTGTACACAGACTCAGCCGGGGAAGTCAGCCCCGAGCGTCGACAACACGCCAAAAGCCTTGGTCCGGATCTCTTCGTACTCGTCGTCGGCCACGGAGTCCGCGGTGATTGCCCCTCCGATACCCAGGCTGAGCGTGCGCCCGCCGTCGTCGTGGGGATTCACCACGAGGGTACGGATCACGACGGCAAGGTCCGTGGCAGCATTCAGCGAGAAGTAGCCGATTGCTCCCGAATAGATACCGCGGGGACCCGCCTCAAGCTGGTCAAGAATGTCCATGGTGCTGATCTTCGGCGCCCCGGTCATTGAACCGGCCGGGAAGGCCGCAGCCACTGCCTCTGCACGCGGAGCGCCAGGGCGAAGGTGCGCGTCCACGGTGCTCACCATCTGATGCACCGTGGCGTAGCTTTCGATCGCGCACAGCCGGCTGACCGTCACCGAGCCCGGAATGGCGAAGTGGCTCAGGTCGTTGCGCAACAAGTCTACGATCATGATGTTTTCCGCGCGGTCCTTGAGCGAGGTCTCCAGGTCGCGGCGCAGTTCGGCGTCCTCCGTGGGATCAGCGGAACGCCCACGCGTCCCCTTGATCGGCTCGGCCCGCATGCCGCCGTCGGAGAGAATCCGGAGGAAACGCTCGGGCGAGGTGCTCGCGACGACCAGCTCGCCGAACCGAAGGTAACTGGCAAATGGTGCCGGATTGCGGCGTCGCAACGCCCGATAGCTCTGCCACGGGTCCAGCCCGCCGGCAGGTGCTTCAAGCATGGTGGTCAGGCAGACCTCGTACGAGTTGCCTTCGCTGATTTCATGCTGGGCGTCCGCGATTTTGCGCTTATAGTCCGTCGCGCTGTCACGGCAAGTGAATTCCGGAGCCGTCTCGGAAACAGGCTCGACGGCGGAAGCCGGGGCGGCTGAAGCAGTTCCGACGGCGGTTCGAGCCTCACGCAACCACTCATCGGCGTCGGGCGCGTCCAAGGCGAGCAACCACACAGTGTGCTCGCGATGATCCAGTACCACGGCCCGCCCAGCGAAGAGCAGGGCGGCGTCGGGAGTCCCGGCTTGGACGTCGTTGCCCCCGGTTTCCCGTTTGAGCTCGTAGCCCAGGTAGCCCAACCAGCCGAGCGTGAACTGCCCATCGTAGCCGCGGGGTGCCCGCACGGCCCGGCGTCCCCATACGGAATCGAGCCAGCGGAAGAAGGGTCCTGAGGTTTTCACGGTGGCTGTTCCGGCGGTAACCTGGGTGGTTCCCTGGCGGTGTTGGACGGACTGGCCGAACGTGCCGCCATCGTCCGCCAGGATGCTGAAGCGGCTGCGGGCAGCGGCCTGGGACGTCCCTGAAACTGCGGCTGCATTGGAGGAATCCAACCAGACAGCATTGGTCGAGGAACCGTAGAGGTTCTGAAAGAGCGCCTCGGCGTCCGGAACTGCGCTGATCTTTTCGGACCGGAGTTGCAAACCTCGACGCGCGCTGAGTTCCGGCGAGAGGATCGCTGACAACGACGGCAGGTACCGCATGGCCTGCAGGACATCATCCGGGGCGTTGCCATCCGCGAGGTTCTGGACGCGGATGTCTGCTGCGCCCATGACCGGGTCAGCTTCGAGCCAAACATCTTCCTGCGCGGCCCAGGTGTCCCAATAAGGTTCGTAGGTGTCTCCGTCACGGGCCAAAGCCCGACGACGGCGGTCGTCACCGGGGGATTCGACCCAGACGATGGCGTCCAGCAGGGGACGCGCGGCGTCCGCTGCGGCGCCGACGCCCTCCACGATCACGATTTCGGCTGGCAGCGTTACGTGCAGCGCGCCGTCGTAATGCCGTTCCCAATCCCAGCTGACCCACTCTGCTGCCTCGCCTTGGCTCAAAGGCGTCAGGACCGTTGCGACGTACCTTTCGATGCCTGTGGCAAGGCCGTTCCATCCGGGATAGATGTCTTCCAGATGGAAAAGGGAAACCTTGTGGTGCTCCCGAAGGCGGGCCGCCAACTCGACGGCCAGCGTGGTCTTGCCCGCGCCGGACCGCCCGTCGACGGCGATGATCACGGGTGCAGGGGTCATGACATAGAGGTTACCTGCTGGTGCTCGGTGGCTCCGTTTCGGACGTCGCTGGCGCTACTCCCGGAGTCTTCCGCAAGTGCATCGCTCACGTGGCGCACAATGCCTGGAATAGCGGCTTTGATAAGGGTCCAGGTGTTGTCGAAATCGGTGTGACCGCCATACCAAGGATCCTCGATGCCCAAATCCAGTGAACTGCGTCCAACCATCATGGGATCGAAGCTGCGCAGCATACGGACTTTGGCCAGCGATTCGCGATCCGGAGCGCCCTCCTGAAGCCAGCCGAAATGATCGACGTCCAGTGCCAGGATGAGGTCCCGCTCAGCGAACCACTCGCGCCTCCACTGGCGTGCGACGTGGTCCTCCGAAGCGATGTGGTGGGCGGTCAGTTTGCGGGCCGCCCGGGGATCGATCGGGTGCCCCACCTCGTACCCGGTGGTGCCCGCTGAGTCGACCACTACCAACTTGCCGAGCCCTTCCGCTTCGAAGGCTTCGGTAAGCATGAGCGCTGCCATGGGCGAGCGGCAGATGTTTCCAGTGCAGACCGTGATGATGCGGTATGGGCTCGTCGTTGAGTACATGCAGCAAGCATGGTTGATGGCACCCCTTCTTGGCTAGGGGCCACTTCACAACCAAGTCACTTTTCCTGTCAAAGCTGTCACAGGGTGTATGGGGTGGGCGGTGAAGGTGGTTACTTGACCGCTGGAGCAGGCGCCGATTCCGGGGCCGCTGGCCCGGTCGACGACCCGGCAGACGCTGCTTCGGCAGCCAGCGCGGAGGCAGCCAAGTAGACGGTGCGTACGACGGCGGCGCGTCGCCTCTCGAGGCGGCCGGGGTCGTTCCCGGCCATGAGTCCATCGAGTGCGGGCAGCACGGGGGCCGTATCGCAAAGACTGACGATGGTGATGAGGAGATCACCGGCGTCTTCCTTTGAGATTCCGGGGAGGGCTGCAATGGTGCTGTTGACCTTGGACGCACAGTTGGCCATCCGTTTGGGCAGGCCCACAACTTCGGTGCCGCGTTCCAGGCCTTCCCAGAAGAGAAGGCGTGGCGCGGTGGCGTCCTCTTGATGATGATCGAACAGACGGCCCGCATAGTTCGCCATGGCCTCTGGGCCCTCGCCGTGGATGGGCACTTCATCCATGAGGGAGCTGAGAGCGGCTACGATGACCGCGTCAAAAAGGCCGTTCTTGTTGCCGAAGTACTGATAGATGCGTTCTTTGTTGACGCCCGCCTCTGCGGCGATGCGATCAATCCGGGCCCCGGCAAGTCCCCGCGTGCAGAACTCAGACGTCGCCGCCTCGAGAAGCAGTGACTTGGTGCGCTCTGTGTCCCATGCCATAAGTACCAGATTACCATTTCCCAACTAAGTAGTTGTAATTCTGGCCGAGTGTGGTTATGGTGAGACAAAGCTAATTGCAACTACCTGGTTGGAGAATGCCATGACCGCTCAAGCTGCTACCGAAATCAAGGCTGCTGAAACCACCCCAACGCGTGCGCCGTCCGTGCACATGCGGGCCCTCATCACGTGGATCGCGATCTTCCCCCTGGTATCCATCGGCATGCTCTTGCTCGGGCCGATCATGGAGCCGTGGCACCCGATTCTTCGAGCACTCTTGCTGACAGCCTTAGTGGTCCCGGCCGCCGTCTATTTTGTGGTCCCACGACTGTTTGCCGGCCATGGCGCACTGAGCCGCAAGGCCGCTGAGCGCGCCGCCCGTAGGTCCGCTTAAAAACCAACTGACTGGCATTTGTGGTTGTTCTCAGTGCTGGGAACAACCACAACTGCCAGTCAGTTGGGTGGGCGGCTGGGACTAAACGCCCCGCAGGCGCTGGACGTCCGCGATGCTGGGGTAGGCGGCCTGGGTGCCCTTCTTCGTGGCGGCCAACGCTGCGGCTACCGAGGCGAAGGAGGCCGCGTCCGCGAGGGAATCGCCGGCAGCAAGGCGTGCAGCGACAGCTCCCGTGAATGCGTCACCCGCACCGGTGGTGTCTACGGCCGAAACGCGGGTTGGGGCGATACGCGTGATCTGGTCCTGGGTACCCCGGGCCAGCGAATCCAGCACAACAGACCCGTGGGCGCCGAGCGTTACCAGCACGCGCTGCAAACCCCTGTCGGCAAACTGGCTGCGAACAGGTTCCCATGCTTCAGCCTCCGCGTCGGCGTCAGGAACGTCGGCTTCCCCGCCCAGGAACAGGGAGGCCTCGTGCGCATTGACCAGCAGCACGTCGGTCAAGTCGGCCAGAATCTCCGGTACCTCCGAGTAAGGCGAGAGGTTCAATATGACGGTAGCGCCGGCGTCGTGCCCTGCTTGTGCAGCGGCGATCACAGTATCGATCGCGACTTCAAGGCAGAGGCAGACCACCGCAGCACTGTTGATGGCGTCCGCTGCCGCGCGCACGTCTGCCGGGGTTAGAGTCCCGTTTGCCCCGGCCGAGATGATGATGCTGTTCTCGCCGCTGGCATCCACCGAGATGACCGCGACGCCCGTCGCGGCGTCCGAGCGTCGGACGCGGGTCACGTCCACCCCGGCGTTGGCGGTCGAGTCCAGGAGCATGCTTCCGTTGGCGTCATCGCCCACTGCACCCACCAGGCTGACCTGGGCGCCGAGCTTGCTGGCCGCCACCGCCTGATTGGCGCTCTTGCCGCCGGGGTTGACCGCGAAACCATTTCCGTGGACCGTCTCGCCGGGCTTGGGAAGGCGGTCGCAGTAGATCGTCAGATCGGCGTTCAGGGAGCCGACGACGACGATCCCCGCCGTGGGTGCGCCGGCTTCTGTGCTCATTTGCTTACCTCGACTTCAGCCACTTCTGCAACTGCGACCTCAGCGTCCAGAGGTTTCGGGATCAACAGTGAGGCGCCGAAGGCGGCAAGGGTGATGGTGAGACCCACCACCACAACGGTGAGGTACGACGCCTTTGCGTCACCCAGTGCGGACGTCGCAACGAGGACCGCGGGCAGGACCAGGAAGCTTAGGCCAGCGCCGAGGTTGAAAGCGCCCGCATTCATTCCGGGGAGGAAGCCCGGGTTGCCTTGGGGCGAGAGGACCACGCCCAGTCCGTTCAGCATGATGTTGACGGTACCGGCGTACATGATGCCCAGCAAGGCTGTGCCCACGATCATCATCGGCAGGTTGTTCAGGCCGAAGAACGCGATGATCGCCAAGGCCACGAGGCTGCCCAGCAGGCCGATGCGAAGGACCTTCGTGTAGCCGAGGACCGGGGCGAGCCTGCCGCTGATCGGGCCGAAGAGCCAACCCAGCAGTGCGTACGGCGTAAGGATCATGAGCGACATCTCGATGGGGCCCACGCCGAAGCCGGGTTCGGCCGCCTGAACGAACGCCGGGACGATCCCATTAATGACCGCGAAGATACCGGTCATGGTCAGTGTGGTGGTCAAAAGCGGCGCCCAGGTGGAGCGCTGCCTCAGGTGCACGGTTTCCACCATGGGCTGCTTGGCGCGCTTTTCAACAGTCCAGAAAGCGAAGAACGCGACGGCGGCAACCAGGATCAGGCCAATGGCCAACGTTAGCGTCCCGGCGTCGAAGGCCGTCGCCAGTTTGGAGCCTTCGTTCAAGGCTGTCAGGAGGGCGCCTACCGCGATCACGATGAAGAACACGCCCAGCCAGTCCATGGTGGTTCCGGCAGCAGGTTTGCTCTCTCCTGCCAGGACGGCGATAAGGACCGTTGCCACAAGGGCCAGGGCAACCATGAGCCAGAAAATGCTGCGGAATCCGAAGTTCTCGGCGAAGTAGCCGCCCACGAACGAGTCGACACCAGCCACGCCACCGTTCACTGCGGTGATGAGGCCCATGAGGGTGCCGTATTTGCGCGGGTTGCTCACTGCGGAGCGGAGCATGATGAGGCAGAGGGGGACAGTGGGACCGCTGACGCCCTGGATGATGCGGCCTACGAAGAGCCACGTGACATCCGGTGCGAGTGCCGCGATGACCGAACCAACAGCCATCAGGAGCATCATGCCCACAAGGATCTTCTTGCGGCCCACGATGTCGCTGAGCCGGGGGAGGAAGAGGGAGAACAGTGCTGCGGCGGTGAAGAACCAGGTCTGGGACAGGCCGATCGTGGCTTGGTCCGTCTGGAGCTCATTGCCCATGGTGACCAAGGCGGGGCTGAGCATGGAGGCGTTGAGCTGGAAGGCAACACAGGCTGCCAGAAGGGCGACCATAAGCGCGGTGACGTTACCCCGGGTGGACTTGGTTTCTGGTATGAGGATGGACATTACTTTGCCTCTCCGGCTGCGACGTTAACCGCGGCGGTGGCGTCAGCGCCGCCGTCGAGGGTTGGTTCACCGATCCGTTCGATCGCATCGGTGACAAGATCCCAGAACTTCTTGTGATCCAGATCCACGGCCACGGACGTATGGCAGTCCTCCGGGGCGGGCGCGCGGAAGTCCGCCACCGTCATGCCGAGGGTGAGCTTGCCCTGCAGTTCGATGTCCACAGGCACCTTGCGTGTGGTCATCACGGTGGGGTCGATGACGTAGGCAACTGCGCAGGGATCGTGTACCGGCGGGAAATCGAAGCCCTGGGCATCCTTGTAGGTCTTCTGGAAGAAGTCCATGAGTTCCATGACGAACTTGGCCGGCTTGGTTCCGATGGCGGCAATGCGGTCCACCACCTCATCTGTGGCCAGTGCCTGGTGCGTGAGGTCCAGGCCGACCATCACCACGGGCCACTTTTCGTTGAACACAATGTGCGCGGCCTCGGGATCGATGATGATGTTGAACTCCGCCACTGCGCTCCAGTTGCCCACGTGGTAGCCGCCGCCCATGAGGACAACTTCCTTCACGCGCTCCACGATGCGCGGCTCCTTGCGGGCAGCCATGGCGATGTTTGTCAGGCCCGCGGTAGGCACCAGGGTGATGGTGCCCGGCTCATGTGCCATGACGGTTTCAACGATGAGGTCGACGGCGTGGCGCGGGTCCAGTTCGATGGTGGGCTCGGGCTGTTCCGGACCATCCATGCCGGATTCGCCGTGGATGCTGGGGGCCGTCTCGATGGTTCGAACCAGGGGGCGGTCACAACCTGCCGCGAACGGAACGCCGGTGATGCCAGCGATGGTGGCTACCGAGAGGGCGTTGCGCGTGACTTTTTCGAGGGTCTGGTTGCCCACCACCGTTGTCACTGCGAGCAGCTCGATGTCCGGGTTTCCGTGGGCCAGCAACAATGCCACTGCGTCGTCATGGCCGGGGTCGCAGTCAAGAATGATCTTCTTGCGTGCTGTCATGGGATTGGGGTCCACGTTTGTCTCCACGTCATTGGGGCCTGCCAGGTTCTTTCCCGAAGCAGGGCGGTAAGCATTCATGGGAATTCTGGCACTGCTCCGTGGGTTACGTCAAACGCTTAACGTACTTGGCGTTAAGCGCTTGATGCCTTGGGCCACTTGTTCGCGCTGCAACAACGCTACGATCGATGCATGGATACCTTGGATCGGCGGAACGCCCGCTCGCCCCGTGTAACGGCTGCGATGGTGGCTGCCCGGGCCGGGGTTTCCACTGCCACCGTCTCATTGGTAGCCAACGGTAAGACGCAAGGACGAGTATCCGAGGACAACATCTCACGCGTCCGATCAGCGATCGCCGAACTTGGCTATGTGGTTGACAGCATTGGGAGTTCGCTGGCTCGCGGAGTCAGCTCCATCGTCATTCTCGTGACGCCCGACGTGTCCAACCCGTTCTTCGCCAACGTCATCGCAGGCGTCCGGGAATCACTCGGCCCGGCTTACCAACTGTTGCTCTCGGTGACCGACGCAGGGGAGTCGCCGCAGGCCGAGGATGTTCGCAAATTGTTGGCACTCCGTCCGGCCGGCCTGCTCGTGGGCGCCCCCAGTGCTGAGTTTCTTCAGGACCTGTCCGCGGCCGGACCGCTTGTGCTCCTTGACGCGCCCGGCCTCGAGTCCTACGCCCCGTCCGTAAACCTCGACGTCGCCCAAGGCGCACGTGAGTTGGCCCGGCACCTCTCCGCGTCCGGACATACCCGGGCCGCCTACGTGGACGGCATTACCGGCACCACCACTTTCCACCTGCGCAGGGAAGCCTTCCTGGAGGAGGCCGCAGCGTGCGGGCTTTTGGTTGCCGATGGGCATGTCATCAGCACCGCGATCGACGTCGGTGCTGCCGCCGCCGCGTTCGCCGACGCTTGGCCCGCGTGGCAGCGTGAGGGGGTGACCGCCGTCGTCTGCGGTACCGATACCCATGCCTATGGCGTGCTGCAGGAAGCGCGTGTGGCGGGCGTCCTGATTCCTGCCGAACTGGCCGTTGCGGGCTTCGACGATCTCCCGTATTCGGCCACCAGCAATCCCAGCCTCACGAGCGTGCACCTGCCGGCGACCCCGCTTGGACGAAAGGCCGGGGAGCAACTCCGCGGACTCATGGAAGGCCTGGATTTGGAGGAGCCGCACGTGACGCTGGAGAGCTCGCTGGTGGTTCGCGGGTCTACGTCGCTGGGTTAGCCAATAGCGGGCGAAGCTGTGCCTCCGAGACGGGGTTCGACACCGTGAAATAGATCTGGGGCGCCGTCATATCGCCCCAGTCTTCCTTCTTCACCCGTACAGCGTCAGGTGTTACTTCGGCGATCCGGACGCGCAGCCACGTGCCGTCGTCGAGTAGCAATTCGTGGGGGTCGGCGAGGTAGCGCAGGCCGAGGTCATCGAGTGTTTCCTCAGCGGTGAACCAATCCACTTCGTCCGTGCGTGGACGTCCCAGCATGTCGATTGCGACGAATCCGTCACCTGCGGGCTTCATCCACCCCACGTGCTCGCCATCGTCCGAACGTCGGTGCTCGATCCAGTCCGCTTCCATACCTCGACGGTAGCAGCGTGTCCCGGCCGCCGTGCCTAGTGGATGGTCGCTAGCAAGATGCCAACCAGCACGAACAGGCAGCCGAACACACGGTTGAGGACCTTCTGGCCGCGCTCGTCGTGGGTGAAACGCTGGAATGAACGCGCGGCCAGAGCGAAGAAGAACCACATAACCAAGATGTCGATAACGAGGACGGTGACCGTCAGCACGGCATATTGCTGAAGCAGCGGCTGGTCCAGCCGGATGAACTGCGGCATGAAGGCCAGGAAGAACACGATTGCCTTGGGATTCAGCAGGTTCACCCAGACGCCGCGTTGGAACATGGAAAGGCCGGACTCGTTCTTTCGGCTGTCCACCTTTTCCTCGTCCAGGTCCGGCTTGCGCAGGAACTGTCGGATGCCGAGGTACACCAGATACGCCGCGCCGGCGTAGCGGACGATGTTGAAGATCACAGGCGAATTCGAGACGAGCACGCCGACGCCCAAGGCCACGATGACGATGTGGATCACCAAGGCCAATTGCTGGCCGAGGATGCCCCAGATGGAGCGTCGGAAACCGGAATTCAGCGAGTTGCTCATGGTGAAGATGGCACCGGCGCCGGGAGTGAAACTGATCAGGGTGCCGGCGCCAACCAGGGCCAGCCAAAGTGAAAACTGCACCATCTCAGCTTATGCCGGTGAGGTGCGTGGTTTGGACGCGTTGGGCCCTGACCTTGTTTGGCCGCCCAGACATCCGGTTGAAGCCCAAATGGGTTGATTTGCGGGCGCCGTGAGCCCAAACAGGGTCAGGAGGCCACGGCTTAGGGCAAACTGGTGCCGTGAGCGGAATCCCATGGGTACTGCACGTTGACCTCGACCAGTTCATTGCGGCTGTCGAGGTACTCCGTCGGCCTGAGCTCGCAGGCAAACCCATCATTGTGGGAGGCCGCGGGGATCCGACGGAACGTGCTGTGGTATCCACGGCATCATATGAAGCCAGGGCGTTCGGCGTGGGCTCTGGAATGCCACTGCGCATAGCGGCCCGGAAAGTGCCGGACGCCGTGATCCTTCCCGTCGACCAGGAGGCTTACCTGGCGGCGTCGCACGTAGTGATGGCCACCCTGCGCGCACAGCCGGGCGCCAAGGTTCAGGTGCTCGGTTGGGATGAGGCCTTTGTTGGCATCGAGGCAGAGGACCCGGAAGCATATGCCCGGCAGATTCAAGCTGCCGTCCTGGAGCAAACCCGGTTGCACTGCAGCGTGGGCATCGGCGACACGTTGGTCCGCGCAAAGAATGCGACAGATTTTGGCAAACCAGATGGTATCTTTCGGTTGACCAAAGAGAACTGGCTCGACGTCATGGGCAGCAAGCCCACTAAGGAGCTGTGGGGCGTCGGGCCCAAAGTGTCGCAGCGCCTGGCGAAACACCAGATCACCACGGTGGCAGAACTTGCCGGGACCGATCCCCAGGACTTGGTCCCGGAGTTCGGCCCCAAGATGGGCCCTTGGTATGCGCAGCTCGGACGAGGCGAGGGCGCCAACGAAGTGGACGACACCCCGTGGGTTGCCCGGGCACACGGCCGCGAGACCACGTTCCAGCAGGACCTCACGGAACCCTCCCAGATCAGCGACGCCATCAAGGAGCTGACAGCGCGCGTCCTCGAAGACGTGGCAGCCGAGGGTCGGCCCGTGGTGGGGCTGACCCTCAAGGTCCGGTACGCCCCGTTCTTCACCAAGACCTACGCAAGGAAGATTCCAGAGACCTTCGACCGGGACGAAGTCCTCGCTCAAGCCTTGGACGTTACGGCACGGATCGAGCCCGACCGTCCCATCCGGCTTCTGGGACTACGCGCCGAAATGTCGATGCCCGATGACGCCCGAAAGGGACACACGCCCACCCGCAGCGGATGGTGACGGCACAGCGCTTGGGCAAGGCCCGACGGCGGTGGACCGGCTACCAGCGCGGGTGGATCGCTTCGCGGAAATACCGATCATAGATGTCCCGGACCCCGGCGGTGAGACCTGCCCCGACGTCCTGCATGGCTCCCGCCTCAGCGTTCGCATGTGCTTGGACTGACGAACGAGCACCGGGAATGACCGTGCTGACACCGTCCCGGGCGATCACCCAGGCGAGGGCCGCCTGGGCGGTGCTGACGCCGTCGGGCACTAACGCGCTGAACTCCTGTGCGGCTTTTACACCGGTGGTGAAATTGACGCCCGAGAAGGTTTCGCCGACGTCGAATGAGGAGCCGTCGCGGTTGTAGTTGCGGTGGTCGTTCTCCGCGAACTCGGTTTCCGGCGTGTACTTTCCGGACAATAGTCCGGAGGCCAGCGGCACTCTGGCGATGATGCCGACTCCGGCCTGCTTGGCTGCCGGGAGAACTTCATCGAGCGGCTTCAGCCGGAAGGCGTTCAGGATGATCTGAACGGACGCCGTATTCCCGCGGTTGATGGCTTCAAGGGCTTCGTCAGTCCGCTCGACGCTGACGCCGTAGTTGCGGATAACGCCTTCGCTGACGAGAGTATCCAGTGCGTCGTACACTTCATCGCGCGTGTAGACGGCCGTGGGCGGGCAATGCAATTGGACGAGGTCCAGGGTGTCCTGCTGCAGGTTCCGGCGCGAACGGTCCGTCCACTCACGGAAGTTGGCGAGGGTGTAGTTTTCGGGCACTTGGTCCACGCGCCGGCCCATCTTGGTGGCAACCATCAGGTCCAGCCCGGGGTTGGCGCGCAGGAAGCGTCCGATCAGCTGCTCACTTCGGCCATCGCCGTAGACGTCGGCTGTGTCGAAGAAAGTGACGCCGCCGTCAACCGAGGCTTCCAGGACGGCAAGTGCGTCTTCCTCTGTGACGTCGCCCCAGTCCGCTCCGAGTTGCCACGTGCCCAGTCCAACGGTGGACACCGACCGGCCGGTCTTACCAAGTATGCGCTGTTCCATGGATTCGACTATATGGGGTCAGTGCTCGTCCATTCGCGCCACTTTCCCCATCAAGTACCGCCGCTCCTGCAGGCTGCCCGTCTTCTTGGCGGCGGCGAGGTAGGCGGCACGGGCTTCCTTATATGAGCCCGCCATCTCGTATAGGTGGCCCCGCACCGCATCCAGGCGGTGGGACCGACCGATCGCCGAATCCAGCCCCGCGATCAGCTCAAGCCCAGCGGCTGGCCCATTGACCATAGCCACAGCCACAGCGCGATTCAGCGTCACCACGGGAGTGGGCGCTACGGCTTCCAGGACCGTGTACAAGGCGAGGATCTGCGGCCAGTCGGTTTCGGCGTCAGACGGCGCTTCCGCATGAACGGCGGCGATGGCGGCTTGGAGTTGGTACGGCCCAGCCGCGCCACGTCCAAGTACGGAAGACAGGAGTGCGATCCCTTCCTCTATCTGCCCGCGGTTCCATAAACTCCGGTCCTGTTCGGACAGCGGCACGGGCATCCCGTCAGCCAGGGTTCGCGCGGCACGACGGGAGTCCGTCAGCAGCATCAGAGCGAGCAAACCGGTGGCCTCGAACTCGGCCGGCGACGCGCTCACCAGCAGGCGTGCCAAGCGGATCGCTTCGGTGGTGAGGTCTTCGCGTTGCAGTGAGTCGCCCGAGCTTGCGGCGTAGCCTTCGTTGAAGATCAGGTACAGGACGTGAAGTACGACGCCGAGCCTCGCCTTCCGCTCGGACTCCGGCGGCATGTCGAACCGGGCGCCTGTCTTCTGGATCCCTTGTTTCGCACGGCTGATGCGCTGGCCCATGGTCGCCTCGGGGACGAGGAAAGCAGAGGCGATTTCCGCCGTCGTGAGTCCTCCTACGGCCCGGAGCGTCAAGGCGAGTTGCGAGGGTGCACTTATGGACGGGTGGCAACACAGGAACATCAGGGTCAGGGTGTCGTCGGCTTCAGACGCGGTGCTGTCCTGGAAGCTGACCTCCATGGCGGCGACGCGTTCCTCCCGGGCGCGGCGCGCGCTTTCACTGCGCCACACATCAACCAGCCGGCGCGATGCGACAGCCAGCAGCCATCCCTTGGGATTTGTTGGCAGCCCGGATGGCCATTGCACTGCGGCCTCAATCAGGGCTTCCTGCACGGCATCCTCGCAGGCGTCGAACTGCCCGTGGTTGCGAGCAAGCACGCCGAGGACCTGCGGCGCCAAGGTGCGCAGCAGGTCCTCAATGTCGCGTGGAGGAACCTCGCGTGGAGGAACGGTCAAACTAGACCTCCGGGGGACCGTCCGGGATAGCGCGGAGCTCCACCACCTGCGAGTACTTGACGATGCTCGAGCAGATTTCCACGGCGCGTTCCTCGCTGGCCACGTCCACCACCCAGTACCCGATCAGCGACTCCTTCGACTCGGCATACGGGCCGTCCGTGGTGATGACGCCGTCCGGGGTCTGCTTGACGAGCTTCGCGGTGCTGCCATCAGCCAGCCCTGCGTTAAAGACGAGTTCACCGGAATCGCGGAGGTCCTTGTCGATCTGGATCATGAACCCGATCATTTCCTTGACCCACTCCGGATCGGCGGTTTCCATCATGCCCTCGGCGGATCCGAACATCATGATCATGTATTTCATCTCAAACTCCTTATGAAGTGGCACCCTGTTTGGGTGCTTTCACTCATGGGTCGGAACTGCGGGGCGCTTTTCTACATGGTTCGGCAAAGTTTTTTGGGAAAGTTCCTTCACGCGCAACCTAGGCCCGCGCGATCACCTCGCCGTTGGGAATGAGGAAGTAGCCATCGTCCGTGGCTCCCCAGCGGTGCCAGCCCGCAGCGATCCGGGCGAGGTCGGCCTCATTGGCGAACCCGTATTCGAGGGCTTGCTCGGCAAAAGCGGAGTGGAGGACACGTTCGCTCCACACGCGGGACTGCCATGCCCGTTGTTGGGCTGTGGCGTAGAGCCAGTTGCTGCTGCTGGGCGCCACCTGGGCAAAGCCTGCCTGCTGTGCCCACGAGACCAATCGACGGCCGGCATCCGGTTCGGCACCGTTTCGCCGTGCGATCTTCTGGTAGAGCTCCATCCAGTCATCGAGCTCGGGGACTTCCGGGTACCAGCTCATGCCGTGGAAATCGGCGTCGCGGACGGCCACGATCGCGCCCGGTTTTGCCACGCGGCGCATCTCACGCAGGGCGGCGACGGGATCGGTGAGGTGCTGGAGGACTTGATGGGCGTGGACGAGGTCGAAGGTCTCGTCCTCAAACTCAAGATCGTAGATGTTGCCGGTTCGGAACTCCACGTTGTCTACGCCACGGTCCTTTGCCAGTTCCGTTGCCTGGGCGACGATGTCCGCCGAGCGATCCAAGCCGATGACCTGGGCGGGTGCAACCAGCCCCGCGAAATCGCACGTGATGCTGCCCGGTCCGCACCCGACGTCGAGCACCGACGTCCCTGGGGTGAGATGCGGAATGACAAACGCTGCCGAATTCTCGGCCGTCCGCGAGGCGTGGGCCCGGACAACTGACTCGTGGTGCCCGTGGGTGTAAACATCTTCAGGCTGCTGCGCGTTCATAGGGAAACGCTACAACTTCGCCGGTGGATTTAGGCGGAATGCGGTTAGTTGCCGTTCTCCGCGGTTTCCGTGCGGGCCGCTACGGTGGCCTGGATCATGTCGGTCATGAAGCGTCGGACAACATCCAGGTCGTCAGCACTGTACGCGCCCATGGCCTGGCCCATACGGATGGCCAGCGGCATGAACATGGCACTTCCATCCCGGTAGGCCTTCGGCGTCATGACCAACTGGATCTGGCGCCGGTCCGTGCCGACACGTTCGCGCACTACGTGTCCCGACGCGTGAAGCCGGTCCACCAACGCGGTAGTGGCTGGAGAACTCAGGCGTAGTTCGTTGCGCAGGACGCCAGGCGTGACGACCCGACCTGCGGCAGAATGGCGCATGATCACGGCAAGGGCATTGAGATCCGTCCGGTGCATATCGTTCCGGCCGCCGGCTGCGTCGACATAGTGGTTGGCTTCGAGGGTGAAGTCCTGAAGGAGCCGCACCAAGTCCTGGGGCGCCGCTGTTTCCGGGCGTTCGCCACCGGGGTGCGGGCCTGAAACTTCAGCCATCTTGCCCTCCACCTGTGTTCGACCGTGATTAGTGCCCTGTCGGATATTACTCCCAGCCCAACAGGAACCCGACATCAGTAGATGGTTCACTCTTGGAATAGTTCCATGATAGAGATATTCTGTGGTGGAATAAAGACTTCGTCACGTCTCGGAAGAAGGACTCATGAACCCGCAGAAGGTACCGTTCTGGCTTCGATGGCTCGTGCCGGTGGTGCTTGTCATCATCTGGCTTGGTATTGCCGGCGTTGGCGGCCCAACGTTCGGGCGGTTGGACGAGGTCTCTTCCAATGACCAGGCGTCGTTCCTCCCAGCAGGCGCCGAAGCGACGGAAGCAGGCAACTGGCAGGCGAAGTTCCGGGACTCCAAAGAGATCCCCGCGGTGGTCATCGTTGAGAACGGGACGGCCTTCACCGCGGCCCAGCTTGGCGAAGCAGCCCAACTGAAAGCTGACATTCAGGCGCTCAAACTGGGGGACGCCGTCGTCGGGCCTCTTCCCTCGGAGGACGGCAAAGCGGTCCAGTTCATTGTGCCAATAGCGTCTTCGGATGAGCTTCGCGACAAGATCCAGGAGCTCCGAGACGTAGTTCAGCCGGGTGCCCCGGAGGGAACGCGGGCCTTTGTCACGGGTCCCGCGGGCCTGACCGCTGATCTGGTAAACGCGTTCGGCGGCATCGACGGAATCCTCCTGCTCGTCGCGCTCGGCGCCGTGTTTATCATTCTGCTGCTCGTGTACCGCTCACTCGTGCTGCCTCTGGCGGTCCTCCTAACATCGGTTTTTGCGCTTTGCGCAGCGATTCTCCTGGTGTTTGCAATGGCCAAACTGGGCTGGATCCAGCTGAACGGCCAGAGCCAAGGCATCCTCTCCATCCTGGTGATTGGTGCGGCCACCGACTATGCGCTGCTGTATGTGGCCCGATTCCGCGAGGCCCTGACCCACACCACCAACCGAACGAGAGCAGTGCTCGCGGCATGGAAGGCCTCCTTCGAACCGATCCTCGCGTCGGGCGCGACCGTCATCATCGCCCTGCTCTGCCTGCTCTTCTCCGACCTGAACTCCAACAAGGCGCTGGGCCCTGTGGCAGCTGCCGGAATCCTTTGCTCGCTCTTCGCCGCGCTTACCCTCCTCCCGGCGCTCATGGCCCTTCTGGGCCGCGCCGCCTTCTGGCCTTTCCGTCCCAAGCTCCTGCCCGACGACGAACGCGAACCTGAGCTGGTTACTGGACTTGAAGGGCAAAAGGGTCTGTGGCGCGCAACTGCGTCCCTGGTCTCCCGCCGGCCGCGCGCCGTATGGGTGGCTTCGGTCCTGCTGCTCCTGGTGGCCTCGGCAGGCGTCCTTCAATTGAAGGCCAACGGTGTCCCACAAACGGACGTCATCCTCTCAGCCTCCGACGCCGTGGACGGCCAGGACGCGCTGGCGCGGCATTTCGACGCCGGCAGCGGCAGCCCCGCCGTCGTGGTCGCCTCCGAAGATGCCGCGCAGGAGGTGCTGGACAAGGTCAAAGCGGCCGACGGCGTGGGGGACGCCTATCTCCTGCCTCACGGAAATGTGCCCATCACCGGCGCTCCGGGCACTCCGACCGATCCTGCCGTCCGTGAGGGCAAGGTGCTGATCAATGCGACGCTCGACTCTGCCGCCGACTCGATTCAAGCTGAAGAAACACTTAAGTCCTTGCGGGTGGCCGTCAAAGAGGCCGACGCCGACGCCTTGGTCGGCGGGGTTACTGCCACTGCGCTGGACACCAACACGACCGCGCAGCGCGACTTGGTGGTCATCATCCCTATAGTCCTGGTGGTCATCCTCTTCATCCTGATGCTTCTGCTGCGCTCCGTTGTAGCGCCTGTCCTGCTGGTGTTGTCCGTGGTCCTGTCCTATGCGGCAGCCATGGGTGTTTCAGCGTGGGTCTTCAACGGGGTCTTCGGTTTCTCGGGCGCCGATGCCACGGTTCCCCTCTTCGGCTTTGTCTTCCTCGTGGCATTAGGTGTGGACTACAACATCTTCCTGATGAGCAGGGTGCGCGAGGAATCGCTGAAGCACGGGACACGGCCTGGAATCCTGCGGGGTTTGGGCGTTACGGGTGGTGTGATTACATCCGCGGGTGTTGTGTTGGCTGCAACCTTCGCCGCGCTCGGAGTCATTCCGATCATGTTCCTCGTGCAGCTGGCCTTCATCGTGGCCTTCGGGGTGCTGCTGGATACCATTCTGGTCCGCTCACTATTGGTGCCCGCGCTCGCGTACGACATCGGACACCGGATTTGGTGGCCAGGAAAGCTTGGCCGCCAGCCTGATGCGGTGACGCGTCCCCGTGAGGAGGAACGGACGGCGGTCGTGCGGTAGTTCCTTATTCGGTAGTTCGTCATTCGGCCGCGACGACGTAGCCCGCGCCTCCGTCCACGGTGACTCGTTGGCCCGTCCTGAGCAATCGGGTTGCGTTGCCGGTACCCACGACTGCGGGTATGCCGTACTCCCGGGCAACCAGCGACGCGTGGGCGGCGAGGGTTCCGCCGTCGGTGACCACCGCGGCGGCCCGAGCGAAAAGGGGCGTCCAGGCTGGTGCGGTGGTTCGCGCTACGAGTATCTCGCCATCGAGGAAGCTGTCGAATTCCTCCAGGCCTGACATAACCCGCACTCTGCCCGTGGCGCGTCCAGTGCTGGCCGGGTGGCCGACAATTGCACCCGCGGGAACCTCGTGGGTTGTCCTGGCTGCCTCAACTGCGCTCGCCACGGGATCAGCTCCAAACCTGCCGGGTTCGCCAATGATGAGTGGTGCGTCCAGACGCCGTTGCATCTGCCACGTTGCACGGCGGTTTCCTACCAGTTCCCTGTGGTCCGCCGACGCGTTCATCACCTCACTCAGGTGGAGGAAATGGATGTCCTGCGGGTCTTCGATGGCTCCTGCGGCAGCGAGGTTTTCTCCCAGCCGTTTGGCGCAACGGCGCAGGACCGGCCATCCCAGGGTGAGGTAAAGGGACTGTTCTTCCCGTAGGGCGGCGTAGTACTGGGCCATCGTTAGGACGGAATCAAAGCGGGTGAGGGCCCTGGGACTATCAAGCAGCACTGCCCTGGCCGCCGCTTCGGCGGCGTTCCGCTGTGCGTCAAGCGCCCCCCTTCCTGCAGTGGTTGAATCCGTTTGAGGGCTGCGGATGCCGGCCTCGCCGAAGGTCTGGTGGTACCAGTCGAGGGAGTAAACCGCCGACTCCGATGGTGTCGCAGCGCTGCCGGGAAGGCCGCTGCTGCCGGTGAGGCCGCGGAGGAGTGCCTGATGGCC
Organism: Arthrobacter sp. 21a14; assembly: GCA_050627125.1. GTDB lineage: Bacteria > Actinomycetota > Actinomycetes > Actinomycetales > Micrococcaceae > Arthrobacter. The sequence continues at coordinate 5,324,671 of CP192487.1, read as the reverse complement.
GAGCAGCCCTGCGGGTTTGTCGCTCAAGGGAGCGGCTAGGTGCTTTTGCCAGAACCTGGCCAGGGCCGCTTCGATTTTCCAAGCAGATCCGCCGACCACGGCCAGTGACCAGAGGTAGATTCCCGCCTGCTGGGCGATGGCATTCACAAGCTCGATGAGCCTTGCCGGGGATGCGGTGTCCACTTCCTGCTCGGCACTGCGCACGAGTTCCCGATAGTCGGGCAGCAGCTGGTGTCGCCATTTCAGTTCCAGCCCATGGAGAACAGCGCGGTGCGCCGCAGCCGGATTGCGGGAGACCCGGAGAAGGACGTTGAAAAGGAACCATGGCAGGCGACCACGGCTTGAAACTATCAAAGGCGCCACAATCCTTGGGGACGGAATCGGCGGGGCGTTGTAGTACCAGCCGTTGACGGAGCCGTAACGAAACGGCACCCGCACCTGAATATCGTCCTCCATGCCGTCGAGATACCCGGCCTCGATCCGGGGCAGAAGCCAGTCCTCGAACAGCGGCGTCATGGGATCTGGAAGCCATTCACCGAGCCTGAAGTTCCGTGCCCACAGGCCTTCGCCCGGAGCCGTCCAAGCTGCTGGCGTGGGAAGCGCCGTCATCGGGCGGGCCTGAAGAAGGAATAGGGCACCGTCGTGGTCCAGCGCCCACTCGATGTCTTGCGGCACTCCCGCTCGTTCGTGGATCCGACGGGCCAGCGCCGCTACCTGCCGTGCTTGGTCCGAGGTGAGGATGTTGCCGTCCCTGTTGCACGTGGCGTCGCTGGCGCGGACTGTCCATTGCTCTCCGACTGCTTCACCGGACACCAGCGACTCCCCAAGGCCCGCGACGGCAGTGACAATGGTTTCGTCAGGGTCGCCGGTCAACGGGTTGGCAGTAAAGGCAACGCCGGCGGCATGGGGCTGGACCATCTGTTGAACGAGTACCGCCATGGAAGGGCTTGCCGCATCGCCGCGGGCCGCTGCTCCGAGAGCAGTCTCATACGCTGCAACTCTGTTCTCCGCAGCCGAAGCCAAGCATTGCCTGACAGCCTGCTCAAGGTCATCCCGCTCAACGTTCAGGAAGGTTTCGTAGAGACCAGCATAGGAAGCGCCGGCGAGGTCCTCGGCGGCGGAAGAGGACCTGACAGCGTACGGTCCCGGACCTATCCTGCCGGCAGCAACTTTCAGAGCGCCCGCGAGGTTGTTGCCGAGTTGCCCGAGCACCTCCGACGTGACGACGAACCCCGCTGGCACCTCGAAACCCTCTGCCGTGAGCTCGGAAAGAGTGGCTGCTTTGCTGCCCAACACCGCCCGGTCTGCGCTCGCAGAGCCAAGCTGCGGAAACTCGCTTATAGCCATGGCTCTCCCTCTTCGCAGACACTTCCGGTTTCAGACAGTCGCGGTTTTAGATAGTCGCGGAGCGTCTTTCGATCATTATGGTGTCCCGCCATTGCCCCGCGAGTGGGCCAAGAGGCATCCGGGCGATTCGATTCCGCCGGCCGACAACCGTGAAGCCCTCCGCAATGTGGAGCCGGATGCTCGCTTCATTCTCGGGAAAGACGCTGGCCTGGATCGTCCAGATTCCTGCTTCTTCCGTGGAGGTGATCAGCGCGCGGAGAAGGGCCTTGCCTACACCCAAACCACGGGCTTCCCCGGCCACATAAATTGAATGCTCCACGACGCCCGCATACGCTGCACGCGAGGAGATGGCGGATACGGCTGCCCAACCGCGGATCCGGCCTTCGGTTTCCGCCACCAGCCGGTGATCCTTGAGTCTTGTAGCGTCGAATTGCTCCCACTCAGGAGCAGCGGGCTCAAACGTGGCGTTCCCGGACTCGATGCCTTCAGTGAAGATTTCCCTGACAACCGGCCAATCGGAAAGCGTCATTTTGCGGATCTGGACCTCGCTGTTGGCCAACGACGGTCTTGTCCATGTAGTCTCCCTTGGCCCTGCAGTCTCCCTTGTCACAGGGTCTCCAGTAGGCCTGAAGTGCGCTCAATGGCACCCGGGACCAAGGAGTAGTAAGCCCATGTGCCCCGCTTTTCGCGGTGCAGAAGACCGGCATCCACCAGGATCTTTAAGTGGTGTGAGACTGTCGGCTGGCCGAGGTCCAAGGGCTCGGTGAGATCGCAGACGCAAGCTTCTCCGCCGTGTGCGCTTTTGACGATGGACAACAGACGAAGGCGGTTGGGATCGGCCAGAGCCTTAAACACGGAGGCACGGACCTGGGCCTCATAGGCATCGAGGGACGGCTGGGCTGAAGGCTCGCAGCAAGCTTCATCGCCAGCACTTGCCGGCCTATCCACAGCTGGGAGTTCGTCCGCGTGTAGCAGTTGAAGGGTTTGCGGGGAGTCCATACATCCATTATGCACATAGATTGACAATCATCGATATGGATGCTGATACTTATATCGAACTTCATCAATCTAATGCCTTGGCTGTTGCCGGGCAGAATTCCAGGAGCCTAGTGAGCACGCCGACGCAGACCACAGCCCGTAAGCCTGAAGGCGGTGCCGCCGTCGTAGGACGGCTTTCGGTAGTGGACCGTTTGCTGCCGGTATGGATCATCGCCGCCATGGCGCTGGGCCTGATTTTGGGAGGTCTCGTCCCGGGCCTCAATTCGTGGCTGGAAGCCGTGAAAGTTGGCGAGGTGTCCTTGCCAATTGCCGTCGGGTTATTGGTCATGATGTATCCGGTCCTGGCGAAAGTGCGATACGACCAAGCGGGCAAAGTGCTGACGGATCGTCGGCTGATGCTTACGTCGCTGGTTATCAACTGGGTTTTAGCTCCAGCGTTCATGTTCGGGTTGGCCTGGATTTTCCTTCCTGACCTGCCCGAATATCGCACAGGACTCATCATCGTCGGCTTGGCCCGCTGTATCGCCATGGTGATGATCTGGAACGACCTCGCTTGCGGAGATCGCGAATCGGCCGCCGTGCTGGTATTCGTTAACTCGGTGTTCCAAGTGATCGCATTCGGAGGCCTTGGCTGGTTCTACCTCCAGTGGCTGCCAGCCCTCTTGGGCCTGCCCACCACCAGCGCGGACTTCTCCTTCTGGGCCATCACGGCATCAGTACTGGTCTTCCTGGGCATTCCACTGCTAGCCGGTTTCCTCACCCGAAGGCTGGGCGAACTGGCGAAGGGCCGCGACTGGTATGAGGCCCGCTTGCTTCCAAGGATCGGGCCCTTGGCGCTGTACGGGTTGTTGTTCACCATCACGCTGCTTTTCGCCTTGCAGGGTGGAAATATCATGACGCGACCGTTGGATGTCCTCCGGATCGCGCTGCCACTGCTGGTCTACTTCCTCGTGGTATTCGGGGCGGGGATCGCGTTGGGCAAATGGCTGAACCTCGGTTACGCCAAAACCGTCACACTCGCCTTCACTGCGGCTGGCAACAACTTTGAATTGGCCATCGCCGTGGCCATTGGTACCTTCGGCGTCGCGTCCGGCCAGGCGCTTGCCGGCGTCGTTGGGCCCTTGATTGAAGTACCCGTACTTGTTGCACTTGTCTATGTAGCCCTCTGGGCACGCAAGCGTTATTTCACTCCCGCGATGATCGCTGCCCCACCCTTGGAGGAGAAGCATGACCACTGAAACCAACAAGAAGCCCTCCGTCCTCTTCGTCTGCGTCCACAATGCCGGCCGATCCCAGATGGCTGCCGCGTTCCTGACCACCCTCGCCAAGGGGGAGATCGAGGTCCGTTCCGCCGGTTCCCAGCCCGCCGACAAGGTCAACCCGGCCGCCGTCGAGGCCATGGCCGAACTGGGCATCGACATGTCCGCCGAAATCCCCAAGGTACTCACCACCGAAGCCGTCAAGGAATCCGACGTCGTCATCACCATGGGCTGCGGTGATGAATGCCCCTACTTCCCCGGCAAGCGGTATGAAGACTGGGTCCTGGAAGACCCCGCTGGCCAGGGTGTTGACGCGGTCCGGCCTATTCGGGATGAAATAAAGACACGTATCGAGGGCTTGATCGACTCCCTCATCCCTGCCTCCAAGTAATCCGGCTTCCCGCATAGGAGAGATTCTCGTGAGTAATGACATCAGCGCCGAACAACTGATTATCATCGGCTCCGGCCCGGCCGGCTACACCGCGGCCATCTATGCCGCCCGGGCAGGGCTCAAACCGCTCGTCCTGGCCGGCTCGGTCACGGCGGGTGGCGCTTTGATGAATACCACCGAGGTGGAAAACTTCCCCGGCTTCCCGGGCGGTATCCAAGGCCCCGAGTTGATGGACGGACTCCAGGAGCAGGCCGAGAAGTTCGGCGCCCGCATCGTGTTCGACGACGTCACAGAAGTCGATCTGAAAGCTCACCTCAAACGGGTGGTCACAGGCGCGGGGGAGACGCACGAAGCGCCCGCTATCATCCTTGCTACCGGCTCGGCCTATAAGGAACTTGGACTGCCGGAAGAGAAAAAGCTCAGCGGACACGGCGTCTCATGGTGCGCCACCTGCGACGGCTTCTTCTTCCGGGAACAGGACATCATCGTGGTCGGCGGTGGAGACTCTGCCATGGAAGAAGCCACCTTCCTGACACGTTTCGGCAAGTCCGTCACTGTCGTGGTCCGGAAGGATGAACTTCGTGCGTCGCGCATCATGGCCCAGCGAGCCAAGGACAATCCCAAGATCAGCTTCACCTGGAACTCCGCCGTCACCAAGATCCACGGCGACACCAAAGTCACCGGAGTGACTCTCACTGATACCCGCACGGGAGAAACCCGGGAACAGGCTGCCACGGGGATCTTCGTCGCCATCGGTCATTTGCCCCGCACCGAGCTTGTCGCCGGGCAGGTAGACCTCGACGCTGAGGGCTACATCAAGGTCGATTCGCCCACCACCTGCACCAATCTGTCCGGGGTCTTCGCATGCGGGGATGCAGTGGATCACCGGTACCGCCAGGCGATCACCGCCGCCGGAACAGGGTGTGCTGCAGCGCTGGATGCTGAACGATTTCTGGCGGCACTTGAGGACGCGGACAGCATAGCTACGGCACTGGTGGAAGAACCCACCCACGCCTGAGGATCTTCAACGATGAAAGAGGACGCCATGGAGTCAGCGAAGAGCCTTCCCGTCGCGGTGATCGGTGCCGGCCCGGTCGGTTTGGCCGCAGCAGCGCACTTGCTCGAACGCGGCCTCGAGCCAGTCATCTTTGAAGCTGGACCCGCTGCAGGTGCCGCCATCGAACAATGGCGCCACATCCGGCTCTTCTCGCCCTGGCGTTTCAACATCGATGCCGCCGCCGTCCGCCTCCTGGAACAATCAGGCTGGGAATCGCCGCGCCCCACGGCACTGCCTTATGGCGGGGAACTCATCGACAACTACCTCACCCCGCTGGCAGCCACGCCCGCCATAGCGTCCCGGTTGCAGACGGGCGCCCGCGTCATCGCAGTTACCCGCCTAGGACTGGACAAGACCCACGTCCGTGACCGGGACATCACTCCTTTCCTGGTCAGGGTGGAGCACGCCGGCGGCGAAACCCGTGATCACGTTGTGGCTGCCGTCATCGATGCCTCAGGAACGTGGTCAACCCGCAATCCACTGGGCACCTCAGGCCTGGCCGCCATTGGCGAAGACACTGCGGCGGACCGCATATCCTCGCCCCTTCCTGACGTCACAGGGCGGGACCGGACCAGCTTTGCCGGCCGTCGTGTCCTCGTGGTGGGCGCTGGACACTCGGCTGCGAACACCTTGATCAATTTGGCCGATCTCTCCAAGGACGAACCCAATACCCGGATCCTGTGGGCCGTGCGAGGCGGATCTGCAGACAAGGTCTATGGTGGCGGAGCCGCGGACGGATTGCCCGCCCGGGGTCAGCTCGGCGCCAGGCTTCGTCGGCTCGTAGAGGCCGGAAGCATCGAACTGCACACACGTTTCGGCATAGCTGCCCTGAAAACGCTCGATTCGGGAGTGAGCGTTGAATCTGTTGACGGACGCACGCTGGATGTCGATGTCATCGTTCCATGCACCGGCTTCCGCCCGGACCTGGACGTCCTGCGCGAACTCCGTCTCAACCTCGATCCTGCCGTTGAGGCACCCACCGAGCTCGGCCCACTGATTGACCCCGAATTCCACTCCTGCGGCACTGTCCCTCCACACGGTGCCAAGGTGCTGGCACATCCAGAGAAAGACTTCTACATCGTGGGTATGAAGTCCTACGGCCGTGCCCCGACCTTCCTGCTGGCCACAGGCTATGAGCAGGTCCGTTCAGTCGCCGCTGCACTGGCTGGTGACCACCAAGCGGCGGACACGGTGCATCTGGAATTGCCCGAAACCGGAGTCTGCTCTACCGACGCCGGGACCAGCTGCGATGTTCCCGCCACGGTCATCAACGAAGAAGCGGAGTCGGGCTGCTGCGCAGCACCCGAACCAGCTTTCGTCGGATTCCCGACCGGACTCGCGCACGGCCGTTCCGGGAATTAGTCGCTAGGCGTTGACGGTGTTCCGTTCGCGATAGCCATCTGCGGCGTAGACGCCCAGAAGCCGCACCTCCGTGGTGAAGAATTCCAGCTCCTCCAGCGCCCGGCGGAGACGAGCGTCCGCAGGGTGCCCTTCGACGTCGGAGATGAACATGGTGGCCGCGAACTCGTTGCCCACCATGTAGCTCTCAAGCCTGGTCATGTTCAGGCCGTTGGTCGCAAAACCGCCCAACGCTTTGTAAAGAGCTGACGGGACGTTGCGCACACGGAACACGAAGCTCGTGATTGCGGGACCGGGGAGCTCCTCCTTGGTGGGGATTTCGCGTTCCCGCGCCAGAACCACAAAGCGAGTGGTGTTGGTGGGGTCATCCTCGACGCCGGACACCAGGACATCCAGACCATACAAACCTGCGGCCAGTGGAGGAGCGAGGGAAAGCTTGCGGGGATCGTTCCAGTCGCGCACTTCCCGGGCTGATCCGGCAGTGTCTCCGGCGATAACTGGCTTGAGGCCCGCTTCGCGGATGATCTTGCGGCACTGGCCCAAAGCGTGGATATGGCTGTGAACCTCTGTTGCGCCTTCAATGGTGCTGCCTGGAATGCCCAAGAGGTCGAAGCGGATCGGCAGGAAGTACTCGCCCACGATTTGCAGCTTGGACTGCGGAAGCAGCACGTGGATGTCAGCCACACGTCCGGCGATGGAGTTCTCAATCGGGATCATCGCCAGCTCGACTTCGCCCGTGGAAACCAGTTCAAACGCGTCCTCAAAGCTGGCGCACGGCACGCTTTCGAGTTCGGGGAACATTTCCTTGCACGCGAGATCCGAATTGGCTCCCGGTTCACCTTGGTACGCAATCTTCTGGGCCATGGTGCTCATGCTTTCACGCGGAGCACCCTCAAACCCAACTAGGGGACAGATAACGGCGCTATGACGGTTCAGAGCGACGTTATCTGTCCCCCAGTTGGGCCAGGGGCCGGAACCTAGCCGTTGATGATCTGCGGAACACCCAGGGCCTTGAGACCCTCGGCGCCGAACTCCAAGCCATAGCCGGACTGCTTTGCACCGCCGAACGGAATGCGGGGGTCCACGGCGCCGTGCTTGTTGATCCACACGGTTCCGGCTTGGATACGGGAAGCAACCTCGCGGGCGGCAGCCAGGTCCGAGGACCAGACTGAGGCGCCGAGTCCGACGTCGAGCGCGTTTGCTTTGGCGACTGCCTCGTCAACGGTGCTGTACCGGATGATCGGCAGGGCAGGGCCGAACTGTTCCTCGGCCACCAGCGGGTTGTCGTTGTCGATGTCGGCTACCAGCGTGGCGGGGTAGAAGTTGCCGGGCTGATCGGCGTCGGGGTTGCCACCGAGCAGGATGCGGGCGCCGGATGCGCGGGCAGCCTCCACCAGGCGGGCCACGATGTCGTACTGCTGACGGTTCTGCAGCGGGCCAAGGACGTTGTTCTCGTCCAGGCCATTGCCCATCGGCATCGCAGCAGCAACGGCGGCGAGTTCAGTGCACACTGCCTCGTACAGCGAGTCGTGGACGTAGAGGCGCTTCAGCGCGGCGCAGGTCTGGCCGGTGTTGATGAACGCACCCCAGAAAAGGCCCTCGGCGATGGCTTTGGGGTCGGCATCCGGGAGGACGATGCCGGCGTCGTTGCCGCCAAGTTCCAGCGTGAGGCGCTTGACCGTATCAGCCGACGAGCGGATGATCGCCTTGCCTGTGGCAGTGGAACCGGTGAACATGACCTTGCCGATTGCCTCGTGCGCTGCCAGGGCCTCGCCGACGTCGCGGCCACCGGACACCACGGACAGCAATCCCTCGGGCAGTTCCTGGTTGATGATCGCGGCCAACGCCAGCACGGACAGCGGCGTATATTCGGAGGGCTTGACCACCACGGCGTTGCCCATGCGCAGGGCCGGCGCGATCTGCCAGACCGTGATCATCATGGGCCAGTTCCAGGGGCCGATAGCACCCACGACGCCGATGGGCCGGTAGTGCAGTTCGGCGCGGGTTTCGCCGTCGTCCACTACGGTTTCAGGGTCCAACGGCGTGGCAGCAGTTGCGCGGAGCCATGCGGCGCAAGCGCCGACTTCGAAGCGGGCGTTCGGGCCATTGAGCGGCTTGCCCTGCTCGCGGGAGAGCAATTGGGCGAGCTCTTCAGCAGAGCGTTCGACGGCGTCGGCGGCCTTCATGAGTGCAGCGGACCGCGCGTCGTGGCCCAAGGCAGCCCAGGCCGGCTGTGCAGCTGCGGCAGCTGCAACAGCGGCGTCAAGATCTTCAACGGTGTGGACGGGGGCTTCACCGACAGCCTCACCCGTTGCAGGGTCAAGAATCGTGCGGCTGTTCTGGCCAGGGGCCGGGGTGATCGAGGCCAGCAGGGCGTCGTAAGTCTCCATTGGTACTCCGCTCGGGTAGTAAGTCTTGGCGGCCGTTGAGGCACGCGGCGATGATTCCAGTGTGGTTGGCGTCACGCGGAGTCGCCTTGTCTATGCACGAACAGCCCTTGACGGGAAGCGAACGCTTTCCCTCGGCCCCTTTCGTACCGGATAATTTGGCGGGTGACTCTTGCATCCCTCGCCGCCTTCGCCGGTCTCTGCCTGGTCCTCTCCGTGACCCCGGGCCCGGATACGTTCCTGGTCCTGCGTATTGCCCTGAACCGGCCCAGCGCCGGGATCGCTGCGGCGGCTGGATCGGCAGGTGCCGCGATTGTGTGGGCTGCCTTGGTGGGTATCGGATTGGCCGCGCTGTTGGAACAATCGGCCGAACTCTTCCGGTGGCTGAAGATCGCGGGCGGCTTGTACTTGCTGTACCTCGGCGTTTCTTCGTTCATCAAGTCCCGGAAAGCGGCCAAGGCAGGAGTCGCCGGAGCAGGCTCGGAGACACCTCTCCCGTACAGCCGGCTCGCGGCGCTGGGCGCAGGCGCACTCTCCACCCTGCTCAACCCGAAGGTGGGCCTGTTCTACCTGGCCGTGGTCCCACAGTTCATCCCGCATGGCGGCGACACTATGGGCACGTCACTCATCCTGGGCATCGTGGTTGCCGTCATTGCCTTCGCCTACCTCTCGATGATCGCAGTGGTGGCGTTCAGGGCGATGCGGTGGCTCAAGCGCCCCAAGGTGAGTACCGCCGTCGAGCGTGTCAGCAGCGGGGTTATCGCGGGACTGGGCGTCGGCGTGGTGGCGTCGGGCGCCAGCAGTTAGGCAGCCAGCAACCTCAGATAGTTGTCCAGCTGCCCTTCAAGGTCCTGGGCAAAGTGCTCTGCGGGGGACAGTGCTGCCACGATCTGGGCGCCCAGCATCATGTTGAGCAGATGATCGGCGACGGCGGCGTCCCCAATGGGGGCGGCAATCTCGCCGGCCGCGCGAGCTGCTGCCGCATGTGCCGTGATGGTGTTGTGCCACTGGTTCATGGACTCGCTGTGCAGGGCCGCCATCTCGGCGTCGTTGAGTGCCTTCTGCCAGAACGGGATAACAATGCGGGCTTCGTTGACGCGTTCCTCGTCCAGCGGCAGGACTTCAGCGCAGAAGGCGCGGAGGGCGGCGATGCCGGTCAAACCCGAGGTCACGGCGGCGATGCGCTGGTTGGTGCGGTTGAAAACGTGCCCGAAAGCCGACGTCAGCAGCAGATCCTTGGTGGGAAAGTAGGGCTTGAGCGCGCCATTGGCAAAGCCGGCTTCTTCGGCAATTTCCCGCATGGTGGCGCCTTCAATGCCCAGCCTTGCAATGATCCGCCAGGTTGCGTCCACCAGTTCGAGGCGTCGTTGATCGTGGTCCACAATCTTTGGCACTTTACGGGGCTCCCGGAGAAATATGTGGCAGACAGGTCTTGGGTCTCATCTTACGTTTCAGGCGGGCGCTGACTGAGCGTCAAAGGTGCGTCTGTATTCCGTGGGTGTGATGGCAAACGCGCTTGCGAAGTTCTGCCGGAGCGTCACTGGGCTGCCAAATCCGCAGTCAGCAGCAATCTGATCTACGGACAAGTCTGTGGTTTCCAGTGAGCGCCGGGCAGCATCGAGTCGTCGTGTGCGGATCCATGCCGAAGGTGTGGTCCCTGTTGAGGCACGGAAAGTGCGGACGAAAGTTCTGCGGCTCATGTGGGCTTGGACTGCGAGGCGGTCGATGCTGAGGTCCTCGCCCAGCCGACCCAAAGCCCACTCCAGCAGGCGCGCCATTGGATCATCCGAGGAGCGTGGTGGAAGGGGGTGCTCAATGTACTGCGCCTGTCCACCCTCACGGTGTGGGGCGATGACCAGGCTGCGTGCGATGCGGTTCGCCGCCTCCGCTCCCAGCCGGGCCCGAACCAGGTGGAGGCAAGCATCCAGTCCGGACGCTGTCCCCGCGGAAGTCAGCACGTCTCCGTGATCGATGTAGAGCACTCTTTGATCGAGGAATACATCGGGGTGCCGGTTGGCCAGGGCGTCGAAGGCCTGCCAGTGTGTGACGGCAGAACGTCCGCTCAGGAGGCCGGCATCGGCGACGGGGATAGTGCCAAGGCAAAGCCCCAGGATAATTACGCCACGCCCGTGAGCCTGTTGAAGGATCTTGCGTAGAGTCTCGCTGGTATCGCGTCCGTCCGCGAACCACGACGGCACCACCACAACGTCTGCCTGCTCTGCGGCATCCGGACCCTGGATTTCCCCTAATTGATAACCCTCGGTGGTTCGAATATGGCCCGCCACGTCCGAGAAGAGCACCGTGTTCCACTCAGCCAAGCCTTGCCGTGTTACCTCGTCGAAGACCATCTGCGGAACCGCCAGATGAAACATCGTGACGTCATCGAATGCGTAGACGGCGATCCGCATGTAGCCCTCCTTAGTTCTTTTTGGCCTGAATCCATCGTAGATGGGCATTTGTGCCACTGGTGGTTGCTGGCTGGGGCGCCAATGATGGAAGGGTTCGTCAGTTGGCGAGCAACGATCCGCTATTTGGGAGAAAAGTATGAGCACACCCCGCCGGGCCCTTGTCCTTGTCGATGTCCAGCAGCAGTACTTCAGCGGACCCCTTGAGATCCAATACCCGAAGCACCAGGAATCACTTCCGATGATCGTGAAGGCCATCGATGCAGCGGCCGCCGCAGGGATTCCCATCGCGGCGATTCAGCACAGCGAAGGAGAAAGCGCGCCGGTCTTCGCCCCTGGAACGCCGGAATTTGATCTCCATCCCGATGTCGAAGCGCGGAGGACTGCTTCATGGAAAGAGGTCATCAAGCAGTATGGCTCTGTTTACGCTGGCACGGACCTCGCTGGCTGGCTGCGCGAGCACGACGTCGATACCGTCACCTTGGTGGGTTACATGACGAACAACTGCATCCTTGCCTCGGCCGTTGAAGCGGAGTTCCTTGGCTTCACCACTGAAGTCCTCTCAGATGCCACTGGCGCCATCAACCTCGTCAATGATGCAGGGGCGGCCGACGCTAGGACCGTGCACACCACGCTTATGGCGCTGTTGAACTCCAACTGGGCCGCTGTTGCCTCCACGGATGCATGGGCGGATGCACTCCAAGCCGGGCGGGCACTGGAAATGAGTGATCTGGGCACTTCGGCAACGGCGGGGACCGCTGCACTTTCTTAGAAACAATATGTGGACCAGGCCTTGTGACTGAGCTAACACGTCAGTTATTCTCTACACCTATAGAAAATAAATCCTGACCCATCATAGGTCCCGGACAAGAGGCAGCCATGACGCCCACAGCAACCCAGACAGCAACTGACGCAGCCGTTGAGGAAACCCAGTATCGACTGGCCACAGGCGCTGAAATCTCCGAGGTGCAGCGCCTCCTTCAGGCTGCCGGACATCTTGGCCACGAGCAGCGGATCGCCTACCTGGGCCTTGTGGATCCGTCCCGCGGGCAAGCACAAGAAGACCGCCGCTTCCGTGTTTTCATCCACGACATCTCAGGGGGAGCTCCTACCGACGTCCTGGTGTCCGTGACCCACGGCCAGATCCTGTCCGCAACAGAACTGGACACCAAAGTCTCCGGGGAACTTCCCGTGCTGGAGGAAGAGTTCGAGGTTGTTGAGGCGCTGCTTGCCACGGATGAACGGTGGCTCGCCGCCCTGGCAGCGCGGGACCTCGATGTGGCCAAAGTGCGGGTCGCTCCGCTGTCCGCGGGCGTGTTTGAGTACGACGACGAGAGGGGCCGCCGCATCCTCCGTGGCCTGGCATTCGTGCAGGATTTCCCTGAGGACAGCGCTTGGGCGCACCCCGTAGATGGGCTGGTGGCGTATGTGGATGTGGTCAACAAGGAAGTCACCCAGGTGATCGATCTCGGCGTCATGCCGATTCCGGAAGAGCACGGAAACTACAACGATCCCGAACTCACAGGCCCGCTCCGGACCACCCAAAAGCCCATCAGCATTACCCAACCCGAAGGCCCGAGCTTCACCGTCACGGGAGGCAACCACGTTGAGTGGGAAAAGTGGAGCGTGGACGTCGGCTTCGATGTGCGTGAAGGAGTTGTCCTCCACAACCTTGCCTTCAAGGACGGAGACCGCCTTAGGCCCATCATCAATCGCGCCTCCATCGCCGAAATGGTTGTGCCCTATGGTGATCCATCACCTATCCGGTCCTGGCAGAACTACTTCGACACCGGCGAATACCTCGTGGGCCAGTACGCAAACTCCCTGGAACTCGGTTGCGATTGCCTTGGTGACATCACCTACCTCAGCCCTGTCATCAGCGACGCCTTCGGCAACCCCCGGGAAATCCGCAATGGCATCTGCATGCACGAGGAAGACTGGGGCATCCTCTCCAAGCACTCCGACCTCTGGACCGGGATCAACTACACCCGCCGCAACCGTCGCCTGGTGATCTCCTTCTTCACCACCATCGGCAACTACGACTACGGCTTCTACTGGTACCTCTACCTGGACGGAACCATCGAGTTTGAAGCCAAGGCTACCGGCATCGTGTTCACCAGCGCCTTCCCCGAGGGCGGCTCGGACAACATCTCGCAGTTGGCTCCAGGACTCGGCGCGCCGTTCCACCAGCACCTCTTCAGCGCGCGTCTGGACATGGCCGTTGACGGTTTCACCAACCGCGTGGAGGAAGAGGACGTTGTCCGTCAAGCCATGGGTGCGGGGAATGAGCGCGGCAACGCCTTCTCCCGCAAGCGGACACTCCTTACTAAGGAGTCCGAAGCCGTCCGGGAAGCGGACGCGCGTGTAGGCCGGACGTGGATCATCTCCAACCCCGAGTCCCGAAACCGTTTGGGCGAGCCGGTTGGCTACAAGCTCCACGCCGAAAACCAGCCCACGCTGCTGGCCGATCCAGGTTCTTCCATAGCAAAGCGCGCCGCATTCGCCACGAAGGACCTCTGGGTCACGCGTTACTCCGACGAGGAACGCTACCCCACTGGTGACTTCGTGAACCAGCACTCCGGCGGAGCAGGCTTGCCGGCTTACGTCGCCCAAGACCGCGACATCGACGGCCAGGACATCGTTCTCTGGCACACCTTCGGCCTCACACACTTCCCCCGCGTGGAGGACTGGCCCATCATGCCCGTGGACACGGTTGGCTTCAAACTGCGCCCCGAAGGCTTCTTCGATCGCAGCCCTGTGCTGGACGTGCCCGCCAACTCTTCAGGTTCGAGCTGCCACAGCTCTGCCACCGCCACTGCAGATCAACACGGCGATGCGTCCGGCTCAAATCATGGGCATTGCCACTAGGCGGTACCTGGAAATGACCACGATGACGGGACGGGTCCGGTCAACCGGGCCCGTCCTCCATCCCCGGATCTGCGCAGTCCTCACAGCTGTCTCGTGCCTGGTCCACCTTTGGGTCGCGGCCTGGGGACAGCACGGAGCGTGGCTCGGCGTCCTCATGATTGCGGTGGCGGCAATCTGCGTCCCCTGCACTGTTCACATCTGGCGCCACAGCCGCGTCGGGGCTCTCCACCAAGTGACGGTTTCCGCTGTGGCAATGATTGCCCTTCATTCCGTCCTGCTGCTGGGAGCCGGAGGTGCCGGACACGCGCATGGTGGGGGTCCGGCGTCGAGCGTTGCAGATACCACCGGCGCTGCCGGGCTGTTGCTGGTGATCGGACTGGAAATCACGACGGCGCTACTCGCCGCTACCTTGGTGGCCCGGCTGCGGCGTCGGGTGCAAATGGCCGCTGCCTCCTGAACCTCTATGGTATCCGCCAGGAAACGCGAGCCCCACAAGAATTCGGCAGGATATCGCCTCGAGCAGGCAGTTTTCCCGCTTGTTGCACCTGCCCCGAACACTGTTCAGTAGAAGGGTGAGTAGAGCTGTCAGTAATTCGGGCCTTGGACTGTTTAGGGCGACGGGCATTTATGTAGGTGCCATTTTGGGCTCAGGCGTGCTGGTTCTGCCGGCCATCGCCGCCCAAGTTGCTGGACCGGCGTCGTTATTAGCGTGGGCGTTGTTGTTGGTCTTCTGCACGCCGGTGGCGTTCAGTTTTGCCGAAATGTCCAGGCAACAGCCCGACGCCGGCGGGATCGCGACGTTCGTGACCCGCGCTTTCGGGCAGCGAGCCTCAGTTGTGGCCGGCTATCTCTTCTACTTCGCCATCCCGTTCGGGGCGCCCGCCACCGCGGTGATCGGCGGGGAGTACATCGCGCATGCCATGGGTGGCGGGCGTGAGACGGCGCTGATCGCGGCAGGACTGATCCTTGCTGCGGGTTTCCTGAGCAACGCGGTGGGGATCCGCGTCTCGAGCAAACTCCAACTCCTCCTCATGGTCCTACTCGTGGCGTTGCTTGCGCTCGCCGTAGCCGTTGCAGCGCCCTACGCCAAGGCAGAAAACTTCGTTCCCTTCGCCCCGAACGGCTACTGGGCAGTGGGCGGCGCAGCCAGCCTGCTCTTTTTCTGTTTCGCCGGCTGGGAGGCCGTGACGCATCTGGCCGGCGAGTTCCGCCACCCCGAACGTGACCTGAAGCGGGCCACCTGGCTGACGCTCGTCGTTGTCGGTGTTGTCTACATCGGCTTGGTGGCGGCGTGCGTCGCCGTCCTCGGTCCCGGACTCGCGGGCAGCAGCGTCCCGGTGGCCGAACTGCTGGCGAAAGGACTGGGCCCGGCGGCCGCTCCGGTGACGGCTGTGGCGGCAGCAGTGTTGACGTTCGGGCCACTGAATACGTTCGTGGCCGGGGCCAGCAAGCTGGGTGCCAGGTTGGCGTCCGACGGCGTGCTGCCGCGACCCTTGGCACGTGGCGTGGGCGCCGGGGAGGTACCTTCCGTGAGCCTGGCGGCACTCGCTGTCATGACGTCACTTTCCTTTGCCCTCGCAGCTGTGGGGTTCCTCAACATGGAGTTCCAGATCGGCGCCGCCTCGGCCTGCTTCACGGCCGTGACCGCTTTTGGTCTGGCCGCCGGGGTACTCCTGCTGCCCCGCGGAAGCGCGGCCTGGTACGGCGTGATCGTGGCCGCCGTCGTGATGCTCGTGGTCTTGCTCTTCAGCGGCTGGACCCTGTTGGTGCCGGCCATGCTGGGTGCTGCGGCGTTGTTGGTGGGGCGCTTGTATTTGAAACCCCCGGTGCCACAATTGAGCCATGGCCGCAGCGTGGTCAATTCGTGAGGGGTTCCGCAGCGGGCCTGACCCTGATGCCCTGCGCCGCCCCTTCTTCATTGCCGCGGTGGTTGTCTTTGCCCTGGTAGTCCTGGCCGAGGTGGGTATGTCGCTCCTGCTGGGGCAGACCGCCGTCGAGCCCGTCTCCGCAAGCGATGCCAACAACCTGGGCGTTCCGCTGGATGTCTTCCTCAAGACGCAGCGGGCCGATGCCGAACCGCCAGGCGCGGGCATTGGATTCCTCGCATTCCTGGATGGGTTGCTGCTGTTCACGGTGGTGATGCTGGGGCTCAGCCTAATCATCGACCTGCGAACCTATGGTCGGATCCAGGGCCTTACGACGTTCATCGTGACGCTGCTGTGGGTTATCGCGGCCTTCCTCACCGCAATGTTGGCTTTGGCGAAGTTGTTCCTGATGATCGGGTTGTTCGTGGCCACCCCGTTTGGAACAATTGCCTACCTGGCGCTGTGGGGGAGCTTTCCGAAAGGACAGGCGGCGGCAATCCTGGGGTTGCTGTTGGTGCTGAAAATCGTGTTCGCGGTGTTGCTGATTCTCAGTCAGCCGAAGTTCCTCAAAGTCACAGGGCTGGTGGTGCTGCTGGTGGTATCCGTGCTGCTTCAGGTGATCCTGGGGCTGATCCACGGCTTCCTGCCCGGGCCGCTGGTGTCCATTGGCGATCAGTTCTGGGCGTTGATCACTGTGGTGGTGGCGCTCGTGTGGGCGCTGATCATGCTGATTGCGTCCATACCCGCGATCATCAACGCCCTGCGCGTGAGTGGTTCGGCGGGGGATTGAGTCGGCCCTACGGTTCGCCCAGCGAAAGCCGGGTCAGCTTGTCTGGATTGGCAAGCTGGCGCAGCTCCCGGACGCTCCCGTCGAGGCCGCCGTCGATCAACAAGACATCGCAGCGGCCCTGATGCCATAGCAATACAGCAGCTTCGCCGTTGACCTCGATGATCCGGGAACGGACCGGCTGTGCGGGATCGAAGGCGGCTGCTTTGCCGAGGATACCCGCGAAGAATCGCCCGATCCGCTCCGCCCCGAACACGGGATTCATGGCGCTCTTGACCTTGCCACCGCCGTCGGCCCACAGCACTGCGTCCCGATCGAGCATCGAGACTACCGTGTCAATGTCGCCGTGCTCGATGGCGTGTACCAGCTTCTCCAAGGCCGCGCGATCCTTGGTCCTGGGAGCGGGAGCGTCCGGGTCGATGTCCAGGCGGCGCTCGGCCCTGGAGATCATTTGGCGTACGGCAGTAGGGGTCTTTTCCAGGATGTCCGCGATTTCCGGCGCGGACATCCCAAAAGCGCGGTGGAGCACCAATGCGGCCCTCGCTTCCGGAGCCAGTTGCTCAGCCAAATGAAGCAAGGTCAAGGACAGGAGCTCGCGGTTGGCCACGGTTTCCTCCGGAAGCCTGGAGGTGTCTACCGGTTCCGGCAGCCAAGGCCCGGTGTAGTCCTCGCGTACAGCTGCGAGTTGGCGCACCCGGTCAACCGAGCGCCTCACGCACACTGTGGTTAGCCACGCGGGCCAGGATTCCACGCGGTGGCCATCGGCCTTGCGCTCCTGCCGAACGGCATCGATGGCAACCTCGGAGACGACGTCCTCGGCATGGCCGAAATCTCCCAACATCCGGTAGGCGATTCCCAGCAAACGATTCCGTTCGCTCTGCCACGCGGCCGTGGCCGATACCGCAAGACTCATGCCCTCCACGCTACCCCTCAGACGATCGGGTTCTTCTCATCCACCGGCGGCTCCATCTGCGTGCTGATGGCGATCCTGTTCCAGACGTTGATCGTGGAGATGGCCAGGACCAGGCCTCCCATCTGGCTGTCGTCAAAATGGGTGGCAGCCGCATTCCAGATCTCGTCAGTAACCGTGTCCGGCCCCAGCTGGGTTATTGCGTCGGTCAAGGCCAGCACGGCCTGCTCGCGGGCGTCGAAGAACACCTTCGAATGCTGCCACGCCGCCACCGCATGCAGCTTTCGTTCCGGGATGCCGCGCTTCCGGCCGTCAGTGGCATGCATATCTACGCAGAAACCGCAGCCGTTCAAGATAGAAGCGCGGAGCTTGATGAGCTCGTACAAGTCGGGATCCACCGACTTGCGGGCGTAGCCTTCCAGCCCGATGACAGCGGCATAGCCGAGTTTGTTGCTGTGGCCGATATTGATGCGGGTCATGCTGTTTCCCTTCTGTGGTGGTGCCTTACATCAGGGATGTCGTAAGGGGAGCCGGAAGTGTGACAGCTTTCAGGACCTTGTTAGAGTCGGTGCGTGCGAGCAGTGATATTTGATGACGTCCGGGCCCAGCCTGAAGTGCGGGAAGTAACCATGCCTGAGGCCCCGGCCGGTGGAGTGGTGGTGAAAGTCGAAGCCACGGGCATGTGCCGCAGCGACTGGCACGCCTGGGCCGGACACGATGACATCGCCTTTCCCCACGTGCCTGGTCACGAGCTCGCCGGCGTCATTGCTGCAGTCGGCGAAGGTGTCCAGCGCTGGAAAACGGGCGACCGGGTAACTGTCCCGTTCGTCTGTGGATGCGGCAAATGTGAGTGGTGCCTGGCTGGTGAAGCCCAGGTCTGCCCGGAGCAGCAACAACCCGGCTTTACCCACTGGGGATCGTTCGCCGAATACGTGGCCCTGCACGCTGCCGACAGCAACTTGGTTGCCATCCCGGAAAGCGTCGAATTTACGACGGCGGCAAGCCTCGGCTGCCGCTTCGCCACTGCTTACCGTGCCCTTGCCGCGCGGGCCCGGGTCACGTCGGGTGAGTGGGTGACAGTTGTAGGTGCCGGAGGCGTCGGGCTGAGCGCTGTGATGATCGCCAAAGCCATGGGCGCCAGGGTCATCGTCGTGGACCGGAACCCGGAGGCCCTGGCTGTGGCTGCACGTTTGGGTGCGGATCACACAGTGCTCGCCGACGGCGCGGACATCCCCGCCGCAGTCAACGTCCTCTCCGGCGGGGGCAGCCACGTGGCGGTGGACGCCCTCGGAAGTGAACAGACCTGCGCCGACGCCATCCTCAGCCTTCGTCGTCGTGGAAGGCATGTCCAGATCGGTCTGCTGCCGGCCATCGACGGAAACCCGCAGGTGCCCATGGCCAGGGTCATCGGATGGGAGCTCGATCTTCTCGGCAGCCATGGCATGGCCGCAGTTGATTACCCAGGCATGATGGCGCTCATCGAACAAGGCTTGCTGCAACCGCAGCTGCTGATTGAACGCACCATCGGCCTGGAAGAAGCAGCGTTATTGTTGCCGGGATTCGACAAGGCAGCCCCTGCAGGCATGACGATGATAGACCCGAACCGCTAAGGGCACCTTGCTGGGTTAGTTCAACGGGACATTAGTCCACCGGGCGGTTCCGGTACGCGGCGAGGAAGTGTTCGATCCTGCGCACGGCTTCCTCGATGTCTTCCACGGTCGGCAGGATCACGAAGCGGAAGTGGTCCGGCGTGGGCCAGTTGAAGGCCGTTCCGTGCGAGACGAGAATCTTCTGCTCCTGCAGGAGTTGGAGGACGAACTTCTCGTCGCTCTCGATGGGGTAGATCTCCGGGTCCAACCGAGGGAACAGGTACATTGCGCCGGCCGCGGGAACACATGAAACGCCTGGGATTGCGGTCAACAACTTCAACGCCAGATCCCGTTGCTCACGAAGGCGCCCGCCGGGACGAATAAGTGCCTCGATGCTCTGGTATCCGCCCAGGCAGGTCTGGATGGCATGCTGGGCGGGAACGTTGGAGCACAACCGCAACGAGGCCAACAGTTCCAGGGATTCCCGATAGGCAGCCGTTGCGGTCAATGGTCCAGTCACGGCAACCCAACCTGCACGGTAGCCGGGCATGCGGTAAGCCTTGGAAAGCCCGCTGAACGTCAACACCGGGATGTCGTCCGCCACCGCGGCGGTATGGATGTGCGGTGCGTCGACGTAGCGGATCTTCTCGTAGATCTCATCGGAAAACAGGACAAGATCGTGCTTCCTCGCCAACGCCGCGAATTGCTCAAGGATGTGCCGGGGATAGATGGCACCCGTGGGATTATTCGGGTTGATGATCACGATGCCCCGTGTGCGCGGCGTGATCTTCGCTTCGACGTCGGCCATGTCCGGCCACCAATTCTCATCCTCGTCACAGAGGTAGTGCACGGCTTTGCCACCCGTGAGCGTCACGGTCGCGGTCCAGAGCGGGTAGTCGGGAGCCGGGATGAGGATCTCGTCACCGTTTTCCATGAACGCCTGCAGGGTCATGGAGATGAGTTCGCTGACGCCGTTGCCAATGAAGACATCCTCGACGCCGATCGTCATGAGTCCGCGCGTTTGGTAGTACTGCGAGATCGCGGTCCGGGCGGAGAAGATGCCTTTGGAATCGCTGTATCCCTGGGCCCCGCGGATGTGGTGGATCATGTCCACCACCACTGACTCCGGCGCTTCCAGCCCGAACGGTGCCGTGTCCCCGAGGTTCATCTTGAGGATGCGGTGTCCCTCGGCTTCCATGGCCTTGGCGGCCTGGAGGATGGGACCACGGAGTTCGTAGCGGACGTTCTGGAGTTTGCTGGAGTGCTGCATGGGACGCATGGTTGATCTTTTCATGGCAGCTGCCCAGGCAGGCAAACGTGTCCGGAAATAGTCACGGGTTCAGCCGCACCTCGCAAAGTTGAGGGTTGCTGAGGCAGATGTTCACCGGATCAAGGATGATGCTGGACCTCAACTCAGTCCGCACCAAAACTAGAGCGTTGACGTTAACTTTGGTACCGACGTCGGGATTGACGCCCACCACTACGCACCTCATCAGGGAGAGGGGCGGCGAGCTTTGGCAGGCGGAACCCTGGGTGAAGTCCAATTGCAGTTGTGCGGTCTGGAAGGCGTTACGAGCCGTTTCAATCCGCGTGCCCAGGACACTGGGCACGGTGGCCTTCACGGGCACGGCAATTTCCAGGTTGACCGTGCTGCCGCGCCCTACCTTCTCGCCGCCCGCGGGACTCTGGTTGACTACCGTTCCTTCAGGCGAGGCGCTCTCGATTTCCGTCGTAGCCGCTTTGAAACCGGCGTCCGTCACGATCTTGACCGCTTCAGCCTGCGGTTTGGTTTTCACGTCCGGAACGTTGGCGTCCTTGAACATGAAGTACAGGATCACGCCGATAACCGCCAGCAGCACCACACCCCCGATGATCACCCACAACCACGGGAATCCTGGCTTGGGCTTCGGCTTCTCGGCCGCTGGAACAGTCAGTGTGACCACATGCGCCTGGTCCGCGTAGTCCTCGGGTGCGTCGTCGGCAGAGTAGGCGATCAACTTCACCGGGTAGCTGCCCGCGGAAGCCCCGTCGGTGTCGAAATTTACCACGTACTGTTCGGTGGCCCCGGCAGCGATGGTCCGCAACGGGTTGGGGATGGTGGTGTAAGTCTTCGACGGCGGATTGGTCACCTGCCCGGGGAACGCGCCGAGCACTACGCGTTCCGAAGTGGTGGAGCCGTTGGTGACGGACGCTGTCAGCGATCCCTTCCCCTCTTTAAGGACCACGTCCGGGGAGCTCAACGTCATGGTGATGGCAGTCATGGCACAACAACTCCTGGGATCGCGGTTTGTAGTTTCGGCGCACAGCAGCACATCTCAGCCTCCGGCTTCCTGGATCAGCAACACACAAGTCCCCAGGCCGGGACAGATGATTCCCAGCTGTCCGCCCGAGGTCCCGAAGGTCAGGTCCACGGTTTTCCCCGGGCCTGAATTCTGCTCAGCCCGCGTGCCCTGAACCAACAGCGAGACGGTGACCGCCTGCTGCGGTGCAAGCCTTGCCCGCTTGGTGGGAGGTCCGAAATAGAACAAACCCCCGCCGAATTCCTTCACATCGAACACGCACGCACCCGTCACCACCAGCTGGGTATCCGACGCCGAACACGAACCGCCCCGGGCAGACAGGTCTGCTGAAGTGAGTTTCGCGCCCGCGGCTGCGCTGGAGAAACCGCCCTGCCAGTCCCGTGCCGCATCGTTGTTCCCGCCGCCGCAACTGACGCCGAACACCAGCACTAACAGCGCGATCACCCCACAGGCAATCACTACAAGAATCGGCGTGCGGTTCTCCTTGTTCATGCTTGATCACCGCTCATTTGCCTGCACCGTAACCTCATCCGTCACGTGCGCAGGCTTCATGCCTTTGACGATCCGCCGGATCAACTCCAGCTGCCCACCCGCTTCCGCAGGAACCAGCACCTTGATATGGAAGGCGCCGGGCACGGATTCGACGTCGAACCCGGGCACCCCCGTGGCCAGGTGCAGGAAGCGGGTGAGCCCGTCCACAGTGCCGCGGCGTGCAGAGAGCTGCGCCGCGGCCGCGATGAGGTCCCGCTGCCGGGATATGGGAATGGCGCCGGTCGCAGGAATGTTGCCGGATCCAGCACCACCGGATCCAGTGCCGCCCTCCGGACCGGGAAGCGTCAACCAGTCCAGATCCACCCAGCGCGAGAGAAAGGGAATCAACGACGACGGCGCGCGGCCAGGATCGGGAACGGTATGGATGCGGTCCAAGACCTGCCGGACGGGCCCATGCATATCCTCGGCCACAGCAAGAAGGGCCTGCAGGGGAGAGCTGGTATCGGCGGCCACCTGGAACACTTCCGGCAGGACTTTCAGCAGCTTGGACTCGGACGGCCCCATGGACTCAGCCATTGCCATGGACCACCTCGATCCTGTGGTCGCCCGAGCAGAACAGCCAGGTGTCGGGCAGCGTCACAACATCGTCCACCACGCGCCGGGTGCAACTTTCCCATTGAACGGCGTTGTCCGTGCTGCGATAGACGCCTTTGGGGCCGGCAGCCAGGACCAGGGGCTTGCCGTCAAGGATCGCGCCGGACACCGAACGGACAGGCTCGAACCGGGTGCGGTCCCTCAACGGCAGATTGCAGTTAACGTCCGGCACGCTCCACTGCGCCGACGCCTGACCCAGCTGCAGCCGTAACACCCCGCCGCTCTGGGTAGCGGCGTAGGCAGCGTCACCCATCACGTGGACACCCCAGCAACTGCCCCCGGTCCAGCCAGTGCTGAACTGCTCCCACGAATTCATGAAGGTTTCATCAAAATCCGTGCGGCCCAACTCGTCGATCTTCAGGCGCAGGCATCCCGTCCCGGTCCCTTCCGGCACTGCCCGGCCGAGCCACACATAGCTTGCACCGCCGTCGTACTGGATGGTCATGCAGCGGATATCCTCGCCGGAGGCCTTGACCTGCTTGAAGCTGTCGGCGGTACCGGCGTCGGGGGAGAGCCAGACGCCAGCCGAGGCCTCGGCGGCCACCACAACACCTGTCCGCCCACGGACGTCCACCAAAGCGTCCACGGCGTAAAAACCACGATCCGGCTGGGACGTATCCACCACGTTCTGTACGGGAATGGCACCTTGGCTCATCGGAAGTTCGTAAAGGCCGCGCTCGCCTGCCAGCAACAGCAACGGCTCACCCTGGCGGTCCACCCAACACAGATCGGCGACGACGAACCCCAGTTCGGCTGCTTTGCGCCACGATTCGCCGAGGTCCTCGCTGATATAAACACGGGAACCTGTGCCCGTCACCGTGCTCACGGCCACCATACCTGGGTGGCGCTCCGGGCCTACCCGGCCAGGCGCGGGGGAACGGAACGGAGCGATGGCGCGGACGGCTTCTTCCGTCTGGTCGGCGTCGGAGATATCTCCAAAATCCGCACAAGCTTCCCAGCCGTCGGCGGCGTTGGTGGTGCGGAACAGGGTGCCGCCCTGGGCTACGAACCACGTTTTGTCCTGGCCTTCAGCCTGAACCAAGGACACGGCATCACTGTCCGGAACTTTGTCCACTTCCAGCCTGACCCGGTCCACGTACTGAACGCCAGGCTCGGCCTCCTCCATGGCGCGATACAGATTGGAGACACGCAGCGGCTTCCCAAAGCCGGATCCGTAACTGGACGAATCCGGGCTCAGCGGACTTATCCCTTCAGACAGGCGGCCCACGATCCTGGACTTCACGGCCTCGGCATCCTCATCGGGACGAACAACGATCCGCGCATCCACCAGCACCTGTTTGTAGAGGCCCCAGCGCACTACAGGCTCGGCGCCAACCGTGGACCGCCTGCGGAGATATTGTTCCACTTCAATCCGCACTTCGTCGCGTGCGTGTGACGTAAGGTCCGCTGCCCGTAATGGTTTGGCCGCGCCTGCTCTACCGTCAGGAACGAATGGCACCAGCACAATTTCCACTTCCCCCGGCCGGGCAAACGCCCACAGATCCTTGCGCGTGAAAGCCCGCGCACGGCCCACACCGCCGTGCCGGCGCGCCAGGACCTCGTAGTCCCGGACAGTAACTGCGCGGTCGCGGGCTTGAAAATCCTGGGGCGCGCGCCTCAGGGCGTTCTCCAAGGACTCGCCATCGCGGCCGCCCGTTGCAGGCTCCGGATTAGTGACCTTGGCACCCGGGACAGGGGAACGCAGCACCGTGAGCTGACCGGCGCCGACGTTACCGCCCGAACCACCACCGCTGCGATACCAGGCGCGAACTTCGGCACCTGCGCCCGGCACTAACGGCCCTTGTCCGGCCTCCGTCCGCTTGCTGGACTCTTCGTCCCACCATGCGAACATCGCGACGCCGGCACTTCGGTCGATCCGCACCGGCATCTCACCCGGCCTTGCGTCGGCGAACGCCTCCACTTCCTTGCAGTACCGGAAAGGCTTTCCGTCTACCAGCACTGCCTCGCCACTGCTCAGCCGCGTCCCTGCCGGAACTTCGACGGCGACCGCCAGCCCTGCGCCCGAGACGATCGGCGCGTTGGGGATCACGAAGCTCTGGCCTGGTCTTCCCGTTCCTGTACCAATCGGTACGGCGTCGTACATGGTGACATCGGCTGCGGGGACCAGGACGCTGCTCATGCCAGCCGCCAAAGCGGCTGCCGCCGTCGTCGTAAATACCGGCTGGGATGAGCCAGGAACGCCCGGTGGGCAGCTTACCTGCGTGCCGCGGGGGATGCGGATCTCCTGATCGCCTACAGCGGTGCGACTGAATTCCAGCATCGTTTCAGCCGTGCTCGGCGGGTACAGCGACGTGCCCAGGAGGTTCAGGTAGACGGCGTAAAGCTTGTCCGGCACGCGGTTCAGCCGGTACATGAGCGTGTCCGTGAGGTAGGCGAAGGCCTCCACGATGGTGATGCCGGGATCGTGGACCGAGAGGTCCGTCCACTCAGGGGCGATTTGTTGGATGCGCTCGCGGGCGCCGGCCACGAGGTCCGCGAAGCTCCGATCGTCCAGGTTGGGCACGGGAATACTCATAGTGCACCTCCGGATTCCACGGGCAAGGCGATGGCGATCTCGTCCTCAAGCTGGGTGATCCGGACACGGTATTTCAGCCGGACTTCAAGGACTTCGGGGTCCTCCGGCGAGCGTGAGGCATCCAAGGAAAGGACCGTGATGCGCCGCTCCCACTGTTCCACCGCGCGGGCCACATAGTGGATCGCGAGCCCGGCTGTGGTGTCATCAGCCGGGGAGAATGCCAAACGGAACAAATGGCAGCCGTAGGTCGGTCGGTTGACGCGCTCGCCCGGCCTTGTGCTCAGCAGGAGGAGGAGGGCTTGGCGGATGGAGGCTGCGTCCGTAACAGTCGCCAGCCTGCCTGCCGGCGTGACACGCAGACCTGGGACGCCAGCTGCGGCGTCGAAATCCGGATGGATGAAAGCGATCGATGTGTAGCGTGGCGCGCTCATGACTGTCCCCTTTTCATGAACCCGACCCCACCAACGTTTGCCCAGGCCGGCGCACGTTGTACTTCACGCCGCCCGGGGGTGTGCCGTCCGTGAAGCCCTCCACAGTGTCCAGGCAGACGGCCTTGCCCCCGATTCTGATGAACGTGGAATAGCCCTTGGTGACCGGCAGTGTCTTATTGCACGGTTTGATGTTGATGCCAACATTCGGGCACATGCTGATATCCCTGCCTTGGGGATCGTTATCCACCAGCACCGGCGACCCCTTGACACGGACCCACTCCTGCGAGGGGACGTTCTCCACTTTGCCGTCATGCCCGCAGCGCAGGATGGCCTCCATGACCAGAATCCTCATGGCTAGGCCTCCTCGAAGTCGACGGATTTCGCACGGATTTTCATGGCTTTGCCCGGGGCTTCCAGCACCAGGTCCGTGGCAGCGGTGATGCGGAGCTTGTCCGGCCCCAGCTCCACCGACGAGCCGTGGCCATCCGTGAAACTCACGGTGCGGGCACCGCCGTCGAGCACTATTTGTTGGCCATCCGCACTGCGGAACGTGTAGCGACTCTCCCTGGGTGTATTGACGCGGTTGTCGGGCGTCTGTTCACTGCCGTACAGACCGCCGAGGATGATGGCCTGGGCCGGATCCGTGGCGGGAAGAAGCACCAGGACGTGATCGCCGGGCGCAGGCGGGCTGACCATCCCCTTGCCTGGACCGGCGGACGCCGTGAGCACGGGAGCCCACGCGGTCTGGAGATCCGGATAGGCCGGCAGCTGCACACGGGCACGCCCCCGGGCCTCGGGATCATCCACGTCCGTGATGATGCCGAGCGTGAAGACGTCCGGGCGTCGTTCCGGGACCGGGTTCGGTGGGCGGGTGGTAAGCGTGGTTTCGTAACCCGTGCCGTCCAAACGGTGAGAGGCGCTCGCGATCAGGTACGTTCCCTCGATGGACGGCGCTACCCCCTTGATCCTCACGCGCCCACCCGCCCTGAGCCCGGGATTGCCCTCAGCCACGAACACTGCCGTGACCTGCCCGGCCATCCTGACGTCCAGCTCGGACTGCGCCAATCCATTCGCCTCTTGGGTGGACTCGAGCACTTCGTTGTCTCGCCGGAGTTCGCCGCCTGCACCCACGCTGGCCAGTGTTGGGTCGGCTGTGACGCGGGCTTTGGCGTCGCTGCTGCTCGTTTCGGCCTGGTGGACTGAAGCGTCCTCAGCACGCCAGCCGTTGATTGCTGCGGACGCGTAGGCGGGTTCCTGGCTGACCTCGATCTCTGCCGAATGCAGGGATGCCCCAAGGCTGAGCTCCAAGGGTTCGCCTTCGCCGTCGAGTCCTGTGAGCCTGAGGGCTCCGTCATGGACCACGGGGTAAGCGCCCACGCGGGCACTCTGTTCCACCAGGAGGCTCAGGTCCGTGCGGGCACACTGGTACACCAGCCCCAGCTTCTCGCCGCCGCCCACAACGTCCAGCCCGGTGCCCTCGCAGAGTTTCCTTGCCAACGCAGCGAGATCCACGTCCTCGTGCAGCCTGGTGAATTGCCGCTTCCTCAGCCGGTGCAGGGCATCGTAGGCCCTGATACGGATTTCCTGACCAAGGTTGGCTCCGTAGCTGTACTCAACCACAGTCACCTCACCCACGAAGAGCGGGGTCCGGTGACCGCCGAGCTCAACCCTCAGGGCATCGCCAGGCGCCGGATCCACGCCACCCCTCGCCGCAGCTGTCCTGCCCGGACCGGGCCGCCAGCTGATCAGGCACTGGGCTGGGCGTGCCAGTGAACTGAGCACCTGGACGGACACTATCGCCGCCGTTTCGGCAGTGCTGAGTCTGCGCCGCCCCAGGGTGACGATGAGTTCGGGGAGGCCCTGGACTTGCCTCATGATGCTTCACCAACTGGCGGGACGGCGAGTGGTCCGCTGAAGTGCGCGGGGTCGTCGATGTCGTTGTACTCCAGGAGCAGCTTCCAGAGCAGGGGTGTCCCGAAGGCTTCAACGGAAAGCCGCCCCAACTCAGCCGGCGGCACCTCGGGAAGGAACTCGCCGCCGTCGGGCATTGCTGCGTCCCTGTCCGTGCTGCCATCGCCGGTGACCGCCAGCGTGTCCACGGGTGGGGCCGTCAGATCCACGGCAGGGAGTCGCTGGGCGAGCTCGTAATTCTCGCCGCCTTCCTCGTCGGCAGACTGGCCCACTCGAACAAAGACCATCCGCATCCAGGACCTGAGCGGTGAACCGTCCGGGGCGAAGCGGTCGAAACGTTCCGCCACCTCAGTCACGATTCCCGGCACATTCCAGGCTCGACCCCACACAAACCGGACCGACGGCGGCCTCCGCTGGCGCTCCACCTCCGCGCTGTTCTCGGCGAGCGCCCAGATAGGCCTGGTCATTTGCCGCACATCCTGCACATGAAGCGACGCCGGCGCGAGGTCGACGTCGAAGAGCAGATCCAGCCTCAGCTCCGTGTGGCCGCCTCCCGTGAAGAGCAGGGGGTCGTCCGCCAGTCCGCTGCCGCTGAGTTTGCCGCCGGCACTTCTCCGGGGCTCCACACCGGCCGAGCGCTGCATCACCACCGTTTCCGGGTTGAGCAGGCAGCCAAGGTGTTCCCCGGTGTCCTCGATCAGGAAAGCGACACGCTCCATGTCAGACCGCCAAGTGTTCGTCTGTGAGGCGGGCTTGGCGGGCGATAGCTTCGGTTACCGGGGTGGTTGCTGGGCTTGATTCATTGGCGGTAGGAGTGGGCCTCGGGGCGAGCTCCGGCCAGTCTCCCTTGAGCGCCGGCGCGGGGGTATGGGGCGTGCTCGCGCTGACGTGGCCCTGGGGTTGTGGGGCCTGCTTTGCGCCCCATTCTTGGGGTTTAGCAAGCACAACAGACCCCGCAACTGGGGGTGTTGTGCCGGGGGTGTCTTGGGCGTGGGTGGGGCTGGTGGGTTTGCGTTGTGGGACCTGCTCTAGGCCCCAACTTGGCCCCGAAGGACGCACATCAGGCCCCGCAACTGGGGGTGTCGTGCCGGGGATGGGTTTGCGTTGTGGGGCCCGCTCTACGTCCCAATCTTGGGTTTTAGCGCGCACACTGGGCCCTGCATCGGGTGGTGTTTCGGGCCGATCCGTGCGAAGGCGCAGCATGGGTACGTGTTGTGGGGCCCGCTCTGCGCCCGAATCTTGGGTTGAAGCGCGCACATCGGGCCCGGCAACGAAGGGCGTCGCGTTGGGCTGGTGTTGTGGGGCCTGCTCGGCGTCCCATAATGGGCTGGAAGCACGCACATCCGGCCCGGAAACGTGGGTGGGTGTGTGTTGCGGGGCCTGCTCTGCGCCCCATATTGGCCGGGAAACGCGCATATCGGACCCCGCAACGAGGGGTGTTTCGGATCGATCCGCGCGAAGGCGCAGCACGGGTGTGTGTTGTGGGGCCCGCTCTGCGTCCCGTGCTGGCCCGGAAGTGCGCACATCAGGCCTCGCAACGAGGGGTGTTGTGGTGCTCGGGGTGTGTTGTGGGGCCTGCTTTGCGCGCCAAGAGCGCCCCAAGGCACGCAGAGGGGGCCTCGCAACGGGAGTGGGGGTGGTGGGAGCGGCAGAAGGAATCAACCCGGCGTCGCGCAGCAACTGAACCCAGTGCTCAGGTGCGCCTTCCACGTTCAGGCCACGCACCGGCGTCGAACTTTCAGACGAATCAGGCTCCGAAGCCGAAGACGCAGATACGCCCGCACCCGATGAACCAGCTCCCGGAGAGCCCGGTCCCCGGTCCGACCCACGGTCCAGCCACGCAGCCACGTCCCGCAATCGCCGCGCCGCCGCCCGCCGCCACGAAAACCCAGGCTCAGGCGACGGGAGCGCGGGCATCGTCGAGCTCCAGGCGGTCGTATGCGATGCTGAGGGATTCGATGGCAAGATCCTTGCCCAAGGCGTCAAGGGGTGCGCCGAACCAATCGCACGGCCAGGCCCCCAGGAGGTTCCAGCGGCGGACTTCCACGGAGCCGGCGTCGTTGAGCATCGCGATGGAGACGTTGCGGCGTTCCACTTTTCCGTCTACTGCCTTGAAGAGCCACTGCAGCATCTCGGTGGAGTCCGTGAGCCCGTACTTCAACGTCACTGGGGTGTACTCCACTTGCCCGGGGATGACGCGCACTGTGCTGTTTTCGCCGCCGGCGCGGTAGAGGATCCGGTCGATCTTCAGGCCGAGGCCCTCCACTTTGGTGAAGTGGCCCTGAACCACGCCCTGGATGACGAGCTTGAAGTTGTAAGCCCGGTATGGGTCCACTACGTTGCCCGGTTGGGCGGCAGGTGTTGGGGTTGTCATGTCAGGCTCCTGCGCTCTCTGTCTCGCTGGTGTTGTCCGCCGACTGCATGAGCTTGAAGATCACAAATTCGGCTGGTTTCACGGGTGCGATCCCGATCAACGTGACTACTTGCCCGGCGTCGCGGACCTCTGGAGGGTTGGTTTCTTCGTCGCACTTCACGAAAAATGCCTGTTGAGGAGTGGTCCCTAGCAGGGCGCCGTCCCGCCACACGTTGGTCAGGAACGCCCCGATGTCGCGCCGGATCGACTTCCACAGCGTGTGATCGTTGGGCTCAAACACCACCCAGCGCGTCCCGTCCGCTACCGACTCCTTGATCATGTTGGTCAGCCGCCGCACATTCACGTACCTGTATTCGCTCGCTTCAGGAGCCTTGGTCCGGGCGCCCCAAATCCGGATCCCCTCGCCCGGGAAGTACCGGATGCAGTTCACGCCGGCAGGGTTCAGGACCTCCTGCTCACCGCGGCTCACGCGCCGCACAAGATCGATCGCGCCTTGGATGGGCTCATTGGCTGGCGCCTTATGGACGCCGCGGGTCGCGTCAACTCGGGCCCACACGCCTGCAATATGGCCCGACGGCGGCTGCGTCACCTTTTTGCCGGACACGGGATCGATCATCACGATCCACGGGAAATACAGTGCTGTGTAACCGCCGGGGGATTGCGGGGCACCGAGGTCCTGCTGGTCGCTGGCTTCCGTATCCGGATCAGCCGCCCGGCTCGCCGGGGGACGGGTTGAGTCGGGCCAGTCGGGGGCGTCGGAGGAGACCGAGGATGCAGAAGAAGCTGACGACGGCGGGCTGTCGCTGTCTTCTGTGTCTAGGGGTTCTTCAGGTGCGTCTTCGGCTTCGTCTGCGTCACCTGGGCCGCCATCACCCGGGCCACCGTCGCCACCCAGGCCCTCATCCGCCGTCGTCCGCTCGTCTTCCGTGCCCGAATCCCGCGCACCCACAGGAACGCCGGACGTCGCAGCCCTGGTGAGTGCCCCGACGTCGTCTACTTTTTCCACCGTATCCAGGATGGCCATGCGATCCTGGCGGAGCGGGTGTTCCACATGCGCCGCCAGTGCCGCGTAGGATTCAGCGTCCGCGAAGCCGGGGGCTGCCACCATGGAGATGTCGTCCACGGCCTCGAATAGCGTGAGGCCTGTGGGCTTGGTGGCTGTGCCCGTGAGGCTGCCGTTGGCCCCAACGTTCACCACATAACAACGGCTCCCTCCGTTTGAGAAGAAGCCGTAAACAGCGTTTGAGAGCGGTGTGCCCGCTGTCGCGTTGCCGACATATTGGTCCACGAACTGGGTCCAGTTGTCCAGCACACGGAGCTCATCCACCAACGCGTCCTGGTCCGGAGCCACGCCTACGAATGCTGCGATGCTGGTGTTGACCTGCCCGATGGCACGCGCGCCGCTGGGCACTTCCTGAACGTAGACGCCTGGCGCCTGATAGTTCGCCATGGTGCGCTCCCTTTCCTGCCCGCGGTTGTCCGCGGATTCACACCCACCGGATGATGACCGGCAGGCTGCTGGTGCTGGCCGAGACTTCCCTTTCGGTGCCGCGTACTGCTACGGCAAAGTGCTGGAGTTCATCCGCCGAGGCCAGGACCTCGAAGTGGCCGGTCGCATCGCTGACGACTGCCGTGGCGGAAGAATGGGCATGGATGTAAGCGTCGGGGATACCTTTGTTGTGGACGTCCACGAGCCGTCCGTGGATCCGGCGGGCAACGCCGGTCTTGGCAATGAGCGGCTCAAGGACGGGCGGTCCAGAGGGCTCTTCGAAGCGCAGCGCCACGGGGATCCGGACCAGGAACCCGAGCCCTTGCCGGATGGCTCCGGAGTACTCCTCGGGACGGAACTCGCCGGTGGAAACTACCGAGTATTGGCTGTGGCGTTCCACGGCCAGGAGCAGTTGCTCCATGTTGTCCAGTTGTTCGGGGCCGTGGCATTCCACCGCCACCCGCAGCTCGAGGTCCAGGACCGGACCGTCGCGACGCGACCTTCCCACGCGGTTGAGCGTGACGGCATGGACGGTGACCGAAGCGTCAGGGGTGGGAACGACAGCGTCTGGGGAACCGTCGTCGAACCTTACGCGCTGGGGAGTGACGGCGTCGGAAAGTACCCCCAGTAGGTCGGTCAACGACGAACGCACATAGCCCACGGCAGAACCCAGAACTCGAAAGGTGACCAGAATTGCAACTGGGACTAGGTTACTCCCGCTGTTGCGTGTAGTCACTGGGGAATCAGGAGTAACTCCATTCGATTGAATGTGCAGGTGGGGGAACTGCTGCTCAAGCCGTGAAGGCGAGATCCTTTGCATGCAACCTGTGGAGGAGTGGTTCGCCACGGGAGATGCGCAGCGCTTCTTCGATGGCGCTGACGGCCATTCGTTCGAGTTCAGTTCCCAAGGACCCCGCAAGGTGCGGAGTAAGCAGGACATTTGGATGCGTATAGAACCTGGATTCGGCGGGGAGCACCCACGGAGTGGTGACATCCAGGACAGTGAAGAGGTCACCCCGTTCAACCCGGGCCAGCAGCGCGTCCTGGTCCACCAGCTCGCCGCGGGACGTATTGATGAATGTGGCACCTGGCTTGAGGGAGTCCACCAGTCCGGCGTGGAGCAGATTGAATGTGGAAGGCAGCGAGGGCGCATGGAGGCTCACGACGTCACAACTCGCCACCAGTTGGTCCAGCGTGGAATGCTCGACGCCGAGTTCTGCTGCCGCTGCATCGTCGAGGTAGGGGTCGGCCACGACGAGCTGGACGTCGTAGGGCTGCAGGAGCCTGATGACGTGCTTGCCGATCTTCGAGGCCCCGATGATGCCCACACGCTTGCCAAAGTTGCCCATGTCCGGGAACACCTGGTCGGGCTCAATTTCGGTTTTTTCCGTGTGCAGTTTCCGGGCGATCTGCAGGACCCTCTTGTTGGCCAGCAGGATCATGGCCACCGTATATTCAGCTACGGGGATGGCATTGGCATCAGCAGCTGTACTGACTTCAATGCCGCGGTCCCAACATTCCTGGCCCACGT
The DNA here is from genome assembly GCA_050627125.1 of Arthrobacter sp. 21a14. Classification (GTDB taxonomy): domain Bacteria; phylum Actinomycetota; class Actinomycetes; order Actinomycetales; family Micrococcaceae; genus Arthrobacter. The sequence continues at coordinate 5,291,730 of CP192487.1, read as the reverse complement.
GATGCTTGACGGTTCCGCCGGCGTGCAGGACGTGGCTCAACCGTGGCGCGGAGGCCAGTGCGGCGGCATCGAGCCGCGGGCAGCCCCAGCCGGTAATGAGGATGTCCGTCACGGCCAGGAGTTTCAGGGAACGTGGAGATGTGAAGTCCTCCATTGGCTCCGGGCTCAACAACTGCAGTTCGGGCGCCAAGGACTCGAGTCGTCGTGCGGGAAAGACCCGGGATACGACGCCGGGGCCCATCGCCAGGGCGACGTTCAGTTTGCTGGTGGTCATTTGACGCTCCCTGCGGTGAGGCCGGACTTCCAGAAACGCTGGAGCATGATGAAGGCAACCAGCAGCGGAAGGATGGATAGCAGCGATCCCGTGATGACCATAGGGGTGAACTCCGGCTGCGGAACGGAATATCCCTGCCAGATGGAAATACCCACACTGACCGGGAGGAGTTGCTGGTCCTGAAGCATCACCAGCGGGAGCATGAAGTTGTTCCACACACCGACGAATTGGAACAAGGCGATCGTGATGTAGCCAGGCATCATCATGGGCAAGCCGAGGGAGAAGAAGGAACGGACCGGACCGGCGCCGTCCATGCGTGCTGCTTCCAGGGTTTCAGCGGGAACATAGCTCGCGGAGTAGACCCGGGCCAGATATACGCCGAACGGGTTGCACAGCACTGGAATCAAGACAGCCCAGACGGTGTTGGTCATGCCCACCAGCGAGGCCAGAAGGTACATCGGCAGAACCGTTGCCGTGTTGGGAATGAGCACGCCCACCAACACGAACCCGAAAAGTGAGTCCTTCCAACGGAAGTGGAACTTGTCGAACGCGTACCCGGCCATGACCGAAATCAGGCTCCCAAGGACGGCGCCAACCCCGGCATACATCACAGAGTTGCCCAGCCAGCGGAAGAAGAGCCCGCCGTCTTGGTTTGCCACGGCCGCGATGTTATCCAAGAGGGAGAAGTTCCCCAACGCGTAGGCACTGGTGCCATACAAATCTGCAGCGTTCTTGGTAGAAGCGAAAACCAGCCACAGGACCGGGACCACCATGTAGGCGGAGCCAATGATGAGGAGCCCGTTGACCGTGAGTTTGCTGGCGAATCCGCCGCCGCGGTTGGAACTGCCGCGGTTGAAACGCGTGCGGCGGGGAGCTTGCTTCGAAGGAGCCGTGCTGCGCGGGCGGGAAAGTGTTGAGGTGCTCATGATTTGTTCATCCTGGAGCTAAGGCGGGTGACCGCCAGGGACAAGATGGCTGCGAGGCCGGCAATGATGATGGACGCAGCCGCTGCCTGGTTGAGGTTGTGCCGGATGAAGGCCGCGTCATAGGCCCACAAGTTGGGAACCCAGGTGCTGGTGACGGACGCTGTTGCCTTGGAGATGATGGACGGCTCCGTGAACAACTGCAGGGTGCCAATAATGGTGAAGAGCATGATGACGCTCAGCGCCGGCAGGATGAGCGGGAACTTGATGCTCACGGCCGCCCGGATCTCACCAGCGCCGTCCACACGGGCGGCTTCCAGGATTTCCCGCGGGACTGCCTGCAAAGCTGTGAACAGGATGATCACGTTGTAGCCGGTCCACTCCCACACGCCGATGTTCACGATGGACGGCAGCACCATGTGCGCATCAAGGAAGTTGATCTGGATACCGCCGCCCTGGATCGCCTGGACCAGGGGGCTGATGCCCGGAGTATAGAGGTATGCCCAGATGAGTGCGGCGATGACGCCCGGGACTGCGTGGGGCAGGAAAACGAGCAACTGGAACAATTTCCGGGCTTTGGCTACAGATGCATCCAATAGAAGGGCAAAGACCACTGCGCCGCCCACCATGCAGGGAATGTAGATCAGGCAGTACAACCCAAGCCGGGCGATGCCTTCCACGAACGTCTCGGACTGGAAGACCTGCACATAGTTCTCGAGCCCGACGAACATTGTCTTGGCCTCGCCGAAACCCAGGCCGGACTTCTGCTGCGAATGGAAGCTAAGCACCAGCGAGTAAACAACCGGAGCGATCATGGCTAGCGCGAAGACTGCGAAAAAGGGGACCAGGAACAGCGCGGCAGTCCGTCCGCCGGTTCCCGCCAGTGCGCGGCCTTGGCGGCGCACTGTGGTGGTGAGGGCCTGGGTGGCCATGGGATTCTCCTAGCTTGCAGGGGGCCTCCGAAGAGGCCCCCGCTTGGTGGCTACTAGCTACTCTTTGACGGACAGGCCGGCCTGCTTCAGGCTGGCAACGGTAGCGTCCTGGGCGGTATCGACGGCGTCATGGATGGTGCCGCCGGTGGTCAGCTTTCCGTAAGCGTCCTTGAGGGCGGTGTTGGTGATATCCCAATTGGGTCCCCACTGCCAGCCCGGCGTGATGGTGCCATACGCCTTGTTGAAGACCTCGTAAATGTCGTTCCCGAAGTAGCTGGCGTCGTAGGCCTTCTGGGCGGTGGGCGTCAGGCCAGGGAAGGCAAGGAACGCCGAACCGGTGTTCCCGCGGGCCTTGATGGCTTCCTGGTTGGTGGTGAGGAATTCGACAAACTTTGCGGCGGCAGCAGGGTTCTTGCTGCTCTTGGTCACGTTGAAGCTGGATCCGCCGTAGAACGAGCCGGATTCGTTGCCCCAGTTGGGAAGTTCGGCAGCGATCCACTGGCCTTTCTGGCCGCTGGCTTCGGTGCGCTTCTGGATTCCCGTGGCACTCCAGTTCGCACCAACCACGCCAACCACTGTGCTGTTGGCCAGGTCCAGGCTCCACTCGTCGCTGTAAGCCTGGGTGACCTTGACGATCTTCTGGTCGATCAGTTTCTGCCAGTAAGTGGCCACCTTCTGAGTTGCTTCATCGTTGACGCCCACCTTCCAGCTGTCGCCTTCGGTGCCGAACCACTTGGCGCCCGCCTGCCAAGCCAGCCCGGCGCTCGCAGCTACCTCGTTGGGGTTGAAGCTGGCGAGGTATGAGTCAGGCGCTACGGCCTTGAGCTTCTTGCCCGCCTGTTCGAATTCGTCCCAGGTTTTGGGGACCTCGACGCCGGCCTTCGCCAGCATGTCCTTGCGGTACCACATGAGCATGGGGGCTGCGTCGTACGGAAGTGCGTAGGTCTTGTCACCGAACTGGACCAGGGCCCTGGTCTCGTCCGAGAGCTTGTCCACCGTTTCGGCCTTGTTGATCAGGCCATCGAGTGGAATCACCTGGCTGTTGCTGACGAACTGCGGCAACTGGGGATACTCGATGGTTGCTACGTCCGGGCCGTTGCCGGCCGTGATCGCTGTGGACAGCTTTGCGTAGCCGCCGTTCGCGCCGTTGGGGATGGTTTCGAAGCTGACCTTGATCTTGTCCTGGCTGGCGTTGAACGCTGCGGCCACTTTGTCCATTCCGGCCAATGAGGACCAGAAGGTGATGCTGCCTGATGGCTCCTCGGTGGGAGTTGGGGCCGCGGCGGGGCCGGGGCCGGTTCCGCAGGCTGCGAGCAGGAGGGTGCTGGCGGCCAAGCCGGCAACCCCTGCAAATAGGTGACGACGCTTCATGGTGTTCTCCTTTGAAGACTTGCGATGCGAAGGGAGGCATGTGGTTGGGGCCACACGGCGATGAACCCATGTAATCCGCAAGTTCGAACATCTTCAACATTTCAAACAAATTCAAACACCGGCTCCGGACTGTCAAACGCGGGATGCAAAAGAAAGTTCGCGTCGTTCGATGAGGGACTTCTGTTTGAACGAACAGAAAAGCTGGACGCTGTTCGTTTGGCGCTGCTATTAGTTCTGGATACCCCTCATTGAGCACCACCCGGAACAGCTACTACCTAAGAACAGGGATTCCCATGGAGAACTCGAATATCAGCAGGAGACTCGTGCTGCAGGCCGGCGGAGTAGCCTCGCTCGTGGCCGCCTTCGGAATGGCAGCCGGACACCCGGCGTCGGCCGCAACCTCACTGGCGTCCAAACCAAGGGCAACCGAAGTCCTGGACCTGGGCCCCGGCGTCGTACAGTTCTCGTTGATGAGCGGGCTGCTGGTGGGCGACACCCTCTACATCGGTTCGCGGAACCTGAACCCCGTACGCATCGTGGCGTTCCACGTCCCTACCGGCAAAGTCACCGGCGTGACCGAGCTTGAGAACGGCTATTCCATCCAAACCCTGGCCGCCGACGCGTCCGGCAGATACCTGTACGCCGGCGTGCTGCAGAACACCCCGGGCACCAAGCCGAACCTGTTCCGCTGGGACCTGTCGAGCCTGGGCGCGAAGGCAACGGCGATCGGCCGCATTGGGGATCGCGACGTTCGTGACATGAGCGTGGCACCCAACGGCCGCCTCTACGCGGTTGGCGGCGGCAGCGGCGCGGCACCGGCATTGTGGGAATACGATCCCGCCACCGGGCTGGTCACCAACCTGGGCGTTCCGGACGGCGGGGCCACGTTGGCCCGCGCAGTCGCGGCGACGGATTCGACCATCTTCTTCGGTGCCGGCAGCACCCTGGGCGGCGGAGGCAGCGCCAGCCGCGCCTGCCTTTACGCGTACAGCCATGCCACCAAAACCTTCACCAATGTCACGCCGGCCGAGATGGCTGCAGACCCCAGCATCCGGGACCTCGCGATCTTTGAAGACAAGCTGATGGTGAGCTCCGCGGCGTCCACTTCCACCTCCAAGATCGCCGCCATGAGCGTGGCTAACCCGTCGTCGTACCTAATCGCCGCGTCAGTCGGAAAGACAGCCAAGAACTTTGCCGCGATGGGGGACAAGGTCTATTTCGCCAACGAAACCGGCCTGCTGGCCTATTCTTTGGCGTCCAATTCCATTGCGGCGGTGCCGTTTAACGGGCCGTCCCTCGGGGAAATCTGGGGCGTCGACGCCCTGAACGGCAAACTCCTGGTCACCTCCGCGTTCGGTTTCGTCGCGGAAATCGACCCCCTTTCCGGAACGGCCAAGACCACCGACCTCGGCGAGGCAGGGGCGCCGTCGGACGCGCAGGAAGCCATGGGCCTGGCGGCCGGAGGCGGCCTGGTCTACGTCGGCGGCAACGGCGTTATCTCGCGCCGGTCGCTAAAGAACGGCCAAGTCACCAACATGGCCGTTCCCGGCGAAGCGAAAGACGCTGTGGTGGTGGATAACGTTCTCTACACTGGCCAGTACAGCTCCCAAGGCATTTGGAGCTACGACCCCCGCAGCGGCAAGCCCATCAGTCAGGTGGCCAAGTTCTCCTCCGAGCAAAACCGCCCGCTGGACGTTCACTGGGATGAGGTCAACAAGCTCGTGCTGGTGTGCGCGCAGGCGGACACTGAGGGCGACGGTTCGCTGTGGACGTACGATCCGCGCACCGGAAAAACCGGGTTCTTCCTTAACCCCGTAGACGCCGTCCAGCTGGTCCGCGCGGTAACAGCGCACGACGGCGTTGCTTACCTTGGCGGCGGACGCCCCGGTACGGAGGGGCCCGGGACAGTCGTGGCATTCGACCCGGTAAGGGGCAAGGAACTGTGGCGGATCGATCCGGGACTCGGCGCTGGCGTCTCGGCCCTTGCCGTGCAGGGTCCCTTCCTTTATGGGATCGTGCGGACGGGGCGCGTTTTCGTTATTGACCTGCGGACACGCACTGTTGTGCACCAGTCGGACATTAGCTCCGTTTGCACCGGCTTTGCTGCGTTGGTGACCAATCGCGGCGCGGTTTACGGTGTGTCCGATACCAACGTCTTCCGCTTTGATTCCAAGACTTTCGAGCTGGTCACAGTGGTGGCCGACATCGACGGCGGCTGGTACAGCGGCTCGCACATCACCAACGACGAGGATGGTTATCTCTATACGATGCGCGGCCGGAACCTGGTGCGGATTGACGATCAGCCGCAGCAGTAGTTGCCCACAACGTTGTTTGTATTCGGTCATTTATGCTTGTTTGAACATTGGGATTCCGGAAGAGGATTGGCATGCTCAGCGGGGAACGCCACGAGAAGATACTCCGTGAATTGGAGCTGCGCGGGACCTTGACCGTCAACGAGTTCGCCGAGAAGAGCGGCCAATCCACCATGACCATTCGTCGCGATCTGACGCACCTCGCTGCCCAAGGTTTGTTGCGGCGTGTCCATGGCGGAGCGGTCCGGATGGTGGTGGAGCGGCCCGGTGACACTGTTCACCGGCGCCCCCGCCAGCCGCTCGCAACCCTGGGCCTCATCGTTCCGACCACCGGCTACTACTTCCCCGATGTCATTCGTGGCGCTGAAGCTGCAGCCCGGGCGTTGAATGCGCGGCTCATTCTTGGGGTTAGCAACTACTCTGCTGAAGACGAATACCGGCAACTTCAACGCATGGTGGCAAACTCCGTGGACGGGATACTGCTCGCGACTGCCGAGCCACTTGAAACCGGTTCACCGACGTTTGAGCTGTTGTCCGGGTTACGGGTCCCGGTGGTACTCGTGGAACGTTCAAGCCGGGTGTTCGAGTCCGTAATGTCCGATCACAGCTATGGTGCTGAGCTTGCCATCGAGCATCTTGCTTCCCTGGGTCACCGGAGGATCGGCCTGGCCATTGCAACGAGTCCCACGGCGCCCTGGCTCATTGAAAGTCACACACGCATGGTGGCGAAACTGGGCCTGGAGACCGACGCGCCCGTCCTTGAATATGTTCGATCCATGGGCGCGGGCAACAACCAGGAAGAGTTTGGTCAGTTCCTGGACGAGTGCCGCCGAACCGGCACGCACGCTGCCCTGGTGCTTCCTGACGAAGAAGCCATCACGCTGATAAACCTCGCCGAGGAAGCCGGCATGGACATCCCGGAGGACCTGGCAATTGTGGCCTATGACGACGAAGTAGCGGAGCTCGCGCCTGTTCCGCTGACGTCCATTGCACCGCCCAAACGCGACGTCGGGCATGCGGCCGTAACCATGTGCATGGAACGCCTCGCTGGCAAGACCGGGCCCTCACTGTCGCCTGCGCTCCGGCGTGTGAGCCTGGCCCCGAAGCTGATCATCCGCGAATCGACGGTGACGGGGGAGGATGAGGAGTAGGTGGGTTGCTCTGGGGCTGAATGTCAGTGGAGACCAATAGGGTTGCGTGCATGACTGATTCGCGCGCCCTGGGCCTGCCCGCAGGCTACACCGATCTTTTGGCCGCGCTTAAGGAACGGGTCCGGGCCGCGCGTCAGACCGCCCTTCGAACCGTCAACACACAGCTGATCGAGTTGTATTGGTCGATCGGGAAGACTGTGTTGGAGCGCCAGCAGGTCGAGCAATGGGGGAGCGGCGTCATGGGGCGCCTGGCTGAAGATCTCCGGGCAGAGTTCCCGGAGATGAAGGGCCTGTCGCGACGGAACCTCTTTTACATGCGAGCCTTTGCGGCCGCATGGCCGGACCCAATTGTGCAACAAGCCGTTCTCGGTACCGCAGAATCACTGGCAAGTGCTGGCTTGTTGCGCCGATAAAGGACATGCGGCAGTCGTTCCCGGAACCTCTGGCATTCGTCACATACCGTGGGTTTATGCCTTTCCGCCGTCAGGCCATCAGGACACCAGGCATGGGTTGCTACTACTGCGTTGTAGATGAGGACTACGAGCAGCACGAGCTGGCGAGCCTATGGCTGGAGTCTCGGTTCTTCTCAGGCGCACATTCCGAGTCCACAAGTGCTCAGTACGCGAGTTCGATTTCTCTATTTTTAGGCTGGGCTGAACGGACCCGGCGGACCGAAGTAGAGGCGGCAGCGGATTTGCACCTGTTCGTAGCGTTTCTTGCCACGACACCCGTCCAGCGTTGCGGGCAGCAGCCCCGTGCGGCGTCAAGGATCAATCGCATTCTGGTTGCCGTGCGGGAGTTTTATCGGTGGGCGATAGCCGAACATGAAATTCCCACAGTCGTGCTGGGTCATCTCTTTGAAGCCGCCGACCCGGAAGCCCGGCGCTGGGTCAGTCCGAGAGTGCGGCACCGGCGTCGCGAGCCGCGGCGGACGGAATCTCCCGATGCCGCAGCTGCCACCGAAGTAATCTCGCTAATGCGGCAGATGTCGACCGCCCGGGACCGGTTTATGGTCCTTGCACTTGCCGTTACGGGGTTGCGCATAGGACAGTTCTTGGGGTTGAGGCGTCAAGACGTGCATTTGGTTCCGGACGCCTCATTTTTGGGCTTGGCCGATCCCGCCACGAACGTGCTTTGCCGGATTCCCGGAGAGCACCTTCACGTGGTGCGGCGGTCCAATCCGAACGGTGCCTGGTCCAAGAGTCGGTTCGACTTCTCCGTGCCGGTCCCGGTGGGACTGCTTCCGCTTTATGACGACTTCGCGGCTGAGCGTCAGACTTGCCGGGAAGCCGATAGCAACGACATGCTCGTCGTGGCCCTCGCTGGCGACACCCGCGGGAGAGCGATCACGGCCCGCAACGCCAATAAACTTTTCGAGCGAGCATCAGCGCGAGCCGGAATGAGGCACATTCATCCCCACATGCTCCGGCATTTCACGGCTTCGGCTCATCTTGCCCACGGCACAAGCCGTGATGAACTGCAGGTACTGCTGGGCTGGAGCAGCATACGGTCAGCGGAGCCCTACATTCATGTTTCTAACAAGGCTAAACGCGCAGCCGTGGAACGCGTGGCCGCCAACCTGGCAGAGAGCCAATGATGGCGCTTCACCTGGTCCGGGCGGACGACCGAGACATTGACGACAGTTTTGCCGCGTCGCTCCTTCGCCAGTGGGATCACGACAGGTGGGATCTGAGGCCGCTGGGTTACAAGGTCCCTACGTGGGCCAGATTCGCCGGCCGGCGTGACTCCAACGGATTGGGCGCTACACACATCAGCCAACCATGGCTGGGAGCCATCGCCCGGGAATGGGTCTTTAGAGGCTCGCTCCGACAGCTCAGCGGCAGCTACATGGACGATGTCGTCATGGGGCTGGCCCTGCTGTCTTCGTCTCTGCGGGACCGCTCGGACAGGGGCGATGACTGCCTCAGGTTGAAACGCGCCGACATCAGCGCCTTCGTCATACGCGTCGGACGGCTCCGGAAAGCGGGCACGATCTCTGATAAGGGCGCGGCGCGAATCACCCGGTTGGTCTCGATGGTGCTCGATGAAGTCCACTCCGGGTCCATACGTCAGGTTCGCGGGTTCCCGGTGTCATTGCCACCTGAGTTCGCCCTCAGAAAGTCCGATCTGCCAAGAGCGCGGCCGGACTCCCCAGACCGGGCGAGCCATGCTCTCCCGCATACGGTCGTGCGTCAATTGCTTTCGGACAGTTCGCTGAAACAGCTGGCCTCCGTCGGTGGGCCTACCGCGGTCAACTACGTCAGGATCGGACTTGGAACTGGTCGGCGACCCGGCGAACTGCTGAGCCTAAGGGCCTCCAATTGCTTGAACTACAACCTGCACCACGACAGCACAGGGGGACACGGCCAACATGCCGTACTCATTCACGACATGCCCAAGGTCGGAATTATCGGGTATCGACTGCCGATCGACGCTCTGACTGCATCCGCCATATCTGAGCAGCAGAACTGGGTGCGGCAAACATTCCCTCAAACCATCCAGGATCAGCTCCCGCTATTTCCCTCGATTCATAACAATCCGGACGGACGGACTCCGATCAACGCGAACCAACTCGGAGTAATCCTAAGGAAGTGGCTGGACCGGTTGCCGGAACTGCTGGCGCCGGGAACTGATCAGGACGGCAGGGCCAAACCTGACCAGCCCGCACAGCCAGGTCGAGCACGCGCCTTCCCGAAGAATCGGATCTATCTTTATGCCTTCCGCCATAGCTGGGCCCAAAACCACGCCGACGCTGGAACGCCGCTCGAGGTGCTTCAAGACCTCATGGGCCACGCGAACCCAAGAACGACGCAGATCTACTACCGGATCACCAGCGCGCGACGTCACGAAGCGGTCTCCCGCCTGGCCCGCTTGCGTGTGGACAACCTCGGTCAGTTCGTGGAGGCCGGCACCGCGGCAGGAAGCCGTGAGGAATCCAACCGGGCCATCATCGGTGCTACCGCCGTTCCCTTTGGCCAGTGCGTTGAGCCGGCCAACGTTCAGTCCGGCGGACACAGCTGCCCTTATCGGATGCGATGTCTAGGGTGCTCCCATTTCCGAACGGATCCCTCATACCTCCCGGACCTCCGCGAATACCTCACGCAATTACTCGTCAGCCGCGAACGGCTCAACACCGAAACCGGAATCCTCGAGTCATGGGCAGTCGAGTCTGCGACGCCGCGGCCAGAAGAAATCGAACGAGTGCGCGATCTCATCCGACGATGCGAAGAATCCCTTGCGACCCTTATGCCCGCCGAACGCGAGGAAATCGATGGCTATATCTCCCAACTGCGAAGGAGCCGAGGTTCCATGGGCAAGGCAGTGCCACTAACCCTTTCCAAGACCGTTCGCGTCAGCGACCCGGACTTCGCGCCCGCCGGGCCGGAAGCCAATGCCCTGCGAGCTGGACGGGCTGCAGGAGCTACCGTCCGGTGAACACGAGAACGGCCGCGATGCGCGCGACTCGCCGCGCGACAAGCTCCACCAAACACCAGAGCGTCCGAACAACGATCGAACGATCCGTGGCACGTGCTGAGTCAACCTCGGCCGCGGGCATCGCACGAGCTGCAGGCGTCTCGGAAACCTTTCTCTACCGCCACGAAAAGCAGGACTGCGACCTCTGTCAGACAGTATTTGGAAGCGGACCTCTGACGTTTTACCGACTGGCCACGGAACGCACCATCATCGGGCGCGACCAGGAAAATGCTCGTGAAGCCAGCACGACAACGCTCTCCCTCAAGTCAGACCTCGCCAACAGCTTGGCAACCAACCGGCGACTCCGCGAACAGATCCGCAAACTCGAACGAAAACTATCAACCGTCCTCGGTTACCAGGCGGAAGCGAACGTCGGAATAGACACCACTCTCACAAGCAACACGACCGACGAATCGGAGATGACGGCGCTCCAGGAACGGATACGTGAACTCGAAGCCTCGCTCAATGAACGCGACGAACAACTTGAGGCCGTCAGGAGAGTCAACAGCGACCTTTTCAAACAACTCAACGGAGCGCGCCATGACCAAGCCTGAACACCGCTTCATCCTCACCGATGAAAACCTCATCAAAGTAAACGATGCCGCCCAGGTTCTTGCAGAGCTCGATGCAGCGCGCCCGGAGGAGATGACAGAAATCTTCTACGCGGCCCACTACTGGGACCTCTTGGAATCCCTCCGCGACGTGCTGGAAATGCTCGACCTTGGACAAACGACGGAACACCGCGACGGCTCGAAAAAGCCATAACCGACTTAAGCTACCGCCAATCCGAAATCGTTCATCGATCGCCAGACCACTTGCGCACGTCCCGGACGCATAATCCCAAGGCTCCGAGCCAAACCGGTACCGAGAACAGGCTGTTGCACAATTGCCGTGGGGGCATGTCACCGTTCTTCTGGACAAGGCAGACACTCGACAGCATAGAGATTGGTACGCCGGCGCCGCAGTTGAACACGGATGGTCGCGCAACGTCCTCCTGAACATGATCATGAACAGGACCCTCGAACGGACCGGCGCGGCGCCGTCGAACTTTGTCCAACGGCTTGTTGGACTGGATTCTGAGCTGGCCCAGCAGGTCGCCAAGGACCCCTACAGCTTCGAGTTTCTCGGCCTTTCGGGGGAAGTCGCCGAACGGGACTTGGAACTGGCCCTGACCAGCCGAATCACCGAAACCCTGCGGGAACTAGGACCCGGATTTTCGTTCGTTGGCCGGCAGGTCCACTTCGATGTCGACGGCGACGACTACTACATCGACATGCTGTTCTTCCACATGGACCAGAACCGGTATGTGGTCATCGAGCTCAAGACAGGAAAGTTCCAGCCCGAGTACGCCGGCAAACTGAACTTCTACGTTGCCCTTGTCGATGACATGCTTCGCCGTGAACATCACAACGAAACGATTGGCATCTTGATCTGCGGCACCAAGAACGACCGCAGCGTAAGGTACAGCCTCGGGCGCTCAACCTCACCCATGGCCGTCGCGGCCTATACATACGACAAACTCCCAGCGGCCGAGCAACAGGCATTGCCCAACGAAGGGCACCTCGTCGCGGCCCTTGAATGGGTAGAACCAGTCGAGGAACAGCGAAACGCCTGCCAGGAGACGCTCGCAAATTAGTCCGTGAACCACAGTGCTGCGGCGCAAGCGTTCGACAGCGGTACGCGCTGCGCCTGTCCCCGCACCACGCTCAGGGCGATGATGGCGAGCAGAAGGAGCGCGCCCCACTAAAAACCTGCTGCCTGCAGTTCCTGAGCCGATCGCCTCGCGTGCCGGTAATACTCGGCGTGCTCCAGCCCCTGCGCAGCCGCTTCGTCGATGATCACAGTGGCGCGCGGGTGCTGTTGAATGACCGAGCCCGGAACTGCCGAGGACACCGGCCCTTCAAGTGCGGCAGTAACGGCCTGTGTTTTGTTCGCTCCGAAGGCCAGGAGCACCAGGTGCCGCGCCCGGAGGATGGTTCCCAGGCCTTGGGTGATGCAGTGCGTCGGGACCTCTTCGGGTGAGCCGAAGAACCGGGCATTGTCCCTCCGCGTTTGTTCGGCCAGCGCCTTGATGCGTGTGGAGGATGCCAACGAGGACCCGGGCTCGTTGAACCCCACATGGCCGTTGGAACCGATGCCAAGGATTTGGATGTCCACGCCGCCGGCCGCCACGATCATGGCTTCGTACTCCGCTCCAGCCTGGGTGATATCAGGGCCAGTGCCTCGCGGCGTGAACACATGATTCGGGTTTAGTCCCATCGGCTCCACGATTTCGCGGGTGATGACGGAGCGGTAGCTTTCCGGGTGCTGCGGAGGGACGCCGAGGTACTCGTCCAGGGCGAACCCGCGCACGTCCGAAACGTCGATCCGATCGAGGCGGACCACCTTGGCCAGTTCCGCATAGGTGGACAGCGGAGTTGAACCGGTGGCGAGCCCCAACACGGTGGCGGGGTTTGCGATGATCTGCTGCGCGAAGATCGAAGCAGCCACGCTTCCGGCCTCGGTTTGGTCGCGGACGATGATTACTTCTGCCATGTGTTTCCTTTTGTCGGTTGCGGCTCGCGCGGATATGAAGCCGGGGGAGAATTGTCAGGCGGTAGCGAGAATCGCCGCGCCCACTGATCCGATGGGGAGCCCGGGCGGGACCAAGCGCACCCGGTGACCCAAGGCCAGGCCGGCCAGGAATGGTGACGTTGCGCCGAAGCAGGCCAGCTCATGGCGGATGCCGCTGAGCAGCGGTTGTCCCAGCGCGTTCAAGCCGCCTCCGATGTAGATGGAGGCCGGATCGTAAGCCAGTCCGATAATACGGACCGCCGTCGCGGCACCTTGGAAGAACCGATGCTGGACAGTTTGGGCGCGGGGGTTGCCGTCGAGTGCTGCTTCAAAAAGTGCGACGGCGGGCCACTGGCCTTCGCCAGTCCACTGGCGGGCGATGCCCGATCCCGAGGCGATGAGCTCAAGGCAACCCCGCTGACCACACGGGCATTCCTCGCCGTGGACGCCGAGGGGGAGGTGCCCTATTTCGCCAGCCGCCCCGGAAGCGCCCCGGACCAAAACGCCGTTGTTCACGTAGCCCGCGGCCAAGCCGGTGCCCAGGTTCAGGTAGGCGCTTGACCCGGATGCGGCGCTGTCGGCCAGCAAGTGGTGGGCGCCGACAGCGGCGGCATTGACGTCGTTCTCGACCGTGACAGGCAGCCCAAGTTCAGCTTCCACCAAGCCGCCGAGCTCCAACCCGGCAACCCCAACGTTCACGGCATTCGCTACATACCCGGTCGCCGTATCCACGGTTCCCGGAATCCCGATCCCCAGCCCGGACAGGGTGCAGTCCGCCAGGCTTTCCGCGCCACGCAACTCTTCGAGGACGCCGAAGAGGGAGCTGAGCAGGGCTTCGTTCCCAATTCCAGTGGGACGCCGCACGGTATTGAGGACATTGCAGTCCGGATCGATGGCGACGGCCTCAATCTTTGTCCCACCGATATCGACGCCGATCCTCACCGTGCCGCTTAGGGCGAGGATTGTCGTTTGGCTCATGAGTTGCTTCCTACTGACACGGGAACTCCGGTTTCGAGGCTTTTGTTGGCGGCTTCCACAACTGCCACGATGCTGAGGATCTCCCGCAAGGGCACATTCGGTGTTCCGCTGCGGATGGAGCATACGATTCCCTCCAAGAGGCCCACCAGCATGGATGGTCCTGCCTCAATCGAGAAATGGGCAGCGCCTTCATCGGATTCGATACGCCCCTTAGTGAACGGACTCCACTCTCCGCCGCCCGTCAAAGCGACCACGCGACCGTCACCCCACCGGACCGTCACCGTGGTGGCGTTGTCCGGAGAACCAGGCCCCCCGGCGTCGACCGTTACTGCCTCTGGACCGGTGCCGAGTGCGGCCACTGCGAGGTCCACCAGGTGCACGCCATACCAAGACAGGCCGGGGTGACCGGGCTGGGTAGGCAGGGGACCGTCCAAGGAAACAGACTGACAGGGCCCTCCGGGCAGAGCCGCCTGGAATTCAGGTGTGAATCGTTTGGGAGACCCCGCCAGGACCAGAGCGCCGGAGGCCTGCGCCCGGGCGAGCATGGTCCGGGCCTCAGCGAGAGTCGGCGCGAAGCGCGTGTCCACGTAGATCGGCTTGCCGAATCTCACCACGCGCTCAAAGTAGCGCGGATGCGTCCGTGCATCGGAGGACACGATCAGCAGGGCATCGCAGGCCTCAGCCACGGCTTCCGGCGAATCGCACATGATGACGTCGAGGCCACTCACCTCGTCCGCGAAACTGTCGATGCGGTCGCGGCTCAACGGAAAGTCCGACGCCGATTCCCCCTTCCACGCGTGCGTCACCGTACCGCCGGGGACCACGCCGTCGAAACCATCGCCGAAGAGCCGTGTAAACGACGGCGCGTGCGGGGAGTCGACACCGATGAGGCCAAAACGGATGGGCGTACCGGAAGTCATCCCTTCACCCCGCTGTGCGTGATGCTGGCGACGATGTGCTTCTGCAGGAGGGCGAAGATCACCAGGCACGGAATGAAACTGACCAGTGTTGCGGCCATGACGTTGGACGTGGAGGCCGTTTCGGTGTTGAGGGTTGCCAAGCCCACGGTCAACGTCCGGGCGGCGTCCGACTGTCCCACAACCAGGGGCCAGAGGAGGTCGTTCCAATGCCACAGGAAGACGAAGATCGCCAGAGTAGCCAGGACGGGCCTGATCAACGGGAGCACGATCTGCCAGAAGGTCCGCCATTCGCCGGCGCCGTCAATTCGGGCGGCGTCGAAGAGTTCCTCCGGCATGTCCCTGACGAACTGGCGGATGAGGAAGATCGCCTGGGCGTTGGCCAATGTAGGCAGGATCAGGCCCCAGAGGGTGTTCACGCCGCCCATCTTGGAGATGAGGATGAACGTGGGAATCAAGGTGGCCTGGACTGGCACCATCATGGTGGCGATGATGGCCCACAGCAGGGCGTTCCGTCCAGGGAACCTCTTGCGGGCCAGGGCATAGGCGGCCATGGAGGCGGTCAGCAGCACCACGACAACGGACACCGCCGAGTACAGGAACGAGTTCCAGAGCCAGAGCGGGAATTCGCCCACGTTGAAGATGCGCACGATGTTGTCCAAGGTCAGCGACGACGGCAGCGCATAGGGAAGCGTCGGGGCGTCCGTGGGCGAGAGCGCAAGGACGGCCACGGCAATGAGGGGTGCAACAGTGAAGAGCGAGATCACTGCCAGCACCCAGGTCAGGGTGCGCTGGCGGCGTTTTTCAATGTTGCGCCGGGTACTCCGCCGGGCGGGGCCCTGAGCAGGACGCCGGGCGGGGCGCCGGCCATTGGCGGGAGCAGGCAGAGTGGCAGTCACTTGGAGTCCTTACCTTCGAAGAAGCGCTGCTGGATGAGCGACAGGATGAGCACAATGACGAACAGCACCACGCCGATGGCCGATGCATAGCCGAAGTCGAAGAACTTGAAGCCTTCATCGAACAGGAAGTAGATGAGGCTGTGGCTGGCCCGGGCGGGTCCGCCTCCGGTCATCACGTAGATGGTGTCGAAGACCTGGAATCCAACGATTGTCTCGATGACCAGGACGAAGAACACCACGGGCTTCAGTAGCGGGAGCGTGACGTACCAGAAAGATTTCCAGGCGCCGGCCCCATCAATGCGCGCAGCCTCGTGCACTTCAGCGGGCTGGGCTTTGAGTCCGGCCAGGAAAATCAGCATGGAGTAGCCGAAGCCCTTCCACACGGAGACCACGGCCAGGGACAACAGGACCAGCAGTTGGGGTCCGGACGTGAAAGGGACGAGGCTCATGCCCAGGCCGCCCAGTGCAGCATTCAGCGGACCGTCAGTGGAGAAGATCCACGTCCAGATGATGCCCGCCATGACGAACGAACTGAGGTACGGAATGAACAGCAAGGCCCGGAAAGTGCCGGTGAACCTGACAAGTTTGTCCAGGAGCACGGCCCCGGCGAGTGAGACGCCGATGATGAACGGCACAAAGATCACCACGTACAGGAACGTCACCTTGAGGCTTTGCCAGAAGTTGGGATCAGCAGCCAAGCGTGTGTAGTTTTCTGCTCCCAGGAATTCGAAGTCGCCGTTGAGGCTGTACTCGGTCAGGCTCATGGCGCCTGCCCCGAAGATGGGGAGGAACTTGAAGAGGCCGAAAATGACCAGGGTGGGCAGGACGAAGAGGATGCCGGCCAGTGCCTCGCGGCTCCGGGCCTTCTTGGCCCCAAACGGCTTGAGCGGTGGCGCCGTCGGCTCAGGATGTCGGCCGGCCAGTGTGCTTCTGGTGCGGGTGTTTACAGACATGGGGTGACCAATCGGTGGTTGGGCTGGACTCAGGATGCCGAGCGCTGCAGGATGCCGCGGGCTTCTTTGGCAGCCGCGTCAAGGGCTTCCTTGGCGCTGACATCCCCACGGAGGGCCGCTTGGATGTTCGGTGCGAGGGTACCCATGACCTGGCGTGCAACAGGAGACGGTTCGCCGGGGTTGGCGGACTTCAAAGCCTCTGCCATGGCGAGTGAATCGGCATCCGTGCCGAGGGCGGCGGCATCTGTACGCGTGGGCAGGTTGCCGGCGGCGGCGTTGAGGGCCTTCTGGGACTCAGCCGAGCTCAGGTAGCTCATTACCTTGTAGGCAGCTTCGCGGTTTTCCTTCTTGTTGATGGAGGTTAGTGCGAGCAGCCCGGGGTTGCCGTAGGTGGCTTGGACCATACCTTTCAGCGGGGCGCCCAAGGCAACATTTTCGGCACCGAGCGCGGCCCGCATCTGCTTCAATTCCGGCAGCGAGGTTGTGGCTCGCATGGCCGCCTTTCCGGTGGCGATCGGCGCACCTTCAACCTTGGGCCCGTCCGTGGCAGCATCCACGGGAAGTCCACCGAGCTTCTTGAGATCGATCAGCAGTTGCAGTGCCGAGACGCCGGCCTCCGAGTTGAACGCAATGTCCTTGGCGTCATCCGTGAACACCTTGCCACCTGCCTGCCACAGCAACGGATAGAAGGACAGATTCAATGTTTGTTCGGGGCTGCCGGCGTAATCCATCACGGCGATGCCCTTCTTCGCCAATGCCGGCGCGGCGCTGCGGAGGTCGTCCCAGGTCTTGGGCAGCGGTACCCCCGCATCCGCGAAGATCTTGGTGTTGTAGGCGGTGGTGTTGATGTTCTGGAACAGCGGAACGCCGAACAGTTCGCCGTCGAACGTCGCGGCCTCCAGCGTGCCGGGATAGAAACTGTCCTTGTCCTGCTCCACGGCCTTGTCCACGGGCAACAGACCGCGGACGTTGCGGTAGGTGGCAGCCTGGTCGGGGGTAATGAGAACGACGTCGGGTCCCGAACCTGCAGCCAGCGCCGCCGAGATTTGGGCGTCCCGCTTGTCGAACGTTTGGAGCTCGATGGTCAGGTCGATTCCGGGATTGGCCTTCTCAAAGCTGGCCTCGGTGTCCTGCCAGAACTTCTTGCTGGCAGTCTCGTCCTTGATGACGGGGTACATCCAGAGCGTCACCTTGCCGGTGGCTTGGCCGCCGTCGGACGTTGAGGAACCGGTGGAACCGCATGCGGTGAGCGTCAAAGCGGCGGCGGCGACGACGGCGGCTGTCGCCAGAGCGGTGCGGTGCATCTTTCGAGTGAACATGGTGGCTACTTTCGGGTGAGGGTGGCTTCTTGGATCGCGTCGAGCGCGAGCTGGTGGCGGCTGGCTGCTGCGGGGGCGGTGAGGAGGGGATCGGCGCATTCCCGCATCCAGTCGAAGAGAGCAGCGGAGAGGTCCCGGAGGATCTCCGACTGGTCCGGATTTCCGGCGATGTTGTCCAGTTCGTCGGGGTCAGTGGTGAGGTCGTAGAGTTCCACCGCCGGGCTGGTGCCGATGGTTGGCCCGCCCAGGTCTGCCGGCAGGCTGCGGTGGATCCACGATTGTGTGGGATCCATGGCGCGTGGTGCGTTGGAGAAGTTGACGATCAGCTTGTGCGTGGATGTCCGCGCTGACCGTTTGGGGTCGTAGTACGTGTGGTAGGTCAGCTGGCTGAAACAGTGACTGCGTGGCGATTCGTCTGCTTCGACCGCAAGCCGGAGGCTTGTCCCGGCGAGTTCGTCCGGAAGCGGCAGCCCAGCCAGCTCAAGCAAGGTGGGCAGGACGTCTACGTGACTGACGATGTCCGCCAAGCGTTTCCCGGACCACGCCGCATTTCCGGGGTGGCGAATCATCAACGCGACGCCGAGTCCGGCGTCGTACAGGGTGCATTTGGCTAGGGGGAGCGCAAGGCCGTGATCGGTGGTGAAAACCACCAGCGTTTCCTCGCGCAGGCCGAGCGAATCGAGTTCCGCCAGGATGCTGCCGACGCCCTCATCCATGTGCTTCACGGCGCCCTGCAGTTCCGCGATTTCCTCGCGCGCACCGTCGTCGTCCACCAAGTGGGCTGGAACGGTGTGTCCCAAGGAGACGTCCGGCTCCACGCCGTCGGCCAGGAAACCCATCACGCCCGGGCGGTCGCGTTCGGACTGCACGCGGTGCGGTTCGGTGAAGCCCACCTGCAGGTAGAAGGGACGGCCGCTGCAGGACATGCGACGCAGCGCGTCAGTTGCGCGACTCACGACGACGTCCCGCGCGCCTCCCGTACGGGCGTAGTCAAACCCAAGCCGGCTGGCCACCACCTCATCGGCCAGAACCCGCGATTCGTGGTGCACGCCAACCAGCTCGGTTTGATAGCCGGCCGATTTTAACCTGTAGGCAATGTGCTGGGACGGCTCGTTCAGATCCCAGCCAAAGGGCTCGTGCGTGAGTCCGAGGACTCCGTTGTTCTGTGGATACGTGCCGGTGAACAGTGAAGCCCGGGCTGGACTGCAGTGGGGAGCAGTTGCGAAGGCTTGCTCGAAGAGCGCTGACTCATCGGCCAAGGCATCCAAGTGTGGGGTGGAGACGGTTTCCACTCCATAGGTGCCCAGGAAGCGGCCGAGGTCGTGGCAGTGGATCAGGAGGATGTTGCGCATGTTCAGCCCATCCGTTCGAGGTCGGTCCGGGTGAGGGCGTGTTCCATGGGATCGCCGCTGATGAAGCGGCGGAGTTCGTCCACCACGATTCCGCCGGCCCTTCGCCTGGAGTCCACGGTGGCTCCACCAAGGTGGGGCGTGAGGAGGACGTTCGGCAGCGACCGCCAAGGGTCGTCGGCAGGCAGGGGTTCTTCGTCGAAGACATCCAGCGCAGCATCGATCCGGCCTGAATGAACCTCTTTGTAGAGGGCGTCCATGTCCACGATCGTGGAGCGGGCTGTGTTCACGAACGCGGCACCATCAGGGAGCCATGCGAGTTCGGCGGCGCCGATGAGCCCTTCGGTTTCCTTGGTGGCCGGGGCATGGACGGCTACCACATCGCTCGTGGCCATCACTTCGTGGAGGGTGGTGGAGCTTGCCGAGAGCGGATCGTCCCTAAGAAGATACGGATCGTAGACACGGACAACTGCGCCAAGTGCCCGGCAGGCATCGATGTACCGGCGACCGGTGCGTGATGCTCCCACGACGCCAATGCGAGCGCCAGCGATTTCGCGGGCCCGCGGGACGTTCCGGGCGTCGTCCCAATTGACGCCAGTGCGGAGGCTGTGGTCGAGCTGGTGGACGCGTCGCAGCAGATTCAGCGTGAACGTCAGCGAGAGCTCTGCGACCGCGGGAGCCATTGCGGCTCCTGCCTGGCTGATGGGGATGCCGGTGGCCCAGAAGGCGTCGCTGACCAGAGCGTGTAGTGATGACGCGGCGTGGACAACGCACTTGAGCTGCGGCGCCAGGGCGAGGTGCTGGGCGTCAAGATGCGGGAATCCCCAAGCGGTGATGAACGCATCCTTGTCTGACGCTGCGGCTGCGAAGGCATCCACTGACTGGAGTTCGGCAGGGGCGATTTCTGTGATCTCGCCGAGCTCGTTCAGTGCTGCCCGGGTTTTGGGGGAGATGAAGGCCGCCCGTTCCGCGTCCGGGATGCTCAGGAGAATCCTCAGCCGGGTTGGCGTGCGTGGCGATGGTGTTGATGCAACGCCGTTGTTGATGTTCATGGGTCGAGATTGCCAGTTTCAATATCTTTTGTCAATGACTAAAGTAAGTATGGTGGAGAGTGTGAATCTAACGGCGCTACGAATGCCAGAATGGGTGGGATCCCATGCGGCGCAACAACAGGAGCCACCAGGTATGAAGCCACGCGCAGGCAGCAAGGCCCTGATCCGCGAGATCAACGAGGCGCTGGTGCTCGACGTCGTGCGGACCCAATCGCCCGTTTCCCGGGCAACCATCACAGGTCAAACCGGGTTGAGCGCTGCTAGCGTCACCGGAATCACCGGCATGCTCATCCAGTCTGGCCTGCTGGTGGAAACCGAGATTGCCCCCAGCACGGGGGGCAGGCCGGCGCGCCTCCTGGAGCTCGGGCGGGAAGCCGTTTTCGCCGCAGGCGTGAGGGTGTCTGCCACGGAAGCGCACGCCGTCGTAGTCGATTTGCGCGGTGACGTGGTTGCCACGAATAGCGAGCCGTTGGCGTCGACTGAACCCACCGAAGCCGCCGCAGCCGTGGCACGGGCTGTGCACGCTGCAGCCGGAGGCAAGGCGTCCAGACTCATTGGGGTGGGGGCGGCCGTGTCCG
Source organism: Arthrobacter sp. 21a14 (assembly GCA_050627125.1). Lineage (GTDB taxonomy): Bacteria > Actinomycetota > Actinomycetes > Actinomycetales > Micrococcaceae > Arthrobacter. Next base: position 5,270,695 of record CP192487.1, on the reverse strand, counting down.
GCGTGGTGGATCAAGCCAGTGGCTTGGTGCGGCACAGCGGGGCAATGAGCTGGGCGGACATCACCTTTCAAGCGCTCCTCGAAGAAGCTGCGGACCACCCCGTGATCATCGACAGCTACGTCAACGCCTACACGCGCGGGCTGCTCTTCGACGATGTTTTCGCAGGCCGCGAGATGCTCATCTTCAGCGTAGGCACCAGCCTTGGTGCCGCCGTCGTGGTTGAAGGCCGTATCCAGCGTGGCTTCAATGGTTCCGCGGGCGGCTTCGCGCACTCGCGGGCGATTACCAGTCCGGGGCCGGCCAGGCTGTGCCACTGCGGCGCGGAAGACTGTTTCGAAACCCGGGGCAGCCTCTGGGGTATGCAGCGGGAACTGGAGCGAAGCGGCCAGGACCGCGAGATAAACCCCGACGTCGATTCCGGCCTGATTGCCGACGCAGCCCTCCACCTGGGGATCGGTATGGCGAACACGGCCAAGGTTCTTGGGCCCGAACAGGTTGTGGTGGGCTTCGCTCCTGAAGCCGACCTGGGGACGTTTGCCGAGCAGACCAAGCACGCCTTCCTGACTCAGTACGACCACGCGAATACTCCGCCTCCATTGTTTGATACAGCCATCGCAGATCCGGTAGCGCTGGCCAGGGGTGCTGCATGCTCGGTACTGGCGGGACTGTTTACCGCCAGCCCAACTGGGTAGAGCAGATGCCGTTATGAGGGTCAAAACGGCATCTGCTGCTACTTACGTCCGACTTAGCGCCTCATAGCCAGCATTGCCTGCTGATCATCGATTCGGACCAGGTTCGGGCCTCGGAGCGTGTACAACAGACCATCTTCGTCTGCCGTAATGTGTGGGCCGCTGTACCAACCGCCGTTGATGTCGGCCGCCACTACCGAGACCGCGAAGGTTGCAGGGTCAATGCGGAAGACCGTGGAATCAGACACGCCGTAGACGATACCGCGGCTCACCTGCAGTGCCCCGAAGTCAGTGCACACGCTGCTCAGGTCGCCCTGGTGAACCATTTGGCGGGTGTCAAGGTCGATGACGAACAGCCCTGCCGCCCTCCGGGACATCCCGTAGAGGAACTTCCCATGGATGGCCATCGCGGCGATGCCCGCAGTCTGCCCGGGGTCAATCCGCCACAACTCCTGGTTGGCCAGCGGGTCCCACGCCACCACCGTGCTCCGGGGTCCGTCTGGATAGATGTTGTCGCCACCAAGGTAGGCAACCCCATTCTTCGTTGCTACGGCACGAACCATCTGGAGGTTGTCGATGGGGTTGACCTTGCTGATGACCTGGGTTGTGACGGGGTTGTACGCCGCGAAACATCCGCCCCCGCCGGTATCGTTCTGCGCCCCCGCGATCACCAGGCCATTGACAGCGTCCCAGCAAACGTCCAAGGGGCGGTTCTGGCCTGGCGGCAAGGCTGCCACCTGATAGGGGAGTTGCGCTGTGCCCGGGTCGTAGGCGTAGATACCCCGGGAGTTGTACTGTCCGGTGTAGAGGATTCCACCCACCACGATGGCGTCCTTGGCCTCGCCCGTTGCCCGTAGATAGGAAACCTGGTCCGACGCCAGTTGATGGCGGGCAATGGTGCCGGTGCCACCTACATAGACGTCACCCGCGCCAGCCGCCAGACCCATGCAGAGTTGCGGTCCGCCCGGAGCCCCTGCCTGTGTCAGGTCATACTTGGCCGCAGTCTTGGTTACGGGGTCTACCTCAATGACGTCGTAGGAGGACACCGTCAGGGCATTGCTGCCATAGACGTCCAAGCCCCACATAGCGCCCACATCTTCGGTAAGGATCTGCGTGATCTTCTTCGTGGTCATGTTGTAGGACCAGACTCCGGGCTCCTTAACGAAGAACACCTGGTTCCCGAGCTGACGGAACATGACGCCGGTTTTGGCGATGATGGTGTACTTGGAGTGGTCAGCCAAGTTGATCAACACGGATTTGCCGGGGCCCTTCACTCCGACTCCCAGTTGCCCATCCAACACGCTCAGCGAGGTGACGGAAACGCCCGCAGCTACCTCTGCCGGGAGGATGTTGGTGGACGTCTTGGTGGCACGGTCGAAGGCAAACAGGCGGCCCGGGCTTGAGCCGTTGCCGCCGCCCAAAGTACTGCCAGTGCCAAAGTAAACGGTGCTGGCTGTCGCAGCCACGGCCTGGGCAATGGTCGCTCCCGGATCCGGCACGCCCCAGCTTGTCACCGCACTTGTCTCGGGATCGTATTCCCACAGGGATGGCGCATTGGTGGTCAACCCGCCGCCGGCAGCGTAGACCTTGCCATCAGGAGCCACGGCAAGTGCTCGGATGTCCCGGTCTCCTGTTTCGCCGACTCCCACCGCGGGAAGGTTCGGAGTGCTCAGGTCCCAGCGGTAGATATTTGGTTTGCCGTCGATACTGTCACGGAGCACGCCGGCATACAGGTAGCGACCGGTGGAATCCGCGGCCAACGCCTGGATGCTGTAACCCGAGCCAAGGTCTGTCCGCGAAGTAACGGTGCGGGTGGGGAGATGGAATCCGATGACCCGGGCAGGATTCAGGTTGCGGGACCCGATGTACACGGTGTCTCCGACCAGCAGCGAACTCATGAGCGAAAACTGAACTACTGCCGGTCCGAGGTCCGTGATCAGCGGCGCACTCAAAATCTCTGGTCGGGCGGCCTGGGCGGCTCCTGATGACATTGCTGACAGTGCTACGGCAAGGCTGCCGATGCCCCCGGTCTGCAGCAATTGACGACGATTGATGGCGAATGTGGACATGGAAGATCTCCTCATTGAGTGTCCCGTTGGGGGTGTTTCCAAGATTGGTTTAGTGCTGTCCGGGACGTTCCGGAGACGTCCTGTGCACTGCACCCAGCGTTTCAGCCCTGCGCCGGGAAATCCACGATTCGAACATTTTCAGACATATGCGTGCGACCGCACGCTGCCTCCTACTTCACCTGCCGGACAGCGTCCCGCCACCACGCCACTGTTGCTGCGGCAGCTTCCGGGAGGGGCGTCGGTTCCAGGCCCAGGAGGCGCTGGCTTTGCGAGGAATCCATCACGAACGGCCGCTCGAACTGGTAGAGCATCTCTGCAAGCTCCCGCATGTCGGTCGAAACGAGACCTGCGGTCCTCAACACCCATCCCGGCATAGCGCTCACCCTCGGAACAGAAACGCCGGCAGCGTCAGCGAACGCCGCCGCAAGCTCGCGTTGGGTTAGCGCCGGGCCGGTCGGTGCGTGGAGCACGGTGTTCCAGAGCTTTGGGTTCCGCGCCGCGGCGATCATGGCCGCCGCCAGGTCAGGGACATACGTGAACGAGTGCGGTTGCCGAGCGCTGCCAATCACCTGGACCGACTTTCCCTCCACAACCAGCGGGACCATGCGTTCGCCTGCATGCGCGGTACGGACCAGCGGGCCGAAGAAGTCGCCGGCCACCACGCTCACAGTATTCGCAGCATGCATCTGCCGAGCGTTCAGCAACTGGGTTCTAATGCCTCGTTTGCCGCCCGACGCCGCCCGTGGACCCGCCTCGGTCATCACGCTGTCCGGCTCGCTGTAGGAGTAGAGGCTCTCTGGAAATACGACGACGGCGCCCGCGGCTGCCGCTGCATCCATCACCACTTGTTCGGCTTGCGGGAGTTCGGCCGCCCATACTGCGGCACGATAGGCGGATCCGTGAATGCAATGGAAGACCGCGGCGGCGCCGTTGAGTGCTTGGCTTAATTGCTTGGGATCGGAGACGTCGACGCGCATCCGTTCAATGAGGGGATGGTCCGGGCCGCTGCCGGATCGAGTCAGAATGCGAACGTCTTCCCCCTGCTCAGCGAGTTGTTCGGCGACGGTCCAGCCAACGGGTCCTGCTCCTGTGACGACGTACATGCTGATCTCTTTCCTAGAAGTCCATTGAACGAAAGCGAGAGCACTGCTCTCTAAATTCAGAATGACCCTCAACACTGGCAAAGTCAAGAGCACTGCTCTCACTTGTTGATGGTGCTCTCTCTTGTGGCAAGCTGGTTTCATGCCTTCCACAGCGCCCAGCGCCGAAGCTGCCCCTAAGGCCCAGCCGAAAGCCAAACAGCCAACTCCCCGCGAGCGTGCACGGGCACAGACCATCGCCGATATTGTGCGAATTGGCAGGGAACACTTGGCGCTACATGGCGCCGCGGGGCTGTCGCTGCGGGCTGTTGCCCGGGACCTTGGCGTCGTTTCTTCGGCCGTTTATCGCTACGTGGAAAGCCGGGACGAACTCCTCACGCTCTTGCTCATCGACGGCTACAACGAGCTCGGCGACGAAGTGGATACAGCTGTAGCGGCGGTTCCTGAGAATGATTTCGCAGGCCAGTTCCGTGCCCTGGGTAAGGCTGTTCGTGCGTGGGCGCTCAAGGAACCAGCCAGCTACGCCCTGCTTTTCGGCAGCCCGGTTCCCGGCTATCAGGCACCAGGTGAGCGAACCACGGTTCCCGGAACACGTGTCATCTTTCGCCTCGTGAGCATCTTTGACGCAGCCCATCGGGCGGGTGCTTTGGAGACTGCGGTGAGTCCCGCCGTCGTGATTCCACCTGCTCTGGCAGCAGATATGGGGAACATCCAGACTGAACTTGGGATCAAGGTGCCCGAGTCCGCGCTCGCGCGGGGCGTCCTGGCGTGGACGTCCGTCTTCGGGGCTGTGAGCTTCGAAGTGTTCGGCCAGTACGGGCGCGATACGTTTTCCGCGCGCGGGGAATTGTTCGAGCACCAACTGCTCGTGCTCCAGGGTATGGCGGGGCTGTGACCAGCAGTAGACGGTAAAGTATCAAGATGGTTCGAGGGCTTGCTGACATTGGCGCGGAGGGCATATTGCTCGCCGGTGCCGGTCGCGCCATCCTCCTTCAGATTGCTGATCCAAGGGTGGGGCATGGCGTCGCCGATCACAGCGACTTTGCCCAAAGGCCACAGGATCGTTTACGGGCCACGCTGACTTACGTTTATGCGATTGTTTATGGTTCAGACGAGCAAGTTGCTGCGGTTCGCCGCGCCGTCAACCGCGCCCACGCTCCGGTGCGCCGGAACCCTGATGATGCGACAAAGGGCTACAACGCTTTCGACCCCGAGTCGCAGCTTTGGGTTGTCGCCACCCTTTATGACACCGCCGTCACCGTTTACGAGCAAGTGCACGGACCGCTCGACGACGAGACCGCCGACCGCATGTACCGCGACTATGCGCGCATTGGGACGGCGCTGCAGCTTCCGGCGAACATGTGGCCGCCCGATCGTGCGGCCTTCGCTGGGTACTGGTCATCGCACGTGAATCTGCTTCGACCTGATGAAAAAGCACGCAACATCGCCAAGGACCTGCTGTATCCGGCAGGTGGGCCGGCACTCATGCGCCTGGCCATGCCACTAGCCCGCTTCCTGACCGCCGGCCTGCTTCCGGACCACTTGCGCGAAGGGTTCGGCTTGGAATGGACTCCCCGTGATGACCGCCGCTTCGAGCGGTCCATGCGGTGGCTCGGACGCGTCTATCCCCGGCTTCCGCAGCGGATACGGCACTGGCCCAGGGACTACTACCTGAGCCGGCTGGAAACCAGCCCAGCCAAGACCCATGGTAGGTCGCACAATGCGTAATTCGACTTCGGTGGAACAAGCCATCGACGACCTCGCGCACCGTTATCTGCAGCACGCCCAAGGCGGCCGACTCCGCATGCGCCTGACCGAGTTCGTAGTGTTCGGACTGAAACAGGCATGGGCCTGCGTCTTCGGGGCAGCACTGCTCGCGGTGATCATCGCAGCCCGCCTCTGGTATCCGGCCGACGCCGGCCTGGCGCGGAATGACTTCCTGACCATCGCCGCAGTCGCCATTCAGATCCTGATGATCAGCTTCAAGTTGGAGACACTGCGCGAGTTGCGGGTGATCCTCCTGTTCCACGCGGTGGGAACGGTCATGGAGCTGTTCAAGACGGATGTGGGCTCGTGGTCTTACGAGGCCGAGGGCTTCCTCCGGATCGGTGCTGTCCCATTGTTCAGTGGCTTCATGTATGCGGCCGTGGGCTCGTATATGGTTCGTGTGTTCCGGCTTTTTGACCTCCACTTCGACAACTACCCCTGGCGATGGATCACCGCCCTCGTGGCGGCCGGGATCTACGTCAATTTCTTTTCGCACCACTACATCTTTGACGCGCGCTGGGTGCTGCTTGCCGCCGTCGTGCTTGTCTACGGACGTTGTGTAATGCACTTCCGGGTGTTCCGTAAGCGCTTCCGGATGCCCATCTTGGTGTCTTTCCTGTTGGTGGCGCTGTTCATTTGGTTCGCCGAGAACATCGGCACGTGGTCCCATGCGTGGCTTTACCCCAACCAGGTAAATGGCTGGCAGGCGGTCTCGATCGATAAGCTCCTGGCCTGGTTCCTGCTGATGATCATTTCCGTGGTGCTCGTGGCGTGGGTGTATAAACCCGAGCCGCCGCCCGGCCCGACTGCCGCCACCCAAACCCCTCACGCCACGCAAATTCGCCAGGGACACTTGGATATCCGTGTCGCCCGCCCGCCGGAGTGACGCTCATCCTTTAGCGTGTCACCACGCCTCCCCCGGGCCGCACTCAGCGAACTCCATCGCGTAAGTCTGCCAGTTCACGCAGGGCGAAACCAGCCTTCGGAGCCGCGTACTTCCGGGGTAAATTTGAGCGCGAAAGCCAAACTTGAGCGTACTTCACTCAACTTTGGATTGACATTGAAACGAGGCTGAGTACAGTTGAGTGCAGAACGCTCAACTAGCCGATTGTTGAGTGGGCTCCCGAAAACCCAACCGCCCAGCGGACCGGTGCCGGAGGCAATCTCGAACATCGGCCATTGAAAGGAAACAAGATATGTCACGTGCAGTAGGTATCGACCTCGGAACCACTAACTCCGTGGTCTCTGTCCTTGAAGGTGGCGAGCCCACCGTCATCGCCAACGCAGAAGGCGGCCGCACCACGCCGTCGGTCGTTGCGTTCTCCAAGTCCGGCGAAGTCCTGGTTGGCGAGATCGCAAAGCGCCAGGCCGTCAACAACATCGATCGCACCATCGCTTCCGTCAAGCGCCACATGGGCACCGACTGGTCCGTCGCCATCGATGACAAGAAGTACACGCCGCAGGAAATCTCCGCGCGTATCCTCATGAAGCTCAAGAACGACGCCGAGAGCTACCTGGGTGAAAAGGTCACCGACGCCGTCATCACCGTTCCGGCATACTTCAACGACGCCGAGCGCCAGTCCACCAAGGAAGCCGGCGAAATCGCAGGCCTCAACGTCCTCCGCATCGTCAACGAGCCCACCGCGGCCGCACTGGCCTACGGTCTGGACAAGGGCAAGGAAGACGAACTCATCCTGGTCTTCGACCTCGGTGGCGGTACCTTCGACGTCTCCCTCCTCGAGGTCGGCAAGGACGAAGACAACTTCTCCACCATCCAGGTCCGCGCAACCGCAGGTGACAACCGCCTCGGTGGCGACGACTGGGACAACCGCGTCGTCGAGTGGCTGCTGAACCAGCTCAAGATCAAGGGCATCGATCTCTCCAAGGACAAGATCGCCCTCCAGCGTCTCCGTGAAGCTGCAGAGCAGGCAAAGAAGGAACTCTCCTCCTCCACCAGCACCAACATCTCCCTCCAGTACCTGTCCGTCACCCCCGACGGCCCGGTCCACCTGGACGAGCAGCTGACCCGTGCCAAGTTCCAGGACCTCACCAAGGACCTGCTGGACCGCACCAAGAAGCCGTTCCACGACGTCATCGCTGAAGCCGGCATCAAGGTCTCCGACATCGATCACATCGTCCTCGTCGGTGGCTCCACCCGTATGCCCGCTGTCTCCGAACTCGTCAAGGAACTTGCTGGCGGCAAGGAGCCCAACAAGGGCGTCAACCCGGACGAAGTTGTAGCCGTCGGTGCTGCACTCCAGGCCGGTGTTCTGAAGGGTGAGCGCAAGGACGTCCTCCTCATCGACGTCACGCCGCTGTCCCTCGGCATCGAAACCAAGGGTGGCGTCATGACGCACCTCATCGAGCGCAACACGGCTATCCCCACCAAGCGTTCCGAGACCTTCACGACCGCAGACGACAACCAGCCGTCCGTGGCCATCCAGGTCTTCCAGGGCGAGCGTGAATTCACCCGCGACAACAAGCCGCTGGGCACGTTCGAACTGACCGGCATCGCTCCGGCACCCCGCGGCGTCCCGCAGGTCGAGGTCACCTTCGACATCGACGCCAACGGCATCGTCCACGTGTCCGCCAAGGACAAGGGCACCGGCAAGGAACAGTCCATGACCATCACCGGTGGCACGGCACTCTCCAAGGAAGACATCGACCGCATGGTCCGTGAAGCTGAGGAGCACGCCGCGGAGGACAAGGCCCGCCGCGAAGCTACGGACACCCGCAACTCCGCCGAGCAGCTCGCCTACTCCGTGGACAAGCTGATCGCCGACAACGACGACAAGCTGCCCGAAGAGGTCAAGACCGAGGTCAAGGCCGACGTCGACGCCCTCAAGTCCGCGCTGGAAGGCACCGACGACGCCGCTGTGAAGACGGCGTTCGAGAAGCTGCAGGCTTCCCAGACCAAGCTCGGCGAAGCCATCTACTCTCAGGCAGCCGCAGCTGACGCTCCGGGTGCCGGTGCTGAAGGCGCTCCGGCCGGCGAGAAGACTGCTGCCGACGAAGACATCGTCGACGCTGAAATCATCGACGAAGACGAAGCGAAGAAGTAGCCATGCCCCACCACGGCAACGAAGCAGAGCACTCTGAAGGAAACGAGCCGCGCAAGCCGGTAATCCGCGACAACCGCAAGGTTGACCCGGAAACCGGGGCTGCCCGCCACCCCGAAGGCGAAGCTGCTGCTCCCACCGAAGGCAACGCCGCTCCCACGGAAGGCGACGCTCTCTCCCAGGCTGAGGAAATCCTCAACGGGGTAGAAGTCCCTGCCGAGGAATCGGTAGTCTCCGGCGCCGCGGCCGAAGCCCAGGCAGCGGAGCTCCGCAACGACCTCCTTCGCCTTCAGGCTGAATACGTCAACTACCGCAAGCGCGTCGAACGCGACCGCGCCGTAGCAGGGGAAATGGCCGTCATCGGCGTCCTGAACTCCCTGCTCCCGGTGCTGGACGACGTCGACGCCGCACGCCAGCACGGTGACCTCGAAGACGGCCCCTTCGCCGCCATCGCCACCAAACTGGAGAATGCGCTGAAGACGTACGGACTGGAACGCATCGCGGAAACCGGTGTCGAATTCGACCCCACCATCCACGAGGCACTCATCCAGCAGCCCGGCGAGGACATCGAGGTGGACACGGTCAGCCAGGTGCTGCGCTCGGGATACCGCTCAGGCGAGCGGGTTCTGCGTGCGGCCCAGGTAATCGTGGCTGTACCGGCTTAGGTCTCACCTTGCCGCTACACCGGATATGGGGCGGTGCCCGCTTCGCGGTGCCCTCCACACCGCCGCCGCATATCCGGTTTCGCGCCCGCTGTAAGCTCGCCTGAGGTGAGTTGACCGCAGCGCGGAGTGGAATATGGGCCCCGGGAGTGGCTTCGGGCCTGCCGGAGCGTGGCGGCTCTGGTCCGAAAGGACCGAGCCGCCACGCGTAGGGGCGGGGGCCCATATTCCACGTAGCACAACGCAACATACAACGAAAGGAAACGCTCTTGGCCAGCCAGGACTGGGTTGAAAAGGATTTTTACGCGATCCTTGGTATCGCCAAGGACGCGTCCGACGCGGATATTAAGAAGGCTTACCGCAAGCTGGCGCGGCAGTACCACCCGGATACCAATTCCGGGAATGCTGCTGCGGAAAAGAAGTTTAAGGACATTTCCGAGGCTTACTCGGTCTTGTCGAGCCCTGAGGACCGGCAGCAGTATGACGCTATCCGCGCCATGGGTGGCGCCCGGTTCGCTCCGGGTGCCGGCGCCGGACGTGGTGGTGCTGGCGCTAACGGTGGGTTCGAGGACCTGTTCGGTGGTTTGTTTGGTGGCGGCGCGCGTCAGCCTTCGGGTGCCGGTGGTATTCCTCCGGAGTTTGCTGACCTGTTTGGTGGCGGCTTTGGTGGAGGCCAGACAGGGTTCCAGCGTGCTCCGCAGAAGGGCTCGGATCGCACTGCGACGACGTCCATCTCCTTTGCTGGTTCTATCAAGGGCACTACTGTGAGCCTGCGTGAAAGCAACGGCCACGTGATCGACGTCAAGATCCCCGCAGGCATCAAGGACGGGCAGAAGGTCCGGCAACGTGGCAAGGGCAACGCGGGTCCTGCCGGAAACGGTGACCTCATCATCACGGTGAACGTGAAGCCCCACGAGTTTTTCCAGCGCGACGGCGACAACATCCGCATCCACGTGCCCGTTACGTTCGCGGAAGCTGCGCTCGGCGCGACCATCGAAGTTCCAACGCTCGACGGCGACACCGTCAAGGTGCGCGTACCGGCCGGGACACCGTCGGGTCGTACCCTCCGCGTCAAGGGCCGAGGCGTGAAAACGTCCAAGGCGACCGGTGACCTGCTGGTGACTATCGACGTCGCCGTCCCCCAGAACCTGAACAAGGAAGCGGAGGAGGCCGTGAAGGCATTTGCTGCCGCGACCACCGACGCCAACCCGCGTCACGACCTGGCCGCGAAGGCCCGGTTGTAAGGAGACGGTCATGGCAATCGACGTCAACCAGCCGATCTTTGTCATCTCCGTCGCCGCGGAGCTTGCCGACATGCATCCGCAGACGTTGCGCCAATACGACCGCCTGGGCATCGTCTCGCCCAGCCGTGCCCCCGGGAAATCCCGGCGGTACTCTCAGAACGACGTCGACAAGCTGCGGGAGGTCCAGCGCCTCTCGCAATCCGGCGTATCGCTCGAAGGCATCAAGCGCATCCTGGACCTTGAAAACCAGGTGGCGGCGTTGCAGTACCGGGTGGCCGAACTGACAGAAGAACTGACCCGGCGCCGGAATCCCTTGGACGCGCGAATCTTCGCGGCGGGAGCGGCTGGCGACGTCGTCAGTCTGGCCCGCGGTCAACGCCCTCGTGCGCGGTCGCAAGCCGTTGTGGTGTGGAGACCGCGGCCCGAGCAGTAGGCCACCTCACTCCAGGACCGTGTCAGCGTGCCTGTGTGCCACCTTCCACTGGCCATCCTCGCGGCGGTAGACCTGGGTGGCCCTCAGAACCTGGCTCACCGGCTGCCCGGTGACCGAGATTGAGGACCGCTCCAAACCAACGGTGTAGGCCATGTCGCCAACGACGTCGTAGGACTGCAGCTCGAATGAGTAGGCGGTGCAGTCGGAGAACCTGTTGGCCAAGTCTGTGAAAAGCTGCCCGACTTCTTCCTGCCCGACGGCGTTGCGCCAGGCGCCCAGGACGCTTACGGGCTCGTGGCTGGACCAAATGGCCCGACGCGGGGCGGAGTCTCCATTGAGGAGGGCCACCTCAGCGTGGTAAAGCGTAGTCCTGATCCAAGCCAGGAAGTCATCACTCTCAGTCATGTCCTCAGTATGCTCCCGGAATCGGGCCGGCACCCGGGCCTTTTCGTGCCTGGGCGGGAGCATCCACAGGAAAATCCAGCACGCCTCGGCCGCGGCGTCGAGCAGATTCCCAAGGAGGCATTGCCAGAACCTGTAACAGCGGACTCTCCCGCGCCGTCCTCAAAAGGAGTGTCATTGATAGGAGAGCTCCCCAGTGAAAGAGAGGCCCACGATGGCACCCAGCGAAACGGCACGACGGAATCACGACGAACTTTTCCCCGGTCAGCTTCCAGCCTTGGCGGTTACAGACCCCGAGCTCGTGGAGATTTTCAACAACTTCGCTTTCGACGAGGTTTTGAGTCACGGAAAACTGGATACACGGACGAGGCTCATGGTTCAGCTCGCCTCTCTTATCGCTTCACAAGGAACGCGGGAGTACCGTGCGTTGCTCGGAGCGGCCCTTACGGTGGGGGTGACCCCGGTGGAGGTGAAGGAGCTTGTCTACCAAGCAGTACCTTACGTCGGCATGGGCAAAGTTTCCGACTTCCTGCACGCCACCAATGAAATCCTCAAGGAGTACGGCGTGGAGCTACCTGTTCCGGGCCAGTCCACCACCACGCCGAAAGACCGAGGGGAGAAAGGTCTGGCTATCCAGAGGGAGATCGCAGGCGCAGAACGCATCGACGATATGCGCGCCGCTGCGTCAGCTGATGAGATGCACTTCCAGGAGTACCTCGCCGGCAACTGCTTCGGCGATTATCTGACACGCACCGGCATTGATGTTCCAAGGCGTGAACTACTCACGTTGGCCATGCTTGTTTCCCTTGGCGGCTGCGAACCACAGGTCAAGGGGCACGTTCTGGCCAACCTGAACGTGGGTAACAGCCGCGGGCGGATGCTCGACGTCATCACGCAATTGCTGCCGTACATCGGGTATCCCCGTACGCTCAACGCCCTGCGCGTACTCAACGAGACAGTGCCGGCATCCAACGCAGAGTAGGGCTGGCTTCAGCTGTGGATAGTAGCCATAAAAGGACGATAATAAAGTCATGGCACGGCAAGAAGGGCACGTGCTAGTGGTTGGCGTGTAGGCGCTGGAAAGCGCCCCACGCGCGTGTAGTGAGGGAAGATTCCGATGTCGTTGTCGGATGAAGAACGCAGGAGTTTGGAAGAGCTTGAGCGGGATCTCGCTTCATCGGATCCTGACCTGGACCTCCAGCTGAAGTCGGGGCGCCCGCGAGGTGCGGTGGCGCGCTCATTTTTTGGTGTCCTCGCGGTTTTGGCCGGTTTTGCCATGGTCATTGCCGGGATCATCACGCAACTCGTCATTGTGGGCGTGGTCGGATTCCTGCTCGCTGGAACAGGCGCCTACTTACTGTTCAGCAGGATGGTCCTCAGGAGAAGGACGCGACGACACGATGAAGGCAAGCCAGACTAGCCCGGCCGCGGGCTAGTCTGCAGAAATCCGGCCGCCTTCAGTACGTCTCGGGGGGCACATCCGTAGACGAAGCCGCGAGGTCATTCGGCGTGGAAGGGTTCGCTGTCGGCGTGGCCGGCTTGGGCTGCGTGGCCGGTTTGGCAGGAACCGGCTCTCCGGGAGGCACCATCATTCGCCATGCGAGCACGAGGCCTGCCCCGACGCCAGCGATTGCCAAGGCAGCCAACCACCCGGCACGCGGAGAGTTCCGCTGGCTGGTTCGACGACTCAAAGTTTGCGTTGTCCTCTTGACCGCTCTGGCCGCGGTGCGCTGAGCCCTCTTTGCGGCTTTACGGTTCCCGGTCAGCGTGAGCATTACGCCGTGCACCACAGACGGGACATCGGCGTGGTTGATCCGGGACAACGCCCACCCCACAACTGCGTCAGCTTGTGACGACGTGCCCTCCGCTGCGTGCTTGACCCACTCGGCTGCGAGATCCTGCACTGCGGGAATGATGTTTTGTGCTTTGTACATGTGAACCCCTCACGGAGTAGATGGCCCCGTTGCCAGACTACGCCGCGGGCTGCAGGACCAAAAGGTGCCCGAACACACCGTTCTTTCAGGCCGGGATCACGGCGGCCAGCTCCACGGGCTTCTCCAGTCCGGCCCACTTGCCGGTGAGGGTCAATTCGCTGTGGAGCTCCGAAGATGCAGCGGAGCTGGCCGAAGAATCAGCGGCGACATCCACCACCCGGGCAACCTTCAAGCGAAGCTCACCTGCGTCAATGATGGTCACGCCACTGCCAGATACCGGGGCCGAGGCACTCAAGGCGGGGACACCGCCGTCGAGCGTTCCGCTTCCCTTCACGTTGACAGTGCTCGGCCGGGGCTCGGGTTCGCCGTCGACGATCAATGCCGCCTCTTCCTGGCCGGTGAGGATGGCGGTGGCGAGGGCCTTGACGTAAACGGGGTCGGCGCAGGCGTCGTAGACCCACCGCTTGCCAAGGACGGAGTGGTCCATGGTGCCGATGAGCCATTCCTGGGCGCCGGCCAGTTCGTAGCCCCTGTAGCTCAGGGGCACCTGGTAGATGCGCTCGCCAGCGGCGACGACATGCGTCTCAAGCCCTACCTCGCCGGCGGGGTCATCAAAACGGTAGGCCCCAATGAGCTCCGGGGCGCCATCCTGGATGAACCAGGGCTGCGTCGGCAGGTATCCAGCGATGAGTTCGAGCTTGGACGGGGACAGGGTTGCCTTGTGAATAATCGCCATGTTCTCCAGCCTAGGCCAGGGCGCGGTCCCGTTCGCTACGGGGCCCGATGCGCGGCCTCGCCCTTGCACTGTTTACAATCGAAGGGACGCGCCGACTATTGAGGGAATCATGAAGAAACTCACCACTGTCTTGATCGCTGCCGGGCTGCTTGCCACGGCTTCAGCTTGCTCTTCGCCGCAGCTGACCACCGCAGAAACGTGTGACCGGGTGGGTGTCGCCGTTGCCAGCCTCCCGAGCAACGCCAGCAAGACCGCAACCATTCGCGTCGCAAACGCCATCCGCCCGATTGAACCGGTTGCTTCCAATGAGATGAAGCCCGTGGTCACGGCCATCCTTGAATACTCGGATGAACTCGTGAAGGAATCCCCGGACGAGAAGAAGATGGGCGAACTCTCCGCCGCTTACCAGGAAGCCGGCACCAAGTACGGCGAGCTCTGCCGCGGCTAATGACGCACGTGGCCTAACGGCTACAACCCCGGATGTTCTCTCACATCACAGCCCTTGAACCGGAACGTTCTCTCACATGATGTGAGAGAAGGTTCCGGAAAAGACGTCAGGATGTGAGAGAACATCGGGAGGGCGGGCACGCTGCCGGGCTTCAGGCTAGGCCTCGCGCAGCACCGCGTGGAAGGCGAATGAAGCGTTGCTCCAGATCACGAACAGCAGTGGAGCAGGCGCCAACGCGGTCCCCAGAACAGGCTGAAGCACGGCTGCAGAGGCAATGATTCCCAGCAGGACCAGCATGGCCAGGCTCAGATACCAGCGCTGCACGGCCAGATAGAGCGATGCCTTGAGGATGCTTTTCAGCCTTGCCTCGGGCAGGAGCACGACGCCGGCAATGGCCGTGACGGTAAGGCTCACCGTGAGGGCGGCTACTACGACGATCAGCGGTACGAGCATCCCAATTTCGGGCATGCTCTGGACGACGGCCAGATCCACACCGAGGAACATCAGCATGGCAACAGCGCCCAGGCCCAGCATGGCAGTCCTGCCAAAACTGCGCTTGTATCCCTGAAGGAAAGCAGCCACCGGCTTGACCGCGCCAACGTCGTCGTTCAATGCACGGAAGGACGCGAAGATGCCGGCGAGGGATGGCGCAATAGTGACCGAAAGCGCCAGGAAGAAGGGCCAGGCGGCCGCGGGGTCCGCCACCAGGGCGAGGCTGAGCACCAGCGGCGCGTTGGACACGGCGAGCAGGATGTTGCCGGCCAGGAACGTGTAGATGAACCCGAAGATGCTCCCGAAGGTTTCGAATCCCGGCCCGGCCCACCGGCGTCGCTTGTGCCCCGCCACAGCACTCATCCCTTCATCCCGCTGGTTGCGATGCCCTGGATGAAGTAGCGCTGGCCGACCAGGAAGATGATGAGGATCGGGATCACGGAGATCACCGAGCCGGTCATGATCATGGCGTACTCGGCGTCGAACTGGCCAACGAAGGAACGCAGGCCCAGCTGGACAGTCCAGAGGCGGTTGGACGTGAGGTAGATGAATGGACCCATGTAGTCGTTCCACGTGTTCACGAAGGTCAGCAGTGCCAGGCTTGCGAGCGCAGGTTTGGACAAGGGCAGGATCACGCGGGCCCAGATGCCGTATTCGCTGAGGCCATCGATGCGGGCGGCTTCACAGAGCTCGTCCGGGATGGTCATGTAGTACTGGCGCATCAGGAACACCCCGAACGCACCGAACGCCTGCAAGAGAATGAGGGCGTTGAAGCTGTTCGTCAGGCCCAGCTGCTGCATCATGATGTACTGCGGCACCATGTAGGCCTGCCACGGAACGGCGATTGTGCCGATGTAGGCAAGGAACAGGACGTCGCGGCCCGGGAAGCGGACCTTCGAGAAACCGTAGGCAGCCAGCGAGCCCGTGAGGACCTGCAGGCAGGTGATGATCACGGCAAGGTACAGCGAGTTCTGCAGGTAGCCCATCATGGGGATACGGGTCCAGATGTCCGTGTAATTGCTCCACACGAACTCCTGCGGAATCCATTGGATGGGGACCGTGAGGACCTGGTTGTTCTCCTTCAACGACGAGGAAAGCATCCAGATGAACGGCACCATGAGCGCCACCACCAGGACCACCAGGACGCCGTAGATCACGATGTTCGCGGTCCGCTTCTTCTGCTCGCGCGGGGAGCGCTTGCGGTCAGTACGACGGCGGTCTTCCGCGGTAGCTGCGCCGTTCGGGAGCGGAGCGGCGTCCCTTAAATGAGTGGCTTTGAGGTCTTCGGCCATGTTGGTCATCAGCGTTCCCTCCGCTGCTGGATCTTGAACTGCAGGACGGTAACCGTCAGCACGATGATGAACAGGACCAGCGAAATGGCCGAGGAGTAGCCGAACTTACCTTCGCCGATGCCCTCCTGGTAGATCAGCTGGGACAGCACCGTGGTGGAGCGTCCGGGGCCACCGTTGGTCATGACCACGATCAGGTCGAACACCTTGAAGCTGGAGACAGTCAGCATGACCACCACAAAGAACGTGGTGGGCCGCAGCGACGGGATGGTGACGTTCCAGAAACGCTGCCAGGCACTGGCGCCGTCCACTTCGGCGGCTTCGTAAAGCTCGGTGGGGATCGCCTGCAGGCCAGCCAAGTACAAGACCATGTAGTAGCCCATGTCGCGCCACACGCTGGTGATGATCACAGCTGGCAGGGCCCAGTCGGAGCTGGACGTCCAGCCCGGCGGGTTGGCGATGCCGATGGCGCCGAGGAACTGGTTGATGGGGCCGCTGTCGGGGCTGAAGAGCATATTCCAGACCACCGCTACAGCCACCAGGGACGTGATGTAGGGAAAGAAGATCGCTACCCGGAAGAAACCGATGCCCTTGAGCTTGCGGTTCAGGAGCATCGCGAGGATGAGAGCGAGGGCCATGGTGAGCGGGACATGACCGAGTGCGTAGACAACGGTGTTCCGTAGGGCAATCCAGAAGGAGTCGCTGGCGAACATGCGCTGGAAGTTGGCCAGGCCCACCCACTTGGGAGCGCTGAACGAGGTCCATTCCATGAAGGAGAGCGCAAAAGCGGCCACGACTGGAATGAGGGTGAAGGCCAGGAAGCCAAGGAAGTTCGGAAGAATGAACGTCCAGCCGATCAGCGTGTTACGCCTGGCTTGCTTCCTGTTGCCGCGGCTGTGCACGGGGGCAGGCGCCTGGGTGATTGTTTCTGTAGTCATGATGGTTCTTACTGGCCCAGGACTTCACTCTTGACGCGCTTGCCCATCTCGGCGATGCCATCAGCGACGGAGCGCTCGCCGACCATGATGAGGTCGTGCTCCTGGTTGAGGATCTTGTCCGTAGCGGCAGACTTGTCGCTGACGGGCATCTCCAGGGCGGTCTCATCCGGAGCGAAGGCCTTCTTGGAGAGCTCGTCCGTGGGCAGGCCCTCCAGCTTGAAGTACTCAGCGGTGACGGACTCCTTCTGCAGGGCCGGCACAACACCGATCTTGGAGATGGCCTTGGCGCCTTCTTCTCCGGCAGCCCACTCGATGAACTTCTTGGCCTCATCGGAGTGGCTGGCGTTCTTGTTCACGGCGAAGGCCGTGGGCGAACCGAACGTGGTGACCTTGCCGTCGTCGTTCTTCTGCGGCAGTGGAGCCAAGCCCCAGTTGACGGTGGTCTTGCCGTCCTTCTTGGCCTGCAGGATGCCCGCGGTGTACCAGGTGCCCATGGGCATCATGGCGGCCTGGCCGGTTTCGAACATGGTGCGGTAGCTGGTCTTCTGGCTCTTGGCAGTGCCGAAGTCCAAGGTGGCGCCGGACTTCTGCAGGTCCAGCGCGGTGTTGTACTGATCCTCCATGAAGCCGTAGTCGCCGCTGTTCTGGTCAGCACCGTTCTGGGCTGCTGCGATGGCCTGGACCACTGAACGCCAGACGTGGTGATACGTGCCGTAAGTCTTCTTGCCGCCGGCCTCGGTGGTGAGTTTCTTGGCGATCTCGGTGTACTTGTCCCAGGTCAGGTTCTTGGGCTCTTCGATGCCGGCAGCCTTGAACAGGTCCTTGTTGTAGTACAAGAGCCAGAAGTCCTGGCGGTAGGGGGCTGCAAAGTACTTTCCGCCAATATCGAAGGCATCGATGCTGGCCAGGTTGTCCTTACCCACCTTGTCCACCACGCTGTTGATCTCCTGCAGCTGGCCGTTGTTGGCGTAGCGGGAGTAATCGATCACGTTCTTCATGGTGAGCACGTCAGTGGTGTCGCCACCAGCAAGCATGGTGGTGACTTTCTGGGGGTAGTCATCAGCCAGGATGTCCACGGGTTCAATGTCCACGTTGGGATGCGCGGCCTCATAGCCGTCAAACAGGGCCTTGAACTCCGGGGTGCCCTCGTAGTTCCAGACCGAGATGGTCAACCTGGTCTTGCCTTCGGCTGCCTGCGGTTCGGCGGGACCGGCAGCGCCGGCGCAGCCGGTGAGTCCGAGCCCTGCAGTCACCGCAAGGGCGATTGCGGCGAGGGTTGTGCGCTTCATTGCGTTCTCCTTACTAAGGGTTTAAGTCTGCCGCAATTGCGGCTTCTTTGTGCTTGGGCCTAGGCGCTGAGGCCGAGGTCCGCGTGGACTACTTGGGCCAGGAGGTCCTTGCCGGCGAGGTACCGTTCAAGGTCATCCAGTGCGGCATCGGACATCCGCCGGGTTTCAGTCCCGAGCGAACCAGCGATGTGCGGGGTGATGATCACGTTGGGAAGGTCGTACAGGGCGGATCCGGCCGGCAGCGGCTCGGGTTCCGTGACGTCAAGGAGAGCCGTGATTCGACCGGTGGCGCACTCCTTCTCGAGGGCTGCGGTGTCAACCAGTGACCCGCGTGCCGTGTTGATGAGCGTCGAGTGGTCTTTCATGGCTGTGAGCTGGGCCGTGCTGATCATGTGGCGGGTTTCCGGGAGCGCGGGTGCGTGGATGGTGACCACGTCAGATACCGGCAGGAGTTCTTCAAGCGTGACCAGTTTCCCTCCCGCAGCAGCCACCTCCGAAGGCTCGGCGTACGGATCACTCACCAGGCAGGTGACATCCTGGAGTTGTTGGACCAGTTGGACCACCCGCCGTCCGATGCGTGAAAATCCGATCACGCCCACTACGCGGCCGATATTGCCCAGCTCGCCACGCTCGCTGATGTAGCTCCAGTCCTCCCGGAAGGTGCGGGCATCGTTGG
The DNA here is from genome assembly GCA_050627125.1 of Arthrobacter sp. 21a14. Taxonomy (GTDB): domain Bacteria; phylum Actinomycetota; class Actinomycetes; order Actinomycetales; family Micrococcaceae; genus Arthrobacter. Next base: position 5,251,468 of record CP192487.1, on the reverse strand, counting down.
CCAGGACGTGGGCTTTTTTGCCTGCAAGGACGATCGAGGCGAAGGTGAACTCCGCAACCGGGATGGCGTTGGCGTCGGCGCCGTTGGTGACGGTGATGCCGCGATCCCAGAGTTCCTCGCTGACGAAGCTGCGCACTGTTCCTGCACAGTGGAAGACTGCCCTGAGCTTGGGCATACGGTCCAAACGCTCAGCGTTGAGCTGTGGCACTCCCCAACTGGTGAGGAGGATTTCCACCTCCTCCAAGCGGCCCGCAAGTTCGGGTGCGTCCAAGGAATCTGTCCAGGGTTCGTCACCAAGATCGACCAGTCCAGCCAGCCGCTCCAGTCGCGTGGAATCGAACTGATCAGCAAAGGTTCCGCTATTCATGACCAGCATTGCCTGGGGCTTGAGCGACATTGAGGGGATCCTCCCTTCGGATTTCAGCCGGTCTGTTCGACCGGTTATTTATGTGTTGCATCACATCTAATAATCAGTACATACTCATGAACAAGACAGTTCATTCAACTCAATCGAGCTTGATCTTAAATGTTCACACTCGAACAAATGAGAGAAGAATTCCTATGGCAATCGGCACCGACGCCGTCCAAGCGCCACCATTGCTCACTTCATGGGGCTCCCAGGCTGAGGCTGGGTCCCTTGTTGAATCGCTTCGCGGCGCCCGCGATCGACTCACCATTCGTCCAGCGTCCGACGCCGGATGGCAGCGCGTTGCTGCATGCTCGCTCACGAAGCTACGCACCCAGGCCAAGGCGGAGAAGGGCAGTCCCTGGCCCCAGCCGCTGGTGTCCCACTACGCCCGCTACTTTCGCGACGGCAATCGCACGGCGTACGAAGAACTCGTGGCGAGCCGGCAGCAGCGGCTGACGCGCGCCGTCGTGATGGCTGCGGTGGAGGGCTCGGACCAAACCGGGTGGCTTGATGAAGTAATCGACGGCGCCTACCTCCTGTGCGAGCAGAGCTCCTGGAGTTGGGCCGCCCACGATGATATTTTTACGCGCAACGGCGAAGTGGTTCCTGACCGCTCCCGCCCTTACCTGGACTTGGGCGCCGGTGAGGTAGTTGCCCAGCTCGCGTGGCTGGATCTCGTGCTAGGTGAGCAGCTGGATGAGCGCGCTCCTGGATTGCGCAAACGCATTCGCTTGGAGGCCGACCAGAGGGTAATCCGCCCGTTCCTGGACAGGCTGGACTGGCACTGGCTGGGCCTCAACGGGGACGTCCACAACTGGAATCCCTGGATCCACTCGAACATCATTGCGGCGGCGCTGTTGCTTGTGGACGATCCGGAACTACAGGCTCAAACCGTCGCCCGCTGCATCGAGGGACTTGACCGTTTTCTTGCCTCGATTCCTGCTGATGGCGCTATTGATGAAGGCTTCGCCTATTGGTGGAACGGCGCCGGCCGCGCCCTGGAAGGCCTCGCCGTCCTGGAGCAAGCTACCGGTGGAATGCTCAACGTGGACCTGCCAGTGATCCGCGAACTCGTTGCCTTCCCATACCGGATGCATCTGGGTCATCGTTGGTTCCTGAACGTCGCCGACGGTCCCGCCCGCGCGCCCGCAGGCCTTCCCTGGGACATGCTGCACCGTTGGGCCGTGCGACTCAGTGACGCCGAAGCAGCCCAGCATGCCGCAACCTTTGCCGCCGTCGAACCCGAACCCGAACCGTGGGCTGGACTAGGCCGCGTCCTCACCTCCCTCACCCAACCAGGTAGCAGCACAGCGCGTTTTGAGCCCTCAAAACGCGCACAGCTGCGACCTAGTTGGGGGACGTACCTTCCTTCCGTCCAGATCATGATCGCCCGGCAAACTCCCGGCACCACAGACGGGCTCACTCTCGCGGCCAAGGGCGGGCATAACGGTGAGCACCACAATCACCGCGACGTCGGCTCCGTGGTGGTCACCATGGACGGGATCCCCTTGCTGGTCGACGCCGGCCAGCCCACCTACACCGCGCAGACGTTCGGCCCTGATCGGTATCAGATCCGGGCCATGCAAAGCGCGTGGCACAGCGTGCCGGCGCCGTTCGGCCTGGAGCAGGGGACCGGTTCGTCCTTCGCCGCTACGGTTCTCCAGGAGCCCACTCCCGAGGAGCCGACACTCGCTCTCGGACTTGGCTCCGCCTACGGGCTGGACCACGCTGAGCAGTGGATCCGGACCTCCATGCTGAACCGGGAACTTGGAACCGTGGTGATAGATGACCGTTGGAACCTCCCGCCAGCGCCAGTGGAGGGAACGGCCGACGTCGACATCACCTATCTCGTGGCCGGCACCGTTCGTTTGGGTCATGACGCGACGGCGACGGTCACGCCCGACGGCATTCCCAACGTGGAAACCACCAGGGGAGTGCACCTCCGCTGGAAGCCGGCGACCGCCGTCGTGCTCGTGGACGAATGGCACCTCGACGATCCGCTCCTCAGTGGCGTTTGGGGCGAAAAGCTAACGCGCCTGCGATTCCGCATGCCCGCCGAAACCCGCGCTTCGGGCGCATTCACCCTCACTGTGGAGACCATTGATGACTAACGAAACAAGTCCCGAGGGCAGCGGTAAGTCGCTGTTTTCGCTGCAACGCCGGGAGCGGTTGATGGAGGAACTGCGCGCCCACGGTGCTATCACAGTGCGCGACATCGCCTCGAAACTCGGTGTCAGCGAACTGACCATCCGGCGTGACGTGAACATTCTGGCCGATGAAGGCCTTGTTTCCCGCGTGCATGGCGGCGCCACGCTTCCCAGTCCACTGGACCGCTCAGTTGCGGTGGGAAGGCCATCGGCGCACAGCTATTCCATCGGCATGGTGGTTCCCTCGCTCGACTACTACTGGCCCCAGGTCATCAGCGGTGCCCGTGGCGAGGCTGAACTGCAGAACCTCCGGATTCTGGTTCGCGGCTCAGCCTACGATGCTGCCGATAACCGTCGCCAAGTCCAGGCTCTGCTGGACACCCAGAACATTGATGGGCTGATCGTGGCGCCTGACATGAGCGGCGAGCAAGGCAAGGAGTTGCTGCGCTGGCTCAATGCTTTGCCCATCCCCGTGATCCTGACCGAGCGGCGTGCACCGTCGGAGATCCCGGCCCACCGCCTTGAATGGGTGGCGACCGATCATGCCTTCGGGGCCGGTATGGCCGTGCGGCATCTGTGGCAGGAGGGGCACAGGATGATCGGCTGCCTCACGGATTCCACCAGTCCCACCAGCCCGCACGTGGTTCGCGGATGGAAGCAAGCCCTTGCCGCGCTGAAGATCCCGCTCGACAAGTCCATCCAGGAGGATTCGGCCAAGATGGACAATGGCGACCGCGCCAAACACTTTGACCGAGTCCTGGAGCTCTGCCGTTCCTCGGGGACCACCGCCATGTTGGTGCACTCGGATACCCAAGCTGTGGCGTTCGTGCAGCATTGCGTGGATCGGGGCGTGGACGTTCCCGGCAGCATGGCGATCGTGGGATACGACGACGAAGTGGCCTACCTTGCCGAGCCTGCGATCTCAGCGGTGCGGCCCCCCAAAAGCTACGTCGGCAAGGTTGCTGTGCAGCTCATGGCTGCCCGCCTGGCCGAAGGAAGGATGCGCCCAGTGCATCGAATTGACCTGAACCCCGAACTGATCGTGCGGGAATCGTCCGTGGGTGCTCCGCGCGTCCGGACTGATGTCCTGCTGGAGGATTCGCTCTGATGGCTCTTGTGCTGCCTCCACTGGACTTTGCATTGTCCCCTTTTACCGGCTTGGCCCGCGATCACTGGTGCGCTTATGCGGATTACTTGCTGCGCTCGGCCCACCGGTTTGGGACTGAGGACCACGCCAACATTCACCTTCCGGGCGCCAATAGCCGCTACGGCCCGCGCAGTGATTCCCTGGAAGCCTTCGCCCGGACCTTCCTGCTGGCTTCGTTCCGAATTGCCGGGGATCCTGCCAACACCGGCTGGATCGCCGAGTGGTACGCCGAGGGGCTCGACGCCGGAACCAACCCCGCGAATCCCGACCGCTGGCCGACGCCAGGTGAGCTGGGGCAGGCGAAGGTAGAAGCGGCGTCGTTGGCGGTTGGCCTGGCACTGACCCGCGACGTGCTGTGGGACAAGCTCCCGCAGCGCGTGCAGGAGCAGCTGATCGCCTGGTTCGAGACCGTGATCGGCGAGGACTATCCGCCCATCAACTGGGTGTGGTTCCAGATTGTGGTGGAGACGTTCCTGGCTTCTGTTGGCGGGCGATACTCGGACGAAGACATCGACGCCGGACTCGCCGTCCACGACTCGCTCTACCGTGGCGGCGGCTGGTTTGCTGATGGACCGGAGCGTGCGTACGACCACTACGTCGGCTGGGCTTTCCAGGTGTACCCGCAGCTCTGGGCTCTGATGGCGCCTTCCGATCCCCGGGTTTCTGCCCGCAAGAAGCTCGACGGCGATCGGCTGGCTGATTTCCTGGACGACGCCGCTCACCTGGTGGGCTCCAATGGGGCTCCCCTGATTCAAGGGCGAAGTTTGATTTACCGTTTCGCAGCCGCGGCGCCGTTCTGGGCGGGGGAGTTGTCCGGGCACACGAGGCTGGCGCCCGGTTTGGCCCGCCGGGCAGCTTCGGGGATGCTTGACTACTTTGCCCGGCATGGGTCCATCACTGAAGATGGGCTCTTGTCCATCGGTTGGCACGGCGAGTTTGCGGGGATGAAGCAGGCGTACTCCGGCGCCGGATCGCCGTACTGGGCTGCGAAGGGGATGCTCGGGTTGGCGCTTCCGGCTGATCACCCTGCGTGGACTGCGGTGGAAGCTCCCTTGCCTGTTGAGGTTTCCGACACCCAGCGCATCATTGCCGCCCCCGGCTGGCAAGTGGACGGAACTGTTTCCGACGGGGTGGTTCGGATCCGGAACCACGCGACCGATCACGCTGTGGTTGGGGCTTTGGTTGCGGACAGTCCTCTGTATGCCCGGATCGGTTACTCGACGCACACGTTCCCCGACCTCTCCGCCGAGTCCGTGGACAACGCGGTGACGTTCGTTGATTCCTCGGGCCGGCTGACGCATCGGACCGGGTTTGAGTACCTTGGTTCGTTTTCGGAGGGCGGAGTCCAGGTGGGCGCTTCCCGGTTCACTGCCCATTGGATCGAACCCGATCCCGACGCCGGCCCGGACCACGGCAGCGGGGTGGCCGGAACTGCGACTCCAGGGCCGCACGTCACGGTAGTTTCGGCGACGCACGGGGCTGCGGAGCTTCGGCTGGTTCGCGTGCGGGGTGCTTCTGGTTCGGGGGCTTCGCTGCGGATCGGCGGGTGGCCGGTGGATGCTGCGTCTTCCGTAGTGAGTTCTGTGCGGGCGGTTCCTGGGTTTGGCTTCACGTTGGATGCTTCCGGCACGTTCGTTCGCTCCGGCGCGCACCCGATGGGTTCGGAACTCACCATTCCGTGGGTGGGAACCTCGGGCACCGCGCACGACGGCGACTACGCCGCCGTCGTGATTCTCGCCGGTGAGGGAGGTGCTTGGGAGGATGACGGTGTCACGTACGTTGCCGAGGGCGGTCGCCGGTTCGAGTTCACCGACGGCACGTCCATATCCCTCGAGCGGCTCGCCCATTTCGACGCGTAGCCGCCCACTCGACGTTGCGCCCGGCATGGTGCGCAGCTAGCCATCGAACCGGGCGACTCGCCAGGTTGCAGTAGGCTCGCGGAATGACTCAAGTCGAGACGAAGGCCCGGCTCCTCGCCGCCTATGATCAGCAGCTTCGTACCGATGCGGAGACTCCCAGCGCATTAGAGGTCACTAAGCATGGCCCCCTCCATCTGGCGACGTTCCTTGGCGGACGCGGGTTCATCACGTACCGGGATCTCGGCGGCAAGGACGAAGCAAGTATCCGAGGCCTTGTTGCCGAAGCTCTCACCTACTTCGAACGAAAACCTGAAATCACCAAGGTCGAATGGAAAACCCGTGGCCACGATCATGCTCCCGGATTACACGAGGCATTGCTGGACAACGGCTTCACCCCGGATCCGCCGGAATCGATCATGATCGGCGAAGCCCGGGCGTTGAGCGTCGACATTCCACTTCCCGACGGCGTGACGCTGCGGCAAGTGACGGACGAGGCCGACGTCCGGGCGATGAGCGCCATGCAGGACGAAGTGTTCGGCGAGCCGGTTTCAGATGAGATGGCTGACGCCCTGCTGCGCCGGCTCTCTCTGGACGAGAGCATGGAGTTGTGGGTCGCGGAAGCTGACGGGCAGATCGTCAGCGCCGGCCGGTTGGAACCCGTCCCCGGCACCGACTTTGCCGGGATTTGGGGCGGTGCGACCCGCGAAGAATGGCGCGGCCGCGGGATTTACCGAGCGCTGACAGCACGCCGTGCCCAGTCCGCGCTCGCCAAGGGTAAGACGCTCATCCACAGCGACTCCACCGAATTCTCGCGCCCAATTCTGGAGCGCTCCGGACTGCTCAAGGTCTCGACGACCAGCCCGTACCGCTGGGCGCGTGGCTGAGGAATCCGCCTAACTCCTACGTGCTTATTGCTATTTAAGAGCACAAATAACAATTAGCGCCCTGCAAGTGTTCGTTTTTCATAATGCAAGGCACGAGCAAGGCCCCTCAGGCCTCAAATCCCGAGGGGCCTCTGCTAGCTCAGGGACCCTACTTCCGCTCGGCGAAGTAGGTCACGCACTGCCCCTGGTCACCGAACACCGGCGATGGACTCGTCTTCCATCCACTGCTCTTGCACGCATCCTTGCCGGTAGAGACAGTCACGCGGTACTCCTTCGTTGTCCCGTCGGGCGCCGTCACGGTGACCACCGCCGTCGGGTTGTCAGTTGTGGGCTGCTGGACGGTCACCTTGGCGTTCGTGTCCAGCGGGTAGCCGACGACGGCGGGAGTCGCCGACGTCGACAACACCCGGTAGCCGGTGGTTGCCGGAGTGAATCCGACTACCGAGGCTTGGTTCACAAGCAGTCGGCCAAGGTCCGCGAGCCCGGCATCAGCCAAACGCGACCCAGCGATGGCCACCTCGGCCACCTTCGTGTATGAACCCGTTGTCACGAACGAAACCCTGATCCCACGTGTGGTCACGGGGTCGAAGCGGACGGTCACCGGCGCCGTCGTCGAGAGTCCCGTGATGGTTCCCGCCGACGTATCCTTCCACATGCCAGCAGCGTCCTGGTACTGGATCTTGAGGCTCTGCGCCGCCTTTTCGGAAGACGTCACGGCCACAGAGGAAGCGGTGTAGTCGCGGCTGAACGTGTAGCTCAAGCTGTCACCGCTGCGGCCACCGCTCACCCAGTTGGACCAGCGGGTGGAGGAGTTGGCGTCGCACGTGTTTTTCGCGATGTAGGAGCCTTCTGTGTAGCTGGCGGTTGCTGTGGTGGTGGGGTCGTCCTTGCAGATGTTGCTGCTCGGGACCCAGTCCACCACCACGACGGTGAGTGCTGCGGCCAGGGTGCCGGCTTTACCCGGAACGGTCACTGAACCAGTCGATTGCAGCGCTGAAGCATCAAAGGAAGACCAGTCCCACGCCACGGGCAGGGGATTGCGGGCAGGACCGTCAGCGATCTGGCCGGGGACCGTGGCCGGTGCGGCGGCTTGGACCGAGGCCAAAGTGGAGCCGACACCAACAGTCACAGACGCCGGATCCGTTGCTACGTACTGCCCCACGGTCACCGTCAAAAGAGCATCACTGAACGTCTGGCCATAGGGATCAACACCCGAACCGCGGAGTACAACCTTTCCTTCCTTCTGCCACACCGCTGGATCTACATCGGACCACGTGACGGCGAGCGGCTTACCCGGGCCAGCCTTGTACAGCGGAGTCACCGTGCTGGGGAGGACAGGTGCGACGCCGGTGAGCGTGCTGAGCTCCACGGGCTGGGTGCCCAGAAGTTTCAAGTGCGCGATGTCCGTGAAGGCCCAGGACTGGTGCGGGTTTCCAGTTGCTGTAGCTGTGGTTCCTGAGGAAGAGGCCAATGCCACAGACGTTCCAACCGTTGTCTGATTGCCCGAAACCTGCAGGGCAATTGCTGCGCCAGCGTTCACAAGTGACCACTGCTTGCCGTTTTCCGTGGTCACTATCCACTGTGCAGAAGGAGTCGCCTTGGCTTGCTCCAAGGTGAGGGAAGCAAGAGACATGGCGCCCGACTGGCTCCCATTCAGCACACCACCATTGCCCATCAGCACCCGGCCGTCCTTGTTCGTAAGAACCCAACGGCGATCGTTCGCAAACTCGTCCTCAGTGTTCACTGCGTTGAACGTCCAGATCTGCGGAGCCACGCCCGCAGCGTCGGCGCCCAGTTCCTCGATCGACGCAGTCCCGTCCGCACGAGCCGTCAGGTACTTGCCGCTTGCCTCACCCGTGAGGTGATAGCTGTGGCCGTCCTGCGCAGGCGCGGCGTCGTCTGAAACTCCACTGACGCCGTCGACGACGAACGTCACCACCGATGCGGCGGGAACCTCAAGCGTGGCGGACTTGGCTGCGGTGTCGATCGCGACAGGCGCACCTTCTACGAGCGCGTTCTTTTCGATGTCCTCCAGCGGGGACTTGGTAGTGACCACAGGCGTCACCTTGGCTCCCGGCGCGATGCTGCCGAAGCGGCTCAGATCGATGGTGACCTTTTCCGGCGTCGGGGTGTCATTGAAGTGAACAAGGGTGGCACCGTTGCCGTCCGCTCGGAGAGCGCTGGCGGTCTTGGCATTGTCGTTCTGGATGAGGAAGTCGCCAGGGCGGATGTAGTGCGTGAAGTTGCGGGTGGTGTTGTACTTCTGGTTGGTCAAGACCTTGCACTTGGCTGCATCGGGGCTGGCTCCGTCATTGATCCGGCGGTTGGAGAAGCCCTCCCGGCCCTCGTAATTGCAGTCGAAGTCGACGTAGATGGAACCCCAACCCTTGTCCGCCTTCTCTTGTTTGTACGTGTCCTCCACGGGCTGCCAGAAGACCCAGGCGTCCGGTTCGAGTTCGCGGAGGTCGTTGACCATGCGCCCCGCTATGCCCAGGCCGTTCGTGATGTTGGAGCGGTCCCAACCGCTGGTGGAGTCGCCGAGGGCCGGATTGCCCGTCCAGAACCCGCCCACTTCGCTCATCCACAGCGGCTTGTCCGTGGAGTTGGCGAGGTCGCGGACCCGGCGGCGGTCGTTGGTCCCGTAGGTGTGGACATTAAGTTGCCCCACCGCGTCCTTGGCCTCTTGGCTGTAGCCGTTCCAGTTGGTCATGAACTTGGTGGGATCCGTCTCGTCCATCGCCGAGATGAGGGCATCCGTACTGCCCTTCTCCAGCTCGGCTGCCAGGTGTTTGGTGACGCGATCCTGGGCGGCAGGGTAGATCAGCGCGCCCTCCTGCTTTTGCGTGTACGTCGTTGGCGGCTTGCCGGTGGCGGCGTTGATGTCCGTACCCCAGTAGCCGGAGTTCGGCTCGTTGAACGGATCAATGGTGTCTACCTTGATACCGCTGCCCTTTTCGAGAAGTTCGACGGCGTGCCTCATGTAGGCGGCGAACTTACCTTCAGCTTCGGGCAACAGGTTTTCGCCCTTGCTGGTGTTGACCTGGCCGGATACGTATCCACTCTTGGTCATGAACCAGGGTGGGGAGTTGCTGAAGGCTTCCCAGTGGGTGATTTGCTGGTCGGCGGCGAGGCGCTCCACCCACCATCGTTGGTTCTGGTCGGCGTCGGGGTTGTACGACGCGGGGTCATCCGGGTTCCACTGGTTCAGGAACGCGAGCTTGTTGGCTTGGGTTTGGTCGACTGTCCCGTCGGGGTTGTAAAGGTTCGACGGCGCCTGGCCCGCCTGCGCGTCGGTGACCGGCTTCCACCATCCCTCCACAGCACTGCCATCGTTGAGGTAGTTGGCTACGTCCGAGGCGTTGCCGCCGCCCACGTTGTAGCGGGCGATGTTGAGGTTTAGACCGTCCTCACCGAAGACCTTCTGGTATAGCTCCTCACGCAGCTCGGGGGAGTAACCCGCCGTCGCATTCGCGAACCACACCAGACTTGTTCCCCACCCTTCAAAGGCCTTGCCCCGGCTAGCGGGGTTTGGGGTGATGGTTACGGCCGTTGCATCGTCGGCTGTTGCTTTCGGTGCTGTTGCGGGCATGAGTGCAAGGCTCGCTGCGGCAGTGACAGCTGCCGCCAGCACAGCCACTGGCCTTCGGATTCTTCGCGCGGTAAACGCCATGGGTGGACCTCATCGTCGGGGTTGTCTCGGGTGATTGGCCCGGCTTCCGGGAACGCCGGGCAAGCCGACACTATGAGGCTCTTGAAGTGGCAACAAGGCACTCGAACAGGCTCGATCGCGGTTGGTCAGAAGTGGTCACCTGCATTCAAGCAACGCGGGGTCACTTGTGGCCCATGTTTTGCCTCGGAAGGGGCCATAGGTGACCCCGCGTTTCTCTGGCCTTGCGAACGATTCCCACCATCTGTATAGATGTATACAAGTACACACACTTCGAGCTGAGGCAGCGGCATGGCAGATCCACAACCACGGAACACAGGAGCGCATCTCGTCTATAGCGAGCTCAAACGGCGCATCCTCAGCCTCGAGCTCAAACCCGGAGAGCGCATCTACGAGCCGGCGATGGCCACTGCCCTACAAGTGAGCCGCACTCCGCTGAGGGAAGCACTCCGGCGCCTGATTTCCGAGAGCCTCCTGGAGCAGCAGGCTACCGGGGGAGTGGTTGTTCCAGTTCTGGATGAGACGGCAATTTCCGAGCTCTACGATGTGCGGGCTGCCCTGGAATCGTTGATGGCCCGCGAAGCGTGTGCCAAGGCGACAGTGGACGACATCGAGAAGTTACAGGGGATCCTCGAACGAAATGCAGCCATGGTGGGATTCGCTGATGAAGCCATGAAGTATGGCGTGACCCTGCACGCTACCATCGCAGCTATCGCCGGGAACTCGTGGGCTCAACGCTTCCACGACCAGATCTCAAGCCAGGTTGAGCGCTACCGGCATTTCACCAACAACTCCCCTGACCGCAGGGAACAGGCTCTTGCCGATCATCGAGTACTGGTGGAAGCCATCGCCTCGAAGAAACCAGACACGGCAGCGAAAATCGCGTTCGACCACGTCATCGCCGCCCGGGATGAGACGCTGCGCGCCATTTCGAGCGCAGGCCTCGTGAGCGAATGATCGGCGAACTGGGGCGGCGTTCGTCCATTGCACTTCTGATCCACTCGGCCCTCATCCAGGCCGTCACCTTCCTGGTGCGGCCAGCCACCAGCTACCGGGCCTTGGAACTCGATGTCCCGGGGTTTGCCCTCGGTCTTCTCGCTGCCAGTTACGCAGTCTTCCCGCTGCTCCTCGCGCTGCCGATCGGCGGACTGGTGGACCGCCTTGGTGAGCGTCGGCTCATGGCGATCGGGTCCGCCGTCGTGCTGGGATGTTCTGCTTTTCTGTTGTTCTTCGGAACGACAGTTCCCGCGTTGGTGGCTGGAACAGCGCTTCTTGGCGCCGGGCAGCTCGCTTGTGTGGTGGGGCAGCAGGCGGTGGTTGCGAACAATGTAGAATCGGCGCGCATGGACTCCGCATTCGGATATCTGACGTTTGCTGCGTCGCTGGGCCAGGCACTTGGGCCGTTGGCGATTTCCTTGGTGGGCGGCGCCTCAGTCAGACCGGATACGAACGCGATCTTCCTTCTCGCGACGGCCATGAGCTTGGTGCTCTTCGTGACTACTTTTGTGGTCTCGTCGAAGGTCAGCCGGAGAAGGCGTATGTCCAAGGGATCCGCTGGTGCCAAGGGCGGCGCCATGGCACTGCTCAAAACCCCTGGCGTGGTTCGGGCGTTGTCCACCAGCGCCACCGTTCTGGCAGTGGTGGACCTTACCGTCGTCTATTTGCCAGCCCTTGGCGCTGAACGGGGCCTGAGTGCGGCAACGGTTGGTCTGATGCTGACTGTCCGCGCGGTGTTGTCCATGGTTTCCCGGCTGGGGCTTGGCAGCATGTCCCGGAAGCTGGGACGGATGAGGCTGCTGGTCTTGAGCCTTGCGGTTTCTACTGTGGCACTGGCAGTCGCGGCTATTCCGATGCCCATGTGGTTGCTCTTCGTCGTCATGGCGTTCCTTGGCCTCGGCCTGGGAATCGGCCAGCCACTGACCATGTCCTGGCTGTCAGCCCAGGCGCCCGAAGGCCAACGCGGACGTGCGCTGGCCTTGAGGTTGGCCGGAAACAGGGTTGGCCAAGTGGTCCTGCCCAGCGTGATCGGCGTTGTAGCTGTAGGGCTTGGCGCGGCGGGCGTGTTCCTGGCTTCCGCAGTGGCCGTTGGCGGAACGATGTTGTTGCTGCGCGGGGTGCGGCTGGACGACTGACCCCAGCAAGGCGACCAGCCGCCGTCGGAATTTCCCTAGAGAACAGCCGTCATGACGCCCCAGCCCCAACCAACAGCGAACCGCGGCATCCAGCCACCCTTGCCGTCGCCAGGGTAGTGCCAGAGGACGCCTTCAGTATCGCGGGCCAGGAGGTCAGCTGTGCCGTCCGGCGAGAAGTTGCTGTTGAAGTCGCCGGGACCAACGACGGCGGTCATGGAGTTCCAGCCCGAACCCACCTGGACGCGGGGGAGCCAGCCACTTGTGCCATTGCCGGGGTAGAGCCACAAGGTGCCCGCGGTGTCGGTGGCGATGACGTCGTGCTTGCCGTCTCCATTGAAGTCTCCGGGGCCCACGATCTTGTCCATCGCATTCCAGCCTGAGCCGACTGCGACGCGGGGGAGCCACCCGGCAGCACCGTTGCCCGGGTAGAGCCACAAGGTCCCTGAAGAGTCCCTGGCCAGGACATCGTGCTTGCCGTCGCCGTTGAAGTCTCCGGGGCCCACGATTGAGCTCATGACATTCCAACCGGCACCGACTTGGATCCGGGGGTACCACTCGCCGTATCCGTTGCCTGGATAAAGCCACAGAACTCCGGCGGCGTCACGTGCAAGGACGTCCGGCTTGGCGTCACCGTTGAGGTCACCTGGAGCCACAAGGGACGTCATCGCGTTCCAGCCGGAACCAACTTGAGTTCGGGGTAGGAAGTGACCGCCTGTGTCGCCGGCGTACAGCCATAGGGTGCCTGCCGAGTCTCGGGCCAGCGTGTCCGCTTTGCCGTCGGAGTTGAAGTCGTTCTTGGCGGCGTTGACCGTGATCGCGAACCACTTGCTGAACGCTGAGGGGCTGACACCGTTCGACGCAGCCACCTGAAGTTTGTAGGTCCCCGCCTTGCTCGCAATACCTGAAAGAACGCCGGTCTGCTTGTCCAGGGTCAGCCCCGGAGGCAAAGTGCCCGCGTAGACAGAGAATTTAGGTGCTGGAGAGCCCTTCGCTTGGAAGGTGTACTTGTAGGCAGAGCCGACCGTTGCCGCTACCGGCGGCTGGCTTGCCGTAAATGCCGGGGGAGCGTCAGCGCCGTCGATGACTGAAAGTGCGCCGCCCATCTGGTTTGCGACGTACGTTGTGTTTGCTACCTCGTTCACGGCCGCCACTTGGGGCCAGTTGCCCACCTGGATGATCTCCACGACGCCAGTGCTGGCGCGAAGTACGATCAGTTTGCCCCGGTTTGGAATGACACCGTAGACCTTGTTGGTAGTTTCGTTGACAACCAGGCTGACGGGGGAGTCCAGGAAGTCTCCATACTCGATTCTGGACACGCGATTGGTGGCCAGATCGACCGCGGAAAGGTAGTGGCCTCCCGTGGCCACGTAAAGCTTGTTCGTCTTCGGATTGACGACCAAGTCGCCGGGAGAGTCGTAGAAAGGAAGAGCCATGGCGGCGTTTGTCGCGCCGTCGATCACGTGAAGGCTTTTGTTGTCGTTATCGCTGTTCTCGTTGCTGACGTAAACCTTATTGGTCGTGGAATTTACTGCCAGGCGGTAGGGGCGCGGACCCGCCGGAACCTGAGTTGAAGTCTTGGTGGTTCCGTCAATGACAAAAACGACGTTGTTGTCCACGTCGGTCACATAAGCCCTATTGGTGACAGGATTCAGGGCCATGTCGGAGGAGTAGGTTCCCACCCCGACAGTTACGCTCGCCTTCGTCCCGGCATCGAAAATAAGCATACTGTTGGGACCTCCGCCGAGAGCGAAGATTTGGTTTGTCGATTCATTGACGGCCAACTTCCCAACACCTGGCCCGGAGTACTCCACCGACGCTGCGTTGCTCGCTCCATCAATCGCGACAATCGTCCCATTGACCGACGCGTAGACCTTATTTGTTACCGTGTTGATGGACAACCCGGTGGGCTGTCCGCTCAGGGGAATGGCCGTGGCGACATTCGTGGCACCGTCAATGACCGAAACGTAAGGGCTACCCAAGTGCGCCACGTAAACCTTATTCGTCACCGGATTCACCACCGTGGTCGACGGTCCGCTTCCGGTCGCGATGTCAGTTACACGCACGTCCGCGCGCGCCGGAGAGGCCGCAACGACCAGCGCCGTCATCATCAGGCTCACTGCAATAAGGGTTCCAACAATGGTCTGAGTAAGCCACGAGGAACGATTTCCTGAAGATTTTTGCGTCGAAAACAGCAGAGTGGTCACTGCAGCTCCCCCTATTGATGTGCCAGCGACCACATTCTTGGGCCGGGGAGAGTCTACAGCCAAGCAGCGACTACTCCGCGAACAGCGCCGCCAGGTCATCCGCCGTCAACGAGCCACCAGCCAGCGCATCGCCTTCCATCACATCCGCGAACAGCTGCGACTTCTTGGCCTTCAGCGCCATGACCTTCTCTTCGATGGTGTCCTTCGCAACCAGCCGGTAGACCATGACGTTGCGGGCCTGTCCGATGCGGTGGGTACGGTCCACAGCCTGTGCCTCTGACGCCGGGTTCCACCACGGGTCCAGCAGGAATACGTAATCCGCCTCAGTGAGATTGAGCCCGAAGCCACCGGCCTTCAGCGAAATCAGGAACACCGGAGCGGCGCCGTTCTTGAACTCGCTCACCACGTCGCCGCGGTTCCTGGTGCTGCCGTCGAGGTAGCAATACTCCACGCCCTCTGCATCCAAACGCTCACGCACCTTGCCCAGGAATCCCGTGAACTGGCTGAAGATCAGAGCCCTGTGTCCCTCGGAAATGAGGTCTTCCAGTTGTTCGAAGAGCACATCGAGCTTGGACGACCGCACTCCTGACAACGACGAATCCACCAACGACGCATCCAAACTCAGCTGGCGGAGCAACGTCAAGGACTGGAAGATCGTGAAGCGGTTCTTGTTGACGTCGTCGATCAGCCCCAGGATCTTCTGGCGTTCGCGCTGCAGATGCGTCTGGTAAACCTTCTGGTGCCGCGGGTTGAGCACTACTTCCAGGACCTGTTCCTGCTTGGGCGGCAGGTCCTTGATGACCTGCTCTTTGGTGCGGCGCATCATCAGTGGACGGACACGACGCCGGAGCTTGGCCAGCTGCGCCGAGTCACCGTTCTTCTCCACCGGCTTCTGGTAGTTTTCTGCGAACCGCTTGGGACTCGGGAACAGGCCAGGCGCCACGATCGACGTCAGCGCCCAGAACTCCATGAGGTTGTTCTCCAGCGGAGTGCCCGTGATGGCCAGTTTGAAACGGGCCGGCAGCTTGCGCGCGCACTGGTATGCCTTGGATTGGTGGTTCTTCACGAACTGCGCCTCGTCCAGCATCAGGCCGGCCCACTGGAACGATGCGTAGGCATCGTAATCAATGCGGAATAGCGCATAGGACGTAATAACGACGTCGGCGCCCGCCAACGCGTCGACAGGTGACAGCCCGCTCTTGGCAAAGGTTTCACCAACGGTCCGCACCACAAGCCCGGGCGCGAAGCGTTGCGCTTCCGCGGCCCAGTTGCTCACCACGCTGGTGGGGGCCACCACCAAGAAAGGAGCGCGCGTTGAGGAATCAGCCGTAGCAGCTGCAGCAGCCAACTCCTTGGCCGCACAGATCAGAGCGATCGCCTGCACAGTCTTACCCAGGCCCATGTCATCGGCCAGCACGCCGCCCAGGCTGTGCTTGAACAGGAAGCTGAGCCAGTTGAAACCTTCAAGCTGATACGGACGCAGCTCAGCGTTAAGGCCTGCAGGCAGCGGCAGCCCGGTCACGCCGTCGTCGAGCAGGCCGCCCACTGCCTCTCGCCATGCGGCCGCCTGCTCGTCAACGATCCCCAGCTGGGCGAGCTCATCCCAGAGCCCGGCCTGGAAACGGCTGATCTGCAGGGTGCCGTCCTTGTTGTCCGGGTTGTCCTGCAGGGACCTGGCTTCGTCGATCAGTGCGCGCAGTTGGTGCAGCTCAGGCAGGTCGAGGGAGAAGTAGGCGCCGCTGGGCAACAGCATGCGGCTCATTCCGGCAGCGAGAGCCGAGAACACGGCGGCGAACGAGACCGGTTCGCCTTCGAGGGTGATGACGATGCCGAGATCGAACCAGTCGCCGCTCGCCGTTTCCTTCGTGGAGATGGAGACAACGGGAGCTTCGGCCGCTTCGCGGTAATCAGCGATGTCGCCGGAGGTTTCGACCACGACGTCCGGCAGGTCCTTGAGCGCCGGCAGGATCTCCTCAGTGAAAGCCAGCGTGTCCAGCCCGGAAAGCTCAGCCGAGGCCGCGAGCCGCGGTGCGCCCCAGCCGCCGGTAGCCGATTCCGCCAACGCCGGAACCACGTCCCACGGCCTGCCGATCGAATCCAGGATCCGGGCTTCCTCAAGGTCATCGCGGTAGCCACGATCATCCGGGTGCCGCCACAACGGCTGCGCGGTGACCAAGGTGCCGGACTTGTAGTGCCACTCCCAGTGCAGCCGGACCTTGTGATCGGTGCCGTAATTGGCGAGCAGGGAGAGCGTAGGCACCGCCAGAGTTGGCAGTTCCACGGATTCATCCGCTGCCTTGACGGGCGTCGACTGCCGCAGCTTGGGGTAGAACGAGGTCAGGAACCGGCTCTCGTCTTCGGCCGGAATCAGAAGCGTTTCGCCATCGGTGACAAACTCGAGCAGTTCATCACTGATACCGCCCTCAATCGGGGCAAGCGTGATCAGGTTGTTCTGCTGCGGCACGCCGGGCAGGGCTTCGGCGCCGGAATGCGTGAAGAAGATCCCGTACGCGGGCTTGCCTATGAAGCCCACGGTTCCGGCATCAATGTGCTCGCCGCCTACCGTCACTGACGGCGCAAGCTGCAGGCCGCCGTCGGGCGTTTGCTTCCGGTCTTTGCCGCCCAGCGCTTCAAGGCGCGCCAAACTGAGCCCGACGACGGCCGGTTGGGTCTCGACGTGGACAGGCTCGCTACCAGCGGCGTGAATGAGCGGAATGCCGGCTTTAGTGGCGTCGGCGAGCAGGGTCCAGAGGTTCTTGGCAGCGAAATCATTCAGGCTCAACCACATGGCGCCCGACGGTTGCTGGCGACCATTACTGGAACCATGGGCAGCGAGGAAAGTCTGAAGCCACTCGACGTGTGCCTCATTGAATTCCCGGCGGAAACTGACGTAGCTGAGGTTGTTCCAGGAAACGTCCCCGCGGATCCATTTGCCCTTGGCGCCCATCATCACGGGCCGCGCCTTGAGTTGCCGGACACTGCGCATGGGGTCGCGGCGGCCTGTGTAGGAGAAGTGGGCGGCCGGTTCTTCAACCTCGAACTGCAGGGCGAGCGGAATGCCGGCCGTGCTCGGCGCAGTGCCCGGCTTCGCGATCAGCCTGTTGAGGGCTTGCTCCCAGGCCGGCCGCGCGGATCCGCCCTGCTCGGAGGAACCAAGGCGCGAGGTCTGGATCCCGGGTGCCTGGGACAGGAGCTGGGCGCGGATAGTGGGGTGGTCTTCAGCGGTGAAAAGCAACGCGGCCACATGCTTGCAATCCTTGCGGACAGGGCAGCTGCAAATACCCACTGTGCAGCTCCAGCCGCTGGGCTTGCGAACCAGCTTGGCCGACGTCGAATATGGTTGCGGCCCAGTGCCGCGGACCTTGCCAAGCAAGAGGCCGGTGGCCGAATCGAAAGAAATTCCGCTCACGCGGCTGCCCATGGCATAGGCCAATCCGGCCGCCAAGGAGCGGTCGTTAATGGCAGGAGTCTGAATGGCCAGTTCCCAGGTTTCGTCTGTGTGGGACGGCATGCGTCGGGCTACTTTCGGCAGGAGGTTATCTGCTCAATCTTAGTCAGCAGAAAACGGCTCCCAAACTTCGCCCTCCGTTAACCTCTACCTCGATTGCCGCGCCGCTCCCACGCGTACGTTGAAAGGGTCCGGAGCACCACCAGCTTTCAGCAGTGAGGATTTCCCATGACTACCAACGAGTACCCCGTCGTCCTGAACAAAACCAGCTTCGAAGCGGGCAATGCAGACGTAGTGGATTCCAACGTCAACGTCGTGAACCAGATGTACGCGGAGCTCCTCAACAGCGACGAAATCGCGTCCGCTGCGCTCAACAGCTACTTTGTTGATTTCTACATGACCCAGGCGTTGGCCGGTGGATTCGCCCAATACGTGTTCACCGCCCCGGAGCGTGAAGAGGTTGACGCCTACGTGCGTGCCGGTTTGGAAGGCATGGGCGCCACCCGGCACCTTGACCTGTTCAACCGCACGGCAGCAGCCTTTGATGCGTTGAGTGAGGACGACGCCGAGGCCTACCTCGACGGCGAGCTGGACGAATCAGAGACGCCTCTCGCGGCCGTTGTTGTCCTGGATGAGCTCGACGGCGAGTTTGAAGCCTTGCTGGAGGAAGAGGATATCATCGACCTCAACGCCGCTTACCTTCGCGGCTCGTCCGAACTGCTGGTCCTCTCCGATGAGGAGCTCGAAGCGCACATTGCCGAGCGCGTTGCCCAGATTCCGGACCTCGCCGAGCGCCAGGCGGAAGCCGAGGAAGAAGCCCTCGCAAACGCTCCTGAGTTCGAGGTCATCATCCGGGAACTGTGCGATGTGGCCGGCTACGCGCTGCAGAAGATCACCATGGGAGACCCAAACTACGAGCACGACGGCGTGAAGACGCTCGCCTGGCACTTCGCCACCGACCACGGCGACTACATCATGGTGGAGGACGACGACGAAGCCTTCATGATCCACCCGGAGACCAAGGAAATCATCGCGGCGGTGGAGTTCGAAGAGTCCGACGAGCTCGCGGACGCGTAAGACCCTCCCCTAAGACCCGCGGAGATCGCCGGAACCCTGCGCAATCGCCGTAGCGTTCCGGCGTTCCCGCGCTTTTCGGGCGACTTGGCTGGCACCCCTGCGATGGACGCCGCCACTTAGCCCAGCCGTTCTCCTGACTTCGCTGGATATGTGCGCGTTCGTGGGCAAAGTTGCGGCGTATTCGCATCGTTCCCGGGGCCTCGGCACTCGGATGTCCACATAGCGTCGCGCACCCCTATAAGGACTGGATGCTTCGTCGGCATGCTAAGGCCATGGATCCAACATCATCGCTTGAAAGCACCATCCACCCGCTTCCTGTGCGCGGGTACATGTGGAGAACCGACGAGTTACTCCGCTTCGGCCTCAACAGTCGAAAGGTCAAGGCACTTGTGGACTCCGGTGAGCTGCACCGCTTGAGGTACGGCTGCTACATCAGGGGCAGCAAGTGGAATGCCCTGGGTCCGAGGAGGCAGGCCAGGGAGAGGATCCTGGCACATGCGCATGGGACGCTGACAACGTCACCAGGCGGATTCGTCTACAGCCATTTGTCGGCTGCTCGACTCCACGGTTTGTTCGTGTGGGGCGTGGATGAAAGGGTTCACGTCCTGCACACCGCCCGGCCATCCTCCGACCGCTGGGGCAAGGATGTTCGGGGACACACAGAAAGCTTCACTGAGGACGATGTCGTGCAGGTTCAGGGCTTGCGGGCGACCGCACTCGAACGCACCATCTGCGACAGTGCCAGGATGCTTGGCTATCCAAAGGCGCTGGTGATTATGGATCATGGACTGCGCCTAGGTGCTGATAGAAACAGACTGACTTCCTTGGCCGCGGCCTCCTCAGGGAAGCGGGGTGTCCGCACGCTGCACAAGGCTTTGGACAACGCAGACCCCCGCTCCGAGTCTGCCGGCGAGACGCTGACCCGTGAGTTGATGCAAAGGCTCAGCATCAGGCCCCCACAGCCACAATTCGAGGTGCAGTCCCGTTTGGGTCGCCATCGAATGGATTTCGCCTGGGAAGAGGAAAAACTGGCTCTGGAGTTTGACGGTCGTACCAAATACTTCGACTTCAATCCGACAGATGAGGTCATTTTTCAAGAACGACGGCGGGAAAAGGCACTCGTCGAGGACGGTTGGCGGTTTATCCGCATCGAGTGGAAGGACCTGTTTCAAGAGCGGGCCTTCAAGGAACGCATCCTTCGGGCGCTCCGGTGATGCGGTCTGAGCGCGAGTTCGTGGGAACCCTGCCCGTACGCACGGAACGTTTCGGCGATATGGCAGGCTTCCCGCGATCTCGGTGTCACGCTTTAGTAACCCGCTGCGGCCCCCTTGATCATCTCTCCACTCGGGCTCACCAAGTACCAGACACTTTGGACGCCCTGGCCGGTGACATCGCCCGGAGCCTTGTCCTTGGCGTAGTAGTACAGCGGCATGCCATTGAGGGTGACCTGCTTCTTCCCGTCAGGGGTCGCTATGGTTCCCACGGTGCCGGTGACGCCTTCAACGGCTGGCTTGTCCGACGTCGTCGTGAACACTGGCCACGCCGTCAGGCAGGCGCCCGTGCAGGCGCTGGTTCCTGAGTCCTTGACGTCCTTGGTGAAGAAGTACAGGCTCATCCCCTTGCTGTCCACCACGATCTGCCCGGCGCTGGATGATGCAACCTTCATCTCTGCACCTGCCGCGGCCGGACTGGAGGTTTGCGATGCGGTGCTAGGTGCCGTCGAGGAAGTGGCGGCGGTGGGCGCGGCAGAGGACGTGGTGCTTGTCCCGGGGCTTCCGGCGCAACCGGCAAGAGCCACGGCGAAAACCACTGCGCCGAGTCCAACGCTGAGTCTATTTCTCATGTTTAGCTCCTTTGACGGGCCGGCCGGGATGGGTCGGCGCTAACCCCTACGACGCCAGCGGGGGAAGAATGGTTCAAGGAGCTGAACCTTTTCGCTGCCCGTGGCGTCGTATGCAGGTAGGGCAGCAGGAAACAAGGCGAAGGAGGTGGCTATGCCGTTGGACGAGGACGTGGTGGCGGCAATCTACCGCGATCACGGCACGGCCCTGAAACGCTTTGTACTCAGCTGCACTTCGGACACGAACCAGGCCGACGACGTCGTGCAGGAAACCATCCTCAAGGTGTGGCAGCACGCCCCGCAGATTACGGGCAGCCTCCGCAGCTACCTCTTCCGAACGGCCCGCAACGTCATCATCGACAACTACCGGAAGTCCCAGCGTCGCCCTGCCGAGGCTGGCGAGCACGACCTTCCAGACCACGTTGCGACGGAACGCGTTGATGAGCTCCTGAACCGCGTCCTCATGGAAGAGGCGCTCCTGCGGCTCAGCCACGAACATCGAGAGGTCCTTGTGGCCCTGCACTACCAGCGTTTCACCGTCAGCGAGGCAGCACTGCAGCTGAACATCCCTGCCGGCACTGTGAAATCCCGGGCTTTCTATGCTGTGAAAGCCCTCCGAACGATCCTTGATGAAATGGGGGTGGAACGATGAACGGCAACCCCGTCCACCAATTGCTGGGCGCCTACCTGCTGGGCGGGCTCGACCCCGAGGAGGCTCGCTCTTTTGAGGAACACCTCCCGGGATGTGCTGCGTGCCGCAAGGAACTCGAGGAGTTGGAAAGCCTCCCAGCGCTGCTTGACGCCGTCCCTGCCTCCGACGCCGTCGCGCTCACCGTGACGGGCGCAGCCGGTGCCCTCTCACCCTTGGAACCGAGCCGGGAAGCACTGCCACAGAAGATCCTGGTTGACCTTGCGGCACGGAGGAAGAAATCACGACGGCGGTGGGCGGCTTTCGTGGGGGCAGTCGCCGCCGCATGCCTGGCACTTGGCTTCCTTGCGGGCCCGCTGCTGAACCAGCCACCAAAACCCGATGCCAGCTACTCGGTGCAGTCCGAAACAGGGCTGCAGCTGACAGTAGGCATGGTCAAGAAGACCTGGGGCACGGAGCTTGAGGTCGAGGGCAAGAGCATGCCGCTCGAAGGAACGCTCTACCTCTGGGTGAAGGGCCGTGACGGGGCCGAAGAGCGCACCTGCGGCTGGACGGCGACCCCGAGCGGTCGCATCAAGATCACTGGCGCCACGCCCGTGCAGCTTGGCGGCATAGCCGGAGTGGAGCTCCGGGATGAGGCCGAAAAGACAGTGGCCTCAATATCGGTGCCGTAGATTTCGGCTCCGTAGATTTCAGTGCCGCAGCTTTGCCCGCAGTTCTGCTACGAGGGCCGGGTCCTCGCAGGCCCGGGCAAATGCTTCGATCCGGCGTTCGATCTCGCGGCCCAACAACCAGCTTCCGATTCTCTCGGCCACGGGCTTGAGCCAAGCCGGGCGGCAGGAAAAGGTGTACTTCCAGACCGCTCGGGTGCCGCCGTCGTCGGGGGTGAACCGCCAGCCACCGCCGAAGTTCTCGAAGAACCACGGCCCGGACACCATGGTCATTCCTACATTGCGGGGCGGGGTGTAGGAGACGTACTCGCTGACCATCTTCAGCCCCATCCTGGAGACGGTTCGTGTACGAACTCCTTTGCCCGCTCCTTTGGCTCCGTCCACGAAGCTTTGCGCAGAAATAAACGGATCCCATTTGAGCCTGAACTCACCAGTGCTCTGCGAGAGGGCGAAGGCAGTTTCGGCATCCAGCCTGATAAATCGTTCGGCGCGGACCTGTGGCATTCAGGACCCCTGCCCTGAACCGAGTACCAGGAGCACCATGAAGGCAACACCAAAAACGTTGACCGCCATGATCGCCAGACCGATGATCCCCGTAATGCGGCCGGCGTTCATGCGCCCAGCCCGGAATACGGCGATCAGCCCACTGACGACGGACACAATGGCAAGAACCACGGCAACCAGCGCCAGAATGAGCGCACTGAACCACCAGACGTCGTTGCCAGGGTTGTAGCGGCTCATCGCCGAAGCAACGGCCGCGACGCCCAGCGGAATGCTGACCACGGCGGCGACGGGGGAAAGCACTGCCGCGACGATGCTTGTGATGCCGGCACCCAACCCGGGTGTCCTGGACCGCTGCTGCTGCTGGTAGTACTCAACCGGTGGCTGATAGCTCATAATTCCCCCAAAGTCCGTGCGCTAGATCTTGCGGTACGTGAGGTCGAAGATCATACGCCCGGCCTCGTGGGCTTTGTTTTCAAAGCTCGTGCGGATACGGCCCTCGAACCTGGGAGCCCAGCCGCCTTCCTCGTCCACGCCCTCGTTCGGACCCGTGTGCTCAGTGCTGACAGGTGCCCGGCCTTCCCGCACGGGCGCCCCTCCCACAACAGACTCGACGCCGGATTGCCACACTTGCGTCAGCGGACTCTCCTCGCCACTGCGCTCGCCTTCGTGCATGTTCTCAAACTCAGTTGAGCCTGCCAGGACCTCGCGGACGTGTACGGCGTAGTTGGACCAGTCGGTGGCAATGCGCCAGTAGCCCCCCTTTTCCAGTGCCTTGGCAGCCACGGAGGCGAAAGCCGGCTGGATGAGGCGGCGCTTGTGATGGCGTGCCTTGTGCCATGGATCCGGGAAGAATACCCAGAGTTCACTGACCGAACCAGCGGGAAGCATCGACTCCAAAACCTCGGGCGCATTGGCTTCCACCACCCGAACGTTGGTTAGGCCACGGCTGTTGATCTTGATGATGGTATTGGCCAACCCGGGCGTGTAAACCTCCACGGCCAAAAAGTCCTTGTCCGGATTCTGTTCGGCAGCATGGACTACGGCGTCGCCCAAACCCGAGCCGATCTCGACGATCAGCGGAGCTTTGCGCCCAAAGACGGCCTCGGCATCAAACGTGTAATCGGGGTGCACCGAAGTGTTGGCGACGTGACGTGGAACCTGAACGGCCCACCGCTCGGCATGCTCCTCCCACGCGGCCTGCCTCCGGCCCTGCAAACGGGTGCCGCGGCGCACGAAACTGACCGGACGGCCACCGTAGGTTCCAAAGGAAGCCTGGCTGCCGGGCGTTACTGGTCGCGGGGAATCTGGGGTTTCACTCATCCTTTCCAGAATACTTTGGTTCCGGCGGGCAGATGGCTGGCTCAGACGAGGCTGAATCCGTGCTCCGGCGTCAAAACAGGGTCGTGTCGCGGCCCGTGGTTAAAATCCAGGCAGCAACAATTGCAACGTCCAGTCCCAGAACGCCCAGGCCGGCAATTCCCGTGAACCACGCCTTCGTGCGCCGCCCAGTCGGCGTGGGTCGTCGAGCCAGCGCCACCGATGCCGTGCCGAGTACCAGGGAAACGAGGCCGCACAGGGCCGGGAGGCTCCACAATACGGTCGGGGCAATCCAGTCGTAAGGTCCTGCCTCAGAGGGTGGCCTGGTGAAAAACGCCACCAATAACGCCGCAGGCGATGTGACCGGAAGGTATAAGAGCGCAGCAACGGCAAAGACGAGGCTGCCAATTCCTGGGTTGAGTCCAGGCGGCTGCTTTGGCGGGACGAGAACATATCCGATCGACGCATCCGCCCTGTCCGGGTCCGACGACGCAGGCGAAGGCAAAGAAGTTTGGTTCATGCCCTCAACGCTATGGACGCCGATGCCGCACAGGCAGAGGTAATCCGGCGTATGTGGACAACGTCGCCGACCCTCAAATCGCGGTCACATCACACCCATGGGCAGCAGACCTGACACGGCTGACAGAATAGGACGTGTGACCTCCTCGAACAGGCCCGGCGTCGCAGATACAAGCGGCCAAGCAGACCCAATCCGCCACCAGGCACTTCGGCCTGAAATCGCCGTGGATGCCGAGATCGACGACGTCCCACCCGCACCGCCTACGCAGCTGCGCTCCAAGAGGGGCCTGATCTACCTTGGCATTTGCCTCGTCCTGATCGGCTTGAACCTGCGGACGGTCTTTTCGAGCTTCTCGGCTGTCCTTCCGGAAATAACGTCCGACGCCGGGTTGCCGGGCTGGGCTGTGGTGGTCCTGACCACTGTTCCCGTGACATTGCTGGGCATTTTCGCTCCGCTCGCCCCGATCCTTGCCCGCCGTTTCGGCGCGGAAAGCGTCTTGCTGGGCGCCATGGTGGTGCTAACAGCAGGGCTTCTGGTGCGTCCAAGCGAAATCCCAGGAGTAGGCCACCTGCCCATGCTTCTGGCAGGAACGGCAGCCTGCGGAGCAGCGATCGCGCTCTGCAATGTACTCCTCCCCGGCGTGGTCAAAAGGGACTTCCCGCACCGGCTCGGGCTCATGGGCGGCCTCTACACGACGGCAATCTGTGCTTCCGCCGCTCTTGGTGCCGGGTTCACGTATCCGGTGTTTGCGGCAACCGGCCACTGGACTTCGGCGCTGTGGTCCTGGGCAGTGCCTGCCGGCGTCGTGCTTTTGCTCTTCCTTCCGCTGGCCATCCGCCAGCCATCGGTAAAGCACCAGGCGGTCCGTGGCGGCGTGAACGTTTGGCGATCGGCGGTGGCCTGGCAGGTCACGCTGTTCATGGTGCTGCAGGCCATGATGTCGTTCAGTGTGTTTGCGTGGTTGGCGCCGATCCTGAGGGACCGGGGCATCGAGGGCGGGACGGCTGGCCTGATTGTGTCGGTGTCGATCGTGCTTCAGATGCTCGGTTCACTCTTCGCCCCTGCCCTGGCCACGCGGTTCAAGGATCAGAGGGTGATCAACACCGTGGTGGCCCTGATGACCGGCGGTGGCTTCGCCCTTAGCATCTTCGGACCCACTGAGCTGATCTGGATCTGGACCGGACTGCTGGGACTGGGACAGGGCTCCCTCACGGCGGTTGCCCTCACGATGATCATGGTCCGCACCCGCGATTCCCACACCGCCGCGCACCTGTCGGGAATGATGCAGGGTGTGGGCTACGGAGTGGGTTCGGTGGGAACTTTGCTCGTGGGACAACTGCACCAAGGCACGGGTGGATTCGCGGCCGCGGGCGTCCTGTTCCTGGTGGCCGGAGCGCTGGCCGCGTTCTTCGGCTACCGCGCGGGCCGCAACAAATTCGTTTAGACGCGTTGTGAGGCCCGCTCGGCGGCCTTTCCCGAAGTAGGGCCCACGCCGCCCGGGTTCCCTGGCCGAGCTTGCGAGGTTAGGGAGGCGGTGGGGATGCAGAACGGGCCTCACAACAGGAACCTAGACCGTTAGGTCCTTGCCCTTGGTCTCCGGGATGGAGAAGGCGAACGCGATGCCGATCACCAGCAGGATCACTGCGTACACGTTGAACAGGTAGCCCTGGCCGATGCTGCCGAGCCAGGTCTGCAGGTAAGGGGCCGTGCCACCGAAGGCCGCTACGCAGATGGAGTACGGGACGCCGACGCCCACAGTGCGGATGTGAGTCGGGAACAGCTCGGCGTAGACGGCCGGGACAATCGACGCGCTACCCGCGATGAAGAACAGCATCACGGACATGGACACGGTCAGCTGCCACGGTGAATCCTTGAGCAACCACGTCATGGGGAAGTGCATGACCATGGCACCGATGGACGAGCCGATCAGCACAGGCTTGCGGCCAATGCGGTCAGACAGCTTGCCCCAGAACGGGAGAGCGGCAATAAACACAACATTGGCGATCACGCCGGCCCAGAGGGCTGCGCCGCGGTCCATCTTCAGGGTGGTGGCTGCGTAGCTCGGCGCCACGACACCCCAGATGTAGTAGACCACCGTGAGGCCAACGGTCAGGCCGATAACCTGCAGGGCCTGCTTGCGGTACTTCACGATCTGCGGCCACATCGGCAGGCGCTTTTCCTTGGGCGTCTCAGCCTCGAATGCGTGTGTTTCCTTCATCTTGGCCCGCATGAACAGCGCGTAGATGCCCAGCGCGCCACCGATGAGGAACGGAATACGCCAACCCCAGGCGCCCATGTCGTCCTTGGACAGGACAGCAGTGAGGATCGCGCCGAGCAGGGTTCCGGCCAGAATGCCGGCGGTGCCGGACGTGTAGATAAGCGTCGCCCAGAAACCGCGCTTTTCCTTGGGTGCCATTTCGGACAGGTACGTCTGCGACGACGGCAGCTCACCACCGTGGGCAAGGCCCTGGATAAGCCGGGCGAGGAGGAGCATCACAGATGCGAATGCGCCAACAGCCTGGAACGTCGGAGCGATGCCGATGAGGAGGCTGCCGAGAGCGCCGAGGGCAACCGCTACCGTCATGGAGGTCTTGCGGCCGATGCGGTCGCCGATCCAGCCGAACACGAATCCGCCAAACGGCCGGGCAACAAACCCGACGGCGAAGATCGCCAAGGTGGACAGCACAGCAGACGTTGGGTCTGCCTGGCTGAACAAAGCACTCGCGATGAACGGCGAGAACGTGGCGTAGATGGCCCAGTCGTACCATTCAACGGCGTTGCCGATGCCGGTTCCGACGAGCGTGCGCAGATGGGACTTGTGGACCTTGACTTCGGTGGACGTTCCAACGGTGGCGGTCATGTGTTTCTCCAAGGTGGGGATAGGGCTGGGAGTTAGTTGGCGGCGAGGGCCGCGATGCGGGACACGGCGAGTTCTGCGTACAGGGCCGCGCCGTCGGTGAGGACGCCGTCGTCGAACGTCGCGTACGGCGAGTGGTTGAAGGGCGACGTCGCGTGGTCGGTGCCGGGGGCAACGGCGCTGAGGCCTACGAATGTTCCCGGGACCTCGGCCAGGACGCGCGAGAAGTCCTCGGAACCACTCAGGGGAGTTGCCATCCGGGTAAGCCGGGACTCGCCGAACATGCCGGCGATGACCTTTTCTGCCGTGTTGGTTTCGTCCTCGTCGTTGATGGTGAGGGGGTATTCCTGCTGGTAATCCACATCAACCTCCAGGCCGTGGGCTGCAGCGATGCCTTGGAGCAGCTTGGGTACTACCTCCATCATCTTCTGCCGTGACTCTTCAGAGAAGGTTCTTATGGTGGCTTCGATTCGGGCAGTCTCAGGGATCACGTTCCGCTTGGTTCCTGCGTGCAGCACACCAACGGTGAGGACAACGGGATCGAACATGTTGAACTGGCGGGTCACCATCACCTGAAGGGCGGTAACCATTTCGGCTGCTGCTGTCACGGGGTCCTTGGCTGAATGGGGTGCAGAGCCGTGCCCGCCGGCGCCAAGCACGGTCACCACGAGCCCGTCCGAAGAACTGAGCATCACGCCATTCTTGGTGACGAACTGGCCGTGCGGTTCCAGCGAGGAGAAGACGTGCATACCATAGGCCGTATCTGCCCGTCGGCCGGCAGCGTCCAGGACACCTTCGTTGATCATGTAGCTGGCGCCGTCGAAGCCTTCCTCGCCGGGTTGGAACATGAGGACGACGTCGCCGGCCAGTTTGTCGCGACGCTCAGCCAGCAGGGTCGCGGCTCCGGCGAGCATGGACGTGTGGAGGTCGTGGCCACAGGCGTGCATCGCTCCATCTACGCGGGACGTGTAGTCCACTCCAGTGGTTTCCTGGACTGGAAGGCCGTCCATGTCTGCGCGGAGCAACACCACTGGCTTCTCGGCCGACGCGTAGGCAGCGCCACCGCGCAGAACCGCGGTGACCGACGTCGTGTCCTTGCCCAGGGTGATCTCGTACGGGAGTCCGTCGAGTGCCTTCAGCACTTTTTCCTGGGTACGGGGGAGTTGCAGGCCGATCTCCGGTTCGCGGTGGAGGTCGTGGCGGAGGCGGACGATGTCGTCCTGCAGTTCCTTGGCGTCGGCGGCGATGGTCATATGTACTCCTGGTCTCGCTTGGCTACGGGGTTCCTCCTGCAATTCTGTGGTGACTTAACTCACAATCCTGAAAACATCTATAAAAATGCAGAGAAGCTCCAGAAACGCAGGATTCATGCAGAGTTGAGAGAATGTACGCATGGAACTCAGCGAAGAGGATCTACGCCTCGTCAATGCCCTGCAGATTTCTCCCCGCATCAGCTGGTCCGATGCCGGCGAGGTCCTGGGCGTCCACGCCACAACACTGGCCGCGCGGTGGGATCGCCTGAAAGCCGCGGGTGCGGCCTGGACTACGGCGCATCTCATGGGCGACCCGAAGAACATGTGCCTTGCGATGGTGGACATCGACTGCGACATGGACCTCCGGCCTCAAGTCACGGCCGCCCTGGCAGAACTGCCTGAGGTCATCACAGTGGAAGAAGCGGCCAGTAACCGCGACCTCACGCTCACCGTCATCACCCAGGACCTCGATCAGTTCAGCACCAGCCTGCTGCCGCGGCTCAAGGAAGTCCGGGGGCTCACCAAGTACCACACCGCGCTTTGCACCCGCATCCATACCAGCGGCTATGCGTGGCGGCTGAATGTGCTCACCAAGGGTGAGCAGCAGGCGCTCCGTGCAATGGCCGGGCCCGAATCGGCCAACCCGTCCGCTCCCGACGCCATCGTGGTGCCTTTACCCGAGAGCCATCTGGCCCTCATCCCGTTCCTATCCCGTGACGGCCGTGCTTCTGCTGCTGAGATAGCCCGGGCTTTGGGGCGGCATCCCGCCACGGTGCAACGTCAGTTGGGGCGGGTGCTGAACAGCAGGATGCTGTCCTTCCGCTGCGAGATCGCCCAGAAATTCTCCGGTTTTCCCATCACTGTCCAGTGGTTTGCGAACGTTCCGGCGGGCCAGCACGAAGCCGCCGCTACGGAACTCCGTTCTGTCCGGAATGTCAGGTTCTCCGCGTCCACCACAGGCCGCACCAACTTCACTATGATCATGTGGCTGCGCTCGCTGGCCGAGATCATGGAAATGGAACTCGCCATCCAGCAGCGGATCCCGGGCATCGAGCTCGTGGAGAGCGTGGTCATGTTGAATACGGCCAAACGGGTTGGCTGGATGCTGAACCCGGATTCAACAGCCACAGGAACCGTGGTGGCACCGTATGGGGAACTGCTGCCGGAAACAGCGTAAGTCCTTGCCGGAGCATGACGCTTGCCCGGGCTCACGACGACGGCGGGTCTGGCCTGTGTGCCGTTTCCCGCCTGTATCAGGGGTGCTTCGTGGCCCTGAGGACCGTGTCCAAAACAGTAGCAGTCCCGCCCTCTGGACCAGTGATGGTGCGTTCCCGAGAAGTCAGGACGTTGACGAACCACGGCTCGCGATCCAGGCGAAGCGCCCCAGCCAACTGTTCCGGCGAGAAAAACATGCCCGTTTCACGATGGTGGCTCCATGGAGCGAGCCCATGAGGGTGATGTCCGACCACCAGCAACGTCCCGCCCGGCGCCACTGCCGCTGCCGCGGAAGCTACGGAGTCGCGCCACGGCAGGAGGGGGCTGTGGAGGAACTGTGCTGACACGAGGTCAAAGATGGGTGCCGGCTTCCATTCGGCAAGGTCCTGCTGCTGCCACGTGATCCGGTCAGCGTGGCCGGATTCCGTTGCATGGGCTGCCGCACGCTCAAGCGCGACGGTGGACACATCCATTCCAGTGACCGTCCAACCCTGCCCGGCGAGCCAGATGGCGTCTGCACCCTCGCCGCAGCCAAGGTCCAAGGCCGTTCCCGCACGGAGGCCGGCCACTTCGGCGACCAGTTGAGGATTCGGATTTCCGCTCCAAACCTTTGGACGCTCCTTGTACATGCCGTCCCACATGTCAGCGGCGTTGTCGGCGTCCTCGTGGAGATTGAGCCCGCCATGCCGCGGCCCGCTGTGGTCAGTGTCCTGATGGGTGTCCTGGTGGGCGCTGCCGGAAGTGCTGCCAGAGGTGCCGTCCGTGGCGTGGGGAGTGCCGCCGTCGTGAGTGTGTTCAGCCATAAGCCAAGCGTGCCGTGAGCTGGCTACTAAAGGCAACGCCTGTTGCTGATTCGGCAAACCACACATACGTACAAAATGATCTGGTTTTTCCATTCGATGGTGACTAGCGTTTGATCCAAGCGCCGGACACAAGTCAGTGGCGCATGAAACCGGGGGGATTCATGATGTTCCGGACGCCTACGTTCAGTGCGCGTGCTGCCTTTGTCGCATTCGCAGCGGCCTTCGCACTCACGGCTTCAGGGTTACCAGCCCAGGCCAAACCGCTAAAGCCCGACGCCGTCGCGGGAGCCACCGCACCAACCATCAGCGCACCTACCATCACTGCGCCCATGGCGACTTTCGGGACGCCTTCCAGGATCGATGTTCCCAGCTCACACTTTGTTGAGGCGAGCCCGGACGGCAGCAAGCTGTTCACAGTGTCCGCATCCGGGGCGTTCACCTCGATCGATGTTGCCACCGACACCGTGACTGCGAGCATCGATGTTCGGGATGTTACGGCTATGGAGGTCAGCCCGGACGGCGCCAAGGTTTACCTGGCAACAAGCGAGTTCCAGGAACATTTCCTCACCGTCGTGGACACCGCGTCCATAACGGTCGCGGACATACCCGTGGACGGCCCGGTCTTCAGCCTCGCATTTACTCCTGACGCATCCAGCGTTTACGCGGCTGTGTACGGGACCCCTGCGGACACGGGCTCGACGCCGGGATCGGTTGCGGTCATCGATGTGACGGCGGCATCCGTGGTTTCCTCGATTCCCGTTGGTCGCGAGCCAACGCAGATTCTTGTGACGCCGGATGGGGCCAAGGTCTTCGCACTGAACCTCCTGGACCAATCGGTCTCCGCCATCGAGGCGTCTACGAACACCGTGACCAGCACCATTCCGCTCGGCGGGACGTCAACCGGGGGGTCCATGACCCCGGACGGATCCAAACTGTACTACCCCAAGCTCGAAGGGGGGATCGCCATCGCAAGCGTCACCACGGATACCGTGATCGGGGAAGTGGTAACCCAAGCCGTGGCCACGGCGCCGAGCTTCACTCCAGATGGGTCGCGGGCGTTCGTCGTGGACCAGATTCCCAATGACAATCACGTGGCTGAAGTCGATCTGCAGGGGAATTCACTGACGCGGGTCAGCCTCGGTGAGGGCCCGGTCATGAACATGGGATCCCTCACGGTCCAAGTCAGTCCGGACGGTGGGCGGCTCTATGTGCTGGGCCACGACATCAACGTGCTCAGCCTGCCGACGCTCAAACCAGCAGGCGTCATCCTGTTGGAAGATGGGTTGCTTCCCCGCCAGTTCGTCATGCTCCCGGACGGCTCCAAGGGGTATGTCGTTCCGGGCAACCAAGGCGATTACCTCTTGGCTATTACCACGGCAGGGCCGGAGAACGTGTGGAAGGACTACAACTCCGACGGCGCCACGGACGTTCTGGCACGTGACTCAGCCGGCGCCCTGTGGCTGTATCCCGGAAACGGCAACAGAGGCTGGCTGGCACGCTCCCAGGTTGGTTCCGGTTGGAACATCATGAACCTGTTGATGGCGTCGGGCGACTTTGATGGTGACGCAAAACCGGATGTCCTGGCACGCGACGAGGCCGGTGATTTGTGGCTGTATCCGGGTGACGGCAATTCTGATTGGCTGCCCCGCTCCAAAGTCGGCGTCGGCTGGAACGCGATGACCGCCGTCGTGGCCCCGGGCGATTTTGATGATGATGGCAAAGCCGATGTCCTTGCCCGGGATAGTGCAGGTGACCTCTGGCTGTATCCGGGGAACGGCTCGGGTGGGTGGCTTCCGAGATCGAAGGTTGGTACGAACTGGAACATGATGACAGCCATCATGGGCCCTGGGAACCTCCGCTATCCGGGGCGCGACATCCTTGCCCGCGACACCTGGGGCACGCTGTTTCTCTACGAACCCGACAGCTCGGATGGTTGGTACCCACCCTTGCTGGTTGGCATCGAGTGGAACGTTATGTCGGCAATCGTCACCCCGGGCGACTTCGACAGCGACGACGTACCGGACGTCCTTGCCCGCGACGCCAGTGGCACTCTCTGGCTCTACCCAGGGCAGGACTTCGGGGGATATTCGCCGCGAGTACAGGTGGGGGTGGGCTGGAATGTCATGACGGCGATCATCTAAGGGGATTATCCGGGCTGGTTCCAGCGTTGCGCTCCTGCGCCGGTGGCCCCCAGTTCGTCGGCAGGGTTCTGAAGCGTGCACGATTTCAGGCTCAGGCAACCACAGCCGATGCAGCCATCCAGATCGTTCCGCAGGTGTTGCAGGGCAGCAATCCGTTCGTCGAGTTCCTTGCGCCACCGCGACGATAACCGTGTCCAGTCCCGTTTGGTGGGCGTCCGCCCGTCCGGCAGGGAGTCCAGCGCCTCACGGATGTCCTTCAGAGGAAGGCCAACTCTTTGCGATGTTTTGATGAATGCCACCCGACGCAGCGTTTCGCGTCGGTACCGCCGCTGGTTGCCGGCCGTGCGTTCAGCCGTGATGAGCCCATTGCGTTCGTAGAAGTGAAGGGCCGACGGCGATACTCCGCTGCGCTCAGAAAGCTCACCGATGCTCAGGGGCCGGTGGGCGCTGCCTGGAACTGGTGGCATGGCTGGTCCTCCGGTGGTGGGCGTGGTGGATTGACCTCAACATTAGTTGAGGTTCTAGGGTAACGTCCATGACCTCTGATACCTCAACGGCCGGGATACTTCGCCGTCCATACTTGCTGGCCACCGTTGGTGCTTGTGCGCTCGTTTTCCTCAGCGCCTTCGAGTCCCTGGCAGTAACCACCATCATGCCGCTCGTCAGCCGGGACCTGGACGGAGCCAGCCTTTACGCGCTGGCCTTCGCAGGCCCCTTGGCGACTGGCGTGATGGGCATGGTGGGAGCGGGTAACTGGTCCGATCGTCGGGGTCCGGCGGCGCCGCTGTACGCATCGGTGGCACTTTTCGTTGCGGGCTTGCTGATTGCAGGAACAGCCGGAAGCATGGAGGTCCTGGTGCTGGGAAGGCTCGTGCAGGGACTCGGGGGCGGTGCCATGACCGTTGCGTTGTACGTGCTCGTGGCACGGGTCTACCCGCCTGCTCTGCATCCCAAAATCTTTGCCGCGTTTGCCGCTTCCTGGGTGATCCCTTCACTCGTGGGCCCGTTCGCGGCGGGTATCGTGGCACAGCTCAGCAGTTGGCACTGGGTATTCCTGGGCGTTGTGGGGCTGGTTGTTCCGGCACTGCTTATGGTGGTGCCGGCCGTGCGGGGGATGGCTCCCGACTCCGAAGAAGATACCGAGCGCGTGCCGTGGGCCTTCGGACGCATGGGCTGGGCTGCACTGGCTGCCCTGACCGTCCTCGCGCTGAACCTGTCAGCAGAGGTGCCGGGCGTGGGCGGGGTGATTGCCGTCGTCGCGCTTGTCCTTGCTGTTGTGGCGGTACGGCCGTTGGTCCCGCGCGGAACACTGGTCGCCCGCCGAGGCCTTCCCAGCGTGATCCTCACCCGCGGTTTGGCATCCGCAGCGTTTTTCGGCGCGGAGGTCTACCTGCCGTACCTGCTGACCGAACAGTACGCCTTTACGCCGACGTTTGCCGGGCTCACGCTGACCGGCGCAGCGCTCGCATGGGCAGGAGCATCCGCTCTGCAGGGCCGGTTGGGTTCCAAGCTGGCCGATGCCCTCGCCGTTAAAATCGGTGCTGCGCTGGTGCTGGTGGCCATCGTGCTGGCCTTGGTGACGGCGGCATTGGCGCTGCCGGCGGCCATTGCCATCGGAGGCTGGATCCTTGCCGGCGGTGGCATGGGGCTCATGTATCCGAGGCTGAGCGTCATGACGTTGGCTCTTTCGACTCCCGATAACCAGGGCTTCAACAGCGCAGCGATGTCCATCTCCGACTCCCTCGGAGGCGCCCTTGCCCTCGCTGCCACGGGACTCGTCTTCGCAGCATTTACGACGACGAACCCGTTTGCGGGGGTCTTCGCACTGACGGCGGTGATCGCCGCCGTCGGGGTCGTCATAGCCCCACGGGTCGCCACCCGGGCGGGGGCCTCCACAACGCGGGAAACCCAGCCTGAGCCCTCGCTCCATCAGTAGCGCAACGCTTGCTGGACCAGCCCGATGCAGGGCTGGACGCCGAACACTGCTAGACTGGGAACACTTGATGTGCGGTGACGCCCTGAAGCAGGTGGCCCAACAGGCTACGTGACGGGGCATTTTTCATGTGAGAGGCACATCCTGCGTCGATGAACGCTTCCATTTGGTCCCGGCCAACGCTCCAGCAGCGAACCGGTAGACCACCTGACTTTTCCTCGGCGAACCCCTGGCCCAACCGGCGTCGGGGGCCGATGTCCGCAACTGGACACCGCCCGAAAGACATAAGTACATGACTACTTTTGCTGCCCTTGGCACGCCCAAGGCTATTGCTGATTCCCTCGCCGCAGACGGCATCGAAGAGGCATTCCCCATCCAGGTGAAGACCCTCCCGGATACGCTCGCAGGCCGCGACGTCCTGGGCCGTGGCCGCACCGGCTCCGGCAAGACCATCGCTTTCGCCATCCCGCTTGTGGCCCGCTTGGCCGAGCGTGAAGCCAAGCACTTCCGCAAGCCGGGCCGCCCCATGGGCCTCGTCCTTGCTCCGACGCGTGAACTCGCAACCCAGATCAATGCCACCATCGAGCCGCTGGCCAAAGCCATGGGCCTGAACACCACGGTGATCTACGGCGGCATCTCCCAGGCCCGCCAGGAAAAGGCGCTGCGCGCCGGCGTCGACATCGTCATCGCCTGCCCGGGCCGCCTCGAAGACCTGATCCGCCAGCGCATCCTGACCCTGGAAGCCGTTGAGGTCACCGTGCTGGACGAGGCCGACCACATGGCTGACCTCGGCTTCCTTCCGGTAGTCAAGAAGCTCATGGACATGACCCCCACCCAGGGTCAGCGCCTGCTCTTCTCCGCGACGTTGGACAACGGTGTTGACAAGCTGGTCAACCGTTACCTCTCCAACCCGCTGACGCACTCCGTGGATGACCCGCAGGCTGCCGTCACCACCATGGAACACCACGTCCTGGTAGTCAACGATCAGACAGTCAAGAAGCAGCTCATCGTCGAACTGGCCTCCGGCGCTGGCCGCCGCGTCCTCTTCATGCGGACCAAGCACCACGCCCGCAAGCTTGCCAAGACCCTGACGGACGCCGGCATCCCCGCCGTCGACCTTCACGGCAACCTGTCGCAGAACGCCCGCGACCGCAACTTGGCCGAGTTCTCCAACGGTGACGTCCGCGTCCTGGTGGCCACCGACGTCGCAGCCCGCGGCGTGCACGTTGACGACGTTGAACTCGTCATCCACGTTGACCCGCCCACAGAGCACAAGGCGTACCTGCACCGCTCAGGCCGCACGGCCCGTGCCGGTTCCGATGGCACCGTTGTCACGTTGACGCTCCCGGAGCAGCAGAGCGACGTCAAGAAGCTCATGAAGGCAGCCGGCGTCGACGTATCGTTCGAGCGCGTCACTGCCAACTCGCCGCTGGTCGCCGAGCTCGTGGGCGACATCGCGGACAAGGTTGACCCCCGCACCCGTGCAGCGCTCCTCGCGGCCAAAGCACCGCAGGGTGGCGGAACCTCCACTGGCGCCAATGCCCAGCGCAAGCGCGCACGCCGTACCGGCGGCCAGGCTGCACCCACCACGGGTGGCCGTGGCGGTCGCGGCGGACGCGGCAAGGTGGCAGCTGAGCCGGTTCGCACCGACGTCAACCGCGCCGACCGTCGCGCAGCAATGAACGACGACGTCGCCCGCAGCTCACGCGGTCGCGGCAAGGCTGGTGCCACGCACCGCAACGACGTTCCGGGCTCGCAGGGTCAGGGCGCTCGCAGTGGTCGTCCCGCTTCGGGCCAGCGTGCTGCTACCGGTGGCCAGCGCTCAGCTTCGGCTCCGCGCACCGCATCCACCACGAGCACCCGTACTGGCGGAAACAAGGCTGTTTGGTCTTCCGCAACGGGCGCGACGTCCGGCGGATCCTATGGTTCGGGTGCGTCAGGTAACTCGGGTCGCGGTGGCTCTGGTGCTGGTCGTCCGGCACGCAGTGGCCCGCGCCGTGCATCGGCACCGGCTTCGAACGAGCGTCGCGGCCGCTAATACAGGCCCCACAACGCATGCCTCACCAGCCGCGGGCGCGCCACTCCTCAAGGTGTGGCCGCTCGGCTCCGAGGGTCGTGGGCAATCCATGGCCCGGGTGCACCACGGTCTCGTCCGGGTAGGCGTCGAACAGCCGCTCTTTCACGTCGTTCAACAGTGAAGTGAAACGTGAAGGATCGCCCTGTGTGTTGCCGACGCCTCCGGGAAACAACGAGTCCCCACTGAAAATGTGGGCAGGCCCATCCGGATCCTGGTAAACGAAAGCGATCGAGCCAGGGGTGTGTCCACGCAGGTGGATCGCCGTGATCTCGAAGTCGCCGAACCGCTCGACGTCGCCGTGACCAAGCCGGACATCTACCGGAACCGGCAGCGCATCGGCGTCGTCCGCTCCCGCAGAAGTGCTGGCGCCGGTAGCTGAAACCAGCTCACCCAAGGCGCGGATGTGGTCCCAATGCTGATGAGTGGTAGCGATTCGGACGAGCCTCGGCACCTCGGAAGTATCCGTTTCGCTGTCCTTCAGGAGTTGCTGAATGGCTGGAAGGTCGTCGGCGGCGTCGATCAACAGTTGCACACCTGTGGCTTTCGAGGTCAACAGATACACATTGTTGTTCATCTCGCTGACCGAGATGCTCCGGATAGTGACGTCACGCGATGAGTGAATAAGCGAATCCATCGGCTCAGTCTATGCAGTGGTCGTGTTGGCTTCGCGGCCCTGCGACACCCAGTTGGGATCGGCAGAACGTGAACCCACGACGGCGTCCGCGGCTTGGTCGAGCACCTCAAGTTGCGCTGTACCCAGTTGCAGGGACAGCGCGCCAAGGTTCTCGTCAATGCGGTGCGTTTTGCGCGTACCGGGGATGGGAACCACCGGCAGCCCAAGGCGCTTGCCTTGGGCGAACAGCCAAGCCAGTGCTACCTGGGCTGGAGTTGCACCCAGGTCATCGGCTACCTCGCGAACCGCGGCCACTACGGCCTGGTTTGCATCGAGGGCCCCGCCACCAAAGCGGGGAATCTTGTGGCGGAAGTCGTTTTCGCCCAAGTCGCTCGCGCTAATGGTTCCGGTGAGGAACCCGCGGCCGAGCGGCGAATAAGGCACAAAGCCGACACCGAGTTCCTTTGCTGCAGGAACAACGTTTTGCTCAACATCCCTGCTCCAGATTGACCATTCACTCTGGACCGCGGCAATGGGATGGACGGCGTTGGCCTGCCGTAGCTCCTCGGCTGTCACCTCAGACAGTCCCAGGTGCCGAACCTTGCCCTCACGGACCAGCTCCGCCATGGCCTCCACGGTTTCCACTATCGGAACGCGGAGGTCACGGCGGTGCAGGTAGTAGAGGTCAATCACGTCAGTGTCCAGGCGGCGGAGGCTGGCTTCCGCCGCCTGCCTGACGTAGGGCGCATCGCCGCGAACTCCCGTGTACCCGTTCGCGGCGTTGCCCTCTATTCCGAATTTTGTTGCCAACTGGATCTCGTCACGCCGCTCCTTCAGGAGCCTGCCCACCAGCTCCTCGTTGCTTCCGGCGCCGTAAACATCTGCGGTGTCGATGAAGGTGATTCCCGCATCCACCGCATGCCTCAAGGTTTGCAGGGCTTCATCGGGGTCGATTCCCCCATAGACCGGTGTCAGGGCCATGCCGCCAAAGCCGAGGGGGCTAACAGTAAGGCCATCGCCGAGTTGAACTGCAGTCATGAACTTCTCCCATGCGTGTTGGTATTCGAAGTGCCCTTTGTTGGCGTGAACTCCGTGATCGCGATGGGTATTCCTGCGCGAGCGTGGCTACTCGGCTTTGGTTACAGGTTTCTCAGCAGGTAGGGCCTTCAAACCGGCAGCACAACCCACGATTCCGGCGATGAAGAGCAGCTTCAGCGGGCTGGCGGGCTCTACCCCTGTAACCATGGCCCACCCAACAGTCAGCGCAGCGCCGATTCCAACCCATACCGCGTAGGCGGTGCCCAACGGGATCCGCTTCACGGCGATCCCGAGTCCGAGCATGCTCAATGTGGCCGTCACCGCGAATACCAGTGTCGGAATCAACTGGGTGAAGCCGTTGGAGAGTCCCAGAGCAGTGGCCCACACGGCTTCGAGGACGGCTGAAGCAAGGAGAACCAGCCAGAACACGCCGTTCTTCGCAGAGTTCTGGGTCGTGGTGGTTGTTGCAGCCATGGCTACGCCACCACCTTCAGGCCAACCACACAAGCGCCGATACCTGCGAGCAACAGCAGCCGGGCCGTCGTCGCCCGTTCCACTTTGGTGACCATGGCGTAAGCCGACGTCAGGACGACGCCGACACCCACCCACACCGCGTACGCCGTACCAGTAGGAATGGATTGCATGGCGATCGCGAGGCCGCCGGTGCTGGCGATGACACTTATCAGGAAAACGACTGTGGGGACCGGTTTGCGGAAGCCCTTTGAGCGGTGAAGGGCAGCAGCCCAAACGGCCTCGAGCGCTCCGGAGAGAATGAGAATTAACCACGACATGACAGATCCTTTGGCCAGTCTTGTCGCGTGCCGGGTACTGAACCGTCGTCCGGAGGTTCCAGAGCGGAACCTTCATTTCAGGCTAGCAACTCCTGCAGACCATGGCCACT
Organism: Arthrobacter sp. 21a14; assembly: GCA_050627125.1. Taxonomy (GTDB): domain Bacteria; phylum Actinomycetota; class Actinomycetes; order Actinomycetales; family Micrococcaceae; genus Arthrobacter. The sequence goes on along the minus strand of CP192487.1, from coordinate 5,212,162 downwards.
TCTGGTGGCCAAAGTCACCAGGTCAGGCGTTTGCGGGGTCCACTTTGTCGATGGAGATCACGGCAACAAAACCCCGGCCCGAAATCTCGGGGCTCCGCGTATCCGAGCCCACCACGGCGTCGTAGCGGTGCAGCTCAATCGGTTCGGCGGCGCTGGGAGCCGGGCCGGCGCCGTCGGATTCTTCCTCCGGATCTGCCCCAGACGTAACCGTCGCCTTGCCTTCAAGGAGGACGGCCAACTGTCCCTCGAACACGGGGTGTGCGCGTTTCTTGGAGATCTCGACGATGGACGTGTACCCCTTGAACGCGCTGGCGCGAGCGATGACGTTGAGGTCGCGGATATCCCCGGTAGGTAGCGTGGCTGACGATGCTGCCTCCCCGGAGAAACGGAACGGACGATACTTCTCCAGCGGGTGCTCTTCGCCGTCGACGGTCAGCAGCAGCAACTCACCGTCAATGATGGTGATGACCCGTTCCATGCCCGGAAAATTGGAGAAGTCCCCAGCCTTGGAGACGTCGGCGATGCTGACGCGCCAATCCCATGCACCGTCCTGGGCCGAGGCGACCTTCGGGTGGCTGGCGAGTTCGCGAGTCACCCCGCCTCCGTTGCGCCACGGTTCGGGGTGGATGTCGGCAAAGCGGATAATCTCCATCCGACCAGCCTAGTGGTGGACACAGCTTCTGCGTTGGCATTGCGGCTTGCTAACGTCATATGTGGAAAACGTTGGGAATATGGCTGGAGGCACAGGAATGTTCGTCAAAGTGTGCGGCTTGAGCACGCCCGAATCCGTGCGCTCCGCCGTGGACGCCGGGGCGGACGCCGTCGGCTTCGTGCTGACGTCCAGCCCACGTGAAGTCAGTCCTGACCAGGTGCGTATCCTGCTGCCGCTGGTGCCCGCAGGTGTTCATGCTGTGGCTGTTTTCCGGCATGAGCCTGCCTCCGACGCCGTTTCTGTTGCGCGCGCCGCAGGTCTCACCTGGGTTCAGCTGCACGGCACCCGGACTGCCGAGGACGTCAAAACAGTGCACGACGCCGGGATGCGGCTCATCCGGGCCGTCACCATGGGTGCCGCGCCGGACGAGTTCAGTGATCTGGGCGAGGATCTGCTCTTGATCGATGCAGCCGTGCCGGGTTCTGGAGAGTCCTGGGACTATGCGTCAGTGCGGGCCAAGGGACTGGGTGACCGGGAGTGGTTGCTCGCAGGCGGTCTCGAACCCGGCAACGTTGCCTTCGCTGCCGCTGCGGCGGATGCCTGGGGCGTGGACGTTTCCTCAGGTGTGGAGTCGTCCCGGGGAGTCAAGGACCTGGCGAAGATCCGCGCGTTCGTGAAAGCTGCAAAGGCCTGACGTTCTCGCACATCCTGCCGCTTTTCGGCCGTTCCTCTATCACGTCCTGCGGCTTTTGGCCTGACGTTCTCTCACGTCCTGCCGGCCGGACACCCGCGAACCGTTCATGATGTGAGAGAACGTTGGGGAATTCGGGTGATGATGTGAGAGAACGTTGGACTTAGGCTGGCACACCCTAGACTCGCTCACGACGACACGATTCACTGGAACACGCCACTGGACTTACACCCGGAACCAAACACGGAACCAAGCACGGGACCAAGCTAACGGACCACACGAGGAGCCCAAGCAATGAGCACGGAACAGCACACCCTGACCATGATCCGCGAGTTCGACGCCCCGCGTGAGCGGATCTTTGACGCCTGGATGGACCCCGATCAGCTCACCAAGTGGTTCGGTCCCGTGGAAGTGGATGCTCCCCGCGACAAGATCATCGTGGAGCCCCGCGTGGGCGGAATCTGGCAAGTGGTCATGGCATGGACGGACGATGAGGGTGAGCAGGAAGCGCCCATCGAAGCTGTCATCACGGAGCTGGATGCACCCGCGCTCCTCGTAGCAAGGGCAAAGGCTGCTCCCGACGCAGATCATGAGTACGAGGAAATGCACCTCGAATTCGAAGACCTCAACGGACGTACCCGGATGCATCTCACCCAGGGCCCCTTCGCATCGGAAGAATGGGTGGAAATGACACGGGACGGCTGGGGCACCTCGTTCGACAAGCTGGACGCGTTGCTGGACTAAATCGCCCCTGATACGTCATCAAAGTCAGGGCCGATTCAGGGCAGACCCTTAGGCTTAATGTCGGTCCGGCAAGGGAGAATTGAGACTATGAAAACGCTGCTCAACATCATTTGGCTGGTCTTCGGTGGTTTCTGGTTGGCCTTGGGCTATTTCGCAGCAGGCATTATCTGCTGCGTGCTCATTGTGACCATTCCTTGGGGCATCGCTTCGTTCCGGATCGGCGCTTATTGCTTGTGGCCGTTTGGCCGGATGGTGGTGGAGAAGCCCGGCGGAACGGGTGTCTTCGCACTTCTGGGCAACGTGATTTGGCTGTTGGTGGCGGGTATCTGGATTGCGATCGGCCACGTGGTCACTGCTTTCGCCATGGCCATCACCATCATCGGTATCCCGCTTGCCATCGCCAACCTGAAACTGATCCCTGTGTCGCTCATGCCTCTCGGCAAGCAGATTGTGCCGACCAACCAGCCGTTCGTCAGCACCTATCGCTGAGCTGATCCGCTCCATTTAGACGACTCGCTGCAGGGCAGACGATTCCTACCGTCTGGCCTGCAGCGAGTCGTCTAATCGGTGGGACCGGCGCCCTGAAAAGCCCCATCCGTCAGCAAAGCAACCACCGTGCTGCCATCCAACTCGGCGGCGATTGCCACGTCTTCAGTGAAGCCTGAGTCGATTAGTTCCCGCCCGCTGGAGCAGCCGCGCAGCACCGAGGCCAGCTTGGGCTCGGCGGCGTCGAAGGCCGCGGCCGCAGACCCGGCTTCAGGCGAGAAATTGCGGCGCCCAGATCCTGCTAAACCGGCGATGAACGCTCCTGCTCCAAGCTCGTCCTCCAATGCTGGCCGCAACGAGCCATTGGTCCACTTCTCACCTGCGGCGATCACAGAAATTACCGCATCAGGAGGCAACGTGGCATGGACCCAGTCGGCGGTCGCTGCGGCGTTGCGCAGGCACACGGCCACTACTTGCCGTGCTGAGTTGGCGAGCTCATGGCTCAGCGTCGAGCCGTTCGGCGATGGCAGGACCACACGCTCCAGATGCGGCGCATGACGCAGGCTCGACGGCGACAAACTCAACCCCTCCCCGCCACGTGGCCCCGCCAACGCAGCCTGATGATGGGCAGCAAATTCACTCGCTGCGGCATCCCGCATCGGGTAGGGAAAAACGGCTGCTCCACGATCCACGGCGACGCTCACGCAGGTGGTGAACGATAGGACGTCAACCACCACGGCAAGGTCCGCCCGAGGCACTATGGCGCGGGCGCCGTCGAGACCCCATTCAAACCGGACCGAGTACGGCAACTGCCGCTGGGGCGCTCCGGCTTCGCTCATGCGAGTTCGGCCGTGAGGTTGCGGCGGGCCGCGTCGAGCCAGAGTGCCTTGGCCCGTTCGCCATGGAAGAGAGGGTCCAGTGAGAGCAGATGACGCACGACGGCGGCACGCCCCTTGGCGAAGTCGTCGTCGCTGACGTGGGCGTAGTCTTCCCGGACGGCGGCCAGGTAGCGAGCGTAGGACTGTTCGTCGCCTCCGAGTACTGAGAGATCGGCGTCGCAGAGGAGGGCTCCGGCATGGTCGCCGGGTTTGGGATTGTGTTCGGCTGTGAGCCGGACCAGTCGGGCGACCTCGGCGACGTCGTCCGGGGCAAGCCGCGCAGCAGTCAATCGGTCCTCCGCAAGGAGCGCGGACTCTTCCTCGTCCTGCCCTGCGACACCTTCATAGACGGCGTCGTGGAACCAAGCGGCCAGTGTGACTGTGCGGGCGGGGAGGGCGGGCTCCGTCAAAATGTCCAGGGCTTCGAGGACGGCGAGCAAGTGGGTCCGGCTGTGGTACTTACGGCTGTCGTCCCCCCACGTTTCCAGGAGTTCCAAGCCGAGTTCCTCGTGCCCGGGGTAGGTGCTGTTCCAGCGCTCCATCAACGGGACGGTGAGGGCTTTGCTGCGTTCACGCGCTGGAATGCGAAGGCCGCTCGCGATGAGTTTCCGCACCAGCACCCTTGCCTCTACGGGAATGGCACCCGCCGCGACGAGGTCGTCGTACCGGCGTTCAGGAACGTCGTAGTGGTCGCCGTCGAACGCCCTTTCGGGGACTCCGGCAGCCGCGGCGAAAGCGTGAAGCTCGTCCAAGGACTTGTCCGATACCAGATGTGAAAACACGGTGCCGTGGGCGGGCCACAGGGGCGGATCGACATATACGGCCATTGCCAAAGTGTAAGCCAAACGATCCTTCCCAGTTACCGGTCATCGGAGCGGCTACCGCCGAGCGTCCGCCCCGGAAACACAGGCTTCACTGCCTGCGTGATTCACAGCAACTGGGAAGGAGCATAAGGAATCTCAGTGCTCGGCCGGCAAGATGTTCTGGTTGCCCCTGAACACGTTATCGGGATCGAACTCGCGCTTGACCAAGGACAGGCGCCTGTAGTTCTGCTCTCCGTATGCTGCCATGATGCGGTCTTGGCCTTCGTCACCAATGAAGTTCAGCCAGACTCCGCCGGTGGTGTGCGGGGCAATGTCCTTTCGGAACTGCTTCACCCAGGCCTTGGCCTCCTGCCCGCCCTCTCGAGTCTCGGACAAGCCGAAGGGATGGCTGACCCAGGCCGCGCCACGGTGCTGCAATGGTGTGTTCGCAGCGGCAGGCCCTCCCACGGCTCCGCCCCAACGAGCTATCAACTGCTGCGAATGAACCCCGGGAAGCCTGTGCGCCGACTCAACCAGTAGGTCCAGTGCGTCGTCGTTGAGTTCGTTGTGATAGTCGGCGCTCCAATAGTTGTAGTGGTCCGGAGGGTCATCGATCATGCACTGGAAGTCGGCGTATTCCATGGGCGCAACCAGGTCCACAGAGGGGCCGAGCTCCTTGAATGGTTTGGCATGCTCCTCGCCGGCTTCCACGTCGCCTGCATACAAATAGGCCATCCCGATAGCGAGTTTGCCAACCATGTCCTTCGGGACGAACTCCTCCGGCGGAGCAGTCAGGTACACAAGTGCCGTGCCCACGGTGTCTGGAGCCTCAAGGGCAAGCCCGCGGAAAGCCCGCGACACGTCCGTGGCCGCTTCGCCAGGGAACAACATGAGACCGGCCATGACCGTAGGTCCAAGATCGTGGAGTTGAAAAGTGAAGGAGGTGGCCACACCGAAGTTGCCACCACCCCCGTGCAGGGCCCAGAACAATTCCGGGTTTTCGCCAGGGCTCGCCGTCACCTGTTCGCCGGACGCGGTGACCAGGTCCACTGAGAGCAGGTTGTCGCAAGCGAAGCCGTAGGCCCGTTCCAGCCAGCCCGAGCCGCCGCCCAAGGTGAAACCGGAGACGCCCGTGGTGGAGGCGCGGCCGCCCGTGACAGCCAAACCATGTTGCTGGGTGGCTCGGTCGAATTCGCCCCAGGTGAGCCCTGCCCCGGCTTTGACAGTCTTCATTTCAGGGTTCACGCTGATGGATTTCATGGGACGGACGTCAACCACCAGTCCATCGTCGTTGGTGGACATGCCCGCCACTGAGTGCCCACCCGAACGCACCGCAACGTCCAGGTTGTGGATGCGGGCGTACTTGAGAGCCTCAGCCACTTCGTCGGGATTTGAACATTTGGCGATCACGGCCGGGCGACGGTCGATCATCGCATTGAAGACTTTTCGGGCTTGCTCATAGTCCTGGTTATCCGGACGAATCCATTCCATGGGACGCTCCTCCGCGTCGAGACTCTCTCCCTAGATCAGGGTACGGCTGCGCCTGCCAAGGAGCCATGGGTATTGCTTACGGATCCCTTTCGGCTGCTTCTCGGAGCGGACGACGGCGGCCCGCACCTCTACGAGCGCGGCGCACCGGCGCTTGCGGTCGCATCGGGCGGAAAGAGGCGCACCAGGCAGGCTATTCGGCGCCGCGGCCTGCCACATTGAAAATTGTCATTTTTCGTTTGCGAACGAATCAAACTGCGCGAACCGCATATACGGATCTAGAATCAAAAGATGCCGCAAATACGGATTTCTGAAGCAGCCCGCTTCCTTGGTGTCAGCGACGACACCGTGAGGCGTTGGACCGAGAATGGAACCCTCACTGCCCGGAAGGACGCAGCAGGACGACTCGCCGTGGACGGGCTGGAACTCGCCAAGGTTGCCCGCGATCAGTCCCACCTTCCGGACGATCCAGCCCGTACAGGCAGTTCAGCCCGGAACCGCTTCGTCGGTCTGATCACGGGCATTACCGCAGACAAGGTCATGGCACAGGTGGAGCTCCAATGTGGGCCGTTCCGCGTGGTGTCGCTGATGAGCAGCGAAGCCGTGCGCGAGTTGGGCTTGGAACTCGGGTCAGTGGCTACAGCGGTAGTGAAGGCCACTACCGTCATCATCGAAACGCCGCACGGAAAGAGCATCGTATGACGAACATCCGCACCAACGTCACCGCGCTCTTGGTTGCGGCAGCTCTGGCGGCCGGCATGGCGGGCTGTGCTTCCAACACCACAGGCCCAGCTGCAACCGGGAATCAGCCGAGTGGCACGATCACAATCTTCGCTGCGGCGTCCCTCAAAGCAACGTTCACCCAACTGGCCCAGGACTTCGAATCCAAAAACCCCGGCACCAAAGTGAACCTCAGCTTCGCCGGTTCCGCAGACTTGGCAACGCAGATTACCCAGGGTGCCCCCGCGGATGTGTTTGCCTCCGCGGACAACAAGAACATGGCGAAACTGGCTGACGCGAAGCTCGTTGACGGAACTGCCAAAAACTTTGCCACGAACGTACTGGAGATCGCCGTCCCGCCCAGCAACCCGGCGTCGATCTCGTCCTTCGCGGATCTGTCCAAGCCAGGCGTCAAAGTTGTGGTGTGCGCCAGCCAGGTTCCTTGCGGTGCGGCCACGGAGACCATCGAGAAGGCCTCGGGGACAACCTTGAGCCCGGTCAGCGAAGAGTCGTCAGTCAGCGACGTGCTCGGCAAGGTCGTTTCGCAGGAAGTGGACGCAGGACTGGTTTATGTCACGGACATCAAGGGTGCCGGGAACAAGGTCAAGGGGATTCCGTTCCCGGAGTCCGGCAAGGCCGTCAATACGTATCCGATTGCCACAGTGGGCACCAGCAAGAACGCGGAGCTCGCCCGTGCCTTCATTGCGATGGTCACCGGCAGCGAAGGCCAGAAGATCCTCAGCGATGCCGGCTTCGGCCCCTCGTAGGATCGGCCATGAAACGTACGCGCGCCTCCGGCTACCACGGCATCCCGCGGTGGATCTATGTGATCGCCACTGTGGGCGGATTATTGGTGGTACTTCCCCTGCTCGCCATGCTGGTGCGCGTGAACTGGTCCCAGTTCCTTCCTCTCATCACTTCTGAGTCCTCCCTCGATGCGTTGGGCCTCAGCCTGAGAACGTCAGCAGCAAGCACCCTGTTGTGCATCGTGCTTGGTGTGCCGTTGGCCCTCGTCCTGGCCCGGGGGGAGTTTCCCGCGCAGAGGCTGCTGCGATCGTTCGTGCTGTTGCCGCTGGTGTTGCCGCCCGTCGTCGGAGGTATCGCCCTGCTGTACACGTTCGGGCGGCAAGGGCTGTTGGGGAAATCGCTTGAAGTGGCCGGAATCCAGATCGCGTTTTCCACTACAGCCGTAGTGCTGGCCCAGACGTTCGTTGCCCTGCCATTCCTTGTGGTCAGTCTGGAAGGCGCTTTGCGCACTGCCGGTAGCAAGTATGAGGCCGTGGCGGCTACCCTCGGCGCCCGGCCGACCACGGTTCTGCGCCGCGTTACCGTTCCGCTGGTCCTGCCGGGGCTCGCGTCGGGCGCCGTGCTGTCCTTTGCCCGAAGCCTCGGCGAGTTCGGTGCCACTTTGACGTTCGCTGGCAGCTTGCAGGGCGTGACCCGGACCTTGCCGCTGGAAATCTACCTGCAGCGCGAGACCGACGCCGACGCCGCCGTCGCGCTCTCGTTGGTGCTGGTGGCGGTGGCCGTGGCGGTTGTTGGGCTGAGTTATGGTCGCCGCGTCTCTGTGGAGGTACAGCCTTGAGTTTCGAGTTGCAGGCAACTCTTAAGGCGAGAGGCTTCGAGATGTCCCTCGTCCTCGGGGAGGGCGAAACGGTGGCCATCCTCGGTCCAAACGGTGCGGGCAAGTCAACGTTGCTGGGTGTGATTTCCGGGCTGCTAAGGCCGGATTCCGGTTTGGCCCGGATCGGGGACCGGCAGCTTTTTAACCTCGACGGCGGCACTCACCAGTGGAGCGCACCGCACCTTCGCGGCACCGCACTGCTCGCTCAGGAGGCGCTGCTGTTTCCGCACCTGAACGTACTGGACAATGTGGCGTTCGGACCCCGCAGTACGGGCGCGTCGAAAGCCGCTGCCCGCGAAAGCGCCCGCCATTGGCTGACCGAAGTCGACGCTCTTCACCTCGAATCCCGCAAACCCGAGCAGTTGTCCGGCGGCCAGGCCCAACGCGTTGCCGTGGCACGGGCCCTTGCTGCCGAGCCTGAACTACTCCTCCTGGACGAGCCCATGTCCGCCCTCGATATCCATGCCGCACCATTGCTGCGCCGCGTCCTCAAACGGGTCCTGGCCGGACGCAAAGCCATCATCGTGACGCACGACGTCCTGGACGCCTACATGCTCGCCGATCGCGTCATTGTCGTAGAGAACGGACGCATCGCGGAGGAGGGCCCGACGCGCCAGGTCCTGGAACGCCCCCGAAGCCACTTCGCTGCCGGCCTCGCGGGGCTCAACCTCGTTGCCGGAACCATCACCGCGGAGGGAATTACGACGCCGGATGGCCGGCTTTTCGCCGGACAGCACGATCCCGAGTGGTCACCTGCGCCCGGCCACGCAGGCGTGGCAGCCTTTCCGCCGTCGGCCGTTTCCGTTTTCCTGGGCGAAGTGCACGGAAGCCCGCGCAACTCCTTTCCCGTAACCATCAGGGATTTGGAGCCGCACGGCGATCAGATCCGGGTCAGGGCGGGCGGGCCGGGTGCGGGAGAGCGCGGCACCTTATCCGCCGACATCACTCCTGCGGCCTCGGCGGATCTCGGCCTCGCGCCGGGCATGGATGTGCGGTTCGTCGTGAAGTCGGCCCTCGTATCCATCTACCCCGCGTGAGGCCCACCCCGCTTGGCCGAGCTGTTACATGCCGGGAATGTCCAGGGCTTCGTATACCTGGATGCTGGCACCAGGCATCATCAGGTGCGGATGGCCCTCCAGGAGTGCAAGGGCTGCGTCCATGTTTTCGGTCTGGAGGATGGTGTACCCCGCTACGCCTGTGTTGGTGTCGGAGACACCTGAGTTTGCCACTTCCTTACCTCCGCCCAGTGGCGTGCCAAGATCGATGATCCCGTCGCCGGCCTTGTTGGCCCAGTCCATCCAGACCTTCATGCCTTCGGCTGCTGACTCGGGGGAGGCTTCTTCCATTGCGGATTCGGCGGACTGGGGAGCGGTGTAAAGCGCCACAAATTTAGTCATATCGGTCCTTTGTTGCGGGCATTTGGCGGTGGTTCCACCCTGTCACTGCCTGATCGTAGACCCCTGTTATTCACATAGCCATGGTTTCTTCTGGACAGGTGTTTCGCTGTCGGCAAACATGGAACACATGGGCCACAAAGCAAAGTTGAGCGTAGTAGACTCAACTTTGAAAGTATTGGTCTTACTCCAGAAAGGGAGCTCTCTTTGGACGTCAAATTCACCACCAAAAGCCAGGAGGCCCTTTCTGCGGCCGCCATGAATGCCTCCACAGCGGGTAACCCACAGTTGGAGCCAGCGCACCTGCTGAAGGCCCTCATGGACCAGCGTGAGGGTGTCGCTGTTGCTCTCCTGCGCGCCACGGGTGCTGATCCGGATGCCGTGAGCGTTCAGGCCAGTTCGGCTATCAAGTCCCTGCCGTCCTCTTCGGGCAGCTCGGTCCAGCAGGCCCAGCTCTCCCGGCAGTCCATGCAGGCCATCCAGGCTGCCCAGAACGAGGCCGACAAACTCGGCGACTCCTTTGTCTCCACGGAGCACCTGCTGTTGGGGCTTTCGGCCGGCAGTGACTCGGTCGGAAAGTTATTGCGCGACGCCGGTGCCTCCCACGAAGCGCTGCTTGCCGCCCTGCCGGGTGTCCGGGGCGATCGAAAGGTCAACTCGCCGGATCCTGAAAATACATTCCAGGCCCTGGAGAAGTTCGGCACGGACCTCACTGCTATTGCACGCTCAGGAAAGCTGGATCCGGTCATTGGCCGGGACAGCGAGATCCGTCGCGTGGTTCAGGTCCTGAGTCGGCGAACCAAGAACAACCCCGTGCTGATTGGTGAGCCTGGCGTTGGTAAGACTGCCGTCGTCGAGGGCCTCGCGCAACGCATGGTTGCCGGCGACGTCCCGGAGAGCCTCCGCGGCAAGACCCTCATCGCCTTGGACATGGCCTCCATGGTGGCCGGAGCCAAATACCGCGGCGAATTCGAGGAGCGGCTCAAGGCAGTTCTGGAGGAGATCAAGAACTCCAACGGCCAGATCGTCACGTTCATCGATGAAATCCACACCGTTGTTGGCGCCGGCGCCACGGGTGAGAGCGCCATGGACGCGGGCAACATGCTCAAGCCGATGCTGGCCCGCGGCGAGCTGCGCCTCATTGGTGCCACCACCTTGGATGAGTACCGCGAAAACATCGAGAAGGACCCTGCCTTGGAACGTCGCTTCCAGCAGGTCTACGTGGGCGAGCCAAGCGTAGAGGACACCATTGGCATTCTGCGCGGACTCAAGGAACGGTACGAGGCCCACCACAAGGTGGCAATTGCCGACTCCGCCTTGGTGGCAGCAGCAACGCTGTCCAACCGCTACATTTCTGGCCGTCAGCTTCCTGACAAAGCGATCGACCTCGTGGATGAGGCCGCGTCACGGCTCCGCATGGAGATTGACTCAGCGCCGGAGGAGATCGATCAGCTTCGCCGTTCCGTCGACCGCCTGACCATGGAAGAACTGGCGCTTCAGGGCGAAACCGATCCTGCATCGGTCGAGCGTCTGGCTGCGCTTCGCGCTGACATGGCGGATAAGAAGGAAGCACTCCGGGCCCTTAACGCCCGTTGGGAAGCCGAGAAGGCCGGACTCAACCGGGTGGGTGACCTTAAAGCGAAGATCGACGAACTGCGGTCAGCCGCCGAAAAGTACCAGCGCGAAGGCGACCTCGAGTCGGCATCGCGAATACTTTATGGCGAGCTGCCTGCCCTCGAACGTGAGCTCAACGCGGCTGCCGAGGAGGAGTCTGCCCGGGGCGACGCAAAGCCCGAACTCATGGTCGCAGAGGATGTGACAGCAGACGACATTGCCGAGGTCATTTCCGCGTGGACGGGCATCCCGGCTGGGCGCATGCTGCAGGGTGAATCCCAAAAGCTGCTGCACATGGAGGAAGAACTCGGCAAGCGCCTGATCGGCCAAACCAAGGCCGTGCAGGCAGTTTCGGACGCCGTCCGCCGTGCGCGGGCGGGCATTAGCGACCCCAACCGTCCCACGGGCTCGTTCCTGTTCCTTGGCCCCACTGGCGTCGGCAAGACCGAGCTGGCAAAGGCCCTGGCCGACTTCCTCTTTGACGACGAACGCGCCATGATTCGGATCGACATGTCCGAGTACGGCGAGAAGCACTCTGTAGCACGTTTGGTCGGCGCCCCTCCGGGATACGTCGGCTACGAAGAAGGCGGTCAGCTGACAGAAGCCGTCCGTCGTCGCCCTTACTCTGTTGTGCTGCTGGACGAGGTGGAAAAGGCCCACCCAGAGGTGTTCGACATCCTCCTGCAGGTTCTGGATGATGGCCGCCTCACAGACGGTCAAGGACGGACGGTGGACTTCCGCAATACGATCCTGGTACTGACGTCCAACTCCGGCAGCCAGTTCCTTGTGGACCCGTCGCTGGATGCCAAAGCCAAGCGTGATGCCGTCATGGCGGTGGTTCAGGCCTCGTTCAAGCCGGAGTTCCTGAACCGTTTGGACGAGATCGTGCTGTTCGACCCCCTCTCCGTGGAGGAGCTTGCCCGGATCGTGGAGCTCCACGTTGCCGAACTCACCAAGCGTCTGCGGGACCGCCGCTTGACCCTGGAAGTGACCGACGGAGCCCGCGCCTGGCTCGCGATGTCCGGCTATGACTCCGCGTACGGCGCGCGACCACTGCGACGCCTCGTCCAGCGCGAGATCGGAGACCGCCTGGCCAAGGAGATCCTAGCCGGCGAGATCACCGACGGCGATACCGTCTTGGTGGATACTGCGGCCGATGTTGACGAACTCACCATCGAGGGATTTGAGTCGCTGACAGGTCCCGACGGCGGCCCGTCCGTGGGCACGGGGCTACTGGTTCGGAAGAAGTAGTCAGGCGGGTTACTTATTGAGGAGGTCTTCCTTGATGGTGTTGCCCGAATCCACGACGATGAAGCAATCAACGCGGCGGTCGCCCCGGTCCCAACTGGTGGTGCTCGGGTAAACGTTCTGCTGAAGCAGCACGTACTTATCGGCCGCCTCGTGATTCAGCTTTACTGCGCCGCAGACCTCACGGCCCTTGTCCTTCAGCGCGTTCGTGCCGGGAAAGGAATCATCCGCTGGGTATATGTGGACGGCGCCCAGTTGGGCTGAATGCTCCGTGTCACAGGGCACGGCCCTGGCCTTGGGAGCATTGGGATCGAAGTCGGCAAAGCAATCGCCCACCTGGAAATCCTTGGCTTCGGTATCCCGCGGAAGTGGGCCAAGGCTGACCGTGGGGCTCGGAGTAGTGACCACAGCCTGCGGCCGGGTGCCCAACAGGTTCAACAGCACCCAGATCACGACGCCGATGAGCACCAGGACGCCCACCACAATTCCGCCGATGACAAGCCGCTGACGTTTCACAGGGTCCCCGTGCGGGGCGGGTTGGGGCTGCTGACGAGGATCGCCTGGCTGGTTGGGATCCCCTGGCTGGGCCGGATACTGTGGCTGGGCCGGATACTGCGGCTGGGCCGGATACTGTGGCTGGCCAGGGTATTCTCGCTGGCCCGAGTGCTCTGGTTGGCCTGAGTCAGCGGGCAGCGCAGGATCAGGCTGGTCGCTGGGATTAGGTACGAAGTCCGGGTCAAGATCCGGCGCAGGATCGGGCTGCAGGCCTGAAGCTTCGGGCTGTGTTCCCGAAGGTTGCTTCGGCTGCTCTCCGGGGGCGCGCGGTGGCTGGGCTCCGGGAGCCTGCGGCGGCGTGGGCGGTACCTTGGGCGCAGCTGGCACCTCGGCCTCGCCTTTGTCGCGCGGTGAATCATCACGTGGTGGGGTGTTGTCCTCGCTCATATCCCGGAGTCTGCCTTCCTGCTCTGGAGCCGCATTGAGGCAGACTCTACCCAATTTTTTGGTGTATTGGAGGTGGTGGGGAGCGGTTTGGGCTGCAGTTGCACCCGACGCAGGTCCAGGGTGGCGCGCAGGCACCCCCGAAAGCATGTAATCTAGACATACGACAAATTGACCAAACATTCCGGGGCCTCACCGATAGCCAAGGTGACCACCTCCGGTCCAAGTACAAAAGGGGGTCACGCCATGGGGCGCGGCCGTCAAAAGGCAAAAGCTACCAAGCAGGCTCGGGACATCAAGTACTACTCCCCGAACACTGACTACTCGGCACTTGAGCGTGAGCTCACGGGCCCATCCAGTCGTGTAAAGAGCCACTTCCCCGAAGATCCCCCGGAGCCGGACTACTCGGCTTATGAGGACAAGTACGCGGAAGACGATGACGACGAGGTAGACACCCGCCGTATCGGATAGCTGTCGCAAACAATCGGTGCCTCTGGCACTGAGTTGCGTACCGCCGTCGTACATTAAGGTCGTCGCGCATCTCCGGATGCCGAATATCTCTGAAAGAGGCCCGCAGGGCACGCCATTCATTGGCGTACCCTGCGGGCCTTTCTTCGTATCACGACCCGCCAGAGTAATGAGGCGCACGTCTGGCGCAAGCAGTGGAAGCGCCATAGCGTAGTCCCCATGGACTCCAACGCGGGGTCACTTAATGCCCATTCCAGGCCTCAACATGGGCCACAAGTGACCCCGCGTTGCTAGGAAAGGGAACGGCATGCCGGTGGTCGAGAGTTACAAGCAGGGGACTCCATGTTGGGTGGACCTGTCCTCCACTGACGTCGAAGTTTCCCGGAAGTTCTACACGGAGCTCTTTGGCTGGGAGCTGGATCCCATGGACGCCGGTAACGGCATGACGTACTACATGGCGAAACTCCACGGTCGGAAAGTTGCCGGCATGATGCAGCAAATGCCGGACGCCCCGGAGGGAATGCCATCCTATTGGGCCAACTACATTGCCGTAGACTCCGCGGATGACGCGGCAGAACGGGCTGTGGCGGCAGGCGGATCCATCTTGTTCGAGCCTGACGACGTGCCGAACGGCAGCGGACGAATGTTCTTCGCCATAGATCCCACGGGGGCACAGATCGGCTTCTGGGAAGCTGGTACCCATCCCGGATCCGGCTTGGTCAACGAGCCTGGCACCATGATATGGAATGAACTACAGACAGACGACGTTCCCAGAGCCGTGAAGTTCTACGAGACCGTCACGGGGTGCAGCAGCGAAACCACACCTGCGGGAGATCTTCAGGAGTACACCAGCCTGCTGGTGGAGGGAAGGCGGATAGCCGGTGCCCTCAAGCTGCCGATTGAAGGACTTTCGCCGTTTTGGATGACGTACTTCGGCGTCGAGGACGTGGATGCCGGAGTGGAGCGGGCTGTTGAGCTTGGAGCTCACGTGATCGCTCCGGCTTTCGATGTCCCAGGCATCGGGCGAATGGCAGTACTCATGGACCCCGCCGGCGCCGCATTCAGCATCATGACAGGACTTGCCGCATGACTTCCCGGACCCATTATTCAAGCGGTGAACCCTGCTGGGCCGATCTGCAGACTCCGGACGTTTCCGCAGCCAAGGAATTTTACGGCAAGCTGTTCGACTGGACGTTCACTGACCTGCCCACACCTGACGGCCGCAACTACGCGCAGGCCTTTATCGGCAAGGACCTGGTGGCGGTCATCGCTCCGCAGAACCCCATGCAGGAGGCCGCGGGCAAACATGGCCAATGGAACATCTACCTCGCTGCAACGGACGCTGAGGAGATAGCGGAAGACGCCGCCCATGCTGGTGGGAAGCTCGCGTTTGGTCCGGAGCAGGTGGCCGATACAGGCGTCCTGGCGTTCATCGAGGCGCCCGGCGGCGGGACCACCGGGATCTGGCAAGCGGGTACCCACATTGGAAGCCATCTGTTCAATCAGGCCGGCGCCTTGGCTTGGGCTGAGCTCCTGACTCCGGAACCGCAGGCAGCCATTGCGTTTTTCCAGCAGCTTTTCGGACATGAAGTCACCGAATATCCACAGGACGACGGCGGGAGTTACAGCACGCTGATGGTCAAAGGCGAGGAGGTGGCCGGGATTGTCCCTGCCGAAGAGGGCGAAGAAGCCGCTTGGCAGATCTATTTCGGTGTGGCGGACCTCCGAAAAGCCGCTGAAGCTGCGGTGGCCGCGGGTGGAGTGGTGCTCGTGGAGCCGGAAGAACGGCCAGAAGCCGGGTCTTTGGCAACCATCCGGGATCCGCAGGGCGGTGTTCTGAGCTTGATCCAGATCTGAACGGCAAAAACGAAAGAGCGGCCGGGCAGTTGAGATCAACTGACCGGCCGCTCTTTCACTAAGAGAAAACGCGCCTAAGCGTAGGCGTTCACCAAACGTACGGCACCGCCGTCGACACCCTTGGCACCCTGGACGTAGTCCGGGCCGGTCTTGTCGATCGAGTCAGAATCTGCAGTAACTGTGCCCATGATCCAGGACGGCAGGCCGCGCTCATTCAGGCGTGCCACGGCGGCGTCAGCGGCCTCCGGGGACACGATCGCCACCATGCCTACGCCGAGGTTCAGCGTGCGCTCAAGATCGGCGAGGGGCACGTTGCCAAGCTCGGAAACCAGCTTGAAGATAGCCGGCAGTTCCCACGTGTTGCGGTCAACCGTGGCAACCAGGCCCTGCGGGAGGACACGCGCCAGGTTGGCAGCGAGGCCACCACCGGTGACGTGGCTGAAGCCGTGGACGGCCGCGCCGGCTGAGACAGGGAACGTGCGGGCGAGGTCCAGGCAGTCGGCTGCGTAAACGCGCGTCGGCTCCAGGAGCTCTTCGCCAAGCGTGCGGCCGAGTTCGGAAACCTGGCGGTCCAAGGCCCAACCGGCGTGGTTGATGACGCGGCGGACCAACGAGTAGCCGTTGGAGTGTAGGCCCGAGGAGGCCATGCCGATCACCACGTCACCGGCGCGGACGCGGTCCGGACCCAGCAAGGCGTCGGCTTCGACAACACCGGTAGCGGCACCGGCGACGTCGTACTCGTGCTCACCCAGCAAGCCCGGGTGCTCAGCGGTTTCGCCGCCAACCAGGGCGGTGCCGGCAACGGAGCAAGCAGCTGCGATACCACGGACGATGTCCGCGATGCGCTCCGGGACAACCTTGCCGCAAGCGATGTAGTCCGTCATGTAGAGCGGCTCAGCGCCGACCACCACGATGTCGTCCACAACCATGCCCACGAGGTCGAAACCGATGGTGTCGTGGATATCCATGGCCTGCGCGATAGCAACCTTGGTTCCCACGCCGTCAGTGGACGTGGCCAGCAACGGCTTCTTGTAGGTGAGCAGCTTCGAGACGTCGTAAAGGCCTGCGAAACCGCCGACGCCGCCAATCACCGAGGTGTTGTGGGTCGCCTTCACAGCGTCCTTCATGAGCTCGACT
The DNA here is from genome assembly GCA_050627125.1 of Arthrobacter sp. 21a14. Lineage (GTDB taxonomy): Bacteria > Actinomycetota > Actinomycetes > Actinomycetales > Micrococcaceae > Arthrobacter. The sequence goes on along the minus strand of CP192487.1, from coordinate 5,195,419 downwards.
GCGCGGTCTCCCGCTTCGACGTCGACACCCGCGGAGGCGTAGGTGATGCCTGTTGAATTCGGGGTGCTTCCAGCGGCGGGGGTTGCGGAGGTCATACAGACTCTTTCTTGTCGGCGTCGGTCAAACGATCAGCGTCGGTCAGCAGGTTCTCGAATTCGGCATCCGGGCCCGGATCGCAGCCCGTGGCTCCGGGCTTCTCGGCAGGATCCTCGGTGTCATCGGGGGACTCGGCAGCAGGGGGCAATCCGCCCAGGTCCGTGCGCTCCAGCAGGTTCTTGCCCAGCTTGTCGGCATGAGGCAGCTCGATCGGGTACTGGCCGGTGAAGCAAGCCGTGCAGAGGCGCTCGCGCGGTTGCTGGGTTGCGCCGATCATGCCGTCTTCGGAGATGTAGGCCAGCGAGTCGGCGCCGATTGCCTGGGAGATTTCCTCGATGGTGGCGCCGTTGGCAATCAGCTCTGCGCGGGAGGCGAAGTCGATGCCGTAGAAGCAGGGCCACTGGACCGGGGGAGAAGAGATCTTAACGTGGACAGCAGCGGCACCTGCTTCGCGGAGCATCCGAACGATGGCGCGTTGCGTGTTGCCACGGACAATCGAGTCATCCACCACAACAACGCGCTTGCCCCGGATGACTGATTCCAAGGCGTTGAGCTTGAGGCGGATACCCAACTGGCGAAGGGTCTGCGACGGCTGGATGAAGGTGCGCCCCACGTAGGCGTTCTTGACGAAGCCATGGGCGAAGGGGATCCCGGACTGCTCCGCGTAACCAACTGCGGCTGGCGTGCCCGATTCCGGGACCGGAATGACGATGTCGGCCTCGTGGGTGTTTTCGCGGGCCAACTGGCGGCCCATCTCAACACGGGCTTCGTACACCGAACGGCCGGCAATGGCAGCATCCGGGCGGGCAAGGTAGACGTATTCGAAGACACAGCCAGCGGGCGTTGCCTCGGCAAAACGCTGGGAGCGGACGCCGTCCTCGTCGATGGCAATGAACTCGCCGGGTTCGATCTCACGGATGAAGCTCGCACCAACTGTGGCCAGGCCAGCTTGCTCGGAAGCAACAACCCATCCGCGCTCCAGGCGGCCCAGACACAGCGGCCGGATGCCGTAGGTATCGCGGGCGGCGTAGAGGGTCCCTTCATCCATGAAGACGAAGCAGAAGCCACCCTTGATCTTGGGCAGCAGCTCCAGAGCGGTCTGCTCCAGGGTTTTGCCCTCTTCGCCCTCAAGGAGGGCGGTCACCAAGGCGGTGTCCGAGGTGTTGCCCTGCTTCATCTCACCGGTCAGCTGGCCATCGTTGCGCTCGAGGATCATTTCCCGGAGTTCAGCAGTGTTGGTCAGGTTGCCGTTGTGGGCCAAGGCGACCGTGCCGGTCGCGGTTGCGCCCAAGGTTGGCTGCGCGTTGGCCCAGTGGCTTGCACCGGTGGTGGAGTACCGGCAGTGGCCAACGGCCAAGTGCCCGGTGAGGGTATTCAGGGTCGTCTCATCGAAGACCTGGGACACAAGGCCCATGTCTTTGTAGACGTTGATGCGCTTGCCGTCACTGGTAGCAATACCAGCCGACTCTTGTCCGCGGTGCTGCAGCGCATACAGCCCGTAATAGGTGAGTTTTGCTACTTCTTCACCGGGAGCCCAGACCCCAAAGACGCCACAAGCGTCCTGAGGGCCTTTTTCGCCGGGGAGAAGATCATGAGAAAGTTTTCCGTCGCCACGTGCCACTGGTTGATTGTCTCATGTTGTGGCCGTGGTAAGTTCCCGCTCCGGCTTTGTGACCCCATGAACAGGCTTCATTCGGCCAAAATGCGGTGTGTCTCACAACGGCACCCCCGCAAAGAGGTGCGTCGGCTGCCCGCTTAGCGGCCGCCGTCGTGCTCTGGACCCTCATCCGGAACCGAATCCGGGACGGCCTCCACTACGGCACGCTTGGACCGCTTGAGGCTGATCCGGTCCAGAACCAGGGCGAGGATCGAGAACAGGATGACGCCCCCGGAAACGCAGGCCACCAGGAAGAAGCCGAAGACCGTGCTGGCGTCGAAGGCGGGGTCCGCGGGACGGCCGTACGCGATGAAGGCGGCGGCGATTGCACCCACAATGGCACCGAGAATCATGAACGGAACAAACTTGGGTGCGCGGCGAACTGTAATTTCGCGGCGGGCAGTGCCATTTCCGGATTGGGCGTTGGGGTCCTCAGAAGCCATGCCTTCCAGCCTACCGTTCCGGGTTTGCGTACAGATAATGCCCCTCGGATTGCTCCGGAGGGGCATCAGCTGCACATAAGGTCGGCGGAGTCAGCTGCCGCGGTACGTCGAAAACGCGAACGGGCTCAGCAGCAGCGGCACGTGATAGTGCTCGCCGGCATCCGAAACCGTGAAGTTCAAGTCCACTTCAGGGAAGAACGTTTCCGTGCCAAGTCCCTCGTAGTAGGCGCCGGTGGCGAAGTTGAGACGGTAGGCACCGCCGGGAATCCGCTCCGGACCGAGATCCTTGATGCGGCCGTCGGCGTCGGTCTCGCCCTTTGCGATCAGAGTCCAGTTATCGCCTTCGCGGACGTAAAGTACGACGGCGACTCCCGCCGCCGGGCGACCGGAACCTGTATCAAGGATGTGCGTGGTTACCTGTGAAACACTCATGCATTTTCTCCTTCGCTGATCACGCCGGAGAGCCGCAGCAAGGCGATCTCCCGCAGCTGGCCAGCTACAATTGCGTCTTCTTCTTCGGGGGTGTGGGTGAGGCGTTCCTGAAGGGAACTGAGGATCTCCTGGGCGCTGCGTCCTGCCGCGCGGATCAGAAAGACCCTGCCGAACTTCTCTTCGTAGGCGCGGTTTCCCTCGGCCAGGGCGGCTGCTGTGCCGTCGTCGCTGGGGTCCACTCCCGATTGTTCCGAACGCGACATGGCCGCCTCGGTAGTTTGGGCCCTGGGCCGTTCGCCAATCCGGGGGTGGTGGGCGAGTGCGGACTCCACCTCTTCCGGCGTGAACGGCTCGGCGGCTTGGCGGGCCTGCCCCAGCAGTTCGTCGACGCTCGTGAAGGGTCGGGCGTCTGCGACGTCCTCAACCCAGCGGCTGATGTCCAGGCAAGGGGTCAGGGTCCTGATGGCCTCGTCCCGGTCAACACTGTTGAATACTGCAAGCTCCATGCTTGTGTCATCCTCGTGCAAATGCTGGCATCCATGGTGTCGGCTATGCGGAACTCCTGCTTTCCAGCAGGAGGAAGCTTGCTTCTCAGTGCTTCCGCATCATGGAACTGTTATTTCAGCATACGTAAATAGTTAAGCCGAGCATTTGGGCTGGTGTCAAGAGAGTATCGCGTTCGAGCGCCGCGTTCTTACGGTGAGGTAGAGGCGGTGCGCCGTAATAACCAAGGCAAGCCAGGCTATGCCAAGAGTCCACGCGGCCAGGACATCAGTGAGCCAGTGGTGCCCGAGGTAGACGCGGCTCAAGCCCATGGTTGCGGCAAACGCTGATGCCAGGACGACGGTGATGATTCTGGCCTTGGCCGTTTTGAGGCGAAGAATGATCAAGTAAGCCACGATTCCTGCAATCACGATGGAATTCAGGGAGTGGCCGCTGGGGAACGACGGCGAGTGCTCGTACGGCGGAATGGCGTCCGCGAGGTCAGGGCGGGTGCGGCCAAACAGCGGCTTCCCCAGAATCGTCATCAGTAATGAGCCCAGGCCTGCTGTCAGCATCAGGATGACAGGCGTCCAAGAGCGGCGCTTCGTGGCCAAGGCGATCATGATCCCCACCACGATGATGGGCATGCCAACCGTGCCGCCAACATTCGTGTAGGCCGTGATAGCAAGGTCCAGTGCAGGGGAGCGAACGGTTTTGGCGGCGTCAAGGACGGGGTGGTCAAAGCCCGCGACCCCGTCGGCTTCCGTGACCGACTCGTAGACCTCGCCGAAAGCCACTGCGAGGGACACGGCAATGACAAGTCCAACGGCCAACGTGATGATCAGCGCTGCATACGGGCCCAGAAGTGTGGTGATCCGCTGTGCAGCTCGCGCCAGGACGCGGCCAACCCGGGTGTTCCACCTTGTGAGATCCTGCCCCGCGACGAAGCGGTCTTGGGTTACCTCGCCGCGGACGCCCTGCTCCGGCTGCTCTGTTCCCACCCTTGTCCCCTCACCGTGGCGGCCTCCGTATTGGTGAGTAACCTTAGCAGTTTGGGCTTGGGGGCAGCTGATGAGGCTCGCCCCGCACCGCACGCTGGGGCAGAATGACGAGAACCAGCTGAAGGAGTTCGCACATGCCAGACATACTGACGTCCAGGTTCCTGTTCGGTCCAGGCCCGAGCAACTGCTACCCCGAGGCCATGGCCGCGCTGGCCTATCCAGTGCTCGGCCACCTGGATCCCGTCTTCATTGAACGCTTGGACCACACGTGCGAGGGTTTACGGGCTGTCTGGGGTACTTCGAATGCCCGAACGCTCCCCTTGAGTGCCACTGGTTCAGGCGGCATGGAGGCCGCTTTCGTGAACACCGTGTCCGACGGCGACGTGGCAGTGATCGCCGTCAACGGACTTTTTGGGGCGCGCATGTGTGAGGTCGCCCGGCGGTGCGGGGCAACTGTCGTTCGGGTCGACCACGAGTGGGGCCAGCCGGTGGACGCTGACCGCGTGCTCTCGGCCCATCCGAATCCCAAGGTGATTGCCGCCGTCCACGCCGAAACGTCAGTCGGCGTGCTCTCTGACATCGCTGCGCTGGGGGCAGGGAAGGGCGACGCCTTGCTGATCACCGACGCCGTGACATCCATCGGCGGCCTGGAGCTTTTGGCAGACAACTGGGGTATCGACGTCGGATATGCCGGAACTCAAAAGTGCCTGGGCGTGCCTCCGGGCCTATCGCCATTCACTGTCTCGGACCGAGCGTTCGAACGGCGTGTCAAGGATCCCCGCTCGTGGTACCTGGACATCGGCCTGCTCGGCGGCTACGTCGGGGCTGCCAGCGGTGCCCGTACGTACCACCACACGGCGCCGGTCACCATGATCGCCGGTCTCGAAGCCGCGCTCGACCGCATCCTCGCCGAGGGGCTCGACGTCGTCCAAGCCCGGCACCGCGCTGCCGGCGCTGCTCTGCAGAGCGGACTGCAGGAGATGGGACTTGAGCTGTTTGCCGCTGAAGGCGCCCGGCTGCCGAGCCTCACCACCGTGAAAGTGCCCGACGGCGTCAACTCGGCCGCCGTCCGCGCTTACCTTCTGAAGAACTTCAGTATGGAGATCGGTTCCGGGGTGGGCGAGTTCGCTGATACGGTCTGGCGCATCGGAATGATGGGGCCGAACGCGAACAGCGCCTCGGTGACCCTCTTGTTGGGCGCACTGAAAGAGGCCATAGACAAGGCGTAAGTGAGAACGTCCGTACCTTCGGACGTTCTCTCACATCCTGCCGGTTTCTGGCGGATCTTCTCTCACATCCCATGAACTGGTCCCCGTTTGTTGGACTGGCTAATTGGGATTCTAGGCTGCGAGGGTCTGGGCCCGGTATTGGACCGGGCTTAGGCCCTTGAGTTTGGTGGAGATTCTTTCGTTGTTGTACCAGGTGATGTATTCGTGCAGTGCTGGTGCCAGGGCTTCGGTGCTGAGGAACCGGACGTGGTGGAAGAGTTCTTCCTTGAGGTGTCCGAAGAAGTTTTCCATGACGGCGTTGTCGTAGCAGTTGCCCCTGCGGGACATTGACTGGGTGGCGCCGGCATCGTTGAGCAGGACCCGCCAGGAGTGGTGCTGGTATTGGAAGCCTTGGTCCGAATGCACCAGCGGGTGCTGTCCCGGTTCCAGGCAGGCGATGGCCTGGCGCAGTGAGCTGTTGGCAAGTTCCAGGTTCGGTGAACTGCCAACGGAATAAGAGATGATCTGCCGGTCAAAAAGATCCATGACCGGTGAAAGGTAGAGCTTGTGGTCCCCGACGCGGAACTCGGTGACGTCGGTGACCCACTTCTGGTTCGGAGCATCGGCGTCAAACTTCCGGTTCAGCAGGTTCGGTGCAATCACACCCTGTTCGCCTTGGTAAGAGTTATAGCGTTTCCGCCGCCGGACCTTGCAGCGCAGGTGTAACGCGCGCATCAGCTTCAACACGGTCTTCTTCGCGACCACCCACCCCTTCTTCATCAGCTCGGTATGGATGCGCCGGTGGCCGTAGCGGCCATGGTTGGCCGTGAAAACCTCCGTGATGGCGCTCTTGAGTGTTTCCTTCGGGTCCGGGGACTCGAGCCGGGCCTGGTGATAGAAGAACGTCGAGCGGGCCAGACCCGCGGCCTGCAGCAGGACCGGGAGCCGGTAATCAGCCTTGAGAGCGATGAGGGCTTGAACCTTCACCGTTGTTCCTGAGCCCTCAAGGCACGCAATTTTCCCAAGTAGGCCACCTGTGCCCGCAACAGTTCGTTTTCCCGACGCAACTGCTCAAGCTCCGAAGCCTCCCCGGCCCGCGGCCCGGCCGCCGACTTCGCGGAGGGCACGACCCCAGGTTCCCGGGAAGCCGCGGTCTCGGACTTCGCTGGCCTGCCGTTGCGTTTGGGCCGCAACCCGTCCTCACCCTCCAAACGATAATCCCTGACCCATTTCTGGAGCTGTTGCCGCGAAGACAGGCCCGCTTCAACCGCCAGATCCTGCCCGGTTTCGCCCGCAAGGAAGCGCTGCACCAACGCCAGCTTGACCTCGAAAGAGTATGACTTCGGTGCCCTGCTCACCAGCACTCCTCGCCCATGAATCCTCCACAACCCATACAACGACCTCACCGCCACAGCAGGGGCACCCAGGAACCGGGCCGTCGTCCGATACCCCAGACCCCTTTCAAAACACGCTACAGCCGACACCCGCTGCACCACAGACAATGAACTACGCGAACTCATAAAACTGCTCCCCTCAAAACGGAACTGCGATTCACAGTCCAACTTCAGGGGAGCAGTTCACCAAGGGTTTTTGGCCGATGCTCTCTCACATCCCGACGATCAATCGGTAGAACTTCCCGTCAGCCCGCCGGAAGCTCTGAGGGATCGCAGGTCGTGGAATCAACCGGGACATTCATGCGCAAATATGCCGGGCTTTTTGACTCAATGATCACTGTTGCTCCGGCTCCATCTGTGCTCCGGGTCACCACCCAGCCTCCGGGGACCGGGTCTATTCCGTTGAAGGCGGGGAATTCGTGCTGCTTAAGGATGGGATCGGCCGCTGTGAAGACGTCTGCAAAATTCTTGGATACCTCCACAATGTCCGCGCTGCTCTTCATGCTCGCTGGGTGGAAGATGCACCTGCCGTCACTCGTCGCTGCAACGGTGGCCGGGTTGTCCACAGCCCATGTGATGCCCGGCAGGCTCTTCTCCAGCGCCGCGACCAAGTCCACGCGCAGAGCATCGTACTTTGTGAAGCTCTCGGCAATTGGGGCGGGGTCGGCTGTCACCGGAGGGGCGCTGGTGGGTTCCGTCGTGGGGCCGCCGGGTACAGAACAGGCGACCGTGACTATGGCCCCAAGTGTCAGAAGAGCTGCCAATACTGGCCGTGCATGACCCGTTCGGCCATCCATTTTCTTCCCGCTTTCTTCAGCCATCGACGTCGGGCACTAGCGGAATGCTTTCACGGTTGCGTTACGTCAGAACATGGGCAGAACACCCCGCGCCCGCGTTCGGAAAGCCCACAGGATGTGAGAGAAGATCGCCCAAAAAACCGCAGGATGTGAGAGAAGGACGGGTGGAAGTAGGGACGATGTGAGCGAACGTTGGTACTTCGGATGTTCTCTCACATCGTGACCGGTTTGGGCCGATGTTCTTTCACTTCCGGTCGGTCGGGATGTGAGAGAAGGTCAGGTTTCGCGGGTCAGGATCCATGTGTTGGTGCCGTCTTGGCGTTCGAAGGTCACGGTTGTCACCAAGGCCTCGATGAGCGCCAGGCCTCTCCCGGATTCGGCGTCCTCGTCCGGCATGTTGGGTTGCATGTCTTCGGCGAAGGGCTCGCGGGCGTTGTAGGCACTGACGCGGGCTTGAAGGCGGCTGGGCCGGACGCTGATGTCCACGCCAATCTCCACGGGCTTCTCTGCCACGGGAAGGGCGTGTTGGACAATGTTGGCGGCTGCCTCGATGACGGCGGTGGTGAAAGTCATGCGGTCCATGTCCGGGACGAAGGAGGCATCGTCCCACAGGGCATCAAGCTCACCGTGGATGGCCTCGATGGCTTCTTCGTTTGACGGACCGCGGAATCCCCTGCGTGCGATGACCTCAGTCATTTCCGAACGCCTCCTCGGCTGAGGAGTACGCGGTGAGGACGCGGTCCATGTTGGTGAGTTCCAGGACCATCTTGACCTGGGGCTGCACGCCCGAGATCCGCAAATCGCCGCCTGCCTGGCGGGCCGCTTTGAGGCAACCAATGAGGGCTCCGAGGCCCGAGGAATCCATGAAGTCGGTTTCTTCAAGGTTCACCACAACGCGGCTGGATCCACCCGCCACAACCTCGGCCACTAGTTCGCGCAGCTTCGGAGCGGCCACCATGTTCAACCGGCCGACGCTCTTCACCTCCGCGTAGGAGTCTTTGACCTCGTAGCTAAACTGCATCAGCATTCCTCTCTTCGGAGACTTCAGGAACAAATCCCTTGTACAAAACAGCCTTGACCAGCACGCTGAGGACCACCAGATCGTAAGCTACCCACGCTACGTTGACGAGGGTTCCGAGGGGCTCCGACAGGCCGGAAAGAAGCCGCGCCAGCCCAACAACGAGAGCAACAGCAAGCAACACAGCAACGACGATCTGTGGACGAATCAGGCTCCAGCTGGGGCCGCCACTCTGCCTGGCTTTGGGGGTGACGGCGAACCCGAGGGGACGGCCGAACCAGACGTTACGGGCCGCCGTCGTGCAGGCCTTGATCCAGGTGGGGAACAGCGCGAGGCTGTACTGCTGCCCGCGCCAGGTGGGAATCCCGTGCCCGGCGATAACAAACAGCATCTGGTTTACCACCATGAACGGGATGAAACGGGAGAAGAACTCAAAGCTCAGGCTGCTGACGGGGAGGATGCCGAGCATCAGGTAGATGATGGGCGCCGCAAAGTACACCACGGCCGCATAGCCGCTCAGGTAGCTCCACATGGTGGAGAAGTACATGAGCCGCTGACCCCACGCGAGGCGGGGTTGGACCAGCGGGTTCTCTCGCAGGAGGACCTGCATGGTGCCTTGGGCCCAGCGAAGGCGTTGGGTCAGCATGGTCGCGATGTCTTCGGGAGCCAGCCCGTTGGCGAGGACTTCGTGGTGGTACACGCTCTTCCAGCCGAGGGCGTGCAGGCGCATCGCGGTTGCCATGTCCTCGGTCACGGAAATCGTGGCCAGCGGCATGATCGGCTGGGCTTCGTCGGTTCGTTCCACGGAGATGGCGTCCAGGACTGCATGAACGGACTCGAGGGCGCCCAGCGGGGACCAGTCGCGTCCGGACATGCGGTCGACGGCGTCACTCGCCACTGTCGTGACGCCAGACTCGCCGACGTGGGCCAGTTCCATGGCAGCGATTTCTTCGAGGTCGGACTGTAGCGCCGAGAAGTCTGCGGCCACGAGGGTGCGCACGGCGTCGTCCACTTTGCGGCGTACGCGGTAGGTGATCTCGCTCAGGGAGGCCCCGGCTTCGAGCTCCTGCTGGGCGCTTTCCGTGGCGGCTTCCACCTCGTTGAGCATTTGTTCCACCAGCGGGTTCTCCGCCTCCGCCGAACGCCGGGCCTTCTTGATGGCAGACCGCGACGCCGCCAGGGCACGGCGCACACTCTTCTCCGTGGCCTTGACGTAGCCCACCAAACCAAGCTGCATCAGGGATTCCCTGCGCAGGATCGCATTGGAGCCGCAGAAGAATGCCGCGTTCCAGCCGTCCTTGCCCTGCTGGATGGGGCCGTAGAAGAGGGGAGCCTGGCTGCCAAGGGGATCGTTTGCGGGAACGTTGATGAAGTACTGGGGCGTCTGGACCAACGCCACGCGGTCATCGTTGAAGTAGCCCAGCGTCTTGTCGAGGATGTCCGGTTCGGGGATCTGATCGGCGTCGAGAATCAACAGGTACTCGCCCGACGTAATCATGAGCGCGTTGTTCAGGTTGCCGGCCTTGGCGTGCCGCGGCATGTCCGGTGTCCAGTCGGCGCCGCGGGTCACGTAGCCGATCCCGTTGGACTCCGCGAGCTCGCGCATCTCAGGGCGGTCGCCGTCGTCAAGGATCCACGTGCTGTGCGGCCAGCGGATGCCCTTGGCGGCGAGGGCCGTGGTCATCACCAAGTCCAGGGGTTCGTTGTACGTGGTGATGAAAACGTCCACCGTGGCGGTGTCCGGCGCTGCAGGCGGTGGCTTGCGAATCTTCAGGTTCCACACGGTCAGGCCGAAAAGCATGACGTCAATGAGGCTGTAGGTCTCGGCAATCACCAGCGGAACAGCGATCCACCACGCTTCCCAGTTCAGCGAAGCCAGCCAGCGCCACGCCACGTAATTCACGCCCAGAATGACCGTTAGGACAACACAAAGCCGAGTCCAGAATCGCGTCACGTTCCCCCCTTTTCGTGGCTAGTACCGGATGGTCTGGGCAACTCCGCTGTGGTTGCCTTCCAGCCCAACATTTCCGCCAACCTCACGGCGTCGGTGAACCACGACGGCGGTCACGTCATCTTCCGCTGTGTCCGCCGGTGCCAGCTCGAGCAGGGCAGCGCAGACCTCGTCCGAGGTGCCCCCGCTCCGCGCCGCCTTCTCCACGTTTCGCACGAACTCTTCCAGGGAATCGTGTGCGTCGAGCACGCCGTCGCTGACGATCACCAGTGAATCGCCCGGCTCCAGCTGCAGTTCCGCGGCCGGCCATTGCTGTTCTTCCAGGATCCCGACAGGTGGCCCGGCGGAAACCAACCTGCGTGCCGCCCCCTCGGCCGGGACGTGCAGGCCAAGTCCATGACCGGCGTCGATATAGCTGAGCTTGCCCGAGGCACTGTCCAGGCGAGCATGGAACATGGTCACGAAGGACCCGGACTGGTCCAGATCGGAGGTCAGCGTGGCGCTGGCGGACTCGAAAGCGTCAGCAATTCCCGGGGTGTCCGCCACTGACCGCATCACGGCGCGGACGGTGGCCGCTATCAAGGCCGCGCCCATGCCCTTGCCCATGGCGTCGGCGAACGTCAGGTGCATGCCATCACTGGTCTGGTACCAGTCGTAGAAGTCCCCACCTACGCTGCGCGATGGGCGGAAGGCACCAGCGACGTCGTAATCGTTCAACCGGACTGTTTCCTGCGGGAGGAGGCTTGTCTGCACAACCGCAGCGCGGGCAAGTTCGTCCGTCTGGCGTGTGTCCTCGGCGGGTGCGGCGGGCGTCCGTGCCCTGCGGAACAATGCCCGGATACGGGCCTGCAGTTCCTTCGGGCTGAACGGTTTGTTGATGTAATCGTCTGCGCCGGTGTCCAAACCGGTAAGCCGGTCTATCTCGTCGGCACGGGCCGTGAGCATCATGATGTAAGCGTCGGAGAATTCCCGAAGGCGCCGGCAAACTTCCATGCCGTCGATATCCGGGAGGTTGATGTCCAACGTCACCAGTTCGGCGTTGGTGTTACGGACGGCCTCGACGCCGGAAAGACCGTCGGGCGCTTCCGTCACCACAAAGTCGAGCTGCTCAAGGACCAAAACGAGGAGGCCACGGATATCGGCGTCATCTTCTACGACTACAGCATGGCGAGGGGACGCGGTTGAGACCATGGCTCCATTAACTACTGCCGCGCGCCTTTTGTCACGTTTAGTAAAGAGACGTGTAACGCCCGCTCACAATAGTGGGCGGGCGTTACAAAAATTGTGCAGTTATGTGCGAGAGGGATTCCCTCAAACCCGCAGGATGTGAGAGATGGATGGTCTCAAAGCCGCAGGATGTGAGAGAGGGTTAGACGCCCAAGAGCTCTTCCTTCAGGGCCTGGACGTGGCCCTGGGCGCTGACCTGGTACTGGGTGAGCTTGACGGTGCCTTCGCCGTCGAGCACAACGGTGGAGCGAACCAGGCCTTCGACGATTTCGCCGTCAACAAGTTTCTCGCCCCAGGCACCGTAGGCGAGGGCCACGGCGTGGTCCTCATCGGAGAGCAGCGGGAAGGTCAGCGCAAATTCACCAGTGAACTTGGCGAGGGCCTCGGGGCCGTCAGGGGAGATCCCGATGACGTCGTAGCCGTTGCCCTGCAGGCTTGCGAGGTTGTCGCGGAAATCGCAGGCCTCGGTGGTGCAGCCGGGGGTGGCTGCTTTGGGGTAGAAGTACACAATGACGTTGCGTCCGCGGTAATCGGACAGCGAGACCTTGGTGCCGTCGGCGTCGAGCAGCGCGAAGTCAGGTGCTTGCGTTCCGACGAGGAGTTTCTGGGTCATGGCGATCCTTTGCGTTTCACCGGCACGCAGCCGGCATTGGTCATTCAAGAAAACGGATTGTCTAAAGACAGAACAGCGAAGTCAGATGCTGTATTCCGCAGGTCCGCGCACTGTGGCATAAGGCCCTGGCACGAACTGGTAGCCACCACCACGGACGGTGGCGACAGTGTGGCGGGCGCTTCCGAGCTTCCGCCGCACCCTTCCAACATAAACGTCAATGGAGCGAAATGCCGCGCCGGGGAGGTCAAATGACTCCAGGAAGCGTTGCAATTCTTCACGACTGATGGCGCGCGAGCAGTTCACCACGAGGTAGCGCAACAGCTTGTATTCCATGCCAGTAAAGGCAACCGGCTCGCCGTCGAGCAGCACTACTTCAGCGGCGAGGTCGATTGCAAGTTGACTACGACGCCCAGCCAACATGACGGGCTCGACGGCGGTGCTGCCGCCACTTTCGGCGTCGCGGTCCTGTCCGTCAGCCAGTGCATCGGCGAGAGACAGGGAAGGGTGGGTACCGGCGTCGGCGGCTTCCTGCGGAGTGCCGCCCCAGGAAGTATCGCCGACGCCGGAGTGTTCTGCCCCGATGGCGGGCCAGATGCGGACTTCCGCCTCCGGGGCAAGTTTCATGGCCCGGGCCAGCACAAGGCGTGCTGCCCGTTCCCAGACTGCTGGATCCATCTCGTCGCCCTCGGCCGGGTTGACCCAGAGGGCGAGGCCCCGCGCGCTCACTCCCGGGCGTCGGCCCATGGCCCGCGCTGCGGCATCACGGAAAGGCGGCGGCCCGTAGGCACTGACTGCCATGGCGGTGGACCCTAAACGTTGCCGCGGCGGAGCAGCTTGCCGCCGGGGTTCTGGCCGTCGATCGGTGCCCCGCGCAGGTACGTCTTGCGGACGACGCCGGCGAGCGGGCGGCCGTCGTACGGCGTGATCGGGTTCTTGTGCTTGAGCTTGGTGACATCCACAACGAAGGCTTCGTCCGGGGCGAAGATGGAGAAGTCGGCGTCGTAACCCAGGGCAAGCTGGCCCTTGTTGTGCAGGCGGGCCAGGGCAGCGGGCTTCTCGGCCATCCAGGACACGACCTGTTCCAGCGGGATGCCGCGGTGGCGGGCTTCGGTCCAGATGAGGGACAGGCCCAGCTGGAGCGAGGAAACGCCGCCCCACGCTACAGCGAAGTCACCGTTTTCCAGGTCCTTCAAATCCAGTGTGGAGGGGGAGTGGTCCGAGACGATGCAGTCGATGGTGCCGTCCTGGAGGCCCTTCCAGAGGAGCTCGCGGTTGGAGGCCTCACGGATGGGCGGGCAGCACTTGTAGGCGGTGGCGCCGTCGGGGATTTCTTCGGCCATGAGCGTCAGGTAGTGCGGGCACGTCTCAACGGTGAGGTTGACGCCGTCGCGCTTTGCTGAGGCGATCATCGGCAGCGCGTCGGAGGAGGAGAGGTGCAGGATGTGGGCGCGGGCGCCGGTCCAGCGGGCCCGTTCGATGACCTCGGCGATTGCCTTGTTCTCGGCGCCACGGGGGCGGGACGCGAGGAAGGTTTCGTAGTGGTCGCCGCCCGGGTGCGGTGCGCGGTCGATCGCGTGGGAGTCCTCGGCGTGCACGATCATGAGGGAGTCGAAGGACTTGAGCTCAGCCATGTCCTCTTCCATCTCGTCCGCGTCCAGGTGCGGGAACTCGTCCACGCCCGAGTGCAGGAGGAAGCACTTGAAGCCGAAAACGCCTTCGTCGTGCAGCGGGCGGAGGTCGCCCTTGTTGCCCGGGATGGCACCGCCCCAGAATCCGACGTCCACGAACGCCTGGTCCTTGGCCACAACGCGCTTCTGCTCCAGGCCGTCCACGCTGGTGGTGGGCGGGATGCTGTTCAGCGGCATGTCGATGATGGTGGTGACGCCACCGGCGGCCGCGGCGCGCGTGGCGGAGGCGAAGCCTTCCCACTCGGTGCGGCCGGGCTCGTTGACGTGGACGTGCGTGTCCACGAGGCCGGGGATGAGGGTTTCGTCGTCTGCGAGTTCGATGACCTCGTTGCCCGTCAGGCCGTTGCCCAGCGGTTCGATGGCGACGATGATGCCGTCGCGGATGCCAACTTCGCGCGCTGCGAGGCCGGCAGTGGTCAGGATGCGCTGGCCCCGGATAACGAGGTCATAGGCGCCGATTGCTTCAGACATTGAGGTACTCCTTGTTTTCGGTCCGTTCCGCCAGGTACACGCCTATGTGCTTACCTAATTGTTCAAGCAACGGACCGGCTTCAGCGATACATTTCTGGACATCAGTTTCCATGTCGGTCAAAGCGTGGACCGTGTGGAAGCCGGCATCCGTGAGTTGTTCCCGGCTCAGGGTACTCCGGCCGCAGACTGCGATCACGGGGACCCCGGCCTTCTGTGCTGCGCGCGAGACGCCCATGGGGGTCTTGCCGAGCAGGCTTTGTTCGTCCAGGCTGCCTTCTCCGGTGATCACCAGATCGGCGCCCTTCAGTCTCTGTTCAAGGTCAGTGAATTCAAGCACGACGTCGATACCCGGCCGCCGCTCAGCCTTCAGTGCCGCTATGGCAATGTAGCCAACACCGCCTGCCGCTCCGGCGCCCGGTGCCTTTGCGGCGTGCTTGGCCTGCTGGCCGGTGGTTGTGGCGAGCACGTCGACGAAGTGGCTGAGTGCCGCGTCGAGCGAGGTGACGTCGTCCGGCGTCGCGCCCTTCTGCGGACCGAAGATGGCTGGGGCTCCGCTTGACCCCAAAAGGGGATTGTCGACGTCGGACGCCAACACGAACTCCGTTGCCTCGATACGGACGTCGAAGTTGGAGAAGTCGATGCTGTCGATTTTGGCGAGCGCTTCTCCGCCGCCGGGGAGCTCGTTGCCGTTCTTATCCAAGAACACGGCGCCGAGGCCCTGCAGCACTCCAGCGCCGGCGTCGGTGTTGGCGCTGCCGCCCACACCCAGGATGATCTTGCGGCAGCCGAGGTCCAGCGCGGCACGGATGAGTTCGCCCGTGCCGATGCTGGTAGCTTTGCGTGCCGTTTCAGACGTGGGGCCGTCCGGGAGGAGAGCGAGACCGGAAGCTGCCGCCATTTCGATGACAGCTTCCTGGTCCCGCACCGCGAAGTCGGCCTTCACCGGCTCGCCCAGCGGGCCGGTGACGGTAGTGGTCCGGCGGGTGAAGCCGGAGCCGATGGCGGCGTCGATGGTGCCTTCGCCGCCGTCGGCCACCGGAATGCGTGTTGCCTCAAGCCCAGTTTGTCCGA
Organism: Arthrobacter sp. 21a14; assembly: GCA_050627125.1. Lineage (GTDB taxonomy): Bacteria > Actinomycetota > Actinomycetes > Actinomycetales > Micrococcaceae > Arthrobacter. The sequence continues at coordinate 5,179,869 of CP192487.1, read as the reverse complement.
AGCCTGCCAGCAATCCTGTTGCGAGATGCCTGGCGACGTCGGGCGCTGACAGCGAGCCCTTGAATTTATCCGGGGCGATGACAACACGCATTCCGGTGCCTCCTTTTCCTTTAAGCCTTGGTCAGGATCGCGGTCGGAGCGTCGGCCGCAGTCTCTGCCAGCTCTTCGAACTCGTTCACGCCGTTGATCTCAACGCCCATGGAGATGTTGGTGATCTTTTCCAGGATCACTTCAACAACCACGGGAACCTTGAACTCGCCCATCAAAGCCTTGGCCTTGTCGAAAGCGGAAGGCAGATCGTTCGGGTCCTCAACACGGATGGCCTTGCAGCCCAGGCCTTCGGCAACCTTGATGTGGTCCACGCCGTAGCCGTTGGTCTCCGGGGAGTTGATGTTCTCGAACGCCAGGGAAACGTTCTGTTCCATGTTGAAGCCGCGCTGCGACTGACGGATCAGGCCCAGGTAGCTGTTGTTCACCACAACGTGGATGTACGGCAGGTTGAACTGTGCGCCCACCGCCAGTTCCTCGATCATGAACTGGAAGTCGTAGTCACCGGACAGGGCAACAACGGTGGCCTCCGGGGTTCCACGAACAACGCCCAGAGCAGCGGGAGCGGTCCAACCCAGCGGGCCGGCCTGGCCTGCGTTGATCCACTTGCGGGCCCCGAACACGTGCAGCATCTGTGCACCGGCGATCTGCGAGAGGCCAATGGTGGACACGTAGGTGGTGTCGCGGCCGAAGGCCTTGTTCATCTCCTGGTACACGCGCTGAGGCTTGATGGGCACGTTGTCGAAGTTGGTCTTGCGGTGCAGGGAACCCTTGCGCTCCTGGCATTCGGCAACCCAACCCGAGTAGTCGGGCAGGGTCTTGGCAGCCTGACGTTCGCGGGCCAGTTCCAACAGACCGTCCAGCGCCGCACCGGCGTCGGACGCGATGCCCAAGTCCGGCGAGAAAACGCGACCGATCTGCGTCGGCTCGATGTCGATGTGCACGAACTTACGGCCAGCCGTATAGGTGTCCAGGCCGCCAGTGTGGCGGTTGGCCCAACGGTTGCCGATGCCGATCACGAAGTCGCTCTGCAGGAACGTTTCGTTGCCGTAGCGGTGAGAGGTCTGCAGGCCAACCATGCCAGCCATCAGCTGGTGGTCGTCCGGGATGGAGCCCCAGCCCATCAGGGTGGGGATAACCGGAACGTTCAGGATCTCAGCCAGCTCAACCAGCTGAGCTGAAGCGCCGGCGTTGATGATGCCGCCACCGGCAACGATCAGCGGGTGCTGGGCCGAGGTCAGCATGTCCAAGGCCTTTTCGAGCTGCTTGCGGGAAGCCTTGGGCTTCTCGATCGGCAGGGGCTCGTAGGCGTCGATGTCGAATTCGATCTCGGCCATCTGAACATCGATGGGCAGGTCCAGCAGAACCGGGCCCGGACGACCCGAGCGCATCAGCTGGAAAGCCTTCTGGAACGCGCCGGGAACCTGACCCGGTTCCAGAATGGTCATGGCGAACTTGGTCAACGGCTTGGCGATGGACTCGATGTCTACGGCCTGGAAGTCTTCCTTGTGCAGCTTGGCAACGGGTGCCTGGCCGGTGATGCAGAGCATGGGGATCGAATCGGCCTGGGCTGCGTACAGGCCAGTGATCATGTCTGTGCCTGCGGGGCCCGACGTGCCGATGCAGATGCCGATGTTGCCATCAGCTGCGCGGCTGTAGCCGTCGGCCATGTGGCTGGCGCCTTCAACGTGGCGGGCCAGCGTGTGGCGGATGCCGCCGTGGGCACGCATTGCGGAATAGAAGGGGTTGATCGCTGCGCCTGGCAGGCCGAAAGCCTCGGTGGCGCCTTCCTTTTCCAGGATGGCGACTGCCGCATCAACGGTGCGCATCTTAGCCATGGTGTACTCCTTGTTTGTTGCCCTTGGGGGCGAAGTCTGTGGTGTTTTTGGGTGTGGTGAGGGAGCCGCCGTCGTTTAAGTACGACGGCGGGTTCCCTGCTTTTTGTTGCTTGGTGCCTTTGGGCGGGTGCTTTACTTCCGGCCGCTGAGCTGGAGGACCTGCTTGAAGAGGCCCGAGTGGTCGAGGCCGCCGTCGCCCTGGTTGACGGTTGCGGCGACGAGCTGGGCGACGATTGCGCCGAGCGGGACAGCGACGTTGGCTTCGCGGGCTGCGGAGGTGACGATGCCGAGGTCCTTGTGGTGGAGGGCCAGGCGGAAGCCGGGGTCGAAGTTGCGGTCGAGCATCTTCTGACCCTTCTGCTCGAGGACCTTGGAGCCGGCCAAGCCGCCGCCGAGGACCTTCAGTGCTGCGTCGGTGTCTACGCCGTAGGCCTCAAGGAAGGCGATGGCCTCGCCGAGGACCTGGATGTTGACGGCTACGATCAGCTGGTTGGCTGCCTTGACGGTCTGGCCGGAGCCGGACGGGCCGACGTGGACGATGGTTTTGCCCACTGCGTTGAGGACATCCTGTGCTGCCTCGAAGTCTGCAGCTTCGCCGCCGACCATGATGGACAGGACGGCGTCGATGGCGCCCTGTTCGCCGCCGGATACGGGAGCGTCGAGCGGGCGGATGCCTGCTGCTACGGCGTCGTCCGAGAGGCGCTTGGCGACGTCCGGGCGGATGCTGGATGCGTCGATCCAGAGGGTGCCCTTCTTCGCGTTGGCGAAGACGCCGTCCTTGCCGCTGACTACGCCCTCAACATCGGGGGAGTCCGGGACCATGGTGATGACGACGTCGGCGTCCTTGACGGCGTCAGCGATGCTCGTGGCGCCCTGGCCGCCCTCGGAGACGAGCTTGTCGATCTTGTCCTGGCTACGGTTGAAACCGGTGACCGTGTGGCCGGCCTTGACGAGGTTGATGGCCATGGGGAGGCCCATGATTCCGAGTCCGATGACTGCAACGTTGCTCATTGTGGTTCTCTTTCTGGGGAAGTCTGTGTGTGTCTTAACCCGGGTGTGCTTACCCAACTAGGTCGCATTAGTGCGCGTTTTGAGGGTTCTAAACGCGCTCTGCTGCTACTTAGTTGGGCGCCCTGTGCTTAGTTGGCGTTGGCGCGCTGGCGGATGGCCCAGCTGAAGGCCGATTCCTGCGGTTCCTTGTACTCGAGGCCGATGTAGCCGTCGTAGCCGAGTTCGCGGCTGCGGGCGATCCATTCGCCGAGGGGGAGCGTGCCGGTTCCGGGAGCGCCGCGGCCGGGGTTGTCGGCGATCTGGATGTGGCCGAAGTCCTTGGCGTGGTTCTCGATGACGGATTCGACGTCGTCGCCGTTGACTGCCAGGTGGTAGAAGTCGGCGAGGAGCTTGATGTTCTGTGCGCCGGATTCTGCCTTGACGCGGGCGATGACCTTGAGTGCGTCTTCGGCGGTGAGGAGCGGGTACTTGGGTGCGCCGCTGACCGGTTCGAGGAGGACGGTGCCGCCAATGCGGGCAACGCCTTCTGCTGCTGCGGCGAGGTTCTTGGCGGCGAGTTCGTCCTGCTCTTCAGGGGTGAACTCGTCCTGGCGGTTGCCGTAGAGGGCGTTGAAGGCCTTGCATCCGAGGCGCTCACCGATGCCGGCTACGACGTCGATGTTGTCCTTGAACTCGGAGCAACGTCCCTTCCAGGAAACCAGGCCGCGGTCACCGCCGGGCATGTTGCCCGCGTTGAAGTTCAGGCCCGTGAGTTGAACGCCGGCGTCCTTGATGGCGTTCTCGAATTCGCTTACTTGTGCGTCGCTGGGGACGGAGGTTTCGAAGGGCCACCAGAACTCGACGGCGTCAAAACCGGCTGCCTTCGCGGCGGCGGGGCGCTCGAGCAAGGGCAGCTCCGTCAGGAGGATGGAGCAGTTCACTGTGTACGTCATCGTAGGTCCTTCCGAGGAGGGGCTTGGATCTATCTTCCGTTGCTTGGCTGCTGCCGCAGTGCTTGGCCTCAGTTTCCGCTTTGTGGAATTTAGATTCTGCTTTATGAAAAGTTTAGGGAAGGTGGGGGTGGGAGTCAAGGGGGTGGGGGTTTGGGATACCAGCGGTATGGGTCGCTTGCGATCCTTATGCTGACTTTTATGTGATCCGTATGCCTGACGCTTAATGCACGCCCAAAAGGCGTATATCGGCTTACGCACGCCCTGAAGGGGTGTATAAATGAAATCATGGCTGCATATGAGGTTTTGGGCATGGTCATCAAAGCCGCAAGGGTACTTGCGCGGATGGAACAGAATGAAGTGGCTCAGCGATTGACCGTCGGGCAGCAGACTGTGAGCAAGTGGGAGAAGGGCGCGTCTAGGCCTCGCAGATCTCAGCTTCCCGCTCTGTCTTCGGCGCTCAACGTCTCGATGGACGATTTGGTGCGGGCAGGAGAGTACGAACCTGAGGTGGTTGTCTCGAAGCAACGTAGGTCATCTCTGCCATTCGAAAACCTCCCGGATGATGCCTTCGAGGCTTTTTGCCGTGACCTAATGAGCTTCCGGCACCCGACAAAGAGGGCAACGCGTAACGGCTCCACGGGGCAAAAACAGTATGGGGTAGATGTTTTTTTGGACGGTGATGGCGAGCGGGTCGGGATTCAGTGCAAACGTCACAGGCGCTTCGGCCGCAGCGACATCCAGAAGGCTATTGCCGAGGTCCTACCTGAAGCACGGATTACCTCCGGCGTGATCGCTCTGAGTCGACGGACAGCTTCTTCAGATGCTCGTCTGGCGATGCCCGACCATCCGGGTTGGGAACTGTGGGATGGTGAAGATCTTTCGCGAATGGTTCGGGAACTACCTCGTGACCAAGCCCTTACTCTCGTGGATACGTACTTCGAAGGTCTCCGGAAAGATTTTCTGGGCGTGGAGTCGCCAAGTCCATGGCTGCAGCCGACCGAGTACGACAGCGCGTTGCCGGGACGTCTTGGTGTCGACCGTGATTTTCCGATGGTTGGAAGGTCGGGGCAGCTGGAAAAGATAACGAACCTCGTCGCGGAACATCCAAAGATGGTTTTGCTTATTGGCCGAGGTGGAATGGGTAAAACTCGTCTTCTTCGTGAGTTTGCACTCGCGGATCATGGGCGCCCAGTTCGGTTCGCGGCAAGGGGGCCCATTTCCCCGGAAGCATACGCCCTTCTTCCCCAAGGAGCTCCCATCCTGGTCGTCGACGACGCAATGGACCCCGAAATCGAACTTGTTGCTTTGGTTCAGGGAGTTCTGCGGGAACGATGCGACGCGACGATTGTCCTTTCGGTTCGCCCTCACCTGGTCGCGCAATTACGTGAGAGGCTGGAACTGACGCAGATAGACGTCCGTGACTCGTCGGTAGAAGTGGGTGACCTCGCAATTGCGGAAGCCGAGGAGCTTGCTCGTGCAGCGCTTGGAGACCAAGCGACGAATCATCGGGCCGAGTCGCTGGCCCAAATAGGCTACGACTGCCCATTCCTCATCGTCCTCGGGGCTCACCTTATTCGAGAAGGTCGGATGAGTGATCACGATCTGCAGTCCCAACGGGAGCTGAGATATGAGATCGTCTCCCGATTCGCAGACTCTGTTGTGGGCGGATCGAACTCTCAAGCCCGTGGCGCAGTTCTAAGCGCCATCGCAGCTGTTCAACCGGCAGCTTTGGACGAACCAGAGTTTCTCGAAGGGATCGCAACTGCAAGCAGGCAGGAAACCAGCAGTGTGCTTGACATAGTGGACGAGTTGGAAGACCTCGGCCTAATAGTACGGCGGGCGCAAAGCGCACGCGTTATACCTGACCTGCTGGGCGATGCGATCCTCGAACGCGCACTCGTGTCGAAAACAGGAATCGACAGGGGTTTTGCAAAGCGACTTTCTCAGCAGGTAAATGGTCGCGCGCTGACAAACGCCATACGGAACGTAAGCATCATCGACTGGCACCGTCGTTCGGACGGGTCGTCTGAACACGCCGACGTTCTCTGGTCCACTCTTACATCACACGCCCTCGAGCTCCCGAATACAGACCGCATCAAGCTCGCTAAGCGCGTCGCTCCGGTTGCGGCAATCTACCCCCGGCACGCCCTGGATCTCGTGGATGCGATGCTCGAAAACCCCGCACCTGATGAGGAAGACCCGTTCAGTGCTATCTGGGGTGAACCGCGCCAAATCACAACAGCAAACGTCAGGATGGAGCTCGCACCGCTCGTAGCGAACGCTGGACACAGCGAAACCTGCATCGAACGCGCGATGCGGCTCCTGTTGGATATCGGCTCAAATGATCCACGCGAAGAACCCCCGAACCCAGGGCATGCACTTCGGCTCATGCGAGAACTTGGCGAGCTGCACCCTAGGCGTCCTGTCTCATCAACCGAAGTATTCATCTCTGCGCTCAGCAACATGCTGGATGATGGGACCCTTAGCGGCGAGCACGCAATCCTCGTCTCCTTGCTGAAGCCGGTTATGGCTCAGGAACTGACGGTCACTCAGTCAAAAGGGTTCACCATAACAATCTCCAAGCACAGCGTTGACCCTGACGCCGTGGCCGGCGTACGTTGCCTCGCGATAGGGCTCGCCACGAGCTGCATTTCTCGTGGCGGTAACGTCGCTCTGGCAAGTATCCAGGTCTTGGAGGAGGCACTGAGATCTCCCGACAGGAAAGACCCTGTCTCGACTGAGTTTTCCCAAGTAGTGGAAACGCTCCGGAAAGTTCTTGCCGACCCGCAACAGGATGCTGGCATAAGGGTGGCAGCGCACCGCGCACTTAGTTGGCATGCAACTTATGGCGTTGGCGAACGACGAGTATTGGCACGAAAGGCCAGGAAGGACCTATACCGTGACGATGAGTACTTCCTCGCGCGGATAGTTCGGTCCGGGTGGAGCACTGACGACGATGAAGACGATGACAAGGGCGGCCGCGACTCAGACCCTGTAGACCGCTTCCACCGTTCCCGCGAACAAACGAAGAAGGAGACTGTGAGCATTGTCGGTCGTTGGGCTGCCCGTGGGGAGTTAGCACGTCTTCTCTCGCTCATTCATGCCGCAATGGTGGACTACTTCGAAGCCACTGACAGAGTGTCGACTCCGACGGAATTGCTTCTGCAAGTCTTTGAAACTGCGCCCGATGTAACTCGAATGGCTTTGGTCGAATATAAGACCTCAAGCCCTGTGAACCACGCAATTATCCGAGTCGCCCTCAGTAGCCTCATAGAGAATGACGATCCCTTCTCGGAGACGGTCGCGAAGACTTTCATGGCGGAAGGATCCGTGCAAGCCACCGTCGTTTCATCGGCCATCGCGTCCGGGCGACAGCCCCTTACCAGCTCAGGAAGAGCCATTGTGCGCTTACTGATCAAAACTGACTATCCGGAGGTCTATGCTGCGCTCCTTTCAGCTGCCAGATGGTTCCCATCCACTGAGCGCGGCGTTGTCCTCGACATCCTAGAAGCGGCCCCAATAGAGGATGATACCCGGGTGGCCAACGCCGCCGCAGATCTTCTTGCGAGTCACGACAGCGTGCCGTGGGCATCTCTTACACCCCAGAAGCGAAAGTTGATGCTCGATCGTTTTGTAGCAGCGCGGGAACTAGACGCAACAAGCCTCGGTGAGTTGTTGAATGAGGAGATCAAGCTAGATCCGCTAAGTGCGGTCCGGTTCCTTCAGCGAAGGATCGAAGGGGCGGACAAGCCACGAAAAGAGTATGACCCGCTGCCGCACGTGGACTCTATGAACCTAGATTTTCGTTCCAGTCCCAAACTGGCGGAGTTGATTACATTCATGGTCGAGTGGCTTTTGCAAGACTCTGATTGGAACCGCCAATTTTTTGGAAAGCAGGTCCTCGAACCGATACTTTCTGGATATACAGAACCTGCCAGGTTGCTTCTGCGCGAATTGATTGCATCCCGTGAGGAAGCACGGATCCGGTTAGCGTCTGCCATCCTTGATGACGCACCGCCCAACTTCGTTGTTCGCGCTCCAGACTTTGTAGCCGATCTTGTTGAAGATGCGACTCAAATGCCGGAGCAAATGGCCAGGCTCGTGATCGCGGGACTTCATGGATCGGCTGAACACGCATTCCGGTCGCGCACGATCGGTTCTGACGACCCGGAAGAACTCGCTTTGCGAGACGGGGCATTAGCCATGGCGCAGCAATATTCCGAAGGATCAGCCATCCGCAAGTTCTACGAAGAGGTGGCATCACGCGCATCTCGCCGCATTCTGTCGGAACGAGAGGATGACAGGGAATTGAAAGACCCGCGTCATTGGTAACTGGGCCTGTGTTGACGTGGGGGTTTTTATCCTGCTAGAGCGCAGACAGGGTTCTGTGCTAATGGACTATCAGTAAGGAAAGTAAAACGTTGACATTCTATTTGGTTGGGCCAAGTGGCGCCGGGAAAACAACACTAGCTTCGGCTCTCGAGACCCAGGGGCTTGTTCGGTTTGTGGACTCGGACGTCGAGTTGAAGGGGGTGGAGGGCAGTTGGGAGAGTGTCTTGGAACTTCTCAACTCATATGAGTCTATGAACGACACCATTCCTTTGCTGTTGGCGATCGGTGCTGGAACGCAGGACATAGATCGCAATGACCCGCAACGACCACTTCGGAACTGGCTGAGAACCCGGAGCGAACATGTCTTGGCCATCATGTGTTCACCGAACGAGACGTTTCGTAGAAGGGCTGAGTTCCATGACACCCTGGAATCAGTTCTTAGAACCGAGTTTGCACCCGCAAGGCTCGATCTATATAAGATAGCCGGACAGTCCGTCTCGACTTCCGGACACACAGAGTCAGACTCAATTGGCGAACTGGCACGCGCTCTGAATATCGAAGCAGAATCACGGCCAGGTGGCAGCTCAGACGGCCATGAACCTCTACGGGTATAGGAGAATTCACGCCGCGCACCTACTTACGGGAATGCTGCAACCCCGCTTACGGGGGGCGTTTGATCGACCGATAGCTTTAGTGCCAGAGCTCCAATATCAGTGCAGAGCTAACTGACTGCAACAGTCATTTAGCTCCCAGTGCTTCTGGCCCCTCCAAGGCGGCTTCCCGGGTGCACTGCCCAACAGGTCCCAAGAGGTGGTGCCTTCGGACCTGGCGGCGACGGCGTCACCGAGTTTGGCATAGTATTACTTTGGCCAAAACACTAAGGGCCTGGAGTGCCGCGAGGTCGGGCGTTTTCGCAACTGAAGGAAATATGCGAGGCGACACGAGAGGGATGCCACTCTACGCCCCCAACGGCTGAAGGCTACGCTGTTGCTCATGGTATCTCGACCGTCGTCTCAGTCGCTGACTCGCATATCTAGTGAGTCGTGATGAATAAATATGACCCATGCGACATCACGGATTGGCCCACCACGGCTCCCGAATATGGCGGAGACGACGGGAAAACCTGGGTCGGGCGGCCTGAGCTGGCAGATCCCTCTGAGAAATCTCAGTGGTGGCTCTTCAAGCCTGCCAAATATGGTGTCCTGACCCTTCCGGGGAACGTTCCGGGTGGAAAATACAGGCGGCGAGACGATCATGTGGAGAAGATCGTTTCCGAACTTGCCGATCTAATCAGCCTTCCGGCCGCTGACGTTGTCGTCGCCGTCCGGAACGATGAAGAGGGCATCATTTCCAGGAACGTCGCTCCGAAGGGGTGGGACCTTCAACCTGGGAACACATATCTATCTGAGTTCGATGGTTACCTAAATTGCGATGTTACTGAACGCCCGCGAAACCGGGTTGGCCACAACGTGGCCAACATTTCGAAGCTGCTTCAAGGGAAGCCAGGACCGCCCGACACTGAAGTGGCGGAGTGGGAAGCGCTTGATGTTTTCGTCGGTTATCTAATTCTCGATGCGTGGGTGGCCAACACCGACCGTCACGCTTTGAACTGGGGGATCTTGGATAGCAAGGGCGTTGGTCGTCTCGCCAAGTCCTATGACCACGGAAGTTCATTGGCCTCAGGGGCCAGTGAGACACGGTTACGCCAAATTCTGGAGTCAGGGGTTGAGGACTGGAGCGCGAAGGCGCAAGCCCATCGGTTCGAGGATGGCAAGAAGAAGACCCTCCTGGACGTAGCATTGGAGGGACTGCAAGTCTCGTCGGGGCGAGCGAAGGAGTTCGTGGACCGAATTGGTTCGCTAGATCGCGCCTCATGGCTTGGGGTGTTGGAAGGTATACCCTCAATGTCAGAGGTCGCCTATACGTTTACAGACGAACTTCTAGCAGCAAACAGAAAGAGGTTGTGTGATGGCAACAAGCGTCTTGAATAGACCTGCACCACAATCGTCCGGTATCACGGCGCGTCGTCTTCTCGTGACTCGCCAGTTTCCTGACAGCCGGCTATACCGCCCTGTCGGATTTCTGACGTCCGACGGCGACGAATACACTTTCGCTTACATACGCAAATCCGTGGAGGCTCAGTGGTTCGCGCCGCTTCCCGGGCTTAGTGACTCTGGACGAAGATATTCGTCTAACCAGCTCTTTCCGATCTTTGCCGAGCGCGTGATTTCGGCCCGTCGACCGGATCGAACGGAAGCGTTGAAAGCTTTGGGCCTGCCAGAAGATGCAGCACCATTCGAAGTTCTTAATCGCAGCGGCGGCCAGCGCGTAGGGGACACCATCGAATTGGTACCCATGCCGTGGGTAGCCTCAGATGGAGCGTTCTCTCAGTTGTTTCTTGTTCACGGCGTTCGACACAGCAGTGCGGAGGCGCAAGACCGGATCGCACATCTAAACCCTGGCGATCGCCTAGTCCTGCGGACGGATCCGGACAATCCTGTCAATACCTTGGCAGTACAAGTTGAGGATGCTGAAGGCCTCACATTAGGGTTTGTGCCGGATCCCCTAGCTGAGTTTATCCAGGACGTGCTAGAGGATCACCGCGGATACAAACTTTCGGTCGAGCAGGCGAACGGCGTGGACGCGGGGTATCACTTCCGCTTGCTCGTTCGCCTTGAGGGCTTTGTAGGCCCGGGAGAACAGCCCTATACAGGCCTCGAATGGGAGACCTATCACTAAAGGCGCCTGAGTCAGCGACGCATCTCTTAAGTACACGGCGGTGGGATTCAAACTCTAGGGATGGTTTGCCGCCAAGGTGGCGGCAATTGGGATCTCTTTTATCGATGTCGTGGTACTCCTGAACGAGTGGGCGGAAACCAGCGCAGGTGCATTCACAGGATGCCGCCATAAGTAGCAAATCGATTGACAAGGCCAAGAAAAGCCGTCAGGCAGTTCAATGCCCGTTACGCACTCCGGCTACGCTGAGGAGCGCCGGTGGGCACGACGGTGCTATAGCGGCAGTCGAGGAAGGACAATCGAATGGCTCGGCCGACAGTTCAGGACGTCGCAAAGACGGCGGGTGTGTCCGTGGGGACCGTGTCGCGCGTCTTGAATGGCAGTCCTGCCGTCAGCGAAGCAGCCAAGGAGAAGGTCAACGCTGCAATACGCCAGCTCAGCTACCGTCCTCTCGCCTCAGCAAGGGACCTTAGAAGAGACCGCACAATGCGAGTCCTGGCCCTCGCGAAGAACCTGGACTCGTTGGTGATCAGCGAAGTCTTCCGAGGCGTCGGTGACGCGGCCGCGGACAATGGCTACGTCAGCCTGATCGCAGCGACCGACGGGGACCTCGATCGCGAACAGCAACTGGTCGATATGCTGCGCAACGGCTCCGTGGACGGTCTGGTCATCTTCTCCCCAACCATGCCGGACGACGACGTCAACACAGTCGCCGAGCAACTCAGCGTGATCCAGGTCTGTGAAATCGTTGACGCCGAGGCAGCATTCGGGGTGTCCATCGATGACCGCCAGGCCGCCTATGACATCACCAAGCACCTGATCACCACCGGTGCCCAGAAGCTGGCCATGCTCGCTCATAGGGGAGCCCGCTCAGGCCGGTTGCGCGAGGAAGGATTCCGCCAGGCACTCAAGGAAGCGGACCTGAACCAGGATCAAATCCTATTCGGAGAAGGAAACTTCGGGTTCCACTCCGGCCGCGCCCTCGCAAGAAAGCTCCTCAAAGCAAAAGACCTCCCGGACGCCGTCTTCTGCGGAACCGACATTGTCGCAGCCGGTTGCGTCCGGGAGCTCACAGACGCTGGCCTCAAAGTCCCGGATGACATTGCCGTGGCAGGTTTCGATGACTCTTCCCAAGCAGAAATGTGCGTCCCCGAGCTGACCACGGTAAGGCAGCCGGCGTACGAAATGGGCCGAGTCGCCTTCGCTGAACTCCTAGAGCGGATGACTGTCGAGGGCTCACACCGCAGGGGAAGAACCTTCCTCCCGCACGAGCTCGTCATCAGGGACTCCACGAAATAAGAGGGTTGACAGCCCTCAGTGGTCCCTGTCACACTACTTTGGAATCGATTCCACGGCCGCAAGGCCGATTCTTTTAGACACATTTGGAATCGATTCCACGGATCACGAGAACCACCGGCAAAGAAGCCACCCTCAGGACGCGGGACAGCCAAAGCGCGCACTGAACCCCACCGCCCACAGCCACCAAAGGAGCCACTTGTGGACTTGAACCGACCTGCTTCCCCGCTCCAGAGCCAGAACCGAGCAACGCCCCGAAACCGAAAAGCACTGGCGGCCACAGCAATAGCAGCAGCCCTCCTCCTCAGCGCGTGCGGCGGGGGAGCCGCGCCCCAAGGTGCGGAGCAAGCGGCAGCTGCCGATCCGGCGTCGGGCGCTAATGCCAGCGGTGCGGTCAACATCTGCGGCGTCAAGGACGCGAGCGGGATCTACAAGGGCACGGCGGAGGCGTTCACGAAGGCGAACGGCAAGGTCACGGCCAAGTACACCGAGATCGGCGCCACCACGGACGAAGCCCGCACGCAGATCGTGCAGCGGCTCGAGGGTAAGTCCACCGAGTGCGACCTCTTCATCACGGACGTCATCTGGACCTCCGAGTTCGCCTCCCAGGGTTGGCTGCTGGACCAGACCAAGCTGGTGGAAGCCAACAAGGACCGGCTCATTCCCTCCACTGTGGAAACCACCAAGTATGAGGACAAGTACTGGGGCTCGCCCTTCTTCACCAACGCCGGCTTGATCTACTACCAGAAGGACAAGGTAGCCAAGCCCGAGTCCTGGCAGCACCTCTACGCAGAAGCCGCCAAGGCGCCCGGCAACGGCTTCGTCTACCAGGGCAAGCAGTACGAGGGCCTCACTGTGAACTTCCTCGAAATGCTCTACAGTGCAGGCGGCGAAGTCCTCGACGGCCAAGGCAACGTCAAAATCGATTCCAAGGAAACCCGCGACGTCCTCAATTTCATGAGCAACGGCCTCAAGAACGGCTCAGCCGACCGCGCCGTTCTCACGTACAACGAAGACCCGGCCCGCCTCGCCTACGAGTCCGGCGACTTCGGGTACCAACGCAACTGGCCGCACGTGTACCGGCTGCTCAACGCGACACCGCTCGCGTCCAGCTTCGGCGTCGCGCCGCTGCCGGCATGGGAAGGCGGCAAGGCCTCCGGCGTGCTCGGCGGCTGGAACCTGGCCATCTCGGCGCACTCCACCAACCAGGCCGGTGCGGTCGCGTTCATCGACTTCGCCACCAGCCCGGACTGGCAGAAGCACGTGGCCATGGACTACTCGCAGGCTCCGGTGAACGAGGCCGCCTACTCGGACCCGGCTGTGCTCCAGAAGATGCCGTTCGCCACGGAGCTCCTCGCCTCGGTGAAGGGTGCCCAGCCGCGCCCGATCTCCCCGGTCTACCCGCAGATCAGCCAGGCGATCTACAAGAACGTCTACGCCGTCCTCTCCGGCACCGCCTCCACCGAGGAAGCCGTGCAGAAAATGGCCGAGGAAATCACCACCGCCAAGGCGAGCTTCTAGCTATGGCCATCAAAACAATCCCGCCAAGCCGCGGCCCAGCGAAGACAAGCGGCCGCGACCGGGCCGAGCGCAAACTCGCGTTCCGCATGACCGCGCCTTCGCTGGTCATCATGGCGCTGGTTGCGGCAGTCCCCATCGGCTACGCGATCTGGCTCTCGCTGAACCAGTACAGCGTCCGCACCGCCGGCCTGTCCCGATTCGTCGGCCTGGAAAACTACGTCACCGCCCTCGCAAGCCAAGAGTGGTGGGCCGCGTTCGGCCAGACGTTCCTCTTCGCGGGCCTCTCCGTCAGCCTGGAACTCATACTCGGCACCGCCATGGCGCTCCTACTCAACCTCGCGTTCAAGGGCCGCGCCGTCCTGCGCACCGTGGTTCTGCTGCCGTATGCGATCATCACCGTGGTCAGCGCCATCACCTGGCAAACGATGTTCCAGCCCAACATGGGCCTGGTCACCAACGTCCTCTCCACGCTGGGGCTGCCCGGCGGCGACGTCGTCTGGCTCGGTGAGCACGGCTACGCGATGGCCGTGATCGTCATGGCCGACGTCTGGAAGACGACCCCGTTCGCGGCGCTGATCATCCTGGCCGGCCTGCAGGTCATCTCCGCCGAAACGTACGAGGCCGCGGAACTCGACGGCGCCAGCAAATGGCAGACCTTCGTGAACATCATCCTGCCGCTCCTGCGTCCAGCAATCGTCCTCGCCGCGATCTTCCGCACCATGGACGCCCTCCGCGTCTTCGACCTGCCGTTCGTCCTCACCCGCGGCGCCAACGGCACCGAATCCATGTCCATGCTCGCCTACACCCAGCTGCGCGAAAACCGGCTCGTGGGCGAAGGCTCGGCGCTGTCCATCCTGACCTTCCTCACCGTCATGGCGGTCTCCGTCATCTACATCCGCTTCGCCGGCGGTAACATCCGCGACGTCGCCAAGGAGGAACAATGAGCACGCTGACTGCAGAACGCCCGACGCCGGAACTCGCCACGCGCCCCAAGGCGCCGAAGCGTCGCTTGCGCGGGGAATCGAAGCTGCACCCCTTGGCGTGGGTGTTCGTGGTGGCCGTCATGGCTTTCTCGCTCATCCCGTTCTACTGGCTGGTCAACACCTCCCTTAAGAAGGGCGCGAGCCTGTCCCAAGGCGAGCTCTTCCCGAGCCAGCCGACCCTTGAGAACTATCTGGTGGTCTTCCAGAACCCCGAGTTCCTCCTGGCCTTGCGCAATTCGGTGATTATCGCCGTCGTGACTACAACAGTGGCGTTGGTGTTCGCATCCTTCGCCGCCTACGCACTGGCCAGGCTGAAGATGCGCCGCAAGGCGATGATCCTGACCCTGATCCTCTCGGTGACCACGTTCCCGGCCATCGCCATTGCGGCCCCGATGTTCTCCATCTGGCGCGAAATCGGCCTGTACGACACTCTCCTCGGCCTCATCATCCCGAAGCTGACCTTCGCGTTGCCGCTGGCGATCTACACGCTGACGTCGTTCTTCAAGGAGATCCCGCGTGAGCTCGAGGAATCCGCGTACATGGACGGCGCCACACCATTCGTCGCCTTCCGGAAAGTCATCCTGCCCTTGGCCATCCCCGGCTTGGCGACGACGGCGATCCTGGTGTTCATCTCGGTCTGGAACGAATTTCTCCTGGCCGTCACGCTGACCACCTCGCCGGAATCCCGCCCCGTCCCGGTCGCAATTGCGTTCTTCAGCGGCACGAGCGAATTCGACCAACCCCTGGGCACCATCAGCGCGGCTTCGGTGATCATCACTGTCCCGCTCGTCATCCTGGTGCTGATTTGCCAGAAGCGCATTGTTTCAGGCATGACGGCCGGTGCCGTCAAGGGCTAAACCCAATCCGAACCTAGAAACCCCAGAAAGAACAGGAACAACGTGAGCATTCAGCAGCAGGTCCCGTCCGCAACCCTCAAGGTGGGAGTTGTGGGCATAGGTTGGGCCGGCCAGCAGCACCTCAAGGCGTACAGCAACATTGACGGCGTCGAGATTGTCGCCGTCGCGGGTATGGAAGAAGAACTCCTGGCCCAGCTGACGGAGGAGTACAGCATTCCTCACGCCTTCGCCCGATGGGAGGACATGATCGAGCTCCAGGACCTCGACGCCGTCAGCATCGCCGTGCCCACCTTCCTGCACGCGCCCATCGCGGTTGCTTCGCTTGGGCGGGGGCTGCATGTGCTGAGCGAGAAGCCGATCGCACGCAACGCCGTCGAAGGCCAAGCGATGGTGGACGCCGCTCGTAAGGCGGGTCGCGTCCTGGACGTTGCGTTCAACCACCGCCGCCGCGGCGACATCCAGGCGCTCAAAGAAGTGATCGACGCCGGCACGCTGGGCCGTCCGTACTACGCGAAAGCGTCGTGGCTCCGCCGCCAGGGGATTCCGATGCTGGGCAGCTGGTTCACCAATCCTGAGCTTGCCGGCGGTGGTCCGCTGGCTGACATCGGCGTCCACGTGCTGGATTACTCCCTTCATCTGCTGGGGGAGCCGAAGGTCCTGGCGGTCTCGGCATCGACCCACTCCGAACTCGGGCCGCGAGGCCTCGGCGGCAACGCGCGCTATACGGCGTCGAACTCGAGTCATAAGTTTGAGGTGGAAGACTTCGCTTCGGCGTTCATCCGGCTGGAAGGCGGCGGTACCTTGATCCTGGAAGCGGGATGGGCAACCTACCGCGACGAGAAGGACCTGATGGACTTCACCGTTTACGGGACCGACGGCGGAGCGGACTTGCGCTCGGTCGGCGCCTCCGAGAACCCAGTAGCGGACGTCCACGTCTTCACCGAGAAGGACGGCGAGAACGCCGACTTCGAAGTGGTGGCCGAACCCGGGCGAGCCCACCAGGCCGTCGTCGACGATTTCATTGCGGCCGTGCGCGGTGGCGAAACTGTGTGGGGAAGCCATGACGGCTCGCTGGCCCTCAGCCGAGCCCTGGTCCTCGATGCCTGCTACAAATCCGCCCTCGAACAACGTGAAGTGGTGCTCTGAAATGTCTGATTCGAAATTGAAGATTGTCGTCTGGAATGAGGCCGTGCACGAGGCCCGCAACGAGCCAGCAACCATTGGCGAGATGTACCCCGAAGGGATCCACGGTGCCATCGCCGCCGGACTCCGCGGCTTCTACCCGGACTCCGAAATCTCAACGGCCACCCTGGCTGATCCGGAGCACGGTCTCTCCGAGGAAGTCCTTGAACAGACCGATGTGTTGCTGTGGTGGGGGCACATTGCGCACCAGGAAGTCAGCGATGAGGTAGTTGAGCGCGTGCAGCGGCATGTGCTCGGTGGCTTGGGCTTGGTGGTTCTACACTCCGGGCACTTCGCCAAGATCTTCACTCGGCTGTTGGGGACCACCTGCTCACTGAAGTGGCGCAACGAGGGCGAACGCGAGCTCGTGTGGACGGTCAAGCCTTCGCACCCGATCGCAGCTGGCATTGAAAGCCCGATCGTGATCCCGCAGCAGGAAATGTACGGCGAACTGTTCGACATCCCCGAACCCGATGACCTGATCTTCATCAGCTCCTTTGAAGGCGGCGAGGTGTTCCGCTCCGGCGTGACGTTCTCCCGGGGCAAGGGCCGGATTTTCTATTTCAGCCCAGGCGACCAGGAATACCCGGTGTACCACCAGCCGCAGATCCAGAAGGTCATCGCCAACGGGGTTGGCTGGGTAGCTCAGCCGGGTCGCTTCCGTGAGGCACCGGAGGTCTCGAGCCCTGCGCGGGGATGGTTCGAAAAAGACTAGGCCCTATCGCGCACCCCCATCCAATCCACCGCAACGTCCAGGAGCACCATGACCACCCCCGCACACCCGTCCGGCACCCCTTCATCCAGTCCGCTGGGCGTCGCCGCCATCGGCTACGCCTTTATGGGGAAGGCCCATTCGAATGCGTGGCGGAACGTGGCCAGCTTCTTCGACGTCCCGGCCTTCGAGCAGAAAGTCCTCGTTGGCCGGGACACCGATGCCGTCGCGGAAGCCGCAGCAAAGTACGGCTGGGCCGAGTCCGCCACGGATTGGCGTGCCGTGATCGAACGGGATGACATCCACATCGTCGATATCTGCGCGCCGGGCTGGATGCACGCTGAAATTGCAATCGCCGCGCTTGAGGCTGGTAAGCACGTGCTCGTGGAGAAGCCGTTAGCCAACACGATGGCGGAGGCCGAGTTAATGGCGGAAGCGGCTGCTTCGGGGCAGTCCCGCGGTGTGCAGTCGATGATCGGTTTCAACTACCGTCGGGTTCCGGCTCTTGCACTGGCACGCGAATTGATCGCGGAAGGCCGCCTGGGCACCATCCGCCACATTAGGGCTGCTTATTTACAGGACTGGCTCTCGGACGCTGAGGCTCCGATGTCCTGGCGGCTCCGCAAGGAGACCGCAGGAACCGGGGCTTTGGGTGATATTGCCTCCCACGCCATCGACCAAATCCAGTTCCTGACCGGGCAGACGGTGCTTGAAGCCTCCGGTGTGCTGCGAACCTTCGTGACTCAGCGCCCAGGTCCGAAAGGGTTGGAGGACGTCACGGTGGATGATGCCGCGTGGGCAACCTTCTGGCTGACCGGGGACATGGGCGCCTCGGTCGAAGCGTCGAGGGTTGCAACTGGCCAGAAGAACAGCCTCCAGATCGAGGTCTACGGCACAGCAGGTGCACTGACGTTCAACCTGGAAGATCTTAATGAGCTGAACTTCCTTGATGCTACGGTCCCTGTGCGGGAGCAGGGCTTCCGCCGCATTCTGGTCAACGAGCCCGAACACCCGTACCTTGAAGCGTGGTGGCCACAGGGCCACATCATCGGCTGGGAGCACACGTTCACGCACCAGATTCGGGACTTCCTGTTGGCCGTCAGCGCGGGCGAGCCGCCGTCGCCGTCGTTCGCTGACGGGCTCCAAATCCAACGGGTGCTGACCGCCGTCGAAGAGTCCGCCCGAAACAGGAGCACGGTGACGGCGGTTTCAGGGCGCTCTTGGGCCTCGACGGATGCGTCATCGGGACGGCCCTTGGGCACGATTATTTCGTGCTAGAGTTTTTTCATCACGATCAGCCCGCTCGCCTCACGGCTCGGGCTGATTTTCTTTAACTGGGGGATTCGTGGCTGACTATACAAAGCAGTGGCTTTCGATAGAGGAGCAAGTCCAGAAGCTCGCTTCGCGGGGTGTTGCGATTCCTGCTGATGGGAGCGGAGTCCAGCTTCTTCGCTCCATCGGCTACTACCGCCTGTCCGGATACCTCTACCCCTTCCGGAATTCTGAGTTCTACTTTGATCAGACTGGTCGCAGGCGATTCCGCGTTCTCAACAACTATCGTGACGGCACCTCGCTCGCGGGCGCTGCGGCAATCATCGACTTTGATCGTCGACTGCGGATGTTGATTCTTGACGGAATCGAGAGGATTGAGGTGTCTCTCCGCATGCAAATTGGCTATACATTGGGTTGCCGTTCTGCATTTGCTCATCTTGAGTCGGCCACTTTCGTCAGTGCCTTTACGACTCCGCCAGTCGACGAGTGCACAGGGCAGGCCGGCCCTAGCAAGCACGCGCTTTGGATCGCTCGCATGCGAGAACGCCAGAACGCTTCTGATGAGGCGTTCGTCGCCCATTTTCGTGACAACTACGACGGTCGCATGCCGATTTGGGCCGTCACCGAAATTATGGAGTTGGGGCACCTCAGCCGCTTGTATGGGGGCTTCGTGAGTTCGATAGCTACCGAGATTGCCTCGGCGTATGGTGCCCCTTCTAAACGCGTTATGAGCAGCTGGATTGCGACTCTGAATTATGTCAGGAATGTGGCCGCTCACCATGCGCGTATCTTCAATCGAAAGCTGGTAACGGCCCCAAAACGACCCGGTAAAGGGCAAGTTCCGCTTCTTGATCACCTTCTGGATGAGAAATCCTCGAAGCAAGTATTTGGGCTGTACAACGCCCTGGCTGTAATGGCGTACTTGCTCAGAGTCGTCGATGCGGACGGGGATTGGGCCGAACGCCTTGTGGATCTGGTGGGAACCTTTCCCCAAGTGGGTGGCCTGACTGAAGAATCAATGGGCATGCCCAGAGGATGGGCCGCCTTGGAACTCTGGCAGGCTTGATCGCCCTAGCCACAACGAGGACGTCCGCCAAGCCAACGGATCACCAAGCAGTGGACGCCACACAATCCCCTGGGGCAGTGGTGTCCACGGCTAGCCGTCGTACCGCTCTTTCCGGTTACTCCAGACGTATCGGTCAAGGACAAGGGCCACGATCGTCACACTCAGTCCGATCCAGAAGCCAGCTACCGCTCCATACAGTGGCCAGAAGACAGCGAACGGAACGAAACCTGCAAGGAAAACGATGAGAGTGCGAAGCATACGCGGGGTCACTTTCATGGAAGGACGCTACCACGGCGCTTCAACCGTGATGGGGCATGTGTGCGCTAAGTAAGAACAGCGTTGCTCCGAATAGAGACAAAATCTTCATTCTCAGTTCCATCCTGCTTGGAAGTAGGTTCGTCTAGATGATTCGCGACTACGCGTCACGAATTGCTTGCTCCGAAGGCCGATCAGCGCCCGCAGAAGACGGACTGTAGAACCGACCATACTTGGCAAGGACCAAATACATGACAACCGCGGTGACCCCACCCAGGAGAGGCCCGGCCCAAACCGCTATGGACGTTCCATGAATGAGGATCGCCGCAGCCGTGAAAGCGGAGGCGAGGAGGCTAATCGCTGGTGCATCTGAGCCCGGCTCCCGATGGATCTTGCGGCCGATCTGACCATAGTGGCGGCCCTGCAAGATGATGAACAGGATAAATACGCCCAGAACAACCAAGGGCCATGGCCAATCGGCCACAGTCGCAACGGTGAGGGCGAGCCCATAAGAGATGGCTAGTCCTAGCCAGTAGCTCCGGATCCGCATGGCTGAGTTCGCGTTCATCGTAGGTCCCCCAAAGATTCTTCGATACGCGTGTGAAGGGCAAACGCAAGAATATCAAATCGATAGCTAAATTGCCTATGCCTGCCGTAGCCCATCCAGTAGGGTCCTTGAATGGGGAAAATAAGATGGTCCGCCGGGCTCACGTTAGTTGCGGTATTAGCTCTCACCGTGGCGGGCTGCGGGGCGCCAGCAACAGTCCGAAGTGAGTGGACCACTCCCTCTCCCACAGCAGCCTGCCCCAACGCCGGCACTGAACCCATGCCGGACAAAAACTGCGCGTTCTACGACGGTGACGCAGCGATGGCCGCGAACGAAACCTATCGCCAGCGACGGTCCTTATCCCCGGACATGAAGACGCTGCTGGAGGAGTACGTGGAGCCGGCACGTGAAGCGCTCACGTCATTGGGCACGCAAGCGAACCCCGAGAAGGTCAGTCAGGCTCTGGAATCCGTAGGCCTGAACAAAAGTGAGATTCAGACGGACGACACCGGCAGCGGCGTCAGATTCGGAGCTGCAGCGCCAAGCGGTGGTTGCGTCTATGGATACGTTGCGCTCGACGGCACGGTGGACATCGCCCCAGGTGGAAGCATTATGGACGGCGGTTGCCTCGACATGATCGGGCATTGATTCCCACCACCTAGTCCACCTTTCCCCACCACCTAGATAGCGCCACGCAGCACCTATCTTTGGGGCTTTCCACCACCTAGTTTCAATTTCCTCCACCATGGCACCCACTCCGGCCCATAGCTTCGTCTCAAGAACGAAGGAACTATTGGGGGGTTGGGGAATTGACGTTAAGTCAGCAGCAGACCATTGCCGCAGCAGTGGATCAGTGGATTACCGGCATGCCAGGGCGCATCGCAGGCCATGTCATTTTCGTGGAGAATCCCGAGCACATCGACTACGCGAAGACGCTGGTCACTGAGGGCTCGGTCATCCTTGCTCTCAATGGGGACAAGGACGACGAAGCCATCACAACAGTGTCCGGCTCGTTCGACGCCGCCGGCGAAGAACTCCTGGTAGACGGCACACTCAGCCTGGAAATCCAGGACTACGTGGCCATTCCTTTCGTCAATCTGGTGGGCGTAACAGTGGTCAGGATGACCACCAGCGAGGACTGGCAGGCCTTTTTTGACGATGCTGAAGAAGCCCTGCGTTCGGGACATTTCGTCCGGCAGCTGACTGAAGCGAATGCTGTTCTGTCCGAGCGTGCCTTGCTCGCGGCGACAGAACAGAGCGTCTCCTTGGCAAGGCTTCACATCACGTCGGATGGAAGGATTCTCAGAGGCCCCTATGGAGCGGAGATTGGCCGGGTCGGCGATGCGATTGAAGACCTGCACGCAAAGTCGCTGGGTCCCGGAGCAGCCATGGCTAACTGCAACGTGGACGTGGAGGCCCTCACCGCCAACCCGTGGATTCCGCGCTACCTTGCCGCATTGGATGCATGGAAGTTCATCCCCCGTGAAGCCCGCGAGACCACCAGGTTTGTGGGCTTCGGAGTCAGCCTCTTCGGCGCAGCAGCGGGGGTCGCCTCGGCCTTCGCTCCTTTCATTGTCCAAAGGGCAGGGGAGTACACGTTGCTGGACACCAAGTCAGGTCGCGTCTTCAAGATTGGGGTTGATGCCGCCACCATCATCGAAGCCATCTCCAACTTCCGGGATATCAGCGCTGCTGCCACGGTGATAGCACCAGCCCTCAACGTCTCAGACGCCGTAGCCACAGGATCCGTGACGGCAGTCCTGAATCAGTTCGAGCAGCTCGGCATTGACCTCATCGGCACAAACCGATGACTGCACCCCTAAAACCTCGGACGCAGCTCCCGCTCTGGGTCCCGCTGGTAAGCCAGCATGA
The DNA here is from genome assembly GCA_050627125.1 of Arthrobacter sp. 21a14. Taxonomy (GTDB): domain Bacteria; phylum Actinomycetota; class Actinomycetes; order Actinomycetales; family Micrococcaceae; genus Arthrobacter. Next base: position 5,157,409 of record CP192487.1, on the reverse strand, counting down.
TTTCGAAACAGCAAGCTACACAGCGGTGAGTGCCGAAGGCGTCCACGTCACCTTCGAAGACGGGCGACGGCGGCTCTGCGCGAAAAGCGGCCTATGGAACGCGAACCTCGGCTACGGCAACGCAAGGATTGCGGAGTCAATAGCCAAAGAACTCGAAAAAGCGTCCTACCTCCCGCTCTTCCGGAGCGCGCACAGTAAGGCAATCGAGGCCTCGAAAGCCCTCCTTGAATTGCCCAAGCATCAATTCGAGCGCGTCCTCTTCTCCACCTCCGGAGGTGCCGCCAACGACGCCGTCATGAAGCTCGCCCGCCACTACTTTGTTCTGGATAAACAGCCCGAACGCAAACTCATCATTGGGCTAAGCAGCAGCTACCACGGGCTCACCTACGGAAGCCAGGCACTCAGCGGCGACGAGCTAGGCCAAGCCGTCTATGGCGTGGACAGGCGCAACATCCGGCACGTGCGGTTCGACGACGGTGGCGCCGAGCTGGCCCACCTCATGCAAAGGGAGGGGCATCGCATTGCGGCGGTCATCGCCGAGCCCGTCCTTGGTTCGGGTGCGAAAGTCGTACCCGACGCTTTCGTGACCGCACTCCTCAAGCACCGGGAGGAGCATGGGTTCCTTGTTGTGGCTGACGAAGTCGCCACCGGATTCGGCCGTATTAAAGGATGGTTCGCTTCGGATGAGTGGCGGGAAGCCCCGGACGTCATTGTTAGTTCCAAGGGACTGACCAACGGCACCAGCGCATGCGCCGCCCTTCTCATCGGCCAGCGCGTGACCCAGCTCTTCGATAAGAACGAGGCCGTCTTTGTCCACGGCGAAACCCAAGCCGGAACTCCAGCAGCCTGCGCCGCCATTCTCAGCACGATCGCCGAGATGAAACGGCTGGATCACAACACTCTGACTCAGCGGGTATCAGAAGGCCTCGACACGCTCATTGCGAAACTCCAGGGCGTTCCAGGGGTCGGAGAGTCCTCAGGACGCAGCTGTATGAGGGGCATCCTGCTGCGAGCCAAGAGCGGCTCACCCCTTTCCCCGAACGGTGTCCTGGCCGTCGTGCGGCGGATCCATCAAGCCGGAGCCATCGTGCAGCCTGGGCCCGGCCGGATCCAACTCCTGCCAGCACTTACCTATACAGAGGAGAACTTCGAGGAACTGCACGCGGCCATCGTCCACGGGCTGGCAAAGGCAGAACGCGACGGAGTTTTCGCATGATCGCGGACCGCGCGTGGAACACGCGTTGCGTCGTCCTCGATCCAGGGATGGCACCCAAATATATCGGCGGACTTACCCGCGGCCGGACCGGACTCGTGGTGGATACTGCACTTGCTGAACAGAGGGATGCCCTCTTGGCCGGCGACCTAAAAAGAGCGCCCACGTTAGACCTAAAAGCCGCCCCAGTAACGGTGGAGACCCTGCGGCTTGTGGGCAGCTTCATTCGTAAACATGGACTTCAGACCGTTGTGGGACTTGGCGGCGGTTCGGTGATGGACGCCGTAAAACTGGCGGCGCTGTTCACCGCGGACCCGAGCCTGTCGATCTTCGTCGAACGTCATGCCAAGCGCTCGGGTCTCGTCGTTCTGCCCCCGGTCGCTTATCCAAATGAGCGTCCCCGAACCGTCCTCATGCCGTCAACCGTAGGGACCGGTGCCGAAGTCAGCGCTGTAGCGTGCCTGGACACCGCCGTCGGGCGCCGTTTGATCGCCTCACGTCACCTGTCAGGTGACGTGGCAGTACTCGACGCCGGCAATCTCGCCACCCTGCCGAGGCAGCTGCTTTTCGAAGGGCTGCTTGAGGCGTTCCTCCGGGTGGCCGGCACCCTGATTGGCAGCAGCTCCAACATTTTCGACGACGACGGTTACTCACTTTTGACGCGGATCATCAGGCTCGGGAATCGAGTGACACGTGAGGACGGGCCCGAGCTGAGACTGATGGCGGCTCACCTCAGCATGGAGACGCACACCGGCTGGGCCTTGGTTGCTCGGGATCCCTACGGAGCGAAGCACTGGTATCTCGCCAACGAACTCGCCTATGTCACTGGGGCGAGAAAGATGACCGCCACAGCCTCGGTGATCAGTCCCATCTGGGAGGAGATGGCCAACGGAACCGCAGTCTGGGGTGACCGTAACCGCCTTCTGAAGCTCTGGTCAGTGGTTACAGATGCGGATCCTTCATTGGACCCCAACCCCGCCAAGGGCATCAACCAATTGATGTGGCGGTGGGGCATCGCGCGCCTGGACGCCATTAGCGGTCAAACGTTGATGAAGACCACCGCCGCCGCTCTCCGGAACTGGGGCGGCGGGCTGCCGATGCTGCGGGGCCTTGATGGCGTGCAGGTCCAGTATGTCCTCTCCAAGGCAGCGCTGGAACAACAAATCTTGCCAGGCCCAGTGGGCGAGCTACGAGCGGTAAGGGAAAGGGGGTGAGTACATGAGCAGCACTCTTGCACCCAGGACTTTGGACCTCACCGTCCAGGAACTGGAAAGCATCGACGTCCCTGACGACTGGAGCGAACGCATCCACGGCATCACCGTTGGCCTCGCATTGATCGGGATCGCCGTCAGCATCACCTGACGGGCTCGCGCAGGCCTTCCAACTTGCAGCGAAGGGAGGTGAACGCAAATGCAGAAACAGCTCAACATCTCCATCCAGGAGATCGAATCGCTGGACACCCCGGACTTCAACAACTGGTTCATCGGAGTGTCCCAGGGAGTTGCCATCGGCATTATCGCCGTCAGCATCACCTAACCACTCCGCGAAACGGACAGGCCAAACAACAGAACGATCAACAAGAGAAAGGAGAACGCAAATGATCGCAAACTCGAACCTTCAGCTGACCATCGAAGAACTGGAGAACCTCGACACCCCGGACGATACCCCGTGGTACATGCGCGTTGGTGACGTCATCATCATCGCCGGCATCGTCATCGGAATCGCCGCCACCTAGCTGGTGCACGCGGGTGGCGCGACGCTTCGCCGCCGCCCGCGTGGATCCCCGACTCCTACCAACTCCCGGAGAACACGAGCTGATGAATATCCCGCCCGACAAATCTGCCGATGCCATCCTGCGCGTCCTTGGCCACCTGGATCCTCCCGAGGATCTGTACAGCGTCGCCGGCTCCCGTCTTTACGATCAGATCACCGCTGACGACCTGACCGAACTTCCCGAGATCCTGGCTGCAGCACGTAAAACCACCGGCCCCATTCTTGAATTGGCTGCGGGATCGGGCCGGATCACCCGGCCGCTTCTCGCCCTGGGACGTCCTCTGACCGCGGTCGACTCCTCGCCGGAAATGCTCGCGATGCTCGCGGAAAGGATCGGCACCCAAGCCTTTAATCCCCGTTCAGTGTCGGTGGAATTGCTCGAGGCGGACATGTCCCGCTTCGAGATCGACGGCGGCTTCGGTTGCGTCGTTCTCGGCGCCAGTTCCATCACGCTCCTGGACCCCCAAGACAGGAGGGAGTTGTTCCGCCGCGTCCGTGACTGCTTGCTGCCCGACGGACGCTTCCTGTTGACGGTACTGAACGCCGACAGTCACCAGGTATCGGAAGGACACGACGGCGGAACGACAATTTCGGCGCTGGGCGAGGACGCATTCCTTATCACCGTGGAAAGCCGTGATCCGGTCAACGGGGCCCGGCACGTAACCATGATCCACGTTGGCTTCGATGAAGGCGGCACGTACCGGTCGTCCGCGTATTCAAGTGACATCGCGTTCGTCAGTAACAGCCTCATCGAAGAAGAAGTGCTGGCAGAAGGCCTCACCATCCTCGAGCGTCGGCCCGTCCGCATCGCCACGCAGGTACCCGGCCTGAAGGACATTGAGCTGTGGGTGTGTGGCAGATGAGCATCGATGCCGCACTTACTCTTGATCCTTCGCTGGGACTGGTGTCCTCGGCGACGGTCTATCTGCCCAACGATGTTGGGCTATGGCGAACCGTAGCGTCGCTCGCAAATGGGCGGCCCGACGGGAAGGGGTTCGCAACCGCCGTCGGAGCTTTTGATGTGAAGAAGCGGTCCTCCATGACGCGGGGCGCAGGCGAGGCCGTAGAGCGTTTCGCGTTAGCGCCCATGGCAGCGGACGCTGAGCACCTTCTTGCGGCGAAGGATGCCCAGGACAAGCGCATCGATTTTGTCACCGCAGGGTTGGGACGCGCCTCTGCCCTCGCGTTCGACTTCCCGTGGTACCGGGCAACGGACTTGCTGACAGGCCAGGAATCACACGTACCGGCGCCCGTGGTGGACTACGCCGCTGGTGGATCCACGCATCCGGATTCATGGAACGGGTTCTTTGATCCATCGCCGAACGGCGCAGCATCCGGTCCGTCAGAACACTTTGCGCAAGCATCTGGCATCGGTGAAGTCATAGAACGGGATGCCTTCCTTTCTGCCTGGCGCCAAAGGGTTCCGCTCCACGAGTTGGTGGTCGGGGCGCTACCTCCGCACGTTCTCCACGCCCCGGGCACGCGGGGTTTACTTCTGCTCCTGGAGGCTGCACGCAAAGCTGACATCGCCCCAACACTGGCCTTCATCCCTCAGGGTGAAAGTCCCTTGCATGTTGCGGTCTGCATCATCACTGGTCCCACTGACCACGGCCACTTCGGTGCCGTTGGACTCAAGGCGGCGGCTGACCCTGTCGCCGCTCTGAAGGGAGCCCTGCAGGAAGGCTTGCAGATTCGCGAACTCTTCCTTTCACGGACGCCATCAGCAGCTCCGTCAGTGGAGGTGATAGATGACGAATCCCGCGCGGATTTCTGGACCACAGGGCAAGCCCTGGCTGAATTACTTTTGTGGGTTCGAACCTTCAGGCCTGCCCACTTTCCGGCGGTCAAACCCAAAACCGTACCGAGCGTCGATGCCCTGGTCAAGTATTTGGCGGGGCGAGACATTCGATCACACTGGGTCAGCCTCACCCACCGCCTCCCAGCGGCAATTCAGGAGCTTGGGTGGATAGCAGGCAAGGCGATTTGTCCCGGTGCGGTTCCCCTGACGATGGATGAAACCAAAGGACTGGTCCAGATGCCGTCCGGTTCGCACTGTAACCCCTCCGGTATGTCCTTAACACCGCACCCGCTGATATGAGAAAGCTCGCCATGCTCGGATCGCCCAAGACTCTGACACCCGTTCAGTGGCCGGTTCAGTTGGCGCCATCGGCCTCCATTGATCAACCGTTAGTGGACGGTGGCCCCTGGATTGTTGCCATAAACAGTGTCCCAAAATCCCGGGTTTCAGCAGATGTGGCCGCCGTCCTCAGAGCGGTTGATGGTGAGCGAAACCCCGCCCAGGTAGCTCACCATTTGGGGTTGCCGTGGACGGCTGCCGACGTGATGGGGATCGTTCGCCAGTTGGCGCACACTGGCATTTTCGACGGCGGTGCGCGCCCGCCCAGGGACCGGCGCGTTCAGTTCCGGGCACCGTTGACGGTGCAGTTCACGTTGTTCAATCCGGCGCCGCTCCTACTGCGGTTCCGCCCTGTGGTCGCTGCCTTTGCGCGGCCAATCGCTGCGTTGCCACTTGCCTTGCTGCTCATTGGCGGCATGCTGGGCGCCTTGACGGCTGGCCCAAGCATTTGGCGGGTCTTGGCGACGCCGCTGCCACTTGGTGTGTATCTCTATGTTGCTGGAGCGATGTTTGCCTCCACGTTGCTGCACGAATTCGGCCACGGAATGGCCCTCAGCTACTTTGGTGGCACACATCGTCGAATTGGCATCATGCTGTTCTACCTATCCCCGGCCTTCTTCTGCGACGTAACCGATGGCTGGCGGTTGAGCTCACGCAAACAGCGGGTGGTGATCGCGCTAGCCGGGCCCCTGATGCATATTGGCCTGGGGAGCATCGCGCTGGCGGTGCAGATTTTCCTTCCGGCATCCTCGGTGAAAGATGCCGCTCTGCTCTATGGCGTCATTTGTTGGGCTGTCGCCATCTTGAATCTCTTCCCGTTCATCAAGCTGGACGGTTACGTTGCCATGATGTCGGCTGTGGACATTCCCCACCTTCGCCAGAAATCCGTTAAGGCGCTGGCCGACGTCGTTGGCTCCCGGATTCTTGGAGCGCGTGCCACCTTTCGCGGCAATGGTTTGCTTCCATGGTTTGGATTGGCGAGCTTCATTGCGGGCGTCGGCTTCATGCTGATTGGCTTCCAACGCGTCGTGCCGATCTTCCTGCAGCTCGGATACATAGGGCACATCGTGGTGTTTGCCATCCTCTGCCTGCTCATAGTGGTGGCGTTAAGGAGCGTGGTTCAGTTTTTCCGCGCGGCTGCGGAGAATGGAAGCCCACTGTGGAGGCGTGTCCTTTTCATGCTCGCAGGCTCTCTTGTTATCGGAGTTCTTCTCGCCGTGATCCCAGTGAATCGGGTAACCGTAGCGGGCTACACCTACATGAATGACCAGTTGCTCATCGTGACGCCCAACGGAGCCAGCGATGGCGCGCTGGAACCGGGCGACAGCGTCACCTTGCAGTCACAGGGAATGGTCATTCACGAAAACCTGGGCCGCGCCACGATTGGGGAGCACCCGCCGTCGTCATCCACTGCACCTGTGGACACCATCGTTCCCTTAGCGCTCGCAGGCACCACCCTGCCCGTATTGGCCTACGTAGGTCAGGTGGAAGACAGCACATCGCTCCCTGCTTCGGGGCGGGCGGAGGTAACCAGCCGAAGCCAAACATGTTTGTGGGAGTGGCTCTGGCAAGCCGCTTCACATTCCCCGGTATGGCCCGGACCACCCGAAGGCGACGACTCCACGAGGGGGCACTCATGACAATCCACGCCAGCTTCGAGGGATTCAGCAAGAGAAGGGGCAAACGGTTGACCGTCGAGGATCTGACGTTCGATGTGCCTGCAGGGCGGGTTGTGGGACTCATTGGACCCAACGGTGCTGGAAAGAGTACGGCACTCGGAGGGCTGACAGGTTTGGTGGAGGCGACGTCGGGCCGGGCAACCGTGTTCGGAACCGCCTACCGCTCGCTAAAGAGGCCTGCCGCTCACGTTGGAGTGAACTTGGACGGGATGGAGGTGGAACCCGGATTGACAGGGCGGCGTCACCTTCAGATTTGCCAGTTGGCAGCAGGCGTGAGTCGGGAAAACGTTGAACGGGTTCTGGAAATCGTCGATCTTGCGGCTCATGCGGACAGAAAAGTTCGCGACTACTCGCTGGGGATGAAACAGCGGCTGGGGATTGCATCCGCCATCATCGGAAACCCTCGACTGCTTGTCCTGGACGAGCCCGCGAACGGCCTGGATCCGGAAGGCATCCAGTGGTTGCGCGGCTTTCTGCGCCGGTTTGCTGAGTCCGGCGGGAGTGCCTTGGTCTCAAGCCACCAGCTGATGGAACTCGAACAAATTGCCCATGACGTCGTCATTCTCAAACAGCGGACATTGTTCCAAGGGACCCTCAAGGAAGCGAAGGCCCTTGGTGGTGGAAGCCTTGAATCCGCCTATTTCAAGATCCTCGCGGATGCCCAATGATGGGGCATTCGAACGCCAACTGGGCCGGTGCGCTACGCGCAGAGCTACTCAGGTACTTCAGTGGATATTCCGTTCTGGGCATTATCGCTTTCAGCGCCTTGGTGCCCTGGTTCGTGGCCAACTTCGTGGGCTGGCCGGACAATGCAGATCAGCTTTCCGCGGCGGACAACATTCAAGCATTTTGGGCTTTGACCGCCACCATTGCCATCGTGGCCACCTTTGCGGGGAGCTACCTGGTCACACGCGAGTCCTACTACGGGACGCTCCGACGCAGCGTAGTGATGTCCGGGCTAATACACCTTGTGGCGGTCAAGTATGCGACGGCGTTTGTGGTCGGCCTTGCCACGCTGGCGGCCGGGATCGCGGCTTGGGGTGCCAGCGCCGCCTTTGCCCTGGCACGGGAAATGCGCGCCGATCTCCTCACCCCCGAGTCTTGGCAAGCCCTGCCCGGCGTCGTGGTTGCATCCGCTGTTGGTTCCCTGTGGGGTTGCTCGCTCGGCTGGATCATTCGGCATTACTACGCGACGACGATCGTCACCATGCTTATTCCGCTCGCCATCGAACTGCCCATCTTGGCAAACGATCCGGAAATAGGGCGTTGGCTGCCGTCCGGTGCGTTGGCAGGCATTGCCTCTCTTCCTTTTCAGGGCCTTCTTCCACCAGGTCCAGCGTTCCTGGTCTCGCTGGCGTGGCTCCTCGCAGCCAGCGTTGGCGCCGTCGTGGTGCTCAAGAGAAAGGAGTTCTAAATGCTGTCCGCACTCCTTGCGGATCTTCGCCGCCCGTGGCTGTGGAAGGGTTCATCGGTCGGCTCCCTGCTGGTGATCGGACTCCTGGGTACGCTCCTTGTGACCGCCAGCCTGGAATCCACCACGGCCCCTCCAGGTCTTGAAGGAGTTCTCCGAGGGGCAGGGTTATCGCTCATGCTCACGAGCGCGGGCGTGATGGGCTCTTGTTCCTTCACTGCGGATTTCCGGGCTGGGTGCCTTACGCGCAGGGTACTGCTATTCCAACGGAGCCCCGCATTTATTGCCCGAGCACTGACAACCGCTCTCGCAGCAAGCCTGGGCGGCGCGACGGTGGGCATCTGCTTCGGTCTTGCCGGTGGAATAGCCGCCGAAGGACGGCAGCTCAGCTCACACGTGGTGCTGGCCTTCGCTGGAATGGCAGCGATGGGATCGGCCTGGGGATTCGCGATCGGTTCCCTCCTTCGTAGCCATCTTGTGAGCCTGTTCGCAGTTCCCTTCAGTTTGGTTGTGCCGCAGGTCCTGTCCCTGGGCCATGCCGAGACGTACCTCTTCCCATTCCAAGCTGCCGACTGGGCGAATCAAACGGCAGTCCACATACCGGCGTCGGAGTCTTTCTTCGGGGCCGTTGCTTGGCTGTTAATCGTCTTGGGGGCAGCCTGCGCCGTGTTCTCCAAGCGTGACTTGGCCTGACAACTACCACTCAATCAAGGAACTCATTGTGAATCGTAAACCGATGGTTTGGCTGCTTCTCGCCCTCGTCATGGCCTCTTACGCCACTTACATTTTCCTCTCAAGCGGCAGCGAATCTGTGTGGTCCCTCATTTCCGGAATCATCATCGCGGCAGCTTCGTTGGGGATGTTGTGGAGATTCTGTCGGGAACTCAAGACCAACCGCCAAGAGTGAACAATTCGGACGAATTGTGGCGAAAACTCTGGACTACGCGTGCGTACAAAGGCTTTGTCACCGTCAATCAGGACACGTACTTGGAAGCTGACGGCTCAGTTTCAACCTGGGACGTCATCGCAAGCCCGGACTCCGCAGCGGTTCTCGCCTTCACTGAGGGCGGAACAGATGTGGTGCTGTTTGAGCAGTTCCGCGTCGGCCCAGGAAAGACCTTGCTGGAACTGCCCGGGGGCTACCTGAATGAGAACGAAACTCCGGTAGATGGCGCCCAACGCGAGTTGGTCGAGGAAACAGGCTATGAATCGTCGGCCGTCTACTACGCAGGATCCGAATGGTGGTCCGCCAACTCGTCCCGGCGGAAGCATTTGATCATTGCAGCAGAAGCCCGCCTCGGAAGCGACCCATCGTGGGACCCTTCCGAGGCGGGCTTCGTACGGCTATTGCCAAGCGATGAACTGATGGACTTCCTGCTGAGCGGTGAGCTGACAGACGCGGGACTCGCCTGCCGCGGACTCATGAAGTTCGCTGCCAGCACCCAACAGACCACGGCGTTGGAGAAATTGCAGCAAACAGTCCGAGGCCTGTTTCCGGGCTAATACAGCAATCACGGCCCGCTGCTTGGTTTCAAAACCATTGCCGATCCACCTCCACGACGAGTCGGCTCAGCCGCTGCCGTGAGCTTTCCGCCGTCGCCGAACTCAATCGCCGTGGCCGCACCTATTTCGGCTGCCGAGGTGAAAGCATCACCGGCCGGGACCAGATCATGGCCCAACGATTCCAGCGCGGGACCGTAAGCATCAATGAACGCCGGCTCGGAACTGACGGTGAGACCGTTTCGAGGAGCAGCCCGCGGAGCGGCGATAGCCTCGGAGATATCCATCCCCAGGTCAACGCGGTTCAGGATGGTCTGCAACACCGTAGTGATGATGGTGGATCCGCCCGGGGAGCCGAGGGCCAGAAACGGATTACCGTCTTCCAAGATGATGGTCGGGGACATCGAAGAACGGGGACGCTTGCCTGGCTGGATCCTGTTGGGATCAGTCGCCTTATATTCGGCGCTGAAGTCAGTCAACTCATTGTTCAAGAGGAATCCGCGGCCTGGGACGACGATCCCGGATCCACCCGTCTGCTCGATGGTCAGGGTGTACTCCACCACGTTGCCCCATTTGTCGGCGACCGTCAGGTTGGTGGTGGAAATGTTCTCGGTGTCCGTCTCATCGGCGAGCGGTGCGGCCCCGGCCGGGCACGCGCCGTCGTACGTTGTGATGTCACCCGGGTCGACCGGCTTCTCAGCTGCCGCCGTCGGATTGATCTCGCAAGCGCGTTCCTTTCCGAAAACCTCGTCGGTGAGGACATCGGTGGGAACGTCAACGAATTTCGGATCTCCCACATAGGCGCCGCGGTCGGCGAACGCCAGCGAGCTGGCCTCGAAGTAGTGGTGCAGCGCGTCCACCGGCTGCACGTCCTTCAGATCGAAGTTTTCAAGAATGTTCAGCGACTCGCCAACCGTGGTGCCGCCGCTGCTGGATGGCGCCATTCCATAGACGTCATAGCCGCGGTAGTTCACGTGTGTCGGATCCTGGTTGATGGCTTCGTACGCAGCTAAATCGTCAGTGGTCATGAACCCGGTTGGAACGGGCAGATCAGTTTCGCCCGATTTCGGCGGTGCTTTTACTGCGGAGACAATCTCTTCTGCGAGCGGACCCTTGTAGAAGGCGCTGGTGCCTTGCTTCGCCAGCAGCCGGTACGTCTCGGCAAGCTCGGGGTTCTTGAAGATACTCCCGACGGCGGGAGCGTCACCACCGGGAAGGAAAAGGTCCTGGGTGGAGGTGAACGTGTTGAAACGGAACTTGTTGTCCAGGGTCTGGTTTCGGAATGTCTCGTCCACCACGAAGCCGCGGTTGGCTACCTTGATGGCGGGCTTGAGGGCCTCGCCCAGGCTTACTGAGCCCCATCGTTCAAGTGCGCGTTCCCAAGTTGCCGGAGTGCCGGGGACGCCGACGGAGACGCCGCTGGTTGGCAGTTCGGGCCTCTTGGTCGTAAAGAGATAGGGCTTGCCCGTGGCGGGATCGATGAACGCATCGTTTGGCATGGCTGCCGGCGCTGTTTCGCGGCCATCAATGGTGCTGATTTTCTTGGTCTTGGCGTCGTAGAACACGAAATAGCCGCCGCCTCCAATGCCGGCGCTGTACGGTTCTGTTACGCCAAGGGTGGCGGCCGCAGCGACAGCGGCGTCGGCTGCGTTACCACCTTTGCGAAGGACTTCAATGGCGGCCGCCGAAGCTTCCGGATCCACGGTGCTCACGGCGCCGCCGTACCCGGTGGCAGTAGGGTTCTTATCGGTTTCGCGAGGATCAGCGAAGGCAGGACTCGCCACCGCTCCGCTAGTCACGCTCAGGGCCAGGGCTGCGGTGACCGCAGCCAGTTGGCGTCTCACATGTGTCATGGTTCTCCCAGTATTTTCCCAGACGATGATGTGGTTGGACGGTCCGGCCACCCTACTCCGGGGCTTTGGGGAGATTCAACGGTTGTAATTCTGGGCGTGAAAAGCTGCCATGGGGCTCAGCCTCCGACGGCCCAGCTTGTCAGGCGCGGGACGATTTGCGAACGATCAGCTCGAAATCGAAGAGTTCGTTGACGATTGTCTTGTTCCCGTCGGCGTCGACGTTCCCGTCGACCAGAATCTCAACGGCGCGGTTCGCAATGGACTGCGTTGGCTGCCGAATGGAGGACAGAGGAGGCACGGAGAACTCGGAGGCGGCAGTGCCATCGACGCCGATCACCGCAAGTTCGTCCGGAACATTGAGGCCAAGGGTGTAGGCGGCGAACAGGACACCGTGCGCCTGTTCGTCCGTTGTTGCGTAAATGGACCTGGGTGCGTCGGCGGCGCGGAGCCACTCCAAGGCAACTTCGGCCGCTCCGGCCCTTGATATCGGCGATGCCCGCCTGGAGATCGTCACAGATGTTCCGGAAACGGCTCGCTCGAAACCGGTGGCATGCTGCCTGGTGCCCACGGAGTCGAGTGGCCCGTTCAACAGACCGATGCTCTGATAGCCCTCTTCCAACAAATGAAGGGTGGCCACGTACGCGGCCTCCTCGTAATCGATGGTCAGGGATGACGCGTGTTGCCCGGCGGAAAGCGGGTGGAGGGCCACGACGGGAAGGCCTGCCACAGTGATCGGTTTGAGATCGGGCTCGTCCAGGAGCGAGACAAGGATGATGGAGTCCACCTTCCTTTCGATGAAGGACTCCATCAGGCGGCGTTCCTGCTCCTCCACCGTTGCGGAGTCGCCGATCAACAGCAGATGGCCACGTTCGGCGGCCGCAATCTCGACGGCCCTTGCAAGTTCGGCGAAGAACGGGTTGGCGATGTCCGGAACTATCAGGCCGATGGACCTCGTCTTACCTGCGCTCAGTGCACGTGCCAAAGCGTTTGGCTTGTAGTCCAGTTCCTTGGCAGCCTTGAGCACGCGTTCACGGGCAGCTGCGGAAACCGCGCGGGGGCCGTTGTTGAACACATAACTGACAACAGCGTTGGACGTTCCGGCCAGTTTTGCCACGTCTCTGGCTGTCGGCATGGGCTTCTCCTGTGTGCTAGCGGTCTAACCGGGTAGATCTGTTGATCATAACTGCTGGGCCCGATGATTCAACTGTTCGGAAATCTCTTGTCAAAGCTATTTCCTCCGCGTAGTCTAACCGGTTAGATGCTCGTTCGCATCCGACTCAATCTCCAGAAAGGCTTCCCGTGAAGCACAATCTCCTTGCAGCCACCTCGCTGCTTGCGGCCGGAGCAATCTTCCTGGCCGGCTGCTCTACGAGCTCCCAGAACTCCCCATCTGCACTAGGAAGTGATGGCTCCGGAACTGGCACAGTAAATCTTCTTGGTCCTGAAGATCCCGCCACTTTCGCCCCAGTCATTGCCGCTTTCAAGGCCAAAAACCCGGACATCACTGTGAAGTATTCACAAGTGCCCTTCGACCAACTCAACCCAACGCTTCAGCAGCGCCTTGGGGCCAAGGACGACACGATCGATGTTTACACAGTCGATCAGCCGAGGCTGTCCCAGTTGGCTGCCCAAGGATTCCTTGAGGACCTGAGCAGTCTGAAGGAGCCGGCCAAAGCCGCTGTTCCGGAGGCGCAGTTCAGTGTGAACCTTTACGATGACAAGCTTTGGGCGCTGCCCATCTGGAACTCCACCCAAATGCTGTTCTTCAACAAGACAGCCTTGGATGCGGCCGGCGTGAAGCATCCATCGGTTGACCCCTCCCAGCGCATGACGTGGGAACAGATCGCCACGGATGCCAAGAAAGTCCAGGCGGCGGGAACGCAGTACGGCCTGCTCCTTGAACAAGTCGAGGCTTACTACCAACTGCAGCCCCTGGCGGAGTCTGCAGGTGGTGGATCCGGCATCACGGGCGACAAGATGTTGACCACCGACATCAACAACGCAGGCTGGGAAAAGGCCATGCAGTGGTATGCGGATACGTTCACGTCGGGGCTCTCTCCCCGCGGCGTTGGCGGTTTCCAGACCAGCCCGGTCTTCACGTCCGGCAATGTGGCGTACTTCGTTGGGGGCCCCTGGGATGTTGGCGGCTTCGCCAAGACGAACATCGATTGGGGCGTGGCACCCATGCCGTACTTCGACGGCGGAAGCCAGGTAACGCCAACAGGCTCGTGGTCGTGGGGCATCAATCCCGCATCCAAGAACAAGGCAGCCGCAAAGAAGTTCTTGGAGTTTGCGTCCTTGGACACAGCGGGAAACCTCGCCACCACTGAGGCGACCACCATCATCCCTGCCAACAGCGCGGCAACGGCCCAGTATCTGCCCAAGCTCGAAGCGCTGGGCGGTGACCACAGCAAGGGGCTGGCCGAGTTGATCTCCCACGAAAATACTCAGACGGCAAAACCCCGCCCGGTCAGCGTTGGCTATATCCAGTTCGAAGAAATCATGGGCAAGGCCTTCGCTGATATCCGCAACGGAACTCCGGTCAACGAGCGACTGAAGCAGGCATCCCAACAGATCAACGATGCTTGGAAGCAGCTCTAGCCATGTCCCCCTCGCAAACAACCAATCGTCCACCTGCAACGGAGCATCGAGCTGTGGCGGTGCCTCCGGTCCGTCGCAGAAGGCGTGCATCGTTGGTGGCAGTGGCGGCCGCGTTCCTGGCTCCCGCTTTGATCAGCCTGATAGTGCTTCGTCTGGCACCCGCGGCTGTGGCCCTGTGGGAGAGCCTGTTCCGTGAAAGCTTCCTGCGTGGTGGAACAGTGTTTGTGGGCTTTGAGAACTATGCCGACCTCTTTGGCAATGCAGACTTCAACAACGCCCTGCTGGTGACGCTGGTCTTTTCAGCAATCGTGAACCCTCTCCAGATTGCTGTGTCGTTCCTGCTTGCTGTTCTCTATACCCGCAAGGCTGCCGGCGCGAAGGTTTGGCGCTCTCTGGTTGTCCTTCCCATAGCAGTCCCGCCTGCAGTTTCGGCGGTCGTGTGGAGCGTCATCTACCGGCCCGACGGCCTGGGTAATTCATTCCTTGACCTTCTGGGACTTCCGGCGCAGCCGTTCCTGACCTCGCCGCAGCAGTCGCTCGCTTCCATCATGGTGCTCCTGAGCTGGATCGGCGTCGGCTATTGGATGCTGTTCCTGATCGCCGGTATCAACGATGTTCCCAACGAGCTCTACGAGGCCGCGTCCATCGATGGAGCCTCGGCCTGGCGGAAGCTCTGGTCCGTCACGTTCCCCTTGGTCCGTCGACCTCTTGCCTTCGTCCTGGTTGCCGACACCGTTTCCAATTTCCTGATCTTCGCGCCCGTCCAAATACTCACCAAAGGCGGTCCGTCAGGTTCCAGCAACCTGCTCATGTATGACATCTACACCCGGGCTTACACCCTCGGGGACCTAAGTAAAGCCCAAGCGGAAGTGATCATTCTCGTGTTACTGACCCTCGCCGTCGTCGCCTTGCAATTCCGGCTGCTTCGGAGCTCTGATGCGGCATGAGTACGGTCGCCGCGGCCAAAGCATCAGGGCGCCGGACCCTGGGCTACATCGCACTGAGTATCCTGGGCGCCTGTGTTGGACTGTTGTTCCTGCTCCCGCTCTGGTGGACGTTCGTTAATTCGCTTAGGCCCGGTGGCGATACCTTCAGGTACCTGAACCCGTTGCAATGGGAAACGTTCTTCACCATGACTCCGAGCCTGGACAACTATGCCGAGCTGCTGCGCAGCAACCTGGGGCTGGCCATGCTGAACTCGATATTCGTCAGCGCGGCCACCGTGGTGATCGGCGTCGTGATTTGTTCCATGGCAGCTTTCGCCCTGGCCGCCATCCCGTTTCGTGGAAGCGGCGCCGTCTTCGTGGTAGTGGTGGTGAGCTTCCTGATCCCGTTCGACGCGATCGCCATTCCCTTGGCGGATCTCTTCCGTGACTGGAACCTGCAGAATACCTATGCCGGGCTGATCCTTCCGGGTTTGGGAAACGGCATGGCGATATTCCTGTTACGCACGTTCTTCCTGGCCATCCCCAAGGACCTCGTGGAGGCAGGCCGCCTGGACGGTTTGGGCTGGTGGGGCATCTTCCGGCGGATCTATCTGCCGCTGTCCGTTCCGTCCCTCATTGGCGCTGGACTGACGCTCTTCCTGTTCCAATGGCAGTCCTACGTTTGGCCGTTGCTCAATGGCACGGACGAGCAGCACATCCTGGGCCCAATCGCACTGTCCAATCTCCAAGGCCAATTCAACGTGGACTACGGCGTGATGTTCGCTGGGTCGATAGTCCTTACGGTGATTCCGCTCGCCATCATCATTGGCTTCCAGCGCTACTTCATCCAGTCCGTGACCACCACCGGGCTCAAGTAACTCCCCATCAACCACCTCGGCGCGGCACACCCCTGTCCGAAGCAAACTACAGAAGGAACAACCATGGGTGCTCAGCACCGCATCATTCTTGACACTGACATTGGATCCGACGTCGACGACGCACTGGCTTTGGCCCTGATCTTTGGCTCACCCGAGGCTGAACTCCTTGGAGTCACCACGGTGTACGGCGACACTCTGCTGCGGGCGCGGCTCGCAAAGCGGTTCGGCAAACTGTCGGGACGAGACATCACCGTGCATCAGGGAATTGCCAGCCCGAAGTCAGGCCGTGAAGTGTGGTGGCCCGGCCACGAAGGTTCCTTGCATGACGGACTCCCGCAGGAAACCATCGAGTCCGAGGACGCCGTGGCGTATTTGGTGCGGGAAGTCGCCAACAATCCCGGACAGATCGATCTCATAGCGATTGGACCCCTGACGAACATCGCAGCGGCCCTTGAAACTGATCCAACGTTCGAGCGCAATGTGCGGCATCTTTGGATCATGGGCGGAGCGTTCGGCACGGGCGAAACCGAGCACAACTTCCGCAGTGATGACCAAGCAGCGCGGACCGTTTTCGCTTCCGCCCTTAATATCACCGTCACCGGCCTTGAAGTGACGCGCCAAGTGGAGATGCGCCGGGACCAGCTCGAACTGATCGCTGCGGCCGGCCCGCTAGGGGAAGCGCTCGACGCCGATATCCGGCAATGGTGGGCGTTCTGGGACGAGGAATGGAATGTTCCGCACGACCCCATCACGGTCCTGACGCTGCTTCGCCCCGAGCTCTTCGAAGTGTCGGCACCCGGTACGGTCTCGATCACGTGCGACGGCGACTCGGCGGGATTGAGCACGTTTACCCCGGATTCCGAGGGCCGGGTTCGCCGCGTTACCACGATCGACGCCGAATCAGTCGCGAACGAAATCAGCACCAGGATAGTCAGGGCGGGCAGGCTGCTGCACAACGTCGAAACTCCCTGAGCCTGGCCATGCCGTCATTGCTCGGCGAAGCGCGTGCTTCGTTCAGCAGTGACAGCATCCAGCAGGCTCTTCCCGATCTCCCGCCCGATCTGTTGAAGCAACTCCGCTGAAAGCAAAGGGTCTTTCGAGGAGTCCAGCGATGTGTATTCAGCCAGCGCATATACGCGGAACAAGGACATCTCGGCCCAGCGCTCTTGCGGCAGCAGCGAGCGGCCGGCGACGGCGATGATGGGCCGGGTGCCGGAACGGCGGGCGACGGCGGCGGGCAGCTTCCCGGCGAGGGTCTGCTCGTCGATGCTGCCCTCGCCGGTGATCACAAGATCGCAGTTCTCCTTGCGGGCATCGAAGTCCAAGAGGTCCAGGAAATAGTCGGCGCCTGAAACCTGGCGGGCACCCAGCAGGAGGCAAGCGAACCCGATCCCACCTGCACTGCCAGCTCCCGGCTGCTCTGCCAAGGATGCCGTCTCAGCCTGCGACGCCGGGCCAGCCAAGGAACCGACTGCCGCAGCCCCAGGGCCGGCGAGCACCGAAACAAAATGCGCCAGACCGGCGTCGAGCGTTGAAACATCGGCGGGGGAGCAGCCCTTCTGCGGCCCGAAAACCGCGGGCGCACCGTTTGGTCCGCAGAGTGGGTTGTGGACGTCGGTGGCGAGGATAAGTTCCACATCCGCCAGTTCCGGCACCAACGAGCCGGACACCGAATGCACCAGCAAGAGCGAGCGCCCGTTGCCTGGCAGCGGGAGACCGGACGCATCCAGGAACCGGAGGCCCAGCGCGGCGAGCATTCCCATCCCGCCATCGGTACTGGAACTGCCGCCGAGCGCCAGCACCAAACGCACCGGCCGGAGGCCCAAAGCAAACAGCACAGCTTCGCCGAAACCGCGGCTGGAGGACTCCATCGGCGCCAAGTCACCTTGAGGAAGGACGGCCAAACCGCACGTGTTCGCGACCTCCACAACTGCCGTGACGCCGTCGAACGCTATATCTGCCTGGACGGGTTGACCTGTGGGACCGGCGACGGTGCAGTTGTAGCGGCCGAAGCCGGAGGCGACGGCGGCATCGACGCTGCCGTCACCTCCGTCCGCGAGTGGAAGGAGCTCGCAGTCAATGATCCCGAACGGACTAGCGGCACCGAGTCCCGCGGCCAGGGCTTCCGCGACCTCGCCGGCGGTGAGACTGCCTTTGAACTTGTCGGGGGCGATGAGCACGGTCTTCGGGGCGATGGAGTTGTTCATGTCAGAGGGATTCCGAGTAGGCGGGACGGCGGTCAGTGGAGGCAGCGGGTCCAGAAGGCACGACGGCGGCTGAGTGCTTGGGTGCCTCGGCCGGCTCTGTCTCCTCCTCCACAGGGACGACGACGGCGTCATCCACGGGCATCGGCTCAAGGATCTCGCCGGCGAAGACGCGCCGGGCACGGTCGGTGTCCAGCGTGCGGTCCCAGCGGGCGACCACCAAGGTGGCCACGGCGTTGCCGGTGAAGTTCACCAGGGCGCGGCACTCCGACATGAACTTGTCGATGCCGAAGATCAGCATGATGCCAGCCGCAGGGATGGTGCCGAGGGTGGTCAGCGTGGCGGTGAGTGCGATGAATCCGCCACCGGCAACGCCTGCTGCACCCTTTGACGTCAGGAGCATCACCGCGAGCAGGCCGAGCTGCTGGCCAATGGTCAGATCCGTGTTGGTTGCCTGTGCGATGTATAGGGCAGCGAGCGAAAGGTAGATCGCGGCGCCGTCCAGGTTAAAGCTGTAACCGGTGGGAACAACCAGCCCAACCGTTTCCTTCTTCACGCCGGCATGCTCGAGCTTGCGCATCAGGCCGGGCAGGGCAGGCTCAGCAGTGGAGGTGCCCAGGATGAGCATGTACTCCTCTTTGAGATGCCGGATCATGGTGAAGATGTTCAGCCGCAGCATCGCCATGATGGAGCCGAGTACGATCACCACGAACAGGATCGATGTCGCATAGAACAGGGCAATCAATCCGCCCATACTGGTCAGCGACGAGACACCGTACTTGCCAACGGCGAAGGCCATGGCGCCGAACGCACCCAGCGGGGCGGCCTTCATGATGAAGCCCAGGATCTTGAACATCACCCCGGTGAGCCGTTGGATGCCGTCCAGTACAGGTGCGCCAACCTTGCCCATGGCATTCAGAGCGATGCCGAACACCACAGCAATGAAGATGATCTGCAGGATATCGCCCTCAACGAACGGTCCCGCGATGCTGTTGGGAATGATGTGCGTCAGGAACTGCCACCACTCCTGGTGCTGCCCTGCGTCGATCAGTTTCGCAGCCGAGTCGGAGGTCTTGATGGTGCTGGCGTCCGCGTTGACGCCGTCACCCAGCCGGAAGACATTGATGGCAACCAAGCCGAACACCATGGCGCAGATGGTGCCGATCTGGAAGTAGGTGAGGGCCTTCAGACCCGTCATCCCCACCTTCTTGAGATCGGCCACGCTGGCGATACCACCCACGATGGTTAGGAACACGATAGGGCCGATGAGCATCTTCATCGCGTTCACGAAAGTGGTGCCAATGGGTTCCATGGCGATGCCCGCAGTGGGAGCGAGCCAACCCAGGAGGATGCCGACCACGATCGCGGTGAGCACCCAGAAGTACAACTGCCGGTACCAGCGGGTCTTGTTTGGCGCTTTCCTGCTTGTGGCCGCTG
Source organism: Arthrobacter sp. 21a14 (assembly GCA_050627125.1). Lineage (GTDB taxonomy): Bacteria > Actinomycetota > Actinomycetes > Actinomycetales > Micrococcaceae > Arthrobacter. The sequence goes on along the minus strand of CP192487.1, from coordinate 5,137,797 downwards.
CGCCGGCGGTGGTGATGTGTTCCATGATTCCTACCTCATTGTGGAATGTCTCTGGAGAAGCTGAAGGGGAGGTTCGACGGCGGCCGGCTGACCGCCGTCGAACGTTTACTCTGTTGGTTAGACAGCCGCGAGAGTGTGGGTGAGGGCAGAGATGATGGCCTCGGTGACGTCGTCCGTGGTGGCCTCGCCGCCAACATCACGGGTCAGGTGGCCGGAACCGGTGGCCTGCTCGATCGCTGCTTCGACGCGGCGGGCTTCCTCGTGGAGGCCGAAGTGGTCCAGCATGAGTGCCGCACTGGCGATCGCACCAATCGGGTTGCTGATGCCCTGGCCGGCGATATCCGGTGCAGAACCGTGAACCGGCTCGAACATGGATGGGAACCGGCGCTCCGGGTTCAGGTTTGCGCTCGCGGCAAGCCCCAAGCTGCCAGCGAGGGCGGAGCCGAGGTCCGAGAGGATATCGGCGTTCAGGTTGGACGCAACCACCACGGACAGGTCTTCCGGCTTGAGGATGAACTTGGCGCTCATCGCGTCAACCAGCACGCTTTCGGTCTGCACATCCGGGTAGTCGAGTGCCACGCGCTGGAAGGTTTCGTCCCAGAGGACCATGCCGTATTGCTGTGCGTTGGACTTGGTGACTGAGGAAACCTTCTTGACCGTGCGGGTCCGGGCGAGTTCGAACGCGAAGCGCATGATGCGCTCGCAGCCCTTTTCCGTGAAGAGCGCGGTCTGCAAAGCGACTTCGTTGCCGGGACCGCGGCCGCTCAGGTTGCGTCCGCCGAGGCCGGCGTATTCGCCTTCACTGTTTTCGCGGACAACGATCCAGTCCAGCTCAGTGTCGTCAGCCTTGCGGAGCGGAGACTGGATGCCGGGGAGGAACTTGACCGGGCGGATGTTGGCCCATTGGTCGAAGTTCTGGGTGATGTTCAGACGCAGGCCCCAGAGGCTGATGTGGTCCGGGACGTTCTCCCAGCCGACGGCCCCGAAGTAGATGGCGTCGAAATCCTTGAGGGCGTCCAGGCCTTTGGGGTCCATCATCTGGCCGGTCTTCTCGTAGTAGCCGCAGCCCCACGGGAATTCGGTCCATTCGAAGGCGAACTTGCCGTTGGAGTTCTCTGCGAGTGCGTCCAGCACGCGGCGGCCAGCGGAGACAACTTCCTTGCCCACGCCGTCTGCGGGAATCGATGCAATGGTGAATTTCTGGGTGGCGCTCATGCCTACCTCCTCGTTGAGTTTGTTAGCAGTGAGCCTGTTATCGGGGTCACACTGTTCTTCCTCTTCAAGTAGACGGTTCAGCGTCTGTCGGCGTCCAAGACTTAGTTTCGATACGGCTGATAGGTAGCGCCTATCAGTTGCTTTCGTCGCCGTGGCTGCGGGCAACGTCCAAGAACGCCCTGGCAGCAGGCGTGAGATTTTCCTTCCGGCTCAGCACTGCGACATCCAGATAATTGACTGGCTCGATCAACAGCGTCCTCAGCCCCGCTTTGTGTGCGGTGGGTGCCCACGACGATGGCATCACCGCGTGACCAACGCCTGCCAGAACCAGCGGAAGGATGGACGTCCTGTGGGCGACTTCCACCACGATCTCCACCTCCACGCCGTGCGCCAAAGCGTCGTCCACCATCCAACGCATGAGTGACCCGCGCTGGCTGACGATGAGACGATGGCCGCCGAGGTCCTCGCGTTGGATAGCTGTGTCCATGGGCGCGAACGTGTCCGCTTGTGGGTTGACGATCAGAATCAGCGGCTGGCGTTCGAGTTCCAGAACTTCCACCCCTGGCACCCTGATGGGCGTAGGCGAGCCCGCCAAACCGATCTCGCTGCTGCCGCTGCGGACGGATTCGATCACTTCTTCGGGAGTGAAGGCAGCGCCCACGTTGAGTCGGACCCACGGATGGAGCTTGGTAAAAGCGGCGATCATGGAGGTCAACGGTTCGATGCCGGGAGAGGGCATCGTAATGATGTCCAGTCGGCCGCTGCGCATTCCCCTCAAGGACTGGACGGCAGATTGGGCGGCGTCGAGATCCCGCATCACCAGGCGAGCCGGGCCCACGAGTTCCTTGCCGGCTTCGCTCAGGACTGCGCGCCTGCCGATCCGATGGAAGAGCGGAACGCCGAGCTCCTTCTCAAGGCTGGCAATGGTTTGGGACAGTGATGGCTGGGCGATCAGAAGGTGCTCAGCCGCGCGGTTGAACCCGTCGTGATCCACGACGGCGAGGAAGTACTTGAGCTTTCGCGTGTCCACTGTGTGGGGTCCTATGAAAGCCGCTGCCAATGGGACCTGTACGAGTAGGATTCCGGGAGGAAATAGCTGGACTGCAGTTCGACCATGGCGTGCTGATCGTCGTAATAGGCAAGGTCGATGCGCAGCGAAGTTTCTCCCTCTTCACGCTGAAGGTTCATGGCTGCCTCTGGTGACAAGCCCGATGCGGTGATGCTCTGCTCTGCGCTTGCAATGCCTCCAGGGATGCGCTCATCCAGGATTTCGGCCACAGTCCTATACGATGCGGTCCCGGGTTCCTTTAGTTCGCTTACATCCTGGAGCAGTTCGCCGATGTGAGGGGGCATGAACACCGAGGTGTAGCAAAAGGCACCTTGGTCGTTAAGGCGCCGGAAGGATGCGCAGGCAACGTCGTCGGTTGGCAGACGGAGCCTGCCTGCCGCGGCCAGTTCGATGCGCTTATGAAGGGGAATGACGAGTTCGTAGCGCGAATCATGAACCGATGAGAGCAAGTCCCTCGCCGAGCTGAATTGCCGTCCAGTCTCCCCTGACGGTGCCAGGAACGTACCTTTGCCGGCGATTCGTACGATTAGTCGTTCCCTGGCGAGTTCTTCCAAGGCCTTACGGACGGTTTGGCGGCTTAGCCCGAACTGTTTCACTAGCTGGGCTTCTGTGGGCAGCATGGCGGTCTCAGGCAGAACGTTCATCTTGATGGCTTCACGCAACGCCCTGCCAAGCCATTCGTGTCGCTTTTCCCCTGGCAACGGCCCGGCATCGCGGATGTCGGTGAGGAGTGTTTCGGCGTCGAGGGTTTCGATCGATGATGTCACGCTGCAGCCTTCGCTCGATTGTACGTACAAATACAACCATAGCTAATACTGCCAGCTTCAGCCAGTGCGCTCTGCAGTCGATCCAGTGGACAGTCCTCACGATCCCCGCCCGCTACAAGAGAACCTTTTAGATCTCTAGACAAGACGGCGAGAATACATGTACCGTAAATGAACGTACAAATAAGCGGTTTGTCAGGACTGCGCGAGGAGGCATTGTCAGATGACTGAAAACCCGAACTTGACTGTCGGTGGGCTCGAAGTGGAGCCAGGAGAGAAAAAGAAGGGCTGGCTCAAGCTGGGTACCAGGCCGGACGGGACGCCCTTGGGCATCCCACTGGTAGTGATTAACGGTGCCAAGCCAGGCCCGAGACTGGCCCTGATCGCTGGGGTGCACGGAGACGAGTACGACTGCTGCGAAGGTCTTCGACGGTTTCTGTCCGATGTTGATCCATCCACGCTTTCCGGGGCTATAGTCGCCACCACACAGGCCAACCCCGCGGCATTTGAAAGCTTCTCCCGGCACAGCCCGGTAGACCACCTGGATCTAAACCGGTGTTTTCCCGGTAACCCTGATGGCTTCCTGACTGAACGCGTTGCAGATGCGCTGGTCACGCACATCATGGCCGGAGCGGACTACCTGCTTGACATGCACAGCGGCGGAATGACTCTTGGCCTCATGCCCTTTGTCGGTTTCGATGACAGCCCAGGGGAAATCGGTGAGAAGTCCTTCAAGCTGGCTCAATCAACCGGTATTGAAACTTTGTATGCGGCCGTGCCGTTCAAGAACGTTCTGCGGTTGGTCGCTGCCGAGAGCGGAGTGCCGTCCATTCTGGTCGAAATCGGGTCGGAAGGGCGCATGCGGGAGGACCTGGCGGAACAGGCCAGAATGACACTTGCCGGTGTTGCCCAGCGACTCGGCATGGTTCCGGAATCGGAAAAATGGACGATCCCTTACACAAAGAATCACACCATCGTCCGCGCAGCGAAGACAGGGGAGTTCCTGCAGGCACCGACCGGCGGGTTCCTTCTGCACCGTGTGGCTCTGGGACAGACCGTAGAGGCGGGAGAGATCCTGGGCGAGATTGTGGATCCCTTCGGCGAGCAACTTCACGAAATTCGCGCCCCGCACGGCGGTCTTATCGGTGAAATGCGAACAGTTCCCGCCACAAGGATCGGTGACTGGACGCACGCCGTGCTGCCGGTTGCAGGAAGAGTGCCCACCGGATCCGATCTGCAGACCCTTAGGACCTTGCCATGAACATGAAAACAGTTGAGACATCCATGGAATCACCCCTCTTTTACGGCGGTGACGGCCTACAGGAAACCAAAGTCCGGCGCATGCGAACCCTTATGGACGAGAGGGGGCTTGATGCAATCCTGTTCATTAAGCACGACGCCGTGCGGTGGATAACCGGGTTCTATGCAAAGGGGTACCGCCCCTTTATCGAGATCGAGTACCTGGCTCTGCTCATCAACAATGGCCCGGTAATTCTCGGAACCGCACTCAGCGGCGAACGCGCCCGGGCAATGTCACGCTCAAGGGCTGACGAGGTTGTGCAACTTGGCAGCCGGAGCACATGGGCCGGAACCGTCGAAGACATTCTCACCCTGCATGGCCTGACGAAGGGCCGGATTGGCTTTGACTTCCTAACCCATGACCTGGACCGAGACCTCCAAAACCGGCTCCCCAAGGCCGAGTTCGTGGACGCATCGGCGCTGTGGACAAACGCAACCAAAATCAAGGAGCCCGAAGAAATCGCCCTCCTAAGGCAGGCGCTGGCCATCACCCAGGACGGAATGAGGGTCGCCTTGGACACAATTCGTCGGCCGGATGCGCCACGTGAAATTGATGTTGCTGCCGCGGCGGAGTACGAAATGCGCCTCGCGGGATCGGAAATGACGCCATTCATTACCAACGTGGCATCCGGACCAAACGCAGCCATCTTCGAACGGCTTGCAACCGAACGACGGATCAACGACGGGGATATGGTCATCGTGGACCTTGGGTGCGTCTACCGCGGTTACACAGGAGATTTCGCACGGGGGACTGTTCGCGGAAAAGCGTCCCGAGCTCAAAAGCGGCTTTACCGGGCCGCCTGGCTCGCCCAGCAGGAAGCCATCCACGCTATCCGGCCCGGAGTCACCTGTGCCTCCATCGACAAGATCGCACGCGATGTCCTCATCCAGGAAGGATACGGCGAGTACACCATGCCCTGGGCGTCCGGCCACCAGCTCGGCTATGGCCTTCACGGGGCTCCGGTCATCGCACCCGGAGTGGAGGACGTGTTGATGCCCGGAATGGTCATCAACATCGAGCCTGCCGCCTGCACACCTGACCAGCCGGAAGTAGGCGGCGTCGAGATTGAAGACACCGTACTTGTCACGGAAAACGGCTACGAAATGCTTACAAACTTCCCCTACGACGAAGACCTCTTGTCCTGACCCGGCTGCCCAGAAAGGTAGGAAAATAAAGTGAATGAAACAACGAAAGCAACTCCCGTGGTGAGCGAAACCGTCACCAACTCCATCAGGCGACGGGCAGTGCTCGCCGGCGCCATCGGCAACATGGTGGAATGGTATGACTTCGCTGTCTACGGACTGTTCGCCGTAATCATCGCAGCGAACTTCTTCCCAAATCAGGACCCAACGGCGGGCCTCCTGTCGACCTTTGCCGTCTTCGCGGCCTCGTTCTTTATCCGCCCCCTCGGCGCCGTTTTCTTCGGTCATTTTGGAGACAAACACGGGCGAAAGAACGTACTCCTGGCCACCGTTGCACTCATGGGCGCAGCCACCGTCGCCATCGGCCTGACACCCAGCTATGCGTCAATTGGCATTGCAGCACCCGCTTTGCTCGTCCTGTTTCGTTTTGTCCAGGCCTTCTCGGCCGGCGGGGAGTGGAGCGGCTCCTCCGTCTACACAGTTGAATATGCGCCGCGCAACCGTCGTTTCCTTTACGGCAGCTGGGTTCAAGTCAGCGCGTCCGCGGGAACCCTGGTGGGCTCGCTGACTGCAGCACTCTGCGGCCTGTTGTCTTCGGACGCGGCCCTCCGTGACTGGGTTTGGAGGATTCCTTTCATCCTCGGCGGCATCATCGGTGTGCTGGGGCTTATTCTTCGGGCAAAACTGGAAGACACTCCGGAATTCAGGAAAGCCCAATCAGAACCGAAACCGCATAAGACCCCACTTGGTTCGGTGTTCAGGAACTACCGCTCCGAAGGGCTCATCGCCATCGGAATTACCATCGGCTACTCGGTAAGCATCTATATGTTCTCTACTTACCTGCCGACCTATATCAAGACCACAACGCAGGTACGCCTGACGGACGCCCTGCTCGGGAACTCCTTGCAGCTGGTGGTCCTGATGATCTTGATTCCATTCGCCGCGATTCTTGCCGACAAAGTCGGCAGCAGGAAGTTGCTCATCGCCTTCGCAGCACTCATGATCATCTGCGTCGTGCCCCTGTTCCAGCTCATCGCGGTCGGGACGGTGGGCTCCGTGATACTTGGACAGGTCCTGTTTGCTGCTATTGTCTCGCTCATTGGAGGAACCGCGGTCACCACCACCACCCGGCTTTTCCCCATAGACGTCCGATACACAGGACTTGGCGTCAGCTACAACATCGCTGTGGCCGGCTTCGGAGGAACCGCACCATTCATCTCAACCTGGCTCATCGGATCCACCGGCAGCCCAATCTCACCGGCGTACTATGTCATCTTTGCCGCGCTGATTGTCGGACTGGTCGCCGTATTTGCCCTGAAAGGCAGGGACGCGGCTGCAGCATCGAAATAGCCGCAAGGCAAAATAGCGTGGCGCTTGAGGGGAGGGAACGGAAGTGTCCCTCCCCTCAAGTTGCATCTGAAGGGAAGGGATAATTCAAATCCGCGCTTGATCCCGCAATTGAGCCGATGCGATCTGATAGGAAAGACAGTGTGAAATCACTGGATGACTACCTCTTCGACGTTGACAACCGGCCGTCGAACGGTGAGCTTCGGTTTTGGGTCGGGTTTCAGGTGGTGGTCTTGGGCGCCCTTGGTTATGCGGTCCCTTTGTTCATCCTGCACTGGGCTGGTGTGCGGCAATGGGCGCCGGTCATTATTCCGTTGCTCTGCGCGGCCGCGTCAGTGTGGTGGCTCTTGCGATTCCTCAAGCGACGTGGCGTGGAGAGCAAGGCGAAATACCGGGCTCACGGCGGCAACCCTGCGGGCACCAGTGACCTTCTGTTCGGCCAGGTGTCCTACGAGATCACAGAAGATGGCCGTTGGAAGTGGCCAACGCCAAGCTCAGGCGAATAAAGCGCTGAAAACGACGTCATCTGCCAGCCAGTTGGGTTCAAACCCGGACGCACTCCTTCGCGGCGATGACCTGGTTCAACTCGGCGAACACGTCGTCGGGGGTTCCGTTGGCGTCAACCCCGAGGAAGTCGGCGAACTCGGGGAGGGAGCGGTAGGCGGCCCGGAAAGCTTCCAGCTCAGCCAGCTCTTCCTGGTCCGTGCCGCGCGCCATGACCCGTTCATGAGCACGCCGCGGGTCAACGTCCAAGTGCACGGTGAGGTCCGGATCGGGGAGCTTTTCCAGCAGCCAGGGGAGCAACCGGCCCCGGCCCAATCCAGCAGCGCGGCGCAGCGCAAGTTGGCAGTACAGATGCCTGTCCATGACCACCAGACCGCTGAAATTCCGGGCTCGCGCATGTGAAACAAGGACGTTGCCCACGCGGATGCACGTCTCTACAAAATCGGCACCGCGTGGCGGCAACTTCCACCCGAATCGCTCCGAAATGAGCGACATCCGTCGGCGTGCAGCGTGGTTGCTGAGGAGCAGCGCATTACGCCCCTCAGCGCGGGCCGAATCCACCAAGGCGCGGGCCGCCGTCGTCTTTCCTGAACCGTCTATTCCTGTGAGAACAATGAGCATGGGGCCTCCCGTCGTCTCTAGTTCAACGGAGGAAAGGCCGGCCTTGTCCCTGGTTGAGGCATAGATCACGTCTCGGGCAAGCCCTGCTCACCCAAGAGGCCGCCACTTAAACCGGGGTTGTTCGCGGTTCAGGAACGCGCTGATGCCGATCTCCATGTCAGGACAATCAGGCATCGCGGACCAGGCCGCAGCCCACTCCTGATCGATGTCAGGCTGCCCGGCATCCGAAGCATCCGCAGCTTCCAGGTCCACCAACCGCTTCATGGAATGCACCGAGAAACGCGAGCGGCTCCGCAGGGAACCAAGTAGCGCCTCGCACTGTTGCTCAAAGGAAGCGGAAGGAACGACGTCGGCCACCAAACCCAGCGCTTGGGCTTGGGTTGCGCTAAATGTTTGCCCGGTAAGGAGGATGTATTTGGCATTGGCGTGCCCCACCAGCCGGACCAGCCGTTCAATGCCTGGGCGTGGGTAGATGATCCCGATCTTGGCCGGGGTCAGCCCGAAGACGGCACGTTCGTTGGCGATGATGAAGTCGCAGGCAGAGGCGATTTGCCACCCTCCGCCCATGCAGGCGCCGTCAACCAAGGCCACTGTGGGTTTGGAAAGAGACGCAATGGCGTGATCGGCCAAGCTGAGGTGGTCAACCACCGAACCGTCGGGCTGGGGATCCAACAGCACGGACGAGAGCTCGCTGATGGAAGCCCCTGCGCAGAAAGTGTCGCCCGCACCGCGTAGAGCCACCACGGCAATATCGGGATCGGCGTCGAGCCTGGGCATCAGCTCCTGGATTTCCAGGCACATGGCCTTGGTGAGGGCATTGCGCTGCGCGGGGTTGCAGATTTCCACGGTGGCAATGCCATCAGCCACCGAAACCGCCATGCGGCCCACGAGGCCCACGAGGCCCTCAGGGCCCTCTGTGGAATCACGGGAAACACGAAACGCCTGGGAAACTGTGCTCATCGCCCTGCTCCAATCTTTGCCGAAACCGACGCCGGCCCGCACAGAACGCGACCCTCGCGCTCAAGCCGGGTGACGTCGTCGTGGGTCATTCCCAGTTCCATGAGTACTTCGGTGGTGTGTTCGCCCAGAAGCGGCGGGGGCGACAGGATTTCGCTGGCCTCGCCGTCCAAGCTCAGAGGCCCGCGTAGGAGTGGAAGTTCAGAGCCATCCCGCCGCTGGCTGTGCTGGACAAGACCCAGAGCGGCAACCTGCTCGGAGGCCAGGGCCTGTGTGTAGTTGTAGATGGGGCCGCAGGGGATCCCAGCCTGGCTGATCAGCGGCACCCATTCGTCAGCCGGTTTGGCCACCAAGGAAGCTTCAATGAGTTCGCTTAGCTGCTGCCTGTTGGCCGAGCGGTCCGCCCCGGTGATGAAGCGGGGATCCTCCACAGCCGTGGGAATACCCAGCAGGCCACAGAATGCCTTCCACTGTTTGTCGCTACCCACCGCGATATTGATCGCTTCAGTGGCGGTGGCGAACTTGCCGTAGGGGGCGATGACTGGGTGGTTGTTCCCTTGTGGCGTGGGCGCTTCACCGAGGCTGAGCGCCTTCTGTCCCTGAAAAGCGGACAGGTTCAGCGCCGTCTCCAGAAGGGAGGTGGACACCTTGCCAACAGGCTCACCATTGCGGACTCCGTGCAGCGCTGCGACGATCCCAAACGCGCACACCATCCCGGAGGTGATATCCACGATCGGTATCCCAACCCTGTATGTTTCGCCGGGGCCTGATCCCGTGACCGACATCAACCCGGACATTCCTTGAATGACCTGATCCAGTCCGGCGTCGTCCTTAAGGGGTCCAGTGTTGCCGAAACCGGTGACGGATCCGACAACGAGCCCGGGATTGAGTTCTTCCAACCGCGACGAGGAGAATCCCATTTTCTGCAGGGTGCCGGGTTTGAAGTTCTCCACCAGGACGTCGGCTTCGGCGATCAGCGTGGAGAGGATGTCGCGCCCCTCGGCCGAGTAGAAATCGACACATACAGAGGATTTGTTCCGGTTCACAGAATCGAAGTAGAGGCTGTGGCCATCCTGGAACGGCGGCCATTGGCGGGCGGTATCGCCCCCGTTGATGCTTTCTACCTTGATGATCCGGGCACCCATATCGGCCAGGAGTGCAGTGCAGTAGGGTCCCGCGAGGGCTCGGCTGAGATCGACCACGGTGATTCCGCGGAGTGGTTTGAGCATGGTGGCACCTTTCGTGCATAGGAGACTTGAGTGCGTATAAGAGTGTGAAAAGGAAGCTAGAGGCTGGACGGAACCACCAGTGCACCGACCAGCAGAAGGGGTCCGACCACCACCATGGACAAGCCCCAACGGGTGAGGAGCCTGGTGATGCGGGGCCGCTCGTCTGCATCGACCGTGGCTACGAAGGTGGCGCCGACGGTCGAGAACGGTGAGACGTCAACGATCGACGAACACACGCCCAACGCTGCGATGACAGCCCACCCGGCGATGTCCCCGGAGGCCACGAGTGGCAGTGCCAGCGGCACCAGCGCCGCGAGCATTCCGGTGGTGGAGGCGAACGCGGAGATGAGTCCGCCGATCCCGCAGATCACCAGCGCGGCCAGCAGGGGAGTCCCGACGGCGCCCGCCGCTTCGCCGAGCAACGCGACGGCTCCCATGGTCTGAAGCACTCCGACGAACGTGATGATCCCGCCCACCAGCAACACGGTGGACCAGTCGATCTTCGCGACAGCCGATTTTCCGGATTGCGGATCGCAGAGGGTGAGGACTGAGGCGAAGGCGAAGCAGAGAACGCCGATGTCCGGATTTGAGCCCAGGACAGACATGAGGATGACGGTAAGAACCAGCCCGGCCATGCACAGCACCGTGATGATTTGGTTGCGGTTGAGCTTTGAGGCCGACGCCGGTACCTCCGACGCCGGTACGTCCGGCGCCGATGCCGGGTCAAGGACCTGGACGGCTGCTTGCTTGCCGCGCGCAATGTTGCCTTCGCGTTCAAAGGGGTGCGACGGCGTCGGGCGGTTAGCGCTGAAGGATGGCAACTGGGTGCCGAAACCGTCAGCGGTACGCGTGTTGAGTAGCTTGAATCCACCAAACATGACATAGGCGGCGGCCAGCAGCAGGAGATTGGTTCCCAGGGCGACGCTGAAGAGGACCAGGGGATCAAGGTCAATCCCTGCCGCTCGGGCTGTGCCGTACGTGACAATGCCGAACAGGCTGGTTGGCGCGAAGCCACCCGCGCTCAGGCCGGACCCAATGGCGATGCCCATCAGCATGCGGTCGATGCCATAGCGTTTGGCAAGTGGCATGCCGATGGGGGCCATGACCAATCCTGCCAAGGGGGAGCCCATGGCTGAGATGCCGATGGTGAGCGCGAAAAATGCGATGGGCAGAAAGAAGGCGCGGTCACCTACTTTGGTGATGGCCATCTCGATGATGCGGTCGATCGTTCCGTTGGCTTGGGCGATCGAGAAGAAATACGTGACCCCTACCAGCAGGACGAGGATCCCGATGGGGAAGCCTGCCACCACTTTGTCGATGGTCATCCCTGCCATCCAAACGCCAACGCCGGCAGCCGCTGCGAACATGAGCACGCCAATGTGCACCTTGCGCAGGGTTGCCAGGACAAAGACGCCCACAAAGATGGCGAGGGCAGCTATTTGTTGTTCCAAGACCCGTTCTCCAATCAAACATCGTCGGTTCACTGGATGAACCAATGGTTCATTCTGGGAAATCGCCTGTACCGTAGGTCATAAGAAAGCGAGCGGTCAAGGGGGAGTGTGAATGAGTACGCAGAGTGTGGTCACGGCCATCCGGGTTCTTGAAGCCGTGTCGGACAACCAGCCGGCGGGCCTATCGGAGCTGAGCCGTGAGGTGGACGTCCCCAAGGCTACGGTCCTTCGCATGCTAAGGACCCTGGCGGAATTGGGATGGGTGGCGCAGTCTGAAGCGCAGGCGGGCAAGTGGGTCCTGACCAACCATGCTTTTGCCGTCGCAAGCCGGGGCAGCAGCGGCTCCGTTATCCGCGACGCCGCCATGGGCCCCCTGAACGCATTGCAGCTGGACACAACGGAGACTGTCCACCTCGCGGTCCCGGACCGCGGGTACATGCTCATCATCGAACGCCTCGACACGCCCCACGTCCTCAGGGCTTTCCTTCCCCTGGGGTCTCGACTGCCGATGCATGCCTCCGCCACCGGGATTGCCTATTTGTCCGCTGCTGACGACGCCATCGTGGATGACTATCTGGCCACACCCCTTGAAGCCCTCACGCCGCAAACCGTCGTTGACCCGGCGCAACTCCGGGCCATGATCGGGGAAACCCGCGCCCGCGGATACTCCATCAATGAACAGGGCCTCAGTACGGGAATTACCTCAATCGGGGTTCCTTTGTTGGGGCCGGGCGGTGTGGCGGCAGGATCAATCTCCATCTCCGGGCCGTCGAGCAGGATCGTGCCTGCCAAGTATCAGGAATACGGAGAGGCCGCTGCGGGTACTGCGCGGGAGATCAGCCAGGCACTCGGAGCCTTTTCGGCGAAGAGGTACTAAGTTTCCTGTCGAAATACTTCGCCGGAACAGAATGCGCGCCTATCATGATGCTGTGCACGTGCTTCGGAGGGCAGCGGTTCTGTTTGAACTGTTGTCATTTGGGGTAAGTACGGAATAAGGAGATCATTTCTCCGTTCGGTGCCCGTTGCTTTGGGGTGGAGCTCCAATTGGAGTCCCAGCGGACGCCTTCCTAACTGGACAAATTTGTTTGAAGGGATGCGTAGCTTAGATGAACACACTATTGGTGATTGCCGGCGTCATTGCGATCGTGCTGCTGCTTGTTGGCGGTTTTAACCAAGCCCTGAGTTTCCTGCTGTGGGTAGGAATTATCCTGCTGGTCCTGGCGCTCATCGGCTGGGTTCTCGGCCGGGGCCGGTCACGCGTATGACAACTGATCCAACCGAAGTTGCCGGCTTCAGCCAGGTGCACGATGGGATCACGACACCAGGTCATCCGATCCCACGTGATCTTGGGGCACACGCCTCCAATGATCAGGTACCTGTTGGCGACGCATCCGGGGAAGGTTCGGAAGATGCCGCCGATGCTGGGGGGAATGAATCAGCGAATCCACCCGGGCCGGCAGAAGAAAAGGATGAGCGGACCGCAGATGATCGCGGTTTGACTACCGAAACCAATCCTTCGGATTGACATGGGTATTGCGGTCGCGGGCAGGACAGGAATCCCTGCCCCGACCGCGCCCTTGGCCGCCCAGTAAGTAGTAATAGCTGGGTTTCCGTTTTATTGATTGGGGAAGAAATGCGAATCGGTTCAATTATTGGGCTGTTCGTAGTTGTGTGGCTCGTCATTGGAGCAATAGCGGCTGGCCAACGCGGCTATTACAACGCCCCACCCGCGCAGTGTTCGCAGTTTGCGACCATCGCCCTGAATATTCTGGCCGGGCCCCTTAATTACACAGGGATGGATCCACAAGCCGGTTGCCAGATTCCGCAGCCATCGTGAGCCAGTACGGCAGGCGCCTGGCGACGATTCTCCTGGCTCTGGCGGTACTCGCCGGAGCATTGACCGCATGCTCACAGCGTCCTTCCCCCGAGGCGCTTAAGGGACCGGCGAAAGACGTCTTCTCCGCCGTCCAAGCTGCCACCTTGGCTGTAGACCTCAGGATCAAAAACAGCACGACGGCGGCTGCCGGGTCCACTGCGGCAGATGACATGTTGGGGGAGGTCGAGTCCGCTACCGATGAAGTTGAAGGTTTCACCGCTCCCACCGAGGAGGAAAAGTCGCTGCGGGATGACATGTTGGCATCCTTCGCCACCATCTCGCGCGCGATGCTCCATGCCCGTGATGCGTTGACTGCTCCGAGCGGCGGCCCTGAACTGGGGCAACCGGGATCAGGCGCACACGGCCTGCCCGAAGTCCTGGGTGAGTTGCGCAGTGCCACCGATCAGCTCAAAGCCCTCATGACCAAGGCCGGCATCCAGTGAAGCGGCTCCTCGGTGTTGCACTGGGCATCCTGACGGCGATCGGGGGCTTTGTTGACATCGGGGATTTGGTGACCAACGCCGTAGTAGGTTCACGCTTTGGGCTTTCTCTGGCGTGGGTAGTGGTGGTCGGCGTCGTCGGAATCTGCCTCTTTGCCAATATGTCAGGACGGGTGGCGGCCGTCTCAGGCCGGGCAACCTTCGAGGTGATTCGTGAGCGCATGGGGCCGCGTGCCGGGCTAGCCAACCTCGCTGCTTCCTTCCTGATCAACCTGATGACGGTCACCGCCGAGATCGGCGGCATCGCCCTGGCCCTGCAGTTGGCCAGCGGCGTGGCTTACTTGCTCTGGGTCCCCGTTGCGCTGCTGGCCGTGTGGCTTGTGATTTGGCGGGTGAAGTTCAAGATCATGGAAAACGTCACCGGGCTCCTGGGACTTTCCTTGATCGTTTTTGCCGTGGCGCTTTTCCTGCTCAAGCCCGATTGGGGTGTCCTGGCCAGCCAGGCATTCGCGCCGTCCGTGTCGCAGGAGGAAGGCCCCGGCGTGTATTGGTACTTTGCCATCGCACTGTTCGGAGCTGCCATGACCCCCTACGAGGTGTTCTTCTTCTCCTCGGGCGCTGTGGAGGAAAGGTGGAAGGTCAAGGATCTGATGCAGGCCCGAATGAACGTTCTGCTCGGTTTCCCACTGGGTGGGTTCCTTTCGGTGGCGATCGCCGCCTGCGCCGCCGTCGTCCTCCTGCCTGCGGGGATCAGCGTCACCACGCTGTCGCAAGTGGCGTTGCCCGTTGCCCAGGCGGGAGGACAGCTGGCCTTGGCCGTGCTGATTCTGGGCGTTGTGGCCGCTACATTCGGGGCAGCTCTGGAGACGACGCTTTCAAGCGGCTACACGTTGGCGCAGTTCTTTGGATGGTCGTGGGGAAAGTTCCGGCGGCCGGCCCAGGCGGCCAGGTTCCACATGTCCATGATCGTGGTCCTTCTGGCGGGTGCCGCTGTCCTCGCCACTGGGGTGGATCCCATCCTTGTGACCGAGTATTCGGTGGTGTTCTCCGCGATCGCTCTGCCCCTCACCTATCTGCCAATCCTGATTGTCGCGAACGATCCCCAATACATGGGCGAGCACGTCAACAACAGGGCCGTGAATATTGCCGGGCTGGTGTATTTGGTGATCATCCTGGCCGCATCCTTGGCTGCCATTCCACTCATGATTGTTACCGGAGCAGGCGCATGAGTGCTGAAAAGCGCAGGAAGATCGAGCCAAGTGAGATCAGGCCTGCGCCACGCCCGGCAGGCTTGGTCCTGGACGCCCAGCTCCACTTGTTGGATCGGCAGGTGTTGGACGTCGACGGCGTGCCCGTCACCACGGTCGACGACCTCGAGTTGAGTGGTCCCGCGCCTGATGAGCCCATCCCGGAAGGTGCTGCACCGCCGAGCATAACGGCCTTGCTGACAGGTCCGGTACTGGGCACGCGGATCTTCGGCGGCAGGCCGCCGTCGAACAGGTTGATCCGTATTCCTTGGGACGTCGTATCGGGCGTGGACACCGTTATCACTGTAGGTGTGCGCTCGGACTCGCTCGAAGCATCGTGGGTGGAGCGGTGGCTTCGGAACCACGTCATCGGCCGGATCCCGGGAGGTAGCCATGATCCTGACTGACCTGCTCGGTAGTGACGTTGTGGATAGCAAGGGTGAACGGCTGGGGGAGGTTTCGGATGCCCGCTTCGCCCTGGACTCGGCACCAACCCAGCTCCTGAGCCAAGCCCGCTTGGTGGGCATCATTGTGAGTCCGCGGACGGCGTCGTCTTTCCTGGGGTATGAGAGGCAAGGGATGACGCAGCCATGGCCGGTGGCGCAGTTGTTGCGTTGGTGGCATCGGGGATCGTTCCTGGTGCTGTGGGAGGACATCGCGATGATGGGTTCACAGGAGGTGGTGCTTCGTCCGGACTACGTGGCCTATGAATCGGGGCTGCCACGATAGTGCCTCAAGCATGAAATTGCTAAGTTTGCTGACTAATTTCTTCAAAGCATGGACACGTCGCCAACCGTCCTTATAGGTTCGAAGTGTTCCATTAACACGTTCCACCGCATGGAAAGGACAGGTCACATGGACAAGCAGAACGCCACGCCTGAAGAGGAAGCAGGGGGCTACGGCACCCCCACCGCAGAGCAGGAAGCGGGCGGATCGCAGGCGCAGCCCCGCGTGGAAGAGGACCTCAGCGAAGCCGGTCTGAGCGAGGACAGCCCTGATGGCGAAACATATGCAACCGGCGCACCCAATCTCAGCCACCTGGATCCCGAGGACTCGGACAGCGCAGGCGAACCAGGGGCAGGCCGCTTTGGCGGTATCGACGAACAGTCCCAGGCCGAGCAGAATCTGAACCAGCCTGCTGACTCCCTGGCCGATGGCAGCGGCACTGATCTGCCCCGGGACGAGTCACCCAAGGACGACGACGAAGAGGATTTCGACGCAGGTTAGGCCGTAACCCGGGCGCGCCCATAAGACAGGCGCGCCAGACGGTTATGCAGCCAGCCGGCTGGCGCGCCGCCGGCATTACCGGACTCAAAAGAGTCCGGCACATTAAAGCGCAGGACATATAAATCGCAGTACAAATAAACGCACTACAAGACGAGAACATTGAAGGAGCGACACCTTATGGCTACCGTCAATAAATCAATTGAAGTAGATGTCCCCGTGTCCGTTGCCTACAACCAGTGGACGCAGTTCGAGACTTTTCCCGAGTTTATGAACGGGGTGGAGTCCGTGCAGCAGATCGATGATACGGCCCTCCACTTCGCGACGAACGTGGGCGGCGTGAAGCGCGAATACAACGCCCAGATCATCGAACAGGTGCCCGATTCGCTGGTCAGCTGGGCGAGCGTGGACGGCCCGCGCAATGCAGGAACAGTGACCTTTGAACCTTTGGACGCCGTGCACACCCGCGTCAATGTAGAGATCGACTGGGAGCCGGACACCCTCGCCGAAAAGGCCGGCTCGGCAGTCGGAGCCGACAGTTTGCGCGTGGGCGCAGACCTGGACAAGTTCAAGAAGTTCATCGAGGCCCAGGGACATGAGACCGGCGCCTGGCGTGGCACCGTAACTGGTGGCGATGTGGACGAAGGCGGAGGAGCATTGGTTTAAAGGTTTTCGTGTAAGCCTCTTACCCGCGGAGGTCGGCCAGCGAACGGGCCGGCCTCCCCGGGTGCCACGAAGAATAAGCTCCAGTAAGGAGAAGTGATGGCAACGTCCAGCAACGTAGAGGCAGAACGGAAGTTCGACGTCGATCCTTCCACGCCGCTTCCCACGCTTGAAAAGATCGACGGCGTTGCCCGCGTGGGCGAGCCAGTCACCCATAGCCTCGAAGCGGTCTATTTTGACACCAGCGATCTCGCGCTTGCCGCCCGCGGAATGACTCTGCGACGGCGGACAGGTGGTCCCGACGCCGGATGGCACCTCAAGCTTCCCCACAGCCCAGGACGTCGCACCGAAATCCACGCGCCCCTGGGCCAGGCCGATACCGTGCCGGTGGAACTGATGGATCGGATCCTTGCCTACACGCGCGGACACGCGGTCATTGCAGTCGCCACACTCAACACCGAACGCACCAGCTACCCGCTCTACCAGGACGACGGCGGGCGGGTGGCGGAGTTCGTGGACGACCACGTGCGGGCCCTTGTTTCGGTGGGGGATTCCACTGAACAGCAGTGGCGCGAATGGGAAGTGGAACTCAACGGTAGCGGGCACGCGGACAAGGGCGATGACATCCTGGACGCCGTCGCAGCCCAGCTCACACAGGCAGGGGCGAGCCCCAGCGAACGCACTTCCAAACTGGCAACAGCCCTGGGAGATTCCTGGCCGCGTGCAAAGGGGACCGGTCGCGAGGTCCCCAGCCGCAAGGGTCCGGCCGTAGTACCCGTACTGAACTACCTCGACGCCCAGGTGGCCAAGTTGCTCCTGCAGGACGCGCACGTGCGAATGAACCGTGACGATTCCGTCCATAAGATGCGGTCACTGACCCGCCGGATCCGTTCGGTGCTCCATAGTTACCGCAAGCTTTTCAAGGGTTCCCCGGTTAAGGAACTTGAGCTTGAGCTGAAGTCGTTGGCCAGCACTCTTGGACGCTACCGGGATGTAGAGGTCCTTCATGAGCGGCTCCGAAAGGACGTGGAGGAGCTGCCAATGAAGCTGGTTTTGGGTCCGCTTCACGCTGAGCTGGATGAGCGGATGAAGGTCAGGGCGGACACGGCGATGGCAGCAATCAGGACCCGACTCAACAGCCCCCGCTATTTCCGGCTTCTGGATGGCTTCGAAGCCTTCCTGGACTCTCCCGCAATTGCGCCGCAAGGAACCGGGCCCGCACGCAAGACCACAGCGAAACTCGTCAACAAAGCTTCCAAACGCCTCACCAAACGCCACGACGCCGCGGTGGGTGCCGCCGTCGGGCCTTCACGTGACACGGCGTTTCACAATGTCCGCAAGACTGCCAAGAAGCTGCGCTTCGCCGCGGCCACCGCTGAAAGTGTCCACGGGAAGCGCGCCGCAAAGCTCGCTGACGCTGTCCATGATGTCCAGACCATTTTGGGTGAACATCAGGACAGCGCCATGGCCCGCGCCGAGCTTTTGAAGCTGGGGTCTGCGTCCGGTGCCGGTAACAGCGCCTTCACGTACGGCCTGCTTCATGCCGCCGAACGCGCAAAGGCCGACGCCGCGCAACAGGAGTATCTGCGTGGCGGCAAGAAAGCCCGGAAGCTCCGGCTCAAAAAGTAGGGGATGCTACTTCTTGAGGAACGTCAGCAACGCTTCATTGACCTCGGCCGCGTGCGTCCACAACAGACCGTGGGGTGCGCCCTCGATCTCCTGGTACTCGGCGCTGGGCAGTGCATTCTTGAAGCGCCGCCCCGTGACGTCGATGGGGAGGATGTTGTCCGCGGTGCCGTGAACGATCAAAGCGGGAACATCGATCTTGGGGATGTCCGCGCGGAAGTCCGTCAGCCATGTGGGCTGTGCGGCCACGGACGCGAAGGCGCCCGCTTGGCTTGCAAGGTTCCAGCTGGCGTCCACGGATTCCTGGCTGAGGCGTTCTGTCCCCAGGAAGGTGTCGCTGTTGTAGAAGTTCTTGAAGAAATCGGTAAAGAAGGCGTAGCGGTCTGCCGTGGCAGCCTCATGCAGCCCATCGAAGACATCCTGCGGGACGCCGTCCGGGTTGTCGTCGGTCTTCAGCATGAACGGCTCCAAGGAACCAAGGAAGACGGCCTTCGCCACGCGGGCGGAACCGTAAGTGCTGATGTAGCGTGCAACCTCGCCGGTGCCCATGGAGAAGCCCACCAGCACGGCATCGTTGAGGTCCAGGGTTTCCAGAAGCGTCTTGAGATCTGCGGCGAAGGTGTCGTAGTCAAAGCCCACTGTAGGCTTGCTGGATTTGCCGAAGCCACGGCGGTCGTAGGTAATGACGCGGTAGCCGGCATCCAGGAGGGCAGCAGTTTGCTTTTCCCACGATGAACCGTCCAGCGGATACCCATGGATAAGGACTACTGGCTGGCCCGTCCCGTGGTCCTCGTAATAGAGCTCAATCTCGGTGCTGTTTTCGTTTCCGACAGTGATGTAAGCCAAAACTCAAGTCCCTTCGTAGCGGTTCTGGGTGGAACAGCTCCAGCCTACTGTCCAGGCACCCAGAGACACGCTCGTCAGCGCAGAGCGTGGTGTTCCCACCACCACCATCCACGGACACTGGTTGCTGGCGCCTGCGCGATGGATTCTAGGATCACCGCCGATGACGATCCTAGGAATACCCATGCCACATGCCCTACGCTCCAGCACCCGGAGTTACGCCTCCATCGACGAACTCCTGGGCGACGGTCGCCGTCGGTTCTTCAGCCACGGCTACAAGACCACCAACCCCAGGCTGCGGGAACTCCGCGTGAACCATACCGTCTCCGAATCCACGCTCACGGCCCGCGCCGCTCTTGGCGTTGAAGGTACCTGGTCCATCAAGGGGAACTCCGAGCAAACACCGCACCTTGGCACCACGGACGTCCTTGTTTTGGCTGCCAGGATGGCAGAGGCTTTGCTGGCCAGCCGATATTCTCCCGAACTGTTGCCCGCAGCCTACCTGGCGTCGGTGACCATCTCGGGTGGCAGTGAACCTGTGGAAGGTACGCTGGGCGATCTTGCATGCCGGGCGACGCTGCAGGACCTGGGACACGCTTCGGTCCTTCGCTGCTCTGTTGCGTCCATGACCGCAGTACTGGAAGTAGCCCACGAGCACGCCGAACTCGGGCTCGCATCAGTCCAATCGCCGTCCGAGGAAGCTTTGGTGGGTGACGCCAGCACGCGACTCTATGGTGGGCTGTGGGCAGAACGGCAGGTTTCGCTGCTGGACGTCGTCCTGGACCCGAGTGAAGGAGACGCCGGCGAAGGAATGGCCCGCGCGCAGCTCTCATTCCGCCAGCAGCCCTCACTGTCCCGACGCTTGGATGACCGCCGCGGGCTGGAGGCCTCTTACCCGCAGGCGCTATCCGCCGTCGAGTACTTCGTTGCCTCGCTGCAGCTGGGACAGGTTCTCCTGTACCGGCTCGATTCCATGAACCGCGCGGACAGCAACACATTATGGATGCGCAAAACCCGCGTCACACTCAACGGCTCCTGCCCGAAGAATGGGGGCGGGCAGGGGACCGGCCTCGCAGTGGGACTGCAGAAGAGCCGGTTGATCCAAAAGGACGGTGGTTGGTGGCGCTGCGCTGACGTCGTAGGAACGTTCGACGGCGGCGAAGTAGTTTGCAGTGTTGCCCACCAACTGCCGTCCCATGTTGCGGCAGCAAGTGCTTCCGTGGGGGATAAGAAATGAGTGCCGCGTCCGCCGTTGTCCGGGGATTGGGCGGCGCCTTGCCCAGGAAGGTGGTCACCAACGAGGACCTGTCTGCTGTCATGGACACCTCGGACGAATGGATCAGGCGCAGGACAGGCATCGCCGAACGCCGCCACTCTGACGAAACGGAAAGCACCAGCGTCCTGGCCACCACGGCCGGGCGGCGCGCCTTGGCCAGTGCCGGCGTCGATTCGGCTGGGCTTTTGATTGTGGCGACCTCGACGCCGGACAAGGTCTGCCCGGCCACGGCACCCAAGGTGGCGGCGAACCTGGGGCTGAAGGGCATTCCTGCATTCGATGTGTCCGCGGTTTGCTCCGGATTTGTCTATGCACTGACTACCGCCACGTGGGCCATCCGCTCGGGATCCGTGGACTCGGCACTGGTAATCGGCGCGGACACCTTTACCCGTCTGCTCGATCCGGCGGACCGGACCACTTCGGTGATTTTCGGGGACGGAGCGGGCGCGGCTTACCTGTCGGCCGGAACAGCAGACGAACCAGGGGCCATCAAGGCGTCAACGCTGCACTCCGATGGCGAGGGCGAAACGCTCATCCACGTGCCGGAAGGTCCTGGTTCATTTTTTGAGATGCAGGGCAAGGAGGTGTTCACGCAGGCAGTCGCGGCGATGTCCGGTTCCGTGGAAACAGTGCTCGCAAGCGCTGGCTGGGCTGCCGACGACGTGGATTCCTTGATTGCACACCAGGCGAACCTCCGGATCCTGAACACCGTTGCTTCGGTGACCGGCATTCCAGGATCCAGGGCCGAGGTCCACCTGGACAGGGTGGGCAATACCTCAGCCGCATCCATCCCGTTGGCCATGACCGACGCCGGAACCAAAGGCCACAGGAGCCCCGGTGACAAGGTGGTCCTCACTGCCTTTGGCGGAGGAACCACTTGGGGAGCCATTGCCATGACCTGGCCATCGATCTCGGTTGTCGACCCGCACTAGGGCCGGACACCGATTCCTGCAGGCCGGGGTGCCGTGCAGGACCACTGTGGCGCCGGCTAACCCGGGCCACCTGTAAAAGGGGGAAGCAAATGGAAATTACAGCTATGGACGTCGTAGGGGCGATCGGGTCCACCATGGACGAGCTCGGCCACATGGGACCGGACGACTCGTTCGCTGACCTTGACATCGATTCACTGTCACTCGTTGAAGCCGCCGTGATCCTTAGCAACAAATTCGGTGTTCGCGTGGATGAATTCGAGCTTACCGAGGCAGGCAGCGCCCGCGCCGCAGCCACGATGGTCACGGAAAAGCTGGCCCTGCAGCCCGCCATCTAGTCACACCATCACAAGCAGACCACGCAGTACAACAGGACCAGACAGTACAAACAGTAAGGACACCCATGGCCACTCCGGCGATTGCAGTTGTTTATTATTCAGGTTCGGGCCACACCAAGGTCCTGGCAGACGCAGTGGTTTCCGCTGCCGCCGCCACCGGAGCCACAACGGCTCTCCTGCGCGTGGATGAGCTCACCCAGGAATCCTGGGAATTCATCGACCAAGCGGATGCCATCATTTTCGGCGCCCCCACCTACATGGGCACCGCGCCTGCGGCCTTTCATGCGTTCGCCGAGAAGACCGCAGGCCGTTGGGCCGTGCAGAAATGGCACAACAAGCTGGGTGCCGGCTTTACCAATGCCGCCTGCAAGGGCGGTGACAAGAATTCCACTCTGGACTACTTCTCCACTTTCGCTGCCCAGCACGGCATGAACTGGATCAACCTGGGCCTGCTCCCGGGATGGAAGAGTACCAAAGGCAGCGAAAACGATCTCAACCGTTTTGGCTACTTCAACGGTGCCGCCGCCCAGACATTCTCGGACGTCGGTGTGGAAGGCGTACACCCTGCAGACATCGCTACTGCAGGGCACTTGGGGCGGCGGGTTGCTGAGATGGCCGCTATCTTCGCTGCCGGCAAGACCGCTCTTGACCGCGAACTCGTGAGCGCGGGAGCCTAGGTCCTTCTCGTTTCAGGGCCACTGATAGAGACTGGCGACGCCCATATCCGGGCGTCGCCAGTCTTTTTCCGTGGCGCCAAAGAGTTTGCGTGTCACAACGGCACATGCGTGTCATGAGTGGCCTCGGCGGACAGAGTGGCTGCCACGATCGCCTGGACCTTCGGGTTGCCGACATGGAACAGATGGCCCCCGCCCGCGACATCGATCAATCGTGGCCTCTGCGCGCACCAGTCCGCCCAGCGCAGTGACTCTGAAGCCGTAACCACAGGATCATCAGAGCTGTAGAGGACTGTGGCCGGCACCTCCAACTGGCGGGCGGGCAGCCTGCCGGGATAGCTCTCCAACAATGCCAGATCCTCAACCAGTACCTCCCGGGCCCGCTCGGACAGGGCGGTCGTGCTGAGCACGTGCTCGGACAAGGCGGCCACGGACAGCGAAGTCCCGGACAGCGAAGTCCCGGACAGGGCGGCCACGGACGGCGAAGTCCCGGACTGTGCTGTCCCGAGCTGGGCGCTGGAATCAGCTGCCGCGGCAGCACCGGCGTCGTACATTCCCGACGGCGGCCGCGCGGCTGCGAGGAACACGTGCACCACCCGCCCGGTTTCCTGAAGCCGAAGGGCGGCCTCGAAGGCGAGCACGGCGCCCATGCTGTGGCCATAGAGCGCCACCTTCCCGGACGGCGAGCTTGCAATTCGTTCGGCCATAGCGGCTGCGGCACCGCCAACGGAACGGAAATTCCTGCCGCGGTATGCGAGCTTGGTGACGTGCACGCCGTCGAAACGCCAGCCCGCAAAACTGGCTGTGGTTCCGCCGGCGTGATGCAGGCAAAACAGGTGCATGCCGGCGTCCCTGGGGCTAGTTGAAAGCGAGCCGGTGGCGGTCGTGTTCCATGCGGGAAGCGGCGACGTCGTCCATGTGTTCCTCGGCCCACTCCTTCATCTCGAAGATGATCCGCAGGAGGGAATGTCCGCGCGGAGTGAGCTCGTAGTCAGTTCGCACGGGGACGGAGACGGTCACATGCCTGAGGACCAGCCCGTCCCGTTCAAGCGAGCGGAGCGTGGAGGTCAACATTTTCTGGCTTGCGCCGGGTATCCGTTTGCGGAGGTCGCTGTGCCGCTGCTGCCCGTCCTCCAGTGCGAGCATCACCAAGGTGACCCACTTGCTGCTGATGGCCTCAAGCAGTTGCCGTGCCGGGCAAAGATCCAGGGAAGCGTTGTAGTGCTTCTGGGCGTTCATGCGTTTCTGTTCAGCCGTGAGAGTCATTTCCCCAATACTTTCCTCATCAAATGGACTGCTCGCCACAGTTTACTTGGGGGTTGTTACTGCTGGGGAAACGGCGACTCAACCCTAAACTGCCGCCGGGGTGACCAGCAGCGATTCTCCGGCCAATGCCATGAAAGGAAGATCCGAGCTGTGGTCCCCATAGGCGAAGCTGCCTGACAGGTCCACCGAGAATTCGGCGGCGTGCGCTGCCACGGCCTGGGCCTTGGCGTCGGCCACCAAGGCTTCCTCGATGTCGCCGGTATAGATGCCATTCGCAGCACTAGGGAACGTGCACAGCAGCTCAAGGTGGGGCCACCGCCGTCGAACACGTACCAAAGCGGGCTCGAACGACGCCGTGACGGCCACAATGCGCCGTCCCTCCGCGGTGTGTTTGTCCAGGAGGGAGGTCACGGGTTCCAGGAAGGACCAGCCGTCCGGTGACGCGGCTTGGAAATCTGCCCAGCGCTCGCCGAGTTCCTGGACTTCGCTCACGCTGCGGCCCCGCCACCACCTGAAGTACCGGGCGTTCGTCACTGACCTTGGTACGCCGTTCCTGGCTGCAGCCCGCAGGCCCTCAAGGAAGTCCTCCGCTTCGGCTTTGCGGGAGTTGCCGGCGTCGAAGCGGAGGAACTCGAAGATGGTGTTGTAGGCGGTGACGGTGCCGTCGATATCGGTGTAGGCGGCCTGCAAGGGGTTTCCGGATTCTTCCACAGGAAGAATCCTAGGGACCGCTCCGGCACATGGAAGCCTTGCAGGGGAGGGCACTTTGAGGTGCCCTAGGCACAAAAAAGTGCGTTCTTACGCGCTGATGCGATGTCCGTGAGGATCGAATACGGGGCACAAAACGTCCCCGCAGCAAAGCCTCGAAAGGAAGCCAATGCCTACCATCCTCCACATCAACGCCTCTCCGCGCTACGCCAACAGCGACTCCCTGCGTTTGGCCCGGCACTTCATCGACTCCGTCCAGGCTGCCGGTCCGGAGAGCTTTGAGCTGGAGACCCTGAACTTGTTCGACGACGGTGCGTTGCCTGTTTTCGGTCGGATCGCGGCCGCCGCCAAGATGGCTGTCTTCACTGGACAGGACCAGACGCCGGAGCAGGTTGCCGCTTGGGAATCCGCCCGCGCTGTCTTCGATCAGTTCGCTGCAGCCGACGCGTATGTCTTCAACATCCCCATGTGGAACTCGGGCGTCCCCTACGTGCTGAAGCAGTGGATCGATATCATCACCCAGCCCGGCTGGAGCTTCGGCTTCGACCCGGAGCAGGGCTACCGCGGCCTCATGGAGGGCAAGCAGGCCCTTGCGATCCACACCAGCGGTGTCTACGCGCCGGGTGTTCCGGCCGCTTTCGGCTCCGACTTCAGCAGCACGTTCTTCGCTGATTGGCTGAACTTTGTGGGCATCCAGGACGCAACTCACGTCCGCTTCGCTCCCACCGTCCTGAACGGCGACGTCGATGGCACCCGCAAGGTTGCAGAAGCGGACTTGAGCGACGCCGCAATCGAGTTCGCCGGCAAGCTCAGCGCCGCGGGTACCCTCCAGCTCGTCAACGACTAGGAGCTCCCTGTGCGCATCGGCATTTCGGGTACCTATTCCTCGGGCAAGACGTTTACGTCCATGGCCTTGTCCCACTACACCGGGTTGCCCCGCACCAAGGCCAGGACCATGCGCGAAATCCTGCCTGAGGCTGCCCCTGGCAAGACCCTCGAGGAATGCACCGCGGCGGAGCTCATCCAGATGATCGTGACCCGTCATGTGGAGCGTGCCGTGTACGAGGACAAGCTCTCGGCCGGTTTCATCTCCGACGGTTCATCGCTGCAGGAATGGATCTACGGGTCTGTGCGGGTTTCCCTCGGGCTGAACCCCAGTGCCTCAGCACACCTCGCGGCGGGGGAGAGCGTGGAGAAGACTCCGGAACTCGCATTCTTCGAAGAGGTGATGACCAGCCTGGGCAACAGCTTCAAGAGGCACGTCAAGAACTCCTTCGATGTGTTCGTGCACCTGAAGAACGAGCTTCCGCTCTCTGCTGACGGACACCGCCCGGTCAACGATCAGTTCCGGAACATGTCCGATGAGATCCTGCAGCACACCATGGACGAGTTGGGCATCCCCTTCCATGTTGTGTCCGGTTCTGTGGAGGAGCGTCTTGTCCGGATTGCTTCCCTGTTCAACCTTGAGCCGCGCATGAGTCCCCAGGACGCCACAC
Organism: Arthrobacter sp. 21a14; assembly: GCA_050627125.1. Lineage (GTDB taxonomy): Bacteria > Actinomycetota > Actinomycetes > Actinomycetales > Micrococcaceae > Arthrobacter. Next base: position 5,111,592 of record CP192487.1, on the reverse strand, counting down.
GCCTTGCAGCCGAGGAATACGCGCAGCTGGACGTCCGCTCCGAACGGGAGAGGGTCCTGCAGTAACAGCGGGTCCTGCAGTAACAAGGAAACATCCGTTTGGATCCTGCTCACCGGTTCGTCCGGCCATCCGCTGTGCCGTAGCTGCCCAGCGGGTGGCCGGACGCTCGTCTTTTACTGGAGACCCCATTGCCTACCGACCAGCCCCTTGCCCATCAAGCCCGCTCCAACCACGCCCGCCTTGGCGAGTTCTTCCGCACTCGCCGCGAGCAGACCCGTCCTCAGGATGTCGGGTTACCAGTAAGCCCACGACGCCGGACTCCCGGACTCAGGCGCGAAGAGGTGGCCGTCCTCGCCAATGTTGGGGTCTCCTGGTACACGTGGCTGGAGCAGGGGCGGGCCATTGGCGCCTCGGAGGAAATCCTGGATGCCATTTCGAACGCACTGCGGCTTAGCCCTGAGGACCGGACGTATGTCCGGCGGCTTGCATCCGGGCGCCGTTCGGGCCTATCCAGCTACAAGGACAGTGCGGCCGGCGGTCCGGCCTTGGGACAGGCCACCGGTCACAATTTCGACGTCGACGACGCCCAGCTCGCTCTGCTGCAGCAGTTGGTGGATGCCATGGCGAATCCCAGCTACGTTGCTGACCCTTTTTGGAGCGTCGTGGCCATGAATTCCGCGGCTGCAGAAACCTTCGATACCCGTGTGGGTGAAAGCTGCCTCCAACGCTTTTTCACGGATCCGGAGCTCGCCCGGCCTCACGTGCACAAGGAGATGATGGCCCGCTCCATGGTGGCGCAGTTCCGTGCGCAGTCAGCCAACTTCCCGGACGATCACCGTTTCGATGCTATGGCACGCGGCCTATGCCAGGTCTCGGAAGCCTTCCGGGAATTATGGCAGCGGCAAGTGGTTGGCGATTCGTACCACGTGGACGTTGTGTACGACCACCCAGCGGTAGGCCGCCTCAGCTTCGCTCCCATGGTGCTGGGTGTCCCGCAGTTCCCTGCCCTCCGTCTTTTCACTTACCTACCCAAAAGCGGTACCGGAACGCAGGCTGCCCTGCAAGGTTTGAACAGGAAAGCAGTGGGCTGATTTTCCCTCTAGTTGCCCACAGCAACCAGACGTAAACTAGCCTTCGGTTCACTACGTTGGTTCGGAGTCCCCATGCTTTGGAAGGTTCTTGTTCGGTTCCTGAAGCCGCACCAGCGGTTGCTGATTGCCGTCGTCGTTTTTCAATTGGCGCAGTCCATCGCGTCCCTTTACCTGCCTACGCTCAACGCCGACATCATCGATAACGGCGTCGCTACCGGCGATACCGATTACATCCTGCGCATGGGTGGCCTCATGCTGCTGATCACGCTGTTGCAGATCGCGTGTGCCGTGGTGGCGGTGTACTTCGGCGCGAAGGCGGCCATGGGAATGGGCCGTGACCTAAGGGATGCGATCTTCGCCAGGGTAGGGGAGTTCTCCGAGCAGGAGGTCACCAAATTCGGGGCGCCGTCCTTGATCACGCGGTCCACCAACGACGTCCAGCAGGTCCAGCAACTGGTCCTCATGTCCTGCACGCTGATGGTTGCGGCGCCCATGCTCAGTATCGGCGGCGTGATCATGGCCGTGCGGCAGGACGCCCAACTGTCCTGGCTGATTGCGGTCTGCGTACCGGTATTGCTGGTGGCCGTCGGGTTGATCGTGATCCGGATGGTGCCGCTGTTCCGCAAAATGCAGGTCCGGATCGACGCCGTCAACCGTGTCCTGCGCGAGCAACTCACCGGCATCCGCGTGGTCCGCGCGTTCGTGCGTGAAGACATGGAGAGCTCCCGGTTCGGCAAAGCGAACGACGACGTCACGGACGTCGCGCTGCGGGCCGGCCGTTTGATGGCCCTCATGTTCCCTGTGGTCATGTTGGTGATGAACATTTCCAGCGTGGCGGTCATCTGGTTCGGCTCATTCCGGATCGAAGACGGTTCCATGCAGGTGGGCACGCTGATTGCCTTTCTCAGTTACCTCATGCAGATCCTCATGTCCGTCATGATGGCCACGTTCATGGCCGTGATGATCCCGCGCGCCTCCGTTTCCGCCGACAGGATCGGGGAGGTGCTGGAGACCGCCTCAAGTGTCCAGCCGCCGTCGAATCCTGTTACCGGCGGCATCCGCCGTGGCGAACTGGAGATGCGCGACGTCGGTTTCGCGTACCCGGGTGCCGAGCAGCCCGTGCTCAGCGGCGTCACCTTCACAGCAGTGGCTGGTCAGACCACGGCAATCATTGGCAGCACGGGCGCCGGGAAGACCACCTTGGTGAACCTCATGCCGCGGCTGTTTGACGCCACCGCTGGAGCGGTACGGATGGACGGGGTGGACATCCGAGATCTGCATCCCGACCTGCTGTGGGGGCACATTGGCCTGGTACCTCAACGACCGTATCTCTTCTCAGGCACCGTCCGCAGCAACCTTCAATACGGGAAACCCGATGCCAGCGACGACGAACTGTGGCAGGCCCTTTCAGTGGCCCAGGCGCGGGACTTTGTTGAAGAGATGGAAGGCGGATTGGATGCGCCCATCTCGCAGGGCGGCACCAACGTTTCAGGAGGGCAACGGCAACGCCTGGCCATTGCCCGGGCACTCGTGAAACAGCCGGAGCTCTACATTTTCGACGATTCGTTCTCCTCGCTGGACACCGCTACCGACGCCCGCCTGCGGCAGGCCCTCAAGCATCACACCAACGGCGCCACGCTGGTGATCATCGCCCAGCGCGTCTCCAGCATCGCGGACGCGGACCAGATATTAGTGCTCGACGACGGCAGGATCGTTGGGCAGGGAACACATGATGAGCTGTTGGAGATTTCCGAAACGTACAGGGAAATCGTGTCCTCCCAGCTGGCGGCGGAGGAGGCGGCATGAGCGCCATGACAGCTGGTCAACGCGGGCCACAGCGGCCGCCCATGGGCCCCGGACGTGGCGGTCCGTTCGCTGGAATGAGCATTCCGGCGGAGAAAGCCTCCAACTTTGGTGCCTCGGCCCGGCGGCTACTGGGCACCTTGCGGCCTGAGCGGTTCTGGCTGACGCTTGTCCTGGTTTTCGCGGTGGTCAGCGTTACTTTGTCCGTGATTGGGCCCAGGCTGCTCGGCGAAGGAACAAACCTCATCTTTGCCGGCGTCGTGTCCAAACAGCTACCCGCAGGGGTTACCAAAGCCCAAGTCATCGCCGGCCTGCGCGCCTCCGGCGAGAACAACAAGGCCGACATGCTGAGCGCCATGAACCTGACACCCGGCGTCGGAATCGACTTCGGTGCACTGTCCTCCGTGCTGCTCTGGGTGCTGGCGCTGTATGTCCTGGCCTCAGCGTTCGGTTGGATGCAGGCGTACGTGCTCAACGGCGTCGTCCAGCGGACTGTATACCGGCTCCGCGAGCGGATCGAAGCGAAAATCCATCGGCTTCCGCTTCGCTATTTTGACTCCATCCAGCGTGGTGAGCTGCTCAGCCGGGTGACGAACGACGTCGACAATATCTCCCAAAGCCTGCAGCAATCCATCAGCCAGGTGGTGTCCTCACTGCTGACCGTGCTGGGCGTGCTGGTGATGATGTTCCTGCTCTCGCCGCTGCTGGCCGTCATCGCGTTGGTGACCATCCCGCTCACCTTGGGGACCACGGTGGTGATTGCCAAACGTTCACAGAAACTGTTCGTCGCACAATGGAAAAACACCGGCGAGCTCAACGGGCAGATTGAGGAAACGTACACCGGTCACGCACTGGTGAAGGTCTTCGGCCGGCAAAACGAAGTCCAGGAGAAATTCCGGGCCAAGAACGGCGAGCTGTACCAGGCGAGCTTCGGAGCGCAATTCGTGAGTGGCCTGATCATGCCGGCCATGACGTTCATCGGAAACCTGGTGTACGTGGGTATTGCCGTGGTGGGCGGTCTGCAAGTGGCCTCGGGCGCAATGCAGTTGGGTGACGTGCAGGCCTTCATCCAATACTCGCGGCAGTTCACCATGCCCTTGGCGCAATTGGGATCCATGGCCAATATGTTGCAGTCCGGCGTTGCCTCGGCCGAGCGGGTGTTCGACCTGCTGGACGAGGAAGAAGAATCCCCGGAACCTGCTCCCATTCCGCAGTCCGGTCCGTCGCGTGGGCGGCTCGTGTTCGAGAATGTGTCCTTCCGCTACCTGCCCGACAAGCCACTCATCACGGACCTCAGCCTCGTGGCCGAGCCCGGCCAAAGCATTGCCATCGTTGGACCAACCGGTGCCGGCAAGACCACCCTGGTGAACCTCATGATGCGCTTCTACGAACTGGACGCAGGGCGCATAACCCTCGACGGCGTGGACATCGCCTCCATGTCACGGCAGGAACTGCGCTCGCGGATGGGCATGGTCCTGCAGGATACGTGGCTGTTCGGCGGCACCATCCGCGACAACATCGCCTATGGTCGGCCCACAGCGTCCGAGCCCGAGATCCTTGAAGCTGCGCAGGCCACCTATGTGGACCGGTTCGTACGTTCCCTTCCCGAGGGCTACGACACAGTGCTCGACGACGAAGGCGGCAACGTCTCCGCCGGCGAGAAGCAGCTGCTCACCATCGCCCGCGCCTTCTTGTCCCGTCCATCTGTGCTGATCCTCGATGAAGCCACCAGCTCGGTGGATACCCGTACCGAAGTTCTGGTGCAGAAAGCCATGAACGCGCTGCGCTCGGACCGGACCAGCTTTGTCATCGCGCACCGGCTCTCCACCATCCGCGACGCCGATCTCATCCTGGTGATGGAATCCGGGCAGATCGTGGAACAGGGGACCCACGCTGAGCTGCTTGCTGCGGGCGGGGCGTACTCACGGCTCTATGAGGCGCAGTTTGCGGCGCCAGCGGCTGAAGAGGTGTGAGCCTTCGGTTTTGGGAAGCCGTGGAAATTAGGGAAGCCGGGAGGGCCGGAGCACCGTTGCCTCGCCTGCCCGGGAAGGGTCCAACGGCACAGGACTCACCAAGACAGCCGGACCTCTGTGGAGTAATCCTCCGGAGATCACCTGGCAGCGAACCCCACCCCTGCCGCGCATCGCCTTGTGTGCCCCCGGTGCCAGCATCTGGTCCATCCAAGCGCAAGGGTGTGCTGGCCTCCCGGCCTTCAGCCGCACGGAATCGCCGCCGGATTCCAGAGTGAATTCATTCCCCAGCAAGGGAGCCAGATCGGCCCCGCGAAGCACCACGTTTCGCCGGGTCATCAATGGGTCGAGTGGCCCGGCGTCCAGCTCGAAGGCAATCGCCTCGAGCGCCTCCATCGCGAACAAGGTCACCGCCGCATCCATGTGCGCGGCTTTGCCGAAGAACCTGTCACCCACGATGCCCTTGCCGGCAACAAGCTCGGCCTGCTCAGCATCCGTGGTCGGAACATCCGCGGCGCCTTCGCGGGCGCGGCCAAAATAGGCGTGCGCCGGCGATACCAAGAGATGCAGCACCTCGACGTCGTACCTGAATTCAGCAGTCATCATTCAACGCTAATGCCTCGGCGCTCGGAACGGCAGCGCCCTATGCCGTACGCCACAGCGCCGGCGCCGCCCCTGAAGATACAGTGGCACGGTGAACTTTGCCGTGGCCCCTGATGGCGCTGAACTCGCCTGGACGTCCGAAGGCGACGGCGAACCAATGCTGTTGATTGCCGGCCAAGCGACCGCCATGGACGGTTGGGGCCCGACGGCGGAGCTCCTGTCCCGCTCTTACCGCGTTATACGCTTCGATCACCGGGGCATAGGCCGCAGCAGCAAGGGTGACGCTGGCCGTTACACCACGAGGCTGATGGCCGCAGATGCAGCCGAGGTCCTCAAGGCTGCAGGCGTTGATTTAGCACACGTGTACGGTCACTCCATGGGCGGACGCGTAGCGCAATGGTTGGCCATCGACTACCCGGAGAAAGTCCGGACGCTGGCCTTGGCCGCCACCAGCGGAGGAAGGTGGCCAGGCGAGGGTACGGACCCCGACAAGGCTGCCCTGCAGGCACTGGTCAGCGGGGATATGGACCGCCTGGTACCGCTGTTCTTTGATGAGGACTGGGCGTCCAACAATCCGGAGGCCGTTCACACCTTCTTCTCCTCCAACGCTTCAGCCTGGGCCAAGGCACGTCATTTCAAGGCAAGTCGTGAGCACGATGCATGGAGCCGGCTGGGTGATATCAAAGCCCCGACTCTGATAATTCACGGCACCGAGGACGCGCTTACGCCGTTACGCAACGCCGTCCTCCTCCGCGAGCATATCTGCCGTTCGGTCTTGGTAAGGGTTCCCGGGGCGGGACATGGCCTACACCTGGACCGCCCGGAGACCATTGACTGGATTCGGCAGTTTGTTACCAAAAAGAGCGCCTAGTTCGTGCTGGCTGGCTGTCTCTAAAGGGCTTTCCCGCCAACGTGCCGGACCAAGGCGTCCACAATCGGCAGTTGCCCTTTGACGAGCTTGGTCCGGGCTATGGCTTCTTCAAACCAACGGGCGTCGTCTATCTCCGGAAATTCCTTGATGGAGCCGGACCCCTTCGGCCATTCCATGGGAAAGGTATTGCTGACGATCTCATCGGGCTGGAAGGAATCCGCTTCTGCGGCGAAGGCGGTGATGAGTTTGCCGGAGGGCTGTTTGAAAACCCCCAATAGCTCGTAGTCGCCTGGTGGCGGTGGAGTCCCAATTTCCTCAGTGAATTCGCGGCGGGCAGCAATCAGCGGGTCCTCGTCCTCAAGGAATTCACCCTTGGGAATTGACCACGCGTGTTCGTCCTTATGCGCCCAAAAAGGTCCACCCATGTGGGCAATCCAAAGCTCCAACTCTCGAGAGGAACCTTGCCGGTAAAGCAGGATTCCAGCGCTGCGAATCGTGATGTGGCCTCCCGACGTGATGATTTGAACGCGAAATGAACGGACAAAGCCAAGATTACTCCCGGGCACGCTGCCGTTATCCAATTGATGGCATATCGCCCATTTTGGTTCTTCAATTCCCTTCCTAAGGACCCACGCCTACTTGATAATCGAGGAACTGCACGTTCCTCGTGGGGGTGGAACGTCTTTGCGGTCGCCGGTTTTTGCCGGCGACGAGTCTGGGCGCATCAATGGAGGACACGGCTATGGCATGGTCAGTAGGGCTCATTCCGCATGGGCGAATAAAAGCAGCAGGTTTGGCCGTTGTGCTGGCGGTGGGCTTATCAATGCTCACTGGAACAGGCCCATCACACGCGGCCGATACAACCCCCATGGCTGAGGACCCTGGCCCTGTGGGCAGCTTCGCCTGGAAGGGTTTGAACTGGCAGAAGCGTTTCTGGGGTGGGGCCCCGATGTACAACGCGAGTTGGGACGCCAACAACGTGAGCAACCCGGACGCCAACGGATACGTCAAACTGTCCATCACCAACCCAACCGGCTCGGCTCCCAAGGGCGCGGAGTTCCAGTCCACACGGGAGGGGTTCGGCTACGGAACGTACAGCACCACTGTGGAAAAGGACGTGAGCGCGCTCCAGAAGGAAGTCGTCTGGGGCTGCCTCTTCACCTATGACCCCGCGGCCGAACCTGGCTACACCGAGATCGACCTCTGCGAGGCGTCCGCTTGGGGAGGCGGAGCTGCCTATGGCCAGAACTGGCCTGTCACCCAAGGCCATGGCTACTGGTTTGACGCCACACTGCCCCCTGGGCAGGGCAACAACACTGTCACTTTCGATGTCACCAACGCACCGATCCTCACCCACAGGATGGTCTGGGAACCAGGCAAGCTCACCTTCGAGACGTTTGCCGGCGAAGGCTACGGAGGAACGCTGTTGAAGCGGACGGTCCTGCAAGGCTCTACAGTTCCACTTCCGGCCAACGAACAGATCCACTTCAACCTGTGGGTTACCGGAGGTGGTGGCGGTGACGCTGCCCATGTGGCGCCTGAATCCGTGACCATTCGTGATTTCTCGTTTGTTCCAGGGATCCCGTTGACGGCCCCAACACCCACTATCTCTGGAACGGCGGCAGTTGGGTCAACGCTGACTGCCAATCCAGGCGCCTGGACCACCGGAACTGCGTTGACGTATCAGTGGTACAAGAACGGTACGGCCATCGCTGGTGCAACAGCGCCCACTCGTGTCCTCGCAGCCGCGGATCAAGGTGCCACGTTGACCGTCCGGGTTACAGGCACGAAGGCCGGCTACGCAACTACCACCAAGGAATCGGCGCCAACGGCTACCGTGGTGGCCGGTACGCTGCTGGCACCCACTCCCACCGTCACAGGAACGCTCACCGTTGGCTCCACACTGACGGCCAACCCGGGAACGTGGACCTCGGGAACCACACTGGCGTACCAGTGGTACCGCTCCGGGGTAGCGATCACAGGGGCAACAGCCAAGACCTACGTTCTTGTGGGGGCCGACCAAGGAGACACCATGCGGGTGCGGGTCACAGGAACGAAGGCCGGATACACCTCGGTATCCAAGTATTCCGCCAATACGGCACTCGTGAGTTAGGGCTCCTAAGTTAAGGAACGGCCGGGGTAAAACAACAAACCCGCGGTTGTGTCGCGCTGGGGGCGTGTCCGACACAACTGCGGGTTTGCTGGGCTTGCTGGTTTCTCTTTACGAGCTAGTTTCTCTGCGCGCGGACCGGGACGATCCTCTTGATGGCCAGGCCAAGGGCCAGCATGGCGAAAGCGGCCAGTGCGAACCAGAAGAGGTCCCCGGCGCCGGTCATGGCAAGAGTGCCGGAACCGGCTCCACCTGCAATTGCTGCGCCTGCGGATCCTGCTGGGTTGTTGTACATGAGTCGTTTACCAAACTTTCTTTCTGTTGAGTACGGCGTCCAGGTAGGCCTTGGCATGGACTGCCTGGAGGAAAACGTCGATGACGGTTTCGTACATGGTTGCGGCAAGCAACATGTACCTCCAGCCCCGGAAGCGCAGAGTTACTATGCGTTCCAGGACGAAGATGCAGGTGACGGCGAGCCAGAATGGGTGGAGATTCAGTCCCATACCGGTGGTCAGGGCAAAGACGATGGATCCCAGGTAGGCCAGAGTCACCAGGACGCCGAGCATGGAGAGGAACTGCCGGCCCCAGTAGGCCCTGGTCACTTTGGTCCACCCGTACTGCACGCAGTTCTCCACGGCTCCGCGCTTCCAGCGGAGCCGCTGCGACCATAGTTCCCGCCACGTCGGCATGACTTCGGTGACCAACGTGCAGTTTGATGGTGAAGCTATGCGGTATCCGAGGGTGAGGAGCGCGAAGGACAGTTCGTTGTCTTCGGTCAGCACCGAGGTATCGTAGACGCCGCCCTCGCCGTTTCCGGGAGGAAGCGTACCGTTCAACCGCGCTGCGACGACGTCCCCAAGGGTTTTAATGCGGAATAGCGCCGCAGTCCCGGTGACTACCAGGCATCTGCCGTGGAGGCGCTTTACATCCCTGGCGTAGCGGGCGTATTCATTTCGCTGCAGGTGTCCTACGAATCCGCCTCCGGGGCCACCGCTGAACACTCCGCCCACGGCGCCCAACAGTTCGTCCTTGAGGAGGTTGTTGGTGGCATTCTCGATGAAGTCCGGGGCGAGCTGCGAATCGGCGTCCTGCACCAGAACCAGGTCTTCGGGGTCGGCTCCGGGAAGAAACTGCCCCAAGGCGAAGTTCAATGCACCGGCCTTCTTATCCATGTTGCCAACAGTGCGGAGGACTTCGACGCCTAGGGCCAAAGCGAGTTCTTCAGTATCGTCAGTGCAGTTATCGGCCACCACGATCACGCGATCAGGGCGGCGGGTCTGGTTGTTCAGCGAGATAAGGGTTTCGGTAATCCCCGCGGATTCGTTGTGTGCCGGGACCAGGACCGTGACCACACCACCAGGGGCACGGTGGGATCCTCGCGGTGCAGGAGTTGTCGCTGAATTGACGCCCCGATGCATGCTGGGATCCTCCGTTCGAACCTTGAAGTGGTGTTTCACTTAGAGTTCCAACGCAAACGCAAGAAACCTGCCCGCAAAGCATCAAGGAAGTCTCAAGGTTTGATCAGGAGTTCCCTGACGGCGCGTCACGATTCAGAAAACGCAAGAGGACGACGCCGGGAGGTCCCGGCGTCGTCCTCTTGTGGTGAGTTTGAGCTGCTTAGCGGCTCAGGCTAACGGTGAAGGTTTTCGGTCCGCTGAGCGTTACTGCAATGCCGCAGTTTTCTGCAGCGGCGCGGGGGGAAAGATCCCGGATGGCGGCGTCGATGGTGTGGTCGATTGCCGACTTGTCCCAGATTTTCAGCGTGATGGAGTCAGTATGTGTCGTCATTGTCAGTACTTTCACTCAGGCCGTTAACAGCCCCAAGCTTCTTCGCAGGGGCCGCATCCTCGTCGGTGAGGATTGCTGATTCAGCTTGTATGGGAACGAATTCCCTCATTCATGGTTCATGCTGCCTACCGCGATTGACAAGCTGATCCGGCCAAGTGTGACCGATTACACGTTGGACGTTACTCCGTGTAACCCGTGCTGATGCTCTGCTCGCGCCAACGATCCACCTCGGCGCGCTGGCCTTCCTCCACCGCACCGTATGCGTAAACGGCATCGGCGCCCAGCAGCAGGAAGGCGGGCGTCTCAGCTGCTTCGACGGCGGCGATGATCACCTCTGCTGCTTTGTCCGGGTCGCCGGGCTGGGTGCCGTGAACGGTGTCATTTTCCTTGCGACGCTTACCGGCCGTCTCGGCGTAGTCCTCAATTGCCTGCGCCGACTGGGTGAGCGAACGCCCCGCAAAGTCGGTCCGGAACGCACCGGGCTCCACCACTGTCACCGAGATCCCCAGAGGCTTCAGTTCCTTGTGCAACGAGCCGGACAGGCCCTCCAGTGCAGCCTTCGACGCTGAGTAATAGCCGGAACCGGGCGGGCAGATCCGGGCGCCGATGGAGGAAATATTCACGATCGCACCCGATCGGCGGGAGCGCATGCCTGGCAGGACAGCTTTGATCATGGCGACCGGACCAAAAACGTTGGTGTCGAATAGCGCCCGGACGTCGCCGTCGTCGCCTTCTTCAATGGCTGCCCGGTAACCGTAACCGGCGTTGTTGACCAGGACGTCCACCGCACCAAACCTGTCCTCGGCCTGCTTCACGGCGGCCTCCACCTCCGACTGCTTGGTGACATCGAGCGCGACGGCCAGGGCCGTCGTCGGGAATTCGGTGGTCAGCTCCTGCAGTTTGGAGACGTCGCGGGCGGTGACGACGGCGTTATCGCCCTGTGCGAGCACGGCTTGGGCCAGCGCGCGGCCGAGTCCGGTGGAGCAGCCAGTGATGAGCCAGGTAGTCATGATGTTCCTTTCATGGGTGGAGCACTCCATTGGAACGCTACTCCTGAGAGGAATCGGCGTGGGCTCCCGACCATCTTTGAAGCTTTGCGGGCCTCAAAACAACCCCAATCAGTTGCATTTGGGGTCAGTAGGCAGCAAAGAAGGTCAGGAAGCAACAGGTCCTTGCGCCGCCATCGTCTATATCGGCCAGAAGTAACGGCGCCTATTAACAGGAGCGTCACTTAAACAGGGTGCCGCCCGGATCGTGGTGATCCGGGCGGCACTGGTTGTTTGTTTCGTGCGGGTGGCCTCTACCGCTGGCCGGGCAGCCCACCCATCGGTGGGATGTAGCCCGGGCCGAAGCCGTCGTCGTCCTTCCGTTCCTCGGCACTGCGCGTATCGCTGTCCGCTGTCTCGTCCGAATCGCCGTCCAGATCTGCCAGGCCATTGGTCTGATCGAAGGCGTGCGTGATGGGATCTACGATCGGGACGTCACCGGGCGAATCAGTGCCGACGCCGGTTGCGGTTCCTGTTGCGGCCCCAGTTGCCGCGCTGGTGCTGGCCGCTGTGCCTGTGGCCCCCGTTGTTGTCGAAGTCCGCGTGGTGCCCATATCAGCATCACGTTCGGGTGCTTTCTTCTCGATGTACTCCTTGAACTTTTTCAAGTCCGACTCCGCCTGCCTTTCAACCACATGCAGTTTGTCGCCGAGGAATTCAAGGACGCCGTGAGGCTCGTATTCGAGTGAGAGATGCAAGGACGTCTGGCTCGGTCCGGCTTCCTTGAAGTCCACCCAGCCGGCATTCTTGGCACCTTCGACGGCGGCCCATGCCACAGCGCGGTCCACGTCCTGCTGAACGATCTTTGCTTCCCAGCGGCGATGGACGCCAGCGATTTCGGCTACCCATTCCAGGCGGTCGTCGCTCAGCCGCGTCACGCGTTCCACTCCGCCCATGAAGCGGGGGAATTCCTCGAACTGCGTCCACTGTCTGTATGCCGTACTCACCGGAACGTTGACCATGATGGTTTTGTTGACTTTCGTGGTCACGATGTCCTCCTCTGACTCGCTACCGATATTGTCAGCATACTTACAATATCGAGCTTTGAGCGTGGTAACCAGAGGTTCCCGATACCTGCTGGCATCGGTGGCTTCCTGACCCTCATTGGGCGCCAGGGTGTCCAAAAGCAACCTCTTTTGGTTACTGTCCGCTGGCCGTCGAGGCAAAGAGGGTCAGGAGCCAACAGGACTTACGACGCCGGGACCTCCTCCCCGGGCAGCGCGCCTCCGATGAGGGCCAGGTTTTGAATCACGGCCAAGCCGAACTGGGCGGTGTCGTTGGTGGAAACAGTGGGGGCCTCGTCCACTGCTTGAAGGACTTGCGGCGGCAGGATCCTTTTCAAGGTGAAGGCCTCGGCATGGTTCAGGTTCTCCCCGCCCTGGGCAAAGCTCTCCCACGCCAGCTCCGCCAAATCCGGGGACCCGAGTCGAGCTGCGGCGTAGGCCGTGAGTCGGCTGTGCGCCTGTGTTAGGTAGATGCCTGCAAGAGGCTGCCCCACTTCGGCGGCTTGCTCCTCCGGTGAAGCCAGGAACAGCCGGCAATACTGCATCCAGGCTTTCTCGAAGGACGAATCCGGCACGAGGTTGATCAGTTCGCTGCAGATTTCCACCAAGCCGAACACGGCACTCAGGTGCGAGACGCTGATGACTTCGCGTCCGGCGTCGAACCTTCCCTTGTCGAGGTCGTACAGCGCCTCGCCGGTGAGGAATCCATATTTCAGGGCGCCGATATCGGCCATGGTTCCCAAGAGGCGGTCGCGTGAGCGGGGGTTTCCGGTGCGTTCCCAGTCGGTGAGCCAGGTGGCTGCTAGCGAGCCCCAGTCTGTACCGAGCCCGACGCCCAAGGCGCCGCGGTCAGGGCGGTAGGTATCGGCGTCGGGACGTACTTTCCGGACGGGGTCCAACCCCAGGAAGTTCTGGTCGCTGTCCACGAGTTCGGTGAGGAGATCGCCGGTGCGCTCATCGGCTGTCAGGTAATAGTAGAAGCGCCGGTAGGCCGGGGTGCTGATGCGCAGCTGCTTGGCGCTGCAACCCCAGTGCTGCACGTTGTGCCGCGAGCCCAAGCCGCGCCAGGGGCCAAGGTGGTAGACGTCCACTTCACCGGTGTGGCGGGTCATGGCCTCAGCGAAGCGGAAAACGTCGGCGCGGCCGGAGCGTAGATACATGTACCAGAGCCAGAGATCGGGCGAGAGTTCCGAGTTGTCCCAGGCGTAACCGCCGACGTCGTACCGCCAGACATGCCGGTCCGAGTCATAGGTGTGCATGACGTCGCCGTAGTTCCAGAACCCGTACCAGCGGCGCTGTTCCGTTTGGCCCTGGTAGAAGTTGAACAGGAAATCCAGCTTGTCTTCCAGCTCTGCCCGGGCCTCAGTGCTGCGGTTCACGGGTGACCAGTCGCCGAAGACGCCGGCGGCGTGCAGGTACTCGGGGGATGGTTGCAGAAGCGGGGGAGTGGACGCCGACAGGGCATCGGCGGCGACGCTTTCCGTGGAGGGTGTGGCTTCGTAGGCGAACAGGGTCAGCTCATGGGTGCGGGCGATGCCGGTGGGGTTGCCGAAGCCGGGTTCGTAATCCTCGTAGGTGATCTCGAGGCCCTCGAGTTGTTCCTCAAAGGTGTCCTGGCCGAGGCCATCGTGGTAGAAACGGAGGTCCATGGGCTGGGCTTCAGGGGAGTAGAGCCAGGCAGTCATCGTGGCCTCGGACGTTGCGGCGCCGCGGATGTCCAGCTGGCCCGGGTGGGACTGCCAGAAATCCCGCACGCCCACCCCGAATCCGCCCCGCAGGTCACTCAGGGAGCAGAAGCCCGCGGACCGGGTGCCGCCGGAAATGCCCACCCAGCCGTGGCCGGGAGCGGTACGTTTCCGCAACTCAAAACCGTCGGCGCTCAGCTGCGTGAGGGTGTAGTCGTTCCAGAACGGGATGAGATGCAGCCGTTCGGAAACCAGCGGGCTCCATTCGTTGAGCGGCTGCGTGGGTTCCCCGGCAAATTGGGCTTGGCGTACGGGCCGGCCCGGATCCCGTCGCAGGCCCGTCAAGCCGCGGACGGCTTCCACGAGAAAGCCTCCGTCCGCGCCGGCGATCCGGACGTGACGATCGTGTAGATCGCTTTCAAGCGGGACGCTGAACTGGACACCCAACCCGGCGAGGAAGTCTTTGTCAGCCTCCCCGTCCCAAATGAACGAATGCATCATCCGGATGCTCCGCGCGCCGGCATAGAAGTAGAAGCGGGCGGTGAACGGAAGCCATTCTCTTTCGCCCAGGTCAGCCCGATGGCGGCCATCCAGACGCACGACTGCCCGAACAGGGCCGTGCTGCTCGACTGTTACGGATGTGACCTGGCCAGTGAAACCTTCCCGGGTTGTGCTGCCGGCTCCCTCGCTCAGCCCGGTCTGGAGAAGACTCACGAGTCTGCCGTCCTTCGCCACCACCGAACCATTGCGTGTCAGGTTACTGAACAGGGTGGGGCCTGAACGGCGGAGCACCATCTTCAAGGTCCCGGTGGAGACCGTTACGGACTCTTCCGTTTCGGTGACTATCACCTCAGGTGAGCGTTCGACGGCGGCTGCCGGGCCGCCGTCGTGCTCTACCGGTGGCTGCGCGGCACCGCTGTTGATGCTGACGCTGTAGGCCGTCGACGGCTGATCGGTGGCGCCGATCGCTACGCCCGCCCACTTGAGCGAGCCGTCCGGCCAGGTTGCGAGCGGCCAGGTTTGGGCGTTGACGGCCTCGCCGGTGGCATCGGAAACGGACAGCTCTTCGACGCCCTGCACGGTACCCCGTGGGAAGGGCATCCCCCACGTTGTCCCGCCGCTAAGTGTGGCGGGCGGTTCGCCGTCGAGCCACGTGATCGGGGCGTGCTGAGTCATGTTCGATTCCACCTAAAGTTCCGGAAAGCGCTTTCTTTGGTACGTTTCAAAAACTTACCTCCGGGGCGTCCTCAGCCGCAAGGGGTGACCGGGCTTTGGTCTCGCCACGTCATTGCCCTGGCGCGACCCAGAAAGCACCTCGACGCCGGGATTCACGCGGCGGGGATGCATTCGAGCGTCGCCCACCAATTCCCGCGGCGCGTGGGTGCTTGAGCCCGAATCCGGCTGTTCTGACCCCAAAGAAAAACCGGCGACGGCGGGAGTGTCGCGCCGTCGTCGGCGTATCGTTTAAGTCCCGGCCGCCTCTTGAAACGGACTTGTGTCATGGCGCGATTGATCATCATGGGCCCTCCAGGTTCCGGCAAAGGCACGCAGGCGGAAGTGATCGCCAGGCATTTCTCGATCCCCGCGATCTCTACGGGAGACCTCTTCCGTGCACATGTTCGGGACAAGACAGAGCTCGGCGCAGAAGCCGGCGAGTACATGGACCGGGGTGAGTTTGTTCCTGACCACGTCACCACGGCTATGCTCCGTCAGCGCTTGGAGGATGCCGATACCGGGAATGGGTTCCTACTGGATGGCTACCCGCGGACTGTCATCCAAATTGGCGCCCTTGATGAGATTCTGGCCGCAAAACAACAGACGCTTGAAGTGGTTCTTGTACTGACAGTGGAGGATGCCGAGCTCGTTGCCCGCATGCTTCAACGGGCGCAGGAACAGGGGCGCAGCGATGACACTGAACCCGTGATCCAGCGCCGGCTGGAGCTGTACCGGGATGAGACGCAGCCTGTGGTGACGGCGTACACGCAACGCGGAATCCTGGTGATGGTGGACGGCTCAGGTGAGCGGGAGCAGATCACGGCTGCGGCGATTGCTGCGGTGAGGGCTGCCTTGGAGCGTAGCGCTGGTGCGCCCCCGACGAGCGGCTAGAAGATGGCGTTCATGACGTTCCACCCGGTTCCGACCTGGACCCGCGGCAGCCAGCTGTTAATGCCGTCTCCCGGGTAGAGCCAGAGGACGCCGGCGGAATCCCGGGCGAGCAAGTCGACGTTGCGATCACCGTTGAAATCGCCGGGTCCCGCAATGGCGGTCATGGCATTCCAACCCCAACCAATGGGCATTCCGTTATAGAACGACGCGTGCGAGTGGTCGCCTGAATATAGCCAGAGAACGCCGTTCCGATCCCTGGCAAGAAGGTCCTGGACGCCGTCCCGGTCAAAGTCGCCTGGATCTGTCATAGCCGTCATCTCGTTCCAGCCACCACCGATGTGATACGGGTTCAGCCAGCCACCGTTTCCATTTCCGCCGTAGTGCCACAGGTGTCCAGATGTGGCGCGGGCAACCACATCGTTGTTTCCGTCACGATCCAGGTCCCCAATTCCCGTAATGGCTGTCATGATGTTCCATCCGTCACCTACTTTGACCGGACTGGCCCACCCGCCTGTTCCAGTGCCCGGATAGAGCCACATGAAACCTTGCGCATCACGGGCCAGCACATCGCTCTTGTGGTCGCCGTTAAAGTCTCCAGGAGCCATAACGGCGGTCATGACGTTCCATCCCTGCCCTACCTTGATGCGGGATTGCCATCCACCAGTGCCGGTTCCCGGATAGAGATACAGGTCGCCGGCGGCGTCCCGTGCCAGGACGTCAGGCTTGCCGTCGCTGTTGAAGTCGTGCCGCACTTCGCTTGGGGCAATAGTGAGAGTAACGGGCGCGGCTCCGTCCGGAAGAATTCCGTTGGTTGCCCCAACGGTAAACGAGAAGCGACCCGGAGACGTGGGGATTCCGCTGAGGACGCCGGCTTCTGACATGGTCAGGCCGGGAGGCAACAACCCACTCGCTATCCGGAAGGTCGGAGTCAGGGAACCACTGGCCGTAAATTGGTGCCTGTACCACGTGCCTTCCGTACCAGTGGATCGTGGCGGGTCCGAGGTGAACTTCGGTGGGATGTCCCGGCCATCAATCACATTGGCACTGCCCCAGTAGTGGGCCACATAAATTTCGTTCGTCTTTTCGTTGACCGCGACTCCTGCCGGCGTACCGTTCATGGTGACAAGGCCCGATGAGAGGGAGTCAGCACGGACCACACGCAAAGTTGTGGGTGTCGCAACATAAATCTTGTTGGTGGCCTCATTCACGGCCAGGGCGTGTGAGCCGGTGTCCAACTGGACATTTCTTGTCTGATTGGTGGTGCCATCAATGACGGTCATGGATGAACTGCCCGAATTCAGGACGTAAATCTGGTTGCTGGTCCTGTTGACCACCAGGCTCTGAGGATCACTGCCCACCTGAATTGTCTTAACGGCATGAGTGGTGCCGTCCATGACGCTAATTGTGTTGCTGCCGGGGTTGGTTACGTAGACCTTGTTGGTCTTCTCGTTGATGGCAATCGCGCCGATATCCATGCCAGCCTGGACGGTACTCACCGAATGCGTGTTTCCGTCAATAACGGAGATGGTGCCGTCGACCCCGGGTGAATAGACCTTGTTGGTTAGAGCGTTGACGGCCAATTTCGTAGCATACAAGCCGGTCTCAATGGTGCGGGCAGTATTAGTGGCGACGTCGTGTTCGGTGATCGTGCCGTCCTGTTGGGTGTAAATCCTGTTGGTTCGTTCGTTGGCGGCAAGGGCTACGCCTCCGTCGCCCTTGCGGGGCGATATGGCTTTTGTGAATCCATCCATGGCAAAGAAACCCAAAATGGTGGACACATAGACGGTGTTCGTCGTTGCGTTGAGTGTCATTGCCAACGGCCGCCCAGGAACCCCCACCAGTTCAGTTCTGTGCTCAGACCCATCGTGAACGGTGATGTTTTCGTGTGCATCGTTCAGCACGTAAGCCTGGTTTGTCGTCGCGTTAACAGCCAAGCCGGTGAAATCGCGGCCAGTCTCGAAGTAGTGCGTGACGATGTCTGCCTTGGCCTGAGGGACAGTACCGCCCATCAGGATTGTTGCGGTCATGGCTGCTGCGAGTGCTGTGACGAAGGCTCGTTTGGCAAATAAAGGCAATGCTCGCACTGTCTGATCCCCACATTCAGCCATTGTTTTCCATGCGTAGGATACGCCAGCGGGCGCTCCGCAGCCAGCCGCAGTGGGCCTCATAAGCTCCCGGATACCGGCGAGGTGCCCCAACGCCCCGCACCCCGGCAAAAGTTCCCGTTGGTCGCCACATGACGCTGCCTGTTCACAACTTTTGTCACAAGGATCACATCGTCTTGTCATTGCACGTGACAACATTCCTACGCTGGAGAAGTCAGTGTTCCCGAACCTTAGGAAATTCCAGTGCCGCAACTAAACGACTCCGCTTCCATCTCCACGGACTCCCACAGCCCGCCCGGAAGCCGGGGCAAAGCAACCAAACCCAGCTTCCTCAGCAACCTCGGCGCCGACCTCCCGGCATCCCTCGTCGTCTTCCTCGTTGCACTTCCACTCTCGCTCGGCATCGCCGCCGCCTCCGGAGCACCCGTCATGGCCGGGCTCATCGCAGCAGCCGTGGGAGGCATTGTCGCGGGAAGCCTCGGGGGCTCCCCTTTGCAGGTGAGCGGTCCCGCCGCCGGACTGACCGTCGTCGTGGCCGGACTGGTTGCCGAGTTCGGCTGGCAGGTGACGTGCGCTATTACCGCGGCCGCCGGCGTCGTGCAGTTGTTGCTGGGTATCAGCCGCGTAGGCAGGGCCGCGCTGGCAGTTTCGCCCGTCGTGGTCAAGGCGATGCTGGCCGGCATCGGCATCACGATCATCCTGCAGCAATTGCATGTGCTGCTCGGCGGCCACGCGGCTGGGTCCGCCGTCGAAAATCTGACTGCACTTCCAGCGGCCATCACCAATGTCGAGCTGCACTCCGCCCTTCTCGGCCTCGCAGTCGTGGCCATCCTCCTTGCCTGGAAATACCTGCCCACCGCAGTGCGGAAGATTCCCGGCCCGCTTGCGGCGGTGGTCGCTGTCACCGCTTTGTCTGCAGCAGTTGCGCCCAGCGTCGAGCGCATCAGCTTCAGCGGTTCGCTGTTCGACGCCGTTGCCCTGCCGAGTCTGCCCGACGGCAACTGGCGTGCCGCCGCCATGGCAGTCGTCACGGTAGCCCTGATCGCAAGCATCGAATCGCTGCTGTCCGCGGTCGCGGTGGACAAGATGCACGCAGGCACGCGCACCAACCTCAACCGCGAACTCGTGGGACAAGGCTCGGCCAACATGGTCTCGGGAATGCTCGGTGGCCTCCCGGTGACGGGGGTGATCGTCCGCAGCGCCACCAACGTTGAGGCCGGCGCCGCGAGCCGGGCGTCCGCCATCCTGCACGGTGTGTGGGTTCTGGTGTTCTCGGCACTGTTCGCCGGCCTCATCCAGCTGATTCCCTTGTCCGTGCTCGCGGGCCTGCTGCTCGTCATCGGCGCCAAGCTCATCAAGGTCGCCGACATCAAAACCAGCCTCCGCACCGGCGACCTCCTGGTCTACGTGGTCACTCTGGCGTGCGTTGTTGTACTCAACCTGCTCGAAGGCGTCATTATCGGCCTCGCACTCGCGGCGCTCTGCGTGTTGTGGCGGGTACTCCGTGCCCAGATCCATGCCCATGCTCCTGCCGGGGAGCAGCTGCCGTGGCGCGTCACGATCGCCGGGTCCTGCAGCTTCTTTGCCCTGCCCCGACTGAACCGCGTCCTGCACACCGTGCCCGAAGGCCAGGACGCAGTGGTTGAACTCAACGCCGATTACCTCGATCACGCTTTCCGCGAGGCGCTGGTCGCCTGGCAGACGCAACACCGCGCCAGCGGCGCCTCGGTGGTTTTGGAGGAACACGGAACCACCGCTTTCACCGACGCCGCGGATAACACTCCCCAGCGTCAGGATCCACGGGAATTCCCGCTGCCGCCCAGGACTTCCTGGCAGCCGTCGCCTGTGGACAGTGCCGAGCAGGAAGCGCACGACGACGGCGGGCAGCTTCCGCTGCGGTCGATCCTCCTTGGCATCGACAAATACCATCGACGCTACGCGGATAAGGTTCGCCCGCTGGTGCAGGATCTGACCGAGGGGCAGAACCCGGACACACTGTTTGTTGCGTGCGTCGACTCGAGGGTCAACCCAAACCTCATCACCAGCAGCGGCCCCGGCGACCTTCTGACACTGCGGAATATTGGCAACGTAGTGTGCCCTGACGGCCGGGATGCCTCGATCGACTCGGTACTGGCATTCGCGGTCAAGGGCTTGTCCGTGGACTCGATCGTGATCTGCGGCCACTCCAACTGTGGTGCGATGAAGGCCGTTATTGCCGACGCTGAGGGTGCGCCCGCAGCCTTGGGTGGGGGCTTCGATGCCTGGCTGGAGCACGCCCGGCCGAGCTACCGCTCCCTGTTGGACGGTCATCCGGTTGCCCTTGCTGCCGAAGCTGAAGGCTACAGCCGCCTCGACCAGCTAAGCATGGTGAACGTCGCCGTCCAGCTCCAGAAGCTCCAAGAGCACCCAATCACTGGGCCGGCCTTGGTATCCGGGCAAATGCAGGCCACGGGCTTGTTCTACGACATTTGCACGGCCCGGGTGGTCCTTGTTACTCCAGAGGGTATCGAGGAACTGGATCCGAGCATGGCCGTTCACTAGCCTGCGTTGCTTTGCATGTGTTGCTTCATGACCTGCTTTGAGATGGCACTGGCCCCGACACGCCGTTTACCTGCGGCGTGTCGGGGCCGTCCGGTTTTCAAAGGGGGTCGTGGACCTACGGGGCTGGGGCGTTCCTGGACCCACCGGGCTGCGGCGTTCCTGGAACGAGGGAGCTTATCTGTCCGTGAGCAGCAGGACGTTCCCGTCGAGGTCCCGGACTGTGAAGAACAGGCAGGTGTCCGGATCGCCCTCCACCACTGACACGGCGTGTCCATTCCTGAGCAAGCTATCCCGCATGCCTGTGAGGTCCTCCACCAGGAAACCGCAGGTCGCCCATGCCAGCCCGGGCTCAGCCGCGATCCCGCTGAGCGGACCCATCAGCGTAACTGTGGCACCGCCGTCGCCCGTTAGAACTGCCGACCACTCCGAAACGGTGACAACCCGAAGCATCAGGTGTTCCGAATACCACTTGGCGGCCCGGCCCGGATCCGAGACCGGAATGAATGCATTGGAAACAGTAGTCACGCGCGGCCCTTCCTGTGTGGGTATTTGGATCGAGAGTAGCGCTCAGCCCTCCCCGTGGCCCAGCAAAGTGCGGAATACTGGAGCCGGAACCACGATTTCCGGCAGGAGAGGACTGCCGTGCGAGGAGGTGGCGAAACGTGAACGCCGAGAACAACGCCTTCAGACGGAGGCTCGAGCGGGGCGCGGAATTGCGGGCCGTCCGCTCGTGGGGCGGAAATGTCGAGGAAGACGCAGAGCTTGAGGCGGCCGAGGCGGAAGAGCGGGAGAAACGCCGGAAGGTGGACGACGCCGCGCGGGTCGAATATTTGATCCGGGACGCCATGAACCAAGGCAAATTCGACAACCTCAAATACGCTGGCAAGCCGATCCCGGGCCTGGGGGAGCAGTATGACCCGGACTGGTGGGTCAAAGGTCTGATCCAGCGTGAGCGACTCAGCGGGATCGGCCCGCCAGCCATTCTCCTACGGATCGAGGACGCTGAACTCGACGCGAAGCTGGATCAGCAGTACACGGAGAAGCAAGCCCGCGACATCCTTGAGGACTTCAACAAGCGCGTCATTGAGGCCAGACGCCAACTTCAGGGTGGGCCTCCAGTGATCACCAAGCTGCGGGATGTTGACGCCGAGCTGGAACGTTGGCGCGAGCGGCGGGCTGCGGCTCCACCTGAGCCGGAGCCGGAGGAACCAATCAAGCGAACGTGGTGGCAGCGGCTCTGGAACGGCTTCGGCTGACCCAACTGCGACCTACATGGGTGAGACGGCACAAACAGCAGCCGACGGCGGGACCTGGGTTCCGCCGTCGGCTGCTGTTCTGAATGTGGGGCCGCTAGGCGAAGCTGTCTTCCTTCGCCTGCTCCGACTCTTTGCGTCCACCCTTGATCAGCGACGACAGGTGCGCCTGCTGCTGGCGGAAGTGCCCATGCGCCGTGAGGCCAAACTCGTAGGCCGATTCCGCATGCTGGGTGAGGTCCACTCCGGTGACTTCGTGTTCGTGGGCTACTCGGAAACCGATGGTCTTGTGAATAGCGCGGCCGATCAGCAGGGTGCCCAAGCCCGAAAGGGCGATGGTGAGCAGTACGGCAACTGTCTGTGCCACGAGCTGCTGCACGCCGCCGCCGTAAAAGAGGCCACCGGCTACGCCTTCCGTGGGGAAGGCAACGAAGCCAAGGGAAATCGTGCCGATCACGCCGGCGCCGAAGTGCACGCCCACGACGTCAAGGGAATCATCGAAACCGAACTTGTACTTCAGGTCCACAAACACGGCACAGGCGGCACCAGCAACGAGTCCCAGGCCAAGGGCCGCGAGCGGGGTGATGTTGGCGCAGGAAGGGGTGATGGCCACCAAGCCGGCAACAACGCCGGAAGCTGCGCCCAACGATGTCGGGTGTCCGTGGCGGATCTTCTCCGTGACCAACCAGCTCAGCATCGCCGCGGCCGGAGCCACCAGGGTGTTGACCCAGATCAGGCCTGCCTGCTCAACAGTGGTTGCGGCACCGCCATTGAAGCCAAACCACCCGAACCAGAGGATTGCTGCGCCGATCATGATGAACGGGACGTTGTGGGGGCGGTGGTTGGGGTCCTTGGCGAATCCGTGACGCTTCCCCACGATCAATGCGAGGACGAAAGCGGCGGTACCTGAACTGACCTCAACTACGGCACCGCCGGCGAAGTCGATCACCTGGCCGAAGATCTGCGTGACGGCTCCACCTGCGCTCATCAAGCCCCCGCCCCAGATCATATAAGCCAGCGGGCAGTAGACCACGGTGACCCAGATGGGGACGAAGAGTGCCCAGGCGCTGAACTTGGCGCGGTCGGCGATGGCGCCGCTGATGAGTGCCACGGTGATGATGGCGAAGGTAGCGGCGAAGACTACCTTGAGGAGGTCGGGCGAACCCATGAGGTCCTGAAGGCCGAAGTGCGCGAAAGGGTTGCCGAACAGGCCCAGGAAACCGTCGCCGGTGGTCATCGAGTAACCCCACAGGACCCATACGACGCCCACAATGCCTGCAGAGATAAAGCTCATCATGATCATGTTGAGCGCTGCTTTGGCGCGGGTCATGCCGCCATAGAACAGGCCAAGGCCCGGAGTCATGAAAAGCACCATTGCCGATGACAACATCAGCCAGACGTGTTGCGCAGAGATCTCCACTGCGTTCCCTTCTGATCAAGCCTGTCCGAAACGGGCCCGGTGTTGCACGGCCCTCATTACCCCCCGATCAATATTCGGTGAGCTATGTTTCCGACTCAGAAGAGCTAAGTTGCAGGTAAGTTACAGAAACCCCACGTTCGTGAAGATCACGTGACTGGCATGTTTCAGGGATGTTACCGGGGCTTCTCGTGCGGTCATTTTTCGCGTGGCCCTGCCGGGTATCCGCCACGCCTGCTGAAGATGATGATCGCCAAGGCAATTGCCGTAGGCAGCGCCGCAGCCAGCGGCACCAACTGGCCCCCAACAGTGGTCAGCGCCAAAGCACCGTACACGGCACCGACGGCGATACCGAGTTGGATGGTCACTACCGTGAGGCCGTTGGCCGCATCCTTGTGCTCACCGCCGGCGCGCAGGATCGCCGCCTGGTTGTAGATGCCGATCGCCCCGAAGGAAACGCCCCAAGCAACCATCAGCGCGAAAACCCCCACCCACGTGCCGCCGAGAAGCGGCAGCAGAGCGAAGGCAAGCAACAGAAGCCCGACGGCGGTAATCACCGAACGCCGGGGATGGGAATCCGCGGTCAGGCCAGCAATCCAGATCCCGACCAATCCGGAGATGCCCACTACAGACAGGGAAATGCCAGTGAGGGCTTCGGGCAATCCGGAGGCGAGCAGGAAAGGTGCAACATACGTAAAGAGCGTGAAGTGTGCCAGCAACAAGAGTGGCCAAGCGGTGGCCACGGCGATCACTCCAGGTAGCTTGAGCGCTGCCCGGATCGATGGCGTCTTGTGGGTGCCGGGATCGTGCGCAGGAGGCAGGAGCCAGAACGCCAAGACTGCCAAGAGGACGCCAACCCCCGCCAGGACCACGAAGGAAACCCGCCATGTCATGAGCGTGCCCATGAGTGTGCCAATCGGAGCCCCGACAGCCAACGCGATGCTGGTACCACTGAAGACGACCGCCATGGACTTGCCCACCGAGTGGGCAGGAACGATGCGCGCCACATACGGCGCCATGCTCGACCACAACATGCCATGGGCAATTCCGCCAAGCAGCCTTGCGACGATGGCCACTTCAAGATTCGGGCTCAAGGCCAGCAAGACGTTGCTGAGCGCAAAGGCAAGCACCGTCCCGATCAACAGGGTCTTCCGCGGGATGCGGCCGCCCAGGAGTCGGGACAAGGGAAGGGCCGTGAAAACGATGACGGCTGCATATGCTGCGGTGAGGGAACCTACAGCCGATTCCTCCACGCCAAGATCCCGGCGGATCTGGGGAAGCAGCCCGGACGGAAGCAACTCTGTGGTGACAGCCGTAAAGCCCGCGGCAGCAAGCACTAAAAGGCCACCCCAAGGGATCTTGCTAGCTGCCCGGGTTTTCACTGGGCTTGGCTTGGTCTTCGCTTCTTCTGGTGTCCCGTGCATCTGGGTTTCGACCGCCAATGGGTCCTGCTTCAAAAGATTGCTCCTCATGGATGAATCATGTTTGGGGGCATGTGGGTGAGTAATCACAACGCTACCCAGCCAATGCAGCGCGAGGGAGGCTCTGACAGAAACCCCTTTCTTGGGGCGCGCGCAGCCCCGCAAGATCCCTAGCGAGCGTAGAGTTCCGTGAAATTCCCCAGCACCCGCATGGGTTCCGTCACCGAGGCTTGCCTGGCGGTTTCGATGAGCTCGTCGGCAGCGTCCGGCGGAAAATAGCCTGCGTTCCTGTAGATATTAATCCTGGTGATGAGACCATCGACATCCAGTTCCGGGTGGAACTGTGTGGCGTAGAGATTCTTCTTGATGCGGAACATGTGCACAGGGCAGGCCGCGGAACTCGCGAGCAACACAGCGTTTTCCGGCAGTTGGCTGCAGGCTTCCTTATGTCCAACGAATGCTTCGAAAGTGTGAGACAGGCCTTTGAGCAGGGGATCGCGCTCCCCGTCTGCGGTCAGTTTGATCTCCGTAGCCCCGACCGGTTCGCCATAGCGACGGTCGATGATGGCTCCCTGATGAACACCCAGGGTTCCGACGCCGTAGCAGGCACCCAGGAAGGGGAAGTCCTCGGCCACGATGCGATCCAGGAGTGCTGAGAGTTCAGCTTCGACGCGAAGCTGGGCGTGACTCTTCTCCTCCAGAGGGTCGCTGGAGGTGTAAGGACTGCCGCCCACAATCACACCGGAATAATCGGCCAAGTCAACTGCTGGCAGTGGTGCCGCCTCCAACCTGACGCGGACCAATTCCTCAGCCCGGAGCCCGCAGTACCGGAGGTAGGCCTGGTACTCGTCATCCGCTGCTGCGTCTTCAGCTCGGGTGGCCAACAGAAGGAAGGGCTTCACAGAACAACTCAGCGAGGTGCTGCAGGCGATGTGCTGGGGCCAGGTGAAGGCGGGGGAGGCGGCGGGTTGAAGGCGCCGCTCGGATAGAGGGCGGTGGCCTGCATCATGTAGTTGGCCCATTGCGGCCCGGCAATCATGTAGCCGTCCAGTGACTTGTAGAACTTGCCATTGATGGTGACGTTTTGTCCTGCCCGCTGTTGTCCCGCCGTCGTGTCCCCAAAGAAGGAGGCCGTGGCGAGCCGGGTGGTGTAGCCAGCTACCCAGGTTGCGCCGTTGTTGTTCGAGGTACCGGTCTTGGCCGCCACCGGGACCTGGTTCTGGACCTTGGGTTCGATGTAGACGCCGGATCCGAGCTTGAGCACATCCTGCAGCACAGCTGTGACTCCCCGGGCCACGGCCGGTTTCACAGTCTCCTTGCATTCAGGGGTTTGCGCTGGGTATTTCCTGCCTTGTGAGTCGCTGATATCGGTGATCGCGATGGGCTTGCAGTAGGTGCCATCGTTGGCGAACGTTGCGAAGGCGCTCGCCAGGATCACGGGAGCGACGCCGATGGAGCCAAGGAGGTTGCCGATCTGGTGCATGTTGATCTGGGCGTTGTCCAGGCCGCTATGCAAACCAACCGCGTCCACCATTTTCTGGATGCCGCAGAAATCCAACTGAGCTGCCGTAGCGAATGTGGCGGTGTTGATCGAGTTGTAGAGGCCGTAGTTGATGGGCATGGGGCGGTAGTAGCCCTCGTCGTTGTTCTGCAGGTCATCATCCGCGCCGAGGTTTTGCGCCTTCTGCGCCGTGCTGTAGCCACCCAGCACCTTGCCGCAACTGGATCGCCAGGGGAAGCCAACAGGGTAGACACGCCGGGAAGCATCCACCACGGCAGTAGGCGACTTGCCCTCGTTGAGCCACTCCGCGAAGATGAAGGGCTTCATAGTGGAACCGGGTTGGAACCCGCCTGCACCGTTGAGGTCATTGCCGTTTTGGTCCTTCGCATCCACGCTGAAGTTCAGCTGGGTATCGAACTTTCCGTCCTGCGGAACGAAGACCGTGTTTTGGGCCATGGACAGGATCTTGCCTGTGCCCGGCTGCACGGTGGTCATGGCGGCGCCCCATTTGTCCGGGTTGGCGCCGGCTGAGGCATCCACTTGTACTTGGGCCGCTGCCTGCAACCGGCTGTCCAACGTGGTGGTGATGGTGAGCCCGCCCCGGTAGAGGAGCCGTTCGCGGTCCTCCACAGTTGCGCCGTAGGCCTCATTGTTCAGGATCAGGTGGGACACGTAATCGCAGAAGTAGATGGCGATAGAGGCCCCCGCGCAGCCCTGAAGGGACGGGGTAATTTTCAGCTCGACTGGGGTAGCGACTGCCGCGTCATGATCTACTTGCGCGATCTTGCCTTGTTCCAGCATTCTGTCCAGCACCATGTTTCGTCGGCTGAACGCTGATTCCGGCGCGGTCGTGGGGTCATAGACGCTTGGCCCGTTCACGAGTCCCGCCAAGAGCGCGGCCTGTGGCAAAGTAAGGTCCTTCGCCGACGTGCTGAAGAAGTATCGTGAAGCTGCTTCGATGCCATACGCGTTCCGGTTGAAGAACACGATGTTCAGGTACCCCTCGAGGATCTGGTCTTTGCTGAAGCGTTTCTCAAGCTCCAGCGCCAGCTTGATCTCACGGAGCTTGTCACCCATGGTCTTATCCCCGCTGAGCACCACATCCTCGGGCCGGCCCTTCGAAAGGCGGGATTCGTTCAGCACGTTGGTGACGTATTGCTGGGTCAGGGTGGACGCGCCTTGGCGGGTCCCCTTGGTCACGTTGGATGTCAGCGCACGGATGATGCCCTGCGCATCTACTCCGGGATGCTCGTAAAAGCGGCTGTCTTCGATGGCCACGATCGCCTGGCGAATGAAGGGGGACATCTGGTCCAGGGGTACCTTCACCCGGTTCTCTGCATAAAACGTGGCGATGTGCTGGCCGTCCGCACTAACTACGGTGCTGGAAAGGGACGGCGAATCAACGTCGAGTTGGCTGGGCAGGCTTTCGTAAAAACCGATGGAACCGCCCACAGTGGTGCTGGTGAACTGAACCACTGGCACCATGAAACCGCAGATCAGCACCCCGCAGAGGGCGCTCACGAAGAAAAACCCGAAGATCCTCAGAAGGACCTTGCCCAGACCTAACCGTGGACCCTTGTTCCGCGCCATTTCGTGCCATTCCGTCGAGATGTCAGGCTGAAAAGTAGCTACAGAATACGTCTGGGGACGCTGCCAATCCATGGTTTGGGCGCCCAAAAAGGTCGCAAATTGGACTCAATCCAGTGGCAGTGTGACCCTCACACTGGTGCCCTGTCCAAGCCCGGAGTCGATCTCAACGGTGCCACCGGCGTCGTGTACGGCAATGGACATGAGCAGCAGACCGAAGCCGTGACGGCGACCGCTGGGGGCGGCATGGATTACGAAACCCTTGCCGTTGTCCATGATCGTCAGTTGGATTCCGTGGTAAACGGCGTTGAGGCGGATGGTCAGTTCGCTGGCGTCGGCGTAGTTCAGGGTGTTGCTGAAAGTCTCCTGGGCTACGTGGTACAGCAGCGCGGCGGATGCGGACGAGATTTCGATGCCGTGATGGGGTGTGCTCCAGTGGACGGTCACGCCGGAGCGTCGAAGCGGCGCAGCAAGCCTGTCGATGCATCCTGCGACACCCAGTGCGTGGAAATCCACGGGGTGTTGGTCCTGGATGATGCCCTTGACGGCGATCACCTCGGTTAGCGCTGCTGCCTGTTCCATTGGTTCCCCCACATCATTGTGATTCTTGCTGGTTATTCGTCGCCGAAACCCGTTTGGATCGGTGCTTCGTCTGCTTCCAGCGTGGCGCGCCAAAATCAAGGACTCTGTTTGTTTGGCTCAATTTCGCATCAAGTTTGCGGGGCGCCCTTGCGGAGTGGGCCCACCTCATGGGCGTGCCCGACGACGGTACTTGCGTACCGCCGTCGGGCCCTGTTGGTGAGGTCTAACTTTCCTGTGGCAGCTCATCGAGCAGCAGCCGGCAGGCACTGGGGATTGGTTGGATAATCTCGACGGCGGTCGTTTCGGCAAGGCGCCGGGCAGTGGCACTCAGTGGTCCGCCCGCAATGATGACCGCCTGAGCGCCGTCAGTTTCAGTAGCAGTCTTGACTGCCTCGGCCAATTCCTGGAATTGCCTTTCCGGATCGGCAGCGAGGGCCAATGGCTCGGACTTCGTCAATCGAACACCTGCGAAGTGCTCCGAAAGTCCATGGGCCGCCACGAGCTTGCCCAGTGCGTCCACCAACAATGGAGTACTGGTCGCCATCCCAAAAGGTCGCAGCTTGCCATCCTGGGTGCGGGCCGCGGCGTGCACGGAGCCTTGACCGATGCCGATCACCGGGATGTTCAGTTCCCCGGCCAGTTGCGCGCGGCCCGGATCACCGATGGCGCCAACAATTACGCCGGCGACCCTGCCGCCGTCGGGCCCTGAAAGATACCCGTGCACGGCCTC
The DNA here is from genome assembly GCA_050627125.1 of Arthrobacter sp. 21a14. Lineage (GTDB taxonomy): Bacteria > Actinomycetota > Actinomycetes > Actinomycetales > Micrococcaceae > Arthrobacter. The sequence continues at coordinate 5,082,378 of CP192487.1, read as the reverse complement.
GGCGACGTGTACCTCCGACTCAGCCAGCGAGACGGGATCCACAATCATGGATGGCCCGGCTGGTGCGGTGATGCCGACTACCTGGAGGCCGTGAGGTTCCAGGGTCTCCTTGGCGAGGTCCACCATCATGGCTGTAGTGCTGCTGCTGGTGTTCGGGTTTACCAGGAGGACGATCCGGGTTGCGGGGCGTGGGGTATCAGTGCCCATAAATTGCCGCCTGCTCGTCGTTGCCGGGCTCTGTATCTTCTTCAAGCGGCTTGCCGAAGGTTTCGGGCGGGAATTGAACCACGATTGCGAGGATGCAGAAGAGCACGGCCAGTGTGGTGAACATGCCTGGCAGACCCGCTGAGTCAAAGACTGCTCCGGAGATGAGCGGGAACAGGCCACCGGACAACGAGCCCGCAGCGAGGATGATCGACGTTCCGAAGCCTCGGGTGCGGGTGGGGTAGAGCTCCGGGGCGAACAGCCAAATGGTGGTGTTCAGGATGATGACGGAGAAGTTGAAGAGGACGCCGAAGATCACCACCAGCACGATGTCGTTGGCGAGAAAGGCCATGGACAGTCCTGAAAGGCAACCGAGGATGGCAGCGGCCGTGAGTACCTTTTTGCGTGGCAAACGGCTTGCCAGATATGCAGCGGTGGCCGCGCCTAGCAACGAGCCCGACTGCATGATGAGGGTGAACCAGAGGCTGGTGTTCACGGCATATCCACGGGAAACCAGGATGGTGGGCATGAGTGTCAGCATCGAAATCTGGGCGGCGTAGGACATGCAGACGGCGATGCACAGCAGGACAGTCCGCTTGAGGAGTTTGCCGCGCAGCGCGTCCTTCCAATGCCCGGATGACGTGGCCACCACGGGGTCAGGCACTGCAGTGATGTACGTTTCGGGATCATTTATGCGTCCGGAGAGCTTGTTGCGGGCCAGCCGGGTGATCACCATGTTTGCTTCGTCAATCTTGCCCTGGGATGCCAGGAAACGGGGCGTTTCGGGGACGAAGCGTCGGAAGAACATCACCAATAGGGCGGGGATGAACAGCAAGCCGAATACCCAGCGCCACTTGTCCGGACCATCGAAGAGCGTGAAGACAAGGATGCCGAAAGCCGGTGCGAGCATGTTGCCCAAGCCGGCCGCCGTGACGTTGATGAGTCCGACGGCGGTCCCGCGGTGTTTCGCGGCGAAGAACTCCGCCATCATGATCACCGCCACCGCGATTTCGCCGCCCAGGCCAAAGCCCACCACGAACCGGCCAGCGGCCAGGATGGGGTAGTTGGGGGCAACGGCGCAGAGCAAGGAACCGCCAGCGAAGATGATGAGGTTGATGACCAGCATGTGCCGTCGGCCGTATTTATCGACGATCAGGCCCGTCGCCAGCCGTCCGAGCGCGGTTGCCGTAAACGTCATTGTGTTCAGCAGGCCGATTTCGGTGGCCCAAGTCCCCACGACTGGCGCAGGATGGGTCCGGTGATACCCACGGCGTTTTGCTCGAGGGCGTCGAAGAACACTCCCAGCAGGATCATGAAGACGATCTGGCGGTGCGCGCCAGTCACTCCGATCCGCTGGTACGCGCCTTCAATTTGTTTCGCCAGGGATCCGGTCCGCGGTGTTGCAGCCTCCTGGGCAAGGTCTTTTTCCACAGTGCGCTCCTTACTGAGCTCTGAAGGTTCATTCATTGCCACCCGAATGGTTCCGTCATGCGGAATGCGAATATCACATGAAGGAATGTGATGTAGATTACGCTTTGGGATACCAAAAGGCCATGGTTCGCGCGTAAACAAAATGTGACCGAATGCTCATGGAGGAGCTGGGAGTGTGCGGCTTCGCAACCACTATTGCCGCTCAAGGCTCATGATTACAACTGAACTAGGTTGTTTTCCGGCAACTTCGGCTGCGAAGAAGGTCAGGAAGCCACGGGTCAAACCCCGCCCGACCTCACCAACCTGGAAACGACAAAGCACGCCTCGACGGCAAAGTAGTATGCCATCGGGACGTGCTGAGCAGCTTTTCGGACCCGCGCCTGGAGTGGTGCCAGAGGAACCTTAGCGGCGCCCGCCCCCACCCGGACCCTGTGCTTGCGTGTACTGGCCGGCCGTCACCGTCCCCTGCTTGTTCGCTCCATCGATTGAGCCTGTCGTCAGACCAGCCTTCCCGTCGGCGTTACCTCCTGTGTAAACCGTGTAAGTCTGGCCCTCGCTGATTGCGGACGAGGAGAACACCAGGGAGGCAATGGTCTTGGTTGTCACGAAGGAAGCCACCACAGTCCCCGACGAGTCCACGATGTGCACCGGTGTGCCGGCAGCTACGGAGGAGTTGAAGGTTACCTGTACGCCGGACTGGGTGGACGACGTCCCTGGAGTTACTGCCATGCCTGCACTGCCCGCCGCCGCCACGGTTCCACCCGTGACGGTCAATTCACCGTTGACGTCAAGCGCTCCATTGCCATCGTTCGTGGGCCCATTGACCACCACGGTTCCCCCTGAAAGGGTCGCGTTTCCGTTGGAGTCCAAGCCGTCTCCTTGGGAGTTGATGGTCAGGGTGCCACCGGACACGTCAACGGTGTAGTCGCCCACGGTTTCGCCGCCGCCCATGCCGCCGCCCATGCCACCTCCCATGTCGCCTGGCCCGGCGCCCGCGCCAGCATCCGCAGAGCTGGAGGACCCGCCCGAGGCGTTCACGCCGTCGTCGTTGGACGTGACGGTGACGTTGCCACCCGAGACAGCGATGTGTTGGGCCTCCAGGCCTTCCTCCGACTCGGCCACATTGACTGTTCCGCCCGTGATGGAGAGTGTGTTGAAGGCTTTGACGCCGTCGTCACCTGCGATGATCGTCAAGGAGCCCCCGCTGACCAACAGCCAGCCGCGGTTTGCATCTGTTTCGTTGTCTGCTTTCACGCCGTCTCCGCCGGCAGTCACTTGGTAGGCGCCGTCCAGCAGCACGGTGTAGTCCTTGCCCCGGATGCCATCGTCCTTGGCTTCCACCGTGACTTTGCCGGAGGCCATGACCAGGCCGTCCTTGGAGACGATGCCGTCGTTGTACTTTCCGTCGACGCTCAAGGAACCCGGCCCGGCGACGGTCAGGTCTGCCATTGAGAAAAGTGCCGCGTTGGGTGCGTCCTCGCCTTGGTCGGCATAGGTAGTGGCGTCGGTCAACGTGTTCGAACTGCCGTCTTCCAAGTAGACGATCGCTTCGTCCGCGCTCTTGACCACGAACGGCGAACCTGTCGAATTTCCCAGTTCAACGCCGTCCAGGATGATCCGGACAGTGTCGGAATCGCCGGCGGCTACCACGATCTGGCCGTCGGTCAGCGAACCGCTCAGGCGGTAGGTTCCGGCTGCGCTGATGGTGACAGTATTGCCGTCCACCGCCACACCAGTGGCGGCCGACGACGTCACTTTGCTGCCGCCGTCGGCCAGGCTGACTGCCACTTCAGACGCAGGGTCCCACGTGAGGTCGTCGCTGTCGTAATGGGTATCCGCCTCGATGGTGGCAGCGGTGACGGTCTGGGCAGAGTCGGTGGTGGACCCGGCTGTGCTGGATGACGAGGTGCCGGATGACGTGGTGCTGGTGGCGGCGCTTGAACAGCCAGCCAGTGATACCGCCAGGGCGACGGCAGCAACGGAAAGGTAAGTGCGGAAGGAGCGCATGGTGGATTCCTTAGGAGAGATGAAGTCTGTGGGTCAGTTGATCGTGCCGGGACGCAGCGGCATCCGGCGTCGGAGGGTTTGGTTCCAGCGGTTGGCGGGAAGCTCCGGGTGGAGGGCCGCCATGCCGGTGGCGAACTTGGAGATGCGGCAGGGGCGCACACCGTTCCTCCACAGATGCTTATCCAGTGGGCCGGGGGTCGAGCCGGACTTTGTCTCAACCACGACGGCTCCGTCCAGGACCCAGGGCTGCCCGTCGGGTCGCTGCCACGTGACGTCGGAATCGATCGTCGCGCGGCTGCCGGATTCGGGGAGGAAAAGCGTGCTGCGGTGGTAGCGGGTGGAGAGAACGGCCCCCAGCGGGCCGAAACTGACGTCCCCGATCGCGGTCATCAGCGTCTCGTTTACGTACGCCAAGCCTTCCTCGGTGAGCCGGTCGCGGTCGCACAGCTCGTAAGGGATGCGCTCCTTGACGGTGGCCTCACGGGCACCTTCGGTCTTGACCTCCAGGAAGCTCAGAGCGGTGTCGAGATAGGTCCGGGTGCGGATCTTGAACCGGCGGCGACGACCATGCGCAGCAAGCATGTAGCTGTCCAGGTCAGGGGTGTCGAAGTAGACAGAGTCGTAGGCGAAGCGGCGGTTTCCGTCCATTTCCAGGACCCTGGCCTCCGTGGTGAACGTCGACAGGATCCGCCGGGCAGTTGCGGTCGGCACCAGATACTTACGGTCCACGCGGGTTAGCAGCGCGGCTTCGGTGGTGAGTTCTTCAAGCCCGACGGCGGGCAGGTGGCTGAGCTGCGGAATGATCGCGTCGGCGTTGAGGTGCCTCATGCGACACCCGCCGAAGTGGGCACGGACGGCTGTGAGTGGGCTTGGGATGCGGGCGGCAGTTCCTGGTTTGCGTACAGTTCTTGGGGCGCCGGCGTGAGTGCGCCTGCAGGCTCGTCGAAGCCGACCTGACGTTGCGAATCAGCCTGGTCCTGTGAAACAGCCTGGGTTTGACGCACCCCGGCGGACCTTACGGCATACCGGACATCCACGATCGTTTTGTCGTTGACCAGATCCAGCTCCTGGATGGTGGCCGAGTGGACCGTGCCATCAAGGACTTCCTCGAGCCGGGCGTGGAGTTCGCGTTCGTTGTTGATGGCCCGGTCCAGAACCACGGTCTGGTGCCGGTACCCGGGGAGGACCTTGGGGTTGTCACCGATGAACATGACCAGGAGGACCATGCCCATGAGGGACAACGTCAGCCAGAGCGGTTCTACGCCGATGCCGGCAATCAGCCCCAGAGCCAGCGCCGAGAAGTAGTAGGCCACCTCGTGCTGCGAGAGTTCCGTGGAACGCAGGCGGATGATCGACAGAACACCGAACAGCCCCAAGCCAAGCCCGATCCCGGCCGCTGAACCGGACAACGCCGTCGCAACTGCCAGGACCCCAACATTCATGCCCAAGTAGGAAACTACAAGGTCACGACGCCGGTGCCGGCGGAGGTAGAGGGCGAACGTGAGGACAGCGATGGCGGCGAGGTCCGCTGCTATAAGGATGATGGTGTTCATCGGATTCTCCCGAATCTGTTGGTTGACTGGTGTCCACGATTCCCGGTCCCGCTGTGCTGAAACTGTGCCGGGACCAAGGCCGGGATATGTGTTTCAACGTCGGCCGGTTCCGTTGTGCCAGCCAAGGTTGTGCCAGCCAAGGTTGTGCCGGCCAAAGTTGTTCCGGCCAAGGGAACATCGACCTTGCGGGCGAAGAGGAAACGCTGCTGCACCGCATAGCTCACGCCTAGCAGAGCCATCTCTGTGACGAGCTTGGCCACCAAATCCGGAACCGCAACCGAAGTGAGGGCCAACATGATCGAGTAGTTGGCGGCCAGCAAGATGACAACGAGAGCCATATATCCTGCTGCGGCGAAACGCAGTGATTTTTCCGTGCCGTGATCGAAGACCAGCCGTCGGTTCACCAGGAAGTTCACAGCTGAACTGATCACCCTGGCTCCGACCACCGCCATAAGGAGCGAATCCGTGAGCGCGCTGAGGACCAGGAAGGCTGCCGTATCCACCAGGAATGCGGAGAAGGACGAACCCAGGAACTTCAACAGCGGCGCGTAGATTCTGATGGAATCGGCCACAGGCCTGAAATGCGAGCCCGAGTTGTGGTCCAGGTACACCGTGGCGATCTCCACGGAGTCAATGCCGTAGCCGGCCTGCTTGGCCTCCAGCAACAGGTTCAGCTCGTACTCGTAGCGTTGGCCGTGGACTGTCAGCAACCAAGGGAGCATGTCCGCCCGGTAGCCACGCAAGCCCGTTTGTGTGTCACGGATACCTTGCCCTGTGGCGAGCCGGAACAACCAGCGCGTTACTGCATTGCCGAACTTACTGCGTGCCGGGACGTCGCTTGAGAAGTTCCGGCATCCCAGAACCATGGTGGCCGTAACTCCGCGCACCCTGTCCGCAACGGCGAGGATGTCCGCGACGCCATGTTGGCCATCGCTGTCCGCACACACCACGTCGTGGCCAGGGAATTCGGCCGCAATGAAAGCGAATCCGCTTTTGAGGGCGTGCCCTTTGCCGGCGTTTACGGCGTAGCTGAGCACGTGGCACCCAAGCCGGGTGGCGTCGTCGAACACGTCGTGGAAGTCCGGTCCTGAGCCGTCATCGACCACCACGATCGTCGGCCAGGGATCGGCCTCCTGAATAGTGCGGATGAGCTTAATGAGCTGGTGGTCCGGCTCGTAGGCCGGGATCAGGACAATCATGACGACTGGGCGATGTAGAGGATGTCGGAGGTGCCGCGCTCTTTGTTGTCGCCGAGCGGATTGTTCACCAGCCCGCCGTTGAAGTACATGTGGGAGGAGCCGCCGCCGTCGATGTTGTACGCCGTGCTGGCGCCCAGGTCCTTCATGATCTGTGCGAGACCCGTCATGGTGACGCCGGCGGAATAGCCCGCGCTGCGACCATCCACCACCACAAACACGAGATGGTTCTGGTCGATGACTCCCACCGCCGTGCGCGGTTGCTGGCCTTGGATGGAGTGGTTGCCGAAGTTCGTATCAACTTCAACGTCCTCGATGCCCGAGGCGACGTCGCCATTGTCCAGCAACGAAGGCCCAAACGAGAGCGTGTTCCACACACCGTCCGCGAGGAGCTGGTCAGCGGAAGTTGTGGTCTCGTCGTACACCTTGACGGTGCCGTCCTTGTAGAAGGCCAGCCCTTGGCGCGCGCCGTCATCCCGGTACACCACACCGTTCCGAATCACGATGCCCGTGTCCCGGAAACCGTAGTAGTCGCCGTTGATGGCGAAAATAGCATTGTGATCCTGGGCGATCGCGGATGTGGTCTCCGTGATGTTTTCGCCGTAGGTATCTTCCGCAAAGGCAGACTTCAGCGTCGTCGCGTCATCAAGCACGACGTCGGCCACGTAGTAAGTGACGGTGTTGTCGCCGCTGCCGGTGGACACCGTGGAAATGGTGACGCCGGTGTCGCCGGACGAGTACGACGTATCGGTGACCACGGCGCTCGCCGACGAATCAGCGGAGGTGGTGTCCGGCGTCGTGCCTGTATCTGCTGTGCCCGCCTGGCTCGCTTCATATTCCGAGACGTTGGTGATTTGGGCGTGGGGAATGACGAAACGGTCCAATGCCCAGGCCGTGGCGCCCCCGGCAGAGAGAGTGACCGCCAGGACGGCGGAGACGACGGCGCGCCGGGTCCGGCTGCCCTTACGGGTTTCGGTCTGTTGAGGAGTCATGCCTCATTTCTACGGACCGGGCCTACGCCGGAGGTTTGCTCCACTTATGTGTGGGCTGTGAAGGTTTTCAGTGCCGGAGGTCTGCCTCCAATGCTGCTTCTTCGATGCGGAACCGGTGTGCTGCCCATTCCTCGGAATTGCGGGCAGGCATGTTGGGATCCCCCGGTCTCTGCCCGGCCGAGCCGTCAATCAGTTCGCGGATGATGTCCGCGTGCCCGGCATGCCGCGCGGTTTCCACACACATGTGGACCATGATCTGGTGGAGGGTCACATTCCGCTTTTCTTCGGACCACCAAGGCACAACGCCCGGAGCATCCAACGGGAGGGCTTGGATGGTGGCATCGCTGTGTGCTGCCGAGAAGTGGTGCAACTCCAGGATTTCTGCTCGGCTCTCCGAGACGGGGACCCACATATCGGAATCCGGTTCTGCGTCATCAGCGAGCCAGGGCAATTCCCGCCCGCTCGGACGCCCGAAGGTCTCGCCGAAATACCCCAGCTCCACGCTCGCCACGTGTTTCACGAGCCCCAGGAGATTGGTACCCGTGGGTGTCATGGGCCTTCGGGCATCGTATTCACCCAAGCCATCAAGCTTCCCGAGCAGGTCCGCCCGACGAAGGCGCAAATAGCCGAGCAATGTCGCTTTGTCGTCCATGCATGGCACTCTACCCAAGGCCGGGACCGCGACTTCGTGGGAAGCGTGCCGGATCGCCGGAGCCCTCCGGCGGCTTGGCAGCATTCCGGCCGACCGTGCGCGTTTCCGGCGACTTGAGACCCCACCGAAGGAGTCGACGACGGCGCTACCGCGGACTTTTGTCGATAACGCAGAAGCGGTTACCGTCGGGGTCCGCGAGGACCACGAAATCCGGATTCTCCGGATACAGGTCCCAGTCGACGCGTTGAGCGCCGAGGGAGATCAGCCGTTCTACCTCGGCAGCCTGGTCGTCCGCATAGAGGTCCAGATGAGTACGTGGATGCTCCTGTAAGGGCGTTTCACTCAGCTGCAAAGCGAGCTGGGGGCCTGGACCGGCGGACGGAACGAGGATCACCCAGGTGTCATCGCCAGGCTCACGTGGAACGTAGCCGAGGGCAGCGTGCCAAAACGCAGTGGCGCGGGCGATGTCATTGACGCCGAGAACGGTGCTGCCGATGGTCAACATGTGCCTAGCCTAGTCTGCGAGAGTCCGCGTCTTCCTTGCTGTGTCCCGGATGCCGGTGTCACAGTGAACCATGGCCACCGAAGAGGACGTCAGGCGTATCTGTCTTGCCATGCCCGGCGTCACCGAACGCCCAAGTTGGGGCCACGCTGCCTGGTTTGGCAAGACTCTCATGGCCCGGATCTGGGAAGACGGAGTTGTCACGGTCAAAACGGATGAACGCGAAGCCCTGGCAGCGATGGAGCCGGACGCCTTCTTCTGGACTCCTCATCACGAACGATCACCGAAATTGCTGCTGGTCCGGCTGGAGAACATCGACGCAGAGGAGCTCGACGAACTGCTCCAGGAGTCGTACAGAATCTCCGGCGCCCCGGGCAAACCAAAACCCAACTAGGTCGCAGCAGCGCGCGTTTTGAGAGCTCAAAACGCGCTTAACTGCGACTTACTTGGGTGCGCGAGCTCACGCTAGACTCGCCCGCATGGGGGAACACAGCAAACTTGGGGAACGCAACACACCGCAGCCTGCGCGCAGAGTCCTTGCCGCCGTCGTGCCTTTGCTTGGCCTGATCGCGGTGATCGTGGGATGCGTCCTGGCATGGAATGGCCTGAACGAGACCATGGGCTGGTTTGCTTACGCGCCCCTGAGTAACCAAACATTCGCTGGAGACGGACTGACGTACGTTGGCGCGGGTGTGCGAAATGGGCTCACTCTCGCCGTGACCGGCCTGCTGGTGCTCGCGTTCTGGGCTGGCTTCGCCACCGGCCGGCGTCGCTGAGTTCGCCGGAGAAACGCAAGATCGCCGGAAAGCTCCCAGCGAACTGGTAGCTTTCCGGCGATCTCGGCGCAAATCAGGTGAGCTTCACCTGGCGGTTCATGTCCTTGTACAGCAGGTAGCGGAACTCGCCCGGACCTCCGGCGTAGCAGGCTTGCGGGCAGAATGCGCGGAGCCACATGAAGTCGCCGGCTTCCACTTCCACCCAGTCGTTGTTGAGCAGGTACATGGCCTTGCCCTCCAGGACGTACAGGCCGTGCTCCATGACGTGGGTCTCCGGGAAGGGGATCACGCCGCCGGGTTGGAAGGTGACGATGTTGACCTGCATGTCGTGGGCGAGGTCGCTGGAGTCCGTGAAGCGGGTGGTCTTCCAGACGTCGTTGGTGTCCGGCATGGAGGTGGGCTCCACGTCCTTCTCGTTGGTCACGAAGGACTTGGCCTCGAAGCCCTCAAGGCGCTCGTAGGCCTTGCGGATCCAGTGGAAGGAGACGATGTCGTCCGAGACGTTCTCCAGGCCCCACTCGGAACCGGCCGCGAGGTAGGCGTAACCGCCCTCCTCGAGGTGGTGCAGTTCGCCGTCGAGAGTCAGGTTGACCCGGCCCTTGGTGACGAAGATGACGCCTTCAACACCGGATTCAAACTCGGCCTTAGGAGCCCCGCCGCCCGGAGCGATCTCAACGATCAACTGGGAAAACGTGGTGGCGAAGCCGGAGATCGGACGGGCGATGATCCAGGAGCGCGTGTTGGAAAATCCAGGCAGGTTGCTGGTGACGATGTCCGTCATCACGCCCTTGGGGATCACGGTGTAGGCCTCCGTGACGATCGCCCGTTCCGTGGTGAGGTGGGTCTGCGGCGGCAGGCCGCCCTGGGGGTAGTAGTACTTACCCATGGGAATGCTCCTTATCAGTGGGACGTTGGTTGGGCGAGCCGCGGGTGCGCCAGTGCGGTCAGCTGTGAAAGTTCGACGCCGGCAAGCGCCTTGACCTCGTCGGTCCCCACTGCGCCGCACTGGACGCCGCGAAGGACGAAACCAGCGAGGGCGCGGGCGGTGGCGGGCTCGTCCATGACGCCGCCTTCGGTGCGCTCCACGTAGTTCCGGAGGCGGAGGGCTGCGGCAGGCAGACCCTCGCGGTAGAAAGCGTACGACGCCGAGAAACGGCTGGGGAGCTGGGCCGCGTGGAGGTCCCATCCCTGGTAGTAGCCGTTTTCCAGGGAGCGGCGGACCAGCCGGCCGTGAAGCTTCCAGGCGTCTTCAACGGCGTCGCCCACGGGAATGATGTTGGTGGAACCGTCAGAGAGGCGGATACCCGTTCCGGCGACGGCGAGCTGCATGACTTCCTTGGCGAAATCGGCAGCCGGATGCTCCATGGACTGATATTCCGCGGAGATTCCCAGCGAAGCGCTGTAGTCGTACGTGCCGTAGTGCAGAGCGCTGATGCGGCCCGGAACAACGTGGGGGAGCTGCGCCACGGGGGACGTTCCATCGGCGCCCAGAATGAGCTGCGGCGTTTCCACCTGCACCTCGAACCGGAGCCTCCCCGCGGGAAGGCCGTGCACTTCCTCGAGGCGAGAGACTGCGAAGTCCATGGCCTGCACCTGGGCCACAGTGGTGACTTTAGGCAGGGTCAGGATCAGTCCTGCAGGGAGCTCACCGGCCGAAGCCAGTGTGGACACAAACAAGTCCAGCGTCTTCAGCCCGCGGGCACGGGTGGCTGCCTCGAAGCACTTGAAGCGGATGCCGATGAACGGAGGAGCGGTTCCCGCTGCAACCGCAGCAGCAACAGCGTTGGCGGCAGCAACGGCGTCGGCGTCTTCAGCCTCATCGCCGCGGTCCCCGTAGCCGTCTTCGAAGTCCAAGCGGAGGTCCTCGATCGGCTCGGAGGAGAGCTTCGCCGCCACACGCTCCGCAACAGCGGCAGCCAGCTGAGGCTCCTGGCCCAACAGCTGACCGAGCTTTTCCAAGCCACCCTGAGCTTCCGCCGTCGCGAGCGCCTGGGCGCCCCACTCCGCCGCAAATGACGGTGTGAAGCGGTCCGCCGGGACGTAGACGGTGTGGATGGGTTGGCGTGAGCCGTCGTCGCCGGGGTAGTTGCGGTCCAGGAGCTGGTCCGTCGCGGCCAGCTGGGACTCGATGTGGGCCAGATCGGATGAAGAGAATGAGCCCATCTCAGCCCACCAGTTCGTAAGCGGGTGTTGTCAGGAAGTCCGTGTAATCGTCTGACAGGCAGATGTCCTCGATCAGCTTGGAGGCCGGCTCGTAGTATGCCTTGAAGTTCTCGTCACCGAACTCGATCCGCAGGCGCTCGGTCTCTTCGCCGAGGATGCGGGTGACGAGTTCGCGGGTCACGGTGTTGCCCGTGTCCGCCAGGACGGACTTGTTGCGGATCTGCTGCCACACCTGCGAGCGGGAGATCTCCGCGGTCGCGGCATCTTCCATGAGGTTGTGGATGGCAACCGCACCGCTGCCGGAGATCCAGACACCCGTGTAGGCGACGGCGACGTACAGGTTCAGCCGCAGTCCGGCTTCCGTGACGGTGCCGCCGGCAGAGGCGACGTCGATCAGCTGCTCGGCTGTGACGTTCACCTCGGGGCGCTGCTTGTCCAGCTGGTTGGGCTTTCCACCGTTGGCGGGGTCACCGAGGACCGAATCGAACACCTCGCGGCACGTGGAAACGAGGTCCGGGTGCGCAACCCAGGAGCCGTCGAAGCCATCGTTTGCCTCACGCGTCTTGTCGGCACGGACCTTGTCGAAGGCCGCAGCGGTGACGTCGGGCTGCTTCCGGTTCGGGATGACGGCGGCCATGCCACCCATGGCGAAGGCGCCGCGCTTGTGGCAGGTTTTGACCAGGAGCTCGGTGTAGGCGCGCATGAACGGAGCCGTCATGGCAACGGTGGCGCGGTCCGGGAGGACGAACTCTTCGCCGGCATCACGGAAGTACTTGATGATGCTGAACAGGTAGTCCCAACGGCCGGCGTTCAGGCCCGAGGCGTGATCGCGCAGCTCGTAAAGGATCTCGTCCATTTCAAACGCGGCCGGGATGGTCTCGATGAGGACGGTGGCGCGGATGCTGCCCTGCGGAATGCCGAGGAAGTCCTGGGCGAAGACGAAGACGTCGTTCCAGAGGCGGGCCTCCAGGTGGCTCTCCATCTTGGGCAGGTAGTAGTACGGGCCATGGCCATTCAGGAGCAGCTGCTTGGCGATGTGGAAGAAGTGCAAACCAAAGTCCACCAGCGCGCCCACCGCAGGTTCGCCGTCGATCAGCAGGTGGTTCTCTTCCATGTGCCAACCGCGCGGACGGGCAACAACAACAGCCAAAGGAGCGTCTGTGCGGAGACGGTACTCCTTGCCTTCCGGCGAGGTGTAGCTCAGGGTGCCCTGGGCAGCGTCGCGGAGGTTGAGGATGGCGTCAATGACGTTGGGCCAAGTGGGAGTGCTGGCGTCTTCGAGGTCGGCGAGCCAGACCTTGGCGCCGGAATTGAGCGCGTTGATGGCCATCTTGGCCGGGGTCGCCGGGCCGGTCATTTCAACGCGGCGGTCCTGCAAAGCTGCCGGTGCCTCGGCGACCTTCCAGTCGCCGTCGCGGATTTCCTGGGTCTCCGGGAGGAAGTCCAGGCGGCTGGTGTCGGCAACCTGCTGGCGCTTGACCTTGCGTGCCTCAAGGAGTTCGTTGCGGGTGCCGGCGAAGCGCTTGTGCAGTTCCTCGATGAAGGTCAGTGCCTTGGGGGTGAGGATTTCCTCGGCGCGATCGATCGGCCGGGGATCAGTGACTGTGATAGCCATTTGGCGGTGTCCTTTTCTAGAGTGCGCTGGCGGCGTTGGCGTGCGCAGCAGCTGCTACGGCACTGGCCACATCGGCGGCAACATGGGGATCGAAGACGCTGGGGATAATGTAACTCGCGTTGAGCTCATCGTCAGCCACCCGGTTGGCAATTGCTTCCGCAGCGGCCACCAGCATGTTCGGCGTGATGTCCGATGCTCCGGCGTCCAGCAGGCCCCGGAAGAAGCCGGGGAAGGCCAATACGTTGTTGATCTGGTTCGGGAAGTCGCTGCGACCCGTGGCGACAACGGCCGCGTGCTTGGATGCGATGACAGGGTCGATTTCCGGCGTGGGGTTGGCCATGGCGAACACGATCGCGTTCTCGGCCATGGATGCAACCTGCTCTTCGCCGATCACGTGCGGGGCGGAGACGCCGATGAAGACGTCTGCTCCCTTGAGGGCGTCATGCAGGGTTCCGGAGAAGCCTTCTTCGTTGGTGTTCGAGGCAATCCAGCTGCGGTGCTCGTCGTCGTACTTCTCGCCGGAGTGGATGGCGCCGGAGCGGCCGGCTGCGATGATGTGCTGCGCGCCCTGGGCCTTGAGGAGCTGGATGATGGCGGAGCCGGCAGCGCCGACACCCGAGACCACGATCTTGACCTCGGACAGTTTCTTGTCCACCACGCGCAGGGCGTTGACCAGGGCCGCCAGAGTGACGATCGCGGTGCCGTGCTGGTCATCGTGGAAGACCGGGATGTCGAGTTCTTCGCGAAGGCGGTTCTCGATCTCGAAGCAACGCGGCGCGGCGATGTCTTCGAGGTTGATGCCACCGTAGACGGGGGCCATGGCCTTGGCGATCATGATGATTTCTTCGGTGTCCTGCGTGTCCAGGCAGACCGGCCAGGCGTCAACGTTGGCGAACTGCTTGAAGAGGGCGGCCTTGCCTTCCATGACGGGCAGTGCAGCTGCGGGGCCGATGTTGCCCAGGCCCAGGACGGCGGAGCCGTCGGTGAGGACGGCGATGGTGTTTCGCTTGACTGTGAGGTTGCGGGCAGCGGCCGGGTCTTCTGCAATGGCCAGGCAAACACGTGCGACGCCGGGAGTGTAGGCGCGTGACAGATCGTCACGGTTGCGCAGGGCTACTTTGGGGACCACCTCGAGCTTGCCGCCGAGGTGCATGAGGAAGGTGCGGTCCGAGACGTGCTGGACGGTCACGCCGTCGAGGGCGTTCAGGGCATCTTTGACGCGTGCAGCGTGGTCGTCATCAGTGGTGTTGCAAGTGACGTCCACGACGATCGTCTCGTGGTGGGATTCCGTGACGTCCAGCGCGGTGATTGCGGCACCGGCTGCGCCGACAGCTGCTGCCAGTTCGCTCGTAGCGGTGAAGCTGGACGGTGCGGCGACGCGCAGGGTGATCGAGTTTCCGGGGCTCGGATTCGCCATTGAAATTCCTCCTGTTGGGCCCGTTCCCGGGCCGCCGTTCCAAACTAAATGTTTTCGTATTATGGATATTATTATCTACCAAGTGGAAACACAACCCCCTACTCGGTCATCTTGCGTCTCGTCGCGCACTTGCCCGCTGTGCTGTATCTTGGGTGTTCTAAGCAATTCTTTTCACGATGCGGATAAGAGTTGTCGGAATCTGAGTCATTGGAGACAAGGGAATGGCTGAAAAAGCCTCCGGAGGCGTGCAGTCCGTTGAGCGCGTCTTTGAACTGCTGGAACTGATCACGGATGCGGGTGGCGACGTCACTCTGAGCGAGCTTTCGTCGTCCACGGACCTGCCCTTGCCCACCATCCACCGCCTGCTGCGCACGCTGGTGTCACTCGGCTACATCCGCCAGCTGCCCAACCGCCGCTATGCCCTGGGGCCGCGCCTGATCCGGCTCGGCGAAGGTGCCAGCAAGCAGCTCGGTGCCGTGGCCCGTCCGCAGCTGAAGACCCTTGTGGAACGCCTGGGCGAGACCTCCAACATGGCCGTCCTGGATTCCGACATGGTCATTTACGTGGCCCAGGTCCCGTCCATGCACTCCATGCGCATGTTTACCGAGGTCGGCCGCCGCGCCCACACGCACGACACCGGCGTGGGCAAAGCCATCCTCGCCCAGTTGGACGACGAGGTGGTCCGCGGCATCGTGGCCCGCACCGGCATGCCCACCCCCACGGCCAAGAGCATCGGCGACATCGACTCCTTGCTCGCGGACCTCAAGCTGATCCGCGAACGTGGCTACTCCATTGACGAGGAAGAGCAGGAGCTCGGCGTCCGTTGCTTCGCGATGGCCGTGCCCAATGCTCCCACTCCCACGGCAATCTCCGTTTCCGGGCCCATCACCCGTGTGGACCAGAGCTTTGCCGACCGTGCTGTGCCGATGTTGCGCGAGGCGGCCCTGGCGATCTCCGCGGAGCTCAACCAGAACTAGCCTTCTTGCGGGTGGCCGCCCGCAGCATCGTGTCCACCACCAGCGGGTGAACCGGCCGCACGACGCCGAAGTACAGCTTTCCGCGCCACCCTTTAAGCTCGACGGCGGTAGTCACCCTGATCAGTCGGGTCACCGGATCGACTCCAACCGCCACCGCGAAGTCCAAGTACCTGTCCCGGACGAAGATCAGGGCTTCCTCGCCCGACTGTTCGCTCACCGTGAAGGTGTTCTGCGGCGCCTTCGGGATGCCGATCAGGGGCACCAGCGCCTGCCGTAACCGCAAGGCTCCAGCAACCCAGCGCGGCATTGACTCGATGGAGAACACTCGCTCCGCCCATTCCCTGGGATCCGTGCCGGCGCCCTCAGGGAGGCTGGCCAGGCAAACGTCCGCGTAGTCCGGCTCCGGTATCTTGCGGAGGGCGAGGGAACGGAAGCAGGGGAGCTGTTCGGTCATGGGCTGATCCTACGGTGAGTGTTGCCCGGTGGTGAGCGCCGCCGTCGTACATTCTGCGGGGGTGGCTTCCAAGCAAGGCGACAAATGACGGCAGCGTCCCCCAAGGAAACGCTGCCGTCATCTGCCATTTTGGACGGGAGCTAGTGCTCCGAGGCGCTGGAGGTCTTGAGCGGGACTTCCTTGCCGTCGGCGTCGATCAGCTTGCCGTTCTCGAAGCGGTCGCCTTCGCTGAGGCACTTGATGTCCTCTTCGCTGACGATCCGGTCCGTCCCGGCGACGAACACTGACTGGTTGTCCGTGTTGCCGGCCTTGAAGTGGTTGAAGAGGATGTTCAGCAGGATCGCCATGACTGCGGCGGAGCTGATGCCGGAGTGGAAGATCGTGGAGAACCAGGACGGGAACTGGTCGTAGAACTTCGGAGCGGCAATGGGGATCATGCCGAAACCGATCGAAGCGGCCACGATGATCAGGTTCATGTTGTTCCTGTACTCAACCTTGGCCAAGGTGCGAATACCGCTGGCCGCCACCGTGCCGAAAAGCACGACGCCGGCACCACCCAGGACGGGCGTCGGAACCGCTGCGACCACTCGGCCCAGGATCGGCAGGAGGCCGAGGACCACCAGGATGAGGCCACCAGCGCTCACCACGAAACGGCTCTTGATGCCGGTGATGGCCACGAGCCCAACGTTCTGGGCGAAGGCGCTCTGCGTGAAGGAGTTGAACAGCGGTGAGATGGCGCTGGAGAGCATGTCCGCGCGGAGGCCGTCGCCGATGCGGCGGGAGTCAACCTTGGTATCGACGATCTCGCCCACTGCAATGATGTCTGCGGAGGTCTCGGTCAGTGTTACCAGGATGACGATGAGCATGGAAATGATTGCTGCGATTTCGAAGGTCGGAGCACCGAAAGCGAACGGCGTGGGGAAAGCGACGATGTCGCCCTGGCCAACCTTGGAGAAGTCTGCCATTCCTGCAACGAACGCGATGATGGTGCCGATGACCATGGCCAGCAGGATGGAGAGCCGGGAAATGGCGGCGTTGCCCACCTTGCTCAGGAGCAGGACGACGCCCATGGTTGCTGCGGCGAGGCCGATGTTGGCCACGCTGCCGTAGTTATCGGCCTTGGCGTTTCCACCCATGGCCCAGTTGGCTGCGACCGGCATGAGCGTGAGCCCAATGGTAGTGATGACCGTGCCGGTGACCACTGGCGGGAAGAACTTGATGATCTTGGAGAACAGGGGAGTGATGGCCAGGCCGATCAGGGACGCCACAATGACCGACCCGAACACGGCTTGGATGCCCCCGCCGCCTTGGACGATCGCCACCATCGTTGAGACGCCGGCGAAGGAGACGCCCTGAACCAGGGGTAGCTGTGAGCCGAAGAACGGAATGCCGACGGTCTGCAGGATGGTGGCCAGGCCGCCAACGAACAAACAAGCGGCGATGAGGAGGCCGATGTCCTGCGAGGACATGCCGGCAGCCGCGCCGATGATTAGCGGCGGGGCAATGATTCCCCCGTACATGGTGAGGACGTGCTGGAAGCCGTATGCGAATGTGCTTCCGATGGAGAGGCGCTTGTCCTCGGGACGTTCCGGCTTGTGCGACTGGGAAGGGGCGGTATTCGCAGGGCGGGATTTCTTCTTGATGTTCATGGCAGACTTTCTGGGTTCATGGCAGACGTCTTCGTCTGGCTAACTGTGTCTGGCTAACAAAATCTTGGGTTTTGGGGTGGGGTTTGTGTGCAGGTCCGGCCTTGGCGGGGCGCCGTTGGGGGACCTGCACACAAACTCCTGGATGGTGCGTTGTTAGTGGTGCGTTGTTAGTGGTGCCTTGTTAGGGGTGGTGTTTAGCAGAAGCCGGCGATGCCGCTCCATGCAACGGGCGCGGCAGTGGTGTTCTCACGCTGGACGGTTGCTTCGATGAGGCCGTACGGGCGGTCCGCGGCGAAGAAGACCTCGTTGGGGTTGTCCAAGCCGAACGGGCTCAGGTCAACCAGGAAGTGGTGCTTGTTGGGCATGGAGAACTTGATTTCATCCACTTCGCTGTGTGCTTCCAGGACCTTCTTGCCCATATCGAACAGCGTCTGCTGAAGCGCGTGCGAGTAGTTCTCGGTGAAGCCTTCCAGCAGGAGGGCCTTGATGTCCTCGTAGCTCTTGTTGAAGTCCGTGCCTGCCAAGTCCACGTTGGTGTTGTAGCGCCAGCGGGCGGAAACATCAGTGGCAAGGATGCGGTCCGTGGTTTCCGGCAGGGTGGTGTACTTGTCGCGCGGGTAGCCGACGAACCCTGACTGCGTGGTCTTGAGGACGGTCAGGTCCTTGAGGCCGGAAATCACGTGCGTGGTTGCGCCATCACGGACGACGACGGCGGTACGCACCTCTTGTCCGTTGCGGACGAAGCTGTGATCGTGTCCCGCGCCGTGTGCCTGGATGCGATCCCAGCTGTAGGCCTCCGCTTCCCAGCGGCCACCGGTTACCCATTCGAACT
Organism: Arthrobacter sp. 21a14; assembly: GCA_050627125.1. Taxonomy (GTDB): domain Bacteria; phylum Actinomycetota; class Actinomycetes; order Actinomycetales; family Micrococcaceae; genus Arthrobacter. Next base: position 5,063,958 of record CP192487.1, on the reverse strand, counting down.
CGCCGGTGAAGTGGTCCGCGAGACGCAGCAGGAAGGACTCCGGTGAGCCGATGCCGTCACGGGCAAAAGCGTAGACAGTGTTCTTCTGGGTATCGGTGGCAACGACGTGACCGTTGTCGCCTTCGAGGTGCGCAGCCTGGAAATCGCCGCGCAGCTGCGAGGTGACATTCAGATCTTCGATGTGGTGGCGGTCAGTATCCCGAGTGACCTTGACGACGCGGACTTCCGCTTTGCCGTACTGGTTTTCGCCGAGGACGATGTTGTTGCTCATGGTCATATCCCAACTTCTGTGAGGTGGAACCTACGTTCCATCAATGAAATTAAGCGCGTGTTTCCACCGCGTTTCTGGTGGAGCCGACCCAACAAAAAAGAGCCGACATCCATTGATGCCAGCTCATTACGACCCTGCCTGCTGCTCTCAGGTTACGTGACGTACGCCACGAACTCATTCGAGAGTAGCGCATGATTTCGGCTTGTGTATATGGGTTTCGGGAGATCGTTATGAAGCAGCCAAATGTGACCGGAGCAACTCTTCTTCCCTCTTGGACAGGTCTTGACGGCTGCTCGGCGGCCTGCCTATCCTTTTCACATTGCAATAAACATTTTCCGAAATGCGGAAACTGTGAGCACTGAAAAGAGGAGGAACAGATGGACTCGAAGGATACGAACAACGTCGTGGAATTCCCGGCACCGGGTCAGGAGCTGTACCTGCCCTTCGGTGCAACAGACCCGGACTTCTACATTCCGGCCGACTGCGACCGCAATGCCGGCGGATTCTCCCGTTGGCTCCGCGCGCTCCCGGTGTTCGGCCGCCAGGGCCCCTAGCCCACTGCATCCCCGGGCCCGCCCGGCCCCGCCCGCCCGGCCCGGCCCGCCCGGCCCCGCCCGCCCCCGTTCGCCCGCCCGCCCGCGCCCGCCCGCCCATTTCGGGGGTTCCCTGCGCAACGTGCCGTGCGCACCATCGAATGCGCAGCGAACCCCCGAGATGGGCTCTAGCTTGCTCTCCGCAAAACGCTCAGCACGCTCGATTTGAACTCCTGTTCGCTGAATAGGTTCTGCCACTTGATACGGATGAACTTCCAGCCGAGCTCGGTGAGGGCCTTTTCTCGCTGCCGTTCCTGGTAGATCACCTCGGCGGTGGGTGCGTAGTCGAAGTACTTGACCTTTCCATCGAACTCCAGGGCCACCTTCTTTTCCTTCCATGCAAAGTCCAAACGATGGTGGCCTTCAGCTGACGCCACCCTCACCTGTAGTTCGGGCAGCTCGATCCGCAACCTTTGCAGCAGCTCGCGGGTCAGGGTTTCGCCGGGTGACTCGGATCTGGCATCGGCATTCTCCAAAGCCCGTCGAAGAGTGAGAACTCCGTTGCGTCCGGCCAGCGATGCGCACATCTCTTGCAGTTTCGAGGCGTCGGCACCCTTTCGGAGGGCGTGATCCGTTAGCACCAGGGCTTGTTTGTAGTTGAGCATGAGGCAGCAGTCCACAACCGTCTGTTCCAACGTGGTGCATGGCATTCCCTTGACGAAAACAGCCCCCATCATCGCCAGCGGGCGGGTGTGCGGCACAACGTCCCTGCCATGGGAAGTGGTTGACGCCGTTGTTTCCGTGGTGATGTGCACTCGGTCATCCACGTCCCACAGGAACAATCCGTGGAGGCGTGCCGCTGAGGTATGGCTGTAGACCAAGCCGCCGCCCGACGTCGAAAGTGTGCCGTGTGCGTGCGCGGCGACTAGCTGCAGACTTTGAACCCAGGGCTTTTGGGCTACCCAAGTGCGGCCTCGGATATAGCAACCACGGCGCAGTCGTACTAAGGCGCCGGCGCGAACCAGCCCGGCAATTCTCCGGTGGTTGAACCCCAACTCGTGGAGCTCATCGGTTCGCCACAAATCCATCCCCGCGGGAAGCTCGTTGCTGTTGCTCTGTGTCATGGATCAAGACTTCAATGAGCCGACGGGCGAAGACAGGGACGAGTTGAGCTATGTGGAGAAGCCCGTTTCGATGACCCGCTGCGGACAGTGCCGTGCGAACGGCATCATGCGCAGGGAACCCCCGAAACGGGCGCCACCACTCCAGCGAGGCCAGAACCTACCCCGCCACCAGCTTCCGTGCCGCAGCCGAGTGCTCAGCGATGAGCCCGGCAACGTCGAGCCCCGGAATCGCACCGTCCACTACCCGCCACGCACCCCCAACCATCACGCGATCGGCACGGTCCGCCCCGCAGAGCAGCAAGGCGGCGACGGGGTCATGGCTGCCGGAAAACCGCAAGGAGTCGGGCTTGAACAGGGCAAGGTCTGCCTGAAGGCCCGGAGCCAACTGACCGATGTCCGAGCGGCCCAAAACGGCAGCGGACCCGCGTGTCGCCCAACCGAGCGCTCTCTCCACAGGGACGGAAGCCCCGTACCGGAGTCGTTGCAAATACAGTGCTTGGCGAGCCTCAAGGATCATGTTGGAAGCATCGTTCGACGCCGAGCCATCCACGCCCAGCCCCACGGGAACGCCCGCGGCTTCAAGTTCCAGCACTCGCGCCGTTCCGGACGCGAGGCGCATGTTGGAGGTTGGGCAATGCGCGACGGCGGTGCCAGCGGCTCCCAGCCTGGCGATCTCGTCGTCGTTGAAGTGGATGCCGTGTCCAAGCCACGTGCGGGATCCCAACCAGCCAACGGACTCCAGGTAATCCACGGTCCGCAGCCCAAACATTGAGCGGCAGAAGTCTTCCTCGTCGATGGTCTCTGCAAGGTGCGTGTGCAGCCGGACATCGAAGCGTTCGGCCATGGCTGCGCTCTCGGCCATGATCTCTTTGGTCACGGAGAATGGGGAGCAGGGGGCGAGGGCAATCTGTATCGAAGCCCCATCACCGGTTTCGTGGTACTCACGAATCAGCCGTTCGCTGTCCGCAAGGATCGTCTCGGGTGACTGGACCGTGGTCCGGGGCGGCAGCCCGCCGTCGTCCTCTCCCAAGGTCATGGACCCGCGGGTCAGCGTGGCGCGCATTCCCATGGCGCGAACTGCAGCTACTTCGATATCAATGGCGTCTTCCATGCCGTCGGGGAAGAGGTAGTGGTGGTCGGCGGCGGTGGTGCAGCCGGACAACAAAAGCTCCGCCAGTGCAACCTGCACTGCAAGCTCAAGGCTCCGGGGCGTCAACCGTGCCCACACGGGGTACAAATTCTGCAGCCACGGGAACAGCGGAGCGTTGGCCACCGGACCCCAGGCGCGGGTGAGGGTTTGGTAGAAGTGGTGGTGGGTGTTGATGAGCCCAGGCAGAACCACGTGTGCGGAGGCATCAAAGACAGAACAAGGCAACGAAGGCTGCCCGCCCATAGGCACGAGCTCCACGATTTTCCCGTCGGAGACCACCAGGCCGCCACCGGCGTCGAGGTCGTTTGCGGTGAAGATACCCAGCGGGTTCTTGATCCAAAGAGGGGTCATGACAGGTTCCTTGTCTGGTCGGCGTGTGCGCGTTCCAGCTCAGTTAGGCCCTGTCTGCTGATCCAGGAGCCGGAAGCCACCAAGTGCGTCCGGTCCGAAAAGCGTAAGGTGCACGACGGCCGCAGTCAACGTTCGCAGGCGTCCCCCGGTCACATCTGGCCCAGCAACCCTAATTTCGTATGACGAAATTAAATTTTCAAAAAACTATGGCGCGGCTCACAAACCTGGTGCTACGCTCTAACTGCCAAAGGCGGGCACCCGGACTTCGGGAAGCTATCTACCAGGCGCAACTTAACCTTCATCGCACATGCTGAAGCCTGGTAACCAAGCTAACTGGAGCTCCGCTCCGTAGCGCCCCCAACAGGTCACCTGGCTTCCTCAGCACTAAGGAAGTCGCAACATGAGTACAACCGTCACGGCCGAGCAATTCCTGGCCACAACCATTGAGCTGGCAACAGCCAATGTCCTCAACAGTGGTGGCCCCTTCGGCGCCGTCATTGTTACCGCGGATGGACAAGCCTTCCAAGGCGTCAACCGCGTCACCGCCACGAACGATCCCACCGCACACGCAGAAGTCACGGCCATCCGTAACGCCTGCCGCGAACTGGGAACCTTCGATTTGAGCGGAGCAACCCTCTACACCAGTTGCGAGCCATGCCCCATGTGCCTGGCCTCCGCACTCTGGGCACGCATTGACCGCGTGTTCTTTGCCGCAGACCGTCACGACGCCGCATCCGTTGGCTTTGACGACGCCGTCTTCTACGAGTTCTTCGAGAACGACAACCGCGACGCGCTGATGCCGGTAGCCAAGCTGGAACTGGGCGACCCCCAGGCTCCGGCGGCCCTCCAGCCGTTCACCACATGGAACACGCTTGATTCCAGGATCGACTACTAGGGCCCGGTGGCTGACATGACAATCCTGGATCCCGCAGAAATGCAGACCGCAGCTGAAAAGCAGGCTGCGCTCCTCCCCAACGGAGGCAAGAGCGCAGAGCCCACAGCGGCAAGCGCAAAGCACACAGCCACCCGGCTCGCCGGACAAGGCAGCAACAGCAAGCCGCCGGTGTCGAACTCCTTCCTGGATAAGTTCTTCCAGATCACCAAACGTGGTTCCACGCTGGCCCGTGAATTCCGCGGCGGCCTGGTCACGTTCTTCACCATGGCGTACATCGTCATCCTCAACCCGCTCATCCTGGGCGGATTCTCGGCAGACAACGCCCCGGTGGATGTGGCCGGCGGCTGGCTCTCGGCAGCACAGGTGGGCGCAGTTACTGGCCTGACCGCCGGCGTCATGACCATCGTCTTCGGACTCGTGGCCAACCTGCCCTTCGGCCTCGCGGCCGGCCTGGGCATCAATTCCTTCCTCGCCGTCGCGGTCATCCAGGAAGTCACATGGCCAGAAGCCATGGGCCTGGTGGTCATCAACGGCATCCTGATCGTCCTTTTCGGCGCCACCGGTGCCCGGACGGCGATCTTCAAGGCAGTCCCCAAGGAACTCAAGGCCGCCATCACCGTTGGCATCGGCCTGTTCATTGCCTTTATCGGCTTCGTCGACTCCGGCTTTGTCCGCCCCACCAAGGGCGGCCCGCCGGTCCAGCTCGGCACGGATGGTTCCATCACCTCCATCCCAACTCTCGTCTTCATCATCGGGTTGCTGGTCATGGGTATCCTCGTGGCACGCAAGATCCAGGGCGGCCTGTTGATTGGCATTGTCGCCACAACAGTCCTCGCCGCTGTAGCCGAGGCCGTGTTCCACATTGGTCCGGGCACCGCCGATAACCCCGGCGGCTGGCACCTCAACGTGCCGATCCTGTCCAGCCAGTTGATGTCCGTCCCGGACCTCAGCCTGGTAGGCCAGTTCGATCTCTTTGGTTCGTTCGCCAGGATTGGCGGACTGGCTGCGACCATGCTGGTCTTCACCCTGGTGTTCACCAACTTCTTCGACGCCATGGGCACCATGACGGGCCTGGCCAAGAGCGCAGGCGTGGCACACAAGGACGGGACGTTCCCCAAGCTGAAGTCGGCCTTCATCGTTGAAGGCATGGGTGCAGTGGTGGGTGGCGGGACCTCCGGTTCATCCAACACGGTGTACATCGATTCCGCAGCAGGAATCGGCGAGGGCGCCCGCACCGGTCTGGCCTCGGTTGTCACTGGCCTGCTGTTCCTGGGTTCGATGTTCTTCACGCCGCTTACTTCGGTTGTCCCGCTGGAAGTGGCTGCCTCAGCACTTGTGGTGGTGGGCGCGATGATGATGGCTCAGATCCGCGAGATCAAGTTCACCAAGTTCGCCATCGCGTTGCCGGCGTTCCTCACCATCGTGACCATGCCGCTGACCTACTCCATTGCCAACGGCATCGGCGTTGGGTTCATCTCCTTCGCGGTGATCAGCGCGGCATCGGGCAAGGCCAAGAAAGTCCATCCGCTCATGTGGGTGGTCACGGCGGGCTTCATTATCTACTTCGCCCGTGGCCCGATCAACGCCTTGATGGGCGTCTAGCCCGGAGCCGCACCCCGCGCCGGCGGGTCCACATCCGGCACTTCGAACGGCGGTCCATCCGCACCCACCGCACGAATAGGCGTCCGTCGTCGTGGTCCCTGACCGAACAGCACCATCGGAACAGGCACGACGGCGGGCGGCGGCCCTGGTGATTCAGGAACGGGTGCTGATGCTCCGTCAGGGAACGGGGGCAGGGAGATGAAGCCCTTGCCCCCGTTCCTATGAACTCTTATTCAATAACCGCGACTACCCCTCAACACCTTCTGGAAATGAGATTATGAGGGCAAGATCGCGCACTGCTCCGGCCGGGCCACCCGGCCGGGACACCTGGAAAAAGGACGTGTTGCCATGCTGGATCTGATGCCTTCACTGGGCAGCTGGCGGACTGCGGTCTCTGGCCAACGATGCGCTGTGGCCACGATCGTAGGGACCGGCGGCTCAGTCCCGCGCCCCATGGGGACTTCCATGATGGTCTCCGAACATGGCGAAATCCTGGGCAGCCTGTCCGGCGGTTGCGTGGAAGGGGCCGTCGTTGAGGCAGCCTTGGAAGCAATGCGCGACGGCGGCCCACGCCTTGAGTCTTTTGGCTACAGTGCCGAGGACGCGTTTGCCGCAGGACTCACCTGTGGAGGAGAACTGGAAGTCCATATCCAGCCACTGGCTAGCGATTCCGGCGAAATGGCCTTGTTGGACATCGCTGTATCAAACGAACCCACGGCCTTGGCCCTCATCCGCAGGCTCGGTGGAGGAGGGGGAGCGGTGGTCGTTGATGATCCTGTTCGGTTCCGCGCCATGGAATCAACGCAACTGGCCCGGTTGGTGGGCGATCATCCCGCCACCTTGATGGCTGCGGCGGCCCAGGTTGAGCCGCTGCTCCAAGGCGGACGCACGGGGTTGGTCCGGCTGGCAGCACCCGAGGGCTGCATCGATGGCTGGGTGACAGTGGACAGATGGGCGTCCGCCGGCCCGGAAGAAATAACGCAGCCCGAACCCATCACCTTGTTCGTGGAAAGCCGCTTGCCGGCCGCGCGGATGCTCATCTTCGGCGCCAACGACTTCGGCGCCGCGCTGCTCCCCGCCGGACAACTGCTTGGTTACAACGTCACCCTGTGTGATGCCCGCCCTGCGTTTGCCCGGCAGGGCCGCTTCGCCGGAGCGGACCAAGTGGTCACAGACTGGCCGCACCGCTATCTGGAAACCGAAGCAGCGGCCGGGCGAGTCGACGCCCGGACCGTGGTGTGCGTCCTGACCCACGATCCAAAGTTCGACATTCCCTTGCTCGAAACAGCGCTTCGCCTAGACCTGGCTTACGTCGGCGCAATGGGCTCGCGTCGCAGCCACCGGCAACGGGTTGACGCCTTGCTCGAGGCGGGCACGCCCTCCGAAGCGCTCGAACGCCTGCATTCCCCGATCGGATTAGACCTTGGTGCAGTGACACCAGCCGAAGTCGCAGTCTCCATCACGGCAGAAATCATCGCCGAGCGGGGAGGCCACAGCGGCAAAGTTACGGGCCACAAAGTCACCCGCCACAAGGCCCCCGGCCGCACAGCCGCAGGCTTCCCCTCGTTGAAGGACAGCACCGGCCCGATTCACGCGGCACCGATTCACCCAGCGCCGATTCAGCCAGTGCCGATTCACCCAGCACCGCAACACCTCACTCAGGAGGACCCATGGACATGAACACCATCGAGGCCGTGGTTCCCACCACCGATCCTTCGCAATGGCGCGATGGCGATGCCTGGCTTGCCGGAGGGACTGTCCTCTTCTCCTATGGAAGCACCGTCCTCAAGCGGCTCCTCGATTTGGGTCAAGCGGATTGGCCGGCCATTACCGTAACCGATGACGGCATTGAGCTCGCGGCAACCTGCACCGTTGCCGAGCTCTACGCATTGCCGGTGTCCGCGGAAACAGCCAACCGCGAGTGGCCCGGCCTGGCACTGATCCGTCCTTGCTGCGACTCGTTTGTGGCGTCCTTCAAGATCTGGAACATGTCCACAGTGGGAGGCAATCTCTGCACATCCTTGCCGGCCGGTCCAATGATTTCGCTGTGTGCCGGGCTCGATGCCACAGCATCCTTCCAGAGCCCGGACGGCAGCAGCCGCAGCGTACCTGTGGCCGATTTCGTCGTAGGGGACATGGAGAATGTCCTGGCCCCGGGGGAGTTGCTCCGGAGCATCCACCTTCCGGCCGCGGCACTCGCCGCCCGGGTCGCCTTCCGTCGTCTGTCGCTGAGTAACCTTGGACGATCCGGCGTGCTGCTCATCGGACGCCTCGACGCCGATGACAGTTTGATCATCACCGTCACCGCCTCCACCAAAAGGCCCGTACAGCTACGGTTCCCCGCCGGGCAGGTTCCCGACGCCGGGATGCTGGCTGACGCCGTCGGGGATTCCATTCCCTGGCCGCTGTACCACGATGACATCCATGGGCTCCCCGCGTGGCGCCGCGATATGACGTTCAAACTGGCCGAGGAAATCCGGGCCGAGCTGCTGGGCGAGTCGATGGTCGTTTCTGGCGATTTCTGGCCGCCGCACGCCACCTCGCCGCAACCATCCACGCAACCCGCACAGAACAATCCGCAGAAGGAGGCCTCCCATGGCAATTGAGATCAACGGCGCTGCCTCTCAGGCCACACCCCGCCCGGGCCAATGCCTGCGCACTTTCCTCCGGGAACAGGGAAACTTCGGTGTTAAGAAGGGCTGCGACGGCGGTGACTGCGGCGCCTGCACTGTGCACGTCGACGGCACTCCCGTCCACAGCTGCATCTATCCGGCTGTCCGGGCAGAGGGCAAAGCGGTCACCACGATCGAAGGCCTCTCCACGGGCGAAGCCCTCCACCCTGTGCAGGAGCAGTTCCTCGAAGCCCAGGGTTTCCAATGCGGGTTCTGCACTGCTGGCATGGTCATGACCGCAGCCACTTTTGACGACGAGCAACGTGCCAACCTGCCCCGCAACCTCAAGGGCAATCTGTGCCGCTGCACCGGGTACCGCTCCATCGCCGACGCCGTGTGTGGTCATGCTGATGGTCACGGCGGCGGGCACAAGCACGACGCCGGAGCTGACGTTTCCGGGGCACAATCGCCTGCCGCTGGACAGTCTGCCGCCGGACAGCCCGTGGCTGTGGAAGCCACGCCCGGCCAGCTCGGGGACAACGTGCCCGCACCCGCCGGTCAAGCCGTGGTTACCGGCACTGCCCGGTACACCCTGGATGTCCCGGCTGAGCAACTGCCCGGACTGCTGCATCTCAAGCTCGTGAGGTCGCCGCATCCACACGCGCGGATCGTATCCATTGACAAGACCGCGGCATTGGCAGTTCCTGGCGTCGTCGCTGTTTTCACGCACGAAGACGCACCTGCGCAGTTGTTCTCCACTGCCCAGCACGAACACTTCACGGACGACCCCGATGACAGCCGCGTGCTGGACAATGTGGTGCGGTTCATCGGGCAGCGCGTTGCCGCTGTCGTGGCGGAGTCCGTGGGCGCTGCCGAGGCTGGAACACGGGCGCTTGCTGTGGAGTACGAGCTCTTGGAACCGGTGTTCACGCCCCAGGAGGCCATTCTTCCCGGCGCACCTGCCATCCATGGTGACAAGGATGGCGTTTACTCCAGAATCTCCCGACCCCTGGAGAACGTGGTGGCAGAGGTCCACGCCGAGCTGGGCAGCGTGGCCGACGGCTTCGCGGCAGCCGACTTCATCCATGAGCACACGTACAAGACGCAAAGGGTTCAGCACGTCGCGATGGAAACGCACGCGTCCATTGCCTGGCTGGACGAGGACGGCAGGCTGGTTGTCCGTTCCTCCACGCAGGTTCCTTTCCTGGTAAAGCGCACCCTGATGAGGTTGTTCAATCTGCCGGAGGAGACTGTTCGCGTGGTGGCTGGCCGCGTCGGGGGTGGTTTCGGCAGTAAGCAGGAGGTCCTCACCGAGGATCTTGTGGCCCTGGCGGCACTGGCTTTGCGTAGGCCGGTCCAGGTGGAGTTCACCCGGACCGAACAGTTCACGTCCACCACAACGCGCCACCCCTTCACCATCACTCTCAAGGCGGGAGCCAGCCGGGATGGATACCTGACCGCCCTTCAACTGGACGTCATCACCAACACTGGCGCCTACGGAAACCATGCGCCCGGCGTGATGTTCCATGGTTGCGGCGAATCGTTGGCCGTCTATAAGTGCGTCAACAAGAAGGTTGACGCCCAGGTCGTCTACACCAACACGGTTCCCGCCGGTGCTTTCCGGGGGTATGGGTTGAGCCAGGTGATCTTCGCGATTGAGTCCGCCATCGACGAACTTGCGATCGGTATCGGGATGGATCCCTTGGACTTCCGGGTCAAGAACATGGTCCGGCCCGGGGATCACATGTTGTCTACTACACCCGAGCCTGAGGAGGACGTCCACTACGGTAGCTACGGCTTGGACCAGTGCGTGGCGTTGGTCCGGGATGCCCTGGACCGGGGCAAGGAGCGTTACCGGGCCGCTGGGCTGGAGGATCCCGGCCCGGATTGGGTCGTGGGGGAGGGCTCGGCCCTTTCCATGATCGATACCGTCCCGCCGCGAGGCCACTTTGCCCACACCAGGGTGAGCCTTGAAGCGGACGGAAGGTTCGCCGTCGACGTCGGTACTGCAGAGTTCGGGAACGGCACCACAACCGTTCATGCGCAACTGGCTGCGACTGCGCTGGCAACAGCAGCCTCCAAAATTACCGTCCGTCAGTCCGATACGGACCTTGTGGAGCACGACACCGGCGCGTTCGGTTCGTCCGGGACAGTGGTGGCCGGGAAGGCGACGCTCGGCGCAGCCCTGGAGCTTGCTACAAGGATCCAAACTGTTGCGGCATCGCTGACGGGGGCTGCAGTAACGGATTGCCGCTTGGTGGACGGGGCCGTCGAGTGCGGCGACCGCGTGGTTCCGCTCAATGAAATCTACGACGCCGCCCGTCTCCAAGGCGTTCGCCTCGCCACCGATGGGAACTGGGGAGGAACGCCACGCTCGGTGGCATTCAACGTGCACGGTTTCCGGGTTGCCGTTAATACGGGTACGGGTGAGCTGCGGATCCTGCAGAGCGTGCAGGCGGCAGATGCCGGCGTTGTGGTGAACCCGCGGCAGTGCCGTGGGCAGATCGAAGGCGGCATCGCGCAGGCGCTTGGTGCGGTGCTCTATGAGGAAGTGAAAGTGGACGACGCCGGACACGTCACCACGGATATCCTGCGGCAGTACCACATTCCGTCATTCGCGGACGTGCCGCGGAGCGAGGTCTATTTCGCAACAACGAACGACACCACCGGGCCCCTCGGCGCCAAGTCCATGAGCGAGAGCCCGTTCAACCCCGTGGCACCTGCGCTGGCCAACGCCATCCGCAACGCCACCGGAATCCGCTTCGGCGAAGTGCCCATCGCCCGGGACAAGATCTACCTGGCCCTTCGGGACCGCACCACTGCGCCCGTCTAACCCCACCGCAACTGAGTCGCAGTTGAGCGCGTTTTGAGCCGTTAGAACGCGCTTAACTGCGACTTATTTGGGTGGGACGGCTACTTGGGGGAAACGGCGAGTTCCATGAACACGCTGTTTGGGTCCAGGGCGTAGTCTGCGAAGGGCGGGCACTCTGTGAATCCGTGCCTGGCATACAAACGACGTGCAGGGGCAAAGTATTCTTCGGTCCCGGTTTCCAAGTTCACCCGCTCGTAGCCGCGGCGGCCGGCTTCGGCCACGATGTGCTTGAGCATCAGGGTGGCCACTCCGCGCCCACGGGCAGCGGCGGTGGTGCGCATCGACTTGATCTCGCCGGACCGGCCGTCTCCGTCAGAAGTGGCCAGTTCCTTCAGCGCCCCGCATCCCAGCAACACGCCGTTTTCGCGGGCCGTCCAGAACGTGATGGCTTCATGCGACAACGCCGAATGGTCCAATGCGTGCACGCTCTCTGCCGGCGACGTCGCAAACATGTCGGCCAGATGCTCGCTCAGGAGCTGATGGACATCCGGGCGCGTGGGATCGTCAAGTGCAATCTGGATCATGGATTCAAACTTACCGGCCCGGGATTGATCAAGCCTCCAGTCGGCTCCGCAGTCAGTCCTCCAGCAGGTGCAACTGATCCTTCGTATCCAGGTCTTCGCCGGAGCAGAGGTCACTGCAATCCACCAGGTCCACCAAGCCCGGATGCGCCTTGAGGAACGATCGCGCCCCCGTGTCACCATTCGCGGCTTCCGCCGCTTGGGATCGGAGCCCGACGTCGATAATCACCGGGTGCCGACGCTTAAGGCGGCCTGACTCGTCAGGGTATGCGGCTGCCGTAACCCGGCCTGGACGGTGGCTTCCCAGCAACCTGCTGACCGCCGTCGGGGTTAGTCCGGGCTGATCCACCAGAGCCACCATGATGCTGTGTCCCGGCGAGGCCGCCTCGATTCCTGCGCGGAAAGAACCGGCCATGCCCTTGGCCCAGTTTTCGTTCTCGACCACGGTGTACGTCCGTAGATCCGTGGTGCTTCGAACGCGGTCCGCCTCGGCCCCAACAACAACCACCACCTCGCGGCAGCCGCCGTCGAACAGCGTGTCGGCCAGCACCTCAACCAGCGTGCGGCCGCGGTAGGGGAGCAGCGCTTTCGGTCCGCGGCCCAAGCGCGTACCAGCCCCTGCGGCAAGCAGGACGCCCGTAGTGGGCGCCACGCCGGATTCAGTCATATCCTCACGATACGCGCGGGCATGCACGCGGTCTGTAGCTCCCTCAGAGCTTTCCGGGACATCTACCAAAATCGGTTGCAAACTACTCCTCAGTAGGTCTGTTGGTAGGTTCCGGCGGCCATTATTGTCGGTAGGGAATTGTTCAAATCAGCTCTAATGCAATGATGCGTGGAGGAAAAGGGGAAGATGGCGGGCAGTTTCGAAATACTCAAGGCCGGGACGAACACGTTCAGGTTCCGACTCACAGCCGATGACGGCACAGTTGTGGCAGTGTCGCCACAGTTTCCCAATTTGAAGGCCGTCGTGGCCGGTATCAACGCAGTCCGCGAAAACGCGGCAACCGGATTCGTCGTAGACCGGAGGAATCTAGGCACCTGAGCCTTCCCGGTAATACCGCAAATACAATTGGCGGCAGTGTTCTTCACGAACACTGCCGCCAACTGCATTTCTGCCCTGTTATCCCTGGGTTGTCAGGCGTCCCCGCCTGCTCCGCCGGTGGTGCCGGCGTTCACATCGAGCAGCTTGTAGCGGTCAATAGCGTACGACGGCGCGCCCTCTTCGACTTCGCCCCTTGCCGCCAGCAACTGGAGGGTTTTGGCGACGATGGAGTGGGTGTCGTTTTTGAAGTAGCGGCGGGCGGCTTGGCGGGTGTCGGAGAAGCCGAAGCCGTCTGCTCCGAGGGAGGCGAAGTCGTTGGGGATGAATTGGCGGATTTGGTCGGGGACGGCTTTCATGTAGTCGGACACGGCGATGACGGGTCCGGTGGTGCCGGCGAGTTGTTCGGTGATGAACGGGGTGCGGGCGGGTTGGCCGGGGTTGAGGAAGGCGTGTTCTTCGGCGGCGAGTCCGTCGCGTCGGAGTTCGTTCCAGGACGTCACGGACCAGACTTCGGCGGCGACTCCCCAGTCCTCGGCCAGGATCCGGGCGGCGTCCAGGGCCCAGGGCACGGACACGCCGGAGGCGAGGATGTTCGCCGTGGGCCTGGTGTCCCCGGTGGTGTTTTCCGGGGCGGGCGCGAGGCGGTAGATGCCTTTGAGGAGCCCGTTGATGTCCAGGTTCCCGGGTTCGGCGGGTTGGGTGATGGGTTCGTTGTAGACGGTGAGGTAGTACATCACGTTTCGGTCTTCACCGGTGCCGGTGCCGTCGTTGTCGGGGCCGTACATTTCTTCGAGGCCGTGGCGGATGATGTGGCCGATTTCGTAGCCGTAGGCGGGGTCGTAGGTTTTCACGGCGGGGTTGGTGGAGGCCAGGATGGGGGAGTGCCCGTCGGCGTGTTGGAGTCCTTCGCCGGTGAGGGTGGTTCGTCCTGCGGTGGCGCCGATGATGAAGCCGCGGGTCATTTGGTCCGCGGCGGCCCAGAAGGAATCTCCGGTGCGTTGGAAGCCGAACATGGAGTAGAACACGTAGATCGGGACCAGGGGTTCGCCGTGGGTGGCGTACGCGGTTCCGGCGGCGGTGAACGCTGCGACGGCGCCGGCTTCGTTGATGCCGGGGTGGATCAGTTGCCCGGCGGGGGATTCCTTGTAGGCCAGGACGAGGTCCCGGTCCACGGAGAGGTAGTTCTGGCCCTTGGGGTTGTAGATTTTCGCGGTCGGGAAGAACGCGTCCATGCCGAAGGTCCGGGATTCGTCCGGGACGACCGGCACGAACCGGGCCCCGAAGTTCTTATCCCGCATCAGGTCCTTCAACAAACGGACGAACGCCATGGTGGTCGCGGCTTGTTGTTTGCCGGAGCCGCGTTTGGCGACCTCGTAGGATTTGGCCTCGGGCAGGGTGACGGGGGTGTGGGTGCGGCGGCGTTCGGGCACGAACCCGCCGAGTTCTGCCCGGCGTTCCATCAGGTATTTGATTTCGGGGGCGTCCATGCCGGGGTGGTAGTACGGGGGCCGGTAGAGGTCCGCGTCGAGCTGGTCATCGCTGATGGGGATGCGCAGGTGGTCACGGAAGGCCTTGAGGTCTTCCATGGTCAGCTTCTTCATCTGGTGGGTCGCGTTGCGGCCCTCGAAGTGCGGGCCCAGGCCGTAGCCCTTGACGGTTTTGGCCAGGATCACGGTGGGTTTGCCCTTGAACTCCACCGCTGCCTTGTACGCGGCGTAGACCTTGCGGTAATCGTGCCCGCCGCGTTTGAGGCCCCAGATCTGCTCATCGGTCAGGTCAGCGACCATGTCCTTGGTCTGCGGGGACTTGCCGAAGAAATGGTCCCTCACGAACCCGCCGGACTCGGCCTTGTAGGTCTGGTAGTCACCATCGGGGGTTTCGTTCATGATTTTCACCAACGCCCCGTCGGTGTCGTTTTCCAGGAGGGTGTCCCATTCCCGGCCCCAGACGACCTTGATCACGTTCCAGCCCGCACCGCGGAAGAACGCCTCGAGCTCCTGCATGATCTTGCCGTTGCCGCGCACCGGCCCGTCCAGGCGCTGGAGGTTGCAGTTGATCACGAAGTTCAGGTTGTCCAGGTTCTCGTTCGCTGCCAGTTGCAGCAACCCGCGGGACTCGGGCTCGTCCATTTCCCCGTCGCCCAGGAACGCCCAGACCTGCTGGTCGGAAGTGTCCTTGATGCCGCGGTTGTGCAGGTACCGGTTGGACTGGGCCTGGTAGATCGCGTTCATCGGACCGATGCCCATCGACACGGTGGGGAATTCCCAGAAGTCCGGCATCAGGCGTGGGTGCGGGTAGGAGGACAGGGCGTGGCCTTGTTTGGACTTTTCCTGACGGAACCCGTCCAGGTCCTCCTCGGAGAGGCGGCCTTCCATGAACGCCCGGGCGTACATGCCCGGGGACGCGTGGCCCTGGAAGAACACCTGGTCCCCGCCCGAGGGGTGGTCCTTGCCGCGGAAGAAATGGTTGAACCCGACCTCGTACAGGGTCGCCGCGCCGGCATAGGTGGAAATATGCCCGCCTACCCCGATATCGGAGCGCTGCGCGCGGTGGACCATGACCGCGGCGTTCCAGCGCATGTACGCACGGTACCGGCGCTCGAACTCCTCGTTCCCGGGAAACTCTGCTTCCTGGTCCACCGGGATCGTGTTCACATAATCGGTGGTCGTCACCATCGGCACACCCACCGACCGGGCACCGGCACGCTGCAACAACGAACGCATAATGTACTGGGCACGCTCCGTGCCCTGCTCCGCGATCAACGCATCAAGGGACTCAATCCACTCCGCGGTCTCTTCCGGATCACGATCAGGCAGCTGGGCAGTCAACCCGCTGAGGATGTGTGAGGTCTCTTCTCCTGCAGCCACGTCCAACCTCTCTTCATTGAATGTCTGGGCGCTTGCTCTGTGGGGGCGCTCATGGAATTTCGTATTGTGAGAATAAAATTCTGCAATTCGAGATTACGTCTGCCGATGGGCAGCGTCAACACGGATTACGTAACCGCAACAGTCAACTGGGAAACAGGTGGCCAATCAACCGAATGTGACCCTCCATACACTTGTGACGCCTTGACGTGACGTGACCTGCGTCATAGAGTAATTTCACTATTCAATAACTTGTTTCCGCTCTGTGGAAACAGTACGAAGTGGAGATCCACGATGCAGACGACTTCATCAGTCGGCGTCACTCAGACTCCGGGAGACACAACAGCAGGTGGGCCCAACCACCCGGCCGTGGGTAACACGGACCTTTGCGCTATTGCTTCCGAAGCCGCAGGCCGTACCATCAGCCCCAGTCTTTACAACATTGACCTCGCACCCACCAAGGCCGCAGGCCGTAAGTGGACCAGCTACAGCATCTTTACCCTCTGGGCCAATGACGTCCACAGCCTGGGTAACTATGCCTTTGCCATTGGTTTGTTCTCGCTCGGGCTAGGCGGCTGGCAGATTCTGGTGGCACTGGGAATTGGGGCCACCCTGCTCTTCGCCCTCTTGAACTTCTCCGGATTCATGGGCCAGAAGACCGGCGTTCCCTTCCCCGTCATGAGCCGCATCAGCTTCGGCATCCGCGGTGCCCAGATCGCCAGCCTCGTCCGTGGTGCCGTCGCTGTGGCCTGGTTCGGTATCCAGACATACCTGGCATCCGTAGTGCTTCGCGTCATGCTCGTTGCCATGGCCCCGGGCCTGAAGGATCTGGACAGCAACTCGATCCTGGGCCTTTCAACGCTGGGCTGGCTCTCCTTCGTGGCGCTCTGGATAGTTCAGCTGGTCATCGTCAGCTTCGGCATGGAGATGATCCGTAAATACGAGGCCTTCGCAGGTCCCATCATCCTGGTGACCATGGCTGCGATTGCCGTGTGGGTCTTCATCGAGGCTGGCGGAGCCATCCAGTGGAGCGGCATCAAGGGACTCGAAGGTGCGGACATGTGGCTCACCATCTTCGCCGGCGGGGCATTGTGGGTATCCATCTACGGAACGTTCGTCCTGAACTTCTGCGATTTCACCAGGTCCTCTGTCTCCAAGAAGTCCATCGTCAAGGGCAACTTCTGGGGCATCCCCATCAACATGCTGGTATTTGGCGCAATCGTGGTGGTCATGGCGGGTGGGCAGTACAAGATCAACGGCACAGTCATCGAAAGCCCGTCGGACATCGTCCAGAGCATCCCTAATACTCTGTTGCTTGTCCTGGCTTGCCTGGCCCTGTTGATCCTGACCATCGCCGTGAACCTGATGGCCAACTTCGTAGCACCCGTCTACGCCCTGACCAACCTCTTCCCGCGGCACCTGAACTTCCGTAAAGCGGCTTGGGTCAGTGGCACCATCGGCCTGATCATCCTGCCGTGGAACCTCTACAACAACCCGATCGTGATCGTGTACTTCCTCGGTGGCCTGGGCGCTCTGCTCGGCCCGCTGTTCGGAGTGGTCATGGCCGATTACTGGCTGGTCCGCCGCGGCAAGGTCAACGTCCCCGAGCTCTACACTGATGATCCCAAAGGCGCGTACTTCTACAAGCGGGGCGTGAACCCCAAGGCCATCGTGGCCATGCTCCCCGCAGCTGCCTTGGCCATTGCCATCGCCTTTATTCCAGGCCTGGCTCCCGCGGCACCGTTCGCGTGGTTCATCGGGGCCGGCGTCGCCGCGCTCACGTACTTCGCTGTGGCTGACAAGAAGCAGGCCCACGAGGACGTCTCCGGCGAACCGATCGCGGTCGCCAGCACCCACTGATACAGAGGAAACCATGCGCATCCTTGTCGCAAACGTGAACACCACACAGTCCATGACCGATTCCATCGCTGCGCAGGCGAGGGCTGCTGCCGCCCCCGGCACTGAGATCATCGGCATCACTCCGCGCTTTGGCGCCGACTCCTGCGAGGGTAACTTCGAGAGCTACCTTGCCGCGATCGCCGTCATGGACGCGGTGGTCAACTATCCCGAACCCTTCGACGCCGTTATCCAGGCAGGCTATGGCGAACACGGCCGCGAGGGGTTGCAGGAACTCCTCGATGTCCCAGTCGTCGATATCACCGAGGCTGCTGCCAGCACCGCGATGTTCCTTGGCCATAAGTACTCCGTGGTTACTACTTTGGACCGTGCCGTCCCCTTGATTGAGGACCGCCTCAAGCTTGCCGGGCTGGACGCGCGCTGCTCCTCGGTCCGCGCCAGCGGGATGGCCGTACTGGAACTTGAGGAACATCCGGACCGCGCCGTTGAAGCGATCGTGGGCCAGGCCGAGCAAGCTGTCCTGCGGGACAAGGCCGAGGTGATCGTGCTCGGCTGCGGTGGCATGGCTGGCCTCGACGAGCAGGTCCGGCAGCGCACCGGCGTGCCCGTTGTTGATGGTGTGGCTGCGGCAGTCACCATCGCTGAATCCTTGGTCCGGCTCGGCCTCACCACGTCCAAAGTCCGCACCTATGCAACGCCGCGTCCGAAGACTGTCATAGGCTGGCCGGTAACAGCAGCCCAACCGACAGCTGCCCAGCCCACCTCTGAGCCGTCCGCAGAGGCCATGCGCTGACGCTCCGCTGAGTAGTTGAAGGCGATTCCCTGAAAGGCACCACATGACTGACCCACGCCCGCCCGCAGACCCGAGGGTCGCCGTCGTGACCGGTGCCGGTTCCGGCATTGGGCGGGCCGTAGCCCGGCTCATGCTCGCCGATGGTTACCGTGTGGCGTTGGCAGGGCGTCGCGAAGAGCAGCTGCTGGAGACCGCGGACAACCATCCGGACGCCCTGGCGGTGCCTTGTGATGTGACAGTGCCCGACGACGTCGCCCGCCTTTTCGCTGATGTTCGCCAGCGCTGGGGCCGGGTTGATGTGCTGTTCAACAACGCAGGCATCTTCGGACCAGCCGGCGATGTTGGCGAGATCGACGTCGACGAGTGGGAGGCCACGCTGCGCGTCAATGTCACGGGCTCCATGCTGTGTGCCGCTGAGGCCGTGAGGACCATGAAGGCCCAGGAACCTCAGGGTGGCCGAATTATCAACAACGGCTCCATTTCGGCGCATTCCCCAAGGCCCAGGTCCGTGGCTTACACCGTGACTAAGCACGCGATGACCGGACTGACAAAGAGCATCGAGCTCGACGGCAGGGAGTTCGGCATTACGTGCGGGCAGATCGACATCGGAAATACCCGTACCGAAATCATGGACACCATCGGAGTCGGCTCGGGTGCCTTGCAGGCCGATGGCAGCCGTCGCGTGGAGCCGATGTTCCCCGTGGAGGACGCCGCCCGTACTGTGCTGATGATGGCCAACATGCCGGCGTCGGCCAACGTTGGTTCCCTGGTGGTGACAGCCGCGGGCATGCCGTTCATAGGCCGCGGCTAGCATCAAAGCACCGCCCCAAACCGTGTGCCCGTGCCGCCACCACCCACTTTGCTTTTCGAATGCCCGTGACACGCCTGCAGGAGGGTGTGTCACGGGCATTTCTGCGTCAAAGAAGGTGGGGGACGCACCAACATCCAAGCTCCAAACCGAATGTGACTTTCCGCAATATGGAAATTCAATTTCCCCTTGCGGAATGATGTGAGCGGGCTTACATTTGAAAACAACCCCCAAATGTGGGGCTGTTCCCAACTGATTGGTTCAGATCAATGAAGATCCCAGACTCTGCGGCGCTGAAGGCGAGTTCGGCCCCGCTGAAGAAGAAGCCACTGTATAAGTCGCTCTTTTTTCAAATCCTGATCGCCGTCGTCGCAGGTGTGCTCATCGGTCATTTTTGGCCGAACCTCGGGTCCACCCTCCGGCCGCTGGGTGATGGATTCATTCAACTCATCAAGATGATCATCGCCCCGCTGATTTTCCTCGTGATCGTCACGGGCATCTCGGCAGTCGGCGACGTCAAGGCGGTCGGAAGGGTCGGGGTCAAAGCACTCCTCTACTTCACCTGCGCCACCCTCTTCGCCCTGGTCTTCGGACTCATCGTGGGCAACATCGTCCAGCCCGGTGCCGGCCTGAACATCGATCCCTCCACGCTTTCCCAGGAAGCCGTGGACGCAAAGACCGGCCACGCAGTTCCCAAGGATGCGGCGGCCTTCCTGCTGGACGTCATCCCCACCAGTGTGATCGGCGCCTTCGCCAACAACAGCCTGCTGCAGGTGCTTTTCTTCTCCGTCTTCTTCGGTGCCGCGATCGTGGTCATCGGTCGCCAGCGCTGCCTGCCGGTGATCAGCCTCATGGAGACTGTTCTGGAGCTGATCTTCAAGATCATGTCCTGGATCATGAAGGTTGCTCCCATCGGTGCTTTCGGCGCAATGGCCTTCATCATCGGCCAATACGGGCTAGGCACGCTCGGCACGTATGCGCTTCTCATCGCATCCTGCTACGGAGCCGCTGTCGTCTTTATCGGCCTGCTGTTCCTGGTGGCCTGGGGCTTCGCCCGCGTTCCGCTGTGGCACTTCCTGAAATACACCCGCGAGGAATTCCTGCTCGCGCTCGGCACGGCCTCCACTGAAGCGGTCATGCCGCGCATCATGACCAAGTTGACCAACGCCGGCTGTTCCCGGGCAACCACCGGCCTGGTGGTTCCCACCGGCTACTCCTTCAACCTTGACGGCGCAGCGATCTACCTTTCGATTTCGCTGCTGTTCCTGGCCCAGGCGTTCGGCCACCACCTGGACCTCGGCCAGCAGTTGGCCGCACTGGGTGTGCTGCTTCTGACCTCCAAAGGCATGGCCGGCGTCCCGGGCTCATCGTTCCTGGCCCTCTCGGCCACGGCTGCCGCCCTTGGCATCTTCCCGGTTGCCGGTGTGGCACTCCTCCTCGGAGCCGACCGCCTCATGGACTCCATGCGCGTCGTCGTGAACCTGCTGGGCAACTGCGTAGCCACCTTCGTTGTGGCCAAGTGGGAAGGCCAGTTCGACCGCAGCGTCATGGTCCGTGCTTTCAACGGCGAGATTACCAACGAGGATTCGGCCATCATGCTGGGCCAGGAGGAAGTGTTCGAGGAACAGGAACTCGAACGCCTCAGCGAAGGCCACCACCCCTCACCTAAATTCCGTGGTGGTCCCACAGCGGACGAAATCCCGCAATTCGAGATGAGCAAGCCCGGGCAGCCAACCACCCCGATCTGCCCCGACTAATTTCATGGTTTGTGTACAGCTGATGCCCTTACGACTTCGGTCTTGAGGGCATCAACTGTGTTTAGAAGGGAAGCAGTTCCGAGAGGTCCGCGCGCAGTCCGGACGCGGCAACGCGGCCAGCCGAAACGGCGTCTCCCCACGAGATCCGGCCGGTAACCAACTCAAGCCACGTGGCGGCGTCGCACTCTATGACGTTCGGGGGAGTGCCGCGGGTGTGGCGGGGCCCCTCCACGCACTGTGTGACGCCGAACGGGGGCACGCGGACCTCCACCGAATTTCCTGGCGCACGGGCGGTGACTTCCTCGAGCGAGTAGCGCACCGCCGTCGCAATCAAAGAGCGCGACGGCGGGCCGGAGGCGCTTTCACCCGAGGTGCCTCCAATCGAAGGGCCGACGGCGGATTGCCAGGCTGCCAGCGCAGCGCGGCCCTCCTCGACGTCAATGCGGCGTCGTGCAACTGCCATGGTTTCTTTCCTTATATAACTAGGTGATTCAGTAAGGGGCCGGCTCAGTCGAGCATCGCGGATACGGCATGCCCCAGGCGGATCTTGCCCACGGGCCGACCGCCGCCCAGCACGGGTTCCACCACGCGTTCCAGAACGTTGGAAACCGCGGGGATGTCCACCGCGCCACTGACCGCAAGAAGGGTCAACCCCACCAAGGACGTAGCGCGAAGATTCCCGTCCAGAATCTTGACGGCCACTGTGGCACCCGTGGACGTGGCAAGGACCAGGATGCCCTCGGCGCCGATCTTGGCCAGGATGTCCAGCTCTTCCATGACGATCGTGTTTGACTCGCCCTTGCCCTGGACCGCCCACGGGTAGTCCAGCATGGACGTGGCAATGGTAGCTGCGCGTGCGTTTGAGGACGAATCACCCGGTGACTTCGCCAACCGCGAATACGCCCGGGCCAGTCCAGTCAGCGAGATCGCCGCAACGGGGGCTCCGCAGCCATCAATGCCCAAATGCGAGATCGTTTCGCCGCTGTATTCCTCAATCACGGACCGCACGCGCTGCTGCAGCGGATGATTCGGCTCAAGGTAACTGCGAAGGTCCCAGCCGTTTTCCGTGCAGGCCCAGAGGAAAGCCGCGTGCTTCCCGGAACAATTGAAGGCGAGCCTGGTTTGGCCGCGCTCGGAGCGGACCAGCCAATTGCGCGCGGTTTCGTCCTGCGGCCAGGCGGTGGGGCACTGAAGCTGGTCCTCGCGGACACCTGCCGCTTTGAGCATTCCCTCCACCACGTCCATGTGATCCAGTGAACCGGTGTGGCTTCCGCAGGCGACAGCCACCTGCGCGCCCCGAAGCGGAACGCCGGACTGCATGGCAGCGAGGGCCTGGAATGGTTTCAGGGTGGAGCGGGCCAGGATGGGAGCATCGATGTCACCAAGCCGGGTGACCACGCTTCCGTCACCGGCAAGGACGACGGCAGCACCGATGTGCCGGGACTCGATAAAGCCACTGCGTTCGATGACTGCCAGTTCGACGGCGGACTCAACGTTGAACGTTTCATGCGAACTCATGGGCATGAGGCCAGTCTAGGGCGCGACGGCTGTGTTCCCCGGTCACATGCGAGGTCCGGGCGCGGTCCCGGATCCAGTCATCCGTTGCCGGGGAACGACACAGCTTAGGCCCCGCGCCCTACACAAAGTACCCTTGAAGACTGTGAAGGTACTCGTCATTGGCCCAGGCGGCCGCGAACACGCCATTGTCCGCTCTCTGCTTGAAGATCCCAACGTTTCCGAGGTCCACGCGGCTCCGGGCAACGCGGGCATCAGCAAACTCGTTCCCACGCACGCAATTGACGGGAACAACCCGGAAGCCGTGTCCGCGCTCGCCACCAAGTTGGCAGTGGACCTGGTTGTCGTCGGTCCGGAGGCTCCCCTGGCCGCCGGTGTGTCCGACGCCGTCCGTGCCGCCGGGATTCCGGTCTTCGGACCCAGCAAGGAAGCAGCCCAGCTCGAAGCGTCCAAGGCCTTCGCCAAGCAGATCATGGCTGAGGCCGGCGTTCCCACGGCCATGGCCCGCGTTGCCACCAACGCAGAGGAAGCCGCTGATGCCCTGGCTACGTTCGGCGCTCCGCACGTTGTAAAGGACGATGGCCTCGCCGCAGGCAAGGGCGTTGTAGTCACCAACGACCGCGAGGAAGCCCTCGCGCACGCGCAGGCTTGCTTCGACGCCGGTGGAACAGTTGTCATCGAAGAGTTCCTCGATGGCCCCGAAGTTTCCCTGTTCGTCCTCTGCGACGGCCGCACTACCGTTCCCCTGTCTCCGGCGCAGGACTTCAAGCGCATCTTCGATAATGACGAAGGCCCCAACACCGGTGGCATGGGTGCCTACACTCCGCTCGAGTGGGCTCCCGAAGGGCTGGTCCAGGAAGTTATCGACCGAGTCGCCCAGCCCACCGTGGATGAGATGGCCCGCCGCGGCACACCCTTCATCGGTGTGTTGTACTGCGGCCTCGCACTCACCTCGCGGGGCACGCGCGTCATCGAGTTCAATGTGCGCTTCGGTGACCCCGAGACGCAGGCAGTCCTCGCCCGGCTCAAGACTCCGCTCGGTGCGCTGCTTCTGGCAGCTGCCAAGGGCGAACTGGACACCGCAGAGGAGCTGCGCTGGTCCAAGGACACGGCAGTCGCCGTCGTCGTGGCCGCCGAAAACTATCCGGACGCTCCCCGCACGGGCGATCGCATCCGCGGCCTGAAGAAGGTGGACGAGCTCGAAGGCGTCCATGTTGTCCACGCCGGCACCAAGCTGGACGAGGAAGGCAAAGTGGTTTCGGCCGGCGGCCGCGTCCTCGCCGTGGTCGCGCTCGGTTCCGATCTGGTGGAGGCCCGCGAAAAAGCGTACGACGGCGTTGAGCTGGTTCAGCTTGAAGGCTCACAGTTCCGTACCGATATCGGAGGCAAGGCCGCCCGCGGCGAAATCCGAGTGCCCTACGCAGCAACCGGAACCATCCCGAAAGTACAGGCCTGAGCATGACTGATTCGCTCCCCACAGGCGGTTTCAAAACCGAGACCCTGCAGCTTCCGGGCTGGACGCACGTCTATTCGGGCAAGGTTCGCGACCTCTACGTCCCAACCGATGAATCCATCACGGAAAAGGTCGGCCAGGAATGCGTACTGGTGGTTGCCAGCGACCGCATCAGCGCCTACGACCATGTCCTGAGCAGCGAAATCCCCGACAAGGGCCGCATACTGACGCAGCTCAGCCTGTGGTGGTTCGATCAGTTGGATGTTGAGCACCACGTGCTGGCGTCCACTGTTGAGGGTGGCGTTCCCGCTGCCGTCGAGGGCCGTGCCATGATCTGCAAGAAGCTGGAGATGTTCCCGGTGGAATGCATCGCCCGTGGCTACCTCACCGGTTCCGGCCTGGAGGAGTACAAGCACTCCCGCACGGTCTGCGACATCCCGCTTCCCGAGGGGCTTGTTGACGGTTCCCGCTTGGAGAAGGCACTGTTTACCCCATCTGCCAAGGCCGACGTCGGCGAGCACGACGTCAACATCACCTATGACGACGTCGTAGCCATGCTCGGTGACGACATCGCCGCCCGCCTCAGCGAACTCACGCTGAAGATCTACACCCGTGCTGAGGAGATCGCCCGCGAGCGGGGCATTATCCTGGCCGACACCAAGGTGGAGTTCGGCCTCGACACGTACACGGGCATCATCACGCTGGGCGATGAAGTCCTCACCCCGGACTCCTCCCGATTCTGGGACGCATCCACTTATGCGCCGGGCAAGTCGCAGCCCTCGTATGACAAGCAGTACGTCCGCGACTGGCTGACCTCGGCCGAGTCCGGCTGGGACAAGTCCTCGGACACGCCTCCACCGGCCTTGCCCGCTGAAGTCGTGGAGCGGACCCGTGCCCGCTATGTGGAAGCTTACGAGAAACTGACGGGCCGAACCTTCGCCTAGGTAATCCAACTGAGTCGCAGTTAAGCGCGTTTTGACCCCCCTCAAAACGCGCTTAACTGCGACTTACTTGGGTTTAGCTGGCTTCGGAATGGGCTTCTGGATGCGTTTCGGAGTGCGCTTCCGGATGTGATGCAGCAGCGCGGCGTTCCGCCAGTCGGATCTCCAGGACTGCATCCATGGCTTGCTGGACCCGGTCCGAGGCGCCGGCTGCACTGAAGTCGTGCTGGGCCTCTTCCAGGTAGTGCAGGGCCTCCGTGGTTTCACCGGCTGCCTTCAAGGACTTCCCCAGCAGCAGCGAAACTTCGCCAGCCGTGTGGCGGGCCAAGACCTTGCGGTCCTTGTAGATCTCGCGAAGCTTGTCCACGGCTGCCGGAATATCGCCCGTCAGGTATAGCCAGCGGGCGCGGATGAAGGCCACTTCAAGCTGGTCCGTCTTGTTTCCGCCGACGATGGATAGCGCGAGCTCGGCACGTTCAATAGCGGACAGGGTTTCGGGCTCAACTATGCCGGACGACAACCTGACTGCGGCCGATGCCTTGTTGAAACGGGCCCACAGTTCGATGTCGTTGGCGGGGGAGAGCAGCTTTGCCGCGCGCTCGTGGTGCTTGATGCCCTCCACGTAATCGTGTCGCATGAAAGCAACGTTGCCCACAACCCACGCGACCTCGCCGGCCAGCTGGGACATGGAGTGCTCGTCCATATGCTCGATCATGGTCAGGCAGTACTGCCACGCTTCGTCCAGCTTGCCGCTCTCCGCGAGGGCGCCGATCAGCGCTCGGTGCGCGCCGATGATCAGCGTGGATCCCTTGGGCAGCTGTTCCGACAGTTGCACTGCTTTCTTTGCATGCTCGACGGCGGTGGCCAGCTGACCCTGTCCGTGACAGACCGCGGCAAGCATCTGCCATGCCCGCACGCCAAGGCCTGCAGATTCCGTCGCCATGGGGTGTTCCAGCAAGTGTTCGACGATTTGCTGGCATTCTTTGAGCTGGCCTTGCTTCATCACACACTCGGCCTGCATGTAGGTCATATTCCACCAGGCGCTGTTGTTTTTCGCTTCCAGGGCGATCTGTGCGGCAGTTGCTGCGTGGCTTGCTGCGAGTTGGTAGTCGCGCAGGTCCCACGCTTGCCGGGCATACAAGCCAGCCAGCACGTACTCCGCGTCGCTCACCGATACAGGTTGGCTCCAGGCCTCCAACGCCTTCGGAGCAAGCTCCAGCCTGCGTGCCAGCTCTTCGATGACCTCGGCAGTAGGCTCGCGTCGGCCTGTTTCAAGCAGCGAAATGTAGCTCGGGGAATACAGGTTTTTGCCCAGTTCTGCCTGCGTTAACCCGCGTTCGAGCCGTTCGGCACGTAGCTTCTCGCCGAATCCGTTTCCCACGGGGCCCTCCTACAGGTGTCTTTTCACCAAAACCTTGACAGTCTCTGTGGAAAACATTTTACAATGTATGTCAACAGGGACCGTGCAATTTCCGTAACGAATCCGACTCGCATTGGGGAACATTATGTTCAAGAAAATGGCCGCTTCGGTGGCCCTGGCAGGCGCTCTCGCTTTTACGGTTGCGGCTCCCGCAGTCGTCTCTGCTGCTGCAGCGGCAGACTCCGGCTCGGTAAGTGCTATTGGTAACTGGCCCGATCCTATGAGGTCCACCACCACGGTACCTACCAAGTCAGGTGACACGACGTACACGACGTCGTCCATCGGCAACTGGCCCGATCCTATGTAAATCAGTAGTTACTGAAGAAACCCCGGAGCGTGACGAGCGATGCTCCGGGGTTTTCTTTTGCCCCGGGACAGGTGCGTGGGTTTACAGACTGCGGGTGGCGACACCCATACTGAGTAGATCCGGTTAAACAAAAATGGCGCCGATTTCTCGACGCCATTTTCGTGATTGGTCGGGATGACAGGATTTGAACCTGCGACCTCTTCGTCCCGAACGAAGCGCGCTACCAAGCTGCGCTACATCCCGATCCGCTGCGAAAGCAACTGTTCAAGGATAGCTGAATCGCTGCGGGATGCGAAATCGAGGAGGTGGTGTCGCTCCTCACACGAGCGAGTCCCGCCATGCTCCGTGGAGCCGGGCAAACTGGCCACCACCGGTGATCAACTCGGCCGGTGTTCCGTCCTCAACAATCCGGCCGTCGTGGACCACCAGCACCCTGTCCGCTGTCTCCACCGTGGAAAGGCGATGGGCAATGATGATGGCGGTGCGGGCAGCGTTCTGGCCTGCAACACCCGCCAGAAGGTGGGCGAGTCCTGCCTGCACCATCCGCTCGGAAGGAATATCCAGCGAGGACGTGGCTTCGTCCAGGATCAGAACGGCAGGCGCGGCGAGGAAGGCCCTGGCGAATCCGATGAGTTGGCGCTGGCCCGACGAGACGCGGCCACCGCGCTTATTGACATCCGTGTCGTATCCCTCGGGCAAACTCATGATGAACTCATGGGCGCCCACTGCTTTGGCCGCGGCCTCCACTTCAGCACGCGAAGCTTCCGGCCGGCCCAGGGCGATGTTCTCCGCCACAGAGCCGCTGAACAGGAAGGCTTCCTGGGTCACCATGACCACTGCGCGGCGAAGGTCGGTGGTAGCCAGATCGCGAAGGTCAATGCCGTCCAAAGTGATGGCGCCTGACGTGACGTCGTAGAAGCGCGCAACGAGTTTGGCAAGAGTGGATTTGCCGGCGCCTGTCTGTCCCACCAGTGCAACGGTTTGGCCAGCGGGAATGTGCAGGTCCAGCTTGGGCACAACCACCTTGCCATCGCTGTACCCGAATTGCACACCCTTGAAATCGATCTCGCCGCGTGAACGCTTCAGCGGCACAGGGTTCTTTGGAGGCCGGACGGTGGGCACCTCTTCGAGGAGCCCGGATACTTTCTCCAGCGCCGCCTGTGCGCTCTGGAAGGAGTTGTAGAACATAGCCATCTGGTCCACCGGTTGGAAGAAGCGCTTCGTGGACAAGATGAGGGCCAGGAGGACGCCCACGGCGAGGTCACCGCTGAGCACCCTGAACCCGCCGAACAACAGGACCGCCGCCACACACACGTTGCCGATCAGTACCAGCCCCGGCTGGAAGATGCCGTTCAGGTTGATGGAACGGACAGTGTTCTTGCGGTAGTCCTCAGCCAACGCACCATAGCGGTCGGCGTTCTCGCGCTCCTTGCGGAAGGCCTTCACTGCACGGATTCCGGTCATGGTTTCCACGAAGTGCACGATCAGCCGCGCCGAAACCACCCGGGATTCCCGGAACGCGATCTGTGAATGCTTTTGGTACCAGCGCGCGAGTAAGAACATGGGCACACCCGCCGCAAGCATGATCAATCCACTGCGCCAGTCCAAGGCAAACACCGTGAATGCTGTGAAGAGCATAAACAGCATGCCCGAGGCCAGCGAACTCACGCCCGAGTCCAGCAATTCCCTCAGCGCCTCGAGGTCCGAGGTTTGACGGGCGATAATGCGACCGGACGTGTACTTCTCATGGAACTCAAGGCTCAACCGCTGGGTGTGCCTGAACACGCGGACCCGGAGGTCCAATAGCATGGCCTGGCTCAATTGGGCTGTGGACGTTACATAGAGTGCGGTCATTGCAGCGGTAGCGATGGCTGCGGCCAAGTACAACGCACCGGCGAGTACCAGGGGGCCATTGTCGCCGGCTTGCAGTGCGGGCAAAGCGGTGTCGATGCCAAACGCAATCAGAGCTGGCCCCGCCACCCGGGTGAGCTGCGAAACCACCACCATTACGATCGTCATCCAGAAACGCAAGCGCACGGGGCGGATCAGCGAGCCCAGCAAGGCGAGCGACCGGCGTCGTACTGCTTTGCTGTCGGCTTTGGTCAGGAGCGTGTTGTCCTCGTTGGCGGTTCCAAAGGTTGTGGCGCTCACCGGCGGGCCTCCTCGGCGTCTTCGAGCTCGTCCAGTTCGCTGTCCAGGTCCCTCGGACCGGTATCCAGGCTTGCGATGACGTAGCGGTAGTGGGCGTTTTCAGCCAACAGTTCCGTGTGGGTTCCGACGGCGGTGATGGTTCCGTTCTCAAGCAAGGCCACGCGGTCCGCCAGAGCCACGGTCGAAGGGCGGTGCGCGACGATCAGCGTGGTCGTCTCGTGCAGTACTTCGCGGAGCCGGGCTTCCACGCGTTCTTCGGTGTTGACGTCCAAGGCCGAGAGAGGATCGTCCAGGACCAACACTTTCGGCTTCGCTGCGATGGCCCGGGCAAGGGCTATGCGCTGCCGCTGGCCACCTGAAAGGCTCAATCCTTCCTCACCAATCAGCGTGTCCACACCTTCTGGCAAAGAGTACGCGAAGTGGGCTTGGGCGACATCCAAGGCTTCATCCAGGGCTGCGTCGCTGGGTTCAGGGGAGCCGAGCAGGACGTTGTCCCGCACAGAGCTGGAGAACAGGGTGGTGTCCTCGAAAGCCACCGCAACGATCCGCCGGAGTTCCTCGATGTCGTAGTCGCGGACGTCCACGCCATCAATCGTCACGGAGCCTTCTGTGACGTCGTAAAGACGGGGGACCAGTTGGAGCAGGGCGCTCTTGCCGCTGCCGGTGATGCCCACCAGTGCCATGGTTTCGCCGGGACGAATGTCCAGGGTGATGTCGTGCAGGAGCGTTCCGCCGTCGTCGAATCCGAAACCAGCGTGCTCAAAGCGCAGGGCGCCCTTCACAGTTGCCGGCAGCTCAGCCTGATCCGGCGAGGTGATGGTGTTCGCGGTGTCCATGACTTCAAAGTGGCGGTCCAGTGCAGTCTTGGCAGTCAACGCCATGGCCAGGAGCATGCCGGAAAATTCCACGGGTGTGGCCACCACGGCGGCGGTCGCGAAGAATGCAACCAGCGATCCGATACTCAGCTGGCCGCTTGCCGCGAGCATGATGCCCACCACCAGGCCGACGCCCAGCGCCAGCTCAGGCAGCAACGTGACCACCAGCGTGAAGCCGGCTTGCTGCTTCGCCTTGGCAATCTCTGTCTGCCGCAGCTCTTCTGCCTGGCCATTGAAATTCTCCAGCGCCTCGCGGCTGCGGCCGAAAGCCTTCAGGACGCGGATGCCGTGGACGGACTCTTCCACAGTGGTAGCAAGATCACCGGCCTGGTCCTGGCTGAGGCGCGTGACCAGGCTGAAGCGCCGGCGGAAGCGGAACGAATTGACCATGATCGGCACGGCCGCGCCGAGGAAAATCAACGCCAGTTGCCAGCTCATGGAGAACATGACTCCGACGCCAATGATCACCGTCAACGTGGTGACCACCAGCATGATCGCGCCGAACGCCATCCAGCGGCGTAGAAAACTCAAGTCCGTCATGGCGCGGGACAGCAACTGCCCGGAACCCCAGCGGTCATGGAAAGACACTGTGAGTTGCTGGAGGTGACCATACAGCGAAACGCGCATCCTCGTCTCAACCGTCGTGGCCGGGTTGATCACGAACTGCCTCCGCAGGGCCACCAGTCCGGCTTCAGCCACACCAAGCGCAAGAATCACGACGGCGGCAATCCAGACAGCGCCTGGGTCACCGCCGGGTTGAAGCGAGGTGTTGACCAATACACGCAACACCTGAGGGATGGTCAGTGCGACGATGCTGGCGAGCAGGGCGCAGAGGAGGCCCATGAAAAGCCGGGGGAGGATGGGCCGCACATGAGGGTACAGGCGGCCGACGGATGTGAAGAATGACGTTTGTTTGGACATGCCCGCTTCTCAACAGCTGGATCTTCAGATGGTGCAGAGGTAGTTTCCCGTAGCAACTACCCTATGCCATGCCGTGATTCGTTTCACAGGACCACACTTTGCTATGTGGAAAGTTCCCCAGTTATTGAGATTCGTAATGGTCCGTGCGTTTAGCTTGCCGTCGCGTTTTGTTGAAGACGGTGAGCGTCAGCTGCGGGCCGTGAGCGTCAGCAGGACCGCTTCGGGGCGGCATGCGATCCGGACCGGGGCGTAGCGCGAGGTGCCGATGCCGCCCGAGACGTTGACCGGCGTCGTGAATCCGTCGCTTTCCCAATCGTGGAGGCCCTTGGCGCGCCATGTCGGCAGGTCGCAGTTGGAGACGAGAGCGCCGTAACCGGGGATGCAAATCTGGCCGCCGTGGGTGTGTCCGGCGAGGATCAGATCTGCTTCGGCTTCGGTGAAGTGATCGAGGACGCGTTGGTAAGGCGCATGGATGACGGCGACTTTCAGGTGCGGACGGGCATCCTGGTTCACGGTGCCGCGCGGCCAACCGGCATAACGTTCGCGCTTCAAGTGGGGATCATCGACGCCCGAGAAATCGAAACGCAGGCCATTCAGCACCACCGACTGGGCTCGGTTGGTGAGGTCGATCCAGCCTCCCATGCCGAACGCAGACCGCAACCTGGGCCAGTCGAGCTTGATCGGATCGGTCCTGAGTTTCGACGGTCCGCGGAAGTAGCCCGCAGGGTTCTTGATCCTGGGTGCGTAGTAGTCGTTGGAGCCCGGGACGAAGACTCCGGGAAATTCCATGAGGGGCCGCAGGGCGGTAATCAGCGGATCGACGGCCTGTTCGTGGCTGAGGTTGTCCCCGGTGTTGACTACAAGATCGGGCTTCAAATCCACCAAAGACTGCAGCCACTGGGTTTTCTTGTCCTGTCCCGGAACGAAATGGATATCGCTCAAGTGCAGTACGCGGAAGGGATCCGAACCTTCCGGGAGGATGGGGAGAGTCTCATGACGGACTCCGAACTGGTCCTTTTCCCACCAACCGTAGGCAGCAGCTGCCGCGCCCGCAGTGGCACCGAGGGCAGTAGTGACGGCGAAACCGCGCCCGATAGTGCGGACGCGGTTTGCCAGGGAATCAGGGAACTGCACGCTTAGTCCTTGCCAGGGCCGTTGCCGTTGCCATTCCCGCCATTGCCACCGTTGCCCGTGGGGGCCGTAGACGGGGCGGGATTGTTCTGCGTGGGTGCTGGCGCCGTACTGCGCTGTGGAGCAGGGCCTCCGAGGAGGTTGGACGGCGGCGCCTGGAACGGGTTGGTTCCATATGCAGGGGCAACGGACAGCATGTAGTTGGTGAACTGCGGACCAGCAATCATGTAACCGTCAATGGACGGGTAGAACTTGCCGTTGACGGTCAGGTTACGTCCCGGACGCTTCTGGTCACCCAAGGGGTCACCGAACCAGGAAGCCGTTGCCAACCCGGTGGTGTAGCCGACGACCCAGGTGGAACCGTTGGTGTCGTTGGTACCAGTCTTGGCGGCTACCGGGAAGTTGTTTCGAGTGGAAAGAGCAGGCCGGATCAGCGAACCCGAACCGGCGTTCAAGACTTCCTGCATGGCATACGCCACTCCTCGGGCAACCTCAGGTTTGACGGCATCCTTGCAGTTGGAGGATTGGGCCGGGAGATCGGCACCGGACTGGTCTTTCACCGAGGTAATCGCGATTGGCTGGCAGTACTTGCCGTCGGCAGCAAACGTGGCGAAGGCGCTGGCCATGGTGAGAGGCGCAGTCTGGGTGGAACCAATGAGGTTACCCAGAGTGGTCATGGGCACCTTGGGGTTGGGATCCGTGATCTTGCCTGCGTCATCCCGTGCGGGCAATCCGCCATGGATGCCCGTCGCATCAACAATGCCCTGGATGCCACACAGGTCCAGCTGGGAAGCCGAAGCAAAGGTGGCTGTGTTGATGGAGTTCATGAGGCCGTAGAGGACCGTCATGTTTCTGTAGTAACCCTCGTCGGAGTTCTGCAGGTCGAAAGTACCGTTCGTGGCGTCATACCAGCCAACAGTGGGCGCAGGACAGGTGTTTCTCCACCGGAAGTTCTGGGGGTACCTGCGGACCGAAGCGTTGATCGTCGTATTCATTGACTTGCCCTCGTTCAGCCATTCAGCGAACGTAAAGGGCTTCATCGTAGAACCGGGCTGGAAGCCACCAATGCCGTTGAGGTCGTTGCCCTCAGCATCGAGGACGTCCACATTGAAGTTCTGCGTCTGATCGAACTTGCCCTCTTGAGGGAGCCAAACAGTGTTCTGGGCCATGCTCACGATCTGCCCGGTGCCCGGCTGGACGGAGGTGATTGAAGCACCCCACTTGTCCGGGTTAGCGCCCGCCGTCGCATCAACCTGCTGCTGGGCAACGGTCTGCGCCGTGGGATCGAGGGTGGTTCGGATGGTAAGGCCGCCACGCATGACGCGCTTCTCGCGCTCGTCCGAAGTCTCGCCGTACGCAGGGTTGTTCAAGAGCAGGTGCAGCACATAGTCGCAGAAATACGGAGCCATGGTGGCGTACGCGCAACCCTGGCGTGCGGGAGTGACCTTGGTGGTGACAGGGGTGGCAACAGCTTCGTCGTACTCTGCCTGGCTGATCTTGCCCTGGTTCACCATGGCAGCCAGCACGAGGTCGCGGCGCTTCTTGGAGTTATCCGGGTTGGTGATCGGATCGAAGGCGGACGGGCTGTTCACCAAACCAGCCAGCAAGGCTGCCTGCGGAAGGGTCAGATCCTTGGCGGAAGTGCTGAAGAAGAACTTGGAGGCAGCTTCAATGCCGTACGCGTCACGGTTGAAGAAGACGATGTTGAGGTAGCCCTCAAGGATCTGCTCCTTGTTGAACTTCTTCTCAAGGGCAATAGCCAGCTTCATCTCGCGGAGCTTATCGCCGACGCCCTTGTTCAGGCCGTTCAGCTTGACGTCTTCGTCCTTGCCGGATGCCACCAGCGATTCGTTGATGACGTTGTTAACGTATTGCTGCGTAATGGTGGACGCGCCCTGCTTGTTACCGCGGGCGGTGCTCACGATGGCTCGCATGATGCCGGTGGTGTCGATGCCGCCGTGCTCATAAAAACGGCTGTCCTCGATAGCGATGACAGCGTCCTTGATGAACGGGCTCATTTGATCCAGCGGAACCTTGGTCCGGTTCTCGGCGTAGATCGATGCAATCGGTGTACCGTCCTTCGCCAGAATCGTTGTGTTCTGGCTCGGCGGGTCCACCTGCAGCTCTGCCGGCAGAGTGTCAAAGAACTGGATTGAACCACTTGCGGCACTGCCCGAAACGGCGGCTGCGGGGACCAAAAGGCCCGCCACCAGGACGCCACAAATCGCGCTCACGCCAAGGAAACCTAAAATCTTTCCGAGGGTGGTGGCAGTGTCGAATATGGGGTTCTTGCGAGTCACCATGTTTTCCACTTTACCGGCAAGGGCTAGGCTTTCTGTCATGACCAAATGGGAGTACGCCACGATTCCGCTCATTATCCACGCCACGAAGCAGATCCTGGACCAGTGGGGCGAGGACGGTTGGGAGCTCGTCCAGGTCGTCGGTGGACCCGATGGCAAAGGCCTTGTCGCATACCTGAAGAGGGAGAAGCAGTAACCATGACAACCCCCGCAGAAACCACGTCTGCCGCGGAATCCGGCGCTCCGACGTCGGCCGTTGAGCAGCGTCTCGCCGAGCTCGGCTTGACCCTTCCCGAGGTCGCCGCACCTGTTGCCGACTACGTACCGGCGATCGTCTCCGGCAACTACGTTTACACGTCCGGCCAGCTGCCCTTTATTAAGGGCAAACTCGAAGCTACGGGCAAGGTCTCCCTCGGCGAGTTGGGTGCCTCCGACGAGCCCACCGTCGATCCCGAGGATGCCAAGCGTTACGCCGCTGTGTGTGCGATCAACGCCCTCGCTGCCGTTAAGAGCGTCATTGGCGACCTCGACCGCATCACCCGCATCGTTAAGGTTGTCGGCTTCGTTGCGTCCGAGCCCACCTTCACGGGCCAGCCCGGCGTGATCAACGGCGCCTCCGAACTTCTCGGCCAGGTGCTGGGCGACGCCGGCAAGCACGCACGCTCCGCCGTCGGCGTTTCCGTCCTGCCGCTCGACTCCCCGGTCGAAGTCGAGCTCATCGCTGAATTCAGCTAAGGAACCGGTTCACCCAATTGCCGCAGCTTGCCCGCCGCCTGTTCGCACTCCCTCCGGCACTCGAAGGGGCGGCACGAAACTGGCTTGAGCTCGGCGAGCGGACCCCAAGGGCCGCCCGCTATGCATCATCCGTTGTCCTCTTGCGGGACTCACCCACCGGTCTGGAGACCTGGCTTGGTTACAGGCCAGGCTCCTCGCCGCTGGGTGTCGTCGCGTTCCCCGGTGGATCCCTGGACCCGTCCGACGACGACCCCGTCGGTTGGTTGGGTCCCTCACCGCAGTATTGGGCTGAGCACATGGGAACGGACGACGTCGGACTCGCCCGCCGCCACGTGGTGGGCGCCATCCGCGAACTCTTCGAGGAAACCGGCGTCCTCCTTGCCGGCCCCGACGCTTCCTCCACGGTGGAGGCCAACTCCACGGTGGAATGGATGAAAGCCCGGGAAGCTGTGTCCAGCCAGGAAAAGTCCTTCAGCGAAGTGCTCGCCAAGCGCGGCCTTTCATTGCGCACGGACCTGCTGAAGCCCCTGGTCAACTGGCTCAGCCCCGACTTCGCGCACACCCGTTTCAACACCCGCTATTTCGCCGCTACAGTCCCCGTGAACCAGCAGCCGAGCATCCTGGGCAGCAAGGGAGTCTGGGGCCGCTGGGTGTGCGCCGCGGAAGCCATCGCCCTCCGGGACACCACAGCCCTCGGCGACGAAATAGCCCAGGAAAACACGGCCGGACTCACCCTCGGTCAGCTCCTGGTCCCCGGGTCCGAAATCATGCTCGAAAAAATGGCCCACGCCAACGGCTGTATCGCCTACCTGAGCTACAAGCGCAAGGCCCACGTGTACCAACCCAAACTGGTGGACGAGGGTGGAGTGCTGATGCTCGAGGTCGAAGCCGCCAGGACCGTAGCCGGAGAGCCCCAGCGGGAGCGCTAAATCTGTCCCTCTCTCACTTCCCGACGGGTTTTGACGGATCCTCGTTACCTTTTTCGTAGCCCGTTTCCTGGTGCAGGATGTGGGTGTGCTGGCCTGCTGCCCCGGCATGATTGCGTTCCTCTGTCGATCCGATGATCTTGAGAGTGTTGTCACCGGGGTTGGTAGGTGCCGGGAGACCGCTGATAGGGGCAGGACAGTTCGGGAACGTCGTGCGTAACGTGGGTGCCGGGTCCTGACACCGCTGCCGGGCCAGCATGGGAGCTGACTACGACTGGAGGGACCGGATGATCGCGAACCACGATGGTGTCGAAGTGTTTATTGGTCTGGATGTTGGCAAGGGCGTCCATCATGCCGTTGCCGTGGACCGGGCCGGAAAGAAATTGCTGGACCGGGCGCTGCCCAACGATGAAGCCAAAATCCGGGAAATCATCGCCGAACTCGAGGACGCCGGACGAGTGTTGTTGGTCGTTGACCAGCCAGCAACCATCGGCGCGTTGCCGGTAGCGGTGGCCCAGGCCGCCGGTGTTCTTGTCGGGTATCTGCCGGGGCTGGCGATGCGCCGGATCGCGGACCTGCACCCCGGAGAGGCGAAAACCGATGCCCGGGATGCGTTCATCATCGCCGAGGCCGCCAGGACCATGCCGCATACATTGCGCTCGGTTCAGTTGGCCGATGAGCAGCTCGCTGAGCTGAGCATGCTTTGTGGTTTCGATGATGACCTGGCCAAGCAGGCCACGGCGACCTCGAACCGGATCCGCGGGCTGCTCACCCAGATCCACCCTGCTCTGGAAAGGGTGTTGGGACCCTACATGGATCATCCTGCGGTGCTGGACCTGCTGCGGACCTGGCCTACCCCCGAAGCGCTCCGTCACGCAGGCCGGCGCCGGATCGGGAACCGGCTGACCAAACTCGCGCCGCGGATGGGCGAACGCCTTGCCGATGAAATCATCGAGGCCCTGGGCCGGCAAACAGTCACTGTTGTCGGCACGAATGCCGCGACCATCGTGCTGCCCCAGCTCGCGGCCATGCTCTCCGGGCTTCACGAAAACCGCGCCATGGTCCTCACCCAGGTCGAAGCTCTCGTGGAGGCCCACCCTCTTCACCCGGTCCTGATGTCTCTGCCGGCCGTGGGCATCAGGACCGCCGCACGAATCCTCACCGAAGTCGCCGGGAAAGACTTCCCCACCGCCGGGCACCTGGCCTCTTACGCCGGGCTGGCCCCAGTCACCTGGCGATCCGGGTCCTCCATCCGCGGCGACCACTCCTCCAGAAAAGGCAACAAAGTCCTCAAACGAACTCTTTTCCTCTCCGCGTTCGCTGCGCTCCACGACCCGCCGTCCCGGGCCTACTACGAACGCAAACGCGCCGAAGGAAAACGCCACAACCAGGCAATCATTGCCCTGGCACGACGACGCTGCGACACCCTCTACGCAATGCTCCGCGACGGCGCCCTCTACCAACCCCCAACACCCGCCACCACTTGACGAAAAACATAGGGGCACTCTCACATCCCGACGGGTTTTGACGGACGCTCTCTCACATCCCGACGAAAAAAGCCGCCCCGGTTCATCACCAGGGCGGCTTTTTGCGAGGACAAATTAGCGCGAACGCTGGCGGAGCCGCTGCATGTCCAGAATGACGACGGCGCGCGCTTCCAGACGCAGCCAACCGCGCTGGACGAACTCGGCCAGTGCCTTGTTGACTGTTTCGCGGGAAGCGCCCACCAGCTGGGCCAGTTCTTCCTGCGTGAGTTCGTGGGCAACGAGTACGCCGTCGGTGGCGGGACGGCCGAAGCGGTCAGCCAGATCCAGAAGTGCCTTGGCGACGCGGCCCGGGACGTCCGAGAAGACGAGGTCGGACAAAGAATCGTTGGTGCGGCGAAGCCGGCGGGCGAGGGCCTGCAACAGCTGCGCGGAAACCTCGGGACGCGTACGGAGCAGCGCGTTGAGGCTTTCGTTCTTCAGTCCTGCCAGGCGCGTTTCGGAGACGGCGGTGGCCGTCGCGGTGCGGGGGCTGGGATCGAACAACGCCATTTCGCCGAAGAGTTCTCCCGGGCCGAGGATGGCCAACAGGGACTCGCGGCCATCGGGGGACGTGCGGCCGAGCTTTACCTTGCCGGAAACGATGAAGTACAGCTGGTCACCCTGGTCGCCTTCGCGGAAAACCGATGCCCCGCGTGAGAGGTCCACCTCGGTGAGTTCGTCCGTCAGCAAGCGGAATGCGTCGTCGTCAAGGGTGGCGAAGAGGGGTGCGCGGCGCAATACCTCGATGTCCATGAAATCTCCTGAATATAAGTTTCGGTCGTGGCGCTCCAGCCATTGTTTCAGAATTTTTAAGCTTCTGTGACGTACTTGGCAGGCGAAACGCTGAAACGGCGCGGTTTTTGCCCCTATCGGACCTAGTTTGAGGTGCCGTTAGACGCTCGGAGCGGTCCCCTATCGTGATGGGACTAACGGTTTCTTGTCAGGGTGCCCAACTACAATTGGCGCTACCCGGTCACAAGGAGCATTGGTGTTTGGCTTGACGATTTTGGATTTGGCATTGATCTTGATGCTGCTGTCCTACCTGATCTATGGCCTGCGCAATGGCTTCCTGGTGACACTCGGCGGAATTGCCGGTTTTGTGGTTGGCGCGATTGCTGCATTTATGGCTGTTCCACTTGTGAGCGGCTGGGTGAGCGATAGCGGTTGGAGGCTGACCGCAACGGTGGGTGCCGCCGTCGTGCTTATTGCACTTGGCCATGGGCTGGGGACCATGATCGGACGAAAAGTCCGCCATGCGGTGCGGATTAAGCCGTTGCACGCAGCTGACCGGTTGATTGGCGGCGTGGTCAGTGTGGTGGTCGCGGCGCTGGTGATGTCCATGTTGGCGTTCAGCATCAGTTCGCTGGGCGTGCCCTTTGTCTCGCAGCAGTTGGCTGAATCGCGGGTCATTCGGTACATCGATTCCTTGACGCCGACGCCCGTCAAAACCACAATGGCCCAACTGCGATCAACGGTGATCGGCGACGGTATTCCCACGCTGATTGAGGGCTTCGGCCCAGCCACGCCGGTTCCGGTTCCCAACGAGTCCACTGACACCCCTGCCCTGAACCGCGCCGCCGAGTCCGTCCTGAAGATTGCGGGCACGGCCTTTGAATGCGGCCAGAACCAAACTGGTTCCGGATTTGTGGTGTCGCCCGGGCGCGTCGTGACCAATGCGCACGTTGTGGCGGGCGTGTCGCAGCCGGTGGTGGAGATTCCCGACGGCGGCGCGTTGCCGGGTCGGGTGGTCTATTTCGACTCCCAGCGGGACATCGCGGTGTTGGCCGTGGACGGACTTTCATCGGATCCACTTCAGCTGAGTCCAGACCTGGCAGCCGGCAGTCCCGCAGCTTTTGCGGGCTACCCGCACGGCGGTCCTTTCCAGTCCAAACCAGCAACTGTCCAGGGTGTTTCCACCATCCTGGTGCCTGACATTTATGGCAGCAATCCTTCACCGGAGTCGGTCTACAAGCTTGCGGGTGACGTCCAACCCGGTAACTCTGGAGGACCGCTGCTCACCATGCAGGGGCAGGTAGCCGGCTTGATCTTTGCCAAGACCACCACTGATGCGGCACTTGGGTTTGCACTCACGATGGAGGACATCCAGCCGGTGGCCGCACAAGCTCCAGGCCTTAGCACTCCGGTTTCGCCCGGGCAATGCACACGCAAGTAACTTTGACGGCAATTCCCGGACATTCTCCCGCCGCCTAATAGATTGGGAGCCATGACTGAAGCCACCCCCGCCACCGAAGCTGGTCGCGGCACCATTCTTGTGATCAACGGACCGAACCTTAACCTTTTGGGCACCAGGGAGCCCGAGAAGTACGGCACTTCCACCCTCGCCGACGTCGAGCAGTTGGCTATGTCGGCGGCGGCCGCCCATGGCTTCACGGTGGACTGCGTTCAGTCCAACCACGAAGGGGACCTCCTCGACGCTATCCATGCGGCGCGCGGAACCGCGGCGGGAATTGTCATCAATGCCGGGGCCTTCACCCACACGTCAGTGGCACTTCGTGATGCTCTGGCCGCAGTTCAGCTGCCGTCGGTAGAAGTACATATCACCAACGTTCATCAGCGCGAAGAGTTCCGGCACCACTCCTACTTGTCCGGTGTGTGCAACGCGATCATCGTCGGCGCGGGCGTGCTTGGGTACAAGCTGGCCATCGATTACCTGGCTGAAACGGCGTAGTGCGGCGGACGTGAGAGAGGGTTCCCGGGAAGCCCTCAGGATGTGAGAGAGGGTTCCCGGGAAGCCCTCAGGATGTGAGAGAAGGATCCCGGGAAGCCCTCAGGATGTGAGAGAGGGCTACAGGGCAGTGAACCGCAGCAAAAGCGCGTGCTCGGGGTTCAACACGGGCATGGGAAGCCCCACCTCGCCCAGGAAGCGTCCCGTTGCCACAGCACCATCGGCCAGCCAAGCGACCGGCTGAGCCTCGATGAACGTGTGCGCGTAGTCGGCGTCCGCCGGTGTGGGGAAGATCGCTTCCACACGATAGGAACGGGAGGCTTCCAACCCCGGAATGGCTACGCGTCCGGGTTGCTCGGCGAAGCCAGTCCGCGTCTTGACCACCGCGAACAGGGCCGCCGTGGCACCCACGGCAGTGCCGTCGTCGTGCATGGCATGGTCAGCAACAACGCCGTGCAGCATCATGGAATCGTCCGCCAGATCGGCGCGCACCATCCGCCCGGTGTGGATCAACCCGCGGTGCTCCTTGTACAGGGTGATGAAGCGCTTGAGTTCTTCGCGCTCAGCCCCCTGGACTTCGCGGATGTCCCACTCCATACCGAAGTGCCCAAACAATGCGGTGATGGCTCGGAATGACAAGTCATGCGTACGGGCCGTGGTGTGGGACGTAGTTGGCCCGATGTGCCCGCCCACCAACTCCGGGGGAACCACCATGCCGGTCCAGCGCTGGATGGTTTGCCGCTCCAAGGCGTCATTGCAGTCCGAGGCCCAGATCCTGTCAGTGCGTTCCAGGATCCCGAGGTCCACGCGGGCGCCGCCGGAGGAGCAACTCTCGATCTCGACACCCGGGTGCGCCGCACGGAGGGCATCGAAGAGCCGGTAAGCAGCAAGAGTTTGTTCATGCACGGACGAACGGCCCGCATGGCCGTGCTCCAAAAGGTCCCGGTTTTGGTCCCACTTGAGGTAGCTGATGTTGTTTTCCCGCAGCAGGCCGTCAATACGGTCAAAAATGTACTGCCACGCCTCGGGGTTCACGAGGTCAATGATGTGCTGGTGCCGCCATTCGAGCGGCAGCCGGCCACCGTCCTTGAAGGACAGGGCAGATGGTCCAACGATCCACTCAGGGTGGGCACGGGCGATGTCCGAATCAAGGTTCACCATCTCCGGTTCTACCCAGAGGCCAAACTCCATCCCGCGTGAAGTCACTGCATCAATCAGGGGCGTCAGGCCTGAAGGCCAGATGGTTTCATCGACGTACCAGTCACCCAGCCCGGCGTGGTCGTCCCGGCGTCCGCGGAACCAGCCGTCGTCGAGCACAAACCGCTCAACGCCAAGGTCCGCGGCGGACTCGGCCAGCTCAATCAAGGTCTCCAGGTTGTGATCGAAGTACACCGCTTCCCAGGTGTTGAGGACAACTGGCCGTGGTTTCCCAGCGACATCCACGTGGTGTGGGCGGGACCGGAACCAGCCGTAAAAGGCTTCGCTGATACCGTCCAAACCTTGGTCGGAGTAGGCGCCATACAACGCCGGTGTGGTGTAGCTTTCGCCGGATTGCAGCACTACCTCGGAGGGGCCCAGCAGTTCCGAACCGCCGATCATTGTGCGGCCATCGGCCACGTTGTCAGCAAATTGCTCGTGGTTTCCACTCCACGCCAAGTGTGTGGCCCAGACTTTGCCGTGCCGGTTTCCGAAGCCTGCGGTTCCGGCTGCAAGCAGCAACGAGGAATCGTGTCCAGTACGGCCGTGGCGGCCAGTGCGGACCCAGGTTCCTTGCTGGATGGCCCTGCGTTGCGGGTGCCGTTCGCGGCACCAACGGCCAGTAAGGTCCAAAAGCTCGACGGCGTCCGGCGCCACCGGGAGTATCGTCGCCAATTCGTCCACCTGGAAAGGCGACGTGCCGTCGTTGGTGACTGTGTGCCGCAGTTCCAAAAGCCCAGCCGGGTGCAAGGTGAGGTTGCTCGTGACCGTGATGCCGGCGTCGGGATCTGATTGAACGATCACCGCTGAGGACCCGACGGCGCTGCTGCCGTCCGTGGTCGCGCTCACTACCCGCAGGCGTACGGAGAAGTCATGCCCGGGAATGCCATCCGTGAACCGGTGTCCGCGCAACCCCGTCCGGCCCTGCCACGAGGAGGAGGCCTGAGGGAGGAGCCCAGCCGGTACGTTGGCATCGATCGAGGAAGGCGGGATGGGCTCATTGAGGATGGAAAGGTCCGGAAGGGCTTCGCCCAGGTCTGCTCCCCAGTGGGATATTTCGGCCTCTCCTCGGTGAGTGCTGATCACCAGGCTGGTACCGGCGGAACGGAGATGGAGCGGTTGCATGGGTATGAGTCGCTTTCAAAGATGGTGTGTGGACTTGTGAGGCCTGCTCTGCGGCGTTCGCGAAGGAAATGACGCAAAGAGCAGGCCTCACAACGGGAGGTTTTACTTGAAGAGGGCGTTTACCTGGTTGTTGGCTTCAGTCAATGAAGACGCAGGCTTCTTGCCGGAGAGCACGGCATCCATGGCCGGCTTCATGATGCCGTCCACCTTTGCGGCCTTGTCCGCGATCGGGAACAGGAACGTGGTGCCTTCCTTCACGTGCGTTGTGAAGGCGGAAACGTCGGTGCCCTTGTCTGCGAAGGCCTTGGCGGCGATGTCGGAAGAGCTGGTGATGGCCGGGAAGACCACGGCCTTGCTGGCTACTACGTCCTGGCAAGCAGTGGAGCCGAGGTACTCCACCCACTTCACGCTGGCGGCAGGGTTCTTGGTACCAGCCCAGATCGAGTCAGCCAAGCCGTTGAACATGCTGGCACGCTGACCGTTGGGGCCCTTGGGCGTGGGCGCAAAGGCGGTCTCGATGCCCTTGTACGTCTTGTACTGGCCGATCAACCAGTCACCGTTGGTGTTGATCGCGGCCTTTCCTGCACCGAAGCTGTCCGCCATGCTGGCTCCAACGGTGGTCTCAAGCTTGGGCATGTAACCCTTGTCCACCAGGCCGGCCCACCACGCGATGGTTTCCTGGAAACGCGGGTCGTCGTAGTTGAATTTGCTGCCCCAAGGGTTCTTGTCCGTGGAAGTCCAGCCGGTGGTCGCCGTGAGGAAGCTCCACTCCGTCTGGCCTTGGCCCGAGCCGCTGCCGGTCAAGCCCAATCCGTAAGTGGCTACGTTGTTCTTGTCGAAACCGGCTTCATCCCCGCGCTTGCCGTTCTTGTCTACGGTCAGGTGCGCGATCGTCTTTTCGTAGCTGCCACCGTCCTTGGGGTTCCAGTCAAGGTTGGCCATCTGCTCCGCGCTGATCCCCGCGGCGTCAGTCATTGCCTTGTTATAGAACAGGCCTACGGTGTCCCAGTCCTTCGGCAGCCCGTAGCGCTTGCCGTCCTGGCCCACCCAAAGCTCCGGGAGGCCCTTGGTGTAGGCATCCAGCTTGATTCCGTCTTTTGCCACAGCGTCATCGAGCGGCAGAAGCTGCTTCTTTGCGGCGTACTCCGGGTACTTGGAGAG
Source organism: Arthrobacter sp. 21a14 (assembly GCA_050627125.1). Classification (GTDB taxonomy): domain Bacteria; phylum Actinomycetota; class Actinomycetes; order Actinomycetales; family Micrococcaceae; genus Arthrobacter. Next base: position 5,020,533 of record CP192487.1, on the reverse strand, counting down.
GTGATCCGTGAAAACGTCCGGTGCTGTTCCTGCGACGAAACCGTTGGTCAGCGTGGTCCAGTAGTCGTCCCAACCGCGCTGGGTGATCTTGACCTTGATATCCGGGTTGGCCTTGGTGAAATCGTCAGCGCACTGTTGGTAGGCGGGGAGCTGGTTGGCGTCCCAGAGCCAGTAGTTGATTTCTCCCTTGGCCTCGGTGGAAGCAGGGGCGGAGCCACCACAGGCGGACATTGTCAGGGCGATGGCGGCGGCAGCAGCGGCGACGCCGAGGGTTTTCTTCATGACGAACCTTTCGTTGGGGAGTGCGGGTTACTTGATTCCGGAGAATCCGATGGAGTTGACGACCTTCTTGCCGAAAGCGATGAACAGAAGGAAGATGGGCAGCGCTGCCACGAGAGTTCCGGCCATGAGCCCGGACCAGTCGAGGGCGCCTTGCGGGGACTGCGACTTGAAGACACTGAGCCCTACAGTGAGTACCCGGACGTTCTCGTCCTGGCCCACCAGCAGCGGCCAGAAGTATTCGTTCCACTGCCCGATGAAGGTCAGCAGCGCCAGAGTGGCGATGGGGGCGGCGGCGTTGGGAAGCACAATCTGGAAGAAGATGCGCAGGTGCTTGGCGCCGTCGAGCATTGCCGCTTCCTCAACCTCGCGGGACATGCTGAGGAAGAACTGGCGCAGGAAGAAGATGGCGAACGGGGTCATGAACAAGAACGGCAGCGACATCCCGGCCATGGTGTTGAGCAGCCCGAGGTTCTTGATCATGAGGAAGTTAGGCAGCGCCGTGAAGATCGGCGGAACCATCATGGTGGTCAGGAACACGGCGAACACTTTGTTCCGGCCAGGCCAGCGCAGGCGGGAGAAGGCGTAGGCGGCCATGGCGCTGAAGAATACCTGGCCGGCCGTGGTGACCGTGGCGAAAATGATGGAGTTTCGCAGGTACAGCCAGAAGTTGATGGCGGCACCGGAGCCGCCATCGGCGATTGCTTCCTCTGTGGTCTGCAGCCCGAGGACGCGCTTGAAGGCGCCCCAGCTGAAGTCGGCCGGCAGGAGGTTTCCGGCGTTGGAAGCCAACGCGCTGTTGCTGGACAGCGCCGTCCGCAGCATCCAAAGGAAGGGGGCAATAGTCACGGCGACGGCGACGGCGACCAGCACCCAGGCGCCAACCCGGCGCCAATTGATGGGCTTCTTTGGGGACGAGGCGGCGTTCTGGCCGGAGGCATTCTTGCGGGACAGGTCTTTGCCGGGCAGGTCTTTGTCAGGCAGGGTTGAAGTAGTCATGGCGGCTCTCCTTATTCCAAATCCGGCTTAGTCCAGGTCCGATTCGTTGCCCTTGAGGAACTTCATTTGCACGAAGGCCACCAGGGCGAGAATGACGAACAGGATCACGGACAATGCGGAGGCGTAGCCGAAATCGGATTCGCCGAATGCTTTTTGGTAGATGTACATCTGGATCACGCGCGAGGCGTTGACGGGTCCACCGTTGGTTGTGACAGCAACAGTGTCGAAGACCTGGAAGGAACCGATCACGGTGACCACCAGCACGAGTACCAGCACTGGGCGGAGCAGCGGCATGGTGACGCTCCAGAACGTCCGGGCCGGGGACGCGCCGTCGAGGTTTGCTACCTCATACAGGTGGTTCGGGATGGACTGGAGGCCGGCGAAGATCAGGAGGGCCGTGTAGCCCATGTGGCGCCACACGTTCACGAAAGCGATGGTGGGAATGGCCCATTGCTCACTGCCGAAGAAGGCGACGCGGGGGAGGCCCACCCAGCTCATGACTTCGTTGACGATGCCCAGCTGGTAGTCCAGCATCCAGAACCACAGCAGGGCGACGATGACATTGGCCACCAGGAAGGGCAGCAGGAGTGCGCCTCGGATGAACGTGGATTTGGCCACCCGGTGCATCAGGAGTGCGAGTCCCAGCGCGATCACGGTCTGGAAGCCGATGTTCAGGACAACGTACTGGATTGTCACTCCCATGGCGTTCCAGAACAGTTCATCGCCGAATATTGCCGTGTAGTTCCCCAGCCCAATCCAGGTGGGTTCGCCGAGGATGCTGTACTCAGTGAAGCTGAGGTAGATGCCGCGAATTGTGGGGATCAGAAAGAACGCCACGAAGCCGATAACGGCGGGAAAGATGAAGAAGAGTGCGATCCTCAGGTCACCGAGGCGGCTAGTCATGCTGCGTTTGGCAGGTTGCAGCTTGCGGGGTTGCCGGCCTAGGAGGTTCCTGGCAGACCGCCGTGAGGCGTTGCCCGGTTGCTTGGTTAGCGTGGTCATCGTCGACCCTTTCCTGACTGTGATATGGGTAACAACTGGACTAGAATCTACACGAGTAGATCTCAACGACGCAAGCTTTTTGGGAATATTTGTTCGTTTCTGTCCAATTTGTTGACTCGTGTAGATCGTAGTGAAAGACTCAAGCGAGCCCACTGAGGGGCCACTACAACTGCTGCCGAGTCAGCTTCAGGGAAGGCAAACGATGACGTTTTCGATCGGTGTTCTAGGTGTCGGGCAGTTCGGCAGCCAGTTCGCGCACCTCTTCAAGCTCCACCCCGGTGTCAGTGCCGTCTACGTGGTGGATGAGCTACCCGAGCGGGCCGCAGCGGCCCAGGAACGTTGGGGTCTTGATGGTGTGCTGGGAAGTTTTGAGGAACTCCTGGAGTCCGACGTCGATGCTGTCGCCATCTTCACGCAACGGTGGACTCACGGACCCCTCGTCGAGCGGGCGCTCCGTGCGGGCAAACACGTGTATTCAGCCGTCCCGATGGCGATCTCCGAAGCGGAAATCGAACGGATCATCCAGGCCGTGCGCGAAACCAAGCTTGTTTACGCCATGGGGGAGACCAGCTACTACAACCCCGCAACAGTCTTCGCCCGGCAACAGCATGCGGCCGGGAAGTTCGGCCGGATCTTCTACACCGAAGGCGATTACGTCCACGACATGGACCTGGGCTTCTACGAGGCCTACCAGTACAGCGGTGGCGAACGTTGGAAGGAAACGGCGAGCTATCCGCCCATGCTGTATCCCACCCACGCTATCGGCGGTGTCCTCGGCGCAGTGCCAGCCCATGCGGTCAGCGTCAGTTGCATTGGGGTCAAGGACGATCGCGGAGATGGCGTCTTCGATAAAGACGTCAGTATGTTCGCCAACGATTTCTCGAATGCTACGGCCTTGTTCGAAATGAACGACGGCGGTGCGATGCGCACCAATGAGATGCGCCGCGTCGGCTACCCCTCACACCTGCGTGAATCCCGCTTCCGCTTCTTTGGCACCGAAGCCAGTTTCGAGCAGCTGGCAACCACCACGGTGTGGCAGGACAAAACGAAGGTGGAGGACGTCTCAGAACAAGTTGAGACAAAGCCGACGATGTCAGCGGACGACCCCTCTTTGGCTGACGTGGCGCCGGAGCTCCGGGATGCCTTCATTTCCGGCCTGGCGCCGGTTCACGATCAATCACGGCTTCCCGAGGAATTCCTCGGAGCGCCCAACGGACACGAAGGCAGCCACCAATTCCTTGTGGATGACTTTGTCACTGCGGTCAACAACCGAACGCTGCCGCCCGTCAATGCCTGGGTTGCAGCCCGCTTCACCTTGCCCGGAATCATAGCCCACGAATCTGCCCTCCGCGGCGGCGAACGCCTTCCCATCCGGGACTTCGGCGACGCTCCCTCCTTGTAGCTAGCATTTAGGTCATGACAACTTCGGCAGTACAAACCCCGCGCGGACCGGTTACACGCAAGGACGTGGCCCGGTACGCCGGGGTGAGTACCGCCGTCGTGAGTTACGTTGTGAACGGCGGGCCCAAGAACGTGGCACCGGCGACGGAAGCCAAAGTGCGCGACGCCATCCGCATCCTCGGCTACCGTCCCAACGCTGCGGCGCGGGCTCTGAAGCTCGGCTCCAGCGAAACCGTCGGCGTGATTGTCCCGGACAACACCAACCCCTTTTTCTCACAGCTCGCCCACGCCGTTGAAGATGCCGCGGCAGAACTTGGCTACGGCATGGTGCTCACCAACTCGGGCGGCAGCTTGGCCAAAGAGCGGCAAAACATCCGCAACCTTGCCGCACGGCAAGTGGACGGAGTGTTCCTGGCCAGCTGTGTGTTCGATCCCGATCTGACCGACCTTGAAGCCTCGGAAATCCCGTCGGTGTTGCTGAACAATGCCGGCTCGCCGCCAGGGTTCACCAGCGTAGGTGTGGACCTTGAAGCAGGCGCCCGGGCCGCCGTCGAGCACCTCATAGGCCATGGCCACACAAACATTGGCTTGGCCATAGGAACCAACACCGGTAACCAGCTCGATGGACGTGAAGTGGGTTGGCTTCGAACGTTGCGCGACGCTGGACTGCCGGATGGCCCGATGCTTCATGGCGAGTTCAGCAGGCCGGGAGGTTACGAGGTAGGCAAGCGTTTCCTCGCCATGGCCAGCCGGCCCACGGCTATCTTCGCCAGCAACGACATGCAGGCCATCGGAATCCTCCGCGCCCTCCACGAGGCGGGGCTGAACGTTCCCGACGACATGGCCGTGGTGTCCTTCGACGGTTCCCTCGATTCCGAATACAGCTGGCCCGCGCTGACCACTGTGGCGCAACCTGTGGAGGAGATGGCTGAAGCGGCTGTTCGCGCACTCGTGGGGGAGGGCCGGGGCGAGGCACTGCAGCACAGAATCCTGCCCACGGAGTTGATCGTGCGCCAGTCGTGCGGCTGTAAGTGACCCTCCAACGTTCTCTCACATCCCGCTGCTCACCTGCCGACGTTCTCTCACATCCCCCGTCGATGTGAGAGAAGATCCTGCAAAAAGGGCGCCGATGTGAGAGAACATCCGGGGGCTACGAGTCCATGCTGGCGTAACGCTCGGGCCGGGCGAGTACTTGGCTGATCTGCGCAGTGCCCGCCGCCAGGGCGAGCCGGACCAACAGGAAACCGGCAGCAAAAACTCCCCCGACGGTCAGGAACACCACGGGCCGGGTTAACAAGGCGGGCCCCACCAGCGGCAGAACCAACGCTGCTGCAGCGGCCGCAGAGATGCCTGCCACCAGGAGCAACGGCGACATCACTGCCTTGACCCGCGCAGCCACCATAAGTTTCTGCGGCATCCCTACCCGGTCCAGTGCCACCAGGGTCGAAGCACGGTCGAGCACGGCAGCGGCTTGGTTGACGCCGGCGGAACAAGCCACCATCAGGAACGAGCCCAGCAGAGTGATCATCACGCCGGTGTTGATATCGCGCACCAGCAGCGTGGTTTCATCCGACGCACTGCCGCCCATCGTGTCCGCCACCGCCATGCCGACGCCCACGAACACTCCCACAAAACTGGTCATCGCGACGCCCCCAACTTGTCGCCACGATTCCTTGGGACTTTCCAGGACTGTCCGTGCGGCGAGCAGTTGCTCGGGCCGCTTTGCCCTCTTGAGCTGCGATGACGCCTGAAGCCGCAGGACCCACGGCCCCATCAGGTTCAGTGCAAGCAGCGCCAGTCCGAAGCAGCCGCCCATCACGGCGATAATCACCATAAAGGCGCCGAAACTGCTGAGCATGCCCATGGCCACCACTCCGAAGACCACCACCACAGCCGCGATGAGACCGCGAACCCAGTGGGCGCCGTCGGTCTTTTGCCTGGTCCGCACGCCCAGCGGCGTCAGCACCACCTTGCGCAGGCCCAGCGCAGCGCTCGCTGCGGCAAGGACGCAGACCGCCAGGATGCACCCGAGAATTGACGGCACGGACAACCAGGCATGGCCGCTTATCGCCTGTCCCCGGAACTGGATCAATCCCAGAAAAGGCGCCGCGCAGGCATACAGGCCGGCACCGGCTACCGCCCCGATTGCCGCCAGGAGTGTTGACTCTATGACCGTCATCCACACGACCGTGGCACTACTGGCACCCAAGAGGCGAAGGGACGCCAAGCGGTCATCACGACGGCGGGCGGCAAGTCGCGCTGCCGAGGCACCGAGCGTCAACAAGGGAATAACGAGCAAAACCATGGCGACGACGGCCAGCGCCTGGTAGGTGCCTGCGATGTCATCAGACCAGGACCAAAAGACTTGTGAGCCGCCAGCAACCGTCAACAGGAGTGCTGTGACCGTGCCGAACGCGAGAATCGGCAACCCGGCGTCGCGCAGTTTGGTTTGCTGCAACCCCGTTTGGCGAAGGCTGCTGCTTCGGGAGAGGTACGGGGTGAGGCGAAGTGCAAGGGCAAGGCTAGACATTGAATGCACCCTTGAAGTCAGTGGCTGCAGGAGCGGGCTGGCTGGGAGAGGAAGGCTGGCTGGGAGAGGGAACTGCGCGGCCAGTGTCCGCCACGATTCGGCCGTCACGCAGCTCCACGACGCGTTGGCAGCGTGCCGCCACGTTGGGATCGTGCGTGACCACCAGCAGTGTTCGACCATTAGCTGCGACGGAGTGAAGCAACACGTCCAGGACTTCATTTGAGGTAGCGGAGTCCAGGGCACCTGTGGGTTCGTCGGCAAAGACGATGCGCGCCCCGGTGACCTGGGCCCGGGCGATGGCCACCCGCTGGACCTGCCCGCCCGACAATTCACCGAGCTTGCGCTGTTCCATGCCAGCCAGGCCAAGGGCCGCCAACCACTCGGCGGCACGGGCCTCGGAGGTGGTCCGATCGGTGCCGTTCAGCAACAGCGCCAAGGCCACGTTCTCAAGGGCAGTCAGTTCCGGCAGCAGCATGCCCTGCTGGAAGACGAAGCCGAATTCCTCCCGGCGGAGACGGGAAAGCGCCCCATCTCCGAGGGAATCCAACCGGATCGGACCGGCCGCCGAGCTCAAGGTGACCGTACCGGCGTCGGGCCTCAAAATCCCGGCGAGGCAGTGCAGCAGGGTGGTCTTACCGGAACCCGATGGCCCGATGATGGCAATGGATTCGCCCGGATTTGCGGCGAAGTCCACGTGATCCAGCGCGACGCTGCCGGGGTAGTGCTTGGTGAGTTGCTGGGCATGGAGGATGGCGTTCATGGATCCAGCTTCACTCCCGGACCCATGCCGAGGCGTCAGTCCGGCGACTGAACTCCGCGGACCGGCCTCCACCCGCGGTATGAGAGCCTACTTGGGCTGGACGTCCGCGATTCTCAGCTTCGCAACATTCTCGGCGAGCACGCGGCGCGCATCCTCGCCCAGGTTCGAATCGGTGATGAGCTCGTCGGCTTCTTCCAACTGGGCAATGGAGGCTATGCCCACTACACCCCATTTGCTGTAGTCGGCCAGAACCACAGTGCTGCGGGCCGAGGCCATGAACGCCCGGTCCGTTTCGGCCTCGAGCAGGTTGGGAGTGGTGAAACCTGCCTGTGCGTCCATTCCATGGACACCCAGGAACAAGACGTCCAGATGAAGCTGCTTGAGCGAGGACGTCGCGATTGGCCCCACCAGCGCGTCCGACGGCGTGCGTTCGCCGCCAATCAGGATCACGGTGGAGCCGAACCGGGCAGGCCCTGATGAGGACCCGTGGTGGAAGAGGTCGGCAATCCGCACGGAGTTGGTGACAACGGTGATTCGGGGACCATGGACGAGCTCCTGCGCCAGGGCCCAGGTGGTGGTTCCGGCACTGAGCCCGATCGCCATGCCTTCATGGACGAGCGAGGCAGCCTCGACCGCAATGGCATGCTTTTCCGCGGTCAGCTGTGTGGATTTGAGTTCAAAGCCGGGCTCGTGCGTGCTGGCATCGCCGGGAAGTTTGGCCCCGCCGTGGATGCGTTCCACCCGGCCGGTTTCTTCCAGGGCTTCGATATCGCGCCGGACGGTCATGGGGGAGACACCCAGCAACTGGGCGAGGTCCGATACCCGCACAACGCGCTCGCGCTGGACGGCATCGATGATGGCGGAGTGGCGTGCTGCCTGAAGCATCAAGGCCTTTCTGGAGAGCCTCATCAAACATGAGGCTGATTCTGGCTCCAGTCTAGGACGCGGCGCTGCTGCCGCGTGGCAAATGGAGTCGCGGCTTCGTCACGATCCTTTTGAACGCACGACGGCGCCGCTCGCCTTGGGAGGGGAGCGGCGCCGTCGTGAATGAACTACTTAACTGCTATTTCCTGAGGGACTCGGCGATTTGTTGCATGATGGCGGGGTCGGCCAGGGTGGTGGCGTCGCCGGTGTCGCGGCCTTCTGCGATGTCTTTGAGGAGGCGGCGGACGATCTTGCCGGAGCGGGTCTTGGGCAGTTCCGGGACGATGAGCAGTTGCTTGGGCTTGGCGATCGGACCGATTTCCTTGCCCACGTGGTTGCGCAGTTCCAGGACAGTTTCGTCGCCGTTGTTCACGGCGTCACCGCGGAGGATGACGAACGCGACCACGGCCTGTCCGGTGGTCTCGTCAGCGGCGCCAACCACGGCTGCTTCGGCGACGGACGGGTGCGAGACCAGCGCGGATTCGATTTCGGTGGTGGAAAGGCGGTGGCCGGAGACGTTCATGACGTCGTCCACGCGGCCCAGGAGCCAGACGTCGCCGTCTTCGTCTTTCTTGGCGCCATCGCCGGCGAAGTACATGGCCTCGAAGCGGGACCAGTAGGTGTCCTTGAACCGTTCCGGGTCTCCCCAGATACCGCGCAGCATGGAGGGCCAGGGTTCGCGGACCACGAGGTAGCCGCCTTCGCCGTTGGCCACGGACTGGCCGTTCTCGTCCACGACGTCCACGGCGATGCCCGGCAGGGGTACCTGCGCCGAACCTGGTTTGGTGGCGGTCACGCCGGGCAGGGGTGCGATCATCTGCGCGCCCGTTTCGGTCTGCCACCAGGTGTCCACGATCGGGGCGGGGTGTTCCTTACGTTCGCCGTTCTTGCCGGCGTTACCGCCGATGACTTCGCGGTACCACATCCACGCTTCTGGGTTGATGGGTTCGCCCACGGAGCCCAGGACGCGGATGGAGGACAGATCGTATTTGCCCGGGATTTCCCGTCCCCATTTCATGAAGGTGCGGATCGCCGTGGGGGCGGTGTAGAGGATGGAGACCTTGTACTTTTCCACCAGTTCCCACCAGCGGCCCTGGTGCGGGGAATCCGGGGTGCCCTCATACATGACCTGGCTGGCGCCGTTGATCAGCGGGGCGTAGGCGACGTAGGAGTGGCCGGTGACCCATCCGACGTCGGCGGTGCACCAGTAGACGTCCGTTTCCGGGTGAAGGTCAAAGACCACCTTGTGCGTGTACGCGGTCTGCGCGAGGTACCCGCCGGTGGTGTGCAGGATGCCCTTGGGCTTGCCCGTGGTCCCGGAGGTGTACAGGATGAACAGCGGATGCTCGGAATCATGCCCGACGGCGGTGTGCTCAGTTGAGGCCTTGTCTACCGTCTCGCTCCACCAGAGGTCGCGACCCTCAACCCAGTTGACGTCCTCGCCGTTGCGCTTGACGACAACCACCTTTTCGACGGTGTGTCCTTCTTTTGCGAGAGCTTCATCCACGGCGGGCTTCAGGGCGCTGGGCTTGCCCCGGCGGTAGGTTCCGTCCGCGGTGACCACGAGCTTGGCCTCGGCGTCCTCAATGCGGGAGCGGAGTGCGTCGGCGGAGAAGCCGCCAAACACTACCGAGTGCACAGCGCCGATCCTGGCGCAGGCCAGCAGCGTGATGACAGCCTCGGGGATCATCGGCAGGTACACCGCGACGCGGTCGCCCTTGGCAACGCCCAATGCCTCGAATGCGTTCGCGGCCTTCTTGACCTCCTCGGTCAGCTGCGCGTAGGTGTACGTGCGGGTGTCGCCGGGTTCGCCCTCGAAGTAGATCGCAACGCGCTCGCCCAGGCCGTTCTCCACATGCCGGTCCAGCGCGTTGTACGCAGCGTTGATCTCGCCACCAACAAACCACTTGGCGAACGGCGGGTTGGACCAATCCAGGGCCTCGGTGAAGTCCTTGTCCCACGTCAGCAGCTCGCGGGCCTGCTTGGCCCAAAACGCGGGACGGTCCGCTTCGGCCTCTTTATACTCATCGGCAGTGGCGACGGCGTTCTCGGCAAATTCCGCTGACGGGGCGAACTTTCGGTCCTCGTGGAGCAAATTCTCGAGAGCCTCGACGTGCGGTGCCGCACCGTTCTGCGGCGTCGACGCTGCAGCGGTGGTCGTGGATCCGGTGGTGTCCTGGGACATGGTGAACCTCATTATTCATCGATCTTTGCTGCGCGGACCCGCCGGGAGGGTGCGCACCCAAGCCGTTAGCCGGCGTCGTGCGTCCCGCGGAGGATCCACAGAGTGCTGTCCGCCTTCAACACTATCGCTTTGGTAGGTCCTACGTGTGCGTGGTCACATATCGGTCAGCGAGCGGTACGGATTCGGCGACGAATGGCTGTTTACGTTCTCAGGAAGCGTTTACATGACGACAGTTGCACTGCTGAACTGTAAGGAACCTTGGAGTTTCCTGTGGACGGAGCAGCGTAGCCGATTTCAGCTAGAAGAGTGTCAGTGGGGTGGCATAGGCTGAATAAGTCTTGGGACGCATCGTCAGGTGTGCCCGGTTTTCCGCGGAAACCTGCGGAAAATACCGGTCCGGACTGTCCAAGACGCCGCCGTACGAAGGAGAAATAGATGAACCAGCTGAGCCCAGGCCCGCACGACTCACACCCGACGGGACCGGACACCGCGGCTGGAAAGGCGAACGACGCCGGTACCAACACTGCTGCGAAGTCCGCCTCAGGCGCTCCCACCAAGTACGAGGCCGTTGCCGGCCCTTTCACCATTCGGGACCTCACGGTTTTCGGTTCTGTACTCCTGATGTTCATCGCGTCGCTGCTGCCCATGTTCCGTGGCCTTTACAACCTTTGGAACGTGGGCAGCCTTTTCTTCCTTCTCCTGGGAATCATCCTGCCTGTGGTGGTTGTGGCGCTTTTCGTTGCCCGCCGCCTGCAGCCCGGGACCATTGTCCGCGTCGGCTCGCTGTCGATTGACCAGTTCGCTTCCGTGACGGCCGCATTCGCAGTACCGCTGTTCTTCCTGACGATCGCCGATTCCTTCAACGGCAGTGTCCTGCTGGGCCTGGTGGGTTCCTTGGGCTTGCTGGCCGCCACCGTTCTGGCCCCGCATCTGCCCTTCCTGTCGGCTGATTTCAAGGGCCGCGCTGAAACGCCGGCCCACATCGTTGCCCGCCAGGCCGCGATTCCCACCCGCAAACCCGCAGCCCCGAAGCCTCCCAAGGAACCCAAAGCGCCGAAGCCAGCCAGCGGGCCCTCGACTCCGGGCTTCCAAGCAACGGGGTATCAGGCACAGGGGGCAGGTTCTGCCGGTGCCCATCCATATGCTCCAGCAGCCGGCGCGAGCCCTTACGCGCCGCCAGCCACGTCGGGCCCTGTTGCTCCGGCCCCAACTGGTGGGCCCGCCGTCGTGCATTCGGCTGATTCCACGCCTCCTGCGGAACCTCAAGCTGCCGCCCCCGCCGCGGCCCCCTCGCCCGCCGCTGCGGCTCCAACCGCCGCGGCCTCGGCTGCGTCCGGGTCGCCCGCTCAGGCTTCGCCGGCAGAGCCTTTACCAGCAGAGCCTTCACCGGCCGAGCCCGACGTTGTATTTGGCAACCCGGGAGAACCGCAGTCGCCGACGCAGGCACCGACTACTACCCAGCATGCCCAGCAGCCCGCCGCCGCACAGCCTGCAGCCCAGCAGCCCGCAGCACAGCCCGCAGCACAGCCCGCAGCCCAGCAACCAGCAGCTCAGACGCCAGCCAATGAGCGCGGATGGGCTGCCACCATGGCCACCCCCATCGTGTCCGCCGATACCCGTTCCGTGGGCGACTCCATTGGTGCAACTGTGGATCCGTCCAGCCGGTCTGATGATTCTCCCGCCTATGAAGCCTTCTGGTTTGCCGTAGCCCAGCCCCGAACTGCCTATGACGAGCGCACAGGTGCTCCGGCCTTCACCATTGAGCCTGGCGGTTGGGTTCTCGCGCTCGAGGACCGTGGCGACGAATTCCTGGTTCAGGACACCGACGGCAAGGTTGGGGTCCTGCGGGAGCTCAGCAATATCGAACGCGGCTGAGAAGGACGCTGTGACCATCGCTGAAGCTGGTTCTCCGCTCGCCCTAAAACGCCGGGCACGCAGGATCAACAGGGTCCTGGCTGACAAATACCCGTATGCTCACGCCGAGCTGGATTTCCGGAACCCGTTTGAGCTTGTAGTGGCCACGGTCCTCTCAGCCCAGACCACCGATGTACTGGTCAACCAGGTCACCAAGATCCTGTTTGCACGCTACCCGGACGCCCGTGCCTTGGCGGAAGCGGACCCTGCTGAGCTGGAATCGATCCTGCAGCCCACTGGTTTCTTCAGGGCAAAGGCCAGGAACGTCCTGGCTCTTAGCACCCGCTTGGTGGACGAGTACGACGGCGAGGTTCCGGGTCGCCTCGAGGATCTCGTGACGCTTCCGGGCGTCGGGCGGAAAACAGCCAACGTGGTCCTCGGGAACGCCTTTGGTATCCCCGGAATTACTGTTGATACGCACTTCGGGAGACTGGCACGCCGTTTCGGGTGGACGGTATCCGATGATCCCGTGAAGATCGAATTCGACGTCGCTGAGCTCTTTGAACCACGCGACTGGACCATGCTTTCGCATCGCGTGGTCTTCCACGGCCGGAGGATATGCCACGCTAAGAAACCCGCCTGTGGAGCGTGCCCGGTTGCCAGCCTCTGTCCCAGCTATGGCGACGGCGAGACGGACCCCGTTAAGGCTGCAAAGTTGTTGAAGTACGAGCTCGCACCCGGCAACGAGGCACTGTTGGAGAAGTTGCTGGCCGAGACTCACAGGGCGGCGGAGATCCGGATGGAATCACAGAGGAGGCCCGGGTGACCGCGTTCGAGGACCTTGCCAAGTTAGTGGCCCGCTTTGAGGCTGGCGAGCAGCAGCATTCTTCCCACTGGGCGCAGTTGCCCGTCACGCCGGAAACCAATCGCGCCGCCGCCGTGCTCATGCTCTTTGGTGTGCTGGACAATGTTCCGGCCGAATCCGGACGCCCCTTTGCGCCGGCGGACCTCGACGTCCTCCTGCTTGAACGGGCTCACACCCTGGACGACCATCCCGGCCAGGTAGCATTTCCAGGCGGGAGCGTGGATCCGGAGGATGACTCCGTGGTGTCCGCCGCCTTGCGTGAGGCAGTGGAAGAGACCGGGCTGGACGTCAGTGGAGTGAAGGTGCTGGGCGTCATCCCCGAGCTGGGGCTGATCCGCAGCAATTTCCGGGTGACACCCGTACTTGCCTGGTGGGACTCGCCATCACCCGTTCGCGTCGTCGATTACGCTGAGTCCGCCCAGGTGTTCCGGGTACCGGTTCGGGATCTCCTGGACCCCGTCAACCGCGTAACCGCCACTATTTCCCGCTTCGGCCGGACTTTCAGAAGTCCGGGTTTTACGGTCAACGGCGTGGTGGTCTGGGGCTTTACCGGGATGGTACTCAGCGGTTTGTTCGACGAACTCGGATGGACGGTCCCCTGGGACCAGGACAAGCTGTACGAGATCGAGCTCTAGCAGCTCCGCGGCGGGCGCCGTTCAGGCGGCCCTTCGGTTCGCCGTCGAGCGGTCCACGATCAGCCCTGTTGCGGCGTTTTCACGCACTGCATTAATGCCGTCCACCACGCCTTTGAGATGTTTGAACGTTGGTGACTCCGCTACGACTGTTCCGTCCGCCGCTGTAAGGCGAAACCGGTACGAGCCGTCGCTGTCTTTGAGAATTTCGAACCTGCCAGCCATTTTGTGCTGTCCCCCTTGATGCTTCCTTGCAACAGTCGTGGGCCGGTGTGCCGGTCCCACCTAGAGAACGTATCCAGAAGCCGGCGGGAAAGAAAGTTACTTTGGGGTACCGGTCATGGAATTGTCATGCACCATCACACTGCGAGATGTGACTGGCTTGTTCTGAAGGCGGCAGCTAATCTGGGGCGCCGGGTACTCCGTCGCGCTAGCCCGACGGCGAACGGGGCGAATGATCAACCCAGCAGCTGATCAACCCAGCAGCATCCCGCGAGGCTCAGGGATAGGGGAGCTGAGCAACGCTGCCCGAAGGCTGGCCTCGGTCTCGGCGAGCCGACGCTGTTCCATGCTTTGAAGGGCCTCGACGTCCACGGGCTCTGCACCAGGCATTTCTGCAAGGCTTTTTATCCATGCCTGGCCAGCCACGCTGTCGTGTTGTTCCCCGAGGAGACGCTGCAGGACCATCGATGGTTGGATGATCGCCGTGGCGCCTCCGCCCAGGACATGGGCCACCGCCTCCACGGAGTACCGCAATAGTTTGATGTCCTTTCGCGCCCCATGAAGCACTTCGTTGCGTTCCGCTTCATCAGCGTGCGGGCTGTCTGTTTCCAGGCCTCTTTGCGCAGCTTCCAAGCTCTTCTGGACCGTCTCCCAGCGCGGCTGCAGGAGGTCTGCCACCTCGATGAGACTGGGATGGTTGTCATTTTGCCGTGCCGCCAGGTGGGCAGTTGCAGGAAGGAGGGCTTGCCGGCTTGCCCTGACGATTCCCTGCCATCGCCGTCCGGTCCCGATGTGAGTAGCCGTCCCGGTACTGCTGTCCAGGAGCTGGGTCACGGCCTCATGAAGTGCGTCCGGCGACAGCCAGGATTCTGACGCGTCCAGCCATAGCGTCAAACGCTGGGACAGTACGTATGCGTCGCGGGCTTCGCCGAGCGAGCGCGCCAGCCACCGGACATCTCGGCCCGTGGCCTCCGGGACGTCAGGGAGAACGGATTTGTAGCATGAAAGGACAGAACGGAGCCGCCGAAGCGCCAGCCGGGCGCCGTGGACCGCGTCCTGGTCAGCCGCGCCAACCAGCGGCAAGCAGCCCTCCAGCTCTGCAAGTTGGAAAGCGATGTACGAATCCACGGAATCACGCACGTCCGAACCCACGTGGCCAGTTTCCTCCGGACGCTCCCGGCGGACAAGCAGCTGCCTACTTCGCTTTGTCGTAAGAATCGACGACGGCGACACTCACCGGGAATTCGACCGGAATCCGGCCGAACATCAGCTCTTTCGCTGCGTTTGCGGACTCCTCGATCGCCTGGATGCAGGCGTCTACGGCTTCATCCCGGGCATGGACCATTACTTCGTCGTGGAGGAAGAAGACGAGTTCCCCTGAGGGTGAGCCTTCGGCATCCAAGGCGCGCAGCCGCCGTCGTAATTCCGCCAACCAGCAGGAGGCCCATTCCGCGGCAGAACCCTGGACCACGAAGTTTCGCGTGAAGCGGCCACGGGAGCGCGCCAGGTTGTCGGCTCGCCGCTGCTCCTCGGCAGTGGTGGACTGTTGGCTTCGCAACCAGCCGTGGGACGGCGGTGGGCTGCTTCGTCCCAAGCGGGTGGTGACGGTCCGCCCTGCCTCCCCTTCCCTCGCTGCTTGCTCAACAAAGCCCACCGCTCGCGGATATGTCCGGGCCAACTGCGGCATAAGCCTGCCCGATTCACCGGTGGTGGCGCCGTAAATGGCGCCGAGCAGCGCAACCTTCGCCTTGGACCGATCCCCGCCGAAGCCCTGGGCTGCTATACCCGCGTAAAGGTCTTTGTCCCGCGCGGCCTCGGCCATCTTTGTGTCCTGGGCGAGCGCTACAAGGACGCGAGGTTCCAGTTGGGAGGCATCGGCGACGATGAGCTTGTGGCCAGGGTCTGCGCGAACCGCGGCACGGATATTCCGGGGAATCTGCAAAGCACCTCCGCCGCGGGAGGCCCACCTTCCGGACACCACGCCTCCCACCACATACTCGGGGTGGAACCGGCCATCCTGGACCCAGGCATCCAGCCATGCCCAACCATTCGCGGTGTGCAGGCGGGAGAGCTTCTTGTACGCAAGCAGGGGCTGGATCGCAGGGTGTTTGGACTCCTGGAGCTCCCATTGCCGGGTGCTTTTGACTTCGATTCCGTTCCGATGAAGGGCCCGCATAAGGTCCTGGGGGGAGTCCGGGTTCAGGCTTGGTGATGTGAGGATCTCCTGCAGCTCGTTGCACAGCATCTCAAGTGCCCGGGGCCTGTGGCCAAGTGGCGGACGGGGCCCGAGTACGTCGGCAAGGATCTGTTCGTGTACCTCTTCCCGCCAGGGAACGCCGGCGTGTTGCATTTCCACCGCAACGATTGCACAGGCGGACTCGGCCGCGAGCAGCAATTGCAAGCGTTGCTTCCGTTGGTCGTCTGCAGGGACCTGGGCGATCGCGTGCTGTTGCGCAGCAAACTCATCCCGCAGTTCAGCCAGCCCCGGACTTTTGGACGTCGGGGTGAAGTCCTCGAAGAGTGCGCCCTGATCGGCGGGCGGGGGTGGGGGCTGTAATGCTCGGGGCGGGGTTGAATCGTCGTCCTGCGTGAGCTTTTCAGCGTTCTTTGCGTAGTCTGTGTGCGCCGTGAAAGAGGAGTGCGCCAGGATAGCTCCGCAGAGAGCGAGGTCGTGGCAGCGCTCCAGTTTCACGCCGTTCCTCAGGAGTTCCGGGTAGAGGTCCTGCGCGCGATGCCACACCCAGCGGGGTCGCTGGCTTTCCAGTTCACGGACGACGCCGGGTAACTCACCTCGCGGGACGACGCGAGGGTCGGTGGTGGCCTTCCCCGTCGGAGAGACTCTTTGTATGGCTGCGCCGTCCGGATGGGCGGCGAGCAGCAAATACATGGTGTCCATTCTGCCCTGTGGGAGTACATCAACTGTTCCTCCACACCCCTTGTCTGGGCCGGGTTGTCCACATGGGGCGTTTGAGAGCTTATGTTCCAGGCTTCGACGCCGGGAAAGTGGCTTCATGAGCAAGCGACATCTTGGGCACAGACGATCCAGCAACGAACTCTTGGGGCAGGCTGCGGACGATTCCTGGATGCCGGGGGAAGCTGCCGATATCCTCCTCGTCACCGGCGACGCCTACCTTCAGGAAGAGGCGCGAAGAATCGTCGCTGCCGCAGGTGGCAGCCTCGAGTTGGCCGCCGACGTAGGAGCGGCAATGCATGGCTGGGATGGCGCCGACGTTGTCCTGGTGGGCAGCGACATCCGCGAGCTGCCGCCTCGAAGGCAGGCGCCCACCGTCTTACTGGGCAGGTCTGCCGAGGGTGATGGGTTGTGGCGGCTGGCTGCTGCCCTGGGCGCAGAGCGCGTAGCTGTCCTTCCCGAGGCCGCAAACTGGTTGGCCGAGTACTTGAGTGTGTACGGTTCGCCGGAACCTGGCGGGTTCGTCATCGGGATCGTGGGAGGTTGCGGCGGGGCTGGAGCCTCCACCACAGCAATTTGGCTTGCCCAGGCAGCGGCGGGCGACGGCATCAGCACCCTGCTGATGGACGGAGATCCCCGGGGTGGCGGCCTGGAACTGGCAATCACCGTTGAAGAGCTGGCCGGCTTGCGCTGGCCGGACTTCGCCGAAACGCGGGGAAGCATTGATCCCGTCCAATTCAGGGACTCCCTGCCGGTGGCTGGTGGCTTCGCGTTCCTGTCATGGCCGGGTACACGTGAAGCGTTCACGACACCGGATACCGGTTCTGTGGCCGCTGTCATGGATGCGGCGCGTCGAAGTTTCGAACTCGTTGTGGTGGACATCGGGCGCAGTGAGGAATGCCTGCGAACCTTTGCCTGGGACTGCGAGAAGATCCTGTTGATGACCACAGCCCACCTGAAACCGGCCGTCGCCGCGGCACACATCCTCAACGAGCTGCCACCCCTGGATACAGCGTTGGTGGTCCGGCGTGGTGGCCCTTCGGCCGTTGATGCGCAACTCATTGCCGAGTCGTTGGGACTGCCCCTCTTGGGGATTCTTCCGGAGATTCGAGGAGCGGCCGCAGGGACCGAACTCGGTCGGCTCCTTGAGCTGGGCCGTCGCAAGTCCGTGAACCGCTTCGCCCGGGGCGTGCTGGAATTGAACGGCACGATTGAATGAGCCGTCAGGACAGAAGCGCGCAAGGCTGGCCTCGGACGGGAGCACCCTTCACCGCAGGGCGCCGGAGTCAGAGCCGTCGGTTGGACTCCGTCCTTCTTGAAACCGTCCGGGAGTCTGTGCTCTCGGGAAACGGGCCAGTAACACCCTCCACCGTTGCGGCCGCCGTACAGGCAAGCGGCAAACTGTTGGGTACCGCGGGTGCCCTGGAAGCCACGGAATCCATCAATGCGGAATTGAATGGTCTAGGGCCCCTTCAACAGCTTGCGCACGATCCCTCGGTCACAGACATCTTTGTCAATGGCCCCGAATCCGTCTGGCTCGACCGGGGACGGGGCCTGGAACGATCTCCCGTGCATTTCGATTCTGAACAGCAAGTCAGGGCGCTGGCCGCAAGGCTGGTCTCTGCAGGTGGTCGCCGGTTGGACGATGGCTCTCCCTGCGTAGATGTCAGGCTCAAAGGCGGCTATCGCGTGCACGCAGTTCTGGCGCCAATATCAACTGCGGGGACTCTGCTATCGATTCGAATTCGACGCGAAGAAACCTTCACAATGGCTGAATTGCGCGAAGGTGGCATGTTCGATCAGCACATCGAGAGCCTTCTCCGCGCGATTGTGGAGCGGCGCCTGAGCTTCCTGGTCAGCGGTGCCACCGGATCCGGGAAGACAACGCTCCTGTCCACCATGCTCGGCCTGTGCCACCCGTCCGAACGTTTGGTATTGATCGAAGATGCCGCTGAACTCAACCCGATCCACCCGCATGTCGTCACGCTTGAATCCCGCCATGGAAACCTTGAGGGAGGTGGAGCGCTGGATCTTGGCGAGCTGGTCCGTCAAGCCCTGCGTATGCGTCCGGACCGGCTCATTGTGGGGGAGTGCCGCGGTGCCGAAGTCCGCGAGTTGCTCACCGCGCTCAATACCGGTCATACAGGCGGTGGAGGAACGATCCACGCCAACACAGCGGAAGCAGTTCCGGCACGGCTGACAGCCCTCGGCGCGCTCGCAGGGTTGAACGCCGAGGCCGTGCGGTTGCAGGTCTCAAGTGCATTGGACGTTGTGATTCATGTTGAACGGACGCCTCTGGGGCGGAAAGTAGGCTCGATCGGCGTGCTGACTGACTCCTTGAATGGCCAACGAGTGGTGACCGCACTGCGATGTAGCCCCGAGGGACTGGTGCATGGACCAGCGTGGGCGGAGCTGAATTTACGGCTTTCTCCTGGATTATCCGGGGAGGTGGGCGGATCTTTGCAGGGCCTATCCGTCGGCTCGGGTGTAGGCACAGTGATGGGCTTGGACTCGTGATCCCCGCCTTGGTTCTAGCCCTTGCGCTGGCGGCCTGGCTCCAGCTCAAGCCGCCCCAAGCCGGCAGCCGGCGAATGCGGGCAAGACTCGCCAAGCCCTCGCCCCTGAGTGGGACCGGTGTTCGGAAAGAGCACGCAACACCGGGAGCGGGCAAAAGGCCGTGGCGCCGGCTGTGGCGGGCCAAGATAGAACCCTTATCCCTCGTGGTGTTGGTGCAGCAGCTCGCTGCACTCCTGAGAGGAGGACGCGGACAATCGCAGCTTTGGGAAGAGCTATGGCTCGTCCACAGCTCCGGGCTCGTCCATAGCTCCAGGCCCGGCCTGGACGCCAAGTCCAGGATCGCCCACCAGCCGGCTCCAGGAATCTCAGTGGAATCAGTCAGGGTGCTGGCCTCAGCGCGGGCAGCGTCAACCATTGGAAATTCCCCGGCAGAAGCTATTCGCAACACCTCAGCGAAGGTCTATCCGGGCCGCGGAAGCACAGAACGCCGCATCTGGATGGAATTGGCTGCATGCTTGGATGTAGCCGAAACCAGCGGCTGTCCACTCGCAGAGCTCCTCACCCGGTTCGCAGCACAACTCGAAGCAGAGGAGGATTCTGAAGCAGCACGTCAAACTGCCCTCGCTGGACCCAAAGCCACGGTGAGGCTGCTGTCCTGGCTCCCGGTCCTTGGCTTGGTGCTGGGGATGGCCCTCGGAGTGGACCCCTTGGGAATCCTGCTGGGTAATATCCTCGGAGTGGCCACTCTGATCATTGGCCTTCTGCTGACCGTGGCAGGGCGTGTGTGGTCTTCCCGGCTCGTCGCTTCGGCGGTAGGGGCCACATGATGTTGTTTGCGCTCGTGGCGGTACTGGCTCTGGCAGCGTTTGTCGGATTCGCAACGCCAGCAGGGCTTCGCGCTCGGCTGCAGGCAGGTTTGGCCGAGGACCCTAACTCCAAGGATGACCGCAGCCTTCAACCAGATGCCGCCACCGCCGGGGATGGGCTTCGGGACACGGCGATGATGCTGGAACTCGTAGCTTCCATGCTGGATGCAGGTGCCGGAATCGGGCGGGCACTGGAACTGATTTCCCGTAGCGCCGCATCGAAAATCAGCCAGGATCTCCGCCCTGTCGTGGCTGCGCTGGCCATGGGGGCCGACTGGGACGCTGCCTGGCGAAACCCTGGCCGCCATCAGCCCGAGGTAGCGCGCTTGAAGGATGCTCTGACTTTCGCCGCATTGACCGGTGCGCCCTCGGCTTCCATTCTTTATGCCCAAGCGGCCAGGGAGCGCCGCGAGCAATTCCGTGCCGCCGAGAAGCGAGCTGCAGCCCTGGGAGTGAAGCTTGTGGTTCCCCTGGGCCTTTGTTCCTTGCCGGCCTTCATTTGCCTGGGAATCGTGCCCGTCCTCATCGCCATGCTTCCGGCCGGATAAGCCGCCATGCTTCCGGCTGCATAAGTACAGGGCACCAGCACATGCATGGCAGCCGACTCTTCCTCCACGACAGCCGACCCTTCCTCCACACAGACCACTCTTTTCCTCCACAACCAGTCCCCGCGGCGGTTTATCCACTTGGATGAACCAAGGGCTTCAGGGTCGGCCGGAGTCAGGGAAGAGTCGATTTCACCCCCGGTAGATCTGCCGGCTTTTCTGAAAGGAACACACACTATGGAAACTCCCTCCAACACACTCCTCGCCCGTCGCGCTGACCGACGAAACGGTTCGCGTGCGCTCGCAGCAAATACTGCCGGTCTTGCATCGGTGCGCGATGCGAGCGGCCAGGATGAGGCTCGACAACACAAGAGTGGCCACAGCACGGGTGTGCAATTCGGGATTGAAGAGCATGGGATGGAGCAGCTGGAGATCGAGCTGTTTAACCGAGTAGAACCTCACGCCCCGGCCGCAATCCAGCAGTTGGACAACCAACGGGTTGGGACAGCGTGGACCCGCAAGTGGTCCAACTACTTGCGCAGGCGTGCACACAGCGATATCCGCCAGCAGACCAGCTCAAAGCAGACCAGCCCCAAGCAGACCACTCCCACGCAGAGCACTTTTACCCAAACCACCCTCAGCCAAACCACCCTCAGTCAAACCACCCTCAGGCGGACCCCTCCCAGGCAGACGACCCTTAGGCGAACCCCGCTCATGGGCTCCGAAGGCGGCATGGCAACAGCGGAATAC
The DNA here is from genome assembly GCA_050627125.1 of Arthrobacter sp. 21a14. Taxonomy (GTDB): domain Bacteria; phylum Actinomycetota; class Actinomycetes; order Actinomycetales; family Micrococcaceae; genus Arthrobacter. The sequence continues at coordinate 4,999,291 of CP192487.1, read as the reverse complement.
GCCATAGCAACGCTCGCGGCCGTGGGGCTCGCGGGTTTGCTGGTGGTTATCCTGCGGAGCGAGGAAGTTCGAGGATTCTTGCTCAATCTGGTTCGCACGGCGTTGTCCTTGCCATGACCTCGCTCGTGCCTCTCCCAATCAAGCCGGTACCTCTCCTCATCAAGCCGCTGCCTCTCCCCATCAAAATGCCCGCAAGGCAGAAGCAACGTGGTGCCGTAACGGCTGAGTTCGCAGTCGCCCTGCCAGCGGTGATTTTGCTGCTCGCCTTCTTGTTGGCGGCCGGTGCAGCGGGGATAACTCAGCTACGTTTGGAGGAGGCCGCCCGGGCCGGTGCTCGAGGCCTTGCGCGGGGCGAGAACACTGGCGAGGTGCAGGGCATCGTCAGGCGTTTGGCGGGCGAGGGGGCCACCGCGGGGGTGGCAAGCGACGGCGATTGGATGACCGTGACAGCCTCCGCAGCGGTAGGAGGTTCGTTGGGCTCACTGATCCCTTGGACTCTTACAGCTTCGGCCACGGCCCGCGGTGAAACTCCCGGCGGTGCACCATGAAGGGTCCTCCTGCAGCGTCACACCCTGAGCAAGGATCCGGCACAGTTCTGGCGTTAACATTGGGGTTTGCAGTCCTGGCATTGCTTGCCGGGCTGCTGCTTCTTGCCCAAGCGGAGGTCATGGCGTCGCGGGCTGCGTCGGCAGCAGACCTGGCGGCTCTCGCGGCGGCTGATGCAGCGCGTGGAATAGCCTCGGGGGAGCCCTGTGCCGTGGCGGCCGGCGTGGCAGGACAGCAGGGTGCCACAGTGACTGCCTGCGAAGTGGTCCGTGGCGAAGTCGTGGAGGTCGCCACCGAGCTGGACCAGCCGTTCCTCGTCGGCACGGCTACAGGCAGGGCGCGGGCTGGGCCGCCTCCTTAGCCAAGGGGGCCTGGCCGCGGGGTTGGTTGGGACTGCCCGGGCCTAGACGGCGTCTTTCAAGAGGACATCCAGAAGTGTGATGGCGGCTGCCTTGTCCAGTGGGTTGTTCTTGTTGCCGCATTTTGGCGACTGCACACAGGAGGGGCAGCCGGCTTCGCATTCGCACGCCTTGATGGCCTCCCGGGTGGCTGTAAGCCAGACCTTGGCCTTTTCAAAGCCGCGCTCGGCAAATCCGGCGCCGCCGGGGTGCCCGTCGTAGACGAAGATCGTTGGTACCCCAGTGTCAGCATGCAGGGCGGTGGATACACCGCCAATGTCCCAACGGTCACTGGACGCCACCAGCGGAAGGAGGCCGATCGCCGCGTGTTCCGCCGCATGCAAAGCACCGGGGAACTGCGCTTCCACCAGCCCGGCATCATGCAGTGACCTGTTGTCCACAACGAACCACACCGCCTTGGTAAACAGATCCCTGGCCCCGAGATCGAGCGGCTCCTCGCCCAGGATCTCGTTCGATATCAATGCCTTGCGCTGGAAGGAAACCACTTGGGTTGTGACCTTTACGTCCCCAAAATGCGCAGTGATGTCGCCCCACTGGACCGAGCGCAAGGTTTCCAGGACTTCGATCTGCGTTACATCCCGGGCCGTGGTGTAAAAGTCGGGGTTCACGCGCCTCACCATGACGCAGTGATCGGCCTCGTTGAGTTCCTCCACCAGGTAGCTGTCCCCCTGGTGGACGTAGATCGCTCCGGTATGGGCCTGATAGTGGGTCTGCGGCGAGTCCATTGTCCCCAGAAGGGAACCTGTCCCGGCGTCGACGATGCTCACAGGTCCGCCACCGTCGGCCCGCAAATTCACCATCCCGGCTGCGCTCTCTGGATGGGTCCAGAACCAGCCGGCCGGGCGTTTGCGGAGATACCCCTGCAGGACCAGCCGGTCAAGGAGGCTTTCCGCTGTGGGCCCGAAGAGTTCCAGTTCAGCCGGGCCCACTGGCAACTCCGCTGCTGCCGCGCACAAGTGAGGTCCCAGGACGTACGGGTTTCCTGGATCAAATACTGTGGCTTCGACCGACACATCGAAGATGGCTTCCGGATGGTTCACAAGGTATGTATCCAAGGGGTCGTCGCTTGCCACGAACGCCGCTATGGCGTCCTGGCCAGCCCTTCCTGCGCGTCCAATCTGCTGGAAAAGCGAGGCCCTGGTCCCGGGCCAGCCGGCAACCAATACCGCGTCAAGCCCGGAGATATCGATGCCGAGTTCCAACGCAGAGGTACTGGAAACCCCCAGCAGCTGTCCGGACCGCAACGCTTTCTCCAAGGCACGCCGCTCTTCGGGAAGGTACCCGGAACGGTAGGCCGCCACGCGGCTGGGCAAGCTGGGATCCACCTCGTCCAGCAGTCGCTTGGTGATGGATGAAATCGATTCAGCACCGCGGCGGGACTTGATAAAGGCAATGGTCCGTACCCGGGAGGAAACAAGGTTCGCCAGGATGTCGGCTGTTTCGGCCACGGCAGTCCGCCGTTGCTTTGCTCCGTTTTCGCCCTTGACGTCTGTCAAGGCAGGCTCCCAGAACGCCACGGTTGTAGAGCCATGTGGAGAACAGTCTTCGGAAACTTCCCTGACCGGAGCACCGATGAGCCGTCCGAAGGAGACGGCGGGCTCGGAAGCAGTGGCAGAAGCGGCGATGAATACGGGTTCAGGGAAGGAGCTCCCGGCGCCGTAGTAGGCGCAGATCCGGCGAAGGCGCCTCATGAGGTTGGCTACGTGCGAGCCGAAAACACCCCGGTAACTATGAGCCTCATCCACGATCACGTAGCGCAGCCTGCGGAAGAACCGTGCCCACCACGTGTGGTTGGGCAGGATGCCAAAGTGCAGCATGTCCGGGTTTGCCAGGATGAAATTGGCATGATCGCGGATCCAACGGCGCGACGCGACGTCGGTGTCGCCGTCGTAGGTTTCTGCACGGACGGTAGGGAGCTTCAGCGAACGGATGGCCGCCAATTGGTCCGCCGCCAGCGCCTTTGTGGGGGACAAATAAAGTGTCACGGCACCGTCGTCGTGGATCTTTCCGGGCTCGGACAGTACCCTCAGCTCCGAGCGGTGGATCGCGTCCAGTGCGGGTAATTGGTAGGCGAGCGATTTCCCTGAAGCGGTGCCCGTTGCGATCACCACATGCTGGCCTGTCTGGGCGAGGTTGGCGGCCTGGACCTGGTGTCGGTACGGTTCGTGGATGCCAAGGGAGCCGTAGGCCTGGACGATGTCCGGGTGCACCCATTCAGGCCACGGTTCGTTCACGGCCTTGCGGGCAGGGATGGTGTGGACATGGCGCAGCTGCTCCGGGTCCGGCGTCCGGCCCAGCAGAGAGATCAGCGAATTCGGTGCAGCCACCAAATCATTCTGTCACTCTGCGGCTGCGTCGACGGCGACGCCCACAGCGGCACCCGAAGGGACCGCCGTCGACGAGGGCCGCTAAACAAGCGTTCTCACGCTACGGAGAGGTCGGAACCTTGGTTGCTGCTGACGGACATCATCAGAACGTGGCACACCACGTCCCATCCAAGGTGGGAGTAGAGCTTTTGGCCGTCCAAGGATGCCAGGAGAAGCCCGTTCTGGACGTCGTGCTCGAACGCTTGGGCGGCGAGGGCCTTCATGATGAAACTACCGAGGCCCCGGCGCTGGAATTGAGGCTCAGTAACGATCTTGTCGAAAACCGCGGTGCCGTTGACCACGAATACCCGGCCGCTGGCGGCCACGTTCTCGCCCGAGTGGACCACCGCATGATGGACGCCGTTGGTTTCGGAGGTAGCGAGTTCGAGGTCATCATCAGGCAGCCATGGGTCCTCGGAATCCTGGGTCTCCATGTCCACGATCATCATCGTCTGTGAGGCGGAAGTGACATTCAGCCCATGCTGCTCGGCCAGGTACTTATAGCGTTGGACGTCGTTGGTCAGCACGGTCAGAATCCGTGTTTCGGCTTCCGCAGTCTTCGCGGCCAGGTTGGCGAACTCTTCATCGGAGGGATCGTGGGCAAAATATTCCCAGTCACCTGTCTTGTCTGCGCGGAGCGCGGCGGGGAAGCGTCCCTCTTGGCGTGACTCATAGCCCCGGCAGCCGGCCCAGCCGGCCACCCAGACTTCCAAGAGGTGCGCGATGTCTTCAACCAAGGCGTCTGGACTCATGTAGAGAGACTATGTCAGCGCCCGGGGAAGCAACAGAGTCCCGTCGGCGGAAGAATCCGTGCTTATGAAATTGTGACTTCGACACCTGGAGCGGGCCCGGTTTTCTTTGAGCCTGCAGCGGGGCTGTCAGCGAGGCGCAGCGGATTTTAGTACACCCAGTACCCTTTAATGGTGGCTTTAAACCGGAATGAGCCCTTAATCCTCAGACCCCAGTATCGGCGCGGAACACCATAACGAACCACGCTGCAACGGGACGAAAACGAGACGGTTTGAAAACAACCCATACCGGTTAGCTCTACAACGGTTTAATCACGGCCCTTGTTGACTTGCTACCCCTGAGTAGACTATGCGGCATGACAGATGAAAACCTGGGGGAACGCTCTGCCGTCCACATGCCCTTACTCTTTCCGGAGGGCATCAAGATTATCGAAGGCGACGGTGCACCACCACCGCCGCCAATCAGCGACGCCGTATGCGCCATCACACTAGACCAACTCGACGGCAACTAGACCTCTTAACCAACGAAACGCCCCCACCCTGTGAAGGATGGGGGCTTCGTTACGCGAGGGAACATAACCGGTCTTATGTTGCCCCCTTACTCGTGGGCCGTAGAATGAGCGTGGCATCTGTTTTCGTACTGGGGGACCCTTTGAATTTTCGTCGCGTTGTCGCGCTCTCTGTCGCTCTTGTGATCCTGCTTGGTGTGGGCGGCGGCGCATACTGGTACTTCTCCCGGCCTGCTGCTGCGAAAGCGAAGCAGTGTGAAGCAATCAGGGACGCAGTGAAGGCCCGCGGCGAAATGGTCAATGTTTCATTCGGGGCCAAGCCTCTCGCCATCATTGGCGACTCATACTCAGCCGGTGATGAGCTGGACGATCGAACCGCTGGGTGGGTCTACGGCCTCCGCAATGCCGTATCCGGTGGCATAGTTGTGGACGGCATTGGCGGAACGGGATTCGTTAACGGGGGATACTGCGGGACAGGCGCATACGACTCCCGTATCCAGAGCATTCTGGACTTGAAGCCTTCAACTGTGATCATTCAAGGTGGCCTCAATGATGTCACTGCCGAGGGCAGAGACGTTGAGTTCGCGGCAAGCATCGTGCTAGGTCGTGCCTCTATGGTTGAGCGAGTGGTTGTCGTTGGCCCAGTAGACGCCCCTGGTCGCGAGAACGAAGCTGTTGTTGATGCTCAACTCCGGAAAGCAACTGAGGCAGCAGGGCGCGAGTACGTCTCCGCTCTCCGTTGGAACCTTGAGTTCCAACCGGACAAGACCCATCTGACGCCCGCTGGCCACGCTACCTTTGCGGCGAACGTGGCCAGCGCACTCGGAAGCTAACTACTTACCGACCGCTTGAAGAACTTGCGCGGTCGTCATGATCGGCACGCCCTGGGCAACGGCATAGTCAACCGTCGCCTCAAAGTCAGATTGCAGGGTGTCCAGGCCCGTAGGGCCCGATGGGACAATCGCGTGCATGACGAACTGCGCGATTCCGCGACCTGATTTTGCGCGGTCAATGTATCCCTGAGCGGTCGCCGTGGACGTGATGCCCCAGGCGCGGGTGTTCATGGCGTTGTCGTAGTTGGCTGACTGGGTGCCGTTCGTGGTGCCGCGTGCGGTCGTGAAGTACTCGCGTGCGACCCGCTGCGCGAGCGTGTCGGAGTCGCCGTTGGGCCATGCGAGTACGTCGGACCCGAACCCGTTCTGGGCGTTCAGGCTCTTGAGCCGGTCGAAAATCGTCCTCAGTTGCGCTTCGGTCTTGCCAGCGAACCCTGCCGCGTGTTCGGTGTTGTCGTAGGCGTGCGCGCCGATTTCCCAGCCGGAGTAGTCGCGGAGTGCCGTCAATTGTGCAGCGGACATACTGCTCCCACCAACATTGCCGATGATTGGGAAGGCAACTCCGGGGGCGCCTACCTGATCGAGCTTCGGTTTGGCGATAGTCCAGTGTGATATGTGTAGGTCATCACACGTGAAGATGACGGCCCCGTTAGGCAGTCCGGCCGGGTCCGGGATGCGCTCGATGCCGTTGATCTGGATAGTGACTGCAGTGGCGTTTTTGTCGGTGAAGAATACCCGGATATCGTTGATCGCCGCCCAGTTGACGGCGCCGACGATAGTGGTAGCGTCGGTGCGGATCAGGTCAATCCACGCCCATTCTCCGGGGCGCAGGATGCGCTTGTTTATGCCAGACGGTGACTCGTTGATGTTCCACTGTCGGTAGCCTGTTCCGGCGTCACTGCTCGCACGCACGTACAGTTCGTTGACGTTGGTCCAGTCTGGAACTTTGATCAGGATCCGGAGATGGTGGGCGCTAAGGTCCCATGTTCCAATGCTGGGGAACAGATAGAGGCGGAACGCCCCAGTGCCGCCGCTCAGAATCTTTACCGCTGAAGTACCCGAGGCGAAGTCAGTAGTGTCCGCCAGGGTGACCGTCCCGGTTCCAGCCGGAGTACCCCCACCCTGCGTGAGTTTCGTTGAGGCGGGCGCTGTGCGCTTGATAACCGGGCGAACAACACTTCCCAGCCGGGCGTACTTTGCGTCGCCGTCCGCTGGGGTTACGTAACTGGCGCTGAGGTCCCAGTTCGCGGAACTGTAGCTGGCCCCCGACGTGAAGTTGACCTTTGCCGACACAACATCCCCGCCTGGGCTGAGGACTTTATCGCCCGCGAGGTACGCCGTGGTGGCCTTCCACTTGGGAACATAAGTGGCATTAAGTGCCGCTGTGACGCGTGGTGGGAAGTGGCCGTTTTCGTCCGCGCCTACGGGTTTGTACACCATGGGTCATGCTCCAATCAGGAAGAATCCGGGATCGTCCGGGTCGGGTGTTATGACCCCAGCGCTGAGGCGGGTGTCTAGTTCAGTGAATGGTGCGACCCATGCAGGCGATGCGGGCGTGACGGGCGATAACGTGGCGGGGTCTATCTCAACCAGATCCGTGTAATCGATGCTGCCCACGTCGGGGACGGTGAAGTATTTTCGTTTGGCTGGGACGCCTGAGAAAACTTCCATGACAGTCCACACCCACTCAAGCGTGGTCGGCTCAACCTCAACGTCAGCAACCCCCGCAACAAGGGGCACACGGAACTCGGCAGGCAACACAATCGCGGCAGGAGCACCACCAGAAGCAGGAACAACCCGGCGTGCAGTCGGAGCCCAAATCAACAACCCAAGACTCGGAACCAGCGCACCATCAGCAGGCGCCTGAACACTCACACGAACAACAGTCATCACGGACCCCCAACAATGTAGAAACCAGGATCAGACGGGTCCTCCATCAAAAGACCACCACCAACACCAACAGCCGATTCGATACTTGCGATCCGGATAGCGTGACCATTGATGTCCGTCTGTGCTGCGGAGATAAGGTCTTGGGCTTTCTGCGCGTTATCCGAGATGACGTTATCGCCGTCCCGCACACGCTCGTTACCGTCAGGCTTCTTGAACCCGAGCGGAGTTACTTCAACAGCCACGCGGGCCTCCTAAAACAAAGGGGCAGAACCATACCGATAGCGGTACGGTCCTGCCACGGTTGGGGATGTCAGTTAGTGGTCTTGTCAGGTGCTAGCCACGGCAAGAACTGGCGAATGAAAGCGTCCACAACGGGCAGCGCCATGACGCGGGTGATAGCACCAGTCGCAGCAATCGACGCGGACACCCACTCAACAGAGGGATCCAGACCAGCCGCCTGCACAACCACACCCCACATCGCCGCGAAACCAACCACCGCAGCGAACAACGTCCGCACAGTAGCCCGCCACGGATGCGCCGTCTGCGTCGAAACCTCAGCAGAATGGTCACCCATTACGCGCCCGCCTTCGGTGCCAGCTTCGCAATGTCAGACTTGACCTGCGTGAAGTTGTCGTGGATCAAGTCCTTGAGGGGCTTACCCTCAGGCATGGACTTGCCACCATTGAAAATGGCGTCATAGACAGCCACGAGCATGCGGTTTTGTTCAGGAGTCATTTCGTCCTCGGTTTCAGTGATGTCGCCGGCAGGGTTGATGGATGCCGAGCCAAGATAAGGGAGAGGGTTCACGCGCCCGTAGAATCGGGCGTTCAGGTCATACCCATCGGGCAGGACCTCGAAGTGAAGATGCCCGCCGACAGCCGCGCCAGAATCGCCAGATAGTGCGATGCCGTCACCCTCGTGTACGCGTGCGCCGCGTGGGGCAATGTTCTTCAACAGGTGCCCGTAGATGCCGATGAATGAACCATGATCAATCACGATGCAGTTACCAGCGAATCCAGGCATAATCCACCACGGGTTGTCCGTGTAGCCGCCACTGAGCCAGCCGGAATGCAGCACAACCCCGTCAGCAACAGCGGAAACCTCAGTGCCAACGGCGCATCCGAAGTCAACTCCCGTGTGGCCGTCTGGCTGGTAGTTGCCGTAGAGGTACACGAAGTACGCCATGCCAGAGTTGGGGTTAGAGTTCGGCGTGATGCCAGCAGTTGCGCCGTCCCCGAAGTTCTGAGTAATAGGGTCCCTGACTGGATAAGTCATGGCGTGCCTCCGGGGTTTACGTTGATGGTGGTTGTTTGAGGGGCGGGACAGCTCGCCATGTGGGCGTCCAGCTTCTCGCCCATTTCCTTGCCCTGCTTCTCGGTGCGGTTGATCGCGTCACGCATAGACAGGCCAGAGTTCGGGTGCAACTCATGCTCAATCGACCCAAGCCGCGCCATGACCCCCGCACGCCCCTTGACCCCCGGACGGTCAGGCTCGCCCTTCCAGTCCTCTAGGAACTCCCGGAACATCCGAAACACGGGAGCCACGCAACGCCACAACTTGATCCCGAAGAACGCGGCAACAAAAAAGGCCCCCAACCAGGGAGCCACAGTGATGAGGTCAGATATCCATTGGGGCATCATGGCTTCGACCGCCAGTTAATCCCACCCAAGCCGATGAAGAACGAGGCCTGCGAGATACCGGAGAAACCGGATGCCGTTTCGAAGTGGATGTTTCCGTTACTGCGGACGTACAGGGTGCACTTGTTACCCATGGCTGAGGACGTGCCGGGGTTGTACAGTTCGTCAGCGGCGGGGGCTACGGCGTTGGGGATTGTTCCGAGCAGGTAGGCGGTGTTGGCGGTCATTGTGATTGTCGCGCCAGTCGTACCAACCATGCCCAACAGAGTCGCGCGTCCGGTCGGTAGCTTCTCATAACCGGGCGTGCCATACCCGGCGCCGAACGCCTGATACAAACCACCGAGCGTGATGTTCCCAGCCGCGTAGTCCAGCCACTTCGTACCGTTCCACGTCTCGATAGGCTGACCGGGCAGGTCGGTGCGCACAATGCACTGGCCCGTCATGACGCCAGCGGTTTGCAGCGTGGTCCGTTCAGCCGATGAGCCGATAGGGATCACAACGTTAGCTCCCAAGAACGCTGTAGCGAGGTCCGCCGTGAGGTCATATTCGTCGCTGTTAGTAGGCACGACCACCTTGTTTTTGAGTGTCTGCGTCACTAGAGAGTCCAATCCAAGATGAGCTTGCCTGAGTCTGGGTCTTTGCGCCTGCCGTTGAGGCCTATGTACGGGTCACCCGCAATGCTGATGCCACCACCGGCAGCGATTACCGCGCCGAAACTGGTTGGCAGGTCAACCCATGCGGGGTCTTGATGCGCGGCAAGGACCACATCAAACGGTCCAACGCTTCGGCCTACGTCGCCACCGGGCCGATACTGGGACGTGTGCGCATAAACATGCATCGTCGCCGCACTGTTGTTGCTACCGACTTCGAGACGGTCAGGTACACGGAACTGAACCCGCGTGATCGTCTTCCCAGCCAAAGCAGGACGAGGCGCACCATAGAACCAGGAACCAGTCATGGTCTGACCGCCCCACGTCCCCGAATACACTTGCTCGCCACCACTGATCGAGCCAGCCCAACGACCCCAACCACCAACACCCCACGTATCAGAAGCCGTCGCGATCAACGTTTCCTGCCCCGACTGCTCAACGGGAACAGACACAGGAGGCGGCAACGGATCAGCAGAAGGAGGCGGCGCAATAACGGGTATCTCGCCAATGATCGTCGCCCTAGTAGCATCCCACGACAGCATCACAGGGTCACCCGGAGCGTAACCACCAATCGCGCCAATGAACCACTTCGTAGCGTACGTACCACCATCGTCACCGGTGAACACAATCTCATCCACACCAACAGTTAGTACCGTGCCAGTCGAGGGGCGGGGCTGCTCCGTGTAAGCACCAAGCACCAACGCCGTCGCAAGCCCCATGCCATCAGACATGATCGCCACAACAATCTTCCCGCCCTGCTCAGGCTGAATAGGGTCCATCCACCGAGCCATAAGCAGCTCACCGCGGACGTTCGCCCACCACTCAACACCGTCCCAATACGCTGAACCGAACTCGACCCGGAACCCGTCAGGAGGCATCGCAGCCATGGTCTTAATGAAGCCAGCCATAGACAACCTCCTTAGGTTTCGTCCCACTCAATAGCGGGTAGTGAGCCCCAGTTCGCGGGCATCATATTCCACGTCAACTCAGGCATCTCGCCCGTGATCCACTCAGCCCACTCGGTACGGTCAAGGGCTGCGATAACGTCCGTGTATGAGCAGCGCACAGTCATGGACGTGCCCCGCGGTAAAGTGTCACCGGAGCGTTTGATAGAGGTGATGTCACCCGGCAGGTACACCACATGCCCCGCAGTCACAGGACAACCAACCTCGATGCGGTCACCGGCCTGCAACTCCGGGCGCGGGATAGTCTCAACCGACAACTCAACAGCGAGGCCGTCAAGGAACTTATCCCTCAACTCCTGCGCATACGTGGTCGCCTCAGCAACAGTCGTGATCATCTCAGAGCTGTAGAAGAACGGCACTTGACCGTGCGGGCCACCATACTTCAACGGCCCCGACTCAAGATCGGCCACACCAAACACCGGATCCCCGGTGGCTACGTTCTTACCCTCAACCCGCCAACGGTTATACAAACCATCAATCGACTGATCCCGGCTGACTGACACGAGCCCCGCGTTCGGCTCAATCCTGAGCACAGACGAACCACGCTGCGGATAAATGTGCGCCTCACCATCACCGCCCATACGGTAACGGGCAGACACGCGCGAGAGTAGATCCTGGCACGACTCAAGACGTTCCTTGTCATACACCAACTGCCGAGACACGCCCGTATCAACAACACCAGCATCAACAATCGTCGGGAAGTACCGGGACGTGAACCGCTTGAACTCAGACACCACAGTCGCGCCGGCCTTCGGTGACTCCGGGGCCTGCAACCTGTCCCGATCAACATCCCCGGTAAGGTCAACGGCTTCGAGCTTCACGATGGCCGTTTGAATAAACACGCGCCGCTTGTGCTTCGGGAGTGACCCGTCAGCCTCGACATATCCGTACTCGTCCATGACGCGGGACTCACGGAACTCGGTAGGCGAATTACCAGTGATCCGGAACCATCCATAATTGATGGCCCCGGAACCACCCACGTTATAGATGACCTGCAGCTTCGTCCCGCCAACACCAAGCGGGTCATCGAACCGCCACGCACCCAACACCCCGTCAGGATCCGCAACCGTCAAACTGACCCGTTGACCAACCTTTACGTTGTCCCCGGCGTCATCATCAAACGACCAGTCCTTCACCTGTAACGGCTCAGGAACAACCAGCCTGCCAGCACGCCACGCCCAAACCGTCAGACTGTCAGCAGGCCTCGAACCACCAAGAGCGTCCAACGTCTCAACATCAACACGACGCACAGGCGCTCCTTAGCTAAGCGGGTTCTTCAAGTCATCCAAATAAGTCAGCCCAGCCATTGAGTCCTGCTTCTGCTGATACGTGTCCGTCAACAACTGCACATCCCCATACGTGAACGTCGCAGTCAAAACCTTGATCGTCGGTGCGGCAACAGTGTCAGCCTTGAAATTCCACCAAGTGAGTTCCCCGCCCCACGCCGTATCGACTGGGACTTGTGACACGGACGGGGCGGCAATGAACATGAGCGCGTCAAGTAGCAGCCCGTCAAGGTCAGGACCAGGGCGGAACAAGAAACCAGAACTCGACCGCAGCAGATCCTTGAGCCGCTTCGACTCCACAGCCGAGCGTGTGCCCATCGCAAGGTCAAGGCCACGCTCAGCCATCCGCTCACCAAACAACGCAATCGGCTTATCACCGCCCATCACGTTGAACATCGACACATCAGCGCCATACTCCAACTCAGCCAACGCCTGACCGCGCAAGTAAATGTCACCGTTATCCCGAGGCGCACCCAACACAGGCACAGCAGTCTGCGGAACAAACGGATCCATCAACCAACCAGTCACAGACGCAACAGTCACAGCCGCAGCCGTCTTACGAACCGGACCGCCCGGACCAGACAACACCTCGACCTCATAGCTGACGGGCCGGTTGATAGGTGCGTCCCAATCCGTCACGAACCCCGCATCATTCATCACAATGCGACGAGCACCACGAACCGGGCCACGAACACCATCAACCGTCCGCCACACCGTCACGATGGAAGCCCCGACCCCGAGGCCGGTAACAGTCACACCACACTTCGGACCAGGACCACCCGGCAACGACTCAGCAACAACAGCAACAGCCACTACCGCCCCCTCCGAACAAACTGAGAACCAGAATCAGCACGAGCAACAACACCAGACGCACGAGAATCAACCTGCGCCAACAAATACGCACCTGTAAACGGATTCTGCACATACACAGGAGGCAACGCAGCGGGCGCCGAAGATTGAGCCGCCATAGGCGAATACCCAAGCTGCTGCGCCGAATACTCTTTGAACTTCGGGAAAGTCCCCGCGTTGATAGCCGCTAGCTCCGAGTCGTACATGTCACTGCTGCGACCATTGACAACCCACTCTTGCCCCTGCAACGCAATCGGCCTGCCGCCATTCACGAACCCAAGAACGTTGTCCTTGGACATGTCAGACGGGCGCGCATATGGAACCCTGCCACCAGTCCACAAACCCAGGATGTCTCCAACGCGACCACCAGTAGCGCCACCAGCGATCTGCCCCGGCCTTGCCGGATCAGGACCGCCACTAATGGACGACTCGTAGTTCCGCTGGATCCGTTCAATGGTCGTGATTGTTATGGTCGAGTTCTTGCCATCAAGCGCGTCAGCCTTGCCCTTAATCGAGTCAAGGGTTATGGACGCGTGGTCAGCGATCCACGCGTTGATGTCAACATTCTTCGGAACACCGAGCGCCTTACGCGCCATCGTGTCCGCCTCGTCACCAACAATGTTGAACTGCCCAGCAGCAGCAACAAGGTCGTCATAGCTAGCCTTAAGCCCCACTTGAAGGCCCGCCTGGGCCGCGGCTGAACCCTCGGTCTTGAGAGTCTGCTCAGCGGTCGCCGTAGCGGTATCCATCGCAGCTTTCGCCAACGCGTTGTATGCTGTCTCGTTCGCGCGGCCCTGCTCCGTGTGCCTATCAAGGGTCGTGCCGTTGGCCTTGACCGACTCTGTGACCGCATCAATCGCCGCCTCATAAGCAATCGACGCAGCGGAAGCAGACAACGAAAGTATGCCGGCGTCAAAGAGTGACTGAGTGAACTTCTCAATATCAGTTATCGCACCAGAAGCGCTCAGCCCAACATCCTCAAGCGCCTTGGAAATATCCTCAGCGGAAGGCTTAGCCGCAGCCGCCGAAGACGCCACACCATCAATCGCCCCGGCAGTGCCAGGAGCCGTGATTTGGATCTTGCCCATAGCAATATCCAAAAGCGTCTGGTCATCCGTGGCCTTGCCGGCAGCCTTAGCCTGTTCCTCCAAGCTCTTGCGATACGCCGGCATGAACTCCAACAAACGATTCAGCGAAGTGCTGGAACCGTCCGTTTCCTTAGCCATTGACCGGAACGACTCAGCAGCCTTCTTGGCGTCCAAGCTAGCGAGCTGTTCACCCATCTGCTTGAACCGGTCCCGCGCCCTCTCGGACGTGGACTCAGTCTTGATCAGGCCAAGCGACAGTATCCCGATGCCCTGAACCGCGATGTTATCAATGTTGCCCCACAAGCCAGGGTCAGCGATGCCATTGATAGCAGTCTGGAAAGTTGACAGCCCGTCTTGCTTCTCAATCAAATCATCAAAGGACTGCCCCAGCGTTCCGGCACTAACAGCACCCTGCGCAGCTTCGCCACTGAACCGCTCAAGCGCATCAGCAGTCGCACCAGTCGGCTTGTACAGATTGTCAATCGAAGGTTGCGCGGCGATGGAAGCAATACCAATAGCAGCGATCCCAGTAGCCGCACCCGAAGCGGCCTTGCCGACACCAGCCAACGCAGTACGCGCGCGAGAACCGGAAGGCGCCAAAGTATCCAGTGCCAGCTTCGTCTCAAGAATCCGGGGCGTCAGCGTCAGAAACGCCCCGGCACCCAAAGCTGCCACGCCAACAAGGCCAGTGACCGCAGCACCAACATTCAACACAGGGCCAGGGATCTGCCCAACCCAATCAACTACGTCCTCAGCGCCAGAAGCTAGGCCGCGGAGGAACTCATTCGCCCCCGAACCGGACTTGAGAAACACCGAATCAATGGATCCGCCAAGCTTCTCAATGTCACCAGCAAGGTTGTTCTGCATCCGGCCCGCAGTTTCAGCCGCGTAGCCTGCATCGTTGACAGCGGTTTCCCACTTGTTGATGCCCTCGGAGCCCTGTTCGTACAGAACATTCGCGGCACGGACAGCATCGGAACCGAAGATCGTTTTGAGGGTAGCGTTGCGCTGCTCGTCAGACATGCCCTTGAGCGCGTTCTGCAAGATGCCCGCATACTCGGACATGCCCACGAACTTGCCCTGAGCGTCATACGCGGAGATGCCAAGCTCGTTCATCAGAGACGCAGCGGCGGCGCTGTTCGGGTTCAAGCTCATCAGCATCGTCTTGAAAGACGTACCAGCGTCACTACCTGTCAGGCCGGCAGACGCGAACGCAGCGAGGGAACCAGTAGTTTCCTCAATCGTCAAACCCGTGGAAGCAGCCACAAGACCGGACTGGTTCAGTGCCGCGCCAAGGTCTTCAACGGAACCCTGCGCCTTACCAGCACCAGCGGCCAACAGGTCGGCTACGTGGGGAACCTTGTCCCCAGAAAGCTTGAACTGAGTGAGGGCCGAAGCGGCAATTTCCGCAGCCTGACCGACACCCAATGAACCAGCAGCAGCCAGCGCCAAGGAGCCGTCCAAGCCGCCAGCCAGGATGTCCTTCGTGGACACACCGGCCTTAGCCAGTTCCTCAATGCCCTGAGCGGCCTCAACGGCAGAGAACGCCGTGTCAGCGCCCGCCTTCACGGCGGCGTCCCGCAGCAGCGTCATGTTTGATGCCGACTCGTGGGTTGCGGCGTCCACGGAGCTCATTTGCTTGTCAAAATCCGCGAATGACTTCACTGCGAGCCCAACGCCGGCAACCATAGCGGCACCGGCACCAGCGGTCACAACACCGGTACGCTCCCACGCATCACTGTTCTTGGTGGCTGATTGAACAAGCTTCCCAAGATGCGTATCCGCAGCCTTCGAAGATTCCTCAGACGCCTTCTTAGTTTTCTCGGTCGCCTTAGCAGCCTCATCCATAGCCTGCTTAAAGCCCTGAATTTCAGCCGAAAAAACAACCTTTACGCGGCGGTCTGCCATTTTAATGAACCTCGCAATGTGGTTAGATAGAGGGCATGGCAGAGACAAGGCGGGCGGCGCCTACCAAATACCGCTGGTTCGTGTGGGGCGGACTAGCTTTATGGCTGGTGTCCGCGATCCTTTTCGCCGTAAACACGGGACCGTTCAAAGCGACACCGCTGCAATGGACCGGCGTGGCAGGGTTCCTGCTATTCGCGTTCGGCTGCGTCCAAATGTGGAGGCATCGCAAACGTCCTGCGCGTGACTAGTTCGGCGTCAATTTCTGTTGCGTAGAAACGCTGCCCCGGTTCGGGCTTGAAACCCTTCTGCCCGGTATGTTCCTCAACCGCAGCCTGCCGGTAACAAGTCGAATCCTGAATCTCGTACAGGCCCGCATTGGCTTCGTTGCGGCACTCATACCTTGACCCACCACAAACGTCACACGTGCTATCGAGATAGAGGGTAAAGGCGTATTCCAGCAACCTGTCCTTGCGCTCGGACAAATCCCCGAGATACGCGGACGGCGGCCTCTGGAAACGCTCAGACGTTCTGAGGGCTGCTAGTACTCGTCCCCATCTTCCCGAGTGGAGGACTTCGGCAAAAAATCAGCGCTCACAACAGGGATAGCGTTATTCGCCTGATGGAACGCAGCCAAGATCCCTGCGAACTGAGCCTCCCCAATGCGCGCCTTCAACTTCTCCACCTGAGCCGGCGTGGCCTTCGGAGACACAAGCGCCTCAGACAGAATCGCATACGTCAGATCGCGATCCTTCAAACCAGTCTTGTCACGGATGGCTAGCTTCTCATCCTCATCCAAACCCTGGACGCGGATCGTCAATGCGGAATCGTGGAACCGCTGCGCCAACTTCGCATACTCAGCACGCAGACGACCAACCCCGCCACCCATCGGCGGGCCATCAATCTCATCCTCAGACTCGGCATTGCTGATCTTCTCAGCCAACACATCCAGGTCAGCGATCAAACCAGCCTTCTGATAAACAGTCACGGAACGCTGCGGCTTATCCGCACCATCCAACCAAACATCAAAATCAAAATCCTGCGGGGAAACACTCATGGGTTAGGCTCCATAAATTGTGGTTAGGCTCAGAAAGATTTTGAAGGTTGGCGGCGCGGAGCCTAAACACACGCCGCCAACCAGTCAAACTAGACCCGGTTAATCGCCGCAGCCGTCACCGAAGTAACAGCCGAGAACGTCACCGCAGCCACACCAGCCGTGTTCCGATAATCCGGAAGAACCGGGATCCAAGCCTCAGCACCAGCCGTCACCGTGTACGCCTTATCCGGATAAGCATCACCAGTGCCAAGCGTCCCCGGAGTCACCATCGTCACCGTGATCGAAGAACCAGAACCGTTCTTCACAACCAGGATCGTGCCAACCTGCACCGTGTCAGACGTAGACGGGGCAGCGAACACAGGCGCAGTACCCGCAATAACCGGGACGTTCGCAGTCGAGATAGCCACTAGGCCACCGCAATGAACGGGTAGCCGGTCTGAACTTCACCAGGGACGCGGTACTTGATGAACCCAGTACCGTCAGTGCGCTGCGGAGTGTCAGTAGTGAACTCAGCACCAAGGTACGCCTCGTCAGTCGCAGCCCAAGCAGCGGAAGCATCTTTGTCCGTCTGACGGGCGTAGGCCCAAAGAGTTGCACCCTTCACCTTCAACGCAGCCCAACCAGCCTCGTCGGCAGAGTCAAAACCGCCAGCAGTCAGGAACTTACGCCACAACGTAAACCCGATCTGATAGTTCGAAGCGCCGATAGCGTTCGCGTTACCAGACGCACCCAACGCCTTCTCCGCGATCTTGTCAGAATCAACCGCGCCGAAAGTGAAATCCGAAGACAACACATGCATCGACAGGTCAATGCCGGCGTTCAACTCAGCAGCCGTAGGGGCGGCAGGATTCGCGGGCTTAGTAGTCAGAACAGAAAATTTAGTCTTGCCGTCAGCAAGTACGCGAGCACCCATTATTAGGACTCCTTTGGCTTCTCGGCCTTAGCCGGGGCGGGCTTCTCAGAACTGAGAGGCGTGAACTGATCAGGGAAAGATGTCAGGTAGTGCTCAGGCACCGCCTGGATCTCCCCACGGGAATTACGGGCGTCAACGAATGACATGGATGCCTCCAAGGCATAAGAAAAAGACGCCCCATGGGGACGCCTACAAAAAGTTCAGAACGTATTCAGAAGTCGGGGTTAGAGCCGCTCGGACACCAGCGCGAACTCATCAACAGCGAAAATAGGGTGACCGATAGTCGGGATCGCCACATCGAAATCGGTTTGCGCGTCCATCAATGTGGACTGACGCAGCTTCGACACGGACCAGCCTGCAACAACAGGGGTCTTGCGGTTCAGCGCGGCCCGGACGTTCCTAGCGACAATCGCCAGAGAATCACCAGTGAGTCCCGCGTACGTAGCACGGACCCTGATAGTCAACATCGTCACCGAATCCTGCAACGAATCACCATCAGGGCCACCACTCGACTCATCGCCAAGGTCACCCCACAAGCACACATACGGGTAAGTGGGCTCAGCCGGAACACTCCACGGATACACAGTCACGGTGCCAGGAATCAATGCCTTCACAGCGTCATAATGTTCCTTGATCACAGAAGACCCTCCGTCGCCTGAAACGCATACTCATAAAAGTTCGGCGCTTCCTCCAACATCGCATCCTCCGGATTACGAACAGTGCCACCACCCGGCTTCGACGTACCGAAATACGCGATACCAGCAAGAGAAGCAGACCCGCCACCAGACGGCCCAACCTCACCCTCAATCACCGCGTCACCGGCAAACCCAAGAACCCTGATGTCATAGCTGATCGTCCGAGCCAACTGCCGGAAGTGCCTACGAGACTGGGCATCCTTGCGCATGATCTTCTTAGTGTTCAACGCGGACTTAGCCACCACGCCGCGCATCTTCGGAACCATCAACGCAGGAATCGAACGAAACGAACGCGCCAAACCATCCAACCCAGAAGTATCCACACTCACCCGGACAACTCCTTAACCCGTGTCCGCTGCGCAGTCGCACCAGACTTATGGAACGGATCAGTCACCCGATACACCCGGCCAGTCAACTGCGGATCTAACACGGCATCCACCATCGTCACCACATCATTAACCTCAAACACGCCAGCATCAACCGGCGTATCCCACCGCGTATCCTGCACCGTGTATTGATGCCCGCCAGCCTCCGGGTTAGACGACTGCGCAAGGGTTTGCTGGATCTTACACGGACCCGTATACAGAAGCGTCAGGCTTGGGGTTACCGCGCCCGTGTCAGGGTCCGTCACGGGAGGGCCGGGGCGATGCACAGTACACGTGTCCAACATTGCCGAGTCAGCCTGCTCCCGCAGGAAAGGCATGATACCCGCAATGATCCCGCCGATCATCGATGCTCCACAGTGATAGAAGGCGAACCATACGTAGCCTTGAGTCGCAAAGCCACAGCATCAGGCAATGACACGCCGGCGCCGTTCTCACCAGCACCAGTAGCCCACGTCACGCGCCCATCATCGACGCCCACACTCGACAAACCGCCAGCAAGGCCAAGGTTCCCCGACTTCGCCGCGGCAATCGCAGCAGCCGCAAGAACCTTGCACCACTTCCGCAAGGTCCCCGGAACCACGGCCCAACCATGCGTGTACGTCACCGCGACCTGCACAGAACGGCACACCGGAACAGACAGAGTAGCCGAGTCGATCAACTCGAACTCAACCGCCACGCCATCAGCGGTCACCGAAGCAACCTCAACGACAGGCACAGCGGGCAGCCGAACCAAACCACCAGGAGACGCCATAACCTTCACAGTGGATGTCCCCTGATTGATGGCCTGCCCAATGATGTCCCGAAGATCATCCGAAGCATCAGCAAGCGCATCCATCATCTGCAAATACGCGGGCGAACCATCAACCGGGGCGGTGATGCCAAGAGCCGCCGAAAGGTCAGCCACCGTAGCGAACGGGGTAAGTGTTGTAGCCACGGTGGCCTCCCTAACTGGTTATGCGAACAGGCCGCGCAGAACGCCGTGAGCAGCCTCGTTGCCGTAAGCAAGGCCAAGTTCGCCGTAGATCTGCGTCTTGTCAGAAGCGCCCGTCTTAGCAAGCTCTTCCTCGAACAGCACGCCACGACCGGGGATGTTCAGGAACACGGGGTCAACCTGCTCCAGCGAAACCACCGCAAGCGCGTCAGCCGGCAGAGCCCGGTCGACAGCTACGTTGAGCGTGCCGAAGTCCGTGATGATCGTGTCAACGGACACACCACCAATGTTGCGGGTCCCGCCGAGCAGCGCGGAAGCGGAGTAAGCCGAGGCGTAAGCCTTGGTCAGTGCACGCTTCTGACCGGACGGAACGAACAGGGTAGCGGTGCCCTCTTCGGTGATGCCGCCGTTGTCGAACACGGACTGGAGCAGGTTGCCAACCGTGTCCGGGGTAACGACAGTTGCGGCCTTGATTCCGTAGAACGAAACCGTGGCAGTGCCGATGGTGATCGCAGCGCCGCCCTTCGTGGCAGACACCTTGAACGCCGTGGTACCAGTCACGTTCGTGACCCAGTAGGCACGGTGCGGGGCAATCGCAGTCGCGACACCAACAGACGTGAACACAACCTTGTCATTCACAGCCAGGTTGTGAGTGACAGTGATCGTGTCAGTCGCAGCCGAAGCGCCAACGGTAAGCGGGTTCGTGGAATCCGCAACCTGAGCGTTCGACGTGGTGACCGACAGGAGGCCCGCCGTCTGACGCGCCGTGGCGTTCGTGGTCGGCTTCACCTTCACGCCATGCCAGAACGTGTAGTTCACGTCACGGGCGATCTGCTTGAGGGCCTGCGCAACCTGCCACGAATGCTCGTCAGTGACAGGGTTCGGACCGCCAGAGTTCGACTGGAACGGCGCAGAACCAGCAGTAGCGTACTGACCAGAGGTCGCCTGCTTCGTGTAAGAAGTCGAGACAGTCTCCTGGAAGATCTGGACGACGTTCTCAACGTTCGCACGCACCCGAGCCTCAGCGGTCGGCGCGTCAGCACCTTCCAGCCGGGTACGGATCGCAGGATCGCGAAGGTCGTAAGTCTGCCACTCGTAAGAAGTGGAATCGGTGGTCTTACCGCCGCCAAGACCGCCAGCAGCGGACAGAAGCGGAGTATCAGACGGGGTGATGGCGATAAGCTCGCCGTGGTAGTTCGGCAGACCAAAAGTCGTACCCATTCCGGAAAGTCCGGACATAATGCCCTCCTAAGGCTATTTGGTTTTCGCAAGAGCAGCGATCCGCTGCCTAATGCCAATCACGCGGGTAAAGTCCCGCTTCTGCGTAGCCTCAACAAGCTGCTCATTGAGGCTCTGTTCCTCCGACTTCGCCGCCCCTTGCGGGCCTTGATCGGCTTTACCTTGGAACCGCTGGGGCGTGCCTTGCGCAACCGCCAAATAGGGTTCATCTTCCAGAAGCTTCACGATCAAATCGTCAAGCGCCTGGGTGTCAACGTTGCCGTCCGCGTCAACCTCAACATCGGACAGGTCAAGCAACCGCATCACCGTGGCAGGATTATGGACCTTACCAACCAGTGACGCTTTAGCTTCCGCGGCGATAAGCTTCTTATTCGCCGCTGTCTGCACCTCAGCCCTAACCTCAGCCCGGATCTTCTCAGGATCCGGCGCGTCATCAGCAGCGGCAGGGGCAGGAGTTTTCTCAAGTTCCTGGATGCGTGCGAAGTCCTTCTTGGACTTCCGCTCAAGAGCCCGGTTGATGCGCTGCTGCGCCTCATACTCGGCCTTCCAGTCCTTGTCCTCAACGGTTTCGTCAGCCGGCGTCTCGCTGGCGTCTACCGTCTCGTCGTCAACAACAGCATCGGGCGTAACTTCATCGGACATAATCAGTTGTCTCCCTTACGGAGGTAGTTCCGATCTTCCTTGCGAAGATCAGGACGAAAAGATTTGCCCGCCAGAAGCGAGCCACCGCCGATAATCAGTCTCCGCACGCGCAGACAACATCGGCGTCAACCCCTTACCATCACGGCTATAGGGGTTCCGGCCACTAAGCACCTGCTCATAACGTGACCGGGAATCATTGAGACGCCTCTCGGCGTCGGTCATGGTCGCCCGAACCGCTGGGTTGCGGACACCAGTAGCGCGGGCCTGCTCAACAGCCGCACGGACACCAACACGAGTGCCGCCACGACCCAGCGCACCAAAACCCTCACGCTGCCCAACAACAGCACCCTCAGGGACTTGACCTTGCGGCAACACGTAACCGTGCTGTTCGAGCAGCTTTAGGGCCTCTTCGCGGTTCTTCGCCGTCTTATAGATGCCCTCGGGGGTGAGTCGCTGACCTCTCAGGTTGGCGGCGAACCCGCGCTTGCCCGTACCGTCAGTCGTGAACAAACCATCGCGCCCACGCCAAGAGTTCTGCACCCGGAAGATGTCACCACCGTCACGGATCGCCTGCGCCTTACCCTTGCCGAACACCTTGTTCTGATCTTGTTCAGAAAGGCTGTTGAAATACTCGTAAGGGTCATCGATCAGGCCCTCAGATTTCAGCGCATCAGCACCCTTCGACGGCACATGAATGCAATCGCACTTAGGGTGACGCAAGAACCCGGCGTTCCAGCGGTAAAACTTCCCCGCCAGGATCACGCAACGCCCACAAGACGGCGGGTTCAACATCCGCACATACCCAACATTGCGGCGCGTAGCGATATCGGTTGACGCGGCCTGACGGCCAGCATCAGCAACAGCCGTACTAACCAGCGAATCCAACCTGCTACGACCAGACGCAAGCGCCTGCCGAACAGACACGCCACCAGCAATCGCCGTCTTCACATCCGTCACCGGGGAATACAACATCCCCTCAAGAGAACGACCATCCGCCGCCCTCCCGGTAAACCCGCGAGGATCCACAAACGCATCCGGCGCCACATACGCGCCCTGCTCAGCAAGAGCCCACACACCATAAGCAGCACCAGCCACAGCGGCCTGCAACTGCACGCCCGTAAGCACCGGTACGACATCCCGTACCAGAAGCAACTCCCACGAACGCGACAACGCACCAGGAATAACCTTGTCCCAAGCCCTGCGCGCAGCCCTGACAGCCAAAACTTGTAACGCCTGAACGTCCTTATACTGCTGGACCGCCGCTGCCGGGGTCGCCGCTGGTGTTGCCATCAACCGCCCCTGTCAACGAACCGCCAAGATCACGCGCCATGCGCTCCATCGTGGGATCCGATTGTTGCTTTTCCCACTTCTCAATAACCCATGACAGTTCGTCCGGGTCGCTGATCTTCTGTTTCGCCAGCCACTCAAACGGGAACCCGATAGACGCGTACTTGGTCAACGAGTCTGCGAGCTGCGCATCAGAACGAATCTCAATGTCCGCGTACTCAACAGAGCCCGCAGCCATCTTCTTAGCCTTTGCCTCGTTGCCCTGCGCCTTGCAAATCAGCACAGCACCCTCACGGAGGGCGTCAGACTGCACATCGTTGAGGTTCTTCACCTTCTGCACCAGGCCAGCATCAAGCGCCTTGATCGCGTCAGCGCCGATGTTCGCGAACGTAGTCCCGCCCATCATGTAATAGGCCGGCGTGCGAGTCTGGTTAGCGATATGGTTCACAGCTGTACTGATGACTTCCAGGAACCCGTCAAGCTTCGCGGGAGTCCACTCAGCGATCTTCGCATTCGGACCCTCAAGGTTCATGATGCGCTTGATGTTCGCCTCGGGAAGGTCAATGACCTTCTCGCCAATCTTCTGCCCGTTCTCATCAAGAACGGGTATCTTCGGCAACTCAGCGCCGAGAATCACGCGCTGAGGAAGGCCGGTGAAGTCAGACGCCGTGAACAAGTGAGCCCAAATCAGGTTCGTTGCGTCCTGCATAGCAGCAACACCACTGATAGCTGATAGCGGCTCACCAATCAAGGTAGTCCGGTTCGCTATCTCAACCACCGGAACAACGTTCATTGGGTTCGGCAAAGGCCATGGCTCATCAGCTACACGCGGGCGCCAGTCCATCGCGAGAGTTGACGGTAGGAACAACGCCGAACCCTGCGTGAACTTCCAGATATTCTCAGGCGTGTACAAAGTGGCATGGGTAGCGCCGTCCTCGTCAGTCCACCGCTTCAGAGCGGCCCGACGCTTACGCCTCGAACCAGGCTCGTACTCCAACACCATCTGCGTAGGCGACTCAAAATCCACAATCGGCGTTGACTCATCGTCCGGGTTACCCCAAACAGTCATGAAAGCACGCCGCGCATACTGAGCCTCAGTAGCCGCCAACCCAAAATCAATATCAGCGCCATTAGTGCGCATCACCCGACCAAGATCAGTATCAGCTTTCTTATCCCCATACGGGCGAAACCCGGTCCAACGCTGACGCTCAGCCGTAGCATCCACCACAGAAGCGCACCAGTTATCCGCGAACCCCTCATACTGGACCCCGAACCACTCACGCCACTCCGAAGAAGCGAACTTCAACGGCTGCTCACCAACGTAATAACGCCGCCACGTCTCAGCGTCACGGGCCTGCACGTCAAGCTTCTTACATAACCTCCGAACAGCCGCCAAAGCCTCATCAAGGGTACTGATCGCCACTAGAACACTCCCTATCCGAAGTAAACGCCGTAAGTTGGTTTAGCAACCGCCTGACCAGCGGAAATAGCATCAAGACAAGCGCGCCAGGACAGCCCGCCAGCCATTGCATAGTCAATCTTGTTAGGCGAGTCATGGCGTTCCTTAGCCATCACCCACAAAGGCTTGCCCTCGTCATCAACGATCTTCGCGTCACGCTTCTGCGAATGGCCGATATGAGCAGCCATAGTCGAATCGCCGTCATTCATCACCTCGCCAGACTCGATAGCCTGCGAATACGCTCGGCACATCAGCGCCGTAGAGCGCAAATTCCTAGAGTCGGTGTAGTACTCGACAACCTTCTTAGGCCCATATTTCCCGGACCACTCGGCCATGAGCTTGTCAAACCCGAACGCCGGGTCACCATACAGACGAAGGACATCGAAAGTCTTGAAGATCTCATCAACCTTCGCGTCAACCTCAGCGGTATCAACCGGGTTGTCCTCATCAGGAGCCCAGCACCCGTAAGCGACCTGCACCTTAGATAGAACATCGGTGACAACAAGCGCAGTGGTGTCCTTCCACTTCGACCCGTCAAGGCCGACAGTGACCATCGCACCCTTCGCTAACTTGAAGTCCGGTCTCGAAAGTTCAGCCCACCGCAACGGGTCATACGCCTGCGCATCAGCCTGAGTCCACCGATTCAGCCAAGTGCGCTCCAAGTACGACTTATCCGCACCCGGACGGTCCCACTGCTTAGCAATCGACCGAAGATCGGACCACGCTGCAACAGACGGGCCAGAAGCCTCGCGGATCGCCTCCACACGCCCAGCCAGTGACTTAAGGTCATGCCCAGAAGAAGCCTCACGATGGAAATAGAACATCTCAGGCTCTTCAACCTCGCCCTTAGCGATAGCCTCAGCCTCGTCCTTATCCTTCTCAGCAACGGAACCCTCACCAGGACGGCCCGCCGTAGTCGTACCCAAAGACCAAGGATCATCCAAGGGGCGCTTCGGCAGGTTGGCTTCCATCGTTTCGTACGCCGCAAGGTGCGCAGGAAGCTTCAGGCGGTGCGTCTCGTCGTAATACTGGAACGTGGTACGGGCACCGTCGCGGCTGTTAGGCGAGTTGGCGAGCGGAACGGCCTTGCCATCCGCCCTTCCCGTATCTGATAGCCGGATAATGCGATCCAACCCGGCATCAAAAAGATCCGCGTCAGGACCCTCCGTGACCACCGTATAAAGGACGCCATAAGCGAGCTCCATAACTTGCTCTTCGGTGTACGCGAGCATAGGTATATACGGGTCACGCACAGGACGCCCAACAGGATTCCCAGACGAATCCCACCCATCAAACCTGACAGGCCCCTCCGGATGCAGTTCAGCGAAACACAACCACCCGCCAAACTCCGTCTTGGCAGTACCCTTACGCCACGAAATACGAACACGCCGGAACCTCCGACGCCCCTCGTACTCATGACCCCGCGGGTAAACCTCATAAGCCTTCCAAATAGCCGCACGCTTCTCATCATCCAAACGCGCCGGCTGACCCTTCAAAGAGCCAGGGCCAAACACGCCCCGCTCCTCAATCAAGTCACAAATCGGCCCACCAAGAGACGGCCACGGCTCCTCATCCTCATCAGATGGCACAACAAAAGTACTCACAACGCCCTCAAAACAGCCCTAGGATCACCCTTAGGCTTATCTGAAGCGTTCGCCTTGGCTGTCGTCCGACGCTTCTCGCCCTTCTCAACAGCCTCTTGAGTCTTCTCAATCTCCCACTGCAACCGCCTCCGGTCGATGGGAGAGAGCCCAAACCGCTGCTCCTGCAAACGAATCTCAGCCGAAGCTTCCTTACGTTCCTTCGCAGTCGCCGCAGTCCAAAAATCGTTCTGCAACATAGCCAATTTGAACAGCCCATGACGGTCAGACTCGTCATACTCAGGCGCCATCGGAGACGCCCACAAGTCACGCCACCAAGCAAGGGTCATAGGGTGCCACTCATACGGCGGCAGCTCAGGCGCAACAATCGCAGCATCAGCCTTCAACGTCGCATTCGTGGAAGTCTTATTCCTCCGAGAGCGAGTACTGGGATCCTTCGGCGCTGGACCTGACATGACGTACCTCCCACCCTTGCGGCGGTTCAAAAGGAGCCACCTTGCGTGGCGCCAAAAAATCCCCCCAACCCGTACAGATCAAAGTTTTGCTCCCCGGCGGGTTATCCACAGGCGCCTTCGAGGGGGTACCCGCCACCCCTGGGGTGCCCCCTCGTCGTTGCTTACTCGGGTCGGTTCCAACCTGCTGGGTTGGTTGTTGCGGTGTGCTTGTTGTGGCATGGTGTGCATAGCCCGCGCCCGTACTGGGGGTTGTTGGGGTTGAGTCCACGTCTGTCTAGTTCTTTGCGTTCTAGTGGGTGGTGGTCTGCGACGTTGGCTATTGCGATGTTGCATAGGACGCAGATGGGGTCGCGTGTTAGTACTGCGTGTCGGAAGCGTGCGTGTCCTGTGCTGGCGTATGGGTTGCCGTTGGGTCTGCGTTGTTGCTCTGCTGTGCCCCTGCATGTGGGGCAGCGTCCGGATCCTTGGTGCAGCTCGGGGCATTCAGGGCTGGTGCATACGCGCCACGGCTTAGGCACGGATCCACCCGCGCGTCTTGAAGTAGAGTTCCCAGTCGTTGGGTGTGGGTAGCGGTCCGTGTGGTGTGCGTAACCCTGCCGCGTCTATGGCTACTTTGGCTAGGGCTGAGCATGTGGTGGGTGCACGTTGAGCTAGCCAGTGTTGTAGCCAGAGTGGCGTGTCAACGCGTGTAATGGCGGCAATGGCGTGCATTATGCATGACAGGTAGTCGTATCTGACCCCGATGCTGAACTCTGCTATCCCTGCGATGAGGTGTGCTTGCTTCTCGGTCATCGCGTACTGTGACCAGACAACACCGGTGTAGTCACTGATGAGCCTGCGTCGCGTGCCTCCTGGTTCGGAGCTGATGCACTCAACGTCTGAGATAGCTATGACTACATGGTGGTAGCGCCAGCCTGTGATGTGGAGTATTGCCCTGCCCATCCAGAAACGCTTATCCGCCACGAGGCCTACCTGACCAGTGAGCATAGCGGCCTCCGTCAGTACGGGTAGTCCTTGTATGGTGCAGGCTCGTCGCCTTTGCTGAGGGCCGCGCGTGCTTTGAATCGCATGCGCCGGTTGCGTTGCTTAGTGAACCTTGGGGAGCCGCCCAAGGAGCAGCAAGGCATCCACCAAGGCAGACCTTCCGAGCGCTTCAAGTTGCAGGGGCGCGTCTTGTCTGTCTTGGACATAGCGAGCACCTACTGTCTGGTTGTTCAGATTTGGGAGCACAAATAGGAATAAGGAGGCCGGATCTTCTCAAGTGCGGGGCTTGGTGAGAGGATCGCGGGCTGTGGTTCTCAAGTGGGCTGGCAAGGAATCGAACCTTGCCCCTGCCGAACCCAGGGCAGCCCTCCCGCGCTCATGTTCGCGGGCTATTCAGTTGTGTATGGGATAGGCGCGGAACCCTTCAATGGCCCCTAGAGGCAACGAGTCCCAAGTTCTCGCTTCACCATGACGTCTGCTTCTCAGCGATGGCGTGCCGGAACTCTAGCCGTTTGGCTATTGTTCCGGCTTCGTGTTGCCGTACGGCGTCATCCTGGGATGTGCACGTACGGCAACAATGGTTCTCGGATAATAACCATTACCGCTATTTGCTGGTTTGGTTATAAGTGTTGGTTAGCTCGCGGCTTACCCTCACTTATTCGTGGTGGTTCCGATACTTTTGCGTAATCCCCATGTGCGGATCCAGCGGCGCGGCTTGTGATACAGGAGCGGGCGGTTCATGACACGTCCTGCCATCCGAGCCCATGATTGACGACAAGCTGCCAATCGTTCTGAACCGCCAGGTTCTCGGCATCTCCAACACTCAAGCTGTGGTGGATAGCTCCAGCATCATCTCTAACCCCGTAGCAAGCGCTCATTGTGCCTCCTACGCGGTGAGGATTGTCAGGGATGACAGGTCGAAGCCATCTGGTGTCACGTCGAACACCATCAGGCCGGGGTCCGAATCTCTACCCTGGGTCTGCCTGAACCAGTCCGATCCGTTATCTAAGGTCGGGGCGCCAAGGCAGTATCGCTGGCGTCCAGTCTCGGCGTTACGGCCTGCAACCGAAGCGGAGAAGCTGTGGTAGTGACCATGCACAAGAACGTCGGCTGTTGCTGCTGCTTGAGCACCAAATGCTTGGCGCTGCCACCACGTGACTGCTTGTCCGGGCGCGAACTGGTTGCCGTGGACTAGGCCGATCTTGGTTCCGTAGAAGTCAACGGACACTGATTCGTCGTATTCGGCTGGCTTGACCCATGACACGTCCATGTTGGCGGCGTCAGTTACCTTCTGCACTTGCTTGTGCATGAACAGGCCGAGGTCATCAGATGGTTTGCCAAGGTTCTGCTTGCCACATCTCCAAGCAGCGTGATTGCTCGGAATTCCTGCGACCGTGACAGGCGCCCAGCTATGCGCGAGATTGATGTACTCGAACAGCTCAGTGCCGTAGGTGTCGAGTTGCCCGGAAAGGCTGAGGTCATTTGAGAACATGGGGTTGCCGCCGGACTCGAAACCTTCGATGCCATCACCAGCATCAGCAATAAGGATCTGCCTTGGCCGGCGCTCATCAAGCAACGCATCGAGCTTCTTGCGAATCAGGGTGGAACGCTCGATAAGTTCAGTGGTGCCACCACGCGAGCCGGTCTTACCTATCTGGGGATCGGCCCAGACAATGACCGTTGCGCGCTTCTCAATACCACCAATGGACTGGATGTCTGTGATGGCCTTAGCTGCCGCGTAGAGTGCGGGCAGGTCTATGCGTTCGTCGGCTTGTATGCGGGTGAATTGCGCCCGGTATGAGTACAGGTTCACGATGTCACGTGATCCGTCTTCGAGGGCTTTGGATTGCTGCCATGTTGCGCATCGGACGGTGTTGTTGACCACGCTAAATTCTGCGGGGTCGAGGTTGAACCGTTGGAAGATGTGGGTCCAGTCGGTTACGGGCTGTTCGGTTTGCACGTCGATGAACTCGCCACCGTCGGGCCGTACGTCAGCTTTGCCGGTGAGGACTGGCGCTGTTGCAGGGTGGGCTTGCAAGGTTTCGCCATCGCAAACGCATTTACCTGAGCGGCAGTCATTCACTGCTGATTTGGAGATGCCAAGGAGTCGCGCTACCTGCCGTGATGGCATAGTGTCATGGGCCGCTGCTTTGACTAGCCCGTACTTGCATTTGCGGCTCATGGCTTGCTCCTTGCTCAAGGGTGAAGGTGTGACAGTTACTTGCTCGCCCACGCGCTCGTTAGTGGTTGGCTGGGGGTGTTCGCTGTCTCGTGGGCTTCCGGGATTCGAACCCGGCCTTCGACTCTCGTCGCTGCTCATCCCTGAGCTACAGCCCTGCCCGAGCCCCTGGATCGTTTGGATGAGCCGGGGGAGGGCGTGCCATTTGCCAAGCGTCCTTGGCTTCGGTGATGGCTCACCGCCCTTACAACTTGAGAGGCCCTTTCAGGGGCAGCAGAGGCTTCCGGGACTTTCTTTGCTGGCGGACCGTCGTTGTCGCCGCGGCCTGCCGCCGAAGCGGTCAGGGGTTTGTTCCTGCACATGGCAGCCCATCACCGATGAGCAGCGGGTAAGGCTTGACGGGGCGGAAACCAGGGGGTGCGTCGCCACGCTTAACCATGTGCAGGAAGTCTATTTGGGTCCGATGTTTTTTCGGGCGCCGTTCAGGTTTTGGATGGCTCGCATGACGGCTAACCGTGCGGACGCGGTTTGTAGCCGGTCAAGGGTGCTGTCAAGGTGTGTGATGCAGCCGGTGAGCATTTCCGTGTCAGCGGTTTCCGCAATGGTCCGGATACTCGGGGAATGCTTGTAGGTCATGCGCGTGCAGCCTCGAACCGTAGGCGTTTAGTGCGCATCGTCCGTGTTGCTGCTCGTCGGGCGGCTACCGTGTTCTGCCATGTCCACTTGGTGACTTCCTGCATGAGTAGGGCTTGGCAGTACGGGTTGCCAACAGAGTTGAGCATCGCATTAGCCCATGTTGTGCCGAATTGGATGCCCTTGCGGAGTTCGCGTGCGGTACGTGTCTTCACGGCATTCTCCTAAGTTCCTGGCCTCTTCGCTGCTTGACCTTCAATAACATGCCGGTCATCCTTCACGTGCTCGGTTAGGAACCGGGTTTCGTCCAGGATGTGAAGCACAATGGACCGGGCTTTGATCACTGGCATGTGTTCCCTCGCGTGGTGGCAGCACCAAAAAAGTTCTCCGTTGTCCACGTAGCCGGCGTCGTTGATCCCGGTTTCGATGTTGACCCGCACGTACGCTCTTGACCCGCAAGCATCGCAGCGGTGTGACGCATTCAAAGACGGCTTGTCAAGATCAGCAGCCATGGCGGGCCTCCCGAGTCCGGGCAAAAGGAAAGGCCCCGATTCCTCGGAGCCTTAAAGCCTTTTACCACCTATTAAAAATCTTACAGGACAGAGCACTTTAGTGCAACCCCCAGTACATCAAAGTTCACTTGGTGCTTTGTACCTGTCGTCAAAGTTAGGCTGTTCCTCCATAAACGTCAGGAGCGCTAGGGCGTGGAACGCGACAGCGGCCATGTGAGGCGAGTTCGTTTCCTCATCGATATCTTCCCCTGACCAAAAGGCGGCGGTGTGGCGTTGTAGAGCGGCATACGACTTAGACCACTCGTAGCCCCTGCGCCAGTTATGGGCGGCGTACTTCTTGGCACCAACCCCATAGTGACGAGCAACGGCTGCGAGGGCTTCAACGGGGATGAGGTCATAGCGTTCATCCTTAGTGCCCTTCTCCCCGCCCGTGCTGCTTACAGAACGAACCTCAGTCATGCTGCTTCCACCTCTTCCCTGATGTCTTCTGCGGCGGCTACCCACTCCATGTACGTTTTCACGGGGATGCCGAGTGCATTCGCTAGTGCCAGCTCAGCGGCGACACCTTTTGACTTCTCGCTGCCGTACAGGACCGCAATGCCTTCGGCGTGGTCGCAGATCCAGGATAGGTCTTGCTTGAGTGCTTCACGGAGTGAATAGCCGTGATCGGTTAGCGCCTCAGTGCCGTTCATCTTGCCAAGGTCGAACCCGTTCGCGATGTCATTCTCTGCTGGACTGAATACGTCATAGCCAACCAGTCTTAGCCGGAACGTTGCGTCAGCGAACGCTGGAGCATTGAAGTACTTGATGCCCGACATGGGGCCTGCGAGGTAGAGTTTCATGCGGCTTTCCCTTCAAGTTCGATGATGTGGTTGATGGCTGCTTGTAGTGCTGGGCTTATGTCGTTGTTGTAGCTGGTGTTGTCGTTGGCGAACTGTCGCGCCAACTCGTCCCGGCGCCTGTCTAGTGCGCGTTCGGATTCATTCTCGTGCCATTCTTGGATGGCGATGTGCGCGGCAAAGTATTCGAGGGCGTATTTGCGTTGCTGTTCGGCGGTGTTCTTCGGGTGCTTGAGGGGCCATGTGCCTATCTCGGCGCCCTCAACTTCAAGTTCCGGCCCAGTTTGTTTGTGGAGGATCGTGGTGGCCGGTAGTTCGTCGCGGCGGATGAACAGGTACTCAGCCTCGATAGCCAATGCGGCGGCTTTGTCCTGGCGTTTAGGCGTGGGGTCAACACGCGTTCCCAACTCCTTGTCAGCGGCGTTCGCGATGATCTGGGATAGTCGGTTGGTTTCGTTGTTCATGCTGCTGTCCCGTCGAGTGGTTTTCGGTTGGTGGCTAGTTCGTGTACGTGGTCGAGGCGGTAGGTGGGGGCTAGTGGTGTGCCGTGGATGTCATGGGTTGGGTTTTGGCGGACAAGTCGGGGTTGGCCTTGGATGAGTCGTGTGCCCCATTTGCGGATTTGGTCTGCTGTGACGTTGAACCCGTATTCGGGGGCGGCTAGTTTGCGGCTGAGGTCGGTTGCGGTGCCGACGTAGTATTTGGCGGCTTTGGTTGCATGTTGCCTCCATGCGAGGACTTCGTATGTGGCGCCACAGGTGGGGCAGCGTGCTTCGTGGTCACCTTTGCGGGCGTACAAATCTTCCTGGCATTCGGGGCAGTTGCCGGCGAATACTTTGGGATCATGTTCGGCGGTGATCCGTTCGCAGTCCTTGACCAACGCTTCGAGCTGCCCAAATAGGTCGGGCGCCCATGAGAGTGTGGCGAGTCGTGGCATGTTGGCGATCAAGTACGAACCCAACAGTTCGTGTGTTTTGCCGGCGAGTGGTTTGCGGGTTATCTCAGCCAACCTCAGGCATGTGCCGAGCATCCATCGTTGCAACGCATCCAACGACGAAACAGCATCCACGGACACGGGGGCGGGTGCGTGTTGTGCCCTAATCCCAGGCGCCCGGTCACCATACGTCGCCGTCAACGTGAGGCGGGGGATCACTGCCCGTACCTCAGCAACCACCGCATCCACCCTGACAATCAGGTACTCAAGCCGCGTCACACATGTTGGGCACAACCACGCGCTTGAATCGTTACCGCAACGGCAAATCACGCGTTCTCCTTGTAGTAGTCGATCCACTGCTGCAACGCTTGCGCCGCCTTGTCATCCTCGGTGTAGTAAGTGATCGAGGCGTTCCCCATGATCTGCCCAAGCCTTAGATCAGGGTTAGCCATCCACAGTTCGCCAAGCTGAGCAAGTAGCGGGGGTATGCGCTTCGGGTCTCTCATGTTTTCCTTTCGCAGCCGCATTTGTGGGCGCCGTCCGTGGTTGGGTGGTGGAGGATCGCCCCACAACGGTCTTGGTGGTGATGACCGCAACGGGGGCAATGAGGGTTAGGCATGCCGGGTCTTGTCGCTCATGCCTGCCCCTCATGGAGAACCGTCGCGGGGAGCCATCCTCGTGGGCTGCTTGGTGCGAGTTCTCCGACTACGCACCAGACAGGTTCCTTGTGTGCGGGGTCGTTGTAGAGCCGGTAGCAGATGTCCAGCCGGTCCAATACGACAGACCCCACTGCCAGCCCGTCGAGTTCTTCCACGGTGGTGATGGTGCGCGGCTTCACGTACCCCGCATCGAGAACGGCCTTCTCAACGTCCCCGCAGAAGTCGCCGGCGCTTGGCGTTGTCCGGTGCATGTCCGGGTTGTTGGTCAAGGTGATGTTGTAGTCTTCTGCGATCTGGAACAGGGACTCGAACAGTGCCTCACGAATGTCGCTCATTGTGTTCCTTCCTGGTTTGTGGTGTCAGACCCCAAAGCGGCGGCAAGAGCGGCACGGATGGCGCTGGATGCGTGGTCAAGTGCGGCACCTTCTGGGTCTGGTCCTTGGCCTTCCTGCCATGCTCCCCAGCCGAACTCGCCCTTGTATCGCCATTCTTCAGCAAGCGCTTCCACAGCTTCGATGGCAGCGAACAGCTTTGCCCGGTCTTGGGGTGCGTGGAGACCGGGCGTGCCGTGGTCTCGGTAAGCGTCCACGCGCTTCTTGATGGGTGCCAGGAGTGCCCGCAAATC
This sequence comes from Arthrobacter sp. 21a14, assembly GCA_050627125.1. Classification (GTDB taxonomy): domain Bacteria; phylum Actinomycetota; class Actinomycetes; order Actinomycetales; family Micrococcaceae; genus Arthrobacter. The sequence goes on along the minus strand of CP192487.1, from coordinate 4,965,569 downwards.
AGTCATCAGCAGTGCCTTTCGTTTCGCCACAGTGGACGCATCGATCAGTGGTGAACCCAAAGTCCGGCTCATCCTGCTCCGGGTATCTGTGGCCCCACTTGGTGTGCTCGCATGGTGCATACGGCAGCGAGTAGACGTCATCGCGTCGGTGGTCTTCGAAGTGTTCCGGGAGGATGCCCGCAGCCAGCAGTGACTTGTTGGACCAGTCCCGCCAGTGGTGCCGGTCCCAGTCATCCAATCCTTCGACAGTCTCCCCGTAGGTGGCGGTGGCACACGGTGAGTCGTAGTAGTCCTTGACTTGCTCGCGGCTCTTCCCGCATTGGAGGCAGGTATCGGCTGAGGCGCTCATTTGGTGGGTTCCTTGGTTGTGAGTAGTTGGGTGAGTTGTTCCGGGGGGAGGTTTCGGAGTTTCGCGGCCAGATGCGGGGGGAGCGTCGCGAGGCGCTGGGCGGTAGTCATTGCGCATCCTCGTATTGGGCGTCGAATGATTCCCCGTAGCTGGCGTACATCTGGCGGGTCTCAAGCGCCTTGCGGTACCGCTCCCGAACCGCGGGATTGTCGTAGTCGGCCCATCCGTGGCAGTGTTCGTTGACCGCAGCCTTTGCCCCAGCCAGCTCAGCAATCGCAGACATCGCAGCGTTGTAACGATCCGGGCCGAACACTGGGTGGTCGTACCGCGCAACACTCATATCTGGTTCTCCATGTCCTTCGCTACGGTGTGGGCGGTGAGTTTGAGTTCCCGGATGAGCGCCCATTGGGTGCCTTCGTCCAGTCCGTCGATCAGCTCAAACAAGTGGGCGAGTTGGTGGTGTTCAGGGTGGGTGCTCATGACCGGCTTCTTACGCTCTTGGGCTGGCTGCTCACGTCCACCCCGATGTAACCAAGTGTACCCGATATTGCACCAAAGTTCACTGGTTTAGTGCGCTAAAGTTCGGGGCGTTTGCCGGTAAGTAGGCCTATGAAGTCGTCTACTTCCATGAGGACAATCTGCTTACCAGGGGCCGTCACACCGCGCCGTTTCGCGATGACCACACCAGCCACAGCACCAAGGTTGATGCGCTCCGTCTCGGCCTCACGCAGCCATGTACCAGCCTCAAGCCGGCCCCCATAGTCCTTGGCCTCTACCGCTACGGGGAGTTCGTTGAACGTTTCCACGTTCGCCACATCCCCACGGTCCTTAGCCCCATACAACGGCATCTTGTCAATGAACCGGCTCACATGCTCCTGCAAGTAGTCAGCGATGCTGCGTGCATGCTTCGACCCAGCAGCCTTAGCACTAGACCTCGTGCGGGTCATTCGGCACACTCCCTACAGAACCAGGAACCAGACGATGAACGCACCATCTCATCCACCGGATGCTTCCTAGCTGGGTTACAACCAGCGCACAACCGCTCACCACTCATATTCAAGGCCTTCTCCTTTACGTCAGACCAGTGCTCTTCCCAGAGAAGCGCTGCCGGGGTTTTAGCTTTTGGGTTCATCCAGGTTCTTTCCGCCGCCGCCGTCACCTGAGTGAGTGAAGCGCCACGCTCCGCAGCCACCTGTAGCTGCCCCATGATCCCGTTATGGTTCCAACCAGGACGGCGGCGACGAATAATCCGGGACAGATCAGAAGCATCATGTTCATCAAATTTGTAAGCCATATTTTCGAGACCTTCGTGTGTTAAGTAAGCGATGACGGCGGCGGAAAGAACCCCAACATCTTTAAAAGCCCGGAAGGGCTGGAAGGTGAGAAGCGCCGTGCGGGTATAACGTATACGTGCATTGGTTACCGCAATGCGACCGCATGCGAATCGCATGCTAAATCGGAGGCTCGCCAGGGCTGTCTTCCACTGGCTTGATAGGCGCCTCGCCGCGCTTAGCCCACCTTGCAGCAGCCCCCTTGCGCCCCGCTTCTGAACGCATCTTGATGTAATTGGCGTCAGGTTGGTAAAGGTCATAGTCGTGGATCTTCCACCCCTCAGAAGTCACTTCCCACAGTCCCGCATCTATGAGGCGCTGTGCGATCTTCGGGGTTCCCTGGATGATAGGCAAGGCGAGCTTCGGGATTGTGCCTGTGGCGCCGTTCTCGCCGGCATACCCGTAGGAAAACCAGTACACGACCGCCGTCTGCCAGCCATTAGGCTGGCTCAGGAGCCCAAGCACTTTAGGATTCCTGTAGATGCTGGCCTCAGTCCTGACCCAATCGACTCCCGTTTCCAGCGCCACTACCCGCCTGCTTTCTTACGTTGTTCCCGTTGGTCCCGCATGGCTTGTTTCCGTGCCCCGTCCGCGGCCTTGCGTGACTGCCGGCGCTCCCGGTCAGACGCGGCGGTCACCGGACTTCCAGGATGTTCTTCTCAGGCACGCGGTAGTCTCCGAAGTCGCCATTGACAGTCACGGTTGCTGTGTTGACGCGGATGACACGGTGCCAGCCGTAGTGGGTTCGGACGGCCCGTGCTACTTCAAGGTCCTTGCGTGTGAAAGGGACTGGCTTGGTGCGTTCGGCGTATGCTGCTGCGTTCTGGTCTGCTTCTGCTGCCTTCGCCGCCTTAGCGTCTGCAACGCCGGCGTCAATGCTTCGTTCCGTCGCGGCTGCCCTGGCTCGATAGGCACTGCGGGTATCACGCTTCATGCTGCGATCTCCTGTGGGTAGCCGTGGTTTTTGCGTTGGTTGTATTCGTGGATTTCGGCTACGGCTGCGAGTAGGCCGTGTGGTCCACCGTATCGGGGTTCGGGGAGTGGTTCGCGTCGGTGGCGTTGTGGGGTTTCGACGAGTTGGGCTGTGCGGTTTTGGGTGTCGATGATTTGTTGTTCGATGCGCTGGTTTTCGCGGTTGAGGCGTTGGGCTTCTTTGTGTGCTTGGCGTGCTGCTTCTAGTTCGGCTTGGAGGCGTTGTTTGCGTTCTTTGGCGGCGCGGATTGAGTCTGTGCCGCGGTATTCGTATCCGGCCATGGCTAGTCCTCTTTGTAGGGTTTGCAGTCGCGGCAGTGGGTTCGGTCGGCTTGGGTGCGGCGGCGGGTGTTGAAGATGATGCCGCAGCGCCGGCATTGGGATGTTTCGGGCTGGCTTCGTTGCGTTTGGATGCGGGTTGCGGTTACGCGGGCGGTGCTCATGGTGATCATTTGGTGCCTTGGGGTTGGGGTGCGCTGCCGGGAGTAGTCGGCAGCGCACCAGGGGTTTGCTAGAAAGGAGGTTCTGATTCGGGTCCGTTTCCCCAGCCGCCCGGGTTGGCTACGGCTGGTGTCGCCCACGGGTCTGTCTGTGGGGCTGCTGCTGTTGCGGGTTGTTGTTGTCCACCGAATCCGCCGCTGTTGCCGTTGCGTTGGGTGCGGTTGACCTTGGCGTTCGCGTAGCGGAGTGACGGGCCGATCTCGTCAACCTCAAGCTCGATGACAGTTCGCTTCTCGCCTTCCTTGGTGTCGTATGACCGGGACTTGAGACGCCCGGACGCGATGACACGCATGCCCTTAGTCAGGGATTCGGCGGTGTTTTCAGCCATTTCCCGCCAGACTGAGGCGCGGAGAAACAGGGTCTCGCCGTCCTTATACTCATTGGTTTGACGGTCGAACACCTTTGGAGTGGACGCGATGGTGAAGTTCGCAACCGCGGATCCTGATGGCGTGAACCGCAACTCCGGGTCGTTGGTCAGATTGCCTATAACAGTGATGGTTGTTTCGCCGGCCATAATTAGTTGCTCGTTTCGTTCTAGTTGGGGATGTAGACGTTGAATTGGTTGATGAGTTTGTGCGCCAAGAATCTTGATTCGGTTGGGATTTTCATGTCACCCCACGCCTGACCGATCATCTGGATCGCGTCGGATAGCTCTCGGATTTGGGCGAAGTAATACTGCTGCGCTTCGCCTTCGCTATCGAACTTGAGCGGGTCGCCGTTGCCGTCCGTGAGGAACGTTCCGGGTTCGTAGTCACGTTCGTCACAGTCTTGGAGAGTGGCTATTTGTCCGCTCTCCGCAACGATCCGGTAGTAGATGTCGCTCATGCTGCGTTCCTTTGTTGTAGTTCGGATCTCGTCCAGTGCCAGTATTGGTATCGGCATTGGTAGAATCTTGGGTTTGGTTCGCCGCCTTCCCTGGCCCAGATGCGGGCGTGGAGTAGGCGGGATGCGGTGAGGCTGGATGACCTGACCTTGCCGCAGTTGCATCGTTTACGAGGCGGGCGCTTCATTGGCCGGGGTAGCGAGCGCGTAGATGGCCTTGAGGGTTTCCTGTGCGGCGCCAGCTTGTTGCGCTGCTACCCAGAGCGCCCGGAGAGAGTCGGCATCGCCACCCGCTAGTTGCGCCTCAGCCAGGAAGTCACGGGGCGGGGCGGGGGCGGCGAGGGGCTGGACGGTGAACACTGCGGAACGGCCCTTCTTGATCAGCAGCGGCACCTTGAGGGGCTTATCAATGCCGGTCATGTGGCTGATTCGTGTACCGCCGACAGCTTCGTTGCCAAACTGGACGGTGGGGTCGCAGAACAGGGTGACACTCTGCCCGATATACGCGGATGCTTTGCTGCCCCACGCCTTTGCGATGACCCGCCGCATGGATAGGCCGGGTCGCCATACGCGTGGAAATCCTGCGAGGTGGAAGTTGAATGGCTGCTCTGCGTTGTGCGCGCTGACGTTCTCGATTGTGAACGTGCGCGGCCCGCCAACAAGATCAACTGCGTCGAGCTGGTCACTCTTAGGCGCCAAGCTGTCAGTCATGTCAAGGTCCATTTTTAGAATCCAATCTCGATGTCTGGGAAGTGGTCGATGCGCTCGGTGGGTGGGTTGCCTGCGGTTTGGAGGCGGTAGTTGCCGATCATGACGGCTGCTGTGTTTTCGAATTCTCGGGCGGCTTCGAGGATTGCTGCTTGCCATAGCGGGTCTGGGTGGACGCGTTTGACGAATGGGGGCATGCCGCCGTTGTAGGACATGAAGTCGAGCCATGCGCGGCCTGATACGAACAGACCTGTTTGTATTTGGGCCATGTGTTCGGCGGGTACTTCGTCGGCCAGGATCGTGGCGAGGTGTTTCTTCTGGCGAGGTGACTTGATTTCTAGCAGCCCGTCATTACCCACCAAGCCATCCGGTGAATACCCGATGCGTCCCCATCCGAAGTCGCGGACCATGAACCCTACTTCGTGGGCGGGTGCGTATCGTTCGCTGTATACGTCGCGGGCGTAGGGCTCATCGAGGGTTCCCCGCAACATGTCGCGGCTCTCTTGTACGGGTTCGACGTAGCCGGTGATTCGTTCCGCTACCAAAGTGAGGGTGAGCGCTCGTGAGTAGTCAGTGGATGACACTTTGAACACGGGCGGGAGGTGGTTGGCTTCGTGTGCGCGTTCGTCGTGCGGGGTCTTGATGGGGGTGGGGATCTTCCGTGCCGTGCTGATGCACTGGCTACCGGCTGGTTCACCACATCGCGGGCAGTCAACGGCTAGCGCGTCGGGCGATCCTTGGGTGATGAACTGCCCGATGACGGATGCGGTGGGGATGCCGCAGCGTGCCTGCAACCATTCGGGTTCGCCCTGGATGAGGTCATCGAATATGTGGAGTGTGCTTGCTTCTGACTCGACCGTGACCGTCATTATTCTGCGTCCTTTGTTGGTATGGGTTCGGTGATGGCACTGTCTTCGTGGCAGGCGCAGTCAGGTTTGTGACTGTTGCGGACTGTGGCGGCGAGGTTTGATGCGACGAGCAGGTTCCGGTGCTCGTCCGCGTAGAACTCAGCGGGGGTCATTGCTGGGCTGCTAACGGGGTGAGCGCTTCGATCCACTGGGCAGCTTGTTCCGGGGCGAGCCACAACAGCCCTGCGAATTTCTCGCCATCCTCTGCGATGTGGACCATCATCCGACCACCCTCAGTCACGTGCTGCGGGCTGAGGCTAAGGTCGCCGGGGCGGCTGAATGTGACGTTCACGCGACACCGCCCAGTACCATGTCGTGGAGGTCTGGCGCGTTCTTTGCCAAGTACCGTGCTGCGGCGCGTCGTTCGTGTTCGGTGACACTGGTGTTGCCGAGTAGCATGTCGCGGTTGAACACTGACGCCCCGTTCACGAGGTCGTTGGAGGGGACTAGTTCCAGGTGGCGGCTCATCGGTTTCTCATTTCTTTGTCAGTGGCGGGGTTGTTGCAGTCGGGGTGGTGGTGGGTGGTGGTGACGGGGAACGGGCCGAACCATTCCCTTGTAGCGGTGCAGTGCTCGTGGTTCTTGGCCGGGTTGAAACTCATTTGATTGGCTCCAAAAGGATTACGACAGCGGTTGTCTGCTCCCAGCAGTTATTGCAGGTCATGACAGCGCCGGATTTGATGTAGTCAGCGACCACGGCGCAGATAGCTTGTACTGGCGATACGCCTTTGCACTTCGAGCAGGAGCCTTTGAAGTAGAACTCTGCTGGGCCGTTGTCCGGGTGCTGCGGATGTTTGCCGTGCTGCCTGTTCTCGCATGGCTGTTCGGGCATTTCCCCGACAATCAACTCAAGATCAACATCAACTTCGATGCCTGCTTGGACGGTCATCGTGCGCCTCCGATGATTGCTGCGATGACGATTGTGGATGCGGGGAGACCAACGAGGATGAGTACGCCAACCACTGTTTCGCGTACGGATTCGAGCGCGTCACGGTTCCAACGGATCGGCTGCCGGGTCATTGCGCAGTCTTCTTCGGGTATCCGTTTGCTGCCCACCCGGTAGCTACGGTGTGCGCGGCTTCGAGGGTCCATTCCAGGGAGGCGTGGAGCCTGCCGTTCGGGTCGATGCCTTGAACCCACCAAGCGCCGGCGATGTCGCCTTTGGAAACTGTGGGGCGGTGCGGGTTCTTACGGTTGAACTGGTTGTAGATCATTGCTCTCCCTTTCTGTGGGCGTCTGCGTCGTCTTCTAGCCGGGTTTGTTGTTGTGCTTCGTCGTCTTCGCGTTGGCTGTAGAACAACCAGTCGCGGGGTTCGCGGTGTCTCATTGGCCCTCCACTGGTTGCATGGCTCGTTTGTCAGTCATGTGGTGGTGCCATTCGGTTACGCCACGCCAGATGATGCTTGCTTCGTGTCCCGCGGCCCGCATGTTCACGACCTGCTTGACTGCTTCCTGATAGCTACCCGCGGCGCTGCAACCCCACGTGGACTTGACGCCCCATTGGGTGGTGAAGTCGCTCATGTTTCCTCCGTGAATTTGGTTTCGAGTTCGCGCATCTGGGCTTCGGTGGCTTTGAACCTGTTGATGTCGTCTTGTCGTGGGGTTAGACCGGCTGCGACTGCTGCGGCGATCTGATACGCGAGGAACGCTTGACGCTGCTTAGCTTTCTGCCATTCCTCGAATGTGCTGCTCATGATGCGCGCCTTTCGTGCCATTCAATGTGCTGCCATCCGAGGTTGACTGCTGCCCCGCACTTCTGGCAGGTCAACCCCGCATGTCCGGGGAAGTCCTCCCCGAAGTACTGCTTGGCGTTTTCCATCTCGATATCGAACTGGCTCTTGGATTCAGGCTCGATGACTGCGAATCCTGGCGAGTATGTTCCGCATGCTCGGAGGCTCATGCCGCGGGGGTTCATGCGCGTAGTGAATAGTCGGAACGCTTACCCATGAGCTTGGCTTTGAGAGCGTCGCGGGTGCCGTCCTCAACCACGTTGTAACGGCTGTTCGGGTAACGGGACGCCCGGTGCTTACCGAACCCAGCAGGGATGTTCCGGCCCTGTTCGATGTACGTCATGTACTCGGCGGCGAACCGGCTGAACACGAAGTAGTTGACATGCTGACCCTTCGTCTTGCCGGCCTTCAACCATTCACGCAGGAGATCCACCTGACTGACCTTCACGGGGGCTGCTATAGGGGTGCTCATTTGGTGTCTCCGTACGCTTCTGAGTCGAGTGCTTTTCGTAGGTCCGCAACCCAGTACTCCTGAGTCGAACCGTCTTCGAGAGTGATCTGAACCTTGTCGGGGCTGATCCGATCAAAGACAATCGGTGCCGTGTTTGTGGTGGACGTGATGGTGTACATGGCGTGGGTCATGCAGCTTCGGGGTCGAGCACTCGGGGGTTGATGCCGAGGACGTTGGCTAGTGCGTCAGCGCGTTCCCTTGTGAGGGTGCGGCGTCCGGATTCGAAGTTGGCGATGCTTGAGTGGGTCAGGCCGACAGCAGTCCCGAGTTCATCCAGGGTCAGTCGGCGGAGTTTACGGTTGGCTTTGATTACTTCCCCGATGCGGATATCCGTGATGTCTTGGATGTTCCTCCGGGCTGTTGTGGTTTCCATGGTGTGAACCCTACTGAATCAAACTGAAACAGTCAACACCAAAAGACTGAAACAGTGTGAACAACCGCTAGATCACGCGGAAAAATCGCTGAAAATTCGTGTAATTTCAGCCGATGGTTTCAGTGATTTGGGGTGTTTGGTGAACTACAAAAAGTTTGTTGTTTCAGTCGGGGGTGCGCCACGATGGTGCCAAGGGAGGGTTTAGATCTTGACCCAAACCTGATCGACCCTTGGGGGTTGCATGAGAGTGCAGGCCCACGATGAACCAAGTAGCCCTGAGCAAGCTGCTGAGTACATCTAGGTACGAATGAGCACGTAACTAGGTGAAAGTCGAGTACGCCTACCCTCTATGCAGGGGTGGCCTGACGGATGGACATTATTGAGATGAGCGAAGACAACAGGTCCGAACTGGCGCGGTTGATCCGTGACCACCTTGAGGACCGGAAGATGAACACGACTACGTTCGTGCGGGAGTTTCCTGACGGGATCCAGGGGCGGAACGTTTACAACTGGTTATCCGGCGCTAAGGTTCCTCGTGGCGCGGTTGCGCAGTCAGCCCTTGAAGAGGTTCTTGGTTGGAAGCGTGGTGCTGTGCGTGATGTGATTGCGGCGCGTAAGGGGACCCGTTTTGAGCTGTCCGAGTTGCGTGATTGGGAGAAGTTGGGTGTTGAGCCTGAGCCGGCGCGTGCTGCTGATTTGCCGATTGATGAGTTGTTGTTGGAGCTGACTCGTAAGGTTGGTGCGTTGCAGCGTGAGAACGAGATCCTGCGTGCGCGGGTGGACGGTTCGAACGTTGCGGAGATACGTACGGGCGACACGCGTTCGGCGTATGGTCTTGCTGCTAACTCGACGGATGCTGCCCGGAACATGGAGCATTTGGAGGACTAGCAGCCAAGGTAACGCCACCGTTATGTAAATCGTCTGGAACTGGTATGGATGTGTGACCTTCAACCAATCTATTCGGTCTGTTAAATGTCGTGGGGGCCGGTTATGGTAATCCCATTCGCTCTCATCTGGGGGTAGCGACATGAACAGAGTTGGGGTTTTGTTGTGGTGCAAGTTGTTAGGGAGCGTCTTGAGGATGGTTACGCGGGGCTCACGGACGGGGAAACGATTTGGTTGGATGATCGCCTGGACGCGGCTCAGCAGTTGTGCACTTTGTTGCATGAGTTGATTCATGTGGAGTGGGGGCACAGTGGTCATCAGGTTGAGGTGGTGGAGATGCAGGTCCGGTATGAGGTTGCGCGTCGTCTTCTGCCGTTGGATCGGATTGTGGGTGTGTGTAAGGGGCAGAAGTCGTTGAAGGTGTTGGCGGGTGAGTTGGGTGTGACGCAGCAGGTTCTTATGGACCGGGCCGCGACACTCACGGATAAGCAGGCCAAGACGGCGGGGTGTTGGGACTGCCTAAAATGCCCGTCCATCGCCGCCCGCAAACGAACCCTCACAAAAGCGCAGTGAACTTTGATGCAACCACCAGTGCACTTCGTTGCAAAACGAGATAAGGTTATGGTATGAGCCAAACAATCACCGCTGCTGACCTGAACCGTGGACATCTTGGGATGACAGTCGCTTTCTCAATCGGCGCGTTCAACTTCAAAGATGCGCTCCGAGGGGTTAGCCATGAGGCTGAGATTGTCGAGTCGCGGGAGTTTTTCCGAGAGGTTCCCCGCTATGACTTGGGGCGGACGGAAACCCGCGTGTCTCTTCTTCATGCCGGTGAGGTAGTCATCAAGGGCGCTACAAGAGTCGAGGTGTCACCATGAGTCCTCGTCCGCAGCTTGCTATTGGTACGTACGGGAACATCAACACGACGAAGCAGCCGGATGGTTCGTGGGTGGCGTTGGCTCGGTTCCGTGATGATGACGGTGAGACGCGGCGTGTGAAAGCGACGGGCAGGTCTAAGTCTGGTGCTGAGGCTGCGTTGAAGGAGAAGTTCAAAACCAGGACCAACACGACTGGGGACATGAACGGCGAGTCAACGGTGCGGGAACTCGCGGAACGGTATTACGCGGGTAAGGAAGGTGAGGATCTTGCGGCGAACACTTACTACAATTTGCGGCGGTCGTTGGATAACCACATCATCAAACGCTTGGGTGGCTTGAAGCTTAGGGAGGTGACGCCGCCGAGGGTTGAGGCTGTGGTTGCGTCGATCGCTAAGGAGAACGGGCCGGGGACTGCTTTGATGGTGCGGTCTGTTATGTCTGGGATGTTTGCTGATGCGACGCGTTGGGGCGCTGTGGTGACTAATCCTGTGACTTACACGCCGCGTCCTAGGTTGGAGCAGAAGCGTATTCGTGCGTTGACTGTTGATGAGGTTGTTAGGTTGCGTGCGTTGGTGGCGTCGAGGTTGCGTCCGTTCACGTATGAGGAACGCATCGAACGGGCTGAGAAGCTAATCAAGGCTGAGGTGAAGGCGGGGAAGTTGGCCGCCCCAGTGGATCCCCGCACACGCATGGGCGGCAAGAACCGATCCCAAACGTTGTTAGACATCATGGACTACCTGCTAGCTACGGGTTGTCGTGCTAGTGAGCCGCCTGGGTTGGCGTGGGTGGATGTGCATTTGGATGATCCGGTGCCGTGGGTGTTTATTCATCAGCAGGTGCAGAGGTCGCCGGGGAAGGGGTTGTTTGTGACGAGGACTAAGGAGCATGACGAACGGTATTTGCGGTTGCCGGGGTTCGCGGTTGAGATGTTACGCCGGCGTCGTGAGACAGTTCGCGGGCCGATGGTGTTCCCGTCCGAGCGGGGGACTTTGTTGGCGGGGCGTCAGGTTGGTACGGCGTGGGGGAACGCTGTGAGGGGTTCGGAGTTTGAGTGGGTGACGTTGAAGACGTTGCGTAAAACTGTGGCGACGTTGGTTGCTGAGTCGCATGGTTCGGCGTTGGCAGCGAACCAGCTCGGCCACTCGTCCGACAAGATGACACGCCAGTTCTACATAGCCCAGTCCATGGCACCTGTTGAATCGTCCGCGCTTGACTTGTTCCAACCCAAAGCGTTAGAAACCAGCGAAGACGTAGCCTAAACAAAGGAAAGGCCCCCGCAAAGAAGCGGGGGCCTTTTGTTCTAGGCGGCGACTCTTTCACCTATCCACACGAGGCGTTTCTTTGGGATTCGGTTGTGGACCCTTACTTCATGGATCACGGAACCCCATGATGGTTGAACGCGAACCTCATCAGTAGGATCAAGGACCACCATCCATAGATCGAATACGCCTGACGTTTTCCAACAACCGTGCGAGTAGTTCCAGGCTGTTGCCGGGTCGGGTGAGAAGCTGATCGAATCTTGGAAGTAGTGCTCTTCCTCGCCAGTTACGTGGTTCTCGTATGCCGACCCTTGAATGTTTGGCTTCCCCGTGATGAGCCCCGACCGTTTGATGCTCGCAAGTCGTTCGCGCGGCGACCAGTGATACAGCGGACCTAACACGTTCCGCTCCTGTAGGGGTTGGTGGTCACGCTGGCCTCACTTTCGCTTCGGCTAGGGCGATGCGCGTGGTGATCGCTGTACTGGCGCCCTCGCCTGTTCCGGTGCCGTACTTCATGACGAGTTGCATTATTTCGGCGTACCCACGTTCGTCAACGTCGATGGTGTACCGGTAGTGGAGGGGTGGCTTCTCGTCATTCTGCAATGGGATACTCATGCTTTGCCTGACGGGTGGAGGATCAGCCGGGCAATAGCGTCCGCGTAACCGGCTTGGTACTGCTGCTCGGCGTAACTTCCGGGATCACTCTGGTCCATGCGGATTTCCAGATTGTCAGCCGCCACCCTAAGTGCTTGCGCGGCGATGAACGGGGCGGCGGCGGTGAGGGCTTCCCTGAGTCGCCGTATTCGATGCGGCTCCTTAGTCCCACCCAGCCACAACGCCCGCGCCGCCGCTTCTACCGCTTCGTCAGAGACGGTCATGCTGCGTCACCTTGCGCGGTTGCTGGCAGTTCTTCTACGCGGATGAGCCAAGCCTTGCCGTTGCGCCCCCACCCGCTGAGAGCAATAGCCTTGGACTTAGCATCAGGGAAGTTGTCCGCAATTACACTAACCGGGTCAGCGTACCCAGAGTGTCGATTAACAGGCCCCACCTTGAACTCATAACGCGCGCTCATTGCTTGCCCGCCTGAACGTCGATGTCGGGGATGATCGCTTCCGGCTTGAACAGGACGCGGGTGTGATAGACGCTCACGTCGATGGCGTCTTGCTGCTCCACGAAGTAGGAGACGTTATCGGACAGCCCGAGGAAGTGTTTCTTGTACTGGTCCGGTCCGATCTTGCAAGTTACATCCAGCTTGCCGCCGTCTGGTTGGATCGAGCAGCGCCCCTCGATGGTGAGCAGGTACTTGTCCGTGATGCCGTTGAAGAAAACGATACGGCGCTGCACCTCGAACTGATCCGCAGCGGTGGACAGGTTCTTGGACGCCTTCTCAGCGTCAGATGAACAGCCAGCCAGGAGTGCCATCGCTGCCAGTGCAGTCGCCACGATCACGGGAGTCTTGCGGAACTTGCGGGTCATGTTTTCGCCTATGCTCATAGGGGACGTTTACGCCCGGTCAGGGGGTCTGAAACGTGCCGGTTTGGATAATCCGTGTGTTTTCTAGTGTAACGGAGGGTTCACTGGAGTGAAAGTGTTGCAGGGGTTTAGTTCGCGTGTTGTGAACTTTGGTGTAATCAAAGGGCTGTGGGTTGCATGAAAGTACACAAGCCTGTTCTAAACCGAATCGTACTTTTCTATGGCTTTACGCCGATCGCGGACCCCGACGCCGTGCGTCTGTGGCAGCGTGCCCTCTGCGAGAAACTGGGCCTCACGGGCCGGATCCTGATCTCCAAGGACGGTATTAACGCCACGGTTGGCGGCGAGCTTAACAACATGAAGCAGTACGTGAAAACCACGCGCGAATACAAGGGCTTCCACGACATCGACTTCAAGTGGTCCGAGGGCGGGGCCGCCGATTTCCCCCGCCTCAGCGTTAAGGTCCGCGACGAAATAGTTTCCTTCGGGGCTCCCGGGGAACTGAAGGTCGACGAAAAGGGCGTGGTGGGCGGAGGCAAGCATCTCCAGCCTGAAGAACTTCATTCCCTGGTGGACGCAAAGAAAGCGGACGGGGAAGAGGTGGTGTTCTTCGATGGCCGCAATGCCTTCGAGGCGCAGATCGGCAAGTTCAAGGACGCCATCGTTCCGGACGTCGCCACTACACATGACTTCATCACGGAGCTGGAATCCGGCAAGTATGACGCCCTCAAGGACAAGCCCATTGTCACCTACTGCACGGGCGGCATCCGCTGCGAGGTGCTCTCCAGCCTGATGGTCAACCGTGGTTTCAAAGAGGTTTACCAGCTCGACGGCGGGATCGTTCGCTATGGCGAAACCTTCAAGGACAAGGGCCTCTGGGAGGGCTCGCTCTACGTTTTCGACAAACGCATGCACGTGGAGTTCAGCGACGAAGCAAAGACGATTGGAGAGTGCGTCCGCTGCGCCGCGCCCACCAACAAGTTCGAGAATTGCTCCAACCTGAGCTGCAGGACGCTGACTCTCTACTGTGCAGAATGTGCCTCAAGTCCTGAAACCCTTCGCTGCCCCGGAGGCTGCGAAGCCGCCTGAGGCGCAACGCAATCAGAGCCTGCTGACCCGATAGGCGAAGTTCGCGTCGGATCTGGCACCCACAGTGATGGCCAGGATGGCGTCCTTCTCCAACTGCACCACGCTCACCCGGGCATTCGCACACCCCAAGGTCAGGTCAACCAAGGCCGTCTCGCCTACGCTGACTGCGAATGAAACACGGCGAGTGCCGCGGCACGCCAGCGTCACGGCGTACGTCCCGCCGGGCAACTGCACGGTCTGCTCAGTTCTGGACTCACCGGAATTCAGGAAGCCGCTGCTCGAATAGAACGACTGCCCCTGCGATTCCGGCAAAGCCGCTTTGGCCCACTCTTTCAGGGCCTCACCTGTAACGGTTTGCTCCAAGGCTGGGTCGGGAGGAAGCACGACATTGCTGCCGGTAGTGTCTGTGGGGCTGGAATCCGCTCGCCCACCGTCGTCATAGGTGTACTCGCACGCCGTCAGCGCGCCACCCAGCACGAGCAAGAGTCCGACGGCGGCACTTGCCAGCCGTCTGGACACAACCGAGCCAGCCACCTTGCCGCCCATACGTTGACTTTACGCTGGCCTGGAAGCGCACCATAGTGCTGGCGGAAGGGGTTAATTAGCGGCGGGCACCAGCTGGTAAGCAAAAATCAGCGGGGCATCCACGCTACTCGTGGAGACAGCGAGGGCGCCGGTGGCAGGGACTTTGATCTTCGCCACTTCAAGGCTGCCGTTGCAGGCGGCTCCCGCATCGGCAATTTGCTTTCCACCGGAAGAGACGGCGAAGAACACCTTTCCTCCTCCATCACAAGCCATCGTCAGTGTGTAATTCCCGGCGGGAACGCTCGGTGACTCCTTGACCAGCGGGTCCCGGTTCAGGATCTTGCCGGAATCCTCCAACGTCACGGTGCTGGCTGTGGGAAGAACTTTGTCCTTCCACGCCTGTACATCGGCATGTTCGACGCTGACCGGACCCTGGCAGGCTGTGGCCGCCAGTAGCGTCCCCGCAGCAATGACAACAAGGCCTGCGCGGCGCCTTGTGGAGGAGAGGTTGAGCATGCTTCCACGCTACCGGGTCCCACAGCAAGGTTTTGTCCACATAGCCCAAACCACGAACGCCTGCCATGAAGCAGCCCCCATAGACTTGCAATGTGACTCAAACCCCCGAAATATTTACCGATGGCAATACTGACGACGCCCCGCGCAGCGACCACCCGGAGCTCCTGGTGTCGCTCGCCTCTGACCTTCGCGCCGTCTCATACACGGTCGACGGCGTGGCGGAACTTCTGGGGGAATCCGCCTATGCCGCACTGAACAGGGACCAGATCATTCCAGCGTTGTTGGTGAGCGAACGCTCGTCCAAGAGCGGCGTGGAAACCACCCGAGCGCTGTCCGTCATAGTGCGGCTGTGGTTGCTTGCTGTCCCACAGGCCCAGTCCGATGTTGACCTTGCGCTCCCCACCATCGGCGCCCAAGGCCTCGCCTGGCTCGGACTTATCACCTTGGAAGCCGGCGTTGTCACGGCCAAGGTGGATCTACGTCCGTATGGCTGGGAGGCCAATGCTGACGGCAGCGGGGGAGCGGAGCTTTGGGTGGCCAGCGATCTCGCTGCCCACCAACAAGCCGGGGTTCTGAGGCACGATCACGTGCTGGGGATAGGACGGGCGTCAACAACCCTTGTCCAAACCACCATTAGGGAGCACACGCACCGTGCGCTGGACCTCGGGACAGGCTGCGGCATCCAGACGTTCCACTTGCTGCATCACTGCGAACACGTGACGGCAACGGACATTTCCGGGAGGGCGCTCGCCTTCACCCGTTTCAATCTGCTCCTCAACGCTGCCGAACTGGGCCTGGATCCGAACAACCTGGAAGCCCGCGTCAGCCTGCGCCTGGGCTCGCTCCTGGAACCCGTGGCAGGGGAACGTTTCGGCCTGGTCGTCTCCAACCCGCCCTTTGTCATTACCCCGCGTAGCGCTGGCGAGTCCTTGGCTGATCAATTTACCTACCGCGACGGCGGCCTGCCCGGTGACGAGATCGTCGCCTCGTTGACACGGACGCTGGCAGACATCCTTGAACCCGGTGGCTCAGCCCAGATGCTCGGCAACTGGGAGATCCGCAAAGGGACACAATGGCATGACAGGCCTTCCTCGTGGTTCGAAGGTTCAGGCTTGGACGTTTGGTTCATTCAACGTGAGCAGCTGAACCCGGAGCAGTACGCAGAGACCTGGCTGCAGGACGCCTCGGAGAACCGGGACCGCAGCCACTACCAGGAGTCGTACGCCGCGTACCTCGACGACTTCGCATCGAGGGATGTTGAAGGAATCGGCTTTGGCATGATCTGGCTACGCCGCCCACAAACTTCAAACGAAGTACGCATCAGCCGGTTTGAGGAAATTACCTACCCCATTGAGCAACCTATCGGTCCCCATCTCGGCGCGGCCGTGGAGCGCTCCGACTGGCTTTCAGGCAGTAGTTTGCCGGAAGCACACCTTGTGGTGGCCGAGGACGCCACGGAAGAGCGCCATCAGCGTCCCGGGGCTGTGCATCCAGGCGTGATCCTCCTCCGGCAGGGGGCCGGCCTTCGTCGAACAAACCTGCTCAGCACGGAGCTGGCGGGCTTTGTTTCTGCTTGTGATGGCCAATTATCCGTACGGCAGATTGTCGGAGCCTTGGAAGCACTCCTGGGAGGCGGAGACGACTTCGATTCAGGATCCTTCCGTGAAGGGCTTGTTGCCGAAGTGCGGAATCTCGTCCTGGACGGGTTCCTCCTCCCGGATACGCAGGAGGCGTCCGCATGAACAGTGCACGGCCGCCGCGCCCGCTCGGTAGCAAGTCCGCAGTAAGTGACCCTGCTTACACTGATGAAGTGATTGCGAACAACGAGACATCCCAGGCGTCAGGCGATGCCCCGCGGCGCAAGAGGGCCGAGAAAACGGTTGAGATAACCGATCCCAAGGCTATCCGTGCATTGGCGCACGCCGCCCGTCTCGAGGTCATCTCCGAGCTCTACGCAACACAGGTAAGCCACACAGCTACTGAGCTGGCGGCCCGTACCGGCCTAACGCCCAGTGCCATGAGCTACCACCTCCGTGCGCTCCAGAAATGGGGGATCGTTGCCCCGGCGGAAAATGCCGGCGACGCAAGGGAACGCCGGTGGAAGGCTGCTGGAACTGACTTCAGGATTTCAGGCGGCAGCGTGGCCAGCCCGGAGATCGCAGTGGTCGATCTTGAGCTGGACGCCTTCCGGCGCAGGGCCTCGGCTTTTGCCAAGGCCCGGGGAGAACGCCGGCAACGTGGCGAAGCGGCGGAAGAGCCGGCGTCGGTGGTGCTGGCGAGCAATTTGCTGTACTTGACCAACCCGCAGCGCAAAGAGCTTTCTGAACGGATCCGGGAGGTCCTGCGGGAGTACGAACTGGAAGACCCTACCCAGATTCCGCAAGGTGCCGAGCGTGTTGCTACTCTGTGGTCAATGATCCCGGATGACCGCATGGCACCTGGGCACTAGGGGTCCGGCCAGCCCCTCGGATTTCCACGCCGGAACGCAGGATTCTGCAATCTATGGTGAACTAGGCCAATATGGGCACCAGCCCAATTACACATTTTTTCTGTAGGAGCACCGTGCCCAGCAAGGCAAAAACCGGCAAGAAACTCGTGATCGTGGAGTCTCCGGCCAAGAGCAAGACCATCGCCAAGTATCTTGGCGAGGGCTTCATCGTCGAGGCTTCCATCGGCCATATCCGGGATCTCCCGCAGCCATCGGACCTCCCTGCAGAACTCAAGAAGACCTCGCTGGGTAAGTTCGCCGTCGACATCGAAAACGACTTCAAGCCGTACTACGTCGTATCGCCGGATAAGAAGAAGAAGGTCGCCGAGCTCAAGGCCCAGCTGAAAGACGCTGACGCGCTCTATCTCGCAACCGATGGGGACCGCGAGGGCGAAGCCATCGCGTGGCACCTGCTTGAGGTCCTGAAACCCAAAGTTCCCGTGTATCGCATGACTTTCGGTGAAATCACCAAGGAGGCGATTCACCGTGCCATGGATAACCTGCGGGACGTCGATACCGCCCTGGTTGATGCCCAGGAGACCCGGCGTATCCTGGACCGGCTCTACGGCTACGAAATCTCCCCGGTTCTGTGGCGCAAGGTTGCCAGGGGACTCTCCGCGGGACGTGTGCAGTCCGTGGTTACCCGCATGGTGGTTGACCGCGAACGCGAACGTATGGCTTTCCGGGCCGCCTCCTACTGGGACCTGACCGGACAGTTCGGAGCCGACTCGGGATCCTTCAAGGCAAAGCTTGCCGCGGTGGACGGTTCCAAGGTGGCCAGTGGTCGTGACTTTAACGACAATGGCCAGCTCACATCCTCCAACGTGGTGCACCTCAACGAGGAACTCGCAACGTCCTTGGCCGCAGGTCTGCAGAACGCCGATTTCCGCGTTCGCTCTGTAGATACCAAGCCGTACACCCGTCGCCCTGCCGCACCGTTCACCACCTCCACGCTGCAGCAGGAAGCGGGCCGTAAGCTCAGGTTCTCCTCGAAGAGCACCATGCAGGTCGCCCAGCGCCTGTACGAAAACGGCTACATCACTTATATGCGTACAGACTCCTCTGCCTTGAGCGATGAAGCTGTCACAGCAGCCCGCCGCCAGGCCGCGGAGCTCTACGGCCCCGAGTACGTGCCCCAAAGCCCACGCGTATACGCCAACAAAGCTGCAAATGCGCAAGAGGCCCACGAGGCCATCCGCCCCGCAGGTGACTCGTTCCGCACGCCCGCCCAGGTGGCCAAGCAGCTCAGCGGAGACGAATTCCGGTTGTACGAGCTCATCTGGAAGCGCACGGTCGCATCCCAGATGGCCGACGCCAAGGGCTCCACAGCCACTATCCGGCTGGGTGCCGTAGCAGCTGACGGACGCGACGCTGAATTCTCGGCCTCGGGCACCGTCATCACGTTCCCCGGCTTCCTCGCCGCTTATGAGGAGGGCAAGGACGAGAGCCGCGGAGATGACGACTCCGATGAAGCTCGCCGCCTGCCCAACGTGGCCAAGGATGACTCCCTGACGGCCTCGGACATCGTCGCTGTGGGGCACGAGACCTCACCGCCTCCGCGCTACACCGAAGCCTCGCTGACGGCTGAGCTGGAAAAGAAGGGCATCGGGCGTCCGTCGACCTATGCCTCTACGATTTCCACCATCCAGGATCGCGGTTATGTCCGTAAACAAGGTTCTGCCCTGGTTCCCAGTTGGATCGCCTTCTCGGTGATTCGGTTGCTTGAGCAGCACTTCACGGATTATGTCGACTACGAGTTCACCGCCGACATGGAAGGCGATCTGGACAAAATCGCCAACGGCCAGGCCGTGGGCGCAGCGTGGCTGAAGCACTTCTACTATGGTGAAGACGCTGATCCCGGGCTGTTGAGCATCGTGAACAACCTCGGCGAGATTGATGCCCGCGAGATCAACTCCGTGCCCATAGCCGAGGGCATCACCCTGCGTGTGGGTAAGTTCGGCCCGTACCTGGAAAGCAGCATCCCCACCGTTGATGAGAAGACCGGTGAAGTGGTGGAGTCCATACGGGCCAACGTCCCGGAAGAACTCGCTCCGGATGAGTTGACAGCAGCCAAGGCAATCGAGCTCATGGAAACCGCGGCTCCCGAGGAACGCGTCCTGGGAACCGATCCACACACCGGCCATACCGTGGTTGCCAAGAATGGCCGTTACGGCGCCTACGTCACCGAGATCATCCCCGAGATGACCGAGGAGCAGCTGGCAAACCAGCCCGTTGAGTACTACAAGAACGGCAAGCCCAAGCCCCCAAAGAAGCCGGTGAAAGCCAAGCCACGCACAGGTTCGCTGTTCAAGTCCATGACCGTGGACAGCGTCACCCTGGATGAGGCCCTGCAGCTTATGAGCCTGCCCCGGGTGCTTGGCGAGGACGCTGAAGGAAATGTCATCACCGTCCAGAACGGCCGGTTCGGACCTTACCTGAAGAAGGGCACGGACTCCCGTTCCATCGGATCCGAAGAAGAAATCTTCACCATCACCCTGGAACAGGCCTTGGAGATCTACTCCCAGCCCAAGCAGCGTGGTGCCCGTGCCGCCGTGCCGCCGTTGGCCGAGTTCGGCCCGGACCCCGTGTCGGAGAAGAACATCGTCGTGAAGGAGGGCCGTTTCGGTCCGTACATCACTGATGGCGTCACGAACATCACGGTCCCGCGCTCAACCTCCCTTGAGGAACTGACCCGGGAACGCGCCGTCGAACTTCTTGCCGAGAAGCGGGCCAAGGGCCCCGTCAAGCGGACCACTACGCGCAAGGCACCGGCCAAGAAAGCCGCCGCCAAAAAGTAAGGCAGCAACAAGACAAGGTGCCGTCCGGGAAGCAAGCGAATTGCGTCCCGGACGGCATCGTGGTCGAGTAGAACCATGACTGAACAGACGGCTTCACCGGACAACGGACCCTTGAACGACCTCGAAGCGAAGCTCGCCTTGGCTGAACAGCCGGACGCCAACCCGGTAGACGTCATCCTTGCTTTCCTGAACAACGAGGTATACCTCATCAGTTCCGAAGCAGTGGACGGACCGGATTCTGCCGTAGAGCCATTGGTCCTTTCCAACGCCGATGGACAGCCCGTTCTGGCGGTGTTCAGCCACCCGAGCCGCGTGGACGAGCGTTTCCTGGAAGCGGCCCCGCACATTCTGGGCACCATGGGCTCGGCGATCCTCGGTAACATCGGCGACGAACTGGGTATGGTCATTAACCCGGGAAGCGAATATGGCTTCGAAATCGATCCTGAGGGCATCGCCAACATCCGCCGCGACTTCAAACGGGCAGACGAAGCAGGGGAGCCAACGGAATAGCTGGCATCCTGAGCACAGGACCTCTGCCTGTCAGCGAAACGTGGACGCCAAGTTGCTTCCCCGGCTTCGAATCAGTGAATAATGGCAGAATGCGTCTTGGCGTTCTCGATATCGGTTCAAACACCGTCCACCTGCTGCTCGTGGACGCCCATCCCGGTGCCCGCCCCGTGGCTTTTGCCTCCCACAAACGGCCACTCTCCCTGGTGCAATACCTCGACGGCGATGGCAACATCAACGACGCCGGCCAGACTGAGCTCATTGAGTTCGTCCTGGAAGCGTGGGAATTCGCAGCACGCCACAAAGCCGAGGATTTGCTCGCGTTTTGTACCTCGGCAATCCGTGAGGCAACCAACGGCGCCGAGGTCCTGGCCCGGGTCAAACACGAGACCACTGTGACTCTCCAGGAGCTCACTGGCAGCGAAGAAGCGTCCATGACGTTCTTTGCCGTTCGTCGTTGGTATGGCTGGGGCGCCGGGCCGATTCTGGATCTGGACATTGGCGGGGGATCCTTCGAAATGGCTTACGGCACGGACGAACTCCCGGAGTTCGCCACGTCCGTTCCGTTGGGAGCCAGCAGGCTGACGCGGGATTGGCTCCATGAGGATCCACCGAGCGCGAAGAGCGTCAAGGAGCTGAGGCGGTACATCCGCTCCACGCTTAAACCTGTTGTCCGCAATTTTCACGAACTTGGCCGGGCCAACCTGGTGGCGGGTACCTCCAAAACGTTCCGCTCCCTTGCACGGATCGCCGGTGCTGCCCCCAGCGGAGCGGGTCCTTATGTGAAACGGGAACTCCACGCCGCGGATCTTGGTTTATGGGCCCAGCGCATATCCGCGATGAAAGTTGAGGACCGCCTATACCTCCCGGGTGTTTCGGATGCGCGCGCCCGCCAGTTGCTGGCCGGGGCTTTGGTAGCGGAGGCCGCATTGGAGCTCTTTGAATTCCCTAAGATGGAAATCTGCCCGTGGGCTTTACGGGAAGGGCTGATCCTTCGCCGCCTGGACCAGTTGGTCTTCGATGATGCCGTGGATCCCGCGCCGCACGTCGGAAAGCGCAAGAAGGACAAGTCCAAGAAAAAAGCAGTCAAGGAAGGCGACAAGAAGACGGACAACGACGAGCCCCAGCACACGTTTGAGGAGTTCCCGGTGCCGCTGAACACAGTGCCGGTGAACAACCCTGCCCCTGCACCAATTCCGGCCCCCGCGGCAGGCGGGCTGGCTTCCTGAGATGAGCACCGACGTCGAGCCCGTTGCAAATAACCGCCACATCCCGGTGGCGCTGTCCAGCGCGTCCGTTTATCCGCTGAGCGTCCATGACGCTTTCGCGGTTGCCCAGGACCTTGGTTATGAAGGCGTTGAGGTCATGGTTACCAACAACGCCGTGAGCCAGAATCCTGACGCCCTCATCCAGCTGAGCCATCGTTACCACCAACAGATCGTCTCTATTCACGCGCCCACGCTGCTGCTCACCCAGCAAGTCTGGGGAGCTGCATGGAACAAGATCGAGAAGTCCTGCCAGATGGCCAGGGAAGTCGGCTGTGACACCGTGGTGGTCCATCCGCCATTCCGCTGGCAGTCGAACTACGCCGAGAACTTCGCTGCGGGTGTTCGGGAGATCGCGGCGATGTACCAGGTGCACATCGCAGTGGAGAACATGTACCCGTGGCGCGTCCGCGGACGGGAGGCTGTTGCCTACCTGCCGCACTGGGATCCGTTGGGACAGGATTACGACGACGTCACCTGGGACTTCTCGCATGCGGCAACCGCGGGGGCAAACAGTTTGGAAGCAATCCAGGCGCTGGGCAGCAAACTCCGCCACGTTCACCTCACTGATGGTTCGGGTTCCGGAAAAGACGAGCACCTGGTGCCGGGCACGGGGACGCAGCAGTGCGCCGATGCCCTCCAACATCTTGCTTCCAACGGCTTCAGTGGTGTTGTGGTGGCGGAGATATCAACCCGCAAGGCCAAAGTGGCGGGTGAGCGCGAGGAAATGTTGGCCGAGACACTTCGTTTCGCACGGCAGCACCTCAGCATCCCGCTGGTGCGCTCACACGATAACTAGAAGCCAACGCAATTAAAAGCGAAAGCACCGGCGGCCGAATCGGGAAATGGGGGAAAACCCGCCCCGGCCACCGGTGCTGCTGGCGGACATCCCCATGCCCGCCTCATCACTCGCACCCTCAATGAGGTAACTACTAAGTTACGGACCAAGGTTGGGTGCTGCCTGCAATATTCTTGGGAACAAGCTGTGAATCCGGACAGCGTTCGACCCCTCCATGGGCAAACTGCCATGATGGTGCAATGAGCAACCGAATCGCATTCCTTGGCTGTGGATCCATGAACGAGGCAATTCTGGCCGGTCTCCTTGCCGCCGGAACTGACCCATCTGATGTCGTCGCCACCGTCCGACGTGCCGAGCGTGCCGAAGAGCTTGCGCAGCGGTATGGCGTCATGGCGATCGCCGGCGAGGAAGAGCCGGACAACAACAAGCTTGCCACCAAGGGTTCCGGCATAGTCATCCTTGGCGTCAAACCAGTTGGCATTACAGACCTTGCACGGGAAATCAGCCCGGCACTCGCGAAGAACACCGTTGTTGTGAGCGTGGCAGCTGCGGTTTCCATCGCACAGCTTGAGGCAGCCCTCCCGGAGGGACAGCCGGTGATCCGCACCATGCCGAACACACCCGCAAAGCTAGGCCGCGGCGTCGTATCTGTTTCGCCCGGAACGCACTGCACTCCCGAACAGCTGGAGAAGGTGAAGGCAGCGCTGGCAGGTGCCGGCAAGGTTGTGGAGGTGCCCGAGGAACAAGTGGACGCTTTGTCCGCGATCAGTGGATCCGGCCCCGCCTATGCGTTCTATTTGGCTGAGGCCATGGCCGCTGCGGGTGTCGAGTTGGGGTTGGACGCAGAACTGTCCGTCATGCTGGCCCGCGAAACGGTGGCGGGCGCCGGTTTCATGCTGGCGGAACCAGGTGCGGACCCCACCGCCCTTCGCGTTGCCGTCACCAGTCCCAACGGCACCACCGAGCGGGCCATCGCAGCATTCGACGACGGCGGGATCCCCAGGATCATCGCTGAAGGAGCCCGTGCGGCTGCTACGCGGGCGGCGGAGATCACCAAGCAGCTGGGCTAATCCCCAACCAACGACCCCCCTAGGGCCGCGCTGCTAGGGCCGCGCTGCGAAGCGCTCCAGGAGATCGACGTGTCCGGACACGATCAACATGTCATGTCCGGACACCTTCGTTTCCGGCCGCGCATACGTGAAGTCCTCGCCAGGAGTCTTCACGCCGACGATCGTCACGCCGTATTTGGAGCGCACCTTGGATTCCTCCAGGGTGAAGCCCACGGTTTCCTTTGGCGGATACATCTTGACGATCGCGTAGTCGTCGTCGAATTCGATGAAGTCCAGCATGCGCCCTGACACCAGGTGCGCGGCACGGACGCCGGCGTCGGCTTCCGGGTAGATCACGTGGTTTGCGCCGATCCGGCTGAGGATCTTGCCGTGGGATGGCGTGATCGCCTTGACCCAGAGGTGTTGGATGCCCAGATCCACCAGGTTCACCGTGATGAGCACAGAGGACTCGATGGACGTGCCCACGCCCACGACGGCGGAGCTGAACTCCTGGGCCCCCAGCTGGCGCAAGGCATCGATGTTGGTGGCGTCGGCCTCCACCACATGGGTGAGCACGGGCGCCCATTTCTGGACGAGCGTGCGGTCACGTTCAATCGCCAGGACTTCCCGGCCTTGCTTGACCAATTGCTCGGCTGTGGCCGACCCGAACCGGCCAAGGCCAATGACCAGCACTGGTGCGTTGTGGGCGGGGCGGTTCGCTGCCCCTGTGGTACTAGCCAATGATTGGCCTCTCTTCCGGGTAGTGGTACAGCTGGCTGCGCTGGCGCAGGGCCAGGCCGGCAGCGAGGGTTACGGTGCCCACACGGCCTGCGAACATGAGTGCGGTCAGGACGTAAACGCCCGACGGCGGCAGCTCGGCGCTGAGGTTGGTGCTCAGTCCCACTGTGGCAAAGGCGGAGATGGTTTCAAAGAGCACCCTGTCCAGTGTTGCGCCGCTGATGGAGAGCAGCAGGAATGCCGCGACCGATACAAGGGTGGCACCGGCAACAATCACGGAGATGGCCACCCGCATGGTGCCTTGGGGAATCGTGCGGCCGTAGACCTTCACGTCGGCATCGCCACGGGCCTCGGCAACAATGGCGAGGAACATGACCGCGATAGTGGTCACCTTGATGCCGCCCGCAGTGGACGCCGAGCCGCCACCGGCAAACATCAGGGCATCCGTGAGGAGCATGGTGGTGGACTCCATGTGGTTCTGATCCACCAGGTTGAACCCGCCCGAGCGCGTCATTACGGAAGCAAAGAGGGAGTGGATGAGCTTGTCTCCCAGATCCATGTGCGCGATGGTCCGCACGTTGTCCCATTCCATGAGGGCCCACAGGACTGTGCCGGCGAGCAGCAGGATGAAGGACACCTGGATGGTGATCTTGGTGTGGAGGTTCCACTTCTTCCAGTTCAGGCCGTTCTGCTGGAGAACCATCACTACCGGGAAGCCGAGGCTGCCAAGGAACACGCCCAACATGAGTGGAACCAGGATCCAGAGGTCGGTCTCGTAGGGGACGATTCCGTCAGAGTGGGGCGTAAAACCGGCATTGTTGAAGGACGAAATCGAGTAGAAGACGCCGTGCCAAACCGACTGCCAGAAGGGCTCCCCGAGGAGCATGAAGCGGGGGATCAGGGCCAGGGCCAGGGCACCTTCGATCACCACGGAGGTCACGATGACGATGCGGAGCAGCGTACCCACTTCACCAAGCCTGCCGGCGTTGTTCATGGCCTCCTGGGCGATGAGCTTGCCGCGGACACCAAGCCGCTTGCTGACCATGAGCGCCAACAGGGACGCCAGGGTCAAAGTGCCGAGGCCGCCCACAAAGATGCCCACCAGAATAATGAGCTGGCCGAGGAAGGACCAGTGCGTGGCCGTGGAAACCACCGTCAGGCCGGTCACGCAGACACTGGAAACTGCCGTGAACATGGACTGGTGCAGAGGAGTAGGCTCGCCCGAAGCCGACGAGAACGGCAACGACAACAAGCCTGTGAAGAGCAGGATCACCGAGGCGAATGCGACCAAGGCCAAACGGGCCGGGGACGTGTTGGCGATGTTGTCGATAAAGTCGCGCGCACGCGTGAAAATCCATAGACCTTCACGTTCCTGCTGGCCGGGTTGCCAGTTGGCCGGGCTCACGGAGCGCGACTGGCTTTGAGACATGGGGTTCTTCCTCGGTTGAACATGCTTTCCTGAGTAGTAAACCACTATTCCTGCGGCGTAACCGGGCGGTAGTGCAGCGCGGCCTCAGGTAGCCTGTTCTGGATGAACTCCGGGCTTGGAACAACTGCTTCCAGCATTACGCGATCCGCACTGCCAACGACGGTGGTGTGGGACCCAGCCATGACTGCTTACAACTTTGGTCCCAGCCATCCTATGGCCCCGCAGCGGCTGGAGCTAACAGCGAGGCTCGCGGAATCCCTTGGTCTTTTCAACCACAGCCATGTGGTGGTGGAGGCGCCGGAGCTGGCCACCGACGTCGAACTTTGCTCGGTCCACAGCGCCGACTATGTGGACGCCGTGCGCCGGGTCAGCGAGGATCCGAGCATGCCGGAGGAAGACCGCGGTCTTGGGACTGAGGATGATCCTGCGTTCGCCGGTATGCACGAGGCCAGCGCCCGACTCGCCGGTGGTTCTTTGCTGGCCGCGGAATCGATCCTGTCCGGCAAAGCCATCCGCGCAGTAAATTTCAGTGGCGGAATGCACCACGCGGCACGTGACCGTGCCAGCGGTTTCTGCGTCTATAACGACGTCGCGATTGCCATCCAACGCCTTCTGGACGGCGGCGTGCAACGCGTCGTCAGCATCGACGTCGACGCGCACCACGGTGACGGAACGCAAAGCATTTTTTGGAATGACCCCCGCGTCATGACCATATCCCTGCATGAGTCCGGCCTTACCCTCTTTCCGGGAACCGGTTTCGCCAATGAAACCGGCGGCCCGGATGCGCACGGCACGGTTGTCAACGTCGCGTTGCCGGCGTTCACCGGAGATGCCGCGTGGCTTCGCGCCTTCCATGCGGTGGTACCGCAGCTGGTTGGAGCCTTCAACCCCGAGGTGATTGTCAGCCAGCACGGCTGTGATTCGCACCGCCTGGATCCTTTGACGCACCTCAACCTCAGCGTGGACGGGCAGCGTGAGGCGGCCAGCGCCGTCGCCAGCCTCGCCGCCAGGTACTGCGATAACCGGTGGATTGCCACGGGCGGGGGCGGCTACGACGTTACGGGCGTTGTGCCGCGTGCCTGGAGCCATCTGATCGGGATGGTGACGCAGCGGCCGGTACCGTTGAGCACCCCCGTGCCAGAAGCGTGGCGCAACTATGTCAGGGAGGCTTACGGCGTGTGGGCTCCGGAGTCGATGAGCGATGACGTGGACGTCTGGTGGCGTTCCTGGGAAGTTGGCTACGACCCCGCCGACGAGGTGGACCGGACGGTGATTGCCACGCGCAAGGAGATCTTCCCTTTGTACGGGCTGGATCCCTGGTTCGACTGATCGACGGGGGGCCGTCGCGGCGCGAAACAGGGATGCCATTTGGCGTATATGTCGCTAGGGTGGGAGGCATGGTGACTGACGACGTATTTGCCGTCATAGCTGAGGCAACCAGGCGCGACATCCTGGTTTCACTCCGCTCTGGGGATAAAGCTGTAGGCGAACTGGTGGAAGAACTGGCTGCAAGTCAGCCCACTATCTCCAAGCATCTGAAGGTGCTCCGCGAGGCTGACCTCGTCAGCATGCGTGCCCAAGGACAGAAGCGCTACTACGCGCTGAACCCGAAACCGCTGGCCGGTGTAGCTACGTGGCTGGAAACGTTCGACGTCGGACCCTCGGCTGCCGCCGCCGTCGGACCTTCCGTGGAAGCAGCCCCTCAAACGGTGGCTTCCGCTGAAGCGGCTTCGGTTGTGGAACCCCCTGTGCCGGATCTCGTTGCGACTCGTGCAGACGCCGTCAGCAAGGCCGTGAAAGTCCACTCAGATGCGATGCCCGTCTCGCTGGATCCGGCATCGGACGATACCGTCCCGCAGCAGATCGGCCGGACTGTTGGCCGTGCTGCCACTAAGGCAGCGGATCTGCTGGCCAACCTCCCGAATCTTCCCAACCTCCCGAAGTTTGGTCGCAAGCGCTAGAGCGCTATCCAGAGCAATCCAACGTGATCTCCAACACGTTGTGAGGTTTCGTTAAGGTCCGTCTTCCTTGGGTTTGCGGGGTTTTTCTACAGTTGTATTAACTCCAAGTGGAGGGTCACAATCCCATCGGATGGAGATCCTACCTCCGTTGGTGCGACCATGAGCGGGACTGAATCGTCTCGCCGCCTTGGTCGGCGCGCACTGAGGGATAGGAAGACGCATGGATTCGAGGCTCGAAGCTGTCAGGGACACTGTGTTGGCGCGGAATCCCGGCGAGAAGGAGTTCCACCAGGCTGTCACCGAGGTCTTCGAAAGCCTGGGGCCCGTTCACGATCGGCACCCCGAATTCCTGGAAGGCGCCGTGCTGGAGCGTCTCTGCGAACCCGAACGGCAGATCATCTTCCGCGTACCGTGGACCGACGACTCCGGCCGCGTCCATGTAAACCGCGGCTTTCGGGTGGAGTTCAACTCGGCGCTCGGTCCCTACAAAGGTGGGCTCCGGTTCCACCCCTCCGTCTACCTGGGCATCGTCAAGTTTCTGGGCTTTGAGCAGATCTTCAAAAATGCCCTCACAGGCATGCCGATCGGCGGCGGCAAGGGCGGTTCCGACTTCGATCCCCGCGGACGCTCGGATGCCGAGATCATGCGGTTCTGCCAGTCGTTCATGACCGAGCTCTACCGGCACATCGGCGAGTACACGGACGTCCCTGCTGGTGATATAGGCGTTGGCGGACGTGAGATCGGCTTCCTCTTCGGTCAGTACAAGCGCATCACCAACCGCTACGAATCCGGAGTGCTCACCGGCAAGGGGATTTCCTGGGGCGGCTCGTTGGTCCGGCCGGAAGCCACAGGCTATGGCACGGTGATCTTTGCCCAGGAGATGCTCAAGACCCGCGGCGCTTCCTTTGACGGCCAGCGTGTTGTGGTGTCAGGTTCCGGAAATGTAGCCATCAATGCAATTGCCAAAGCGCAGTCGCTCGGCGCAACTGTGGTTGCCTGTTCCGACTCGGCCGGTTACGTCGTGGACGAAGCTGGAATCGACGTCGGGCTTTTGCGCAACATCAAGGAAGTGGAGCGCGCCCGGCTCACGGAATACGCGCTCCGACGGCCTGGATCCAGCTACGTAGCGGGTGGCTCGGTGTGGGACGTGAACGGCACGGTCGCGCTGCCCTGCGCCACCCAAAACGAGCTCGACGGCGATGCTGCCGCCAAGTTGGTCAGCAACGGCCTGATCGCGGTGGCCGAGGGGGCCAACATGCCCTCCACGCGTTCGGCAGTGTCAGTCTTTCAGGAGGCTGGCATTCTGTTCGGCCCGGGTAAAGCCGCCAACGCCGGGGGTGTTGCTACGTCCGCGCTGGAAATGCAGCAGAACGCCAGCCGTGATTCGTGGTCATTCGAGCACACGGAACAGCGGCTTACCGAGATCATGGTGGGCATCCACGATCGCTGCGCAGCAACCGCCGAAGAATATGGTTCGCCTGGCAACTATGTGGTGGGCGCCAACATCGGCGGCTTCGTTAAGGTGGCCGACGCGATGCTGGCTCAAGGCTTGATCTAGCGCACCCTTGCCCAACTGGGGGACAGCACCTGTCGCTATGAAAGCTCATAGCGACAGGTGCTGTCCCGTACATGGGGGCGCTAGTGCTGAAGCAACCGCACGTGGTCCGGGTTCAAGTCCGCCACCTTGCTGACGCCCAGCAGTGCCATGGTGCGGGTCATGTCCTTCTCGAGGATCTGAATGGTGCGGTCCACGCCTTCGCGTCCGCCGGCCATGAGTCCGTAGAGGTAGGCCCGGCCAATCAGGGCAAAGTCTGCGCCCAAGGCCAAGGCTGCCACGATGTCGGCGCCGCTCATGATGCCCGTGTCCAGCATGACGGCGGCCTTGCTGTTGTCAGCCTTAAGCGCCGAAGTGACCTCGGGAAGCAGGTGGAACGGGATGGGTGCCCGGTCCAGTTGGCGGCCGCCATGGTTGGACAGGACGATGCCATCAGCGCCGTGGTCCACCACCTTACGGGCATCTTCAACGGTCTGGATGCCCTTGACCACGAGCTTGCCCTTCCAGGTTTCACGCAGCCAGTCCAGGTCCTCATAAGTCAGCGTGGGGTCGAACATCGAGTTGATGAGGTCCGCCACCGTGCCGGTGTAGCGGGAGAGCGAGGCGAAGGTCAGTGGCTCGTGCGTCAGGAAGTTGAACCACCAGGCGGGTCGGTAGGACGCATCGAGGACGGTCTTGAGTGTCAGTGCAGGCGGGATGGTCATGCCGTTGCGGACATCCCTCAACCGAGCCCCGGCTACAGCGGTATCGACGGTCACCATGAGGGTATCGTTGCCTGCTTTTGCGGCACGCTCGATCAACTCCAGGGAGCGGTCGCGATCAGTCCACAGGTACAGCTGGAACCAGTTGCGGCCGTTTGGAGCTGCGGTAGCAACATCCTCGATCGAAGCAGTGCCCATGGTTGACAGCGTGTAGGGGATGCCTGCGGCTTCTGCGGCCTGTGAGCCGGCGTATTCGCCCTCGGACTGCATCATGCGGGTGAATCCGGTGGGGGCGATGCCGAAGGGGAGACGTGACTCCTTTCCCAAAATGTCCGTGCGGAGGTCAATCCTGGAGACGTCGCGAAGGATCCCCGGGCGGAATTCGATGTCCTGGAACGCCTGGCGAGCCCGGCGCAGGGTGATTTCTTCCTCCGCGGCCCCGTCTGTGTAGTCGAAGGGTGCCTGCGGCGTGCGACGCTTGGCGATGTCGCGCAGTTCCCAGATAGTGCTGGCGCGCTTGAGGCGGGCGGCCTTGCTGAATTCGGGCTTCTTGAACTGCATCAATGGAGCCAGATCGGACACCTTGGGTATGCGCCGCTTAAGTGCCGGAGGTTGCACGACGGCGGGCGTCGGCTGGGGCGGGCGGCTGACGGTTTCGTCGCTGCCGGCATTGGCCGGGGCGGCTGTGAGCTTCGGATCGAGGGTGTCGGTCATGCGGTTCTCCCTTGAAATTCTGTGGTCCTACCACTGTGGTCTAACCACACTGTAAGCCATGTGGTTGGACCACATCAACTAGTATTCCCGTATGCGTACCCACGAACTAGTCCTGCAGTGGATAGAAAAGCAGCTATCCGACGGCGACCTCGCCCTCGGCGGACGCCTCCCCGGAGAACGGGCCATGGCCGAGCAGCTGCAGGTATCCAGGACGTCTGTACGGGAAGCTGTGCGGATCCTCGAGGCAATGGGTGTTGTGCGCGCGGGAGTTGGCTCGGGCAAGGATGCGGGAACTGTAGTGATCGCAGAGCCGGGCTCCGCGCTTGGCTCCACGCTCCGCCTCCACGTGGCAACCCGCCACCTTCCCGTGGCCGACATCGTGGAGACGCGCGTCCTGCTCGAATCCTGGGCGGCTGCGCGGGCCAAGGTCGGCGCCCCGGCCCTGGACGAGGCGGCGGCGCTGCTCGAGCAAATGGACAACAGCCCTGACATCGAGACGTTCCTGGCACTTGATGCCCGGTTCCATGTGGCACTGGCACAGGCTGCCGGGAATACCGTGGTCAGCGCCATGATGGCGTCATTGCGTGGCGCCATTGAAAACTACGCCGGGAAACTCACCGGAAACCTGCCTGACTGGAAGGCCACCTCAGACAGGCTTCGAGCGGAACACCACGCGATTCTGGCAGCCGTCAACGCGAACGACGGCAGGCGGGCAGCAGATCTTGTGGCCGCCCACATCCAGGGCTTCTACAAAGAGGCCGGAGTGGGCTCGCAGACTTCCGCGGAATAGAGCAACGCGGGGTCACTTGTGGCCCATGTTGGACGTCCGGATGGGCCACAAGTGACCCCGCGTTGCATTTCTAGGCGGGCTTCAAGGCCGGTGCCGCGGTGCTCTTGCGGATTTCCATCCGCGGCGAGAACTCATCCTGGGCTTGCGTGGTGGATTCTCCTGCTTGCTGGATCTGCTCCCGCATCCTGCGCCAGGCCAAGCTCCCAAGTTCATTGATGGGAACGGCAGCGGTGGTCAGCGGGGGAGTGGTGTACTTGGCGAACGGGATGTCATCAAACCCCGTTACCGAGATGTCCTCCGGAACCCGCACTCCGTGCTCGTGCAGGCCGCTGAGCAAGCCCATGGCGACGAGGTCATTGAAGGCCAGGATGCCCGTTGCGCCACTGGCGATGATGGCCTCAGTGGATTCATGTCCGGAGTCGAAGTTGGACCCGCCGTGGAGCATTTGGAGTTCAATCTCCGGGTGCTCTTTCCGGAATTTTTCCAGGCCCACCAAGCGCTGGCGGTTGGAGGCGCTGTGTTCAGGTCCGGAGAGGAAAGCCAGCCGCCGGTGACCCAGGCCCACCAGGTGCTGGGCGAGTTCCTGGATGCCTTGGCCGTAGTCCACGCTGAGGCTTGGAGTGTTGGTGGCCACCGTGGTGCGGTTGATGAGTACCAGCGGATGCAGGGTGGGTGCCAGCTCTTCAAGTTCGGCATCGCCCATTCGGGGTGCGCAGAGCACCACTCCATCGCAGCGGCGACGGGCTTCTCCGGCAAGGATTGCTTCCTCACTGGTTACTTCGGATGAATCCGCGATCAGGACGCGATACCCGTCCTGGGCTGCTGCAATGCTGAGTCCGCGAAGGATGGCCTGGAAGGTGGGGTTGGCCAGGTCCGGGACAACAATGCCGATGGTGTCGGTCTTGCCCAGTGCCAGGCTTCGTCCCACGGGGTTGGGTTGGTATTTGAGCTCGGCCGCTGCAGCCCTGACGCGGGCGGCGATCCCGGGATCCACGGCGGCGTTACCGTTCATGACGCGGGACACTGTGGCGTGCGAGACGCCTGCCTTCTCCGCGACATCGGCAATGCCAATCCGCCGATTGGTGTTCCTCCGTGCCATGTTGCCCCTTCCGGTTGGCTGTCCGCGTGCTGCCCCTGCGTTGGGGCAATGGTTGACGGAACCGCCAGAGTCTTGATACAAAGCTTATAACGCTCTGAGAAAACGCTTTCTCATGATTCTTCCCAGATCACGCCGGGCCGTCAAGCGGTTCACTCCTGCCTTTTGAAAGGGGCATTCCCATGGTCAACGTCGACACCGCCGAGACCCAGTCACCCGCGCCGGGCACTTCCGGGTCCCCCGCAGGAAGTGCTGCCCGTCATCGGACCCGCATTGCCCTTATCGGGACCGGGGGCCGCTCCGAAATGTACATTCGCGCGATCTATGGACAGCACGCCGACGTGGCTGACCTCGCTGCTTTGTCGGACGTGAACCAAGGCCGGGTGGAGTTCTACCAGGAACTCATCAAGGAACTCGGCGGAACAGAGCCGGTGGCGTTCTTCGAACCAGCCAAACTGACGGACTTCATCCGGGCCAACGGCATCGAACGCGTCATTGTCACGACGCCGGACTACACCCACGCGGACTACATCGTCGAGGTACTCGAGGCGGGTGCCGACGTCGTGGTTGAAAAGCCCCTGACCATCGATGTTGAGGGCTGCCGCCGCATTACCACTGCCGTGGCGGAAACCGGGCGGAACGTCGTAGTCACCTTCAACTACCGTTATTCGCCGCGCAACACCGCGCTCAAGGAGATCATCCAGAACGGGGTGATCGGCAAGGTCACGTCCATCGACTTCACCTGGGTGCTGGATACCGTGCACGGTGCGGATTACTTCCGCCGCTGGCACCGTGAGAAGAAGAACTCCGGTGGCCTGCTCATCCACAAGGCCTCGCACCACTTCGACCTCGTCAACTGGTGGATCAGTGACGTCCCCGAGCGCGTGTTCGCCTCCGGAGGGCTCCGCTTCTACGGCCACAAGAATGCTGCCGAGCGCGGTCTGGGTGCCCGCCCGGAACGCGGCACCGTTGATGGCCTGGCGCGTGATCCGTTCCGCCTGGACATGCGGGAGGACGAGCGCCTGAAGGCCCTGTACTACGACAATGAAAAGTTCGACGGCTACCTCCGGGACCAGGACGTCTTCACTGAAGGCATCACGATCGAGGACAACCTGGCCCTCGTGGTGGACTACCAGGGCGGCCCCACGCTGAGCTACTCGCTGAACGCCCACAGCCCGTGGGAAGGCTACAGGGTCAGCGTTAACGGTACGGAGGGCCGGGCCGAACTCGAGGTGGTTGAGCGCGCAGCGGTCCAATTCAGCACAGACAAGAAGACTGTGGTGGACCCCAGTGCCACGCCTATCGAGGAAGAAGACGCCGTCCGACGAAACGGTGAGCGTCTGGTGGTCCAGCGCCACTGGGAGGCGGCCTACGAGGTGCCGATCGTCAACGGGGAGGGGGGCCACGGAGGCGGCGACAACCTGCTGCTCTCGGACCTCTTCAACGGACCGGGCGTAGACCCCCTGGGCCGCCCGTCGGGGTACATCGACGGCCTCCGTTCCGTCTCAGTCGGCATCGCCGGCAACCAGTCCCTGGACACCGAACTCCCTGTCCGCATCAGCGAACTTGGCCTCGGCGTCGATCTCAGCCGCGGCCAGGCATAACGGCCCAACACCACACAAGGACAACACCATGAGCAGGATTTTCGTCACCGGCGGTTCCGGCCGGCTCGGCCGCAGCGTCGTTGCCGGCCTTGCCCAGGCTGGCCACGAGGTGGTCTCGGTTGATCGTGACGCCATCCCGGCGGAGCAGTTGCCCACTGGCGCAGCGCAGCACACAGCAGATCTTTTGGCCCCGGGAGAAGCGGAGCGGCTCCTCCGGGAAACAAACCCCGACGCCGTCATCCACCTCGCCGCTATTGCCGTACCTTTCAGCGCGCCTGAGGAAGTCATCTTCAGTACCAATACCCGGCTCGCCTATGCGGTGATCAGTGCAGCCACTGACGCAGGTATTCCGAAGATTATTACGGCAAGCAGCCCCACCGCCCTGGGCTACGGCTCACCCGCCGGTTGGCTGCCGCCGTCGTTCCCCTTGGACGAGCAGACGCCGCCCAAACCCTGGAATGCCTACGCACTTTCCAAGCTGATCGCCGAACAAACAGTGCAGATGTTTGCCGCGGCGCAAGGCAACAAGATCCGGTACGCGGCATTCCGGCCCTGCTTTGTCATCTCCCCGGAAGAGTGGCAGGGCGCGCTCACTCAGCAGGGACACACTGTGCGCGAACGCCTTGCCGATCCGGCACTTTCAGCCCCCGCGCTGTTCAACTACGTTGACGCCCGGGACGTAGCAGAGTTCCTGGACGTCCTGTTGGAAAAGATGGATACCATCCCCAACGGCCAGGTCTTCTTCGTCGGAGCCGAGGACGCCCTGGCGACTTCCGCGCTCGCTGAGCTGTTCCCGCGTTTCCTGCCCGGCAGCACCCCCCTTACCGAACACCTGACGGGCACCAGCCCGGCGTTCTCCGTGGGGAAAGCGCGTGAGCTACTTGGCTGGGAGCCCAAGCGCAGCTGGCGTACCGAACTTACGCCGCCCTACGAAGGCGCAGATTCAGCAGCATCAGACCAAGCACTACTCGACGACGAGAACCACGCCGGCCTGGTCCCGGCGGGAGCAACCAAGGAGACACCATGAACTTCGACGGCGTACTGTTTTTCCCCGTCACACCCTTTGCCGAAGACGGCTCGGTAGACGTAGCCCTCCTGAAGGAGCACATCACATCGCGCCTTCCTTTCGGACCCGGAGGTGTGTTCCCCGCGTGCGGCACGGGTGAATTCCACGCCCTCTCCCTGGAGGAAATCCGGACCGTGGTGACTGCCGCCGTCGAAGCTGTTGCCGGAGCTGTCCCGGTAGTCGCTGGCGCCGGCGGCCCGCTGGGCCACGCGCTTGCTGCCGCCAAGGTTGCCGAGGAGGCAGGCGCCGACGCCTTGCTGGTTCTTCCGCCATACCTCGTTACCGGGCCAACAGACGGCGTCGTCGCTTACGTCGAGGCCATCGCCGCCGCCAGTAGCCTGCCTGTGATCGTTTATCACCGTGGCACGGCAAAGTTCACTGCCGCAGCCATGACCCGCCTCACCGCGAACCCCAAAGTCATCGGCTTCAAGGATGGGATCGGGGACGTCGGCCTTGCACAGGAAATCGTGTCCGCCATCAATGCCAGCGGCCGAACCGACTTCGCCCTATTCAATGGACTCCTCACGGCCGAGCTGACTCAGGGCGCTTACCGTGGCCTGGGGATCCCGCTCTACTCCTCGGCCGCCTTTGCCATGGCCCCGGAGATCGCGAAAGCCTACTACGACGCATACGTCTCTGGTGACGAAGAGCGCCGGAACGCACTGCTTGAGGGCTTCTACGCGCCCCTCGTGAGACTTCGTGACCAGACTCCCGGCTTCGGCGTTTCGCTCATCAAGGCGGGCCTGCGCTTGGCTGGATTGCCAGTAGGCCCTGTACGGCCGCCGCTGGTGGACCCCACAGACGAACAACTGTTGGAGCTCAAATCGATCCTGGCCAAGGGCCACGAGTTGGCGCTCAGCTGATGCCAGCGCGCATTACCGGCCTTACCACGCGGTTGATCACGGTTCCGCTGCTGCGCAGCTGGGGTGCCGAAGCTCCCGAGAACCATGTGATCGTCACCGAACTGACCACTGACGACGGCGGCGTGGGCCACGGTTTCTCGTGGACACCTACCATTGGTCCCCAAGCAGTCAAAGCCCTCCTGGACCACGACATTGCCCCCTTCATCCTTGGCCTGGAGCCGAATCCCGAAGTGGTGTGGGACCAGCTCTGGAAGCGTCTGCACGAGGCAGGTGGGGGAGGCCTGACAACTATCGCCATGGCGGGTGTGGACCTCGCGCTGTGGGATCTCAAGGCCCGCCAGGCCAGCACGTCAGTCACCGCTCTCCTGGGTCAACGCCAGGAATCAGTGGACGTCTATGGCTCGGGCGTGAACCTGCACTACACCTTGGAACAACTCGTGGAGCAGGCGCAGCGCTGGGTTGCCGCTGGTCATAAGGCTGTGAAGATCAAAGTGGGAAAGCCTGAGCTACGCGAAGACGCTGAACGGGTTGCGGCGGTCCGGCAGGTCATTGGCCCGGACCGCCTGCTCATGATTGATGCGAACCAACGCTGGGACCTGGCGCACACCTTCCGTGCCTTGGATGTTTTGGGGGAGTACGGATTGGAATGGCTCGAAGAACCAATCCGTGCTGACGATCTGTGGGCCTACCGGCGCCTGCGTAAACATTCTCCGGTGCCTATCGCGCTGGGCGAGAACGTCCACACCATCTACCGTTTCCGCGACTTCATCGAAGCCGAAGCCGTGGATATCATCCAACCCAATATTGTCCGTGTGGGCGGTATTACGCCGTTCCGCAGAATCGTTGAGTTGGCCCGCGCGAACAGCATCAGGGTGGCTCCGCACCTGCTTCCGGAGCTTTCCGGACAGTTGGCGCTCACCTTGGCTGAGGCCGTGAGCGTGGAAGAAGTGGAAGACGCTTCCTTCGAGCAGCTCGGTATCCTCGCCGAGCCCTCTCCCATCCGAATCCGCAACAGCAGGCTCAGTTCCGTGGGCCGCCCAGGCCTTGGCTTCGACTTTGCCGCGAAGCCGGCCGACCGTGACGCCCCTGAGAGCAGCTCCGCCCCTGAGAGTAAAGGAAACCACATTGAGTACAGCAACTCTTGATCTGACCGCGGTGACCGCCGCTGCCGCCGCAGCCTTCAAGGTGACCGCCGCAGCGTCCGACGCCGAGCGCGCAGCCTGGCTGACCGCCGTCGCCGACGCCCTGGACGCCAACGTGACGGAACTAGTGGCCATAGCTGACTCCGAAACCAGCCTTGGCACGGTTCGGCTCACCGGTGAGGTGGCCCGAACCAGCGGCCAACTCCGGCTGTTCGCGAGGGTCATCACCGAGGGCTCTTACCTGGAGGCCGTCATCGATCACGCGGATCCTGCAGCCACTCCGCCCAAGCCCGACTTGCGCCGCATCCTGCGTCCGATTGGACCGGTAGCCGTGTTCTCGGCGTCGAACTTCCCGTTCGCGTTCTCGGTGGCCGGGGGCGACACCGCATCGGCGCTCGCTGTCGGTTGCCCGGTGATCGTCAAAGCACATTCCGGTCACCTCCGCTTGTCCGAGCGAACCGCCGAGATCGTGACCGAGGCCCTGGCCAAGGCCGGAGCTCCGGACGGCATCTTCGCCCTCGTGAGCGGACGCGAGGCTGGTACCGCCTTGGTGCAGGATCCCGCCATCAAGGCCGTGGGCTTTACCGGTTCCATCCCCGGCGGACGCGCACTGTTCGACCTCGCAACGTCCCGCCCGGAGCCGATCCCCTTCTATGGCGAACTGGGCAGCCTGAACCCGGTGGTCATCACTGATGGTGCCTTGGCTGATCGCGGCCAGGACCTTGCTGCTGGCCTGGCTGGTTCATTCACCCAGGGAGCGGGGCAGTTCTGCACCAAGCCCGGACTCGTTTTCATCCCCGCGGGCACCGATTTCGCTGCCCAAGTGGCTGAGGCAAGCAAGGACAAACCGACCGCGGCCATGCTGACTGAACGGATCGCGGAGGCCTACCCTTACGGCCTGCGCAGCGTCGCGGAGCAGCCAGGTGTTGCGGTGGTGAGCGGCACTGTGGATCAGGACAGCCTGGCCGACGGCGCAGCTCCGGTGGTGTTCTCCACGAGCGCCGCCAACGTGTTGGAGCGCCCTGATGAGTTGCTGGAAGAGTGCTTCGGCCCCACCACGCTCCTCATTGAGTACGCCAATGACGAAGAACTCTCCAAGGCACTTGCCAAGGTTCCGGGCAGCCTCACGGGCACCGTCCATGCGCAGCCAGGCGAGGACGTTTCGGCGCTTGTGGAGCAGCTGAGTGAGCTCGCCGGCCGGGTCCTGTTTGACGGTTGGCCCACTGGCGTTGCCGTGAATTGGTCGCAGCAGCATGGAGGGCCGTACCCGGCTACTACATCGCTGTTCACCTCGGTGGGCGCCACCGCGGTCCGTCGCTTCCAGCGTCCGGTGGCTTACCAGGACGCTCCGGACAACATCCTGCACCCGGCCCTTCGCGAGGCGAACCCGTTGGGCATCCCGCGCCGGGTGGACGGCGTACTAACGCTCAGCTAACTCACCTACAGCGCACCCAACTAAGTAGCAGTTAAGCGCGTTCTGAGCCCTCAAAGCGCGCTTAATTGCGACCTACTTGGGTAAGGGCAGATGAAAGGGGCGGGGTCACCATCGCGGTGACTCCGCCCCTTTCGCGTTGGTTCGAGCTGGACGAAGGCGCTAGGGCCGCAGGGTGATCGGACGACGGCGGCCGTCCACTTCCGTGGTTGGCCAACGGTCGTCAGTGGTCAGGACGCGCAGGCCGGAATCCGTGAGCAGCACGGTGTCTTCGATTTTTACGCCCGGTCCGGAGGGGTTCCATGTGAACGGCTGGTCGAGCACCACCGTGTCAGTCACGTCCGCGGTGACCCGCGGATCACGGCCGGCATAACCTGCGGGACCACCCTGGTGATGCATTGTCCATTGCTCGGGACCAAAACCGTGTCGCACGTAGGCATCCTGGATCCGGGCGAAGACCTCATTGAGCTTGGCACCCGGAACGGTGGCCCGGAAAATGTCCGCTTCAACTGCTGCGATGCGGGCTTCGGCGTCGAGCTCCTGTGGAGTACCGGCGTCGAACGCTACCCAACGGGTCACGTTGGCCACCAAGCCATGACGCCGGGCACAAACCACGGCCATTGCCCTGCGGCCGATGGGGGCATGCGTTGCCAGCGGGTGGCGGAAGTCGCTGCGTGAAGCACCATTGCAGAGCAGGACAAGCGGCTCGGCCCCCGCTGCCACAATCCGCGCGGCCAGCTCGGAGACGAGCTCAAATTCTGTAGTTTCGGGCGTCGCTGCCGTGAGGACGTCGGTCATCGCGCAGGCTGCGTCTGCGGACAATTGGGCATAGCGGGCTGTTTCTGCAGGCAGGAGTTGTTGTCGTGCTGCCCGTAGTTCCGCCACGACAGCGGCTTCCAGCAGCGGGTTTCCGTCCTCGGCCAGCGCGGCCGCAGAGGCATGCAGTTGACCGTGCCACGGAATGCTGTGCAGGTTGACGTCCTCCGGCAGCTCCTCGGCCTCGATCCGGCCGGCTTCGTTGTTGAACGTGACTAAGTGATCCCCGGAGCGGTCCACCAGGAGGGCGGCTATGGGGTCGCCGGCCAGACTGATATGAACCCGACTACCGTCCAGGTACCAGGTGAGCGCCGTGTTGCTGGTGAGCAGAAGCGAATCGCGGCCCGAATGGTCCAGGATGTCCAAGATCCGGCGGCGTTTCACCACACGGTCGGCGACGTTGCCGGGGGCAGTGACGGCAGTCAGAGCGGGCGTTAATTGAATCGGAGCGGTCATGCTGGGTCCCCCTGGGTTGAAATGAGCTGTTCAATGTCTTGAGTGGCTAGGAAGCCATCAGCGATGAGCACCCTGACGGTGCGATGCACAGGGCGGCCAGGTTCTGCGGCCACCGGCGACTCCCACGCCAAGGACAGCCCCACACCCGGATAGCCCGAGTGCCGAACGAACCAGGGGTCCGGTGCTTGGGGGGATGCCAGGAATACGAGCGTGGCCGGATGGCCCAAGCCCGGATCGCCCGCACCATGGCCGCCGCCTGTTCCGGCGTCGAAAGTTCCTGACCAAGCCAGCCAAGGCGCGACGCTGCCATGGACGGCATCTTCACCACGCGAATCAGGTGTCCAGATGGTCGCGTCACTGACCCTCGGCAGGCGCCAGAAGAAGCCGCCGTAACCGCCCTCCGACCGTCCGTTGGAACCTGGGCTGCCCAGCAGCACCGGGCGTCCCGTGGCGGATTCGAGGGTGAAGTCCAGCGTCAGTTGCCAGGCAGAATTCCCGACGGCGGCCCAGCGCCACTCGCGCTGTTCGCGGAGGACAGGGGTGCCGTCAGGGCCCACCCAGCTCAACGGCTCGTGCCGCTGTCCGTCCTTATGCTCCGCGGACTCAAGAACTATGCTGCCGTGGTCCTTGCGCCAGACGTAAGCTCCGGCGTCGCGGGTGTAGGTCCGGCCACCCCAGAAATTGATACCGTCCACATCCTGGATGGCGACGCCAGCTCCAAGGTGCCACACATGGTCCTCCGGGATGTGGTCACTTACGACCGTGCCGGCAAGGGTTCGGACGGGGTGGAGGTATGGACGGGGCGAGGAGGTTGGCCGGATGCGCGAGCCGTCCTGCACCGTGGCGACGGCTATGCCGTTGACCATCAGCTCTGGCTTGGCCGCTCCAGCGGTACTCGCCGCCCACGGAGCCCCGAGTTCCGCGAAAGTTGCTTGCCCCAGGGTGGCGCGGCGGATCCACGATTCGATGTCCTGCACCACGGCATGGGCGTCCTCGCCTTCTCCCAGCCAT
Source organism: Arthrobacter sp. 21a14 (assembly GCA_050627125.1). Lineage (GTDB taxonomy): Bacteria > Actinomycetota > Actinomycetes > Actinomycetales > Micrococcaceae > Arthrobacter. Next base: position 4,924,459 of record CP192487.1, on the reverse strand, counting down.
GTCACATGGTCCGGATGGATGAGCCGGGGTGCGTCCGAGGTTCGGACCGCTTCCAGCACGGACATGTAGGCGCCGGCTCCGCTGAGGGGACTGAGCAGGTCCTGTTCGGTCCGTGCTGACATGAAGTTTTCCAACAGGTCCGTCCGCCCGAAAGTCTCATTTCGGATCCCGTCCGGAGTGGTGACCTCCACACTGTCTTCCGTGTAGGAAAGCGTGATCTGGCCGAGCGTGCCGTAAATGGTCACCGATGGCGCTGACTGCACGGGAGCGCACAACGTCAGGGCGCAGGTCAACACTGTGCCGGTCGCGGTCCGGACCCTGATGACGGAGGTGTCATCGCTTTCGGTGTCATTCGCCCGGTAAAGGTCGGTTTCGACCAATTCGACGTCGGCAAGGGTCCTGGCACCTGCGAGTCGCAGCCCAGTAGCCACCGCGTGCGCCAAGGCGTTCGTCGCGACGCCATCCACCACATCCGTACCGTCCAGGCTTCGCTTACCGGCCCAGCGGGAGCGTTTGAAGTACCCCTTGGTCCGGAGCCATTGGCCGGTAGCGCTGATGCCGCGGACCTCGCCGATTTCACCCGAGGCCACAAGCTTTTCAATGGCGGGAAGGGCGTGCGAACCAAGGCTCTGGAAACCGACTTGAACCAGCCGCCCGGCGCTCGCCGCCGCTGCGAGGACGCTTTCGTACTGCGCCATGGAAGCCACGGGAGGCTTTTCGAGGTAAACGTCAGCGCCTGCCCCGAGCGCTGTGAGGGCCAGCGGGGCGTGGGTTTGGATGGGAGTGGAAATGATGACGACGTCGGGGGCTCTTTCCGCAGCCAGCAGCTCCTCCAAGGAACTGTAGACGCCCACCTCAGGAGGCAACTGACCTGGGGCTGGCGGCAGTGGATCGGCAACAGCTACTAGTTCAAGCATTCCGGCAGAACCGAGCCGACGGAGGTTTTCAAGGTGTCGTTCGCCGAATCCGTGCACGCCAACGAGTGCTACCCGGGGCAGTTGGTTGTGGCCGGCCACTACGGTGTGGGAGGCAGTTGAGGGCAGAGTCATAGTGCTGTCCTAGCGGGATCAGTTGTGGAGAAAGCATGGGCTTCATTGGCCTGGAGGTTGGAGGAGAGGAAAGCTGCCGCCTCTTCCTGCATGGCGGTGGAAAAAACATGGGGCTCGGGCCAAAAGCTGCCTTTGTACCGCGCAGCCGGCATCCGCTGCGAAAGGTGGGCATCGGCGTCGCGCATTCCTCCTTCCGGAAACAGCTGATCGGCCAGTGCGTACTGGACCAAGACAGCGCCGGCAGTTGAACGCACCACCAGATCGGGCCAATCCCCCAGCTTTGACAGACCAGGGGAGTGGAGCAACCAGGAATGCGCATCGAGGTAGGCGGGGAGGAGGGACGCGAAGGTGGTCATCATGCACGTGACCACATAGCTGCGGATCAGGGGACTGAGGGCGGCGAGCACCATGGCCCGGCCGCCTCCGCCTGAAAATCCGGTGCATCCCAGGCGTTCCGGATCGACTCCGGGAAGGGACGCCAGGATGCCAAGCGCCGCGAGGTCGTCATGCGCCACCGTCCCGGCGATGCTGGTGCCAAGGAGCGTTGCGGCTTTCGCCACGGTTTCTTCATGATCGGCCGCCGCTGCGTTGTAAAGATCCGCCGTGGAAGGTTCGACGCCGGCCTCCCGCCACAGTGCCTGCTTGCCGTTGACGGCCTGTGCCGTCCGCCAAGGCTGGGTTTCCAGGCCGAAGCCGCGACTGCCCCACATGAAGGCGTCGTGTGCCAGGACGGCGAAACCCTGCTGGGCAAGCCACGTAGCCACGGGCCGCCCACCGTAGAGCTTTTCCCGCAACTGGGCCGGCACGGGACCGAAGCCCGCAGCATCGTCGGCGCCGGCGTCGTACTGTTCGTCTCTTGGAAGTAAGACCAGCCGCTCCGCGCCATGGGATTTGATTCCGCCATGGCAGTGAAGAGCCAGTATCCCGGGCAGCGGGCCAACAGAGCCGGCTGGCCGCACGAACCAAGCCGAGGTCCTTGGCCCGAATCCAAGCTGCCAGGACAGGCGGGAGGTGATGACGCCGTCCTGCTCCGTTTCGGTGTCCACCCTGCATACAGGAACCCGCGCAGTGGCAGGGACCCCAAGCGCGTCCGCAAGCTGCTGGGCGCTTGGAGAGGCTGCCGCGAAGTGATGCTGGGCGGCGTAAGCGGGCCAATCCTCGTAGCGGCCAAGAGCGCTGGGACGAGTGGGCATTCGTGCCGCGTCAGCAGTGGTCATGGCAGTCGCCGTACTTGGGGAACAATGGTGTCCTGCCTTTTCGGTGCGGATGATGTGCGAAAGCGCACGCCGGACTTCTGTGTGTGTGAACGGGTCGCGTGTAAACGGGTATGGGCGGCTTCGTCAGAAAACGCTTTCTCAAAAATTAGCAAAAGGCTGTACATGGGTCAAGAAAGCGTTTACTTTGGTACGGAGCCGCTGATTACCAGGACCGACATCCCGGTGGGTCAAGGGGTACCGCCAAGAGAACGGCGGCGTCCCGGAAGGCAAGCATCAACCACACTCGTACTCCGTGGATGGCCACGATGACCAAAGGAGACCACATGGCCGCATATGAACACACGGGGACGCCGAAAGGCGTTCGCGGTCAGGCAGGAGGGAAGCGATGAGCGCCATCGGCGAACTCTCCACAATGACCCGCCGCAAGGGGCCCATGACCAAGGAGGAGAAGAAAGCGAACGGCCGCGACAACAAGGCCGCTTATGTCTTCCTGCTTCCGTGGCTAATCGGCCTCGTGGTCATCACCGTGGGTCCGATGCTGATGTCGTTGTACCTGTCCTTCACGGATTACAACCTTCTGCAACCACCGCAATGGGTGGGAATCGACAACTTCGTCCGTATGTTCGGCGATGCCCGCCTGCATAATTCCTTGCGCGTTACCTTCACATATGTGCTGGTGGGCGTGCCGCTCCAACTGGCCGTGGCCTTGGTGATCGCGCTGGTCCTGGATAAAGGGCTGCGTGGCCTTCCGTTCTACCGCTCCATCTTCTATTTGCCGTCGCTGCTGGGCGGATCTGTGGCTGTTGCCATTCTTTGGAAGCAGATCTTCGGCACCACCGGCCTTGTGAACCAGGTCCTCGCCATGATCGGCATCCAGGGTCCTGGCTGGATCTCGGATCCAAACACGGCGCTCGGCTCCATCATCCTGCTCCATGTCTGGACGTTCGGCAGCCCGATGATCATCTTCCTGGCTGGCCTGCGCCAGATCCCGAACATGTACTACGAAGCCGCCGAAGTTGACGGCGCCACCACCTTGCAGAAGTTCTGGCGGATCACGCTGCCGATGCTGAGCCCCATCATCTTCTTCAACCTGGTGCTGCAAATCATTGGTTCGTTCCAGTCGTTCACGCAGGCGTTTATCGTCTCCGGCGGCAACGGCGGACCGTCCGACTCCACCATGTTCTTCACGCTGTACCTGTATCAGAAGGGCTTCGGCCAGTTCGATATGGGCTACGCCTCGGCGATGGCCTGGTTCCTGCTGGTCATTATCGGCGCTTTCACTGCCATCAACTTCATCGCTTCAAAGTATTGGGTGTTCTACGATGACTAAAATCCAGACCCTCCCGGCCGCCGTTGAGGGCCAAAGCAGCAAGACCAGCAAAAGCCCGCGCCGCCGTGAATCGCCGGGAAACCTGGCCTTCAGCCGGAACGCCCGCATCAAAGGACTCATCAAGCACGCCATCCTGATCCTGGTTGGCGGGATCATGATCTACCCGCTGCTGTGGATGGTTGTCTCCTCGCTCCGGCCAAATGATCTCATCTTCCGCGAACCCGGCCTTTGGCTGAACAACCTGGAGATGAGCAACTACACCGATGGCTGGTCTGCGCTGACCCACCCCTTCGGGCATTACATGATCAACTCCGCGATCGTCGTACTCGGCTCGATCCTCGGCAACCTGATCTCGTGCTCCATGGCCGCCTATGCCTTCGCCCGGCTGCAGTTCAGTGGCAAAAAGCTGTTCTTTGGAATCATGCTGCTGACCATCATGTTGCCGTTCCATGTTGTGATCGTTCCGCAGTACATCCTGTTTTCGCAGATCGGCTGGGTCAACACGTTCTGGCCGCTCATCGTGCCGAAGCTCCTGGCCACAGACGCGTTCTTTGTGTTCCTCATGGTTCAGTTCATCCGCGGCATTCCGAAGGAATTGGATGAGGCTGCCCGCATCGACGGCGCCGGCCACCCGAGGATTTTCCTCCGTGTCATTCTGCCTTTGATGGTTCCGGCCCTCGCCACCACCACGATCTTCACTTTCATCTGGACGTGGAACGACTTCTTCGGTGCTCTTATCTACCTCACGGATCCGGACATGTTTACTGTCCCCGTGGCGCTTCGAGCTTTCGTTGACTCGCAGTCCGCCACCAGCTGGGGATCACTCTTCGCGATGTCCATCGTGTCCCTGTTCCCCGTGTTCCTTGTCTTCCTGTTCGGCCAGCGGTTCCTCATCAAGGGCATCGCAACTACCGGCATCAAATAGGGCGCAGACGTACTGAATGGAAGTTCAGGCCTTCAGCCCGACAAGTAATACAAGCTGAGATCTTGTCATACAAGATTGTGACTTGTAGCATAAAATCCACGCAAGAAAACGCTTTCTCATTCGCATCAAGATCAAAGAGGATCGGAGACAACAGTGCCGGTATTTCCAAAGGGTGAAGGAATCGCCCCTGCAAGTGCCTCTGCAGGTGCTTCCAAAGCCCGCGCATCGGAACCCAAGGCCAAGCGGTCCAAGCGCCGGCTTCGTGCCTCGGCCATCATCGCTGCCACAGCTGCTGCCGTTCTGGCGCTGAGCGCTTGTGGCGGCGGGGCAGAACAAAAGAGTGCCGACGGCAAGGTGGAGCTCCGCTTTTCCTGGTGGGGAGGCGACAAGCGTGCGCAGTTGACGCAGCAAGCCATTGCGGCTTTTGAGGCTGAGAACCCCAACATCAAGATCAAGGCCGAGTATGGCGACTGGAGCGGCTACTGGGACAAGCTGGCCACTCAAGTTGCTGCCAACGATGCTCCGGACATCATCCAGATGGACGAAAAGTACATCACCGAGTACTCCACTCGTGGAGCCCTCCTGGACTTGTCCAAGTACAAGATCGACACGTCCAAGCTGGACGAAGCCGCGCTGAATGCCGGCAAGGGTTCCAAGGGACTCACTGGTATTGCGGCAGGCATCAACGCTGCCACCATCCTGGCCAACCCGGCGGTCTTCAAGGCTGCGGGCGTCGCTCTTCCGGACGACAAGACCTGGACGTGGGAAGACTTCGAGCGCATCGCTGCTGAGGTCACCAGCAAGTCCCCGAAGGGAACCTATGGGGCTGCCGCATACGGCACCGATGAGGCGTCCCTGGGTGTGTGGCTGCGCCAGAACGGCAAATCGCTGTACACGCAGGACGGCAAGCTCGGCTTCGAACCCTCGGACGTCGCAGGCTACTGGGACTTCCTGAAGGAACTCAGCGAGAAAAAGGCCGTTCCGTCGGCATCCGAAATTGTTGAGGCCGAAGCTGCACCACTGGATCAGAGTGGCCTGGCAACCGGCAAGAACGGCATGGCGTTCTGGTGGTCCAACCAGTTGCCGGCGCTCGAGAAAGCTGCGGGCGGCGAACTGCAGATCCTTCGTTTCCCCTCCAAGACGGGCAAGGCCGCTGATACGAAGCTTTGGTACAAGGCTTCCCAGTTCTGGTCAGCATCCTCCAGGACCAAGCACCCTGAAGAGACGGCCAAGTTCATCGACTTCCTGACGAACAACGTCAAGGCCGGCGAAATTCTGCTGGCTGACCGCGGTGTTTACCCCAACTCGGACGTCCGCGAAGCAATCGCTCCCAAGCTGGCTACTGCGGACACCAAGGTGGTCAACTTCATCAGCGACATCCAGCCCGAGCTCGGTGAAGCCCCGGCTGCACCGCCGAAGGGTGCAGGTGCCATCCAGGAAATCATCAAGCGCTACTCTTCGGAAGTCCTGTTCAACAGGCTCTCCACGGAGGAAGCCGGTAAGAAGGCCGTGGACGAGATGAAGTCCGCGATCGGAGCCTAGCTTCCGGCAGCAAGGCATCAAAGAACCGCAGAACCAAGAAAACCGCGCCCCGGGCGAATCATTCGTGATCCGCCCGGGGCGCGGTTTTTGGGTTAGTCTTCCGCGATAACTGCTACGGCTCCGGCGGGGACCACGCCGCTGAAGCGCGCTCCGCTCAGCAGCTCGTCGCCGTCGGCCTTCACAGTCACGTCCTCGCGGCTGTGGTTGATGGCGAAGAGGAAACTACCGCCATCCGCGGATCGCCGCCGGGTGAGTTCGACGCCGGCAGAAGCCTCGGCAACGGCCGTCACCCCAGCCTCGTCCAGCAGACGGGCAGCCAGTGAATCGATACCGTCGGCGTTGGGGAGTGTGGCAAGGTACCAAGCAGCCCCCGCCCCGGTGGATCTGCGCGTGAGGGCGGGGACGCCGTCGAGCGGGTAGTCCGTAAAGGTAGCCAAAACCTCGGCTGGCCCGCCCTCAGTCTCAGCCGCGTGAACGTGCTCGCTCCACAAGGAACCAACTGTTCCATCGCTGAGCGTGACTGTGCTGCCGGGGAAAAGTGGGTGGAATTCCTCGGCCCGGATACCCAGCAATTCGCGGAAAGCGCCCGGGTAGCCACCCAACCGAACGTGGTCCTGTTCATCCACGATGCCACTGAAGTAGCTGATGAGTACCGTTGCGCCGGCCTCTGCTGCGGCAGCGATGGAGGCGGCGGCAGCGTCCGTCACGGTGTAGAGGGTGCAGACCAGGATGAGATCGTAGCCGGAGAGGTCGGCCGACGGGTGGACGAAGTCCGCAGTGACGCCGCGCAGGTAGAGGGAGCGGTGGAAAGCACGCATCGTTTCCAGGTACTTCAGGTCCTGGCTGGGGTGCGAATCCAGCTCGGAGGCCCACCATGCTTCGTAGTCAAAGACGAAAGCAACCCGCGATTCCACGCGGGAGCCCTTCACGGATTCCACCTTGGACAGGGCATCGCCAAGCTCCACCACGTTGCGCCAGACCTGTGTGTCCCGTCCGCCATGCGGAACCATGGCCGAGTGGAATTTTTCAGATCCGGCCTTGCTCTGGCGCCACTGGAAGAACATGACCGCATCGGCGCCGCGGGCCACATGCGTCAGGGAGTTGCGGAGCATTTCCCCGGGCGCTTTGGGCTGGTTATGTGGCTGCCAGTTGACCGCCGACGTGGAATGTTCCATCAGGATCCACGGTTCGCCGCCGGCCACGCCGCGCGTTAGGTCAGCGCTGAAGGCAAGTTCGATCTCCCGTTCAGGATCGGCAGCCACCAGGTAATGGTCGTTCGCGATCACGTCCATGTCCTTGGACCAATCAAAGTAGTCCAGGGTTTTGGTAGCACTGGAGACCATGAAGTTCGTGGTGGCCGGGATGTTCGGTGTGACTTCGCGAATGACCTGCAGCAGGGCGCGGTAGTAATCGATGAACGCCCATGAATTGAAGCGTGCAAAGTCCAACTGCTGGCCGGGGTTAAGCGTGGTGGGGGCGGCTCCGGGCGTGATGATTTCCTCGAACGTGGCGTAGTGCTGGGACCAGAAGGCCGTTCCCCAAGCCTCGTTCAGAGTCTCGATGGATCCGTAGCGGCGCTCAAGCCAGGCCCGGAAAGCCGCGGCGTCTTCTTCACCGTAGAACTCGCCAACATGGCAGCCGAGCTCATTGTCCACATGCCACAATGCCAGCGCCGGGTGGTTCTTGTAGCGTTCGGCGATGACCCGCGTCATGGTGGCTGCGTACCTGCGGTACACCGAGGACGACGGCGTGTAGTGGCGCCGCGAGCCGCGTTCCAGCCTTGTTCCTTCCGCTGTCACGGGCAGGATTTCGGGGTATTTCTTCGCCAGCCAGGCGGGCGGTGATGCGGTGGCCGTAGCCAGTGCCACCTTGATGCCGGCTTCGTGGAGGTTGTCCATGACGTTATCCAGCCAACCGAAATCGTACTGGCCTTCCACGGGTTCCAGCAGGCCCCAGGAGAAGATGGCGACGCTCAGGAAATTGACGCCCGCCTCCTTCATGAGCTCGATGTCTTCACGGCGGACGTCTTCCGGCCATTGCTCAGGGTTGTAGTCGCCGCCGTAGGCCAGGCCGTTGATGCTGTTCCATATAGACGGGCCTTTGGATGGGCCTTTGGATGGGCCTTTGGATGAGCTTTCGGATGGGCCTCGGGAGAGTTCAGGGGAGGACAACGGGACTCCTTGGTCAGGTTCGGCAGTGCGGGATAACTGTGGAGCTGGGCTGCTATCAGGTTAGGCGAGGATCTTGGAAAACGCTTGCCCAGATTCGCGATTGAGGATATTGTATCGATTCAGAACGAGTGTAAGCGACGTCACTCTCCTTGCGGGGAACCGAAGAGGCTTGCACCAACTGAGCAAGGAGGCTCTCATGATCAACAGAAGGAATTTCCTCACCACGGTGGCCCTTGGCACTGCATCTGCGGCGTTCCTGTCCGCCTGCGGCCAGTCTTCGTCATCCAGCAAGACGGGCTCTGCAGAGAACCCCGTGACCATCACGTACACCTGGTGGGGCAACGACGACCGTGCCGAACGCACCCGCAAAGCGATTGCGCTTTTTGAGTCCAAGAATCCAGATGTCAAGGTCAACGGCAACTTCACGGACTTCGCGGGGTACTGGCAGAAGCGCGCCACTGAAGCTGCCGGTGGTGGCTTGCCGGACGTTATGCAGTGGGACTTGTCCTACCTGCGCGACTACGGCCAGCGTAACCAGCTACTGGACCTGGGCAGCGTAAAGATCAACACGGATGCCTTCGACAAGTCACTCCTGCCCTCGGGCCAGATCCGTGGAAAAACTTACGGCATCCCTACCAGCACCAATGCGTTCGCTGTCTACTACGATCCCGCCAAGCTCAAGGCCATGGGCATCGCTGAGCCCGACGGAACGTGGAACTACAAGGAGTTCAACTCTTTCCTTGCCGAGGTGGGGCAGAAGGGCAACGGAACCTTGTTCGGCGGCACCGACTACACCGGCGTTTGGTGGATGTTCAACATCTGGCTGCGCCAAAACAACATTCAAGCCTTTACGGATGAAGGCAAGCTTGGGTTCTCCAAGGACGACCTCAAGAAGTGGTGGAACACCACCGCCCAGCTTCGTGGAACCCCGGCGATCGTTGGCGAAGACAAGACCACCCAGCTGCTGCCGAAGTCCCCATTCGGCTCAAACGTCACTGCCACGGAAGTCACATGGGACAACTTCATGGCCGGTTACCTCGGCGATAGCGGCGCCAAGGAACTGAAGCTGGTGCCGGTTCCTTCCGATAACTCGGACAACCTGGGACTCTTTCTCAAGCCTTCAATGCTGATGGTGGCCAGCGCCAAGACCAAGTACAAGGATGCTGCTGCCCGTTTCATTGACTTCATGGTCAACGATCCCGAGGTAGGCCAGATCTTCAAGACCTCCCGTGGTGTTCCGGCATCCAAGACCCAGCGCGACGGAACCACCTTTGAGGGCACAGACAAGCTGGTTGTGGACTACGAAAAGTCCATCGAAAAGTACCTCAAGGATGCTCCGGAGCCGCCCATCGTCGGTTTCGGCACGCTTGAATCCTCTTTCAAGCGCGTCAGCTCCGATCTCAACTACGGCAAACTCACCATCGACGGCGCTGCAGATGCGTGGTTCAAGGAAGCCGAAGACCTTATCAAGCAGAATGCCTGAGCAGACATTCGTGTCTGATCCAGGCTTTCCGACCGACGGACTGATCTCGTGACTCAAACCCCAACCCTGAGCAGGCGCTCCCAGTCGTCCGCTCCCTCGCAGCCGCGCACCTCGCGGCGACGAGGGGCGGACGCCCGCGCCGGCTACACCTTCCTGCTTCCTTGGCTGCTCGGATTCATTGCCCTGACCGTGGGTCCGATGATTTCTTCGCTGTACCTCTCCTTTACCAACTACAACCTCTTCGATCCCCCCAAGTGGATAGGCCTGGACAACTACGCCACGCTCTTCCAGGACGAACGTTTCCTGCAGTCAGTGGGAGTAACCCTGAGCTATGTAGTTTTCGGTACCCCTCTCAAGCTCGCCGCTGCCCTGGCGATCGCCATGCTGCTGAACAGCAAACGAAAGGGGCAGGGGTTCTACCGTTCCGCGTTCTACGCTCCCTCCCTGATCGGTGCCAGTGTTTCCATCGCAATTGTCTGGAAGGCGATGTTTGGCGATTCCGGTCCTGTGGATGAGAGCCTGTCCTTCTTCGGGATCAACCTCGGCGGTTGGGTGGGCAATCCATCCATGACGATGCCCATGATGATCCTCCTGACGGTGTGGCAGTTCGGCGCCCCGATGGTGATTTTCCTGGCCGGGCTCAAGCAGATTCCTGCCGACCTCTACGAGGCTGCCTCGATGGATGGCGCAGGTCCGGTCCGTAAGTTCTTCAACATCACCTGGCCCATGCTTTCCCCGGTGATCTTCTTCAACCTGCTGATGGAAACCATTCACGCGTTCCAGATCTTCGCCTCGGCCTACATCATCTCCAATGGTGAAGGCGGCCCCGCAGGCTCCACCCTCTTCTATACCCTCTACCTGTACTTGCGCGGTTTCAGCGACTTCCGGATGGGCTACGCCTCTGCAATGGCCTGGCTCCTGGTGATCGTGGTCGGCATCATCACGCTGATCTTCTTCAAGACCTCCAAGTCCTGGGTCCACTACAGCGGGGATTCAAAATGACAACCATCGCAACCCCCACCCAGTCCACGCCCGCCACCCCGGCCGCGGAGTACAACCCGAAGTCCGAGTCAGGCACGGTCAAGCGCATTAAAAGCATCATCTTCCACATCGTTGCGCTGGCGCTTGTGGGGATAGTCCTCTACCCGGCTCTGTGGATGGTGGCCTCGTCCTTCAAACCGAACTCCGAAATCGGTGGTTCAACCACCCAGCTTTGGTCCAACAACTTCAGCTTCGACAACTTCGTCACGGCCATGGACGGCATCGGTGGGGTGTCCACGCTGACGTTCTTCACCAACTCCCTGATTCTGGCCGTCGGCGCAGTAGTCGGCACCGTCCTTTCAGCGAGTGTCTCGGCGTACGCTTTTGCCCGCATCAACTTCCCCGGCCGCGGAATCTTCTTCGGCATGATGATTGCCACCTTGCTGCTCCCGTTCCACGTGGTGATCATCCCTCAGTACATCGTGTTCCAGCAGCTTGGCCTGGTAGACACCTATGTGCCGCTGTTGATCGGAAAGTTTCTGGCCGCCGACGCGTTCTTCGTCTTCCTGATGGTCCAGTTCATGCGCGGCCTCCCGGCCGAACTGGACGAAGCAGCCCGCATCGACGGCGCAGGTCACGTGCGGATCTTCGGCTCCATCATGCTCCCGCTCATGAAGCCGGCATTGATCTCGACGTCGATCTTCTCCTTCATCTGGAGCTGGAACGACTTCCTGGGCCCGCTGCTCTACCTGAACACCCCCGAAAAGTACCCGCTGCCACTGGCTTTGCGGCTCTTCGTGGACCAGACCCAGAGCTCGGACTACGGAGCGATGATCGCGATGTCAGTTCTTGCGCTCCTGCCCGTGTTGGTCTTCTTCCTGGTCTTCCAGCGCTACATCGTAGAAGGCGTTTCAACACAGGGCCTCAAGGGCTGACGGACACGGAAGGCTGAAGAACAGAATGAGCATCATGGACACCACAGGAAAGTCCTCTTCGGACAAGCAGGCCATATCGGTCAACCGCTTTGCCCTCTTCTCCGAGACCATCCTCGCCGGAGTCGTTGTGCTCCTCCTGTCCGTCCCGTTAGTGACGGCGCCGGCCGCCTATGCTGCCGGCGTCGCGCATCTTGAGCGGCACCTCAGTGGAAGGGATGACTCCCTTCGGAGCCTTTTGGGTAACTTCCGGCGTGCGCTTCCCGGCAGTTGGAAGATCGGAATCACGACGGCGGCAGCCGCCGTCGTGATTTTCCTTAACCTGTTGCTCGCACTGGTGGGTCAGCTGCCCGGGCGGGCACTGATTCTGCCTGCGACCTTGATTCTGGCGGCCGCAGCCGCCGTGCTCCTGCTTAGGATCGCCGGCAACTGGACCGGCGGAGTGGTTTGGGCTGGCGACGCCGGCCGGAAGTCCGTGGATCTTCCCGGTCCACAGCAGCAATGGCGGCTTGCCTGCTCCCAAGCCAAGGCTGATTCGTTGCGTGATGGGAGCGGTTCGCTGTTGCTCCTCGCGGCCGTTTTCGTGGCAGTCGTTTTTGTGTGGATGCTGCAGGCGCTCTTCGTGATTGTCCCCGGCATGCTGATTCTTGCTGCTGCTGCGGTCAAGATCAGGGCTGCCAGCCGCGCCAAAAACTGAGTGTGCATCCGACAATCTGCTGAATCGAGCTGACCACCCCGTGTCACCGCGTCCCAAATCCGGGTCTTCCACCAAAGCAGCCATTAGTCGCTCCACAGAGACTTGGTATTACCCGCTCCGCCACCACAATTACCGGATCTTCGTAACGCTTTCGCTCGTCGGCAGCGGCGGAGTGTGGATGCAACGACTCGCCCAGGACTGGCTTGTCCTGCAGCTCACCGGAAGCCCAGCCGCTGTGGGGTTGGCTGTTGCACTTCAATTCCTGCCCATGCTGGTGGTTGGTCCCATCAGCGGTGTGCTGGTGGATCTCTTTCCGAAACGCCGAATCCTCATGGCGTGCCAGTCTGTAGCTGCACTACTGGCCGCTGGACTAGCCGTGTGGAATGCCATGGGCGGCACGGACGTGTGGGTTGTCTACGGCTCCTGCATTGCTTTGGGAATTACCAGCTCTATTGATGGGCCCGCCCGGCAAGTCTTCGTCAATGAGGTAGTAGGTGATGCCGGACTACCGGCGGCTATCGGCCTCAACAGTGCGATAGGCCAACTGGGTGCCATGCTCGGTCCCGCCCTTGCCGGCGTCGTCATTGCCCAAGCTGGCCCAGCCGCTGCGTTTGCGACGAACGCGGGGATCGGGGTGGCCGTTTTGGTGATGATCGCCATTATTCGGCCATCTGAGCTTCATCACGCACACGTCCCTGACGGTCTGCCGCGGGATAGGCATGGACAAATCCTGGCAGGCTTCAAGTATGTGAGTGCCAGGCCCCAGCTTTTGCTCATCATGCTGTTGGCGGGTCTCTTAGGAGCGTTCGGCATGAACGGTCCCGTGGTCCTTGCAGCATTCGCCGACCGTGTGTGGCACAGCGGTCCTGCCGGATTTGGGCTCTTCAATATGGTCAGCGCCTTGGGAGCCTTGGCTGGCGCTCTGCTCGCTGCCCGGATCAAGCACTTGGGCCGCAAGGGGATCGTGGGTAGCGCAGCACTCTTCGGGCTCACGCAGCTCCTTGCCGCGCTCATGCCTACGCAGGAATTGTTCGTAGCCATGCTCGTGGTGGTTGGCTTCATGACCCTTATGTTCCTCACCAGTGCGGCCACCAGCGTCCAACTCGAAGCTGGCGCCAGCGTGCGGGGCAGGGTCTTGGCCCTCTACTTTCCACTTCTCTTAGGTGGGCATGCCTTGGGCGGCTTGCTCGCCGGCTGGCTCACAGAAGATTTCGGCGTGCGTACCGCACTGCTGGTCACAGGTGCGCTGGGTATGGCTTCCGCGGTGGTGATTGGCTTCCTTCTTTGGTTGCTCGGCAGGAAGCGATAGTTGCGATCGAGCCCGTTAATGTACTGGGCTCGTTCCTGTGCTGGGCTCGTTAAGGTGCTGGGCTCGTTAAGGTGCTGGGCTCGTTAAGGTGCTGGGCTCGTTAAGGTGCTGGGCCGGCGCTGCAGTAAGAAGCTCTCCCAAAGTGAGGTCGAAGCTGGAAACCACGTTGCGGGAGGCGGCGGTGGGACGTTCGTTGCCCGTGCGACAGGCCTGGCTGGGGCGCGCGGATGCCCTGGCAGTGGTGGGGCTTTGGATTGGTATCTGTGTCCGGTGGGTGTGCTGATTTCCAGTTGATGTCGGCCGCCCGGGATTGTTTTTGCGTTCCAGCCGGGGTTTTCTTTGGTGTGGTTGCAGGCTTCGCAGAGTCCGGCGCCGTTGGTAAGGCTCGTGGTGCCGCCGTTGTGCCAGGGAACCACATGGTCGATGTGGCGGATGGGCGCGTCGCAGTAGGGTGTGCGGCAGGTGTCGTCCCGGGTTTCGATGAAGCGTCTCATCCCGGGTGGGAAGAGCCGGGCTTTGGAGTCCATTGCCAGCAATTCACCGGAGGTGGGTGCGGTGTAGAACCGGCGGAGCAAGACTTTGAAGTCCTCGCGGCCCGTGCGTTCCGCGTCCGAGTTGGCCTGCCGGGATTCCTCTTGAAGATTGGCCCCGGCCTGACCTCCGGTTCTGGCCCGCCCGGTGGCCCCTGTCTGGCCGCCGCTTCCGGCCTGATACTCGGTGCGCGGCTCTCCGTCCCTCTCGCGGTTCCCTGATTCTTCGCTGGCCTGGTTGCCGCCTCCGGCGATGAGCGTCCTTGCCCACTCGGCGGGGACGATTCCGTAGCCTTGGAGGCGTGCGGGTTCGCTGTCGCCTTGGAGGAGGGTGCGGTCGGTCATGACGAGCTGCAGATCAATGCCGCTGATGCCGCCGGGGGTTCCGGTGAGGCGTTCGACGAGGGTGTCCGCCATGACTTGGCCGCGGTTCCGGGTGTCCCCGCTGGAGCGGGCGGAGTCGGCGTGGCGGGTGAGCGCGGCGTAAGCGGCGACGCCCTGGGCGACGGGGAGCAGTGCGGTGAGGATCGTCATGGTGTCCGGCGCGGGGCAAAGGCTGACGTGCCGTTCGGACGCGGCATGGGCGGCGCGTTGGGTGATGGAGCGGGGGTCGCGCCGGTAGGCTGCGGCTCGTGCGGCGGCGATGATGGTTTTGTCTCCGGCGCCGTCGAAGGTTCCGGTGTCGGGGGCGAGCTCCTCATCAACCGCGGCCCTGTCCTCGATGGAGAGGCATGCTGTTTCCTTCACGAGCAGGGTGGCCCGCCATTCGTTCAAGTGCCCGGTTTCCAGGGCGGCCATGGTCCGCGGCATTTCCGAGACCAGTGCTTTGGCGAGCCCGAGGAGCCGGGACCCTTTGTTGGGTGATTCACGCCGGGCGAGGGCGATCTGCGCGCCCGCACCCTGGCCATGCTCGGCCGCCGGAGCGCCCATTTCCGCATGCGCTTGGCGCTGGGCGAGATCAAAGGCCACAGCGATCCTGGCCTGCAAAGCCGCGATCGCTGACTTCACGTCTTCCAGGCCACGAATCTGATCGATCAGCTCATTGCTGCCTGCGCCGACGTGGAAAGAGCCCACGCCGGCAAGCAACTCCTCAGCGTCAGAGCCACCGGCCCCAGAGCCGCTGGACATGGCGGTCCCTGACTTTAGATCCCAAGACCTGGCGGTCCCAGGCACACGCGCAGTCGAAACCTGCGTGGGTGCTTGCCTTGCCGGAATCCGATCCATACCCACACTCTTCCAGAGGGGTACGACAATATAAGGCCCACGACCAACGCCCCGAAAAATATGTGGCTACGCGTTTGCCAAGCAACACCACGAGCCCACTCAACGTCCGGCAACCAACTCCTCAATGGCCTCCACGCTAGGGGTTCCGTCACTGATCCAGACCGTGTTTGTGCGCGTGAGGGACTTGCCTGCAGCCAGCTCAACGGCAGTGTCCCAAGCCAAGGCAGAACCCACGGCAGGATACTCACCGCAGCGAACAAACCACGGGTCCGCCGATTCGGCAGGTGCGGCAAACACCAAAGTGGCCGGTCCGCCGTCGAACTCTCCACTCCACGCAAGCCACGGCGCAACCGAACCGTGCACAGCGGCCTCGCCTTCCGCAGTGGCCGAGAACACGCGTGGGGAATCGTTGATGGGGAGCCGCCAGAAGAAGCCGCCGTAACCACTGCCGGCAGCGCCATGGGAACCGGGACTGCCCAATGACGCGTCCACGACGGCGGTAAGTTCCGTTTGGATATCGAGTCGCCAGGTGCTGGGGGCCAGAAGTGTTCGCCGGTAGCTCCGTTGCTCTTCGAGGAGGAGTCCGCCGTCGGCCGCGAGCCAGTGGAGGTCCAGCGTGGTTTTGTCCTCTTCGCGGAGCAGGCCGTGGACCTCGATCCGGCCGTGGTCTCTGAGATCTTCATATCTGCCAGCCGGACGCCGATAGCTGCGGCCGCCCCAGAAGTTGCTGCCGTTGACATCCTGGAGGGCGAACCCGGCACCGAGATGCCACACGTGGTCCACAGGCATATGTTCCGTCACTACAATCCCTGACGGCGTGGCAACCGGGTGGAGATACGGCCGCGGCGAGAGCTCCGGCTCCAAGGCGTGGCCAGCGCGGAAGATTGCAGTGGGAGAGCCAGCATGAGTGGCGAAAAGGGGCTCAGCGGCGGCAGTGTTCTTCCGCGCCCAAGGAAGCCCGAGTTCGGAGAAGGTGGCATGAGCGCGGGTTGCCCGCTCCAGGATTTCTTCTATCCCATGAATCACGGCATGCGCTTGTTCGCCTTCGCCTACCCATTCCACGTATCGCGGAGGAATGAGTGCCGGTGCGTCAGCGGTGCGGATGGCCTCAAGGACGCGCATGAACGCACCGCTGTCATCCAACGGACTCAGCAGCGCAGTGCCCTGGGACAAATGGTGGAGCAGGTTTTCAGTAAGATCGTCTCGGCCAAACGTGTGCGTTGTTTCGCCCGCTTCGGTGCGGACGGTCACGTGGTCTTCGGTGTAGTGGAACACGGCCGTTCCTTCAGTCCCGTGCAGCGTGACGTAGGGTTCCACTGATTCCGTGGCGCATAGCGTCAGGGCGCACGTGATGGGCAGCCCGTCCACTGTCCGCACCCGAATCACGGAGGTATCGTCTGCCTCGATGTCGTTGGCTCGGTAGAGATCCGTCTCCACGGTGGCCAGGTCTTTTGCTGCCTTAGCTCCGGCTATCCGGAGGGCAGTGGCGATTGAATGGGCCAAAGGATTGGTGGCGACGCCGTCCACTACGTCCACTCCGCCGAGGCTGCGCCTTCCAGCCCACCGCGAGCGTTTGTAATATTCGCGGTCCCGGACCCAGCGCCCTGTGGCTGTAATGCCTTTGAGCGTCCCAATGCTGGGGAGTTCTGCTGAAGCTTCCCCGCGCGCCAGCTTTTCCAGCGCGATGAGTGCATGGGAGCCAAGGCTTTGGAAACCGATCTGCACGCTCCGGCCAGCTGTTGCGGCTGCCTCCTGGAGCTGGATGAAGTCCCTCATGGAAGCGACCGGAGGCTTTTCAAGATAAAGATCTGCGGAGGACGCCAGCACGGAAAGAGCCAACGGAGCGTGTGTCTGGATCGGAGTTGCCACGATGATCACGTCCGGCCGATGGCCCCCGGCAAGCAGCTCCTCCAGATCGGAGTGGACGGCCGTGGAAGGCGGCAACGTGCCTGGGGCCGGGGGATTCGGGTCTGCCACCGCAACGAGATCCACCACGCCCTCGGACCTGAGCCTTTCCAGGTTGTGAAGGTGATGGGCTCCGAAGCCATGAACGCCTACCAGGGCGATCCTTGCAGGTGCAGTCCTGAGGGTGCTGGGACTTTTGGCGGACCCGGCGGAAGTGGTTTTCATGATTCTCCTCTGCTGGCTGGCAACGGCTGGCAAGTACCCGAAGGCGAAGGCGCGTTCCTTGAGTGGTCCGGCGCTTCAGGCTATATCTGGCAAGCTACATTGGGCAAGCGCTTTCCGGCACCCGATTCTGCAAGTGTAGCGTGATCGCTGCAGGAATGTAACGATTCAAGTTGAGTCTTGACTGGAGGCGCGTGGTCAGTCTAGATTTCGGTGAAACCGTTTACTTGTGATGTGGCCCACTCGGCCAAGTCCGCACCGGCTGGCATTGATGACCGAGGGGAGATTCCAAGGTAATCGTCGACGCCTGATAAATGGGCGAGTTCTGCAACGATGGAGAAAGGGAGTGCCATGACTTCTGGGGGATTTGGCTTTCGGGCCTACACGTTCTTCGACACACTCCTATGGATCGCCTGCCTGAATATGCTGTGGATCGTCTTCACACTGCTGGGTGGCGTGGTGCTGGGGGTCGGGCCCAGCACCGCTGCGGCCCAAATACTGATCCGTGAAAAGGTGCAGGGAAATGCCGTGCCTTTGGGGCGCCGCTATGCGAAGGAGTACTTCAAGAACTTTGCGAAGGGCAATGCACTCGGCGTTCCCGTCTTGGTAATTGCCGCGGCCCTGGCCCTGAATTGGGGCTACTTTTCTGCCGGCTGGGATCTGGGTTCGCAGGCGGCATCGGCAGCGATCCTCCTGGCTGTCCTCTTTGCGGCCGGAACGTTGTGCTACCTCTTTCCCATGTTTGCCAGGTACGAGCTCACGATTCCGCAGTACTTTCTGATGTCTTCCCGGTTTGCCATGCGCCACCTCGCGGGGACCGTCATACTCCTGTTCGTGACAGCGGCCGCCGTATTCGCCTGCCGTTCCCTTCCGGGCCTGGTGCCCTTCTTTGGTGTTGGCGGCTGGCTCTATGTCACCGGCTGGTTGTGCGATCGCTTCTTTACTTCCAACGACGACGCCATGGCTGCGAAGGAAGCCGGCATGACGACGGTAGCCGCTTCCTCGACCACCCCTTCCGCCGCCAAGGAGACCAGCCTTGCCTGAAATCAACCGCCAAGGCCCGCCCGCGGGCGCGCGCCGCGTCCTCCATCGATCCCTTGATATCCAAGGGCATGCCGAACTTGTCCAAGGGCGCCCCGAACCGGGCGCAGATTCTCTCGGTGCGAGCACTAATGAAACGTATCAAGACGAGAACGGCCAGCACCTGTGGAGCCTGAAACGCTTCCCTGGTGTGTCCCCGGAATCGTCGATCGACAACAACCCCGAAGAAGTGGAGTAGGAAAATGTTCCGTAGAAAACCAACGCTGGCGGCCGCCGTCGTCGTCTCTGCCGCCTTGGCCCTGACCGCCTGCGGTGGCGAAGCGCCGGCGTCGGACCTCTCATCCGTCAAGATCATGGCGCCCTTCCTGGAGGCTCAGCCACCAACGCCGGACGGCGCTGTGCAGAAGAAGCTTGAAGAGCTCACAGGCAAGGACATCAACATCTCGTGGGCGCCCAACGCCTCCTATGAGGACAAGATGAACATCACCCTGGCCTCCTCCGACATCCCGCACGTCCTGGTGGTCCAGGGCAAGTCGCCGGGCTTCGTGAAGAACGCCGAAGCCGGGGCGTTCTGGGATCTCACCGATAAACTCAAGGACTACCCGAACCTCAAAACCACGTTCCCCGAAGTCCAGCAAAACGCCAGCGTCAACGGCAAGGTTTACGGGGTTTTCCGGGCTCGTAATCCGATCCGCGCCGCCGTGATGTTCCGCCAGGATTGGCTGGACAAGTTGGGCCTGAAGGCGCCGCAGACCACAGAAGACCTGTACAAGGTGGCCAAGGCATTCACCGAGCAGGATCCGGATGGCAACGGCCAGAACGATACCTACGGCATCACCATTCCCAAATGGGGCGCCCTGGGCACCAACAGCCCCTACGACATGATCGAGACCTGGTTCGGCGCCGGAAACCGCTGGACCGAGCGCGACGGCAAGCTGTTGCCGAGCTTCGAAACCGAGGAATTCCTTGAGGCCGATCGCTTCATCAAGAAGATGGTGGACGAGAAACTCATCAACCCCGACTTCGCCACCTTCGATCCCACCAAATGGAATGAGCCCTTCTTCAACGGCAAGGGCGGCATAATTGTCGACGTCGACTCCCGGGTCAGCGTGCTGATCAACCTTTTCAAGCAGGCCAACCCGAGCGACTTCCAGAACAAAGTGGGCTTCGTAGGCAGCCTGAAGGGTCCGGACGGTGAACTGCACGCCCACCCGACCGACGGCTACTCCGGCTTCCTTGCCATCCCCAAGTCCAGCGTAAAAACCGAAGCCGACCTGAAGAACGTCCTGACATTCCTGGACAAACTCAACAGCAAGGAAGTTGCCGTCCTGATGAACAACGGCATCGAGGGCGTCAACTTCACGGTTGAGGAAGGCCTCGCGGCCACCATCAAGCCCGAAACGCCGGAGGGCAAGGTAGTCAACACCGACATCAAGAGCTACGCGCAACTCGGAACCAACGTCACAGGGAACAACTTCTACCCAGTGAAGCAGGCCTCCGAGTACGAGCAGAAGGTCTTTGACGACCGCGTTGCAGTGATGGCAAACGACCTCAAGAGTGCGGTGTACAACCCGGCCGCGGCCTTCGTTTCCCCGACGTATGTTGCCAAGGGCGCGCAACTGGACAACATCGTTGCCGACGCCCGCATTAAATACCTGGCTGGGCAGCTGGACGAGCAGGGCCTGAAGGATGCCATCAAGCTGTGGAACACCAGCGGCGGTGACAAGGTCAAAGAAGAAATAAACAAGCTGTGGCAGGACACCAAGAAGTGACCGCCCCAGTCGTCGAAGCCAAAGCCCCGGAGCGGGCGGCCATCAAGCCGCCCGCCCCGGCGCGGCGAAGCAGCTTTGCAGTCCACTTCGCGCATTACAAATGGTTGTATCTTCTGCTGCTGCCCGGCGTCGTGTACTTCGCGGTGTTCCGGTACGGTCCCATGTACGGTGTTTCGATTGCCTTCAAGGACTACGTTCCGTTCCTGGGCGTTAACGGCAGTCCTTGGGTGGGTCTGACGAACTTCACCGACTTCTTCGCCAACCCGGACTTTCCGAGGTTGCTGGGCAACACACTGATCCTGGCGTTCCTGAACCTCGGGATCGCCTTCCCGCTGACCATCGTCCTGGCATTGCTGCTCAACGAGGTCCGGCTTTCGGTGCTGAAGCGAACCGTCCAGACACTCGTCTACATCCCGCACTTCCTGTCCTGGACTATCGTGGCGTCGCTGAGCTTCCTGCTGTTCGCCCTGGACATCGGACCCTTGTTCCAGTTCGTCAACGGATTGTTCGGCACCAACGTGGATATCCTGTCCGATCCGAACTGGTTCCGGCCGCTGATCGTGCTTCAGGAGATCTGGAAGAACACCGGTTGGGGAACCATCATCTTCCTGGCAGCGCTGGCCACTGTGGACCAGGACCAGTACGAGGCCGCAATTATCGACGGCGCCGGCAGGTTCCGGCGCGTCTGGCACATCACCTTGCCCGGCATCCGGTCCACCATCATCGTGATGCTCATCCTGGCCATCGGGCAGATGCTCAACACCGGCTTTGAGCAGATCTACCTCATGACCAACGCACTCAACCGCAGCGTGGCCGACGTCTTCGATACCTACGTGTACTTCGTAGGCATCACCCAAGGCGCCTACAGCTACAGCACCGCCGTCGGGCTTTTCAAGTCTTTGGTGGGCATCGTACTGATCTTCGGCACCAACTGGCTGTCCAAGCGGTTCAACCAGAGCGGACTTTTCTAATGAAGATTCACAACACGCGGGGCGGGCGGATTTTCGATGCCGCCAACTACGTCTTCCTGACGCTGATCGGCATCATCACGCTGTTGCCTTTCGTCTACGTCCTGGCAGGATCCTTCGCCAACGAAGCGGAAATTACCCGGCGGGCGTTCTTCGTCTGGCCCGAGCAATTCACGCTGGGGGCCTATGAGTACATTTTCTCCACGCCGTCCTTTACCCGGGCCTTGATCACCACCGTGCTGGTCACACTGGTTGGGACGCTGGTGCAGTTGGTTCTCACGGTCACCATGGCTTACCCGCTGGCGAAACGTGGACTTCGTGGCCGGAAACTGATCCTGTCCCTGGTGGTTTTTGCCATGGTCTTCTCAGGCGGAATGATTCCAACGTTCCTGCTGGTGAAGGACCTGGGCCTGCTGAACAGCTACTGGGCGCTCATCCTGCCTGCGGCCATCAACCCATTCAGCCTGATCATCATCAAGAACTTCTTCCAGGAACTCCCGGCCGAGCTCGAGGAATCAGCCAAGATGGACGGCGCCACCGAGATCGGAATCCTCTGGCGGATCCTGCTGCCGTTGTCCAAGCCGGTGCTGGCCACGTTTGCACTGTTTTATGCGGTTGGTATTTGGAACGACTTCATGTCTCCTTTGCTCTACCTGAGCGATAACAACATGTGGACCCTGCAGATGTACCTGCGCCAGGTGACGGCTGCCTCGGATCTCCTTGGCACCGGCAATGTGGATCCGTCGTACATCCCGCCCGAGCAAGGCATCAAGTTCGCCGTGATCGTGGTGGCAACCCTGCCCATCCTCATCTTCTACCCCTTCCTGCAGAAGCACTTTGCCAAGGGAATGCTGATCGGTTCGGTTAAGGGGTAAGGGCCTGGGCATGATGAAAGGAAAATCATGAAAATCCTCCTCGCGGGCGACTCCACCGTGGCGGCCTGCCCCAGTTACGAATACCCGATGAGCGGTTGGGGAGCCCACCTCGCGCCCGAGACATATTGGTGGGCTGCGGTCCACAACTATGCCAAGGGTGGTGCCAGCACGGAGTCGTTCCGCGGTGAAGGCCTCTGGTATCAGCTGCTGGGCCAGACCGTTAAGGGCGATCTCGTGCTGATCCAATTCGGGCACAACGACCAAAAGCGGGCCCATCTCGCTGCCCGAACGGGCTACACCGACAATTTGAAGCGAATGGTGGCCGACGTCCGTTCCAAGGGCGGCATTCCCCTTCTGTGCACGCCAGTGGAGCGCCGGCATTTCACGGCCGGGCGTCTGGACCTCACCCTGGGTGAATATCCTCTGGTGGTTCGCGAGTTGGCGGTTGAGCTTGGCTTGGACCTCATCGACCTCAATGAATGGACCCGCGCGCTGTACCAGGAGCTGGGGGAGGAGGGGTCCAAGGAGTTGTTCTTCCACTTTGCCCCCGCAGAGCATGCGCACTGGGCCGGCGGCCTGGAGGACAACACACACTTCCACGAGAAAGGAGCCAAGCGGATTGCCGGCTTCGTCGCGGAGCAACTCGAGGCCCTCGGCTACGGACTGGTGGCCACCCTTAACGTGGGGGCGAAGGCGTGATCTATGCCAACCCTTTGCAGGGTCCTTCGGATATCGCTGGTTGGGTCGCCGAGGGGCCGGTTCAGTTGGGCATTTACGACGACGGCGGACCGGCCTTGGCCCCGGAGGGAACCGCCGGTTCGGGGCCGGCTTTCGCAGAAAGCACAGCACTTCTCCTTTTCGGTTCCCTCGACCCAGAGGAACACGGAGACCACGCCCACTGGACCCTCTGGTGCCCCGAGGAACTCCCGGACCATGTCCGGATCAGGTGGGAGTTCCTTCCGCTTGAGGAACCAGGCCTGGCCATGGTGTTCTTCTCCGCACGGGGGCACGATGGCAAGGATCTGTTCTCGCCCGACTTGGCTCAGCGAACGGGCTTCTACCCGCAGTACCACTCAGGGGATATGGACGCGCTCCACATCTCCTACTTCCGCCACAAATACGCCGCGGAGCGGGCCTTCAGGACGTGCAACCTGCGCAAAAGTGCCGGCTTCGAACTCGTAGCCCAGGGAGCAGACCCACTTCCTCCAGCCGAAGACGCGGGCGGCTTTTATCGGATGGAAGTCATCAAGGATGGTCCCCGCGTGGTCTTTTCGATTAATGATTTGCCCCTGTTTGACTGGGTGGACACCAGCCAGGAACTCCTGGGCGGCGGCTACTTCGGGATCCGTCAGATGGCCCCTTTGCGGGCGGCGTACCGGAACCTCTCCATCACTTCGCTGTAGCCCTTTTCCAGATCTGACGTCCCGTGACGGACGACACAACCTTATGACGTAGGATGTCCTCATGCCTCTCTTTGACCTGCCCCTTGAGCAGCTCCGTAGCTACACCTCCAGCGCAGTTCCGCCCGCTGATTTTGACGCTTTCTGGGAGCGCACCATCGCCGAGGCCCAGACCTTGCCGCTGAATGCTGTGTTCGAGCCCATGGACAACTACCTCAGCGTCATCGACACGTACGACGTCACGTACTCCGGCTTCGGTGGAGACCGCATCAAGGGCTGGCTCCACATTCCTTCGCACCTTGAACCAGGACAGCAGCTTCCCGTTGTCGTTGAGTACATCGGCTACTCCGGTGGACGCGGACTGGTCAACCAGAACACCCGGTGGGCGCAGGCTGGTTACGCCCACTTCATCATGGACACCCGCGGTCAGGGCTACGGGGGCGTATCCGGTGATACCCCGGATCCGCACCCATCAGCCGGCGGCATCAACTATGCAGGCCTGATGACCCGGGGAGCCGACCATCAGGACGATTACTACTTCCGCAGGGTCTACGTGGACGCCTTCCGTGCGGTAGAAGCGGCGCAGAGCCATCCCGCCGTCGACCCTTCCAAAGTGGTGCTGGCCGGTATCAGCCAAGGTGGTGGCATTACGGTGGCGGCCGCCGGGCTGGTGGCCGGAAGGCTCGACGGCGTGATCGCCGCGCTGCCCGACGTCCCGTTCCTGCAGGACTTTCCCCGTGCAATCGACATCGCGCCTCGCGGGCCATACCCGGAAATTGCCGGCTTCCTGGGGCGGCACCGCGACAAGTATGAGCCCATGCTTGCCGTGCTGAACTATTTTGATGGCGTGCATCTCGGCAGGGCAGCCACGGTGCCGGCCCTCTTCTCAGCGGCCCAAATGGACGACATCTGCCCGCCCTCAACGGTGTTTGCAAGCTTCAACAACTACGGTCTTTCGGGAGGGGCGCCCGCCAAGGACATCGAGGTATACCGCTTCAACAATCACGAGGGCGGCCAGGAGCACCACTGGATCAAGCAGCTGGAGTTCCTGCGCAAACTTTTGTCATCATGACGGACCCAATTTGCCCGGTTTGACGAACCGCGGTTATGGTGTGGCTATGACTAAGCGTTGGTATGCGTATTTTTCGTTGGCTCTGGAGGGGCCCGCGTCTAACTGACACGCATCCAACTTTCCTTCAGAGCCAGCAGGGCAGAGATCATTCTCTGCCCTTCGCCATATCCGGCGGGTTCTGAAAAGGGGCCCGCTCCGCATCCGGAACAGGACCCAGAAATGACCAGCATCGCTGCAGAATCCACCGAGACACTCGACTCCGAGGCGCTCCCCGTTGACGGGAAAGCTTCCCAGCCCGCTACCTCCAACCTGCGCGTAGCCCGCTTCGAACCGCTTCCGGCCCCTCAGGACCTCATCGCTGAGTTGCCGCTGGATGCCCGCTCAGCTGCCGTCGTCGACCGTGGCCGAGATGAAGTCCGGGCCATCATGGACGGCGTGGACGACCGCCTGCTGGTAATCGTCGGACCTTGCTCCATCCACGATCCCAAGGCCGGTCTGGAATACGCGCGGCGGCTGGTCAGCCAGGCGGAGAAGCACAAGGAAGACCTGCTGATCGTCATGCGGACCTACTTCGAGAAGCCCCGCACCACAGTCGGCTGGAAGGGCCTCATCAACGATCCCCACCTGGACGGCAGCCACGATATTGCTGCCGGACTGCGGGCAGCCCGCGGCTTCCTCAAGCAGGTCACCGCGCTGGGACTGCCCACGGCCACCGAATTCCTCGAGCCCATCAGCCCGCAGTACATGGCCGACCTCGTCTCCTGGGGTGCCATCGGCGCCCGTACCACGGAAAGCCAGATCCACCGCCAGCTCGCCTCCGGTCTGTCCATGCCCATCGGCTTCAAGAACGGAACCGACGGCGACCTCCAGGTGGCCATCGATGCCTGCGGCGCTTCTGCTGCTGAACAAGCCTTCCTCGGAATCGACGACGACGGCCGCGCGGCTCTCGTGGCCACTTCAGGCAACCCGGACACCCACGTGATCCTGCGCGGCGGACGCAAGGGCCCCAACTACTCGCAGGAAGACGTTGCCGCTGCCTCCTCCCAGCTCGCCGCCAAGGGACTGAACCCACGCCTGATCGTGGACGCCAGCCACGCCAACAGCGGCAAGAGCCATCACCGCCAGGCTGAAGTTGCCTTGGAAATCGGTGCCCAGCTGGAAGCAGGCGAGACCTCGCCGATCGCCGGCGTCATGCTGGAGAGCTTCCTCGTGGGAGGGGCGCAGAACCTGGATGTGGCCAAGCAGCTCGCGGGGGAGCAGGAACTCGTTTACGGCCAGAGCGTTACGGATGCCTGCATGGAATGGGACGTCACCGCTTCGGTGCTGGAACAGCTTGCTTCGTCTGCACGGAAGCGCCGGCTGGTTTCGGGGGAGTAGAGTCCCAGTTCCCGGAAATGCTTTCACATTGGTCACTTCAGCCTCTAGAGTATCTAGCACATGGTTGTTTGATGGCTCAGCATCGGCACACCGTTCTACTGGGGGTGTCCTGTCCAGCTGAGAGCAAAGGAATATGGGAAATGTCCGCGGAGACTAACTTCTCGAATGCGCGTTTCATGACTGTGGCTGAAGTAGCCGATGTCCTGCGCGTTTCCAAAATGACTGTGTATCGCCTGGTCCACTCAGGGGAAATGCCTGCCGTCAGGTTTGGCCGTTCCTTCCGGGTGCCCGAAGAAGCCGTGGCCCAGTACCTCAAGGGTGCTGTGGTCGACGGACAATCGGAGACCGCCTGAGGGCGCCGGAGTCCGTCCCGCGGACCGTGGTCACGGGGTGCCCCTTTGAAGCGGTACTCTGTTAAGGAACGTTTTACGTCAATGTAAGAATCTGTCAGTTGTACTGTCTGCTGCTAGTCCGCGGATCCGTTCCAACAGACAGGACCTTCATCTAGTTTGTAAGGAACTTTCGTGGGTTCAGTTATTAAGAAGCGCCGCAAGCGTATGGCCAAGAAGAAGCACCGCAAGCTGCTTCGCAAGACTCGCCACCAGCGCCGCAATAAGAAGTAGAGATACTTCACCAAGCGTGAATGCCCGTTGCCTCCCAAGGCGGCGGGCATTTTTGCTCTCTCACATCGTGGCGCTTCTTGCCGGACGTTCTTTCACATCCTGCGGCGTGCGGCCGGACGTTCTCTCACATCCTGCGGCGTGCGGCCGGACGTTCTCTCACATCCTGCGGCGTGCGGCCGGACGTTCTCTCACATCCTGTGAACTGCTCCCCTGAAGTTGGACTGTGAATCGCAGTTCCGTTTGAGGGGAGCAGTTTTATGAGTTCGCGTAGTTCATTGTCTGTGGTGCAGCGGGTGTCGGCTGTAGCGTGTTTTGAAAGGGGTCTGGGGTATCGGACGACGGCCCGGTTCCTGGGTGCCCCTGTTGTGGCGGTGAGGTCGTTGTATGGGTTGTGGAGGATTCATGGTCGAGGAGTGCTGGTGAGCAGGGCACCGAAGTCATACTCTTTCGAGGTCAAGCTGGCGTTGGTGC
The DNA here is from genome assembly GCA_050627125.1 of Arthrobacter sp. 21a14. GTDB lineage: Bacteria > Actinomycetota > Actinomycetes > Actinomycetales > Micrococcaceae > Arthrobacter. The sequence goes on along the minus strand of CP192487.1, from coordinate 4,897,343 downwards.
AGCGTTTCCTTGCGGGCGAAACCGGGCAGGATTTGGCTGTTGAAGCGGGCCTGTCTTCGCGGCAACAGCTCCAGAAATGGGTCAGGGATTATCGTTTGGAGGGTGAGGACGGGTTGCGGCCCAAACGCAACGGCAGGCCAGTGAAGTCCGGGACCCCGGCTTCCCGGGATGCGGGGGTCGTGCCCTCCGCGAAGTCGGCGGCCGGGCCGCGGGCCGGGGAGGCTTCGGAGCTTGAGCAGTTGCGTCGGGAAAACGAACTGTTGCGGGCACAGGTGGCCTACTTGGGAAAATTGCGTGCCTTGAGGGCTCAGGAACAACGGTGAAGGTTCAAGCCCTCATCGCTCTCAAGGCTGATTACCGGCTCCCGGTTCTGCTGCAGGCCGCGGGTCTGGCCCGCTCGACGTTCTTCTATCACCAGGCCCGGCTCGAGTCCCCGGACCCGAAGGAAGCACTCAAGAGCGCCATCACGGAGGTTTTCACGGTCAACCATGGCCGCTACGGCCACCGGCGCATCCATACCGAGCTGATGAAGAAGGGGTGGGTGGTCGCGAAGAAGACCGTGTTGAAGCTGATGCGCGCGTTACACCTGCGCTGCAAGGTCCGGCGGCGGAAACGCTATAACTCTTACCAAGGCGAACAGGGTGTGATTGCACCGAACCTGCTGAACCGGAAGTTTGACGCCGATGCTCCGAACCAGAAGTGGGTCACCGATGTCACCGAGTTCCGCGTCGGGGACCACAAGCTCTACCTTTCGCCGGTCATGGATCTTTTTGACCGGCAGATCATCTCTTATTCCGTTGGCAGTTCACCGAACCTGGAACTTGCCAACAGCTCACTGCGCCAGGCCATCGCCTGCCTGGAACCGGGACAGCACCCGCTGGTGCATTCGGACCAAGGCTTCCAATACCAGCACCACTCCTGGCGGGTCCTGCTCAACGATGCCGGCGCCACCCAGTCAATGTCCCGCAGGGGCAACTGCTACGACAACGCCGTCATGGAAAACTTCTTCGGACACCTCAAGGAAGAACTCTTCCACCACGTCCGGTTCCTCAGCACCGAAGCCCTGGCAACAGCACTGCACGAATACATCACCTGGTACAACAACGAAAGAATCTCCACCAAACTCAAGGGCCTAAGCCCGGTCCAATACCGGGCCCAGACCCTCGCAGCCTAAAATCCCAATTAGCCAGTCCAACAAACGGGGACCAGTTCACTGCGGCGCTTCTGGCCGCATGCTCTCTCACATCGTGTTCCGGGCAAACCCGGATGCAACCGATGGATCCATCCATGCAGTCCGTAGCGCCCTTTTGATCTGCCGAACGGCGTTGCCAAAGTTGTCCGCAAGGTCATCTCTTCCGAAGACAAGGACAGTCCAACCGGCTGCTCTAAACGCCTTATCCCTGCGACGATCGCTATGCATCTGCTCCTCCTCAAGGTGGTGGCCGCCGTCGTACTGAATCGCGAGGCGGCGGCTCTTGAAACCCAAATCCGCTGAAGGCGAGAAGGGATCGTTCGCGCGGAGCATCACCTGGAGCTGAGGTTCCGGCAAGTTGGCGTCAAGCATAGCCAGACGAAGCAAAGTTTCTGGAGCCGAGTCGGCCCCGACGCGCATAAGATCCAGAGCTTCCCGTGCCCGGACTACGCCTTGGCGGTTTTTGTGCCGTTCGACCATGCTCCGGAGCTCTTGAGCAGTAGCGAACGGTGCGTCGCGCCCCTCAAAGTCGGGCCGTGGAATGCGAATCAACTGATCTGCCACGCACACGAGGTCATGAAGTGGGAGACGACGCGCCAAATCCAGCCATGTTCGGGCTCGAGTGCTTATCCAAATCCCTTGGACTTGCTCAATCTCTCCCTCGAAGAGCGTTTCGGTATGCCCGATGATGCCTTTGCGCCGGACCGACGGCAGACGTCGCGGTTTGCTCAAGTGCAATTCATTTGAATCCGACAGCCAGGCTGGCAAGACAAAACCATGGAGCCTGGCGGCAGTTGTATGGGAGATCCACGCGCCAGGGCTGGCTGAGGAGAGAGAACGGGCGGCAGACGAAAGGTCGAAATCCCACTCACTTGGCCGGTACAGGCCACGGCTAACGGGAACAATGTTGCTGCTGCGCCAAATGACCGACGGATCGATGCCGGCAGCTTTGGCCTCGTTCAGGCTGAAGGGCTCCAAGACCGGGCTTGATTGGTTGAGTAGCGAATTCTGCATACCCGCATTGTTCCTTGGAAGCCGCTAAGCGTGCAGAAGTTATCCACAGGTAGGTCAGGGTCGCAAGAGGATGTGGGAGAGGAACGGTGGAAACGCGTGGGGATGTGGGAGAGGAACGGTGGAAACGCGTTCGGATGTGAGAGTGCCCCTATGTTTTTCGTCAAGTGGTGGCGGGTGTTGGGGGTTGGTAGAGGGCGCCGTCGCGGAGCATTGCGTAGAGGGTGTCGCAGCGTCGTCGTGCCAGGGCAATGATTGCCTGGTTGTGGCGTTTTCCTTCGGCGCGTTTGCGTTCGTAGTAGGCCCGGGACGGCGGGTCGTGGAGCGCAGCGAACGCGGAGAGGAAAAGAGTTCGTTTGAGGACTTTGTTGCCTTTTCTGGAGGAGTGGTCGCCGCGGATGGAGGACCCGGATCGCCAGGTGACTGGGGCCAGCCCGGCGTAAGAGGCCAGGTGCCCGGCGGTGGGGAAGTCTTTCCCGGCGACTTCGGTGAGGATTCGTGCGGCGGTCCTGATGCCCACGGCCGGCAGAGACATCAGGACCGGGTGAAGAGGGTGGGCCTCCACGAGAGCTTCGACCTGGGTGAGGACCATGGCGCGGTTTTCGTGAAGCCCGGAGAGCATGGCCGCGAGCTGGGGCAGCACGATGGTCGCGGCATTCGTGCCGACAACAGTGACTGTTTGCCGGCCCAGGGCCTCGATGATTTCATCGGCAAGGCGTTCGCCCATCCGCGGCGCGAGTTTGGTCAGCCGGTTCCCGATCCGGCGCCGGCCTGCGTGACGGAGCGCTTCGGGGGTAGGCCAGGTCCGCAGCAGGTCCAGCACCGCAGGATGATCCATGTAGGGTCCCAACACCCTTTCCAGAGCAGGGTGGATCTGGGTGAGCAGCCCGCGGATCCGGTTCGAGGTCGCCGTGGCCTGCTTGGCCAGGTCATCATCGAAACCACAAAGCATGCTCAGCTCAGCGAGCTGCTCATCGGCCAACTGAACCGAGCGCAATGTATGCGGCATGGTCCTGGCGGCCTCGGCGATGATGAACGCATCCCGGGCATCGGTTTTCGCCTCTCCGGGGTGCAGGTCCGCGATCCGGCGCATCGCCAGCCCCGGCAGATACCCGACAAGAACACCGGCGGCCTGGGCCACCGCTACCGGCAACGCGCCGATGGTTGCTGGCTGGTCAACGACCAACAACACTCGTCCGGCGTCCTCGAGTTCGGCGATGATTTCCCGGATTTTGGCTTCATCGTTGGGCAGCGCCCGGTCCAGCAATTTCTTTCCGGCCCGGTCCACGGCAACGGCATGATGGACGCCCTTGCCAACATCCAGACCAATAAACACTTCGACACCATCGTGGTTCGCGATCATCCGGTCCCTCCAGTCGTAGTCAGCTCCCATGCTGGCCCGGCAGCGGTGTCAGGACCCGGCACCCACGTTACGCACGACGTTCCCGAACTGTCCTGCCCCTATCAGCGGTCTCCCGGCACCTACCAACCCCGGTGACAACACTCTCAAGATCATCGGATCGACAGAGGAACGCAATCATGCCGGGGCAGCAGGCCAGCACACCCACATCCTGCACCAGGAAACGGGCTACGAAAAAGGTAACGAGGAACGGCTAGCGGGGGCCGCGGAACTTGGAGAATCCACGCCACAGCCCGTAGATGGCACCGCCCACGGTTGCGGCCTTCAGTCCCAAGGTTGCTGCACGGCGTCCGGACCGGAAATCGTAGACCGGCCAGTTGTTGTCGCGGGCATGCCGGCGCAGCTTGGAGTCAGGGTTGATCACCACGGGATGGCCCACCATAGTGAGCAGCGGGATGTCGTTGGCGGAGTCGCTGTAAGCCCAGCAGTGGTCCAAGTCCAAGCCTTCTTGGTCAGCTATGAGTTGGACGGCAATGGCCTTAGCTGGCCCGTGCAGGATGTCACCCACAAGTTTGCCGGTGTACATTCCGTCATGGACCTCGCCTACGGTTCCCAGCGCGCCCGTCAGGCCCAGCCTCGTGGAGATGACAGTGGCAACCTCAATTGGGGTGGCGGTCACTAGCCAGACCCTCCGGCCTACACGGAGATGTTGCTCGGCGAGCGCCTTCGTTCCAGGCCAGATCCGGGACTCGATCATTTCGTCATAAACTTCTTCGCCCAGGGCTTTGATGTCTTCCACGGTGATGCCGGCGGCCAACGTCAGGGCCGAGTCCCGCACGGCGTGGACGTCGTCCATGTTCTCGCCCCGCATCACAAACTTGAACTGCTTCCACGCGAATCCAGCTGCCTGGGACAGAGTGAATGCCTTGCGTTCGTACATCTTGCGGGCCACATGGAAGAGGCTGGCGCCCTTCATCAAAGTGTTGTCGACGTCGAAGAAAGCGGCTTCGCCGGTGTGCTGTGGCACCTTGGCGTCGGCGACCACAGCGGCGTTCTTCTCGTCGGGCATGCCTTGAGTCTAGTCAATCGCCGGGCCCCGGCGTTGAGGGCGCACGGTGGGGGCTGCCCTGCGGGATGTGAGAGAGGGCTGGGGGAAAGCGCGGTGGATGTGAGAGAGCGTTGGGGGAAAGCGGTCAGGATGTGAGAGAGCGTTGGGGGTTTGGGGGGTGGATGTGAGAGAGGGTTGGGGCGGTTACCGTTGTGTCATGGCTATTCCCGACGTTGTTCTCCTCACCAAAGCTGACTGCCACCTGTGCACGGAGGCGCGTGCCGCCGTCGAACGCGTTACCTCGGCACTGGGCGTCCAGTGGACCGAGCAGGCAATCGACGGTAACGCCGAGCTTCAGGAGCGTTACGCGGAGGAAATTCCCGTGGTGCTGGTGGATGGGGTCCAGCGCGATTTTTGGAAGATCGACGAGCAGCGCTTGACCCGTACTTTGAAAAGAGTCCTTGAAGGCTAAGGATCAGGGGACTTTGTTACCCGGAAGTACCGGCTTTTGTTGAGTCCGGCCAAGGGCCATAGAGTGGAACAACAAGCGACGCAATGGAGAAAACCGTGACTGCGCTGGAACCGTCCCCGGGGGCAACAAGCGGGGACAACGAACCTGCCGCCAAGCAGATCCCGCCCGCGGCTGTGGCCCGGATGACTCTCTATTTGCGCGCGCTCAACTCGCTCCTGGCAGAAGGCGTGGAACGTGTGTCATCGGACGCGTTGGCCGAGGCTTCAGGCGTCAGTTCCTCCACGCTTCGCAAGGACCTTTCCTACGTCGGCTCGTACGGAACCCGCGGGGTGGGCTATGAAGTCCAGTACCTGAGCCGTCACATTGCCGCAGCCCTTGGCCTGACGCACGACTGGAAGGTCGCAATCGTCGGTGCCGGTAACCTCGGCAAGGCGCTGGCGCGGTACGGCGGCTTCGAGTCCCGGGGCTTCGACGTCGTGGCTATTTTCGACGCAGACCCCATGGTGATCGGCAACGAGGTGGGTTGGTTGCGGGTCAGCGATTCAGCAGAACTTGAACGTGTCCTGGAGCGCACCCACACCAACATGGTGGTGCTGGCTTTGCCCGCCACAGTGGCGCAGGCAGTCTGTGATCGCGTCATCGCTGCCGGAATCCGGAGCATCCTGAGTTTTGCTCCGGTTCTCCTGCAGGTTCCGCCGCACGTGAACCTCCGCAAGGTGGACATGGCCACCGAGCTGCAGATCCTGGCGTACCACGCACAACGGGCGCAAACACCGGGTCAGGCTGTCTAGCCTGACCGGGTCCGCGCCCGCTGACGTTACTACAAGAAGCTTGTTGGCTTAGCGGCCGTAAGGGTTCTGGTAAGGGTTGCCGAAAGGCTGCGGCTTGCGGAAGTACGGAGCCGACGCCGGCAGGTACAACAGAACGATTGCGGCAACTCCCAGCAGGATCACCAAGAGCTGCAGGATGCCGTACGTGGCACCGAACTGGAACAGTCCGGCGAGGCCAAGGACAGAGATCGCCGCGAAGACGGTGCCCAGGATCCTGGCCCAGTTCTTGCCCTTGCGGACCGGGAATGCAACCAATGCGTAGAGGCCCAGGGACACGATGGCCCCAATGATCGCGGCAACGACAATACCGCCACGCATGCCTTCCAGGGAGCCTTCCGGGAATTCAGTGCCCTGCTGTGCAGCCTGCTGGATCATCGAGTTGATGAAGGCATCGGAACCGGTGGTGGCCAGGATCAGCGAGCTGATGGCGGACAGGATGCCCGCTGCGATGATCATCCAGAAGGAGATGTTGACCAGCTGCGGAACCGTGGTGGGACCTGGCTGCTGGCTGGGCCAGTTGGTGTCCTGGCCATATTGCGGAGCCTGCTGACCGTAGGGAGATGGCTGCTGGCCGTACGGCGACTGCTGACCAAATTGGGGAGCCTGCTGACCATACTGTGGCGTCTGCTGACCGTACTGCGGGGTTTGCTGGCCATACTGGGGAGCCGGGGGCTGACCATATTGGGGTGCAGCCGGGGACTGCTGACCGTACTGTGGAGCGCTCGGCTGCTGACCATATTGGGGAGTCTGCTGACCATACTGCGGTGTCTGCTGGCCGTACTGCGGCGTGGATGGCTGGCCCGGCTGCTCAGGCTTGGTGGCGTCGCCCTTGTTGGCATCGCCGGTGTTGGCGTCGCCCGGATTGGCGTCCCCCGCGTTGGACGGCGGGTATGGAGGGTTGCTCATGGCATTCCTTTGCTTGTGTTCGACTGCTGGTACGGCTGCCGGGATCAGCAAAAAGACCCTGCCCCCAGCCTGGTTCTGCTTCCACCGTACCTCCGGGGTCCGGTGCTGCGGATGATCACACGCAGGAATTTCCTGCTTCCGATGAAATCATCACCATGGCGTACGCCTTCATGATGAAGGCCGTGGTGGTCCGATGGACCACCACGGCCTCGTGCACCTGTCAGGGCGGCTTGGATGAGAGCCCGACGGCGATACTTCAGTCGGGTTAGACGGCGCCCTTTACTGCCTTGAACCACAGCTGCGAGTTCGGCAACCACATCAGCACAACGGCCACTGCGCTGACCAGGAAACCAAACCAGTTGCCACCCAGGCCCGCACCGGGTCCGCCGGCGTTGATGGAGCCAAAGATGGCGAGCAACAGCGAAACCGCGGCGAGGACAGTGAGGGCAAGGCGTGCCCATTCCTTGCCTTCCTTCATCTTCATGGCGAGGACTATTTGGGCGGCTGCAACAGCCAGGCTGATGATCAGGAGAACCAGGAGGAGTGCGGCAACTCCCGGCATGAAAGCGAACGCTGCGATGATGGCGAAAAGCCCGATGAGGCCAAAGAGGAGGCCCAGGAGTCCCGAGATGACCCAAATGAAGTAGGACACCTTGAGCTCGGTGGGCAGGCCCATGGTCTTGAAGAGGCCCGAGAAACCACCTTGCGGAAGGACGTCATTGAAGTTTCGGGGTCCATCGGTGGGCATTTCGAAGTGGAAACCACCTGGCTGTCCTGGCTGCGCTGGTTGTGCCGGCTGGCCCTGTTGCGAATACTGGCCAGGTTGCGACGGCGGCTGGTAGCCCTGGGGTGGTTGGTAGCCCTGCGGCGGTTGGTAACCCGCAGGAGGAACGTTGCCGGGCTGCGGAGGCTGGGCGCCGGGCTGCTGAGGCTCTGGTGCTTCATCTGGGTTACTCATGGCATCACTTTAGACCGCAGGTTGAAGGATGCATAGGAAATTCGGAGCTACTTCGCAGCTAACTACAGGCTGTTTGCCGAATAATCGCAGGGTGACTTCCGAGTACGCGAAACGGCGCCCCCACAGCGGAACTGTGTCGGGGCGCCGTTTACTCGGGACTGTCGTACAAACTCCCGTGCAAGTTGCTCTGGATTTAGGCAGCTGCAGGTGCGATGAACGCGAGTTCCAGGTTGATGACAACCTTGTCGCTGACAAGGACTCCGCCGGCCTCAAGCACGGCGTTCCAGGTCAGGCCGAAGTCCTTGCGGCTGATGGTGGTTTCGCCGGAGACGCCTGCACGGGTGTTGCCGAAGGGATCCACTGCGACGCCGTTGAATTCGGTTTCGATGGAAACTTCCTTGGTGACTCCCTTGATGGTGAGATCGCCCACAAGATCGAAGCCGTCGCCGTTTGCCTTGACGTGGCGGGATACGAACGTGATCTCCGGGTGCTTCTCCACATCGAAGAAGTCCTCGCCCTTGACGTGGCCGTCGCGGTTGACGTCGCCGGAGTCAAAGCTGGCCGTCCGGATAGTGGCGTTGACCTTCGAGTCGGTCAGCGTCTCGCCAACTTCGAGGGTGGCGTCGGCGTCCTTGAACACGCCGCGGACCTTGCTGATACCTGCGTGGCGGACGGTGAAGCCGATCTCGCTGTGGGAAGCGTCGAGGGTCCAGATGCCGGTGGTGACGTTGGCGGGAAGGGTCATCATGATGTTGCTCCTGTATGTAGTGGAAAGTACCGCTTGCTTGCCCGGTCGATTGGTTGATGCTTTTACTTGAAACGTCAACCGAGCTTCGTGTCTAGTATAAACATGCATATGCATCTTTTATTCCAACTCCACGGAACATTTTGAGAAAACTTTGAGTTCTACTAGCGGTAGAAGATTTCGGATCGCCCCGCTTCTTTGAGAAACTGGTAAACATGCCCCAAGCAACTGTCCATCTGCTTCGCCATGGCGAGGTCCACAATCCCGATGGCGTCCTCTATGGCCGGCTGCCTGAATTCCATCTCTCCGAGCGGGGCCGGGAGATGGCGCGCATGCTGGCTGAGCACTTTGCCGTCCGCGCAAGCGAGGGTGCCAGGATTGTCCACTTGGTCGCCTCGCCGCTCACGCGTGCCCAGGAAACGGCGATGCCCACTGCCGAGGCGCTCCATCTCGAGATCAATACAGACCCCAGGATCATCGAAGCGGAAAACCACTTCGAGGGACTCCACCCCACGCGCAACGAATTCCTGAAGCCCAAGCACTGGCTCTATTTCCGGAACCCCCTGCGCCCGTCCTGGGGCGAGCCCTATAAAGAACAAGCCGCCCGGGTCCTGGCTGCCGTTGAAGACGCACGCGTCAAGGCGATCGAACTGGGTGGCGACGGCGCTGAGGCGATCCTTGTCAGCCATCAGCTTCCCATCTGGTCCACCCGCCTGTCCGCCGAGGGCCGCCGGCTGGCGCACGATCCCCGTAAGCGTGAATGCACCTTGACCTCCCTGACATCCCTGACCCTGGACGATTCCGGCAAGATTGTGCGGGTCGAATACAGCGAACCTGCTGCGGTGCTCCTTCCCGGTGCAGCAAGCACCCCGGGGGCGTAGGCACATGGACAACAACCTTTCGCGCCGTGGCGTGCTGACAGCCGGTGGGGTCCTGTTGGCAGGACTTACCATGGGCCTGTCAGCCTGTGCCCAGAAGGACTCCCTCGCAGAGCAAGCCCGAAAAGGCGACAACAAGAACTACGTGGCCGGTGACGGTTCCGTCACCGAGTTCGCCAAAGCGGACCGCGCTGCCCCCGTGGCGCTCAAGGGCACACTCTTCAACGGAAGTACGATCAAGCCCGAAGACCTCAAGGGCAAAGTCACGGTGTTGAACTTCTGGTTCGCCGCCTGTGCACCCTGCCGCGTTGAAGCTCCCCAGCTTGAAGCCCTGCACCAGGACTTCAAGGACCAAGGCGTTCAATTCTTCGGGGTAAACCTGCGTGACGAGAAAGCCACCGCGGAGGCCTTTGACAAGACCTTCAACCTCACCTACCCGAGCTTCAACGACAAAGACGGGGCCGTGCTCCTGTCTGTGTCCGGAATCGTGCCTCCGGGTGCGGTGCCCACAACATTGGTCCTGGACAAGGAGGGCAAAGTTGCCTCCCGCGTCCTCGGCGAAATTGAGAAGAGCACTTTGAAGGCCCTCATTACGTCCGCAGTGGCTGAGTAGTACCCATGAACAGTCCCTTCGCCGAGACGATCCTGAACGGATCACTGCTGCTTGCCGTGCCGGTTGCGCTGCTGGCCGGACTCGTCTCGTTCCTTTCGCCGTGCGTGCTGCCGCTCGTCCCGGGTTACCTTGGCTACGTCACGGGACTGACCGGCGTCGACCTCCAAAAGCAGCGGCGCGGCCGCATGCTGGCAGGTATTGGACTGTTCGTGCTGGGCTTCTCGGTGATCTTCGTCCTCCTGGGCGGTGCGTTTGGCCAACTCGGGACCCTCCTGACAGGACCGCAGAACGCCTGGATCACCCAAGTGCTGGGCATTCTGGTCATCCTCATGGGCATCGTCTTTATGGGCGGCTTTGGTTGGCTGCAGCGCGACGCCAAAATCCATGCCAAGCCTCCGGCCGGCCTGTGGGGCGCGCCGCTCCTGGGACTGACGTTCGGCCTGGGTTGGGCTCCATGTATCGGGCCCACATACTCCGCGGTACAGTTGCTGAGCTTGTCCGGCGGATCGTCGGCGGCAAAGGGTGCGCTATTGGCCTTCGTTTACAGCCTTGGCCTGGGTATCCCGTTCCTCCTGATCGCCCTTGCCGTCCGGCGGGGCATGGGCGTCATGTCCTTCTTTCGGACGCACCGCCTGGCGATCCAGCGGTTTGGCGGAGGCATCCTGATTTTGCTCGGCATCCTGATGGCCACCGGCGTGTGGGGAACCTGGGTGACCGAGTTGCAGTACTGGTTCCAGACCGATGTGAAGTTGCCAATCTGATGAGCGAGTCCGTGAAAGCCAAGAAGAAGTCACCAGCCGCTGAAAGCACGAACACGAATACAGCGGAAGGAAAACTCCAGCAGGCCAAGTCCGAGGCCGCGCTGCCCTCCCTGGGCATCCTGGGCATGCTTCGGTGGGCCTGGACCCAGTTGACGAGCATGCGGACGGCGTTGTTCCTGCTGCTCCTGTTGGCTGTGGGCGCGGTGCCGGGGTCCCTGTTCCCACAACGCCCCGCGAACCCTGCAGTTGTCACCCAGTACATCAAGGACAACCCGTCCTACGGCCAGCTACTTGACGCCCTGCAGCTCTATGACGTCTACTCGTCGGCCTGGTTCTCGGCCATTTACATCCTGCTGTTCATCTCCCTGATCGGCTGCGTCACCCCGCGGGCCATTGCCCACTACAAAGCGATGAAGTCGCAGCCCCCGCGGACGCCCAAGCGCCTTTCGCGCCTGCCGGAGTACGGCACCCTGGCGCTGTCCGCCGACGCCGGGATCCCGGCGTCGAAGGCTATCAACGATGCCGCTGGACTGCTCAAAAGGCGCGGCTACCGCGTGGAAGTCAGGGGCGTCGACGGCGATCTCCCGTCCTTGGGTGCGGAGCGCGGCTTCCTGAAGGAAGTCGGCAACCTGGTCTTCCACACTTCGCTGATCGGCGTGTTGGTTTCCGTGGCTATCGGCGGCCTGTTCGGATACAGCGGCCAGCGGATCCTGGTGGAAGGTGAGACGTTCGTCAATACTTTGGTGGGCTACGACCAATTCACGCCAGGCACCAACTTCCAGAGCAGCTGGCTCCAGCCTTACTCCATTCAGTTGGACAAGTTTGAGGCCACCTTCGATCGCGAATCGCCGAAGAAGATCGGCCAGCCCATCGACTACACCGCTGAGGTCACCACCAAGGAAAATCCGGATTCGCCGGCGAAGAAGGAAATCCTCAAGGTCAACGATCCCATTACGCTGGGCGGCACCAGCCTCTACCTCACCGGAAACGGCTACGCGCCCGTGGTGACTGTCCGCGACGGCGAGGGCAACATTGCTTTCCAGGGTCCGGTCACGGCCAAGGTCCAGGGCGATAACTATTACTCGTCCGTGGTCATCAAGGTGCCGGACGGCAAACCGGACCAGTTGGCATTCCAAGGCTTCTTCCTGCCCACGGCCTTCAAATCCGAGAACGGCATTTCCTTCAGCGCAAGTCCCGAACTCTTCAACCCACAGTTGAGCCTGGACTCCTACTATGGTGACCTTGGCCTGGACAAGGGCGTGCCCCAGAACGTGTTCGAGCTGGACGTCAGGGACCTCCAACAGCTCAATGGCCGAAAGCTTGAAGCCGGCGGAATCACGCTGGCACCAGGGATGACGAAGACATTGCCGGACGGCAAAGGCAGCATCACCTTCGACGGCGTCAAGAAGTACATTGGCATGGACGTCCACCACAACCCTGGCCAGCTGTACGCGTTGATCTTCGGCCTGCTCGCCGTTGCTGGCCTGGTCACCTCGCTCTACGTCAACCGCCGCCGTGTATGGGTCCGCACCGGAACCCACCACGACGGCCGCACCATGGTGGAATACGGCCTGCTGGCCCGAGGCGAAGACCACCGGCTCGCGGGCGAAGCAGCAGCCCTCCGCGAACTCTTTGCCCGGGAATGGCAGATCTCCACTGAATCCGATAAGCCGGCAACAACCCCCGCAGTCTCTTCCCCAACCTCGAAGGACCAGTAATGCCCGTCATCAACGAAACCCTGGGCCAGTACAGCGAGCTGTTCATGCTGCTGGCCGCCGGCACGTACACCGTGGCGTTCATCGCTTTTGCCTGGGACCTGGCCAAGAGCAGCAAGGCACTGCGCGTAATCGACGAGAAGGCTGCTGCCAGCTCTCCTGTAGAGAAGGTAGCCGTGGCGGCTGGTCGTGCCAACGGAAGCCTGGGAGGGCCCGACGCCGGTGGGCCGGCTGGCCGGGCCGAGCGTCCGACGTCGGGCCTCACCGTTGAGGGTGGCACCGCGGCCGGCGACATGAAGTACTCCGCTGAACGCCGCGTGCCTGCCCGCGTGGCTGTGGCACTCACAGTGCTGGGCGTGCTCATTCATGGTGCGGGCGTTGTGACCCGTGCACTGGGCGCAGGCCGCGTGCCGTGGGGCAACATGTACGAGTTCCTCACCACCGGTGCGTTCGTCGCTGTGGCGGTCTTCCTCATCGTGCTCATCCGCCGTGACCTGCGGTTCCTGGGTACGTTCGTCATCGGCCTGGCCATCATCATGCTGGTGGCCGCCTCGGTATCGTTTTGGACGCCGGTGGGCCACCTGGTACCGGCCCTCCAGAGTTACTGGCTGATCATCCACGTCTCCATCGCCGTGCTGTCCTCGGCCTTGTTTACTTTGACATTCGCCATGTCAGCGCTGCAGCTGGTCCAGTCGTACCGGCAGAAGAACCTGGCTGCCGGCCGCGCGGACAATCTCGGCTTCATGCGGGTGGTTCCGAACGCACTGAGCCTGGAAAACCTGTCCTACCGCATCAACGCGATCGCTTTCATCGGCTGGACATTCACCCTCATGTTCGGTGCCATCTGGGCTGAGAAGGCCTGGGGCAGGTTCTGGGGCTGGGACCCCAAGGAAGTGTGGACGTTCGTTATTTGGGTGGTCTACGCCGGCTATCTTCACGCCCGCGCTACCCGTGGTTGGACGGGTACCCGCGCAGCGTGGTTGTCGATCGTTGGTTACGCATGCGTGATCATCAACTTCACACTCGTGAACACCGTTTTCAACGGCCTGCACTCATACTCCGGGCTCTGAGCAGACCTCTTTCGACGTGGACCGGCTCGCTGGCGTTTAGCTGCAGCGGGCGCGGTTAGATTTCCGTCGCGCGCCGGCGTCCGCTCATCAGCCACGCCGTGGTGGAGGGCAGGAACAACAGGATCAAGCCTGCTGCGGCTAACACGTACTGCACGGCAAGCAGCACTGTGGACAGCACGCCGTCGCCTCCCGGGGCTACGACGTAACTTGCAGTGATGACGGTGACCACGGCGTGCAGGAGGATCATCGGTGCCAGCAGCCAGCGCGCCCAGCTGCGGCGTTTGAAGGCCACAGCCAGCAGGACCGCTTCCATCGCGACCACCAGCGCAAGCATGGCCAGGCTTCCCAGGAACACGACGCCGGTGGCACCCTCGATTGCCGGCGCGTCGCCATCGGGGAGCTTGCCTGCGATAACGCCCTTCAGACGATCGAAGTGCGAGTCGCGGGCAAGGAAACTTATGACGACTACCGCGATTCCTGCGACGAAGCTCGCCGCCCACAACGATCTGGACAGCAGTGCTGGGCCTGGTGGACGCAGGACGGCGTCAACGGGCGGTTGTGTAGTAGTGGGTGGCCCACCGATGGGTGACGCGGTAGTAGAGGACTGCCGCGATCCTTCAGCTTGCTGGGCCATGTTCCCTACTTCAGTTCGTCGGTGCCATGCGTATCGGGCTCGCCGCGTTTGGCATCGCCGGACTTGTACCCGGGGGCTTTGTTACCCTGGCTGCCCTCCGCGCCATCAGCACTTTTGAGCTTCCGCTCTTTGGCTTCGAGCTCTGCCTTGAGCTTCTTGAGGCGCTCTTCTTCAGCGGTGTTCCGGCGGCGGGTTTCGAGGTTGCGAAGGAACTCGGGATCGTCATCGGGGGCGGTGGGGTGTCGGCGGATGGGCTGCGCCGAAGGCTTGCCGTAGGGGCGGCCGAAGATGAACCAGAGAACGGCACCCAGGAGCGGCAGGAGGACCATGACCACGATCCAGGCGGGCTTGGAGATGCCGCGTGTGTACCTGCCATCGGTACGTATCACGTCCACGAGGGCGTAGACGAAGATAACAAGGACGACGACGACGCCAACAACCCGGAGCATGCACCAAGTCTAGTCGCCGGAAGGCAATCACTGGACGCCCGGTTCCGGCCGTGATCAGAGTGCAACCATCCGGGCGGCTAAACTTGGATAGTGGCTTTCCTGAAGTATTCCCTCATCCGTTTGGCGCTGTTCGTGCCGCTGTTCATCCTGTTCGCCCTTTTGCAGGTGGGCTGGATCCTGGCGGTGGTCTTCGCGGGGCTGATCGCGTTCGCCATCAGTTACCTCTTCTTCCAGAAACAGCGCGACGCCGCCACTGCGGCCATGCGGGAACGCTTTTCCGGCCGGGCCAAGCCCATCCGCACCGCTGGCGAGGTTGAGGACGCCGAGGCAGAGGATAGCCTCGTGGAGCAGAACCCGGACATCGCCGTCAACAACGACAAACGCCCGGGCTCCAAATAGGGAAACCTAGAAGCCGCGACTCAGGATCAGGCCGAGCGAGAACAGCAGGCTGTAGCCGAGGTTGATCAGGCCGGTCTGCTTGAGCACGGGAATGAGGCTCTTGCGCTTCTTGCCGTTCACCATGAGCCAAGCGGGCATCAGGCAGGCGGGGATCAGCAGGAGAACGATCAACATCCACGGCTTGGTGGGCGCCAGCACAATCACCAGCAGGATGGCGACGGCTAGCATCAACACGTAGCTCTCGCGGGCATGCCTGTCTCCAAGACGCACGGCCAAAGTGCGTTTCCCGGCCGCCGTGTCCGTGGGAATGTCCCGGACGTTGTTGGCCATGAGCAGGGCGCAGGCGATGAGCCCCGTACCGATCGCGCCAATGACGGCAGCAAGGCTGACCTGCCCGGCTTGGGTGTACGTGGTGCCAAGCGTTGCCACCAGCCCGAAGAACACGAAGACGAAGACGTCGCCCAGGCCAAGGTAGCCGTAAGGATTCTTGCCGCCCGTGTAGCCCCAGGCTGCCAGGACGCAACCAAGGCCCACCAGGATCAGCCACCAGGTTTGGGTGATGATGACCAGGATCAGCCCGCACACCATGGCGGCGCCGAACAATCCGAACGCCGCCCATTTCACTTGCTCCGGCTTGGCGAGTCCGGAACCAACCAGGCGCAGCGGCCCCACCCGGTCCTCGTCGGTCCCACGGATGCCGTCCGAGTAGTCATTGGCGTAATTGACGCCGACTTGGAGAAGGAGCGCCACGAGCGCCGCAAGGATCGCATTCGGCAGCCGGAAAGCATGGAGCTCAAACGCCGCTGCCGAACCGATCAGTACCGGCGCGATTGCCGCGGGCAGTGTGCGGAGCCGGGCTCCTTGAATCCATTGTGCAGCTGTCGCCACGTGCAGTACCTCGTGTGTTTCGCGTTGATCTTTAGTCGGAGTCATGAGGACAGAACCTCTCTATTGTCCCTGATGCGCGGCGGATAGCTGGTCGATCATGGCCAGCCTGTCCGGTTTTCCGTTGGGCAGCATCGGCAATTCCTTGTCGGCAATTACGGTCTTGGGTGCCAAGACCCCTAACACTGCTTCGCGGCGGGCCGTGAACCCCTTCAGGCCTTCCGGCGATGGATCGGTCATGGCCACGTAGGCTGCAACGGCCTGGCCCCATTCACGCGACGGGACACCCGCGACGAAAACCGCGCTGACGCCGTCGAGCTCTTCCAGCTTGCTTTGGATGTACGCGGCGGAGGCTTTGACGCCGCCGGTGATGATGACGTCGTCGGCACGGCCCAGGACGGTGAGCTTGCCGTCGCCGGTAACTTCGCCGAGGTCGCCGGTGACGTACCAGCGCATGCCGTCCTCCTCGAAGAACGCGGCCTTCGTGGCGCGCGGCGCGTCAAGGTAGCCTGCCGCCACCGTCTCGCCACCTAGCAGGATGCGGCCTTCCAGCTCACCATCGCCAATGCGGACCTCGACGCCGTCCAGCGGCTCGCCGTCGTACACGCACCCGCCGCACGTCTCGGCTGAGCCGTAGGTGGTGACCACGTGGAGCCCTTCCGCGTGGGCGTTTGCCAGCAGCTCAGCCGACGCCGGTGCGCCGCCCAGCAGGATGGCATTGAAGCGGCGCAGCACGGCAAGGGTTTCCGGCGCGGGGGTGTCCAGGAGCCGCTGCAGCTGGGTAGGTACCAGCGACGTGAAGCGGATCTTGTCCGTCAGTTCCTCGGCGGCAGCGGTGAAGGCCTCAGGCGTGAAGCCGTTCGACTGATCCATCACCCAGGGCCGCGTCCCGGCGTAGAGGGAGCGAACCAGGACCTGGACGCCGGCCACAAACTGTAGGGGGAGCGCCAGCAGCCATTGGCCTTCGCCGCGCAATGCCATGGCCGTGGCCACAGAGGACGCCGCCAGGGCATCCACAGTAAGGACGGTGGCCTTTGGCGTCCCGGTGGAGCCTGAGGTCCGGACCACCACTGCGGCCTCTTCCACGCCGGTCTCTACCGGAATGGCTTCCGGCTGGCCGTCCTCGTGAACCACAATTTCGACGGCGGGACCCTCGCCATGCAGGGCAGCGGCCAGCGCTTTGAGTACGGGATCGATGTCCACAGGGGAGTCCTAGAAGTAGTAGGGGAAGTTGGACCAGTCGGGGTCGCGTTTCTGGAGGAAGGCTTCCTTGCCCTCCACGGCCTCGTCCGTCATGTAGGCCAGCCGCGTGGCTTCACCGGCGAAGACCTGCTGACCGGCAAGGCCGTCGTCGGCCAGGTTGAAGGCGAATTTCAGCATGCGGATGGCTTGGGGGGACTGGCGGGCGATATCAGCCGCGTACTCCAGTGCGACTTCCTCCAACCGCGCGTGGTCCACGGCCTCGTTCACGGCTCCCATCCGGACCATGTCCTCAGCCGAGTATTCGCGGGCCAGGAAGAAGATCTCCCGCGCGGCTTTCTGCCCTATCTGGCGGGCCAGCAGCGCAGAGCCGTATCCGGCGTCGAAGCTTCCCACCGTGGCGTCAGTCTGCTTGAACTTGCCATGTTCGCGCGAGGCGATGGTGAGGTCGCTGACCACGTGGAGGGAATGCCCGCCGCCGGCTGCCCAGCCATTGACCACGGCGATGACCACCTTGGGCATGGTCCGCATCAGGCGCTGGACTTCCAGGATGTGAAGGCGGCCTGCGCGGGCGGGATCGATGGTTTCCTGGGTATCACCTTCGGCGTAGCGGTAGCCGTCCCGGCCGCGGATCCGCTGGTCGCCTCCCGAACAGAACGAGTGCCCGCCGTCCTTTTCCGAGGGTCCGTTGCCCGTGAGCAGCACGGTGGCGACGTCAGGAGACATGCGGGCGTGGTCCATGGCCCGGTACAGCTCGTCCACGGTGCCCGGACGGAACGCGTTGCGCACCTCGGGGCGGTTGAAGGCGATGCGGACAGTGGGGAGGTCCTTGACCGTGCCGTCCGTGGAACGCTCAACCTGCCGGTGGTACGTCATGTCCTTGAAGTCGTCGAAGCCGGAAACGGTACGCCAGCGCGAGGGGTCAAAGATGTCGGAAACCTTGGCAGGGAGTTGGTTGTTCACAGTCCGAGTCTAGTAATGGCCTTGGCGGATGCAGAACTCGCGGCCCTAGTGGGGGAGGAAGTCCGGCGGGATCGCATAAATGAGAACCACGGCCAGGAGGTTCTTGGCCGCATGGACGAAGTAGGAGAACATCAGGTTCTTTCCCGTCCACACATAGACCGCCACCAGCACAAGGGCCATGCCGAGATAAGGCGCAAGGGCTGACAACGCCAGCCCTTCCCTGCCCACAACATGGATCGACGCGAAAACTCCCACCGAAACGGCACAGCAGATCCAGATGTTCACGTACTGCGACAACTTGCCGATCAGCAGGTGCCGGAACAAGTACTCCTCTACGAACGGCCCCAGGACCACCAGCAGCGGCACCATGAGCCAGGCCGGCACACGCTGAAGGAGGCCTTGGATGCCCAACTGGTTTTCGGAAGTCTGGGCCGTACCAAGCGCCGCAACCAGGAGTGCCGTGACGATCAGCATGACCACCACCGCAAGGGGGACCATGCCAAGAGTGAACCAAGGGCGGGTGCCCAGGATCTTGACGTCGCGGCCAACTATGCGCCAGGCGGATGCCAAGGCAAAGACCCCGACGGCGGCATAGAAGACCGCGTTTACTGCATAGGAGGCTGTGGCAGGGTCAGAAAAAAGCTGGAGCATCGTTCGCTCCACGGAGTCGCCCGCAAACGTGAAGTAGATCGTGAACCCCAGGTAGGCGGCGACGGCCACGGCGTCCAGGGCATTGAACCGGTAAAGCCTCGCCTGCGTCGAAATGGTGCCCATATGACCAGAGTATCTTTGCTGGGTGGCCCCCGCTTCGCTACAATTTTCGGTATGCCTAACTTTCCGTTTCGGCGCGCCAAAGTTGTCCGCCGATTCGCTGCCTTACTGACCGCATCCGTTCTGGTGCTCGGGGTGTCCGCCTGCGGAGGGAATTCCCCTGCCGGAGGTGATGACAAGCCCGTTGTCCTGACCACGTTTACCGTGTTGGCCGATGTCGCCAAAAACGTCGCAGGTGACAAGCTCCGCGTGGAATCCATCACCAAAGCCGGGGCCGAAATCCACGGCTATGAGCCCACTCCCGGGGACATTCGCAAGGCTGCCCAGGCCAACCTCATCCTGGATAACGGTCTGAACCTTGAAGCATGGTTCTCCCAATTCGTGGAAGGGCTCGATGTACCCCACGCCGTGGTGAGCGACGGCGTGAAGGTCATGCCCATCGCAGAAGACTCCTACCAGGGCAAGCCGAACCCGCACGCATGGATGTCCCCCAGCAACGTCCAGATCTACGCCAACAACATGGCCAAGGCTTTCGCCAAGCTGGACCCGTCCCACGCCAGCGAGTTTGAAGCCAATGCCAAGGCCTACAACGCCAAACTGCAGACCGTCCAGGATGAGATGGTCTCCAAGCTCTCCGTTCTGCCGGAAGCGCACCGGGCGTTGGTGACCTGCGAAGGCGCGTTCTCCTACCTTGCCCGGGATGCCGGACTCAAAGAGGTCTACATCTGGGCCGTGAACGCTGAGCAGCAGGCCACGCCCCAGCAGATCGCGCGGGCCATCGAATTCGTCAAGGACAACCAAGTGCCGGCCGTATTCTGCGAATCCACCGTCTCCGACGCCCCCATGCGGCAAGTCGTCGGTGCTACCGGGGCTACATTCGGCGGCGTCCTCTACGTGGACTCGCTATCAGAAGCAGACGGTCCTGTTCCCACCTATTTGGACCTTATCCGCCACGATGCGAAGACCATCACCACCGCACTGACAGGAGGAGCGTCATGACCAGCCCCGCGATCGTCGTCGAGAATGTCACGGTCCACTATGGCGAAGTGCTGGCGCTGGACTCCGCATCCCTCACCCTGGACCACTCCAGAATCTGCGGTTTGGTCGGCATGAACGGCTCGGGCAAGTCCACCCTGTTCAAGACCATCATGGGAATGGTGAAGCCCGATTCCGGCAAGGTCCTCATCAACGGTCATCCGCCCATGAAGACCCGCAAGGAAGCCGGCATCGGTTACGTCCCGCAAAGCGAGGATGTGGACTGGGCCTTCCCCTTGTCCGTCCGGGACGTAGTAATGATGGGCCGCTATGGGCACCTCGGTTTCACCCGCCGGCCCCGGAAAGTAGACCGGGACGCCGTCGAACAGGCCTTGGAACGGGTGGAGCTTGGCGAGTTCGCCGACCGTCAAATCGGCCAGCTGTCCGGCGGGCAGAAGAAACGCGCCTTTGTAGCCCGCGGCATCGCCCAAGGCGCCACCATGATGCTGCTGGATGAACCCTTCGCCGGAGTGGACAAGCGGTCCGAAGCCACTATTACCCGTCTGTTGCGCGAACTTGCTGCCGACGGCGCCACCATCCTCATCTCCACCCACGACCTCCACGCGCTCCCGCAGCTATGCGACGAAGCCGTGCTCCTCATGCGCAAGGTGCTGATGCATGGCAGCCCGGACGTGGTGCTGCAACCTGAAAATCTGGCCATGGCATTCGGCCTCGACGTCATGAACAGGGGCTAAGCCGTGGAATTCCTGCTTGAACCATTGAGCTACGACTTCATGGTGCGCGCCCTCGCCACCACGGCAATTGCCGCCGTCGTTTGTGCTGTCCTTAGCTGCTGGCTCGTTCTGATCGGTTGGTCCCTCATGGGCGACGCCGTATCGCACGCGGTGCTTCCCGGCGTCGTGCTCGCCTACATTGTTGGTGCGCCGTTCGCACTTGGTGCGTTGGTGTTCGCCCTGATCGCGGTGACGTTGATCGGCGTCGTGCGGAACACCAGCCGCGTGAAGGAGGACGCAGCCATCGGCATCGTGTTCACGTCACTTTTCGCGCTGGGCCTGGTGCTGATCTCCGTGACGCCGAGCCAGACCGACCTGAACCACATCATCTTCGGCAACCTGCTGGGCGTCAGCGTCCCTGACCTCATCCAGGTTGTGGTCCTTGGCGTGGTTGCCTTCGCGATCCTGATCCTCAAGCGCAGGGACCTCACGCTCTACGCGTTCGACCCCACGCATGCCCACGCCATTGGCTTGTCGCCCCGGCGGCTTGGCGCCTTGCTGCTCGGCCTGCTGGCGCTGACATCCGTCGTGGCTTTGCAGACCGTGGGCGTGGTGCTGGTGGTGGCCATGCTGATCATTCCCGGTGCCACCGCTTACCTGCTGACTGACCGGTTCTCCCGGATGCTGGTGATCGCCCCTGTCATCTCGGTGGTGTGCTCCATGACCGGCATCTACCTCAGCTACTACCTGGACACCGCATCCGGTGCCATGGTGGTGGTCACGCAAGGTGCTGTGTTCGCCGTCGTCTATCTGTTCAGCCCGCGGCAGGGACTGATTGGTACGCGCCTGGCAAAGGCCCGGCGGAAGCGGGCGGTCGCAGCGGCCTGAAACTCGGCCCCAGCCCGAAACTTGACGTGCCCGGATTCGCCGGGCAGTCTGGAGCGATGAAGTCTTGAGCGCAGCCCTTCCATCCGGCTGCATCCCCAGTAGACCACTCCGGCAGTACCCCAGGCGGTTTCCTGCCATTCACTGCGGACTTTGCGAGGACACCTCTTGACTGACCACCTTCACCTTTCCGGCGTTTCCCACGGCTATGGGGACCGCGAACTTTTCCACGGCGTTGACCTCACCATCGATCACGGCGAACACGTAGCCATTGTCGGAGAAAACGGGGCGGGAAAATCCACCCTTCTCCGCCTGCTGGCCGGCGTAGAAACGCCCGACGACGGCACGGCGGGTTTGGTAGGCAATGCCGGCTACCGCGTGGGTTATCTCGCCCAGACACACGGACTTCCGGCCTCGCTGACTGTGGGGGACGCCATCGATGCGTCGCTAACTGCGTTGCGGGCGCTCGAGGCCAGCATCACCGAACTGGAGCAGGACCTGGCGGATGCCGACCCCGAAACCCTGGAACTCTACGGAAGCCTGCAGACCCAGTACCAACTCCGTGAGGGGTATGCCGCCGAATCCCGGGTGGAAGCAGCGCTTGACCGGCTGGGGCTGGGAGGCCTGGACCGGCGTCGAACGCTTGGATCCTTGTCCGGTGGCGAGCAGGAGCGCGTGGCCCTCGCGTGTCTACTGGCCGATCCTGCCGAGGCCCTGCTCCTTGACGAGCCCACCAACCACCTGGATACCAACGGCACGGCCTGGCTGGAGTCGAGGTTGGCTGCGCATCGAGGGACCGTGGTGGTGGTTTCGCACGACCGTGTCCTGCTGCGGAAGGTAGCCAGCACAGTCATCGAAGTCGATGCTGAACGCCGGTCCGTCAACCGCTATGGCAACGGCTACGAAGGTTACTTGCGCGAGAAAGCCGCCCAGCGAGCCCGTTGGGTGCAGCAATACGAGGAATGGCTCGACGCCATGGCCGCCGAGCGGTTCCAGGCCGCCACGGTTTCAGGCGGCATGGGCTACGGCCGGGTGCGCGACAACGACAAATTTGCAACCGGCTTCAAAAAGGGCACCTGGCAGCGCGCAGCCACCAGCAAAGTGCGCAATGCCCAGGAACGCCTCCGCCGCCTCGAAGAGAACCCTGTTGACCGGCCACCCGTGCCGCTCAAGCTCGCCGCGCAACTTGACCTTCAGGTGGAGGAGACCGCTGGATCGGCCATCGAAGCGCGCGGAATCAGTGTTCCGGGGCGCCTGAAGCCGACTGACCTTTGCGTCGAAACCGGGGAAAAGGTCCTCATCACCGGTCCCAACGGAGCAGGAAAATCAACACTGGTCTCGGTGCTCGCCGGAACGCTTGAGCCCGCCAGCGGGACCTTGGCTGTTCAGGGCACCGTGGGGTATCTGCAGCAGGAACTCGACGTACCGCCCCGTCCCGGCCTCCGGCTGCTTCCGGCGTTTGCCGCGGGACTGGGCGGAAACATCGACGAACACGCCGAGGCGCTGCTTCGCCTTGGCTTGTTTCGGCCTGCTGAATTTCACGTTCCCGTGGGCAGCCTCTCGGCCGGGCAGCAACGCCGCCTCGCCCTGGCCAGGCTGCTTCTGGGCAATTACGAGACCATGATTGTGGATGAACCCACCAACCACCTTGCGCCGGTGCTCGTGGAACAGTTGGAGGCTGCGCTCGCAGACTTCGCAGGGACACTGGTCATTGTGAGCCACGACCGCGCACTGGGGGAGTGGTTCGATCGCTGTACCGCCGCCGGTTCGGTGGGTAGCTGGGGCCGGTACGGAATGCAGGATGGCGAGTTGCTCTAGGCCGTTGCCGCCGGGGTGAGTTGTTCGCAAAGGGATCGTTACGCTGTGTCCTGCATATGGAAACACGGCATCAAGCGTCCCGAAACAACGGTGGAGCACCATGGAAGGAAGCCGGCCGAAAGGATCTTTCCGTGATTTCCAAGAACCTCTTCCTCCAAGGCATTTTCCCGTTTGACGGCATCGGTATGGAAAAGCCGGTTCCCCTCCATAGCGAGCTCGCGCACTTTGTCCCGGACGGCGTCGTGAACCAGACGCTCTACTTCCGCGGTGGCAACTCCAGCTCCGAACTCATCGCAGTTGTCCTCATGCGCGACGGCGTCCCGATGCGGTATTTCCCCATCGGGGCCAAAGGCGACGTGCACGTCCCGTTGAGGGTCGTGGAAGATATCGAGGGCGGCTCGATGATCGAGTTGTTCATCGCGGCGCCGGCCGGCGTCCGCGGTTCCGTGGTGGTGGACCTGGGCATGGTGGAGCACTGATGGCCAGGCGGCTGGTGGTCATCGGCAACGGCATGGCCGGTGCCCGCACTGTTGAGGAAATCCTTGCACGCGCCGGCGGGGACGCTTTCGATATCACCATGTTCGGCGATGAGCCGTACGGAAATTACAACCGCATCATGCTCAGCCACGTGCTGTCCGGCGAAGAAAGCGATGCGGACATCTTCCTCAACGCCCTGCCGTGGTACCGGGAAAACAACATCACCCTGCACGCCGGTGTCCGGGTGGAGCGCATAGATAAGTACAGCAAACACGTCTTCGCGGCAGATGGCAGGGTGGTTCCTTACGACGCCCTGATCATCGCCACCGGAAGCCACTCATTCCTTCCGCCGATGGATGGCCTGTACACCCCCAGCGGGTCGGTGCGTCACGGGGTCTTCACGTTCCGGACCATGGATGACACCCGCAAAATGGTCCAGTTCGCCCAGTACGAGCATCATCGCAGGGCCGTCGTGATTGGCGGTGGATTGCTGGGGCTCGAAGCCGCCCGCGGGTTGCAGGCCTACGGCCTTGACGTGGCGGTGGTCCACTCAGGAGGCCACCTCATGAATGCGCAATTAGGGCCCGACGGCGGCGCAATACTGCGGCGAAGCGTCCAGGCGCTGGGCATCGAGGTCCATACAGGAAGCCGGACCACCGCCGTGCTGGGCAAGGACCGGATCACTGGAGTGCGACTTCGCGATGACACTGAGCTGGGCTGCGACATGGTGGTTGTGACGGCAGGCATCCGGCCCAACGTAGATGTCGCCGTGGTGAGTGGACTGGCTGTGGAACGGGCCATCGTGGTGGACGACCACCTGCGGGTCATGGACGAAGAGGACATTTACGCCGTGGGGGAGTGCGTTCAGCACCGGGGCGAGGTTTATGGGCTGGTGGCTCCCTTGTGGGAGCAGGCCGCCGTTCTGGCAGACCAGATCACCGGCGTGGATCGTTCATCGGTCTATCTTGGATCCCGGACCGCCACCAAACTGAAGGTGGCCGGCGTCGACGTCGCTTCCATGGGCCTGCCGGGCCCGGAGCGGGACACAGATGAGCACATTGTTTTCTCGGAACCGAGCCGGGGTGTGTTCAAGTCGATCGTGATCCGGGACAACAAGATGGTGGGCGCTACCCTGGTTGGTGACAGCCGCAAGGTTGCCTACTTGACCCAGGCTTTTGACCAGGGATTGCCCTTGCCGGAGGAGCGGATCTCGCTGATGTTCGATCTCGGTTCGCCAGGAGAAGACGAGAGTGTTTCCGAGCTGGCGGATGACGCGCAGGTCTGCAACTGCAACGGAGTCTCCAAAGGGGCACTTGTTTCGGCCGTACGTGGTGGGTGCCGCTCGGTGCCAGCCGCCATGGACGCCACCCGGGCCGGCAAGGGGTGTGGTTCGTGCAAGTTGCTGGTCACGCAGGTGGTGGCGTGGGCGGCCGACGGTGCCGTAGAAGAAGACCCCGCAGCGAGCTACTACGTGCCTGGCATTCCCTTGGACAAGGCTGCGTTGATGTCCCGGATCCGGGAGCTTGGGCTCCGCTCGGTTTCGCAGGTTTTCGCCGCCTTGGCTCCAGACAGCGTGGAGGACGCCAAGTCCAAGATGGGCCTGGCCTCGCTCATGAAGATGATGCTGGCAGAGAAGTACATCGACGAGCGCGACGCCCGCTTTATCAATGACCGTGTGCACGCCAACATTCAGCGAGATGGGACATTCTCCGTGGTACCCCAGATGAAGGGCGGCGTGACCTCCGTGCAGCAGCTCCGGAGGATCGCCGACGTCGCGGAGAAGCACAACATTCCCATGATCAAGCTGACCGGTGGGCAACGCATTGACCTGCTGGGCGTTGCCAAGGAAGACCTCCCCACAGTCTGGGCCGATCTGGACATGCCGTCCGGCTACGCCTATGGCAAGAGTTTCCGCACTGTGAAGACCTGCGTGGGGAAGGACTACTGCCGCTTTGGGACGGGTGATTCCACTGGTTTGGGCATTTCGCTGGAGTCCCGCTTCCAGGGAATTGAGTCGCCGGCAAAACTGAAACTCGCGGTCTCCGGTTGTCCCAGGAACTGTGCAGAATCCTTGGTGAAGGACGTTGGAGTCGTGGCGGTGGAGGGCGGCCGCTGGGAGATCTACATTGGGGGAGCGGCCGGCGCCCACATCCGTAAGGGCGATCTACTGGTCACGGTGGATACGCCCGAGGAAGTCACGCTCCTGGCTGGCCGATTCATGCAGTACTACCGGGAAAACGCGAACTGGCTGGAACGGACATACGCGTTTGTTCCCCGGGTAGGGATTGAGCATCTTCGCAGCGTCATCCTGGATGACTCCGAGGGCATCGCTGCCCGCTTGGATGAGGCGATGCAGGAATCCGTGGACAACTACGTGGATCCGTGGAGTGAGCGCGATGATCCACTCACCCCTGGCCAATTCCGGACCTCGCTGCCCTTGACGGTGCTGCCGCAGGTGCCGGTCCGATGAAGATTCCACACGTCGTAGGCCCGGTGGACCAAATTCCGTTCGGCGAAGGGAGGGCGTTCGGGATCGACGGCGAGCAGGTTGCGGTATTCCGGCTACGGGATGGGACCTTGCGGGCTGTCTCCGCGGTGTGCCCCCACAAAGGAGGCCCCCTCGCGGACGGAACCATTGATCAGCGTGTGGTGATGTGCCCACTCCACCAGCACTCGTTTGAGCTGGAAACCGGGTGTTCCACCACGGGAGCGAAGCCCCTGCGGACGTACGAAGTTTTCGCAGATGAGGCCATGAACATCGTCGTCGTTCCTTGAAGCAACGCGAGGTCACTTATGGCCCCTTTGGGCGGCCAACATGGGCCATAAGTGACCCCGGGTTGCTGTGTTCGGGGAGGGTGCTGTTGCCTGCGTCACGGGCATTCCCGTTAATCCCGTAAGATAGACGGGTTGCGCGAAGCTTCGGCGTTCTGCGTTTTTTGTCACACTTCGGGGTCCTCCAGCGAGGAAAGCTCGAATTTTGTGTGGCAAAGGTGCCCATGTTCCGGCATGGGCGTAAACACCTACAGCAATACCCCAACCCACAAGGAACAGCTGTGCCGCAAAGTACCCCCACAGATCTCCAGAACCCGACGGCCACACCCACCGCCGTCGATTCAACCCTCAGCGCTGAGGGATACCAGAAGACCCTGAGCCGGCGCCACGTCACCATGATTGCCATGGGTGGCGCGATCGGCGTCGGCCTGTTCATGGGCGCCGGTGGCCGCTTGGCCTCCACCGGCCCGGCCCTGATTTTCTCCTATGCAATCGCCGGCGTCATCGCTTACCTGCTGATGCGCGCCCTCGGTGAACTCATCATGTACCGCCAGACGTCGGGCTCGTTCGTGAGCTACGCCGGTGAACTGTTCGGCAAGAAGGGCGCCTTCCTTTCAGGTTGGATGTACTTCATCAACTGGGCCATGACAGGCATTGCCGAGCTCATCGCAATCGGCCTGTACTTCCAGTTCTTCTTCCCCAACGTTCCCGTTGAACTCTCCGCCATTGCAGCGCTGGTGCTGCTGGTGGCCGTGAACCTGTTCAGCGTCAAGGCGTTCGGCGAGTTCGAATTCTGGGCCTCCTGCCTCAAGGTCGCCGCCATCCTGATCTTCCTGGCCGTTGGCACCTTCATGGTTGTCACCAACGCCCAGGTGGGCACCGGCCACGCCTCGGTGGGCAACCTGTTCCACGACGACGGCGGCATGTTCCCCAAGGGCGGCCTGGTCATGATCCTGGTCCTCAACGCCGTGATCTTTGCCTACAACGCCATCGAGCTCGTTGGTATTACCGCTGGTGAGATGCAGAACCCGGAACGCGAAGTTCCCAAGGCGATCCGCGCCGTCGTCATCCGCATTATCGTCTTCTATGTCGGTTCCGTGATGCTCCTCGCGATGCTGTTGCCGTCGGACCAGTACAAGGCGGGCACCTCGCCGTTCGTTACCGTGTTCGGCCAGATGGGCCTCGGCTGGATGGGCGACGTCATGAACATGATCGTCATCACCGCCGCGCTGTCCTCGTGCAACTCGGGCCTGTACTCGATCGGCCGCATCTTCCGGACCATGGCCAACAATGGCCACGCCCCGCAGTGGCTCACCAAAATGTCCTCCCGCCACGTGCCGTACGCGGCCATCCTCGCGATCGGCGGCGTGTATCTGGTGGGCATCCTGCTCAACATCTGGCTGGGTGGCTCCCACGCGTTCGACCTCGCGCTGAACACGGCCTCCATCGGCGTGATCTTCACTTGGGGTTCCATTTTCGCGAGTCAGATTGCCCTGCGGAAGAAGCGTGGCAACGTCTCCAGCCTGCCGATGCCCGGTTCGCCGTGGACCAGCTGGCTGGGCCTGATTGCGCTCCTGGCCATCACCGTACTGATCGGCTTCGACACCATGACCGATAAGGCAACCGGCGAGGTCTTCCCCCTGGGTCTCTGGACCCTGGCGACCATCCCGTTCTTCGCCCTGGTCCTGTGGCTTGGCTGGCAGAAGGTCAAGAACAACGAGCCGAAGAGCGAGCTGTTCAGCTAACGCTCTCTTCACCAACTAGCTCGCATTAGTGGTTGTTCTGAACGCCTGGAACAACCACTAATGTCAGTCACTTGGGTGTCCATCCACGATTGATGAGAGCGCTCCTGACTTTGGCTACCGCTGAGCTCGCATCGTTTCCCATGTGGCGCTTTGAGATGCGGACCAGTGCCCACCCGGCGCGACTGAAATCCTCTTCCCGCTCAATGTCCCTGGCAATTTGGCCGGGATCGGAATGCCCCTCACCTTCGTATTCCACGGCCACGCGCTGTTCGGGATACGAGAGGTCCGGTTGACGCACGACGCCGGCACCCAGTTCAGTGGGCTTGTTGACTTCTGCTTCTGGCAGCCCAGCCCACTCGAGTGCCAGCCGAAGCCGGGTTTCGGGCGCGGAATCAGCTCCGATGCGGGCCTGCTCCAGGGCCAAGCGAGCCTTCCGGATTCCTGGCGTTCCTTTGTGGCGGTCAAGCATACTTTCGAGATCCTCGCGCGTGCAGTAAGGATCGCTGCGCCCTTCGAATTCAGGCCTCGGCAACCGGAGCAGGTGATCGGCCACCACAGTGATCTCGTTGATGCTCATCTTCCGGGCGCAATCGAGCCAAGTCCTTGCCCTGCTCGTGACGAGCAAGCCTTGGTGGTTGGTGATTTCGTCCTCGAAGAATTGCCCTACATGTCCCACCACTCCTTTCCTTCGTGGGATTGCCATGGTGTCGGGACGGGAAATGTGGATGACAGATTCGTGGCTTCCGGGCAAGAACCCCGGAAACTCCCAGAGCCTGAACGCCGTGGCATGGGAGGCTGCGGAAAAGGGCGTAATGACTGTGTAAGGCCGGACCGTAATGGATAACTCCGTTTCGTGCCCGGGGGCCGGGCTGCGGATTCCCCGGCTGGGTGAGTCGAACCCGCGGTGCCTCCACCGCTGACGGGAGATGCCGGCGTCGAGCGCTTCCTGCCAAGTGAATGGCGCCGACTCAAAGCGACCGGGCAACTGCTTGGGGATACGCATTTCTCCATGCTTGCAAAACCTTGGTGGACGTGAGTGGTTATCCACAGGCTCTAGTAGCCTGCCTGCAGCTGACTGGCATTAGTGGTTGTTATGGGGCCCTATAACAACCACTAATGCCAGTCAGTTGGGAGTGTCAGTGCCCCCGACTAGGCTCGATGTATGGATCACACCACCACCCTGACGCAGCACATCAACGCCAGCCCGGAGAAAGTTTGGGCGGTCCTCTCGGACATTCCGGGCTCGGCCGGCACCCTTTCGGGCATCAATGCAATCCAGATGCTCAGTGAGGGTCCTTATGGGGAAGGCACCCGCTGGAAGGAAACACGGACCATGATGGGCAGGCAGGAAACCGTGGAGATGTGGGTAGACGAGGTGGACCCGCCCCGCAGTACCACGGTCAAAGCACTTCAGGGCGGCGCCGACTACACCACCCGCTTCAACCTCGCAGAGCGCGACGGCGGAACTGACCTTACGCTGACATTCGGCGCCGACGTCCTCAAACCCACGCTCGTGAGCAAGGTCGCCATGGCCTTGTTCGGGAAGATAGGCATGAGCATCACCCGAAAAGCCCTCAGCAAGGACCTTGCCGAGATCGCTGCAAAGGCGGAATCCCTCTGATGGCGGCTGCAAAGGTGGCAGCCCCCAAGATCTCGCCGGTGCGCCTGGAAGAACTGCGCGACGACGACGCCCCGGACTTCCAGCGTGGCGAACGGTACGACGGCATCAGGTTTACCCGCGTGTCCGCGGATGGGGAGGAGCTGAGCGGTGCTGACTTCATTGAGTGTGAGTTCACAGGCGTTTCCTTCAACGAGGCCCAATTGCGCGGCGCCACGTTCCGGGAGTGCATCCTTGCGGAGCCTTATGCGCCAGTCTTCACTGCGGCCCGGACTTCCTGGCAGGACGTGGAGATCAGCAATCCGAGGTGGGGATCAGCCGAGCTGTACGAGGGCACGTGGCGTTCGGTGCGGATCGAGGGCGGCAAGCTGGACTACGTGAACCTGCGTGGTTCCAAGTTGATGGATGTCCAGATTTCCGACTGCATCATCAACGAGCTCGATCTGGGCGGCTGCACCGGGACCCGGGTGTCGTTGAAGAACTGCACTATTGGAACCCTGGATGTCACCGGCGCCAAGCTCAAAGACGTGGATCTGCGGAGCTCCGAATTCCGAGGTATCAACGGATTGGCCGGGCTCGCCGGGGTTGTCATTGACGATTACCAGTTGAGTCTCATGGCCCCGCTGTTGGCCGGTCATTTGGGCATCCGGGTGGTCTAAGGCGCTGGCTGGGCTGCGGGGGAGATGGCTTCATCTGTTGACCCGGACGGCAGGCCGTGTAATCTTTATAGAACGAACGGTCGGTATATTATTCCCTGGCCGGTCCCTTTCACTTCGCGAAGGATGTTCTCATGGTCGAGGCTTTTCTTGTTGGCGGCGCACGGACGCCGGTTGGTCGTTACGGCGGGGCATTGTCCTCCGTCCGTCCTGACGACCTCGCCGCGCTGGTGGTCCGTGAGGCCGTGGCGCGTGCCGGCGTCGATCCTGACTCCATTGATGAGGTAATCCTCGGCAACGCCAACGGCGCTGGTGAGGAGAACCGCAACGTAGCCCGCATGGCGACCATCCTCGCGGGACTTCCCCTCCACATCCCGGGCATCACGGTTAACAGGCTTTGTGCCTCGGGCCTGAGCGCCATCATCATGGCGAGCCAGATGATCAAGTCGGGCGCCGCGGACATCGTGGTGGCCGGTGGGGTCGAATCCATGAGCCGGGCACCCTGGGTGCAGGAGAAGCCCACCGCTGCATTCGCCAAGCCGGGCCAGATCTTCGATACGTCCATCGGTTGGCGCTTCGTCAACCCGCTCTTCACCAAGGGCGAGCTCTCCCGTGACGGCAAGATGACCTACTCCATGCCTGAAACCGCGGAGGAAGTGGGCCGCGTGGACAACATCTCCCGCGAGGATGCAGACGCTTTCGCTGTCCGCTCGCACGAGCTCGCGTTGGCAGCCATTGCAGGCGGCCGGTTCAAGGACGAGATCGTTCCGGTCACAGTGAAGACCCGCAAGTCCGAGACCGTGGTGGACACTGATGAAGGTCCCCGCGAAGGCACCACCATGGATGTCCTGGCTGGGCTTCGGCCCGTAGTCCCCGGTGGCTCCGTCGTCACCGCGGGCAACTCCTCCAGCCTCAATGACGGCGCCTCCGCGATCATCGTCGCCTCTGAGGCAGCCATCAAGAAGTTCGGCCTGACCCCTCGCGCGCGCATCATCGATGGCGCTTCGGCGGGCTGTGAGCCGGAAATCATGGGCATCGGTCCTGTCCCGGCAACTCAGAAGGTCCTTGCCCGCACTGGCCTTACCGTGGACCAGCTCGGCGCAGTGGAACTCAACGAAGCTTTTGCCACCCAATCCCTTGCCAGCATGCGGCGCCTGGGGCTGGACCCGGGAATCGTCAATAACGACGGCGGTGCCATCAGTTTGGGGCACCCCCTGGGTTCCAGCGGATCACGCCTGGCCATTACCCTTCTGGGCCGCATGGAGCGGGAGCTTGCCAGCAACAATGGACCGAAGCTTGGCCTTGCCACGATGTGCATCGGCGTGGGCCAGGGCACGGCAATGCTGCTGGAAGGCGTGTAAATGGGACTGAACCAGGAAGACTTCAGCACCCTTCTCCTCGAGGAACGTGACGACAGGCTCACTGTTCTCCTCAACCGTCCCGAAGTGCGCAATGCGATCGACCAGACCATGGTTGACGAGCTTCACCTCGTCTGCGCCGAACTGGAGCGCAACCCCAAGGTCCTGATCATCGCGGGCACGGACGGCGTCTTCGCCTCGGGCGCGGACATTGGACAGCTCCGGGAACGCCGGCGGGATGACGCATTGCGGGGGATCAACTCGACTATCTTCATGCGCATCGCCAAGCTGCCCATGCCCGTCATCGCAGCTTTGGACGGCTACTGCCTGGGCGGCGGTGCGGAGCTTGCCTACGCGGCAGACTTCCGGATCGGGACCCCCAGTGTCCGGATTGGCAATCCCGAAACAGGATTAGGAATCCTTGCTGCAGCCGGTGCCAGTTGGCGGCTCAAGGAGCTTGTGGGTGAACCGAAAGCCAAGGAAATCCTCCTCGCTGGCGCCGTGTTGCGGGCAGAGGAAGCGCTGCGAATCAGCCTGATCACCGAGATTCACGAGGCCCCTGAGCTCATGGAAGCCGCGCACAATCTTGCTGACAGGATCGGCCGCCAGGACCCCCTTGCGGTCCGCATTACCAAGTCCGTTTTCCACGCTCCTGCGGAAGCACACCCCTTGATCGACACCCTTGCCCAGGGGATTCTCTTCGAATCCCAGGCCAAATTCGACAGGATGCAGGCCTTCCTGGACAAGAAATCGGCGAAGGCTCCCCAAGACGCCGCCGCTCCCACTTCTGCCAACGACGACAGGACCCAAAAATGACAAGCGTTCCCGCGATTCCCCACGTTGTTGGAGTCCTTGGCGGTGGCCGGATGGGTGCGGGAATCGCACATGCGTTCCTGACCAAGGGGGCCACCGTGATCGTGGTGGAGAGGGATCACGAGGCAGCCGCCGGAGCGCAGGGCCGTGTAGCAGATGCTGTGGCCAAGTCCGCTGCCCGTGGCACCCTAAGCGAAACCCCTGAAGAAGCCATGGCCCGCTTCAGCACGTCGACGGACTACGAATCCTTCATCCACTGTGGCCTGGTAGTAGAAGCTGTGCCCGAGGATTACGATCTCAAGGTGTCCGCGTTGAAAGCGGTGGAGGACCACCTTTCCGCAGATGCATTCCTTGCCTCGAACACGTCGTCGTTGTCCGTCACGGGCTTGGCGAATGAACTCCGCAGGCCAGCCAACTTCATCGGGCTGCACTTCTTTAACCCGGTGCCCGCCTCCACCCTCATTGAGGTGGTGCTGGCCAAAGAGACCTCGCCCGAACTTGCCCAAGCGGCGAAGAACTGGACCGAGGCACTCGGCAAGACCGCCGTCGTCGTTAATGACGCGCCGGGCTTTGCGTCCTCAAGGCTGGGCGTGGCTATTGCCTTGGAAGCCATGCGCATGGTTGAGGAGGGTGTGGCATCAGCGGAGGACATCGACGCCGCGATGGTCCTTGGGTACAAGCACCCCACCGGGCCGCTCAAGACCACGGACATCGTGGGTCTTGATGTTCGTCTGGGCATCGCGGAGTACCTGCAGTCCACGCTGGGTGACCGCTTCGCTCCGCCGCAGATCCTGAGAGACAAAGTTGCCCGCGGGGAACTGGGCCGCAAAACGGGCAAGGGCTTCTTCGACTGGAACGACTGAAGCCCGGGGCGCGTTAGGCTAGCCGGGTGACCTCGATTGAACCCATTACCCTGACCGGAAAATTCGTGACGCTGGAACCGTTGAGCCAGGAACACCACGACGACCTTGTGGAGGCGGCCAAGGACGGCGATCTCTGGAAACTCTGGTACACGTCCGTACCCACGCCGGACGGTATGGCTGCCGAGATCGAGCGGCGGCTGGGCCTGCAAACACAAGGTTCCATGCTGCCCTTCGCAACCAGGCTCAACAGCACGGGCAAGGTCATCGGAATGACAACGTACATGAACATCGACGCCGCCACACCGCGCGTCGAGATCGGCTCTACCTGGAACGCAGCGTCCGCGCACGGCACAGGCACCAACCCCGACTCCAAGCTGCTGCTTCTTCAGCATGCCTTTGAAACCCTTGGCTGCCCTGCCGTCGAGTTCCGGACGCACTGGCTCAACCACCAGTCCCGCGACGCGATCGCCCGCCTCGGCGCGAAGCAGGACGGTGTGTTGCGGAACCACTCCCGCAGCAAGGACGGCACCCTCCGCGACACCGTGGTGTTTTCCATCCTCGAGCACGAATGGCCGGCGGTGCGGACCGGCCTGGAGTTCAGGCTGGCCAAGTACGGCGCATAGCTGTCCGGCAAGATGACGCTCTTACCGGCAAACCAGGAAATACCCCGCAAGTCACGGTTCAGTCTTCGCGCCGCCATTATTGCAATCGTGCTTGGAATTCTCTGGCTGCTCCTCTTCCATAACGCACCGCCGCGCGAGGGCACTGTGGCAGGGCACGGAATCGTGGTTGACCAAAAGATCAGTACAAAAGGCCTCTGCGAGCCTATAGCCGACGGCGTGATCGATGGTGCCACCTACCGCACTCCTCCGGGCACCAGCGCCGAGCCCTGCGCGTACGGGATCGGCGACTCCATCGATGTCACCTACCACCCTGATGACATCCCCGAAACGCTGGAAATTCCTTTGGAAGGGTCATCCAAGAAGGCTGTCGCGCTGTTGCCGTTGGTCGGCGTGACACTGCTCATTGCCGGCACAATCCCGCTGGTGGCTAACATCAATTACCGCCGGAAAGTGAAAGCGCAAAAATAGGTTGCCACGGGTCTGTACCGCGTTGCCTGCCGGGCGTAATCTGGCCAACACATTGCCCCGTACGCGGCCGACGGGTGGGCGAGCCGCGAAGTGATCCTTTTTCTCGGACCACCGGAGCCCCAAAGAGCAGCATGAAGGGGAAGCATCATGGCAAGTCATCGAGCGCGACGCCGGCACTTGGCTTTTGCAGGCGGACTCGCCGCACTGGCACTCACTCTAGGATTCACGGCCAGTCCGGCAACCGCCGCACCCCCGCCGCCTGTCACGTATGTGGCGCTCGGCGATTCGTACACTGCGGGGACTGGTGCGGGGGGCTTGTACCGTCCACCGGTTGCTTGTTGGCAGAGTCATCCGGGTTACGTCGACGATGTCGCCGCGACAGGGCGGGTCACCCTACTGGACAATTTGGCGTGTCACGGAGCCGTGTTGTTCCCGGCCGGACCCTTCTATGGCGGAGTGACGCCGTCGGTGTTTGAACAGATCACCAGCACTGCAGGGCAATCTGCACTCCACAATGCCGAGTTGGTGAGCATTACGGCTGGTGCGGTCGATGCTGGCAGTTTGCTCGCGTTGCAGGCTTGCTCTACGCCGGATACACAGCTTTGTGAGGGCACCGTTAACGGAATCATCGCCAATCTTCCCGTGGTCGAATCCGGACTTGAGATCATCTATCAAACCATCCGAGCCTCGGCTCCGGGGGCGACCATCGCTGTCTTGGGCTATCCGCGGCTTTTTGATCCAGCCAA
The DNA here is from genome assembly GCA_050627125.1 of Arthrobacter sp. 21a14. Taxonomy (GTDB): domain Bacteria; phylum Actinomycetota; class Actinomycetes; order Actinomycetales; family Micrococcaceae; genus Arthrobacter. The sequence continues at coordinate 4,861,932 of CP192487.1, read as the reverse complement.
TGGTCTCCCAGTGATTTCACCGGCGAACCAAGCCCAAGTGAATCTGGCCATCGATGCCCTCAACACGACCATTGCCAAGGCGGTCGCTGACAGCCAAACCAACGCCAAGTTCATCGATGTCACTAAGAAGTTCCTCGGGCACGCCGCGAATTCTGCAGATCCGTGGCTTGTGATGGTCCTGGCGCCCGTGCCCCCGTTTGATCGGCTGCCCGACGCTAACTTCCATCCGAACGCCGCGGGGCATCTGGCGTACGCCGCAGCCCTGCTATCCGCCACCAAACCCGCGCAGCTCGCCAAGCGTTAGACCACTAGGACGTTGCGAACCCGCTGTTTCGTTGTTGCCCAACAACGAAACAGCGGGTTCGCAACGTTCAAGCAGGCCGGACGCCAGCTCACACCTTCTGCCAGCGGCTCTCTGCCTCGGCGCTGGCCTCCACTGCCGCCAGCACCTTCTGTACCTGCAACGCATCAGAGAACGACGGCGAGGGCTGCTCCCCAGCGCCGATGGCGTTCACGAGGTCCACCACCTGATGCGTGAATCCGTGCTCGTAGCCCAGGCCATGTCCGGTGGGCCACCAGTTCCCGACGTAGGGGTGCGATGGCTCCGTCACGATGACCCGCCGGAAACCGGCGTCCTCGTCGGAGGCATCGTAGAAGGACAGCGAGTTCATGTCCTCGAAGTCGAAAGCCAACGAGCCGAGCGTGCCATTGAGTTCCAGCCGCATGGCGTTCTTCCGTCCCAGGGCAAACCGTGTCGCCTCGAACACGCCGATCGGGCCGGCGTCGGATGTCTTTCCGCTGTTGGATGTCTTTCCGCCGAAACGGGCGGTGAAGATCGCCGCGTCGTCCACAGCTACTGGACCGCGCGGACCATCTGCACCACCATGCCCACCGAGCCCAACGAAATCACCGCCGATGGGCCGCTCCTTCACGAACGTCTCCATGAGGGCCGAAACCCCCGTGATGTTGGACCCGGTGATCCACTGTGCGGCGTCGATACTGTGGGCACCGATATCACCCAGCGAACCAGAGCCGGACTGTGACTTGTCCAGACGCCACGTCAGGGGAGCGTCCGCGTCGGACAACCAGTCCTGGAGGTACTGGGCCCTGACGTGCCGGAGCTCGCCCAACCGGCCGTCGTCCACCATCCGCTTAGCAAGGGCCAGTGCAGGAGTTCGCCGATACGTGAAACCGCACATCGAGTAAACGCCCCGCTCAGCAGCCGACGATGCCACAGCGGTCATCTTCTCGGCCTCAGCCACATTATTGGCCAAGGGCTTCTCGCACAGCACGTGTTTGCCGGCTTCCAAGGCTGCAATCGCTATCTCGGCGTGCGTGTTGCCCGGGGAACAGATATCGATCAGGTCAATGTCATCGCGCTCGATCAGGCGACGCCAATCCGTCTCCACGGAATCCCAACCGAGCTTGTCCGCAGCCGCCTGAGCAGCGGCAGCATTTCTGCCAGCCAGCGCTGTCAGCTCCGGCGCAAGTGGGAGATCGAAGAAGCGTGGTGCCGTTCGCCAGGCATGCGAGTGGACGGCACCCATGAAGGAGTAGCCCACCATGCCTACCCGCAGCTTCCGGGTCACAGCCGAATGCCTTCCCCCGCGAGCGCACTGCCTCCCGCAAGCGCACTGCGAACCGAGGTCCAGGACTTCAAGACCTCCAACACGGCGGGATCCCGCTCGGCAAGGAGTGCCTGTTGGTATGAGTCCTCAAGCAGCGCGTCCACGGAAACCCGGGTGCCGTTGGCCGCACTGAGAATGGCCGCCTCCACCATGGCCAGGCTCATGATGTTTTGGTGCACCTGGCCCATCGGGGTGCTTCCCGTGCGGACTGCAGATACAAAGTCCCGCAGGGAGCCAGCGATTTCCTGGCCAGGATCCTCAGAACTGGCGGCATCGCTGGAAGCAGGAACAGAGGAAACAGGTTCATTGTCCCCGTCCCACAAGACCGTGCCGTGCTCGCCGCTGATCCGCCACGAGGCGTTCCATGAGGTTTCCTGGCCCGGGCTGCACCAGCTTCCGTTGAACACGAAGCGCTCGCCGCCGGTCATGTCGAACACGGCCGTAGCCCCGGCATCACCGCGGTACCAACTCCACGAGGGGTTGTACTCCTCGCAGAAAACGGAGACGGGATCGGCGTCGAGCAGGAATCGGGCCATGTCGAATTGATGGATCGCCATGTCCAGCAGCAGGGGATGGTCCATGGCATCGCGGAAGCCACCAAAATGCGGCGCCTTGAAGAACTCGGCAGAGACAATGCCAACAGCACCCAAGGACCTGGACAGCCGCTTGGCTTCAAAGAGCTGCCGGTTGTAGCGCCGGGATTGACTGACCATGAACAGCTGGCCGTGAAGCTCAGCAGCCGCTGCCAAAGAAAGCCCTTGCGCCACCGTGGAGGCCACGGGCTTCTCGCCAAGGACCGGCAGGCCCGCAGCGAGTGCCTCGGTAGTGACCGGATGATGCGCGGCAGGAACGGTGACGTTGATGACCGCTTGGGCTCCGACGTCGGACGCCAGTGCCGCCGTGCCGGCACCTACCGGAAGGTCCGGACGGCCCAGTGAAGCTGCAGCCTCAGCGGCCGTTGCAAGGTCCAGGTCCACGATGCCCACAAGCTCAACCAATGGTGACGACTCAACAGTTCGAAGCCACGCGCGGCCCATGCCCCCGGCACCGACCACGACGACGCGAAGGGGAGTGCCGTCGTCGGGGATTGTGGCGAAAGGCGCGTTCATGCGTTTGCTCCTTGGTAGCTCTTGCCGTTGAAGAAGTCGTTGGTTTCGTAGCGGAGCAGTTCTGGGACGGCGCGCTCGGGACGGTCGGAGACGGCCCATTCCACGGCGTTGGCTATGACCCGGCGGATGTCCTTGTGGTGATAGACGGGGTAGTCCTGGTCGCCGGGGCTGAAGAAGAAGATCTTGCCGTGTCCGCGCCGGAACGTGCAGCCCGAACGGAAGACTTCGCCGCCGCTGAACGAGCTGATGAACACGAGTTCCTCTGGCGTGGGGATATCGAAGAATTCGCCGTACATCTCCTGCTCAGGGATCACGATGGGGTGCGGCACGCCCTTGGCGATGGGGTGGGTCGGGTCCACGGTCCATACCAGTTCGCGGTCGTGTTCGGAGCGCCAGCGCAGGGTGCAGGTGGTGCCCATGAGCTTGGTGAAGATCTTGGACCAATGCCCGGAATGCAGCACAATCAGGCCCATGCCAGCGAGTACGTGGCGGTGGACGCGCTCCACGATTTCGTCCTCAACGTCGGCGTGGGACATGTGTCCCCACCAGGTGAGGACGTCGGTGTTGGCGAGGACTTCCTCGGTGAGGCCATGCTCGGGTTCGTCCAGGGTTGCGGTCCGGACCTCGACGGCGGAACCCAGGTTCTCCTCGATGCCCGCCTTGACGGCGCCGTGCATTCCTTCCGGGTATAGGCGTGCCACGAGTTCGTCCCGCTTCTCGTGCCGGTTTTCGCTCCAGACGGTGACCCGGATGGGCTTGCTTGTTTCAGGCATGATTCTTTCCTTCTGATGAGTGGGGGTCTACTTGACCGCGCCGCCGGTGGTGCCCGCGGCGATGTATTTTTGGGCCGCGACCAACAGGACGATGGCCGGGATGGAGGCGAGTACCGCCGTCGCCATCACTGAACTCCAGTCGTTCACGTAGGCGCCGATGTACTGGAAGATGCCCAGGGTGACGGGGCGGACCGCTTCTGTGGTGGTCAGGGTCAGGGCGAACAGGAAGTCGCTCCAGGCGAACAGGAACGTGAAGAGTCCTGCGGTGATCAGAGAGTTCCGGCTGAGGGGAATCACGATCGACCAGAACGCCCGGACATGCCCCGCCCCGTCCACCCTCGCTGCCTCGATTACGGATGCCGGCATGCCGTTCATGAACGCCCGGATGATGAGGATGGCGAACGGGATTCCGTGTGCCGAGTCCGCGAGGATCAGCCCCGGAATGGAGTTGAGCAGCCCGAGGTCGTTGTACGCGGTGTACAGTGCGTTGGCCACCACGATGCCGGGGATCATCTGGCTGATAAGGATGGCGAAGAGGACAACGCCTGCGCCGCGGACCTTGAAATAGGCCAGCGCGTAGGCCGCCGGGGCTGCGATTGCCAGGCTCAATGCCACACTGCCCAGGGAGATGATCAGACTCGTGCCGAGGTTCCCGGCTTGCTCACTGATGGCTGTGGCATAGCCGGTGAAGTCGGGTTTCAAGGGCAGCCATGAGGTTTCCAAGGTAGTGCCGTTTGGCTGCAGGGAGGCGTTGATCATCCAGTAGACCGGGAACAGCATGATGGCCAGGAAGAAGATGGCCAGTGCGGTGTAGCCCCAGTTCCTGCGGTTGCTGGCCGGTGCTTTTACCCGTGCAGACTGCCGGAAAGGTGCTTTCAGTACGGTTGTCATGGTTTCCTCACTCATCCACAGCGCGTCGGCTTGCCCGCAGGTACAGGACCGCGAACACCAGGGAAATGATCACCAACACGTTGCCCAGGGCCGCGCCTTCACCGAATTTGAATTCGTGGAAGGAGAGATCGTAGGACTGGGTGGCGATGGTCTGGGTCGAGTTCGCCGGGCCACCATTGGTCAGGCCCAGGATGATGTCCAGCACCTTGAGGGTGTAGACGACGCCGAGCACCAGCACCACGCTCACCACGGGACGGAGCATCGGCCAGGTGATATGCCGGAACGCCTTCCAACCCGTGGCGCCATCCAGGGACCCGGCCTCGTAAAGCTCGTCCGGGATTTCCTGCAGGCCGCCGTAGAGGATGGTCAGATTGAACGGGATGCCAATCCAGATGTTCACCCCCACTACAGCGATCAGCGCCAAGGAGGTGCTGGTCAACCAGGGAACACCTGTGTTGATGATGCCCAGATCGCCCAGAAAACGGTTGAGCGCTCCGCTGTCCTTGTCCAGGATCCAACGCCACACGGCACTCGAAACGATCAGCGGCAGAAGCCAAGGCAGCAGTAGCAGCGACCGCAGGATTCCGTTGAGCGGGAACTTGCGTTGGAAGAAGATCGCCAAAGCCAGCCCGATCACGAACTGACCCAGGATGGAACCCACCGTGAACAGTGCGGTGTTCAGCAGCGAGGTGGAAAACAACGACGACGACAATACAGTTACGTAGTTGGCCAACCCTACCCATGGGGCTTCTCCGGTGAAGAACGTGGCCGTGGTGTAGTCCTGGAAACTCATGACGACGTTCTTGACCACGGGGTAGCCGAAGAACAGCGCCATGTAGACCACGGCAGGTACCAGGAAGAGCCACTGGAAGATGCGCTCGCGGCGTTGGCGGGTCCGCCGTCGTGGTGTCTGCGCCTCTGTAGGTGAGCCTGCCGGGCGGCCGTGCTTGCGGGCGGCCTTTCCCGTGGCCTTTGCGGCGGAACCTGCCGCTGTTTGCGACAAATCTGTTGTCAATGACATGGCTGGCTGCTTACTGGCCTTGCGCTTGCTTGAGGGCATCGGCCGGAGAGGCGTTACCGGTCAGGGCTGTCTGGATAGCGGTGTAGATCTTGGTTGCCTGGGCCGGCCATTCTGTACCGAGCTCGCCGGTGCGGGCACGGGCAGTCTTGATCAGCTCAGTGAACGTAGCGAGCTTGGGGTTTTCGGTGGCGAACTTTTCCGCCAACGTGGTCTTGGAAGGAATGGTGTTGCGGACCTTGGCCATGGCCATCTGGTTCTCGTCGCTGTTCAGGCAGGCAACCACTTCCGCGGCCTTGGCCTGGCGTGCCTTGTTGCCGGTCTGGGGGACCGTCCATACTTCGCCGCCCAGCGGGGCAACGGACGTTTGGCCGGCTTCGCGGACGGGGATCTTTACCACGCCGTACTGAAGAGTGGGTTGCTTATCCAGGGCCGGGATCTGCCAAGGGCCGTTGACCATCATGGCTGCTTTGCCGGCCATGAACTGGTCCTTTACATCGGCCTGGGTCCAGTTCAGGGCGGAGGAAGAGACGGAGCCGCTCTTAACCAGGTCGGTCCAGAGCTGCAGTGCCTGTTCGGTTTCCTTGGTATCGATCTTCTTCTCGTCGCCTCCGTTTGACCACATGACCGGGAGGAACTGCCAGGTGCCTTCATACGTGGGGTTGGCGTTGAACGCGAGCCCGTACTGGTCGCCGGCGGTGAGTTTGGCGGAGGCTGCCTTCAGCTCATCCCAGGTGGTGGGCGGGGTTACTCCAGCCTTGTCCAGGATGTCCTTGTTGTAGAACAGGGCAATCGTGTTCACGGTGGGAGCCAGGCCGTAGACCTTGTCCTTGTAGGTACCTGCGCTCAGGACACCCTCGGCGAAGTTGTCTGTGCTGATCTTGAAGTCTGACAAGGGAGCCAATGCGCCCGTGGCGGCAATCTGCTGCAGATCCGGATTGTCCAGCATGAGCACGTCCGGAAGCGTCTTGGACGAGGACTGCTGCAGCACCTTGGAGATCAGGGACTTGCCCGGCACGGTCTCCCGCTTGATGGTGACACCTGCCTGCGTGCCGCACTTGGTCAGGGCGTCGCCGATGAAGGACTTGTCCGGCTCGTTGTTGTAGTAGTCCATCACCGAGATCTCAGTGACGGCCTCCGACGACGAAGCTGCGGGGGAGGTCCCGCAGGCTGAGAGGGCCAAGGGAAGGCCGACCAATGCAGCGACGGCGAGGGCAAGAGGACGACGGGTTGTCCTTTGTGCTGACTTCATTGTCTGTTCCTTTTTCTGGGAGGTGAGTTATCGATGCGTATCGACGATGCGTATCGATAAATTCGGAAACTGTAGTGCAGGGTGCTTTGAGAGGGTTAGCTGCCGTGGGGTGGACGGAGCGTGCTGGCACGGTGCGTAATGACCGTGGGTACCAATTCCAGGGATTCGGTTGGTCCGTGGTTTTCGGTTTCGAGGAGATCGCAAATAATCTTCACCGCACGGCGGGATACTTCGGCCGGGCGGAGGTCAATGGTGGAAAGCGGGATGGGCTGAAGCTCAGCCAGGGTAGGGGAGGCGCTGCCGATGACGGAGACATCCGTACCAGGAGTCAGCCCGCGGCTGTTAAGTACTCGTCGAAGAACGTCCTGAACGGTGCCGTCCGGAGCGATAAAGGCAGGTACCCCAGTGGTCTCCGCCAAGGCTTTGTCCACGGACTCAGCGATGACCTCGCGGTCCGTTCCCCCGGGCAGGTGCAGCACTTTGACACCTAGGGTCTCCGCCGCCTTGTTAGTGCCGGACATGAAGCGTTCCACGTAGTTCACGTGGCGGTCAACCACCTCCGGTTGCCAGTCCAGGACGGAGATTACGGTGTGGCCAGCAGCTGCCAGGTCCTGGACGCACTGTTCGCCGGCCATTTCAAAGTCGGCATCAATGCAAACCAAACCCGAAGGATCATGCGGGATGCCGATCAGCACCACGGGAACGTGGAGGCTGCGGACCACCGGGAGCCGTTCGTCGTCGCCTTCCACCTGCATCAGGATCAGGCCGTCGCAGATCTGCTGGCCCACCACACGCTGCAGCCCCGGCGCGCCCTCATCCTCGGTGACCAGCAGGATGTCGTGGTCATAGAGGCGAGCAGTGTTGGCGATCACGGAGACGAACTCCATGATCGATGCCATGTGCAACTCGGGGATGAAAGGGATGACCAGGCCGATCACGCGGGTCCTGCGGCTGGCAAGCGCGCGGGCTCCGGCATTTGGCTGGTAGGTCAACTGCTGGATGGCGTCCTCCACCTTTTTCCGCGTTTTCTCGGAGATGGGTCGCTTGCCACTAAGAACATAGGAAACCGTGCTCTGTGCAACGCCGGCGGCCTGGGCAACGTCCTTGCTGGTGGGCATGTCCTGGCCTCCTTGCGCTCTCTGCTGAACGGTTTACTTGTGGTTGGGTGCCTGTGTTTCGCGCGTCGATACGTATCGTCGATGCGCATCGAGAATGAGTATGACATGAGTCACTCGCCGCGCGCAATACCCTTCCGTTTCTCACTCACATCCAACGCCCTTCCGCCGCTTCCTCTCTCATTTCCTGTCGCTTTTCGGCGGATCTTCTCTCACATCGGTGCAGGCGAATGTGCTTAGCTGGCTCCTATGGACGGGACAGCATCGCAGTTAGGCGTCCACTGGGATGGCGCCGTGAACGCCTGGCGGATCGCGGGGGACGTGTACAGGATGGGTCGCCACGAGTGGGTCACCGAAGCCGGTTGGCACCAGATGTACGACGACGGCATCCGCACCGTCATCGATTTGCGCGCCTCGGGCGAGCGGCGGCAACGCGACACCGATCCCGAGGTGCCGGACGACGTGAAGGCTCGGATCGACGTCGTACATTGCCCCACGGAGGACCCCGACCATAGCGATTTCGGCGAGCTCTTCGGCCCGTACCTGAAGGACCCGGCGCAGTACGGCGAGTATGTCAGGCTGTTCGCGGGAAAGATTGCGGCCGTCTTCAAAGCCATCGCGGCCGCGCCTGGCAAGGTGGTGATTCACTGCTCGGCGGGCAGGGACCGCAGTGGGGTGATCGCACTCATGTTGCAACGTTTGGCCGGTCTTGGTGATGACGAAATCCTGCGCGGCTACGAACTTGCGGCACGGGGGATCAATGAGCGGCACCGCACCCACGGGGCACCCCACGCGCACGATCCCTACCTTTCTGACGAGGAGTTTGAGGGCTGGTTGGAGCAGAAGCGGGCGGGCCTGCGGACATTCTTGGGTTCGCTGGATGTCGAATCGTTCCTGGAGCGAAATGGTGTCACGGACGCAGAAATGGCGGCGATCAGGGCCAAGCTGCGGTGAGGTGAGAGAACGATGGCGGGAATCGGGCGGTATGTGAGAGAACGATGGCGGCAATCGGGCGGTATGTGAGAGAAGGATGGCCGGAATCGGGCGGTATGTGAGAGAAGGACAAAATTGCTGCTGTACTCCTCCGGGCATTCATGTACCCTGTATATATTACCGAACGGCCGGTCAGTAATGTTTGCGCTCCCGCAGACCCAATGACCGAGCCGATTTCACGTGCCTTGGAAGGACCCGTCGACGATGACCACTACCGCAGTCGCCCCGGAAACCACAGCCGTTGCAACCGTCCCCAGCTACGTCCAGGATGCCTGGTGGACGCCGGCTCCTGACGCCAAGACCGTCCCGGTCCGTGATGCCAGCACAGGAGAAGTCCTGGCCAACGTCAGCACCGACGGACTGGACTTTGCCGCCGTCGTAAATCACGGCCGCACCACCGGCCAAGCGGAACTTGGAAAGCTGACCTTCCACCAGCGTGCGCTCAAGCTCAAAGAGCTTGCCATGTACCTCAACGGCCGGCGTGAAGAGCTGTACGAGTCCTCGTCGCAGTCCGGCGCAACCAAGATCGACAACATGATCGACATCGACGGCGGCATCGGCGTTCTCTTCACGTTTGGGTCCAAGGGGCGCCGTGAACTGCCCAACTCGCAGGTTGTGGTGGATGGGCCGATGGAGGTGCTGTCAAAGGATGGTTCGTTCGCCGGTGAGCACATCTACACCCGCATCCCCGGTGTTGCGGTGCAGATCAACGCCTTCAATTTCCCAGTCTGGGGCATGCTGGAGAAGTTCGCGCCAGCTTTCCTGGCCGGTGTTCCCACCATCGTCAAGCCGGCCACCCCCACGGGCTACGTTGCAGCTGCCGCCGTCAAGGCGATCGTCGAGTCCGGCATCCTGCCCGCGGGATCCCTTCAGCTGATTTCCGGCTCCGCCCGGACCATCCTGGACGAGCTGGATTACCGCGACCTCGTCTCCTTCACGGGCTCGGCCTCTACCGCGAATTCGCTCAAGGCCCACCACAATGTGGTTCAGGGCGGTGTCCGGTTCACGTGTGAGACAGACTCCCTGAACGCCGCGATCCTTGGTCCCGACGCCGCTCCCAGCACTCCCGAATTCGACGCGTTTGTCCGGGCTGTCGTCACCGAAATGACCGTCAAAGCCGGCCAGAAGTGCACCGCCATCCGCCGCGTGATCGTCCCGAAGGAGCTGATTTCCGACGTCTCTGCCGCCATCGGTGCGCGCATCAATGAGCGTGTGGTGGTTGGTGATCCTCGTGCCGAGGGCGTCACCATGGGCGCCCTGGCTTCGCTGGAGCAGCTCGCAGACGTCCGCGCGGCCGTTCAGTCAATGCTCGACGCCGGTGGTGAGCTTGCGTACGGGTCCCTCGATTCGCCGTCGGTCACCTCGGTTGGCGGAGCGGTAGGTGTGGTGGAAGACGGGGCGTTCATGTCTCCTGTACTCCTCAACTGGGCCGACGCGGAAGCCGAAGAAGTCCACTCCCTTGAAGCTTTCGGCCCCGTCTCCTCGGTGATCGGATACTCGGATCTCGCCGACGCCATCCGCCTCGCAGCCCGCGGCTCGGGTTCATTGGTGGCGTCCGTGTGCACCAATGATCCTTCCGTGGCGCAGGAACTGGTGCTCGGAATCGCAGCGCACCACGGCCGCGTCCATATGCTCAACCGCGAGGACGCGCGGTCCTCCACCGGTCACGGCTCACCCGTACCGCACCTGGTCCACGGTGGTCCTGGCCGCGCGGGTGGCGGCGAGGAACTGGGCGGTATCCGCTCGGTCCTGCACCACATGCAGCGCACCGCCATCCAGGGCTCGCCGAACATGCTCACCGCCGTCACCGGTCAATGGCACACGGGCGCTGACCGCAACTTCACTGTGGAAACCGAAGGCGAGCACCCTTTCCGGAAACACCTCTCGACGCTGAGGATCGGCGACGCCGTTCGTTCCGATCTGCGCCAAGTGACCCTCGAGGACATCACAGCCTTCGCCAACTCCACGGGCGATACGTTCTACGCTCACACCAATCAGGAAGCGGCGGAGGCCAACCCGTTCTTCCCGGGCATCGTCGCGCACGGCTACCTGCTCCTGAGCTGGGCTGCCGGGTTGTTCGTGGAGCCCGCGCCGGGTCCCGTGCTGGCCAACTACGGCTTGGAGAACCTGCGCTTCATCACGCCCGTGGCAGCCGGCGACTCCATCCGGGTCACGTTGACCGCCAAGAAGATCACACCGCGTGAGACTGACGAATACGGCGAGGTTGCCTGGGACGCGGTGCTCACCAACCAGAACGACGAAATCGTAGCCACGTACGACGTCCTGACCCTCGTGGAAAAGTAGCCTTCTCTCACATCCGGACGGTTTCTGGCGGTTCTTCTCTCACATCCGGACGGTTTCTGGCGGTTCTTCTCTCACATAACGACGAAGCGCGTCCCCATGCAGGGGGCGCGCTTCGTCTTAAGGGGCCGGTTACAGCTGGTATTCGGCCTGTTGGCCGAGCGTCTCATGGATGCACAGAACGTTGTTCTCTGTATCCATGAACCAAGCGCACTTCTCGGCATCCGTGGTGCAAATGTGGTTATCGGTCTTGAGATCAGGCTCGTCGTAGTCCTGGAACTTGACGCCTTGAGCTTCCATCTCCGCAACAGTCCGCTCGATATCCTCGACCTCAAAACTCAGGGCGGTATGACCGGAGTGCTTACCGTCCGTGACCGGCAACAACTGCAGCAAGGGGCCGCCGTCGTTGCCAAATAGATCATTTCCGTCCCATGTCCTGCCACGATGCGGAAGACCGAGCTTTTCCGCGTAGAACTCTCGTGCGCGGCTCAGGTCATCGACAGGCAGGACAGTTGTGGCTGTGTTAAGGGCTAGATGCATTTGGCCACCTCCTACGCTGAAAAGTTTACGCTCGAGGGCTCCGGAAGGATCTTACGAATGCATGTCCTAGGGTAGACGAATGGGATTTAGCAGGTCTGCGCTAGACGCGTTTCGGGGCCGAACCCTGCCGGACTTGGTCTCGGATCAGACACGGCTCCTGTTCGTCGGCATCAATCCTGGTCTGCGTGCCGCTGCAGTGCAGGCGCACTTCGGTGGTGGCAGCAATCGCTTCTATCCAGCGCTATTTCAGGCTGGCATCGTCGATCGTCGGATCGATGCCTCGGCAGGGTTCCGCTCGGAGGACCTCGACCATCTGCTGGAGCGGGGCGTTGGAATCACGTCAATAGTTGCGGAGGCTTCGGCGCGCGCGGATGAACTCACCACCGAGCAACTTCTTGCCGGAGCCAAAGAGCTATCTGCGCGGGTAGAACACATCGCCCCAGCAATGGTAGCGATTTTGGGAATCAGCGCCTATCGGACTGCTTTTGCCCGGCCGCGGGCGGTCTGGGGACTACAGCCGGATTCGCTGGGGAGTACCCCGGTCTGGGTACTCCCGAACCCGAGCGGCTTGAACAGGCATGCGAGTCTTGCTGATCTCGCCGCTGCCTACCGTGAAGTCGCTGTAGCGGCTGGAATCGAGCCCTTTTCTGGTCCGGAACAGCTACCGTAGCCGGGCCAGCTGTTAGCCTTCACAGTCCGCCGATGAGTCCGTCGATAATGTTGCTGAACCTCTCAGCGGGGCCGCCTGTTTTGACCAAGACGCTAAGTCCGATGACGGAAGCAACGAGTTGGCTGGCGACAGTGTCGGGGACCTGATCGGCGCGGAATTCTCCAGACTCTTGTCCTTGCACAATTGCTTGCCGGAACACGGCTTCGATCTGAGAGAACATCTGGTTCGCAACCTGATTCACCTCGGCGTCAGCTGCGCCGAGCTCCGCTGCGGCATTGACCATGACGCAGCCACGTTGATGCTCGCCCACCCCCGCCAGGGCCATGAGTGCCTGTTCCAGACGCGGCCGGATTGGTCCGGGAGCTACGAACATGCCCATTAAGTACTCGACTCGGGCCTCGCTGTAGCGCCGAAGGGCACGCAGAAACAAGGCATGTTTGCTCTCAAACGTGTTGTACAGGCTGCCCTTGCCGATTCCCAACTCGCTGGCTAACTCCTGCGGCGTTGTGCCGGCATACCCTTGGCGCCAGAACAAGTCCATCGCCCTGTTAACCGCCTCGCCAGCCTCAAATTGCATCGGTCTACCCATGGGAACAGCGTAACGCTCATGGTATTGTACTTCTAGGTCAAAAACCGCTGTTGAGCACATATTCGGCCCACTACGCAGTGAGAAATGGGATCCCCTTGTCCATACGCCCGCCCTTGGAGAACACCGTTGCCTTAGCGACTTCCCGTCGAACCCGAGTCCCCCTGAATACGCTCGCTATACCGCTTGGTTTAGCGGGCCTCGCACAAGTTTGGTCGGCGGCGACCTCGTCCTTCCAAGCCCCGATCGAACTTGCGCAAGCATTCTGGCTGATCGCCGCCATTGCCTGGCTTTGGACCATCGCGGTGCACGTCCATCGGGGCAGGCGCACGGATCAGTCGCTCTCCGATCAGCTCAAGCACTTCGCGCAGGGCCCGCTCGCTGCCTTGCTTCCGATTGCGGCCATGTTGCTTGGGGCAGGGCTGTACCGCACCATTCCGATAGCCGGAACCATTCTGACCTTGGTTTCCATTGCCGTTGCCGCCGCGTTCGCCGCATGGATTTTGAACTTCTGGATGCGCGGCGAGTTGCCACTCGAATCCGTGCATGGCGGCTACTTCCTGCCAACCAGCGCGGCAGGTTTCGTCGGCGCGCTCACGGCAAGACAGACGGGACTTGACTGGCTCGCGGTCGGAAGTTTCGCCGTCGGCGTCTTCTTCTGGCTGGTGATCTCTGTGTTTTTCTTCCTGCGACTCGCACTTCGACCTACGATGCCGGAATCGCTGACCCCGACGCTGGCGATCATGATCGCTCCACCCGCGGTGGCGGCGGCCGCTTGGCTTGCCATCTCCGGGGGTCGACCCGACTACATGTTCGAGGGGCTGACGGCCATAACGGTGTTGATGGTATTGATCCAGCTAACCCTGTTGCGACGCTACCGGGCCTTGCCGTTCTCCCTGGGATTCTGGTCGTTCACGTTTCCTTTGGCGAGCGTTGCCGCACTCGCCATCACCTGGTTGCATCTGGGCAAACCGGCTGGCTGGGAGGCGATGACGATTGGCGTGGTCGCGATGGTGACGACTGTCGTTGTGCTGGTTGCGGCAAAATCGATCACAGTGTTTTTCCGCCTCGCCGCCTCGGCCCGGCGACAAAGGGTGAGAGAAGAACCGGGAAAACCGGCCCCGATGTGAGAGAAGAACCGGGAAAACCGGTCCGGATGTGAGAGAGGGTCAGGCGGCGGTGTGGAGGCCCTCGAACGCCATGGTGATGACGTCGTCGGCAAGTTTCTCGGGGGAGAGGGAGCCGCCTGGCTTGTACCACTCCACGATCGAGTTGATGGTGCCGAACAGCAGCCGGGTGACCGTGCGGGGATCGATGTCCTGTCGCAGGGAGCCGTCTTGCCGGGCAGCGGCGATGAGGGCGGCAACCTTGTGGTCGAAGGCGCGCCGGCGTTCCAGGGCGTCGCGTTCGATCTCGGTATTTCCCCGCAGGCGCAGCAGCAATGTGACGAACGGCAACCTGTCCACCAGCACTGCGATAGTCTGCCGAAGCACGAACTCCAGGCGAGCATCGGCTGGCCCGGAGGTGGCGGCAGGCTCATCCAGGATGGCCTCCAAACCGCCCAGGGCGTGGTCCAGGGCGAGCTTCAGCAGATCGCCCTTGGACGGCACGTGGTGGTAGATGGCTGACTTGGAGATCCCGAGGTTCTCGGCCAGGATGCCCATGGACGTAGCATCGTACCCGTGGCGGTTGAAGACGTCGACGGCGATGCGGAGCACCGACTGCTGGTCGTAACCGGGCCGTCCGCGCTTGGTGGTTGTCTCAGTAGGCATGGTGGCATTTTCTCACGATCTCTAGACGGGCTGCCGTTCAGCGACGCCGCATGTCAGCCCTTTGGCCGCAGGTCGTAGATCCGGCGGAGCTTCCCGTTGGAACGCTCAAGGGAACCGGGCTCTACAACTTCAACTACGCAAGAAGATCCCACGTGAATCTTGATTTGCTCGCGCAAGGTACGGGCCGCCGTCGTGCTTGACTCTGCGGGGACGTTTTCGCGCCGCTCGATCTTCACGGTCAGCGAATCCATGCGCTTGCCCTCGGGGCGGGTGATTTCGAGCTGGAAGTGCGGGCTGAGCTCGGGGATGCGCAGGGCGATTTCCTCGATCTGGGAGGGGAAGAGGTTCACGCCGCGCAATATGATCATGTCGTCGCTGCGGCCGGTGATACGGCCCATCCGGCGGTGTGCCGGGCGGGCGGTGCCGGGGAGCAGGCGGGTGAGGTCCTTGGTGCGGTAGCGGATGATCGGCAGCGCTTCCTTGGTCAGCGACGTGAAGACAAGTTCGCCCGGTTCGCCGTCGCCCAGGACTGTCGAGTGATCGAACGGATCGATGATTTCGGGCCGGAAATGATCCTCCCAGATGTGGCAACCGTCTTGCGTTTCAACAGCTTCGCCAGCGACGCCCGGGCCCATGACTTCGGATAGGCCGTAGATGTCCGAAGCCTTGATGTTCATGGTGGTTTCGAGTTCGTGGCGCATCTCTTCGGTCCACGGCTCGGCGCCAAGCACGGCGAATTTGAGTGATGTGGAGGTGGGGTCGATGCCCTGGTGAGCCATGGCGTCGGCGATGGTCAGCAGGTACGTGGGGGTGGCCAGGATGGCGTCCGGCTTGAAGTCCTGGATGAGCTGGATCTGGCGTTCAGTCTGGCCGCCGGACATCGGAATGACTGTGCAGCCAAGCGCTTCGGCGCCGGCGTGTGCGCCGAGGCCGCCGGTGAAGAGGCCGTAGCCGTAGGCGTTGTGGACCTTCATGCCGGGGCGGACGCCGGAGGCGCGGAGGGAACGGGCCACCAGGGTTGCCCAGTTGGCGAGGTCGTTCTTGGTGTAGCCCACCACGGTGGGGCGGCCGGTGGTGCCGGAGCTGGCGTGGATCCGGGCAACCTCGTGCTGCGGGACCGCGAACATGCCAAACGGGTACTCCAAGCGGAGGTCTTCCTTGGTGGTGTACGGGAACTTGCCGAGGTCGCTCAACTCGCGGAGGTCGGTCGGGTGCACGCCGGCTTCATCGAACTTGCGCTTGTACAGCGGCACGCGATCGTAGGCGTACGCCACCGTGTGCTGCAGGCGGCTGAGCTGGAGTGCTTCAAGCTCGTCACGGGACATCGTTTCTTCGCGGTCCAGGATAGGGGCCGCTTCCTTGGAGGAGGGCGACGCGGGTGCGGCGACGGTGTTCTGGGTCATCTGGAGTTCCTACTTCTTGGAGATGGTGCGGCTGCGGCCCCGGAACTCTGCAATGAGTTCTCCGGGATCTGGATCGGGGGTGGCGCCCGCGGCGCCTGGTGAAGCCGCGTAGATCTGGATGTCGTAGAGGCCGCTCCGGCCGGTACTCGCGCGACGGTTTGCGACGGCGGTAATCACCTGGCCTTCGAACGCCGGCTTGATGAAGTTGATGTCGACGCCGGATGCCACCGTGATGTTGGCGGCTTGCTTTGGCGTGGGGTTGGCCGGGTTGCAGGCCAGTGCGAAGGCCGTGTCCGCGAAGGCGAAGATCATTCCGCCATGGGCCATTCCGAATCCATTGAGCATTTCCTGGCGGAGGTGCATGCGGATGGTGGCATGGCCGTCGTCGATCTTGAGGACCTCAATGCCCATCCATTCAGACGCGTAGTCGTTCGTCAGGATGTGGTGCGTCGCACCGGAGAGGGTTGTTTCAACCATGCGTCATTGCCTCCAGCTTTATTTACCGAATGTTCATTAGGTAATCCCAGATCGGCCCAACTGTCAAGACTGGACAAGCTCAAGGCGAGGATTTGGACGCGCCTAGTAGCCTCGAAGACATGCCCGAAATTGAGCTTCCGATCATGACCGAACGACTCATACTGCGGCGTTTCGAGGCCGAGGACCTTGAGCGGTTCCACGCGTATCAGTCGCTGCCGGAAACCGCCCGGTACCTGCTGCGAAACGAACTGACCAAGACGCAATCCATGGAGGTTCTGGGCCGCTACGCGAATGCTCAGTTCAAGCATGAAGGCGACTGGGCCTGCCTCGCCATTGAACGCCAGGACCGCCCGGGCCTCCTGGGCGAGATCGTCCTGAAATGGCTTGAGGGAACAGGCCAGGCTGAGCTTGGCTGGATCCTCCATCCCGAGGGCAGGGGCCAGGGAATCGCCACGGAGGCGGCGGAGGCTGTCATGAAGCTGGCGTTCGGCCAGTTGAACTTCCACCGCATAGACGCGAAACTCGATGCGCTCAACACTGGCTCCG
Source organism: Arthrobacter sp. 21a14 (assembly GCA_050627125.1). GTDB lineage: Bacteria > Actinomycetota > Actinomycetes > Actinomycetales > Micrococcaceae > Arthrobacter. Next base: position 4,844,858 of record CP192487.1, on the reverse strand, counting down.
CCGGTATATGCAAACGCTTGGGCATGCGGCTGGAGGCGACCCTCGTGGACAACTGGCACTACAAAGGCCAGTGGGCCACCGAGAACATTTATGCGATCCTCGACTCCGAATGGCGGGCGCGCCAAGAGGGGGCTTGACGCCCCCAGGCATGCCCCAGCCCAGCGGAACTCGTAGCGGCAGACCAAAGCCAACCCACCGACGTCGTGCGTTTAATCCTGGATCGGCCAGGTCTTGTGGTGCTTCAGCTGTTCGGTGAGCTGTGCCTCCGGCAACGGCCGGCTGAAGTAGTAGCCCTGCCCGCTGGTGCACCCGATGCTGAGCAGGAAGTCTGCCTGTTCCGCGGTCTCGATTCCCTCCCACACGGCACCTAGGCCGCACGCGCGAATGAGTTGCAGGACTGCCGCGAGGAGGGCGGGTTGCGCGGGGTCGCTGCCCAGCGCCGAGAGGAGCGTTCGGTCCACCTTGACGGCGTGCACTGGCAAGCGGCGGAGGTAGTCAATGGAGGAGTAGCCGGTGCCGAAATCGTCGATCTCCATCTCGATGCCGAGCCGCCGGAGGCTGTTCAGCGTGTAGCGGTCAAGGTCGTTGCCTTGAATGACAGCGCTTTCGGTCAGCTCCAGGACCAGCAGCGAGGGGTCCAGCCCGGCCGAGGCCAGGGCTTCGCGTACGTCCTCCACGAACTCCAGTCGCTGGAGGTCTGCGGCGGACACGTTGATGCGCATGTTGAAGTCGTGGCGTCCCGTGAGGGGGTCGCTGCGCCACCGCTGCAACTGCTCGACGGCGGTGCGCAGCACCCACCCGCCCAGATCGGAAATCATCCCCGTTTCCTCGGCGATGGGGATGAATTCATCCGGCATGATCATGCCGCGGGTGGGGTGGTTCCAACGGACCAGGGCCTCGACGCCTTCAATTCCGCGGGTGTCCAAGCGGATGATGGGCTGGTAGTAGAGCACCAGCTGCGAACCGGCGATCGCTTCTTTGAGCTCACCGACGAGTTGGTTGCGCAGTTGCCGGGCAAGTAGCATGTCGGCGTCAAAAACCTTCAATTTGCCGCGACCATCAGCCTTGGATTCGTACATGGCGATGTCGGCTTCCATCATCAATTCCTCGGCGGTCTTGCCGGTATCCGCCATGCGGAGGCCCATGCTGGCGCCGCACCGTACGTGTTGGCCTTCGATCTCCATGGTCCCGTCCAGCGCCGCGAGGATCCGGTTCCCGATGGAAGCCGCCTTCGCCGGGGTAACGTCCTGCAGCAGAATCGCGAATTCGTCGCCGCCCATGCGGGCCACCATGTCCTCCTCGCGAACGGCAGCGCTGATGCGGTTGGCCACCGTTTCCAGCACCTTGTCTCCGATGGTGTGGCCCAGGGAGTCATTGACGCCTTTGAAGCCGTTCATGTCCATCAGGAGGATGGCTGCCCGTTGGCTGCCGTTGGGGCCACGCTCCTGGGCTTGGCCTAATGCGGCGGAGAAGGCGGAGCGGTTGTGAAGGCCGGTGAGGGGATCCGTCATGGCCATGTGCTGCATTTCGCGGTGGGCCTCGTGCAATTGCCGGGTGCGGGCTGCGACCCGCTGCTCCAGCTCTTCATAGATGATCTGGAGGTCCTCGGCGAGGAGGTTGGTGCCCATGATGACGGCGTCGATTTCGTCGCGGGCATCAGAGATTTCAATCCTGGTGTTCAGGTCTCCCGCAGCAAGCCTGACGATGCCATCAAGCAGCAACCCCAAGCGCGGATCTGTTGCATCATTCGAGTTTTCCTCAGGCATGGTCACCCCCCGTGCGGTTCGCCTCGCTGATCAACCATATCCCGGAGGTATTCGCGAACGGCCAAGCTTCGATCAGGCAGCGCTGCCTGATCGAAAAGACTTGCGGTTTCGCCGAAGGTCGCCACGGCTTCTTCCCTGCGGCCCAGGGCGAGCAAAGTCCTGGCCAAGAGGAAGTGGGACTCCGCGGAGGTTTGGGTGGCGAGGATCGAAGACCGCGCACACAAGGGCTCAAGGATGGTGAGGGCTTCCTGCATGTCGCCGTTGAGATAGTTCCAGTGGGCGCGGACCAGGGACATTTCCAAATGGTCCCGCTCGGAACCGCCCACGATGTCTGTAGCGAGCTCGGCCCTCTCAATGCAGCGGAGGGTGGCGGCATCACTCAGCCGGGCCTGAAGCCGCATTTCCGCCGAGGCGCGATTGAAGCGGGCCCACAAGTCCACGTCCTTGGATGGAGACAGCCGTTCGGAAGCAAGATCATGATAGCGGCTTCCATCTTCAACCCGGTTTGCCAGGAAGGCCACATTGCCGATCACCCAATAGCCCTTGCCTGCGGTGTCTTCGTCGATGTCTTCGGTCAGCAGGGATTCCAGCTCCAAGCACTCACGCCAGGCATCGTCCAGGAGCCGGCTTTCGGCAAGGGAAGCAATGAGTGCGCGCTGCGCCAGGATCTGCACGTACACCAGGTCCGCGTCCCGGGCAGCAAGTTTGGCGGCATCAGCGGCCATGGCAGCGGCCTCCGCCAGCCGCCCCAGTCCCTGCAGGGCAACGGCAACCATGGTCCCGGCTTTGGCCCCTAGCTCAGGTGAGGACGCCGTGAGCTCGTGCTCGTTCAGTTCCAGTGCCAACGCCAGGTATTCATCGATCCGGCCTTGGTCCCGTAGGCATTCCGCCTGCAAGTAACGCATGTTCCACCAGGAGACTTCATCCCCGGCATCAGCGGCAAGATGTGCGGCTTCCCCGGCTAAGCGAAAGGCCTCGTCAAAGTTACGTTCTTTCCATTTGGCGCGAGCATTGAGTCCGGCTACAAGATGGGGCGTTAATTGTGGACTCTGCATGTGCCCATTATCCATGTCCTTAGTGAAGAAAAGCTCGTATAGTTTGCCTCGTGACCTTTTTCAAGTCACACCGGTAATTCGCATCAGTATGAAAGGGCACAGCGGATGAAGAAATTTGCGGCAACACTGCTCATGGCAGCAGTTCTGGCAGTAACGGGGCTGGCTGCTCCGGCTAACGCCGAGCCTTCGCAGGATAGCAACAGTACGGCAATCGGCTGGTGGCCGAACAGCACAACCACCAAAACGAATACCACCACCATAGGTTGGTGGCCGAACTAAATTGGGGGAGCGCCTCTCAAGGCCAGATGACTCAAACTGATGCTCCGGGCTATTGCTCGGGGCATCAGTTTTGTTGCGGATTGTGTCGCAGATTAGTGACTTTGCGGGTCAGGTTCAGGCCAGCCGTTGACCAGCCTGTCATGGACGGATGCAGGGCGCCATGAGGGCGTCAAGTGATACGGACGGGGCAGTCAACTGACAATTTGGGGGCGTCAACTGGCCCCTACGGACCACCAACCGGCAACTCGACGGACACCGTAGTCCCTGAGCCCAGAGTCGAGTCGAAGATCATCCGTCCCATATGGCGGCTGATGATGTCCTGCGCGATCGCCAGCCCTAGCCCGCTTCCGGGAACAGCAGCTGCCGTGGCGTTTGAGGCCCGGTAGAACCGCGTGAAGATGTGGGGAAGATCGTGTTCGGGGATGCCCAAGCCTGTGTCCGCCACTTTGACCAACGCTGCACGACCACCGTCTGCCGATGCGAACATCGAACTCGTGATGCCCACCCGTCCACCTGCCGGGGTGAACTTGATGGCATTGGCCACGATGTTGGTGAAAACCTGTTCCAGCTTGGCTTCATCGGCGGTGACCTCCACGTCCTCGGTTCCCTCGGTAAAGGACACAGCGACGTGCCGGGACTCTGCCAAAGGCCGCAGGGTGGCCACCACCACCTGGAGGAGCTTGGCAATGTCCACAGGTTTGAGGTCCAGGTTGCTTCCGTCCTGCATGGACACCGTCAACATGTCCTCAATGAGCCGGCGGAGCCTGTCGGAGTTCCTGGCGATCACGTCCAGCATCTTGCTGATGCCTTCAGGAACAGGGCCGCCCGAACCGTCCCTGATCATGTCCAGATAGGCAGTGATGGAGGTGAGGGGCGTCCGGAGTTCATGGTTCACCGTTGCCAGGAAGTCAGTCTTGGCCTTGTCCAACTGCCTGAGCTGGTGCAGTACGCGTTGCTGGGCGCTGATGAGGTGGCCCTGGATAAGTCCGTGCGCCACATTCCCGGCGACGTGCTGCATCAATGCGATCTCAGGCCGGGTCCAGTCGTGCCGTTCCTCCACCGTGGTGAGAAGGATGATGCCCAAAGCTGCCCCACCTTCGCCTACAGGTAGTAACACGGACGAGACCGGATTTAGCTCGCAGGACCAGTCCTTCAGCGCCTGGGTAATCCTGGATTCCGGCTGCGTTCGGTGGTCTGTCACAGCAAGAACGTCAGCTTCGGCCCATAGCCTGTTGGCTGCCTCGACGATCAGGTTCTCGCTGTCGCCCAATCTGGCAGGGAGCATCGGCGTGCCCGGGCGGTTCCATTGGGCGCGGATCGAGGGAACGCGTTCATCCCGGAAGGTCGCAAACCAGACGTGGTCCATGCCGAGGGCTTCGCCGAAACCTCGCACCACATGGTCGGCAATCAGTTGGGGATCGTTGGTCTGCCGGATAGCCGATGAGACGTTCCGGAGGCTTTCGCGGAGGGCTTCTACTTCTCCGCGGGACCGTGCACGCTCCCGGGACCTGCCGATCAAGGTTTCAACGCGGTAGACAAGTTCATCGGCACGCACCGGGTTGATCACATAGTCCACGACGCCCCACGCTTGGGCTTCTTCGAGGTCCACGGATTCGCCGGCATTGAGGAGCAGCAGCACAGGAACGCCGGGGCTGCGAAGACCATGTGCCAGAGAGTTCTCCAACACCACTACAGCGGGACTACCGGCTTCCAGCCGCGCGGCAATGGAGGCGGTGTCTGAAGCGGCGAAAACTTCGAACCCTGCGGCGTTGAGCGCAGCCTGTGTTAAGGCCAAACGATCAGCGTCTGAATCCGCCACGAAGGCGGAGCGGGAAACGTGCTGCACATCGGCCCCGTTCTTACCCACTGAGCCCCCTCCGTTACAACGTTCGTTCACCGTAATTCCAGATTTGGCAACACACTATCAGCGCCACCGCGGGCTTCGGCCCTGCAAGGGGCATTTGATGCTCATTTGCGTCGCCGTGGAAGGCATTGCGTCGGTGAGGGACCCTTTACATTCGGGGCTCGATTAGACAGCCTAGAGGGTGAAAGCCCAGGGGGAGGCTTCGCACTCCTGCCGTCCGCGAGGAAATGCCAAGGAGATCAGTGAACCAGCCAGCAACACCGCAAGACCACCAAGAGGTGACGTTCCAGCTGGAACTCGAAGAAACAGGAATCCTGCGTCTAACGTGGCCGCGCGGCTCCAGGATCCAGGAGGCGGACGCCCAGCGGGCAATGGATCGGGTCAATGAGATCTGCGGGGAAGCGCGCCACCCAATGATCGTGGACATGGCCACCACGGCAGACGTCACCCGGGGCGCCCGTTCAGTATTCGCCAAACCCTGCCAGGCCTCAAGTATCGCCCTCTGGGGTTCGTCCCCCGTGGACCGGGTCATCGCCAACTTCTTCATTGGCATCATGAAACCCCCATGCCCCACGAGGTTCTTTACTTCAGAAACAGAAGCCCTGCTTTGGCTGAAAGAGCAATAGCGCCACATATATTTGGAGCATGCTCTCAGCGCTCCGGAAATACCTGCTGATTCCCCGCCTCATCAGGCTTTCCTCGAATGCGCCCAAGGACCCGCTCACAGCGTGGGATCGTTATTGGGGCAACGTCAGGTCCACCGGTGCCGCCGGGGATGTGTTGTGGGATTCCGGCAGCTCCCATGAACTTGAGGGTTACCTGCCCAAATTCGGCCGCATGGATCGGTCCCTGCCCGTGGTGGACGTGGGGTGTGGCAACGGCAGCTTCACACGCCTGCTGGCCCAGCATTTCCCGCACGCGCTGGGGCTCGATTACTCCGCGAACGCCATAGACCGCGCACGGCAAGAGTCAGGAGACATCACGACGGCGTCGTTCGCCGTTTGCGATATGACGGCACCTGACGCTGCACAGACTGTAGGGACGGCCCTTGGGGCAGCCGGATGTTCAGGCGATGCCAACGTGTTCATCCGGGGCGTACTGCACGTACTGGACTCCAAAGGAAGGGCGGCCCTGGCCGCAAACCTGCTGCCCGTCGTCGGATCCCGCGGCAGCGTGTTCCTGGCCGAAACCAACTTTCCCGGCACCCCCGTGGATTACGTCAGCCACCTCGGCGCCACCCGCGACTCCATTCCAGCCCCCTTGGAGTGGGCCATCAAGGGCTTGCCGATGCCGGGCCGCTTCGGCGCCGCCCAGCGTGCCAAGGCGTTCCCGACGGCGGACTGGAACCTTTTGGAGGAAGGCGCCACGAGTATCGAGACCCGGCCGCTGAGCAACCCCTCAGACCCGGACCTCATTCCTGGATACTTCGCCTTGCTCCGCGCGCGCTAACGCTGGGTTCCGCGCCCGCTAACACCGCGCCCACGAGCTCCGAGCCCGCCACAACAAAGAGTGGCGCTGTAGTCACCGGGGTCGTTGAACTGGGATAAGGTCCGAGTGCCGGTGAACGATCCGCCAGTCGCCGTCTTCCCGACGGTAGACGTGCGTCGTTCGCATCGTGTAGTCGGCCGGGACGCCATCAACAACGGCGTGGCTGTGCTCCAACCCAACGATGTATGCGAGGCTTTCGCTGGCAGCGGCCGCGACAACCTCGAACTCGAACCCGGTGGCGCCTTCGAACCGTCGGGCTTCCCGGCGAAACTTGGGCTCCAAATCGTTCCAGCCCACTCCGGAGATGTGCGCACCGAACAGGGTGGTGGGGTCAGTGTGCGACCACAAAGCGATGCGTGGTGTCACGTCGCCCTTGTGCAGGGCCACCGTCATGTCCCGCTGCTTCGGCAGGATCTCGGCGAGGAAGGCCTCGGTCTCCTTACCCATCGCTGGTCGCTCGCCCCTCATCGGATCACTCCGGCCAGGGGGCAACGGAACGCTGGCTTCTCCCGTCGGAAAATCCGCGTGACGATGCACTATTCGCCAGGCGCCGTCTTCACGACGGTAGGCATGGGTCACCCGCAAGCTGTATCTCCTGGGGGTGCCCTCAACGGTGGTGGTGCTGTGCTCGTAGCCGACGGTGTAGGCGAGGTCTCCACTTACACCGGCCGCGATGATTTCAAGATCGAACGAATCCGAGTGCGAGAACCACGAGGCGACGTTGTGGAACATGGGCTCAAGCTCTGCCCGGCCGCTGCCGCTGAGGCTCGCACCGAAGAGCGTCAGCGGATCGTTCTGCGACCACAGCGCGAGGCGGGGACCGGCGTCGCCGTCGTGGATTGCACTGTCCGCGGCCTGCTGTTGGGGAACTATTTCGGTGAGGAAAGCATCGGTCTCAGTAAACATGACCAACTCCATTACAGTGAGACTGTTTTGAATACTGTTATACTGCATCCAATGGGCGCAAAAATCAAGAGGCCGTACGATTCCACCCGCCGCCAGCAGCAAGCTGCGGAGACGCGGCGAAGCATCATCACGGCGGCGAACGAGCTGTTTATCTCGCAGGGATACGGGCAGACCACCGTCAAGCAGGTGGCTGAGCGGGCGGGTGTCGCCGTCGAAACCGTATACGCGGCGTTCCGCACGAAAGCGGCGCTGCTCCGACACGTTTGGTACGTCGATTTCCGTGGCGACGAGGCCGACGTGACTCTATACGACAGGGCGGAGATGCAGGCCATCCTGGCCGAACCGGACCTGCCGTCCAGGATCCGGCGCCACGCTGCGTTCGTGGCCGCGAGCAATCGGCGGATTGCCCCTCTCCTTGAGGCCCTCACGGGAGCAGCAGCGAGCGAGCCCGACGCCGTCGCCATGCTCACCGAATGGGCAGACCGCCGCTTGGATGTGGCGACGCGTTACGCACACGCTGCGGCTGCCACCGGGCAGCTTGGCGTCACGGAAGAGGAATGCCGCGATGTGCTGTTCGCGACCATGGACGGCACGCTCTGGACCCGGTTCGTGGGCCAGCGCGGTTGGAGCGACGAACGGTTCTCGGACTGGCTCGCCGCGATGTGGATCAGCATGCTCGTCCGGCACTAACCGGGGCGCGCCCGCCAACACCAGGAGTTTGCATGCACCTTCCCGCACAACGATGTTTCGTTGCACAGCGAGAACGTCAGTCCAACTCTTTCGGGCGTTAGTCCACGGCTTCGGTCTCGTCCAGCCAGTCAAGCTGGTCATCGGGCGTGTATCCGGAAGCGACAGCCTCAGCCGTTGACCTCCACTCAGCCAGAACCACAAACAACCTTTCAGAGCTGGAAATAGCAGCACCGGCCCGAGCTACTTCCACAATTTCAGCTGCAAATTGCTCCCGCTGGCTGAGCGGAAGGAAACCCAGCCAAGGGAAAGGAACGAGGAGCCTTTCAGCGAAACTCATAGCGCCAGGAGCAAGGGAGGCGGCAACGAGGCTCGCTGCCATGTGCGGCGCCTCATGTTCCCGTTCCACCGCTACTTGAGTCCCGCTCCAGGAAGAAGTTCCGTGGCTCCCAGCGAGTCGGCAACGAATGCGTAGTCCCAAGCCCGCTCGCGCCACTGAACGTACCGGCCCGACGCTCCGCCGTGGCCGCCGTCCATCTCGATCTTCATGACGATCGGTTCCGAGCCGGTGGATGCCGAACGCAGTGCCTGCACCCACTTGGCCGGTTCCACGTACAGCACGCGGGTGTCGTTGAAGGACGTCACGGCGGCGATCTTGGGGTAAGGCACGTCTCGCACGTTCTCGTACGGGGTGTAGGACTTCATGTAGGCATAGGCCTCGGGATCGGTGATGGGGTTGCCCCACTCTTCCCATTCCAAAGCGGACAGGGGAAGCTCGGGGTCCAGGATGCTGGTCAGTGGATCCACGAACGGCACCTGAGCCACCACTGCCGCATACTTTTCCGGAGCCATGTTGGCAATGGCACCCATGAGCAGGCCGCCAGCTGAACCTCCCATGGCAGCAATCCGGGAAGGATCCACCCAGCCGGAAGCAGCCAGCCAGTCGGTGGCCGCGATGAAGTCCGTGAAGGTGTTCTTCTTGGTGAGCTTCTTCCCATCCTCGTACCAGTGACGGCCCAGCTCCCCGCCACCGCGAATGTGGGCAATGACCATGACGATCCCGCGGTCCAGCAGCGACAACCGCGCAACGCCGAAGCCGGGGTCCATGCTCATCTCATACGAGCCGTAGCCGTACACCAAGCCAGCGGCTGTGCCGTTCTGCCGTACCGAAGCGTGGCGCAGCACTGACAGCGGAATCCGGGTGCCGTCGTCGGCGGTTGCCCACTCACGGGTGGCCACGTAATCCTGCCGGGAGTAACCGCCCAGTACCGGGCTTTCCTTGCGCAGCAGCAGCTGGCCCGAGGGCAGCTCTGCAGTGGGCAGAACGAAGTCGTAGACGCGGGACGGGGTGAAGTAGGAGGTGTAGCCCATACGAATCACGGGGGCCTCGTAGTCGGAACTGGAAACGCCGGCTGTGTAGAGCTCTTCGTCGAAGGCCGGCTCCACTGGCGCGGCCTGCTCCGCCGTACCCAGGCCAGCGAGCGGCAGGACCTGAACGCGCTCGATGGTGTCCTTCCGGATGGACAGCACCAGGTGCGTGGACGTGACGCCAGCGCCGTTGACGCGGACGTCGTCGGAATGCTCGACGACGGTCCGCCAGTGCTGCTCTGCCAGGGGCTTGGTCAGTTCGGACGGGTCAACCAGGCTCACCATCGAATTGATGGCGTCCTTGTTGTGGGTCAGGAGAAGAGTCTCTTTGCCGTCCAGGAGGAAGGGCTCGGCCTCGTAGAGAATGTGTTCCCCGCGAGGAATGACTGTGCTAAGACCGGCGTCGTAATCGTCAAAGCGGAGCAGCCGGGTCTCGCTGAACTCCGAGCAGCCGATGCTGAGCACAAGGTGCCGGCGGTCGGAGGCGAGATCGAAGCCCAGCCACATGGCGACGTCGTCCTCCTGGTAAAGAACCTCGTCCTCGGCAACCGGCGTGCCCAATACGTGGGCCTTGACCTGGTAGGGGCGCCAGGAATCGTCCACCACGGTGTAGAAGAGGCGGGTGCCGTCCGGGGAGAATGCCACACCATAGAAGATGTTCTCGATGACGTCCGGCAGGAGCTCGCCGGTCCGCAGGTCCTTGATCCGCAACGTAAAGCGTTCGTCGCCGGAGTTGTCCACGGCGTATGCGTAGAGGTTGCCGTCGATGGTCACGGCAGCGCCGCCGATGCTGAAGAACGGCTGGCCCTCGGCTTCCACATTTCCATCCAGGAGCACCTGCACACCCGGGATCTCCACGCCCGGCTCAACGGACGGCGGAGTCCAGTCGGCTATGGGGTCACCCGTGTTCCGGGCCACCACGCGGCAGTGGATGCTGTATTCCTTGCCCTCCACCGAACGGCTATAATACCACCAGCCATCCTTGCGGCTAGGTACGGAGAGATCGGTTTCCTGGGTGCGGCCCTTGATCTCCTGGAAGATTGCTTCGCGGAGCGGTTCCTGGTGGGCGGTGACAGCCTCCTGGTAGGCGTTCTCTGCCTTGAGATGGTCCACTACTTCTTCGGATTCCTTGTCCCGGAGCCACTCGTAGTTGTCCACGAAGACATCGCCGTGGTGTTCGCGGCGGCTGGGGACATGTTTGGCAACAGGCGGCTGGGGTGCTGAACCGTTGACAGGGGCAGCGGCAGGCGCGGAGGAAGTGTGGCTCATATGGCAACTCTATAGACGGCCTCTGACACGGAACCAGTGATTTCGCTCAGAGCGCCCAGCCGAGGGCACCGGGTTATAGAGTTTTGCTCGGGCAGCGGCCAGAATCGTTGAACGTGGCAATTCTTTGGGGGACTACGGAGCATGCGAACAGCCAGGGCATCACGTTCTGTGGCGAGGCTGGCGGCTTGGCTACTAGCCGCACTTTTCCTCTTGCTCGCACTGCCCACAGGTTCGGCACACGCCGCAGGTACTGCAGCTGATCCAGGGGAAGGCAAACCCCTGCTCGGTGCAGTACTGGAGTGGGGCGAGGATTCCGCGCAGGCTTTCGCCGAACGCCTTGGCGCTTCTCCTGCCCTGCTCGGACACGAGATCTCCCTCCCAATCCGCTCGGGTGAGGAACCGGACATCAGGCAATTCCTGCTTCAAGCCTCGTCGCTTGGATCGCACGCCATGCTCAGCGTTCAGCCTTCCATACCGCTGGAGCAGGTGGACCGAACTCAAGCAGAGGCCTTCGCCGGTAAAGTCCGGAGTCTCGCATCCGATTTCCGGGGTCAGCTCCTGATCCGGTTTGCGCCGGACATGAACGCGAGTTGGACAGAATGGGGCCAACAGCCGCTCCAATATAGGGCGGCCTTCCGGAATGTGGCAGAAGGATTCAAAGCGGACGACGGCGGCACGGTCATGGTCTGGCAGCCCTACCTCGGGCGTGACTATCCCTTTGAACGGCGCCGGAACGCACCCGGTCCCGGAACCGAAGGTTTTGCCACGCTTGATACCAACAAGGACGGTGCCTGGGACGCATCAGACCAGGCCTATGCACCCTACTATCCGGGCGACGACGTGGTGGATTGGGTTGGGCTGACTGCCTATCACGATGACACCGGCGGTAAGTCCGCGGTCAACACGATGCCCGCGGACGACGAGCTTGCCGCCATGCTGACGCGGTCCGGCAGCGAGGATTTCTATTCTTCCTATGTCCAACAACGGAGCAAGCCGATGGTGCTGCAGACCTCGGCTTTCTACAGCCCGTCTGCAACCGGTGCGGCGAACCGCGACCTCAAGCTTTCCTGGTGGACCCAGACGCTGCAAACAACCACAGCAACGCCTTTTGACCGGATCGCCGCCGTAGTTTGGGATGAACGAACGAGTACCCGGGATACCGGTGTGGCCAGCATCGACTGGCGGCTAACAGGAGATGCCTCCCTTGCAGAAGCTGCAGGCGCTGCACTGGCGAAGTCGAGCCTCACGACGGCACCCGTCACCGCCACCAGCGGAGGGCAACAGGCCGGCCGGTCAAACGCGTTGTCCGGAGCTGCTGCCTGGACAGTCGCAGCGGCCTTGGCCATCATGCTCATCGCCCTGTGGCAGCTCCCCCGCAGGGTGGGCGCGGTTGGCTCATGGGGGTACGGAGCAGAATCACGCCGTGACTCCCGCATTGACTTCCTTCGCGGCGTGGCAATTGTGTTCGTGGTGGTCAACCACCTTGGCATGGTCTCGCTCTTCCAGCTGCTGACCCAGGAAGCCGTAGGGTTTGTTTCCGGGGCGGAGCTGTTTGTCCTCTTCTCCGGATTCGTTGTGGGAATGGTCTACGGACCCAAGGTCAAAGACGACTTCGGCAAGGTCGTGGACCTGACCACCCGTCGCGCCGGCAAGCTCTACGTGACAGCGCTCGCCGTGTTGGTGGGCGTCTTCCTGCTCTCGTTGCTCCCGTTCTTCCAGACCGATGCGCTGACCACGTACGTGGACCAGGGAACGGGTGGAGCCGGGCATAACGCCGTGGGCCGCACATACGACCTCTACGCCGGGATGGAGTCGCTCCTGCAATTCCCGGTTCCCGCCAATGTGATTCCAGCCATCGTGATGCTGCAGTTCGGACCCTGGCAGTTCAACGTGATGGGCCTGTATGTGATCCTGCTGCTGATCAGCCCGCTGATCCTCGCTGCCCTTAACAAGGGAAAGGCGTTGTGGGTGTTGGCTGCAACGCTCTCGATTTATGCAGTTGGCACTATCACCCGGTTCCGGCTGCTGCCGTCCCAGTTCGAAGATTCCTTCCCGCTGCTCGTCTGGCAGGTGCTGTTTGTCATTGGCATAGTGGCAGGATTCCATCGCCGGAAAATCGCGGCCTGGTTGCTGGCACACCGCTGGGCGGTTGTTCTCTGCACGGTGCTGTCCGTCGCCTTCACGTTCCTGTCCTGGTGCAACCCCTACCTGGCGAACGGTTTTGACCTCCGACTCGCCATCATTCCGGACACCGCATACCGGGCCATGTACGATGCCTTCTTTGGCCGCACGTACCTGGACCCGGGTCGCCTGTTGAATGTCCTGGTCCTCGTGGTCACCGCATACGCCTTCCTTACCGCCTACTGGAAACCAGTGGCACGGGCGTTGGGGTGGTTCTTCATCCCCCTGGGGCAAGCCACGCTGTATGTCTTCGTCCTGCACCTTGTACTAATCGCTGTGGTTGCGAACATTCCTATGCTGCGGCAGGGCGATATCTTCATCAACACAGCAGCCTACGCGGTGGTGTTGGGACTCCTTTGGGTGATGGTGAAAAGGCGTTTCCTCTTCGGAATCATCCCTACATGAGGTATTGGTTTCAGTCCACGCCCTGCGAAAGCGTGCTGGCCAGCGTCACCCGGTTCCGGCCCGACGCCTTTGCCGCGTACAGAGCGAGGTCCGCTTCACGGAGCAGTTGCTCGGTCCCCGCGCGATGCCCATCAGCGAAGGCCGAGACTCCGGCGCTGATTGTGAGTATGCCATCGGGGTCGCCGGAGTGCTCGATCTGCAGCGCGTGAACAGCTGCCCGAACCCGTTCCATGACCACTTCGGCGCCGGCAGCTGTCTGCTCGCGAAGAACCAGCAGGAACTCCTCGCCGCCAAACCTGTAAACGCCGTCGGACTGACGGACCTCACCGGCAAGGGTCGAAGCGATAGCCACCAGTGCGGCGTCTCCCGCCTGGTGGCCATAGATGTCGTTGTAGCTCTTGAAGTTGTCCACATCCACCATCGCCACACAGTAATCCCGCGAGTAGCGGTCGCTTCTGCTGTGCAACTGTCCGAGGTCTTCCGTCAGCTTGAGCCTGTTGTGCAGCTTGGTCAGGGGGTCCGTGCGGGCCTGTTTTGTCAGCGCTGTCCGGTACCTTGCGAGGTCCGCGTGCAGCGAGGTGATGCGTTGCGCGGCCAGCAGGCGGATGTGCAGGTTGAAGGGGTCCAACGGTTTAGTGACGTAATCGTCCGCGCCGGCCTCCATGCCCGCCAGGACGTCCTTTCGCGAACCGTGGGAGGTCACCAGGATGACGTACGTGTAGGTGTCCTGCTCGCGCTCGCGGATGGCGCGGCAAAGATCCAAGCCGTTCAGGCCCGGCATCATCAGGTCCGTCACTACGGCCGCCGGAGCATGTGCCTGGTATAGGTCCCAGGCAGAGTCGCCATCCACTGCCACGATGCAGTCATGTCCGGATTGCTCGACGGCGGCCTTGGTGATCATCCGGGAGATCTGGTCGTCGTCGGCGATGAGTACTTTCATGGGGCTCCCATTAATGTGCGCTCGAGTGCCCCATTCACCCGTGCGAGTTCCGAATTTAGTTGATCGAGTACATACGTTCCATGCGCTGCAACACCCGGGCCCGCCTCACGGCCCAGCCGTTCCAAGTCTTTGGCCAAGGCCGCGGCACCCATAGCGCCGATGTTGGCTGCGGCGCCCGCGAGTTTGTGCGCAGCCGCCTCCACCGCGTTGGCCTGCCCGCTCTCCAAAGCCGAGCGCAGCTTCTCCTGGGCGCGCTGGGCTTCCTCGCGGAAGGCCCTCACGGCGTCAGGCAACAGGCCCAAACCGTCCGCCGGTCCAAGGTCGCGCAGGATCTGCAGCCTGTCCTCATCGAGGACGGTGGCGTCAGCGGCGTCGGACCCGGCAGTGTCCACAACAACGTTCGACGGCGGTGCTTCCGCCGGCTGCTCCTGCGGCACCCACCGGGCCAGGATGTCACGGAGCTTGTCCAGATCCACAGGCTTGCTGATGTAGTCGTCCATGCCAGCTGCGAAACAGCGCTCGCGGTCCTCGTTCAGGGCCCCGGCCGTCATGGCAATGATGGGGATCCGCACGGTTTTGGAGTCACGGGATCGAATGGTTTTTGTTGCCTCAAAACCATCCATCACCGGCATGTGGCAGTCCATAAGAACGGCAGCATAGTTTCCGGTGAGTGTGGCAGCAACGGCTTGCGCGCCGTCGTCGACGATGTCTACTTCGTAGCCGAGCCTGTTCGCCATCCCACGCGCCACCAGCTGGTTGACCTCATTGTCTTCAGCCACCAGAAGCTTGCCCAGCAGGAGTTCCGGGTCCCGGGGTGGCAGCTCGGGCTGGGTTCCAAGGGGCGCTGGCTTACCCATCGTTTTCGTTGCCACGAGGCGCAGGAGCCGGTTGTAGAACTCTGAGCTCCGCACGGGCTTGGTGAGGTACTCGCGGATTCCTGCGGAGGCGAGATCGGCCTTGTCCACTTGCATGGTGGAGGTGAGCAGAATGATGCCCGGGCCACCCGAGCCGTTGCTCTCTTCCTTGATCTGGCGGGCCAATTCCAGGCCGTCGACGTCGGGCATACACATGTCCACCACGGCGATGTCATAGGGGTGGTGGTCCGAAACGGCCAAACGGTATTCATCCATGGCAGTGCGCGCATCTGCGACTGCCACAGGCTGCATTCCCCAGCTTGCAAGCTGCGTCTCCAGCACCAAACGGTTGGTGGCGTTGTCGTCCACCACGAGGACTTTGCGGCCCGCGAGCGAGGCGGGCAGGATTCCGGTGTCCGTGGCTGGAGGGCCGACAGGTAGGTCCAGGACAAACCAGAATTTGCTGCCCACACCCATTTCGCTGTCGAGTCCGATTTCGCCGCCCATGACTTCGGTCAGCCGCCGTGAGATGGCAAGGCCAAGGCCCGTGCCGCCGTAACGGCGGGTGGTGGAAGCGTCTGCCTGGGCGAAGGATTCGAACAGTCGGTGGTGGTCTTCGTCGCTGATGCCGATTCCCGTGTCGCGGACTTCAAACCGCAGGGAGGCTTTGTTCGAATCCTGGCTGACTACTGAAACCTGGATCTCCACCTCGCCGGATGGGGTGAACTTGACCGCGTTGGACGACAGGTTCAGCAGGATCTGGCGAATCCGCCCGGAGTCGCCCATGAGCCGTTCAGGCACATTTGGGTGGCAGTAGGAGATCAGCTCCAGTTCCTTGCTTTGGGCTTGTTCGGCAACCAGCCCTGCAACCTCCTCCACCAGCGCCCGGGGATCGAAGGCCGTGATGTCCAGGTCCACCTTCCCGGCTTCCAGCTTGGAGAAGTCCAGGATGTCGTTGATGAGAGTCAGGAGAACCTCGCCGGCCCCCTTGACTCCCTGGGCGTACTGCCGTTGGACTTCGTTCAGGCGAGTGTCCAGCATGAGCGACGTCAGGCCGATCACGGCGTTCAGGGGCGTCCGGATCTCGTGGCTCATGGTGGCCAGGAACTCCGACTTGAGCCTGCTCGATTCCAAGGCTGCTTCCCGGGCAGCCAGGAGTTCGGCTTCGGAAGCTTTGCGTTCCGTGATGTCCCGGGAAATCGTGGCCACACCCCTGAAGCCTGATTCACCACGGACAGGGGAAAGAGTTACGGAAACTGGAATGATGACGCCGTCTCCGCGTTGGCGAAGAGTCTCAAAGTTTTGGACGGCACCGCTTTCAGCAGTTGTCCGAAGCGCCTCGTGTTCTGCTTGCTGCAATTCCTCGGGGATAAAGAAGTCGCTGTTCTTGCCGATGGCCTCCGCTGCCGTGTAGCCGAAAATCCGCTCAGCCCCCGGGTTCCAACTGAGGATCTCGCCTTCGGGCGTCTTGCCGATGATGGCGTCACCGGAGGAGTTCACGATCGCTCCCAAGCCCTCAAGCTCGGCCGTTCGGGCCGCCACTTTGGACTCGAGGTCCCGCGTCAGCGTCACATTCTCGACGACGATCAGCACCTGCCGCACGATGACGAACGCCAGGACGGAGAGGCCCGTGATCAGCAGGATCGGGTCTCCTAAGTTGACGGCGCGGCTGCGGTTGAAAAGGACCGCGCCGAAAACTGGGATGTACGGCAGGAGTTCCAATGCCGCAGCATACGTGCGGCCATCTTTCTTGCTGCTGCTGGTCTCCGGAGCCAGCGGGCTGAACCCGACGAGCAGGAAAGCTGCTACCCAGCCGAGTGCCAAGGGGGATCCGGTTACACCAGTGACGCCTTCGGCGGTAAGCCGAACGTAAGTCAGGTCAGTCAAAGCGAGCACCAGGAAGCCTAGGCCAAGGCACAACCAGGGAAGGCGCCGGCCCCGGGCGGCCCGCATGGTCAGGACGATCACCAACGAGACCATCACCACGTCAGCGAAGGGGTAGGCCAGCGTTGTCAGAAAGGCCAGGGTGTCAACATTGCCTGCCGCGATCAACGGCCCCAGGACTGCGCCCCACGCGATGAAGAGAACCGCGCTGGCCACCGTTCCCACGTCCAGGACAGTGCGGACAACAGACATGCGGACGCTGCTACCCCTTGAAAGGAGGACAAGTCCGACGGCGACGGGCAGCGCATAGCCGACGAATCCAATGTCGGAAGCCGATGGGAAAGGGTATGCGTGGTCCAGCACTATGCCGTTGAAAGTCCAGAGTGCTTGCCCGCAGGACCAAAGAGCCAATCCGGCGACCACGAACCATCGGGCCTTTGCGTTGCCGTGGCCTCGCAAAGCCGCGCTGGTATGGGTCATCAGCGCAGTCAGTGCGGCGGTAAGTATCGCCAAGTCGCCTGCCAGCTGAGCTGTGGGTGTGCCGATGCCGCTGCCGAGCCCTGCGGCCAAAAGGACCGCGCACACTCCGACTGCTACAAGGAAAAGCGGCATAACCTGCCGCGCCCACGAGCGCACCGGAAGAACCTCGTGCTTCACTCCTGCCACCGAACCCCTGCCTTCAAAAGTGGCCCCACCAAAAGCGAACAACGCATCTTGCCTTTGCGCTGAGGAGAGCATACGCCGAAAGCGCGCTTAAGTGACCGGCAACACACAAAGGTGACGTCCCGTGAAATCCTACCGCGCCCCCTGTTAGCGCTCCGGGGTGAGGGTCTTCGAGAACAGCACAGCACCGTTGGCGTTGCGCAGGCTCGCGGTAAAGGTGCCGTCCGCGGCAAGGTCCACGTGCCCGAAATATTGGTTCTCGCCATCCCGCGGGGATTCGCCAGGGAAGCGACCAGCTTTGGCGAACACCACTTCCGGCCCAAACGTTCCGTCCATGTCATTCGGACCGAACGAGCCCGCGTTGATGGGACCGGCCACGAACTCCCAGAAGGGATCGAAATCCGTGAACGACGCCCGTTCGGGGGAGTAGTGATGGGCCGCGCAGTAGTGCACGTCCGCCGTCAGCCACACAGTGTTCTTGACGCCGTCCCGCTTGAACGCGCTCAGCACGCTGGCGATTTCCAGTTCCCGGCCGAGGGGAGCGCCGTTATCCCGGTTGGAGAGGCTCTCCTGGTTCACCGGCCCGTCCGGCACGATGATGCCCAGCGGCAGGTCCGCCGCGATCACCTTCCACGTCGCCTTGGATTGGCGGACTTCCTTGATCAGCCAGTCCACCTGCTCCTGACCCAGGATGTTGGTTGCGTACGGCTCTTTGCCATCGGTGTTGGGGGATTTGAACGACCTCATGTCCAGGCAGAAGATGTCCAGTTGCGGGCCGCGCGAAATCTTCCGGTAGATGCGCGCAGGTTGGTACTGGCCGGCGTCGAACGTTCCCAGGCGCCATAAGGCCGCCGAGTCCGCGATCGGCATGTTCTCCTGCCAGGCCTGCCTGCCGCGGGCGGCCAGGACGTTCACGTTGCGTTCGGTGTAGCGGGCGTCGTCCAGGATCTGGCCGGGGTACCAGTTGTTGTGAGTCTCGTGGTCATCCCACTGGGCGACCACGGGAACGTCGGCGAACATGGCTCGCATGTTCGTGTCCATCGAGTTGTATCGGTGACGACCCCGGTATTCCTTGAGTGTCTCGGCGACCTTCGAGACTTCCTCGATGACGATGTTCCGCCACACCTGGCCGTCCTTCTCGGTGACGGTGGCGGCGATGGGGCCGTCGGCATAGATGGTGTCGCCGGAGTGGATGAAGAAATCCGGGCGCGTTGCGTGCATTGCCTTGTAGCCACGCATGCCACCGATTTCCTCATTGATACCCCAGCCCTGCCCAGCGGTGTCGCCGGTCCACACGAAGGACTGCGAGGACGACGACGGCCTGCCGCCTCCGCGCTCGTCTTCGGGACCGCCGTTCCCAGATGAATCAGGCGCCGTAGTGAATGTCCCCCTGGCTGCGTCGCCGAGGCCGTTCTCGTCCTCGAAGTTAAGTTCAAGGGCGAAGCGGGTTCCAGCAGGAAGTCCTTTGGCGTGGATCTTGGCCGTGAAGTCGCTGGCTTCGGTAGCGAGAGGGCCTTGGATGGTGCGGCTG
The DNA here is from genome assembly GCA_050627125.1 of Arthrobacter sp. 21a14. Classification (GTDB taxonomy): domain Bacteria; phylum Actinomycetota; class Actinomycetes; order Actinomycetales; family Micrococcaceae; genus Arthrobacter. The sequence goes on along the minus strand of CP192487.1, from coordinate 4,825,718 downwards.
AATCCGTAGCGTCCCCGCAGGATTTCGCCAGCGTTATCCACTGCTTGCAGCCGGGCGCTCAATCGGCCCGGGCCCGAGGCGCGTGACCAGAGGATAGCGGAATCGGTGGTGACATCCCCTGTGGCGATTCCCGTGGGGAGCGTGAGGCGTTTGCGGACCAGCGGGATAGCGGCGGGCGCAGGTGCGGCGGTACCGGTTGCGAGGCCAGCCAAAGCCAAGCCGGTTATGGATGTTTTGACGAGGGTGCGGCGTGAGAGATCAGTCATGGTTCAACTGTTTCGGGCCGTCGTGAACACACGGTGAGCCCCAGGTGAAGGAAACGGTACGAGTACCGGCGCCCGCCTAAACAAGTGGTCTATCCCGGAAAATTGCGTACTACCTAGTGCAAATTCAGGACATCAAAGAAAAAGACGAGTATCTGCTACTCGTGCGGTGCCAATGGCCAATTCCTAGCATTAAGTTCCCTAGGGTTTCTGAATTTCTGTTCCGCCGGCTCAGCGGTGGTTCGCTCCCTCGCACGTGACGAGTGGCGCTCCCCACAACATTTCTGCGCTATCGCAGCCCCTCCCATAGGGCTTCTGCGTGCTCAGACCGACGCCTTGGATTCTGGGATACCCAATGAACATTTACAATGACGAGCTTCAAACTACTCTGTCAAAGAACGCGCCCCGCGGTACCTTGCTGCTTGGGGAACGCAAAAATAAAGTCCTGCTGATCGCAATTGCCATCATCGTCGTTATAGGGCTAATTCCATTGATTTTTGGGGTTCTTTCACAGGCAAACAACCCCGCTGCTGATGTGGGCCAGAATGTGTCCAGCGAACAATTGCCGGCCCCGCAAGCATCGGACTCCAGTCCGGCCACGCCCGCGGCGAGTGAAGCAGCAGCGGCACCCGCGACCGAAGCCAAGGTTCCCGCCGTCGAACCGGCCGTGGCCGCGGCGCCGGCTCCAGAACCTGCACCGGCCCAACCCGCGCCGCCTGCAGTCGATACCAACCTCTACACGGTTGTCGCCGGAGATACCGTGGGCTCCATAGCTGCCCGGTTCGGTGTGAACATGAATGAGATGTTGGCTGCCAATGGCTTGAGCGGCTACTCGGTCATCGTGCCCGGCCAAGTCCTTAAACTAACTGGACCTGCGGTTCCACTCATTGAGCCAGCGCCGGCCCCCGCCGCAGTCCAGGCCGCACCAGCCCAGGCCGCCCCTGCGCAAGCCGCTCCTGCGCAAGCTGCTGCTCCCGTAGCTGCAGGTTGGACGATCTACGTAGCTGGATCGGGAGGCCAGAGCATGGTGGACGCATGCATCGGGCCCATCCATTTCACTCCCACGGACGCCTACGCGCTGTTCATCACCGAGCACGACTTCTGTGGAGGCTGGGCACGTTTCTCCGGTATCGGTGTGGGACAGACGGTTAACATCCCGGGCTACGGCACGTACACAGTGACCGGAAGGGGACAAGTGCCCAACCCTGGAACCACCAACAATGTGGCGGCTGTCTTCGGCGGCTTCCCTGCAGTTGTCCTGCAGACCTGCATCCCCGGCACGAGCCAGATGTTGGTGATCGGACTTAACTAGATCGGACTTAACCAGTAAGTCAGCTAACTAGGCCGGCGCCGTAAGGCGTGCAAAGCGGAGGATGCCTAGGATGGCCGGGGCCAGCTCATCCTCCATCTGGTGATAGACCTCTTCCGCTCGTCGGTAGGGGTCTATCACGTCGTTGTCGGCAGGATCGCCCGGCAGGGCAAGATGGCGCACGGAAGCGGCACGGGCCGGAAGAGCCCGCCAGAATTCCACGATGTCGCCCTCCGGAACAACATCACCACGCGTCTCCAAGACGGCAAGCATCCTCGCAAATTCACGGATGGTGAACGTTCGCTTCAACAAGGAGGCATCCAGCTGGAGGACTTCGCCCCGGTGCCTGGACGTCATGGCTAGCACAAGGTCGGTTTCCCGGAGGATCTTCTGGTTGAGCTGCCTGGCCGCGAAGTTGTCGGGGCTGCCACGGAAGGTGCTGATCATCTTGGCCGACAGGGGCTGAATCGGCTCTCCGACCATGGCACGTGTTCCGGCGCTGCGAACCTCGAATGAACCTGGGCTTGCGTGGTTGAGGCCCGCCTGCAGCAGCCGTTCCGCCACAGGGGAACGGCAAATGTTCCCTGTGCAGACGGTGAGGATCCTAAACGGCTGGGGCGATTCCACGTGAGGCTCTTTTCTTGCGGGGGCTTGGGACGGCTCAGGTCCCATCCCAAGTTAACACGGGCAGCAAAGACCACCTTGTCACAACGCCCAGCTGCACCCATGCCCTCTGATGTCTCACCGAACGCTTGACTGAAAACGTCCACTCCGCATATTCTGAACGAACGGTCGGTAATTTATTAGGAGCAACCATGGCATCGCAGAATCTGCAATCAGTGCCCGCTGAGCTGTCCCCGGAAGAGCAGGAGCGGGAGGCAGCCGGTAAGGCGTACTTTGATCGCATCATTTCGGAAGACTCGCGCATCGAACCGCGCGACTGGATGCCGGAGGCTTACCGCAAGACTTTGCTGCGTCAGATCTCGCAGCACGCGCACTCGGAAATCATCGGCATGCAGCCGGAAGCCAACTGGATCACCCGCGCTCCAAGCCTGAAGCGCAAGTCCATACTTATGGCCAAGGTGCAGGACGAGGCAGGCCACGGACTCTACCTCTACTCGGCAGCTGAAACCCTGGGCCAGACCCGGGACAAGATGATGGACGACCTCATTGCCGGCAAGGCCCGGTACTCGTCGATCTTCAACTACCCCGCGATTTCCTGGGCGGACATGGGAGCCATCGGTTGGCTTGTTGATGGCGCCGCCATTTGCAACCAGGTTCCCTTGTGCCGTGCCTCCTACGGTCCTTACGGCCGCGCAATGGTGCGCATCTGCAAGGAAGAGTCCTTCCACCAGCGCCAGGGTTTCGAGATCCTGCTGGAACTTTCCAACGGCACGCCTGCGCAGAAGCAAATGGCCCAGGAGGCTGTGAACCGCTGGTACGCGCCGTCGCTGATGATGTTTGGCCCACCGGATGACGATTCACCCAACTCCAAGCAGTCCATGGCCTGGAACATCAAGCGGTTCAGCAACGATGAACTGCGCAGCCGGTTCGTCGGCATGATGGTGGAGCAGGTCAAGGTCCTCGGCCTGACCCTGCCTGACAAGGACATCCGTTTCAACGAAGAAACCAAGAAGTGGGAGCACGGACCCCTGGACTGGAACGAGTTCAAGGAAGTCCTGGCCGGCCGCGGCCCCTGCAACTCGCAGCGCACCGAACGCCGCCGTGAGGCACACGAAAACGGTGCCTGGGTTCGCGAAGCCGCCGTTGCCTACGCCCGCAAGCAAGCACAGAAGGAACACGCAGCATAATGGCTCCCCACGGAAACCCGGAAGAACCGGCAAGCTCGGCCAGCGAGATCAAGCGCGAGGCCCCCAAGGTTGCGGCCGCTACGCCGGCGGAACAGCAGCACCACGAGACCCCGTGGTCCCTCTGGGAAGTCTTCGTGCGCTCCAGCCGAGGCCTGTCCCACGTGCACGCCGGATCGCTGCACGCTCCTGATGCCGCCATGGCACTCAGGAACGCCCGCGATCTCTACACGCGCCGCAATGAAGGCGTCTCCATCTGGGTTGTCCCGGCCGAGGCTATCTCCTCCAGCGATCCCGATTCCAAGGGTGCCTTCTTCGAGTCGCCTCAGGGCAAGGACTACCGCCACGCAACGTATTACACCAAGAGCGAAGGCGTGAAGCACCTGTGATGACTGACAAAGACACTGACTTCGCCATTGAAGGCCACGGAGACATCTCCGTGGGCGTCCATGGAGCCGGAGCTTCCGGCGACGGTTCGGCCAGCGCCACCCGCATCACGCCGGGCAACGCCCTCCGCCCGGAGGACATCGCCCTGGAAGTACGGCGCGGACAGGTCAAGCCGAGCGAGGACGTGGCGGAATTTGCCCTGAGGATCGGCGACGACGGACTGATCCTGGCCCAGCGCCTGGGTCACTGGATTTCCCGTGCTCCTGAGCTTGAGGAAGACATCGCACTCGGCAACATTGCGCTGGACCAGTTGGGCCACGCGCGCTCGTTCCTGACCTATGCCGGTGCCGCATGGGACAAGTCCGAGGACGATCTTGCCTACTTCCGCCGTGAGCACGAGTTCCGTTCCGCGCACCTGTTCGAGCAGCCCAACGGGGACTTCGCGGTGACCATCGCCCGGCAATTCATCGTGAGCTACTACCAGTACGAGCTCTACACGCGGCTCATGGAGTCCACTGATCCCACCCTCGCTGCCATCTCCGCCAAGGCTGTCAAGGAAGTGGATTACCACCGCGACCACAGCGCCCAGTGGGTACTGCGCCTGGCTGGCGGGACAGAGGAATCCAGGAAGCGCATCATCCAGGGCTTCAAGCTCGTATGGCCATACGTGGATGAACTCTTCGAGGACGACGAGCTCACCACACGCCTAGCCGAGGCTGGCGTGACAGTCCAGCCCTCAAGCCTTCGCGCCGAGTTTGATCGGCTCACTGGCGAGATCATGGCCGAAGCCGAACTGGACGTCCCTGCCGTCCCGCAAGCACTGGGAGGCGGCCGTCGTGGCAAGCATTCAGAGTTCCTGGGTTACATCCTTGCTGAGATGCAGGTCCTGGCCCGCGAACACCCAGGCGCGAGCTGGTGACCACCATGGCAACCACTACCCACGCAGAAGACACGGTACGGACACAAGAGCAGCGGGCCTGGGACATCGCGTCCACGGTCTGCGATCCGGAGATTCCGGTCCTCACCATCGAGGACCTCGGCATTCTCCGCGGCGTACACGTCCTCGAGGCCCCGGACGCGCAGCAGCCCACGGACAAGGCGGACGACGGCGGCACCTCACGTACCGCCGTCGAGGTCACCATCACGCCCACGTACTCGGGCTGCCCGGCCATGGATGCGATTGGTGACGACCTGCGGACGGCGTTCCGGAACGCAGGCTACGCGAGCGTGCACATCAACCTGGTGCTCTCGCCGGCCTGGACCACCGACTGGATGACCGAATCCGGCAAGGCCAAGCTGCAGGAATACGGGATCGCGCCGCCCAGCGGCCGTGCTGCCGCCGGAGGCCACTCCGGTCCCGTTCGTTTGAACCTGGCTGTGAAATGCCCGCAGTGTTCTTCGCTGAACACCAAGGAGCTCACCCGCTTTGGTTCCACGTCCTGCAAGGCGTTGTTCGTCTGCCAGGACTGCAAGGAACCGTTCGACTACTTCAAAGTCCTCTAAGGAATTCCATGACCACCGAAACCCAGACGGCCAGCCGCCGTCGTGCGTCTTTCCATACCCTGACCGTCTCGGAAGTCCGGCGCCTTACGGACGACGCAATCGAGGTGACGTTCGCTGTTCCCGCCGAGCTGGCCGGTCAGTACGACTACCTGCCTGGACAGTACGTCGCGCTGCGCACCACGCTGCCGGATGAGAATGGTGAGCCGCACGAGATCCGCCGCAGCTACTCGATCTGCGCAGAGCCGCGCACTTTCGCGGATGGCAGCAGCGAGATCCGGGTGGCCGTCAAAAAGGACCTTGGCGGTGTCTTCTCCACGTGGGCGAATGCCGAGCTGAAGGCCGGCGACGTCCTGGACGTCATGAGCCCGCAGGGCGCGTTCATTTCACGGCATGGCAAGGACGGCTCGTCGGTCCAGCACAACGTCATGAACTCCATGAACCACCCGGAGGAGTTGGCGGGGGAGCCCGGGAACTTCGTTGCGATCGCTGCGGGTTCAGGCATCACGCCCGTGATGGCGATTGCCCGGACGCTGCTGGCCGCCAATCCGGAGACCACCTTTGACCTGATCTATGCCAACAAAGCCGCCATGGACGTCATGTTCCTCGAGGAGCTGGCGGACCTGAAGGACAAGTACCCTTCGCGCCTGGCACTGCACCATGTTTTGTCCCGGGAGCAGCGGATAGCCCCGCTGATGACCGGCCGCATCGATTCGGAGAAGCTGCAGGCCCTGCTGAGCAGTGCCATCCATGCCGAAGATGTGGACGAATGGTTCCTGTGTGGGCCGTTCGAGCTGGTCCAACTGTGCCGCGACACCCTCGCTGCCCGTGGTGTGAAGCCCGAGCATGTGCGCTTCGAACTGTTCACCACTGGTCGTCCGGACCGTCCTGAGGGTAATGCCGGCCGTCCCGTTGTGGAGGACGAGTCGAAGGAAACCTACAAAATCACGTTCACGCTGGATGGTTTGACCGGCGACGTCGCGAGTCCCACGCACGCCCGCGAGTCCATCCTCAACGCTGCCCTGCGTGTCCGCCCCGATGTGCCGTTCGCATGCGCAGGCGGGGTCTGCGGCACCTGCCGCGCCAAGCTTGTGACGGGTACGGTTTCCATGGATGAGAACTACGCCCTTGAGCAGGACGAGCTGGACAAGGGCTACGTCCTCACCTGCCAGTCCCACCCCACCAGCGAAGAAGTTACCGTCGACTTCGACGTCTAAGGAGTCCCATGATCGAGCTCTCCATTGCCAATGGCATTGCCGAAATTGTCCTCAACGCCCCCGAAAAGCTGAACTCGCTCAACGAGGACGCGCTTGCCGAACTGGACAAAGCGTACGACGACGCCGCTGCCGCCGCCTCGCGCGGTGAAGTGCGGGCGCTGCTGCTTCGCGGAGAGGGACGCGCCTTCTGCGCCGGCCGCGACATTGCTGGCGTTACCCCCGAAACCGACGACGCGCAGGCGTATCTCGGCGGACTGGTGGAACCGCTGTTGAAGAAGATGGCAGCGTTCCCGGCGCCCACTTTCGCTGCCGCACATGGTGCTTGCCTGGGTGTTGGTTTAGGGCTCTTGCTGGCCACGGACGTGGTGTACGTGGCGGAGAATGCCAAGTTCGGTTCGCCCTTTGCCAAGCTCGGCGCCACCCTGGACTCCGGCGGGCACTGGTACTTCACCGAGCGCCTGGGCATGCACCGCACACTGGACCTCATATACACGGCCGATCTGATCTCTGGTTCGGAGGCCGTGGAGCGGGGAATGTTCAGCCGGGCAATGCCGGATGATGCGTTGCTTGCCATGACCCGGGCGATCGTCGAGCGCGTTGCTACCGGTGCCACTGAGGCTTTCACGGCCTCCAAGGAACTCGTGGCCCACATCCGCGATCAGCGCCTCGGCCTCTGGGCATCCATGGCCGAGGAAAACACTGAGCAGGCCCGCCTCTGCAAGACCGAGGACTATGCCGAGGGCTTCCGGGCCTTCCAGGAGAAGCGGGCGCCGGATTTCAAGGGGTGATCCCGAGCCCCTGTCATTGGACCAAATCCAGGACAGCGCGGACGATGCTGTCGGTGTCGATCCCGTGATAGCGGTAGACGTCCTCGAGGCCGCCCGCCTGGCCGAAGGTGTCAACGCCGAGGTTGCGGCTTTTGACTTGATGCACGCCGGCGAGGAACGCGAGTGTGTGGGGGTGGCCGTCGAGTACGGTGACCATGGGGACGGCGCGCCCCGAGGGCAGGATTTGATCCAGGATCCAGGACGGCGCGTCCGGGTTCTGTCCATTGCGGCCCTGCAAGGCGTCGTAGAGCAGGCCAGGACTCGTGACGCATATGACGTCCACATGGGTGCCTTGGGCGGCGAGTCGCTCGGAGGCTGCAAGCGCTTCCGGAACCATGGCGCCCATGGCCACGATCGTCGCGGACGGGGTCGCGGCAGCGCGCAGCATGTAGCCGCCAGCGATCACTTGGCGACGGCGACGCTCACGGGCGGCGGGGTCTTCGGGGACGGCGGCCAGTTGCTGATCGACGGGTTTTGTTGAGAGCCGCAGGTAGGCTGATTTGCCGTCTGGTCGTCCGAGTTGGGACATGGAGGCGAGCAGCGTCCACTCGACGTCGATGGCGAAGGCCGGTTCGTAGCTGGTGCAGCCGGGCTGTTCCAGGCCGATGGACGGCGTCTTGATGGACTGGTGCGCACCGCCTTCGGGTGCGAGCGTGACGCCCGACGGCGTGCCTACCAGGATCGACTGGCCGCCGGCGTAGATGCCGTAGGACCACGGTTCCAAGGCTCGCTCGACGAACGGGTCATAGAGCACTCCGATCGGGAACAACGGCTGGCCCCAGCGGCTCCAGGTTGCACCGAGCTCGCCCAGAAGACTGACAAGGTTGACCTCGGCTATGCCGAGTTCGATGTGCTGCCCGGTGGGCTTTTCACGCCAGTGCATCACGGTCTCGGTGTCGTCGCTGAACCAGTTCTGTCGCTCTTCCACTGACCACACGCCCACCTTGTTCAGCCAGCCGGCGAGGTTGGTGCTGGAACTCACGTCCGGACTGACAGTCACCAAGCGGCGGGCGACGGCGGGCGCCGCGCGGGTGACGTCCAGCAGGGTTCGGCCCAAGGCTGCCTGTGTGGTTGCCGTGCCCGAGGGCGTCCTGCCGAAATCTGCCGGTACAGCAGGCGGGGCGACCGCCGGTTCGGTGGTGCGCCGGAGGGTTTCCGCTGTGCTCCGTACCAGCTGACCCTCGGTGCTTGCGGGATCGAATCGCGTCCACGGTGCGTCCGGGTTCTCGCCCATTGTGTCTGCGAGTTGGCGGTATTGATCGAGGGTCAGCAGCGAGGAGTGGTTCTGTGGATGGCCCTCGGTGGGAAGTCCGTTGCCCTTGATGGTGTAGGCGATGATGACCGTGGGACGGGTGTCATCGATCCGGGAGTAGGCCTCGCGCAACGCGGCAAGATCGTGCCCGCCCAGGTTCCTGATGGCCCGGGTCAGGGTCTGGTCCTCGACGCCGGCAATAAGTTCCGCGATGGCCGCACCCCCTGCGCCCTCACCAGGGAGCCTGCGGCGCAGCTCTTCGGCGGAGCAGCGCAGTAGCCGTTGGTATTCGGGATTGGACATCTCAACAATGCGCTTGCGGAGCGCATCGCCTCCTGTCCTGGCCATGAGGCTTTCCAAGAGATGGCCAAAGCGCACGGTGATGACCTGCCAGCCAACGGCCTCGAAGAGACGCCCGATCTTGCCTGCGGCAATGTTTGGCACCACCCGGTCAAGGGACTGCCTATTCAGGTCAACGATCCAGACGATCTCACCAAGATCCGCTACGTTCGAGTCCAGCACTGCCTCCCAGATGGCGCCCTCGTCCAATTCGGCGTCGCCGACGAGCGAGTACTGGCGCCCACGGTTCGGTGTTCCGCTCACGGTCTCGACGTATCGCCGCGAAATGGCACCCCAGATTGGCGCGGTGGCCCCGATGCCTACGGAGCCCGTGGAATAGTCAACGGGATCCGGGTCCTTTGCACGGCTGGGGTAGCTCTGCAGCCCGCCGAACTCGCGCAGGGTTGTGAGGTACTTTTCATCCAAGCTACCCAGCAGATAGTTAATGCTGTGGAGCACCGGCGAGGCGTGGGGCTTCACGGAGACGCGGTCCGCAGCGCGAAGCTGCCCGAACCAGAGCGAGGTCATGATCGTGGCAATGGAGGCGCTCGAAGCCTGATGGCCGCCCACCTTGATGCCGGATGTGTTGGGTCGCACTCTGTTTGCGTGGTGGATGATGGACGTGGCAAGCCACAGAACGCGGCGTTCGATCGTAGCGAGTGCTTCCAGCTGGGGGTCGTCGAGGGTCGAGACGGTCTTCGCCGCCAGGTCATCGTTGACTGGGGTCAGGTTCATTGAATGCCTTAAAAGGTGTGTTGTGGTCGTAGGGGAGGCGCGAGAAGTTATTGGGCGATCAGTAGTCCGCGCTTGAGGACTCCAAGCGGTGTTCCGAGAGTGCTGATGTCCTGCCGGGGGTCCGCCGCCGTGACGATGAGGTCGGCCCATAGCCCGGGCAGAATGCGGCCCACTTGCGTCTCCATCCCGAGCATGTCGGCGGCTTCAGACGTGGCAGACTTCAGCGCATGCTGTGCTGCCAGTCCGGCGTCGACATAGCGTTCCAACTCGCGGGCAAGGAGATCAAAGGTGACGTGGGCAGGGCCTGCGTCCGTTCCTGCCACGATCGACATGCCGGACTGGAGGAACTCGGTCACGTTGGTAAACCGCGATTCCAACCGGGCCACCACATTGCGGTCCTGGGGGTTGGATAGTACTGAGTGGCCTTCCCGCAACTGCCGGGAAACGATGTCCGCTGCGATGACTGTGGGCACAACGTGGATTCCGGCATCGGCCGCCCTGCGCAACAGCTCGCGATCCGGAGCGCACTGCTCATCGGGCCCCAGCATGGAGGCGTGCTCCAAGGAGTGCACGCGTGCCTCGATGCACGCCGCCATTGAGGAACTGGCATGGGCATGGGCTGCAGTCCTCATGCCGTAGGAGGCGGCGATGACCACCGCCTCACGGAGCAGGATGGGGTCGAATTCAAAGACGCTTGGACTGGTTCCGGGAGTAAATCCGCCGCCGCTGGCCATGACCTTGATCCAGGTGGCGCCGGCCGCGTGCTGTTCGGCGATGATCGCCTCGACGTCGTGACGGGTGCGTACCTCTCCGCCCATGTCGTGTCCATGCCCGCCCACGCGGCAGATCGGCGCACCGCAATGAACCACGGTGGCGACGTCGGACACCATACCCAGGGCTGCCCTCATGGGAGCAAGCAGGTGCCTGGGTGTCCCGCAGTCCCGCACCGTGGTTATCCCGGCACGAAGCGCAATCCGCGCATTCGCAACAACCTGCGCAACGATCTCGTCATCGCTGCTGCGCTGATAGGTTCCCTTCGGGTCATCACCACCATCGAAGGCCAGGTGAACATGGGCATCCATCAATCCGGGAGCCACAAATTTGCCCTTGAGATCCAGGACGCTGCCCGTGCCCGGTTCACTGCCGGCAGGAACAATACGCGAGATCTGCCCTGCCTGGAGCCACACATCGCTGAGGGAACCCGACGTGCCCGACTCGGGATCGACAACACGTGCATTGAGCAGCACTGTGACGTCGTCGCCTGTCCTGGCTGCGCGGCTGACGCTGTACGGTACGGGACGGTCCGTCACATCGAAGGTGATGGTCATTTAGTTGCTCCTTGTGCTTAGGTGCATCGAGTAGGTTTCGTCCAGCAATTCCCTGAGCGCGTCAGCGGCGAGGCGTACGTCTTCCGTGTCGACGTCCAGATGGGTGACGGCACGAATTGTGGACGGGCCAAAAGCGCCCATTCGGATCCCGCTCTCCTGCAGCAGGCGATCCACCAGCACTGCCGCGGTGACGGGGAAGTCGACCAGGTCAAAGAGGACAATATTTGTCTGGACTGTTAGCGGATCGATCGATATATGCGGGTTGACGGCAAGCAGTTCAGCCAGCAGGCGGGCATTCCCATGGTCATCTGCGAGTCTGTCCACGTTGTTGCGGAGGGCATACGTACCCGCTGCTGCCACGATGCCTGATTGACGCATGGAACCGCCCCAGCGTTGCTTGAGACGCCATGCTTCATTGATGAATTCAGCGTCTCCGGCCAGCACTGCTCCTATTGGGGCGCCCAGTCCTTTGCTGAGGTCAAGCCAGACTGAGTCGAACGGGGCACAAAAATCTTGGGCAGATACGCCGGTTGACACCACCGCATTGAGCAGGCGGGCGCCGTCCATGTGGGTTTTGATCTGGTGAGCCCGTGCCACATTCGTCACCGACGTGATGTCCTCCAGAGACCAGCACGTGCCGCCTCCGAGGTTGGACGGCTGCTCTATCGAGAGCAGCGCGTTCCGGGCGAATGATCTGCCCTCAGGGCGGAGGGCCGCTTCAAGCTGGGCTACCGAGAACACGCCACGGTCTGCTTTGATCGGCCTGTACAGGGCACCGGCCAACGCGGGCGCCCCGGTTTCCTCGTGGCACAGCGAATGTGCGGTCTCGTCAACAAGAATCGCGTCGCCGGGGCGGCAGTGCAGAGCATAGGCGATCTGGTTGCACATGGTCCCTGATGGCAGGAAGACAGCCTCCTCCTTGCCCAGAAGCTCCCGTGCGAGGGCAACCAGCTCGTTGGTGGAGGGGTCTTCACCCTTTTGTTCATCCCCAACCTCGGCGTTTGCCATGGCCCGCCGCATGGCCTCTGTTGGCCGGGTAATCGTGTCGCTGAACAGATCGATCCTGATGGGGTAACTTGACCCGACCGGAATCAATGTGTGGCCTTGGGCGCCGTGGCAGTCCGGGGCTGGAACAACTTGTAGCCGTCCCGTGGAATGCCCACGCGAACATGGGAGGAATCCGTGCGCTCGCGGGTTTCGACCACCAGGGCCTGCTCGCCGACGCCCACCGTGTACCGGAAATGATGGCCGTGATACGACCTCTCAAGGACGGGTCCATTAACAGTCATTTCGTAGCCTTCAGACGACGCATCGTCAGGCAACAACGCCAGGGCTTCCGGCCGAACGGCAACCACGACGCCGTCGGAAGCAATCGTGGATGGTACGTGGATCGCTTGGTCCAACCCGTCGATCTTGATCGTCAGGATTCCCTTTGAGCGGCCAATGACTGTTCCCTCCAGCAGGTTGCTGGTACCAACAAAATCAGCAACGAAGAGGTCGGCGGGATCGTTGTAGATCTGCTCCGGCGTACCAATTTGGCGTACGGTTCCAGCTGACATGACCGCAATCTTGTCGCTCATGGCCAGGGCTTCGTCTTGATCGTGGGTCACAAAAACCGTGGTGACGCCGATCTTGCGTTGTAACTGAAGCAACCAATCGCGGGTACGTTCGCGCAGCTTGGCATCAAGATTGGAAAACGGCTCGTCCAGGAGCAACAAGCGCGGAGGGAATGCCAATGCGCGTGCCAGCGCCACTCGTTGTTGCTGGCCGCCGGAGAGCTGATGCGGATAGCGGTCTGCCTGATCAGAGAGGTCAACCAGCTCAAGCACTTCATCGACGCGCCGGCGGAGTGCCTCGGACTTGTAGCGTCGGAGGCGCAGTGGATAGCCGACGTTGTCGCGGACCTTCATGTGCGGCCACACAGCATATGACTGGAAAACAACCCCGCAATCACGGCGCTCCGGCGGAAGGAAGGCGGAGGAGTCATGGTTGAACAAGGTTTGGTCGCCCACAACAATGCTGCCGCCGTCGGGCTTGAGGAGTCCTGCGATGGACCAGAGAGTTGTGGACTTGCCGCAGCCGCTTGGGCCAAGCAGCGTTAGGATCTGCCCGTCGGAAGCTGTCACTGACACGTTGTCCAGGACCGTCAAACGGCCAAACTTCTTGGTGAGATTGGTGATGACCAGATCAGGCATGAGGGCGAACTCCAAACAGAATGCGTCCTGCGCCCAGGACAGCTGCGGTGATGACGAGTTGGATGACTCCGAGGGCGGCGACGGTGCCGCCGAGGCCATTTGCTGCAATTTGAAGCATGGCCAGTCCCAGAACCTGGGTTTCGGGGGTCACCAGGAAAACTGCGGCGTCGGCTTCATTGAGCATTGCTACAAACAGCAGGACAAATGAGATGCCCATGGCTGGCCTCAGCAGGCTGAGAATGATGGTGCGCATCGCCGTCCACCAATCCGCTCCGGCCGAGCGTGCGGCGCGGTCCAGGTCCGCACCCAGCGCGGCAAGTGATGGATAGAACGCGGCATAGCCCATGGCGAGTGCGCGGACCCCGAAGGCGATTCCCACCGCCCAAAGTGTGGCTCTGAAGGTTCCGGAGTGGTCCAGGATGGCAAACGTCCAGAAGAAGGCCATGCCGGTGATCAAGCCCGGGACGGCCCGGGGATACAGCACGATGTGCTCCAAGGATCCCCGCAACCGAAAATTGGAACGGTGGGCAACCAGTGCGATGACGGCGATACAGGCGGTCGCGATGGCGGCGCCAACTGTGGCAATCAGCAAGCTGTTGCCAATGGCTCCGGTGTAGAGCGGGTTGGTTAAGATCGCCGAGAAGTTCTCCAGTGTCAGCACGCTGAACGGGTTGATTGCCGGGGTCAGAAGGGCGGTGACAGAGGCGAGAACCACCCCGCTGAGCGGCACCAGGGTTGCACAGCCCAGAACAATTCCGATGACAGCGGACAGCAGCCAGCCGAAGGGGCCCAATTTAACAACGTTCGCCGGTCTGGATGACTTTCCACCGGTCGTAGTAAAGCGGGCGAGGTCGCCGGCCAGCCGGTTGCGCAGCAACAGCAGCAGAGTGACAGCGAGCAACAACATGACGGCGCCTGCAGGCAGAACTCCGCCACCGGCGTCGGCGCTTCCGGTCCACTGCCTGTACAGATAGGTAGACATCATGTTGATGTTCTTTGAAGTGCCAAGGATGAGGGGGATCCCCAGCGTTTCCAGCGCCAACGCGAAGACCAGCAGCCCGGAGTTCAGCAGCGCCGGGCGGAGCAATGGCAGAGTCACCGAGAGCAAGGCGCGGAGGGGCCCGGCGCCAGCGCAGCGTGCAGCTTCCTCGAGTGTCGAATCGCCGGAGGACAGCGTCCCCCGGGCAAAAAGGTAGACCACCGGCGAGCCAAGGACCGTACCCATGACCACCATTCCTGCAACGCTGTAGAGGTCAAAGGGAACAGTGAACGGCGTGTACTCTTCCAGCAGATGGGTGGCATATCCGTTCTTCGACCACATCGACTGCCACCCGACGATGAGCACCAGACCAGGCAGGACCAAGGGCAGGACAATCAGGGCGGAATAGATCCTCCGCAACGGGAGGTCGGTGCGGGCTACCAACAAGGCCACCGTGGTTCCAACCACAACTGAGCCGATCGTGGCGAAGAGTGCGAACTGCAGGCTGTTGGCGACGGCTGACCACCAGAGGGGATCAGTGGCCAGTTTGCCGAAGTTGTCCAGGGTGCCGTTGCCGCCGCTTTCATAGAGCGGGGTGGACCAGAGCGACGACCAGACGATCGGCACGATCGGGCCGAGGATCAGCAGGACAGCGAGGACCCAGACGCCGTAGTGGATGACTTTCTCCGGCAGCCATGCCCGCTTGATGTTGCCAAAGCCCGACGGCGGTGGCGGGGCTTTGGGGTCTGTGAGTGTGGAGCTGCTCATCGCCCGAATGCTTCTTTCCAGCGGTTCTTGAAGGCCGGTGCATCCGTAACCAAGGCCTGGTCCCACTTGGCAATGTTGATGTTCTCCGCACCCAATTGCTCTGTTACCTTCGCGAGGTTTACAGGGCAGTCCACCCCGTCGAGGTAGGGTGCGAATCCGCCGGCGCAACCGGCCGTCTGGCCGGCCTTGTCAATCAGGAAGTTCACAAACACTTTGGCCGCATTGGGTGACTTGCCCCCGGTGGTCGCTCCGGCACCGCGGGGCATGAAGGGTGTTCCGTCTGCGAAGAACTTATAGTTCAGCACCTTCGCGGCAGCGCCGGTGATGAGTGGCCGGGTAGCGCCGGACTGGAAGTAGGACATGGTGTACTCGCCCTGGAGGAGCTTGTTGTACATGGGGCCTGCGCTGGCTTCGACCTTGGTATTTGGTCCGAGTTGCTCAAGGATCTTCCATCCAGCCTCTCCCGCCTTGGCGATGTATGCGTGATTGACCGTGTAGCCAAATTCCGTAGTGCCGTCATAGGTGACGATCTTCCCTGTGAGTTTGGGGTCACTGGACATCTTGGCGAGTGATGCAAGGGAATCGGGTTGCTCGGATTCGGGCAGGAGGGTGGTGTTGATCAGAGCCATGACCGGGTTCAGTTCCATCGCGAAGACCCCTGGGGCGAGTTTCGCGAAATCGGGCAACGGCGCGGCGGCAGGTGGTGTGAAGTCCTGGATGTCACCACGCTTGACCAGATCCAGGAAGTTCGCGCCTTGGAGGCTGATGATGACGTCCGCGGTCTTGCCGCCAGTGGCCTTCTCGTTGAGGTACCTCTGGAAGCTTTCGGTTCCACCCAGGCTGATGTAGCTGGTTTTGATATCCGGATACTGGTTTTGGAAAGCAGTCAAGACCGGCTTCATCGACGCCTCATTCGCCTCGCCGTAAACCAGCAGCGAGCCTTCCTTGGCGGCGGCCTCGAGGATTGCCGGCTCCATCGCCGCTGCAGTCGGAATGTCCGTCTTGACGGCATAGGCATTGGGGGAATCATTCCCGGTGCTGCAGCCAGTCAGGGCCGCGAAGCCGCAAAGTGCAGCAACAGCGACTATTGCACGTCGTTTCATGGTGGACTCCTTTGTCACAGGACGGTGCATTGGTTAAGGGCGGTGCTTTGGTTTGCGGGAAGTGTTTCTCTGGGCCATAGCACCTTGGTTGGCGTCCCGTAAGTGAATACGCATCGGCCGCCGGGATGCTCCGGCCGGTGCTCGCATTGCGGGGAACCTTCACGTTTCCCGCTACGGTGAGGCACTGCTACCTGGCCGCAACTGGCTTGTCCGTAAGTGAAGGGCAGTGTTGCGCAGGTTGTTCTTAAACTTTGGCACGTCGGGAGCTATTGCGCAATAAGTGAATCTGACTAATCTTAAGAACATGAATAAGTCCTCCACTGCCCCGGAGCGTGGCACCAGGCCGCGGAACCGTCGCGCGCTGATACTTGCTGCTGCGGGTGAGCTCTTCGCGCAGAAGGGATACGCGCAAGTCAGCATGACCGATGTGGCCAAAGCGATGGCCGTTCAGCCATCCGCCCTTTACCGACATTTCCCGAGCAAGGGCGAGCTGCTTCGCGAGACAGTTGTGGCCAGTCTCCAGCCCGTCTTGGATAGCGTTACCCAGACCCCGGACGGTGACCTCGAACAGTTGATCACGGCGCTGGGCCGGGCGGTTATGGAACACCGGGAAAACGGCGTGCTGTGGGAGCGTGAATCCCGCCACCTCCCGCCTGCCACCCGGTTCGACATTGCCAGCGGCATCAAGTTCGCCATCAGCAGCAAACTGCAGTCCGGCAGCTATGCGTTGCCCGCTTCCGAGGCCGACCTGCGGGCTTGGGCCATGTTTGCTGTGATGATCAGTGTGTTGTTGAACCCTAACCGGCTCTCGCGGGTGGATGAAGAATTCCAGCTGGCCACGCTCGCCCGGGCAGTGCTGGTCATGCCCTTGCCCCCGATTGAAGCGTCCGGGAATCACAGGCGCGCGTCGATTACCATGCCACGTAGCCGCCGTGAGGCACTGCTGGCTGCCTCAATCCGGCAGTTCGCCGCGTTTGGGTTTGACGCCGTGAGCCTTGACGACATCGGCGCCGAAGTTGGAGTGGCGGGTCCCAGCATTTACCGCCATTTCGACAGCAAGGCGGAAATGCTTGCCGCAGCCCTGCATCGTGCCAAAGAAGTGCGGTGGATGGACATGTGGCGCGCTCTCTCTGAAGCCGCTGATGCATCTGAGGCACTCCAGCGCATTCTTTCCTCGTACATTGCTTTCTCGTTGGGCAGCCCGGAATTCCTGCAATTGGCCGTGTCCGAACGTCCGCACCTTCCCGAGCGGGACTTGCAGAACTTGATGGAGGCGCAGGGCGACTACGTCACCGATCTGGCCTCGCTGGTGGAGGATGTTTACCCGGGTGCCGATCAAGAGGTGGTCAGGACCCGGGTGAAGGCGGCCCTGCACGTGATCAGCAGCGTTGTCCGCACTCCATTCCTGCGGGATATCCGAGGCATCCAGGAAATTCTCGAACACATTGCAAGGGGCCTGATAGCACCCACAACCGACCATGGTGGGTTGTCATCGATCCCTCAAAAATGAGATCTTGCGCACAAAGCATCTCAGTAATAAGATAATGACCACTGAAGTAATCTGCATCACTTCAAAGCTCATTCTGAGACAGGTGCCGTAGGCAGCCCTGATCACCACGGTCCACGCATAGCGGGGCCGACTTTTCGCAAAAATACCTGGAGGCACAATATGAGTGCAGTGGTCGCACAACCATCGGGCGCGAGTTCTCCGAGGAAGGTCGCCTTCGCGAGCCTCATCGGCACGACTATCGAGTGGTATGACTTCTTTATCTACAGCACGGCGGCGGTGCTCGTTTTCAACCAGCTCTTCTTCCCAGGCTTCGACCCCACAACCGGGACCCTGCTTGCGTTCTCTACCTTCGCGGCCGGCTTCGTCGCCCGTCCCATTGGGGCGATTGTCTTCGGTCACTTCGGTGACAGGGCAGGCCGAAAGCCGATGATGGTCCTCACCATCCTGATCATGGGCATTGCCACCGTAGCGATCGGACTGTTGCCAACATATGACGCGATAGGTGTGTTCGCCCCCGTTCTACTGGTGGTGCTGCGGCTGACCCAAGGGTTTGCACTCGGCGGCGAGTGGGGTGGTGCAGTGCTGATGGCTACCGAACATTCCCCCAAGGGCCGGCGAGGCTATTTCGGTAGCTGGCCGCAGGCAGGCGTTGCAGTTGGGCTGATCCTGGCCATGACGTTATACATACCCCTGGAATCGATGTCCGAAGACCTGTTCATGGCATGGGGATGGCGGGTCCCATTCCTTCTCAGTGCGGTACTGGTTATCACTGGCCTGGTTATTCGCATGAAGGTCGCGGAGAGTCCGGAGTTTAATCGAGTCAAGGCTGACCACGGCGTTGTGCGTCTGCCTGTAGTCGAGGTCCTCCGGACACACCCGAAGCAAGTGTTCCTTGTGGCCGGCGCCAGCTTGGCACCGGGAATCTTCTTCTACCTGATCACCGTGTACAACTTTGTCTACGCGGGGAAGTCAGGCGAGCTGGATTCGACGTCGATGTTGGTCCTGGTGATCGTAACTTCTGCGATTGGCTTCGTGGTTACCCCGCTCGCCGGTGCTCTCTCAGATAAATTCGGGGGACAACGCGTGTACCTGTGGGGTCTGGCGCTCATCGTCATCGTTGCGTTCCCGCTGTACTTTGCCCTTGATGGGGGCACCTACGGCTTCATCGCCGTGTGCTATTTTGCCGCAACGGTAGCCGTATACATCCCATGGGCACTGACGCCGGCATTCTTCTCCACCGCCTTTGACGCAAGGGTCCGCTACAGCGGACTTTCCTTGGCTACTACTCTCGGAAATCTCTTCGGCAGCGCCATTGCACCTCTAATTGCCGGTGCCCTGTTTGCTGCGACGAATGCGTCTATTTCAACATCGCTTTACGTCTTCGTCGCCGGAACCGTGTCAATCATTTGCGCTCTGTTGCTCGGACGGGTCATCCGAAACAAGGCATTGCGAACCCGCAGAGCTAGCGACGCGACGGGAATTGATGAGGTCCCCACACCCACGTATTCGGAGTGACACAAGCATTCCCCAACACGAACAGCTCGTCGGGGTCTGTCACCGATGACAGAGACGGGCGCAGTATCACACGCCAACAAAGGAAGGAACTACCATGAGCGGCAACGATCAACAGTTCAAGACATTTACGCTGGAACAAGCAACACCCACTATTGGGGCGTATATCCATGGACTGGATCTGCGAGAAGAGATCACTCCCGAATGCCGGGAGGAACTGCGGGAAGCTTTCCTGGAGTACCAAGTACTGTTTCTCCGGGATCAGCACATTACGCCGGATGATCAGATCAAGTTCGCCAAGGTGTTTGGCGACCCCCAGGAAGTAAGTGCATTCTTCCCCTCGCTCCCGGAATATCCGCACATTGAGGTGCTGGAGTCACGTGGCCGGGCTGCCGGGACCGACGTCTGGCACTCGGACTTGACCTGGCAGGCAACGCCGAATTCGGCTACCTGCCTCCACGCCCAGCAAATCCCCCCGTGCGGCGGCGACACTCTCTGGGCGAGCATGACCGCCGCGTATGACGCCCTGCCTGAGAACGTGAAAAGCGTCATTGACGGGCTTGAGGGAGTGCACGACTGGGAAAAGGAACTGACCAGCGTTGTCCGCCAGGGTCCCGATGGTGAGGCGCGCTATGACGAGACCCGCCGTAAGTATCCACCTATGACCCACCCTGTAGTGCGTAAGCATCCGGAAACCGGCCGCAAGCTCGTCTACGTCAACGCGTTGTTCACCACCCGGCTCACGGGCATCTCCACCCAGCTGGGGGACTCGCTGCGAAACATGCTCACCGACCTCGCCAGAACCCCGGAATACCAGGTTCGTTTCCGTTGGGAGCCTAACTCCCTGGTGATCTGGGACAACCGATCTACCCAACACTATGCGGTGGGGGACTACCACCCGCACTACAGGCTGATGCACCGGGTCACGCTGAAGGGCGATCGTCCGGCGTAAGGGTTGTTGGAGCCGTGCCGGGCGCCCTTGTCGTGGGCCGCCCGGCTCGGTTGATATGGAACTCACGTTTTGTCACGGCGAAGGTGCCGAGACAAAAGCCGGGCCAAAGCGAAGGAAGGCTGACCAATGCGAGGCCAGAAATTAGGGGCGGGGCTGATAGCCCAGAGCCAGTCCGCCCTTCCACCATTTATTTTGCATCGGCCTACTTCGCTGGGAGAGGCCGTGGCACTTACCCGGCAACATCCAGAAGCTGTGATTGCGGCGGGTTGTTCGGATCTTGTGGCGCAATTTCGCGAGGGATTGGAGCCGGACGTTCTGATTTCCGTGCAACGAATCAAGGAATTGCGTGAAATATCCAATGATGCCGGGATTCTGACCATTGGCTCCTTGGCCAGTCACACTGAAGGCAGCAAAAGCCCGGAAATTCTGTCATCCATCCCGGCACTGGCCGCAGCGTGGGGATCAATTGCCACTATTCGAATCCGCTATCGGGGCACCCTCGGAGGCAATCTCCTTGCCCGTCGATATCGGTACGAAATGCCTGTCATTCTGTCCGCATTGGGTGCGCAGATGCAGTTTCAAGGTGGAGACCTTGCAGCCCTGCCCGTCTCATCGCTCTGGGATCAGAACCTTGGGAACGTAGGTATTCTCACCGCTGTCACCGTAGACACTGCCTCCCTGCTGTGGTTCGGTTACGAGCGGTCAATGCGCCCGCTCAGCACCGTGTCCCTCGCGGTGCGAAAGAACGCGGTGGCTGGCCTTACCGTCTCTGCCGTCTGTGGCAGTGAATACCGTCAGCCTTTTGTGCTGTCACATACTGCCGAGGCAACTGACATCACTGAGCTTGACCCGGCCATTGTGGGCGGGGTTCTGGCGGCTCAGCTTCCGGAGGAGGCGGCCGACTACGCGGGGTCCATCGACTACCGCCGACATCTGGTGGGCGTTCTCTGCCGCCGTCTTCTTGCCGAAGCAACCGGTAACCAAAGGAAAGGATAGCCAGCCATGAGCCTTGAATCACCGGAATCAAGCCAGGAAAAATTCAGCCACAAGGTCGAGTTTGAGCTGAATGGAAGCCTGGAACGGCATTGCGTCCCTACGAGTACTACGGTCTTGGATTTGCTGCGGAACAGCTGCGGTAAGCAAGGGGTCCGTGCTTCGTGTGAGCGGAGCGTCTGCGGTGCCTGCACTGTTTTGGTGGATGACCTTCCCGTAGCTGCCTGTGCCACGTTTGCCTTCGACATTGACGGTGCGCGTGTTGAAACGGTTGAGGGCTTGGCTGCCCAAGACGGCACCTTGAGCGCCCAGCAGCAGGCATTCAGGGAATGCGGGGGCTTCCAATGCGGCTTCTGCACCTCCGGCATGCTGATGCTGACCACAGCGCTGCTGCGGCAAAATCCGCAACCGAACCGGGAAGAGATCCGGGACTGGATAAGTTCGAATACCTGCCGGTGCACGGGTTACGAGATGATCCTGGAATCCGTGGAGCGTGCCGCGGAACTGGCTGGGGCAAAGCAGCAGGATCAGGCATCCGAATGACCGGCATCGTGACTCCTTCCACGCCGGACGATTCGCCGATCGTCGGACGTAACCGCCCACGCCTGGACAGCACCGCCAAGGTCACCGGCCGGGCCGTCTACACAGTGGACATCGAGAAGCCCGGGATGCTTCATGCGAAGGTCCTGCGGAGCCCACATGCGCACGCTCGGATTCTCAGTGTCGATGCTTCGGCCGCCCGCTCCCTGGCAGGAGTCACTGCCGTAGTCACCCGCGAGGAAATCCGTGGACTGCATTCCTATGGCACCTACGTCAAAGACCAGCCGATTGTTGCCACGGACGCGGTCCGCTACGTTGGCGACGTCGTTGCTGCTGTGGCTGCCGTGGATGAACGTACCGCTTTTGCGGCCTTGGATTTGATTCGGGTTGAGTATGAACCGCTGCCGGCGGTCTTTGATTCAAGAGCCGCAATGGATCTGTCAGCACCTGCCATTTTTCCAAACCAGCCCTTCGCCGCCTATCCCGAGTACGGCGATGGCGCCTCGGGCGCGGCACACACCGCCCACAACGTGAGCTACGAATTCCGCTACGAAACGGGAGAGGAGAGCGTCTGGGCAGATTGCGACTACATCTTCGAGGACACCTTTACCTTCTCCCGGATGAACCACATGCACCTGGAGCCCTTTGCAACAGTTGCCGAGGCCACAGCGAATGAAATCGAAGTGTGGACCTCTACCCAGAGCCCTTTCCCAATGCGCAAAGAACTGGCCAGGGTTTTTGGGCTGCCTGAAAACGACATCCGGGTCAACGTCCCACTCCTGGGCGGCGGCTTTGGCGCCAAGAACGGTCCAAAAACGGAGGCGATCGCCATCCGGCTCTCACAGTTGTCCGCCGGGCGGCCGGTTCGCTACTGCATGAGTACGGAAGAAGTCTTCCTGACCCTCAGCCAGCATGACGCCATCCTCACGGTTAAATCCGGGCTCAAGGCAGACGGCGAGTTCATGGCGCGCCGGTCCCGTGTGCTTCTCAACGGTGGCGCTTATGCGGATGCCAGTCCGCTGGTGGCTGAGAAGGCCGGGTATCGGATGCCCGGAGCCTACCGCTGGAAACGGATAGATTCCATCTGCCAAGCGGTGATCACCAACACCGTCCCTGCCGGCGCCTACCGTGGTTTCGGCGCAACCCAGGCCACCTGGGCCAGCGAGCGCCAGGTTGACCTGATCGCCGAGCGGTTGGGTTTCGATCCCCTGGAGCTTCGGCTCAAGAACGCCAAGGAATTGGGTGAGGAGTTCGTTCCAGGAGAGACTCCCATCGATTCGGATCTTAAGCATGGGCTGAACCTGGTGGCGGACGCTATCGGATATCGCGAGCGGCGGCGCTCAGGTAACCGTGGCATGGGAGTTGCCATCGGCATCAAAGATGGTGGCGGCGTCAACAAGCCTGCCCAAGCCCGGGTCAAGGTGACCACCAACGGTGATGTCTTCCTGAATTGTGGTCTGGTGGAAATGGGCCAAGGCGGTCATTCGGCGCTGTGCCAAATAGTGGCGGAGACGCTGGCATGCGATCCGAAGCGGGTGAAGTATGCCGCAATCGACACCGACAACACCCCCTTCGACCAAGGCACCAACGCCTCTTCGGGCATCGCAGTCATGGGTCATGCAGTTCTTCAGGCCGCTGAGCGCGTGAGGTGTTCCGTGTTGGACATGGCGGCCGAACACCTGATCCTGAACCGCCAATCAATCCGTCTGGACAACTGGCACATCGTTGACGCTGAAGGCACCACCTATGAGCTCCCGCCGTTGATTATGGACAGATTCGGCGGAACAGGATTTGAGTTCACTGCGGACGGCTACTTTAAGGTCCGTTCCTCCAGCAGTGCACCCCTGGAAGCGCCATGTATGTTTTGGGAGATCGGGTGGGCAGCCGCCGAAGTGGACGTTGATCCGGAAACCGGCCGGGTGAAGCTTTTGCAGCTGGTTGTCAGTGGTGACGCCGGCAAGGTGGTGAATAAGCTGGGCTGCCGCGGCCAGGACGAGGGTGCCGCGGTCTTCGGATTGGCCCAGGCACTCTTTGAGGAACTGCGGTACGAGGACGGCGAGCTGCTTAATGGTGAGGCTCTCCTCTATCGGGTGCCGCTGGCTGAGGACATTCCCCAGCGCTTTTCCTCCATAACCCAAGAACAGGGCCATGGGGCCGGACCTTTTGGGACCAAGGGGATGGGCGAGGGCGGCATGCTTCCCATCGCGCCAGCGATTGCCCAAGCCATCGCTGACGCCACCGGGGCACAGCTCACGTCGTTGCCTATGACGCCTGAACGCGTCTACAACGGCATCCGCGATGCGCGTGCTCGCCAAGGCGGGACTGACGGCAATGCGTGAGGTGATGGAGGGGCTGGAGGAGTCGTGGCTGGCTGAACGACGCGTCGCGTTGGCTACGGTGGTCCGCACGGAAGGTTCCGCGCCGCGGGCAGTCGGAACGTCCATGCTTGTCACCGAAGACGGATCGCCGGTGGGCTCAGTTTCGGGTGGATGCGTAGAAGCAACTGTGATCGAAGCAGCAGCCGGCGTTCTCGCCAGCGGGGTCCCGGAGCTTTGCAGTTTTGGCATTTCAGACGACGACGGTTTCGGCATCGGACTGACCTGCGGCGGCAGCGTTGATGTTTTCATCCAAGCGTATGCGCCCGCTTCCTGCCCGCATTTTGCCTCACTGCAGAGGGCCGTGGCCGAGAATCTGCCCTGCGCTATGGTCACCATCTTTGACGGCGCGTCTGGCCTGGTGGGTCGATCCGAACTGGTCCTGCAAAATGCGGAAATCAAAGAGCTGTTTGAAGGTACCGTCATTGCTCCCGAAGCTGTCCGCGCCGCCGGTGATGCAGTCCAGGAGGCAATAGCCTCAGGAACCACGACGTCGGTCACTGTTCCGGCGGCTACTGGTACTGAAAAGCCACTGTCTTTGCTGATCGATGTTTACCGTCCGGCGCGCAGGCTGCTGATTTTCGGGGCGATTGACTTCTCCGCCTCGCTGGCCCAGCTGGGGGCATTCCTTGGTTTTCACGTCACAGTTTGTGATGCCCGTGCTGTTTTCGCGACGGCCAAGCGAATTCCCTCGGCCCATGAGATCGTGGTCGATCAACCAGCGCGCTATCTGCAGAAAGAAATCGCCCTGGGAGGGCTCGCCCCCGATACCGCTATCTGTGTCTTGACGCATGATGCCAAATTCGATGTTCCGGTCCTCGATGTCGCCCTGCGGCATGGTTTCGCGTACATAGGCGCGATGGGTTCCCGCAGAACGGCCGGTGACCGTCGGGACAGACTGATCGGTTTGGGCCACACCGACCAATCGCTGGCACCGCTCCGCTCGCCGATCGGCTTGGACCTTTCCGCTTCCACCCCTGCTGAAACCGCGGTTTCCATCATGGCGGAGGTCATCGCAGCCAAGAACCGGACCTCGGGCCTGCCCCTGGCGCACACCAGCGAACCGATCCACAAAGGTGTGTTGGAGCGCGCAGGTTATCAACTGCGCCCGGCCGGCCAGCCGCCGTCGTACTGCGGTTGAAGCAGTCCTCCAAACGCTTGGAGCATGCAAGCAGCAAATTAACTTTGAACCTAAATATCTTGACAGGAAGTATCTTAGTACTGATATTCTTTTCCTATGACGTAGTTCACATGAATCCACGTCGTGGGGATGACAGAGAGATGAACGGAAGCTGAAGATGAGTACGGACAGCCTTGTAGGAAACACTTCCCTGCCCAGCCCTGCGGACGCCCAGCTGGTGGTCGCTCCTGATACGCGGGATGAGATCTACGTGGGCGGCGTCTGGACCCGGGGCAGCGGTGCGCTGATCGAATCGGTCAATCCCGCTACCTCTGAGGTTTTCGCCACCCTCCACGGAGCAACGACGGCGGATGTGGACGCCGCTGTTGCTGCCGGCGTGAAAGCCGTGGAAGAGTCCGGATGGGCAAAGAAGCTCCCTCACGAGCGCGCTGCTGTCCTGCACCGCATCAGCTCAGCCATCGAGATCAACGCTGATCGCATTGCCGAACTGCAGACGCTGGACACAGGTAAGACACTCGTGGAAACCAAGGCGCTCGCCATGAGCGCGGCAGCCACCTTCCGCTTCACCGCGTCCGCTCTTGAAACCATGGAGGACGCACTGACGTCCCCTCGCGGGAACTACCTCAGCATGTCCACCTATGAAGCGATCGGAGTGGTGGGTGCCATCACGCCCTGGAACTCGCCGATTGCCAGCGACGCACAAAAGGTGGCTCCGGCACTCGCTGCAGGGAACGCCGTCGTGGTGAAGCCGCCGGTCTGGGCGCCCTGGGTTTCGCTGCTGTTGGCACGGATTTGTGAGCAGGCCGGCCTACCTGCAGGTCTGCTGTCTGTCCTTCCCGGCCCCGGCCGCGTCGTAGGCGACGCGCTCGCGCGACACCCTGACGTAGGCAAGATTTCCTTCACGGGCGGGACTTCCACGGGGCGTCAACTGGGCCATATTGCGGCCGAGAAGATCATGCCCATTACCTTGGAGCTGGGTGGAAAATCGCCCACCATTATTTTTGCTGATGCCGACCTGGACCAGGCTGTGGCCGGCGTGCTTTATGGCATCTTCTCTTCGAGCGGGCAGAGCTGCATTGCCGGCTCGCGCGTTTTTATCCAGCGATCCGTCTACGACTCCGTTGTCGAAAGACTCGTCAAGGGTGCCGAAGCCCTGCGAATCGGACCCGGAACGGACCCAAGCACCCAGGTAGGGCCACTGGTCGCCCATGCCCATCGTGACGCCGTCGCCGGGATGGTTGACGACGCGAGGCTGGCTGGTGCGCAAATCCTCTGCGGCGGCACTGCCCCCAATGAGTCCAGGCTTCAGGCTGGTGCATTCTATGAGCCCACCATCATTGCTGGCGTGAGTAACTCGGACGTCATTTGCCAGGAGGAAATTTTTGGGCCGGTGGCCGTCGTCTTGCCGTTTGACGATGAAGCCGATCTCATCCTTCAAGCCAACGACAGCGTTTTTGGTTTGGCCTGCGGCATCTGGACTGCTGACTACCGCCTGGCCTGGAGAACAGCGCGGGCCGTTTCGGCTGGCACCGTCTGGGTGAACACCTACAAGCAGTTCAGTATCTCCACCCCGTTCAGCGGGCTTAAGGAAAGCGGTCTGGGCACTGAAAAGGGCCGGGACGGCATTCGATCCTATATGCACCAGAAGAGCATCTACATCGACCTCTCGGGCGCATCCATCCCATGGGCCGGCAACTAGCCCGGACCGTCTACCACCATCCTGCGTTCGAAAGGTACGTCAATGAATGCTCACCCCTACAGCCCCGCCTTTGCGGCCGGGGGATTCGGCTTTATCTCCGGCGCATTGTCGGTGGATGAAAGTGGTAATGCCGTACCCGGCCGCTCCGAAGCGCTGGTAGCCGCGGCCGCGAGGCTCTCCGAGCGACTGGGATCCGTCGGTATGTCCTTGGCGGACGTCGTAAAAACCACCTACTTCGTCACCGACGTGACGCTGCGGGACGAAGCCAACATGCACTACGAACAGCTGTTCGAGTCGCCGCGCCCGGCACGTTCGTTTGTGGAGGTGGCCGCCCTGCCCTATGGAGCCACGGTGGAAATCGAAGCAATCGCGCATCGGAGGAGGTGAATACCCATGAGTGTGGAAATCCAGAACCGTGCGGCGGTGACCCCTGATGTCCCCGAACCGAAGGTGCTGACGCTCAGGGTGCAGCAGAAAACCTGGGAAGCCGACGGCGTCATCCGGATTATGTTTGTTGATCCCGCCGGAGCGGCGCTCCCGCAGTGGCTTCCAGGTGCCCACTTGAGCCTGCACCTGCCCAATGGGCTCACTCGCGAATACTCTTTGTGTTCGGACCCGGAAGACTCGACCAGTTGGACAGTGGCCGTGCTGCGAACCCCCGATTCCCGAGGTGGCAGCAAGCTCATCCATGATGAGCTCCCGTTGGGAACGCTCATCCAGGTTGAGGGCCCGCGCAACAATTTTGAGCTTGATCATGCCGAACGCTATGCGCTGGTAGCTGGCGGTATTGGCATCACCCCGATCATTTCCATGGTGCGGCGGTTGGAATCAGTTGGAGCTGATTGGTCCCTGCTGTACACCGGCCGGTCGCGTTCCACCATGGCCTTCCTGTCAGAGATTTCAGACCTGCCCCGGCACCGGATAAGCATCCACGCTGCCGACGAAGCCGACGGCAACTACGCGGATCTGTCGGAGGCAGTCGGCTCGCTCCCGCCTGAAACCTTGGTATATGCCTGCGGCCCTGAGTCTTTGATGCAAGCTGTGGCCGGCGCCATGGCAGACGAATCGCGATTGAGGATTGAGCGGTTCAAAGCGCCGGACATCGTGCCCGGACCGGAACTCGACGAGACAAGTTTCGATGTCATCTGCCACAGCACTGGCCAGCGGATCGCCGTTGGGCCCGATGTTTCAGTTCTGGACGCCCTGAACGACGCCGGCATCAACGTTCCCAGCTCATGTGCAGAGGGCATCTGCGGAACCTGTGAAACGGGGGTTATAGAGGGGGACGTTGAGCACCGTGATTTCCTCCTCTCCCCGGCCGAACGGGCAGAGAACAAATCAATGTTTGTTTGCGTCTCACGTTGCCGGTCCCGGGAACTGATTTTGGATCTCTAGCACGAACACCACTCGACTGAAGGTTGATTCCCATGAACTATTTCTCAGCAGAGCCTGTCTGCAATCTGCGGTCGCTGCGTTCTGTGTCCCTGAAAGTGCCCGATACCCGGCCTGCGAGGGATTTCTACCATGAAGTCTGGGGCCTTTCCACGGTGGAGGAGGACACTGACAAGTTTTGGCTCCGCGGAACCGGGTCCGAACACCACATCCTGAGGCTGGAAAGGGGCGAGCAGAATGCCTTGGGCGGGGTCTCCTTCGCCCTTGCCACACCGCAGGACGTTGACCGTGCAGCTACTAAGCTCACCGCCCTGGGGATTCCGCTTTTCCGTGAGCCCGGTCCTTTGGATGATGCTGCCGGCGGCTACGGTCTTCAGTTGGTGGATCCCGAAGGCAGGTTGGTGGAACTCTCCGCCAACGTCCACGCCGTTGTCAGCCAGGAGCCGGCCGGTCGGCGGGCCCTGCCACGCAAGATCGCCCATGTGGTGCTCAATACCGTGGATATTGATCGCGCCACGGCGTTCTATACGCAGGTGCTGGGGATGCGGATTTCAGATTGGTCCGAGCACCAGATGGCCTTCCTGCGGTGTAACAGCGAGCACCATGCCATCGCGTTCAACCAGGCTCCCTGGACCTCGGTCAATCATGTGGCGTACGAGATGCAGAGCATTGATCACTTCATGCGCGGCATCGGCAACCTGAAGCGGCACAACATCGCTCCTCAGTGGGGGCCGGGCCGTCACGGGCCCGGGGACAATACGTTCTCGTATTTCACAGACCCCTCAGGCCTGGTTTGCGAATACACCTCCGAAGTAGCCCAGGTGGACGAGGACAGTTGGCTGTGCCGCACGTGGGAACGGACGCCGGAACTCTCCGACCAATGGGGAACCGCTGGTCCGCCCACGTCCGCGGTCCGAAGCGCCATGGCCGGCGTTCCGGATAGCGGGTACAGGTCCCTGGTGGTCCCTGGACGCGATGATTACTTCTCCATGCTGGAAGCTCCTGCCGCAGAAAAAGCCCATGCGTAGCAGCTCCTTGCCGACCGCCACGGAAACCGCGTCGACTGGCAGCTCATCACCCGGCACCATTGCCGAACGCCGGAAATTTGTCCATGGGGTCTCCCTCGTTATTCGCGGGGAAGGGATCCCGGTCTTCCTCATGCACGGCATTGGGGGCGCCGCCTCATCCTGTGGTGCCCTGGCCCAGTTGCTGAGCGCCCATGGATTCCAGACGTTTTGCTGGGATGCTCCCGGCTACGGCGAATCGGCAGCACCACCGGAGGGCTTGGATCATCCTGGTTTGGTGCTGGACATCCTGGCCACACTGAATGTGGGTCCCGCCCACCTGATCGGTACGTCATGGGGAGGCGTCATTGCCACCCGGATAGCCGCTCAAGCACCGGAGGCAGTGCGGTCCATTGTGCTGGCGGACAGCACCCGGGGTTCGGGAATTACACGGACCGCCGCGCAACGTATGCTTGCGCGCGTTCCGGAACTGGCCGCCATCGGTCCCGAAATTCTCGCGGCCCGACGGTCGGCAAGACTGGTCTCCCCGTCCGCCCCGGCCTGGGTGGCCGAAGCTGTACGGGCGGACATGGCCGCCGTCCGCCTCTCCGGCTTTTCGTCGGCCGCCACCATGATGGCGCAGTGCGACACCACGGAGCTGCTGCCTCGGCTCCGGATTCCGGCATTGGTCTTGGTGGGCCAGGACGATGTGATCACTGGCGTCGCGGAATCCAAGGTCCTTGCGGAGAACATCCCCGGTGCCGCACTGGGCATCATTGCCGGTGCAGGGCACGCCGCAGTGCAGGAAAAGCCGGTGGAGATGTCCGCTGCCATCCTCGCTTTTTGGGAGGGCATCCAATGACGCG
The DNA here is from genome assembly GCA_050627125.1 of Arthrobacter sp. 21a14. GTDB lineage: Bacteria > Actinomycetota > Actinomycetes > Actinomycetales > Micrococcaceae > Arthrobacter. The sequence continues at coordinate 4,795,724 of CP192487.1, read as the reverse complement.
TCTGGTGGTAGTTACCGGATCCGGGCGGGGACTCGGGTTCGACATTGCCGAACGGTTGGCAAGCAGCGGAGACCGCATAGTCATTGCGGAGAAGAACGCAGACCTCGCTGAGCATGCTGCCGCAACACTCCGCGGACAGGGCTTTGACGCGACGGCGGTCATCACCGACATCGCTGACAAAACCTCGGTGGCGGACTTGGCCGCTGCGGTCGAGCAGCTTGGTGGCGCGGATGCGTTGGTCAACAATGCGGCATTGGCCGACGGCGTAGGCGGCGACACCTTTTGGGAACTGGACGAGGAGTTCTTCCAGAGGGTGATGACCGTCAATGCCTACGGGACGTGGCTGGTCAGCAAACACCTTTACCCCCAGCTGGCCCAAAGCCAGGCAGGCTCCATTGTCAACATCGCATCAGACGCAGCGCTCTATGGCTCTCCACGGCTGGTCCACTATGTCGGATCAAAAGGGGCTGTCCTGGCGATGACCCGGACCATGGCCCGCGACGCGGGACCAGCCGGAGTCCGCGTCAATGCCGTCGCCCCGGGGCTGACCCGGGTGGAAGCCACCGAGTCAGTGCCGGCCTCCCGCTACCGTCTCTACGAAGAGAACCGCGTGCTGCCCAGGGACCAACAACCCAAGGACGTATCCGGCGTCGTCCAGTTCCTGCTGTCCGATGCTGCAAGCTTCATCACTGGCCAGACCATCGTGGTGGACGGCGGCTTCGTCATGGGCCACTGAAGTCACAGGCACCTGAAGTCTTGGCCACTGAAAGTCACTGGATTACTGAACCGCCCCGCAGCGGAAAACCACTAACTAGGAGTCCCACACATGGACCTGCAATTGAAGGACCGCACGGTGGTTGTCACCGGGGCGAGTTCCGGCGTCGGGCTTGCCACCGCCCGCTATTTGCTGAGCGAAGGTGCGCAGGTTGCTGCCTGTGCGCGCGACGCCGGCCGCTTGGCCCAAGCATTCGAGGAGTTTTCGTGGGCGGACAAGGACTCGATTTACCTTGCTTCGTGCGACGTCACGGACCAAGCAGCCACGGACAGGTTTATCGCGGGCACTTTGGATCGGTTTGGCGCCGTTGATGGTCTGGTCTGTAACGCTGGCCGATCCTTGATGGCCACACTTCAGGACACCACGGACCAGCAGCTGCGTGATGAGTTCAGCCTGAAGATCTTCGGCGTTTTGAACATGGTTCGTTCCGCCAGGTCTGCCCTGACGGCATCGGCCCACGGCTCGGTGGTCAACGTCAACGCAATCCTCGCCCGGCAGCCTGAGCTACGCCTGGCTGCCACCTCTGCTGCCCGCGCCGCACTGCTGAATCTCACCCATTCCCTTGCCGAAGATTTGGCAACAGAGGGAACGCGGGTGAATTCGGTCCTGCTCGGCCTGGTGGACACCGGCCAGTGGCGGCGACGCTTCGAAGAAGCCGGCTCTGAACTGGACTACGAGGCCTGGAGTGCCGAAATCGCCGGCAACCGCGGCATCAAGCTGGGCCGTTTCGGCACGGCTGAGGAGGTGGCTTTCCATATTGTCACCCTGCTCTCGCCCCTCAGTGGATACACCACAGGAGCAACAATCGACGTCGGCGGTGGCGTTGGGCGCTATGTCTAGCCAGCGGAACTTCATCACGAAAGAGATCCAGATATGTCAGTGACACAAGAAGCAACGGTCCCAAGGGGACCAACAGGCGGTGATGTCCTGGTGCGTGTAATGCGTCGCCACGGCATCGATACGGCTTTCGGGGTCATCAGCATCCACAATCTTCCCCTCGTCGAGGCAGTGGACAGGGAGCTGAACTTTGTTGCCGTGCGCCATGAGGCCGCGGCAGTCAACGCGGCTGACGCCTACGCGCGCGCCTCCGGCAAAATCGGTATTGCCCTGACCAGCACCGGTACAGGAGCCGGCAACGCCGCGGGTTCCATGGTGGAGGCACTCACCGCGGGAAGCCGTGTGCTGCACATTACCGGCCAGATCGACAGCGAATTCATGGGCAGCAACCGTGGCGTGATCCATGAGGTCCCGCGCCAGTTGCAGATGCTCCACGCGGTCTCTGGCTATGCCCGCACCATTTTCAATGGCAAGGATGCGGAGGCGGACCTGGAGGAGGCAATCGCACACCTGCTCTCCTCGCCTCACACACCGGCCAGCATCGAATGGCCTACAGATTTGCAGTACCTTGCCCACCCGGAGGATCAGCGCCCGATCGATGCGCAGGTGAAGCCTTTACCCGATTACGACGCCGATGCTGTCGCCGAAGCCGTTCGGCTCCTGGCAGGTGCCAAGCGACCCCTGATCTGGGCCGGCGGAGGAGCGGCGGGCGCGGAAAAGGAACTTGCGGCTCTGCTGCACGGGCTGGGCGCGGGACTGCTGACCAGCAACTCTGGCCGGGGCGTGGTTCCGGAAGATGACCATCTTGTCATCGGCAACTTTGCTACCACTCCCGCCGCCGTCCGGCTGATCGAACAGTCTGATGTGTTGTTGAGTGTTGGCACGCACTTCCGTTCCAACGAGACGCAGCACTATTCACTCAAACTGCCCGGCACCCACATCCAGCTGGATCTCAACCCTGAAGCCGTGGGCCGGGTGTATCCGGCCACTGTGGGTCTGGTGGGTGACTCCCGTGCGATTCTGGAGGCGATGGTCAGCCAGTTGGGTAGCCCTTCCGTGGACCCCGGCTGGTCGCAACAGGTGCACAATGTACGCCTTGAGGTACGGGCCGGGCTGACTGAGTACATCGGTGGCTATGCGGAAATCTGCCACAGCCTCAGGGACCGCCTGGATCGGGAATCCGTTGTTGCCCGTGATGTGACCATACCCTCCAGCCAGTGGGGTAACCGCCTGCTGGAAATGTACTCCCGCGAAACCAATATCTTTCCGCTGGGAGGCGGCATCGGCCAAGGTTTGGCCATGGGCATCGGGGCAGCCTGCGCCCGCCCGGATGTTCCCACGGTAGTTATTGCCGGCGACGGCGGCCTGGCCGTTCATCTTGGTGAACTCGCCTCCCTTGCCGGTTCAGGGGTCTGGTGCGTGGTGATGGTGTTCAATGACGGCGGCTATGGGGTGCTGCGCAACATGCAGAAAGCCAACGGCTTCGCCGAGGCAGGGGTCAACCTGCACACACCGGACTTTGGTCTGCTAGCCCAGTCACTGAACTTGCCATTCTGGCGGGTGCGCGGCCCAGGGACCTTTGATGGGGCGTTGGTGGAAGCGCTCGCGGTGCGGGGGCCCGCGGTGATCGAGATCGACGTCACCGCATTGGACCCCGTGCCGGGAGCTTTCGTGCCGCCGGTGCATATTCCAACCCCACATCAGTAGAGGAGCAGGAGAGCACATGAATTCAAGTACGGAAGTCGATCCGCGCCTTGGCCATGCGCCCGGCGACATCATGCCACTCCGCGATGTCATGCCACAGCATGACGTCGTGTGCTTGCACAGTGGCGGGGGAGCAGGCGAATGGTTTGCCCATCAGCTTGATGCTTTGGGAGCCCGTACCTGGGAACCCGGAATCGGCGTTGCCTTGGACGTCACCGGACCGCCTGGACAGATGGATGAGTGGGTTGAGGCAGCCTCGTCCGCGCTTCACGAGTCAGCGTCGGGTCCTGCGCACATTCTGGCCAGCGGAACAGCCGCATACGGTGCCATCATGCTCGCTGCGCTGCACCCGCAGCAGGTCAAGAGCCTCATCCTCGGTGACCCGCTGGTGGACACCTCTGTTGAGGGATTTGTGGCCACGCTCCGGCGGGTGCGGGCGCCGTCGTTGGTCATCGCCGCTGCGCCTGACATCGATACCGATATCTCCATACCGCAAAGCATCGCCGGCGGCATCAGTAACGGGGTTTTTGTCATCATCGACAACACCGCCGTTCCAGCACACCAGAGCCGATCTCACTCATTCAACGAGTGGAGCAGGTCATTCATGAATATCGCTGAAGGTCTGCACACTGTCACCGAAACACAGGAGGAACACAGTGCCTGAACAATATCTTGAAGCCAACCAGTCCCGGGTGGGTCCGCCCAATCCTTATGAACTGAAGCTGGCCGGAGCCCTGTCCGAGATTTTTGCCAGTGGTAGCCACGAGCTCCCGGCCATCATCTCGGGGTTGAACAATTTGGGCCTGAACGCCCCGGACGGGCACCCCTGGGATGAAACCCGATTCCGTTCCGAAATGCGACGACTGGGAGAGTAGGACATGACAACTGCAACTGCAAGCGCTCCAGCCGGAGCCAGGGCCGGCAGGGCCAAGATCAAAACTGTGGTCGGCACGCGCCGCCAACTCGACGCCGCAGAACTGGCCGCGACGGGACTAAGGGACCGATGGTATCCCATCTACCCGTCGCGATTCGTGGGTCCCGGCGACATGGTTAAAGTCCGGCGACTGGGCGTGGATTGGCTGCTGTTCCGGGACGCCAGGGGGCAAATCCGGATGCTGGAGGATCGCTGCCCCCACCGCAGCGCACCCTTGTCCGTGGGCCAACACCTCGGGGACAGGGTGGCCTGCAAATACCACGGCGTTCAGGTGGACGGCCGCGGCACGGTGGTCTCGGTTCCGGGCATGCCGGGCTGCGCGCTTGAGGGCAAGACGGTGACCGCGTCGTTGGCTGTGGAGGAAGGCGCTGACATGATCTTTGCCTTCATGCCCTTGACCGAGGACTCGGAGGTGACGGAGTTCAAGCTGCCCGACCGCCTGGACAACCCCGAGGTTTCCTGGTTCTCCAACTACGCGGAATGGAAGAGTCCGTGGCGCTTCTACATGGACAACGTCCTGGATCCGATGCACGGCGCGTTCCTGCACCGTGACTCGCATTCGATGTTTGGCGGTGATACGAGTGCCCGCTTCCGCATCCGCGAGACCGATCGTGGATTCTTCTTTGAGAAAACAGACCAGCGCGGCAAGAACTTTGACTGGGTGGAGTACTGCCGTGAATCCATGGACTACGTGGACCTGGAGATCCCGTACGCCGATTCGGCAGGCCCCGGGGGTTCCTTCGGCATCGTAGGAATGTCCACTCCCATCGATGCCCATACCTCCGCCGTTTTCCACTGGCGTACCCGGACCGTTTCAGACTGGGAACGGGACGTCTGGCGATTCATGTACAAGACAACTCTTGAAGAAAAGCACTGGGTGGTCTTGGAGCAGGACCGGGAATTGTTGGAAGCGCTGGCTGCAGATGCGGATAGGGACGAGCACTTGTATCAGCACGATCTTGGAGTAGCCAGGATCCGCCGGGTGCATGATGCCGATGCGCAGAAACAGGCCGCCATTCTCTCAGACGGAATCGCTTAGCCCAAAGGGCCTGCAGCTCGAAACTCTTCGAGCTGCAGGCTCTTTCCCTTGCCTTGGTGGAGTTCTTCCCATCCCCAGTAATTCAGCAAAACAAAACCCGGGTACCGGCCACATCGGCCGGTACCCGGGTTGTTGGAGATTTAGCGGGTCACGCCATACATCTCCGACGTCGGCGGATAGAACGGGATCTCCGGTTTCTTGGCGCCGATGATCACGCAAATGATTGCATCAACGTCGCTGACGGTGCGCAAACTCCGGGGAACACCTGCCGGGACGCGGATCAAATCGCGGTAGCCCAGCACGCGGCTTGCCTTCTTGTTGCCGTCTTCCACGTCGTGCACGCTGAACTCCACCTCTCCTTCGAGGACAAAGAACACCTCTTCGACGTCCGGGTGCGTGTGCTCAGGACCCACGCATCCGGCGGGCAGCACCATGTTGGAAAAGGTGAAATGCTCCGCCTGGAGGATGTTGCCATCGTCCGAGTGGTCTCCGGTAGCTCCGGAACCGATGTAGCGCACCTGTCCCCGCCGGAATTTTTCACCCATTTTGGTCTGGAATTTCAGGGTATTGAAGTCAACAACCCGGCTCTCACGGGAGGCGATGGCCGAATCAATCAGCTCCTCAAGTTCCGGTAACTTGCTTTCGATAACGTCGCTCATGATGGACCTCTCTCGGATTGGTAATTGCCAGATTTCGCAAGAGTCAGCATGGATTTGATCTCCCTCGACTCTAACTATCTCAAGACTAAGATATAATGGGAGGCGCTGCAAGATGCCGATGGAAAGTGCTCAGAATTTGCTGCGCTCGTTGGGAAGCTCAGTGTTAAGATGCTTAGACCGAATGAAGGAGAGAGTGCGCATGACCACCGAATCGCGGAACACTGACACGGACGCCGTGGACGCCATTATTGAGGACTGGCACCGCGAACGCCCGGACCTTGATCCCAAGACCATCGGCGTCTTTGGCCGCTTGCAGAGCCTGGTGGCACGGCAGCGAGCTGTGCAGGATGTGAACTATGAGGAGTACGGGCTCACGTTGGCATCCTTTGATGTTTTGGCCAACTTGCGTCGATCCGGCCCTCCGCACCGGAAGACGGCTGGTGAATTGGCGAGTTCGTCCATGCTGACCACTGGCGGCATCACCTTCCGGCTGGACCGCATGGAGGAACAAAACCTCATTGAGCGGGTTCGGTCGAAGGAAGATCGTCGTGTGGTCTACGCCCAGATGACGGACCATGGCAAGGAACTCATTGACGAGGTCATTTCAAAGCATCTGGAAACGCAGCGCAATATGCTCGCCGGCCTGACGGCCAAGGAGATCGAACAACTGGCGCTGCTACTGAAAAAAACTGAAGCCTCCATCGTCGCCTACGACCCGAAGGCTTCCTCCGCGGACGAACTTACGCTGAACGTCTAGATCACGGCGCGGGTTTCGTCCATCCACTCCATCAAGCAAGGAATCGAATGAAGCCAGGAGCCCGCAGGATCGGAATCATCGGACATGGAGCCATTGGGGCCCGTGTTGCTGCTGACATTGCCGCTGGAAAAGTCGAGGGAGCCACCCTTGAGGGAATCATTTGCCGCAGCGCCATAGACAACGCGCCGGCACCCCAGCTTGAGATGGACCAAGCATTGGAGCGCTGTGACCTGCTGGTTGAATGTGCCGGGCAGGAGGTCCTGGTCGAGCATGGCGAGGCTGTGCTTTCTGCGGGCGTAGACCTGCTCGCTACATCACTCGGGGCGCTTGCGGACCCTGACCTCTCACAGCGATTGTCCGCCGCAGGCCCTGGCAGGCTTTTCTTGACCCCGGGCTCCATTGGTGGCCTGGACTTGTTGGCTTCGGGCGCCCGCGCAACGGGCTATGACGCCGTCAGGATAACCACAACCAAGCTCCCGGGTTCCCTGATTCAGCCGTGGATGGACGAGGACGAGGCTGATCGCATTCGGAATACGGCAGGCCCCATCGAGATCTTTTCCGGTCCCGCCACCCAAGCCACGCAATTGTTCCCAAAATCGCTCAACGTGGCAGCCGCCGTCGCCCTTGCAGTAGATGACTGGGACGCCGTGGCCGTGTCTGTAAGGGCCGACCCAGCGGCCGAGCTTACGACGCACTTGATCGAGGCTTCCGGAAACAGCGGGAATTACCGCTTTGAAATCTGCAACAAAGTATCGCCGCAAAACCCGCGCACCAGCGGCGTTGTCCCGTTCGCTGTGCTCCGGTCCTTGGAACTGATCATCGGCGCGCGCGGTGGAATGATCTAAGTATCTGAGGCGAGGATCCCGGTCTTGTTCGCCCCACTCCGCGTTGTACGGCATGTGGGGCGAACAAGTGCAGGAATGATGAAACTCAGACGAAGTCTTTCAGGAGCTTGTACCCGGCTACTTTTCCTTCCAAGGAGATGACGGCCATGCCGTTGTCCGTAGTGTTCACGTCGGTAAGGGCACCATAGGTCAATGACGGGACTGCTGTGCCGCTCTTGATGCACGGAAACGCCGTGAGTGAACCGGCGCCGATGTTACCGCCAGGCTGATCGGCATAGGGCCCGTTCGGAGGCACGGTGTACGTGGTTTCCTTCCAGCAGACAAAACCCTCTTCGAAGCTTGCCCCGCGGTACTTTCCGGTGCGGGTGTCCAACAGATTCGCATCATAGAACGTGCCGGCAATCACCAGGTCGCCGCGGGTTGCTGAAGGTATGAGGCCGTAGTTTGCAAAATTGCGTACTTCCACAGGTTTGGTTTCCCACGCCGGGGCGCCGGTGAGCGGATCGTAGCCAACCAGCTTCGATTGGGCGCCACGGGATTTCCCGGCGGGAAACTCTACATACCCCTCCGTGTACTCGCACCGTACGGGAAAGGCATCGCCGCCCTCAAACTTGGTTGCTTCCGTCCCCATCGTTTTGGAGCATTCGACCTGGGAAGCATCCGCAGTCCAGAGAACACGTGCGCTGGAAGCCCGGAAGCCCACGGTTTTTGTGGTTTCCCTGAGGTTCAGTGAGAAGGTTTGCTCGGTAAATTTATCGGGGGCAAAATCCGTAGGGTTGATGCCCACGGAGCCAACATAGAGATCCAGCTTTTCGGAGTACGTGAAGTACCAGCCCAAGTCCGTGGAGGCACCCTTCCCGAAGATCTTCTCTATCTCGACTTCCCACAGAACCTCGCCATAGGAGATATGGGCCAGCGTTTCAACACCATCTGCCACCACCGAGTACAGCTCTTTGCCGACGGGCCGGAAATTGCCGGGAAGTGGGTTGATGTCAGGACCAGCCAGATCCTCGCCTGATTCCAGGTCTACCCAATGTTCCACCGATTGAGACTTGTCATCGTAAGCGATAAAACACAAATCCTTATGGTCATCGCAGGCAAAGGGACGGGTGCCGACCAGCTCTGCCCTGCCGTGGTAGAGCTCCTTGCCGGTTTTCAGGTCAAAGGCCACAGGGGCTGTCCACCACGCGACGCCGCCATCGTCCGAAGGAGGAGCCGTAGCCTGCAGGAAGATCGCGGCACTCCTTCCTGCGGCGGTCCTGGTCACAACAGGTTCAAGGGGAATTGCAAGCGCCCCTAATCCCGGATGAACGGGCTGCGTCCACAGTTCTTTGCCATCAGCAACTGAGATCGCGTGCGCGTCCACACCATTCGCACCTTTTGCATAAACCAAAGCAACACCATCGGCCACCACCGGCTGCCCGACAGGGTCGAGCGCAACTTCCCATGCCGCCGTCGCGATCTCTGTGCTTCGCGCCGCTGGAGCGTGGCTTGGGGCCGGCGTGGTTGCGGTTGGGACAGGCAGCTGAGGGAGGAGGCTGCATGAGGTAAGGAGTATCGCGGCCCCGACGGCCGCTACGCCGAGTCGCACAGACTTAAGATGAGCCCTCAGCAGTGCGGATGGAGCGTGATTCATGGTTCCCCCAGGAACATCTATGGTTCAGCACTTGAAAGGCGTAGTCCCAAACCAGCAAAGGCCAGGCAGTTGTGGCTCAGATAGAGAATACAGCTCGCGGGCCGCGTCAAAGGCGCCGACGACATCGACCTCACGGCCAATCAGCGCCGGGAATGGCCACTGGGCCAAGCCTGTGCAACATGCATAATCCCTTGACCCTTGGACTGCGCATTGCCCAATGACCTTCGATCAGCCCGCGGATACTGTGAAATGAATCACTCGAAAGGATCCATGTCATGTCCACCTCCGACACAGGGCACGATGACTACCCCATCACCAGGGTTCCCGCAACGAAGCGGAAGCACTGGTTCGGCATCGCGGTCCAGCGCTTTGGTCAGACTTCTGACCTGAGCCAGTTTCTTCTTGGGGCAACCTTTGGCTTCGGAATGACCTTCTGGGACGCCTTCTGGGCCTTTACAGTCGGCGCGTTGATCGTCGAAGCACTCATGATTTTCGTCGGCATCGCCGGCATGCGCCAAGGCCTCACAACTTCCATGCTCGCCCGCTGGACAGGCTTCGGCCGCGGCGGTGCGTCGGTCCTGGGCCTGGCCATCTGCATCAGCCTGATTGGCTGGTTCGGCATTCAGTCAGGGATTTCCGGCGCTGGGCTGAACCAGATCGTCCCTGAAATTCCCACCTGGGCATGGTCGCTGGCCTTTGGCCTGGTGGTCACGCTCATTGTGGTCCGCGGCTTTGAATCAATGCAGTGGTTGGCCAATATCACTGTGCCGCTGTTCATGATCCTGATTGCTTGGGCAGCATGGGCCGAGCTGAGCAACCACTCCATCAGCCAACTCATCAACGAGGCCCCTCCCGGCGCCCCGCTTGATTTCGTCACGGCTACCACCATCGTTGCCGGGAGCGCCGTTCTCGGGGCAGTCATTACGCCCGATATGACCCGCTACAACAGGACCGCTGGCGACGTCGTCAAGCAAACCGTCGTCGGAATGACGCTCGGCAACTACACCATCGGAATGATCGGCGTGCTGCTGGCCCATGCCGTGAAATCCGCAGACGTCACCCAGATCATCTTCTCCTCTGTGGGGTGGGTGGGCATCCTGATCATCGTCCTGGGCACGTCCAAGATCAACGACTGGAACCTCTACAGCGCAGGCCTTGGCGTCGTGTCCTTCTTCAACAGCGCCATGAACAAACGCCTGAATCGAGGCCACGTTACGCTGCTGCTTGGCGTCGTCGGAACCGTGCTGGCAGCTGTCGGAATCCTGGACAAGTTCATCGACATCCTCATGGTGTTGGGCGTCGTCTTCCCGCCGGTGGCCGGCATCATCATGGCCGAGTACTTCGTCGTGAAGAAGTGGCGTCCCCTCCTGGAAGCCAGCCGGGACTCGGGACTTCCGCCAGCCCAATCACCGAACTGGATCCCGGCCACCTTCGTCATCTGGGCGATATCCGCTGCCCTCGGTTACTTCATCACGTGGGGGCTCCCGGCCCTTAATTCCCTCGCCGCGGCGTTCATCCTCTACATCATCGCCGGCAAACTGAACCTCCTGCGGTCCTACGGCGACAACCAATCAACAATCGAAACCACCACAAAGGAAGAATCGGTACCCGCACCATGAGTAGCCTGAGAATCGGCATTGACGTCGGCGGCACCAACACCGACGCCGTGCTGCTGGACGGCGAGCAGGTGCTCGCTTCCACCAAAGTCCCAACCACCAAGGACGTCACCAGCGGCATCACCCAGGTGCTCACCGCGCTGAAGGACCTGAACGGTTTCAGCCCGGATCATATCCGCGGCGTGATGATCGGAACCACCCATTTCATCAACGCCCTTATTGAGGCACGGGATCTCTGCCCCACAGCGGCCATCCGGCTTGGGCTTCCCGCCACCGCGTCGCTGCCGCCATTCACCGACTGGCCGGAGTCGCTGACCGCCGCGATGAAGGGCCGCGCATACCTGGCTCACGGAGGGCATGAGTTCGATGGCCGGCCCATCAGCCCCTTTGACCCCGACGAAATCCGGCGCCACGCAGCCGATATTGCCGCGAACGGCATCCGCTCAGTGGCGGTGTCCAGCGTCTTTTCGCCGGTCAACGATGAATTCGAACAGCGCACGCTGTCCATTCTGCGCGAGGAGCTTGGCCCGGAGTTCCCCGTTTCTCTGTCCCATGAGATCGGCCGGGTGGGGCTACTGGAGCGCGAGAACGCGACCATCGTCAACGCGTCCCTCGCAGAAATGGCGGACCGGATTGTTGACGGCCTCGCCAAAGCTGTCCTCGAGCAGGGCATCACGGCGCCGCTGTACGTCAGCCAGAACGACGGCACGCTCATGGACATCGAGTACACGCGGCGTTACCCGGTGGCCACCTTCGCTTCAGGGCCCACAAATTCCATGCGCGGAGCTGCGGCTCTCTCCGGATTCTCCGACTGCCTGATCGTGGACATCGGCGGCACCACCACCGACGTCGGCGTCCTGGTCAACGGATTCCCCCGCGAGTCCAGCACCCACGTCCGGCTTGCCGGACTCCGTACCAATTTCCGGATGCCGGATGTCCTCTCGGCGGGGCTCGGTGGCGGTTCCCGCGTGCGGACCGATCAAGGAACGGTAGGTCCGGACTCGGTGGGCTATCGCTTGACTGACGAATCGCTCGTGTTTGGCGGGTCTGTCCTGACGGCTACAGACATCGCCGTCCGCAGCGGAAGGGCCGACGTCGGAGACGCATCTTTGGTGGGCCACATCAGCGGCGCTGTGGTCCGGTCAGCCCTGGAACAGATCGACCGGACCATCGCCGACATTGCCGACCGGATCCGGACCTCGTCCGCATCCTTGCCCGTTGTCGCCGTCGGCGGTGGATCAATCCTGCTGCCCGGGAAACTGGACGGCCTGGGCATTATCCACCGCCCCCGGAACTTCGACGTCGCCAACGCATACGGCGCCGCCATTGCCCAGATCAGCGGTGAAGTGGACCGTGTGTCCTATATCGCCGACGGCGACCAAAAGCGCGCCATGGAATCCGCGAGGCAGGAAGCCGTGGACCGTGCCGTGGCTGCCGGCGCCAGCCCTGACACGGTGTCGATCGTCGAGCAGGAAGCCATCCCGATCCCGTATCTTCCCGGAAACGCCATGCGCGTTCGGGTCAAGGCAGCCGGCAATCTCACGTTAGGAAAGTGACGACATGACTTTGGAAGTAGCGCACGGACGCCGCCTCAAGCGGATCACCGTGGACGACATTGATTCCCTGGCCCGCGGAGCAGCCATCCTCGGTACGGGCGGAGGCGGCGACCCCTACATTGGCGCCCTCCTGGCGAAACAGGCAATCAAGGAGTTCGGCCCCGTGGAGCTCATCTCGGTTGAAGACCTGCCCGACGACGCGTTCATTGTTCCAATCGCGGCGATCGGGGCACCCACGGTGGCGGTCGAGAAGCTGGACACCGTGGACAAGTTGTCCCTGACGATCAAGAAGCTTTCAGCAGCATTGAACAGGGAGGCAACCCACACCGCTTGCCTGGAAATCGGCGGTTCAAACTCGATGCTGCCCATTGTGGCCGCCGCCCACCTGGGTATCCCACTGATCGACGGTGACCTGATCGGACGGGCCTTCCCGGAAATCCAGATGGGCATGGCACCGCTGTACGGCATTCAGGCCTCGCCCATGGCCCTCGCCGATGAGAAGGGCAACTCGTTGGTCATCGAAGCCATCGACTCATTCTGGGGCGAGCGCTTTGCCCGGCAGGCTTCAATCGAAATGGGATGCAATGCCTTCAACAGCACGTATGCCATGACAGGCGCTCAGGCCCGTGAGTGCTTCGTTGCCGGCTCGATGTCCTTCGCCATCGCCATCGGCGACGCCGTCGCCCACGCGCAACACAACAACCTCAATCCCTGTGACGTTCTGGCGGAAACGCTCAGTGGCCGCGTGGTCCATTTGGGCAAAGTGATTGACTTGCAGCGCCAGACCACCGGAGGCTTTGCGAAAGGGCAGGCCATGATCGAGGGCATGGGCCCCGACTCTGGTTCAGTCCTTTCCCTGCATTTCCAGAACGAACACCTGCTCGCCACCAAGGACGGCACCGTGGTCACCACCACCCCGGACCTCATCATCGTGGTTGACGCAGAATCCGCAGAACCGGTCACCACCGAAAACCTGCGTTACGGGCAACGCGTCTGCATCCTGACCGCGCCCAGCGACCCCCGATGGCACACCACCGAGGGGCTCCAACTGGCCGGGCCCGGCTACTTCGGCTACGGCGTCCCTTCGCATCGATGGGACGGGACGCCCGAGGAGCTCACCGAGTCGATCGAGCGCTACCGCGCCTGACCGCCGTCGGACATCTGCCCTGCCGCCGCGCCACCGACGAAAAGTTGGCGGCGCGGCGGTGGCATCATGAGACTGTAGCCATCGAGGAGAAGCGGAGTAGCAAAATGATTCCCCCGATCCCTCTGTGGTCTGTCACGAACCACCTCCCCGCGGGCGTGATCGAGGGTGTCCAGGAGCCTGACGCCAAGTCGGTATCGTCGTTGGTCGCCTTGACCGGTTCTCTCGCCGAGGTCAATCGCCAGGTCCGCGAGCAGCGCAACCTCGACGGCGACCCCTGCTTATTGGAGGGTTCAATCCTGCTCCCCCTTGAACCACTCCCATCCGGCGTGTCGTGGGACGTCGAGGCGCTGTTGGCGCTGGCGTCCGCTGCCGGCGTCGTGGCCCTTGCGGTAAAGCTGCCGAACGACGACGGCGCGGTGCCGCCTAACGTCAAAAGGCTCGCCGAACGCTTGGGGCTCGTCGTGCTGTCAGTGCACAACACTTGGCAATTCGGCATGGCCGCGCAGGAGCTGCTGTCCGGTGCTGCCCATCGTCAGGGCCTGCTGATCTCGCGTGTGGCCGCCGAATGCCGGACCCCGCATGGATCCCTGAGCCATTTGCTGCAGCGGTTGGGGGTTGCGATCGGACATGAGGTGGCACTTGTGGATCCTTCAGGGAAGCTGATTTCAGCTGACACGCCGGGCCCTGAACCCGCACCGGAGACTGCTGGTTCACTCAACGCGTCGGCGGAAACCCTTGTCCCGGTTCATAGGGAGCAAGAGAACAGCCCGCGGCTCAGGGTGCTCTTCGGCCCCTCGCTGGACCAGGAGCAATCCGCCATCCGCGCAGCCTTGGAAGTAGCAGCAATCGCGGTTTCGGAACTGCTCTCCCGGCAACGGCTGGAGAGGGAACGCGATGCGCGGCACCGTATTGCCTTGCTGGGTCAGCTGATCGACGACGCTGGCGACGTTACGCCGGCGTTCAGGGCGAGAGCGCTCGAACTGGGCTGGACTTTGGACGGCTACCACATCGCGTTCCGCGTCATCACCCGCGAACCCGTGGATCTTGTGGCTCGAAAGCCAGACCTGGACCGTGCCTTGGTGCGCGAAAAGATCCAGGCTTCAACGGTGGAACAGTCGGACGGCTGGTCCGGGTGGATCAGCTTCCCGTCCAAGCCAGGGCCTGCGGATGTCAGCCGCGTCAGCAGCGCGCTTCGCCGTGCCCAGCGGGATCTTTCAGCTACGATTGCAACCCAATTTGGTGTGGGGCGCCTACAAGCGCAACCGGAAGGGATCGTCAGCTCGCTCGAGGAAGCCAACGACGCCGCCCGGATCGCTGGAGCGAGGGAAAACTCGGGATATTTTGTGCACGTGGACAGGCTGGATATGGCCCAGCTACTGCTGATCTGGACCCGCACAGACACTTTCAGACCCGCTGCTCGCGAGCTCCTTGCTCCGCTCCTCAAGGCCGGCCCGGAACTGTTGAAGACTCTGACAACCTTTTTGGACTGCGAATCCTCGTTGACGGAAACAGCAGCGATCCTCAACGTCCACCGCAACACGGTGAGCGACAGGATCAGGCGGATCCAGTCGCTTATTGCCATTAATTTGGAGGACCCGGAAGCGCGGCTTGCCTTGCAGTTGGCATGCCGAAGTGTGCTGACGGATACGCCGGAGTAGGGGTTTGCGGTGAGTCGCCGGTTGCCACATAAGGCTCAGGAACGGAGCCGCGACTGCCGCGCATTGCCCGCCCGCCAAGCCCAGATGAGGAGAACGCCCGACCCAATCGGTGCAAGGAACGCGGACATAGTCACCAACGGCAGTCCCAGTGTTGATGCTGCCAACCCCATCAAGGTGATGACGCCGATGCGGGCATAACGCGAACCAGCTACAAGCCGACCAAAGGGCAGTGCGATCGCGAAGCCCATGAGCGTTGCCGCAGCAACCACTGCCGGCCACTGCCATGGGTGACCGGCTCCGAGGAGTTGTGCGGCGCCTTCAGCGGCAAGGCTTGCACAACCGAGAAGGACGACCCACGGTGCGGTGGCTCCCAGGCGTGGGGCAAGGACGTGTCCGACAATCATCAGCAGGGGGATACCGGCGAAGGCGCCGAAGCCCAAACCGAGGTTCATGGCATGGGTGGCATCGCTGACCGCGGATGTCCACAGACTTCCCGTCAGCGCAAAGGCCGCGCATCCCAGACCCACTATGAGCAAGGCAAAGGCCGCAACGGCAACAGTGCGATTATTCTGCTGCGCAGGGTGACTATTGGACACCGCGGCCCTGACCGGCGAAGGAACGGGACGTCCTTGCCGCAGGGCCACAATGAGCAGCACGACGGCTCCCAGCATGCCCACCATCGGAGGCATCAGCATGACGGCTCCGAGAATGAGTGCGACTGGTGCTGCCAAAAGGACGGACTGTATGACCCGGACTGGAATCGTGCGCCGGTTCGCACGGAGGGAGTCAATTGCCACAGCAACACAGGCTGTTCCAGAAATCCACCCCAGGATCATGAACACGAGCATCGACGACCCGAACCAGCCGAAGTCCTGTCCAGCGTCGGCCTCGTCAAAGCGCACAGACCAGCTTGCTGCCGTTGTTGCGGTGAGGGCCCATGCAAGGACTGCACCTGCCATTGTGAACAAGGCGACCCGGGCAGACAGCCGCCCGACGCGACGCAACAGCACGACGCCGGAAATGGTCGCCGCGAGCGGGCCAACGAATCCCGTCAGGATCAGGTGAGCAGGTTCAGCCCAGTGTAGGTAGTACGCGTTGCTGAAGAGGAGTGCGGTGGCACCAATGAAGGCCACAAGGGACAAAGCTGCGTATCCGACGGCCCAGCCAGGTGTGGCTGAAAATGGACGTGCTTGCGCAAACGAACTCATGTGGTGCCTCTTTTCTGGCGGAACCGCCCCCAATAGATCCCCGCCCAAAGGCAGTGGTTCATATGCTAGCCCACGGGCTGTGGACGGCGATTGAGCCACCATCGCTATCCTTGAATGATGAGCGAGATTGCGCATTCCACCATCGCCTTTGAGGGACATTTCGCCCGGGAATTCCCTGAGATGGCTATTCCTTGGCGGGCGGAGGAGGCACCTGATCCGCAGCTTTTGGCACTCAACGAGCCCCTCGCCGTCGAGCTCGGTTTTGATCCCGGATTTCTCCGCAGCCCGGAGGGCGTTCGGCTGCTGATCGGTAATGCCCTCCCGGAACAGGCAACCCCCGTGGCCCAGGCATATTCAGGTCACCAGTTCGGCTGGTACTCGCCCCGTTTGGGAGATGGGCGTGCCCTTTTGCTGGGGGAGATCGCCGGCGCTGACGGGAAGCTCCGCGAAGTCCACCTCAAGGGCTCGGGGCGGACGCCTTTTGCCCGCAACGGTGACGGACAGGCGGTGGTCGGGCCCATGCTGCGCGAGTACATCGTGAGCGAGGCGATGCATGCTTTGAACACTCCCACTACGAGGTCCCTGGCCGTGGTCGCGACGGGCCGTCCGGTTCAGCGCGAGACTCTCCTGCCGGGCGCCGTTCTGACCCGGGTTGCCAGCAGTCACCTGCGAGTGGGCAGTTTCCAATACGCCAGGGCCACCAATGACATGGATCTGTTGCGCCGCCTTGCCGATCACGCGATCGAACGCCACCACCGGTCGGCTGCTGAGGAAGACAACCGCTACCTCGGGCTGCTTAAAGGCGTCATTGCGGTCCAAGCGAAACTGGTGGCCCAGTGGATGCTCGTCGGTTTCGTGCACGGTGTCATGAACACCGACAACATGACCGTGTCCGGCGAAACCATCGATTACGGTCCATGCGCCTTCATGGAAGGCTTCGATCCGGGAGCGGTATACAGCTCCATCGATGAAACCGGACGCTATGCCTATCGCAACCAGCCGCTGGTTGCCGAGTGGAATCTTGCGCGTTTCGCCGAATCACTCGCCGCACTTATCCATGAGGATGAAGAGCAGGCAGTGGCCCTCGCCGTCGAGGCACTTAACGGGTTCCGCCAGCAGTACAGCGCCACCTGGTTCAACGGCATGAAGGCCAAACTTGGGCTACCTGAGGGAATCGACGACGGCGTTGCCTCACCTTTGGTGGATGACCTGCTTGAGCTGGTCCAGGAGTCACGCGCGGACTACACCTCGTTTTTCCGCAACCTCGGAAAGGCTGCCCGCGGGGAGGTTGAACCCGCGCGCGGCCAGATCCTGGACCTGGCAGCGTTCGATGCCTGGCTGGAACGCTGGCGGGCGGTGACGCCGGATGCTGATGCCATGGACCGGGTCAACCCGGTCTACATCCCTCGAAACCACTTGGTGGAGGAAGCCCTTTCGGCCGCCACGGAGGGGGACACAGGGCCAGCGGAACGATTGCTTGAAGCGCTGGGTTCGCCATACCTCGAGCGCCCGGGCTTGGAGCGGTTTGCAGTGCCTGCACCGGAGAACTTCGGCCCCTACCGGACGTTCTGCGGCACGTAGCCCTTGTGGCACGACCCCTCCCAGCAGGGGGTCGCGCTTTTCCTAGGCTATTTACCCACCTGGCCGCACGTGCCGTTGATCTTGAAGTCAGACCAAGCTGGGCTCGAGAAGTCGGTGAAACCATCCGTCGTGGCTGACAGGGACGCGAGATCACTGTTGGTGGAGTGGTTGCCATATCCCGGGGTTACGCCCGGAACCTCAGCAACGTCTCCCAGCGGATGGTGGTCATTGGCTGTTTGGCTGGCACAGTCAACCGATTCGACTATGGGGTGGATCGTTGCTGACGCAGCTGGTGCGAGTCCCAAAGTTCCCGCGAATGCGATGCCGATAATCGCGAGTGATCTAGTCGTCAGACTCATTGTTTTCTCCTCCGAAGACAGGAGCGTCGGGCGGCGCCCCGAGCACCATTAAGCTCTCGACCACGAGGCAACGCAATAGAGTGAACGTTCCCACCTGGGTCGGTAGCCTTGGGCGCATCAGCAGACAAAAATTTGACTGCGTGGCACAGTAAGCACCATGACTCGAATCCTGATGATCGGTATCCATGCCCGCGCGCTTGATTACAGCAAACTGCCGCCGGGACTGGATGAGGCAACCATGACCGAGCGGATCGAGGCTGGGTTCGGGGCAACCATCGCTGCTGGTTTTGATGCTGTGTCCTGCCTAATCGGTACCTCGCCTGACGAAGCCGAAACAGAGATTCGTGAAGCGTTCGCCGGTGATCAATTCGGCCTGGTGATGATCGGTGGAGGCATCAGGATGGTCCCGGAGTACACGGAACTCTTCGAACGGGTTATCAATGCGTGCAACGCCGAATCACCAGGAATCACGTTCTGCTTCAACACCTCGCCGGAGACGACCCTGGATGCATTGAAGCGTCACATCCAGCCGTGAAGCCTTTCGGCGGGAAAAGGGCGGTCCAATGAAGGACCCCTCTGCCGGTTTTGCTGGCAGAGGGGTCCTTCATTGAGTTACTGAATTCCTTCGCGGTTCAGCTTCCATTCCTGGCAGGTGAACCCGTTGGCAGTGTATTGCTGGGCATGTGCGCCGTCGGTTGTTGAAGCACCAGCTATTTCCAGCAGTTTCCCGCTGTTGGCATTGGCGAGTTTCCACCAGCCGCCGCTAACGGTCGGTGCCCAGACCTGTGTAGGGCTACCGGTTGGGCCCCACTGGCTCGCCTGAACCCCATCGGCCGTAGCTGCCGAGCCAATTTCGAGGAGCTTGCCACTGTTGACGTTGGTGAGCTGGATTCCTCCGCTGGCTTGTTTGATGCTCCATAGCTGTGTGGCATTGCCGGTATCGCCCCATTGTCCGGCTCCCGCGCCATCGGTTGTTAGAGCGCTGAGAATTTCCAGAGATTTGCCGCTGTTGCGGTTGGTAACCCGGAATTGCGGATCCAGGCTGCTGGAAGGGTTGAAGACCTGGAGGACATCCAGTTCGGCGAAGGAGGTTGCCTTGGTGAAGGACACCGTGTTGGCTCCGGCCGACAGGGTAGCCGTCATCTGCACCCAGCCGTAGCGTCCCCAGTCGACCGTCGCCGGGTAATTCAAGGTACTCGATGTGCCCCCGTTGACTTTGACGGCGTGCGAGCTGTTTGCTCCGGTTCCGTTCGTGTAGCGCATATTCAGTGTGTAGGTTCCTGCAGTTGGCACCCTCACTGTGAAGGTGACCGAGCTGCCGGCATTGTTGATGTTGCCTACTTTTGAGCCATTGGACGCATCCGGATCGTTCACCAGGGCTGCATCCTGCCGGACTGCGCGTTCGGCTTCGTACTGCTGGGCGTCGAGGGGGATCGAGCCGACTCGAACATCGTTGTAGGTGGTAGCAGGATTTTCAACATTGGTGGCCTGGTAGAGCGTCCTGCCGTCAACGCTGGTGTCGAAGCCTTGCGCGAAGCCGGTGAAGGACCCGCCTTGAGTATCGGATGCGTCATAGGTGACGGCGTAGGGGAGCCTTTCCCAGGGACCATCGCCAAGGTTGTAGTTGACGTAGAAGTTCTGGCCGCCGTCGATGGTGCCGGCTGCGTCAAGTGACCATTTCGAGGCGATGACGACCATGCCTTTAGGTCCGCCGGTGGGAACCCACCTCACGAAGGGGGAGGACCCAATTCCTCGCCCGTCTTTGAGAGCTACCTTTGTGCCTATGCTGGCTTCAGGCGACCAGTTCAGGCCATCGGGCGAGATCTTGAAATAGACGGGCGCTGTGTTCTGTGACTGGCTGGGGCGGTTGACCACTTCGAAAGTGGCCAGGTAGCGGCCATCCTGCATCTTGGTCACGGTAATCATGCCCGGGCGGTCACTGTTGTTTGTCGGCGCAGAAACGTTGCCGAGCGCACCCCAGGTGAGGCCGCCATCAGTTGAGCGTCGATAAGAAACGGCTTGGAGCACGCCGTTTGCCTTTTGCCGCTCGTCCGAGAAATAGGCCGCGAGTCCGCCGTTGCCGTCGATTGCCAGGGAGGGTTCCCAAACAGTACTCGTGGTGGAGGTGGGGCTGGGATCGTAAACTGCCGGTCCGCCGGAGTCGATGGTGCTCTGGTAGGACCACGTAACGCCCTTGTCCAAGCTCTTGTACACAACAAGTCTGCTGCTGGAACGGTCTTCGGGCATGATCATCCCCGTGAGCAGAATAGTGCCGGCGGGCAGGTTGCCAACCTGTTGGGGGAGTTCGAAGAGGAAGGGTTGGGCTGTCCGTGTCAGGGCAGGAAAAGTGATGCTTGGATTCACTTCAGAGATCTTGGTCCACGTGGCGCCGTTGTCCGTGCTGCGGTGGATGGGATAGCTCTGAACGCCGTTTGTCAGTACAAGTTTGTCGAAGGTGGACAGCAGCGTGCCGTTGGCGGTCCCGTTGTTCTTGAGGGTGATGACTTTGGCGTAGGTGGTACCTGCCGCGCGTCCGCCTTCGGGATTGAACGAGGATCCCGCCGGCGGTGAGTACACCAGCGCACCATTCCCGGTGGTCACTGCCACGGCTGACGGTATCGCGGTGAACTGACCGGCCAGTACTGCCAGCATGACAAGCACGACGACGGCGACGATCGGTCTGGCGCGTGGAGGGCTGGTCCTGTATTTGGGCATGACTGAAGGCACAGATTGTTGGTGCATTGGTTCTCACTTTTCTCGTTGGGCGTGAGGCATGACTGCCTGGATGAGGTGGAGCCAGAGGCTGTGGGGTGTCAGGCCTTTTCCGGGGTGCTGGTCAGGAACAGCGCCGTCCAGGAGACCGGAGGCAGGGTGAGGGTGATGGTGCCGGGGCTCTGCTCCGTTCCCTCAAGGTCACGGAGTTGAACGCGATGCGGATCGGCAAGGGTGTTGGCGGCGAAGACGTCAGTATCGGTCAGCGTCAGGGCGCTAAGTATTTGCACGTCCCGGAGATGGCTCGTGTCGATGGTGACGGTGGATTCCCGGTCCGAGCTGCGGTTGACGAGGAACACCGAGGCGGATCCGTCGTCGGGATTGTGGGTGGCGGCGGCGTCGACGATCCTGACGGTGCCGTGGGCGGCAGTGTCATATTTTTCGCTTTCGAGTCCGGTGTCCAGGGCAATGCCGTTTGCGTTGTGGGAGGTCAGGGCGAAGGGGAAAAATGTGGTCTGTCTCCAGGCCGGTCCGCCGGGTTCGGTCATAATGGGGGCGATGACGTTGACCAGTTGGGCCAGCGACGCTGAGGTGACCCTGTCTGCATGGTTGAGCAGTGAAATGAGGAGGTTTCCGACAACAACGGCGTCCGCAACCGTGTAGCTATCCTCGAGCAACCGGGGCGCAATGGGCCAGTTGTCGATCCCGGTGATCTTATCCACCGTCTCGAAACGTTCGTTGTACCAGACGTTCCACTCATCGAAGGAGATGTTCAGGGTTTTGTTGCTTCCCTTCACTGCCTTGATGTGGTCTGCCGTGGCGGTGACCGAGTCGATGAACCGGTCCATGTTTGCCGCCGACGCCAGGAAGCTTCCCAGGTCCCCGTCCTTGATCTCGTAGTAGGCATGGCAGGAAATGAAGTCGACGTCGTCGTAGGTATGCGCCAGCACCACTCGTTCCCATTCACCGAAAGTGGGCATGGCCGCACTTGAGGAGCCGCAGGCGACCAGTTCAATGGAAGGGTCCAGTTGGCGCATGGCCTTTGCCGTCTGGGAGGCAATCTTGCCGTAGTCGTCAGCGCTGCGGTGCCCGATCTGCCAGGGACCGTCCATTTCGTTGCCCAGACACCACATTTTGATGTTGAACGCTTTGTCGCGGCCATTGCCGGCCCGTTTCTCGGCCAAAGCGGAACCGAACGGGAGGTTGCAGTATTCGAGCAGATCCAAGGCCTCCTCGGTGCCGCGTGTTCCGAGGTTGACGGCGAGCATGAGCTCGCTGCCGATTTCCTCCAGCCATCCTGCGAATTCGTGGAGTCCCACCTGGTTGGTTTCGGTGGAGTGCCATGCGAGATCAAGTCGCTTGGGGCGTTGTTCCACCGGGCCAACGCTGTCTTCCCATTTGAATCCGGAGACGAAGTTCCCGCCGGGATACCGGATCGCTGAGACTCCCAGTTCCTTGACGAGTTCCTTGACGTCGTTCCGGAACCCGGCGGAGTCAGCGAGTGGGTGGCCGGGCTCGTAAATGCCGTCATAGACGCAGCGGCCGAGGTGTTCAACGAATGAACCGAACACCCTGCGGTTGACTGTGCCGATGGTGCGTTGCGGGTCCAGGGTCAGGCGTGCTGTGGCCACGGGCTTCTTTCTTGTTCGGAGGCGAAGGAGGATTCTTTGGTGATGGCAGCGGCAGGATCGGTCACAGCTGCGCCGGCGTGGTGCTGGAACCTATCCGCGACGGGGTTCTTGACCCGGTGCAGGGTGCCGATTTCGTCGGGGACGAGGTCCCAAAGGCCCATGGTGAGACGGTAATGTTCAAGCGGCTCGGTCCCGTAGCGGTAGGTCCACTCGTACATATCCGTTACCGGCCACCAGGTGTATCCCACGATGTCCTGCCCTGCCGCCCGCAGTTCCTGGACGCATCGTACGGAGGCGTCAAGCCACTCGATCCGCCTCTCATAGGAGCCCGTGAGGCAGGTTTCGGTGAGCGCAACCGGAGCACCATAGCGCTTGCCGTAGGTGGTCAGAACATCGGCCAATCCCTCGGTCCAGTCGTTGCGGACGGCGCGGGGATCGTTGATGTCACCACGGACGGGACGCGCCGATTCCAGGAGCTCGGTGGAGTGCAGGGGGTAGTAGTTAACGCCCATCACGTCCGGGAGCACTATGTTCTCTTGGTGCCATGCCAGATCGTGGTCGCTCATTCCGTGCCGGGAGAGCCAGGGCGTGAGCTCGTGATTGGCATCCACTTTGCCCGTGACCAGGTCCTCCACCAGATAGGAGCGCGCCTTGAGGTGGCGGAGTTCATCATCGTGTTCGCCGTTGTTCGAGTCACTGACGAACCGGAAACCGGCATCGACGTGGGTGAAGATGGCGCGCTCACCAAGCACCTCAGCCATGTTTTGCTGGGCGAGGACAAAACCCTTGGAGAGGTTGCGCACCAAGGCGACGAGGCCGTCGTCGCCCGCCAGGTAGGGTGGCCAGTGCCCGAACTTTCCGGCGAACAGGGTGTGGATCATCGGTTCATTGACCGGCGTGTAGTCCACCACCGTATCGGCGTAGCGCGCCGCCACCCGGGCCGAGTAGTCAGCCACCCGTTCGGGATAGCTGGAGTTCAGGAACTGGTTGTCCAGCCACGTGGGGGTTCCGTAGTGCATCAGGTCCACCAAGGGCCTCAGCCCAAGTTCCTGGAACCGTTCCATCACCTGGTCCAGCCAGTCCCACTTCCAGACATCACGCTCGGGATTGATCTTGTACCAGGGAATACCCCAACGCAGGAACTCTGCGCCCGCCTCCTTGGCAAGCCCCAGATCCTGATGCCAGAAGCGGTAGTGCTGGGTGAGTTCGTATTCGTCCAGGGACCGCTCTCCGGCGCGTTCCTGGGGAATGAAGGTGTCTTCAATCCCGAGGCCGAAATGCAGGCGCCCGTCTTCATGCCAGTTCAAATTTTTCCTCACTTCAATCCTGTGGTGGCGACGCTCTCAATGAAGCGGCGTTGGACAAACATAAAGATGGCGGCGAGGGGCAGGATGGCCACGAGGGCGCCTGCCATCATCACGCCGTACGGGACTATTCCGCCCGGTCCCGTCAAGAGGGTCAGCCCTGAGGTCAAAGTGCCCATGTCTTTGTCGGTGGTGAAGATCAGTGGCCAGAGCAGATCGTTCCAGTTGTTCACGAAGATGAACACTCCCAGCGTCAAGATGGCCGGCATGGCATTCGGGAGGACAACATTCCAATAAACGCGCCACTCAGAGGCGCCATCAATGCGGGCTGCGTTGTCCAGGTCCCTGGGGAGGGACAGGAAGAACTGCCGCAGGAAGAAAATCCCGAAGGCATCCGCGGCGCGGGGGATGATCAACGCAGCGAAGGTGTTGACCCAGCCCAGGTCGCTTGCCAGTTGGTAGACCGGAACAAGGGTGGCTTGGAAGGGAATCATCAGGCTGGCAATGATCGCAATCAGCAGGAACTTCTTGCCGGTGAAATCGATTCTGGCCAGTGCATAGGCGGCCAACGAGTCGAATAAGAGAGCAAAGAGCGTTACTCCACCAGCAAAGACGAAGCTGTTGGCGATCAGCCGGATGAAGGGGAGGTCCTGGAAGATCCTGGTGAAGTTGTCCAAGGTCCACGTGCCCGGCGTGAGCGTCGGCGGAAAAGCGTTAACCTCGGCCACCGGTTTGAAGGCGGTAAAGATAATGGTGGCGATGGGCAAGAGGATCACGGCCGTCGCCAGGCTCAGGAGAACCACCACCAACGCGCGGTTCAGCCTCGACCTCGTGGCATTGCGGGATTTAGACCCGGCTCGGCCAGGGGCGTGCTGCAGTCTTAATGTGGTGGACATTAGTCACCTTCCCGTTCTCGTTTTCCGAAGAAAACAAACTGGACAACGCTGAGCAGCAGCGTGGCGGCCAGCAGGACGTAGGAGAGTGCGGAGGCGAAACCGACGTCGAGTTTCTGGAACCCGGACTTGTAAATCTGCATGACCACGGTTTCGGTGTGGCCGTAAGGTCCTCCGCCGGTCATCACATAGATCTGGTCGAAGGCCTGGAGGGCTGCGATGAGGGCGAAAATCAGGACAAAAGCCGTGGTGTTGGAAAGCATCGGCATGGTCACATGCCGGAATCGCATGAGGGGCCCGGCGCCGTCCACCTTCGCGGCCTCGTAGAGAGATCCCGGGATCTCCTGCAAGCCGGCGAGGAAAATGACCATGTAGAAGCCAAAGCTTTTCCACACGGCAACAAACGCAACCGCTGGCATGGCCAGGACGGGATCCTGCAGGACGTTTCCGATGCGGATCCCGGCGTTCCCCAACCAGTAGTTCAACAAACCAACCTGGGGGTCGATCAGGTAGGACCAGGCAATCGCGGCGACAGCGAGGCTGATGATGAACGGCAGGAACAGGGCGGTTCGGAAGAATCCGCGAAATGGCAGCCGGGGATCGTTCAGCAGCAGGGCCAAAACGAGTGCCAGGACCACCGCCATTGGCGTGAACAACAGTGCGTAAAGGGCGGTGTTGACTACTGCATTGAGGATGACCGGATCGGTGAAGATGCGGGCGTAGTTCTCCAAGCCGACCCATTTTTCCTTGCCGAAACCGCTGGCATCGGTAAAGGACAGTCTCAGGGCGGAGATCATCGGCCAGGCGGTGAATGCGCCTAGGACCAAGAGTGCTGGGATCAGGAAGGCCAAGGCCTGGATGTTCTTGCGGCGTTGCCCGATGGCCGGGTTGCGTCGGCCGCCCAAGGGGGCCGGCGCTCGGTACCGGGGTGCCGCCGTCGTTTTCTTGTGCATGGTGGTGCTCATTTGGGGAGCTTCCTTCCGGAAGGTGCGGCGCCCACTAGGCGCCGCACCTGTTCCGTTCAACTATTTGGCGTCGACGATCTTCTGGACTGACGCCTGGGTTTCCTTGAGCAGGTCCTGAATGTTCTCGCCGGCCACAGCGCGCTGTGTGAGCTTGTCGACGGCGGTCAGAACGTCCGTGCTGTTCACGACGCCGGGCAGGAGCGGGCGGCCGAATTCAGACTGTTTGGTCAAGGCTTCCACTACAGGGTTCGCAGCGACATCAGATGCCGGGATGTCCGAGCGCAGCGGCGGCCAGCCGGAACCCAGGGACCAGGCTGTCGCCTGTTCCTTCTGCAGGAAGTAGGTGAAGAACTTCTGTGCTGCGGCGGCTTTCGCCTCGTCCTTCTGGGTTGTGATGCCCATCGAAATACCGATAGCGGACGCGGCTTGGTCCTTAGGCCCGGCAGGGACGGCGGCAATGCCGTAATCGATCTTGTTTTCAGTGGCGATGGAGGACATCCACGGCCCACCAAGGTACATCGCTGCCTTGCCGCTGCTGAAGAGCTTGTCACCGGCAATACCGTCCAGGCCGGCAGGTGAGATCTTGTCGTTCCGGATGGCGTCCACCCACGTCTTGAGTGTCTGGGCATTCTCCGGCGAGTCCACCACAGCCTTGCCATCCTTGACGACGTTTCCACCGTTCCCATAGAAGAGAGAGGGCCAGACGCCGTTGGCTACGGTTGCGTGGTCAGGCAAACCAAGTCCGTACTGTTCTGGAGTTCCGTCGTTGTTTTCATCCACGGTCAGCTTCTTGGCCGCGGCGATCCATTCGTCCCAGGTAGTGGGCGGGGTGGTGATTCCAGCCTTGGCAAACAGGGACTTGTTGTAGAACATCGCCAGGGGAACGAAGCCGGATGGGACGCCGTACTTGTGTCCGTTGACGGTTTCCATGTCCGCGGCGGCGGGAATCAGCTTGTCGAGGTTGCTGGACGGATTCTTGTAGAAGTCATCCAATTGGACGAAGGCCCCTTTGTCAGCGTAGACGGGGAGCCGTTCGGCCGGCATCGCCACGATGTCTGGACCCTTTCCGGAGGAGAGGGCCGGCAAGAGGGTGTCATCAATGACCGACCATGGATTGGTTTGGACTTTGATGCTGACTTCATTTTGCGAGGCGTTGAAGTCGTCCACGATCTTGTTCAGGACTTTCCCGTCAGCCTCGGTGTAACCGTGCCAGAACGTGAGTTCCGCTTTGGCGCCGTCTTTGCTTTCCCCGCTTGCGCCCCCGCCCGAACAGGACGTTAGCGCTAACGACGCGGCTGCGACGACGGTGAGGAATGTGAGCGACCTTTTCATGTCAGCCCTTTCGTGAAATGGGACAGCCATGTCCCCAAAACCTGCTGTCAACGATTTAGGTAAACGTTGTACGTAAACGTTGTATCAAGCATGCGCCGTGCTTTGAAAGGGGTCAAGACCTCAGTGCATTTTTATTTCAAGCGGCAGATGTTGCCAGCGAGGCGCTGTCCGTGGATCCGCCGGAGGACTCGCGGATTTGGAGGGAGAAGCCCGTTTCGATCTCGTTGGCCTCGGGGCCGTCGCCGCCCTGTATGCGCCGCAGGAGCATCTCAACGGCTGCCTGGGCGATCTGGTCCCGCCGTGGATTGATGGTGGACAAAGTCGGCAAGGAGTACTGCGTTTCATCCAGGTCATCGAAGCCCACGATTGCAACATCCTTCGGGATGTGCAGCCCCGCCTCTTGCAGGACGCGCATGGCGCCCAGCGCCAGGGTGTCATTGAAGGCAAACACCGCGTCAAAGTCCAAACCGTCGGCGAGCATCCGTGTCATTGCGGCGGCACCGCCCCTCCGGTGCCAGGAATCCGCATAGTAAACCAGCTTGGGATCGAAGGTCACTCCGGCGTCTTCCAGTGCGGCCTTGTATCCGTCCAAGCGAAGTTCCGCGGACGCGACAATATCGCCCTCGTGGGCACCCAAGGCCACAACCCTGCGTCGGCCGATGCTCAACAAGTGCTCCGTGGCGGACTTTGCTCCGGCCGTGTTTGCCATGGTGACGCGATCCACCTGGCCCTCGAAGGATGTATCGCCCAGGACAACCAGCGGGGTGTCCACGCCTTTCAGAATTTCCGTATCCGCAGATCCCAAAGTCAGGGAGCTGTAGATAATGCCGTCCACCATGTGCCGGTGTTGGCCACGAAGGGCCGCCAGCTCATTTTCACGACCACTGCCGATCGGTTCAATGAGGACAGCGATTCCCTTGGCGGCAGCGGCACGCATCACGGCGTCGGCGAGTTCGGCAAAATAGGCCGTTGTGAGGTCCGGAATGATGAGCCCGATGACTCCAGTACGCCCGGACCTCAGATTCCTCGCGGAGAGGTTTGGCCTGTACCCCAGCTGGTCAATGGCTTCCTGAACCCGTGCCCGCGTTTCTTCGCGCAGCTGCGGATGGCCATTAATGACGTTGGACACCGTCTTGATGGAAAAACCGCTGACCCTGGCGACGTCCCGGATAGTGACAGACATGGCCGCTCCTTTCCCTGCGCAAAGGGCCGGAATCGCCCTGATGACAGGGTACAACGTTGGAAGCGACGCGGTACAACGTTGGTAGTGCTGTCGCCGGAAACAACTGAAAATTGCTGCCGAAGAAGGGACTTCTGCCTCCGCGCTGCGGGCCTCGTCGGATCCTTGCCCCACAACATATCGAGGTCTAGCCTAAAAGCGGGAGCAGGTCCAGAGGTGGGCAGCAGCCTCCCTTTCTTGAGGAAACAGTCGATGTCGATCATCTCTGATCCCTACATTCCCGGCGATTGTCCATCGCCCGGACGAAGTCCATCGGACTATCCTCAGGCACTCCACTTGGAGATCACAGCCATTCTGAACCGAAGCGCACTCCAGCGCGCCTCGGAAGCCTACCGCTGTCCGCAGTTCGCGGGCCGCTTCAACAATAGGAGGAAAAATGGAAACCGTTGAAGAAACCATTGATGTCGCCGTCCCGGTACGCACGGCCTATAACCAGTGGACCCAGTTTGAGTCCTTTCCCCAGTTCATGTCCGGTGTTGAGTCCGTGACTCAACTGACTGACACCACCAACCACTGGGTGACCAAAATCGGTGGCGTGGAGCGCGAATTCGATACGGAAATCGTCGACCAGGAGCCTGATGGCCGGATCGCCTGGCGCAGTACCGACGGGAAGTCCCATGCCGGCGTCGTGCGGTTTACCCGGATGGATGATAATCACACCAAGGTCAACGTCCATTTCGAGTGGGCACCGGAAACGTTCACTGAGAAGGCAGGCGCTGCCCTGAAGATTGACGAGATGCAGGTTAAAGCCGATATGCGGAAGTTTAAGGACTTTATCGAATCCCGGGGAACAGAAACCGGAGCTTGGCGCGGTGAAGTGGAGGATAGCGGTCCGGGCGGACAACTTTAGAAAACCCGCTTCTAACGTCTCGGAAGGCATTTTCTGATGCGAAGAGTTCCAGCGCTTGCAGTATTTGCGGTTGCAGCAGTGGCTTTGGCGGGGTGTAGCGGCGGCGGGGGCAGTGCAGCAAGTCCTTCATCTGCCACTTCCTCGTCAACCTCCGCCTCGACGCCTGTCCAGGAGAAGGTCTACAGTGAGGATGAGTTGCGGGAGCTAATCTCCGGTATGAGGGATGGAGATGGCAACGAGCTCAAGCTCTATTCCAAGGAGCAGGTTGACCAAGGTGGCAAGATCGCCGACCTCCTTTTGAATACGGCCAGTGTTGATCCTGGGGATTGCAAGGACATCGCCACGGCAGGGCTCGTAGACAAGGTCGAGCATGGAGACGTTGCCGTCGCCCTGTCCGACAGTGATCAGCCACGGTCCCTGTCCGCGCAATCCGGCAGCGAAGGCCCGGACGCGGAAAAGGTTCTCAAGGACA
This sequence comes from Arthrobacter sp. 21a14, assembly GCA_050627125.1. Classification (GTDB taxonomy): domain Bacteria; phylum Actinomycetota; class Actinomycetes; order Actinomycetales; family Micrococcaceae; genus Arthrobacter. The sequence continues at coordinate 4,766,014 of CP192487.1, read as the reverse complement.
TCAGCGGCACCATGGATAAATGCGCCAAGTTCACGGTGAAAGCCGTGGGCCAGACGTATGAAGTCTCCAGTGAGAAATTAGATGCCAAGACGAAGGCCGACGAAACGTTCGGAACGATCAGCACTCGTTCCGACGAAAGCCAGAAGAAGCTCATGCAGGTCTCCGCCGCTGAGGGGAGGTTGCTGGTGGTCGCCACCAAGAGTGGGCCAAGCCTGGGCGATCCTGACCAGAAGGAACTCGAAGACCTGATCAACAAGGTGCTTGAGAAAGCCGAGGGCGGTAGCGAAACTCCCAGTGCAATGATGACCAGTTCGTCCAGCAGCATGACCAGTTCGCCGAGCAGAACGGCCACTTCGACGTCGTTCGCCTCGCCGACGTCGACACCAACCACGAGCACCTCGGAGGGTAGCGTTACTTCCTCATCGTCGCCAAGCACTACTCCTTAAACCGTCCAGTTAGGTTTAGTGCGCAAGCGCTTGCGTTAATCTTGCGTTGCCGCTACCGTCGTTCCCATGTCGTCAACAGTGGATGCGGTTGCGGAACGTGCGAATGTCTCGGTATCAACAGTCTCGCGTGCCTTGCGGGATATGCCGGGTGTTTCGCAAGAGACGCGCAAGCGCGTGCAACGTATTGCCCAAGAGTTGGGTTATGTTCCCTCGCTGGCTGGTTCCCGTTTGGCGACTGGCCGCACGGGGGCCATCGCGATTGTCACTCCGAACCTCTCCAAATGGTTCTTTGGGCAGGTGCTGGCATCGGCTGGGCGTGTGCTTCGCCAAGCAGGCTTTGACGTCTTGTTGTACGAACTCGCGGACACTGCCGCGCGGGAGCGTTTCTTCGCGGGGTCGAGCCTTACCGGGCGGGCTGATGGCGTGTTGGTGATTGCCTTGCAGCCGACTCCGGCGGAACTGTCCACCCTTAAAGCCCAGAACTTACCCCTCGCGTTTTTGGGGTCGGGAACTCCTGGCAGGTCTGGTGTTCGGGTAGACGATCACGCAGCCGGGCGGGCAGCAGCACGGCACCTCATCAATTTGGGGCACGAACGCATCGCTTTCGTCGGAATTCGCGAGGCTGCAGGCAGCACGCTGGGTGGAGTCCCGCCGGCCAATCGTTTGAGGGGCTACCGCGAGGCACTGGCTGAGGCAGGGCTGGAGCCCAGTCAAGACCTTGAGGTCCACGAGGAGAATTCAACGGCTGGCGGATCAAGGGCTATGTCCCAGTTGTTGTGCGCGGAAGTAGCCCCTACCGCGGTCTTCGTAGCGTCCGACGAAATGGCTTTCGGCGTGCTGCGAACCCTGAAGGCAGGCGGAATCGAAGTTCCGGGCGACATGTCGGTCATTGGCTTCGATAACCACGAACTCTCCGAGATTCTCGACCTGACCACCATGGACCACTCGGTCGCCCTGCAGGGGTCCGAAACTGCGCGGCGGTTGCTGGCTTTGCTAGCGCCCGACGCCGGTGCGGAGCCGGATTTGGTGCTGTCCGCCCAACTTATTGTTCGCGGCACTACAGCGCCACCATCTCCCTTGCGAGGCAGGCGAGCTGTCACACCACCTGCCTAAGAATCACATCCCACAGCCAACAATCACACGTATGAAAAGGACTTGATCCATGGAATATCGCAAGCTCGGCGCCTCCGGCATGTACATCAGCGAACTGGCCTACGGCAACTGGGTCACCCACGGCGAACAGATCCACCAGGAGGCGGCAACATCCTGCGTACGGCAAGCACTGGATCTTGGGATCACCACATTCGATACTGCCGACGCTTACGCGGGAACCCGTGCAGAATCGGCCTTGGGCGAGGCCCTCAAGGGCGTTCGGCGTGAGGGCTTGGAGATCTTCACCAAGGTGTACTTTCCCACCGGTGAAGGAAAGAACGATCGTGGGCTCTCGCGCAAACACATGATGGAGTCAATCAACGGCTCGTTGCGCAGGCTCGGCACGGATTACGTTGACCTCTACCAAGCCCACCGCTACGACTATGAGACGCCGCTTGAGGAGACGATGCAGGCATTTGCGGACATCGTCCGGGCCGGCAAGGCACTTTACATCGGTGTTTCCGAATGGACGCCGGATGAGATCCGCGCTGGCGCCGCACTTGCCAAGGACCTTGGTGTCGGCCTGATTTCGAACCAGCCTCAATACTCAATGCTGTGGCGGGTCATAGAGGAGGAAGTCGTTCCCACTTCCGAGGAGCTGGGCTTGGGACAGATTTGCTGGTCCCCGTTGGCCCAGGGCGTCCTGACAGGCAAGTACATTCCCGGCAAGGGGGCGCCCACGGATTCGCGCTTCACCACCGAGGACGGGACTCTGAAAGACGACCACAAGTTCATGCGTCCGGAGGTGCTGGAGAAGGTCCAGGAATTGCAGCCAATTGCCAAGGAAGCAGGACTGTCCATGGCCGCCCTCGCGGTTGCTTGGGTACTGCAGAACAACAACGTCTCGGCAGCGATCGTGGGGGCGTCCAAGCCAGAGCAATTGGTGGACAATGCCACGGCTTCGGGAGTGAAACTTGATGCCGAACTCCTCAGCAGGATTGATCAGGTTCTGGAGCCGGTCATCGAACGGGATCCGGGGAAAGTCGAGTCGTTCCTGACCCGCCCTTAATGGGACATGTCACCGGGACATATCAATACTGGTTCCCAACCCGTGAAGGACTGCAGCGTCGTACAGCAGCCGGCCGATTGCCAGGTCAAGCATCCCGATTCCCACCGAGTTGAAAAGCGTAATGTCGTCCTCGCGCTCGCGTCCGGTCACCTCGCCGGCGATCACTTCGCCGAGCTCACCCCGGACGTCGTCCACCGACATGACGCCTTCGGCCACGGCCATCATGAGGTCCCCTGACTTCTCAACGGCCGTCGCCATGCTGTCCACGAACACCCGTGACCGCCGCATCCCCTCCGAATCGATTTCCCGGTGGGTGGGACGTGGCCGAGCGCCCACAGCGTTGACGTGCAGCCCCGGACGGAACCACTCACCATGAACCAGCGGCTCCACGGACGGCGTCAAAGTGCAGAGGACGTCGGCTGCCTCCACAACTTGCTGGACACTGGATGCCCTCACCAACGCGATCGGGTGATGCGCGGTCCTGGCCTCGAATGCTGCCAAGGTAGTGGCGCTTCTTGACCACACCACTACCCTCCGGATGGGAAGAACAGCCATCAACGCTTCAACGTGGGCGATCGCCAGGGCTCCTGCGCCAACCAACCCCAGAGTGGAACTGTCAGGGCGGGCAAGGAACCTGCTGGCCACGGCGCTCGCGGCTGCAGTTCGAATTCGAGTAGGCACCCGTCCGTCCAGAAGGGCGAGTGTTTCTCCTGTCCGTCGATCGGCCAAGAGGATGCTGGAGCGTTGGGTAGGCAGCCCCTCATCGTGGTTCGCCGGGATATCGGAAAGCAGCTTCACCGCCGCCAGCTGCTGGGATTCTGCCAGTCCGGCCATGAGTAGGTAACGCGCCTCCGACGACGGCAGGTGCAGGGATAGCGGCCCGGGCTGAAGCGCAGTGCCGCGGGCAATGTCACCAAAACCGCGTTCGACGGCGGTAATGGTGTCGGTCATGCTGGCCAGGGATTCGAGTGTGGATGCTGTGAGAACAAGTGTCATGAGTGCCTCTGTGTCCGGGGTTGGAAGGAGCTAGGGGGTCGCGCAGTTTGCGGACGGCGGGATGGAAGCCTTCCTTCCAACTGGGCAATAGCAGGAGCCCGGCTGTGTTCGATGTGGGCGACGGCCAAGGCCGAGGCCAGCTCTGTTTGCCCCATGCATATCGCTTGGCACAGAGCCCGATGTTCCTGGCAGAGCACCGAGGCGTCCTGTTCCACCACATTCCCGAAAAGCCAGCGCATGCGGTTGGCGACGGGCCTAATGACCGAAGTCAGCAGTTCGTTGCCCGTCAGCCGGAAGATTTCGTCGTGTATGGCGATATTTGTCCGCGCCCGCAGATCGGCATCCTCGCTGTCGACGAGCGATTCTGCGTGGGCCATGACCGTGAGCAGCTGATCTGGAGCGGCACCATCGGCTACCTGCCTCGCGGCAATGCTTGCTGCTGAGACTTCGATGCTGAGCCTGATATCGAATACTTCATTGACATCCTGAATGGTCATTTGCCGAACAACGGCACCGTGCCGTGGCCCTGTGGTGGTGTAACCATCGGCCTCGAGCTGAAGCAGGGCTTCCCGGACCGGCACACGGGAAACGTTGAGCTCAGAGGATAGCTCCCGCTCCCGGAGCCAGGTCCCGGGCGTCAGGTCCCCGCTGATAATCCGGTCTCTTATGTGCAAATAGGCCAAGGCTGTGCGTGATGCTGAAACTGGAACATCATCCACGGCTTCACGGTCTGTCATAGGGTCGTGTTCCTGTTCTGGTGGCGTGGGGTCCGGGCCTTGCCGGACCCCACGCTTTCACTTGACGTGACGAAGGAAATTGGCTGTTCGCTCATTGGCTGGATGGTCGAGTACCTGCGCTGCCGGTCCTGATTCGACAATCCGGCCTTCATCCATAAAGACCACTCTGTCCGCGACTTCCCGGGCGAAACCGATTTCGTGGGTCACGATGATCATCGTCATCCCTTCCTCAGCCACCCGCTTCATGACGGCCAGTACGTCGCCCACCAATTCCGGGTCCAGGGCGCTGGTTGGTTCGTCGAACAACATCAGTTGGGGTTTCATGGCCAGCGCGCGGGCGATTGCTACGCGTTGCTGCTGTCCACCGGAAAGTTGGGCTGGGTAGGAGTCCCGTTTCAAGGACAGGCCAACCTTGTCCAGCGCATCCAGCCCTTGTTTGATTGCCTCTGCTTTCGGGAGGCCGAGGACCTTCCGAGGTCCATAGGTGACGTTTTGCAGGGCCGTCATGTGATTGAAAAGATTGAAATGTTGGAAGACCATTCCAATCCTCCGACGCATCAGTGCAGCTTCTTGTTCGGTGTGTTCGTACAGCTGCCCTTTGCGGGTAGTGAACCCCACCCGGTCACCGTCCACGTTGATGGTGCCGGACTCGATTGCCTCGAGCCCGTTGATGCACCTTAACAATGTGCTTTTGCCGGAGCCTGACGGGCCGAGGACACAGACAATTTCACCTGGTTCTACTGTCATGTCCACACCGCGAAGGATGTGATTGCGTCCGAGCCATTTGTTGACATCCCGGGCTGACATCAAGGGTGCCTGCTCTTGAAGTACCGTCATGGCCGTCCTGCCTTCCGAAATGAGAACCGGGAGGATGCTCCCTCCGGATTGAACTTCCGCTCCAGGAAGTACTGGCCCACGCTGGCGACGCTGACCAGGATCAGGTACCAAACTGTGGCGACGATGAGCAGGGGAACGATCTTGAAGTTTTGTCCATAGATCAGTTGGGTTTGGGTGAGCAGGTCGCTGCCACCGATGGCTGAGACCAACGAGCTTGCCTTCAGCAGTCCGATGAATTGATTTCCGGTGGGCGGAATGATGACCCTGATGGTTTGGGGCAGGACGATTCGGCGAAGGGCTTGGCCCCGGGTAAGGCCGATGCTAAGTCCCGCCTCAGTTTGGCCTTTGTTGACCGAGATGATGCCGCCGCGAATGATCTCCGCCATATATCCGGATTCGGCCAGCGACAGGGCACAGAGGCCTGCGGTGAAACCTGAGATCAATTCATTCGTGTCTGTCCCCAGGATGGTTGGGTAAAGCACGGCGAGATTGAACCAGATGAGGATCTGTACCAGCAGGGGCACGCCCCTGAAGAACCAGACATAGAGTTTGCCTACTGCTGACGCCACACGGTTTCTGCTTTGGCACATGAGGGCGACGCCGAAGGCCAGAACCACGGAGATCAGCATGCTGAAGACCGCGAGTTCCAGGGTGACTGCTATGCCCTTGAGGATGGCTGGATGGAACATGAACTGGCCCACGCTGGCCCAGTCAAGCTTTTCATTGCCGGCCTGCGTCCAGCAGAATGCGCCGATGATTGCCAGGATCAGGGCTGCGGTGGCCCATTGTCCGTATGGTTTTCGCCTTCTTGCCTTTTCTCCGGATACTCTCTGGGGCTCGTCCGAACTACGTTGGGGAGTTGTGAGAGGGGAATCGGTGGCCAAATGCACTTTTGTCAGCGCTTCATTATTAGTGGTCATTTGGCGAGGTTGATTCCGGGCTTTGGCAGATCGATGACAGCAACATCCCACTTCTTCAGGATCTCGTCATACGTGCCGTCGGCATGGATGGCCTCGGTTGCCTTAAGAAAGGCGTCGCGTAATTGCGGGGTCTGCTTATTGAAGATCATGCCGAGGAAGACTTTTTCCTCGAAATTCACCGGCACAGACTCCAGCTTTCCACCGGTCTCCCTCTGGACTACGGACACGGCCATGTCGGGCCAGAACATGGCGTCCACTCGCCCGGAGGTTAGCGCCAGGTTCTTATCGCTTCCGGTGGGGAAAGTCACCAGTTCCGGGGCAGGCTTGCCTTCGGCGGTGCACGCCTCGGCCATCAGTTTGACCAGGCGTTCGTCGTCGTTGCCTTTGACCCCGCCGATCTTGATTCCGCAGCCGCCATTGACCTCACTGGTGATCTTCTTTGGGTTGCCTTTGGCCACCATGAAGACCGTTCCTGCCACTTGGTAGTCCACGAAATCAACTTTTTCCTGGCGCCCGGGACGGTCCGTCATTCCAGCAATGGAGGCGTCAAACTTGCCGTTCTGCACGCCAACCAGAAGCTGGTCGAAAGGGACCTTCTGGTAGGTGACTTTCAGCCCCAGCTTGGCGGCCATCGCGTTCATCAGGTCAATATTGAATCCCTTGACGCCGTCTTCGCCGATCGGAGTGTAATTGGCGGGTTCAAAGTCCGGCTGCGTGCCTACAGTGATCGAGCCTTTTGCTTTGAGGTCCGCGGGAAGCAGATCGCTCAGGGACGCATCACCGCTTGCTGCCGGTTCCACCTTGGTGGCTGGCTGCGCGGCGCCACCACAAGCGGCGGTGCTTGCAAGTATTCCGAGCAGAAATGTCGTTACAGCGACCTTCTTCCAGCATTCAGATACCTGGGGAGCAAAGTTCTTCATTGATCTATCTCCTAACAATTTGAAGGGAACAACATGGTGAAAATTGGGCAGCACGGAATAACCCGGGGTGAACCGGGAATTACAGGAAGCGCTTAGCTCAGGGAAGCGGCTGGGATCAGGTCGCTGCGGGGCTCGTCGACAAAGACGCCGTCGGCTGCCATGTCGTCCCAGATTCTCTGGACCACCTTGCCGGCTTTGTGGACCAGGGCGGCCTCGTCAACGATAGTCAGGGCGCCGTCGCGGACCTGCCACTGGCCATCTGTCATGACGTTCCTGACCGAGAGCCCGTTGGCGTACATCAGGTGGTTCAGCGGTTCGCGCGGCACGGTTCCAACACCCACAAACAAACCACTGACGTCGATGCTTGTCAGGTCGGCTTTCGCTCCCACGGCGATGCGTCCCAGATCTTCACGGCCAAGGCCCCTCGCTCCGCCCAGCGTTGCTGCTTCGACGGCGGTCCAGATGGACGGGCGGACCATGGGCACTGGGGTGGAATCACCCAGGAAGTCAGCGCGGATGCGCCCATAGATAACCGCCATCTTCAGGTTTTCGATGTAGTCGTTGGAGTGGGTATCCAAGCCGATACCGGAATTGACACCCGCACCCAGGACCTCCGGCCACGGCCACTGCGCAGGCGTTACTCCCGCTCCCGTCCCCGAAGGGCAGTTGGCAAACGTGAAGCTGGAGTTCGCCAAGAGTGGAAGGTCCCGCTCAAAATCGATACCCAGCAGATGTGCCCCGAAGACGCGAACGGACCCATCGAAGATACCCATGCTGTGCAGCCACGGTATTTCATCCTGGCCCCACAGCCTGTTCATTGCTACCTTGTCGGGTTGAGGCGCCCGGCCATATCCGGCCTGCAGGTGAATGTGCAGACCGTGCAGCTCTTGTGCCGCTGACTTCATTGCGGCAAAAGTTTCCGGCGTGTGCACAGCGTTCGTTGCAGGCGCCATCATGGGAAGGATCCGACCATCGTCAACGCCATTGATGGTGCGGGCGTAGTCCAGGTTTTCTTGGATTTCTGCCAAGGTTTCGGGCACAGAATCGAACAACACTTGATCGTCCGTACCGCGTTTCCATATGGGCAGGATCCGCTTCATCCCCGGGACAGCGCCTGAAGGGTAGCCCCGGATGCCAAACTCGCGGGCAACACGGACGTATGACTGCATTGAGCGGAGGCCCTTGGACATTTCCACTTGAGTGGTACAGCCACCGCGAAGAATTTCAGCGAGGTTCAATGCGGTCATAGTGTCCAGATCTTCGTCCGGAAGGTCTTCAAGGAGCACCATGGCCTTGAGGAATTGCCGTCCCTGCCGCAGCGGCGCACCCTTGCTCATTGGTGTCAGGTTGCCTTCAACATATCCTCGGGTGGCTGCTCCTCCGGCCACATGGCTGTGCATGGAGATCAGCCCCGGAAGTAGTAGTTGTCCTGGCATATCCACACGCTCGTCAGTACTGCCCGTGCGGGGCCTTACTTCCTCAATTCGACCGTTCTTGACCACAACCTCGTGATCGGCCAGGAGAACCATCTCGTCATTGATATGCGCCAAGAGCCAACTCGGGGCCAGAACCAGGGGGCGGCTTTGGTCACGGAAGGCATCAGCTCCGAATCCTCGCATCTTCGCCAGAGCAGACTCGCGCTGGACTTTATCCGTCAGTAGCCCGGTTGGATGAGCCTGGCCCGGGAGAGGGTCGGTTTCTTCTTCGAGTCCCACATTGCCGCCACAGTTGGCGCAGCCAGCTCCGGCCTGTGTCGATGCCACTTCAACTTCTGCCATTCGTCTTCCCTCATCGTCGAGGCGTCCAGTCAGGTGGATGCCGAATAGCGCTGACGGTATACCAAACTCAAATGGAGCGTCAATAGCAGTGCCAATTTCTGCACAGCGTCGCGAAGTGATGCCGAGCCGAGTGCGGTCTTGGCATACCAGTAGGCTATTGCGCTGAGCTCAGGGCAGGGTCTATCGTGATGTGGATAACAAAATTTTGACGATCGTCACGATATCGATGAAGGAGGATTGCTGGCGCCTGCGGAACGGCAACTCTGCAGCTAACGCGGAACGGTGACCGTGACGGTGGTGCCGGACCCCGGCCGGCTGTTCAATCCGATCGTTCCACCATGGGCTTCGATGATGGCTTTGCTGAGTGGCAATCCCAGGCCGGCCCCGGGTATTGCCGATTCCATTGCCTGATCGGCCCTGAAGAACTTGGTGAAGGCTTCGTCTTGTTCTTGTTCCGTCATACCGATCCCATGATCGCGCACGGAGAGCTCCACCTCGCCGTTATTTCCCCGGAGACCGATCACCACCTGGGTGCCTTCGGGCGAGAACTTGATGGCGTTGGATAGCAACTGCTCAATCGCTTTGGAAAACTGGCCGGGGTCCACATCTGCCGCCACGTCGCCGTGGATTTGCATGGCAATGGTGATACCCCTTGCGGCGGCCGCCGGCCGGGCATTCTTGACGGACTCCTGGAGTAGTTCGGAAACGTTGGTGGGCCTGCGACGCAGTTCGAGGTCTTCGGACGCGACAAGGAGCAGATCGTTGACAAGGGTTAGCAGACGTTCAGCGTTCCGTTCGATGATTCCCATGAACGCAGGATTTGGCTGGTCGTCGAGTATTTCCAGGTAACCAAGGATGGACGTGAGCGGGGTTCGAAGTTCGTGGGAGATCGTGGCTACGAACTTGTCGCGCGCTGTTTGCGCCTTCACCAGCGCCGTGACGTCAGTGAAAGCAATGATGGAACCCTTCAACTGGCCCGCTTCGCCGAGCAGTGGACGCGCGGCGGCCGAGAAGGTCCGCTGCTTCTCCCCATCGCTTACCCGGACCAGTCTGTTGGTGAAACTGGCGCCTCGGACAGCAAGATCGGCAGGACTATTCCGTTCTTCATCGGAGTGACCAGTCCCAATGGTGAACGGGTTCTCGGCGTCCGTCGATTCCTGCGCCCAAGAACGGTCCGCGCGAAGGCGACGGTTGGTGAGAATGTCAGCACCGTTGGCGTCCATGGCCCAGACACCAACGTTGACCGTTTCAAGGACGGTATCCAGGAGTTGTGCGTGTTCTTTGGTTGCACCATGGAGCCGCACCAATTCCTGATCCTTACGGTCCAGCCGCTCGCCGTGTTTGATCAGCCCGCGGGCAACTGCATGCCCGGAGATGGCCAAACCGGCCATGATGGCAGGGAAGACGATCATGCGGATCAACTCCGACCGTTCAACCTCGTGACCCAACACGAGCGGCGAAGCAACGGTGGCGCAAAGTGGTGCCAAGATAGCCAGGGCCAGGCGGACCTTGCTGGCGCTGACGGACAGCCAAATCACCGGGAAGGCCATGACCAGTCCCACGACGCTGAGAACGGGACCACCAACCTCGCGCAGGAGGCCGAGAGCAAGACAATCCAGTAAGGGGATGAGGACGAAGCTCCATGTGGGAAGGCGGTTCCACGGAAGAACGAGGCATGCCGCCAGGATCGCGACTTGCAGAAAAAGGACCAGGATGAAGGCAGGATGTAAGACGCTTGCGGGGTTGAAGAGAACCGCCAGGAAAACAATGAAGGCCACCGTGGCCATCAGTGGCAGTTGGCACAGCACAATCGCCCTGCGCGTTCCGATTCTGCTGAAATAATCCTCCAGCGGCAAGAAAACGCTATCCCCCATAGCCAAGCACCTTCCATCCCCGGATCTGAAAAACCAAGCTCTGCTGCCAAGCATAGGCCCCTTAAACGCCCAACGCGGGGTCATTTAGGGCCCATCCGGGGTGGATTTATGGGCCCTAAATGACCCCGCGTTGCGGAGATGGTTTCGGGTCAGGTCTGCTTGCGGCTCGCGATCTCGTCAGAGAGCTGCTGCACGTGGGCGGGGTCCGCATCCCGGGCAAGGGCGACGTAGTGGTCCATGACCGCCGGCCGGTAGCGCACAGGCAACGTCTGTCCTGGGGCGAGTCGGGTGAGAGCGGTGATCGTGAGGTCTTCGTCCGCGATGCCGCGGAACGAGATGCCGTCGGCGGTCTCCACGTCGAACATCAGGACCACGCGCGGATTGCTGTTGACCTCCCGCCAGTCGACGAGAACGCCGAGAGCAAGCGTCCCAGTGCGCAGTTCCGCATTGCGCTTCCGTGCATCACTGCTCAGGAGGGGATTCGGGGCGACGCCCGGGAAATTGGGCCCGACGCCGAGCGACTCCCGACTCAGGTCGGGCCTGAGCTGCTCCATAAGATCGTTGAGCTTCTGCTTCTTTGAACCGAACATCCTGACCCTTCGCTGACACTGCTGCCGGAATCCTGGCTTGCGCTTCGCCTCACCGCGAGTGTACATCGCGCAACGCGGGGTCATTTAGGGCCCATCCCGAGGGGATTTATGGGCCCTACCTGACCCCGCGTTGCTTTAGACCAAGTACAGGGCAAGCAACCGAGTAGTCGGGCCGGCCGGAAACGAGTACCCACTACTCGTGACGGCCCCTCCGGCAGCCGATTCAATGGATCACAGAGGATCTGAAATGACGTTTTGTTGGAGGGGTTTACGTTGAGTACAGGAATGGAATCGGCAGCAATGTTCGCGGGGTCGCTGCCCGGGCTTCTCCTTATGTCCGTGGGGCAAATAATGGTGGTGGTGTGCCTGTGCTTCGATATGGTGCGGGCACTGTCCCTGCCGAGTTCACGCCCCCGGTACGTGGCGAATACGATTTTCAGGACCTTGGCGGTGCCTTCCATCCTCGTGATGGGGATCAGCGCCCTCGCTGAAGCGGTCAGCTGGTCATGGATTCAGGTGGCCATGAGTATGGCCGTGCTGGTGATGATCATCTTCCGCTGGCACTACGACAAGGACGAAGACAACTGGTGGAAGGGCAAGGGCAAGAAGTTGGCCCGGTGGGCGCGTAAGCAGCTCTCGCCACCACCCGTGGTTGCGCCTGCCATGGGCTGACAAAAACTCAACGATAAGGCCGTGCCGATGGTGGCGCGGCCTTATTTTTGTGTGGGCAAAGCAAGGGATTTCCTAGGATTAGCGCAGGAAATGCGCAGGTTCCAGAGGCTTTCCACAGGAAGTCCCAAGGACTCCGAAATGGGGTTCACTCCGTTGCTACGTTGTTAGGGAGCTGGTATCGGGCCAGCCCACATCTCCCCAACTCGCTCAGGAGTTTTCAAAATGTTTGCTACCTTCCGCACCATCGCAACCCGTGCCCGTCGTGAAGAGAACGGCGCTACCGCCGTCGAATACGGCATCATGGTTGCGCTCATCGCCGTGGTCATCATCGTTGCTGTCACCCTGCTCGGCGGTAACCTCGTTGAGACCTTCAATAGCTCAGCCTGTGCCGTCAAGGGCGGCACCTGGACTGCCACGACCCAAACCGTGGGCAATGTCCAGGGCGTCGCGGGCAGCTGCTCAAAGTAGTCCTGCTCACGGCGGGTACCCGGGTGGGTGGGTCGGTGGCCCCACCCACCCGTTCCTCTTTCCACTTTCGATAAGAAGGCAGATCCACATGCACAGGACATCAGAACGGGGTGCCGTAGCGGTCGAGTTCGCGTTGCTCGCACCCGTCCTGATCCTCCTGGTTCTGGGGATCATGGAATTCGGGCGGGCCTACAATGCGCAGGTCTCGCTCACGAACGCTGCCCGCGAGGGCGTGCGCGTGATGTCGATCGCGAATGATCAGTCGGCAGCCAGGACCGCGGCGAAAAACGCTGCTGTAACGCTGAACCCAAAGTTGGCAGATGCGAACTTCACCTTCAGTGCCACCAGCTGCACGTCCGGCGCGCAGATGTCCGTCACCGTCAAGTACACACTCAGCACCCTCACGGGAATCGCAGGACCGTTCCCGATGCAAGGCGTAGGGGTGATGGTATGTGGCGGATAAAGGGCAATGACGACGGCGAACGCGGGGCCGTCGCGGTCCTCATAGCTGTGATTCTGGTTGCGTTACTTGGCTTTGCCGCTCTCGCTGTCGACGCTGGAATGCTCTACTCGGAAAAGGCGCAGGCGCAGAACGGATCCGATGCCGCGGCCCTCGCCGTGGCGGAGAAGTGTGCTGCCAGCACCAGTGACCCGAATTGCTCGACTACGTCCCAGATTGCCAAGGACATGGCCAACAAGAATGCTGTGGACGGCCTTGGAAACATCAACTCGGTAAACCTTGATCTGACTAACCGGAAGGTAACCGTGTCCGCCGGCTCCCAGCAAGCGGGTGGTGCTCCAAATGCCGTTTCACTTGTCTTTGGCCGTGTCCTTGGCATGAATTCCGCGGACGTTGTGACGTCGTCCACTGTTCAATGGGGCAGTCCTCGTGCTGGAACTACTCCATTTCCCCTGGCGTTCTCGATCTGCCAGGTTCAAGGGTACGTTGGCGGTGTTCAACAGCTTTTGCAGGCTCACGGCACCGGCGCCAATCCCAGCTGCAACTACGGCCCTTCAGGCGCGGCGGTAGAGGGTGGATTCGGATGGACTGTCCAGGATCCGGGGGTGTGCGGTGGCACCATTGACCTGGCGCTGAGCGAAGGCGGCAGCGCTCCCGGAAACAGTGTGCCGCCAAATTGTTCCGCCACCCTTAACAAGTGGGCCGCCACCATCAACGCCGGAAAAGACATCATTGTGCTGCTTCCGGTCTTCAATTCCGTCACCGGCACCGGCAGTGGGGCTATTTACCACTTGATCTCGTTTGCCGCTTTCAAGGTGACGGGATGGAAGTTCAGCGGTGGCAGCAGCCTGCCGGACACCTTCCATAACGAGAGTCCCTATGTTTCCTCCTCGCTGTCCTGCACCGGAAATTGCCGGGGGATCGTGGGGAGATTCGTCAAGTACGTATCGCTGGCAGACGGCTATTCGTTGGGGCCCGTGGATGCCAACGGGGTCACCGTAGTACGCCTGACCAACTAGCCTTTCCAATTTTTACGCACAGGAGTGTTAAGTGAAATCACGCTTATTGGCAGGATCGGCAGCAGCGCTGCTGGCAGTCATAGGGGTGATCCTCGTGTTCGTCTACGCGCAGGGCGCTGATCAACGGGCTGTCCAGAATCTTGCCCCTGTTGAAGTCTTGATGGTCAAGGCTCCGATTCCCGCCGGCACACCGGTAGAGGCCATGAAGGCTTCCCTGGCCGCGCAGCAGCTTCCGGAGTCTTCTGTCCCCGCATCAGCACTGAAGACGTTGAGCGATTCGGCGGGCAAGGTGGCCGCCGTGGACCTTGTTCCGGGCGAACCATTGGTTGCCGAGCGCTTGGTTGCTCCGGAGGCACTGAAGACTCCAGGAAACGTTGCAGTCCCTGCCGGAATGCAGGAGGTCTCGTTCCAGGTGGAGCCCGTGCGTGTGGTGGGCGGACGGGTGGTTCCTGGTGACCATGTCGGGATTTTCATTTCCATGGAAAACGGTGGAATTGAGTCCAAGCCGGAGAAGGAAACTACCCAATTGTCCATTCACAAGGTGCTTGTGACTGCCGTGCAGCGGGCCCCCGAGCCAGCACCCACGAGCCAGCCCAGCCCTGCCCCCAGCCCCGGGACCACAGCACCTGATCCTAAGGACAGCACTCTTCCCGCCGGTTCCCTGCTCCTGACTGTGGCAGTGGGTGACTCGGACGCAACCAAGATCGTTTTCGCCTCCGAGTTCGCCAAAATCTGGCTGAGCAAGGAGCCGGTGGACGCCCAGGAGAGCGGACCCAGAATCATCCAACGGAGCGAGGTGTACAAGTGAGCCGGTTTGTCCTGATAACCCCCAGCGCGGAATTTGATCAGCGCTTGCGTCAAGCCGTTGCCGGCGGACTCCCGGGATCTGTGCAGACGTTCTTCACCAACGTCCTGCCGGTAGACCCGGCCGAGCTCTTCGGCGCCCTGGACCAGGGACAACTCGAGGTCCTGATCCTGGGTCCGGAGGTGCCCGTGGAGGATGCGATGCGCCTGGCTACGGTCCTTAATGTTCAAGTGCCGGAACTCAGCGTGCTTCTTGTCGCCGAGCCGCAGCCAGACTTTATCCTCCAGGCGATGCGATCCGGCATCCGCGACATCATGAGCCCCTCCGCCGACATGGCCGAGATCAGGGTCACCCTGGAGCGTGCGTGCCAGTCCTTCGCCACCCGTCAGCGGACTTCGGAACCTAAACCAGCAGGAGCACCTAAGGGACTGGTGATCGGCGTCTTTTCTCCCAAGGGTGGCGTGGGTAAGACGACCATCGCCACGAACATCGCTGTGGGCCTGGGCAAGATAGCGCCCATGAGCGTGGTGATCGTCGATCTGGATTTGCAGTTTGGGGATGTCGCCTCGGGACTCTACCTCAACCCGGAACACACTGTTACCGACGCCGTCACACCCTCGGCCAGCCAGGATTCCCTGGTGCTCAAGGCCTTTCTCACTGTGCATCCGGCGAGCATCTACGCCCTTTGTGCGCCTAAGAACCCCGTTGAAGCAGATGAAATTACTCCGGAGCAGGTGGGGCGGCTGCTGGAGCAACTTGCCGAAGAGTTTCAGTACGTGGTGGTTGATACAGCCCCTGGGCTGCCTGAAATCGGCCTCGCGGCGCTGGAGCAGTGCACCGATGCGGTGTGGGTATCAGCCATGGATGTTCCAAGTGTTCGGGGCCTACGCTCCGGATTGGATATCCTTCGCAAGCTGAATCTGCTCCCGGAAACCCGCCATGTGGTGCTGAACATGGCCGATTCCAAGTCCGGGTTGTCCGTCCAGGACGTTGAATCGACCGTTGGTGCCCCCGTTGATATCAGCATCCCCCGGTCAAAAGCAGTAGCGCTCTCCACCAACCGTGGAATTCCGGTGCTGCAAGAGGGGGCGAAGGATCCAGCGATCAAGGGATTGAACCATCTCGTTGAACGGTTCAACCCCGCATGGCGGGCCTCGTCCCAGCGAAAACTGCACAGGAGGGTGGTAGTCCAGTGAAGCTGTCCGAACGCCTGCACGACGCCGAGGAAAAGTCCGCGGGTCAAGGGGCTGCCCTTGGGCAAGGACCAAAGCCAGTCTCGACGACGAACCCCACCTTTGCGCAGGCCGCGCAGCAGGCGAAGCCAAATCTTCAAGCGAAAGCTACGGTTGCGGCGAACCCTCACACTTCAGTGAAACTGGCCGATCACCCGGATGCTCCGAGGCCAAAGGCACAGCAGCCGGTGGACGCCTTCGCGGCCCTGAAGCGACGCGCCGCAACCGCATTGTTTGAACGCCTGGGTGCGAGGTTCAACGACTCAACGTTGAGTGAGCAGGAACTGCGGACGGCTGCCCGCGAAGAGCTGACCAGGATCATTGACTCTGAACAGGTGCCGCTCTCTCCCGAGGAGCGCAGCCGGCTGGTGGCCGATGTGGCCGACGACGTCCTGGGCTACGGGCCACTGCAACGCCTGCTGGATGACCCCGAAGTTACGGAGATCATGGTCAATAGGATGGACCAGATCTACGTCGAACGGCGCGGCAAGCTCATCCTCACTGATTCCGGATTTAGCTCCGAAGATCATCTGAGAAGAGTTATCGAACGGATCGTCTCGAAGGTGGGACGCCGAATCGACGAGTCATCCCCGCTGGTCGACGCCCGGTTGGAAGACGGCTCTCGTGTCAACGCTGTGATTCCGCCGCTTGCTGTTGGCGGATCGTCCCTGACAATCCGAAAATTCAGCAAAGTGCCCTTGACCATCAGAAATTTGATCGACTTCGGCACGCTGACCCCTGAAATCGCCGAACTCCTGAATGCATGCGTCAAAGCGAAATTGAACATCATTGTTTCCGGTGGTACCGGAACCGGCAAAACCACGCTGTTGAATGTCCTGTCTTCTTTCATCCCCGAGGACAACCGAATAGTGACTATTGAGGACGCTGTGGAACTGCAGATCCAGCAGCAGCACGTGGTCAGGCTGGAAAGCCGGCCACCAAACACAGAGGGAAAGGGGGAAGTCACTATCCGGGAACTACTCCGGAACTCGCTCCGTATGCGCCCCGACAGGATCGTGGTGGGAGAGGTGCGCGGGGGAGAGTCGCTGGACATGCTGCAAGCCATGAACACCGGGCACGACGGCTCACTCTCAACGGTGCACTCCAATTCTCCCCGGGACGCCGTGGCCAGGCTTGAAACGCTGGTTCTTATGGCCGGAATGGACTTGCCACTGCGAGCCATCCGCGAACAGCTCGCGTCCGCGGTTAATCTCATTATCCAAATTTCCCGTCTTCGCGATGGAACGCGCCGCATCACCCATGTGACTGAGGTTCAAGGTATGGAAGGGGACATTGTCACCCTCCAGGACGCCTTTGTTTTCGACTATTCGGCCGGGGTAGATGCCCACGGGATTTTTCTAGGACGACCAGTTTCTACGGGTATCCGTCCGCGGTTCATCGACCGCTTCACAGACTTGGGCATTCATGTTTCTCCCGAGCTTTTTGCGGCTCCACTGGCATCGACGCCGAGGACGTGAGCGCGCCATGATTCTTTTCGTCGGGCTGGCCCTCATGCTGTCAGCCATCGTGCTCTTCGGAGTAGCCGTCATTCTGCCAAAGACACCCGAGGTGCCCTTGGACCGGAGGAGGCCCTATCAGGTAGGTCCCGGTTCCCACCTGACTCGATTCACCGGGTCCACAACTGACGTACTTCATCGTGTGCTGACGCAGCGCAACGTGAGGCTTTTCAACCGCGAACAGCTGGACGACGCCGGCGTGCGGATGAGCCAAGCGGACTTCGTCGTCCTGGTGATCGCAGGCGCGGTGGTGGGAGCCTTGATCGGGCTGGTTGTCGGGGGGATCATCGGTGCCATTCTCCTCAGCGTTTTGGCGCCCTTCGTGGCTCGGCTGGTTCTGAAGTTCCGGGCGGCCAAAAGGCGTGACAAGTTCGATGATCAGCTTGGCGACACACTTCAGTTGCTTTCCGGTGGCCTACGGGCTGGCCACAGCATCCTGCGCGCCATCGACGCCGCTGCCACGGAATCAGTCAGCCCCACATCCGAAGAAATGCGCAGAGTCATCACGGAGACAAGTCTGGGACGGGACTTGCAAGCTTCCCTGAACGATACGGCGGAGAGAATGCGAAACGAGGATTTCGTGTGGATAGCCCAAGCAATCCAGATCAACCGCGAGGTAGGTGGGAACCTCGCAGATGTGCTGGACCAGGTGAACGACACCATTCGCGAACGCAGCGAAATTAAAGGACACATCAAGTCCCTGGCCGCAGAAGGAAAGTTCTCCGCCTACATTCTGATGGCCCTCCCGGTGGGGATCGTCATCATGCTCATGATCGTCAACCCCGGCTACATGAACGTAATGTTTACCAATCCGCTGGGTTGGGGCATGATTGCCGCTTCCCTCATCTTTATGACCATCGGTGGCCTGTGGATGCGCAAAATCATCGATTTGAAATTCTGAGGTGAACCTTGCACCCTTTTCTGCTTTTATCCCTGGTGCTCGTTCCGCTGCCGAGCGCGTATTTCGCTTGGTCCCTCCTTTCGACTGACCGGAGGACCCCGCAGGCAGTCCGCGAGCTGCTCTCGAGGGGTCAAATCGCCATTGAAGTGGAGCAGCAGAGCAGGAGCGGGGCTTTGGAGCGCCTGGGCTACAGGCTTACTCCTGGCAGTTACGTCCAGAAACTGGACAGGCTACTGGCGTTGGCCGGGCGTCCCGCTTCACTCCCGCTTGGGAGAGTACTCGCAGCAAAGCCGGCGCTTGGCCTTCTCGGTGCGATTTTCGGTTTGTTCATCACAACCAGCAGCCAGAGTGGACTCATCAAGCTGGTCGGGATCTTTGTGGTCCTGCTGGGATATTTCATTCCGGACCTGATGCTTTACAGCAAAGGTCAGGAACGTCAGAAGAAAATACAGTTGGAACTCGCCAACACCATGGACCAAATGCTCATTTCGGTGGAGGCCGGCCTTGGCTTCGAAGGAGCCATGGCCCGCGCCGGAGAAAACGGCAAGGGACCGCTGGCGGAGGAACTTGTCAGGACACTCCAGGACATGCAGGTTGGACGGAGCCGCCGCGAGTCGTATCTCGCGTTGGCCCAACGGACCAACATTCCGGAACTGAGAAGCTTTGTGCAGGCCGTTATCCAGGCTGACACGTACGGGATTGCCATTAGTCGGGTGTTGAAAGTTCAGGCGAAGGTCATGAGGGTTAAGCGCCGGCAACGCGCCGAGGAGAAAGCCATGAAGCTTCCGGTAACAATTCTCTTTCCCCTGCTATTCTTCATCTTTCCGGTCCTGTTTATTGCCATCCTGGGACCAGCGGTCATCAACACCATAACAACGCTCAGCGGTGGATGAAACGCAGCCAATTTGCGTATTCAAAAGAAACTCAAGAAATCAGGAGGCGCTGAGGATTTGCTCAAGATCAGCACAAGATCGGTTTAGATCTGAGTTCAGGAAGTAGCATCGAGTTATGTTCAGTTCAGATTTCAGTGAGGTCGACGAGCGTGGGGACTCCGACCATATCGGCCCAGCGGAGGGTTCCACGTGGAAGCCCGACGCCGATCGGCGGCCGATATTGGACCTCGCGGAATTCCAACTCTTGGAAGATCAGGTGGGCGATCCGCGCACAGCGCGCAAGTTTGCAAGCGACTTTGCCCGGCTCTGGCCAGTCCGGTACGAAGGTCTCGCCACCGCCGTCGTGCGTGGTGACGAAGCGGCGGCCCTGGACACGATTTTAAGCCTCAGGACCTCGTCTTCCATGGTGGGCGGGCTTCGCCTTGCGTTTCTCGCAGCGCAACTGGAGGAACACGTTCTGAACGGCGATTTACGCGATGCCCGGCCTCTCCTTGATGAGATTGCCGAGTGTGGTCAGCGCACTGTCAAGGAGCTCAGGGAAAGCTACGTTCTGAGGAATGAAAGCCCGGAACCGGATCCCATCTCCTAATCGGGTCTTTTCGGGGCGAGTCGATAGCCGACTCCCCGGATTGTCTGCAGAAACCGGGGAGACTGTGAATCTTCACGCAGCTTTCGGCGAAGATTTCCAATG
Organism: Arthrobacter sp. 21a14; assembly: GCA_050627125.1. GTDB lineage: Bacteria > Actinomycetota > Actinomycetes > Actinomycetales > Micrococcaceae > Arthrobacter. The sequence continues at coordinate 4,746,097 of CP192487.1, read as the reverse complement.
TGGGTTTCAACGGCCCGTTCGTCGGCCTCGCTGATATAAGCGTCGTCGTCGTAATAGTCACCACGGGCAGCTCGAACCAAGTCAGCCCGTGTCCGCACTTCCTCCGGGTTGCGAAGCAAATCCAGTAGCAGATCGAATTCGCTTCTGGTCAAGGTCAGGGGAGAACCATCAAGGGCAACTGCCCGGGATTTGTAATTCAACGACAATCCATTGTGTTCAATGACCGCGTCATTGCGTCCATTCGAACGGACCAAGCCATTGTCGCCGGCATCCTCAGGCAACGACAACCCGACGCCGACACGGGGTCGCCGCATCATCGCAGTGACCCTGGCCCTTAGCTCGCGGGGCAGGAACGGCTTTTTCACGTAGTCGTCCGCACCCGTCAGGAAAGCGGTCAGGGTGTCCGGTTCGTCTTTGCGTGCAGTGAGCATGACAACGTAGGCATCACTGAATTGTCGGATTCGCCGTAAAACTTCGTGACCATCCATGTCAGGAAGTCCGACATCCAGTGTCACCGCCACGGCATGATGATCTCGGACAACTTCGACGCCTTCGCGTCCAGTGGCGGCGGAATGAACCACAAAACCGGCCTCTTTTAGGATGGCGCCGACCAAGTTCCGGACGTCTTCGTCATCCTCAATGACTACAGCAACCCCAGGCTCACTCATTGATTCCCCCGAGTCGGCGCATATCCCCGCAAGCCCAGCGCAGAGCGGGAAGCGTCACCCAATACGTACGATACAAGCATTCAAGTTTTATAGCACCTAATATGTGCAATATGTGCCGTCCCAACGTTCCGGTTTTTCGCTCCACCCCCTCGCTCGTCCCGGAATCGGCGCAAAACGATATCTGGTCCGTGTCCCCCAAACGAAGGATTCTGCCTTGACTGAGCAGCCTTTGCTTCGCACAGCCGCCCGCATCTTTAGAAAACTGACGCCCAGGGCCCGGGTAGCCGTCTGCGAATTACCTTTGACTCTGGTAGTCGGAGGATTGTTCGTCTCTGCCCCTGCTCTTTGGCCAAATCTCATGCAGAACGGGTTGTTTGTCACCGGAATCCTCATGCACGGGATCCTTTTCCTGAGTTGCTTCCTAGTTCCGTGGGAGCGCCTTGCACCAAGCGCCAGCCTAGCCATCCCGGTCCTGGATCTGGTTGCCCTCGCATTCACGCGAAGTGGTGCCTATGGCTCGCTGCCAGGCCTCGTGGTTCTCGCACTTTTTCCTGTGATCTGGTTATCCGCCTCAGGTCTGCGAACCAGGGCAAGCCTTATCATCAGCGTTCTGGGCCCCCTTGTAATTGCCCTCCCCCCGTTCATTTCGCACTTGCCGAAGCCCCCATCCTCCGACATGTTCTCGGTTATCGTCTTGCCCCTGGTGATGTTTGCTGTTGCAGTCACCATTCGGCTTTCCGGCTCGAATGCCAGGATCCAGCAACAGCGTGTCAGGCAGCGTGACCAAGCTTTGCGGCAATTGCTTGCGGCGAGCAGGGATCGCGAAATGCTGCTTGGGACGATCCTGGACACAATCGACGTCGGAATTGTCGCCGTGGATTCCAAGGGCGAGACGCTTTTGACCAACAACCAACAAAAAGAATTCCATCGCGTTGCGACTCCATCCCTGTCTGGAGCAGCTACCACACGGGACGAGCTTTTGATCTTTGGTCAGGACCGTCTGACCCCGCTTCCGCCCGAAAAGAGCCCCACTCAAAGGGCCGCCCAGGGGGAGACGTATTCGGATTACCTTGTGTGGTTCGGTACGGGAGCAGAACAGCGGGCCATCTCGACTGCCGCACGCAGCATGAAATACGGTGTCGACGAGGGGTTCGGCGGAGCCGTGATCGTGTTTCGAGACGTGACCGACGTCGTCCAGGCCCTCGCGGCCAAGGATGAACTGGTTGCCAATGTCTCGCACGAATTCGGATCCCCGCTAACCTCGATCCTGGGCAACCTGGACTTGGTGCTCCGCGGGGACGAAGAGCTCTCCGATAAAGTCAAGACCCGCTTGGAAGTCGCCGAGCGCAATGCGGAGCGGCTCCGCGTTCTGGTGAATGATCTGCTCATGTCAGCCGCCGCAGTTGAGAGCATCCACCTAAGGCGTACAGACGTCGCGGGCCTGGTTGAAAACAGCTTGGTGTCGGCGCATGCGCAGGCTGATTTTGCCAATGTGGGGCTCGTGGCCGACGTACCTTCACCCCTGTGGGCAGATGCGGATCCTCTGAGGTTGGGACAGGCCCTGGATAACCTCGTGTCCAATGCCATTAAGTACTCCCCAGGTGGCGGACGAGTGACCGTGAGGGCCGTCCGGAACGACGGGTGGATCCAGCTGGAAGTTCAAGATACCGGTATGGGTATGACCACCGAGGAGACGTCGAAGATTTTCACGCGCTTCTTCCGGACAGGTGCTGCCCGCCAGGCTGCCATTCCAGGCGTGGGCCTGGGACTGTCCATCACCAAGTCCATCGTGGAACGGCATGGCGGCAGCATCACGTGCACCAGTAAACCCGGAAGAGGCAGCATCTTTACGGTGTCGCTTCCAGCCACGCCATCACAGGAGAACACGAAGTCATAGGCCCATTCAGTGCATAAAGCCGCTACCGTCCCAGTCGCGGTCGTACTTACCGCACCGCGTGCATCGCCTGTAACGGCCGCTGCCATCTTCAGCAGATTCCACGTGCCAGGCGTGGCTCAAGTTCAGTTTGCACATGAGCATCTTGAGCATGGCGCTCTCCGTTCTCAAGCACGTTCAACAACGCAAACCGCGGTTGCTTCGTGCCCCCTCAGTTTAGGCAGTGCGTCCTTTCGGCAGGTAGGGCACTGGCGATCGGGCATGCCCGGAAGGTGTTCTCGAAATCCTGGTTGACGTCCACGTCAGCGATTTCGTGCATCGTCGCCGGTGGGCCGTCGGCAGCCTTGGTCATTTTTCGGAGGGTTCCTTCTCGGGTCCATGGAGGCTCAACTGTCTGGCGTGGAAGTTGAAATGTTGAGTGCCATAGGCGTAGACGTCCGCGACTGTCATTTCGGGTTTGAAGAACGGGTCCCACCGGGTTGGGAAGGGCATTGACCTGGCCAGGGTCGCCGGGGTTTCTTTTTCCAACCGGCGGGTCAGTGCTTTGATCGTTTTGTCTAATTTCCGGCCCATGCGGTGCCTGTTATAGACGGTGGCGGCCGCCCGGGATCCCCAATAGTTGACGACGTCGAACGGGCCTGTAGCGGCGTTCAGGCCAGCGGCGAAAGCCTTTTGCCATGAGCGGGGCAAGCGGCTGATGAGACGGACCAGCGGGAGAAGCGCCCGGACGATCATGTAGCCGAAGACCATGTGGAAGAGCAGTTCCTCATTGGTCCAGCGGGTCCCGTTGCTCTGGCGTTGGAGATCGTCAGTGGTGGCACGGGCCAGCCAGCCACTGAGCTCCCCGCGGGCACGGTTGTATCCGGCGGCGGTTGATTCCTGGCCTGGTTCCATGATGCGAGGTGGATTAGGGGCAGGAGGTCAGTTCTGAACGAGTTCGTCGTAGAGCTTTTCGACCCGTGCCTTGATGTCGTCGCGAACCAAACGCATGCGTTCCATACCTTCGATGCCGCGTTCGGAGGGTTCGTCGGTTTCCCAAATCTCGAAACGCTTTCCGGCTGGTGGGTCGAGCTTGGCTTCGGTTCCGAGGACGATTACGGCGTCCACGGAGTTGAGGACTTCGTCTGTTATCGGTTTGGGGTATTCGCCGGTGACGTCGATGCCCAACTCCGCCAGCGAGTCCACGGCTTGGCCATTCAAGGACTCAGCTGGTTTGGTGCCGGCGGAGTAGACCGAGAGGCCCTTCCCGGCCAGGTCTCGCATGAGACCGGCGGCGAGCTGGGATTTGCCGCCGTTCTTGCTGCAGACGAACAGGACGGAGGGGTGTTCGGCGGTCATTAGAGTGCTGCTTCTTTCGTGAGGGAGGCGACTAGGTTTTTCACACGGTCGTGGATATCGTCGCGGATGGCCCGGACGGTGTCGAGGGGCTGGTCGGCGGGATCGGTGAGTTCCCAGTCTTCGTAGCGTTTGCCCCTCAGTTTAGGCGGCGCGCCCTTTCCGCCGGTAGGGCACTGGCGTTCCCGGCGTTCAGTCATGCCCGGAAGATGTTCTGGAAAGCCCCTGATGTTCGGGCTCGATGTCGTAGTCTGATGCGTAGCTGGGCCAGCTGCTGAGGAACGCGTCATAAGGGTTACTTTCATTGGGGGAATTTGATGACGAATGACACGGATGGTGCGGCTTACGGCCAGTCGGACGTGCCAGCGGTGCCGCTGCAACAGCCGCAGCCATTTGCGCCGCCGGGAGTGCCTCCGTACGGGTCGTCGCAGCCCTTTGCAGCACCGGCCGCTGCTCCGGCGCCACACCAGTACGAGCAGCCGCCGTCCCAGCAGCCGCCGTTCCAGCAGGGGCCTTTCCAGCAATCACCTTTTCAGTACCAGCCCTACTACCAGCAGCAGCCCTTCCAACAACCGGGCTTCGGACCCCCACCATCGCCGCCATATCCTGCACCCGAAAATTGGTCCAGCGGTTCCAAGAAGCGCTTCAGTCCGTCCTTTTGGATCGTCGGAGCATTGCTTGCCGTACTTGCCCTGGCCAATGCTGTTACGGGGAACGGCGAATCGATCCTGATTTTTATCGGCCTGGCAGCGCTGCTTACTGGTCTCTATTCGCTCATTTTCAAGAGGCCCTCCTGGGCAGCGTTACCACGCAAACAGGCAGCGATAGTGGTTGCCGTCGCCGGAGCGGCGTCACTTTTCCTCGGCGTGGTTGCTGCCGGGACTGAAGCCGTTCGTGATTCGGCTGTTGCCGCTGCTCCGCAAGCTCCGAGCACCATTCAAAACGGGACCGTTCAAGACGGGATCATCCAGGACGGGACGTGGATTGTTGGGAAGGATATCGCCCCAGGAACGTATCGAACCACGAATGAGGTTAGCCGCTCCTGCTCCTGGCAGATCACGCGCCCGGACAGCATTGACAGCTCCGAGGGAGCTGTGACGAGTGGATTCCCCACGGTGAAACTGGTCCGGGGCCAGAGGTTCATCAGCGAAGGCTGCGGAGGCTGGGCGAAGCTGTAGGCTCCACCCAGCAACCGCTAGCGACCTCAATCGTTTGTTTCCTTAGAACTATGTTCCATGGAAACAAAGTGTTAGGGTCTCTTTATGAACAAGAGCATCGAAACTTGGTCTCTATACCCTCTCTTCAGCGAACTGACCCGATTGGAAACTGAGCTGTGGGACGCGCTCGACAGCAGATTGCGCAAAGAGCATGGCCTCCCCATGAGCAGATTTGAACCGATGGCCGTCGTCGATCGCTTGGGCGCCTGCCGGGTATTCGATGTGGCCTCGGCTCTTGCGATTACCGTCGGAGGCACAAGCAAGCTCATTGACCGGATTGAAAAGTCCGGATATTGCCGTCGGAGAAATAACCCGGACGATCGCAGATCCTCCCTCATCGAGCTAACGGCGGACGGTCGCATGCTGCTGGAACGGGCCAGGAAGACTGTTGAAGCCGAGTTGTATCTGCGGCTGAATCCCGTGCTTACCGAGCAAACCACTCATGATCTCGTGGAACTGCTGGGCCGGCTGCGAAATGCCAATCGGTCGATGGCGGCTGCCGAGCGAGCGAGCTGACACGCTTGCGTGACCCCGAGTTCATCAATTAATAGCCGCTAACCAGCGGTGTGTGCCGTAGCCAAATAGAGACGTGAAGGAAGCAGCAAAATGACTGAAGAACTCCGCGGACGCATGGACCGATTCGTTGAATTCATCAATTCAGCCGACGAAAAGATTGGTGATGAGATCATCTCGCCGTCGGCAACATTCCATGTGCCCTTTCTGCCAGAGCCAGTGCAGGGTCCCAGCGGCTACCTCGAAATCATCGGGATAATGCGACAGGCGTTTCCCGACGTCCAGTGGTCACTGGAGGAAACCATCATCGAAGGAAACACGGTTGCCGCACGATTCATCCTTCGTGGCACACACCAAGGGGACTTCCTCGGCGTACCTGCAACAGGCAAACCCATCCAAACCCAGGCAATGAACATCTATCGATTCACAAAGGGTCAGATCAGTGAAGAGCACGGTCTCCCGGACCTCTTCGGGCTGATGATGCAAATCCGACAGGACTAACTGCAGATTCCCTAATAGGTGCTATCCGTCCGCCTCGAGCCGCTCCTTAAGCCGCCTGTGGCTCGCTGGGGCACCCCGCGAGGCGAGCTGACGTACGGCGGGCACGAGCGCCTTGCCGAAGCCGTGCCCCTCGAAATCGAGCTCGAACGTCACCCGCGACCTCGCGCCGTCGTCGAGCGGTTCGACGTCGATGCTCGCGTGAGGGCGGATCGGGCCCTCAACGCCGTGTGCGGCAAACCGATGGGGCGGCTCGACGTCCGTGATTTCCTGGGTCATCGTGCGCTCGTTGGGGCCGATCCGACGGGTGGTGGTGAACCGCGACCCAACCTCCCTGCCGCCGTCGCCCTCGAAGTGCACCTCCAGGACGTCAGCCTGCCACTCCGGGAAGCGCAGCGGGTCGCTCGCATACGCAAAAACCTCATCTGGCGGACGGTCGATTTCTATGGTGTGCGTGAGTGCTGACATGGCTCCTCCTTCTCCTCCATCGTCTCTCAGTCCAAGCGAAATCGACCCGGCGAGTTTGGATCAATGAGAGGGGAGACCGTGGGTCAGCCCCGCGCCACCCAGTCCGCGTTCGTCGACCGCCACACCGCCGCGGAAACGAACGTGAGCCCGACGATCTCAAGCGCGCCACCGGCCACGGCGAACCACTCGTTGCCGACGACGATGTTGATGACGTGGCCGATGGTCCAGCAGATGATGAGCGCGCCCGCCCACGACGGCACCCCGACGGCGCGCCCGGCCAGGATCACCGCGAGGCCGAGCAGCAGCGTGCCGACAAGATTGCCGATCGCGAACAGCAGGTAGAACGGCGCGCCCCACGTCCCCGTGGGCGATGCATCCAGGGCGGCGGCCGCATCCACGCCGCTCGTGGCCAGGGCGATCCTGTCGAGGTTGGCGAAGCTAATGCCGAAGTAGCTGATGTAACCGGCGACCATCAGCGCCACCGCCCACAAGGACAGTCGCGGACGGGCCGGACGCAGCAGTCGCAGCGCAGCGGGAAGCCCGAGCACTGCCAGCAGTGATCCGACAAGAGCGAACATGACGGCTGCCAGCAGGGCGCCGGGAGCCGCAGCGGCCAGCTCGAGGCCACCGGCGGAGCTGCCCGTGTCGCTGAGGCCGGTCGAGGTTGATACGCCGGCGTAGATCGCATTGCAGACTAGCTGACAGACGAAGGCGACCGGCAAGGCGATCGCGGCGCTACGGCGTCGGAACCCGGCGGTGGGATCGAGCACTGGATCCGGGTCGGAAGCCGAAGCATTCATGACCTGACTTTACGGCACTGCACCAGCAGCAGGAAGGGGCGGTACTCGCAGGCTGCGGTCATGCGGGGACAGTTCGGCACGCTCCGGTTGGTTAGGCGTGTACGAGCTTGTCAGGGCGCTATTCGAGGAGTCCGATGCCTTGGAGCCCCCTCGAGGCCGTGTGCGGCGAACCGATGGGGCGGCTCGAACTCCGTGATCTTCTGGGTCATTGTGCGTTCGTTGGGTCCGATCCGCGGGGTGGTCGTGAACCGGGTCCCCACCTCGCTGCCGCCCGCGTTCTCGAAGTGCACCTCCAGGACGTCAGCCTGGCACTCGGGAAAGTGCAGCGGCTCGCTCGCCCGCATACGCAATACCTCATCTGGTGGGCGATCGATTTCTATGGTGTGCGCGAGTGCTGATATGGCTCATCCTTCTCCTCCATCGTCTCCCAATCCAACCGAATTCGACGCCGGGAGGAGGGATCAATGGAGTCAGCAAAGCTGGCATCGGTAAGCCTGGTCGGCCACATGCTCGCGGAAATGCTCGGCACTGACTTCCTTGCTGCATGCGGTCTGGGAAGGTTTCCTCCTTCAGGAACCCCTGATATTCGTAAGTTCCCGCAGGATCGCAAGCTGCTCACGGTTGATGGTGATCAGGAGTTCGATCTCTTCCTTTGCTTTCAGGTTGGTGTCGTAGTCGTGCTGGGCCATGGCCGCGGCGATGGCGTCCTGTCGTTTGGCGGCGATCAGAAGGATGGCGCCTTGAAGTCCTGCCAGCATTGAAAGCAGGAGGTTCAGGAGTATGTAGGGGTAGGGGTCCCAGGCTTTCGTCACCAGTGCCAAGGTGTTGATGCCGGCCCAGATCATCATGAAGACGATGAAGCTTCCCACGAACGGCCAGCTTCCCATCCCGTTCCGCATGATGTCCGCCGCGCGCTGCCCCTTGGTAAGGGAAGCCTTGTGTCTGTCGTGCCAAGTCTTTTGTTCGTCGGTCATGTCCCACCCTAAGCCTCGGCCCGGGCGAACGGACGCTCTGGACGATTGGGACCCATGCTGACGGAAACTGCTATCCATACACGGGGCCCGAGCAGAGCGTGTACATGTCAGATGACCAAGGGATCGCCATCACTGTGGTTTCAGTGCAGGTTCCTGAAGAACTTTCGGACGTCTTCGATGAGCAGGTCGGGGGCTTCCATGGCGGCGAAGTGGCCGCCGCGGCTGAATTCCGACCAGTGCACCACCGCGTGTTCGAGCTCGAGGGTGCGTCGGATCGAGACGTCCATGGGAAATACCGCCACCCCTGTCGGGACCGTGGAACGTTCACTCGCGCCCCAGGCTCCGGAGTGCGCGGTCTCGTAGTAGCTGTTGGCTGAGGATCCGGCGGTACCAGTTAGCCAGTAGAGCATCACGTTGGTGAGCAACAGGTCCTTGTCCACTGCGTCCTCGGGCAGTTCGGCGGCCGGATCTGTCCATTCCTTGAACTTCTCCACGATCCAGGCCAACTGCCCGGCCGGGGAGTCGTGCAGCCCGTGTGCCAGGGTCTGCGGCCGGGTGATTTGGATCATCATGTAGCCGGACTGCTCGGTTTTTAGGTACTGCAGGTGCTTCAGCCGCGCCCGCTCGGGCTCGGTGAGTTCCGCCACCTCGTCCGGGTTCACCTCGGTAAAGGCGGAGAGCCCGTTCGCATGCACGCCGACGACCTTGTCGGGGTTGAGCCGGCCGAGCCCCGGGGAGATGACCGCACCGGTGTCCCCGCCCTGTGCGCCGTAGCGGTCGTAGCCGAGCCGGTTCATCAGCTCAGCGAAGGCCCTGGTCACCCGGTTGGTGTCCCAGCCAGCCTCGCCGGTGGGTCCGGAGAATCCGCTGCCAGGGATCGAAGGGATCACCAGATGGAACGCGTCCCCCGGATCACCACCATGTGCCCTGGGGTCGGTCAGCGGGCCGATGACATTCAGGAACTCCACGATCGAGCCGGGCCAGCCGTGGGTCAGGATCAGCGGCAGCGCGTCCGGCTCGGGCGAAAGCACGTGCAGGAAATGGATGTTCTGCCCGTCGATCTCGGTGGTGAACTGGGGGTACTTGTTCAGTTCCCCCTCGTAGGCGCGCCAGTCGTAGCCATCGCGCCAGTACTCGGCCAGGTCCTTGAGGTAGCTCACCGGCACGCCACGGCTCCAGCCAGCATCGGGCAGGTCCGCGGCCCACCGGGTCCTGGCGAGCCGGTCCCGCAGGTCGTCCAAGTCAGCCTGGGGAATGTCGATGGTGAAGGGCCGGATCTCTCTGTTGTTCTCCATACCGATAACTCTAGGCACCGGTTAGGTCAGGTTCGGTCCTAGGACTATGGCAGACTTTAAGCCATGTGGGAAACATCGGCACGGCTGCTGCGACTGCTCTCTCTCCTGCAAACCCGACGCGACTGGTCCGGCACCGAACTGGCCGAGCGGCTGGAGATCACTCCGCGCACCGTGCGCCGCGATATCGATCGGCTTCGCGGCCTCGGCTACCCCGTGCTGGCCACTGCGGGCACCGCCGGATACCGATTGGGTGCGGGCGCGGACCTGCCGCCGCTGCTGCTCGACGACGACGAAGCCGTCGCAGTCGCTGTCGGCCTGCGCACGGCCGCCGCTGGTGCGATCACCGGCATCGAGGAGACCTCAGTGCGGGCGCTGGCCAAGCTCGAACAGATACTTCCGTCCCGGCTGCGTCACCGAATCAATGCCCTGCAGTCGGTAGTCGTGCCGATGGCCAACACCGGCCCCACCGTCGACCCGAGCACGCTCACCGCCATCGCCGCCGCCTGCCGCGACTCGCTGCGCCTGCGCTTTGACTACCGCACCCACGACGGAACCAGCAGCATCCGCACGGCCGAGCCGCACCGGGTAGTGTACGCGGGCCGGCGCTGGTACCTCATCGGCTGGGACGTTGACCGCCAGGACTGGCGCACCTACCGCGTGGACCGCCTCGACCCGCGGATCCCCACCGGCCCCCGGTTCACCCCGCGCACCCCGCCAGATCCCGATATCAGCGGCTACACATCGCGGGCGATCTCCACGTCGGCCTACCGCTACCAGGCCCGGTTCACCCTGCACGTCAGCGCAGAGACCGCGGCAGAGCAGATCGCCCCCACCACCGGAGCGCTGGAGCCCATCGACGAGCACAGCTGCACCCTGCGCGCCGGATCCAACTCGCTGGACGAGTTGGCCATCTACGTGACAACAAAAGGGTTCAACTTCCAGGTTCACGAGCCCCCGGAACTCGTAGAGCACATCAGGACTCTTGCAGCCCGGCTCGCGACCGCGGCCACCTAAGTCCACGAATCAAGCGATCAAGGTTGTGCCACAATCCACCACAGGTGATGGGACCCCGATAGAACCAAGGAAGTGGGATCTGCACGGCAAGTGATCGTGACATCAGCCGCGCTTTTTCGCAGCCATCTCCTCCGGCCCGGGCAGTGCCTTTGTAGTGCGCCACGTGTCTAAGGCAATCACTGCGGCCAGCACTATGAGTGACAAAGAGACGGAAGCGAGGACATCCGTTAGCCAGTGATAGCCGAGGTACAGCCTGCTGATGGCTTGGGTAGCGATTCCTGCGACGGCGGCACTGAAGCCGGCAATGACAGCACCTATTCTGCGGCGGCGGGAAAAGACGAGGAATGCCCCCACAAGAAGGAAGTCGGAGGCGCCGAGCACGTGGCCGGAGGGAAAAGAGTAGGTGCTGTCAGCGCCGAGCACCATGAGATCCATGGGCGGTCTTGGCCGTTCGACCAAACGCGTAATGACTTGGGCGAGCAACACTCCGGTCAGCATAGCGCCAGCCAGCAGGAGAGGCCGCCAGAGTTTTCGCGCCCTGATGATCCAGATGCCGGTCACCGCCGCCACGATGATGGGCATGACTATAGGCCCGAAAATCGTGGCGAGGACAGCCATGACCGTGGTTGCCGCCGGTGAGCGTTGGCTCACGAACCACGAGCTGACTGTTTCATCCACTGTGGCCAGATCTATTTTTTGCTTTACTTCGGCGAGGATGAGGAAGAAGGTTCCGGCGCCGACCACCGCGAGGATAACCGCGATGACATAGAGGATCTTTTGACTCCGGGGTGCAACGTATCGTTCCGGGATGGTGAGCTTGTCGTGAAGGACCCCGGATGTATCTCCAGGTTCTTCGGGGATGTTCGACGACGGTCCGTCCGGGATGGGCATAACAAAGGATATCCGTTCCAGCGGCCAAGGGGATGGGACCAAGTAAGACGGCCTAGAGGTAATCCCCAACATGCTCCCGGGCAATTTCCAACAGCGTGGTGTGAAACGCGACTTCGGCCGGGGCGTAGACCTTGTCCTGGCGTTGGGCGAGGAGAACCCGGCGCAGTGGGGCAGCGGCGCCGAGGCTCAGCACCCGGACGTCGGGGTGCTGGAGTGCGACGGCGGTTTTGGGCACCATGGCGACGCCCATTCCAACGCTGACCATGGCCTGCGCTTCCTGGTAGTCGTTGGCCAGGAAGCCGATGGTCGGCTCGAAGCCGGCTTCGTTGGCCGAGCGCCGGAGCACTTCCACCACGGGATGCGCATCCGCACGCACGATCCAGGATTCCTTTTTCAGATCCTCCATCTTTACTTCATCGAGGTCGGCCAGGTGGTGTCCTTTGGCTACGAGGATGACTGTGCTTTCCTGGAACACTTCGGTTATCCGGATGGCGTCGTCATGGAAGCGATGCCAAGGGTAGTCCCAGAGCAGGCAAAGGCCGGTCTCCCCGGATTCGAGGTCCGAAACGAGTTCCTCAAAGCGCGCGCTTCGTACTGACAGACTGATGGCCGGGTATCGCTTCTTGAAGGCGCGGATCACGAGCGGCAAGAACGATCCTGCGAGGGTGGGAAACGTGCCCACCGTCAGGGAGCCGCGGCGGAGTCCGGCGATCTGGTCGAGGTCGTTCCGGGCGGCGCGCATCTGCCCCACCATCTTCCGGGCGTGCCCTGCGAGCACCTGACCGGCCTCTGTCGGCATCACTCCACGCGAGCGGCGGGTAAGAAGCGGCTGCCCTACTTCCTGTTCCAGCTTCCTTAGTTGCTGGGAAACCGCCGATGGCGTGTAGAGCATCAGATCGGCCGCAGCAGTGATGGATCCCTGCTCCACAACCTCAACCAGCAGAGCCAACCGCCGAATGTCGAATAATTCCTGGCCGTGATCATTAAGCATCAGTTAACTCTCCTCTGATTTTGGTTCATTCTATGCAATGCCCCGCGATTTCCACCAGCAATTGCCCGGCAAGCAGGCAAGACACAGAAAGCAGACAGCCTTCAAAGGGCAGAACAACAGGGAATGAAGCATCTCTACATGCCCCATCAAATATCGAACATTGTCTTCATTTGTGATCCGGATCATTCTTCTAATAGGCCCCTGAAACCCAGCGCGGCATGAGGAGATGGATGGATTGCCATGAAGATTGAAGCGGAATGGATGCGTGGAGGCACCAGCAAGTGCTGGGTCTTCGAAGGTGAACACCTGGACGAAACCCACAAGGACCTGGACTCCTTGCTGCCCCGGCTTTTCGGCAGCCCGGACCACCGCCAGATTGACGGCGTCGGAGGATCAACCTCCACCACCAGCAAGGCCATGATTCTGCGCCGTCCCTCCGACCCGGATATCGACGTCGAGTTCACCTTCGCTCAGGTCGGCATCGAGGAAGCGGCCGTGGACTGGGGGAGTAACTGCGGAAACTGCTCCGCGGTTGTTGGACTGTACGCGATCGAGAAGGGCTGGGTTACGCCCAGCGGCGACAACACCCGGATCGTCACCCGCAACACCAACACGGGCCAGATCATCATCCAGCGCGTTGCCACCCCAGAGGGCGCTCTGCCGATCGTCCCGGATGCCGAGATGCCCGGCGTCGTATTTCCCGGCTACCGGGTGGGCCTGGGCTTCAAGGATCCCGCCGGAAAGACGACCGGAAAGTTGCTGCCCACCGGTGAACCAACGGACACGATAAGCGCCGGCGGGACGCGCTGGACAGTTTCAATGGTCGACGCCGGAGCTCCCGTTGTGATCGTCAGGGCTGAGGAGTTGGGTCTGGACACAGCCCGCTTCGAAAGTTGGCAGGCGGGAGTGAAGCTGCAGTTGGACACCCTGGACCAGATCCGGCGGCAGGCCGCCGTCCGGATGGGCCTTGCCCCAACAGTCAAGGACGCTGCCCGCGCTATCCCCAAGCTCGCAATAGTCGGAGCCCCCGGCCCAGGGGACACGGGCGCAGGCGACACTGCCGACGTCAACGTCATGATGCTCTCCATGGGCAAGCCCCACCCGGCCCTGGCAATTACCGGAAGCATCGCCCTGACGCTTGCAGCAAGTACCCCCGGAACTGTCCTCAACAGCCTCACGGGCAGTGAACCGCGATCCATCCTGCGGCTTCGTACTCCTGCGGGCGTGATCGAGACCTGGAGCGAAGAACGCGACGGGTCCCTGTTGGTCGGGGTGGACCGTACGGCACGCAGCATCGCCACTACCACCCTGCATCTCCCGGAACTCCTCGGCAGCCCCGTCGAGCCTTCCTTCGCATCAGTCGCTCAGTGACATCAGCCCACTCAACGAGGAGTAAAGATCATGACTAAGACCGATTACCAAGCCGCCTCCACATCAGTGGATGATGTTCGGGAGGCTGGTTCCAAACGTCCTAACCGCAGCCGCCGTATCCTGCTGATAACAGCAGCCGTGATTGCTGTCCTGGGTCTGGCCGCTCTGATGTTCGGAGGCGCCATTTTCAACCCGGCGGCCACCTCGGGAACGGAGCCGACCTTGACCGCTACCCAGATCATTCCCTTGGTCATCCTCGTCCTCATGTTCGTTGTTGCTACCAAGTGGCCACTGAACATCGGTGTGATGGGGCTGGTAGCCTCGTTCGGCGTCGGGTATTTCATGCTGGGAATGTCCGATAAGGAGATCCTGGAGGACTTCCCGGCCAGCATCGTCCTGACGATCATCGGCGTGACGTATTTCTTCAGCATGGCAAACCGCAATGGAACCATCGATATCATCGTGCAGAACTGTGCGCGCCTCGTCAGGGGCAAGACGCTGCTGTTGCCGTGGGTCTTCTTCCTTATTGCTGCCGCGCTGACCTCGCTGGGCACGTTCTCGCCAGCCGCCGTCGCACTTCTGGCGCCTGCCGCCATGGGGTTTGCTTACGAGTCACGCATCCACCCCGTCCTCATGGGTGCCTTCGTCATCAACGGCGCACACGCAGGTGGGTTCTCGCCACTCTCGGTTGCCGGCGTCCTGGTCCACAACATCGCCCACGATAACGGCTTCCCCATTTCCCAGGGCGGACTCTTCGCGGCGAGCTTCGCCATCAACCTGCTTCTCTCGGCACTCTCCCTGGCTTTGTTCGCCGTCTTCGGAAAGCTGAAGGACGGCACGGGGGTCCCCAACGTGGACCTCGAGACTCCCCGCACCACACGGCCTCACGGCCAGCAGATCCTGACGCTCGTGCTGATCGGCGTAATGCTCGTCTGCACGTTGGGCTTCCGGATGCCGATTGGCTTTGTTGCTCTTTCCGCCGGCCTGCTGCTGGCGCTGATCAACATCAAGGAACACCGGACTTTCATCGGCGGCGTTTCCTGGTCCACCGTCCTCCTGGTGGCCGGCATGATCACCTACGTCTCCCTGCTGCAGCACGTGGGCGTTATCGACACCCTTGCAGAGATGGCTTTGGCTCTCGGCGCACCGCTGCTGATCGCTTTGGTTCTCTGCTACGTCATCGGCGTCGGTTCAGCGTTTGCCTCGTCCACAGCGCTGCTGACCGCGTTCATCCCGCTGGCCGGGCCGCTGTTGGCGTCCAGCACGTTGAGTGCATCAGGAACGGTGGCAGCCCTTGCTATCGCAGCAACTGTGGTGGACGTTTCTCCCTTCTCCACCGACGGTGCACTGATCGTGGCCAATGCCCAGGAATCAGACCGTCTGCGCGTCTACAAGCAGCTGATGATCTACGCAGGTGGAGTGGTCCTGGTGGCGCCGGCCATGGCTTGGGCCCTCCTGGTTCCGACCGGCATCCTCTAAACCGCAACTTTTCACATGACTGCCGGCAATTCCACGTCGGTACGCGGTGGGACCCACCCTGCATACCAACGCAACAGGTAACCCGAAAGACGGGGGCAGGACTGGTTAATCCCAACGCACCAGAGGCGGGGCCACCTAACAGGGTGGCTCCGCCTCTGTCGTGTCGGGAAAGCGTACGACGGCGTTGCTGCCGCCGCCGAGTGTGGGACGGCGCGGCTTTGGCGTTTCGCGCGGAGGTTAAGTACACGATTGCGTGAATACAGCGATCGCTGTACTTTAACCATATGGAAACCCTCACCCACGCTCCGGTGCTGGCCCGGTTCGGCTATGCGATCTCGGACGCCACCAGGGCACGCGTACTCCTGGCCCTGGCTGATGCGCCGGCGTTCCCCTCGGAGCTTGCAGATTCCCTGGGCGTTTCCCGCCAGAGCATGTCCAACCACCTGACCTGCCTGCGCGGGTGCGGCCTGGTTGTGGCGGTTCCGGACGGGCGCAGGACCCGCTATGAACTGGCCGACGCGCGCTTGGGTCACGCCATTAAGGACCTGATCGGTGTGGTCCTGGCGGTGGATCCCAACTGCTGCGCTCCTGACGGGACATGCGTGGCATGACCATTGAGCTGCGGGAAGCATCTGAACGCAGAGTCCTCCTGACGCGTCGGATCAGACTTTTCGCTGCCGCCACCATCACCTACAACGTGATCGAGGCAGCAGCGGCACTGTGGGCTGGCGGTGCAGCGGATTCGTCGGCCTTGATTGGTTTCGGACTGGACTCGGTCATCGAGGTGGCCTCCGCAGTGGCATTGTCCTGGCAGTTCTCCGCCAAGGACCCCGAGCGCCGCGAGCACTTAACCCTGCGGATCATCGCGATTTCCTTCTTCGCCCTCGCCGCCTTCGTCGCGTTCGATGCCATCAGGTCCCTTACCGGCGGGGGAGAGGCCCAGCACTCGATGCCAGGCATCGTGATCGCGGCCCTCAGCCTGGCGATCATGCCCGTGTTGTCCTGGGCGCAGCGCCGAGCCGGACGTGAGCTCGGTTCCAAGACGGCCGTAGCTGACTCCAAGCAGACTCTGTTGTGCACGTATCTCTCCGCTGTGCTGCTTATTGGCCTGGTCCTGAACAGCACGTTGGGTTGGTGGTGGGCCGATGCTGGCGCAGCTCTGGTGATTGCCGCCGTCGCCGTGCGCGAAGGAATCAACGCATGGCGTGGCGACGTTTGCTGCGCTGTGCCCGCTGTGGCTGTCAGTGATGAGGCCTCCGAAGACTCGGGATGCTGCGCAGAATGCCAGACGCCAGCGGATTCAGCCAGATTGCCGTAGGCCCCATCACTTCAAGATCAGCTCATACCGCTCAAGAGAGCTCGACTGCTTCACCACTCACGACTATCCCGCCTAACACAGGAATGTCGACAGTAAGCACGCTCGCGCGGCCGACGTGGCTGCCTTGGCGCACCACCACACGGCTTGGCGGCTCGGCGAGTGAAAGCAAGCGTAGGTATCCGCCGAAGGCAGCGGCTGCCGAGCCGGTGGCCGGATCTTCAGCTATGGTGCCAACCGGGAAGAGGTTTCGGGAGTCGTACTCGTCCGGTCCAATCTCGCACAGCGTCGTGACAGTGCCAGCCCAGTTCTGGGCATCCATCAGCGTACGCATGGGATCCGGATCGAAAGCAAACGAGTCAAAGGTCCTTCGATCCGCGAAGACGAGGATTGGATGCCAGTTTCCGGCAAAAGCAACCATCGGAGGGTACGCCGGGTGCAGGTCGGCCCGACCCACACCGAGCAGCCCGAGAAGGGTGGCCAGGACACCGTCAGGGAAATCGGCCACCCTCGGCTCAACGCTTGTGAACGATGCTGCCACCGCAGCGCCCTCACCTTCAGTCTCAATCGCGACAGGTCCCACGGCCGTGTCGAAGACAAAGGTCCCTGTACCATCGCGCCCGGACAGCGCGACGGCCAAAGCAATTGTGGCATGGCCGCAGAACGGCACCTCGGCAATCGGGGAGAAGTACCTGACACGGTTTCGGCGGGAGTCCCCATTAACCCTCGCCTCGGTAACGAAGACCGTTTCCGCGTATCCGATCTCGGCCGCGATGGCCTGCATCCTGGCGTCAGACAGCTGCATTGCGTCCAGGACAACTCCCGCTGGATTTCCCCCGTCGGGAGCATTGGTAAAGGCGGCATAACGCAATACTTCAGAGGTCATCAGTTCCATTTCGGCATCATCGCACAGCACCTGGGCGCATGCTCATAGCGACACAAGGGAGGCTTGTCTATCCGGTAGCGCGGGAATGCCAGATGGCAATGGATTCAGCCAAGACGGTCGTGCAGTAGCCAGCGCGGGCGTACGCTGGCCGCATGGAGTCCGAGGTGAGGACGATCGCTTTGCGCACCGGGATCAACGTGCCCTGTTTTGTGCAGGGGCACCTTGGTGAAGCGAACGACGACGGCGGCGCGCCCTTGGTCTTGTTGCATGCGTGGGGCGAATCCTGGCGGAGTTTTGATCGGCTAATTGCCTCGCTGCCATCTATGACTCTGGTGGCGCCGGACCTACGCGGCCATGGTGGGGCCGACAAGCCCGAAGACGGGTACTCGCTGACAGCGGTTGTGGAAGATGTTCTCGCCGTGTTTGATGCCCTGGGTATAGCGAGGGCTCACGTATTGGGTTCATCCAGCGGCGGATACGTGGCGCAACAACTCGCCGTGATGCATCCGGAGCTCGTTGCATCACTGAGTCTGGTGGGATCTCCATTGAGCCTCAATGGGAAACCGCTATTTGCGAGCGAGATAGAGGCTCTCACTGATCCAATTTCGGAGGACTGGGTTCGGGAATCTTTGTCGTGGTACCGCTTGTTGCACGCCGTGCCCGCTGCCTACATCGAGGACAGGGTGCAGGACGGTTTGGCCATGCCGGCAGCCGTTTTGAAGGCGTCCTTGCGCGGCTACTACGAGGCTGTTCCGCCAACCGAAGCCGGAACCATCTCAGCTCCGACGCTCATCCTGTGGGGCGCACATGACCACATAGTGCCACGGCAGCATCAAGAAACCCTCGAGAGCCGTATCCCTGGAGCTCAGTTGAAGATCTACGAGAAGACTGGCCACTTGGTGTTGTGGGAGTGTCCGGAACGGGTTGCTGAGGATGTGGGTACTTTTCTATCTGGCCGTGCGAGGTAGGGACGGGGCCCCTTTCACGGAGACTTGTCGATGCCGACGGGGGCGTCTCTCAAATGACCGCGGCGGTTGGTGTGGAGGTTTTACTGGCGGAGGTGTATCCGGTTTTGCTGCCCGTCACGGTGACGGTGATGGTCTTGCCGACATCGCCGGCGACCGGGATGTAGGTCGCGGCGGTGGCGCCGGTGATCACCAGCCCGTTGGCTTTCCACTGGTAGGCCAGGGCGACCGGGGCTGGTCCCCACACACCCGGTACTGCGGTGAGGGTTGATCCGACCTTGGCTGTGCCGGTGATGGTGGGTACCGGTGCCGGTCCCAGCGCTGGCAGGGCCAGGACCGCCGCGGTTGCTGCGGAGGTTTGGCTGGCGGTGGTGTACCCGATCTTGCTGCCGGTCACGGTGACCGTGATGGTCTTGCCGACATCACCGGTGACCGGCACGTAGGTAGCGGCGGTACCGCCGGTGATCACCAGGCCGTTGGCTTTCCACTGGTAGGTCAGAGTGACTGGGGCTGGTCCCCACACACCCGGTACTGCGGTAAGGGTTGATCCGACCTTGGCCGTTCCCGTAATGGTCGGCACGGGAGCTGGCGCCAAGGATGGCAGGGCCAGGACCGCCGCCGTTGCTGCGGAGGTCTTGCTGGCGGTGGTGTATCCGACCTTGCTACCGGTGATAGTGACCGTGATGGTCTTGCCGACATCACCGGTCACCGGCACGTACGTGGCCGCCGTACCGCCAACCACTGAGACACCGTTCGCTTTCCACTGGTAGGCCAGGGTGACTGGGGCTGGTCCCCAAACGCCCGGTACCGCGGTGAGGGTTGATCCGACCTTGGCTGTGCCGGTGATGGTGGGTACCGGTGCGGGCCCCAGTGCTGGCAGGGCCAGGACGGCGGCGGTTGCTGCGGAGGTTTTACTGGCCGTGGTGTAGCCGATCTTGCTGCCGGTCACGGTGACGGTGATGGTTTTGCCTGCGTCCCCGGTGACCGGGATGTAGGTCGCGGCGGTGGCGCCGGTGATCACCAGGCCGTTGGCTTTCCATTGGTAAGTCAAGGTCACTGGGGCGGGACCCCAGACACCCGGCACCGCGGTGAGGGTCGATCCGACCTTCGCCGTTCCGGTGATGGTCGGCACCGGAGCCGGCGCCAACGCTGGGAGGGCAAGGACTGCGGCTGTCGCTACGGAGGTCCTGCTCGCCGTCGTGTATCCGACCTTGCTGCCCGTCACCGTAACCGTCAGAGTCTTGCCAACATCCCCGGCCACCGGCACGTACGTGGCCGCCGTACCGCCAACCACTGAGACGCCGTTGGCTTTCCACTGGTACGCAAGGGTCACTGGGGCTGGTCCCCACACACCCGGTGCTGCGGTGAGTGTCGATCCGACCTTGGCATTTCCCGTAATGGTCGGCACGGGAGCTGGCGCCAATGACGGGAGGGCAAGGACTGCGGTTGTCGCTACGGAGGTCCTACTCGCCGTCGTGTATCCGACCTTGCTGCCCGTCACCGTAACCGTCAGAGTCTTGCCAACATCCCCGGCCACCGGGACATACGTGGCAGCCGTGCCGCCAACCACCGAGACACCGTTGGCCTTCCACTGGTACGCAAGGGTCACCGGAGCTGGTCCCCAGACACCCGGTACTGCGGTGAGTGTCGATCCGACCTTCGCCGTTCCCGTGATGGTCGGCACAGAAGCTGGACTGAGCGCTTGGGCTGGGAAGGCGAGGTTGAGCGTCGTCGTGTTGCCGCTGACCATGGCCACAGGCTTTGCAGCAGCTTCACTTGTCACGTTCCCTGAGTACAGGTCTCCCACTTCCGGGTTCCCGGTCCTGACCTTGACCACATACTGGCCCGTGCTCAGTCCCGGAATTGAGTATTTGCCAGTGGAGTCCGTCCAGGAACTACGTGTGACGAGCGAGCCGTTGGTTGTATAGGCGTACACGGGAACACTGGCCACGGGCTTTCCAGCTTTGTCGAGAACAGTTCCGCTGAGTGTGCTGCCAGAGGTCAGGGTCGCGTTGACGTTCAGGACTGATTGTCCGGCTTGGACTGCCAGCGTGGAGGCCTGTCCTACGCCCGCCGACTCGGGTTTGTTCTGATAGAACTGGGCTTCCTCGGTGGAGTATCCGCTGGAACGGTTGAACGCCACCTTGTAGGAGCCGGCGGCAAGCCCAACGACGCTGAAGTTGCCGGCTGGATCGGAATAGCCTTGCTTGACGGCTTTGCCAGTCCCGTCAAGGACCGTTACTGGTGAATAGCCTTGCCTGGATCCGGAGACCTTGCCGGCAATTGAAGCGCCGAGTTGGGCCGTGAAATTGACAGATGCCTTCTCCAGCCCTGCGGTCAGCGCCAAGGATGATGCCGTTTCAAACGAGGCTCCGCCATACCACTGATCGGTTGCTCCGCTGCTGGAACCCTCAAGTTTTGCCTTGTAGGAGCCCGTGGGCAGACCGATGATCTTATAGCTGCCATCCGCACTGACCCTAGTCGACTCCACCGGCGAGCCGGCGTTGGTTGCCGAGTAGACGTGGACGTAGGCGTTGGCCGGAGTGATTCCGGCAGCTGCCGAGATCTTGCCACTGATGCTCGCACCCTTAGCCAGGGTGGCGTTGACGCCGGCGAGGTCTTGGCTATTGGTGAGGGCGATGGCGGTGGCCGTGGCGAAGGAAGCCGCGTTGGCGTGCCACTGGTCCAAGGCACCGGAGCCATTTCCGGCGAATTTCAGTTTGTAGCTGCCTGCAGGAAGCCCAATGATCTTGTAACTGCCGTCCGAAGCAACCCGGGCGGACTCCACAATAGAGTTGGCCGAATCGCTCTTGTAAAGATCCACACTCGTGTTTTGAACTGCTATACCAGCCGGCGCGGTGATCTTGCCGCTGATGGTGGCGCCCTTGATGTAGGCGGCGTTGACAGCGGTGAGGTCCTGCCCTGTGGTGACGCTCACGGCCGTGCCCGTGGCGAAGGTAGTTCCGTTCTTGTACCAGAGATCAAGGGCCCCAGTGTCATATCCAGCGAAGTTCAGTTTGTAGCTGCCTGCCGGTAGACCGATGAGCTTGTAGCTGCCATCTGAACCGATGGATGCGTATTGCACGTACCAGCTGGGGTCGTCAGCCTTGTACGCATAAACGTAGGCGCTGGCCAGACTGACACCGGCCGGTGCGGTGATTTGGCCGCTGATCGTCGCTCCCTTGACGAGGGTGGCGTTGATGCCGCTGAGGTCTTGGCCCGTGGTCAGGGTGACTGCGGTGCCCGTGGCGAAGGAAGTAGCATTTGCGTGCCACTGGTCCAAAGCCCCGGTGTTGTTTCCACCGAAATTCACTTTGTAACTGCCGGCGGGAAGCCCGATGAGCTTGTAGCTGCCGTCGGAACCGACGGAAGTGCTCGCGACAGAAGAATAGGCGTTGTCGGATTTGTAGACGGCGACGCTGGCACCGCCCAGGCTGACTCCGGCCGGTGCCGTAATTTTGCCGCTGATCGTGGCGCCCTTAACAAGCGTGGCATTGAGTCCGATCAAGTCCTGACTGGTAGTCAGGGTGATGGACGTGGCAGTGGCGAAGGACGACGCGTTGATGTGCCACAGGTCCAGCGCGCCGGAGCCGGAACCGGAGAATTTCAGTTTGTAGCTGCCAGCCGGCAGTCCAATGATCTTGTAGCTCCCATTGGAACTGAGGATGGAGTTCGCGATCGGGTAGGACTCGCTGTCGGACTTGTAGGCGTAGGCCCTGATGGTGGAAAGGCTGACACCCGCCGGGGCGGTGACTTTGCCGCTGATCGTCGCACCCTTGACCAAGGTGGCGTTGATGCCTGTGAGGTCCTGCCCGGTGGTCACGGCGAGAGCGGTAGCAGTTTCAAAGGAAGCGGCGTTGCTGTGCCACTGATCCAATGCCCCCGTCTCGTTTCCGGTGAACTTCACTTTGTAACTCCCCGCTGTGAGCCCGGTAAACCTGTAGCTGCCATCGGGACCAATGTCAGCCCAGTCCACGCTGTAGTCCTTGGAGTCTGTCCTGTACACCTCGGCCCGGGTGTTGGTTAGATTGACGCCGGCGGGTGCGGTGACTTTGCCGCTGATGGTGGCGCCCTTGACCAAGGTGGCGTTGATGCCGGTAAGGTCCTGGCCGGTGGTCAGGCTGACCACCGTGGCGGTGGCGAAGGAAGCGGCGTTGCTGTGCCATTGGTCCAGGGCCCCGGTGTCGTATCCACTGAAGTTCAGTTTGTAGCTGCCGGCCGGGAGGCTGGTGATCTTGTAGGTTCCGTCGGAACCTACGGTTGCAGACGCCACGGATGAGCCGGGGTCATCGGATTTATATGCATCGACCCTGGCGTTCGCAAGGTCGACGCCGGCGGGCGCGGTAACTTTTCCGATGATCGTCGCGCTCTTCACGAGTGTGGCGTTGATGCCGACCAGGTCCTGGCCGGTGGTTACCGTGACTAGGTTGGCCGTTTCGAAGGACGCGGTGTTGCTGTACCACTGGCTCAAGGTCCTAGCGTCGTTACCGCCGAAATTCACCTTGAAGCTGCCAGCCGCAAGCCCTGTGAACTTGTAGCTGCCATCGGAACCAACGTAGGTGGAATCCACGTACGAATATTTGTTATCGGGACTGTAAATGGAAACCTGCAGGTATCCGAGGCTGACTCCGGCCGGTGGCGTGACCTTGCCACTAATCGATGCGCCCTTTGCCAAGGTGGTGTTGATGCCTGTGAGGTCTTGACCGCTGGTGAGAGTGACCGCCGTCGCGGTTTCGAAGGAGGCCGCGGCGCTGTGCCACTGGTCGAGGGCGCCGGAGCCACCGCCGTCGAACTTCACTTTGTAGCTACCGGCCGGAAGCCCGGTGATCTTGTAGCTGCCATCGGAAGCAGGGTATGCGGAGCCGATGGTGGGGTAGGAGGAGTCGGATTTGTAAATCGCCACCCAGGTGTCGCGGACGTCTATGCCAGCGGGTGCTGTGATTTTGCCGCTGACGGTTGCGCCTTTGACGAGGGTGGGATTGATGCCGGTGAGGTCCTGACCCGTGACGAGAGCGATGACAGTAGCGGTGTCGAACGACGTGGCTCTTAGGTGCCACTGATCGAGTGTTCCTGTGCCATAGCCTGAGAATTTCAGTTTGTAACTGCCAGCCGCCAGACCCCTGAACTTGTAGGTGCCGTCCGGGTTGGCGTAGGCAGAGGCTACGGGAGAATAAGAATCGCTTGTCTTGTAGAGCTCTGCCCGCGTGTTGGTCAGGTCAACTCCGGCTGGCGCTGCGATCTTGCCGCTGATGGAGGCGCCCTTGACGAGAGTGGCGTTGACCCCCGTGAGGTCCTGGCCTGTGGTGAGAGTAATTGTGGTGGCGGTCTCGAAGGATGCCGCGTTGCTGTGCCACTGGTCCAGGGCGCCAGTGTTGTATCCACTGAACTTCAGCTTGTAGCTTCCGGCAGGGAGCCCAATGATTTTGTAGCTGCCATCAGAACTTACAGAAACCGACTTAACGGGGGAGCTGGAGAAGCTGGCGCTATAGGCGTACGCATACGTGTTGTAGCCCAGAGTCACTCCAGTGGGCACTGTAATTTTGCCGCTGATAGTGGCGCCCTTGATGAGGGTTGCGTTGACGCCTGTGAGGTCCTGGCCCGTGGTGAGAGTAATTGGGGTGGCGGCGTCGAAGGATATCGCGTTGCTGTGCCACTGCTCCAAGGCACCGTTGTTATATCCAGTGAAGTTCAGCTTGTAGGTCCCCGCCGTAAGACCAATTATTTTGTAGTTGCCATCCGAATCAACCCAAGTGGAACTGAAGTTCGAGTCGGCGTCGTCTGCTTTGTAAAGACCCACATAGGTACTGTTCAGGGCAACGCCGGCGGGTGCTGTGATTTTGCCGCTGATAGTGGCGCCCTTGACGAGGGTGGCGTTGATGCCGATGACGTCCTGGCCGGTGGTGGCTGTGATGACGGTGGCAGTGTCGAAGGACGCGGTGTTGCTGTGCCACTGCTCCAGGGCCCCTGTGTTGTATCCCCCGAACTTCACTTTGTAAGTGCCTGCCGGAAGCCCGATGATTTTGTAGCTGCCATCGGAGCCAGGAGAGGCGGAGGCGAGATAGGAGTTCGGGTCGGTGGTCTTGTAGACGTAGACGCTCGTATTTTCCAGGGTGACACCGGCGGGTGCAGTGATCTTGCCACTGATGGTGGCGCCCTTGATGAGGGTGGCATTGATGCCCGTAAGGTCCTGGCCGGAGGTTATGACGACGGCGGTCGCGGCGCCGAAGGACGCAGCGTTGCTGTGCCACTGATCCAGCGCCCCTGTATCGCCACCGGCAAACTTCAGCTTGTAGCTCCCAGCTTGCAGCCCGATGAACCTATAGGTGCCGTCCGAATTGACGTATGCGGAGCCTACGAAGGAATTCTCCGAGCTTGCCTTGTAGAGCTCAACGCTTGCGCCGCTGACGTCTATGCCAGCAGGAGCCGTGACTTTCCCCGCGATCGTGGCGCCCTTGACCAGGGTGGCATTGATGCCAGTGAGGTCTTGTCCGGTGCTGAGGGACACGGCGGTCGCTGTTTCGAAGGACACTGCGTTGTTGTGCCACTGATCCAGGGCCCCGGTGTTGTAACCAGTGAACTTAAGTTTGTAGCTGCCAGCTGGAAGGCCGATGAGCTTGTAGTTACCGTCAGAAGTAACGTTCGCGGACTCCGAATACGAATCGGCCCCGCTGGTTGGGTACGCCTCAACCCTCGCGTTACTTATGTCGACGCCGGCTGGTGCAGTAATCTTGCCGCTGATGGTGGCGCCTTTGACGAGCGCAGCGTCGACCCCAAGAAGGTTCTGACCACTGTTGAGTGTGACTGCGGTTGCAGCGTCGAACGTCGAAGCGTTGGTGTACCACGTGTCCAGGGCGCCTGTGCCGTTGGCCGAGAATTTCAGTTTGTAGCTGTCTGGTTGAAGTCCCGGCACGTTGTAGCTGCCATCGGAAGCGGCCCAAACAGAATCGACGTAGAAGTCAGGCGAATTGGTTTCAAACACCTCCACTCTCACGTCGCTGAGAATGACTCCCGTGGGAGCGGTGACCTTACCGCTAATGCTGGCAAGTGAAGTTTCGGCAGCGGTTGCTTGGAGGGCGCCTAAGAAAAACATCCCGGCTGCCGCAGCAAGTAAGACGGAAATCCAGACACGCAGATTTGTGGCAAAGTGCAGCACAGGCCCCCCCAATATGCACAAGCGGCTCCCAGAGGTGAACGAAGTCTCTGAGCCCCAACGCTTGTAAATTTAGGCTTAGTGTAGCGACGAAAACCACGATCTTGCTAAGAAGTCAAATAATGACAAGGGGCTTGGGTGATCTTTGGGCAGCGATGCGGAGCTCCTCCATTCTTGAGTTTGAATATGCAGCTAAGCACCTTCCGCCGTGCAAAGGTGCCGAATGAGCAGGCGCATTCCTGAGGCACTGCGCAGTTTGCTTAACAGAGAAGAAAACATTGGGGAAGACCGTGGGCAAAAATAAGAGCCAGCTTCGCACTTCCGTTGCAGCCTCGCGGCTTCCAGGGCTGTGTCTCCTGTTGACGGCCCTTTCTATTCTGGCGTTTCAGCCTGGCGGTCTCTTCAGATTCGTCTGGATCAAAATCACGGTAATGATATTGGCCGTTCTTTTTGGTGTTCTTTCGCCGGCGGGCGGCCAGGTTCCACGATTGCTGAAGATCCTCGTGTTCTGCCTTGGGCTGTGGATCCTGATTTCAATGTCGCTGTCGGGAAGCCCTTGGCCCAGCCTCGTCGGAAGGTGGCCACGGTACGAGGGCCTTCTGACCCTCGGGTTGTATCTGGCCATTTTCCTGGTGGGCGCCAAGGTGCTGGGCGGTAGTGGGTCTCTTCCGCAATGGAAGGTCCTGCGCCTGTCGCTGGCTGCCGTTGCCCTTCCCCTTCTTGCAATATCTGCCATGGAATCCCTTGGCCTGCGCCCTTTGGGCGGAGGCCTGGATGACCGTCCGGGTGCAACCTTGGGCAACGCAACGGATCAGGGGCTTGTCGGATTCGTCATCGCAGGAGTTCTATCCACGCCCTCTTCCTCGGATCAGGGTTGGCAGTTGTGGCTGCGACGTGCAGGGCTGGCGGCCAGCGCCGCCGTCGTTGTTCTCTCTGGATCGCGAGCAGCTCTTGTGGGGCTGGCGTTAGTTTCGTTGTACGCGGCCGTCCTGTGGATGCGGGGCCGATCATGGTCCGGACTTAAAACTGGGTTGGGGGCCGCGGTGGCAATTGCCGGCCTGGCCCTTGCTGTACTGATCGTCCCGGCCACCAGGGAGCGGCTGCTCTCTGCCGGAACCGTGGACGGCCGATGGCTCCTATGGGATCGGAGCCTTGCCTTGATTAGCGGCCATCCCCTGTCCGGGGTTGGGCCCAGCGGTTTTGTAGATGGCTTGCCGGCATACCTGAATGAGGATTGGGCGCGAAATGTCGGCGATGCCTTCCCGACCGACTCTCCACACAATTGGATCCTGCAAGCTCTGGCCGCGGGCGGCTTTCCCTTGCTTCTACTCGCTCTGACCTGCGCGGGGACCGCTGTTTGGTTGGTCCGAAAGCGTCTACTGGAGCCTCAGGATCCCGAGCTCAAGCGGTACCTGTTGGTAACGGGCGTTGCCGTATTGGCGTACTGGATTGCACTCCTGACGCATTTCACTTCAATAGGCACCACCGCGTTGGTGGCATTGCTGTGCGGTGGCCTGGTGGGGCGGGATAGCGTTCCGGTGGCCTCCACCGTGGTCAGGCCACCAGCCAATGCGTCGGTGACGAGGTTTGGCCCCCTACTTCCGCGCATCGGAGGGCTCGTCTTCGCATGTGTCTGTCTAATGGTGGCGATTCCGGCCACTTTTGCGGAGTGGTCAATGAAGTCTGGCGCACAAGCGGCCCGGATAGGGGACCCTGAAGGTGCGGACAAGGCCTTTCAGCAGGGTCGCAGCCTGAGGCCGTGGGACAGCGATACGGCATTACTCGCGGCCCAGGCCTTTGCCGGGACTGCGACAACGGGGGACCAGCTCTCAGCGCAGCACACAGTTGAATGGGCGCGCCTGGCGCGCGAGGCTACTCCGCATTCCCAAGAGGCCGGTCTTGCGCTTGCCATCGGATACATCTATAGCGGCGAACTGGATGACGCAAAGGAACTGCTCGACCAGTTGCTGGCGGAGGCGCCCTCATCGACCAATCTTTACGTTCAACGTGGTGTAGCGAATTTCGGACTTGGACGCACTTCCGAGAGCATTGATGACCTTCAAAGGGCAGCGGCACTCGATCCGAGGCTGGACACACCTTGGCGCGTTCTCTCGGCGATTTACCAGCGTATGGGCAACGCCGGAGCCGCTCAGGCTGCGATGGAACGCGCGGAGACACTGAGCCCCTGACGGATTAGGTGACAGGAGCGCTCATGCGCTTGTCATTTAGCGCAAGTCTGATGTCAAAAATAGTCGATAAACCGTGCTCGCGGTGACTTCATGACTATGAGTCGATCAGATAGACCGTAGGTTAACCCTTTGTAACTACTGTGAAGTAGCCCTGCTGTGAGCAAGCCGTGAATGATATCGTCGTCCCTGGATAGACAGCTGGGATTTCGGAACGCTATTCCATGGGGGATCTGCATCCGCAACATCACATGAATATCGTAATTCGTCTCAGGGGGGACAATTGAAGAAGTCTATTGCAGCGCTTGCACTCGCAGGAATAATCGCACTGACTGGCACCGCTCCGGCCGTGGCCACCACCTACCCGGCGCCGGGCAACGAGCAGGGCACCGTTTCCGACGGCACCATTGCTGCCGGCGAATCCATCACTTTCGCCGGCACTGGCTACATCCCCGGTGAAACAATCAATGTTACGTTCGAGCGGACCGGCGGCAAGAAGGATTCGTCCGGCGAGCGGCCCGCTCCGTCTAGCTTCAGCGCTATTGCTGACGGCACCGGCGCTTTCTCCACGTCCATTACCTTCACGGATAGTGGTCGGTACACGATCAGCGCCGTCGGCGCCACGTCTGGCAACAAGCGCTGGGCAGCCATCACCGTTAATGCCGGCAACGGCGGAGGTAAGGGTTCCGGATTCACTGGCGCTTCCAGCGTTACCGCCGTTGGCGCAAACGGGCAGGCCAACACCGCTGCCGATTCCAGCTTGGTCCTGTGGTCGCTGGTTGGCGGAGGGGCCCTGGCTGCCAGTGCAGCATCCGCAGCGCTCATACGCCGTCGTGCCAAGGGTAAGGCTTAGGCGTCAGCAAGTAATACGTCTTTACAGGGGGCAGGGCTTCCCGGGAAACCGGAAAGCACCTGCCCTTACCTTGACCACCAAGTTGAAGCGGCTTCTGAAAGCCATTAACTAATATACGTATATCAAATTCGTAATTCCCGCGAGGGCTTATAGAGTTTGCTCATGACTACACGGGGGAATATTGTGCGCAAAGCTGTAATTCCGGCTGCTGGACTGGGTACGCGTTTCTTGCCCGCCACCAAGGCAATGCCGAAGGAGATGCTGCCGGTTGTGGACGCACCGGCTATCCAGTACGTGGTCGAGGAAGCTGTAAATGCGGGGCTCAGCGACATCCTCATGATCACGGGCCAAAGTAAGCGGGCGCTGGAAGACCATTTCGACAGGACTCCGGCACTTGAACGGTCCTTGGAGCTTAAGGGCGACCAAGCGCGCTTGGATGCGGTCCAACACGCATCGGCGCTTGGGCCCATCCACTATGTTCGCCAGGGTGAACCAAAGGGCTTGGGCCATGCTGTGCTTTGCGCTCGCCAGCATGTGGGCGATGAACCATTTGCGGTTCTGCTTGGCGACGACCTTATCGATGAACGCGATGAACTCCTGACCACAATGATGGAAGTTCAACAGAAGACTGCCGGCTCGGTGATTGCCCTGATCGAGGTGGAGCCGTCACAGATTAGCGCCTATGGCTGTGCCGACATCTCTTCCATTGACGGTGAAGGCTATGTCCGCGTCAATAGCTTGGTTGAGAAGCCCAAAGTGGAAGATGCGCCGTCAAACCTGGCGATTATTGGACGCTATGTCCTGCACCCGGCTGTCTTCGACGTCTTGGAGAACACTGGGCCCGGTCGTGGCGGAGAGATTCAGCTGACTGACGCCTTGCAAACTCTCGCCGCAGGGGAGGGCGAAGGCTCAGGTGTCTATGGCGTAGTTTTCCGCGGCCGCCGGTACGACACAGGCGACAAGCTCAGCTACCTGAAGGCCGTGATCACTCTGGCCTCCGAGCGCCCTGAATTCGGCGAGGATCTGAAGACGTGGATGAAGGGCTTCATCGGTTAGGAACTGCCTTCGGGCTAGGCGAACGTAATACGCCGAGTCCAAGCCATCAGCCGCACTGCTGCGATGCCAATGACAGTCCCAAGTGTGTTCATGACAACGTCAACCACGCTTGAAAAGCGAGCGGTAATGAACAGTAATTGCCCAAGCTCCATGCATGTGGAAACTATGATTCCAAACCCAGCGATGACCCACCAGGCTCGCTTTGGCAAGGCCATGGCGGCAAGGGTTCCGAAGGGAATGAACATAGCTATGTTTGCCGAGGATTCCACTACCTGGTAGTTGAACCAGGACGGTACGCCGTGCCCGTGCAGGAATTTAAGCAACGTCCCGAGTGTTCCTTGGATGGGTTGGTCTACTGGAGATGGCCAAAAACCAACAATAGCCAAGCCCCCCAAATATGCGACTAAAGCTATCCGCCAGGGGAGTGTGTTTTTCAATTGCACCTCAAGAAGTTCGGATTAGTGCCCAAGCGCTGACGCTGGCGGCGGTGACTGCCAGCAGCGCCAGGAGAACGTATTGGGGAAATTCCTGCGGCAGTGTCGGTAGCCGGTATCCAGGCAAACGTAGCTCGAAATGCCTCCGTCGCCTACGCCAATGTCGCCCCATGATCATATGAATACCACAGAAGGTCTTGGATCAGGAACGCGAAAAAAGAAAAGGGTGGCTTGTCGACGAAACAATCTTCGTCGACAAGCCACCTTGGGTGTGAAGCGTGGTGCCTTAGGCAGCAGCCTCAGTGTTCTTGGCGCGGCGGCGGGCGACCACCACGGATGCGGTACCAGCGGCAAGCGCGCCGGCGCCCACGATGGACCACAGGATCAGGCTGGAGTCAGCGCCAGTGTTTGCCAGGGGAACGCCGCCAGTGTTGGCCAGGCCTGTTCCCGTGCCGGAGTTGCCGCCCGTGTTGGAAAGGGCGGTGCCTCCGACTACCACGGTGACAGGACCAACCGTGTGGCCGGACGTGTTGCCAGTAGCAGTCAGGGCGTATGCCCCGGGAGTGTCGATTGCAACCGGAGCTGCGAAGGCTCCGTTTGCGTCAGCTACAGCCCCCAGTGTTGAGGGCGCCAGCGGAATGCGGCCTGAGACGGAAAGGCTGCCGGCAGAAACGCTACCGCCGCTAGCTGCCGGCGCGCCGGTCGGCGTGACGGTGATGGTGATGCCTTCACCCGGAGTAAAACCTGTGCCACTAAAAGTAAATGCTTCGCCTGGTGCCACTGATGCGTCGGAAACTGCAACGCCGGAGTTCGGCGCTGGGTAGTTGGTTGCGACGGCCGGAACTGCGCCGACAAGTGCGATGGAGCCTGCAAGCGTAAGCGCTGCAAGAGATTTCTTCATGTGTGTCCCCCTGAGACCCGATTTGGTACCACGTGTGTGTTGGAGATTTCCGAGGCCCTGAGCGACCCTAAGGCGAAATCTCATGTGTTGCCCAAGTAGAACTTACCATTTCAGTGGTAGTCTCAGCAAAGAAAATCCAAACCCGTTACAAAAGATTAACGAGCTCGTCTTGTCCTATTCACAAGGGGTCATTTGT
Organism: Arthrobacter sp. 21a14; assembly: GCA_050627125.1. Taxonomy (GTDB): domain Bacteria; phylum Actinomycetota; class Actinomycetes; order Actinomycetales; family Micrococcaceae; genus Arthrobacter. The sequence continues at coordinate 4,714,747 of CP192487.1, read as the reverse complement.
GCGGCAAGGACAACATCCTTGACCGGCTGAGTTGTGGGCGTGACAACTAAGTCGGGTTCGGCATGCTGGACGATATGGCCGAAATTGAACTCAACGGTGGTGCTCTGACCTGGTGCAACTTGTACGGTGGTTGTTCCAACAGCTCGCTGGTCGTGGCTCTGCGCCGCGAAGGGGATCTTTTCCCCGTCCTTTACAACCGTGTCAATATTCGACTGCACCGGCCCGTAGGCCACGACGTTGGTTTGCACGGAGCCCGCCGGTACCCCGAATGCGCCGTCACCAGTGACATAGGCGGGCAGAGAGGTCGCGGCGTCAACTGGCGCTGTATTAGTACTGGTTACTCTCAGAGCTATCTCGCGGTAGCCGGCCCTAGTGCAGTCCTTAACTACTTGGACAGAACGTTTGATCCAATAGTCCATCTTTGCCCCCGTTCCGTCGTTGAAGTAGACGCCAAACTGTGCCGGTGTGACGGATTCACCCGAGATCCTCCCGCCAAGTGGGTACTGGCCAATAGTGTGTTGCTCGTCCGTAGCGTTCGACCACAGGAGCACGCGCCGATCCTCGATGCCTCTGGAAATGGCGTACATAAGCTTCTTGGGATCTGTTTTTCCAGAGGACAAGGCGCCAAAAATTTCTTTGGCGGCCCCGGCAAAGTAGGCGTCCTGAAGTTTTGGGTCACTGATTTTGGCGTAGGAATCTGACAACAGAGTCTGTACCACATTGGTGGGTGTGAGTTGGGGCGGCAAGCCGGAGGCAATCCGCTGAAGACTCGGATCCTTTATTGCGATTGGACCGGTGGACTCCAAGATATAGCTTAACGCAACGGGGTCAAGCGCCAAGACGCCATCGAGCTCCTCCCCAGTGCTTTTTTGCCACATAGCCCGGGCTGTGCTGGCTGCCGTTGCGAAGTCCGGCGTGAGGTTCACGTCCTGAACGAACTTTCCCAAGCGACCGGAGAAGATTGCTTGCTGTTCAGGGTCCGTTTCTATGGGCGGTATGAACGTCCCCAAGTCGCCAGCACTTTTCTGCGATTCGAGTGTCAGTTTCCCACTGTCTACTTGGAGCACAGCCAGGGCACCCGGAATGCCACCTGTCGCCCTAGATTCCGCACTGTTCTGTATGAGAAGAAGGTAGCGTCTGGGAGCATCGGCGCCCAGCATTTTTGGCGCGAGTGTCGCTGCGTCCGCCGCAGAATCGAGACTCTGACTCAGCCCAGCAAGTTCTTGTCGAACGGAAACCAGAGGTTCCGCGATCTGGGGGACCAACTCGGTGGTGTCGAGCGCCTCAAGACGTTTCGAAGTCTCTCTCACGGCATGAGCCGCTGCTTCCACTTGGGGGGCCGCAGATTTCAACGGACCCAGATCCATGCCTTCGGGACCCGGGCTCAAGGCACTCCAATTCAAAGACGCATACGCCTTAACTAACGGGAGCGCACCAAGTCGGGCCACGTCGTCCGCGGACATGGCTATTTCGTTTGTCGCTTGAAGATTTGGCCCAAGCCATGGAACGATTGAGGCTGCTTTCCAGAGTGGATCGTTTGCTTCATCGCGGGCCATTCCGGTGTGCTGCACTAGCGCATCGACGGTGCCGGCGGCGCCGAGGGCGTCGTTAGCAGAAAGCTGAGTTTTTAGAGTCGGTAACAGGGCTGTTGCGGCTTGAAGCTCAGACCTGACTGTGGCCGCTTTGGAACCCACCCATACCATGCAGCCGAGCATGAATATCGCGAACGCGGCTGTCCAGAGTCCCACCAATACTAAGCGCCGACGATAAAATGCTTGCGGGGGGTGACGGTGGCTGTCGCGCTTTTCGACAGCATTGATTTCCCTATTACGCACTATCTACGGCCGTCCGAGTCCACGATACTGCCACCCAGCGGCGCGCCACTTGGCAGAGTCAAGCACATTGCGGCCATCCAGAATCCTAGGCGATGCCACCATTTCTTTTAGCAGATGCGGATCAAGCCCGCGATACTCCTGCCATTCAGTCAGAAGGAGAATTGCGTCCGCGTAAGCCACGGCTTCCTCGGTGTCCTCAACATACTGAAGTTCCGGGAATCTAAGGGCCGCGTTGTCCAGGGCTTTAGGATCTGTGACAGTGACAACGGCGCCTTGCAGCTGGAGCTGGGCCGCGATGCTCAACGCGGGTGAGTCGCGGACGTCGTCGCTTTCGGGCTTGAATGCAGCTCCCAGGACCGTGATCCGTTTTCCAAGAAGAGTGTTGCCGCACAGCTCGCGCGTTAGCTCAACAACACGGGTGCGTCGCCGCATGTTTATGGCGTCAACCTCCCGAAGGAACGTCAGAGCTTGGTCTGCCCCAAGTTCACCGGCCCGGGCCATAAAAGCACGTATATCCTTCGGCAGACAACCTCCACCGAAGCCGATCCCGGCGTCGAGGAACTTGCGTCCGATTCTGTCGTCCATGCCGATCGCATCAGCGAGGCGTGTTACGTCTGCTCCGGCCGCATCACTTAGTTCAGCCATGGCGTTGATGAAGGAAATTTTTGTAGCAAGGAAGGAATTGGCGGCTGTCTTTACCAGCTCCGCGGTCGGTAAATCCATGACCAGCCTTGGCGTTCCATTGGAAAGTGGCGAGGTGTACACCTCGTCCAGCGTCGCCACGGCGGGGTGGTCTTCAGATCCGCCCGTAACGCCATACACGAATCGGTCCGGGTTAAGTGTGTCAGATACAGCGTGCCCTTCCCGGAGGAACTCGGGGTTCCAAACGAGGTGGACCTCGGGGTGAGAAGCGTTGATCAGACTCGCGAGCCGGGCGGCTGTGCCGACGGGTACCGTCGATTTGCCAACGACTAAGTCACCAGGCGTCAGATAGGGCATTAAGCTTCTAATTGCCGCGTCGACGTACGACATGTCTGCGCCATTTTCGCCCTTCTTTTGGGGCGTTCCAACACAAACGAAGTGAACGTCGCTGCCGGCCGCTGATGCCATATGTGTAGTGAACGACAGGCGTCCGGTTTCTTGTACCTCAGAAAGCAAGCTGTCAAGTCCGGGCTCGTAAAAAGGGGCCCTTGCCGCAGACAGTTCATATATCTTTGCTTCGTCTACATCGATTCCCACGACTTCATGCCCAAGGTTGGCCATACATGCCGCATGCACGGCACCTAAATAGCCGCACCCTATTACTGATACACGCATGAAAACTAGCCTTCCTAATCGAAAATGTACCGAACTGTTGGTGTCGGCGCTAAATTGCACCAGTACTGGCGAACACTGCCCTGAACGTTCGGAACAGGATGACCACGTCACCCATAAGAGACCAGTTCTCCACGTAATAGAGGTCGAGGCGGATGCTCTCGTCCCACGACAAATTTGATCGACCGCTGACCTGCCACAGTCCGCTCATGCCGGGACTCACGTAGAGGCGACGCTGGGCGGCATCGTCGTAGAGTGCGACTTCTCCATCGCGTTGAGGACGAGGGCCAACGAGGCTCATGCTGCCACCCAAAACGTTGAAGAGCTGAGGCAGTTCGTCCAGGGAGAACTTCCGGAGAATCCGGCCGATGCCTGTGATTCTCGGATCGTTTTCTATCTTGAACAAGGGGGTGTTAGCGGAACCCTGTGCCTCCAAGAGAGCAAGCAATTCCGAATCGGCGTTCACTCGCATTGAGCGGAACTTCAACATATTGAAGGTGGAGCCCCTAAGCCCAACTCTTCTCTGACGATAGAAGACTGGGCCTTCACTAGTGAACTTCACTAGGGCTCCGACGAGGAGAAACACTGGCGCAAGCGCTAGTACTAGCAGGCCGGCGAGCGTGATATCAAAGGTACGTTTAGCGACCTTCTTACCCCCAGTCAGCTTGGGTGTAGATACATGTATAAGAGGTAGACCTGCCACGGGCTGAGTGTGTATCCGTGGCCCGGCGACGTCCGTGAGTGCGGGCGCCAGAATCATTCCGATATCTCGAGCCGAGAGTTCCCATCCCAAACGGCGGAGATCCTTGGGATGCATGTTCACGCCGGCCGAAATAGCCACTGCGTCGACTCGCGTGTCAAGGATTGCAGCCAGAATCGAGTCAAAATCGCTGTCCACGCCTATCACAGGCACCGACAAAGCTACGCGCTCATCTGCGTTCGCTCCGGGCAGGTGAACAGCCACTGGTAAGTAGCCTGCGTCGGGAACACTTCGCAACGACTGGACCAAATGCAGGGCCGAGTGAGGTCCACCGACAATTAGGACGCGTGATGTACTCAGACCTCGCCGTCTGGCCATGCTCAGATGCTGACGCACCAGCCATCGGGCGGCTAACAGGCCAAGGACTCCGGCGGGGAACGCCAAGCCCACGAAACCACGTGCCGTCTCAAAGCGAAAGGCGTAGGAAAGGACTGCAACGAATCCAAAAAGCCACGCTGATGCTGCCAGTACACGTTTGTACTCATCGGTGCCAGATCCGAGGATTACAGATTCCCGAGTGCCCCATAATTCCAACATCAACCACCAGGCCACGGCAAGAATCAACGACAAAGCTATGTACTGATCATCGAGAAATTCGCTACTTCCGATGTCGTCGAAGCCGAACCGAACTCCAAACGCGCCGGTCACCGCCCACGCGACTACGCCGGCGTCTATAAGTCTAAGGCGACGAGAGAACGTACGTCGCCACGAAACTTTGTCGCGCAGCACATTCGCTTCCGCTTGGTGCAGTGTCCCCACTTCTACTCCTTGCACAGCTATGCGGTTCTCAATGTAGTGAATGCTACTCGGTGTAGCCCCTGTCGCCGACACCATGACAATCATGACTCGTGGCCTCGGTAGCATTTGCGTGAAACCTTGAATGTGCCAATGTACATCTGGACCAGGAGCAATAGCGGAGATCTTAGCAGGGGTCATAGCATAGACCGTGATGAACAGCAAGTCACGGTTGTTAAAATCCAAGAGTCGACGCCGGTGACTCAAAGTCAGGCTGACCCTACTCGCGTCACCCATCAACGTAACGTGAGATTTGCGCGACTACCGTAGGTCGCGCAAACTTGAGTAAACGAAGTGTGGCCGGAGACGCGACTCGCTTCGTTTGTCTCGAAATGATCCGTCCGGAAGGTGTGCATGCTCTCGGTAGGGATCCGCCATCCCCGAGACTCGGAATATGATCATGAGCCTTGCTCAAACAACGGGGGGAAATATAGTGGGTGGGTTAATTGTCCATGAGTGGCTCGCGTCATCTGGCGGGTCAGAAAAAGTTGTAGAAGCAATGGCTCTTGCGTTGCCGAATTCGGAGATTCGGTGCCTATGGGCGGAATCAACCACGGACAACTTCGCTGCCCCCGTAAATGAATCCTGGCTGGCTAAGACACCGCTCCGCGGTCGCAAAGCTTTATCGATGCCCTTTATGAGTCCGACATGGTCTCGAATGCGGGCTAACAAACGATACGACTGGATGCTTGTTAGCTCTCATCTATTTGCTCACCATGCTCGGCTCCGGGATCAGCCGGAGATTCCGAAATTTTCCTATATTCATACCCCTGCCAGGTACATCTGGACGCCAGAGATGGACCCTCGGGGCCATAGTCGCCTTGCAAGGGTTGTGGCGCCATATCTGAGGCGTCAGGATCTAGCTGCATCCCGCTTTTCCGGAGATTTGGCCGCAAATAGTAATTTCGTCCGAGACCGTATTCGCGAATGCTGGGACAGAGATTCTGCCGTCCTGTATCCACCCGTCCAGGTCAATGCCATTGCAGCGGTAGGCGACTGGTCTCATCGACTGTCACCTGACGAAACGCAGGTGTTCCAAAACTTGCCTAAGACATTTGTGCTTGGAGCGTCCCGTCTGGTGGCCTATAAACGCTTGGATCAAGTGATCAAATTCGGCGCAAAAGTCGGTATTCCTGTGGTTATTGCCGGATCAGGTCCTGAGGCCGCGAAGCTCAAACTCCAGGCCGAGGCGGCGGACACTTCCGTAACTTTCGTTGGCAAAGTAAGTGATGCCATGCTATATGCCCTCTATCAACGGGCTTTGGCTCTCGTGTTTCCCGCAATCGAGGACTTTGGGATCATGCCCGTCGAAGCCATGGCTGTCGGCACCCCTGTTATTGGACCAATGACCGGCGGCGTTGCAGAGACGGTAGTAGACGGTGTCTCAGGCTGGCGCTTATCCGATTTCGAGGATCCGGATGAAATGGAAACGGTTTTGCGCCGCGTCGAGTCCCTTTCATCGGAGAAATGCTCAGACTATGCGATGAGATTTGATTCCGGTGTATTTAGACAGGGCCTTGCAAAGTGGATGGGGCTGGATCTGGGAATGGATCAAAAAAGGACGGAGACCTATGAAAATCACATTTAGGAAACTTCGAACCGACGTATCCGAAAAGCGCGTTGTATTAGTCAACAGCTACCGAATGAAAGAGGCAAGGCGCCTCATTCAGAGTGATCTGTATCCCTCTCAGCACTTATGGGGACTTTGGAATCTGTCAGAGAATTGGCAAACCTCCGTTACCGACGTCTGCATCAACCATTTAGGTGAGAAGCATAAAAACCTCCGACTTCTGGTTGGTCAGATCGAACGTTTGGTTGGCGACCCTCTACAAGCCGCATGGGCTTTATTTGGCGTGAACAAGGGCAGTCTGGTCTACGCTGCCAATCCCAAAACCGGAACCGTCGTAGGACTGTTGAAGCGGCTGAGGCTAATACGCAGCCCGTATGTTGTATTGGTCCACAGCTATCCCATTTCGAGGTGGGCCAAATGGTGTCTTTTGTCCGCCGATGCGCTCCTTGTCTTCAGCGATCGTATAAAGCAACGCATGGAGTCAGATGGTGTGCGTGCGAATGCAATCACGGTCGTTGGTTGGGGCCCTGACCTTTCGTGGGCCCACTATAACGTTGCCCAGCCTGGCGAGCGGGCAGACTTCATTGCGGCAGGTAAGACTAACCGAGATTACACATCCCTGAGAGAGCTCGCCCGTTCTGGTCGCCTGAACGGTTCCATTCTCGACGGTGAGGTTGCTGCGACGTTCCGCGACGGTCAGCATAGTGAGCGCCTCGGCCGACCATCCTATCCAGAAGTCATGGCCTTGATGGCCGAGTCTCAGGTGGTGATAATTCCTCTCCTAAACGCTTCGATGCTTTCTGGTCTGACGGAATTTTCGGATGCATTGGCTCTTGGTCGTCCCGTTGTGATGACTAGAAACGACTGGATGCCGCTGGATATAGAGCTGCTGGGGATCGGCGTCTGGCTCGATTCCCACGATAAGGACTCGGTACTCGCGGCAGTGCGCAGGGCTTCTGAAATATCAAGCGAGCAAGTTCTCGATGTCGCGCGCTGGTTCAACATGGGCACCTTTTCAGCGACCTTAGAAAAAGTCTTCGACGAAGTGTGGGATAAAACGTACGGCACAAGTATGAACCCGGAGATCCAACATGCATGATGAACACATGGGAAGAGTTGGCTTACTCGTACTCGTCATCACTTATGCCGACATAGCAGAGGCCACCGACACGATAAGACGCTTTGAGGAGTTGCTGAATGGACAAGCTAAGGGTGACCGCGACAAAACACGAGTAGTTATCTGGGACAACAAGTCGCTCGCGCTTGAACATAGTGGCCATGTGGATTATGTTTCATCGCCTCACGGGAATATCGGTTTTGGTGCTGCAGTCAATGCAGTCCGGAGTCGTTACGACTTTGACCGCATCCTTTTGCTGAACCCTGATATTGATATTGATGCGATGCTTTTCCGCGAGATTTTGCGTCGAATAAGTACGTTATCGGCGGAAACAATCTGGGCCCCCAAGTTGGTAAATGCGGATGGGAGCCAACAGACTCAATGCGACTCGCTTTTCATGCGTACTGTGTCGCAAGAGGTACTAGATATGTTCGGTTACCCGGCACGTCATCAAAGGCGAAAAGATGCCCTTCACTATCTAAGGGGTGCTGTCTTCTCGATATCCAGCGTGCTGCTTGACTTCGCGGGGGGTTTCGATGAGGAGTTTTTTCTTTACGGCGAGGAAGCAGACTTGTGTTTCCGTTTAAAAAATTCTTCCAAGCTCTTCTTTGATGATGAGATTAGCGTAGTTCACCATGGTAGCCAAGGTCATAAGGGTAAGTCTCCTAAAGCTCTCAACTACTCCCTTGATGCCCGCGTTCGTCTTCACCGAAGATACAACGGAAGATTTGCAGGCGTAACGGTCGCACTCGCCGTTAGACTGCTCAAAATCGCCCTAAGGCTGAAACGAGCTCTATCCGTTGGTCGGAGGGCGGCAGCGACGCATGCCGCTGGCAAGTGACAGCATCCGGCAAATCCTGGATGGGCGCCCGCCATCTTGCGGCTCCTTTGGCCGCGCGTTTACTTACTTATCCTGTTTCTATCGCATGCAGTCTTCTGACGGCCGGGATTCTCATCCAAAGGGCCTCAGTTGAGGACTACGCTGGCTACACTTTAGTAGCTAGCCTTCTTCCGCTTCTTGCGTTTCTGGATCTCGGTTATGGGGGGGCCGCGACAAACTGGGCAGCAGAATACGCTGTCTCAGAGGAGAGGTCACCGGGGAATCCTCTGCGCAGCCGCCGGCCTGCTCGTCAGGAACTGAGAAGACGCCTCGCGCATTCGCTCCGTGTAACCGCGATACCGACGGCGGCATGTTTGTGCTTTGCCATTGCCGGTCTCATCTGGTCAGCGGCTAGCAAGCTGTATTGGCTGGATATACCGGGCGCAATTCTAATGCTGACTCTCGTTATCTACTGCCTCACAATTCCGTTTTCGATATTATCAAAGCTTCTGATCGGGTCTGGGCGGACCAGTACATGGATATTTATTCAGTTGGTTCAGCCTATTACCGCGCTCGTGTGCGTTGCAACAGTTGTGAATGTGCAAAGCACGGAGCTTGTTCCAGTGGCACCCTCCATTGCTCTGCTAGCAATGTGCTTCTTAGGCGCTGTTTTCGGCGTTAGATCGGTTCGGCTGCCATTCAGTGTGAGGCTGTATCGCCGCCCGCTGATTGACAGCATGGAAGAAAAGCTATTTTCCGCCGCATGGCCAATGATGATTATATTGGTGGCCAACCCCCTCGCCTTATCCACTGATCGCTTGATTCTAAACCAGGTGGGAACAACGGACGATGTAGCTTCATATTCCCTTGCCGCGCAGATGTTCTCGCCTGCGCTGGCCCTTCTGTCTGCTACCGGATTATCGTTGTGGCCAATATTTGCCAAGCGCCGCTTTCGTGGTGAGGCCACTCGTCCATGGTCAATGACCGCAAGCTTTGGCGTGGCCGCATTGGTTGTCAGCGGCCTTCTCTACCTTGTTAGTCCTTGGTTTGTTCACCTCCTCGCAGCTAATAGGATTGAGCTTCCTACTACGCTTCTTTTATGTCTTGCAGCAGCATTCGTCGTTCAGTCAATTCAGCTTCCACTTGGTATGTCGATGATGCAGGGTCAGGCGTTGCGAGTTCAATCTATGCTGTTGATAGTTATGTTCATTTCCAAGTTCGCGCTCAGTTTTGCGTTTATTCCGATCGTGGGTTCTGGCGGTCCAGCTCTGGCTACGGCGATAGCGATTCTATGCTGTCAAGTTGTTCCCGGAGCGTGGCTTCTACTGAGAAAGACCGTGTGATGCGCCATGGCTTTGTCTGATCGGGTAGCCGGCAGTTCACTGAATGCGGACAAATCTCCGTCGAAGATCCTGGCAAGATATGTGGCCGTAGCCGTCGCAGGTATTACCCTGCTGCCCCTGCCCGGCATCAGCGTTCTGACGGGTTCAGCGTTGGTATGGCTCCTTATGTTTCCGGTCATGATTTTCGTGCTACGCCGTGCACGCGTGTTTAGAATTGTGGCACTCCTTGCAGGGTTTATTCTAGTGGGTGCGCCTCTTGGCAATTTCCTAGCCGGCGGTTCCGCCGGAACTGTTCCTTCTTGGGATTGGTTAATTCGACCTATCGGTTTGTTACTTTCAGTTGTAGCGCTCGAGTGGTCCGCGCAATATGTCGGACTCCGAAATGCGGTGCTTCTCGCCATACCTGCACCAATGATCTTCGATTGGATTTCGAGATCTAGTCAGGGAAACGACTGGAAGTACGCATTGTCCGTTTGGGTGACTGTTGGGGCTATAATCGCGGTTTATAGAAAGTCCTACGCCTGGAAGTTGCCCGTATTAGTATTTCTGGTCTTGGTCTCGGCATTGAATGGGACTCGGGGAATTATCGCAATGCTGGCGATAGCTGTAGCTGTGGACCTCCTGGCCAGGGGGGGCAGAACAAGGAGCCATAGAACCGCATTGGCGATCATTGGTTCGGTGACCGCGGCCACAGCCGCATTCCAACTAGCTATTACCGGGGTGTTTGGCGCGTCCATAAAGCAAACCATGCTCGCGCAGACTGAGTTTGGGCCGTTGTCTATATTGCGGTCGGCTAGACCAGAGTCTGGGGGGAACTTGTCTTTGGTCTTTCAGGATCCATTGCGATTTGTCATCTCGGAGAGCGTTTCAGCTGAACAAGCCGCGACTATTCGCGACTCATTTGCACAGGTGAGCAGGGATCCGAATTCGAATTATGTGGTTCAGAATGTTCTACGTGGTGCCGAGCTTCACTCACTCGCTGCCGATCTTTGGTTTCACTTAGGCATCGTTGGTTTGCTCATAGCGATCGCCGCTGCCTGGTTATTTGTCTCTACCGCAATCCGTGGAATTTGGATGCCAACTAACCTAACCCTGCTCGGAACTTTTATTAGCCTGCGAGTGATCTGGGATCTCATGTTTTCTCCGGCCAGTGATCTTCGCTTTTGGCCGTTATATCTACTCTTGGCGTTTTATGTTTTTTCTGAAAGGAAAATTACAAATGAAGGTCCGCGTTAGTGTTATTGTTGCCGCGCGAAATGAGGAAAATCGAATAGGTGCATGCATTGCTAGCCTACTTAGGGTCTTGGGCCGTGACGACGAGATTATCGTGGTCAATGACGGTTCGAACGATGCTACGGGCGCAGAAGTGCTCGCGTTTGATGATTCGCGCGTGCGTCTGCTGGAGAATGCGCACTCGCTGGGGCGCGGTGCTTCACGGAACCTTGGCATTAGTAGTTCGAATGGATCATATATCGCAATACAGGATGCAGACGATGTTGCCCTGCCGGGAAGAATCGACATTCCTTTGACGCTACTAGAGTCTGAACCAGATCTGGTAGCCGCAAGTGGTCAATGCATTGCTGTTACGGAGGGTGGCGCCTTCTGGCGGCATCATAGATATCCCGTGACCCCCGAGGAGATTGCGAATGAATTTCTTCAATCGACGATGGCAGTGTGCCATACCGGTTCAGTAATTCGTCGGTCTGCCTTAGAGGACGTGGGCTTGTATGACACGAGGTTTGTACGTGCACAAGACCTTGAATTGTTCAAGCGGCTCTCGGCTAGGGGCCCGATTCGGAATTCGCCCTTGGACGTGGTGCTCTACACGCATAACCCTTGGCTCACCTGGAACTACTGGATTACAAGTCGGCGAAACCACGATGCCATAGCCGGGCGGAAGGGACTGCCGTTTTTCGCTCTAATTGGTCGCTACATGCTGGCAATGTTGCGGCGTCAGGCGAAGAGGATGCTCACGGGTCGTGCGGCTCGGCTCGCCTACAACAGTGTTCAAGGGGGGAAAGTTGATAGTACTTATTGATCCCTATGAGGTTAGGGGCGGGGGGCAAGTCGTCCTCGAAGAGTTAGTCCGTGGACTTAGCGCTGGAAGTGCAGACTTGTTGTTGGCCATGCCGCCGAGAGGACGCGCTAGCATACGCGTGCCCGAACAGGTTTCTGTTTGCAATATGGACCAGGTCCCACAATTTGCGTCAGGGCGGAACGTCGTGCTCGTTTCAAACGCAAATGCGAGCCATCTCTATACAATTCGGCTGGCGCGTCGACTCAGAGCTTCCGGTGTTCAGTGTCGGACTGTTGCCATTCTGCATAACTATCCGAAATCGAGGCTTCGTGAGCAGGTCCTGAAGAGGATATTGGCCCAATTCGACGACGCTATTACTGTAGAACCCGGGCTTCGTTGTCTTCGTGGCGACGCGTTTATGCCCAGTTGGTTGGCGACCCCGTTGCTTGAATCCAGCACACTTCCGTCAGGACCTCTGCGCCAAATGGCGATCAAGTGTTTTGCTCGGCCGGATAAATCAAAGGGCCTCCATGTTCTGCCTGATATTTTCCGCCAGATGAGTGCACTTGGATATCGATGCGAGGTAGCGCTCGGGAATGCGCTGGAGAATGACCTTGCTTATGTTGAGTCACTGAAAATTTCCTTGAAACCTTGGCTCGTCGAGGGGTTCCGTGGGCCGGAGTGGCTGAACCCAGGCGACATATTCGTTGTTCCGTCTATTTACGGTGAGGCGGCTTGTCTGTCTGCCCAAGAAGCTATGTCCAGAGGCGTTTTTGTCGTTGCGTCTCGAGTAGGTTTAATGCCGTACCTTTCCCCAACGAATCGGGGAATTAGGACTTTTCAAGCGGGTAGTGCTGCTTCGGCTGTTGCGGCCTTGACGGACGTTGCGGCGATCAGCACTCAGGAGTTTGATGACGAATGCCGTGCTGCTGCGAGGCAGATTGCAGATAGATCCGGCCTATGGTATGCGGAAGTTACCGCGTATCTCGGCAGAGAGAATAGCAAGATTGAGGGGTTAGGCTCTTGAGTATTGGCAAGCGGGTGTTTATCTTTGACAGCGATGCCTCCAACCCTTACGGCGAGGAGTTGTATGCGGTACTCAGCAACGGCGGAATAGCAGCACAGTTCATTTGCCCCAAGGATCATAGACTAGGCCGGACTGGGCTCTCACTGCGACCGCGATTCGATCGTGCCGGACTATCGACCATCTTCCACGAAGCCTTGACCATTCTGAGGCTGGCGTTCACCATGTCGGCCCGGCGGCCCGTTGTAGTCGTGTGGGCGAGAACTTACCAACGCGTGGTGTTAGGCGCCGTCTCATTCCTAAGACCGGGTTCGGTGATCTACGTTGTACATAATCCTGAGCCAAGCCGTTGGCCAACAGGCACTCGTCGGTTCTTGGAAACCTGGTTCCTGAACAGGGCACGCCCTGTCGTGCACTCGGAATCACTTCGGCAGTCCTTGTCTCGCTTCGGCGCCCCGGATGCTCAAGTCGTCACCCATCCACCTTATGCAGTTTGGAAATCTCGTGTCGGCGTCGAACACACCCGCCAGGACATCAACGGAAAGAGCGTTCGTCTTCTAATCATGGGACGTCTTGAGCCTGATAAGTTCCGAGACCTTGACAAGCTTATCTCTGCCCTCGATAAACTCCCTGTCCCTGCGACGCTGCGTATGCTGGTGCGCCCTTCAGTTGGAGCAGTTCCAACCACGACCTCGCTGGTGGTCCAGGATCTCTCTAGAGATGAGTGGGTGGATGATGAGGAGTTGGCTGAGGCTTTGGCATGGACAGACATTGTTGTTGCTCCTTATGAAGCTGTTACTGAAAGTGGGACCGTTCAACTGGCGCTGACCATGGGCGTTCGTGTCGTCGCCTTCTCAGGCGGCGCGATGCATGAGAGCCTTCAACCGCAGGCTATGGCGGAAAGCGGTGATTACGAGGGCTTGGTAGCGGCAATTCTCAGGGTTAGCCAGAACACGGACGGCACTGGGCTCTGGACGGCCCAGTCCCGCGAGATTGACTGCCGTCATTCCTGGGAAGCCGTGCTGTCCTCGTCGTCGCATTGAGCCGAACCAGGGAGCGGGCGAGAACGGGATGTGATCGCATGGCGGGCGGCCTCTAGGAGACGGAATCTAAGGCATCATTCATGTATGCCCACCGCAATGTAACAACGATTGACGAAAGTTCAGGCTCTGCCTGTACGTCCCTGTAACATGGAGCGAACGCGGAGCACTTATCAGCACATAGGCAGCAGTCCTACTGAGCTGCCAACCCGGGGGGATCAGGATTTGGACCTGCACGACTACTTGCGCGTATTGCGCCGCGGCTGGATGCTCGTCGTCCTTTGCTGCCTTCTAGGCTTGTTAGGCGGCGGAGCTGCGGCGCTCCTCATAAAACCTACCTACACGGCTGACACTCAGCTCTTTGTCGCCATTCAAGGTTCAGGAACTGTAAGTGAGCTTCAGCAAGGCAATACTTTTAGCCAAGCTAGAGTTCAGTCATACGTTAAGACGGTCAAGAGTCCGATCGTTCTGCAGCCTGTTATTGACCGGCTAGGTCTGCAGATTACAGCAAATGAGCTTTCCCAGCGGGTGGTACCAAGCGCTGACCTGAATACCGTGCTTATCAATATTTCTGTATCCGACTCGTCGCCCGTACAGGCCGCAGCCATTGCACAAGGCGTGGCAAGTAGTCTCATTCAGGTCGTTGATAATCTCGAGAAGCCAGAAAAGGGAGGAACGTCTCCCGTTCGGCTATCTGTAATTGCCCCCGCAGCAGCACCACAGTCCCCATCGGCGCCCAATACGCGGGTAAACATCCTTCTCGGTCTATTGGGTGGTTTGGTCATTGGGGTCGGCTCTGCCTTTGTTCGTAGTCTGCTCGATACACGTGTCCGCGGAGACGCCGAGGTTCGACAAGTTACTGATGCCTCAGTGCTTGGTGGTATTGCAATGGATTCGGAGTCCTCCAAGCGCCCTCTTCTAACTCAAGCAGAGCATCAGAGTCCGAGGGCGGAGTCGTTCAGGCAAATTAGAACCAACCTGCAGTTTGCGAACGTTGCCGGCAAGGCAAAGACCGTTTTGCTTACGTCGTCCGTTCCGGGTGAGGGAAAGAGCACAACTGCGACAAATCTGGCGATTGCCTTATCTCAGGCAGGGCAAACTGTCTGCCTCGTCGATGCTGATCTCCGCAGGCCAATGGTCCACGATTATTTGGGACTTGATAGAAACGCCGGTCTCACCACAGCCCTTGTCGGTGCCGCTGAGGTAAATGACTTGCTTCAACCTTGGGGTGATGACAATCTCTACGTCCTAACTTCCGGCCAGATTCCCCCTAATCCAAGTGAACTTCTTGGGTCTGAGCAGATGCGTTCCCTTATTGAGAAGCTTGAAAGCGTCTTCGACACTGTCATCATCGACAGTCCGCCGTTACTTCCTGTGACGGATGCTGCCGTTTTGGCCCAGTACGTCGGCGGCGTTGTCATAGTTATTAGCTCACAGCAAGTAAAGATTACAGAGCTGAAGAAATCCTTTATCGCGATGGAGATGGTGGGTGCCAATATACTTGGCGTCATCCTAAACCGCCTACCTATCAAGGGGCCGGATGCGTACGCCCACAGTTACTACTCCTATACTTCGCATCCTGCAGGCGTCGGCCGTGCGTCCAAGAGTAACACTTCCTCTCGCGGGCGGAGCCGCAGCGCGCGCGAATACTCCACAAACCCCGATGCGCCGCCGCTGTCGAATTTGCGAGACGCCAGGAGCTTTTCTGAACAAATGGCACGGCGGCAAACCAGGAACTGAACACTGAGGGTTTTCAAGCATGTGATCTATGGCTTTCCGCCGGAACGGGTTGACTCGTGGGTTTTCGCACTGACTTGCACAGGACTGTACATGACGCAACAGTTAACGTTGCTGCTTCAGGTGCCTTTGGTATTTCAGCCTTTCGTAAATTTCTGCTTAGGCTGTCAGGCATTGAAATTGGCCTTGGCACCAAGATCCAGGGTAAGTGCTGGTTTGGGGGAACGAACATATCCATCGGTGACAACTGCTGGATCAATTACGGTGTCACCTTTGACAATGCTGCAAAGATAACGATTGATTCGGATTGTCTCATAGGCCCTCAGGTGCTATTCGTTACAAGCAGCCACGATATTGGGCCGGCCGAGCGGCGCGGAGGCCCGCCCACCTCCGGCCCTATACTTGTCGGGCGAGGCTGCTGGATCGGTGCGAGGGCCACCATCTTGCCGGGCGTCTCAGTTGGCGCTGGATGTGTCGTAGCTGCAGGTTCTGTTGTGGTAGGTGATTGTATGCCGAATACCTTGTACGCCGGTATTCCTGCCAAGCCCCGTCGCAGCCTTTAGAAGCCCTCTTCATCCGTTAATACGCACGAAGATGCCCAATAACCGGCTCTTCACGGTTCGTGGTGAATGTTCTGCCATGATGGACATTCATGCCACTGTTCTGGCGGCACTGGGCAACAGGATACGCGTTTTGTAGTTGATTGCTTTGCTGAATCCCCGGCCTGTCCTTTTGCGTGCTTGATCGTGGTGTTGTTGGCTTCCAATTTCGCGGTTGTCGCGCCGGTGGACAATGAGGACTTCTATCTCTTTCCACCAGCGGCAGACTGTTCGCAAGACTCTGTTGGCTTCCGGCTGGGAGGCTTGTTTTACGAGGGTCTGCAGGCGGTCTTTCGCGGCAGCCGCGTCGCGAGGGATCCTGTGGTGAGCAGCGTCCGGAGCTGCTCTTTGAGCAGTCAGACAGCCTACAACTTGCCGGTGGCGAACACCGCGCTGAGTCTGTTTCGTGCCCGGGCTGAGAGTGCGTGCCCGCCCCGCAGCAGCAGCCGTCGGTTGGCCCAGACCGGATCGATGGAGCGTCCCCTGCCGGCCATGAACCTGCTGGGTGAGCCGTTGCCGGACCTCCGTGAGCATGTCGTTGCCGAGCTTGAGCAGGTGGAACGCATCGACCCAGACCGGCGTGCGTGGTCGCCACATCGGCAGCGCCTTGCGGAACTCCGCTGACGGGTCGATTGCCACGACCCGCACGCCCAGGCGCCACTGCAGCGGCCGGGCGAACAGCGAGTCCCCGACGCCTTTCGCTGTCGCGGCCGTCCACGATTCCGAGGACGTGGCCGGTGTCCAGATCAACGAAGTGGTCATCCAGGGTTCGTAGCGTTTCCAGGCCTTGGTGGCCGGGTCGCGGAAGAATCCCACAGAACGATGAGCGGTGTTCATCGATGCCGAGCATCCGGGCTGCCAGGGCGTCAACGTAAGGGATCGTCAGCGCAGCAGAGCCCACTAACCGGCGAATGGAGGGCTGACGCAGTTGGTCGGAAGCTGCTCGCCCGTCACAGCCTTCGAGGTCTCCACGCGCTGCAGTTGATTCTTCGACTGGCCTGGGTATCTCCGGCAGGGACGGAATAATCAATCCTGGATAGGTCGTCCAGTCCGAGTATTTGACGAACACGGTCACGGGGAGTTCTCCGAACTTAGAGTGTTCGGAGCGGATGACCGAGGCTCACCCCTAGTCTAACTCGTGCCAACCTTCGGCCACAGTGATGCGGGCCAGGCTAGGGGCATTGAAGGGAGAGTTTTCGGGAATGAACGTGTGTCTCAACCGAAGGGATTGTGACGCAGGCACGAAACCACTGTTCATTATTTTGGTTAGGTCAAGCACACTATTCATAGGTCTTGGAGCCGCAGATTTTCCTCGGAAGTAATCCTCGGTGCTCACACCGCTCACGTGTTCTCTTGAGCTTCCGGCTAGCTCGAAAACGTCCCCGGCGATGTCTGCCCATGACTGCGGTGTGCCTTGGCTGCTGAGATTGTAGGTGCCATACCCGGCTCCTGATTGGAGCAGATGTTTGATGGATTCGGCTATATCCACTGCGAAGGTGAGCCGTCCGATTTGGTCGTTAACCACTGTAGGTTTAACTCCAGCGGCGGCGAGCTTGACCATGGTATCGACAAAATTCTCACCGTCCCCAATAACCCAACTCGTGCGGATGATGTAGTGCCTGGGGACAATGCTCACAACCGCGTCCCCCGCGGCTTTTGTCTGTCCGTACACGCCAAGCGGAGAGAATTCTTCGTCTTCAAAATGCATTTCTTTCGTCCCGTCAAACACGTAGTCGGACGAGAGGTGCACCAAGGTTAGGTCGTGCTGGACGGCGAGGCGCGCCAGTCGCGCTACGCCACTAACGTTAGTTTGCCAGGCGGACTTTCGGCCTTCAATAGACTCTGCGGCATCCACGGCCGTGTAGGCGGCGGCATTGATAATCGTGTCGTAGTTCTTCCAGTTACGCGTTTGGAAGGACTCCTCGGAGTTGAGATCAAATTCGGCTCTGCCAGCAAACTCCGCGGACGGGTCGTCCTTGTATTCTTCCCGAAGCGCCTTACCAAGTTGGCCGTTGGCACCCAATATCAGCGTCCTTTTGGGTGCCATGGGATACACATCAGCCAAACGAGGGTGGGCCTTGTCCTTGTCTGAGAGTTCGGCATCTGATAGCGGTATGGGCCAGTTGATGGCCGCCGTCTCGTCCGCCAGGTTCAGGAATGTATATTGCCCCTGCGCATCTGGGCTCCAGTGATCATTGACTAGGTAGGTGTAGGCGGTGTTGTCTTCCAGCGTCTGGAACGCGTTGCCAACACCACGGGGGATGAATATGGCTTGGCTTGGATCAAGCGTCGCAGTGAATACGGTCCCGAACATTGGCCCCTGCCGGAGGTCAACCCATGCACCAAAGATCCTGCCGCTGGCAACGGAAATAAACTTGTCCCATGGCTCTGCGTGGATTCCCCGGGTTGTTCCGGCCTTTTCGTTGAAGGACACGTTGTTTTGGACAGGCTTGAAGTCCGGGAGGCCCAAGGCCAGCATCTTCTCCCGCTGCCAATTCTCCTTGAACCACCCGCGGTTGTCGCCGTGCACGGGGAGGTCAAAAAGGACCACTCCGGGAATAGCCGTCTCTGAGGTGGTTAGCTGTTTCGAGAACTCAATTGACATTCTATTGGCCCTGCTTCTTGTACTTGGCTTCGGTCTCTGCCTTTTGTGGACGCCACCAGACTTGGTTGTCTCGGTACCACTCAATTGTGTTCTTAATGCCGGCCTCAAAGTTGGAGTACTCCGGCCGCCACCCCAATTCCTTACGTAGTTTTGAGGAGTCGATGGCGTAGCGAAGGTCATGGCCCGGGCGGTCGATCACGTGGTCATAAGCGTCCGGGCTTTGACCCATATGCTCGAGGATTAGTTCCACAACGTCTTTGTTGTTTTTTTCGCCGTCGGCACCGATGAGGTAGGTTTCACCGATTCGGCCCTTCTCAATAATTGCCCAAACGGCCGAGGAATGATCGTTGGCATGGATCCAGTCGCGTACGTTTTCGCCCTTGCCGTAGAGCTTGGGCCGAAGGCCATCGATGACGTTCGTAATCTGTCGGGGTATGAACTTCTCGACATGCTGGTACGGACCGTAGTTATTGGAGCAGTTGCTTATTGTCGCCTGGAGGCCAAAGGAACGCACCCATGCGCGGACCAGAAGGTCTGAACCGGCCTTTGTCGACGAGTAGGGGCTGGACGGGTTATACGGGGTGGTCTCGGTGAAGCGCTCGGGGTCGTCTAGTTCAAGATCGCCGTAGACTTCGTCGGTTGAAATGTGGTGGAAACGCTTATTGTGCTTCCTGGCAGCTTCGATCAGCGTGTAGGTGCCGATGATGTTCGTATCCAGGAACGGGCGCGGATCATGGAGAGAATTGTCGTTGTGCGACTCAGCAGCATAGTGCACAACCACATCATGCGACTGAACTAGGCCGTCAACGAGCTGTGCATCAGCGATGTCGCCCTGGACGAGCTCCACGCGATCTTGCGGCAGAGTAGCTAGTGATTTGAGGTTTCCTGCGTAAGTGAGCTTGTCAAGCACAGTGACACAGTGTTCGGTGCTTTCAACGAGGAAGTGAACAAAGTTTGAACCAATGAAGCCGGCGCCGCCGGTTACGAGTATCTGCCCCATGACGCATAACCTTACGGGTTTGCGGTTGTCCATACGAACACGCGATGATCTGATCATGCGAGGAATCATCTTGGCTGGGGGAACTGGATCGCGCTTGCACCCGATCACTCTCGGCATCAGCAAACAGCTTGTACCTGTCTATGACAAACCGATGATCTATTACCCCTTGTCGACGCTGATTTTGGCCGGAATCCGCGACATTCTCGTTATCACGACTCCACATGACAGCGAGCAATTCCAGCGCCTTCTGGGCGATGGGTCTCGCTTTGGTGTGAACCTAACTTACGTGCAGCAACCTTCCCCGGATGGTTTGGCGCAGGCTTTCACCCTGGGCGCCGACCACATCGGTGGCGACACTGTGGCCTTGGTCCTCGGTGATAATATCTTCTACGGCCAGGGCATGGGCACTCAACTGCGGCGATACGCAGACGTCGACGGCGGCGCAGTTTTCGGGTATTGGGTAAAGGACCCCAGAGCCTATGGCGTGGTCGAATTCGATCAAAAAAGCCGTGCAATCTCGCTAGAGGAGAAGCCGGAGTTCCCCAAGAGCAACTACGCCGTGCCCGGGCTCTACTTCTATGACAACGAGGTGGTAGACATTGCGCGAAACCTAAAACCGTCAGATCGCGGAGAGCTTGAGATCACGGACGTCAACAAGACGTACCTGGAGCGCGGAAAACTTCAGGTCGAAGTTTTGCGAAGGGGTACCGCTTGGCTGGATACAGGGACCTTCGAGGACCTGAGCGACGCGTCCAACTTCATTCGAACCGTTGAGAACCGCCAGGGTTTGAAGGTCGGTTCACCGGAGGAAATAGCTTGGCGGTCGGGTTTCCTCACCGATGACGAATTACGTCAGCGCGCTGAACCTCTAGTCAAAAGTGGATACGGCTCTTACCTTTTGGGTCTTCTCGAAGCGAAGCAGTCCGATGTGGAGTTCGTTCCCGTTCAATAGGTCGTCGGCGCTTGCCAGCTAGGGGCGACCGATCCCCGCGAGGGGTTTCCGGCGCGATCGCACCGGCCGGCAAGCGAGGGGCGTCCAAAGACGCCTCGTGGCTAGGACTATCCACTACCGCCGCCATAGTTCTGCTTCCAAAATCGCGGTCGACGCAACAATCCGAGCGCTCTTTCCGTCAACGCGGAGAAGCAAGGCCACCCACTGACGTGCCCGAGTCACAAGGCAGCACCCGCTTGTCAGGACGCGAGCGTGGCCTTCCTAGAATCCATACAAGGCCGGGGAGCCTATTCGCGAGCGCGCGCGCCTTTTCGGTGCATCCAGCGTCACGAATCGCCCTGAGTCAGCGCTGTGCCGTCGAACCGCAATTAGGTACGCAGGATCCGCGCCCTTAGGGTCCTCTGCGCCTTCGACTCACTGAGAACCGTCATGCCAGACTTATCGCCCCTGCTTACCATCGTCCTTGAAGAACCCGGGACCCTGGACCTGAATCTGCAACCTAGCGGCGACTATCAGCTGCGCTACGAATCGCGGCTCGCCGTCATCCTTGTCGAGGAAGCACTCACAACCCAAGTCGTCGCAAGGCTCAGCGGCACTATCGGGAGCAAGAACGTGATGTTCGTGAGGACAGCAGCTTGCGTCCTCCTACGTGACAACCGTGATGGACTACCTCCGGCCGCGGAAAGTTTACCTGGCGGAGCCGGTACTTTATGCGGGTGCCATCCCCAAGAACGTGGCATTCACCAAGCTTGACGATGCCTATCGGTATGCCCGCGACACTGACGTCTATGGAGTCGCCATTAACACTCGTCGCCTTGCAATTGCTCTTGAAGCCGTCGGTGACGTTGACCGGTCAGCACTTTACCTGGGCTATTGGCTGTCCTAGTCAGTTGGGACAGTAAAACCCCTGAACAAAGGATTTTCCGTAGCCTCGGATACCAAAGCGGCTATCGGCCTTCATGTTGACCCGAAGTTGCCCGTTTGATTCCGCTGATCCCGAGTGCTTCGAGGGAGATGTGTGTCTGTCTGATTCTGTACTTGGCGCTCGTCTTGCGCGGCCTGCGCTCACGGAAGTTCACGCAGGTCAGTTTGGCCGCCCCTGAGTGACATGGTCCGCCGTTACCGGCTGGTTGACCTTGTCAGATTCGTGGAACCACTGCAGCCGTTCGAGGCGGCATGGATCCGGTGGTTGGATGCTACCGTCACCCTTGGGCCAGGAATTACGGCATGGGCGACCATGAGGCAGGCAGCCCGCGGCCACAACGCACGCCAAGTACCCTTGGCAGACTGTCATCCGAACCGCATTTCAGGTGGGCATCTTGACGTTTGTCGGGCTGGTGCCCATCCTGCATGGCGTCATCCAGTTAATCCCGGACGGCTTCGGGCAGCATCTACCGCCCTCCATCTATATAGCTGGGTGCCGCGGCCATGCCGAGAGCCATCGAGTGGACGCGGAACTACCTTCCTTTCCTCGCCCCGGATAAGTAGACCGTAAGAGGCCCACATGGCTGTAGAAACAACACCCTCTGGCTTCAAGAAGCCTGACGGCAACGAGCTCATCCGCAGCGGATGTCGTCATTGCGGACAACACACAGAAGTCCCCAGACCTCATCGCAGGGGCCTTGAGTAGCATCGGAACAGCCATGGCACTCATCGACGCAGGGGCGGGCCGGACTGGCCAGCCTCAGGATCCGCTATATCTTGGCCTGTACCACATCGCTGGGCATTCCTTCGTTCCTGACCCAGACCACCCCGCCTTTATTTGTGGTGACTGACCGAAAGGGTCAACAGACTCGTATCCGTTGGTGAAGACCTCACCATCCCTTACGACGTAAAAGTCGATGACGTCAACCTCCCTGACCGCCTTCAGGAAGCGGAGCTTTCTGCCACTTATGTCGGACTCATTCCGGCGGCTAAAAACCCCGATCTGCTGATCGCTGGGGCGGTCACGCTGGACGCTTCGGATCAGGTCACCAGCGCGGCCTTGCTGTGGCCGGACGGCACGCCGGGGACGCTGACGATCTCGACCCGTGACGTCAATGGGGCGATCACCAATTACAACACCACCTACGGCTCCCCGGTCACGAAGACCTCCACACAGCCGACCAATACACGCAAGGCCAACGGAGCTGCGACCAACGTCCCCCAGATTGTGGTGAGCCAACTATGGGCTTCCTCGATACCCCCGCGTTCTCCCGTGCCGCTGCCGACGCAAGATTCAACCGCCCCAACTTCAACACGATGGTCAGCGGCGGCGATTCGTTCGACTCGAAGAACGACTCGTGGTGCCGACCGTGAAGGTCAGCGGCGGGGCTGGCACATTCACCATCACGGTGGACGGTGTTACGACCGCCGCGATGCCCTACAACGAAACCCTCGCCAACGTGCAGACCGCCGTGGGCGCCCTATCCAGCGTGTGTGCCGGCAATGTCATCGTCGCCGGCACGGCTGGCGCCACTTACGGGCTGACATTCTTCGCTGCGGTACCGGTGACGGACTTCCTGCCCGGCGAGTGGCAGCAGCTCAGCATCACCACCGGCGAGGGCGCCTAGGTTCAGCAGAACCTCATCTTCGGCAACCTCACACCCGGCATGTCATACCTGGACGCTATGTGTGAGTTCCAGACCGACACGGACTGGGCAAACATCACCCAGTTCTGCATGACCGTCACGTTCCTCGACAACAGCTTCTCCAGCGTAGGCGGTTCCACCGACCCGCAAGGGATGCGGGGGACGCCTACGACGTGGTTAACACCCGCCCCGCTCCGGCGTGTTCCGATCCCCGTGTACTGGTACCCGCGGCCGCCACCAAGGCGTCCATCTCGGTCCAGCTCAAGGGGCAGGGCACGTTCCGCGTCGGCCGCGTCGGCGTGTCCCGCAGTTAGCGCGTCAAGGCAGGAGAAGCCTGCGCCGAGTGTTTCGCCGTAGTGGTGAGGCGCCGGCCCAGGCCGATGCTCGGCTGCTCCAACCAGCGATGCGCGACGGCAGCGATCAGAATTGACGCCCCGACCGCAGCGATGAAGTACGGGAAGCCATCGAGCCCCAGCGTACGGAACAGGAAGTGCGTGACGCTGATGTGGAAGAGATACAGGGCGTAGCTGATCCCACCAAGCCACACCAGAGTCTTAGGCGTGGGCATGTGCCGTGCAGCGTAGAACGCCAGGAACAGCGCCACTCCTAGCACGAACGACGCTGAATAGGTCACAGGCGCCCACTCGCCGTCACTGCCCCGGACGAACGTACCCACGGGGCCAAGGATCAGACCGGCGCCAATCAGGTACTTCCATGCGGTGTTTCCGGCAGAATCCCGCAGGTGGAGAGCGTGACCGAGAGCAGCGCAGAACATCAGCAGAGGCAGCGTGACGGGAAGGTCCTTGTCGAGGACGGCGGAGGCCGCACACAAGGCCAGGAACAGGCCAAGCCAGACCCATCCCGCGTGAATGGCGCGATCCTCCATCCTCAACGCTTTAGCCACCGAAGTCTGGAGATAGAACAGCAGTTCAATAGAGAGAGTCCACGCTGGCGGGAGGATGCTGACCAGTCCAATCAGTCCATTCAGCATGCCGAGATTCATCCCCCACACCCAAAGTGGAGCGTCGGGGACGGCACCGTGGGCCGCCGCAAGGTACACGGCGAACGCAACCCAGTAGACCGGGAACAGGCGGAAGAAGCGGCGGACCCAGAATGTCTTCTGTGTCTGGTTGTGCAGGCTCAACGGGATGACGTAGCCACTCACAAGGAAGAACGCCACCACGCCGATACGGCCAAGGTCGAAGAACGTGTGTCCGAACCAGCGGTACTCTACCGAGATGTTGACCATGACGTGGTGGAACACCACCAGCACAGCGGCGATGCCGCGCACGGCTTCCAAGAACTCGATACGCCTGGCCGTCTGAACAGACGTCATGAAACCCCCAAAAAAATTACGCACCCCAGCAGTGCGAATGACAACATTCTAAAGCTCTACATAGACCGGCTATTTGCACACTTACAAAAAGTGATCGACCCTTCTCAGCTTGTTGCCGGGAGGGGTCTTTTCGTCGTTTGGTGAGGACTTCCCCTAAAACGACCTCGGCCACGATGATCCGACAAAGAGCACATGGAGAATGATGCGGACAACAATACCCTCATCGGACCGCCCTCCCACAACACCTTGACCGCTCTCGATCCCGCCGTGGCCGCGCTCTTGGCCGCTTCACCGGCGCGACCCGGAAGACTTAAGAGCAGCGTTCTCCGGATCCTCTGCCGCTGGGGCAAGAGTAACGGCATCGTTGCCTTCGCAGCGACCGTGTCGAGCGGGTCCCGCTCCTCACGGTCGAACCGTTCCCCAGCTCAACATAGAGATCGAACTAGTTCGGCTCAACTACGATGAAGATTCCGCTTTCGTAACAGGTTTGAAGTCCTACTTTGGCTTTGCCTCATTTATTGCGACGATGACCCGATCCGCCAAGCACTTGTACCGTAACTTGTTGGTTTTATGGATCCCCAGAAGGAAAGACGGTCAGTTCACACGTTCCAGAGCAAGGTGACGGTCTACTCGGGAGAATCACCGAAGCCGGCCTATCTCAATTGACGGCGGCAGTTACTCCGAAGAGTCCAACCCACCTCTGACCAAATCAGCAAGAGGTGTCGGATGCTTGGTAGTGATGCGGTTGGCTACTTCAGGCCTCATGCGGATCTCATCCATTTGTGGAAGCGGCTGTTTGTACATCTCGATCGGACTAAGTGCCGCCTCGGGCTTGCGGTGGAATCCGATCAGTGCTGGCTCCGCTAGTATGCCTACCCGCGGAAGGCTCGTAGATGCCCACTCAAGCCTGACCTGTCCTGAGTGACGGTTTCTACGCTGAGATTGTCATGGGGTACTTAGCTTCCGAGGCCCTTGGCTGTCACGTAAGCTGCCAGCTTGTCCTGTCCAATGGCCGTGGCAATCTCCGAAATGGCGGCATTGTCCGCCAACACGATCGACTGTCCGTCCGTCGAGGTGCCCACTCCTAGGTTAGGCAGGGTGAACATCACGGTGTCCTTCTCACGAAGGTCCTTGAACTGCAATGCCAGCCCACCGATCGTGGCCGCATCAAAGTCCTTGTCCACGCTGATGTACGGCGAGATTGCATCAACCATGTTGTTGACCGTGACTGGGTTTGTGAGCGTTTCCTTGGAGATGGTCTTGCTGATAACCGCTTTGAGGAAGAGCTGCTGGTTCTTCACGCGCGAGTAGTCAGAATCAGGGAAGGACTTGCGCTCACGGACGAAAGCCAGCGCTTTCTCGCCGTCGAGCAGGTTCTTGCCGGCTTGGAACGTAACCTTGCCCTTCAGCACGCTAGGCGTGAATCCGGTCTTGATGTTAACTTCCACGCCGCCCAAGGCATCGGTGAGTCCCTTGAAGCCTTCGAAGTCCACCATGGCTACGTGGTCGATGCGCTGCTGGAAAATTGATTCGATAGTTTGGATCGTCAGGGGAACCCCACCCAACGACATCGCTGCATTGATCTTCGCTTCACCATGGCCGGGGATGTTTACCCAGGTATCACGCATGATGGAGATGGCGAAGACGTTCTTGCGATCCGCAGGGACGTGAAGCAGCATCAGCGTGTCGGCCCGCTGGTCGGTGACGGCGGGATCTTCAGTTTCCTGCGACTTGTCCCTGTTCTTGTCCTTGCCCATCACCAGGATGTTCATGGCGCCCGTGACGTTCTTGGTGGGGCGCGTAGTTTCGTCCGGGAAGGCAGCCTCAATTTTGGTGGTCCCGGAGTTGAAAGTCTGGGCCAGGTTATAGACGTACAGACCACAGACCAGGCCTATGATCACCACTGCTGCCGCGAAGCCGAGGAGGACGTTTCGAGCCGTCTTTTTGGAGCTCTTTTGACGTCGCGGGCGGGAGTCTGTCGCAACGGCTTCGGTATCAATGGGGTGCGTCATGTATTCCTAGAGTTGGCAGCAGCAGAGTCGATTCTAACAAATGGACAAACACGCCACGTCCGGCGCTAGCCTTTGGCGCCCCGGGAAGCCTGCGCTGTGTAGACGCGTTGCGAATAGAAAGCGTCGTTTTCCGCACCCCATCGGTTGGTGACATTGACGGTGTAGTAGCGGCCGGCGGCCACGGTTGTTTTACCCACGTTCACGAGGATCATTTCCAATTTTGGGTTCATGCCGCTCTGGACCCCGTACGCAGTGTTTGTGCTTGTGGGCTTCACGGTTTTCGCGAGGCGTTGTCCGCCTTTGGCGGTCCACTTCACTTGGGCGTTGCCACCTGAAAGATTGAAGCCTGTAATCCGCACTTGGCCGGTGGCTGGGTCAAAAGTGGCGTCGGTAATAATCGGTGTTGCAATTCCGGACTCCATCTGGGCCTTCAGTGGAACACCGGTACCAACACACGTGTAATACGAATCCCACATAAAGGAAATGACCTTCTGCGCGTTGGAAAGCTGTTGGAGTTGCCGGTCGATCCTGGCTTTGGAGCTTTGCCCACGGAGACTGTCACCGCAGGGATTGGAAGCCGTGGCTGGAGCCATGCCCTCCAAATTTGCCCACAGGACGGCACCGGTTCCGGAAATGCCCGCAGCAGCTGCCAGGAAATACTCGCGAACGGGTGCCACGTACTTGCTGCCCCACGAACCCTTGCCCACGATGCTCTCCGCATAGCGGTCCACCGCCGAGTTTGCCTCGTTCGACTGAAACGCACCACCCTTACCTGTACCCATGCCGTCTTGGATGGCGATATTCAGAACCAGTCCACTGGCTGTCTGGGCAATTCTTCGGATCCCGTTTCGGGCTTGATTCAGGCTGATACTGAAGGCGCTGACCCGCGCGTCAAGGTAGGGACTAACGATTGCGCTGCGAGTGGGGAAGATTCGATGGATGGCCTGGTTCTGCATGCGGTACAGATCCAGGATGGGATCGAAAGTGTGGCCATCGGTCAGAGGCATTTCTGTGTGGTGATAGAAGCCAGCCAGCCCGGTCACGTTATATACAGCCGCTTGATACTGAAGCAAGCGCTCGGTGAAGAGGGCAAGGGTCCCTTGGTAGGAAACGTCGGGGAGATACGCCTTATCCGTTCTCTTCACCGGTGCGGGCAGGCCGGCATAGAACTTCATGCCCAGTTTCGTAGCCGCCACAGCCATTGAAGTTGCTGGATCTGTGCCATCGGCAGCGCCACCGCCTGCCACCACGACGTCGTACTTGCCGTTCACCGACGTGCAGCCGCTGCCCTGGGCTGGGAGGACCAGCACAACGAATGCCTTGCCTTGGCTGGTGATCCTGCGGTCGTTGGGACACTTCACGGCCTGGCTGCCCCAGATGCTTCCGTCGGAGTACGTGAAATAGCGGTTGACCTCCAGAGTTCCTGCAGCAGCCTTGGCGCAGTTCACTCCGTCAATGAGGCAATCCTTGGGAAGCGTCGCCAAGGTAGCAGGCGCGAGGGACGTTCCAAAAGTGATGACAGTGTCAGCACCTGCTGCCTTAATTTCGGTGAGCTTCTGTAGGTTCCGGGAACTGCTCGGAGTGGCGTAGACGAAATAGCCACCAATTGGGTAGCTTGCCGGTTTCGGTGCCTTGACGGCCGGAGTTTTCTTCGGGGCCTCTGTGGGCTGTTTCTCCTGGGCCGGCCGCTCCGCCTCCGTGTTGGGGCTAGGCGCAACTAAAGCGGTTCCTCCAACTCCGGCTATGAGCACAAGTGCCGCGAGGAGGACTTTGATGCGTGGACGGCTTCCGCCAATGAGCGTCATGAATTCCTTGAGGTCGGCATCAGCAGACGATCCTACGGAATGAAATGACTGTTATCCATACGCTAGACTAAATCGGGCTGCCCTCCTGCTGTTGGTGGCCGCGCCTACCCTCATTCAGGTGGACGCGCTGGAACGGACGCTCACAGCGTTTTGTACGACATATCAACGGGGGGAAAGTTGGGCACCGGAATTAGACGTGTTCAAGCCGCACTTGTGGTCATCTTGCTGGCTATTCTGGGGTTTTTTGGTACCCAGCCGGCCATGGCCACCACGGTAACCAACCCCGATACTGACACGGAACAGCCGGCGGACCCATCGCCGTCACCCGAACCCACGTTTCCGGTCGTCATCCCACCGGTCATTCAGCCGACCTCGCCTCCGGCCACGCTGGAACCTGTTCCTCCGGCACCTGCCCAGCCTTCT
This sequence comes from Arthrobacter sp. 21a14, assembly GCA_050627125.1. GTDB lineage: Bacteria > Actinomycetota > Actinomycetes > Actinomycetales > Micrococcaceae > Arthrobacter. Next base: position 4,686,073 of record CP192487.1, on the reverse strand, counting down.
GATGAGCCAGCTCCCGCACCCGTGGTGCCGCCCGTCGTCGAGCCCGTCGCTCCGCCTGCGGAAGTGCCTGCTGTGCCCCCTCCCGCTACGTCGCCCGTCCCTGCTGTGCCCACTGATGTTGCTATCGAGAACTTCGTTGTAGAGCCTGAGGTTCCCGCGGAGACCACCACGGCTACCGCGGAGGCAACCCCTACGCCCACACCGACTCCTACCAAAACCGCCGCCCCGCCAGTTGTCAGCGCAGACATCACCGGCCCCTTGAAGGTGGCCTTGGCTCCCGTCGCGGAGAACAACCCCCTTGTCCAAGGCCTGACGGTCTTGGTGTTGCTGCTGCTGGGCCTTGCGTACTTCCGTGCCCTGCGCTCAAAGGGGATCCGCGGACCCCGCCTCAACGGCAAGTAGTCCATGGATACTTCCCTCCCCAGGGACGCGGCTGCCGTAAATCCTGCATTCCCGTTGCGTCTAATGCTTCTCACCCACTCGTATTGGCCGGAGCACAGCCCGCCGCAGCGCCGTTGGCTGTCCCTGACCCGGGAATTCCGGAAGGCAGGCTGGGACGTCGACGTCGTCGCTCCCGTTGCGCACTATCCCAACGGCAAGCGGGATCTGCCCCGGCGAAAGGCCGGATTCGCTTTTGCCCACCAAGAAGGCCCGCACGGCGAAACCATCAGGCGCGTGCCGTACCTTCGGCATCTTGGCACCTCGCCACTGGCACGCTTCGTTGACCAACTCTTCTCTGCTGTGATGTCCGTTCCGATAGGTTTGGGCGGCAAGAAACCCGACGCGATTCTCGCCACCGCTCCGAGCCTCCCAACGCTGGCTACTGGCTACGTACTTTCCCGGCTTCGCAGGGTGCCTTTCATCGTCGAGATGCGGGATGCCTGGCCGGACCTGGCCCGCGACGCCCGAATCGTGCAAGGCAGCGTCAAAAGCCTGGTGGAGCGTGTGGTCGAGTTCGTCCAGCAGCGAGCGGACCTGGTTGTCACAGTTACGGACGGTTTTGCCGAGACGCTGCGGGACCGCGGCCTAAAGAACGTCGTCACCGTGAGCAACGGACTTGATTTGAACTCGATGCCTTTCCTTGAGCCCCCGGCCTTGGAACGCGACGTCTTTCATGCCGTGTACCTCGGGAATCATGGCAAAAGCCAGCGCCTGGACATCCTCATCAGGGCGAGTGCACTGCTCGGGGAGGGATTCCACCTCACACTCGTGGGGCACGGCACCAGCCGTCCGCAACTGGTGAAATTGGCCCGCGAACTCAATGCGCCTGTGACCTTCTTCCCTTCATTGCAGGGGCAGGCAGTCATGGACAAATACCGTGAAGCCGATACGTGCATCGTGTCCCTCCGCGATGACTGGAAGTCTTTCGAGACCACTGTCCCGTCCAAGACCTACGAGGTTCTGGCCATCGGCAGGCACGTCACCGCTGTGGTGCGGGGTGAAGCGGAACGCATCATCATTGAAGCAGGTGGAGGCGACGTCGTCGCGGCGAACGCCGAGGCAGTGGCGCAGCTGTGGCGGGAGCTCTCCGAGGACCGAAGCCGGCTCGCCTCAGGCACCAGCGGACGCGACTGGGTGCGGGACAACGCTGACTACGCCCAGTTGGCCCTGCGATACATGGACTCGATAACCTCCTTGGTCAATCCGGAGTCAACCGATGCCCGGGGGACTGCGTGATCCAACTCCTCAAGAACGTTGCGCTGACCGCAGGAACCGTGTCAGAGCACCTCACTGAGTCGCCCTTTGTCTTGTTCCTCCAGGTCCTTCGCCGGCTGCCGTCCAAGATTGTCAGGCCGCTGGCTCGTTTCGTGGCCCGGCTTGCGCCCAATTCCGCACGTGCCCTCTTCCTGCTGGCCAGCCACACCGCGGGGGACACCGCTGGGCTTACCCGTCGGTTCGAGCATGCCGTCCGTGCCGGTCTTGATGGCGACCGTGCCCGCAAGGCCGCAGAAGTAGCCATCGCTGCCGGGCAGCCAGCATGGGCGGATGTTTTCCTGCCTCGCGCCGCAGGGGCGAGCCGGACTCCGGCGACCCTCGCCAGACGCAAGTGGTACGACGGCGACATGAGCGGCGCCGTCGTCGTCCTCGCTGGCGAGCGGGGCGGCATGGAAAAACAGCGGCAGCGGCTTGAGTCCGAAGTCCGCGTCTTCCAGGGGTGGCGTCCGTCGCTGACGGCATCCGTAGTGAAACCGCAACCCCGTAGGGTCCTGCACCTTCTGACGAACTCAGTGCCGCATACCGGCAGCGGCTACGCCCGGCGCAGCCACTCGATCCTGACCGCCCAACAGGAAGCAGGCTGGGAAACCCTGGCCGTAACCCGCCTGGGTTACCCCGTGCAGATCGGATCGTTGACAGCGCGGCAGCATGACGTGGTTGATGGCGTGCGCTACGAACGCCTCCTGCCGGCGCGTATGAAGCCGTCCATGCATGGTCGCTTACAGCAGCAGGCCGAAGGCATTCTGTCCCTCGCCCGTGACTTCAAGCCGGCGGTCCTCCATACCACCACCCACTTCGTCAACGGCCTGATAGCCCGGGAAGTCGCAAACGCCCTGGATGTTCCGTGGGCCTACGAAGTTCGTGGACAACTGGCTGACACGTGGGCGTCGACGCGCGGCGAGGAAGCTCGCCGGAGCGAACGGTACAAGCTCTTTGCCGAACGGGAAGCCGACGTCATGCAGAGCGCGGACCTTGTGGTGACGCTCGGCGAATCCATGAAACACAACATCGTGGCCATGGGCATCCCGGACAGCAAAATCCTGATATGCCCCAACGCAGTGGGCGGTGCTTACCTGGAAGAACCGCTGGATCACGGCGAGGCGCGGCTGGCTCTGGGTCTGGACCCGAACGGGCTTTACATCGGGACAGTAAGCAGCCTTGTCGACTATGAGGGCCTTGACGATCTGGTCACAGCATTTGCGCTGCTTGCGCCACGACTGCCACAGTTGAAGCTGGTTTTGGTCGGGGACGGCACAGCCGCGCCCGCTCTTCAGGACCAAGTCCGGCGTTTGGGACTTTCGGAACGGACCATCTTCACAGGGCGTGTCCCTCCGGGGCAGGCTCGCGTGTACCACTTGGCGCTGGATATTTTTGTGGTTCCACGCAAGGACCTGGCTGTTACTCGGGCCGTGACGCCGCTCAAACCTGTGGAGGCCCTGGCCTCCGGCAGGCCTGTGGTGGCCAGCAACCTGGACGCCTTGCGGGAGATAGTGCACGACGGCGTAAACGGCAGAGTGGCGAACGCAGAAGATCCCGGGGGACTGGCTGAGGTGTTGTACGAATTGCTTGATGATGAAGGTTTACGGAAGCGGCTTGGCGCGGCTGGCAGGGAGTACGTGTTGGCCACAAGGACGTGGGAGGCCAACGCCCAAGCGTATGGCCGGGCTTACGAGTCTTTGATGAGCAAATAATGAGGAGAGCCAGCTAGTGTCCGCAAAAAAGGCAAAGCTACCGCCGCCTGCGGCCATCCAACCGATGTCCGTAGACATGCGAAAGCTGTCGCGCGTCGGTTCCAGGCCAAACTTCCTGGATTATCTGGTCAGGCTGTGGGACTATCGGCAGTTCATTTTCTACGATGCTCGGGCGCGAGTTCAGACCGGCACCCGCAAGGACCGTCTTGGGAGCGCCTGGCTCCTGCTGAACCCCGTCTTCAACGGGCTTACGTACTACGTGATCTTCGGCCTGCTGCTGAATACTAGCGGCGGCATCGAGAACTTCATTGGGTATCTGGTTGTCGGCATCTTTATGTTTCAGTTCAGTGCTGGCGCAATCACAGAAGGTGCTCGTTCCATACGCAACGGGAAATCCGTAGTTCAGGCCTTCAACTTTCCGCGCGCGGCCCTTCCGCTCGGGGCCAACATCAGGGAACTTCTTTCAGCCGTCCCGCTGGTTCTGGGGATGCTGCTGCTGGTTGTGCTGTTGCCACCAGCAGAGAAGATCACATGGTTGTGGTCACTCATCATTCCGGCCATCGTGCTCCAGTTTATTTTCAACCTCGGCGTTGGAATGATCCTGGCCAGGGTGATTTCCATTGTTCACGATGTAACGCACCTACTGCCGTTCGCGATCCGCGCCTGGATGTACGGCTCGGCTGTCTTCTACTCATATGAGCGCTTCGTTCATGAGCCTGCCTTGCTTGCCGTCATGAAGTTCAACCCGCTGTACAACGTCATTGAGATAGTCCGAGATTGCGTGCTGTACGACCGGGTCCCCGCCTGGGAATCATGGGCAACTCTTGCCGTTGTGTCGCTTTCAGCCTTACTGATTGGGTTCATTTTCTTCTGGAGGGGCGAAGAGACTTATGGTCGCGATTGATCAGGCTGTGTTTCTGGACGGACCACCATGCGTAGTGGTCGACAGGGTCAAGATGACCTACAAGGTTCCTTCTTCGGTGGGGTCGACGTCCTCCCGCAAGGGCATCCGGGGTAGTCTTCGGAAGGTTTTTCGCCGGGATAACCTCGTCACGGTCAGTGCGCTGAAAGAAATCTCATTGGTTGTGGAGCGCGGAGAGTCCGTCGGCATCATTGGCCGCAACGGCTCGGGCAAGAGCACCATGATGAAGTTGATCAGCGGACAAGTGGCGCCGACAGAGGGGGCGGTATACGCCTCCAGCACGCCGGTACTCCTAGGTGTTCACGCCGCACTGGTACCCGACTTGTCCGGGGATCAAAACGTCGTCCTCGGGTGTCTTGCAATGGGAATGGACATCAAGGAGATCGATGAACGCTTCGACAGCATCGTTGAAGTGTCCGGCTTGGAATCGGCAATCTACTTGCCCATGAAGTCGTACTCCTCGGGTATGGCTTCACGGCTTCGGTTCGCCATTGCCGCTGCAGTGAATCCCGAGATACTCCTTGTCGATGAAGCCTTGAATACGGGAGACGCGCAGTTCAGCAATCGAAGCAAGGCGCGTATGGATGAGCTAAGGGCCCAGGCGGGCTGCGTCTTCATCGTGAGCCATAGCCTGGACACTATCCGGAACATGTGCAGCCGTGTGATTTGGTTGGACAAAGGCGAACTGATCATGGATGGCGAAACTGAGGAAACCACTCAGCTTTACCATGAGTTTTCCTCGCATCTCTCGAAGGGAAACAACATTACCGCTGGCAAGATCAAGGATCAGGCCAGAGCGAATCTCGTTGCAACCCAGGTTTTGGAGCGAGCCAGTGGTCGCCGAATGGAAGGTCGCTGAGATGGCTATCATCAGTGATGCCCGCAAGGCCGCGTGGCATTTGCGTGAAGGCGGTTTGGAACAGTTCAACGAATGGCTCCGGCGGAGAAGGATCGATAAACGGATCAGCTCCGGCAGTGCGATAGGCCAACTGCACTCAGAAGAAGATGCACCGCCGACGTTTGGCCCCCATCGGATTCCGGACCGCGAGCCGCGGCGTGCAGATCTCACAGTCGGCGTGATTCTCGACGACTTTTCGTCTGCGGCGTTCTCGTTTGAGTGGAACCTGCTGCATCTCCGCAAGGATCAATGGCTGAAGCAGCTCGCACATACACAGATCGACTTCTTGTTCGTTGAATCTGCGTGGAATGGCAACCAGGGTTCTTGGAAATATCAGCTCACAGGCACTTCCGGTCCTAAGCCCGAGTTCTTAGAGCTCATGAAATGGTGCCGCCAGCGATCAATTCCGAGCGTCTTCTGGAACAAAGAGGATCCGCCCCACTACGAAGACTTCCTCGATGCTGCGCGCCAGTTCGACGTGGTGTTCACCAGTGATTCGGACCGGATCCCATTCTACAAGGAAGACTTGGGGCATGATCGGGTTGCTGCGCTTCCATTTGCCGCCCAGCCCGCCATTCATAACCCGATCCGTGTAGGAGAGGGGCGGCATTCGCGCGGAGTTGCCTTCGCGGGGATGTATTTCGCTCACAAATACCCGGAGCGCCGGCAGCAGATGGATTTGCTGCTCAATGCCGCACGGGATGCCGCCGCCATGTCCGGGCCGTCGCTCGAGATCTTCTCCCGACAGTTGGGCGGAGACTCGAACTATCAGTTCCCCGTGCCGTTCGATGAGAACGTGGTAGGAAGCTTGGACTACGGACGGATGTTGACCGCCTACAGGGCTTACAAGGTCTTCCTGAACGTGAACTCTGTAATCGATTCGCCCAGCATGTGCGCCCGGCGGATTTTTGAGATCACCGCATCCGGGACGCCGGTAGTGTCTACTCCCAGCGCGGCTATCGGACGCTTCTTCGCTCCGGATGAGGTGTTGGTTGCTGAGACCCGAGTGCAGGGAGCCCACCAGATACGGATGCTCGCACGTAGCCCTGAGCTCAATGATCGTGTAGTTCACAGGGGACAGCGTCGGATTTGGTCCGCAAATACCTATGCGCACAGGGCTGAGGCCATAGTGTCCTCCGCGCTGCCGAACAGCAGCCAAACCGTTGCGCTTCCAACAGTTAGCGCGTTAGTGCCCACCATTCGGCCCCATCAGTTGGAGCACGTTTTTGCAACGGTGGGTAGCCAGCTTGGCGTGGAAATCGAACTGGTGTTGCTGACTCATGGATTTGAGATCACGCCCAGTCGAGCGAAGGCACTGGCGAAAAAGTATGGCGTTCGCCAGTACATAGTGCTGACGCAGACTCGCGATGTTTCGCTGGGAGAATGTCTGAATCTGTGCGTTGAGGCTGCGTCAGGAGCAGTCCTGACCAAAATGGACGACGACGACTACTACGGTCCGAATTACATGGCAGATCTGCTGTACGCACTCGACTATTCCAAGGCCGATGTTGTTGGAAAGCATGCGCATCACATGCACTTTGTATCAAGCAAGGCGACGGTGCTGCGTATGCCTCACAAGGAACACAAGTACAGCCGTTTCGTGATGGGACCGACAATCACGGCCCGCCGGGAGGTTTTTGAAGCGCACCCCTTCGAAGCCCTCAACAGGGGCGAGGACACTGCCTTCCTGAAAGCCGTTACTACGGCAGGCGGCTCCATATATGCCGCCGACAGATTCAACTTCTGCCAGATGCGTCAGGCAGAAGGGCACACTTGGGACGTCTCTGACGAAGAGTTGGCGTCGTCCGGCGAAATCAAGTTCTTTGGAGACCCCAAAGAACACATCACCGTTTGAAAATAGGGGACAAAATTGACAACCATTAACACTGTTGCAGTAATCGGCCTGGGCTACATCGGGTTGCCTACCGCCGCCATCCTGGCCACTAACGGCGTCAAGGTCATTGGTGTCGACGTGAATCAGAACACGGTCGACGCCGTTAACCGTGGCGAGGTTCCCTTCGTTGAGCCTGATCTGGGCGTTCACGTTGCCGGGGCAGTCAGCCAGGGCAATCTGCGGGCGACGACGGAAACTCCGGCAGCGCAGGCTTACATCGTGGCTGTGCCAACACCCTTCCGCGAGGACCACTCAGCGGACCTCAGCTACATCGAGGCCGCGGCCCGTGGGATCGCACCCCAGCTGGTCGGAGACGAACTCGTCATCCTCGAATCCACGTCGCCTCCGCGGGCAACGCGCCACTTGGCCGAGTACATTCTGGCCCTGCGACCTGATCTGTCTTTGGATGGGGCAGACGGAGCACCTGTTATCCACTTTGCGCACTGCCCGGAGCGAGTACTGCCTGGCCGGGTCATGATCGAACTTGTGACCAATGACCGCATTGTCGGCGGCATTACTTCCGCAGCGGCTGAGCTGGCAAAGGACCTCTACGCTGTCTTCTGCCAAGGCGAAATCCTGGTGACGGACGATGTTACTGCTGAGATGGCAAAGCTTGTTGAAAACTCTTACCGGGACGTAAACATCGCCTTCGCCAACGAGCTTTCCGTGATCAGCGACAAGCTGGGCATTGATGTCTGGGAGCTGATTCGTCTGGCAAACCATCACCCGAGGGTTAATATCCTTCAGCCTGGCCCTGGTGTCGGTGGGCACTGCATCGCAGTTGATCCTTGGTTCATCGTGGCCGCCGCACCCACTGAGTCCAAGCTGATCCGTACGGCACGCGAAGTCAATGATTCCAAGCCGGAATGGGTGGTGGAACAGGTCCGCAAAGCAGCAGAGTCCTTTGGCAGCGAGGCAAAGATCGCTACGCTGGGGTTGGCTTTCAAGGCCAACATTGATGACCTTCGGGAGTCGCCGGCCATTGGGATCACGGCCTCTTTGGCAGATGAACTGCCCACCGCCAAGGTTCTCGTTGCTGAACCGCACGTTGAGGCGCTGCCCAAGGCACTCGCCAACCGACGCAATGTTGAACTTGCAAACACGGAAGACGCGATCGCGCAGGCAGATGTCATCGTCGTCTTGGTGGACCATGACGAATTCAAGAACGTCGATGCAGGTCTTCTTGCAGGCAAGGCAATCGTTGACACACGGGGAATCTGGCGCGAACTGACGTCCAAGGACGTCGAGGCCGCTATTACTCTCTAGAAGCTTTACCGCGTCCGGGTACTCCGCCCGGACGCGGTTGTTGATCCACAGCCGCAGCCGGGTTCCGAATTCGGCGGCTGGTTGTGAGAGAATCCAGCAATAACGCGGGATATGTTTTATCGACGAGAGAAACCATGGACAGTTCGACTGAATCAATCGCAACAACGTCGCTAGCTATTGAGCATCACGGCCAACGAATCCTCATTGAAGCCGTGGCGGGTGACCACATCGCTGCCATGATTGATGCGTCCAAAATGTTCTATGAATGGCAGTACCTTGGAACGTTGGCCGAGTATCTTAAGCCCGGGGACTTAGTCCTGGACGTCGGCGCAAATATTGGCAACCATAGCCTGTACTTCGCAGCCGTATGTGAAGCGAATGTTATCTCGTTTGAGCCATTGCCCCTTGCGGCAGATATCTTGCAGCGCAATGTAGATAGTAATTCGCTGCAAGATTATATTGAGGTTCGCCGAGTGGCGCTGGGGGAGAAACCTTCTCGAGCCACACTGGATAAACTCGACCTTAAAAACGTTGGTGCGACTACGTTTGCGGTGTCCTCGGACGGCGAATATGCCGTGAGCGCCATCGACGTGGAGGAGATCCGGCACCAGGTTGCCCTCATCAAGGTTGATGCGGAGGGAATGGACGTGGCGGTCCTGAAGGGCGCGGTCGATTTGATCGCCAGGGACAGGCCGATCATTGCTTGCGAGGCCGCCACAGCCGTTGAGCAGGCCGAGCTTGAGCAGTTCGCGTCCGACTCTGGCTACTCCTTCGTGGCGCAATTCAACGCGACGCCTACGTACATCCTGGTTCCATCCGCGACGCCACTTGAACGTGCCCGCATGGAACGCCGCGCAGCCGGTCTGATAACGCGTACTAATTGGGCCACCAGGGATTTGTACTACCGTTTAGGACTTGTCAACGGCGAATTGAAGTCAATCAAAGACGGGTTATCTTCGGCACCCACTGAACAGGATGCGAGCACCGCGGTCGCGGAATTGTCCGAACGCGTCAAGCAATTGGAAGCGCTCGTTGGCAAACTCAGCAATCGCCTGGAGGACCACGACGGTAACGCCGCCGGAGAATAGGGTCGACAGAAGGCCTCTGCATCCGTTGAATTAACTGCCGGCAGTACCCAACCGATAGGATCGATAGGTTGTCATCCGTCGTATCCGTGGGGAGCCATTATGTCAGAGCGTCGTTACATCAGTCTGAAGGAATCCACGGCTAACCTGGATGGCATGCGGAACCGGCCAGACGGTTACCTCGAAGCAACTGACGGAACCATCGGTGATGGGCCATGGCGGGTTCGTACGGACGAGCACGGCTTCATCATGACTGGCAACGAGCCTTCGGAAGGTGCCCCACCGATTGTGTTTCTCGGTGACTCTTTTGTGGAGGCCACCTTCACGCCGGAAGACGTCCGCTTCGTATCACAGGTCGAACGTCACTTGGCTAGCGCCGGCCTAAATGTTCGCTGCCTGAACGGCGGGTATTCCGGGGCCACCACGCTGCAGCTCTTCAATGTTTTCCTCAACAAGATCGTTCCACTGGTTGGTCGTGGTGGCACGGTGGTATTTTTCCTGCCGCAATCGGATCTCCCTATCTACTTCCGCCCCCACAGCTACTGGTACCCGACGGAGCGGTATGCGCCTGTGTTGCCTCCGGTGGAGCCGACCGCACCGGAACTTCCTAAAGGTTCGGGTGCACTTACTTCGATTCTTGGGCTGGCTGTATGGGCTGCGCAGGAGTTCGACATCGACTTTATCCTTGTAACTTCACCCCACAGAAATGCTTCCCGGGAGCACGATTCTTACTTGGAACGCAGAATCTCGGAGGATCAGCACGTTTCGCTAGTGCAGCGACGTGAGGACATACGCGGGGCCGTGAGAGGGTTCGTCGCTACCAGCGGTGTTAAGTTCATCGACGCTGATCAAGAGTTCCTGGACAAACCGTCAGCGTTTTACGACGACCTTCATCTGAACGATGGCGGCCATGATCTCTTCAGTGCCTGGCTCGCGGATCAGTTGCGCATTCTGATTGACCGCTAGCCGGAATAATGGTCTAACGGTCCTACAATTGAGATGCCTTTGCGAATATTCACGCAGACTGTGGCACGTGTTGCATACGGATGACTTATCGGGCGGGACACTCACCCCGGGACGACCGTCTGCACTCTGCGTTGCCCATTGATATGATTGGAAATCAAGCAACCCTTCAATCACAGGTCTCTAAATGTCGATAAAAATCACGGCTGCGACGGACGCATCCCGAACACTCTCCGAGGTTTCGCAGGACTTGGAATTCTCTTCGGCAGACCGTGTCATTACGAGTAACACGGCGGGCGGTCTACGCATCGAGGCGTTTGGCGCATTCGCAGAAAGTCCCCAAAAATTGCTTTGCTTCCTGCCATCGGCGCAAAGGCGGGACATTCCTCCACAGGTGCCATACTATCCGCGCTGGTCGTGGGCCTCGGGGTTCGAGAGTTGGGATCGACTTTCTCTAAGCGACCCCATTCTGAACTCTTCGCCACGGCTATCCGCTTCATGGTTTGCTAGTTCGGACGAGGATATTATCGCGGAGCTCGCTGACTTCATTCGTACATACTGCGACCGCCGAGGCATCTCGCTATCCGATGTAATTCTCTATGGAAGTTCGATGGGCGGATTTGCTTCCTTGATGATTGCGGCCGAGCTCAAACTTGCGCATGCAGTAGCCGAGGTCCCACAGATTGATCTCCTGCTGTATCCAGATGAAAGTGCGTTGATGGATGTTGAGCAGCTGGCGCTCAACGGACGTCCATTAACAGACCTAGCCGCTGAATACCCAAACCGAACCGATGTGTACGCCAGGTTCGAGTCCTCCAGGTGTATTCCGCCGCTAACAATTGTCACGAATCGCGGCGATAGCGCCTTTGCCGAAACATTGAGATTTGTCGGTAGGCTCCATACGCTTGCTGACCATGCTGATTCGGTAGGCTCCGTCTCCCTGCACCAGACTTCACGCAACGAGGGCCATCAGGTTCAGCCAACACCGTTCATGATGACATTCCTGAAGTCCCTTGCCGAGATTCCGACGAATGCGACCGCCTACTACCCTCCCACGGGGCACATTGGTCAAAGAGTGGAATTTCCGCAATGGCAGGTCGAGAGCGATGACATTTGGGGGCAACGCAAACTTGTGGACGCTGTCACCTGGATTCAAGCTCCCGGAAGCAACGAAATTACCCTTGAGTTCAAGGCCAACAACACTTCTGCAAGCAGTAGCAAGGCCCTGGTATTCGCCGTGGCCGTCAAAGGTGCTTCGCATGAGACACTCGCAGAGCAAGGCCTATATTTTTCGACCTATAGGAACATCGGCTACTACAAATATCTAGCCTTAGACGAGGGGATTTCGTCACATACTATTCAACTGAAATTGGACCCTGAAGCCTCGATTGAGGCGATTGGATTGGCTTCTTGGGATGTAAAAGCACCTACGATCTATGAGCTTCAACTCTTTTAGATGGCCAGTTCTCTCCTTATCTCCGAGCCGCGGGATGGTGACTTTTTCAACTCCTGAGGGGATGCCGCAGTTCCACGTGAGTGGCCCCGCGTATTCGGTGCCTGAACGGGAGGACCAGCCAATGGCTCGGCATCAAGATTATTATTGACTCTTGGGAAGCGTCGTTCTTCCGACAGGATCAAATAGTTGCCCCTAGACCTCTTCCAGCGCTTCCTGCACTAATGAGATAAACGACTCTAGCGAGTACCGTTCGCGCACAAAGCTTTGGCCCGCCTCGGCAGACTTGTTGAAATTCTCCAATTCCTGATTCTTTAGAATGTAGTCGCGTATTTCAAAGATGTCCTCGAAGATGTAGTCCTCGGGGTAAATGTAGTCCACGCCATGCCACGGCAGGAAGACGCCCTGGTTGCCTGAAGCAAATCCCTCAGCGGGCGCAACGTGGAAGCTCTCCAAATCACTGAGGGAAAGTACGAAGCCATAGTCGGCCAGGGCTGTTTTGGTATCAACCCAACCCGAAAACGTGACCTTGTCTGACAAGTTGTTGTCGACGATGTACTGCTCGCAGGCCTCGTAGTATGAGCGTTCCACCGGGTTCTTGTAGACCCACGGCAGGTCGAGGGGACCTTTCCCGAAGACGGTCAGCGAGTAGTCACCATGCAGGTTGAGGTAATGCAAGAGTTCAAGTGCTCGGTGGTAGCCCTTCAATTTAGGTAGCGTACCGACCATCGCCAGTCTCTTGGTCTTGCGGGGGTCATCACTCGTTTCATAAGCCTTGACGTCGAGGTAGTTCGGTATGATCCGGACCTTCGTGCGATCCATACCGAATGTTCGAACCATGTCCTCGCTGGTATGGAGCGAGACGGAAATGAAGCAGTCCACCTTGGACTGGTCGACTTCATGTCCGAACCGCGCGTTGAGTTCAAATCTGTGGAGCCGTACAACGAGTCGCTGGTGAGCACGCTTATGTTTCGCGTACCAAACAGCGTTGCCCAGCAACCATTCACAGAAGATTACATCAGCCCATTCCAGGAGCTCGCGGCTTCGATCCTCATCATGAGCGTCGTGACCGGTCCATTCGTCCAGTTTCACGTCGTAGTGTTCATGCAACGCAGGTATGGCTGGAGAGATGAACTTAAGATCCATGCCGGCAATCAGAAGTCGCTCTTTGATATTTTCTTGGAATTGTTTGTAGTCGCCAGAGTTGATTATTTCAAGCGTTTCGCGAATTCGAGGCCTGTAGGGCCGCTCGCTGATGGAATCCCAATTGCTGTGAACCAGGCGGGAGAGTTTTGAGAACAGTCCAGCATCAATATCGCCTCTGTTGAACCTGTAGATAGACTCAAGCGCGACTCGCAGCGCGACGTGGCCGCGGATTGCCATGTAACTAAGACCAACCTGAGACAGAGTGGCTTCGGCGCTCTCCCATACCTCGAGGTGGGACGCTAGCTCCCGAGCGCCATATTGCTGCGTCGTGGACCGGATGAACCCAATCGACTTGTGGTATACGATGGCTGGTTCGTCCAGATAGGAGATATTTTGCGCGGACGCCAGCACGTTGTTCAGAAAGACGGTGTCCTCGCCCATGTGCAGGTGCTCGGGCCAGATAATTCCATTATCGATAAGCAAGCTGCGGCGGATTAGCGATGAGTTCGTCGTGCTCTGATCGCGAACGATCTTGGCGATCTTTTCGGTCCTGGAATCCGAGAAGTTGAAGTCGACAACGCGGTTCAGTAGCTTCGGCGCTTTACCCCGCTCGACCGTAAAGAGTGAAGCCCGGACGATGTCTGAGTCGTCGTTCGCCGCCAATTCCAGCTGCCGACGCAGGGCCCCTGGCAATATCTCATCGTCGCAGTCGAGGAAAAAGACGTACTTACCCTCAGCCTTGGATGTACCAACGTTGCGTGGGCGTGAGGGAGAGCCGCTATTGGCTCCCAAGGCTACTACGTGCCAGTTGGTGTGGGCGCTGCTCCGCTGCTTCAGGAGCTCAAGTGTTCCGTCGGTCGATGAATCGTCGACGAAGAGAACCTCGAAGTCGTTCTCAGGAAGATCGATTCTTTCCAAGGACTCCAGGCACAGGCCGATCTTGGTTTCGGCGTTGTAACACGGGACGACAATGCTGAGTTTCATAACCGGAGAATCCTCAAAGGCTGGCAATGGCTTGTTCAACTTCTAAACGAGATAGAAGTTGTCGGAGATGGTCTGGCCGTAATTTTTCACAGCTTTTTGGAAGAAGGCCGGGCCAGCCACAATGTCTCGGACAATGTGTTCAGTGCTGAACTGGTAACTTTCTTCGGAGCACATGACGATCGGCCCGTCCACGTATGAAAGATGAAGGCTTGCCTCGAAGATCGTCTTGGGAGTAATGCTGGAGTCGGGAGAGATCAGGGCAAAGGCGTCACCCTTCATGTACGAAGCTGGATCCAATGCCTCGTGCGTTGCCCACGCCCACGAAAGAATGATTACGCCGAATCTGCCGAACTTCGCTTGGAAGTGCGCGGCGTCGCTCTTCTGGAAACCCCGTCCGAGCACAATGACTAGCCGGTCGGCGATGTCGACGAACTCTGCTTGGCGTGCAATCGCCTCTTTGAGTTCGAGTTCAGTCTCCACTGGACAAACCAGTGTTACGAGACGGTCCGACTTTGAGTAGTCGAATCCGATTGCGTCTAGGATCTGCTCGAATCGGCGCTGGTACGTGTGGTTGGCCAGAACGTCGTGGAGGGCGGCGTGCCGAGTAGTTGCCGCGGTGGTCTCGTCCAGGTCCAGGATGTCTGAGTGGCCATCGCCGGCGAAAAGTATGCGTCCTTCGAAGAAGTCCGCAACCCCAGGGGAGTAGTTGGAGACCACGAGTGTGTTGCAGGACATGAGTTCAAAGATGCGGCGGGCAAACATCGTGGGCGACGATGTCACAGTATTGATGTTGAGGCCCAGCGTCGTGGACTTATATCCGTCGGCAATCTTTGAATGGGGAATAGCCGGTACCGTCAGGTGCCGGTACTGCTCGGGGAAGTGGTGAAGTTCATCGTCCGAACCCCAGAAACGATCGAAGATCCTGAGCTCCATATTCGCCTCAAGGATTTGGTCAAATATGACCGCCATCTCCGCGGAACGCTCCACGTGATTGGCGTACCAACTCCCCGCGAACGAAACTCCCTTAGACCGCGGAGACGTTTCCACGGGATTGAAGAGCCTGGGTTGAGTGGCGAACGGAAGGCAATGAACACTGGGGTGATCATATTCTTCTTGGTATCGGGGCACACACGTAAGATCAGTGGTGAAAATGTGATCGAATTTGATCGCCGTGTCGATAAAGTTATGAATTTTATCGTCAAAGTGAGTTGGATCTTCTTTGTTCCAGAAGATTGTCGGAATATTTTCACGCTTGCACCACTCGAGAATCTCGAGTAGATGCGTACGGTTTTCCCGTGCAAAATTTGAACTTGCGTAGATACGGCCCTTCCAAGGACGTTCGACGCTGTCGACTCCAGACCAGGCGGATTCACATAGGAACAAATCAGGACGGTTTGCTTCGAAAGCCTCGCGCCACGTCAGTGGTTCTATGACGATCGGTGTGAACTCGTACTTGAAGCAGTTGTAAGTGAACTCGTCTGCTATCAGTGCAACCTTTAGCTCCTTGGCCCGTTTGGGGGCGTCGGACGGATCTTTGGCACGGATGGCAGGACCCTGTCCAGACACAACCTTGGATGCCTGTTCTGTCGTGGTTTTACCGGGCTTCGACTCGACTGCCCTTACCGAAAGTTGATTGGTAATGAGCAACTGATCGGCAGGTGCTTCCCAAAGCATGGTACCGATGCGGATCTCGGTGGCATCCCGAGGGATAGTCAACCTGAGGGCAACGTCGTTTGGGACCCGTCCATCAATGTACCTGTAGGCTCCGTGCTTATTCGACGTTGAAAGCTCAGCGGGGGAGATCGCGCCGCCGTCCTTGTCAGCGAATTCAACGAGGGTCAGTCCGCTTTTTTTGGATAGTCCTTCGCGGCGAGGCACCACTCCGAAACTGACCTGTAGGTTGGGGCTTTTAATGTGCGTGATTGGGACGCGCACCCATCGGGCTCTTCCCGTGACTGCTACGTCGGTGCCGACGTCCTGCGTGCGGTCAAATCGCAACGTGTTTGTGGCGATCTGAGGCGGTCCAAAGCCCGGGCGAAGTTCGTTTGCGGATTCAGCCGTCAATTCCGATATGTCAAGTGCATTCAAAATCTTGAGGCGGCCGGGAACCGCGTGCCAGGCAGCAAAGCCAATCCGCACGCTGGCGCAATCCGATGGAGCGTGCACTTCAAAGGAGAAAGCGCCTGGAGAATCGGGAACAATGTACATGTATTCGCCGATAGGCCCACGAGGGATGTCAGTCAGGCTCCCGACCTCAGTCCCGTCCTTATCGACAAAACTGAATAAGACTACGGCGTCCCGGAGGCCAACCGGGTCAGAACTACTGAATTGCCCCTGCACCTTAAAGTGCTTGGTGTCGAGCACAGAGAGGTTCAGCGAGACGGGCTCTCTGCGCAGGTCGATTTCCGACCCAGGCTGGTGGTCGCGCGAAAGGGAAATTCTGTGCTGCCGCAGCTCGTTGCTGTCTGTATCAGGGTCCTTAGCAAAGAGCGGAAGGACGCTATGTTCCAGGAAGATCTCATTCCCCAGCGACAGGCTTCCCGGGTAGCCCTTCCACAAAGCGAACCCCAAGATGACTTCGGTGCAGTCCGACGGGATATACAGTGTCGCTTCAGCCCAGCCGAGTGCGTCCGGAACTATGTAGATGTAGTGGCCCTGGCGCCCCTTACTGATGCGGCCTCTGCTTGCGACCTCAGTTCCGGTTACATCCAGGAACTTGACCCAAGCAATCCCAGCCTTGGTGCCGTGCTGATCAGGATTGCTGATGGTTTGGAACCGGGCCGTTACTTCCGAGCCGGGAACGACTTGAATGCGAACATCAGCCGGTCGCTTTCGGAGCATGATATGGGCGTCAGCGTTGGTGCCCATATTGAGTAAGACTGTAGCGCGCGGCTGTGCTGTCTCCTCAGCCGTCCACACTGTCTGTTGTTGTAGTTGTTCCTGGCGATCAAAGAGTTTGCGTAGCAACGCTGCTCCATTTTCTGCGTTTGGGGGAGTGACCTTGAATGATGGAGGCCAGCTTTCTGGAGCCGGGCCTAGCGTGCCGTTTGGAGCTCGCTACTGAATTCCGTTACTCGACTCCCGATGCCCAGAAGCTGGGCCACTGCCGCCACGGTGCGTTCGGCAGCTTTGCCATCCCCGTAAGGGTTGACAGCGTTAGCCATGGCATCAAACGCATCCTGCTGATTCAGAAGGCGGTCGACTTCCCTTACGATTTTTTCCTCGTCGGTACCGATCAGAGCAACCGTGCCGGCGTGCACGGCTTCGGGGCGCTCGGTGTTTTCGCGCATCACAAGAACTGGCTTACCCAAGCTGGGGGCCTCCTCCTGGACGCCCCCGGAGTCGGTGAGGACCACATGTGCCAAGGACAGCATCCGTGTGAATTCACCGTATGCCAATGGCTCGGTGACGATAACGTTTGCCTTGCCTTCGATGGCGGGCAGGACCGCCTCACGGACCACGGGATTCTTATGCGCTGGGAGCACGATTACCAGATCCGGTTCGGCTTCTGCGATACGGGCCAACGCTCGCCCTACGCCACGCATGGCGTCACCTTGGTTTTCTCGGCGGTGGGTGGTTACCAAGAGGATCCTGCGGCCGCTTGCTGCCAGTACTTCAAGCTGCGGATCTGAGAATGGGACATTCTTATCTACCGTCGTAAGTAGCGCGTCGATCACCGTGTTGCCCGTTATTACGATGTCGGCCTCCGCGATGCCTTCAGCCAGGAGGTTAGCCTTGCTGGTGCTCGTGGGGGCGAGGTGCAGTCTGGCGATTTGACTGGTAATTTTCCGGTTCGCTTCTTCAGGGAACGGTGAAAGCAAGTCGCCGCTTCGCAGCCCAGCCTCCACATGAACCACTGGGATGCCGTGGTAGAAGGCGGCAATGGCGCCTGCCGTGGACGTTGTGGTGTCGCCCTGGACAATGACGGCGTCAGGCTTGTTAGCCGTGAACAGCTTGTCCAGTCCGTCAATCGTCCGTGACATGATCGCAGACAGCGACTGGCGAGGTTGCAGAATGTTCAGGTCGTGGTCCGGTACTATTCCGAACAAATCGTTGACTTGATCCAGCATTTCGCGGTGTTGACCGGTGACCGTCACTACACAGTCGAAGTCGGGAGACTCCTGGAGAGCGGTGACGATCGGAGCCATCTTGATGGCTTCCGGACGTGTACCGAAAATAGGCATGACGCTGGGCATGGATTCCCCCGAGAAAGGTGACGGCTGACCAGCCGATGCTATCGCAAAGTCAATCGAGGTGATTAATTGAGTTTGCCAACGACGTCCGATTAGCCGCCATGCATGAGGAAGAGCACAAGAATCGGGATGCTGATGGAGATCAGAATCACAAGGCCAAGGGCAGTCATCCGTTTCTGGCGGAGAGTGGCCTTCCTGGACCCTCTATTCGATACGTAGGCTGCAGGTTTGGAAACTGGCTTTAGTGCTTCCACGGGCGGAGGAGTTTGATGAGCCGCCTCTGTGGTGGCGCGCCGCAGTACGGCCGGCGTCTCCGGAGCCTGATGCCGAGGCAGCTGCGAGGGCGGAACGTCACCGCGAAAACGGCGCTTGTGCATATGCCGCGGCGCCGGCGAAGGGGCCGCCGCTCGGCGCACAATATCCGTCATTTCTTCACTCCTCAGCAGCGTCCAGAAGAACATGGCCAAACACAATTCTTGCATCCGAGAAGTCAGGTGCCACATTTTGGGCCGCCGAAGGGCGCTCATCCTGGGGCTGGGAGTCCCTGACAAGCCTGGCATCAAGCGGGTTCGGTGGGCATTCGTACTATTGTTGCGTGATGACAACCGAAACCCGGCCCAGCAACAACTACGAGCAGTGGCATGCCACGCAAATCCGTTGGGAATCGCCCGCACAGTTTGCCGCAGGCGGACCGTGGGCTGACGGGATTCACACTGTAGGGCTCGGGGACGGCCCTGCGTTGGATGTTCTCATCGTTGGGCAACCGCAGACCGAGGGCAGGGTGATCCCCGTGTTCTTCAACGGCGCGGTCACAGCACGGGAAACTAAGACGGGTCCGTTCTTCTCCGGATCAGGCCTTGCTGCAAGGGCCGGCTTCGGATTCGTCGCCATCTCGGACCCGACGCTCGGACTGGACCAGTCGCTCGGGCTGGCATGGTACGCAGGCAACCGACATAGCACCGTCCAAGACCAGATATCAGAGGTGCTTGCCGGGATAGCGGCGAGCAGCAAGCGTGAACTGCTGCTAATCGGCGGCTCTGGCGGCGGATTTTCTGCCCTTTACTACGGCGGCAGGCTCAACGAGGTCGCGTCAGCCGTCGTGTGGAACCCGCAAACTGAGATCCGCAAATATCTTCCGGCCTTCGTCGATAACTATATGCGGCACGCATGGGGCGGGGATGAGGGTTGCACTGCGGAGACCTCCGTTATCGGTTCACTCCCGAAGCGCCTTGTGTACATGCAAAACGCGAACGACTGGCATGTCTCCGGGCATACCCAGCCATACCTTGCGGCTGGGAGCTTTACTCACCGAGGCCGCGGTGTGTTCGAGTCCGGACCGGGCCGCGTGGTGTGCTTTGCTTCATATGGTGAAGGCCACGCCGCGATTCCGGAACCACTGCTGACGACGCTGCTTCACCAAATGCTCGATCCCGCAGTGACGGCAAGCCAAGCGATTGACGCTGCGCTCGCCCGCCACGCGGTCTCCTGGGACACCCCAGTGTGGTCACACCCGCACTTGGTCACGCTCGGTGACATGGAAGTGCCAAACGTCCTCAGCTAGCGCAGGACTTGTACGACAACGACAAGATTCTGGCCAAACCCTGCTCCTAGATTCGTGTTCCTGCGTGCATTGTGGGGTTCCTGAGCTTGTGTGCGCCCTGGGAATGCCTGCAACGCACTCCCAGCCTTCGGAGGTTGCGTCACGCCCTGCCCGGGTGGTCAACGTCCCGCTCCTCAGGGTCGGGTGAATCTGTACGGTACAAGTCGGCTCTGTGAGTTGCCCAGGCCGCGGCCGAAGATCGGCTGCACAGACCACGCCGCTGGCCGGGGCTCATCCCGCTCAACTCTTGTCAGCCGCGATCGGAATAGGGGGCGTCGTTTCTTACTCCTGCCCCGTTGGTCACGTTGATGTAGATGTACTTGCCGGAGCCTAGTGATGTGCTGCCGAGCTTGGCCGTCACTGATTCCAAACGGGGATTGATGCCCTGTTGCGCACCATAATTCGGGTTGTAGTTTGCCGCGCTGACCGTTTTATCGAAGACCCGACCATATTGGTCGGTCCATTTAACTTGGATGCTCCCGCCGCTGAGATTTTGACCAGTGACAAGCACGTCCCCGTTCCCATAAAAGATCGAGTCCGTAATGACTGGCGTCATAGCGCCGGCCTTCATTTGATTGATCATGGGCGCAAACGTTCCCGTACACGTGTAGAAGGGGTCCCACATGTACGAAATGACTTTGACTGCTGAATTGCCTATCTGCTGCAGCTGCCTGTCGTGTCGCGCTTTGGTGGACTGACCGCGGTAGTTTCCGTCGCATGGGTTGAGGCTCGTGCCTGGCGCCATGCCCTCCATGTTTGCCCACAATTCTGCCCCTGTTCCATCTACCCCCTCGGCCATCGCGGAGAAGTAATCGCGACTTGGGGCTGCATACTTATTGCCCCACGTTCCGTTGCCAACAACGGACGCCGCGTACTGGTCCACGCTGTTTCCACTCTCGTGCCCGAAGAATGCCCCTCCCTTCCCGGTTCCCATCCCGTCCTGAACGGCGATGGCAAGGTGCACCCCGTTCGCTGTTCCGGCGATGTTTCTGACACCTGCACGAGCGTTGTCCAAAGTGATGTATTGGGCAAGCTCCTTGCGCGAGTCAATATAGGGGCTTACTAGCGCGGATCGAGTGGGATGGTACCGGGCGATAGCCGCATTTTGAATTTTGTACACGGTGAGCGTTGCATTCCATACAGAACCATTGCCTACCGGCATTTCGGTAAAGTGGTAGAAGCCGACCAACCCGGGTACATTGTTCACTTTAGCTTGCAGCTGCAGGAATCGGTTGGTGAATGCCGTGAATGTCGACTGGTAAGTCAGGTCTGGGATGTATGTGATGTCTGTTCTCTTCACAGGAGCCGGCATTCCCGTGTAGTATTTCAGCCCCAACGTGGTAGCTGCCTTGGCCACAGAAACAGAGATCGAGGCAGTCCCGCTGCTGATGACTATGACGTCATACGAACCGTTGGATGAATCGCATCCTGTTCCCTGGGTTGGGATGACCAGGACGGTGTAGACCGTGGCCCCACTTGTGACCGTCTTGTCACGGGGACAGGCGAGAGAAGGCGCTCCCCATGTGTTGCCGTCGGCGTAAGTGAAGTATCGATTCACACTGACCCCAGATGTGGCCGCTGTCACGCAATTGACGCCGGAGATCAAGCAGTCACCCGGAACTGATGCGGCCGTGGCGGGTTTTAGGTAGGAACCGAAGGTGATGACAGTATCTCCACCAACTGATTTGATATCCGTCAGTTTCTTCAAATTGGCGTCATCACTGGTGCTGCCGAAAATGAAGTAGCCGCTTATGGGGTAAACCGGCGAGGGTGCGGCTTGGGCAGTGGATCCGTGAAGGAAACCCATCACCAAGACGAAGGCGGCCAAGATGCTGGCGGTGAGATGGCGGGCATTGCTCGTGCTGAAGGTGTACGTCTCTGCTTTAAACGTTGCCACGGAGGATCCTTGGGCTCGTAGGGCTGAGACCTTGGACCTATGGCAAAAGGATGACGGGCTGGCACAGCAAACTCAATGACTTGACTGAATCCTTCAAGCGCTGAAATAGATTTGAAGGAAATGGCAATTTCGTGACGAAACCTTTGCGAAGCCAGTTCATACTTAACGTAGGCTGTCACGCAGGACTCTGCCGTTTTTTCGGGGGCACTCAGCCGGCTGAATGGCGCATTGCTAGTGAGAAGAACACTCCGGCTGCATCCACACGTCGATGAGGCCACCTGTTTCGACGACGAATCGGTCCAGCCAGGCTCCGGCTGAAAGGTCGGGTTGGGAGCCAACCATTTGGACCTCAGCAGACGTGCATTGCCGCATCAAAGTACCTGCCCGCACGAGGTGATAGTCGGACGTAACCACGGTGATGGACTTCCATCCGTTCTGCGCGATCAGCTCCGCAAGACCTCTGGCTTCACCCCGGGTATTCAGCGGCGAGGGACGGAAGCAAATCAAGTCGGGGTCATCGTCTTCATGGCACAAAGCGTCTCCCTCAACGTTGCCGGAAAGGCCCGTCGTCGAGACCACCAAAATGGGGATATCCAGGCTTTCCTGGAGTTCCTGAGCCACTGGAAGTCGTTCCTTACTTAACCCGCCCAAAACGACGATCGCATCAGTGTGGTGAGGGGTGGCCTGTGGAGGGCTGTAAAAGAACTGAAAAGCGGCGATCAGCCATAGCAGCGCGATCGCCACAACCGACACTGCAACCCGCACAGCGGCGCGCGTGACGGAGGCGGTTTTGAGGGGCACGGGGACAGTCTATGGTCCCCGAATGTGCGTTCCGTACGAGGTGCCTGCCGCCCGGGCAGTTACCGCGTATCAACATCCTCAAACACCAGGAAAGTCTGGGTGTCCAGGATGCCGTCCATGGACTGCAATTGGTCGAAGATCACACGCCGGAGGTGGATGTTGTCCGTGGCGCGAACCAGCAGGATGACGTCAAAGTCGCCGCCCACCAGCGCGATGTGGTGAACCTCCGGAATCGCCCGCAGTTGCTCCCTCAGTTCTCGCCAAGAATGCTGCTGGACCTTCAGGGTGACGTAGGCAGAAGACCGTAGGCCGGCTTTGATCGGGTCCACCAACGCCGTGAACTTGGTCAAAACCCCCTCGCCGGTCAGCCGGGCAATGCGTGAGTAGGCGTGCGCCCGGCTGATGTGCACGTTCTCGGCCACTTGGGTAATGGACATCCGCCCGTCAGTTGTGAGTTCGCGGATGATGTCCCGGTCAACATCGTCCAGGGGCACGGCGGTCTGCTCCGCCTCGGTCTCGCTCACTTGGTCTCCAATTCGTCTACAGGACTGGCTCGTTACCCAGCTCACATTTGCAATTCGTCTTTCAGAATAGCTACTTCCTGCATGCTCTTCCATGATTTGAACGAAAGCTGGATACGAAACAGCTCTCCGGAACATACTGGAAGCACATAGTGGCTAGAGAAGGACGGACCAATGACGATCCACGCAGACTACACTGCGCCGGAAGCGGCAGTAGAGGACCAAGCTGCTGACGTCCAGAGAAAATTCGGCATCAGCGTAGAGGACTACATGCTGCCGGCCCGGCACCAGATTCAGATGGTGAATCCGGATGGCACCCTTCGCTCCCATGAAGAGCAGGGCACCGAACCGGGCCACGAGTACCCCACGCCCAGCGATGCTGAACTCATGGCCGCTTACGAGCAGCTCGTCGTCGGGCGTCGTGTCAACGATCAGAACTCCGCGCTCGTTCGGCAGGGCCGCATGGCCGTCTACCCGTCAAGCCATGGTCAGGAAGCCTGCCAGGTGGCGGCTGCCATGTGCCTCAGCGAAGGTGACTGGCTGTTCCCGACGTACCGCGACGCCGTAGCAGTGATGACTCGTGGTGTGGATCCCGTTGAAGCGATGACGATCTTCCGCGGTGACTGGCACGGCGGTTACGACCCCAAGAAGCACCACGTCGGGATCCAGTGCACGCCGCTGACCACACAGCTGCTGCACGCCGTCGGCGTCGCGCATGCCGCCAAACTCCGCGGTGAGGACACCGTGGTGATGGCAATGTGCGGCGATGGTGCCACGAGTGAGGGTGATTTCCACGAGGCCCTGAACTTTGCTGCCGTGTTCCACCTGCCGGTCATCTTCTTCGTGCAGAACAACAAATACGCCATCTCCGTTCCGCTCAGCCACCAGTCGGTGGCGCCGTCGCTGGCCCACAAGGCTGTTGGCTACGGTATGGCCGGTGAGCGAGTGGACGGCAACGACCTCGTCGCCCTCCTCGCCGTGATGGACCGCGCTGTGAAGCTGGCCCGCGAAGGCTCGGGACCTCTCCTGATCGAGGCCCACACGTACCGCATGCAGGCGCACACCAACGCCGACGATGCAACGCGCTACCGCCCCGACAGCGAGGTGGCTGAGTGGCAAGCGAAGGATCCGCTGACCCGCATGAAGTCCTATCTCACCGACAAGGGACTCCTGGACGACGCCGCCAACGACCGCATTGCCGAACATGCAGAAGCGGTCGCCACCCAATTGCGTGAAGGCCTTGGTGAAGATGTCCCGGTACAGCCGCTGGACCTCTTTAAGTACGTCTTCTCCAAGCCCACCCCCCAGCTGAAAGAGCAGTCTGAACTGCTTGCCGACGAACTCGCCCGTGCTGAAAGCGCCGGAAATCACGGAACGGAGAGCGCAAAATGACCGTCACCGCCAACGTCAACGGCAACGTCAGCGCAGCCACCGCAAGCGCCGCCGCGTCCGCCGCAGCTACCGCTGAGGCGAGCGGCCCTCAGTCCATCACCATGGCCAAGGCGCTCAACACGGCAATGGCCGATGCCATGCGTGCCGATTCCTCGGTGCTGGTCTTCGGTGAGGACGTCGGGATGCTGGGCGGCGTCTTCCGTATCACCGACGGCCTCATGGCCGAGTTCGGCGAGCAGCGCTGCTTCGATACCCCGCTGGCAGAATCCGGCATCGTCGGCATGGCTGTCGGAATGGCCATCAACGGCATGCGGCCCGTCATCGAGATGCAGTTTGATGCGTTCGCCTACCCGGCGTTCGAACAGATCGTCAGCCACGTAGCCAAGATGCACAACCGCACCAAGGGCAAGCTGAAGATGCCCATAGTCATCAGGGTTCCCTACGCCGGCGGCATCGGGGGAGTGGAGCATCACTGCGACTCGTCCGAGTCCTACTACGCCCACACCGCCGGCCTGAAGGTCTACACCCCAGCAACAGTCGCAGACGGTTACCGGATGCTGCGCGAAGCCATCGACTCCGATGACCCGGTTATGTTCATGGAGCCCAAAAAGCTCTACTGGTCCAAGGACCAGGTGGACCTGCACGCCCTACGAGCAGAGCACGACGCCGGCACCTCCACCGAGGGCCGTGCAGCTGTTGCGCGTCTTGGCACCGATGCGACTCTGATCGCCTACGGTCCGTCCGTTCCCACTGCGCTCGCAGCGGCGGCGGCTGCGGCCGAAGAGGGTCGCTCGCTGGAAGTCATCGACGTCCGTACCCTCGTCCCCTTCGACGACGAAACCGTCTGCGCGTCCGTGCGCAAGACGGGACGCGCCGTCGTGATCGCCGAGGCTCATGGCTTCGCGTCCGTGTCCTCCGAGATCGTGGCCCGCGTCCAGGAGCGTGCCTTCCACTACCTCGCCGCGCCGATCCGCCGTGTGACCGGCTTCGACGTCCCGTTCCCGTCTCCCAAGCTGGAGCACTACTACCTGCCAAGCGTCGACCGTATTCTCGACGCCGTCGACGACCTTCAATGGGAGGACTGACCATGAGCTCAGATATGCAGGTATTTCGTCTGCCGGACCTGGGGGAGGGCCTTACCGAAGCCGAACTCGTGAACTGGCTCGTCGCTGTGGGTGACGAAATCAAGGTCGATCAGCCGATCGCCGAAGTCGAAACCGCCAAGTCCATGGTGGAGGTGCCCTCGCCTTACGCGGGCACCGTGGCTGAGCTTCACGGTGAGGCCGGCCAAACCCTCGACGTCGGCAAGCCGCTGATCTCGATCGCTCGTTCAGGCACTGCTCCCGCTGCGCCGGAAACTCCCTCCTCTGCCGATGATGCGGTCTCGACCGGGATCGTGGCCTCGCCCGAGGTTGATGCGGCCGCCGAAACGTATCGCACCGAGGAGAAAGCTGGATCCGGCAATGTACTCATCGGATACGGCACTCCTGGTGGCGTGACCGGAGGCCGCACCCGCCCGCGGAAGGCGAGCGTCGCCGTCGTCGATCGCCAAGTGGAGACCCGTGCCGATCAGCCGATCGCTTCCGAGCCGGCTGTCGCCGGAACGCGCATCCCCGGCAAGCTCAGTGCCGTCATCTCACCGCTCGTCAGGAAGATGGCCAGGGACCACGGCGTTTCCCTTGAGACCATCGAGGGCTCTGGTGCTAGTGGGCTGATCATGCGTCGGGACGTGGAAGCTGCGATTTCAGCTCCTGAGGCTCCGGAAGCTCCTGCTGTTCGTGAGAAGGCTCCGGCCTCGGCTATTGCCGCTGCCGAAGGCGACCTCGACTCCCGTACCGGCCTGGCTGTATCGGCCCGGACTCCGGTCCGGGGAGTGCGCAAGGCAGTTGCCGCGAATATGACCAAGAGCCGCACGGAGATCCCTGAGGCGACGGTCTGGGTGGACGTGGATGCAACCGCTTTGCTTGAGATGCGGGCTGAACTGAAGAAGCGCGCTCCGCATGACACACCCGGTCTGCTGGCTTTCATCGCCCGTTTTGTCACTGCTGGGTTAAAAAAGTACCCAGCACTGAACACGCGCTTTGAAGTCGGGGAGGACGGCTCCCAGGAGATCGTCGGTTTTGACGGAATCAACCTAGGTTTCGCAGCACAGACGGATCGCGGTCTTGTGGTCCCGTCCGTGCGGAACGCGCACCAGTTGAGCGCACGCGAGTTGGATGCCGAGATCCGGCGTCTGACCGCCGTGGCAAGGGAAGGCAAGGCAACCCCAACCGAACTCGGCTCAGGCACGTTCACGCTGAACAACTACGGCGTGTTCGGTGTGGATGGCTCGGCCGCGATCATCAACTACCCAGAGGTTGCGATGCTCGGCGTGGGTCGCATCATCGACAGGCCGTGGGTGGTCAACGGTGAACTTGCCGTCCGCAAGGTTACCGAGTTGACCCTCGCCTTCGACCACCGGGTGTGCGACGGCGAGACGGCAGCCGGCTTCCTCAGGTACGTGGCCGACGCCATCGAGAACCCTGGCGGAGCGCTCGCAGATATGTAGGTCCGAGACGGACGCTGACGCGAGGCGGGACCCCGATTCGGATGATCGGGGTCCTGCTTTTTGTGGGGCAAATCCTCGACAAATCCTCACAAAACACTTGGCTAAAAAGGCAGCCAACTCTGCGTACAATTTTCTGTGGGGGTCAGCTGGTGGTCTCCAGTTGCCCGCGACCAGCCTTACCGTGCTCAGTCGCCGTTCTAGGATGCCCAACCATGGTAAAAAACTCCCCAATGCGATCCTTGAGGACTGTCGGCTTCGCGCTGACCACGCTCCTCATCACCGGGGGACTGGCAGTTCAGCCAGCAGTAGCGGGAGATAGCGACATCATCCCGGGCACACCGCAATCACTCCGTCCGGCACCTGACGTAGCAACGGACCAGTATATTGTCGGGCTTCGGGACAACGTTAAAGCAGCCGCTGCTACGGCGGAGCAGGCTGCAGATCGCGCGGCCACCAAGCTCGGCGTGGTTGCTGAAAGCTCGCACCAAAACGCAGCGGGCGGGCATGTCATCAAACTTGCCAAGGCCATATCAGGGGCAACAGCCGAGCAATTCCTGAAAACCCTGCGTGCGGATCCCAATGTTGCCTACGCCGAAGCCGACGACATTATGCAGGTGGCGGCTGATCCGAACGATGCCTACTATTCGACTCAGTGGGATCTCTCGGAGGATTTGGCCGGCATTCGACCTTCCGGGGCGTGGCAATACAACCATGGTGAAGGCGTAGTCGTCGCAGTTGTGGACACCGGGATCACCAGCCACGTGGATCTCGACGCCAATGTCCTGCCCGGCTACGACATGATGTCCGATGCCACCGATGCCCGGGATGGGAGTGGCAGGGACGCGGATCCTACAGACCCAGGAGATTGGTCGACGGCAAATGAATGCGGGGTAGGCAGCCCTCAGATAAATTCTTCCTGGCACGGAACCCACGTGGCGGGCACAATCGCTGCGATCGGCAACAACACTTACGGCGTAACCGGCGTTGCCCCGAAGGCTAAGATCCTTCCGGTTCGGGCGCTGGGTGCCTGTGGTGGGTATTCATCGGATATCGCAGATTCAATCATTTGGGCAGCAGGCGGCGTTGTTGCCGGGGCTCCAATCAATCCCAACCCGGCACGCGTTATCAACCTCAGTCTCGGTGGCATCAAGCCGTGCTCTGACACCTACCAAAACGCCATCAATTACGCCCATAACGCTGGGGCCGTTGTAGTAGTTGCTGCTGGAAATTCCAATCGCCCGGCGGCTGATTCCAGCCCTGCAAACTGCCCGAATGTCATTACCGTTGCCGCGAGCGACAGGACAGGAGCAAAGGCGACGTACTCCAACTACGGGAGCGTTGTGGACGTAACTGCACCCGGGGGCGACATGAGTTCCTCGGGCGTGAACGGTATCTTGTCCACCTACAACTCAGGGAAAACCACGCAGAGTACGCCGGGCTATGCGTTCATGCAGGGAACGTCCATGGCCGCCCCTCACGTGGCCGGCCTTGCGGCTCTCCTTTACTCGGCAGAGGGCGCTGCCCTCACTCCCGAGCATGTGGAACAGCAGCTGAAGGACTCGTCGCGAGCACTTCCTGCTGGTTGCCCTGCCGGATGCGGGGCCGGTTTGGTTGACGCCACCGCGGCCCTCACAACGTTTGGTGGGCACCTTCCGGTGACGCCTGCACCAGTCGTCTTCACTGACCGGGACGGCACGTCGAACGATACTTACACGATTCCCACGTTGGCCGGCGTTGAATATTTGGTAGGCGGGAAGGTTCTTGCCGCTGGCACCTATCCGGGCAGCGGAGCAGTGACTGTTACTGCCAGGGCTCTTGCAGATTATTCGTTTGCTCTTGCAGCTCTGGCCGAGTGGAAGTTCACCTTCAAGACCTCCATTCAAAAAATCACTGATTTCGACGGCGACGGCAAGAGCGATGTCCTTGCCAGGGACAGCGGCGGTGTTTTGTGGCTGTACCCAGGCAACGGTTCTGGTGGCTGGCTTGCCGCACGCAAGGTTGGTGCAGGCTGGAATGCCATGACGTCCATTGAGTCACCCGGTGACTTCAACGGTGACGGGAAGATGGATGTCATCGCGCGGGATGCGAACGGTCTTTTGTGGTTGTACCCAGGTAACGGTTCTGGTGGCTGGCTTGCCGCCCGTCAGATCGGCGCAGGTTGGAATGGGATGGCCGCGATTGAGGCACCTGGTGACTTCAACGGGGACGGCAAGGCCGACGTGATCGCCCGGGATAACAATGGTGTTTTGTGGCTTTATCCGGGTAACGGTTCAGGTGGTTGGCTTGCTGCCCGTCAGATTGGTTCCGGCTGGAATGTCATGACCGCTATTGAGGGCCCCGGTGATTTCAATGGGGACGGCAAAGTTGATGTTCTTGCCCGCAACAGTTCCGGCGTTCTGTGGTTGTACCCCGGTGACGGATCCGGTGGTTGGCTTGCTGCCCGCCAGGTTGGTTCCGGCTGGAATGTCATGACCGCTATTGAGGGCCCCGGTGATTTCAATGGCGACGGCAAGATTGACGTTGTTGCCCGCAACAGTTCCGGTGTTTTGTGGCTCTACCCGGGTGACGGTTCGGGCGGTTGGCTTGCTGCCCGCCAGATTGGTTCCGGCTGGAACGTCATGACAGCCATCCTGTAGTCCGCGCCGAGTTCACCTGCCACCGGGTCATTCCGGCTTCTCCCAGCTGCGCATGGGTAGAATCGAGGCCTGAACATCGCCGGATTGCACTGGATACGGAGAACTCATTGTCAGCTTGGCATGAACTTGGCACGGACAACTACGTCTTGGAGACCGAGGGGTCCTTACTCAACACCGGGCTTGTGGTGGGCAGTGAGCTCGCCATGGTCATCGACACCGGATGTGGCCCGCGCCAAGGCCGCGAGATCCTCGCTGCTGTCCGCGAAAAGACCCAGCTTCCGCTGGTGGTAGTCAACACCCACGCCCATTACGACCACTTCTTCGGCAACGCTGTTTTTGCCGACGACGGCGTGACGGAGTTCTGGGCGCACGCCAACTGTGCGGCAACCATCGAGCGGGACGCCGACAACCAGCGTCGCTTCGTAGCCACCAACGAACCTGAGATGGCCGCGGGGGAGGGTGACGCCGTCGATATCGTTGTTCCGAACGCGATCGTTGGCGACCAGCCCGTTCTGGTGGACCTTGGCGGAATTACGGCCACACTGTTCTATCTGGGCCGCGCCCACACCGACGGTGACCTCCTGGTGGGGACCAACTCGACGCTCTTCGTCGGCGACCTCGTGGAGCAGGGTGCCCATCCTTCGTTTGAAGACTCATATCCCGAGGAATGGGCGGACGTCCTCCGGCACATCTCCGCTTTGCGTCACCGGTACGAGTTCCTGGTCCCAGGCCATGGCAAGCCTGCGAGCGACGAATTCGTCAAGACCATGGCCGACACCATGAGCACCGCAGTGCGGCAGGCAACCCAGTCCATCCGCGATATGCCCAACGATGCAACCAAGGCCATCCCTGTTCTGCCTTATGGACCGGAGCAGAGCCGCTGGTTCATCAAACGACTGCAGGAGACCAACGCCCAGCACGGAAGGGCCGCTGGCGGATCACTGGCCACTCCCGACTTTGGACCCGAGAAGACTGGCTTTTATCCTTCTTCATAAATGAAGGTTACTTACAAATTTGTCATCTTGATTACTGCCTCCCCATGGACTATTGGGTAACACCAGTCCTAGGATGAAATCGACCATCGGTTTGCGGCTACCTGGGGGGTGTCGAGATGAAGGCCATTCGCGTATTTCCGCGCGCTACTCAGATTCTCCGCTCCGTCATGGTCGCTGGCGCCGGTACCGCAATTTGGATGGCATTGTCCGCGACTGCCGCCAGCGCCGATTCCGGGATCACCGATAACCACTCGCTGTTGGATGGAGTCACGTCCTCGGTGACGTCAACCGTTTCATCAGTCGACAGCGCCAGCTCGCAAGCCAACAAGACACTCAGTGCTGCAACGGGTGCGGTCAAGAAGGCGGCCGCGTCCGTTGCAACTTCCGTCGACTCCAAGCCCTCCTCAGCCGTCGTCACTGTCCCGGTACCGAACGTACCCCTGCCGGCTCCCGCAAAAGCCGTTGTCCCGGCGAAACCGATAACCGTACATGTTCCCTCTGTAACCCCAGTGGTTGAGCACGTTGCGCACTCCACGGACAAAGTCATCGCCACAGTCCCCGTGGTTAACCGGGTAGTTCCCAAGGACACGGTCGGCAACGTTGTGGATGCGGTGGTCAAACCAGCAACGGGCACCATTGACGACACCGTCGAGGCGGTTGTTCCTCCGGTAAATAACGTCCTGGAACCGGTTGGCTTGGACCCCGTGACGGATGTGACGAACCCGGTTGTAGTCCCCATCGTTGAGGTCATCGACAAGGTCCTCCCGCCTGTCGGCAACGTCTTGCCTCCGGTCGTTGGACCCGGAAGCCTGCTTCCGCCGCTCCTGGGCGGCGACGGCGCTATGCTCCCCACGACGCCGGGCTCTGGAGCTGTGCCGCCGCCCGCCGTCGGGACGTCACCAGCGGCTCCCGCTGCCGAAGGTTCGGCCCCGGAATTCGCTGGCCTGCCCCTGGGGACAACACCGCCCACCCTCAATGCCGACGTTTCACTGGCCTTTGTTCTGGCGCGAGGTTTTGCCCCTTCTTCACCCGGTGCCGTAACCGGTGCCTCTGTCATCGTCGAACCTGAGGTTCCAACCGAGCTGCCTGCCGACCCGGATGCGGCACCTCTTGGTGTCATCGGCGCGGGCTCGGGTACCTCACAAAATGGGCCACCAAGCCCTGCCGCAGCCTTCCTGCATGGTGCGCTGATCGTTCCTGCAGACACCCTTTCTGGTCAAGCAGCGGCCTGCAATGAAGATCATCCAAAGCCGGTTTCTTTCGATCCCGGCTCATCTCCTGACTAGTTCCCCAACCCAGCCGCGCCTCTACATGCGGCCGATGGTTAGCCGGACGATCCGTCATCGGACGTCTTTGGGAACACGACCTTCAGGAGAAGATCACAATGAACTCGACAATTCGCAGGTGCCTGATCGGCACATGCTTTGCCGGAGGCTTGATAGCCCTCGGCGGGACCGCGGCCAACGCGGCAGATACGACCAGTGGAAAGGACGGAACCCTTTCCGGTACACAGGTGGTGGCACCGGTGACAGCGCCAGTCAACACAGGCGCGACGTCACTAGCCCTCGTGGGAGATTCCTCCTCAACCACAAAGGCACCCGCAGCCACTCCGGCTACGGGGACAGCGCCAGCTGCCAGCACCAACGGTTCCAACGGCGTTGGCTCCGGGACACAGGTAGTCGCGCCCGTAACAGCGCCCATAAACCTGGGCTCGTCATCAGTGGGTCTGCTGGGGGGCTCCACTGCGACGGGCCCAGCCAAACCTGCCGCGCCAACTGCACCAAGCAGTTCGACGACGGCGGCTGGCACCAACGGTTCCGGCGGCACAGCCTCCGGTACCCAAGTAGTTGCACCGGTGACGGTCCCCGTAACTGTGGGATCGACGTCGACGGGTGTCCTGGGGGACTCATCGGCAACGACAACACCAGCAGCAACAACAGGTTCTGCGCCGGCCCAAGCGCCAGCGCAGGCAACAACGTCGGGGGGAGAAAGCATCGCATCCGGCGCTCAGGTAGTGGCTCCGATATTGGTCCCTGTTAACATCGGAGCCACTGCCGCGGGTGTGGCTGGAGATTCATCAGCCACTTCCGGCGCACCCTCGAATACAGGCAGCGCACCTGCTGCCGCTACTCCCGGTGCTACGACGAGTGGATCGGATGGCGTTGCTTCCGGTACCCAGGTGGTTGCTCCGGTTACCGCTCCGGTGACTGTTGGTTCGACGTCGGCTGGTGTGCTGGGCGATTCGTCGGCCAGGTCTGCCGGTACTTCCGGTGGGACTGCATCGGCGGGGACGCCGGGTGCTACGACCTCCGGATCTAAGGGCCTTGGCTCCGGTACCCAGGTGGTTGCTCCGGTTACCGCTCCGGTGACTGTTGGTTCGACGTCCGCTGGTGTCTTGGGCGATTCGTCGGCCAGCACAGCCGGTACTTCCGGCGGGACCGCTCCGGCGGGGACGTCGGGTGCTACGACCAGTGGATCGGATGGGGTTGCTTCCGGAACTCAGGTGGTGGCTCCGGTTACCGCTCCGGTGACTGTTGGTTCGACGTCCGCTGGTGTCCTGGGCGATTCGTCGGCCAGCAACACTGGCGGCACCTCCGGTGGGACTGCTCCTGCGGGAACGTCGGGCGCTACGACCAGCGGTTCTGATGGCATTGGCTCCGGAACCCAGGTGGTTGCTCCGGTTACCGCTCCGGTGACTGTTGGTTCGACGTCGGCCGGTGTGCTGGGTGATTCGTCAGCCAACACAGCTGGTACTTCCGGTGGGACTGCCTCGGCGGGAACCACGCCAGGTGGCACCACGAGTGGAAGTGACGGGATCATCTCCGGCACGCAGCTGGTTGTTCCCATCACGGCTCCTGTCACCGTCGATTCCACATCGCTTGGCATCGGTGGCGCTTCGGTAGGAGCCATCACGCCTCCCGTGGTCAACCCTCCCGTGGTGAATCCTCCGGTGGTGAATCCTCCGGTCGTCAATCCTCCGGTAGTTAACCCTCCGGTCGTCAATCCTCCGGTAGTTAACCCTCCAGTAGTCAACCCTCCCGTCGCCAACCCGCCCGCGGTTAACGAGCCGGGCGATGCTGGACTTGGCGTTGGCGGTGCTGGCCTTGGCACCAACAATCCTGGTACCAGGATCGGTGGTGCCGGATTCGGCAATACCGGCATCGGGACGACCGGAATCGGCGGCGCTCAACTGGGTGGCAGCGTGGTAACCGCAGGCGGCACGCAGGGTGTGCTGACAGCAGGCGCTGCGACCGGCGTCGGGAGTTCCAACTCCCTGGCCACTACGGGATTGGACGGCAGCTTCACCCTCTGGGCAGTTGCCCTTCTCCTCACAGGCTTGGCCCTGTCAGCAGGCGGTCATCGGAAGGCAACCGCCAACCGCATCTAGTCACCTGGGCGAGGCCTAGTCTCGCGAGCAGTTGTTGCGGTTCCGGACTTCCGGAACTGCGACAACTGCGAGGCGGCTGGGTTGGAGTCCTAGGATGAAGGGGATGACAACCACCCAAGAAGACCAAAACTTCAGCCTCCGCAGCATTGCGTTACCGGCCTTCGGGCCTGCGCTGTTGTTCTGTATCGGCGAGGGGGCGGTTCTTCCGGTGATCGCGCTCTCGGCGCGTGATCTTGGAGCATCCGTGGCAGTCTCGGCGTTGATCGTGACGCTCATCGGCTTGGGGTCCTGGCTCTTCAATATCCCGGCATCGCTCATCACGATAAAGTTTGGCGAACGTTGGGCAATTGTCGGGGCCGGTGCCGTAGGAGCCCTTGCCCTTGGCGCGGCGGCCTTCGCTCCACAGATGGAGCACGGGATCTGGTTGCTGGCCGCGGCTATGACCTTGGTGGGTATGTCTGCGAGCGTTTTCAACCTGGCCCGCCAGAAGTACCTCACCGAGGCGGTCCCTGTGATGTTCCGTGCCCGTGCGCTGTCCACCTTGGGCGGCGTGACGAGGATCGGCATCTTCATCGGTCCGTTTATCGGTGCCGGCGTGATGCAGTTCGCCGGAATCAGCGGGGCGTACTGGGTAGGTTTTGTCGGGATGATGGCAGCCGCTGCTTTGTCGCACACCATCCCGGATCTGGTGGCTCCCGCTACGTCCGACGGCGGACCAGTGGTTCCGGCGTCAACGCTGCGCGACGTCGCGGCTTCCCATGCCGGTGTGTTCCTGTCTGTGGGCTTCGGAATTCTGCTGCTCAGCGCTCTGCGTGCTTCGCGCCAAGTTGTCATCCCGTTGTGGGCCGACCACTTGGGCATGGATGCCACGCAAGCATCGCTGATCTACGGCCTTTCCGGCGCCATCGACATGCTGGTGTTCTATCCGGCAGGGAAGCTCATGGATCGCAAGGGACGGCAGTGGGTGGCGGTTCCGTCCACGGTGATCATGGGAACGGCCTTGATCCTCATCCCGTTCACTGGTGGGTTCGTTCCGCTATTGTTGGCTGCCCTGCTGATCGGTTTCGGCAACGGCATCAGTTCCGGGCTCATCATGACGCTGGGTGCCGACTTCTCGCCGGACAACGGAAGGAGCCACTTCCTGGGCATTTGGCGGTTCATTGCCGATTCGGGTGCCACGGGTGGGCCGGTGCTCTTATCCGCCCTGACTGCCGCCATTTCGCTCGCCGCTGGCGTCTGGGCCACTGGCGTCCTGGGCTTCGCAGCGGCAGCCGTGTTCGCCGTCGCAATCCCCAGGCTGAAGCATCGGCGGAACTACTAACTCGAAATCTTGGCCAGGAAGCCGCGCGTTCTTTGGCCGGACTAGGAGGCCGCTTGCTCAAGGGCAGCGGGAGTCTTCCACTTCCTGTCCGGACGGCGACCCGTCACCAGTGCCACGGCAACCACCAGCAGCGCCAATCCCCATGTGGCATTGGCGGTATCCAATGCTGTCCGCATCACGGCGAACGGCGGAATGATCGCCAGTGCCGTGGCAACAGCGATGCGCCACATGGCCGGCCTCGCAGCACCGGGCGCCAGCGCAGTGCTCGCGAGTTCCAAGCGGACCAAGGGCGTGGACACCAGCAGAACGAGCACCCAGGCTGCCACATAGAGCAACGGCCGGCTCAGCCACCACTCTGTACTGGCAGGCTCGGGGAAGGGGAGTCGGAGCACCAAGGCGATCCCGAACATGGCGATGATCAGCGGCAGGTGCCAAAGGTATATGGTCATCGCCCGGCTACCCACCACGAACATCACTTTCTGAATCCACGCCAACTGAACGGCCCGCTGAAGCAGTGGATACGCGGCCTTCACGAGCAGCACGTGCGCCATGCCTACAAGGATCAGAGGGAACATCGGCGGGTTCTGGCTGGTCAGCATGTCAACGGGATAGTGGCCACTATGCGTGAGCGGCACCAAGACGACATAGCAACCAACTGCTGCCGCGACGAGCTTCCAGCGGGCAAACCGGTCAAAGAAACCATCCGCGTAGAAGAACCCGAACTGCTGCAACAAGCCCCAGACGAAC
Organism: Arthrobacter sp. 21a14; assembly: GCA_050627125.1. Classification (GTDB taxonomy): domain Bacteria; phylum Actinomycetota; class Actinomycetes; order Actinomycetales; family Micrococcaceae; genus Arthrobacter. The sequence continues at coordinate 4,650,016 of CP192487.1, read as the reverse complement.
ACCATGTTCACCAAGCCAATGGGGTTCGAGTCGAAACCCCACGGGTTACGCTCCAGCCCCAGTCGAAGGACATCAACGACGACGGCGCCCGCGGCCAGCGCTACGACGGTCTTGTAAGGAGCTGCCGCGTGAAATTTCGCCATCGTGGGCACCATTGCCTGGCAGATCAGGTACGCGGCAAGGAACCACAACTGCACTCCTGCGCCCGCAGCGATAACTGTGAGCAGGCCACTGGGGACACCAGCCGCCGTCGCCGTCCACAAAGCGATGGCGAGGAACGCATACAACGCAACTGTCGGGCGCACCAGTCGAAGGACACGGTTGCGCAGGTAGTCGCCCGCATCCCCGCCCTTGCGCTGCAGGCTGCGCCATGAGGTCAGCGAAGCGAAACCGCCTACCACGAAGAACAGGGGCATGACCTGGCCGAACCACGTGCCTTGGGCGAACCAGCTCAGTGATGTCAAAGGATTGCCGACGCCGATGCCGGAGCCACCAACGCTGATCCCCATCATGAGCAAATGGACGGCCACCACAGCAAACATGCAGGAGACCCGGATCAGATCGACCACGAGATCGCGGGAGGCCGGAACCCCGCCGAGGGAAGGGGGAGTGCCACGGCGCTGGCCGGACTTAAGGGTGGAAGACATGGGGCTCCTGGGAAACTTGGGCTTTATTCCATCGATTAGATTAATCGTAAGCCAAGCGTCCTATGAAGACCATGGGTACTTCTACCAGGTGGTTGTCGCTAGTCCGAGGTAGATGCGGGTTAGACCGGACAGGTCAGGAATTTTCCATTGCCAGAGAGCTTCAAACGACGTAGCTCGCCCGTCGCAGTGGTCCCAGTGTTTTGCAACGCTGTCACTTGAACGTCAACTTCAGGGTTGCGGCCGTCGAGGACGCCGGTGAGGAAGATGGGACTGCTCGGCGTCAAGTCCAAAGTTGCAGACGGAGGCACCACTGGGATGGAGACATAGACGCTGCTGGTGCTCATTTTGCCGCCGACGGTCATCACAGAGGGGGAGCTCAAGCCTGCGATGCTGATCCGGACAGTGCTTGTGGTTATCTGCGAGCAGGTTAACGTCAATCCGACAGGCGTGGGTGTCGGGGTTGGGGTAGGTGTGGGAGTTGGGGTGGGCGTGGGCGTTGGCGTTGAAACGGCGGCTCGAACAGTCATGGTTGCGTTGGAGCTCTGCTCCCACAACCCGAATGCGGACGTTCCACCAATGCCCACCAATACAGTCAGGCAGAAAAGGCCAACCGCCCAGGCTTTGGCCGAGGGGCCAGTTCCCTGCTTCACGCAGACTGCCTTTCCTTTCGCGAGCTCCGTATTTCCCGGAACATGGTGAACCCACCGTAGCCGATCAAACCGACGGCGCCCACAGCCAGCCACAGTGAGCGGTCGCTGTTGCCCAAGGCGTTCGCGACGAACCCCACGAACGGCACGGCGTACAGCAACTTGCCGCGCACCTGGATCTCACGAACGGGCTGGGGATCCTCGACGTCGTTGTTGTCACCCTTGGTGGTGAGCGTCTTCTCGCCCGTCTGGAGGAACCCGAAACCAACAATCCTGTGCGTGATCACGCCCGGCTTGCCCGATTCGATCTGGTACGTAATCACATCGCCAAGCTTCAGTTCGTCAAAGTCCGCTGCCTGCGAAACCAGGAACGTGCCCGGTGCGTACTTTGGTGCCATGGAGTTGGTCAGCACCGAATACGTTTGCGAGCCGGTCGCCTTGGGCAGCATGATCAGCACCGTGACCGCCAGGAGTGCAAGCGAAAGAAGTACGACGCCGACTCCCCGGCCGATGCGGCCCAGTAACCGAGCGCTGGAAGGACGTTCCGAGGGAAGCTGCTCGGCTTCCTGCGGTTTGCTAGCTTCGGCTTCGGCTTCGGCTTCGGCTTCGACGGCGACGGACGCGTCGGTGCCAGGTTCACCAAATGCCCGGGTGCTGGACGATTCGGTGTCAGCCGTTGTTTCCAGCAGTAGCTCATCAAGGCTACTGCGATCTTTCAGGCTACTGGGCGCAACCATTGGGAACCCCACATTTCTGACGAGCGTGTAGCGGAAGGGTGATTGAGACGGAGTTCCCCTCGACGCTGGAAGGTGCCGCAGCGTCCAAGGTCACCCTGAAGCAGAGTGTGGCGGTGGCACCTTTGGCGATTGCCGGCGTCGTAAATCCTGCCCCGGTCAAAGGCTGATAGCCAGTGGCCGATGAGCATGCGGTGCTCGAGGCGGCGCTGACGGCACTCACACTGAGATAACCGGCCAAGGTGCCGCCGGACAAGTTGCTGACCGTAGGCGCCGTAGCGGTGACGGTGATGTCAAAGACCCCTCCGGCGTCGCTGGCGTTTCCGATTCCTATGGACGTGTAAACGGAGCTGCCGCGGACCAAGTCCGCCAGGGGCGCCTGTGCCGTGGTCAGTGCCAAGGTGGACGCTTGGTCATTGACGGTCATGGGCACCGAGGACCCTGAAGGGTTTCCTGTCAGGTTGACCGTAAAAGAGGATGCTTTGACCGTGCCCGGCTGGGCAACGGCGGTAGCAGACCAGAGTGCGTACGTACCTTGAACGGCCATGAGCCCCAGGAGCACGGCCGCGACCATAAGGCCAGCCGTCTTGATGCTCCTGGGGATTCTCATTGACACTCCTGTTTAAGTTTTGCGGGGCAGGACTACTGGAGGCCGGACTGCTGGACCTGTGTCAGGGTGAAGGATACGTTGCCCAGATTCCTGCTTGCGTTGACGTCCGTGCGGGTTGAGGTGCTGGACTTGAATTCGAAGGTGATGCTGGCTGTGACGTGCTGCGAGGTGGTGAGGGGGTTGGCGATGACGTCCCCGTCAGCGTCGGTCAGCTTGGGCGAGGTGACCGTGACGTTGGCCGGATCGAATCCTGCGCCCGCACCGGTGTTCGCGGCGACGAGGTTGGCTGCCATCTTGTCGCCAGTGAGGGTGATGTCCAGATCCTGTGTGTAGGTCAGGAGATCGCCGGGAACCACCAGGTACGTGGCGAGGTTGACAGGGTTGCCTGCGCGGTCGGTCCAAACGCCGGTTGCGGCCTGGACATTCAAGTCGCCAGCCACAATGGTTCCTGCTGCTGCGGAATCCGAAGCATTCCACCAAGCCAGTGTTCCTCCGCCGCCAAGGAGCAGTGCTCCACCAAGTGCGAGTGCCGCTGCGCCTTTAAGCATTGTTGTGTTTTTCACCGTGAGACCTTCTTTCGTGTTGTCTGGCTTCTTCTGCCTTGCGATTACTTTCGCGGTCTCAGATCAAGGGTCCATGCGGCGCTGGCTCAAGGTTGGATCAAGTTTTTCCGGGTTTGAAACCGAAGATGTTGCAGCCCCGAAATAATCCGTAAAGGTGTTTGTAATCTCGTAAAAATATGCTTGACGCACTGAGGGAATCTGCCACTGTGGGAATGTACTCAAACATCGAAGGGGCGGCGCTGATTACTATGCACATCAAGGAATTCTGGAATCAACTTTCACCGGAAACGCAGCAATGGCTTATCGATAATCCGGGAAGCATGATCATCCCGCGCACCCAAACGGCCATCCTCAACAATGAGACGGGTGAGGATAGCCCTGTCGACGGGCACGGAGGCACCTTGCTGACGGAAGAGGACCGGGACTTCATCCGCGCCCAGGCCCGGCGCATCGAACCGAAGTAAGCTGCCGCCGTCGAGCCCTAAACCCTGGTGCCTTAGCGCTTCCTGGCCGCCAGGCCGAACAGCCACGTCCCGCCAAGGGCGGAAAGGTATCCCGCAACCACAATGAATGCAGTCCCGGCCCAGAAGTAGTCAACCGTACTGTCGGCGCTGAGTCCCGGCATGACCTGGAGCAGTGAGTAGCCTGCGACGATAGCCGCCAGGAGCAAGGCAATGGCGGTCAACCACACCCAGAGCCGTGACGCTGCCCAGTGCTCGCCGTAGCCTTTCCAAACATTCCAGTCACTGCCGCTGCGAAGGATCAGCCATCCGGCAGGAAGCATGACGGCGCCCACCACGAGGAAGGCGGCAACGACGTCGGAGGGTCGGTGCCATTGGTTGATGAGTGTCGAAACCCCGGTGGCCACGGCGAAGGTGCTGCCGAGGAATCCTGCGAGAGGCCGCCAGCGGGGCGAGACCATGAGGAAGACCGCCGCAGCAGCAGACGCCGCCAATGTTGTGTGGCCGGAGGGGAGTGAGTTGAGTTCAAGTGTTTGAACGCCGCGATCGGGCCTGTCTGGGATAAAAAGCTTCAATACTTGTGTGGCCAGGTTGGCGGCGATGCAGGCTGCTACGGCAATCCCGGCTGCAGTCCAACGGCGACGCGCAACGGTCACGAAGAGCACCACGATGATAGCGATCGCCAGTGACAGAATGGGCAGCATATCCAGGAATTTCGTCGACGCCCTGCCTGCAGATCCGCTCAGTTCAGTGGCCTCGACCAAAGCAGACTCGTCGATGAACTGACCCATGGTGGTCCGTACGAAGAAGTAGTATGTGACCCCCAAGCCCAGGATGCTGGCCAGGGTACCCAAGCCGAAAAGCAGCCCTGTACCGACGCCGGGCTTGCGACCTTGTGCTGACCGGTCAGGGGACATCGCTATGGGGCGGGACTGCTGGGAATTCATTGAATCAAGACTGCCACAGTTCGCTGGAAGGCTCATGTGAGGACGGATCTGGCGCGGCGCGCTTACCAATAAGCTGCCTTATGGTCAAGGGCGAATAAGCCTATTCTTGATCTATGGAACCTACTACAGGCCTGATGCTGGCGTTGCTGGCTGTGATTGTCTGGCTGGGGATCACCATTGTTCCGCTCGTGCTGTTGGCTCCGTCGCATTCCCGGGAGGAAGATGGGGCCTCGACCAATCGGAGGGGTCGGCGTGACGGCCGCAAGAGGGCGTTTTCGGGCGCGCGACCAGTCTTCTCACACTCGTCCGCCAGTACGCGATCGCTGCGGCATCCTCGAATCCAGCACTGAAACGCCATCCGGCCGCGAAACCCCGTCGGGCGGTGAGTCCCCGTCGGGCCGCGGGCCGGAAGAACTGACGTGGCGCCGCTTCTGCCGGTCACGAAGCCACCGTTCGACGCTGCCCATGGCGCGCGTCGCCGTAGCCCAGTAAGCCACGCCCACCAGCAATGATGCCGCGAGGGCCAGTCCTTTGTGGGCCTCTTCAAAGAGCGGATACACCAGCCAGTGGGTGACGTAGATATACAGTGATGAGCTGGCCAGAAGAGCCGTGATGCGGTGCAGGCCGCGCGGCACGGGCAAGGTAGGAATCCAGAGGAGGATGAGGAAACCTACCAGGATCGTGGTGCTGCGGTGTTCGTTGCTGAAGGACCCGGGAATGGTCAAGAGAGCGAAAGCGGTCATGGCGGCGCGTTGCCACCACTCCCGCGATACAGCAGCAGCCCATCCGAAGGCGAACAGCCACAGGACGGGGCCTTGGCCAGGGTAAGGCAGCTCGATGATGTCGAAGCGCTGCAGCAGGTCGATGCCGGCCAACGCAAGTGGAAACGCCCATGGCCATCTGCGTGCCGCGCGGTCCACCGCGGGTATGGCCAGCAGGAGAGCCAACCCGATCAGGATGTGAACCAGCACTTCGACGAACCAGAAGCGGGACATATCGGTCCACCCCTGGGGGCCAACGATTGAGTTCAACAAGAACACGTTGTGCCAGCCGTAGTCGTCAGTGACGGCGAACGCGACGCCGATGACCAGGACGCTGGGTACGACGATCCGCGTGACGGCCCTCAATTGTCTCCGGAGCCGTTCGCGCCGGGATCCCGTTAGTTGGAAGCGGGCAAAGTTGTAGCCAGCCACCGCCATCAGCACATGGGCTGTGCCTTCCCAGGAGAAGAACTTGATGTGCGTGGCCACGATGAAAATGATGGCCACCGCGCGCAGCACGATCCCCGTCTCCATGCGTGCCGTCAGCTTGCCCCGCCAGTTCCTTAGAAGTCCCGTGGCGCGCATATCTTCATGGGTTGGATGGGGTGGATGGCCTGCGGCTTCGGGTGCCGGGACAAGCTCGCAAATGGGCATTAGGTGCCACCCCTGCGGAATGCGGCCAAGTGCACGCTCAAGCCGTACCGACGCCGCCACGTAGGAGAGTGAATCTCCGCCGAGGGAAACGAAGCTGTCAGTCTCTGTGATGTCCGGGCGTTCGAGGACCTCCGCGAAGATCTCGAGCACAGTCTCTGTCCCCGGGATGGATTCTGTCCCGGGGTGGAGTTCTGTGTGGGCAGACAGGGGCTCCGCCTGCACAGGCAGGGGCTCCGGCTGCGCAGACAACGCAAGGATGGCCGGATAGTCAGGCTTTCCGTTGCCGAGCCGTGGAATAGCTGGCACCGAATGAAGGTGGACGGCCGCGCGGGGGACGCCCAGATCCTGCGCAAGGCTCTTGGCGACCAAGGCAAGATCGTGGTGGCCTTCCACGGCCACAACCACGACGTCGTCTGAACCAGCAGCAGCGGCGGTCAGGCCAAGATCTGCAAGGAGTCGCTCAACACGTCCCAGGTCAACGCGGAGCCCAACGATCTTCACGAAGCGGCTGCGCCTGCCCACGATCTCATAGAGTTCATCAGGGCCGAGCCGGGCGAGGTCACCGGTGTGGAGTTCGGTAATTTCCCGGCCAAGGGCCAGGTCTTCGGGCTTCTCGGCATATCCCAGCATGACGTTGGGCCCGGTGTAGACGAGCTCCCAGTCATCCAGCCCCGGCACCGGTTCGAGCCGGAATTCTCCTCCGGGAATCGCGACCCCAATGGCATGTGGATGCTCCGCGGCCAGGTCCGGAGGCAAGTAGGCCATGCGGGCGGTGGCCTCGGTCTGCCCGTACATGACGAAAAGGTCCCAGCCCCGCTCCCGACCCAACTCTGCATAGGATCGGACGCGCTCTGGAGCAAGTCGACCTCCAGCCTGGGTGATGTAGCGGAGGGTCGGAACATCCATGTGCTCAAATCCCACACGGTCCAGAAGCTCGAAAGTGTAGGGGACGGCGGCGAATGACGTGACGCCCTCGGAGCGGACCAAGTCCCAAAAACATGGGTCCACAACGGAGAGCTCCGTCAACGCCAGGGACGCTCCCACCAGCAGGTGGCTGTTCACCACGCTCATCCCATAGCAGTAAGAGAGTGGAAGCGTTGTGGCGGCAGTATCGCTAGGACGCAGGTGCAGGTATTGTGCGATGGCCTCTGCGTTCGCCTGAATGGAAGCCGCGGAAAGGCGAACGAGTTTCGGCGAGCCAGTAGACCCTGAAGTGCTCACCAAAAGGGCCAGATCCGGGTGCAATTGGTGTGCTGTCTCGTGGCGGCGCACGTCCAGGACAGGCTCGCCGTTGGAGGACCGCGCAATGATGTCTGGATCGTAGGCGGCAATGAGTGTTTCGGCTGCTTTTCCACCGCCGGCGGGCAGTATGAGTAACGGATGGCCTGATGCCAGGGCTGCGAGATACACCGTTAAAGACGGCAAGGTGTTATCGGCTTCAAGGGCAATAAGGCGGCGCTCAGGGCCGAGTTGGCGTGCCATATCCTCTACGCGCGCGGCAAGGTCGCGGTAGCTGATGGAGCTGTGCCCGGTGCTGATGGCGGTGCGCTCGCCGAAGGACGCCAGGTTGGTGGCGAACGACATTCGGGCCACATCCGGTTGGGTAGTCACGAAGGACTATGTAACAAGGTAAACCTAACCTAACTCAACTGGATAAGGCCCCGGCTAAGAATCATGACGTGGCTCCGGCCCTCCACGGCGGGACTGTGGGGTGAGGTTGGTGCAACATTCCCGTGACGATTGACACGTGTTAGGTAGCAGGAATAGGCTACCTCACACGTGTTAGGGAAGGGAATCTACATGCCGGGAACCAATGAGGCTTTGCGACAATTCACACGCAGAACCGCCCTCACAGCCCTCGGTGCCGGGATAGTTGGAGCTACAGCGGCGTCGTGGCCGCGATTGACCGGGACGGACATTCCGGGCCGCGGAGACAACAGCCTCAGCATCGCCATCATGGGCACCGCCGCAGACGCCGCAGCCCGCCAGAAGGTCATCGACGCGTTCGCCAAGGTCCACCCCGAGATCAAGGTCAAGGTTCAGGCCATCCAGGCCGTGGACTGGAAGGACTTCTTCACCAAGATCCTCACCATGGTGGCAGCAGGCACGCCGCCGGACGTTGTGTACGTGGCCACAGAAGGTGCCCAGCTCTTCGCTGAGAAGCTGGCCCACCCGTTGGACGAATATCTGCGCCGCGACGCCGACCACATGAAGGAGTACTTCGAGGACGTCCACCCCAGCCTGGTGGAAGCCTTCATGTACAAAGGCAGCCTGTTCCAGCTCCCCATCGACTGGAATGCCGCCAACATGTATTACAACACCGCGTCACTCCGTCAGGCCGGTTTGGATCGCCCCGCCGACGACTGGACGCACATGGACTTCCGCAGCACCCTCGCTGCGATGAAAAAGGTCAAGCCCCAGGACTTCACGCCCTACTACTGGACCAACCGCCTCTTCGGTGGAGTGGTGCCGTGGCTCTACGCAAATGACACGAGCTTCCTCAAGGAAACCAAGTCCACCGGCGGCGAATGGCTCTGGGATGGCTTCTACGCCAACGACCCCTCGCGAAGCCTCCGCTCCGGCGGCTACCAGTGGCTCGAACCCAACGCGGACGATCCCAGAGTCTTCGAATCCTTCGACTACCTTCGCGGCCTGGTCAAGGACGGACTTGGTGTCCGGCCTGAAGAAGGCGGCGGCGGCGCCCTGATCGGTCTCTTCGCCTCCAACAGGATAGGTACGACGCCGGCGGGCGGCTATTGGGTACAAGGTCTCCACGAGGCGGGGATGACAGAGAACGACTTCGACGTCCAGTTCTTCCCGAAATGGCGGACCCAGCGCCACCAATTCGGCACGGCAGGCTATGCGATCATGAAGACCGCCAAGGACAAGGACGCAGCCTGGGAATGGGTGAAGTTCAGCTCCAGCAAAGAGGCCATGCAGATCGTGTTCCCCACCCCGAACACCACTCCCGCACGCCGTTCCATGGTCAACGAGGAACTCTACGCAGGCACCGGTCCACGGAACTGGAAGGTCTTCTACGAGACCCTGGACAAGTTCCCCACCACAGGTCCCATTCCGGCACCACCCCAGCAGGCCGCCGTCGAAACGGCCCTCATGAAAAACGTATCCCTGGCTGTCAGCGGGGACGAGCGCCAACTCAAGCAGGCCCTCGAATCAATGCAGCGCGATCTTGAACTGGCCCTGAGGAGGCAGCCATGAGCACCGCCACCAGCACCCCCACCGGGACTGGGAAGCAGCCGGGCGGCCGTCAGGCCTCCCACAAGCACAGCCAGCCCTCCAAGCGTGGCCGCGTCCAACAACGCTGGCTGCCGTGGGCTTTCCTTGCCCCGACCATCGTGGGCATGGGCATCTTCACCCTGCTGCCAATCGTCGCGTCGGTGGCGCTCGCCTTCTTCCGCTGGGACATCATCTCCGCGCCGACGTTCGTGGGTTTCGATAACTTCGCCGAGGTAGTCCAGGACCCGACCGTCCGAGTCTCGTTCCTCAACACCATCATGTTCGTCATCGTGGCCGTAGCCCTCCAGCTGGGCCTGGCGCTGGGCCTGGCGATCATGGTGCAGGAGAAACTCCCGGCCTGGCTGAGGGTGTTCTTCCGGTCCGCCTTCTTCTTCCCTCTGATCCTGTCCGCAGCTTCGGTGTCCATCTTCATGCGCTATCTCTTCAACGAGCAGTTCGGCGTGGTGAACTGGCTGCTCTCGCTAGTCGGCGTCCCAGCGGTACCGTGGCTGACGACGCCAGGTGGTTCGGCCGCCGTCGTGATTCTTGTGTACGTGTGGCAGAACTTCGGTTTCTCGTTCCTGCTCTTTGTTGGTGGGCTTGCCTCGATCCCGGTGGAGACGTACGAAGCCGCATCGATCGATGGCGCCACGGGCTGGCGCAAGCATTTCTACGTGACGTTGCCGCTGCTGAGCCCCACCACCTTGGTGGCCTCGGTGATGGCCATTATCAACGCCCTACAAGTGTTCGATCAGCCCTACGTGCTCACACGCGGCGGGCCCGGCGATTCGACGCGTACCGCCGTGATGGTGATCTTCGAGTCCGCGTTCCAACGCCTCGAATTCGGCCAGGCCTCGGCGATCGGCGTGATCCTGACGCTCATCATCATGGCCATCACAGCCGCACAGTTCCGGCTCAGCAAACGATTCGTCTTCTACCAGTAAGGCCCGCCATGACCCTCATTTCAGAACGTGTTGAAACCACGGCGCCTGTGGCTACGCGCAAGAAGCGCGACTGGTCAGTTGCCGGGCGCGTCGCCGCTTTGCTGATCGCAGCCGTCTTTGTCCTGGGTCCCGTTCTCTGGACGCTATCCACCTCGCTGCGGCCGCCGTCGGAATCCTTCAAACTGCCACCGGCATTCCTGCCACTGAACCCGGACCTGGCGTCCTACCAGCAGGTGTTCAAGCAACTCAACATTGTGGGACTGGTACTGAACAGTGCCCTGGTGACCGGACTGATCGCCGTCGGGCAGATGATCACCGCAGCCCTTGCCGGTTACGCGTTCGCGCACCTTCGTTTTAGGGGACGCGGCGCCCTGTTCTCCATCGTCCTGGCCACCATGATGGTGCCCGCGCAGGTGACGATCGTGCCGGTGTTCATGCTGATCCGTGGCGTCGGGCTCTCGGACACGCTGCTCGCCCTGATCATTCCGGCCATCCCGACGGCGTTCGGCACCTTCCTGATGCGCCAGTACTTCCTGGGATTGCCGGGTGAGCTCGCTGAAGCGGCTGCGATCGACGGCGCCTCGCCGTGGCGCACCTTCCGCTCCGTGTACGCACCGCTGGCTGTGCCGGGCCTGGCGATTGTGGGCATCCTGGCGTTCAACTTCCACTGGAACGAGTTCTTCAGGCCACTCATCATGACCATCTCCGAGCAAAACTTCACACTGCCGCTGGGCCTGGTATCGCTGCAGGGCAACCTCGGCACGGGAAGCATCTCCGTGGTGCTGGCAGGCGTCGTCCTCTCCATGATTCCCGCGCTGGTGGTGTTCATGTTCGGCCAGCGCGCACTGCAAGACGGACTCACCGCTGGAACCGGCAAGTAGCTTCTCTGATTGAAAGGGTTCCAGTGACGGACCTTGCATTTTTTGATTCCCTGTTGTCTGCCTCGACGCACCCGGATCCGGCCTTCCCGCGCTTCCACCCGCGCCCGGCCCAAGGCTGGATCAACGATCCCAACGGCATCAGCTACATCAACGGCCGGTACCACGTCTTCTTCCAGTACAACCCCTCGTCTGCGCGGCACTCACAGATCAACTGGGGGCATGTGAGTTCCTCTGACCTGGTCCATTGGGAAGAACACCCCGTTGCGCTTTCGCCTCAGCCGGGCGGTCCCGATTCCGCAGGCTGCTGGACCGGCGTGGTGACCTCTGACGATGGGGTGCCCACCGCTTGTTATTCGGGTGTCCAAGACCACGGCGGCCATTCGCAGGTAGTCATTGCACGCGGTTCTTCCGACCTGGTGACCTGGGAGCAGACCGGCCACGTTGCTGCATCCATGCCCTCCGATCCTCTGGTCACAGCCGTGCGCGATCCGTTCATCTTCCACTTCAACGGTGCTCGATACGCCATCCAGGGAGCTGGTCTATCTGATGGGCGCGCCGCTTTGCTGTTGTACACAGTGGAGGACATGGACTCCTGGAAGTACGAGGGCATCTGGCTAACTTCTGCTGATCCCGTGGCTGCAGTTCATACGCCTGCCGAGATTTGGGAGTGCCCGCAACTGGTGCAGGTGCCTGACTCTTCCGGCGGCTCCGCCTGGGTAATGATGTTCTCGCTCTGGCTGTCCGGCGATGACCACGAGCACGCCAACGGGGTTGGGCACCTGATCGGTTCCCTTTCCTCGGACCCCGCAACGGGGTTGCCTGTGTTTGTGCCGTCCTCCGGTGGGAAGTCTGATCTTGGGCGCGACTTCTATGCACCCCAGGTTGTCCAGTTCTCTTATGGTTCCGCTTCGTCTTCGCCTGCTGCGTTGTTGTGGGGGTGGGCCAACGAGGGTCCCGGACGCGACGGTCGCCGCGGCCGTACCCAGGAGGAAATCGACGACGCCGGATGGTCGGGCGTGCTGACACAACCTCGCGTTCTGTCCTTGGTTGACGGGGCGTTGGCTGTTTCCCCAGCGCCCGAGGTGTTGGCTTACAGGGGTGCTGCTGTTTTTGAGGGTACTGCTGGTGCTTCGGATCCTGCGGGCTCGGTGGTGGTTCCCGCGTTTGCCGAGGTGCTCGTGACTGGTGGTGCGGTGAATTCTGGTGCTGTGGCGTCCGGTGACGTGGAGCTCGTGCTCATCTCGGGTTCAGATGGCGATTCCGAGGGCAACAGGCAAGTGGTCTACTCGGGTTCGTTGGCTCCAGGAGAGGAGCTCCGGATCTTCATCGATGCTTCCCTGGTGGAGGTCTACCGCACGGGTTCGGTCGCGACGACGCTTCGGGCCTACCCGACGCCCGGCGAGGAGTGGCAGCTCACCCTGCCCGCCGGCGCTACTGCCAACGTGTGGGAGTTGAGGCTCCCCGAGTAGGCGGCAGGCCGACGTCGTGCGTTGTGGGGCCCGCTTAGCATCCCCACCACCTCCCTAACTTCGCAAGCTCAGACAGGGAACCCGGGTGCTGTGGGCCCTATTTGACGTGGGAAACCCGCTATTTCGTTGTTGGCCAACAACGGAATAGCGGGCCAGCAACAGGGTTGCCCAGAGGTTCAGTCCCCGTGGTCAGCGCGTTGGCGCAGGGCCGGTTGATTCCCCGTGCTCAGCGCGTTGGCGCAGGGCCGGTTGATTCCCGGATAACCAGTTGGCAGGGGACCATCGTTTCCACGCTCGTGTCTCCCATACCCGTAGATACGCCTTCGATCGTGTCAAGAAGCGTCGTCATGGCCGCGCGGCCGATCTCACGCAGCGGCAGGGCCATAGTGGTCAGGGCTGGGACCATGGTGTCCGCGATGCGTGCTTCGTCGTCGTAACCCATCACCGAGAGATCCGCCGGGATGCTGAGGCCCAAACGGGCGGCGGCCAAGGCAACGCCGACTGCCAGGCGGTCATTCGCGCACATGATGGCCGTGGGCCGCTCAGCCGGGGACACGCCGTCGAGCAGTTTCATGGCGCCGTGGAAACCGGCGTCGATGTCCCAACCCGCCATGGTGATCCTGTCCGCGCGAACCGACAGGCCCGCAGCGGCAAACGCATCCCGGTAGCCCTCAACTCGCAGGGGAGCGGCCGGGGACTCCTCAGCGCCAGCGAGCAAGGCGATGTCCCGATGGCCCAACTGCAGCAGGTGCTCGGTAGCGTCCCTGCCGCCAGTGATTTCGTCCGGGATGACGTGATGAAGTTGAGGTTTGGGGCTGCTGTCGTAGCAATTGGCCAGGACTGACGGGACCCGCAGCATGCCGTGGGGGACGTCGAGCGGCTTCAAACCCACAGTCACGTACATGAGCCCATCCACTTGGCGGTCCAGGAGGGTTTCGATTGCGCTCGCGTCCCGGGCGGCGTCGCGCTCGGTGTCCATGACCACGGTGACGAAACCGCGGCTACGGGCGACGTCGTCCGCGCCACCGATGATGTTGCCGTCGAAGGGACTGACCACAACTTCGTCGGACACGATGCCGATCACCCGGGAACGCTGGTTCCGCAGGCTGAGCGCGATCGCGTTGGGGGAGTAGTTGAGTTCCTGTGCGGCCAAACGGATCCGGTCCTGGCTCTCCTTGGCCACGTTGCCATCGCCGCGGCCATTGAGCACCAGCGAGACCGCGCTCCTGGACACCCCCGCCCTCTTGGCGACGTCCAGTGCAGTGGCCTTGCGGTTCATCGGGAGGTCCTTCCATCCGTCATTTGTCAGCAGTCTACCTAACGCGTGTGAGGACGGGTGCCTGCCGGGCCGTGGGAGCCGAAGAAGGCAGGTTGTCAGGGACCATAGCCCATCTGGGAGAACATCGACTGCATCCAGGTCATGGCCTTGATTGAGCCCACCACAACGTAGAGCAACCACGCCGCGAAGATGACGCCTACCGGCCACCACCCTCTTCCCGGGGCCACCTTGTTCACGATTGCTGCCCGACCAATCACGTAGACAACCCCACCAAGAAACGCCCAAGCCCAGTGGAATGGAGCCAGTACGCCCACGTGGACCAAGCGCCGATAGTCAAGGGCTGCCAATGCGATCGAGGCACCGTACACAACCAGCAAGCCGCCCCAAAGGAGAAAGTAGCCCACGTTGAAAAGCGAGGACGGATCGGGGGATGTGGTGCCCTTGCTGGTCATGTAGAAGCGGATTTCCGGGTTCCATGACAAAAACAGGACCACCATCAGGAGGGGCAGGCCTGTGATAGTCCAGATGAAGGCGTTGTAGACAGGTGTCTTCTCATTGATCAATGGACGCTGAGCGGCCAAAGGCGAAGCTGGCGGCCCTAGGTGTGCTGTCCATGTAACGCCGTCCCACCAACGTAAGTATCGCGGATCCGCAGGGTCCGGGTACCAGCCAGGTACCGGCGTCGGAGTCGATGCTGAATCCGGCGATGGGGTGGACCCCGATGCTGCGTCGGCCAATTTATCCCCCTGCGTTAGGGTCCATCAAAAGACGTCCTTGATTGGTGTCAGGACATCAGGCGTTTATCGAATAGCCGAACTGGGAGTACAGCGATTCCATCATGTTGGCCATCTTGATGCCAGCGACGATGAGGGACAAGACCACCATGCCAATGAGCGCCCACACCGGCCCCATCCCACGGCCGGGAGCTACCTTCCGGACAATCACCGTGCGACCAATGACGTACACGGCGGGGCTCAGGAAGCACCACGCCCAGTGGAAGGGACGCACGACGCCGGAACGCGCCAGCCGCCGATGGTCCAAGTAGGCCATCAGGACAGACACGCCATAAACAATGAGCCCCGAGGCTTGTAGCAGGAAGTAGCCAGGCGTGTACATCGACATTGGATCGATGGTAGTGGTGCCCTGCCTGGTGGTGATGGTTCGGAACTCGGGCTGCCAGGTAAGCACCAGCAGGAGCGACACCAGCGGCAGCAGCACCAAGGCCCAAATGAAGGGGTTGTACACCGGCGTCTGGTTGCTGATCAGGACCCGCTGGAGCGGCATGAACTGCTGGCCGGCTGGTGCCAAATGTGGCGTCCATTGAACTCCGTCCCACCAGCGCATCTGCTGCGGAAAGGAAGGATCCGGGTACCAGCCGGCGGGCGTCGTGGAACCGTTGGGTGCGTGCGTCATATTTCCCCTGAAAATGAGTCGTGAATCAGAGGATAGCGCGGTTCTCTTCTTCCGTTCGGATGGCAACCCTCCCTTTAGCTTTCGTGGCGGTGTAAGCATGGAGCATGACGTTCTTCGACGATCTTCCAGAGCCACCCCAACGTCCGCGCCAACCCCAGCCACTCCGCCCCGGATGGTCTGGTCCGCCGTCGGACGAGTTGCCTGGGGTGGTTCACATCGGCGAGTTCGTTCACACCAGTCCGCAGATGGTGATGGCTCTGAAGCTGGTGGAGGTGTACTCCACGGGATGTGCCTTGGACCTCGTCTGGTCGGTTCGCCGTGGCGACGAGTCGGACCGGGAGTGGCGGGACGTCATGGATCGGTCCTTCAACCATCCGCGCTCAAGCCTCGATACCGGGACCGGATTGCAGTTTGGCGTCGCTTTCTCCGATGGCCGCAAGGCAGTTGCAGCCATCCACGGGCCGGCCATGTACGAGGGGACGGAGGACGTTACAGGTCCTGTGCTGACTACTCTTGGCGGCGGTGGCGGAAGCAGCACTGACGAGATCGTTCAGTCGACGGCGCACTACTGGTTGTGGCCGTTGCCGGTAGAGGCTGACACTCAATTAGTGGCTCGGTGGGATGAGCTGGGGATGCCCGAAAGTTCCCTTACCTTGTCCGGTGAGCAGTTGAGCGATGCGCTGGGCAAGATACGGAAATACTGGACGGAGTAGTTGTCCACATAGCGTCGTTGGTCTGACTTAGGCGTGAGGCGCCGCCGGTACAGTGGCAATATGCCTGCTCGCCTTCCTGATTTGCCCTCGCTCGAAGAACTCCTGGACAACGCCCACGTCGTTTCACTGCCCATGCGCGTGAAGTTCCGCGGCATCATGGAGCGGGAAACACTCCTCTTGAAAGGGCCGCTGGGTTGGGGCGAATTCTGCCCCTTTCCGGAATACGACGACGACGAATCCTCGCGCTGGCTCGCTGCCGCCCTGGAAGCGGGCTGGACTGGTTTCCCTCCAGCTCTTCGGGACAGCATTCCCGTGAACGCCACCGTTCCCGCAGTCCCTGCGGAGCGTGTGCCGGAAGTGCTTGCTCGGTTTGGCCGGGTGGATGCCGTCAAGATCAAGGTTGCTGAGCGTGGTCAGTCTCTTGCCGAGGACGTCGCAAGGGTCACCGCTGTGCGAGATGCCCTTCCCGACGCCGCCATCCGCGTCGATGCGAACGGGGGCTGGCATGTTGACCAGGCTGTAGAAGCATTGGGCAAACTGTCAGTTGTCGGACTTGAATATGCAGAGCAACCGGTGCCGGACATTGAGGGCCTGGCTGAGGTGCGCCGTCGCCTTGCCGCCGCGGGGACGCCCGTCCTGATAGCCGCCGATGAAAGCGTCCGGAAAGAGGCGGACCCTCTTCGCGTCGCACGGGCAGGGGCTGCGGATCTGATCGTCGTCAAGGTCGCGCCGCTCGGGGGAGTGGCACGAGGCCTGGACATCGTCGCCCAGGCTGGCCTCCCCGCCGTCGTCAGCTCCGCCCTCGATACCTCCATTGGAATCCGCGCCGGTCTGGCGCTCGCAGCCGCGTTGCCTTCCCTGCCATACGCCTGCGGGCTTGGCACGGTTTCGCTCTTCGCCTCGGACATCACCCTGGATCCCTTGGTAGCCGACGACGGCGCTATCCACCTTCGTGAGGCCGTCGCCGATCCGGGGCTGCTGGAGCAGTTTGCGGCACCGGGGGAACGTCGCGACTGGTGGTTGGAGAGGCTGCGACGCGTACATTCGGCGCTCGCTTCCTCGCAAGAAGACCTGTTCACCGAAACTTAACCAGAGAGTCCTCTCGGATTCGGATTGCGCTGAAAGGCTCATCGGGAACCTCGTACATTCTCTGGAAGGTCCCCTCATGTCTGATACCACCGGACGCACGTTCCCACTGCTGCCCATGTTCGGCCACACCAAAGGCAAGCGCAGTGCCGTCACGTGTGCGCTCAAGTGCGACAACGCCTGTGCCGGCGATGTTTGCAACACGAGCTCCAACGGCTACTTCCGCGACATTGCTTCAACGGCGATGACCCGCCGCGCAGCCCTGGGGCTTGGCGCCGCTGGTGCTCTCGCCGTCGTACTTGGTAGTGCAGTGACTGGGGCCGAACCTGCAGTCGCCGATGCCGGCAACGGATTGTCGGACGCAGCCAAGAAGGGCTTCGGGAAGTCCAAGCTCCAGTTCACGGCAATCAAGCCTGTTGACGCCGCTGTTGACGCTTTCACAGTTCCAGAGGGGTTCGACTGGAAGGCGATCATCCGTTGGGGCGACCCCCTTTTCGCCGATTCGCCGGCCTTCAACCTCAACGCGCAGACTGCTGCTGCCCAAGCACGCCAATTCGGCTACAACAACGATTACACGGACATCATCCCCGTTCCCGGGTCCAAGGACCGCCGAGCCGTCTTGTTCACGAATCACGAATACACCAACGAGAACATCATGCTGCCGGCAGGTTTTGACGCCGCCGAAGCCCGTGCCATTGGCCGGGCCGGGCACGGCCTGACGGTGGTGGAGTTGGAGCGCAAGAACAAGAACCAGCCCTGGAGCTACGTTCAGGGTGCACCCCTGAATCGGCGCTTCCTCACGGACACCGTCTATGAGCTGACCGGCGCTGCTGCAGGCACCAACCTGGTCAAGACAATCGATGACCCGGAGGGCCGCTGGATCAAGGGAACCTTGGGCAACTGCTCCGGCGGCACCACCCCGTGGGGCACCATCCTCTCCGGTGAAGAGAACTTCAACGGTTACTTTGCCGCCCCCGGCACCAGCGATTCCGACAAGCGCTACGGCCTCTCCGCGAAAGCGACCACGCGTCAGTGGGAACTCGACGAGCCGCGCTTCGATACGCGCAACGTGGGCTACGCCAACGAGACCAACCGCTTCGGCTGGATCGTGGAAGTTGACCCGTTCGATCTCACCTCAACTCCGAAGAAGCATTCCGCCATGGGCCGCTTCAAGCATGAGGGCGCCAACGTGATTGTTGCTCCGTCGGGCCAGGTTGTCGCGTACATGGGTGATGACGAGCGCTTCGATTACCTCTACAAGTTCGTGTCCAAGGGCAAATACCAGCCCGGTGACTCTGCGGAGGCCCGCAAGAACAACATGAGCCTGCTCTCCGAAGGCGACCTCTACGTTGCCCGCTTCACAGGGGACTCCCCGGCTGCAGAAATTGACGGCACGGGCAAGGTTCCCACCGACGGTGCATTTGACGGCACCGGCGAGTGGTTGCCTCTGGTGGTGGGTGGCGTCTCGGCGGTTCCCGGCATGTCTGTTGCTGAAGTCCTGGTCTACACACGTCTGGCCGCTGACAAGGTTGGCCCCACCAAGATGGACCGTTGCGAAGACGTCCAGCCCAACCTGCTCACCGGCAAGGTTTATGTGGCCTGCACCAACAACTCGGACCGCGGCAAGGTGGGCAAGGAAGGCGCCACCGAGGTCAACCCCCGTACGCTGAACCGTGACGGCCACATCGTGGAAATCACTGAAGGCCCGGATCAGACCGGCACCAAGTTCAATTGGACCCTGCTGCTGGTGGCCGGTGACCCCGCCAAGAACACGTCCACGTACTTCTCGGGATTCCCGGCGGACAAGGTTTCCCCGATCTCCTGCCCGGACAACGTGGCCTTCGACTCCATAGGCAACCTCTGGATCTCAACCGATGGTGCACCGTCCACCATCGGCTACGCAGACGGGCTGTTCAAGGTCACCCTCGACGGCCCCGAACGCGGAAAGGTGGAGCAGTTCCTCGCTGTTCCCCGCGACGCCGAAACCTGTGGTCCGATCATCCACGACGAGGAGCGCACCGTTTTCGTAGCCGTTCAGCACCCGGGAGAGGAAGGAACGTTCGCGGACCAGCACTCGCTCTTCCCGGATTACGTGGACGCTGGAGCCACGCCTGCCGCCGGTGCGGTGCGGGCGCCGCGGCCGTCGATCGTCCAGGTATTCCGCAAGTAACGTAGTCGGCAGAATCGCTCCCTCGCCCGGGTTGACGGGTGGGGGAGCGCTTCTGCCTCCCCGGATCTTCTCTCACTTCCTGCAGCTTTTCGGCGATCGTTCTATCACTTCCACCGGCGTTCTGACAGATCTTCTCTCACTTCCTGCGGCTTTTCGGCGATCGTTCTATCGCTCCCCACGGGCTCGGGCCGGTCCTTTTCGTGGCCCATGATGTGCGAGAGGATCCGGTGGAAGCCGGTTGGATGTGAGAGAACGTACCGGCGAAGGCGGTTGGATGTGGAAGAGCATCGTGTGGGAGCCGGTTGGATGTGGAAGAGGATCCACTGGAAGGCGGTTGGATGTGCGAGAGGATCCAGTGGAAGGCGGTTGGATGTGAGAGAACGTCCCGTGGGAGGCGGTTGGATGTGAGAGAGCGTTTGGGGTCCGGTGGACGCCAATAGACTGGAACGGTGACTTCCCAGGACTCTCTGACATCCATCGCCGCCGCCAGAATCGCCGTTACGGCATTGCTCGACGGCGGTGTGCGGCACGTGGTGGTGGCGCCGGGTTCGCGTTCTGCGCCCATGGCATACGCCCTCGCGGAGGCAGAAGCGGCCGGTAAAGTTCTCCTGCATGTTCGGATCGACGAACGGGATGCCGGATTCACGGCCCTTGGACTCGCCCTCGCAACCGAAGCGCCCGCCGCCGTCCTGACAACCTCGGGTACCGCCGTCGGGAATCTGCTGCCCGCCGTGATGGAGGCCAACCACTCGGCCGTTCCGCTGGTGGTCGTCTCCGCGGACAGGCCCGAGGAGCTTCACGGTACCGGGGCCAACCAGACCACAACGCAATTGGACTTGTTTGGCGATCACGTTCGCTTCGCCGTCGACGTCCCCGCGGGGGACAGTCCCCAACGGGCAGTGGCCACAGCGCTCTATGCTGCCACCGGCGCCCTCGAGGACACGCCGCCGGGCCCAGTTCAGGTGAACCTCGCGTTCCGCGACCCGTTGGTTCCAGGCCCCGGCGATGCCCTTCCCACCGCCGCTGGTCACAGCGTGTTCCATTACGACGCCGGTCCCCAGGCGCTGGATCTCCCGGCGGCTTCAAGTGAGCTCGCTGAGCGACGCACGGTGGTTCTCGCAGGCCATGACGCCGGTCCCGTAGCCGAGGCCTTCGCACGCGCGCACGGCCTTCCCTTGCTCGCGGAACCTTCATCCAACGCGCGATTCGGTCCCAATGCCGTGGGCCCATACCGGGTGTTGCTGGAGCACTTTGGCCCGGACTCGGCTACACCGATCGAACGCGTTGTCCTGTTCGGCCGGGCCACCCTTTCCAGGCCAGTGGCCGCGCTCTTGGCCCGCCCCGCTATCGAATCCGCGATTTACCAGCCGGTCCCTGTGGCCTGGTACGAGGCCGGCCGACGCCGCGAGACACCCATCGAAACCCTTCCCGAGCTGGCGGCGTTTGCGGGCAGGAGCTCTGCCGAGTGGCTGGATTCCTGGCTTCTGGCGGGTGCTGCCGCCCAACATGCCTTGGATGGAATATTGGCAGGGGAGTCGGCTGCCAACGGTCCTTCCGTCGGAGCCACCGTCTGGGAGCACTCGCGCGGCAAATTAGTCCTCGGATCCTCCAACGGCATCCGCGATGTCGACCTCGCCGGACAACCGCACCCCGACCCCATCGCCACCGTCTACGCCAACCGCGGCCTCGCCGGCATCGACGGCACGATCGCTACGGCAACCGGAATTGCTCTCGGAAGCGGCCGCGAAACCACACTTCTCCTGGGCGACGTCACCTTCCTCCACGACGCCGGCGGACTGCTTCTGGGTCACGGCGAACCCATCCCCGACCTTCGGATCGTGGTCCTTAACGATTCCGGCGGCGCCATCTTCAGCCTCCTCGAGCACGGCGTCGTGGAGGACTCAGGGGCCTACGGCACCGCCGTCGAACGCCTGTTCAGCACCCCACACTCAGTGAACATCGCGGCACTCGCGGCGGCCTACGGCGTCGGACATCAGGCGGTAAGCACGACGGCGGAACTCGCAGAGGCGCTTAAGTCGCCGCTGAAGGGACGCACCATTGTGGAGGCGCGCGTGGACCGGGCAGGCCTGCGGGGACTTCATGCCCGCATCAAGGAAGCCGTCTCCGGCGCCGTGGGCAAGGTCCTGACGGCAGGCTAACGGGGCTTTCCACGCCACCCAAATTCGCCCATGCCACATACATGTCTCCCCGCTGCTAATAGGGACAGGTGACACTTGGATATGGGTGTCACTAGCGGGCATATGTGTCAGCAGGCAGTTCGAGTGTCGTGCCGGAGTCCTCACGGGGGGCGGATCCCGTGAGGGTGGCCGCATACATCCGGAAGGGTGCGCTGAGATTTCCACATACGGCCACCAAGCCCTCCTCTTTGACCCGGCGAGTCTAAAGACTTGCTCCATGCGGACCCTACCCAAACTCATTCTTGCCAAGGACTTATCCCTCATTGGCGGGGACTCCCGCAAACTGTCGATGGCAGCGAAGAGTGGGAATCTCGTGAGAGTCCGCCACGGAGTCTATGTCGATGCGAAAAGCTGGGCAGCCCTGGAGAGATGGGAGCGTTATGCCCTGAGTGTTGCGGCTGCTGCTGAGACATTTACGTCCGCCACGGTGTTCTCGCACCACTCCGCGGCCACCATTCATGGCATTCCGACGATCGTCGGACGACAACCCGTTCACGCACTCAGCTCCTACGCCGGCGAGGGAAGGTCCAGAGCAGGCGTCCGACGGCACTATGTCAGCGATGGTCTCCAGGAAGCCGAGGAAACGAACGGTTTCCTGGTGACGGGCCGGGTCAGGACGGCACTGGACATCGCAGCCTCCGTGCCATTTGCCGAGGCTGTTGTTCCCATGGATTTCCTCTTATCCCAGGGACGTCATCGCAAACCCGTAACGAGGGATGAGCTGCTGAATGATATTGATGCCCGGTATTCGAAGGCCGCCGCAAAGCGCGTGGCAGCGGTTGTTCAATTTGCTGCTACAAATTCAGGTTCGCCGGGGGAGTCCTACTGTCGGGGGCTCATGCATCTCGCCGGTTTCGCTGCTCCCGAGTTGCAGTATGAAGTTCGAACGAAAGTAGGAGTCGTCTATACGGACTATTACTGGAAGGACGCCAGGGTGGTGGGGGAATTCGACGGCCGCGAAAAGTATCTGAAACCGGAATTCCTGAATGGCCGGACACCCTCTCAGGTTGTGATCGACGAGAAGAGCCGCGAAGATGCGATACGTGCCACAGGGAGAAGTGTGTTCCGGTTGGTGTGGAGTGACCTGACAGTTGGCACGCTGGAACGTGAGCTTGTGACAGCCGGGGTTCCCCGCCGCCGTCGTGCTTCTGCAGGACACGCAAATTCATAGCTGCCACAAATACGGGAGGGCGCCACCTATATATAGGTGTCGCCCTCCCGTATTTGTGGCGCGGAAGAAGATGCGCGGCGCCAGCGGGCCCCAGCAGGCCGCAAGAATTAGCGAGCCGGAAGGACCTAGTCCTCCACGACGTCGATGTGCGTCGGGTCCAGGACGCGACGCAGGAATTCCTTGGTTCGTGCCTGGGTTGGGGCGCTGATGACGTGTTCCGCCGGGCCCTCTTCCACGACGACGCCGGCGTCCATGAAGACCACGCGGTCAGCCACTTCGCGGGCGAAGCCCATCTCGTGGGTGACCACCAGCATGGTCATGCCTTCCTGGGCCAGCTTGCGCATCACGGCAAGGACATCGCCCACGGTCTCCGGGTCAAGGGCAGAGGTTGGCTCGTCGAAGAGCATCAGCTGCGGATCCATGGACAGCGCGCGTGCGATGGCTACGCGCTGCTGCTGGCCACCGGAGAGCTGGTCCGGGAATCGGTCAGCCAAGTGTCCAAGGCCAACGCGCTCCAGGTTGCGGCGGGCCACCTCGCCGGCCTCGGACTTGGACCTCTTGAGGACCTTCATCTGGGAGATGGTGCAGTTGTCCAGGACACTCAGGTGGGGGAACAGGTTGAAGTGCTGGAACACCATGCCAACGCTTTGGCGCATGCGGTTGAGGTCCACGTCGGGGTCGGTTGCCTCAAACTTGCCCACGTTGATGGTGCCCGCATTGGGGTGCTCAAGCAGGTTCACGCAGCGCAGGAGGGTGGACTTTCCGGAACCGGAAGGGCCGATCAGGCAGACAACCTGGCCTGGTTCCACGTTCAGCGAGATGCCCTTGAGGACCTCATTGCTTCCGTAGGATTTGCGGAGGTCCTTGATATTCACGCCAGCGGCGCGAACGGAGGCTGTGCTCCCATTGGAGTTATTCATGACTGTCCTGCCTATCGATTCGCCCGCGCGGAGCGGCTTTCGAACTTCCGTGCCAGGAGGCTCAAGGGGATGGTGATGACCAGGTAGAAGGCGCCGGCCACGAGCAACGGGGTCAGCCCGGCTCCGAGGCTGGAGATGCCGTCCCGGCCAAACTTGGTCAGCTCATACTGGGACGCGGTGAGGCCCAGGACGTAGATCAGCGAGGAGTCCTTGGTGAGCAGGATGACCTCGTTGGTCAACGGCGGCAGGACGATTTTGAACGCCTGCGGAATGACGATGGAGACCATCGCGCGCCAGTGCGGCATGCCTAGTGAGCGGGCGGCTTCCATCTGTCCCTTGGGAACGGCTTGGAGGCCGGCGCGCAGGGTTTCGGCGATGTATGCGGAGGCCACCATACCGAGGGAGACCATCACCACAATGTTGACGTCCCACTGAACGCCGAAGGCCAGGGGTACGCCGTAGCCAAAGGCGATGAACACCAGCAGGGCGGGGACGCCGCGGAAGAATTCGATGTATCCGGTGGCGAGCCAGCGGTACAGCGGGAAAAGGGAGAGCTTCATCAGGGCGAGCAGCAGACCACCGGAGAGGCCCACAACGAAGGCAAGCGCCGTGTAGATGAGGGTGTTCTTGAGGCCGATGAGGAAGATGTCGGGGAACATCGGGCCAATTTTGGCGAAGTTGAAGACGCTGTTTCCAACGGTCTTCCAATCCACGGCGAGGATCACTGCGGCCACGGCCACAACGAAGATCCCGGCCTGGACGTACAGACTGACTTTGGCTCGTTGACGTGCAGTCATTGCCATGGTGTTCTCACATTCGTGTTGCGCAGGTGGGGCCCCGAACGGGCTGCCTAAACAGATCGTTGCGGGGCCCGCCTGCGTGATTCTTGGGAGCCGGGGCTCGGACTACTTCTTGGTGGCTTCGCCGAACCAAGTCGTCTCGAACTTCTTCATGGAGCCGTCATCAGTGAGGCGCTTAAGCGTGGCATTGACGGCGTCCGCCATGGCGGTGTTGCCCTTCTTGATGGAGATGCCGAGCTTTTCGCCCGTTGCGTAGTCTTCGACGCGCTTGAGCTTGGAGTCGTCCTTGATGGCATAGCCGAGGACGGACTGGTTGCCTACCGCCGCGTCAATGGTGCCCGCCTTGAGGGCCTGGACCAGGAGCCCGGAGTCTTCGAACTGCTGCGCGTCGATTCCCTTGTCCTTGGCGTACTGGGCGCCGGTGGTGGCCTGCTGGACGCCCACCTTCTTGCCCTTGGCGCCATCGAGGTTGCTGATGCCGGAAGAGGAGGTGGCCACGAGGGTGAGGTCGTCGTCAAGGTACGGGTTGGAGAAGTCCATGACGTTCTTGCGGGTGTCCGTGATGGAGATCGAGGAGATGGACACGTCGCAACCAGTCAGTGCGGTGCCGGTCTCGATTGCTTCGAAGGAGCTGTCCACCACGTTGAGTTCGGCCTTGAGGTCCTTGGCCAGTTCATTGGCGATGTCCATGTCGAAGCCGACGATCTTGCCGTCCTTCTGGAACTCGAAGGGCTCGTACGGGACATCCGAGCACACTGTGAGTTTGCCGGCGTTGATGAGCTTGGGGCCCGATTCACTCGAGGCTGCCGGGGTGGAGGAGCCGCCACCGCAGGCGGTCAGGGCCAGGACGCCTGCTGCGAGCACGGCGGCCATCTTGGTGCCGGACAGAACCGAACGGGAGATCTGCATGTTTTTTACCTTTTGTTGCAGTGGATGCTGAACTAAGTCGGTTTTAGTGTAGCGCCGAACCTGAGATGTGCATCACAGGAAACTAAGTTTCACTATTGGATAACTAGTTTAGCGAATATGCAAGTGCCGCCCGCGAGTCCCAGTCTGAGATCCCAGATTCAGCGCTGGATGCCCAGCGCCTCAAGCATTGGCCGGAATTTAGCCCACGTCTCGGCAAGCTCAGCCTCCGGCTGCGAACCTTCCACGATCCCGCAACCCGCGTAAAGGCGGACTGTGTTGGCGTCCTCGATGACCGCGCCCCGCAAAGCGATGCCCCATTCGCCATTGCCCGCAGCGTCCAGCCAACCCACCGGCCCGGCGTAGGGGCCACGGTCCAGGTGCTCCAATTTTCGGATCAGCGCACCCGCCACCAAGGTAGGCGTTCCGCAGACGGCCGCAGTTGGATGCAGCGCGTTGATCAACGCCAAGCACGTGGGCACATGACCTTCGATATCAGCAAGCTCAGCCTTGACGTCCGAGGCCAGATGCCACACGTTGGGCAGTTCCAGAATGAAGGGCTCGCTGTGGGAGTTCATCGCCTCGGAAAACGGCGCCAGCTGGCGGGTCAGCGAATCAATCGCGATCTCGTGCTCGTGGCGCTGCTTCTCAGATCCGGCCAGAACCCGCTCGGCGTACGCCATGGGGGATCCGTCCACACCTTCGGCGTCGCGGCGATCCAACGTACCGGCCAACACGCGGGCCTGGGCCGTGCGACCCTCCACCTGAATCAGCATTTCCGGCGTCGCACCCACCAGGCCGTCCACACCATACGTCCAGCATTCCCGGTACCGTGCCGCCAGCTGGCGAAGCACCTCCGCAGCGTTCACGCCGGCAGGAAGGTTGGCTACGACGTCGCGCGCCAGGACGAGTTTCTCCAGCTTGCCGGTGCGGATTTCCGCCACGCCGTTGGAGACGGCCTGCATCCAATCCGTTTCGCTCAACGACCCCCGGCTGAGGTGACCCGCCGCACCGTTGGGCGAAAAAGCGTCAGGTGACAGCCCGACGTCGGACGCTCCTGCCGCTGACCCGTCGCCGTTTGGCTCGAGCTCATTGAGCCAGCGGTCCAGGGCGGCGAGGACGCCTGCCTCGGTGAGTTCGGCGTCGTCGAACGTTAGTTGGGTGGCCCAGGCGCGGCCATCGCGCATGCCAATCACCATCTCGGGGACGATCAGCCGGGAAACGTGCGGGGACATCTTGGAAAAAGCGAACGAGCCGAACGCAACCGGGCCAGTGCCTGGAATCTCCACGTGATCAGTGATTTCGGCCTCAAGAATGAGGTGCCGCCACCAGATATCGGCTTCAAGAAAGCGTTCAGGGCCCGAGGCGTTGAACCGGGTCAGCTCGCCGTACCCCACCAGACCTGCCTCGCGGCGTGACCAACAGAGGACGTCGTCCCGGACCAGAAACGACGGCAGCCCCCCGGAGGATGATTCGACATCGAGGGGGACTGTCAAGGTACGGAGCGTGCTCGTCATGATGGAACAACAGTACTCCCGCGTGCCGCCAGAACCTGAGCCGAGTTCTACAGCGCAGCAAAGTCGGCTGAATGTCTGAGACAATTGCAGGGTGAACCGAGCATCCTTGGAAAAGCGTCCGGACGAAGTTGCGACGATGTTTGACGATGTCGCCCCTAAATATGACGTCGTGAATGACGTCCTCTCCATGGGGCAGACGCGTCGGTGGCGCCGGATCGTGGTGGATGCCATGGATGTGAAGGTGGGCCAGAAGGTCCTGGACCTTGCCGCTGGAACGGGCACCTCCAGCGAACCGTACGCCGATGCCGGTGTGAATGTTGTGGCCTGCGACTTCTCCCTGGGCATGCTCAAAGTGGGCAAACGCCGCCGCCCGGACATCGACTTCATCGCCGGAGATGCCACCAACCTGCCGTTCGCGGACAACAGCTTTGACGCTTCCACCATTTCCTTCGGCCTGCGGAACGTTGTCGAACCGCGCAAAGCCCTCGAGGAAATGCTGCGCGTCACCAAGCCGGGCGGCCGGCTGGTCATCGCCGAGTTCTCCCACCCCGTGGTGCCGCTGTGGCGCAACCTCTACACCGAATACCTGATGCGCGCCCTCCCGGCCATCGCCACCAAGGTCTCCTCCAACCCGGATGCGTACGTGTACCTCGCCGAATCCATCCGCGCCTGGCCGGACCAGGACCACCTGGCCCAGTGGCTCAGCGAAGCAGGCTGGACGGACATCACCTACCGCAACCTCAGCGGCGGCATCGTCGCGGTACACCGCGCGCAGAAGCCGGCCGAGCACCGCGAAAGCGTTCCCGTGGCCAAGCTCCGCCGCCAGATCAAACCGCGCCGGTCCGGCAGCCAGCCCAGCTGACGTGCCACTTATTTAGGACGACGTGAAAGTACTGATTGTTGGCGCGGGGCCCGCTGGGTCCACCGCGGCCTATTACCTCGCCCAAGCCGGCATTGATGTCACAGTGCTGGAAAAGACTTCCTTTCCCCGCGAAAAAGTTTGCGGCGACGGTCTGACCCCGCGCGCCGTCCGTGAGATCCAGAAGCTCGGATTGCCGCATGCTGAGTCCGAGGGCTGGCGCCGAAACAAGGGGCTTCGACTCATTGCAGGCGGCCGTACCATTGAGCTGCCGTGGCCCGAGGTTTCAGACTTTCCCACGTACGGACTGATTCGGACACGTCTGGGGTTCGACGAAGAGTTGGCCCGTCACGCGCAGTCCGCGGGCGCCGTCGTGCTTGAACGCCATAGCGTCACTTCAGCCTTGCAGTCCGACGACGGTCGCGTCATCGGCGCACGGGCCTCCATCCTTGACGAGTCCGGACGCAAGACGGGCGAAACGCGCGACTTCCATGCCGACGTCGTACTGGCTGCGGACGGCAATTCCACGCGAACCGCCGTGTCGCTGGGTATGCACAAGCGTGACGACCGCCCACTGGGTGTCGCCGTTCGCACGTACTTCACATCTCCCAGGCACGAAGACGACTGGATGGAAGGCTGGCTGGAGCTCCCTGGCAAGTCGGGCAAACCGCTGCCCGGCTACGGCTGGGTGTTTGGCGTCGGCGACGGAACGTCCAACGTCGGCCTTGGAATACTGAACTCTTCCAAAGAATTCGGCAAGCTGGATTACAAGCAAGTCCTGCGCGAATGGACCGCTGGAATGCCCGCCGGCTGGGGCTTCACCCCCGAGAATCAGGTGGGGGAGATCCGCGGCGCCGCGCTGCCCATGGGCTTCAACCGCACACCTCACTATTCGCCCGGGCTGCTCCTGCTGGGCGACGCCGGTGGCATGGTGTCCCCGTTCAACGGCGAGGGCATCTCCTACGCCATGGAGTCGGCCCGGTTCGCGGCCGAGTTCCTGATTGACTCTGCTTCACGTTCGGCCTCCGCCGGATGGACCGCCGACGACGCCGACGCCCACCTTTCGCGGTACGCGGACTATGTGCGGGACCAGTGGGGATCGCACTTCACTTTGGGTCGAATGTTTGCTTCCTTGATCGGGAAGCCGGCCGTGATGAAGCTTGCCCTGCGAACGGGTATGCCGATTCCAATGTTGATGCGCTTTGTGGTGCGTATGCTCGCCAACCTCACGGACCCGTCCGCAAAGGGCTTCGAAGACCGCGTAATCCGCGTCCTTGAGATGCTCGTTCCGGCCACGTCCAACACTTCCTCTGTCCGCCCTTTTAAGGCGGCAGACTCCGACACCGCGGTTTCCGCAACAACTAGTTAGGGTTAAGCCGTGACGAACTCTGCCGAACACAGCTGGACGCATGCCGGGCACGGCCTGCCGGACTCTGTTGAGCCTGCCCCCAACACCACCGCGATCGCAACGGGTCTCCAGCTGCCCGCCGGTTTTGCCGCCATCGCCGGCGACGCCGAACTCGGCCCAGCCATCACCACCAACCTCGCCCGCGTGGAAAAGAAGCTTCGCGAAGCCATCTCCAACTCCGATCCCCTTGCTGACGCAACGTCGCGCCACCTGGTGGAAGCCGGTGGCAAGCGCATCCGTCCGCTGCTCACCTTGCTGTGCGCGCACCTTGGAGATGCTTCGCGTCCGGAGGTTGTCCAGGCTGCAGTTGTGGTTGAACTGACGCACCTCGCCACCCTGTACCACGACGACGTCATGGACTCTGCACCCTTCCGCCGTGGCGCTCCGACCGCCCACGAAGTGTGGGGCAACTCCGTGGCCATCCTCACCGGCGACCTCATCTTTGCCCGCGCCTCCATCCTGGTCTCAGAGCTCGGCTCCCGTGCTCTCGGCATCCAGGCCCGGACCTTCGAACGCCTCTGCCTCGGCCAACTCCACGAAACCGTCGGCCCTCGCGAGGACGAAGACGCAGTGGAGCACTACCTGTCCGTCATCGCCGACAAAACTGGATCCCTGGTTGCAGCCTCCGGCCAACTCGGCGCGATCTTCGCCGGTGCCGATCCCGCGTACGAGGACCTCCTGGTTGAGTACGGCGAGAAGGTTGGCGTCGCCTTCCAGCTTGCCGACGACGTCATCGATGTCACCGGCGTTAAGGTCAAGTCAGGAAAGTCCCCGGGCACCGACCTCCGCGAAGGTGTTCCCACACTGCCCGTGCTGCTGCTGCGCCGCGATGCTGCTGCAGGTGATTCCTCAGCCGCTGCGCTCTTGAAACTTGTGGACGGGGACTTGACGTCTGATGCCGCCCTTGCCGATGCCGTGGCTGGTTTGCGCGAGCACCCGGTGACCACCGAATCCTGGAAAATCGCCCGCCAGTGGTCCGCCGAGGCCGTTGCCGCCTTGGCGCCGCTGCCGGAGGGCGTTGTGAAGGCGTCGCTGACTAACTTCGCGCACGCAGTGGTGGATCGGAGCAGCTAGCTTCCTCTTTTTGACGGGCGTCCGGACCTTCGTGGGCCGGGCGCCTGCTTGTTGTTCCCCACATTTTGGGCAGGGGCCTTGGCGTACCCTCACCACCCACTTTGAGGCTGCGGGCGGGGTGGCACGCCGGTGGTTGCGGTGTGTTGTGCCATCGGTGGAACCAAAGTGGGTGGTGGCCGTACGCGCCCAAACTTTTAGTCCCCCGTAAAAACGGAATGGCCCCGGCTCGCTGCAACGTTACGAGTCATACGCTGCACCGAACCGGGACCACAATCTCCGTTCGCATCAGACCCACCGGAGGCATTTAGTGGATCCGTAAAAAGCTTATGACAATCCTGTCACATATGCAACTCTTTCCGTCAATGGTTTTCGCGGTCCCGCAGAGCGATTTACAACCAAGCACCGATCCGCCACCACCAACTTCGGATTTTTGGAAGGGAGGGACTCGCCGAATTTGGGGTGTGCCACAACCTCAGGGCCCCCAAACCAGGTGGGGGAGGTACGCGGCAGTTATCCACATAGGGGACTTCGCGCCCATCGCAGAGGCCACGAAGAACTCAGCATGGCTGTATGGACATCGACAATTTCCTCCGAAGCCGGCGTGGAGTAGCAACCACGTCCACCCTGATGACTGCGGGTTTTAGTCGCCGCATGCTCACAAAGGCAGTGAGGGACGGAGTAGTCAATCGCCTTCATCGCGGCGTCTACGTGTCCCGGGCATCAGACCCCGACGTCGTTGCCGCCTTTCGAGCCGACGGCTTAATTACCTGCATCTCGGCAGCGCGCTTCTATGGTCTCTGGACACTAGGGGGCGCAGGCGCTCTCCATCTCAGCTGCAGCACGGGACAAGCGAGGCGGGGTGTAGTCCACCATGGAGCCTGCCTGCACCCAGTCCACTCGTATCTGCCTATAGCGGGCGTGGCCGATGTCCTGATCCACGCCCTCCGATGTTTGCCTGAACTCGAGGCGCTGGTCATGGTGCAGAGCGCGGTCAGTTTGGCGCTCCTTTCCAAGGATTTCCTGGAATCAAAGCTGCCTGGCAACAGGAACGGCAAGGTTCGGGAAACCCTGGACTTGGTTCTGCCTCGGGCCGACTCACTCCTGGAAGTACTCGCGCACACCCACTTCACCCGGGCAGGTCTTAGGGTCCAGATGCACGTGGATATCCCGGGCGTAGGGGAGGTGGACTGCTTAGTAAACGAATGCCTGATCGTTGAACTCGACGGCGGCACGCACCTTGAGGGAAAACAGGTCAAGAAGGATCAGTATAGGAACAACGCAGGCATGGGCAGAGGGCTATTGAGCCTCCATTACTACTACGCGGACGTCGTTCATCACCCGGAGAGGATGGTCGCCGAAGTCATGGCAGTCCTGTTCAACAGGGAAGTTGGCCGCTTCGCGCCGGCGAGGTACGCGCCTGCGTGGGTTCCGCCGTCGTGAGTTTGTCCCGCAACCACCTACTTTGACCCCCAATTTTCCGGCGACACACCCCCGAAGCGGCGTGTCAGGGTAGTTCCAAATTCAAAGTGGGTGGTGGCCGCACAGGCCGCCAAACAAAACAGCCCCCACGCCACCCAAATCGGGGGCGCAGGGGCTGCCAGTCAAAACTTAGTCTTCGTCGTTGAACGCCCACTCGAACATGTCGAAGACGAACTCGGAGAACGTGCCTTCTTCGCTCTTCCACTGGCCGCGGGCGTTGTTGCGGCGCCAGACGATGGGGTCCGGGATGCTGACATCGGCAATGCGGAAGCCCCAGGTGAATTGTTCCTCTTCATCCTCCAGGAACATGAGGAAGCCTTCGTCGTCCACCTCGAGTTCTTCGGGATCCCAGAAGTAGTGGTACGCCTCCATGAGGTCTTCGCAGCCACCTAGGGCGAGGTAGAACTCGCGCAGAACCAGCGGGATGGTGAAGGAGTGGTCGGTGAGGGCCTCGTCCAGTTCCTCGGAGGTGAGCCCGTCTTCTTCCTGCCATTCATCCTCGAGATACTTTGGGACCAGCGCGCGGAACTTCTCGAGGAACATGTCAGTCATGCTCTTATCCTAGCTAATCGCGGGCACCCGAAATTGCGCCCCCGCCGGTGCCTGCACGCTGCCATCCGCGCACGGCCAGGGGAACGTACCAGCTGCGCCTCCAGGCTGTGACGCGGAAGGCAAAAACAATGCCGGCCACTAAGCATGCGGTGAGCCCGCTGAACAGGCCAAGGTGCCAGAGGAGGGTGGTCAACCCAGCCCCCACAAAAGCGGGTAGCGCGTAGATGTCGCGGGCATCAAAAAGGGTAGGAATCTCGTTGGCGGTGATGTCGCGCAACAGACCGCCGCCCACTGCCGTGGTGACACCCAGAAGGATCGCAGCCACGGGATTCATGCCGGACGTGAGTGCCTTCAACGTCCCGGTGATGCAGAACAGAGCCAGTCCGCCGGCGTCGAACAGTGTTAACAGGGATGTGAAGCGCTGCACGGAAGAGAACAGGAAGTACACCAGCAGCGCGGCGAACAAGGGCGGGATCAAATACACCGGATTTGTGAAAGCAACAGGGGGGCCGGCGTTAATAACGACATCGCGAATTGCACCGCCGCCCAGCGACACAATGGATGCAAGGAGCACCGAACCCACGATGTCGAATTGTTTGCGGGCCGCCAGCAGTGAACCCGAGACCGCGAAGAAAAACACGCCGACCAGGTCAAGCCACAGAAGGACAATGTCGATGGAAATCAAGTGGACGGGTTCTTTCTGCCTGCGACTCTCAGTAGGTGCTGGCTCAACGTTACGCTAGCTCCCATGAACAGCCCCGTTTTGATCGCCTGTGCCCACGGAACCCGCAACGCCGAAGGCCAGGCCGCCATCCGCCGTGTCATGGCCGAAATCGAAGCCCTGCGTCCGGGCCTGCAGGTCCTTGAGGCGTACGTGGACGTGCAGGAGCCTGAGCTGTCCGGCGTGGTGGAGGGCCTGCCCGAGGGGACTGCCGCCGTCGTCGTGCCGCTTTTGCTGAGTACCGGCTTCCACATCAAGGTTGACGTGCCCAAGGCGATCAAGAGCCGGCCGGAAGTAGTGGCCGCGAGGCCGCTGGGCCCGGATCCGCGCCTGGCCGAGCTGCTTGCCACTCATTTGCGCGCCGCCGGACTGAAGGAGAACGACGGCGTGTTGCTGGCTGCCGCGGGATCGTCCCTTCCGGACGGCTCGGTGGACTCCGAGGAGCAGGCGCGACTCCTCGCGGAACTGCTGCCAAACAAGGTGCGGGTGGCCTACGGTGCCAGCGCGCAGCCAACAGTGCCCGACGGCGTCGCCTCCTTGCGTGCCGAACTCGCCGACGACGGGGCAAACGGCAGGGTTTTCGTCGCCTCGTACCTGCTGGCGACCGGCTACTTCCACGACCAGCTAGCCAAGGCTGGAGCGGACATTGTTACGGCTCCCTTGCTGCCGTCGCCGGTTCTCGCGGAGATAGCACTGGAGCGTTACGACGCCGTGTTGGCAAGGACGTCCTAACCTTTATTTGCGCGGTGGGAGCCCAAAAAGGACCTGCATATACAGGCCCTTGGAACAAGGCCGCTGGCGTGTTCGTGACGAAATGTTTCCCTAGGTGACTTAGCGTTTCCGGACCTTTGCTGACGAAAACTGGCCACACCTAAAGTCGACGTATGACAGATACAGCTGTAGCCGGTGCGCCCGCGGACTCCGCAGTCCCCTCGCGCCCAGCACGCACCCGCCCTGCCGCCAAGCCCCACGGCCAGTGGAAGGTTGATGGCACTGCGCCGCTCAACGCCAACGAAACCTGGAAGCAGGAAGACAACGGACTGAACGTCCGTGAGCGGATTGAGTCTGTCTACTCCAAAGAAGGCTTCGACTCGATCGACGGCACCGATCTCCACGGCCGCTTCCGCTGGTGGGGTCTTTACACCCAGCGCAAGCCCGGGATCGACGGCGGCAAGACCGCAACACTTGAGCCGCACGAGCTCGAAGACAAGTACTTCATGCTTCGCGTCCGCATTGACGGCGGTGCGCTGACCACCGAGCAGCTGCGCGTTATCGGCCAGATTTCCGTGGACTTCGCCCGCGGCTCTGCCGATCTCACGGACCGCCAGAACATCCAGTTGCACTGGATCCGCGTGGAGGACGTGCCGGAGATCTGGCGCCGTCTCGAGTCCATCGGCCTGTCCACCACCGAGGCCTGCGGCGACGTTCCCCGTGTCATCCTGGGTTCGCCGGTTGCCGGCATCGCCAAGGACGAGATCATCGATCCCACGCCACTCATCCACGAGCTCGCCGAGCGTTTCATCGGCGACCCCGAGCTGGCCAACCTGCCGCGCAAGTACAAGACCGCGATCACCGGGCACCCGTCCCAGGACGTGGTCCACGAGATCAACGACTTCGCCCTGGTGGGTGTTGTCCACCCTGAACTCGGTGCCGGTTACGACCTCTGGGTTGGCGGCGGCTTGTCCACCAACCCGCGCCTGGCCGAACGCCTTGGCGTGTTCGTCTCGGCCGACGTCGCCGCTGAAGTATGGCTCGGCGTCACCAGCATCTTCCGCGACTACGGTTACCGCCGCATGCGCACCAAGGCACGCCTGAAGTTCCTGATGAACGACTGGGGCCCCGCCAAGTTCCGCCAGATCCTGGAAGACGAATACCTCGGCTTCAAGCTCCCGGACGGCCCCGCCGCTCCCAAGCCGACGGCCCCCGGAGACCACATCGGAGTCCACGAGCAGAAGGACGGCAAGTTCTTCATCGGCGTGACCCCCACGGTGGGACGTACCTCGGGCGAGGCACTTGTCACGCTGGCGGACACCCTGGAGAAGCACGGCAGCTACCGGCTCCGCACTACTCCTCACCAGAAGCTCGTCATCCTGGACGTAGCCAAGGAGCAGGTAGAGCCGCTCATCGCCGAACTGGACACGCTGGGCCTTTCCGCCCGCCCGTCCGTGTTCCGCCGCGGCACCATCGCCTGCACCGGCATCGAGTTCTGCAAGCTGGCCATCGTGGAAACCAAGGTCACCGCGGCAACCGCCATTGCTGAACTGGAACGCCGCCTGGCCGACCTCGTGGAGACCAAGCAGCTCCCGCAGGCACTGTCCCTGCACATCAACGGCTGCCCCAACTCCTGCGCCCGCATTCAGACTGCGGACATCGGACTCAAGGGCATGATGCTGCCAACGCCCGACGGCGACCCCACCCCGGGTTTCCAGGTCCACCTTGGTGGCGGGCTGGCCAACAACGAGCGTGAGGAAGCCGGTTTGGGACGTACTGTCCGCGGCCTCAAGGTCACGGTCGAAAACCTGCCTGACTACGTGGAGCGTGTGGTCCGCAAATTCGTCGCCGTTGGCGCCGAGGGCCAGACCTTCGCAGAGTGGGCACTCTCCGCAGACGAAGGAGACCTCCAGTGACAGATCCCCAAACACTGCCGGCACGCCCCGCACTTCGCTCACACGAAGAACTCAAGGCACTGGCCGAAGCCGGAGCTGCAGAGCTTGGCTGGAACGCGCCCGCCCGCGATGTCATCGCCTGGGTGGCCCGGAACTTCGAGCTGCCCGCTGTAACGGTGGCTTGCTCCATGGCCGACGCCGTTCTTCCGGCGTTGGTCGCTGACCAGCTTCCCGGCGTCGACGTTTTGTTCCTCGAAACCGGCTACCACTTCAAGGAAACGTACGAGACCCGCGACGAAGTAGCGGCGAACCTGCGCGTCAACGTGGTGGACGTCCTCCCCGAGAACACCGTGGAACAGCAGGACCGTTTGCTGGGCAAGGACCTCTTCGCCCGCGACCCCGCCCAGTGCTGCGCGCTGCGCAAGGTCGAGCCCCTCCGCCGCTCACTTGCCGGCTATGAGGTGTGGTTCACGGGTGTCCGACGCGACGAAGGACCCACCCGCACCAACACGCCAGTGATCACTTGGGACGAGGGCTTCGGCCTGGTCAAGGTGAACCCGATGGTCGACTGGACGTTCGATCAGCTGGTGGAGTACTCCGAGGACAACATCCTTCCCGTCAACCCACTCCTTAGCCAGGGCTACCCGTCCATCGGCTGCCAGCCCTGCACCCGCAAGGTGGCCCCGGGTGAAGATCCCCGTGCCGGCCGCTGGGCAGGATCCGACAAGACAGAATGCGGACTACACACATGAGCACTCAAACCACGAACGAGGAACTGGAGCTGGACGTGCTGGAAAGCGACCTAGAGACGCCGTCTGCCGCCCAGGGAGTGGCTTCGGGCCTGTCGGAGCCGCGCGCTGGGCTGATCGAAGATCAGTCGCGCGGCGCAGGGGCGGGGGCGGCAGACGGCGGCTCGTCCCGCCTGAGCTCACTGGACACTCTTGAATCCGAAGCGATTCACATCATCCGTGAGGTTGTTGCCGAGTTCGAGAAGCCTGCGCTGCTGTTCTCCGGCGGCAAGGATTCCGTGGTCATGCTGCACCTGGCCACCAAGGCTTTCTGGCCGGGCAAGGTTCCTTTCCCGGTCCTGCACGTGGACACGGGTCACAACTTCCCGGAGGTCATCGACTTCCGCGACCGCACTGTTGAGCGTCTTGGCCTGAAGCTGGTTGTTGGCTCCGTGCAGGAGTTCATCGACCGCGGCGAACTGGCCGAGCGTGCCGATGGCACCCGCAACCCGCTGCAGACTGTTCCGCTGCTTGATGCCATCCAGCGCAACAAGTTCGACGCCGTGTTCGGCGGCGGCCGTCGTGACGAGGACAAGGCCCGCGCCAAGGAGCGCATCCTGAGCCTCCGTGACGAGTTCGGTCAGTGGGACCCGCGCAACCAACGCCCCGAGCTGTGGAACCTGTACAACGGCCGCCACACTGTGGGCCAGCACGTTCGTGCGTTCCCCATCAGCAACTGGACCGAGCTGGACATCTGGCGCTACATCGAGCGTGAGAACATCGAGCTCCCCGGCCTGTACTACGCCCACGAGCGTGAGGTTTTCGCCCGCGACGGCATGTGGCGTGCGGTAGGCGAGGTTTCCGAGCCGTTGCCGCACGAGGAAGTCATCACCAAGCTGGTTCGCTACCGCACCGTGGGCGACATGTCCTGCACTGGTGCCGTCGAGTCCGATGCCCGCACCGTGGCCGACGTCGTAGTTGAAGTCGCTGCCTCCACCCTGACCGAACGTGGCGCCACCCGAGCAGATGACCGCATCTCCGAGGCAGCCATGGAAGACCGCAAGAAGGACGGCTACTTCTAAATGAGCATCGAAACACTGGCTGCCGGGCTGGAAACAGCCCTGCCCACAACCCTCTTCCGTTTCGCTACTGCCGGATCGGTGGACGACGGCAAGTCCACTTTGGTGGGCCGCCTCCTTCACGATTCGAAGGCCATTCTTGCTGACACGCTCGACGCCGTTGCCCGCACTTCTGCCGACCGCGGCTTTGGTGGGGACAAAGGTGGGATCGACCTTGCCCTCCTGACCGATGGCCTTCGTGCCGAGCGCGAGCAGGGCATCACGATCGACGTGGCGTACCGCTACTTCGCTACGGACCGCCGCAGCTTCATCTTGGCGGATTGCCCCGGCCACGTTCAGTACACCAAGAACACGGTGACCGGCGCGTCCACTGCGGATGCCGTCGTCGTGCTCATTGACGCCCGCAAGGGTGTTCTTGAGCAGACCCGCCGGCACCTGTCCGTGCTGCAGTTGCTGCGCGTTGCCCACGTCATTGTGGCCGTGAACAAGATCGACCTCGTTGACTTCAGCGAGCAGGTGTTCCGCGACATCGAGACCGATGTGCAGAAGGTTGCCCGCGAGCTTGGACTTGGTTCCGATGGGGTCGCTGACCTGCTGGTGGTTCCTGTTTCTGCCCTTGATGGTGACAACGTGGTGGACCGCTCCGAGCGCACTCCTTGGTACACCGGTCCTGCGCTGCTTGAGGTCCTTGAAACCCTCCCGGCAGCCGATGAGCTCGAGGCTGAACTGGAGAGCTTCCGCTTCCCCGTCCAGCTGGTGATCCGTCCGCAGGGTGCCTTGGCGCCTGATGCTGTGGCTGGTGGGCTGGATGTTGAGGCCTACCGTGACTACCGCGCGTACGCCGGCCAGATCACCGAGGGCTCCGTCAAGGTTGGGGACGAAGTCACTGTGCTGAGCCCTGGCCACGAGCCGCGTATCACCCGGATTATTGGCATCGACTTCGCTGGCAAGGAACTTCAGGAAGCGGCTGCTCCGCAGTCCGTTGCCGTTCGTTTGGCTGACGAGATCGATATTGCCCGTGGCGACACCATCGCTGCCGCAGGCACGGTCCGCGAAAGCACGGCTGACCTGTACGCATCGTTGGCATGGCTCTCGCCCAAGCCCCTGCGTGAAGGCCAGAAGGTTCTGGTGAAGCACGGTACGCGCACTGTCCAGGCTTTGGTCCGCAACGTTACCGGCAAGCTGGACCTGGCCACGTTCAACGTGGAGCCTGCTTCAAGCCTGGAGCTCAACGACATCGGACACGCCCAGCTTCGCCTGGCTGCTCCGTTGCCCTTGGAGAACTACCTGCACCACCGCCGTACGGGCGCGTTCCTGGTGATCGATCCCATGGACGGCAACACCCTTGCCGCCGGCCTGGTCAAGGACCACCCGGGCGACCACGAAGACGAGCGTTACGTCATCTAAGGTCGAAGAGTCAGATAGACCGCAGCTTGTTCGAATTTCCCGGCCTTGTACGGCGGGGATTTCGAACAAGCTGCGGTTTTTTCATTGAGCGATTAAGCAGGAAGATCACTACATGCCACAGAACACCGCACTCAGCACCCTGTTGGACTCCGGCGAGGACCTCGTCCTGGATGGGGCCCTCGCCACGGAATTGGAGGCCCATGGCTGCGACCTTGAGGACGCCTTGTGGTCCGCCAAGGTTCTGCTGGAGCAGCCGCACCTGATCAAGCAGGTTCACCGCGACTATTTCGACGCCGGTGCCTCCGTGGCCATCACGGCCAGCTACCAGGCCACTCCCCAGGGGTTCGCGCGTCGCGGCCTGGGGGAGCGCGAGGCCTTGCAGCTGGTGGCGTTGAGCGTGCAGCTTGCCGACGAAGCGCGGCGCGAGCACGCCGAGGCAAACCCTTCCAGCGGCCCGCTCCTGGTGGCAGGATCCGTGGGCCCGTACGGTGCCTACCTTGCTGACGGCTCCGAATACCGGGGCGATTACACGCTGTCCAGCAGGGAATTCATGGATTTCCACCGCCCACGCATTGCCGCACTTGTGGAAGCCGGTGCCGATTTCCTGGCGTGCGAGACGCTTCCCTCGTTCGCCGAAGCGGAGGCTCTGTTGGCGCTCGTGGCGGAGTTCGACGTCGAATCCTGGTTCACGTTCACGCTGCGGGACGCCGAGCACATCAGCGATGGAACGCCCCTGGCTGACGTGGCTGCGCTGCTCCGTACGGAACCGCGGGTGGCCGCCGTCGGGGTCAACTGTGTGCCGCTGGAACTGGTGACGTCGGCGCTTGGGACGCTGAACGAAGTATCGGACAAACCGTTGGTCGCGTACCCGAACTCGGGGGAGACCTACGACGCCGTCACAAAGACGTGGGGCCCTTCCGCGGGTGGTCAGGGCACAACTACCCTCGCCGGGAACGCGGCTGACTGGCGTGACCGGGGAGCCCGGCTGATCGGCGGTTGCTGCCGCACGACGCCGCGCGACATCGCGGAGCTGGCAGCAAACATGACGCCGGGTGACCCTTCATGAACGCACGTGCCGCATAACGCGATGCAACTTTGAAGGCCTGGCGCTGAATATGACGTCACGTGACCCTGCGTGAACCTTGGTTTCTGCGGGATTGAAGCGGAAATATGACAGTCCCTACTGTGAAGGCATGACCTTTCCGGAATGGTCCTTCCTTGCCCCGAACGGGCGATGTTACGGGGCCTGATCTTCGCCCCCTTCGCATCCCACATCTCCTTAGGACCTCCCCATGGCAAACACCCCCGAGTCGCAGAAGCCCGATTCCGGCACCACCCGCATCGTCGCCGGTGAGACCAACAAGCCCAAGCGCCGCCGCACCCTTGAGATCAGCCTGGCCGTCGGCCTGGCCCTGCTTATCGGTGCTGGCGCCGCAGTGGCCTCCGTCGTCTCCCAGAACAACCAGGCCGCCCCGGCTCCCACAACGTCTCCTGCTGCTGAGCTCAAGCTCGGCTACTTCAGCAACGTGACCCACGGCCCGGCCCTGGTGGGCATCAGCAAGGGCATCATCGCCAAGGACCTCGGCGATACCAAGCTCAGCACCCAGATCTTCAACGCCGGCCCTGCCGCGATCGAGGCCTTGAACGCCGGCGCCATCGACGCCACGTACATCGGCCCCAACCCGGCCATCAACTCGTTCGTCAAGAGCAACGGCGAATCCGTCAGCATCATCGCCGGTGCAGCAGCAGGCGGCGCCCAGCTGGTGGTCAAGCCCGAAATCAACTCCGCGGCCGACCTCAAGGGAAAGGTGCTCGCCTCGCCGCAGCTCGGCGGAACCCAGGACGTAGCGCTCCGTGCATGGTTGGGCCACCAGGGCTACAAGACCAACCCTGACGGCAGCGGCGACGTCAACATCAACCCGACCGAAAACGCCCAGACGCTGAAGCTCTTCCAGGATGGAAAGCTCGACGGCGCGTGGTTGCCTGAGCCGTGGGCCTCTCGTTTGGTCCTCGAAGCAGGCGCGAAAGTCCTCGTGGACGAGAAGGACCTGTGGGACAAGGGTGAATTCACAACCACCATCCTGATCGTGAACAAGAAGTTCGCCGCTGAACACCCGGAAACTGTGAAGGCACTGCTCAAGGGCCATGTTGAATCCGTGAACTGGCTGAACTCCGCAACGCCAGAGGAGAAGGCCAGCACCATCAACGCTGTCCTCAAGGACACGGCCGGCAAGCCGCTCCCCGCCAACGTGATCGACCGCGCATTGAAGAACATCACCTTCACCACTGATCCGCTCGCCGGAACGTACAAGAAGCTCCTCCAGGACGGCGTAGACGCCGGCACCACCAAGGCTGCCGATATCAACGGCATCTTCGACCTCCGGGCCTTGAACGAAGTAGAGGGCAAGAAGACGTCCGCTGCCGGGCTCGGCCAGGACTAAGCACCAATCGGCTGGTCCGCTTCCCCTCCGGAATACGGGTGGGGGAGCGGGCCAGCCTTCAGCCATATCAGCTCCACCAATCAACACGAAGGACGGGACCATGCCAGTCGTACTCGAGAACCTGGGCAAGCGCTTCGGCGACGGCGCCCCGGTGCTGGACGACGTCAACGCCACGATCGCGCAGGGCGAGTTCGTCGCCCTCCTCGGTGCGTCCGGCTGCGGCAAGTCCACGCTACTGAACATCATAGCGGGACTTGAGCATCCGACGTCGGGCGCCCTTGAGGTGCCCAGCGACGGCGCGGCCTTCATGTTTCAGGACTCGGCACTGTTCCCTTGGTTGACGGCGCGTGGCAACATCGAGCTCGCACTTCAGCTGGCTGACAAGTCCAGCACCAAGGCCAGCCGCCGCGAACGGGCAACCGAACTGCTGGAGCTGGTCCACCTCGGGGGTGCCGGCGACAAGCGTCCGCACGAACTGTCCGGTGGCATGCGACAACGCGTGGCCCTTGCCCGTTCCTTGGCGCAGGACCGGCAGCTGTTGTTGATGGACGAGCCCTTCGCCGCCCTTGATGCCATTACCCGCGATCTCCTGCACGACGAGCTCGAGCGGATCTGGAAGGAAACCGGCCGCACCATCGTTTTCGTGACGCACAACGTTCGTGAGGCTGTCCGCTTGGGCCAGCGCGTGCTGCTTTTGTCCTCGCGTCCCGGACGTGTCGTGGCCGAATGGGATGTGACCGAAGAACACCGAACTGATGCTGGTCGTGCTGGGGAGCTGACCGGAGTCATTACCCGCCGGCTACGCGAGGAGATCCGCCGCCATGCCAAGTAACCCCACCACTACCCAAGAGCGGACCCTGCCCGTGAGCGAATCCAGCGAGCACATTACGTCGCCGTCCTTGAAGGGCAACCCCTCCGAACTGCGCGATCTCGAAGCGGGCTTGGACAACCTCCAGTCCGATACCGGACGCAAAGCCGGTATCGAATGGAAGCGCGTACTGCTGCCGATCGCTGCCTTGGTAGTTCTCGTCCTCGCCTGGCAGTTCTACGTTTCACTCGGCCTTAAGCGCCGTGACCAGGTGCCCGGGCCCCTTGATGTGCTCAACCAGCTGGTGACGCTCTGGGGCGAAGGCAGGGTTCAGGAATCGGTATGGACCTCGTTGCAGCGCGGGTTGATCGGCTTCCTGATTTCGGTAGTAGTTGCTACGCCCGTGGGCTTGTTGCTGGCACAGGTTGCTCCTCTCCGCCGTGCGTTTGGCCCGCTGATTTCCGGGCTTCAGGTCCTTCCGTCCGTGGCCTGGGTACCGGCCGCGATCATCTGGTTCGGCCTGACCGATGCCACCGTCTACTTCGTTGTCCTCATGGGTGCCATTCCGTCGATCATCAATGGCCTCATCTCCGGTGTGGACCAGATCCCGCCGCAATACCGCAGCGTGGGGACTGTGCTCGGCGCGAACCGGCTCCAAATGGCCTTGCAGATCGTGCTTCCCGCAGCACTTCCCGGGTACATCGGCGGATTGAAGCAGGGTTGGGCTTTCTCCTGGCGTTCTTTGATGGCCGCGGAAATCATCGCTGTGGGTGGCACCATTGGCTTCGGCTTGGGCTCATTGCTTGACCAAGGACGTGCGCTGTCCGACATGGCGGTGGTCATGTCCGCGATCCTGTTGATCCTGGCTGTGGGCATCCTGATCGAGCTCCTCGTATTCGGCCCGATCGAGAAGCGCCTGCTGCAGCGTCGCGGTCTGCTGGCGGGTAGCAGCCGCTAAGCGCCCCCCCTTTTTAAAGCAACGCGGGGTCACATATGGCCCATGTTTACGCCAAGCATGGGCCGTATGTGACCCCGCGTTGCTTTTGGCTGCCCTAGAATCACCGCATGGGCCTTCTAACGTTCAGCATCAACGTCACACTGGATGGTTGCGTCGACCACCGGGAGGGCATCGCCGACGACGAGACGCATGCCCACTTCACCCGGCTCCTGGAGGAGAGCGGCGCGATGCTCTGGGGCCGCACCACGTACGAAATGATGGAGGACTACTGGCCCCTGGTGGCCCGTGGCGACGTCGATGCGCCGCCAGCCATGCGCGATTGGGCCCTCAAACTGGAGACCAAGCCCAAATACGTGGTCTCGGGGACCCGTAGCGACTTCCCGTGGACCAACAGCCATCACCTCGTCGGCGAGTTGCGCACTGCGGTGCAGGATCTCAAGGATGGGACTCCTAACGGCGTTCTTGTCGGCAGCGGCAAACTTGCTACCGAGCTGGACCGACTGGACCTCATCGACGAGTACAAGTTCCTGGTCCACCCCATGATCACCGGCCACGGTCCCACTCTGTACCAGGGCGGACTGCC
Organism: Arthrobacter sp. 21a14; assembly: GCA_050627125.1. Lineage (GTDB taxonomy): Bacteria > Actinomycetota > Actinomycetes > Actinomycetales > Micrococcaceae > Arthrobacter. The sequence continues at coordinate 4,606,585 of CP192487.1, read as the reverse complement.
CAGCACCAGGCGCCTCGAACTGATCTCGGCCGAGCCGCTCAGCAACGGCGCGGTGGCCATGCACTACCGACGCGCCGAGTGAGGAATTACCGGGCGCCCACGGCTGTTGTCCCGGACATGCACAACAAACGGATCGGCTTCCTTTCCTTCGGCCATTGGGCGCGCGTCCCTGGTTCGCTCGTTCCGTCGGCCGGTGAAGCACTCAAGCAGGCTATCGAACTGGCGGTGGCCGCAGAGGAATTGGGGATCGACGGCGCTTTCTTCCGTGTGCATCACTTCGCCCGGCAGCAAGCCTCCCCGTTCCCGCTGCTCGCCGCCATTGCCGCACGGACCAGCACCATCGAGATGGGCACCGGCGTGATCGACATGCGCTACGAGAACCCGCTGTACATGGCGGAGGAGGCTGCTGCCACGGACCTGATCAGCGACGGCCGGCTTCAGCTTGGAGTAAGCCGTGGTTCACCCGAGCCTGCCCTGAACGGAGCCGCCAACTTTGGCTATGTTCCCAACGAGGGCGAGGACACGGGCGATATGGCGCGGCGCCACACGGCACTTTTCCGCAAGGCCATTGCCGGGCACGGGGTTGCCCAAGCTGATCCCCACTACGCAGGCGGAGCCACCGGTCTTCTGCCTGTCCAGCCGCTCTCCCCGGGACTTCCACAGCGAATCTGGTGGGGTGCAGGCACCCGCAAGACAGCAGTCTGGGCCGCCGAGCAGGGCATGAACCTCATGAGTTCCACGCTCCTGACCGAAGACACCGGAGTCCCGTTCGACCAACTGCAAGCCGAGCAGATCCACATGTTCCGCGAAGCCTGGGCAGCTGCGGGGCACGACTTCGAGCCCCGCGTTTCAGTCAGCCGCAGCATCCTGCCGATCGTCGATGAGGTGGACAACCGCTACTTCGGCCTTCGCGCCCAAGCGGACCGGCAGGACCAGGTAGGAATTCTCGACGGCGCGTTGTCCCGTTTCGGGAAGAGCTACATCGGGGAGCCGGATGACCTGGCAGAAGAACTCGCAGCCGATGCAGCCGTCCAAGCTGCCGATACTGTCCTGCTGAAGGTGCCCAACCAACTCGGGGTGGAGTACAACGCGAAGCTCCTGGGGAACGTCGCGAAGTACATCGCACCTGCTTTTGGTTGGGCCCGCCAAAGCGCCTAACGCACTCTGCGCAGGTGTCCGCCCAGTCCTACGACGCGGCGGGCAGCCGCCCGATGCCCGCCGCTGCAACAGCAGCCTCCGAAACACCAGCTTCGGCAGAGCCGGACCCCGAAACCACAGACCCCGAAACACCAGACCCGTCCACGAAAACCCGGTAGCCACGTTCGTGATCGAAACCGTGGATCTCGCGAGTATCCAAAGCAGCCATGAACTCCAACGTCTGCCGCGTAATGACCTGGCCCGGGACGAGGATGGGGAAGCCCGGCGGATACGGTGTGACGAAGCCGGCGGAAATGACCTCCTGCCCGGCACGGACCGCAAGGGCCAGTTCGTCGGCGGACAAGTAGGCCGTGGATTCAGGCTTGTAGCTTTCGAAGTAGGCTGCGCGGATATCGCCGTCTTCGCAGGCGTCGTCCACACGGAACCGCGCTGCGAACGTGCTGAAGTCCGGGAGTGGCGGCGTACCAACCACCGCTGAGCCTCCGGGCACCGAAGACACGGCCGAAGACGCGGGCGAAAGCACAGGCACCGTGCGGGGTCGCGATGATGGATGGGGGTTTTCGAATCCCTCGGCGAGTTTGACCAGGACCTCGATCAAGTACGCCACGGAACTCCGCGAAGTGCCGATGTTGGTCATGAACAGCACGGTGTTCCGGGACGTCTTGTTCACCTGGATTCCGTGATCGTCCATGAGGTAGCTGTGGCGGAACGTGTCGCCGTCGATCCCTGTCCTGCTGATGTCCAGCGTGAGGCGGCTGGGATCGATGACGAACTCGTCGCGCTGCCAGGCATCCTCAAGTTCCGCCAATCCTTCCCGCAGCGGCATGGCGGCGCTGGTTTCGCGGTATTGAGGCTCAATAAGGTCCCGTGAGGTCAACACCCGGAAGTATTTCTTCAGCAGGGGATGCCGTGCGACTGCTTGTGCCACAGAGACGGCGAGGTCGGATTGCTTCTGGACCAAACCAAAGCCTTCCAGCTCTACCTGACGCCGGCCAATGTCCAGGGAAGCCAGGATTTGGTAGTTGGGTGAGGTGGAGGTGTGGGTCATGTACGCCTCGCGGAAGGACTCCTGGTTGGACGCCATGAAGTCTTGGTCGTACACGTGGATCATCGAACCTTGGCGCAAGGATGTCAGGGTCTTATGCGTTGACTGGGTGGCATAGACCCTGATGCGTGCCTTGGCAGGGTCGGGAATCAGCCGCCTGTTCAGCCACGCCTCGTCATCAAGTGGTTCACCGGTGGCATGGTCATGCAGGGCCGCTGCTTGCTCGGCATACCGGGCCTGGTAGGCAGGGCTGCTGAAAGAGGCTTCCAGAGCGGCTGCTGAAGCCATAGCCGTTCGACGCCGGTAGATGGGATGGGAACGGGCGAAGGCAAACCATGCCTCGTCCCAGAGGAACACCAGGTCAGGTTTGATGGCCAGGCATTCCTCCATGACACGCTCGACGTCGTAAACGATCCCGTCAAAAGTGCAGTTGGTGAGCGTGACCATTTTGACTTCGTGCAGCCGTCCGGCCCGCCGGTACTCAAGCAGCCTGCGCTTCAAACTGGCCAAGGGCACAGCACCATAGAAGGCGTACTTGTCCAAGGGGTAGGCATCCAGATATGAAACGCGGGCACCGGCGAGCACGAAGGCGTAGTGGTGCGACTTGTGGCAGTTCCGGTCAACCAACACAACGTCACCAGGGGCCAGCAGGGATTGATGAACGATCTTGTTGGCCGTGGACGTGCCGTTGGTAACGAAGTACGTTCTCTGCGCTCCGAAGGCCCGGGCGGCGAGGTCCTGCGCCTGCTTGATGGATCCATGCGGGTCCAGAAGGGAATCGAGGCCGCCGGACGTTGCCGAGGTTTCTGCCAAGAGCAGGTTTGTCCCGTAAAAATCGGCCATGTCCCGGATCCAGGGGGAGTTCCCTACGGATCCGCCACGCGAAATGGGTAGCGCGTGGAAGACGCTTGCAGGGCGGCGGCTGTAATCCAGCAGGGCTGTGAAGAACGGAGCCTCGTATCGTTCTGCAACCCCGGACAACAGTGACAAGTGCAGGTCCAGGTGATCCTGCCTGCGGAAAATCCTTCGGAACTTCCTGGTCAGTGATCCGGCCAGGGACTCGATGGAGACCCCCGCAACCAGATAGACGTCCAGCTCAGGCCTGAGACCGGATATTTCCTCGGCCAGGCCCAGGATCCGTTTGACGGGCCGCAAGGCCTGCAGGCCTTCGGGAGTGTGCCCGGCCAGGAACCGGCGGAGGTCGCTGCCCAGCTGCTGGGAGCTGCGAACGGAGAAGCCCGGACGCAGGATCACCGCCTGGATATCGGGGTTAAGCAGGACGGCGACCAGCGCGTCTTCGTAGCTGGGAACAACATTGATTTCGTACGTGAAAGCATCGGACGGGCGGCGCTGGGCTGCCATGTTGTTCTTGAGCGACTCCGCTTCCTGGGCCGTGATGTTGTCCACCACCAGAACCTCAAAGCGAGGACGGTCAGCCTGCTCGGCTTGTGCGGCCTCGTCCTCCGGCGACTCCGGGAGAACCCCGGAAACTGAACCTTGCTCCGCTCCGGAAGCCAGGGGAAGGTGCGCCAAACCGCCCAGAAGTTCCAGCGCGGCGTGGGGATCGCCGTCGTCGACCAATTGGCGCAACTGCGCCACAGCCGCAACGCCCGGCTCTGCCCAGTAGGGCTCTACGGCATCCAGGAGCGCAAAAGTCCGGCTGATCTGGGAGTTCAAACCTGAGTCGGACGATCCGGCGTGACGGTCCAAGGCAAGCTGCTTGATGGCATATCCCAGGAACTCCCAAGCATCGGCGCGCGACCTCCAGGCGCGGCTGGGCGTGCCAATTTTTGGAAGGGGGGAGAGGGTGCTCATGTGACGTGTTTTCTCTTTCAAACTGAGGGCGGGTTCAAAGCGGACTGCTCATTACGGATTCGGCCACGGTGGGCATACCAGCCACCCACCAGCAGCGGTGCCAGTACCAGCAGGGAAGCGAGCACCCATCGGCCTGTTTCCGAGAAGCCCATGGTGATCAGGACAAAGGCCAGGAATCCGAGGGTGAGATAGGAAGTGAAGGGGGCTCCGAAGAGTCGGAACGCGGGCCTGACGACTTTGCCGCTTCGCACCCACGCCTGCAACTTGATGTGGCAGAGCATGATGGTGGCCCAACCGCCGATGATGCCGAGTGCAGAGACCTCTAGCACGATTTCGAAGACCTGCGACGGAACGATCGCATTCAGGCCAACGCCCATCAACGTGATGACGGCAGTCAGCAGGATGCCGCCGTAAGGGACACCGGAAGCGCTGATGCGGGCGGTGAAGCGGGGAGCTGAGCCCTTGATTGCCATGGAACGCAGGATCCGGCCGGTGGAGTACAGGCCAGCGTTGAGGCTTGAGAGGGCGGCGGTCAGAACCACGAAGTTCATCACGGAGGCCGAGATCGCGCCGGCCTGGGGATCGCCAAGGTGGGAGAAAAAGGTCACGAACGGCGATTCGCCGGACTTGTAGGACGTGAAGGGCAGCAGAAGGGAGAGCAACAGGACCGAGCCGACGTAGAAAACGCCGATACGGATCACCACCGTGTTGACGGCTTTGGGCATGACCTTGTGCGGGTTGGCGGTTTCGCCTGCGGCGGTGCCCACCAGCTCAACAGCTGCGTACGCGAAGACGACGCCGCTGATCGCCAGGAGCGGGGCCACCGCGCCCGTGGGGAAGAGGCCGCCGTTGTCAGCAATGACGTTCAGGCCGGGAACGCCCACGTCCGTCCTGCCACCAAGGACAATGAAGCAGATGCCGACGACGAGGAAGGCCACCAGCGCACCCACCTTGATGAGGGCGAACCAGAACTCCATTTCGCCGAAGATCTTCACCGACACAAGGTTCAAGGCCAGCACTACCACCAAGGCGATGAGGGCGATGAGCCACTGCGGGACGTCATTGATCGGCTGCCAGAACTGGCCCCAGAACTTCACGTACAGGGCCACTGCGGTCACATCCACGATTGAGGTCATGGCCCAGTTCAGGAAGTACAACCAGCCAGCCGTGTAGGCCATCTTTTCGCCATAAAACTCACGGGCGTAAGAAACGAACGAGCCCGAAGCCGGACGGTAGAGAACAAGCTCGCCCAATGCGCGCAGGATGAGGAAGGCAAAAAATCCGCACACCGCATACACCAGGACCAAGGCCGGGCCTGAACCATTGAGGCGGCCGCCGGCTCCCATGAAAAGCCCCGTGCCGATCGCGCCGCCTATGGCGATCATTTGGATCTGTCGGGGCTTGAGGGTCTTCCGGTAGCCCGATTCTTCCGTTGAAAAATCCTGGCCTGGCTCCTGGCCAACAAGCAGGTTGCCGGCCTCGTCGGATCGGTCGGGGGCAGCAGAATGCTCTGAAACTGACGTGGGTATCACTTGGGGGTCTCCTTTGACTCCGGCGCCGCCGTCGGCAGCTCAACAGTCCCAAACGGCACAGATGTGTTCTCTGACACGGCGCAACACACAGTGTTTGTGGCGTTGGGGACAGTAAATAACTCTAGATCTCAGGCGAATCGCGCAAATTGGCTGGCGAACCAAATTCAGGGCCCGGCTCTTGTGCTGGCTGGACAACACTGGTGTCCTGAAGGCCCGGTAATGTTTCTGGCTGTGCGCGATTGCGCAGGAGCATGGGCAGGACTTCTTCAATGGCGAAGGACGTCCGGTTGACCCGAATTGAATACGAGAGGAAGCGATAGCTTCGTTGAAGGCCCATGACATTGACGACGACGGCGTCGTCACCTTGCTGAGCGATGTACTTGAAGACCTGGGCGTGGACAACGCACGCTTGTTGCTTGCCCCGGACGCGGACAACCTGACAGTTCGTGAAACGGTCATTGTGGATGCAGAAGACGAGGATGCAACTCGCCCTGGGTCCTTGGTGATGCTCATCGGCGCCCGTGGACGTGTGGCGCTGCCGGCAATCCGGCGGATCATCAGTGACAGGCCCACGGCCGTGGCAGTCAAGGGCAACGAACGTGAACTCGAAGCCGTGGCGGAACTGCTGCAATCCACCGGTATCGGATTGGTGGCCGTAGCCCCCGGCCTTCGCTGGGACAAGTTCGAAAGCGTCGCCATGGACCGTATCCGGGAACGCGGCGTTTCCGGGGAGAACTCCACCACGGTGCACAGGGACTTGTTCGCCATCGCCCAAACAACGGCAACTCTGACAAACGGCCACGTAGTCATCGAGGATCCGGGAAACAGGGTCCTCGCCTACTCGCCGGCATCCAACGATGTTGACGAGCTTCGGCGCCTGTCCATCCTTGCGCGGCGCGGACCCGAGCGGTATCAGAAACTCCTCAAGGAATCGGGCGTCTACAAGCACCTTCAGGCCACCGAGGAACCCGTCCATGTGGAGGCCAACCCTGAGGCCGGCCTTCGCGAACGCGTGGCCATTGGCATTCATGCGGGAAGCCGGGTGATGGGCTACATCTGGCTTCAGGAAGGTGCCGAACCGTTGGCGCCGAACACTGACAGGCTGATGATTGGCGCTGCCCGGCACGCGGCGATTGAACTTGTCCGCCACCGGAACCAGCAATCCCAATCCATGCGCGAAGACCGGGTGTCCAGCCTGCTCAGCGGTACGGCCCAGGTTCACTCACAGGCCCAGTCGGCAGGCATCGATCCTTCCAAACCTGCTGCCTTGGTGCTGATTTCAGCAGGCGGGCTGGATCAGAGCGCTCCGGGTCAACAGCTCCGAAGGGGTGAGCTCTCGAACCTCGCCTCCATCCATGCGGCGGCCTACCGCCCTGGAGCAGTGGTGGGAGCCCTGGGCACGGAAACAGCGATCATCCTGCCGGACCTGGACCCGGTAAAGTCCCTGCCCGCCATCAACCGCTTGGTCAACACGATCGTGCGTGACGCCACCACGCACCTGCATTTCCAGGTCCAGGCCGCCGTGGGCCCGATTGTTCCGCGGCTGGATGCGCTCTACGCCACCCTTGATCATGTCCGCAGCGTTCTCAAGGTGCTGCAGAGCACCCCGTCGATCCGTGTTGCCTCCTACAGGGATGTGGAAACCACGGTCCTCACCAACGAACTACTGGATCTGCTGGAAACCCGGAAGGGGCTACGCCACCAAGGCATAGCGAAGCTCTGCGACCGCTACCCGGAGTTCGCTTTGACGCTGCTCACGTACCTCGAGTTCTTTGGGGATGTGAACCGCTGCGCCGAGGAACTCGCCATCCACCGCAACACCGTCCACTACCGGCTCCGGCGCGCGTGCGAAGAGGCTGGCCTGGACCTGCAGTCCGCGGACGAACGATTGCTTGCCCATCTCCAGATACGACTATGGACCTACGCAGAGGCCAGGAGCTAGAACCTTGGACATCCAGAATCTCCTCGACGACATCGTCGGGGCAGTACAGCCGCACGTCGGCCAGGGCAACGTGGCCGATTACATTCCGCAGCTCGGAGCCGTGGACCCACACCAGTTCGGCATCTCCGTCGCAACCAGGGACGGTGACGTCTACTCTTCAGGGGACGCGCATGTGCCGTTCTCCATCCAAAGCATTTCCAAAGTGTTCGCGCTCGCCTTGGTGTTGGCCTTCGACGGCGACGGCATCTGGAAGCGCGTCTTCCGCGAACCTTCGGGCAACCCCTTCAACTCGTTGATCCAGTTGGAGAGTGAAGAAGGGATTCCCCGGAACCCCTTCATCAACGCCGGCGCGATCGTCGTCAGTGACCGGCTCCTCAGCGTTACAGGAAGCGCAGCCCTGGCTGTCCGCGACTTGATGCGCCGCGAAACCGGCAACTCCACTGTGGCCGCGGACCACTACGTAGCGGCGTCAGAACTCCGCAACAGCCACCGCAACGCCTCACTGGCCCACTTCCTTGCCAGCTGCGGCAACCTGGAGAACCCCGTGGAAGCCGTCCTCGAGTCCTATGTGGAGCAGTGCGCCCTGGCCATGACCTGCGAAGACCTGGCGCTCGCAACCCGGTTCCTCGCCGCCAACGGTGTTGGAGCGGACGGCACCCGGTTGCTGTCCCCAGCACAGACCAAGCGAATCAATGCCGTCATGCTCACGTGCGGGACCTACGACGCCGCCGGGGAATTCGCATATCGCGTGGGCCTTCCGGGGAAGAGCGGAGTTGGGGGCGGAATCGTCGCAGTGGTCCCCAACAAATGCGCTATCAGTGTCTGGAGCCCGGGCCTTGGGCGGTCCGGGAACTCGGTGGCAGGGGTTGCTGCCTTGGACGAATTCACGACGCGCACGGGCTGGTCTGTTTTTTAGAGGGCCGGGTTTCTAGCGGCAGCGGCTTTTAGTGGCACGGTTTCCGGACGTTTGCCGGCGGAAACAAGGGATGACGCGTATGTGACGCTGGATTACCCAGCGTTACCGGGTGTTTCCGAGCCTTTGAAGCATATTACGGGCCCGCCCTACAGTTTTTTTATGGCAATACAGGACATTTACCCCACGGCACTGCGGCTGCTCGGCCGCCCGGTGCTGGTTGTGGGCGGCGGGCCCGTCGCGGAGCGCCGTGCCAAGGGACTGCTCGACGCCGGTGCGAAAGTCACCGTGGTCGCTCCCGTTGCCTCAGAAAACCTCCGCGGACTCGCTCACGCTGGACTCCTCACCTGGGAGCCGCGCGAGTACCGCACATCAGACCTCGACGGCGTCTGGTTCGTTCAGACCGCCACGGGCACTGCCGCAGTGGACACCCAGGTAGCAGCCGACGCCGAAGCCCAGCGCATCTGGTGCGTCAACGCCTCGGACCACGAATCCTCAGCTGCCTGGACGCCCGCCGTGGCCGTGGTGGATGACGTCAAGATCGCCATCAATGCAGGGGGAGACCCACGCCGCGCCATGGCGCTCCGCGATGCTGTTGCCACTGCACTGGAAACCGGAGACTTGCCGCTCCGTCGTCACCGCAAGCCGGACGCTGCCGGCAAAGCGCCTGCTGGTTCTGTTGCGCTGGTCGGCGGTGGCCCTGGCGACTCGGGACTCATCACAGTCCGGGGTCGACGCTTGCTGGGCCAGGCCGACGTCGTGGTTGCAGACCGTCTTGGTCCGCGCGAGCTGCTTAAGGAACTTGCTCCCGATGTCCGCGTGATCGAGGTCGGCAAAACGCCGGGCCACCACCCGGTGCCGCAGCTTGAGATCAACCGCATCCTCGTGGACGAAGCCCTCAAGGGCAACCGCGTGGTTCGCCTGAAAGGCGGCGACCCCTATGTCCTGGGGCGCGGTGGCGAGGAAGCAGAGTTCTGCCGGAAGAACGGCGTCGAGGTTGAAGTGGTCTCCGGCGTGACGTCGGCGATTTCGGTTCCTGCCGCTGCCGGTATCCCGGTCACGCATCGAGGCCTGGCCAAGGGCTTCAGCGTCGTGACCGGCCACGAAGAGCTTTCCGAAGTGCCTGCCCGGCCGGATCACACTGTGGTCTTGCTCATGGGAGTGGCTCAATTGCGCGATTCCGCGGCTGCCCTGGCTGGCTCGGGTCTGCCTTTGGACACTCCAGTAGGTATCGTTGAGAACGGGTATTTGCCGGATCAGCGCGTCACGATCGGCACGTTGGGATCCATCGCGGACCAGGCTGAGGCCGTCGGCGTGGCCAATCCCGCGGTCATCGTGATCGGCGATGTCGTCCGTGTCAGCCCCTTCGCCCCACAGCATTTCAAGACCGCTGACTACAGCACGATCACCCCCAACCGTCCCCGCGTCCGCACCAACTGAGTCCGCACCAACTGAGAAGAAGAAGGAACACAGCCGTGTCAATTAGCACCCCCGTAGGTTCTGCGGACCGTCCGCTTCGCGTCGCCGTCATCGGCTCCGGCCCTGCCGGCGTGTACGCAGCAGACATCCTGACCAAGAGCGAGGCCGTCAAGAGCGGCGAGCTCAACGTCAGCATCGACCTCTTCGACCGCTACCCGGCACCGTATGGCCTGATCCGCTACGGCGTCGCTCCGGACCACCCCCGCATCAAGGGCATCGTCAACGCCCTGCACAAGGTCCTGGACCGCGGCGACATCCGCTTCTTCGGCAACGTTGACTACGGCACGGACATCTCCATCGAGGACCTCCGCAAGCACTACGACGCCGTCATCTTCGCCACCGGCGCCATCAAGGACGCGGACCTGAATATCCCGGGCATCGAGCTTGAAGGCTCCTTCGGCGGCGCCGACTTCGTCTCCTGGTACGACGGACACCCGGACGTTTCCCGCGAATGGCCGTTGGACGCCAAGGAAATCGCCGTCCTCGGCAATGGCAACGTGGCCCTTGACGTCGCCCGCGTTCTCTCCAAGCATGCTGACGACCTCCTCGTCACCGAAATCCCTGACAACGTCTACGCCGGCCTGAAGAATTCCCCGGTCACAGACGTTCACGTCTTCGGCCGCCGTGGCCCGGCGCAGGTGAAGTTCACCCCGCTGGAACTCCGCGAACTCTCGCACTCCAAGGACGTAGACATCATCCTCTACGCCGAGGACTTCGAATTCGACGAAGAGTCCGATCGCCAGGTCCAGACGAACAACCAGACCAAGACCATGGTTGGCACGCTCACCAACTGGATCGCCGAGCAGCCCGAGGACCTCTCCGAGCTCAAGGCCTCGCGTCGCCTCCACCTGCACTTCCTGCACAGCCCGGTTGAAATCGTTGACTCCCCGGAAACTCCGGGCAAGGTCGCCGGCATCAAGTTCGAGCGCACCGAACTGGATGGCACGGGCAACGCCCGCGGCACCGGCGAGTTCGTCGACTACCCGGTCCAGGCCGTGTACCGCGCCATCGGCTACTTCGGTTCGGCCCTGCCGGACGTCGAGTTCGACCACAAGAAGGGCGTTGTGACCAACGACGGCGGCCGCGTCCTGGACGCCGACGGCCAGCACGTTCCGGGCCTGTACGCGACGGGCTGGATCAAGCGTGGTCCGGTCGGCCTCATCGGCCACACCAAGGGCGATGCCCTTGAGACCGTGACGTACCTCCTGGAGGACCGCGAAAACCTGCCGTTCGCCGAGGTTCCCGCGGCAGACGCCGTCGTGGATCTCCTGGACTCCCGCGGCGTGCAGTTCACCAGCTGGGAAGGCTGGCTGGCTCTGGATGCCCACGAGCTCGCGCTCGGCTCAGCAGCCACCGAGGCCGGCGGCTCCCACGGTGTTGAGGTCACGCGTGAGCGCATCAAGGTTGTCCCCCGCGAGGACATGGTCAACATCTCCCGCGACGGTGTAGCCGCGGAAGTCTAATTTCAACGCGGGGTCACTTAAGCACCTTTCCGGGCCTCCGGATGGTGCATAAGTGACCCCGCGTTGCTTTAACCTGAGGTATGGACGTCGTCGTCATCGAAACACCCCAGTTGGGGGACCGGAGCTACCTGGTGCATGACGGCCGAGTGGCCTTGGTGATCGATCCCCAGCGGGACACGGATCGGATAGAGGCGGCAGCGAGGGAAGCCGGTGTCCGGATCACCCATGTGGCCGAAACCCACCTGCACAACGACTACGTCACCGGCGGATTGTTGCTCGCCGAGGCGCACGGCGCCGCTTACCTGGTCAATGCTGATGACCACGTGGAGTTCGCCCGCATTCCCGTCACGGACGGACAGGTGCTGCACGTCGGCCGGCTCACTGTGACGGTTGTTGCCACGCCTGGCCACACGCACACACACCTCTCCTACGTGGTCCGGGATGACGTGCACGACGGCGGCCCTGAGGCTGTGTTTTCCGGCGGCAGCTTGCTCTACGGTTCAGTCGGGAGAACGGACCTCGTCTCGCCCCACGACACTGCGAAGTTGGCCCACGATCAGTATTCATCGGTCCGGCGACTGGTGGATCTGGCGCAACCCGAGGCATTTCTCTATCCAACACACGGCTTCGGTTCCTTTTGCTCCGTGGGCCCCTCCAGCAAGGTGAATGCCTCAACCATCGGCGAGCAAGCCGCAGCCAACCATGCCCTTACTGATCCCAACGAGGACCATTTTGTGGCCGAGTTGTTGGAGAACATCACGGCCTACCCGGCTTACTACGCGCACATGAGCCCCCTCAACGCCGCCGGCCCCGGTGCAGCGAACTTGCAGGTGCCTGATTCCGTGGACGCCGCAGAGCTGAGCCGGCGCTTGGGGGCGGGGGAGTGGGTGGTGGATCTGCGGCACAGAGTGGCCTTCGCAGACAGCCATCTCCAAGGCAGTGTGAGCTTCGAATACGGACGTGGTGATAATTTCACCAGCTATCTCGGTTGGGTGATCCCATGGAATCAACCCCTTACCTTGATGGGCCCGCTGGATGAGGTGGACAAGGCGATCCGCGATCTGGCGAGGATTGGCATCGATAGTCCGGATGCCGCCGTCGGGCCTGAGTCGGGTGGTTCGGGTATCGGCGCCTTGGCGCCGGACACTCCCCAAGCGAGCTACGAGCACGGGGACTGGGCTGCACTCCTCAAAGACCGGGAGCCTGAGGACGTGGTGCTGGACGTTCGCCGCCCGGAGGAATACAAGGCCTCGCACGTCAAAGGAGCACTCAATGTTCCGGTCTACGAGTTGCTCGGCAGGATCACCGAGCTGCCGGACGCCAGGATCTGGGTGCACTGCGCCACGGGATACCGGGCGAGTGTCGCAGCGAGTCTCCTGGATCGGGCCGGGCGTGAGGTGGTCCTGATCAACGCGAAGTTCAGGGACGCGGCAGGGGTGGGAATCGAGACTGTGCCTTAAATCGGGACCGTGCCTAAGACGTTGCAGGCCCGCTATTTCGTGGTCGGCCCGCTATTTCGTGGTCGGGCAACAACGGATAAGCGGGCTGGCAACGGACTTACGACGGACTAACGAGGGGTCTTGTCTGCACAAAAATCCAGGTTCCGGTAGACGCTCTGGACGGCTGCGTCGGGATCGTGTGCTTCCAGGGCATCCACGAGTTCGTCGTGGCCCTCGCGGGGGATGCCGTTGAAGCCTTCCTTGCGTTGCTGCCGGAGGAGGTCGTTGTGGAACACCCCGCCAAAGGAGACATAGAGCTGATGCAGCAGCGGATTTCCGGATGCCAGGGCAACGCGTTCATGGAATTCCCAATCCGCGCGGGCCCACGTGGGGTAGTCCTCGGACTGCCATGCGTCATGGCGCAGGGCCAGAAGGCGGCGCATCTCGGCCAGGTCTTCGACTGTGGCGTGCTTTGTGGCGAGGCGGGCCGCCTGGGTGTCCAGGCCGAGCCGCACTTCGACGATGTGTTCCTGGGTGTGCTCCAAGTACATGCGCTGCGCCGCGCCGGACATTTCACTGTTGGCACGCACGTATGTGCCGTCACCCCGGCGGACTTCGAGCATGCCCGAGTGCGCCAAGGCCTTGATGGCCTCGCGCAGGGTTCCCCGCGAAACGCCCAGGCTTGCCATGAGTTCAGGCTCTGCCGGGATGCGCTCCTGGAGCGGCCATTCGCCCGATTTGATCATGTCCCGCAGCTTGGCGGTGATCTCCTCGGCGAGGGCCGGACGATGCGAAGGGGTAAGGGTCATGCTGTCCTCGGTCCGGTCTTGGTGGCAGTGCGCTTGCTCGTGAGCATGTGGCAGGTAACCATGAGTGCCACCGCCACGATGGACAGCAAGCTCAGGGGCAGCGCCCAGCCGCCCGTTGCGCTGTGGAGCAGCCCCATGCCAAAGGGGCCAATTGCCGCAATCAAGTATCCCAGTGATTGGGCGATTGTGGAGAGCGCGGTGGTTTCCGCCGTCGACCGTCCGCTGCGGCTGATAATTACCAGGACCAGCGGGAAGATCCCCAGGCCAAACCCAAAGAGCACGGCGGAAATGAACGCCAGGGAGGTTGGCAACCAGATCATCGCGGCAATGGCAACCAAGGTGGAGCTGCTTGCCAGGTAGAGGGCAGGCCGCAGCATTCCGGGCCGGGAACCGAAGGCGAGCAGGATCATGCCGGCGGCCACGGAGACCAGCTGCATGATGCCAAACTGCAGCCCGCTTTCGGAGGCACTGAGGCCTTGGGACGTGAGGATGTAAGCGAACCAGCTCATCACGGCATAGGCGAGGAAAGCCTGGAAGGTGAAGATGGCGGTGATCAGGATGCCCAGGCGGGCACGGAGCAGGGGCCACATGGATACTCGCGGACGGTCCGTCTTGGTGGAATTCCGGTGCGAGTGCAGGACCACCGGCAGGAAGCCGAGCAGCGCTGCGACACCCAGGATGCCCCAAGCGGCAAGACCCATCGATGGCGAACCGAGCTGCTGCGCCAAGGGAACGCTCACGGCCGCAGCGAAGGTGGCGCCGCCGGACATGGTGAAGGTGTAGAGGCCGGTCATCATGGAGGTGCGGTCCGCATAGTGCTCGCGGATGAACGACGGCATGGCCACGTTGCAGACGGCAAGTCCGGACATCGCCAGAACGGTTCCACCGAGCAGGGCGCCGGTGGCCGGGACGCCGCGAACCAGCAAACCTCCAGCCAGCAAGGCCAAGGCGATGGCGATAGCCTTCTCCACACCCACGCGGCGGGTTAGCCACGAGGTCCCCATCCCTGCAACCGCGAAGCACAGCAGCGGAATCGAGGGCAGGATTGAGGCCACCAAGGCCCCGTAGCCCAGTACCTGCTGCAGCTCGTGGAAGAGCGCCGCTGCGCTGGTGATTCCGGCGCGAAGGTTCAGTCCGATGAGCACCACAGCAATGATGCCGACGACGGCGACGACGCGCGTCTTAGGAACTGCCTGGCGTTGGTTTGTTGCCGTAGAAGAAGTGGCAATCGTAGGGATGTTTCCGGTGGTGGGGGTAAGAGGGGTCGTCGCAGCCATATCTAAAGGTTAGACGTTTGACGTCTAATGTCTACACTTTTGTGGCGAACCTCTCTGGGCGAACCTCTCTGTACGAGCTCGCGGATTACTACCGCGGGTTGCGCGAACCCAGGCGCTGCACCGCCAAGGCGAGCCAAAGCTGCACTCGATCCTGCGTTTGCGACGGGTCGTAACCAGTCAATTCGGTGATCTGGGCCAGCCGGTACCGCACGGTGTTGCGGTGCAGGGTCAGTGCTTCGGCGACGGCGGCGACGGACCCGTTGTGGTTCAAGTAGCTTTCCAGCGTGGCTACCAGTTCAGCACCGTGGGCGGCGTCGAACTTCCTTAGCGGCGTGAGGGATTCGCTGGCCATGTCGGCCAACGGAACGTCCTCGCTGGCGAGCAAAAGAGACGTAAGGCTCAGGCGCTCCGGCTCGTTGACCGGCAAGCCGTGCGCCACGGCGTCGCGCGCTTCAAAGTAGCTCCAACGCAGGCCGTTTGGCTTCGTATAGGCGCCGCCGATTCCGATCACGGCGTGGATTCCGGCCTCTTGCAGGTGGTCGCTCAGGCTCTTGGCCAAGGCTGTCGCGGAGCTGCCGTCGTCGGTGATGACGGTGACCAGATCCTTCCCGACGACGGCGCTGACGCCGGCTTCCAGCGCCTGGGGCAGCGAGATGCTCACCAGTTGTTTATGGTGTGCCGTGGACTCCGCCACGAGCACCACGTTCTTCCGGGTGCTGTTGATTCCAACGCCTGCCAAACGGCGGGCGGCTTCTATGGTTTCCAAGGTCCCGTGGATGACGTCGTCAAGAACCTGCCCGGCCATGGCGCGTTGGGCCTGGCGCTGCTTGACCATGTTGTTCAGCTCAACACTGATGAGGTTCTGCGCGTAGCTGACGATCCCCGAGTCCACGAATGGCTGCCGCAACCACAGCGTGCAGGCGTCCCTGCGGCCGGTGGGAATCGGGTACGAAGCCCAGCCGTCCGCCGTCGGGGCCGGTTTTCCAGGCACGCTGTTGTAGAGCTGCGCGCTGAACTGGGTGAGGACGACATCGGTGCGCAGCATGCTGCCCAACTGTTTCAGGAGCTCGCCCAGGCCGCCGCCAGTGAGGAGTGACCGGGCAAGGATCTGGTGCCCGGCCAGAAGCCGTTCCAGGTTCGAGTAGTGGTCAGCCGAATGTGACTCGGCAACGAGCTTCCCGATGGCGATAAAGGGAATCTCGTAGGGTACTTCGACCAAGGGCAGGCCCCAACGGTTGGCTTCGGCGATGAGCGCCTCAGGAACGGACTCGTGGGTGAGGCCAATGCCGAATCCGATGCCCACCGCACCCGCGCGCTGGGCCTGCCGGACGAATCGACGTTGGTCGGCGGCGCTCTTCAGGCGCAGGCCCGTGGTGAGGACCAATTCCCCGCCGCTGAGGAAGCGTTGTGGATCCTCCAGCTCCGTCACGGCCACCCAACTGATGTCCTGGTTCCAGGTTGTTTCTGCGCTACCTGTTTTACGGAGCTTCAAGGATGGGACAGCGACGAGCGAAGAGAGGGACATTGCCATGGTTACAAGCGTAACCCGGCGCTGGTCAAGCGCACTAAGGAGGGTATGCCGGTGTGTGCAGCTGACTATTCCTTGGACCCCTTCGCTGGCATAGGCTCTGATCAGCTAAAACCCATGCCCCAGACACCGAAAGAGGGTTGCACACCGTGGTTCAAACCTTGCAGAACTTCATCAACGGCGAATTCGTTACGCCGGCAGGTACGGGTCTCCTGGACATCGTGAACCCCACCAACGGGGAGATCGTTGCCAAGTCGCCGATTTCGGTGCAGGCCGATGTTGACGCCGCCATGACCGCAGCCAAGGAAGCCTTCAAGACGTGGAAGCACGTTACGCCGGGCCAGCGCCAGCTCATGCTGCTCAAGCTCGCCGACGCCGTGGAGGCCAACAGCGACGAACTCGTTGACGCCCAGCACCGCAACACCGGCCAGGTCCGGTCCCTGATCGCTTCCGAGGAAGTTGCCGCCGGCGCAGACCAGCTCCGCTTCTTCGCCGGTGCAGCCCGCATCATGGAAGGCAAGTCCGCCGGGGAGTACTTTGAGGGCCACACCTCCTACGTTCGCCGCGAACCGATCGGCGTCGTAGCCCAGGTTGCCCCGTGGAACTACCCGTTCCTGATGGCAATCTGGAAGATCGGCCCCGCCCTTGCAGCAGGCAACACCGTTGTCCTGAAGCCCTCGGACACCACCCCGGAATCCACCTTGGTCCTGGCACGCCTCGCGGGCGAAATCTTCCCTGCCGGTGTGCTCAACGTTGTCCTCGGCACCGGCGAAACCGGCGCCATGATGGTTGACCACAAGGTCCCCGGCCTGGTGTCCATCACCGGTTCCGTTCGCGCAGGCATCGCCGTCGCAAGCGGCGCAGCCAAGGGCCTCAAGCGTGCCCACCTGGAACTGGGCGGCAAGGCTCCGGCCATTGTCTTCAAGGACGCCGACATCAAGAAGAGCGCAGCGGCCATCGCCGAGTTCGCCTTCTTCAACGCCGGCCAGGACTGCACGGCCATCACCCGCGTGCTGGTGGAAGACTCGGTCCACGATGATGTTGTGGCAGCCATGGTGGAGCACACCAAGACCCTTCACACTGGTTCTCAGAACGACGAAGAGAACTACTTCGGCCCGCTGAACAACGTGAACCACTTCAACGCCGTCACCTCGGTGGTGGAGCACCTGCCGGCCAACTGCAAGATCGAGACCGGCGGCCACCGCGCAGGCGAGAAGGGCTTCTTCTTCGAGCCCACCATCATCTCCGGCGCCAAGCAGACCGACGACATCGTGCAGAAGGAAACCTTTGGTCCGGTCATCACCGTCCAGAAGTTCAGCACGGAAGCCGAAGCGCTCGAGTTGGCCAACGACGTCGAATACGCCCTGGCATCCAGCGTCTGGACCACCGACCACGGCACGGCCATGCGCATGAGCCGCGACCTCGACTTCGGTGCGGTCTGGATCAACACCCACATCCTCCTGACGGCAGAGATGCCCCACGGCGGCTTCAAGCAGTCCGGCTACGGCAAGGACCTCTCCATGTACGGCGTTGAGGATTACACGCGCATCAAGCACGTGATGTCTGCACTCGATGCATAACGCGTTCGCGTAACCCGTACGAAATTCCCAGAAAGGCAACCACCTCATGACTACTACCGCGAACGAACTCTCGTACCGCATCGAGCAGAAGCGCAACATCAACGGCGCCTTCCCCGGCCCCAAGTCGCAGGCACTGGCCGAGCGCCGCTCCGCCGTCGTTGCTGCCGGCGTCGCCTCCGGCGTCCCCGTTTACGTTGAAGACGCCGACGGCGGCATCATCCGCGACGTCGACGGCAACTGCTTCATCGACCTCGGCTCCGGCATCGCCGTGACCAGCGTCGGCGCATCCGATCCCGCCGTCGTCGCCGCTGTCCAGGAAGCTGCCGCGCACTTCACGCACACCTGCTTCATGGTGACCCCGTACGAGGGTTACGTGGCTGTGGCCGAGCAGCTCAACCGCCTCACCCCGGGCGACCACGCCAAGCGCACCGTGCTGTTCAACTCCGGCGCTGAAGCCGTGGAGAACGCCGTCAAGGTTGCACGCCTGGCAACCGGCCGCGACGCCGTCGTTGCTTTCGACCACGCCTACCACGGCCGCACCAACCTGACCATGGCACTCACCGCCAAGGCCATGCCGTACAAGACCAACTTCGGCCCGTTCGCGCCCGAGGTCTACCGCATGCCCATGAGCTACCCGTTCCGTGAAGAGAACCCGGACATCACGGGTGCCGAAGCTGCCAAGCGCGCCATCACCATGATCGAGAAGCAGATCGGTGGCGACCAGGTTGCCGCGATCATCATCGAACCCATCCAGGGCGAGGGCGGCTTCATCGTCCCGGCCGAAGGTTTCCTCCCGGCACTGTCCGCATGGGCCAAGGAAAAGGGCATCGTCTTCATCGCTGACGAGGTCCAGTCCGGTTTCTGCCGCACTGGCGAATGGTTCGCCGTTGACCACGAAGGTGTTGTCCCGGACATCATCACCATGGCCAAGGGCATCGCCGGCGGCCTCCCGCTGTCCGCCATCACCGGCCGCGCCGACCTGCTCGACGCCGTTCACCCGGGCGGCCTCGGCGGCACCTACGGTGGCAACCCGGTTGCTTGCGCAGCCGCACTCGCAGCCATCGACACCATGGAGCAGCACGACCTCAACGGCCGTGCCCGCCACATCGAAGAGCTCGCCCTCGGCAAGCTCCGCGAACTGGCCGGCGAAGTTTCCGTTGTTGGCGACATCCGTGGCCGCGGCGCAATGCTGGCCATCGAGCTCGTTCAGCCCGGCTCCAAGGAACCGAACGCTGAGCTCACCAAGGCCGTTGCTGCCGCTTGCCTCCAGGAGGGTGTCATCATCCTGACCTGTGGCACGTACGGCAACGTGATCCGCCTGCTTCCGCCGCTCGTGATCAGCGATGAGCTGCTCATCGACGGCCTCGAGGTCCTCGCTGCAGCCATCAAGGCCCCCGCGTAACTCTCACCGCTTGATGCAAGGAGGGCCGGGGTTGCCCCCGGCCCTCCTTGTGCGTTAACGGGCGGGCCCGAGTTCGCCGGAGCGCGTCCCGTTCGCTGGAGGTTTCCATGCGTTCCGGCACTGTTTCCGCGTCCTCGCGTGTGGCTCAGTCAAACGCACGACGGCGGTGCGCGTCGAGTTCGCCGGAGCGCGTCCCGTTCGCTGGAGGTTTCCATACGTTCCGGCACTGTTCCCGCGTCCTCGCGTGTGGCTCAGTCAAACGCACGACGGCGGTGCGCGCCGAGTTCGCCGGAGAGCTGCAGGTACGCCGGAAAATTCCGGTGGTTCTCGACGCGCTCCAGCGCCCTGACACTCCTCCGGCGTTCTCAGCAGGGGCTACTTCAGCAGAAGCTAGGCTCCCGCAGCGGCCGCGATCCGGGCCCTCTTCTTCAGCGACGAGTTCTTCTTCGCTGTGCGCAGCATGTCCACCGTGAGCACCAGCAGGGCGAGCCACACCACACAGAATCCGATCCAGCGGGCGGTGGTCATGGTCTCGTTGAAGACGGCCAGCGCCACGATGAACTGAAGAATCGGTGCGAAATATTGGAGAAGGCCGATGGTGGTCATGGGTAGGCGACGGGCTGAGGCACCGAAGAAGAGAAGCGGCACAGCGGTGATGACACCGGATGCCAGGAGCAACCAGAAGTGCCCGGGCCCATGGGAGTTGAGGGTTGCGACGCCGCTTACCCCCAGGACGACCATGGTGGCGGCCGCAAAGGGGGCAAGGACCACTGTTTCCACGGAGAGGCTGGTGAGCGCGTCAACCTTGGGACCGACGCGCTTTTTAACGAACCCGTAGAGGCCGAAGCTGAAGGCCAGAATCAACGCGATCCAGGGAAGCTGGCCGTAGGAAAAGGTCAGGACGCCCACTGCGATGAAGCCGATGCCCACCGCTGCCCATTGGAGTGGCCGCAACTTCTCCTTGAGCACGAATACGCCGAGCAGGACCGACACCAACGGGTTGATGAAGTATCCGAGGGACGTTTCAACTGCGTGGCCTGTGGTGACACCGAAAGTATAGGTGAGCCAGTTGATGGCGATCAGTCCAGCGGCCAAGGCCAACGGTCCAAAGACTGAGCGGTCCTTCACGGCTGCGCCAAAGACCCGCCAGGCCCGCGTGACCGTGATCAGTAATGCACAGAAGATCAGCGACCAAACGACGCGGTTGGCAACGATTTCGATGGCCCCGGCCGGTTGAAGCGCGAGGAAGTAGAGGGGAAGCAGTCCCCACAAAGAGTAAGCGCCAATCCCAAACAGGATTCCCGCCGTCGACTCGCTCCAGACCGGCTTTCGTCGGGTCCCGCCGCCAGAAGTACTGCCGCCAGAGGCATGAAGTTCACTGCTGGACGCACTCGCAGTCGCGGGCTGGCTGGAAGTGGACGAGTTTGCGGTGATCTGCTCGGGTGTCGACACAATGTCGCCAACACCAAACGTAAGCGCAATATTCCGCAATGTTGGCATCAATCGCCTGTTTTCGTGTGACTCCCGCCATATAGGAGGCCGGGTGCGGGGCGGACATCTAGAATTGGAATCTGCGCGCCCCAACAACGGCGTGGCTTACTGCTTCGGAAGGGCTTACGGTGTCCAACTCAGCCGCAACCACCCCCAAACGTCCGCTTCGTGTCGCCATCGTGGGCGCCGGTCCCGCCGGCGTGTACGCTGCCGACATCCTGACCAAGTCCAACGAGGTCAAGGACGGGGAAGTGGAGGTCAGCATCGATCTCTTTGAGGCGTACCCTGCGCCCTATGGGCTGATCCGCTACGGCGTGGCGCCGGACCACCCCCGCATTAAGGGCATTGTCAATGCCCTGCACAAGGTGCTGGACCGGGGGGACATCCGTTTCCTTGGCAACGTGACCTACGGCCGGGACCTGACGCTTCACGATTTCCGTGCATTCTATGACGCCGTGATCTTCTCCACGGGGGCCATCAAGGACGCGGACCTGAACATCCCGGGCATCGGGTTGGAAGGGTCCTTCGGCGGAGCCGATTTTGTTTCCTGGTACGACGGACACCCGGACGTTCCCCGCGATTGGCCGCTGGATGCCAAGGAGATTGCGGTCATCGGCAATGGCAATGTTGCCCTTGATGTGGCTCGTATGCTGGTCAAGCACCCCGATGAGCTGCTGGTCACCGAGATCCCGGAAAATGTGTATGAGGGGTTGAAGAAATCACCTGTTACCGACGTCCACGTGTTTGGGCGCCGCGGTCCTGCACAGGTTAAGTTCACGCCGCTGGAATTGCGGGAGCTGTCCCACTGCAACGACGTAGACATTGTGCTGTACCCGGAGGACTTCGAGTTTGATGAAGCCTCCGATGAGGCAATCCGTACGAACAACCAGATCAAGACCATGGTCAACACCATGACCAACTGGCTGGTGGAAGAACACGCGGAGTCCGAGCAGCCATCCTCGCGCCGTCTGCACTTGCACTTCCTGCACAGCCCGGTGGAGATCCTGGACTCGCCGGAAACTCCCGGCAAGGTTTCCGGCATCAAGTTCGAGCGCATGCAATTGGATGGAACCGGCAACGTCAAGGGCACCGGTGAATTCGTGGAGTACCCGGTGCAGTCCGTCTACCGCGCGATCGGCTACCACGGCTCGCCGCTTGAGGAGCTTCCGTACGACGCCCGCCGCGGTGTCATACCGAACGACGGCGGTCGCGTCCTGGATGCCGACGGCAAGCCCGTACCGGGAATCTATGCCACCGGCTGGATCAAGCGTGGACCTGTAGGCCTGATCGGTCATACCAAGGGCGATGCTTTGGAGACCATCGGCTGCCTCCTCGAAGACCGGCTCACGTTGCCTCCAGCAGAGAACCCGGATCCGCAGGCCATCATCGATCTCCTTGAGCAACGCGGCATCGAATACACCACCTGGGAGGGGTGGAACCGCCTGGATGCCCACGAGGCCGCCCTGGGTGCCGCGTGGTCCAAATCGGAGTCCGCATCCGGCAACGGCAACGGCGTGATCCGGGAACGCATCAAGGTAGTTCCGCGTGAGGAAATGATCCAGATCTCGCGCGGCTAACCTTTGGGTTTGTGTACGCCAACGCCCTCAACAGGCTTCGCAAACCCGTCAGCTGTACACAAACTCCATTCCTGGAACTAGACTTTCGGATACTGTGCCGCCAGCACATACGCAGCGCACTGTCACTGCGGATTACCGGGGAGTTCGATGAGGAATCCAATCC
The DNA here is from genome assembly GCA_050627125.1 of Arthrobacter sp. 21a14. Taxonomy (GTDB): domain Bacteria; phylum Actinomycetota; class Actinomycetes; order Actinomycetales; family Micrococcaceae; genus Arthrobacter. The sequence goes on along the minus strand of CP192487.1, from coordinate 4,583,972 downwards.
ATCCGCCTGTTCCAGGCAGCGAAGCCGGGAGGCTGGTGCAGAAGCGCGCCCTGGCTGGCCACGAACAATTGGATATGCTGCGGGCCGGGACTCCTGAGGAAATCTCCGGCCTCCGGCGCTTGGTGCGCGAATCCTGGCAGCGTTCGGCCAACCTGCTGGCCAATCCCGATGTTCCGGAAGCGCCGCTCGCGATGGACCGCGACGAACTGGAGGACTACCGCCGTCAACACCCGTTGGCCTCGATCATGCCCGTCATCAGGAAGTTGCTGGTCCAGCCCAGCCATGACAGTGGGCTGCTCGTGGCGGTGGGGGACGATGTCGGGCGGCTTTTGTGGGTGGATGGCGATCCCGTCATGCAGCGCAGGGCCGAGGGAATGATGTTCGTTGCGGGCGCCGATTGGTCCGAAGCCTCAGTGGGTACAAGTGCGCCAGGGACGGCACTGGCCCTTGATCGCAGCATCCAGATCTCCGGTGCCGAGCACTTCAAGAGATCAGTTCACCCATGGAGTTGTACCGCCGTTCCCTTCCATGATCCCGATTCCGGTGCCGTGCTGGGCGTCGTGGACATCACTGGAACGGAGACCGCGGTGGCCCCGCACACGGTTTCCCTGGTGGAAGCAACCGTTGCGGCTGCACAGGCGCAGTTGCGCATCGAGCGTCTCCAGCTCGCCGCTGCCGTGCGGGAAAAACCACGACGCCGGAGCTCAACTTCTGCTTCCAGCCACACTCTGTATCGGAATAGCCTGCAGTTGTTGGGCCGCGATCAGGCCCTTCTCAGCATTGATGGCCGGACCGTTTCCGTGTCGGCCCGGCACAGTGAAATCCTGGCTATCCTCTGCAGCCACCCGGCTGGCCTCAGCGCGGATGACCTCTGCGCCCAGCTATACCCGGGAGACGGCTCGGCGGTGACGTTGCGGGCGGAAATGGTCCGTCTGCGCAAAGTTCTGCATGAACTCAGCCCCGGGGCGGTTCCCGAATCGAGGCCCTACCGCTTGCCTGTCGAGTTGCTTCCCGATTCGGGCCAGGTGCTCAGTTGCCTGCAGCGCGGTGCCCACCGGATTGCCTTGGAGATCTACAAAGGCGCAGTCCTGCCGCGCTCGGAGGCGCCCGGCGTCGTGCAGTTGCGTGAACGGGTTTCGCATCTGCTGCGGGAAGCGCTCCTGAGTGACGGCAGCGTTGATTCGCTCTTGAAGTACGCTGAGCTGCCCGAGGCGAAGTACGACGTCGATCTCCGCCTTGCCGTCCTGAAGCTGCTGCCGCCGCGCTCACCCAAGCGGGCCGCCGTCGTGGCTGAGCTTGAGCGGATCGAAACGGAACTGTCGGCCTGAACCATTAAGCGTGAGCTGACTCACACGGTTGCAACGTAGCTGCAACCTGCCCGCTCCTAGGCTCGAATCAATGGCGACAGCCACCGTGATTCGCAGCAAAGGAGCTAGCAATGACCGTTTATGCACAGCCGGGTGCCGAGGGTTCGAAGGTCACCTTCAAGGACCGGTACGAGAACTGGATCGGCGGGGAATGGGTTGCTCCCGTCAAGGGCGCCTACTTCGAAAACATCACGCCCGTCACAGGCAAGGCTTTCTGCGAAGTTGCCCGTGGCACGTCCGAGGACATCGAACTGGCCCTGGACGCCGCGCACAAGGTCGCGCCGTCATGGGGCAAGACGTCAGCTACGGAACGTGCCGCGATTCTGAACAAGATCGCAGACCGCATAGACGAGAACGTAGAGCTGCTCGCGGTTGCCGAGACATGGGACAACGGCAAGCCCGTCCGGGAGACCCTCAACGCGGACATTCCCTTGGCTGCCGATCACTTCCGCTACTTCGCCTCCGCCGTCCGTGCGCAGGAGGGCCACCTTTCGCAGCTTGATGACGACACCACCGCCTACCACTTCAAGGAACCGCTGGGCGTGGTGGGCCAGATCATCCCTTGGAACTTCCCCATCCTCATGGCCGTGTGGAAGCTGGCCCCCGCGCTTGCCGCGGGTAACGCCGTCGTACTTAAGCCAGCCGAGCAGACGCCGACGTCGATCCTGGTGCTGATGGAATTGATCGGCGACCTGCTGCCTGCAGGTGTGGTGAACGTGGTCAATGGTTTCGGCGTCGAAGCCGGAAAGCCACTGGCTTCCAGCCCTCGGATCCGCAAGATCGCCTTCACGGGCGAGACCACCACGGGCCGGCTTATCAGCCAGTACGCGTCCAACAACCTCATCCCTGTCACGTTGGAACTTGGCGGCAAGAGCCCCAACATTTTCTTCGACGACGTCGCCGCCCAGAATGACGCTTTCTACGACAAAGCACAGGAGGGCTTCACGCTCTTTGCCTTCAACCAGGGCGAGGTCTGCACCTGCCCGTCGCGTGCTTTGGTTCAGGAGGGGATTTACGACTCCTTCATGGCTGATGTCGTAGCCCGCACCAACAAGATCATCCAGGGCAACCCGCTGGACACGGAAACCCAGATCGGTGCCCAGGCTTCCAACGACCAGCTGGAGAAGATCCTTTCCTACATCGACATTGGAAAGCAGGAGGGCGCAAAGGTCCTCACGGGCGGCGCACGGGCAGAGCTTTCCGGTGACCTTGCCGGCGGATACTACGTCCAGCCCACGATTTTCGAAGGCCACAACCGGATGCGGATCTTCCAGGAGGAGATCTTCGGCCCCGTGGTCTCCGTGACCAGGTTCAGCGACTACAACGACGCTATCGGCATAGCCAATGACACCCTGTATGGCCTGGGTGCCGGCGTTTGGTCGCGCAACGGAAATGTCGCCTACCGCGCGGGCCGGGAAATCCAGGCCGGCCGCGTGTGGGTCAACAACTACCACGCCTACCCGGCCGGTGCCGCCTTTGGTGGCTACAAGTCCTCAGGCATTGGCCGTGAAAACCACGCCATGATGCTGGACCACTACCAGCAGACCAAGAACCTCCTGGTCAGCTACAACGAGAACAAACTCGGCTTCTTCTAGGAGTTTGTGCACAGCTAACGCAACCTCGGCTCATTCGTATAGATCAAAGGAGATCGTCAATGTCCACAACCATGCAAGCTGCAGTAGTTACGGAGTTCGGAACCGACCTTAAGGTCATGGAGATGGAAAGGCCGACGCCGGGTCCCGGCCAAGCGCTGGTGCGCCTGATCACGTCTGGGGTATGTCATACCGACCTGCATGCGGCGGAAGGTGACTGGCCGGTCAAACCCACCCCTCCGTTCGTGCCCGGCCACGAGGGAGTGGGAGAAGTAGTGGCCCTCGGCGAAGGAGTTACGGACGTCGCAGTGGGGGACATTGTTGGCAATGCGTGGCTGTGGTCTGCCTGCGGAGATTGCCAGTATTGCCGCACCGGGTGGGAAACGCTGTGCGAGTCCCAGCAGAACGGTGGCTACAGTGTGGACGGCTCGTTTGGCGAGTACATGTTGGTGGACACACGTTTTGCAGCGCGCATCCCGGAGGGCTCGGATCCCGTGGAGGTTGCTCCGGTATTGTGCGCCGGAGTTACCGTCTACAAGGGCTTGAAGATGACCGAAGCCAGGCCTGGCCAGTGGGTCACGATCTCTGGAATCGGCGGATTGGGACACATTGCCGTCCAGTATGCGGTAGCCATGGGACTTCGTGTGGCCGCCGTGGATATTGCCGACGACAAGCTGGCGTTGGCCAGGGAACACGGCGCTGAACTAACGGTCAATGCTCTGCATGAGGATCCAGCCGAGGTCATCCAGCGCGAAACCGGCGGCTGCCACGGTGTCCTGGTGACGGCGGTGCACCCTTCTGCCTTCGGGCAAGCAATCGGAATGGCCCGCCGTGGTGGGACCATCGTCTTCAACGGGCTTCCTCCCGGTGACTTCCCGGCACCCATTTTCGAGATCGTCCTTAAGGGCCTCACGGTGCGGGGATCGATTGTTGGCACCCGCCAGGATCTTGAGGAAGCGCTGGAGTTCTACGCACAAGGCAAGATCAAGCCCACGGTCTCCACCCGTGAGTTGTCTGAGGTCAATGCGGTCTTTGACGAGATGAAGCATTCCAAGATCGATGGCCGAGTGGTTCTGAAGTTCTGATGGACCACCCCGTATTGGAAGCTGCGGTGACGCTCTCCGGGGAGACCTTTTCCCGGGTGGCGCTCACCGCGGCCTCCGTCGAACTATTACGGAAGCTCTGGGAGCGGCATGGCCCGCTCATGTTCCATCAATCCGGTGGGTGCTGCGACGGCTCCGCTCCCATGTGCTACCCGGCGGGGGAGTTCCTCACCGGCGATTCAGATGTGCTCCTGGGTCGGTTCGATATCGGTGCAAGCTCCGGAACCGGAGCGGGCCAGGATCCAAAGCTTCTCGAGTTCTGGATGTCCAGGGAACAGTTCGCCTACTGGTCCCATACACATCTCACTGTTGACGTGGTCCCAGGCCGAGGAAGCGGCTTCTCTGTCGAGTCCCCGGAGGGTAAGCGGTTCCTGATCCGCTCCACGATCATGGACTGGGACGTTCCGGGTGTTTAGTGGTGTGACGGGGGCTACTCGCCTCCGTCACACCAGTCACATCAGTAACGTGGACTCGTGGGCCGTCTCACTATCTGGGATAAATATGGTCGTCCACTGACCGGACACTATTCTTGATGAGTCCTATACCACCCCCATCCAGAATGTGGCATTTTTATGAACATTTTCAGGACCAAGTCGATCGAGCAGTCGATCGCCGACGCCGACGAGCCCGGGCGCAAGCTGAAGCGAAGCCTCAGTACCTGGGACCTGATGATCATGGGTGTCGCCGTCGCTGTCGGTGCCGGTATCTTCTCCGTTGGTGCCAAGGCTGCTGCAAACTTTGCCGGCCCGGCCGTCACCATCTCCTTTGCCATCGCAGCCGTCACGTGTGCCTTGGCCATCATGTGCTATGCCGAATTCGCCACGGCAATCCCCGTGGCAGGCTCGGCCTACGTGTTCACTTACGCCACCATGGGCGAAGTGCTCGCGTGGATCATTGGATGGAACCTCATCCTCGAACTCTTCACTGCTGCCGCGGTGATCGCCAAGTACTGGGGCATCTACCTCAGCAAAGTCTTCGCCCTGATGGGCCTGGACATCCCGCCGGCGCTCAGCCTGGGCGGCGTTGACCTCTATTGGGGCGCCTTCCTCATTGTCGCGATCTTCACGGTGCTGCTGGTGCTGGGGACGAAGCTGTCCGCCCGCGTTGGCAATATCTTCACTTTGATCAAGATCGCGGTAGTGCTGTTCGTGATCGTTGTGGGCTTCAGCTACGTGAAGTTCTCCAATTACACGCCGTTTATTCCCGCCTCGGAGCCGACAACGGGCACAGGTGCCGCCGATGTCATGAAGCAGTCATTCTTCGGCTTCCTGACCGGTGCTGCTCCTGCCCAGTACGGCACATTGGGCATTTTCGCTGGTGCTGCCCTGGTGTTCTTCGCGTTCATTGGGTTTGACGTTGTTGCAACCTCTGCGGAAGAGGTCAAGAACCCGCAGAAGACATTGCCACGCGGTATCTTCGGTGGCCTGGCTGTGGTCACGCTGCTCTACATCCTCGTCTCCCTCGCCTTGACCGGCATGGTCTCCTACACCCAACTTGCGGAGGAGAAGAACCCCACGCTGACCACAGCTTTCGAGGCCGTGGGCAACAATGACGCCGCCAAGGTCATTGCCTTCGGCTCGCTGGTGGGCCTGACCACCGTGATCATGGTGCTGCTCATGGGCCTTTCCCGTGTGGTGTTGGCCATGAGCCGCGACGGCCTGCTGCCGCGGTCCCTGTCCAAGACCAGCGAAAAGCGCTCCACCCCTGCACGCCTGCAGATCATCTGTGGTGCAGCAGTTGCCCTGGTGGCCGGATTGACCAACGTGGATCTCCTTGAGGAAATGATCAACATTGGAACGCTGTCCGCCTTTGTGATGGTCAGCCTGGGCATCCTGGTGTTGCGCAAGAAGCGGCCGGACCTCAAGCCTGCGTTCCGGGTCCCCTTCGGCAAGGTCCTGCCCTGGGTGTCCGCGATCCTGTGCGTCTACCTCATGACCAACCTGGCAGTCGAAACCTGGATCTTCTTCGCGATCTGGCTGGTCATTGGAATGGTCATCTACTTCTCTTACGGGCAGCGCCACTCGCGGCTCAACGAGAAGTTCGCCTCAGCCAGGGCAGCCGTTAATGGCGGTTCTGCAACCCCCGCGGTCAAGGGCGACGAGGACGAAGACTCCTTTACCAGGGTCTAAACCAATCCCAGCTGCTTGTCAGACAGCTGGCTTGAATCACCATCGAAAGCGCTCGGGAGCGTCAATTCCCGGGCGCTTTTGGTGTTCCTAGGCCGTCACCCTACGGCACTGCGACCGGACACCGCGAACGGGACAGAGGCCTACGGTGCAGCGTGCTTCCCCACCCAATCCACCAGCGGCCTCAGCACTTCCCAGCGGTCAGCGATTTCCTGTTTTGCTGACGGCGTGGACAGCCATTCCGGCTCACCAACCTCCACCCCGGCAGACAAGGACTTGTGCTTCAGGAGCTCGCCGCGAGGATGATCTTTGTCGAAGCCCCGCGGAACGGTCTTGAGCTTCTCGCCTTGGATGGCGAAACCCGCTGCGGCAACTGAGTCCACAATCTGCTGCAATTCCCCTCCACTATCAGGAGCGTCCACAGCGGCGCGGAAGCGTGCCAATTGCGCGGGAGTATATGAATGGCAGCCGCCACCGATCAACAGGCCATCGGCACTGACCTGGAGGTAGAACCCGAGGCCTTCGTGTGACGCTGCGAAGGCGCCCTGGGCCGTTTTGTAAGGCGACTTGTCCTGGGAGAACCTGATGTCCCTGTTGGGCCGGAAGATCTTCGCCGGCCCGAACTCAGGCTCCAGCTCCGAAAGGAGGGCCGCCAGCGGCTCCTTGACGGCGGCGTCGTAGATGTCTTTGTGCTCCAACCACCACTCGCGGTTGTTGTTCTCTTCCAGTTCTTCATAGAAGCGGAAGGCTGCGGACGGAATTCCCTCGAATGTGCTCATGGAAGGATCCTATGGACCGCGGCGCCAGAGCAGCCAGAGCCCAGCCCGTCTATGTGGAAAACAAAGAAGAACACCCCGCTGCGGAGATCCGCAACGGGGTGTTCGGCGGTAATTCCTACCGATTCAGACGCTTAGAGCTTGTTGGCTGCTTCGGCGTCGGAGGAGGTCTGGCCTGTACCGAGGTTGGCGCGCAGCTTGGCGCCGAGTTCGGCGTCAACGTTGGTCCAGTACTGGATGGCGCGTTCCTTGATGTCGGCGCTCTTCACGCCGCCCACGGCACCGGTGATGGTGTCCAGAAGGCGGGCCTTGGCGGCGTCGTCGTAGACCTCGCGGTACAGGGTACCGGCCTGGCCGAAGTCACTGTCCTCGGAGTGCAGGGTGTGCGCGGAGAGGGTGAGCTCGCCGTCGTTCTCCCAGCCACCTGCCGGTGAAGCGGGCTCAACAGCAGCCGGGCCACCAACGGAGTTCGGTGCGTAGACCGGGGTGGTGGGGGCGTTGAACAAGTAGCGTCCGGCGCCGTCCTGGCTGTAGTTGTTGACCTGGTTCTTGGGCTGGTTCACCGGGATCTGGGCGTGGTTGGTACCCACGCGGTAGCGGTGTGCATCGGCGTAGGAGAAGATGCGGGCCTGCAGCATCTTGTCCGGCGAGGCAGCGATGCCCGGTACGAAGTTCGACGGCGCGAAGGTGGCCTGCTCGATCTGCGCGAAGTAGTTCTCCGGGTTCTTGTTCAGCTCCATGGTGCCCACGTGGATCAGCGGGTAGTCCGCGTGCGGCCAGACCTTGGTGAGGTCGAACGGGTTGAAGCGGTACGTCTTGGCGTCCTCGTAGGGCATGACCTGGACGTGCAGTTCCCAGGAGGGGAAGTTGCCGGCTTCGATGTTCTCGGAGAGGTCGCGGATGTAGAAGTCTGCATCCGAGCCTGCCAGCTCCTCAGCCTGGTCGCCTGTGATGGTCTTGACGCCCTGGTTGGACTTGAAGTGGTACTTGACCCAGAAGCGCTCACCAGCGGCGTTGATCCACTGGTAGGTGTGCGAGCCGTAGCCCTGCATTTCACGCCAGGAAGCCGGCAGGCCACGGTCGCCCATGAGCCAGGTGACCTGGTGTGCGGATTCGGGGGAGAGGGTCCAGAAGTCCCACTGCATGTCAGCGTCACGCAGGTGGGTACCCGGGAGGCGCTTCTGGGAGTGGATGAAGTCCGGGAACTTGATGCCGTCGCGGATGAAGAACACCGGGGTGTTGTTGCCCACGAGGTCGTAGTTGCCCTCGGAGGTGTAGAACTTCACGGCGAAACCGCGGGGGTCGCGCCAGGTGTCAGGAGAACCATTCTCGCCGGCAACGGAGGAGAAACGGATCAGCATGTCCGTCTCGACGCCCGGCTGCAGGAATGCTGCCTTGGTGTAGGCCGATACGTCCGAGGTGGTCTTGAACGTACCGAAAGCGCCGCCACCCTTGGCGTGCACTACACGCTCCGGGACCCGCTCGCGGTTGAACTGTGCAAGCTTCTCCACCAGGTAGTGGTCGGTCAGGATGATGGCACCGTCGGCGCCGACGGACTTGGAGTGCGCGTCGGAAGTAACGGGGGCACCTGACTGGGTTGTTGAAATAGCAGTCATTGTTCTCCTTGTTCTTATTTTTGAGTTACGGACGTTTGTTTGGGGAGCTGTTGTTTTGCCTGGCAATCCTGGCAGATGCCCTGATACAGGACGTCTGCGATCTGGATGGTCATTGGCTTGGAATTTTCATCCCAGTGCGGCGTGAGGCACGGTGCGTGTCCCACGGCGCAGTCCACGTCTTCCACGCGGCCGCAACTGATGCAGACAGCGTGGTGGTGGTTGTCGCCTACCCGGGTTTCGTAGAGCGCCGGGGAGTGTGGGGGTTCAAAGCGGCGCAGCATCTGCAAATCCGTGAGGTCGCTGAGCACAACGTAAACGGACTGCGCCGTCAGTTCAGGAAGCTCTTTGCGGGCAGCGGCAAGGATGCCTTCTGCCGGGGAGTGCGGATGGTGCTGGACCGCGGCCAGCACTGCCAGCCGCTGTTTGGTCACACGCCTGCCGTGGGCATGCAGGGCACTGGCCCATGCTTCCTGGTCGGCTGTGTGATCGGTCATGCACTCATTGAACCACTTATTTTGAGCAGTTCACAATAAGGCAAAGCTAACTTCCGGCAAATTAAACAAATCCACCATCGGATTGGCTTGCTCCGCGGCAGATCGACCCACCGCGTGGATGCGCAGGGCTGAACCCGGATTCCCGCCTTCGATAGCTACGCAGCTGAAGCCGGTAAGTCCACTTGTCAGCGGCAGCGCGCCCAGCGCGCTCCCCATGGCAACGAGTTCCCCCGGCAGGACACTGGAAATCGCAGCCGCCCCGCTGGCGGGCTCAATCACGCTGTGATGGCGGGCTGAATCAACTGTCGCGACCAAGGGGACCGGCACCTGGACGGGTACGACGCCGGACGTGGCCACAGGCGCGGATCCCACCTGTGCGGACCCCACCTGTGCAGGGGCTTCTTTCGCGATGCTGGCGGCACCAAGACCCAGCGAATCCCGGATCCGCGCATCCATGATGTCCAGGCTGTCCTCAGGCTCGGGCACCCGATGGTGGGCCGGCAGCGCGAGTTGGCGTCCCGGCGTCGTGCTTTCCGCCTCCCAACGAGCGAAGAGGTGAAACGTGGGCGTAGACGACTCAGCCACCGGCTCGCCGATAGCAGAACCCAACGGGTGCCAACGGTGGGCGAACATCACGGCGAACCGCTTCGCGCCAAGGACGTCGTCCAACGCTGCCCGGGCGAGGTTGTGGCAGAACAACCAATCGGCCGCCGAGGATTCCGTAAATTCCGTGGAGGGGTCCGAGAGGCGGATCAGCACGTGCCCGGCCGTCAAAGGGTGGCGCGGCCTGGCAATTTCCCAGATGCCCGAGCGGAACAGCAATCGTCGCGACAAGACCATGTGGACTCCTTCCCCCGGGTGAGCCTACCAACCAGCGCGTTACGGCGGGAGACGCACCATTCAAACCAAACGGACAACGACGTCACTGGGGTCGCTAGGGTGGCTAGGTGGCGAAACTACTGGCAGACATCACCCCGATCAAGGAGAGCCCGGCCTTCCGGAGACTTTGGCTTGGGGCCTCGGTGGCTGCCATCGGTACCCAGCTCACCTTGGTGGCCGTCAGCTTGGAGGTTTACCGCCTGACCCAGGAGAGTTTCTACGTGGGCCTCCTGGGTATCTTCGCCCTGGTTCCGCTTGTTATCGCGGGGCTTTACGGTGGCTCCATCTCAGATGCCTATGATCGCCGCAAAGTGGCGCTGATCGCATCACTGGTGCTTTGGGCCACCACCGCAGGCTTGGCACTGCAGGCTTGGCTGGAGATCGGCAACATCTGGATACTTTACGCGTTGGTTGCCATCCAAAGCGGTGCCCAAGGCATCAACGGTCCAGCCCGAAGCGCCATCATTCCGCTCCTGGTCCGCAAGGACCTGCTCCCGGCGGCGAACGCCCTGAGCATGCTGACGTTCGGCCTGTCCATGACCGCCGGACCACTCCTGGCGGGCGTGCTGGTGGCCACGATCGGTTTCGGATGGACCTACACGATCGATGTCATCAGCTTCACCTTTGCCCTGTGGGGCCTCGCCAAACTCCCACCGTTGCCACCGTCAAAGAATGCCGCCAGGCCCGGGCTTCGCTCCGTAGTGGAGGGTTTCCGGTTCCTGGGTACGCGGCCCAATGTCCGGATGACCTTCATCATTGACCTCATCGCCATGATCTGCGCGCAACCGCGTGCCCTGATGCCTGCAATTGGTGCAGTCATGATTGGCGGCGGTGAAACGACGGTGGGCGTGCTTTTGGCATCTACCGCCGTGGGTGCCTTCCTGGCTGGCTTGTTTTCCGGTCCCCTCGGCAGGGTGCGGCGCCAGGGCAACGCAGTGGTGTGGTCGGTGGTCGGGTGGGGTGCCTCGATTGCAGGCTTTGGCCTGGTGGTGTTGTTGGCTGGAGATTCGGGCCGCGAGGGCGTAACGCCCTGGCTCCTTCCTGCTGCCCTGTGTTGTGCGCTGGCGGGGATTTCCGATTCTGTCAGCGCGGTCTTCCGCACCACCATCCTCCAGTCCGCGACGCCCGACCACCTTCGCGGACGGCTGCAGGGAGTGTTCATCGTGGTGGTCGCAGGAGGCCCTCGGGTGGGGGACATGCTGGCCGGCGGTGTCACCCAATTCCTTAGCGAAGGCGGCGTGCTGCTGATTGGCGGGATCGTCTGCATTGTCTTGGCCTGGCTGGCGTCGCGCCTGCAGCCGGGCTTCGTCGCGTACGATGCGAAGCATCCGGTGCCGTAGCCAGCAGGCCTCGGGCAGGACGGTGTTGGCACAAAAAGTCGGTGCGAGCCCAAAGGTCGACGCCAGCCCAGGCATGCCAACTGCGGAACACGGCGACCGCCGCCGGCGTTAATCTCTACAGAGTTGATCCCTACAGAACCGTTCACGAGCCAAAAAGAGTGGAAGAACAACCGTGCACAAACACAACAATGGACTCAAGACCGCAGCGCTTTTCGGCGTGCTGTGGGCGGTGCTGTTGGGTTTGGGCGCCATTATCGGGGCCGGCACACGCAGCACCACGCCCATCTGGATCTTTGCCCTGATCGGGGTAGCCACTACCGCCTACGGGTACTGGAACAGCGACAAGATCGCCATTCGCTCCATGGCCGCCTATCCGGTTACCGAAGCGCAAGCCCCGCAGTTGTATCAGATTGTCCGGGAGCTTTCCGTGCGGGCCAACAAGCCCATGCCGCGGATTTACCTCTCGCCCACCATGACGCCGAACGCCTTCGCTACCGGGCGCAGTCCCAAGAACGCCGCCGTCTGCTGCACCGAGGGAATCCTGCATGTCCTTGATGCCCGCGAACTCCGGGGTGTCCTTGGGCATGAGCTTATGCACGTGTACAACCGGGACATCCTGACGTCCTCCGTGGCGGCTGCCGTTGCGGGCGTGATCACGTCCGTGGGGCAGATGTTGTTGTTCTTCGGCGGCGGGGATCGGCGCAACGCCAACCCGATCGCGATGATCGCCATGGCCCTGCTGGCGCCGTTCGCGGCCTCGCTGATCCAGATGGCGATCTCCCGCACCCGCGAGTACGACGCCGACGAGGACGGCGCGGAGCTGACCGGCGACCCACTGGCACTCGCCTCAGCACTGCGCAAGATCGAATCGGGCGTCTCCCAGCTTCCGCTCCCACAGGATCAACGGCTCGTTAATACCTCCCACCTCATGATCGCGAACCCGTTCCGTGGCGGTGGCATGCGGCGTTTATTCTCCACACACCCGCCCATGAAGGAACGCATCACCAGGCTTGAAAGGATGGCTGGCCGGCCGCTTTCCTAAGGGCGCCGCTTTCGAAGGCCTAAAACGTCGTGAACCCGCTATTCCGTGGTTGGCCAGCAACGGAATAGCGGGTTCACAACGTAATAGAGGAATCAGCCCAAAAGAGGAATCAGCCTACGCGAAAAGCCCCTCGCCGATGAAGCCGCCCTGCTGGATCCCCGGAGGCACGGCGAAAAGCCCCGAGCCCGTGTGCTTCAGGTATTCCACGGACAAGGTATCGCCCTTGGCCAGCGCCAGCTGCATGGGAACGTAATGGGTCCTCGGATCCTTGACGAACGCGATGAAGAACAGCCCTGCGTCCAGATGCCCGAGTCCGTCTGAGCCGTCGGTGAAGTTGTAGCCGCGGCGAAGCATCCGCACACCCCCATTCTGGTCGGGGTGGGCCAGCCGGACGTGCGAGTCCAAGGGAATGAGTGGATCACCGTTGCGGCCCGCGAGCTTGAAATCGGGCGCCGTGAACTCTTCGCCACCGGACAACGGCGCTCCCACGCCCTTTGTCCGGCCGATCAGGCCTTCCTGCTCGCGCAGGGACGTCCGGTCCCAGATCTCGATGTGCATCTGGATCCTGCGCGCCACAAGGTAGCTGCCGCCCCTCATCCACTCTTCATTCGGCGAAACTGGAGAGCCTACCCAGACATGCTCATCGAGGAGGGCGTTGTCCTCAACCTTGAGGTTGTTGGTGCCGTCCTTGAAGCCAAAGAGGTTGCGGGGCGTCACTTGCGCACGGGACGTGGAGGACGTGCGGCCAAAGCCCAACTGGGACCAGCGGACGCGCACCTTTCCGAAGCCGATGCGCGCAAGGTTACGAATGGCGTGTACGGCTACTTGGGGGTCGTCGGCGCATGCCTGGACCACGATGTCGCCTCCGGTACGGCCAGGTTGAAGGTCGTCACCCGGGAAGTGCGGGAGGTCGATCAAGGCTTCGGGCCTGCGACCGTCCAAGCCAAAGCGCACCTTGCCATTCTTCTCAAACAGCCCTGCGCCGAAACCGAAGGTCAACGTCAATTGCGCGGCGGCCAGGTCCAACGCCTCACCGGTGTCTTCCGGCGGGGCATCGTAAGGGCCATCGACGGCGCCAGTCGCACCCGTGGTGCGGCCCGCCGTCATGGCCTCAGCAGCAGCAGTCCAGTCCTTCAGGAGCTTGATCAGCTCTTTCCGGTCCTCCGTGGTGACATCGAAGGCAGCCATGTGAAGGCGGTCCTGGGCCGGGGTGGTGATGCCGGCCTGGTGCTCGCCGAAAAAGGGAACAACAGCATCCCCTGCGTCGGATTCCGCGGCCGATGCAGCACCGGCTGTGACCACGTCGTGTCCCAGGAAGCCTGCGGCGATGCCAGCTACTGCGCCAGCACCGCCCACTCCGGCAAGGGAAAGAAGGCCACGGCGGGACAGGCGGGAGGTGCCAGCGGTAGCCGACGCACCGCCGTCGGACGTCGCCGTGGAACGTACGACGCCGGTCGCCTCGCCTGGGCGGGCGGAATCGGCGGGCTCACTACCATTCACATTCGCAGGCTGTCCGGCACCTGGAGCCTCCGGGGCTTCGCCGGTGTGCCCGTAGGGGCAGCCGCTCACAGCACGACGGCCGAGGTGAGCTTGGACAGAGGTTCGCCCAAGGAATCGACCAGCGCGGCGAGCTGCTGGATCTGATCCTGGCTCAGCTCGTTGTAGTAGGAGAAGCCATCGCCCTTGGCGTGCTTCTTGAGTTCGGCCTGGAGGGCTGTGAATTTCTCGTCCAGGGACTTGGCAAGCTCGGCGTCTTTTTGCTCCAATGCCGGCTTCAGGCTCTCGAAGGCGATGCGGGCGCCGTCCACATTGGCCTGGAAATCCCAGAGGTCGGTGTGGGACCAGATCTCTTCCTCGCCCGTCACCTTACCGGTAGCAACCTCATCGAGGAGCTCCTTGGCGCCGTTGCCCAGCTTGTCAGCCGTCAACTCCACTGTGCGGGTACGCGTTGCGAGGTCTGCAGTATCTGCAACGAGCTGAGTGGCAATCGCGGTACGTTCGGCCGACGTCATGGCGGTGTAGTCCGCAGGCGGGAACAAGTCCTTCTCTGCGCGGTGCCATCCGGTCCACTCCTGGCCGGGCTCCAGATCAGCCTCGCGTGCATCCAGCTTGGGATCGAGATCGCCAAACGATTCCGCAACGGGCTCGATCCGCTCCCAGTGCATGCGGGTCGCGGCGTAAAGCTCACGGGCCTTGGCGGCGTCACCCGCTGTGAAGGCGTCTGCGAAGGCTTTGGTGCCCGTGACGAGTTGTTCCGTTTGGTCCTTGACATACGCGGCGTACTGCTGGGAGCCGGTCTCAAGGAGCTTCTGGAAATCAGCGTCCGCGCTCGGCTTGTTTCCGGACTCTGTGACCTCAAACGAAGCCCGGATGCCGTCGCCCTGCATACCCGGCTTGCAGGCGGTGTTGTACTTGCCTGCAGGAGCGGTGATTACCAGGTTCCGGGTAATTCCAGGCCCGATGTTTTCCACTTCGCCGATGATCCGCAAACCGTCCTCGGCCAGCAGGTAGAACTCGGTGACCTCGGTGCCTTCGTTCTTCACGGCAAACGTCAGGTTGCCGCTGGGCGCAGTAGCTGTAGAGACCTTGCATTCATTCGCGGTGCTGCTGACCTGGATCGGACCGTCCGTGGCCGCCGTTGTTTTCGCATTGTCAGTGCAGCCCACCAGAACCATGGGGACGGCCGCAGCCACACCGATGATGGTGAGGGTCCTGCGAATCTTCGGGGAAGTGGACGTGGACAGGAACGTGCCAAGCATGGGGGTCCTTTGTGTTGGGGGAAGGCGCGGGGTGCGAGGGATGCGCGCGAGTTGGGGTGGGGGTTTCTTACTGCTGAACGGCGACTGCGGGCTTCGGGGCGGACGTCTTTACTGTTGCCGCCGGAGGTTGGGAGCGGTTGGCCCGTATGTACAGGAACAGGACCGGGATGACATACAGCAGCCAGGCTGCTGCTTCCAGCCACGTGGTGGCCGGGGAGAAGTTCAGTGTGCCCTTCAACAAGGTTCCGTACCAGGACGACGGCGGAACGGCGGCTGAGAGGTCGAAGGCCAGGCTATGCAGGCCGGGAAGGATGCCGGCCTCCTGGAGATCGTGGATGCCATAAGCAAGGACGCCCCCGGCAATGACGATGAGTCCCACTCCCGTCCAGGTGAAGAAGCGGCCCAGGTTGACCTTGAGGACGCCCCGGTGGAGCAGGTATCCGAGTCCGGCAGCTGTCAGGAGGCCAAGCAGGGCACCGAGGAGGGGAAACGTGGTTTCGCCGGTGGCTTGCGCTGCCGCCCAAATGAAGAGTGCGGTTTCGAGTCCTTCGCGGCCCACTGCCAGTGCCGCAACCAGCACAAGGCCCCATGCGGCGCCGTCGGCTGCTTTGTCCACGTGGGTCCTGAGGTCGCTTCCGAGGCTGCGGGCGGTGCGCGCCATCCAGAAGACCATCCAGGTCACGAGTCCTACGGCAACGATGGACAGCCCTCCGCCGATCGCTTCCTGGGCCTCGAAGGTGAGGCCCCGCGGGCCGAAAGTAAGAAGGGCGCCGAAAGCAAGGGAGATGGCAATGGCCAGCCCGACGCCGCTCCAGAGCCGGGGGAGCAGGGACTGCCGGCCGGTCTTGATGAGGTAGGCCATCAGGAGAACCACGATGAGCGAGGCCTCGAGGCCTTCACGCAGTCCTATCAGGAAGTTGGCGGTCATGTGCGTTTCTTTCACTCAGGGGAGCCATACTTAGGCTTGCCTAATGAAGAAGAATACTGCCATGGGGTGATTACGCAAAAACTTTGTGCCCTAATATCTGCGGCCATTACGACAATCGATGTAGCAAGGCCATAAAAAACCGGGGTCCAGCGCCCTGAGCGGCGCCGTACCCCGGTTTTTATGACGCTGGCGGTGCAGCGTCGGCAGCCTAGCTGCGGAAGTTCACGAACTGCAGGTCTGCCTCTTCGAACTTCTTGAGGATGTTCATGGTTTCCTGCAGGTCATCGCGGGACTTGGAGGTTACGCGAAGCTCGTCGCCCTGGATCTGGGACTTGACTGACTTGGGGGCTTCGTCGCGGATGATCTTGTTGATCTTCTTGGCGATGTCCTGCGCGATGCCCTCCTTGATGGTGCACTCAAGCCGGAATTCCTTGCCGGAGGGGTATGGCTCGCCCTGGTCCAGGGACTTCAGGGAGATGCCACGCTTGATGAGCTTGGACTGGAAGACGTCCAGGACGGCGAGGACGCGATCCTCCGAGTTGGCCTTCATCAGGATCTTTTCGCCGCTGAAGTCAATCTCCGCGCCGACTCCCTTGAAGTCGTAGCGCTGCGCGATTTCCTTCTGGGACTGGTTCAGCGCGTTGGCGACCTCTTGCTTGTCTACCTTGCTGACGACGTCGAATGTTGATTCGCCTGCCATGACTCTCCTTAGGTTGGGGGCCCGGTAAGGGCGGTTTGTCTGCCATCCAGCCTAGTACGGAAGGCGGGGGATGGGGCCGTGGATAACTTTCACAGTTCGCTCACAGCACATGCGTGGTTGGAACCGAGGTGGATGTTTGAGAGTTGTACCAGTTGGAAGAGCCCACCCCCGGAGGTAAGCATGAGCCACAAGGCCGTCCACTACGTCACGAAATCCGCATCCGCGGCAGCTGGTTCGATCGGTACGCAGCGGCGGCCGCGGCGAGTGCGGTGGCAGCGGTGACCGTGGCGGCGTCGATCGTCCTGAGCCCGGTGCCGGATGCGGCTTCGCGGATGGACGGGGTGCACGCCGATTTGCAGCGTGCGGTGGAACTCAACCAAATCACGGCCGAGCAAGCAGAAAAGTTTGAAGCGAAACTGGCTGGCCGGATCCTCGGAGAAGCCTGAAATACAGGCCATTCCGGCGTGTCCGCCCTCGATTAGATTCTTGGCCGGAAGTTCTGTAAGGTTATCTCTGCCTTCGGTTACCGGATCGAAAAGAAACGGTCTCCGGAAGTGATCTTCTTTTGAAGTTCGGCAGATTACCCGAGCGGCCAAAGGGGGCTGACTGTAAATCAGCTGGCAACGCCTACGGGGGTTCGAATCCCTCATCTGCCACCCAAAGGGAAATCCCCGGAACCAACAGGTTCCGGGGATTTTCGCGTTCGGAGGTGCACGCGTTCGGAGTGCAGCGACCAGGGAACCCGCGACTCCCGCTCTTGTTTGCTGTACTCACCGTTGTGCGGCGGGAAATTCGAACGACTCCGGGACTCTCAGCTGGCTGGCGACTCCGTCCCCGTCTCACGCCTGGGTTGCAGGATCTCACGCCTGACCGCCCCGCTCTCCCGAAGCTCCGCGATCTCACGCCTTAGCGCTGCAATTTCAGTGACAAGGTCTGCCAATTCAGCGCGGACAGGTTCTTCGGCGGCTGCTGCTTTGTTTTCGGCCGCAGCCGCAACATCCTCCGCGTTTTCCTCGATTCGTTGCACCAACCACGAGGCAATAGATGCCGTCACGATACCCAGGACGGCAATCCCGCTCATCATGAGTGCTGCCGCCACGATCCTGCCGATGGGGGTGACAGGGTAGAGGTCTCCGTAGCCAACTGTGGTGATGGTGGTGACGGCCCACCATGCGGCGTCTCCGAACGTCAGGATCTTGGCGTCCGGCGCATTCTGCTCCACGTCGAGCACTGCCAGGGCGCCGATGAGCACCAACATGGCGGCCGAGCCGGCAACGTATGTGGCTACGCGTCCGCGCAGGGTTTCTCCCACGGTGCGTTGCAGCACGGACAGGAGC
Source organism: Arthrobacter sp. 21a14 (assembly GCA_050627125.1). Lineage (GTDB taxonomy): Bacteria > Actinomycetota > Actinomycetes > Actinomycetales > Micrococcaceae > Arthrobacter. The sequence continues at coordinate 4,565,913 of CP192487.1, read as the reverse complement.
GTGACCAGCCGAAGGAGCCGGAGTGGCCGAAAGAAGGGGAGCACCACGATGAGGAGTTCATGCAGGTTCCAGATGAACCATCGCCGTCGATCCTCGGCAAGCCAGAGATTGGCGAAGTAGTCCAGCGCGAAGATCCCCCACGTAATCCAGAGGATTATTTCGAAGGGGAGTGCGGCCGTGCCGTCCACGCGTCCTATGACCTGCCAGGCATAGGCCGTGAGGAAAATCAGTGCGGTCGCCATGAGGGGCCATTCGACGAGGTCCCGGTATCGCGCTTGAGTCATACGGGAATCCTAGCCACAGCAGCCACGCATGCCACTGAAAAACGGATCAGACGGTGGGAGTCTCCAGCCAGTATCCGTCCATGTGGTGAACCAGTTGCCGGCCCAGACCGCCCTTGAGCTGTACCCAGAGTGTGCTGTGGTCATCGGTCATGCCGTCGATGGTTCCTTCGATGCGGTTGCCACGTGCGTCCCGGAGCACGACGTCCTGGTGCCGGGCGAGGTCGGGCCAGACGTCGGCGTGCGGCTTGGTGGTTTGCAGAATGCTCAAAGGGATCCCCCTGGGTATGAGTCGGTGTTTCCGGGTTTCAGATATTGTGCACGGGATGGATGAACTGGCGGTAAACGTTTGTGCAATCGTTGGACATAAAGCGCTGGATGTATTAAAGCTGCGCCAACACCTTGTCCACTATGCGGTCTGCCTATTCCCACCGAAGTTACTCGCGGGTAACATTGCTCGCATGCATTTGCTTCTCCGCACCCTCATGCTGCTGTTCACCTCATCCAAGCGTTCACCCTTGGGTGCTTGGGAAACGTCCTCGCTGCCCCTGCGGGTTCTGCCGACGGACATCGACATCGCGATGCACGTGAACAACGGCATGTATTTCTCCTTGATGGACCTTGGCCGTTTCGACCTCATGGTTCGCAGCGGTATCTGGAGAAAGATGCGCAGGCGCGGCTGGAGTCCTGTGGCAGCCGGAGAGACGATCGCTTTCCGCAAGTCATTGCAACTCTGGCAGCGCTACACCATCGAAACGCGCATCATCGGACTGGACACCAAAGCCATCTATTTTGAGCAGCGCATGGTGGTGGACGGTGAGATCTACGCTCGCGCCCACATCGCAACCCGCCTGGTGAACAAGGGGAAGCCGGTGACGCAGGAAGAGATCATTGCTGAGTTCGGTGCGCCACCGGCTGACTTGGAATTGCCCGAGTGGATCCATGAGTGGCGCGAAAACAATGCGCTCCCGGGAGCCCGCCGGCCAGCTCCGCACGTGTGGGCTTAGTGGAACTCAAACACCTACGTCCCGCCGCTGAAGTGCAACCGCGCCCAGGGCAATAAGCGCTGCCGAAATACCCAGCAAGCCTGCAGCGGCTCCCCAATCGGCACCGTTCGTTACGGGTGAATTGCCATACGCCCAGTGGTACGGCGACAGGTTCAGCAGCCAGTCGACGTCGGGACTTTGCCTCCCAACAGCGTTGAAGACATAGCCAAGGACGGCGACGGCGGCGCCTGCAGCAATCGCATAAACCTTCCGTCCCGTCAGCGCACCTACGCACAGCGCCGCTGTTCCGCTCAGCAGTGCCAAAGCGGCAAACAGCACTACCGCACCGAAGAGATGCCCGACGTCGATGTCCAGTTTCGAGGGCCCGTTCAGCATCAGCACCAGCAGTAAGACCAAGGCCGAGAGGATCGCGACGCGCACCACGAGTGCCAGGGCGCGTTCAAGGACCACCTGGATTCGGGTCACGCTATGGGCCAAGGTCAATTCCAGCAGCCCCGACTCCTCGTCCGCGCCTACCGCAGCAGCGCCCCAACCAACGGACGCCATGGACATCAACAGGAAACCGATCAACCCGAAAAGGGTGGCCTGTGTGTAGCCAGGTCCGGTGGCTATCTGGTCATAGTTCAGGGCCTTGGTCATCTCCTGGGGGAGTGCGTCGATCATTTGCTGCATTTGCGCGCTGCCCCCGATGGACGGATAAAGGGGCAGGTACAGCATGATCGCAGCCGTCAGTCCCAAGGCCCACGCGAGCGTGGACCGCCACGAGTCTGTCAAGGCTTTGGTGAAGAGGGGGAGGACCTTAGACATGGTGTGCTCCTTCCGTGGGGCTCACGGATTTGTGCCCGTTTCCTCCGTGCCCGTTTCCTCCGCGCCCGTTTCCGTTGCCCACATAATGCCCCGTGTAGAGGGTCAGCACGGCTTCCTCCAAATCCGGTTCCTCCAGGACAAGGTCTGTGAGGTTCAGCCGAGCCAGCTCCTGCACCAGTGGCTGGACCCGACCCGACAGCGTCGCTGTTGCTTCGACGGCGGCTTCCGCTGCGCCGTCACCAGGAAGCTCCCGCAGCACAACATTGGCGACGCCGGGCACTCGCGCCAGCAGCGCGCCGACGTCGTGCGTTTCTGCGCCGGTTGCGTTGAACCGCAACTGCCGTACTGCAGCGTTCCTGAGGGCGTCAACGGTGGAGATTGTCACGATGCCGCCGTCGCGGAGGATAGCTACGGCGTCGGCGGCCTGCTGGACCTCGCTCAGCACGTGTGAGCTGAGGAAAACCGTCGCGCCGTCGTCGACCACTTCGCGGACTATGGCGTGAAACTCCTGCTGGACCAGGGGATCCAGGCCGCTGGTTGGTTCATCGAGAACCAGGAGCTCGGGGCGGTGCATGAACGCCTGCAGGAGGCCGAGCTTCTGCTTGTTCCCTTTGGAGAGCTTGCGGGTCTGCCGGTCCAAATCCAGATCCAGCCGCTCTGCCAACTCGTTGACATATTTGGGCTGTACCGGGCCGCTGATGGCCGCGAAGTGTTCAAGCATGCGCCGGCCTGTGGTTCGGTTCTCAAGGTGGAGTTCGCCAGGGAGGTAACCGATCCTGCGGCGCAGCCCGGTTCCGGCGCGGCGTGGATCCTGGCCCAACACTGAAATGGTTCCCGCGCTTGGCCGGATGATATCCAGCAGGCAGCGCATGGTGGTGGTTTTGCCCGCTCCGTTCGGTCCAATGACGCCGAAGACCGTTCCCGGTTCAACGGCGAAATCGAGTCCGTGGAGGACCTCGCGCTGGCCGAACTTTTTGCGCAACCCCTCGACGACGATTGCCTGGGTCACGGGGCATGCTCCCTTCCTTGGTTGATGGTGTCTTGTTGCAGGGCGTCGCGCGCCGAGTCCAGGAACCTCGAATCCGCGTAGAAGCCGTTGGTGTAGATGTCCAGCGCGGGGATAGTCAGTTGCCGCAGCAGTTCCGGTCCTATGCCATGCGGTTCAGGTACGTCCGCTCCCAGCGCCCGTGAGAGGTGCCTGCCGAGCATGAGCATTGAGAGGCTGTTTGATGCGACGACGACGGCGGTGGACCGGACGTCGTCGAAGTCCCGGATGGTGCCGGCGGCGATCCCGGCCTCGATGATGTCCTGCGTCTGGCGCACCACGGCGTCGAAGAATGCGTCCCCGGCCGCGGATTCGTCGCCCAGGGAGCGGCGAATGTAGGCGATCTCATCGGCGTACTGGTCCGGGTGGTTGAGGTAGTCCTGGATCAATTGACGTGTGGTGGCAGGGTCTGTTTTCTCCCTGCCCTGGCTGGCGGTCTGCGCGAGGACATGCTGGTCGCATGCTTCGCGCAGCCCTGCCTTGCTGCCGAAATGGTGAATCACCAGGCCAGGGCTGACCCCCGCTGCAGAGGCGACCGCGCGGACGGTGGCAGGGCCGAAACCATCGCGGCCGAACAGTCCGATGGCGGCATCACGGATCCGTGCACGGGTGGTTAAATCTTCTGCGGTTAAACGCATGTTTCATACACTAAACACTTGTTCAATCGCTGGCAAGAGGCGGTGGCTCACCGCGCAGATGCGAACCTTCCTGCGCGGTGATTGGAAGCTTCGCATAGAGAATTACGGCTCGATTCAGGCGCCCGGCAAGTGGATGATGCCCAGTTGCTGCATCAGCGCGAGGTCGTCGCGATCGGACCAGTGCTCCACGATCCTGCCATCGTGAATTCTGTGGATGGCAACGGCAGTTTCGTCCAGTTGGGCGCCTGTAGCAGGCAGTGGACCGGGCAACTCCCCTTCGTGTCGACCATGGGCGGTCAGTCGGGTGACTACCTTGTCGCCTTCGCAGATCTGATCCTCAATAACATGATGTCCCGGCGTGGCCTGGAGGAAAATGCGGAAGGCCTCCTTCAGTCCCTCCCGTCCAGCCGAGAGCCCGGGGAAAGGAGGGTGATGGTCCAGGTAGTCTTCGGCAACCAGATCGTCCATCGCTTCGATATTGCCGGCATCGATCGCTTCGTAGAAGCGCCTAACCAGCGCTTTGTTATCCTCAGGCTCCACGTTCATTCCCTTCATTGAATGCGTGGCTGCCGGGCAAGAACTGGTCAGGGCAGGCAACGCAACCCATCCCCACGTCACCATGGGAGGCCAGTCTAGGACGAAGGATCCGGCGATGACATAGCTCGCTGTGACTCAGCGAAACGGTCCCCGCCGGCCGGGTACATAACGGTCCAGGAACATAACGATGTGACACCAAACGTTGAGTCGTCGCTGCCTAATGTCCCGCCGTCGAAGATACTGACTTCACTGTCTTCATGGGGGAGCAGTGACGGGGCCTATGGGTCCGATGATGCAGGGGTAGATAAGTGGGTTGTGCGGGGTCGGCTTCGTCGTCGAAGAAGAGCAAATTCGCCGGATCAGTGGCGGTGCTGCTGTTGGTCCTTGGCCTGTTCGGAACCGGGTTACCGGTGCAAGCTGCCCCATCGGGGAGCATCCAGCTTGAGACTTCCACCCCTCCCGTCACAGGCGCCATCGGGCAGCTTTACAGCACGAGCACCTGGGCGCGAAACGTGCTGATCCGGCCCACAGCAGCGGAGGAATGCTCCAGCACCGGTTGCGTGCAACGGTTCGTCGGTGGCGATATCGCTTGGTCGGCCCGCACGGGAGCGCGTGTGGTGGTCAATGGACCGGTCCGCAACGCATGGTGGGAAGCCGACGGCCCCGCGGGCTATCACGGCTATCCCACAACAGACACTCTAAGCGGCCTGCGCAATGATGGTTCCAAGCAACTCTTCGAAAGAGGAGCGATCAGTTTCTCGGCAGCTACTGGTGCCCAACGCACAACGGGGTCCATCCACTTGGCGTGGGGGAGAGCGGGTTTTGAGGCTGGTTTCCTCGGGTACCCCGCTGGCAGTGAACGCACAGGACTGCCCGACGGCGGTGCCTACCAGCTATTCGAACACGGCTTTATCGTATGGTCCCCGGCGACTGGGGCACATCCCTCCATGGGCGCCATACGTGAGCGCTGGCGCCAATCGGGGCTGGAAAACGGGGAGTTTGGTTATCCCACTACGGATGAAGCGACGGGCCTGCGAAACGGTGGCTCGTCACAGCAGTACCAGCGTGGAACCATCATCTGGTCGCCCGCCACCGGCGCGAGGGCCCTGACCGGAGCTATCCGGAGCTACTGGTCCGCGACTGGAGGCCAAAACGGTGCCCTGGGATATCCGGTCAGCGAGGAATACCGGCAAAACGACTTCGTCTACCAACTCTTCCAGGGCGGCACGGTCTATTGGTCGGCGGCAACGGGTGCGCATTCGACCACCCACGGCGATGTCCACAACCGCTACGTTTCCCTGGGTGGAGCAGCCGGACAATTGGGCTTGCCCCTCACGGACAAACTTCCGCGGGCCGGGGGCCTGGTGCAGCAGTTCGCCAACGGCTGGCTTGTTTGGGGGCCTGCAACGGGAGCGCGGATTGTGGGGCACTCCACGTACAAAGTGTGGTCCATCAATCCGGGCGAATTCGGCTGGCCGGTGCGCGATACCTGGTCCGATGCCAGGGGCTCCCACGTTGCCTTCCAAAAGTTGGAAACCATCTGGAACGATTCCACGCAGGAGTTGTATTCAGCCGAAGCAGTGGACGCCTCCACGGTGGTCTTCCTTGGAGACTCGCAGCTGGATCTTGACTCATGGGGCGAACAGGGTGCCCGGGCCGCTGGCTACACCCACCAGGTGGTCCGAAGCATCGGAGGGATCGGATACGTTTCGGGCAGCCCCGCGGTCGGTGGCAATTCAGCGACCGATGCCGTGCTCCTGGACCGGATCCTCCTGCCCCAAGGCAACCCTGGGCTGGTGGTGGTGACGCTTGGTGGAAACGATGCCCGGATTTTTGCCACCGATGCCGCGATCCTGTCCCAAGCCAACCGGTTGTGGGATGAACTGCGCCGTAAATATCCCCGCAGCACGATCCTTATCACTGGTGTTCTTTCCCGCTATGACGCCAGCCATTTCCAGCGCCGATGGGTGGACGGGCTCCTGACCCGCGAAGCTGCTGTCCGGGGCTGGCCCCGCATCTCGATGGCCGGCACAGCAACTATCGCCGGAGCTACCTGGAACTATCTTGATGATGTCCACATGAACCAGACCGGACACAACAAGGTGGCCCCGCTCTACGCGTCCGCGCTCAAGTACGTCCTGGCCAAGTAGCCGTTTATTCCCGGTGACGCGGGAAGCGAACAACGGCCCTCTCCACGGGACTTAGCGAGCGGGGTCGCGTACCGTGGAAACATGGCTACAGTTGACATCACTGGAGAACAGTTCGCATCGACCATCGAAGGCAATGACATTGTCCTGGTGGATTTCTGGGCTGCCTGGTGCGCCCCGTGCCGCCAGTTTGCGCCCACTTATGGGGCAGCTTCCGAGAAACACCCGGACGTGGTCTTCGCCAAAGTGGACACCGAGGCTGAGCAGCAGCTCGCCGCCGAAGCCGGGATTACGTCCATCCCGACGCTCATGGCCTTCCGCGAGAAAGTGCTTGTCTTCTCTCAGCCGGGTGCCCTCAACGGCCCGCAGCTGGAGCAGGTTATTGAGGCCGTGAAGGGCCTGGACATGGAAGAAGTCCACGCCCATGTGGCCAAGGCACGTGCCGAGGCCCAGGAAAGCTAGACCCATCCGGCGAAATCGCCGGAAAAGCATCGAGGCCGCTGGAAAGTTCCGGCGGCCTCGATGCTTTAAGGCGTTGCCGCAGTCTTGCGGCGATTTCGCTGAGCTAGTTATGGGAGAGCTTAGAGCCGTTCGAGCTTGACCGGCTCAGCCAGCAAGGCGCTGAGGGACTCGTTCAGGTCCTGGACGGCAATGCCCTTGGAGTGCTTCTCCAAGTCCTCCTCCGACTCCCAGCGCTCGGTGAGCACCAGCTTCTCCTCAGTGGCTTCGGTCAGTTCATAACGGATGCAGCCGGGCTCGTTGACGACCTCGTCGATCGCGATTTCCAAGGCGAGCTTCACGCGGAAGAATTCGCCGTCGTTGGGGATGAACGTGGCCTGCAGGTCGATGGGTGCACTCATGGATCCAACCCTACCGGGAGGACACGGAGCGGATTGTCCACTTTACGGTTCTGTTGCGCGCACTGTGTTGGTAGCGTTCGGTCATGTTGTCCTACACCGCCGGAGACACTGACGTCCCGCTGCTCGAAGAGACCATCGGTGCCAATTTTGAACGCATCGCAGCGCAGTTTCCGCTCAGGGACGCGCTGATAGAAGCCGCTGCCACGCCCGGCGGGGACGCGCGTCGGTGGAGCTACGAAAAGCTTAACGACGACGTCGATCACCTCGCCCGCGCTCTCCTCGCCCTGGGTGTGGAGAAAGGCGAGCGCATCGGCATTTGGAGCCCGAACTGTGCCGAGTGGACCATCCTGCAGTACGCGACTGCAAAGATCGGGGCCGTGCTTGTCAACGTCAACCCGGCTTATCGCCGGCATGAACTGGACTTCGTGGTCAAGCAGAACGGCATGCGGATGCTGGTGACTGCGCCCTCGGACAAGAACAGCGATTACGTGGGCATGGCCAGGGAGACTGCGGGTACGTGCCCCGAACTCAGGGAGATCGTCTTCCTCCCCGGAGACCCGGTTGCGGGGCTCACGCCGGCTGTCCCCGAGGCCGGCCACGAACTGACGTACGCCGAGCTCCTGACCCGGGCGGACGGCGTCGGGCCTTCTGCACTACGGGACCGCATGGCTGAACTGGATCCGCATGATCCCATCAACCTTCAATACACATCGGGCACCACCGGCTTCCCGAAGGGTGCCACCTTGACGCACCACAACATCCTCAACAACGGTCACTCGATCGGCCGCCTCCTGGGCTACACGGAACATGACCGCGTGGTGATTCCGGTGCCGTTCTACCACTGCTTCGGAATGGTGATCGGGAACCTGAATGCCCTGAGTTTCGGGGCGGCAACCATCATCCCCAGCAGGGGATTCAACGCTTCTGCGGCGTTGGAAGCTGTGCAGGACTTTGGCGGCACGTCGCTTTATGGCGTGCCCACCATGTTTATTGCCGAACTCGCGCTTCCCGACTTCGGTACGTTCGATCTCTCCACGCTCAGGACTGGCGTCATGGCGGGGTCGTTGTGCCCCATGGAGGTGATGCGCCGGGTCATCGATGAGATGCACATGGTGGACGTGGCCATTTGCTATGGCATGACCGAGACGTCGCCGGTGTCCACCATGACCCGGGCGGGGGACACTTTGGAGCACCGGACCAGCACAGTGGGCAGGACCATGCCGCACCTTGAGAGCCGGATTATGGACCCGGGTACGGGTGAAGTGGTGGAGCGCGGCGTCATCGGCGAGCTGTGCACGCGTGGCTACGCCGTAATGCAGGGCTACTGGGGCCAGCCGGACAAGACCGCCGAGGCCATTGACGCTGAGGGCTGGATGCATACGGGCGACCTCGGCCGCATGGACGAGGACGGGTATCTCGTGATCGAAGGCCGGATCAAGGACATGGTGATCCGCGGTGGCGAGAACATTTATCCCCGCGAGATCGAGGAGTTCCTGTATCTGCATCCGTCCATCCAGGACGTGCAGGTAATCGGTGTTCCGGACGCCAAATACGGGGAGGAGCTCATGGCCTGCATCATCCTCAAACCGGGGGCGGAAACCCTGACCGCGGAGGACATCGCCGAGTACTGCAAGGGAAAGCTGGCCCACTACAAGATTCCGAAATACGTGGATGTCCGCGAGAGTTTCCCGATGACCGTCTCGGGCAAGGTCCGGAAAGTGGACATGCGCCAGGAAGCCGTGTCCCGCCTCCACCTCTAAAGCAACGCGGGGACTTATGGCCCATATTGACGCCTCCAAGGGGCCACAAGTGACCCCGCGTTGCCTCAGCAGTACGCGGACCTGTGGATAACTCAATTTCCTAGGCCTCCAGCCGACAGACTGGACTGCATGGTTCGCATCAATCCTTTGCCGGACGGGCTCGGCGCCCGGCCGTTCACCGTCTATGAGTCCCGTGCCCTGGGCGTCGCGACGAAACGTCTGAGGGCCAAGGACCTGGCCGACGGCGGGCGGCTGATTTATCTGCCAACGGGACGTGACATTGAATTGCTGGAACGGGCACGCGTTCTGGCCGCCGCAACACCCGGTGCCTGGGTTTCGCACGAGACCGCTGCGCTTTTGACTGGGCTGGGGCTTCCGCCCTGGATGGGCAACGAGGAGACAATCCACCTCAGCAAGCCACATCAATTGCCGCGCGTTCGCCGGACCGGAGTGAGAGGCCACAGAGTTCGGGTTTTCCCTGGTGAGGTGACGAATTACCAGGGGATCCCGGTCTCCGTGCGCCCCAGGACCTGGTTGGACCTGGCCGCGGAATTGCCCCTTCCCTATGTCATTGCGATGGGCGATCAACTGATCCGTCGCCCTCGGCCAGGCTTCGAATCACGGTCCGAACCCTATGCTTACTCCTCTGGCCTTCGGCTGTTGATTCGACAACACCCAAATCTCCAAGGGGTGGAGAAGGCCCGCTTGGCGCTGGACGAAATGAGGGTGGGTGCGGACTCGTATCCAGAAACATTCCTTCGTTTGGCGATGCGCGATGCCGGCCTTCCGGAACCTGAACTACAGCTGCAGTTGGACCTGTTGGATCCGATATCACCCCGGGCCGACCTCGGGTACCGGCGGTTTCGCATCGGAGTACAGTACGACGGCGCCCATCACCTGACACGTGAACAGCAATCCAGTGATAACCGCCGCGACGAGGCATTTCTCAGCGCTGGCTGGTCCTACTTCAAGGTCAATGCAGACGACCTTGCCGAAGGCTTCGCCGGGGTAATCTCCAGGATCAAGAATGCAAAGCTCCGCGCAATGTAGAGCAACGCGGGGTCACCTATGGCCCATTGGAGGAGCAAACATGGGCCGTAACTGACCCCGCGTTGCTTTAGTGGGCGCGGTGATCCTGGACGGTCATCCGTGGGCCGAAAGTAGGCTTCCGGAAGCCGCTCAAATACAGCATCCGCACCAGCCTCTGTCTCTGTCCCCGCCAAGGTTCCAGCAACTCCAGCATGCCGGCGTCGTCAATCTTCCGTCCCAGCAACGCATAGCCCACATAAGAGGCCAGATGGTAGTCGCCCACGGAAATCGAATCCGGGCAGCCATGGGTCCGTTGGACCACTTCGGCCGCAGTCCAAACGCCGATGCCCGGAATGGTCTGCAGCTTGGCGCCGGCACGGGCTGGGTCCAGGCCAGCCAAACGTTCAAGCGCGACGGCGGATTTCAGCGCCCGCATCACTGTCGCCGAGCGTTGTGGCCCAACTCCCGCCTTATGCCACTCCCAGGATGGAACGGCCAACCATTGCCTCGCCGTGGGAGGAACAAGGAGCCCTTGGGGAGCCACACTGCCGGGCGCTTTCGTTCCGAAGCGGTACATCAAATACCGGTAGCCACGCCTTGCCTCCAAGGTGGTGACCTTTTGCTCCAGGATGGTGGGCACCAGCGAGTCGACCAGCCGCCCGGTGGAGGGTAGCCGCAGTGCCAGGTTTCGGCGTCGTGCTTCAGTGACCAGGCGCGGGAGCGTTGCATGGAAGCCGGGTTCGTCAAAAGCGGACCAGTCATCGTCGGCGCCGAGTAGCCGCGGAACGCCGGCAATGGCGTCTTCCGCTCCGGGCCCCCACGCCTGGGCGTCAACGAATGTATCCTCGCCCAGTCCACCCGCGGAGAGCCGCAGGGTGACAGCTCCTGAAGGAGTGGTGAAGGCCATCCAGAAACCGTTGGGATGGGCCGCGAAAGAGGGGTCGGCGTTGCCCCGCATCAGGGGAAACATTGTTTGGTCGAGCCTGTAGGAGGCGCCGGGGTGCCATCGAATGGAAGCGTCTGCCGCGGCCGCAACAAGGGGCGGGGCGTCTGCGATGGTCATGTTTTCATGGTCCCACGGCTGGCTGACAATTCACTCCTGTAAGCCTCTTACGGCGGCTGCTTCACGGGTCTAGACTCCCTGATGTGGCGCGGGTGGGCCGCGTCCGAACCCCAAAATCCAGGAGTGCAAACCATGGCCGGAATAGTGCATTTCGAGATTCCCACGGATGACAACGAGAGGGCCAACACTTTTTACCAAAGTGCTTTCGGCTGGAATCTCAGCCCTATGCAGGAGATGGATTACACGATTGCCATCACGACTCCGTCCGATGAACAGACCGGTATGCCCAGCGAACCCGGAGCCATCAACGGTGCTCTGTTTCCACGCACAGACAACCTGAAGAATCCCATCCTCACCATCGACGTGGACGATGTGGATGCCGCGCTCGGTCAGGTGGAATCCGCCGGTGGCTCCATCGTTCAAGGTAAGGACGCCGTCCCCGGCATGGGCTGGTACGCCTACTTCAAAGACACCGAGGGCAACATCCTGGGTCTCTGGCAAACCGACTCCTCTGCCGCGAAGTGATGCTCCGCAAGTGAGGCACGGCGGGGTGGACTACGGGCAGGCGGTAACTTTGTACCTATGAAGTACGCCCAGTCCGTGTTGGACCTCATCGGCAATACGCCGCTCATCAAGCTCAACCACGTAACGGACGGGATCAAAGCCACCGTCCTGGTCAAGCTCGAGTACGTCAATCCCGGCGGATCCATCAAGGACCGCATCGCCGTGAAGATGATCGAAGAAGCGGAAAAGGACGGCCGGCTGCAGCCAGGCGGAACCATCGTTGAACCGACGTCGGGCAACACCGGAGTCGGCTTGGCGCTCGTTGCCCAGCAAAAGGGCTACAAATGCGTCTTCGTGGTGCCGGACAAAGTGGGCGAGGACAAACGCGCTGTCTTGGCAGCGTACGGTGCCGAAGTCGTGGTGACACCCACAGCCGTCGCCCCGGACAGCCCGCAAAGCTACTACGGCGTCTCCGATCGCCTGGTCAAGGAAATTCCCGGCGCCTTCAAGCCGGACCAGTTCTCCAACCCCGCAGCCCCGGGCAGCCACTTCGAGTCAACAGGACCGGAGATCTGGCGCGATACTGACGGCAAGGTGACGCACGTGGTCATCGGCGCTGGAACGGGCGGCACCATCACGGGCACGGGCCGCTTCCTGAAGGAAGTCTCGGCAGACAGGCCCGCGTCCGACGGCGGCCGGGTCAAGGTCATCGGCGCGGACCCGGAAGGTTCTGTGTACTCAGGCGGCACCGGACGCCCGTACTTCGTTGAGGGCGTTGGCGAAGACATGTGGCCCGCAAACTACGACAAAACCGTGCCGGACCAGGTCATTGCCGTCTCGGATGCCGATTCGTTCGCCATGACCCGCCGCCTGGCACGCGAGGAGGGCCTCCTGGTGGGTGGCTCCTCCGGCATGGCCGTGGTCGCCGCACTTCAGGCCGCCAAGGACCTGGACGAGTCCGCGGTGGTTGTGGTGATCCTCCCCGATTCCGGCCGTGGCTATCTTGCCAAGATCTTCAACGATCAATGGATGCGCTCCTACGGCTTCCTTTCCGGCGGCGAAGAGTCCTCCGTGGGCGAGGTGCTGAAGTCCAAGACTGGCGAGATGCCGGACCTGGTCCACATCCACCCGAACGAGACTGTTCGAGACGTCATCAACATCATGAACGAGTTCGGCGTCTCACACATCCCGGTCCTCTCGCAGGAACCACCCGTGGTCATGGGCGAGGTCCTGGGCGCAGTTGATGAGCGCAGCCTCACCACCAAGCTGTTCCGCGGCGAAGCCAAACTCACGGACAAGATCGCCGAACACATGGGGGAGCGCCTGCCCGTTATCGGATCGCTGGAGACCATCTCCGCGGCACGCGAGCTGTTGTCCGACGTCGATACTGTCATGGTCACGTTCGTGGGGGCGCCCGTGGGCATCCTGACCCGCCACGACCTCCTGGCCTACCTGAGCAACTGAGCGCCACGCGCCCACTTCCAACCGTTGAACACTGAAAGAGGAGCTTCCATGTCCGTCAACAACAACGCCGGGTTCAACACGAGGGCCGTCCACGCGGGCCAGGCCTTCGAACCCCGGACAGGCGCTGTGGTGCCGCCTCTGCACTTCAGCTCAACCTACGCCCAGGATGGAATTGGCGGGCTACGATCCGGCTATGAATACGGCCGCGGCGGCAACCCCACGCGTGACTCCCTGCAGGAGCAGCTGGCAGCCCTTGAGGGTGGCTCCGCCGCGTTCTCGTTCGGTTCTGGCCTTGCTGCCGAAGACTCGCTGATCCGCGCTGTGGCACGTCCCGGGGACCACATCGTCCTGGGCAACGACGCCTACGGTGGCACGTACCGCCTCATCGACCGCGTGCTCGGCGACTGGGGCATCGGCAACACTCCTGTAGACATGTCCGATCTCGATGCCGTGGCACGTGCCGTTGCAGCGAACAAGACGCGCATCGTGTGGGTGGAAACCCCGTCCAACCCCCTGATGAAGATCACTGATATTGCAGCGCTCGCCGCAGTAGCGCACGACGCCGGTGCCCTCCTGGTGGTGGACAACACCTTCGCGTCTCCCTACTTGCAGACCCCGCTGGACCTGGGTGCCGACGTCGTGATCCACTCCACCACCAAGTACATCGGTGGCCACTCGGACGTGGTGGGCGGCGCGATCGTCGTCAACGATGCCGAACTCGCCGAGAAGATCGGCTTCATCCAGTTCGCCGTTGGTGCCGTTTCCGGACCGATGGATGCTTTCCTCACCACGCGGGGCCTCAAGACCTTGGGCGTGCGCATGGACCGGCACAGCGAGAACGGCCAGGCTGTCGCCGAATGGTTGCTGCAGCGCCCCGAAGTTGAAGCCGTGCTGTACCCGGGCCTTCCGGACCACCCCGGCCACGAACTTGCTGCGAAGCAGATGAAGAAGTTCGGTGGCATGGTCTCTGTCCAGTTCAAGGGTGGTGAAGCGGCGGCCCGTACAGTTGCCGAATCCACCTCGATTTTCACGCTGGCCGAATCGCTGGGGGGAATCGAATCCCTCATGAACTACCCCTCGGAGATGACGCACGCTTCCGTCAAGGGAACCGAACTGGCCGTTCCCGTGAATCTCTTGCGCCTTTCCTGCGGCATCGAGGAGTCCGAGGATCTGATCGCGGACCTTGAGCAGGCCTTCGCCAAGATCAGCAACGGCTGACACTGTGGCTTCTTCTTCACCCACGGTTGTTCCGGCTGCCCAGCGCGGCTGGATCCTGACCGTCGCAGGCGTGCTGACCCTCGCCGTCGCCGTTTGGTTCCTCTACACGGATTACCAGCCGTTCCTGAACGACTTCGAAGTCTATTTCTACGGGGGCGGCAAGGTTCTCCAAGGCGGGGATCTTTATGCTGTGCGCGATGGCCTTCCGTTTACCTACCCGCCGTTCGCGGCCTTGCTCTTTGCCGGCCTCGCAGCAATGGGTTTCTTCGCCAGCAGCATGGTCTTCATCATCGCCGCCTTGGCAGGTGCCGCAGTGGTGGCTGCCTGGTTGGCACGCCACTATTTCGGCCTGAAGACGTGGCGTTCAGCATTCGCCGACTATCGCTTCAGGACCACGGCTTTAGTTGGAACTGGAGCCATCCTGCTCCTGGGCCCATGGCGGGACACGTTCGTTTTCGGCCAGATCAACATCATCCTGATGGGCGTGATCCTGACAGACTTCGCGCTCTACGGTAAGGCGCGGGCCGGCCTCATCCGGTGGCCCGCAGGACTCTTGATCGGCCTGGCTGCCGGTGTGAAGCTCACGCCGCTGGCGTTCGGCCTGTATTTCCTGGTCCGCCGCGACTTCAAGGCGCTGGCATGGATGGCCGCTGGATTCTTCGGATCAATCGCCATCGCGTGGGTCATCCTGCCGCAAGCATCCCTGGCATTCTGGACGCAGATCCTCCCCGATACCGGGCGTATTGGCGGCCCGGCCTACGTGGACAACCTGTCTGTCAAGGGGTTGCTCCTGCACTTCGGCATGCCGGATTCCTCCCTCACCAGCGTGGTGTGGTTGGTTCTTTCCCTGGGACTTGCGGCCCTCGCAGCAAAGATCATTAAGTGGGCCGTGGATGTGGACGAAAACTTCATCGCCGTCTCGGCCACCGCCATCCTGATGCTCCTGGTCAGCCCCGTCTCCTGGTCCCACCACTGGGTCTGGGTGGCAGTAGCCCTACCGAGTATGGCGTTCGCGATGCATCGGGTGCCATCCCGCAGCGGGCGGATGCGAACAGCAGGGTGGATCATCGTGGCCTGTTCCACGGTTGCCTTCTATATGACCCCAAAGAACCTTGCCGTGTGGGCCGGTGCTGCCGAGTGGGGAAAGGACCCCCAGACGCAATGGCAGCTGATGGTGTCAAGCCTGGGTGTGGTGTGCGGAATCGCGCTGCTGATCTACTGGGCCTTGGCATATCGGCCTTCGCGCACGGGCCTCGTTCCTGCTGAGATGCGCGCTGGGCACGTGGGTTCCTGACCTTCTTTGCCGTGGAGGTCTAGGCAAATCAACCAAAATAGGGCGCTTCCGGTGAGTCCAAACTTCAAAGACGGTCAGGAGGCAGCGGCGTTCGCTACGGCGCTGCCCGCAGCCTAGCTTTCTTTAGAAAAGTCAGGTACTTTGTCGACATGCCTTTGCGATCCGACTGGTCCGCCCGCACGTGCAGCCTTGCCCGTGGCCTCGACGTCCTCGGCGATCCATGGGGGAGCTTGGTCCTGCGCGAGATCTTCTTCGGAAACGGCCGCTTCGAGGCCATCAAGGAGCGCCTGGAAGTCGCAGACAACGTGCTCAGCAAACGTCTTGGATGGCTGCTCGAGGCCGGGCTACTGGCTCAACGTCCTTACCAGGATGGTGCCCGGACCCGCCAGGAATACGTGCTCACCCCCAAGGGCGAGGATGCTCTCCCCGTCCTCAATGCCATCATCATCTGGGCAGAGAAACACCTGGACGCCCCCGATGAGGTGTCCCATATGCGGGTCGTCCACACTGACTGCGGACAAGTCACAGCCTCGGCAGACACTTGCACGCACTGTGGGGTCCAACTGACAGCCGCCAATACGAGCTGGCATAGCTTCACACGCAGCGACCATCCGCTGCCCCTGGCCATAGCACCCGTACCAACAACTTCCCCTGAAACGGAGATCTCCGCATGACCGCTCCCGATGTCACAGGAACTCCGACAAGCAATGCAGCCGTCCCAACGGGCAAGCAATCCGGCAAGCAATCCGGCAAGCGACCCGGCAGGCTGCACCCGGCCTGGATGGTGGCCGCCGTAGCTTTCCTCGCCCTGGTGGGGGCGGCCGGATTCAGGGCCGCGCCCGGAGTGCTGATGGTCCCGCTCCAAGAGGAATTCGGCTGGTCCACCACAGTCTTGTCCTTGGCGGTAAGCATCAACCTCGTCCTGTTTGGGCTAACGGCACCCTTCGCTGCGGCCTTGATGGAACGCTTCGGCATACGCAAAGTCACCTCGCTCGCTCTCTGCCTGATTGGCCTGGGCTCAGCGCTTACCGTGTTCGTGAACCAGTCCTGGCAGATCCTGCTCACCTGGGGCGTGCTGATTGGCCTGGGAACGGGATCAATGGCCCTCGTCTTCGCAGCCACCATCGCCAACACCTGGTTCGCCAAGAGCCGTGGCCTGGTGATCGGCATCCTGACGGCCGGCAGCGCCGCTGGCCAACTCGTTTTCCTGCCCTTCATCGCCGCCCTTGCCCAGAACCCGGGCTGGCGGGGAGCGTCGCTGCTCATCGCCGCCGGTGCGCTCGCGGTGGTACCGCTGGTCCTGCGGTGGCTGCGGAACTCACCCGCCGACGTCGGCGTCTTGCCTTATGGTGCGGAAGCACCTGACGCCGGTATAGCCGGTTCAAAGAGCACTACGCCGGGCGTTGCAGTCGCGTCGCCACCGACGGGTTCCGTAACAGCCAAGCCGGATTCCGCGAACGCGGCCGTCCGGGCGTTGCAGGTCCTCAAACGCGCCAGCAAAGTCCGCACGTTTTGGGCGTTGGCGGCGGGCTTCGCCATCTGCGGCGCCACGACCAATGGGCTCATCGGCACGCACTTCATTCCCTCAGCTCATGATCATGGCATGCCCGAAACCACAGCGGCGGGCTTGTTGGCCGTCGTCGGGATCTTCGACATCGTCGGAACCATCGCATCCGGTTGGCTTACGGACCGCTTCAACCCCAAGGTCCTGCTGGCGGTGTACTACCAGTTCCGGGGGATCGGCCTGCTGGTGCTGCCTCTGTTGTTGGGCTCATCCGTGGAACCCAGCATGATCATCTTCGTCGTGGTCTACGGCCTGGACTGGGTAGCTACGGTGCCTCCGACGGCAGCCATTTGCCGCTCGGTGTTCGGGGCCGATGGCTCCGTGGTGTTCGGCTGGGTGTTTGCGGCCCATCAACTCGGAGCTGCTGCCGCCGCCCTGGCCGCCGGTTTCATCCGCGATGCCACCGGGCACTATAACTACGCCTGGATGGGGGCAGCAGCCATGTGCACGGTAGCTGCGGTAATCAGCGCAACCATCCGCAAGGATTCAGCCAAGAAGCAGCCCGCCACGGTTTCCGCCTGACGCACCCCTGCCCCCAACCCGCCCCGGCCCTGCCCCCGCCCAACTATGTAGCAGTTGAGCGCGTTTTGAGCCGTCAGAACGCGCTCAACTGCGACTTACTTGGGTGCTCAGCCCCGGAACGCGGCGATCCCCGTGATGTGCTGCCCAAGGATCAGGGTGTGAACCTCGTCAGTGCCTTCATAGGTTCGCACTGATTCGAGGTTGTTGGCATGCCGCAGGGGCGAATAGTCCAGGGTGACGCCATTGCCGCCGAGGATAGTGCGGGCCTCCCGGGCGATCTTGATGGCCTCCCGGACGTTGTTGAGCTTGCCCAGGGAGATCTGCTGGGGCTGAAGGTGGCCGGCGTCTTTCAGGCGGCCGAGGTGGAGGGCGAGCATGGTGCCCTTCTGGATCTCAAGGAGCATGTTCACGAGCTTTTCCTGGGTCAGTTGATAGCCCGCCAGTGGCCGCCCGAACTGGAGACGGCTACCGGCATACTCCAGCGCGGCCTCATAGGAGTCGCGGGCTGCGCCCATGGCTCCCCACGCGATGCCGTAGCGAGCTTCGTTCAGGCAGGAGAACGGTCCACGAAGTCCTATGGCACCCGGGAGGATTGCCTCCGGACCCAGCTTTACGTCGTCGAACTTGATGTCGCATTGGATTGATGCCCGCATTGAGAGCTTCGGCTCGATCGGCGTGGCCGTGACGCCTGGCGTGCCCGCAGGTACCAGGAAGCCGCGGATGCCTGCCGCGTTATCTTCCGTTTGGGCCCACACCACCATGACGTCGGCAATTGAGGCGAGTCCGATCCAGCGCTTGGCGCCATTGAGGACCCAGCCGTCGGAGGTCTCACGAGCGAAAGTGGTCATCGACGACGGGTCCGAACCCGCCGTCGGCTCCGTCAACGCAAAGCAGCCGATCAGTTCGCCAGCCGCCATCCGTGGCAGCCACTGTTCTTTCTGCTCCTCCGAGCCCCACTTGTGAATCGCCGTCATGGCGAGCGAGCCCTGCACCGAGACAAAGGTGCGGATGCCGGAATCGCCGGCTTCCAGTTCCATGGCTGCCAGGCCATATTCGACGGCGGTCCGTCCGGGACAGCCGTAACCTTCCAGATGCATTCCCAGGACGCCGAGCTCGCCCAACTCGGGCGCGATCTCCTGCGGGAAGACTGCGTCCTCATACCAGCGCGCGATATTCGGCCGGATCCGCTGGGTTGTGTAATCCCGGACCTTCTCGCGCAGAGCTAGTTCTTCGCTGGTCAACAGGGAATCGAGGGCCAGCACATCCGAGGTGTTCGTCGTTGAATCGCTCATTCCAGCATCCTAAGCGGCTGGATGCCCGCATGAGGCGGACGCTCCCGGGCCGTCACCCGAGACTCCCGGCGCCGTCAGTCGGGTCGGGCCGTCCGCCGGGCGTTTAAGTAGTATGTATTCCGGGAGCCACTGGGATCCCACTGCGCAAAGAAAATATTGGGGGATAAAGACATGGCACTGCCCGGCGTCGATTTACAGGCTAAGGCGGATGCCGGGAGGTCTGCATCCACCACTTCACGCGCACTGCATTGGCTCCCGTGGGCGCTCTTGATGTGGCCCGTGTGGCTGATGCTTGCCGAGTGGAGCAAGCAGGGCCTGGACTTCAGTGTGTACTGGTTCGGCGGAAGCATCCTCAACGACGCTGGCGCCTCGCCTTCGGACCTGTACGGCCCAAGCGTTGCCGCAGCCGGGGGACCGGAGCTTCCCTTTACCTATCCGCCGTTCGCAGCGCTCATCTTCGGGCTGCTGGCACTCTGGCCGCAACCCGCCGCGCTGATGCTGTTCAACGTGGCCGGCGTAGCGATTGCCGCTTGGGTTGCCGCCACCATTGTGAAGTACTGGGCCTCCAAACACGACTGGCGCACTGCGTTGGCATCCGGCCGCAGCCGCTGGATTGCCGGGGCCGTGTTCCTGGCTGTCCTATTCCTCGGCCCGTGGCGTGAGACGTTGGCATTTGGCCAGATCAACATCCTGCTCATGGGCTTGATGGCTGTCGACTTGCTGGGTGCCTCCCGTCGTCGGGGGTTCCGTGGCAGCGGCTTCCTGGTGGGCATAGCGGCGGGTATCAAGCTGACGCCCCTTGTGTTTGGCCTGTACTTCCTGATGCGCAAGGATTGGCGCGGACTGGCTAACATGTCCATCGGTTTCGCCGGGACCGTCCTCCTGGCCTGGGTGGTTCGGCCAGCTGAGTCGCTGCAGTTCTGGCTGGAAATCCTCCCTGACACGTCCCGGATCGGCGGCGCCGGCTACGTGGACAACCTCTCGATCAAGGGCGCGTTGCTGCACTTCGGCGTGCCGCAGGATTCAGTAACCGTTCCCTGGCTCGCGCTCAGCATCGCCACTGTTGTGCTGGCGGCCTTCCTGATCCGCGCGGCCAGTTCGCAGGGGGCCCGAGTCATTGCAATGTCGACGACAGCACTCACCATGCTGCTCATCAGCCCGGTCTCGTGGTCCCACCATTGGGTCTGGATGGCAGTGGTCCTGCCGGCATTCGCCTGGACCATCAAGGAAACTCCTGGCCGGTACAGGGCGCAGAGAATTGTGATGACCGCTGTGCTGGCCGTTTCCACGCTGGTCTTCTTTTATTCGCCAAAGACCATCGGCACGGCGCTGGGTGCCGCGGACCTGAACGTCCAGACGCCGGGGCTCTGGATCATGGCGTCCAGCGCGGGGGTGTTCTGCGCCGTGGCGATCCTGGTCTGCTGGCTGGTCGCGCTGCGGCGGGATGCCGTCCAGATCGAGGTCCCGGACATTCCCACCCGGCTGCGTCAGTGGACCGCAGCGCGACGCTAGACTCTACTCGCCCCGGACCACGCCAGCGTCGGCCCGCTCCCCAGTGAAGAAGCCACGTGTGGCCGGCGCGAAACGGCAAACGATCGCCAGCACCACGCCCAGGAGCAGAAGCAGGACTCCGCTGACAAAGGCTCCGCCGATTCCAAAGATCTGGGTATCTCCATACTCCGGATCCCACATCTGCACCGCCGAGATGAAGAACGCCACCGTCAGGGACACGGCTCCCAGGAAGGGCAGGATGCCGCGGAACCACAGGTTGCGGGCAGAATTCCGGAGGGTCGAGCGGAAGAACCACACGCACGAGAAACCGGTCAGGGCGTAGTAGAACGCGATGAACAGGCTGATAGCACTGATGGAATCCGCCAGCAGGTCCTCGCTGAGGAAGCTCATAGCCACGTAGTACACCACGGCAGCCACGCCCATGACTTGGGTTGAGAAACCCGGTGTCTGGAACCGTTCGTGGACCTTGCCAAAACGCGCCGGCAGGGCACCATGCACGCCCATGGACAGGGTTCCCCGGGCTGTGGGGAGGATGGTGGTCTGCGTTGAGGAGAGCACGGATGCCAGAACGGCCACCACAATCAGCCAACCCCACGGGCCCAGCACTACATCCTTCATGGCCAGGAAGACGTCATCCTGGTTCGCTTCATTGCCCAGCCCGATGCCTTCGGTCCCAACACTCGCGTACATCATCACCAGCAGGGCCACCGAAACGTAGATGGCCACCAGGACGAACGCAGAGATGACGGCACCCCGGCCTGGAGTCTTCGCAGGGTTTTCGGTCTCCTCGTTCAGGGCCAGGCAGGTGTCCCAGCCCCAGTAGATGAACAGGGCCAGCAGGACCCCGTGAACCACGGCGCTGGGATCGGCGAAGGCACCCGCGGGGTTGAACCACTCAAGGTCGAAAGGCTGGATAGTGGCGTCACTGCCGTTGGCTCCGCCAGGCGCGCCACCGGCAATCCCGACAATAATGGCCACCGCAAAGATGCCCAGTGAGATGTACTGGATGTAGGTCAAGGTCCGCTGGACGTGCTCGCCCAGGCGAATGCCACGGTGATTAACGTAGGTCATGAACGCGATGAACAGGACCCCGGTGGCCGTGACCAGCCAGGTGTTGTCGGCCAGGGAACCGTCGCCGATCAGCAACCACAGATATTTCCCGGCAATTTGGGCCAGGTTGGCGAGGACTACGATGCCGGCCAGTGCCACGCCCCAGCCGCCCAGCCAGGCCGCCCACGGACCAAAGGCTTTGCGGGCCCAGAAGAACGTGGTGCCACAGTCAGGGAGCGCACTGTTCAACTCGCGGAATGCATAGGCGATGAACAGCACTGGAATGAAGGCAAGGACCAGAATCAGGGGAGTGTAGTTGCCGTTGACGGCGACAATGAGCCCCAACGTAGCGGCCAGCGAATACACAGGCGCCGTTGACGCCAACCCGAGCATGACGGAGTCACCAAGGTCCAGGATGCCTGCATGGAGGCCTTTGGAAGGTACGACGGCGGTACGGTCGCCGCCCGCTGAACCGCCGTCCGGCGTCGAGGTTTCGGTGCTCATAGTGCAGCTCCATAGGAAGTAGTAGTGGGCGCGGCAGGCGCCGGGGCGTCGATGGTGTTGGGAACGAAGCGGCAGAAATAGTCCGTGATGGGGCCGTCCGATTCACGGATGCCGCAGCCCACGGACTCGCCGTCCACCACCCAGAGACCAAGCACCGGATGGTTGCCATCGAAGTCGGGGAGAGCGTGGTACTGCTGGAAGCACCACCCTTCACGGCCATAGCCGCCGGGCTGCTGCAGCTCGATGCCGGGGGCGTGGATGCGGATGTTGTCGCCCTCGCGGCCATGAAGAGGCTTGGCCACCCATTCTTTGAGCGGGCCAGGATCGCCAAGGTAGGCCGGCAGCAGGTTCTCGTGGCCGGGGTAGAGGTGCCACAGCGCAGCAAGCAGGGCTTTGTTGGAGAGCAGCATCTTCCACGCGGGCTCCACCCACCGGGGATTGTGCGCCCGGGTCAGCAGCCGGTGTCCGAAAGGTTCCTTCATCATCAGTTCCCACGGGTACAGCTTGAACATGGTGTTGATCATGAAATTGTCCAGATCCACAAAGCGATTCAGGTTCGGATCCCAGCCGATGTCCGACATATTGATGCCGATAGTCGTCCACCCACCTTGGCTCGCTACATCCCGCATGTAGGCGGCAGTCATCCAGTCCTCACCGGACTCTTCGGCCTCCGAATGAGCCACATGCAGTGTGCTCATCCCGGTGCGGAACTGCAGCTTTTTCCATTGCCGGATCAGCGCCTCATGGATTCCGTTCCACTGGTCCTTTTCCGGGAACACATCCTGCAGCCAGAACCACTGCGCGACGGAGGCTTCGATCAGGCCTGTGGGCGTGTCGGCGTTGTACTCCAGCATCTTCGCCGGCCCGCCCTTGCCGTCATAGATGAAGTCGAAGCGGCCGTAAATATCCATGTCCCCGGCCTGCAACGATTCGCCGGCGAGCTCCAGTGCCTGTTGTCCGATGCCAATATCGCCCATGGCCCCGGTGGCGAGGTACTTTGCTGCCTCAAGACACATGAGGTGCATGTCCTCGGCAGTCTTCTCGAGCGTCTCCACCTCGTCCATGGTGAATTCGTAGTACGCCGACTCGTTCCAGTATTCGATTTTGCGGCCATTGGGCATGGTGGTGGTGGAAAAGACCAGGCCCTGTTCTTCGATCTTCTTTTTCCAGTCCGGCCTGGGCTCGGAGGGCAAACGCTGCACGCCTAGCCTCCCGAGCTTCCGCCGCTTTTGGAGCTGCTGCCGAAGCCGCCACGGCTGACTGTGCCGCCCTTGGTGCTGTAACCCGTGGACGTCTTGGCGCCCTGTGGAACTGTCTTGGTGTAGCTCGGGTAGGAGTTACGGTTCTGTCCCACAGCAGGCACAGTGGCTCCCCGCGAGTAGAAGTACCAAGCGTAGATGGCGGAACCGCGGCCATCCGAGCTGCTGTTGTTGCACTGGGTATCGTCCACGCGCTCGCCGGTTTCATCGTTGAAACAGACCTGCGCATAGTCAGCCTCTTGTTCGCTGCTGGCAACTACGGCGGTGATGGTTCCGGCCAGAAGGGCGGTAACACCCAAACCCACGACGACGGTGCGGCGCCGGGAGCGCTTCTTCCGGGCCTCTGCCTGGGCTGATTCGCGTTCACGTTCTTTGGCGAACGGGTCAATGATGGGGAGCGGCCCGCCGGACCCGGGCTGGGATGCGCCGGGCTTGGAAGCGCCTGGCTTCTGTCCGCTGGGAGCTTCGTCCCTATCGTCAGTGGCAGGAGGGATCAGCTCGGGATGGAGTTCGGGCGTGGGCACCTGCCACGGTGGTGGCTTGGGCGGATTCTTGCCCGCGCCCGGGCCCTGGCCGCCCCCGGCACCAGCGCCCCCGGCACCAGCGCCCCCGGTAGCGCCGTTTCCTGAAGCGCCGTTGCCTGAAGCGCCGTTTCCTGAAGCCCCGCTGCCTGCGGCGCCTTCGTTCGGGTCCATGTATATCCCCCTGGATAGACCGTTGGATTGTCCGGCGCCATGCCGGACCAGATGCTGAAAGCAAGCCTAGTCCTTGCGCGGACCGCGGGCACTGCTGTCACCCCAAGGTGGGTAGAACTGCCCACCCTGCCAACCGTGGAAGGATGTAGCCATGCCAGGTCCTGAAGCACAAAGCAGCGACTCCGACGCCGTTCTGCTGCGCCTTCCCGCTGTTCGGGGCATCGGCCGTGGACGCGTCGTGACCGGCCTTGTCCTCGCCCTGCTGTTGCCGCCCGGCGTCGAAGTCCTGGTCACTTTGCTGGGTTTCCGCAACTTCGCCATGATCATGCTCCTTCAGCTGGCAGCAGCCGTGGCCGTCGCTGCGATCGGAGGCCTGTGGCCCGCCGTGGTCGCGGCGGTGCTGGGCAGTTTCCTGTTGAACTACTTCTCCGCCGAACCCGTGGGTTCGCTGTCCATCGCTGATCCAACCACCCTGTTTACCCTTGTGGTCTTCCTGGCAGTGGCTTGCGGCGTGGCGCTCGCGGTGGGACTGGCCAGCCGCAGGGCCCAGGAGGCGGCGAGGTCCGAGGCAGAGGCCACGGCCCTGAGCGAGTTGGCCCTGCGCATCCTCAGCTCGGACGGCAGCCTTGAATCGTTCCTTGAGAAAGTCCGCGGAAATCTCGGCATGGAGGCTGTGACGCTCTTGGGCTCCCCGGGACCGGACAGTGTCACAGTGCCGGGAGCACCGCCGCAGTGGCGGATTCTTGCGAGCGCCGGCCCCAATCCGCCGGTGACCCATGCTGCCGCGGACCATGCCGCCGTCGTTGATCCCCATTACACGCTGTTGCTGCGCGGTGGTGCGCTGTCCTCCCAACACCAGCGGCTGTTGGCGGCCTTCGGAGCGTTTGTGGTGGCTGTGCGTGAGCGGCAGCAACTGGTCAAGAGCCGGCGGGACAACCTTCGCCTGGCCGAGGGAAACAAGATGCGGACGTCCATCCTTCGCGCCGTTTCCCACGATTTGAGAACGCCTTTGGCCGGAATCAAACTGGCTGTCAGCAGCTTGCGGCAGGAAGAGGTCCAGTTCCCTCCGGACGTGGAGAAGGAGTTGTTGGAGACGATCGAGAATTATGCTGACCGCCTGGACCATTTGGTGGACAACCTGCTGGATATGTCCCGGATTACCGCCGACGCCGTGAACCCTTTGCTCGCGGGCACCACGTGGACCGAAATATTGCCCGAAGCACTTCGGGGTATCCCGAGGGATCGGATACGCAGCGAACTGCAACCCAACCTGCCGCCCGTAACAGCCGACGCCGGCATGTTGGAGAGCGTGGTGGCAAACATCGTTGAAAACGCAGTGAAGTACGCACCCGGTTCGGACGTCATCCTGACTGCGCGTGCCGGTGCCGGGATCACAGTGGGGGACAAGCCTGCCAGCGAACTGAGGATCGTGGACCACGGCAGCGGCGTAGGACACAACGAAGTGCTCGAGATGTTCCAGCCCTTCCAGCGGCTTGGCGATTCGCCCGCTCCGGCAGGCGGCGCGGGCGGCGGAATCGGGTTGGGACTTGCGGTGGCCAAGGGTTTCACGGAAGCCATGGGCGGCACGCTCATGGCGGAGCCGACGCCAGGTGGCGGCTTGACCATGGTGGTTACCTTGCCGCTGTGGACCGGTCACGGGGGAGGCAGAGCATGACCCGTGTGCTGATAGTTGAGGACGAAGCCCAGATCGCGCGGGCAATGCAGGTCACCCTGCAGGCCCACGGGTACCAGGCAATGACCGTTGGAAACGGGGCCGATGCCCTGAACGCCGTGGCGAATCAAACCGTAAACATTGTTGTGCTGGATCTTGGATTGCCGGACATGGACGGAGTGGAGATCATCCGCCGCATCCGCGGGTGGAGCAGCATGCCCATCATCGTGTTGTCCGCCCGGCATGCCTCGGAGGACAAAGTGGAAGCGCTCGACGCCGGTGCGGACGACTACGTGACCAAACCGTTCGGACTGGATGAGCTGCTTGCGCGGCTTCGGGTTGCCTCGCGCCGGGTCCTTACCGATCGGGAGGAACCTACGTTGGCGACGTCGGACTTCATGGTGGACCTGGCGGGCAAGAAGATCGTGAAGGACGGGTCAGAGGTGCGGCTGACCCCCACTGAGTGGAACATCCTGGAGTTGCTGGTCCGGAACAAGGGAAAGCTGGTGAGCCAGCAGCAGATCCTGACTCAGGTCTGGGGACAGGCCTATGCCAAGGAGACGCAATATCTGCGGGTCTATATTGCCCAGTTGCGGCGAAAGCTGGAGCGGGACCCGGCCGCGCCGCGGCACCTGCACACTGAAGCGGGAATGGGTTACCGGTTCGATCCTTAAATCCGGCTCCCCGTCCGTAAACTGGTGTCCATGAACACCGCATCCCTCCTCGCTGTCTGCCGTGTCCACCATTTGTTGCCGGACCCGGAAGGAAGCGTTGGCGTCACCGCGATAGATAAGCGTCCTGTGGAAGGCCCCGTCAAGATCCACAAGCTCGGCGTCCATGGCGACGTCCAAGCCAACAGGTTCGATCACGGCGGCGAAGACCAGGCTCTGTACGCCTATTCCCAGGCGGACGCCGATTACTGGTCAGCCGCACTGGATCGTGAGCTTCCAGCCGGCGTCTTCGGGGAGAACCTGCGGGTGGACGGAATCGAGACCACGGGAGCCGTGATTGGTGAACGTTGGAAGATCGGGCTGGATGTGGAAGTGGAAGTAACGTCACCGCGCGTGCCGTGCGCCACCTTCCAGCGCTCGCTGGACGAGCCGCAATGGGTGAAGCGCTTCACGCAGGCCGGGCGGGTAGGAACCTACCTTCGTGTGATCAAGACGGGGACGGTCTCCGCGGGAGACCATATTCACCGGCTCTTCGTACCGAAGCACGGCATAACTGTTGGCCAGTGGTTCAGCGAACCCACGCCGGACATGGTGCAGACCCTGCTCGATGCCGAGGCGGACGGGGAGATCCGGCTCCAGGACGAATACCATGAGAAGTTCGAGAAAGTCCTGCGGCGCAACGGGTTGTAAGCCTTCTTGAATGGGCTGCAGGGTTGCCTTAAAACTGCCTTGAATGCCGCCTTGAGGTCTGCCTGGTGGTGCCGAAGAGTCCGGGTGTGCTCAAGCTCACCCGGTCTTCATCAGGACTCAACTCGCGGTGAGGGCACCCTGTGCCCTACACTTGAAATATCCCCCACTCCGGAAATCCCTTTATCCTGCCCAATTCTTGAGGCAGGACTGGTAAGTGTTGGGGCCCGCAAATGTGTGCGGGCATTTTCATAGGGAGAGCCGGCTAAAGAAAACGCTGTACAGACTGCTGGGATAGCAGCCAAGAGATGCAGCGGGAAGTCCTGCCATGGGATTGCGATAGCGCCGGACTTCTTGCGAAAGCAGGGCACCTTTGCCTTGCTCTTCGCGACGAGTAATGCGGCCAAGCCCAACCGGGCCGCGCCGACTGCCCTATGGATGAGGAATTTCCCCCTATGACCGAAAATCTCAACGAAAACTTCGACGCCACCACCGCTGAGTCTGCTGATGTAGCAGAGACCGCCGCTGAAGGCACCGTAGTAGAAGCACCGGCCCCCGCCGCTGCCCCCGTCGAGAACGCTGCACCCGAGTCTGCAGCCCCCGCCTTCACCGAAGCTCCTGCTCCCAAGGCAGAAGACGAGGAAGAAGAAGGCGTCCGCTTCGTCGATCTTGGCATCGATGGCCGCGTTCTGGCCGCACTGCAGGATGTCGGGTACGAAAAGCCGTCCCCCATCCAGGCAGCCACCATCCCGCTGCTCCTCGAAGGCCGCGACGTCGTCGGCCTGGCCCAGACCGGTACCGGCAAGACTGCAGCCTTCGCTGTTCCTGCCCTGTCCCGCCTCGCTGAGCTGCACGACCTCAACGGCCCGTCCCGCAAGACCCAGGCATTGGTCCTGGCGCCGACGCGTGAACTCGCCCTGCAGGTTGCTGAAGCGTTCACTTCCTACGCCAAGCACATTGACGACTTCACCGTGCTCCCTGTTTACGGTGGTTCCGCTTACGGTCCCCAGCTGGCCGGCCTTCGCCGCGGTGCACAGGTTGTTGTCGGTACCCCCGGCCGTGTAATCGACCACATTGCCAAGGGCTCCCTGGACCTCTCCGAACTGCAGTACCTGGTGCTGGACGAAGCTGACGAGATGCTGCGCATGGGCTTCGCCGATGACGTAGAGCAGATCTTCCAGCAGACTCCGGAAACCCGCCAGGTTGCGTTGTTCTCTGCCACCATGCCGGGCCAGATCCGCCGCATGTCCAAGCAGTACCTGAACAACCCTGCTGAAATCTCGGTGAAGTCCAAGACCACCACCGGTGCCAACACCAAGCAGCGTTACCTTCAGGTCATGGGCCCGCACAAGCTGGACGCCCTGACCCGCATCCTCGAGGTCGAAGAGTTCGACGGCGTTATCGCCTTCGTGCGCACCAAGATGGCAACCGAGGACCTCGCTGACAAGCTGAAGGCCCGCGGTTTCCAGGCTGCCGCCATCAATGGCGACATCCCGCAGCAGCAGCGTGAACGCACTGTTGACGCGCTGAAGGAAGGCCGCATCGACATCCTGGTTGCTACCGACGTCGCAGCCCGTGGTCTTGACGTTGAGCGCATCAGCCACGTCATCAACTACGACATCCCCCACGACACCGAGTCCTACGTCCACCGCATCGGCCGCACCGGCCGTGCAGGCCGTTCCGGTGATGCGATCCTGTTCATGACGCCGCGGGAGAAGTACCTGCTGCGTTCCATCGAGAAGGCTACGCGCCAGCCGGTGGAGCAGATGCACCTGCCCACGGCCGAGACCGTGAACACGCTGCGCCTGGGCAAGTTCGCCGAGCGCATCACCGAGACCCTTGAGTCCGAGGATGTTGCAGCATTCCGCGACCTCATCTCCTCCTACGAGGAAGAGCACAACGTACCGGCCTCGGAGATCGCCGCTGCACTCGCCGTCATGGCACAGGGCGGACAGCCGCTGCTGGTCAAGGAACTGCCTGCAGCTCCTGAGTACCAGAAGCGCGAACGCTCCAAGGACGGCTTCGGCTCCCGTGGCCCGACCCGTGCACTCACCGAGGGCAACGCCACCTACCGGATCGCCGTCGGACGCCGCCAGCGCGTCATGCCGGGCTCCATCGTGGGCGCCATTGCCAACGAAGGTGGCATCTCCTCGGCACAAATCGGTGGCATCGACATCCGCTCGGACCACTCCCTGGTGGAGCTCCCGGCCGACCTGAGCCCCGAGCAGCTGCGCGCACTGTCCCGCACCCGCATTGGTGGCGAACTGATCAACCTTGAGCTGGATAACGGACGCAAGCCCAGCGGCGACCGTGGCAGCTACTCCGGTGGTGGCGCCGGTGGCCGTGGTGGCTATGGCGACCGCGAAAACCGTGGAGGCGGCAACTTCAAGGGCAGCGGTGGGTTCAAGAAGGACTTCCGCAAGTCCGAAGGTGGCGAGCGTTCCTCCGCCGACCGTGGTGGCCGCACGTACAGCGACCGCTCCGAGCGCACTGCGGGCAGCTTCGGCGATCGTGATCGTGGCCAGTCCAGCGGCTCCCGCTTTGGCGGACACGGCGACGGCGCCCGCAAGCCCCGCAGCGGTGGCGAAGGCGGACACCGCGACTTCAACCGCAAGGGCAAATGGTAAACACTGCCAAATGGTAAACACTGCCAGGTGGTAAACACTAAGTAGTTCCCGTCAGGGGGTCGGCTTTCGGGCCGGCCCCCTGACGTGTTTAAGGGCCGTAAGTGGGGCGGGCCGGGGCAACTCCCGGGGTTGTTGGATATCCGAAACCTTGTACGGCGGGGATTTCGAACAAGGGCGGGTTCCATGCCACCTGCGGGCCGCCGTACGATCAAAGTGCTACGAGCCGCGTAGCTGCGAAGAGCCTGATGGTCGCACGCTGAATGCAGGAGGGTTCCCCATGGGATTGCTCGACAATTTGAAGAAGAACCTGGGCCTTGGTGAGAAGGATCATCCGAGCGCCCCCGTGGATCCGCTGGACAAGGCTCCTGCCGATCAGTCAGCCGTAACGCAGGCGGCGGAGGATGCTGCCGCCGTCGATGCTTCTGCTTCGAACAAGGCCGCCGCAGAAGCTGCTGCAGCCCAGGCGGCCGAGCA
Source organism: Arthrobacter sp. 21a14 (assembly GCA_050627125.1). GTDB lineage: Bacteria > Actinomycetota > Actinomycetes > Actinomycetales > Micrococcaceae > Arthrobacter. The sequence continues at coordinate 4,535,730 of CP192487.1, read as the reverse complement.
GCAGGCGGCAGCCAACGCTGCAGGCGCTCAGATCGCCGAGCAGGCAGGCTTGGAGCCAGAAGCGCCGGAGGTCCAGCCAATGGCCCAACAGGCAGCCTCTGAGGCCGCTGCGGAGGCAGGACAGCCTGGTCCAGTCGCCCCGCGCGTCACGGAGGTTGTGGTGGAGCCCGGCGACACCATGAGCGGCATTGCTGCGCAGTTCGGGGTGGATCTCGGAGCCCTGATCGCAACCAATGCTGACACGGTGCCCAACCCGGATCTCATCTACCCCGGGCAGGTGCTTCGACTGCCCTGATCTGGGCGGTATCTGGATCAGGAAAATGGCGTCTGCGCAAATTGTGTCGGCGCCGTTTTTCCCCGGATTTTCGCCGATTTGTAGCTTCTGAAAACGTCCGGTAGAGTATTTACTCGTTGCCCCCCTAGCTCAGTGGTAGAGCGCGTTCTTGGTAAGAACGAGGTCACCGGATCGATTCCGGTGGGGGGCTCTGAATGAGGGCCTGTGTCAAGGCGGTTTTGACCGGCTTGACACAGGTTTTTCTCATTCGTGGCGGTGTAGCTCAGTTGGTTAGAGCGCACGACTCATAATCGTGAGGTCGGGAGATCGAGCCTCCCCACCGCTACAGAGCAAGACCCCGTAGGTATCATCTGCGGGGTCTTTTCATTTGCCCGCCCGCACCACTCCGCATGTGGGACAGAATGGGTGCATGAGCCGAATCGCAATCATTGGCGGCCACGGCAAGGTGGCCCTTCATTTATCCCGGATTCTTAGTGGCGAAGGTCACGATGTCACGTCGTTCATTCGAAATCCCGATCATGTGGCAGATGTCACGGAAACGGGAGCCACTGCGCAGGTGCTGGACGTGGAAAATTCGACGACGGCGGAACTCTCCCAGGCGCTAAAGGGCCACGACGCCGTGGTCTGGTCGGCAGGGGCCGGTGGGGGCAACCCGGCCAGGACGTATGCAGTGGACCGGGACGCCGCCATCCGATCCATGGACGCAGCCAAGGAAGCCGGCGTAAAGCGTTACGTGATGGTGTCCTACATAGGCAGTGCAAAGGATCACGGCATTCCCCAGGACCACCCTTTCTTTCCCTATGCCGAGTCCAAAGCAGCGGCGGATGACTACCTGCGCAGTAGCGGCCTGGAGTGGACGGTGCTGGCACCAGGAACCTTGACGGAGGAGCCGGCGTCCGGGTTGATCGAGGTCAACCCGGCAAACCCTGGCCACGGCACCGCGACCTCCCGTGCGAACGTTGCCCTGGTGGCCGCTGCCGTCCTGGAACTTCCCGACACTATCCACCGGACCATCACTTTCAAGGATGGAACAGTTGACGTGGTGGATGCTCTGACCACGGACTGACGTGGCAAGGGATCCGTGGACCCCGGGATAGGTTGGTAGGTAGCTTCCGTGGCGTTGTCCACAGACGCGACGTACAACTTCTGGGGAAGCGGGAACATGGATCAGCTGGCACTCATTATCGGATTGCTGCTTGCCACGGTGCTGGCCGTCGGCTTGGGGGACAGGCTTCGGCTTCCTTATCCGGTCCTGATGCTGCTCCTGGCTGTTGCGCTGACGTTCATTCCCGGCTTTCCTGAGTTTGAGATTTCGCCGGAGCTGATCCTGCCGATCTTCCTCCCGCCGTTGCTCTTTGCCACTGCGCAGAAGAGTTCCTGGGCCGTTTTCCGCGTCCGGTGGCGGACGCTGCTACTCATGGCTGTCGCGTTGGTGGTGGTTTCCACCGCGGTGGTGGCTGGTGCTGCGTGGCTCATGATTCCAGGCATCGGCATTCCGGCAGCGATTGCTTTGGGTGCCATGGTGGCACCGCCGGATCCGGTGGCAGTCGAGTCGGTGGCTGGCCGCGTTCACATGCCCAGGCGGCTCATTACTGTTCTGCAGAGTGAGGGCCTTTTCAATGACGCCGCCGCCATTGTGATCTTCCAGGCAGCGGTTGCCGCCACGGTCTCCGGTAGCGAGGTGGGGCCCAATGTCATCCTGCAGTTCGTGGTGGGTGCGGCCTTGGCCGTGGTCATCGGCATCGCCATGGGCTGGCTGACGAAGTTCATCACCAAGCTTGTGACGTCCATGGTGGCACGCAGCGCGGTCACGCTTGTGGTTCCCTTCGCTGCGTACATCCTGGCGGAAGAGCTGCACGCCTCAGGTGTGGTGGCCGTCGTCGTGACCGCCTTGGAACTGCAACGCCACGCGCGGCCGCAGGACGCTGCTGAGCGCATCACGCGGACAGCCTTCTGGGACGTGGTGGAGCTGCTGGCGACAGGACTGGCCTTCGGCCTGGTGGGCTTGGAGATCCGTCACGTCATCCGTGACGAGGGAACGGCGATTTTCGGGATGATCGGCGTGGCCGTGGTGATCTGCATCCTGGTGTTCGTTGTTCGCTACCTATGGCTCGGGCTGCTTGCGCTGACCGCCCACCAGCGGCGGAATCTCCTGCAACCAACCTCGCCCAAGGAAGTACTCATCCTTACGTGGTGTGGAATGCGCGGGCTGGCTACACTGGCTCTCGCTTTGGCGCTCCCGGTGACCTTGCCTGACGGGAGTGACTTTCCTGCACGGCACGAAATCCTGGTCATCGCCTGCGCCGTGCTTCTGGCCACTTTGGTACTGCCGGGCCTGACACTTCCGTGGCTGATGCGGGTCCTCAAAGCCAAGGAGGACGGTTCCCATGAAAAGGACGCGGCACGTGTTTTGGCCAAACGTGCCCAGTCGGCAGCGGTGTCGGCGCTGAAGGACCACGAGCTCATGAAGGAACTCCCCGCGGACAAAGTGGCACTGGTCAAGGAAAAGATGCGCCGGCTCCATGCAGAGCTGCTGGATGGGACGTTGCGCAACGAGTCGGCGGCGGAGAAACGTAAGCGGGGGCGTGAACTTGCCATTGCCGTGCAGACGATCGCGCTGGATGCAGCCCGTCAGGAAGTGGTGGAGGCGCGCAATGAGCCTGGGACTGATCCTGAAGTTGCAGACCGCGTTTTGAGGCAGCTGGATTTGCGCACCATGTCAATGCCGGAATAGCGCGTAGCCCCGGGTTGCAGCCGGGCGCCGGACAAGATCAGGAAGCGTCCGCGCGCTTGGGCAATGACGAGGGAGAGAGGTCCAGCGCGTGCTCCTCGACGTAGTCCAGGGCGTGGCGGATCGCACCGAGGGACACAATGCCGTCGCCCAGGGTGGAGGTTGCCAGCCGCGGGGGAGTGAAGGTGAAGTCCGGCAGCTGCTTTTCGATGGCTGGGATCAGGGCATGGGCAGAAGCTGCAACGGCTCCAGCAATAACCACCAGTTCAGGGTTGACCAACGTACTGATCGAGCCGATGGCCCGGGCCATGCGATGCGCCACGCGGTCCAGGGCGTGACGGGCGGCGTTGTCGCCGTCCGCGGCTGCCTTGAAAACCATCTCTGCTGTCAGCGCTGCAGGATCATCCCCGCAAAGTTCCCGCAGCTTGGTGGTCGCGCTGCCAGAAAGCGCTTCCCGCCCCCACAGCGCAGCGTAGTGGGCGATGCCGTAGGTGTCGCCCACGCCGTCGACGGTGTCCAGGTATCCCAGTTCCCCAAAGCCACCAAGCTGCCCGTGGAGCAAGCGGCCGGATTCGAGGATTCCGGAACCCAGGCGGTCGCCGGCGAGCATGACAACAAGGTTGTCGACTCCCTGCGCGGTGCCTTTCCACCGTTCTGCGAGGGCTGCGAGGTTGGCGTCGTTTTCCAGGAGTACCTGCCAGCCATGCCGCTCTGAAACAATCCCGCGGATGTCGAAGGACTTCCAGAATTCCTGGACCGTGAGGACCTCGCCGTCGCGGCTTACCGGGGCAGCCACGCCCACAGACACAGCAAGGATCGAATCTGCAGGTACGCCTGCCCTTTTCAGGACGTCTGCTGCGATCCGGTCCAGCACATCTGCGCGTTCATTGGCAGAGACGTTGTACGTGCGGAAGGGCATCGTGACCTGGGATAAAGGTGTTCCGGCCATGTCAGCCACTATGGCGGTGATCTTATTGGCGCCGATGTCGATTCCGAGCACGCTGGCCGCGCTGTCGTCGAAAACAAAGCGGCGTGCCGGCCTGCCCTTAATGTAGTCTCCGGCCCCGCGCTGGTTTTCCAGCTCCTGGAGCCAGCCGAGCCGGACAAGCTCGTCGCAGATGGAAATGACGGTTGCGCGGGAGAGCCCGGTGGAAGCCATGAGTTCGGTGCCTGTTACCACCCCGGCACCACGCATGGCCTTGAGCATCGCGCCGGCATTGACCCTGCGAACCAGCTGTGTTGACGGCGCAGTCCCGATCAGCATTCGGCGCTCCCACTTTTCCAGCCGCCTACCGGAGTGATAGAGCGGTCTCTCTAAATTTAGTACATAAATTTAGATGACGACGCATTTCCCCAAAAGCTTGACGGTGTGGCGCTCCTCACTAAATACTAGCGATAGGTCATAAATTTACCTCCTATCTAAATGCATGTGAGGTTGAACGCGACCACTTCCCCAAGGCATAGCGGCCACTGGGGGTCCGCAAGACGAAAGGACTATGGAGTCTGTGAAAGCTACGCGCAAGAAACGCATGGCAGCGATGGGCCTGGGTCTGGCTCTGCTGGCCGGCCTTCTCTCGGGCTGCACCGGGGAACCGGGCAAAGAGACCATCCGCTTCACCTTCAGCAAGCGGGAGGCCATCGGCTTCATGACCAAGCTGGTCGCCGACTACAACGCTTCCCAGAACGAAACCGAGGTAGTACTGGACACTTCGGGCGTCGACGTCGTGTCCGCAAGCTTCGTACGCGGCAATCCACCGGACATCGCGCTTGCAAACTACAACATGGAGACGTCCCGCTTTGTCCAGCGCGGAGCCTTGAGCGACTTGTCCGGCACGCAAGCCGCCTCCCGCGTCCGCGAGGACCTCCAACCACTGATGGATCAGTACGGTTCCTATCCGGACCGGACCAGTGCCCTGCCCTACTCAGTCATGGCGTCCTCGGTGATCTACAACAAGGAGATCTTCGCTGCGCACAACATCGCCGTGCCCAAGACCTGGAGCGAGATGATCGCGGCGTGTGAAGCACTGAAAGCCGCTGGGGTGACGCCGTTCTATGCCACATGGAAGGACGACTGGACGATCGCCCAGGGGTGGTTTGACTACTCGGTAGGTGGGCAGGTGGACACCATTGACTTCTTCAAGAAGCTTGCTGCCGAAGGCACGGAGGTTGGGCCGGAATCCCCGGTGTCATTCCAGAAGGACTTCAACCAGCCGGTCGAGAAGATGCTGACGCTCGCAAAGAACTACGTCAACAAGGATGCTGCAAGCCGCGCCTACGGTGACGGCAATCTCGCTTTCTCGCAGGGCAAGGCGGCCATGTACCTCCAAGGCCCGTGGGCATTCAGCGAGATCGCCAAGACCGCCCCGGACCTCAAGCTCGGAACCTTTCCCCTCCCGATGACCGAGGATCCCAAGGATCTGCGCGTTCGTGTCAATGTGGACCTCGCGGCCTGGATTCCCGAGGCGTCCAAGCACAAGGACGCTGCCCGTAACTTCCTTGAGTACCTGTACCGGCCAGAAGTGATCGATGCCTACAACAAATCACAGTTGGGCTTCACACCCACCAAAGATTCTGCAAACGTCCCGGACCCCCGGATAGAGGGAATGGTGGAGTACTACGAGAAATCTCAGGTTTATCAGGGCCCCTCGGTACTCGTTCCGCGCACCATCCCGATCATGAACTACACGCAGGCAATCGTGTTCGGCGCGTCCCCTGCATCCACCCTCCGCACACTCGACGCAGATTGGGCGCGCCTGGCCTTCCGCCAGTAGTGCAGAACATAGGAAATCAGAAACATGTCCAGCATCAGCACCTCAACCACATCCGGGCAGAGCCTACGAAAGCAGGGGCGCCAAAAGCAGCGTCCCCAAACCCAACGCAGCAGGCGGCGTGTGGAACCGATCTTCTACTTTTTCCTCGTGCCCAGCCTCATCCTGTTCACACTGGCCATCACGATTCCGGGCATCATCGGCATCTTCTTCAGCTTCACGAACTCCATCGGAATTGGTGACTGGGAGTTCATCGGCCTGACAAACTACATCGCGATCTTCAGTGACCCCGCGATCCTGCAGAGTTACCTGTTCACCTTCGGTTTCTCCATCGTCACAGTGATCGCCGTCAACGTGATCGCCTTCCTCCTTGCAGTCGGGCTCACCTCCCGCATCCGGATGAAGTCAGCATTGCGGACCATCTTCGTTATCCCGATGGTGGTTTCCGGCATCATCATCGCCTACGTGTTCAACTTCCTGTTTTCGAACTCCCTGCCTGCCGCGGGTGCTGCGGCAGGGATCCCGTGGCTGGAGAGCAGCCTGCTGGCCAACCCCGACCTCGCGTGGATTGCGATTGTCCTTGTCACGGCCTGGCAGGCAGTACCGGGGGCGCTGCTCATCTACATTGCGGGCCTTGTTGCTGTGCCCGGGGACGTTTATGAGGCCGCGGAAATCGACGGCGCGAGCAAATTCCAGCAGCTGCTGAAGATCACCCTTCCGTTGGTGGCCGGTTACGTGGTCATCAACATCATTCTCGGGTTCAAGGGCTTCCTCAATGCTTACGACATCATCGTCGGGCTGACGAACGGTGGCCCGGGGACGTCCACCAGGAGCATCGCGATGACTGTCATTGCCGGCTTCAATGGCGGCGACTACGCCTACCAGATGGCTAACGCGACGATCTTCTTTGTGGTCGCCATCCTCATCTCTCTCGTACAGCTTTCGCTGACTCGCGGACGGAATGCACTCTGATGAGCAAACAAACCACCCTCGCAATCGAGGACTCCTCCCACGTTGAAACCGCCACCGCTCCAACCAGCCGACGGCGCTCGGCTCCGGCGATCGAGCGGGTCAACTGGCCGGCAACCACGGTCCTCGTCCTGTGCGCAGTGACTGTGCTGCTTCCCCTCTATGTCACGGTGTCCATGGCTTTCAAGACCCAGGGGCAGGCTGTGGATGGCAACGCCTTCTCATTTCCCGCCCCGTTCAGCCTCGACGGTTTCATCCAGGCCTGGACCCTGACGAACTTTCCCGTGGGTGCCGCCATGTCCTTGCTGGTGACTGCAGGGACCGTCCTTGCCACCATCGTCCTTGCTGCATTCGCCTCCTACGCGATTGTGCGCAACTGGGAACGCCGGCTGTTCAGGTACTCGTTCTTCTACCTTCTTGGGGCGATGTTCATCCCGTTCCCTGTGGTTGCCCTGCCGCAGATCCAGCTCACCGGTCGTCTTGGGCTGGATAATCCGCTCGGCGTCATCCTCCTGGCCACCATGTTCCAACTGAGCTTCAGCGTGCTGCTCTTCACCGCATTCCTGCGTTCCATCCCCATGGAACTGGAAGAGAGTGCCCGGATCGATGGCGCTACAACATGGCAGACATTCTGGAAGCTGATCTTCCCGCTGTTGGCGCCGATGAGTGCAACCGTGGGTATCTTCGCATTCCTCTATGCGTGGAATGACTTCATGATGCCGTCGCTGATCATTTCCGATCCGGCACTGCAGACCCTGCCTGTACGGCAAAACCTGTTTCAAACCCAGTTCAGCAACAACTACCACGTGTCTTTCGCCTCCTACCTGATGGCGATGGCGCCCGCGATCGTCGCGTACCTCTTCACGCAGAGGTGGGTCATGGCGGGCGTGACACAAGGCGCTGTTAAGGGCTAGTGGATGTTGACCTTCCGTGCCCAGCGTTTCATACTGGTCCGGGACATAAATTTAGATTCTAAATCAAAGGAGTTTCGTGAGCACTTCCGCCACTCAGGCACACCGAACCGACGCAGAGCGAATGGCTGATCCGAACTGGTGGCGCCAGGCAGCTGTGTACCAGATCTACCCGCGCAGCTTCGCCGATTCCAACGGTGACGGCATTGGTGACCTCAAGGGGGTCACTGCCAAGGTCCCGTACCTGAAGGAACTGGGGATCGACGCCGTGTGGCTGAGCCCGTTCTACCCGTCGGCGCTTGCGGACGGTGGCTACGACGTCGATGATTACCGCAATGTGGACCCCAAGCTGGGGACGCTTGAGGATTTTGATGAGATGGCAGCCGCGCTGCATGCCGCCGGCATCAAGCTGGTGGCCGACATCGTGCCCAACCACTCTTCGGACCGCCACGAATGGTTCAAGGAGGCCCTGGCGTCGCCCAAGGGCTCTGCAGCGCGGGAACGCTACATCTTCCGTGACGGCAAGGGGGAAAACGGCGAGCTTCCGCCCTCGGATTGGGACTCCGTGTTTGGCGGACCGGTCTGGGAACGCATCACCGAGCCGGACGGTACTCCCGGCCAGTGGTACATGCACATCTTTGCCAAGGAGCAACCTGACTTCAATTGGGACAATCCTGAGGTTCGCGAGGACTTCCTGAAGACCCTGCGCTTCTGGTCCGACCGCGGTGTGGACGGCTTCCGCATCGACGTCGCCCACGGCATGGCCAAGGATCTCTCCGAGCCGCTGCCGATGAAGGCCGACCTCGAGGCCCGGGCTCACGGCACGGACGGTTTCGTGGACGGATCGCACCCGTTCTGGGACCGCGACGAAGTCCACGAGGTCTACGCGGAGTGGCGCAAGCTCTTCAACGAGTACAACCCGCCGCGCACCGCCGTCGCCGAGGCCTGGGTGCACGAATCGCGTCGTGCCCGCTACGCCAGCCCCGAGGGACTGGGCCAGGCCTTCAACTTCGACCTCCTGCAGGCCGACTTCGATGCGCCTTCCTTCCGGAAGATCATCACGGAAAACCTCATCGCGGCCAAGGAAACCGGGGCGTCCTCCACCTGGGTGTTCTCCAACCACGACGTCGTTCGGCACGCCACCCGCTATGGACTGCCCAAGGGCGGTTCAGTTGCGCAGGGAACCAACGCCGCCCAGGATGTCTCGGCCACCAAGCCAAAGGGCCAGGACGGCAAAGGCTGGCTGCTGGCCGGTGCACCGGCGGAAGAGCTCGACGTCGAACTCGGCTTGCGTCGTGCCCGCGCCGCCACGCTGCTGCTCCTCGCCCTGCCCGGCTCCGCCTACCTTTACCAAGGCGAAGAGCTTGGCCTGCAGGAAGTAGCTGAGATCCCGGATTCTGAGCGGCAGGACCCGTCCTTCTACCGCAACCCAGGGGTGGAGATCGGCCGCGATGGCTGCCGCGTCCCGCTGCCGTGGACCGCAGAAGGCCCCTCCTTTGGCTTCGGAGTAGGCAAAGCACACTTGCCGCAGCCGGAATGGTTCGCGAACTACGCGGTCTCCGGGCAGGAAGGACGCGAAGGCTCAACGCTGGAGCTCTACCGCAAAGCGCTGCACCTGCGCAGGGAACTGCAGACCGATGAGGAACTCGAATGGCTCGAGACCGGCAACCAGGACGTGCTGCACTTCAGCCGTCCGGGTGGTTGGGAAACGGTCACCAACTTCGGAAGTGAGCCCTTCGCGCTTCCGGCGGGCACCGTCGTCGTGAGCAGCGGACCGCTGGAAGGCGGCCTGCTCCCGCCCGACACCACCGCCTGGGTGGTTCGCGACGCGTAAGCCGGCTGCGAATCGACTGGTTGAATACTGGAATGAATAATGCGAACGGGCGCGGACGCCTCATCTACGGCTGCATGGGCCTTGGCGGTCCCTGGGACGGTACGTCCTATGGTGCCGCGGAGATCGAACAGGCTGCCGCAGTCATCGAGGCAGCACAAGGTATCGGCATTGAATTGTTCGATCATGCTGACATCTACCGCAGCGGCAAATCCGAAGCCGTCGTTGGGGAAGTCCTCGCCCGTTCGCAGGGCCTGCGCGAGAAGATCCTGCTGCAAAGCAAATGCGGGATCAGGCTGGGGGAGCGCGGGCTGGATACGCACTACGACCTCAGCCGGGAAGCCATCCTTGAACGGGTCAATGAAAGCCTGAAGCGGCTTCAAACGGATTACCTAGACGTCCTTCTCCTGCACCGCCCGGATCCCCTGATGGACCCGCGCGAGGTGGGGGACGCCGTCGGGCAGCTTGTTACGGAAGGCAAGGTGCGGCAGCTGGGTGTGTCCAACATGTCCGGCGCGCAGATCGAGTTCCTGCAGGACTGCCTTGAGATGCCGATCATTGCCAACCAACTGGAGATGAGCCTGCTGCGGCGGGACTAGCTGGAAAGTACCGTGCTGGTCAACCATCCCGACGGGCTGGGGTTCAACTTTCCGCAGGGGACGGTGGAGCTATGCATGGCCAAGGGGATTGAGCTCCAGGCCTACGGCTCCATGGCTCAAGGGCGCTACACCGGGGCGCCGTCCGAGGAATTGTCGCCGGCCGAATCGGCGACCGCTGACATGCTTCAGCAACTCGCCGGGGAGAAGGGCACCACGCCTGAATCGGTACTGCTGGGGTGGCTGATGCGGCATCCGGCGCGTATCTCTCCGGTGCTGGGAACCACCAACCCCGGGCGGATCGCTGCCTGCTCTGATGCGGCGTCCGTGGCTGCCGCCATGTCCAGGGCCGAGTGGTATGGCCTGTGGGTGGCAGCGCGGGGAAGCAACATCCCCTGACGCCGGTTTTAACCCAACTGAGTCGCAGTTGTGCGCGTTATGACTCAATACGCGCTTAACTGCGACTCAGATGGGTTACAACAGCAACACATATGCGCCCCTAGGAAACGGCGGAGACGGTCACCGGGGCCACCACCGAGTAGGTGCTTGAGTCACCCTGGATGGCCTGGCTTGCCTTGCCATCGATGCTGACAGGAATGTCGCCGGCAATGGTGACGCGATTGAGCTTGCGCGGCTGCCCGTCGTAGTTGTCCGGGGCGTAGTGCTGCGTGATCCGGTTGTCGAACAACACAACCTGGTTGGGCTCCCACTTCACGCGGACCACGTTCTCCGGGCGCGTCACATAAGCCTGCAGCAGCCGGATGATGTCCCGGGATTCAGTGTTGGACAAGCCCACGATCCGAAGCCGCTGCGCGAAGCCCCCAATGAACAATCCGCGCTCGCCGGTCAACGGGTGGACCCGCACCACCGGGTGGGCGGTTTCGAACTTCAGCCGGGTGAATTCCTTGCGTCGTTCTTCCGCGTTGGAGTGCTCAAGGTTCTTGGGCACCGAGTAGTCGTAATCGTTGGTGTGGATGGCCCAGAGGGTGTCCGCGAAGTTGCGCAGTTCCTCCGGCAGGTCCTGGTAGGCGCCCGCAGAGGAAGCGATGAGGGTCTCCCCGCCGTAGGCAGGCAGGTCGATGCTCCGCAACGTGGAGGCCTGCGGCGGATTGACCACGAACGTCACGTCCGTGTGCCAGTTGTTCGCGGAGCCGTTCTCGCTGTCCACCGGCAAGACGTTTTCTTCACCTTCCACGGACGCAACCGTGGGGTGTGCCTTGGTGAGCGGGCCGAAATGGCTCGCGAACTTCACCTGGGCTTCGTCGGTGAGGATGTTGGCTTCCCGGAATACCAAGGCCTTGTGCTCGTTGAGCGCGCCCCGGATCTGCGCGATCGTGTCCTCGCTGAGGTCTCCACTGATATCGAGTCCTCGGATTTCCGCGCCGATGCGGGAGCCTAGCTTGGCGAATTCAAGCTTGGTTTCGGTAATGACGGTCATTATTCTTTCCTTACTTTGTGATGGGTTGTGGCAGGTGCCACGGGGGTGGTTTTCAGGGTGCGTCCGCGCCCACGGCCGTCCGCCAGCGGGAGAAGTGGCGTTCCAGGGCGACCAGCAGGAAGTTCACGCCAAGGCCCAGCAACGAGACTGTGAGGATGCCCGCGTACATATCAGGGATCAGGAAGCTGCTCTGCGCGTTCACGATCAAGTAGCCAAGTCCGGCCTTGGCGCCGACCATTTCGGCGGCGATCAGCACCAGGATGGACGCGGTGCCGGCCATCCGGATACCGGTAAAGATCGTTGGTACGGCCGATGGCAGGATGACCTTCTGGAAGAGCCGGAAACTGTTCAGTCCCAGCGAGCGCGCAGCCCGGATGAGCAGCGGATCCACGGTTTTCACTCCCGCGATCGTGTTCAGCAGCACCGGGAAGAAAGCCGCATAAGCCACGATGCTGATCTTGGATTCCTCACCGATGCCCAGCAGCAGCGTGAACACAGGCAGCAGGGCCAGTGCGGCCGTGTTGCGGAAGAGCTCCAGCAAGGGGTTGAGGACGGCGTTGAGCCGTCCGTACCAGGCGATCAGGAGTCCCAGCAACACACCTGCAACGAGCGCAGCGCCGAAACCGGTTACTGACCTGGTGAGGCTGGCCGCGATGTGGCCTTGGATGGTGCCGGCTTCAAAGAGCTTGCCCCATGCCAACAGCACGTCGTGCAACGGTGGCAGGAATACCCTGGTGGACGGGCTGGCGAGGTACGTCGGGCCGAATTCCCACAGTGCCAGGAAAGCCAGGATGCCGGCGGACTTCCACACGCCTGAACCGGCTGCTGCCGTAACCCCGCGCAGGGTGGTGAGGACCAGCGTCGAACGCTTCGCGGTGGTGCCCTGGGCGGTGGTTTCCTGCGCGGGTGCGGCAGCAGTACCGGAAGGCCCGACGGCGTTACCCGGCTCGGTGGTGATGCTTGCCTTGCGCGCTGCCGCCGCGGTTTCTGTCTGCGTCAATGTGGTGCTCATCAGGCCGCAGTCCTTTCACTGGTGGCGGTTCCCTCTTTGGTGACGTTTGACGGTTCATCAGGTGCGCTGCCGTCCGGGAGGATCTTCCGGTGCCCGGCGTCCTGCGCCCGGCGGACCTCATCGTGCAGGAGCGTCCATACCTCGTGCCGGTGCTCGACGAAGGCCGGGTGGGAGCGGATGTCGTCCTCGCCGTCGCGGTCGGGGATGTTGATGTCCACAATTTCCTTCAGCCGGCCGGGACGGGCGCTCAGTACAGCCACGCGCTCGCCGAGGTAAACGGCCTCGTCAATGCCGTGCGTGATGAACACGATGGTCTTGCCGGTGGCCTTCCAGATGCGCAGCAGTTCGTCCTGCAACTGCTCGCGGGTTTGGGCGTCCAATGCCGCGAAAGGCTCGTCCATCAGCAGGACGTCGGGCTCGTAAGCCAGGCTGCGGGCAATAGCCACGCGTTGCTTCATGCCTCCGGAGAGCTCATGGGGATACCGGTCCTCGAACCCGGCCAGCCCGACCAGTGCCAGATACTCCTTGGCCTTCGCTGCCCGTTCGCGCCGGTTCAATTTCCTGCCGTCCGGCCCGGCTCCTTCCAGGCCGATGGACACGTTGGCCGAAGCTGTCCGCCAAGGGAACAGTGCGTACTGCTGGAACACCACTGCGCGGTCCTTGCCGGGACCCGTCACGGGCTTGCCGTCAACGAGCACCTCGCCGGACGTGGGCGTTGAGAGACCCGCGAGCAGGTCCAACAGCGTGGTCTTGCCGGAACCGCTTGGCCCTACCAAGGTGAGGAACTCGCCGTCGCGCACGTCCAGGCTCAGCGTATCGATGGCCGTGAGCGTCGTTGCGGCAGTGGACTTCGTAGCCCGGACCGTGAATTGTTTGGTCACATTGCGGAGGCTGATTTTGGCTGTCATGGCTATCCCTTCTTGGCTGCGTCAGTAGCTGTGCCGTTCGTGGCGCCGGCGAGATCGTTGAATTCATTGGTGTAGTACTTGGACGGCGTGAGCTTGTCCTTCACGATCCCGGCGGAGTTCAGCCACGCCTCCCAGCGGGTGAAGTCCTCGTCCTTGATCACACCGCTGTCCGGAACACCAGGGCTCTTCCAGAACTTCAGGTTGGCTGTGCTCTCATTGCGTCCGCGGTTTTCGATGATCTTGGTGAAGCGGGCAATGACTTCGTCGCGCGGTGTTTCTGCTGCCCATTTGATGGCTTTGGCAACGCCGGTGGTGAAGGTGCGGGTGGTGTTCGGGTTCTTTTCGATGAAGTCGTTCCGGAGCACGATCTGACCGCCTGCAAAGTTGCCGAACAATTGCACATCGCTGAACAGAGAACGTAGTCCTCCAGCCTCAATGGCCCTGTCCTGCAGCACTCCACCAAGGGTTCCCGCGTCTACCTGGCCGCGGCGGATGGCCTCCTCGGTATCGTTCGGAGCCAAGGGGACGAGCTGGACCTGCTTGATCTCGTCCTGGCTGAGACCGTTTTGCGTCAGGTACGAATTGATGACCGCTTCGTGGTGTGCGCCCAATGTGTTGACCGCGATCTTCTTGCCGATCAGGTCACGGGGTCCCTTTATGGAGCTGTCCGCCTTCACGTAATAGCCGTTGAAGGTCTTCTCGTCCGAGCCGTAGTAGTTGACCACGGCCTTCACGGGGGCGCCCGCTTCGATGAGCTTCACCACCGCTCCGGAGAATGCGCCACCGAAGTCCGTTTGGTTGGTGGCTGCGGACTGGATGTCCTGGGGGCCGCTGGTGGTGTTGCCCACCCAATTCAGTTTCAGGTCGCCCAGGTATCCGAGGTCTGCAGCGAGCTCGGGGAAGGTCACATTGTTGGCGGAGCCTTGGTAGCGGAGTTCCTTGACCTCGTTGCCGGGTTGGTTTGCTTGTCCGGCTTCGGCTGCACCGCCGCAGCCGGACACCGTCAGCGCTAGTACGACGGCGGCCGCGACGCTCAGCAGGGGCAGGTGCAGTTTCATGGGAGCTACTTTCGAATGATGGTGTTTCGGTTGGGGGAGCCGTACGTTGACCGGCTTGGGAACGATGTAAGCCCATCTGCACCGCCGGTGGAAAGCTCCGCGGTCATGGTGGGAAACGGCGGGAAATGGCGGGAAACGCTGTGAAACAGCGGGCAACCGTGCGCAACGCGAAGCCATGAAATGCAATCGACGGACACAAAGTCGCAGCATTGAGCCGAATGAAGGCTGTGTTGAGCCGAATGAAGCCTGTGTTGAGTTCAATGACTCACCGCGCGGGGTGTGCCGGAAGCGAATGGCGCTTGCCGTCGTCGGACAGTCATACTGGGCGCGGGCACAGTCATAAGGGCTTTAGTTCGTATTGATCCTCACAACCAGGCGGATTTCTTCGCCCTGTGGGCCGCTTGCCGGATACGGTAGATACATGACGTCTAGCATCGCCGCCGAATCCATTCGGCCTACCCGCAATATTCCCGCCGATATCGCCCGCTCCTGGCTCCTTGTGAACGCCATGAAGACGGAACTTTTTGACGAATCCGCGGGCTCACGGGCAGACGCCATCATCCTTGACATCGAAGACGCCGTTGACCCCTCCCAGAAGGACGCGGCGCGCGAGAACGTCGTGAACTGGCTGAGGTCCGGCGGCCAGGCGTGGGTTCGCATCAATGACGCCACCAGCCCCTTCTGGGCCGATGACCTCGCTGGCCTCCGCGGCACCCCGGGCCTGCTCGGAGTGATGCTCGCCAAGACCGAGTCCGCGGACCAGGTCACCGAGTCCTACCACCGCATGGACGGCAAGACTCCCGTGATTGCACTGGTTGAGTCGGCCCTCGGCATCGAGGAAGCCAACCACATTGCCAAGGCCCAGGGTGCGTTCCGCCTGGCGTTCGGTTCGGGTGACTTCCGCCGCGACACCGGCATGGCCGCTACCCCCGAGGCCATGGCGTACCCGCGCGCCAAGCTCGTCGTTGCCAGCCGAGTGGGCAACCTGCCCGGCCCCATTGATGGCCCCACGGTCGGGACCAATCACCCCATCCTTCGCGAGCAGACCGGCATCACCGTAACCATGGGCATGACCGGCAAGCTGTGCCTGGCCATCGACCAGACCACCGTGATCAATGAGGTCATCAGCCCCACCCCGTCGGACGTTGCCTGGGCAACCGACTTCATGAGCGACTTCGAAGCCAACGGCAGGGTCATCCGTGACGGTTCGGACCTCCCACGCCTTGGCCGCGCCGAGAAGATCATGAAGCTCGCAGTTGCCTTCGGGGTTCAGCCCTCCCTGTAGCCATGCTGGTCCACGGCATAGCTTGGGACTCCTCTTCACCGGCGTTGAGGTTGCTGCGGCCGGACGGGGAGCTTACTGACGTTGCGTTGGCCCCGGGTTCAACCCTGGGCATGCGCGTCATGCCCGGCGTGTGGTGCCTTGGCCATACCAAGGTCCACGGGCCGGGCAACCGCACGCATGTTCCTTGCCGCAGCGGTTCCCCAGCCGAGCGTGGGAAGCAGTGCGGGGCCTGCTTTGCCCGCGACGATTCCCGGCTCATGCATGACTTCCACCGAGGCGGCTCAGTGCCCACCGGTCTTCGCGCTTACCTCATGCAGCCCCATTGGCTGTACGTTGCAACGTTCGCCAATGGGGCAACCAAGGTGGGGACCGCCTCGGCGCCGCGCAAGTGGAACCGGTTGGCCGAGCAGGGTGCCGTGCAGGCTTCTTATGTTGCCCTCGCCGAGGACGGCCGGGTTGTTCGAGTGCTCGAGGATCTTGTGACCCGCGAGCTTGGGCTCGTCCAGCAGGTCCGTTCCGCTGCCAAGGCGGCGTCGCTCGTTGAGCCGCGTCCCGGCGTCGAGCTTGTGGCCGCCAATCGCCGGCATGCCGCACAGGTGCGCGGCTTGCTGGGTGGACTTGCCATGACTGGGTTCGCCCTTGTGGAGGAAGAGTGGGAGCGGCCCGCTTTGGCTGACCGGCTCTGCACCGTTCGCGCCGCCGGTTCTTCGCGCCACCCCTACCCGGCACCGTTCGACGGCGGCGGGCATGGTCTGCGGGTCCACTCACTTTCCGGTGCCATCGCCTTGGCCGGTCTCCCAGACGCCGAGGGCAATGAGGTGGAGGGCAGCTTCGTGGCGGACCTGGGCGCGTTGAAGGGACGAAAGATCGAGTTCGGCCCCCACGTCACGGAAATCCCCGCCCTGCAGGACTCGTTGTTCTAACTCCTTGTGGGGCCCGGTGTGCGGGCTCTTCCTGGGTTTTGGGGCGCACAGCGGGCCCCGCAACGCGCACCGGTAGACTTGGACGGTGCTGAACGAATTCTGGGCCACCTCGTCCACCGCCTACAAAACGCTGGTTTTCAGCGCCATGGGGCTCATCGCCGTCGGGCTCATCCTTTCCATTGCCGGGAACACGACCGGCAACCAGGGATTGGCCATTGCCTCCCTGCCCGTGATCGGCGTCGGGCTGCTGCTCCATGTCACAGGGCTCGTAGTCCGGGGCCAGAAGATCCGCAAGAGCTACAAGAAGTAGTCGCAACACCACCGCGGGTCCGCTGGCCCGATAGGGTTGGACCATGAGTATCAATCCGGACCTGCAGGGCCGAACCTACCCTGCCGCAGAGGTTTACGACGTCGGCCGTGAGAAGATCCGCGAATTTGCGAAGGCCGTGAAGGCCAGCAATCCTGCGCACTTCGATGTTGAGACAGCACGGGCCATGGGCCACAGCGATCTTGTAGCCCCGCCGACGTTTGCCATCATTGTTGCCCAGCGCGCCGACGCCCAGCTTGTGGAGGACCCCGAGTCCGGCATCGACTTCTCCCGCGTGGTCCACGCGGACCAGCGCTTTACCCATCACCGCGCCATCGTGGCCGGGGACCGCCTCGTGGCTGAACTGCACGTTGACGGAGTCCGGGCCATGGGCGGCGGCGCGATGATCACAACGCGCTCAGAGATTTTCGCGCTCGACGGCAACGATGACCGTGAAAAAGTAGCCACCACCACCTCGTCCATCCTGGTCCGCGGAGAGGGACAGTAACCATGAGCCCGAAATTTGAAGAACTGACAGTCGGCCAGGAAATCGGCACCCGCAGCGTTGAGGTCACCCGCCAGGACCTGGTCAGGTATGCCGGTGCTTCGGGGGACTTCAACCCCATCCACTGGAACGAAGCTTTTGCAACGTCCGTTGAGCTGCCCGGCGTGATTGCCCACGGCATGTTCACCATGGGATCGGCAGTGCAGCTTGTGAGCGACTGGGCAGGGGACCCCGCTGCGGTGGTCGATTACCAGACGCGGTTCACAAAGCCGGTCCTGGTGGCTGACACCACCGGAACGGACGAGGCCGGTGCAGTCATCGATGTTACCGGGGTAGTGGGAGCCCTCGACGCCGAGGCCGGCACCGTGCGCATCGACCTCACCGTTGTGGCAGCCGGACAGAAGGTCCTCATGAAGTCCCAAGCAGTTGTGAAGGTCTCTTGAACCAAGTGAGCGCTTCAATCCCCGTTAGGCTTGATTGGTGACCCAGACGCTGCTTTCCGACCTGACCACGGCTGCCGTCGGCGGCCCCGCAGGAAAATATGTAGAGGCCCGCACCGAGGCTGAAATCATCGACGCCGTGCGGTCGGCTGACGCTGCGGGCGAGAAACTCCTCATCATCGGTGGCGGTTCCAACCTCCTGATCTCGGACGACGGGTACCCCGGCACGGTCCTGAGGATTGCGTCCGAGGGCTTCACCGTGAACTCTGAAGACAGCTGTGGCGGCGTGTCCGTGGTGGTTCAGGCCGGCCATAATTGGGACGCACTGGTGGAGCACTCGGTCCTGCATGCTTGGTCCGGCCTTGAGGCTCTGTCCGGCATCCCGGGAGCCACAGGTGCCACGCCGGTGCAGAACGTCGGCGCGTATGGTGCGGACGTCTCGCAAACCATCGCCGCCGTGCGGACGTGGGACCGGCAACGCAATGCAGTTCAGACTTTCACCAATTCAGAACTCAAGTTTGGTTACCGGGATTCCATCCTGAAGCAGACAACGGTTGAAGGTTCTCCGCGCTACGTGGTGCTGACTGTTGAGTTCCAATTGCCGCTGGGACGAATGAGCGCACCCATCCGGTACGGTGAACTCGCCCGCGTGCTGGGCGTGGAAGCCGGCAAACGTGCGTACTCCAACGATGTCCGCCGGGAAGTCCTCCGGCTCCGCGCGTCCAAAGGCATGGTCTTGGACGCCGCAGACCGGGACACTTACTCCACCGGCTCGTTCTTCACCAACCCGATCATCCCGGCCGAACGCGCCGCAGGGTTGCCGGAGAACGCGCCCAAGTACCCGGCAGGTGAGGACGGCTTGGTAAAACTTTCGGCTGCCTGGCTCATCGATCACGCGGGATTCGGCAAGGGTTTCGGACTCGATGAAACCAGTGTTTCCGGTGGCAGGGCATCCTTGTCCACCAAGCACACCTTGGCGATCACCAACCGCGGCTCGGCCTCGGCGTCGGACATGGTGGCTATCGCGCGCGAGGTGCGTGCCGGCGTCGTCAATCGCTTCGGCATTGAGCTGCACCCTGAACCGTTGCTGATTGGCGTTTCCCTCTAGCGCAGAATTAGCGGGCCCTGGCGGGCTAGCGTGTACGTCGTGCCGCGATGGGCAGGACCTTGTTGAGCAGCAGGAAGGTCAGCCCGCAACTCACCGATCCCAGCAAGAAGATCTGGCTGAAGGCAATACTTTGGGGCGATGGGCCGCTCGGCATGAAGAGCCCAGCCATGGCGAAGCCCACCAGGCCCAGGAGCATCACGATGGCACCCAGCAGGAAGCTGCGTACTTGTGCTGTGGCTGCGGGGTAGAACCAGGGTTCCGGGGCGTCGTCCCCGGGGTCGGCGACAGGTTGGATGGCGGCCGCGGTACCGATGAGCAGGGCGGCGGTGGCAGTCGCCACCAGACCCGCCATCTGGATGACCTGCATGGAAGGCGTGAGGCTGACTCCGGTACCAACGGCCACAACGAGTCCCGTTCCAAGCCCGACGACGGTGCAGCACCAGCCAGCCGCCGCCAACCATCTGCTGAGCGGCCGCACAAGCGGAGCAAGATCACCAAAGAGCATGCAGCCATCCTAGGAAACTGTGCTGGAAGGCTGCTGGGAGGTGTTGCAAGGTTCCCTGTACCGGCACGGCGCTTTTAGGATGAAGCATGCCTGCACCCCACGCGCGTTCAGTTGCTGTAACCCAACGAGTCATTGGCCGCCTGCGGCTCGCCAGCCAGGGACTCCTCAACGGTGGTTTTGCCTCGGTGCCGGATGCGGTTCGCTGGATGACAGCCATGCAGGCGCAGGACCTCGGATCCGCGCTGTGGGCCGTGGGGCAGCGTGTCCCGGGCTCTGCCGCGTCCGACGTCCGCGCAGCCCTTGATGCCGGAACCATTGTCCGGTCATGGCCAATGCGGGGAACACTGCATCTGCTTGCACGGGAGGATCTCCGCTGGATCTTGCGCATCACCAGTCCGCGGCTCATGAACCTGGTGGCAGGGCGGCATCGGGAGCTTGGCATCACCGCCGAGGACATCAGCCATTGCCGGGACATCGCGCTCAAGACTTTGGAGTCCCTCAAGACGGCCGACGGCGGACGTGGGGCCACGCGCGAGCAACTCTTTGACGCCTTCGAGCAAGCAGGCCAGATCACCAAGGCCCAGCGTGGCATCCATATTCTTGGGAGTCTGTGCCAACGTGCGTGGCTCGTGCAAGGACCCATGGCTGGTGCACGCGGCAAGGTGGGCGTCCAGCAGTTGTTTGTGCCCTTCGACGAGTGGATCAAGGACTCCAGGGACCTTGATCGCGAGGAAGGCATTGCGGAGCTCCTCTTCCGTTACCTGCGCAGCCACGGACCTGCGACGGTGAAGGACTTTGCCTGGTGGAGCCAAGTGCCGCTCACGGAAGCGCGCAACGCCCTCGCCTCGGTTCAGGACCGGTTGGTGGAGCTGCCATTCGCCGGCACCAGCTATTGGCTTTCGCCTGAAACAGCAGCACTGCTCGACGACGGCGTCCCCGGCTCGCGCGCCTTGCTGGCTCTTCCTGGCTTCGATGAATTCCTGCTCGGTTACCAGGACCGGAGCCTCGTCCTCGCGCCCGAGCATGCTGAATTGGTGGTGCCGGGCAAGAACGGCGTGTTCAAGCGAATCATCGTGGCCGGGGGAGAAGTGGTGGGCACGTGGGCCAGGACCGGCAATGGCAAGGCGCCCGACGTTGTTCCTGAGCCGTTCGAAGGGCAGCTGGGGCCTGCTGCGGAGCGTTCCTTCCAGGCGCAGGGGCGGGCTTACCTGAAGTTCATGGCGGGCTGAGAGCCGCCTGTCTTACCCCGCCTGTCCCGACACCGTCCCTGTCGCGACATAGTCCTAGCCCGTTGCTAACCCGCTATTAAGTGGTTGGCCAACAACGAATAAGCGGCTCCCCAACGAAGTTGTCCACATACGGTTCTCCTTCCCTGCGAACTCGCGCAGTTATTGGCCACGATGGGTCCCATGCAACTGCGAAAACTCGATGCCCTGATCACTGCACACTGGCCGGAGACCCCCGTTGCCTCGACTCCCGAGCTGGTTGGAGGTGGGCTTGGCGACCGCGTTTTGACGGCCGGTGTTCGCCATCGGAAGCTCCTCAGGCTCAGACGGGGTGCGTACGTGCGCATGGATCAATGGCGCCGAAGCAAACCCTGGGAACAGGACCTGCTGCGGATCCAGGCCCACCACTGCAGCACTCTGGGTGGAAGTATCTACAGCCACGTAAGCGCCGCCCGCTTGCACGGTTGCCACGAGTGGGAAGGCGGGCCGCTGGTACACGTGACGACGCCCTTCTCACCGGCCAAGGCAAGTTCAGGAAGCGATGTCGCAGCTCATGCGGGATGTCTTCTCCCCGACGAGATTGTTCAAGTGCAGACGCCATGGCAGAGGCCTGCGCAGACCACGAGTCTTGAGCGCACGGTGGTGGACTGTGCACGGACGTTGGACTTTGAGCGGGCGGTCGTCATTGCCGACCATGCCCTTCGGCTCGGCGCAGATCCCCGGAAGATGCAGGATTATCTGGACAACGGCAGAATCACCCGTGGAACCCGCCGCCTGCGCCGTGTCCTGGAGTTTATGGATGCAAGGTCCGAATCCGTGGGGGAGACCCGCACCCGGGTGCTTCTGGATAAGTTGGGCATAGTGGGCGCCGTGTTGCAGCTGGATGTCGCAACGCCAGTGGGCAACTATCGCGGAGACTTTGGCT
Organism: Arthrobacter sp. 21a14; assembly: GCA_050627125.1. Classification (GTDB taxonomy): domain Bacteria; phylum Actinomycetota; class Actinomycetes; order Actinomycetales; family Micrococcaceae; genus Arthrobacter. The sequence goes on along the minus strand of CP192487.1, from coordinate 4,513,989 downwards.
GGGAGCAGCAGAAGGTGATTCTGGAGTTTGATGGCCGTGCCAAGTATTTCGAGTACGCAGCCACGGAGGACGTGATTTTCGAGGAGCGCCGGCGGGAGAAGGCAATGCAGGCCCAGGGGTGGAAAGTGGTCCGCATCGAATGGGACGATCTCAGCCGGCCTTGGGACGTGGACCGGAAGCTCAGGGAGGCCCTGGACCTACGGGTAGAACGTAGAAAACCCGCTGTTCCGTTGCTGGGCAGCAACGGAACAGCGGGTTGACGACGAAAAAGCGCGGACGGGGTGGCGGCAGAGGGCCTAGAGCTTGCCCGTCACGATGTTCAGCATGCGGCGCAGCGGCTCAGCCGCACCCCAAAGGAGCTGGTCGCCCACGGTGAATGCGCTGATGTACTCGGGGCCCATTTCGAGCTTGCGGATGCGGCCAACGGGAATGTCCAGGGTGCCGGAGGCAGCCACAGGAGTCAGGTCCGCCATGGAGGCTTCCTTGGTGTTCGGAACAACCTTGGCCCACTCGTTGTCCTTGGCCAGGAGGTTCTCGATCTCCGTGACGGACAGGTCTTCGCGCAGCTTGAGCGTGAGGGCCTGGGAGTGGGAGCGCATGGCGCCGATGCGGATGCACAGGCCGTCCATGGCGATGTGGTCCTTGCCCGCGGTGCCCTTGCCCGTTCCCAGGATCTTGTTGGTCTCCACTCCAGCCTTCCACTCTTCCTTGGACTGGCCGTTGCCGAGGTCGGCATCGATCCAGGGAATGAGTGAACCGGCCAGCGGAACGCCAAACTGGGTGGCGTCAACGCCGGTGCGCTGAGCAGCGAGGACCTTGTGGTCGATCTCCAGGATGGCCGAGGCCGGATCCTGCAGTTCGCTGCTTACCTCGTTGTTGAGGGTTCCGAACTGGTTCAGGAGCTCGCGCATGTGGCGGGCGCCGCCACCGGAGGCAGCCTGGTACGTCATGGAGGTGCCCCATTCGACCAGGTTGTTCTTGAACAGTCCGCCAAGGCCCATGAGCATGCAGGAAACCGTACAGTTGCCGCCGATGTAGTCCTTCACGCCGCCGGACAGGCCGGCGTCGATGACGTCGCGGTTGATGGGGTCCAGCACGATGATCGAGTCATCGTTCATACGCAGGGTGGAGGCAGCATCGATCCAGAGGCCATCCCAGCCGCGGTTGCGGAGTTCGCCGTGAACCTGCTTGGTGTAGTCACCGCCCTGGGCGGTAACAATAATTGGCAGCTTGGCAAGCGTCTCAATATCGAACGCGTCCTCGAGCTTGCCAGCCCCGTCAGCAAAGGAAGGGGCGGCACCTCCTGCGTTCGAGGTGGAGAAAAATACCGGGTTGATGTTGGCGAAGTCGTTCTCGTCCTGCATGCGCTGCATCAGGACGGAGCCGACCATGCCACGCCAACCGACCAGTCCTACGGACGGATTAGCTGCTGTAGTCATTTACCCAGTCTAAACTTTTGCAGCAAAGTGCCGCTGTTGGTTACGTCACGCACGCAATGCACGACGCCGGCACCCGCCATAGCTCACCGCAGGCCGACCGCTGTGGCTAGCTCCCGGCGTCGGGCCCCTGCAGAAGGACGGCTTTGCGCTTGCGCAAGGCAAAGAATGCTCCGAACGTGAAGACCTGCGTGACCACGATCAAGACGATGATGCCGACGATGCGGTTGCCGCCAAGAATCATGGTCAGTCCAACAATGGCTGAGATCAGCGCGAAAAGCGGCAGCAGCATGTATCCCAGCACGAACAATGTTTCGGGTTTCTTCAGCATGCAGGCGTTCCTAGCTTTCCGTCCGGCGCCACGTCGTGAACCGGTAATCTGTGCCGTTCTTGGCCGTCAGCCAGCCCTCGGCCGGTGCGGCAGTATCGAAGTTCCAGTCGTCGCCGAGTTCAGGCGCGAAGGTATCGCCGTCGAGGTCGGCGTCGATAATGGTGACGACGGCAACGTTGGCAATTCCCATCGACTGTTCAAAAATCTGGCCGCCACCGATGATCCAAACCTTCTGGCCACCAGGGGCGAACTGGGATTCCAGCAGGGCTGCGTCCAGCGAGGAAACCACGACGGCGCCCTCGGCCTCAGGCGTGGAAGCCCACTCCGGGTTGCGGGTCACCACAATGTTGGTGCGCCCCGGCAGAGGGCGGTACTTGTCCGGGAACGATTCCCAGGTCTTGCGGCCCATGATGACGGGGTGCCCCGTGGTCAGCTGGCTGAAGTGCTTGAGGTCCTCGGGGAGGTGCCACGGCATGGAGCCGTCCTTGCCAATCACACCGGATTTGGTCTGGGCCCAGATCATGCCGATGCCGGTCATTTTGCCCGCGATTTCCTGGGTGAAGATGACGCCCGGAAGCTGGGAAGGAATGTCAGATGGAGGAGTGCTCATACAGCGATCGGCGCCTTGATGGTGGGGTGGTGCCGATAGCCCACAACCTCGAAGTCGTCCAGGGTGTAGTCGAAGATCGAGTCGGGCTTGCGCAGGATTTTCAGCTGCGGATACTCGTACGGTTCACGGGTGAGCTGCTCGGTAACTTGCTCCACGTGGTTGTCGTAAACATGGACGTCGCCGCCTGTCCAGACAAACTCGCCGGGCTCAAGGCCCAACTGTTGGGCGACCATGCACGTCAGCAATGCGTAGGAGGCGATGTTGAAGGGGACTCCCAGGAAGGTGTCCGCAGAGCGCTGGTACAGCTGGCAGGACAACTTGCCATCGGCTACATAGAACTGGAAGAACGCATGGCAAGGCGGCAGCGCCATGTCCTTGAGCTCGGCCACGTTCCACGCGGACACGATGTGTCGCCGGGAATCCGGGTTGGCAGCCAGATTGACCATGAGCTCGGAGATTTGGTCGATGTGCCCGCCGTCGAGGGTGGGCCAGCTGCGCCACTGCACGCCGTACACGGGGCCGAGTTCGCCGTCGGCATCCGCCCACTCGTCCCAGATGGAAACGCCTTGGTCCTGCATCCACTTCACGTTCGAATCACCGCGAAGGAACCACAGGAGCTCCACTGCCACTGATTTGAAGTGGACCCGCTTGGTGGTGATGAGCGGGAAGCTTTCGCTGAGGTCGAAGCGCAGCTGACGGCCGAAGACGCTTCGCGTTCCGGTTCCGGTGCGGTCCGACTTGTGCGTGCCGTTGGCCATGACGTCGCGCAGGAGGTCTTCATACGGGGTGGGGATGCTCACGAGTCCAGCTTACTGGTTTCGACCATGCGGGCCCCCAGTAGATCGATGAGTGTCTCATCACCGATCCCGGCGTGGCTAGTCGTCAAAAGGCTTGACCTGTTCCACGGACACAATCTTCCGCTCAGAGCCACGGGCCACCTGGCAGACGATGACCTCGCCCGGAGAAAGGAACGGATCGGACGTGGGCAGCAAGCCCCGCAAAGCCGCGGACATGTGCTGGCCTAGTTGGTTCAGTACTGTGGGCAAGGCTGGCCGATGGGTGCACACAGCGATTGGCACCTGTTTATCGAACAGGGCCTCCACCGTGGAGGCAGTTTTCTTGGGGGACCGGTTGTGGTTGTGCTCGGTGAGGGCTTCAACCAGCTTCACCTTCGCTCCGCTTGCCTTGGCGTAGGGAGCAATGGTTGCTACGCAACGGGTCCACGGGCTGGTCACTATCCGTTGCGGCTTCCACACTTCCAACAGGCGCTGGACGGCCGCAGCCTGCCGCTGCCCGGTGGCGGCCAGCGGACGTTCCCCTTCAGCCTTGGTCCATGAGGACCTGGGCTTTGCCTTTGCATGGCGGATCAGTACGAGCGGCCACGTATCGAGTTCGCCGCGGATGTGGGCCTTCTCCAGGTACTCGAGGGGCTCCACATCCGTGGGGTTGCTGAGGAAGGCTGCAGCCCTGTCCGGGCTGCACCACATGACGCTGTCCACTTCCTTGCCGTCGGGCCGAAGCTGTTCGCCGTTGACCCGCATAGCCCAGTAGTGCACTACTTTCAGGCCAGCACTGACGTGGTAATGAATGGGCGGCAACGGCACGCCGAGCGAACTGTTGAGTCCGATCTCTTCATGCACTTCGCGGACGGCACACTGCGGAACTGTTTCGCCGTCGTCGAGCTTTCCTTTGGGCCAGGACCAATCGTCGTAGCGGGGCCTGTGGATCAGGAGCACCTCAAGGGCGCCCTTCTGAACCCGCCAAGGAATGGCGCCGGCCGCAACGACGGCCACCCGTTCACCGGGGTGGTCCGTCTGATCCGCCACGGGGGTATCGCTTTTCAACTCGTTCCCTTACCGCCGGGCCGCAGCACGCTGGCGTGACCGGGAGGCAAGAAGCCAGGACTGCATGTCCAGCAGGGGCTTTCCGTCCTCGTCAAGGTGATACCTGGTCCAGTGACCTTGGTTATCCAGGTGCCAACTCGCAGTTCCGTCGTCCACGTAACGGTTCATGAGGTCCACGACCGTCGCGGTGTCTTCCTTGCTGGCCAACTGGACGAGTGCCTCAACACGGCGGTCCAGGTTGCGGTGCATCATGTCTGCAGATCCGATGTACACCACGGGATCCCCACCATTGGCAAAAGCAAAGACGCGGGAGTGTTCCAGGAACCGGCCGAGGATGGAACGGACAGTAATGTTTTCGCTCAGGCCCGGTACGCCCGGCCGGAGGGAGCAGATCCCGCGGACCACCACGTCCACCCTCACGCCGGCCTGTGATGCACGGTAGAGGGCGTCGATGATGGCTTCGTCCACCATGGAGTTGACCTTGATCTGGACGCGGGCAGGAACGCCGGCGCGGGCGTTGCGGATCTCCGCTTCGATCCTTTCGATCAGGCCCGCACGCACGGAACGGGGCGCCACGAGCAGCCGCTTGAACGTGGACTTCGGCGCGTATCCGGAGAGCTGGTTAAACAGCTTGGAGAGGTCTTCGCCCACTTGCTCGTTGGCGGTGAGCAAGCCGAGGTCCTCATAGTAGCGGGCGGTTCGCGGGTGGTAGTTGCCGGTACCGATGTGGCAATAGCGTCGCAGGCCGTCCACTTCCTGCCGAACCACCAGGGACAACTTGCAGTGGGTCTTCAGGCCAACGATGCCGTACACAACGTGCACACCTGCCTGTTCCAGCTTCCGGGCCCAGGAGATGTTTGCCTGCTCGTCAAAGCGGGCCTTGATTTCCACCAGGGCAAGGACCTGTTTGCCGGCCTCTGCCGCATCGATCAAGGCGTCAACGATCGGGGAGTCACCGGACGTCCTGTACAGGGTCTGTTTGATGGCCTGGACCTTGGGGTCCGCCGCGGCCTGTTCCAGGAATGCCTGAACCGAGGTGGAGAACGAGTCGTACGGGTGGTGGAGCAGGATGTCCCGGCGGCGCATAGCGGCAAACACGTTGGCCGCCTTGGACGTTTCGGATTCGTTGAGATACCGGGACGTGTGTGGAACATGCTTGGGGTAGTGGAGGTCGGGGCGGTCAATGGCGCTGATCGCAGAGAGACCACGGAGGTCCAGGGGTGCCGGTACGGAGTAAACCTCGGACTCTTCAACGCCGAGTTCCCGGATAAGCAGAGCTTTGATGTTCGGGTTGATGTCCGTGGTGACTTCAAGGCGCACAGGAGGACCGAAACGGCGACGAAGGAGTTCCTTCTCCAAGGCCTGCAGGAGGTTCTCGGCGTCGTCTTCTTCTACCTCGAGGTCCTCGTTGCGGGTGACGCGGAAGGTGTGGTGCTCAAGGACCTCCATGCCGGGGAAGAGCTTGTCCAGGTGGACTGCGATGACTTCTTCCAAAGCGATGAAGCGGGCAACACGGCCAGGAATGGCACCTGCACGGGGGCCATCCACGGAGATCAGGCGCGGCAGCTGGTCCGGAACCTTCACGCGGGCGAAGAGTTCCTTGTCGCTGATGGGGTTGCTGACAATCACCGCAAGGTTCAGTGAGAGGCCGGAAATGTAGGGGAAGGGGTGCGCGGGATCCACGGCCAGCGGCGTCAGGATCGGGAAGACCTTCTCCTGGAACATGATGCTGATCCGGTGACGGGCATCTTCATCCAATTCATTCCAGTGCATGATGTGGATGTGCTCGTAAGCCAGGGCAGGACGGATCTGTTCGGCGAAGACACGCGCGTGGCGTTCCTGAAGCTTGTGCGCCTCTTCGCCGATCTGCTCCAGCACCTCGATGGGGCTCAAGCCTGCAGGGGAGGGAACAGCAAGTCCGGTGGCGATGCGCCGCTTCAAACCGGCGACGCGGACCATGAAGAACTCGTCCAGGTTGGAGGCGAAGATCGACAGGAAATTCACGCGTTCCAGGAGGAAGAGATCCGGATCCTCTGCGAGTTCCAAAACGCGGGAGTTGAATGCCAGCCAGCTGAGCTCACGGTCCAGGAAACGGTCCGGCGAGATGTCGCCTTCGGGTTCCAGGCTCGGCGCAAATTCCGGGATGTCAATGCGGTCCTGGGTGGCTCGTGAAGCCGGCACTTCCGATGATCCGAAGCGTGGGGGCAGTGTGGCGCCCTTCGAAGTGGATCCGGCGGTGCCGACGGGGTCCGGCTGCATGGGGGTTCTCCTAAGCTCAGGACTGGGTTTCCTCCCACATTACAAGCAATTCCAGTGCCCGAATCCAAGAAGTCCCGGGCTTTCCTTGCAGCGGGATGCTGAGGTTAATTCTTGGTTAAAGGTCCGTACATCACATCGGTGTCCCAGCGGATAAAGCCAAGCTTCTGGTATAGGGATACGGCGGCCCGGTTGTCGGCATCGACGTAAAGCATGACGGCGTGCAGGTCCTTGTCCTGCAGATACCTGATTCCGGCCACGGTGAGTGCCTTGCCCAAGCCTAGGCCTTGCGCTTCGGGCGTGACGCCCACCACGTAAACCTCGCCGATGGCGGGATGGGGTCCCTGCCGTGGGTGAACCTTGGTCCAGTGGAATCCCAGCAGTTCGCCTGCATCATTGACGGCCAGGAGAAAGCCTGCCGGATCAAACCAATCTTCGGCCTTGCGGGCCTCAAGATCGGCCCGGGTCATCGAACCCTGCTCGGGATGATGCGAGAAGGCCGCGCGGTTGGCCGCCAGCCAGGCATCCTCGTCCTGTCCCGGCACGAAGGCGCGCAATGAGACCCCGTCCGGAAGGCCGACGTCGGGCAGTGCGGACGTGGAGGACATCAGCCGCATTTTCCACAGTTCCCGCACAGGACCGTAGCCAAAACGGGTGGCCAGCTCCGCCGCGGCCTCGTGATTGCCATGGGACCAGGCGCTCAAGCCGTCAAAACCGCGTTTGCCTTCCAGCGCCTCCAGCAGGCGGGCCGCTACGCCCTGGTTGCGGTAGGTGGGGTGGACAGCCAGTTCGAGGACACCCGTTGTTCCTGATGGGCCAGGCGCTTCAACGACGACGGCGATTCCCGCCAGATCTTCTCCAGTCGCCGGATCTGAATCTTCATCCGGAGCATAAAGGGCAAGCGACAGGACAGAGTGATCGCCGGCATCGACGCCACGCAACATGACCAGTGTCTGTTCGGACAGGGGAGGGTTGCCGTCGGATTCCTCGGCGGCCGCTGCGAGGGTCCTGAAGTCCTTGAGGAGTTCGGGATCGAGGGCGCCGGTGACGAGCAGTACTGGCCAGTTCTCGGGGTGCGCGTGACTCATGATGCAAGGCTATACGTCCGGGGCAAGCACTGTAATTTGAAGTCCCCCTGAAACGGCTGTAGGCTCGTTATCTCGTTCGGCTTTTTAGTCAACACAGGGGGGATCCACCAGTGGGGTGGCCTCGATACGTTCGACCCGTATGTCCTCCACGGAAAGTGGAAGAGGCCAGGATTCATGTGAATCCTGGCCTCTTCTTTTTCGTCTGTACAGTCGACGGGCGGTTTACGCTTCCGAGAGTTCGTCATCCGGGAGCCTGACCAACGTCAGGCGATAACCGACGTTGCGGACCGTGCTGATGAGATTCTCGTGGTCAACACCGAGCTTGGCGCGGAGACGCCGGATGTGGACGTCCACAGTTCGGGTGCCACCGTAGTAGTCGTAGCCCCAGACTTCGGTCAACAGCTGCTGGCGGGTAAACACGCGTCCGGGGTGCTGGGCGAGGTACTTGAGGAGCTCGAATTCCTTGAACGTCAGGTTCAGGGGTTGGCCGCTGACCCGGGCGGTGTAGCTCGCTTCATCGATCACGACGCCGGCAGCGCGGATCTCCGTCTGGGTCTCCTCTTCGCCGGGTACAGCCCGGGCCATGGCCAGGCGGATTCTGGCCTCGACCTCAGCAGGGCCTGCAGAGTCCAGCACGATGTCATCCACTGACCATGCAGAGGAAACGGCTGCCATGCCGCCCTCGGTAAGAATCAGCATGAGCGGGGCGCTGAGTCCGGTGGCCTTCAGCAGTTGCGTCAGGGAGCGTGCCCCCACCAAGTCCTTGCGGGCATCCAGGAAGACGATGTCCGTGGGATCGGTTTCGAGCAGCGCGGTCGGTTCTGCCGGGAGGATGTGGACACGGTGGTTGAGCAGCTCAAGGGCAGGCAGAATGTCCACCGAAGAGCCGGTGCTGTTCGTCAGGAGCAGGATGTGCGACATAGTTCCTCCAATGGGCTGTACGCGCATCATCGGGCGTCGAAACCGGAGTTTCACCGGCCGGTCACGGCAGCTGGCAAGCCTTTGCCCGTTGTAACGGGATCAAGGCAAACAGTGTGCGCCGTTGAAGTCCGAGTATACCCACCCGAGCCCCGCCAGTCAGGGATTCGTGACGGGCTGCCACCGGAATTACGACATATTCGCCCGCCATAAGGCAGGATTGTCGGGAGGTCGTAAGGCGCATCGAATTGAGGTCGGGCACACAGTGAAGTCTTGGAGCATCGGGGTATTCGGACTCGTGGCGCTCGCAGCCATCGTGGCCAGCACCTTCGTTTCCCGGGAAGCCATGGTGGGCGTTGGCATTGTGGCGTCCGCGGCTGTGGGGCTTGGCTGGCCGCATTTCCTGGCAGTCCCGGCCAAGAAAACCCTGGCCTCCGTCATTGCCTTGGCCGGTGCAGGCTCGGCAGTGACGGCAGCTTACATGCCGGCTCCTGGATTCCTGGATGGTACGCCCGCCTTCATTGCCTTGGGGGTCATGGCGGTGTTCATCATCCAGCTCGTGCGGGGAACGGGACAGGCACAGCGCCTGGAATCCACGCTCGGCTGTTGTGCCGGCGTCCTGTTGAATTGCCTCGGTGCAGGATGGATTGCCGGGGCCCGGTTCAACGGCGTCAAGGAAATGGTGCTGGTTGCCGGGCTGAGCGCCGCAGTGGCACTGCTGGTAGGCGTCATTCGATGGCCGGACCGGATTGTGGCTCCCCTTGGCATCGTCATGGCCGGCCTGATGGGCCCTTTGGCCGGACTTGTTTTTTCCGATATCGCCGTCCTGCCTGCTGCCTTGGTGGGCGTCGTGGTCGGATCGGTCCTCGTTTGCTTCCGGCGCATGACCACTCTCAGGCGCGGGCGGCTCAATATTCCCGCCGCAGTGGGAATGGGTGTGGCGCCGGTTTGGGCTGTTGGAGCCTTGGCCTACTTCATAGACAAACTACTCATCTACTAACGGTTAGGATTGCATCATGTCTGTACTCGCATTTGAAATCTTCTTCCTCGTTCTCCTTGGCCTGGCAAGCATTGCCATGGCGTGGTTTGCGGGTTTCGTTGTTTACCGCCTTTTCAAGGGCCAGAAGTAAAGCCTTCTGATCCTGCAGTCCAAAAGAGGTAGTCGTTGTGCCTATTGAGATTCCAACAGACCTGACGCCTGAACTCGTCCCGCTTTCCTGGCTCATTGGTGAGTGGGAAGGCCGCGGCCGGCTTGGCAGTGGTGATGAGGATTCGGAGCATTTCGTCCAGCACGTTTCCTTCACCCATAACGGTTTGCCGTACCTGCAGTACAGGGCCGAGACCTGGATCAGCGACGACGACGGCGCAAAGTTGCGCCCGTTGACCGTTGAAACCGGGTTCTGGGCCTTGGAGCGCAAGCTCCAGGAAGGCGACGGTGGTCCCGGGCTTATCCCGGCGGACATCGTTCCTGTGCTCAAGACCGCCGATGAGGTTGAAGAACGCCGCAACAAAGAGGGCGGCTTCGATATCTCCGTGTCAATTGCCCACCCCGGGGGAATTACCGAGCTCTACTACGGCCAGATCAAGGGGCCGCAGATCCAGCTCACCACGGACATGGTGATGCGCGGGAGCCACTCCAAGGAGTACACCGCCGCAACACGGATCTTTGGCCTGGTGGATGGCAATCTCCTCTGGCGCTGGGATGTTGCCGCCAACGGCAAGGCATTGGAACCACACGCGTCGGCGTTCCTTCACAGGGTTTCCTGACGCCCGGCACGAGGTCTCACTGAACGTTCCACACGCAACCAGCAAAGGAGCAGATAGTGAATAACCACCTCAAGCCGGGAGGCTACGAGGGACTCAAGGCCGTGTTCTTCAACGGCACCTTGAAACCCTCGCCGCAGCTCAGCAACACCGATGGGTTGATCCGGATCAGCCGCGACATCATGGAAAAGCAGGGCGTCACTACCCACCTCATCCGGACTGTGGACCACGATATCGCCAGCGGCGTGTACCCGGACATGCGGGAACACGGCTGGAAAACCGATGAATGGCCGGAGATCTATCCGTTGGTCGCTGAGGCCGACATCGTTGTGGTGGCAGGTCCCATCTGGCTGGGCGATAACTCTTCCCAGACTAAAAAGCTCATTGAGCGTCTGTACGCACACTCCGGCGAACTCACTGACAAGGGTCAGTGGGCGTTCTACCCGAAAGTGGGTGGATGCCTCATCACCGGCAATGAAGACGGCATCAAGCACTGTTCCATGAACGTGCTGTACAGCCTCCAACACGTGGGCTTCACCATCCCGCCGCAGGCTGACGCGGGCTGGATCGGCCCAGTAGGCCCAGGGCCAAGCTACCTTGACGAAGGGTCTGGTGGTCCGGAGAGTGATTTTACTAACAGGAACACCACGTTCATGTCCTGGAACCTGATGCACATGGCCCGCCTCCTCAGGGATGCCGGTGGCATCCCCGCCTATGGCAACCTTCCGCAGGAATGGAAAGCCGGCACACGATTCGATTTCGAGAACCCGGAATACCGCTGATTCCGGAATACCTCAGAGTTCCGGAATACCACTGAGCCGCAAGGACTTCTACTACATATGACTTACAAGAGCCCCCTGTTGTCGCGCCCTGGCGCTGTCGAAGACACTGGCCTGGATGCCGGCGTCCCGGCCCACTACGGCGAGCCGCTGCGGGAGCAGCGCGCCCTGGCAACCGGAACCGCCGTCGTTGATCTTTCGCACCGGGGCGTGGTGACGGTGTCCGGACCGGACCGCCTCAGCTGGCTCAACACGCTCTCTTCCCAGCAGGTGACCAATCTCCAGCCGCGGGTTGGCAGCGAACTGTTGCTGCTCAGTGTCCAAGGCCGCATCGAGTTCGATGCGCGGGTTATTGACGACGGTGAAACCACCTGGCTGATCGTCGAGGCCGCAGAAGCGGCGCCGTTGGCTGAGTGGTTGAACAAGATGAAGTTCATGCTGCGCGTGGAGATCACGGATGTCTCCGGGGAGTGGGCTGTCCTAGGTTCCACGAAGCCTGTGGAGAAGCTCGGCGCATACTTGGTTTGGGAAGATCCTTGGCCGCATGTAGGCCCTGGCGGCTATTCCTACAGCACTGTCCCGGAGGAGTCGCACCCTGGGCTCGAACGCCCATGGTTCGAATACCTCGTCCCGGCGGCAGACTTGGAATCCGTGATCGAAGGCCTGCCCCTGGCTGGTGCCATGGCGGCCGACGCCCTGCGGATTGCCGCGTGGCGGCCACGTCTCGGTGCGGAGACTGATGATAGGACCATTCCGCATGAGCTGGACCTCATTCGTACATCCGTTCACCTGAGCAAGGGCTGCTACAAGGGCCAGGAGACCATTGCGCGCGTTCACAATCTCGGCCACCCGCCGCGGCGCCTCGTCTTCCTGCAGCTGGACGGCTCGCAGCACACGCTTCCGGCCGTTGGCAGTGTTGTATTTGCGGGGGAGCGCAAGGTGGGTACTCTGACATCTGTGGCGCAGCACTTCGAGATGGGCCCTGTGGCTTTGGCTGTCATTAAGCGCTCCGTTCCGGCGGATGAAACCTTGACGGTCATGGACGGCGAGGAGCCTTACATCGCAGCCCAGGAAGTGATCGTCGCCCCCGACGCCGGCCAGGTCGTCGGGCGCCAAACCGGATTCCTGAAGGGACCCCACCGATGAGCCAATCGAGTCACAGCACCGGACCCGAAGCCGAGTCTTCCAGCACCGATACGGGCGGGGACGACGAAGCAGTTGCCTTGGCCCACGCGCTCTTCGATGCCGCCCGCGAGGGCAACACCGAGATGCTTCGGAGCTACCTGAATGCAGGTGCCCCGGCCACGCTCACCAACGCTTCCGGTGATTCCCTGCTGATGCTTGCTGCCTATCATGGGCACGAGGAAACCGTGCAGTTGATTCTGCACCACGGCGCTGATGTGAATACCCCCAATGACCGTGGCCAGACGCCGCTTGCCGGGGCGGTATTCAAGGGATACACGGGCGTCTCCCGGGCGCTGCTGGACGCAGGAGCAGACCCCGACGCCGGAACTCCCACCGCGCGCGAAGCGGCCGAGATGTTTGCCAGGGCCGAAATATTGGCCCTTCTCGGCTAAAGCCCGAGGGGTTCCAGGAAAGCCCGGCAGCTACGACAACCGCACTGCTGAGTGCGGGATCAGAGAACTTTCATATCAGCCGAAGGAATCCCTTGGAAAACGTAGCTAAGCCGTGGCCCGCGCTGTGGTCACTGGTCATAGGCTTCTTCATGATCCTTATCGACACCACCATCGTGTCGGTCGCGAATCCGCGGATCATGGAGGGCCTCAACACGGATATCAACGCCGTCATCTGGGTTACGAGCGCCTACCTCCTGGCGTATGCAGTACCCCTGCTCATTACCGGCAGGTTGGGTGACCGTTTCGGGCCGAAGAATCTGTACTTGATCGGCCTGGTGGTCTTCACCCTGGCTTCGCTGTGGTGCGGACTCTCCGGCGATATCACCATGCTGATCGCCGCCCGCGCGGTCCAAGGACTCGGCGCGGCCATGATGACGCCCCAGACCATGGCTGTCATCACGCGTATTTTTCCTCCGGACCGCCGGGGTGCCGCCATGGGACTTTGGGGAGCGACGGCCGGCATGGCTGTTCTCGTGGGTCCCATTCTGGGCGGGGTCCTGGTGGACGGACTGGGATGGGAATGGATCTTCTTCGTCAATGTCCCGATTGGAATTGTCGCCTTCGTCATGGTCACGCGTTTCGTCCCGAAGCTGACTACGCACAGCCATTCATTCGACGTCGCGGGCGTAGTGCTCTCCGCCGTCGGCATGTTTCTTTTGGTCTTCGGCCTCCAGGAAGGCCAAACCTACAAGTGGGGAACGGTCACCGGCGCCGTTACCGTGTGGGGCTTGATCATCGCAGGGCTCGTGGTCCTGGTTCTTTTTGTTCTCTGGCAGTGGCTACTGGGCCGTCGCGGAGGGGAACCGCTGCTGCCGCTCGCTTTGTTCAAGGACCGCAATTTCTCGTTGGGCAACACCACCATCATGGTGGTCGGCTTCACCGTGACGGCGTTCCCGCTGCCCACCATCTTCTACTACCAGGTTGTGCGGGGTTTGACCCCCACCCAATCAGCGTTGCTCATGATTCCCATGGCAGTGATCTCCGGCGGCCTGGCGCCGGTGGTGGGTAAGCTGATCGACCGTGCCAACCCGCGCTGGTTCGCATCCTTCGGCCTGGTTTGCCTCGCAGGAGCGCTCTTCTGGACAGCTTCACTTCTGCGGCCGGATACTCCCATTTGGATGTTTCTGCTTCCCAGTGCCCTGCAGGGCGTTGCCAATGGCTTTATTTGGGGGCCGGTATCCAATGCGACAACGCGCAACCTCGAGCCACGCCAAGCCGGCGCCGGTTCGGGCGTGTTCAACACCACCCGCCAGATCGGGGCAGTCCTTGGATCGGCGGCCATCGCCGCCCTGATCCAGGCCCGGCTTGCGGCCGAGTTGCCCGCGGCGCCAGCGGGAGCTCCGGCGAACGAAGCGTCCATGAACGGTGCCCTCCCAGAGGCCCTGCATGCAGGATTCTCGACGGCGATGAGCCAGTCGATCGTGCTGCCCGCCTGTGCGATTCTCGTCGGGGCAGTGGTGGCCGTGTTCTTTGCCAAGCCGAAGTCCGTTGAAGGGTGGGGCGGTGCAGCTGCCACTGAGGCTCCACAGGAAACCGCCCGGAAGTAGGGTGGCAAACGGCGGGGACCAGCCCACTTTTGGCTGGTCCTGACCCGGACATAGGGGCAGGACCAGTGCCAGCCAAGACCAAAGCTGGGCCGGTTCGGTTCTTGTCAGCCGAGCAGCACGCTCGCATGGAGTCCGCCAGTGGCGAATCCCAAGCTGCGCGCCATCGCCAGCGCGCTGCTGTTGCTGACATCGGCCTTCCACTGGAGCGTCAGCCCAGCGGCCAGGGCCTCGTGGGCAGCAATCGATGCAGCGAGCGTTCCCAGGCCCCGTCGGCGCCAGGGTGGAGCTACCAGGACGCCCATGTTGGCCAGGATTCCCTCCCACTCGGAGTAGGCGCCGCACGCCACGGGAGTGGGTTGCTCTTCTTCGGGATGCATGATGGTGAAGCGATGCTCAAGGGCTTGCAGGCCCACTTCGTTGACGTCATCCGGGGGGCACAGCCCTTCCAGCGCGATCGCCTCTGGATTGCCCCGCGAGACCGTGAGGTCCTCCGAGGGTTGGTTGAGCGGGAGGTCGTCGGCAAAGAACAATGCTGAGGACCCAAGGCCGTGTCCACCGTGGGATCGGGTGAGGGTCAACAGCGTCACATGCTGGGCAAGTTCAGCGTCTGGAATTCCAGCGGCTGCGTCGAGGACCCATTGTGGTCCCACCAGCGCTGAGGCACCAAAAAGGCGGAGGAAAACAACCGCCCGCGCCGAGTCGTCGAGGCGGGTGAGGCGGTTTGAGGGGTCGCTTGGGTCGACCGCTGAAGTGGTGACCCGGCCAGCTGCGGCGGCGAAAGCGTCGTCGTCGAACCCCAAATGCCGAGCCCACGCCAGCTGGATAATGGCAGCGGACGTGGGCTCAAGAGTCATGGATTCAGCCTAGCCGACTAGCCGAAGAGCACACTCGCTTCGTCGTAGCGGTGCTGGGGAACGGTCTTGAGCTTACCCAGTGCTTCTTCAAAACCAACGTGGGAGATGTCCGTCCCCTTCAGCGCCACCATGGTGCCCCAACGACCCTCCACCACCGAATCGATGGCTGCCATGCCCAGGCGGGTGGCCAGGACGCGGTCGTAAGCGGTTGGTACGCCGCCACGCTGGATGTGGCCAAGGATGGTGGCGCGGGTCTCGATGCCTGTGCGTGCTTCGATTTCCGGGGCGAGCTGGTCGGCGATGCCACCCAGGCGGGGTCGGCCAAAAGTGTCCAGTCCGCGTTCGGAGTGGGGAGACTCCATGTGGTCAGGAACGAAGCCTTCAGCTACCACCACCAAGGGCGCGCGGCCGCGGTCGTGGGCTTCCTGGACCCATTCGGTGATCTGCTCGATGCTGACCGTCTGTTCCGGGATGAGGATGGCGTGTGCACCAGCGGCCATTCCGGCGTGCAGGGCGATCCAGCCTACGTGGCGGCCCATGACCTCGGCGATCATGCATCGGTGGTGGGACTCACCCGTGGTGCGGAGGCGGTCGATTGCTTCGGTGGCGATTTCAACCGCTGTATCGAAGCCGAAGGTGTAGTCCGTTGCGTCGAGGTCGTTGTCCACGGTCTTGGGAACACCAACAATTTTCAGTCCGGCATCGGTGAGCCGTTTTGCCGCCGCCAGAGTGCCTTCGCCACCAATGGCGATGATGGCGTCAATGCCCAGGCGTTCCATGTGGGCCTTGATGACGTCCGGGCCACCACCATTTTCAAACGGGTTGGTCCGTGAGGTGCCCAGGATAGTGCCGCCCTGCTTGGCGATGCCGCGGACCAAGGTGCGGGGGATGTCGATGACATCACCTTCCACAACGCCGCGCCAGCCGTCCTTGAAACCCACGAACTCCTGGCCGTGGATTGCGATCCCCTTCAGGACCGCTCCCCGGATTACTGCGTTGAGTCCGGGGCAGTCGCCACCGCTGGTAAGAATGCCAATTTTCATGTTTGCTCACTCATGGCTTGGAGGAATACGTGTAGAGCGCCACGCTGAGCTCCCAACGATTGTAGACGTGGATGTGGGGTGGGACACAAATGGTTACTTTCGACCCCGGCCGTGCGGTATTGGAAATCTCTCTGAAAACAACGAAAGCGCCCCGCAGCGGCGGGGCGCTTTGTGTCGCTGACATCGAAGTTGTTGATCGTCGTGCGCTTAACGGGAACGCTGGCTGATGAAGGACTCCAGCGCGATCCTGTTCTTCTGGTCCGGCAGGATGAGCCAAGCGAGGATGTAGAACACCGCAGCCGGCCCGGGCAAGAGGCAGAAGAGCAGGAAAGCGACGCGAACATATGCCACGTCCACCCTGAGCTTCGCAGCGATCCCGCCACAGACGCCGCCCAACCAGCGCTGGGGTCCACGCTTCAGGCCGAAGCCCCTGACGATGCTGAAGAACTTGTCCATGGCTACAGACTTCCTTGTTGTGGTTGCTTTGTCACGTTAGTACCTGCCTCATTGGTGTAACTGGTGCAGGCAGTTACTTGGCAGGGCTCTTTGGTTTACCGGCACTCTTGCGGGCGGCGAGGAGTCCTCCGATGACCAAGGCTGCGCCTGCACCGATCATGAGGCCGATCAGCACGTACGTGCCGTCCAGCACCACCCAACCAAGGGTGGAGATGACCAACAAAGCGGCCAGGGCAATCACAATCAATCCCCACACCACGGTGCCGATCCGCGCCTGTTGCGGTTCGTCGTCGTCGATGGTCCGTTCCACCCGATAGTTGGGCTCAAGCGGTGGCGTGAGCGGTATTGGCTGGAGCTGCGGTGTTGGCTGGAGCCGCGGTGAGGGTGCCGGCTCCTTGGTCAGCGGAGTGGTGTCCACTGGATTCTTGGCATCACTGCTGTTTTCTGCTGCTTCGCGTGCGTTGCTTGGCTCGTTCGTGCTCATGTCAGTTTCCTTCCTGGATGGTCACGTTGCTGAAAGTGCCATCAATCTCCACCACGAGGTTGGCTCCTGGCTTTTCGGCGTTGTAGACCGTCCGCTCGTCCTGAAGGCGGCCGCCGCGGTCCGAGCCGTGTTCGTTGAGGTTGCCGAAGGTCATATCCGCCCTGACTTCAACGGGTACGTCGTCCGGGATGATGACGGTGACGTTGCTGAAGGTGGCGTCCACGGGGACCACGATTTCGGTGGTCAGTGGAGGCGTCAGGGCCAGGTCGTCCAGGTTCACTGTTCCCTTGCCGCCCGTGACGTCGACCCCCTGCCGCGCCTGCTCGATGCTCAGTGGTGCCCAGTTCACGTCATGGAAGGTGAAGCGATCGCCATTCCTTGGGACAACGTTGAAGATTCCACCGATGATCAAGGCCACTACCGCCAGGAAACCGAGGAAACCAGAGGTCCGTCCCCGCAATCCCGCAAAGAGGATGCCCAAACCCAGAACCGCTGCGCCCGCGGCCCACACCACTGCGTTGGCTGCCTGGCCGAGCTCGATGATGTTGCCGGCGTCCAACGCCTTCAAGGTGCCACCAACCAGCAGGGCCACACCCGCGGTGACCGCAACTATCGCTGGCCCTGGACCCCTGCGCCTGGCGCGGGGCGGCTTGGGTTCACCATTGTGCGGTTGGCCGCTAAAAGGCTGACCGCCTTGGGGAGGAGTGGGCCCGAAGGGCGGTCGCGGGCCTGACGGCTCGTAGCGGCCGGCCCCATGACCCTGCGGTTTGCTGCCTGGCTGGCCTTGGCCGTACACCGGAACGCCGCTGTTGGTGCCGGTGGCTGTGTTTGTTCCGGCAGCAGTGTTTGCCCCGGTGGCTGTTGGCGTTCCATAGGCCGTGGGGGCTCCGTAGGCAGTGGCCGTTCCGTAGGCGGTGGCCGCAAAGTTCTGCTGGTTCATGGGACGGGCCGCCTTAGGCCCTTTGTTGCGTTGCACCAGATAGTAGATGAGGTAGATGACGCCGCCTACCCAGAAGAGCGTCCACAACAGGCCGGGAAGGCCGTTCCAGCCCCAGCCCCAGAACCCGCGGCCCAAGCCAGGCAGGCCGATGAGCGTGGTGATCAATGCACCTGTCATGCCACCGGACCAACGCCCGGCGGCTGCTTCCTGAACGTGGATGCGGCCGTCAGGTTCAGGGAGCAAAGCCCACGCCAGGCCGTAGAGGAGGACGCCGATGCCGGCAAAGAGTGCAAGGACGATAAAGATCCCCCGGACAATCAGGGGGTCGATGCCGAACCGGTGCGCCACTCCGCTGGAGACGCCACCGATCCAGCGGTCCGGCCCACGGCGGACACCCTGGCTGCGGATCCAGTCGAAGAAGTTCTGCTGGGGTGCAATATCGGGTGCAGCGGGACCGGCCTCGGAGGACGGATAGGCCTGGGGGGATGGTTCCCCGGGGGCACCGGCGGAGGTGCCGGCGTTGGCGTCGGGATCGGGTGTGCCGGCGTTGCCGGGCGTTCCGGATCCCTCTGGGTTCATGCTGTTCGCGTTCATACTTCGATCCTGCCGTCCCGGGTACCCTGCCCTCTACTGGGGGATACCCTGAATGATCCCTGAGGGACCCCCGAAGAACGCCGGTTTCAGGTTCGGGCAACCCTGATCCGTGTTTGGATTGGTACATGACAACCGCTGTACAACGCCCGCCGCTGGTCCGCAGCAGCGACCGCATGATCGCCGGCGTCTGCAGCGGACTGGCCGACCATTTGGGCTGGCCCGTGAAGTACGTCCGGCTGGGCATGATCCTTGCCTGCTTCGCCGGGGGAGCGGGGCTGGCCTTCTACGCCTGGCTGTGGACCATGGTTCCCACCGCTGACGAGAGCGCGCGCCGCAATGCCCGCCGGCCGGCGTCGCCTATTGCCCCTGCAGTCAGCCTTCCGCCTGCCACTGAGTCCGTACCACAAGCGCCCGACGCCGGACCCGCACCGCCGGTGGTCGGCTCTCCAGCGGTGAGTGGAAACCCTCCGGTACCCAATGGCGCAGGTGCCTCTGGTCCACTGGCAGGTGCCTTTGGTCCACCGTTTGGTAGCCCACCGGCTGGTACGACAACTTCCGGCAGAACGTCGGCTCCTGCCGGCGCTTGGGCCGAATCCGGAAGCCCGGCGTTACAGGTCTCCCGGTTCAATTTTCGACGAATCCAGTACGGCAAAGAGATCTTGCTCGGCGCCGGCCTGCTTCTGGTCGCTGTGATCCTGATTGCCCGGCAGTTCGGCGTCGATGTGCCCTTGGGAACGCTGATTCCCGCAGCTGCCATCCTGGGCGGCGCGGCGATCGCATGGATGCAACTGGACGAGACCCGCAGGGCCGGTTTGGTGGACAAAACCAAGGCCGACCAGGCTGGTGGCTGGGTCCGCCTGGCTGCTGGCCTTGCGTTGGTGGTGGCTGGCGTCCTGGTCATGGTGTCAGGATCGGGATCCTGGGAGCAGACCTGGTTGGCGCTCCTGGCGTCCGTTGCTGTCCTCGGCGGCGTTGCACTGGTCCTGCTGCCGTGGGGACTGAAGTTCTGGAAGGACCTCGAGACTGAACGGGCGGGGCGTGTACGGGAAACCGAGCGCGCGGAGATCGCAGCCCACCTGCACGATTCGGTGTTGCAGACCCTTGCGCTGATCCAGCGCAGGGCTGGCTCGGAGCAGGATGTTGTCCGGCTGGCGAGGGCCCAGGAACGTGAACTTCGGTCCTGGCTCTTCACTGATGCCGCCAAGGATGCAGGACTGCTGGCCGAGCGGATCAAAGCCGTAGCCGCCGAAGTGGAGGATGCCCACGGCCAGGCCGTGGAGGTGGTTACCGTGGGCGACGCCGATATGACGGACAGGCACGAGGCCCTGGTCCAGGCAGCCAGGGAAGCCATGCTCAATGCGGCCCGGCACGGCGGGGGAACAGTATCCGTCTACATGGAGAGCACCGCAGGAAGCACCGAGGTCTTCATCAAGGACCGCGGTCCCGGATTTGACCTTGAATCCGTCCCCGATGACAGGCTGGGCGTTAAGGAATCCATCATCGGCCGCATGAAGCGTTACGGAGGCACGGCAACCATCAACAGCAGCCGGGACGGAACCGAAGTCCGGCTGGCCCTCCCCTCGATAAACGCCGAAGGTGGCGACACGCGCACAGGAGATGTGCGCCCCGGCGACACGCGCACTGGAGATGTGCGCAGTGGAGATGTTCGCAGCGGCGAAGTACGGAATGGAGAACCACGGCAATGAGCAACACTTCCCAAAGCGGTGAGCCGCGTAGTGTGCGGGTGGTGATCGTCGATGACCACACGATCTTCCGTTCCGGGCTGAAGGCGGATCTCGATCACCGCATGGACGTCGTGGGCGAGGCGGGCACGGTTGAGGAAGCCATTGCTGTCATCGCGGAAACCCGGCCTGAGGTGGTCCTCCTGGACGTCCACCTTCCCGGTGGCCTTGGCGGCGGTGGGCGCGAGGTCATTGCGGGGTCCGCCGCGCTCCTGGGCACCACCAGCTTCCTGGCACTGAGTGTTTCGGACGCAGCTGAGGACGTCGTGGCAGTGATCCGGGCTGGTGCCCGCGGCTACGTCACCAAGACGATTTCCGGTGCCGGGATATCCGATGCAGTGATCCGCGTGGCAGACGGCGACGCCGTCTTCTCACCCAGGCTGGCTGGCTTCGTGCTGGACGCCTTCGGTACGGCACCGGCGGACATCGCGGACGACGAATTGGACCGCCTCTCGGCGCGTGAGCTGGAAGTGATGCGACTCATCGCGCGGGGATACAGCTACAAGGAAGTCGCCAAGGAGCTGTTCATTTCCATCAAGACCGTGGAGACGCACGTGTCCGCAGTGCTCCGGAAACTGCAGCTCTCCAGCCGCCACGAACTCACCAAGTGGGCCGCCGAGCGCCGCCTCCTCTGACCTTCTCTCACATCCGTCGGCCTTTTGACGGATGCTCTCTCACATCCGTCGGCCTTTTGACGGATGCTCTCTCACATCCGTCGGCCTTTAGACGGACCTTCTCTCACATCCCGCCTGTTAAACGGAAATGCTCCCGCACCAAACATTGGTGCGGGAGCATTCAACCCGGAAGCGCTACTCGGTCATGAGCTATTTCGCCCGGCCCAGGAATTCCTGGATCCGGCGGACGCCCTCGGCGAGGTCGTCGTCGCCAAGTGCGTAGGAAAGGCGGACGTAACCGGAGGGGCCAAATGCTTCGCCGGGAACGATGGCAACTTCAACCTCGTCCAGGATGAGCGTGGCCAGTTCTGCGGATGTGCTCGGGCGAACGGGTCCGTGGGAGGTTTCGAATTCCTTACCCAGCAGTCCGCGGACGTCGGCATACACGTAGAAGGCGCCGGTCGGCGTCGGGCATTCCACACCGTCAATCGCGTTCAGGCCGGCGACGATTGCCTTGCGGCGGCGGTCGAAGGCGACCTTCATTTCGTCGACGGCGGTCAGCGGACCCGTGAGGGCAGCCGCGGCGGCGACCTGCATGATGTTCGAAACGTTGGACGTCGCGTGCGACTGAAGGTTGGTTGCGGCCTTGATGACATCGGCCGGGCCGATCATCCAACCCACGCGCCAACCGGTCATGGCGTAGGTCTTGGCCACGCCGTTGAGGATGACGACTTTGTCGCCAAGCTCCGGTGCGGCGGTGGCGATGGAGGTGAACTCCACGCCGTCATAGGTCAGGTGCTCGTAGATTTCATCCGTGACCACCCACAGGCCCTTGGAAGCGGCCCACTTTCCGATCTCCGCAACCTGCTCCGGGCTGTATACAGCGCCGGTCGGGTTGGACGGGGAGACGAACAGCAGGATCTTGGTCCTGTCCGTCAGCGCGGCTTCCAACTGCTCGATGGTGACGAGGTAGCCCTGCTCGGGTCCGGCGAATACCTCCACCGGAACGCCCCCTGCGAGACGGATGGCTTCCGGATAAGTGGTCCAGAAGGGCGTGGGAATGATGACTTCGTCGCCCGGGTCAACCAAGGTGGCGAAGGTGTTGTAGACCGCTTGCTTTCCACCATTGGTCACCAGGACCTGCGATGGGTCCACTTTGTAGCCGGAGTCCCGGAGGGTCTTATCGGCAATGGCCTTTTTCAACTCAGGAAGCCCGGCAGCGGGGGAGTAGCGGTGGTACTTCGGCTGGGCAGCAGCCTCAATTGCTGCCTTGACGATGTAATCCGGGGTGGGGAAATCGGGTTCCCCGGCACCGAAACCGATCACGGGGCGACCCGCGGCCTTCAGTGCCTTGGCCTTGGCGTCAACGGCAAGGGTGGCGGACTCGGCAATAGCGGAGATTCGTTGTGAAATGCGGGCGGCAGGTGTTCCGGCAGACATCTATGTACCGTTCTTCGCAGGCAGCTCGTGGGCTGGATGATGGGATTCGACGTAAACTACCTTATGCTGTTCTGCGGAGCTCCCGGGCGCCTGCTGGACAATGTGACTGATAATGCTGCTCACATTGATTCATAAGCGGCCGGAAGGCCCGGAATTAGGCCGGTTCGACTAACGCGAAGTTCTTGCGTAGACTGGTTCACCGGTGTTGAAAAGCACCACAGGCTGAAGTGCGGCCTGAAACATGGATTCGATCCATAGGGTAGTGGCGCAATTGGTAGCGCAGCGGTCTCCAAAACCGCAGGTTGCAGGTTCGAGTCCTGTCTGCCCTGCGCAAGCTGTTCCGGCGGAAACGCCGGAGCAAGCGCAGCAACCATGGCTCTGATCAGAGCCGGGTCAAACGACTTTGCAAGGTGAGTGAGGACCAGGTGACCGAAACGGCTGCTAGCAGCTCAAAGGGCCGTCCTGCCAAGAAAGCCGATGCCGGCTTCTTTGCCCGAATTGCACTCTTCATCCGCCAGGTTATCGGCGAACTGAAGAAGGTCGTTGCCCCGACCCGCAAGGAACTGATCAATTACACAGTCGTGGTGCTGGTGTTCGTAGCCATCATGATGCTCATCGTCACCCTGCTGGACCTTGCCTTCGGCACGGGAGTGAGCTGGGTCTTCGGTGGATCAGGCGCTACGGACCGCTAAGCGGATCTGTCCGCAAACCGCGTGAAATTCCTTAGGTATTTCAGGAATTTTGTGGGGTTTGTGGAATTGAGCCATTTAAATAGGCATGTTAGGCAATGAGGAAGCAGGAGACCAAGTGTCTGAGCAGGAGCTTGAGGTAAACGAGGCTGAGCTGGATGGGCCCGCTGAAAGCACGGACGACGCCGCGGCTGAGGCTGCGGAAGAGTCGGAGGCTGACTCTGCTGCGCCCGAATCTGCCGACGTCGATGATTCCGAAGAGGATTTCGAGTCCGACGTAGACGCTGAGTCTGATGACGAGTCCGATGAGGATACTGAGTCCGATGAGGACGCTGCCGATGTCTCGCTGGAGGCGGCTGCTGCTGCAGCCCCCGCCGATCCGGCTGAGGAATTCAAGGCCAAGCTGCGCCGCCAGGAGGGTGACTGGTACGTCATCCACTCCTACGCCGGTTACGAAAACCGCGTGAAGGCCAACCTTGAGACCCGCATCCAGACGCTGGACATGGAAGACTACATCTTCGAAATCCAGGTCCCGATGGAAGAAGTCGTCGAGATCAAGAACGCGCAGCGCAAGGTGATCAACCGCGTCCGCATCCCCGGTTACGTTCTGGTCCGCATGGACCTGACCGACGCTTCCTGGGGCGCCGTTCGCCACACCCCCGGCGTCACTGGCTTCGTGGGCAACGCCCACAACCCGGTCCCGCTGCGCCTTGACGAGGTCTTCTCCATGCTCGCCCCGGTCTTCGAAGAAGAGCAGGCCGAGAAGGGCAAGCCGGTCAACAAGCAGAACCAGGCTCCCGTGGCCGTCGACTTCGAGGTTGGCGAGTCCGTCATCGTCAAGGAAGGCCCGTTCGAGACCCTTCCGGCGACGATCTCCGAGATCAAGCCCGAGTCCCAGACCCTCGTGGTCCTGGTCTCGATCTTCGAGCGCGAAACCCCGGTTACGCTCGCATTCAACCAGGTCACCAAGATCTAGCTGATTCCAAGATTTCGCTCCCGTTCCGCCTGCTTTGCGGTTCGGAAGCGGCCGGCCGCCTTGCCATGGCGGCCACCAACCTGGGACGCGCTCCTGTGTCCCAGGAAGCTATTGAGAGAAGGACCCTACATTGGCTCCCAAGAAGAAGGTCACCGGCCTCATCAAGCTGCAGATCCAGGCAGGTGCCGCTAACCCGGCTCCGCCGATCGGTCCTGCGCTTGGCCAGCACGGTGTCAACATCATGGAATTCTGCAAGGCGTACAACGCTGCAACGGAATCCCAGCGCGGAAACGTTATCCCGGTTGAAATCACGGTCTACGAAGACCGTTCCTTCACCTTCATCACCAAGACCCCGCCGGCTGCAGAGCTCATCAAGAAGGCTGCAGGCGTTGCCAAGGGTTCGGCTACTCCGCACACCGTCAAGGTTGCCAAGCTGACCCAGGCACAGGTCGAAGAGATTGCTTCCACCAAGATGGAAGACCTCAACGCCAACGACATCGCGGCAGCTGCCAAGATCATCGCCGGTACCGCCCGTTCCATGGGTATCACCGTAGAGGGCTAATTACAGCCTTCACCCGCCGGGCAACCGGCATCTGAAACATTAAAATGTCGCAGGATCCTTGCCGGATCCACGACTTGTGGCAGGGCCCAGCGCGGTCCGCAGACCACAACTGCACAAGGAGAAATAAGCAGCATGGCAAAGCGCAGCAAAGCATATGAGGCAGCCGTAGCCAAGATCGAGGCAGACAAGGTCTACGCCCCGTTCGAGGCAATCACCCTCGCGAAGGACACCAACCCTTCCAAGTTCGACGCAACCGTTGAGGTCGCTTTCCGCCTGGGCGTTGACCCGCGTAAGGCTGACCAGATGGTCCGTGGCACCGTCAACCTGCCGCACGGCACCGGTAAGACCGCCCGCGTCCTCGTTTTCGCAACCGGCGACAAGGCTGAGGCAGCAATCGCTGCCGGCGCCGACTTCGTTGGCTCCGATGACCTGATCGAAAAGATCGCAGCCGGCTGGACCGACTTCGACGCCGCCGTGGCAACCCCTGACCTCATGGGCAAGGTTGGCCGCCTCGGTAAGGTTCTCGGCCCGCGTAACCTCATGCCGAACCCGAAGACCGGTACGGTTACCCCGGATGTCACCAAGGCTGTCAACGACATCAAGGGCGGCAAGATCGACTTCCGCGTCGACAAGCACTCGAACCTGCACTTCATCATCGGCAAGGTGTCCTTCGACGCCCAGAAGCTGGCTGAGAACTACGCAGCTGCACTGGAAGAGGTGCTTCGCCTGAAGCCGTCCGCTTCCAAGGGCCGCTACATCCAGAAGGCTACTGTTGCCACCACGTTCGGTCCGGGCATCACCGTTGACCCGAACGTCACCAAGGTTCTCACCGACGCGTAAGCTTCGGGAGTACTAACTCTGAAAGGGACCGTCCGGCATCTGCCGGGCGGTCCCTTTTTCATGGGTTCGTGCAGGCTGGCAGCGACTTGTTTGGCACCTGGGGCGGCCGTAGGCTGTGGGGCGTGGCGTCGTCGTCGAACTTTTCCGCCAACGGTGGGCTCACCGTCGAGAGGCTTCCCGTTCCGCAAGGTCAGGAGGCCACTGCCTCACCGGACTTCAAAGCCTTCCATGCGTTACGCATCTCCCATGAGCTTGCCTTGTGGGGAAACCTGGACCATTCGGCCACATTGGCGGAGTCGTTCATGTTCTGGCAGGGCAACGAATACGAGGAGCGGCAGGTCTACCTGGCCCGCGTGGACGGCGTAGTGGTGGGCAGCGGATCGCTGACCCTGCCGTTGAGCGAGAACACGACGACGGCGGGTGTGGACGTCCTCGTGGACGCCGCTTTCCGTCGGCGCGGGATCGGGACGAGGATCCTGGAAGTCCTTGAGAAAGCGGCAGTGGGGCGGAACCGCACTTCCCTTGACGGGTACTGTGGGGAGCCGATCGCCCCCGTACTTGCCGGGGAAGCGCTGCTGGAGGCAAAGTCCGGCACGGGTGGCGTCCCACTGAACTCGGCATCGACCCGCTTTGCCTTGCACCATGGCTATTCCCTGGAACAGGTAGAAACCAGCAGCACCTTGACCTTACCGGTTGATGAGGCGCACCTGATTGAACTCGAGGTCGAGGCAATGCGTCGGGCAACGGAGTACGACGTCATCGGATGGGCGGACAAATGCCCGGACGAACTCGTAGACAGATTTGCCAGGCTCAAGAGCCTCATGAGCACGGAGGTGCCCATCGCCGGGCTGGGCTGGGAAGGCGAAGAGTGGGACGCCGTGCGGGTTCGGCGTGAGGAATCCACGTGGCGGGCAAGTGGCATGGACTCAGTTGTAGCTGCTGCCCAACACCACACGAGCGGGGAGTTGGCGGCCTATACGGTCCTGTCCCACCGTGAGGCGTTGCCGGCAGTCGTCAACCAGGAGGACACACTGGTGGCACCCGGGCACCGGGGACACGGCCTTGGCATGCTGGTCAAAATCGCCAATCTTCGGAGTGCAGAAGATCTTTGGCCGGACGCCACGTGCGTCATGACATGGAACGCCAATGAAAACCGGCATATGCTGGCCATAAATATCGCCCTTGGATTCAAGCCTTCCGGTTTTCAAGGCGAATGGCAGAAACGGCTGGGATGACTGTAGACGAGGCGAAGACCGTTGTAGTCGAGCAGCTTTGGGTGCCGGACAATCTGGACAGCCCCAAAGCAAGGGATTTCCTGGACGCCGTGGAAGTGGCGCGACGGGTCCGCATGCAGACCTGGGGGAGCGATGACCTGGCATACACGCCCTTGGAGAAGCTGCTTGAATTCTCTGACCCCTATGAGCGCCAGATCATCCTGGTAGCCAAGGTGGACGGGGTCATCGTGGGAACAGTGGACATTGCGCTGCCGCTCGCGGACAACATGGACCTGGCGGAGTTCACCCTGGATATTCTCCCGGAGTATCAGAGCCAGGGCGTCGGACGCCAGCTCTTGGAGGCCGCAGAGCAGCTGGCACGTTCAGAGGGCCGCACGATGGTTTTGGTGGACACGAACCACCCGGCAACCTCGCTCACAGAGATACCTGAAGACCAATTGATTCCCGGCAGCGGCCCAGGCTTCGTTCCTGTCAGCAGCAGGGAAGTGGACTTTGCCCAGCGGGCCGGTTACACCCTTCAGCACATCGAGCAGTTCAGTTCCTGCGTGCTCCCGCTGGATTCCAAACTGGTTGCGGATCTTCAAGCCGAGGCCGAGGAAGCGAACGCTGGCCGCTACAGGCTGCACCACTGGACTGATCGCTGCCCTGAGGCTTGGTTGGAGGCCGTGGCTGAGTTGGAAAACGCCGCGGGTGAGGTTGTCCACCGTGAGGACGGCGAGGAAGAAGACTCCGCTGTCGAGGTTACTGGCATGGTCTTCGACGCCGCGGTTTTGCGCGAAACCGAAGACGCCGCATTGGCGCAGGGCCGGCGGACCGTGGTTACCGCCGTCGAGCATATTGAGAGCGGGCGGCTGGCCGGCCTCACCACGATCAGCGTCCTCGCGCACCGTCAGGACGTCGTTTTCCAGGACGACACCTTGGTCCTGCAGGAACACCGTGGCAACAAGCTGGGCCTGCTGATCAAGGTGGCCAACATGGAAAGGCTCAGTGAGCAATTTCCCGATGCCCGGGTCATTTACACCTGGAACGCACCGGAAAACCGGTACCTCCTGACCGTAAACAAGCAATTGGGATTCACGACGGCGGGAGTCACCGGACTCTGGCAAAAGGAGCTTCCGGATCGGGGACCTAAGGTCACGTCGTCGGAGTAGCCAGCCAGGCATCCCACCGGGGCACAGCGGCGTCGATTTGGTTTGCTGATCTCTCTCCCGTAACCTTGAAGTACCAAAGACCGTCGGTTGATGGGAATCCACTCTTTCGAGCGCAGCTCAATTCTGCAGCGACGCCCCTGAGAACAAAGTGCATTCCTTGACGAAGGACCCTGAACATAGGGCGGCCAACGCAGGTGAACGAAGCAAGTCTCCACAGTGCAAATTGTGTTGAGCCAAGCCCCGTGCATCTGCGCGGGGCGTTTTTAGTTTTAGCTCTCGTGAGCGGGGACCCGGAAGACCGGCTTTATTCCCCGGAAGGAGGGTTATGACAACGCCTAGCAAGGTCTCCGCTGTTGCAGAGATCACCAACGATTTCAAGGAATCGAACGCGGCTGTCCTGACCGAATACCGCGGGCTCACTGTTGCACAGCTCAAGGAACTGCGTGTTGCGCTCGGCCAGGACACCAAGTTCTCGGTCGTCAAGAACACCCTGAGCGCCATTGCAGCCAAGGAAGCTGGTGTCGACGCGTTCGGCGATCAGCTTGCCGGCCCCACTGCAATCGCCTTCATCAAGGGCGACGCTGTTGCTGCTGCCAAGAGCCTGACGGACTTTGCCAAGACCAACAAGCAGCTGGTTATCAAGACCGGTTACTTCGAAGGCAAGGCATTGGACGCAGAAGGTGTTGCCGCACTGGCAGCGCTGGAGTCCCGCGAGCTGCAGCTTGCACGTGTTGCTGGTGTCCTCAAGGCCCCCGCATCCGCTGCCGCACGCATCATCGATGCCCTGCGCCTCAAGCTTGAAGAAGAGGGCGGCGCACCTGCACCGGCCGCTGAAGAAGCTCCGGCCGCCGAGGCTGCTGCTGAAGAGGTTGCGGCTCCGGCCGAAGCCGCTGAAGCTGCAACCGAAGAGAACTAAGTTCTCCCCCCAATCAAACTCAGGTGCATGGAGCGGCATTGTCCGGATCTGCACCGACTAATGGAAGGACGCCACCATGGCGAAGCTCAGCAACGAAGAGCTCATTGAAGCTTTCAAGGAACTGACCATCATCGAGCTCTCCGAGTTCGTCAAGCTCTTCGAAGAGACCTTCGAAGTTACGGCTGCTGCTGTTGCAGTTGCTGGCCCCGCTGCCGGCGGTGCTGCTGAAGCTGCTGAAGAGAAGACCGACTTCGACGTCGTCCTCGAAGCTGCTGGCGACAAGAAGATCGCAGTGATCAAGGAAGTTCGCGCCATCACCTCCCTCGGCCTCAAGGAAGCCAAGGACCTGGTTGACAGCGCACCGAAGGCTGTTCTCGAAGGCGCCACCAAGGAAGCCGCAGAGAAGGCAAAGGCTCAGCTCGAAGAAGCTGGCGCAACGGTTACCCTCAAGTAACTCGTCTTGCTTGTGGAAGCCCCGTCCGGTTCGCCGGGCGGGGCTTCCTGCTTTAAAGAACAACGCGGGTCACTTAGAGCCCAATAATCCTTCCGGATTGGGCTCTAAGTGACCCCGCGTTGCTTTAGTTGGGCTCGCTGATGTCGGCGACGATTGCTCCGAGTGCAGCCGTTAGTTGATCGGCGTCCACGAAGGCACTCCTGCCATGCGCTCCGGCACCCATGGAGATGCGGCGTCCGGTGATGGTGGCATCCGCATACACCGGCCAGGGCGTGGTACTTCCCAGGGGAGTGATGGTCCCGCGCTCATAGCCGGTTGCGGCCAAGGCAACATCGGCGTGCGGTAGCGAGAGCTTGTTTACGCCCACCAACGCCCGCAGCTTGGGCCAGGAGATCTGCCGGTCGCCGGGGATCAGCGCGAAGAGGAAGCTACCGTCGCGATGCTTGACCACGAGGGACTTCACGATGTCCCCGGGGCTGATCCCCAGGATGCCTGCCGCCTCCTCGAGGCTTCTGGCAGCAGGACGCTCGACGACGTCCACCTCCAGTCCGCGCGCGGCGGCGTCGGACAGGAACCGTTCGGCCCCGTTCATGTGAGGTTCCACTACGTCCTCTGCCATTAGTCGCGATAGAGCAGGAGAGCTTCGCCCTGGCCACCGCCGCCACAGAGGGACACGGCAGCCTTGCCGGTTCCCCTGCGCTTGAGTTCGTGGGCTGCGTGCAGGGCCAACCGGGCGCCGGAAGCACCGATCGGGTGGCCGAGGGCGATTGCGCCGCCGTGGATGTTGCACTTCTCCAGCGGGTAGCTCAGGTCCTTCAATGATTGGACGGCGACAGAGCCAAAGGCCTCGTTAATCTCTATGAAGTCCAGGTCCTCGGCAGTCCATCCAGCCCGCTTCAATGCTTGCGAAATGGCGTTGGACGGCTGGGAGTGCAGCGAGTTGTCCGGGCCGGCCACCTGGCCTGGCTTGCCCACGACCGCAAGGTATTCCAGCCCGTTGTCCTTGGCAAAGCGGCGACTTGTCAGCACGAGTGCGGAGGCGCCGTCGGACAGGGGAGAGGAGTTGCCGGCGGTAATAGTGCCATCCGTGGCGAAGGCGGCCTTCAAAGGGGCAAGGGTTTCCACGGTGGTGTTCGGACGAACGCCCTCGTCCGAGGCGAGGGTCACCGGATCCCCCTTGCGCTGCTTCACGCTCACGGGAGCGATTTCGACGTCGAAAATTCCTTCAGCGATAGCCGCAGCAGCGCGCTGGTGGGAAGCAGCAGCAACCTCGTCCTGCGCACGGCGGTCAATGCCGAGCGTCACGTTCTTGGTCTCGGTGGACAAGCCCATGGACTGGCCATCGAACGCATCCGTGAGTCCGTCATGTGCGGCAACGTCCAACGCCTGGATTGCGCCATAGGTCCAACCCTGCCTGGAGCCGGGGAGCAGGTGAGGGGCGCGGGTCATGGATTCCTGGCCACCGGCCACAACTACGGTGGCGTCCCCGCTGCGGATCATCCGGGCGGCATCAATGACAGCCGTGAGGCCGGAGAGGCAAACCTTGTTGATGGTGACGGCAGGGATGTTCCAGCCAACACCTGCCGCGATGGCGCTCTGCCGGGCGGGGTTCTGGCCAGCGCCTGCTTGCAGCACCTGTCCCATGATGACGGCGTCCACTTGTTCGGCTTTCACGCCGCTGGCCGCCAGTGCGGCGCTGATGGCATGCGCGCCAAGGTCGACGGCGGTGAATCCGGCCAGTTGCCCGTTCAGCCGACCCTGTGGGGTGCGGGAAGCAGCAAGGATGACAACGTCATTGTCGTCAGCGGAGTTGTTCATGGTCTCTCTTCCGATCCGTGGTGATGTAGCCAAGGCTATCGTGCGGCGTGCGTCAGCCTATCCTTTCCAACGCTTGTATCCGTCGGTAGATTCCACAGCAGGAGATTCCACGGCAGGAGATTTCACAGGGGAGCTGGTGCGCCGTGCGAACCTGGTCCGCCACGCGGGTCCGTGCCTCTGCATAGGTGCCTGCAGCAACAGTGCTTGCATTCACGGACAATCTGGGGTAGACAGGAAGGCTACTTTGCCGTATCGTAGATATTTGCGTCTTCCCTGTTAACCTTCAGCCTTCATATAGCGGTGGGCTTTACCTCTCAGCTGCAACATTGACGTGCCGTTCACAACGTGCACCGGCATGTGTGCAGACTGGGTCCGGGTCATATAGCGGAACCGGAATAAGTATGCTGCGGAGCACTCTGCATCATGCAAACGGGGGAGATCTGAAAACGCCTGAAGGTCTGTGGAAGGATCCCTCTTGGTCGCCTCGAGCACCTCTAATAACGAAACCGCTAACACGGCAAGCACCGATGGTGCCACTCGCCGCCTCTCATTCGCAAAGATTCACGAACCCCTTGATGTTCCGAATCTTCTCGCCCTGCAGACGGACAGCTTTGACTGGCTCGTCGGAAACGAACGCTGGCAGGCGCGGGTAGCGAAGGCTGTCGAGGAGGGCGACCTCAGCGTCGCCACCACCTCCGGACTTGCCGACATCTTCGAAGAGATCTCCCCCATCGAGGACTTCCAGGGCACTATGTCCCTGAGCTTCTCCGAGCCGGAGTTCGCTGATCCGAAGTACACCATGGCCGAATGCAAAGACCGTGACGCCACTTACTCGGCACCGCTGTATGTCAAGGCCGAGTTCATGAACAACAACACGGGCGAAATCAAGCAGCAGACCGTGTTCATGGGCGACTTCCCTCTCATGACTGAAAAGGGAACGTTCGTCGTCAACGGCACCGAGCGTGTCGTTGTCTCCCAGCTGGTCCGTTCGCCGGGCGCCTACTTCGAGCGCACCGCGGACAAGACCAGTGACAAGGACATCTTCACTGCGAAGATCATCCCGTCCCGCGGTGCATGGTTCGAACTTGAAATCGACAAGCGCGACCAGGTCGGCGTTCGCCTCGACCGCAAGCGCAAGCAGTCGGTCACCGTTCTGCTGAAGGCCCTCGGCTGGACCGAAGGCCAGATCCTGGAAGAGTTCGGCCAGTACGACTCCATGCGTGCAACGCTGGAGAAGGACGCCACCGAAACCCGCGAAGACGCGCTTCTGGACATCTACCGCAAGCTGCGTCCGGGCGAGCCGCCCACCGTCGAGGCTGCCCAGTCCCTGCTGGACAACCTGTACTTCAATGCCAAGCGTTATGACCTCGCCAAGGTTGGCCGTTACAAGATCAACCGCAAGCTCGGCATCGACCGCTCCCTTGGTGACAAGGAAGCTTCGGTCCTGCACGTCGAAGACATCGTCGCCATGATCAAGTTCCTCGTTGCGCTGCACGCCGGCGAGAAGACCCTCATGGGCAAGCGCGATGGCGAAGACCACGAGCTCCGCGTCGAGATCGATGACATCGACCACTTCGGCAACCGTCGCATCCGCGCCGTTGGCGAATTGATCGAGAACCAGGTCCGCACCGGTCTTTCCCGCATGGAGCGTGTTGTTCGCGAACGCATGACCACGCAGGACGTCGAGGCCATCACGCCGCAGACGCTGATCAACATCCGTCCGGTTGTCGCTGCCATCAAGGAGTTCTTCGGAACCTCCCAGCTGTCGCAGTTCATGGACCAGAACAACCCGCTTTCGGGTCTGACCCACAAGCGCCGCCTGTCGGCTCTTGGTCCGGGTGGTCTTTCCCGTGACCGCGCAGGCATGGAAGTTCGAGACGTTCACCCGTCCCACTACGGACGTATGTGCCCCATCGAAACTCCTGAAGGCCCGAACATTGGTCTGATCGGTTCGCTGGCTTCCTACGGCCGCATCAACCCGTTCGGCTTCATCGAGACGCCTTACCGCCTCGTTTCCGAGGGTGTCGTTTCGGATGAGGTCCAGTACCTCACTGCCGACGACGAAGCTGAAGTCCTGATCGCACAGGCCAACGCTCCGCTGGACGCTGACAAGAAGTTCTCGGAAGAGACCGTCCTTGTCCGTGCCCGTGGTGGTGGAGGCGAGCCTGTTCTGGTTCCCGCCGGAGAAGTTCAGTTCATGGACGTTTCCCCGCGCCAGATGGTGTCCGTGGCAACCGCCCTGATCCCGTTCCTCGAGCATGACGATGCCAACCGTGCACTCATGGGTGCCAACATGCAGCGCCAGGCTGTGCCGCTGGTCCGTTCCGAGGCTCCTTTCGTGGGTACCGGCATGGAGCGCGCAGCAGCAGTCGACGCCGGTGACGTTGTCATCGCGAAGAAGGCAGGTGTGGTCACCGAGGTTTCCGCTGAGCTCGTTGTCATGATCAACGACGACGGCACGGAGACCAACTACCGCATCAACAAGTTCGCCCGTTCCAACCAGGGCAACTGCTACAACCACCGTGTCCTGGTCAACGAAGGCCAGCGCCTGGAAGTCGGCGGCATCATCGCCGACGGTCCTGCAACGGACCAGGGTGAACTCGCCCTCGGTAAGAACCTGCTCGTGGCATTCATGTCATGGGAAGGCCACAACTTCGAGGACGCCATCATCCTGTCCCAGCGCATTGTTGCTGAGGACGTTCTTTCCTCCATCCACATCGAGGAGCACGAGATCGATGCCCGCGACACCAAGCTTGGTGCCGAGGAAATCACCCGTGATATCCCCAACGTGTCCGAGGAAGTCCTTGCAGGCCTGGACGAGCGCGGCATCATCCACATTGGTGCCGAGGTTGAAGCCGGAGACATCCTGGTCGGAAAGGTCACACCCAAGGGTGAAACCGAACTGACTCCGGAAGAGCGTCTTCTCCGCGCTATCTTCGGTGAGAAGTCCCGCGAAGTCCGCGACACCTCCCTCAAGGTTCCCCACGGCGAGTCCGGTACGGTCATCGGCGTCCGCGTCTTCGACCGCGACAACGACGACGAACTGCCCCCGGGCGTGAACCAGCTGGTCCGCGTCTACGTTGCAGCCAAGCGCAAGATCACCGACGGCGACAAGCTCGCCGGCCGTCACGGCAACAAGGGTGTTATCTCCAAGATCCTTCCGATCGAGGACATGCCCTTCCTTGCAGACGGTACCCCGGTGGACATCGTCCTGAACCCGCTTGGTGTTCCGGGTCGTATGAACGTTGGCCAGGTCCTGGAAACCCACCTCGGTTGGGTTGCCAAGACCGGTTGGAAGATCGAAGGCGAGCCGGAGTGGGTCAAGAACCTGCCCAACCTGCCCCGTGAAACCGGCCAGACCACCGTTGCCACCCCGGTGTTCGATGGCGCCCGCGAAGAAGAAATCACGGGCCTGCTTGACTCCACCAACGTGACCCGCGACGGCGACCGCCTGATCGATTCCTCCGGCAAGACCCGTCTGTTCGACGGCCGCTCCGGCGAGCCGTTCCCGGACCCGATCTCCGTCGGTTACATGTACATCCTGAAGCTCCACCACCTGGTGGACGACAAGATACACGCGCGTTCCACCGGCCCGTACTCCATGATCACGCAGCAGCCGCTGGGTGGTAAGGCGCAGTTCGGTGGCCAGCGCTTCGGTGAAATGGAAGTGTGGGCGCTCGAAGCTTATGGCGCCGCTTACACCCTTCAGGAACTGTTGACGATCAAGTCGGATGATATCCACGGTCGTGTGAAGGTCTACGAAGCCATCGTCAAGGGCGAGAACATCCCTGAGCCTGGCGTTCCCGAGTCCTTCAAGGTCTTGATCAAGGAAATGCAGTCGTTGTGCCTGAACGTGGAAGTTCTTTCCACGGATGGAACCACGATCGAAATGCGTGACTCTGATGACGCAGTCTTCACGGCTGCGGAAGAACTGGGCATCGATCTGTCTCGTGCAGAGCCCAGTTCCGTAGAAGAGGTTTAGTAGCCGTTCCGGTGGACAGCAGTACGTCACTGTCCACCGGAACAGCTCCCTCTTCCCGTAACCAAGACTTCAGAATTTAGAGAACAAGAGAGAACAGGGACCATATGTCCAGCGAATCCTCCTTCGGCCTCATGCAGATCGGCCTCGCCACCGCGGAAGACATCCGTGGCTGGTCTTACGGTGAGGTCAAGAAGCCGGAAACCATCAACTACCGCACCCTCAAGCCTGAGAAGGACGGTCTTTTCTGCGAGAAGATCTTCGGTCCTTCCCGCGACTGGGAATGCTACTGCGGCAAGTACAAGCGCGTCCGCTTCAAGGGCATCATCTGTGAGCGTTGTGGCGTTGAAGTCACCCGCGCCAAGGTGCGTCGTGAGCGCATGGGCCACATCGAACTGGCTGCGCCCGTAACCCACATCTGGTACTTCAAGGGCGTTCCCTCGCGCTTGGGCTACCTCTTGGACCTGGCTCCGAAGGACCTTGAGAAGGTCATCTACTTCGCTGCCTACATGATCACCAGCGTTGACACGGAAAACCGCCACGCTGAACTGCCGAACCTCCAGGTCGAGCACGACCTCGAGAAGAAGCAGCTCGTGGACAACCGCGACAGCGACATCGCCACGATCGCCCGCGACCTTGAAGACGAGCTTGCCCGTCTTGAAGGTGAAGGCGCCAAGGCTGCCGACAAGAAGAAGGCCCGCGACTCCGCAGACCGCCAGATGGCGAACGTCCGCAAGCGTGCCGACGCCGATATCGAGCGCCTTGAGCAGGTCTGGGACCGCTTCAAGAACCTCAAGGTTGCTGACCTTGAGGGCGACGAGGGCCTGTACCGCGAACTGCGTGACCGCTACGGCATGTACTTCGAAGGCTCCATGGGTGCCGAGGCGATCAAGAAGCGTCTTGAGACCTTTGACATGCAGGCTGAGGCCGAGTCCCTGCGCGACACCATCCAGAACGGCAAGGGCCAGCGCAAGACGCGTGCCCTGAAGCGCCTGAAGG
This sequence comes from Arthrobacter sp. 21a14, assembly GCA_050627125.1. GTDB lineage: Bacteria > Actinomycetota > Actinomycetes > Actinomycetales > Micrococcaceae > Arthrobacter. Next base: position 4,477,993 of record CP192487.1, on the reverse strand, counting down.
TTGTCAATGCATTCCTGACCACCAACAACAGCCCGCTCGGCATGGTTCTGGACGCCGTCCCGGTGATCCCGCCGGAACTGCGCCCGATGGTCCAGTTGGACGGTGGCCGCTTCGCGACCTCGGACCTCAACGACCTCTACCGCCGCGTGATCAACCGCAACAACCGACTCAAGCGACTGCTTGACCTCGGTGCTCCGGAGATCATCGTCAACAACGAGAAGCGCATGCTTCAGGAAGCTGTTGACAGCCTCTTCGACAACGGTCGTCGTGGCCGCCCCGTTACGGGTCCGGGCAACCGTCCCCTGAAGTCCCTGAGCGACATGCTCAAGGGCAAGCAGGGTCGTTTCCGCCAGAACCTCCTCGGCAAGCGTGTTGACTACTCCGGCCGTTCGGTCATCGTCGTTGGCCCGCAGCTGAAGCTGCACCAGTGTGGTCTGCCCAAGCAGATGGCCTTGGAGCTCTTCAAGCCGTTCGTGATGAAGCGCCTGGTTGACCTCAACCACGCACAGAACATCAAGTCCGCAAAGCGCATGGTCGAGCGTTACCGTCCGCAGGTTTGGGACGTGCTGGAAGAGATCATCACCGAACACCCGGTGCTGCTCAACCGTGCACCTACGCTTCACCGCCTCGGCATCCAGGCCTTCGAACCGCAGCTTGTTGAAGGCAAGGCAATCCAGCTTCACCCGCTGGTTTGTGGCGCCTTCAACGCTGACTTCGACGGCGACCAGATGGCAGTGCACCTGCCGCTGAGCCCGGAAGCCCAGGCCGAAGCCCGCATCCTGATGCTGTCCTCGAACAACATCCTGAAGCCGTCCGATGGCCGTCCGGTTACCCTGCCTTCGCAGGATATGATCATCGGCCTGTACCACCTGACCACCAAGCGCGTCGGCTCTGCCGGCGAAGGCCGCATCTTCTCCTCGGTTTCGGAAGCCATCATGGCGTACGACGCCCGTGATCTGCACCTGAACTCCCAGGTCAAGATCCGTCTGGACAACTTCGTGCCTTACGCCGGTTGGGAAGCTCCGGAAGGTTGGGAGCCGGGTCAGACTGCTCTCGTCCAGACCTCCCTGGGCCAGGTCATCTTCAACCAGACGCTGCCTGAGGATTACCCGTGGGTTGAGGCTGTTGCCGACAAGGGCGAACTGTCCCGGATCGTCAACGACCTCGCCGAGCGCTACCCGAAGGTTGTCACGGCCGCCACGCTGGACAACCTGAAGGATGCCGGTTTCTACTGGGCAACCCGCTCGGGCGTCACCGTGGCTATCTCCGACATCGAGGTGCCAACCTCCAAGCCCGCCATCCTGGCTGGTTACGAGAACATGGCTGCCAAGATCCAGGGCCAGTACGACAAGGGCCTGATCGACGACGACGAGCGTCGCCAGGAACTGATCGAGATCTGGAACAAGGCCACTAACGAGATCGCCCAGGCGATGCGTGACAGCCTGTCCCCGATGAACACCATCAACCGCATGGTGTCCTCCGGTGCACGTGGTAACTGGATGCAGGTTCGCCAGATCGCGGGTATCCGTGGTCTTGTGGCCAACCCGAAGGGTGAGATCATCCCTCGCCCGATCAAGTCCTCCTACCGCGAGGGCCTGTCGGTGTTGGAATACTTCATCGCCACCCACGGTGCCCGTAAGGGTCTGGCCGATACCGCTCTCCGTACCGCCAACTCGGGTTACCTGACCCGTCGTCTGGTGGACGTTTCGCAGGACGTCATCGTCCGCGAAGAGGACTGCGGTACCGAACGCGGTCTGCTTACGCCGATCGCCGTGCCGGATTCCAACGGTGAGCTCGTCCTGGACGAGAACGTCGAGAACAGCGCCTACGCACGTACGCTGGCTGTCGACGTCGTCGATGCCCAGGGCAACGTCCTGGCTGCCGGCGGAACCGACTGCGGCGACGTCGTTATCGACCAGCTGCTGGCTGCAGGTATCACTGAAGTCAAGGTCCGATCCGTACTCACCTGTGAGTCCAAGGTCGGCACCTGTGCACTCTGCTACGGCCGTTCGCTGGCAACGGGCAAGACCGTGGACATCGGAGAGGCCGTGGGCATCATCGCCGCACAGTCCATCGGTGAGCCCGGTACCCAGCTGACCATGCGTACGTTCCACACCGGTGGTGCCGTTTCTGCTGGTGGTGGCGACGACATCACCCAGGGTCTGCCCCGTATCCAGGAGCTCTTCGAAGCCCGTACTCCGAAGGGTGTTGCACCGATTGCTGAAGCAGCCGGCCGTATCACCATCGAAGAGTCCGAGCGCCAGATGCGCCTGGTCATCACTCCGGACGATGGTTCCGAAGAGATTGCCTACCCGGTGCTGCGCCGTTCCCGTCTCCTCATTGAGGATGGCGAGCACGTCAGCGTCGGCCAGAAGCTGATCAACGGTCCGGTGGACCCGAAGCAGGTTCTGCGCATCATGGGTCCCCGTGCCGCACAGAAGTTCCTTGTGGACGAGGTCCAGGGCGTTTACCGCAGCCAGGGTATTGGTATCCACGACAAGCACGTCGAGGTTATCGTCCGCCAGATGCTGCGCCGCGTGACCGTCATCGAATCCGGCGACTCCGACCTGCTCCCTGGTGAGCTTGCAGAGCGCTCCCGCTTCGAAGACGAGAACCGCCGCGTCGTGTCCGAGGGCAAGTCCCCGGCTTCGGGTCGTCCGGAACTCATGGGTATCACCAAGGCGTCCCTGGCAACCGAGTCGTGGCTGTCGGCCGCTTCCTTCCAGGAGACCACCCGCGTCCTGACGCAGGCGGCCATGGAAGGCAAGAGCGATCCTCTGCTCGGCCTCAAGGAGAACGTCATCATCGGTAAGCTCATCCCGGCCGGAACGGGCCTGCCCCGTTACACGGAGGTCACGGTTGAGCCGACCGAGGAAGCAAAGGCAAGCCTGTTCACGGGCCCCAGTGCTTTCACCGATTTCTCCTATGACGCCCTTGGCGGCGACGGTGCTCCCGAGTTCCACGCCATCCCGCTGGATGACTACGATCTCGGCAACGACTTCCGCTGAAACCAGCAGTAGTTAATGGCTGAAGGACGGGCCCCGCACTCTTGAGTGCGGGGCCCGTCCCGTTAGTGGAACGCCATACACCCGATTAAGGCCTCAGATCAAGCCGTGCTAGAATTTTGGTAATTGTTCTGTGTGGCAGTGGATGAAGGCCGCCGCAGCATCATTTTGGTTTTGTTCTCATGGTGCTGGGTGGAGCCTGTTTCCGGGTTGCGGGCAACATGCGCAACGAATGCCGCACTTTTGCACGCCTACCGGATGTTTCGGCCGGCCGCATGAGCAACGCCAAAGTTCCCACGTTTACACTGGCTGGCGCCTGTGTGTGGGGGCAGAGATCAAACAACGGAGAACACGAAAGTGCCTACGATTAACCAGCTGGTCCGCAAGGGCCGCACGCCTAAGGTCTCCAAGACCAAGGCTCCCGCGCTGAAGGGCAGCCCGATGCGCCGCGGTGTTTGCACCCGCGTTTACACCACCACCCCCAAGAAGCCGAACTCGGCTCTTCGTAAGGTGGCACGTGTGCGCCTCAACGGTGGCGTTGAAGTTACCGCTTACATCCCCGGCGTTGGCCACAACCTCCAGGAGCACTCCATCGTGCTCGTCCGTGGTGGTCGTGTGAAGGACCTTCCGGGTGTCCGCTACAAGATCGTCCGCGGCGCACTCGACACCCAGGGTGTCAAGAACCGCAAGCAGGCCCGCAGCCGTTACGGCGCAAAGATGGAGAAGAAGTAATATGCCTCGCAAGGGTCCGGCCCCGAAGCGGCCGCTAGTTTCCGATCCCGTTTACGGCTCCCCGTTGGTCACTCAGCTGATCAACAAGGTTCTGGTTGACGGCAAGAAGTCCACCGCAGAGCGCATCGTTTACGGTGCCCTCGAAGGTGCACGTGCCAAGTCCGGCGGCGACCCCGTTGCTGCCCTCAAGAAGGCCATGGACAACGTCAAGCCTTCCCTCGAGGTGCGTTCACGCCGTGTTGGTGGCGCCACCTACCAGGTTCCGGTTGAGGTCAAGCCGGGTCGCTCCACCGCCCTCGCCCTGCGTTGGCTCGTGGGCTACTCCAAGGCCCGCCGCGAGAAGACCATGACCGAGCGCCTCCAGAACGAAATCCTGGATGCCTCGAACGGTCTCGGTGCCGCTGTCAAGCGTCGCGAAGACACCCACAAGATGGCCGAGTCCAACAAGGCCTTCGCACACTACCGCTGGTAAATCCTCCCGGGCGCCGTCGGCTCAACCGAGCCGGCGGCGAACGTGTAGTCCATCCGAAAGGGAGACCCCGTGGCACAGGACGTGCTTACCGACCTTAACAAGGTCCGCAATATCGGCATCATGGCCCACATCGATGCCGGCAAGACCACCACTACCGAGCGCATCCTGTTCTACACGGGTGTGAACCACAAGATCGGCGAGACGCACGACGGCGCCTCGACGACCGACTGGATGGAACAGGAAAAGGAACGCGGCATCACCATCACGTCTGCCGCCGTGACTTGCTTCTGGGACAAGAACCAGATCAACATCATCGACACCCCGGGCCACGTTGACTTCACGGTCGAGGTTGAGCGCTCCCTGCGCGTCCTCGACGGTGCAGTTGCAGTGTTCGACGGCAAGGAAGGCGTGGAGCCGCAGTCCGAGACTGTTTGGCGCCAGGCTGACAAGTACAACGTTCCGCGTATCTGCTTCGTCAACAAGATGGACAAGCTGGGCGCTGACTTCTACTTCACCGTAGACACCATCATTTCCCGCCTCGGTGCCAAGCCGCTGGTCATGCAGCTGCCCATCGGCGCTGAGAACGACTTCATCGGTGTTGTTGACCTCCTCGAAATGCGTGCCCTGGTTTGGCCTGGCGACGCAAAGGGTGACGTCACCATGGGCGCTTCCTACGAAGTGCAGGCAATTCCGGCGGACCTCCAGGCCAAGGCTGAAGAGTACCGTGCACAGCTCGTAGAGACTGTGGCCGAGGCTTCCGAAGAGCTCATGGAGAAGTACCTCGAAGGTGAAGAACTCACCCTCGAGGAACTGAAGGCCGGCATCCGCAAGATGACCATCAACTCCGAGCTCTACCCGGTGTTCTGTGGTTCTGCCTTCAAGAACCGCGGCGTACAGCCCATGCTTGACGCTGTTGTCGACTTCCTGCCGAACCCGCTCGACGTCCCGCCGATGATCGGTCACGATCCCCGCGACGAAGAGAAGGAACTCACCCGCAAGCCCTCTGCTGACGAGCCGTTCTCGGCCCTCGCCTTCAAGATTGCTGCGCACCCGTTCTTCGGTCAGCTGACCTTCATCCGCGTGTACTCCGGTCACGTTGAGGCCGGCGCCCAGGTGGTTAACTCCACCAAGGGCAAGAAGGAACGTATCGGCAAGCTGTTCCAGATGCACGCCAACAAGGAAATGCCCGTTGAGGGCGCTACTGCCGGCCACATTTACGCAGCCATCGGTCTGAAGGACACCACCACGGGTGACACCCTGTGTGACGCCAACAACCAGATCGTCCTCGAGTCCATGAGCTTCCCGGAGCCCGTGATCTCGGTTGCCATCGAGCCCAACACCAAGGGTGACCAGGAGAAGCTCTCCACGGCCATCCAGAAGCTCTCCGCTGAGGACCCGACCTTCCAGGTCTCCCTCAACGAAGACACTGGCCAGACCATCATCGCCGGCATGGGCGAGCTCCACCTGGACATCCTGGTGGACCGCATGCGCCGCGAATTCAAGGTTGAGGCAAACGTTGGCAAGCCGCAGGTTGCTTACCGCGAAACCATCAAGCGCGCTGTAGAGCGTCACGACTACACGCACAAGAAGCAGACCGGTGGTTCGGGTCAGTTCGCAAAGATCCAGATCGCGATCGAGCCGATGGACACCTCTTCCGGCGAGCTGTACGAGTTCGAGAACAAGGTCACCGGTGGCCGCGTTCCGCGCGAATACATCCCGTCCGTTGACGCTGGTATCCAGGATGCACTGAACGACGGCGTCCTGGCCGGCTACCCGGTTGTTGGCATCAAGGCCACGCTGATCGATGGCGCGTCCCACGATGTTGACTCCTCGGAAATGGCGTTCAAGATCGCCGGCCGTATGGCTTTCAAGGAAGCTGCACGCAAGGCGAACCCTGTTCTGCTCGAACCGCTGATGGATGTTGAGGTCCGCACACCTGAGGAATACATGGGTGATGTTATTGGTGACCTGAACGCCCGCCGTGGCCAGATGCAGTCCATGGAGGACGCAGCAGGTGTGAAGGTTATCCGTGCACACGTTCCGCTGTCCGGCATGTTCGGTTACATTGGCGACCTCCGTTCCAAGACGCAGGGTCGTGCCGTGTACTCCATGACGTTCAACAGCTACGCGGAGGTCCCGAAGGCTGTAGCCGACGAGATCATCCAGAAAACCCGCGGCGAGTAATCTCCCGGTAACGGATGCAATTCCGGTTCCGGGAAGGCATCTCAGCGTGAGTGGCGGGGCTGCGGCGAAAGTCGCGGCCCGGCCCCCTGCGCGAACAGGCTCTAGGAACTAGTATTGGTTCCTGAATCTGCAATTTCACCAAAACCAAGCCCCCAAGTAGACTTGCTAAAGTTTCTGCCGCGAAAAGCGCGGCCGAGGAGCACTTCACTTGAAATCGTTCTAGGAGGAACCTGTGGCAAAGGCAAAGTTCGAGCGGACTAAGCCGCACGTCAACATCGGCACCATTGGTCACGTTGACCACGGTAAGACGACGCTGACTGCCGCCATTTCCAAGGTGCTGTACGACCAGTACCCGGACATCAACGAGCAGCGCGACTTCGCGTCCATCGACTCTGCTCCGGAAGAGCGCCAGCGCGGTATTACCATCAACATCTCCCACGTGGAGTACCAGACCGAGAAGCGTCACTACGCACACGTTGACGCCCCCGGTCACGCTGACTACATCAAGAACATGATCACCGGTGCTGCCCAGATGGACGGCGCAATCCTCGTGGTTGCCGCAACCGATGGTCCGATGGCCCAGACCCGTGAGCACGTTCTGCTCGCCCGCCAGGTTGGTGTTCCCTACCTGCTGGTCGCACTGAACAAGTCGGACATGGTTGATGACGAAGAACTCCTCGACCTCGTCGAAATGGAAGTTCGTGAGCTCCTGAGCTCGCAGGGCTTCGATGGCGATGAAGCTCCGGTTGTTCGCGTTTCCGGTCTGAAGGCTCTGGAAGGCGACCCGGTTTGGGTCAAGTCCGTCCAGGACCTGATGGCAGCTGTCGACGAGTCCGTTCCGGACCCCGTACGTGACCGCGACAAGCCGTTCCTGATGCCGATCGAAGACGTCTTCACCATCACCGGTCGTGGCACCGTTGTTACGGGCCGCGCCGAGCGTGGAACCCTCGCCATCAACTCCGAGGTCGAGATCGTTGGCATCCGCCCGATCCAGAAGACCACGGTTACCGGTATCGAGATGTTCCACAAGCAGCTCGACGAAGCATGGGCCGGCGAGAACTGTGGCCTCCTGCTCCGCGGTCTCAAGCGCGACGACGTCGAGCGTGGCCAGGTTGTCGTCAAGCCGGGTTCCATCACCCCGCACACCGACTTCGAGGCCAACGTCTACATCCTTTCCAAGGACGAAGGCGGACGTCACAACCCGTTCTACTCGAACTACCGCCCGCAGTTCTACTTCCGTACCACGGACGTAACCGGCGTTATCACCCTGCCGGAAGGCACGGAAATGGTTATGCCTGGCGACAACACTGAGATGACCGTTGAGCTCATCCAGCCGATCGCTATGGAAGAGGGCCTCGGCTTCGCTATCCGCGAAGGCGGCCGCACCGTTGGTTCGGGACGTGTTACCAAGATCATCAAGTAGTTTCTACTTGTAGATCCGCAAACTTCCGACATCGTCGGTAGCGAGCTAAAGAAGAACCCCATCGCTTACGTGGTGGGGTTCTTCTTTGCTATCATTAATCTATCGATTGGATTAATGCCGTGCAGGCCTTGCGCCCGGCTTCACCGTAGGAGCTTCCATGCTGGGATTCTTGACGACAGGCCTTGTGCTGATGCTTTTGGCCGCTATTGGTGTCATTGGCTACGCACTGGGCTTGGTGCGGGGCCGGCGGGAAGGTGCTCGTTCGACGCCGACTGCCAGAATCGACGACGCCGCCCCCTACCGTGCTGGGTATCTCGCCGGCCATCTGGCAGGTTGGGAGGACGCGCGCGGTCAAAGCCAGGGGCCTGCAGTGCGGCAGCAGCCGGCGACTGTACAGCAACCGCCGGCGGTACAGCAACCGCCAGCGGTACAGCAACCATCTGCTGCACGGCAGCCAATGCCGTTCCAGCCCCCGATCGTAAATCCTGTATTTCAGCAGACCGTGCGGACATCTGCGCCACCCAGTGTGGCGCCGTCGTACAGCCGCGTGCCTGTTCCCCAGCGAAACGTGGCTCCTTCGCCACAACAGCGGCAATTCCAGGCGACGCTTCCCCCGCGTGAGAGCCCGGAAACTGTAGCGGCGAGGAAGGAGAAGCGCGACCGCCAAAACATCAACATCACCCTGTACGTCGCGAGTCTGTTGCTTGTTGCCGCAGGTGCCCTGTTTGTTGGAACCAGCCTTCCTGGGGTTCTTCGTTTTGTGGCTATTTGGGCCATCACCATCTTGTTCTATGCTTCAGGACTCATCATCGAGCGAAGGGTGCCGCGGCTTCGCCCTGCAGCCATAGCTTTTACAGGAACAGGGCTGGCCCTCGTCCCGGTTACAGGCTTGGCCATGTACAACTTTGCCCTCCATCACGGCCCCATGGCCTGGCTGGTCACTTCATTGCTGGGAACAGCTGCTTACGTTTTCGCTGCGCTGCGCCTCGATAACAAGGTGCTGGCGTTGCTCTCACTCACCTTCGTGGTTTCCACGGCGTGGTCCGGAGTATCAGTGCTTGGCGGGGCCTTGGTCTGGTACTTTACGGCGCTGATTGGCGTTGCCATTCTCTTCACACTGGGTGCACTGGTTCGTCCCCGTTGGCTCCCTCCGCTCTATATCCGTCCTCTGGCGGTGCTGCATCCGTTTGTCGTGCCTTTCGTGGGTCTCGCGGTAAGCATGACGCCCAACTTCCTGGCCAAGGGGGAGTACCCCATGGTCATGATGATGTGCGGGCTGTACTTTGCCGTGATGGTGCTTGTGCCGTCAGGCCAGCAAGCGCAGTCAGGCCAGCGAGTGCAGTCACGCCAGCACCGATTGCTCAATTTCTATGGCGCCCGAGTCGCCTTCACCCTGGCAGTGTTGGGTCTTGTGTGGGATGTCTCCGCGGATTCCAGCCACGTGCTCCTGGCTGGAATCATTTGCCTGGGGGTCCAAGCGGTTGGGGTCGCGTTCGGCGGAAAACGCCTGCTTCCACGAGGTTGGTGGTACGACGCCGTCTCGTGCCTCGCGCTGCAAATTGTTGCTGCGGTTGTGCTCACGGTCATGCTTGGCGTGGGAAGTTTCCAGCTGCCAGAGTTTGTGCCGCTGTTCATCGCGATGCCGACCGCCATGGTGCTGGGCTGGAAGCTGGGCCAGGGGGCAGAGTTCGCACCCGCCGCCGTACTTGTTGTGGCAGCACCGTTCGTTGGGTTGCTGGGTGCGTGGCCCGTGACCGGGCTGCTCGCTGTCGCGGCCCTCTATTGGTTCCTACTGGGAGGAATCAAGCCGGGGCCACTTCGACATGTCTACGTCCTGGCTGGGCGGGTCGCTCTTACGCTAACGGTAACGGCCTTGGCTGCGGGCGTCTTCACTGGTCATCCGGACAGGTCTTCCTACACCTTGTTCGCTTTCGTGGCGGCGTGTGCCGTGCAGCAGCTGGTGAGTGCCTTGCTTGAGGGCAACGGTGTTCGCACCGTGGGAGGACACGCGTCCACAGCGGGGTTCGGTGGGGCGGCGATGGCAGGACTCCTTGCTTTGCCCATTTTCGATGGTGCACCCGGGCGGCCCACTGTGGCAGTTGCTGTGGGGGTGGTGGGTGCCGCAGGTTTGGTCTCCGGCTGGTTGGCGTTCCCGCAGGGCAGGGACAGTAGTAGTTCCGGCCGGCGTCTCACAATAGGGGAGTTCCTGGCTCCTGCCGCCGCTACGGTGGCAGGCATCGTGGCCGGGGTTGCTGTGTCGCGGACACTATCCAACGTGGTTCTCCTGGCCGCTGTCATCTACTTCTGCGCCACAGCCCTCCGGTTGCGTGCTTCCCTGCATAGGCAAAGCTACTGGTGGTTGGCCCGCGCCGCGGGAACCGTGTTGGCTGCCTCGGCCTACTACGACGCAACGAAGGACGCCGGATTCCAGATTGCCGGTGAAGAGGTTGCCGTCGGCCTGATTGTCATCGTCGTTCTTGCCCTGCAGCTGATCCTGCCGCTGCGTGCGGGTTATGTTGCGAAGTCCCTGCGGCCTGCAATTATCGACGCCGGAGTGGTGCTTGCCGGGATGGTCCTGTGCAGTATGTTCCTCACCGTGGACGGGGCTCCCGGGCTCCGGGAGGGCTGGCAGCCAGGTGCGGGTGCCACCATTACGGCTCTGGCGGCCGTGGCCATCAGTACGATGCTTCGAGCCCACAAACCGGGATGGTTGTTCGCTCCTGCGGCAATGGTTCTGCTGCTCGCCCTCCGGCTTGGAAATGTCAGGGATCTGGAACTTCTGCTGGGCATCTTTACGGCATACAGCGGCTTCATGGTTGCTGTGACCGGCCAGCGCCTGGCCCGCGGTGGATACCTGTTGGCTGTGCGCATTCTCTCCGGGGCCTTGGTCACGCTGGTGGTGGCCGACTTCACGGAGTCGGCTGCGGCTACATCTGTCGCTGTCGCGCTGATCCTCATCCTGCAGTTGCCAGTGCAGTTCTTTGTGCAATCCTTCCTCCAGGGGCGACACAGCGACGACCCCTTCCAGAAGGCACTGGTTTGGGCAATTCCAGGCGCACAGTTTCTTCTCCCAGTGGCTTACTTGCTCGCAGCAGATTACGACGGCGGTGGCCGTTGGGTGCTCCTCGCCGAGTTGGCATTCGTGCCGGTAGCGGCCGCGATCGCGTGGCGCACTTTTGGTGCCCGGGGAGCGCAGTACTTCGGGATCGCTGGACTCACGGCAGGAGTGATCGTGGCGGGACCGTCCTTGGGCTTCCCATCAGGTACCTGGCTGTATCAGCCGTTGCTGGACAAGTATCAAGTGCCATGGGTGATGCTGGCGCTGGCAGTGGCTGCCATCGTTGCAAGGGCAGTTTTCCCGCCCGTGAACGCGGGGCCGGTCATGACTGGCGAGGGTTCAGCCGCAGATATGGCCGAACGGTGGTTGTGGTTGATTTCGGCACTCACGTTCACCACTACCGGCGGCTTGTTGGCTGTGACGACGTCACTGTCGCTCAGCGGTTTTGCCGTACTGGTTCTGGCTTTGGTGCTGTTCGCTGCCTCGCACTTTGAGGGGATGCCCTCCCTCTATGCCGCTGCGGCGCCCGCCGCGCTGGTTGGTGCCGTGACCGCCGTCGACGGTTTACTGAATGACCGGGAGCTGACTGCCTGGGATTCCTTCCTGCCATGGTTGCTAGGCGCAGCTGGAACCGGGGCAGCCATGTATGTGGTCCGCAGACTTGGCGGCCCCTTCATCGCCTCACAACCCTGGCGGCGCAACGCCCTGGCGATAACTTCGATCACGGGGCTTGTCATAGCTGCTGCCGCCGGCCTGGCACGGGACCAGACTTCGTTGGTGGGGGCGGTCCTGATCCTGGTTTCCGGAGTGTTGGTGGTTATCGAGGTCACGAACGGCAAGTGGCTGGCCGGAGAAATCGCTGCCCTGGCAACCCTCGCGGGGTTCCAGCGGGCGCTGCTGTTTGTGGATGGCGGCTCGCCTGAATGGTTCTGGGCGGCACAATGGTACGTTGTTGCCGGCGCGGTTATGGCAGGGGTGCGCTATATGGGCCGGCAACGTTCCGAGGGACGATTGCGGCTTGCCCTCGCAGCAGGGCTGCTGTCCTTGACAGCTGTGGGGACAAGTTTCGTGGGAACATCGTCCCAGCAGATATACGTCCTCGTGGCTCATGTGGTGCTCCTGGTGGCCGGACTCCTCCTGGCTGAGCGAATGTTCGTGTGGTGGGGCGCTGCGGGCGTGGCAGCCAGCATCATGTGGGCGCTGCGCAGTTACGCATTCGCGATGCTGGCACTCGTCGCCTTGGCCCTGATCGTGTTGGCAGTATGGCGGCTGAACCGAAAACCGCCGGCAGCCGAGGGCAACAATCCAACACCAGAACCCTCAGCGGCATCCAGCCGGAATGGAATCCGCTAACGTTGAACCCAATGAGAGGAGCACCATGGAATTGCTGATTTTCCTTGCCATCATCGCAGTGATCGGCGGCGGAGTGCTGTGGGGTCGCAAGTACTTCCGCAATGAAATTGAGCGCGCCAAGCGCATCAACCGCGCCAACAAAAACAAGTAGCCAGATCGGCAGTTAACCCACGTGGGTTAGTGTTGCCGGTGGCGTGCACGCCCCAGTGCCCGATACCAGTAAAACGAGTCTTTGGGTGTGCGCTCCAAGGTGTCGAAGTCCACATGCACCAAGCCAAAGCGTTGCGAGTAACCTGCCGCCCACTCGAAATTGTCCAGTAGCGTCCACACGTAGTAACCGCGGAGTTCGACGTCCTCGGCGATACCGCCGGGTCCTGTAGCAGTCAGCGCGTGGCCAAGATGCTCCGCCAGGTAACTGATCCGGTTATGGTCCTGTATAGGCCCCTCCACGTGCGAAGGCTCGGGGAAACTGGCCCCTCCTTCGGTGATATAGACCGGTGGAAGGGCGTCGCCGTAGCGGTCCTTCATCTCGCGGAGCAGTACTGCCAAATGCTCCGGCGCCACCGGCCAGCCGAATCCAGTGGTGTCGTACTCCTGGTAGGCGGCCAGGTGGAATGGCACTTTCGTCATTTCGACGGCCGTGCCTGTGGGGATCTCCGCCGGTCCTCGCCCTGCAGCAACCTTGATCGGGTAGTAGTAATTGAGCCCGTAGAAGTCCAGGGGCTGGCTGATCAGCTCAAGGTCACCATCCCTGATGGTTCCCAATGACCGGAACCAGGGTTTCATGGGCAAAGGTGGTCTGGGGTACTGGCCCAGCAGGACGGCGTCGGCATATATGCGATTGAGGAGCAGATCGAAGGACTGGGCCATCAAGCGGTCAGAGAGGCTGTTGCTCGCTGGGCGGACGGGGGAGTGCATGTTGGAGATGCCGATCTGCCCCTTCACCCCGGCTTCACGCAGGGCGCGCACTGCCAACCCATGACCCAGCAGTTGGTGATGGGCGGCCGGCAAGGCATCGAACAACAACTGGCGCCCGGGTGCGTGGACGCCCAAGGCATAGCCCTGGAGCGTGACGGAAACCGGTTCGTTCATGGTGACCCAGTGCTCCACGCGGTCCCCAAAGCGCTCCGCTGCGGCGCTGCAATAGACGGCAAAGCGTTCCGCTGTATCCCGATTCATCCAGCCGCCCGCGTGTTCAAGTTCCAGAGGAGTATCCCAATGGAACAGGGTTGCCATGGGCGAGATACCGGCAGCAAGGAGTTTGTCGATCAGGCGATCGTAAAAGTCCAGCCCACGCTGGTTGATTCCGCCCTTGCCGCCGGGCTGGATCCTGGGCCAGGAAAGGGAGAAGCGGTACGAATCGATGCCGAGTTCCTGCATCAGGGTGATATCTTCGTTGGCGCGGTTGTAGTGATCGCAGGCTATGGTGGGGGAGTCGGCGTCGACGATTGCTCCCGGCTTCTGCGCGAATGCATCCCAGCCCGAAGGTCCCCGCCCATCAGCGGTCACAGAACCTTCAATCTGGAAGGCGGCGGCCGCCACTCCCAGCGTGAACCCCGGACGTAGGCGCGCGGCCAGATCTTCCACGGAACCCGTATCCTGGGCGGTCATTCCACTATCATCCACAGCGCGTGGCGGCTGTGGCAATGCCCGCCCGGGCCCCGATTGGCCTTTGGCCTTTATTTCCGCCATACTGGATGAGTTGTTCAAGCGCTTCTTCGTGTCCCGATCCGGATAATGCCGGGTGTCAGGGTCCAGGCTGAAGCCCAAACATAACCCTGAACCCCATGGAATGCGGTCGAGTTTGCGTGAAAATCGCGACACGCCCGACCGCGGGGGTCGGTGCGCCGGCAGGTTGAGGAACCCGGAATGATCCGGATTCAGCTTGTGCGGCGTGTGGTGGTAAAACCTCAAACGCTTCGGCGGCCACGCCAACAGGTAAGTAAACAGAGCAGCCCTAACTAGAGCAGCACTAGCTGAAAGAGAGTCAGGCGACATGGCGGGACAAAAAATCCGCATCCGGCTGAAGTCATATGACCACGAGGTCATTGATGTTTCAGCGCGGAAGATCGTTGAGACGGTCACGCGCGCAGGCGCAACGGTAGTCGGCCCGGTGCCGCTTCCGACGGAGAAGAACGTGTACTGCGTTATCCGCTCTCCGCACAAGTACAAGGACAGCCGTGAGCACTTCGAAATGCGTACTCACAAGCGTCTGATCGACATCATCGACCCCACGCCGAAGGCTGTTGACTCGCTTATGCGTCTCGACCTGCCTGCAGACGTGAACATCGAAATCAAGCTCTAGGGAGGTGCTGAGAGACTATGACCGCAACCCGTAACGTAAAGGGCCTGCTGGGCACGAAGCTCGGCATGACCCAGGTCTGGGACGAGAACAACAAGCTCATCCCGGTAACTGTCGTCCAGGCTGACTCCAACGTCATCACCCAGCTGCGCAATGCAGAGGTAGATGGCTACGTCGCCGTCCAGATCGGCTACGGCCAGATCGACCCCCGCAAGGTAACCAAGCCGCTGGCTGGTCACTTTGAAAAGGCAGGCGTAACTCCTCGCCGCCACGTTGTCGAACTGCGTACCGCAGACGCCGCATCCTACGAGCTGGGCCAGGAGCTCTCTGTTGAGATCTTCGAAGCCGGCCAGAAGATCGACGTCGTCGGCACCTCCAAGGGTAAGGGCTTCGCCGGTGTTATGAAGCGTCACGGCTTCCACGGCGTTGGCGCTTCCCACGGTGCCCACAAGAACCACCGTAAGCCTGGCTCCATCGGTGGCGCATCCACCCCGAGCCGCGTCTTCAAGGGCCTGAAAATGGCCGGCCGCATGGGCGCCGAGCGTCACACGACGCTGAACCTCACGGTTCACGCTGTTGACGTTGAGAAGTCGCTGCTCCTTATCAAGGGTGCCGTCCCCGGTGCCCGCGGCCAGGTCGTACTCGTACGCACCGCCGTGAAGGGAGCCTAGTTAGATGACTAGCACTGTCAAGGTAGACCTGCCTGCAGAGATCTTCGACGTCCAGACCAACGTGCCGCTGCTGCACCAGGTCGTCGTCGCACAGCTCGCTGCTGCCCGCCAGGGTACCCACAAGACGAAGACCCGCGCCGAGGTTTCCGGTGCAGGTCGCAAGCCGTTCAAGCAGAAGGGCACCGGCCGCGCCCGTCAGGGTTCCATCCGTGCTCCTCACATGACCGGCGGTGGCGTTGTCCACGGTCCGACCCCTCGTGACTACAGCCAGCGCACCCCCAAGAAGATGAAGGCTGCTGCTCTCCGCGGCGCCCTGTCTGACCGCGCCCGCAACGGTCGCATCCACGTCATCGCTGAACTGGTAGCCGGCTCCAAGCCGTCCGCCAAGGAAGCACTGGCTTCGCTGCGTGCAGTCTCCGAGCGCAAGAACCTGCTCGTTGTTATCGAGCGCGCCAACGACGTCGCTGCACTCTCCGTGCGCAACCTCGCAGATGTTCACGTTCTGTACGCAGACCAGCTGAACACCTACGACGTTCTCGTTTCCGACGACGTGGTCTTCACCAAGGCTGCTTTCGAGGCGTTCGTCGCTGACAAGGCTAAGAACGAGGAGGCCTCCAAGTGAGCGTAACCACCATCAAGGACCCGCGCGACGTCGTGCTTGCACCCGTCGTATCGGAAAAGAGCTACGGTCTGATCGACGAAGGCAAGTACACCTTCCTGGTGGACCCTCGCTCGAACAAGACCGAGATCAAATTGGCCGTTGAGAAGATCTTCTCGGTCAAAGTTGACTCGATCAACACCATCAACCGTGCCGGTAAGCGCAAGCGCACCAAATTCGGCTGGGGACAGCGCAAGAGCACCAAGCGTGCAATTGTCACCCTCAAAGAAGGCACAATCGACATCTTCGGCGGTCCGCTCGCGTAGCGGAGACCACTTTAACGAGGAAATAAATTATGGGAATCCGTAAATACAAGCCGACTACCCCGGGCCGTCGTGGCTCGAGCGTAGCCGACTTTGCTGAAATCACGCGATCGACTCCGGAAAAGTCGTTGCTGCGTCCGCTGCACAAGACTGGCGGCCGTAACAACTCCGGTAAGATCACCACCCGTCACAAGGGTGGTGGGCACAAGCGCCAGTACCGTCTGATCGACTTCCGTCGTCACGACAAGGACGGCATCAACGCCCGCGTTGCCGAAATCGAGTACGACCCGAACCGCACGGCTCGCATCGCACTCCTGCACTACGTTGATGGCACCAAGCGTTACATCATCGCTCCTAACAAGCTGTCCCAGGGTGACTTCGTCGAGGCTGGTCCCGACGCTGACATCAAGCCGGGCAACAACCTGCCGCTGCGCAACATCCCGGTTGGTACCGTTATCCACGCAGTTGAACTGCGTCCGGGTGGCGGCGCCAAGATGGCACGTTCCGCTGGTGCTTCGGTACAGCTCGTTGCCAAGGAAGGCCGCTTCGCCCAGCTGCGTCTGCCCTCCGGCGAAATCCGCAACGTTGACGTGCGCTGCCGCGCAACCGTCGGCGAGGTCGGCAACGCCGAGCAGTCGAACATCAACTGGGGCAAGGCCGGCCGTATGCGCTGGAAGGGCGTTCGCCCGACCGTCCGTGGTGTAGCCATGAACCCGGTTGACCACCCGCACGGTGGTGGTGAAGGTAAGACTTCCGGTGGACGTCACCCGGTTAACCCGAACGGCAAGCCCGAGGGCCGTACCCGCCGTCCGAACAAAGAGAGCGACAAGCTTATTGTTCGTCGCCGCCGTACTGGCAAGAACAAGCGATAGGAGCCTGGACACATGCCACGCAGCCTGAAAAAAGGTCCTTTCGTTGACCAGCACCTCTTTGTGAAGGTCGCACGGGAAAACGATAAGGGCACCAAGAACGTCATCAAGACCTGGTCCCGCCGTTCGATGATCATCCCCGACATGCTCGGGCACACGATCGCCGTACACGACGGACGCAAGCACATTCCGGTGTTTGTCACTGAGTCGATGGTCGGGCACAAGCTCGGCGAATTCGCTCCCACGCGGACATTCCGCGGCCATGTTAAGGACGACCGTAAGGGCAAGCGCCGCTAGGCGCCTGACTTTACGTCTTAGACGAGAGAAGGAAAGCAATGGAAGCCAAGGCTATTGCGCGTCACATCCGCGTAACGCCTATGAAGGCCCGGCGCGTCGTCAACCTTGTTCGTGGTAAGCAAGCGAATGAGGCTCTGGCAATTCTGAAGTTTGCCCCCCAGGCAGCTTCGGAGCCGGTATTCAAGGTACTTCAGTCGGCAATGGCCAACGCACGTGTCCTCGCGGACCGTGACGGCGTTGCATTCGACGACAGCGACCTGTTCGTCAGCGAAGCATTCGTTGATGAAGGCCCGACCATGAAGCGGTTCCAGCCGCGTGCCCAAGGCCGCGCCTACCGCATTAGGAAGCGGACCAGCCACATCACCGTGGTCGTCGCAACCCCGGAGAAAGAGGAGGCTCGCTAAGTGGGACAGAAAGTAAACCCGCACGGGTTCCGACTCGGCATCACCACCGACCACGTTTCGCACTGGTTTGCTGACAGCAACAAGGCCGGACAGCGCTACAAGGACTTCGTCCGCGAGGACATCAAGATCCGTCAGCTCATGTCCACTGGCATGGAGCGCGCCGGCATCGCCAAGGTTGAGATCGAGCGCACCCGTGACCGTGTCCGCGTGGATATCCACACGGCACGCCCGGGTATCGTTATCGGTCGCCGTGGCGCCGAAGCAGACCGCATCCGCGGCGAGCTCGAAAAGCTCACTGGCAAGCAGGTTCAGCTGAACATCCTCGAGGTCAAGAACCCCGAGATGGAAGCACAGCTTGTTGCCCAGGGCATCGCTGAGCAGCTGACTTCCCGCGTGGCTTTCCGCCGTGCGATGAAGAAGGCCATGCAGTCCGCACAGCGTGCGGGTGCCAAGGGTATCCGTGTTGCTTGCTCGGGTCGTCTGGGTGGCGCAGAAATGTCCCGCTCGGAGTTCTACCGCGAAGGCCGTGTGCCCCTGCACACCCTCCGCGCGAACATCGACTACGGCTTCTACGAAGCCAAGACCACCTTCGGCCGCATCGGTGTGAAGGTTTGGATCTACAAGGGTGACGTAACCGCCAAGGAACTGGCTCAGCAGGCAGCTGCTGCTCCGTCCCGTGGCCGCGCAGGAGACCGTCCGGGCCGCCCGGGTGGCGACCGCCGTCGTCGTAACGACCGCCCGGCCGCTGACG
Organism: Arthrobacter sp. 21a14; assembly: GCA_050627125.1. Taxonomy (GTDB): domain Bacteria; phylum Actinomycetota; class Actinomycetes; order Actinomycetales; family Micrococcaceae; genus Arthrobacter. The sequence continues at coordinate 4,459,551 of CP192487.1, read as the reverse complement.
CAGCACCGGTTGCTGCAGAGGCTCCGGCCGCTGAAGCTGCTGCTCCGGCAGCAGAAGGAGGAGAGGCTTAAATGCTTATCCCACGTCGAGTCAAGCACCGTAAGCAGCACCACCCGGGTCGTTCCGGCGCTGCAACGGGTGGCACCAAGGTCAGCTTCGGTGAGTACGGTATCCAGGCCCTGAGCCCGGCATACGTGACGAACCGTCAGATCGAGTCCGCCCGTATCGCGATGACCCGCCACATCAAGCGTGGCGGTAAGGTCTGGATCAACATTTACCCGGACCGTCCGCTGACGAAGAAGCCTGCTGAAACCCGTATGGGTTCCGGTAAAGGTTCTCCGGAATGGTGGGTCGCAAACGTCAAGCCGGGCCGGGTTCTCTTCGAACTCTCCGGTGTCAATGAAGAGGTAGCTCGCGAGGCCCTGCGCCTGGCAATCCACAAGCTCCCGTTGAAGGCACGCATTGTGCGTCGCGAAGGTGGTGAATAGAAATGGCAGTAGGGTCGAAGGATCTCGCACCCGCACAGCTGGACGGTTTCGACAACGAGCGTCTCGTTGAAGAACTCCGCAAGTCCAAGGAAGAGCTGTTCAACCTGCGTTTCCAGTCCGCCACCGGTCAGCTGGAGAACCACGGTCGCCTGCGTGCGGTAAAGAAGGACATCGCACGCATCTACACCGTTCTGCGTGAGCGCGAGCTGGGCATTCGTGCCGAGGTTGCCGCACCGGTTGTGGAAGCCAAGGAAGAAAAGAAGTCCAAGAAGGCTGCCAAGGCTGAAACAGCCGAAGCTGAAGCTGGAGAGGACGCCAAGTGAGCGAGAAGGAAACTGTGACGGAAGCAGCAGCCAGCGCTGAACAGCGCGGTTACCGTAAGACGCGTCGCGGCTACGTTGTCTCTGACAAGATGGAAAAGACCATCGTTGTTCAGGTTGAAGACCGCGTGAAGCACGCTCTGTACGGCAAGGTTATTCGCCGCACTTCGAAGGTCAAGGCTCACGACGAAGAGAACACCGCCGGCATCGGCGACCTCGTTCTCATCTCTGAGACCCGCCCGCTGTCCGCTACCAAGCGGTGGCGCCTGGTGGAGATCCTCGAAAAGGCCAAGTAAATCCGACGCCGGGCTTGCCCGGTTGGGATTCAGTGGAAGGGTCCGCGTTCTGCAAGGAACGCGGGCCCTTCCGCGTTCCCAGCACGTTTCGGAAAGACCAGCGAAACATGCTAGGATATTGAGTTTGTATGGCGCCATTTGTGCGTCATCGACTACCTCGTAAACAATCGTGCCGCTGCATACTGCCCCGCGCAGAGTTTTCTGCAAGGGAAGCTGATGCTCGTGGCACGGGCGTTTAGGCCTGTTCTGGCAAAATCCAGGCAGGTCAAGAGACACCCCGATCAACCGTTCCGCAAGGCTCATTCCGTATGCATGATTTCGGTCTGAGAACCGGCGCGACGCAAGGAGTAAAAATTGATTCAGCAGGAGTCGCGACTCAAGGTCGCCGACAACACGGGTGCTAAGGAAATCCTTACCATTCGCGTTCTCGGTGGATCCGGTCGTCGCTACGCAGGCATTGGCGACGTCATCGTCGCTACCGTCAAGGACGCTATCCCTGGCGGCAACGTAAAGAAGGGTGACGTCGTCAAGGCTGTCATCGTTCGTACCAAGAAGGAACGCCGCCGTGCGGATGGTTCCTACATCAAGTTTGACGAAAACGCAGCTGTGATCCTGAAGAACGACGGTGACCCCCGCGGTACCCGTATCTTCGGCCCGGTTGGTCGTGAACTTCGCGACAAGAAGTTCATGAAGATCGTTTCGCTGGCCCCGGAGGTGCTTTAGTCCATGGCTAAGATCAAAAAGGGTGACCTCGTTCAGGTCATCACCGGCGCCAAGCAGGAACGTGGCGGCGACCGCGGCAAGCAGGGCAAGGTCCTGCGCGTATTCCCGGACACCAACCGCGTGCTGGTAGAGGGAATCAACCGCGTCACCAAGCACACCAAGGTCGGTCAGTCGCAGCGCGGCACCAAGACCGGTGGCATCGAGGTCGTTGAGGCTCCGATCCACGTTTCCAACGTTGCTCTGGTTGACCCGTCGACCAAGAAGCCGACCCGTGTTGGTTTCCGTCTCGACACCGTTGAGAAGGATGGCGCTACCAAGACCGTCCGTATCCGCGTGTCCAAGGCCACCGGGAAGGACATCTAATGACTGAGACTCTCGAGACTCCAGTAAAGATCGTTCCGCGTCTGAAGACGAAGTATGCAGAGACCATCAAGAAGTCCCTGCAGGACGAGTTCAGCTATGCGAACGTGAACCAGGTTCCCCGCCTGGTGAAGGTTGTTGTGAACATGGGTGTTGGAGATGCCGCCAAGGACTCCAAGCTGATCGACGGCGCTGTCCGCGACCTCACCCTGATCACCGGCCAGAAGCCGCAGGTAACCAAGGCCCGCAAGTCGATCGCACAGTTCAAGCTGCGCGAAGGCATGCCGATCGGTGCACACGCAACCCTGCGTGGAGACCGCATGTGGGAATTCGTGGACCGTCTGGTTTCGCTGGCTCTGCCGCGTATCCGTGACTTCCGCGGCCTCAACGGCAAGCAGTTCGATGGCAACGGCAACTACACCTTCGGTCTGACCGAGCAGGTTATGTTCCACGAAATCGACCAGGACTCCATCGACCGCGTTCGCGGTATGGACATCACGGTCGTCACCACCGCCAAGACCGACGACGAAGGCCGCGCGCTGCTCAAGGCGCTTGGTTTCCCGTTCAAGACCGAAAACTAACTACGTAACAGGTCCGGCAGCGCAGGCTCGCAAGAGCAGGCGCAGCGGAAACCGTTATGAGGAAGGGCTATAGCCCAAATGACTATGACAGATCCTGTCGCAGACATGCTCACGCGTCTGCGCAATGCAAACTCGGCATACCACGACACCGTGACCATGCCGTACAGCAAGCTGAAGGCACGCGTTGCTGACATCCTGAAGGCAGAAGGCTACATTGCCGGCTGGAAGGAAGAAGACGCCGAGGTTGGCAAGAAGCTGACCATCGACCTGAAGTTCGGTCCGAACCGCGAGCGTTCCATCGCTGGCGTCCGCCGCATCTCCAAGCCGGGCCTCCGCGTTTACGCGAAGTCCACCAACCTGCCGCACGTGCTGGGTGGCCTGGGTATCGCTATCCTGTCCACCTCTTCCGGCCTCCTGACTGACAAGCAGGCCGGCAAGAAGGGCGTGGGCGGCGAAGTCCTCGCGTACGTCTGGTAACGGGAAAGGAAGAGAATAATGTCACGTATTGGACGTCTCCCCATCACCGTTCCTGCCGGAGTTGAGGTCAAGCTCGATGGCTCCGTCATCAGCGTCAAGGGTTCCAAGGGAGAGCTGAGCCACACTGTAGCCAGCCCGATCGAGGTTTCCCTGGAAGAGAACACTCTCACGGTCACCCGCCCGAACGACGAGCGCAACTCGCGTTCGCTGCACGGCCTGACCCGCACCCTGATCGCCAACATGATCCAGGGCGTTACCGAGGGCTACGAGAAGAAGCTTGAAATCGTTGGTACTGGTTACCGCGTTCAGGCAAAGGGTTCTGACCTGGAGTTCGCTCTTGGCTTCAGCCACCCGGTTAACGTCTCGGCACCCGAAGGCATCACCTTCGTAGTAGAGGGTCCGACCAAGCTCTCTGTTGCGGGTATCAACAAGCAGCAGGTCGGCGAGGTTGCTGCCAACATTCGCAAGCTGCGCAAGCCTGACCCCTACAAGGGCAAGGGTGTCCGTTACGCCGGCGAAGTCATCCGCCGCAAGGTCGGAAAGGCTGGTAAGTAAACCATGGCCATCGCAATTAACAAGAAGCGTACGAACAAGAGCAAGTCTGCTGCACGCAGCCGTCGCCAGCTTCGTATCCGCAAGCGCATCACCGGTACGGCTGTACGTCCTCGTCTGGTCGTCAACCGTTCGGCCCGTCACATCTTCGTCCAGGTTGTCGATGACAGCAAGGGTGTAACCGTGGCTTACGCTTCCACCCTGGAAGCTGACCTTCGCGCACTCGACGGAGACAAGACTGCCAAGGCCAAGCGCGTCGGCGAGCTCGTTGCCGAGCGTGCCAAGGCTGCAGGCGTCGAAGCTGTTGTCTTCGACCGTGGCGGTAACAAGTACCACGGCCGCATCGCCGCCGTCGCTGACGGTGCTCGCGAAGGTGGGCTGGCACTGTGACCGTTGAAAATAACGAAAAGGACATTCAGGTGACTGAAGCTGTAGCTGCTGAAGCAACTGAGACCGCACCCGCTACCGATGACCGCCGCGGCGGACGTCGTGGCGAGCGCGGCGAGCGTGGCCAGGGCCGCGGCGACCGTGGTGGCCGTGGTGGCCGCGACGGCGGTCGCGAAGCCGAGAAGAGCCAGTTCGTAGAGCGCGTTGTAACCATCAACCGCGTTGCCAAGGTCGTCAAGGGTGGTCGTCGCTTCAGCTTCACCGCACTCGTCGTCGTCGGTGACGGCAACGGCATGGTTGGCGTCGGCTACGGCAAGGCCAAGGAAGTTCCCGCTGCTATCGCAAAGGGCGTTGAAGAGGCCAAGAAGTCCTTCTTCCGCGTTCCCCGCGTTGGCAACACCATCCCGCACCGTGTGCAGGGTGAGGCTGCTGCAGGCGTTGTCCTGCTGCGTCCGGCTTCCGCCGGTACCGGTGTTATCGCCGGTGGTCCGGTCCGCGCGGTACTGGAGTGCGTGGGTATCCACGACATCCTCTCCAAGTCGCTCGGTTCCTCCAACGCGATCAACATCGTTCACGCGACCGTTGCCGCTCTGAAGCAGCTCGAAGAGCCCGCTTCCGTGGCTGCCCGCCGTGGCCTGCCGCTGGACGAGGTTGCTCCTGCTGCTCTGGTGCGCGCGCTCCAGAACCAGAAGGCAGGTGTTTAGTCATGGCTAAGAACCTGACTCCCTCCGACGCCAAGTTGGAGATCACCCAGATCAAGGGCGTCATCGGCGCCAAGCAGAACCAGAAGGCTACCCTCCGGTCCCTCGGCCTGAAGCGCATCGGACACACCGTTGTCCGTGACGCCGACGCCGTGACCGTTGGAATGCTCAACACGGTTCCGCACCTCGTGAATGTAGAGGAGGCGAAGTAATGGCCGAGAACAAGACCGCTGCAGAGGCTGCCGAGAAGCAGAACGCTCTGAAGGTCCACCACCTGCGTCCCGCCCCGGGTGCCAAGACCACCAAGACCCGTGTTGGTCGTGGTGAAGGCTCCAAGGGTAAGACCGCTGGTCGCGGTACCAAGGGTACGAAGGCCCGCTACCAGGTAAAGGCTGGCTTTGCCGGCGGCCAGCTGCCGCTGCACATGCGCCTGCCGAAGCTGCGCGGCTTCAAGAACCCGTTCCGGGTTGAGTTCCAGGTTGTGAACCTGGACAAGCTCAACGAGCTGTTCCCGGAAGGTGGCGCTGTCACCGTTGAGTCCCTGGTTGAGAAGGGTGCCGTTCGCAAGAACCAACCCGTCAAGGTCCTGGGCACTGGCGACATCACCGTCAAGGTTGACGTCACCGCCCACGCTTTCTCTTCCAGCGCTGCTGAAAAGATTGCTGCAGCAGGTGGAAGCACCACTGCTCTCTAAGAGCCAGTGGGGCTGATCCCCGTTGTAAAAAAGATCCCGGTATGCGGGGCTTCGGCCCCGTATACCGGGATTTTTTGCGTGAAAGTGGACTCTCGATTATTACGACGGCGTCACAAGCAGCTAGACTCGGTTGTTGGGTTTCATTGAGCCCATCCACATCCTTGTACTTTCTACTCAGGAGGACGCTTGCTAAGCGCATTCGGCCGGGCGTTTCGGACGCCTGATTTGCGACGCAAGTTGTTGTTCACGCTGGGAATCATCACAATCTTCCGCTTGGGAGCTTTCATCCCCTCGCCTGGTGTGAACTACCAGAATGTCCAGCAATGCTTGAACAACGGTGACACCTCGCAGGGCATTTACCAGCTGGTTAACTTGTTCAGCGGCGGCGCGTTGCTGCAGGTCTCGATCTTTGCACTGGGCATCATGCCCTACATCACGTCGAGCATCATCGTTCAGCTGCTTCGGGTGGTCATTCCCCGGTTCCAGCAGCTCTACGAAGAGGGCTCCTCGGGCCAGTCGAAGTTGACCCAGTACACCCGGTACCTCACCATCGCGCTCGGACTCTTGAACGCCACCACCCTGGTGTCCTTGGCGCGGTCCGGCCAGCTTCTTCCGGGTTGTAACCTCCCGATCATTCCTGATGACAGCATCATTACGACGCTGCTCATCATCATCACGCTGACGGCCGGTACGGGCCTCATCATGTGGATGGGCGAGCTCGTTACGGAGAAGGGCGTGGGCAACGGAATGTCACTGCTCATCTTCACCTCCATTGCTGCAGGCTTCCCGCGTTCGCTTGGTTCCATTTGGGAGACGAAGGGACCGGGAACGTTCTTCATCGTCCTGGCAATCGGCTTGCTCACGGTGGCCCTGGTGGTCTTCGTGGAGCAGTCCCAGCGCCGGGTTCCCGTCCAGTACGCCAAGCGCATGATCGGACGCCGCACCGTCGGTGGCACAAGCACCTACATCCCCATCAAGGTGAACATGGCCGGCGTCGTGCCCGTCATCTTCGCTTCCTCCATGCTGTACCTGCCGGGCCTGATTGCGCAGTTCAACCAGCCGAAGGCAGGGGAGCAGCTGGCGCCGTGGGTTGAGTGGATCAACAACAACCTCACCCGTGGCGACCACCCCATCTACATGGCGCTCTACTTCGCCATGATCGTGTTCTTCACCTACTTCTACGTGGCCATCACCTTCAACCCTGAAGAAGTGTCGGACAACATGAAGAAGTACGGCGGGTTCATTCCGGGCATCCGGGCGGGTAAACCGACCGCGGACTACCTGCAGTACGTGCTTTCCAGGATCACCTTGCCTGGAGCCTTCTACCTGGGCTTCGTGGCGTTGATTCCGCTGGTTGCACTCGTCCTGATCAACGCCAACCAGAACTTCCCGTTCGGTGGCACGTCAATCCTGATCATGGTGGGTGTCGGTCTGGAAACCGTCAAGCAGATTGATGCGCAGCTACAACAACGTCACTACGAAGGGCTTTTGCGATGACGAGAATGCTGATCATTGGACCTCCCGGTTCGGGTAAGGGTACGCAGGCTGAGCGGATTTCCGAGCGCCTCGGCGTAGTCGCCATCTCCACCGGCGACATCTTCCGTGCCAATGTAAAGGGCGAAACCCCTTTGGGCATCGAAGCCAAGAAATACATGGACGCAGGGGACTTCGTTCCGGACAGTGTCACGAACAACATGGTTCGCGACCGCCTGAGCCAGAGCGACGTCGAGAATGGCTTCCTTCTGGATGGTTACCCGCGCACCACCGCGCAGGTTGACTACCTCGACCAGATCCTCGCTGAAGGCGAGCAGGAGCTCGACGTCGTGCTCCAGCTGACTGCCGACGACGAAGAACTGGTGTCCCGCCTCCTGGGCCGTGCGAAGGAAACCGGGCGCTCTGACGACAATGAGGCCGTCATCCGTCACCGGCTTGACCTCTACCACGAGCAGACTGAGGCCGTTGTTGCCAAGTATGCCGAGCGCGGCATCCTGACGCAGGTGGATGGAATCGGCGGCATCGACGAAGTCACCGACCGCGTCCTCACCGCCATCGAGTCGGCCAAGGCCGTCTAGCAGGGCTTTTCCACGTAGCCGGATCATCGGCGCTGGAGCAAAAGGGTGTGTCCCGTACCATTGGTGCGGGACACACCCTTTTCGTTTCGCGGCAGTTTTTGGGGGAACCGCATGCAAACAGCTCTTTCGGGACACAGCAGGATTGCAGGTTTGGAGGTCTATCTTCCACCTGCGCGCCTGGACACTTCCGCCGTCGAACGCCGTATTGGTGAGTCGAGTCCGGGGTTCCGGGTGCCCAAGGGATTGATCTCCCGTGTTACCGGCATCCGTTCCCGGAGCGTCATGGCCGACTCCGAGCAAGCATCGGACCTTGCGGCCAATGCAGCGGCAAAGCTCCTTGCTGAATGCGGGCTTCAAGCTCCGGACATAGACCTCCTCATCTTCGCGTCCGCCAGCCAGGACATGGTGGAACCGGCTACGGGCCACATGGCCGCCGCCAAGCTCGGACTCGGCTGCCCTGTGATGGACGTGAAGAATGCGTGCAACAGTTTCCTGAACGGCTTGGAGGTGGGCGATGCCCTGATTGCCACGGGCCGGTATGCCAGGGTCCTGGTGGTCACGGGGGAGTCGCCGTCGCGGGCGGTCCGTTGGAGGGTTCCGGACTTTGATACTTTCGCGTCAAGCTTTCCCGGCTACACCATGAGCGACGGCGGCGCGGCAGTGTTGCTCGAACCTGCGGATTCAGCGCCACTGGAGACGAACCGACTGGAGGTCGGTCCGGGAGGCATTCTTGGCTTGGGCTTCACTGCCCGCAGCAGCCACTGGTCGGTCGGCACCTTGGCTGCAGGTGGATCTGCGTATCCGCGGGATCCGGAAGCGACCTATTTCACCATGGACGGGGAGAAGCTCAAGGACGCGTTTCTGGATCTGGGCTGCGGTGTCCTGGACGAAACATTGGACCGTCTGGAACTGCAGTGGACGGACTTCGCCGTGGTTTGTGTGCACCAGGTGAGTGCACCGTACCGGGAAATCTTTGCGGACCGTGCCGGTGTTCCGAGGGAGCTTCTGGTTCCGTCGGTAGAGGACTTCGGAAATTTGGCCTCCGTTAGTTTGCCCCTGCAACTGAAACTTGCAGTGGACAGTGGACGCTGCGGCCCAGGAGATCTCGTGGCCTTGGTGGGACTCGCCGGCGGCGTGAGCCTGGGCATGGCGGTGGTGCGGCTGTGACGCTGGAACGCCATCTGGGAAGCACAGCCCCTACCCGGCCGCTGTGCATCGCTGTGCCCATGCTGAACGAAGAGAAGCTGGTCCGGCAGACGCTGGACTCTCTTGCGGCCCAAGAGCATCAGGACTTCACTGTGGTGGTGGTCGACAATGGATCGACGGACGCCAGCTGTTTGATCGTGGCGGAGTTCGCCGCGGCTCATCCCCACATGGATATCAGGGTTGTGCATGAAGCCGAGAAGGGGACGGGCGCGGCCGCAGACACGGGCATGCGCTTCGGTGTGGAGCACGGCGCAACGTGGCTCGCCCGGACGGATGCCGATTGCCTCGCTGCGCCGGATTGGACCGCCAAAATTGTTCAAGCGTTCGACGACGGTTTGGAACTCATCGCCGGCCAGCTTGTGCCCCGCAAGGACGAAGGGATCAGTTCCGGGGAGCGGAGGATGATGCTGCTCGCAGTCGAGATCGCATCCTTCTTCGGCCGGATCCGCCCCGGCAATAAGGGTGACGGGTACTTGGGTCCCTATCAGATGCTTCCAGGGTGCAATATGGCGATCACTGCAGACATGTATCACCGTTCCGGTGGATTCCCGCGGACCAGCATAGAAGACCTCCATGAAGACCGCGCACTGTCCAACCGCGTGCGAAAGCTGACCCGCAATTACGCGTTGCGCCGGGATGTTGTGGTGTACGGCTCCTCACGGCGGGTCAAAGCCTGGGGCTTGAAGAACACCCTGGCTTGGTATGCGGACCACCGGTACCGCCCAGAGCACGTGGACATCCGGTGACGCCGTGATATCCAACGGAGGGATTCCCAACGGAGGGATTCCCAACGGCAGGATTCCCAGCGGCAGGATGCCCGGCGGCGTCATGAGCAAGGCCGAACGCTGGGAACAGCGTGTTCAGCTGGGGGCGCATCCTTTGCTGTACCCGGCGATCCGGGGGCTGGGCAGCATGCGGCCGGTGATGCGTTTGCCCGGCCTGGGGATCCTCGTCAGCGAAGCCGCCTTGGTGCGTGACGTTCTCATGGATAGCCAGCGTTTCATTAAGAACGGACCGTCGGGTTCGGGTGCGCTCTGGACTCCCGTAGTGGGGCCAAAGGCGTTGGTGAACATGGATGGCACGGAGCACAGGGAACTGCGGCGCAAGCTCGCCGACCTCTTCACTCCAGGCTCGGTGGCGGCGATTGTCGAGCCGGCCGCTGGTGCGCTTCATAACCGCTTACACCACGGATTGGACGCAGGTGACCACGTGGATCTGGTGGACTGCGTCAAGGAGCTTGCTGGGGGAGTCATCTCCAGGCTGCTGGGCGTGCCGGATGATGCACCTGGCCGGTTGCCCAACAGGGAACTCTTCAATTTAGGGTCTTCCATCTCTTCACTCGTCCGTCTGGGGCGCCCCACGCTGACGGTGAGGCAGGTCGCGAAGGGAAGATCCGCCGTCGGGGTTTTGGCAGGACCGGCGAGGGAAGCGTACCGGAAGAGCGACCCCCAAACGTTTCCTGGGCGGCTGCGCGCACTCGGCATGACCGAGGAAGAAGCCATGGGCATCATCAGCGCGTTCGTGATGGTGGGAACAGAGACGTTGGTGTCCTTTGTTCCACGGCTGATTGCCCTGCTCGCTGACAGCGGACGCATTGCGGGTCTCGTTGAGGATCGGTCCGGTGTTGCTTCGGCCGTGAACGAGGCATTACGGTTCACTGTGCCGTCTCCGATGATGCTGCGGGATGCTGTTTCTCCTTGCACCCTTGGCGGAGTCGCTGTCCGGGCCGGAGACCGTCTTTTGCTATCGACTGTTCACGCGTCTAAAAGCCTCGGCGGATTCGAGCCTGGGATTCCCACCCCGCCGCATGCGCGTCAGCTTTGGTTCGGAGCGGGTCCGCATTTTTGCATCGGCATGCCATTGGCCATGGCCGAAATCAATGCGACGTTGTCGTTGCTCCTGGACAGGTATGCCCGACATCCGTGGGTCGTCTCGTCCCGGCAAGTGAGCAAGGGTGTGCTCATTCCCGGCTACAGGAAGTTGGAGCTGGTCAATGCCTGATGACGCATTGTTGGAAGATAGGGTGTCCGGCGCCGATCTCATCGAGGCCGTCCATGCCGCAGCTGGGCGCGTGCCAGATAGCCCAGCGATCACGGCGCCCGGCAGATTTTCCCCTTGGAACCATGCTCCAGGGCGACTACGGCGCCCAGGCCGGTTGCGACCAGGACGGACCATCACATACCGGCAACTGGTCAAAGGTATAGATGCTACTGCCCGGCATCTCCATGATGACGGCTTCGGTGCCGGTGAACGAATGCTGTTCTCAGTCCGCCCCAGCCCAGCGGCGTTCATCCTGGCCCTGGGGGCCGTCCGGGCCGGTGGTTCTGTGGTGTTCATCGATCCAGGAATCGGACCATCGCTTTTCCATGATCGGGCCAGGCTGGCTGCCCCGCAGTGGGCTGCCGCTGAGTCCCTTCTGTACGCGGTGAGTACCAGGAGCCCACTGCGGACGCTGGCCCGGCGGAGGGGATTGCTGCTGCCGGATTACGGAGCCATGGACGTCCGGCACTACTATTCCGGCCCCTGGCTACCTGGCGTTCCCCGAGGCGCGACGCCGGTGAAGCGACTCGCCAGTCCGGCGCTTCATAGGGATAGTGTTCCGCCTTCTGCAGGGGCTTCCTCCGGGCAGGAAGCCGTGATCATTTTTACGTCGGGGACCACCGGTGCGCCCAAGGGCGTAGTACATACACGGGGTTCGCTTGGGGCAGGATTCGAGCAGCTCAACCAGCGCTGTACCTTTGGCGAGGGCGATCGCATCCACTCCGAGCAGCTGATGATGGGCTTGCCGGCACTCATCGCCGGCGCGCACTGGACCATGCCCGGCTATGGCTTCTCCGCGCACATTGATCCTCTTCGCTTGGCACGCGAGCTTGGGCCGGTGGCTGGCAAAGAGAACTCGTACGACGGCGCGACGCACCTTTTCCTTGTGCCCTCCCAGTTGGCGCCCATCCTGGATGCGGTGGAGGACGGCAGCGTCAGGCTCCCCGGAACGCTGCGGACAGTGATGCTTGGAGCCGCGCCGGTGCTGGCTCCCTTCCTGAAACGGGCAATGGCGCTGCTTCCCGGCGTCGAGTTCAAACTCATCTACGGCATGACGGAGCTGCTGCCAATCGCCGTCGCTGATGGCCGCGAGAAGCTGGCTTTCGCATCCGGCGCCGAGGCCCAATTCACGTCGCCGGACGGCAGCGGCGAAGGCGATTTCCTCGGAGAGCCCCTACCCGCCGTCGGTATCCGGGTAGGGGAGGACCACGAACTGTACGCCCGGGGACCGAACATGTGCCACGGATATCTGGGCGAAGAAGCCATGATTGAGCACGCCACCGGGGACCTGGTGCGGCTGGACCACGGTCCGGGAGGCCCCGGAACGGGTCCCGCGCGCTTGGTGATGATCGGACGCAAGAAGGACATGATCATCCGTGGCAAGACCAACATCTACCCAGCACTGTATGAACCGCTGATCACTTCCGTGCCCGGAGTTCAGCAGGCCGTCATGGTGGGGGTTCCGGACGGGATCGGTGATGAAGCTGTGTGGCTGGCGGTCGTGCCTGCACAGGCGAAATCAGAGGCGCAGGGAGACCCAAGGGCAAAGGGGCAATCAGAGGCGCAGCTGAAGGCAAAGCTAACCAAGGTCCTCCCGGAGATGATTGACGAATCCGCTCTCCCCGATCACATCGAAATCCTGGATGCCATCCCCCACAGCGGACGCCACAAAAAGCCGGACCGGGAAGCACTGCGACGTGCATTTGCCCGCAAGTCCGCTGACAAAGCCGGGGCGCAGTGAAAATCGCGGTTACCGGGGCCACCGGTTTCATCGGGGGAGCAGTCGCTACTGCCGCCGAGGCCCAAGGCTGGGAAGTTGTTCGTTTCGCACGGCGCCAAGGCCCTGCCCTGACGTATTGGGACCTAAATGGTGTGCCGCCTGGCCGATTGCTGGCCGTGGACGCGGTGATCCACGCCGCCGCGCACGTGGCGGACTGGGGCGCCGCCCGCACGTTCTACCGCACGAATGTGCTGGGTACCCGTGCCGTGGCTGAGGCCTACCCAACAACACGACTGGTGCACATTTCCAGTTCCAGCGTTTACCCGTGGTGGGAGGCCTGTACCAACCGCGGTGAAGAAGACGTGGCTGTGCGCCACCTCAACGCCTACGCAAGGAGCAAGGCGCTCGCCGACATGGAGGCCCGACGGCATCGCAATGCCGTGGTTCTTCGGCCACACGGAGTTTACGGACCGGGGGACCGGACGCTGCTGCCGCGCCTGATCAGCAATATCCGCCACGGACGGCTTCTCACCGTGGGCCATGCCGGTATTCGTCATCAGCTCACGCATGTGGATAACCTGACAAAGGCAGCGCTGGCAGCTGCGCAGTCGGGGAACAATGGAGCTATCAACGTGGCCGACGCGGAGCCTGTGGAGCTCGGGACGGTGCTCAGGCAGGTGCTTGCTGTCACTGGCCATGCCGGGGTGGGTATCAGGTACATCCCCGAGCCCGCTGCCATGGCTCTTGCCGGTATTTCCGAGGCCGTTGCCCTCGTTTCCGGCCGGGCACCACGCCTCACCCGCTATGCCGTCAGCCAGCTCGGGCGGGACAGAACTTACCGTTTGGACCGCCTCCGCGAAGAACTGGGAATCGAACCAATTTCGACCACGCTCTCCGATGCGGGAAAATGGTTGGAGCACTGGGCCTGATCGGCCCCTACAGCAAACCATCCAGAGGAGAACATGGCGTTCGGTCAGCCCCGCATCGAATACAAAAACAACGAGCAAATGCGCAAGATGCACGAGGCCGGTTTGGTCCTCAGTCGTGCCCTTGACGCTGCCGTTGCGGCGGCCAAGGCAGGCGTCACCACCAAGGACCTCGACGACGTCTTCGCGGCAGTACTGAATGACGCGGGGGCCAAGTCCAACTTCCTTGGCTACCACGGCTTTCCCGCAACCATCTGCACATCGGTCAACGAGGAAGTCGTCCACGGTATCCCCGGGAACCGTGTCCTCAACGATGGCGACATTATTTCCATCGACGGCGGCTGCATCGTTGACGGATGGCACTCGGACTCCGCCCGCACCGTCATCGTTGGCACGGCAGATCCTGAGGACCAGCGACTCTCGGATGTCACCGAGGCCGCCATGTGGCGAGGGATCGCTGCGCTGGCCAAGGGAAAGTTCGTGGGCGATATCGGAAACGCCGTTGATGACTACGTTTCTTCCGCTCCCGGTAAGCCCCTGGGCATCCTGGAGGACTACGTGGGCCACGGCATCGGTTCGGAAATGCACATGGCCCCGGACGTCCTGAATTACCGCACCACTCACCGCGGCCCGAAGATCCGCCCGGGGCTGTGCCTCGCGATCGAACCGATGCTGGTGCGCGGTGGCATAGAGACCGCCACCTTGGACGATGACTGGACCGTTGTCACCACCGACGGCAAGCGCTCCTGCCAGTGGGAGCACTCCGTGGCTGTGCACGAAAAGGGCATCTGGGTCCTGTCCGCCCCGGACGGAGGCGCCGAGCAGTTGGCGCCGCTCGGCGTCGTGCCTGTCCCCATCCCTTAGACGCGCGCTGCCTGCGGAGCAGTCGGCTCCGTGCGTTGCGGCGAGGTGGACAATGGTGCCATGAATGCGATCACCGATGTGCCGGGCATCCGTATAGGCCACGTTCAGAAGAACGACGACGGGTGGCTCAGCGGCGTGACAGTCGTCCTTCCGCCTGTGGGAACCGTGGGATCGGTGGACGTGCGCGGGGGAGGCCCTGGTACGCATGAAACTGACGCTCTTGATCCTACGACCTTGGTATCCAAGGTGGACGCCATCGTGCTGACGGGTGGCAGTGCTTTTGGCCTGGCCTCAGCGACTGGTGCCCAACTCTGGTGTGAGGAGCAGGGCCGGGGCTTTGCAGTTCCCGGGACTGTGGTGCCGATCGTTCCGGCCGCGGCTATCTTCGACCTCGGACGCGGTGGTGACGTGAAAGCGCGGCCCGACGCCGACATGGGTTACCAGGCAGCCGCCGCAGCGTTCGACTCAGGTGACCATGCCGCCGTCGAACGCGGAAACGTCGGTGCTGGCACGGGCGCAGTGATTGCGCGCGGGCAATACAAAGGTGGGGTCGGTACATCCTCGATCACGCTCGACGGTGGGGTGATCGTTGGAGCCCTTGCTGTCGTGAACGCACTCGGGACGCCGGTGTTTCGTCCTGCGGACCTGCAGCCCTCTGCGCGCTCGGTCGTGCCTCCCTTAGACGCGCGCCGCCGGGCTCCAGGCCCGCAGGACCAGCCGGGTGCGCCGTTCGCGACACCGCCACAGGGGCTCAACACCACGCTCGTCGTGATCGCCACGAATGCTGTTCTTGATGTTGCTGAGTGCAAGCGCACCGCCAGTTCTGGACATGCCGGCTTGGCGCGGGCCTTGGATCCGTCCCATACTTTGGCGGACGGTGACACCGTTTTCGCTCTGGCGACGGGCGCCGTCGGGCTTGATCGCAGCACTGAGCAGGCACGGCAGGTATCGCTCATAACGCTCCAAAGTGCCGCAGCCGAAGCCGTGCGTTTGGCGATCCTGGACGGTGTTGAAGCAGCCGAAAGTGTCACGACGGCGGCAGGAGACTTCCCTGCTTACCGAACCGTAGGGGAGTGACGGGCGGCGGTACGTGCGCTACCATGGACGGATTTAACTTTCCGGCCCCATTGGCGTAGAGTTATTTGTTGGTTGTCTGTGCAGCCACGCCCTTTTTAGTGTCGTGGTTCCAAGAGGGCCAAGCAAACAAAAAACGTCCGTTGGATTTTCGGTGCCTAACCGGAGGACAGCGGCAAACAACAGTTAGCGGAGGATATGGCCAAGAAGGACGGGGTCATTGAGATCGAGGGCGTTGTGACTGAGGCGCTGCCCAACGCGATGTTTCGTGTTGAGCTCACCAACAAGCACGTCGTTCTCGCACACATCTCTGGGAAGATGCGTCAGCACTACATTCGAATCCTCCCCGAGGACCGGGTAGTGGTGGAGCTGAGCCCATACGACCTCACACGTGGTCGTATCGTCTACCGCTACAAGTAAATTGCTGGGCGGCCCAAGGCAATAGTGCCAAGCCGCTCCAGCAGATCAACTGCAAAACACGCAAAGGAACGCCATGAAGGTCAAGCCGAGCGTCAAGCAGATCTGCGACAAGTGCAAAGTGATCCGCCGTAACGGCCGGGTCATGGTGATCTGCGAGAACCCGCGCCACAAGCAGCGCCAGGGCTAATTCCCCTTCAGGGAATCAGCGCCCGCAAGGGCAAACCTGGGTTGCTAGCCCACGCAAGTAAATAAAGGCAGCACAAGTTGTGCCAGGACTGCATTACAGAGCCTGGTCAACGTACCCCCGGTCGGAGGCTGGGGCCACACGGATCGTGTGGGTGTACTGCCTACGACCTCCGGTTTATTCAAGGAGTACCGCCACTATGGCTCGTCTCGCTGGCGTAGACATTCCCCGCGAAAAGCGGTTGGAAATTGCGCTTACTTACATCTACGGCGTGGGCAAGACCCGTGCACACGAAACCCTGGCTGCCACCGGCATCAGCGCTGACGTTCGCGTCAAGGACCTGACTGACGCCGAGCTGGTCCAGCTGCGTGACTACATTGAAGGCAACTACAAGGTTGAGGGTGACCTTCGCCGCGAGGTAGCCGCTGACATCCGCCGCAAGGTTGAGATCGGCAGCTACGAAGGCCTGCGCCACCGCAAGGGCCTGCCCGTACGCGGACAGCGTACGAAGACCAACGCTCGTACCCGTAAGGGCCCGAAGCGCACCGTCGCCGGCAAGAAGAAGGCCGGACGTTAATCCCTCGGGATTGACCTGGTTTTCCCCCGATAACTTTCTGTAGGAGAAACAATGCCCCCGAAGACTCGTGGAGCGGTTCGTAAGCCGCGTCGCAAGGATAAGAAGAATATTGCGCTTGGCCAGGCGCACATCAAGAGCACCTTTAACAACACCATCGTGTCCATCACGGACCCGAACGGTGCTGTAATCTCCTGGGCTTCCGCCGGTGAGGTTGGCTTCAAGGGCTCCCGTAAGTCCACCCCGTTCGCTGCCCAGATGGCTGCTGAAGCTGCTGCAAAGCGCGCTCAGGAGCACGGTCTGCGCAAGGTTGACGTATTCGTCAAGGGTCCGGGATCCGGACGCGAAACCGCAATCCGTTCGCTTCAGGCTGCTGGCCTTGAGGTTGGCTCCATCCAGGACGTCACCCCCAGCGCCCACAACGGTTGCCGCCCGCCGAAGCGCCGCCGCGTCTAATTAGGTATTCCCTGTCTGACCGGCCGGGCCTGCTGTACATGGTTTAGACCATCTACAAGCATGGCCCGGCTGGTCAGGCTGGAAACCGAAGCCGATTTCCACCACCTGTGTTGCGTCATATAGCGGATGCTCGCCGAAAGGAAACCTAAGTGCTCATTGCACAGCGCCCCACCCTGTCTGAAGAAGTTGTATCCGAGAACCGCTCCCGTTTCATCATTGAACCGCTGGAGCCGGGCTTCGGCTACACCCTCGGAAACTCCCTCCGCCGTACCCTGCTCTCCTCCATCCCCGGTGCCGCTGTAACCAGCATCCGGATCGATGGCGTGCTGCACGAGTTCACCACGGTTCCGGGTGTCAAGGAAGATGTCACCGAGATCATCCTGAACATCAAGAACCTTTCGGTTTCCTCCGAGCACGACGAGCCGGTTGTTGCTTACCTGCGCAAGCAGGGCCCCGGAGTCGTCACCGCCGCGGACATCGCTCCGCCGGCCGGCGTCGAATTCCACAACCCGGATCTGCACATTGCCACTCTGAACTCGAAGGGCAAGTTCGAACTCGAACTGACCATCGAGCGCGGCCGTGGCTACGTTTCGGCAGCTCAGAACAAGTCCGGCGACTCCGAGATCGGCCGTATTCCGGTTGACTCGATCTACTCGCCGGTCATGAAGGTAACCTTCCGCGTGGAAGCTACCCGTGTTGAGCAGCGCACTGACTTCGACAAGCTCATTGTCGACGTCGAGACCAAGCAGGCAATCGCTCCGCGCGACGCCGTTGCTTCTGCAGGCACCACCCTGGTGGAACTGTTCGGTCTGGCTCGTGAGCTGAACACCGCAGCTGAAGGTATCGAGATTGGCCCGTCGCCGACGGACGCTGCCCTGGCAGCGGACATGGCTCTGCCGATCGAGGATCTGGACCTTACCGTCCGTTCCTACAACTGCCTCAAGCGTGAGGGCATCCACACCGTGGGTGAACTCGTTGCCCGCTCCGAGGCTGACCTGATGGACATCCGTAACTTCGGTGCGAAGTCCATTGACGAGGTCAAGGCAAAGCTCGTGGAACTGGGTCTGTCCCTCAAGGACTCCCCTCCCGGTTTCGATCTCGCAGCCCGCGCCGCAGCCATCGAAGAGGACGACGCCGCGTTCAGCGACGACGAGCTCTAAAAAGCAGATCTTGGCCGTCAGGCCCAGCGATGGACCTGACCGGCTTACACAACAGGAGAAATTATTATGCCTACCCCCACTAAGGGTCCGCGCCTCGGAGGCGGCCCGGCTCACGAGCGCCTGATGCTCGCGAACCTGGCAGCTGCTCTGTTTGAGCACAAGCGCATCACCACCACGGTCACCAAGGCCAAGCGCCTGAAGCCGTACGCAGAGCGTTTGGTCACCTTCGCCAAGCGTGGCGACCTCTCTTCCCGCCGCCGCGTTCTCGGCCTGATCAGCGACAAGGGCATCGTCCACGAGCTGTTCACCGACATCGCCGGCGCCGTTGCCAACCGCGATGGTGGCTACACCCGTATCACCAAGATCGGCAACCGTAAGGGCGACAACGCTCCCATGGCTGTCATCGAGCTCGTCCTCGAGCCGGTTTCCCCGAAGCAGGCCGTAGTTGCTGAAGCAACCGCTGCTGCTGCCAAGGCTGCCCCGGCTGCTGAGGAAGAGGTTGTTGAGACCGAGGCTGTAGAGACCGAAGCTGCTGAAACCGAAGAGGCTCCGGCCGCTGAGGCCGAGGCTGCTGACGCTGACGTTGCTGAGACCGAAGAGGCTCCGGCCGCTGAGGACAAGAAGTAATTCACTGAATTCTTCACAGTAGACTTAAGTCTATGAACGAACGAAAACCCGCTGCCCCCGCTTTGGGGGGCGGCGGGTTTTTGCGTGTCCGCATGGATCTTTCGTACGACGGAGGACCATTCAACGGATGGGCACTCCAACCCGGTCTGCTCACCGTGCAGGGTGCACTTGAGGAGGCATTGGCCCTCCTTGTGCGCCGTCCTGTCCGGGTCACAGTTGCCGGCCGCACCGACGCCGGTGTCCACGCCCGCGGCCAGGTGGTCCATCTGGATCTGACGGAAGCGGAGTGGCTTGGACTTCCGCGTGGGCACGAACTGGACCCCGCCGTCGCGCTTTTGCGTCGCCTTCGCGGGGCCCTTAGCCGTATTCTCGGCGATCTTACTGGTGCCATAGAAGTGCACGACGCCGGTCTGGCGCCCCAAGGTTTCGACGCCCGGTTCTCCGCGTTGTGGCGTCGATACAGTTACCGCATTGCTGATGGCCCGGAGCGCTGGGATCCCGTGCTTCGAGGAATTACGCTGTGGCACAAGGCGCCGCTGAACGTCGCTCTCTTGAATGAAGGCGCTTCCCAGTTGCTGGGGCTCCAGGATTTCCGTTCCTACTGCAAGCCCCGAGAAGGTGCCACGACCATCCGCGAACTGCAGAAGTTTGAGTTCGAACGGGGGAGCGACGGGGTCATTGTCGCTACCGTTCAGGCGGATGCGTTCTGCCACAACATGGTCAGGTCCTTGGTGGGCTCGGCCCTGCGCGTTGGGGAGGGCCTGGAGCAACCGGGTTGGCTGCATGAACGTCTTCTGGAACGTAAACGTGATGCCAAGTCCGTGTTGGCTGCACCCCACCCCTTGGTGCTGGAGGAAGTTGCGTACCCGTCGGATAGTGAGCTGCTGGCGCGGGCTGAGCTGACGAGGGCCCGGCGCGAGTAGGTCCGGACATTGGAGGACCCCCTCCCGGCTCTGGGTACCGGAAGGGGGCCATTGTGGCCGTCCACGGTCTGGGATCCGTGAACGGCCGGTCTATTTCCCGCGGGGCAAGATCACGTGAACATCTGGATGATCTTGATGACGGCGGGACCCAGAAGGACTATGAAAAGCACCGGAAAGATGCAGAACATCAGCGGGAAAAGCACTTTGACGGGCAACTTCATCGCTTTCTCTTCTGCTTTTTGACGACGCTTGACCCGGGCTTGCTTGGCTTGTGCACGGAGGACGTTGGCGATGCCGATGCCATATTTGTCCGCCTGGACCACTGCGAGGACAAAGCTGCGGACGTCCGCAACAGTGGATCGTTCGGCCATAGCCTCATAGGCTTCCTGCCGCGGACGGCCCACTTGGATGTCTTGAAGTGTTCGCATCAATTCCAGGGCCAAAGGTCCCGTGCCATAAGAGGAGGCCCGTTCCATTGCCGCTTCGAAACCGAGTCCTGCCTCAACGGAGATGAGCATTTGGTCCAACGTGTTCGGGAATTCCAGCTGGATGGCCTCTTGGCGCTTGATCCCGGTGTTATAGATCAAGAGATCCGGAATGAAGTACAGCAAGATTGTCAGGAACAACCCGAGGCCGATCATCGTGGGGCTCGGGTTGCTGGCGACTAGCAAGACTCCGCCTATGGCGCCCGCAACGGCGAGAGCTGGTTTGATGGCGATGAGCTTCGTTAGCGGCATCGACTTGGGGCGTCCGGCAAGCGCCAGCCATTGATCGAGCTTGGCTTCGTAACTGCCGGGGGTGAGTTTCCGGGCCAGCCCCAACAAAAGCGGAGGGCGGTGGATATTCACGCCAGTGCCCTGGGCGAATCCGGAACCAAGATTTGTCTGAATGGCCACCACTGACTTGCGGTCAATGGTGGCTAACGACCACGCGAAATAGGCAACGGGGAGGACGATCACAGCGATGATCAGCCAAGCCAGGGGAGTCATGAGCACAGCCTCCTAGAACTTAATCTTTACGGTGCGGCTCATCCAGAAGCCACCGACGGTGAACAGGATCGCGCTGGCAACCATCAATGCAATTCCCATGGGATGTTGAACGAAGACTTTCATGTAGCCCGGGTTGATGGCTGTCACAAACAGTCCGACTGCCACTGGGAGTGCCATGAGTATGACGGCCGACATTTTGCCTTCGGCACTGAGGGCACGGACGTGTCCCTTGACTTCGCTGCGTTCCCGAATGGTGCCGGCGACTTGCTCGAGTACCTCGGCCAAATCACCGCCAACTTCGCGATTGATTTGTATGGCTTGGCCAATCCAGCG
This sequence comes from Arthrobacter sp. 21a14, assembly GCA_050627125.1. Classification (GTDB taxonomy): domain Bacteria; phylum Actinomycetota; class Actinomycetes; order Actinomycetales; family Micrococcaceae; genus Arthrobacter. Next base: position 4,438,404 of record CP192487.1, on the reverse strand, counting down.
GAAGTCCTCGCTGTCCATGCGGTCGGCGCAGTCTTCGATGGCTTGGCGGGCGTCCTTGCCGATTCTCACTTCATTGACGATCCGGCCTAAATCTTCCGAGGTGGGAGCTTGCGCTTCCTGGGCTGCTGCTTCGAATGACCGCATAATGCTGTGGCCGACGCGAAGACCACCAATCAACATCTGGATGGTGTCTGTCAGCTGCGACTCAAATTTTCCCCGGCGTTTTTCGGTCTTGAAAACCAGCAGCAGTTTCGCAACGAATGGTGCGGCGAGTGCCAACAAGATGCCGATAAAAACATTGATGAGGAAGGAACCGATGACGCCCACGACCACTGTGCCGACGACAACCATAACGGTGAAGTCGGCAGGTGCTTGCTTGACACCGGCGTTATATAGCACGTCGCGATTGAAGGGCCCACCGGAGCGGCCCAGTGCAGTGTCCATAAATTGGACTGCAGACTGCGAAACGCGGCCCACTGCGGAATCGTCTGGCGCAGTGCCCAGGCGCCGGCGTTCCAAGGGAATACTTCCGTTCCGGGGCTTCAGGACGACAATGACAAGCACCATGAGGGCAACGACGCAAAGGCCGATGGCTGTAACAAAGAGCGCCGGCGTATCCATGGCTATCGCCTCCCCGCAGTGACGGGAGCGACCCCAAACACGGATGGCGACACCGTGATACCAAGTTCGGCAAAACGGTCCAGGAACCGTGGCCGGATACCCGTTGGCAGTGCCCTGCCGAGGAAACGCCCTTGGGCATCCAAGCCAGCAGAATAGTCAAAGAGGAATGCGTCCTGAAGTGTGACGACGTCTCCCTCCATGCCCTGCACTTCGGTCACGTGCGTGACGCGGCGGCTACCATCCCGCAATCGGGTCACTTGGACGATAAGGTCCACGGCAGAGGAAACCTGCTCACGGATGGCCCTGAGCGGCAGGTCCATACCAGCCATCAACACGAGCGTCTCAAGGCGGGCGATCGCATCCCGCGGCGAGTTGGCGTGCACCGTCGACAATGAGCCATCGTGGCCGGTGTTCATAGCCTGCAGCATGTCCAGAGACTCTCCGCCACGAACCTCGCCTACGATGATCCGGTCGGGCCGCATACGGAGGGAGTTGCGGACGAGATCCCGAATGGTGATGGCGCCCTTACCTTCGATGTTGGGCGGGCGGCTCTCCAACCTGACCACATGGCGCTGTTGCAATTGAAGTTCCACCGCGTCTTCTATGGTGACGATGCGGTCGGACTCCGGGATGAAGGAAGACAAAACATTCAGGAGAGTCGTCTTCCCTGTTCCAGTGCCCCCAGAGACGATGACGTTGAGACGGGCAACCACACAGGCACTCAGCAGCTCTGCCATTTCGTGGCTGATGGATTCCCACTCGATCAGGTTGCGGACTGTGAGCGGAACGTGGCTGAACTTCCTGATCGTCAGCGAGGGTCCGTTGACAGCAAGCGGAGGGATAATCGCATTGACGCGGGAGCCGTCCTCGAGGCGCGCATCCACGAGCGGGGAAGACTCGTCTATTCGTCGTCCGACTTTCGACACGATCCGTTCGATGACTTTCCTGAGGTGTGCGTCCGAGCTGAATTGCAAATCAGTCAATGCCAAGTGACCGTGACGCTCAACATAGATCTGATCAAAGCGATTGACCATCACTTCCGTAACAGACGGATCCTCCAAGAGACGCTGCAACGGACCGTAGCCCATGACTTCATCCGAAATCTCGCGGATCAGCCGGCGGCGTTCTTCAGGGGAAAGCGGCACTTGCTCGTCATCAATGACAGCTGAGAGTTCGTCCACAGCGAAGGTCCGAAGCTCTTCCTCGGACGAGGATGAGTCCCCAATCCTCGAGCCCATTCGCTCGAAGAGTGCCGAAGCGGCCCTTTGCTTAAGGCCTGAAAGGGCATCGACCACCGGTGCAGACGGAGTCCCACCCAACATCGGAGAATGCGCTGGTGGCGCTCCGATTGCGGCTTGTCCTCCTGGCTCGGCATCCTTGATTTCGACGGCAGCAAGAGGATTGTTCTTCGTGAGCCTTTCTGACAGTTTCATGACACCACCACCCTCCGGTGCAGTTTGTTCGGGGTAACTGTTTCCAGGCGGGGATCGAATCGCTCAACAAGCTTCTTCAGTCCCTTAGTGGCTGAATCGCGAGTGGTGCCTTGGAGTACTGGGACACCCCGGTTCGTCGAGAAGGGCAGGTTCCGGGAACGGGGGATGACTGTATCAATGGGTACACCAATAGTCGTCTCCACGTCCTGCACCGAAATGCCGCTCTTTCGGTCCGCGAAGTTCAGCACCGTGTGCCTACCTTGTGGCAAGAGCTGTAGCTCCCTCAGTACGCTGAAGCACTTTCGGAGCCCTCGAATGCTGGGGACGTCCATACCGCAGACCCAGACCCCGTCCGTAGCAAGCTCGAGAGTCGCGAGGCAGTGTTCGCCAAGGCCCGGCGCGGTGTCCACCACCACGTACTTGAACTCCGTGGCCAGTTGGTTGAGGAGTCGGGTGACGTGGTCAGCTGTGATGTAATCGGACTCCGAGGGCTTCTGCGGTGCACAAAGTGCATAGATGCCTGCCGGGTGGACGGTGAGAAAAGCCTTGAGCACCATCGAGTCCTGGGCCGCCGCCCCATGAACGGCCTCGGTGATCGAGTGTTCTGGTTCCAACAGGAGTCCGGACGCGACGTCGCCAAATTGCAGGTCAAGGTCCACGATGACCACGCTCATTGGCGCCAGCGCTCCAAGACCGACGGCCAAATTTGTTGCCACCGTTGTCTTGCCGACTCCGCCCTTCGGGGACATAACGGCGATGACACGGCCCCTTTCCTGTCCGGATTCGGCGGCTGGCTGCATGCCACGGCGCCGGCTGGCGGAAGCGAGGCAGGCTCGTTCCAGGAGTACCCGCAGCTCGTTTACCTCAATCTCCGGAGTAACAACGTCGCGGATGCCCGAATGCATGGCACGAAGGACGATCTCCGGGCTGGGTTCGGCCACCAGCAACAGGCTGATTTCCGGATATTGGAGGTCGAAGACCGTGGCCAGCTTCAAAGCGTCGTCCGGACTCACACCCGGCCCCAGGATCATCACCTCCGGTGGCGCCCCTGTGAGTTCCTTGAAGACATCATCCGTCCCACCCCGGAGTACTTCGGGGGAGAGCGTTTGCAGGTCCCCATGGAGAGCCCCCGCGATGGCCTGGCGCACACGGCCTTCAAAATCACGAACTGCAGTGATGGCTACAAAGCGGCTCATTGGACCAGCCCTCCGAAGGTTGTCGTCGGTGGATCGCTCTTTGCGGTTTTCTCGGTCTGCTTGGAGAGCCACAACGTCCCGAACTCTGCACCGAAGACCATCTTGGCTGCGTTGGCATCGCTCAGGGCGACAGTGACATACGCAGAACCGTTCGGGAGGGCCACTCCCTTGTCGGCCCCTGCAGATTTCTCCGCGTCAGGAGCCGCTTGCTGGACAGCGGTGACGAGAACATCGTGGTAAAGCAGCTCGGTGAAGTTTTTCCAGCCCGTCAAACCGGGGGGCAGATTGGCGCCGGCAGGAACCGCATCGTCCAACTTGAATGAGGCAAAGACCGTGACTGTATCGCCAGCCTCGATTCGACCGCCCAGGATGCGCTCGGGTGCCAGGACAAAGGTTGATTCTTGTAGGCCTTCCGGTACGGGTACTGTTCCGGGAGCAAGATCCTTGGGACTAACAAGCTTGACTCCCAACAGTTGCTCCCCGGGCTGCAGCTCCGCTGAGGTGACTTTGCCTTTTTGATCGGTGAGTGCGTTGATGGTACCTGGCGCTACGGCGGATTGCGGTAGCGTCTCCGTCTTGACCTTCGATTGAATTTCTTCGACTTTGGTGCCGGCCGGAATTCGCTCCTTCACCACAAGTACGCTGACGGGATCAAGCCCTTGCTGCGCCCGCTTGTCGGCCCCCTGAACGTAGGTGACCAGCAAGACGGTGCCAATGACTGCTAGTAGCAGTGCTGCAATGCCTCCCAGTAGGCGTGTTTTCACTTTGTAACTCCCTTCGAGTTTTCGTGAGGTTGATAGGGGACGCCCAACGGGCGCCTATTCGGTGAGCGTTACTACGGACGCTCCATAGTTGGGAATGCCACCCGACATTTGAGAACCTTCTTCAAGTGATACGAAGCGGGAGAAATAGCCCTGGAGGGCCCGGCAATTGCCTGTGCAGCTGGGTGCTGCAGGGTCCAGTTGCTGGCCCCCATCGAACTTGTAGCCAGTGACCTGGAAGGCTGCAAAGCCGATCAGGGTGTACTTTGTTTTGTTGCCGTTCTGCGCTGCTGTTTTGAAGAGTGGTATAAGCGCAGGCTCGTCCATAATGTGGGCAAGCACTGAATCGCAGGTTGCTGCGTTAGGGAAATGGTTGCCGGGCTGGCCCTGAACTACCGCGCTGATACTTATGTCCGTCGAACAGCCCGAGGTGGTTTCAAGCCAGCCAAAACCGCCGGGTTGGTAGCCATTTTGTGCTACACAACCACCAACCGCAGGTGCGTTCGTGTCGTATCGAAGCGTGACGTGGGTGGGGATTGGATCGCCGGTAAATGTGCCGGTGGAATTAAGTGCAGCGAGCTGGGTTGGCGAAAGATACTTCTTGAAGACGCACTCGCTAACGGTCCAGGGCAAGGTGGTTGCGCTCGATGGTGCACCCCAGGAGGCTTCCGCCGTCGCATCTACGGTGGCAGTTTCAATGCCGAAGGCCTGTGCGAAGAACAGCGAGAAACTGTTTGCACCGGAGCCTGCATCCCGGGCATTAGTCACTACCCGAACTGTTGTGGCGGCCGGAAAAGTAACGACGGCACCGCTGGAGTTGTCATTCGCGTTGCTATTGGCGAATTGATTTCCGGTTGTTGTGCTGTTGCCACAGCTTCCCCCGGCACAGTCGGTGGCAATCGCCAGTGCGGCGGCGTCGGCACCATTTTGCAATTGTGCCTTCTCCGCATAGAGAGCCCCCACGTCAACAGCCAAGGCGGCAAAGCCCAAGAGGACCACCATGAGTCCGGCGACTATGATCGTGGCAGCACCGCGCTCCCCAGACTCCGAAGCATCGCTCGGCAACCGGCGAGGACCTTGGAAATTCCTTAGCCACCGCATCTCATCACTCCTACCCCAGTCATGTTCAGCGGGAAGATGCCCGCGCCGCCAAAGAATCCGGCATCAAGGAAGCCGGACATCGAAGGCAAGGAGACACTGGTTGTGACAGTGACGTTGGAGCCTGGGGCACAGCTTGAAGCGTTATCACTAACTGAAACTCCCAGACCATCAAGGGACGGTGCTGCAGCCAAAGCTGTACCAGATACGTTCAGACCACCATCCTGGTAATGAACGGCTGCATAACGGGCACCCTCCCGCGCTGCTTGTGTGAGGGATACTTGTACGTTGAGCGCCCGCCCAAATTCCATAATCCCGATTAAGATCAGCAGTAGCAGAGGCAACAGAATTGCCATTTCCACGGCCACGGCTCCGCGCTCTTTCTTCTTCGATTTCACGACTGTCTCCCAGACCCGGATCCCCAATGGGGTTTGCGGTAATAGCGCTTAAGAGGAGTGGCCGGCGGCTGTGGACTGTGTTTAGGCCACGGCCGCCGGCCACCTGCGACAAGTGTCAGAGCGAGGCAGTCACGCCAGTGAACAGGGCCGCGATGGCCGTGCCCAGGGGACCAACTGCAACAGCAACCACAACAGCGATCAGGGCGACCATGAGGCCGTATTCAACCATCGTCGCGCCCTTCTCCTCGGAGGTGAAGCGGTCCTTGACGCCGGCGATGTACGAAGTGATGGTGAACATAAGAGCAGACATTGGAAAATCCTTCCCAGATGAATTTTTGGTATTTGGTAAATATGGATATAGGTCCAGCAAATTATCGGAATTTGCCTTCGATTCCCGAACTACCCCCATGGTGCCTTTAGCGGTTCGGAATTCGATGAGATAAGAATTCACCCTGGACGTACCGCTGAACAATGCGTAGTCGTACTCGAATTCCTGCAGCGCCTATCAGCGATTCACCCGTAGAAGGACAGCGGAGTACTCAGTTTGGAAGTCAAAAAGGGCAAGCGACTACTTGGAATAGACAGCAGCCTTACATTTTGGAGCCCAGGAAGAGCCCGGGGAATGAGAAGATGCCCAGCCCTATTGAAGTAGGAGAGTCACACCCAGCGCCGCAACAACCATGGCCGGTCCGTGGGCTGTTTCTGCGGGCTTTGCCTTGCGACTCAAGCGCCACAAGAGCACCGTCAGCACACCGCCCACCACGAATCCCAGTAGTCCGCCGTAGAGTACTTGCTTCCAACCCAAGTACCCCAAGTACAGTCCGACGGGTGCCGCGAGCTTCACATCGCCCATTCCGAGGCTTCTCGGCGAAATAAGTCCCAGAATCAGGTAGCCAACGAAGAGTATGAGGCCGCCGGCAAGGGCGCGGAGCAGCTCGGGCCAGGCGGGATCCAGTGCCGCGGACGTGGCAAGGAGGACAAAACCGCCGCCCAGCAGGAACAAAACGAGGGGGTTTGGCAGCAAATGGAGGGTGAAATCAATTCTCGAAAGCTGCACTCCAAGAAGTGCCAATAAAAGGAACGCCGGCAATTCCGCGGTAAATCCAAAGCGCCACCCCAGCAGGGCAAAGAGCAGCGCGGTGACTGACGCCGTCGTGATCCGGACGGTAGGGGAGGGAAGGCCACCGAGGCGCGGAAGGGCACGGGCGATCACGAACTCGCCGGCCGGGCTCAACAGCAAGCCGGCGGCGGCGAGCAGGAGCAGGAAAACGGGACCGTTGGTCATCTACTCTCCCTCAAAGCGCATGCGACCCCGAGGGGCGGATACCCCATTTTGACCCGGACGGCCCGTTGAAGGTATTGTTTATAGTCGTTGTGCGTGTCCTATCTCGATGACACATGCCTTCTCGGGGATCCAGTTGCAGGGTCGCTAACTCAAGAGGCATATCGAGATTCTGGGATGACTGGTCTATAGAGCCCTCACCTCTGCTCCGGTAACGCATACATAGTAGGTACACGCCTCACTGCGTGTCGCCTAAAACATGAACGCCAGAACAAGAACGAGGCAAAACCGTGCGTACGTACACCCCGAAGCCCGGCGATATCAACCGCCAGTGGCACGTCATTGACGCCACCGACGTTGTCCTTGGTCGTCTTGCCAGCCAGACCGCAACACTGCTGCGCGGAAAGCACAAGCCGACCTTTGCGTCCCACATGGACATGGGCGACTTCGTCATCATCATCAACGCTGAAAAGGTTGCCCTCACCGGCGCCAAGCTGGAGCAGAAGCGCGCATACCGCCACTCCGGTTACCCGGGCGGCCTGACCTCCGTCAACTACGCCGAGCTCCTGGAATCCAACCCGGTTCGCGCTGTTGAGAAGGCCATCAAGGGCATGCTCCCCAAGAACTCCCTCGCCGCTCAGCAGCTGGGCAAGCTCAAGGTCTACGCAGGCCCCGAGCACCCGCACGCTGCGCAGCAGCCGAAGACTTTCGAAATCACCCAGGTCGCCCAGTAGTCCTGGCCACCAAACAACTTTTTATTACAAGGAGAACCGTGGCTCAGAACGAAGAACTGACCGCCGAAGCCGTCGAGGCTGAGGAAACCCTCACCAGCTACACCTCTGAAAGCACATCTGTTGAAGATGCGCCCAAGAAGGAGCGCCCGGCACTGACCGTTGCCGGTGCAGCTGTTGGCCGCCGCAAGGAAGCCGTTGCACGCGTTCGCGTCATCCCGGGTTCCGGCAAGTGGATCATCAACGGCCGCACGCTGGAGAACTACTTCCCGAACAAGCTGCACCAGCAGGATGTCAACGAGCCCTTCAAGATCCTTGATCTTGAAGGCGCCTACGACGTCATCGCCCGCATCCACGGCGGTGGCATCTCCGGCCAGGCCGGTGCACTGCGCCTCGGTGTCGCTCGCTCGCTGAACGAGATCGACGTCGACAACAACCGCGCCACCCTCAAGAAGGCCGGTTACCTGCGCCGTGACGCCCGCGTCATCGAGCGTAAGAAGGCTGGTCTCAAGAAGGCACGTAAGGCTCAGCAGTACTCCAAGCGTTAATCTGCGCTTGCTCGAAAGCCCGTTCCGCCGTTTCGGCGGGGCGGGCTTTCGCCGTTTAAGAAGTTGCGCTTTAGGCAGTTCAAAGAGGCGTGTTGTGAGTCGGATTTGACCTGCGCACATGACGTTCCGACACGCTGCTGGACGGGCGGCGTCCCGTCGTCGTCTAAACTTGAGCCGATGTCTAGATTATTTGGAACAGATGGCGTGCGCGGTCTCGCGAACGGATTGCTCACCGCCGAGCTGGCTATGCAGCTGGCCCAGGCCGCCGCCGTCGTACTCGGCCATGACCGCACAACCGATGGCAAGCGGCCTCGCGCCGTCGTCGCCCGGGACCCCAGAGCGAGTGGCGAGTTCCTTGCCGCCGCCGTCGAAGCGGGGCTCTCCAGCTCCGGCATCGATGTCTATGACGCCGGGGTGCTGCCCACCCCGGCTGCGGCCTACCTGGTGGCAGACCTCGACGCCGATTTCGGCGTCATGCTCTCGGCCTCCCACAACCCGGCCCCCGACAACGGGATCAAGTTCTTCGCACGCGGCGGCCAGAAGCTGCCCGACGACGTCGAGGACGCCATCGAAGCGCAGCTGGGCAAAGAGCCCCAGCGCCCCGTGGGCGGCGACGTCGGACGCATCCAGCGCTTCTCCGACGCTGAGGACCGCTACATTGTCCACCTGCTCGGCACCCTCCCCAAGCGCCTCGAGGGCCTGAAGGTTGTCCTGGACTGCGCTCACGGCGCGGCGAGTGGTTGTTCCCCGCAGGTGTTCAAGGACGCCGGCGCAGACGTAATCGTCATTGGTGCCGAGCCGGACGGCCTGAACATCAACGACGGCGTGGGCTCCACCCACTTGGGCCCGTTGAAGGAAGCGGTAGTCAAGCACGGCGCGAACCTCGGCATTGCCCACGACGGCGACGCCGACCGCTGCCTCGCTGTAGACCACGAAGGCAACGAAGTAGATGGCGACCAGATCATGGCGATCCTGGCGCTGGCACTCAATGAAGCGGGCAAGCTCAAGGACAGCATCCTGGTTGCCACGGTCATGAGTAACCTCGGACTCAAGATTGCCCTCCGCAATGCTGGCATCACCATCCGCGAAACCGCTGTTGGCGACCGTTACGTGTTGGAGGAAATGCGCGACGGCGGCTACAACCTGGGTGGCGAACAGTCCGGCCACGTGATCTTCTCCGATTACGCCACCACCGGCGATGGCGTGCTCACCGGCCTGCAGCTTGCTGCACAGGTGGCACTCACGGGTCGTAGCTTGAAGGAACTCGCAACGGCGATGACCAAGCTTCCGCAGCTCATGATCAACGTCAAGGGCGTGGACAAGGCCCGTGCCGGCACCGACGAAGGTGTGGCCGCAGCGGTAGCCGCCGCTGAACTGGAACTGGGCGAAACCGGCCGTGTGCTGCTGCGTCCGTCCGGCACCGAGGCCCTGGTCCGCGTCATGGTGGAAGCTGCGGATATGGAGACGGCCGAACGAATTTGCAACAGCCTGGCTGCCGTAGTCAAAGAACGCCTGAGCGCTCCCAGCGAAATGGCTGTCTAAGAACACTTCCCAAGCAACTTCGGCCCGCTTTCCTGGTTACCGGTTTACTGGTTTCCAGGAGAGCGGGCCGAGTTGGTTTAAGCCGCGCTGGTTACGCTGGTTAATAGGGGAGAGACCCTACAGGTAGTCCGGCGCTGCTTCCAACCCGAAGTATTCCTCAAGCGTCGCGATGCCACGGGTGTTCATCTCTGTAGCTGCTTCGACGCCGATGTAGCGCAGATGCCACGACTCGTAGAAGTATCCGGTGGTTTCGTGGAACATCCATGGATAGCGGACGATGAAACCGAATTTGTGGGCGTTGGCTTTGGCCCAAATAGCCGCGGGCTGGTCGGCGAAGCAGGGTTGGAAACTGCAGGCACCTCCGCCGTCGGCTATGTCAAAGGACCAGCCCGTTTGGTGTTCCGAATGACCCGGACGTGCGGAAGCTCTGTCGGCTGCAACCTGGCCGCTGCTAGCGACGTAGCCGTTGTACGTGACCACCTGTGTGGAATAGGAACGGTACCCGGATGCCAGTGCCATGGTGACGCCTTCGGCCGCCGCTGCGGCGAACATCTTTTCTGCGGCAGCCGCCGTCATGCTGTTCATCAGTGTGGCTTCGCCGCTGACGGCGAGCCGGATGTTCGGCTGAACCAAATCCGCGGGGACATAGTTTTGTGGATTCAGTGGCCGGTGCTTATTGACCACCACCCATGGGCTGGCTGGATCGGTGAGCGAGAACTGCTTGGCTGCGGCTTGTGAGGGCGCTGCGCTGGAAGGACTGCTGGAAGGCTCGGTAGCCGCAGCGGGCGTAACGGCAGTGACTTGAGTTGGCGTGGCGCCCGAGGCAGCGGCGGACGGTGTCGCCGAAGCCCCGGCAGGTGAGGTCCCGGCAGGGGAGACGGCGGGGCCATCCGGAGTGCAGGCAGTCAGAGCAGCCAAGCCTGCGCCAGCCGTCAGGAAGCCCGCGAATGCCCTGCGGCTGGGCATCGGCTGAGGTTGGATGTCCAAGCTAAACCTTCCGCAAAAGCATGCGACGGATGGAGTGGTCTGCGTCCTTGGTCAGTACCAGCTGGGCGCGTCCACGGGTGGGGAGCACGTTCTCTTCGAGGTTCGGCTCATTGATGCGCTTCCAGATGCCGCGGGCCGTTGACTCGGCATCTTCGTCGGACAGCGTGGCGTAGCGGTGGAAGTACGACTCTGGCTGGGCGAAGGCCGTGGTGCGGAGCTTCCGGAAGCGGTCCACGTACCACTCCTCGATGTAGGACGTCTTGGCGTCAACGTAGATGGAGAAGTCAAAGAAGTCGCTCAGCGCGAGGCCCTGCTTGCCATCCATGCGGGGTCTTGCTGGGGCCAGAACGTTCAGGCCTTCCACGATCAGCACGTCGGGGCGGCGGACAACGACTTCCTTGCCCGGGACGATGTCGTAGGTCACGTGGGAGTACCACGGTGCCCGGACTTCCTCGGCTCCACCTTTGATTTCCGACACAAAACGCAATAGCGCCCGGCGGTCGTAGGACTCCGGGAAACCTTTGCGTTCCAGCAAGTGCCTTCGCTTCAGCTCCGCCAACGGGTAGAGGAAGCCGTCTGTGGTGATGAGTTCTACGTTGGGTGTTCCCGGCCAGCGCCGCAGCATTTCACGGAGCACACGGGCGATGGTGGACTTTCCAACAGCAACGGAACCGGCCACGCCGATAACAAACGGGGTGCGCTGTGTTTGCTCGCCCAGGAACGTGGTTGTTGCCGCGTGAAGTTGATGTGAAGCCTCGACGTAGAGGTGCAGAAGCCGCGAAAGGGGGAGGTATACCTCCCGCACTTCCTTCATATCCAGGGGATCGCCGAGGCCTCGCAGACGGAAAATGTCCTCTTCGTTGAGGGGCTGCTCCATCTGTGCTGCAAGCCGGGACCAGGTTTGGCGGTCCAGCTCAACAAAGGGGGAAGCGCCGTCGCCGTTTGCTTCGGTGCGTTGCAAAGTCACGCTCTGATTCTGCCCTTAGCCCGGCGGATCAGGAAATGCGGGACGACGTGAAGGTGAATTGTGGGTGATTAACGCGTCAGAGACAAGAGTGGGAGAGGGGACATCCCACATCAGTTGTTTGACCTAGCCGTTAGGCTTATACCCATGTGTGGAATCGTAGGCTATGTTGGCAATTCGTCTCGTAAGGCAGCTGGTCACAGCGCCCTTGACGTCGTCGTGGAGGGGCTGCGTCGTCTTGAGTACCGCGGCTATGACTCCGCCGGCGTCGCAGTGGTGGCTGATGGAACCATCTCGTCCCGTAAAAAGTCCGGCAAGTTGAGCAACCTGATCAGTGAACTGGAAGCAAACCCGGTCCCTGAATCCCTGACCGGCATTGGCCACACCCGTTGGGCCACGCATGGTGGCCCCACCGACCGTAACGCACACCCCCACCTTTCCGACGGCGGGCGTCTGGCGTTGATTCATAACGGCATCATCGAAAACTTCGCCGAGCTTAAGCAGGAACTGCTGGGCAAGGGCGTCACGTTCGAATCGGAAACGGACACCGAAGTTGCTGCAGCCCTGGTTGGCGACATCTTCCGCAACGAACTCAACGGCAACGGCGGCGACCTCACCAAGGCGATGCGCCTGGCCTGCCAGCGTCTGGAGGGTGCATTCACCCTCCTCGCCGTCCACGCGGACCAGCCCGACGTCGTCGTGGCCGCCCGCCGCAACTCCCCGCTCGTGGTTGGCCTTGGCGACGGCGAGAACTTCCTCGGCTCGGACGTCTCCGGCTTCATCGACTACACGCGCCGCGCCGTGGAACTCGGCCAGGACCAGATCGTCACCATCACCGCGGACTCCGTGGAGATCACAGACTTCTTCGGCGCTCCCGCTGAAGGCAAGGAATACCACGTTGACTGGGACCCGGCTTCTGCCGAAAAGGGTGGCTTCAGCTCCTTCATGGAGAAGGAAATCCACGACCAGCCCGACGCCGTAGCCCAGACTCTCCTGGGGCGCTCGGACCTCAACGGAAAGCTGACGCTGGACGAAGTCCGCATCGATCCTGAGCTCCTCAAGCAGGTTGACAAGATCATCGTTCTCGCTTGCGGCACCGCAGCCTACGCTGGCCTGGTTGCCAAGTACGCCATCGAAAACTGGTGCCGGATCCCCACGGAAGTAGAGCTCGCACACGAGTTCCGTTACCGCGATCCGATCGTCGACGCCAACACACTGGTGGTTTCCATCAGCCAGTCCGGCGAGACCATGGACACGCTCATGGCCGTCCGCTACGCCCGCGAGCAGGGCGCCAAGACGATCTCCATCTGCAACACCAACGGTTCCACCATCCCACGTGAATCCGACGCCGTGCTCTACACCCACGCTGGTCCGGAAATCGCGGTTGCATCCACCAAGGCGTTCCTCGCCCAGATCACCGCCGCTTACCTGCTCGGCCTTTACCTGGCCCAGCTGCGTGGCAACATCTTCTCCGGCCAGATCAAGGACGTCCTCGCGGACCTGAACAAGATCCCGGCCAAGATTCAGAAGATCCTGGACAACGCAGGTCCTTTGCGCGAACTCGCCCGCAGCATGAAGGACGAAAAGTCCGTCTTGTTCCTGGGCCGCCACGTTGGCTACCCGGTCGCCTTGGAAGGCGCCTTGAAGCTCAAGGAAATTGCCTACATCCACGCTGAGGGCTTCGCCGCCGGTGAACTCAAGCACGGACCGATCGCCCTGATCGACGAGGGCCAGCCGGTTTTCGTGGTTGTCCCGTCCCCGCGCGGCCGTGACTCCCTGCACTCCAAGGTTGTTAGCAACATCCAGGAAGTCCGTGCACGTGGTGCCCGTACCCTGGTCATTGCTGAGGAAGGCGACGAGTCGGTCAAGGATTACGCAGAGCACGTGTTCTACGTTCCGGAGACGCCCACGCTGCTCATGCCGCTGCTCACCACCGTGCCACTGCAGATCTTTGCTGCTGAACTGGCCGGGGCGAAGGGTTACGACGTCGATCAGCCGCGTAACCTCGCCAAGAGCGTGACCGTAGAATAACCGCATGATTGTTGGCATTGGCGTAGACGTCGTAGACATCGAGCGGTTCGCCCGGCAGCTCGAGCGAACCCCCGGACTGCGGGACAGGCTGTTCGTTCCTGCGGAGCGCGAACTCAACACCAGATCACTCGCTGCCCGCTTCGCTGCCAAGGAAGCGGTGGCCAAGGTTCTGGGTGCTCCTGCCGGCATGAACTGGCAGGACTGCTGGATCGGCCTTGACCAAAATGGTCCTACGGTCCAGGTCAAAGGAACGGTCTTGGCCGTGTCTGATGCCAAGGGCGTTAAGCGCTGGCACCTGTCCATGAGTCACGATGGCGGCATCGCTACGGCGTATGTCCTCGCCGAGGGCTAAGCGGACCTTTACATAACGATGATCAGCGCCTTCACCGGACAACAGATCAGGGATGCGGAACAACCGCTCCTGGACTCCGGTGAGGGCGCTGTTCTCATGCAACGGGCTGCTTACGGTCTGGCACAGGAAGTGGTCCGCGTGGTCAAGGCCAGGCGCAAGCTGGGCGGGGCGAGCGTCACGGTTCTGGCTGGCAAGGGCAATAACGGCGGTGACGGACTCTTCGCGGCTTCCATGCTTGCCCGCCGCGGCATGCGGACGACGGCGGTCCTCGCCTCAGCGGAAGTCCATACCGAAGCTCTGGCGGCTTTTCTGGCAGCAGGCGGCCGTGTGCTGCGACTGGATCCCGGCAACGCCGAGGAGCTTGCCGTCCTCTGCGCTGGTGGCGATGTCATTATCGATGCCCTCCTGGGCACCGGCGCCCGCGGCGGGTTACGTGATGCTTCTGCTGAGTTGGTTGCTTCCCTTCAGGAGTTGAAGCCCCGTTGTGTGGTGGCCTGCGATCTCCCCAGCGGACTGGATGCCACCACCGGCGAGGTCCACTGGCCGGTGCTCGATGCCGATGTCACAGTGACTTTCGGTGGCATCAAGGCCGGTTTGATGACAGACCCAGGCGAAGGCTGTGCGGGACGCGTGGTACTGGTGCAGATTGGGATCGAAGACTCCTTGGATACCCCTGAGTTGCGCCGGCTTGATGTCACGGATCTGCGGTCCTTGCTCCCCAAACCCGGCCGCCGCTCCCATAAATACTCCCGTGGCGTGCTGGGCGTCGTTGCGGGCTCGCCTCGTTTTGCCGGGGCAGCCGTGTTGAGCGTCCATGCGGCAGCGGTGGCCGGTGCAGGCATGGTCCGTTATGTAGGGCCGGAATCTGTGGCACGCCAAGTTCTGACCCGGACGCCGGAGGCGCTTTGGGAGACGGATGATCCTGGCCGCGTCCAAGCATGGTTGCTTGGTCCTGGCGTGGACGGGGAAGACCAACTCGGACGTGCCGGGGACGCCGCGCAGTCAGGGCTGGTCGCTGAGCTGCCGGTCGTCGTCGACGCCGGAGCCTTGAGCATTCTGCCAGAGCGTTGTCCTGGGCACTGGATCCTCACTCCCCACGCCGGGGAACTTGCGACGCTGCTGGCATCCCTTCCGTCCACCGGCGAGGTCGCCGTGACCCGCGAGGACGTCGAGTCGCGGCCGCTGCACTTCGTACGGCAAGCAGCCGAACAAACCGGCGCCACCGTCCTGCTGAAGGGTGCCACCACACTGGTGGCCTCGCCGTCGGGCGTTGTTTTCAGCCAGTCCGAGGGCACTGCTTGGATGGCGACTGCAGGCAGCGGCGATGTCCTGGCTGGCATCCTCGGCGCATTGCTGGCGCAGTCTGCGGACTCGGTCAAGGACGACGACGGCGCGTACGCAGCCATGGGTTTGAAACTGGACGACCGCTGGGCTGCTGTGGCCGCGGTTGCCGCCAGCGTTCACGGCCGTGCCGGCTCGATCGCGTCGAAGGATTTGGATGGTGGCCCCCTTACAGCCTCAGCGATCATGGCAGCGGTACCGCGCGTCATAGGTTCGCTGACTGCGGAATCCGACCGTACAAGACCGTAAGGTTACTTTCCGTGTCAGGGGTCATGAGTAGGCTTGCAGCAAGTTATCCGCATCACCAGAGGAGAACGCATGGAAGTCTGGCCTGGATCGGCCTATCCACTTGGAGCCACCTTTGACGGTACCGGCACCAACTTCGCGCTGTTCAGCGAGAAGGCCGAGAAAGTGGAACTGTGCCTCTTCGACGACGACGGCGGGGAAGTCCGCGTAGATGTCACCGAGGTGGACGGCTATGTGTGGCACTGCTACCTGCCGCAAGTCCAACCGGGACAGAAATATGGCTATCGGGTGCACGGACCTTACAACCCCGATGCTGGCCAACGGTTCAACCCCAACAAGCTGTTGTTGGACCCATATGCCAAGGCCATCCACCGGCAGATCGACTGGGACCCGGCACTGTTCTCGTACAACATGGGGGACCCGGACTCCCGGAACGACGCCGACTCCGCGCCGCACATGATGCTGGGCGTCGTCATTAACCCGTTCTTCGACTGGGACGGCGACAAACTACTAAAGATTCCGTACCACAAGTCGGTTATCTACGAGGCCCACGTCAAGGGACTTACCCAGCTGCATCCAGAGATTCCCAAGGAACAGCGCGGAACGTACGCCGGTGTCGCCCACCCCGCGGTCATCTCCCACCTTCAAAAGTTGGGTATTACTGCGATCGAGCTCATGCCCGTGCACCAGTTCGTCAACGACGGCATCCTGCAGGATAAGGGCCTGAACAACTACTGGGGCTACAACACCATCGGCTTCTTCGCCCCGCATAACAGTTACAGCTCCAAGGGTGATACCGGCCAGCAGGTCCAGGACTTCAAGGCCATGGTGCGATCCCTGCACAACGCCGGCATCGAAGTCATCCTGGACGTCGTTTACAACCACACGGCTGAGGGCAACCATCTGGGGCCCACGTTGTCCTTTAAGGGCATCGACAATTCCGCCTACTACCGCCTGGTGGAGAACGACCAAAAGTACTACATGGACTACACCGGCACCGGAAACTCCTTGAACGTCCGCAGTCCGCATTCACTCCAGCTGCTGATGGATTCGCTCCGCTACTGGGTGACGGAGATGCACGTGGACGGGTTCCGGTTCGACCTCGCGTCCACGCTGGCCCGCGAATTCTACGACGTGGACAAGCTGTCAACCTTCTTCGAACTCATCCAGCAGGACCCCGTTGTGTCCCAGGTGAAGCTCATCGCCGAGCCATGGGACGTCGGTCCGGGCGGATATCAGGTGGGCAACTTCCCACCGCAATGGACGGAATGGAATGGCCAGTACCGGGATACTGTCCGCGACTTCTGGCGCGGAGAGCCCTCCACGCTTGGTGAATTCGCCTCGCGTCTTACAGGCTCTGCCGATCTCTACGAACACTCGGGGCGCCGGCCTGTGGCATCGATCAACTTCGTCACGGCGCACGACGGCTTCACACTGGCCGACCTCGTGTCGTACAACGAGAAACACAACGAGGCCAACGGTGAGGGCAATAACGACGGCGAATCGCACAACCGCTCATGGAACTGTGGCGTCGAAGGTCCCACGGATGACCCCAAGGTTCTAGGTCTCAGGGCCCGCCAGCAGCGGAACTTCATCGCCTCGCTCTTCCTGTCGCAGGGCGTTCCCATGCTCCTGCACGGCGATGAACTTGGAAGAACGCAGCACGGCAATAACAACGGTTACTGTCAGGACTCCGAGCTCACCTGGATCCATTGGGATAGCGTTGACCAGCCCTTGGTGGAGTTCACGGCTGCTGTTAGCGCTCTGCGGGCCAAACACCCCAGCCTCCGCCGAAGCAGATTCTTCGACGGCCGGCCCGTGCTGCGAGGCGAGGGTGAGCGGCTTCCGGACATCGTATGGCTGGATGCCGACGCCAGCACCATGACGCCGTCGGATTGGGACACCGCGCTGGGCCGTTCTGTTGGAGTGTTCTTGAACGGTGACGGTATCCACGGACGGGATACACAGGGCCGCCGGATCACCGACGTCAATTTCCTGCTGTATTTCAATGCGGACGAGGACGAGGTCGGGTTCCGCGTGCCATCAGACGAATATGCCCCTGCGTGGGACGTCATGATCGACACAGGCGGTGAAGGCGCTGATTCAGACGTCGTGAAGGCGGATCAGATCCTGATGATCGCGGCGAAGTCGCTTGTAGTGCTTCGTGCCCACAGCACGCCAGAGTCTGAGCCGGACCATTCAGTGGCAGCCTCCCTTGCTGCGCTCAGTCAGACAAACACACCCGAAACGGCTTCGCTCACCGCTCCTGCGGTGAACTCGCTGCCCACGGATTCGTCGGCGAACGCTCGGTCTGTGGATGCGTCAGAGGCTGTCAGCGCTTCCGACGGGGGAGATCCGCCCGTTGGGGAATCAAAACCCGCACGCAAGCGCCGTACTTCGAAGAAGGCGGACTCATGAGGACCCCGGTTTCAACGTACAGGCTGCAAATCCGCCGAAGCTTTTCGCTTCAGGACGCCGCGGAACTCACCGGTTACCTGCACAACCTTGGGGTCGATTGGATCTACGTTTCGCCGATCCTCACAGCGGAGGAAGGATCAGACCACGGTTATGACGTCACGGATCCTTCGTCCGTGGATCCTGCCCGGGGTGGAGCCGAGGGTCTGGCTGCGTTGTCCAAGGCCGCCCGCTCGAAGGGACTTGGCATCCTGGCGGACATCGTTCCCAACCACATGGGTGTCGCCTCGCCAGGACAGAATGCCTGGTGGTGGCAGCTCCTGAAGGAGGGGCGCTCGTCCAAGTACTCGGAAGCGTTCGACGTCGACTGGGACTTCGGCGGCGGAAAGATCCGTATCCCCGTGCTCGGCAGCGATGACGACCTTGAGCAGCTCACGGTGGTGGACGGCGAACTGCACTACTACGATCACCGTTTCCCGTTGGCAGAGGGCAGCTTCTCTGACGGGGACAGCCCGCAGGTCGTTCATTCTCGGCAGCACTATGAACTGGTGGGCTGGCGCCGGGCGGACGCTGAACTGAACTACCGCCGCTTCTTCGCAGTGAACACACTGGCAGGCGTCCGGGTGGAGGTTCCGTGGGTCTTCGATGATGCGCATGAAGAAATCGTGCGATGGTTCCGCGAAGAGCTGGTGGATGGTCTCAGGATCGATCACCCCGATGGGCTGGCGGATCCTGAAGGGTATCTGGCAAGGCTTCGCAAGGAGACGGGCGGGGCGTACCTCCTGGTGGAGAAGATCCTTGAGCCGGGAGAGAAACTGCCGGAAACCTTTGATTGCGAAGGCACCACAGGGTATGACGCGCTGGCGGACGTAGACCGCCTGTTCGTGGACCCAGCAGCCGAGGAATACCTGGACTCCCTCGATGCCCGGCTGCGGGGTGCAGCCCAGCCGGCTGACTATGCGGACATGATCCACGGGACCAAACGGCGCATCGCCGATGGCATCCTGAGGTCTGAAATCCTCCGGTTGTCCCGGCTTGTTCCTGAGTCGCCAGAATTGCCGCGCGCCGAGGTAGCCGATGCCCTGGCCGAGATTATTTGCTGGTTCCCCGTCTACAGGACCTACCTTCCGCACGGCCAGGAGATCCTGGAAGAAGCCATGGAACGCGCCGGTCAAGATAGGCCGGGGCTCCGGTCTGTGCTGAACGGGCTAAGTCCACTCCTGACTGATACCACTGGGGAACTCGCCCGCCGCTTCCAACAGACCTCCGGCATGGTTATGGCCAAGGGTGTGGAGGACACCGCATTCTTCCGCTACACCCGCTTGGGGACGCTCACCGAAGTGGGCGCCGATCCCACTGAATTTGCGCTCTCCCCTGACGGGTTCCACGAGCGCATGGCACGTCGCCAGGCAGAGATCCCGCTCTCCATGACCACGCTGAGCACCCACGACACCAAGCGCAGCGAGGACGCCCGGGCCAGGATTTCGGTCATTTCCGAATCTGTCCCCGAATGGGAACTCTTCCTTGGCACTGTCCAGGAGCTGGCGCCCATCCCGGACGGTCCACTGGCAGCACTCGTTTGGCAATCCATTGCAGGCGCTTGGCCCGCCGATCGTGGGCGCCTCCAATCGTATGCGCTCAAGGCCGCCCGCGAAGCCGGAAATTCGACCAACTGGACCGACCCCAACCTGGACTTCGAGCGTCACTTGGCTGCCGCCGTCGACGCCGTTTTTGACGTCCCCGAGGTCGCTGCCGCGCTGGAGAATTTCGTCGAGGAACTGGAACCTTATGGAACCTCGAACTCGCTCTCAGCCAAGCTCATTCAACTGACCATGCCCGGCGTCCCGGATGTCTATCAGGGCACAGAGTTCCGGGACGGGTCACTGACTGACCCCGATAACCGGCGGCCAGTGGACTTCCAAGCCCGGACCGCGGCGCTCGCGGAACTCGATGCTTGTGCGCGGCCTGAGTTCACGGAGGAAGCTGCCAAACTGTTGGTGGTGTCCAGGGCGCTCAGGTTGCGTCGGGACCGGCCAGAGCTGTTCGGCGGCTACGGGCCTTTGCACGCGAGCGGCGCGGCAGCGGAGCATGTGGTTGCCTTCAGCCGCGGTGTGGACGCGCCCGGCGCCATCGCTGTTGGCACGCGGCTGCCCAAGCGCCTTGCGCGGGAAGGCGGTTGGCGGGACACGGCCATCGACTTGCCGGTGAACTGCCACGACGAACTGACCGGGACTACATACGACGCCGGTTCGGTCGCGGTCGCCACGCTGCTGGAGCACTACCCGGTGGCACTGCTGGTGCCCGCTGACTGATCCGCTGAAAACACGAACACCCACCAACACCGCCACTGCAACGCAAGCTAAAACAAGCACAGGGGACACGATGCTGGAGCACGCTGCTGGAAAAAATCGTTACGACGTCTGGGCGCCCAACGCCGGATCCGTGAAGCTGCTCGCCGGAGGCAGCGAGCACGCCATGGAACAAATTCACGACGGCGGCGCTACAGGTTGGTGGCGCGCGTCCGCCGAGGTCACAGGCCAGGAAGGCGACGCGGTTGCGTACGGCTACATCGTGGACGGGGAGGGACCGTTTCCCGATCCGCGCTCAAGGCGGCAGCCGGACGGGGTGCATGGATTGTCCGCTACCTTCGACCCTGCCGCCTACCAGTGGGGGGATGGGGCGTGGAAGGGGCGCAGCCTCAAGGGATCCGTCATCTATGAGCTCCATCTGGGCACGTTCACTCCCGAAGGCACACTTGACGCCGCCGCCCGGAAACTGGACTACTTGGTCGACTTGGGCATCGACTTCATCGAATTGCTCCCGGTCAATGCATTCAACGGAGTTCACAACTGGGGTTACGACGGCGTGCTTTGGTACGCCATCCACGAGCCCTACGGTGGCCCGGAGGCCTACCAACGGTTCGTCGACGCTGCCCACGCCGCTGGCTTGGGGGTCATCCAGGACGTGGTCTATAACCATCTTGGACCCAGCGGCAATTACCTTCCCAAATTTGGCCCCTACCTGAAATCGGGGGAGGGGAACACGTGGGGTGATTCGGTAAACCTCGATGGCCCCGGCTCGGACGAGGTTCGCCGTTACATTCTGGAGAATGCGGCGATGTGGCTCCGCGACTATCACGTAGACGGACTCAGGCTCGACGCCGTGCACGCCCTGCGGGACGAACGTGCCGTGCACATCCTTGAGGACTTTGGCGCGCTGGGAGACCAGATCGAAGCGGAGACCGGGGTTACCAAAACGCTGATCGCAGAATCGGACTTGAACAATCCCCGGCTCATCTATCCCCGCAAGGACAACGGTTATGGCTTGGAAGGCCAATGGAGCGACGACTTCCACCACGCCCTGCACGTGAACCTGAGCGGTGAAACCACCGGGTACTACGCCGACTTCGAGTCCCTCGCTGTCCTCGCCAAAGTCCTTGAGCACGGCTTCCTCCACGATGGCAGCTACTCGAGTTTTCGGGGACGTCACCACGGCCGGCCGATCCGGCACGACCTCGCGCATCCTTCCGCCTTGGTAGTTTGCCTGCAAAACCACGATCAAATCGGCAACCGTGCCACCGGCGACCGGCTAACTGCGTCACTGTCATTTGGTCGGTTGGCGATCGGCGCAGTGCTGACCATGACATCCCCCTTCACGCCCATGCTTTTCATGGGCGAGGAATTTGGGGCTTCCACGCCGTGGCAGTTCTTCACCTCCCACCCCGAACCGGAACTGGGGGAGGCCACAGCGAAGGGTCGGATCAAGGAATTTGAACGGATGGGCTGGGATCCTGCCGTTGTGCCCGATCCCCAGGACCCCGAAACTTTCAAGCGCTCAAAGCTGGACTGGAGCGAGCCCGGCGCCGGGGACCACGCCCGCCTGTTGCAGCTGTATCGGGATTTAGCACAGCTGCGCCGGAATACGCCGGAGCTGGTGAACGGTGGTTTTGGCGAGACCACGGTGGAGTTCGACGACGACGAGCACTGGCTGGAGATGACCCGCGGCCCCATCCGCGTGGTGTGCAACTTTGGGGACGAGCCGCTGGATTCGCCTATGGGTGGGTCCCTGCTGCTCGCCACCGACACCGACGTAGTCCTCGACGACGGTTCGCTGACCCTGCCCGGCGGGAGCGCCGCCGTCGTGCGTGTCCAGCAAGGCGAGCAGTGACAAGGGTGACGGCGCCCACATTGCGGACAGCCCGAACACGGTGATCTGTGCAGTGGCAGGATGGTACGTATGACTTATTCGGCTGCGGAAAACCGCTACGAAACCATGCCCTACCGCCGCGTCGGACGCAGTGGTCTCAAGCTCCCCGCTATCTCGCTGGGCCTTTGGCACAACTTCGGCGACGACAAGCGGTTCGACGAACAGCGCGCCATCCTGCGCCGTGCGTTCGATCTGGGTGTCAACCACTTCGACCTCGCCAACAACTATGGCCCGCCGGATGGGTCGGCAGAAACGAACTTCGGGCGCCACCTGAAGGAAGACTTCAAGCCGTACCGTGACGAGCTCGTCATCTCCACCAAGGCCGGCTACTACATGTGGCCGGGCCCCTATGGTGAATGGGGATCCCGCAAGTACCTGATCTCCAGCCTTGACCAGTCCCTGCAGCGTATGGGCCTGGATTATGTGGATATCTTCTACAGCCACCGTCCGGACCCCGAGACGCCGTTGGAGGAAACCATGGGGGCGCTGGACTACGCGGTCCGGTCCGGCAAAGCCTTGTACGCAGGCATCTCTTCCTACACCCCCGAGCAAACGCTCGAGGCAGCCCGGATCCTGAAGGAACTCGGCACGCCGCTGCTGATCCACCAGCCCAGCTACTCCATGCTGAACCGATGGACCGAGAATGGTTCGCCGAACCTCTACGAGGCACTGGACCAGGTGGGCGCCGGCTCCATTGCCTTCTCGCCTCTTGCCCAGGGGATGCTGACCAACCGCTACCTCAATGGTGTTCCGGCTGACTCGCGGGCCGCCAAGGAACGGTTCCTTTCCGAATCCGCATTGACGGAGGACAAGCTGGACCGCGTTCGGGGACTCAACGCCATCGCCGAGGGCCGTGGACAGACCCTGGCACAGATGGCCATTGCATGGATTCTCCGTGACCAGCCGAAGGGCTCTCCCGTAACATCCGCGCTTGTTGGGGCCTCCAGCGTTTCGCAGCTTGAAGACACGCTGAGTGCCATCAACAACCTGAAGTTCACTACTGATGAGCTGACTGCGATCGACGAATTCGCCGTCGAATCCGACATCAATCTGTGGGCGCAGGAGTAAACCGGGGGGAAAGACATAAAACAGGAGGGGTCGGCGGGAACAAAGCCGGCCCCTTCTCTGTTGGCTACAATGCAAGTGTGCGCCAACTGGCGCCGTGCCAATCAGTCGTGCTCTGAGCTCAGTCAGAGTTTGCGCCTGGCACCTGAGGTTTAGTTCTCAAAAGGAGTTCCGTGTCTTCACATCCGATTCGTGTTGCCATTGTCGGCGTAGGAAACTGCGCCGCATCGTTGGTCCAAGGTGTTCAGTACTATCGCGACGCTGACCCCAAGGCCACGATCCCGGGTCTGATGCACGTCGAGTTCGGCCAGTACCACGTCAACGATGTTCAGTTCGTTGCTGCTTTCGACGTTGATAGCAAGAAGGTTGGACTGGACCTGGCCGACGCCATCGGCGCCAGCGAAAACAACACCATCAAGATCGCCGACGTCCCTGCCACGGGGGTCACCGTTCAGCGTGGACATACCCTTGACGGCCTGGGCAAGTACTACCGCGAGACCATCGTCGAAGCTCCCGAGGAAGACGTCGACATCGTTGATGCCCTCCGCGAAGCCAAGGTAGACGTCATGGTTTGCTACCTGCCCGTTGGTTCGGAGCAGGCTGCCAAGTTCTACGCCCAGTGCGCCATCGACGCCGGAGTGGCCTTCGTCAACGCTCTCCCCGTCTTCATTGCCGGAACCAAGGAGTGGGCTGACAAGTTCACTGCAGCCGGTGTGCCGATCGTGGGCGACGACATCAAGAGCCAGATCGGCGCCACCATCACTCACCGCGTGATGGCCAAGCTGTTCGAGGACCGCGGCGTCACCTTGGACCGCACGTACCAGCTGAACGTTGGCGGCAACATGGACTTCAAGAACATGCTTGAGCGCGATCGTCTGGAGTCCAAGAAGATCTCAAAGACTCAGGCCGTCACCTCCAACGTTGAGGCCGAGCTTCACGCTGACGACGTCCACATCGGGCCGTCCGATTACGTTGCCTGGCTTGACGACCGCAAGTGGGCCTTCGTCCGCCTTGAGGGCCGCAACTTCGGTGATGCCCCCGTTTCCCTGGAATACAAGCTCGAAGTATGGGATTCCCCGAACTCCGCTGGTGTGATCATTGACGCCATCCGCGCCGCCAAGATTGGCTTGGACCGCGGCATCGGCGGCCCGCTGCTCTCCGCGTCCAGCTACTTCATGAAGTCCCCGCCGGAGCAGTTCAACGACGACATCGCCCGCGACAAGGTGGAAGCCTTCATCCGCGGCGACATCGAGCGCTAAAGCCCGCGCCCTTTAAAGCCCGGGCGCTAACAAAAGACGCCGTCCCACTCCTGTGGGAAGGCGTCTTTTGTGCTTCCGATGCTCTCTCACATCCTGACGCTTTTCGGCTGTCCTTCTCTCACATCCTGACGCTTTTCGGCTGTCCTTCTCTCACGTCCTGACGTTTTTCGACGATCCCTCTCTCACTTACCGGCACCCCTTTTAGCGACCGGTGGAGGTGATAGAGCATCGGTGGAAAGTGGCCTGGAGGTGATAGAGCATCGGTGGTTGTGCCGGTGGAGGTGATAGAGCATCGGTGCGAACGCTGTTGGAGGTGATAGAGCATCGGTGCGAACGCCGTTGGAGGTGATAGAGCGTCGGTGGGAATGCCGTTGGACGTGATAGAGCATCGGTGGGAATGCCGGTGGAGGTGATAGAGCATCGGTGGAAATTGGCCCGGATGTGAGAGAAGGTCAGAAGAGGCCGGTGGGTTTGCCGTCGGCATCGACGTCCATGCGCATGGCGGCCGGTTCTTTGGGCAGGCCGGGCATGGTCATGACGGCTCCGGTCAGGGCGACAATGAAGCCTGCACCCGTTTTTGGAATGAGTTCGCGTACGTGTACCCGGAATCCCTTTGGCGCCCCGAGCTTGGATGCGTCGTCGGTGAATGAGTACTGCGTCTTGGCCATGCAGACCGGGAGCCCGCCCCACCCATTCTTTTGGATGTCAACAAGCCGCTTCTGTGCCGGGACGGAAAATTCCACACCGTCGGCGCCGTAGATCTCCTGCACGATCGTCCGGATCTTGTCCTCCACAGAAAGTTCCAGTGGGTACAAGTGGTGGAAATTTGACGGCCCTTGCACTGCCGCTGCCACCTTGGACGCGAGCTCGTCCCCGCCGTCGCCTCCGCCGCCACGGCCCCAGACATCGGCGACGGCGGCCTCCACGCCTTCCGCTGCGCACCACGTCAGCAGCCACTGAAGTTCTTCGTCGGTGTCGGTGGCGAATTTGTTGATGGCGACGACCGGCGAAATGCCGAACTTGGCAATATTTCCAACATGTCGTTTGAGGTTTTCCACCCCAGCGGCCACGGCGTCCACGTTGGGCTCGCTGAGGTTCTCCTTTGGAACTCCGCCTTGCATCTTGAGCGCACGGATCGTTGCCACAACAACGACGGCGGACGGCGCCACGTCAGCGATGCGCGACTTGATGTCCATGTACTTTTCGGCACCCAGGTCCGCGCCGAATCCGGCCTCGGTGACCACGATGTCGGCAAGTTGCTGGGCAGTCCGCGTTGCGATGAGCGAGTTGCACCCGTGGGCAATGTTGGCGAAGGGCCCACCGTGGACCAGCGCCGGCGTCCCGGCGATGGTTTGCACAAGGTTTGGTTTGATGGCGTCCTTCAAGAGCAATGTCAGGGCACCTTCCACACCAAGGTCGGCAACAGTTACCGGTTGGCGGTCGAAGGTGTAGCCGAAGGTGATCCGGCCCAAGCGCGCGCGGAGGTCGTCCAAGTCCGCGGCCAGGCAGAATACGGCCATGATTTCGGAGGCCACTGTGATATCAAAGCCATCTTGCCGGGGTACGCCCTGGGCGGGACCGCCGAGTCCGATAATGATTTCCCGTAGGGAGCGGTCGTTCATGTCGATGACCCGCTTGAACGTCATGCGACGGGGGTCGATTCCGAGGTGGTTGCCTTGGAAGATGTGGTTGTCCACGAGTGCCATGAGGGCGTTGTTGGCCGAGGTGACGGCGTGGAAGTCGCCTGTGAAGTGAAGGTTGATGTCGTCCATGGGCAGAACTTGCGAGTAGCCGCCTCCGGTTGCTCCGCCTTTCATGCCAAGGATCGGCCCGAGTGACGGTTCGCGGAGTGCGATCATCACTTTGTGGCCGGCGCGTGCGAGGGAATCGGCAAGGCCTACTGTGGTTGTCGATTTGCCTTCGCCTGCAGGCGTGGGGGACATGGCTGAAACGAGGACCACTTTGCCGGGCGCCTTGCCCTCAGGGAGCACAAGCTTGGCCGGATTGATCTTGGCTTTGTAAGGCCCATACAGTTCCAGTGCGTCCACGTTGATGCCCGCCCGTCGCGCAATCTCTTCGATAGGCAGGATGGTGGCGTTATGGGCTATCTCAAGATCGCTCAGGCCCTTGTTTTCAGACATCGTTGTCCTTCGGCTTAGTGCTTACGCTGTGTGGGCTGACGCTCTGCGCCCTGCCTACGCTGTGCGCGACAATCTATCAGTCGCCAGCGGGTAACTGCGTGAGGTTCACCGCCGGGGGACCAGCAGGCCGCCAACAGACTCGCGATAGCTTTCCAAGGTGATCGCAGCAGTGCGCTGCCAGCCAAAGGATTCGGCATGGGTCGCGGCTAAACGGCCCATGTCCTCGCGTGTCTGAACGTCGTCGTACAAATCCTCGAGGGCATCAGCCCAGTCGGAAGGATCGTGACCATCGACGAGGATGCCCGTCCGGCCGTCGGAAATGGCGCGTGAGAGGCCACCCACGTTGGTGGCCACGACGGGGGTCCCGCACGCCTGTGCTTCCAAGGCTACAAGTCCGAAGGACTCGCTGAATGAGGGCATCACCACGACGTCGGCGGAGCGGAACCAGCTGGCGAGCTCGGGCGCTACAACCGGCGGACGATGCGTGACGACGTCGGCCAGCCCGGCCTCCTCGATGATGTGCTGCAGGTTGAAGTCCTTGGCGCCGCTGAGCGAGCCCAGAATGGTCATTTCCAGATCGATGTCCGGCCTGCGTTTCCGCAGGAGACCAGCTGCTTTGACGAAGACCTGGGGACCCTTAAGCCGTTGGATCCGGCCTGCGAACAGAATGTGGAAGCTGTCCGCCCTGACGTCCCGCTGGGCGCGCGACTTGCGACGGAAGGATGGTGTGAAAACTTTGAGATCCACGCCGGGAGGTGCGACGTCGATCTTGTCGATATCGGCTCCGTAGTGGGAGACGAGCTCTTCTGCCTCGGCTGGAGTATTGGCGATGAGGCGGGTAGCCCCATCAACAATCCGCTGCTCGCCGTCTTCCCGACGCCGCGGTTCGGGGCGCTCGCCGGATTCGAGAACAAGATTCTTGACCTTGGCCATGGTGTGCATGGTGTGGACCAACGGAACACCCCAGAGCTCAGACAATTCCAGCCCCGCAACCCCGGACACCCAGTAGTGCGAATGGATGGCGTCGTAACGGCCGTGGGGCTGCTGCTGCCGGATCCGATCGATCTGCTCCACCATCTTGTGGAGCAGGGCAGGCAATTCTTCCTTGGGGACTTTCCGCCGGGGTCCGGCCATCACGTTGTGGACGCACACGCCGGGTCCTGGATGTTCGACGGCGGCCTGGCCGGCTTTGGTGGAACGGGTGAAAATCTCTACCTCCACACCGGACTCGGCCAGCGCCATGGCCAAAGCCCGCACATAGACGTTCATCCCACCAGCATCACCGGCCCCTGGCTGCTCCATGGGGGAGGTGTGCAGCGAAAGAAATGCCACGCGGCGGATCAACGGCACACTTTCCTCCTTCGTATGAAGCTAACTTGTGAAGCCAAACCACTTTTGCCCTGCAGAAAACACTACTCCTGAAGCCCAGCACTACATGGCGCCGATCAGGGCTGTGTGGACAAGGCTGCTAACGTGTGCGCTGTGAGCCAAGAAACCCTTTTCGATATCCGCCCAGCCACGCCCGAAGATTGGCCCGGCATCTGGTCCCTCATGGAGCCCATCCTCCGCGAGGGGGAGACCTTCACGTGGGACCGTGACACCACTGAAGAAGCTGCCCGTGCCAAGTGGATGAAGGAAGCGCCCGGCCGAACGTTCGTGGCCGTGCGTACTGCGGACGGGCCCCGTCAGGGAGGCGAAATCCTGGGCACCGGCGAGTTCCATGCGAACCAGGCCGGTGGCGGCAGTCATGTGGCGAACGCCGGGTACATGGTGAGCTCCAAACATTCGGGCCAGGGAATTGCACGGGCGCTGTGTGCCTACTCCTTAATGGAAGCCAAAACAGCAGGATTCCGCTCCATGCAATTCAACGCCGTGGTGGAGAGCAACGTCCGGGCGGTGTGGTTGTGGCAATCCATGGGCTTCCGCATCCTGGCCACGGTTCCTGAGGCCTTCAACCACCCCGAAATCGGATACGTCGGCCTGCACGTGATGTACCGGAAGCTCTAGGAGCTCTGGGAAGCTCTAGAAATGCTGAGAAGTCACTTCCAGAGTCCGCGGAGTTCCGGGAAGGCTGCCTCGTAGCCCTCAAGGAGTTCAGCGCCCAGCGATTCCGAACCTACCAGCGGGTGGGCAGCGAAGGCTTGTAGTGCAGCGTCCCGGTCACCCTCCCGCACTGCCCGGACCGTCAGCCGCTCCACTTCCTTGATATGTTGCATCAAGGTGAGGAACTGGCCTCCGGGCCGTTCCTGCGCAAGCGGCAGGGCGCCGTCGGGTGTTACCTCGCAGGGAACTTCGACGACGGCGTCCCCCGGCAAACCGGGCACCGCGACTTCCGCCTCGCTTACCGAAGAGTCGGCGACGGGTGAATTGGGCACATTGAGGATCAGCTGCGCCGTCCCACCTCCGGATAGAGCCCGCATCACGGACAATGCCACACGCTCGTAGCCACCCCCGGCGAGGTCTTCCTCGTCCCGGTGCTCCCCGTGGGTGCGGGCCTCGGCCAGGTAGCCTTCCTCACGGGAGCGCCGGGCCGCATCCCACAGGGCGTAGGCGTCCGAGGATTCCACGAGGGAGGGGTAGAGCGAGCTCTGTTGCTGGTGGATGGACGCCCCACGCGTTTCGCGTTGCTTCAGGATGGCTTCCGTCGCTTGCTCGGTGGCGTAGTAGTAGTAAAGGTATTCATTGGGCAGGCAACCGAGTTTGTCCAGAGTGTGCTGGCCGAACAAACGCCCTTCTTCGATTGTTTCGAGCGCCCCACGATCCGACAACAGTCCGGGCAGCAGGTCCCGGCCACCGGGCGCCAGCCGGTAAAGCCAGCCGAGGTGGTTCAACCCGAAGTAGCCCACGCCGTCGAGCGTTCCTTCTTGGAGGGGTGAACCGGCGGCCCGTGCCGCGCGCTGAACCAGGCCGCCGGCGGAATCGCAGATGCCAATGACCTTTCGCCCCAGCACCGGCACAAGTGCCTCGGTCACCATGCCGGCGGGGTTGGTGAAGTTGATGAGCCACGCCTCCGGGCAATAGTGCCGCATTCCCTCGGCGAGCTCCAGCATGTGCGGAATGGTGCGGAGGGCGTAGGCGATACCGCCAGCACCCGTGGTTTCCTGGCCCAGCAACCCGAGGTCCAGGGCCACGCGTTCGTCGGCGATCCGGCCTGCCGTCCCGCCGGGGCGGATCGCCGCAAAGACCATATCGGTGCCGGTGAGTGCCTGCCTCAGGTCCGTGGAAATCACGACGGCGGGCCGGGAACCTTCCGGGGTGGGCATATCCCGGAGAACTGCCTGGATGGCGGCGAGACGTGCGGGATCGACGTCGTAGAGCACCACCTCGTGCACCAGTCCCGCAAACGGACCCGTGCATAAGGCACGGTACACAAGGGGTACCCGGAATCCGCCGCCACCGGCGATCATGAGCCGCATGATCCGAGTCTATGCAGCCCGGAAGGCGCAGCGTAGTGTGCCGTGCATGGACGCAATGCCCCAGCGACGTTTTGATCCCCTTGCCGCCGTGCGCACGGACGGCGACGGCCAATGCGACCTTCTCCTGGCAGGAACGGTCTTCCAAGACATTATTTTCACGGGACTTCCGCACTCTCCCGAGCCGGGCACTGAAGTGTGGAGCGAAGGCATGGGCAGTTGCCCGGGCGGGGTTGCCAACCAAGCGATCGCTGCGGCCCGGCTTGGCCTCAGGACCAACCTGGCGGCAGCCTTTGGCGACGACGGTTACGGGGATTACAACTGGCAGATCCTTGAAAGCCAGGAGCATGTGGACTTGTCCCTGTCGCGTCGCGTCCCGGGCTGGCACTCGCCGGTGACGGTGTCCATGTGCGTGAACCAGGATCGATCCATGGTCACCCACGGGCACCCGGCACCGATCAAGGCCTCGGACCTGATCGGGCAGCCACCCAAGGCGCTCGCCGCCGTCGCGGACCTGGGCGAGGAGTTGGAACCGTGGATGCTGGCGGCGAAGACATCGGGAACCAAACTTTTCGGTGTGGTGGGCTGGGACCCCAGCGGAGAGTGGTCACAGCGCAGGCTGGACCAACTCGAACACTTTTACGCTTTCCTTCCCAATGCGCCGGAGGCCATGGCATTCACGGGCAAGAGCGATCCCTGGGCGGCGCTCTACTCTTTGGCCGATCGCGTTCCGGTAGCTGTGGTGACGCTCGGAGCACAGGGCGCCATGGCCGTGGACTCAGAGACGGGCGAAGAGGAATGGGTGCCGTCGTTGCCCGTGAATGCGTACGATCCGACCGGCGCAGGCGATTGTTTCGGCGCGGCCTTCGTTGTGGGGTGCCTGGCAGGGTGGAGATTGGGGGACCGCCTGCGGTTCGCGAACCTCTGTGCCTCACTGGCCGTACAACAAGTGGGTGGTTCCCTGGCTGCGCCCGGCTGGGGCGACATCGCGGACTGGTGGCAGCGTGCCAACGCACGGAAGGAACGCCAATCGAGCCAGTGGCTGCGGCGTTTCGCCTTCCTTGAGCCGATCGTGAAGGACATCCCCGCCGAAGCCCAACGGCGCGCCCGCGCCACGATCGCCCACTTGTCAGATGCCCAGTAGCAGAGCCGGCAGTTAACCCCTCTTCACCCACACCACTAGAATCTCTAGGGTGACTTACGAAGCAGCTGCAGATATCGGGATCGGGTCCAGGACCCCCATAGCAAAGTCAGCGGTGCTTGAGCGTTCCGCCGTGATCGATCTTGAGGCCGTGCGGCACAACGTTCGTCAGTTTGTCGCGATTGCCTCCCCGGCCTCCGTCATGGCTGTGGTGAAGGCTGACGCTTATGGCCATGGCGTGGTTCAGGTGGCACGTGCAGCCCTCGACGCCGGAGCGGCCTGGCTCGGCGTCGCCCATATTTCAGAGGCGCTCGCCTTGCGGGCCGCCGGCATTGAGGCACCCTTATTGGCCTGGCTGCACACCCGTGAAAGCAACTTCCAAGCCGCAGTTGCCGCCGGCATCGACGTCGGGATTTCCGGTTGGGAACTCGACGCCGTGGTGGCGGCCGCCCGCGAACAGGAGCGCCCCGCGCGGGTCCATTTGAAGGTGGATACAGGGCTGGGCCGCAATGGCTGCCCCATCGCCGACTGGGACCAGCTGGTGGGCCAGGCCATGGAATACCAGGACGAAGGCCTGCTTCGCGTCGTTGGCATTTTCTCCCACCTTGCCGTCGCCGACGAGCCGCACCGGCCCGAAACGGACCAGCAATTGGCGGTTTTCCGCGACGCACTCGCCATCGCTGAGGATGCCGGCGTTGATACCGAGGTCAGGCACATCGCCAACACTCCCGCAGCACTGTCCCGGCCCGATTCGCACTTCGACCTCATCCGCGTCGGGCTCGGCATCTACGGGTTGTCGCCCTTTGAAGGGGTTACGTCCGCCGAACTTGGCCTGCATGCTGCCATGACCGTCCGCACGCTCCTCTCCAACTGTAAAAAGGTTCCGCAAGGGCAAGGCGTTTCCTACGGCCTGAAGTACCACACCAGCCAGGAGAGCACGCTGGGCCTGGTTCCCTTGGGCTATGCCGATGGCGTCCCCCGCATCGCCACGGGCGGTCCAGTTCGCGTCAACGGCGTCACCTACCCTGTGGTGGGCCAGATCGCGATGGACCAGATGGTGATTGATCTTGGACCGCTCACCCCTGAAGAAGCGGCCGGACTCAAGGGCAGCGAAGCCGTGATGTTCGGCGACGGCGCCGATGGCGGCCCCACCGCGGATGACTGGGCGGCTGCAGCGGGAACCATCAACTACGAGATCGTCACCCGCATAAGCCCGCGGGTGCCCCGCAGCTACGTCAACGAGGCTCCGGCGGTCCCTGAGGTACAACGCGGCACCCAGACAGCATCGGAGTCGGCGACACTGTGAACATACCACTGATCGAACCAAGGGAACCGCTATGGGAACGCCGCTTGAAGGTCACGACGGCGGAGCAGACCCACGCGCTCGGCGCAGCACTGGGCGGGGTACTTGAGGCGGGGGACCTCCTTGTCCTGACCGGAGAGTTGGGTGCGGGGAAGACGACCTTCACCCAGGGGCTGGGAGAGGGCCTGGGCGTACGTGCCGGGATCATCTCGCCTACCTTCGTGCTGGTTCGGATCCATCCCAACCTTCCGGATGGACCGCGCCCGGGTGGCCCGGACCTGGTCCACGTCGACGCCTACAGGCTGGAATCAGCTGCTGAGATCGATGACATTGATCTTGAGAACACCATGGACTCGTCCGTAACCGTGGTGGAGTGGGGGAGGGACCGGGTGGAGCACCTCTCGGACAGCCGCCTGGAAGTGGATCTTCACCGGTCTGTGGGTAGCGTAGGCGTGTCGGCCACCAATGTCTCGGACAGCGGGACGGTCCTGGATTTTGACACTGATGACGACGACGAACCCCGCACCATCGTCTTCCGCGGTTTCGGCCCACGCTGGGCCGAGGCACCGAAGCTTCTTGAAACCACCATCTCCGAAGGAGGCCACTGATGCTGATCCTGGCCATTGATACCTCTGCAGTGGCCAGTGCTGCGCTGATTTCGGACGTTGCCATGGAAGGCGTGGTGGATTCCTTCGCCACTGAGGACACGCGAAGCCACGCCGAAGTCCTTGCTCCCGGCATCGAGAAGCTCCTGGCCGGAGCAGGGGTCACCGGCGCGGACATTGACGTGATCGTCACGGGGGTGGGGCCCGGACCGTTTACCGGGTTGCGCTCGGGTATTGCAACCGCACGCACCCTGGCTTTCGTCTGGAACAAGCCGCTGTATGGCCTGATGAGCCTTGATGCGATCGCCCTCGAAGTAGCGGAGTCAACTGCCGCTGTTCCTGAATTCCTGGTGGCCACTGACGCCCGGCGGAAAGAGGTCTACTGGGCGCGGTACGTCCTGGAGGAGAGCCAGCTTCCCCAGCTGATTGACGGACCGCATGTGGGTTTCGCCTCGGAATTGCCGGACCTGCCCGTGTTCGGGGCCGGCGCTGGTCTGTACGCCGACGTCCTCCGTGCCGACGAAGACTTTGCCGACACCCAACCGGACGCGGCCTCCCTTGGCCAGGTGGCGCTGGCCCGGCTGACCGCCGGGCAGGAACTCTTGGATTCCACACCTTTGTACTTGCGCGAATCGGACGCCCAGGTGCCGGGTCCCAGGAAGCGTGCCCTGTGATGAAAGGGAAACGATGAAACTTTCACCCAAACTGGAGCTCGCAGGAGTTTCCCTGCGCGACATGACCGAGGCTGACGTCCCGGCCGTGGAAGCCTTGGAACAGCGGTTGTTCCCCGTGGACGCTTGGCCCCTGCAGATGTTCTTCGACGAGTTGTCCCAGCCCGAAACACGCCGCTATGTGGTGGCCGAGGTTGAGGGCCAGATCGTGGCGTACGCCGGCTTGATGTGCATCGAGCCGATCGCGGACGTCCAGACGATCGCCGTCGTTCCCGAATTTGAAGGCAAGGGCATCGGTTCAGCGATCCTGACCGAACTGATTGAAGAGGCGCGGCGGCGTCGCGCGGCGGACGTCCTCCTGGAGGTGCGCGCTGACAACCCCCGTGCACAGCAGTTGTATCTGCGCTTCGGATTCGAACAGATCCACGTCCGTCCCCGGTACTACCGGGACGGGACGGACGCGTTGATCATGCGCCTGCCCCTGAATAACTCATGACACTGAACAACTGATGACACTTAACGAGCCACATTCCACAGAAGGAGCCAACGCGTGAGCGGCCCTTATCCAGAACAGCCGAAGCAGCCGTTGGTGCTGGGCATCGAATCGTCCTGCGACGAAACGGGCGTCGGGATCGTGCGCGGGACAACGCTGCTGACCAACACGGTGTCCTCGTCCATGGACGAGCACGTGCGCTTTGGTGGCGTCATCCCGGAGATCGCTTCGCGCGCCCACCTGGATGCCTTTGTCCCCACGCTCCAGGAAGCGCTGCATGAAGCCGGGGTGACCCTGGAGGACATCGATGCCATTGCTGTCACCTCCGGTCCCGGCCTGGCCGGCGCCCTCATGGTGGGTGTCTGCGCCGCGAAGGCCCTGGCCGTCGCCACGGGCAAGCCGCTCTACGCGATCAACCACCTTGTAGCGCACGTTGGCGTGGGGCTGCTGGATGCAAGGCCCGACGCCGGTGCTACCGCTGGCTTGGGTGCCGGCCAGTTGCCGCAGAACCTCGGTGCACTTCTGGTCTCCGGTGGCCACACGGAGATCCTCCGTATCCGCAGCATCACAGATGACGTGGAACTCCTGGGTTCCACCATCGACGACGCCGCCGGCGAAGCCTACGACAAAGTGGCCCGGATCCTGGGCCTTGGCTACCCCGGTGGTCCAGCCATCGACAAACTCGCACGCCAGGGCAATCCCAAGTCCATCCGCTTTCCGCGCGGCCTCACGCAGCCCAAATACATGGGCACCGCAGAGGAAAAGGGACCGCATCGCTACGATTGGTCCTTCAGCGGCCTGAAAACCGCGGTGGCCAGATGCGTGGAGCAATTCGAAGCCCGCGGTGAGGAAGTACCTGTAGCCGATATCGCAGCGGCGTTCCAGGAAGCCGTAGTGGACGTCATCAGTTCAAAGGCGGTCCTGGCCTGCAAGGAGAACGGCATCACTGACGTTCTGCTCGGTGGAGGCGTTGCTGCCAACTCGCGGTTGCGAGAATTGACCGGTCAACGCTGCGTGTCGGCGGGCATCAAGCTGCATGTGCCGCCGCTGGATCTCTGCACGGACAACGGTGCCATGGTGGCAGCCCTTGGTGCCCAACTGATCATGGCCGGAATCGGGCCCAGCGGAATTGTCTTCGCACCGGATTCCTCCATGCCCGTTACTACGGTGTCGGTGGCTGCGTAAGTTACGCCTTTCAGCAACTACGCGTTCCAGCCAACTGCGCGTTCCACTAACTATGCGTCGGGGCCTTTACGCATCTGCTGTACGAGGTCCATGACCACTGCCTGCAGGTCGCCGTTGTGTTCGGCGGCCACACGGCGCTGGCGCTGGTAGCTGGCGCCGCGTTCGATGATCTTCATGACGTCGGCCAGTTCTTCAGAGCAGCCGAGCTTGGCTGCCACGGGTTCCAACCGGGCGACGGTTTCTGCGAGGTGCTCGGTGACCAACTGCTCGTTGCCCTTGGCATCCAGGATGATGATGGCTTCCATGCCATAACGGGCGGCACGCCACTTGTTTTCCTGGACGTGCCATGGCGGCATGGTGGGGATGCTTCCGCCGGCGTCGAGGATGGAGGAGAACTCGTCCACGAGGCACTGCGTCAGTGCGGCGATCGCGCCCACTTCCTCCAAGGTGGCGAGGCCATCGCAAATGCGCATCTCGATAGTTCCCAGGTTGGAAACAGGCCGGATATCCCAGCGGATTTCAGAGATGGCGTCAATGACACCGGTGGTGAACATGTCCTGGACATAGGACTCGTATGCTTCCCAGGTTTCGAATTGGAACGGCAGGCCAGCGGTGGGGAGTTGCTGGAACATGAGGGCGCGCTGGGATGCGTAGCCTGTTTCTTCGCCAGCCCAGAAAGGGCTGGAGGCGGATAACGCCTGGAAGTGCGGGAAGTAGTTGACCAGGCCGTCCAGGATGGGGAGTACTTTGTCCCGGCGATCGATGCCCACATGGACGTGGACACCATAGATGACCATTTGGCGTCCCCACCATTGGGTCCGCTCGATCAGCTTGGCGTAGCGCTCCTTGTCGGTGACCGGTTGGAGCAAGGGAGGGCTGAAGGGATGGCTGCCTGCGCAGAACACCTCCACTCCCATGGGGTCGGTGACTTCGCGGACAGCGGCGAGGGAGCGGCTGAGGTCCTCTTTGGCTTCCTTGACTGTTTCGCAGATTCCGGTGACGAGTTCCACCGTGTTCAGGAGCAATTCGCGCTTGATGTGGGGGTGTTCGTCGTCTTCGTTGAGGTCCGGGTGGTTCGCAGCCACACCTTTGAGGACGTCGTTCGCGACTGAGACCAGTTCCCCGGTGCGTGCATTGACGAGCGCCAACTCCCATTCCACACCCAGTGTCGATTGCCTGGATGGCGCAAACTCAATCTGCACGTAGTCCCCTCGTTGTGTGTTTCTGCTGGAGTTTCAGCTGGACGCAACCCGCTGCGGGGCCGTCAGCGGTCGGCTCAAGTCTAGTGCAGCCGGAGCATGGCTGATTGCGGACAGGGCGAAGTTAAGCGCCGTGACACAGCCAGGGCGAATTGCTAATGAGAATGATTTGCATCTATAATCCTTCCGGAAGAGCCACCAAAGCCAACCCACCAACAAGAAGGAGAAAAACCATGAAGGTCAGGAACTCACTGCGTGCCCTCAAGAAGATTCCGGGTGCACAGATCGTCCGGCGACGTGGGCGCACGTTCGTCATCAACAAGAACAACCCGCGCATGAAGGCCCGCCAGGGCTAAGAGAACGGCAGCGTAAAGAGGCCGTTGTTTAATGGGTGAATGCCAATCCTGAACAAAGACATGTCCCTGTGCATTTCGCTCGCGGCCCGGCCCAGCAACATCGGGACCCGGTTCCACAATTATTTGTACGATCTGCTCGGACTGAACTTTGTCTACAAGGCATTCGCCCCGGCGGACATCACTCTTGCAGTGGCTGGCATCCGCGGCCTCCCCATCAGGGGAGCCGCGGTGTCCATGCCATACAAGGAAGCAGTCATCCCGCTTGTGGACGTGATGGATCCGTCAGCAAAGGCCATCGACTCGGTCAACACGATTGTCAATAACGACGGCGTCCTCACGGCCTACAACACCGACTACATCGCCATTGCCCGGCTCCTGAACGATCACAAAGTACCCAGCAGCCACACCGTGCTGCTGCGTGGAGCCGGAGGAATGGCAAAAGCGGTGGCCGCAGCTCTCCGCGATGCAGGCTTTACGTCCGTGACCATCGTTGCCCGCAACGAAACCACCGGACGCGCGCTTGCGGACCTTTACGGTTTCAACTGGCAGGACGATGTCAACGGATCAACGGCGGACCTCATCATCAATGTCACGCCCTTGGGCATGGCTGGTGCAGACGAAACGGCCCAGTCCTTTGACGACGCAACCATCGCCGCGGCGAAGACAGTGTTCGACGTCGTCGCCCTCCCCTCCGAGACACCGCTCATCACAGCTGCCCGTCAAGCAGGCAAGCCGGTGATCACTGGAGCCGAAGTCATCGCCATCCAGGCGGAGGAACAATTCGTCCTCTACACGGGCGTCCGCCCGAGTGCTGACCAGGTCCGCGAAGCCTCGGAGTTCTCCCGCCGCTGACGCGGCCTAGAACGTCACGGGCTCCACCACCACGGCCACTCTTTCCTCGCCAATCCTGGTGAGGACCAGGGTGGCCGTTTTTGCGGGCTTGGTCTCGCGCTTGGATGGAAGCAGTTGTTTCCGCAGTTCTTCCGGAGTAACTGCCGTGCCGCGCTTCTTGATGTCCAGCACCGTGATGCCGTTCGCTTTGACCCAGGCTTTGAGCACCTTAACGTTGTAAGGCATTACTTCCAGCACCTTGTATGCGCGGGCAAACGGCGAGTCATGGAGTTCCGGGGCGCAGATGTAGGCAATATGTTCGTCCACCAGGTGCCCGCCAAAACGTTCAGCGACGTCGGCCACCAAGCCTGCGCGGATGACCGCACCGTCCGGTTCGTAGAGGAACCCTTCAACCGGCCCGACGGCGACTACCGGGCCGCCGTCGAAGTCCTCGCCGCTGGTCAACTCAGCAGCCCCCTGGGAGCTGATGACAAGTGCCGCGCGCCGTACACCCGACCGGGCCACCGCGTTGAACCACAGGGTGACCTCAGTGACGTCGCCGCCTACGGAGACCCACTGCGCTTCGCAGTTCGCCGGAACCGAATCGTGGGGCATCCCGGGACCCATTTTGACTCCCACTGCCCGGCCGGCTGCAGCCAGCCCTTCAACGAACGACAACGGAGGAGAGAACGCTTCCGGATCCCAGATCCTCTTGGTCCCGGACGTCGAGGTTGTGCGTCGTGCGGGATCCAGCCACACGCCGTCGATCCCGTCCAGGTCCACTGATGTGGCATCGGAATGCACCACTGTGGCGTGCGGGAAGGGCATGAGGTTGATCGTGGCGCAGGCGGCAGTGGTTTCATCCATTTCCACGGCGGTCACGGCAATCTCCATCGAGGCCAGGGCCATGGAGTCAGCTCCCAGGCCGCAGCCGAGGTCGGCTACGTGGGAAATGCCGGCCTTGGCAAAACGCTCGGCGTGCCGGGCCGCCACGTTGAGGCGGGTCGCCTGCTCAAGTCCAGCCTGGGTGAACAGCATCTGGCGGGCGAACTCGCCGAACTTGGCCTCGGCGCGGGTCCGAAGCCGGGACTGCGTCAGTACCGCGGCCACGAGTTCAGGGGAGTGGCCTGCTTTTCGGAGGTCGGCGTTCACACTGAACGCTTCGGCTTCGCGGTAAGGCCCCAGCGAGGCAAGGAGTTCCCATCCTTCAGTGGTCAGCAAGGGTGCGATCTGTTCCTGCGGTGCGTGAGACATGGGATCAAGCCTAACGGCGCGCGCCTTGACGCCGTGAGTTGGGAATCAGCGACGATAGGGTTGTTTGCATGGAAGACAACGCAGCTCCGCAGCCCTCCGATACGAACAACCCTGGCGGGAACCACTCCGCTGGCCCGGGAGCTTCAGAGCATTCTCCAGAGCATTCAGCCGGCAGATCTCTCGTCGCTTTTGCCCGCCCTGCCTTGATCGCGGGGGCCGTGATCGCTGTAATCTGCATTGGCCTGCTGATCGTCATCTTCGCCTTGGACTCATTCAATGCAGCCGCATACTCAGTGACCGGCAAGAGCGTGAATGACCCTACTGATGAAGCCCGCGATATCCGCGACCTCTACAGCGGGGCCCGCATTGGCGGGATTATCGCGTTGGTGATATCCGGCGTCGTGGCCCTGGCGGCCGCCGTCGTGCTGTATTTGAACCGTGGATCCGCGCCCACAGATGAGGACGACGACGGCGAAGACTACGATCTGGACGACCTCACCGGCCGGTAACGGGAGTTCACTCAGGACGAAATTCTGGCACTCACCTTGACCGAGTGCTAACGCTTACATAGAGTCGTGTTAGCACTCTCCCCCGGAGGGTGCTAATCACGCCAGGCGTCACCGGCACCGCGACGACGGTTGCACGCCACGGCACCCTAGTTCTTAGTCCATGAATCAGCTCATGAAAAGGAGAGTCCGAGTGTCGGTCTCGATTAAGCCTCTTGAGGATCGTATTGTTGTTCGCCCGCTCGAAGCAGAGCAGACCACGGCTTCCGGCCTGGTAATTCCGGACTCCGCACAGGAGAAGCCGCAGGAAGGCGAAGTTGTTGCAATCGGCCCCGGCCGCTTCGATGACAACGGCAACCGCGTGCCGGTTGACGTAACTGTTGGCGACGTCGTCATCTACTCCAAGTACGGTGGAACCGAAGTCAAGACCGGCGGCAACGAGTACCTCGTTCTGTCCGCCCGCGACGTCCTTGCGATCGTCGTAAAGTAACTTCCTGGAGCCCCGCACCGCAGCCGCGTTGGAATCATTCCGACCTTCTGCGGTGCGGGTTTTCTGTCTTGAAAGGACACAACCATGGCAAAGCAGCTTGCTTTTAACGATGCTGCCCGCCGGTCTCTTGAGGCCGGTATCGACAAGCTCGCCAACACTGTCAAGGTGACGCTTGGCCCGCGCGGCCGCAACGTCGTGCTGGACAAGAAGTGGGGTGCTCCCACGATCACCAACGATGGCGTGACGATCGCCCGCGAAGTTGAGCTTGACGACCCCTACGAGAACCTTGGTGCGCAGTTGGCCAAGGAAGTAGCCACCAAGACCAACGACGTCGCTGGCGACGGCACCACCACCGCTACGGTGCTGGCGCAGGCCCTGGTCAAGGAAGGCCTGCGCAACGTTGCTGCTGGTGCCGCTCCTGGCGAGATCAAGCGTGGCATCGAGGTTTCCATTGAAGCCATCGCAGCCCGCCTCCTGGAGAACGCAAGCGAAGTGCAGGGCACCCAGGTTGCCAACGTTGCCGCTATTTCCGCACAGAGCGACGAAATCGGCGAACTGTTGGCCGAGGCGTTCGGCAAGGTGGGCAAAGATGGCGTTATCACCATCGAAGAATCCTCCACCACCCAGACCGAACTCGTCCTCACAGAAGGCATGCAGTTCGACAAGGGCTACCTTTCCCCGTACTTCGTCACTGACGCAGAACGCCAGGAAGCCGTCCTCGAAGACGCCTTGATCCTGATCAACCAGGGCAAGATCTCTTCGCTGCAGGACTTCCTGCCGTTGCTGGAGAAGGCGCTGCAGGCCTCCAAGCCGCTGTTCATCATCGCCGAGGACATCGAAGGCGAAGCCCTGTCCACGCTGATCGTCAACCGCATCCGCGGCACGCTGAACGTTGTGGCTGTCAAGGCTCCGGGCTTCGGCGACCGCCGCAAGGCCATGCTCCAGGACATCGCTACGCTCACGGGCGCCCAGGTTGTTTCTCCGGACCTTGGCCTCTCGCTGGACACCGTTGGCCTTGAGGTACTGGGTACGGCTCGCCGCATCACGGTCACCAAGGACAACACCACCATCGTTGATGGCGCCGGAACCGAGCAGGATGTTGCCGACCGCGTGGCCCAGCTGCGTGCCGAGCTCACCCGCACGGACTCCGACTGGGACCGCGAGAAGCTGCAGGAGCGCCTTGCCAAGCTGGCTGGCGGCATCGGCGTTATCAAGGTTGGCGCAGCCACCGAGGTTGAACTGAAGGAAAAGAAGCACCGCATCGAGGACGCCGTTTCCTCCACACGTGCAGCCCTTGAAGAAGGCATCGTTTCCGGTGGCGGTTCCGCCCTCATCCACGCCCTCAAGGCACTGGATGAGTCCCCGGCCGTCAAGGCCCTGGAAGGTGACGCAGCAGCAGCTGTTGGCATCGTCCGCCGTGCCTTGATCCAGCCGCTGCGCTGGATCGCCCAGAACGCTGGCTTCGACGGCTTCGTCGTCGTTTCCAAGGTCTCCGAACTCGAAGCCAACCACGGCTTCAACGCCAAGTCCGGCGAGTACGAGGACCTGATCGCCGCCGGCGTGATCGACCCCGTCAAGGTCACCCGCTCCGCACTCCGCAACGCTGCTTCCATCGCTGCCCTGGTTCTCACCACCGAGACCCTGGTTGCCGAAAAGCCGGTTGAGGAAGAAGACGCACACGCAGGCCACAAGCACTAACGCCCTGTTCGAAAAAGCCCTGGTCACTCGTGGCCAGGGCTTTTTTGTGCCCTCTTGCGGCTCCCGGCATTAAAGAAGGTCAGGGACCCACACGGCTCGCCAAGGATGCGTGGACCCATTGTGGGCTTACGACGGCGGCGGTACCCTGACGCTAATACGGCCGCTTGGGTGCGCCAACCGGGTTGCTCCCGGTCGCAGAATGAGTGTGGACTATGCCGGTTACAGCCTTGGATCTGGGACGCTCGGCGTTCTCCGAGCACCGCTGGGGCGATGCACTGGACTGCCTTGCCCGGGCAGACGCCGAGGGCGGATTGCCACCCCAGGACATCGAAGTCGCGGCTTCCGTGGCCATGCTGTTGGGCAAGGACTCCGAAGGCGTCGCCTACCTGGCACGGGCGCACGATGAGTACGTCACCGTAGGAGACATGGCTGCCGCGGCCCGCTGTGCAACCTGGCTGGTCCTGTTCCTGATGGACATCGGGGAGCCGGCCCGCAGCTCGGGATGGATGTCCCGGGCAAAACATTTAGTGGAAGAACTGGACGAGCCCACCGAAGCTGAAGGCTACCTCCTGATTCCGTCGGCGCTGGGAGCCTTGTACGGAGGAAATCCTGAAGCAAGCAATGAACTCTTTGGCCGCGCCCTGGCTGTGGGGGAGCGGTTCCACGACAAGGACCTGATGGCCCTTGGACAGCTGGGCCTGGGCACAGCCAGCGTCACCCTTGGATTCCCGGATAAGGGCTTGGAGCTCCTGGACGAAGTCATGGTTTCCGTCACGGCAGGGGAGGTCTCGCCCATCCCTTCGGGCATCATCTACTGCGCCGTTATCGGCAGCTGCCGCCTGGCCTTCGACGTCCAGCGTGCGCATGAATGGACGGCTGCTTTGGAACGCTGGTGCGGGGACCGGCCGGACATGGTGATGTTCAGTGGGCAATGTCAGTCCCACAGGGCAGAGCTGTTCATCCTCCACGGCGCCTGGGATGAGGCCATGGCTGCGGTCCACATTGCCCAGGACCGTTCGCGCCGTGGCGATCCTGAAGCGACCTGGGGTGCGTGGTATCTGCAGGGCGAGATTCTGCGTTTGAAGGGCCGGCTTGATGAGGCCAGCGCGGCGTATGCCAAGGCTGCAGAGACCGGCTTCGAAGCTCTCCCGGGGCTCGCCCTGGTACTGGCAGACCAGCAAAAAGTGTCCCAAGCCCAAACCATGTTGCGCCGGGCCGTCTCAGGCTCGGACCCCGCCAACCGACGGCGGTTGCTTCCCGGCGTCGTCGATGTTGAGCTTGCTGCCGGTGACCTTCAGGCGGCACGGGCGGCGGCTGACGAACTTGCTGCTCCGGTCCTGGAGACGGGGAGGCCCTTGGAACGGGCGCTTGCGGCGCAGGCGGAAGCCCAGGTCCTGCTCGCAGAAGGCAACGCCGCGGATGCGCTCGTGGCCTCCAGAAAGGCGTGGCGGCTCTGGTACAGCCTCGAGGCACCTTATGGCGCCGCCAGATGCAGGGTGTTGACGGGCCGCGCGTGTTCGGAACTGGGCGATCCCGACTCTGCCGCCATGGAATTCGAAGCAGCTATAGCCGAGTTCGCTGAACTCGAAGCAGTGCCCGCCGTGACGGAGGTGCTGGGGCTAAGTGCGGGAGCGGAGGTGGCGGGAGGTGTCAGGAATGGTTCCACGCTGACTGCCGGTGTGCTCGCTGCCCGTGAACTGACCGCCCGTGAACTGGAAGTCCTGCGGCTTGTCGCCGACGGAAAAGCCAACAAGTCGATTGCGCGGGAACTGTACCTGAGCGAAAAAACCGTTGCCCGGCATGTCAGCAACATCCTCAGCAAACTTTCCTTGCCCTCCAGGGTCGCTGCGACCAGATACGCCTTCGAACACCATTTGACCAACTGATGTTCTCTCACATCCCAAAGCTTTTCTCCCGATCTTCTCTCACATCCTGCGGGGTTTTCCCGAACGCTCTATCACTTCCCGGCATGCGCATAAATACCCATGCCCATTCCAGCGGAATGCGTCATTTGGCCGACGCGGCAGAGGGCGCCGGACTCATAGCTTGGGTTTATGAACATTCCACTGCTCGCCGGCACCGTATCCACCGTGCTCTTTGCATCCAGCATGCTGCCCATGTTGTTCAAGGCAGTCCGCACCAGGGACCTGGCCTCCTACAGCTTGAGCAACATCACCCTGACCAACGTCGCCAACGCCGTGCACTCCTTCTACGTCTTCGACCTTCCGGCGGGACCAGTGTGGCTGCTGCACTCCTTCTACGTGGTGACGTCGGCACTGATGTTGGTGTGGTGCCTGCGATACCGGAAGGCTCCCGCTGAAACCCCAGCAACTGCAACCCCAGCTACTGAATCTCCAGCAACCCGGGGTCACTTAAGGCCCATGCCAGCCGTTGCCATAGGCCAGAAGTGACCCCGCGTTGGACCAGTAACGAGAAAGGAAAAGCCATGAAAAAAGCTAATGACCCACAGTTCGATACCGTGATCGTGGGCGGTGGCCAGGCGGGCTTGGCGCTCGGCTATTGGCTGGCCAAAGAGCACCACAACTTCGTCATCCTTGATGAGAACGCCAGAACGGGCGATTCGTGGCGCCAGCGGTGGGATTCGCTTCGTCTTTTCACACCGGCCAAGTACGACGGTTTGCCGGGCGCGCCCTTCCCGGGGGACCCCCTGGCGTTCCCCAGTAAGGATGAGTTGGCGGACTACCTCG
Organism: Arthrobacter sp. 21a14; assembly: GCA_050627125.1. Classification (GTDB taxonomy): domain Bacteria; phylum Actinomycetota; class Actinomycetes; order Actinomycetales; family Micrococcaceae; genus Arthrobacter. The sequence goes on along the minus strand of CP192487.1, from coordinate 4,393,934 downwards.
AAGAATATGCGCGACGGTTCAGTCTTCCCGTGGTTCACGGAGTGCGTGTTGATGGGGTGACGCAACAGGGTGATCGCTTTCTTGTGAGCTCCGGTGATCGGTCCTGGAGCGCCAACAACGTAGTGGTTGCCACCGGTGGATATCGCCTGCCCAAGCGGCCGGTATTCGCGAATGAGCTGGATCCCGGCATCGTGCAGCTGCACTCGCAGGACTACAAACACCCCGGGCAACTCCAACCTGGACCAGTACTCGTGGTGGGGCTCGGCAATTCCGGCGCGGAGATTGCCCTTGAAGCCAGCAGGACGCACACCACGTTGCTGGCCGGCAAAGCCAGTGGCGAACTCCCTGTTCGCCATGGACGCGCCGCAGCCCGGTTTGTGCTGCCTGTGATCCGCTTCGCAGGCCTTCACGTCCTGACCCTTAACACGCCCGTTGGCCGGAAGGTGGCGCCGGTTTTCAAAACCATGGCGGCACCCTTGATCCGAACACGTACCAAGGATCTGCGTGTGGCGAAGGTGGAACTGCTGCCAAGGGTAGCCGGGGTAAAGCAAGGTAAACCGGTGCTGGAAGAAGGCCGGACCTTGGACGTGGCGAATGTCATTTGGTGTACCGGGTACCGGGAGGACTACTCGTGGCTGAAGCTCCCTTACCAGGACGGAGAGGGGACGCCGGCCCACAAGAGGGGAGTAGTGGAATCCATCCCTGGACTCTATTTCGTCGGCCAGGAGTTCCTGTTCGCGGCAGTGTCGGCAACGCTTCCGGGAGTTGGCCGCGACGCCCGTTATCTGGCACGCCGGATCACAGCGGACCGGCAGCCAACAGCTGAGCGTCGACCGGCTTTGACCTAGCGCCCTGCCGTTCAAACGGCGTTCAAACGGCATTTAAACAGAGTGCCTTGGCACAGGCAACGCACAGTTTCATCTTTGCAAATGCATAGTCCAACCTGAGCTAATAGAGACTCGTAAGGCGGTTCCACAGGCCGGCCCGACTGGGGTTGGCGCCTGGAACAGCGTATGATGGATGCTTTGTGCAATAGCCTTGAGGAACTGCCTAACGTGACTACATCAACGATCCGACCGCCCGCCCGTCCCAACAGGCGGGCTACCGGTCCCGTTGTAAAGTCCACCTTCCGACCCGAAATCCAGGGCCTCCGCTCCCTCGCTGTCCTCATGGTTGTGAGCTACCACATCTGGATCGGGCGGGTATCAGGCGGGGTTGATGTCTTCCTGCTGATCTCCGCATTCCTCATGACTCTTCAGTTCACCAGCCGCTTCAAACAGCGGCGCCCGATGGACTTGCTGCGGCACTGGCTGCACTTGTTCAGGCGCCTGCTCCCGGCAGTCGTGGTTGTACTCTTCGGAACACTGGCTGCTACTTTTGCTTTCCTGCCTCCCACCCGCTGGGTGGAAGTGGTCAATCAGGCGTGGGCCTCACTCTTCTACTACGAGAATTGGCTCCTGCAGACTCTTGCGGTCAACTACTACGCAACGGACCACAGCCTGGCCAGTCCTGTGCAGCACTTCTGGTCGCTTTCCATCCAGGGCCAGGTATTCATTCTCTGGCCGGTGATCTTCGCCGTGATGGCGGTCATCTGCCGCAAATTCGATCTCCGGTACCGGGCTTCGCTCGCGTACGTTTTTGCGCTCATCTTCGTCGTTTCCCTGACGTACTCCATCATCTTTACGGCCAACAACCAGGCGGTGGCTTACTTCGACACCTTCGCCCGGCTATGGGAGTTTGCCCTCGGAACACTTGTTGCCTTGATCCTGCCTGCCTTGGATTTTTCCAAACCTGTCCGCGTGGTGATGGGGTGGATCGGCGTTGCAGCCATGCTCAGCTGCGGCATCCTGCTGCAGGTCCAGACAGCGTTCCCGGGCTTCGTAGCGCTCTGGCCAACCCTGGCTGCCGTTGCAGTGATTGCAGCGGGACAGACCGGAAGCCGCTTCGGCGTGGATCGGATCCTGAGCTCCAAATTCCTGGTCCGGCTTGGCGATAACTCCTATGCCCTCTATCTCTGGCACTGGCCCATACTGGTGATCGCCTTGGCTTGGAGCGGCAAGGATCATGCGGGTTGGCTTTCCGGCACCGCGATTGTGGCGTTGGCACTGATCCTGGCGTTCCTGACCACGAAGTATGTGGAGAAGCCATTCCGGGAGTGGAAGTGGCCCGAGGTGAAGCGTCGCCGCGCAGCCATCTCCATCGCCGTTTGCCTGGCCGTGGCGTGCACGCCGTTGCTCGGATTCCAGTACAAGCAGTATCTGGACCAGAAGGCCGCTGACACGCAGGCATTCAACGATAACCCTGGAGCCCATGCCCTCCTTCCGGGCTACGTGGACCAGGTCGGCCAGGATGCAAAGACGCTCCCGACGGCGGAGCAGCTACCTGAGGACTGGGCACACCTGGGTGGGACATGCGAGGGAGCGTCCAAGCCGGAAGACAAGACACTGCAGGAGAACTGCCAGCAAAACGGCGTGGGCGATGACGCCACCAAGAGCATTGTGGTCCTGGGCGACTCCCATGCGCAGCAGTGGCTGGCTGCACTCGGTCCTCTCGCTGAGGCTGAGCACTGGAAGGTCACGGCCCTCCTGCTGGGCGGATGCCCGTTCATGCCGGAGAACCCTGACGCTGACCAGCACTGCAACGATTTCAACTCGGCCGCATTCAAGTACGTGGCAGCCCACACCCCGGATTCCGTGTTCATGGTAGGCACCAAGGCGGCCCCGTCATCACCGGATGAGGAGTTGGTGTACGGCTTTGAACAGTCCGTTACCAATTTCAACGACCTCGGCATCCAGGTGGTGGCCATCCGTGACAACCCACGCTATGACCACAACGTCACCGAATGTGCCCTGTCCAAAGGCGTGGACAGCCCTGACTGCAAGTCTGACCTGCATGACGTCCTGGCCGCCGAGAGCCCCTTCGCGGCCGAGCAGGGAAAGTTTGGAAATGCTGCATACCTGGATATGACAGATCTCCTCTGCAACGGTGCCCAGTGCCCCAGCGTCATTGGAAATGTGTTCGTCTACCTGGACGATAACCACTTGTCCAAGACCTACGTCACCAGCATGGGTGAGATGTTCGACGAAAGGTGGTTTGCCGCGACGGGGTGGGAGCGATGAGCGAGAACGTGAAAGCAACTGCACCTTTGGGTGGCAACCCCACCACAGCGAGGCCCACGACGGCGGAACGCACCTTCCGTCCCGAGGTCCAGGGCCTGCGTGCCTTGGCTGTGTTGATGGTGGCGGCCTACCACATTTGGCTCGGCCGGGTGTCCGGTGGTGTCGACGTCTTTTTGCTCATCTCGGCCTTCCTGCTGACCCTGTCCTTTACGCGGAAGCTCGAAAACCACAAGCCCCTGAGGCTCCTGCAACACTGGCTCCACGTGTTCAAGCGGCTGCTGCCCGCCGTCGTCGTTGTCTTGTTGGCGGTTCTGACTGCAACGTGGGCCTTTATCCCGCAGAGCCGGTGGCCGGATGTGCTCGCCGAGGCCTGGGCCTCCCTGCTGTACCGGCAGAACTGGCAGCTTGCGGACTCTGCCGTTGATTACTATGCCCAGGACCACTCCGGAGCGAGTCCCCTCCAACACTTTTGGTCCCTGTCCGTCCAAGGCCAGGTCTTTATCCTGTGGCCGCTGATTTTCGCGGCAGTGGCTCTGCTGCAGCCGCAACTGGCAAAGCTGTTCCCAAGCCGGAAGGCCATAGAACACCGGCAGCTGCTGTTCATGGCGTTCGGCCTGGTCTTTGTGGCCTCGCTGGTCTATTCCATCGACCAGACGGCCAACAACCAAGCGTATGCGTATTTCGATACCCGGACAAGGCTGTGGGAATTTGCGCTGGGTTCCCTGCTGGCGCTGGCTCTCCCGTATCTCAAACCGGGACGGCGGCTTCGGGTGTTCCTGGGTTGGGCAGGGCTGGCCGCCATGCTCTCGTGTGGCTTGATCCTGACGGTCGACCGTTCCTTCCCGGGATTCGTGGCCCTCTGGCCCACGCTCGCAGCCGCGGCGGTTATCGTCGCCGGCCAGAGCAACAGCCGCTTTGGTGCGGACCGCGTGCTCAGCTCAAAGCCCCTGGTCGTGGTGGGCAACAATTCCTATGCCTTGTACTTGTGGCACTGGCCTGTCCTCGTGTTCTTCCTGCTCGTCACGGAGACCACAAGCCCCAACCTCCTGCAGGGGCTGGGAATCATGGCGGTATCCATGATCTTGGCCGTTGCCACCACACGGTATGTCGAAGTGCCCATGCGCCGCTGGCAGTGGCCGGACGCACGGTCCTGGCGGGCCGCCGTCGTGGTTGTTTCCTGCGGTGCGCTGCTGGCGCTGCCGATGACCGCCTGGCAGGGTGCCATCGCGGCCGAAAGCGTGGCGATTGCGGATCAGCCCAAGGAACTGACGCCCGGTGCTGCAGCGCTGTCGCCTGAGTTCGCGGGCCAACCGACGCCTGAGGCAATGATCATTCCCGCGCCCGCCGCCATGAAGGATGAATGGGCGGACATCGATGGCCTATGTACTGGCGCGAACGTTCCCTCAGATCCGTTGCTGCAGGGTTGCCTCCAGAATGATGAACCTGAGGTAGTGACCAAGAGGATCGTGGTCCTGGGCGATTCCCATGCCCAGCAGTACATGGCCGCCCTGGGCCCCATCGCCAAGGAGCATGGTTGGGAAGTGGTAACTCTGCTGAAGGGGAACTGCCGGTTCGGTGCCGACTCTCCTGAACGCACCAGCGACTGCAACGACTTCAACAAGGCAAGTGCTGCTTACGTCATGGAACACAAACCTGATGCAGTGTTCACTGTGGCGTCTCTGACTCATGTCACGGCCCCTTTCGAGACCGAAGTGCCCGGCTATTTGGAAGGCATCAAGCCGATCACGGACGCAGGAATCGACGTCGTGGGCATCCGCGACAACCCGCGGTTCAGCATCAACATGCCCGAGTGCGTGCAGAAGAAGGGCCCTGATTCGCCCGACTGCAACCCTCCGCTGGAGGATTCCCTGGCTGCATCCTCGCCCCTGGACGATTACGCGGGCAAGGTGGATCGGTTGTACTTGATGGACATGAGCGACTTCATCTGCGAGCGGGGCACGTGTCCGGCAGTGGTGGGCAACGTGTACGTCTACAAGGACGACAACCACCTCACCAAGACCTATGTCCAGAGCATGATTCCGATGTTCGAGGAGCGGCTCCTCGCCGCGACGGGCTGGTCAGAGCACTAGCCCCGCTGGTCAGGGCGCTAGCCTCGCCGCCTGCAGGAGCATAGAACGCACGACGTCGGCCGGCCGCCAGTGCTATTGCTCACACTCAGGCGTCGCGGAATATGGCGATCGCCGCGAAGGTTCTACTATTTATTCAATACCCGAAGCACCTTTGCCTTGCAGTACCTCATGCACAGGCCCGTATTTGATGCACAGGCCAGTCCCGTAATGACGGGCTGGTCATCAGTTGCAACCCCTACCAGTTAAAGCCCCCAGAACCCAGGTAAGAGGCCGCACTCATGACCCAGCCCGAACACGATCCCTTCGGCTTCGTAGGCCTGACCTACGACGACGTCCTGCTCCTCCCCGGACACACCGACGTCATCCCTTCTGACGCTGACACGTCCTCCAGGATTTCCAAGCGCATCACGGTGCAGACGCCGTTGCTTTCCGCTGCCATGGACACCGTCACGGAGTCCCGCATGGCCATCGCCATGGCCCGCCAGGGTGGTCTGGGCGTCGTGCACCGCAACCTGTCCATCGATGACCAGGCTGAGCATGTGGACCGCGTCAAGCGCAGCGAATCCGGCATGATCACCAACCCGCTGACGATCGGCCCGCAAGCCACGCTGCAGGAACTGGACGAGCTGTGTTCCCGCTACCGCGTTTCCGGCCTTCCCGTGGTGGACACTGACGGGCGCCTGCTGGGCATCGTCACCAACCGCGACACCCGGTTCATCCCGGAATCGGAATTCCCGCTGCGCAGCGTCAGCGATGCCATGACCAAGATGCCGCTCATCACCGGGCACGTGGGCATCAGCCGCGAAGAAGCCTCGCACAAGCTGGCCACCAACAAGATCGAGAAGCTCCCGCTGGTTGACGAGCAGGGCCGCCTCAAGGGCCTCATCACCACCAAGGACTTCACCAAGGCAGAGCAGTACCCGCTGGCCACCAAGGACGACGAAGGCCGGCTGCGTGTAGGTGCTGCCATCGGCTTCTTCGGCGACGGTTGGGAACGCGCCATGAAGCTCATCGACGCCGGGGTGGACGCACTCTTCGTGGACACCGCCAACGGCCACTCCCAGGGCGTGCTGGACATGATCCGCCGCCTGAAGTCGGACCCTATTGCTGCCCACGTGGACATCATTGGTGGCCAGGCTGCCACCCGTGAAGGCGCCCAGGCCCTGATCGACGCCGGTGCCGATGGCATCAAGGTCGGTGTGGGCCCAGGTTCCATCTGCACCACCCGTGTTGTAGCCGGCGTCGGCGTTCCGCAGATCACGGCCATCTACGAATCCGCGAAGGCTGCCATTCCGGCCGGCGTACCGTTGATTGCCGACGGCGGACTCCAGTACTCGGGTGATATCGGAAAGGCACTGGTTGCCGGCGCTGACACTGTGATGCTTGGCTCATTGCTGGCTGGTTGCGAAGAGTCTCCCGGCGAGCTCATCTTCGTCAACGGCAAGCAGTTCAAGAGCTACCGCGGCATGGGTTCCCTGGGCGCCATGCAGTCCCGTGGAAAGAACACGTCCTACTCCAAGGACCGCTATTTCCAGGCCGACGTCTCTGGTGATGACAAGCTCATCCCGGAAGGCATCGAAGGCCGCGTCGCGTTCCGTGGTCCGCTGGCATCCGTGGCGTACCAGTTGGTCGGTGGCCTTCGCCAGACCATGTTCTACACAGGCGCCCCCACGATTGCCGAGCTCAAGGCACGCGGCAAGTTCGTCCGGATCACTCCTGCCGGCCTGAAGGAATCACACCCGCACGATATCCAGATGACGGTGGAGGCACCGAACTACGGTTCCCGCTGACCACTATCAGTTCCTCCCAGCTGTTCCCCGTGGAAGCCTCCATGGGGAACAGCTGTTTAAGGGCCGCAACGGAAATGTCTGTGGGGAGGAATAGGCTGGGGGCATGTCCGAAAAGCCCGCACAACCGCGGCACCCGGAGTCAGTCCGGCTGAACTCAGTCCAACCCGGCAAAGCGCCCCGCAAGCTTGCCCTCCGGCCGTACGCACGCGCCGTCGGGCAGGTCCTGAAGGTAAGTTTCAAGGCATCACCGGTTGCAGTCATCATGAAAGTGGCTGGCTCCCTGATTTCGGCAACGCTGCCGCTGGTAACCACGTACTTCGCCGCGCTGACCACCACGGCGTTGGCCGCCGGTTACGCGGGAGATCCCGACGCCGGTCCACGGGCGATTTTGTACGTCATCATCACTGCGGCGCTGGGTCTGTTCTGGGGCGCCTTCAGCAGCGTCGATCGCTACATCCAGCAGTTGATGAGCTTCAAAGTGGGCGCAATCGTCGGCGACATGATGTATGAGCGCTTCCTGGCACTGGAGTTCTGGCGCTATGACGACAAAGAAACGGTGGATCTCTACGATCGCGCCAAGCGGTTCTCCGATTCCTATGCGCGGGTCCTGGACAGGATCGCGGCCATCTTTACCCAGTTGGTGTCGGTCGTCCTGGCAGTCGGTGCGCTGCTGTTGGTCAGTTGGTGGATCGCCGTCATTGTCCTTATCGCCATCGTCCCGAGCGTCTACCTGCAGTTCAAACTCTCCCGAGAGCAAATAGCCCATTGGAATACCCAGGTGGATTCCCGGCGGCAACGGCGAATGATTGAGACCAACCTCCTGCGGCCCCAGCACATTGCCGAGATGCGGCTCTACGGAATCGTGGGCTATTTGATGGATCTGAGGTCCCGGCTTCGCGACGCTGACGAGCGCAGGCGGCTGGACTTCCAGAAGCGCTACATTCCCAAGCAACTCGCAGCGGACGCCCTGCAGTATGGGGCCGAAGTTGTGTCCTTGATTTGGGTGGTGGGACAAATCATTGCCAGGGCGCAGCCGGTAGGGCAGTTCCTCTACATCCAACAGATCGTCAGCCGGGCTCTGTCCACCGCCAACAACCTGGTCTCGTCACTGAGTTCCATCGACGAAGACCTTGCCAACCTCAAAGACTACGAGCTGTTCATGGCGCTTCCCGTGCCCAGCGGCCACGAGCCTCCCTTGGTGAAGTCGCCTTCCGTCGTGGAAATGCGGGACATCCGGTTCAGCTATACGGGGAGTGACATTGAGGTTATCAAGGGCATATCCCTGACCATCAGGGCGGGCCAGCACATTGCCATAGTTGGTGAGAACGGCGCCGGAAAGTCCACTCTGATCCGGATCCTGGCCGGTCTGTACCGGCCGGATTCAGGCCAAGTACTGCTCGACGGCGTCGATCTCACCGGTATCGACGTGACCAGTTGGCACCGGCACCTGGCGGTCCTGAGCCAGGAGTTCCTGAAGTATGAATTCGCCACTGCGGCGGAGAACATCTATCTCGGCGATGTTGATCAACCCCGGGACGAGCAACGCATCCGAAGGGCAGCCTCAGACGCCGAGGCCATGGAGTTCATCAACAAGCTGCCCAATGGCCTGGAAAACCATGTGAGCAATTGGATGGAGGATCCCCGCGGGCGCAAGGGGAGCGGCCTCTCCGGCGGGCAATGGCAGCGGCTTGCCATGGCTCGGAACTTCTACCGGGATGCCTCCTTCATGGTCATGGATGAACCAACGTCGGCCATCGATGCTTTGGCTGAGCACCGGATCTTCACCCGCCTTTTCGCCGACCGCAACAGCACCATCATTGCCATCAGCCACCGGCTGGCCACCATCGAAAAGGCAGATGTTGTGTACATGCTCGAAGATGGGCGGATTGCCGAGCAAGGGACGCACAAGGAGCTTGTGGCGTTGAGGGGCCGGTACTTCCGGATGTTCGAATCCCAGCTCACGGTGGAAGAGACCAGCCAGAACACCCCGTAGGAGCAGCTTGGAACAAAACGGTGGCTTGGCCTTGGTGGGATAAACTCGAGCAGTGACTTATGAGATTGAGATTGGCCGTGGCAAGCGTGGGCGTCGTGCCTACTCCCTGGATGACATCGCGATCGTTCCGAATCGTCGGACGCGTGACCCGAAGGACGTCTCTGTCTCCTGGCAGATCGACGCCTATAAGTTCGATATGCCGGTGATTGCCGCCCCCATGGACTCTGTGATGTCGCCGGACACGGCCATTACCTTGGGCCGTTTGGGTGGTCTTGGCGTCCTGGACCTTGAAGGCCTCTGGACCCGGTATGAAAACCCACAGAAGGTGCTCGACGAGATCGCCGGCTTGGCCAATGAAACCAGCAGCCCGGCCGTCACCCGCCGAATGCAGGACCTGTACCAGGCGCCCATCCAGCCAGAGCTCATCAGCTCCCGCTTGGCCGAGATCCGCGCCGCAGGCGTTACGGTGGCCGGTTCCCTTACCCCGCAGCGCACCCAGGAGCACTACAAGACCGTGGTGGCCGCCGGCGTCGATATTTTCGTCATCCGCGGAACAACGGTCTCCGCTGAGCATGTCTCCAAAAACCACGAACCGCTGAACCTTAAGCAGTTCATCTATGAACTCGATGTCCCTGTGATCGTCGGTGGAGCCGCTGGTTACACGCCGGCCCTGCACCTGATGCGCACGGGTGCCGCGGGCGTGCTCGTTGGCTTCGGTGGGGGTGCTACCACCACCACGCGCCGTGCGCTGGGCATTCATTCGCCCATGGCATCGGCTATTTCAGACGTCACTGCGGCCCGGCGCGACTACATGGATGAGTCCGGTGGGCGCTATGTCCATGTCATTGCCGACGGCGGCATGGGCAGGTCGGGCGACATCGTCAAGGCCATCGCGATGGGAGCGGACGCCGTCATGCTTGGCAGCGCCCTGGCGCGCGCCGAAGAAGCTCCGGGCCGCGGCTGGCACTGGGGTCCGGAAGCGCACCACCTCGAATCGCCCCGCGGCGATCGCGTCAACGTTGGCACGGTTGGATCCCTGGAGGAAGTCCTCTTCGGGCCTGGGCACCACACCGACGGCACGTCCAACCTCATTGGCGCGCTGCGCCGGTCCATGGCAACCACAGGGTACTCCGACCTCAAGGAGTTCCAGCGCGTGGATGTCGTAGTATCCCCATACTCGGGCAACTAGGACTTCTGCCAATCGGACCGGGCAGCAAGTAGGGTAGGGGACTACCAGCTGTTGCGTTTGAGGAGGGGTCCGATGAGCAATGTCGCAGGCGGTCCGCAGGTGAATTCTCCGGGAGCATTAAGCCCGGAATCCCGTGCCGCATCCATTGAAGTCCTGAAAGCCACTGCCGAAGCCGGCAAACAGCTGGACATCCTGATTGTCGGCGGAGGCGTGGTGGGGGCTGGAGCAGCCCTGGATGCGGTGACCCGCGGCCTTACAGTCGGCATCGTCGAGGCGCGGGACTGGGCCTCAGGGACATCGTCGCGCTCGTCCAAGCTCATCCATGGTGGCCTCCGGTACCTTGAAATGCTTGATTTCGGGCTGGTTCAGGAGGCACTGCAGGAACGCGGGTTGCTGATCCAGCAGATCGCACCCCATCTTGTCCGCCCCGTCCCTTTCCTCTACCCGCTGACCCGTAGGTTCTGGGAGCGCCCCTATGTGGGCGCGGGAATCATGCTCTACGACACCCTGGGCCTCACTTCCGGGCACAGCCGCGGGGTTCCCATGCACAAGCACCTCTTCAGGCGCGGCACCCTTAGGGCGGCTCCCAGCCTCAAGGACGATGCCTTCGTTGGTTCCATCCGCTACTACGATGCCCAAGTGGACGACGCCCGTTTGGTGGTCAACGTTGTGCGGACCGCAGCCCACTATGGTGCCCATGCTGTGAACAGGGTGCGTGTGGTGGACTTCCTCCGGGAAGGCGAACGCGTGGTGGGCGCCAAGCTGGAAAACCAGGAAGACGGCAGCGTCTTCGAAGTGCGTGCCAAGCAGGTAGTCAATGCCACGGGAGTCTGGACGGACGAAACCCAGGCCATGGTTACGGACCGGGGACAGCTCAAAGTCAGGGCATCCAAGGGCATCCACCTTGTGGTACCGCGGGACAGGTTCCAATCCACTGTTGGGCTGATCCTGCGCACGGAGAAGTCGGTGCTCTTCGTGATCCCCTGGGGCCGCCACTGGATCATCGGGACTACGGACACGGACTGGAAACTGGACAAGGCGCACCCCGCCGCGTCCAGCAAGGATATTGACTACGTCCTGGAGCGCGTCAACAAGGTCCTCAAGCGGCCCCTCACCCGTGAGGACGTAGAAGGCGTCTACGCTGGGCTCCGCCCGCTTCTTGCAGGCGAAAACGACTCCACCGCCAAACTCTCCCGCGAACACGTCGTGGCTCATCCGGTGCCAGGCCTGGTGGTGGTGGCCGGCGGTAAGTTCACCACCTACCGTGTCATGGCCAAGGATGCCGTTGATGAGGCCACCCGGGCGATGGATGAACGAGTTCCCTCCAGCTGCACCGAAACGATCCCATTGCTCGGTGCGGAGGGGTTCAAAGCCGCCTGGAACCGCCGCGCCCGCTCCGCGGAAGAAGCCGGCGTCCACGTTGCCCGCGTGGAACACCTGCTCAACCGCTACGGGTCCATGGCCTCGGAAGTGCTTGATCTCATCGCTGCGCAACCCGGGCTCGGGGAACCGCTTCCCGGGGCTGATGATTACCTTGCCGCGGAGGTTGTCTACGCCACCACCCATGAGGGCGCCCGTCATGTTCACGACGTTTTGACGCGCCGCACCCGGATCTCGATCGAAGCGTGGGACCGGGGTGTGTCAGCAGTGCCTGTAGTGGCTAAGCTGATGGGAGAAATCCTTGGCTGGAGCGAAACACAGCGGGAAAGCGAAATCAAGCACTATCTGGCCCGGGTCGAAGCTGAGCGGCTTAGCCAGCAACAACCCGACGACGAATCGGCTGACGCCGCGCGCATGGGAGTCGATGACATCGTTCCCCTTCGCTGAGCAACACAGGACCTGCGGCCGGAAGGCCACACTGGAGGGAACACGACTTGGCTGAACCACTTGACCGGTATGACGCGGAACTTACTACGCCGGACACCGTCATCCTGGAACTCGTTGCCGAGGACAAAATCGACGCTGCGGCCCAACTCGCGGAACGGCTTCACACGGCTGGTCGGATTTCCAACCTTGAGGGCTTCCTGGAGCAGGTCCATTCCAGGGAACACCAGCTGGCTACCGGGCTTCCCGGTGGCATTGGACTGCCGCATGCGCGGAGTGAATTCGTAGACCGGATTTCCATAGCCGTGGGCGTCACCAAGTTCGGCCATGCCCTGGATTTCGGTGCCACTGACGGTCCCGCCACGCTGATCCTGCTCATCGCCACGCCGGCCAGCTCCTTCTCGGACCATCTGGAAGTCCTGGCTACTTTGGCGCGCTCGCTCTCCAAAGAGTCATTCCGGGAGTCCCTGCGCCGGGCGCACGATACCGAGGTCATTTCCGAACTCATCAACTCCAGCCTGGTGTTCTTCGACCACTGAGATTCGAACATTGAGAATGGCGCCCACGGACGCGTTCAGGACTAAGGTTCCTACCGTTCGTTTCGTTGTTCTACAGCCGGACGAAGTACGGTTAAGGGGTGTTGAAAACCGCGCTGAAACCCCGCTGGATCGCAGGACTCGTCTTTGCGCTTCTCTTGTCCGCGGTGTTTGTGCTGCTCAGCCAGTGGCAGCTCAGCCGGTCCACCCAGCACGAAGCTCCCGTTTCCTCCAGCATTGAAGAGGTCAAGCCCCTGGTGGACGTCCTGCAGCCGGGGCAGTTTTTCCCCGGTTCTGTTTCGGACCAGATGGTTAGCGCCACCGGGTCCTACGATCCCGCCAAGCAGGTCCTGGTTGAGGGCCGCCTGCACAACGGCCAGAAGGGATTCTGGATTGTCTCGGCCTTCGCGGTGGACAATGCTCCCAAACTGAGCGGTGTCGCCGCCTCGCCCAAAACCTGGATTCCAGTAGCCCGGGGCTGGGTGGCGGACGCCGCCCAAGCCGGTCCGCCGCCGTCGGGCACCATCACGCTGACCGGCCGCCTGCTTCCGTCTGAAGCGCCGGTGCCAAACGTCGACGCCGGTCCAGACCGGGCGTCGGCGGTGGCCGTTGCCGAACTCATCAACATCTGGGACGTCTCCAGTTACCAGGGCTTCATTGCCGCAACATCCGAAGTAGCTGGTGGTGTTCCCGTCGCCGCCGATGACGCGGTAAAGGCCCTCAATATCCCGGCGCAGCCGCCGGAACAACAGGTCAACTGGCTGAACCTCTTCTATTCAGTTGAGTGGGTGGTCTTCGCAGGATTCGCACTGTACATCTGGTGGCGGATGGTGGCTGACGACTACCGTCGCGACCTCGAGGACGACGAGTTCGACACTCACGACGACGGATTCGACGGCGGCTTCGACGATGACAAAGACCACCCCAACGAACCGACAAGCCCTGAACCCCAGCAACCTGGGCCAGAACAAAAGGTGCAGTAATGATTGAGCCCAAGCCGGCCATCCAGCCCGAGCAGTCCGGACCCAAGCCGAAGAAGCGCAGGTTTGGCGGAACGGAAGCCCAAATCCGTTCGGCGCTGAAGTTCTACAAAGTCATGGCCTACCTGACCGGTGCCATGCTCCTGCTGCTCTGCGCGGAACTGATTGCCCGTTACGGTTTCGGCGTATCGCTCTTTGCCGGTGGCACGGATGCCGTCACGGGTAAGCCCTTCGGCTTCGGATTCGCTGAGTCTGAGCCCAAGGGCGTGATCGGCGGCTTCAATATCTCCACCACTGTATTGATCGTCCACGGCTGGATGTACGTGGTCTACCTGGTCTCCAACTTCCGGTTGTGGTCGCTCATGCGCTGGCCTTTCTCCAAGCTGGTCCTGTTGGCCCTGGGTGGCGTGGTACCCCTGATGTCGTTCATCGTGGAGAAGAAGTTCCATGCCCAGGTTGAAGCGGAACTGGCAGCCAACCCGCAGGCCTCAAAGCGCTACTAGCCGCGGCGAGGGTCAGCCCAGCAGGCGTCAGGGTGTGAGATGCCTAACGACCAGCCCGTAATTGACCTCTTCAGGCCACTGCCAACGTGCACCGGGGCGGCCCGGCAAAGTAGTCTTGGTTGGTGACTACTCCCACCGCACCCCAGACTTCCCAGAAGCCGGTGCTGGTTGTTGACTACGGTGCCCAGTACGCGCAGCTGATTGCCCGCCGCGTCCGCGAAGCGAATGTGTATTCGGAAATTGTTCCGCATACCTTCACCACCGAGCAGCTTCTGGCCAAGAACCCGGCAGCCATCATCCTTTCCGGCGGACCTTCCAGCGTCTACGCAGAAGGTGCTCCGCGCGTCGGAGCGGACCTTTTTGAAGCCGGGGTACCCGTTTTTGGTATCTGCTACGGCTTCCAGGCAATGGCCAACGCGCTGGGCGGCAAGGTGGCCGAGACGGGCCTCCGGGAGTACGGCGCCACCGAAGCACTGGTGGTTGGCGATGCCCGCTCGATTCTTGATGGTGTGCCCTCCTCACAGAACACCTGGATGAGCCACGGCGACTCCGTCCAGGAAGCTCCCGAGGGTTTCGAAGTGCTGGCCACGACGGCCGGCGCCCCGGTAGCCGCCTTTGCCAACGAGGAAAAGCGCCTCTACGGTGTGCAGTGGCACCCGGAGGTCAAGCACTCCGTGCACGGCCAGCACGTCCTGGAGAACTTCCTGTTCAAGGGCGCTGGTCTCAGCCCCAACTGGACCACGGGAAATATCCTCGAAGAGCAGGTGGAACGTATCCGCCAGCAGATCGGTGATTCCAAGGTCATCTGCGGTCTTTCCGGCGGCGTGGATTCTGCCGTTGCCGCAGCCCTGGTCCAGAGGGCCGTTGGCGACCAGCTGACGTGTGTCTTCGTGGATCACGGTCTCCTTCGCGAAGGCGAAGCAGAACAGGTTGAACGCGACTTCGTCGCTGCTACGGGCGTCAATCTGTATGTTGCCAACGAGCAAGAGCGCTTCCAGTCTGCGTTGGCCGGAGTCAGCGATCCCGAGACCAAGCGCAAGATCATTGGCCGGGAATTCATCCGTGCCTTCGAGGAAGCGGAGCGGGCCATCATCGCCCAGGCAGCTGCCGAGGGGGAGAAGATCAAGTTCCTGGTCCAGGGCACGCTGTACCCGGACGTCGTCGAGTCCGGCGGCGGCGAGGGCGCTGCGAACATCAAGAGCCACCACAACGTGGGTGGGCTTCCCGAGGACCTGCAGTTCGAACTCGTTGAGCCGCTGCGCGCCCTGTTCAAGGACGAAGTCCGTGCGGTGGGTGCCCAGCTGGGCCTGCCTCAGGAAATCGTCGGCCGCCAGCCGTTCCCCGGCCCTGGCCTGGGTATCCGCATCGTCGGTGAAGTCACCAAGGAGCGCCTTGACCTGCTTCGCAAGGCTGACGCGATTGCCCGTGCCGAGCTGACCGCTGCCGGCTTGGACAACGATGTTTGGCAGATGCCGGTGGTTCTGTTGGCTGATGTCCGGAGCGTCGGCGTCCAGGGCGATGGCCGCACCTACGGCCACCCGATCGTTCTCCGTCCGGTATCGTCCGAGGACGCAATGACGGCCGACTGGTCGCGTTTGCCGTACGACCTCCTGGCCCGCATCTCCAACCGCATTACCAACGAAGTGGATGGAGTTAACCGCGTGGTGCTGGACGTCACCAGCAAGCCGCCGGGAACCATCGAGTGGGAATAGCATTTTGAGTGGCCGGCCTCCCCTGGGAGGCCGGCCATTGTTCTTTCGGCTGTGAAATGACGGCGAATTTCGCATTGGCACAGTGTTGCGGAGCGGGCTGAAGGAGTATTCCCGCTACCCTCGAAAGTATGCCGGTATGGTCCAAGGCGTCTAAAGCTAGTACAGAAAAGAAGGCAGCAGTTGTGTCATTAGGTCAAGGCCAGGAAGAGGGCTCCGAAGAGCTCCGGAAATGGCTGTCCGGACTTAAGCCCGTTACAGGGGCGGACACGATGCTGCGTTTCGTGAAGACGCCCGAAGGCGCCATCGATCTCAGCAACGCACATCCCTCGGGCCTCGCGCAGCTGCTGGCGGGGCGTAGAACGAGGCTGTCCACGCTTATCCGCGACCGGCAGCAATATCTGGTGGCGGCACGGGCTGCACGCAACATCCGGTCCAAAATTTTTGAGCTCAGCAATGATCGCGGTATCGAGGCCGGGTACCTCTCCGCGGGCACGGTGGTGTGGACTTCAGCCGTAGGTGGCAAACCCCAGCGGGTATCGGCCCCTGTCATGCTGACCTCCATTGTCCTGACTGTTCGCCCGGGAGAGGACGATTTCGAGCTGCAGCTCACCGAGCAAGCACGCATGAACCCGGCTTTGGTGCGTCACCTGAAGACCGTCCACGGCATCGTCTTCGACGTCAATGCAGTAGCCCGCATGGCCTACAACACGGCCAGGCTTGATCCCCAGCCAGTCCTGGACCGCCTGGCTACCCTGGTTCAGCCAATTCACGGCGCCGAGGTTGAATTCAACTTGCTCGTCACCACTTTGGCTGATCTTTCGGGAAACCTGGACGATCCGTGGATCAACATGAACAACCCCACCGTGGCTGCCCTGGCTACCGCTGCCAATGGTGGCGAGATCGAGCCCGAACCCATCAAAGCGGGGCGGTTCGCCAGCCTCGATGAACGCGACCCGGCAGACGAACTACTTTTGCTCGATGCTGACACGGACCAACAGTATGTGGTGGACGCTGTCCGCGCAGGAGATTCGCTGGTTGTCAGCACCCCACCAGGCAGCGGCCAGACCCAGACGGCAATCAATGCGATTGGCGCCTTGGTCAGCGAAGGCAAATCCGTCCTCGTGGTGGGGGACCGGCAGTCCAGCCTGGCGGGACTTTCTGGGCACCTGGAGTCGCTGGGCCTGGATTCGATGTTGTTCCGTCCGGGCAACGGCACCACACCACAGCAGCTCAAGGGCCAGTTGGTCCGTGCGATCATGCGCAATGAAAAGGCCCTCGAACCGCAGCTTGGGAACCTCCATCAGACGCTGATCGGACACCGGCATGCCTTGATGGACCATGTTGCCTCGCTCCACAACGTCCGCGAACGTTGGGGCTGCTCGCCGTACCAGGCTATGCAATCGTTGGCCGAATTGACGTCCATCCACCCGGCGCCGTCCACCACAGTGCGCCTCAAGCGCAGCGTGCTGGACAACATCAAGGACCGTGAAGAACTGGCTGGCCGCTTGCGTCGTGCTGCCGAGCTGGGGAGCTTTAGCCGGGCTTCCACCTCCAGCCCTTGGTATGGTGCCCGCCTCGTAACCCGCAAGGAGACAGAAGAGGCCCAACAGCTTGCCCGCATCGCCGAGGAGAAACTTCCCGTCCTGCGCGAGCGTATGAAGCAGGTTTCGGATCACGCCGAGATCCGTTTGGCGGACACCTTCACCGAGTGGGGCGCACAGCTTGAATTGCTGATTGCCGTGCGCGAAAGCCTGGACAAGTTCACTCCGGACATTTTCGATCGCCCGGTGCATGACCTCATCTCTGCAACTGCAAGCTCTGCGTGGCGACGGGAGCGCAATCTGGAGATGCCCTCCATGCAGCGTTCGAGGCTGCGGCGGGTGGCAAAGGAATATGTGCGGCCGGGCGTTCACATAGCGGACCTGCACAGCTCCCTGGTCCTCGTCCAGGAGCAGCGTGCCCTGTGGGCAGGCTATGCCACCACCCAGCGCCACCCAGCGGTGCCGTCCGGGCTCGCTGACCTCGGGTCCTTGTATCGCGAACTGGATGGCGAGCTTCGCCGCCTGGGTGAGGCGCTCAAGCACACCTCTGCCGGTGGTTCGCTCCACCAGACTCCGTACCTGGAACTCATGGAGCGGCTCGAAAAGCTCGTAGCGGACACAGCAACGCTTGAAACACTCCCGGAGCGCACGCTCCTGATTGAGGAGATGCGCGAGCACGGACTCGGCGAGCTGCTCGCTGACCTGGCTGCCCGTGAAGTGCCGGCCGCTTCGGTCGCAGCCGAGCTGGACCTCGCATGGTGGCAGTCTGCCTTGGAAGCAATGATCAGTGGTGACGACTACCTCGCCATGTCCGACGGCGACTCCCTCCGCCGTCTTGAAGCCGAGTACCGCCTTGCGGACCAAGCCCACATTGCCAGTGGTGCTGCGCGTTTGCGGTGGCAGTTGGCCCGGAAATGGGGCGAGGGGATAGTGGAGCACCCTCGGCAGGCTGAGTTGCTTCGTGCCCTGCTCAAGGATGGTCGGGTGACTCTCCCGGCTTTGAGTGCGCAGGCTCCTGACCTCGTACCCATGCTTGTTCCGGTGTGGTCTGTGAGCCCCTACCTGTTGACGGGAGTTCTTCCCGCGGAGCAGAAGTTTGACGCCGTGATCATCATCGATGCCGAATCGACGTCGCTTCAGGCCGTCCTTCCGGCGATTGCGCGAGCCCGGCAAGTCATAGCCTTCGGTGATGCGAAGATCGCGAATGCCCGCACCTTCAGCGTGGCCGTGGAACCTCCTGTGGCGGGAGTGGCCAGCCACGAGACCGTGGACAGTGCGTTCAAGGCCCTGGCACGCGTCCTGCCCACGTGGCAGCTGAACTGGGTTTACCGGGCGGTCGATGAGGACCTGATCCTGCAGTTGAGCAAGAACTACTACGACGGCGGCCTCCGGCGTTTGCCCGACGGCAGTTCGGTGACGGGCCTGGATCGTTCGATCCTGGTGGAGTACATCCCCGATGGAACCGGACTCCCGGGCGCCGACCATGAGGGCGTTGAGTCCGTTACGGCGGAGGTCAACCGCGTGGTAGACCTTGTCTTCGAGCACGCCAGATTGCGGCCCCGAACTTCGTTGGCTGTGGTCACGGCCAGCCTGCGCCACGCTGCGCGGATTGGCGAGGCTATCCGGCTTCAATTGCCCAACCACCCCCTGTTGTCCGCTTTCTTCGGCGCTGGCCCTGAGTCCTTCCGCGTAGTGGACCTCGAGCGAGCCCAAGGCCTGGTGCGGGACCATGTAATTTTCTCCCTGGGCTACGGCCGGACACCTCATGGCCGCGCCTTGCACTCGTTCGGACCCCTGTCCACCGAGGGCGGACGAAACCGCTTTGCCTTGGCAATGACCCGCGCCCGCCGTTCCATGCACGTCCTGAGCTGCTTCCGCCCGGAAGATCTGGATCTGGATCGCCTGGCGCACGGAGCTGTGGACTTTTACGAACTGCTGGACAGGGAACTGTCCGGGAACAGCAACCTTGGAACTCCTGCCTCGCGCGCCGTTGCCAGCGAACAGGCCCTGGGGGAGGACCCTCTGGTTGCCGATCTCGGCGAGAGGTTGCGGGCCAGGGGTGCCCGCGTGTGGCACCTTTACGACGGTGTCCTGGACATTGCCGCCGCTGCCGATCCCGTCCACACGATTGGACGGGAAGGCGCCGAGATTCCCACGCCAGTGGCAATCGAGTCCGATGGCACGGAACGTTACCGGCGCATGAGTGTCCGTGAACGTAGCCGCCTGAGGCCCCAGCTGCTGGAACGCATGGGCTGGCGTTACATGTCCCTGTGGACCATTGAAGTGTTCACGGATCCTTCGTCCTGCGCAGATCGAATCGGGTCCTATTTGGGACTTGAGAACCATGTTCCCCAGGCCGCCCCGCCAGCGGAGCATGGCTTCCTGGACATGGATGTTGAACAATTGAATCTGGACAATGCAGGTTCCTCGTATGCCAGCTCCTCGTATGGGATTTCCTCGTACAGCAGCTCCTCGTACAGCAGTTCCTCCGCAACCCGGGCTTCGCATCGGCAAAGCCCGGGAAGTGCCCAGGCATCGCTGGAATCCCAGCAACCCGGACAGGCAGATGTGAACAGGCGGAGGGGGGCGGATGGCGAACCAAGCAACGCAGAAGCCAGCAATCCAACCCCCAGTGATCCAGAGGATGGGACTGAAGTACCAGTGAATGAACAGGGAACTGGCAACGAAAGCGGCTCTGACGAACAGACCGCAGCTGTGCGCGCCGAAAACGCTGAAGAGAAGGCAGAGTCAAAGACACCAGCGGCGAAGCAAGCCTCCGGTGGAATCTTGCCTACCAAGGCCGCTGAAGACGATCCCCGGCGTTGGGGCGACGAAGGCAACTATGACCACGAGCAGTGGTTGAAGGAGCAGAAGCCCCCGCATTGGGCCTGATTGGGTCATGGAATCCAGGCCCTGCATTAGGGATTGACCAAAACAAAGAAAAGCTTGCCTTGCGTTGATGCGCCGGCAAGCTTTTCTGCTTGTGGAGGATCCGCAGCCACTACCATCAAGCCGTCGGTGTCGCTGGTTCCGAGCCATTGGCCGGGTTTACCCCCTTGGGCTGATGTCCATAGGACAGGGACGGAGGCGGCCAGGACTTCGGTTTGCCGGGACTCGTCGTATGATCCGGCGGCGGTAAGTACTACATTCACCAGCTGTCCCGGGGACAGAAGCTGGATGGATGAAGGGTCAGCCATGCGAAGGGGGACCGCAGCTGAGCCTACGGGTGCACCGGTGAGAAGTCCCGGCCCCAAAAGATTGGATTCAGTGGGAATCTGCCCTTTGGTCAAGGGCGAGGCCAGCTGGCGTCCCACCAGCGAAACGTGATCCTCCAGGGCTCCGGAAATCGCGAGGTCGGGCGGCACCCCAACAGTGGTGAAGTCAGCTTCGGTGAGGCTGGTGCCTGCTGCGAGGTCATGGGCAGCGACGAGAATGCTGACCCGCTGCTCAGAGGCAGGGGTTAGCTGTTGGACAGTAATGCCGGTGGCCAGGCAGAGCAGCAGTGCAACTGTCAGCCGACGATTCCGGGAGACCCAGAAGTTCAGGCTCTGTCTGGGGCCCAGTCTCACTTGGCGATGTGGCCCCTGCTTCCGGGGGAGGAAAGAGCCAGCCGTGCTGGTGGGCTTGTTCCGGGAGCGACCACGGCCCCTGGCAAGCGGAGTGGGGTGTTCGCGGCCGGGGAGTGGCGAAATGGTTGACTTTAGTGGCATGACGCCACGTTAGCCACCGGGCTCGGCCGCCCAACAGCGGCCGGGTGCCCTATGTGGAAAAGTGCTGGCTAGCTTGCTGCGGCTGCGGCTGCTGGTGCAGCCGCAGCAGGGGCAGGAGTCGCCGGGGAGGAGGGTGCAGCGGAGACGGTGCTGCCCTTGGCATCGCGCGAATCCGTGCGGTAGAAGCCCGAGCCCTTGAAGACAACGCCGACGCTGTTGAACTTCTTGCGGAGCGCGCCCTGGCATTCAGGGCACTCCGTCAGGGAGCTGTCAGAGAAGGACTGGACGATGTCAAAGGCATGGTCACAGTCTTTGCAGGCGTATGCGTATGTGGGCACTGAGTTCCTCCTTCAGGACAAGGTTCAGGTCCTGTGGAGCCGTGGCGGAGAATCTCCGCATTAGCAGTCGCAGGGCCTGAGTGCCAATTCTATCATCCGCATCCCGCTCATTCGCTATCTGCCAACTCCACGTAAATGCGGGACTTCACGTAGCGTCAACCAGGTCACTCCCCGCCGCCAAGCGTGATGATTCCCGACGGCGTCAACGCAACCGGCACCGGGCGGTCAAAAGGCTCGGCGGGGATAGCTCCGGAAGGCAACACATCGTCGTCGTACACCACCGCAATGGTGGGTGGCCGCCCACCGGAACTGTCCAGGCGTTGGAGGAGTCGGTCGTAGTAGCCGCCACCCTGTCCGATGCGGTTGCCATCCCGGTCCACAGCGGTGGCCGGCATGAAGATGCCCGCAACAGCGCTGACCACAGCACTGTCCAAACGCTCGCCTTCGGGTTCGTCGATGGGTGCGTAGTCGGACCGGACGAAGGCTGTCTCCGGCGTCCAGTACACCCAGCTCAACTGGCGGCCGGCCTCGCAGACGGGAAGCAGGACCTGGTGGCCGGCGTTGTGGAGCCCTGCGATCAGGGGCATGGTTGGGGGTTCGTGGGAGACGCCGACGTAGATCGCGAAGGTCCTGGGGGATCCGGCCGAGATTTTCCGGGCCCATGCCAAACCGTGCCGGGCAATTGATTCGCCGGCTTGGGCTAGTTGCTCCGTGGTGAGGCCACGCCTGTAGAGGCGTCGGCTGCTGCGGATGTCTTCCTTCGATGCCATTTTTGTCCGATCATGAGATTCGCGCGGGCTACCGTGGTCTACGTAAAGCAGCAAATCCGCTCCAGTTCAAGGGCTGTTTCTGCGTCTTGCCACGGCGAGGGTTTACCCGTTGATGTATTCCTTCCGTTACATTAGTCCGGTGACTCTCGATAACAATGCTGTCCGTAAGGCCGTCATCCCCGCAGCGGGTCTTGGTACCAGGTTCCTCCCCGCCACAAAGGCGATGCCGAAGGAAATGCTGCCCGTGGTTGACAAGCCAGCCATCCAGTACGTCGTCGAAGAAGCGGTGAAGGTTGGCCTGCACGACGTCCTGATGATCACCGGGCGCAGCAAGCGCGCCCTGGAAGATCACTTTGACCGTGTGCCGGCGTTGGAAGCAACGCTGGCAGCGAAGGGCGATACTGCCAAGCTTGAAGCCATCCAGTCCGCCACCAACCTGGGCGACATCCACTACGTCCGCCAGGGCGACCCCAACGGCCTCGGCCACGCGGTCCTCCGTGCAAAGCAGCACGTCGGGTACGAGCCGTTCGCCGTTTTGCTGGGCGATGACCTGATCGATCCCCGCGAGGACCTGCTCAGCGAAATGATCGCTGTCCAGCAAAAAACCGGTGGTTCCGTTGTTGCCCTCATTGAAGTTGAGCCTTCCAAGATCAGCGCCTACGGTTGCGCCGACGTCGAGGAAAACGGTGAAGACGGCTACGTCCGCATCAAGCAGCTGGTGGAAAAGCCGTCCCCCGAAGAAGCTCCGTCCAACCTTGCCGTGATCGGCCGCTACGTTCTGCATCCGGCAGTGTTCGACGTCCTGGAGAAGACTGCCCCCGGACGCGGCGGAGAAATCCAGCTGACGGATGCCCTTGAGGTTCTGGCTGCCGGGGAAGGTGAAGGCTACGGCGTTTATGGCGTTGTCTTCCGTGGACGCCGCTATGACACCGGGGACAAGTTGAGCTACTTGAAGGCCTGCATCGAGTTGGCATGCGAACGTGATGACCTGGGCCCCGAGCTCCGCGAGTGGCTGCCCACCTTCACTGCCGGTCTTCCCAAATAACACCGGTGTACGGCTCTGCGATCTGGCCGGTAACGCTGGAAAGCGGAGCCTTGGTGCTCCGGCCAATCCGTTACCGCGACAAGCGGGAGTGGTCTGAAGTCCGTTCGCGGAACAGTGAATGGCTTGCACCCTGGGAGGCGTCCAATCCTGCGCCGGGTGGACGCCTGCCCAGCTACCGCCAAATGGTGGCATCCCTGAATGCGCAGGCCCGGCAGTCCACGGCCTTGCCTTTCCTCATCACGGAGCGGACCGAGGGTTTCCGTGAGCCGCAAATTGTGGGTCAGTTGACGGTCTCATCCATCGTGTGGGGTTCAGCGATGATGGCTACCTTGGGCTACTGGGTCGATAAGGAACGCGCCGGGCACGGTATTGCTCCCACTGCAGTTGCGATGGCTACGGACCACTGCTTCCGGACCCTTGGCCTGCACAGGATGGAAATCAATATCCGGCCGGAGAACGCGCCAAGTCTCCGGGTGGTGGAAAAGCTCGGATTCCGGGACGAGGGCTACCGGCTGAGATACTTGCACATCAATGGCGAGTGGGCGGATCATCGCTCTTTCGCGCTCACGTCGGATGAAGTTCCGCAGGGACTCCTTGACGGGTGGCTCAGAGGAAGAACAGGCAGGTCATAGGCCCTTTTGAGCCGTATCTCCATTCATTTGCGGACTCGCCGACGACACACCGACCGCAATGCCGCCGCCCCTGATGATTTGCTTCTACGGTTTTGAATGTGGACTTCCCTCTCAGCAGCTCAGTGATACTCGTGGTCACTGTCGCGCTTTGGATGGTATGGGTCGCTCCTTACGTACTTCGGAACAGACGGCAGCAGGTCCAGGCAGCCACTGTTTCAGCAGAGGCATTTGACGACGAACCAGACGAAACGCAGGCAGGGGTGGTACTGACTTTGGCACCCCGGCAGGAGAAACCGATGGAGACCATGCACAGCAAAGCACCGGCGTCGCCCCAGGAATCCAGCGTGGCTGAGTCGTCTCCCAGGAAGCCGCCCACAACTCCCTTTACGATCCGTTATGCCCGGCTCACCTTGGCCCTTGCCGGCCTTGCTTTATTGCTGACTGCCATTGTTTCGGGCGTGCTGCGGCTGTTCGGCACAGGTACCGTCTGGCTGCCGTTGGTGTCGTTCGTGGGTGCCGTACTTGCCGTGGTGACTTTGCGGCGACTCGCCCTCCGGGATCTCCGGGAACGCCGCGCGCGTCGGGCTGCCCCGGTGGTGCCCATCCAAACCCCGGCACGGTACCTGCCAAAGGAACCGTTCGTCGAAGCCAAGGAAGTACCGGTTTTCGATGCTGAGGCTGGAAAGCTCGAAGCCGCTCGCCTTTCCGCCGTGGAACTACGCCAGGCTGCGTTGGCTGTTGCCCTTGCAGCCGGCGACAAGTCCGCTGGAGACAAGTCCGCTGGTGACAGGTCCGCTGACGCGGCCGCTGGTTCCGAAGATGCCAGCTGGGAACCGGTTGAGGTTCCCAAGCCCACTTACGTTGGTGCCGCCAAGGCGCCGCGCCCCGCTCCCGAGCCCTTGGATCTTCCTGAAGCTCCCAAGCCCGTGGGCAAGCCCGTGCTAAAGCAAAGTGTTGAGCAGGCGGAGGCCGCCACAGCTGCGCAGGTGCGTACTGCATCCAAGGGCCAGAGTGCCCTGAGCAACCTGGACGATGTCCTGCAGCGTCGCCGCGCCTAGCCCGTCATGACCACGCTCTGTGTCGCAGGTGGCACCGGCCAGGTAGGCCGTGAAGTTGTTCGCCACGCGCTCGACGCCGGGCACACAGTATCTGCCCTGAGTCGCCACGTGCCGCCTCCCGGTTCGGAAAAGCAGTACGACGGCGCCACCTACTTTGCTGGCGACGTCACCACAGGCGATGGCCTGGCAGCTGCGCTGGCGGGTGCCGACGTCGTCATTGATTGCCTTGAGGGTCAGTTCGGGAAAGCCCAAAAGCAATTTGCCGACGGCGGCGAGCGTCTTCTTGGCGCGGCTCACCAGGCAGGTGTTCGCAGGGCTGTGGCGTTGTCGATTATCAACTGCGACAAGAGCGCCCATCCCTACTATGTCTCCAAAGCGGCAAAGGAACGGGTCTACGCGAGGGCTGAACTGGAAACGGTGGTTATCAGAGCCACGCAATTCCACAGCCTGGTGGAAATGATCTTTGCTGCAGGCGCAAAGACGCGGTTGATTCCGGTGTTCAAGGGAGTGCGGTTCCAAACGATTTCACCCAGGGAAGCCGGAGCTGCATTGCTCGAAGCTGCGCTGGAACCGCCTTCTCCCGAGCAGCACCGGGTCAGGACCATTGCCGGCCCCGAGGTGCTGGCCATGAAGGACATGGCGGAGTCGTGGAAAGCCATTACTGGCGCACGAGGCAAGGTTCTGGAAGTCCCACTGCCGGGTGCCATGGGCGCCTACCTGCGCGCAGGACTCAACCTCATGCCCGAGCAAAGGTATGGCACTGAAACGTTCGTGTCGTGGTTGGAAAAGCGCCGGGAAACTTTGTAGCCTAGGGACACTGGTCCGGCCGTAAGCCGTGTCCAGGGGCTATAGCTCAGTTGGTAGAGCGCTTCGTTCGCATCGAAGAGGTCAGGAGTTCGAATCTCCTTAGCTCCACAGATACAAAAAACCGGCCAGGCACAATATGCCTGGCCGGTTTCTTATGGGAGTTTAGAGGGGTTGGATGTTCTCCGCCTGAGGTCCCTTAGGGCCTTGGGTGATGTCGAACTGGACCTTCTGGTTCTCGTCCAAGGAACGGTATCCGCTGGAGGTAATTGCGGAATAGTGGGCGAATACATCCGGGCCACCGTCGTCCGGGGCAATAAATCCGAAGCCCTTTTCAGCGTTGAACCATTTTACTGTGCCTGTAGCCATGCTTGTTTTTCCTTCACGGGTCGCTGGTCGGTACCGCTTGTCGGATCACCGTCCCCGCCACTCACATTATTGAGCCTATGTGCCGATCTGACATGGGGCAACAGATTCTGCCGTGCCTTTCGTAATGTCGTTGTGCCGGGGTACGCTGTCGGGCTGTGGTTGGAAGAGCCTGGCGACGGCGGATGCCCTCTAGAATTACCCTGTGAACGACTCCCTGCCTCCGTGCCCCGAATGCTCCAGTGAATACACGTATCAGATGGGCGCGCTGTTGGTTTGCCCTGAATGCGCCCACGAATGGTCACCCGCGGCCGAGAGCGACGGGCAGGTGCATGTCATCAAAGACGCCGTGGGCAACATCCTGAGTGACGGCGACACCGTCACGGTGGTCAAGGACCTCAAAGTGAAGGGCAGTGCCACGGCCATCAAGGTCGGCACCAAAGTGCGGAACATCCGGCTCGTCGACGGCGTGGGAGACCACGATATTGACTGCAAAGTGGACGGATTCGGCCCCATGCAGCTCAAGTCCAGCGTTGTGAAGAAAGTCTGACAGGAGGCTTGCGATGACCGGGACCCCAGCTTCCAAGGGCCTCGACGGTCCCATCCTGGTAGGCGTCATGCCCGGGCAGCGGCCTGTCGTCGTCGAGCGTGCCGCTGAGGTGGCGCTCAGCGCCGGGCTCCCGCTGGTGTGTGCGTTCGTCGATGTGACCGTCTATCCCGTGGACGGCACCACGGGCGGGCCGTCGGCCCCAATTGATCCCGACGGCGTGGACGATGACGCCGAGGGTGCCCCGGAATCCGTGCGGACAGCAATTGCCACCCAGTTGGCCGAAGCTGATCTGAACTGGTCCATCGTTTCCCTGGCAGGGGAGCCGGCACGGGCGTTGGCCCGTGAGGCCGAAGATATTGGGGCGTCCATGATTGTGGTGGGCTCCAGGGACCGCAAGCTCGGTTCGGCCATCAAAGAGCTGACGGCGGGCTCCATTGCCCGGCAGCTCTTCCATCGCCAGGACCGTCCTGTCCTCGTTGTACCCGTGGAGCCACGGGTGCCGGTGGATGATGACGACTGAGATCAGGCGTCCCGTCCATCTTCACTGGGGGTTCATCGGAATCGTGGCCGCAGGTGGCGTCTTGGGGGCGCTCGCCCGCTACGGCCTCGGACTCTTGATTCCCGCGCCAGGGTCCTGGCCGTTACCCACCCTTTTGATCAACGTTTCCGGCGCCCTGGCGCTCGGCGCTTTGCTTGAGGGGCTGGCCAGGAGGGGGCCCGACGTCGGACGTCGCCGGGCGTTGCGCCTCGCCTTGGGTACGGGCTTCCTAGGGGCTTACACCACGTACAGCACGCTCGCCTTGGACGCGGTGCACCTGTTCACTGCGGGTGAGACGACTGCTGCCCTGGGTTATCTGGGCGTGAGCCTGCTGGGTGGGGCGGTGGCAACCATGGCCGGAATCTGGTTCGCCGCATGGCATCACAGGCGTGCGAAATGACTATCGTCCTGTTGGCCTTGGCGGGGGGACTGGGCGCGGCTGTTAGATTCATGATGGATGGGCTCATCCGGGCACGCGTACGTACTGCCCTGCCGTGGGCCACCATCTTCATCAATGTCTCCGGTTCCTTGCTCCTGGGGTTCCTGGCTGGCCTGGTGATGGAAGGGCAGGCGCTCGAATCCCTTCAACTCATCCTCGGCACTGGTTTCCTGGGTGGCTATACCACCTTCAGCACGGCAAGCCTGGAGACCATCAGGCTGGTGCAGAGCGGGCGGATGGGGCTGGCGCTCGTCAATGGCTTGGGTTCCATGGCCGTGAGCGTCGGGGCTGCCGCTGCGGGTGTTTGGTTCGCTCTGCTGCTGGCTTAACGGATGACTGCTTGGCTGTCTTGGCCCGGCTGTAGGATCGGTGCCATGGCTAAGAAGACATTCAATGAGCTGTTGTCCGTTCAGGTCGCCAATGAGTTTGCGGCCTCCCAGCAATACATTGCAGTAGCCGTGTATTTTGACGGTCAGGACTTGCCGCAGCTTGCCCGGCATTTTTACCGCCAGTCCCTCGAGGAGCGGAATCACGCCATGATGATGGTCCAGTACATGCTGGACCGCAACGTGCCCGTCGAGATCCCCGGCATCGCCCCGGTTCGCAACAACTTCTCCAATGCCAAGGAACCCATCGCTTTGGCTCTTGAACAGGAAAGGGAAGTCACCCGCAACATTGAGGAGATGTTCCGCGCCGCCCGTGCCGAGGGCGACGCCTTGGGCGAGCAGTTCATGCTGTGGTTCCTGAAGGAACAGGTTGAGGAAGTTGCTTCCATGACCACGCTTCTAAACATCACCGAGCGGGCGGAGAACCTCTTCGATATCGAGAACTATGTTGCCCGTGAGAGCGTTGGCGATGCTGGGCATGATTCCAGTGCGCCCTCTGCTGCCGGCGGCGTGATCTAGCGGCAAAAAAGCTCAGCTTCCGGCGGCCTCTTCGATTGCCAGGGCATCGTCGTGATCGGACCTGCCCAGCAGGGACAGGCGGCTGGCAATGCGGGCCAGGTCCACGGGCAGGACGCTGCCGGAGGGCTCCGCGTCCCAGTCCAGGGGTCCCGCGCCGATCAGGAACAAGGTGATGTCCTGATCGTGAAGCACGTCCACGGCATTGCTGAACCGCTGCCATGCGGGCGCGGAAGCAGGGTCGCCCACGGCAGGGGAGGGAACGTCGTCGATGACCCACGTCTTGAAACTGTGCGCCAAGGCGAGGAAGTCCGCGGTGGAGGTCAGCCCTGCGCACAATTCCGGAAACCCCACCCAGAGCAGGTCCGGGTCTGCGTTCTTGACCACGATGGGTTGCGTTGTTGGGCTCAGCACACGGCTTTGGGACGCGGATGGACGGAAGAGCCCCAACCGCCCTAGTTGTTTGGGCGTGCCCGGCGTGATGATCCGGCCAGAGCTGAAGGCCTTGGGCGCGTCGCCGGGTTCTGTACCTGCTGCAGGAAACCGCCGGAAATCGGCGGGGCCGTTGATCTCCACAATCTCCATCATCTCTTTGATGGCTTCGATGGTGGGCACAAAATGGTCGTGCCACAGGGGATTGGGCAGTAAATCGTCCGGGGCGTAGTTGGACGTCACCACCAAGGGAATCCTGCGCTGCGCCGCGGATCGCAGTAATCGCGCGATAAACATTCCATCCCCAACGTCATGGACATGGAATTCGTCGAAGAACAGGACATCGATGTCCGCCAGGAGCGCATCTACCGAATGCTGTATCGCGGTTCCATCCGCGGAAACGGAACGGTGCGTTCCGGCGTGGAGCCTGCGGAAGAAATCATGAAAGTGGACGCGACGTTTCCGGGCCCGGAGCCTGTCGTGGAAACTGTCCATCAGCCACGTTTTGCCGCGACCCACAGGTCCGTGAAGGTAGATGCTTCGTGGCGTCCCCTGCTGTAGCGCACGACGGCGGGCCGTCACCGCTGCACCAAAGGCCGCCAACCGCTGGGCTGCTTCATGCTGACTGGGCTCAAGCTGGAAACCCAACCGTCCGGCGTCGTGGGTCATGCCTTCCATGAGCGCCAGGACAGTTTCCCGGTTGCCATGCTTTCCTCGTTGCTGGCGGCTCCCTCGTTGTGGGCCGAGCGGGGGCGTCATAACCAGCCTTTCCGCTTGAAAATGAGGTACATCAGCATTGCTGCTCCAACCATGAGCCCGATAGCCATTGGATAACCGAAGTCCCAGTGCAGCTCTGGCATGTGGTCGAAGTTCATGCCATAAACGCCCGCCACAAAGGAGGGAGCGAACAGAATGGCGGCCCACGAGGAAATCTTCTTGACCTGTTCGTTCTGCGCAGCGCTCGCCTCGTTCTGGCGGTTCGCTGTCAGCGTGCCGTCAAGGGTCAGGGCGTTCTGCAGGAGATCCCTGAAGGAGTTCACCCTGGAGATGACGCGCTGGACGTGGTCCTCTACGTCGCGGAGGGATCGCTGGAGCTCGATGTCCACGCCGTACTTCTCGAAGCCCTTCTCCAGTAGCACCATGATGTCCGGAAGAGGCTGGATGGCCCTTTGGAATTGGATGACTTCGCGCGCAAGTTCATAGATCCGCCGGGACACTGCTGTGTCGCCGCTGAAGAGCTGGTCCTCAATTTCGTCGATGTCGTTCTCGAGTCCGGCCACAACAGGCGCGTAATCGTCCACCACCTGGTCCAGGAGGGCATACAGCACTGCTTCCGGTCCATGCCGCAAGAGATCCGGGCGCTGCTCCAAACGATGGCGAACACGCGCAACTCCGCCGGTCTCAGCATGCCGGATGGTCACCACGAAGTTGGGACCGGTGAAGATGTGCAGCTCGCCGAACTCCACCGTCTCGGTAGCATCCAGATAGCGGGCGGGGCGCAGGACCGTGAAGAGGTTGTTGTCGTAGCGCTCAAGCTTTGGCCGCTGGTGCGCTGAAACGGCGTCCTCCACTGCGAGTTCGTGGAGGCCGAATTCGTGCGCGACGGCGGCCATCTCGTCCCGGGTGGGCCGGTAAAGCCCGATCCACGCCATGCCACCTTGCTCCGAGAGTGTCTCGAAAGTTTGCTCCAGGTTGTGCGGGGTGGCTGTGCGCACGCCCTCTACATAGACGGCGTTATCAATGATGGTCACGAGTGAACGCTACTGCATGGCACCGATGATGGCCCCGGCAATGGTCATGGCGAGGATGTCGTGCCCCGCATCAATAACGGTCACCTCAGAGGGGCGCCCGGCGAAACCATTGTGGATGACATGTCCTCCGGCGCGGAAAACCAAGGCCAGGATCAGGGCGAAGAGGCCGCCGGCCAGGAAAGTGTTGAGCTCCAGGGCGCTGATCAGGATGGCCAGGAGAATGCTGGTGAGCGCCGCTGCAAGCATCATGGGAATCCAGATGCCCGCACCGCCGTCGATGTTTTTGAGGTCCTCTTCGGTTTTGCCGATCGCTTGCATCCACCGGCGCCCCAGGACGGCTGGCATGTACCAAACGAACCCGATCACCATGCTTGAGATGAATGCCAGGAGGACAGCGAGCCAGTTGATCTGCAATATGTGTGAGAGCCAATCCATGGTCAAAAGCCTAATTGGCTGCGACCCCTGGAACCGCGTTCAAGCGCTCAGGCTGACCGCGTGTTGGTGGAACCTGCCAACCTTTCCATCAAAGGCTCTGTGCGGTAGGGGATATGCGTGTGGAGGGCCAGTACAGTTTCTGTCCGGATGACGCCCTTCGTACGCAGGACGGACCTCAGCGCGGATTGCAGATTATGCGTATCGGTCGCCACCACGCGGCACCAGAGATCTCCACGTCCGGAGATTTCGTGGACCTCCAGCACCTGTGGAATCAGCCGCAGGGCGCCGATAACGCCATCGAGTTCGCGGTGGGTCACTTCAATGGTGATGAAAGCTACGACGTCGTACCCCACCTTTTCGAGGTCCACTTCGCGGCCTGCTGCCTGAAGGACCCCGGACCGGAGCAGCCGTTTGAGGCGGCTCTGCGCGGTATTGCGGGCGATGCCGAGGGAATCGCTGAGCTCGGCGATCTGGATGCGGGGGTCCTTGATGAGTTCCAGCAGGATCTTCAAGTCCATAGGGTCCAAGGTATTCAAATGGTCACTCCGGCTTACTTTGACGAGACTACTTTGAGTATTTTGCTCAATTTTCCCACGTTCCTGCTTCGTTGAGCGCAGTACTGCGGCAATCTGTTGCTACCGAAACCTGGTTGCGCCCTCCATCCCACAGGAAACCCCCGCGCAGCCCCGAATCAAAGGCACGGAAATGACTGTCTTGAGCGAACTCCGCATGCGTCCGGCTAACGCCGGCGTCTGGAGTTGGGATGCCACCACCACTGCAAGGCTGGTCCTGGCCGGCATAGTGATGTTCACGCTGCTGGTGGGCGCTAACCTGGCCACACCTCTATATCCTTTGCTGCAGGCCAGCCTGGGTATGTCCTCCTTGGACGTCACGGTGGCCTTTGCCAGCTACGTACTGTCGCTTGTTGTGGCTCTCGTGGTGGCGGGGCACTGGTCCGATCACATTGGGAGGCGGGCGGCACTGGTGCTTGCCGTCGTCATGGGTTTGCTGGGTGGCGTCATCTTCGCGAATGCGGACAGTCTTGGCATGTTGTCCCTCGGCAGGGCCTTCCAAGGCGTGGCAGTAGGGCTTGCCACCGGGGCCAGCTCCGCAGCCCTGCGTGAACTGTTGCCCCAGAGGCCTGACTGGGCTTCGCGCTTCACGTTGCTCTCCTCGGCTGGTGGCGTGGCTGCCGGACCCGCGATCGGTGGTCTCCTGTCGCTGCTTCCGGACCCTACGCGAACGCCCTATTACATCCACTCCGGGGTGCTGCTTGCCACGCTCATTCCACTGTGGCTACTCAAGGCAAGGCCTGCGATTGCCCCCGCCGCAGGAAAGCCTGCGTTCAAGGTTCTCGCTCCACGAAAACCCGCCATTTCCAGTCACGCACGCGGTGCCTTTTGGATGGCATCGGCAGTGGGCTTCCTGAGCTTCGCAGTCTTTGGGTTCTGCCTGTCGCTGGCTCCCGGATATTTCGCAACGGTGGTGCATGCTGATTCCAGGCCCCTTATCGGGCTGCTGGCTGGGGTGACCTTGGGTGCATCGGCGCTCAGCCAGCTGGTGGGAGTACGCGGACGCTACCTGGTCCCCATTGCCCTGGCGGTGTTGGGCATCTCGATAGGCCTGGTGGGAGCTGCCGCAGCTTGGTCGAGTCCGTTGTTGCTGGTTGCAGCCAGCGTCACTGCGGGCGCAGGGCAGGGCATCGCCTTCCGTCAGGTGTTCAACGAGGTTGCCGGGAAGGTAGAGGCAGCCCGGCATGCGCAGGTCATCAGCACGGTGTACGTCATCACCTATTTGGGAAGCGCGGTTCCGGTGATTGGCTTGGGATTGGCGGTCTCGGCGCTGGGCTTGCAGGCCGCCGTCGTTGGTTTTACCGGGCTGTGCGGGGTTGCGGCCCTGGCGCTCGCTGCGGCTTCACTCCGGGGTGCCCGGCGCGCCTGAGCCTGGCTACTCGGGAAGCGGACCCCGGTTGCCGGGAATGTGCTGGAAGACCATGGTGGTTTCCG
Source organism: Arthrobacter sp. 21a14 (assembly GCA_050627125.1). GTDB lineage: Bacteria > Actinomycetota > Actinomycetes > Actinomycetales > Micrococcaceae > Arthrobacter. The sequence goes on along the minus strand of CP192487.1, from coordinate 4,360,881 downwards.
TATGGCCGACCACCGGATCGGTAGCGAGGTTATCGAGCAGCCAGTTGCGGAGGTCGTCAGTATTGGCAACAGCAATGTGCAGAAGATAGTCCACGGAGCCTGTGGTGTGGAACGTGGAGATCACTGCAGGCAGCTTAGGGACGCGTGCGGTGAAGCGGTCGATCTGGTCCCGATCATGGGCGCGGAGACGGACAGCAATGAGCGCCTGCACCGAGCGGCCGATGGCCGGCAGGCTGAGGATCGCCTCAAAGCCTTCGATGATCCCGCGTTCGGACAGGGCCCTTGTCCGCATCAGCGCAGTGGAGGGAGCGATTCCCACGAGTTCTGCCAATTGCTTGTTGGAGATGCGGGCGTCCTCCACCAGGGCGGCGAGAATCCGTTCATCAATAGCGTCCAGCGGCTCGGCGCTGCCTGAATTTGGCCGAACATTTTTCGCGGGGTTGCTCACGGATCCTCCTGAAATTGCCTTTCATTCATCATAATCACTGAAATCCTGGCTATCCATTCGTTCCTGCTTGCAGTTCCCGAATATTTGCCTGAGGTCACCCCGGTACAGCGTGGATTATTTTTGTGCTGTGTCCAGACCTTTTCGCTCGCTGTTCTTGAGGCCCCGACGCCGGGAGAGCCGTTGGAGTGGCTCACTGAGCACCATCAGGAGCAGTGGCAGGTTTCCCAAGTCCGGAACTATGAGAGCCAGGATCAGCGCGGCGAGAAAGAGCGCCGCCACGATGGTCCCGGCCTGGATCCCGGACCTCGTGGCCGCCTCGTCCAGGTCATGCAAGTGCGGGTGCGAGCGAAGATAGACGCGGGCCAGCAGCAGCAGGAAGCTCGTAGCGAAAAGGGTGCCTATGTAGACAAGCGGCTGCGCCCAATCCCCCTTCATCTGTGTTGACAGTGCAGTTGCCACCGGCATCCACACAATGGTGAACATCCATGCGATAGTCAGCCACAAAAGTGCTGAATCCACGAGCCGGACGTTGCGGAACAGCCGGTGATGGTGCACCCAGAAAACAGAGATAAGGACAAAGCTCAGGACGAATCCCAGGAGGGGATACCGCTCCTCGGCAAACCACTGGGCTGTGGTGCCATGATGGTCAGCCAGTTCACCAACGCTCTCCATGAGGGGGAGGATCAGCAGCGTCAAAGCGATCGCCACCACGGCATCGGTAAACGCCTGCAGCCGTTCCGGCGAGGACAGCTCCCGGGAACTTGTGACCTCTGTCATGCCTGACGATTATAGGGGTTCCGGTGCCGAAAGTGGCCTGGTTTGCGCCGGCGGTGAGCGATGTACGACGGCGGTGATTACCGCCGTCGTGACGGCAAGGGCCATGACGCTCCACGCCAAAGCCGGCCACCCGAATGCCTGGAAAGCCAGGCCTCCCGCCCAGCCGATGACACTGGAGCCCAAATAGTAGGAGAGGTTATAGAGCGATGCCGCTTGGGCGCGGCCTGTTGTGGCGATGGCGCCGGTCCAGCCGGAACCCACGCTGTGGGCTGCGAAGAAGCCGCCAGTAAACACCACGAGGCCGATCAACGTTGCCACAAGGTTCTCTGCCAACGTGAGGGCGAGTCCTGCAATCATCATGAGAATCCCGAAGAGCAGGACATTGCGCCGCCCAAAGCGCGTGGTGAGTCCGGCCGCCCATCGGGAGGTTACGGTACCGGACAGATAGGCCAGGAAGATGAGGCTCACCAGCGTGGTGGGAAGTCCGAATGGTTCACCGTGGAGCCGGAATCCAAGGTAGTTGTAGACCGCGACAAATCCACCCATCAGCAGGAATGCCTGAAGATAAAGGGAGAACAGTTTGGGGTTTCTGGAATGGCTTCCCAGCGTGCGCAAGGCTCCTCGGAATCCGCTGGCCGGTGCCGGCATGAAACGTCGCTGTTTGGGAACCAGCACCACGAACAGGACCGCAGAAATGGTTGCCAGCAGGGACACTGCCAGCGCAGCTGCCCGCCACCCCCATAGTTCTCCCACTGGACCCGCGACCAAGCGTCCGGCAAGTCCGCCGAGCGTGGTTCCAGCAACGTAGCTTCCGGCCGCCAGTGCCGTGTGGATCCTGGTGACTTCTTCGTTCAGATACGCGATGGCTATGGCTGGGATTCCGCCCAGGGCCATGCCTTCAAGAGTTCTCAGTCCCAGGACCAATGGAACGGTCGGTGCCAGTGGAACAACCAGCCCCAGCACCGTTGCTGCTCCGATGCCGATGGCCATTGCACGAACCCGGCCGATCCTGTCTGCGACGAAGGACCACGGCAGGACGCTGACGGCAAGTCCCACGGTGGCCAGGGAGATACTCAGTGCGGCTTCTGCTGCGGAGATTCGGAGGTCGGCCGCCATAAGTGGCAGGACGGCCTGGGTTGAGTACAGCTGGGCAAATGTAGCGACGCCAGCCAAGGCCAACGCGGCAAGCACACGTCGGTAGCCACGGGAACCCTTGGCGTGCCCGTCCCATGCTGTAACGCTCACGGCTGTTTTAGTCACTGGCCCAGATTAGGCTTCCTGGACTGTGCGTTCCAATGCATGATTCGCTTATGATTTATGCAGAAATGCATGATTCTTACTGATGCAGGAGCGGAACGGCAGGCACATGGAACCGGATCACCAACAGCTTGTGCAACTACTGCCGCTCCTACCCGTCCTGGCAGAATTGGGCCGGACGGAGCATATGACGGAGACGGCTGAGCTCCTCGGCGTTCCCCAGTCCACGGTGAGCCGTGCAGTGGCCAGGGCAAGCGCGATTGTGGGGATGGATCTTCTTGTTCGTGACGGGCGTGGCATCCGCCTGACTCCAGCGGCAAGGACATTGCTGCCCTATATCGAAGCGGCGCTGGAAGACTTCCAAGCCGGATTGGACAGGGTAAGGCACGAATCGGACGTGGTGAGGGGACGCATCGGTGTCTCGTTCCAGCACACGTTTGGTGAAGCGACGCTGCCCCTGCTCATCAGCGCGTACCGCGGCCGCCATCCGCATACGGTCTTCGAGCTCCGGCAGGGTCCGCGCGACGACTGCCTGGAAGAACTGGCCAGGGGCGATACAGATTTCGCCCTCACTGCACCGATCGCCCCGGAAGGAAAGGGCATCCACTCCCTGGCCCTCTACAGGGAGCCGCTGCGCGTAGTGCTGCATTATCGACACCCCCTCGCGAACCGCTCCAGCGTGCACCTGTCCGAGCTGCGGCATGACCCTTATGTGACGCTGCCCGCCGGTGTCGGCCTCCGGGCCCTGGGCGAAGCGCTGTTGCGCGAAGCAGGCTTCCGTCCGCGCACTGCCTTTGAAGTCCAGGAATCCCACACTGTCCGGGGGCTGGTCGCGGCCGGTCTGGGCTTCAGCATCCTGCCTCCCGCAGGCCCGGGTTCCGGCACTGGCCAATTTCTTCCGGGCGCCGAGTTGGGACTTGTTGAAGTTCCCATCGAATCCGGCCTTGCCTTCCGGCAGATCGGCATGGCTTGGCGGGAGCGCACCTTCGAACCCGACGCCGTCAGGCTGTTTCGTGAGCTGGTGGTCAGTGAGGGCGAAGCATTGCTGGCCGAGCTTGTCAGAGCACGCTCAGGAAATCCCTGACGACATCCTCCGCGGATCCTTCCTTTGCGGATCGCCAACCGGTACCCGCCCACAAATTGAGGCGGTCAGGATCACCCGCAGCCGATGCTGCTGCCCGGATCGGCGCCGTCAGATGATGGATGGCCGGATAACCCTCTGGCGCGTCCGTGTGGTCGCGGACGAACTCGTTGACCAGCGAGCGGGCGAACCTTCCGGTAAAGGCCCGGGTCCTGGCCGTCTCCGTAAAGCGTGGATCGCCCAGGGCATCTTTATGCGGTTGCCGGGCTCCGCTTTCCTCCGTACGTACCAGTGCCGTACCAACTTGCGCAGCTGCCGCACCAGCAGCCAGGACTTCGCGAAGCGCTGAACCGTCGCTGATCGCACCGGCCGCAATCAGCGGAAGCTCGACGGCGGCACGCACCTGGGCGATGAGACCCGCCGTCGTGCTGGATTCTCCGGGGCCGGCCGCGAGAAAGGCCGCGGAGTGTGCCCCTGCGGAATTGTGCTGCACCGCCAGGGCATCCGGTCCTTCCTCCGCGGCGGCAAGGGCCTCGGCAACACTGGTCACACTGGAGATGACAGCAGTTCCGGCCTTCTGCAAGGCCTTGGCCACAGAGCGTCCCGGAAGCCCGAAGACGAAGCTGACGAACTCCACAGGATCCGCGATCAGTGCGTCGATTTTGTCCTGCCAGGCGTCGTCGTCGTCAAATCGAAGGGCTGGGACTGCCACGCCGTAGCGGGCCGCCTCTGCTTCAAGTTCCGTCCGGTACGCCTCCATCCTCGCGCGCGCCGCCGGGGACGGGGAGAGTTGCGCCATATCCGGCACAAAAACGTTCATTCCGAAACGGATGCCCATGGCACGCGCAGCTGCGATCTCGGCCGTCATGGCCTCGGGGCTTTTATAACCGGCAGCAAGAAAACCCAAGCCGCCGCCGGCTTGAACTGCCTGCACAAGGGCGGTAGTGGACGTTCCACCAGCCATGGGCGCTGCAATGAAAGGCGTATCAAACAGGGAATGCGACATTGCGGTTTCTCCTCGGGGCGCTCCAAGCTAGTCTTTCACGGTGAACAATCTTGACTCTGCCATGCATTCCCACGCGTCCCCGGAGGCACTCTCCGGTACCGTGATCGGGCTGGATATCGGCGGTACGAAAACGCGGGGTGTGAGGTTCGAAGACGGCGTTCCCGTCCGGGACGAAAGCGCCGGAAGCTCCAATGTGCAGAACGTGAGCCGCGAGCAGGCCATGGCAAATCTCGCCGAACTTTTCGGAAAGATCGGCGGCGGTGACATCGACGAGGTCTACGCGGGCGCCGGAGGAATTGATACCGATGAGGACGCGCAAGCGCTCGCCGACCTCATCTCTCCACACGTCCCCGGAGCACGCATCACGGTGGTTCACGATTCCCGGCTGCTCCTGGCCGCGGGGGGAGCGAGCACGGGCGTCGCCGTGATTGCCGGAACCGGTTCTGCCGCGTGGGGTAGGAACGCGGCCGGTGAGGAGGCCCGGGCCGGAGGCTGGGGTTATCTTCTGGGCGACGAGGGAAGCGGTTACTGGTTGGGCCGCGAAGCGGTGCGCCATAGCTTGCGGCGGATGAACCAGGGACTTGAGCCGGACACCCTGAGCCGTGCCTTGCTGGACTCCTGTGGAGTGGAAGAGCCTGGCAAACTGATCGCCTTGTTCCACTCCCCGGAAACCGGTCGCCGTTTTTGGGCGCAACAAGCGCGGCTCGTCGTCGAGGCTGCGGAGGCAGGCGACGAAACCAGCGCCAGGCTGGTGGACCAAGCGGGGAATGACCTGGCTGACCTGGCCGAGCAGGTGGTTCGGCAACTGGGCTTGGACGGTCCCGTCATTCTGGGCAGCGGACTGGGTATGAACGTCCGCCGCCTGCAGGAATCATTCAAGGCGCGGCTGGGCGAGCGGGGCATCGTCGATGTCCGGATTCTCCAGCAGGACCCCGTGTTCGGCGTCCCCCGGCTTGTGGCTGAGCAGCGGGCGTAGCGCTTAAACTCAGCCCCGGGTACGGGGACCTCAGCCCCGGGTGCGGGGACGCAGCTTGACGCCCGGAAGCGGCGGCGCGGGGATGCGACCGGCTTCCGGCCCGGCGTCAGGACCATGGCCCTGGACCAGTCCGAAGCGTGAAGTGGCGGCAGCGTCGTCGTCGAGCAGGCCTTCGGCTTCCCATTCCAAACGCGCTTTTTCCACTTCCTCATGCGTACGTCCCACGAAGTTCCACCACATCAAGAGGTCTTCCCCGAACGGTTCGCCACCCAAAAGCATGAAACGGGTATCCGGTTGGGCCTCTACGATCAGGTTGTGCCTGCCGGCACCCAGATAGGCCAGGGGGCCCGGCTCGATGTCTTCGCCGTCGATGACCAGGTGGCCGTCCAGCACCAACACTGCATGTTCAAACTCCGGGCGCAGCGGAAGCTGGAGCGTACCTGAGCCGGTGATGTCAGCACCCACGATGGGGCTGAACATGGTGGCCGGGGAGCGTTCACCGGCAAATTCCCCCACCATCACCGTTGCTGTGTAGCCTTCGCCCACGGCCACTGGTAGCTCGGTGTGTTGCTCGAAGGAGGGCTCGCGGTGCCGGTGCTCGTCAGGGAGTGCAACCCACAACTGGAGTCCCCGCGACATGGGAATCTCGTCATCGGCTCCGGCCACCGTAGCTGCAGGCAGGACCGAGAATTCCGAATGGGAGATTCCATGGCCAGCGGTCATGATGTTCAGTTCACCCGGTTTGACCACCACATCGCTTCCCACGCTGTCGCGGTGCCTCACGGCCCCCTCCAGCGGCCATGTCACGGTTTGGAGGCCGCAGTGAGGGTGGGGGAGAACGCTCATTGCCACACGGTCCGGACCAAAACTGTCCAGGAAGCACCAAGCGCCAACGGTGGGCAACCCGCGCTGGGGCAGGGTGCGGAACACGTTCATGGCACGGACTCCGCCGAGGGGAACTTCACGCTCTGGCCATAACTGGACGCACGGGCCTTGTCCTTCATGGGCGGCGGGGCAGACTTGTTCCGCCGGCGAAGTATCAAGATTGGTCATGTGTTCATCACCTGTGCATAAATGTTGGAAGTTGAGCTAATCTGTTCCGTGTGAGCAACGCCCTTTTGAGCTACCACGACGCCGTCCTTTACCGTTCCGGTGAACCGTATCGCATCCTTGCGGGAGCCATCCACTACTTCCGTGTTCACCCCGATTTGTGGCAGGACCGGCTGCGTCGACTCAAGGCCATGGGCGCCAACACCGTTGACACCTACGTTGCCTGGAACTTCCACCAGCCTAAGCGCGAAGAGGCGCCGGACTTTACAGGCTGGCGGGACATTGGCCGTTTCATCGACCTCGCCGCTGAGGAAGGTTTGGACGTGATTGTCCGGCCCGGCCCCTACATCTGCGCGGAGTGGGACAACGGCGGCTTCCCGGCCTGGCTCACTGGAATCCCCGGGATCGGCCTGCGCTGCATGGATCCACAGTTTACGGCCGCGATCGAGGAATGGTTCGATCACCTTCTCCCGCATGTCGCCTCACGGCAGGCATCGGCCGGTGGTCCCGTGGTCGCCGTCCAGATCGAGAACGAATATGGCAGCTACGGCGACGACCACGAGTACATCCGCTGGAACCGCCGTGAGTTGGAGGAGCGCGGGATCACTGAGCTGCTGTTCACAGCCGACGGCGGTACTGACTACTTCCTCGACGGCGGCTCCGTGGACGGAACCTGGGCGACAGCCACGTTGGGAAGCCGGGGTGATGAGGCCATCGCTATCTGGAAGCGGCGCCGACCGGACGAGCCCTTCTTCAATGTCGAATTCTGGGGTGGCTGGTTTGACCACTGGGGCGAACACCACCATCGCCGCGACGCCCATGACGCCGCTGCGGAAGCACGGAAGATGCTCGATGCTGGTGGATCGGTATGCGTCTACATGGCACATGGCGGCACCAACTTTGGCCTGGGATCGGGCAGCAACCACGATGGCACCACGCTCCAGCCAACGGTCACCAGCTACGACTCCGATGCCCCCATTGCCGAGAACGGAGCCTTGACGCCCAAATTCCATGCCTTCCGCCAGGAGTTCTACCGCGCCCAGGGCATTCAGGACCTTCCTGAACTATCCGTCGAGTTGCTCGCGGATGCGCCGGTCCTTCCAGCGCAGTCGCTGGCCCTGACGGAAGGCCGGGACCTGTTGGAGCTCGTCCGCGATTCGGGCAAGCCAGTTACCAGCGTCAAACCGCTCACCTTTGAAGAGTTGGGGCTCGACGCCGGCATGGTCCTCTACGCAGCCGAAGCGACTCTCCCGGGACGCCCCGAGGCTCCAGTGGAGAGCCGCCTCAAAATCACAGGGCTGAATGACCGCGCCTACATCTGGGTGAATGGTCAGTTTGCCGGGGTCCTGGACGATGTGAATGGGACCGAGGGGTTGGCCGTCACGGGAACCGGCGTCCCGGCCAAGCTGGAGATCCTGGTAGAGAACCTGGGCCGCATCAACTACGGGCCCCTGACCGGGCATGGCAAAGGAATCCTGGGCGGCGTCCTGATCAATCAGCGCTACACCTTCCATTGGACGCAGACGCCCGTGGCTTTGGCTGAATGGGCTCCCGAGGACCTTGAAGGACTGGCGGGAGCGGAATTCGAGGCTGGGGAACCGGGGGATACATATATTGCACTCCCGGATTCCGGAAAGGGCTTCGTGTGGCTCAACGGCTTCTTGCTGGGTCGGTACTGGGACAAAGGGCCGCAGGTCACCCTGTACGCCCCGGCGCCTCTGGTAAAGATTGGCCTCAACAGCATCAAGGTGCTGGAGCTCGTCAAGGCGGGAACCGTCGTCGAGCTCCGCGAAGGACCGGACCTTGGCCCGGAAGAGGCGGGGCCAATAGCGGCGGCCGAATTGCCTTAGTGCAGACCGACTCAGAAGTAGCTGCCAACTAAGCTGGCACCATGACCCTGGAGTTCGATACCCGCCCTGCCGCTTACGCCGTCATCATTCAGGAGGACCGGATTCTTCTCGCTTACTGGAAGCAGGACGGCAAAGAAGGTTGGACACTGCCTGGCGGGGGACTGGACCTTGCGGAGCATCCCGTGGATGGATGCCGCCGCGAGGTCTTTGAGGAAACCGGCTACGAGGCCCGGATTGATCGCATGCTGGGCATCGACGTCGGGCACTGGCCCGCTGATGCCCTGGCAGACGGTTCGCTTCGGGACTTCCAAGCACTACGGCTCGTTTACGAAGCTACGATCGTCGGTGGCGAGTTGACGCACGAGGTGGACGGCAGCACCACCCACGCGGCGTGGATTCCCCTGGAGGACATCGGCAAACTCAACCGGGTCTCCCTGGTGGACGTGGCGTTGCGCCTGCACAATGAGCGGCCTGCTGACGGGAAGCTCAACTAAAGGCTCCAAAAAACCTAGTCAAAGCCCCTTGGCTTGGCTACGCTGTAGAACGTTGCCGGCCCGCCAGCTGCCGGCCTGGATGCCGAGGAGGTGGAACTGATGATTGCCATAATCGTGCGCGCCCCGCACTCACGCGCGGCGCACCCTCATCACACCACCATTCCTGTCCCGGCATCAGCCTGCCAGAGGTAGGCGGCCGGGCCTCAGCAGAGGTTTCAACGTGAAAACTTACGCTTCTTCAAGCGACCCAAAAATCAGTTTCAGCAACGCGGGCGACGGCAACCGCCTGGAAGGCCCAACAGCCTACGGCTATACCGAAAGCACCGCTGAACTCTTCCGTACCAACCCCGCTACGGACGGCGGCACGAGCGACAACACTCCGGGAAGGGTAGTCCGCCTCGACAGGAACCGCGTGCTCGTAGCCTCGAACAGCGGCCTGCTCCATCTCCCCTATCCCGGGCATGGCTTGGTTCCCGCCACCGGGGACTGGGTGTGGCTTGGGCATAACCGCGCCGGTGAGCCATCCGTCGTCGAGGTTCTTCCACGGCATTCGGCACTGAGCCGCAAGCGCGCGTTCGAGGCATCCTCCGAAGAACAAATCCTGGGCAGCAACATCGACATCGTGGCGGTAGTAGTGCCCGTGGACCGGCCTCTTACCCATAACCGGTTGGAGCGGACGCTCGTGGCCGCTTGGGATTCCGGGGCAACCCCGCTGGTCGTCATTACCAAAGCCGACCTCGCTGACCTGGCAGACGACGTCGTAGGCGAAGTCATTCTTCAGGCCGCCGGAGTAGAGGTGGTCACCACGTCCGCAGAGCAGGGCGACGGCCTGGAGGAGCTCCGGCAGCACATCCCGGAAGGGGCCACGCTGGTGCTGCTCGGCCCTTCGGGTGCCGGCAAATCAACGCTCATCAACGCCCTCGCCGGACTCGATCTCCAGGAAACGGGTGAGGTGCGTGCCGGTGACGGTAAGGGACGGCACACCACCACCTCCCGGGAACTGGTGCCGCTGGGAGGCGGTGCCGTGCTCATGGACACTCCGGGTGTTCGCGGGTTTGGGCTGTTCGACGCCGAGGACGGAATGGAGGAGATGTTCGGCGACCTTGAGGGACTGTTCGCCCGCTGCCGCTTCGCCGATTGCTCCCACCAGGCCGAGCCGGGGTGTGCCGTCCAGGAGGCGCTCGCCGACGAAAGCCTTGACGCGCGCCGGTGGGGAAGCTACCTCAAACTGCAACGCGAACTGGCGGCCCTGAACCGGAAACACGATGCCGCAGCCAGGCGGGCCTATCAGCGCGAATGGCATCAAAAGGTGATGTCGGCGGACAGGGGACAGCGCGCCGCGGAAAGACACCGGCACGATCAAGCCGAGGAACGCGCAGCAAAGGGCGGCAAACGACGCAAACGCTGAACATTGCCGATTCATTACGGAATACGTGGCGTCGCTGACATCGTCGGTGGTGCTGGCTACGCTGGGTGAAGATCGTCCGCCGAAGATAGGCCCGGGTATGGCTGAAGCCATGATTGAGTTCCAGAGCGTGACCAAGCGATACCAAGGCGGCCAGCCGGCCGTCGACAACCTGACCATGTCCATCGACAAGGGAGCCATCACCGTCCTCGTCGGTCCCTCGGGCTGTGGCAAGACGACTTCCCTGCGCATGATCAACCGCATGGTGGAGCCGAGCTCGGGCACCATCACGGTGGCAGGCAAGGATGTCTCCACAGTTCCGGCAGCGCAGCTTCGCCGCTCCATGGGCTATGTCATGCAGTCCTCCGGGCTGCTCCCGCACCGGTCCGTCCTGGATAACATCGCCACGGTTCCGCGGCTCAACGGCGTATCCAAAGGGGATGCGCGCAAACGTGCTGCAGAACTTCTGGACGTCGTTGGGCTGGCTTCAGTGCTTGGCAAGCGGTATCCCTCGCAACTGTCCGGCGGTCAACAGCAGCGCGTAGGAGTGGCACGCGCGCTCGCAGCCGATCCACCGGTGCTTCTGATGGACGAGCCGTTCAGCGCCGTGGATCCTGTGGTTCGTGATGAACTTCAGCAGGAACTCCTGCGCCTTCAGCGTGAGCTGGCTAAAACCATCGTGTTTGTCACGCATGATATTGACGAGGCCACGGTGCTCGGCGACAAAGTGGCCGTCTTTGCCGTTGGCGGCAAGCTTGCCCAATATGCCGCCCCGGAAGAGATCCTCCGGGCACCGGCCAACGATTTCGTGGCCTCCTTCGTGGGCAGGGACCGTGGTTTCCGCCACCTCGCCTTCGACGTCGCAGACTCCGTGAGGCTCCACCCCGTAACCATGGTGGGACAAATCGAGGGTCAAAACGCCGGCCGCCGGTCGGGGGAGTGGGCGTTGGTGGTCGACGACGAATCACGTCCCCTGGGGTGGTCCTCACCCCGGGACGGTGCCGGGCTGATCCCCGGTGGTTCACTCTTCCATAAGGGAGACACTTTGCGCCGGGCGCTGGACTCGGCGTTGTCCTCGCCGTCGGGGTTGGGCGTTGCCGTGGACGACGACGGCAGGGTGGCCGGTGTCTTGAAGGCGCCGGAAGTCCTTGCCCTGATTGAGGAAGTCCGCCGCCACAGGGAGGACGCCACCTGATGGAGTGGTTCCTGGCGAACATTGGCTTGGTGTTCGGCTTGGCCGGCCAGCACCTTGTGCTCGCACTCATTCCGATGCTTCTTGGGCTGCTGATCTCCATTCCCCTGGCTCAGCTTGCCCGGCGTAACAGTACCCTGAGGTCTGTGGTGGCTACGGCTACGTCCTTGCTGTACACCATCCCGTCCCTGGCGCTCTTCATCATCCTGCCCACCATCCTGGGAACACGGATCCTCGATCCCCTCAACGTCGTGGTCGCATTGACGATCTATGCGGTGGCCTTGCTGGTACGTGCTGCCATGGATGCGTTTGACTCGGTTGACGACGATCTTCGAAATGCCGCCGTAGCCATGGGATTCAAGCCCTCGGCCCGGTTCTTCCAGGTGGACCTCCCGCTGTCACTCCCGGTTCTCTTCGCCGGGCTCCGCGTTGTCTCGGTCAGCAACATCTCGCTCGTCAGCGTTGCCGCCCTGCTGGGAGTCGGCAATCTTGGAATCCTGTTTACCGATGGTTTGCAGAGGACCTTCGTCACCGAAGTCGTGGTTGGCATCATCGCCATCCTTGTCCTTGCCTTGATCATGGATGCAGTCCTGGTGGTGCTGGAGCGTCTGCTGACTCCGTGGACACGTGCTGCAGCTGGCGGCGGGAGCCAACCCAAGAACGGCACCGCTTTGCTCACGGAGCCGAAGACCGGACCATCCTTGCCTCACGCCCCAGCACAGCCGGATCCGGGTGCATCGGCATGAGCAACGTTTTTACGGACACCATCGCCTGGCTGACGGACCCCATCCACTGGAGGGGGAGCGGAGGCATTCCCACCCGGCTCTCCGAGCACCTGCAGTACAGCGGGCTGGTGCTCCTCATCGCCGCGGCCATTGCAGTGCCTGTGGGCCTTTACATTGGCCACACAGGACGCGGGAGGGTGGTCGCGGTGGCCGTAGCCGGTGCCCTGCGGGCCCTGCCCACCCTGGGTCTACTGGTTCTCTTTGCCTTGTTGGCGGGCAGCGGCCTGATGCCGCCGGTGTGGGCACTGGTGATCCTCACGGTTCCACCGTTGCTTGCCGGGACGTACGCGGGTATCTCCAGTGTGGATGCCACAGTGGTGGACGGAGCCCGGGCCATGGGCATGACGGAGCTTCAGATCCTGTTCCGCGTTGAGCTCCCCAATGGCCTCCAGGTGATGTTCGGCGGCATCCGGACAGCTGTTCTGCAGGTGATTGCCACAGTTTCGGTAGTCGCCTACTTGCCGCTGGGTGGCCTGGGCCGGTATTTGTTCGATGGTCTTGTCCTGCAGGACTTTCCGCGGATGCTTGGTGGATCGCTCCTGATCGCTGCCCTCGCGATCGCAGTGGACCTCGTTTTGGCCGCCTTACAGAGGCTGGTCCTCTCACCTGGCCTCACTCTCGACTCAAGCGGACGCCATACGGCGGCCGACGATCTCACAGCCACAGCTCCCGCCGCGGCTGCCGTTCAAGGAGGTACACCATGAAAAATCCCGTTCCCATGACCCTTACGCGCCGTGGACTCGGCGGCCTCGCGGCCGGCGTCGGTGTGGCCCTCGCCTTGAGCGCGTGCGGCGGCAGCCCTTTGGCCACTCCATCCACTTCTGCTCCCGGCGGATCCAGCGCCTCCAGTGGGCCGCTCGTCGTTGGGTCGGCCGATTTTCCGGAGAGCCAGGTGATTGGCGAGGTCTACGCGGGCGCCCTGAACGCCGCGGGCATTACGGCCACGACCAAGCCGAACATCGGCTCGCGCGAAATCTACTTCAAGGCTGTCCAGGACGGGTCCGTGGACCTCGTCCCGGACTACTCCGGCAACCTGCTCTCCTACGTTGATCCGGAGGCCGCGGAGGTCTCGGCTGAGGATGTGTATAAGGCGCTCCCGGGCAAGCTTCCGGACGGCTTGGCGGTGCTGGACGCTTCCAAGGCAGAGGACAAGGACGCCATGGTAGTCACCAAGGCCACAGCCGAGAAGTACCAGTTGAAGTCCATCGAGGACCTGGCCAAGGTGTGCAAGGACTTCACCATGGCTGCTCCGGCCACGTTCGAGACCCGCTCGTACGGTTTCCCGGGGTTGAAGAAGAATTACAACTGCGAGCTCAAGGGCCTGCAGCCATTCAACGACGGCGGCGGTAACCTGACGCTTCAGGCGCTGTTGGAGGATAAGGTCCAGGTGGCTGACATCTACACCACCACCCCCTCGATCGCCGACAACGACCTCGTGGTCCTGGAAGATCCCAAAAACAACTTCAAGGCCCAGCAAGTATTGCCGCTCTACAGCAAGGCCAAAATGACGGACAAGGCCAAGGACGCACTCAACAACGTGTCCAAGATCCTGACCACCGACGATTTGGTGGACCTGAACCGCGCAGTAAGCGGCGACCAGAAGCAAAGCCCCAAGGACGCCGCAGCCGCCTGGCTGAAAAACAAGGGCATCGTTAAGTAGCGCTTGACGCAAACCGCGTACGACGGCGGTGACGGACCCGTGCGGGGCTGTCACCGCCGTCGTCGTATCTGTGAGTTAAGTCTCAGCTGAAGTCCATCCCCGGTGTGGCATATTTGATGAATGGCGAATTTCAAGCAGTCCACCAAGCTTCATAATGTCCTTTACGACATCCGTGGACCGATTCTTCAGGCCGCCCAGCAGATGGAGGCAGAGGGTCACCGGATCCTCAAACTGAACATCGGAAACCCGGCTCCCTTTGGCTTTGAAGCGCCTGACGCCATTCTGGTGGACATGATCCGCCACCTGCCCAATGCCCAGGGCTACAGCGATTCCCGCGGCATTTTCTCGGCCCGGACGGCCGTATCCCAGTACTACCAAACCCGCGGGATCCAGAACATCCACGTTGATGACATCTACCTCGGCAACGGGGTCAGCGAGCTCATCACCATGTCCCTCATGGCCCTCCTTGACGATGGCGATGAGGTCCTGATTCCCACGCCGGACTACCCCCTCTGGACGGCTTCCGTTGCCCTGGCTGGCGGCCGGCCCGTGCACTACCTCTGTGATGAGGAGTCGGGGTGGCAACCTGACCTTGAAGACCTGGAATCCAAGATCACGCCGCGGACCAAAGGCATCGTGGTCATCAATCCGAACAACCCCACGGGCGCGGTCTACCCCGAGGACACGCTCAAACAGATAGTCGTTTTGGCCGAAAAGCATGGCCTGGTCCTGTTTGCCGATGAGATCTACGAGAAAATCCTTTACGAAGACGCTGTCCACGTGAACCTTGCCGGACTGACCGGGGACGACGTCCTGTGCCTGACGTTCAGCGGACTGTCCAAGGCCTACCGTGTTTGCGGCTACCGCGCCGGCTGGATGGCCATTTCCGGGCCCAAGAAGGATGCTGCCGATTACCTTGAAGGCATCAACCTGCTGGCCAATATGCGCTTGTGCGCCAACGTCCCGGCACAGCACGCCATACAAACAGCGCTTGGCGGCTACCAGAGCATCAACGATCTCATCCTTCCCGGTGGCAGGCTCCTGGAGCAGCGCAACAAAGCCTACGACCTCCTGAACGCGATCCCGGGTGTCAGCACGCAGCAGGCCAGGGGCGCCCTCTACCTGTTCCCCAAGCTGGATCCAGAGGTCTACCACATCCGCGACGACGAGAAGTTCGTCCTGGACCTGCTGAAGCAACAGAAGATCCTGGTCTCCCACGGACGTGCCTTCAACTGGGTGCGGCCGGACCACTTCCGGATGGTGACGCTGCCCAACGTCAAGGATATTGAAGAGGCAATTGGCCGCATGGCGGACTTCCTGTCGAGGTACCCCGGGAACTAGCCTGAGGTCCATGGCCGCGTCACGAGGTCGCGTTCAGGCAGAAAGGCAAGCCATGCCCGTTGCAGTTGAGTTCACCGAAAGTCCAGCCAAGGCGTTGAGGGTTGGGCCCGGGTTTTCACTGGCCAGCGTCGATCCCTCGGCCACACCTGGCTACTCCGGCGCAAAGGCCGACGGCAAGTCTTTGTTGGCCGCGCAGGATGCCCGGCTCGCTGAACTGCAGGAGAAGCTGTTCGCAGAGGGGAAGTTCGGGAGCAACAAGCGGCTGCTGCTGATTCTTCAGGCCATGGATACTGCGGGCAAGGGAGGCATCGTCAGCCACGTCGTGGGCGCCATGGATCCCCAGGGCGTGCAGCTGAAGGCGTTCAAGGCACCCACTGACGAAGAAAAGTCGCACGACTTTCTGTGGCGCATCGAGAAAGAGGCGCCAGCCGTTGGAATGGTGGGAGTCTTTGACCGCTCCCACTACGAGGACGTCCTGATCCACCGCGTCCATGCATGGGCGGACGCCGGGGAACTGGAACGGCGCTACGCCGCTATCAATGATTTCGAGTCCAGGCTGGTCCAGCAGGGAACCACCATCGTCAAGGTCATGCTCAACATCAGCCAGGATGAGCAAAAGAAGCGTCTTCTCGCGCGGCTTGATGATCCCAGCAAGCACTGGAAGTACAACCGGGGTGATCTCGCGGAGCGGGCCTTCTGGGATGACTATATGGATGCCTACAACACGGCCTTTGAGAAGACATCTACGGACATCGCCCCTTGGCACGTTGTTCCGGCAAACAAGAAGTGGTACGCGCGGATCGCAGTCCAGCAGTTACTTTTGGACGCCTTGGAGGGCTTGTCCCTGGAATGGCCGAAGGCGGATTTCGACGTCGCGACCGAACGTGCCCTTGTGGAGGAATCCTGAACGGCCCGCTACTCTGTGCCGGCGGCAGCTCCGCCGTCGTTGGTAGCGTCCCTGGCTGTTGCCAGCCGTTTACGGGCGCCCTCAAGCCAGTCCTCGCAACGTTTTGCCAACGCCTCGCCCCGCTCCCATAGCGCCAGCGATTCCTCAAGGCTGGCTCCGCCTGCTTCCAACCGGCTGACCACCGCCACAAGTTGTTCGCGGGCTTCCTCGTAACTGAGGGAATCCAAGGAATCCGGTGAAGGTGCTGCGGGGTTGTTCTCTGTCATGGTGGTCCTTCGCATTCGATGATGAGTGTATGTGCCGTGCAGTTGCCGCGAAATCCAGTTGCCGCGAAATCAGCGCTCGGCGAGCTGTGCCTGGCCGGTGGACACAGCCCTGAAGCGGCCTTCGGCCACGCGGATGGCCAGCGGCGTGCCTTCGGGCGTCTGTGCCGGGCTGCCGACCACTGTGTGTCCGGCTTGGTCCTCACCGACGATCTGGACAACGGCGTAGCCGCGGTCCAGCGTCTTTTGGGGAGACAATGCCCGCACCTGGGCACGCAGGTGGTGGACCTGGTCAAGTGCCCGGACTACGGCTGTGTTGACGGCGGCATGCGACCTCAGCTGAAGACGGGTGATGTCCTCTGATCGCGCTGCAACGATGGTGTCCGGCGTTGCCAGGACGGGCCGCGACCTCAAGGCGTGAAGCCGGTCCCTCTCCCTGTCCACCATCCTGCCAATGCTCCGGCGAAGATGGTCCCGTGCCTGGCGGACCATGGCGAGTTCCTCAGTGACATCAGGAACGATCCGTTTCGCGGCGTCGGTGGGTGTCGAGGCCCTCAGGTCAGCCACGTCGTCCAGGATAGGACGATCAGCTTCATGGCCAATGGCGCTGACCACCGGCGTTGTTGCCGCGGCCACAGCCCTGATCAAGTCCTCATTGCTGAACGGCAGAAGATCTTCCAATGCGCCGCCACCTCTGGCGAGGACTATGACATCCACATGTGGATCGGCATCCAAGAAACGGAGCGCGGCAATGATCTGTGCAACGGCCGTATTGCCCTGGACAGCTACCTCGCGCACGTCGAACTCAACGGCCGGCCACCGCAGTGCCGCATTGCGGAGGACGTCCTTCTTGGCATCCGAATCCCGCCCTGTGATGAGTCCAATCCGGTGGGGGAGCAGGGGCAACTTCCGTTTCCGGGAGTCGGCGAACAGGCCTTCTGCGGCAAGGGCCTGACGCAGCCGCTCGATCCTGGCAAGAAGATCACCCAGGCCCACAGGCCGGATGTCCTTGACGGACATATTCAGGCGCCCGGTCTTGACCCAGAAGTCGGCCTTAACCAGGGCGACCACCCGGGAACCACGTTCAAGGGGTATCTTCTGGCGATCGAGGACCGTGGACCATACGGATGCCGGCAATGAAATCTCAGCATCAACGTCCCGGAGTGTCAGGAAGGCGTTCCCGCCACGGCGGTTCAGTTCGATGACCTGACCTTCGATCCACGCCGCGGGAGCGCGCTCGATGTGGGCCTTTAGCTTCCTGGACAGCAACTGCAGGGGCCAAGGGTTATCCGGGCTGGTCTCAGCAGCGGTACCTGGCAGCGTCGATTCCGGGGTCGCGTCAGCTGCCATGGGTGATCCGTGCGTTTACCTGCATGTGTATATCCTCGCTAGCTGTGCGGCCGTGGTCGCGGCCAATCGGTCCCTGGGCCGGCCTTCCAACTCTATCCATAGCTTTAGCACTGGAGCCCGACATTTTTTCTATCCTGTGGACAGACCTAGGATGGTGGCACTGGCCCCTTACCCCGAGGATGACTTTTGCGCAGTTTCATTTCCGCGGTGGCAGTGGTCCTCGCCTTGTTGCTCACGGCCGTCGCAGTTCCAGCCGCTTGGGCGGACGTCAATGTGGTCAAGGAGGACGGCTTCGTCCACCTGGCCAGCGCGCTGGGCAAGGATCCCGAGTTCCAAAGCCGACTTGCCACCGCCGCAGTGGGGAACTTCGAGTCCTCCGTAAGTCTTCCGGAACCACTCAAATCGGTGGCTGCGGATGCCCTCAGGGAAGCCGCGTCCGGAATGCAGTCATGGCCTGAATACCCCAAAGCATGGGAAGAAACGGCCAGGAACAGTCATCGGTTGAACTTCGAAAGCGGGAAGCAAGCGGAGGAGACCGTGTCCCACACAGCCCTGCTCCTGGACATTGGCCCACTCATCAGGCTTATCCGCGACCGTTTGTCCTCCGCCAACGGACTACAGATTGAGGTCCCGGCGGAAAGTTTGGTGACCATGGGTGAACCGTCCCAAAAGCAAATGGTTGAGCGGGTGGCGGCGTTCGCCCCGCTCTGGTGGCTTGCCGCCCTGGGGGCGGTTGTTTCAGTCCTGTTAGCCCTCGCTGCTGCGCGTCGCCGCTCTTTGGTGATGGTCGCCCTCGGACTTGGGGGCTTGGTGCTTGCTGCGCTGTGGTCGGCGGTGGTGGATCTGGCGGGCGGACTCATGGGAAGCCTCTCCAGTGGCAACGGTGTTGCAGAGCTGTTCAAACAGGAGTTCTTTTCGGCGGTCCGGACAGGCTTCGGTGAATGGATTGTCATCGCTGCCGTGGTGTCCGGCGCGTTCCTGGCACTGGGGGTCATCGCTTGGATCCTGTCCGCGAGACGGCGGTCACCTTCTGCCAGCGGCCAGGGGTCGGGCCGGTAGCATGGAGGGATGACCAGCACAGCAGTTTCCATTCCGATGCCCACGGTGCCCCGCAGACGGCGATCACCGGAAGAGGTTCAGGCGGCGGCGCCGGTTACCGGACCCAAGAAGGTTCTGCTGGCAGCTCCACGTGGCTATTGTGCCGGCGTAGACAGGGCTGTCATTGCTGTCGAGAAAGCCCTGGAACACTACGGACCTCCCGTTTATGTCCGCAAGCAGATCGTTCACAACGTGCACGTCGTCAGCTCCCTCGAAGAGCAAGGCGCCATTTTCGTCGAAGAAACGGATGAGGTTCCTGAAGGCGCCTTGGTGATCTTCTCGGCACATGGCGTGTCTCCTGCTGTGGTCCAGTCCGCCGAAGACCGCGGTCTTCGCACCATTGACGCCACCTGCCCCCTTGTTACCAAGGTCCACCGTGAAGCTGTGCGCTTCGCCAAGGAGGACTACGACATCCTGCTCATTGGCCACGAAGGCCACGAGGAAGTTGAAGGAACAGCCGGCGAGGCCCCGGAGCACATCCAGATCATCAACGGCCCCCACGAGGTAGACAAAGTCACCGTGCGGAATCCCGAGAAGACCATCTGGCTCTCGCAGACCACCCTGAGTGTGGACGAGACCATGGAGACCGTCCGCCTGCTCAAGGACCGGTTCCCCACGTTGCAGGATCCGCCCAGCGACGATATCTGCTATGCCACCACCAACCGCCAAGTGGCCATCAAGAAGATCGCTCCCCAGGCTGATCTGGTCATTGTGGTGGGTTCGGCGAACTCGTCCAACTCAGTGCGCCTCGTTGAAGTGGCGCTTGAGTATGGGGCACGGACCTCGTACCGCGTGGATTTCGCGAACGAGGTAGATGAAAGCTGGTTCGAGGGCGTCGCCACGGTGGGTGTGACCTCCGGAGCTTCCGTCCCCGAAGTGCTCGTTCAGGACGTCCTCCGGCTTTTGGCGGACTACGGCTACGGCGAAGTCCAGGAAGTGGTCACGGCAGAGGAAGACCTCCTCTTCTCTTTGCCGAAGGAACTGCGGGCAACCCTCAAGGAGGCTGGCGACGTCAGCCGGGCTCTTGGTGGCCGCGGGAACCGTCCTACGTCCTAGACGTACTTTTGGATGTATTTAGCAGGCCCGCTGTGGCAGCAACCCTTTGGGAAGCTGCCACAGCGGGCCTGTCCTTTTAAGCCGCAGACTCCTCTTGGGCTGCTGAATCCAGGGAGTCCAAGGCAAGCAGCTCGGGGGCAGCCAAGGCCCGGGGGACTGCTTCCACGGACATGGGTGCGGCGAGTCCGGCGTCGTCCATGGTGTTGAGTTTTCGCGCCGTGGGAAGTACGCGTGCTTCCAGTGTGCCGACCATCGCGTTATAGCGATCCACAGATGTCTTCAGCGAACTTCCGAGCTTCCCGACGTTCTCGCCCAGCGTGCCCATCCGTTCGTAGAGCTGCTTGGCCAGTTCGAAGAGTTCGTGGGCGCTGTCCGTCAGGACATCCTGCCGCCACGTGAAGGCGACGGACTTGAGGACCGCCAGCAGTGTTCCCGGCGAGGCCAGGACGACGTTCCGGGAAAGGGCGTACTCCAACAAAGCGGGATCGGCTTCAAGGGCTGAAGCCAAAATCGACTCCGCGGGGAGGAAGCAGATGACGAGCTCCGGGGAGTTGCCCGGAATGTCCCAGTACTTCTTGGCTGCGAGGGCATCGATGTGGGCTTTGAGTGCCTTGGCGTGCTGTACCAGGAGCGTCTTGGAATCCTGGTTGGCCGTTGGCCCAACCGATTCACCCATGGAGCCTTCACCGTGTACCTGTTCCTGCGCCGCCAGATAGGACGCCAACGGGACCTTGGCATCCACCACAAGTTGCTTGCCGCCTGGCAATTGCACCACAAGGTCCGGACGCAGCGTGTTCTCGCTCCGGCCGGTGTGTACTTGCTCGTGGAAGTCCACGTGGCGGAGCATCCCGGAGGCTTCGACAACCCTGCGCAACTGAACCTCGCCCCACTGACCGCGGGCGCTGTTGGATCGTAGTGCCGAAGCAAGGGCATGTGTGGACCGTAGAAGCTGTTCGTCGGAGAGCCTGGCATCCTGAAGTTGCTGTGCCAGTTGACCATATTGCTCCACCCGGTCGCGTTCCAGGAGCGAGACCTGCTGCTGTACCGCAGTGAGCTTTTCGGCCACGGGCCCCAAGGCGCGAAGCACGCTGCCGTCTGAGGTCCTTGAATCACTCAACTCCCGGTTCTGTGCGAACAGAAGCCGGCGTTCGGCGTCGGCGGCTGCAAGCTGGGCGGTCACCTCGGAAAGGCGCGAGGAAACGGCGTCGAAGTCCTCCTCCAAGCCAGCCGTCCGGCGTCGAAAGACCACATATGCACTGCTGAGTCCCACTGCCGCTCCGATGAGCAGCATGAGCAATGCCAAAACAAATCCAAATCCATCCATGTGGCAACCCTGTCATAAGGGTCCGACAGTTTTAGCGCAGCGCAGTTGACGGCGTTGTCTTCAGGAGGGAACAAGCATGGTCATCGCGGCAACGGGTAGAATATATGCTCGTGGCTCTTACTATTGGCATCGTCGGACTGCCCAACGTCGGCAAATCAACTCTTTTCAACGCACTGACCCGCAACCAGGTGCTTGCTGCGAACTATCCGTTCGCAACGATCGAACCGAACGTCGGTGTCGTTAACCTGCCGGATCCCCGTCTCGCCAAGCTGGCGGAGATCTTTGGTTCCCAGAAGTTGCTTCCCGCTCCTGTGTCCTTTGTGGACATCGCCGGCATCGTGAAGGGTGCGTCCGAGGGCGAAGGCCTGGGCAATAAGTTCCTGGCCAACATCCGCGAGGCCGAGGCCATCGCTCAGGTTGTTCGGGTCTTTGACGATCCTGATGTCATCCACGTCGACGGCAAGGTTGATCCGCGCTCCGACATGGAGACCATCAACACCGAGCTGATCCTGGCAGACCTTCAGACCATCGAAAACGCCATCCCGCGTATCGAAAAAGAAGTCAAGATCAAGAAGCGCGATGCAGCTGAATTGGCCGCCATCAAGGCGGCCCAGACTGTGCTGGAACGCGGCGATACGATTTTCTCTTCGATCAAGAGCGACAAGTTGGAGATGGGGCACCTCAAGGAGCTCGGACTTCTCACCGCGAAGCCCTTTATCTACGTCTTCAACGCCGATGAAGGCATTCTCGGTGACCAGGAAAGGCAGGACGAGTTGCGCGCCCTGGTTGCTCCCGCAGATGCGGTATTCCTCGACGCCAAGCTCGAATCCGACCTCGTTGAACTGGACGAGGAAGAGGCCCGCGAAATGCTGGAAATGAACGGCCAGAGCGAATCCGGCCTGGACCAGTTGGCACGCGTTGGGTTCCACACACTCGGCCTGCAGACATACCTCACGGCTGGCCCCAAGGAAACCCGTGCATGGACCATTCGCCAGGGCGACACCGCGCCCCAGGCCGCCGGCGTGATCCACTCGGACTTCCAGCGCGGCTTCATCAAAGCCGAGGTTGTCTCTTTCGATGACCTCATCGACGCCGGCTCCATGGCTGAAGCGAAGTCCCGCGGCAAGGTCCGCATCGAAGGCAAAGAGTACGTTATGGCCGACGGCGACGTGGTGGAGTTCCGCTTCAACGTCTAAACAGGACGCTGCCTTGGGCAGCGAAATTATTAAGGGTCTCGGTTCAGAGCATGAACCGAGGCCCTTTTTATTGCCGAAAACAGGCTTGTCCTGCTGTCAGACAGCGAATATTACCACCCAGTAGCTTTTGACTTGAAATTCCCGCCAGTTTAGGCATCTGGAGGTTGCGGAACGGTTACAGTTTGGCCAGCGAGTCCCAACATCCGGACACAATGTGGGTAGGCTTACACACACATGTAGGCAACGTCACAGTAGGAAAACTGTGTCCGCGCCTGGGGGTCATTACAAATTGCCCCTGATCAACTCCACGACTCATAGGAGGCGGAATGCGTTTCTCGCGCACTTCCAAAGCTCTAGGCGTAGCGGCGATAATCGCCCTCGCAGTGACCGGTTGCGGCGGCGGCTCCGGCAGCAACACGAACAGCTCTGCCGCAAGCGACCCCAACAAGGTCATTTCCGCATACAGCAACGAACCACAGAACCCGCTGCTCCCCGCCAACACCAATGAGGTGTACGGTGGCCGCGTCGTCGAGCTCCTTTTCGAGGGCCTTCGCGCCTACGACTCCAACGGAAAGCCGGTCAACGCACTGGCGGAGTCGATCGAGACCACGGATTCGCAGAACTGGACCATCAAGGTTAAGTCGGGTGCCAAGTTCACCAACGGTGAGGCCATTACAGCCAAGACGTTCGTTGATTCCTGGAACTTCGCGGCGTTGAGCACCAACCTCCAGAACAACGGCTTCTTCTTCGAATCCATCGAGGGTTACGCCGATGTCAGTGCCGTCAACCAAACCACGGGCGCTGATGGCAAGAAGACCTCCACTCCGGCCCCCACCGCGCAGACAATGTCCGGTCTGGCAGCCAAGGACGATCAGACCATCACGGTGAAGCTGGCCCAGCCTGAGGCTGACTGGTCGCTGCGCCTGGGCTACTCCGCCTTCTACCCGCTTCCTTCAGAGGCCCTGAAGGACCCGAAGAAGTTTGGTGAAAACCCGATCGGCAACGGCCCGTACAAGTTCGCGAAGGAAGGCGCTTGGGTACATGACCAGTCGATCTCCCTCGTCAAGAATCCTGATTACAGTGGTCCGCGTGCTGCCAAGAATGGTGGCGTAACCTTCAAGTTCTACACCGATCCGGGTCCCGCATACACGGATCTCCAGGCTGACAACCTCGACGTCACGGACGTAGTCCCGTCGAATGCCCTGAAGACCTACACGACGGACTTCCCGGACCGGAACTCAACTCGGCCGAACGCCAATAACTCCACCCTGAACATCCCGGGCTACAACCCGAACTTCCAGGGTGAAGCCGGTAAGTTGCGCCGCCAGGCCTTGTCCCACGCGATCAACCGCGAAGAAATCACCAAGGTCATCTACAACGGCACGCGTACCCCGGCTACCGAATTCACGGCTCCCGTTCTGGATGGTTACAACGACCACATCCCGGGCAATGACGTCCTGAAGTTCGACGTTCAGAAGGCCAAGGATCTTTGGGCGCAGGCCGAAAAGATCAAGCCGTATGACGGTTCAAAGCCGCTGCAGATCGCTTCCAACACCGATGGTGGCAACAAGGAATGGATCGACGCCGTCGCAAACGGTTTCAAGAACAACCTCGGCATCAACGCTGAAATCCAGCCGTTCGCCAAGTTCGCTGAAGTACTGGACCTGCGCAAGTCCCAGTCCCTCCCGGGCCTGACGCGTGCTGGCTGGCAGGGCGACTACCCGTCGCTCTACAACTTCCTCGGACCGGTTTGGGCCACCAACGCATCGTCGAACTACGAGAAGTACTCGAACCCTGAGTTCGACAAGCTCCTCAAGGAAGGCCTTGCTGCCAAGACCCCTGAAGATGCAAACGCCAAGTTCAACAAGGCGCAGGAGATCCTGTTCCAGGATCTCCCAGGCCTGCCCCTTTGGTACAGGGCAACTCCGATCGTGTGGAGCAACAACGTTGTCTCAGCTGAAACCGGTTGGAACGGCGGCATCCGCTACTTCGATATCGCGGCCAAGTAGTCCTCAGGATCTGAACTTGCCGTAAGGCATGGGGGCCCGGCCAATGCGCCGGGCCCCTAATGCTTGCCTCGGCAGGAAGGCAAACATGACACACCAACACTCGACCCATGGAGAGGAGTGAATCGTGGTTCGCTACATTTTGCGTAGGCTCCTCCAAGTGATTCCCGTCTTCATCGGGACCACACTCCTCGTGTACTACATGGTCTTCGCACTACCCGGAGATCCGATCGCTGCCCTCTTCGGCGATCGCCAGCCTCCGCAGAGTGTCATTGACGCCCTGCGGGCCCAATACAATCTGGATCAACCGTTCTGGGTGCAGTACGGGATCTTCCTGAAGAACCTGTTTACTTTCAACCTCGGAGTCGACTTCACCCAGCAACCCATCGCTGCTGCTCTGGCCCGGGCATTCCCCGTTACCGCGATGCTCGCCGTTGAAGCGCTCATCATCCAGGCTGTCTTTGGCATTGCTTTTGGCGTCTTCGCAGGCCTTCGAAAGGGAAAGCTCTTCGACTCGACCGTGCTCATTATGTCGCTGGTTGTGATTGCCGTACCTACGTTCGTCCTCGGGTTCGTCTTCCAATTGGTATTTGGCGTCCAGCTCGGCTGGGCCAAGCCGACAGTTGGCGCCAATGCGGACTGGGGAAACCTCATACTCCCGGCCGTGGTTTTGGGGCTGGTCTCCTTCGCATATGTCCTTCGGCTCACCAGAGCGTCTGTCAGCGAGAACATGAACGCGGACTACGTGCGTACTGCCACGGCCAAGGGCCTCTCGCGTCCCCGGGTGGTCATGGCCCATATCTTGAGGAACTCGCTGATCCCTGTTGTGACCTATCTGGGCGCAAACCTGGGCGGCCTGATGGGAGGCGCTATCGTCACCGAAGGCATCTTCAACGTCCCGGGAGTTGGGAACAAACTCTTCCAAGCCATTCAACGCAGCGAGGGTCCTACCATTGTTGCGATCGTGAGTGTCCTGGTCTTGGTTTTCGTCGTGACCAACCTCCTGGTCGACCTCCTATACGCCTGGCTTGACCCGAGGATCCGCTATGACCAGTAATACCGAACACTTCGTTGCCCCTGTCGATGAAACCCCGCTGCTGGCCACTGACGCCGTCAAGACGGATCAGGCACCCCTGAGCCTTTGGGCCGATGCGTGGCGGAAGCTGCGCCGCCGTCCCATGTTCATCGTCTCCTCGCTGCTGATCCTGTTGTTGCTGACGGTTGCCCTTTTCCCAGGGCTGTTTACCAGCGTGGCGCCCAACAACGACTGCCAGTTGGCCAACTCTGAGGCGGGCCCAACTTCTGGACACCCGCTTGGTTTCACCCTGCAAGGCTGTGACGTCTATTCCCGGGTTATCCACGGCACGCAAGCTTCTTTGTCCGTCGGCATCCTGTCCGTCCTCGCGGTGATCATCATCGGTGTGACGCTCGGCGCTTTGGCTGGCTACTACGGTGGCTGGTTGGATGCGGTCCTGGCCCGTCTCGGCGACATTTTCTTCGCCTTGCCGATCATTCTCGGTGCCCTGGTCATCACACAGTTGCCCCTGTTTCGCGAGAACAGGAGCGTGTGGACCGTGGTCCTGACCATATCCCTGCTGGCCTGGCCGCAAATGGCCCGTATTACCAGAGGCGCAGTGATTGAGGTGCGCAACGCGGACTTCGTGACTGCGGCCCGGTCCCTTGGTGTTTCCAAATTTGGAGCGCTGGTCAAGCACGCCTTGCCAAATGCCCTGGCTCCGGTAATTGTTCTGGCCACTCTGGAACTTGGCGTATTTATCGTCCTGGAAGCGACATTGTCCTTCCTTGGCGTCGGGCTGCCTACCAGCGTGATGTCGTGGGGTAACGACATTTCAGCGGCCAATGCCTCCATTCGAACCAACCCCGGAATCCTGCTCTATCCGGCAGCCGCCCTGTCCATCACCGTCCTGAGCTTCATCATGCTTGGCGACGCCGTTCGCGATGCTCTTGATCCCAAGAGCCGTCAGCGCTAAGGAGGCGAACATGGCTTCTGCCAACGTAAGAATCAATGAAGTCACGGCACAGGTACGGCCAATCCTGGAAATCAAGGATCTGGCCATCACCTTCAAGACTGGTTCGGGTGAAGTTAAGGCCGTCAAAAATGCCCACTTAACCATCATGCCCGGCGAAACCGTCGCGATTGTTGGGGAGTCCGGTTCAGGAAAGTCGACGACGGCCCTGGCTGCCATCGGCTTGTTGCCGAACAATGGACGCGTCTCGGGTGGGCAGATTCTGCTGGATGGCGAGGATATCTCCCATGCACCTGAAAAGCGCATGATTGAGCTCCGCGGCAGCCACATCGGTATGGTTCCCCAGGACCCCATGTCCAACCTGAATCCCGTGTGGAAGATCGGCTACCAGGTTCGCGAGACCCTCAAAGCCAATGGTCGTCCGGACGGGCCCGAAGACGTCGCCCGCGTTTTGGCGGAGGCGGGTCTTCCCGATGCTGCGCGGCGAGCCAAGCAGTATCCGCACGAGTTCTCCGGCGGTATGCGCCAGCGGGCTCTCATCGCTATCGGCCTGAGTTGCCAGCCCAAGCTTCTGATTGCGGATGAGCCTACGTCTGCATTGGACGTCACCGTCCAGCGCAAGATCCTGGATCACTTGGACAAAATGACTTCGGAGCTCGGTACATCGGTGCTGCTCATCACGCACGACCTCGGCCTTGCTGCCGAGCGCGCGGACAAGGTAGTCGTTATGTATCAGGGCAACGTTGTGGAGGCGGGTCCTTCACTGGAACTGCTGCAGAACCCGCAGCACCCCTACACAAAGCGACTCGTGGAATCGGCGCCCTCGCTCGCCTCCCGCCGCATTCAGGTGGCGAAGGAGCTGGGTGTGGAAGCCAGCGACCTCTTGGCGCCTGTCGCGGCAATTAAAAAGCACGCAACCGACGAGGTCCTGCAGATCCGAAACCTGCGCAAGATCTACAAGCTCCGGCAGGGCCTGGGCCAGACCTCAGACTTCGCTGCGGTGGACGACATCAGCTTCAACGTCAAGCGCGGAACCACCACGGCGATTGTGGGGGAGTCAGGCTCGGGTAAATCCACCGTGGCCAAGATGGTCCTCCAGCTGGAGAAGCCCACCGAAGGCCAGATTGTGTTCGACGGCGTCGATACTGCTGGACTCAAAGGCAAGGACCTCTTCAAATTCCGGCGGCGGGTACAGCCGATTTTCCAGGATCCTTACGGCTCCCTGGACCCGATGTACAACATCTTCCGGACCATCGAAGAGCCTCTCCGGGTGCACAAGATCGGAAATGCGGCCAGCCGCGAAAAGAAGGTCCGCGAGCTGTTGGACCAGGTGGCTTTGCCACAGTCCATGATGCAGAGGTATCCGAACGAGCTTTCAGGTGGCCAGCGACAACGCATCGCCATTGCCCGTGCCTTGGCCTTGGATCCCGAAGTGATCATCTGTGATGAGGCCGTTTCCGCGCTGGACGTCCTGGTCCAGGCGCAGGTGCTGAACCTTCTCGCAGATCTTCAGGACAACCTTGGCCTGACGTACTTGTTCATCACGCACGACCTCGCCGTTGTGCGCCAGATTGCAGACCACGTCTGCGTCATGGAAAAAGGACAGCTCGTAGAAACGGGCAGCACGGACGATGTCTTCGACAACCCGCGCGAGGCCTACACCCAGGCACTGTTGGATGCCATTCCTGGCGGTTCGCTGCTGCTGCCGCCCGCGGTGGCCTGACCGGCGTCGTACTCTCTGCTGAGAAGACAACAGCAGCCGACGAGACAACAGCAAGAGCCGGTGGTTCCCACGAGAGGGAACCACCGGCTCTTGCCGTTAAATCACGCGTTGCTAGGCCTGCTCTGCGTGCCAGAACACCCACGAAGCGCGCAAAGCAGGCCCAACAATGGCGTTTATTCGGCTGAAACCCACGCGTCGGTGTCCGGGTGGGCTGTCAAGCCAAGAGCGCCCAGCTCCCGCGCCAGGACGCTGCCCAACTTCGCGTGCCCGGATGGTTTGAGGTGGACGCCGTCCTGGAGGTCGGCAACGGCATCGTAGCGGGTCAACCAGTCGCCCGCGCTGACAAACGGGATGGCTTGCTTGGCGGCGATCCGGCCAAGGAGTGCGTCTACCTCGGAACGGCGGCCGCCACCGTTGTCGGCTCCGCGGGCCAGCGTCCCGATCATTGCCAGCCGGGCACCGGGATAGCGCTTCTTGAGCGCAGCGAGGAGCCGGTCGGCATTACTCGTGATCTGGGCGTCAGTGGCCTTTTGTGAGGCGTCGTTGCCGCCACCCTGGACCACGATCAGCGGCGGATCTCCGTAGGGCAGCAACCAATCTCCACGCTGGAGTGCGTCGATGTAATTGCCCGTCTTGCCGTTGGAGGCCACGAACCCCGTGCCACCCATGCCCACGACGTGCAATTTGTATCCAAGCGCGGAGATTCCCCTTTGCGGCCACGAGTCCTTGGGCATGGCCTGGGAATCGCCAATCAATACGGCCGTGTGGCGCACGTCGGCCAGGACTACCTCGTCGCGGTTGTTCGACGGATTCCTGTAGAGCGAGCCCACTGGCAGGTCCAGGGCACTCGGGGTGGGCGCTATCGTTCGGGGTTTGTCTGCTGCGGACGTCTCTGCGGGAACGGGCGCGGCTGAGCGCGAGGGGGTGGATGGTGGGGTTGCTTGGTTTGGTCCGCAGCCGACCACAAGAACGCCAACGGCGATCAAAGGTGCGAGCAGGCGGAACGCGGCCGAGGCTTTGCGCATCGTTGGTCTCCGTATAGCACTGGTTCTGCAGCAATCATGGGGCAAAGGAGACAGAAAATCCAGCATCTTGACTGCCGGTTACTAAAGCGTGATGTGCTGTGATGGGCGCCACATTTAGGGCCTGAATGGCTTGCTTTTTAGGATGATAAATGCAACTGCGTTTAGACTTGCTGTAGGTGCCCTGTGTCCCGGGGTCTTTTCGTTGTGTGTTCCGATCAGGTGATCAGGTATGCGCGCGGATACAAACAACTGACTTCACCACTGAAACGAGTCATCAACGCATGTCTGAAACCATCACCAACACTGCGTCGCGGAGCGATCTGCGCAACGTCGCGATCGTCGCACACGTTGACCACGGCAAGACCACCCTGGTCGACGCCATGCTCAAGCAGACCAACTCCTTCGCTTCCCACGGTGAGGTTGAGGACCGCGTCATGGACTCCGGTGACCTGGAGCGCGAAAAGGGCATCACGATCCTCGCCAAGAACACCACGGTTGCCTACAACGGCCCGTCGTCCAACGGGGAAACCATCACCATCAACGTCATCGACACCCCCGGCCACGCCGACTTCGGTGGCGAGGTTGAGCGCGGTCTTTCCATGGTCGACGGCGTCGTCCTGCTGGTCGACTCCTCCGAGGGTCCGCTGCCCCAGACCCGCTTCGTGCTCCGCAAGGCCCTTGCTGCCCACCTTCCGGTGATCCTCCTGGTCAACAAGACGGACCGTCCCGACGCCCGTATCGATGAGGTTGTCCACGAATCCATGGACCTGCTCCTGGGCCTGGCTTCGGACCTTGCCGATGAAGTTCCGGACCTGGACCTGGACAAGGTCCTCGAAGTTCCGGTCGTCTACGCTGCTGCCAAGGTTGGCCGCGCCTCCCTGGAGCAGCCGGAGAACGGCTCCGCCCCGGAGAACGAGGACCTTGAGCCCCTGTTCAAGACCATCATCGAGCACATCCCTGCTCCCACCTACAATCCGGATGGCGTGCTCCAGGCGCACGTGACCAACCTGGACGCTTCGCCGTTCCTTGGCCGCCTCGCCCTGCTCCGCATCTACAACGGCACGCTCCGCAAGGGCCAGACCGTTGCCTGGGCCCGCGCCAACGGTGAACTCAAGAACGTCAAAATCACCGAACTCCTGGCCACCAAGGCACTGACCCGCGTTCCCACCGAGTCGGCCGGCCCGGGTGAAATTGTTGCCGTGGCAGGCATCGAGGAAATCACCATCGGTGAAACCCTTACGGACGCCGAGAACCCGCAGCCACTGCCGTTGATCACCGTGGATGACCCGGCGATCTCCATGACCATCGGTATCAACACCTCGCCGCTGGCCGGCAAGGTCAAGGGCGCCAAGGTCACCGCCCGCCAGGTGAAGGACCGCCTGGACAAGGAATTGATCGGTAACGTCTCCATCAAGGTTCTGCCCACCGAGCGTCCCGACGCTTGGGAAGTACAGGGCCGTGGCGAGCTCGCGCTTGCAATCCTCGTTGAGCAGATGCGCCGCGAAGGTTTCGAGCTGACCGTTGGCAAGCCTCAGGTAGTCACCAAGACCATCGATGGCAAGATCCACGAGCCGATGGAACACATGACCATCGACGTCCCCGAAGAGTACCTCGGTGCCGTGACGCAGCTCATGGCAGCCCGCAAGGGCCGCATGACCAACATGGCCAACCACGGTACTGGCTGGTGCCGCATGGAATTCATCGTTCCGGCCCGTGGCCTCATCGGTTTCCGCACCAAGTTCCTCACCGACACCCGCGGTGCCGGTATCGCGGCTTCCATCTCCGAAGGCTACGAGCCGTGGGCCGGTCCCATCGAATACCGCACCAACGGTTCGATGGTTGCCGACCGCGCCGGTGTGGTCACCCCGTTCGCCATGATCAACCTGCAGGAGCGCGGTTCCTTCTTCGTGAAGCCCACCTCTGAGGTTTACGAAGGCATGATCGTGGGCGAGAACTCACGCGCCGACGACATGGACGTGAACATCACCAAGGAAAAGAAGCTCACCAACATGCGTGCTGCTTCTTCGGATACCTTCGAGAACCTGACGCCGCCGCGCGATCTGACCCTTGAAGAGTCCCTCGAATTCGCACGTGAAGACGAGTGTGTTGAGGTGACGCCGGAGGACATCCGTATCCGCAAGCTCATCCTCGATTCCAACGAGCGTGCCAAGGCCAACCGCGCCCGCGCAAAGGCCTAGTCCGGCCCGGTTGAACCCGGCTGGAACAGCAGAATGAACAAGGGAGTCGCCAGTACGGCCCGTGGCCTAGCCGCGGCCGTGCTGGCGGCTCTTTTTGTTGCTGCGGCAGGAACGGCATTGCACCGGCAGAGAATGGTGATATCCGGCGTCGACGTCGCCTGGGGTGTCTGCGCCGCGCTGCTGCTGCTTGCGGCGGTCCAGTTGTGGCTGGCGGCCTGGTCCGGATCAGTAATCCCGACGGCGGCAGCTGGGGTGGTTGCCTACGCCACCGTCGGTGCATTGTCGTCCGGAGGACCCGACAAACAGCTGTTGCTGGGCGACGCCGTGGGCAACATCTGGGTGTTTGGCATAGCCGTGGTCACGTTGACTATGCTTCTGGTTGCCAGCCGCCTGCGGAAGCGATGGCGGACAGCTGTTGAGTAGGTAGCGTCCAGTACGCAGCCGCTAAGGCCGCCTGCGCCGGGGTGGTGGCGGAGGAACTTCTTTCGCTGCGATGACCAAGGCCAAGGGAATTTCGACGTCGGAGGTCCGCGTTCGTACGGTGCAGCTGCTTTCTGTGGTGGTCACCAGATACCCCAGCGCATCCGTCAGGCCGTCCTGGATCCTGTAGCGGACCACCACCCGAATGCCCGGCTGGGCTTTGAGCAGAAATTGTCGAGGTGGCAAATGCGGGGGAGTCACCGTTTCATACTAAGACGCGGGCTAGGTTGGCGTCATAGCACTGTTGGATAATAGGCTCAGAAGTTGAGTGTCCGGCATGATGCCGGCCGTATTACCCCGGCTATAGCTGGGACAAACCGTGGAGAGGTCTGGGACGTGACGTACGTAATCGCGCAGCCGTGTGTAGATGTCAAGGACAAGGCATGTATCGAAGAATGCCCTGTTGACTGCATTTACGAAGGTGAGCGTTCCCTCTACATCCACCCTGATGAATGCGTCGACTGTGGTGCCTGCGAACCCGTATGCCCCGTTGAGGCCATCTACTACGAGGATGACACCCCGGAAGAGTGGGCTGACTACTACAAGGCCAACGTCGAATTCTTTGACGACCTCGGTTCCCCGGGCGGCGCTGCGAAGATCGGGAACACGGGCAAGGACCACCCGTTCATTGCAGCCTTGCCTCCGCAGAACCAAGACCACTAAGGGCGGTTGCTTTGTTGATTTCCGCGGCACCGGCCTTTGGCCTTAACCTGCCCGACTACCCGTGGGAGGCCATGGCACCGTATGTGGCCACAGCCGCCAAGCACCCCGGAGGCGCAGTTAACCTGTCCATCGGAACGCCGGTTGACCCCACTCCTGTGCTGATCCGCGACGCGCTGGCTGCGGCGTCGGATGCCCACGGCTACCCAACTGTGCATGGCACCGAAGCCTTGAGGCAGGCTGTTGTGGACTGGTTCGCCGCCCGCCGCGGAGTCCTCAACCTGGATTCAAGGGACGTTATGCCCACCGTGGGCTCCAAGGAGCTCGTCGCCTGGTTGCCCTTCTTGCTTGGCCTTGGCACTGGCGACGTCGTGGTGAGGCCTACGGTGGCCTACCCCACGTACGATATCGGCGCGATGCTGGCAGGAGCTACCGCCGTAGCGGCGGATAGCCTGGACGAACTGGATGCGGCCACTCGGGCAAGGGTTCGCTTGGTTTGGATCAATTCGCCGGGAAATCCCACAGGCAGTGTCCGGAGCGTTGAATCCCTACAGCAGATCGTCAGTCAGGCACGGGAAATCGGCGCCGTAGTGGCCTCCGACGAATGCTACGCCGAACTTGGCTGGGGCGAGTGGGATGTCCAGCGTGGTGGAGAAGCTGTCCCGAGCATCCTGGACCCACGGGTTTCCGGTGGTTCCACGGATGGCCTGCTTTGCGTCTATTCCCTGAGTAAACAGTCCAATCTCGCTGGCTATCGAGCCGCTTTCGTGGCTGGTGACTCCGCGATTATGGCCAACCTTGTCAACAGCCGGAAGCATGCAGGAATGATAGTGCCCTATCCGGTGCAGGAGGCGATGCGCGTCGCCTTGGGCGATTCGGGCCACGTACTTGCCCAAAAGGATCTGTACCGCGGGCGTCGGGAGAGGATCGTTCCGGCTCTTGAGAAGGTCGGATTGCAGATTCATGAGTCCAACGCAGGCCTTTATCTATGGTCTACGGCCGGTGAAGCTACGTGGGACACGGTGGCCCGTTTTGCAGACCTGGGGATCGTCGTAGGTCCCGGTGTCTTTTACGGCGATGCCGGCAACGGCTTCATCCGGGTGGCACTTACCGGCAGCGATGAACGCATTGACGCAGCCGTGGAGAGGTTAAGCGCAAGCTCATAACAATGCTGTGACTTGTGCCACAAGTCGCGTCATTCCGCCAGTAACCGGACGGAACGGATTAGTTCCGGAGGGTTACTGGCGGTAGCTTTTTAACTGACTATCAATGGTGGCCTTCAATAAGAAAGCACTGCGGTCGTTGGAGCCCTGCAACAGTGGGGCCGAATACGACGCCACCAGAAGTTGGTTGGACAAGCGTTCTATAGAGGCCCAGAGGCCTCATGAAGGGGACTCCATGACTGAGACCACCAGCGCGACACTGCGCCATGCCGGCGGCGAACTTGAACTGCCGCGCATCCAGGTTGTAGAAGGAAACGAAGGTTATGACGTTTCCAAGCTGCTGAAGCAGACGGGCGCCGTTGCCTATGACCCCGGCTTCATGAACACAGCGGCCACCACCTCTGCCATCACGTACATCGACGGCGACGCAGGCATCCTGCGCTACCGCGGGTACCCGATCGAGCAACTCGCCCAGCACTCGAGCTTCCTTGAAGTTTCCTACCTGCTGATCTATGGCAACCTTCCCACCCCCACGGAGCTGGAAGCCTTCGATCAGCGCATCCGCCACCACACGCTCCTGCACGAGGAACTGAAGGGCTTCTTCGGCGGATTCCCGCGCGATGCCCACCCCATGCCGGTGCTTTCCTCGGCCGTTTCGGCGTTGTCCACGTTCTACCAGGACTCGCTGGATCCCTTTAACGCGGAGCACGTGGAAGTTTCCACCATCCGCCTCATGGCCAAGCTGCCCGTTATTGCCGCTTACGCCCACAAGAAGTCCATCGGTCAGCCGATGCTCTACCCGGACAACTCCATGAACCTGGTGGAAAACTTCCTGCGGCTGAGCTTCGGCCTCCCGGCCGAGCAGTACGAGCTGGACCCCGTTGTGGTTAAGGCACTGGACCTGCTGCTCATCCTGCACGCTGACCACGAGCAGAACTGTTCCACCTCCACCGTCCGTTTGGTGGGTTCCTCCAACGCGAACCTCTTCGCTTCGGTATCAGCCGGCATCAACGCCCTGTTCGGCCCCGCTCACGGTGGCGCCAATGAGGCCGTGCTGAAGATGCTGCGCCAGATCCAGGCCGAGGGCATCAAGCCCGAGGACTACATGGAGAAAGTCAAGAACAAAGAAGACGGCGTCCGCCTCATGGGCTTCGGTCACCGTGTCTACAAGAACTACGATCCCCGTGCCAAGATCATCAAGGCAACGGCCCACGAGGTCCTCGGCAAGCTCGGCGGCAACGACGAACTGCTGGACATCGCCATGCGCCTTGAAGAGAAGGCCCTGGCGGATGACTACTTCATCCAGCGCAAGCTGTACCCGAACGTGGACTTCTACACCGGCCTGATCTACAAGGCGATGGGTTTCCCGGAGAAGATGTTCACCGTCCTCTTCGCCATTGGCCGCCTCCCGGGCTGGATTGCCCAGTGGCGCGAAATGATCAACGATCCCCAGACCAAGATCGGCCGCCCGCGGCAGCTCTACACAGGGGAGCCGGAGCGCAACTACCCGGCCAACTGATACGTCAACAGCGTCAATCACGACGGCGGCCGCCCACCTCGCGCGAGGTGGGCGGCCGCCGTCGTTGGTTCAGTCGGTAATAGAGCAACGCGGGGTCACTTCGGGCCCATAAAGCACGCCGACATGGGCCTTAAGTGACCTCGCGTTGCTTTAGGAAGCGTTGTACCCGTACGGGTTGTTCTTCTGCCAGCGCCAGTGGTCCTCGCACATCTGGTCCACGGTCTTCGTGGTGGACCATCCGAGGTCTGCGAGGGCGGAAGAAGCGTCGGCCCAGAAGGCGGGAAGGTCGCCAGCGCGCCGGCCCGTTATTTCGTAGGGCAGCTCGTGTCCGACGGCCTTTTCGAAGGACCGCAGTACCTCGAGCACGGAAGATCCCTTGCCGGACCCCAGGTTCCAGCGGCGGACTCCCGCGCGGTCAGCGATGAAGTTCAGTGCCGCTACGTGACCTTCAGCGAGATCCACGACGTGGATGTAGTCGCGCTGGGCTGTTCCATCAGGGGTGTCATAGTCGCCACCGAAGACCATGAGCTTCTCGCGGCGTCCCACGGCAACCTGTGCGATGAACGGAACGAGGTTGTTGGGAATGCCCTGGGGGTCCTCGCCGATGCGTCCGGACGGGTGCGCGCCAACCGGGTTGAAGTAGCGCAGCAGTGCGATATGCCAACGATCGTCCGCGTTGCCCAGGTCCGAGAGGATGTCCTCGATCTGTTCCTTGGTGCGGCCGTACGGGTTGTTGGCACCGATTTCCATCTTCTCGATGTACGGGATGGGATTGTGCTCGCCGTATACGGTTGCGGAGGAGCTGAACACGATGGAGCGGACGTTGTGCTTGTCCATGGCCCGGAGCAGGTTCAGCGTGCCCACGATGTTGTTGTAGTAGTACGCCAGTGGCTCCTGAACGGATTCGCCTACGGCCTTGAGTCCTGCGAAGTGGATCACGG
This sequence comes from Arthrobacter sp. 21a14, assembly GCA_050627125.1. Lineage (GTDB taxonomy): Bacteria > Actinomycetota > Actinomycetes > Actinomycetales > Micrococcaceae > Arthrobacter. The sequence continues at coordinate 4,324,662 of CP192487.1, read as the reverse complement.
CGTCGATCTCGTGCTGGTCGAACACGTCCTCGACGGCGGGCTCGTCCACCAGGTCAACCTTGTGGAAGGCTGCAGTCTTGCCAGTGAGCTCGGAAACCCTACGCAGGGACTCTTCGCTGGAGTTCACGAGGTTATCGAGCACGACGACGTCATGGCCGGCTTCCTGAAGGGACAGAACGGTGTGCGAACCGATGTAGCCGGTGCCACCCGTGACAAGAATTTTCATGATGTCTACGCTATCGGAAATCGGAGCCACGCCGCTCAGTGTTGAGCGGTGTTGAAGCACGTTCGTGCTAAAAAATACTGGTGCCCAAAATTGTTGATGCCGAGGCCCGGCGCCAGGAAGTTGTCCAAGCTGTCTTCAGGATCATCGCAAGCGACGGTTTGGAGCGGGCATCCCTTCGTGAAGTAGCTGATGAAGCCGGGCTGGCCGTAGGCTCCGTGCGGCACTATTTTGCCAGCAGCGACGAGCTTCTCGTGTTCTCCTTCGCCTCGGTCATCGACCGTATCAGCGGCCGGCTCGAGTCAGCTTTGTGTGCCGTTGAAGGCGAAACCCCGGGCAGCGCCCGGCAGCACGCCGCAGTGTTGAACCTCCTGGGACAGTTCCTTCCCTTGGACGAAGAGCTCGCTGTGGACGCCTGCGTTTGGATGGCCTTCCGCCACGCTGCGCGAATCAGACCCGTCCTGGCTGCCGAGGCCGAACGCAGTCACCGCGTGGTCGCTGCCATTGTGGGACGCCTCATCATCCTGTTGAGCCCCGGCGAAGCCGCCGCCCCGCAAAGCCTTGTCACAGAGGCTGAACGCCTCCTGGCCACCATGGACGGCCTTTGCATGCACGCGCTGCTCCAGCCCGAATGGATGACGGCCGAGATGTGCAGTGACGTCCTCACGGCCCATCTCGCGGCTTTCGCTCCGGTGCCGGCTGCACCATAGACTGTCGCCGCCTGCCCTAAGGACGCCCTCAGGACGACCCATGTGCCGCCCAGCAAGCAGTGCCCCCCTCACCGTTACCGTAGCAAGCCAACGGGAATAGACTGGGACATGTCGGGAACCTGCCAAGGGAGGAATTCGGATGCATGAGTCAGGCGGCCCGGGATGGCGCATCACCATGGACACGTCCGGGCCGATGCTCATCGCCCTGTACTTGCGCGACGTAGCTGGACTCGACGGTGCCGGAAAACCGTTACTGTCGCACGCTGCTCCCAAGGTCCGCCATGCCGATCATAGCCACCTCACCTCGGATGTGGGTGGGATCCATGCCCTCAAAACCGAGTGGGAGGCCTGGTGGGAGAAGCTCGTGAAGACCTATCCCAACCCGGCACTTGAGCTCGCGCCGCCCAGTTTCAAGGCCTTCGGCAATTCCCCTGCCCTCCAGCGTGTCCTGCAGGCACACTTTGGCTCAGCTTTGGGATGGGCAACGGACAGGATCGATGAATACGCCAAGATCGAGGCAGAGCGCGAAGCCAATGGGGTTACGGGAGTCCTGAACGAGATGGTGGAGGACAGGCTCCTGGAAGTCGGCCGGAGCTCGCGGGACTTTGATCTCACCATCATCGAGTTGCCGCTCAACGAACCCCGCGCCTGGTACTTGGAGCCCAGCACCATGATCATGAGCCACAAGCTGCTGTCCGAGCCCGACGTCTTCCGCAGTTATGTCCAACCTGTGGTGGAGATACTTGCCTAAGCAGCGGCTTGCACACGCTGCACACAAAATTCAGGTAGTCGGTGCCGAGACGGTGATGGTCACTGATTCAGACGGTGCGGCCGAAGCAATCCAACCGTCGCGTTTTTCCCTGTTCCACGTCTGACCGCCAACATCCACTTGCGTGATGGAGAGGGACTTGGCATTGGCCACTGCCCAATGGGCAACTGCCCAGGCTTGCGTACCAGTGATATCCAGCTGCACCGAGCGGCCCTGGAGTGTGGCTGGCTGGGGGCCGAACGCCGTCGTCAGTTCTTCTACGACGGCGGCAGGGTCACCGGCCGCTTCAGGCATGCGCAGTTCACAGGTCAGCGCGGATTCGGAATGACCGGTGAGGGCGGAAGCGAAGGCGCGTCCCATGTTCTCGTGCTGGGCGTATGCCCTGGGGAACGCGGAGCGCTGGACCTGCTGGGCTGCCTGGGTAATTTCCATGGTCTCGTAACCGGGAATTTTGATGAGGCCGTTATAGAAGGCGTTCGTCGCATAGACGGGGTTCATGACCTGTGCCTCGGTTCCCCAGCCTTGCGATGGCCTCTGTTGGAACAACCCCCGCGAATCAGGTCCTGCATCGTCGCCGTAATTGATGTTCCGTAGCTTGGATTCCTGCATCGCGGTGGCGAGGGCGATGCTTGCAGCCCTTGGTGGAAGTCCGCGATGGACGGAGATAGCCGTGATGAGCGAGGCGTTGGCCGCTTGGTCGGTGGCCAACTCGTAGCTTTCGGACCCCATGGCGGCGACGCAGCGCTCCGAGACCAGGGTCTCGGAGCGCTGCAGAATGGCAACTATCGCGTAGATAGCACCGGCCACGAGGGCCAGCGCAAGCACCGCAACGATGGCGCGGCGGAACCGGCGCATTGCTTGTCTTCTGCTAGTTGGCGTGGAGTGCCTCGTTCAACTCCACGGTCTGGCCCTTGCGGGGCAGGACTTCCACGCCACCGGTGGTGGAGTTGCGGCGGAACAGCAGGTTGGGAACACCGGAAAGCTCGACCGCCTTGATGATCTTGCTGGTGTCTTCGCCGTTCTCGTCCTTGGGACCGGGCACGCGAACGCGGGTGCCGGCGGTGACGTAGAGGCCGGCTTCCACCACCGAATCGTCGCCGATGCTGATGCCGACGCCGGAGTTTGCACCAAGCAGTACCCGCTCGCCCAAGGCAATCTTTTCCTTGCCGCCGCCGGAGAGCGTGCCCATGATGGAGGCACCGCCGCCGACGTCCGTGCCGTCACCGGCCACGACTCCAGCGGAGATGCGGCCTTCCACCATGGACGTGCCGAGGGTTCCGGCGTTGAAGTTCACGAAGCCTTCATGCATCACCGTGGTGCCCTCGGCCAGGTGCGCACCCAGACGGACGCGGTCGGCGTCGGCGATCCGCACACCTGTGGGAACCACGTAGTCAACCATGCGCGGGAACTTGTCCACGCCGTAAACCACCACGTTGCCGCGCTTACGCAGGCGCGCACGCGTCATTTCAAAACCCTCGACGGCGGCTGGGCCGAAGTTGGTCCATACGACGTTGGGGAGCTTGCCGAAGACGCCATCCAGGTTGATGCTGTTGGGCTTGACCAGACGGTGCGAAAGGAGGTGTAGACGCAGGTAAGCATCGGCGGTGTCGGCCGGGGCGGCGTCGAGGTCGATCTGTGCGAAGACCACTTTTTGCTCCGTGCCGCGATCGGCGTCTTTGCCGTCGTCAGCCAGGGCAGTGAGCGCGGGATCGGCATTGTCAACGTCGCGAAGGGTTTCAGCGGCTACACCCAGGGCCGGTGCCGGGTACCAGACATCCAGCACGGTTGCTTCCCCGGAAGGCGAGGTGGCGATGGTGGCGAGGCCGAATCCGTAGGCTGATCGGTGGTTTGCGGGCACAGCAGAGGAAGCAGTTTCAGTCATGGCCCCAGTGTATCGATCGCCCGTGGCACGGCTGAAACCCGTCTCACCCGGGCAGGTCGCATTTGTTGCCCGAAACACAGCTGCCCGGGGAGTTAAGGTGGAGTGGTGACCCTTAACCCTGCCCCCGCCCTACTGGACCTGCGCCAGGACGTTGCCTTGCTGACAGCCGCGCTCATCGATATCAACAGTGTCTCGGGCAACGAGACCCTGCTCGCCGATCTCGTCGAGGCGGCCCTGCGCGCCATCCCCGAATACACCGTGGTGCGCGACGGCGACGCCATCATTGCACGCACTGAACTTGGCCGCGCCGAGCGCGTCATCCTCGCTGGACACCTGGACACTGTTCCGCTGCCCACGGTGGAAGGCTCGCTGGGCACCGTTCCGGCAACGTGGGAGTCGGGCATTCCGGGGGAGGGTGTGCTTTATGGCCGGGGGACTACCGACATGAAGGGCGGCGTTGCCGTGCAGCTCGCACTCGCGGCGACCCTGTTCGACGACGGCAGCGAGCCGGACAAGGATGTCACCTTTGTCTTCTACGACCACGAGGAAGTGGAGGCCGTTAAGAGCGGCCTGGGCAGGCTGGTCCGCAACCATGGTGACCTGCTCCTGGGGGACTTCGCCATTCTTCTTGAGCCCACACACGGCACAGTTGAAGGCGGCTGCAATGGAACCAGCCGGTTCGAAGCGACCACCATCGGTGAAGCGGCCCACTCGGCCCGCGCGTGGATGGGCAGCAACGCGATCCACGCGGCGGCACCAATCCTCGCCCGCCTCGCAGCGTACGAGCCCCGGACGATTAATGTGGACGGCCTCGATTACCGGGAGAGCCTCAACGCGGTCAGGATCAACGGCGGCACCGCTGGCAACGTCATCCCGGACCGTTGCGTGGTAGAGATCAACTACCGCTTCGCTCCGGACAAGACCCCGGACCAGGCCGAGGCCCACGTGCGGGAGCTCCTGGAGGGATTCGACGTCGTCCGCACGGACGCTGCTGCCGGCGCCCGGCCCGGACTGAACCACCCTGCGGCTGCGTCTTTCGTGGCCGCAGTCGGCGCGGAACCAAAGCCCAAATACGGGTGGACCGACGTCGCGCGTTTCAGTGAGTTGGGCATCCCGGCCGTGAACTTTGGACCCGGCGATCCGTTGCTGGCGCACAAGGACAATGAACACGTCGACGCCGATGCCGTCCGTGAGTGCCTTCGTGCACTCCGGACGTGGCTGGTTCGCTAAACACTAAAAGCATATAAAGAGAAGGTCCGCAGCCGAATGAACAGCTGCGGACCTTCTTTCATGACTAAAGGAATGTTCCCGGCACTACTTCGTTTCAGGTCCAGGGACGTTGACCTCGAGGTCGACGGTCTTGATGGCCGAAGCCATGCCGCCTGCGGCCTTTTTGGAGCCTCGCCTTTCGATCCAGATCGCAAGCCGGGAAACCGACAAGTTGATCAGGATGTAGATCGCAGCGCCAACGAAGAAAGCGGAGAACAACAGGCTGGGCTCCAGGTCTGAGATCAGCTTCACCTTACGCAGCAGTTCCTCGTAGGCCACGATGTAGCCAAGCGAGGTGTCCTTCAGGAGGACGACCAACTGTGCAATGAGTGACGGGAGCATGCGGCGGATTGCCTGGGGAAACTCGATGCTCATCCTGGACTGGAAGCTGCGCAGGCCGATGGCCAAACCGGCTTCGCGTTGTCCCTTGGGCAGTGACTGAATACCTGCCCTCAGAATTTCGGCGAAGATCGCTGCGTTGTACAGGACCAGGCCACTGACCACAGCAGTGAAGGGGGTCGTAGCAAACACCAGGAGCACGAAGAGGATCATGAGCACCACTGGCATGCCGCGGAGGAACTCAAGCACCACCTGTGTGGGAACGCGAATCCAGGAGATCAGGGAAATACGGAGTAGGCACAGTGCCACCCCCAGGGGAAAGGCAATGACAGCTGCGACGCCGGCAGCCTGCAGGGTGGCAAGGACGCCATAGCCGAGCTGCGTCCAAACGTCCTTGGCAGATTCGTTAACAAAGACTTCCCAACGGGAGGCGTTGAATATGCCCTGCGAAGACAGGATGACAATGGCTCCCACCACGCCACCGGCAATGATGATGGATCCGACAACTGAACCAATGAGGGAAACGCGGCGGGCCTTGGGGCCTGGTACGTCATAGAGAACCGAAGTCATCGGGCAATCGCCACCTTTTTCTCGACGAAGTGGGCCAACAAGCCCAGGGGCACGGTGATCAGCAGGTAGAAGAATGCAACACCAATCAAGATCCACATGACCGCATCACCATGGCTGTTTGACAGCTGCAGGCCATAGCCGAAGAGCTCCAGGACAAAGAAGGCACCCGCGACGGATGAGTTCTTGACCAAGGCAATCATGATGTTGATCAATGGGGGTATGACGGTCCGGACAGCCTGTGGCAGGACCACCAGGCCCAAAACCTGCGTGAATGTCATGCCGATACTGCGGGCTGCCTCGGCTTGCCCCACCGGGACGCTGTTGACGCCGGATCGAACGGCTTCGGCAACAAATGCTGCCGTGTAGCTGCTCAACGCGATGATGGCGGCCACTTCAAATTGTTCGAACTTGACGCCGAGCCGGGGAAGCACGATTGCTGAGAAAAAGAAAATAATTGTGAGTGGGGTGTTTCTGGCGACTTCAACATAGAACGTGCTGAAGCCCCGTAAGGCTGCCACGGGCGAGACACGCATTGCGGCGAGGAGAGTACCTGCTGTCAGTGCGATTACGCCGGATACGACGGCTAGAAACAGGGTTCGGAGAAATCCGTCCCAATATTGGGGGAGGCTTTCGAAGATGGCGTCCATTGGCTTCCTTCGGCTGCTGCGGAAAGGTAGGGAGTCCTCAAGGTCGGTGGCTGCCGCCCTTCCCCAAGGGGAGGGCGGCAGCCACCGGCTTCCGACTAGTAGCGGTCGATCTTGGGCAGCTCAGGAGCGGTCTTGATGACCTTTCCTGCTGTTGCTTCCCAAGCCTTCTTGTACGTGCCGTCCTTGGCGAATCCCTCCAACTGGTCATTGATCCAGTTGCGGAAGACCGTGTCATCCTTCTTCAGGCCGATGCCGTACGGCTCTTTGGTGAACGTTTGGTCCGAGGCGAGCTTGAAGGCCTCCGGTTCCTTGTCAACGTAACCAGCGAGGATCACGTTGTCCGTGGTGACGGCGACAACCTGCTTGTTGCGCAATGGCTCAAGGCAAGCGGTGTAGTTTGCGGCCGGGACCAGTTCGGCACCGTACTTTTCGACGATGGTCTTAGCCGGGGTGGAACCCGTAACAGAGCAGACCTTCTTGCCCTTGACGTCCTCGGGTTTGGTGATGGAGTTGTCGTCCTTGTTCACCAACAGAGCCTGGCCAGCTTCGTAGTACGGACCTGCGAATGCGACCTTCTGCTTGCGGGCATCGTTGATCGTGTAGGTGGCAATGACGATGTCAACGCGACCCTGCTCGATGAACGGTTCACGGTTGGCGGAAACAGTTTCCACCCATTCGATCTTGTCAGGTTCAATGCCGAGCTTGGCGGCGATGGCCTTGCCGATTTCGACGTCGAAGCCGACAGGCTTGCCGTCCAGGCCCTTCTGGCCGAACAGCGGCTGGTCAAACTTGGTACCAATAGTGATCTTCTTGGCCTGGTTCAACTTCGCCATCGTGGTGCCTGCCTCGAAGCTCGCCGAGGCAACAGGCGGAGTGGTGGTGCCACTGCCTCCACCGCAAGCGCTCAGCGAGAGGGCCAGTGCAGCCGAAGCGGCCACCAGGAGAGATTTCCTCCGGGTAATAAAAGCCTTCTTCATGACATTCCTTTCATTGGTTGGCCGGCGTACGGCCTGGGTGCGGTCCGTGCGGGCCTGGATGCGGGTCAGCAGGGAGCTAGTGGGTCAGAAGCTTGGACAGGAAGTCCTTGGCGCGGTTGCTCTGCGGATTGGTGAAGAATTCCTCGGGTGTTGAATCTTCCACGATCTGGCCATCGGCCATGAACACGACGCGGTCGGCTGCCTTGCGGGCAAAGCCCATCTCGTGGGTGACCACGATCATGGTCATGCCTTCTTTTGCCAGCTGGATCATGACGTCCAGGACCTCGTTGATCATTTCGGGGTCCAGGGCCGAGGTGGGCTCGTCGAACAGCATCACCTTCGGCTTCATGGCAAGCGCGCGGGCAATGGCCACACGCTGTTGCTGGCCACCGGAGAGCTGCGCGGGGAGCTTGGGAGCCTGGTGGCCGACGCCGACACGTTCCAGGAGGGCCATGGCCTCCCTTTCCGCCGTGCCTTTGGCAACGCCCTTCACCTTGATCGGTCCCAGCGTGACGTTCTCAAGGATCGTCTTGTGGGCGAACAGGTTGAAGGACTGGAAGACCATTCCGACGTCGGCACGCAGGTGGGCGAGTTCCTTGCCTTCTTCCGGGAGCTTCTTCCCGTCGATCGCGATGTCGCCGTCGTCGATCGTTTCCAAACGGTTGATGGCACGGCACAACGTGGACTTTCCGGAGCCGGACGGCCCGATGACCACGACGACTTCACCCTTCCGAACCTGGAGGTTGATGTCTTTGAGGACGTGCAATTGACCGTAGTGTTTGTTGACGCTGTTCAGGGAGACGAGCGCATCGCCGGACACTTGAGTAGTCATAGGACGAATCTAGCGAACAAAGACACAATTATGACCACGGTCACGGCAAGTTCCTCCAGATCGTGACTGAACAGAAACCTGCCCTCCAGCGATATACCAGACTGCAATGCAAGAACCGCGTCGTAGCGTCTTCGCTTGCATTCATCCGCGTTAGCCTTGGGCAATGAGCATTAGCCAGCACCCGATTCCCAGCCCGGACGCGAATGGCCACGTCGCGGGCGTCCACGTGCCCCTGCCTTCGGAGATCGCACCGGCCAAGCACAAGGGCCCTTTGGAACTGCGGCGCAAACAGGCGGACAAGGGAATGTCCGATCAGCATTTGCTGGACACGAGCGGTGCCGGGCAGTTCATCCACACCGATCCCTGGCGCGTCCTGAGGATTCAGAGCGAATTCGTTGAGGGCTTTGGGGCATTGGCCGATATTGGTCCGGCAGTCAGTGTTTTCGGTTCAGCCCGTACCAAACCGGGAACCGAGTACTACGAGATGGCAGTCGATGTAGGGCGCAAGCTCGCCGAAGCCGGAGTTGCCGTGATCACCGGCGGCGGTCCGGGCTCCATGGAAGCCGCCAACAAGGGTGCTGTAGAGGGCAATGGCGTATCTGTCGGGCTGGGCATTGAGTTGCCGTTCGAACAGGGCCTGAACCAATGGGTGGACCTGGGCATCAACTTCCGGTACTTCTTCGCCCGCAAGACCATGTTCGTGAAATACGCCCAGGGCTTCGTCGTCTTGCCTGGCGGACTTGGAACCTTGGATGAGCTCTTCGAGGCAATGGTCCTGGTACAGACACGCAAGGTGACATCGTTCCCGATCGTGCTGTTGGGTGTCCGCTTCTGGGGTCCAATGATTGAGTGGATCCGGGACACTTTGGTTGCTGAAGGGATGGTGTCCGAAAAGGACCTGGACCTGATCCAACTGGTGGATGACCCTGCCGATGCCGTCCACCGCGTGTTGCACGGTGCCCCGCTTCCAGCCACCACCAATGGGAACCAGCGCCCGGAGTAGGCGGCTGTTTCTGGCACGATGGTGGCTGTGAGCTTTTTCCTGGTGTTTGTCGCGATTGTCCTCATTGGTGCCGCTTTGTATTTTGGGGCCGGCATCATCCGTGGCGGCTCCGTGGGAGCTGGCCTGGATGACTCCCTGCCCAACTTGCCTCCGGTGCTGCTCCCGGAGAAGGCTGCAGCCACAGACGTCGACGCCGTGCGCTTTGCACTGGGCCTCCGCGGTTACCGCATGGACCAAGTGGACCAGGTCCTTGATGAGCTACGGGACCAGTTGGTAGCCAAGGACCGTGAGATCGAGAGACTCAGCGTGTTGGTCCAATCAAAGCTTGAGGATGGCGACGCCAAGCGGACCACACAGTGAGCACACGTGCACCTGCCCGTTTTGGCGGGGAGGGACCCACTGCGCGCCTTTCGCGGGGCATCTCCGACGCGGGGGTCCGGATGGCACAATGGCCGTGGTGGCTGCAGGTTTCCTTGGTTTTTGTCGTGGCCAGGGTGGTCAGTGCCTGCATCTTCATGGCGGCTGCCGTTCATCAAGGAGTGAATCCATGGTTCCCGCCCGCGCCGGACTACTGGAACTTCATCACCATCTGGGACGGGCGCTGGTATTCGCAGGCTGCGGACAACGGCTACCCTTCCGTGCTCCCGGTGGATACCAACGGGGTAGTCAAGGAGAACGCCTGGGCCTTTTATGCATTGTTCCCGTTCCTGGGGCGGGGACTCTCTGCCATTACGGGCCTGGGCACTCTGCAGTCCCTCACCGCCATAGCCATGGTTGCCGGCCTCGGTGCTGCCTTGGTGATCTTCAAACTGTTCAGGGAAGCGGCCAGCCGGCGCACCGCGATGTGGGGCGTCATCTTCGTGTCCGCCTTCCCGGTGTCGCCAATTCTCCAGGTGCCCTATGCAGAATCCTTGAACCTCCTGCTGTTGTCCGGCTCACTGCTCCTGGTGGTCCGGCGACGCTACCTGGCAGCCATACCGGTAGTGCTGCTGATGTGTTTGTCCAGACCCACAGGAGTCCCCTTCGCTGCCACGCTGGGCCTCCTCCTGGTTTGGCGGCTCTGGCAGCGTTTCAGGCCGGCAACCCCGGATGAGGAGCCACAGGCCAAGTCTTCGTCCACGCCGGAACTGCTGTCCCTGGGGGCCTTGGTGCTCGCCACCGGACTCGGAGCCCTGGCATGGCCCGCCATCGCTTGGGCAGTCACGGGGGATCCCAGCGCCTACACGCGAACGGAAACTGCCTGGCGCGGACATGACCTGGTGCCCTTCAAACCCTGGTTCGATACCGGAAGGATGCTGTTCGGTCCGGTTCTTGGCGTGCTTGCGCCCTTCGTTTTCGTCGGCTTGTTCGTCCTGCTGATGGTTTCAAAGCCTGTCCGGGCACTGGGAGCGGAAATGCGCCTTTGGTGCGCCTGCTACATGGGCTATTTGCTGGTGTTCCTGCATCCCCAAACCAGTACTTTCCGGATGCTCCTTCCTCTTTTCCCGCTGGCCCTCGGGGCAGCGCTGCTGTCCAAGTCCAAGGCGTACAGGGGAACCGTCGTCGTCATGTTTGTCCTCCTCCAGATCGTCTGGGTGGTGTGGCTTTGGGCGTGGGCGCCATTGCCCGGAGGCGGTGACTATCCGCCATAACCCGAGTGTCCGCCGTCGGGAAGTGTCTTTGTTCCGTGTCGGGGTAATTAGTCCATTGATTCGCTACGGACGGGTAAGTACGGGATAATGGAATACGAGCAAGGACAAAAGCACCTAAAAGTGCCCGGCCAAGGCGGCCTCCCAAGCGGTGCCGCCGGCTGCAATTGCGAAGCGGATCCAGCCCGGCCGGGTTGGGCGTGACTTGGGACAAATGGAGGGGATTTTCCTAATGGCGGCTATGAAACCACGTACTGGCGACGGCCCTATGGAAGTAACCAAAGAGGGACGCAGCCTGATCATGCGTGTGCCGCTCGAAGGCGGAGGACGGCTTGTAGTCGAGCTCAATGCCGCGGAGGCGGAGAACCTCAAGGAATGCCTTGTAGGCGTTACCGAATAGATTCATAGGCAGGCTGGATTCAAAAGACCAGGGCCCGGCGAGAGCCGGAGCCCTGCTTTTGTTTAAGCAGCAGCGTCTTTCTTGGGTGCCGTTCTTTAAGAATGTCCGCTAAATGGCAATTGCCTATTTTTTGACAGCCACTAGAAGTCCGTCACCCGTGGGAAGCATCGCAGAGGCCAGGCGGTCGTCGTCGCGAATGGATTTGCCAACTTGCCGGAGAACCACAGTGGTGGAGTCACGGGCTGCCGGATTTGAGACACGGTCCTTATCCAGGGCGTCGTTGATCACCAGGGTGCCGCCGGTCTTGAGCAACCGGACAGCCTGTTCAACGTAGCGGGGGAAGTTCGGCTTGTCGGCGTCGATGAAGACAAGGTCATAGGCGGAGTCCGTGAGGCGTGGGAGGACGTCGGCGGCCCTGCCGGAGATGGTCCGGGTGCGGTTGGCCGGGCTGCCGGATTCGAGAAAGGCTTCGCGGGCGGCCTTGAGGTGTTCGACATCGACGTCGATGGTGGTCAGGACAGCTTGCGGACCCAGACCGCGCAAAAGACAAACACCTGAGACGCCCGCGCCTGAACCAACCTCAACTACTGTCTGTGCCTTTGATGCTGCGGCAAGGACGGTCAACACCGCGCCAACGCCGGGGCTGATGGGCTTAACCCCCAGCTCGAAGGACCTCTCCCGGGCGCGCAACAAGACGTCATCCTCAGCAGGCAGATCTTCTGCATAGGACCAGCTGGTTGACTTGTCGGCACTCATGAAGGGTTCGCTTTCCGCGCGTAGGGGTGTCTCTACCAGCCTACTGTGTCCGGTGCCGCAAACCCCGTGTTCGCAGCCGTCCCGGGATTGTGTCTGCGGCAGGATTTCGCCTTGCGTGGAAATTGTGCCTTAGTCAGGAAATTCCCAGAAAAACTTGGGATGATATTGATCCGGTCATCCACGTGGTGGGCGGCACCGGACAAGTACGGTGAACCACAGTTTGAGGGGAGTGGACGATGCCGGCATCGCATGCTGTGCCAGTCCAGACATCGGAGAGCCTTGAGGCCGTTACGGACTGGGTCATGCCCAGCTGGGAGGACGTGGTCGCCAACCACTCCGCCAAGGTGTACCGCCTTGCCTACCGCCTGACCGGAAATAAGTTCGACGCCGAGGACCTCACCCAGGAGGTGTTCGTCAGGGTTTTCCGTTCGCTGGAAAACTTCAAGCCGGGAACCCTGGATGGGTGGCTGCACCGTATTACCACCAACCTTTTCCTGGACCAGGCACGTCGTAAGAGCCGAATCCGCTTTGACGCCCTTGCCGAGGACGCCGAGTCACGCCTGCCGGGCCGTGAGCCAGGCCCCGAGCAGAGCTTCGAGCACAACAACCTGGACCTCGATGTTCAGCGTGCATTGGAAGAATTGCCACCGGATTTCAGGGCTGCCGTTGTTCTGTGCGATCTTGAAGGATTGTCTTACGACGAAGTGGCGGAGGCGCTGGGCGTGAAGCTGGGCACCGTCAGGTCCCGTATCCACCGTGGCCGCACCATGCTGCGGGAGAAGCTCGCCCACCGCGACCCCCGCCCGGCTGACGCCCGCAAGCCCCGCCTGAAGATGCCTCGCATCGCCAGCATTCTTTAGGTAGTCGATGCCTCGACGCCACATCCGTCCGGGTGCCCTGTCACGTCGCAAACTGGCTGCACGTTACAAACTGCCTGCCCTGCGCCACACCCGGAACCCTGAGCACCTGCGGCATTGCCCGGATTGCCGTGCTGCCCTGAACAGGGAGCGGCAGTATCTTGAACGGCTTCGCGGAGCGGCCGTGCCCGAAGCCAGCCAGGACCTTACTGCGCGTTTGCTCCAGCACACACAACGACTCGCGAATGAGCAGATCCCGCCGGTCGCAAATTCACGGACCAGGGGTGGTGCGACCAGGGGCGGTGCGTGGCGCGGCCTTCGGATTGCAGGCCTGGCCGCTGGCACTCTGACGGTAAGTGCAGGTGCACTGGGCCTTGCCGCATATGCGGTGGCAGGAGATACCGCGCCGCAAGCAGGCATCGGTGCGGGCAACGCCGCCTCATCCCTTTCCAATGCATTCACCGGCGGCCCCCCGGGACTGATGACGACGCCGGAATTCGTTGCCACGCCGGACTTCCGCCCCACCGCACCCGTGAATTTGAGCTCCGAGCAGTTGGATGCCTTGCGGGACCAGGGATGGGCATGTCCTGAACTTGGTGCTATGGGCTTCCACGTGGTCTCAGCCAAGGCGACCATGCACAACGGTCACCCGGCGGTGGAACTCCGGCTGGAAAGCAACGGCCATTACGCCACTGTTGTGGAAGAGCACCTGCAGGCTTCAGACCTTGCAGTCACCGGTCGCCCGGCATCGGCGCAACTCTCTCTCACGCAGGGGACGCCGTGGGAGGCTGTATACCGGACCTCCGCGGCAGTCCTCAGCTACTCATCGGATTTGCCGGCTGATATCGCCGACGACGCCGTTCCCGAGTTGGTTCGTGCAGGCGACTCCATGATCAGCACGAAAGCTCCGCAAGCCTCCGAGACGTGGTCCGAACGGATGATCCGCGGCCTCCGGACACTGCTCCGTCCCGCTGGTTTATGACCGGCACCACAGACAAGGTAATCTTCGTAGCGTGCTTGGAATCAACGGCCCGGAGTTCATACTCCTTCTGATTATCGGCGTACTCGTCATCGGTCCCAGCCGTTTGCCCGAATACACTCAAAAGCTCGCCAACCTGGTGAAGGAAGTCCGCCGGATGGCCTCTGGCGCACGCGAGCAGATCAAGGAAGAAGTCGGCATCGACATCGATGAGGTCGACTGGAAGAAGTACGATCCCCGCCAGTACGATCCGCGACGCATCATCAAGGATGCGTTGCTTGACGATGATTCCAAGCCCGTCAACGCCGGCGCGCCAGCCGCGGCGGCGACGGTTGCGGCCGCAGCAGTGGACACGAAGCCCAAGGCTCCGGCCCGCATTATTGAGCGGCTCGCCGAGGGCGAGGCTGCGCCCTTCGACACCGAAGCTACCTAATCTTCCCGGCCCTTTCGGAAACCAAGGCCTTTCGGAGACCAAGGCCCTTTCGAAACCCAGTGGCTTCAGCGCGGCTGGATTCCCAGCGGCATGCCCGATAATCCCCGGGGACGCGTTGCCAACATCCCGGCAATGCCTTCCAACGCTTTCGCAGCAGCAGTTTCGCTCGCGGCAAGGACTACAGGTTTTCCGGCATCCCCGCCCTCACGCAACCGGATGTCCAACGGAATCTGGCCAAGAAGGGGCACGTCGCTGCCCACAGCAGCACTCAAACGCTCAGCCAGGACAGCACCGCCGCCACTTCCGAACAATTCCATGCGACCGCCGTCGGGCATTTCCAGGAAGGACATGTTCTCGATGACGCCGGCAACCTTCTGGCCGGTTTGGGTTGCGATGGTTCCGGCGCGTTCGGCGACATCCGCAGCGGCAGCCTGCGGGGTTGTTACCACGAGGATTTCGGCGTTCGGGAGGAGCTGGGCAACAGAAATTGCGATGTCGCCTGTTCCGGGCGGAAGGTCCAGGAAAAGGGCATCGAGGTCACCGAAGTAGACGTCCGTGAGGAACTGCTCCAAGGCGCGGTGCAGCATGGGCCCCCGCCACGCCACGGGCTGGTTTCCCGCAACGAACATGCCAATTGATATGACCTTCACCCCGTAGGCCACAGGAGGCAGGATCATGTCATCCACCTGCGTCGGTTTCTGCGTGATACCCATGAGCCCTGGGACAGAGAAGCCGTGCACGTCGGCGTCCACGATACCCACGCGCAGGCCCTGGGCGGCCAAGGCACAGGCAAGGTTGACCGTGACGGAAGACTTACCCACGCCGCCTTTTCCACTCGCCACGGCGTAGACCTTCGTCAAGGACCCGGGCTTGGCGAAAGGGATGCCCCGCTGACCGCCGGGACCGCGCAGTTGTTCCTTCAGGGCCTCGCGCTGGGCGGGGGTCATGACCTTCAGCTCCACGTCAACACCGGTGACGCCTGCGATGCCTGACAAAGCAGTGGTCGCGTCCGCCGTAATGGTGTCGCGGAGTGGGCAACCGGCGATCGTGAGCAGCACTGCTACATGGACGTTGCCGTCGTCGTTGGCCGACACCGACTCCACCATGCCAAGTTCGGTGATCGGACGCCGCAACTCGGGGTCAATGACGGTTGCCAGGGCAGCGTGAAGTGCCTCGGCCGATGGGGTGGTCATGGGTTACGCTCGGCTTTCAGGATTTTCGGTAGGGGCCGGCTTCGCGCTGGAGTGCTGGGGCCCCGGACGTTGCGGGCGTACTTTGGGGATCTGCTGCGTGCGTGGTCCACGCGACTTGTCCCGTTTCTCCTTGAGCTTCTCCTTGACCTTATCGGCCGAAGACTCGCTGCCCTCTGCGTCGGCTTCGCTCTCGCGCAGCTCCTCCTGGGCGTCGATGATGTCTTCGAGCAGGCTGCGGAGTTCGGCGCGGACGTAGTCGCGAGTTGCTACTTCACGAAGTGCGATTCGCAGGGAAGCCAGTTCACGGGTCAAGTATTCAGTGTCTGACAGGTTCCGCTCGGCGCGCTGGCGGTCCTGCTGCAGCGACACCCGGTCCCGGTCATCCTGTCGGTTTTGGGCCAGCAGCAGGAGCGGCGCGGCATAGGACGCCTGGAGCGACAACATGAGTGTCAACAAGGTGAAGCCCAGCTCCACGCGGTCGAACTGCCAGTCCGTGGGCGCAAACGTATTCCACGCCAGCCAGAAGAGACAGAAGATCGTCATGTAGACGAGGAATTGCGGCGTGCCCATGAACCGGGCGAAGCCCTCGGTGGCATTGCCGAAAGCATCGGGGTTGGGGGAGAACTTGGGCAGTATGCGTTGACGCCCGCTCAGCGGCGTGTCAAGGCTGCCGGGATTGTTTGTGCGTCCAGTGGACCTGGGGGATCGGGTGGCGTTGATATCAGCCAATGCGGCCTCCAAGTTTCCTTATAGGGGCGTCGTCCTCGTGAGCGCGCCAGTCATCGGGCAACAGGTGATCCAACACGTCATCAACAGTCACCGCCCCCACAAGGCGGCCGTCGTCGTCGACGACGGGGAGCGAGTTGAGGTTGTACGTGGCCAGGGTCCGGGCTACTTCGCTGATGTGCGCCTGGTCCGACAACGGCTCAAGGTTCTTATCAACAAGGTTGCCCAGCGGCTCCGGCGGAGGAAAGCGCAGGAGTTGTTGTATATGTACGACGCCCAGGAAGCGGCCGGTGGGCGTTTCCAAGGGCGGTCGTGCGATGAAGATGGAGGACGCCAAGGCGGGGGAGAGTTCCTCGCGCCGAACGTGGGCCAAGGCTTCGGCTACCGTGGCTTCGGGTGGCAGGATGACGGGCACCGGCGTCATGAGGCCACCTGCTGTGTCTTCGTCGTACTCCAAGAGACGCCGGACGTCTTCGGCTTCCTGGGGCTCCATGAGCTGCAGGAGTTCTTCCGCTTGGGCGGAGGGAAGTTCGGCGAGGAGGTCGGCGGCGTCGTCGGGATCCATTTCCTCCAGGACGTCGGCGGCCCGTTCCACGTCCAGGGCAGAGAGGATCTCCACCTGGTCGTCCTCGGGAAGCTCCTGGAGTACGTCTGCCAACCGTTCGTCCTGAAGTTCGCTTGCCACTTCAAAGCGGCGCTTGTCGCTCATCTCCTGCAGGGCTTCGGCGAAGTCGGCAGGCTTGAGGTCCTCGTGCGTGGCAACGAACTGCGTGGCGGCCTGGGGCTCGTTATGCCCGCCGGTCTGCGCGTCCGCCCAGTCAATGATCAGGGTCTCGTTGCGGCGGAGCCTGCTCAGGGGCGACAACGAATGACCGCGACGGACGAAGAGTTTGCTGACGAACCAGTCCTTGGACCGGTGCTGGTCCATGGCGATGTCCTCGATCGTCGCATCTCCGCTGCCGTCGGCAAGGGTGACCCGACGATCAAACATCTCCGCTACCACCAATGTTTCAGCGCCCCGTTGTTCGAAACGACGCAGGTTCACCAGGCCAGTGCAGATGATCTGGGTCTGGTCGATGGAGGTGATCCGGGTCATGGGTACGAAGACCCGCTTCTTGCCCGGTACTTCCACCACGATGCCCACGACATGCGGGGCTCCGCGGGTCCCGCGGGAGAGCACGACGACGTCGCGGAGCCGGCCCAAACGATCGCCCAGGGGGTCGAAGACGTCCAAGCCGAGCAAGCGCGCGACAAAGACGCGTGAGGGATGTGTGCTCATGTTTACAGGCTACCGAGTCTGCTCTCTTTTAGCTGAATTCCAGCCGCTTCACATCTACATGCGACACAATGGGGCTATGTCAAACATTTTTGGTGCTCCTAAAGCCGTTGAGGAGTCCCGCAGCGTACCCCAAGGCGACACTGTTGGCTCGTACACCTCATATTTGGATGCCCAAAAGGCGGTGGACTACCTCGCGGACCAGCAGTTCCCCGTCCAGTTGGTGTCGATCGTGGGCAACGACCTCAAGATGGTGGAGCGGGTAACCGGCCGTCTGAGCTACCCACGCGTTGCCTTGTCCGGTGCTTTGAGCGGCATGTGGTTCGGCCTCTTCGTCGGCGTCATGCTCTCCTTCTTCACGCCCGGTGGCGGCACCTTCTCCATCATCACGTCCGTGCTCATGGGTGCAGCTTTCTTCATGCTGTTCGGCATCGCCACCTACGCCACCCAGCGCGGCAAGCGCGACTTCACGTCCACAAGCCAAGTGGTCGCCACCAACTACGATGTCATTGTTGCCATCGAGGCAGCCCACGAAGCCCGCCGGTTGCTCCACCAACTGCCCATGAATTCCGCCCAGGCTGCCACCGGACAAGCACAAAATTACAGTCCGCCAAATGCGCCCTTCCAGCAGCCCGGCCAGGAACCTGACCGTCCTGCCACCTGGAACGATCCCTATGGCCAGCGTGGACCGGAGCCCACCGAACCCGGTGCCTCCGGCGCGCAGGCTCCGACTGCACAGCCCGCACAGCCAGCACAGAACCCGACGCCATCACCGGTGCGCTATCCGGACCTGCCCGATGGCCGCCCCCAGTACGGCGTCCGGGTCACGGAGGGCCAGAACGCCCCCCGGCAGGAGGAACAGCGGCCTGGGAACGACGATTCCCACAAGCAATAACTCTCCTAAGAAGCACAAAAGGGAAGGCCACCGGATATCCATCCGGTGGCCTTCCCTTTCTGCTGTTGTTGCCTGCTGGCGGCTAGCCCGCAGCTTCCTGGTAGATGCCGGCCATCCAGGACTCGACGTCGTCGGCCTTGCGTGGCAATGCCGCGCTCAGGTTCACAGGGCCATCAGCGGTCATGAGGATGTCGTCCTCGATGCGGACGCCGATGCCACGGTATTCCGCGGGAATGGCCAGGTCTTCGTTCTTGAAGTACAGGCCGGGCTCGATCGTGAAGACCATGCCCTCCGTGAGGATTCCATCAAGGTAAAGCTCCCGCTTGGCCTGGGCGCAGTCGTGTACGTCCAAGCCGAGGTGATGGCTGGTGCCGTGTGGCATCCAGCGGCGGTGCTGCTGGCCTTCGGGGCTGATGGCTTCCTCAACAGAGACAGGCAGCAGACCCCATTCGGCGAGGCGCTCAGCGAGGACCGTGGTGGCTGCCGTGTGGATGTCCCGGAATTTTACGCCCGGCCGTGCGGCTGCGAATCCCGCATCAGCGGCATCCAGGACAGCTTCGTAGACCTTGCGCTGGACCTCGGTGAAAGTGCCGTTTGCCGGCAGGGTCCTCGTGACATCGGCTGTGTACAGCGAATCAGCCTCCACTCCCGCGTCAAGCAGCAGGAGTTCACCAGCGTTGACGGCGCCCGAGTTGCGGGTCCAGTGCAACACTGTGGCGTTGTTGCCTGAGGCCGCGATGGTGTCGTAGCCGAGTTCGTTGCCTTCCTCGCGGGCACGGGCGAAGAAAGCGCCTTCAACCACGCGTTCGCCGCGCGTGTGCGTCAAAGCACGCGGGAGGGCCCGCACGACGTCGGCGAAGCCTTCAACCGTGGCTGCAACGGCGATCTTCATCTGCTCGATCTCCCACTCGTCCTTGATCAGGCGGAGTTCGGAGAGTGCTTCACTAAGCTTTTCGTCCAAAGCATCGAGCTCGCCCAGGTCAAGGTTCTCAGGATCCTTGGCTGTGTTGTATCGGGCAGTGTCCACCAAAGCATCGATGTTCTCATCTACCTTGCGGACCAGGCGGATGGAAATGCCGCCGATTTCCGGGGCGCCCACGTTCTTGGTGATGGCCAGTTCAAGTTCGGAAATGTGCGCGGTGGGCAGACCCAGACGGGCTTTGAATTCTACCAGTGTGGGCCGCGCGCCGATCCAGAATTCACCGGCCCGGGAGTCGGCGTAGAACTGTTCTGTGTCGCGGCCAGCCAGGGGACGGAAGTACAGCGTCGCGGTGTGGTGACCGCCGTCGTCGCCCTTTCCTTCACCTGCCGGTTCCAGGATCAAAACGGCATCCGGCTCGTGGTCCAGGCCCAACCCGGCGAGGTGGGCGAATCCGGAGTGCGGGCGGAAGCGGTAGTCGCAGTCGTTTGAGCGGACCTTGAGCGGGCCGGCCGGGATGACGAGCCGTTCGCCCTTGAACAGTTCGGAAATTGCACGACGGCGGCGGGCAGCGTGGTCTGAGACGGCGTCACGAGCGGGGTTTACCTGCGGTGCGGGCGCCCAGTTGCTGGCCATGAATGCCTTGAAGGCATCGGAGGTGGGCCGCTGCGAACGGTTGTTGACGCGTTCTTGCAGGGGCTGGGAATCTGTGGATTCCGCGTACGGGGTGTTTTCGGCATCATTCACCGTTACATCGTCCCACCAGTTTCGTGAGGAGGCCAACGGCGCAACACCCCAAGGCGGTCCGCATCCCATAGGCTGGGAAAGTGAGGATAGACCTGCATACGCACTCGAATGTTTCCGACGGAACCGAGACCCCCGCCGGGGTGATCATTTCGGCCGCGGCTGCAGGCCTGGACGTCATTGCCTTGACGGACCACGATTCCACTGATGGCTGGGAGCTTGCTGCTGCCGCTGCCAAGGAACACGGAGTCACTTTTGTTCCCGGAATGGAGATCTCGTGCCGGACGGAGCAGGGGATCAGCGTCCACCTGTTGAGCTACCTGCATGATCCGTCCCACCCCGGGCTTCTTGAAGAGATCACCAAGTCAAAGGACGCCCGGCTCACGCGCGCCGAGCGCATGGTCACACTGTTGTCCGAGGATTACCCCCTGACGTGGGACGACGTCATCCACCATGTGGCTCCTGGCGCTACAGTAGGGCGACCGCATATCGCGGATGCCTTGGTTGCTGCCGGCGTGGTCGCGGACCGCTCCGAAGCCTTCACGTCCATCCTCACCTCGCATTCGCGATACTTCGTGCAGCACTACGCACCGGACCCCGCTATCGCCGTCGAGCTTGTCCGTGCCGCTGGCGGCGTGCCGGTCTTTGCACACCCGGTCGCATCGGCGAGGGGACGAATTGTGGGGGAGCGGACGTACCGGGAGATGATCGACGCCGGGCTGCTTGGCCTGGAAATTGAACACCGCGACAACCCGGAAGAAGGACGTGGGTTCCTTCGCAACCTGGCGTCTGAACATGGGTTGCTCATCACGGGATCGTCCGATTATCACGGAGCTGGAAAACCAAATCGGCTGGGAGAGAACCTGACATCCCCGGACGTCCTGGCAAGGATCGAGGAACTCGCAACCGGCAGCGCGGTTGTTCGCTGATGGATCTGCAGTTGTTCGCATCCGTGATCGTCACGCTGTTCGTGATCATGGATCCTCCCGGCACCGTGCCAATATTCATGTCTTTGACTGCCCAGATGCCTGCCCGCGACCGGAACCGTTCGGCGTTGCAGGCGCTTGTTGTGGCTACCGGCGTGATCGTGGTGTTTGCGATCTTCGGCCAGTCGATCCTTAACTACATGCACATCTCCTTGGCGGCCTTGCAAGGTGCCGGGGGATTGCTGCTGGTGCTGATTGCCCTGCAGCTGCTCACAGGTTCCACCAGCGGCGAGGATAACGCCGCGAAGTATAAGAATGTGGCCTTCGTGCCTTTGGGGACGCCATTGATGGCAGGGCCGGGCGCCATTGTTGCGGTCATGGTTTTCGTCCAGCAGTCCAGCGCCTTGTCTGAGTACCTTGCGGTTGGGCTGGGCATCGCGGTGGTGCTTTGCTCGCTCTACCTGGCCATGCGGTTCGCGGGTGTGGTGCAGCGCGTCCTTGGCGAGAATGGCGTGGAGCTTGTCACCAGGATCGCGGGGCTTTTGCTTTCGGCCATCGCCGTGCAAATGATCGCCGACGCTGTTCAGGCATTCGTGAAGGGCACTGCCTGATCCAGGGTGCCTTCCGGCAGAAGCCCCCTGCTGTGGAAGACGGCCTTGGTGCCAAGGCGCTTCCGCATGACGTCGATGGCTTGCTCGTTCTGGTCCACGCAGACGAAGCTGCGGCCCAGCTTGGCGGCAACAGCGCCGAGGGTTCCTGAACCCGCAAAGAAGTCCAGGCACCAATCGCCCTCGCGGCTCGAGGCAGAGACGATCCTGCGCACCAGGCCTTCGGGTTTCTGGGTAGGGTAGCCGGTCTTTTCCCTGCCGGTGGGCGAAACGATGGTATGCCACCAGACGTCCGTGGGAAGTTTTCCACGCTCGCGTTTGGCAGGTGTGACAAGGCCGGGGGCCATGTAGGGTTCGCGGTCCACTTCAGCGTTGTCGAAGTGATACTTCGCAGGGTTCTTTACGTACACCAGGATGTTGTCGTGCTTGGTGGGCCAGCGGTTCTTGGCCCGGGCGCCATAGTCGTAGGCCCAGATGATCTCGTTGAGGAAACATTCCCGGCCAAAGATGGCGTCCAGCATCACCTTGGCGTAGTGCACCTCGCGGTAGTCCAGGTGCAGGTACAGCGTGCCGTCGTCGGCAAGGAGCCGCCAAGCCTCTACGAGCTTGGGTTCCAGGAAGGACCAGTAGTCGCTGAAGGCGTCATCGTAGCTGTGAAGGGCACCCTTGATGGTGTCGTAGGAGCGTCCCTTGAACCCGACGCGGTCGCCGTCGCCGTCCGCGTTGCGGACCATGCGTGTTTCCTGGCGGCGTTGGACCCGGCCCGTGTTGAAGGGCGGGTCCACGTAAATGAGTGTGAAGGCGCCGTCCGGCAGCGTCGGGAGGAATTCCGCGTTGTCCGCGTGCACCACCAGATTGCCGCCGTCCGGCGCCCAAACAGTTTCAGTCATTGAGGACTTTAGGCCTCGGAGTTGCCGGACTGGGCGCCAGCGGTCTCGCCGGAAACCACTTCGCCGTTACGGCGGCGCGTGCGGGTACGCCGCGTGCGGGCCGGCTTCTCGGCATTTTCGCCAGTAGAGGTGCGGGTTTCGGAGGAACCGGCAGCGGGGGCCGCATCGGCTTCGGATGTACGACGGCGGCGTGTACGGTTGCGTCCGCCCTCACCGTTGGTTTCCGAGTTGGCTTCGGTGGACTTGGCTGCGTTTCCACGGCCCCGTCCGCCGTCCCTGCCACGGCCGCCATCGCGTCCACCGTCACGGGATGAACCGCCGGAACGGGAGTTCTTCTTGCCTGTTTCGCCCAGATCCTCGAGGACCTCGGCATCGACGCCGGCAAGCGTGCGCTTGTTGCGCGGGAGGCGGCCCTTGGTGCCCTCGGGAATGTCGAGGTCACTGAAGAGATGGGGCGAAGAGGAGTAGGTTTCAACCGGCTCCGGAACGCTGAGCCCCAGTGCTTTGTTGATCAGGCCCCAGCGGGGCATGTCGTCCCAGTCGACGAAGGTAACGGCGGTTCCCTTGTTGCCGGCGCGGCCGGTACGGCCCACGCGGTGCAGGTAGATCTTTTCGTCTTCCACGCACTGGTAGTTGATGACGTGTGTGACGTCATCAACGTCGATGCCACGGGCAGCCACGTCCGTGGCAACCAGCACGTCCACCTTGTTGTTGCGGAACGCGCGGAGAGCCTGCTCGCGGGCGCCTTGGCCGAGGTCGCCGTGGATCGCAGCAGCGGCAAATCCGCGGTCCACCAGTTCCTCGGCGACCTTCGCCGCGGTGCGCTTCGTTTTGGTGAAGATGATGGTGCGGCCACGTCCGCGGGCCTGCAGGATGCGGGCCACTACCTCGGTCTTGTCCATGCTGTGCGCACGGTAGATGAGCTGGCGGATGTCGCGCTTGGTGAGGCCTTCGTCATTCGGATCGGCAGCGCGGATGTGGGTGGGCTGCGTCATGTAGCGGCGGGCCATCGCGATGACCGGGCCAGGCATGGTGGCGGAGAAGAGCAGGGTCTGGCGAACGGCCGGAGTACCTGCGATGAGTGTTTCCACGTCCGGCAGGAAGCCGAGGTCCAGCATTTCGTCGGCCTCGTCCAGGATCACCATTTTGACGTTCTTCAGGCTGAGGTGCTTCTGCTTGTAGAGGTCGATCAAACGGCCGGGGGTGCCAACCACTACCTCGACGCCCTTCTGGAGGGCGTCAACCTGCGGCTCGTAGGCACGGCCACCGTAGATCGTGGCGATGCGGGCGTTGCGTTTACGGGATGCCGTCTGGAGATCATTGGCCACCTGTACCGCAAGCTCACGGGTAGGAACGATGACCAGGGCCTGCGGTGCACCGGGGACGGCCAGCTTGGCGTAGCCGGGGTCATCCCGGCCTTCCACGCGCTGCAGTGCCGGAATGCCGAAACCGAGGGTCTTGCCAGTACCGGTCTTGGCCTGGCCAATGATGTCGTGGCCGCTAAGGGCTACGGGCAGCGTCATGGCCTGGATGGGGAAGGGGTGGGTGATACCGGCGTCGGCGAGGGATTCGACGATGTCGGCGCGGACGTTGTAGTCAGCGAACGATTTCTCTTCGATCTCGTGGGGCGTCTCATCAGAGATGATCGTTTCCTCGGGCTCGATGGATTCGGTGCCGGTGGCGTCCGTCAGGACTTCATGGGTGTGCAATTCACTCACAGGGAGTTTCCTTATTCATTTGGGCATTGGCGCTGCATGCTCAACGGGTGGGCGGAGCCGTACCGGAGCACGAACGGGCGCGCAAGCTAATCCAGTGGAAGCCGATCGCGGGCTATCTAAGTACTGGCACTGGTGACCAGCGGGCACATCTCAAGATCGCGTAGGGGCGGGCTTGTTGAGTTCAAAAATTAACTGAATCAACGACCGGGCATCCATTACTACAGGGTCAGTCTATCCTCTGGGAGCGCCAAAGCCCGGATCGGGGGCAGTTCGGGTGCTGCGGGGCTTCAGGGGAGCAGGGTAAAACGGATCTCGCGGCTGGCGATATCGGCCTTCAGGAGTTGCACCCGGACCTTGGTGCCCGATTCCAGTTCGCCGTCACACCGGGCTGTCACGGCGGGTTCAGCGATCTGGATGATGCCGAACGGCCCATTGCCGTTTCCGTTTCCCCTTCCATTGCCGTTGGTCGTCCCATTGGACGGCTTGGAACCGGAGATGACCACCGCATCGAACTCCTCGCCGATGTGGTTCGCCACGAGTGCAGCTTCCACGGTGTCCATGGCCAAGCGCTCAAGCCGCCCGGCCAGTTGGTCCGATGAGGCCATGATCTCAGGCAGGGATGGAAGTGCTTCCCGCGCCCACGCCGGGATCTGGTGGCCGTTGCTGAGGGCCTCGCAGATCACCAGGACAAAGCGGTCGGTGAGGCGACGCAAAGGGGCCGTGGTGTGGGCATAGGGCGCGCCGATGGCTGACTGGATGATGTTGGGTGGAAGTTCGCCATCGAAAGGTGTGTATCCAGCGCCGCGGAAGAGTGTTCCTGCAGAGTGCAGGATGGCCAGCTGTTTGGGATCCGAAGCGTCAAGTGTCCGGAGGTATTCACCGTACGTGACCTCGCCGTCCCAGGGTTTCCCGAGAGCCTTGGTCTGGCGTTTGAAATGGAGCAGTGACCGTTCGTCCGGTGCCGGCATGGTGCGCAGGATGCCCACTTTTCCGTCGAGCATCAGTTGGGCCGCAGCCATCCCCGTCATGAGGGAGATCTGCGCGTTCCAGTCCTCCACAGGCAGGGACGGCGCTGCCACAATCCTGTAGCCGCCGCCACCGGTTGCCTGGACGATTTCCTGCTCCGGCATGTTCAGGTTGGCGCCACCGCGGAGTCGTTCCAGCTCCACCCGCTTCAGGCCAACCTCTTTGAGGAGCTCAAGGACCGCAGGGGCCGTGCCGGCATCGATCTGTTCCTGGGCACCTTTGTAACTGAGCTTGGCGCGGCTACGGACGGTGCCACGGGCCACGGACGTGGCGGATACCTCCGCATTGTGGTCCAGTTCGAAGTCCCACACGAAGGCGCTGCAGTCCTGACCAGCCAGCAGGCTTCCGGCGTTCTCGCTGATAACCTCCGGGTGCAGCGGGATCCTTCCGTCAGGAGCGTAAAACGTTTGCCCCCGTTGCCGGGTTTCGGCATCGAGCGCCCCGCCGGGAGCAACAAAGGATGGCACGTCCGCGATTGCGTAGAGGACTTTGTAACCTTCACCGGCACGTTCTATGAACACCGCTTGGTCCAGGTCGGTGGACGTGGCTGGATCAATAGTCACGAACGGAATGTCCCTGAGGTCACGGTCCGGCAGCGGGTGGTTTTCTACGGCTTTCCGGGCTTCCGCCACGGCTTCGGCCGGATACTCGCCCGGGAGTTCCAGTTCGGTCCGGAGGGCTGCAAATGCCTCCGCGAGCTGGTCCGACGAGTCGTCGACGTTGGGCGAAATCCGATGATGTGACACGAAAATCAGGTTAGCCCGAAATCGCTGGATAGTCTTGGACCATGAGCACTTCCTTGGACGATAATGCTCGCGTCCAGCGCCTCTCTTCGGAGCTGCTGGGAGCCATGGCGTACGGCGAGCTCTCGGCGTTTGGCCGGTTGTCTTTCGACTCCCGGTACGCTCCCACCCTCCATGACAGGGCAGTGCTGGCAAAGATCGCCGTTGGCGCTTACGGAAACTTCGCCTTGATCAGCAGCCGGCTCTCGGAGATGGGACTCGATGCCGAAGAGGCCATGCTTCCGTTCCAGCGCTCGTTTGACCACTTCCACGAGCGAACAAAGCCAGCGGACTGGTTTGAATCAGTCATGAAGGCCTATGTGATCGACACCGTGTCATCGGACTTTTACCGCATGGTCGCGTCGTTCCTTGACGGCGGGACGCAAGCCTTTGTCCAGAAGGTTGCCTCCGCCGACCAAGCCACGGAAGTATTACGCGTCCTCCTGCGCAGGGCCCTGGCTGATGACCCTCGCCTGGCGTCGCGACTGGCTTTGTGGGGCCGCCGCCTCGTCGGTGAAGCGCTGACGCAAGCACAACGCGTAGGCATGGAACATCCCCAGCTAGGAACGCTGCTCAAGGGCGGCGGGGACGCGCGCACGGCAGTCAAGGCCCTCACGGCCGAGCTTGCGGAGCGGCATGGGCGACGCATGTCCGGGCTCGGGCTCACGGCTTAGGAGACTTTCGCATATTCTCCGCGGCCACCAGGGCGCCGGGTGATTATCCGGCGTCGAGCGCTTCCAGCAAAGTCTTGGCCGCCGCCGTCGGATCCTCTGCCTCAGTGATGGCCCGCACCACGACGACCCGGCTCGCTCCCGCGGCAACCACCTGTTCAATGTTGCTGAGGTCGATGCCGCCAATAGCGAACCAGGGGAGGAGGACGCCACCTACGGTCTCCTCGTCCGCGCGCTTTACGGCTTCCGCGGCATATGTGACCAGGTCCAGCCCAACTGCTTCACGGCCTGGCTTTGTGGGCGTTGCCCACACCGGACCAACACAGAAATAATCCAGTCCGCTCCTGCCAGGGGAGGCAGCTATCGCGGCGTCGACCTGCTCCGGCGTATGGGTGGAGAGGCCGATCACGGTGCGGTCGTGAAGGAGGTGACGTGCGGCGCGCAGGGGGATGTCCTTTTGCCCGATATGGAACACCGGAGCCCCGGAAATACTGGCAACATCGGCGCGGTCGTTGACGGCCCACAGCCGCCCGTGCCGTTGGGCCACGTTGTGCAGAACCTCCAGGACCTCAAGCTCCTCGGCGGCCTCGAGCGTCTTGTCGCGAAGCTGGATGATATCGACGCCGCCCTCGAACGCGGCGTCGACGAAGTCTTCGAAATCGCCCTGGCGTTTGCGGGCATCAGTGCACAAGTAAAGGCGGGCAGTGGTGTGGACATCATGCTGGGTCATGGAAACCAGAGTAGTTCCTCTAAACTGGGCACGTACTGCGGGAGCCGTGACAGCGTCATATGACCGTCCGGCTGAGAGGGCTTCAGCGCCGACCGCTTGACCTGATCCGGCTAATACCGGCGTAGGGAAGGAAACATATGGCAGAATCCCGCCAAAACCCCTTGCAGGCAGACGTCGCAGTCATTGGTGGCGGCATCATCGGCCTTGGCATCGCCCACGAAGCCCGCCGCCAGGGCCGCTCTGTGGTCCTCATTGATCCCACCCCCGCAGCGGGTGCGACGTTCGCTGCCGCCGGAATGCTGGCTCCGGTCAGTGAACTCCACTACCAGGAAGAAGACCTCCTGGAACTCATGCTGGAATCCTCCCAACTGTGGCCCGCTTTCATCCGGAGCGTCCATGGCGGCGAATCAGCCACCGGATACCGCACGACGTCGACAATCGCCGTTGGTGCCGACGCCGCCGACCGCCGCGCGCTGGCAGACCTCCGCACAGTCCAGCAGGCCGCGGGGCTCCACGTGGAGCCATTGTCATTGCGGGAAGCGCGCGAGCGTGAGCCTTTGCTGAGCCCACGGATTTCCTGTGCCTTCGACATACCGGCCGATCACCAAGTGGATCCGCGGCGCCTTGCACGGTGCCTCATGGAAGGGTTGGCAGCCCACGAACCAAGTGACGCAACGTGGGTTTCCGGAGCGGAGGACGGTTTCGCCCTGCCGCTCCGCGCATCCCGTTTGCTCTGGGACGGGGACCATGTCTCCGGGGTCGAACTTGATTCCGGCGCCGTCGTTGTGGCCCCTGAGACTGTGATCGCCTGCGGGCTTGATGCGGCAAGGATCGGCGATCTCCCCGAAGGGCTCACCCTGCCCCTGCGGCCCGTTTACGGCGACATTCTCAGGCTGCGCGTTCCTCAACACCTCCAGCCCCTCCTCACATCCACCATCCGGGGCATGGTCCGCGGGGTGCCGGTCTACATCGTGCCCCGGGACGATGGCACGGTGGTGATCGGAGCCACCCAGCGCGAGGACGGACTATCCGCATCCACCAATGCAGTCTCCGCCGGGGGCGTCTATCAACTCCTGCGGGACGCCCAAGTGCTGGTGCCTGCGGTGGCGGAGCTGGAACTGTTGGAAGCGTCAGCACGCGCACGGCCCGGCACTCCGGACAACGCACCATTACTTGGACGCGTTTCTGGACTGGGACGCGTTACTGGACTCGAGGGCACCATCGACGGTCTCGTGATCGCGTCCGGGTTCTTCCGCCACGGCGTTCTGTTGACGCCTGTGGCCGCCAAAATCGTCGGCGGGCTGATCAGCGGCTCAGCCGACCCCCGATGGTCCATTTTCCGGCCTGATCGTTTTACGGCAACGCGGGATCACCGCCTCCAACCAGCAATCAAGGACACACCATGAACATCAAACTCAACGGCTCCGAACACGCCGTGGCGGACGACGCATCCGTCAGCACTCTCGTCAGCGCCATCACAGGCCGCGTCCTGGACCACCGCGGACAGGCAGCCGACGGCGGCAAGCTGGGTGTCGCCGTCGCCCGCAATTCCGAGGTGGTGCCGCGCAGCCAATGGGCCGCGACTGCGCTCGCCGATGGAGACGAACTCGAACTCGTAACCGCAGTCCAGGGAGGCTGAAAAATGACCGCAGCAAAAACTGACATCCGCACTGATGCTTTGGTGATCGACGGCGTCGAATTCGGCTCCCGCCTGATCATGGGTACCGGTGGTGCGCCGAGTCTGGATGGGTTGGGAGCAGCCCTCCTGGCTTCAGGAACGGAACTGACCACTGTGGCAATGCGCCGGTACTCACCAGCCGAGACAGGTTCGCTGTTTCAACTGCTGTTGGATCACAGCATCCGGGTCCTGCCCAACACCGCTGGCTGTTTTACTGCCAAAGACGCAGTGATGACCGCGGAGCTCGCCCGGGAGGCGCTGGAGACGGACTGGGTGAAGCTGGAAGTCATCGCCGATGAACATACACTCCTTCCGGATGCGGTGGAGCTCGTGGAGGCAACCGAACAGCTGGTGAACCGTGGCTTCAAGGTCTTCGCCTACACCAATGACGATCCTGTCCTTGCCCTGCGCCTGGAAAACCTGGGTGCCACAGCAGTCATGCCCCTCGGCTCTCCTATTGGAACGGGGCTGGGCATCCTGAACCCGCACAACATCGAACTGATCGTGTCCCGGGCCTCAGTTCCGGTAGTACTCGACGCCGGCATCGGGACTGCGTCCGATGCCGCGCTTGCCATGGAACTGGGCTGCGATGCTGTCCTGCTGGCAACGGCCGTGACCCGTGCGCAGAATCCGGTGCAGATGGGCGAAGCCTTCAAACACGCGGTGATCGCCGGTAGGCTGGCCAAGCAGGCTGGCCGTATCCCGCGCCGGGAGCACGCCCTGGCGTCATCGGCTATGGAAGGCCGGGCAGAGTTCCTCTGAATGAAGGAGCAGTGGTGGCTGACAGGAAAGAGCCGTTGACCCAGGTCGCCGTGGAGGCCGCCCTCAAGAACCTTCCGGACTGGAAGCTCCAGGACGGCCTCGTGACAGTGTTCAAAACCTCGACGGCGGCGGACGCCTTGGCGCTCATCGCCGCCATTGGCCGGATCGCCGAGGAACAGAACCACCACCCGGATCTTGACTGGCGTTACAACAGGGTGTTCTTGCGTTACGTTTCCCATGACGCAGGTGGCCAGGTGACCCAACGCGACATCGCTGCTGCGGCTGCCGTGACCGAGGCCGCAGCGGCATCCGGTGCCCTGGCGCAGCCGGATCGCTATCCCGGAGATTGAGCGGGTTGGAAGGTTAAACGGCGCTGGCCATCACCCACGGGTGATGGCCAGCGGCGTTTAAGAGTGAGCAGCGCCTAGAGCCTCAAAGCTTTGGTGAGGGCGGCGGTGTCATGCTGGGTGCGCTTGCGGCCCAGGAAAACCACAACGGCAATCGCGATGACCGTCCCCAACACGATAGGGAGGACCCAGGGGATCCAGGTCAGCCCGGGCTGGTAACCAAAGCCGGCCATGATGAAAGCTATCCAGCCCAGCACGCCGACGGTTGCCGAAACGCCCGCCGGCAATGCAATGCCGTACTTGCCGTGTCGCTTGTCATTTGCCCACACGATGAATCCTGTAGCGATCGTGGCAAGAACCACCACAACGAGTGAAAGCATGGAGACTCCTTAGCGGCAGCTGTAACCGGAATCGCTAGAGTGCGCCGAAACCGACGCGACGGACTTCCTCGGCACCAATTTCAACATAGCCCAACACGCTGCCGGGAACGATGATCTGGCGGCCCTTCTCATCCGTGAGCCGCAGATCCGAACCCTTGGAGATGGCCTCTGCGACGATCTTGGCTACAGCATCAGCATCGAGTGCGGATTCGAGCACAATTTCCCGGCCAACATTCTGAATGCCGATCTTTACTTCCACAGCAAGGCCTCCAAGCCAATCAAGTTTTAAGTCAGTCCTCTATTTGTAGCCTAGGACTCTTTGGGGAATCGACTGATTCCGCGCCAAGCTAAACGATAGATCAGATCACTGGCTACATCGAGATCGAGGTTTCCGTCGGTTTCGAGCCAGTAACGGGCGCTGACCTGCGCCATTCCTGCCAGTCCTCGGCCTAGGAGCTGCGCCTCCAGAGGGGGCAACTTGGTGTCCTCGGCGATGACGTGGGCCACGGCGTCGGCGAACGTTTTGTTGAAGGTCTCCAAGCGCGAGCTGACATCGGGGTCATTAATGAGGTCAGACTCGAAAACCAGGCGGTGGGCTTGGTCGTCGTCGGCGATGAACCTGTAGTAGGCCCGCATGACTGCCTTCACGCGCTCTTTGTTATCCGTGGTGGAGTTCAGGGCATTGAGCATCAAATCGGTCAGGGCGGCCAGATGGCTGTCCAGCAGCGCCATGTACAGCTCGCGCTTGGAAGGGAAATGCTGGTACAGGACCGGCTTGCTCACATGCGCTGTCTCGGCAATTTCGTCCATGGCAGCACCGTGGAAGCCGTTGGACACGAAAACTTCCAAGGCGGCGTTAAGCAACTGTGCGCGGCGCTCGTCCCGGGGCAACCTTGCTGAACGCGTCGAACCAGTCCGTTCTTGCTTCGCTGGTGCTCCATCGTTTGCCCGTGTGCCGTCAGCCACAGTCTGCCGCCTTTCCTTTGCAGTTATGACCACTGTACCGGTGGGTAATATGACCGGGCAGCATCGGCAGGCATACATTGGGGTATGGCCTCAATTCTTGCTGCCCACCCCGCGCCCACTGTCCTGCCGCCCCTCGTTGAACCGGCCGCCGCACTAACGCCGGCCGAGGTGGAACGGTACTCCCGGCATCTCATCATTCCGGAAATCGGCGCTCTGGGCCAACGCAGGCTTAAGAATGCGAAAGTTCTTGTCATAGGTGCCGGCGGGCTGGGATCTCCTGCATTGCTGTATCTCGCCGCGGCGGGCGTAGGAACCCTGGGAATCGTCGACGACGACGACGTAGACCTCAGCAACCTGCAGCGGCAGGTCATCCACGGCGTCAAGGACGTGGGCACTCCCAAAATCGAATCTGCGCGGAAAGCCATTGCGGAGCTGAACCCTTTGGTGGACGTTGTCCTGCACAACGTCCGCCTTGACTCTTCGAATGCCTTGGAACTGTTCGCCGATTACGATCTCATCCTGGACGGCGCGGACAACTTTGCCACGCGCTACCTGGTCAACGACGCCGCCGCGATTTTGGGCAAGCCCTACGTCTGGGGCTCCATCTTCCGCTTCGACGGGCAAGTCAGCGTCTTCTGGGCCGAGCACGGCCCCACCTACCGTGACCTCTACCCTGAAGCCCCGCCCGCCGGCTCAGTGCCTTCATGCGGTGAGGGCGGAGTCTTCGGTATGTTGTGTGCCGCGGTTGGATCCCTCATGGTGACGGAGGCAGTGAAGCTGATTACCGGCGTCGGGCGTTCCTTGCTTGGCCGTGTGGCGCTGTTTGACGCGCTTGGCGGCAGCTGGCGGGAAATCAAGGTCTCCAAGGATCCTGAAGCGGAGCCCATCACTGAACTCATGGATTATGAAGCATTCTGTGGGGTGACTCCGGCTGCGGCCACTGACCAGGAGCACACCGTCACTGCGAAGGACCTTGCGCGGATGCTGGCCGAGCGGGAAGCTGGTGAACGCGACTTTGAATTGGTGGACGTCCGCGAGTCCGGCGAGCACAGCATCGTGAACATCGATGGATCTGTCCTCATCCCGCAGGGCAGGATTCTTTCAGGCGAGGCCTGGGTGGAGTTGCCGCAGGACAAGGACATCGTGTTCCACTGCAAGGCTGGGACGCGCTCTGCTGCGGTCCTGGAGGCCGCGCAGAAGGCAGGCTACACGCGCGTCAGCCATCTCGACGGCGGTATCCTCGCCTGGGTCCGCGACGTCGAACCCGAAAAGCCCGTCTACTAGTCGTTGCCGGCATGGGTCCTGATCTGTGCAAAGCTCAAGCATGAGCGAAGAATCCACAGAAACGCCCCAACGGCCCATCGGTTCTGGTTTTGGGCACGGTTCAACTGCCATGGACGTGGTTCAAGGCCTTGACTTGTCGGGTAAGACGGCTATTGTCACCGGTGGGTACTCCGGGCTTGGACTGGAGACTGTGAGGGCTTTGGCCTCGGCAGGGGCGACGGTTGCCGTTCCGGCGCGCAGGCTCGAACACGCCCAGAAGGTGTTGGCAGAGGCAGGTTTGGCGGACGCCGTGGAAGCGGATGCCCTGGACCTCGCCGATCAGGCGAGCGTCAAGGCCTTCTCAGCGCGCTACCTAGACCGGCACGACACCCTGGACATCCTGGTCAACAATGCGGCGATCATGGCAAGCCCAGAGCATCGCGTTGGGCCTGGCTGGGAGGCCCAGTTCGCCACGAACCACTTAGGGCATTACACGCTGGTCAACCTTCTGTGGCCTGCATTGGCCGCCTCCGGGAACGCGAGGGTTGTGTCCCTTTCCTCCACCGGCCACAAGCTCTCACCCATCCGCTTTGAGGACATCAATTTCACGTCAGGCTATGACAAATGGCGCGCCTACGGGCAGGCCAAAACCGCGAATTCGCTCTTCGCCGTGGAGCTGGACCGCCTGGGCAGGGACTCGGGCGTCCGTGCTTTCGCAGTCCACCCAGGCGGAATCATGACCGAACTCCAACGCCACCTGCCTCAAGAAGAAATGGTGGCTGCGGGATGGATGGATGCGGAAGGGAACCTTCGCGAGGGGTTCAAGACGCCGGAGCAAGGGGCCGCTACCTCTGTCTGGGCGGCGACGTCCCCGGCCTTGGCCGGCATGGGTGGCGTGTACTGCGAGGACTGTGACATTGCCGAACCTACGGACAAGGATTCGCCCCTGGCAAGGTACAGGGGAGTCGACGCGCACGCGATTGACAGGGCAGATGCCCGGAGGCTCTGGGAACTATCCGCAGAGCTGACGGGTGTGAACGCTTTCGGCTGACGGGATCTCGTTAGCAGGATCCGGTGACGAAAGCGTGGGTGGAACCCCCGCCGCTTCCGGCTGGGGGACGGGGTATCAGGCGCTTTCGGAGCGGAGTTGCTCGTGGTCCACGGGGCATTCTGCAGCAGCGGGAGCCTGGGGCTGCTCCACCTGGATGCCGTACAGGGCCTCCAGGGCGGCCACGTAGTCATCTTGCTGTCCGTTGGCCGCAAGTTCGCGGGCGCGCACGGTTGGAATGTGCAGGAGCTGCTTGACCATCCGGCGGAGCGCAAACTCCACCTCTTCGGCAGCGGCGGTGCAACCGTGGCGGGCACGGACTTTTTCCATCTCCGCGTCCAGTACATTCATGGTGTGGCGCCGCAGGGCAACGATCGCGGAGTCGACGGAGCGGGATTCGCGTTCCGCTTCGAATGCGGATGCAGCGCCATTGACGATCTCGCTGGCATGGGACAGGGATTCTGCCTGTTCCTGCGGTGCAGCCAGACGTACGGACTCAAGCGTGAGGAGTTCGACGCCGTCGAGCTCGCCCACTGCGGGGTCGAAGTCGTGGGTGAGCGCGAGGTCGATCGCGATGAGTGGTTTGCCGGAATTTTCCCTGACCCGGGCCAGATCCTCAGATTCAACGCGCGTGTCCGAACCGCTGCACCCGATCATGACGTCGGCTGCGGCAACCGCCGCCGGAAGGCTATCGGCGTCGAGCGCTGTGCCACCGCGGGTAGCGACGAAACCCTCGGCGCGCCCCGAGGAAGAGTAGACGGAAATGTCGGTGCATCCGCGTTCGCGGAGCAGGGACATGGTGGCACCGGCATAGGCGCCCGTTCCGAAGACAACTACCTTCTTGGCAGACCAATCGTCACTGTCAGAGAGGTCCGTTGCCAGATCCAAGGCTACAGAGACAATGGAAAGGCCGCGGGAGCCGAGGGCCGTCTGGGCGCCAACGTCTTTTGCGGTCTTGGATGCAGCCTGGAAGAGGCGGACGAGCCCGGAACTCGCAGTGCCCTCCTGCTGCGCGGTGATCAGGGCCCGGCGGACCTGGCCGGCGATTTCGCGTTCGCCCACCACCGCAGAGTCCAAGCCGGCGCTTACAGCGAAGAGGTGCCGGGTGACGTCAGGCCCCGTGTGAGTGCTGAAGGAGCGGGACACGAGTTGTTCGTTGAGGCCGCTCAATTCGCTGATCTGGGAGACAAGTGCCGATCGGGCGGCTTCGAGGCCTGCTCCGTTGGCTGTTTCGCCGTAGATCTCATAGCGATTGCAGGTTGCCAGGACCACGGCGCCGGAGACCAGCGGGGATCCGGAGAGGGCCGAAGAGGCAAGCTCAGAGGAACCGTTGCTCAGCTGAGCAACGGTTTCGAGGTCGATGTCGGCGTGTGTAGCCACCAATGAGAAAAGAACCACAGCACCCCAATCATAGCTTTTTCGCAGGCCGGTAGAACAATGCGGCGCAGTGGGAATTCACACGCGGTTCCGTGATCCCCGCCACGCCACCGGTTGGAGGGGCGGGACGTGACAGCCTGTCGTTATCTTTTGGCCGGGATTTTCGGCACAATCAAAGGCATGACTTCTAGCGCGGCAGCATCCAATAGTACGGCCACCAACGCCCCTGCAGGCGAACCTGCCGGCAAACTTGGCGCGGATCACCCGTTGATGGACGGCCGTACGTCGGACTCCCCGCTCATCACCGCCTACCGGGGCGGCAAGCCGTCACGCAGGCCGGTATGGTTCATGCGCCAGGCTGGCAGGTCCTTGCCGGAATACCTGAAGGTCCGCGAGGGCGTTGCCATGCTGGACTCCTGCCTGCGTCCCGAACTGGCCGCGGAGATTACCCTGCAGCCGGTTCGCCGTCATGATGTGGATGCCGCCATCTTCTTCTCCGACATCGTTATCCCGCTCAAGCTCGCAGGCGTTGGCGTGGACATCGTTCCGGGCGTGGGTCCGGTCCTGGACAAGCCGGTCCGGACGTCCGCCGATGTGGCTGCCCTTCCCAAGCTGACGTGGGAAGCACTTGAGCCCATCCGCGAAGCCGTTCGCCTGACGGTGGCGGAACTTGGCAAGACTCCCCTCATCGGGTTCGCCGGCGCGCCGTTCACGCTCGCCGCGTACATGGTGGAGGGGAAGCCTTCGCGGGACCACCTCGGCCCCCGGGCCATGATGCACGCGGACCCCGAAACCTGGGCAGCCCTCGCCAACTGGGCAGCCGATGCTTCCGGCATGTTCCTTCAGGCACAGCTTGAGGCCGGGGCGTCAGCCGGACAGCTCTTTGACTCCTGGGCTGGGTCCTTGGGCCTGGCTGATTACGCCAAGTACGTGGCTCCTGCGTCAGCGCGGGCGCTGGATCACGTGCGCGGGTTGGGTGCTCCGCTGGTGCACTTCGGTACCGGCACGTCCGAGCTCCTTGTCGCCATGCGCGACGTCGGCGTGGACGTTGTGGGGGTGGACTACAGGCTGCCACTGGATGAGGCCAACCGCCGCCTGGGCGGCAAGGTTCCGCTCCAGGGCAACATCGACCCCGCCCTCCTCCCGGCCCCGTGGGAGGTCCTGGAGGCGCATGTCCGCGAAGTCATCGCGGCGGGGTCGCACGCTCCAGGCCATGTCGTGAATCTTGGCCACGGCGTGCCCCCGGAGACGGACCCGGCTGTCCTGACGCGGGTTGTGGAGCTCATCCACTCGATCCCGGCAGAGTAGGACGCATGCGCGGGGGACACCTCCATGGCAAGGCGAAGGAAGCAGCCACAACGCAAACCACGCCTGGGCCCACCGCTGTTGTAGTCGGCGGCGGCATTTCCGGCCTTCTTGCTGCGAGGGAACTGGCAATGGCTGGAACCTCGGTGACCATCCTTGAGGCGAGCGAGGCCTGGGGTGGTTGCGTCGGAAGCCACGTGGTAGCCGGCCTGTCATTGGACAGCGGGGCCGAGTCCTTTGCCACAAGGTCCTCTGCTGTGGCCGATTTGGCGCGCGAACTCGGGCTGGAGGGCCAGATTGTTTCCCCGCACCCGGGCGGCGCCTGGGTGCAGCTGCCGAATGGGCCGCAAGAGCTGCCCAAGACGGGAATTCTTGGTATCCCGGCCAATCCTTGGGACCCCGAGGTCAGGCGTTCGCTTGGCCTCGTCGGCGCCCTGCGTGCATCCCTGGACCGCTGGCTGCCCGCTTCGTTTGGCATAGCATCCGAGGTCACCAGCGTGTCTGCACTGGTCCGCGCCCGCATGGGGAAGAAGGTCCTGGAGCGGCTGGTTGCTCCGGTGGTGGGTGGTGTTCACTCCGCCGATCCCGGCCTCTTGGACGTCGATATGGTGGCACCCGGCCTCCGCGCCGGCCTGAAGAAGCACGGGTCCTTGGCTGCGGCTGTTGCTGCCCAGCGCAAAGCAGCCCCCGGCCCAGGTTCCGGATCCGCTAAAGCAGGTTCCGCCGTCGCGGGTTTGAAGGGCGGCATAAACACACTGATCACCGCGCTGGTTAACGACCTTCGCCGTCGGGGCGTGGACATGGTGAGTGGAAAGAGCGCTGACACCGTTTCGAAAACCGGCAATGGTTGGCGGGTCAGCGCCGGTGAAACCACGTACGACGCCGGCCGGCTGGTAGTAGCGCTGGATGGTCCCGCAGCCGTGGGGCTCCTGGAAAGGGCTGTACCGGAACTGTCCGGCCTGCGCCCTGCTCCCGGACCCTTGGTGAGCTTGGTGACGATGGTTGTTGACCTTCCCGAGCTTGACGGACGGCCCCGTGGCACTGGAATCCTCGTAGCCCCCCAGACCCCGGGTATCCGGGCCAAGGCCCTGACGCATGCCACTGCCAAATGGGACTGGCTGGCAGAGGAGGCCGGGCCGGGCACGCACGTCCTGCGCCTTTCCTATGGTCGCCGTGAGGATGCCGATGGGGGAGTGCCGGATGTTGTCATGGACGATGAAGAGTTGCTGGCCGCAGCCCTTGATGATGCTTCGGCGTTGTTGACGGTGCCCGTGACGCGCGCGGACATTGTCGATTGGGATGTGGTGCGCTGGGCAGGCGCCTTGCCGTTTGCCGCCGTCGGTCATAAACAGCGCGTAGGGCAGGTCCGGCAGGTGTGTGCCGGAGCCGATGGCCTAACGGTTGTTGGTGGCTGGTTGGCGGGTAATGGCCTTGCCGCCGTAGTGGCGGATACCCGCTCACAGCTCGCCCAAGCCATCGGCGATATTCGCCCAATTTCGTGATTTGTGTCACTTCTACGCCTTGTAGAAGTGATCCGTTTCGACTTAGTGGCTGGCACGGGGCAAACTTGAACCATGAGCCACACTTCTGCCGAATCTGTCACTAAAACTGCTGGAACCGAAGAGCAGTTCTTTACGCTCTGGACCGTCTTCAAGCGCTCGGCCGACGTCCTGCGCAGCGGCGATGCTGCCCAGGAATTTGAAGCCCTTGAAGGGAAGCTCGCCGAAGAAGGCGTGACCCTGCGGGGCAGTTACGACGTTTCCGCCATGCGCTCGGATGCCGACATCATGGTGTGGCTCCACGGATCAAAGCCGGAAGACCTTCAGTCAGCCGTCCGTTCCATTCGACGCAGCAAGCTCTTCGCCGGCACCGAGATCGTCTGGTCCGCCATGGGCGTACACAGGGAAGCCGAGTTTGCCAAGAGCCACGTCCCGGCCTACGCGCGGGGCGTCGAGCCCAGCACCTGGCTGTGCGTTTATCCGTTCGTCCGCTCCTACGAGTGGTACCTGCTCCCCGCGGAAGAACGCGGAAAAATGCTGCGTGACCACGGAATGCTGGGCCGGGAGTTCCCGCAGGTCATCTCCAACACTGTTTCCTCGTTCGCGCTGGGTGACTGGGAGTGGATCCTGGGCCTGGAGGCCCCTGAACTCGTTGACCTCGTTGACCTCATGCGCCACCTGCGCGCAACCGACGCCCGCAACCATGTCCGCGAAGAAATCCCGTTCTACACAGGCCGCCGCGTGACTGCTGCCGAGATTGCAGAGGTCCTCGCATGAGTGGCCTTGCCGTCTCCACCACCCCCAACCAGGTCACCGAGCGTGGTCGCCAGGAAGCAAAGCAGTACGACGCCGTGCTCCTTGCATCCTTTGGTGGTCCTGAAGGCCAGGAAGATGTCATTCCCTTCCTGCGCAATGTCACCCGTGGCCGTGGCATCCCGGATGAACGCCTTGAAGAGGTCTCGCACCACTACCGGGCGTTCGGCGGCATCAGCCCCATCAACCAGCAGAACCGTGAACTGAAGGCCGCGATTGAGGCCGAGCTGGCAAAACGCGGGATCGAGCTTCCGGTCCTGTGGGGTAACCGGAACTGGGACCCGTACATCGCTCCGGTCCTGCAGGACGCCTACGACGCCGGCCACCGCCGGATCCTGATGCTCACCACCAGCATCTACTCCTGCTACTCCAGCTGCCGCCAGTACCGTGAAGACATTGGCATTGCCCTGACGGAAACAGGGCTGGACGGCAAGCTCGAGGTGGACAAGATCCGCCAGTACTTCGACCACCCCGGTGTTGTGCAACCTTTCCTTGAAGGTACCGCCGCCGGCCTCGAAGAAATCCGCGGCAAGTTGATGGCTGCCGGCGAATCCGATCCCGATTCAAAAATCCGGGTCTTGTTTGCCACCCACTCCATCCCCACGCGCGACGCCGAAGCAGCCGGCAGGTCCGAGGACGAGCCGCGGGAGTTCGCAGAAGGATCTGCCTACGCGGCACAGCACCTGGCAAACGCCCAGGCCATCATGGATGCCGTTGCTCCGAACGTGGCCTGGGACCTCGTGTACCAATCCCGCTCCGGCGCACCGCACATTCCTTGGTTGGAACCGGACATCAACGATCACCTCGAAGAAATCGCCCCCGAAGGCGTACGCGGCGTCGTGATCGTTCCCCTCGGCTTCGTCAGTGACCATATGGAAGTTGCCTGGGACCTGGACACTGAAGCCCTGGAGACCTGCAGGAACCTGGAGATGGAAGCCACGCGCGTGCCCACCCCGGGAACGCATGCAGCCTTTGTTTCCGGGTTGGTTGACCTGATCTGTGAACGCACCCTGGATAACAACATCGCCGATCGTCCCCACGTTACGGACCTTGGTCCTTGGTACGACGTCTGCCGCCCCAATTGTTGCGAAAACTTCCGGGGAGCAAAGCCGGTTATTGCCGAGGTCGGCTCCACTATCGGCGTCGGGCATGAGGCTTACACCTCCTCGGAGGTCAGCAAGTGAGCATCCGCATTGGCACCCGGGCCAGCAAGCTCGCGCTGACCCAGACCCAACAGACCGCCGATCAGCTGGCAGCCGTTGGTGGTTTCCCGGTGGAACTGGTGCATATCAAGACCGAGGGCGATGTCAGGACCGGCTCGCTGTCACAGATGGGCGGCACGGGTGTCTTCGTGGCGGCCCTGCGCGATGCCTTGCTTGCTGAGACCTGCGATGTCGCTGTTCATTCTTTGAAGGACCTGCCCACGGGGGCTGCAGTTGGACTGAGCATCGCCGCTACCCCCAAGCGCGTGGATGTCAGGGATGTCTTGTGTGCCCGGGATGGCCTAACCCTTGCTGAGTTGCCTGGAGGCGCCAAGGTAGGTACGGGTTCACCCCGACGTGCTGCGCAGCTAAGGGCGGCCCGGCCTGACATCGAGGTGCTGGATATCCGTGGCAACGTGGACACGCGCCTGGGACGCGTCCCCGGGCTTCCCGGCAACGCCACCGACGAAGTTGTTCCCGGCAAGTCCTGCGACCTGGACGCCGTAGTGCTCGCTGCGGCTGGGCTGGAACGGATGGACCGGCTGGACACCGTGAGCGAGTTCTTCGAGACGGATGTCATGTTGCCTGCCCCCGGTCAGGGTGCGCTGGCCATCGAATGCCGCACGGAGGATGCCCCGCAGGTGGAAGGCTCCAATGGTGTTCTCGCCCAGGCTCTCGCTGCCTTGAACGACGACGACACCCGGCTTGCCGTGACAGCTGAACGTGCCGTCCTGGCCCGGCTTGAAGCGGGTTGTGCTGCGCCAGTGGGCGCTTACGCCTTCAGGAAGGGCAGCATGCTGCACCTTGAAGCCGTCGTTTGCGCCGTTGACGGCACCAAGACTGTGCGCGAGAAGAAGGCCACCGATGGCCTGACCGAAGTAGGGGCGACGTTGCTCGGCATTGAAGTTGCGGAGCTTCTGCTCGCTGCTGGTGCGGCGGAGATCGCGGATCTTGCAGCGTCCTGATGTGACTCAAGCATCGGCTTTGGCAGGTCGGCGGGTCCTGATTACCAGGAGCGCCGACCGTGCCCGGCCACTGGCTTCGCTCCTGCACGCGCTCGGAGCGGAGCCCTTGGTGCTTCC
Organism: Arthrobacter sp. 21a14; assembly: GCA_050627125.1. Lineage (GTDB taxonomy): Bacteria > Actinomycetota > Actinomycetes > Actinomycetales > Micrococcaceae > Arthrobacter. The sequence goes on along the minus strand of CP192487.1, from coordinate 4,283,562 downwards.
CCTCACCGATTTCGAGCGGGCGGAGGACCAGGCTTCCCTCGACGCCGCTCTGGACCAGCTCTCGGCTGGATATTTTGACTGGATGGTCATCAGCAGCATCACCACCGCGCGTGTCCTGCTCGAAAAAGCTGCCGAGCGTGGCACGCTTCCGGCAAACCTCGTGCCGTCACGGACGCGCGTGGCCACCATCGGTCCATCGTCACGGCGGATCCTGGAAGCTATCGGCCTGAGCGTCTCCCTGGCACCTACTGACCTTCAATCCGCCGAAGGCCTCGTCGCCCTATGGGAACCGGCTCCTGAACGCGTTCTTCTCCCGCAGGCCGATATCGCAGGCCACGGCCTGCGTGACGGATTGGCCGCCAAGGGCGCAGACATAACGTCCGTGACCGCCTACCACACGGTGGACTACCCGGCCCGGACGGGACTGCGCCTCGAAGCCGAACTGCCCGCCGCCGTCGAGCATTCCGGCAGTGCTGGTTCCGGCGATTCTGGGTCCGGCAGTCCTGCCTCCGACAGTGATGCTTCCGATCGTGCTGGTTCGCGGACCGGACAGCCGCAGGAGATGACTCCAGCCGAAGCTCGCGCTGCCATTGACGCCGGGATGCTGGACGCCGTCGTGGCCGCTTCCCCGAGTGCCGCCCGGCGGATTGCGGAGACCCTTCTGCCCTTGGGCAGGTGCCGATTCATAGCCATTGGGCGTCCGACGGCGGCAGAGGCCACCCACCTTGGAATCACCGTCGGAGCCACCGCTAAAGAACCTACCCCGGACGGCATCGCGGCCGCCTTGGAAACAGTATTCGCCAACGAAGGGAACCCCAGATGAGCTTTCCGAACCACCGTCCCCGCCGCTTGCGCACAACCCCGGCGATGCGCAGGCTCACGGCTGAAACACGTCTGGCCCCCGCAGACCTCATACTTCCGGCCTTCATCCGTGAGGGCCTCAGCGAGCCAAGCCCCATCAATTCGATGCCCGGCGTCGTCCAGCACACCACCGACACTCTTAAGCGCGCAGCCGCGGAAGCCGTGGAACTGGGCGTGGGCGGCATCATGCTGTTCGGCGTACCAGAGGTTCGGGACGCACGGGGCACCGCATCCTTGGACCCCGAAGGTGTCCTGAACAAGGCGATCCGGGACGTCAAGGCCGAAGTAGGCGATGACCTGGTGATCATGGGCGATGTCTGCCTGGACGAATTCACTGACCACGGACACTGCGGCGTTCTGGATGCCGAAGGATATGTGGACAACGATGCCACCTTGGAGATCTACGGCCAGATGGCCGTTGCCCAGGCGGAGGCGGGCGCCCATGTCTTGGGACCTTCAGGCATGATGGACGGACAAATCGCCGTCATCCGCCAGGCATTGGAGGATTCCGGCCACAAGAACACCGTTGTCCTGGCCTATGCCGCGAAGTACGCCTCAGCTTTCTACGGTCCGTTCCGTGAAGCGGTGGACTCCCAGCTGAAGGGTGATCGCCGAACCTACCAAATGGATGCAGCCAACCGTCGCGAAGCCATTCTCGAAGTGGAATTGGACCTTGAAGAAGGCGCCGACATGGTCATGGTCAAGCCCGCCATGAGTTACCTCGACATCCTCGCGGATATTGCGGCTATGAGCCCGGTGCCCGTCTCGGCCTACCAAATCTCGGGGGAGTACGCAATGATCGAAGCGGCCGCTGCCAACGGCTGGATCGATCGGCGGGGCGCCATCACGGAGTCGGTGCTCGGCATCAAGAGGGCCGGAGCCGATACCGTCCTGACCTACTGGGCCTCCGAACTGGCAGGCTGGCTGAAGGAGTCCTGATGACCGCCGTGCCTTCCGAATCGGTATTTCCGTCCGCATCCGCGTCTGCATCCAGGGCTGACTCCGACCCCACCGCACCGGTGGGCGCTGCAGAAATCCTGCTCGGCCTGAACACCTTCGGGGACGCGGGCCTCGATGCCGACGGTAATCCCAAGGAGCACGCCCAGGTCCTGCGGGAGTTGCTTGAGGAAGCAAAGCTGGCTGACGCCCTGGGCATTCATGCTTTTGGCGTCGGAGAGCATCACCGCCGCGATTTTGCTGTATCTGCTCCCGAGGTCTTCCTCGCGGCAGCTGCCGCAGTGACATCCCGGATCCGGCTCGGATCGGCAGTGACGGTGCTCAGTTCGGACGATCCGATCCGGGTCTTCCAACGTTTTGCCACTGTTGACGCGATCTCCAACGGCAGGGCAGAGGTCATGTTGGGCAGGGGCTCATTTGTTGAGTCCTTCCCGTTGTTCGGACTGGACCTTGCAGACTACGACGTCCTGTTCGAAGAAAAGCTTGAACTGTTTGACAAAGTACGGGCCCAGAAGCCGGTTCATTGGGAAGGGCGGACCCGCCCCAACGTGAACGGACTCCAGGTTTACCCGCGTTTGCAGCACCATTTGCTGCCGGCATGGATAGGTGTGGGTGGGACGCCTGAATCTGTCTTGCGGTGTGCGGAATATGGCTATCCCATCATCTTCGCGATCATCGGGGGAGAGCCCCGCCGTTTCGCTCCGCTCGTCAATCTTTACCGTGACGCGATGGCCAAATACGGTCACCCCATGCGACAAATCGCAACCCACTCGCCCGGCTTCATTGCAGACACTGACCAGGATGCCCGGGAAGAACTCTTTCCGCATTGGCTGGAGCAACGCAACAGAATAGGCGCCGAGCGCGGCTGGGGTCCGGGAAACCGGGGGGAATTCGACGCAATGTGCGGCCCGGAGGGCGCACTCTATGTGGGTTCTCCTGAGACTGTGGCCCAAAAAATCGTCCTGCTCAAGCGCAACCTCGGCGTGGACCGCTTCGACCTCAAATACAGCAACGGCACCCTGCCGCACGGATCCATGATGCGCTGCATCGAGTTGTACGGCACCGAGGTGGCCCCAAGGGTCGCTGAGCTGCTGGCGAACGCCTCATAGCTGCGCTCCTGAATCACCGAAGACGCTTTTGAATGACTGAAAGAATAGGAACCATGACTTCAAACACCCCTGTGTCCGACCAGCTTTTCGATCGAGCCCAGTCACTCATGCCCGGCGGAGTGAACTCGCCCGTGCGTGCCTTCGGATCCGTTGGCGGCACTCCGAAGTTCATGGTTTCGGCCAAGGGCGCCTACCTCACAGACGCTGATGGCAAGGAATACGTGGATCTCGTCTGCTCGTGGGGCCCGGCACTGCTAGGCCACGCCCACCCCGCCGTTCTCGAGGCCGTGCACGCTGCTGTGGACCGAGGCCTGTCCTTCGGAGCGTCCACCCCGGATGAGGCCAACCTTGCCGAGATCGTGAAGGAGCGCGTGTCCGCCGTCGAACGCCTGCGCATGGTGTCCACGGGCACCGAGGCCACGATGACGGCGGTTCGCCTCGCCCGTGGTTTTACCGGCCGCAACCTGATCATCAAGTTTGCCGGGTGCTACCACGGCCACCTGGACGGCCTGCTGGCAGCAGCAGGTTCCGGCCTCGCGACGTTGGCCCTCCCCGGTTCGGCCGGCGTCACGGCAGCCACCGCCGCTGAGACACTTGTTTTGCCCTACAACGACCTCGCAGCTGTCGAAGCTGCCTTCGCCAAGCACGGCAACAACATCGCGGCCGTGATCACCGAAGCTGCCCCGGCAAACATGGGTGTCGTCACCCCGGGCGAGGGCTTCAACGCCGGGCTGTCCCGCATCACCACGGAACACGGGGCGCTCCTCATCCTGGACGAAGTCCTCACCGGTTTCCGCACCGGTTACGCAGGCTACTGGGGACTCACGGGCCGTCAGGAAGGATGGGCGCCGGACCTGCTGACCTTCGGCAAGGTCATTGGCGGCGGAATGCCGACGGCGGCCCTTGGCGGACGTGCCGACGTCATGGATTACCTCGCACCCGTGGGTCCGGTGTACCAGGCAGGCACGCTGTCAGGAAACCCTGTGGCCATGGCTGCCGGTGTCGCAACGCTTACCCATGCCACGCCTGACGTTTACGCCTATGTGGACGCCCGCTCGCTGGAGCTGTCCGCTGCTCTTTCCTCGGCACTTGATGCCGAAGGCGTGGACCACTCCATCCAGCGTGCAGGGAACCTGTTCTCGGTTGCCTTCGGTACCTCCGCCCACGGGGTGCACAACTACGATGACGCCCAAGGCCAGCAAGCTTACCGCTACGCACCGTTCTTCCACTCGATGCTGGACTCCGGCGTCTACTTGCCGCCATCAGTCTTCGAGGCCTGGTTCCTGTCCTCGGCGCATGACGACGCTGCCATGAACAGAATCGTTGACGCACTCCCGGCTGCTGCGAAGGCTGCAGCCGCCGCGATCGCCTAAGTCCGCGGTCGCCTGGGTCAAGGACAACGCGGTGCCCCGGCCGTCTGCTCGAAGCAGGCTGGGGCACTGCGACTTCCCGGGGTAGTCTCGTAAGGGAAACCCAACCCCAACGAATTCACGGTTCACCATGCGCAAGATCCAGTCAATTGCATCCCTTGGTGTGAGGGCCGCGGCGGCCGGAATCCTCGTCACAACGGTGCCTGGTTGCTCAAGTGGAAATGAAACCGCCAGCCCCACAACTGCACCGGTTACGCCGTCTGCAACTACCTCTTCGCCGACGAGCACCCCTGTTCCGGGCAAGTCCACTTCCGGGACTTCAACCGAACCCCAGGACTCCCGGGCACCTTCGGCAGCACCCACCCGTGAAGCGCTGTCCACGGCGCAACAACAGCTTGCCAGGCTAAGCCTCGAGCAGCGTGTCGGGCAACTCTTCATGGTTGCCGCGAAGGCGACAGGTGCGGAGCCGGGCACCATGGAAGCACTCACCAAATACCACGCAGGCAACGTCTACTTGAGTGGTCGCAGCAAGGCCGGGACTGCTGCCACAGCTGCCGTCGTGGCCTCCCTGACCGGGACAGTTTCCGCCGAAACTACCGGTGGGCTGCCTCTCTTCGTGGCCACCGACCAGGAAGGTGGATACGTCCAAGTCCTGGCTGGTCCGGGTTTCTCCGCCATTCCTGCCGCGTTGGTGCAAGCCGGAGCTGGTCCCGCGAAGCTGCGGGCAGACGCCACCGTTTGGGGGAAGGAACTCCGTAGCGCTGGCGTCAACGTCAATCTGGCTCCGGTCCTTGATACTGTAACGAGCCCTGAATTCGCGCCGTCCAATGCACCCATCGGACAATTCCAACGCGAGTACGGATTTGTGCCGGGGAAAGTGTCCAACCTTGGAAATGCTTTTGCCCAAGGCATGAAGGATGCGGGGGTTGCACCGGTCGTAAAGCACTTCCCAGGACTCGGCAGGGTAGTTCCCAACACCGATGTCAGCCAGAACGTCAGGGACAATGAAACTACGCGGAATGATCCCGCCCTGGAGCCATTTCGCACAGCCATGACGAACGGCGTGCAATGGGTCATGGTGTCCAATGCCTACTACGACCAAATCGACCCCGCCAACATTGCGCCGTTCTCGCCCGTGGTGATGGGGCAGATGCTTCGCGCGGACGCTGGCTTCAAAGGCATTATCCTCTCGGATGACGTCTGTAGTGCAGCACAGTTGAAGCCGTGGGCCACCGCAGACCGCGCCATCAACTTCTTCGCAGCGGGCGGGACGATGCTGGTTTGCGCGGACCCGGGAAGCATTCCCGCTATGTATGACGCCGTACTCCAGAAAGCACAGTCCGAGCCGGATTTCCGTACCAAGGTAGATGCTGCGGCCTTGACGGTGTTGTCGGTGAAACTCGGGAAGTAATGCTGGAAACAAGTCAAGGGGGCGGAGACTGGCCGGTGCCTCACCGCAGTTGCGCTTAATGCAGGAAACCCCGCTCCCTGACTTTTCACCACTAGGGCGACCGTCTGGAGGCGGGGACTGCTGTTTGGCTGCCTTACGGGGACTAGAGGACGTCCGAGAGGAAGCCTTGGAGCCGCTCTGTCCGGGGGCTGTTGAACAGCTGCTCCGGCGGACCGGATTCCACAACTACGCCAGCGTCCATGAACGTCACCACGTCTGAGACGTTGCGGGAGAAGCCCATCTCATGGGTAACCACCACCATGGTCATGCCTCCCTGCGCGAGATCGGTCATCAGGGCAAGTACGCCCTTGACGAGTTCCGGGTCCAGCGCGGAAGTGGCCTCATCGAAGAACATAACCTCGGGCTTCATGGCAAGCGCACGGGCAATCGCTACGCGCTGTTGCTGGCCACCCGAAAGGTTGGCAGGGCGGGCATCTGCCCTGTGTTTGAGGCCGACCAGGTCCAGTTGGGCCAAGGCCTCCTCTCGCGCCTGTTCCTTGGACAGACCACGAATCTTGCGCAGCGCCAGGGAGATGTTCTCGGCCACAGTCTTGTGGGGGAAGAGATTGAACTGCTGGAACACCATGCCGATGCGACGCCGGAGCTCGTCGGGATTGTCCTTGAGGACGGAACGGCCGTCCAACAGGATGTCGCCCTGGTCCGGTTCGATGAGCCGGTTCATCACGCGGAGCAGCGTTGACTTGCCTGAACCCGAGGGGCCGATGACCGAAGCCGTGGTGCCCTTCTCAACGTGCAGGTCGATTCCCCGCAGGACATGATTGGTGCCGAACGACAAATGGATGTTCTTTGCCGTCAACGTGCCTGATGTAAATTCACTCATGCGTGAGCTCCCTTCCCGACGACCGCCGCGGCCTCGTCCGGTTCTTTCTTTTCAGGCCTGCCTGAACGGAAGCGGGCATCAATCCAGTTCACGAAGTGCGTGAGCGGAATCGTGAGTACCAGGTAGAAGATGGCCGCAGCCACATACGGCGACAGGTTGCCATTGGTGGCGGCCGCGTCCTTGCCGATCTGGAAGATCTCGCGCTCCGTGGCCAGCAGGCCAAGCAGGAAGACGAGGGAGGATTCCTTGATCAGGGCAATGAATTGGTTGACCAAGGCAGGAAGCACCCTGCGGATGCCTTGGGGAACCACTACCAAGCGCATGGATGCGCCGTAGCCGAACCCCAAGGCGCGGGACGCTTCGAGCTGTCCCTTGTCCACGCTCTGGATACCAGAGCGGAAGATCTCGCCGATGTAAGCTCCCGACATCAAAGACAAAGCTGCGATGGCCATCGGGTAGGGGCTCGTGGAACCGGTCAGTTCACGGATGATGGGACCGAATCCGAAACCGATGACCAGAATGGTCAGCACGGGCGGAAGTCCGCGGAGGACGTCCGTATAGATGCGTGCAATCCATCGGGCAGCGGCGTTCCGGGAAATCCCCATCAGGGCCAGGGCCATGCCCAGCAGGGTCCCGATGATGCCCGAAATGACAGCGAGCACCAGGGTGTTCGGCAGGCCGACGGCAAACATCTTGGGAATGACTTCGCCCATCGCTTCCCAGTCAAGGAAGGTGTCAGCTAGTTGCTTGAGGATATCCATGGAACGCCCGGGTTACTTGGCCGGGATCTGGACGGCCTTGCTGCCCGGCTTCCAGCCCTGCGGAGTCTGCTCGGCCGCGGTGGGACGATCGGTGTACCACTGGGAGGTGAGCTTGGTCCACGTACCGTCAGCAATGACGGCGTCCAGCCCGGCATTCAGTGCATCGAGGAGGGGCTGGTTGTCCTTGTTCACGGCGTAAGCGGTGAAGTTCTGCGTGTTGACAACCTTTTCGGCGATCTTGGTACCGTCGCCGTCCTTGACCTGGCCGGAAGCCTGCTGGGAGGGAGCCACCCAAGCGTCGATCTGACCGTTCTTCACGTTGCCATAAACGGTGTTGTAGTCAGGGAAACGCACGGGCTCGAGCTTGAGCGTGTTGGTGACATAGTCATCCTGAACGGTGCCTTGGACGACGCCGATCCGGACGCCTTCCTTGAGGTCGGCGAAGCCGGTGACCTTGGCGTCGCTCTTGGTTACGACGGCCATGTAGCCAAAGTCGTAGCCGTTGGTGAAGCCGACTGTCTTGCGACGGGCATCCGTGGTGGAGATCGAGGAGGATCCGACGTCGAACTGCTTGTTTGCTACCTGCGAGAGCAGGGCGGAGAAGTCAGTGGACGCAAACTCCACCTTCAGGCCAAGCTTGTCGCCGATGGCGCGAAGGAGTTCGTTGTCATAACCGGTGAACTTGCCCGAAGGATCGATGAAGATGTTCGGCGGTGCATCGGACAGGGTGCCGACACGCAGGGTGCCATCGGTGACGAGGCCCAACTTGGACTTGTCGATCTTGTCCAGCGCCGTGACGTCCGCGGTGGTGTACTTGTCCAGCGTCTGCTGGTCGCTGCCGGCAAGGGCATCGGTGGGCGAGCCGCTGGGCTGGGAGGTTCCTCCGCCGCATGCTGCCAAGGAGATCACCAGGGCCGCTGCTACGGGCGCAGCAGACAGCCACTTGAGGGCTTTGAATTTCATGAAGAAATCACTTTCGTCGGGTCACAGAGACGTTCGCGGTGGGCGGGGAACGTGGCAGCAAGTATGGGGATGGCTGCCCTAGCAGACTTCAACCCGCCAAACTTAATTATGTCACCAGCCCACTGAAGCGCGGTGAATCGAACAACTGATTGCTCTGGCTCGTTTTTTCCGAAGAAAGTTCCTGCTTCGAAGCCTGATCTCCCGAACTATTCCGGCGATGGGCAAAGTGGTGGAATCCCTGCGCACAACGCTCGTGCCCGAGGACTTTCGGAATTCGTGTGACTTGCGTCCCAACTGCGGGTCGCCCGTGCCGGAGCCTGCCTCAGAAGCCGCCTCGACTGGCGTCCTCGGGCGGCAGCACGGGCCACTCGCCTTCGATGACAGCGGTGGGCTTGCTTCGCCGCAGATACTGCTGGAAGTCAGCAGCCTGGGATGCTGCCCAGTCCACCTGCAAATGGTGCAGCTTGGAGGCAGGCATTTGCAACTTGGGGAATTTGCCAGCCATGGCATCCAGAACGCGCAGCGTCGCCAAGGCGTCCGCAGCGGAGGTGTGGGCATTGTCCAGAATCACCCCATATTCCTCGCATAGAGCTGTCAAGGTGCGCTTGCCCTTGCGGTACCGGTCCACCTGCTTGTTCATCACATAGGGGTCCAGCACCGGGAAACGGGTCAATTGCGGGACACCATGCCGTGCGGACTCGGCAGCGAGCACCGTGAAGTCGTAGCTGGCGTTGAATGCAATGACCGGCGTGTCGTCGTCGAACAATTTCTGAAGAGTGGCCGCTACCTCGCGGGTGACCTCGGCCGCCGGGCGGCCTTCAGCGCGGGCTTTCTCCGTAGTCACTCCGTGGACCTCGCTGGCCTCCAGGGGAATTTCCACCCCGGGGTCCGCCAGCCATTCATGCTCTTTGATGAGCTGTCCGTGCGCATCCACCACAGTGATTGAAGCCGTGACGATGCGGGCGGAACGGGAATTCTTCCCAGTGGTTTCGAGGTCGAAGGCAGCGCGGGGGAGGGTATTCCAGGAGCTCATGTTTTCACGCTACCGGCTGGCACCGACAGTACTGGGCACGACACTCCTGCGGCTACGCTGGAGCACATGCGGATGGAGTATGTGACGGCGGTACTGGCTGTCGTGGACCTTGTTCCGCCCGGCACGGCCGTGTCATATGGCGACGTCGCAGAGCTCCTCGGAGCCGGCGGACCCAGGCAGGTGGGCGCGGTGATGAGCCACTACGGCAGTTCCGTAGCTTGGTGGCGTGTCCTTCGGGCAAGCGGGGATGCCCCGCCCGGCCACGAAGCAGAGGCCCTGCGCCATTATGTGCTGGAGTCCACGCCGTTGCACGGCGCCTTTGAGGAATTCCTGCGGACAGGTGAGGGCCGCTGGCGCGTGGACCTAGGCACTGCACGATGGGCGCCAACGGATGCTGATTTCGATCTTATTGATGTGATCTCGGACCAGTTGGAGCGTCAGCTCCATATTTTGTCAGTGCCCGATGATGAAATGACTGTGTGACCGCATCAGCTACCAAAACCCGCCAAGCCCCGGCGGCCCTTCGCCTGCTTCCGCCGCGCGAGATCCACTACGCGGCACCTGACCTGTCTCCGGACCAGCGTGCGGTTGTGTCAGTCAGGCAAGGAGGCGGACCTGTCCTGGTCCCTGGAGGCCCGGGCACGGGAAAGTCCACAGTGCTGGTCGAATCAGCGGTCCGCCGTGTTAATGAAGACGGCGTGGATCCCGAACGGATACTTATTCTCGCTCCTGGGCGGCACGCCGCGGCCGCCTTGCGGGATACCTTCACCGGTCGCCTGGACAGAAGCCTCAGCACGACGCCGGCACGCACTTGGGCGTCGTACGCCTTCGACGTCATCCGGCGGGCCAAAGCCGAAGGCGTCCTGCCTTTGCCCCGGCCGCCCAAGCTCCTGTCCGGACCGGAACAGGATCTGATCATCAAGGAGTTACTGGAGGGCCATTCCCGCCCGGGGCATCAGTTGCCCTGGCCCGAAGACCTCTCCGCAGCACTGCCCACCCGTGGCTTCCGCCACGAGATCCGCCAATTATTTGATCGCATTATCGAGTCCGGCCGCACTGCAGAGGACCTGGTGGGGCTCGCCTATGAATGTGGGCGTCCGGATTGGATGGCAGCCGCCGAGCTCTACAGTGAGTATCGGGATGTTTTGGACCTCCGAATGCCCGAGGCCTTCGATCCCGCGGGGATCATCACCACGGCGCGCCAAATTTTTCAGGACTCGCCCGCTTTCCTGGCCGCTGAGCGTGACCGGCTGCAGCTGATTCTCGTGGACGATGCCCAGGAATCCAATCCTGCCGTGTTTGAACTCCTCGCGGATATTGCCGAGGGCAAGGACGCCCTGGTTACATATTCGCCTGACACGGTGGTGCAGGGCTTTCGCGGAGCGCGGCCTGACCTTGTCGCTGAGCTGCCCTTGCTTCTGGAAGGAAGGCACGGGGTTCTTGAGCGGCCATTGTGGACCACGCATCGTCATCGCCCCGAGGTGGCGCAGGCCTGGACAAGGGTTGCCGCACGTATCTCCCAACGATCCGGGGGCCAAAGGGCGCGGCGCCTTGAACAGCCGGAGTCCATCGAAGGCGTTCAGGAAATCAGCAACGGCGGGCGGGTGGAAGGGCATGTGCTGCCTTCTCCCGTCCATGAACTCCGGTATGTCGCACAGCGGATTCTGGAAGCGCAGTTGCGTGAGGGCCGGGACTTCGGCGATATTGCGGTCATTGTCCGCAATGGTGGATTGATCTCGCAGCTCCAGCGCTACCTCAACGGACAGGGAATTCCCGTGCGCGTTCCTGTGGCTGATTCTGCAGTCCGGGATGAGGTGGCCGTCCGGCCCCTCCTGGAGGTCTTCGCCGTCATCCTTGATCCGGCCAAGCTCACTCCTGAAACCGCTGTTTCCCTCCTGACTTCGCGCATTGGTGGAGCCTCCGCCATTGAGCTGCGCCGCCTCCGGCAATCTCTCCGACGCGAGGAGCTACTTGGCGGCGGCGGACGTTCCAGTGACGGTTTGCTGGTGGAGGCGTTGCTTGAACCGGGAGCGCTGACTTCGTTGGGGATTGAAGGCAACCCTGCCCGACGACTTGCACGGATGATTGCTGCCGGCACCGCCGCAGCAGCCGAGCCAGGGGCCAACGCGGAATCCGTCCTCTGGGCGCTATGGCACGCCACCGGCTTGGCTTCGCGCTGGTCTGCCGCCGCGCTGGAAGGAGGGAGTGCCGGGGCCCGCGCTGACCGCGACCTTGACGCCATGATGGCGCTGTTCCACACAGCGGAGCGTTTTGTGGATCAACTGCCCGGCTCCGGCCCTGAACAGTTCCTCGATTACTTGTTGAACCAGGAACTTCCGATGGACACCCTTGCGGCGAGGGCCCAGCTTGAGGAATGCGTGGAAATCATGACTCCCGCCAGCGCTGCGGGCCGCGAATGGCCTGTGGTGATCGTGGCCGGCCTCCAGGAAGGTGTTTGGCCGAACACCCGTCTACGCGGAGAACTCCTGGGCAGTACCCTGTTTGCTGACGCCGTGGAGCATGGAGTTGACTACGCGCTGGGCCGCGGCCCCCTCAGCAGGCTGAGGGATATTCGCTACGACGAGCTCAGGAGTTTCTCAACTGCGGTCTCACGCGCCAGGGAGGTCCTCATCTGCACGGCTGTCTCTTCCGAGGACGAACAACCTTCGGCCTTCCTGGATTACGTCGCACCGTTGGCCTCTGGCGAGTACCGGCGCGACTACACCCCGGTGGATCGTCCGATGACTCTGCGCGCGCTGGTGGCTGAGTTGAGACAGCATGCCCAGGTTGATGATCAGGACGCCAACGGAGAGTCGTCGACCGCGCGCGAAGCAGCGCGTGTGCTGGCTCGCCTCGCCTCGGTTGATCCACCAGTCGCGGGAGCCCATCCGGATACCTGGTGGGGTTTGGCTCCCTTGAGCTCCGAGGAAGCGGTGGTCCCGGCGGGAGGCACTGTATCGGTATCGCCATCCAAGGTGGAGGCCGTCCACAAGTCCCCACTGGACTGGTTTGTGCAAGCGGCAGGGGGTGAAGCTGCCACTGACTTCGCGCGGAGCCTTGGCACACTGGTCCACACCATTGCACAAGAGCTGCCGGACGCTTCAGGTGCGCAGTACGTTGCGGAACTCGTTCGCCGCTGGCCCACGCTTGGAATGAAAGACAACTGGGAAGGGAAGCTGGATTACCAGCGCGCGGAACTGATGGTTCGTAAATTGGCCCAATACGTACTTATCATGCGCAGCGAGGGCAGGAGCCTGTTGGCGGTGGAGCGCGACTTCGAAGTCCAACTTCCTGACGTCCACCTACGGTCTGCACGTCTGGATGAGGATGCGGATGATTCCACCGCCACTCGGCACGCTGTGCTTCGCGGACAGGTTGACCGCTTGGAAATCGACGCCGAAGGCCGTTTGGTGATCGTCGATCTTAAGACCGGGAAACGCCAGCCGGGCAAAGCCGAAGTAGCCAGGCACCCTCAGCTGGGGGCGTACCAGGCAGCCGTGCTCAAAGGTGCATTTGAGGAAGCGGGCAAGCTTGGGGATATCGGCAACCCTGTTCCCGGTGGGGCCGTCCTTGCACAGCTGGGAACCAAGACCAAAAGCCTCGGGGTTCAACAGCAGGATCCGCTCGAGCCCGACGACAACTGGGCAGAGGCTTTGGTCAACGAGGCCGCTGAACTCATGGCCGGCGCAACGTTCGAGGCCCGGCACGATCCGAGCAAAGGGGGACACGGTGGACATGGCTGCCGTCTACCCGATATTTGCCCGCTGTGCGCCAGAGGAAAGCAGGTCACTGAATGACTACCGATCTTCTTGAAGGATCCGAGACCAGGGACGCCGGAATCCTGAATGTGGAGTCCGGGCTGCCTGTTCCCAGGTTCTCCCCGTCGGAGTTGGCAGACATTCTTGGCGAAAAGAACCACCCCACCTCAGAGCAGGCAAGCATCATTGCTTCCTCGCTTACGCCACGGCTTGTGATTGCCGGCGCGGGCTCGGGAAAGACCGCCACCATGGCAGATCGCGTGGTGTGGCTCGTGGCCAATGGTTGGGTCCGGCCGGAGGAGGTCCTTGGCGTGACATTTACCCGTAAAGCCGCCGGCGAGCTGGCCAGCAGAATCCGGACAAAACTGGCCACCCTCCAGCGAATAGCGAATGAGGACGATGGCAGCATCGGCTTCCCGGAGGGGCTTCTGGGTGCTGACGACCTCGAGCCAAAGGTGTCCACCTACCATTCGTACGCGAGCGGAATCGTTTCGGACTATGGATTGAGGTTGGGCATCGAGCGGGACGTCGTCCTGCTGGGTGGGGCCCAGTCGTGGCAGTTGGCAAGCGAGGTTGTTGAGGCCTACGACGGCGAATATGAGCATTTCACCGCGGCAAAGTCGACGCTCGTCAATGCCGTCATCCAGCTCGCCGGCGAGTGCGCGGAACACTTGCAGGACCCCGCCACCGTCCGCGACTGGGTGCTGGAGCGCGTTCAGTCCTTCGAACAACTCCCTTATGTGGCCGGCGCAAAGAAGAACCCGACGCAGGCGGCAGGCGAGCTCGCTGCCATGCTGCGCACCCGGGCCAGCGTCGCAGATATGGTTCTCCGGTACCAGGATGCCAAACGACAAAGGGGAGTGCTGGATTTCGGGGACCTCGTGGCCCTTGCGGCCCGTATTTCGCGGGAAATACCGTTGGCTGCGGCCACTGAGCGGGCACGCTACAAGGTGGTGCTGCTGGACGAGTTCCAAGACACATCGCATGCTCAGCTTGTCTTGTTTTCGCGCCTTTTCGGCCTCGGCCATGCCGTTACCGCGGTAGGGGACCCCAACCAGTCGATCTACGGATTCCGCGGTGCCTCGGCGGGGCAGCTCTTCCACTTTGTGCAGGAGTTCCCTGTGAGGCAGAACGATCAAGAGTCAGGCGGCGAGGCCTATGCTGTGGCCCCAACGTCTTACCTGACCACGGCTTGGCGCAACGGCCGGAACATCCTGCAAGCGGCCAACACGATTGCGGCCCCGTTGAACAAAGCCGCGGCCACCGACGGTCCGGCAGGGGAGAGGGGGAATGTCAGTGGCGTTGCTGTTCCGCCCCTGGTGCCGAGTCCGGCCGCGGCCGAAGGCAGCGTTGTTATCGGTCGCTTTGGCACTGACGAAGACGAGGCTGGCGCTATTGCCCGCGACATCCGGCGGTACCAGAGGACCGTCTTCGAGGAAGAGAAAGACGGTACTCCGGTCAAGCCAACCATGGCGGTTCTGTGCCGGCGACGTGCGCAGATGGAATGCCTTCGGAGGGAATTCGAACTTCAAGGAATTCCCTATGAGATCGTCGGCCTCGGCGGTCTGTTGGACACTCCTGAAATAGTGGACTTGGTGGCGACACTGCGGGTTCTGGCTGATCCTGGGCGTTCCGATGCTTTGATGCGGCTTCTCGCTGGAGCACGATGGCGCATTGGACCAGCGGACCTTATGGCCTTTAATGATTGGTCCCGTTTCCTTGCCAAGCGGAGGTCAGGACCTGGCAACACTCTTGAGGTCGCCGACGAAGACCCGGCTGCTGTCGTGATGGAAAGCGATATCACTGACGCCGCAAGCCTCGTGGAAGCCCTGGACTTCCTGCCGCGGCCGGGCTGGACATCCGGACATGGGAGAACGCTGAGCTTTTCAGCCCTGCAACGATTGACCAGGTTGTCGGAGGAATTGCGCTCCCTTCGAACGTACATCGGGGATGACCTGACTACACTGCTCGGCGAGGTTGAACGTGCCATGTTGCTGGATATCGAGGTGGCGGCAAAGCCGGGAGTGAGCATTCATC
Source organism: Arthrobacter sp. 21a14 (assembly GCA_050627125.1). Lineage (GTDB taxonomy): Bacteria > Actinomycetota > Actinomycetes > Actinomycetales > Micrococcaceae > Arthrobacter. Next base: position 4,268,422 of record CP192487.1, on the reverse strand, counting down.
AGGCACGGCGAAACCTGGATGCCTTCCAGGACGCAGCCGCCGGATTCCTGCAGACCTCGCAGCGGATCGACCTCCTGGCACTCCTCTCCTGGCTGGAAGCGGCGGCCTCCGAAGAGGGTGGCCTGGATATTGCCCCTCTTGAAACCAACCGCGAAGCAGTCCAACTCTTGACAGTCCATGCCTCCAAGGGGCTGGAATGGGACGTCGTCTTTGTCCCCGGGCTCAACGCGGGTTCCTTCCCCAGCAACAGGGACTCACGGTGGAGCAGCGGCGCAGCTGCCTTGCCGTGGCCGTTGCGGGGTGACCGGGCCGATCTGCCGCAGTGGGATCTTGACCATCAGGACCAAAAGGGTTGGCTGGACGCAGAGAAGGACTTCAAATCGGACGTTCAACATCATGGCGAAGCCGAGGAACGCAGGCTTGCGTACGTGGCCTACACGCGGGCCAAGTTCGTTTTGATGGTGTCCAGCTCCGCGTGGAATGGGTCCAGGTCCGGTATGGCAGGGATGTCGTCGTTCCTTTCCGAGCTGGCGCCACTCGCGGGAGTGCCCTCCTCGTCCGGGGACGCCCTCGCCGTCGCGGCCGGGCGGAGCGTTGTGGTCCACCCTGAGTCAGTAGACGAAGAATCACTGCCCGATAGCAGTCCGCTCACAGCAACGTTGGAAGTGGCTCAATTTCCGTATGATCCACTCGAAGGCCCGTCCGATCCCCGTACCGGAGCCCGCATCAGGCTCGTACCCGGCCGCCGCGCCGCCATGGACCGGGCTGCAGCCCGGGTGCTTGAATTCATGGAGGAATCCGCTTCCCAAGCATCACCGCAAGCGTTGACAGGCAACCCGGGGCGATGGTCACACGAAGCCCAGCTGCTACTGGATCGCCGGCTCCAGGGAAAGCTTCATCAGGACGTGCACTTGCCCAGCCACATCTCGGCGTCCCTGTTCGTTGACCTTGGCGCAGATCCTGCAGCGGTGCTGGCCCAACTGCGCCGACCCGTGCCACGGGAACCAGGCATTTCGGCCCGAAAGGGCACAGCCTTCCACGCCTGGGTGGAGGAGTACTTCGGAACAACCGGCATGTTGGACATCGACGAAGCACCTGGCTCGGATGCCCATATTGACGAAGCGTACGGCTTGGATCACATGGTTGAAGCGTTCAAGCAATCCGAGTGGGCGCATCGGGCTCCAGCCTTTGTGGAAGTGCCTGTGGAAACGAGGATCGGTGACGTGGTGGTCCGCGGACGTATCGACGCCGTTTTCCGCGACGCGGACGGGCGCTGGCAACTTATCGACTGGAAAACAGGTCGCCGGCCTGCAGGCAAACAGCTCGCAGCGAGAGCCGTGCAGTTGGCTGTGTACCGTCTTGCATGGGCGCGGTTGAAGGGCGTTCCCCTGGAGGAAGTCAGCGCGGCGTTCTATTACGTCGCGGAGGATGCTGTCGTGCGCCCGCATGACCTTGGCAGCGCCGAGGAACTCGAGCAGATCATCGGCAAGGCCCTCAACAACGATCCCACGGGTGGGAGCTCCAAATAGAAGGAGTCCTGGAGGCAGGGCCCGAAACTGGGGTCTGGAAGCGCTGGTCTAGGAACGCTCGCCGGCATGCAGCGGTGTCACATTGACAACATTCAAAGCTGCAGTCGACGCGTCATCCTGAGGCCGGGAGGTGGATTCTTCTGCCACCTTGTCCGACGCGGTTCCGGCATCCGCGTCTGACGCCGCTTCCTTGCCAGCCGCTTCCTTGCCAGGCGCTTCGGCGTCAGGCACTCCGACATGGGGGACTTCCTTAGAAGATGTTGAAGGCAGGGGCGTCACTGGGACTGAAGTCCCGGCGTCGGGAATCGGCACGACTGTAACGGCGGGCTGCTGAGTGCTCGCCTGTTGCTTCGACGCACCCTGTAGTGCTGCGCTTTCAGCCTCAGCCTCAGCTGCTGCTGCCTGCTCGGCGGCCAGAACGGCCTCGTCCTGCCGCGCTTGCTCTTCGATGTCGTCCGCGAGGGACTGCAGCATTGATACTGCCTCGGACGTCATATCCTCCTGCCCAACGGCCATTGCCTTCACCAGGTACTGCGCCAACGCGAATTCAGCCAGCAAAGCGGCCCGTCGAAGCAGATGGGCGTCAGGCGTGTCCCGGCGCGCCTCGGTATACCGGCTCAGCACGGCCTCAACGAACGAGGATTCGTTGGACGCCACCAGCCAGGCGAAATCATCTGCGGGATCACCGATGCGGAGATCGGTCCATCCTGTCAAGGCGGTGACGGTATCGTCCTGGACCATCAGGTTGTCTTCATGAAGATCCCCATGGACCACCGAGGGGTTGAAGCGCCAGAGTGCGACGTCCTCAAGGGCATGTTCCCAGCGCCGCAGCAAAATGGCAGGAATCTTGCCGGTAGTGGCCGCCTGGTCCAATTCGTTGAGCTTGCGCTGCCGAAACTCGTTGGCCGAGTAGCTGGGCAGATCTGCGTTGTTGACCAGTGCCAGGGGGAGGTCGTGGATGGCGGCAAGGGCATTGCCAATATCACGGGCCAAAGCCGGGCTGCCAGCGGATAGCTCGTCAATGGACAGTGTGGAACCCTGCAGATGGGCGTACACGAACGTTGTGAGGGCGCCCTGCCGGACTGTACCGGCGACGGTTGGCACATGGAAAGGAAGCTCGGCACGGATGGCGGGCGCGAAGGCCCGCAGGACCATGAATTCCGTTTCGAGGCGGGTACTGGCCTCGGGATGGCGCGGCGAACGGACGCGCCAGCGCTTGCCTTCCGCGTCGAGCAACAACGCCGAATCGAAGTCGGCGTCGTCGTCGGGGGAATAGGCTGTAGCCGTCGGTGCCAGTCCGGGCACCGCCGCGGTTGCTACAGCGGCCAGTTCGAGCGGTGTTCTTCTCACGTCTTCCACGGTAGATTGAGTGGCGCCCATGGCCATGATGCAGTGCGGCGAGTCTTCAGATCCGCACGAAAACAAGGCCTAAGTGGATCATCGGTCAGTTCAGCGGCCGGCAATGCTGCGATATGCACAAGCGGCCGATCCAAATGTTCTTTGTCGGTGCGAATCAGTACGGTAGATACATGAGTTATGCGGAGTCTCCGGCGCTGGCCAACCACTTGATGGAAACTGTTCTTCCAGTGCGCCCGGCGTTGGTGGACCGAGGCTCCAGTGAGCGCATGAAGCCTGGCATGGTTGAGGACCTCATCGTCTCCGGCAAGGCCAAGGCTATGGTCATTTCCCAACGCAAGGCGCTGGTGAGCAGGGACGGCCTCTGGTTCGGGGACGCTGGTCCTCTGTGGGCTGCCCTCGGCGAAGCAAAAGCTGGCGCCCTGACTGCTATCTACCTGGGCACCACCTTGCAGCCTTCTTCCGTGGCCGAGGGTACGCCTGTTTTGCTGTTTACAGTTGCTGAGCCGCCCGTGCCGGGGACAGCCCTGATCCCTTCCGATGCGCAGTGGGCCGGGTTCCGGGAAGTTGCCGGACGTCTCGATGCTACTGACACCGCCTTGTTCATCGAAGCCAGTGCCATCTCCAACTGGCACGCGACGCATACGCATTGCCCGCAGTGCGGCACGCCAACTGGTATCGAAACCGGGGGCTGGGTGCGGCGGTGTCCCAAGGACAACTCTGAGCACTATCCGCGCACTGACCCGGCGATCATCGTTACGGTGGTCGGCCCTGACGGCAGGATTCTCTTGGGTGGCGGCGGGCCTGCCGACGCCAGGAACTACTCCACCCTTGCTGGATTTGTTGAACCCGGGGAATCGCTTGAGCAGGCTGTTGTCCGCGAAATCGGCGAGGAAGTAGGTGTCCGCGTTACTGCGTGCCAGTATCTCGGTTCGCAGTCGTGGCCCTTCCCGGCCTCGCTCATGTTGGGCTTTACGGCAATAACGAACGACGCCGTTGCCCGCCCCGACGGCGTCGAGGTCACCCGCGCGCGGTGGTTCAGCCGGGAAGAGTTGCAGGAGGCCGTGTTGAGTGGCGAGATCACCATCTCCACGCGCCTGTCGATTGCGCGCTCGTTGATTGAGCATTGGTACGGCGGCGTCATCGAAGACCTCCAGCCGTGACAGGAGGAATTTTCGACGTCGGGGGCTCACTTGAGGAGCGAATCCTCAGCGGCCTGGATGATGAGCAACGTGAAGTAGCCAGCACTCTGACCGGCCCCCTGTGCGTACTTGCAGGTGCAGGCACAGGCAAGACCCGCGCCATCACGCACCGCATCGCCTATGGAGTGCACTCGGGGGTGTATTCACCACAGAGGCTGCTGGCCGTGACTTTCACGGCCAGGGCGGCGGCCGAAATGCGTAGCAGGCTTCGGGATCTTGGCGTGGCCAATGTCCAAGCACGGACATTCCACGCTGCGGCTCTGAGGCAATTACAGTTCTTCTGGCCTCAGGCGATCGGCGGCACCCTGCCCAGCCTGCTGGACCACAAGGCGAACATGATCGCTGAGGCCTCACGCAGGCTTCGCCTCAGCACTGATCGCGCGTCCATCAGGGACTTGGCTGCAGAGATTGAGTGGGCAAAAGTCTCTATGCTCACACCTGCCAACTACCTGGAGAATGCACAAGGACGCGGGACTCCGGGTGGCTTCGACCTCACGGCTGTGTCCAGGGTGTTTCAGGCGTACGAGGATATTAAGACTGACCGCAACGTCATTGACTTCGAAGACGTCCTGTTGATTACCGTTGGTATCCTCCAAGAGGATCCCAAGGTGGCAGCGACCGTCAGGGAGCAATACCGCCACTTCGTCGTCGACGAGTACCAGGACGTCTCCCCGCTTCAGCAGCGGCTCCTGGATCTCTGGCTGGGTGGCCGTGACGAATTGTGCGTGGTGGGCGATGCCAGTCAGACCATCTACTCCTTTACGGGGGCCTCGCCCAAGCACCTCTTGAATTTCAAGGCACACTACCCAGGTGCCACCGTGGTCAAGCTCATCCGCGACTACAGGTCCACGCCGCAGGTCGTTAAGCTGGCCAATGATCTCCTCGGGTCCCGGCGAAGTGGCGGACCGGTTGCCGATGCTGCGTGGGCGCCTCCGCTCAAGCTTGTCGCCCAAAGGCCGGCCGGCCCGCAGCCTCGGTTCATGGAATGTCCGGACGACGAAGCGGAGGCCGCGGTCGTTGCCGGCAGAATCCAGGAGCTACTCAACACGGGAGTCAAGGCGAGCGAGATCGCCATACTGTTCCGCACCAACGGGCAATCCGAAGCTTACGAGCAAGCGTTGGCGTCGGCTGGGATCGGTTACCAGCTTCGCGGCGGAGAGAGGTTCTTCGCGCGCAAGGAGGTCCGGGATGCCATCCTGCAGTTGAGGGCTGCAACCAGGGCTGTGGCGGAAGGCCCTCCGGAGCCCTTGGGCCAGATTGTCCGTGACATTGTTGCCTCGCTTGGCTACAGCGAAGCCGCGCCGCACAGCGGGGGAGCCCTTCGCGAGCGTTGGGAATCGCTGGCAGCCCTGGTGGCCTTGGCTGATGAGTTGTCAGTCACCCGCGGAGAGTCTTTCACGTTGGCTGAGTTCGTCAACGAGCTCCAGGAACGTTCGGTGGCCCAGCATGCTCCCACAGTTCAGGGTGTGACGCTTGCCTCCCTTCACTCGGCAAAGGGCCTTGAATGGGATGCCGTGTTCCTGGTGGGCCTCAGCGAAGGACTCATGCCGATCTCCTTCGCTGACACGCCGGAGGATGTGGACGAAGAACGCCGGCTGCTCTACGTCGGGATCACCCGTGCGCGTGAGCATCTGAACCTGTCGTGGTCCTCTGCGCGTACTCCGGGTGGTCGCGCCAACCGCAAGCCCTCCCGCTTCCTCGATGGACTCCGGCCTGACTCGGTGGCGTCCGCGAACGCCAGGAGTCGGGCAGGTTCCACGCGCCGCAAAGCTGCCGCGCCGGCGTCGTGCAGGGTATGTGGAAGCATGCTTGCCTCCGGAGCCGAGAGAAAGGTGGGTCGCTGCAACCAATGCCCGCCCACCTACGAGGAACAGACCTTCGACGCCTTGAGGCAGTGGCGGCGCGATGAAGCGCAATCTGCCGACGTTCCCGCCTACGTTGTCTTCACTGATGCCACATTAACCGCAATAGCCGAAGCCCGGCCGGCGTCGCTGGAGGAATTGGCCGGACTGGCGGGGGTAGGGCCCTCCAAACTGGAGCGCTACGGAGAAGCCGTCCTCGCCGTCCTCGCAGAGAGCACCAACCTCTGATGCCGCGCTCAATAGCCGGGCAGGCCGACGTTCCGATGCTCACCGACGACGGCGCTCCGGTAGTCGTCAGGCGCTCAGCCCGGCGCCGACGAACGGTAGCTGCGTTTTGGGAAGACGGTAATGCCGTTGTCGCGATTCCGGCAAGCTTTACCAAATCGCAGGAGCGCGAGTGGGTACGGCGCATGCTTGCGAAGCTGCAGAAGCAAGGTGAGCGCCGGGCGGGTAAAACAGATCGGCGCAGGCCTGCCACGGATGAGGCACTTGCCCAGCATGCAGGGCATCTTTCGCGGACCTACCTTGGAGGACGGGCGGTTCCGACGTCGGTCCGCTGGGTGACGAACCAGAACTCACGGTGGGGCTCGGCTACTCCAGCGGATGGAACCATCCGGCTTTCAAACAAGCTTCAGGCGATGCCCCAGTGGGTGATCGATTACGTCCTCCTGCACGAACTTGCCCACTTGTTGGTAGCTGGACACAACGCGCAGTTTTGGCGCTTGCTGGAGGCCTACCCGGAGACACAGCGCGCCAAAGCATTCTTGGAGGGGGTCGCGTTCGCGACGTCCCGTGGGATGAGCGGGGACGCCAACCAATCTGCTGGAACGGGCGCGGACGCGGACGCAACGGGCTAGAGACGGACAATGATCGCCATGAAATCCATGGCGACCATTGCTGACATTATGTGGATGGTGACTTCGGGTCTGTGCTGCCCGAGTCAGGCCCGGTGTCGTCCTGGGAGCCTTCGTCCTGGGAGCCTTCATCCTCAGATGCGGCGTCCCCAGGCTCATCGTAGCCACCGCTCAACAGCTTCTGCAGAGCATCGTCAACTTCGGTGTCGCTCGCCTCGGCGAGCCTGCGGCGTTCAGAGAAGCCCTTGGGATCGTCCAGGTCTTCTCCCGTAGGCAACAGGTCAGGGTGGTGCCAAATGGCATCCCTGCCGGCAATACCGCGTTCTGCTTTCAGGGTTGCCCAGAGGGTAGCGGCCTCCCGAAGCCTCCGGGGGCGCAGTTCCAGCCCCACAAGCGAAGAGAAAGCATGTTCGGCAGGGCCGCCAGTGGCACGGCGACGACGGACAGTTTCGCGCAGGGCGGTCGCCGAGGGTAGTACCTTGTCCGTGGCTTCTGCGGTGAGTTCATCCACCCATCCCTCCACGAGCGCAAGCGCCGTTTCGAGCTTTTCAAGGGCGGCGGTCTGCACCGGCGTCCGCTCCGGAGTGAAGACACCCTGGGACAAGGCTTCCTGGATTCCTTCAGGATTGCCGGGATCAAGATCCCGCGCGAGATCCTCGATTCGGGACATGTCAATGTGGATGCCTCGTGCATAGGCTTCAATGGCGCCGAGCAAGTGGCCGCGAAGCCACGGAACCTGCACGAACAACCGGGCGTGGGCTGCCTCGCGGACGGCGAGGAAGAGCCGGACATCATTTTCGGGGAGGCTGAGTCCTTCGCCGAACTTGGCGACGTTGGCGGGGAGCAGAGCCATTTCCAGGTCAGCCAAGGGAACACCAATGTCCGTGGAGCTGACTACCTCAGCCGAGAGCGCGCCAATCGCCTGGCCCAATTGCATCCCAAAAATGGCGCCGCCCATGTTCTGGAGCATTGACGAGGCCCCACCCATCATGGACTTCATTTCCTCGGGCATCTGCTGGGTCAATGCGTTGGACAAGGCATTGGCGATGCTGTTGGCAACTGGCTCAGTCAGCCGCTTCCACGTTCCAAGCGTTGCTTCAACCCATTCCGCGCGGGACCACGCACGGCCGATAAGTCCCGTAGCGGAAAGATCTGTTACCGGATCCAGCCATAGTTCTGCGAGCCGGAGTGCTTCATCGATGTCCCGGGCCTGCTGGGCGTTCACCGAGGGATCGCTCCCGGATGCCGCAACGCGCCTTGCGTTCTCATGGGCCAGTTGCCAGTTCACCGGGCCCTCGGACGTTGAGCTCATCATGGCCTGGACCTGTGCGAACATTTGCTGCAGGAGCTGGGGATCGTTGGGCAGCCCTGCGGCCTTGGCCAGTTCGGCGGGATCGATGTTGCCCATGCCCTGGCCGCCCATCAGGTTCTGCAGCATTTCCGCCAGCGGGTCCTTGGGCGTCTCATCGTCATCTGACGGGTTGTTGGGATTGGAAGTCATGGTGCCGCCGATCGTCGAACTGGCTGGTGATCACTTTCACCGTACCGCGCAGTGGGAAGGCTGTCTGCCTGTGCGCGGCGTCGTTCGCTGTAGGCAAAGCATCCCCACTACCTCCGACCGCGTAATGTGGATGTTTGGTATGTGCCCGTCGCCGCGGCCAGCGGCAGGAGCCAAAATGCCGGTCGCTCAGTGCCGGTAAAGAGAGGCCTCAATGCTTACTTCGCCCAGCCCGGAGGGCTCGCTCGACCCGCGTCAGACGCACGACGCCGATTCCTCCCCGGAATCGCCGGAACCTCCCGGCAGCGGCCGGTACATGATCATGGTGGTTTCGGGCCTGCTGGCACTGGGACTTGGGATCGGGGCGGCTGCTTTGCCGGTTCCCTACGTTGTTGAGTCTGCCGGACCGACCTTTAATACGTTGGGGCAGGATGGGGACAAACCGGTCATCAGCATTTCGGGACATGAGTCTTTCCCGGCCAAGGGGAACCTGGACCTGACGACGGTGGTGATGGCGGGCGGGCCGAAGACTCCTGCAACGATTTTCGAGGTCTTTCGGGCCTGGTTGGACAAATCGAAGGCCGTTTATCCCGAGGAATTGATCTATCCCAAAGGCACCACAGCGGAGGAGACGGTCCAGCAAGGCGAAATTGCCATGGAGACTTCCCAGGAAAACGCTGTTGCCGCAGCGCTGCGGCAGTTGGACATCCCCTTTGAACAGAGGCTCAAGGTGGCGGGCCTCTCGGATCCGTCTCCTTCAGTGGGGAAACTCCAGGAGGGCGACCGGCTGACCTCCATTAACGGAAAGCCAATCTCCTCCCTCAGCATGGTCCAGGCTGAACTGGCAGCCGGAAACGGCGCCCCGGCGGTCCTCGTCGTGGACAGGAACGGTTCCGCAGTCACGGAAACCATAACGCCCACGAAGAATCCCGCTGGCCGCTATGTCCTGGGCATCCTCCTGGGCAGCGACTTCACCTTCCCGTTTGACGTGAAGATTTCCTTGGACAATGTGGGCGGTCCGAGCGCCGGAATGATGTTTGCCCTGGGCATCGTGGACAATCTCACGCCAGGGGACCTCACAGGGGGAAAGCATGTGGCAGGTACCGGAACCATCACCGCTGATGGGGCAGTGGGAGCCATCGGCGGCATTGCGCAGAAGATGATTGGAGCGCGTCAGCATGGAGCCACCATGTTCCTGGCTCCGGCCGCGAATTGCGCCGACGTCGTAGGGCACATTCCTGATGGCCTGCAGGTGGTAAAGGTGGAAACCTTGGCCGATGCAACTGCGGCGGTGGAACGACTCGGTTCAGGACAGGACACGGCGGGCCTTCCCACCTGCACCAACAACTAGACTGACGGTGGAACTTAGCTCCACCGCCACTCGTGGCATATATGACGGACTCCGCCATCGCCCAGGGGCAGAGATCGTCGAACACGCGCACACCGACTTTTAACTGACGACCACCAATGAGGTACAGAGTTTGTCCCGTCCCGCCAGCTCCAACCCGCCCGGAAGATCGCCGCTGAGACGAGGTGCCCTGACTCCGACACTCATCGTCGTGGCAGTGGCCGTCGTTGGATTCATTTTCTTCGCCAATGTGTGGACAGACGTCCTCTGGTACCAGCAGCTCGGCTTCTTCGAAGTTTATGTCCGCGAGAACCTCGCCAGGATCGTCACTTTCCTGGTCGGTTTCGCCATGATGTTCGCTGCCGTCTACTTCGCCATCAGGATCGCGTACCACGCCCGGCCTGTCTACGCTCCGGATGCTGAGTCACGTGACAACCTCAACCGCTACCAGGCCCAGCTTGAGCCTGTCCGCCGGGTCGTAATGGTGGGCCTGCCCATCCTGTTCGGGCTCTTTGCCGGCAGCGCCGCGGCAAGCCAGTGGCAGAAGGTCCTCCTCTTCTTCAACCAGGAACCCTTCGGCCAAACGGATCCGTTGTTCAACCTGGACATCAGCTTCTACCTGATGTCGCTTCCGTTCCTTGGCTTTGTTACCGGATTCCTCATCAGCATCGCCGTAGTGGCTGGCATTGCGGGCATCCTCACGCATTACCTCTACGGAAGCATCCGGCTCATGGAGCGTGGTGTATTCACCAGCCGTGCCGCCCAGATCCACATTGCCGTAACGGGTGCATTCTTCCTGTTGCTGCTTGGCGTGAATTTCTGGCTGGACAGGTACTCCACAGTGCAGAGCTCATCCGGACGGTGGGCGGGTGCCCTGTATACGGACGTCAATGCCGTTGTGCCCACCAAGGCCATCCTGGCGGTTGCCGCTGGCCTGGTTGCGATTCTCTTTATCATTGCTGCGGTTATCGGCCGCTGGCGCCTGCCCGTGATCGGTACAGCGATGCTGATCATCACGGCCATCCTGGCTGGTGGCGTCTACCCATGGGTTATCCAGCAGTTCCAGGTGCGTCCCTCGGAGAACACCCTGGAAAGGGAGTTTATTGACCGCAATATCAAGATGACCAGGGCCGCCTACGGCCTGGACAAGATTGATGTCTCCGCCTATAACGCCACAACAACGGCCACAAGCGGAGCTTTGGCAAAAGACGCCCAGACCGCGGCCAACATCCGCCTGCTGGATCCGAACCTCATCTCCTCGGCGTTCGCCCAGCTTGAGCAGTACCGTCCGTACTACCAGTTCCCTCAAACACTGAACGTGGACCGCTACACGGTGGATGGCAAAGTGCAGGACACCGTCATCGCTGTTCGTGAGCTGAACCCCGACGGCCTGAGCGCAAACCAGCAGACCTGGGTCAACCGGCACATTGTTTATACGCACGGCTACGGTGTGGTCGCAGCGAAGGGCAACAAATTCACGGTTGATGGCAAGCCGGAATTCCTGCAATCAGGCATTCCATCCAATGGCGTTCTCGGCAACGACACCTCGTACGAACCACGCATCTATTTCGGTGAGAACTCGCCCGAATATTCGATCGTTGGAGCTCCCGAGGGTGCCCAGCATCGCGAACAGGACCGCCCAGCGGGACGCGAAGGCGGGGGAGAAACCCAGTACACCTTCACCGGGAACGGCGGTCCCGTCGTAGGCAACTGGCTCAACCGCATTCTGTACTCCATCAAATTCCAGTCCTCGGACTTGTTGCTGTCTGACGGTGTGAATGAGAAATCCCAGATTCTCTACGACCGCAATCCGCGTGAACGGGTTGAGAAGCTCGCCCCATACCTGACGGTTGATGGCAATGCCTATCCGGCCGTCGTCGATGGCCGCGTGAAGTGGATCGTTGACGGTTACACCACCAGCCAGTACTTCCCGTACTCCCAACCCCAGCAGTTGCAGAACGCAACTGTTGATTCGCAGACCAGTGCAGGCCGGACGGTGACCCTGCCCAACAGCTCAGTGAATTACATCCGCAACTCGGTCAAGGCCACGGTTGATGCATACGACGGTTCAGTCACGCTCTATGCCTGGGACGACCACGATCCTCTGCTGAAGGCTTGGCAGAAGGTGTTCCCCACCACGATCAAGCCCTACACAGAGATGTCTGGCGACCTCATGAGCCACGTCCGTTACCCCGAGGACCTTTTCAAGGTCCAGCGTGAACTTCTGGGTCGCTATCACGTCACGAACCCTGACAACTTCTACCAGAACAACGATGCGTGGAGTGTTCCGAACGACCCCACGGTCTCGGAAGCCGTCAAGCAGCCGCCGTTTTACATGTCCTTGCAGATGCCTGACCAAGACAAGCCTGCGTTCCAGCTGACGTCTTCCTTCATTCCGCAAACAGTCAACGGGAACGCAAGGAATATCCTCTACGGATTCCTGGCCGCAGATTCAGATGCCGGAAACGTCAAGGGTGTTAAGGCGGACAGCTACGGCAAGCTAAGGCTGTTGCAGCTTCCAACGGACACCCAGGTTCCTGGCCCCGGCCAGGCGCAGAACAAGTTCAACTCGGATCCCACAGTCTCCCAGGCGCTGAACTTGCTGCGTCAGGGCGCTTCGGACGTTCTGAACGGCAACCTGCTGACCCTGCCCGTTGGCGGCGGCCTACTTTATGTACAGCCCGTCTACCTGAAGTCAACAGGCGAGACCTCTTACCCCACCTTGCAGCGGGTCCTCGTGGCCTTCGGCGACAAGATCGGCTTTGCAGCTACCTTGGATGCGGCTCTGGACCAATTGTTCGGCGGTAACTCCGGTGCCAAGGCTGGCGACTCCGACAACAATGGCCAGACGCCCGCAACGCCGCCTGGGACCACAACGCCTCCTGCCGGCCCGACCGACGCCAAAGCTGATCTCAAGGCGGCTCTGGACGACGCCAATAAGGCAATCGTGGATGGCCAGGCAGCTCTGGCCAAGGGAGACTTTGCCGGCTACGGCCAACAGCAGACCAAGCTCTCCGACGCTCTCAAGAGGGCGATCGACGCCGAGACCCGTCTCGGCATCACGCCGGAACCGACAGCGACACCCAGTGCTACACCAAGCGCCACACCGTCGCCTTCACCGAGCAGCTAGTACCCGGTGAATGGTTGACACCGCCTGATTAGAAGGGCCGTTGTCCTCTCCTCCTGGAGCGGACAACGGCCCTTTTGCTTTGCAGAAAATCCTTGGGGAAGCAGGCTGCTGGGAGTCCAATTGAGCGATATTGATGGGGGAGATGCACATCACGTCGCCAGGATTTGGTCTGCCATTCACCGGACGGTAATGTTGTTCTTGCGACGCGGGGTGGAGCAGTTCGGTAGCTCGCTGGGCTCATAACCCAGAGGTCACAGGTTCAAATCCTGTCCCCGCAACTGGAGAAAAGATCCGGATCAGTATTCACTGATCCGGATCTTTTGTTTTCCCCGGACGTTGGGATCAGTTGATTGAGGGACCAGCGTTTCAGCCCCGCACCTTCAGCCCGTCCCATCCGCTTTCCTGTCCCATCGGCCTCCCTGTCCCATCCGCTTCTCATGGCGTGTACCTCCGGACCGGGCAGGAGTTAGCGCGGCTCTCACTGGGCGGCAGCAGATCTTGAGGGTGCGACCCAGGACGGTCGATTCCGCCGCAAACCCCGGCGCGACGATTTGCCGGCCAACCCTCAGTGCCGTGATCTGCAGCACCTTCACCTCACTATGGTCATAAGCACCCTGCCTGGTGCGGTAGAGTTGTTCTTGCGACGCGGGGTGGAGCAGTTCGGTAGCTCGCTGGGCTCATAACCCAGAGGTCACAGGTTCAAATCCTGTCCCCGCAACTGGAGAAAAGGTCCGGATCAGTTATCACTGATTCGGACCTTTTGTTTTGTGCTGCACCAGCCCCCCGCAGTGCCGCTGCTAGCATCGGATGCCGGTGCTAGCATCAAATCCGGAACGGCTGTATGCCGGGAATGGATGGGAAGGCCGGATGGTCAAGGAAGACTACAACCAGGGCCTGGATCGACAGGCCCTGCAGAGGAACAGTCCCGTAGCGGTGTACCAGCAGGTTGCAGACGTACTGACTGATCAAGTCAGCAGGTTGGAACCGGGCGCACGGATCCCGACCGAAGAATCGTTGATGGACGAGTACGGGATCAGTCGTACTACGGTCCGCAAGGCGATAGAAACCCTCGTCGTGAAGGGGCTGCTTGTTCGCCGGCAAGGCAAGGGCACTTTCGTCATGGCCCAGCGTCCGGTCCGAATGCTGAACCGCTTGGCGCCCTTCATGGAGACGTTCACAGCAGCAGGAATGAAGACTGTCAAAGGCCTGATTGAATACAAATGGATGGAGAAGGACAGGTCGGTGCCAGCCAAGCTGGTGTCCGATGACAATCTTGTCCTCGTGATCCGTCGTTCCTATTCAAACGGCGGTTGGCCCTACGCCATTGCGGAAATCTTCATTCCCTCGCACATTGGCCGTCACATCAGCCTCGCGGACGCCGAGCGCAATTCCATCTACCAGGTGATCCAGGACCGGACATCCAAGCCCCTCCAGCGTGCTGAAATCACCGTCACGATGCATGCCCCGCCGGAGCACCTCGCCGATGCCCTGAATGTCCGCGAATTCCCCATGGTCCCGCGCTTGGAAAGGACCACACTGGGAGCGCACGGTGAAGTCCTTGAATGCACTGTGACATATTTCCACCCAAAGGGTTTCGAAATTCGTGCTGAAGTGGCCACAGATGTCAGTCCCGGCCAGGATCCGTTGGAGCCCTCCTCGCTCTAGGCAGGGTTGCCCTCAGAGAACGAGAATGGCCGGATCCCCAAGAGGGATCCGGCCATTTCTCATGCTTCAGCCAACATCGGTTCAGCCAACATCAGAGGGCTGCCACGCCCTACATGGTCAGAGCTTGTCGAAGTCGGTTTCGTCGATGGTTGCGCCGCTGGATGCAGGGGCGCCGGCCCCGATGGCAGGCTTGCTGCCGCCGGACTTCAGGGCCGCAAGACGCGCCTCAATTTCTGTCTGCTCCCCAAGGTCTTCCAGCTGGTTGAACTGGGCATCCAAGCTGGATGCAGCAAGTTCCTGCTGGCCCAGGACCTTGGCCTCCTCGCGGCGAATCTTCTCTTCGAAGCGGCCAACTTCACTGGTGGGGTCCATGATGTCGATGCTCTTCAGGGCATCGTGCACCTGCGACTGCGCAGCAGCGGTCTTGGAACGGGCCACGAGTTCATTGCGTTTCGCAGTGAGTTGGTTGAGCTTGTTCTTCATTTGGTCAAGCCCGCTCTTGAGCTTGTCCACAACCTCGGTCTGGGACGCAATGCTTGGCTCGGCGGCCCTGGCTTCGGACTCTGCCGTCATTTGGCGCTGGATGGCAACCTTGGCCAGGTTGTCGAATTTCGTGGCGTCCTCGGTATCACCGGCAGCACGGTATTCGTCGGCCTTGCGTGACGCGGCAAGGGCTTTGTTGCCCCAGTCCTGGGCGTTCTTGACGTCCTCGTTGTAGTCGGCCTGCAGCATGCGGAGGTTCCCGATGGTCTGAGCCACTGCGGACTCGGCCTCAGCAATGTTGTTCGTGTAGTCGCGGACCATCTGGTCCAGCATCTTCTGCGGGTCCTCAGCCTGGTCCAGCAAAGCGTTGATGTTTGCTTTGGCGAGCTGTGAGATCCGACCGAAAATGGACTGCTTAACCATGGTGTTGCCTTTCGTCCTGCTCAGTGGAAGCCACTGAAATCAGTGATCAGTTGTTGTACCGCTCCTAGATGGGGCATGGACCCCATTTAAACTGTGGGGCTAGAAACTTCCGGAGTCGCCGCCACCGAAGTCGCCTCCACCGCCGCCCCAGTCGCCGCCGCCGGAGTCGCCGCCGAAGAATCCGCCGCCGCCACCGCCGTCGCTGTGGCCGCCGCCCCAGCCGCCGCCACCGCTGTTGAAGATGGAGTTGATGAGGATGCCGCCGAGGATTGCGCCTCCAAGGCCGCCACCTCCTCCGCCACCGCCGAACATGCCACCCCGGCCGTAGCCTTGATCGGCGTAGCCAAAGTGGTCGACGTCGGCCTGCGCCAGCTGTGCTGCCTGTGCGGCGAGTGAGTGGGCCTGCTGGGCGTAGGTCAGAGCCGTCACCGGGTCATTGCGCGAGATCGACAAAGCGTAGTCGAGATTGCGCTGGGCCTCGGCGAGCCTGGTGCGGGCCTCCGTCCCAACGCCGCCGCGACGGGCCGTGATGTAATCCGAGGTTGCACTGATCTGGGCCTGTGCCGCCATGATGGTTTGCTGCAAGGACGCTTGTGCGCGGCGTGCTTGTTCCTGTTGGTCCCTGATGCCGGACAGCGACTGATCGAGCGCCTGGTGCGCTGTTTCAACGCGGGTCAACGTAGCAATGGGGTCGATCTTCCCACCTTGGATTTCAGTCTTGACTTGACCCAGGGCCGCCTCCACACCAGCCACCGGGCCAGCGAGTTCAGGATGTTCACCCGACTGGATCATGGCCCTGGCCTGCGCGAGATCCTGGCTGGTCTCCGCAACCGCGCTTTCCAGAGAGGCGCGTGCCTCGTCAAGGCTGCCTGCAGTCTTGGAGATCGCATCGATCAGGACGTTCGTCTGGTGCAGGCTCTCTTCGGCAGCGCGAACAGCTACGGCAGCCAGGCTGTTTTCGCCGGCAGCCAGTTTTTCCTGGGCGGTGGTGGCAGCGTTCTGCACGAACGCAAGGCGTTCCTTCGCCTGCAGGATGTTGTCTGAGACCTGCGTCAACGCAGATTCGGCGTACTTACTGCGGAGGCCCTCAAGGGATTGCTCTGCGGTGGCGATCCTGGAGTCGGCCTCCCGGGCGCCTGCCGTGACAGTGGCCAAGGCCTGCGGCGCCTTCTTCTCGAGTTCACGAAGGGAGTCGAAGTCCGCTTTCTGGTCGCGCAGTGATGCGAGGGCTGCCTCTGAACGGCGAATAATCTCTCCGAGCCACGTCCGTTGTTGTTCCTCGGTGTCCGGGATATGGTCGTCCAGCTGCTGTTGCAACTTAAACGATTCGGTCATGTGGGCTTTGGCTTCCTGCAGGGCCTTGGTGAAGTTGCCGATCGCCGAATCGCCGTATTGGGCCTGGGCGAACCCGAGTTCCTGTTCGCTGGACTTGATGGCGTCATCGGCCTCGATCAGCAACGAGCCGCTCTTCTGACGCAGCTCCGGAATGCTCAGGGCGGCTAGAGGGTCAAGCTCTTCTCCTTGGGGACCGTAGCTGGCACTGGATGCCTGGCCAACCTTCTTGCGTCGATTTCGCAGGTAGAGATAGGTGGCCGCACCGCCTGCTGCTACTACGCCAACTCCGACGAGGACCCCCACACCGCCGTTGCCGCTTGGCACGGTACCGCTTCCACCGCCGGCCGCGTCTCCAATGGCTGCTGCTGTGTCAATCGCTGCCTGGGCATAGTCTTTTTTACCGCCGGCAAGGTTGGCAACAACGGCGTTCTGCGCGATGTTGGACTGCTTGGAGTAAATGGAACTCCCTGAGTTCAGGGTGAAGTTGTACTGACCAGCAGTGGAAATGGCCAGAATGGCATCGGCCTTGCCCATGCCCCTCTTGGTGGCAACGGCCTTAACCCATTCCGCGGGCGATGAAGGGTTCTCGAAGGAGTTCACCGTGACCACGTACAGGTTGTACTTGTGGTCCTTGAGAGTCTTCTGGATGGCTTCCTGGACTTCACCCTTGCGGCTGCCCAGGACATTGGCATCATCCACGATGTTTTGGCCTGACGGTATGGTCACCGGATCTGCAGCCCAGGCGGCGCCGGCCGGGAGGGCCAACATTCCAGCCACGCCAATCACGGCGAGTACACGTTTCACTATTGACCGCATGTGCAACCCTTCAGCACGTCTGCGACTGGAACAAGGCGAACCAATCGTCACAGAATGCTCAGCGCCCCCACGCATGGTTTGTAAAGCCGCAGGTCGCTGTGGCAATTCCACTTGATTCTATGGTGCACCCCATACCCCGTCCACAGCCTTGAATATGCCACCAGCGAAACACAGGAGAAACACGCGATGCCCGCGCGTTGAGGCTCTTTGTGTCGGTTGTGTTGGCCCGCCATGCGGCTCTGCTGCACCATACCCTTTGGCTTTCAGGAAGCTCCCAGCGAACGTCCGATTTTGTTCCAGTAAGAAGGGCCATAGTTATGGAAGACAAGGATGAAAGGAAGACCCATGACGGAGAACCCAGCGCAGGGCACCGCACCAGAGAACCGTGATCCGTCCGAGCCGCGGGATCCCGCTGCGAGGCCTGACGCCGCTGCCAGCCACCAGCAGCCACAGCAGCCGACGCAGCAGCACGCTCAGCAGCCTGGTTGGAACTCCGGGCAGGGAACCGGTACGCATGCAACGACTCCGCTGCCGGCCTTTCAGCCGCCTGCCCAATCGTCACCTCACACCAACGCAAACCAAGAGGTGCATCCCAACACCCAACCCCAGCCCACCACGCGCCCTGAAGGCAACCCGGGTTCCCATGGAAGCACCGGTCAGCCGCAGTACTACGGCGGTCCCCAGCACCAGGACCCGGGGCAGCGTCCCAACTACCCGCAGCACCAGCCGTTTTACGGCGGAGGGACCAATCCTGGGAACCCGAACCTCCACAGCGCTCCGGGCCAGCAGTCCTCCGTTGGCACCAAGCGCAAGCCGGCATTCGGCATCGGAACGCTCATTGCCAGCATCCTTGCCGCCGGCCTCGTAGGTGGCGGTGTGGTCGCAGGCAGCACTGTCCTTTTGGACAACCCGGCACCGGCCGCCTCAAGTGGCGGCCAGTCCAGCACGGTGATCGTGAACAACAAGGACGATGTCAACGTCATCACGGCAGCAGCAGCCAAGGCGTCGCCGAGCGTGGTCACCATCAAGGCAACGAGTGGAAACGAGGGCGGAACAGGGTCCGGCATCATTATCGATGACCAAGGCCACATCCTGACCAACACCCACGTCGTCACGCTGGATGGTGCAACATCCAGTGCTGCCATCGAGGTCCGTACCAGTGACGGAAAGGTCCTCAAGGCCAAGGTCGTTGGAACTGATCCGCTCTCGGACCTTGCAGTTATCAAGGTGGACAATACTTCCGGTTTGGTGCCGGCCACGCTCGGGGATTCCTCGAAAATCAACGTGGGCGACACCGCCGTCGCGATTGGTTCGCCGCTTGGCCTGACGGGCACGGTGACGGACGGTATCGTCTCCACGCTGAACCGCACCATCAGCGTTGCCTCCTCGGCCGCCCCAAAGGAAGGCACTGACGATTCCCAGGGCGGTGACCAAGGCTTCCAGTTCGCACCTCCAGGTGGCGGCCAGAGCCAGCCCAGTGCCAACGAGGGCTCCATCTCGATCAACGTGATCCAGACTGACGCGGCCATCAACCCCGGCAATTCCGGTGGCGCGCTGGTAAACAGCAAGGGCGAGATCATCGGCGTCAATGTGGCTATTGCTTCCGCCGGCAGCGGCACAGCGGATTCCTCTACTGGAAACATCGGTGTGGGCTTCAGTATCCCGATCAATCACGCCAAGCGCGTTGCGCAGGAAATTATCGATACCGGTAAGGCAAGCCATGGCCAGTTTGGTGTCTCTGTACGATCGAAGTCGTCCACGGGCAGCGACTCCGGATTCTCCGTTGGAGCCGAAGTGGCTTCGGTGACAACGGGTTCGGCCGCGGCGAAGGCCGGCATCAAGGTTGGCGACGTCGTCACCAAGTTTGGTGACTACCAGGTGACGGACCCCAATCAGTTGACCGCGGCGGTCCGCGAACAGTCCGCCGGTGCCAAGGTCAAGGTAACTATCCAGCGCAACGGCCAGTCGCAGGAAGTAGAAGTTACTTTGGACGCCGCACAGCAGTAACAACCCCAACAGCAGGAACCACTGCGATAGCAGGAACCTGCTGGCACAGCGGACGACGGCGGGCGGCACCTCATCGGTGTGGCCCGCCGTCGGTCTGTGCCCGCAGTTGCCGTGGCGGATGAAACAGGCGTTAACGCACAATCGTTTTTCTGCGGGTTTCTGCGGGCAATATGCTTAGCTAGGGGAAGCCCACGCGCTGGGCAATTCACGGCCACGCTCCTGCGGTTGGCCGTCCACAAGCATGGAAGGCTGCTTCGAAGACAGTGGAAGAGACATTGAAGATTGTCGTTCTGGTCAAGCACGTCCCGGACGCGCAGTTCGACCGGCACATCACCGGACCCGGCAACACAACTGACCGCGATGAGAGCATCTTGTCCGAACTTGACGAGTACGCGCTTGAGGCAGCACTGCAGCTGGCTGAAGAGCGTGGCGGAGCCAAAGCCGGCAACGAGGTCATTGCCCTCAGCATGGGGCCCTCCGGTGCCGTAAACGCAGTCAAGAAGTCGTTGCAGATTGGCGCCTACTCCGGGGTCCACCTCAGCGATGACGCGTTGGCCGGTTCGGACGCCGCTGCGACATCGTTGGCGCTTGCGGCCACCATCCGCCATCTCTCCGCAGATGGACGCCCGGTGGACCTGGTCCTGACCGGCATGGCTTCCACGGACGGCGAGACCTCGCTCATCCCGGCTCAGCTGGCCGAGCGGTTGTCGCTCCCGCAGCTTACGTTTGCTTCCAGCCTCGAGGTTAACGGCGGAACCGTGGTAGCACGTCGCGACGCCGGCTCCCACTCGGAAACAGTTGAAGCGCAGCTCCCAGCGCTCGTCTCGGTCACAGACCAGATCAATGAACCGAGGTACCCCAACTTCAAGGGAATCCTGGCAGCCAAGAAGAAGAAGATTGCCTCGTTGTCACTTGCCGATATCGGTGTCGATCCTTCCGAGGTAGGCCAGGCAGGCTCGTGGACGGTTGTGGAGTCTGCAGCTGCCCGCCCGCCCAGGACCGCAGGTACGATCATCACCGACGAGGGCGACGCCGGCATCAAGCTCGTCGACTTCCTGGCCGCGCAGAAGCTGCTCTAAAGGACTCCAACCATGGCAAATGCACTTGTTTTCATTGACAACCCCGGGGCTGCGCTCAAGAAGAGCAGCTTGGAACTCCTGACCCTTGCGCGGAAGCTGGGGGAGACCGCCGTCGCGATCAACGGTGAATTGACCGACGACGTCGCGGCCACCTTGGGTGCCTATGGCGTGGCGACGATCTACCAGCCCTCTGTGGCGGACCTGGACGACTACCTGATTGCGCCGAAGGCCGCGTACCTCGCGGCTGCAGTGGCGACTTCAGGCGCCAACGCTGTCCTGATCGAAAACTCGCCCGAGGGCAAAGAGATCGCGGGACGACTCGGCATTAAGCTCAACGCCGGAGTCATCACGGACGTTGTTGGTCTGGATGCGGACGGCACCGCCCACAAGTCGGTCCTCGCGGGTTCGTACAACACCACGGCGAAGGCCGCCACTCCGGTGTCGGTCTTTTCCGTAAAAGCGAACATCGTGGAACCAGAGCCGGCAGGCACAGTCACAGCTCCCGCGACAGCGAAGGTTGAGGTTCCCGCAGATGCTGCAGCGTATGCGGCCCGGATCTCCTCCCGCACGGAGAAGCCCGCCAGTGGCCGGCCCGACCTCAGCGAGGCCCGGATCGTTGTGGCCGGCGGGCGGGGCGTCGATGGCGACTTTGGCCCGCTGGAAGAACTCGCCGATGCCCTTGGTGCTGCGGTTGGTGCTTCGCGGGCAGCAACCGATGCTGGGTGGATTGGGCACGACGCGCAAGTGGGCCAAACCGGTGTGACTGTCTCTCCTCAGCTCTATATTTCGGCAGGTATCTCAGGGGCAATCCAGCAAAAGGCTGGAATGCAGACGTCCAAGGTCATTGTGGCCATCAACAAGGATGCAGAGTCTCCTGTCTTTGAGATCGCGGACTTCGGCATCATCGGCGATCTGTTCAAGGTTGTGCCGCAGGCAACAGCTGAGATCAAAAAGCGGAAAGGCTGATCCCTTTGACTTCTGGCGTTTCGTCAGCAAAGAGCCCGTTCAACGCCTCCACGGAGCGTGTTGAGCGGGTGCTTTGTTTTACTGCCCATCCTGACGACATCGACTTCGGAGCTGCAGGAACCATAGCTGCGTGGACTGCTGCTGGCGTACAGGTCACCTACTGCATCATGACTGACGGCGACGCCGGCGGGTTTGATCCCGTAGACCGGGAACGCATTATCGAACTCCGTGCCACGGAACAGCAACGCGCGGCAGAGTTGGTGGGAGTCAAAGACATCCGTTACCTGCACGAACACGATGGCTACCTCGAGCCGACACACAACGTCATCAAGCAGGTTGTGAAGCTCATCCGGGAAATCCGCCCGGACATCGTGTTAACCATGCACCCGGAACGGAACTGGGACCGCCTTCAGAAGAGCCACCCCGACCACCTCGCAGCAGGGGAAGCCGTGACCCGGGCGGTTTATCCTGCCGTGGAGAATCCCTTTGCCTATCCTGAGTTGGCCGAGGCCGGATTGGCAGCCTACAAGCTGCCCTGGCTCTGGTTTATCTCCAGTCCTGAGGACCGTGAGAACCATTTCGTGGATGTCACCAAGCATGTTGATGCCAAGCTCGATGCGATCCGGATCCACGCCAGCCAGCACCCGGACATCGAGGGGATGGAGCGCGTGGTCCGTGGCATGTTGATGGCCAACGGTGCGCGTGCAGGGCTTCCTGCCGGGGCCAGTGCTGAGAGTTTCCACGTGGTGTCCGTCAATGGATCCAGTACTATCGCCGGCTTCTGACATTGCCGATATGTAACCCGTGTCATATGCTGGACCTCGGTTAAATCATATTTATTCGAGGAAGGCAGACTTTGATGGCGAAGACTGCACAGCAACCCGTACTGGTGATTATGGGAGTCTCCGGTTCGGGCAAGTCGACTGTAGCCGGCGTTCTGGCCGGAAAGCTTGGATGGGATCTCGCCGAAGGCGACGATCTCCATCCTGAAGCGAATGTGGCCAAGATGCACTCGGGGCAGGCCCTCAGCGATGAGGACCGGTGGCCTTGGCTTGGCATCATTGCCCAGTGGATCCGGGAACATACAGATGCCGGTACACCGGCCATCATCACGTGCTCGGCATTGAAGAAGAAGTACCGCGACGTGCTCCGGGGCGAAGGCGTTGTCTTCGTTTTCCTGCAAGGGAGCAAAGATAAGATCTCGGACCGGCTGGCGTCGCGGCACGGCCACTTCATGCCGCCGTCGCTCCTGGAGTCCCAGTTTGAAGCACTTGAGGAACCCACGGAAGACGAGAACTACATCTCGCTGTGTGTTTCGGCCTCGCCTGCTGAAGAGGCGGACGAAGTCATCGATCGGCTCGGCTTGCGTCCCCTGGGTGCCGGTACCGAAGCGGCAGCGTCATGATCGCACTGGAAACGTCCACACAGGTACAGGAGTGGTCCGCGCACGACACCCAACTCCTTGTGGTGGCGGCGTTGGGTATTGCGCTGATCGTGGTTCTGATCGCCAAGCTGAAACTCCACCCATTCCTGGCGCTGGTGCTGGGCTCGGCGTTTGTCGGCCTCGCCTCAGGCGTGGAACTGGGCAAGGTCATTACCAACTTCGAGGACGGAGTTGGCGGCGTCCTCAAGGAAGTCGGCCTCCTGATTGCCTTGGGCGCAATGCTAGGCAAGTTGCTCGCGGACTCCGGTGGAGCCAACCGGGTAGTGGACACCTTGTTGGCCAAGGCCACCGGCAACAAGATCGTCTGGATGATCACGCTTGTGGCAGTGATCATCGGCCTGCCGATGTTCTTCGAAATCGGTCTTGTGCTCCTGCTTCCTGTGATCGTCCTTGTGACGCAGAGATCCGGGATGAAGCTCATGCGCATCGCGATACCGGCTTTGGCGGGCCTTTCTGTGCTCCATGGCCTGGTGCCCCCGCACCCGGGACCCCTGATTGCCATCAGCGCTGTGAAAGCCGAACTGGGAACAACACTGGGCCTGGGCATCCTCGTGGCCATTCCCACGGTCATCATTTGTGGACCGCTTTTCTCCCGGCTGGCTGCGCGTTGGGTTCCGGTGGACGCTCCCGCCGTAGCGGGTGGCATCGACACTAAACACCGCGCGGACCTTAGCGACGTCAAGCGCCAGCCCTCGTTCCTGGTGACGCTGCTGACCATCATCTTCCCGGTAGTCCTCATGCTGCTTAAAGCTTTGGGTGACATCATCTGGCCGGACGCGGCAACCGCTCCGATGATCAGGATCTTCTTCGATTTCGTGGGTCAGCCCCTGGTCGCCATGACTTTGGCGGTACTCGCTGCCATTGTGAGCTTCGGGTATGCAGTGGGATTCACCGGCAGCAAGATCACTGCCAAGCTGGGCGACAGCCTTGGCCCGATCGCAGCGATCCTTCTGATTGTTGGGGCTGGCGGTGGTTTCAAGCAGACACTGATTGGCGCCGGTGTGGGCGACGCCGTCAAGAAGTGGGCCGAAGGGGCCAACATGTCCGTCCTCGTGCTGGGCTTTATTGTGGCGGTGGCGCTCCGCCTCGCCACGGGCTCGGCAACCGTTGCAACGGTTACTGCTGCGGGCATTGTCGCGCCCCTGGCCAGCAGTTTGACCCCGACGCACGCGGCACTGCTCGCCTTGGCGATCGGTGCAGGCTCATTGTTCCTTTCGCACGTGAATGATGCCGGTTTCTGGCTGGTCAAGGAGCTCTTCGGTCTGACGGTCGGTCAGACCTTCAAGACCTGGTCCGTCATGGAGACCTTGATCTCCCTGGTTGGCTTTGGCTTCGTGATGCTGTTGTCGCTCGTGTTGTAGCTGCCGGTCAACTGCAGGCAAGAACGACGGCGGCCGCGCACCTTTCTCACGGAAGGTGCGCGGCCGCCGTCGGCTTTAAGCATTGACGCCAGGCTTGGCTGACATCAGGCGCTCAGCGGAACCACCAACACAGGCGGCTGCGTGGGTGAGCTTGATCCGCCGGCGGGTTCCACCGTAATGGCTACTGAGGAAGCTGAGGACAATCCCTTCACCACCGCTGGCTTGGACAACGTCTCGGCGTCCATAGTGCCCTGCGGCACGGGGGCTGACCCATCCTTGGGCAACGTCCACAACTGGTAGACCTTACCGTCGGGGGCCGGGGCAACGCCGTCCATCAACACCACAAAGGAGTCCTTGGCGGAGGAAGCTGAAATGGTTGCCGTGCCGCCTCCGGGAACCTGGGCCGTCTTCTTCTGGACGTCCTGGGCCTGCAGGACCTGGTTCACGGGATCATTCTGGCCGGCTACGTACGCGCCTACACCCACGCCACCCAAGGCGATGACGGCAGCAGCCGCTGCGCCCACCAGCCACGCGCGTCCGCGCCCGAGGCCGCGGCGTTCTCCGCGCTTGGTTCTGGCGAGTGCCAGTTCGTCGACGACGGGCTCCGGCTTTGCATTAATGCCGGGCGTTGCGGGGGAGTCCATGGCAGATTCCCGGTTGATCCGGTCCATGATGTTGGCGAAGACGGCAGCGGGAGGCTCTTCTTCAGGAGCGAAACCTACCACCAGGGCCTCGCGGGCCTGGCGGACCCGCTCCTGGAACGCTGGACCTTCCGGAGCGTCCTTGACGTAATCGTCAATCAGGGCACGTTCGGATTCAGTGACCGCGTCCAATGCATAGATTTCCGCGAGTTCGAGGACACGGCCCTCGGCCAAGTCGGTTGCGATGTCATTGGCGAACATTCTGCGGACAAATCCTCCACCGTTGTTTTCGCTCATTTCAGCCCACCCCCAAGCAGGTCTTCAAACGCAGTAGTCCATCGCGGATGCGGGACTTGATGGTAGGGACCGCGGCACCAAGGTGCTCCGCAACCTCCCTGTAAGTGAGCCCACCGTAATAGGCAAGGCGGACCGATTCGCGCTGGGTATCCGTCAACGTGCCAAGGCACCGGCTGACGGCCTCGGCCTCAAAGTTCGAGTCGGCTTCCTCGGATACGACGTCGCGATCAGGGTCCTGGCTTGCCGCGCCGTATCGGGCTTCGCGGTCCGTAGCTGCCTGCACGGCACGGACGCGGTCGATGGCACGGCGGTGAGCGATGGTCATCAGCCAAGCCATGGGGCTGCCGGACGCGCGATCGAACCTGGCGGCGCCCTGCCAGACCTGGATGAAGACTTCCTGCGTGGCGTCTTCGCTCAGCTCGGAATCGATCAGGACGCGCCTGGCCATGCCAAAGACGCGTCTGGAGGTCAGCCGATAAAACTCGGCGAACGCCACCTGATCGCCCGCAGCAATCAATTCAAGCAGGCGGGTGAGCTGCTGGTTCAGGTCTGTCGCCGTGCCCGAAGTCTCGACGACCGGGGGACCGGGATTGTTGGGGATGTCCATCACTGTCCAGCATAAGTCGTGCGGTTTGAAACCCGCAGCCCGAGGGCGCGGCGTTGTGCGCACGGCCGTGCAGCGGGTTGCCGCCACCACCAGGGCCTCCAGCGCACTCACGTCGGCTCCCTCATCGAATGTCCAAAGCAGGAATTGATCCTGCATAGGTTATTCGCAGCTGCGGGCGCCGCGGATGGGCTACACCTTGGCGCCGGCAAATCCGTTCTGGCGCCAGGCTTCGAAAACGGCAATGGACGCGGCGTTTGCCAGATTCAGTGAACGGAGGGAAGGCCGCATCGGGAGCCGCACCCGGGCAGTGACGTGCGGATCCTTCTTCAGCCAATCCGGGAGGCCGACAGATTCAGGGCCGAACATCAGTACGTCACCCTCACGGTAGTTGATATCCGTGTAGGACGTTTCGCCGTCGGACGTAAACGCAAACACACGCCCAGGCTGCAGGGCGGCCCAGGCCGCATTGATGTCTTTATGGACCGTGACGACGGCGAGGTCGTGGTAGTCCAGGCCCGCCCGGCGCAGCTTGGCATCGGAAAAGTCAAAGCCCAGAGGCTCCACCAGATGGAGTTCGGCGCCGGTGATGGCGGCCAAACGAATGGCGTTGCCCGTATTGCCCGGGATTTCTGGAGTGTGGAAGAGGATGCGGAACACCGTCCCATCCTAGCCAGTCCCGTCCCAGCCAGTCCCATCGCACCGGCTTCATGCTGACTCAACCAGTGCCGGCGAAAGCAAGATGTCAGTGCATGCCGCGGAGCAAGCGGGCAAGAACTGGAACCACGACGGTGTTGGGTGCTGGTCCTGAACCAAGGAACTGCTTCAAACCGCGGACCAATCCTGCGCCATTGACTACCTCAACCGCGTTATGGCTGGACTGCCCTTTGCCGTACTGGTCAATGACTGGTTCGTGCAGGTTGCCGTCAGGACTGTGCAGGACCACCCAGCCGGTGACGTTCAACTCGGGGAAGATGTCCTGCATGTGGCGGACGATGTGGGCGAGCTGCGGCGGAGCCACCGACCGACCGCCGTGGCGCAACGAATTGCCGTCCCATGCGTAGGCGCCCTTGGGCAACAGCATGGAACCAACCAACGCCAGCCGGTAGCCGGAAAGGACAGCGTGGTCGATGTGGTTGTTGTCAGAGGGGGAGCGGAGCCCGTTGATAAGCCGTGCGGCGGGGATGGCAGGCAGGACCTGCCTGCTGATGAGTTGAACAGTGCGCATCTCGCGTTGGATGCGGGCTTCGGCTCCGAAAATGCCGCGCTTTCGGGGCAAGCCATGGACTTGTTGGGCAGCTTCTGCCTTCGAAATGAGGGGAACCTCAAGAGGGTCATCAAAGGCGGGAACGTAAACGGGCGGATCGCCGGCCGTGTTGCGCGGGGCTTGCGGACGCTTGACCCCTGCGCTGGTCGCCGGACCCGGCGCAGGCGCGCCTGTGTAGTCGCCCGGACGCGCTTGCGTGCGGACGGAAGTGCCGCTGGCATACCTCCGGTCATACTCGGCCCGACGCTTCGGATCGATCAGGGTCTCATACGCGAGCGTTACACGGCGGAACATTTCGGCCTCGCCGCCGTGATCGGGGTGGGCCTTCCGGGCGGCCTTCCGATATGCCACCTTGATCTCCTTGTCCGTCGCAGTGACGGACACGCGAAGAACCTGATAGTGGGAACTGCTGCCCTCGGCCAAGCACAGGCCCTTCTCTAGGATGGTGGTCCGCTCCATTGGTGGGGCGGCATGGCCAGTTTATCCAGCCACTATGAGAACGTCGGCAGCGGGCGCGGTGGTTCCCGGCTGGCATAATTCAGCAGGTGAATCCTCCGGCGCCCAAGAATCCCACCCACTCGGCGCAGAAGATCGCCCTTGCCATAAATCCAACAGCATCGTTCGGCCGTCACGGACTTGCCGGGGACGAGGCCGCAGCCTGCCTTCGCGCCGGGGGTTGTGACGTCGTCGTGCTGGAAGCGGGAAGCTATGACGACCTCCGGACCCTGGTTGATGAGGCCTTAACTT
Organism: Arthrobacter sp. 21a14; assembly: GCA_050627125.1. Taxonomy (GTDB): domain Bacteria; phylum Actinomycetota; class Actinomycetes; order Actinomycetales; family Micrococcaceae; genus Arthrobacter. The sequence continues at coordinate 4,240,508 of CP192487.1, read as the reverse complement.
CAGGCGTCAGTGCGCTGGTTGTGGTGGGCGGGGACGGCATGGTCCATTTGGGTGTCAATGCGCTCGCCGGAAAGGACATTCCGCTGGGAATTGTTCCCGCTGGCACTGGCAACGATGTTGCCAGGCTGCTGGGCTTGCCACTCACGGACACAAAGGCGGCCTGCGATCGCTTGCTGGCGGCAATGGTATCCGGCGGGCGGAAGATCGACGCCGGACGCGTCACCGCCGGCGGGCGAAGCACCTATTTTGCGGGGGTTCTGTCTGCTGGATTTGACGCTGCCGTCAATGAGAGGGCGAACTCCTGGCGTTGGCCCAAGGGAAAGAGCCGTTACAACCTGGCGATGCTCCGGGAACTCGGTTCCTTCCGGCGTCTCGAATACACAGTGACGGCCGACGGCGAGGAGTGGCGCCAGCCAGCGTTGCTGATTTCGGTGGCGAACGGCCAATCGATCGGCGGCGGGATGAGAATTACGCCCGATGCTTTGCCCGACGACGGGTGGCTGGATTTGTTTATGGTCAAGCCGTTATCGCGACTGAATTTCCTGGCAGTGTTTCCCAAGGTTTTCGCCGGCAAACACCTTGGCCATCCGGCCGTGGAGATCCGCCGGGTACGGAAGGTGCGGCTGGAGGCAAAAGGTGTGGTGGCCTACGCCGACGGCGAGCGCGTGGGCAGACTGCCTGTGGAGGTTCAGGTTGTGCCAGGGGGTCTCCGCGTCCTTGCTTAGTTGAACCGCTGTTGCGGGCGGTTAGACTCGATGGCGGCAGAAGCGGCTCCCCAGCAAAAGACTCGCCAGCAAAAGAAAGGATCTCCGATGACACAGGGTGTTGGACGACGGCAGGTCCCGGCGACGGTGGGCGCCATGCCCGGTTTGGCGGCCGTGGCTGCTTTGGGTGCCTTGGGTGCACTGCTTGCCGGATGCAGTGTGAACGTGCCTGATCCGGCAGTACCGAAGCCTTCACCTTCCGAGTCGACGCTGTCCACCCCAACCATCACGCCCGGACACGATGCTGAGGCTCTCGCCGCGAAGGATCTGCCCTTGAGTGCGGGAGGCTCTTTGGTGCCTGGAGATCCGGTAGCAGTGTCCAGCCGCCTGGAAGAGGCACCGGGATGGTCCGTGGTGCACTCCGGCTTGCAAGGTGAAACCCGGTACGCGAAGACAGATGGGTGCATGGTGGTTGTCCGGGTCAGCGTTAACCAGGGACCATTGGTGGTGCCGGGCGATGACGCCGCGTCCACAAAGGAACTGTTCCGCTACTTGGATCCGGGCATCGCTGCGGACAAGCTAACGCCGGCCTCATTGCGCTGGGGCCAGGACTCCGACAAGCCGGAGCACCGCGTGGAATTATTGGCCTTGGAATCAGCTCCGGCTTCGAGTGGCACCGCTGCCTTGGTCCTCGCCAGGCTTTTCAGCAGCCCGGCTTCCTCTGTGTATGTATCGGTTGCTTGTCCTGATAGTGGGACCCTGGCCAAGGCCAGGGCTGAGGTCCAGTCCCAGTTGGCTGTGGTCCCACCAGCCTGAGTTTTATTTCTTGAACGCTGTGTTATTTCTTGAACGCGGTGGCCAGGCGGTTCAACGCGAGAGCTCCAACCAGCAGGCCGAAGTCCCTCAGTGCGACGTCGAAGAACGAGCCAAGCACCAACAGGTTGACGATGATGCCGAGCAGCCAGGCGGCGACAATGAGGGATCCCCAGCGCGGACGCAGGGCGACCAGGATGCCGGCAATAACTTCGATGACTCCCACGCCGTACATGAAGGTCTGGGCTGAAACAGGTACCACGGCGGTGGCTGCGGGCGCCAAGTAGACGGTCCAGTCCACCAAGAGGTTGCTGAATTTGTCGAGCCCGGAAATGATCGGGGCAATCGTGAAGACCGTCCTCAGGAGGACAAAGGCCTGCCGGGAAGGGTCCCGGAGGTCGCTGTGGCTGGACTTGGGGCTCATGTGGGTGGTCGCGGCTTCCATGACGCATTCCTTTCTAAAAATAGGTATCTTGATTTTAGATCTCTATCGAAGATTAAGCAACGAATCTTGTTTTTAGAGATATTCTGACTGTATGACCACTGCACGACACTCTTGGCTCCAAAGGATTTCGGCGATCGCCTCTTTGGACGACGACAACCGCCGGGTGTTGTTTGCCTACGTGCGCGGTGCTGCAGACGCCGTAGGCCGGGACGAAGCGGCTCGTGCTCTCGGCATTCCCCGAAGCACGGCCTCTTTCCATTTGGATCGGTTGGTGAAGGATGGCGTCCTGCAAGTGGAGTTCAGAAAGTCCTCCGACAAAGCCGGGCCCGGTTCCGGCCGGCCCGCCAAGCTCTACCGCCCGGCCATGGATGAGGTTGTTGCCTCTGTCCCTGAGCGCCAGTACGATCTCGCCGGGGATCTGATGGCTACAGCTATCACGCGTTCCCTGACAGGGGAGGTGCCCGTGCGGGACGCTTTGATGGATGTTGCAATCCGCAAGGGCCAGGAAGCCGGCCGGCCCGGCGATTTCCTGGGTGCTTTGGCGGACCTAGGCTATGAGCCAACCGCTGATGACGCCGGAGGATACCGGCTGCTTAACTGTCCGTTCCATCGGCTTTCGCAGGATCACCAGGAGGTGGTCTGCGCCATGAATGGCGCGTTCCTCAAGGGCGCGGCCACCGCATCCGGTCTAAGTGCTGACAACGTCCTTCCGGAACCTGGCCCTGGTCATTGCTGTGCCCGGATTGGCAGCCTGGAACCGGGCCCCAAAACCTGACCCCAGGCCTGACCCCAAAATCTGCCCCCAAGACCTAGCGCTGACGCCGTCGATGGAATTACGGCGCCGGTAGAATTACAACGTGCCTGTATACCTCGACCACGCCGCCACCACTCCCATGTCAGCCCAAGCCCTTGCTGTCATGACGCGCGAGCTGGCGCGAACCGGCAACCCGTCCTCCCTCCATGGAGCCGGGCGTCGGGCAAGGCGCGCGGTGGAAGATGCGCGCGAAACGTTGGCGGCGGCCGCTGGAGCCCACCCGTCCGAGGTAATTTTCACCTCGGGTGGGACTGAGGCCGACAACCTGGCCGTAAAGGGCCTTTTCTGGGCCCGCCATGACGAAAACCCTCGCCGAACCCGGATCCTGTGTTCCGCCGTCGAACATCACGCGGTCATGGACACGGTGGAGTGGCTTGAGCGTCATGAGGGAGCCGAGGCCGTGTGGCTGCCCGTCGATGCAGAAGGGGCGGTGCGGCTCGACGCCGTGCAGCGCGAACTGGAGCGCGACCCCGAGTCCGTTGCGCTTGTCACGGTGATGTGGGCCAATAACGAAGTGGGCACCATTCAGCCCGTTGCTGAGATCGTAGAGCTGGCCAGCCGATATGGGATTCCCGTGCATTCGGATGCTGTCCAGGCGTTCGGGTCCGTTCCGGTCGACTTCCGGGCTTCCGGGCTCGCTGCGATGTCAGTATCGGGGCATAAACTCGGCGGACCCGTCGGAGTCGGCGCGTTGTTCCTCGGGCGGGCGATCAAGTTGACGCCGGTTCAACACGGCGGCGGGCAGGAGCGCGATGTGCGCTCGGGAACACTGGACACGCCGGCCATTGCCGCCTTCGCCGCAGCTGCGGAGGCCGTTACGGCCAATCTGGACGCGGAGGGCGAGCGCATCAGCAGGCTGCGGGACCGTCTCATTGCCGGGGTTCGGGATGCCGTGCCGGACGCGGTGCTCCGTGGGGCACCCGGGGACGATCGGCTGCCCGGCAACGCCCACTTTACTTTTCCCGGTTGCGAGGGAGATTCTCTGCTGTTCCTTCTCGATCTCGCAGGGGTTGAGTCATCCACCGGTTCGGCCTGTACAGCAGGGGTGCCCCGTCCCTCCCACGTCCTGCTGGCCATGGGGCTGGATGAAGATACTGCCCGTGGTGCTCAACGCTTCACCCTGGGGCACAGCTCAACCGATGCCGACGTCGATGCCCTGCTTAAGGCGCTGCCCGAAGCTTGTTCACGGGCTCGTCAAGCAGGCATGGCCGGTCATGAATCCAGCATCCAGACAGCGGCCACGGTAGCGCGGCGCGGCGCTGCGGAGTTTTAAGCAGGAGAGTTTTAACCCGGGAATCGTTCCGGGCAAAAGTCCAGGGTAAAAATCAGTCGTGGGGCAACAGTTCCTCAAGGGGGACGTCGGGACTTGTCAGCCGGGCTACGTCCACGGGGACCCGGCCGGAAATCAGCGCCTTGATCGGCTTCTGCACGCGGCGGATATTCACGCTCATGCCGGCCACCACTTCGCCCTGCTTCTTCTGGCCATCGCGCATCCAGAACGCGATGAAACTGCCCTCATCGATCGACCCACGAATTACGGGCTCAACGCCGGAGGTCAGCGAAGGGAAACCCGAGTACTCCATGCTGAGCGTGAACTGGTCCGTATAGAAATAGGGGACAACATCCAGGGCGGCATTTTGGTCCAGCATCGTCTTGGCGGCCACTTTGCCGCCGTTAAGTGCATTCGCCCAGTGCTCGCTGCGATGATGCTCTCCGGTGAAGGGATGCAGGGCGTTGGCAACGTCACCTGCTGCCAGGATGTCCGGGGCGCTGCTGCGTAGGGCGGAATCCACCAGAACTCCGTTGTCCAGGCTCAGCCCTGCTGTTTCTGCCAATGATGTGTCAGGCACTACACCCACTGCGATGATGACGATATCCGCGGGAAGGACTTCTCCCGTGTTGGTTCGCACTGCGGAGGCATGGCCATCGTTCCCCTCGATGGCAGCAGCGCTCGCGGGCAGCCTGAAGCTGACGCCGTTCTCTTCGTGGAGTGCCCGGAAGTAGTTGCCGAGTTCAGGGCCGATGGCGGCACTGAGGGGGATTTCTTCCAAGCCGAGCAGGACCACATCATTGCCGTAGCTGCGGGCAGCCGCAGCAAGTTCCATGCCGATCCACCCGGAACCGACCATGACCACATGCTTGCCTCCGTCCCTGAGCAGGGACTGCAGGCGCAGGCTGTCCTCAAAGGTCCTGAAAGTCAGCACGCCTTCCAGGTCAATGCCGGGAAGCGGGATGTGCCGAGGCTGCGCCCCGGTGGCTATCAGCAGCTTGGCGTAGTCAAGGGTTCGCCCGTCCTTGAGGGTTACGGTTCGGTTCCTGGCATCGATGCCCACCGCGGGGTTGCCCAGGAGGAGTTCGACGTCGTTTTCTTCGTACCAGCCGGCCGGCACCACCGGGACGCTATCCTCGTCGGCCTTGCCCAGAAGGAACTCCTTGGACAGAGGTGGCCGAAGGTACGGGATCCGCTCCTCGGATGCCAGGAGGGTGATTGGCCCAGCGAAGGCCTCTGATCGAAGGGTTTTTGCTGTGGTCGCGCCAGCCAGGCCGCCGCCGGCGATGACCATTCGCTCATGTGTCATTTCAGCCCACCTCAGTCTTGGCTTTTTCTAAAACAACTTACTTTGACTTTAGATTTGGTCCTATGCCCAGTCAAGGGATTTAGCGCGGGCATTGGTGCGGGAGCTAGAATAGTTGGGCGTGCCGGCTCGCCTCAGCCGGAATCACTATCCAAAAACCCCTAAAACACGGAAAGCCAGCATGCGAGTACTTGCAGCAATGAGCGGCGGAGTCGACTCCGCCGTGGCCGCCGCCCGCGCCGTCGAGGCCGGACACGACGTCGTCGGAGTCCACCTTGCGTTGTCGCGCATGCCCGGCACCCTTCGTACCGGAAGCCGGGGCTGCTGCACCATTGAAGACTCCCGCGATGCATGGCGCGCCTGTGATGTCCTGGGGATTCCTTACTACGTGTGGGACTTCTCCGAACGCTTCAAGGAAGATGTCGTCCAGGACTTCATTGACGAATATGCTGCCGGGCGCACGCCGAATCCCTGCATGCGTTGCAACGAGCGCATTAAGTTTGCTGCCTTGCTGGAAAAGGCCATTGCCCTTGGCTTTGATGCTGTCTGCACCGGGCATTACGCCAAAGTAATCGAAGACGCCGACGGCAATCGCGAACTGCATCGTGCGGCAGACTGGGCCAAGGACCAAAGCTATGTCCTGGGCGTCCTGACCCACGAGCAGCTTAAGCACTCCATGTTCCCGCTGGCGGACACTCCCTCCAAGGCCGAGGTAAGGGCCGAGGCCGAAAGGCGGGGTTTGTCGGTGGCAAATAAGCCTGACAGCCACGATATTTGCTTCATCTCCGATGGAGATACGCGTGGCTGGCTGGCCGAGAAAATCGAAATGACAACCGGCGACATCGTGGACGAAACTGGCACGAAGGTAGGCGAGCACCCGGGTGCAAACGCCTTCACCGTCGGCCAGCGCCGAGGACTGAAGCTGGGCACCCCGGCCTCCGATGGCAAGCCCCGGTTCGTCCTGGAAATCCGGCCAAAGGAAAACAAGGTTGTTGTGGGGCCGGAAGCGCTCCTTGCCATCGATGAAATCCGCGGAATCAAGGTGTCCTGGGCTGGTTTGCCCATCTCCGAGGTTGGGACAGGTGCGGAATTCGAGTGCCACGCCCAGGTGCGGGCACATGGCGACCCCGTTCCTGCCCGTGCACACATTGAGCCGGTTGCCGATGAAGAGGGTATTGAGCGGGCCGAACTCGTGGTCACCCTGACCGAACCCCTGCGGGGAGTGGCGCCTGGCCAGACCGTCGTGCTGTATCAGGGCACCCGGGTACTGGGACAGGCAACCATCGACGCCGCACGTTCCCTGCAGAGGGCAGTTCTCTAGCCGTTGCCGGATTATTGCCTCCGCGTTTGAGGGCCCCCATACTGGCCTAAGCAGCGCAACCGCTGCGGTGTGTTGGGGTCCGCACTCGGGATGGCGATGACTGTGGCATTTCCAAAGAAGAGCCCGGGAGACATCAAAGCCGGGCAGATGGTCTCCGTGATGGTCCTTGCAGAGGGGCCGATAGGCAGCGGCGGGGCGCCACCGCTGACAGCCCAAGTACGGATACCCGTAGAGCGGCTGCGGCGTGGCCCCACTGGACACCGCTACGCGATCCACATCCGAAAGTGGCGTGGAACCAATGTCTCGCCAGTTACCCTGACGCGCCAAGGCGACCCCTGGCAATTGATTTCAGAACCTCCGCCCACGGACCTTCGCGAACTCCTGGACGATACCCGTTTCCTTGCCCAGCACGTCTACGGCGTGGCCATGAGCACCCTGGATATCTTCGAATCCACGCTCGGCCGGCGGATGCCCTGGAACCCGGAGGGGCGGGTGGTCCTGAAGGCAAGGGATCGTGTCACGGCCATCGATACCGGATATGAGCGAGGTACCAACACCATCCGCTTCGGTTCGGTGGACCGCATGGGCTACAAAGTTCCCACTGCGTTGTACAGGGACATCGTTGCCCACGAAGTCACCCATGCGATCCTTGACGGCTTCCGGCCTGCATGGGCAGACCAGCTGGCCACCATGGAGCAACTTGCCATGCACGAGGCCCTGGCAGATCTGGTGGCCATACTGTCGGTGTTCTCATCCCGGGAGGTGGTCTTCCGGCAACTTGAAGCTGCCGGGGAAGGCTTTGAGGCAGGGCAGGTCGTGGACGACGCGATCCTGATAAGGTCCCTCTTTGACTTTGCGAGGGACCTTTTCGCGCGAGGTCCACTGAGGGAGCCATTCGTTGGCGCCATTCCTGAGGGCTGGCAAACCATGCTGGACCCGCACGCCCGCGGGGCTGTGGTGGTGGGGGCAGTACTCCGGGCCGTCCAGCGGTTGTGGTCGGAGAGAAATGCGCGTTTTGGGGACAACCAAAGCCTGCAGCAGAAGGCCGAATCCGGTTCAATCGTGGCCATGAGGGTCCTGCGCATGGTGATCCGGGGCCTTTCCTACATGCCACCCGTGGACGTGACCTGGCGGGATCTCTTACGTGGCATCATTGCCGCGGACCTGGACATGGTCCCGGAAGACACCTACGGCTATCGGGATGCCCTGCAAACGGAATTCTCGGCCATTGGGATCCGCCGGGTGTCGCTGAACAACATCAGCGGGGTGGATAGCTACCAGGGGCTTCGCTATCCCATCCGCCTTTCGGCACTGGGGTCGGACCCCCAGGAAGTCCAACGCTTCGTGTGGGAAAACCCGAGGCTCCTGGACGCGGCCCGGCTGGAGCGGCGCACGCCACTGAGCTCCACCCGGGTACGTACATCCGAACGCGTGTCGCCGGACGGTTTCATCATCTCCGAAATCGGGGCATCATTCATTCAAACGGTGCGGATGAGCCGTAAGGAGGCCTACGTCCGCCTTGGCCTGAAGACGCGGCGGGAATTCGTGGACGTACGTGGAGGAGGAGTCCTCAGATTCGACGCCGGTGGGCGGCTTGTGTATGCCGCCCTTAAACCGGTGATGGACCGGGAGCGGCAAGGAATGCTGTTTGGCTCCGACCAACAGCACGACGCCGAGGAAGCCGCATCTTCCGGTGTCAGGGACAAGTTCCACGGCACGGGCGAATAAGGACGCGCAATAGGCACGCGGGAACAGCTGATGCCCCTGAGGTGACGCCGACGAAAGGTTAGCTGCCCCAGGCAGCCTTGCGTGCCGCCGTCGTGCCTTCCAATTGGGCAACTTGATCAAAACCGCCGCCTTTGAGCCCCTTGCTCACCAGCTTCAGGACTTCCGCCCGCCCTGCTGTGCCGTTGCCCTGCAGGGACTTCACGAAGTGATACGTGAAGGCTCCGTTGTAGCGGCCCTCAATGAGGGCGTCCGCGGCCGTCTGGTCCGATCGGCAGGCTGCCATCAGCACAGGCTTGGACAGCATGGGTGATTTCACAAGGTCGCGAAGGGTGCGGGCGTCGCTGAACTCGTTCGCGATCACAGCCCTGGGCGTTGGGGCAGGCAGGAAACGCGGGCGTCGGCCCGGCAAGAGGTCCAGGGACTTCAGTCCAGTGCCGCTGTGGCAAGTGTCCAGGACGACGTCCATGAGGAGGCCCTCCGGCAGCCGCCCGAAGAGCGTGGCCAACTCGTCATCACTGATCACTGTCTCCGGGTCCCAGGAGTCGCCGGCGTTGTTGATGTCGTAGCAGGCGAAGGCTTCGTCCAGCCGATCCACCTCATCGCCGCTGGTATCGGGTATCTGCGTGCCATGGCTGGAGAAGGTGAAGACGATGTGGTTGGACTTTCCCGCCACCGCGCTATCGACCAATTTGTTGAGTTCGGCCATCACGGACTTTTTGTTGGCCTTGGCATCCCTCAGGACCTTGATGCTAGAGGAGGCGAAACCATACTGCGCCTCAAGGAGGGCGGCCAGGTCTTCAGCGTCATTAACACAACCGTGAAGCCAGCTCGATTCGGGTAAATACTTGAACTTGTTGATCCCCACGCAGAGGGCTGCCTTGCTCATGTTCCTGTCCTTAGGACTGGTACTTGCACCCATTACCTGGGCGGCCCCCGGAACCGCCGCCTGGATGCTGTCCACGGCTGCGTTCCGCCTGTCCGTGATCAGCGCTTATCAACTCGGAATAAAGATATTCCGGCGATCCTTCGGGGGCAATGCTTTGGCGTCCCCTGGAAAACCTACTCGTAGGTAAATATTGTGTCTCGAATCATAAAATCAAGGGCCCGGGGGCGCTGAAGTCTGATTGAATCGTGGAATCAAGAGTGCGCTCCGTCACAAATATCCCACGGCGGCGCGCCTAATCCATCGAACAGAAGGTTCACAGATGGCACTGAAGAAGAAGGCCCTGCATGGCGTTATCGCGCTGGCGGGCGTTTCCGCCCTCGCTTTGACTGCATGCACCGGGCCCTCCGGCGGCGGTTCCTCCTCCGCCCCGGCTGCCGCCGGCCCGATCGCCTACGGCACCACAGACAAAGTCACGTCATTGGACCCGGCCGGATCCTATGACAATGGTTCGTTCATGGTGATGAACCAGATCTACTCGTTCCTGTTGAACTCCAAGCCAGGGGGTGCTGAACCGGTCCCGGACCTTGCGGAGTCGTCCTCGTTCACGGCACCTTCGGAATACACCGTCAAACTCAAGTCGGGCCTGAAATGGGCCAATGGACACACGCTGGACTCCAAGGACGTCAAGTTCTCGTTCGACCGACAGGTTGCGATCAACGACCCCGCCGGCCCGGCGTCCCTGCTGACCAACATCGCGAGTGTTAGCACTCCTGATGCCACCACCGTGGTCTTCAAGCTGAAGAATGCAAATGACCAGACCTTCAGCCAGATTCTCAGCAGTCCTGCCGCGCCCATTGTTGACGACGAAGTCTTCCCGGCGGACAAGATCCTTCCGGACGACGAGATCATCAAGGCTAAAGCCTTCTACGGCCAATACACGATCGATAGCTACAAGAAGAACGAACTTGTTAGCTTCAAGGCGTTCGGTGACTACAAGGGTGTCCTCGGGAAGCCGGCGAACGACGAAGCGACCATCAAGTACTACGCCAGCCCCACCAACCTCAAGCTGGACATCCAGCAGGGCAACATCGACGTCGCCTTCCGAAGCCTCAGTGCCACGGACGTTGACGACCTGAGGAAGGACTCCAAAGTCAAGGTGTTGACGGGACCGGGTGGCGAGATCCGCTACATCACCTTCAACTTCGACACCATGCCGTTCGGCACCAAGGCCGCCGGCGCTGATCCCGCCAAGGCGCTCGCAGTCCGGCAAGCCGTAGCCAACCTCGTGGACCGCCAAGCCATCGCTGACCAGGTCTACAAGGGCACCTACCTCCCGCTGTACTCCAACGTGCCCAGCGGATTCCTCGGCGCCAATGAGTCATTCAAGGATGCCTATGGAGACAACGGAAAGCCGAGCCTGGACAAGGCAAAGAAGGTCCTGGCGGACGCCGGAATTACCGAGTCTGTTGCGTTGAACCTGCAGTACAACCCGGACCATTACGGCGGCTCCTCGGGTGACGAGTACGCCATGATCAAGGAACAACTGGAGAAGTCCGGACTCTTCAAGGTCAACCTGCAATCCACTGAATGGGTTACCTACAGCAAGGCGAGCCGCGCTGACGAGTACCCCGTGTTCCAGTTTGGATGGTTCCCTGACTTCAGCGACGCCGATAACTACCTGACCCCGTTCTTCCCGGACGGCGGCTTCCTGAAGAACCACTACAACAACCCCACAGTGAACGACTTGATCGCCAAGCAGCTGACCGAGGCTGACAAGACCAAGCGGGAAGCAGACATCAAAGATGTCCAGAACGCACTGGCCAAGGACATCTCAACCCTGCCCCTGCTTCAGGGCGCTCAAGTCGCGGTGGCCGGAAGTGGCGTGAACGGTGTTGAAAAGACGTTGGACGCATCCTTCAAGTTCCGCCTCGGAACAATTTCGAAGTAACCACACCATGTGATGGAAAGGGGCGGGACACTGATCCGGTGTCCCGCCTCCTTTGCTGACCACCCTCGTGGCCGGCATGCATGAGCCAATCCCGCGCAATCCACGGGCAGGAAATACAGGTAACAATGACAACAGTTATAGAGGTACCCGAGGCGGAGCCCGGGATAGTAGCTCCCAGGAGCAAGTCCAAGGCCGGGGGAGGCCTTGGAAAGTACATCGTGATCCGGTTCTTCCTGATTATCCCCACCGTCTTCATTCTGGTGACGTTGGTGTTCTTCCTGATGAGGGTCATTGGAGATCCCATCACTGCTGCCCAAGGCGGACGTCTCCCACCAGATGTCCTGGCACAGCGAATCCACGATGCCGGCTATGACCGGCCCGTTCTGATCCAGTACTTCGAATACCTTGGCCAACTGATCACCGGCAACTTTGGCACGACGATCACCGACCGCCGTCCCGTCGTCGAGGTACTCACTACCTTTGGGGCCGCAACACTTGAGCTTTCGATCAACGCACTGATCGTGGCGCTCGCAGTCGGTATCCCGTTCGGACTCATCGCAGCCCAACACCGCGACAAGAGCTCCGACGCCGTTCTGCGGTTCTTCGCGATTCTCTGCTATGCCACACCCGTGTTCTTTTCAGGCCTCCTTCTCAAGCTGACCTTTTCGGTGTGGCTCGGATGGTTCCCCGTAGCAGGACGTGCCTCCACGCGCACGGAATTGACCATGAGCAGCCTGGGAGCTCCATCAGGCATCTACTGGCTGGACGCGCTTCGCAGCGGCAACTTTGCTGCTCTCGGAGACGTTACATCCCACGCTGTCCTGCCGGCCGTGGCCCTGGGTTTGCTGACCGCCGGGGTCTTCCTGCGGCTGGTACGGACAAACGTCATTGGCACGCTGGGAAAGGACTACATTGAGGCTGGCCGGTCCCGGGGCGTTAGTGAGTTCCGGCTGGTTACCAAACACGCTTACAAGCCTGCGCTGATCCCCATCATCACTGTCATGGGCCTGCAAATTGCGCTCATGCTCGGCGGCGCCATCCTGACCGAGACAACCTTCGAGTGGAAGGGCCTGGGGTACCAGCTGGTGCAATACCTCAATGCCCGTGACTTTGTAGCTGTCCAAGGCATTGTCGTGCTGCTGGCCATCATCGTCGCAGTGACCAACTTCATCGTGGACATCATTGCCGCGCTCATCGATCCCCGAGTGAGGTACTGACCATGAGCACTCCTTCACTGACTGCTCCCAAGCAGCCCCTCTTCTCCCGGCTTCCGGTGGTGTCCCACCTCAGGAAAAGCGTTGGCCTCCAACGCGGCATGCTGATGGTGGGCGTTGTCCTCAGCGGATTGTTCCTGCTGACAAGCATTTTCGCCCCGCTTCTGGCCCCCTACGGATACTCCCAACTCAGCGATGCGTCCGGTTCCTTCCCCACCCAACAGGCACCGGGTGCCAAACACCTGCTTGGCACCACTGTGGGCGGCTATGACGTCCTGTCCCGCGTCCTGTGGGGATCCCAGACGGCCGTGACCGTCATTATCGTGTCCGTGGCAATGTCCCTTTTCCTCGGCGTCGCCCTGGGCCTGCTCAGCGGCTACTTCGGCGGCTGGTTGGACAGGATCCTTGTAGTGGTGGCGGACGCCATCTACGCGTTCCCCACCCTGCTTTTGGCAATCGTCATCTCGATCGTGATCAGCCGTGGCCAGTCCAGTTTCTGGGGCGGTATTTTCTCCTGTGCGTTCTCCATCACCGTGGTGTTCGTGCCCCAATATTTCCGGGTCATCCGCGCCGAAACCATCCGGCTCAAAGCTGAGCCTTTCGTCGAGTCGGCCAAGGTACTGGGTGCATCCAGCCTGCGTATCATCGGACGGCACATCTTCAAGAATGCAACGCGCACCCTGCCCCTGATGTTTACCCTCAATGCCTCCGAGGCGATCCTGACGCTTGCCGGCCTTGGCTTCCTTGGTTTCGGTATCGAGCCGACGTCCGCTGCAGAGTGGGGCTTCGACCTGAACAAGGCGCTGGCCGATACCTCCTCGGGTATCTGGTGGACCGGTGTCTTCCCCGGCATCGCAATCGTGCTGACGGTCCTGGGCCTGACCCTGGTTGGCGAAAGCATCAACGACCTCAACGATCCCCGGATCCGTGGACGCAAGCGCGCAGGCGCAACGAAATCCCCTGCAACCCCTACAGCTTCAGAAGCAGGTAAGCCATGACCACCAACCTCGGAAACATTTCCGATGCCGGGGCCGCCAGTGAACCGGTCCTCACCATTGATCGGCTCAAAGTCACGTTCGCCACGGATGGCGGGGATGTCTATGCGGTGAAGGATGTCAGCCTGGACGTCAAAGCCGGGGAAGTAGTGGCGATCGTGGGGGAGTCCGGCTCCGGCAAGACCGTGACGGCCAAGACCATCCTTGGCCTCCTTCCGGAAACTGCCATCAGCTCCGGCGCGGTGGTGATCAATGGCAACAACGTGATCAGCGTCAGCAAATCCGCACTACGAAAGATCCGTGGCCGCGACGTAGCCATGGTCTTCCAAGAACCCTCCACCGCCTTGAACCCCGTGTTCACGGTTGGCTGGCAGATTGCCGAAGGGATCCGTGCGCACGCCAAGGACGGTCACCGCGTGTCTGCCAAGGAGGCCAAGGAACGCGCCACGGAGGCGTTGCGCAAGGTGGGCATTCCGGATCCTGAAACCCGGGTCAACTACTACCCACACCAGTTTTCCGGCGGGCAAAAACAGCGCGTGGTGATTGCCGCTGCGTTGGCTTTGAACCCCGGCCTGATTGTGGCCGATGAGCCAACGACCGCCCTGGACGTCACAGTGCAGGCGGAAATCCTGCAGCTACTCCGTGACTTGCGGGACAACTACGGCACATCCATCGTGTTGATTACCCACAACATGGGGGTAGTGGCCGACCTCGCCGACCGCGTTGTGGTCATGTACCAGGGCGATGTGGTGGAAGAAGCGCCCTCAAGGGTGTTGTTCGCGGAACCGAAGCAGGACTACACGAAAAAGCTCCTCGCAGCGGTCCCGCACCTGGGCCGGAACTCAGCCTCCGAAGGCGCCCGTGGTCGGTTGCATCAGGACGGCAAGGTCCTCGTCGAAGCGAAGAACCTCACCATTGAGTACCCTGGCCGGTTTGGACGCCATGGCTTCAAGGCCGTAGACAACGTCAGCTTCACGGTCTCGGAGAACGAGGTTTTTGGCTTGGTGGGCGAGTCAGGTTCCGGAAAATCCACCATTGGCCGGGCAATCGCTGGCCTGAACCGGACAACGGGCGGCAGTCTCAAAGTCCTCGGCTACGAGATGCTGGACTTCAAGGAGCGTACTTTCCGTCCCTTGCGGAAGGAGATCGGCTTTGTTTTCCAGGACCCTGCCGCCTCCTTCAACCCTCATCTCACCATCGGCGAATGCGTGGCTGAGCCGCTGATTATCCACACGAAGCCCAGCGCGGCTGAGGCGCGGAAAAAGGTAGGCGAACTGCTCGAGTCAGTCCAGTTACCGGCGTCGTACGCGCAACGTTACCCGCACGAGCTGTCCGGTGGACAACGGCAGCGGGCCTCTCTTGCGAGGTCGTTGGCGCTCAATCCGCGGCTGCTGATTGCCGATGAACCAACCTCCGCGCTGGACGTTTCAGTGCAGGCCAAGGTTCTGGACTTGTTCAAGGACATCCAGGAGCAGTTCGGCTTCGCGGCACTTTTCATCAGCCATGACCTTGCAGTGGTGGACATGCTCTCGCACTGGGTGGGCGTGCTGTACAAGGGACAGTTGGTGGAGCAGGGCATCGGCAACCATGTGATGGGCTCGCCCCAGCACGACTACACCAAGCGGCTGATTGCCTCCTTGCCGGTTCCGGACCCTGACGAACAAGCACGACGCCGGGAAGCCCACCGCGCGCTGTTGGGCGGCTAGGTCCCAAGCCGGGCACCGACAACGCCGGCACTGACAACGCCGGAAAGCTGCACCGAAGGTCCGTTCTCCACGCTGGGGAGCGGACCTTCAGTGCCTCCATTGCTGAGGGTGGTTCCTGAGCTATTCCGAGACGATGGCGATGTTGAACATCTTTCCCTTTGGCTGCTGCATGAAGATCCTTAGCCACAAGGGCAGCCACATTTCCATGCCGCGGGCAGCGTCGAGTGCTCCCAGGTCCCTGATGTGCTCGGACGCCCAACCAAACTCCTGCAGCAGGCCTGACACTGTGGATTTAGCATCCGCGTCGTTTCCCGCCATGAACATGTCATGTGGGCCCGGAAGCCGCCCTGGATCCACCATCACGGGGGCGCTGACTGTGTTAAGGGATTTCACTACCCGCACCTCGGGGTAGGTCCGTTGAATGGTCTCGGCGATGCTGTCGGTGTTGCAGACTGTAAGAGATGGCGGGAAGCCGCTGGATCCATCAAGGGCATTAGCCACGTCCAAGAGGATTTTGCCGTTCAGGGTGGCGTCGCCGGCTTCAGCGAGGACGGCCAGGCTCACAGTACCGGGTGTGGCATTCACGATCAGCTCGGACTGTGCGCACGCTTCCGCGAAAGAGCCCGCACTGGCGCGTGGACCAGCTTGTTGGGCCCATTCCTCGCCCTTGGGATTACCGGATTCACGGGAACCCATGATGACCTCGTGACCACAAGACACCAGCTTGCCAGCGAGGGCGTGCCCCACCATTCCTGTTCCCAGAACAGCGATTTTCATGGAAGCTCCCTTGGCCGAGTGCAGTGATGCTGCCATTCTGCACCGATTCCCGCGACGGGAACACCGCTGGCGGGACGCCGTTAGGTAACACCGGCAACGCTACCGCCGCACCCCATAGACTGGGGACCATGACCGAGCAGAACAATGCCCTCCCCGAAGACGACGATTCCTTCAACCCGTCAGCGAGTTCCCTTGCGGGCCAGGTGGATCGCGGCGTTATGGATGAGCTGCTCTCCATCCGGTCCAGCATCGACAACATTGATGCCACACTCGTTTTCCTGCTCGCGGAACGCTTCAAGGCCACCCAGAAAGTAGGGGTCCTCAAGGCCACGCACAAACTTCCCGCGGGCGACCCTGGACGGGAAGCAGCCCAGATCGCCCGGCTTCGCCGCCTGGCCGAGGACGCGCATCTTGACCCCGCATTTGCCGAGAAGTTCTTGAATTTCATCATCAGTGAAGTGATCCGCCATCACGAGGCCATCGCAGAGGATCACCAGATCTCCAGCCAGCAGGCCTGAAAGTATGTCAGGAGAAGTGCGAAGGGTTAGCGCTACGGCTCTTGGCCCATGGCCTGGGATTGACCCCGCAGAATCCCTGCGGATCATCCGGGGGGAATTGGGCGACCCCCACCTGCCGTTCCTGCCCGAGCTGCCGGACCGTGGCGTGGGATCCGACGCCGTAGGCAGGACAGCTTCGCTCCTTGTGGATTTGGCCGTGGACGTTCAGCCCCACGGTTGGAGATTGGTGGACCGGCCGGGAAAGGACGCGCAACGAGGACGATCCGCGCTTGCCACTGACGTCAACATCCTGGCTGACGTCGCTGGAACAGAAGAAGTTTCAGCCAGTGGGATCAAGGTCCAGTTGATGGGTCCCCTGAGCCTCGCGGCCGGCTTGTACCTCCACAACGGCGAGAGAGCCCTCCTCGATTTTGGGGCGCGCCGTGACATCGCAGAGTCACTGGCGGCCGGAGTAGCAGGACACCTTCAACGGATCTCGGGAGCGGTCCCCGGAGCGGGCGTTGTGGTCCAGTTGGACGAGCCGGACATTGCCGCAGTGATGGGCGGAACAATCCCGACGGCGAGTGGTTACCGCACTCTGCGGTCCATCCCCGGCGAGGAGGTTGCGGGTGCCTGGCGATTGGTGATCGATGCGCTCAGGGCAGCAGGCGCCGTCGAAATTGTGGTGGCAGTACCGGAGATCGAGGCCCCGATTGATCGCATACTCGAAGCGGGCGCCGATGGCATTGCCGTGCCGCTGAGGGCATTGACAACCCGCCAATGGGAGCAGCTTGCCGGAGCAGTGGAAGATGGCAAGCGCTTGTGGGCCGGTGCGATGCCCACAGCGGACGCTGATGCCATGCTCCCGCGGACCTCAGACGTTGTGGAAAGCATCTGGCGGCCTTGGAACCAGCTGGGCCTCCCGGCGTCGGCTTTGCCGGCACTGCGCTTGACGCCGGCAACGGGACTCGCCCACGTGAAGCCCTCCACAGCGAAGGAAGTGCTCGCCCGGCTCACCCAAGTGGCCGACGGCCTGGACCAACTGTCACAGGGCTGATCGGCAAGGGCTAGATCCTCTTTTCCCAGCGATCCGGTTGTGCATAGCGGGGGAGCGATGTGCCTTGGGCGGCCCCGGGCAGGTAGGGCGCCAACCGGTAATCGAAGCGGCCGGCATAGACAAGCACTACGCCGATCTGGGGTTGGATGACCTTGACCTGGATCCGATGCTTGCCCTCGTTCTCGTCCCACCATTGCTCCGCGAAGGCCTTTGCGTCCAGGGTCGCCGGCAATGGAATGCGCAGTGGACCCAGGAAGAGCCGGCTGGCTTTGGACACGCCCCGCAACCGGCCGTTGGGTGTGACGCTGACGTCGAGGTCCGTGACGAGGCGGCGGTAACGGCCAACATGGTCCACCAACCGGATCGGTGCGGGCGTAACGGAGCCGGCCTGCGGCGTGGTAATAGCGCTCGTGGTGTCGTGGAACAATCGCGTCCCGGATGGGAAGTAGATTTCACGCCGTGCCGTGAGGGCTTGCCGGCCAAAGGGATCCACGTGGGCATGGTTCTCAATGCGGAACGGAATGCCTTCGCCGTATTCAGGGAAGAAGGCCTCTTCGCTTCCCGTCAGGGCCAGCAAAGGGCGCATCCATTTTTGCTGGCATCCCACGACGTCAAAGACTCCTTCGCCGATTCCATATGACCCGGAGCCTGCCGCCAGGGAGAAGTACTCCTGGAGTTTGGGCGCCAGCTTGGTGAAATCATTGCCCAGGGCGAGCCGGTAGATGGGTTCGTTCATTGGAGTCCTTCCTAGAGCCGTCCGGCCGCTTTAAGCCGGATGTAGGTGTCAGCAAGCAGGGGAGGCACCTCAGAGGGCTCGGCGTCCACCACTTCAGCCCCGAGTTGCCGCAATTGTTCAGTGACGGCGGCGCGTTCCAGCAGGGCGCGTTCCGCGGCGGCGGCACGGAATACCTGGCTGGCTGTGGAACGCCCGGTCTTCATCTCTGCCAGCAAGGGGTCCCGGACAGATGCCACCACCACCACGTGCTGGCGGACCAGCTGGGCCACCATAGGGAGAAGGCCTTCCTCGGGGGCGCCGCCGTCGAGGGCTGTCAAAAGCACCACAAGAGAGCGGTGTGCCGACACGGCGCGCACCTGGCCTGGGATCTGCTGCCAGTCCAGTTCGATGAGCTCGGCCTCCAACGTCGCCATGGCTTGAACGAGTTGGGCCAGGAGATTGCCTTTCGAAGCAGATTCGACCCTCGCGCGGAGCATCCGGTCGTAGGCGAGGAAGTCAACCCGATCCCCGCCCCGTTCCGCCAGAACCGCGAGCAGCAGCGCAGCCTCAATCCAAGTATCGAGCCTCGGCTCGTCGTCAATGCGGGCCGCTGCGGTTCGGGATGTGTCCAGAACTATCACAACGCGCCTGTCCCGTTCCGGACGCCAGGTACGCACCACCACAGATGTGCGACGGGCGGTTGCACGCCAGTCAATGGATCGGACGTCGTCGCCGCGAACGTAGTCCCGCAGGGAATCGAACTCCGTTCCGGCGCCCCGGATCTGCACAGCCGCCCTGCCATCAAGTTCGCGCAGCTTGCGCAGTTTCGATGGCAGATGCCGTTTGGAATGGAAGGGTGGCAATACTCGAAGCCGCCCGGGAAGAGCCCTCGTTCGCTGCCGTGCCGCCAGCCGCAAGGGCCCATAGGAACGGATCGTCACGTGTGGGCTCTCAAGATCGCCGCGGCGCCGTGGCGCCAGAGAAACCGTCATGCGGCGACGTTCACCAGCTGGAACGTCGAGCGGCTGGGCTGGGTTCAGGGCTCCAGCAGAAGGTTGCCAACCATCCCGGATCATCGCCCGTAGCTTCCGGCGGCCCAGGTTGGTCACCGTGAGGACGGAATCAACCTGACTCTCCAAAGTGACGTTGCCCGGTTGCTGACGAGCCAAGCCCAGCTTGGCTGGGGAAGCCGCCAGGACAAGGTCAAGGGTCAGGAACAGGAGCAGTCCGATTGCGACGAACAGCACCGTGCTCCACGCCGGAAAAAGCAGCAACGGAACCAGCCCGGCAACTGCCAGCAACACAAAACGACCCGTGATGGCCATCAGGGCACCGTTGCCATTTGCATCATCGGCGTCATCTGCAGCACCGGCAGAATCAACGAGGCACCGGAACGGATGCGAGGATGCTGCCCAGGACGTCGTCAACGTGGATGCCATCCATCTGAGCCTCAGGACGGAGGCCTACCCGGTGCCTGAGACAAGGCAAGGACAACGCTTTGACGTCGTCCGGCGTCACGAAGGGCCGCCCGGACAACCAGGCCCATGCCTTCGACGTGTTCAGAAGGGCAGTAGCGCCTCGAGGGGAGACGCCCAGCTGGAAGGACGGGGCTGACCTTGTTGCCCGGACTACATCCACAATGTAGGCCAGGATTTCCGGTGCGACGGCCACTTGCGCCACAGCCGCGCGGGCGTTGGAAAGCTCGACGGCGCCAGCCACCGCCCGCACGCCGGCCGCGGCGAGGTTTCGGGGGTCGAAGCCACCGGCGTGCCGGCGGATCACTTCGATTTCCTCGGCCCTGCCTGGCAAGGGCATGGTCAGCTTAAGGAGGAACCTATCCAATTGGGCCTCGGGCAGGGGGTAAGTTCCTTCGTATTCCACGGGATTCTGGGTGGCTGCCACGATGAAGGGTGCAGGAAGTGGCCGCGATACGCCATCCACGGAAACCTGGCGTTCCTCCATTGCTTCCAGGAGCGAGGCCTGTGTCTTGGGTGGCGTTCGGTTTATTTCATCGGCCAGCAGGATGTTGGTGAAAACAGGCCCTTCGCGGAAAGTGAATTCCGATGAATGCGAGTCGTACACCAAGGAGCCCGTGACGTCACCGGGCATGAGATCCGGCGTGAACTGTACGCGCTTGGTTTCCAGGCTCAAGGCAGTGGACAACGCCCTGACCAACAGGGTCTTGGCGACGCCGGGCACACCTTCCAGCAGGACGTGGCCGCCGCAGAGAAGGGCGATGAGCATGCCTGTCACTGTCGGATCCTGCCCGACTACAGCCTTCCCAACCTCGTTCCGGACGTTCAGCAGGGACTGCCGGGCAGGATCCTCCACGCCCTGGTGGGCCGCGCCACCGGAGTATTGGTTGTTGCTGTCCGTGTAGTTGTTCGGCTGGTTGCTCATCGGGCCGTCGCCTCCTGTTCGATTCGTTCGATCTGTTGTGCCCACTGCACCAGTTGTCCTTCTGTCTGCGGCTTGGAATCAATTAATGCCCACCGGATCGCCGGTGCTTGCCGTCCAAGGCGCCGGGCCACGGCGTCGATAATGGCCTCCCCGGCGGCGTCCGTCCCCAGATTGAAATGCTTGGCCAACCGGGCGAGGGTTCCTGCCCGCAGATTGTCGGCGGCGCGTTCCACGGCCCGTGAATCCTGATAGAGGCGTGCACGGCCTTCGGCAGTTTCTGCGGCCTTAACCACCACGGGAAGTGGCTCAAAGACCAACGGTCCCAAGCGTCGTCCACGCCAGAGGATGGCAAGGATAGCTATGACAGCCAGCCATGGACCCGCAAATCCCAGCCAGGGCGGTGCAAGCTCGTTGAGCGTCGGGGCGGATCGATCGGACGCTACATCCGTGAGGCCCGGTGTGTACCAGACCAAGTCTGGGGAGCTTCCCAGGGTCCGGATCGCCAATGCGGCGTTGCCTTCGGCAGCGAGGTGTTGGTTTTCCAGCAACTCGGTGCTCCCCAGAACAATGACGCCCTCATCCTCCGAGGCCACATAAAGTCCAGGTCCGTCGCTGCGGGTGGCGTAACAAACTACCGGCCCCAGGTACACCGGGCCTTGTGCGGCAACGCTTCCCGCCTGCTCTGCATCTTCCTGGCCGCAGCCCGGTTCAAGGATTTTTGTTGCTTCGGGAACCACCCCGCCGGGACGGATGCCCGGATCGAGGCCGTTCAACGTGCGTAGCCGCGGTGCCACCACCACTACCCGCCCGGCCGCGGCCCTCACATCTTGCAACTGCGATCTGTCCAGGAAACCGCGGGGGTCATACAGCAGCACGGTGGTGTCGTCGTCGGAAAGCGCTGCCAGGGTGTCTTCGAGGGTATCGGTGGGGGTTATGCCCACACCGTGACGCCCCAGTATTTCGGCCAGGGCCATGGCCCCGTCGGGAGCGGGATTACGGGTAGACAAGGCGCGGGAGTCGTTGGGTGCCGAGAACCGCTCCGCTATCAGGAACGTCACGAATGCGGCAAACACTGCTCCCAGTGCAATCCACACCAGGTGCTTTCGGAACCAACTCCATAATGCGCTGGTCCGCCGTTGAGGAGGAGTTCCTCCCTGTAAGGCTTCTGGCACCTGTTCCTGGAGGGTCATCGCGGCACCGCGAATCCCTGCTGGTCCTGGCCACTGAAGTCAGGTGTTAGGGCCAGGAGGTCCGTATCCAGCTTGCGCACTTCGTCATAATCCGAGCGTGTTGCGGCCTGTTCTCCGTAGCGGACCGCATCAAACAGACGGGCGGCATCGACCAGCCGGACTTGAGCGGGGGCGAAGGCCTGGCCCAAGTGCCCTGCGGCTTCATCGGCCGTCCGTCCGGCCCGCGCTTCAATGACATCCCGTTCCTCCGCGGAACGCACCAAGGCCCGGAACTGATCGACGACGGCGGACGGCCAGTCGCCGTCGTCGGCCGCGGCCAAAGCGCGCTTCCGGTATGTGGCAGCGTCCACAACCGCGTCCTTGCCGTAAATGCCGGTAATGGAGGTTTTTCGCGTTGCATTCAGCCTGGGACGGACTACGAAGATAGCCACCACGATGAGCACGACAGCCAAGGAAATGATGAGGGGAACAGCGATGTTGCTCCCCGGGGAAGATCCGTCCCCTTCCAGGGAGCTGAGCCAGTCCAGGAAATCGCGCCAAAGCTGGTCCAGCCAACTGGGCCGGGCCTGGGCATACTGCGCCTTGGATAGTTCCTCCTCGGCCCAACGACGTGCTTCGTCACGGTCCGGAGTCACCGGCGGTTCAGTGCCGGCCAAAGCGGGAATGACATGGATTAATGCTTCCCTCATGCCTGCGGCCGGCGCCCGGGAGGATTGCCTGGCCATTGTCCGCCGCCAGGTGGCCATGTGTTTCCTTGGACCTGCGGGGGAGGACCACCCGGGATTCCCTCGGGATCTGCACCGCTTTCCATCAGGCGCATCAACTCCACGTCCAGCCCATCCCGACGCATTCGAAGATCCATATAGATGAGCGCGGACACGGATGTTTGGAAAGCGAAGGTCACAGACCCCACTAAAGCCCCAATGATCATCGAGATCACGGTCGTGAGGATCAGGGTGGAGGCCACTGTCTCGGCGTCCGGGTGGGGAGCGATTACAGATCCAATCGCGGTCGCGGCGAGAGAGGCTGGAATCTGTACTATCTGGGCGATGATTCCCACCATGACGCTCACCAGCAGCGTTATGCCGAAGATGCGCCACCAATTGCTCTTGGTCAACTGCCAGGATCGCAGGAGCCCGTCATAGACGCCGATCCGCTCCACGACGATGGCGGCGGGGGCAAACATGAGCTTCAGTCCAATCCAGACAAAAACGACGATGGCCCCGAAGCCCAAGGGAAAGACAATCAACAAGGCAGCCGGTCCCAAGGCCGTGAACAACAGCACGGCAATCCCGACGACGGCAGCTGCGGCCAGCAGTCCACCGAAAGTGAGCACGGCTGCTACTCCCAGGAGGGGCAGGATCCGCCCGACAGCCAACTTCCACATTTGCCCGAAGCCAGTCCGTCGGTTGAGGACAGAACGGGAAACCGGAATGACCATGACGCCCTGGAGAACGGCGCCGAGAAAGCCAATCAACACGGAGACTCCCACCGAACCCGCCATGACGGCCAGGAACGGGCCGAAGAATCCAGCCGCGTCCCCGCTGAAATCCGTCGCTTCCAACGAATCCATAAGCTCGTACATGGCGACGGTCACAACGCCCAGGAGGGCGGCGGCGACGGCCTGGACGATCAGGGCTGAACCAAACATGGAGGCGGCATTCCGGCGTATGGTCTGGAAGGAACCATCGAGCAGCTCGCCGAATTGCAGGGGGCGTAAGGGAATGACACCGGGCTTGGGTGGGGCAACGTACATGTGCTGGCCATAGGGTGGTCCGCCAGGCGCAGCCGCAGGCCATCCACCCGCTGGTCCTGGTCCTGGCGGAGGGTAGCCCGGCCAGTTGTTGCCGCCGCCCTGTGGGGCTGACCACGCGGGCGGACCTCCCCACTGGGGCTGGTTGCCCCACGCAGGCTGACCGCCCGGATATGGCTGCTGGCCGTGCTCTGGCTGTGACACGATTTCCTCCCCAAGAGATCCGGCCCGCCGACATCCGACGTCCCCCACATGGACCTTCGCCCCAAGCCTATAGTCCCGGTGTCCTCCCTCATAGCCTGAGCCCATACTGCCCGGACAGCAGATCCACATCGAGCCAAGCGCGCGCGTGCAGTACGGTGGAAGTGCCTTGGGGGACGCCATGCCGTGCGCCCGCCCAACAGGACAAAGGCTTGGCGATAAGGGAATATATAACTATGAAGGCACGGATTCTGGTAGTTGACGACGACGAAGCGCTCGCAGAGATGATTGGTATTGTCCTGCGCAATGATGGCTTCGAGCCCGTATTCTGCGCAGACGGCGGCCAGGCTCTTGAAGTGTTCCGTTCGTCCAAACCCGATTTGGTGCTCTTGGATCTCATGCTTCCGGGTTCGGACGGCATCGAAGTTTGCCGGCAGATTCGTGGAGAATCGGACGTTCCCATTGTCATGCTCACGGCGAAATCGGACACCTCGGATGTTGTCCGAGGGCTTGAATCCGGTGCTGACGACTACGTGCCCAAGCCTTTTAAGCCCGCTGAACTTGTGGCGCGTGTCCGTGCGCGCCTTCGGCCGGGCGAGCAAAAGGCTCCGGAAACCCTGCGGATTGCTGATGTAACCATCGACGTCGCCGGCCACCTGGTCACCCGCGGTGGAGAGCGTATCTCACTTACACCGTTGGAGTTCGACCTCCTGGTGGCATTGGCCCGCAAGCCGTGGCAGGTCTTTACGCGCGAACTTTTGCTTGAACAGGTGTGGGGGTACCGCCATGCCGCGGACACCCGGTTGGTCAATGTCCATGTTCAGCGTTTGCGCTCCAAGATTGAACGGGATCCGGAAGCGCCCGAAGTTGTATTGACGGTGCGTGGTGTCGGGTATAAAGCAGGTTCCTGAGTCTCCTGCCGGCAACACCGGCACCCCGGACAAGGACAAGGACCAGGCGTCCGGCACTCCGGAGCAGCCCGCAGCGCAGCAGCAGAACGCGGAGCCCTCGGGGTCCGGGAGTTCACCCTCCGCCCCCAGCGATCCAGTACGAAGGAACCTTCCCTGGCTGATGTGGCGCGCCCGGATATGGATGCGACGTGGCCTGATTCTGGTTCTCAGGGTTTCCCGCCTCGTCGCGATCGGTGTCCGGCAGATACGGCCGGGTCTTCGCTTCCTCTGGCGTTCTTTGCTGAGGCGGTGGCGGCGGTCATTGGAGTTCAGGACCGTGCTGACGACGCTCCTGCTTGCCGTAACGTCTTTTGCGATCGTCGGAGCATACCTTTCCAACCAGATCGCCAATAACCTGTTCCAGGAAAGGCTGGCGCAGGCGGAGTCGGAATCCCGCTACAACGTAAAACAGGTTCAGGACACCTTCGACGGCGCACAGGTTACTGATCAATCAAGCGTCATCACGTTGGTCTATGACACGTTAACCGCCGTAGAGGGCCGGGGCTCGGTGATCCAGAGGCGCTACGTCTTCGAAGCCGTGCCGGAACAGACCAAACCCCGTAACCGCTGGGTAGAGTCGCGCGCCTCGGACCAGCTCACTGTCCGCGTCATCCCGCCGGAATTGCGAAAGGCTGTCCAGGAAGGCGGGAAGCAACAGTTCTGGGCCTCCATGCAGTTCCCGGTTGGAAACGAGGACCGACCCGGTATTGCCGTCGGAAACAAAGTGACCTTTAACGGCACTGCCTATGAGTTGTATTTGATTTATGACCTGAACACTGCACAGAAGACCCTGGACGAAATCCAGAACGTGCTGTGGGCCGGTGGTGCGGCGCTCGTGCTCATGATTGGTGCCATCGCCTGGTACGTCACGCGCAATGTCGTCAGCCCTGTGAGCCATGCTGCCGTGGTGTCGGAAAAGCTGGCTGCGGGCCAGCTCCAAGAGCGCATGGTGGTCAAAGGTGAGGATGAGGTAGCCAGGCTTGGTGCTTCGTTCAACCATATGGCGGCCAGCTTGCAGGAGCAGATCACCCAGTTGGCCACGTTGTCCCAAATGCAGCAAAGATTCGTCTCTGATGTCTCGCATGAGCTTCGCACCCCCTTGACCACCGTTCGCATGGCGGCGGAGGTCCTTTACGACGCCCGCGAAGACTTCGATCCAATGAACAAACGCTCGGCCGAACTCCTCTATCACCAGGTGGAGCGGTTTCAGTCCTTGTTGTCGGATCTGCTGGAAATTTCACGCTTCGATGCTGGTGCTGCCGTCTTGGACGCCGAACCCCAGGACATATTCCAAGTGGTCTCGCACGTCATGGAGGGCGCAGCACCAGTAGCTGCCGAATACGGCTCCGAGGTCCGCCTGAACGCCCGTCAGAAGAGCATCATTGTCGAAATGGACTCGCGCAGGATCGACCGGATCCTGAGGAACCTGCTCCTCAACGCCCTTGAGCACGGCGAGGGAAAGCCGATCCACATATCTGTGGCAGCAAACCATGACGCCGTGGCCGTGGCCGTGCGGGACCACGGAATTGGAATGAGCCAAGCGGAAGCCGCCAGGGTTTTCGACCGCTTCTGGCGGGCTGACCCGGCGCGCGCCCGAACTACTGGTGGCAGCGGACTGGGCTTGTCCATCGCCGCCGAGGATACCAAGCTCCACAACGGCTGGCTTCAGGCATGGGGTCGCAAAGGGGCGGGCTCAAACTTCAGGTTGACATTGCCGCTCAAGCAGGGCGGAACCATCCTCAAATCGCCCCTTCAGTTGGAACCTGCGGACATCGATTTGCCCGGAGCCGGCATCGAACGCCAGATGCTTGTCCTGGGTACGGGTTTTGGCACTACAGACGGCAAATTCGACGTCGGAACGCCTCCTTCGGGTGACAAGGGACCTTCGGGTGACAAGGGAAAGGGCGATGGCTCATGAGGGTCCTTGGAACCGTACGCCGGCGGGCTTTTGTTGCCGTGCTGGCGGCGCTCATGGTCTTGCTGGCTTCGTGCGCCCAGATTCCCCGGTCCGGACCAGTGGGAAAAAGCCAGGATGAGGGAGCGGGAAACCCCAACGCCCCTGTGTTCTTCCCCGCAGCCCCACGCGCAGGCTCCACACCTGAAGCCGTCATTGAGGATTTCTACATGGCTGGCAGCGGCTATGAGGACGACTATCCCGTAGCACGGCAATATTTGACCCAAGCCCAGGCCGTAACGTGGAAGCCGGATAAGCGGGCCATCGTTTTCCGCGGAGCCCACGTGGTGAAGACGGCCGTGGAAAATGAATACCTCTACGAGGTCGACCTTGCCTACACGGTGGATGCGGACGGAATAGCCAGGCAGTTCCCGCCGGGGACCAAGGAGACCATCCCCGTCTCGCTGGAGAAAGTGGAGGGGGAGTGGCGGATCTCCAAGGTTCCGGATGGTACTGCGATTCCGGAAGAGACGTTCAAAGTCATTTACGGCGCCTTCCCTATCTACTTCTATGACCCGACCTTCACGTATGCGGTGCCGGACTACCGATGGTTCATCAAGAAGAAGACTGTTAAATCCATGACCAGCGCCCTGCTTGCTGGGCCTGCGCCCTACTTGCGTGGGGCAGTGGTGAGCGCCTTTCCCTCCGGGATGAAGTTGGCCCGGGAATCTGTCCCTGTCGTTTCAGGAGCAGCCCAGGTGGATTTGTCGGCCAAGGAACTGTTCGATGCATCGGCAGAAGACCGCCAACGCATGCAGAACCAGCTGGCGCTAACCTTCAGGGGGCAACCGGATGTCATTAACGTCCAGCTTCGCGCTGACCAGGACCTGGTCCGGGTCGAGGACAACGGGACTGTTCTGCCGCCGGTTGTGGACAAGAATGTGCCTGCCCGCCAGATTGCCGTCAATAACGGCGACTTGGTCCGCTATGAGAACAATCGCGTTTCACCATTGCCTGACATTCAGTCGGTTGCAGGGCTCGGCCCCCATTCACCCGCCGAGTCGCCTGTATCCCAAACCGTTGCCTTCCTCAACGGCGACAAGACCACCTTGTACTCCATTGAGCCGGGTCAACCGGCCCGCCAGCTGACCACCCGAAGCACGTTGACCGGGCCTTCGTTCAGTCCCCATGATTGGGTTTGGACGGCGGGACCAGGTGCCAGCGGAAATACTGAGGTTGTGGCTTTCAAGCCCACGGGCGTTGCCCCCGGCATGGCTGTACCCATGGCGACCATATCTCCCACGTGGCTGTCCGGACGGATTGTCAAGGATTTCCGGATTTCGCGCGAAGGTACCCGCGCCCTGGTGATATCCGAGGCCAACGGTAAATCAGTGGTTCAGGTGACGGGCATCGTCCGGACTGCAGACGGCGCGCCAAAGGATCTTACGGCTCCGATCACTCTTTTCACGTCCAGCTCGCCTGACCAGGGAGTGTGGGTCAACGGGTCCACCGTTGCCGTCATGGCCAGTTCGGCTACGGCTACAGTGGTTCCGGAGTTGCTCTCGCTTACCTCGGGGGAGCCACAGCAGCTGGCGCCGTGGGACGGCCTCATGAGCCTGAGCGCAGGTAACGGGTCAGAACAGATCTACGGCCAGTCCACAGCGGGAATTTTCCAACGTGTCGGAAATGGTTGGGAGCTTCAGCTCAAGGGCCCAACGGAGCCTGCCTTCCCTGGCTGACCCGGAGCACCCTGGAGGCGCTGCCCCAACCGAGCGGTGGTTGTTCACATAGCGGGCTGTGGGGCTGTTGCCGGAACAAAAAGTGCCTAAGGCTACCAGCATGATTGTTTCCGTGAACAACCTCCCGTCTGCTGTAAAGGGTCCTCGATCTGCCCAACGCATCGGGCGTCGGCTTGACCCCGATGTTGGCGCCCCGGACCCCTCAGGACCCCGACGACGCGGAAAGGACAGGAGCCTGCTTGGGCGCCTGATCGCCAACCTGCAAGCGGCATTGATGGAGTTGGTTGCACTCCTGGTTCCCGTTGATTGCGTCTGCTGCGGCGTGGAAGACACCGTCTTGTGCAGGCATTGTGCCAAGCGGGTGCGTCAGCTTTGCAGGAAACCCTTCAGGGCCGAACAGGAATCGCCAGCGCTCGTCGATGTCGATGGCACTGTAAAGCTGGGCGTGGTGGCCGCGGGGCCCTATCGGGATGAACTTTCGCAGTCCCTGTTGTCGTTCAAGAGCCTCGGCCAGTGGCGACTGGCTGAGGTGTTGGCGCCCTGCCTCGGAAACGCAGTCCGGCTGGCCATTGGTGACCAGCCAGGGTTTTGCGTTGTTCCTGTTCCCAGCAGCGGCAGGGCCTTCCGAAGCCGGGGTTTCAGCCCCGTACACGTTCTGCTCCGCTGCATGAAGAGACGAGGCATGTTGTCCCGTTACCCGGGTTTTAACGCCCTTGAGAAGACCGGGAGTCTCCTGGAAAATCAGTGGCTGGCCGCAACGTGCAAAGACCTGATCGGAAATGGCCTCAGGGCCATACTTGGCACGGAGGAGAGAGATGGTTCCACCGGCCAAAAGGGACTCGGCAGGGGTGAGCGTGCCAGGCGTGTCCGGGGTTCCATGAGGGTTCGGCCCCGCTACAGGGAAAAGATCCGCGGGCAAAGATGCCTGATTGTGGACGATGTTCTCACCACTGGAGCCACCCTTGCGGAGGCTGCCCGGGCTGTTTCTGCGGCCGGAGGGATAGTCTGCGGCGCCGTTGTTCTCGCGGCCACGAGGCCACCAGCCTACGCCTCGCACACCGACGGAGACGAGCCCCATGGTGGGGTTAAGACGCAAACAAAAAATAAGTGGCCAAAGGGTGAATAACTCGTGCCGATGAACTAACGTCGGTTGTGGGTACCAAGAACAGATGTACCTGTCGATAGCGGCTCGGAAAGGGGCTCGACTGTCCGTCAGACCAGCCCCCTACAGCGTCGTTGTCGTGTCACCTGAGTTATTTGGAGGGCACCATGGAGTTCATGATCAGCGGACGAAATCTGACAGTTTCTGACCGCTTTCGCGAATATGCCGGCGAGAAGATCTCAAAGATTGAATCGCTGGGGGACAAAGTCCAGCGAGTCGACGCCAAGGTTTCCAAGGAGACCAACCCCCGGCAAACGCCGGGACAGCTCACCGTTGAAGTGACAGTCCTGGGCCGAGGCCCTGTTATCCGTGCCGAGGCCACAGCCGCTGACAAATTTGCTGCCTTCGATCTTGCGTACAACAAGCTGCTTGAGCGGTTGCGTCGCGCAAAGGACAGGAAGAAGGTGCACCATGGGCGACACACGCCCAAGGCCGTTCGGGAAGCAACGGCCTCCCTTGAGCCCGCGAGTGCCAGCGAGCCAATTTACGTAGAGGCCAACAGCCACCAGGAGCCTGCACCGCAGGCCGATGAGCGGTCGCCCTACGAGATCGAGAACGACATTCCAGCGGGAGATTCACCCGTTTTGATCCGTCGGAAGGTTTTCCCTGCAGCATCCCTCACGCTCGATGATGCAGTGGACAACATGGAACTGGTGGGACACAACTTCTACCTGTTCCTGGATAAGGAAACCAATGCGCCCTCGGTTGTGTACCGGCGCAGTGGCTGGACTTATGGTGTCATAACCCTGGACTCCACCTGCGAGCCCGGCGAGGAAGCCGTGGAGGAGAAGATCCACGCGTACCGCTCGGATGACCAGGCGGCCACCGCCAAGTAAGGCTTGATCGCACGTGAAAGGACTTCAATGACCGCTTCGCTGAGCCTGTCACAGGCACGGCGGATCGCATTGGCAGCCCAAGGATTGGCGAAAGTCCGGCCCGCCGGCCCCGTGACCGCACGGGCGGTGGGCCGGACCTTTGCCCGGATCCAGCTTGTCCAGATCGACTCCGTGAATGTGCTGGCCCGGAGCCACTATCTGCCATTCTTTTCCCGTCTGGGAAACTATGATCCGGCAATCCTTCACTCCATGGCAGTCCGAAAACCACGCAAGATGATGGAGTACTGGGCTCACGAGGCCAGTTATATCCGTCCGGAACATTTTCCCGACCTGCTTCTCTGGCAAAAGCGGGCGTGGGTGGGTGCTCATCACTTGGAGCCCGCGGTGCGTATTGCCATGGAGGAACGAATCCTCGCAGCCCTGGAGGCCGGGCCGCCGATGACGGCGTCTGCCTTGACTGCACAACTTGGGCACACCCAGGACCCCGAAAGCGGAAATTGGGGCTGGAACTGGAACACCGTGAAGCGCGTTCTGGAGCACCTGTTTGAAGAGGGCCGCGTTTCGGCAGCTTCGCGTACACCCCAATTCGAACGCCTCTACACACTTACTTCCAGGGTTCTGCCGGGTTCGCTAGACGGTGGGATGGATGCCGATGCTGCCCTTGACCGGCTCATGGATGCAGCCGCCATGGCCCACGGCATCGGAACGGTCCGGTGTTTTGCCGACTATTTTCGGACCCCGCTGAAGGCCGGGGAGGCGTCGGTGCAGCGACTTCTCCAGGCAGGCCGGCTGGAGCGCGTTTCCGTTCGCGGTTGGGACCGGGAAACCTACCGGCACATCGAGGCCAGATTGCCACGCAGGGCCGAAGGCCGGGCGCTGCTGAGCCCTTTTGACTCGCTGGTCTTCGAGCGGCGGCGCCTGGAAGAGTTGTTCGGATTCCACTATCGGATTGAGATCTACACGCCCGCTGCCAAGCGCCGTTTCGGCTACTATGTTTTGCCCTTCCTGCTCAGGGAAGGCATCGTGGCTCGGGTCGATTTGAAGGCAGACAGGGCCGCAGGCCAACTCTTGGTTCGGTCCGCCTTTGGTGAGCCGGGAGCGCCACCCGATACCGCCGTCGAGCTTTCCGCCGAATTGTGGCTCATGGCCCAGTGGCTCGGCCTTCAGGAAGTTGTTGTGTGGCCGGTGGGGGATCTCTCGGGTCCACTCTCCGAGGCAGTGGCCTGGGGACCTATCGGGCCTTGTGAACCCGATGGGCAAAGCAGTCCGCTCACAGGGGAACCGGATAACGTGGCGATACTCTCTCCCGTAGACTGAAACAGCCAGAATTCGGCAGCATGAGACTGGGAGCAATTTCACGTGGCATCACTAATCGAAAAACTTCTCCGCACGGGTGACAAGAAAACACTCAGGCAACTGCGGAACTATGCCGATTCCATCAATGCCCTGGAAGACTCTTTCAAGACGTTCTCTGACGCTGAACTTCGGGAGGAAACGGACCGTCTGCGCTCCCGGCACCAGGACGGCGAGACCTTGGACGCTCTCCTGCCGGAGGCATTTGCAGCAGTCCGCGAGGCCTCATCCCGAACGCTGGGCATGCGGCACTTTGACGTGCAGCTCATGGGTGGCGCAGCCCTCCATCTGGGCAACATCGCCGAGATGAAAACCGGTGAAGGCAAGACCCTCGTGGCAACTGCCCCGGCATACCTCAATGCCCTAACGGGCAACGGCGTCCACGTGGTCACGGTGAATGATTACCTTGCCGAATACCAGTCCGAGCTCATGGGACGTGTCTACCGCTTCCTTGGCCTCACAAGCGGCTGCATCCTCTCCAACCAGGATCCGTCCGTGCGTCGGCAGCAATACGCGGCAGACATCACCTACGGGACAAACAACGAATTTGGCTTCGACTATTTGCGCGACAACATGGCCTGGGACGCCAGTGAGCTCGTTCAGCGGGGCCACAACTTCGCCATTGTGGATGAAGTTGACTCGATTCTGATTGACGAAGCGCGTACCCCCCTCATCATCTCGGGCCCGGCCCAAGGCGACACAAACCGCTGGTTTAGCGAATTCGCGAAGGTCGTACTCCGACTTCAACCGGAGGCTGACTACGAAGTCGACGAGAAGAAGCGGACTGTTGGTGTCTTGGAAGCCGGAATTGAAAAGGTGGAGGACTACCTCGGTATCCAGAACCTGTACGAATCGGCCAACACACCGCTCATTGGTTTCCTGAATAACGCCATCAAGGCGAAGGAACTCTTCAAGCGCGATAAGGATTACGTCATCCTCGACGGCGAGGTCCTGATTGTTGACGAGCACACAGGCCGTATCCTGGCCGGGCGACGATACAACGAAGGCATGCACCAGGCCATCGAGGCCAAGGAAAACGTCGAGATCAAGGCCGAAAACCAGACTCTGGCAACGGTAACGCTGCAGAACTACTTCCGCATGTATTCCAAGCTGTCCGGCATGACGGGTACGGCCGAGACCGAGGCAGCCGAGTTCATGAGCACGTACAAACTCGGAGTTGTGCCCATCCCTACCAACCGGGACATGCAGCGCATCGACCAATCGGACCTCGTCTACAAGAACGAGATCGTCAAGTTTGACGCCGTCGTCAAAGACATCGCGGAACGCCACGAAAAGGGCCAGCCCGTACTGGTTGGCACCACCAGCGTTGAGAAGAGCGAATATCTCTCCAAGCTGCTGGCAAAAGAAGGAATCCGCCACGAGGTCCTGAACGCCAAGAACCACGCACGGGAAGCCTCGATCGTGGCTCAGGCCGGACGTAAGGGTGCCGTCACAGTGGCAACCAATATGGCAGGCCGCGGTACCGACATCATGCTTGGTGGCAACGCCGAATTCACTGCTATCGCAGACCTCGCCAAGAGGGGCCTGGACCCGGAGGAGAACTCGGAAGAGTACGAGGCAGCATGGCCCGAGGCACTCGCAGCGGCCAAGCAAGCGGTTAAGGACGAGCACGAGGAAGTATTGGACCTTGGCGGCCTCTACGTGCTGGGCACCGAGCGCCACGAGTCCCGCCGGATTGATAATCAGCTGCGGGGCCGCTCTGGACGTCAGGGCGATCCCGGGGAATCCCGTTTCTACCTTTCACTGACCGATGACCTCATGAGGCTGTTCAATTCCGGTGCTGCCGAGCGGCTCATGAACAGTTCTGTGCCCGACGACGTCGCGCTGGAATCAAAGCTTGTTTCCCGTGCCATTGCCTCGGCTCAAGGTCAGGTGGAAGCCCGCAACGCGGAGCAGCGCAAGAACGTCCTCAAGTACGACGACGTTTTGAACCGCCAGCGCGAAGCGATCTACGGGGACCGTCGTCGGATCCTGGAAGGCGATGACCTCCACGAAAAAGTTCAGTTCTTCCTGGAAGACACCATCAACGCCCTTATTGAAGCCGCCACGGCAGAAGGCAACGGCGATGACTGGGACTTCAACCAGCTCTGGTCCAACCTGAAGACGCTTTACCCGGCCACCGTAACTGCCCAGGAAATCATTGATGAAGCCGGCGGTAAGTCCAGGGTCACTGCCGAATTCCTCAAGGAAGAGATCCTCTCTGACGCGCGGCTTGTGTACCAGGCCCGTGAAGAAGCCATTGGCTCTGAAAGTATGCGCGAGCTGGAGCGCCGGGTAGTTCTGTCGGTGCTTGGGCGTAAATGGCAAGAACACCTGTACGAGATGGACTACCTCAAAGAGGGCATCGGGCTGCGGGCCATGGCCCAACGCGATCCGCTGGTGGAGTACCAGCGCGAAGGCTTCGTGATGTTCCAAAGCATGATGGAAGCCATTCGCGAGGAAAGCATTGGCTTCCTCTACAACCTTGAAGTTGAGGTGACCCCCGCCGAAGATGTCGTCGTTGCCGACGATACTGCGGCAGGTGCACACACCGAGCACCACGATCCCCAGATCCGTGCTGCAGGTCTGGAGACACCCGAAAAGCCTGCGCAATTGCAGTACACAGCCCCAGGCGAGGACGGTGCGAGCCAGACCCGCATCGAAGGTCGCTCCTCGGGCCGATCCGGTAATCCTGCCAAGGCAGCCACCCAGGAGCAGCGCAAAACTGCCAAGAAGAAGCGACGCTGATCTCGTCCCTTATGAGAAAGGACCCCGGACACATGTCCGGGGTTTTTTTCGAAGATCCGCCGACTCCTGGTCGAGGCAACCTGCTGGGCTTACGGGTGCCTAATGACAGGTGCCTAGCCAACCTGGTGCCTAGCCAATCTCCAGGGCGGTGACCTGCCACGTCCCGTCGGAGTGTTCCAACCTCATGGCAATAGCGCGCGAGCGCTGCTCCTCAGAGACGACGATGCTGACCTCGTAGATGGAGTCTGAAATCGCGCAAGCCCGGACGGAACGGACCATTGGGCTTCTGTGAACCTGTAACGAACCGCGGGTACGTGAAGCGTGTTCGCGGGTAAGGGCGGCCCGATGCTGGAGCGAAAGAAAGCATTGCGCATCGAGGGATCTGGACAGCTGGAGAACGGACCTTGTCCCGGCAAGTACCTCGACTGCAGCTTGGGCGATGCTTCGCGCCACTAACCTTACGTCAAGGGTAGAAGCATCGGCTCCGGCATTCGTTGCGGCACGTTTGGTTCTTTGGCGGTCTGCGTGGCGGCGTGCAGTTACAACAGTCATGGTCAATCCTCATGAGTTCACTCTGTGAGCCGTTGCGCGGGCATCGCTTGGCTCAGGTTGCTACGTCTGGGATGACAATGGGACTGGTCTTACGTCTTGAACGAGTGCCCCTGAGTGGGTGCCGTCCATTACAGTCGGATTCTTTACGTGCGGTGAGGACCTTAGCCCGGCGTTGGGGGCTGCAGTACTTGCCCCGGGCGCAAGGTCGCAGGGTCGTTGCCAATGATCCTTCGGTTGGCTGAATACCAGCTCGGCCAATGGAGAGCGATGTCAACGTCTGTCGCGAAGGGCCCAAGGTTGTCTGCGGCAATGGACCACAGCGTGTCACCCTGCTTGACGACAACGCTCGACTTAGCAGGGTGTTCAAACGTCATGTCCCGAGAGCCTGGGCGCGACAGAAGGCCGGGCTCAACTATGGGAGGATGTGGCTGCCAGGCAGGCCCCGGCCGACTTGCCTCGTGGCTTTCTTCGGAGGTTGCCGCTGGAGCCATTTCCACAGCCGGTAGGCGTCCTTGTGCGCCTGCTGTTGTATGCCAGGCTGCCGTGCCTGTGGCGCCACTGGCGGTGGCTTGCCATTGAGGTCCGGGCGTTGCGGCGGCCTGTGCGGCCTGAATTCCAAGGAAATTCAGGCTTAGAAGGGCAAACGCCAGCCTCAGCATGAAGCCTGGACTGAACTTGGCGATGGCGTTGGCGCTGCCGCTCCTTCCCGCGCCATGCAGAACTGCTGCCCAAGCTGCGAGGCCAAGTGAGAGGACCCACCAAGACACAATGGCAATTCCCGAGGCACTGGATGCAAGGGCGAGGAGGTGGTCGAACGTACTTCTCTGCCCGTGGGCTGTATCCACCTGCCATTGCCCCACGAGGTTCTGCCCAACGATTAGCAGCAAAAGTCCCAACCCGAGGAGCACGGCGGCCAAGGCGGCATCGTGGCGGATCCTTGATGGATCGCTGCTCATTCTTACCCTTTCGGCTCTTTAATGCTGTTTGATGTCATTTGATACTGTTTGCCAATTTTGAGCACAGTCGAAGGGCTTTGTCCAATCATGACGGGAAAATCCAATTGCAGTTGGCGCCACGCGCTACGGGTCCTATTGTGACGATATGAGATGGGACTCTCTTTTTGAAGATCTGGAAGCGCAGTTTTCTGCTGAGCGCGCCTTGGTCCGTGAATCGGAAATATCCGAACGTGTGCGGGTCGAGCTTGCCGGTCTGGACCTGGCGGACAGGCTTCGGGGCGTCGCAGGAGCTGAGATCACTTTGGTGCTGAACAGCGGTATTTCTCTCCAAGGGACCCTGGGCCACATTGGTGGGGACTGGTTTGTGTTGATCGACAACGGACGGCAATGGCTCATTCCATGCGCATCGGTAAGTCATTACGACGGCCTGGGAAGATTGGCCAGGAAGCCTGTTAGCCAGGTTCAAAGTTCGCTAAGGCTTGCCAGCGCACTCCGGGGGCTCTCCCGAGACAGGGCGCCGGTGACGGTGGTCCTGGCCACCGGTCCGGGCGGAGACCACAGGCTCCATGGCGTCATCGACAGGGTGGGACGGGACCATTTCGATTTTGCCGATACGCGGGGCGAGGTGCGGCGGGGCAGTGCAGTCGCTGCGGTGAGGACTATCCCCTTCACATCACTTGCGGCCCTATGCTCAAGCGGGAACCAGGGACTCTAGGCGTTCATAGGCCTGTTGCCGTCAACGCTAACTTGACTTGGACTTGGCCTCTTCAATCATGCGGCTGGCCTCGGCATACCGGTCCTCGATGTATTGCTCCAGCATCTTTTCCTCGATGCGCCATTGCCCGCGTCCTCCGACCTGAATGGCTTTCAACTCACCGCTGCGTACCAGGGCATAGGCCTGCGGCGAATTTATCTGCAGTTGTTCGGCGACGTCCGCCAGAGTCAGGAATCGGGGCATGCGACTATTTTGGCACCTGTTGGCACCATTTGGCACAGTTATCCACAATTTCCCATGATTTGGAGTTCTTGACTTTGGCTTGCGCCGGGTCACGGCAACAATGAAGAGGGGGCGTGGGTAACCATGCCATGAAACTTCAATGGGGGAGCAGGAAAAATGGATCCGAGTACAGGCGTCGCCGGCAACAGGTTGAAGAAGCCGTCTTGGAAGGATCCACGACTCCTGGTGGGCGTGCTGCTCATGCTTGTATCCGTCGCCGGAGTCATCTCAGTTGTCAGTACCGCTGATCGGACTACACAGGTTTATGCCGCACGGGAGGGTATTGCGGTTGGCCAAACCGTGAGGCCCGAGGATCTAACCGTCGTCCAGGTTCGCTTGGACGACGTCGAGTCCGGCTACCTAACCGTGGAGGGCGGAATTGCCCAGGGCAAGGTGGCGCTACAGAGAATTGAGAAGGACCAACTCGTTCCCCGGAAGAGCCTCGGCCAGGCTGACGTCCTGAACCGGAAGCCTGTGGCCATATCAATGGAGGAGTCGCTTCCAGCGCAGGCAGTTCCCGGTGCGAAAGTGGACGTCTGGGTCGCCATGCCTGGATCGCAAAACGCTTTTGAAGAACCACAGTTGTTGCTGCCCGGTGCTGAAATCGCAGAGATAACAGCGGGTTCCGGTGCTCTCGGTGCCTCAAAGGCAACGGTCGTGCTGGTGCTGGTCACGGACAGGCAGATGCCCAAGCTGCTGGGTGCCAAGGCCAACGCCGCCAAGGTATCTGTGGTTTGGAACCCCGCGGGCATCAGTCAATGAGTATCCCGGTCATAACTGTTGGCCAGGCACAGGAAGCGGTGGTTGGTGGGCTGGAACGCTTGCATGGCCCCGTCACGGTGGTCCGCCGGTGTTCAGAGCTTGCGGAGTTGATGGCCGCCTGCCAAAGCGGCCTTGCCCTGGCGGCAGTCGTTGCCGAAGGCTGTGAAGAACTAACCGCTACATTGGTGGACCGGCTGGCTGCCGTAGGTGTGTCCATTCTCGCTCTGACTGTGGACCCCGCGGAGGTCTCGAGGCTCACCGCCATTGGTGTAGTAACAGCGTCCACTGATATTGAGCCCTCAGCCCTTGCTATGAGGATTTCCGACGCAGTGGGCCGCCACGGTGGGCTCGTTGGCACCCGCAAGTTTCCAGACGCCGGTTTCGCAGACTCATCTGCGGGATTCCAGTTGGCGCCGGAAACGCGAGAACCCGAAGCGGCCGGCTCGGGGAGGGTGATAGCCGTGTGGGGACCAACAGGCGCGCCGGGAAGAACTCTGGTTGCGGTCAACATGGCTGCCGAGTTGGCGGCCGAAGGCAAGTCCGTGATTCTAGTGGATGCTGACAGCTACGGTGCGAGCGTGTCGGCCATGCTGGGGCTGTTGGAGGAGTCGGCCGGCCTCGCCCAGGCCTGCAGGCTCGCTGACCAGGGATTGCTGGATTCGGAGGCACTGGACCGGGCTGCTACGCCTGTCTTCACCAAGAGTGGTGGATTTCGAGTACTCACTGGAACCACAAGGGCGGACCGCTGGACTGAACTGAGGGCCTCTGCGCTCTCGATTGTCCTTGAAAGGGCCAAGCAGGTGGCGGAGGTAGTTGTCGTGGACACCGGTTTCTGCCTGGAAGCGGACGAGGAACTGAGCTTTGACACTATGGCGCCACGCCGCAATGGCGCTACCTTGCGCAGCTTGGAGCTGGCAGACGAGGTTTTTGCGGTGGGGGCTGCGGACGCGATCGGCGTCCCACGGTTGGTCCGTGGCCTGGCCGAGCTCGAAGCTGCGGTTCCACAGGCAACGCCACGCGTGCTCCTCAATAAGGTAAAACGGGCGTCGGCGGGCCGTTCGCCCAGGCAGCAGTTATCCGAGGCCTGGGAGCGCTTCGGCCCTGGCCATGGCGTTGATGCCTACTTACCTGCAGACGCGGAAGCGTGCGATGCCGCGCTGTTGTCGGGGTCTGTCCTGTTGGAATCATCGCCCGACTCTCCCTTGCGTAAAGCCATTGCCGGGTTGGTCTGTGCACCTATCCAGCAAAATCAGAAATCCCTTGGCCGATCTTCCAGAGCCTTCGGTCTGCTTAAGCGCTAGGCTCGCCATGTGGGCTGCAGAGTCGCAGCAATCAACATGTGATGGAGGCGTTTGTAGATGTCGTCAGGATCCAGCGTGGAGGATCGGTCCGATGCAGCAGTTGTCCGTGAGGGGTTCTTCGGTGACTACTATGAGCATCTCGCAGAGGAGGACTCCCGGGCGTATGCGCCTGAGCTGCTGATTTCGCGGGCAAACACACACAGGAAAGTTGCGCAGTCCCGGCGACCCGGAAATGCCATTGTGGAAATCGGCGTCGAGGCTGACCGAAACGTTGTCTACATCGTTACTGATGACATGCCGTTCCTGGTTGATTCCGTCAACGCCGAACTCGTTCGCCAAAACTGCGCCATCCGGCTGGTGATGCACCCGCTTTTCGTGGTTACCCGTGACCGGGTCTCGGGCGAGCTCAGCAACGTTTCCAGGGTCCCGTCAAATATCGGCATCTCCAGTGGCGACACCGCTGCACTGCCCAGCGTCGCCCACCTCCTCGGCGACAACGACAACTCCTCGCACATGGAGTCTTGGATCGCCGTCGAAATTGACCGCGTAAGCGAGGAAGCCCGCGCAGAGTTGGTTGCCGGCCTCCAACGCGTCCTCGGAGATGTTCGCGCCGCCGTTGAAGACTGGCCGAAAATGCGTAGCAAGGCACTGGAACTTGCAGAAGCGCTTGGAGGCGTCTCGCACCCGGAGCAGATTGCCGAGCTCAGGCAGGCGCAGGACCTTTTGCGCTGGCTGGATGACGGCAACTTCACGTTCCTCGGGTACCGCGAATACGACCTCGTGAACGAAGACGGTGAAGACGTCCTGGAACTTCGTGAGGACAGCGGACTGGGCTTGCTCCGCGCTGGCGACAACACCCGGCAGATCCAGCACCTCACGGACGCCGGCCGCAAGCGCGCCCGTGAAAAGCGGGCACTGGTGATCACAAAGGCCAACTCCCGCTCAACCGTCCACCGTCCGGCATACCTGGACTACATCGGCGTCAAGAGCTTCGACGCAGCGGGGAACGTCAATGGTGAGCGGCGCTTTATCGGTCTTTTCGCCACAAGTGCCTACACCGGATCGGTCCGCAACATTCCCATTGTCCGGGACAAGGTCGATGCGGTTTTGCGTAACGCAGGCTTCCCAATGGATTCACACTCGGGCAAGGACCTCCTGGGTATCCTGGAAACATACCCCCGCGACGAACTGTTCCAAATCGAAATCCCGGACCTTGCGGCCACGGCCACCGGGATCCAGCGACTCCAGGAACGGCGCCGGACCAAGCTTTTCCTGCGCCCCGACATTTACGGACGTTTCATGTCCGCAGTCGTATACCTGCCGCGTGATCGGTACACCACGAGTGTCAGGCTCCGTATTGAGCAGGAACTACGCGAGACCTTCCAAGCCGAGAGCATTGACTACGAAGCTAGGATCACCGAGTCGGCCCTTGCACGCGTCTTCTTCAGGATCAGGCTGCCACGCACCGCGGAACTTGCCGAAGTCAACGTAGAAGAACTCGAACACCGGCTGATGCGTGCCTCAAGGTCCTGGAGCGAAGGCATCGCCGAGGTACTTCGTGAGAACCGTCCCGCGGAGAGCGCTGACGTACTGTCCGCCCTGTGGGCTGAGGCATTCCCTCCCGGTTACCGCGTCGACTACGAGGTTGAAGACGCGCTGGAGGACATCGAACGGTTTGAAAAGTATGGAGCCCAGGCCGAACGGGCAGGGGAAGCGAGCAAGGAACTCCGCCCCGGCGTGCACGTGTACCTTCCCGAAGGTGCCGGTGACGCATTGGAGGAGGATGCTCGGGTCAAGCTCTACTTGATGGAGCCCAAGAGCCTGAGCCAGATCCTTCCTTACTTCCACAACCTTGGCCTCGAAGTCCTGGACGAACGGCCCTTCGAAATCGAAACCGCGGATCACCGCGACTTTTTCCTGTATGACCTTGGGCTGAAGTACCCGGCTGGCATAGACCCGCTCGCCACCGGAGATCTCCTGGCTGACTCATTTGGTGCTGCAGTCACAGGGGCCGTCGAGTCTGACAACTTTGACCGCCTTGTGCTCCGTGAAGGCATGCACTGGCGCCAAGTGGTGGTCCTCCGGGCCTACGCCAAGTACATGCGCCAGATGGGCAATACCAACTCCTTTGGGTTCATCGCCGATACCCTCTTGGCCAATCCGGATGTTGCACGGGGTCTGACCGTCCTGTTTGCCGCCCGCTTTGATCCCAGCGTCGAGGAAAGCAAGCGTCCCCAACAGCAAGGTGCCGCAAGAGCTGCCCTGGCAGAAGCTATCGAGCAAGTAGCCACCTTGGACGCGGACCGCGTGCTTCGGACCTTCGTCAACCTCATTGAGTCCACGTTGCGCACCAACTTCTTCCAAAACAAGGGATACCTGAGCTTCAAGCTGGATCCCACCACCATCGATGGTTTGCCGTTCCCGCGCCCCATGTTCGAAATCTGGGTTTACTCTCCGCGGGTGGAGGGCGTCCACCTCCGCTTTGGCAAGGTGGCGCGTGGTGGTCTTCGCTGGTCCGATCGCAGGGAGGATTTCCGTACTGAAATCCTGGGCCTGGTGAAGGCGCAGACCGTGAAGAACGCGGTGATCGTACCCACCGGCGCCAAGGGTGGCTTCTTCGCGAAGAAGCTGCCCAACCCCGCAGTTGACCGCGCCGCCTGGATGGCCGAGGGGGTTGAAAGCTATAAGACCTTCATTCGCGGCTTGTTGGACATCACTGACAACCTCGTTACCACAGCGGAGGGCGAACGGCTTGTGCCGCCGTCCGACGTTGTTCGCCACGACGGCGATGATTCCTACCTGGTGGTGGCAGCCGACAAGGGAACGGCGACGTTCTCAGACACAGCCAACGGATTGGCTGCCGAATATGGATTCTGGCTTGGTGACGCCTTCGCATCAGGTGGATCCGTAGGCTATGACCACAAGGCCATGGGTATCACCGCCCGCGGCGCCTGGGAGTCAGTGAAGAGGCACTTCAGTGAACTCGACCTCGACACCCAGACCGAAGAGTTCAGCGTCGTCGGCGTGGGCGACATGTCAGGTGACGTTTTCGGCAACGGCATGTTGCTTTCGCGCCACATCCGGCTCGTGGCGGCATTTGACCACCGTCATATCTTCCTGGATCCCAACCCGGACACGGCCGCATCGTACGCGGAGAGGCAGAGGCTCTTTGAGCTCCCGCGGTCTTCGTGGGATGACTATGATCGGACCCTCATCAGCGAAGGGGGTGGCGTCTACCCACGTCAAGCCAAGACAATCCCCGTGTCAGAACAAGTACGAAAGGCCCTGGGGTTGCCGGACGGAACCACCCAGCTGAGCCCTCCCGAATTGCTTCGGGCAATCCTGCTTGCCCCGGCGGACCTTCTGTACAACGGTGGCATCGGCACCTACGTCAAGGCCAGCACGGAGACACATGCTGCTGTAGGGGACAAAGCCAATGACGCCATCCGTGTGGACGGCAAGGACCTCCGTGTCAAGGTAGTCGGTGAGGGCGGCAACCTGGGGTTGACCCAGCGTGGACGTATTGAAGCCGCATTGCAGGGTGTCATCCTTAATACAGATGCGATTGATAACTCGGCGGGCGTTGACTGCTCCGACCACGAGGTCAATATCAAGATCTTCGTTGACCGTATGGTGGCGGCCGGGAAGCTTGAGGCGGCAGAACGCGCAGCATTCCTGGCTGACATGACCGAGGAAGTCGGCCGCCTGGTCCTGCAGGACAACATCGACCAAAACATCCTGCTCCTTAACGACCGCACCCGGGTTGCGGACTGGAGCCCCAGCTACGAGCGCCTGATGGACTGGCTGGAAAAATCAGCCGACCTCAAGCGTGACCTGGAGGCACTGCCCACTACCGAGACGCTGCGCCAGCGCCTGGAACAGGGCCAGGGGCTGACGTCTCCCGAGCTGTCTGTCCTGGCCGCTTACGCGAAGATCGAGTTGGCGGGTGCCCTCCGGGACAGCAACCTGGCCGACGACCCCTGGTTCAAGGAGACGATCCGGGCCTACTTCCCGAAGCAGTTGCGGGAGAGGTTCGACGCCGAACTGGACACCCACCCGCTGCGGCGCGAAATCATCGCTACGGTGGTGGCCAACGACATCATCAACCTCGGTGGCATCACTTTCGCCTTCCGGGCGATCGAAGAAACGTCGGCCAATGAGGTGGCGGTAGCCAAGGCATTCGTGGCGTTGCGGGAAATCTACGATCTCGATCCGATGGTTGAGGAATTGAATGCCCTTCCGGCATCGTTCCCCACCGAGCACTGGAGCGAAGTCCATCTGGATGTCCGCCGGCTCCTGGACCGCGCAGTCCGATGGGTGCTCGGGCAGGGCATGGCGTCCCGGCCGATTGCCGACGTCGTGAAGTCGTTCAAGCCCATGATGGCGCCGCTTCGGGCCAAACTGCTGGACTACCTACGTGGCGATGACAAAGTTCGGATCAGCGGCTGGCTGGAAAAGGCCCGCGGCTGGGAGTTGCCGGATCACCTGGCGCACAGGTGGGCGGAGCTGTTCGAGAGCTATGCGTTGCTGGACATCGCAAGGATTGCCCAGACCGGGACCAACAGCGTCGAGGAAGTGGCGCATGTCTACTACACGGTGTTCAACCGCTTCCACGTGGACTCGCTGCTGGAACGGATCAGCGCACTGCCCCGCGACGACCGCTGGCAGGCACTTGCCCGTGCGGCGCTCCGGGACGACCTCTACTCAACCGTCGCAGATATGACGACGTCGGTTCTTGAGTCGAGCACGCCCGGCACCCCTGCCGAGGATCGCCTGAGGACATGGGAAGGCCTGAATGCCGAACAACTCGGACGGGCGAAGACCATGTTTGATGAGGTCAATTCCCTCGAAGCCGATGACATGGCTTCACTATCG
This sequence comes from Arthrobacter sp. 21a14, assembly GCA_050627125.1. Lineage (GTDB taxonomy): Bacteria > Actinomycetota > Actinomycetes > Actinomycetales > Micrococcaceae > Arthrobacter. Next base: position 4,196,643 of record CP192487.1, on the reverse strand, counting down.
GTAGCATTAAGGCTCTTGAGGTCAATCGTTCGACGCTAGGGGCTGGTCCCAGCGTCGCAAATGGAGGTGCAGTGGCAATCTTTACAGACCCCATCAGGGAACACGCTGATTTCGGGCCTGGAGATGCTGAATGGCTGCACCTCCTGGTAGGCGATTGGCAAATGGTCGCCGACCTGGCGTTTGCGGACCTCGCCTTGTGGTTTCCGCATCCGGAGTTTGGGTACATCGCCCTCGCCCACGTACGTCCGTCAACATCGCATACGGTGTTTCACGCGGACTTCGTGGGTGAGGGCATCCGCTCGGATCTTCGTCCACTCGTGGAAAAGGCCTGGAACAGCCGCTCCATTGAGCGCTCCAGTGAAACGAGCTGGAGCAGCGAGATGGCGCTGCGTGTCGAAGCCGTGCCGATGGTGCGCAACGGCAGGACCCTCGCCGTTGTCACCTCCCATATGGACCTGTCCAGTTCCCGTATGCCATCCAGGCTGGAACTCACCTATCGGCAATGCGCATACGACCTCCTTCGCATGGGAACTCTCGGGTTGTGGCCTGACTTCGCATCGCCAACCGGATCCCGCAGAGGTGCCCCGCGTGTAGGGGACGGACTCATCCGGCTCGACGCCGAAGGCATTGTGCAGTACGCAAGCCCCAATGGCGTGTCTGCTTTCCGGCGCCTGGGCGAGGTCGAGTCCCTGGAAGGACGTTCCCTCGCTGAAGTGACAGCCGGATTGCTGAAGGATCGGCGCATGGTGGACGAGACACTGCCGTTGGTTGTCACGGGCCGAATGCCATGGCGCAGCGAGATTGAGTCCAGGGGGGTCAGCCTTTCCCTGCGTGCCATTCCTTTGCGCGACGAGCAACATCGCTTTGGTGCCCTTGTTTTGTGCCGCGATGTGTCCGAATTGAGGCGCCGCGAAATGGAGCTGGTCACCAAGGACGCGACGATCCGCGAGATCCACCACCGGGTCAAGAACAACCTCCAGACCGTTGCTGCCCTGCTGCGTATGCAGTCCCGACGGATGGTCAGCGACGAAGCAAAACAGGGACTGGAACAGGCCATGCGGCGCGTGGCTACCATCGCGCTTGTTCACGAGACACTGTCCCAAGGTCTGACTCAAAGCGTCGACTTCGATGAACTTATTGGGCGCCAGTTCAGGCTTTCTGCCGAAGTCGCTTCACCTTCCCAGCAAGTACGCACCGAAAGGTCCGGGATGTTCGGCGAACTGCCCAGCGATTTCGCCACGCCCCTGGCCCTGGTCATCAACGAACTGGTCACGAACGCTGTTGAGCACGGTTTGGAGGGACGGACGGGCACTGTTTGGTTGCTGGCTGACCGTGCAGCGGGAGACGGAAATGACGAGTTCTTGACAGTGACAATTGCCGATGACGGCGTTGGGTTGCCGGACGGGCAATATACGGAAGGCCTGGGTCTGCAGATTGTGCGTACCCTGGTTACAAGTGAGCTTGGGGGATCCATTCAATGGAGCCCACGGGACGGTGGCGGTACCGCCGTCGAAATTGTCCTGAATCTCGCGCGCGCATAGCGACTTCCTTAGGTGTAGGGGTTTAGCAGGTAGCCGTATTAAACGCAGAAGGCCGCGGACCATGTGGTCCGCGGCCTTCTGCGTTTGGTGCTTGTCTGCCTGCTAAGAAGCGCGCCGGGCTCGTGCTGCGCGACGCTTGAGTGCGCGGCGTTCGTCCTCGCTCATGCCACCCCAGACGCCTGCATCCTGGCCGGACTCAAGAGCCCACTGAAGGCAAGTGTCCACAACGGGGCACCGGCGGCAAACGCTCTTTGCTTCCTCAATCTGCAGAAGTGCTGGTCCCGTGTTGCCGACTGGGAAAAAGAGCTCCGGGTCCTTGTCGAGGCAGGCTGCGCGATTACGCCAATCCATGCTGATCAGTCACTCCATTCGTGAGAACTAGTTTGAGCCTTTTGTGAAAACATTCACGAGAGGCTCCAAAGGAAAGGGGCCCGCATGGGCCCCCTTGGTCGTCTGAGTCAAGCGTTTCATGTTAACGCCTTGTAAACAAGGGGTATTAGTCGTTGAAATGCCCTGAATCCGTGAGCGATGCATCACATCAGCCGCCAGTGCCCTCACTGCTAGATGACTATGTCCGGTAGTGTGCCAGTGTGTCAAGACCTCCTGTTAACCCGGCCCAACCAAACTCTGGATCAGATGGAAACAACGGTCCAGTGAGACCTGTGTCTGAGGGACCCATTAGTCGTGGGCTGGAATTCGGTGGCAAGAAGCCCCCCGGAATCCTGATTATTTCGATCGTTGTCGTGCTGGAAGCATTGGCCCTCCTGGGCGCTGCGGCTTGGTATGCGTTCGAACTACTGACCGGAGCTCCTGTCCTGACGTTTTGGGGAGCGGTCTTCACTCTGGGCCTCTTATTGGCCTTCTCGGCCTGGCTGTTCGCAGTGGGCCATTTCCTGTTCCGCGGGTACCGATGGACCCGCGCGGCAGCTTTGGTGGCTCAGTTGTTCGTCCTTACCATTGGTTTCCCAACCATGACCGGAGGCTTGGTTCTGCCAGGGTTGGCCATGATTTTGCCTGCGCTGGCAGCGATCGTGTTTCTCTTCCAAAAGAGCGTTATCGCATATGCATCACGAGCGGGAGGGACGCAGGGCGCGCTCTAGCGAACGCTGCGATGACTTCCGATCGTGCTGATGTTCGTCGCGGAGTCGCTGGTGAAGGCCACCTGCACCTGGACCACACGGTTTCCCCGGACAATTACACCCCGACCAGCACGCGGTGAGTTTTCTGTTTCCAACCTCACTCCGAGGATGTCGCCGTCCAGGGGAGTCCTCGGAGCCAGAATGAGGCCCATGCCATTGGCCTGGACCTCTCCGGCCAGTGGCAAGCGCTGAAGCAATGCCGAACCTGACATTGCAGTCATGATCACTCCTCGTGTCCGGCCGGCCAGGGCGGCGAGAGCAGCCCGCCCCTCCGGATCCAGGAGATCGGCGTCATCGACGCAGAGGATGCTTGCAGGATCCAGCGATCCCGCGGTGGCTGAGCGGGCCACGGTTGCCCAGAAAGCACCGGCAGTAGTTCCAACTCCGGGGAAGACCCACGGAACCTGGGGATTAAGGGACGTCAGGGATGCCAACACTGAAGTCTTGCCGGAGCCATGGCCCCCAATGACGATGCTGACTCCACGTGGCCCAAGGGGAAATGAGATGGGAACCGATTCGTCACCCCCAAGGCCGATCCACAAGGGAATGGAGTCCGGGGATATCCCGCTGTCCAGGTCTTCAGCCATCGCGACATCGAAATCAGACGTGCTGAGGGATTCGGGGAGGGGCCGGACCCGGAAGGGTGGTTCCGACGAAGGTTGAAGATCAACGAACGGCCAGTCCGTCCCGCTTGGTGCAGTGCGGAAGTGAACCACCGTGGCTGCGCCCTGAACAAATCCACCCATGGCAACAGCGCGCCCGGGGACAGACTCGACTTCCGGAAGGCGGGGCCAGTGATAGCGCGATTCCTCCGTGGCGCCGGTTGGGAAAAATGCCCGGTTTGGGATTGCGGAGAAAAAGCGTGAGCTGACGAGTTCGCGTTCGCCGGAGATCAGCACTGTGACGCCAAGGGGCGTCCCGTCCCGGATGATGTCCCTCAAAAGGTCCTCTGCCCACGCGAAACGCCCTGATCGGAGTGCTGCGGCCCATGAGCACCAGCCAGTAACCACCAGGACCAAACGGGGACTTGTGGACACGTCCTGGCCCTCGGCGCGTCGACGTGCCATTTCTTCAGTGAGCCGCTCAAGGACCCGTACCGCCAATGCCAACTGATGCAGGCCCAAGGTGGCGCCATAGCTGCCGCCTTGGAGGGGCTTTCCGAGCATTCCAGTCGAATCCAGGATGTACAGATGCGGTGGGGTTCCGTGTGCCGCCAGCATCGCCGACGCAGCCTTGAAACATTCGTGCATTCCACTGGAACCGCTGCCGATCAGGGCGAAATGACCATGGTCGGTGGGTGACCATAGCAGGGCCTCAACTGACTGCTGTTCCGGTCTGTCCACGATTCCCAACGGACCCACGGCTGCCATCGACGCGTCCGGTACGTCTTCAACATCCTTGCCTGCCACACCGAAAGCGGATAGATCTTCATTCCATGCAATGGATGCCGGCAACAGTGGTGCTACAGGTTGCCTGGGGTCGGCCCGCCCCAGGCAACGCCAGACGGTTCGGGTTGCCGAGACCACCGCTTCTGCCCTTGCTTCCGCCTGTGCCGTGGACTTCCCGACCATTGGCTGTTTGTCCTGAGGAGGGTGCAAGGCCCCGAAGGCCGACTGAACGATTGCTGCCCCCGGGGCCCACCGGCTGACCGTGGCCGGCACAGCAAGGGACGCCGTCTGGAATTCCTCGGGGTTACCGGTGGCCCTCACAAGATACCCCCGCCCAGGGACATCGACGCCGATGGATGCTGCGGCTTTGGAATTGATGATGTCCATCGACTCCGCATCCGACTGAACACGCAGGGCGATGCTTGACGTGACGTTGGCGCGGATGTCGGCGGTCAACGCACCCTGTGGCCTTTGTGTAGCCATGACCAGGTGAATGCCCAGGGACCGTCCAATGGCGGCAACGCGCATCAGCTCACGAAGCGCTCCGGGGGCTTCGTCGACCAACATTCGGAACTCATCCACAACAAGGACCAGGTGGGGGATCGCCGTTTCGGTAGCAGCAGGTGAACGTTGATATGCAACCAAGTCTGAAGTCCCAGCATCCGCGAACAACTCCTCGCGACGGCGGATCTCGCCTCGCAGGGAAGTAAGCACGCGGTCAAGATGATGACTTCCAAGGTCAGTAAGAAGGCCCACGCAGTGCGGAAGCCCAAGTAAAGGGCGTAGTCCGGAGCCGCCCTTGAAATCGACAAACAGGAATGTCACCTGGTCCGGCGAATGATTCAGCGCCATGGACGCCACGATCGTCCGCAGGAGTTCTGACTTCCCGGCGCCGGTCGTTCCGGCTACCAGGAGATGGGGTCCGTCGACATGGAAATCAAACGTCAAGGGGCCGTCCTGGCCCTGCCCCAGAATTGCCTGGAGCTCGTTTGGCCCGTTCTCTCCAACCCATCGCCGGAGTATGCCTCGAGGTCCGTCTGGAAGCAGGTCACTCAAAGAGCAGGATCCGGGTATGCCGTCGTCGGCAGGAGCTTCCCGGTGCGGATTGGACGCCACTGTGCGGCAAAACTGTTCGAAAGCCTTCAGCGGAACCATGTCCGGGATGAACTCCTGCCGGCCACCGGGGACCTGCAAGACGGCGGATGTACCAGACTGTCCTATCTCGATGGCCACGCCGGTGGGTTCGGCATAGGAGCCGGAATGCCGCAACACCTGCCACGAAGCCTCCAAGGCGGCATCCAGGAGTTTGGCATGGCGGTCATCCCCGCCCGGCGAGTCATCGAGAACGATGAGCCTGCCCTTGTTGGTTCCCTTCAACCTTCGAAGAGCTGCCGTTGCGGCCGCATCATTCGTCGCAAGCGTCAGGTACGGCAGGAACCGGGCGCTGAGAGGCAGGCGGCCTATCGGTCCAAGAAAAACGATCGGTGTGGACGACGACCCTGGGAAACTTGCCAGTTGCATGACGATGAAACGGATCAGGGCGTCAACGTGCTCGGTCTGGCCATTCAACGCAACAATCGCGGGGTGCAAGCCCAGCGTCACCGGCATGGCGCCGATTGCTGGTGGACTGAAATGGGGATCTGCAGGGACGAGCCGCACGTTGGCCAGCGTGGGCGCCGTACCTAGCCGGACCCACGTTCCGGAACCGGCGGCCGTACCTTGTCGTGATGCATCAGGCGATCCTGCCCCAGGGCCGGGCAATGTCAGAGGTGCTGGAGGCTTCAGGACCAAGCCTGACGCCGGGGCCAAGGTGGCAACGATGATCTCTGCCGCAGACGGCGAACATCGGCGGCGGCGTTCGGCGTCCTGCAGCGCCGCCGTTGCGACGGCAAGCCTGAACTCCCGGCGTCCCTTCCTTCCGCTGATCATCGGAACAAGGAGGCTCAGCGCGGAAACGGCCGTAAACCCAAGGAACATCCACATTCCCGTTGCGAGTGCAAGACCAACGCCTGTCACCAGCGGGAGCCCCGCCGCAACGGCAACCGACCACCAGTTCAAAGAGCTCGTCTGACGCTGGACTTCAAGTGGCACTTGAACAGAACGGCCGGCGTCGGCATGAATCCCGGGAGTGGAGCTGTTTGGCGTAACGATAGTGAAGGTTGTGTTGCCGCAGCGAATTCTCGACGACGACGTCACCGCCTTTTCCCGGACACGCTCCCCATCAACAAGTACCGAGTTCCGGCTCCCCGTGTCTGTGACGCTCAATGCGGTGCTGGACACCTCCAACACGGCATGCTCGCGGGACATCCCCGGATCAGGGATGCGAATGTCGACAGCGCCACGGCCAATGTGGTGGTAGCCGCGCTGGAGTGCAAAGACTGAGCCGGCCCCTGGCCCGGTATGTGCCAGGAGCAGGAGCGGCATTGCCGGAGAGTCTGACTTTTCCGCGGGACAGTGTCCGTCCACCAGGACTGCCCCGGCCACGAGTGGCGGGTGTCCGACAGTCAGGGCGGATAGGTCTTCCCCTGCAACTGACAGGGGACCGACCCCCCGGGCCTCCTGCAATTGCCGCTGGAGTTCTGAGCCCGGCATTCCGCCGAAGGCAGTGATTGTCAGCTCTTCCGGAGGCTCCGGTGATGCGGCATTCGGGCCGCGAACCAGTGTGCACTCAAAGATCATTTCCCCATTCCTTCCTGGATTCCCGCAGCCATCCAGAACTGAGGCTATGGAATTTCCGGGCAGGTTGCTGCCCCCTTCCCGGGCTATGTGGACAACTGTTGGCGATACCAGCTGAAGACGCTGGCTTGACGCGAGGACATGGCGTCTCGGCTAAGATGAAACTCGTTGTCGCGTGTGCTCAATGAGAAGGGACCTTCACCGGTGATAGTGGTTGCAGAGAGCGCCGATGTTTCAGACGAGGCGGTAATTGGTGATGGATCCAAGATCTGGCATCTGGCCCAGGTCCGCGAGAAAGCCGAATTGGGCGTCAATTGCATCGTCGGACGCGGTGCCTACATCGGCACCGGCGTCAAGATGGGGGACAACTGCAAAGTCCAGAACTATGCACTTGTCTACGAGCCCGCAGAACTGGAGGCCGGCGTGTTTATCGGTCCGGCAGTAGTGCTGACGAATGATACCTATCCCCGTGCTGTAGGTCCGGACGGAAGTCTGAAGAGTGCGCACGACTGGGAGCCTGTGGGCGTCACTATTCGTGAAGGAGCGTCCATTGGTGCCCGCGCCGTATGCGTCGCTCCCGTGACCATCGGACGCTGGGCCACCGTAGCCGCCGGAGCGGTTGTTGCCAAAGATGTCCCTGATTTCGCGCTGATGGTCGGGGTTCCGGCCAAGCGGCGGGGCTGGGTCGGTAAGGCGGGATTCCCGCTGCAGAACATTGGCGGGAACTGGGTATGCCCGGAAACCGGCGCCACATATGTTGAACAGAACGAGACACTTCGAGAGGTAGAGGCATGAGCCCCGAATTCATTCCCCCCGCCAAACCCATCATTGGCGACGACGAACGCAAGGCCGTAGAGGCAGTTCTGGCCTCCGGCCAGCTTGCCCAAGGCTCGGAGGTTGCGTCCTTCGAGCAGGAATTTTCCCAGGTACTTCTGGACGGCCGCGCAGCTGTCGCCGTCAACTCTGGCACTTCAGGGCTGCACCTTGGCCTTCTGGCCGCCGGCATAGGCGCCGGCGATGAAGTCATTGTTCCTTCCTTCACCTTCGCAGCCACGGCCAACTCGGTAGCGCTGACCGGAGCCACGCCAGTCTTTGCCGATGTTGACCCGGATTACTACACGCTGGATCCTGCCTCTGTTGAGTCGAAGATTACCGACCGCACGGCGGCGATCATGCCGGTCCACCTTTATGGGCACCCCTTCGACGTCGATGCCATTGGCGCGCTCGCTTCGAAGCACGGGGTCAAGGTGTTCGAGGATGCGGCCCAGGCTCATGGTGCCGCCGTCAACGGCCGCAAGGTCGGAACCTTCGGCGACTTCGCCATGTTCAGCCTTTACCCCACGAAGAACATGACCTCCGGCGAGGGTGGGATGGTCAGCACAGGCCTGGCCGACGTCGAACGTCGCCTCCGTCTCTTGCGCAACCAGGGCATGGAGCGCCAGTACGAGAATGAGTTGGTTGGCTTTAACGCCCGCATGACCAACATTCATGCAGCCATCGGGCGCGTCCAACTGACAAAGGTCGAAGGCTGGACCAAGACCCGGCAGGAAAACGCAGCATTCTTTGACGCAAACATCGAAGGCGTCATCACCCCGAAGGTAGCCGAGGGGTACGAGCACGTCTACCACCAGTACACCATCCGCATTACCGATGACCGTGATGGTTTCGCTAAGGCATTGCGTGAGGAATACAACGTCGGCTGTGGCGTGTACTACCCCATCCCGAACCACCGCCTTGCACCCTTCCAGACATCGGATGAGCTGCCTGTAACTGAGGAATCTGCAGCCAGCGTGCTGTCCCTCCCGGTGCACCCATCGTTGAGCCAGGATGATCTGGACCGCATCGTGACGGCCGTCAACGCCATCGCAAAGGCAGGAAGCTAGTGGCAAACCTCCGCGCAGGCCTCATCGGACTGGGCATGATGGGTCGCCACCATGCCCGCGTAATCCGCGAGCTTGATGGCGTTGACCTGGTTGCTGTCGCGGATTCGTTCGGCGATCCACACAATGTTGCGGATGGCCTGACTGTCTACAACACAGTTGAGGAACTGATTGAGCAGGGAATCGACATGGCAGTGGCTGCCGTGCCGACCATCCTGCACGAGGAAGTGGCGTTGCGGCTTGCTGAGGCTGGCATCCACTGTCTTGTCGAGAAGCCGATCGCGAACGATTCCGAGTCGGGCGGACGCATTGCCAAGGCCTTCGAAGCCAATGGCCTCATCGGCGCGGTCGGTCACATCGAGCGCTTTAACCCTTCCCTGCAAAGCCTTCGCGAGCGGCTCGGGAATGGTGACCTTGGCGAGGTTTACCAGATCAGCACAAGACGGCAGGGGCCCTTCCCAGCGCGCATCGCCGACGTCGGGGTGGTCAAGGATCTTGCGACGCACGACATCGACCTCACCGCATGGCTGGCGCAGAGCAACTTCGTGAACGTCGTAGCGCACACTACCTCCCGCAGTGGCCGCGAACATGAAGACATGGTTACAGCCATTGGCCACCTCAAGAGCGGTGTCGTAACCAACCACATCGTGAATTGGTTGTCACCCATGAAGGAACGTACAACGGTCGTTCTCGGCGAACGCGGGGCATTCATCGCCGACACCATTTCTGCAGACCTGACCTTCGTGGAAAACGGAACGTTCCAGACGGACTGGGATTCCGTCGCGGCCTTCCGGGGCGTATCTGAGGGATCCTCGACTCGCTTCGCCCTTGCCAAGCGGGAGCCGTTGAAGATGGAGCATGAGGCGTTCCGTGACGCAATCCTCGGAAAGTCGATGAACATCGTGACCATGGCGGAAGGCCTTGAGACCCTGCGGGTCGCTGAGGCAGTGTTGGACTCCGCTAAATCGGGCTCTGTCATCAGCCTCTGAGACGCCAAATCAAGCATCGCCTTTGGGGGAGGCTGGCCACGTGCCAGCCTCCCTCTGGTGTTTGTGGACTCCGGCCGCCCCTGCTTGGCCAAGGGCCCGGATACGGGGAACGCACGCCATGTCGGGTAGCCTTGACCAGTAGACGTGGGCACTTCTGTGCCCGCACGCCAATACACAGGAGAGTTTGTGAACGCTGATCTCGTCGTCGTCGGCTCGGGTTTCTTTGGCCTGACCATTGCAGAACGCGCCGCTACCGAGTTGGGGCTAAAGGTCGCGGTTCTTGATCGCCGCCACCATATTGGAGGAAACGCCTACAGCGAGAATGAAGAGAAGACGGGAATCGAGGTGCACCGCTACGGAGCGCATCTCTTCCATACTTCGAATGAACGTGTCTGGGAGTACGTGAACAGGTTCACCAAGTTCACTAGCTACCAGCACAAGGTTTACACCAGCCACAAGGGCGAGGTGTACCCCATGCCGATCAACCTCGGTACCATCAACCAGTTCTTCCGTGCAGCAATGAGCCCCACCGAAGCTCGTCAGCTCATTGCGGAGCAAGCGGGCGAGCTTGCCGGCACTGATCCCCAGAACCTGAATGACAAGGGAATACAGCTGATCGGGCGGCCTCTGTACGAGGCGTTCATCAAGCACTACACCGGCAAGCAGTGGCAGACGGATCCGAAGGACCTTCCCGCGGAGATCATCTCCAGGCTCCCCGTGCGCTACAACTACGACAACCGCTACTTCAATGACTCCCATGAAGGGCTTCCCGTCGACGGCTACACGGCGTGGATCGAGCGCATGGCGGACAACCCCAACATCGAAGTTATCCTCAACACGGATTTCTTTGACGATGGCGAATTCGGCCGGTCCTCTGTCCTTGGCCAGGTTCCGGTGATCTACACAGGCCCCGTAGACCGCTACTTCGACTACGCCGAGGGTGATCTCTCCTGGCGCACGATCGACCTCGAAGAAGAAGTGCTGCCGATTGAGGATTTCCAGGGGTGCTCGGTGATGAACTACCCGGACCCGGAGACGGCTTTCACTCGCATCCACGAGTTCCGGCACTTCCACCCTGAGCGCGACTACACGAAGGACGCGACGGTCATCATGCGCGAATTCTCGCGTTTTGCGGAGAAGGGCGACGAGCCTTACTACCCCGTCAACACATCAGAAGACCGCAGCAAACTGCTCGCGTACCGTGATCTTGCGCGTGGCGAGAAGTCTGTACTGTTTGGCGGGCGTCTTGGAACGTACAAGTACTTGGACATGCACATGGCCATCGGTTCGGCTCTTTCCATGTTCGACAACAAGATCAAGCCGCACTTTACGGGCGGCGCCAAGCTGGAAAGTGGTGGAGTGGACGCATGACCGCCACAACAAACGAAAGCCAGGAGACTGCCATGACGGCCACAACAGCCGCAGACAGCCCGGCGTCGACTGAGCAGAACCTTCGAATAGTCCAGCGTGTGGTTTTCCCGGCCAACCGCGACCTCGATACCCTGCCGCTCTATGTCGATCCGGACACCAATAAGGTCCGCAAGCAGGACGACAACGGCACAGCAGTTGTTCAGGCAGTGGGCATGGCCCGAAAACTCCACCCGGAGGACATCCTGGACCGTGGGTCGGTGCAGGTGCGCCGGGGCGAGCGTCTTTCCTTTGGTTCCTACTTCAATGCCTTCCCGGCCAGTTACTGGCGCAAATGGACCATTGCCACAAAGACGGTTCTCCACATCGAGACCGAGGGCGAAGGAACGGTCATCGTTTACCGGTCGAATGCCCGCGGCGCGTCGCAGCGGGTCGACTCGATCCTCGTTGAGGGCGCGGCGTCGAACGAGTTCGAACTTACGCTCGCTCCCTTTGGCGATGGCGGCTGGTACTGGTTCGACCTCATTGCCGGCGGCGATGGAATGACACTGAAGAGCGCCCACTGGGCTGTTCCCGACGAAGGCAGGCCCCAGGGGAAAGTCACGCTGGGTGTTACAACGTTCAACCGTGCCGACTACTGCCTTGACACCATCAAGTCGATCGACGCCGACTCCGGTCTCCGTGAAATCCTCGCGGAACTGATCATCGTGGACCAAGGCAACAAGAAGGTGGCCGACGAAGACGGGTTCGACGCCGTCGCCGCATCCATGGGCGAGCAGTTGCGAATTATCAACCAGGGCAACCTTGGTGGTTCTGGTGGGTTCGCCCGCAACATGTATGAGATGCTCGTCTCTGACAAGAGCGACTACGTCATGCTTCTCGACGACGACATTGAACTTGAAACCGAAGGTGTGCTCAGGGCGGTCGCATTTGCCGACCTATGCCGTAAGCCCACCATCGTCGGCGGACACATGTTCGACATGTATAACAAGTCCGTTTTGCACGCCTACGCCGAAGTAGTGAATTTCTACCGCTTCCTTTGGGGACCCGTGGAGGGCCTGGGAAATCACGACTTCTCCGCAGAAGGCCTTCGCTCAACCCCACTGCTGCACCGCCGCTGGGATGCTGACTACAACGGTTGGTGGATGTGCCTCATCCCCAAGACCGTCGTGGAAAACATCGGACTCTCCCTTCCCGTGTTCATCAAGTGGGACGACGCCGAATACTCCTTGCGTGCCCGCGCGGCAGGTTTCCCGACCGTTACCCTGCCAGGTGCAGCGGTGTGGCATGTCTCATGGGCTGATAAAGATGACTCTGTGGACTGGCAGGCTTACTATCACGAACGCAACAGGCTCATCGCGACTCTTCTGCATTCGCCGTTCCCCAAGGGCGGCCGGATTTTCCGTGAAAGCCTGAACACGGACATTAAGCATTTGGTATCGATGCAGTACTACCCCGAGCAAGCCCGTGTCATGGCTCTCCGGGACGTCTTGGAGGGGCCAGGCAAGCTCCACGAGCAGCTGCCCACCACAATGCCCAAGCTCCGGGCCATGCGCGAGGAATTTGTTGACTCCCAGGTCAAGACCGATCCCGGTGCCTTCCCTGAGTCCTTCCGTAAACGTCCGCCGAAGAAGCCTCAGAGCTACAAGCAGCCGGGTGCTCTTGGCCTGCTGCCTTGGGCGGTTAAGACCGTCCTGAAGCAGACCCTTGCTCCGGTTCGCGATTCTGCCAAGACCAACCCCGAGGCCCATGTTGCGCATCAGGACGGCAAGTGGTGGAGCTTGGCGCATCTGGACAGTGCCGTTGTCTCCAATGCGGATGGCACAGGAGCGTCGTGGTACCAGCGCGATCCCAAGTTGGCACGCCGGCTCCTGGTTGAAACGACCCAGCTGCACGCGCAGCTTTTCTCGAATTGGGAGACGCTCCGGGCCCAGTACCGTGCCGCACTGCCGCAGATCACATCGATGGAGTCCTGGCGAGAGACCTTCGATGCCTCGGAGCCCAAAAAGTAGCGATGGCCAACTCCACTGATATTTATGCTGTTCCCGGGGTAGGTGCCGGTCTGCTGGATGTGTTCCGGCGCCGGTACCTCCTTAAGCTCATCGTCCGCAAGGAACTCAGGGTCCGCTACCGGGGTTCTGTGCTCGGTCTGGCTTGGTCCTACGTGAAGCCGTTGGTCCAGTACTTGGTTCTGTTCTTTGCACTGGGCATCGTCCTTCGCGTGGGGGACCAGATTCCCAACTACGCCCTGTACATGTTCTCCGGCGTCATCGTCGTCAATTTCTTCACGGAAGCGTTTTCGAACGCTACGCGCTCCATAGTCTGGAATGCGGCCTTGGTGAAGAAGATCTACCTGCCCCGGGAACTTTTTCCCGTGGCGTCGGTCTGGGTCGCTGCCGTGCATTTCCTTCCCCAATTGGTCGTCTTGCTGGCTGCTGCCCTTTTCAACGGGTGGCGACCAGATGTGATGCAGCTGGTGGGTGCAGCGCTGGGCTTCGTCATTGTGGCCGTAACCGCCACCGGCCTGGGCCTCCTGGCGGGTGCTATCAACGTGTTTTTCCGCGATGCAGAGAACATCGTGGACATGTTGATGATGATCGTCACCTGGACTTCACCCGTCCTCTATGACTGGACAATGATCCGTCGCCTTGCCCCGGATTGGGTCTTGACGATCTACCAGCTCAACCCCGTGACCGTGGCGGTGGAATTGTTCCACTGGGCGTTCTGGTACCCGACGGTCACCAAGCCGGTGGAACTGCCCCCTCACCTGATGTTGACGGGCTTGGCTGGACTGGGGATGGCCGCAGTTTTCCTTATCATCGGCCAGCTGGTGTTCCGCCGGCTCGAAGGCCACTTTGCGCAGGAGGTCTGAGTGGGCGCCGCCGTCATAGTCAAGGGCTTGAAAAAGACATTCAACCTGCGTCACTCACACTCCCTTAAAGAGACGCTTGTGTGGCTCGTCAAGGGACGCAAGGGTGATCTCACCAAGAAATTCGATGCCCTCCACGATGTCAGCTTCGAGATACAGGATGGGGAGACTGTGGCCCTTCTGGGCTTCAACGGCTCCGGTAAGTCCACGTTGCTCAAGTTGATCTCCGGTGTCATCCTCCCCGATCAAGGCACTGTGCGGACCAAAGGCCGCGTCGCGGGCCTGATTGAGGTTGGGGCCGGGTTTCACCCGGATTTGTCCGGCCGTGAGAACGTCTTCCTTAACGCCGCGATCCTTGGAATGACAGAGCAGGAGATCAACGAGAAATTCGACGAGATCGTCGCTTTCTCGGAAATCGAGCAGTTCATCGATACGGAAGTGAAGTTCTATTCTTCCGGAATGTTCCTGCGCCTCGCTTTTGCGGTGGCAGTTCATACGCAGCCGGATATCTTCCTTGTGGACGAGATCCTGGCTGTTGGCGACGAACCTTTCCAGCGGAAGTGCCTGGCCAAGATCAAGCAGCTGTCCGACGAAGGCAGGACCCTCGTGGTTGTCAGCCATGACCTGGACATGATTTCGCGGATCTGCGACAGGGGAGTCGTCTTATCCTCCGGCACTGTCCAATTCGAAGGTCCTGCAGACCAGGCTGTCGCCTGGCTGCGGGAACGCAACTAAGTCCGGCATCCAATAGCAAGAGTCGTCTGTCAAGGGATGGCTAGTGGAAGCATCTAAGAAAGGCGATCGTGGGAATGGGTATCGGCCCGCTGCTGTTGTGTGTACTCCTGATCGTTGTGTTGTGGTGGGGTCCAGGCTGGCTTCTCGGAGAAGCACTGGGAGTGCGCCGAACCCTCCTGCCCGTCGTGGCACCATTGTTGGGCATGGGTGCCCTGACGGTCATCGGTGTGATGGGCAATTCCTTGGGGTTGAGCTGGCGGCTGCTTCCTGTGGCCGCCGTTCTGCTGGTGTTGGCTGCTGTCCTGTTGGCTATACGCCTCCTGTTGAGGCGCAGGTTCCCTGACAAGTTCCAGACTCCCCTCCGAACACAGCCAAGCATTTTCGGTAAGCACCGGTTTGCCGGCTCCTGGTGGATCCTTCTCGTAGGCCTTCTTGCGGGCGGAGCCGTCGCCGCCGTGTCATGGTTTGTTGGTACTGAGGGCCTCCAAGGCATAAACCAGGACTGGGACATTCCTTGGCACGCCAACATGATCCGGCTTATCTCGGTGAATCATGAATGGGATCCCGCCGTAGCCGGCAACTTCGCCTACTACGACACCACTATTTCTGATGCGCCCATCAGGAGCTACCCGATTGCGTTCCACGCAGTGCTCTCGCTGTTCTGGCCGATGAGTGGTGTCAGCATCCCGGTGTTCCTGAATGTTTTCGTCCTGGTGATGATGGCCGTTCAGTTGCCCCTGAGCGCGATGGCCTTGACCATGATCGTGACACGCCGCCCGGTTGCCGTCGCCGCGGCGGCTGCAGTCTCGGGATGGTTCACGGTCTACCCCTATGACTTACTGTGGCGTGGCCCTCTGATTCCATTTTTCGCTGGCATGCTGTTGGTGGGTCCATTCGTCTTCCTGGCAGTCAAAGGTGCCTTGGAGCGGCAGAAGTTCTGGGTCCTGGGCATTGCCTTCGGCGCGGTGGGCCTTATTGCCGTGCACCCCTCGCTGGCATTCGTAGTACTGCCGGTCCTGTTCTTCTGGCTGCTCTCCGCGCTGATACGGCGCAAGGGCAGGATCCTGGGCATTACTGTCTACCTGGCGGTGTCAGGGGTTCTTGCGGCGATCATCGGCCTGCCGATCATTACCCAGATGCTCAAGGAATCTGAGCGCGTCTCCAAGATGATGTGGGCACCGGACACTGATCGCAACGGTGCCATTCAGAACATTGTTCTCCTGAACCATGGCTCCATGGCGATGCCGATCCTGACAACCCTTGTTGCCCTTGGCTGCCTTGCTGTTGCCTTCAGGATCCGTATGTGGTGGTACTTTGGCCCGGTCTTGGCTTTTGCATTTTTATCGGTTTACACCATGGGCAGCGACAGCCCCCGTTTCCTGAACCTGACGGCTCCCTTCTACGACGATCAATGGCGCATTTTCGGCATCTTGGTCATGCTCCTCGTTCCGCTTGCAGGCTTGGGCGTCGCCCAGTCCGGCGAGGCAATCGAGTGGGCCGTCCGGCGGTTCCGCAAACGTCGGGCGGAATCCCACGATTCCGAAGGCAAAAACGGACGCAGGCCGAACCACGTCATCACGGCGGCGGCCGCCGTCGCGGTTTTGTTGGTATGCGGGGTCGGCGCGATCCCATACTTCAAGCAAAACGCCCAGCGCATCAACATCAATACAAAGATTGATGGCCTCACCCTCAGCTCATCCGAAGTGGATCTGCTGAGCAAAATTGACCAGTATGTTCCCCAGGACGCCACCGTGCTGAATGACTCCTGCGATGGTTCCGTATGGATGTATGCACTCGGGAACCGAATGCCGATGATCCGGCACTTCGAGATACTTCCTACGAACCGCCAGCTGCTTGTCCTTCAAAAGCTCCCTGAGTTGGCGACGGATCCCGAGGCGCGGGCGGCCGCTTCGGAGCTTGGTATCGAATGGGTTTACATCGCCGACGGTCGAATCCGGGCCTGGGATGAGCCCAAGGCCGGGTTGACCCACCCGGATTCCATCCCTTACTTGAAGCTTGTTGTGCGTGATGGAAACGCAGCCTTGTACCGGATCGATTGGTCCCAGTTACCAGGTGGCAAACAAGCCTTCGACGCCGCTGCCAAGGATCGCGTGCAGCTTGACGGAGTCCCGGGAATCCTCGAGAACCGGAACCCCGATGGCATCGCCCCGCTTGGAAGGATCTGTTAACCAATGAAGGCATTCATCAAAAAGTTCCTCTCGTCCAGTTTGTTCAGATTCCTCGTGGTGGGCGGTCTGAGCTTCATTGTGGATCTCGGTCTGCTGGCGCTCTGCTTCCAAGTGTTTGGTTGGCCGCTTTGGTTGGCCACGGGCGCAGGATTCTGGGGTAGTTTCTTCTTCAACTACTTCCTGCAGCGCCACTTTGCCTTCGGGGGAGGCGGAACGGCTCTGGGTGGAGTGCTGCGGTACTCCGGACTCTTGGCCTTCAACACTGTGGCGGTCATGGGAATCGTGGAGCTCTTCCAGTTCCTGGGTGCCGGATATGTTGCCGGTAAAGTGGTTGCGACGATTGTGACCATGGGATGGAACTACTTCATTTACAAGCACTGGATCTTCCCGCAAAAGAAGCAACCGAAGAGCGCCAGCGGACAGACAGATGGCGCGTCGGGCACTGACGCGCCAGCACAGAAATTCACACCTAACAGCAGCGAAGGATAATCGATGTATCGAGGCGTTCGAATTGCCGCGGTAGTACCGGCCTATAAAGAAGAGAACCACATCGCACAGGTGATCGAAACGATGCCTGATTTCGTCGATGACATTGTCATTGTTGATGACTGCAGCCCCGACGACACCTCCGGGGCTGCCCTTCGGGCGGATGACGGCAGGGTCACTTTGATTCGGCATGAGGTCAACCAAGGTGTTGGTGGCGCTGTTCTGACGGCGCATAAAGCGGCAATGGAGCTGGGCTCCGACATCAACGTTGTGATGGCCGGCGATGCCCAGATGGATCCGGAGTACCTGCCGCAGCTGCTCGATCCGGTGGTGGATGGTTACGGCTTTGCCAAGGCCAACCGCTTCTTTTCAGGTGAGTCTTTTGCCGGCATGCCTGGCTACCGCATCTTTGGCAACATCGTCCTGTCGTTCATGACAAAGCTGGCCTCGGGTTACTGGCACATCTTCGACCCCCAGAATGGCTACACGGCGATCCGGACAGAAGTTCTTCGTCGCCTGCCAATGAATAAGGTGGCCGCACGCTACAGCTTTGAGAACGACCTCCTGATTCACCTGAACATCCTCGATGTACCGATTGTGGATGTCCCGATTCCTGCTGTTTACGGCAATGAGGTTTCCAGCATCAAGCTCCGCAAGGTGATCCCCGAACTGCTGGCCATGCTCTTTGGCGGCTTCTGGCGCCGTGTGTGGTGGAAGTACATGGTCTGGTCCTTCTCGGCGGTGGCTCTTCTGTTGATCGCAGGCATCGCCCTTATTGTCATGGGTCTCGTGGCTGGGATCTGGGTTCTCGCCGCAAGCGTAGGATCTCCCACCGCGGGATCGGTGATGTTGGCTGTTGTGCCCTTTGTGCTGGGAGTCCAGATGCTGTTGGTATCCCTCCAACTGGACATACAGGCAAGTCCGAACAGACCCACGATGCATCCCATGAAGGAACGTACGTAGGGAATTCCTGCAACAAGAAGGGAGGGTCAGGACGCTTGGCGTCCTGACCCTCCCTTCTCTTTCCTGCCGGGGTCACGTCCTTACTGCTAGGGGAGCGACGTGAACCCTCCCCAGCCCCACCCGACCTGGCTCCGGGAGAGCCATCCTGATGTTCCGTTGCCGGGGTACAGGAAGAGGTTGCCACCGGAGTCGCGCGCGAGCACATCGTTCTTGCCGTCTCCGTTGAAGTCGCCGGGGCCCAGGATGGCAGTCATCCCGCTCCAGCCGCTACCAACTTGGACCCTGCTCAGCCAACCGCCGGTACCGTTGCCTGGATAGAGCCACAGGATCCCCGACGTGTCCCTGGCCAGGACATCGGTCTTGCCGTCGCCGTTGAAATCGCCGGTACTCAGGATGGCCGTCATGGAATTCCACCCAGTGCCAATCTGGGCGCTTGATACAAAGCCCCCAGTGCCGTTTCCGCGGTAAAGCCACATGACACCAGCCGAATCCCGCGCCAACACATCGGCCTTGCCATCGCCGCTGAAGTCCCCTGGCGCGAGGATGAGCGTCATGCCCGACCAAGCTGTGCCGGCCTGCACCCTGGGCTGGAGACCGCCGGCCCCGTTTCCGGGATAGAGCCAGAGGACGCCATTGGTATCACGCGCCAGAACGTCGCTTCGTCCATCACCATTGAAGTCCTTGGTGGGAATGATCGCGTTCAACAAGTTCCAACCAGTTCCCAGCGAACGTTGCGTCAACCAACCACCGCTGCCGTTACCGGGGTAAAGCCATAGCGTGCCGCCATTGTCCCGTGCCACGACGTCGTTCTTCGCGTCACCGGTGTAGTCCTTCCATGTATTGGCCGGAGGCGCCGTCACAGTGTAGGCCTGGCTGATGATCGCCGAACTGTTGTTGGACGGATCCACCGCGAAGTACTTCAAGGTCATCGCGGCCGTCAGCGTGATGGCTGTGGAGTACTTGTTGGCGGCTGTGGCAGTCGGAGTGGTGCCGTTGGTTGTGAAGTAGATGCTCGAACCCGCTTCATTCACCGTGAGGGTGATCTGCTGGTTCACCGGGTAACTGCCCGCAGGTGGAGTCGCGGTTACCACCGGTGGGGTGGTGTCCAAGACCGTGTAAACGCTGGTAGTGACTGCAGAAGCATTTCCATACGCGTCCACAGCAAGGGCCTTTACGGTGGTGTTAGCCGTGAGTGCGAAGGGACTCGAGTACGCTTTCGTGCTTCCCGCCACTGCAGTAGCGGGCGTGGTGCCATCCGTTGTGTAGAAGATGCTTCCAGGTTCGCTGGAAGTCATGGTGACAAGCTGCCCTGATGCGTAGGCTCCGGCAACGGGTGCAACCGTCAGAACCGGTGCAGTGTTGTCAAGGACGTACGTCTGGGTCGCTACCGTTGAAGAGTTGCCCGCGGTGTCGCGTGCAAAGTACTTCAACGTCATCGACGACGTCAACGCGATCGGTCCCGAGTAGACAGGACTGGACGTTGTCGGCGTCGTGCCATCGGTGGTCACGTAGATGGTGGCTGCTTCGTTCACCGTGAGGCTGATGGTTTTGTTTGCCCCGTACGTTCCTCCGGCCGGATCGACAGAGACCACAGGTGGGGTGGTGTCGGCAGCGAAGACAGTGACATTCCTGGTTGCGGTGGAGGTGTTCCCTGCGTTGTCCATGGCTTCCACCGTGAACGCGACAGGACCATTGGGTACGTTGGCATAGGACTTTGGCGATGTGCACGCTGTGAAGGCGTTGGCGCCCAGCTTGCACCTGAACCCGGCAACGTCAGTGGACGTTGAGGCAAAGACGAACGACGGCGAGATGCCCACTGTTGCGCCTTCTGCAGGAGAACTGATGGACACCTGCGGTGCGGTCAGGTCGGTGGTAACAGTCACCGATGCCACGGTGCTGATATTGCCTGCCATGTCTGTCGCCCGGACCCGTAGGACGTGCTGTCCTGCGGTTGTGAGGCTGAAGACATAGCCGTTACTGCAGGGCGTGAAAATGGTGGTGGAATCGACCGAGCAGGACAGGACGGAGTCCGCCTCCGAGGTCACGCCCAGGACAGGCGAACCGTTGACTGTAGCTCCAGCAGCGGGTGAGGTGATCACCGGGGCGGCTGGGGCAGTCAGATCAACCGTGAATGCCCGGGATACGGGCAGCCCTGTTGGTGCCGCACGAACGGAGAATGTGTAGGCGCCGTTGGTCAAGGCGGTTGCAGGCGTAAACGTTCCACTCGTGCACACTTGCCAGACAGGTGTTGCGGTACTCAATTGGAGACTGCATTCAAGGGCACCGCCCGGAGGCGTTGAGGCCACAGTGAAAGTAGGAGTGGAATCATTGGTGAACGCCGGGTTTGCTGCCTGGGTTCCGTTAGCCGCCGTCGGACCGTTCACAATCGAAGGTACGACGCCACCGAGGCTGAGCAACCTCCCCTGCTGGGTTGGCTTGGCAGGATCCAGCTGACCTGGGTCTTCCATGAGCAGGAGCTTGCCGTCGCGCATGTTCAGTCCACCGATCTTGCTGAAACCGAGCGCCCATTGGTTGGTTACGGTGTCGGTGCTTAGGTCGATACGCGAGACGGTGTCCTTGCCGGCGTCGGCTGTGGTGGTTCCGCCGCCGGTTCCCGTGTACAGCACCAAGGGCGACTGCCAGTCGTAGTAGATGGCCGTCGGCTTGCCGACGTTATAGAGCGGTGCTGGTACGAAGTTGGTCAGCACTCCGTCCTCGGGTGCGGTGAACACGGTCAATCCTGAGGTTTCAGCGACATAAACCACTACGTTGCCGGCACTGTTGCGGTGCGTGGCGGCAAGGCTCAAGGAGCTTGAGTTAACCGAAGCGATTGATTCGATGCTCGGATGGAGGGCCGTCGGATCCACGATCTTCACAATCGACCGGGCATTGCCGAACGACAAATAGATGTTGCCATCGGGGCCGTCACTGACCGCGTTCGGACGGAGGTCGCCGTCGAAAATGGTCAACTGGCTGTCATAGTCGAATACGCCTGTGCTGGGCTTCCAAACCGCGCGGACTACCTCGGAACTTCCGACGGCGGCATCCGGAATGAACGCGATTTCGTCGCCCGAGCCGTGATTGGCAGGCGACGGATCAATCATTGCGGGAGTTCCGGCCAGGGCCGGTCCACTCTTATGGCCAGCCAACGTGCCTCCAAGGCAGGTGCCTGTTTCGAGCCCGCCCGGGGTGGCGCCCGCAGCTTCGGTCACGCGGCAGAATCCGGCACGCGCATCTGAGACCCAGATCCTTCCGGCCGGGTCCACCACCGAACCTGCGGCTTTCGTGAGACCAACGGCGACGGTTTGGCGGGCTTGGTCAGCGCTGGCAGCCCCCGCTGTGAATACACCTGTGAGCGCTGCTGTAGCCAGGCTCGCCGAGGCGATCAGTGCGGTGACTTTGCGGCGATGCCGTCCTCCAACCGTCCCGCTGATGGCGGAGGGATGGGAGTTTCCATGAGATGTTCTTGAGCGACCGGCGAAGGCAAGACACGCCAAACCAAGCTGAAGAACACTGCGATTGCGCGTGTCCACCGAGGGATCCCCACTTCATTCGGATGCTCCCCAGCTCCGCATGCATTGGTTATTCGCCCCACGCCGTTTCCGGCTGCGTCTACGTACATCTTCCCCCAATTTTCACATTTGTCACTAGGTACTTTTCGATGCGGGACATTTTTTTGGTCCCCTTTCGCCTTTCCCGATGTCTTGACCGGGCAATCGCAGCCCCGCACGATTGAGGTGGAGGTCACAATGCGCAGACTGTTTCCGATGGTGGTGCCGCTGGTGATGCTGTTGGTCGCCTGTACGCCATCGCCACAACCACCCCCGGGAACGAGTACCTCGTCGACAACAACCGGCACGGCAACCACCAGCGCCACAGCGGAGCCCAGCCCCTCGCCGTCGACGGTTCCCAGTACTGGCACCACGGGTGACGGCGAGCCCTTGGGCGACGGTGATGAACCTGGCCGCTACGCCTATCGATGCACAAGCCTTGACGCCTCGCCGGAAGTCCAGTTGTCGAGTCTCGCCGAGGTCTGGGCTGCCACCAACTACACGCGGATGGGCTCCTGCGAAGTCACTTACACCGGAACGGATCCGTTCGAGCCAACGCCCCGGGAAGCAGAAGTAATTTCGACGGCGGCGCCACAAGGACCGGGCGACGATGGAGGCCTGGCAGTGTTGTTGGATGTCCTCCGGCTCTGCACGCGGGTCAGTGATGAAAGCGGTCCGGGTGGATTTGAGGAAGCCGGACACGGGACGTTGCTTGCCGCGGCCTCACTCTGCGCGGATGCTCCGCAGGGCAAAATCATCGCAGCCTGGGCCGAGGGCACAAGGATGGCTGATGGCAGCCATTTGGTGGGCGATTCGGTGCAACCTGGCAAATATCAAGTCGTCAAGCAAGGCCCTTCGGCAGCGGATTGCAGGTGGTCCATAGCCGGCGCAGGGGGTGCAATTGCCGCCGAGGGAGGACTTCCAGCGGTGGGCGAAGGCGTCGATCTTGCTGCCGGCCAAAACTTTACTAGTGACAAATGCGGAATTTGGGGGAAGATGTACTAAGACGCAGCCGGAAACGGCTTGGGGCGAATAACCAATGCATGCGGAGCTGGGGAGCATCCGAATGAAGTGGGGATCCCTCGGTGGACATGCGCAGGCGCAGTGTTCTTCAGCTCGGCGTGGCAGCTATTGCCTTGGCCGGTTGCTCAGGAACCAATGTAGATACTTCCCAACCAGCCGCACTTGATATGGCGCCTGTGGTCGCGAACGACGACAAAATCCCGCGGGAACGCCCGGAACCTTTGATACGGTATCAATTCACGTGCACAGGTGCTGATGGCAGCCTGATAGGCAAGTTCTCGAGCCTTGAAGAGGTCTGGGCATCCACGCGCTACATGCACGTCACCGACTGCCAAGTTGACTATGTCGGAAAAGGACCACATGTCCTGACTCCGGAGGAGACGGCCGCCGTCAATGCCGCCCTTGCAGCGGGTGCCGTTCCCGGCGACGCCTCTGCTCTCTGCTTGCGCATCATTAAGGCATGCACCCGGACGGACCCCAGGACGCTTGCAGCCTCGCTCGCCGCTTATGGGGTTCCTGTTGTGAAAGGCGCCCTGACACTTGCTCCGCTGGCGCCGCAGGCGGCCGTGCTCACCAAGTGGCTTAAGGCGGCAGTGTCCGGATAGCTGCATAGTGCGCAATCAGTGAGAAATTGAAAGGCGCGGACCACGTTGCGTCCGCGCCCTTCCACGGGCAGCCTGTTCAAGCAAGCAATGAGTTCATCGCATTGATAAGTGTGGTTTCCACGCCATTCGTACCCGCCTTGAAATGGGCCAGATGTCCGTAGACGGTCATTGAGCCACCAGCAATTCCTGGGAAATCCGGCTCCCAACCACCCTCATAGCTGCCAAGTGGCATATTCGGCGAAAAAAATTCATTGCTCGGAATGTAGCAGCAGGACTCATTGGCATATCCGCCGACGATGATGCCGTTGGTTCCGCCGTTGCGACTCCTGAAGTACGCCCCATATCCACTAACGAGTTCGCCACCGATCATGGCGATCTTCAGCTGGGGGCTGCCGTTGAACTTCCACACTTGGAACGGGGAGGGCACCGCGGTCTTGTAGCTATTGCTGTCGATTCGTCCAATCATGACTTGGGCATGACGCTGGTACCACTGCGGCTGGCCATTGGGGTTCGGCAAACGGGCTACGTATGCGGCACGTACGGCGGCCAGATTTCCGGCAGTCGGTGTGATGTCCAATGGAAGCTGGACCTCCTGGTAGCGCGTCACCATGGGGCCGCTGAGCGCCCTGCCGGCAGACTGCATGTTCGAATTTACGGTCGCGCCCAGGGCGTCTCCATGCTGGTCTCTGAGTTCCCAGCTGCGGACCCCTCCGGGGTCCTGGTCCCCGGCGGGTCCCTGCACAAACATAGCGAAACAGTTCGGGTTTCGGTTCTCGATGTAGTTGCAGGCGCCGGCTGCGAAATCTCCATCAAACAGCGTGCGCAAACCTGCGCTGATGGGGTGGCAGCCGTAGCTGAAGATCACAGCCGCCGGTGTGCCGTTGCCCCGCCTGGCTACCAGAATGGGGACCGCGGTTTCTGTGTAAGGGAGCCCCACCCTGTTCGCGGAAAAATTCTGGGTTGAGACTTTGTAGTCGAAGGTCACCGCAATTTCATTGGCATCCAGTGCTTCCTGGGCAAGGTCAACGATTGTGTCTTCCAAGTCATCACTGTACGAGCGGACCAACCCGAGGTCTGCCAGTCCGTAAGCCATGAAGGGATGCAACGTGTCGATCAGTGCCGGACCGTTGTGCGTATGCGTCGCCTGGATCAGGATGTCGCTGCTGGACCAATCCGCGAGTTGAATGATCCTGTCGCGGATCCGTTGATGCATGGCCCGAGGCAGTGCCAGGACGTCCAACGAGATGATGATGTGGGGATGTGCGTCTTCCCAGATGAGGATTGCCCGAGCATAGAGGGGCTCGAACGGCGAACTGCTGGTGGCCTCGCGTCCGCCGTCGGTGGTGCCATATCCGGCCATATACGGATTGGTGCTCAGCGACGGCGTAATGTCAGCGCTTGCAGTTGCAACTCTAAACGCCATAAAAGATCACTCCTTGATTGTGCGCAACGGGTGATCTTCGCTTGCCCCCAAACAAAGTCCGTATCCCAAAATGCGCTGAACAGCCAATACGTGAGACCACCTTCATTAGACCATGTGATCCCCGAATTTTGGCCGCTGCCGGGCGATATTTATCGCCCGCCCGGACATGGCAGTCTGTCGGAATCAAGGGAGGGCCCGTTCATGGAAGATTTCCACGAAAGGGCCCTCGAAAGTGGGCTGCGTGCCTGCTATTTTGCCGCTGGTGCCAGAATCGTCAGGGAATTCCAGCCTGTGCCGATCCGAGTTGGTGTTCCCCACGAGCTGTTTGAACCCACCGGGTAGTACCGCAGCTCGCCTACGGTGGTCCGGGCGATGACACCGCTGGAGCCTGCTCCGGCAAATCCACGGACTGCACCGAAACTCGTGATGACGTTCCAACCTGTCCCGACCACGCCCGCTGCTTCCTGCATGAAGTTGCCGGTGCCGTTGGAACGGTACAGTTTCAGATCGCCAGCTGCGTTTTTTGCCAGGAGATCGGCATTGGAGTCTTTGTCAAAGTCCATTTGAACTATGTCCAGGCCAGTCCAACCGACTCCGATGGAGATACCGGTGGACACCGTCTTTCCAATGGGGTTGCTGAAGTAGTACAGCCGACCCATGGAGTCGTATCCTACGATTCCGGGATGTGCATCGGCCTTCTTCCACGTCCCAACACTTAGCGTCCAGTCCTTCCAATTGCTGCCGAGGGCGATGGGGGCCCCAAAGCCACTGCCGGTCCTTCCCGGGTACACGTTTAGCCGGCCGTCGGACCACTGCGCCACAATGTCCAGGGCGCCGTCTCCGTTCCAATCCGTAACGAACCCGGCTTTCAGGCCGGCCCACCCTGTTCCGATGAGATCCTCGGGCAGTAGCGCAGTGGTACCCTTACCGGGATAGCGGTAGAGGTTGGCATCGGCGCGGACCGCGACCACATCTTCCTGGTCGATGCCGAGTGTTGTCTCAACATCCAGGGGAGCGTCGCTGATCCGGATCGCGTCATCCCAGCCCAGCCCGATGAGGCTGCGGTCGCCCCACGAACCCGAGACGGCTGGGTAATAGTAGAGGTCACCATTGGAGGCGCGGGCATGGAGTCCCTGGGACCCGGCACCGCTGAAGCCGATTGCTGAACTTACCGACGTCATGCCATTCCATCCGGAACCGATCACTTGGGCGGCTTCGTTGAGGAAGCTACCCAAGCCATTCGAACGATACAGGCGAAGGGTGCCGTCAGAGGTGCGCGTGACAATGTCCTGGCTACCGTCGCCGTCGAAGTCGATCTGGTTCAGCTGGTGGCCGCTGAAGCCTGTCCCGATCCGGACGCCACCCCCAAGCGCTCCACCTCCTGTGTTGGGGTACCGGTACAGATTGCCCAGATAGTCCTGTCCTATAACGCCCGGATAGCCGTCTTTGGAGTTCCACCACCCGACTGTCAGGGACATTTCCTGCCAGCCGGAACCGACTTGGATGGGTGCATAGAAGCTGCCGCCAGGAGCACCGCGGAAGACCTTCAGCGTCCCGTCGGACCACTGCGAAAGAATGTCCTGGACGCCGTCCTGGTTCCAATCGACGACGTACAGCGATTTTGCACCGGTCCACCCCGAACCGATGGCCACGGGACCAGTGATCCGGCCACTTCCGTCGGCCGGAAATGCATCGAGCCTGCCGGTTGAGCTTGTAGCCAGGAGGTCGGCACCGGACTTGATGGATGGGTTGGAAGGGGCTGAGGCACCACGGGCGAAGGTCCGCAGCTGATCGTAGCTGCCGTTGAAGATGTTGGAATCACCTTCGAACGGTCCGGTGCTGCTGTACTGCCACATGGTGTAGTCGCCCCAGCTGGCGGGCAAAGATCCAGGAGAATTCGTGGGGTTGTTCCAGTACGACGCGATCCACAGCGGGTAACTCCCGAATGTGGAATTGCCCACGCACGTATTCCACCAATCCGTTGTGCTGTAAATGACCGGAAAGCGCCCCGTCAGGGCTTTGACCGTGTTGCCGAAATCGGCAGCCCACTGTCCAAGTTGTGCCTTGGACATGTTGTAGCAGGTGTTGCCGAAGTAGAAGCCATTGATGGTCCGTCCGGCGTAGGGGTTGTATTCGATGTCCAGGACTGGAGGAAGTGTGTAACCGTCCGCTGTCCATCCGCCGCCATTTGCCACGAAGTATCTCGCCTGGTCCGCACCCGAAGACCAGTTGGGAATGGCGAAGTGATAGGCCCCACGAACCATTCCGACGTTCCGCGAGCCGTCATATTGCTGTGCATAGTTTTCGTTCAGGTAATAGTTGCCCTCGGAGGCCTTTACATAAGCCCAACGGGATCCTTGGTTCCATTGGCTTTGCCAGTTCACGTTGCCTTGGTGCGCGCTGACATCCTGTCCGTTGATGCCGATGGTTGGCCTCCAGTGACCTGGATCAGCGTCCATCGGCACCACCTGTCCCACGGTGCGCGCTCCAGCAGGCCCTGAATTTCCGCTGCCTTGCTTTGCCGCTATGACCCTGGGTGAGCGCTGACCCATTTCTGCCCCGCCCGCCGGAATCGCAGAGCGCATTGCTGCCTTCATGGTCTCGGCATCCGGAGCATTGCCAGGCATTACCGTGGTGCTTGGCAGCGCAGCTGGATGGTCCACAGCGGGGCCGACGGCCGGCTGCGGAGCGACAGCAGGTGAAGGCTCGACGGCGGTGGGCGCCTGCGGCTGGTTGGTCACCTTGGAGGCGCTGTCCTCGGAGACGGCCCCGGAGTCCGTCGATGGTAGAAGTGGACTCGGCGCTGGCGACTTCTGTTCGGCGATGGGGGCTGGCGCTGGCCGGGGGCCGGAATCCTCCGCCCATGCAGGACCGCCGGGAAAAGTCCCTGTAAGGAGGACCAGGCAAAGGGCGATTCCAGTCCTTGCAAGCGGCATGCGACGGACCGACTCTATGGGGGTTCTTGTCATATCCAATTCCGGCCCTGTGCCGCGGTTCAGCGGCGCATGGTGTGGCTTGCTGACAAGCTCCGGGGCGGGCGCCTGCGCATGGGACCAAAGGCCAGCTCCTAACGGGCTTTACCCTAACATTCGGAAACTGGAGTGACTAGTGGTACAGGCGATGCTGAAGGGACTCTTGTTCCAATAGTTATCCACAACCGCCCAAGCAGGACTTGGCCCTCGATATCGGCTCCCTTAGCGTAGGTCACTCGAGATACGCCTCTCGGATACGGACACGAAGGTTTTTGGGGGAAATATGGAGGCCGTTGGGATTGTGGAGGGTGAGGTCCGCGAACTTATCAGACGCCGCGGCTTGGACCCCTTCGAACAGACCGCGGAAGTCCGACGCTTGGTTGAGGACGCGGTCAACGACTATGACGAAAGGGCTCTCCTTGGACCCCTTCCGCCTTTGGGACATCTGGAAACCGCCCGCAGGCACGTCTTTGACGCCGTAGCGGGATTCGGTCCGCTTCAGCCGTTCCTGGATGATCCTGGAATTGAGGAAATTTGGATCAACGCGCCCCACGAAATCTATGTCGCGCGTAATGGGGAGTCCGAGCTGACGGGAATCACCCTGAGCGAGCAGCAAATCCGGGACCTCGTCGAACGGATGCTCAAGAGCTCGGGGCGGCGGCTGGACTTGTCGTCACCGTTCGTGGATGCGGCCCTGCCCGACGGGTCACGGTTGCATGTTGCCATTCCAGACGTGACCAGGAAGCACTGGGCTGTCAACATCAGAAAGTTCATCGCCAGGGCGAACCGGCTTGAGCATCTCGTCGAGTTGGGAAGCCTCACACCCCAATCTGCCAGGTTCCTTGGTGCAGCCGTTGCAAGCGGACTCAACATCCTCGTTTCCGGTGCCACACAGGCAGGGAAGACCACTATGTTGAACTGCCTTGCAGCAAGCATTGGCTCACGTGAGCGCGTAGTAACCGTTGAAGAGATCTTTGAATTGCAACTCCCTCTGCGTGACGTCGTGGGTCTCCAATGCAGGCAACCGAACCTGGAAGGTCATGGAGAAATTCCGTTGCGAAGGCTCGTTAAGGAGGCCCTTCGCATGAGACCTGACCGCTTGGTGGTTGGCGAAGTCCGCGAAGCCGAAAGCCTGGACATGCTGATTGCGTTGAATTCCGGGCTGCCTGGCATGTGCACGGTCCATGCAAATTCGGCCCATGACGCCGTCACCAAGATTTGCACCCTGCCTTTGCTGGCCGGGGCGAACATTTCCAGTGCATTCGTCCTTCCCACAGTTGCCTCGTGCATTGACTTGGTGGTGCATTGTGCCCGGCAGGCCAATGGGCGCAGGCAGGTAACGGAAATCCTGTCGTTGGGGCGCCGCGTGGAAAACGGGGTCATCGAATCCTCGGTGGTGTTCCGCATGCTTGAAGGGCAGCTGCAGCCCAAAGCCAACTCCATGCCGGCGGTCGAAAAGTTTGCCGTGGCTGGTTTTGATGTGGCCGCGCTGCTGGAGCTGAACTGATGGCGCCGCTATTGGGGATACTTTGCGGCGGTGGAGCACTACTTATTTGGTGGTCCACCTGGGAGCACCCGCCAGACGTCCGGGCCAGGGAACCCCGGCCACGACGGCTGGAACTTCTCTTGCTCTCGGCAGGTATAGAAAAGGTCACTAGTGCGGGCCTCCTTCTTAGTTGCACTGGATGCGGAGTCATTGCGATGCTCCTGTTCTTCGTTGTGACCGCGTCATTGCCCGTCTGCCTTTGTTTCGGACTCTTTGGCGCTTGGATCCCTTTTGGCCTCGTGCGTCGGCGGGCGCGGAAACGCCGTGCCACCCTGCGCCAACTGTGGCCCGATGTTGTTGACCACCTCAGATCCGCCATTCGCGCAGGCCTGGCTTTGCCAGAGGCCTTGATCCAACTTGGACACAACGGGCCGGACGAACTTCGGACCCTGTTCCTGGATTTTGGTGCCGACTATAGGTCGGGCGGTCAGTTCGATGCGGCTGTCAACAAACTCAAGGAGCGCCTGGCAGATCCGGGGGCTGACCGGATCATCGAGGCACTTCGCATGACGCGGGAAGTGGGTGGCTCCGACCTCGGGCGCATGTTGGGTACGTTGGCCGGGTTTCTTCGGGAAAGCGCCCGGACGCGCAGCGAACTCGAGGCCAGGCAGTCCTGGACCGTAAACGGTGCCCGGCTTGCTGTCGCAGCACCCTGGATAGTCTTGGTGGTCATGGCCGGTAGACCTGAAGCCATGCTTGCCTACAACTCCGGAATCGGGGCCGTGGTGCTGCTCGGCGGACTTCTTGTCTCGGTTTTGTGTTACGCAGTCATGCTGCGCATCGGGGCATTACCCGAGGATGAACGGGTCCTGCGATGAGCACCGCCACCGCCACCGCAACACTCCTCGGATTACTCCTGGGCGTAGGGACATGGTTGATCCTGGTGCGGCTTCCATTCATGCGTGGCCGGACATTTGCGGAGCGCATTGATGCGCAGCTTAAGTCGCAGAATCTCGAGTCGCGCCTCCTCCGGGCACCTATGCATAATCTGACACCCTTTGGACCATTGGAACGCATTCTCCGCCCCCTTATGCAGGACGGAATTGGCTACTTGTCCCGCTTTAACAGTGGCGGCTCAGCCTTGCGAAAGAGACTCGCTCAAGCTGGGTCCGCGAAAAGCGTGGTGGATTTCAGGGCGGAGCAACTGGTGTGGGCCGCAGGCGGCTTCCTGCTTGCCGTGATCGGCGTAGGGCTTGGTGCTGCCTCCGGACGATTCAGCCCGCTTCCATCGCTGGTGTCGGTAATCGGGGCTGCCTTTTGTGGATACGTGCTCCGCGATTTCGTGCTTCGCCAAAAGATTAAGCGCCGCGAATCGGTGATTCTCGCGGAGTTTCCCAGCCTTGCCGAACTCATGGCCCTGGCCGTCGCCGCCGGAGAGAGCGCAGTGGCTGCGATGGACAGGATCTCCCGTACCTCCACCGGCGAGCTCGCCAAAGAATTCACCGCGGTTCTGGCCGATACGAGATCAGGAAAATCACTGACCCAAGCACTCCAGGCGTTCTCTGCCCGAACACAACTGCCGCCCCTCGTCCGATTCGTCGACGGATTAGTGGTGGCTGTGGAGCGGGGGACTCCGTTGGCCGATGTACTTCGGGCACAAGCTGCCGATGTCCGCGACGCTGCGAAGCGGGAACTGATGGAATCAGCAGGCCGAAAAGAAATCGGCATGATGGTGCCCCTGGTATTCGGGGTCCTTCCACTAACTGTCATTTTTGCGGCGTTTCCTGCACTCGCCGCTTTGCAGTTGAGCCTTTGACGGGACCAAGCCGGGTTCATTAGCCCATTACCTTTGTCCGCCCGTCGCACATTGCCAGCAATACAAACACACACACATCGGGGAAAATAATGAAGAAGTATGGACGATCGATTTCTGCCGCAAACACGATGACTTGGCCCTTTTTCTCCTGGGCCTTCGCCGTGCAGGCGCGAAATGAGGCATCACAGCTGGAACACCGTGAGCGCGGTGACGTCCCCGGGTGGGTGATGATCACCTTGATGTCCGCAATATTGGTCGCGGGGCTCCTAGCAATTGCATCGCCAGCATTGGCGGACCTCTTCACGCAGGCCATGGCCAAGGTGGGCAGCTAGGAGATGGGGCAGGCGTGGTCCCGCAGGCAAAATCGCGCACTCTGCCGGCCCTGCACATTTCAAAGTCCCTGTGCACTCAAAAGTGGGGAACGAGGTTCCGCGGTTATCGACTTCGTGATGATTGGTGCGCTGCTGACGTTGATGTTCATGGCAATCGTCCAGCTCACGCTCGTCCTTCATGTCCGAAACACTCTGGTTGATGCCGCCGCGTCCGGCGCGCGATATGGAACCCTTGCCGATCGAACGGCAATGGACGCGGAGGCGAGGACGTCCGAACTGATCGAAACGGCGCTCAATGGAGATTTCGCGGCAGATGTGACCACTGCTGAAAGGAATCTGGAGGGAATTCGGGCATTGGAAGTGACTGTGAGGGCGCCTATGCCAGTCGTGGGCCTCATCGGACCGGGCGGAGTCATGGAGGTTACCGGACATGCTGCCCTTCCAAAGTGATGTTCTGACTCCGGCGCCGTTTCCCGCTTCGACAATGAACCGCCGTAGGTATCGGCTGAAGACGGCTTGGCAGTTGATGTTCGGACCATATCAAAACATATCTGCAGTGGGTGCGGAGGTCGAAGGGCAACGCGGCAGTGCCATCGTGGAGTTTACGTTCCTGGCACTGTTGCTCATGGTCCCGGTCGTCTATTTCCTGGTAACCGTGGGCCAAATCCAAGGCGGATCCTTCGCGGTGGCGGGTGCGGCGGATCAGGCGGCCAAG
The DNA here is from genome assembly GCA_050627125.1 of Arthrobacter sp. 21a14. GTDB lineage: Bacteria > Actinomycetota > Actinomycetes > Actinomycetales > Micrococcaceae > Arthrobacter. The sequence goes on along the minus strand of CP192487.1, from coordinate 4,164,497 downwards.
GTCTTTGTTTCCCAAACTGAACCCGCCCTCGCGAGGACCAGCGCAGAACAGAGCGTCCTCGTGGCGTTGAAGGACTACGGCTACCCGGCGCAAGCGGCCACAATGGACATCACGTGCGACCGGGCAGACTGCCTTTCGGCAGGCGCCACAGTGACAGTTTGGGTTCGACTGACTGTCCCTTTACCGATGGTTCCGTTTGGCGACTCGCTGCATCTCAACGCTGCCGTGCTCAATGCCTCTGCCACACAAGTCGTGGGCCGCTTTAAGTGAATCGTCAACGTGAGGAGGAGCCGTAAAGATGGCGATGGGGCGGATAGGGCGCAAAGAGGAAGAGGGTCAGATGACCGTGCTGATCGTGGGCTTCGTACTTCTGGCACTCCTGTTGGCCGCGGTGGTGATGGCTACTTCGGCGATTTACCTGGAACACAAGAAACTTCTGTCCTTGGCTGATGGCGCCGCACTTGCTGCTGCAGATTCGTACGTGGTGGGTGACATCGAAGGAAGCAGTGTGCCTTCGGCGTCGCTGGTGGACGAGCGGGTGCTGGGCGCGGTTGATCTGTACTTGGAAAACAGCGAAGCCTTCTCCATGCACGATCACTTGGATGTTTCTCCTGAAACGGGCAGTTCTCCCGGCGGTACCGCGGTGGTGGTCTTAAGTGCCATCGCCCATCCGCCCCTGGTCACCTTCCTGCTGCCTGAGGGAATCCCCGTTGAAGCAAGATCCACGGCCAGATCCCGGCTCACCCAATAGCGACATAACGCAATGACGCAATCATACGGACGCAATGACGGCGCCCAGTCGGGGGAGTCCGGCTGATAGCGTACGCTGGAAAGACCATGGCTGAGATTGATTTTCCCGCAGAAATCCGCGCGCTTCGCGCCACTTACAGTTCCATCGAGAACGTCACCGATGTTGATGCCTTGAAGGCAGAAATCGCCGAATTGAGTGAGCAGGCTGGCGCGCCGGACCTTTGGGATGACCCCGCATCGGCGCAAGTTGTGACTTCGCGCTTATCCCACCGGCAAGCCGAAGTGGAGCGCTTGTCCAAGCTTGCCTCACGGATTGACGACCTCGAAGTACTGGTGGAGCTCGGCCAGGACGAGGGCGACGAAGCCTCAATGGCCGAGGCAGCCAAAGAGCTGGCTTCTATCCGCAAGGCCCTCGCCGAGCTCGAAATCGTCACCCTGTTGTCCGGCGAGTACGACGAGCGGGAAGCCGTAGTGACCATCAGGGCAGGAGCAGGTGGTGTTGACGCTGCCGACTTCGCCGAGATGCTGATGCGTATGTACCTGCGGTGGGCGGAGCGCCACGGATACCCCACCACCGTGATGGACACGTCCTACGCTGAAGAAGCAGGCCTGAAGTCCGCCACGTTTGAGGTCAAGGCGCCGTACGCATTCGGCACCCTCAGCGTCGAGGCGGGCACCCACCGTCTCGTCCGTATCAGCCCCTTTGACAACCAGGGGCGCCGCCAGACCTCGTTCGCCGCCGTCGAAGTCATCCCGCTGATTGAACAGACCGACTCAATCGAGATTCCGGACAACGAAATCCGCGTGGACGTCTTCAGGTCCTCAGGACCAGGAGGCCAGTCGGTCAATACGACCGACTCTGCCGTGCGCCTGACACACATTCCCACGGGCATCGTCGTGTCAATGCAAAATGAAAAGTCGCAGCTTCAAAACCGGGCAGCTGCCTTGCGTGTGCTCCAGTCGCGGTTGCTGCTTGTTAAGAAGGAACAGCAGGACGCTGAAAAGAAAGCCTTGGCCGGTGATGTCAAGGCGTCTTGGGGAGACCAGATGCGCTCCTATGTGCTCAATCCGTACCAGATGGTCAAGGACCTGCGCACGGAACACGAAGTAGGCAACACTTCGGCCGTCCTGGACGGCGACATCGATGACTTCATCGACGCCGGTATCCGTTGGCGCACTGGCAACCGTAACGCTGCCAGCTAGGGTCTCAGTCCGCGTGCCGGGGGCGTCCGATTCCACGACACGCCCCCGAAACCCCGGGAATCCCGGCTGCTGCGTGCGTATAGTCGAGTGGCCGGTGCTCTCACTTCCCCCATCGAAAGCCCGCGCTCCGGCTGTTGGACTGGGCGAGTACGTCATGTCCGGCGGGGTTCTAAAGGGCCATGATCAGATTTGAGAATGTCACCAAGGTCTACGAGCAGAATGCCCGACCGGCGCTCGATTCTGTCAGCCTTGAGATCAACCGCGGTGAATTCACCTTCCTGGTGGGCGCCTCAGGCTCAGGAAAATCCACCTTCCTGAGATTGATCCTGAAGGAAGATAAAGCATCCTCAGGTTCGGTTTACGTTGCCGGCCAGAACGTGGCCAACATTTCGAGCTGGCGGGTGCCCAAGCTTCGCCGGGGTATCGGTGTGGTCTTCCAGGATTTCCGTCTTCTACCACAGAAGAATGTCTTCGCGAACGTGGCGTTTGCCATGCAGGTCATCGGCAAGAGCCGCTCCATTATCCGGGAGACGGTTCCTGAGGTATTGAAGACCGTTGGCCTTGAGGGCAAGGAAAAGCGGATGCCTCACGAACTTTCAGGTGGCGAGCAGCAGCGTGTGGCGATTGCCCGCGCCGTCGTCAACCGCCCAGGCATTCTCCTTGCGGACGAACCCACCGGGAATCTTGACCCCATTACCTCCATGGGAATCATGGGAGTCCTGGACAAGATCAACCAGAACGGCACCACTGTGGTCATGGCTACCCACGACGACGACATCGTTAATGAAATGCGCCGCCGCGTCGTGGAGCTCAAAAATGGCAAGGTCATCCGTGACGAAGCGAAGGCACTGTACACGTCCATGATTCCGGTTGTGGGTGAATCGCGCCGGCTGAAGGACGCCAGTGGCGAGGAACTCAACCGCGCGCAGGGGGCACAGCTGTGAGGCTCCTTTTCATCCTCGGGGAAATCGGCAGCGGCCTGCGCCGTAACCTGTCCATGGTGATCTCGGTCGTCTTGGTGACCTTTGTTTCCTTGACGTTCGTTGGCGCAGCCGGAATGCTGCAGATGCAGATCAACCAGATGAAGGGCTACTGGTACGACAAAGTCCAGGTTGCGGTCTTCCTCTGCAACGATGGCTCGACGGCGGTTGGTTGCGCCTCGGGGCCGGCCACCAAAGAACAGCAGGACAATCTGCAGGCAATGTTGGAGTCTCCCGCAGTCAAGCAGTACATCAACGACTTCCAATTCGAATCCCAGGCCGAGGCCTACAAGCACTTCAAAGAGCAGTTCTCCAATTCTCCGATTGTTGATTCCGTGTCTGAGGACCAGTTGCCGGCCTCGTTCCGTATCAACATGAAGAACCCCGAGAAGTACCAGATCATCAGCGAAACATTTTCCTCGCAACCTGGCGTTGAGACGGTGAGTGACCAGCGCCAGGTGTTGGAGCGGATCTTCTCCTGGATGAACGGCGCTTCTGTGGCCGCGATGGGTGTGGCCGCGGTGATGATCTTCTGCGCGGTGCTTCTGATAACCACCACGATCCGGCTCTCGGCGTTCAGCCGGCGCCGGGAAACGGGGATCATGCGCCTGGTGGGTGCCTCGAAGACAGTGATCCAGTTGCCGTTCATCCTGGAGGGTGTGATCGCCGCTGTTGTCGGGGCCTTGTTGGCCTCCGTGACGCTATGGCTGATGGCACACTTCTGGCTCAATGGTGATCTCTCCAGACAATTCCTAAACACTCCCTTCATCTCATCGACGCAGGTCCTGGTGATCGCGCCGGTGCTGATTGCGCTCGGCGGCGGCTTGGCCGGGATATCCTCCTTGTTGACCCTCCGGCGTTACTTGAAGGTTTAGTGATGAAGGACGGGCGGCTGCGAACAACTCTGCTGACAAGCGAAAAGGACTCATGATGACCACGTTGGACCAGAACTCCCTGCGTCGGCGCCTTGCGTCCGGCCAAGCCAGGATTCTTGGTGGCGTGCTCGCCCTGGGCCTCGCTGTGAGCCTCCTGTCCGGTGTACCTACGGCCCATGCGGACAGCCTGGACGACCAGCAGGCTGCACTCGAGGCTGAATCCGCGCGTGTCCAGGCGTCCTTGGAGTTTGTGGACTCGAAGATCGCCAAGGCCGCGGGCGATCTTGTCATCTACCAAGGGCGCCTCCCGGGCGCCCAGCAGGCACTTCTGGAAGCGCAGGGCCGCGTGGCCAGTGCTGTCAAGGAAGTTGAGGCATTGGCCGCCCGGGTGGAGCTCGCCCAGCAGAACAAAGCCAAAATCACTGAGCAGCTTGAGAGTGACAAGCAGAAGATCACCGATACGAAGAAACTGATCGGCCAAATCGCTTCGCAGGCCTATAAATCCGGGGGCGTGCCCACCAACATCGCCCTGCTCTTCGGATCCAACGAGTCCGGCAGCCTGACAGAATCCATGGACCTGGCCGATCAGGCCATGCGCAGCCAGAACGCCGCCATGACCAAGCTGACCCAACAGAACGCCACCAACGTAAACTCCCAGGCCCGGCTGGCCGCCGTCGAGGCTGAGATCCAGGACCTGAAGGCCAAAGCCGACGCCGCGCTTGAGCGGGAGAAGGCTGCGCGCGACGAGGCTGCGAGCAAGAAAGCCGAAGTCGACAAGCTAATCGAGGACACCACCCGCCTGAATGGACAACTACAGGCGGCCAAGCCCGGCATTGAAGCCGATCTTGCCCGCGTGAAGGCCGAACAGGACTCTGTTGCAGCCGAAATCGTCGAGAGGGACCGCAAGCTTCGGGAGGCGTGGGAGGCTGAACAGCGTCGGCTCGCCGCGGAGGCAGCTGCTGCTGCGGCCGCCGCAGCCGCCGCGCAAGGAAGGCCGGCACCCCCCGAGCAACCGTATGTCCCGCCGGTGGGTTCGCCTTCCGCGTTTGGTTTGCGACATCCCTTCGCCAGCTATGTACCCATCACGTCAGGATTCGGCTGGCGGGCAACCCCGCCCGGAACCATCGATTTCTACGGCACGGGTGGTTACATGCACACCGGCATCGACTTCGGTGCAGCCTGCGGTACTCCTGTTTATGCTGCAGCTGCCGGTACTGTCTTCAACTCTGGTTGGAACTCGGCAGACGGCGGTGGATGGCGGGTGAAGCTGTCCCACGGCGTGGTGCAGGGCAACTCCCTGACGACCATTTACTACCACAACAGCAGCATTGTGGTGGCCAACGGGCAGCAAGTATCGCAGGGGCAACTCATTGCGTACTCGGGTAGCACAGGTAACTCCACGGGGTGCCACGCACACTTCGAAACCTGGCTGAATGGCGCCGCGGTGGATCCGATGACCCTCCTCTAGCAGCCCGTCCCTTCGTCAGGGACCGGGGCCTGCGGGCTCTGGCGTACACTAGTTGAAATCCGCATCTAACAAGGAGTTCTACCGTGCCCAAGGAAAGTGGCCGTAAGGTAGTGGCCACCAATCGGAAGGCCCGGCATAACTACCATGTCCTGGATACCTATGAGGCTGGCATTGCGCTGATGGGTACCGAAGTGAAATCCCTCCGTGAAGGCCACGCCTCCATGGTGGATGGCTTTTGTACCTTCTACAATGACGAACTGTGGATGGAGGGCATCCACATCCCTGAGTATCATCAGGGGAGCTGGACCAACCATGCCGCGCGCCGCCGTCGTAAGCTTTTGCTTCACCGCGAAGAGCTGGACAAGATCTCCCAAAAGATCCGCGAATCCGGCTTCACCGTGGTGCCGCTGCAGCTTTACTTCCTGGACGGCCGGGCAAAGGTTGAAATAGCCATAGCACGAGGTAAAAAGGACTACGACAAGCGCCAAACGTTGCGTGAGCAGCAGGATAAGCGCGAATCGTTGCGGGAACTGCGGGAGCGCAACCGCCGCTAGGTCCGGGGGCGGGTGCTCTCGCCCAGGGCTTGTGTCGCGGGAATGATCTTCCGGGTGCATGCGTTATGATGGATAGTCCGGTAGGGATTTGATCACTTGATGAATGCCTTGCCGGTTTGGTAACAAAATACGGGGATGATCGGTTTCGACGATGTTAGTCGCGACAGGTGAAGCGGGCCGAGGATGCAGAATTATCTCGTAAACGCTGTCTGCAAACCAATAAGTGCCGAATCTAAGCGCACTGACTTCGCTCTCGCTGCCTAAGCAGTAAGACAGTCCGTCAGCCCGGGGTTGCTATCGCCCCGGTTCCTGGCGTCATTTAGATAGCCACTGCTGTTTGCCTTCGTCATTGAGGTAAACGGGACTTTTAGATGACTGGGCCCGGATCAGCCACCTGTTTGCAGGATGGCTGGGGCCGAGAAAATCCGACGCAAACTGCGCCCGGAGAAGGCCTGGCAAAACGACATCGGACGGGGGTTCAATTCCCCCCATCTCCACCGGAAAGCCCTCGGATCCCAGTGATCCGGGGGCTTTTTCTTTGTCCGAACACGCCACGCACGCCGTTCACCCACGGCGTAGGGGAACGAGGACTAGCCGCCCTGTCCTGGCCGTTGTACAGGGTAGGCACTGAACTGGACTGGAACCCGACAGGACGTGCACGGCACCGCGGTAGCAGGAGGCATGTGATGAGCACCGAGCCAGAGTTTGAAATTCCGGATGACGGCCGGGATTCCGAAGCGCCTACGGAGCAGGATGACGACGCGGCCTTGGACGCTTACTCGCAGATCGTCATCCGGGTTGCGGAGTCTGTCACGCCGCACGTGGCCGCTATCGAGATGACGAGTGCGCGTCGGAACGGGCAGCTGCGTGTGGGCAGCGGGTCGGCTGTGGTCTTCACCGGTGACGGGTACATGCTCACCAACGCCCATGTCGTGGCGGGCATCCAGTCCGGAAGAGCGGTGTTTGCGAATGGCAAGCAGACCGACGTGGAGCTCGTGGGGGCGGACCCGCTGTCTGACCTGGCCGTCGTCCGTGGTCTCAAACCCACCCCGCCACCCGCCATCTTGGGTAACGCCGACTCGCTAAGGGTTGGCCAGCTGGTGATCGCGGTGGGCAACCCGCTGGGCCTTGCGGGATCCGTGACTGCCGGCGTGGTCAGCGGCCTGGGACGATCCATCCCCGTCCGTGCAGGGGAGCACCGGCGGGTGATTGAGGATGTCATCCAGACTGACGCGGCCCTTAACCCGGGCAACTCTGGGGGCGCCCTGGCCGACACCCGTGGCCGTATCGTCGGCATCAACACGGCCATTGCTGGACTGGGCCTTGGACTCGCCGTACCTATTAATACGACAACCCAGCGAATTATCGCCTCCCTGCTCAAGGATGGGAGGGTGCGCCGTGCCTATCTGGGTTTGGTGAGTACTCCGATCCCGCTCGATGCCAGTGCCGTGGTGCGGACTGGCCAGAAAGAGGGGCTGCGCGTGGTGGAAGTCATTGCCGGCTCACCTGCGGAATTATCGGGACTCCAGCCAGGGGACCTGGTGCTTCGGGCCCAGGGCAGGGCTGTATCCAGTGCAGAGAGTTTACAGAAGTTGCTGTTTGCCGAGGCCATAGGCGAACCATTCCCGTTGACCGTGCTGCGTGACGGCAAAACGGTACAGCTGATAGCCGTTCCGTCGGAGATGAGCCAGCAGCAATGAGACGAGCCTAGGCCTGATCCTCGCGGACGTCGACCACGCCCACAAAGCGGCTGCCGACCCCTTCGTATTCGCTGCGAACGTCACCAAGGAACAGTTCCGGCAGTTCACTGTTTTTGTGGTGTCCGCAAAAGACAAACGAGAAGTCGGGCCACCACTTCTTGGGCCGTACCGCCTCGGAGTACCCGCACACTGCGCATGTCAGGTGAACCCAAACGGGCCGTTTGCCCGTGCGGTTGGCACGTGACTGGACCAGCCAGGCCGGGGGATTGTCCTGGAGGTTGCGAAGTTCCGCTTCTGACAGCCGTGACGGGATGCCGTGGCGCTGGGCCATTTCCATGGAGATATCAAGGGCCAATGCTGCGTCACGTCTACTAATCACCGTTTAACGATACGGGACTTCGCCGTGGACGAATGCCGCGTAGGCTGTGCACATGACGGATGCTGTGGCTTTGCTGCCGAGAACACCGCTTCAAAAACGGGTGCTCGTTGTGGCAATTGTGGCTTCTTTTATCGCCATTCTGGATGGTTTCGTGGTGAACCTTGCGCTCCCGGCCATTGGCCGCGAACTTGGCGGTGGCTTGGTCATCCAGCAATGGGTGGTGGATGCCTATCTGTTGACGCTCGGGGCCCTCATCCTGGTGGCCGGTTCATTATCGGACCACTTTGGCCGGGCACGGATCCTCGAATGGGGGCTGGCGGGCTTTGCCCTGACGTCCGTGATGTGCGGCCTGGCCTGGAACGGGGAAGTCCTGGTGGTGTCCCGCGCACTTCAAGGTATTGCCGGCGCCCTCCTGGTGCCCAGTTCGTTGGCGATGATCATTACCTCCTTCTCCGGGCCTTCCCAGTCCAAAGCGATCGGCCAGTGGTCCGGTTGGACGAGTGCCGCCGCCATCGTAGGGCCCCTCATTGGTGGGGTTTCCGTGGACATGCTGTCGTGGCGGGTGATCTTCTTCATCAACGTTATTCCCGCGGTCGCGATTTGGCCTCTGCTCGCGGGCCTTCGGGCCTCGGATGCGGCCAGGGACAAGAGCAAGGGAATCGACTACCTCGGCGCTGTTTTGGCAATGATCGGGCTGGGTGGTCCCGTCTATGCCTTCATTGAACAGGGCCGGATGGGTTGGGCGAGCGTCCAGGTGTGGCTGCCGCTCCTGGCCGGAGTGGTGGCGATGGTGTTGTTCCTGGTCCACGAGGCCAGGACCAGGGAGCCGATGTTGCCGTTGAGGCTGTTTGCCATAAGGAACTTTGGCTGGGGCAACCTTGCCACGCTTGCGATCTACGGTGGGATATCGCTGGGATTCTTCGTCCTGGGCATCTATCTCCAGCAGGTTGGAGGCATGGGGGCTACCATCGCGGGAATCGCTTTGCTCCCAGCGACCGTCATCCTGATGCTGACTGCGTCCTACTTCGGAGGGCTGGCAGGAAAATATGGTCCTCGATGGTTCATGGCTGTGGGGCCGCTGTTATGCGGTGTGGGCTTTCTGATGTCCCTCTCCGTCCAGGAGCCCCTGAACTACTGGACCCAGGTGCTGCCGGGGCAGATCGTCTTTGGCGTGGGACTCACTACCCTCGTCGCGCCACTCACGGCAGCGATTCTAGGCGCGGTACCGCAGGAAGAGGCCGGGATTGGTTCGGCCGTCAACAACGCCGTGGCCCGCATTGCCGGCCTTATCTGCATTGCCTTTGCCGGCCTGATCGTTGGTCCTGTGTTCACACGGCAAGGTTTGTACAACGCCTTGGTTGTCACGGCGGCACTGTTCGTCGTCGGCGCGGTGGCGTCCGCCGTCGGGATCCGCAACCCCCTTCCCGAAGCGGCCGTTAGCGCTGACAGTGCACCGGATACAGCGTCCGACGACGGCGGGTCGGCCGACGAGCGCAGCTAACCGATGCGCTGTGCACAGTCAGCGCGCGGGAAGCACGCAGCCTTCGTGGACTTCAGCGCTTTGGACCCAAAGTGCCCCTGTAACCTCGTCCGCGAGATCGAATTCGCGGCGTTGGGGTCCGGTGCCAATCCGAACAACGAGGGCTCCACCGAATGGTTTGCGCCCCACCACCTCCACAGGAGCGTCCAAGGTGATCTCTTCCGACGCGAGATACCGAAGAAGATCCGGATTTTCGTCGCTGATCCGGGTGATGCGGCCCGAGTGGCCTTCGTCCAACTCGATCATGCGGTAGGCGTGAGGAAGCTCCACCGATCCGTCCGCCGAGGGAATCGGGTCGCCGTGAGGATCCCGGAGGGGATGGCCAAGCTTGGCGGCCATGCGCTCGATGAAGGTATCGGACACCGCGTGCTCCAACATCTCGGCTTCATCATGGACTTCGTCCCAGCTGTAACCGAGTTCGTCAACGAGATAAGTCTCAATGAGGCGGTGACGCCGGACCATGGACAACGCGAGGCGCATGCCCTCCGGAGTCAGCCTGATGGCACTGTAGGGTTGGTGGTCCACCAAGCCCTGGTCCTTGAGTTTGCGGACCATTTCAGACACCGAGGAATTGGCAACGCCAAGCCGCAGGGCAAGCTGCGAGGACGTGATTGGTTTGTCCTGCCACTCCGTATAGGAGTAGATGACCTTGACGTAGTCCTCGATCGAGGAGGAGGGCGTACTGGTCTTCACAGACCAAGCCTACCGTGGCGGGGCGCCGTGGATCTTGTGGGCCCGCCACGTAGTGGTCAGGTAGGGCAATCCCAGTAGTTGGCCGGGGGCATGGCCGAGATGATCGTAGAGGTACCACTCCAGGTTGCCCATGACTTTTGAGCGGGTGGCTTCATTTGCACGGAGGTAGTAGCTGCGCGATTTTGTGAGCTCCATGATGTCCTCCGGTGACACGGCGTCCTCCCAGCTGGTGAGATGGCTCGTCAAGTCCATGAATTCCGGTCCGATAACTGGCCGGAAGCCGGGCTTGTGCACATCTCCGGCGTGCATGATGCGTGACAACCGGTGTACCCAGGGCACAGAAGTGTCCAGTTGGTTCCATATCAGGCCCAGTACTCCGTGGGGCCGGAGGATCCGGGCGATTTCCGTGCTGGCTTTCACCGGGTCGCACCAATGCCATGCCTGGGCAACGCTGACGACGTCGAATGCTGAGTCCGCCAGCCCTGTTGCCTCGGCTGTTCCCTCCAACGCCTCAACGCCGGGATAGGACTTTCGAAGTTGCTCCAGCATGTCTGTGGAAGGATCGACGGCGGCCACCTGCAGGCCGCGGTCCACGAGCAGTGCCGTAAATTTTCCTGTGCCTGCACCAACATCCGCGGCGGACTTCGCTCCAGGAGGAAGAAGCCAATCCACTGAGTCCGCGGGATAGCCGGGCCGAACGCGATCGTAGTGTTCGCCGCCGTCCTGGAAGCTCTGGCCCAGTTCGTGGCGGCGGGTGGCATGCAGTTTGGGACCACCTGGCCTGCCGGCGCTGCCGGAAACAACACCACCCGAAACAACGCCGCCGGAAAAACTACGGGAAGGCACGGCCACGCACAGACTCCTCTACCGCGAACGCCAGTTACCCTACGAATTTACCGCACAGTACGTGTGTTTCAGTCAATCGTGCAGGGAGCAGCGCCTGCGGTGCCCGGGGTGTTTGGTGCCCATTCCGGGTAGCTGCGGTGGTCGTTGGCCGGTACCCAGCGGCCTTCATCCACTACATAGTCCCAACCGAGACCCGTGCGCTTGAGTTCTTCGATACCAGCCAGGAGTCGTGTGGCATCCTCCAGGCGGGAGCCTACGCCGAAGCTGGCCCGCAGCGAGCCGGAAGGGAGTCCTAGCCGCTTGAGCAGGGGATGGGCGCAGAAGCGGCCGTCACGAAGTCCAACACCGTGTTCGGCGGCGAGGTAGGCGGCCACCAGTCCGGCGTCGAATCCTTCCACCGAGAAATTGACCACGCCGATGGTGTCTTCGGAGTCGCTGAAGATCCGGTGAACGGTCACGCCGTCGATTGCTTCAAGTCCCTGTACAAGGTAGGAGCGGATGGCAGCTTCATGGGCATGCCAGGCATCCTGATCCAAGCCGGCCAGTACCTGCGTCGCACGGGCCAATGTTGCTGCACCGAGGACGTTGGGGGAGCCGCCCTCATGGCGTGCGGGACCTGAGGCCCAGCTGACCGAGTCCAGACGGGCCTCACGAACAGCGCCACCGCCAGCAAGGTGGGGAGTGCCGGCGTCGAGCCAGTCAGGACGGCCCACAACAACACCCGCGCCGAAGGGAGCGTAAAGCTTATGTCCGGAGAACACGATGTAGTCGACGTCTGCCTCGGTGATATTGATGCGGCGGTGCGGGGCAAGCTGCGCGGCGTCCACCACAATCCGGGCACCATATTCGTGTGCAAGTGCTGCGAGTTCGGCGATCGGCAGAATTTCACCGGTCACGTTCGAGGCCCCGGTGACCGCCAGCAATGACACTCCGCCTTGGCTGAGTTCCTCGCGGAGCTTGGCCAGGGTAGCTGTCAGTGTCGAAGCAGCCACGACACTGCGGTGGGGGACGCCCTGCCAGGGAAGGAGATTGGCATGGTGCTCGATGTCCAGGTAAAGGACCTCGCCCGTTGGCTTTCCGTCCAGCACGGGGAGGCAGCCTGCCAACAGGTTCAGCGAGTCAGTGGTGTTCCGGGTGAAGATGACGGAATCGTCGGGACGGCCGCCGACGAATTCGCGGACGATGTCGCGGGAGTTCTCGTACACCGAGGTGCTGATCTGGGAAGCGTAGCCCGCGCCGCGGTGGACACTGGCGTAGTAGGGGAGGATCTCGTTGAGATACGCAGAAACGATTGTGAGCGCTGGAGCGGATGCTCCGTAGTCGAGGTTGGCGTAGCGGACGTGGCCACCCTGGATCAGGGGAGCTTGCAGCTCCGCGCCTGTGACGGCGGCCAAGGGCCTGCCTGCAGCGGCTTCGTGCGCTGCTTCTTCGACCACAAGGGACGGCAAAACGGTGGAGTTGAACGTAGCAGTGCTCATGGGACCTCACTCAAGAGGGACCCCCTATGGGGATCCGCGCTTGCCGTATCCGTTCCGGACCGGCCAGGTCGTCACCCGGGGCACCCCACCGCGAATGGAGGGTTGCCGGCCAGCAAACCGGGGTTTAGCGCTGGCACTCGTGACCTGTAAAGAGGTTAGGTCACGCCTCTGGCCTGCTCCAAAGTCGCTTCGCTTTGTTAAGCACATTGTTACGAAGGGTCCGGAAACTGGGCTTTGGGCGAAGAAAAGACGGCGGATGCCCCGAAAAGGGGGCATCCGCCGTCGAAAATTCTATGCAAAGCCGGTTGGCTTGTTGGTGCTGTCGGTGCTGTTGGTTCAGAGGAGGTCATCCAAGGAAGGGTTTAGCCGCTTGAGGACCTCTGAATGCAGGATGGAGTTGGTGGCCAGGGCATTGCCGCCGAAGGGGCCGTCCTCGCCTTCCAACGAGGTGAAGCGGCCGCCGGCCTCCGTCACGATGGGAACCAATGCGGCCATGTCGTAAAGATTCAACTCTGGCTCGCAGGCGATATCCACGGCCCCCTCGGCAACCAGGCAATAGGACCAGAAGTCGCCGTAGGCCCGCGTTCGCCAGATGTCTTCGGTCAACCCCAGGAACTCATCCAGATTGCCGCGTTCCTTCCAACCGGAGAGGCTGGAATATGACATTGAAGCATCTGCCAACCGCGAAACATTGGACACCTTGAGCCGGGTGGCTGATGCCAGGGAGCGGCCCATATAGGCGCCCATGTCCTTTGCTGCCCACCAACGCTTGCCCAGTGCGGGAGCGCTGACAACTCCAACGACCGGCTCGCCTTCGTCAACCAATGCGATCAGGGTGGCCCACACAGGAACGCCGCGAACGAAGTTCTTGGTTCCGTCGATGGGGTCGATGATCCAACGCCGGGAGCCATGCCCGCTGCTGCCGAACTCCTCGCCGAGGACGGCGTCACGGGGGCGCGAGCGCGACAGTTGGCCACGGATGGCTTCTTCCGCAGCCTTGTCGGCATCCGTCACGGGCGTGAGGTCAGGCTTGGTTTCGACCTGCAGATCCAAAGCCTTGAAGCGGTCCATGGTTTGGGCGTCCACGGAATCCGCCAGCACATGGGCCAGTCGAAGGTCGTCGTTGTAGCTGGAAACGGGTTGGGTCATGCCACCAAACTATCGTGAAACGTTCCGTGCAGCTGGGATGTGGAGCACCAATGCTTAGTTGACGGTACCCAGTTCCTTGGTCTCTTTGGCTTCCAAACGAGGGTCCGCGCCCAGCAGTCGCCGGAGCGAAGACAAGCGGGCCACTCCGGAAGGACCTGCATGTCCCTCGTTCACCCACGCGTCCAGGCCGCAATTGATGGCGCTGGCATCGTGCTTGCAGCCGCGGTCGCAAGCTTCCGTGCCCGGTTCCAAATCGGGGAAGGAATGCAGGATGCGGTCGGGGTCCACGTGGGCCAGTCCGAAGGAGCGGATACCGGGGGTATCGATGATCCAGCTGCCTGGAGGCGCGTCTGCCAGTTTCAGGGCCAACGCCGACGACGACGTATGCCGGCCCCGCCCCGTGACGGCGTTGACACCACCGGTAGCCCGTTCGGCTCCGGTCAGGGCATTAACCATGGTGGACTTGCCGACGCCCGAATGGCCCAGCATGACAGTCACTTTTCCATCAAGGTGGGCCCGCAACTCGGCAACCGCGCGGCTGTCCAGCCGCGCGGACAGTCCGTCGTCAGAGCGGGCGTCAATACCAGACGCTTCATCGTCTGCGGTACGGCTGATAATGATGGGAAAGTCCAGGCTGAGATAGTTGGACAACAGCTCGGCAGGGTCCTTGACGTCTGCTTTGGTGACGAGCAGCAGCGGCTCGATCCCGGCGTCGTAGGCTGCAACCAAGGCGCGGTCAATAAAGCCAGTTCGGGGCTCCGGATTGGCCGCGGCGACCACCACCACAAGTTGGTCTGCGTTGGCCACCACCACTCTTTCGATGGGGTCGGTGTCATCAGCGCTGCGCCGGAGGAGCGTCTTGCGCTCCTCTATGCGGACGAGCCGCGCAAGGGTGTCCGGTTCTCCCGATACGTCGCCCACCAAGGCGACGAAATCGCCAGGGACAACGGGGTTGCGTCGCAGTTCACGCGCGCGTGCAGCGATGATAATGCGTTCATCCGCCGAGTCTTCCCCAGCGATGGCGGTGTAGCGCCCGCGGTCTACCGTGATGATCCGGCCGATGACCGCGTCATCATGACTGGGGCGGTCTTTGGTGCGGGGCCTTGATCCTTTTTTGTTCGGACGGATCCGGACGTCGGATTCGTCCCAGGAGCTTGCGTCGCGGCCCATGGTCAGTTGCTGGCCTCACTGGTGACGGTTTCGTCGTCGCCTGTGCCGTGCTGCAGCATGGCCTCCCACATTTGCGGAAATTCGGGCATCGTCTTGGACGTGGTAGCGATATCCTCCACCTGAACGCCCTCAACGGCGAGCCCCAAAATAGCGCCCGCCGTAGCCATGCGGTGGTCGGCGTAGCTGTGTACGACGCCTGGGTGCAAAGTGGCCGGGTGGATAATGAGGCCGTCGGCTGTTTCTTCTGCATCTCCGCCGAGCCGATTGATTTCAGCGGCCAGTGCGGCGAGCCGATCCGTTTCATGGCCACGAAGGTGCGCGATGCCGGTTAGCCGCGAAGGGCCCGTAGCCAGTGCGCACAGAGCAGCGACCGTGGGCGCGAGCTCACTGGTTTCGTCGAAGTCGGCGCCTTTGATTTCCGGGCCGCCCGTTACTGTGAGCGTACCGTTTTCGAGCGTCACAGTGGCACCCATCTCAACCAGGATAGTACGCCACAGGTCACCCACCTGGGTGGTTTGGGTAGGCCAGTTGGGGATCCTGACGGTTCCATGGGTTGCGAGGGCTGCGGCAAGGAATGGGCCGGCGTTGGAAAGGTCCTGTTCGATCCGCTGGTCAAAGGCACGAATGGGGCCAGGCGCGACTCGCCAGTGGTTGGGCACCGAATCGTCCACCTTGACGCCGACTCCACGAAGGACGGCAACGGTCATATTGATGTGGTCCAGGCTGGGGACCGGCTTGCCGACGTGTTCCAGGTGAAGGCCTTCGGTGAAACGGGCGCCCACCAGCAGCAAGGCCGAGACGAACTGGGACGATGCGCTGGCATCGATCACCAGGTGGCCGCCCCGAACCTCGCCAGTGCCATCCACCGAGAAGGGAAGGGCCGACGGCGTCCTGCCGCCTTCGGTGGCGACAGGAACTCCCAGGGCAAGGAGTGCTTCGATGATGGTCCCCATGGGCCGCTTGCGGGCGTGGGGGTCGCCGTCGAACGTGGTTGGACCATTGCGTAGCGCAGCTAAAGGTGGAACGAAGCGCATGACTGTCCCGGCAAGGCCGCAATCGATGGCGGTCTCCGATCCCGAAGCTGAAGGATCCAGGGGCGTGATCTCAAGGTCCGGTCCATAATCACCGTCGCCGGGTACCTCGGTAACGGTGGCACCCAGCTGCCTGAGCGCCTGAATCATCAGGGCGGAATCGCGGGAGTGAAGGGGTGCTCGCAGCCGGGACGGGCCGTCGGCCAATGCGGCAAGGACCAGGAAACGGTTGGTGAGCGATTTTGAGCCCGGCACCGTCACCGTGGCATCCACTGGCCGGGTGGCGTACGGAGCAGCCCAGAGGGGCAGGGTGTCGACCGAGTGTGTTGAACCCGTGTTTGCTGCGGTGGTACCTGTCATGCTTCCTTATGCTCCAACTGCGTTGTCTACGGCCTTGCGTACTGCTTTGTCTGCCCGCTTGAACTGCTTGCCGGTGGCCTTCTTGGCATCGGCCGCCAGGTGTTCAGCCCGCCATGCAAGGCTGGGGCGGCCTTCGGTGTCCACAGAGGCCAGCAAAACGCCGCCGGTCAGGGAAATGTTCTTCAAGAGTTGGGCCCGGCGGGCGTTCCGGCCTTCCTTCGTGCTGATGTCAGCTGAGCGCCACTCCACATAGGAGTTCAGTGCGGACGTCAGCGCCAGAACCGTTGCTGCGAAGCGGGAGAGTTTGCCCAGGCCAAGCAACGCGCCGGCGCCCAGCTGCGCGCCACCGATTACCCGGGCCAGGACTTTCTCATCAGTCGGGAAGGGCAGTGACTCCGAGGCGCGGCGAAGGACCGGGGACAATTGCCTGGCAGTGTCGTCCGCGTTCTTGAGCTTGTCCAGACCTGCGATGACGAAGCTGGACGCGAGCATCGGCCTCGCGAGAAAACGGATAACAGACATGTCTTGCCTCCTGGATGGCTTGTCATGATATTTCATGACGTTATTCACTAAGTGCTGTGTTCAAGGGGTGCAGTCTGCTCTAGTCTTGCACCTTTGCGGAATATTTACCCAGCCGCTGCCGTTGTGAACAACAAGCACGGTGAAGACCGGGCCGCGGCATGGTGTTGCCGCTTCGCTGAACGGAGTTGGTTTTTTGACCTTGGTTAAGGACCGCGTGGGTCTGCTGGAGGCTGGCTATCCTGCACAGCGGGATTCCCGGAAGCTGACAGTAGACTTGGCAACGATGAGCACCATTGAACCGGCCGCAGCGGCCATGTACGAAGCAGCCGACTCGTCCCCCGGGGACAGCACAGCCGACGCATCGGTACCAGCTGACGTCGATGTCACCACGGAAACTCCCGAACAGCGGCGGGAGCGTTTCGAGCGCGACGCCATGCAGTACGTGGACCAGCTGTATTCAGCTGCGATGCGGATGGCACGGAATCCCTCCGATGCCGAGGACCTCGTTCAAGAGGCTTACACCAAGGCTTTTTCGGCTTTTCACCAGTACAAGCCCGGGACCAACCTCAAGGCCTGGCTCTACCGGATCCTGACGAATACGTACATCAACCTCTATCGGAAGCGGCAGCGTGAACCGCTGCAGTCCAACTCGGACACGATTGAGGATTGGCAGTTGGCAAAGGCTGAGTCGCACACCTCGTCGGGGTTGCGCTCCGCAGAGGCTGAAGCCTTGGATCACCTGCCGGATTCCGATGTCAAGAGCGCGTTGCAGGCCATCCCGGAGGAATTCCGGTTGGCTGTCTACTTCGCCGACGTCGAGGGATATGCCTACAAGCAGATTTCCGAAATCATGAACACCCCGATCGGCACGGTCATGTCGCGGTTGCACCGCGGCCGGAAGATGCTGCGGGACATGCTGGCGGATTACGCCGCAGAACGGGGCTTCAAGGCCCACACCGAAGACCAGGCCGCGGCCGGGAGCAACAATCAGGAGAAAGAGCAATGAGCGACTGCCAGGGATTGGGCGATTGCGACGATACACGGATGCAGCGGATCTATGAGTACCTCGACGGCGCATTGACCCGCGATGACCTCACAGAGATCAAGCAGCACTTGGACACCTGCGAGGAATGTGCCGAGCAGTATGACCTTGAGTGCCTTATCCGCACCATGGTTAAGCGTTCCTGCACGGAGTCTGCGCCGGAGAACCTCAAGAACTCAATACTTGACCGGATCCACTCCATCAAGCCGGTGGAAGCCTGATCCAACACCGCTGATCCAGCAATGCGGCCAGCAACGGGCCAGCAATTGGCCAGGTAAAAGGCCCACAAACGCCAAGGGCCCCGGAAACCGTATGGTTTCCGGGGCCCTTGCTGTTAAGCCTTGACGCTAAGCCGACGGCTTAGGTGTTGGGACGCTTGCCGTGGTTCGCGCCGCCGCGCTTACGGTCACGACGCTTACGTGCACGCTTGCTCATAGCTGGCCTCCTTCAATGATTGATACTCAATAGAGCTGCCCTCCAGTTTCGCACATCCGGGCGTTCGCTCGCGAACCGGGTTGGGCGATTGTCAGCTCCGCAGGGAATTCCTGATGGAGATGCGGGCTTGGTCCAACACTGCACGCACTGTCTCGAGGGTTACGGGATTCAGCGGGTGCGAGGCGGTGTGTTGACGCAACTCCACGCGGATGTCATCGCGGAATGATTGGACCAGGAGCTCGGCCTCTTTGAGCATTCGGTGGCCCTCAGGAGAAAAGCCCGCCGTCCTGCTTTGGAAGGTAGCGGCCGTAGCAGTGGTGCGCGCGGCTTCAGCCGTGGCCGCAAGATCTGCCTTCAGCCCACGCATGTTGGTTCTGATGTCTTCCCGCAGGTTGTCCGCCAGTCGCCGCACGGAGGCTGAGATATTATCCTCGACGTCGGCAAGCTCCTGCCGCCGGCGGTTCAGTTCCGCGAGCCCTGCTTCCGTGATGAAGTACTTGGTGCGGCGGCCCTCGGTCTCGGTAGCTACAAGGCCTTCCTCTTCCAGTTTCCCAAGACGAGGATAAATAGTCCCGGCGCTGGGGGAGTAGGTGCCGCCGAACCGGTCACCCAGGGCCTTGATCAGCTCGTATCCGTGCTTGGGTCCTGACTCAAGCAGTGCCAGAAGGTACAAGCGCAGGGCGCCGTGCGCAAAAACAGGAGGCATCAGAGACCCGCCTCCCCAGGCACCGGGCTGTCATTTCCCGAGGCCGGCGCTGTGCCGTGCATGATGTACGTCTTGCCCGAGACCGTATTGGTCCGCACCAGCATGAGCCTCTCATCCGGACCGACGATGGTCTGCACCTTGCTTCCGGGCTGGGCATACATCTGGTCATCAATGATGACGGTGCCGCTGGCAGACTTGGCAACGATGTCCAGACCGACGTCGTGCGGCAGCCGGATGGTCAGGTCCCCTGACACGGAATTGGCTCCGAGATCGTTGGTGTAGTCGTGGAGGTCGAAGCTGAGGTCCCCGCTCACTGTGTTTGCCCTGACGTTCTTGAACTTGCCCGAGGCGGTGACTTCACCTGAAACGCTCTTGGCGGTCAGGACGCCGTCGTGGTTTCTGGCGATGACTTCGCCGCTGACGGTGTTGACGTGCAATTCACCGCTGGTGCCGTCGGCCATGACGGAGCCTGAGACTGTGTTGAGGCGAATCCGTCCATCGACGCCGGAGACCATGCCATCGCCGTTTACTGTTCCCGCCTCGACGTCCACTCCATGCGGCAGCGCGATCCCGACCACCACCGAGTTGGCGCTGGTGTTGTTGACGGTACCCATGAGGTTTCGGAACCAACCTTGTGGTCCTTGAAGTTGGTGGCGTACCTCCAGGCGCCCGTTCACCAGCGTGATGGTTAGGGGGTCGCCGCTGATCTCGCTGACCTCGATCCGGACGAAGGGTTCGTCGTGGGTGACGACGTCGAACCTGCCCTTGACTATTCCAAGTTTGAGCGAGTGGACATCGTCCACATCAAGTGTTTGTGGGCCCGTCACGGTCCAAAGCTCGTCAGACATGATCCCTCCAAGTTGCGATATATCGCGTTGATGAAAACACGATATATCGCGAATGTGGGAAACGCAATGGTTTACGGGAGGGCTACTCCGGCTGGGCGATGTTAAGCCACTGGAACCATCCGCGGTGCAGCACGAGCCAGGCGATCAATCCGTAGCCGGCCTGTCCTGGTGTCCCCCCATTGGCTGCCAGGTCCGTCCTCCACTGCTCGTGGTTCAGCAATGGAGAGAAAGTGTCGACGTAATGGTGGTTGCGGCGGGTAGTGACATCGGCAAATGCAGTGTTGAGATCGGCCAAGCGTTTGTTGCGCGCCGGATCAAGAGTGGGTGGAGGGCCCACCACGAACACTTCAACGCCACTGTGCGAGGCACCATCAAGAATGTTGGCAAGGTTCAAACGGCTTCGCGCCGTGGAAAGCCCGAACTCCAGGTCACGGCCGGAGAGTCCTATGACCAGCCGGTTCTCGTGCGAATCGCTGAAACGGCGGCCGGCTTCGTCCTGCCATCGCGAGGCCAATCCCTCGGTGCCTTCCATAGGACAGGGGAGCGAGAAGCTTTCCACCACCACGGTGTCCTGGGGGGTACGGGCCAGCACTCTTCCCAGCCAACCCAAGGCGCGGGGGTCACCCAAACCGGCGAGCAATTCATCTCCTACAGCCGCAATGCGCAGCTTCCTGTCTTC
This sequence comes from Arthrobacter sp. 21a14, assembly GCA_050627125.1. GTDB lineage: Bacteria > Actinomycetota > Actinomycetes > Actinomycetales > Micrococcaceae > Arthrobacter. The sequence goes on along the minus strand of CP192487.1, from coordinate 4,144,089 downwards.
CACGGTTACCTCTTCACACTCGTTACGGTCCTTGCACGGCTTTTGGATCTGCGGCCGGCTTGATGAACCGGGTACCTGTCCCATTAAACAGAACTGCCCGGCCGGAGGTGCATTGACAGCACCTCCGGCCGGGCAGTTTTTTGGCTACTTGCGTTCGAACGCCTGCTTGATCAAGGCATCCTGCTCGGCAGCGTGGCGCTTCATGGAGCCTGCGGCGGTGGACGCAGACGCCGGACGCGATACGAGGCGGAGCTTGCGATCCAGCACCGGTGCCAGGTTCAGGCCCATGAACGGCCACGGACCCTGGTTGGCGGGCTCATCCTGGGCCCAGACGATGTCAGCGTTCGGGTACTTGGCGAGCTCTGCATCAATTTCAGCCTTCGGCAGCGGATACAGCTGCTCCACGCGGATGATCGCAGTCGAGGTGTCCCCGGACTTCTGTCGGTTGGACAGGAGGTCGTAGTACAGGCGGCCGGAGACCAGGATGACCCGGTCCACGTTTGCAGCCTCTACCTCGGGATCACTGATGACTGGCCTGAAGCCGCCCGTCGTGAAGTCCTCGACAGCGGACGCGGCGCCCTTGAGACGCAGCAACTGCTTCGGCGTGAAGATGATCAACGGCTTGCGGGGACGGCTGTAGGCCTGGCGACGCAGCAGGTGGAAGTGCGACGCTGCCGTGGTGGGGTTGGCCACAATCATGTTGTCCTCGGCACAGAGCTGCAGGAACCGCTCGATGCGTGCGGATGAGTGGTCAGGCCCCTGGCCTTCGTAGCCGTGCGGCAGCATCAGGACGAGCGAGGAACGCTGGCCCCACTTTTGCTCAGCGGAGGAAATGAATTCATCGATGATGGTCTGAGCGCCGTTGACGAAGTCACCGAACTGGGCTTCCCACAGCACCAGGGCGTCGGGACGCTCAACCGAGTATCCGTATTCAAAGCCCATGGCTGCATATTCGGACAGCAGCGAGTCATAGATCCACAGCTTGGCCTGGTCGTCCGAGAGGTTGCCCAGGGGCAGCCACTCATTGCCATTGGCGCGGTCGTGGAACACTGCGTGACGCTGCACGAAGGTACCGCGGCGCGAGTCCTGGCCAGCCAGCCGGACGGGAACGCCCTCCATGATCAGCGAGCCGAAGGCCGCGATCTCGCCAAAGCCCCAGTCAATGCCACCTTCACGGGACATTTGCTCACGCTTCTCCAGGAGCTGCTTGAGCTTGGAGTGAACCGTGAAGCCCTCCGGGATCTCCAGGTGGGCCTTGCCGATGCGGGCAAGGGTCTCGGGGGAGATGGCGGTGGAAGCCGGTGAGTTGGTTCCGAAGTCCGCCTGCTGGGCAATCGGGCGCTCGATGTCCGAGACAGCGGCAGAGTCAGCAGTGATGATTGGGATGGGGGAGGTCTGCGCCGCATGAGTCTCAGCAAAGACCCGCTCAAGGCGTTCCTGGTAGTCGCGGAGCAGTTGCTCGGCTTCTTCCTCGGTGATGTCGCCACGACCGATCAGCGATTCCGTGTACAGCTTACGTACAGAGCGCTTGGCCTCGATCAGGTTGTACATCAGGGGCTGCGTCATCGAGGGGTCGTCGCCCTCGTTGTGACCACGGCGGCGGTAGCACACCATGTCGATGACAACGTCCTTGTGGAAGCGCTGGCGGAACTCGTAGGCGAGCTGCGCAACACGCACCACCGCTTCGGGGTCATCGCCATTCACGTGGAACACGGGGGCCTGGATCATCTTGGCAACATCCGTGGAGTACGTCGATGAACGCGAAGAGGACGGTGCCGTGGTGAAGCCAACCTGGTTGTTCACGATTACGTGGATGGTGCCACCGGTGCGGTAACCACGCAGCTGGGAAAGGTTGAGGGTTTCAGCAACAACACCCTGGCCTGCGAATGCAGCGTCACCGTGAACCATGATGGGCAGGACCGGGAAGGACTCGCCTTGGTCCAGGCGGTCCTGCTTGGCGCGAACGATGCCCTCGAGCACGGAGTCCACTGCTTCAAGGTGGGACGGGTTGGCGGCGAGGTAGACCTTGGTCTGCTTGCCGTTGTCCGAGGTGAAGGTGCCTTCAGTACCGAGGTGGTACTTGACATCGCCGGATCCCTGGACAGAGCGGGGGTCCTGGGTGCCTTCGAATTCACGGAACACCTGGGCGTAGGTCTTGCCTGCGATGTTGGTGAGCACGTTCAGGCGGCCACGGTGGGCCATGCCGATCGCGACTTCGTCCAGGCCGTCGTCGGCAGCGTCCGAGATGACTGCGTCAAGCAGCGGAATAAGCGACTCGCCGCCTTCGAGGGAGAAGCGCTTCTGTCCGACGAACTTGGTCTGGAGGAAGGTCTCGAAAGCCTCGGCTGCGTTGAGTTTGGAAACGATGCGTAGCTGCTCTTCGCGGCTCGGCTTGGAGTACGGGTGCTCCAGCTGGTCCTGGAACCACTTACGCTCCGCCGGCTCCTGGATGTGCATGTACTCGATGCCCGTAGTGCGGCAGTAAGCATCCCGGAGTACTCCAAGGATGTCGCGGAACTTCAGCTGCGGTTTGCCGCCGAAGCCACCTGTGGGCCATTCGCGGTCCAGGTCCCAGAGCGTGAGGCCGTAGGTCAGGACATCAAGGTCAGGGTGCTTGCGCTGTACGTATTCCAGGGGATCCGTGTCTGCCATGAGGTGGCCGCGCACACGGTAGGAGTGGATGAGCTGCTGGATGCGGGCAACCTTGTTGATCTCATCCGCAGGGTCAACCTGGAGGTCGGGGCTCCAGCGGACGGGCTCGTACGGAATGCGGAGGGCTTCAAAGATTTCGTCGTAGAAGTTCTGCGCACCAAGGAGGAGCTGGTGGACCAGCTTGAGGAACTCGCCGCTGCCTGCGCCCTGGATGACCCGGTGGTCGTAGGTGGAGGTCAGTGTGAGGATCTTGCTGATGGCGTTCTGGGCGATGATCTTCTCGCTGGCACCCTGGAACTCGGCCGGGTAGTCAAGGGCGCCGACGCCGATGATGGCTGCCTGTCCCTTGGACAGACGTGGCACTGAGTGAACCGTGCCGATGCCGCCGGGGTTGGTCAGGGAGACCGTGGTGCCGGCGTGGTCATCCGCCGTGAGCTTGCCGTTGCGGGCTCGCTTGATGAGGTCCTCATAGGTGTGCCAGAACTCGGCAAAGTCCATGGTCTCGGCCTTCTTGATGTTGGGAACCATCAGGAGGCGGGTGCCATCGGGCTTGGGCATGTCAATGGCGATGCCGAAGTTGACATGGGCGGGCTGGACAGCGCTCGGCTTGCCATCAATTTCGTCGTAGAAGACGTTCATTGACGGGAACTGGGAGAGGGCACGGACAACCGCGTAGCCGATGAGGTGCGTGAAGGACACCTTGCCGCCGCGGGCACGTGCAAGGTTGGAGTTGATGACAACGCGGTTGTCGATCAGCAGCTTGGCAGGAACTGCCCGGACGCTCGTGGCGGTAGGCACCTCAAGGCTGGTCACCATGTTGGTAGCGATGGCCTTCGCCGGTCCGCGGAGGACAGAAACGACGTCTTCCTCGGGAGCGGTGGGTGCCTTGGTGCTCTTGGGCAGCTGGGCAGGAATCGGTTGCGCGGCGTTGCCGCCGACGGGCTTCTTTGCTCCGTCCTTGGCAACCGTGGCCGGGGCTTTCTTGGCCGGAGCTGCAACCGCAGCTTCACCGGAAGCAGCAGCGGCTGGGGGGATCGCAGGGGCAGCTTCGGGAGCGGCCGGCGCCGGTGCCGGGGCCGCTGCAGCCGGAGCTACGACGGGAAGTACTTGGGTGGGGGGATTGGCAGCGGCTGGGGCTGCGGAGGTTCCGTTGGAAGAAGTGCCGTCACCGGTATCGAAGGATTCGAAGAGCGGCCACCACTTGGCGTCGACCGAATTCTTGTCCTGCTGGTACCGCTCGTACAGTTCGTCAACGAGCCACTCGTTTCCGCCAAATTCCTCTGGTAGACGGTGGCTGGGCTGCTCTGGCACTTGAAATACGCCTCTTCCATGAGTTTTGATTTCCCGCTGGCCAAGGTTGCTTTTCCGCAACAATGCACCAGGGTCCGGGTCCCGCGAACTCAGACCTTTGTCAGTCTAGTTAGGATCGTTGGTTAACTGCCAATAGTGGTGACCTAAATCATGTTGAGGTCGACGTAATGCCCAGACACTCATTTTCCTTCAAGTGCGTGACCACTGCATGGGCCCGCGGTACCTGCCCTGTAGACTGAAACCCTTATGGACAGTAAATCTAGGTGCCGGCCTGGGAACTGTCGGGGGAGCCGATCAGGCAACTCCGCACAGCGCGCCCCTCGAGCCGGCAACACCCGTTCACATGCCCATCACGCGCCGGCCTTCCAAGCTGGTGGCGCCACGGACCATGCGTCTGCGGCACCCGATCAGCCTCCGCCGGGGCGAATCTCCCCCTTGAGGGCAAGTTCCGCACTGCAGGCGCCTGCCCTTGGAGGGAAGCGCTAAGTGGAATGGTTTCTCCTCCTTGCCGGCTTTGCCCTGATTCTTGGCACCGGCTTCTTTGTAGCAGTTGAGTTTTCCCTCGTTGCCCTGGACCAGGCGAGTGTTCAGCGCGCAGTTGACAACGGCGACCACGGCGCAGCTCCGCTGCTGAAATGCTTGAAGTCCCTGTCCACGCAGCTTTCCAGCTGCCAACTTGGCATTACTCTGACCACGCTCTTGACGGGTTTCGTCATGGAGCCCTCTGTGGGGCAGCTCCTGGTGGGGCCGCTGGGCCTCCTTGGCCTCACTCCGGAAGCCGCACATTCCATAGCCCTTGTTATCGCAATGGCCTTCGCCACTCTCTTGTCGATGCTCCTGGGCGAGCTGGTGCCCAAGAACATGGCCATCGCCCTGGCATTCCCGCTGGGCAAGAAGCTTGCCCGTCCGCAACTGATGTTCACGGCCGTCTTCAAGCCGGCCATTGTGGTGCTGAACGGCTTCTCCAACAAGGTGCTGAACTTGTTCGGACTTGAAGCGAAAGAGGAAATCTCGGGAGCGCGGACTCCCGCTGAGCTGGCTTCACTGGTCCGGCGTTCCGCGGAGCTCGGCACACTGGACGCAGGCACAGCAAACTTTGTGGCGAGAACCCTGAATTTCTCGGGGCGCACAGCAGCGGACGTCATGACGCCCCGCATCCGGATGGAAACGATTGATGCCGACCAGCCTGTGAGCGACATCCTCGACGCCGCGCGGCGAACCGGATACTCCCGTTTCCCGGTGATTGGTGATTCGGCTGACGACATCCGCGGCGTTGTCCACATCAAGAAAGCAGTTGCCGTGCCCGCGGATCGTCGGGCGAAGCTTCAGGCCGGGGCCATCATGACGGACGTACTGCGCGTTCCAGAGACGATCCATTTGGATGCCCTCCTCTCCGAACTGCGCGAAGGAAACCTGCAACTGGCTGTCGTTCTCGATGAATACGGTGGCACTGCCGGGATCGCCACCCTGGAAGACCTGGTTGAGGAGATCGTGGGCGAGGTCTCGGACGAACACGACAAAGTTCGTCCGGGCGTCTTGCAGAGCGCGTCCGGCGATTGGTACTTCCCTGGACTGCTGAGGCCGGATGAAGTGTCCGAACAAATCCCCAACCTGACCGTTCCCGATGAGTCTGCCTACGAAACTGTTGGCGGTTATGTGATGAGCAAGCTGGGTCGCATCGCGAAAGTGGGAGACGTTGTGGACACCGGCGGGGGCACCTTGACCGTGACCCGGATGGACGGCCGGAGAATTGACCGGATCTGCTTCCGCCACATTGCCGAAGACGAAGCCACGCTTGAGGACACGCAGAATGACCGCCATGAAGCAGGTGCCGTATGAGTGACTGGGCAGGAATTGTCTGGCTCGTGGTTCTTTTGATCGGCAATGCTTTCTTCGTGGGTGCGGAATTCGCGATCATGTCCGCACGCCGCAGCCAGATTGAGCCTTTGGCGCAAGCTGGGTCAAAGCGGGCGCAAACTACGTTGCGGGCCATGGAAAGCGTGTCGCTGATGCTGGCCTGCGCACAGTTGGGCATCACGGTCTGCTCGCTCTTGATTCTTCAGGTTGCCGAGCCGGCTATCCATCACTTGTTGGCGGAACCGCTTGAGATGGTTGGTGTCCCGATGGAATTGGCGGATGTCATCGCCTTTGCGATTGCACTCCTTTTCGTCACGTTCCTGCACGTAACGTTCGGAGAGATGGTCCCCAAGAACATCTCGGTGTCTGTAGCAGACAAGGCGGCACTGCTGCTGGCACCGCCGCTGGTGTTTATTGGCCGCGTGGTCAAACCGGTGATCTGGACCCTCAACTGGCTTGCTAACCACATCCTCCGATTGATGAAGATCGAACCCAAGGATGAAGTGTCGTCCTCGTTCACCCTCGAGGAAGTCCAGTCGATCGTCCAGGAATCCACGCGGCATGGCTTGGTGGACGACGACACTGGTTTGCTCAGCGGTGCCCTGGAATTCTCTGAACATACGGCGTCCCACATCATGGTTCCGTTGGACAAGCTGGTGGTCCTGAGGACAGCGTCGACTCCCGTCGAGTTGGAAAAGGCGGTCAGCCGCACCGGCTTCTCGCGTTTCCCCATGGTGGACGACGACGGCGAACTCGCCGGATACCTGCACGTCAAGGACATCCTTTCCATACCTGAGGAGGGTCGCCGCCATCCGATCGCCGAGGGGCGGATCCGTTCCCTGGCGAACCTCTCCCCGGAGGATGAGATTGAGCAGGCGATGTCTGTGATGCAGCGGACCGGATCGCATCTGGCCCGTGTAGTTGGACCCGGAGGCGCGACACAAGGCGTGTTGTTCCTTGAGGACGTGATCGAGCAGTTGGTGGGGGAGATCCGCGATGCTACGCAGGCGACCGGGATACGGCGCCTGGGCGGTCCACAGACCCAGCAATAGCGGGACATTGTGGCTTGCGCCGGCCTCGGTCGTCGGCGCAAGCCTTGCTAAATAGGAATCATTCCTATTTAGAGCTAAACTGAACTCCACCAGTAAATGTTCTTGATTCTCATTTGAGTAGATCCGAGGTTTCCGTGCGTCGTTCCGCCGCCCGCATATCGTTGGCCGCTTCTGCAGGCCTTGCCGCCCTGTTGCTTTCATCCTGTGACGGAACTGCCGGTGCAGGGGCGCCGTCGTCATCGACTGGAGCCATTGAAGTGGTGACCTCCACGAACGTCTACGGGGACGTCGTGAAGGCCATTGGCGGGGACAAGGTCAACGTGAACGCGATCATCACCAAGACGAGCCAGGATCCGCATTCCTACGAAGCCAGTGCGCAAGACAAGCTGGTCATCTCCAAAGCCAAGCTCGTGGTGGAGAACGGCGGAGGCTATGACGAATTCCTCCACAAAATCGCCGATGAGACCAAAGTCGGCCACGAAAACATGATCAGCGCCGTTGAGGTCTCGGGGTTGGCTCCGGAACAGGAAAGCCACAGCGAAGCTGCCTCCTCCGAAGAGGGCCACAACCATGACCACGGCGAGTTCAACGAGCACGTCTGGTACAGCCTGGACACGATGGGCAAATTCGCTGACGCGGTTGCCAGCAAGCTCGGCAGCCTGGACGCGGCATCTGCTTCGACCTTCACTGCCAACGCCAGCACGTTCAAGGCGAAGCTGACAGAGCTCAACGGGAAGCTTGCGGCCCTCAAGGAAGGCAACGACCACACCCCTGTGGCGATCACCGAACCCGTTCCTTTGTACCTGCTGGCATCGGCCGGACTGGAGAACAAGACTCCGGAGGCCTACAGTGCGGCGATTGAAGAGGGAACGGATGTCCCGGCGTCGGTCCTGAAGGAAACGACAGACCTGGTGGGCTCCGGAGGTGTCCGGCTGCTGGCGTACAACGAACAGACGGAAGGGCCGCAGACCGAGTCCGTAAAGCGGGCTGCCGAGACTGCGGGCGTGCCGGTAGTGAACTTCACCGAAACCTTGCCGGAGGGCAAGGACTACGTGCAATGGATGACAGAGAACGTGGAATCCATCACGGCAGCGCTCAAGAAGTAGATTTCCTGACAACCCATTGCGGTGGGGGCCCCGTCGGCGTCCTAAGATATTCAGGATGGCTGCGGGGCCCTCTGTCTCTGACCAGCACAGAATCCTGTACCAGCACAGGCGCCACTGTAAGGTGCCACCACTAGTTGCGTTCGCCAGCAACGCATGAATCGAGGACGACTTTTGACACCCGTAGTGAGCCTCCGCGGAGCGAGCCTTCAGTTCGGCAAGAGGACACTCTGGCGCGATCTTGATCTCGACATACATCCGGGGGAGTTCTTTGCCGTCCTCGGACCCAACGGCAGCGGTAAGACCAGCTTCCTGAAGGTCCTGCTGGGGCTTCAGGAACTGAAATCAGGAACGGTTGCCTTGGGCGGGCATCCGGTGGAGCGGGGAAGCAAGCGGATCGGTTACATTCCCCAACAAAAATCCTTCGCGCCGGATACGCCTTTGCGTGCACGTGACCTGGTAGGGCTGGGCATTGACGGCCACCGATGGGGTATGCGGTTGTCTTCAAAGAAGGTGAACCAGCGGATCGATGAACTGCTGGAGTTGGTGGGAGCCTCGGACTACGCGAAAGTGCCGGTGGGGCAGCTATCCGGTGGGGAGCAACAACGGCTTCGGGTGGCCCAGGCCCTGGCTACCGAACCGCAGGTGCTCCTTTGTGATGAACCGTTGCTGTCCTTGGACCTGCATCATCAGCAGGGCGTCAGTTCACTCATCAACGAACAATGCCATGCCCGGAACAGTGCCGTCGTTTTCGTAACCCACGAAATCAATCCCGTGATCGACTACGTTGATCGCGTGCTCTACCTGGCCGGCGGCCATTTCCGCGTGGGGACGCCACAGGAAGTGATGACCACCGAAGTTTTGTCCGAGCTGTACAACAGCCACGTGGAAGTCATCCACACCAACGGAAGGATCGTCGTCGTCGGGCTTCCGGACGCGACCACGCACTTCCATGACGACGCGCACGCCACGGCTGGGCAGGAGTTCTAAATGGACCTGAATGGAATCCTGCAGACCATCTTCAACTTTGAGAACTACGGCGAATTGCTGGCACTCGTTCAAAACTCAATTTGGGCCGGGGCTGTCCTGGGACTTCTCGGCGGACTCGTCGGCACGTTCGTGATGAAGCGGGACCTGGCCTTCGCCGTCCACGGCATCTCTGAACTGTCCTTTGCAGGTGCGGCTTTTGCCCTGCTGATCGGTGCCGATATCATTTTCGGCTCGCTGATCGGATCAGTGGCTGCGGCACTGCTGCTGGGACTCATGGGTGTGAGGGCCCGGGACAAGAACTCGATCATTGGCGTAATCATGCCGTTCGGGCTGGGCCTGGGCATCTTGTTCCTTGCCCTTTATGAGGGCCGGGCCGCAAACAAATTCGGACTGCTCACCGGGCAGATCGTTTCCGTGGACACTGTCCAACTTCAGGCGCTGGCGGGAACGGCGGTCCTGGTGATGATTGCCCTCGCGGCGATCTGGCGCCCGCTCAGTTTTGCCAGCGTGGACCCTGAAATGGCTGAAGCGCGTGGTGTTCCCGTTCGCGGCCTGGCGATCGGCTTCATGGTGCTGCTGGGGGTCAGTGTGGCTTTGTCCATCCAAATTGTGGGCGCACTGCTGGTTTTGGCGCTGCTCATCACACCGGCCGCTGCCGCACTCCGGGTTACCACGTCGCCACGCCTGGTGGTGCTTTTGAGTGTTGTGTTTGCGACCGCTGCCACCGTGGGTGGAATTCTGCTTGCCCTTGGCAGCCGGATACCCATCAGCCCCTATGTCACCACGTTGTCATTCCTTATTTACGTAGTGTGCCGTGTGATCGGGCGGGTGCGGGCCAATCGTGGCCTCAACGGCCGCGTATCACGGGAGCAGCCTGCCGGCGCTCTTTAGAGCTTTCCAGCGGCCTTCCTGGCTGTGCATTCAGGGCACAGTCCGAAGATCTCCACGGTGTGCGCCACCTCGGTGAAACCATGCTCAGCGGCTGTGCGGGCCGCCCAGGTCTCAACCGCGGGGGCCTCAACTTCCACAGCCTTGCCGCAGTTCCGGCAAAGCAAGTGGTGGTGGTGTCCAGTGACGGTGCAGCGGCGGTAGACGGCTTCGCCCTCCCCGTTGCGCAGGACATCAATGAGGCCGTCGTCGGCAAGTGACTGCAGGATGCGGTAGGCCGTGGCAAGGGATACGGAGATGCCCTTGTTCTGCAGGAGGCGGTACAGTTCCTGGGTGCTGACGAAGTCGTCCAATTCATCCAGCGCGGCGCTGACGGCAAGGCGTTGCTTGGTGACGCGCTGCTCCTTGACGCCTGTTGCCGCCGGCGAGGCTGGGCCGGTCGTGGCGGAATTGGTGCCTTGTGGCATTGAAAGACTCACTTCCCTGGAAACGCTGGCAAACCCCAATTTTACCAGTAGGGGAGGCTTGGAAACTGTCGGCGGCCGCCCCTAGGCTGTCACCATGAAGCTCACCAAGTTCACGCATGCCTGTGTTCGGCTGGAAAAAGACGGGCAGGTCCTGGTCATCGATCCTGGCACCTTCTCTGAGTCTGAAGAAGCGTTGGCAGGCGCGCATGCTGTCCTTGTAACCCATGAGCATAACGACCATATTGATCGGCCGGCCGTGCTGGCGGCCCTGCGCAGCAACTCTTCCCTTGAGGTCTATGCGCCAGCGGGTGTTGCAAAGTCCCTCACCGAGGGTGCAGAAGCGGACGCAACTGGATCCGAAGCGTTGGCAAACCGCATCCATACGGTCGAACCAGGGTCCGATTTTGAGGCAGCGGGGTTCCCGGTGCGAACCTTCGGCGGCCAGCATGCAATTATCCATGCCCAGATTCCTGTGGTGTCCAACATCGGCTATCTGGTGGATGGGAACGTCTTCCACCCTGGTGATTCCTTCGTGGTTCCGGACGGTATCAACGTCCAGACGCTCCTGGTGCCTATCCATGCGCCCTGGTCCAAAGTGGGGGAAGTGGTGGATTTTGTCATCTCTGTGCGCGCGCCTAAAGCGTTCCCCGTCCATGATGGTCTGCTTAACGAGCTGGGCCGGGGGATCGTGGAAGGCCACGTCACACGGATCGGTGCCCGTTACGGAACCACCTATACGCGGCTCGCACCCCGTGAGTCAGTAGAGATCTAGCCGGTCCACGTACCGGTTTCGTGGAAGTGGTCCAAGACCGCTTCGTACGGCGCAGGGTCCAGTCCTTTGCTGGCCAGCCAAGCGGCGTCGTTATAGCTGCCGACATAACGGTCGCCGCCGTCGCACATGAGCGAGACGATGCTTCCCTTTCGCCCTTCCGAGACCATCTTGGCCACGAGTTGCCAGACGCCCCAAAGGTTGGTGCCCGTAGAGGGCCCTGCATGCAATCCGGTGAGCTTGCGCAGGTGTCGCATGGCCGCCACAGAGGCGGCGTCGGGGACCTGGATCATGTGGTCGATGACAGCCGGGACGAAGCTCGGCTCCGCGCGGGGACGGCCGATGCCTTCGATGCGGGACGGCAAACCCGTGGCGGCCGCAGCATCGCCATCGCGCCATGCCGGGTAGAACGCAGAGTTCTCCGGGTCCACCACTGCCAGGCAAGTGTTGTGCCTGTTGTAACGCAGGTAGCGACCGATGGTTGCGCTCGTGCCGCCGGTTCCCGCGCCCACCACGATCCACTCGGGAACCGGATGCTCCTCGAGGGAGAGCTGCTGGAAGATTGATTCAGCGATGTTGTTGTTGCCCCTCCAGTCCGTGGCGCGCTCGGCGAAGGTGAACTGGTCCATGTAGTAGCCGCCAGACGTTTTCGCCGTCTCCTCCGCCACGGCGTAAACCTCTGAAGCGTGATCCACCAAGAGGCAGGCGCCCCCGAATTCCTCGATGAGGGCGATCTTTTCCGGGCTGGTGGTCTTGGTCATGACAGCGATGAACGGCAAACCAATGAGCCTGGCGAAGTATGCTTCGGAGACCGCCGTGCTGCCACTGGAGGCTTCGACGATAGTGGTGCCCTCCGTGATCCAGCCGTTGACCAGGCCGTACAGGAAGAGGGAACGCGCGAGGCGATGCTTGAGGCTGCCTGATCGGTGCGTTGATTCATCCTTCAGGTAGAGATGGACGCCCCAATGCTCGGGCAGGGGGACTGCGTAGAGGTGTGTATCGGCCGAACGGTTGTTCTCAGCTTCGATCTTGCGGATGGCCTCGCTGGCCCAAACCCTGTCCTGAATGCATGAATTGCTCACCGGACAAGCGTACCGGCGGGGTGTGGAACACAAGACTAGGCTGGAAGACTGGCATGGGTAGCAGAGCGCCCACGCAGGCTTAGCTGAAGGAGAGCAGATGACCATTCTGATGGACGCGTCCGAAGTGCACCGGCGGCTCGCGGCGGGGGAGCGCACCGTGCTCCTGGACGTACGTTGGGTCCTGGGCAGGACGGATGGGCACAGCCAATACTTGGAAGGCCACCTGCCAGGAGCGGTTTTCGTGGACCTGCCCAGCGAACTCGCGGACCACGCACAGCCTGCCCTCGGCCGGCATCCACTTCCCTCTCTTGATCGCTTCCAGCTTGCCGCGCGGCGCTGGGGGATCAACGACGGCGACACCGTGGTCGCTTACGACAATAGCGGCAGTATGGCCGCGGCCCGCGTTTGGTGGATGCTGAGGAACGCAGGCGTGGAAAGCGTCTACCTGCTCGACGGCGGACTGGCCGCCTGGCGTGCGGCAGGTCACCCTGTGGAGGCCGGCGAGGTGACGCCCGCCGTCGGGAATGTCGCCCTGACCGAGGGCAAAATGGCCACGATAACCGAGGAGGAAGCTGCGCATTGGCATGAGCAGGGCCTGCTGCTGGATGCGCGCGCCGGGGAACGTTACAGGGGCGAAATCGAACCGATCGACCCCCGTGCCGGACATATTCCGGGCGCTGTCAGCGCACCGACCACCGAAAACCTCACGGCGGAAGGAAGGTTCCTGTCAGCGGAAGAATTGCGCAGGCGCTTCGCTGGATTGGGAGCGGATGGCCCGGGCAACGTTGCAGTCTATTGCGGGTCCGGCGTCACGGCTGCTCACCAGGTTGCCGCCCTGGAAATTGCCGGACACACTGCGGCACTCTTTCCTGGGTCGTTCTCGCAATGGTCAAACAATGCCGCGAATCCCGTGGCCGTTGGCAGTGCACCATTCGAGGACGACTATGTGGGGAACGCTGAGGATGCTCCTGGCGCCCTCGGCCAAAGTGGCAAGAGCACCGCTGCCGGGAGTAGCGTCGGATCATGACCCCTGGACGTCCCGTGCCCCCGCCCCTGGCAAAGCCAATTCCTCTGGACACAGCGAAGCCAATTCCCCTGGACACAGCGAAGCCTGTTCCTGCGCAGTCATCGGATCCGGCAGGTTCCACACTCGCGGCCGCGTTTGGCGCCACTTCCCCGGACAGCGGGTTGGTACCGCTGACTGTCGCGCGCCGTGCGCCCAAGGAAGACGATGTGGAGATTGCGATCGAGTTTTGCGGTCTTTGCCACTCCGATGTTCATGCAACACGTGGCGAATGGCGTTTGCCGCCCTATCCGCTGGTTCCGGGCCATGAGATCGTCGGCCGGGTAACGCGGATGGGTCCTGCTGTGCAGAATTTTGCTCCGGGTGACCGTGTCGGTGTTGGCTGCCTGGTGGATTCCTGCCGGGAGTGCGAGAGCTGCCTGGATGGGCTGGAGCAGTATTGCGAGCGGGGCAATGTTGGCACCTATGGAGTGGCGGACCCGCGCAATGGCAACGCAATAACCCAAGGCGGATATTCGACGTCGGTGGTGGTTGACCGGCGCTTCGTGCTGCATATTCCTGAAGCCTTGGACGCCGCAGCAGCCGCTCCTCTGTTGTGCGCCGGAATCACCACATATTCGCCGTTGAGATATTTCGACGTCGAAGAGGGAGATTCGGTGGGAGTAGTGGGATTGGGCGGCTTGGGCCATATGGCCGTCAAGATCGCCAAGGCCATGGGCGCGGAGGTTACCGTGTTCACTACCTCTGAAGCGAAGTTCGACGCCGCACGCGAACTCGGAGCGGACCACGTGGTGTTGTCCAAGGACGCTGAGGCCATGGCGGGCGCGAACCGCAGTATCGATGTCATCATTGACACCGTTGCGGCGCCGCACGATCTCAACCCCTACTTCCGCACGCTGCGGCTTGATGGGGCTCTCTTCCAGCTTGGGCTCCCGGCTGATGACATGCCGCCCGTCAGCCCGGGGCTGCTCATACGCCGCCGCCTGGCCTACGCAGGTTCGCTGATTGGCGGGATCGAGGAAACCCAGGAAATGCTTGATTTCTGCGCCGCGCATGGAGTTGCCAGCGACATCGAGATTGTAGGGGCCGAACAACTCAATGAAGCCTACGACCGTATGGTGGCCGGCGACGTAAAGTACCGATTTGTACTGGACACCGCAACACTTCAGGAACCGTCAGAAAGGGCAGATGCATGAGCACGCTGTTCACCAAAATCATCAACGGGGAAATCCCGGGCCGTTTCGTGTGGAAGGACGAGGACGTTGTAGCCTTCCTGACAATCGCTCCGATCACGCCGGGACACACACTGGTGGTGCCGCGTGAGGAAGTGGATTCCTGGACGCACGCCAGCCAGGAGCTTTTGGCCAAGGTCATGGACGTTGCCCAGAGGATCGGCAAGGTTCAGGAGGAGCTTTTCAGCGCCAAGCGCGTAGGTGTCCTGATGGAAGGCTTCGAGGTGGACCACTTGCATGTGCACATCTGGCCCGCCTATTCGATGGCGGACTTTGAGGTACACAACGTGGACCATAATCCGGATCCTGCCGTCATGGATGCCACGGCTGTGAAGCTGCGCGGGGCCTTGCGGGCTGCCGGCCACGGGGACTTCGTACCTGAGGACTAGCCGTCAGGCCGGCGCCAAGGCCTGGTTCAGCACCGTTCGGATGCGCTTCTCGGAGACAGAGTACGCCGTGCCCAACTCGACGGCGAACAGACTTACACGCAATTCCTCGATCATCCAACGCACCCGTGTTAATTCCGCACCTGCCCGGCGTCCTGGGAGGAGCGCTGACACGGCGTCGTCGTAGTCGTCCTCCAGCGCCTGGACGATAGCCATATTCAATCCGTCGCGCTGAACGTTGCCCGGAAGCTTCTCGAGTCGCTTCTCGATAGCCTGCAGGTACCGCGGAAAATGGCTCAGCTGCGCGTAGCCCGTCTGTGCCACAAAGCCCGGAAAGACCAACTGCTCCAGTTGGCTTTTCATGTCATTGAGGGCGCTGATGAGCGGCAGGCTGGCGCTGGACTTCAGCTGCTTCTGGATCCGGCGCGTGCTCGCCAGAATGCGTTCGACGACGGCCGTCACCGTAAATACGGTATCGATCAGCTCAGCGCGGACCACTTCATACAACGCATCGAAGGCTTCCTTATCCCACGGCAGTGCCTCGGGCGTCAGTTTGTCGATCGCGGCGAGGGCACAGTCAGCGATCAGGGCACTGACGGAGCCGTGCGGGTTTTGGCTGAACGTCAGTTTTTCGGTGTTGCTGAGGTGCTCCAGCACGTAGCGGTCCGGTGAGGGAATCCGAAGTGCCAGGAGTCGGATCACGCCACCCCGCATGGCCGCTTCCTGCTCCTGCTGGCTTTGGAACACGCGCAGGGCTACAGACGTACCCTCATCCACGATCGCCGGGTAGCCGGTGACGGCGTGGCCCTTGACCGTTCGGGTTACCTGGCGTTCCACGGTCCCGAAGTCCCATTCGGTGATACCAGTGCGTTCGGCCACTGTCCCATGGGCTGGGCCGACACCGGCGCGGACGTCAGGGCGGCTGACGGTCCCTGCCGCGGAACCTGCGGTCTTGCCGTTTGAGGTGCCGGGCGCCCCGGTTCTTGTGCCACCCTTGCCGGGGGCCGTCGTCGCGGGTGTAGCACCGAGCGATTCGGCGATTGCCCGACGCGTGGCTGGGGCCAGCTTTTCCTGCAGTTGGGCGAGGTCCTTGCCTTCGTCCAGGACCTTGCCCTTGTTGTCCACCACCTTGAAGCTCACGCGAAGGTGGGCAGGCACGGCTTCCCAGTTCCATGATCCTGGTGGGATGACGTGTCCGCGGAGCCTGCGAAGCACCAGTTCCAAGGAGGGCTCGAGTTCGTCAGCGGCAGGATCGAAGTCTCTTTCCAAGGCCTCCGTAGCCTGACGGGCGACGTCAGGGGCAGGCACAAAGTTCTTCCGAACCTGCTTGGGGAGGGACTTGATAAGCGCCGTGACCAGTTCTACGCGTTGTCCCGGAATCTGCCACCGGAATGGTGCGTCGTCCAGTTGGTTCAGGAACAACACTGGAACTTCAGCGGTGACACCGTCCGAAGGATTCGGAGCAGACCCAGGAGCCACGGGATGGAACTCGTAGCTCAATGGAAGTTCGAAGCCCTTGTGCAGCCACGTCTTGGGGTAGGCAGAATCATCAAGGGCCTCGGCGTCCTCGCTCATCAAAAGCGACTGATCAAAGTCCAGCAGCGTTGGATCGGTTTGGCGGGCCTCCTTCCACCATTTATCGAAATGCCGTTCAGACACGACGTCCCTGCCAACCCGGGCGTCATAGAACTCGCACAGGGTCTGGTCATCCACCAGGATGTCCCGCCGGCGCATCCTGGTTTCAAGCTCCTCGATCTCCTGCAGGAGCGCGCGGTTGCGGTGGAAGAATTTGTGATGGGTCTTCCACTCGCCTTCCACCAGCGCGTGGCGGATGAAGAGTTCACGGGACAATTCCGGATCGATGCGGCCGTAGTTGACCCGCCGGTTCGGGATGATGGGCACGCCGTACAGCGTGACTTTCTCGTGAGCCATGACGGCCCCCTGCCGAGAGGACCAATGCGGCTCGCTGTAGGAGCGCTTCACGAGGTCCGGGGCTACCTGCTCCACCCACAAGGGATCGAACCTGGCAGCGACCCGTGCCCACAAGCGGCTGGTTTCCACCAACTCGGCGGCCATGACGAAGGCAGGCGATTTTTTGAACAGGGCAGAACCGGGGAAGATCGCGAAGCGGCTGCCACGGGCGCCGGCGTATTCGCGCTTGCGCTCATCAAGAAGGCCGATGTGGCTCAGCAACCCTGACAGCAGGCTGATGTGGATTCCCTCGTGGTTGCCTACGGGATCAGCTTCACGCTTATTGTCCAGCGTGATACCCAAGGGCTTGGCGAGTTGGCGGAGTTGGGTGAAAAGGTCCTGCCACTCCCGGACGCGAAGATAGTTGATGAATTCGTTGCGGCACAGACGGCGGAACTGCGTTGAGGACAGCTCGCGTTGCTTTTCCTGGATGTAGTTCCAGAGGTTAAGGAAACCAGTGAAGTCCGAGTTCTCATCGCGGAACCGCGCATGCTTCTCGGCAGCGAGTTGCTGCTTGTCGGTGGGCCGTTCGCGCGGATCCTGGATGGTAAGGGCTGCTGCCAGGATCATCACTTCGCGGACACAACCGCGCTTGCCGGCTTCGACAATCATGCGGCCGAGCCTTGGGTCGACCGGCAACTGGGCCAGTTTCTGTCCGACGGCGGTCAGGCCACTGCCGCTCCGACGGTTACCGCGGGGATCCTTGGACGCAGGCGTGCTCGAAGTTGCCGGGCTGAGGGCGCCGAGCTCGCGAAGGAGGGTGACGCCGTCGTTAATGGCGCGTGAATCAGGCGGTTCGACGAACGGGAAGTTCTCAACATCCTTGGGACCGCGGGCAACGCCCATGGCCGTCATCTGCAGAATGACGGCGGCCAGGTTGGTCCGCAGGATTTCCGGGTCCGTGAACTGCGGACGGGACTCAAAGTCTTCCTCTGAGTAGAGTCGGATGGCGATGCCCTCGGAAACGCGGCCACACCGTCCGGATCGCTGGTTGGCTGAGGCCTGGGATACACGTTCGATGGGCAGGCGCTGGACCTTGGTCCGGTGCGAATACCGCGAAATGCGGGCCGTGCCGGTGTCGATCACGTATTTGATGCCGGGGACAGTCAGTGAGGTTTCGGCCACGTTGGTGGCGAGGATGATGCGCCGCTTTCCACCGGGATTGAATACGCGGTGCTGCTCCTGCAGGCTCAACCTGGCAAAGAGGGGCAGGACTTCCGTGCCGGCGAGGCGTCGGTTGTTCTGGATGCGCCCATTGATGGCCTCGGCAGCGTCACGGATTTCCCGTTCGCCGGAGAAGAACACGAGGATATCGCCCGGTGCTTCCTTTGCCAGTTCGTCCACGGCGTCACAGACCGCATCCAGCGGGTCCCGGTCCTCTTCAAGTTCGTCATCGGACCCGTCTTCGTCGGCGCCGGCAGGCTGTGACAAGGGCCGGTATCGGATCTCTACCGGGTAGGTGCGGCCGGAAACCTCGATGATGGGGGCGGGGGATTCCTCCCTGCCAAAGTGCTTGGCGAAGCGTTCAGGATCGATCGTGGCCGAGGTGATGATAATTTTCAGGTCCGGGCGCTGGGGGAGTACCCGTTTCAGATAGCCCAGGATGAAGTCGATGTTGAGGCTGCGCTCGTGGGCCTCGTCAATGATGATGGTGCTGTACTTGCGCAGGAGTTTATCCCGTTGGATCTCTGCCAGGAGGATGCCATCGGTCATGAGTTTGATCTTGGTCGATGCGCTGACCTCGCCAGTGAACCGGACCTGGAAGCCGACTTCCTGGCCGATCTCGACGTCCAACTCGGACGCGATGCGCTCTGCCACTGTCCTGGCCGCCAGTCGTCGCGGCTGCGTGTGGCCGATCAGGCCTTTGTCCCCCAGGCCCAGTTCCAAACACATCTTGGGGATCTGGGTAGTTTTGCCCGAGCCGGTTTCGCCGGCAATGATGGTCACCTGGTTTGCGGCGATCGCCGCCATCAGATCCTCGCGGCGCTCGGATACCGGCAGCTCAGCGGGGTAGGAAATATGAAGTGTCATGGCTGCTGCCAGTCTACTGTGGCTTCCCGTCAACGTCCGCTGTCCCTGTCACATGTCCGGCAGCTCATCCATCCGGCAGCCCACATGTCCGGCAGCCTCATCGCTGCCCGCCACGTGAACTACTGCAAGCCGCGCGCATAGAGAGGCGGGCATAGGGACGCCCGTCGTTCAGGAAATCCTGGTGGATTCCGTGAAGGACGGGCGTCGGATGGACAGGCCTTGGCTGACTGCTTTCAGTGGGATGGCGGGCCGCTAGTAGATGCGCGGGTTCCAGTAGGGAGTGCTCGGAGCGTCGAAGGCGCTCCAGGGTTCCTTGGAGTTGATGGGTGGGTTGTGGCCGCGTCCGTCCTTCAGGAGGGCGGTCACGGTGGCTGCGACGGCGGTGATAAGGACGATGAAGAGGATGATTCCGAAAATTTCCATGCCTTCAGTCTTCTCTTGGCGGCAGCTAAGAAACAGTGGCAGAAATGCCCCATTTAGACAATTTTCTGCCACACTGGAGATATGTTGAAATCAGTCGCCGTCATCGTTGTTCCCGACTTCTCGATCTTCGAGTTCGGCACAGCCTTTGAGGTCTTCGGCATCGACAGGTCCGACCGCGGTGCAGGCGTACCTGCTTTCGACTTCAGGGTGTGCGCACCGGAGCCGGGAGACATCCGCATGAAGTCCGGGCTCTCGCTGAACGTCAACCACGGCCTGGAAGCTGCGGCCGATGCGGACCTGGTGATCATGGCTCCCTTCGGGCGGGACCAGGAGATCCCCGAGCCTGTCCTGGATGCACTCCGGGCCGCTCACGCCCGGGGCGCCTGGGTGATGTCCATTTGCTCAGGCGCTTACGCCTTGGCACGGGCCGGGCTGCTTGATGGGCGCCGATGCACCACCCACTGGCACTACTCTCAGGACCTCGCGAGTCGCTACCCTGCAGCAGTGGTGGATGAGAACGTCCTCTATGTACAGGACGGAACCATCATTACCAGCGCAGGAACTGCCGCCGGAATCGACGCATGCCTCCATCTCGTGCGTGTAGAGCTGGGAGCCAACGTAGCTGCCGCGATCGCACGCGACATGGTAGTCCCGCCCCATCGCGACGGCGGCCAAGCCCAGTTCATTGACCGGCCAATGCCCCGCTGCGGTTCAGCGCCAATGGAGGAACTCCTGCGATGGATGGTTGAACACCTCGACGAAGAACACAGTGTCAACGAGTTGGCTGCTCGGCTGCATATGTCGCCCAGAACATTCGCACGCCGCTTCAGGGCGGAAACGGGGACCACACCTGCGGCTTGGTTGAACTCCCAGAGGGTCCTGCGGGCCCAGGAACTCCTGGAGTCCACGGAGTTGAATATCGATGAGATCGCGCGGGAAGCAGGATTCGGGCATTCCGTTCTGCTGCGCCACCATTTCACGAAGGTGTTGGATACGAGTCCTCAGAGTTACCGAAGGGCCTTCCGCGGGCAGTTGGCCGAGGCGATCTAGCAGTGGGCCCGGCAATCTAGCGGCGGGCCCCCAGGCGGCCACGGGATTCGGAACCTTCAGCCTTGGCACACTCCACCAGTTCCTGCCAGGGCCCGGTGACAGCGCGCTCGGGTAGCGTCGCCCGCCGTTGGCCTGCCCTGATGGAGTACATGAACCGATCCGGTTCGTTCACAGTCCTGGCTTGGCTCTTCGCCTCGTCCCAGGGACATGCCTCAACGATCGGCATCCAGCGCTCTTTGTCATCATCAGACACTGCCTCCACGCTCCAGACGCGTGTCATCGCGGCTATGCCCCCACTGCGCTGGACGGTGATTTTCATGACCGGCTACTTCTCGTTTGACGTACTGGCGGCAGGCCAATGACGGCGGGACTACCCGGGGCCGGACGGTCCCGCCGGCTGGTCTAAACCTTGACCTTCACAGTCTCCCACGCCTTCAGGACGGCGTCATGCTCTACTGAGCCAACGCCAAAAAGTTCTTCCGCGGTAGCCGCAGTGGTCTTGGCGAACTTGCCAAAAGTGCAAGCTGGCGTCAGCGATCCGCTGGTGAGTGTCCCATACCAGATCTGCCCAGGCACACCCCATGCGTTGCCACCCAGCTCGGAGGCAACAAGGTAGAACGCCCTGTTGGGGATGCCCGAATTGATGTGTACTCCGCCGTTGTCTGCACTGGTCCGAACATACGTGTCCATGGAGTCCGGCTGCGGGTCCTTGCCCAGGATGTCGTCGTCGTATGCGGTGCCCGGGGCCTTCATCGAGCGCAAGGCCGCACCTTGGACCTTGTCGGTAAAAAGGCCTTCCCCGATCAGCCAGCTTGCTTGCTCGGTAGTTTCCTTTTTCAGGTACTGCTCCACAAGGACACCGAAGACGTCTGACATGGACTCGTTCAGGGCGCCTGCCTGGTTGCGGTAATTGAGCCCTGCCGTAAATTGCGTGACCCCATGAGCCAGTTCGTGGCCGATGACGCTGACGGACTTGGTGAAGCGCTGGAAAATCTCCCCGTCGCCATCCCCGAAGACCATCTGGTTGCCATCCCAAAAGGCATTGTCGTACAGATTGCCGTAGTGAACGGTAGCGTCCAGGGCCAGGCCGGCGCCATCGATGGAATCCCGGCCGAAGATCTCGGCATACAGTCGGTGCGTGCTGCCCAAACCGTCATAGGCCTCATCGGCAGCGGCGTCCCCAGTAGGGGCGGTGCCTTCCTTGCGGACTACCCGGCCGGGCAGGTTTTCGGAGGTGTCGGCATCGTAGATGGTGCGCTTTGGCGGGCCGGGCTTTGCTGCCATTGCACTGGGGGGAGTAGAGGGCGCCGGGGCGGCACGAACCGCCTGGAGGTCCTTGATGTGCAGGAGTGATTCCTTTGCGGCACGGGCAACGGCCCAAAGCCGTGGTTCACTCTGGGCGGCAATCCTTCGAAGCATGTAAGGCGGAACGATTGAACAAATCACGGCAACCCCTTTGGCTCTTGGCGACTGGCAACTGTGATCAGCCTAGGAGCGGGGGCTGACAATTTTGGGGTGTTCGCCCGGCAAGCCCTGAACTGATAGCGGCGACCCGGGTTGCGGCGGCCGGAGGCGAGCTGGAACGCAAAAAATACCCCGCCAGTTGGACTGGCGGGGTATCGTGTGTGCCCTCGATAGGATTCGAACCTACGGCCTTCTGCTCCGGAGGCAGACGCTCTATCCCCTGAGCTACGAGGGCATCGGGGTTCCCTCCGTTGCCGGTGGGACGTCCTAGAGCTTAGCAGCCACCGAGCCCCAAAAGAAAACGCGGCCATGATCTTTAGTGCCCTGCACCTTACGGCGCTGCGGTACCCGCTGCTCAGTACCCCGCAAACGAGTCAACGTGTACCCGCCGCGCACCTGCACCTCGCGCCGCGGCACGCAGGGAATCCACGCTCGCCGGGGAACCGGAGACATAAACCTCACGGGCCCCGATGTCCGGTACCAGCTCCTTAAGGCGCTGTGCATCGATCCTGGAGGTGCCGGCGTCGTGCATGAAATCGGGGGGAGTGGAGCCATCCGCGAGCCGGGCGATCACCTTTGCCCCGGATGCCTCCAATTGCTCACAAGCGGCGAGTTCATCGCTCCCTTGGGCAAGGTAAAGGACCACGGTGTCGCGGGATGCGGCGTCGGACGCGAGGTGGGAAAGAAAAGGCGTGATGCCGATACCTGCGGCAATCAGCAGGACCGGTGTGGCGGCGTCGCGGGGGAGCACGAAGTCTCCGCCAACGGCTGTGGCGGAAATCATGTCACCAGGCTTCAGCGCCAACAACGTCTTCTTGGCAGTGGACAAGGGCTCGGCAGTTCCAACGCCGAAGGTCAGTTCCGGAGCACCCGGGGCGCTGGTGATGCTGAAGACGCGGCGGCGGCCCTTGCCGTCGGACCCAGCATGCGGAAGGTTCAGCTCCATGAATTGCCCGGCCGCATAGCGGACGGGGCGCCGTGGCTCGAAGCGGAACTCTTTGGTCCCCGGTGTCAGGGCCCGGGATCCCTTGAATGTCAGTTCCACGCGGCCCCGCTGGCCCAGGAAGAAAGCGATGAGGTTCCCCACCAGGAGCGCAAGTTCGGGGGAATTGGCCACGAAGCCCAGGTTGTAAGGAACGGCAAAGATAACGCCGACGACGCCGGCAAGCGCCAATTGCTGCCAACGGCGTGGAGGGAGCGTGAGCGGCTCGGTAAGCATGTAGCCGACAAAGAAGAGCAGGGGGCGCTGAGCCAACGGCTGCCACAGGGCCTGGCCGAAGGTCATGCCCCGGCCCAACAATTCGCCACAGACGATGCCGGTGGCCACCAGCAGGAAAACTGTTGCCATCAGCATTTTCCGTGTGCGGTACAGGACAGCCAGGACGCCAGGAACGAGGAGCCACAACATGGCAGGCGTTGCGGCCCACCACGTGGCTATGTTCAGTCCGGTCAAGCCCGTGATGAAAGCCCCTGCAGCCGCCGGGTTGAAAATGTGGCGCCCACGGAAAGCCAAAGCATACTTCGAAGCGCTGGCAAGGACACAAGCCAAAGCAACGCCCAGCATGTCAGTGGGGACGAATGTGGGCCAGAACAGGAAATACAGGAGCAAGCCAGTAATAAGTGAAGACTCCGAATGTGGCGTGGTTCGGAAAAGCAAAGCCAGCAGGCGGTTCGATCCATAGGTAAGCCCCAGGCACAGGCACACGTGAACCAGCATCTGTGGCAGGCCGAAGGTCAGCCACCCCAAGACGTTCAAGAGCAGGCTGTAGGCCACCAATACCCCGAGAACCCACAAAATCAAGCGGTACATGGTGAAGCGGCCCAACCAGGTGTCCAATCGCGACTTCATGGCATTCATGTGAACAGTCTCCCCTCAAAGCCACCCGAAAATGTGGCAGTCCCATTCGAAAACACCCGGAGCCAGGAAAAATCGAACTCAGCCTCAAGGGCAGTCGGTTCCACCATGAAGAGTGCCGTGGCCAAGGCATCTGCCACCATCGCGCTCCCGGCCATGGTCCACGTGGCCACTGTGGTTTGGATGGGTTGCCCCGTGATTCCATCCAACACATGGTGCAGCCCGTCGCCCCAGGCCCGTCGGTTGGAGGCGGAAGCGCAGAGGGCGGAATTGTCCAATTCCACGGTGCCGATCGCCTGCTTAGGGTCATAGGGATGCTCCAAGGCCACAGTGACCGGCATGCTTCCGGCATGCAGCATGTCCCCACTGCCATCCACCAGGAAGTCCAGGTAACCAGCTGAACGGAGGACTTCACCGAGCAGGTCCACGAGCTGTCCTTTTCCTGCGGCGCCAACGTCCAAGACCAGCGGAACCTTGCTCGACACCGTGGTTCCGGACCACTCAAGGACGTCTTCCCACTTGGCAGCACCCTCAGGGGCGCCTGAAGGAACCAGGGTGTAGCCCGCATCATAACCAAGACGGTTCAAGCTACTGCCGATCAGGGGTGTCATGGAGCCGCCGCTGATCCGGTACAGCGCCTCGTAGACGTCGCGGAGGGCTACAGAGTGCCCGGGCAAGGAAATGCTGCCGGGACCGCGCTCCAGAGCGGACACCAGGGAATCCGGCCTGAACCGCGAATAGGTGTGGTCGTAATCCGCCACCGTTGCCAGCAGTTGGCGCTGCACGTCCGGCGCAAGCATCGACGACGTCGAAATCTCCCAGTGCGTACCGATCCCTTCGAAGCTAAAGCTGCTCCAGCCCGGATGCGGCATGGCTGCTACTTTGCCTGGGACTTGATCTGTTCCACGGCTTCGTTGAAGCCGCCGGAGGTAAGGGAAGAACCGGCCACCTTTGAAACGTTGAGTTCGTCGATGTCTTTGCCGACGATCTGCGCGGCGATACCGCTGGCAAACTCTCCTTGGAACTTCTTGGTATTGGGGTTGGAGGGGTGGACGGTGATATTCACAGCCGACACCTTGTCCCCGGCCAGCTTGAGCTCGACGCCAACCGTCTCCTGGCCGTTCGGCGATGTGTATGTTCCGTCCGCGCTGTATGTGCCGTCCTTGTACGTGGAACCACCATTCCCAGCCGAAGTGGAGGAAGAAGGGCTGCCAGTGGAAGCCTGGCCACCATTCTGGGTAGCGGGTGTCTGGGTTGACGGGGCTTCCGTTGTGGGGGCACAGCCAGCGGCGGTCCCGATAATGGAGACGCTGGCGAACCCGACGTAGAGGCTCTTGCGGAGTGGCGTAGTCATGTTCTGCTCGTTTCAACTGGACAAGATGTGATCAACATGCGGTCAACGGATGGTTTCGGTCTCTGGATGACCGATAAAAGCCACCTCTTACGTCTTCACAACGTTGAAATCAGCGTAATGGTTCAGTCTGTGAGTGCCGCCAGCCGTTCATGTATAGGTGCTGTGTCCCAGATATCCACATAAACGAGCCTTAATTCCTCGAGTTAGCGGGCCCCCGGTAGGCTGGATGGGTGACTCCCGAAGAACTCTCTGCTGCCATATCCACCTGCCTTAAGGATGCCGTCTCTGCCGGCGAAATCGCCTTGGCGGAATCCGCTGTCCCTGACGACGTCCGGGTGGAGCGCCCCAAGAACAGGGACCACGGAGACTGGGCCACCAATATTGCCCTGCAATTGGCTAAGCAAGCCGGTACGAATCCGCGCGATTTCGCGGGAATCCTCAGCCACCGCCTGCAGGAAATCGCCGGCGTGACCGGAGTGGAAATCGCAGGTCCGGGCTTCCTGAACATCACCGTTGATGCTGCAACGGCAGGCGCGCTCGCCAAGGCAATCGTTGAGCTGGGTTCCTCCTACGGGACCAACCAGGCGCTCGCAGGACATGTTGTGAACATGGAATTCGTTTCCGCCAACCCCACGGGTCCCCTTCACATCGGCCACACCCGGTGGGCCGCCCTGGGCGACGCGATCGCGCGCGTGCTGCGGGCTTCTGGAGCCGACGTCACCGCCGAGTACTACATCAACGACGCCGGTTCGCAGATGAACGTCTTCGCCAACTCAGTTCTTTCCCGCCTCCACGGCCGGGGCGTCCCCGAGGGCGGCTACCCCGGTGAGTACATTCGCGAACTCGGCGATGAAGTACTCAAAGCGCACCCCGATATCCGTGAACTCACGGACGAGGCTGCCCTGCCGGTCATCCGTGCCGCTGCCTACGAGGCACAGATGGCCGATATCAAAGCAACGCTGGCAGATTTCGGCGTGGAGTTCGACGTCTTCTTCTCCGAGAAGGAACTGCACGACGCCGGTGCCATTGAATCTGCCGTTGCCCGCCTCCGCGAACAGGGCCATGTGTTCGACGACGGCGGCGCCGTTTGGCTGCGCACCACTGACTTCGGCGATGACAAAGACCGCGTCATGATCCGCGCGAACGGAGAACCGACTTATTTCGCCGCCGATGCCGCGTACTACCTCTCCAAGAAGGACCGCGGTTTCACTGAGAAGATTTACCTTCTTGGCGCGGACCACCACGGTTACATCAACCGACTGAAGGCCATTGCGGCGTGCGCGGGCGACGATCCCGAAGTAAACATTGAGGTTCTCATTGGACAGTTGGTGTCCGTCAACGGCGCCAAGTTGTCCAAACGCGCGGGGAACATCATTGAACTCAAGGACCTCATTTCCTGGTTGGGCAAGGACGCAGTGCGTTACTCACTTGCCCGGTTCCCTGCCGACTCGCCGCTGACACTGGACCCCGAACTGCTCAAGAAGAACAGCAACGAGAACCCTGTGTTCTATGTGCAGTACGCCCATGCCCGCTCCAGGGGAACCGCGCGCAACGCCGCCGAGGCGGGGGTGGACCGATCTGTGTTCGACGCATCGCTGCTGGATCACGCCACGGAGAACGAGCTTCTCTCCTATTTGGGCAGCTACCCCTCCATCGTGGCCAAAGCAGCCGAGCTCCGCGAACCGCACCGCGTTGCCCGCCATCTTGAAGTCATCGCCGGTGCCTACCACCGCTGGTACGACGCCTGCCGTGTCTCGCCGCTGGGCGAGGAACCCGTGCTGGACGTGAACCGGACTCGTCTGTGGCTCAACGACGCCACCAGCCAGGTGCTTGCCAACGGACTCGGACTGCTGGGCGTTTCCGCGCCGGAACGGATGTAAGGCCATGAGCACAAACACCGCACCAAATTCACCCCAGGCCTCTCCGCTTGCCCCTGACTGGCTGGCCGTCCCGGAGGACCTTAACGTCCTTCAGGCACCGATGTGGGCAGCCGGCGTGGAGAAGAACGACGCCGGTGAGGTCACGATTGACGGGATTTCAGTCAGCGATCTCAAGGCGCAATTCGGCACTCCTCTCTTTGTGATGAGCGAATCTGACTTCCGCGCGCGTGCCCGTGCCTTCAAGGACGCCTTCGACGACGCTTTCGCGGACATCTGCGGGGGAGTGGATGTCTACTATGCGGGCAAATCTTTTCTGTGCACCTCAGTGGCACTGTGGGTGGCAGAGGAAGGCCTTCGCCTGGACACCTGTTCCGGAGGTGAACTGGCTGTTGCCGCCCGCGCCGGAATCCCCGGGGCCAACCTGGGCCTTCACGGTAACAACAAGTCCGACGCCGAGATCAACCGGGCACTGGATATGAGGGTGGGCCGCATCGTGGTGGACAGCCTCGATGAATTGGAACGGGTCGCCAAGATTGCGTCCAGCCGCGGCGAAACGGCCAAGGTCATGCTGCGCCTCACCCCAGGCGTGCACGCCCACACCCACGAGTTCATTGCCACAGCTCACGAGGACCAAAAATTTGGCCTGTCCATGGCTGAGGACTCCACGGAGGAAGCCGGCCTGTCCGCGGCTGAGGAAGCAGTGGCAGCCGCGACGTCGTACCCGAGCGTGGAGCTCCTGGGGTTGCACTGTCACATCGGTTCCCAGATCTTCGAGGCTGACGGATTCGCGCTGGCTGCGGAGAAGCTCCTCGGTTTTCAGGCAGCGATGCAGGCCAAATACTCCATCATCCTGCCGGAATTGGACCTTGGGGGCGGCTACGGTATCGCCTATACGCCAGTGGACACCCCCCGCCCTCCAGCGGAAATCGCGCAGGCGATGGCCGCCGTCGTGCGTTCAAAGTGCGCGGAGCTCGGCATCAAGGCGCCCCGTGTTTCCATCGAACCCGGACGCGCGATCGTCGGGAGCACCACGTTCACTTTGTATGAGGTAGGCACGCTTAAAACTGTTCGCGTGGACGTTCCGGGCACCGAAACAGGTCCTGAGAACGTTACGTATCCGCGTCGGTATGTGTCGGTGGACGGCGGAATGAGTGACAACGCCCGTCCGGTGCTTTACGACGCGGATTATTCGGCGATTTTGGCGTCCCGTGACTCCGATGCGGCTCCGCAACTGTCCCGCGTAGTGGGCAAACATTGCGAGAGCGGCGACATAGTTGTTAGAGATGTATATCTGCCCGCGGATGTGGCAGCCGGTGATTTGCTCGCAGTACCGGGTACCGGCGCCTATTGCTGGGCCCTCTCCAGCAACTACAACTACCTGGCCCGGCCTGGCGTTGTCGCTGTGCGCGACGGAGCCGCCAGGCTCATTGTCCGCGGGGAAACCGAAGAAGATCTCTTGAACCGCGACATGGGAGTGGCGAATGTCTGAAGTGCGAACCCTGAAGGTGGCCCTGCTGGGCTGTGGCAATGTAGGGGCCCAGGTCGCGCGCATTCTTATTGACGACGCCGAGGCACTGGCCGCCCGCAGTGGTGCCCGCCTCGAGCTGTCCGGTATTGCCGTGCGCAACATCGACTCGCCGCGCGACGTCGAACTGCCCCGTGAACTCTTTACCACGGACGCCGAGACCCTCGTCAAGGACGCAGACCTCGTCATCGAGCTCATGGGCGGCATTGAACCCGCACGTACGCTCATCGTCACCGCCATCCAGAATGGCGCCTGCGTTGTCACCGGTAACAAGGCGCTGCTCGCGCAGGACGGCCCCACTCTCTACGAAGAGGCTGACAAGGCCGGCGTTCAGCTGTCCTACGAAGCCGCCGTTGCCGGTGCCATTCCCATTCTGCGCCCGATCCGCGACAGCCTCTCCGGCGATCGCATTACGAGGGTTCTCGGGATCGTGAACGGGACCACCAACTTCATCCTTGACCAGATGGACAGCACTGGCGCGCAGTTTGCAGACGCCCTTGCCGAAGCCCAGCGCCTCGGTTACGCCGAAGCTGACCCCACTGCCGACGTCGAGGGCCATGACGCAGCTGCCAAGGCTGCGATCCTGGCATCGTTGTCCTTCCATACAAGGTTCTCCCTGGACGACGTCTACTGCGAGGGGATCACCAAGGTCAGTGCCGCGGACATCGCTTCGGCCAAGGAAGCCGGCTTCGTCATCAAGCTTTTGGCCATCGCCGAGAAAATCGAAGCCTCAGCGAACGGCAGCGGAATCTCGGTACGCGTGCACCCCACCCTCCTGCCACGCGAACACCCGCTGGCAGCAGTCCGCGGTGCGTTCAACGCGGTCTTCATCGAAGCCGAAAACGCTGGTGAACTGATGTTCTACGGCCAG
Source organism: Arthrobacter sp. 21a14 (assembly GCA_050627125.1). Lineage (GTDB taxonomy): Bacteria > Actinomycetota > Actinomycetes > Actinomycetales > Micrococcaceae > Arthrobacter. Next base: position 4,114,852 of record CP192487.1, on the reverse strand, counting down.
GGTGCAGGGGGGACTCCCACTGCCTCTGCTGTGTTGGGTGACCTCGTCTCCGCTGCCCGGCGCCTGGTCCTTGGCGGTCCCGGCCGCACGGAAACAACTACCGGGCATGTTCCGGCACTGTCCATTGATGCCTCCAACACCAGCTACTACATCGGTCTGGATGTAGCGGACCAAGCAGGTGTGCTGGCTCGCATCGCCCACATTTTTGCGGAGAACGGCGTATCCATCGAGATCATGCGTCAAACGATCCACCGCGACTCCGCCTCGAATGTTGAGTCGGCTGAGCTGAAAATCGTGACGCACCGTGCATCCGAAGCTGCACTCGCAGCAACCGTCGAGGCCATCAAGGGCCTGGACGTCATCAATTCTGTAACATCCGTACTGCGGGTAGAAGGGGTCTAAGTGGCTCACCAATGGCGCGGAGTAATCCGCGAATACGCTGATCGTTTGCCTGTAACGGAAGCCACCAAGGTCATCACCCTCGGCGAGGGCGGCACCCCCCTCGTCCACGCACAGAAGCTTTCCGAGCTGACCGGGTCCCAGGTTTACCTGAAGGTCGAGGGCATGAACCCCACGGGTTCCTTCAAGGACCGCGGCATGACCATGGCTATGACGGCGGCCGTCGAAGCCGGCGCCAAAGCTGTTGTATGTGCTTCCACCGGAAACACCTCGGCCTCGGCCGCGGCATACGCAACGGCCGCAGGCCTCAAGTGCGCTGTGCTGGTCCCCGAAGGCAAGATCTCCATGGGCAAGCTCAGCCAGGCGATCGCGCACGGCGCCACGCTGCTGCAGGTGGACGGCAACTTCGACAACTGTCTGGACATCGCCCGCAAGCTTGGCGAGTCCTATCCGGTCTTCCTGGTGAACTCGGTCAACCCTGCCCGTATCCAGGGCCAGAAGACCGGTGCCTTCGAAGTTGTGGACTCCCTGGGCGATGCCCCGGACATCCATGTTCTGCCTGTCGGCAACGCCGGCAACATCACTGCCTACTGGAAGGGATACAAGGAGTACTCCGCTCCCTTCGAGACCGCCAACGGCACGCTGCCGGCTGTCTCCACGAAGACACCCATCATGTGGGGTTTCCAGGCTGCGGGTGCAGCGCCATTCGTTGCAGGGCACCCGATCACTGAACCGGACACTATCGCCACTGCCATCCGCATCGGCAACCCGGCATCATGGGACACGGCGATCGCTGCCCGCGATGAATCCGGTGGCCTGATTGAAGCTGTCACAGATGAGGAAATCCTGGACGCCCACCGTTGGCTCTCTTCCAAGGAAGGCGTCTTTGTGGAGCCCGGATCTGCTGCCGGCGTGGCAGGCCTGATCAAGAAGCACGCTGCTGGTGAGGTTCCGTCCGGCAAGACCATCGTCATCACCGTTACCGGCCACGGACTGAAGGACCCCCAGTGGGCCCTCCGCACGGAGGACGGCAGCGATGTCCAGCCGGTCAAGGTTTCCAATGACGTCGTCACCGTTGCCGCGGAACTGGGACTGGAAGAAAAATAAGAGTGGAACAAACGCAGCCCACCGCGACCGATCGTCAACTCGTCGCGGCAGGCCAGCGGCTGACCGTCAAGGTCCCCGGTACGAGCGCCAACCTGGGTCCCGGCTACGACAGCCTCGGCTTGGCCCTATCCATTTATGACACCTTGACGGTGGAAACGCTCACCACCGGAGAGCTCGAATTCGAGCTCTCCGGTGAAGGCGCCGATACCCTTCCGCGCGACTCCAGCCACTTGGTGGTGCGTGCGATCGACCTTGCCTTGGAACGTTTGGGTTTCCGGCACTCCGGCCTAAGGATCACGGCTGACAACGTTAATCCGCATGGACGCGGCCTGGGTTCCTCAGCCTCCGCAGTTGTAGCGGCCGTTACTGCCGCCAATTCCTTGGTTCCAAAAGAGGCGCAGCAGGATCTCGACTGGATCCTGCAGCTGACCAGCGAAATGGAAGGCCACCCGGACAACGTCGCCCCCGCCATTTTCGGCGGACTGGCGCTGTCATGGCAGGACAGCGAGCAGTACAGCAGTACGCGTGCTGAAGTAGCCCGATCCGTGGTTCCCGTGGTGGCGGTTCCAGATTATGAACTCTCCACCGAAACTGCCCGCGGACTTTTGCCCGCGTCTGTGGGTCACCATGCTGCTGCGATGAACTCCGGACGTGCAGCGTTGCTTATCCACGCGTTGACAACGCAGCCGGAATTCCTGCTGCCCGGTACCGAAGACTACCTGCACCAGAGCTACCGCGCCGAAGCGATGCGGCCCAGCGCGGATCTTATTGCGGCGCTGCGAACGGCCGGTCACGCTGCCGTGGTTTCCGGTGCCGGTCCTACTGTCATGGTCCTGGCCAACGGGCCCGGCGAAGCAGCAACCGTTGCCGAATTCATCGAGGCGTTTACTGCCGCCAACACACCCAACGTCGGTTGGCGTGTGATGACGCTGGCTGTGGACGTTGAAGGTGCTAGAGTGGAAGTGCACCGGCGGTAAAGCCGCGGGCAGTTCCCTGATTTTGGATCTTGGCGGTTTCGCTGTTCCTTTCGTCAACTGTGCCAACGTCTGGCGGTGCCGTCTCCTTCCGGCCTGTCTCAGGTGCCGCAGAACTCTCTCTGTTCCCTGAATATTCAGTCGGCTGTCCGGGCAACTGGGTTCAGTGAAGACGATCAGTATCCGGCCCTGTTGGCCACAATCCATCAGGCACGGCCGAAATCACCGGCTGCAGATCTGAACTGCAGCCCAGAACAAATCATCGCGTCCAGCTCTCGCTCTGGACGCCGTCGAGGGGGAAGGATCCTTCGTGACAGAAACCACTGAGCTGGCTTCAGCTGTGGACACAACAACTTCTGCTGCTGAGTCGTCAACAGCAGCAACCACCAAGAGCAGCGGCCTTGCAGGCCTTAAGCTCGCCCAGCTCCAGGCTCTTGCCAGCCAGCTGGGGATCTCCGGTGGGTCCCGTATGCGTAAGGGGGACTTGGTAACAGCCATATCCGCCCATCGTGCCGGGACTTCTACCGCCAAGGCCCCGGCCAAGGCATCGACGAAGGCTGCCACCGCGCCCAAGGCAGCGCCGGCTCCCGAGGTCAAGGTTGCGGAGAAGAGCACTCCTGCCGCTGAAGTGAGCACGGAAGCGCCAGCCCAGGAAGCCCCTCGTGGACGTGGACGTGGCCGTAGCCGCCGCGCCACCAGCGATGGCGTAGTTGCCGCGGCAGAGGCCGCTGCACCTGCTGAAGCGCCGGCTGCGCCGGTTGCAGAGCCCGAGGCAGCGCCGGAAGCAAGCGAAGCCGTCACCGAGCGTCGCCAGCCCCGGACCCGTAACCGTCGCCGCAGCGAGGCTGCTGCAGCTCCGGAGGAAACCGCAGAAGCCCCGGCCGCTGAGCAGCGCCCGGAGCGCACAGAACAGCGTGCCGAGCGCACTGAACAGCGTGCTGAGCAGCGTGAACAGCGTGGCGAACGGACCGAGCAGCGTGAACAGCGCGGCGAACGGACCGAGCAGCGTGAACAGCGTGGCGAACGCACTGAACAGCGCGAGCAGGCCGACTCCGGCGATCAGTCCCGTGAACGTCGTGACTCCCGCGGACGCCGCGAGGACAACACCGACCTCGACGAGACTGGAAACCGCCGCAACCGCAGGAACCGCCGTGATCGCAACGATCAGAACGAGCGCAGCGACCGTCGTGGCGGTCAGGACAGCCGGGACGGCAACACCCGCAGCGACCGCTTCCGCGACCGCAATGAACGCCGCCGTGGCCGTGCGCAGGGGCCGGATGTTGACGACATCGAGGTTACCGAAGACGACGTCCTGCTCCCCGTAGCGGGCATTCTGGACGTCCTGGAGAACTACGCATTCATCCGGACGTCCGGCTACCTCCCCGGCGCGAACGACGTCTACGTTTCGCTGGCACAGGTCAAGAAATACAACCTCCGTAAGGGAGACGCCGTCGTTGGCGCCATCCGTGCACCACGCGAAGGTGAAGACCGCAACCAGCAGTCTTCGCGCCAGAAGTTCAACGCCCTCGTGCGTGTTACTTCGGTCAACGGCAAGACTCCTGAAGAGCTCAAGGACCGCGTCGAGTTCGCCAAACTCGTGCCGCTGTACCCGTCCGAGCGCCTGCGCCTGGAGACCGACCCCAAGAAGATCGGTCCGCGTGTCATTGACCTCGTGGCTCCGATCGGCAAGGGCCAGCGTGGCCTGATCGTCTCCCCGCCCAAGGCCGGAAAGACGCTCATCCTTCAGTCCATTGCGAACGCAATCACCACCAACAATCCTGAGGTCCACCTCATGATGGTGTTGGTTGACGAACGTCCCGAAGAAGTCACGGACATGCAGCGCACCGTCAAGGGTGAGGTCATTGCCTCCACCTTCGACCGTCCCGCAGACGACCACACCACGGTTGCCGAGCTCTCCATCGAACGCGCCAAGCGCCTCGTTGAAATGGGCATGGACGTGGTGGTCCTTCTGGACTCCATGACCCGTCTGGGCCGCGCATACAACCTGGCAGCACCGGCCTCCGGCCGCATCCTGTCCGGTGGTGTGGACTCCGCAGCGCTCTACCCGCCGAAGCGCTTCTTCGGTGCCGCCCGCAACATCGAAAACGGTGGCTCGCTCACCATCCTGGCAACGGCGCTCGTAGAGACCGGATCCAAGATGGACGAAGTCATCTTCGAGGAGTTCAAGGGCACCGGCAACATGGAGCTCCGCCTTTCCCGCCAGCTGGCAGACAAGCGCATCTTCCCGGCCGTGGACGTCAACGCGTCCGGCACACGCCGCGAAGAGAACCTGCTCTCGCCGGAAGAAGTCAAGATCATGTGGAAGCTGCGCCGGGTCCTTTCAGGCCTTGAGCAGCAGCAGAGCCTTGAGCTGCTGACCAACAAGATCCGGGAGACGCAAAGCAACGTCGAGTTCCTCATGCAGGTTCAGAAGACGACGCTTGGAGCGAAGTCGGACAACGACAAATAGCTGTAATCGGGGCGGGGTGTCGGGTGTTTGTGCGGTTGGTGCCGCGCGGATTTCCCGCCCCCGCCCCTTCGCGTGGCGGCTCTGTCCTAACGGACCTGAGCCGCCACGCTTCGGCAGGCCCGATGCCACTCCCGGGGCGGGAAATCCGCGCGGCCGGCGCCCGGCTCACCTAATGCCGGGCCTGACGGGGAACGGATTTCTGCACCCGACTAACATAGGGTGCGACACGAAAGAGGTTTGAAAATGTTTGAGTCCGTACAGGGATTGCTTGATGAGCATGCTGCTATCCAGGCGCAGTTGAGTGATCCTGCTGTTTATGCCGATCAGTCTGCTGCCCGGAAATTGGGGCGGCGTTCTGCGCAGCTCCAGGGCATTGTGGAGGCGTATAACAAGTGGCGCGGGCTCAATGATGATTTGGAAGCTGCCAAAGAGATGGCAGACGAGGATCCCGAATTCGCTGCAGAAGTTGTGCAGCTGGAGGAGCAGATTCCTGCGGCACAGGAGCGGCTGCGCCGTCTGCTGATCCCTCGCGATCCGGACGACGCCCGCAACGTGATCCTTGAAGTCAAGGGCGGAGAAGGCGGCGACGAAGCTGCGTTGTTCGCTGGCGACCTTCTGCGGATGTACATGCGATACGCCGAGTCGCGGGGCTGGAAGACTGAGATGATCTCCGCTACCGAATCAGATCTTGGTGGATACAAGGACGTCGCCGTGGCCATCAAGGGCAATTCGAACGACCCCGCGGAAGGCGTCTTTGCGCGGTTGAAGTTCGAAGGCGGCGTGCACCGGGTGCAGCGCGTCCCGGTTACAGAGTCGCAGGGCCGTATCCACACATCCGCGGCCGGTGTTCTGGTGCTTCCCGAAGTGGATGAACCCGAAGAGCTTGAAATCAACCAGAACGATCTCAAGATCGACGTCTACCGTTCCTCCGGTCCGGGTGGCCAGTCCGTGAACACCACGGACTCCGCAGTTCGCATCACCCACTTGCCTACGGGCATCGTGGTGGCCATGCAGAACGAAAAGTCGCAGCTGCAGAACCGCGAAGCCGGTATGCGCGTGCTCCGTGCCCGGCTCCTCGCCCACCAGCAGGAACAGATCGACGCCGCCAACTCCGAGCAGCGCAAGTCGCAGATCCGTACGATGGACCGCTCGGAGCGCATCCGCACCTACAACTTCCCGGAAAACCGCATTGCGGACCACCGCACCGGGTATAAGGCCTACAACCTCGACGCCGTGATGAATGGTGACCTGGAACCCGTCATCCAATCGGCGATTGAAGCGGACGAGCAGGCACGTCTGGACGCCCTGGGCGAATAGCAAAGCACCACAAGCCTGCCGATTTCCAGCTGTCGGGGTACAGATATGACGATTTTCCCGGGCCAGAGCCTCGCGGACGCCGTTCGCGAGGCCACTGCCGTTTTATCCGACGCCGGAGTCCCCACCCCGCGCGTCGATGCCGAGCTTCTTGCGGAGCACCTGCTGGGAGTGGGGCTGGGCCGGTTGCGGGCAATGCTCCTGGGCGATTCGCCCGCCCCTGAAGGCTACGCCGAACTGGTGGCTGAGCGTGCCGGACGCGTACCGCTTCAGCACATCACCGGCGTCGCATATTTCCGCCATCTTGAGCTGCAGGTGGGGCCGGGTGTGTTCATTCCCCGACCCGAAACGGAATCCGTTGTCCAGCTTGTCATCGACCACGTGGCCGGCATGTCCCACCCTAAGATCGTGGACCTCGGAACCGGTTCGGGAGCCATTGCCGGTTCAATCGCGCACGAGGTTCCAGGAGCTGAAGTCCATGCCGTGGAATTCAGCACGTTTGCCCATGCCTGGGCCAGCAGGAACCTTGAACCGCTGGGCGTCTCCCTGATCCAGGGCGATCTTAGGGATGCCTTGCCTGAACACAACGGCTCCTTTGACGTTGTGGTCTCCAATCCTCCGTACATTCCTGCCGAAGCCATCCCAAACGAGCCCGAAGTTGCGCTGCATGATCCGCCCGAAGCACTGTACGGTGGGGGAGCGGATGGCATGGAACTCCCGACGGCGGCAGCAGCCAGTGCGGGCCGCCTCCTGAAACCTGGCGGCTACTTCGTGATGGAACACGCAGAAGTCCAGGCGGATTGGATCAGCGGCATGTTGCGTCGAGCGGGACGTTGGCAGGACATCACCACGCACTTTGACCTCAACGGCAAGGAACGTGCCACGAGCGCGGTGCTGGCAAACAAGGCTCCTGATGAGTGAAAGAATAGCGCTGTGACCACAACCTACAATTGCACTTCCGATGACCAGCGGGCTGAAGGACTTCAACACGCGCAGCGTGCCATCAGCGAAAAGAAGTGCATCGTGCTGCCGACGGACACCGTGTACGGCATTGCAGCTGACGCCTTTTCCCCCTTGGCCGTGACAATGTTGTTGGCTTCCAAGGGTCGTAGCCGGCAAATGCCCCCACCGGTCCTGATTCCGCGCATCAACGCCCTGGACGGACTCGCGAGCGATGTATCCGCCGACGCCAGGGCCTTGGCACAGGCCTTCTGGCCCGGTGGCCTGACGCTCATCCTTCACGCCCAGCCGTCTTTGGATTGGGACCTGGGTGATACCAAGGGCACCGTGGCCCTGCGGATGCCTGACGACGAACTCGCACTTGAACTTCTGGGCCTTACCGGGCCGCTGGCTGTGTCATCGGCCAACCGCACGGGGCAGGAAGCAGCGCAGACCGCTTCAGAGGCGCGGCTCCAGCTCGCGGATTCCGTGGAAGTGTACTTGGAAGGCGGCTTCCGGCCCGTCAAGGGTACTGCTGCACTGCCTTCTACCATCGTGGATGCGACCTCCGAACCCTTCCGGGTGGTACGTCAGGGCGCCATCTCCCTGGAACGCCTGCGTGAGGTCGTTCCTTCCCTCCTCGGCGTTGACGAGCCTGCACCCGCCGTCGAGGATCCGGCGCCTGCTGTATCAGCATCGGCACCCGACGCCCCACGTGAAGCCAAACCCGAATGATTCCGGACCGCCAGCGCGTCCCCGTCCTTGACGTCGACGCGACTCCGCTGCGCGTCAATGAATTGATCGATGCCCTTGACGGACTTATCTCCACCGGAACCACCCGTACTGTGCTCGGCCACAATCTTCACAGCATTACGCTCTTCCACTCTTGTGCAGATTTCCGTTCACTTTACGATCAAAGTTCGATCGTCCTCCTTGACGGCGCTCCGGTAGCCATGCTTTGGGGGTTGGCCCACAAACGGCAACTGAAGCCCTTGGGACAAGGCCCCATGGCATACCGGCTTGGATCCATGGACTGGATCCCGGCTCTTGGGGGAGTGAAGGGGCTGGAACGGGTGGCCGTGATCGGTGCCGGACGGGCTGCAAATACGCAAGCGGTGGCCCGGCTGCGCACGATTATTCCGGACGCAACGGTAGATGGCATGCCCGGCGAAGGATGGGACGATGCGCTGGAATTGGCTGTCGTGGAGTGGTTGGACCGCTTCCGTCCTCAACTGGTGCTGCTGGGCCTTGGCATGCCGCTGCAGGAGACCGTCCTGCATCGACGACTCACTCAGTTTCCGCCCGCTGTGTATTGTGCCGTTGGCGGTGCCATTGAACAGGTGGCCGGCGTCCAGAAGCTCGCGCCGCGTTGGCTCGGGCGCCTTGGGCTCGAATGGGCGTGGCGCCTGGTCCTCCATCCGGGCCGTGTTGGCTACAGAGTTTTTGTTGAACCGTGGAAGTTGGCGGGCCTGCTGATTCGGCGCCACTTCCAGCCATCCCAGACCAAAGGCAAGTAAATGACGTCCAAACCCGTTGTGGTCGCCGTTGTGGTGACCTTTAACCGGCGTGAACTCCTTGAGACCACCCTGGCCGGCATTGCCGCCGGCACCGACGTGCCGGACGCCGTCGTCGTCGTGGACAATGCCTCCACAGACGGAACTGCGGAATTCCTCAGGACCTACCGTGGCCCTGTTCCTACGGACGTTGTTACGCTCAATGCCAACGTGGGCGGCGCCGGGGGATTTGTTGTCGGCATGGAGCGTGCAGTCCTGGACCACGGTGCTGACCACGTCTGGATCATGGACGACGACACCGAGCCACAGCCGGGCGCACTTCGCGAGGCACTGGATGTATCCGAGGCCTATGAACAGGAAGCGGGGGAAGCCCCGGCGTTCATCGCCAGCCGGGTGGTGTGGACGGATGGGCGCGACCACCCAATGAATCGCATGCGTCCACGCATCGGAGCCAGCGAAGCGGCGCGGAGCATGGCTACCCGGCTCGGGGCGGTTCAGATCCGCAGCGCTTCGTTTGTTTCTGTCCTGATCCGCGCAGACGAGATCCGGCGTCACGGACTCCCCATCGCGGATTACTTTATCTGGAACGACGACCTCGAATACACGGCAAGGGTTTCGCGCCGCGGAATTGCGCTGGCTACCAACGCGTCGGTAGCCAACCACCACACGAAAGTATTCGGAGATGCAGGCGCGGACCCCGGCCCTCGTTTCTATTACGAAGTTCGTAACAAGCTCTGGGTTTACACCAGGTCCAACGCCCTGACCCCTTGGGAAAAGGTCCTCTTTACCGGGGCTTCGCTGCGCAATTGGACCAAGACCATTGCTGCATCGTCAAACCGCAAAGTTCTGCTTGATGGCTTGTTCAAGGGCCTGCGCCACAGTTTGAGGGCACCCCGGTCCAACGCCGAAGTGCTCAAGGGGATCTACGCCCTGCGCAACGTCCAGGAGCCTGCCAAGTAAAAGCCTGCCGCTTGACTGCAGCGCATCAGCTGTAGCTTTGCGGCTGCGTCACGCCGGTGGTCACGACCGTTGGCATTAGTATCGTGACTAGAGTCCACAGAAATCCCAGCATCATTTGGCACAGCCGGTGCAGGCATGGCGACGGAGTAGTTCCATTTATCGACAGACAGAAATCCACACCTTGACCTGCCCAGAACTACGCGGCTTTTCAGCGGTGCACCGGCTGCATACGTTGGTCCGTGTACCTGATTCCGGCATTGGGCTGCCTTCCGGAGCCGCGTCATGATTATGTACCTGCTGATGGCACTTACGGCTGCACTGGTGTCCTATGCCGCAACGTGGGGAGCCCGCGTACTGGGGAACAAATTACGGCTTTACCGTCCCATCCGCAGCAGGGACATGCACTCCGCACTCATCTCAAAACTGGGCGGGCTTGGCATCTTTGCAGGCTTTTTTGCTGCGCTTGTGGTGGCAAGCAACTCATTCTTCGTCAAGGACATTTTCAGGCATAACGATGCTCCGTGGGGCATATTGGCCGGAGCAGTAGTGATCGTCGCAGTGGGGGTCGCGGACGATATCCTCGACATCCGCTGGTGGATCAAGCTCCTGGGGCAGGCCGCAGCGGCTTTCATCGTCGCCATCTGGGGGGTGAGGATGTCTGTGGTTCCCTTCATCCCCGAACCGATCCTGATTGAGTCCGAGCTCGTCCAGATCGTCCTGACAGCCGGGCTGATCGTTACCACCATGAATGCCGTCAATTTCATTGATGGGCTCGATGGACTGGCTGCAGGTGTAGCCACCATAGGCGGCGGCGCCTTCTTCCTCACGGCGTACTGGGTGCACCGGAACAACCCATCCACTGACAATTCAGACCTTGCGACACTCCTGATGGCGATCCTGGTGGGTGGCTGCATCGGCTTCCTGCCGCATAACTGGTTTCCAGCCAAGATCTTCATGGGGGACTCCGGTGCCATGCTCATCGGTCTCCTCATGGCTTCAGCCGGCGTAGTGGCCACGGGGCAAATCGGATCCGGGCTCTACGACCGCGCCAACGGCATTCCGACGATCATCCCGATCCTCCTGCCGTTCGCCGTCCTGTCCCTTCCGCTCCTGGATTTCGGGATGGCTGTGGTTCGCAGGACCGCGCGGGGACAGTCTCCTTGGTCCGCAGACCGTGGGCACCTCCACCACAAATTGGTGGACCTGGGCTACTCGCACCGCACCGCCGTCGTCATGCTTTATGTCTGGACGTGCATCCTGGCGTTCGGAGGTGTGGCGTTCGCCGTGTTCCCTTGGCAGATTGTGTTGATCGTGGTGGTTGTAGCTGCTCTCGTCATGGCCGCCGTTACCGCATGGCCGTACTTCACGCGGAATACTGCGGGACCGGGGGAGCGCTCATGACTTCCGGTTATGGTCACAGTTCTATCTCATGTAGAATTCTTTCTGCGGACAGTCACTCGCCCGTAACCCCACTTTGAGAATATGGCACCTGTGCCACGAGGATTGGTATCCCCATGACATCCAACGCCGATTCCGGACGCCCGTCCGGTAAACGTGTTGTTGGAGTTTCCGGGGAGACATCCAACCTGTGGCTCCGCTTGCTGCTCTTGAGTTCCGCTGCTGCTCTGGCCGGATTGATCGTGACGAGTATCGTCGCAGCGTTCATGAATGGTGGCCAAGGCGCGCTTTCAGCAGCATTCGGGGCCGCGCTGGTCATGCTCTTCTTTGCGATCAGCCTTCTGATCGGTCATTTTGTTGGCCGCAGTAATCCTTCCGGCGCCGTCGGCCTGTTCGTGGCGACGTACTTCGTAAAAGTCGTCGGATTTGCCGTGGTCCTCTTTGTTATCGGTACTCCCGCCTGGTTGCATGGCCGATGGTTCATCATCGGCGCAGTTGTGGCCGTCGTCCTTTGGCAGGCTGCAGAGATCTACGGTTTCAGCAAAGCCCGCCTGCAGATCTACAACGATCCTGCGGATGAGAAGGGCGGTACGGATGTCTCTGCGTAAGCGTAATTCCCAGCTGTCGAGCCACACTCCATCGCAAGGTGAAGCCAACGATTCTGCCGACGCCGGAAACGATGGTGGATACAACGCCGGCATCGCCGTCTTCAGCTACATCGTTGGCGGGATCATTGTCTGGAGTTTGATAGGCTGGGGTCTGGATAATCTGTGGGGGACCCGCTGGATTGTGCTCCTTGGCGCTCTGCTGGGAGCCGCAGGAGGGTTCTATCTTTCCCATATGCACGGCCTCACCAGGCAAAGCTCTTCTTCTGGCGAGAGCAACGCAGACAGCGGTCCGTCCACGGACGGGGACAGTAATGCCAAATAATTTCACACGGAATATGGATGCGTCGAGCGCGTCCGGCTTCCAACCAATGCCCAATGATGGACACAGCAGAGAGGAAACGCGTTGATCGCGCTTGCGCTCCCCGCCCAGGATTCGGGGTCATTCACCCCACCCGGAATCGACGAAATGCACCTGCCGGCAATCCTGCCTTGGGGTGCGCACGATGGCTTCTCCAAGCAGATGCTGCTGGTGATCCTTTCGGTCGTCATTATCGCTACATTCTTCATCCTCGCTGCACGCAAGCAGCAGCTGGTTCCCGGCAAGCTGCAGTTCGCAGGCGAAATGGCCTATGGCTTCGTCCGCAACAGCATCGCCAAGGACATCATCGGCGGCAAGGACTTCATCAAGTACGTCCCGCTGTTGTTCAGCCTGTTCTTCTTCATTCTGGTGAACAACATCTACGGCGCTATCCCCGTGATCCAGCTCCCGAGCTTCTCCCACGTTGGCGGCGCGTATGTGCTGGCCGGCATCGTGTACTTCACCTGGATCATCATCGGCATCAAGAAGAACGGGCTGAAGTATTTCAAGCTCGCAACTGTTCCTTCCGGTGTGCCGTGGTACATCCTGCCGATCGTTGTTCCGATCGAAATCATCTCCAACTTCCTGGTCCGCCCCGTGACGCACAGCCTCCGTCTGTTCGCGACCATGCTGGCCGGCCACCTGATCGTCATGCTCGCCGGTTCCGGTATTGAGTTCCTGATCATGCAGGAGAACGTCCTTTTGAAGGGCACCTCGGTTCTCGTCCTTGTTGGCGCTATTGCCATGTACATGCTCGAGGCCCTGATTATGGCCCTGCAGGCCTACGTGTTCACGTTGCTGACCGCGATCTACATTGAAGGCGCCCTGCACGCCGACAGCCACTAGGCTCAAAAACTTCCCCTTGAGGGGATTGAAGTAAACCAAACAACCTGCCACATGGGTGGCATCTTGAAAGGAAAAAAATGGAAGGCAATCTCAACCTCGTAGGTTACGGTCTGTCCGCAATCGGCGGTGGTATCGGTGTGGGTCTCGTATTCGCGGCTTACATCAACGGTGTTGCTCGTCAGCCGGAAGCTCAGCGCGTGCTGCAGCCGATCGCATTCCTTGGTCTGGCACTGACCGAAGCTCTTGCCATCCTCGGCCTCGTCTTCGCTTTCGTTCTCTAGTCTTCGACTTTCGAACGAAGCGAATTCCGCAACCGAGTAGATAGGACGGGTGAAATATGAATCAGCTGATCATCTCAGCCGCCACTGAAGGCGAAGAGGCCACTAACCCTCTCGTTCCCAATGTTTGGGAAATGGGCGTCGTCCTCGTCGGCTTTGCTGTCCTCCTGTACATCGTGGTCAAGTTCATTGTCCCGATGTTCGAGAAGACCTTCGCAGAGCGCGCCGAAGCGATTGAAGGTGGCATCGCAAAGGCAGAAAAGGCACAGGCCGAAGCTTCTGCAGCTCTTGAAGAGTACAAGCAGCAGCTCACCGACGCCCGCGCCGAAGCCAACCGGATCCGCGAAGAAGCACGCGCTGAAGGCGCCCAGATCCTCGCGGACCTCAAGGCCAAGGCTGCTGCCGAGTCTGCCCGCATCACCGAGCAGGCACACGCTGCCATTGAGTCCGAGCGCCAGGCAGCAGTTGTCTCGCTTCGCTCAGAGGTTGGCACTTTGGCTACTACGTTGGCTGGCCGCATCGTTGGTGAAGCACTCACTGACGATGAGCGTGCCGCACGCGTTGTGGACCGCTTCCTGGCAGATCTGGAGACCCAGAACGCAGGTGCAGCTAAGTAATGGCAGGTATATCGAGCGAATCGCTGACCACGGCGCTGGCGCAGTTGGAAGCCAAGCTTCCTTTTGCCTCGCTGCAGTTGGCAAAGGACCTCTTCGGAATCCTGGGAACGGTGGACAGCTCGGCTGGCTTGCGCCGCGCCCTGACTGACCCGTCCCGTAGTGGAGACGAGAAGTCGGCGCTGGTCAAGCAGCTGGTTAGCGGAAAAGTCTCCGCTGATGCTGCTGAAATCGCAGGCGGACTGGCTAGCTTACGCTGGGCATCTGCACGCGATATCGGCGATGCACTCGAGACTCTTGCCGCCACGGTTGTCATTGCCGTAGCTGAAAACAAGTCGGCCGTTTCTGCCTCTGGTATTACGGGGCTGGAAGAGCTGGAAAACGATCTGTTTGCTTTCAACCAGGCCGTCGCTTCCAGCCACGAAGTACAACGTGCTCTGTCTGAGCCGCAGGCATCCGGCGCGGCCAAGGTTGTCCTGGCCGAGAAACTTGTTCCTGGCATCAGCGAGGAAGCAAAGGTTCTCATTGGCCAGGCCGTAACTCAGCCGCGCGGTGTCAAGCCGAGCAAGCTCGTCGAGTCCTTCGCCAAGCTTGCAGCCAAGCGTCAGCAGCGCTGGATTGCAACTGTCAGCGTTACCCGTCCGTTGACGGAAACGCAGGCCAGCCGTCTGCAGGCCGGGCTGAATGCCCTGTACGGCCGCGAGCTGAAGGTCAACGTCAATGTTGACCCCCGCCTCATTGGTGGAATCCGGGTTCAGGTGGGCGATGAAGTGCTTGACGCTTCTGTTATCGGCCGCCTGACCGACCTCCGCCGTCAGCTCGCTGTCTAGCGAAGACAAAGCACAACTTAACTGATATAAAACCCGGTCATCGTGAGCAACGATGATCACGAAAACAGGAGAGCAGGGACTGCAGATGGCCGAATTGACCATCAACGCCGACGACGTCCGTAATGCGTTGAACGAGTTCGCGGCGTCCTACGAACCCGGAAACGCAGAGCGCGTAGAGGTTGGTCGTGTGACCACCGCAAGTGACGGCATCGCCCGTGTTGAGGGTCTTCCCTCGGTCATGGCGAACGAGCTGCTTCGCTTCGAAGATGGCACGCTGGGCCTCGCCCAGAACCTTGACGTCCGCGAGATCGGTGTCATTATCCTCGGTGACTTCACCGGAATCGAAGAGGGCCAGGAAGTTCACCGCACCGGTGAGATCCTGTCCGTTCCGGTTGGCGATGCCTTCCTCGGTCGCGTAGTCGACCCGCTGGGCCAGCCGATCGACGACCTCGGCGAGATCAAGGCCGAGACCACCCGTGCACTGGAACTCCAGGCTCCGGGCGTCACCGAGCGCAAGTCGGTTCACGAACCGATGCAGACCGGCCTCAAGGCTATTGACGCCATGATTCCGATCGGCCGTGGCCAGCGTCAGCTGATCATTGGTGACCGCCAGACCGGCAAGACCGCAATCGCTGTGGACACCATCATCAACCAGAAGGCCAACTGGGCTTCGGGCGATGTCACCAAGCAGGTTCGTTGCGTTTACGTTGGTGTTGGCCAGAAGGCTTCCACCATTGCCGCAGTGCGCCAGACCCTCGAGGACCATGGCGCGCTGGAGTACACCACCATCGTGGCCTCCCCGGCGTCGGACCCCGCTGGCTTCAAGTACCTGGCACCGTACGCAGGCTCGGCCATCGGCCAGCACTGGATGTACGGTGGCAAGCACGTTCTGGTGATCTTCGATGACCTTTCCAAGCAGGCCGAAGCGTACCGCGCGGTTTCCCTGCTGCTGCGTCGTCCGCCGGGACGCGAAGCTTACCCGGGCGACGTCTTCTACTTGCACTCCCGTCTGCTGGAGCGTTGTGCAAAGCTCTCCGACGAGCTCGGCGCAGGCTCGATGACCGGTCTTCCGATCGTCGAAACCAAGGCCAACGACGTTTCCGCCTACATCCCCACCAACGTGATCTCCATTACTGATGGCCAGATCTTCCTTCAGTCCGACCTCTTCAACGCCAACCAGCGCCCTGCTGTTGACGTTGGTGTGTCGGTCTCCCGCGTCGGTGGCGCTGCCCAGGTCAAGTCCATGAAGAAGGTCTCCGGTACCTTGAAGCTGGACCTGGCTCAGTACCGTGACATGCAGGCTTTCGCCATGTTCGCTTCGGACCTGGATGCGGCCTCCCGCCAGCAGCTGACCCGTGGTGCACGTCTGATGGAACTGCTCAAGCAGGGCCAATACTCACCCTTCCCGGTTGAGGACCAGGTTGTCTCCATCTGGGCTGGTACCAACGGTTACCTGGACGATGTTCCGGTTGAAGACATCAGCCGCTTCGAGTCCGAGTTCCTGGAACACCTGAAGCACAAGTCCTCCATCCTGACCACGCTGGCTCAGACCAACGTCCTGGATGACGACACCGCTGCCGCACTGAAGGAAGCCATCGTTTCCTTCAAGAAGGGCTTCTTCGGCGAGGGCGACAACCACCTGGTTGGCGCCGGACACGAAGAGCACGAAGCGATCTCCGGTGGCGATGTCGACCAGGAAAAGATCGTCAAGCAGAAGCGCTAGTTTCGATGACCTGTTCTGCCGGGGTCCGCAAGGGCCCCGGCAGGGCAGTACGTCGGGAACTTAGGAAAGGATAAGTATGGGAGCCCAGATTCGGGTCTACCGTCAGAAGATCAGCTCGACGACGTCGATGCGCAAGATCTTCAAGGCGATGGAACTGATCGCTACCTCGCGCATCGGTAAGGCCCGCGCCCGCGTAGCAGCTTCACTGCCTTACGCGAACGCGATTACCCGTGCCGTTTCTGCTGTCGCAACTCAGAGCGAAATCGACCACCCGCTGACCACTGAGCCGGAGCAGATTCGCCGCGCCGCAGTCCTGATCATTACCTCGGACCGTGGCCTTGCTGGATCTTACTCTGCGAGTGTTCTCAAGCAGGCTGAAGGTCTCACCGAGCTTCTTCATGCAGAAGGCAAGGAAGTCAAGGCATACCTGGTGGGCCGCAAGGCGCAGGCGTACTTCGATTTCCGCAACCGTGACTACGCCCGCGTATGGACTGGCGGCACGGACGCACCGGAATTCGAAACCGCGCAGGAAGTCGGAGCTGCACTTCTCGAAGACTTCGCCACTGACTTCGAAGAGGGTGGCGTGGACGAAATCCACGTCGTCTACACCCGCTTCAAGTCCATGGTGACCCAGGAGCCGACGGTTATCCGTTTGCTTCCCCTGGAGGTCGTCGAAGAGGAAGCAGCGTCGGAGTCAGACCTGTTGCCGTTGTACGAGTTTGAACCGGAAACCGAGCAGGTCCTTGACGCCCTGCTTCCGCGTTACATCGAGTCCCGCATCTTCGCAGCCATGCTGCAGGCTGCAGCTTCCGAGCTCGCTGCCCGCCAGCGTGCAATGAAGTCGGCCGGTGACAACGCTACGGACCTGATCAAGAAGTACACGCGCCTTCGCAACACGGCCCGTCAGGCCGAGATTACGCAGGAGCTTTCCGAGATCGTGGCCGGCGCCGACGCCCTCGCGTCCTAGCCGGTACGGATTCGGCTCAAAGCCGCACCTGCACCAAACAGATAAACTTAACCCCACGCCATCTACTGAGTGAAGTGAGAGAGATGACTGCCACTGCTACCGAACACGTAGCAACGGCCGGTGCCACCGGCCGCATTGCCCGTGTTATTGGTCCGGTTGTCGACGTCGAATTCCCGGCTGACGCAATCCCCTCGATTTACAACGCTTTGACCACTGAGATCACTCTCAATGGCCAGACGAAGACCATCACGTTCGAGACCTCCCAGCACTTGGGTGACAACCTCGTTCGCGCCATCTCCCTGCAGGCTACCGACGGACTCGTCCGCGGTACCACCGTGCGGGACTCCGGCGCTCCGATCTCCGTGCCCGTCGGCGACGGCGTCAAGGGCCACATCTTCAACGTCCTCGGTAAGCCGCTGGACGTCGAAGAGTCCGAGATCAAGGCTGACGCCTACTGGCCTATCCACCGCAAGGCACCGTCCTTCGCTTCCCTCGAGGGCTCCACGGAGATGCTCGAGACCGGCATCAAGGTTATCGACCTCCTCACCCCGTACATCAAGGGTGGAAAGATCGGCCTGTTCGGTGGCGCTGGTGTTGGCAAGACCGTTCTGATCCAGGAAATGATCACGCGTGTTGCCCGCAACTTCGGTGGTACCTCCGTATTCGCCGGTGTTGGCGAGCGTACCCGTGAAGGTAACGACCTCTGGGTTGAAATGGAAGAGGCTGGCGTTCTCAAGGACACCGCCCTCGTCTTCGGCCAGATGGATGAGCCGCCGGGAACGCGTCTGCGTGTTGCCCTGTCTGCGCTGACTATGGCGGAGTACTTCCGCGATGTTCAGAACCAGGACGTGTTGCTCTTCATTGACAACATCTTCCGCTTCACGCAGGCAGGTTCGGAAGTTTCCACGCTGCTCGGCCGTATGCCGTCCGCAGTGGGTTACCAGCCGAACCTTGCTGACGAGATGGGTCTCCTCCAGGAGCGCATCACCTCCACCAAGGGCCACTCCATCACGTCGATGCAGGCTATTTACGTGCCTGCTGATGACTACACCGACCCGGCTCCGGCAACGACCTTCGCACACCTCGACGCGACCACGGAACTTTCCCGTGAAATCGCCTCCCGTGGTCTGTACCCGGCCGTTGACCCGCTGACGTCGACCTCCCGCATCCTGGACCCCCAGTACATCGGCAAGGACCACTACAACACGGCTGTCCGTGTAAAGCAGATCCTGCAGAAGAACAAGGAACTCCAGGACATCATCGCCATCCTCGGCGTTGACGAACTGTCTGAAGAAGACAAGATCGTCGTGTCACGTGCACGTCGTATCCAGCAGTTCCTGTCCCAGAACACCTACACCGCCAAGCAGTTCACCGGCGTCGAAGGCTCCACCGTGTCCATCAAGGACACCGTGGAAGGCTTCACCGCTATCTGCGACGGCGAGCTGGACCACATCGCAGAGCAGGCGTTCTTCAACGTCGGTGGCCTGGATGACGTCGAGCGCCAATGGGCCAAGATCCAGGAACAGACCAAGTAGTATGGCTGAGCTCGAGGTTGAGATTGTCGCAGCGGACCACTTTGTGTGGTCCGGCGCGGCCAAGATGGTGAAGGCCCGCACCAGCGATGGTGAAATCGGAATCCTGCCGGGCCACTCGCCCCTCCTGGCCATCCTGGCTGAGGGTGAGCTGGCAATCCAGCCGGTTTCCGGTGACCGTATTGCGGTAGTTGTTGACGGTGGATTCTTCTCCGTCGACAACGATCGTGTGGTCATTGTTGCTGACAACGCCCAACTGGGCGAAGCGGCTACAGCGGGGATCCGATAGCACGACCTTGATGGACGATTCCCTTATTCCGTTCATCGCCCTGGCAACGGCGTTTGCGTTGCTGATTTTTTCACTGTGCCTTTTTGGGGTGCGCCGCTTCAATCTGCGGCGCGCCCTGGGCACGGTTGACGCCTCCATTTGCACGGCTGGAAACAGCTGGCAGATGGGGGTTTGTCGTTATCAGGACAATGAACTTGAGTGGTTCCGCTTGATGTCCCTGAGCGTGATCCCGAAACATAGATACAAACGCAGTTCGTTGGAGCTGCTTGGCCGGCGTCAACCCACTGAGGATGAGCTCGTCAAGGTGCAGCCTGGCGTCGTCGTGGTTGAACTCCAATATGAAGGCAAGAAGTTCATGCTCGCCATGAACTTCGATGCCTACGCCGGCCTTTCCTCTTGGCTCGAGGCCGGACCTGTCATCGGCGTCGGAACCTGGCGTTAGGCCCCATGGATTTTCTTCTGGACATCAGCCTTGTTGATGGACCATTCCTGTGGTTGAGCATTATCGGCGGTGTGGCGGGAGCGGCGTACCTTCTGTGGAGGCGTCAGCGTTCCTGGCCACTGGCCGTCGCAGCCTGCGTGGCGGGTGGCGTTGTGGTTGTGGCGCTGGCCCACTGGGTGCTGGTTGATCTTTTGGCCATCTTCTCGGAAAATCTTCCCTTTGAGACCCTGGCGTGGTCGGTTCCGGCTGTCGCCGCCGCTCTGCTGTTTGCGACGCGCTTTCCCCGCGCAACCTGGAAAAGTCGTGCCGGCGGCCTGGCAGCGATGCTGGGCGTAGTTCTCTTGAGCGTCGTCCAAGTAAACGTGTACTTCGGACTGAACAACACAGTGGCGGACCTTCTTGGTACGGCCGTCGCCCGTATCCAGCCCTTGGAGGACAGCCTTCAACGCGCTCCGGGCAGCAAGCCGGGACCTGCGCCGTCGGTTTGGAAAGCTCCCGAGTCAATGCCGCGGGGCGGCATCCTCCGGAAGGCTCAAATCCCGGGAAACGCATCCGGCTTCACAGCACGTGAAGCCTACATCTACCTGCCTCCGGCCTATCAAACCGCAGCACGGCCAAGCTTGCCGGTGCTGGTGCTCTTTTCAGGCCAACCCGGTGGCCCGGCCGATTGGTTAACCGGGGGCCAACTCCGTGCCCAACTGGACAGGTTCGCTGAAGCCCATGGCGGCATCGCCCCCGTCGCGGTCGTGGTGGACCCAAATGGCTCGGGAAGCGCCAACACCCTATGCATGGACAGCCGCATCGCGCAGGCTGACACCTACCTCTCCCAGGACGTACCTGCTTGGATCAGTTCCACTTTGGAAGTATCAAACGATCACCGACTGTGGGCAGTCGGTGGTTTTTCGTTCGGCGGAACGTGCGCGGTACAAATGGGAACGGAGCATCCTGAAGTGTTCACTTCGATAGTGGGTTTTTCCGCTGAGCGGGAGCCCTCCCTGGCGAAGGACCGGAATAAGACCATCGCAGACTCGTTCGACGGCGACGTGGCCGCTTTCGAGTCAAGGACCCCATTGTTTTTGATGCAGCAGCGCGATTACGCAGGCAGTGGCCTGTACTTGGCGGCAGGCGCCACGGACACTGAGTTCACTGGCTACATGCATGTTCTTGCGGACGCTGGAACGGCAGCGGGTTTTACCACTGAAGCACACTCCATCCAGCACGCGGGCCACTCGTGGGATGCTGTGGTCCGGGGGATGCCTGGCGCCCTGGATTTCTTGTCCTCCCGATGGGGAATAGTCCAGTGAGCCTTGCCCTGAAAGGCGTTGTGCAGCCCGTCCTGAGGCAAACGGCCAAACATCTCCGTGCCACTCCGTTCACGACGCTCGTGCTTGCCTTGTTCGTAGCAGTGTCCATTGTGTCCGGAAGCATCCTTGGCGGGCCTGCAGAATCATTGCTGCCTGTGGCCGGCGTGACCCTGGCCGGGTTGCGGTCGGGGGAGTGGTGGTCTATCTGGACGTCATTGTTCTTCACCACCAACCTGCTGGCGTTCGTCACCGCAGCTCTCATGATCCTTTTCCTGTTAGGGCTTGCAGAGCGGCGTTTCGGCTTCTTCCGGACGGCCGGGGTCTTCCTGGGCAGCCAGTTTGCATGCGTTGCCGCCTTCCTCCTGGTCACCCAGGTGGCACGGTACGTGGATGACGGCTGGATCTCCCGGATGGTTGATACCCGCCTGATAGGACCCTATGGCGCCTTGATCGCCACAGCGCTTGCGGCCAGTGCCTTACTGCCAACACTTTGGCAGAGACGATTGAGGACCGTGGTCCTCTCTCTTTCCTTGCTGCTGGTGCTGTACATCGGACACGCCGAGACCTTAATGGGGCTTGTGGGAGCCTTGTTGGGCTTGGGGGCTGCGTGGTGGACCCAGAGCACCCAGGGACACCTTCACTTGCACCGTTCCACGGGCCGTGAAGTCCGGAACCTGCTGGCCCTCACCATGGCTATTTTCGCTGCCGGTCCCATACTGACTGCTGCGGTCAAGAGCCCTTCGGGACCGCTGGCCTTGCTGCGGGATGTCATCCTGAACCCGCTCCCCACGCTGAGTCAATTGGAAAACAATTGCGGCGGGACCATTGACGTCGCTTGCCTGGAGCTGAGCCGTCAGGGCTACACGGGCCCTTTTGGCTTGGCACTTGCTGTTGTGCCCGTGGTTTTGCTGCTCATTTGTGCCGACGGCATGCGACGTGGACGGCGCCTGGCACTGGGGATAGCGATCGGTGTCCAGTTGGTCGTAGTGGCCCTTTCGACTGTCTACTTGAGCCTTTTCGCGGGCATTCCCATGCCCCCGGGGCGTCGAGCGGCGATGGTGAACCCGGCCGTTATGCATCTGATTCCCTTGGTCCTGGTTCCGCTGACCCTGGCAGTCCTCTTGTTCGCTTATCGTGGACACTTCCGCGTGGAATCCTCTGCCCGTTTGCGGCGGCGCGTTTTCTGGCTTGTTGGCCTCACAGGCGCGTCCCTGGCGCTTGCCTACACCGCCGTGTGGCTGGCTTCGGGCGGCATGACGCGCGACGGCGGCTTGCTGGGTTTGGGTGCAGAGCTCGCCCGGCAGTACCTGCCGGTTCCGTTGCCCAGCGTTTACCGCAAGGTCTTTGCTGAGCGCGACGCTTTTGAAGTCTTTCTGTTCTCCTACTCCGGCACCGTCTTCTGGCTTGTTGCGTTGATTGGAGTCTGGATACTCCTCATCCGTGGCCACCATGCCGCTGGCCTGGACCATCAAGGGCGGGACCGCGCACGTGAGTTGGTGAAAGCCGGCGGTGATTCGTTGTCGTGGATGGCGCTCTGGGAGCCGAACAAATACTGGTTCAATCCTGGCGGTACGGGGGCAGTGGCATACCAGCAGCACGGCCATGTCGCCCTGACATTGGCAGGTCCTGTGGGGCTCACGGAGCACCACTTGGAAACTGCTGGAGGATTCCTTGATTTCTGCTCCCAGCATGCGCTGATACCTTGCCTCTACTCCTGTACGGATGAGTTGTGGCCCATGCTTCAGGCCCGCGGATTTCGGAGGGTTGCTGTCGCGCAGGAAACCCGGTTGAGGATCAGGGATTTGGAGTTCCGTGGCAAGGAGTGGCAGAACGTCAGGACATCCCTCAACCGGGCAGCAAAGATGGGCATCACCGCGACATGGGGCCGGTATGACGCGCTGCCCCATGCTCTGCGTGCGCAGGTGGGCGAGGTGTCCGAAGAGTGGGCTGCGCAAAAACGCGTGCCTGAAATGGGATTCACTTTGGGTGGTCTGGATGAGCTTGAAGATCCTGACGTGTTGTGCTGCGTGGCCACTGATGCAGAAGGGTTCGTTTATGGGGTCACCAGCTGGCTTCCTGTCTACCGGAACGGCAGTGTTGTCAGCTGGACTTTGGACTTCATGCGTCGCCGCGGCGATGCCTTCCCGGGAGTGATGGAATTCCTGATTGCCTCGGCCATCCTCCATCTCAGGGAGTCCGTGGAGGTTATCTCGCTCTCCGGTTCGCCGTTGGCGCGGGAGAAGGACGAGATTGATCAGCAGGCCGAAGGACTTGCCGGCATGCTGGACCTGGTTGGACAAGCCCTGGAACCTGTCTATGGTTTCCGATCCCTGGCTTCCTTTAAGTCACGTTTCCAACCCGACTACCGAACTTTGTACATGTATTACCAGGAGCCGTTGCAGTTGCCGGCAATAGGCAGGGCGCTGAGCCGCGCATACCTTCCGGGATTGTCTGTGCGACAATCTGCCAGACTACTGCGAACACTGGTTGCTTGAATTGACAACGCCCTATTCTCAGAAGCCGTTTAGCATTTCTTCACGGTTTGTAACAAGAGTTGTCGAAATATCAGACATTTCATCCGACATTTCGACTGTTAAACACCTTGGTCCCGGCTGGAAAGCCGGGACCAAGGCGTTTGTTGAAACTGCAACAAACAAAATCAACAGGTAAGACTAGACGACCGTAACGCCGGTTGCCTGGGGGCCCTTGGCGCCCTGACCGATCTCGAACTGAACGCGCTGGTTCTCATCGAGGGTCTTGAAGCCACCGGTCTGGATCTCAGAGTAGTGAACGAAAACATCCCCATCCGAGTCATCCGGGGTGATGAAGCCGAAGCCCTTTTCAGCGTTGAACCACTTGACGGTTCCCAGTGCCATGTATTTCTCCTCATTATGGAACATCAGTCCGATACACCTCGTACCGGCCCTTGTTACTCCGCGAGAAGATCCGGATTCCGTCCAGGCTTGGCCTGTCTGGTTTCGCAGGAGCTTCACGCTCGCAACTCGTCTTGCGAGCATGAAAACCACCTACACAAAGACTGCTACAACACTTTCATGTGCCGTGCCGGAGGTCAACGGTCTTTAAGGCAATTCGGGAAAATTTTCGGTAAAAAGAAGGTAACGCGGACAACCACAATTCACCGTGGGCTGATTGTCCTAAGCCAGCCACTGTCCGTTACGCATGACTGCAGTAAGGCCGAGTTCCTGATCGGTAGTAACAACGTCAGCGCGAAGGCCGCGGCGCAATCCACCCACCTCGTCAGAGAGTCCAAGAATGGCTGCAGGCACTGCAGTCGCCGAACAGATGGCGTCCGGAAGGGCGACGCCGGCCGCCACTGTCTTGCGGACCACTTCCAGGAGCGTGGCGGTGCCCCCGGCGATGGAACCAGTGGCATCCAGGGTTGCCACGCCATTGCTGACGGTCACCGGCGACGGTCCGAGCATGTAGTTTCCGTCCGAAAGCCCTGCAGCGGCCATTGAATCAGTCACCAGGAGAATGTTGCCGGCGCCCACCAACTGAAAAACGGTAGCCACGGTATTGGGGTCCAGGTGGGTGTCGTCGGCGATGAGTTCCACCACCGCTTTTCCCGCCTGGGCGGCCCGCAGGCAAGCAGCAACGGGGCCTGGCGCGCGGTGGTGCATTGGTGGCATCCCATTGAAAAGGTGCGTCACCGTCGGCAGCGAGCTGACGCCGTCGAAACCTGCTGATTCGAGTCCCTCACGGGCGGCAGCCAATGACGCAGCGGCAGTGGCGTCGTCGCAATCGGTGTGACCCAACGATGGCGTCACGCCGTGGAAGGTCATTAAGTCCACCAAGGCAGCGGCACCCGGCAATTCCGGGGCATACGTCATAGTGGCAAGTTTGCCGGCGGCAGCGCCCACGAGTTCGTTCATGAGGTCCAGGTCCGGCTCCAGCAGGTAGTCCGGGTTCTGCGCGCCGCATCGTGCATGGGAGAGGAAGGGCCCCTCCAAGTGGATGCCGGCCACAAGACCTTCATCGACGAGCTTCACATAGAGTTCGATCCCGCGAAGGAGGTCCTCACGCGGCGCCGTAACCATGCTCGCGAGGAAAGTTGTGGTGCCGGAGCGGTGCAGGAACTCGACTGCTCTACGGGCCGAGGCCTCCTCCCCGCCTGGAAAGTCACCACCATTTCCGCCGTGGCAGTGGACATCTACCAAACCAGGGAAGATGAAATGGCCGCTGGGCGCACCGATGCGTATGGCGTGCCCGAAGCCTTCAAACTCATCCACGTCAAAGCCGTCCGCCGGCCCTGCGTAGGCGATGCGGTCGCCGTCGATGGCCAGGAGGCCGTCTTCCACCACCACGCCGTCACTTACGAGTGTTCCCGTGAGGATTTGTTGGCTGGGCGCGGAAGAATGGGCGAAATGGTCTGCGGCAGTCATGACTCTGATTCTAGTGGCCTGCGGTTCCCCCCAGAGGGAGAACGGCGGGAGAGAGCGAGAACAGGAAGGAATCAGAAGAGCCGGGACTCGCTGTCATCCACCCCGCGCATGGCGTCATAGTCCAGCGTTATGCAGTCAATTCCGCGGTCGTTGGCCAGGACTTTGGCTTGGGGCTTGATCTGCTGGGCTGCAAAAATCCCACGGACCGGCGCCAGCAGTGGATCCCGGTTCAGCAGCTCCAGATACCGCGTCAGCTGCTCGACGCCGTCGATGTCGCCGCGCCGCTTCAGCTCAATCGCCACCGTGGCACCGGTTGCGTCCCGGGCAAGGATGTCTACCGGGCCGATGGCGGTGAAGTACTCCCGGCGGATGAGTGAGTATCCGGTTCCGAGGGTCTCGATCTGTTCTGCCAGGAGGCGTTGCAGGTCAGCTTCCACGCCGTCCTTGATCAGTCCAGGATCAACACCCAGGTCATGTGAGGTGTCATGCAGTTGCTCGTAGATGTTGATGATGAGCCGGTCATCGGTCTTGGCCGACTGCACGGTCCACTGCTCAACCACGCCCTCTTCCACTTCGGTTTCTTCGGGGGAAGTTACGCGCAGCGTGGCCGGTGGGCTCATCCAGTTCAACGGCTTGTACGAGCCGCCGTCGGAGTGCACCAGTACCGAGCCGTCGGCCTTGACGAGCAAGAGCCTGGTGGCGAGGGGGAGGTGGGCCTTGAGACGGCCAACATAATCAACAGAACAACGGGCTATGACGAGTCGCACCCGCCTTACCTTACCCGGTGGCGGCCGGTCGCTGGGGCAGAATGGAATCATGCCCCGTTCCAACCGCCCTCGTCGCAACGCCGCCAGCACACGTTCGAACAAACCTGCCGGCAAGTGGGCAGACGAGGCCCCGGAACTGGATCTGGAACGGGCAAGGGCGGGGATTGCGCGCAGGGAAAGCGCCCCGGATGGTGACTGGATGGTGCGTACCATGACGGCGCGGAAGGCGGAGAAGCAGTACATCTGCCCAGGCTGCTCGACAGCCATCCTCCCTGGTATCGCACATCTGGTGGTGTGGTCGGACAATCACCTCTTTGGCGAAGCCGCCGGACTGGCCGAGCGCCGGCATTGGCACACCAACTGCTGGACGTCACGAACCTACCGGTATCGCTGACCAGTCCCGCTGATTCCCTTAGGCTTGGAGGCATGACTTTCGACCCCGCCTCGTTCGTTTTCACTGCGCAGGATGCTCCCTCGGTGATCCGGGCCTCCACCGTCCTTCCCGCGCGTCGGGAGAATGTGGAATTCACCACGGAAGACGGAAAACTACTGCTGGGCGAACTCGCCTTGCCGGAGTCGGGGGAGATTACCGCAACGTTGATCACCCTCCATCCGCTGCCGACCCATGGCGGCTTCATGGACTCCCATGTCTACCGCAAGGCTTCCTACAGGCTGCCGGCGCTGGCAGGTGTAGCGGTCCTGAGGTTCAATACCCGGGGCACGCACTCGCCGCGCGGTACCAGCCAAGGTCAGTTTGAAGAGGGCATCGGTGAGCGTTACGACGTCGAAGCAGCCGTCCGTTTCGCCGTTGAGCGCGGCCTGCCGAACCGGTGGTTGGTGGGGTGGTCGTTCGGGACGGAACTGGCGCTGATGTACGGCGCAGTTGAACCTGTGGCGTCGCAGATCGAGGGCGCGGTCCTCCTGTCTCCTCCACTTCACCGCGCAACGGACGTCCACCTCAAGGAGTGGGCAGCCTCCGGCAAACCGCTGACCGTGTTGGTTCCGGAACACGACGATTACCTTCGACCCGAGGAGGCAGTCCAACGCTTCAGCCTGGTACCGCAAGCCCGGCTGGTGGGCGTCCACGGTGCCAAGCACCTGTGGGTGGGCGAGAAGTACGCGGCGCGTGTCCTGGACGAAATCGTCGACGACGTCACTCCGGCAGGTGCCGGCGTGGACGGTCTGCCACGTGAGTGGGCGGGACCGGTCGCCAACGCGGCATGAGTAGACAAGGAAAGTCAGTGCCTGTCTTGGCGCATAATGAAGACTTCCTTGATCAGCAGCATGATGGCTGCCGCTGTCGGAATGGCAATCAACGCTCCCAGGACACCCAGCAGGCTTCCGCCGGCGATAACTGAGATCACGGCCACCGCGCCCGGAACGGCCACTGCCCGCTGCATGATGCGCGGAGAGATGAAATAGGCCTCGAACTGCAGGTAGGCAAAGTAGGCGATCGCGTAGATCACTGCTGTTTGCCAACCGGCTGTGAGCGCCACGAGGATAACCACGACTGCGGCGATCATGCCGCCAACCAGCGGGATGAACGCCAACAGCGCCACCACGAAGGCAAGCAGGACGCTGAAGGGAATGCCGAGGATGCTCATGACGATGAAGGCAAAGAACGCGTTCAGCAGGGCGACGCAGGCCTGGCCGATCACGTAGTTGCCTACTGAGTCGGTAATCGCTTCCGAAAGTGCCTCGACACGGGGGCGGCGCGACCTCGGCGCCAGGCGGTAGGCCCATTTCTTCATTGACGGCAGGGCAGCCAGGAAGTACAGGCTAAGCACCAGCACAATCAGCGTGCCGAACAATCCGTTGGCCACAGTGGAACCGAAGCCCACCACACCGCCGAAGATGCCACCCATTGCCTCGGGATCCTTGACGAACTTATCCAGTTCGGTAGTGATGCGGTCGCGAATGCCGAACTGGCTGTCCACGGTCCGGAAGAAATCCGAGTCCAGGAAGCCCCGTATCCAATCCGGCGCCTGCCGGACGATCTCGGAAACCTGTTCCACGATGGTGGGAATCAACGTTGCAAAGAAACCGGCAACCGCAAGGACCAGGACAGAGACAGATATCAGGATGCCGCCAGGGCGGGGGACCTTTCGGGTCTCAAGCCAGCGGACTACCGGATCCAGCCCGAGGGCGATGAAGAGCGCGGCAACGATCCATAGGATCAGCTGGGTGGTATTGCTGGCGATGTAAAAGACCAGCAGGGCCACGCCGACCCCGGCCGTGCCCATGAAGCCCACATATAACGGGTGCTGGGATGACATGCGGGGACCAGGCGCACCGAAATCGTTGTCCTCGTCGGCCTGGATGCCCTCCGCTGCGGTAACGGCCTCGTCCTCGGGAGGCATCTCAAAACGGACCCGGGTGCGGGCTCCCGGAATGGGTTGCCTCAGTTTGCGGGCTATTGCGGCCAGGCGTCCGGTGCGGACCGGAACAGTAGCGGAGGTCCCATCCGCGGGGGCGTCCACCACAGTTGACCCTGACTCATCGATGGGACGGGGCTCCAAGTGGTCTTTCACGCGGTTCTGCTGCCTTTTCTACCGATTATCATGATCATCGCCACACTATCAGGAGCACGGAATCCGGCTTTGGCGGCGCCATTGCAGGGAACAAGACGTATCCGTCGGGATGGGCCGATCTGACTCTTTGATAACAAAACGGTTACCCTTGAAGTTCAACGACCGCTGATGATAGGTGATCCTGTGCGTTTGAAGACTGCAGCCTTGCTGGTGCTGCTGGGCCTGCTGACGATGCTGGCCGGCATTGGCCAGCTGACCTTCTGGGCCCCCGCCGAGACCGTGACGGCCTCGGTTCCCAGTGACACAAAAGCTGCCCCGCTGACCGTGATCGACCAAAAGTTGATCGCCCTCCATGACGGGCCGGTGAAGATCAAGATCCAGGGTGAAGGCAACTTCATCGTCGCTACGGGCCGCCCGGACGACGTCGAAGCCTGGGTGGGGAAAACTGCCCACAACACCCTGACTGGAGTCTCCCAGGACCAGAAGTCCCTTGAGGTGGCCTCCACTGACGGCGAGGCAACTGCTCCCTCTCCTGTTGGTTCGGATCTGTGGGTTAACACAGAAGACGCCAGCGGAGAGCTGGACTACACCTGGAACCCGCCTGCTGGAGGCGAGTGGTCCCTCCTGGTAGCCAGCGACGGAACCAAGCCTGCGCCGTCGTCAATCTCGATGACTTTCCCCAATAACGCAACCACGCCATGGGCCGTGCCGCTCATCGTGCTTGGCATTATCATCATGCTGGCCGGAGTAGCCCTCCCGTTCATCACCAAGGCCATCAGCAACCGTCGCAAGGGCGATGAGCACCGCAAGGATGATGACTTCGGTGGATCGCATAGTGGCGGGGAAACCACTTCCCTGCCCGTTCAGGCGCCGCCCGGCAAAGCTGACGGTGGCCGGGGCGCTGGAGCAGAAGGCTCAAGCCTGCGCATTACTGCCGTTGCCGCGGCTCTTGCTACCGCGCTTGTGGGAAGTTCGGCGATCGCTGCCCAGGCAACGTCCACCCCTAAGCCTTCGGACACTTCCAGCCCCTCTTCTTCCGCTTCGAGGGAAGGGGACGCAGCACCTGTGATGCTCGAATCGCAACTGCAGCGCATCCTGGAGCAGGTTGCCAGCACTGTAGACGCAGCGGATGCCGCCAAGGATGCTGCAAAGCTCGCGCCGCGGGTGGACAAGATGGAACTCCAGGTCCGCACCCAGAACTACAAGATCCGCTCCACGGTGTCTGCTTACGAGCCCCGCATGCCGGTTCGTGCCACCAAGCTCCAGAGCAGCGTCATCAGTACCAAGCGCGACTGGCCCCGTACGGTCTTTGCCTTGACCCAGGGCGAGGGCAACGTTGTGCCCCAGGTCCTGACGTTGGTTCAACTCTCACCGCGGGAAAACTACAAGCTCTGGGGCAGCGCTCCGTTGCAGCCGGGCACCAACTTCCCGTCGTTCCCCGTTCCCCGTGACGGAACCGCTCCTGCGGCAGCTGACGACAAGACCGGGCTGGCTTACAGCGGCAACGAAGCCTTGGGAATCCTTGGCGAGATGCTGACAACTCCTGACTCGCCTAACAGGAGCAAGCTGGCTGATGGTCAATCCTCGCCGTACATCGCCGGTGCCCTTGCCTACCAGGCAGACACCGTGAAGAACGGGACCAGTGCCAACTTCAAGTTCTCCCACACCCCCGTGAACAACCAGACCGTGGTGCTGCGCACAGCTGATGGTGGCGCCCTGGTTGTGGGACGCCTGGACTTCGCGTTCGAAGGGACGCCGAAAGCGGCAGGGGACAAACTCATTCTTGAGGACGACTCCGCTGTCTTCGCCGGCGGCAAGGAAACCACCACCGGCATGGTGCTGAACTTCGCCGAGTCCGTGGCGGTTTACATTCCGCCGGCAGGTTCGGCTGATCCCATGAAGCTTGTGGCGGCTACCCGGGGACTCGTGGGAGCCAGCTTCAAGTAGGACATGCCCTTGGCAAGGCAGCGGCTAGAGTGGACGGTATGAGTTCGCCCGGATACCGACCCACTCCAGCCGCTGCCAGCCAGCTCAACCTGCGCGGCGCCGTCGACCTCTCGTCGTTGCGCCGGCCCGCCGCCCCGCCCCAGTCGCCGCCCGCAGGCGTGCCGACCGATTCCGGTAGTCCGGAATCGGGTGAATCAGGCGGTACCGAATCGGGACGTGCGCCCCTTCGCGTGGACGCTACCGAAACCAATTTCCAGGATCTGGTGCAGTTGTCCGCCCAGATACCTGTCCTCTTCCTCCTCTGGTCACGCTATACAGCCGAATCTCCAGCCGTCCTTGACGCTGCCCAGCGCGTCGTCGAAAGCTACGGTGGACGGTTGATTCTTGCTGCCGCTGACGTGGATGCCTTCCCTCAACTCGCACAGGCCTTCCAGGTCCAGGCTGTACCTACGGCTGTCGCCGTCGTCAAAGGCCAGCCCGTACCGCTTTTCCAGGGTCCTGCCGACGACGAGCAGATTCGTAGCCTCGTTGATGAACTGCTCAAGGTGGCAGCCGCCAATGGCGTCACCGGGAGCATCGGCGATGCTGCAGCGGAGGGCGAAGCGGAACCAGCACCGCTACCTCCCCTCCACCAAGCAGCCATCGATGCTATCGAGGCCGGAGACTACGCAGGGGCAGCCGCGGCCTATAAGCAAGCACTACTGGAGATGCCTGCAGACGCCGACGCCAAGGCAGGCCTGGCCCAGGTGGAGCTGATGGCCCGGCTTGAGAAGTTCTCAGCCGCCGAAGCTGAAAACCTCCGGGAGCTGGCCGCACAGGAGCCCGATAATGTGCAGGCCCAATTGGGCGTGGCCGACCTCGACATCTCCGGTGGGCACATCGAGGATGGATTCAACCGCATCATTGCCTTCATCGGCCGGAATTTCGGTCCCGAGCGCGAGACCGCCCGTCTACGCCTGCTTGAACTTTTCGAGGTAGTGGGCACGTCGGATGAGCGGGTGGCCAAAGCCCGTCAAGGACTTGCGAGAGTTCTGTTCTAGTGCCCTCGGCGCTGTTTACGCCCCTGCAGCTCCGTTCGCTGAGCATTGCGCACCGTGGGTGGGTTTCACCCATGTGCCAGTACAGTTGCACCCCGGAAACAGGTGAAGGCGTTCCCAACGACTGGCACTTGATGCACCTCGGATCCTTTGCCGCAGGTGGTGCTGCATTGATCCTGAGTGAAGCTGCTGCGGTGAATGCCTCAGGCCGGATCAGCCCCAGGGACGCTGGACTGTACTCCGATGAGCAGGCAGCTGGCTGGGAGCGGATTGTCCACTTCGTTCACCAGCACGGCGCCGTCGACTGCAAGATCGGCGCCCAGCTCGCGCACGCCGGGCGTAAGGCGTCGACTTACTGGCCGTTTTCGGACCGGAACGGTTCCGTTCCAGCATCCGACGGCGGCTGGGTCACTTTTGGTCCCACCCAACAGCCCTACGACGGCTATGCAGCGCCGGAAGCCATGAGCGAACAAGACATCCGGGGAGTCATAGCCGACTTTGCAGCTGCGGCCGCCCGGGCTGTGGCGATCGGGTTTGACACCGTGGAAATCCACGGCGCACACGGGTATCTGCTTCACCAGTTCCAAAGCCCCCTTATCAACACCCGTACCGACAGGTGGGGTGGCGCCGAGGATGGGCGGAACCGGTTGATGCTCGCGGTCGTGGACGCCGTGAGGGAGGTCATTCCGGATTCCATGCCGCTGTTGTTGCGGATTTCCGCAACTGATTGGGCTGAAGGGGGAGTGGATGTTGATGCCTCTGTCCGCCTGGCCAAAGCGGCATCCGAACACGGCGTCGACCTCGTGGACGTCTCCAGCGGTGGGGCAGTAGCCCATCAGCAGACCAGACCCGCTCCCGGGTACCAGGCTGGATTCGCCGAACAGCTAAAACGCGACGCCGGTGTACTCACCGGTGCGGTGGGCCTGCTCACAAGTGCCACCCAGGCCGAGGATATCGTGGCGAATGGACGTGCCGATGCGGTCTTCATGGCCCGGGCAGCGCTACGCGACCCGCACTGGTGGCTCAGGGCCGCTTATGAGCTTGGACACGAAATGTCCTGGGTTCCGCAGTATCAGAGAGCCATACCCCGCCACGGCTTCTAGCGCGTCCCGGCACCACTGGAAGCCGGGGCTAGGCTGGAGCCATGACGGAACCGCGCCATGAACCACTCTCCCAGCCATCCCACTCTCGCCAGCCAGCACCGCAGCAATCTGCGGTTGAACCCGGGCTGTCAGCAGACCCGCACACGGACCTGCCAGCATCGGCTCTGTCCATCCGCGGCCTGGCCAAGCGGTTCGGTGGAAAAATTGCCGTCGATGGCGTGAGCCTCGAAGTTCCTGTGGGTTCTTTCTATGGAATGGTGGGCCCGAACGGTGCGGGCAAGACCACCACATTGTCGATGGCCACTGGGCTGCTGCGGCCGGACTTTGGAACGGCGTTGGTCCACGGGGTGGATGTTTGGGCGCGGCCGCTGGAGGCCAAGAAGCTTATGGGTGTGTTGCCGGATGGTGTCCGTTTGTTTGACCGGCTGACCGGGGAACAGCTGGTCACCTACGCGGGCCTGCTCCGTGGCATGGACCGGGACGTGGTTCGCCCGCGGGTATCCGAACTGTTGGCCGCCTTGGACCTTGAAGCCGATGCCGGATCCCTGGTGGTCGATTATTCGGCAGGTATGACCAAGAAGATTGCGTTGGCTTCGGCGTTGATCCATGCTCCCCGGCTGCTGGTCTTGGACGAGCCCTTTGAATCGGTGGACCCTGTATCGGCGGCCAACATCAGGGGCATCCTTGAGAGCTACGTATCTTCCGGGGGTACGGTCATCGTCTCCAGCCACGTCATGGACCTCGTGCAGCGCATGTGCAGCCATGTGGCAGTTGTGGCAGCAGGACGCGTCCTCGCAGCGGGGTCCGTGGATGAAGTCCGGAACGGTTCCACACTGGAGGAACGTTTTGTGCAATTGGTAGGCGGCGGGCACCGGACGGAGGGGCTGGAGTGGTTGCGCACCTTCTAAGCCTTAAATGGCGGTTGCTCCTCAACGGCTTCAAGCGCAGCCCGGCGCAGCTCATCGGGATGGGCATCGGGTTGTTGTATGCGCTGGGAATCATGGTCCTGTTGATTGGAGCCTTGATTGCCCTGCGTTGGGCGGACGCTGAAATCGCCCATACCGTGGTGGTGTTGGGCGGTGCTGCGGCACTGCTTGGCTGGGCAGTGGTTCCCCTGCTTGCATCCGCAGCCGACATGACGCTGGATCCCGCCCGGTTCACCACGTCTGCGATCCCACCCCGCCAGCTTCTCACCGGCCTTGCCTTGGCGGGTTTCATCGGGATCCCGGGCCTCGCCACAGCCCTTACTGCGCTTGCCACTGTTGGCACGTGGTGGCGCAGTTTTCCAGCGGTGGCCGGTGCGTTGCTGGGCGCGATTTTGGGGGCCTTGACCTGCATCGTGTTGTCCAAAGTAGTGACGACGGCGACGGCCGGCCTGGCCTCGTCCCGCCGTTTCAAGGACGCCAGCAGCCTCGTTTTTTTCATCCCGCTCATGCTGATGGGTCCCCTCATCGTGGGTATCGTCGACGGAGTTCGTGGCACGGCGGATTATCTCCCTGCGCTTGCCCGTACAGTCTCGTGGACCCCTCTTGGCGCGGCCTGGTCCCTGGGTGGTGACCTTGAGGCTGGAGACGTTGCTTCCGCTGGACTGAAACTCCTCATTGCTGCGGCAACCGTTTCCGGATTGCTGCTTTGCTGGCACGTGTTGCTGCAACATGCTTTAGTGACGCCGCCGTACGCCGGAGGTTCGGCCAAGAAGGGCGGCAAGCGTGGGCTGTTCGATGTCTTGCCAGGAACCCCGGCTGGCGCGGTTGCTGCCCGCGCCTTGATCTATTGGATGAAAGATCCTCGTTACGCGGGCTCGCTGGTGGTGGTTCCACTGTTTCCTGTGATCTTCTTCTTCAGCGGGAGCCAAAGCGGCGATTACGGCATGCTCATGCTTCTTGGGCCGCTGACGGCGTTTGTCATGGCATGGTCCATCTGCGCTGATGTTTCCTATGACAACACCGCTTTTGCCCTCCACCTGGCATCAGGTGTCAGGGGTGTGGATGACCGGCTGGGGCGCGCCATCGCGTGCCTGAGCATTTCCCTGCCTCTTGTGCTTCTCTTTTCCATAGGTCCGTTCTTCTTTACTGGTGCCTGGGCGTGGGCTCCGAACCTGATCGGCCTGTCGCTGGGTACGTTGTTCACTGGCCTGGGGTTGTCCTCCGTGATCTCCGCGCGATACAACATCGCCGTGCCCTTGCCCGGTGACAGCCCGTTCAAGAAGCCGCCGGGCAACGTTGCCCAGACACTTGCCGTGCAGATGATAGGGATGGGTGTCCTTGTTCTTTTGCTCCTCCCGCAGCTTGCGCTGATGGGAGCCCAACTGTTTACCGGCAGCGTTGTCCCCGGCTGGATTAACCTTGTGGTGGGTCCACTTGTGGGCATCGCTCTGTTCATTGTCGGAGTGCGCCTGGGCGGTAAATGGTTGGATGCGCGGGGCCCGGAGATGTTCGCCCAGCTCAGTGTGAACCGCTAGCCCCGTAACAACCATGGCAAGCTCATGGGACATGGGATAACCTCGACTCAGTACCGCGCAATTCCTACACAAGAAAGGCAGTGACGATGGAAGTTGTCATTCTCCCTGGCACCAAACAGATTGGCGCGCTGGCGGCAGATGCCATCGAAGCCCTTGTGCGCCGCAAGCCGAACGCGGTCCTGGGTTTGGCCACGGGTTCGTCCCCGCTGCCGATCTACGACGAATTGGCCCGGCGCTACGAAGCCGGGAGCGTGGACTTCAGCGAGGCACACGGATTTGCCTTGGACGAATACGTCGGACTTGAGGCCGGGCATCCGGAGTCCTACCGCGAGGTGATCCGGCGCGAGTTTACCAACCGGGTGAATATCAACCCTGAGAATGTGCATGGCCCGGACGGTGCCGCCGAGGATCTGGAAGCAGCCTGCCAGGCCTACGAGGATGCAATCAAGGATGCCGGCGGCGTGGACCTCCAGATTCTGGGCGTGGGCACGGACGGCCACATTGGATTCAATGAACCCGGTTCATCGCTGGCGTCCCGCACCCGGATCAAAACGCTGATCGAGCAGACGCGCAAGGACAACGCCCGCTTTTTCAACAGCATCGACGACGTCCCGCACCATGTAGTCACCCAGGGTTTGGGCACCATCATGGATGCCCGCCACGTCATCCTGGTGGCTACGGGTGCACAAAAAGCCCAGGCAGTGCGGGACTTCGTCGAAGGACCGGTAGCTGCCATTTGCGCTGCATCCGTCCTCCAGATGCATCCTCACGCCACAATATTGGTGGACGAAGCCGCTGCGTCGTCACTGAAATTGGCCGATTACTACCGCCACACCTATGACAACAAGCCGGAGTGGCAGGGTCTGTAGACGGTAAGATGGATGCCATGACTACGCTTCCTCCGGATCCATTCGAAAACGACCCCATGCGCGAGCTTTCCGGAGCCGGAACGTCCACATCCACCATTGAGCGCGAGGAAACTCGCCAGGAAGTGGAGCCCGGCGACCGCGAGAGGTTCTCGCACTATGTTCGCAAGGAAAAGATCATGGAGTCGGCCATGACCGGCGAGCCCGTCATTGCCCTCTGCGGCAAAGTCTGGACGCCGGGGCGCGATCCCCAGAAGTTCCCGGTCTGCCCGGAGTGCAAGGAGATCTATGAGGGTCTCCGTCCCGGCAAAGACGGTGGAGACAGCGGCCCGGGCAACTCCAAGTAGTGGCTGGGAGGAGAACACAGGTCCCTTCCGATCGTGACCGCAATGCAGTCCACTGCCGCGTGCCCGGAGAACCGGGGCTAATTTTCGCTGCCATCAGGCCGGGGGAGTCCGCATGACAGAAACATTATTTGGTGGTCCATCCCTGCCTCCCGCGTACCCTGAACGCGCCGCGTGGGGCACAGCCCCCAAGCTGCGCGCCTGGCAGCAGGAAGCCCTGGACCTCTATATGGCCAGGCATCCAAAGGATTTCCTGGCCGTGGCTACGCCTGGCGCCGGTAAGACTACCTTTGCCTTGCGGATTGCCACCACGCTGCTGGACAGCGGCGTTGTTAACAGGATCACTATCGTGGCGCCCACGGACCACCTGAAGCGGCAGTGGGCTGACGCTGCTGCCCGGGTGGGCATTGCGATTGACCCCAACTTCAAGAATTCCGATGGCCAGCATGGCCGTGGATTCGTTGGTGTCGCTGTGACATATGCCCAGGTGGCGAGCAAGCCGATGCTGCACCGTGCCAAAACAGAAGCCGCCCGGACGCTGGTCATCCTGGACGAAATCCACCACGGTGGAGAGGCGCTGTCCTGGGGAGATGGCTTGCGCGAGGCCTTTGATCCAGCGGCAAGGCGCCTTTCCCTGACCGGAACGCCGTTCCGTTCAGATACCTCACCCATCCCCTTCGTGGAATACGCCGAGGACCGCGACGGCATTCGACGCTCCAAAGCCGATTACACGTATGGCTACGGCAATGCGCTCCGGGACCACGTGGTGCGTCCTGTGCTTTTCATGGCTTACTCAGGCCAGATGCGCTGGAGGACCAGTGCAGGTGACGAAATGGCCGCCTCCCTCGGGGAAGCGGCTGTCACCAAGGACATCACGTCACAGGCGTGGCGTACGGCGTTGAACCCGACCGGCGAATGGATCCCGGCTGTCCTTGCCGCCGCGGATAAACGCCTTAGCGAGGTTCGCCGGACGGTCCCGGACGCCGGTGGGCTGGTTATCGCCACGGACCACGACGACGCCCGCGCGTACGCAGGGCAGCTAAAGAAGATCACCGGGCAATCGCCCACAGTCATTCTTTCTGACGACTCGAAGGCTTCCAGCAAGATCGAGGACTTCTCCGCAGGAGACAAGCGGTGGATGGTCGCCGTCCGAATGGTGTCCGAAGGCGTGGACGTTCCTCGCCTCTCGGTGGGCGTCTACGCTACGTCCACCTCCACGCCGCTGTTTTTTGCCCAGGCCGTAGGCCGTTTTGTGCGTGCCCGCAAAAGGGGCGAGACGGCGTCGGTCTTCCTGCCCTCGGTTCCACCCCTGATGGTGCTGGCCAACACCATGGAGGCCGAGCGCGACCACGCTCTTGACCGCCCGGAAAAGGATGAGGACGGACTTTTCAGCCCTGAAGAGAACCTCATGGCCGAGGCGAACCGCGAGGACAAGGCTTCGGACGAGCTCACCAAGGGCAAGTTCGAAGCTCTCGACTCGCAGGCTTCCTTTGACCGAGTCCTTTTCGACGGCGGTGAATTCGGTACGGGAGCGGACATCGGCTCTGATGACGAGTTGGACTTCCTCGGCATTCCCGGGCTTCTCGACGCCGAGCAAGTAGGTACGTTGCTGCGTCAGCGGCAGCACGAGCAGCAATCGCGCAAGAAACGCCAGTCGCCTTTGGCTGCCGCAGCTTCACCGACCGTGCCTGATCACCGCATGCTCATGGACTTGCGCAACGAACTGGCCAAGAACGTGGCAGCGTGGTCAGCCCGGACAGGCACACCGCATGGAGTGGTTCACACCAAACTGCGCGAACTATGCGGTGGACCTGCTGTAGCCCAGGCGAACGAGGAACAACTTCAGGCGCGGTTGCGTAAGTTGCAGGATTGGTTCATCGGCCGAAAGTAACCGGACTTAGCTGCGTTCAACCTCGACGCCGGCGGCTTCCATTTCGTCGAAGGTTTCGGTGAGGTCCTCGGCGATTCCCGCTGTCAGGTCCGCAATGACCGTAGTGGCGTACCCGGCCTGCACTGCGTCAAGGGCCGTTGCCTTGACGCAGTAGTCCGTGGCGATGCCCACGACCACCACCTCTTCGACGTCGTGGCTTTGGAGCCAGTCATCGAGGCCGATGGCATCTTCATCCAGGACCTCGGAGACAGCGGAGCCGGCTTTGAGATCCCCGGAAGGGACGTCGTCTTCCGGGGCAAGGACGCCCTCAAAGCCGGAGTAGGCCGCTGTGTACTGTCCTTTACGGAAGTAAGCCTGGATGTATTCCGGGTCCAGGTCTTCGTGGAGTTCAGCTCCTTTGGTCCGGGCCCGGCAATGCGGCGGCCAGGAATCCACCATGTCGGGCTCATCGGAGAAGTGGCTTCCCGGTTCGATGTGCCAATCCTGGGTGGCCACGATGTGGTCGAAATGCTGTTGGTTTGCATCCACGTACTCGGTGATGGCGCCGGCAACTGCAGCGCCTCCTTCGACGGCGAGGCTACCGCCTTCGCAGAAGTCGTTCTGGACATCGACGATGATCAGGGCCCTGGACATCAGTTCTCCTCGTAGATGGTGGGGATGGCGGCCTCGCCGCGCTGCAGGCGGTTTACTACGGCAGGCAATTCGGCCATGCTGGCGGCGTGCCGTTCTTTGGCGCGGATCACGCCTTCGGGGCCCGTCCAGCCGGGCAGGAGTTCACCATTTTTGATGAACTGGTGCAACAACGAACGGTCGTTTCCGTCGTCCTCCGGCCGGCGACCTATTCCAACGATCTCCTGCGTGGCCCTTCCGTGTTCGTTGAGCTTGCGCAGGGCGTACTTGCGTCCACCAACGCTGGCCTTGTTCTTGGCCGCCTTCGCAACGGAGATGAACTCGCCGGCGTCGTTTGTCCTGCTCACCAGTTTGTACACCATGCTGGCGGTGGGAGCGCCGGAGCCCGTTACCAACGACGTGCCAACCCCGTAGGAGTCCACCGGGGCGGACTGGAGGGCAGCGATGGCGAATTCGTCGAGGTCGGAGGTCACAACTATCCGGGTGTTCACGTTTCCAAGGTCATCCAACAGTTGCCGGACCCACTGCGCCTGGGCAATCAGATCGCCCGAGTCCAGGCGGACGGCGCCCAGTTTGTCCCCTGCGAGTTCGACGGCGGTCCGCACCGCTGTTTCGACGTCGTACGTGTCCACCAGCAGCGAGGTTCCCGGGCCGAATGCGGCGATTTGTGCTTCGAAGGCCTCGCGTTCGGTGTCGTGGAGGAGCGTGAAGGAGTGTGCCGCAGTACCAACGGTCTTGATGCCGTAGCGTCGTCCGGCCTCAAGGTTGGAGGTGCTGGCGAAGCCGGCGATCACTGCGGCGCGGGCAGCCGCCGTCGCGGATTCTTCCTGGGTGCGCCGGGAACCCATCTCGATGCATGGCCGGCTACCGGCGGCCGACGTCATCCTTGAGGCGGCAGAAGCGATGGCGCTGTCGTGGTTCAGGACGGAGAGGATGTAGGTCTCCAGGATGCAGGCTTCGGCGAACGTGGACTCAACGATGAGGATGGGGGAGTTGGGGAAGTAGGCGTCGCCTTCCGCGTAACCCCAGATGTCTCCATTGAATTTGTAGTTTGCCAGGTAGTCCAGTGTCTCCTGGTTGACCACCTTGTTCTGCTCAAGGAACGCGAGCTCGGCTTCGCCGAAGCTGAAGTCGGCGATTCCTTCCAGGAGGCGGCCGGTTCCGCCTACCACGCCGTAGCGGCGGCCGTCAGGCAGGCGCCGGGCGAACGCTTCAAACACTGAGCGGCGATGGGCAGCCCCGGAGTGCAGGGCAGCCTGGAGCATCGTCAACTCGTAGTGGTCGGTGTACAAGGAAGTGGCGGGATGGTCCCAAGACGTGGCTCTACTCACGAATTCACTCTAGTGCGAGCCGCCATAGAATGGACAGATGACCCCTAGCGTTGCATTTGGCACGGACATTGATGAGCGGACGGAAGCTGTAGAGCAGACGTCCACCGATGTCCTGACTGCCCCGGACATCCCTTGGAATTTGGTGATCTGGAATGATCCCGTCAACCTCATGAGTTACGTCAGCTATGTGTTCCAGAGTTACTTCGGCTACTCCGAGTCCAAAGCACACAAGCTCATGATGGAGGTCCACAGGAAGGGCCGCTCCATCGTGGCGCACGGCAGCAAGGAACAGGTTGAGCAGCACGCAGTAGCCATGCACGGCTTTGGCCTGTGGGCCACCGTGGAGAAAGCGGCAAGCGGAAACGAAGCACCCGGGAAGGGCGGCCGCCAGCGTGGCTAAGGCATTCAAATACGGACTCAAGGGAATCACGGGCTACCTCGAGCCTGCCGAGCGGGATCTTTTACGGGGACTGCTGGACGACGTCATCTCGATGCTGGAGTCCGATGCCAGGGAGAACGAGGACCCGCTGGCCGCCTTGATCGGCTTGGACATGGACGTGAAGCAACCGAGCGATCGCGCCTTGCTGCGGCTTTTGCCAAACGTCATGAAGGACGACGACGGCGGCTCGCTTGAGTTCCGGCAATTGACCGAACGCTCGGTGCGGGAAAACAAGATTGGCGCGTTGAAGGCCAC
This sequence comes from Arthrobacter sp. 21a14, assembly GCA_050627125.1. Classification (GTDB taxonomy): domain Bacteria; phylum Actinomycetota; class Actinomycetes; order Actinomycetales; family Micrococcaceae; genus Arthrobacter. The sequence continues at coordinate 4,073,981 of CP192487.1, read as the reverse complement.
AGCGATGGGACTGGACAAGGACGATCTTCTACTGACCCCGGAGGATGCAACGCGCTGGTCCATGGCCTTGAATGATGTTCGCCTGGTTTTGGCCGAACGCCTGGACATCCGTGACGAAGCGGACGCCGAGCATATCCACAGCATGCAGGACTGGAGCCAGGCGGAGGACGTGGAGAGTTACCTGGCGTTGGTCTACAACTTCACCACCTGGCTCCAGGAGTCACTGGTGCAATCGATGATGGCGGCCAGGCAGGCAAAATCCTGATCAGGAAGGCCATCGCCGCGCCTGCCTATGTGACACATCAGACACGAGGCGGAGGCCACAGGTAATGGCCGCAACACAGGGGAAGCCTTATTCTCGAATAATCATGACTTCAGCATCTGACAGTTCAACGGGCGGCAGTTCAACGGGTGACGGTTCAACAGGCGCCGCAGGGGCCCCGATTGCTGCCTCGCCCGGTGACCTGGGGGTCTCCAATGAGCTCATGGGATCCCGCCCGATTGGTGTCTTCGATTCCGGCGTTGGTGGGTTGACGGTAGCCCGCTCCATCATCGATCAACTCCCCAACGAATCGATCCTGTACGTGGGGGATACGGCAAATGGACCCTATGGGCCGCTGCCCATCGCCGAAGTACGGGCCAACGCCCTGGGTGTGATGGACGAGCTGGTGGATTCGGGTGTGAAGCTGCTGACCATTGCCTGCAACTCCGCTTCGGCCGCAGTTCTCCGGGATGCGCGTGAACGCTATACAGCGCGATATGGGATACCCGTTATTGAGGTCATCCAACCCGCTGTGCGTAGAGCGGTCGCGGCCACCCGTTCCGGCAGGATCGGTGTTATTGGGACCTCCGCCACCGTGGGCTCGCGCGCCTATGAGGACACGTTCGCGGCAGCCCCGGATCTTGCCATTACCTCCGTGGCTTGCCCGGCCTTCGTGAGCTTCGTTGAAGCCGGCATCACCACAGGGGCTGACCTCCTGGCAGCGGCCAATGAGTATCTGGAGCCACTGAAACACGCTGGTGTGGACACCGTGGTGCTCGGGTGCACGCACTACCCCCTCTTGACAGGGGTGATCTCTTTCGTCATGGGCGAGGACGTGACCCTGGTGTCCAGTGCGGAGGAAACTGCCAAGGACGTCTACCGTGCGCTGGCCACTCACGGTATCCAGCGAACCGACACAAGTGCCCCCAGCCATGAGTTCATCGCAACCGGTGACGCCGTCCAATTTGAAACATTGGCCCGCCGGTTCCTGGGCCCCGAGGTCTTGTCCGTGAAACACGTCGACCACGTGGCTGCGCAATACCCCACCGGAAGCCTGGCGCGCATCACCCCGGAAATGCTGGAAGCAGCCCGGAGCGGGGCCGGATTGTCGCGCCGTTCCTACTTTGTACAACCGGAGAATTTCGTCCAACCGGACAATGGAGTCAGCCCTGATTCCAGTGCCATCCCAGGACGTGGCCTGTGAAACTGACCATCGTGGGCTGTACTGGTTCCTTTCCGGGTCCCGGCTCGCCGGCGTCGTGCTATCTGGTGACTGCGCATGACGGTGAGCGGGAATGGAAGATCGTGATGGACCTTGGGAGCGGAGCGTTGGGTGCCATCCAGCGTTACACGGATCTTGAGGACATCGACGCTATATTCCTCACGCACCTGCATCCGGACCATTGCATGGACTTGTGTGGCCTCCACGTAGCGGTCCGCTGGAAGCCCGGCGGTTGGGGACGGGACCGGATTCCCGTGTGGGGGCCGGCAGCAACTGCGGACAGGATGGCAACAGCCTATGGGCTGGACCTGGATCCGGGCATGCATGAGGAGTTCGACTTTACTCATTGGGCCGAACAGAAGCCCGTTACCGTCGGTCCGTTCACAGTGACTCCCTACGGCGTCAACCATCCCGTGGAAGAGGCATACGCATTGCGTGTCACTGCAACGGAACCAGGCAAGGACGGAACGCCCATAACCCGGGTACTGACATATTCGGGGGACACCGATTCGTGCCAGGGGCTGGAGGAGGCAGCCAGTGGCGCTGACTTGTTCCTGTGCGAGGCCGCGTTCGAAGAAGGCCGCGATGACGGCATCAAGGACGTGCACTTGACGGGCAAGCGCGCTGGGGAAGCCGCCATGAATGCCGGAGCTAAGCGCTTGCTTCTGACTCACATTCCGGTGTGGACATCGCAGACCAAGGTAATGTCCGAGGCCAAACCGGTGTTTGCCGGGGACGTCGCTGTTGCCGTTGCCGGGGTCCACTACACGATCTAGGCCCCATCGAGCCAGACCCCCTCCAGATGGTGCCGTGCGCGCCTGACCCACTGGGCGGCGTCGGGCGTTGTCCCATCGTCGCTAAGCTTGAAGCATGACTTCTGAAGCTACAGCCACACCCGTTATCCGCGCCGACGGCCGGACCCCCGATCAACTGCGTCCCATCAGCATTACCCGCGGCTGGTCCAAGCAGGCCGAGGGCTCGGCGCTCATCGAGTTCGGAAACACCCGGGTACTGTGCACGGCTTCCCTGACCGAAGGCGTTCCACGCTGGCTCAAGGGCGAGGGCCGTGGCTGGGTTACCGCCGAATACGCCATGCTGCCGCGGGCAACGAACACCCGATCCGATCGTGAGTCCGTGAAGGGCAAGATCGGCGGACGCACGCACGAGATCTCCCGCCTCATTGGCCGTTCGCTGCGCTCCATCATCGATACCAAAGCGCTGGGCGAGAACACGATCGTCCTTGACTGCGATGTCCTGCAGGCCGACGGCGGTACTCGCACCGCTGCCATCACCGGCGCCTATGTGGCGCTTGCCGAAGCGATTCGGTTTGCCCGCGAAAACAAGCTCATCGCCCGCAACGCCGAGCCGTTGGTGGACACGATTGCTGCCGTTTCGGTGGGCATCATCGATGGCGTGCCGATGCTGGACCTGCCGTACGTAGAAGATGTCCGGGCCGAAACAGACATGAACGTGGTGGTCACCGGATCCGGCAAGTTCGTGGAGGTTCAGGGCACGGCAGAGGGCGCCCCGTTCGACCGCGATGAACTCAACGCCCTGTTGGACCTCGCCCTGATCGGCACGGGCCAGCTTGCGGCTATCCAGCGCGAGACGCTGGCGGAAGCTCCGTGAGCGGCGACGCCGCAGCGGTCTCCGGCGCATCCGGTGAAGATTCAGCCATTGCAGATCCAGCCAACGCAGATTCAGCCAGCGCAGATTCAGCCAGTGCTCCGCGGCTCGTCCTGGCAACGCACAACCAGGGAAAGCTGAAGGAACTCCGGGAGCTGCTTCGCGGCCAGGTCCCAGGGCTCGACGTCGATACCCAAGTGGTGGATGCAGCTGCCGTTGGCGCACCGGACGTTGCGGAAACCGGGGTCACCTTTGCTGAGAACTCACTCCTGAAGGCGCGTGCCGTGGCTGAGGCAACGGGTTTGGTGGCCATCGCGGACGATTCGGGGCTTGCCGTTGATGTCCTGGGCGGTGCGCCGGGCATCTTCTCTGCCCGGTGGTCGGGAAAGCACGGGGACGACGCAGCGAACCTGCGATTGCTGCTCGCCCAGCTCTCCGATGTGCCGGACGCCTTCCGCGGGGCAGCTTTTGTCTGCGCGGCCGCCTTGGCAGTGCCCGGAGCAGATGGAATTACGCACGAAACGGTTGAGTACGGGCAACTCGAAGGCACGCTGCTGCGCGAGCCCCGGGGTGAGGGTGGGTTCGGGTATGACCCCGTGCTCCAGCCCGCGGGAATGGACCGGAGCTGTGCGGAGCTGACATCCGAGGAAAAGAACGCCATCAGCCATCGAGGACAGGCGTTCCGGGCTTTGCTCCCCGCGATCGTTGCTGCACTCTCGGGTGTTCATTCCAGCTAACACGGGAACAGGCTTTTAGAAGTTCCGCTTCCAGAGGTCAGGTTTTTAGAACTCCAGCTTGAGACATACAACGTAAGAAGGCACCCCGCCTTTGCGGGGTGCCTTCTCCTGTATGGCATCAAGTGCGGTGAAGCCTACTTCTCGCGGTGCTTTCCGGCTTCGTGCTCCTCGATGAATTCCTCCACGGGGTTGCTGCCTTCCGCGGCGGCCTTACGCTTGGCCACCACGCCGCGGGCTACCTCGATAATGATGGGAATGACCGAGATCAGGACAATGACGATGAAGATGATGTCCAGGTTGCTGCTGACCCACGGAACGCGGTCACCCAAAAGATATCCCAGCAAGGTGACACCGCCGCCCCAGAGGGTGGCGCCGATGACGTTGAAGAGGAAGAACTTGCGTTTGTCCATCTGGGCCACACCGACGATCACCGGAACGAACGTACGGATGATGGGGACAAACCGGGCCAGAATCAAGGCTTTGCCGCCATGCTTCTCAAAGAAAGCGTGGGCGCTTTCGACGTTTTCTTTCTTGAACAGCCTGGAGTCAGGGCGGTTGAAGATTGCAGGGCCGGCCTTTGAACCAATGAGGTAGCCGGTCTGGTTGCCAATGATCGCAGAAACGATGATGAGAGCCGCCAAGGCCCAGACATTGAACTTGATGGTGTCTGTGGCTACAAGAAGGCCAGCGGTGAACAGCATGGAATCGCCGGGCAGGAAGAAGCCCACCAGCAGGCCTGTTTCGGCAAAGACAATGCCGCAAACCAGCAGCACGACCCACGGCGCCAAGGCTGGATCAGCCAGGAAGACCTGGGGGTTCAGCCAGTCCGGCAGGAACGAGGCCATGGGTGGACGCACCGGTCCCGCGCCCCCGAAAGTGGATACGGCTAAGTCGCTCATCGCAGTAAAGATCACCTATCAAGCCTACTGGACGGCCGTCGTCGGGCAGTCTCCTGCCTCCGCTGGTAACAGCGGCATTCCCGGGCACAAGCAGCTGAGCGAGTTCGAAACACCACGAGGTAACGCTCACCACAAAGCGGTCCGGAAACGGCGCCCCGCCGCGGAAATCGGCAAGAGCGCACCCTTTCCGCCTGTAACCTTGTCCAGTGGCATTGGACTTTACGGCGATCGACTTTGAAACAGCCAACGGCTTCAGGGGGTCGCCGTGTTCGGTTGGCCTCAGCAAAGTCCGCGGCGGTGTGGTGGTGGAAGAAGCCTCCTGGCTCATGCGGCCGCCGGAGAACCACGACCACTTCGAGTTTCACAACACCCGCATCCACGGCATCCGTGCCGAAGACGTTGCCGGCCGTCCCAGGTTTGGGGACCTCTTCCCTGAAATTGGCGCCTTCATCGGCAACGACGTTCTTGCGGCCCACAACGCAGCCTTCGATCTGGGCGTTATCCGATCCGGCCTGGAGGTCTCAGGGCTTGCAGGCCCGGCCTACGAGTACGTTTGCACCGTGATGCTGTCCCGCCGCTGCTACTCATTGGTGTCCAACTCACTGCCGTATGCAGCGGAGGAAGCCGGAGTACCTCTGGTCAACCACCACGACGCCGCCGAGGACGCACGCGCCTGTGCAGGAATCCTGGTGGACATCGCCCGTCGGAACAACGCCAACAGCATCGCGGAACTCTATCTTTCGCTGGGCCTTACGTTGCCCAGGCAACCTGCCTTCGATCCCATGAATGGCCTCTCCAAGCCCACCCTTGCCGCTCTCGCAGGCAAGGCTCTCGCAGGTAGGGGGCTCGAAGGCAGGAGGGCAGGCAGCCCCGCGGAGCAAACCCTGGATGGCGCCTTGAACGGTTCGGGTCGCCCATTCTCGGCGTGGCCCGAGGAAGGCCCCAATCCGTTGCCGAATCCCACAGCCGAATCGGGGCATCCACTGTTCGGCCAAACGGTGGTCTTCACGGGCGACCTCATCATGACCCGTCCGGAGGCTAAGTCCCGCGCTGCAGAGATGGGTGCACGGCCGGAAAGCAGGGTGACCGCACGCACCACTGTCCTTGTGGTGGGCGACGGGTTCGTGGCCGGAGACCTGCGTGCCGGACGGCTTACAGGAAAGGCCAAGCGGGTTTTGGAACTCCATGCGAAAGGTCAGCAGATCGAGGTTGTCTCGGAAGGGGAATTCCTGCAAATGGTGGGCGGGAACTAACTTCAGCCTGGCAGGCGGTTTGGGTCGGCGGGGGTCATAGTGCGAAACAATGCTTCCAGTCCGGGGAGCCGTGCTCCTAGCCTTGGTGCATGACCAAGGCCAGCCTGTCCCAGTCATCGGTACACCAATCCAATGGCCCAGTAAAAGCCGGGATTGATTGGCGCGTCGTCTTCGCCTTTCCCAACCCTGTCAATGAATACGCCGCCCGGATCACGGCCGGACTGGTTGTGCTGCTGGCTGTCGCAACACTGCTGACGGGCTCGTCCTTGGGCCTGGTTGCCGTGGCAATCGGTTTCTGGCTCCGTGTCCTTTTCGGCCCCCGAATTTCGCCGCTAGCCCTGCTCTCGGTCAAGGTTTTGGCCCCGCGCATCGGGCACGCCAAGTTGGTGGCCGGTCCTCCGAAGCGCTTCGCGCAAGGTGTGGGAGCCGCTTTGAGCAGTGCCGCCGTCGTGCTTTTTTTCACAGGGTTCCAGCCTGCTGCATGGATCCTTCTCGCGCTGTTGATCGTTGCGGCCTCGCTTGAGGCGTTCCTCGGCTTTTGCCTTGGTTGCGCCATCTTTGGCATCCTCCAGCGTCGCGGATTGATTCCCGCGGAGGTTTGCGAAGCCTGCGAGAACATCGCGCTGCGACGCAGCTGACGTGCGGGCCGATCAGCCTGTAGTGACAGCGAGCAACCGGTCTGCCATGCCACGAATGACCTCCGTGCCTTCCAATGCCTCGAGCCACTGGGCAGGAAGGCAAGTTTCGCCGTAGTAAGCACCCAGAATGTTTCCGGCGATGGAACCGGTGGAATCGCTGTCCCCACTGTGGTTGATGGCCACCGCGATGGCCTTGCGGAAGTGCTCCGCCGGCTCACTGCCTTGCGTGGACAGGACGGCATAAAGCCCGACGGCGAGTGCCTCCTCTGCCACCCAGCCCTCGCCCAGTGTGGTTACCAGCTTTTCAGGACCGAGGGGAGCAGGCTCCGACGACAACCTCAAGGCCGCTTCCAGACGCTCAGGGAGTTCGGGAGCTTTGGTTGGCACGCCACTCACGTAGTCCAAGGCGGCGGAAGCTGCTGTGCGGACGTCGCTGCCAGCCACAATATTCTGGATCAACAAGCTGAAGGCAGCCGCGCTTAACCGCGCTGAAGGGTGTCCGTGCGTCAACGATGCAGCATCTGAACTGAGTTTGTACACGGCTTCGCGGGAGATATGGGGCACGAGTCCAAAAGGTGCTGAACGCATGACAGTGCCGCACCCCTTGGAATCGGGATTGACTGGCCTGGCCACAGTGCCCATTTCTCCTGAAGCCAATCCGCTGAGGCACGTGTTTCCCGGGGCCCGACGACGCCGGAGTACTTCCTGGCCGTCTATCCACCGCGGTTGTGGAACGGGGGCAGAAGGGGAAACAGCAACGTCCTGGGTTGCCAGCCAGCGAAGGTAGGCCAGCCACAGGCAGGCGATCTCATCTGCTGCCACCCCATCATTGGCCCATTCGAGGGCGTCGACCAGGCCATCCACGGTGTACAGCGTCATTTGTGTGTCGTCCGAAAACTGGCCGACGGCGTCGAGTTGGTCAAAGGACGTGAGCCCGGCGGAACCGTAACGGGCACGAATGGCCTCAAGGCGGTCGAACTCCACTGCGTAGCCAAGGGAATCACCCAATGCACCTCCGAGCAGTGTCCCGTGGACGCGGGATTCAAACGACGGGGCGGCGGGGGAGGAGGCTGCAAAACTCATGCCATCAACTTACCGCGCCCTGCTATGTAACTGATGGGGTCCGCAACTGGTGTGGGTACGCAACGGATGACGTACGCAACTGATGTGAACGGCCGCTGATATGGTGGGGAAGCTGCCCAGCACTAGGAAAACTTGGAGAGACGACGTGCGTGAACCGGCTTGGCGACGGACAGGCAAGACACCTGACTACAGGTTCTCCTTGGCGAACGAACGCACCTTCCTTGCCTGGATCCGTACCTCCCTGGCATTACTGGCCGGATCGATTGCCATTGATCAGCTGGCTCCAAACATTGCCCCCCAGCCGGTAAGGATCGTCCTCTGTGTCCTTCTGTCCCTCATCGGGGCCGGCCTGGCTGCACTGTCATACCGCAGGTGGGGGCAAATGGAAGCTGCGATGCGCAACGATGAAGCCTTGCCGTTCTCCTGGGTCATGCTGCTCATGACGATCGTGGTGGCCGTGGCAGCATTCGCATTCGCCGTGTTGATTTTGGTGGCGCGATGACCAGGTTTGCGCGATGACGAGGCTTGCGCGTTGAGCATGGACCTCCGTGATCCCGGCCTTCAGCCGGAACGGACCACGCTGGCGTGGCGGCGCACCCTCATTTCGCTTGTGGTGGTGGATCTGTTCATCTGGCGCAGTTGGCTTACCTCCGAGCCCTCTGCGGGCCGTCTGATTCCGGGCCTTCCCGGGCTGGATTACCAAGGCATCTGCGCCCTCATGGCTGCTGCCGCCACCATTGTCCTGGCTTGTGTGGTGTGGGTCCGCTCACGGCAGCTTCATGCTGGAAACGAAGCAGCTTCGGCACGACTCATCTTTGTCAGCACCCTTGCCGTGATAGGGCTGGGCGGAACTGCGATCGCGGCCATCGCCTTGGGCGGCTAAGCTCGGATCGGGAGTCAGCAGGGACTCAGCAACTGTTCAGGCTCAACTGGCAGGATGCTCAAGGGCCGTCCCCAAACCAATCGTTAGGAATCATTCGACATGACCTCTCCAGTGCAAGCCACGACCGACCACGAACCGGGGCTGTTCGCGCGGCTGTCGGCTGAAGCCGTCGGTTCGATGTTTGTTGTGCTCGTGGCCGTGGGTGTGTCGATCTTCTCGAACCCTTCATCAGCGCCCCTACCCGCCGCCCTTGCGACCGGCCTGACGGTGACAGTGGCCATGCTGGCGTTCGGTCATGTTTCCGGCGGTCACTTCAATCCGATAATCACTCTGGGCAACCTGATTGCCGGCCGCATCCGCGCGCTGGCAGCTGTGGCCTACCTTGCGGCCCAAATCATCGGCAGCGTGATCGGCGCAGCTCTTGCCTACGTTGTGGTTCTGACAGTTCCGGTCCTGACGGATGCGCGGGCGGCCTTCGGCTCTGTGGCAGCCGGCTATGGAGAGCATGCTGCTGCCCAAACCCAGATGGCAGGGGTCTTGATTGTTGAAGTGGTTGGCTCCGCCTTGCTGGTTGCGGTGTTCCTTGGAGCGACTGCCGAACGCCGTGCCTTTCCTGCCGTGGCTCCCTTTGCTGTAGGCCTTTGCGTCGCCGTGTTGCTGCAGTTTGGCCAGGTCCTTGGCAACCTTCCGTTTAATCCCGCACGCGCAACTGCGCTGGCTTTCTTCAGCCCTTCCTGGGCCTTGGAAGGATTGTGGCTCTTTTGGGTCGCTCCACTGATGGGGGCCGCACTGGCCGGACTGGCCTTCCGCGGCTTTGACTACGCCTCCGCGGCCACCAGCCTTGGAGGTGACGCGACGTTGGCGTCGGTCCCAAGCCGCGGGGACCAGCACCTGGATGTGGATGACACTGATGATTTCCAGGTAGAGGTAGAGGTAGAGGTAGAGGTAGAGGCAGAGGCAGAGGCAGAGGCAGACGCAGTGGAGACCGGGACTGTCCGGAAAGAAGCTGCTGCAGATGACGCACGCGACTTCTTCGACGGAAAGAAGGGCTAGCAGCAGGAGAGGATCGACGCCGGACGGCCTGTCTGCGCTTTTTTGTCGGTGCCCACAGTTAGCTTGAAAATATGCGGTTACTCCATACCTCCGATTGGCATCTCGGCCGGTCATTCCACGGCGTTGGCATGCTTGAAGCGCAGCGCGGTTTTGTGGACCAGCTCGTGTCCTTCGTCGAAGCGAAGTCTGTAGACGTTGTCCTCGTTGCGGGCGATGTCTATGATCGCGCCCTGCCTGGACTCGATGTCGTCAAACTTCTCGACGACGCCTTGGTGCGTATTACCCACGCCGGGGCCACCGTAGTGCTCACCAGCGGCAACCACGATTCCGCCATTCGGCTCGGATTCGCGTCCCGCTTGCTCGAACGCGGCGGCGTTCACCTCAGGACGAGGGTCGAGGACCTGGACGTTCCCGTGCTTGTTCCCTTCGGAAAAGATGGGGAGAGCAGCGCCACACTTGCGATCTACGGGATTCCCTATTTGGAACCTCGGCTTGTCGCGGAGCGGCTGGAAGTGGAGACCGCAAGTCATTTCGAGGTCACCCGTGAAGCAACCGAGCGGATTCGGCGCGACCTTCAGGACCGCCGTACATCAGGCGCAGTGCATCCCGTGGTCCTTGCACACACTTTTGCCAGTGGAGGCATCACTACTGACAGTGAACGGGACTTGAGCATCGGAGGGTTGGGCGCAGTGCCTCTGGATCTCTTCGAGGATTTTGCATACACGGCACTTGGTCACTTGCACGGCCGGCAGGAACTTGCCCCGAATGTCCGCTACTCCGGCTCCCCACTGGCTTATTCGTTCTCCGAAGCCAAACATTCCAAGGGCGCCTGGTTGGTTGATATCGATGCCGATGGAAGCATCGGTGTCCAGGAAGTTCTTTGGGAAGCTGCCAAGAGCCTGGCCGTGTTGAGAGGCAAGCTGAACGATCTTCTTGAATCGGGCGAGCACGCCTGGGCTGAAGCTGCCTATTGCCAAATCACCCTCACGGATGCCGAGCGGCCCGCCCAGGCTATGGAGCAAGTCCGAACCCGCTTTCCTGACACCTTGGTCCTGTCCTTCGACCCCGAGGGTGCTGGAACCAAAGACAAAGTCAGTTACAGCGGCAGGCTCGCAGCCGCCCAGGACGACCTCGAGGTCTGCTGCGGGTTCCTGGAACACGTTCGGGAGCGCAGTCCCGGATCTGCGGAAGAAGCTGCCCTGCGCGCCGCCCTCGAGGCCGTGCGCCTGGAGGAGGCTGAACTGTGAGAATCCATCGACTGGAAATTGAGGCTTTCGGGCCTTTTGCCACTGCGCAGCACATTGATTTTGATCAACTCAGTGCACAGGGGTTGTTTCTGCTCAACGGCGCCACCGGGGCCGGCAAAACCAGCATCCTCGACGCCATCTGTTTCGCCCTCTACGGCTCCGTTCCGGGTGCACGCCAGGAAGGTAAGCGCCTTCGCAGCGATCATGCAGCGCCGGGTGCCGAACCCCGTGTGGTGTGCGAATTCTCGGCCCGCGGCAGGCGTTTCGAAGTCAGCCGTTCCCCGGCATGGGAACGCCCCAGCGCGCGCGGCCGGAACGGCTTCACCACCCAACAAGCCAAGACACTGCTCCGCGAGTGGGTTTCCGGAGTCTGGGAGGAAAAATCTTCGCGTAATGACGAAGTCGGCGCCGAGCTGTCCGAGCTTTTGGGTATGGACCGGGAACAGTTCACGCGCGTTGTGATGCTTCCCCAAGGCGACTTTGCGGCGTTCCTTCGCTCCAAAGCCAATGATCGGCTCGAGCTCCTCCAAAAACTCTTTGGGACGCAGCGATTCGAGTCGGTGGAGAAGCAAATTGCGCGGCAGGCGGCCGAAGCTGCGCGCGCCGTGCAGGACAATGCGGCCGAACTGAAGATGCTGCTTGGCAGGGCAGCCGCGGAACGGGAGCAGCTTGGCCTTCCCGATGAGCTCTCAAATGCGGAGACAGCTGCCGAGGCGCCAGAGGCATGGCTCGCGGCCCTGGAGATGGAGTTGCTGGAAGAAGGTGGGCGACGTCAGGACGAGGCCACCGCAGCTGATGCCCAGGCCATACGGCTTGCGGAACAACTTCAGGAGGACCAGGAGAAGGCCCAACGGCATACCAGGCTTTCTGCTGGGATGCAGCGGCGGGTTCTGCATGAACTAGCTGCTGCGCGGGCACTGGAAAACAAGGAAAAGCTGGGAGGACATCGCCGTGCGGCAGTCCTTGGGGGACAACTGGACGCCTTGGACGCCACGGAGCGTAAGTTCCGGTCTGCCTTGGTGGACAGGGACAGGTCCCGGGAGCAGCTTGAATCCAAGGGCTTGGATGCGGCACATCCTGTTGCTGCGCTTGAGACAGTCAAGACCACCCTTGCCGTCCTCGAGGCCCGGCTTTCAGATGAGCGGCGCATGGAGGACGTGGCCACCCGACTCGCAGCCAAAAGAAAAGAACACTCCAGCCACTTGGCGGCCGAGCAAGCAGCAGCAGAATCCCTGCAACACCTTCGAGCCGAGGAATCAGCGGTGAAGGCCGGGATGGCGGCACTGGAACCCTCGGCTGCCCGCGTCGAAGACCTCGAACGGGAGGCCGCCGCTGCCGCCGAACTAGTGTCGGTTGTGTCCCGTCATGAAGCTGCCGCCGCCGAGTTGAAGGACGTCACCGAGCGCCACGCCCGTGCCCGCAACAAAACGCAGGACCTCAGGCAAGCATGGCTTGACATGAGGGAGGCACGCTTGGCCAATGCAGCCGGTGAGCTCGCGGCAGCCCTTGTGCCTGGGCAGCCTTGCGCCGTTTGTGGCAGCAACGAGCACCCGAATCCCGCCGCCGCAGCTCGTTCCGCACTATCCATCGCCCAGGAAGAGGAAGAGGCCAGCAAACTATTTGAAGCGAGCGAAAAGGCTCTGGGACGCAGCGCGGAAGAGGTATCAAGAGCCGCACAGTTACTGGCGGGCCTGGCTGCCCAGGGTGGTTCCGCAGATCCAGAGGAATCGGCCGCCCGCTTGGTCGCGTCCGAAGCTGCGGCAATCGAAGCCCGAAAGTCCTCTGGGGCGTTGGAGAAGCTCCGCAAAGAGCATGAGGATCTCATTAAACGCATTACCCTCCTGCAGGAGGAACATGCCGGGTCAACGAATGCCGCCTTGCAAGCAAGCTCTGCTGTCGAGTTACTTCAGGAGCAGTACCTTGCGCTTGAAGAGGAGCTGGCCGGCCTGAGGCAGGGCTTCGCCAGCCTTCGTGAGCGGTCAGAAGCTCTCACCTCCCAGCGTTTATTGCTTCAGGCTGCGGTGGATGCCGCGAACGAGCTCGAACGTGCCGGGGCTGCGCGCCTTGAGGCGCTCGCTGCGCTGGAAAGGGCATTGCCCGGGTCCGGATTTTCATCGGTCGAGGATGTGCGTCGCGAGCTCATGTCACCCTCGGATGTTGTGGCATTGGAGAAAGCCCTCGCGGATTTCGAGGCCGAAGCTGCCCGTCTGGATGAACTGTTTGCCGGCGAGGAACTCGTCATGGCAGCGAAGGAAGCCAGCATCGGCGAACTTCCCCTGCCGGAGGACGAACTCAGGGTCGCCAAGACTGAGGCTGCCCACGCCATGGAAGCTGCAAAGGCACTGGCGCTTTCCGCGGGGCTCGCAAGCAAAGCTGTGCGGTCCGTGCAGAGGATCCGCGCGGAGTATCAAAACCTTGCCGAGGCAGGAAGGGAACCGCGCGAGCACGCCAACTTGCTGGGTGGGCTGGCGGACACCCTTCGCGGCGCAGGAGATAACAACTACCGCATGAGCTTGAACAGCTATGTGCTGGCTGCCCGGCTGGAACAAGTGGCCATCGCAGCTTCGGAAAGGCTCGTTGCCATGAGCGATGGCCGCTACACCTTGCAGCACACTGACGCCCGGGCTGCACGAAACCAGAAATCCGGTCTCGGACTGGAAGTGGTGGATGAATGGACGGGCCAGCGACGTGACACATCCACGCTCTCGGGCGGAGAATCCTTCATGGCCTCCTTGTCATTGGCCTTGGGCCTTGCGGATGTTGTACAGCAGGAGGCTGGCGGAGTGGACATTGAAACGCTCTTTGTCGATGAAGGGTTCGGAAGCTTGGACGAGCAAGCCTTGGAACAGGTTATGGATGCCTTGGAGGGTTTGCGCGACGGCGGCAGGGTTGTCGGGCTGGTCAGCCACGTCGCAGAAATGAAGCAACGTATCAGCAGCCAGCTGCACGTGGTTAAGGGCCGCCATGGTTCCACCGTGGTTGTTGCCGAAGCCGTGCCGGCCTGAGGCCGGATCCGATAGACTTGATCCGTTACACCGGGTTGCGCGCATCGGGAGGAGGGACGATGCGCAGACTTTAGCGAACCCGGAATAATGGAAAAATCTTCTTTGGCTTCAAAGCCATTGCCTTCGCAGCCAACCGCCACCTCGTCCACGCATCGATCCCGTCTGCCCGGGAGGTTTGCGCGGCTGCCCGAACTCGCCGGGCCAGGGTTCCTGCCCCTCGGCCTCTTCGCAAGACTCCCGTTGGCAATGCTCACGGTGGGAACACTGACCTTGGTTACAGCAGTGAGTCATTCCTACGCAATCGGTGGCATGGCTGCGGGGGCAGTGGGCATAGGTTCAGCCGTCGGCGCCCCTGTCCTCGGCTCGCTGGCCGACCGCGCCGGCCAACGCATCGTTTTGCTTGTCGCAGCAGTTGTTAACACCTTGGCCGTCCTCGGCCTTCTTGCTGCTGCCTACGTGACCCCAAGTTATGTCTCCGTGCTCGACGCTACGGGCGTGCTCGTGGCAGGTTTCCTCGCCGGGGCGAGTTGCCCGCAGGTTGGCCCCATGGCCCGTGTTCGCTGGATGGCGTTGACCACCCGGAACCTGTCGTCAGCCCGCCAGGCCAGTGTTTCCACAAAAGATGTTGCTGGAAAGGAAGCGGGAATTCCCGCGAGCGGCGGCCGGAGCGTCGCGGCCAGCCGTGCCGATCTGGACACGGCACTTTCCTATGAGGGCACGGCTGATGAGGTTACCTTCGTGCTCGGACCGGCCTTGGTTGGAATTCTGGCGAGCCTCATTGCACCTTGGCTGCCCCTGGCCCTGGCAGCGGTCATGACCATCACGCTTGTACCAGCTTTCGCCGTCCACCCCAGCCAGCAGGCCGTGGTGCCGGCAGCGCGTAAGGCTGCTGCCGCCGTCGTGGGTAGTTCCAGTGAACCCACAGCAAAGCGAGGGAACCGCTGGGCCGGGGCCGTCGTGGCTGTGCCGGTTGTGGCAATGGTGTGCATGGGCACCTTTTTTGGTGCTACGCAGAATGCCCTGAGCGCCTTTTCTGCCCAGTACGCTACAGCGGAAATTGCTGGCCTCCTCTACTCCGTGATGGGTTTGAGCTCGGCCGTCGCGGCGCTGTCCGTAGCGTTCTGGCCGCAGCGCTTTAGTCTTGCCGCCCGGTGGGTTGCTGCGGCCCTTGCGATGTCATTGTTCGCAGTGCTGCTGCTGGTTCCCGGGGGCCTCTGGCCCATGGTGTTCGTGCTGCTGTTGCTGGGAATCCCGGTGGGTCCGGTCATGGTCACGGTGTTCAGCATCGGTGGCGTGGTGGCCCCTGCCGGCCGAATGGCTACGGTGATGACAGCCCTGGCCAGTGGGATCGTAGCCGGCACCGCACTTGGTTCCTACCTTGCCGGGCAGTTGGCCCAGACGCAGGGGCCCGGTGCAGCCTTCGTCGTATCCATGGCTGCCGCAGCTGGCCTGTTGGTGCTGGGAGTGCTGACTTACCTGGTCATGAAGCGTCGGCCTCAGGCGTAGCCCAGTACTCAGGCGTTCCAGCTGCCCGACGTCGGACCCCAGGTTCCTGGCGAACGGTCACCTCAGTGGCTGTTGCGGTAGCCGGTGGGGGAGTTGCCGAAGGCAGCCCGGAAGATCCGGCTGAAGTGGGCTGCGTCAGTGAATCCCCACCGCGTCGCAATGACCGTGACGGGCCGATCTGCCAGGACCGGGTCCAGGAGGTCGCGCCTGCAGCGTTCGAGCCTGCGCTGCCGGATGGACGCTGCCACGGTGGTGCCGATCTCCTGGAAAAGATCGTGCAAGTGTCGGGTGGAGATGTAGTGCGCGGCGGCTATGGTTCCCGGGGAAAGCTCAGGGTCACCCAGATTCGCCTCGATGTAGTCATGGATACGGCCCAGCAGGAGGAGATGGGGATCGCGGCCTGTCTCGATGAGCTGGTCCAGTTCCCCGTTGAACAGGGTGGTGACCAGGTCCAATGCGTTATGGACCAGACGGAGGCCATTTGCCCCTGAAAGGGCTTCGAGGTTATCGGCCAGCCTTACCAGGAAGGGGCTGATGAGCTCGCCGAGGCCTTCGTCCCCCGGAATCCGGAGGGCCGTTACGTGGCCCATCGCTTCGGCTGGCAAGTCCAGGAGGACGTGCGGGAACATCAAGACCAAGGTGCGGAAGTCGTCGTCGAACGTTAGTTCGTAAGGGCGGGAGGTGTCGTAGATGGCGAGGTCCCCGGGGCCGAGCACCGCTTCGCGTTCGTCCTGAACCAGGCGGCCAGAGCCGGAGAGCTGGATGCTGAGCTTGAAGAAGCGTCCGGTGGACTTGGCGATCAACTCAGGCGTTCGCAGGACCGTATGGGGACCAGACGTTATTTCGACCACGGAGATTTGACCCAGGACCCGGGCCCGCATGGTCCCGTGGAAGCGGGCGTCTTTGGCGTCTTTAGGGGCTTTGGCCAGCAACGGCACGAAGGATGCTGAGATGGCCCGGCTCCATTCCTGGAAGGAATCCGCCACCACTGTGTGCACGGTTGCGGGGCCGGTTTCAGCCGCGACGGTCATCAAATTCCCTTTCAATGCCCGCCGTACCTGATGGCACCGGTACAGAATGCCACCAGCGCGGACGTGAGCTTGCCCACGATTCTACACCGGGGGACTTTACGCGGGCTGTGCTTGCGTGCACCGACAAGCACCTTGCCGTGTGAGACAAGTCACGCAGGGCCTTGTCGGAGGAAGATTGCGGAATGACCGACACCGTGCCGCGCAATCTCCGTCCGGCACCGAGGCAGGAGCACACTATGAGCGTGGATAACCCCGTCAAGGGCAAGATCGCTGGGCCCGCAGACACCAAGAGGCGTCTGGGCGTCCCGGCTGTGACATTAATGATTATTGCGGCCTCCGCGCCGCTGACCGTCCTTGCGGGCGGAGTGACCACCACTTTCGCTGTCACCGGGGTAACGGGTGTCCCCCTTTCGTTCTTGATTCTCGGCGGGATCCTGGCACTCTTCGCGGTCGGGTATGCGGCCATGAGCCGTTACGTCACCAACGCCGGCGCCTTCTACGCCTACATTGCCCAAGGCATTTCCAGGCCGGCCGGCGTTGGAGCCTCGCTGGTCGCGTTGATGGCCTACAACCTCATGCAGGTAGGCATCTATGGGCTCTTCGGCTTCACCGTTTCCTCACTGCTCTCGGCAAGGCTGGGCATCAGCGTTCCCTGGTGGATCCCGGTGCTGGTCTGCATCGCAATTGTCGGCTGGTTGGGCGTTAACCGGGTGGATCTCTCCGCAAAGGTGCTGGGTGTCCTGGTGGCCCTGGAATTCCTGGTGGTCATCGCCTATGACCTCATCAGCCTTGCCGTGGCCCCTGAAGGAGTCTCTGCAGCCTCATTCAGCCCTGAAAGCCTCTTCGTCCCGGGCGTCGGCGCAGTCCTTTCCTTCGGAATTGCCGCTTTCATGGGCTTTGAATCCGCAGCCATCTATGGCGAAGAGTCAAAAGATCCGAAGCGCACTGTTGCCCGTGCTACCTTCGCAGCGGTTGCCATCATCGCCCTCTTCTATGCCGCCTCAGCCTGGGCGATGACCGTAGGCGCAGGCCCATCCGCAGTCATTGAAACAGCCACCAACAGCGGCCCGGACATGATCTTCGCCTTTCTGGGTACCAACGGAGGCGTGCTCTTGAGCGATATAGCGCAGATCCTGTTCGTGACCAGCCTGTTCGCTTCGCTGGTCAGCTTCCACAACGCCGTCGCACGATACTTCTTCTCACTTGGCAGGGAGCGCGTCATCCCGCCGTTCTTCGCAGCTGTCCGTGAAGGGAGCGGAGCACCCTTCGGGGGGTCGCTGGCGCAAACGGTGATTGCCGTCGTAGTGACTGTTGCCTTCGCCATCGCGGGATCGGGTTCTGAACTAGGTGAACTGTATCCAGTGCTGACCATGTTTACCTGGCTGACCAACAGCGGCGCCATGGGCCTGGTCCTGCTCATGACCGTCGTGTCCGTGGCCGTCATTGGCTTCTTCCGCCGGAAGCGGCATGGTGCCAGCTTGTGGGTACGCGTTGTTGCGCCGGGCCTTGGCTTTGTGCTCCTGGCGATAGTGTTTCTGCTCATCCTTGCCAACTTCAACGTCCTGCTCGGTCAGACGGAATCGACGCCGGCAACGTTCGTCCTGCCGCTGGTGGTTTTGCTGCCGGGTCTGGTGGGAATCGTGTGGGGGCTCCGCCTGCGGCGTTCGCAGCCCGCGCTCTATGCCCGGATCGGACACGGCTCGGAAGACTGAGGCCGCTTCGAACGCCGAAGCACTGCACACAAGAAAGCCCCGGCGGGTGCCGGGGCTTTCTTCGTGTTGAGTATTGGGTTCCCGCGGTTCAGGCCAACTGGCCCTCAATCCTCATAGCGCTCGCAGCCAACTCCTTACCCACGGCGTCGGCGTCCTGGTCGAGGCGGATGTAGACGACTGCGATTGCGGCCGGCCGTCCGCCCGGGACGTGGATGGGAGCGGCGATTGATGACAACCCGGCGATGACTTCGTCATGGCTGGTGGCGTAGCCGGTGAGTCGGGCTTCGTGCGCTTCGGGGCGGTAGGGGATACCCGCTCCTACTTGGCGCCAACGGTCCTCGGTCATGGTCGACTGGATGGCGATACCGGGTGCGCCAACACCGATGGGATGGCGGCTCCCCGGATGCTGAGCGAGTGCGGCGCCTGAATGGCGGGGTTCCACGGTGACCAGGGTGACGCATTCCTGGTGGTCCCAAACAGCCAGGAAAGCGGTCATGTGCAGGGTATTCGCCAGCTGGGTGAGCTCGGGCAAAGCAGCTGTTTGCAGGTTGCGCGAGACGCCACGTGCCAGCACCGCCAGTCCGGGACCCGGCTGGACGCGGCCTGAATCGTCCCTGATCAACAGCGAGTGGTCCTCCAGCGTCCGGAGGATGCGGTAGGCCACAGAGCGGTGCACCCCCAGGGCCTCGGCGAGTTCGGCAATGCTGAGCGGGCGTTCGGCTTCGGCAAGGATCTCCAGTGCGCGGATTCCCCGTGAGAGGGTTTGCGACGGCGGGGCCTGGCTTGCTGCTTCCTGCGGACTCTTGACGTCGCTGCGGGGACTCATGCGAACCATCCTATGTTTGCTGGTGACGGCATGCGGCGGACAACTCTTGTGTTGCACGCCCCATCAGGATATCGTTCCATATACGAAATGGCTATTCAACTATAGAACAGTGTTGTTCTTGAGCTTCATTGCTTCTCGTTGTGCCGAGACAAATGCTGTGCGCTGGGTCACGGCATGTAGTAGTCTTTCCTAACTGACCGTTCTGTCGGTTAATGCAAGTCACGCACCGACCAGTCACTCTCACCCCTGGAGTTCCAATGACCGCAACTTCCACTGTCGACTCTGCATCGGGCCCAAGCAGTAAGCGCGAAGAGCGCCGGGTCCTGGCGGGGACTTTGGTCGGCACCACCATCGAGTGGTACGACTTCTTTATCTTTGCCCAGCTCACGGCAACGCTGTTGTCGCCGCTGTTCCTGACTCCGCTGGAAAAGTCGAACCCAGGAGTGGCGCAAATTCTGTCCTTCGCCACCATTGGCATCAGCTTTCTCTTCCGGCCACTCGGCGCCTTCGTTGCCGGACACCTCGGCGACAGGCTGGGACGCAAGGCAGTCCTGGTCATGACACTTGTCATGATGGGGGCGGCGACGGCGCTGATCGGCGTGCTGCCTACCTACGGGACAATCGGGCTTTGGGCTCCGATCCTGCTGATCACCCTGCGGGTGGTCCAGGGCTTCTCAGCCGGTGGCGAGTGGGGCGGCGCCGCCCTGATGGCTGTGGAACACGCTCCCATCTCCAAGCGCGGACTCTTCGGTGCTTACCCGCAGATCGGTGTGCCCATCGGCATGATCTTGGCAACCGGCCTCCTGTTCTTCCTTCAGTCGGGCATGTCAAAGGAAGACTTTGCCGCCTGGGGTTGGCGTGTGCCGTTCCTGCTCTCCGTGGTCCTGATTGTGGTGGGCTACCTCATCCGCCGCGCAGTCGGGGAAAGCCCCGTCTTTAAGGAAATCGCGCAGCGCAAGGCGGAAAGCAAGGCGCCCCTGAGCGAGCTGTTCCGGAATAACAAGAAGGAGGTAATCCTCGCGGCACTTATCTTCATCGCCAACAACGCCGCAGGCTACCTGTTGATCGCCTTCTTTATCTCCTACGCCACCAAGGCGCTGAAGATGCCGGCGCCGCAGGTCCTCCTCGCCACCACGGTTGCCTCCTTCGGCTGGCTCATCTTCACCATGGTGGGAGGCTGGCTTTCGGACAAGATTGGCCGCGTAAAGACGTTCCTGCTCGGTTACGGCCTGGTGTTCGCGTGGATGATCCCCATGTTTGCTTTGATCGATTCCAAGGACATCGTGCTCTACGGAACAGCTTTGTTCGTCCTCACCATCGGGCTTGGCCTGTCCTATGGACCCATGTCAGCCATGTACGCCGAGATGTTCCCTGCACACGTCCGCTACTCGGGAATCTCCATCGGCTACGCCTTGGGTGCCATTCTCGGTGGTGCCTTCGCCCCGTTGATTGCCCAGGCTTTGTTGGACGCCACCAAATGGTCCGGATCGGTGGGCCTGTACATCATGGGCCTGTGCATCATCTCAGCGGTGGGCGTGATTCTTGCCAAGGAAACCAAGGGCCGTCCCCTCGGCTTCAGTGTTCATCACTAGGCCAACAAGAGATCCAGTCCAGCAACACATTGATTCTCCGGGCGGGCGCGGTTGTGAAACCGGGCCCGCCTCGGGCGTTAAGCAGCTATTTCGCCCTCGGGGCCTCTGCGCCTTCCAGCTGCTCCACGACGTCGTCGTCCGTCAACTGTTCAAAACGCTCGTAAAACGAGCCAACAGCATGGAATTTGCCTGGCGTGTGCAGTGCCATCATGAAGTCGCAGACCCGTGCCAAGGATGTTGCGGCTTCCAGCGATGCCACGGGCACGGCGGCGACCACAGTGCGGGCACCTGATGCCCGCACGGCCTCCACGGCAGCACGCATTGTTGCGCCGGTGGCCAGGCCATCGTCCACCAGAATGACGGTCTTGCCTCGAAGGTCGTTCTCGATTCCCGGGTACTGCCTTGCACGCCGAAGCAGCTCGGCGCGTTCATGTGCCTCCACTGCATCCAACGCTGCTTGGCTGATGCCATGGGCGAGGACATGTTCCTTGAGCGGTTTGTTGACGATGCGGACGACGTCGCCCTGGCACCACGCCAGTGCGCCGTAGGCAGTCTCCTCGCGGCCAGGTATCCCCAGTTTGCGGACCAAAATCGTACCGAAGGGCAAGTACAACGCGGAGGAGGCCGCCACGGCCAGCGGGACACCTCCACGCGCCAGACCAAGGACGATCGTGTCTGGCCGTTCCCTGAACTGGGGGAGTCCTTCGGCCAGGCGCCGGCCGGCTTCCGCCCGGTCCTTGAAACGCATGCCCATTTGCCCCACTTCCACGTAATTTGGCTGCTTCCAGCCTACCGTTCAAAGCTTGCCGGGTGAGGCATCCGCTGGAAGCATGGGCTTGTGAACAAGCCCATTGGATATTGGATCAAGAGGCTCGACGCCGCGCTGGAACTCCAACTCGATGCCACGCTGGCCCGGGTCAAGCTGAGCCGGCGGCAGTGGCAGACCCTGGGCACTTTGGCAGAGGGAACCGTCCGTCCTGATGAGCTGGATGAGATCCTGCGCCCGTTCTGGGGCAATGACACGCGCCTGCGGGAGCGGGAGCTTGCCTCCTTGGTGGGCAGGGGCATGATCACCATGATCGATGACCGCTTGGCGCTCAGCGAGCTCGGCCGCGAAAAATACCACGAAGCCCTCCGCTATGTGGAAGCCGCCCGCCAGGACCTTTCCATGGGCATAGGAATCGATGAATACGCCATGGCGTTGAGCGTCCTGGAACGAATGAGCCTGAACGCGGAGCGGTTGAGCCGTTAGCGCCGGCGCAATCGCTACACGCCAAGGAATTCGATGGCAGCTTCCTTGAAAGCCCTGCTTGTGATCACGTTCGTGTGGGTGCGTCCGGGGACCACAAGGGTCTCCACCAAGGCCCCCCGTTTGCCGGCCAGGTGCGCGAGTTCGGGCATGGTGGCCGCGCGATCATCTTTTTCGCCGGCAACCAGGAGGATAGGCACGTGCGGTGCAGCCTCGTCAGGATCGAACGGTTCACCCTTGATGGCCTCGATGAGCGAAAGCAACGCGAAGAGGTCATTGCTGGGCAATAGTTGAGCCATCTTCAGCAGCCCGGCGGTGGACTGGTCCTCAATGGGTGTGCCATCAGCCAGGTGCCGCTGTGCGGCAGCGAGGTCGAAAGCTGCCAGCGGATCCGCTGAGCTGGGTCCGCCCAGGACGATGCGGTGAACCAGGTCCGGCTGGGTCGCGGCGAATTCCCAAGCCAGCCGGGATCCCAAGGAGTAGCCCACGATGTCCAGTCCTGTGGAAGGATCGCCGTCGCGCAGTGGCCGCGCTCCGGCGTCTGTGGCGATCTGGAGAAGGTCCGCACGGATCCGGCTGGGCGTGTACGAGTCCAGGTCCTCGGGGGAGTGGCTCCTGCCGTGGCCTGGCAGGTCCACGGTAATGACCCGGCGTCCGGCGTCCTGGAGGGCCGTGATCCAGCCGCTGTCCGTCCAATTTAGTTTGCTGGATGAGGAAAAACCGTGGATCAGCAGGACAGGTCGTAGTCCGGCATCGGTGGTGGGTTCATGCACTTCAACGAACAATTCGGGGTCGGTGCCCTCAACTGTGTGCCTGTGCTGTTCCACGGTGTGCCTGCCGGTCATCATGTCAGTCCTCATCGAGTACGGCGCTCAGGCGGACCCGGCGCTTGGGTGCTTCGTCCTTCGGAACCGTGCCCACGATTCCGGCGGTGTCATCCGGTACCTCGAACACGATCAGCGGTTCGCCGACGTTGATGGTCTCGCCCGGCGCCCCGTGAATACGCACCACTTTACCCGCCTGCGGGCTGGGCAATTCGAGTGCGGACTTGCTCGTTTCCAGCTCCACAATGGGCTGGTTGCGCTCCACCTGCTGGCCCGGCGATACGAGCCAATCCAGGACGGTCGCTTCGATGAGGCCTTCGCCCAGATCCGGGAGCGGGAAGGAAAGTTCAGCCACGGCGGTACTCCAGTACGCGTTGGATCCCAAAGAGGATGCGGTCGATGTTGGGAATGTATTCGTCCTCCAGGTCACCGGAGGGATAGGGTACGTCGAATCCGGTCACGCGCTCCACGGGCGCCTTCAGCGTTTGGAAGCAATGCTGCGTGATCAGTTGGGCGACCTCGGCGCCGAGGCCTGAGGTCAAGGGAGCTTCGTGGACGACGACGGCGCGGCGCGTCTTTCCGACGGACCTCGCCAGGGCTTCGGCGTCGATTGGCTTCAGCCAACGCAGGTCCAGGACTTCGACGTCGATGCCGTCTTCCGCTGCGAGTTCGGCAACTTGGAGACACCGTGCCACCATGGCGCCCCACGCGACGAGTGTCAGGTGACGGCCTTCCCGCGCAACCCGGGCGCCGGTGAGGCTGCCGGCGTCGTCCATGCCGGCGTCGGGCTCTGCTTGATCCGGAGGTGCTTGACCGGGAGCAGGACTGTTGAGGTCTACCGGACCCTTCTGCCAGTAGCGGGACTTGGGCTCCATGAAGATGACGGGATCCGGGCGCGTGGCTGCGTACTTGAGGAGGTGATAGGCGTCATGTGGGGTGGAAGGCGAAACCACCTTCAGCCCGGGAACGTGCGCAAACAGGGCTTCAAGGCTTTCGCCGTGGTGTTCCGGAGCGCGGATTCCGCCGAAGCTGGGAACCCTGAGCGTGATGGGCATCGGGAGCGTGCCGCGGCTGCGGTAGTTCATCCGGGCGATTTGGCACACGATCTGGTTGATGGCGGGGTAGGCGAAGCCGTCGAACTGTACTTCGGGGATGGGGTGGAAGCCTGCCATGGCCAGTCCCACCGACATGCCCAGGATGGCGGACTCGGCCAGTGGGGTATCGAAGACCCGTTCTTCGCCGTGCTTGGCCTGCAGGCCGTCGGTAATCCGGAAAACGCCGCCCAATCGGCCGCAGTCCTCGCCGAAGATGACCGTTTTGGGATTGTCGGCCAGGATCTCGTCAAGCGCTAGGTTCAGTGCCTGCTGCATGGAAAGGTGCAGGACGGGTTCGGTGTCCATCGTGA
Source organism: Arthrobacter sp. 21a14 (assembly GCA_050627125.1). Lineage (GTDB taxonomy): Bacteria > Actinomycetota > Actinomycetes > Actinomycetales > Micrococcaceae > Arthrobacter. The sequence goes on along the minus strand of CP192487.1, from coordinate 4,049,928 downwards.
CCGACCCGGGAGCGAACGATAGTGCCGTGGCTGTCTCAGACATGTTCGGACTCCTTGCGCCAGTCACTGGCCTGGGATTGAAGGGTGGGCGTTGGTTCCTGGAAGACGAGGCTGAACATCTCGGCCCCGGGACGGGGCGCAAGGGCTTCGATGCCCGCGCGAATGGCTTCCTCTTCCTCCTGGCCCTGCTGCTGTGCATCGGCGAAGAATGCGTTATCCGCAATGCCGTCGTCGAGGAGGCGCTGCTTGAAGCGCTCAAGGGGATCTTCACCGGCACCGAGCCGTTCCTCTTCCAGGGTGCGGTAACGCCCGGGGTCATCCGCCGTGGAGTGGGGCCCGCGGCGGTAGGTCATGGCTTCGATGACGACAGGACCGTTACCGGCGCGGCAATGGGCAAAAGCCGAACGTGTGGCCTCATGGACTGCGACGACGTCGTTGCCGTCCACCTGCAGGGAAGGAATCCCGTATCCGGCCGCCCGCGCAGCGACTGAGCCGCCGGCAACCTGGCGTTCGGTGGGGACGGAGATTGCCCAGCCGTTGTTCTGGATGAAGAAGACCACTGGCGCCTTCATCACAGCAGCAAAGTTCATGGCCTCGTGGACATCGCCCTGGGAGGATGCTCCGTCGCCGAAGTATGTCATGGCAACGCCGCGTTCGTCGTCGGGCTTTCCGGAGAGGGTTTGGCCGTGCGCCCAGCCAACAGCATGCAATACCGATCCGGCCACTACAGCCTGGATGGGAGCGAAACGGGATTCCAGTGGGTTGTACATTCCGCCATGCCACGTGGCTTTGTGCGTGGACATATAGCCCACCATGTCCAGGCCCATTGCCCGGGCCACGCCCATCTCGCGATATGTGGGGAACACGAAGTCGCGCGTCCGGTCAACTGCATATCCGCTGCCTACCTGCGCGGCTTCCTGGCCAATCTGGGGCGCATAGCCGGGAATGATGCCCTGGCGTTGCCAGGCGACGGCTGCGGTGTCCAGGTGGCGGACGGAGGCCATCAGGGAATAGAGCTCACGAAGTTGTTCGTGCGTGAGCGGCGCGGCATCCTCATCGACGGCGGCGAGCACGTTGTTGGTAGTCATGGTTGTGACCCTAGTCACCAACAATGGGCGTGCGCAATCAGTTCAGTTTCAACGAAACACTTTGTACAATTTGGATACGCAAAGAGGTCCTGCGCGAAACAAATTGCGCAGGACCTCTTGGTTTCAATGAACAGGCGGCTACTTCGTATGCAGTGGCTGCTTGCCGGCCTTCGTCTTGGCGTTGAGGAAGCATCCTGCGGCGATAACCAGGATCAGGATGAAGGTGCCGATCAGCTGGCCGGCGCTCTCAGGGTTGGCAAAGCCCACCACGAGGATGATTCCCAACAGGACGATCCCCACGACCGTGAGGACCGGGAAGCCCTTCATGCGCAGCGGCAGCTCGGTTCCCTCGCGGTCCGCCCTGCGGCGCAGGATGAACTGCGAAACCAAAGCAGTGCCCCACACCACCAGGCACGTGGAGCCCACGAGGTTCAGGAGCGCCGGCAGTACGTGCTCGGGGAAGAGCAGCTCCAGGACGGTGGCGATGAAGCCGAAAGCAACGGAAATCCCGACGGCGGCCACCGGCACCTTGGAGGCGCTCAGCTTGGACAGGAAGCCAGGAGCCTCGCCCCGCTCTGACAGGGAGAAGATCATCCTTGAGGCGCCATACAGGTTGGCATTCAGGGCGGAAAGCAGTGCAACTACGGCCACCAGGGTGATGGCAGCGCCGGCACCAGGGATACCCGCAAGGTCCAGCACGCCCGCGAAGGGGGACTTCAGTCCTTCAGAGCCAACGGGAAGAGCCGCTGCGATGACGAAAACGGAGCCGATGTAGAAGACCAGGATGCGCCAAACTACAGTCCGGATAGCCTTGCCGACGCTGTGCGCGGGGTTCTCCGTTTCGGCAGCGGCGACGCTGACGATTTCCGTTCCGCCGAAAGCGAAGATCACCACGAACAGAGCAGCCGCGATGCCGCCGATTCCGTTGGGGGCGAAGTCCCCGAAGGCTGACAGGCCCGGCGAGGCAACGTTGGGCAGCCAGCCGAACAGCAAGGCGGCGCCGATGAGGAGGAAGATGACGATTGCCGCGACTTTCAGAATCGCGAACCAGAATTCGAACTCTCCAAAATTGCGGACGCCCACGAGGTTGATGCCGGTGAACGCCACCATGAACACCAGGGCGAGCACCCACACCGGAATGACCGGCCACACGGTGAAGAGCAGGCCTGCCGCGCCAAGTGCTTCGGCTGCGATGACCACCACCAGCTGAAGCCACCAGAGCCAGCCAATGGTGCCGCCAGCGGTCTTGCCCATGGCTTTTTCGGCGTAGACGGAGAATGCTCCGCTGTTGGGATTTGCGGCAGCCATCTCGCCCAGGGCCCACATGACCAGGATGATCAGGGTTCCCGCCACGAGGTAGGAGATCAGGACCGCCGGGCCGGCGGCCTGGATGCCCGCGCCGGAGCCGAGGAAGAGGCCTGCTCCGATGGCGCTCCCGAGCCCCATCATGGTGAGTTGGCGTGGCTTAAGTGAATGGCCAAGGCCGGATGTTTGGGCAGGAGCCGCGATGGACTTCGTTGTCATACGTGTCTACCTTCTATGGATTTCATACTCGGTGTAGCGAGCTTGCCTCTTGGGCTGAGCACGCTGGGCGTCGACGACGCAGCAAGAGCCGTGGAATAATTCTCGCAGTTTGTAAGATACATCACTTTTTGCTGTGGCGATGTGATGGGTAAGAATCCCCGGGGACAGGAACTTTGATGCTGGTCGATGCGCTTGATGCAAAAATTGTACGTTTTTTCACTGATTCGCCGAGGTCCTCTGTGTTGGAAGCATCCCGCGTGCTGCGGGTTGCCAGGGCTACCGTGCAGTCCCGGATTGACCGGATGATCGAAAACGGGGTGATTGGCTCCTGGGTTCCCCAGCCGGATCCGGCCAACTTCGGCTTCCCTGTGGTGGCGTTCTGTTCGGTCACCATTACCCAGGAGATCGGTCACGACGCCATTATTCAGAGCCTTAGCGCCATCCCGGAGATCATTGAAGTGCACACCGTGACGGGAAATTCCGATTTGATGGTTCGCATCGCAGCGCGCTCAAATCCTGATATGCAGCGGGTGCTGGACGCGATGATCGCCACCAAATCCGTGGTCCGTTGCTCGTCCGTCATCGTGCTGAACAGCCACATCCAGGGCCGCACACTCCCGCTGATGGAAGCTGCCGCCAAGTCAGTGTGACGCAGGGCATTTTGCCAAGAGGCTGCAGAGTCGTACCATTAGTTCTAGTCAAGATGACTTTAACTAAGATTCCAGTGTGTGGAGGAAGTCTCCAGACGGCGACGAAGCGAGGTGAACGCCGTGAATCCGATCTCGGCGAACGTTGCTGAACGCCGCTTGGCGCCGCCGTCGTTGGCAATCTCAACGGTGATTTTCGCCCTCCGTCCCAGCGAAACATCGGGCCGCCCCACGCTCTGGCTGCCACTGGTGCGAAGGATCCGGGAACCCTACAAGGATTTGTGGGCCCTTCCCGGCGGGCCTTTGGCCCATGATGAATCCCTCCAGGACGCCGCATCGCGCAATCTTCGCGAAACCACAGGGCTGGCACCGCAGTACTTGGAGCAGCTCTACGCCTTCGGCGGTCTGCATCGCTCGCCCAGCCAGCGCGTCGTGTCGATCGTCTACTGGGCACTCGTCCAGCCAACCGAAGCCGCCCTCGCGGACGAATCGGAAAATGTGCGGTGGTTCCGGGCTGACAGGCTCGGCGAACTCGCCTTCGACCACAACGCGATTGTGGATTACGCACTCTGGCGTCTGCGCAACAAGATGGCCTACGGTTCCATCGCTTACCACCTGCTGGGAGAGTTCTTCACCCTCGCGCAGGTCCGTGAAGTCTACGAAGCAGTGCTGGACCGCCAACTGGATCCGGCAAACTTCCGCCGCCATATCAAAGCCACACCGGACATTGAAGAAACCGGTGAATACCTGCAGGGCGGAAAACACCGTCCGCCACGCCTCTACCGCTTCACCGGCACGCCCGGTCTCGGGCCAGATAACAGGAGTACACCATGAGCAGCGTCAATACGGCCGTCCAGCTGATCACGCGGGAGGAAGCCGAGAAGGGCCTTTCCCGCGCAGGATCCACCTGCAGCCCGGCCCTGGCCAAAGGGCCCTGGGAGTACGACCTTGCCGAGGCTCTTGCCGGTGCCCCCGCTTACGGACCGGGAGCCTCCAGCAGCGACGTCGCTCCCAAGGAGACGCCGCGACAGGGACAGCTCCCGGAAGAGTACAAGCGGGCGACGGATGCTGAACTGGATGCCCGTATCCGGGCTGCCAAAGAGACGCTCGGGGACCGCGCCGTGATCCTGGGCCACTTCTACCAGCGTGACGAAGTTATCCAGTACGCCGACTTCGTGGGTGACTCCTTCCAGCTCGCAAATGCTGCACTGACCAAGCCCGATGCTGAAGCCATCATCTTCTGCGGCGTCCACTTCATGGCTGAAACTGCGGACATCCTTTCCACGCCCGAACAGGCAGTAATCCTGCCCAACCTGGCGGCTGGCTGCTCCATGGCAGACATGGCTGATGAGGACTCCGTAGAGGAATGCTGGGAACAGCTCGAAGAAATCTTCGGCACGGACACCGACGCCCAGGGCCGCGTTCCGGTCATCCCCGTCACCTACATGAACTCCTCTGCTGCGCTGAAGGCCTTCTGTGGCCGCAACGGCGGAATTGTCTGCACCTCCTCCAACGCCAAAGTGGTCCTGGAATGGGCTTTCGAGCGTGGGCAGCGCGTCTTGTTCTTCCCCGACCAGCACCTGGGCCGCAACACTGCCAAGGCCCTGGGTGTCCCCCTGGAACAGATGCCTATGTGGAACCCCCGCAAGGAACTGGGCGGCAACGACGAACAAACGCTGCTGGACTCCCGGGTGATCCTCTGGCACGGCTTCTGCTCGGTGCACAAGCGCTTCAACGTGGGCCAGATTGAAAAAGCCCGGCTCGACCACCCCGGCGTCAACGTGATCGTGCACCCCGAGTGCCCCATGGAAGTTGTGGATGCTGCCGATTCTGCAGGGTCCACCGACTTCATCAAGAAGGCCATCGCGGCGGCCACCGAACCCACCACCTTCGCCATCGGTACCGAAATCAACATGGTGAACCGGCTGGCTGCGGAAAACCCACAGCACACGATCTTCTGTCTGGACCCGGTGATCTGCCCCTGCTCCACCATGTACCGCATCCACCCGGGTTACCTCGCCTGGGTGCTTGAGGAACTCGTCGAAGGACGCATCGTCAACCGCATCACCGTGGATGACGCCGTACAGGACAACGCCAAAATTGCGCTGGAGCGCATGCTGGCGGCCAAGCCTGCCTAACCTGCTACCAACACCGGTCTTCCGGACGATCCGAATCGAGCCTCACATGACCTCAGGAAGCCTCGCTGGAGGGCACCAGCCCAAGCGGCTGATCGTCGTCGGAAGCGGCATTGCGGGGCTGTACTCAGCGCTGCTGGCCGCCGAAGCCGGAGCCGAAGTGGTGCTGCTCACCAAGGGCGCGCTCGCGGACAGCAATACGTACTTGGCACAGGGCGGCATCTCGGCTGTTCTGGAGGAGCCGGCTCCGGGGGATACCGTTGCTGCCCACATCGCCGACACGCTCAATGCCGGTGCGGGCCACTGCGACGAGGAAGCCGTGCGGGTGTTGTGCACCGAGGCCCGGATGGACATTGCCGGACTTGGACGCTTCGGCGTCCGTTTCGACCTTGACGACGACGGCGATCCCTCCCTGGGACTCGAAGCCGCCCACTCTGCCCCGCGTATCCTCCACGCCGGGGGCGACGCCACAGGTGCCCGCGTTGCAGCCGCCCTGATCAAGACCGTGCTGGACTTCCACGCGACCGGACGAATCCAGGTAATCGGGCATGCGCAGGTGACTTCACTGTCCTACGACGGGGAGCGCGTCACCGGTGTCGAGTACATGCACGATGGCCGGGAACTGACCCTTCAGGCTGACGCAGTGCTCCTCGCAACAGGTGGAGCCGGTCAACTGTTCGCACAAACAACCAACCCATCCGTAGCCACAGCCGACGGGCTCGCCCTGGCGTGGCGGGCCGGCGCCGAGGTGGCCGACCTCGAATTCTTCCAGTTCCATCCCACATGCATGGTCCGTACAGGGGATGCCCTTGAAGCAGAAGGCAACACTGACCCCCTGCTCATTTCCGAGGCAGTACGCGGCGAAGGCGCCATTCTCGTGGACGCCACCGGACGCCGGTTCATGGCCGATTACCACCCGGACGGCGAGCTCGCCCCCAGGGACGTCGTCTCCCGGAGCATAGCCCTGCACCTTGCAGCACTCGGTGACCCCAACGGTCACGTCTTCCTCGATGCAACCGTCATCGAGGAACAGCGTGGGAAGGGCTTCCTCGAGAAGCGCTTCCCCACCATCAGCGAACGCACCCGCCAAGCCGGCTTGGACTGGAGCCGCGAGCCTGTACCCGTCGCTCCAGCAGCGCATTACTGGATGGGTGGGGTGGTGACCGATCTTTACGGCCGGACCTCTGTTCCTGGACTGTTGGCGGCTGGTGAAGTTGCCTGTACCGGGGTTCAAGGGGCAAATCGGTTGGCGAGCAACTCCTTGCTCGAAGGGCTCGTGTTTGGGCGGCGGGCTGTTTCTGCCTTCCTTAGCGGTGAACACGGTGGGTCGCCTAACGGAGTCCCTCTGCGTGCTAACTCGGCCGCGGGCGGCCTCGCTTTTACGCACGCTGCCGGGACCCCGCCAGACGACGATCGCAGCGGCCTTTTCAACGAAACCGCCCCAGCGACAGCACTTCCAGGCGGGTTTTCCCGGCAGGCACTTCGTCGCTTGATGACCGCGAAGGCTGGCGTGTTGCGTACCGGTGAGTTGTTGGCAGGGGCCGCAGAAGCTCTTGGTTCTTGGGAGGGAGAAGTTGTTCCCTTGGAGGTGCCTGACTCATTGGATCCTCGGGAGCGCGAGGATTCCAACTTGTTGTTGGCTGCGCAGTTGCTCGTTCATGCGGCGCGGGAGCGGCGGGAGTCGCTTGGGGCCCACTACCGCAGTGACGGCGTGAGCGAACCAGCCGCCGTCGACGATTTTGACAAGCGTTACACCATGAGCCGGAAAGCGAGCCTCGTCAATGACTGACCTGACCTCCACAACCAACCTGACCCTTCCCACAGCGCCCGTCCGGGACATACTCGAACGGGCCTTCGCGGAGGATGCGCCCAGCGGCGACATCACCTCACAGCTGCTCATCCCCGCCGGCGCGCGTGCCACTGCTGTCCTGAACGCCCGCGTCCCGGGCGTGTTCAGCGGTGGAACGGTGTTCCGCGACGCCATGAAGCTCGCCGACCCGGACACGGACGTCCAGCTGCTGCTGGCGGACGGTGAAGCGTTCGACGCCGGCACGCACCTCGCCCGGGTCACCGGCAGTGCGCGCTCGGTACTGTTGGCAGAACGCGTCGGACTCAACCTGGTGCAGCGGATGAGCGCCATTGCCACCAAGACAGCGGAATTCGTCAGGCTGGTTGAAGGAACGCGCGCACGGATCACGGACACCCGCAAGACAACGCCCGGCCTGCGTGTCCTGGAACGCTATGCCGTCCGCTGCGGCGGGGGAGCGAACCACCGTTACAGCCTCTCGGATGCTGTGCTGGCAAAGGACAACCACCTGGCTGTCATGACCGGCGGAGACCCCGCAAAACTGACTGAACTGCTCGTGGCCGCCAAAGCCCAGCTGGGACACACCACACACTTTGAAGTTGAGGTTGACCGGGCAGATCAGATCGAACCCGTGCTGGCCGCGGGAGTGGACACCATCATGCTGGACAACTTTTCCATCGATGAACTGCGGGCAGGCGTCAAGCAGGTAGATGGACGGGCCAACGTGGAAGCCAGCGGCAACGTCAACCTCAACACCGTGGCAGAGATTGCGGCAACCGGCGTGGACGTCATCTCGATCGGGGGGCTGACGCACAGTGTTTCGGCACTGGACCTCGGGCTGGATATTGAGCTGCGAACCGATGCAGAGCTGAAAGCAGTCTGACTTCCATGATCTTCCTGGACGCTGCAGCCACCACGCCGGTCCGGCGCGAGGTACTCGAAGCCATGTGGCCGTACCTTAGCGGCGAGTTTGGCAACCCATCCAGCCACCACAGCCTCGGTGAAGCGGCGGCCACGGCGCTCGCAGGGGCGAGATCCGCCGTCGCGAAGGTGCTTAATTGCCGCGCGGGCGAGGTGATCTTTACCTCGGGTGGCACCGAGGCTGACAACCTGGCCGTCAAGGGAATCGCACTGGCCCGGCAGGCAGCCGATCCCTCGCTGAAGCGGGTAGTGATAAGCGCCATTGAGCATCCCGCGGTGGAAGAATCAGCCCGCTACCTAGAACGCGTGCATGGCTTCACGGTGGACGTTGTGCCGGTGGACGGGGACGGACTGGTCACGGTGGATGCGCTCCGCGCCGTCCTGCGGCCGGACACAGCCATGGTGAGCATCATGTATGCGAACAACGAGATTGGTACGGTCCAGCCCGTTGCGGACCTTGCAGCCGTAGCTCACGGGTTTGGCATCCCCTTCCACACTGACGCTGTCCAAGCCGCCGGCTGGCTGAGCTTGGACGTCAAGGCACTGGGCGTGGATGCGCTGAGCATTTCCGGCCACAAGCTGGGCGCGCCCAAGGGATCCGGAGTCCTGTTCACGAAGGGCCGGATGCGCGTGGAGCCGTTGGTTCATGGGGGAGGCCAGGAGCGGGGAAAGAGATCCGGAACAGAGAATGTAGCCGGGGCCGTGGCGTTGTCCACCGCCCTGACTTTGAGCCTGGACGAGCAGCCGGAGCTGGCCTCGCGGGTTTCTGAGCTGCGGGAGCGGTTCGTCTCGCGCATCCTTCAAACCATCCCGGGTGCCATGCTGACAGGGCATCGAAGCCAGAGGCTGCCATCGATCGCGTCGTTCTGCTTTCCTGGGACCAGCGGCGAATCAGTCCTGCTTGAGCTGGAACGCCTCGGCGTGGTCTGCTCCAGCGGCTCCGCCTGTGCTGCGGGATCTGACGCGCCGTCACCGGTGCTGGTGGCGTTGGGCATTGCCCCGGAGGTAGCCCAGACAGCCGTCCGCTTCAGCTTCACCTCAACTGTTACCGAAGCCGAACTCGAGCAAGCTGCCGGAGCCGTGGAAACCGCCGTCGGGCGTGTCCGGAACCTGGAGTCTCCCCAAGCCAACTAATCACACCCCGCCGCGTAGTCACACGTGGCGGGCGCGGCGGAAAATCCAGTGCCTCAACAGGGTGAACCGGACTCCTGTGGCGACGAAGCCGGAGAGAGTCGTGGTCCAGAGTTCTTCACTGACAGTAGCCTCGGGGTGGATGAGATGCAGGATGCCCAAGCTCCCTCCAGTGATGACCAGGGCAATGCCTATGACAATCAGCCCATGCATGTGGTCCTGGCCGCGTTTCCTGCTGCCGCTGATCTTGAAGGTCAGCCTGCGGTTCAGGGCTGTATTCATGAGCGACGTGACGACCAATGCCACGGCGTTGGCAAGCTGCGGGTCGATCCAGGGACGCAGCAACGCGTAGAGGGCAAGCGAACTCGCCGTGCAGAGAATTCCGACGCCGGTGAAGCGAAGCAGTTGCCGCACCACGGGGTATCTGAGGAGGCCGGGAGGCCGCTTGCTGGGAGGCTTTTGTAAGGGAGGCGGGCGCAGTTCGGTGGCGTCTGCGGCTGTCTCCATGAGTTAAGCCTGACACACTATGCGGGAACGTCCTCCCAGGAAGCGGTGGTGACCGGGTTGGAGAGCTCTCCAATTCCTTCCACCCGGCACACCACAGTGTCACCTGGCTGAATACGCGCGCACTCGGCGGGGAAGCCAGTCAGGACCAGGTCGCCGGGCTGGAGGGTCATGAACGAGGACAGGTAGACCATGATCTCGTCCACTTTCCAACCGAGGTCCGCGGTGCTGGCGGTTCTGAGCTTGGTGCCGTTGTGGACGATCCCGATGGAAAGATCTGCGGCGTCCAAGTCCGTGACGATCCACGGACCTGCAGGCGTAAAGGTGTCCTGGCTTTTCGCGCTGATCCAGAGTTCGTCGGTCTTTTGGAGGTCGCGTGCAGAGACATCGTTCCCGATGGTGTAGCCCAGGATTGCCGAACCCGCCGTTTCCAGCGTCAGGCCTCGCGCTGTACGTCCGACGACGACCGTCAGCTCGGCTTCAGGGTCCACATGACCAACGTTCGCACTCAGCTGGATCGCTTCGCCGGGGCCGATCACGCTGGACGCGGCCTTGTGAAATGCCTGTGGTTGAAGGTCCCTGCCAGCTTGCCCGGTGTTGTGGGCCATACCAAAGACGTTGGCCGGCACTGAAGGCGCGAGGAAAGTGAAAGAACCCTCCCTCACCCCAGTCCCTGGTTCCCAACCGTGGCGCGAGGGGCCACTCGCGTTTGCCCTTGACGCCCCGAAGGGCGAATCGATAACCATCCAGTGCGTCCCCGCCTCGGATTCGAAGTCCCGGGCGTCGTTGGCAACGAAGAATTGCTCGTTGGGATCCTGTGAATCCAAGGGGCGGACGCGGGCGATGCGACGGGGAAGGCGGGAAGTCATGATGACATCCTACGTCCTGCGACGTGTTGTGGGGCCCGCTTTACGCCCTAAGACCCCAGGTAAGGGCGCAGACGTGGCCCAGCAACGAGTCAGGCAAGCTGCGCCGATCCGAAGGCGACGCTGAAACGGTCACACCAGAGCACCACCGATGACAGGCCGGAGAGGTCCACGCCAGAGGGGATGACATAGTTCTGGTTGCCGTGCGTGGCCTTGATGGCACCGAGGTCCACATACCGGCCCGAGCGGTACTTGTACCAATCGCCTCCTGCTTCAAGGCTGCTGAGCCAGACCTTGACGTCCGGGCCATCGCTGCTGGCCAGGTTTTCCAACCTCAGCACGCGGGAGCCATCGGGCAGTTCCAGGAGCTGAGCGGTACCAGAAGTCTGATGCTCCTGGGATTGGAAATTGCCGAAGCCCAGCACCACAGGATCGGTCGTGACTGCTGGCGTTGAGGCAGACGTGTTGGGGGCAGGCGAGCCGTTGCCCTGTGCCTCGGAAGTCGGTGCATCGGAAGTCGGTGCATCGGAAGCCGGCGCATTGGAAGGTGACGCCAATGTTGATGCGGGAGGAGCCACCGGCAGGGCCTCGTTCACGCTGCTGCTCGTAAACAGCCGCCAGGGCTGGAACAGTGCGGCCCCAACGATGACCAGGACCACGATCGCCACGCCCACCATGCTGGCAAGGATCCTGTGGGCACGGATCATCTGCCCGATTCTGTTCATGCTCCAAGGCTAGGCTTTTACGGTCTGGCCCAGGGTGCTCCAGAACTTACGGTTCCGTGACACTGCGCCCGGCCCTCTCAAGCAACACGCAGTGTCGGCCGCTCAAGGCGGCTGGCTTCAGGGGGCGTTAGCCTTCTGCCAAATACAGCTCACCCACTGGTACCTCGGCTGCGAGCCGGTTGGCCGGTCCGGCAAGGGGGCATGCCCAGGCTTCGTTGTAGGCGCAAGACGGGTTGTAGGCGAAGTTGAAGTCCACAATGAACTCCTGCCGTTCATCGATGCGGCGAACACCGTGGTAGGCGCCCTTCACTGTGTCCAAAAGGTACCTTCCGGCGCCGTAGCTTCCACCCTCTTTGCCTGCGGTAGCGTCGCGAAAAGGCACGAAGATACCGCCGCCGTAGCTTCGGAGCCGCCAAACGGCCAGGGATCCGAGTCCGGGCAACTCAAAGGTTCCGATCCTCACAAACGGAACTACGCCGTCGGTCCCTGTTTCAACATTTATTTCCTGTCCCGTACCCTCCGGTGACAGCGGAACGTACATCCGGAATGCGGGATCGTAGTCGGCCGTGCGCAAACCGGAGAAGGATGCTTTCATTTCTGCTGTCAGGGCGGATGCGGGATGGGTAGCAAACATCCGGTCCCGCTCCTGGCGCCAATAGTTGTGTGCATCGAACGGATCCGTAGCTGCCAGTTGCCGCACATGGTCATAGAGGGCGAAGGTCCGCAGCCGCCAATCCGCAACGTCAACGGCGGACATGGTGGGCATGTTGTCCTCGAATGCGTCATGCTGATCGGGAGCCATGTCTTCAGCCTAGTACGCCGTCAAATCCCGTGTCGGGCCTTCCCCGCCGATAAGCTGTGCGCATGAACGGCACTATCCACCCGAACGGCATGACGTCGAAGCTTCGGCTCGGCGCATTGGTACTGGGCGCCGTCCTGCTTACGGCTACTGCGGCCTGTTCGACTGAAAACAAGGGGCCACAGGTTTCCCAGACTTCCGACTCCCATCCCAATAGTTCAGAAACAGGCCTCCCGTCCCAAGGCTCCGGGTCGAAAAGTACGACGCCGTCAGGAGGCGCCGTCTCCAGCCCACCGTCCGCGACACCCGGCTCAAGCGCTGGATCCAGCTCTGACCCGAGCCCGGCAGCCACGGCGTTGACCTGGAAGACCTACACGGATCCCGCCAAAAAGGTCAGCTTCGAACTCCCTGAGGATTGGATTGCCCAGTCTGTGACGGCTGAAGCTGGTTCACTGCCAGGCGCCCTGAAGGTCGAAGTCAAAGATGGCGGGGGCCGATACATCGCAACCCTGCAGACAGGACTGCCTCCTGCAGGGCCGATCGCTTGCCCCGCCGGCCAAAGCCATCCCTACGTTGTTATCAGCAGTGTGCCACTGGATGTTCCGCACTCCGATGGTCCGGACACCATCGATCCCCGCGTCGTTTTCCGCGTGATCCAAGGGTACAAATTCTTCGGTTCCTTCGGCATCACCAACATGGTGGCTGGCGCCGATGGCCAGGCCTGCGAACTGAGGAACCGCGTTCAGGGACCTTCCGGCAAGGGCGACTACTCTTTCGGGGATGTCACAGCGGTCCATGCCTTCGCCGCCGATGAAAAAGTAGCCCCGGCAAAGACTTTTGACACGTTGGACCTGGCCGCGAAGTACGTCGCCCATGATTCTGAATTCGCCAACGTCCAACGGATGCTACTGTCTCTGAAGGTCAATCTGTAGTCCTGCGGTTGGCTGATCCACACAACGGCGGCATCGGGGGCTGTCCCGCCGCAACCCACCCCGGAGATCAATGGAACGCAACGTTGCTGCCAAGCTCGTTTTCAAGACTGTAGCCAACACGAAAGTGGCCATGGCCATCGCCGTGGCCAACAATCCGGGGTACGAGTCAGTGACGGAAACACTCTCCATCACTCTTGATGGGAACGAGATTCCCTTCGCTGAACTCTGCGACGATCACGGGGGCCGCTTCCAATACATGGAATTCGCGGAGCCCAGCGAAGTGACGGTTGACTACCAAGCAACCGTCCATGGCTTCGCAGAGCGCGACACACCCTCTCCCATGGAACTCATCCGGTACGTCCGGCCGAGCCGCTACGCCGAATCTGATCGGTTGCTGCCCACCTCTTACGCCGAGTTCGGCAGCCTCAGCGGGGCCGAACTGCTCCACGCTGTCCGCGATTGGGTCAATGGAGAGCTGCGCTACGTCAGTGGATCCTCGCGAGGAACCGACGGGGCGGTGGAGACGCTTCTCCACCGCCGGGGTGTATGCCGTGACTTCGCCCATTTGGCCATTGCCCTGTTGAGGTCCAAGGATGTCCCCGCCCGCCTCGCGGCTGTGTATGCACCCGGTCTGAGCCCCATGGACTTCCACGCTGTGGCAGAGGCCTACATCGACGATGAATGGCACATCATCGACCCCACAGGGCTGGCGCCCCGCGAGTCCATGCTTCGCATTACGGCAGGACGGGATTCTTCAGATACAGCCTTCTTGTCCACAGTGGGTGGAAGCCTGTCGCTGAAGACCCTCAAGGTCAGTGCATCAGTCAACGGTGAGCTCCCAAGGGAGGATCCACGGCAGCTCGTCCGCCTGCGCTGAGAGATGACCTGCGCTGAGATGACCTGCGCTGAGATGACGGAGACCGGCACCCCTACCCGTGCATCGGCTGGTGTCCTGCCACCGAGGCCCGCAGCTTCTCCGTCAGCCGCAACAGCTCCCGCTGCTCCTGGACAGTTAGCGCCGGTCCGACGAGTTGGGCAATATCGCGCACGTGTTCCCGACCAATTGTTTTCTGCAACTCGCTGCCTGATTCGGTGAGGGACAGCAGCACTCCACGGCCGTCGTCGGGCGCTGTTGTCCGCTCCACCAAACCGCGCTTCTCCAGACGGTCCACCAAACGGCTCAGGCTGGACTGGCTCAGCAGCACTTTGTCATTGATCTCGTTCAACCGCAGCTGACCGGAAGGGCATCGCGAGAGCGTGAACAGGACGTCATACTCCTTGACGGGCAGGGACTTGAACGCCGGACCTGATTGAAGTTTCCGCATCACCGCCACCTGGGAGCGGAACAGCGACTCCCACGTCTCGGCGGCGAGGCGAACGGCGGCGGACGCCGAAGGGCTGGACATCAGGCCTCCTGACCCGGGGCTCCAGCTGGAGCGGACTCGTTGACGCTGGCCTCCATGGCCGCAGCAACGCGGGAAGCGTGCGTCGGCGCGTCCGGCACGTTGGCCGGCTTCAACGCAGCATATTCCTTACGGAGCACGGGAAGGACTTCCTCGCCGAAGAGGTCAAGCTGCTCCAGGACGGTCTTCAGGGGCAAACCTGCGTGATCGATCAGGAACAACTGCCGCTGGTAGTCGCCAAAGAACTCACGGAAGGTGAGCGTCTTCTCGATGACTTCCTGCGGGCTGCCCACGGTCAGGGGTGTCTGTGAGGTGAAGTCCTCCAAGGAAGGACCGTGACCGTACACCGGTGCGTTGTCAAAGTATGGGCGGAACTCCTTGACGGCGTCCTGGGAGTTCTTCCTCATGAAGAACTGGCCACCCAGGCCCACGATTGCCTGGTCTGCCGTGCCGTGGCCATAGTGCTCGTAGCGCTCACGGTAAAGGCCGATCAACTGCTGGTAGTGCTCCTTGGGCCAGAAGATGTTGTTGGCGAAGAAGCCGTCACCGTAGTAGGCAGCTACTTCGGCGATCTGCGGCGTGCGGATGGAGCCGTGCCAGACGAAGGGGGCAACGCCGTCGAGGGGGCGCGGTGTAGATGTGAAGTTCTGCAGGGGTGTGCGGAACTTGCCCGACCAATTGACCGTATCTTCATCCCACAGCTTGCGGAGCAGGCTGTAGTTTTCGATCGCCAGCTCGATCCCGTCCTGGATGTTCTTTCCGAACCAGGGGTATACAGGCGCTGTGTTGCCGCGCCCAAGCACCAAGTCAACCCTGCCATCGGAGAGATGCTGCAGCATCGCAAAGTCCTCGGCGATCTTGACCGGGTCATTGGTGGTGATCAGGGTTGTGGCCGTGGACAGCGTGATGCGCTCGGTCTGGGCTGCGATGTAGGCCAGGGTGGTGGTGGGGGAGGATGAGAAGAAGGGACGGTTGTGGTGCTCGCCAATGGCGTAGACATCCATGCCGATTTCTTCGACCTTTTTGGCGATGGCAACGGAGGCCTTGATACGTTCGTTCTCCGTGGGCGTGCGGCCCGTGGTGGGGTCAGTGGTGATGTCACTGACGCTGAATACGCCGATCTGCATGATGTGCCTTTCTCCCTGCCCGTGGTCCCGGGCTCTGTAAACAGTGTATCCCAAACTAGATGCATTTGCATGTATCAATGCCTGTAACAGGGCAGGGCCGGGAATTGTTCCCGGCCCTGTTGGCTGTCTATGCGGTCTACTCCGCGGGGTTGTTCGCCGCCCGGCGTCCCGTCACCCGGGGCACCATGCCGGTGGTCCAGTCGACGAAGTCGTCGTGGCCGTTCCCGCCATTTCCCTTATCAGGCGTGACTTCGGGGCGGTGCTGCAGCTGCTTCAGGAGTTGTTTTTTCTCCCGGCGTCCCTCCACCAGCTTGTAAAGGACGGGGACCAGGATGAGTGTTAGCGCCGTTGAGGACACCAGGCCACCGATCACGACGATTGCCAGCGGCTGCGAAATGAACCCTCCACCACCAGTGAGGCCCAGGGCCATAGGGGTCAGCGCGAACACTGTGGCCAATGCCGTCATCAGGATGGGCCGCAGGCGTTGGCGGGCGCCGTGGGTAATGGCATCGGCCACGCTCATGCCCGGTGTGCCGTTGTGGGGTTTGCGGTACTGGTTGATGAGGTCGATCAGCACGATTGCGTTGGTGACCACGATGCCGACCAGCATCAGCATGCCAATCAGCGATGGCAACCCCAGGGGAACGCCCGTAGCCAATAGCAACCCCACAGCGCCTGTCGCGGCGAAGGGAACAGAAACCAGGAGGATCAACGGCTGCACCAACGATTTGAAGGCAGCCACCATAATCACGTAGACGATCGCGATCGCAGCCAGGAGAGCCAAGCCAAGCTGGCGGAAGGACTCCGCTTGCTGCGTCGTGGCACCACCAACGGCTGCCGTTACGCCGGCAGGCAACTCAACGGAGGCCAGCCGCTTCTGCACCTCGGTGCTGACGCTGCCCAAGTTGGACCCCGACGGCGTCACGGTTACCTTTGCGGTCCGCTGACCGTTGCTGCTTGTGATGGACACAGGCGTGTCGACTTGTTCGACGGTGGCGATACTCTCCAGCGTCACAGGACCACGCGCCGTCGGGAGTGGGAGTGCACGGACCGCGGTGATGCTGGTGAAGCGTGTTCCCTTTCCAATCTGGACGGGGTAGTCGTTGGTCTCGATGCGTACCGTCCCTGCGGGGACCGGGCTGACGGTCGATGCCAGGAAGGCACCCACTTGTTCCTCCGTCAGGCCGGCTGCCACGGCCTTCGCGCGATCCACGCGCACTTGGACTACGGACTGGTTCGCGGCGAGGTTGGTGGACACCTCGGTGCTGCCGGGAACGTCCTGCATCGCCTTGACCATGGCGTCACTTGCAGACTGGAGGTCAGCCGAATTTGCGGCCTTGATGGTGATGTCCACCGTGGATGATGTGCCAAATCCGCCCTGCTGCGAACCCACACTGATCTTGCCTGTGGCACCCTGGAGCTTGGAGCGGACATCATCCTGAAGCTTCTTCTGGTTCGCTTTCTCGTCCGTAACGATCGTGAAGGTCGAGTTGGAGGAGCCCGTTGACGTTAGCGCGGCGAAGCCAGACTGGGCGTTACCGGACGTCACCTGGACGTCTTTGATGCCCTCCATGCCTCGGAGCATGTCCTCCACCTTGGTGGCTTCAGCGCTGGTGGCCTCCAGGCTGGTTCCTGCCGGAAGGACCTGGCGCACTGTCATGCTGTTCTCGCCGGATCTTCCCAGCAGGTCTGTGGCAAGCAGCGGTGATACCGCCAGCGTTGCCACCAGCACCAAGGCCGCCGCAGACAAAGTGAGGATGGGGTGTTTCTGCGTCTTCGCGAGGATAGGCAAGTAACCTCGCTGGAGCCTGCTCCGCTTTTCGGCCTCCCGGGCCTTCGCTGCAGCCTCGTTGGGCGTCATTGATGCTTCGGGATCTTGGCGGGGCGAGGGAAGGAACCAGTAAGCCAGGACGGGAACGATCGTGAGGGAAACCAGCAAGGATGACAACAGGGCGATGGTTACCGTCAGGGCAAAGGGCCGGAACAACTCGCCTGCCAGGTCGCCCACGAACGCGATGGGCAGGAAGACGGCCACTGTGGTCAGGGTGGACGCAGTGATAGCGCCGGCAACTTCCCGGATGGAGGTCAGGATGGCGGCCAGCTTGTGCTCGCCATAACTCAAGTGGCGCTTGATGTTTTCAATCACCACGATCGAATCATCAACGACGCGGCCAATGGCGATGGTGAGCGCACCGAGTGTGAGGATGTTCAACGAGTAGCCCGTGGCGGAAATGCCAATGAACGTGATCAGGAGGGAAAGGGGGATGGACACGGCGGTAACCAGCGTGGACCGCACGGACATCAGGAAGACCAGGATGACAGCGACGGCAAATCCCAGGCCAAGGAGCCCTTCGGTGGTGAGGTCCTTGATGGACTTCTCTATGAAGGGAGCCTGGTCGAAGACGGGAGTGAACGCAGCATTGTTCCCCAACTCTGCTTCCATCGGCGCAAGTGCATCCCGCACCGCGTGCGAAATCGCCACAGTGTCGCCTTCGGGCTTCTTGGTGACTGACAGCGCCAGCGTTGGCTTGCCATTTGTGCGCGTGATGGACGTGGCGGGATCGTCCTCGATGATGACATCAGCCACAGTTCCGATGGTGGCGGAATCCTTGGCGCCCGATATCGGCAAGCCCTTGATGACGTCCAGGGAATCAACCGGGCTGCCCAGTTGCAGGGACAGGGTTTTGCCCTGGTCCTCTATGGTGCCCACCGGAACCAGCGTGCCGTTGTTCTTCAGTGCGCTGCTGATCGACTGGATGGACGCACCCTTCGCCGCAAGATCGGCAGGGCGGGGCTGGATCAGGATGTGCTGCTTGGAGCCGCCAGTCAGATCGGCGCCGCGGACGCCGTCGATCTTTTGCAGCCGGGGAACGCTCAAGCGCTGGAGGTCGGCATTGAGTTCGCTGAGCGGTTTGTCAGAGGAGACAGCCAGGAACACGATGGGAAAGTCGCTGATGTTGCCGGCAATGGATTGCGGTTCGACGTCGGCCGGAAGCACACGTTTGGCGTTGGAAATCGCGCGGTCGATCTGGTTCCGTGCACGGTCAAGGTTGGAGCCGTACGTGAACACCATGGTGATCTGCGAAACACCGTTGCGGGATGTGGAGGTGGTGGACTCAAGTCCCTCGACGCTGTTCAGGGCCGTCTCAAGGGGCCTGCTCAGCTGCTTGTCCACTACTTCGGGAGAAGCGCCCGGCATGGACGTGATGACGGTGATCTGCGGGAACTCGATCGACGGAATAAGTTCCTGCTTGAGCGAGCCCATGGTGATCACGCCGAACACCGCCGCAAAGACGGTGATCAGCGCGATCAGGGCACGGTTTCCCAGGGACAAAGTGGCCAGGCGGAACATTACATAGTCTCCTGAGATCTACGGAACAATTCGGCTGACGGGAACCCGGCCGCAGCCCCGGCCGGCCTAGCCCTGGAGGGCGTTGGCCACTTCCAGTTGCAATGACCGTGCAGTGCTTGCCTCAAGCTCGGCGGCAAGCTCAGGGTTCTCGTTAAGCTTCACGCCATAGCCCGGCATCATGTCTTTGAGCTTGGACTGCCAACCCTTGAAGTTCTTGGGGAACGTCTTCTGCAGCAGTTCAATCATGATCGGAACAGCAGTGGAAGCTCCCGGAGACGCACCCAGAAGGGCGCCGATGGAACCATCGCGGGACGCGATGACCTCCGTGCCGAACTGCAGGATGCCGCCCTTTTGCGGGTGCTTCTTGATGATCTGGACACGCTGGCCTGCAGTGATCAGCTCCCAATCACCGCCAACGGCCTCGGGGTAGTACTCACGCAAGGACTCCACCTTCGCCTCGTGGCGTTTGGCCACCTCTTTGATGAGGTACGCAGTGAGGTCCATATTGTCCTTGGCCACTGCCAGCATCGGAATGATATTCCCCGGGCGGATGGACAGCGGGAGGTCCAGGTAGCTGGAGGTCTTCAGGAAGTTCGTGGAGAAACCAGCGTACGGACCAAAGAGGAGGGAACGCTTGCCCTCAACAAACCGGGTATCCAAGTGGGGGACGGACATGGGTGGGGCGCCAACGGATGCCTGGCCATAGACCTTGGCGCTGTGCTGCGAGGTGATGGACTCGTCTGTGCAGCGGAAGAACTGGCCGGAGACGGGGAATCCGCCATAACCCTTGCTTTCCGGAATGCCCGAGGCCTGAAGCAGGTGGAGTGCGCCACCACCGGCGCCCACGAAGACGAACTTGGCGTGGATGCGGCCGTGCTCACCTGATTTGGGGTGTTTGAGGGAAAGATCCCAACCGCCGCCTGATGCACGATGGATGTTGGTGACGTCGTGACCAAAGTTGACCTCGGCGCCGCTGTCCCGCAGGTAGCCGGTCAGTTCACGCGTCAGCGCGCCGAAATCGACGTCGGTGCCTTCCGCCGCGCGGGTGGCGGCAACGCGCTGCTTGCGGTCCCGGCCCTTGACGATGAGGGGCGCCCACTTGGCGATCTTGTCTTGGTCCTCGGTGTATTCCATGCTGCGGAACAGCGTGTTGGGCTTGAGGGCCTCGTACCGGGTCTTCAGGAAGTTCGCGTGATCATCGCCGATGACGAAGCTCATGTGCGGAACAGTGTTGATGAAGCCCTTGGGGGAGCCAATGACATTGCTGTCCACCAGATGGGACCAGAACTGGCGCGAGAGCTGGAACTGCTCATTGATGTGGATGGCCTTGGAAGGATCCACGGAGCCGTCCTTGGCCGCGGGGGAGTAGTTAAGCTCACACAGCGCAGCATGTCCGGTGCCGGCGTTGTTCCATGGTCCGGAGCTTTCGAGTCCCGCTTCGTCGAGTCGTTCAAAGAGGGAGATGGTCCAGGTGGGTTCGAGTTGCTTGATGAACGCACCAAGGGTGGCACTCATGATTCCGCCGCCAATAAGGACGACGTCGGCATGTTGAGTCTTGGAAATGAAGGTCACGATCAATCTCCGTTAGCGGCGGCACTGGCTGTCACAGAATATCCCCGGGAAGACGCAATACTGAAATTACAGGGAATCGTCAAGGCTTTAAGCGGACGTTTGTGAAAACTTCGTTGAGGACAGGTGAAGCGGGGTAGCTTTCCACCTTGTCGGACAGGGCCAACGCAGAGATAGGGAAGGCTATGGGCACGGCCGGTACCGACGCCGCTATCTCGGCATTGATGGACTGGTACAGGGTGTTGCGGTCATCGCCGTCGGGCAGGGCGCGGGC
The DNA here is from genome assembly GCA_050627125.1 of Arthrobacter sp. 21a14. Taxonomy (GTDB): domain Bacteria; phylum Actinomycetota; class Actinomycetes; order Actinomycetales; family Micrococcaceae; genus Arthrobacter. The sequence goes on along the minus strand of CP192487.1, from coordinate 4,029,124 downwards.
CCGCTCGATCTTGTGGAAAACTTCCGAATCCGTATATCCGAACTCACCCCTGGCCTCTCCGAAAAGCGGGCCCAGGAAGTTGTCAGCATCCGCATAGGAGCCATTCCAGCCCAGGAGGTGCAGGGCGTGGTCGCCAGGGGACTGTACCTTTTGCAGATAGCCGTCCTCCCAGTCCACGGGAACCGGCTTGATGTTGATGCCTACGGCGACCAGCTGGCGGCTGATCTCGGCGTAGATCTTCTCTGGCGTGGGCATGTAGGCCCGTGTGGCGTTAAGCGGATAGTAGAACTTCAGTTCCTCGCCTTTGTAGCCGGCCTTCTCCAGAAGCTCCTTCGCCTTGTCCGGGTTGTATCCCAACGACGGGGCGTTGTTGTTGAAACCACTGAGCTTCGGGGGAACAAATTGTGAAGCCTGCGCCGTGTTGTCTATGAAGAACCTGCGGATGAGCGATTCCTTGTCAATAGCCATCTCGATGGCTTGGCGGACCTCCAGCTTGTCCAAGGGTGCAACCGCTTGGTTCATGCCGAGGTACATCACCGAGAACGGGTCACGCTGGATGATCTGGACGCCCTTTTTGACCAGTTGATCAAAGGTTCCGGACGTCACCAGATCGTAGGCGTCGATCTTGCCGTCCATGAGCGCTTGCTGGCGCGTTTCGGCGTGGTCATAAGGAATGAAGTTGATAACGCCGATTTGGCCCCTGTTGCCCCAGTAGCCCTTATAGCTGGCCAACGTGATCTTGTGTTCGTCCCAGGCAGTGAATGCGTAAGGACCTGTCCCCACCGGATGGCTGGCGTAGGCGGACACTGCCTGGCCATTTTGCACCTTGTCCAGGAGGTTGGCCTTCTGCCCTTCCAAGGCGGTGGGGGAGGATATCGCAAAGGCAGGCAGCGTCAGGGCCTGCAGGAAACCTGTGAACGGTCGGGTGAGGTTGATCTGGACGTTGCTGGCGGAAACAACCTTGCAGTCCTTGAAGATCGAAAACACTGGCTCGTCCGAATAGGCCTTGAAAACACTTTGGAAGGAGATCCCGGGCGCTTGTTTCCTCAGGTCGGCGGGAAACGTAAACCAGCGGTTGAAGTTGGCGCAAACTGCGGCGGCATCGAACGGCGTTCCATCATGGAAGGTTACTTTTTCACGGAGCTTGAAGTCGTAGCTCAGCCCGTTGTTGCTGTCTTTCCATTCCGTGGCGAGCAGGGGGGTAGTCTGCCCGGTGGTGCCGTCGACGCCTACAAGCCCCTCAAGGACCTGGCGGGTTACGCGGTACGACTCCGAATCTGCTGTCATTGCCGGGTCAAGGCCCAACGGCATGGATGCTGTACCGAAATTAAAGGTAGCCGTCGGCTCCGCGGCTGGCGTGCTGCTTACCGATGATGACGCTGCGGGCCCCGGCGTTCCGGTACATGATGCCAGTCCCAAAATCACGAGGACTGCCGTGAACAGTATTCCCAGCCGCCGTATCTTGCTGCTTGCCACTCTTGTCCCCTCAAGCCGGTCGGAAGTGCTGTGGCCGGCTTCGGCCAGACCGCATTCCAGTCTAGTTGAACGCCCCCGGTGCCGGTTCCGGCGCGTTGCGGGGCATGGTCCCCGTCTGCTTGAGGAAAGAACACCCCCGGTCCGAATGAAATGCTCAACGAACCGGGGGTGTTTGAAGAATCCGTGGTTCTTCACCACTGTGTTGCCGTCGTGTTGCTCCAACTGACGTGTTGTTCCAACTGCTGTGCGCAAGGGGGGACTTGAACCCCCACGCCCGAAGGCACAGGAACCTAAATCCTGCGTGTCTGCCAATTTCACCACTCGCGCTGGCTGGCCACTGGACTGCCCTATGGGCTGACCGGAGCCTTCTTCCGGCCTCCAGTGTACCCGCTACTTGTCGAGTTTGAGGTCGCGGCGAAGCTTGGCGACGTGCCCTGTGGCTCTGACGTTGTACTGGGCGAGGTGGACCTTTCCGTCGGGATCCACCACGATCGTTGAACGGATGAGGCCCATGTAGGTCCGACCATAATTCTTTTTCTCGCCCCAGGCGCCATAGGCCTCGGCCACCGAATGCTCTGCGTCCGAGAGTATGCGGAACGTCAGCTGTTCTTCCCCAGCGAACTTGGCCAGGGCTTTCACGGAATCTGGAGAGACTCCCACTACTTCATAACCCGAAGTCTGGAGGGACGCGAGGTTGTCCCGGAAATCACAGGCCTCCTTGGTGCAGCCGGGTGTAGATGCTGCCGGATAAAAGTAGACAATGACCTTCCGTCCACGGAAGTCCGAAAGACTGACGTCGTTGCCATCTTGGTCTTGAAGTGTGAAGTCCGGGGCTACATCACCGGGAATAAGACGTTCCGCCATAATTTGCTCCTTGCTAACGTTCGCGACTCCCCAGCTTAGTGGCCAGAACCAACGGCAACAGCTTCCACGCGCATATACTGTCGGCATGCCAGATATGGAGAGATGGCCCACCACGCGATTGCTTTCAACGGCTGCGCGACTCGTGGAAATCTCATGGAATGAAAAATTGAAGAACATCGGACTGACGCATGCCGGCGTGATCGCCATGGAAGTCCTTGCTGCGAAAGGGCCCATTACGCAGGCTGCTTTGGCTGAAGTTGCCAGGGTCAAGGCGCAGACCATGGGCACTACTCTTTCAAGGCTTGAGCTGCACGGGCATGTCAGTCGTCAGCGCAGCGACTCGGATCGCCGCAGTCACGTTGTGACGCTCACGGACGCCGGCTCAGCAGCTTTGGCCGAAGCAGTGCGGCTTGAGCAGGACGTGCTCGCCCTGGTTGAGGTCGATACCGCCCGGCTGCGCGACGAACTCAAGATCGTGGTCCGGGGACTTGCCGGTATGCCCGCGCTTGACCGCACGGCGGGGGACATCAACCCGCAGGTTTGAGGCCCGCCCGCCCGAACGGGCTGACTTATTCCCTTACCCTCGCCGGTGACGAATTTCCCGGGCGTGGGAAAGCAGGAAAGGCCTCAGGAAGCAGGAAAGGCTCCGGATCGTAGCAACGATCCGGAGCCTTTCCTATTCTGTGCACCCCCCGGGACTCGAACCCGGAACCCATTGATTAAGAGTCAATTGCTCTGCCAGTTGAGCTAGAGGTGCAGCTATTGTTTCGGCCAATATGAAGGAGTCATATTCTCCATTGACGTCCGCAACGACAGATAACTCTACACCACTTTTTGACGGCCGCTAACCAGAATTATCCCAGCGTGATGCATTCCACGAAGAGTAGTGTTCGAGCGCAAGAAGGCAACGAAAAAAGGCCTTGGAGTGAATATCACTCCAAGGCCTTTCCTTGGTGCACCCCCCGGGACTCGAACCCGGAACCCATTGATTAAGAGTCAATTGCTCTGCCAGTTGAGCTAGAGGTGCAGCTGTTGATTTCGACCAAACCCGGGGGCTTTTGTTCCCTCGGCGATCTCCGCAACGACATGTAACTCTACACGACTTCGGCGGATGAGGGAAATCGGCGGCGCCAAGGGTTGCAGGTTCACGAAGAGGGCCTCAAAATCAGCGCAAAATCAGGGTTTCTGTTGTTGCTGAGGACCCATAACGTCCCGTCGGGAGCCTTGGCGACGTCCCTCAGTCGACCATACTCGCCTGTGAAGTAAGCCACAGGCGAACCCGCCTTGTCGCCGTTGAGGGGGATGGCCCAAAGCCGTTGGCCGCGAAGGGCGCCGGTGTAGGCCACGCCGTCGGCAATTTCCAATCCGCTGGGCGACGCGTCAGAGGTTGAAGGCCAAACAACCTTGGCATCAATGAACCCGCTGCGGCCCGGGGCTCCTGTCACTGTTGGCCAGCCATAGTTGCCACCAGGGGTAATCAGGTTCAGTTCGTCGTCCACGTCCGGACCAAACTCGCTGGCCCACAACCTTCCTTCGCTGTCCCACGCCAAACCCTGAACATTCCGGTGTCCATAGCTATAGACGGGGTTCTCGCCGAACGGGTTGCCCGGAGCGGGGTGTCCTTCGGGAGTCAGCCGCAGGATCTTTCCGCCCAAGGCGTGTGTATCCTGCGGTTGTTCCCGGCGCTGCGAATCGCCGGTGCCCACATACAGGAATCCGTCGGGGCCAAAACGGATCCGGCCGCCGTTATGGGTTGAAGCCTTTGAGATGCCGGAAAAGACCACCTCGGGGCCGCCAAGCCGCAAAGTGCCTCCCGGCTCTTCCGACAAGCGCATTCTGGCGATCCGGTTATCGGTGGCTGACGTGAAATAGGCGTAAAGCCAACGGTCACTGGCGAAGGCAGGAGACAGGGCAAGTCCCAGAAGCCCGCCTTCACCACCAGGTTCGACGCCGGCAACCTCGCCGATGGTCGTTGTCCGGCTGTCACGAATGCTTTTGACCTGGGCCGAATCGCGTTCTGACACGATGGCTGTGCCGTCCGGCAGGAAGACGACGGACCACGGCAGCTGCAGGCCGGCGTCGAGCTTTTGCTGTACCTCCAGTTTTTGTGGAACAGCAGGTGGTGCCAACCCGGAGGTGGTGCCCGTCCCTGGCGACACGGGGACGCTGGAACCGATGGAGCCGTCAGGCGTGGCGGCCGAACCTGGCGACGACGGACTACCCGTGCAAGCTGACAGCAGAGCCGCCAGTAAAAAAGCGGCCGGAAGCAGGACTGCGGTCCGGGCGGGCATCAACCAGCCTGTTCCGAGGAGTTCAGTGCCTGTTCCGTGGAGGAGGGCGGAACCCGGCCGCTTCCGCATGAGCGGCCGATTCAAACCACACATCCGCGGTGGCTTCGGCGTAGCCGGCGGTATCTTCGTCGTGATAGGTCATGGTCGAAGCGTCGGCCTTCACCGGGTAGCCCTCTGGGCCACTGCCGTCTGCCGCGGCTCCTGCTGAGCCAACCCCATATGGATGCTCGGCGGCGAGATGGCCCGTTGGTGCAGTTGAATCGTCGTCGTCCGTTTCAGCTGCCGCGGTTTCCGCCCCCGCCAGCGTGGCCGAGTGTTGATCCGTGTATTCGTGATGGTGGACGGCAGTGCCGCTTGCATCCGTCCACGAGGATTCCCACTCAGCCTTATCTGCGGCGTTGGCTGCTGGCTCGTCCACCTTGGGGGCGTCATCGGCGCGCGCAACGTCATCCGCGGTCACTCCCTCAGCGGATTCAGAAACTGCTGGTTTGGAAACTACGGGCTCCGCCACTGCAGGCTCGGAAACTGCGGGCTCGGAAACTGCGGGCTCGGCCGCCGTGGGTGCAGAAGCCGGCGTTCCGGCAGCCTCCCAGTCATCCACATCCCCGGCAGTGACCTGCGCATCCGTGTCCACCACTGGTTCATCGACCACTGGTTCGTCGACCTCGGGCGTTTCAATGACAGGTTCGTCCACCGGCGGTCCACCGGCAGCTTCGGTTTCGACGCGCGATTCCATACTGGATTCGACGGGGCCGCTGCCCTCAGAGGCTGCCTTCCCCATATTCGTAACCCCAGCCAGGCCCGCTACGCCAGCCACCGCCGCGGCTGTATCGGGCATCGACATCGTGTCGCTGGGTTCCATGGCAGCGGGTGCGGCAGTGCCCGGCCGCCCGGGAGCCCCGGTGCCAGAGGCAGTGCCCAATGGTGCAGTTGAGGAATTCCTGGCGTTGTTGCGGCTCAGGAGCCACCAAACAATCGCGACGATCAGCACAATAACAATGACCCAAATCAACCAGTCCATGGTGAGGCCCTTCTGCTCACAGGGTGCAGTTAGTGGTATTTCCGACGTTACGTGGCTGCAAATGGGGTGTCCAGCGTTAGGGGCCGTCCAACCCTGGTTGTGATGCAGTTGGCGACTTCACGGAAATGGCGGGATTTTCGCCGGCGACGAGGAAATATTCTTCTCTTCGTGCTTAACCCGGCTCGATTACGTCGTGGGCTGCTGCCGCTGACACATAGACTTTGGACCATGAGCGACGCCACCCAAAATGCGACAGATACCAAACCGGACATCAAGCCCCGCAGCAGGGTCGTAACCGACGGAATTCACGCCGCGCCCGCGCGTGGCATGTTCCGTGCGGTGGGGATGGGGGATGACGACTTCGCCAAACCGCAAATTGGCGTCGCCAGTTCGTGGAATGAAATTACCCCCTGCAACCTTTCCCTCAACCGTCTTGCGCAGGGCGCCAAGGAAGGCGTCCACGCCGGTGGTGGATTCCCTATGCAGTTCGGCACCATCTCCGTCTCGGACGGTATTTCCATGGGCCACGAGGGCATGCACTTCTCGCTCGTTTCCCGCGAGGTCATCGCGGACTCTGTCGAAACCGTGATGCAGGCCGAGCGCATCGATGGCTCGGTTCTCCTGGCTGGTTGCGACAAGTCCCTTCCAGGCATGCTCATGGCTGCGGCCCGGCTGGACCTTGCCTCCGTCTTCCTCTACGCCGGATCGATCATGCCCGGATGGGTCAAGCTCGAGGACGGCTCGGAGAAGGAAGTCACGCTCATTGATGCCTTCGAGGCTGTCGGCGCCTGTGCAGCAGGCAAGATGAGCATGGAGGACCTCACCCGCATCGAAAAAGCCATTTGTCCCGGCGAAGGCGCCTGTGGCGGTATGTACACGGCCAACACCATGGCCTGCATTGGCGAGGCGCTGGGCATGTCCCTCCCGGGTTCCGCCGCTCCGCCCTCGGCAGACCGCCGTCGCGATGACTTTGCACGCAAGTCCGGCGAAGCCGTGGTGAACCTGCTTCGCCTCGGAATCACCGCCCGCGACATCATGACCAAGAAGGCATTCGAAAATGCCATCGCGGTCACCATGGCGTTCGGCGGATCCACCAACGCAGTCCTGCACTTGCTCGCCATTGCGCGCGAAGCCGAGGTTGAACTGACCCTGGATGACTTCAACCGCATTGGCGACAAAATCCCGCACCTCGGTGACCTGAAGCCCTTCGGCCGCTACGTCATGACTGACGTGGACAAGATCGGCGGCGTGCCGGTCATCATGAAAGCGCTTCTGGACGCCGGGCTGCTGCACGGTGACTGCCTTACCGTCACAGGCAAGACGCTCGCCGAGAACCTTGCCTCGATCAACCCGCCGGATCTTGACGGCAAAATCCTTCGGGCGCTGGACAACCCCATCCACAAGACCGGTGGCATCACCATCCTGCACGGCACCATGGCTCCGGAAGGGGCTGTGGTGAAGAGTGCCGGCTTCGACGCCGACGTCTTCGAGGGCACGGCCCGCGTCTTCGAGCGCGAGCAAGGGGCCCTTAACGCACTGGACAATGGTGAGATCCACAAGGGCGACGTCGTGGTCATTCGCTATGAAGGACCCAAGGGTGGTCCGGGCATGCGCGAAATGCTTGCGATCACCGGCGCCATCAAGGGCGCCGGACTGGGCAAGGATGTGCTGCTGCTGACCGATGGCCGCTTCTCCGGCGGTACCACCGGTTTGTGCATTGGACACGTTGCGCCTGAAGCGGTCGACGGCGGTCCCATCGCCTTCGTCCAGGACGGCGACCGCATTCGTGTGGACATCGCTGCGCGTTCATTCGACCTCCTGGTGGACGAAGCTGAGCTTGAAGCCCGCAAGGTTGGCTGGGAGCCCCTGCCGGCGAAGTTCACCAAGGGTGTATTGGCCAAGTACGCAAAGTTGGTCCACAGCGCCTCGACCGGAGCTTACTGCGGCTGATGCCTGACCCGGACTCCCCAACCTTTGGGTGGGGGAGTCCGGCAGACGGACACCACTGTCCATATGGTGAGATACGATAGGGGTCAATTGACACGTATCTCACTTAGAGGGAACACTGAACGCATGATCTCATTCGTTACCGTCGGCGTCGTCGTACTTACCAAGCGCGTGGCTTAGCCCGACTGGTAACGAACTGTCACGCGCAACCCCTCGAAAAGCCGGAAGGCTGAGGGGTTTTTTTATTCCCCGAAGCAAGACCCATCAATTGAAGATCCACAAAGGAAGAGTCCGATGAGCAAAGGATCGCCGATCAGCCCCTCGCTGATGGCTGCAAAGTCCGCTGGAGCCCCAAAGGCTCCGGAAAAGGTCGACCGTACGGCTGAGGCCGTCGTCGTCGACACTGCTGCACCTCTCTCTCCTGTACTTGGGCCGAACAACGTTGTACCCCCAACGGTGATGACCGGCTCGCAAGCAATTGTCCGTTCGCTCGAAGAACTCGGCGTGGACGATATTTTCGGTTTGCCCGGTGGCGCGATCCTGCCCACCTACGACCCCTTGATGGCCTCCAGCATGAATCACATCCTGGTCCGTCACGAACAGGGAGCCGGCCACGCCGCGCAAGGCTACGCCATGGTTACCGGACGGGTTGGCGTTTGCATCGCCACCTCGGGACCCGGTGCCACCAACCTCGTTACCGCCATCATGGACGCCCACATGGACTCCGTGCCGATGGTAGCCATTACCGGCCAGGTCGCCAGTGGCGTCATTGGGACGGACGCGTTCCAGGAAGCGGACATCGTGGGCATCACCATGCCCATCACCAAACACTCCTTCCTGGTAACCGACCCCAACGACATCCCGCATGTCATGGCCGAAGCCTTCCATCTTGCTTCCACCGGCCGCCCGGGACCCGTCCTGGTTGACATTGCCAAGGACGCCCAGGTAGGCCAGATGACGTTCTCGTGGCCGCCCAAGGTTGACCTGCCGGGCTACCGTCCTGTGGTCCGTGGTCACAGCAAGCAGGTCCGCGAGGCTGCCAAGCTGATCGCAGCCTCCCGCAAGCCTGTTCTCTATGTGGGCGGCGGTGTAGTCAAGGGACACGCCTCTGCAGAACTCATGGAATTGGCTCTGGCAACCGGAGCGCCGGTAGTCACTACGCTGATGGCCCGCGGCGCTTTCCCGGACTCACACCCGCTTCATGTTGGAATGCCCGGCATGCACGGTTCCGTATCTGCAGTCACCGCCTTGCAGCAGGCAGACCTCCTCATTACCCTCGGTGCCCGGTTCGATGACCGTGTTACAGGGGTGTTGAAGACATTTGCTCCCTTCGCCAAGGTGATCCACGCGGACATCGATCCCGCGGAAATCTCCAAGAACCGGACGGCCGATGTTCCGATCGTCGGTTCGGTGAAGGAGATCATTCCGGAACTGACCGAAGCCGTGAAGACGCAGTTCGAGCAGAGCGGTGCACCGGACCTGGACGCATGGTGGGCGTTCCTGGGCAACCTGCGCGACACCTATCCCTTGGGTTGGACTGAGCCCGAGGACGGACTGACGGCACCGCAGCGCGTGATCAAGCGCATCGGCGAACTCACAGGTCCGGAAGGTATCTATGTGGCCGGCGTTGGCCAGCATCAGATGTGGGCTGCGCAGTTCATCAAGTACGAGCGCCCCCACGCCTGGCTGAACTCCGGTGGAGCCGGAACCATGGGATACTCGGTTCCGGCAGCAATGGGTGCCAAGGTCGGCGAACCGGACCGCGTGGTCTGGGCCATTGACGGCGACGGCTGCTTCCAGATGACCAATCAGGAACTGGCCACCTGCGCCATCAACAACATCCCGATCAAGGTTGCCATTATCAACAACTCCTCGCTGGGCATGGTCCGCCAATGGCAGACACTGTTCTACGAAGGCCGTTACTCGAACACGGATCTGAACACCGGCCACGACACCGTCCGCATTCCGGACTTCGTCAAGCTGGCGGACGCCTATGGTTGTGCCGCACTGCGTTGTGAACGGGACGAAGACATCGATGCCACCATCCAGAAGGCACTCGAAATCAACGACCGCCCCGTCGTGATCGACTTTGTCGTCAGCCCCAACTCGATGGTGTGGCCAATGGTGCCGGCAGGTGTCAGCAATGACCAGATCCAGGTTGCCCGCAATATGACCCCGGAATGGGAAGAGGAGGACTAGGCATGAGCCGCCACACACTGTCCGTTCTGGTCGAAGACAAGCCCGGCGTGCTGACCCGCGTAGCCAGCCTCTTCGCCCGGCGCGCGTTCAACATCAATTCACTGGCTGTGGGACCCACCGAGGTTCCCGGCATGTCCCGCATGACGGTGGTCGTCGATGCCGACGGCGACCTCATCGAGCAGGTCACCAAGCAGCTCAACAAGTTGATCAATGTGATCAAGATCGTTGAGTTGACTTCCGAATCTTCCGTACAACGCGACCACATCCTGGTCAAGGTACGTGCGGATGCCGCGACACGCCTGCAGGTAACCCAAGCTGCAGACCTGTTCCGTGCCGCCGTCGTCGACGTGTCTACAGACTCGTTGGTGATCGAGGCAACCGGTACCCCCGAGAAGCTCGCCGCACTGCTTTCAGTGCTCGAGCCGTTCGGCATCCGTGAAATCGTGCAGTCCGGCACCCTGGCCGTTGGACGGGGATCCCGCTCCATGAGTGACAGGGCGCTCCGCTCCGCGTAGGAAACAGGCATAGGCCGCGTTAGCATGCCATGCCGAGCGTTGCGTCCAGTACCGCAGCACCACATCAATATCCAGAAACCACTCAAGAGGAGTTACGCAAGTGACTGAAATGTTCTACGACGACGACGCAGACCTGTCGATCATCCAGGGCCGCAAGGTTGCCATCGTCGGCTACGGTTCCCAGGGCCACGCGCACGCACTGAACCTGCGCGATTCCGGCGTCGAGGTTGTTATCGCGCTGAAGGAAGGGTCGAAGTCGACCGCCAAGGCAGAGGATGCCGGCTTCACGGTCAAGAACGTTGCCGACGCCGCTGAATGGGCCGACGTCATCATGATCCTCGCGCCGGACCAGCACCAGCGCTCGATCTACAACGACTCCATCAAGGACAAGCTGACCGAAGGCAAGGCACTCGCCTTCGCCCACGGCTTCAACATCCGCTTCGGCTACATCGAGCCCCCTGCAGGCGTCGACGTCATCCTGATCGCTCCGAAGGCTCCGGGCCACACCGTGCGCCGCGAGTTCGAAGCCGGCCGCGGCATCCCGGACATCATCGCTGTTGAGCAGGACGCATCCGGTTCCGCGTGGGAGCTGGCCAAGTCCTACGCCAAGGCCATCGGTGGCACCCGCGCCGGTGTCATCAAGACCACCTTCACCGAAGAAACCGAAACGGACCTCTTCGGCGAGCAGTCCGTCCTTTGTGGCGGCGTTTCCCAGCTGGTCCAGTACGGCTTCGAAACCCTCACCGAAGCCGGCTACCAGCCGCAGATCGCCTACTTCGAGGTCCTTCACGAGCTCAAGCTCATCGTTGACCTCATGTGGGAAGGTGGCATCGCCAAGCAGCGCTGGAGCGTCTCCGATACCGCAGAGTACGGCGACTACGTTTCCGGCCCCCGCGTCATCACTCCCGAGGTGAAGGAAAACATGAAGGCTGTCCTCGCGGACATCCAGAGTGGTGCCTTCGCCAAGCGCTTCATCGAGGACCAGGACAACGGCGCCGTCGAGTTCAAGGAACTGCGTGCCAAGGCAGAGCAGCACCCGATCGAAGAGGTTGGCCGCGAGCTGCGTTCCTTGTTCTCCTGGCAGCAGCAGGACCAGGACTACGTTGAAGGCTCCGCAGCCCGCTGACGTTTTGCCCAGTGCCTTAGGCACTGAAACCGACGCCCGTCCGGCGAACAAAGCCGGGCGGGCGTCGCTGTTTCGCAGCCGCTCCTCCCAACACAGCGTCCTGTGAAATTCTTCACAACAACCTCAACCAGGCCGTAACATCGTTCACCGGCACCGGAATCCCTGTCCAGGTTCGATATTCTGGGCTGGTCCCGGCGTCGTGTCCGGGCCCCGCATCCGCTCCTTGTCCAGTACTGTCCCAAAGTTGTCCAAAGTAAGGTGCCACCCCGTGTCAGCCACCAAACCCGTCGTCCTCCTCGCTGAGGAACTTTCACCCGCCACCGTCGAGGCATTGGGCCCGGACTTTGAAATCCGCCAAACCGACGGCGCCGACCGTTCCCAGCTGCTGTCCGCCATCGCCGACGTCGACGCAATCCTGGTTCGCTCGGCTACCCAGGTTGATGCCGAAGCCATTGCCGCTGCGAAGAACCTTAAGGTCATCGCCCGGGCCGGCGTGGGACTGGACAACGTGGACATCAAGTCCGCAACGCAGGCCGGTGTCATGGTCGTCAACGCACCGACGTCCAACATCGTTTCAGCAGCCGAGTTGACGGTCGGCCACATCCTGAGCCTCGCCCGCCACATTCCCCAGGCGAGCTCCGCGCTGAAGAACGGTGAGTGGAAGCGTTCCAAGTACACCGGCATCGAACTCTTCGAGAAGAAGATCGGCATCATCGGCCTCGGCCGTATCGGCGCCCTCGTGGCAGCCCGCCTTCAGGGGTTCGAAACCGAGATCCTGGCGTACGACCCCTACATCACGGCCGCTCGTGCCGCACAGCTCGGGGTCAAGCTGGTCACCCTGGATGAACTCCTGGAAAACTCCGACTTCATCACCATTCACATGCCCAAGACGCCCGAGACGGTGGGCATGCTTGGTGCCGACGCCTTCCGCAAGATGAAGGAAACGGCCTACGTCATCAACGTGGCACGTGGCGGCCTGGTAGATGAGGAAGCCCTCTACATCGCCCTGAAAGAAGGCCAGATTGCCGGTGCCGGCGTGGATGTCTTCGTCAAGGAACCCAGCACGGATCTGCCTTTCTTCGAACTGGACAACGTGGTGGTCACCCCGCACCTGGGCGCATCCACGGACGAGGCCCAGGAAAAGGCCGGTGTCTCGGTGGCCAAGTCCGTACGCCTTGCCCTTGCCGGCGAGCTTGTGCCGGATGCCGTGAACGTCGCAGGCGGTGTGATCGCTCCGGACATCCGCCCGGGCATCCCGCTGATCGAAAAGCTCGGCCGGATCTTCACGGCGCTGACCCATGCGTCGCTGACCCAGATCGACGTCGAGGTTGCTGGCGAGATTGCCGCACTGGACGTCAAGGTGCTTGAGCTCGCTGCCTTGAAGGGCGTCTTCGCCGATGTCGTCACGGAGCAGGTCTCCTACGTCAACGCACCTGTCATCGCAGAGCAGCGCGGAATTAATACCCGCCTGATCACCACCCCGGACGCCGAGGACTACCGCAACGTCCTCACGATCCGTGGTGCGCTCAGCGACGGTTCCCAGATCTCCGTTGCCGGTACCTTGACCGGACCCAAGCAAGTGGAGAAGCTCGTTGGCGTCAACGGCTATGACGTGGAAATTCCCATCAGTGAGCACTTGGTGGTGGTGGCCTACGCGGACCGTCCCGGTGTCATTGGCACCATCGGCCACATCCTGGGCATGAACAACATCAATATCGGCGGCATGCAGGTTGCACGCCAGACCGAGGGGGGCCAGGTGCTTGCGCTCCTGACCATCGACAGTTCTGTTCCGCAGCAGGTACTGGAAGCCATCAAGGCGGGCATTGGCGCCGACATGGTCCGCGAGGTGGACCTGGAGGACTAGGACTGCTCCTCATCAGCCAAGTTCGCGTGCCGGGGAGACACCACTGACACGCAACGGTGGTCGGTCTGCTTACAATGGCTTGGTCCGGGATTCGGACCCGGCAGCAGGCCGGCCACTACTTTTTGCACATAAAGCCCGGAATTCCTTTGTGTTTTTCAAGGATTCACGGAGCATGTGTGCGCGCCCGCAATCAAGGTCTCAGGGAGCCCAATGAACGCCGTCCAAAGGTTCATCAGAAGCCGTGTGCTGCTGCTGACCGCGGCCATTTTGATCGTCGCGATGTGCTTGTCCGTCCTAGTCCAGAGCCAGTCACAGGCCGCTCTGAACAGGACTGTGGATGAGAACTCGCGGGGACTCTACGACATCCTGGTCCAGGCAAAGCCGGACCCCTCACAGGACGGGGACGGCGGTGCACTGATCCAGCCGGAAATCGCCAACGGGCAGGGCGGCATCAGCTTTGAGCAGCTGGAGAAAATCCGCACCATGGGCCAGACGGCAGTCGCTGCACCCATCAGCCTCGTTTCGCGGGTTTCGCAGAACCTCGAGGCTCCGCGCCTCAATGCCATGGACTACCTGGGGTACAACGCCGGCCTTGCCGGTGGCATAACCGCAGGGGACCCCTCAGCCATGGACTCCACCAAGTGGCCTGCAGCTGAATCCGTTTTGTCCGACACACCCAAGAAGTACCGGCTGACGGCCTCCGCCACAAGCTCCGATGGCGTCAACCAGCAAACCCTTTTCAAGACGAGCGCTGAAGGGACTCTGGGCAAGGGCCGTCTGATCCAGGAACAGGCTGCCGGTGGTTCGAATGTCCGGATCGCAGGTCCCGACGGCGAGACCGGGATTAAGTTCCCCGCTCCAGCACTCGGCTCGGAGCACAACCTCTTCAATCTTTCGGTGGCGCTTCCACTGGCGCCGGAGGTGACTGAGTCCGTCGTCGCCGTCGATCCTGCCTCCGAGAGGGCGCTGTTGGGCTCCGCAGGTGATTTCCTTGCACCCCTGGAGAAGGCTCCGCCGGCGGACGCCCGCAATGCAGGCGCTATTGGCCGGCATTTCGAAAGTCTCTTCACCAGCGGCCTCAGCATGAACCAGCTTGAAGAAGGACCCGATTTCCTGGGTGTGAAGCTGAAGTACTGGGCCCCCTTGATGACGCAGTACCAGCAGGCAAAGCGTGACGGACTGCTGACCGATGATTCCCAGGCCATTCCGCTGATTGTTCGCTCGGGAACGTCCCTGGATTTGAAGTACTCGGTCAAGATCGAGGAAATCGACAACAACGGCAAAGTAGTCAAGGATGTCGGCACTGTAACGCGGTCCCTGGACAAGGATTACCTGCCGTTCGTTTCCAAGGCCCCATTTGCCCTTGAATGGCCGGGGTCAACTGACCACAGCCAGCTCCTGGGCAGTACTGCCTCCTTCAGCCAGGGGCTTTACAACCCGGCGACCTGGAGCACTGCTTTTGCTGCAGCCCCGAAGTACAAGGAGGGCGACGAAGCCTCCAATGGTGCTTCGGAGAAGACTGCAACGCCGGGGGACTGGGTCACAGTCAACCGCCTTCCGGAAAAGTCGTCCTTCGGCGCAGCCGTGGACCAGACCCAGCGCAAGCCTGTGGATGAGCGCTCCTACCGGGAAGACCTGGAAACCGGAAAAAAGCCCGCGACTCCCATGCCGATGGTGTACGGCACGTTTGATCCGGCAGACGTTCAGGCCGCAGCCGGTGACGTCAACAAGCTCCCGTTGGGCGGCTACGACCCGGCTCCCTTGACATTGAGCAAGGACGCCGAGGGCAAGGACGCCAATGGCACTGTCCTGAAGCCATCACTGAGCGCCACAGGTCTGGTCAGCCAGTCGGCCGGCGCCATCACTGACTATTACGGCCTGGCA
Organism: Arthrobacter sp. 21a14; assembly: GCA_050627125.1. Classification (GTDB taxonomy): domain Bacteria; phylum Actinomycetota; class Actinomycetes; order Actinomycetales; family Micrococcaceae; genus Arthrobacter. The sequence goes on along the minus strand of CP192487.1, from coordinate 4,013,937 downwards.
GCAGCCCGTGGCTATGACACGAACGCCGACGTCATCGACGCCATCCGTGTCCGCGCCAACGCCACTGGAACGTGGAAGCAGGCCCAGCCGGACGTTGAAAAGCTGGCTGCCCAGATCCGCGAACTGGGCCTTGAAGCGACCGTGGTGGCGGGTTCCGCCCGCGAAGACGCCAATATCTTCGTCCCCGGGTACAGCAAGGACGACGCCGGCAAGGAATCTCCGCTGGGCACAGTCCAGCAGTCCTGGGTTCGGCAGGACGCGGCTGACGCCGTTTCGGGTTCGCTGACAGGGACAAACATCACCCTGCTCTTCCTGACGCTTCTTGGAGCCACGCTCCTGACTGGTGCCTCGACCGTCAGCTACATCCGGCAGCGCCGGAGCGAAGCAGGCATCCTGAGGGCAATGGGCTGGACGCAGAAGCGCGTCAGGTCCTGGGTGCTCGAGGAGTTCGCTGTGGGCGCGGCTGCCTTGGCCGCGGCAGGGATCATTTTGAGCCTGCTCAGTTGGAACCTTGCCACTGTGATCGTCTCAGTGACCATGCTCATCATCTACGTGGGCGCTGCGTTGCTGGCTGCCCAGCAGCTGCGTCACCGCGTGGAGGTAGACCAGGAACCCCAGCATGATGAACGCCTCGTCACTGTTGATTCGCCCTTGACGTTCGCCAACAGGCAGCTCACTACCAACCGGTTCAACTCTGTCTCGCTGGCCGTGGCCGTAGGCGTCTTCGGTGCCGCAGTGGGGGCCTTGATCGCACTGTTGATCGACATCCCCCGGGCAGCGGGAGCCAGTGCCTTGAGTGGGCTGGCCGCGGCGAGCATCGCCTTGCCAAGCGTGATCCTCGCTGTGTTCGGCGTGGTTGTGGGTCTGCTGCTCACACTCGTGACCGGGCGGTTCGAGCTCCACGCCAAGCGCGAGTATCTGGGCACTTTGCGTGCCATGGGCTGGAACCCGGACATGCTGGGCCAGGTCCGCTTCTTTGAAAATGCACTTGTCGGCACCGTGGCGCTTCCCTTGGGCGTCCTTGGTGCCCTTGGACTGGGGCTGCTCCTTGCTCCGTACGCAGCACTCTGGGCCGGGCTGGCCGGGCTGCTGGCCGTAATTTGCTGGATTCCGATTGCAACGAAAGTAGTCAAATGACTGACAACCTCAACCCCGAGCTGACGGCGACCCCGGAATCCACGGACGAGTCGCTGCAGACACGTGCCAACACCATCATCCGGGCATCCGACCACGCCACACCCTTGGAGCTCAGCCGCGTCACCATCCACTACGGCGGAGACAAGGGCGGCGCCGAGGAAGTCGACGTCGTGGATGACTTCAACCTCACCCTGCACGCGGGCGAGATGCATTGCATCGCCGGCCGAAGCGGCTCCGGCAAGACCAGTATCCTGACCGTCAGCGCCGGGCTGACCCTGCCGACGTCGGGCACCGTGTTTTGGGAAGGCCAGTCCCTGGCGTCCATGGGCGACGACGAGATCGCCGACCGGCGCCGTGCCTTGATTGGCTACGTCGATCAGGGCGGCGCCTTGATCGACGGCATGAGCGCCCTCGAGAACGTGCTGCTGCCCGCCGTGCCGGATGGAGAAGTGGAACAGCGCACGGAGATGGCCAAGGACCTCCTGGACCTGGTGGGCCTCGGACGCCGCATGCGGCACCGTCCCGCCCAGCTTTCCGGCGGTGAGCGCCAGCGTGTGGCAATCGCGAGGGCCCTGATCCTGGGCACCCGCGTACTGGTGGTGGATGAGCCCACTGCCAGCCTGGACCGTGCTGCAGCCAACCGCATCATCGGCATCCTGAAGGACACCACGAGTGATGGCATCGCTGTGCTCGTGGCTTCACACGACCACGAACTGGTCCGGCTCAGCGATACGCTGACCGAACTGAACTAGTCCGCAAGACTGCTCCTTCGCCGGGATATCCGGCACAGACCGGACCGGCCGTCATTTGCGGCCGGTCCAGTCATTCCATCCGAAAAAAAGGTAACTTCTTAGAGTGACGTCTGCAGAGAAATCCCCCTTCTACATCACCACCGCTATCAGCTACCCCAATGGCGTGCCGCACATCGGACACGCCTACGAGGTCATCGCGACTGATGCCATGGCGCGCTTCAAGCGCCTCGACGGCCATGAGGTGTTTTTCATGACCGGCACGGACGAGCACGGGCTCAAGATGCAGCAGTCGGCCGAGAAGGAAGGCATTACGGCCAAGCAGCTCGCGGATCGCAACTCGGCGGCGTTCAAACAGATGAGCCAGGACCTGGGAATCTCCCATGACCGTTTCATCCGCACCACGGACCCGGACCACTACACGGCGTCGCAAGCCATCTGGAAGAAGATGGAAGCGAACGGTGACATTTACCTATCCAAGTACGAGGGCTGGTACTCGGTCCGCGACGAAGCGTATTACGTTGAGGAGGATACCGTCGTCAAGGAAGACGGCCTCCGCTACTCGAAAGAGACGGATACCCTCGTCACGTGGACAGCTGAGGAGAGCTACTTCTTCCGCTTGTCCGCTTACCAGGAGAAGCTCCTGGCCCTCTATGAGGCACAGCCTGAGTTTGGTGCGCCGCAGTCCCGGTTCAACGAGGTCATCAGCTTTGTGAAGCGCGGACTTGAGGATCTCTCCATCAGCCGTACCACCTTCGACTGGGGTGTCCCTGTTCCGGGCGATGAGAAGCACGTCATGTACGTCTGGGTGGATGCCTTGACGAATTACCTCACCGGTGCCGGATACCCGGACGTCGAGTCCGAGTCCTTCAGGAAATTCTGGCCAGCCGATGTCCACGTTATCGGCAAGGACATTTCCCGCTTCCATGCGATCTACTGGCCGGCATTCCTGATGAGCGCAGGGCTCGCATTGCCCAAGCGCGTCATGATCCACGGCTTCCTGACCAACAACGGCGTGAAGATGTCCAAGTCCTTGGGCAATGTTGTCGCCCCACAGGACTTCGTGGCGCAGTACGGGCTGGACCAGTGCCGGTTCTTCTTCCTCCGGGAAGTCCCCTTTGGCGCCGATGGCAGCTACAACCATGAGGCAATCGTGGGCCGCATGAATTCGGACCTGGCCAACAACTTCGGCAATCTTGCCCAGCGTTCCTTGTCCATGGTCGCGAAGAACTGTGAAGGCAAGGTTCCTGTCCCCGGAGAGTTCACGGCCGAGGACAATGCCTTGCTCGCCAAGGCCGGAGAATTGCTGACTACCGCTCGGGGCGCCTTTGACAAGCAGGAGTTCAGCCGCGCCCTGGAGGCTATCTGGACAGTGCTGGGCGACACCAACGCCTACTTCGCCGACCAGGCCCCGTGGGTGCTGCGGAAGACCGACGTCGAGCGGATGAATACCGTGCTGTACGTCACCTTGGAAGTTGTCCGCATCGTGGCGATCCTCGCCCAGCCGGTGATGCCTTCCTCGTCCGCCAAGCTCCTTGAGGTGCTCGGACAGGACGAAGGCGATGCCAGGCAGTTTGCTGCCATCGCCACGCCGATCGTTCCGGGAACTGAACTTCCGGCTCCGGCGCCGATCTTCCCGCGCTACGAGGAACCGGCGGAAGCCTAGGCACCATTCCCTCTCGCGCATAGCTGCCCTAAAACAGAAATGCTCTCTCACGTCCTCCCGTTCAAGGGAAGGAAGTGAGAGAGCATTTCTCATATGGCAGGTCGATGTGGGAGAGGGATCAGGCCGTGGCCAGGCCCTCCACAGGAGACAGCCGGGCTGCACGATGGGCAGGAATCACGGAGGCCAGCAAGCCCGCCACCACAGCCACGCCGAATACCGTTGCGAGCTGCAGCCACGGAACCGCCGGAACAACATCAGCCACACCACCAAGAGCGGCTTGGGCGCCGAGCCAACCATAGACGATGCCGATGCCTGCACCCAGGACTGCGGCCACACCAGCTACGAGCACGGCCTCGATCGCGAGCATTCCCCGGAGTTGGCCCTTCGTCAGGCCCAGTGCCCTCAGCAAGGAGTTCTCGCGCGTTCGTTCAAGGACGGAGAGGGACAACGTGTTCGCCACACCGATCAGGGCAATCACCACGGCCACGCCCAGCAAGCCTGTGACCACCAGCAACAGGACGTCGATAATGCTGTTAAAAGTCACGCGCTCGATGGCAGCGCCGCTGACAGTGCGCTCCTGTACGCCCAAAGCTGCGGCCACTTCCTTTTGAATGGCCTGGACACGGTCGGCCGATACTGAGTCGTCCAGTTTCACCCACACCATGCCGGGCATTTCCGGTAGCGGTGTGGAAGCAAGACTGGACTTCTCAACGAAGGGTGGAATATGACGCGTCCGCAGGACTTTGGCATCGAGCGATACGGGACCGGCCGTCGTCGAGATCTTCGCGGCTCCGCCTGTGGAGTCCTCCGGCAGGTAGACGGTACCGGGGCCTGGCTGCAATGTGCTGTCCCGCAGCACGGACGCGGCATCGGCTGCGGAAAGTGAATAGACGGTATTTCCGCCATCAGGCGTGGCCTCGGCAAGGGTACCGACAGCTGGGAGCAGGACTGCGCTATCCACGTCGTCGATTGCCTTGATACGGGAGACAGCGGTATTGCTGGAGCCAATGGCACCAGCCGCGGTCATCGCTGCAAGGTCCACCGGATAGTTCTCTGCGAGGGTATCGTCGAAAGCTTGCCGTGAGGTTGCGGCGCCGGTCATCATCAGGGACACCAGAGTGACGCCAATCAGCAAAGCCGCGGCGGTAGCCGACGTACGGGCGGGGTTGCGCGTGGCGTTGACTGCGGCCAGCTGACCGGGAACACCCACAGGTGCGGCCAAACGTCCAGCCAAGGCCACTACCGTGGGAATGAACAGGGTTGAGCACAGCAGGATCCCCACAAAGGAGAGGGCTCCTCCGAGCAAGGCAATCAGCAGCGAGACGGTGGTGCTGCCGAAAATCAGCAGTGACGCGCCGCCGAGGAGCGCCACCAGGCCAAGAACCAGGCGGACCTTGCCGCGCCGGTTGCCAACAGCAGCGTCATCGGCAGGTCTTAGGGCAGCCAGAGGAGCGACCGCGGTAGCAGCTTTGGCGGGGAGGAGGGCTGCAACGACTGTCAGCAACGTTCCGGCCACAAGGCCGGCGATGATTGCCGACGGCGGTACGGCCAGGGTGGCAAAAGCCTGCTCAGGCTGTGTCTTCGCCCAGGCGATGAGCCCGTACATGAGGCCGGTTGCGGCAACCACGCCAAGCACGGAGGAAATGAATCCAACCACCAGTGCCTCCAGCATGACCGATCTGCGGATCTGGGACCGTCCTGCGCCGAGGCACCGAAGAAGCGCCAGTTCCCTTGTTCGCTGGGCTACCAGCACGGAGAACGTATTGGCCACCACCAGAGTGGAGACGAGGATAGCGACACCGGCAAAGGCGAGCAGTACCACTGTGAGTTGGTCCTGACCGGCGCTCAGCATGGCCACCGTGGATGTGACCTTCTCCTGCGCGGTTTCCAGGATGGGGGCGTCGGCGCCTGCCGCTTCCATGCGGTGCGCGATGTACTCCTTCGCTGCGGAGACGTTTTCGCCGGGTTGGAGGATGAATTGCAGTCCCGAATATCCTGCTCCGGCATCCTGCACCGCGTTCAGTACAGACTCTGAAGCGACAAGCTGGGCCGCCGAGGACGAGAAGGGATCATTTGTGGCCTGAATCAGGCCGGTAACTTTCACCTTGGCGTTCTTGACGGGTCCGGCACCGTGCAGCTCAAGCGAACTTCCAACGGTGAGCCCGAGATGCTCCGCGGTCTTGACGTCGACGACGGCTTCGAAGGGCTGCGACGGCATGGAACCTGAGGACAAGACTGCGCCCTCCAGGGATGACGGCGCCACATTTCGAAGCCGGCCCTGCTGCTCACCACCACCGGCCACAAACGTCACGTAGGTGGATCGCTCGGCGTAGTGGTCCTTGACCGCCGGCGCGGACGTCGCGGCATCCACCGCGGCCTGACTGAAAGCCTCACCGTTCTTGGATGCAGCAATAAGATCCGCGTTCCGGTAGGCCTCGCCGATACTGGCGCCAAGGGAAGCAGTGGTGCTCGCGCCCACCATGAGCGTGGCGGAGAGGAACATGACGGACAGCATCACGGCGAGCCCGATTGCGACGAATCGCCGGAAGTGCGTCGTCAATTGGGAGAGAGCTACGCGCAGCATGCCTTAAACCCCGAGCTTTCCGAGAGCCGTCAAAACTGATTCCGCTGAGGGCTCCTGGATCTCGCCTACCAGGCCACCGTCGCTCATCAGCACCACGCGGTCGGCATAGCTTGCGGCGACGGGGTCATGGGTCACCATGATGATGGTCTGGCCCATCTCCTGGCTGCTCCGACGCAGGAGCGCAAGCACTTCGCCGCCGGCTCTGGAGTCCAGGTTGCCGGTCGGCTCGTCGCCAAACACGACGTCGGGACGCGTCAGTAGCGCTCGGGCTACGGCCACACGCTGCTGCTGTCCGCCAGACAACTCGTGTGGTCGGTGCTTCAACCGGTCCTTCAACCCCAGGGTGCTCACTACGGTATCCAGCCACCCGGCGTCGGCGGTTGTTCCCGCCAAAGCGAGCGGCAGCGTGATGTTCTGCTCCGCTGTAAGGGTGGGCACCAGATTGAACGCCTGGAACACGAAGCCAATGCGCTCGCGTCGAAGGGCGGTGAGCTGGCGGTCGTTGAGCCCGGTGAGCTCTGTGCCGCCCAGGACGATCCGTCCGGAGTCCGCCGTATCAAGGCCGGCGAGGCAATGCATGAGCGTGGATTTGCCCGATCCGGAAGGTCCCATGATTGCGGTGAATTTGCCGGCGTCGAAGCCCACGGATACCTCGTTCAGGGCCATGACACGTGTATCGCCGCGTCCATAGCCCTTTGTCAGCGCGAAAGCTTCAACCGCTGTGTGTGGCCTGGCTGCGCCGGCTTCAGCGGGACGGCCGTTACCTGTTGGATGGGGGAGAGGCGTGAAAGTTGTCATGATTTCACGCTATGGGCCAGGAACGCGCCGCTGGATCCGGCCAGGGACCCATTCCGGGCAAGGCACGCTCATACCGTGGTCTGAGACCGGCGGTTAACGTAACGCGCTAGCTTCCTGGGGCGACCACGCCCGTCTCATAGGCGATGACCACCACCTGCACGCGGTCCCGGGCTCCAAGCTTGGCCAGAATGTGCCCGACGTGGGTCTTCACTGTGGCCTCTGACAGAAACAAGCCTGCGGCTATCTCCGGATTCGACTGGCCTTGGGCGATCAGCTGGAAAACCTCGCGTTCCCGGGCGGTGAGGCGTTCGACCGCGGCGGCGTGCCCGATTTGTTCCGGCGTCTGCTTTCTGAGCAGCGGAGCCACATGATCCAACAACCTGCGCGTGGTGGATGGGGCAATGACGGCGTCGCCGCGGTAGACCGTCCGGATGGCCTCCAGGAGTTCCTCTGGCGGAGCGTCTTTGAGCAGGAATCCGCTGGCGCCGGCCTGGATTGCAGCCAAAGCATATTCGTCGAGGTCGAAGGTGGTGAGGACCACGATTTTGACCTCCGCCCGCTGGGAACCTGACGGCTGGGCTGCTGCCTGCTCCAGGATGCGTCTCGTGGCTTCGATGCCGTCCATACCCGGCATGCGGACATCCATCAGGACCACATCCGCAGTGGTGGCGCTGAGGGCCTGGACCGCCTCGATTCCGTTGCCTGCCTCTGCCACCACCTGGAGATCGGGCTGTGAATTGATCAACATGCCGAACCCGGAGCGGACCAATTGCTGGTCATCGACGAGCGCCACCCGGATGGGTGCGGCGAGTTCAGGCATGGCTTAGGCCTCCGAATAGGGAATGAAAGCGGACACACGGAAACCGCCGCCCTGCAAAGGGCCTGCGGTCAAGGAACCATCGTAGAGCGAGATGCGCTCGGCCATGCCCCGGAGGCCGTTTCCCCCACCCGAGGTGGGCGGATCAGCGGCGGCGCCCCGCCCGTCGTCGATGACGTTCAGCTCTAAACCGCGACTCTGCCACGTGAGCGTCACACTCGCTCTGGCATGGGGTCCCGCGTGCTTCATGACGTTGGTGAGCGCTTCCTGGATGATCCGGTAGGCAGTGAGTTCGGCCCCGGCCGGAAGCGCCCGGCGAGCCATGCCAAGCTGTTCGAAGGAGATCTGCAGCCTGGCAGCGCGGAAACCCAGAAGCAGTTCATCGAGATCGGAAAGTCTCGGTTGGGGCTTGGTCGGCGCATCCTCATCCGAGCGCAGCACGCCGAGCAGCCTTCGCATCTCACCGAGGGAATCACGGCCCGTCGCTGCGATGGTGGCCAGCGCTTCGGTGGCCAGTTCCGGCTTTGCGGCGGCGGCGTACCGGGCACCATCGGCCTGGGTGATGATGACGGACAGCGAATGCGCCACGATGTCGTGCATTTCCCGCGCGATATGCGAGCGTTCATCAGCGGCGGCCAGTTGGCGCTCCTGTTGATGTTCAATTTCAAGGCGTCGGGTCCGGTCCTCAAGGGCCTGAAGCTGGAGCCGCCGTACGCGGGTAAGGTCGCCGAGCGTCCAACTGACCAGCACCAGCATCCAGATAAGGACTGTGTAGAGGGCCCCGATGGTGAGGCCCATGATGCCGGATTCAGCGGGGCTCGAGTATTCGCGCGTGGTGAGCATGACGCCGCCCAGCAAACCAAGCAACAGGACCGTCCGACTCGCCCACGCAGGTCCATAGGCCGCCGTGGCGTAAATGACCAGCGGAACCGCGATTTGACCGGCCACCGGTTCGGCACCGATGGCCCACTGGATCAGGCAGACCAAAACCACGACGGCGGCCGCGACCACGGGACGCGTGCGGCGCCACGCCAGAGGCAACAGCAGGCCGCAGGAGATGAAAAAGAGCAAGAGGCGGTCGGCCACGAGATAGACAGGTCCGAACAACAGGACCAGCAGGCACGTTGCCGCCATATCTACCTTGAAGCGGTTGATCCGGAACCATTCGTATATCGCGTGCCTTCTATCCACGGTACGACTCTATGTGGTGGCTATGGGCGCCGGCGTCATGCCCTGGTCTGATTCGCCCCAGTAGGATGTTCGAAGAGTGAGACGATTTTGACCAGCATGTGGATTGCTTGGCTAGATAGACCTATGAGTGCATCGTCCATCAATCTCGCTGTCATCCCCGGCGACGGCATTGGCCCCGAGGTCATCGCCGAAGCCGTCAAGGTCCTCGAAAAGGCTGTCGCCGCCGAAGGTGTAGCCCTTGAGCAGACCCACTACAAGCTCGGTGCCCAGCACTGGCTTGAGACAGGCGAGACCCTGCCGGACGAGGTCCTTGCAGACCTCCGCACCCGCGATGCCATTCTCTTTGGTGCCGTCGGGGCCGCCCCTGGCGACACAAGGATTCCCTCCGGCATCATCGAGCGCGAGATGCTGCTCAAGCTCCGCTTCAGCCTGGACCACTACGTGAACCTGCGGCCTTCACGGTTGTACGGAACCGTCGGGAGCCCGTTGGCAAACCCCGGCGTCATCGATTTCATTGTTGTCCGCGAAGGCACTGAGGGTCCCTACGTGGGCAACGGCGGCACCCTGCGCGGTGGCACCCCACACGAGGTTGCCACCGAAGTCTCCCTTAATACTGCGCATGGCGTGGAGCGCGTGGTGCGGGATGCATTCCGCCGCGCCAGCGAACGTCCCCGCAAGCACGTCACTCTTGTCCACAAGCACAACGTCCTCGTCTTCGCCGGACACTTGTGGAAGCGCACCGTTGAAGCCGTGGCCCAGGAATTCCCAGAGGTCACGCACGACTACCTCCACATCGATGCTGCAACCATCTTCATGGTTACCGATCCCTCCCGCTTCGATGTCATTGTCACCGACAACCTTTTCGGCGACATCCTGACCGACCTCGCAGCTGCCATTACAGGTGGCATCGGCCTGGCGGCATCGGGCAACATCAACATGGACCGCACAGCACCGTCCATGTTCGAACCCGTCCACGGCTCAGCACCGGATATCGCCGGACAGCAGAAAGCCGATCCCACCGCGGCCATCCTCTCCGCAGTGCTCCTCCTGGACCACCTTGGCTACACCACGGCGGCCCGTAAGATCGAGGCGGCAGTGGTCGCCGACGTCGAAAGCCGCACCGGCGAGCCGCGCACTACTGCGGCGATCGGCGACGCCATTGCGGCGGCACTTTAGGCCCATTTCTCAGGCGTAAGCTTGTCTTGAATTATTTACCTGCTTCCCTGGTCCACCGCTGAACCGCTTCCTCCGGGACCCGTTTCGCGCTACCAGGTAGCTGACTGTGGAGGAAACATGACTCAGACTGCCCACGGCGTCGAATTCAGCCAGCAGCTTTCGGAAACCCCGAAGTCTGCTGAGGAGCGTGCAGCCGTCCTGGCGAACCCGGGCTTTGGCGATTACTTCACCGACCACACCGCCGTCGTTGACTACAAAGTTGACGCCGATGGCAATGGCGGTTGGCAGAACGCCCGGATCGAGCCCTATGGACCCATCTCCCTGGATCCTTCGGCCGCAGTCCTGCACTACGGCCAGGAGATCTTCGAGGGCCTGAAGGCATACCGCCACGCTGACGGTTCCGTATGGACCTTCCGCCCCGAAGCGAACGCCGCGCGCCTGAACAAATCTGCCCGCCGACTCGCCCTCCCGGAACTGCCCGAGGAATACTTCCTCGGTGCTATCCGCGAGCTCGTGCAGGCTGACAAGGAATGGGTTCCTTCCGGCGACGGTGAAGCCCTGTACCTGCGCCCGTTCATGATCGCCACGGAGGCCTTCCTCGGTGTGCGGGCTGCCCGGGAAGTGTCCTTCCGCGTCATTGCCTCTCCCGCAGGTAACTACTTCGGTGGCGAACTGAAGCCCGTTTCCATTTGGATTTCCCGCGAGTATGCACGCGCGGGCCGCGGTGGAACAGGTGCAGCCAAGTGCGGTGGCAACTATGCCGCCTCCCTGATCGCGCAGCAGGAAGCCGAAGCGAACGGCTGCAAGCAGGTACTTTTCCTGGACCATTTCAATGACGACGCCGTGGAAGAACTCGGTGGGATGAACGTCTTCTTCGTCATGAAGGACGGCTCGCTGGTTACCCCCGCACTGACTGGCACCATCCTGGAAGGTGTGACCCGCATGTCCGTCATCCAGGTTGCCAAGGACATGGGCCGCGAGGTTTCCGAGCGGAAGATCACACTCGACGAGTGGCGCGAGGGAGTTGCTTCAGGCGAAATCGCTGAAGTCTTCGCCTGCGGTACCGCAGCGGTGATCACCCCGATCGGTGTCCTCAAGGATGCCACGGAATTCATCGGCTCCGAGGACGCAAGGGCTGGTGAAACCACTATGGCCATCCGCCGGCAACTCCTGGGAATCCAGACCGGCACCGTCGAGGACACCCACGGCTGGCTGACGCGCCTGGTCTAGTACCGCATACCTGAAGCGAACGACGGCGGCCCTTCTGCTTGGTGACATGCGGAAGGGCCGCCGTTGCCCTGCCCCGATCTTCTCTCACATCCTGACCGTCTGGCGGGAACGTTCTCTCACATCCTGACCGTCTGGCGGGAACGTTCTCTCACATGAGGATCGTTTGAGGTCAAAGCCGCGGACCGCCGTCGAAGTTCAAATGAGCGAGCATCGATGAGAATTGTCCCGGATGTGAGAGAACGTGGGTGAAAAGTGCCCCGGATGTGAGAGAGGATCGGAAGTGGTGCAAGATGGGACGGTGACTTCAGAATCAATGGAGACTTCCAACGACTCACCTGCCGCCGACCATAGCTCTTCTCCGTCCGGCGACCACACCTCTGCACTGCAACGAAGCAGCACCCTCACCCGCTTCAGGCTGGCACCAAACCCGGGCCCGATGAGCCTGGATGGCACCAACTCGTACGTCATCGGCGCTGCGGGTTCCGGCCACGTTGCCGTCGTTGATCCTGGCCCGGAAGACGAAGGGCACTTGGCTGAGCTGGCAGCGTCCGGCGTGGTGGACGTCGTGCTTATTACGCACCGGCACGCTGACCACACAGCAGCGTCCGCCAGGTTCCATGAACTGACAGGCGCTCCCGTCAGGGCTGCTGCCGCGGAGTACTGCCACGGCGGCGAGCCTCTCGTGGACGGCGAAGTACTGCATGCCGGCGGCGTGGAGATCCGTGTCCTGGCAACCCCTGGCCACACGTCGGATTCCTTGTGCTTCCATCTCCCCGCAGACGGCCCCACAGGCTCCGTTCTTACGGGTGACACCATCCTGGGCCGCGGCACCACGGTGCTGGACTACCCCGATGGCCGCTTGGGCGATTACCTCGCCAGTCTGGACCGACTCGAATCCGTTGGCCCCGCTACGCTCCTTCCCGCCCATGGCCCGGTGCTCGCTGCCCTGGACGCGAAATGCCGGGAGTACCGCGAACATCGCCAGCAGCGGCTTGACCAGATCAGGGCTGCGCTGGCACGGCTCGGCGAGGATGCGCCGATTGCCGCAGTCACCGATGCGGTGTATCCCGACGTCGATCCTTCAGTCAGGTGGGCGGCTGAGACGTCGGTTGCGGCGCAGTTGGATTACCTTCGAAGCTAGCGCGCAAACGCCCAAGCACTGGAAGGTAGGCTTGAGCCCATGCGTATCGCCCGGTTTGTAGTTGATTCTGATCCCCTTTATGGCGTTGTTGAAGGCGAGCCTGGCAGTGAGGAAATCACTGTCATCCACGGCGATCCCTTCTTCAATGGCGTCGAACGTACCCACGTGAAGCACAAGCTTGAGGATGTGCGGCTCCTTGCCCCGATCATTCCGCGTAGTAAGGTGATCGGCGTTGGGCGTAACTTTGCCGAGCATGCTGCGGAGCTGGGCAACGAGGTTCCGCAGCATCCATTGCTCTTCCTCAAGCCGAACACCTCGGTCATCGGGCCAAACGATCCGATCGTCCTCCCCGAGTTCTCCGATGAAGTCTCCTTCGAAGCGGAGCTTTGCGTCATCATCGGCCGTATCTGCAAGGACGTCCCCGAGGAACGTGCCGACGACGTCATTTTTGGTTACACCTGCGGAAACGACCTCACAGCCCGGGACGTCCAGAAAACCGATCTTCAGTGGGCCCGCGCCAAGGGCTTTGACACCTCCGCACCGCTGGGCCCGTGGATCGAAACCGATCTCGACCACGAGGACTTGTCCATCCAGGGCCGGCTCAACGGTGAACTCCGTCAGGACGGCAGCACCAGCCAGATGATCCGGGGCGTGCGCGAGCTCGTCTCGATCGTTTCGCACGCGTTCACCCTGCTTCCAGGCGACGTCATCATGACGGGAACCCCGGCCGGTGTCGGCCTGGTCAGCGAGGGCGACCGCTTCGAAGTGGAGATCGAAGGCATCGGGCGTTTGTCCAACCCGGTGGTTCGCCGCTAGCGGCCGGCCAGAGCATAAGGCCCGACGGCGGCACGAGCCTTTCGTACGAAAGGCGCGGGCCGTCGTCGAGCCTTTCGGAGGGGGAGCCGGGGCGATATCAAGCGGTAAAGTTGAAGCACTATGACTACTGCTTCTGCGTCCAGCGCTGCCTCCAGCGCCATCCCTGCCGTCAACGCCGAGACTCCAGTCCGCGTCCGCTTCTGCCCGTCGCCTACGGGAACGCCGCACGTTGGCCTGATCCGCACCGCCCTGTTCAACTGGGCCTATGCGCGCCATACCGGTGGCAAGCTGATCTTCCGCATTGAGGACACTGACTCTGCCCGCGACAGCGAGGAGAGCTACCACCAGCTGCTGGATGCCCTCAAGTGGCTCGGCATCGACTGGGATGAGGGCGTCGAGGTAGGCGGACCGCACGAGCCGTACCGCCAGTCACAGCGCGGGGATATCTACCAGGACGTCATCGCCAGGCTCAAGGCCGGGGGACACGTCTACGAGTCCTACTCCACGCCGGACGAGATCGAAGCCCGCCACCGGGCAGCAGGCCGCGACCCCAAACTTGGCTATGACGGCTTCGACCGCCACCTGACCGAGGAACAGCTTGCCCAGTTCAAGGCTGAAGGCCGCGAAGCCGTGCTGCGTCTTCGCATGCCGGATGAGGACCTGACCTTCAAGGACCTCGTCCGCGGCGAGATCACGTTCAAGGCCGGTTCGGTGCCTGACTTCGCGGTGGTGCGTGCCAATGGTGCTCCGCTGTACACGCTGGTGAACCCGGTGGACGATGCCCTCATGGGCATCACGCACGTGCTTCGCGGGGAGGACCTCCTGAGCTCCACCCCCCGGCAGATTGCGTTGTATCGGGCGCTCTACGCCATCGGCGTGGCGGAGTACATGCCGGAGTTCGGTCACCTGCCCTACGTCATGGGCCAGGGAAACAAGAAGCTTTCCAAGCGGGATCCGGAATCCAGCCTCTTCCTGCACCGCGAGCGTGGCTTCATCCCTGAAGGCCTGCTCAACTACCTTTCCCTGCTGGGCTGGTCACTGAGCGCGGACGAGGACATCTTCACCGTGGAGCAGCTTGTGGCCAACTTCGACATCCACGATGTCCTGGGTAACCCCGCGCGCTTCGACCTCAAGAAAGCCGAGGCCATCAACGGGACCCATGTGCGCCTGCTGGAGGCGGAGGATTTCAAGCAGCGGCTCGTCCCGTACCTCCGTGCGGCAGGCTTCGTGGGGGAGATCCTGACCGCCCGGCAGGAGGAGATCCTCGCGGAGGCGGCTCCGCTGGTTCAGGAACGTATTACCCTGTTGGGCGAAGCTCCTGAGATGCTGGCCTTCCTCTTCAAAGCCGACGACTCGATCGATGTTGCTGACGACGCCCGTAAGGGACTCCCGGAGAACCTGCAGGAAGTGCTTGACGCGGCACTTGCTGCCTTGGAGCCCATAGAGGATTGGACCGCTGAGAACATTCAGACGGCACTCAAGCAGGCATTGGTCGAGGACCTTGGCATCAAGCCCCGCGCTGCCTTTGGGCCGGTGCGCACCGCCATTTCAGGCCGACGTATTTCTCCGCCGCTGTTCGAGTCAATGGTGATCCTGGGTAAGGATTCCTCTTTGGCCCGCGTTCGCGCATTCCGAGGCTAGTCGGCAACGGTCATGGCTATTGCAAGCTCCTTTGGAACTATCCGCGGTGTTCTGTTCGACATCGACGACACCTTGGTGGACCTTGAGTACGCCATGACAACGGCTCTGCGTGATGTCAGCGAACATCTCCTGCCCGGCCTTGACCAGGCCGGGTGGGTGAAGTTCGGCCGTATCTTCACGCACGAAACAACGCATTTCTATGACCGCTACCTTGCTGGCGAACTGACCTTCAATGAGCAGCGTCTTTTGAGGGGCCGTGCAGCCTTGGGCCACTTTGGCGTGGAGCTCGGAGACGGTGAGGAATCGCAGTCGTGGGTTGCTGAGTACCATCAGCGGCAGACTGCCTACGTGCGCGCTTTCGACGACGTCGCTGGCGTGCTCGATGCGCTCGACGATGCCGACATTCCGTATGGCGCTGTCAGCAATAACGTTCATGACTACCAACGGGCCAAATTGGATGGGGCGGGCTTGTCCAGGATCAAGATCCTCGTAGGAACGGATACGGTGGGCGTGCCGAAGCCGGATCCTGCAATCTACCTGGAGGGCGTGCGGCTGCTGGGGACAGAACCCGGCGAAACTCTCTATGTCGGGGATAACCGGCTTCTTGACGCCGACGGCGCCACGGCGGCCGGCCTGATTGGCGTGTGGCTCAACAGGACCGGGGAAGAGGTGGAAGAGTTCGCCGGGCGTCAGGTGGATTCGTTGTCGAGACTGCTGATTAAGGCGCCCTCCGCAGCCTGACATCCATGTGATGCAGGTAACGGGCTCGCGATTTGTGCAGGTGGCAAGACTCCGGTAGAGTCATTACTCGTGCTGAGGGGCACGGAGGGAAAAGCCAAGGGAAACCACGGCGACGAACTCCGGTCCGAAAGTCACTTTGGGATATGGTGTAATTGGCAACACTACGGTTTCTGGTACCGTCATTCTAGGTTCGAGTCCTGGTATCCCAGCTCTGAAATTCCGCTCGATTGCAGCGGAAAATCGGAATTCCACATCGCCTGGACGATTTGGAAGAGAGCTGAAAGTATGAAATACTCATTCAGCTTGTTCGCCGGAAACGGTGACGAAAAAGTGCAAGGCCCCATCGTATAGCGGCCTAGTACGCCGCCCTCTCACGGCGGTAACGCGGGTTCGAATCCCGCTGGGGTCACAAACAATTCCCCCGGAACTTCGGTTCCGGGGGAATTCTTGGTTTAAGCGCATTTCGCATCACCACCCGACATTCCCGGTTATAGGACAAAGCGTGGGGTAGCGGCCCGACATTCCCTCCAACCACGCTCCTGATGACCCGCCGACAGTCTTTGGGCTGGCATGATGATGCTGTGACCGCACATGAAGAGCCGCCAAGAGCAGGGATCAGTCCTGTCACCAATAAAGCCCAGGCTGATGCTGTCAACACCCTTGAAACGGCCCGCAGCGAACTAGCCGGCATCGCCTTGCCTCTCGCCCTGCCCGACGCCGAACTCGGGCGCCGCTTGATCCGGGAGACCCTTGCGCAGCTCGACGACTATGTGATTCCGCGATACCGCAGCCTGGACGCTCCGCTGCTGGCCGTCGTCGGAGGTTCCACCGGTGCCGGTAAGTCGACGCTGGTTAACGCGCTGGTAGGCTACCCCGTTACACGTGCCGGAGCTATTAGACCCACAACGCGCCAGCCGATCCTCCTCCACCATCCGCAGGATGCGGAGTGGTTTGAGGGCCAGCGCATACTTCCCAACCTGGAGCGGATCAGGGGCAGTGTCTCTGCGGACCCGTTGCGTGCACATCGAGCCGGGTTCTCACCGGAAGCCCAGGCGATAACGTCCTTGGTGCTCGTAGGGCACGATCATGTGCCCCAAGGCCTGGCGATTCTGGATGCGCCGGACGTCGACTCCATTTCCGATAACAACCGGAGGCTGGCAGGTCAGCTGCTGGCCGCGGCGGACCTTTGGGTGTTCGTCACCACGGCAAACAGATACGCCGACGCCGTCCCTTGGCGCCTGCTCCTGGATGCGGCTTCGCGGGACATCACGGTCGCCGTGGTGCTGGACCGCGTGCCACCGGCAGCGGAGGAAGAAGTCAAGACGGACCTCAAGGCGATGTTGGATCGCCAGGGCCTGGCTGCTGCAGAACTCTTCGTGGTGCAGGAAAGTGGTTTGGACGATTTGGGAATGCTTCCGCCCGAAGCTGTCAGCGGATTGAGGCTTTGGCTTGCCAGCCTTGCCGCTGATGCGGCCGGACGAGCGGACGTTGCAAGGCGTACGCTCAATGGTGCCATCAAAGCTGTGGGCGCCCGGTTTGAAGAAATTGCCGCTGCGGCCGCGGCCCAGGATGCTGCTGCCCGCGAGCTGCGCTCGGTCTGCGTTCACGAATACGACGACGCCCTGCTGCGCATTCTGGATGCAACCAAAGATGGTGCGCTGCTCCGCGGGGAAGTGCTGGCACGATGGCAGGATTTTGTGGGCACGGGTGAATTCTTCCGTGCACTGGAGCAGAACATAGGGCGTATGCGGGACCGGATGGGAGCATTCTTCAGAGGTGAACCCGCCCCGGCTGTGAAAGTCGAGACCGCGATCGAGACAGGTTTGCAAGCCGTGATTCTTGACGAGGCCGCCAATGCCGCAGAAAACGTCGACAGGCGCTGGCGGTCGGATACGGCAGGCCGCCAACTGCTGGGTGCCGCAGATCTTTCCGGGACCAGTACCGGCTTTGATGCGAAGGCCGCTGCCGCCATCCGCTCCTGGCAGGAAGGACTCATGGAGCTGATCCGCACCCAAGGTCAGGAAAAACGCACGCAGGCCCGTTGGCTCTCCTTCGGAGTGAACGGGCTCGGCGCAGCGCTGATGGTGGTGGTTTTCTCCATGACTGCCGGCTTGACCGGATTGGAGATAGGTATTGCCGGTGGAACGGCTGTGGTGGGGCAGAAGCTGCTTGAAGCTGTCTTCGGTGAGGATGCCGTCCGTCGGCTGGCCCAACAGGCCAGGAGCGATCTCCAGACGTCCTGCCAACGCCTTCTCGAGGAAGAGCGGGACAGGTTCCTCGGCCGGTTGGAGGCCACGGGTCTGGACGCTGGCACCGTTCATGGCGATATGGACCTCGCCCGCCACGCCAATGCACTCCGTCGCCTGGCAGGGGCGGCATGAGCAGGCACAGCCAAATCCGGGAATCGTCCCAACTCCAGCGGCGGCTCGAAGCGCTCAACACGGCACGGGAGCTGGCCGAGGGAGTGCTGCCCGAGCAGGAACTGCAATCCGTATATGAGGTCCTTGAGCGGGCCACGTCCAGACGCTCGTTGTCGGCAGGACACACGGTGGTGGGCTTTTTCGGGGCCACCGGAAGTGGCAAGTCATCCTTGTTCAATGCCGTTTCCAGCAGCAATCTCGCAACCGCGGCAGCCCGTCGACCCACGACGTCCGCCCCGTTGGCAGGAATTTGGGGCGAGGAAGGAAGTGGACCTCTGCTGGACTGGCTCGGAGTGCAGGAGCGGCACAGCCTGCCTGGGCTCCCGGGCCTGGCCACTGCGGACAGCGGCCTGATCCTGCTGGACCTTCCCGACTTTGACTCAACGAAAGTGGAAAACCGGGAGGTAGTCCAGCGCATGGTCGGGATGGTGGACGTCCTGGTCTGGGTGCTGGACCCGCAGAAGTATGCAGATGCCGCCGTGCACAACGACTTCCTGCGCCCGATGGCTTCCCACGGAGCAGTCACGCTTGTTGTCTTGAACCAAATAGACAAGCTCAATGACGCCGACACCGCTGATGTGCTTCATTCCCTGAAAGGAATCCTGAGGCGCGACGGCCTGGATGACGTTCTGGTCCTGGGCGCCTCGGCAATGACTGGCGAAGGTATCGATGCCGTCCGTGGTGCCATCCGGGACGTCGTGATCCAGCGGGAGGCCACCACAAAACGCCTGGCTGCCGATGTCTCCAAGGCTGCCGCCGAACTGTCCCAGGTTTCAGGTGCAGGCGAGGCTCGCGGCATCAAGGCAAACACCAAGGCTAAACTCGCCAATGAATTGTCGACGGCGGCCAACGTACCTGTGGTGGTTGATGCGGTAGCGCGATCCTTCAAGCGGGAATCGGCACGGAGGACGGGATGGCCCGTGACGCGCTGGTTGCTGCGCTTCCGGCCTGATCCCCTGCGGCGGCTGAACCTGGGCAGGCAGGACGCCAGGCCCGAGCTCAACCGGACTTCCTTGCCGGCAGCAGGCGCACCCGAACGTGCGAGGACAGATGCCGCCGTGCGTGATTTTGTGGATGAGGCTTCGGAAGGTGCTCCGGGCCCGTGGCGGGCGTCCATCCGTAGTGTGGCCAGGGAAGGCCGCGAGCAACTGCCGGATGCCCTGGACCAAGCCATCGCCGGGACCGATCTCAAAACATCAAAACGCCCGTTCTGGTGGTTGATGTTCAACTCACTTCAATGGATCGCACTTCTCCTGGCAGTCGGTGGCCTTGGTTGGCTTGGAGTCCTGGCCGCGCTCGGCTATTTCCAAATGCCCGTTCCGGAGGTGCCCAGGACTGAGGGTTGGCCGTGGCCTACGTTGATGGTGGCCTGCGGAGTGGTTCTGGGGATTGTTCTGGCCATCTTCGGCAGAATCATCGGCGGCTGGGCCGCGCGCCTGCGCGCCAAAGGCGTGGCCAAAAGACTGAAAGCCGCAATAGCAGGCGTAGCTGAGCAGCGCATTGTGGAACCGGTGGACGTGGAGATCGCCCGTTTGGGTGCCTTCAACGCGGCATTAAAAACCGCACGCGGGTGATGGGGATACACCTAGAGATCGGCCGCAGCGTCCTTGACTTTGATCAGGGTCCGAAGGTTCCGCGTTGTGGTGCTGGCCTTGTAACGCGGTTTGGCGGAGAGTTTGCTGAAGGGACTATCCAAGGTGCCTCCAGCGGGTGACAGCCAAGCGGAAGCTTCCGGTCCAAGCCGCACTTGCTCCACGCCACCAAGGGCCTCTCCGGCCTCAAAGAGTTCGTCCAGCATGGCTTGGTCGGAGGTGAGCGTGATGTAGCTGTGCGTGGCCTTGTCATCGGCAGGGTACGGGCAGGCATCCACGAGCTCGGCCACCCGCGAAGAAGTGAGGACAACAACCCAGGCGTCGTAGCCGAAGGATTCACGCAGGCACTTTTCGAACTGGGCCTTTACATCCTTGATGCTCAAATCACTCTTCAGGACAACGTTTCCACTCGCCAGCAGCGTCTTGACGTCACAGAATGGGTAGCCCTTAAGTGCTGATTTCAGGTCGGCCATCTTGATGTTGATCCCGCTGACGTTGATGCCCCTGAGGAATACTGCGTAGGTGGTCATGGACGTCCCCCTTCAAAGAGCAGGTCTAGTCGTTGTTCTTGCGCAAGGCTTCGGTCAGTACCCGGGCGGCATTGCAGACGACCTCGGCGTGCAATCGTCCTGGCTGACGCGTGAGGCGCTCAATCGGACCTGAAATGGAAACTGCGGCTATGACCCTTCCGGAGGGTCCACGGACGGGAGCGGAAACCGAGGCGACCCCCGGCTCGCGTTCGCCCAGGCTCTGACCCCAGCCCCGGCGTCGTACTCCTGCCAGGACGGTGGGCGTAAAGCGGGCGTTCTGGAGTCCTTCCAGCAGGCGGTCATGGTCTTCCCAGGCGAGGAGGACCTGTGCGGCCGAGCCGGCTTTCATGGACAGCTGGGTTCCCACCGGAATAGTATCCCGGAGCCCGATCGGCCGTTCCGCTGAGGCAACGCACACGCGCCAATCGCCCTGCCTGCGGAAGATCTGGGCGCTCTCGCCGGTAGCGTCCCGCAGTTGGATGAGTACCGGCCCGGCAGATGCGATGAGCCGGTCTTCACCAGCGGCGGATGCGAGTTCCACCAGGCGGCTGCCCAGAACGAACCGTCCCTGGATGTCGCGGCTGACCAGCCGGTGGTGGACCAAGGCCAGCGCGAGCCGGTGAACTGTGGGCCGGGCGAGGCCCGTGGCCGCTACAAGTTGTGCAAGTGTCGTTGGCCCGGCCTCGAGGGCATCGAGTACTTGGGCCGCTTTATCAATGACCCCGACTCCACTAGAATTGTCCATGTAATGATATTGCCGTCTCAATATCTGAGATGCAAGTTGTTTCACTGGCCTATTTTGCGACCCTGCTGGTTCAGTGGTTAGAAGAGTTCAGTGGTTAGAGGAACAGTTCAGTGGATGAAGAACATCCAACTTCAGTGAAGGGAGCAAGGCCGTGGGAAAGACACTGGCCGAGAAAGTCTGGGACGCGCACGTAGTGCGCAAGGGTGAAGGCGAAGGAGCCAATGCCCAGCCCGACCTTCTTTTCATTGACTTGCACCTGGTCCACGAGGTGACGTCACCGCAGGCTTTCGAGGGGCTGCGCCTGGCTGGCCGCAAGCTACGCCGCGCTGACCTGACCATTGCCACGGAGGACCACAACACTCCCACGCTGGACATCGACAAGCCCATAGCCGACCTCACCAGCCGCACGCAGATTGAAACGCTGCGGGCCAACTGCAAGGAATTCGGCGTCCGCCTGCACTCGCTCGGCGACAAGGAGCAGGGCATCGTGCACGTCGTGGGTCCGCAGTTGGGCCTGACCCAGCCGGGCATGACGGTGGTATGCGGCGACTCGCACACCTCCACGCACGGCGCCTTCGGTGCACTGGCAATGGGCATCGGAACCTCTGAAGTCGAGCACGTCATGGCAACCCAGACGCTGTCTCTGAAGCCGTTCAAGACCATGGCGATCAACGTTGAGGGGACGCTGCGCCCAGGAGTTACCGCAAAGGACATCATCCTGGCTGTCATCGCCAAGATCGGTACCGGCGGAGGCCAGGGCTACGTCCTGGAATACCGCGGCTCTGCCATCCGGGCCCTGTCGATGGATGCCCGCATGACCATCTGCAACATGTCCATTGAAGCCGGCGCGCGTGCCGGAATGGTGGCTCCGGACCAGATCACCTACGACTACATGCAGGGCCGTCCGCATGCGCCCGAGGGCGCTGACTGGGACGCCGCCGTCGAGTACTGGAACACGCTGCACACTGACGCCGACGCGACGTTCGACGTTGAAGTGGACCTGGACGCCAACACCCTCGAGCCGTTCGTCACCTGGGGCACCAACCCCGGTCAGGGCGTTTCGCTCTCAGCCAAGGTTCCTTCCCCGGAGGACTTTGGCGACGAGAACGCCAAGGCTGCCGCCGAGCGCGCGCTGCAGTACATGGGCCTTGAGGCAGGCACCCCCATGAAAGACATCCGCGTGGATACCGTCTTCCTGGGCTCCTGCACCAACTCCCGCATCGAGGACCTGCGTGCTGCCGCTGACATCATCCGCGGCCGCGAGAAGGACCCGGATATCCGCATGCTCGTGGTGCCTGGCTCCGCCCGTGTCCGGCTCGAAGCCGAAGCCGAGGGCCTGGATAAAGTCTTCAAGGATTTCGGTGCCGAGTGGCGCTTCGCCGGTTGCTCGATGTGCCTGGGCATGAACCCGGACCAGCTGGAGCCGGGGGAGCGTTGCGCATCAACGTCCAACCGCAACTTTGAGGGCCGCCAGGGCAAAGGTGGCCGTACGCACCTTGTCTCTCCCGTGGTGGCTGCCGCTACAGCCGTTCGCGGAACGTTGAGCTCGCCGTCGGACCTTGAGCCGGCTTCTGCAGGCACATTGACCGGAATCGCAGTCTAGGAGGATCCCATGGAAGCATTCACCACCCACACCGGCATCGGTGTTCCGCTGCGCCAGAGCAATGTGGATACCGACCAGATCATTCCCGCGGTCTACCTCAAGCGCATCACGCGCACAGGCTTCGAAGACGCCCTCTTCGCTGCATGGCGCAAGGACGAGTCCTTCATCCTCAACCAGGCCCCCTTTAAGTCCGGCTCCGTCCTCGTGGCCGGGCCCGACTTTGGCACGGGTTCCTCCCGTGAGCACGCTGTCTGGGCGTTGAAGGACTACGGCTTCAAAGCTGTGTTGTCCTCGCGTTTCGCCGATATTTTCCGCGGTAACTCCGGAAAACAGGGACTGCTGGCAGCCCAGGTGGCACAGGATGACATCGAGCTCATCTGGAAGGTCCTGGAAAACAGCCCTGGCACTGAGGTCAAGGTAGACCTGGTCTCCAAGACCGTGGAATGCGGCAATGTCGTGGCCCCGTTCGAGATCGACGACTACACGCGCTGGCGCCTCCTGGAAGGCCTCGATGACATCGGACTGACATTGCAGCACGAGGAAGACATCACCGCCTACGAGGCCACACGGCCTTCCTTTAAGCCGAAGACGCTTCCGGCGAAAAGCTGACGAATTCGTCGCGGCTGGATGCTGCGGAACCTGGACCGGTGGGCCCCTTAGGGTGGGCTCACCGGTCCTTTTTTCGAAAGGACTGATGGATACAGGATCTGCCCGGCACGGGGCAGCTCCATTTCGGTTAGGTAACCCGAGCTTCTATGCTTAGCTGGAGCCTTTGTAAGTATGGGGGGCGAGTAGTCGTGAGGAAACCGGTATAGATGAGTAGTGTTCTGACAATCCGCGGTGGCGTCCCGTTGACAGGGCGGGTGACCGTTCGCGGTGCCAAGAACCTTGTGCCCAAGGCCATGGTGGCGGCGTTGCTGGGCAGCGAACCATCAGTGCTTCGGAACGTGCCGGAAATCAAGGACGTGGAGGTTGTCACCAGCCTGCTGAAGCTCCACGGGGTGACTGTGGTCAAGGACCCCGACACGGGCGATCTGACCCTGAATCCGAAGGATGCCAAAACGGCATCCAGCACCGCCATTGACGCGCATGCCGGCGATTCACGCATCCCGATCCTGCTGTGCGGCCCCCTGATCCACGCGATCGGAGAGGCTTTCATTCCGGACCTCGGCGGCTGCAAAATTGGCGATCGTCCCATCGACTACCACCTGAACGTCCTGCGCCAGTTTGGCGCCGTCGTGGAAAAGCGCCCTGGTGGCATCCACATCTCCGCCCCGAACGGCCTGCACGGCGCCAAGATCTCCCTTCCCTATCCGTCCGTCGGCGCCACCGAGCAAGTGTTGCTGAGTGCCACGCGCGCGGAAGGCATCACGGAACTCAGTGGCGCTGCAACGGAACCTGAGATCATCGACCTCATCGCCGTGCTGCAGAAGATGGGCGCGATCATCAGCGTCCAGACTGACCGCACCATCCGTATCGAGGGTGTCAAGGACCTGGGCGGCTACAACCACCGGGCGCTTCCGGACCGGAACGAGACTGCGTCCTGGGCCTCGGCCGCGTTGGTCACGCGTGGCGACATTTTTGTTGAAGGTGCCTCACAGCGGGACATGATGACTTTCCTGAACACCTACCGCAAGGTGGGTGGCGGCATGGACATTGGTGATGACGGCATCCGTTTTTACCACCCCGGAGGCAAGCTTTCCCCGCTGGTCCTGGAGACGGATGTGCACCCCGGCTTCATGACTGACTGGCAGCAGCCCCTGGTGGTCGCTTTGACCCAGGCGGAGGGCGTGTCGATTGTGCATGAGACGGTCTATGAGAACCGTTTCGGGTTCACCGATGCCCTGGCCCGGATGGGTGCAAACATCCAGGTCCACCGTGAGTGCCTTGGCAGCGTCCCCTGCCGCTTCGGCCAGCGGAACTTCCTGCATTCTGCCGTGATCTCCGGTCCGACGCCGCTGCGGGGGACCGAGATTGACATCCCGGATCTTCGTGGGGGCTTCAGCCACCTCATCGCAGCTTTGGCCGCGACCGGCACCTCCAGGGTCACTGGCATCGATATCATCAACCGCGGATATGAGCGCTTTACGGAGAAGCTCGCTGGCCTGGGCGCCGATTTCGACATCATCACCACCAAGTAGCGGGGGACCCTTTGAAGGAATCGGCCAAGAGCCGGGCCACGTTCATGCTCCTGGCGGGCATGGCGCGTCCGTTGATGAACCTCCTGATGGACAAGAAGTGGGAGGGCACCGGGAAGCTCCCCGCGGGCGGCTTCATCGCAGCACCGAACCACTGCACTGAGATTGATCCCGTCGTGATTGGGCACATGCTCTACAACCTGAAGCGTCCTCCGCACTTCCTCGCGAAGGCAGGACTCTTCAAAGCACCTGTGTTGGGACCCTTGCTGCGGGCGACGAACCAGATTCCGGTTGAACGCTCGACGGCGGGAGCGAACCGCTCGCTGCAAATCGCCAAAGAGGTGGTGGACGCCGGGGGCGCCATCATTATCTACCCCGAGGGAACCTTGACCCGGGATCCGGACCTGTGGCCGATGAAGGGACACACTGGCGCTGCCCGCCTGGCACTGCAGACTGGTGCACCGGTTGTTCCGATGGCCCACTGGGGTGCCCATGAGGTTTTCCCCCGGTACGCCAAGCGCTTCCACGTCTTTCCTCGAAAGACCGTCAGGGTTCTGGTAGGTGAGCCCGTGGATCTGAGCGCTTTCGCGGACCGGCCCATGGACCGGGCCACGCTGTCCGAAGCTACCGACGTCATCATGGAGGCGGTCACCGCGCTCCTGGCAACCCTCCGCGGTGAGGAGCCGCCCGCCGAACGTTGGGATCCGGCCGTTCATAAGCAGGCCAAACATGGCCGGTTCGTGGAGCGCGGTTCAAACGCTGCACGGGGCGCCGCGCCTGAAAAGGCTGCAGAACCCGCTGGCAAGGAAGCATCTCTTGAGGATCCGGAATCGGAGGGCGGCAAATGACGGTTATTGAAAGCCCTGTCCCTGCTCCGGACACCGTGGCCGTACTCGGCGCAGGTTCATGGGGAACTACGTTCGCCAAGATCCTCGCCGATGCCGCCGCCACTACGGGAGTGGAGCGGAGGATCCGGATTTGGGGGCGGCGTGCCCGAGTCGTGGATCAGATCAACGCGGAACACCGCAATGAGCAGTACTTGAAGGACATCGAACTTCCCCACGCAGTCACCGCATCCACGGATGTTGCTGAGGTCCTGCAGGATGCCGGCCTCGTGGTCCTGGCCGTGCCGGCCCAATCGCTGCGGCCCCAGTTGGGGGAATGGAAGCGACTGCTCGCACCGGACGCAATTGTCGTGTCGCTGATGAAGGGCCTTGAACTGGGGACGGACGCACGCATGAGCGAGGTCATCGCCCAGGAGCTTGGCATCCCCGAATCACGTGTGGTGGTGGTCTCCGGACCCAACCTCGCCATGGAGATTGCCAGGGAACAACCCACTGCGTCTGTAGTTGCCTGCAGTGACGCCGATACCGCCGCCGCAATTGCACTCTGCTGCACCGCACCGTACTTCCGTCCCTACACCAGCACCGATGTTGTGGGCGTGGAGATCGGCGGGATCGTCAAGAATGTCATTGCCTTGGCTGTGGGTATTTGCGAGGGGCGCCAGATGGGTGACAACACCAAAGCGTCAGTCATCACGCGAGGCCTCGCCGAGACGTCCCGGCTTGCCCTTGCCCTGGGTGGAGAGGCCCGCACGATGGCGGGTCTCGCCGGGCTGGGCGACCTCGTTGCGACATGCTCCTCTGCCCTTTCCCGAAATCACACGGCCGGAAGGCTATTGGGCGAGGGGCTGAGCCTTGAGCAGGTGACTGAACAGATGACGCAAACCGCTGAAGGCATTAAGTCCGGCCCTGCCGTGCATGAATTGGCGGGCAAACTGAATGTCGAAATGCCTATTACGGCCGCCGTTGTGGCGGTGCTTGAAGGCAAAATGTCCGTTGATGACCTGGGGCCGCGATTGCTGGCCCGGGCCCTGAAGTCCGAAGGCGACTACTGATTGTGACTGAAGAATCCACCCCCGTGACCGGCCGTCGACCCCGTGTGGCGGTCCTTTTCGGCGGACGTTCCAGCGAACACGCTGTTAGTTGCGTGACCGCAGCAGGCGTCATGGGTGCCATTGATAAGAGCAAGTACGACGTCGTGCCCATTGGTATTGCCAAGTCCGGACAATGGGTCCTTGCATCGGGGGACACCAGCCAGTGGTCCTTGAGCTCGTCGGCGCTTCCTGAGGTGTCGCCGTCGGACCGGACTGTCACCTTGGCAGAGGTGGGCGGCGAGCACCAGCTCATCGTGACCGCACCGAATGCCATCCCTGAGGAACTCGGTTCCGTGGACGTCGTCTTTCCTTTGCTCCATGGCCCTTGGGGCGAGGATGGAACGGTCCAGGGCCTCCTGGAGCTATCCGACACACGCTATGTTGGTGCCGGCGTGCTCGCCTCTGCAGTGGGGATGGACAAGCACTTCATGAAGGTGGTTTTCGAAGCCGCTGGACTGACGGTGGGGCCCTATATCGCCGTCACGGACCGCGAATGGCTCACGGACGCCGAGGCTGTCCGCAAGCGCGTGGACAAGCTCGGTTTCCCGGTGTTCGTCAAGCCTGCCCGTGCCGGCTCCTCCATGGGAATTTCCAAGGTGGATTCGTTGGAGGGCCTGGACGCGGCCATTGAGGAAGCCCGCCGCCACGATTTGAAGGTGGTCATTGAAGCCGGCATTGTCGGGCGCGAAATCGAGTGCGCTGTGCTGCAAGGCAGGGGCACTGATGCGCCGCGCACGTCCATGCCCGGCGAAATCACTGTGGCTATCGGCGAACACCAATTCTATGACTTTGCTGCCAAGTACGTTGAAGATGGTGCTGCCGCGCTGAGTTGCCCGGCTGATATGCCGGATGAAGCCATTGCCCGCGTCCGGGAATTGGCAGCTGCCGCCTTCGACGCCGTGGGTGCGGAAGGCCTGAGCCGTGTGGACTTCTTCTACACGCCCGCTGGTGAGCTGATTATTAACGAAATCAACACCATGCCGGGCTTCACTCCCAAGAGCATGTACCCGCAGATGTGGGCGGCTTCCGGCCTGGCGTATCCCGAGCTGATCGACGAACTCATCCACCTGGCCCTGACCCGCAAAACGGGCCTGCGCTAACCCAAGCAAGAGCAGCTGGTGTCGGTTGGAAGGATCAACCGACACCAGCTGCTGTTTATCCGATTGAGCACCCGCTACTTGGTG
This sequence comes from Arthrobacter sp. 21a14, assembly GCA_050627125.1. GTDB lineage: Bacteria > Actinomycetota > Actinomycetes > Actinomycetales > Micrococcaceae > Arthrobacter. The sequence continues at coordinate 3,986,102 of CP192487.1, read as the reverse complement.
GTCGGCAGGTTCTGCAGGTCTTCCTGGCCAACGCAGTGGCGCGTTGCTTTGATCTTGCCCGCAGCGGCCGCAAGTTCGGTGAGGACTGTGGCGGAGCTGATGTTGGCGGCTTCCAATTTGACCGGATCCACGAGGATTTCCGTTGCCGGCTCGCGTCCGAAGGTGGTCAGGGTGTAGACACCATCGCCTTCTTTGATCACCCAGTCAATGTCATTCACGCTGACGCAGCGGTCAGTGGTTGGTCCAGGGACGTTGACACCGCAACGCAGGATGATCTGCGAGGGATCGCCCCACGCAGCAGTGGCCTGGCTGTTTGTCTTGCGGAGTGCGGCATCGCCGATCTTGTCCGGGAGCGCCACCATCATGGGTGCGCAGGCCGGATTGGCGGCGTCGGTTGCCGCTGTGACGTCCACAGTGGGGGCGCAGGCTGAAACTGCGAGGACGGACGCTGCGGCCAAGCTGAAGGCCACGGCAGTCCGCGGAAGGGTCTTTCGGTGCATCTCTCCAGCCTATCCCGCCCACACGGCCGCCTGGCGTGCGGTTGGTCTACCCGTTGCGAGGGTCACATTGCCGGCGGGGACGCCCGGCACAGGCTGCGGCGATGTTTTGTCGGTGTCCCGCGATAGCGTAGAGCCGTGCCCCCAAAACAGCCATGCGAAGAATGTCCAACAGTCGCAGATCTCTCGGAGTCCGAGCTCCTTGCCCTGATCTTCCCCCGCCTGAATAGCAGCCCCAGCGTCCTGCTGGGTCCCGGCGACGACGCCGCCCTGGTTGCCGCCACGGACGGCCGCACACTGATTTCCATCGATACCCAGACCCAGGACCAGGACTTCCGGCTGGAGTGGAACAACGGCTATCGAACCACAGGATACGACGTCGGATGGAAGTCCGCGGCCCAGAACCTTAGCGATATCAACGCCATGGGCGGAACGGCCACCTCACTGGTTGTGAGCCTGACCATGCCGCCGGCAACACCGGTTCAATGGGTTGAGGACTTTGCGGATGGCCTCACCGCTGGAATTATCGGCCTGGGCGTTCCGGATTGCTCCGTCGCGGGGGGAGACCTGGGCCGTGGCCGGGAGATTGCGGTGACTGTCGCCGTCGTCGGTACTTTGGCTGGAGAGGCGCCCGTATTGCGTTCCGGGGCGAGGCCGGGAGATGTCGTGGCAGTGGCAGGCACCCTGGGGCGTGCTGCCGCCGGTCTGGCGCTGTTGGAAAGCGATGTCACCTTAACGGACCTCTCGGCTGAGCAGCGTGCCCTGATGGATAGCCAATGCCGGCCCTTGCCGCCGTTGGCTGCCGGGCCGCTTGCCGCACGTTCGGGCGTAACAGCAATGATGGACATTTCGGATGGGCTGCTGCGCGACGGCGGCCGGCTCGCTGCGGCGAGCAACGTCATCCTGGACTTTGATGCCGTTGTGTTGAAGGCGCACGCACTTCCGCTGGAACCGGCTGCCGCCTTGCTGCGCGTAGATTCCATGCCGTGGGTTCTGGGCGGGGGAGAAGACCATGGACTGCTGGCTACGTTCCCAGCGGGAATTCAGCTGCCGCAGGGCTTCACTGCGATAGGCTCAGTTCAGGCCGTTGTCCAGTCTCAAGGCAGCGGCGTCCGGATTGCCGGACAAGCTGCTGACACCGTGGGATGGGATCATTTTGCAGACTAAGATCGCCGCGAATGCGCACGCCATGAAACGTTGGCTCGGCAAGACAGAGGTGGTCCTTGGCAACCATAGCGACCGCCTGAACGCGATCAACATCTTTCCCGTCGCAGACGGCGATACTGGAACCAACCTTTACCTGACCGCGCGCGCAGCTGTGTCCGCGTTGGCTGGCAACGCTCCTGACGCTTCCGAGACCGGTAACGACGTCGGTGCTGTGCTGTCACGCGCTGGTCAGGCCGCCATGGAACAGGCAAGGGGCAACTCCGGCACCCTTTTTGCTGTCTTCCTGTGCGCTGCGGCGGAGCCGCTGGCCGGAAAAGCGCGCCTGAGTGCCCCGCTGCTGGCTACGGCACTTAACAGGGCCCAGATCCGGGCCTGGTCGGCCTTGAGCGAACCGGTATCCGGAACCATGCTTTCGGTCCTCGAAGCAGCGGCCCATGCAGCCCAAGCGGCCGATTCTTCCCAGAACGGTGATGACAGCAACCACGCACTGGGCCTCGCCTTGGATGCAGTGGTGGAAGCTGCCTTCCAGGCTGTCGTACGCACCGAGGACGAACTCGCACCCTTGCAGGCGGCGCATGTGGTGGACGCCGGCGGTGTAGGTATGTTGCTGGTGCTGGACTGTCTCCGCTCCGCAGTGCTCGGCGAGGAACTGCAGGATGAGCTCCTTGATGGCCTCCACGGCTACCAGCTGCAGGATCCGCACATCCACCAGCAGATGCCGGCCGACGACGGCGTGGAAGTCATGTGTACTATCAGCCTTTCGCCCTTGGACGCGGCCGTGCTGCGCCAACGCCTGGATGAGATGGGTGATTCCGTCATCATGAGCCAGGTTGGAAATACAGGCCACCATCCGGACGACGACGAATCCACGGCTGAGGCCAGTTATCGTTGGCGGGTGCATGTCCACGTACCTGATCCCGCGCCAGCAGTAGCGCTGATCCGGTCTCTGGGGGAGCCGACGGATATTGCCGTCAGTCAGCTTGCCCTTCCCCGCGATTCTGAAGACGGGCACCGCGCTTCTGAAGACGGGTCCCGCGATTTTGAGGGCGGGCACCGGGACCAGGAAGCAACACAAACTGCAGAACCCAGCAGCATCCCGGGCCAGTCACGGCATGAATACTGAGCTGGAACTGCCCCTGGAACGCAGGATCGGCAAGCGCTCGGCGTCTGTCATTGACAAGCACCTTGGCCTCAAGACAACCGGCGCGCTGCTGAACTACTTTCCGCGCAGGTATTTGAGCAGGGGCGAACTTACTCCCATCAGCAACCTTCCCTTGGATGAGGAAGTCACGCTCATTGCGCGGGTCCTGTCCAACAGCACCCGTCAGATGCGTGCCCGGCGGGGTTCCATCACGGACGTCGTAGTGACCGATGAAGCCGGTGGAAGCCACGTTCCTGGCACCCTGAAAGTCAGCTTTTTCAATGGGTTCCGGGCCAAGGCCGAGCTCCTCCCGGGACGCCGTGCAATGTTTTCCGGCAAGGTGACCCGGTACGGGGGAGCTTTGGGCCTGACTAACCCGGACTTTCTCTTGCTGGATGAGGATCCGGATGCTGACGGCTCCATGGACCCCGAAAAGCTGGCAGCCATGCCTATCCCCGTCTATCCCGCCACGGCAAAGCTGACAAGCTGGTCCATCCACAAGGTGATTACGGCGTTGCTGCAAACCCTGGACCTCGATGCCCTGGCGGATCCCCTCCCGGAGTCCATTGTCAGCAGGGACGGACTGCTGAGTGTGGCTGACGCGTACCGCCTGATCCATTCGCCGGAGACCGCGAAGGACTGGCAGCGGGCACAGGAACGGTTCCGCTACCAGGAAGCGCTGGTGCTGCAGGCGGCTTTGGCGCGACGACGTGCCCAGCTTGCTGCAGAGGAAGCCACTGCGCGGCGTCCCGTCAGCGGCGGCCTGCTGGAAGAGTTTGACCGGAACCTGCCCTTCACGCTCACTGCCGGCCAAACAGCGGTGGGAAAGACACTTTCCGAGGAACTTGGCCAGGACACCCCCATGAATCGGCTCCTGCAAGGTGAGGTCGGTTCGGGCAAAACGATTGTGGCACTGCGGGCGATGCTGCAGGTGGTTGACGCTGGGGGACAGGCGGCACTCCTCGCGCCTACTGAGGTTTTGGCTGCACAGCATGTTGATTCCATCCGCAGGACCCTGGGTCCGCTGGCCCGCGATCATATGTTCGGTGGTGCTGGCATGCTTGGTGCCGATGCTGGCAAGGCTGGCGTCCAGGTGACCCTGCTGACTGGTTCCATGCCCACTGCTGCGCGAAAGCAGGCCATGCTGGACGCCGCTTCAGGAAACGCCGGCATCGTGATCGGCACCCACGCTTTGTTGAGCGACAAAACCAGTTTTCAGGACCTCGGCTTGATCGTGGTGGACGAGCAGCACCGCTTCGGCGTGGAGCAACGTGACGCTCTGCGCGCCAAGGCCCAACGTCCGCCGCATCTGCTGGTTATGACTGCTACGCCGATTCCCCGCACAGTGGCGATGACCGTGTTCGGCGATCTTGAGACCTCCATCCTCGATGAACTCCCCGCTGGGCGGGCGCCCATTTCCACTCATGTTGTGGGGCTTGCGGAGAACCCCGGCTGGGCGGATCGAATCTGGAAACGATCGCGGGAAGAAGTCGACGCAGGTCATCAGGTTTACGTTGTATGTCCCAAAATCGGGTCCGACGACGACGGCGACTTCAGCCCAGGAGAGGCGGAGCCAAGCGATGCCGAACTCTCGGACGAAGGTCCGGCCCGCGAGCTCGCTTCGGTGACGGCCGTCGTCGAAAGCCTGGTGCAGGAGCCGTCCTTGGCCGGGGTGCCCGTGGCGCCCCTCCACGGCCGTCAGGACCCGCTGCTTAAAACCGAAACCATGGCATCTTTCGCGGCAAACCAGACCAAGGTGCTGGTCTCCACCACGGTCATCGAGGTGGGTGTCGATGTTCACAATGCCACCCTGATGGTCATCCTGGACGCCGATCGTTTTGGTATTTCCCAACTCCACCAGCTTCGCGGCCGGGTTGGCCGTGGCGGTCTGCCAGGGACTTGCCTGCTGGTCACTACTTTGGAACCAGGGCACCCGAGCCGCAGAAGACTGGACGCTGTTGCATCCACCACCGACGGGTTCGAGCTCTCCCAGGAAGACCTCAAACTCCGCCGTGAAGGCGATATCCTCGGCGCCTCACAATCAGGTGGGCGGTCCACGCTTAAGCTGCTGCGTGTCCTGGAGCATGAAGATCTGATTGCCCGTGCCCGCGCGGATGCACAGGCCCTGGTGGCCCAGGACCCGGCACTGGAACACCAGCCGCTCCTGGCCGCGACCATTGATGACTACTTGAACCCTGAAAAGGAGGCGTTCCTTGAACGCGGTTAGAGAATCCCCAGGTGCGCGCAGCGGTAAACGGTCGGGCACCGGCAATGGAGAGGCGCTGTGAGCCGGATTATTGCCGGCGTTGCTGGTGGCAATCCGCTCACGAGCGTGCCCGGGACCGCAACGCGGCCCACTACGGACCGTGTTAAGGAAGCACTGTTTTCCAGGCTCGAGTCTCTGGCTGTCATCGACGATTCCCGGGTGCTGGATCTCTATGCCGGTTCCGGAGCCCTGGGTGTGGAGAGCGCCAGCCGGGGCGCCCGCAGCGTGGATCTGGTGGAATTCGATGCCAAGGCCAGCGATGCCTGCCAGCGCAACGCGGACTTGGTCAACCAAATCCTGGGCGGCAAGAAAGTCTCAGTCCATCGATCCAAGGTGGAGTCTTTCCTGGAGCGCGCCACAGCACGCGATGTGTGGGACCTGGTGTTCCTGGATCCGCCATATCCGCTGGACGAACCAGCGTTGAGTGCCGTGCTGGCCAAATTATCGCCCCACTTGGATGAAGGGGCGGTTGTGGTGGTGGAGAGGTCCTCCAGGAGTCCCGAACCGGCCTGGCCTGAAGCGATGGAATGTTTCGCTGACAAGAAGTACGGCGAGACCAAGTTATGGTTCGCTGAACCCTCCTAGTCCGAGATTCTGTCCAGGTCCACGCCATGGAGGACTGTTGCCGGGTGTGGGCCCCGGGAGAGTAGTGCGCTGGTCCACGCTGCCGGCCATGGCGTTCGGGTGCCCACCAGGATGATGTTGCCGGGGTAGCGCCCCGCGAACATTCCCGTCTCGGCAAAAGCGGCAACGTCCGTCATGGCCTGCCGGAGGGCTGCTACCTGGCTTCGCACCAGAGTCAGCGCCGGTTCATCGCCGACGTTCACAATCAGTATGCCGTTTGGTCCCAAGCGGGCAGCGGCCTCTTCGTAGAACTCCCTGCACGCGATGTGGGCTGGTGCTTCCGGCCCGGAGAAGATGTCAAGGATGACGACGTCGAACCTGACGTCCGCGGGAAGTTCGGCCAACGCCTCGCGTGCGTCGCCTATGTGCGTGTGCAGCCGCGTGCCCTCCGGCATGGGCAGCTTTTGCAGGACGAAGTCCAGTAATTCGCGTTCGAGTTCCACTGCATATTGGTCCGAACCTGGACGTGTGGCCTGGATGTAACGGGCCAATGTCAGGGCACCGGCGCCGAGATGGAGCACGGAGAGTGGCTCACCGGGCTCTGCAGCCAGATCCACCACATGACCGATCCTGCGAAGATATTCGTAGAAGATCTCCGCGGGGTTGGCCACGTTCACGTGGGATTGTTCAGCGCCACCGATGCTGAGGATGTAACTGCCTTCAATGAGCGTATCGGCATCAACAGTGGCGTGCTGCCCTGTGGTCCGCAGGAAACGCGTGGCGTGATGGCGGCCAGAGTCGTTGCGGCCGGCGTAGTTGGAGTTCAGAGCAGGTCCTTAAGCGCGGCCAGTCGTTCGGCCGCTTCTTCCAGGACGCTGGTTCTTTTGCAGAAGGCAAAACGCAACAAGCTGCGGGTCCGTTGTGCTCCTTCAGGATGGCAAAAAACAGGAACTGGGATCGCAGCGACACCCACGAGGGCGGGCAACCGGCGTGCCAGGTCCACGGAGTCCTTGATGCCCAAGGGTTCTGTGTCGACGTTGAGGAAGTAGGTACCGCGGGGCGTAAAGACATTGAATCCTGCAGCGCGAAGGCCCTCGGAGAGGATGTCGCGTTTGTGTTGCAGCGTTTCGGCTATGCCTGTATAGAAGGTGTCAGGAAGGGCAAGTCCCACGGCGATGGCGCTTTGGAACGGCGTGCCTGAGCTGTATGTCAGGAACTGTTTGACGGTGCGGACCGCAGCAACCAGGTTCTGGGGGCCGCTAAGCCAGCCGATCTTCCAACCAGTGAAGGAGAACGTCTTTCCTGCAGAAGAGATTGTGAGGGTCCGTTCCGCAGCCCCAGGCAAGGAAGCGACCGGAATATGCGTTACACCGAAGGTGAGGTGCTCGTAGACTTCGTCGCTGACAATGATGGCGTCGTATTTTGTGGCCAGCTCAACCACCTTTTCCAGGACCTCTTGGGGGAGAACGGCGCCGGTGGGATTGTGTGGGTTGTTCAGGAGTACAACCTTGGTGCGGCTGCTGAAAGCCTCTTCCAGTCTGGAGAGGTCCGGAAGGAAATCCGGAGCGAGCAGGGGAGCGGTGACGTGTTGAGCCCCTGCCAATCCGATGATGGCTCCATATGAGTCATAGAACGGTTCGAAGGTCAGGACTTCGTCACCGGGCTGGACGAAAGCCAGAAGTGAGGCCGCGATGGCTTCCGTGGCGCCAGTGGTGATGATGATTTCCGTCTGCGGGTCCGGAGTGAGTCCATAGAACCGGAGCTGGTGCTCCGCGACGGCTTCGCGTAACTCCGTGATGCCCTTGCCAGGCGCGTATTGGTTGGCTCCTGCGGCGATGGCTGCCTGCGCTGCCGCTTTGATCTCCACGGGTCCGTCCTCGTCGGGGAAGCCCTGTCCGAGGTTGATGGCGCCGGAGGAGATTGCCAACGTGGTCATCTCCTCGAAGATGGTCACTCCGAGGTTTCCGTCAGGGGAAAGCAGGTTGGCGCCAGTGGCGGCCCGCTGCCATGGCGCGGGGGCGTGAGCCGTTGTGTTGAGCGGTAAAGTGCTGCCTGCTGGTGACATGTCAGCCATGGTATCCCGGCGAAGCTATGGGGTAGGTTCGTGTCATGAGACGTGCGGTATGCCCTGGATCCTTTGACCCTATCCACAACGGACATCTCGAAGTCATCGCGCGGGCGGCTGGCCTGTTTGACGAAGTCATCGTGGCCGTGTCCACCAATTACGCCAAGAAGTACCGGTTTAGCCTCGAAGACCGGATGGAGATGGCCCGCGAGACGCTGGCGTCCTTGCGTGGCATCATCGTTGAGCCGATGGGGGAGGGACTGTTGGCCGAGTACTGCCGGCATCGGGGTGTTTCGGCAATTGTCAAAGGCCTCCGCTCGTCCTCGGACTTTGACTACGAATTGCCGATGGCCACAATGAACCGTCAGCTTACCGGCGTCGAAACTGTCTTCCTGCCGGCAGAAGCGCACTACCTCCACCTTTCCTCCACCTTGATCAAAGAGGTCAATGTCTTGGGCGGCGACATTTCCGATTTCGTACCGAAATCTGTGTTGAAGCGGCTCCTCGCTGGCGAGTCTGGAACGTAAGCCTCCCGCAAGGGGGTAGTCTTGATAGGTACCTCGCAGCTTCTTGCGGTGGATTCCAGCTGAAACCGTGGCGCTCTTCGCGCGCCCGGCGCCGGTTTGAGTCCTCAGGCTTGATCAGGCTAAGATGGTACGTCGGTCATATGTTCTACAGGAGTTCTCATTAAGCGAGATGCAAGTTCGCCCTTGGCGCTGGTAGTCAAGGACCTTGGACGCAGTCCAGGGACCATGCGGACACTCAACGAACATGTACCTGCGCCAAGTGACCTTGGTGTGGCGCTCATTGGCGTGAAGGAAGGCTCGGATGTCGAGTTGGATCTTCGCCTTGAGGCCGTACACGAAGGAATTCTGGTATCAGGATCCGTAATCGTCGAAGTAACCGGCGAATGCGGTCGATGCCTGGATCCCCTTGCGTATGACCTTGAAGTCAATGTGCAAGAACTTTTCTTCTATGAAGGCGTCGAGCTTTCGGACGAAGAAGACGATGAAGAGCAACGTCGAGTCGAGCACGATCTAATCGATCTTGAGCCGGTGTTGCGGGACGCAGTTGTCACTATGCTGCCGTTCCAGCCGGTGTGCCGGGAAGACTGCCAGGGCCTTTGCTCCGAATGTGGAGCACGACTGGAAGACGAGCCGGGGCACCACCACGAGGTCATTGACCCTCGCTGGGCTGCCCTAGCTGATCTGGCTAAGACTGACCGGCAAACTGATTAGTAAGTGTTGGACTAAGAGAGAAATGAGATAGCCGTGGCTGTTCCCAAGCGGAAAATGTCTCGCGCAAACACACGCGCCCGCCGTGCCCAGTGGAAGGCAACTGCCCCCAACTTGGTCAAGACCATCGAAAACGGTCAGGTTACTTACAGCCTGCCGCACCAGGCAAAGGTCGTCACTGACTCTGCCGGCACCGCGCTGTTCCTTGAATACAAGGGCCGCAAGGTAGCAGACGCCTAATCTGCCCAATAGGCTGACAAAGGATGTCTTCAACTGAAGAGCTTCTGAAGCGTCTCGGTGTCTCCATTGACACCGAGACGCTTCGTCTTGCTCTGACACATCGCTCATACGCATATGAGAACGGTGGGATTCCCACCAACGAGCGTCTCGAGTTCCTCGGCGACTCCATCCTGGGGTTCTCTGTAACCGATTCGCTCTACCGCGAGAACCCCGCGCTGCCTGAAGGTGAGCTCGCAAAGCGGCGATCCGCCGTCGTGAGTACGCGTGCCCTCGCTGGCATTGGCCGCGAGCTCGGCGTGGGGGAGTTCATCTACCTCGGGCAGGGCGAGAAGCTCACTGACGGCAAGAACAAGGCCTCGATCCTCGCGGACACGATGGAAGCGCTCATTGGCGCGACGTACCTTTCCAACGACATCGAAACGGCACGCCAGCTGGTGATGCGCCTTGTGGGCCCGCTCCTGAAGGACGCCGGCGCCCTTGGAGCCGGTACCGATTGGAAGACGAGCATCCAGGAACTGACCGCCAGCCGCCAGCTCGGAGCAATCCACTATGCCGTGGAAGGCTCGGGCCCGGATCATGCGCGTACGTTCGAGGCCGTCCTGAACATTGGTGGGACTCCTTATGGTCGCGGCGCTGGCCATTCGAAGAAGGAAGCCGAGCAGGAAGCTGCCGCCGACGCCTGGCGTGCCCTGACTGCCCTGGACCAAGCTCCTGCCGGACCCGCTTCCGCCTGAAGCCGAGTCCACAGACCCAATGCCTGAACTTCCCGAAGTAGAAGTGGTCCGCCGTGGCCTTGCCCGCTGGGTCCGTGGCCGTACCATCACCGGGGTTGACGTCCTTGACTCCCGCTCCATCCGCAGGCATGGCCTGGGCACAGAGGACTTCATCGGGAATCTTGAGCACGCCACGGTGATGGACGTCGTCCGCCGCGGTAAGTTTTTGTGGATGCCGCTTGCCATGGACAGCCTGGATTCCGATGACAGCGCGCTGCCCAAGGTGGCGCTCATGGCTCATCTGGGGATGAGCGGACAATTGCTGATGCAGGACCCCCATGTCCCTGACGAGAAGCATCTCAAAGTCAGAATCTGCCTGAGCCCGGTGGATGGCATGCCGGAGCAACTGCGATTTGTGGACCAGCGCATTTTCGGTGGCCTGTTCGTGACGTCCCTGGTGCCAACTCCCGACGGCGGCCCCGGAGGTTTGGGGGAAACGCCCCTGCCCGAGATCGCCGAGGAAGCCTCCCACATTGCCAGGGACCCGCTGGACCCTTGTTTTTCCTTCGATACGTTCTACCGCAAGATCAAGAGCCGAAAAACAGGCCTGAAGCGGGCGTTGTTGGACCAGTCGGTTATTTCCGGGATCGGCAACATCTATGCGGACGAAGCCCTCTGGCGCGCCCGCCTCCATTACGCAAGGCCTACTGACACCTTTCGACGTGGCGATGCCGCCCGGCTTGTGCAGGCCGCACAGGAGGTCATGAATGCGGCGTTGGCTGCCGGAGGGACGAGCTTTGACTCCTTATATGTCAACGTCAACGGCGATTCGGGATACTTCGCCCGCTCGCTCAATGCCTACGGACGCGCCGGTGAGCTGTGCAGCCGTTGCGAGGCAGCAGGCTTGCACAGCATCATCAAACGTGAGCAATTCATGAACCGCTCGTCCTATACGTGTCCGGTTTGTCAGCCACGGCCCCGAAACGGGCGTTGGTAGGGCCAAAACTGTTCCGGAATCCGGATCGCAATGGCAGACTGTCCCCATGAAAAGCTTGGCGATTCGGATCGCCATCGCATTGGTTTTCAACGCCATCACGTTGTGGGTGGCGTCAGTTCTTCCCGGGGTCCGTTTGGGAGCCGGGTTTCTTTGGGCCGTCGTGGTGTTCACGGCGGCCACGCTTTTGGTCAAGCCGTTGATTCTGACCCTTTTCCACCGCCGCCACGCGCAGCGGGCGGACAGGCGTACGCGGGTCCTCAGCAAGGCCCTCACGGCGGCTGCGGGGCTGCTGGCCACCTTGGCAATCCTCGTAGTGACAAGCATCTTTTCCAACGGTTTCACGATCAACGGCATTATCGGCTGGCTAGCCGCGACGGTGGTGATCTGGTTGGCATCCTTCATCTTCGACTTCGTCAACGACGGGCTTGAGGCGAAGGCGCACGAGCTCCTCGGTGGCGCGGCAAGTCCGGGCAAGCCATGATGGCGCGGCGCCTGGTGATAGCTGGCATCTGCCTCGCCGTACTGATCGCCGCCGTAGCTCTCGTCCTGGACCAGATGGCGTCGAAACCCGGACCGGCTACTGCCCAGAGTTCGGTATCGCCAACTCCTGGCGGGGATCCCTCGAACAGTAACTCTTCCGGCGGCGCGAGTGCGCCTCCCTCCGGCAGTCCGACGTCGGGCAGTTCGACGAGCAGCCCGCCGGACGGTTCCGGCAACGGTTCGGGCGACGGCGTAACAACCGCCAAGCCGCTGGAGGTCCTGCCTCCTGTGACAGCCACACCCACCGGGCTCCCGGAACCGTCTGCACCCGCTCCACTGATCACTGGTCCGTTGCCGAAATCCGCCACAGCGAAGGGCTCACTCGTAGAGGGCTGGCCCAGCAGCGTTGTGACCATGCCAGCCGGGACCACGGTAGGCTCCACCAGCATCTCAACTTCAGGCACCGTCCTGCAATTAACGGCGGACGGGATCGTGGGCACGTCGCAAGGGGACGTTCTGGGCGCTTTCCGCCAGTCGTTGGTCGGGCAAGGCTTCTGGTCCGAGGATGCGCCCGCGCCGGACGGAGCTGTAGCCGCGAGGTTCGTGCGCGGCACGGACACAGTGACGGTGTCAGTTTCAGTGACCGGAACCGGCGTTTCGCGCTTCCAGCTCTTGGGCAGCCTGCACACGACGGCGGACTAGGGGCACGTATGTACATCTCACTTTCGGATCGCAGCGGTGGCAAAGGGGAAAAACCCCGGGGAGCCACGACGGCACTATCCAGCGAGGTGCCGTTTCGTTTGTCTCCGGTCATCCTGTGGCTAGGCCTTGTAAGCATGGTGACGGATGTGTCATCAGAGTCCGTCACGGCAATCCTCCCGCTGTATGTGACCGGGTTCCTGGGCCTTTCGACCATCGCCTTCGGATTCATCGACGGCATTAACCAAGGCGCGAGTGCAATTGTCAGGATCGCCGCCGGCTGGGCCGCGGACCGCAGCGGACACCCGAAACGCATCGCGTTGGCCGGCTACGGGTTGTCCATGCTCGCCAGGATAGGTTTCCTGTTCGCAGGAGGGTTCTGGGCGGTAGCTGCGATTGTGACCGGGGACAGGATCGGCAAAGGCATTCGCACGGCTCCACGTGATGCGCTGATCACTGTTTCAGCGCAACCGGAACACCTGGCCCGTTCCTTTGGCGTGCACAGGATGTTGGACAACATCGGGGCGGCCGCGGGGCCAATGATCGCCTTCCTCGTGCTGCTCATGATCCCCAATGGCTTCAGCACTGTTTTTGTGGTGTCCCTGGCCTTTGCTGTCATAGGCGTTGCGGTTCTGGGGCTGGTGGTGCCGGACATGCGAGCGGATGGGCTCAGAGGGATCGAAGCCAACAGCGGCGCCGGGCAAACAGCCGGCTCCCCGAAGCAACGACGCCGGCTCTTCGCGTTCTCGTGGAGCCACCTGCGGGAGCCGGGCCTGGGGAAGCTATTGATCTCTGCGGGTCTCCTTGGCTTGCTCACCATTGGTGACGGTTTCATCTACCTCGTGCTGCAGGACAGGGATTCCTTTGCCGTGCAGTGGTTTCCGTTGCTTTTCGTCGGCACCAACATTGTGTTCCTCGCGTTTGCGATTCCGCTGGGGCGGCTGGCCGACCGGGTGGGCAGGGTGCCGGTGTTCGTGGGCGGCCACATCGCGCTGCTTGCCTGCTACTTCCTCGCGGCGGCGCCTTTCGGTGGCCTATGGAGCACCGTGGGCTGCCTGATCCTTCTTGGCGGGTTCTACGCAGCCACTGACGGCGTGCTGGCGGCACTGGCCAGCCAGCTGACTCCCCAAGGGAAGCTGGCCACAGGCATCGCCTCTGCACAGACTGTGGTTGCGTTGAGCAGGATGACGGCCTCGGCTGGTTTTGGCGTCCTCTGGTACGCAGTAGGTGCCCCCACAGCCATGGTTGCAGCCGGAGCGTTGTTGGCATGTGCCGTGGTGGCGGTCGTGTTCATCCTGCCTGGAGCCAGGCCCAAGCTGGCCAACGAATGAGCGCTACCTTCACGGGCGGGAGGCTTCGGTGGGGCATTCTCCTTGCGGTAACGGCAGTTGTGCTTGCTGCGGCGGGTATTTATGCAGTTGGCGCCTATCAGCGATTTGAGGAGAGCCGCACTGCCGCCCCGTCCGTAGGGGTCACTGCCGGCCAGCCGTTGCCGGATGTTCCGTTCGTTCTTTTTCGGAACACGGCGGGCGGACAGGGCTACGGTAATGCCGCTACCGTACCGTTGTCCGCTCCGGGCGGCACACGCGCAGTGAGCGAGCAGCCCTGCGACAGGGTTTACGGCACTGGATCCACGGTAATTTGCCTCAAAACGAACCGCGGCCTCGTGACCGCCTTCGAAGCCGCCGTCCTGAACCGTGACTGGCAACAGCAGCGGGCATGGCCGGTTCCGGGGATACCGAGCAGGACGCGCATCAGTGCGGACGGGTCCATGATTGCCACTACTGTCTTCGTCACGGGCCATTCATACGCGACTGCAGGGTTCTCCACCGCCACTGAAATCAACTTCACTGCGGCTGGTTCAGAGGGTTCCGGGAATCTGGAGGATTTCGCTCTGATAATCAACGGCGAGCGCCTGCAGGCTACGGACAGAAACATCTGGGGGGTGACCTTTGCACCCGGGCAGAGTGACGTCTTCTACGCCACTGCGGCTTCCGCCGGGCGTATCTGGCTTGTTCGCGGCAGTTTGTCAGCCAAGACCCTGACGGCGGTCCACGACAACGTCGAATGCCCGTCCATCTCACCGGACGGCACCCGGATCGCCTATAAAAAGAACGACGCCGGGCCGTTGACTGCGCACTGGAAGGTAGCACTGCTTGACTTGGCTACGGGACAGGAAACTGTCCTTGCGGAGAAGCGGAGCGTGGACGACCAAATCGAGTGGTTGGACAACCAAAACGTGCTTTACGGATTGGCCGACCAAAATGTCCCGGGTGACAGCAATATCTGGAAGCTGGCGACGGATCCGGCATCACAGCCGAGCCTGTTTATCCCCCATGCGTGGTCGCCCAGCGTAGTCCGCGAATGATTAAATGCCGACGTCCGGCCCTGGAGTTCAGGGGGCCGGACGCCAGCAGTTCGGAGGCGTTAACGCGTCAGCAGATCCTCAGCAGATCCCCAGGAGGCCGCAGACCAAGCCACCCGACTGGGTGGAGGTAGGGGACGGGGTGGGTGTGGGAGTGGCCGTTGCGGTCGCCGTTGCGGTTGCGGTCGCCGTTGGAGTAGGTGTCGCCGTGGTCTGAGTCTGCGCTTGCGCAGGAGCGGTGGTGGTGGAGTAGACCACGTCTACAAAGTAGTTCGTGGCGTTCCAGGAATTGGTCGGCATTGATCCAGAAGCACCATACCGGTACAGGCCGTTGTCCGGTCCCGAAGCGGTGAAGACGCCACTTGTCCAGGTCTGGTTGAAGAAACCAGTGGTGTACGAGTACCTGCCGTTGGGCGCCCGGTAGGAGACAACATATCTCTGGCCTGTAGCCAGTGCCACCGGCGTGGACAGCGTGGCTGTTTGCCAGCCGGTTGCTGTCTCGTTGACGAAGGTCACTTGGGCCAGGCGGGTGCCGGCCGCGTTCCACAGCGACCCAACATGGGTCCCGGTGTTCCCGGTGCCTTTATAGAAACGAATGCCTGTCACGTTGCCTGCCTGGGAAACGGTGAATGCGGTCCCAAGTTCCACCGCTTTCGTTTCCGAAGCCGAGGCCACTTGCGGAAGGAGCGTCCCAAAGATGGTGGACTGTTGCACGGTGGGGCTGGCTGTAGTGAACTGCCAGCTGGTCGGCGGAAGGGTTTGCCCCTGTTGCGAAACCACGTTTGTCACGCTGACGGACACTGACGCACTGCTGGGCAGGGCCGTTGTCGGCGTAAACGTCACGGTGCGGCTGTCTGCTGACAACGCGGTGGTGCCCGCTACAGATGCGCCATTGGCAGTCAACGTCATCGATGCTCCGGATCGGATAGCCGAGGACAGCGTTATCGAGGGTTTGACGTCGGTGGGGATGCCAGTAGCGCCGGGTGCCGGCACTTGGGCCGTGACCGTCAATGGAGGTTCCGGCACCGTGAGCACCAGGTCCACCAGATAACTTGCTGTGGAAGGCACGTTCGGGAAATCGCTGCTGTAAGAGAAAGCTCCTGCGTCTGATGCGGTTCGCAGGGGTCCGCTGGTGAGACCCTCACCAAAGCCGTTGGCCGTGTAGGAGTACTTGCCGGTCGGAGACTTGTACGCAACAACGTATTCAGTATCAGCAGCAATATTAACTGGTTGGCTGAAGGTTGCTGTCTGCCAACCCATACTCGACTCATTGGTAAACGTGACCGATGCAAGGAGCTGCCCGGCGCCGGAGTACAGCAAACCCGTATGGGTTCCGGTGTTTCCAGCGGACTTGTAGAAGCGGATGCCCGTTACCTGGCCAGCAGTGTCGCTGGAGAAGCGGACGCCCAACGTCAGCGGTGTGCCGTCATCAACCTCGGCAGTCGTCGGCGTGACGCTGTCCTGGTAAAGGGTGCAGGGGCACGATCCCGGTATGCGCGGGGCTGGAACTGTGGTGAAGGTCCAGGTGCCTCCAGTCAGCTGCTGCCCGGAGGCAGAGGATGTCGCAGCCAGAGTGGCCGTGAATGACGTACCAGCGGCGAGAGGCGAGGCGGGGGTGAACGTCACTTGGCGCGTTGTTTGGTCATAGCTCGTTGTTCCGGCTACGGCGGCGCCACCGGCTGTTTTCACGCCAAGCGTGACGCTTGACGGTGTGGCTGCTTCGGATAGGACGGCGCTGACCTTGGTGTCCAGCGGGACACTGGACGCGCCGGGCAAAGGCGACTGTGCGCTTGCCGTGAAGGCAGGCGGTGGAATCATGGCGACGACGTCAACCAGGTAGCTGGCGGTTGACCGGGAAGCCGGGAAGCCTCCGCTGTACGTGTAAGCACCAGCGTCCGAGTCTGTCCGCAAGGGTCCAACACTCATGCCTGAACCGAAGCCATTTGTAGTGGCCGAGTATGTGCCGGTTAGTGATGTGTAGGAGACGATGTATTGCGTGTTGGCAGCGATCTGGACAGGCTGGCCGAAGATCGCTGTTTGCCATCCGGAAGCACTCTCATTGGCGAAGGTTACTGTCGCCAACTGTTGTCCGGACGCGGTGTACAGTGCCCCGTTGTGGGTGCCGGTGTTGCCGGCCGACTTATAGAACCGGACGCCGGTGACTTCCCCGGCCCTGATGCTGGAGAATCGCACACCAAGAGTCAGTGGAACTCCGTCCCGGATCTCGGCGATTCCAGGCGTAACGCTGTCATCGAAGAGACTGCACGGGCAATCCCCGGCGACAGGCAAGGTTGCCGCCGTCGTGAAGGACCAGGTTCCGCCCGCAGTTACTGATCCGCCGATCGAATCGGTCCCTGAGAGGGTCGCCGTGTACGTCGTGCTGAAAGCCAGGGCAGATGACGGCGTGAACGTCGCCCGACGCGTGGCGGAGTCGTACGCGGTGGTGCCCGCCACGGTCCCGGAGGAGGACTTCAACGTCAGCTGGACGCTGGATGCAGTGACCGGCTTGGAGAACACGGCACTGACCTTGGTATTGACGGAAACGCTGGAAGAGGACGGGTAAGGCGTTTGTCCGGAAACCGTCATCGGCGTGGTGTCAACCGTGCTGAAAAGGGCGTCCACGAAGTAATGGCCGCCGTTGTGGCTGGCGATCGGGAATCCCGATCCGCTGTAGACACCCGCAGGCTGGGCACCGAAGCCGCCGGCAACTGTTAACGGTGCTTCCGTCGAACCGCTGTAGGCCCACTGGTATTCCTTGCTGGCATAGTGACCGTTCGGATCCCAGTAGGAGACCGTGTAAGTTTGGCCCGCGGCCACAGGGACGGCCTGGCTGAAGAGGACCTGCTGCCAACCGGAGGTTGTTTCGTTGGTGAAAGTGGCCGTTGCCAGGCGCTCGCCGGAGCCGCTCCAGAGTGAACCGATGTGAGTTCCTGTATTGGCCTGGCTCTTGAAGAACCTCACACCCGTGACGAAACCATCTACAGTTGGCGAGAACCGCAGTCCCAGTTCATAGGCACCGGCGTCGCCGGAGTCCTGTATGGCGGGGACAGTCTGGCCAAAGACGCTGTAGGGGCCGGGGATTGTGAGGTTCCGGGTGGAAGTGGCACCAATGTTGGCGCTGTCATCAATGGCCCGGACCTGGACGGTGGCCGCTGAGAGGCCTTTCTGGATGTAGTTGTAGGTCCAGTTCTGCTTGCCCTGGGCCGGGTGCCAGGTAGTGCCGCCGTCCGTTGACACCTCGACGCCGGCCACGACGCCGCCGCTGTCTGAGGCAGTGCCGGACACGGTAACGCTTGTTCCGTGGGCGATGGTGGCAGCGTTGGCTGGTGCGGCAATGGAGACTGTTGGCCCGGTTCGATCCGTGCTGGCCGTTGCAGCAACGATGCCCGCTGCCCGTGTAGCGGGTTGAGCGCCCATGTCTGCAAGCAGGTTGACTTGGGCCTGCCGCATCCGGGGATCGGCTGCAGCACCGCCGCCATCATGTTCCTGGTCCAATCCCCAGGTCCATTGGACGCTGCCGGCAGAGAACACCAGGGCACCACTGGGGGCGCGGTACAGGGTCAGATGGTGCGTTGTGCGGCCCGCCTTGACCGTGTTGCCGAAGTCCTGCAGGTACTGGTCGACGTCCCCGACTGTAGTGGACAGCCGGATCAGGCCCGCTGGCCTGAAGCCATTGTCCAGGTCCTCATTCGACTCATATCCAATGGTGTGGGGGGCCAAAGCCGCCGAGGAACCTGCAGGCAGCGAAGTCAGGGAAGTATTACGCCACAGCCTTGTCTTCCCTTCCTCCGAGGAGACAGTCACGGGGAGATCGGTGTAGTTGGACATATAGAGAGTCCCGGTAAGCCCGTTTTCCGGCAAGCCTGCGCCAGCGCTTTGCGAAGCGTACCGCGGGTCACGCCACGTACCAGTCCATTGGGTACTTGGGTCGCTCTTGGTGTTGGCCCATGTCTCCTTGTAGCAGGTCAAAGTGCGGCCCGCGCCCCCATCAACGGTGGAGGGCTCGAAACGCGTGCGCCAGTACATCTCATTGCCGGAAAGGAACTGCAGGTTTACCCCGGCGTCCCTGGCTGCCGTAACGGCGGCCCGTTGCGGACCGGACCAGTATTCATCGTGGCCCACTGACAGGAAGACCTTGTGGTTCAGCAACTGGGCTCCGCTGCGGTCTGTATCCAGACCACTGATGTAGCTGACGTCGTAGCCGTTTTGCTCCAGGAAGCGCACCATCGGATATTCGTTGGCGAAGTAGAAGTCGCGTCCGCCGATCCCGCCGCGCGTATCCATGGGACGGTTGTAACTGAGTTTGTAGGCCCTGCCGTTGGCCGCGCCCTGGTAGAAGTTGGATCCGCCATAGCCGTTGTACGCCTGCCATGTGGTGTCGGCAGTCTGGAAGACGACGTCGGAATGGTTGCCATCGTTTCGCACAATGAACGTGATGTGGCTCTGGTCTCCGTTGTCAGGCCGCGTGAGGAGAGCTATGTAAATTCCCGAGACAGCTGTCGACGGAACCTGCCAGGTAGCGGAAACGGCCCAGTTACCGCAGTCATAGAGTTCGGTGGTCAGATCGTTGATGCATTGGGGCTGGTTCTGCCGCAGTACCGACGGCGTCACGTTGGCTATCTTGCGGGCTCCGTCACCGCCGTACCAACCTGTGCGATAGATGGCAATGGTGTAGTTGGAGGCGTTCGTAGCGATCTTAAACTTGATTGGCTGCCCGGCGTTAACGCTGATCTCCGTGGAAAATCCCTGTATCCCGGCATCCCCGGCGCCGGCAATGTCCCACTCTGACGGTGGACTTCCGGGTTTCGAGTTTTCACACACCACAGGATTCACCACGGGATCGCAAGGTCCCGCTGCGACGGCTGCCGGGGCAGTAAGAGGCAGCAAAGCTGCAACCATGGCAATCACCAAAGGCAGGAGAAAGCCTTTGAGGACTTGCTGTGGTCGGGTAGCTGAAGGACCGGTCATCAGAACTCCTGGAGTGGTACGCCAATTGCGAATATGGGTCCGCGTCTAGCGCACGGTCCCTGCTTGCCGCTCCCCAGCCAGGGTCAAACCAAGATCTTCAGTTATGGAATACGGGTTCTGCACTTGGATGATCGTTTCCGAATATTTGGACCGTATCCAGCCTTTACCCGAGGGACCTTCAGGTCAAAGCCGGATCACCGGAGCGAATCCGCCAAGTAACCCTTGGCAGGAGTGTAGGGGCGCGGCATCCCTGCCGCAAGGCTTTCCCGTTACAGATCCATGGATTTCGGCCAAACGGCAGTAGATTTAGGGAGATAAAGACGCCCCCAAGGGCTGACAACAGGCCACCCAGGAGAACCGAACCGCCTTGCATTTGAAAAGTCTGACTGTCCGCGGATTCAAGTCGTTTGCGTCGGCCACGACGTTCGACTTCGAGCCCGGCGTCACCGCAGTCGTCGGTCCGAACGGCTCGGGTAAGTCCAACGTCGTGGATGCCTTGGCGTGGGTCATGGGGGAGCAAGGCGCCAAGACGCTGCGCGGTGGAAAGATGGAAGATGTCATCTTTGCCGGCACGTCCGGCAGGCCTCCTCTGGGACGCGCCCACGTTTCCCTGACCATCGACAACGCGGACAACGCTCTTCCCATTGAGTACAGCGAAGTCACGATTTCCCGGACACTGTTCCGGACGGGAGGCTCCGAATACGCCATCAACGGTGCGCCTTGCCGGCTCCTGGACATCCAGGAGCTTTTGTCCGATTCCGGACTGGGACGCGAGATGCACGTGATAGTGGGCCAAGGCCAGCTGGACCGCGTACTGCACGCGACGCCTGAAGACCGCCGCGGTTTCATCGAGGAAGCCGCAGGTATCCTCAAGCACCGGCGCCGCAAGGAAAAAACCGTCCGTAAGCTCGAAGCCATGCAGGCCAACCTTGCCCGGCTTGGCGACCTCACCGCAGAGATCCGCCGCCAACTCACCCCCTTGGGCAAGCAGGCAGAAATCGCCAGGCGTGCACAAACAGTCCAGTTCGATGTCAGGGATGCCCGCGCCCGGCTCCTCGCCGACGACCTCGTTGCACTGACATCGAGCCTTGAACAGGATGTCGCAGACGAAGCCGCCCTCAAGGAACGCCGCCAGGTGGTCGAGGCAGAACTGGGCCACGGCCGGCGACGCCAGGCCGCATTGGAACAGCAAGCAGCGGAAGCAACCCCCCGGCTCAACGCAGCACGGGAGAACTGGTACCAGCTGTCGGCAGGCCGTGAGCGGCTCCGCTCGCTGGGTTCCCTGGCAGCCGAGCGTCGCCGGCTGCTGGGCTCCTCAGAACCTGTGCCGGACTCCGGTCGGGACCCCGAACAACTGGAGCGCCAAGCGGCGAAGGTCCGCGGGGAACAGGCCGCCTTGGAACACGACATCCTGGCCAAGCAGGCCGCCCTCCTGGAAGCAACAGTGGCGAAGGATTCTGCGGAGGCGCTCGCAGCCGCCGAGGACAAACGGCTGACCGCCATGTTGAGGGCAGCAGCCGACCGTCGCGAAGGACTCGCCAGGCTCGCGGGCCAGGTCGCGGCCGTACGCTCCAGGGCAGAAGCGGCGGAGGCCGAGCGTGGTCGCCTTCGCGAATCACTGGCCGCAGGCAACGAGCGACGCCGTCACGCCCAGAGCGAATTCGCAGCACTCGAATCCCAGGTTGCAGGGGTTGAAGACGGCGAAGAGAGCCTTGACGCCGAGTACGAGAATGCCACTGAGGCCCTGGACGCCGTGCTGGCGGAAATCGAAGAGCTGAAATCCGCAGAACGGGAAGCACTTCGCCAGCGGGATGCCCTGACCGCCCGCCGCGATGCACTTCTTTTGGGGCTGAACCGCAAGGACGGCTCGGAGCGTCTGCTCTCTGGCGATGTCCAGGGCATTCTGGGCCCGCTTGCCGGGATGCTTGCCATCGAGCCCGGCTATGAGGCCGCGATAGCAGCGGCGCTCGGCTCTGCCTCGGACGCGCTCGTGGTCGGGGACTCCGCTGTCGCCGTCGCCGCGATCCAACTGTTGAAAGAGGACGACGCCGGCAGGGCCGCGTTGCTCTTGGCTGACGTCCACCACGGGGCTGGTGAAGCGGCATCCCCCTCGGAGCTGCCGGCTGGCAGCAGATGGGCCGTGGACGTCCTCAAGGTCACGGAACCAGCTGCCCAAGGTGCCTTGGCCCTGCTGGCCGGGATCGCCGTCGTCGATGATCCGGCAGGGGCGGCAGCGCTGATTGGTGGGCACCCGGAACTCAAGGTGGTTACCCGTGCAGGCGACGTCTTCACGTCGCTGACCGCCCAGGGCGGTTCAGCCACGGCGCCCTCCCTGCTGGAGATCCAGGCAGCAGTGGACGACGCCGTGGCCGGGCTTCAGGAGGTTACGGCACGCTTGGAGCGGGGACGGTTCGCCCTGGCCGGCGCCGAAGCTCGTCGCGCCGAAGCCCAGGACCGGTCCGATGCGGCATTGGAAAGGCTGCATGAATCCGATGCCCGCCTTGCTGCCGTGGCAGAGCGCCTGGGGCACTTGAACTCACTTCTTCGTAGTGCGGTGGGTGAAAGCGAACGTCTGGAGGCTTCCCTGGCGCGTGCGGAAGCGAACATTGCAGAAGCCCGGTTGGACCTTGAAGTCGCGGCTGAGCGGCTCGCCGCCGCCCAGGAAGCTCCGGACGAGGAACCATCCACGGATCAGCGCGATGAACTCGCGGCGCAGGCGCGATTGGCCCGTTCCAACGAAATGGAAGCCAGGCTTGCCCTGCGCACGGCCGAAGAACAATTGGGGGCCATCGCTGGCAGGGCGTCCTCCCTGGAACGCGCAGCAGCTACGGAGCGGCGGGCCCGTGAAGAGGCCGCCCGCCGGGCGCAGAGGCGGCGCGCCCAAGCCCAACGCGCTGGTGCAGTGGTGGTGGCCGTTGAGCAGGCGCTTCGCTTCATCGATATATCAGTGGATCTCGCCGGCCATGAACGCGACCTTGCCGAGCAAGCGCGTGAGCAACTGGAGAAGGAACTGTCCGGCGTGCGTTCCGGAAACGATTCGCTGGCAAAGGAACTCGCCGAACTTACCGACTCTGTGCACAAGGACGAGATGGCCAGGACCCAACAGCGTCTTCGAATCGAGGCGTTGGAGGCCCGTTCCATCGAGGAACTTGGACTATCGGCCGAACAGCTCGTTGCAGATTACGGCCCCGATCAACCTGTCCCACAACCGGCTGGCGCAACCACGGACAAATGGGCGGAACTCCGTGCGCCTGTGGATGAAACGGGTGCACCGCTCGTTGAAGGAATTCCCTTCGACCGGGCGGAGCAGGAGAAAAGGCTCAAAAAAGCTGAGCGGGAACTGGCGGCACTGGGAAAGGTCAACCCTCTGGCCCTGGAAGAGTTCGCCGCCCTTGAGGAGCGCCACCAGTTCCTCAGTTCGCAACTGGAGGACCTCAAGTCCAGCCGGAAGGACTTGCTGGACATCATCAAAGAAGTGGATAACCGCGTCCAGCAGGTCTTCACCGAAGCCTTCGCCGATACTTCAGCGCAGTTTGACCGCGTCTTCGCACGGCTCTTCCCAGGAGGCGAGGGCAGGCTGGTCCTGACGGATCCAAACGACATGTTGACCACTGGCATCGAGGTGGAAGCCAGGCCGGCTGGTAAGAAGATCAAGAGGTTGTCCCTGCTCTCCGGCGGCGAACGGTCACTCACCGCTGTGGCACTGCTGGTGGCGATCTTCAAAGCCAGGCCGTCGCCGTTTTACGTCATGGACGAAGTGGAAGCGGCCTTGGACGACACCAACCTTGGCCGGCTCATCACGATCTTCGAAGAGCTTCGGGAGTCCAGCCAGTTGATCGTCATCACGCACCAGAAGCGCACCATGGAAGTCGCCGATGCCCTCTACGGCGTCACGATGCGTGGCGACGGGGTGTCCACCGTCATCAGCCAACGGCTCGGTGCCGGGGCATAGCTTTATGAGAAGGTAGGGGAGTGAACGATTTCCTACCCATAATTCTGTCCATTCTCGCTGCGCTCGTCGTGGTCGGCGGGCTGGTGCCGGTACTGATGAAGGCCCGGAAGTCCGGCGCCAAATACCCTGGAACGCGGGACGCCAATGACCCCGTTCAGTCATCGGCTGCAGGCAGCGGAACCCTTGTGGAGGACCGGCCGGATGCCGTAACAGCAACTCCTGCCCCAACCTTCGACGGAACAGTCGAAGGTGCTGATGTTCCGGATGATGCCGCCGGGTTGGAGACCATCGCTGTAGAGACGCCGGCGCCTGTCGAAGGCCGCCTGACCCGCCTCCGCGCCCGTTTGGTGAAATCGAACAACATTCTGGGCAAGGGTCTGCTGGCTCTGCTGTCCGGGGACAAAATCGACGAGAACGTGTGGGACGAGGTTGAGGAGACACTGCTTCTTGCCGATCTCGGCACCGAGCCCACCATGCAGTTGGTCGATGCCCTCCGGGAACGCGTCAAGGTGCTGGGCACCCGCAGTCCCGAGCACGTCAAAGCCATGCTCCGTGAAGAACTCATCAAGCTCGTGGATCCCACCATGGACCGTTCCCTCAACGTCGAGCGCAAGGGTGACCGACCCGCCGTCGTGCTTGTTGTTGGTGTCAACGGCGTGGGCAAGACCACAACCGTCGGCAAACTGGCGCGCGTGCTCGTGGCCGAGGACAAGGACGTGCTGCTCGGTGCTGCGGACACTTTCCGCGCCGCAGCTGCTGAGCAGTTGGCCACATGGGGCCAGCGTGTTGGCGTACCCACCGTCAAGTCCGACATCGACGGCGCCGACCCCGCCTCCGTTGCCTACGAAGCCGTCAAAGCGGGCATCGACCAGGAGGTCGACGTCGTCATGGTGGATACCGCTGGGCGCCTGCAGAACAAGACCGGCCTGATGGACGAACTCGGCAAGGTCAAGCGTGTCATCGAGAAACTGGCTGAAGTGGACGAGGTCCTGCTGGTCCTTGACGCCACCACGGGTCAGAACGGCCTGAACCAAGCACGCGTCTTTGCCGAGGTGGTCAACATCACAGGTATTGTGCTGACCAAATTGGATGGCACAGCCAAGGGCGGCATTGTGGTCGCTATCCAGAAGTCGCTGGGTGTGCCCGTCAAGCTCATCGGTCTCGGCGAAGGTCCGGACGACCTCGCACCGTTCGAAGCCGAGGGCTTTGTGGACGCCCTGCTTAACTAGCGCAGTCTCCTTAGTTAGCACAGTCGCCCAACTGACTGGCAATAGTGGTTGTTTTCAGTACTCAAAGCAACCACTATTGCCAGTCAGTTTTTGGTTTTAAGGGGTTCGCGCGCCAACAGCCAGCCGGCAGCGGTGAGCAGCAGCACTCCGCCGGTGACAGCAAATGCAAGTCCGTAGCCGAAGCGATCGGCGAGAATTCCAGCCACGACGGGGCCGATGATGGCCCCGGTGTCTGCGGCCATCTGGAAGACCGCCAGCACCTTGCCACCGGAGCGCCCCCGGCCAATGACATCAGCGACAGCGGCCTGCTGCGCTGGCCCCAGCAAGCCGGAACCGAAGCCTGCCACAGCGGAAGCAGCGAAGAATGCCGGAAGGCCCGTGGTTAACCCGATGACACCGGTGGCGAGGCCAGTGATGACAAGACCCGGAATGAGCAGGGGCTTCCTTCCCCAGGCATCGGCGAGACGCCCGGAGAATGTCAAAGCGACAGCATTGCCTACGGCAAAAACGGCCAACGCCCACGCAGCTGTCTCCGGCCGCGACTGAAGGGCCGCGACGGCAAAGAGCGGAATCGTGGCCATCCGCACACCAAAAGTCACCCAGCCATTACCGAAGCTGGAAAGCACAGCCGCCCGGTACGCTGAATCGGCCAGCGCCTCCTTCAACGTCATGGGCGGAGCGGGGCTGGCATCCTGACCGGGGGTACGCTCGCCGCTGAGCATTGTGCGGACCACCAGTGCCGCAATAAGCAAGGCCGCCGCGTAGGCAAGAAATGGCACCCGGAGGCCGAAGCCGGCCAGCAGGCCACCAACAACAGGGCCCAGGACACTGCCAATCAGAAAGGCCGAGGCATACGCGCCCGAAACACGGCCCCTTCGTTCCGGCGGTGCCAAACGGATGAGCAGTCCCATGGCGGCGACAGTAAACATGACGGAGCCCGCTCCGCCGAGGCCCCGGAAAATCAGCAGCTGCCAGTAATTCTGGGCGAAAGCGCAGGCGGCAGTGGAAACGGCAACGATCAGCAGGCCGGACACATACACGTTCCGCTCGCCGAAGCGACCGATGAGCGAGCCCCCTGCCGGGGCGAAAACCAACCGCATGAAAGCGAAGATGCTGACAATGACGGCGGCAGCGGTGGCGCCGACGTCGAAGGTGGTGGCGAATTGGGGGAGCACCGGTGCTACCAGCCCGAAGCCCAGCGCAATTAAGAACGCCGCTGCCAACATCACCTTGATGTCGCGGGGCAGCGGTTCCTTTTCCCGCCGGACCCTTGGATCTTCAACGGATCTGGGCGACTCACTCATGCGGTGCGGGTCCTTCAATTCTGTGTATTTGCGGTGAAGTGTGACGGATGAAACATATCCGTAACAACGGTGATATGCACCATTTACGTTGGGGAGGTTGTTGTAACGAGCCTGCAATGTAAAACCTGCGCAGGCGAAACACGGTGGCACAAAAATCTTAAGCAGGACGCAAAACGGCGTCAGACCGCGGTTGAACCGCAGATCTAGCAAGAGAGGAACGTGCACCATGGAACTTACCGCAGGTCACGTATGGGTCATGGTGGCGGCGGCACTCGTGCTGTTCATGACTCCCGGTTTGGCATTCT
Source organism: Arthrobacter sp. 21a14 (assembly GCA_050627125.1). Taxonomy (GTDB): domain Bacteria; phylum Actinomycetota; class Actinomycetes; order Actinomycetales; family Micrococcaceae; genus Arthrobacter. The sequence goes on along the minus strand of CP192487.1, from coordinate 3,959,915 downwards.
TCTACGGCGGCATGACCCGCGCCAAGGCAGCACTGAACATGATGATGATGAGCTTCATCTCCATCGGTATCGTGGGTGTTGTCTGGGTGCTGTGGGGTTCGTCGATGAGCTCAGGTGAAGGCTTCATGGAGATCGTGGGCAATCCGTTTGCCACCTTCGGCCTTGAAGGCATCAGCACTCCCGATGGTTTGATCAAGGTCGGCTATGCAGCCACCTTCGCCATCATCACGGTAGCCCTTATCAGCGGTGCCATCGCAGACCGCGCCAAGTTTGGCGCCTGGAGCCTCTTCGTTCCGGTGTGGGTCACCCTGGTCTACGCGCCGCTGGCGTACATGGTGTGGGGTGGCGGCTTGTTCGGCCCTGAAGGAGCCATCGGCAAAGCCCTCGGCCCGGCCATTGACTTCGCAGGCGGCACCGTGGTGCACATCAACGCAGGTGTTGCAGCACTGGTCCTCGTTCTGATCATTGGTAACCGCCGCGGCTTCGGCAAGGACCCGAACCACCGCCCGCACAACATTCCGTTCGTCATGCTCGGTGCAGCCATCCTCTGGTTCGGTTGGTTCGGCTTCAACGGCGGTGCAGCAGCCACTGCTGAACAGGCCGGCCTCATCTGGATCAACACGCTGGCAGCCCCCGCTGCAGCCATGATCGCCTGGCTCGTCACCGAACGCATCCGCGATGGGCACCCGACTTCATTGGGTGCAGCTTCCGGTGTAGTTGCGGGCCTGGTTGCCATCACTCCCGCTTGCGCCAATGTCAGCCCGGTGGGCGCCCTTGGACTCGGTGTTGTAGCCGGTGTCGCTTCAGCCCTGGCAGTCGGCCTGAAGTTCCGCTGGGGCTTCGATGACTCCCTGGATGTTGTCGGCGTCCACCTTGTGTCGGGCATCATCGGCACCGTGGCACTGGGCTTCATCGCCACCCCAAGCGAAGGCGTCACCGCCGGCGGCCTCTTCTACGGTGGCGGCATGACCCAGATGTGGGCACAGCTCGCAGCTGCAGGAGTCGCAATTGCCTTCTCGGCAATCATGACGGCCATTATCGCCTTCGCCATTCACAAGACCATGGGCTTCCGGGTCTCCACCGAGCAGGAGAACGTGGGTGTTGACCTCAGCCTCCACGCCGAAACGGCCTACGAGTTCGGTGTCAATGGCCACGGTGGCAGCTTCCAGCCCCTGCACGAGGCCATGATCGGAAAGTCCGAGTCCGCAGCAGCCAAGACGCCCGCAGAAGGCAAGGAGAGTGTCCAGGCATGAAGCTCATCACAGCGATTGTCCGCCCGGAAAAGCTTGAAGCAGTCCGGGAAGGCCTGGAAGCGTACGGCGTCCAAGGCTTGACGGTCAGCGCAGCAAGCGGCTACGGCCGGCAGCGTGGCTACACCGAGGTGTACCGCGGAGCCGAATACAACGTGGACCTGTTGCCAAAGATTCGCATTGAGGTTCTTGCCACGGACGAGCAAGCAGATGACATCCTGGATGTCCTGATCGCAAGCTCGAATACCGGCCGGGCCGGAGACGGCAAAGTCTGGACCGTGGATGTCTACGAAGCAGTTCGAGTGAGGACCGGGGAGCGCGGCGCTGCCGCCATCTAGGTCCTGAAATCACACTCCTGACACGAAAGCGGGCCGGGTACCAGCAAAGGTACCCGGCCCGTTTTCTGCGTTGTCGGCTTGCCGACCCGCGTCCGGCCTAATTGACTCAGCTGTCTTGTTTCACGACGGCGGTGGGCCAGTCCGCCGGCCCGGCGCCACCGGCGTCGTACTCCTCCAACGGGACGTCGCCGCCCTCCCAGGCGCGAAGAACAGGCTCGATGATCCGCCAGCAATCCTCGGCTGTATCGCCTCGAACGGACAACAAAGGGTCGCCGTTGAGGATGCCTTCCAGCACTTCTCCATAGGGCAGCATTCCGGCCGCATTGAGCTGGGTCACCAAACTAGCGCGGTCAAGCGTGAAGATATCGCCTGGGCCGTTCACATCGACGTCGAGTTGGAGCACGTCCGGACCGAAGCCGATCCGCAGCTGGTTGGGGGAGTCCACGCCCGAAAATCCCTTGGGAAGGTGGGGGACCGGACGGAAGGTGATCACGGCCTCCTTGCGCCGGCGCCCCATGGCCTTTCCTGAGCGGAGGATGAACGGCACGCCCTTCCAACGCCAGTTGTCGATGTCCACCCGGACCTCGGCAAGGGTTTCAGTATTGCGGGCCGGGTCCACGCCCTCCTCGGCAGCGTAATCCGGCACTGCTCGTTCTCCGAGGGTGCCTGCGGTGTAGCGGGCGCGGCGTGTGGAATCGGTGTATGGGGCTTTGACGCTGCTGGCCCGCAGGACAGTGGCCACGGCGTCGCGGAGGTCCCTTTCCTCGATGGTGGCCGGGGCGTCGATGGCCAGGAAGGCCATGATGTGCAGGAGGTGGCTTTGGATCATGTCGCGGAGCGCCCCGGCGGTGTCGTAGTACCGGGCGCGGCCCTCAAGTGCCAGGTCCTCGTCAAAGATGACCTCTACTTTTTCGATGTGATCGCGGTTCCACACGGGTTCCAGGAACCGGTTGGCGAAACGAAGGCCCAGGATGTTCAACACCGTGGCTTTGCCCAGGAAGTGGTCCACGCGGTGGATGTGGTCCTCGGGCACCAGTGCGGCGAGCGTCTTGTTCAACTCATGCGCAGACTCCGTTCCTGAACCGAATGGCTTCTCCATCACCAAGCGTGTTCCCGCGGGCAGCTGATCCCTGTGGAGAACCTCACAGGCCTTCTGGCTGATGTGCGGCGGCAGGGCGAAGTAGATGGCAACCGGGCCTTCCAACCTGGCCAGCAGCTCCGCCAAAGGCCCGTCTGCCGTGACATCCAGCTGATGGTATTCGGTTGCTGCGGCTACAGCAGCCAGAGCAGCGCGGCCTTCTGCATCGGCTGCATCCGACGCCGCCGCAAAAGCGCCATGGACGCGTTCCTGCCACTGTTCAGGGGACCAAGGGTCAGAACCTGCCCCCACCAGTCGAAGCCCCGGTGCCCGGCCGGAAGCCAGGAGTCCGGCAAGTCCGGGCAGGAGCAGCCTGCCTGTCAGGTCCCCGGACGCGCCGAGGATGAGCAACGTTTTCACAGTTGTTTTGCTGGTCACTGTGCCAGCATGCCATCTTGCAGGTGCGACTTGGTACCCTAGATAGTCGAGTCCCTTGGTTGACGCAGATTTGTTGGGGTTGAGACAAATTTGTTTGGGGCAAGAACAAGTCAAGACTCTGGCGTGCCGCACTGGCCGCCAATCGCAGACCATCGAAAGAAGTGCACGGCGCGTGTTCAATTCACTCTCTGACCGGTTGACAGCAACCTTCAAGAACCTCCGTGGCAAGGGCCGCCTCACCGAGGCTGATGTCGATGCCACCGTCCGGGAGATCCGCCGTGCCCTTTTGGACGCGGATGTTGCCGTTTCGGTGGTCCGCGAATTCACGTCCCGCATTCGTGAGCGGGCTCTTGGTGCCGAGGTTTCCGGTGCGTTGAATCCGAGCCAGCAGATCGTCAAGATCGTCAACGAGGAACTCGTGGAGATCCTCGGCGGTGAAACCCGGCGCATCCGCTTGGCCAAGACCGGCCCCACCATCATCATGCTGGCCGGCCTCCAGGGTGCAGGCAAGACCACCCTCGCTGGCAAGCTGTCAAAATGGCTGAAGGCGCAGGGCCACAGCCCCATGCTGGTTGCCTGCGACCTCCAGCGGCCCAACGCCGTAACGCAGCTTCAGGTTGTCGGCCAGCGCGCAGGCGTTCCTGTCTTCGCGCCACACCCGGGAGCCACCTCGGAGCTGGATCACCCGGCCGGTGACCCCGTGGCTGTCGCCAGCGCCGGTGTGGAAGAAGCGCGCCAGAAGCTGCACGACGTCGTGATCGTTGACACCGCCGGCCGCCTCGGCGTGGATGCCGAGATGATGGATCAGGCACGCCGGATCCGTCAGGCGATCATCCCGAACGAAGTCCTCTTCGTCATTGACTCCATGATCGGCCAGGACGCCGTCAACACGGCCATGGCGTTTGACGAAGGCGTGAACTTCACCGGCATCGTGCTGTCCAAGCTCGACGGCGATGCCCGCGGTGGTGCCGCGCTCTCGGTTGCGTCCGTCACAGGCAAGCCGGTCATGTTTGCGTCCACCGGTGAAGGCCTGGACGACTTCGAGCTCTTCCACCCGGACCGTATGGCGTCGCGCATCCTGGACATGGGTGACGTCCTGACCTTGATCGAACAGGCTGAGAAGGCCTGGGACAAGGACGAAGCTGCCCGGATGGCGAAGAAGTTCGCCGACCAGGAAGACTTCACCCTGGACGACTTCCTTGCCCAGATGCAGCAGATCCGCAACATGGGTTCCATGAAGAAGATGCTCATGATGATGCCGGGTGCCCAAAACATCCGGCAGCAACTGGAGAACTTCGACGAACGCGAAATCGATCGCGTTGAGGCGATCGTCAGGTCCATGACGCCGCACGAGCGCGTAGCTCCCAAAATCATCAACGGCTCCCGCAGGGCCCGCATTGCAAAGGGTTCAGGTGTGCACGTCTCCGAGGTCAACGGCCTCCTGGAGCGCTTCGCCCAAGCCCAGAAAATGATGAAGAAGATGGCCCAGGGCGGCATGCCCGGTATGCCGGGCATGCCTGGAATGGGTGGCCCCGGCGGCGCCCGCAAGGGTGGCAAGAACGCTCCCAAGAAGAAGGCGCGCTCCGGCAACCCGGCAAAGGCAGCCCAGGAACTGCGCGACGCCGAGGCCAAACGTGCCAACGCGGCCTCGGCAGCTCCTACGGGAGCGGCGTTCGGCCAGGGCGCTGCGGACTTTGATCCGTCCACGCTGAACCTCCCCAAGGGCTTCGAGAAGTTCCTGGGTAAGTAGCCGGAATCTCAGACTCAACACTGTGACAGCTGGCGCCGTTGTGAATGCCCATAACGGCGCCAACTGCTTTTTGGCGGGGATGTCAGGGCTCTGGACTAGGGTGAATCCATGCACAAGCAGCGCGTAGTCTTCGTCCACGGACTGGGGAGCTTTGGCGCCTCGGCATGGCCCAAGCAGCACGGCATGGCCCTGTCATATGACGCACTGTTCCTCCGCCGGCACGGCTTTGATCCCGTGGCTGAACCGGTGGAATCCGACGTCGCTGCGGATATCGGCATCGTGGTTGCTTCGCTGGTGGATTCTGGTGGGGGCCATGTGGTGGCGCATGAGCAAGGTGCAATCTCTGCCATGCTCGCAGCAATTGAACGCCCGGACCTGGTGCACTCACTGACACTGGTTGAACCGGCTAGTTTATCCTTGACGGCCGAGCTTCCTGCCACGACATTCCATCGTTCGCTCATGGAACCGCTGTTTGACGTGCGGAAGCAGCTTAAGGACGCCGACTACGAACGCGAGTACTTCAGGCGTGCATTTTCAGCCGAAGCCAGTGGGCTGGACACGCCCGAAGCGCGCCGTTCGGCACGTCGCCTCCGGCTGCAGGCGCCTCCTTGGGAAGCGCCCCTGCACATCGTTCCTGGCGTTCCTACCCTTGTCCTAACAGGCGGGTGGGAGCCACTGTACGAAGAAATTGCCGCGTACCTGGAGGACACCGGTGCCCTCCGCCGCGTAGCAGCGGGAGGGCACCGGCCCCAGGACTCGGTGGATGGAGACCGGATTATTCGCTCTTTTGTAGCCGACGTTGTCCGGACGAGGTCAGTTAAGGTTTCCTGACGCTGCCCTGTTGGTGGAGGACATCTGGGTAGAGGGAAGCTGCAGCTCCGGCAGGTACACCTTGCCACCTGACGCCAGGAATTCTTCGCTCTTTTCCCGCATGCCGTCGTATATCCCCGCAATGGCGGCCTGCGCCTCGGCCGAACCGAACTCGTCCCTGATGTCCTGGCTGATGCGCATCGAGCAGAATTTGGGCCCGCACATCGAGCAGAAGTGCGCAGTCTTGGCAGGTTCGGCGGGAAGCGTTTCGTCGTGGAAGGCTTCGGCGGTGACCGGGTCCAGGGACAGTGCGAACTGGTCCCGCCAACGGAACTCGAACCTGGCCTTGGACAAAGCGTCGTCGCGTTCGTTTGCGCCCGGGTGTCCCTTGGCGAGGTCCGCCGCGTGCGCGGCGATCTTGTAGGTGATCACACCGGTCTTCACATCGTCCTTGTTTGGCAGTCCCAGGTGTTCTTTGGGCGTCACGTAGCACAGCATGGCCGTGCCGTAGCGCGCAATTTCCGTTGCGCCGATTGCCGAGGTGATGTGGTCATAGCCAGGAGCAACGTCCGTGACCAGCGGTCCCAAGGTGTAGAAGGGGGCACCTTTACAGAGTTCCTGTTGGCGCTCCACGTTCTCGCGGACCAAGTGGAAGGGAATATGCCCGGGTCCTTCAACCATCACCTGCACATCAAATTCCCAAGCCCGCTGGGTCAGCTCGGCAAGCGTATCGAGCTCGGCGAACTGCGCGGCGTCGTTGGCATCGGCTGTGGCGCCGGGGCGCAATCCGTCGCCCAGGGAGAATGCGACGTCGTACTTGGCGAAGATTTCGCAGAGCTCATCAAAATGCGTGTAGAGGAAGTTTTCCTCGTGGTGCGCCAAGCACCATCCGGCCATGATCGAGCCGCCGCGGGAGACGATGCCTGTCACGCGGTTTGCCGTCAAGGGCACGTACCTCAGGAGCACTCCGGCGTGGATTGTCATGTAGTCAACGCCCTGCTCGCATTGCTCGATGACCGTATCCCGGAAAATTTCCCACGTGAGTTTGTTGGCTTCGCCGTTGACCTTCTCCAGGGCCTGGTAGATGGGTACTGTGCCGATCGGAACGGGGGAGTTGCGGATGATCCACTCGCGGGTTGTGTGGATGTCGTCTCCCGTGGACAGGTCCATGACAGTATCGGCACCCCACTGGGTTGCCCATTGCAGCTTGTCAACTTCCTCGGCGATGGAACTCGTCACGGCGGAGTTTCCGATGTTGGCGTTGATTTTGACCAGGAAGGCCTTGCCAATGATCATGGGCTCGGATTCGGGGTGGTTGATGTTGTTGGGGATGATAGCGCGCCCGGCAGCCACTTCGCTGCGGACCAGCTCAACGTCGCAATTCTCCCGCAGCGCCACAAACTGCATTTCCGGCGTGACGATGCCTTGCTTGGCGTAGTGCATCTGGGTGACGGTTTTGCCTTCGACGGCGCGGCGGGGCACCGGTTGCGCCCCCTTCCACTCCTGGGATGCTGCGCCGCGGCGTACCGCTGATTTGCCGTCGTCGAGCAGGTTCCTCTCCCGCCCGGAATATGCCTCGGTATCTCCTCGGGCTTCGATCCATCCGGTGCGGAACGGCTCCAGGCCCACCACGGGGTCACTGCCCGGTCCGGCAGTTCGGTATACCTGCAGTGGCTCATTGGCTTCACCGTTGGGGGAGGGCTCCAAAGCAATCTCCGTAACGGGGACGCGGATACCATTTGCCGGGTCTTCCAGCCAGGCCAGCGAATGGGACTTCAGTGACTGGGTGACGGTTTCCGCCGCCTTTTCGCTGGTGTTGGTCTGGTCTTGGGCAGAGCTGTGCTGTGTTTCGGTGGTGCTCAAAGGATTACTCACTTCCTTCGCCGGCATTACCCGGACAGGTTCAACGGTCGCAGACTGCTTCAGTCCGATCTCAGCCCCTGCAGGGGCCCCCGTGTGGTCGTAGACGAAGCTACCACAGCTCTGATCAGGGGCCCAGTCATACCCCGCAGGGGATATGCAACCCATACCGCCCCGGGAGAGTTGTGGCATGGCGGCGGATTAGGCTTTTGCCATGGCCAACATCATCGAATTCACCGGTCCTGTGCTTGTGGCAGGAGACGACCAACGGCATGGGCTGTGGTCCGTTGATGGCAAACTGACGTTCGAACGTCCCGTTGCCGCACCCGATTCCATACTGGAGGGATGGGTCCTCCCTGGTTTTGTGGACGCCCATTGCCACATCGGCCTTGGCGTCGGCGGGGCAGTTGATGAGCAGACAACTCTTGCCCAGGCGCAGGCCGACCTAAAAGCCGGCACGTTGTTGATCCGTGACGCCGGCTCGCCAAGCGATACACGTTGGGTTCAGCGGCGGGAGGACCTCCCACGGCTGCTTCGTGCCGGACGCCACATCGCCCGGAGCCGGCGTTACCTGCGTGGCCTGGGTCACGAAGTGGAGCCGGGCGAGCTCGTGGAGACAGTCCGTAAGGAAGCCCGGGACGGGGACGGTTGGGTCAAACTCGTAGGCGATTGGATCGATCGCGGTGCCGGTGACCTGACGGTTTCCTTCCCTAGGGACGTCGTGCGGGATGCCATTGCGGCCGCCCACGACGAAGGGGCCAGGGTGACTGCCCACTGCTTCGCTGAAGACACCATTGATGACATGCTCGACGCCGGGATTGACTGCATTGAGCACGCCACTGGCCTTTTGCCCCGTCACATTCCCCGTCTCGTGGAGCAGTCTGTCCCGATTGTTCCTACGTTGGTTAACATCGCGACTTTTCCGGATATCGCGGCCCAGGCCGCACCTAAGTTTCCGGTGTACGCGGACCACATGACCCGGCTTTGGGAGCGACGCCGCGAACGGGTGCTCGAGGCCTTTGAAGCAGGTGCAGGCATCTACACAGGAACGGATGCAGGAAGCGTAATCAAGCACGGCAGGATCGCTGACGAAATGAAGGAACTTTACGACGCCGGCCTGCCGCCCACTGCCGTCCTGGGCGCCGCCACGTGGGGCGCGCGGAAGTGGCTGGGAGCCGAGGGCATCAGCGAAGGGGCAAGTGCCGACGTCGTGCTTTGCAGGGATGATCCGAGGAAGAACCTCGCAACTGTGGCGAGCCTGAACCATGTAGTCCTGCGCGGGAAACTGGTCTAACTCGGAATAAATTGAAGCTTCAAGTAATTTACATAGGTAGAACGTGCCGAAGGGCGGCCATCTATGAATCGGGAGCTTCACATGACGACGACATCCAACCAGGATCTCCTTCCTGCCGAACTCACCATGGGCACCGTCATGCTCAAGGTCGGCGATATGAGGGTGATGAGTGACTACTATCAGCGTGCCCTGGGCCTTGAGATCGTGGCCGAGCAGGATGGCGGGCTGTACCTGGGGCGCCTGGGCAAGCCTGTAGTCCACCTCGCTCCCGCTGCCGGCCTGCAGATTCCAGGCCGTGGCGAAGCCGGGCTTTTCCATACAGCCATCCTGTTCCACGACCAGCCTTCCCTGGCGGCCACCATCGCTTCGGCGGCAGAGTATGAACCGCGCGCCTTTGTGGGCAGTGCCGACCATTTGGTCAGCGAAGCTTTCTACTTCACTGATCCGGAAGGCAATGGCATTGAGCTCTATTACGACAAGCCGCGCGATGTCTGGCGGTGGGATGGCAAGAATGTGGTGATGGACAATGTTGCTTTGCCGCCCCAGCGTTTCCTCCAGCAGCACTTGAGTGAAGCTGCCGTGACTGGCCAGCGGGAAGCCGCTGCCGGCGTGGGGCACGTGCACCTTCAGGTAGGTGACGTGCAGACCGCCCAGGATTTTTATGTGGACACGCTGGGTTTTGAGAGGACAGCGGGCTGGCATGGGCAGGCGTTGTTTGTTTCTGCGGGCGGCTACCACCACCACATGGCGATGAACGTGTGGAACAGCCGTGGCGCCGGGCCCCGCAGGGATACCCTGGGCCTGGGCGAAGTCCTGATCGAGGTTCCATCCGCCGAGGACGTGGCCGCACTGGCTGACCGGCTGAAAGTTGCGTCCGTGGCGAACCACCATACGGGCCTGGAACTGCAGTTCGAAGACCCGTGGCGCAACAAGCTGCGCGTGGCAGTGCGCTGAGCACCCTGGCGGGAAGCGCCCTCGTTGGCTTCCGAATGCAGGGGCCGGGACTGCACTAGGCTGGGCATTGACGGTATTGGCCCCTTGGGCCGTTGCCGCCGCCCCGTCAGCACGAAGGAATGAGAGCACTCTCCATGGGCTTTGCCGAAATTTTTGTAGCCACCCACGATGAAGCACTCAAGAGGGCAGCTGCCTTGGATCGGGGCGCCGACGTCACTGGCCCCGCCGTCAGGATTGATGGCATCACCGACTTTGAAGTCGAGCAACTGGGGGACCTTGCGGGCAAGGCCGTCCATGCTGCCGGTGCAGACTACGAGCTGGCGCTGGTGGACGTCACCAGCGATGCACTCCTTGGTGTTCCGGAGGCGATGGTGAGGGCGCTTGCCGAGTTGCTGACGTATGAAAGCGAAGGCGACGGGAACGTTCTTGACGACGTCGCTGCGGCGTGGGCAGCGCAGGACGACATGCCTTTTGGCGCGAACGAATCGCGTCAGTATGTGCAGCAGTTGGCCTCGTTGGCCACTGACGTGGAAAAGGCGGAGCGGTCAGGACTCTACGTCTGGTCGGTCTGACCGTTGGGGCCGGGAGTGGCGAAAGTCGTAATTACTTCCGGCATCTGGCACAATGGTCAGGTACTTGATTGGCGCGGCCCCTCTCTCCGTGCCCAAATCTTGTCCTTTGGAACCCCCTAGTATGGCCCGCCCCACGGGTGCAGAACGTCGGGTTCAACCCCGTTTCAGAAACAGGAGTGACCACAAAAGTGGCCGTAAAGATTCGCCTTAAGCGCTTCGGTAAGATGCGCGCACCGTACTACCGCATTGTCGTCATGGATGCCCGCGCCAAGCGCGATGGCCGTGCCATTGAAGAAATCGGCAAGTACCACCCCACCGAAGAGCCGTCGTACATCGAGGTCGCTTCCGAGCGCGCCCAGTACTGGCTTTCCGTTGGCGCCCAGCCGACCGAGCAGGTTGCCGCGATCCTCAAGATCACCGGTGACTGGCAGAAGTTCAAGGGCCTGCCGGGCCAGGAAGGCACCCTGAAGACCAAAGCTCCGAAGGAAGCCTTCGTAGCCCCGGAGAAGGGTTCCGTCATCATTCCGGAAGCCATCACCAAGAAGGCCAAGAAGGACGAAGCCGAAGCTCCGGCCGAGGCTGAAGCAGAGACCACCGAGGCTGAGTAAATTGCTGGCAGAAGCGCTCGAGCACTTGGTCCGTGGGATCGTTGACAGCCCTGAGGATGTCAAGGTCAGTGCCAGGAACAACCGCCGCGGGGAATCCCTTGAGGTGCGCGTTCACCAGGAGGACCTCGGACGGGTGATCGGCCGTCAGGGACGTACCGCACGCGCATTGCGCACTGTGGTTGCAGCCCTGGCAGGTGGCGAGCAGGTCAGGGTCGACGTCGTCGACACCGATCGTCGCCGGTAACGCGCTCAGCAATACTTGTCTTAGATCCGGCCCCTTCACCGAATATGGTGGAGGGGCCGGATTGCTTTATCGATCATTTCACTTCCGTTGCTGCCCGGCAGCGCGGGCACAACGAGAATTCAGAGGAACCCATGCAGCTCCAGGTGGCCCGGATCGGCAAACCCCATGGCATACGCGGCGAGGTGACGGTGCAAGTGCTCACCGACGCCCCCTCCGAGCGCTTCGTCGCTGGAACCGAATTCGTCGTGGAGCCGGCCTCTGCGGGCCCGCTGACCATCCGCAGCGCCAGATGGAACAAAGACATCCTCCTGCTCGGCTTTGAAGAGATTGCCGATCGCAACGCCGCCGAGGCAATCCGTGGTGCGAAGCTCTTCATCGAAACCGAAGAACTCGATGACGACGACGACGAAGGCTGGTATGAGCACGAACTCGTTGGGCTGGAGGCGCGGGTTGGCTCACAGGTTGTGGGCAAAGTCGCCGCGCTGACCACACTGCCGGTTCAGGACTTGTTGACAGTCAAGACGGAGGAAGGGAAGGAAATTCTGGTTCCCTTCGTCGATGAAATCGTGCCTGAGGTCAACATCGAGGACGGGTTCATTCTCATCACACCGCCTGCTGGTCTCTTCGAAATCAACGATGACACGGCCGAGGAGTCCAAGGACGGCGCCGGGGATGATGCCTGAATGAGGATCGATGTCGTCAGCATCTTCCCTGAGTACCTTGCCCCGCTTGAACTTTCGCTGATAGGCAAGGCCCGCCAGGATGGGCTCTTGGAACTTAACGTCCACGACCTCCGGACGTTCACCACTGACAAGCACCGGACCGTGGACGATACCCCTTATGGGGGCGGCGCCGGTATGGTGATGAAACCGGAGCCGTGGGCACAGGCGCTCGAGTCGGTTGCCGGGCCTGGTGAGGGCACCAAACCTGTCCTGATTGTGCCGTCGCCGGCAGGGGAGAGGTTTACCCAGGCCCTCGCCTACGAGCTCGCCGAAGAGGAACAGCTGGTCTTTGCCTGCGGGCGGTACGAGGGAATTGACGAGCGCGTCATCGACTGGGCCCAGGAGCATTTCACAGTGCGGCCCGTCAGCCTTGGCGACTACGTTCTCAATGGCGGCGAAGTTGCTGTGCTGGCCATGGTTGAAGCAATCGGCCGTTTGCTTCCAGGCGTGGTGGGCAACCCCGAATCGCTCGTTGAAGAATCCCACTCAGACGGCCTCCTGGAGTATCCCGTTTATACCAAGCCATCCTCATGGCGGGACTACGAGGTGCCTCCGGTCCTGCTCAGCGGCAATCACGGGAAGATCGCGCAGTGGCGGCGCCACGAACAGTTCCGCCGCACCGCCGAGCGCCGTCCGGATCTCCTTGACCACTTCGACGCCGGTCAGCTGAGTCGCGCGGACCGCAACGCACTCGCGGACCTGGGTTACGACGTCGTGGATGGTCGCCTGCGCCGCCGCACGGATAGCAACACGCCATAGCCGAGGCGCTAACCGCCGTCGGGCATTGCGAGTCCGCTTAGTTGGCCGGATGCTGCGGCATGTGGCAGAATTAACCCTTGTGTCTGCTGGGCCAGCACCTGCCACAGGGGGAGCGAAGCCAACAGCCGGACAACCCGGTGCCGCCAATCAGTGGTGGAACCGGACACTATGAAACTTCGGCGGAGATTTCCGGTTGGCTTTGTGCCGCGGGCTTGTCTGCCGTAACCCAAAGTGGATGACCTGTGGCGTCCACCAGGAGTGGATTAATGCATATCCTCGATAGCGTAGATGCAGCCTCGCTGCGTAACGATGTTCCCGAGTTCCGCGCGGGTGACACCCTCAAGGTTCACGTCAACATCATCGAAGGCAAGAACTCCCGTGTCCAGGTATTCCAGGGCTTCGTCCTGGGCCGCCAGGGTGACGGCGTTCGCGAAACCTTCACCGTGCGTAAGGTTTCCTTCGGCGTCGGCGTAGAGCGTACCTTCCCGGTACACTCCCCGATCATCGACAAGATCGAGGTCGTCACCAAGGGTGACGTCCGTCGTGCCAAGCTTTACTACATGCGCGCACTGCGCGGTAAGGCTGCGAAGATCAAGGAAAAGCGCGACTTCGCCAAGTAAGTCCAACGACTTACGCAACGGGTCCAGGATTCGTGCCCGGTTCGTTCCGGAGCAATCCGCAACGCAACAGGGATACGAGTCATGGACACATCAGAACGCCAGCCCCGGAAACAGGGCTGGCGTTTTGTTTTGCTGGCATTGGTCCTTGCCGTCGCAATCAGCGGCCTGGTCCGCTCCTTGTGGATCGACGTCTACTACATTCCTTCCGAGTCCATGGAGCCGCTGCTGGGCACCGGGGACAGGATCCTGGTTTCGCGCACGGCATTTACGGTCGAGCCCATCGAGCGTGGCGACGTGGTTGTCTTTGATGGGCGTGGGTCGTTCGCCCCGCTCACCAGCGGTAAGGGTCCCCTTGTTGACGCGGCTGCTGCAGCGAGTCAGTGGTTCGGGCTCACGGGAAGCGATACCACATATGTGAAGCGGGTCATTGGGGTTCCGGGTGACCACGTTCAGTGCTGCTCCTCCGAAGGGCGCCTCACAGTGAACGGTCAGGTACTTGAGGAACCCTATGTGTACCCCGGGGACGAACCCAGCAAACAGAAGTTCGACGTCGTGGTCCCCGAGGGCCGGCTCTGGCTGATGGGCGACCACCGATCCCGCTCTGCTGATTCCCGCGGATTGCTGGGAGCGCCTGGTGGGGGAATGGTCCCGCTTGACCGGGTGATCGGCAGACCCGTCCAGATTATCTGGCCCCTTGATAGATTTGCAGAGGTGCCTCGCTCCGCGCAGGCCGAACCATCAAAGAACGGACAATAAATGCCGGACAAAGTTCCCGAGAATCCCGAGCGGCACGACGACGACGCGCGGCTCTCGGATGGAACGGCTGGCGTCGCCGGCGTGGCTGAGCCCACCCCGGTCGCTGACTCTGCTGCCGATGCCGGCAACAAAACCGACGAGGGCGAAAAGCCCCGCAGGAACCCTGTCCTTGGATGGCTGAAGGAAATTGTCACGGTCGTGGCCATTGCCGTAGTGCTCTCCTTCCTTATCAAGACGTTTCTTTTCCGGGCGTTCTACATTCCTTCTGAATCCATGGAAAGCACCTTGGACGTGAATGACCGCATCTTCATCAATCTGCTGGTGCCGGAGCCCTTCGCCTTGGAACGGGGCGACGTCGTGGTCTTTAAGGATTCGCAAGGTTGGCTGCCCGCAGTTCTGAAAAAACCGGCGGGTCCCCTTGATTGGGTAGGCGACACTTTGGAATTCGTTGGGTTGGCGGCCGACGACAATGAGCAGCACCTGGTCAAGCGCGTGATTGGGCTTCCGGGTGATCACATCTCCTGCTGTGACGCGCAGGGTCGCGTCAGCATCAATGGCACACCGGTGGACGAAACCTACGTCAACCCTGCTGAAGTGCCCCAGCCCAACCCGTTTGACATCATCGTTCCAGAGGGCAAGGTCTGGGTGATGGGAGACAACCGCAACCACTCGGCCGATTCCCGGGCGCACCAGGAAGTCAATGGTGGTTTCATTAATATCGAGGACGTTGAAGGCAAGGCCACGGTGATCGCCTGGCCCGTCAACCGGTGGACGGTGTTGGACAATTACCCGGATGTCTTCAAGAACGTTCCCGCGGGCACGTCAGGAAAGTAACGGCCATGGCAAGCGCCCGGCTGAAAACCAAGACAGCAACCGAAGTTCCGACCCTGGACGTCGAGCGTTCCTTCCTGTCTCCCCGGGTGCGGTTGCTGGCCGGTGTGGACGAAGTTGGCAGGGGAGCCCTGGCTGGCCCCGTCAGTGTGGGAATCGCAGTAGTGAATCTCGAGGATCACGCCCTTCTGGCCGACGTCCGGGACAGCAAGTTGCTCAAGCCCGAGGACCGCGACAGGTTGGAGCCTTTGGTCCGTGACTGGGCTGTAGCTTCCGCCGTTGGACATGCGTCCGCCCGGGAAATCGATGACGTGGGCATCATAGCCGCACTGCGCCTGGCGGGAACGCGTGCCTGGTTTGAGATTCTGGCCGGTGGCATCACACCTGACGTGGTGTTGCTGGACGGCAGCCACAACTGGCTTTCCCCGGAAGTTCAAGCCTCACTGTTCGACACCGCGCCCACAGGACCCTGGTGTGAAGCTCCCGTCCACACAAGGGTGAAAGCAGATATGAGCTGCCTGAGCGTGGCCGCTGCCAGTGTCCTGGCAAAAGTAGCCCGAGATCGAATCATGGTGGATCTCCACTCTGAAGTACCGGCCTACGGCTGGAACGAAAACAAGGGTTACGCCACAGCAGCGCATCGCGAAGTGATCAGGCTGCAGGGTCCCAGCGCCTATCACCGGACAAGCTGGAACCTCACCGGGCTGGACGTTGTCTGACAGCTTGCTTGGCAGCGTCTGTCCTGCTGATGGCGTCCGGTGCGCGGCAGATGGTGCAAGATGGAACTATGAGCGCCGAGGACCTTGAGAACTATGAAACCGACATGGAGCTGCAGCTCTACCGTGAATACCGGGACGTTGTCGGTTTGTTCAGCTACGTTGTCGAAACTGAGCGGCGTTTCTACCTGGCCAACCATGTTGATTTACAAGCCCGCAGCGCAGACGGCGAAGTCTATTTCGATCTAACCCTGCAGGATGCGTGGGTTTGGGACGTTTATCGTTCAGCCCGCTTCGTGAAAAATGTCCGGGTCATAACGTTCAAGGACGTCAACGTCGAGGAACTTCCACGCAATGAAGATCTTGCGTTGCCCAAGGATGGTGGCCTCGGGGATCTGGGAGACCTCGGTAACTAGCACCTGCAGCCTGCGGGTACTCTTCCTCCACAAGGCAATGATGTGACGGGTTTACCCACATAGCATCAGGGCTGTCTGTCAGTAGCCGCTGCCAGCGTCAAAGCTGGATAGCGGAGGTGATGCTCATGAGAGCAAAAGACATACTTGGCCGCAATGGCGAGGCGTTGGCGGCAGGATTCCTGGAACACCAGGGCATGCGGATCGTCGATCGCAATTGGCGGTGCGCCGATGGTGAAATCGACATCGTGGCACTGGAGGGTGACACCCTGGTGGTCGCGGAAGTAAAGACCCGCAGCAGCCTGGATTATGGACATCCCTTTGAGGCAGTAGGTCCGGCCAAGCTGGCACGCCTGCACCGGCTCGCTTCGTCGTGGTGCCGGGAGCATGAAGTGAATGCTCC
Organism: Arthrobacter sp. 21a14; assembly: GCA_050627125.1. GTDB lineage: Bacteria > Actinomycetota > Actinomycetes > Actinomycetales > Micrococcaceae > Arthrobacter. The sequence continues at coordinate 3,943,499 of CP192487.1, read as the reverse complement.
ACGAAAGCGTATTGATGTGGTGTCGGTCATCCACGACGGCATCGGGAATCCCCAACTGGAACACCTGAGGGGTGTTGGCTGATGGGGGTCGGGCGCAGCTACTGCATTGCCCTGGTTGGACTCAACGGTTACATCGTGGAGGTAGAAGCCGACATTGGCCAGACGCTCCCGGCATTCGTGATCCTGGGCCTACCCGATGCCGCCCTTAACGAGGCCAAAGAACGAATACGCTCCGCGGCACAAAACTCGGGAATACCTCTGAGCCGGAGGAAGATCACCGCAAATCTCATTCCAGCATCCTTGCCCAAACGTGGTTCGGGCTTTGACCTTGCCATCACCATGGCTGTTCTCCGTGCTGCCGAGGACATTCGTTCGATCGATGGAACAGTCTTCATTGCCGAGCTTGGTTTGGACGGCAGGCTTCGGCCGGTGAGGGGCATCCTCCCGGCAGTGATGGCTGCCGTCCAGGCGGGGTATCCGGAGATCGTCGTAGCCGAAGCAAACGTCGCCGAGGCAACGTTGGTTCCGGGGGCTCACGTCAGGGGATACCGGACTCTCGCCCGGCTCGCCTACGACTTCGGTGCGGACCCCAAGGAACTCGCCTTGGATTACGACCCGCCCGGCGCTGATCCCGGTGATGAAAACGATGATGCAGCGGGCATCGTGCCTGATCTTTCCGATGTTTCGGGGCAATCCGAGGCCCGGCGCGCGCTGGAAGTCGCTGCTGCAGGCAGCCACCATATGCTCCTGACCGGTCCACCGGGTGCCGGTAAGACGATGCTCGCAGAGCGTTTGCCGGGGCTCTTGCCGGATCTGGCGGACAAAGCAGCAATGGAGGTTACCGCCATTCACTCCCTCGCAGCGGTCCGTTCATCAACCGGCACGTTGCTCCGTAGGCCCCCGTTCGAGAATCCCCACCACAGTGCTACTGCAGCTGCCATCATCGGCGGAGGCTCGGGACTTCCCCGTCCGGGTGCTGCCTCGCGGGCACACCGTGGGGTCCTCTTCCTTGACGAGGCTCCGGAGTATGAACGACGCGTCCTGGATGCCCTCCGGCAGCCCTTGGAGAGCGGCGAACTGGTCATTCACCGTTCGGCAGGGACAGCAGCTTACCCCGCTCGGTTTCAACTGGTCCTGGCAGCCAATCCTTGCCCCTGCGGCAAAGCCTCGGGCAAGGGGATGGACTGTACCTGCACCGCAATAATGCGCAGGCGGTACTTCGGCCGAATATCGGGTCCTCTCCTGGATCGCGTCGACATACAACTCCAGGTGGAACGCGTCTCCCTTGCCGATTTTGGACAAGCCGGTACTGAAGAGGGGACGGTCGCCGTCGCAGGACGGGTGCTGGCTGCGAGGCAGAGGCAGGCCGAGCGCCTGGGGGCGTTCGGCATTGAGACCAATTCGCAAGTGCCGGGACGCACCCTGCGCGGGGAACTGAGGCTGGCACCGGGCACCACCCGCATCCTGGACACGGCCCTGGAGCGAGGCATTCTCACTGCCCGAGGCTACGACCGCGTCCTTCGCTTGGCGTGGACACTGGCAGACCTGGACCATAGCAAAATTCCCACTGCAGACCACATCGGACAAGCGCTCGGCCTCCGGCAAGCAACGGCGACGGCATGAAGGACAACGTGACGAAGGACGAAGTGACAACGGACGGCACAAGCGCAGCCGTGTTGGGAAAACAGGAAAAGGAAAGGCTTGCACGGGCAGCATTGTCGCGTCTGATGGAACCACAGGATTCCGTGGGGCTCGCCTTGGTTCATGCTGTTGGAGCCGTTGACGCGCTGGGTATCTCGACAGGCGAACTCGCTGCCGGCCCACGCTTGGAACAGGAGATTTCCAGCTTACTGACCGAAAGCGGAGGCCCGGCTTCCTGGCCGGGGCTCACGGCCAGCAAACGACGATGGGCTCCACGTGTACCGGACCTCGCGCCGGACCGTGACCTGGAGACGATGAAGAGGCTCGGTGGCCGCCTGATCGTTCCCGGCGACGAGCTATGGCCTGAGCAGTTGTCGGACCTCGGCCTTCAGGAGCCTTTGTGCCTGTGGTGGCGGGGACACGAGCAGCCCCTTCCCTCAACGCGGCAGACCATCGCGCTGGTGGGGTCCAGGGACAGCACGAGCTATGGAGCATCTGTGACTGGGGACCTTGCCTACGGTTTGGCCCAACGTGGGTACTGCGTTGTTTCCGGGGGAGCGTATGGCATTGACGCCCACGCCCATCGTGGTGCCCTCCGTGGTGGGGTCGCAAACGTACCGACCATTGCAGTCATGGCTGGGGGAGTGGACCGCTTCTATCCCTCCGGGAACGAGGATCTTCTTCGTGCTGTGGCCAACCAAGGAGCCGTGATTTCCGAGGTTCCACCCGGATCTGCCCCTACAAGGTACCGATTCCTGCAGCGAAACCGCCTCATTGCTGCGCTTGCGGCTGTCACGGTGGTGGTGGAAGCACGATGGCGCTCAGGCGCACTGAACACAGCCCATCACGCCGAGAGCATAGGGAGGGTAGTGGCAACTGTTCCCGGATCCATTCACAGTGCGAATTCGGCTGGTTGCCATAGGCTGCTCCGGGATGGCGGGGCGATCTGTGTGACCGACGTCGGAGAAATTGCTGAACTGGCCGGCCGGAACGGGGAGGTGATGGTCTCCGAGAAGGATTCGCCGGCCGAACCCCATGATGGCTTGTCCTTGGAAGACCTGATACTCCTGGACGCCTTGCCGCTTCGATCGGCAAGTTCAGTGGAGAAACTCACGGTGGTTGCAGGCCTCAGCCCGGACTCTGTGCGTGCGGGCTTGGGCCGATTAGGACTGCTGGGTCTCGCATCCTCTGAACGGGGAGCCTGGAAGCGCACCAAGAATGCCTAGGCGGACGAGCAGCGAAGCATGTTGATACGCAGCGACGGTCCATATTGCTGGCAAAGTTGGAAGGGTGGACTCAGAATCATTGCCAGCATCGCTAAAGAGCGCAGTGGAGGGTTTCGAACGCTACCTCCACGGTGAACGCGCGAGGTCGGCACATACTGTCCGCGCATATCTGGCAGATGTGTACAGCCTTCTCGGATTCGCGGTCCAGGAGGGAATACGCGATCTCGATCAATTGGAGTTGGGTTCGCTCCGCCGATGGCTGGGTGCACAAAGTGAAGCCGGGATGGCCCGGTCAACTCTTGCCCGCCGTGCCGCCACGGCCAGGTCGTTTACCAAGTGGGCTCTGAGGGAGGAACTCATCGCCACGGATCCGGCCATTCGCCTGCAAGCTCCTAAACGGGGGAAATCGTTGCCTGGAGTGCTCCAGCAGCAGCAAATTCTCAGGGTCGTGGATAGCCTTGACGCTGCTGCGGCAGATGGAGGTCCTCTGGCACTCCGGGATCGTGCAATGGTGGAGTTGCTTTACGCAACTGGAGTGCGCGTTGGGGAGCTGGCCGGGCTGGACATCGATGACATGAATCCGGATAGAAGGACCCTCCGCGTCATTGGCAAGGGAAACAAGGAGCGTACCGTTCCTTTCGGAGTTCCAGCTGCCCTTGCCATCGACGATTGGCTTCGCCGGGGACGCCCGGCGCTGGCAACTGCCACGAGCGGTCCGGCTCTGTTCCTGGGTGTGAGGGGAAAGCGCGTTGACCCACGCCAGGTCCGTGCGGTTGTAGCCGTCCTGCTGCAGGAACTGGGCGATACCGCTGCAACGGGGCCCCACGCCTTGAGGCATAGCGCCGCAACCCATCTGCTGGATGGTGGGGCTGATCTTCGGGCAGTGCAGGAGATTCTTGGTCACAGCAGCCTTGCCACTACCCAGATATACACCCACGTTTCCGTGGACAGGCTTCGGAAGAGCTACCAGCAGGCACATCCGCGGGCCTGAAAATGACGCCCAAAGAGTTGCACTGGCGGAAAAGGGAAGGGTACGGCAAAATGAAAGCACCACGGCCGAACCTTCAATTTAGGGTTGAGGGTTCGTTTCGTGTCACAATCAAAGAGTCTTAGCTAATTGAATAGCCTGCAGGGTCCGTAAGAATGACAGGGCCGGGCAGCAACAGTAAACATCCGTCGCAGAGGTCGTTGGGGAAGACGTACCTACAGCTATGGAGGATGGAATGTCTGTTGCAACAACCCGCGGTGTCCTGTTCGTGCACTCGGCCCCTACGGCATTGTGCCCGCACGTTGAGTGGGCCATCGGATCGGTCGTGGACAAGCGAACCGATCTTGAGTGGACCCCTCAGCCAGCTGCGCCCGGAATGTTCCGTGCCGAACTGTCCTGGACAGGTACGCCCGGCACCGGCGCCCAGTTGGCGTCTGCTCTTCGGGGTTGGGCACATTTGCGGTACGAGGTTACTGAAGAACCGAGCCAAGGCGTGGATGGCGCACGCTGGTCGCACACACCGGAATTGGGAATCTTCCATGCTGTCACGGATGTTCACGGCAACATCATGGTCAGCGAGGACCGCATCCGCTATGCCTATGAGTCAGGAGCCGGAGATCCGTCGGCCGTTTACCATGAGCTGTCGTTGGCCCTGGGTGAAGCCTGGGACGAGGAACTGGAGCCCTTCCGCCACGCAGCTGAGGGCGCGCCGGTCCGCTGGCTGCATCAAGTCGGGTAGCAGCAACTCCTGACCGCCAAAACATCCCCATAGCAACAGCGAAGGGCCCACCTGATGGTGGGCCCTTCGCTTCTCTTCACCTCACGGCATCCGGCGAACGCAGGTCTTAGACGTTGCGGACGGCTATGACAGCGTTGTGTCCGCCAAAGCCGAAGGAGTTGCTCAGTGCGACGATGTCGCCCGAAGGCAGGTCACGCGCGGAGGTTACGACGTCGAGGGGGATCTCGGGATCCTGGTTCTCGAGGTTGATGGTGACAGGTGCCTTGCGCTCATAGACGGCCAGGACGGTGAGGACAGCCTCTACAGCCCCGGAGGCGCCCAGGAGGTGCCCCATCTGGGACTTGGTGGCAGATACGGCGACGTTGTCCACGTGAGCCCCCAGGGCGGCACGCAGGGCCGTGTACTCCGGCCTGTCACCTACGGGAGTGGAGGTGGCGTGGGCATTGACATGGACTACGTCCTCAGCCTGGATCCTGCCGTCAAACATCGCGGCCTTGAGTGCACGGGTGGCGCCGAGACCTTCGGGATCCGGGGCTGTGATGTGGTACGCGTCAGCCGTGACCGAGGTTCCGGCAAGCTCAGCATAGATGCGGGCGCCGCGGGCGATCGCGTGCTCTTCTGCTTCAAGTACCAGGGCGCCGGCACCTTCACCCATGACAAAGCCGTCACGGTCTATGTCGTACGGGCGGGAAGCGCGCTGGGGATCGTCATTGCGGCGGGAGAGTGCCTGCATGGACGAGAAAGCCGCCAAGGGCATGGGGTGAATCGCAGCTTCGGCTCCGCCGCACATGACTACATCTGCCTTGCCTGAGCGGATCAGGTCCAAGCCAAGGTGCAGGGCCTCAGTACCGGATGCGCAGGCCGAAACAGGAGTGTGGGCTCCGGCCCGGGCGCCGAGGTCAAGGCTGACGGCAGCGGCTACGCCATTGGGCATAAGCATGGGGACGGTCATGGGCAGGACCCTACGGGGACCCTTGTCCCTGAGCGTGTCCCATGCATCAAGGAGCGTCCATACGCCGCCGATGCCCGTTGCAAACGCCACCGCCAGGCGGTCGTGGTCGATGTCCTCGATGCCCGAATCAGCCCATGCCTCCCGGGCAGCGATGACACCAAACTGAGTGGACGGGTCCATACGCTTGGCTTCCACCCGGCTCAGGACTTCCAGGGCCGGCGTCGAGCACCGGGCAGCAAAGTGGACGGGGAGGTCGTACTTGGCCACCCACTCGTCTTCGAGCGTGCGGGCACCTGAGACCCCTTTCAGCGCGTTCTGCCACATTGTGGGGACGTCGCCGCCGATGGGAGTGGTGGCCCCCAGACCGGTTATGACTACTTTGCGTGCCATGCGATCACTCTCTGTCGGATCAGCCGTCCCATCTGCAGTTGTTGCAGGGGCGGCAGGAAAAACTTTGGGCGTTACTGCGGCTGTGCCGGGCCAGGATCAAGCATCCTGGCCCGGCACAGCTGGTACCAGGCTTAGGCCTGGGCGTTTGCGATGAAGCTGACGGCGTCGCCGACGGTCTTAAGGTTCTTGACCTCTTCGTCCGGGATGCGTACGCCGAACTTCTCTTCGGCGTTCACGACGATGGTCATCATGGAGATGGAGTCGATGTCCAGGTCCTCGGTGAAGGACTTGTCCAGCTCGACGGCTTCGGTAGCCAGGCCCGTTTCTTCGTTGACGATTTCAGCCAGGCCGGCCAGGATTTCTTCGTTGCTAGCCATTGTTGGCTCCTTTTCTTGTTGTGCCGGCTATGCCGGAAAGGGGGCAAACCGCGGTTACGGTTTGGGTTTGTAAGTCATATTCAGTTGGCTGGAGGCCACGGGGCCAGTCCAGGTCTATGGCAGAACGACAACCTGGGCGCCAAACACCAATCCGGCGCCGAAACCGATCTGCAATGCCAGCCCACCGCTGAGTTCCGGGTTCTCCTGAAGCAGGCGGTGTGTGGCCAGGGGGATGGAAGCAGCTGACGTATTGCCGGCTTGGGCGATGTCGCGGCCAATGAGGACTGTCTCGGGAAGCTTCAGTTTCTTCACCATCTCATCGATGATGCGCATGTTCGCCTGGTGGGGAACAAAAGCGGCGAGGTCGCTGGCTTCGATGCCGGCAGCGTCGAGAGCTTGCTGGGCCACCTTCGCCATTTCCCACACGGCCCAACGGAAAACAGTCTGGCCGTCCTGACGCAGCGTAGGCCAAACATCCTGTGTTGCAGAGATGATTGCGAGGTCGTCTGTTTCGTCGGAGTGGCGAGCCGATTCACCCAGCTTCTTGACGTCTTCCAAAGAGTGGGTCATTCCGATCGCGTCCCACTTGCTGCCATCCGAGCCCCACACTGAAGGTCCGATGCCGGGAGTGTCAGAGGGACCCACCACTACTGCGCCGGCGCCGTCGCCGAGCAGGAACGAGATGGTGCGTTCGTGGTTGTCGATGACGTCCGAGAGTTTCTCGGCGCCAACCACCAGAACATATTCGGCAGAACCGGAGCGCACCAGCGCATCTGCCTGGGCCACTCCGTAGCAGTACCCTGCACAGGCGGCGGAGATGTCGAAGGCGGGTGCCGGCGTCGCGCCCAAACGCTCCGTAAGGGCAGCGGCGGCCGAGGGCGTTGCGTAGGGGTGGGTCACGGTGGACACGATGACAGCACCCAGCTGGGATGGTGCGATCCCGGCCTGCTGGATGGCTTCGCGGGCGGCACCTTCGGCCATGTCGATGACGCTGACGTCAGCGGCCGCGCGGTGGCGGGTGATGATGCCGGTGCGCTGCCGGATCCATTCATCGGAGGAGTCGATCCACTGGCAGACGTCGTCGTTGGTGACGATGACATCGGGGCGATAAGCGCCGATGCCCAGGATGCGGGCGTTCTCGTTGACCGTAGCTTTCTTGAGGACGGGGGTGCTCACGCTTGTCCCTCCAATTCTGCGAAAAGTGCCAGGGCCGCGGACAAATCATCCGGGGTTTTGACAGCAACTGTCTTGACGCCTGGCATTCCACGCTTGGCCAAACCAGCGAGCGTGCCGGCGGGAGCCAGTTCGATCACACCGGTAACTCCGCGGGCCGAGAGGGTCTCCATGCACTGGTCCCACCGGACGGGCCTGGAGACCTGCGCAATCATGCTGTCGACGGCGGCAGAACCTGCCGTAACTTCCTTGCCGTCATAGTTGGACAGCAGGGGGACAGTCGGGTCCTGCGGGGACAAGGAAGGCTTCAGGGCTTCCAATGCACTGACGGCGGGAGCCATGTGCGAGGTATGGAAGGCGCCGGCCACCTTCAGGGGAATGACGCGTGCCTTGGCCGGCGGGTTGTCCGCCAAGGCCTTAAGTTGCTCGAACGTTCCTGCGGCCACTGTCTGGCCGGCTCCGTTCACATTGGCGGGAGTGGCGCCCGATGCCTCGATGGCGGCAAGGACCTCCGCGGGGTCGCCACCGACGACTGCACTCATGCCTGTCGGGGTAACCGCCGCTGCGGCAGCCATACTGTTGGCCCGCTCGCGGACGAAAGTCATGGCTTCCTGCTCAGTGAGGACGCCTGCAAGGGCTGAAGCCGTGATTTCACCGACGGAGTGCCCTGCAAGGACAACCGGAAGTGTGTTGAGTTCGACGTCGAACAGAGACTTGGCTGCCACCAAGCCCGCGGCCACGATCAGGGGTTGGGCCACTGCGGTGTCTTTGATGGTTTCTTCATCAGAGGTGGTTCCGTGGGCCTTGAGGTCGATGCCTGCGATCTCGCTCAGGGTGGCCAATTGGCCTTCGACGGAGGGGAGTTCCAGCCAAGGGGCCAAAAATCCAGGGGTCTGGGAGCCCTGTCCAGGGCAGACGATTGCAAGCACGTATCCAGCTTTCCAAATTGCCACGTGATCCACTGGTGTTTTCGTACACCAAGCTCACTGGGTCAGTTTGTAGGAAGTCTACAACGGTTCAGTTCTGTGAACGCGATGCGTGACGCTCGGGGGCGGCTTTGGGCTGGGCCGAAAGCCGGCCCACCACCAGGGCAGTTTGAAGTACGAAAGCTTCCCTTGGGAGGAGCGGATCCCAGCCTGTCACATCGCAGACACGCTTCAAACGGTAGCGCACAGTGTTGGCATGGACGAACAATTCACGCGCTGTGGCCTCCAATGAATGCCCCAACTCGAGGTAGGTTCCCAAGGTTTCCACCAAGCCGTTTGAGGCTGCCAGCAGCGGGCGGTAAATATTCTTGATGAGTGACCGCCGGGCCGCATCATCCCCGGAAACAACACGTTCCGGGAGGAGATCGTCCGCTGCAACAGGTCGAGGCGCCGAGGGCCAGGCGCGGGCAGCGGTAAGGCCAGCGAAGGCGGCTTGGGCCGAAGTGCTGGCTTCCAGCAACGAGCCGGCCTCCGGGCCGTAGACAACGGGGCCCGGCGCAAACAATTCACTCAGTTTTATGTACGCCGTATCGCGGTCCTGGACCCCGCCGAGGATGAGGATGAGGCGGTCACCCTGGATTCCTACAAGCGCGTCTTCCGCGAAACGGCCGGCAGTTCGCCGTAAGTCGCTGACGTAACTGGCGCTGGGCTCCGATGGCGAGTTGCCCACCATGACGGTGAACCGCTCCTGCGCTTTCCAGCCGAGGGCCGCGATCCTTGAGCGAAGGGCGTCCGTGTTTTCGCCCCTCAGGATTGCGTCCACGATCAACGCCTCAAGCCGGGTGTCCCAGGATCCCCGTGATTCCGCTGCGCGGGCATAGACATCCGCGGCTGCGAAAGCCACTTCCCGGGAGTAGCGAAGCACCGCCTCGCGCAGCGAAGGCTGGTCCGACTCAGGGGCGATCACAGGAACCTGGTCCTCGACGACCTCCACCACAATCCGGATCAGCTGCAAGGCCTTCTGCAGGCTGATGGAGCGGGTCAGTTCAGTGGGCGCATTACCAAAGACGTCGGTCAGGATCCACGACGGCGAACTGGGGCGCTCATACCAGGTCACGAACGCGGCAATGCCATTTTGGGCCACGAGCCCCAAAGCAGAGCGTTCATCAGAGCTCAGCCGGCCGTACCAAGGCAGCGATTTCTCAAGCTGCCGCATGGTGCTGGTGGACAATTGCCCCACATTCGCACGGAGCTGCCGCAGGGTCTCCGCCTTTTCCGGCGACAATGCCTGGGTTGCTGCTTTGCGCTTTGTAGTGATTTTGCTGGGCTCTGCCATGGAACGAGCATACGGTGCATCTCAGGCAAGCTCCATTTGTGCGAAGGCTACAACTTATGTTGTCGCTGGTCACGTCATGTTGAGCGGTGAAAAGCCTTTGTTAAATGCCCGACGGCGGCCCCCACCTTCCGATGGAAGCCGCCGTCGCGGTTGCTGCTTGAGTTGGTACAACCTGGACTGTTGCCCCGGTTGTCCTTCGGTTCCTGGCTTGTTAAGCGTCGCCGCCTGCTCCGCCGGTGGTGCCGGCGTTCACATCCAGTAGCCGGTACTTATCGATGGCCTTTTCCAGCGCACCTTCTTCGATTTCTCCCTTGGCGGCGAGGAGTTGGAGGGTTTTGGCGACGATGGAGTGGGTGTCGTTTTTGAAGTAGCGGCGGGCGGCTTGGCGGGTGTCGGAGAAGCCGAAGCCGTCTGCTCCGAGGGAGGCGAAGTCGTTGGGGATGAATTGGCGGATTTGGTCGGGGACGGCTTTCATGTAGTCGGACACGGCGATGACGGGTCCGGTGGTGCCGGCGAGTTGTTCGGTGATGAACGGGGTGCGGGCGGGTTGGCCGGGGTTGAGGAAGGCGTGTTCTTCGGCGGCGAGTCCGTCGCGTCGGAGTTCGTTCCAGGACGTCACGGACCAGACTTCGGCGGCGACTCCCCAGTCTTCGGCCAGGATCCGGGCTGCTTCGATGGCCCAGGGCACGGACACGCCGGAGGCGAGGATGTTCGCGGTGGGCCTGGTGTCTCCGGTGGTGTTTTCCGGGGCGGGCGCGAGGCGGTAGATGCCTTTGAGGAGCCCGTTGATGTCCAGGTTCCCGGGTTCGGCGGGTTGGGTGATGGGTTCGTTGTAGACGGTGAGGTAGTACATCACGTTTTTATCGGATGCTGTGCCGGTGCCGTCGTTGTCGGGGCCGTACATTTCTTCGAGGCCGTGGCGGATGATGTGGCCGATTTCGTAGCCGTAGGCGGGGTCGTAGGTTTTCACGGCGGGGTTGGTGGAGGCCAGGATGGGGGAGTGCCCGTCGGCGTGTTGGAGTCCTTCGCCGGTGAGGGTGGTTCGTCCTGCGGTGGCGCCGATGATGAAGCCGCGGGTCATTTGGTCCGCGGCGGCCCAGAAGGAATCTCCGGTGCGTTGGAAGCCGAACATGGAGTAGAACACGTAGATCGGGACCAGGGGTTCGCCGTGGGTGGCGTACGCGGTTCCGGCGGCGGTGAACGCTGCGACGGCGCCGGCTTCGTTGATGCCGGGGTGGATCAGTTGCCCGGCGGGGGATTCCTTGTAGGCCAGGACGAGGTCCCGGTCCACGGAGAGGTAGTTCTGGCCCTTGGGGTTGTAGATTTTCGCGGTCGGGAAGAACGCGTCCATCCCGAAGGTCCGGGATTCGTCCGGGACGACCGGCACGAACCGGGCCCCGAAGTTCTTATCCCGCATCAGGTCCTTGAGGAGCCTGACGAACGCCATGGTGGTCGCGGCTTGTTGTTTGCCGGAGCCGCGTTTGGCGACCTCGTAGGATTTGGCCTCGGGCAGGGTGACGGGGGTGTGGGTGCGGCGGCGTTCGGGGACGAACCCGCCGAGTTCTGCCCGGCGTTCCATCAGGTATTTGATTTCGGGGGCGTCCATGCCGGGGTGGTAGTACGGGGGCCGGTAGAGGTCCGCGTCGAGCTGGTCATCGCTGATGGGGATGCGCAGGTGGTCACGGAAGGCCTTGAGGTCTTCCATGGTCAGCTTTTTCATCTGGTGGGTCGCGTTGCGGCCCTCGAAGTGCGGGCCCAGGCCGTAGCCCTTGACGGTTTTGGCCAGGATCACGGTGGGTTTGCCCTTGAACTCCACCGCTGCCTTGTAGGCGGCGTAGACCTTGCGGTAATCGTGCCCGCCGCGTTTGAGGCCCCAGATCTGCTCGTCGGTCAGGTCAGCGACCATGTCTTTGGTCTGCGGGGACTTGCCGAAGAAGTGGTCCCGGACGAACCCGCCGGACTCGGCCTTGTAGGTCTGGTAGTCACCATCGGGGGTTTCGTTCATGATTTTCACCAACGCCCCGTCGGTGTCGTTTTCCAGGAGGGTGTCCCATTCCCGGCCCCAGACGACCTTGATCACGTTCCAGCCCGCGCCGCGGAAGAACGCCTCGAGCTCCTGCATGATTTTGCCGTTGCCGCGCACGGGCCCGTCCAGGCGCTGGAGGTTGCAGTTGATCACGAAGTTCAGGTTGTCCAGGTTCTCGTTCGCTGCCAGTTGCAGCAACCCGCGGGACTCGGGCTCGTCCATTTCCCCGTCGCCCAAAAACGCCCAGACCTGCTGCTCGGAAGTGTCCTTGATGCCGCGGTTGTGCAGGTACCGGTTGGACTGGGCCTGGTAGATCGCGTTCATCGGACCGATGCCCATCGACACGGTGGGGAATTCCCAGAAGTCCGGCATCAGGCGTGGGTGCGGGTAGGAGGACAGGGCATGGCCCTGCTTGGACTTTTCCTGACGGAACCCGTCCAGGTCCTCCTCGGAGAGCCGGCCTTCCATGAACGCCCTGGCGTACATGCCCGGGGACGCGTGTCCCTGGAAGAACACCTGGTCCCCGCCCGAGGGGTGGTCCTTGCCGCGGAAGAAATGGTTGAACCCGACCTCGTACAGGGTCGCCGCGCCGGCATAGGTGGAAATATGCCCGCCCACCCCGATATCGGCCCGCTGCGCACGGTGGACCATGACCGCGGCGTTCCAGCGCATGTACGCACGGTACCGGCGCTCGAACTCCTCGTTCCCGGGAAACTCTGCTTCCTGGTCCACCGGGATCGTGTTCACATAATCAGTGGTCGTCACCATCGGCACACCCACCGACCGGGCACCGGCACGCTGCAACAACGAACGCATAATGTACTGGGCACGCTCCGTGCCCTGCTCCGCGATCAACGCATCAAGGGACTCAATCCACTCCGCGGTCTCTTCCGGATCACGATCAGGCAGCTGGGCAGTCAACCCGCTGAGGATGTGTGAGGTCTCTTCTCCTGCAGCCACGTCCAACCTTCCTTTAGGCGCATGCATCGGCGCCTCAGGTCTGGCAGGGTAACTGCCCGTCATGAACGCGTCGTGTGCGACATCTCGGTTTCAACAGCCCGGTCGGATGCGCCGGGCAGGTCTTGTGAGCGCATGGCTGCCCAGTAGAATTCCTCGGGGCGATCGCCCTGCAGCCAAAGCGCTCATGGCCACTCTAGCTTTGACAGCGCTGGGATGCGTAGCCGTGGGGCTTCAGGGGCGTTGTATGTCACATCTTGGTGCTCTCCGTGACGGATGCCACGTGATTGTCACAGCTTCGAAACACCCTAGGTAGTGCGGAATATGCGTCATCGCAGGGACAATGGCTTGAAGCACACGCCCAAAGGGTGTTGGCTGTTAGTAATGGAAGTCACTTCAAAAGGAGGAAACGTGAGCGAGGCCGACGCCGCCACATCGGTAAATGTGGCGGAAAGATTGGGTTTCAAAGACGGGGATCTGATTCAGGAACGCGGCTACGACGACGACGTCGATTTCGACTTGCGTGACGACATTGAAGATGTCACGGGCTCTGAGCTGTTGGATGAAGATGATCATGACGTCGTAGACGCTGTTATTTGCTGGTGGCGGGACGGCGATGGTGACCTGGTCGATGCTCTGATGGATTCGCTCACCACCTTGAAAGAGGGCGGCGTGGTGTGGGTTCTTACCCCCAAATCCGGCCGCGACAACTACGTCTCTCCGGCGGACATCCAGGACGCGGCGCCCACCTCGGGGCTGCACCTGACCACTTCTGCCCCGGTATCCAAGGACTGGAGCGCCACCCGCCTGGTGCCGAAGAAGAACAAGTGACGGAAGTCCAGCAATCGCCGGCCCCCGTGCTCGTTCCCGGGATCGGAGAGGTAGCGCCGGACTTTGAACTGCTGAATCAATATGGCGAGCCGGTCCGTTTGTCGGATTTCAGGGGTCGCAACGTTGTGGTGGTGTTCTATCCGTTCGCTTTCTCCGGCATCTGCACGGGAGAACTGTGTGAGATTCGCGACAATATCGGCGCCTTCGAAGACTCGAACGCCACGGTCCTTGCGATCTCCGTAGACAGCAAATTTGCTTTGCGCGCGTACGCGGAGCAGGAACGCTACGAGTTCGATCTTTTGGCTGATTTCTGGCCACATGGAGCTGTGGCACAGGCTTACGGTGTCTTTGATCCCCGGAGCGGGATGGCTCTTAGGGGAACGTTCATCATTGATGCCGAAGGATTGATCCGTTACGTGGTGGTCAATCCGCGGGGACAGGCGAGGGACCTCGCTGGCTACCGCCAGGCGCTCTCTGAATTGAGTGTGCAGCGGGGGTGAACCAAGTGCGGCCCGGTGTTGGTTTGACTGGCTTCGCCAGCATGGAGCCGGCCATCGCGGCCACCTTGGAGGCCGGGGAAGAGGCGGCGTTGAAGGAGGCCTTGGACATCCTTGGCGGCAAGCGGCTGGCCATGCTCACCGGGGCCGGACTGAGCACCGATTCGGGTATTCCGGACTACCGGGGACCTGGTTCAGCGCCACGGAGCCCCATGACCTATCAGGAATTCATCGGCAGTGCCGCCAATCGACGGCGGTATTGGGCCCGGAACCATATCGGCTGGTCCCACCTGCGGCATGCTGATCCAAATACCGGCCACGTCGCCGTCGCCCTCATGGAACGGCGAGGTCTGCTGACCGGCCTTATCACCCAAAACGTCGACAGACTCCATGAGGACGCCGGGAGCACTAATGTTGTGGATCTGCATGGGCGCTTCGATCAGGTGATTTGCCTTGAGAACGGACACATTTTTTCCAGAAAGCTCCTCGCCGCCATCCTTGAGGAGCTGAATCCGGGGTTCGTAGCAGCCGCGCTTGAGGCCAGTGTGGTGGAGATGGCACCCGACGCTGACGCCACCGTGGAAGATCCCGAACTTATCAAGTCATTCGTGGTGGCAGTCTGTCCTGTCTGCGGCGGCACGCTGAAGCCTGACTTCGTCTACTTTGGCGAAAATGTTCCTAAAACCCGCGTCGAACGGGCTTATGCCATGGTGGACGCAGGCGAAGCTCTCTTGGTTGCCGGCTCCTCGCTCACGGTGATGAGTGGGTTGAGGTTCGTGCGCCATGCGGCGAAGGCAAGCAAGCCGGTGGTCATCATCAACAGGGGAATCACGCGAGGTGACGAGTTTGCCGCGCTGAAACTTGAAGTGGGAGTGAGCGGCGCCCTGGATTATCTCGCGCGGAATTTGCCTGACCTTCCTGTAGCGGAGGACTCGATTGGTGTTTCGCCCGAATGATCATGTAGAGTCATTGTTCGTTGGTTGAAGCGCTAAGGCACTGATACTGAACTTTGGGTCTTTAGCTCAGCTGGTAGAGCGCCACGTTTACACCGTGGATGTCATCGGTTCGATCCCGGTAGGACCCACCAAGAAACCCCGTCATCCAGGACCGCAAGGTTCGAAGATGGCGGGGTTTTCCTTTTCCCGAAAAAGCCAGGACAAAAAAAGCCCTGACAAAAAAGTCAGTGCCCACGCCTAATGTCTGGCTTATGGAACAGGTATACATCCGCACTACAGGGGGCGGCTCGGCAACTACGGTGGTCCGGGGCGGCCGGGAATGGCAGATTGCCGAAGAGCCATTCCGATGGTTCGAGAGGGTGCCGTGGTGGGAGGGCTCCAAGCGCATGCCCCGGGGGCAGGGCCGAGTGGATGTTGAGGTCTTGCAAGTCCAGGTGCGGCTGGGAAGCAACGCCATGTCCAGCCTGGCAACCTGGGAACTCGTGCGGGACGGAAGCGGTGGCGGCTGGTACCTGCGTGGCGAAGAGCGGGCGGCTGCGTAGGATTCGCGCCGGGAAATGGATGAGCTCTCCACCACGACTATTGGGGGATGCCGCGGTGGAGAGCTCGAAAATGAATATACAGCGAACTTTTCGGTTTGGAAAGTAAAGCCCTCCTTAAGGCCTTGTGTGTCGACAAAGTCCCCATTCCTCCCGGCAGGACAGCAGGCAATCACACTATGATGGGTAGTGTTCAGCTGAATGAACAGCCGTTAGACACGACGTCCGGTTTGATATGACGAAGGAGAATCATGGCCGATTCCCGCACTGCCCGGTCCGAAGGACTGGGCGCCTCATCGCCGGCGCCTGCGGTCACCCGCGCCGCGGCCGTTCTTGAAGCATTGGCAGAATCGCCGTCGGGCCGCCTCACCCTGAGTGACCTGTCCAGGGAGTTGGGAATCCCTAAATCGTCCACGTCCAATCTGCTGCTGGCACTGGAAGAAGCGCGGCTTATTACCAGGCAGGGCGCGGACTTTGGCTTGGGGCGAAAGCTAGTGGAGCTGGGCGCAGCCTACTTGAGCCGTTTGGACGAAGTGCAGGAGTTCTACAAGTACTGTGAACAGGCTCCCACCCTGTCCGGAGAAACTGTCCGCATTGCCATGTTGGACGGAGACCATGTCATTTACCTTGCCCGCTATGAGGGTCATCCTGCAGTTCGACTGACCTCCAACATAGGCGACAAGATGCCGGTCTCCCTCTGCAGTGTAGGAAAGGCGCTCCTGGCGCAATTGCATGATCACGACATCGATGCCATGTTCCCGGATGGCATGGAACTTCCGGTCATGACGCCGAACTCACTGCGCACTGCCGAGGAACTGAAGGCGCAGATCGCCACGATCCGCAAGCAGGGTTTTGCCTTTGAAGACGAAGAATCCACCGTAGGCGTGGTGTGCCTTGCCGTTCCGGTGCCCACCCACGGTGCACATGGTCCCAGCCTGGGGCTCTCAGTCACTGCACTGAAAGCGACGTATTCAGAGGAGCAGGGCGCGCTCATGGTCAAGGAACTCAAGGAGCTCGCCCGTTCCCTGGGGAATCCCATGGGCTAATGCCATGGCGCACGTCACAATCGTCGGGTTTTGAATAAATCTGATTTCAATCTTGGCACTGCGTTCAACAAGCTGTACTCTGTTCACCATAGTGATCTTGGCGGTGATGCCATCGCTATCTCGCCGGGCCAACGGGGGCCTGGGGTGATTTTGAGGGAGTGCTTGTGACAACTCGTACTAATGCAAAGCTCGCAGCTGAGGCTGACGATGCAGTGGTTGAGCCGGAACAGCTTCGCAGGGCGACGCTGGCCAGCTCCGTGGGTTCTGCCCTGGAGTACTACGATTTCTACATTTATGGCCTGGCCTCGGCCTTGATCTTCGGGCCTCTGTTCTTCAAGCCCTTGGGTGAGAGTGGGGCTTTGATCGCGTCCTTTGCCACCTACGGCGTGGGATTTGCGGCCAGGCCGTTCGGCGGTATTTTCTTCGGATTCATCGGCGACAGGTTTGGCCGCAAAATGGTCCTCCTGCTGACAATTGGCATGATGGGACTCGCAAGCTTTGCCATCGGCCTGCTGCCCACCTTCGAGCAGGCCGGAATGCTCGGCGCTGTACTCCTGGTGACGTTGCGCATCATCCAGGGCTTGGGTGCCGGAGCGGAACAGGCTGGAGCCACAACCCTGATATCAGAAGTGGCTCCGCCGAAGCGTCGCGGGTACTTCGCGTCGCTGCCATTCGTGGGCATTCAGCTCGGCACGCTCCTGGGCGCCGGGACTTTCGCTCTGTTGCAGTTGGCGGATAAGGATGCTTTCGAGGCGTGGCTCTGGAGGGTGCCATTCCTTGCCAGCTTTGTCCTGATCATTGTTGCCGTCTTCATTCGGCTGAGGTTGAAGGAAACCCCGGTATTTCAGGAATTGGAGAAGCACAAGAATGTGGTCAAGAATCCTGTCGGTCAACTTTGGAAGCACTCCAGAAGGAACGTGCTGGTTGGTATAGGACTCCGTATGGGAGAGAACGGCAACTCTTCCATCTATTCGGCTCTGCTGATCTCCTTCATGTCGGTCAAGGAAGGTGTCTTCCCTGGGGACAAGTTCATTGGCCCTGTGGGACTTCTGATTGCCGCTGGATTCGCAGCCGTCATGGTGGTGACTTTCGGAGCACTGTCTGACCGCTTTGGCCGCGTGCGGGTTTACCGCTATGGTGCCTTGTTCCAGGCGGTCTTTGCCATCCCCGCTTTCTATCTGGTGACTCTCGGAAACGTGACCCTCGTGTGGGCAGTCATGGTGGTTGGTATCGCGCTGGGTGTCCAGTCCATGCTTGGCCCGCAGTGCCCGTTGCTACCTGAACTGTTTGGTTCCCAGTACCGCTTCACTGGAGTTGCGCTCAGCCGGGAAATCTCCGCAGTGCTGGCAGGCGGCCTTGTGCCCCTGCTCGGCGCCATCCTCCTGGCAGCCACGCATAACTCCTGGGTTGTTCTCGCGGTCTACTCGTTCGTGTTGGCGCTGATTTCCTTCATCACCACATTCTTTACGCCTGAAACAGCTGGACGGGACCTTCTTTCCCTTGAGGACGCGAAGTAGCCCAACTGGCAGCTGCCAAGCATTGGCGCAGAAAAACATCGGCGCAAGAAAGGCTCCGACCCCTTGGGGTCGGAGCCTTTTGCATCAGAGCTTACTGGGCCTAGTAGAAGTGGACCGGATCCACCAGGTGGGGAAGGTCGCCACCGTCCAGGAACGTGCGGAGGTTGCCGCAGAAGCGTTCCGCGATGAGGCGGTTTTCGGCGGAGCTCAGCGCAGACGTGTGCGGCGATACCAGCACCTTGGGGTGGTTCCACAGGGGGCTGTCCTGCGGGAGTGGCTCGACGGCAAAGACGTCCAGGCAGGCATAGCCAACCTGGCCGCTGTTGAGGGCCGCAAGAAGGGCGTCCTCGTCCACCACTGTGCCGCGGCCAACATTGACGAACACGGTACCCGGCTTCATTGCGGAGAAGATGTCGGTGCTGAACAGCTTCTCTGTGTACGGAGTGCCGGGAAGGGTGTTCACTACAGCGTCAGCGTCGGCAACCAGACCCGCAAGGCCGTCATTGTTGGTGACCTTGTCGATGCCTTCTATGGCCTCTACGTTGCGTTTGGTGCCGCTGACCTTCATCCCCAGGGCACGGGCAATACGTGCGGTTTCCATGCCGATCTCGCCAAGCCCGGCAATGACCACCTTGGATCCGTTGACCAACTTGGTGGGTGTTCGCAACTCGGGCCAAACCTTGGCCGCCTGGTCCTGGGCCATTTCGGCGCTGCGCTTGAAGCCGTTAAGGATGCCAAAGGCGGAGAATTCCGCGAGCGGCAACGCGTGGACTCCGGCCGACGTAGTGACGCGGAATTTTCGGAGCGTCTCAGTATCCAGCCCCGAAGCCTTAACGGCTCCGCCGGCCCCAGCGGCCATGGCGTGAATCCATTGAAGGTGGGGATTGCTCCGGGCAATCCGGGCAAGGCCGGCGGGGCTTTCGTTAGGGAAGCCGTACAGAACCTGGGCCCGGTTGAGCATGGCCCAGTAGCGTTCTTCCTGCTCTGGCGTCCGCTTGAAATCCGGGTCCCCGCTGTGGTCGGCAGGGAAGCGCTCGGGCGGAAGGAGATCTGGTTCGTACAGGACAGTTACGGAAGGATCCACGGCGCGAATACGCTCCACATGCTCAACTTCGAGCGGTACAGCGATCGCGATGGTAAGTTCATCAGTCGTCATAGTGTTCATCATACTGAATGGAGGCTAGGATATTGAACAGTTGATTTTGATTGGGGCAAACTTTTGATGGACACAAAGAAGTGAGGTTCTTCACGGCATGACCAGCAAACGTGTGGGTTTCGTAGGCTTGGGACTCATGGGAGCTCCCATGGCGGCCAACATCGCTGAAGCAGGATGGGTTGTCAAGGCGTGGAACCGTTCCGAGGCTGTTTTTGAAGGCCTTGCCGGAATCAGCCGGGTGGGGACCGTTGCCCAACTCCGGGACGAACCGGCGATCGTTTTCATGCTCCCCGATTTGCCCTTCATTGAATCTGCAGCAGAAGGCTTGCTCGATGCGTGGGGGTCGGAACCGCCCCAGCCGGGGACCGCCGTCGTGATTATGAGCAGCGTTTCGCCAACGGATGTCCGGCAGTTCGGCGAAAGAGTCCATCAGGCCAGCGGCGGAAATGCTGTGGTGGTTGATGCGCCAGTAAGCGGCGGGACTACAGGCGCCGAAAACGGAACCTTGGCCATTATGGCAGGAGCGTCCGAAGCGGACTTTGAACGGCTTCAGCCACTCTTTGAAACCATGGGGACAACAGTCCGCCGGATGGGCCCACTGGGATCAGGCTCGCTCGCCAAGGCTTGTAATCAACTGATCGTCGGGACTACGACGGCGGCACTTGCCGAGGCTGCTGAACTTGCCGAGCGCTCCGGAATGGATGTTGCCGCCCTGTATGAGCTCCTCGCAGGGGGCTTGGCCGGAAGCCGGGTGCTGGAGATAGTCGGGCCACGCTTGGCGGCCAAGGACTATGCCCCCACGGGACCGGCCAAGTTCATGCACAAGGATTTGGCCTTCGTGATCCAAAGCGCCGAAAGTGTGGGCTCCCCGGTACCCATGGCCTCTGCGGCCATCGAGCTTTACGGCGAGCTAAAACGCCAAGGACTTGGCGATCAGGACCTCGCCGTCGTTCGCCAAGCGATAGCCAATCTTGCCATGTCCTCGGCTGCCAACTAAATGCCGGCCAAAGAAACCTGTCCAGACAAGAAGGAATGCTAAAGAAACATGAGTGGATTGTTTGATCTGAGTGGGCGCGTGGCGTTGGTGACGGGTTCGAGCCGGGGGATTGGTAACGCGTTGGCCCGGGGCCTGGCTGATGCTGGTGCGACGGTGGTATTGAACGGGATCAACCCCGAACGCTTGGAAGCGGCGTGTGAGGCTCTGGCGGCTGACTACCCTGCGGGGAGGGTCCACAGCCGGGCGTTTGATGTGACGGACGCGGCTTCGGCTGCCGAAGGAGTGGCGTGGATCGAGGCCAACGTTGGCCCGCTGGACATCCTGGTCAATAATGCCGGGATCCAGCACCGGGTTCCCATGCTTGACCTGGATGTCAGGGACTGGGACCGGGTGATCAACACGGATTTGACCAGCGCCTTCTTGGTGGGCCGGGAAGCGGCCCGGCATATGATTCCCAGGGGCCGGGGGAAGATCATTAACATCTGCTCGGTCCAGACGGACCTTGCCCGCCCTACGATTGCCCCGTATGTGGCGGCGAAGGGCGGGCTGCGTAACCTGACCCGCGCGATGACTGCTGAATGGGCCGCTTCGGGGTTGCAGATCAACGGCATCGCTCCGGGGTACATCCATACGGAAATGACGCAGAACCTGGTTGATGACGAAGCGTTTAATTCCTGGATCCTCGGCAGGACGCCTGCCCACCGATGGGGCACGGTCGCTGACCTGGCCGGGCCTGTTGTGTGGCTTGCGTCCCAGGGGTCCAATTTTGTCAATGGCCAGACGATCTTCGTCGATGGCGGAATGACGGTGGTGGTCTGATGGGCATCACCCTCCCAGCCTCCGGCCCCGCGGTCGTCGCCCATGCCAAGGGGGACCTGCGGATCGAAGACGTCCCGCTGAGGACCCCGGCGCCGGATGAGTCGATCGTGGAGATCGCTTACGGGGGGATCTGCGGTTCGGACCTGCACTATTGGTTGCATGGTGCCGCGGGGGAGTCGATCCTGAAGGCCCCGCTGGTCCTGGGCCATGAAATTGTCGGGGTCGTCCTCGAGCAGGCGCCCGATGGCAGCGGCCCTGTGGCCGGCACCCCGGTGGCCGTGCACCCGGCGACGCCGGGCCCGGGCGGGGCACGCTACCCGGAAGAGCGGCCCAACCTTTCTCCGGGCTGCACGTATTTGGGCAGTGCGGCACGGTTTCCGCACACCGACGGCGCCTTTAGCCGCTACGCCACCCTTCCCTCAAGGATGCTCCGTGCCCTTCCGGAAACCCTGGATCTGCGGACCGCGGCGCTGGTGGAACCGGCCAGCGTGGCCTGGCATGCGGTTGCCCGGGCTGGCGACGTGGCGGGAAAGACGGCCCTCGTGATCGGCAGCGGCCCGATCGGTGCCTTGACCGTCGCCGTCCTGAAGCGCGCCGGCGCGGCCCGGATTGTTGCCGTCGACATGCATGACAAACCGCTGGAAATCGCCCAAGCCGTCGGAGCCGATGCGGTCCTCAAGGGTGACGAAGCGGACGCCATCGCAGCGGTGGACGCCGACGTCGTCATTGAGTCCTCCGGCAGCCATCACGGTCTTGCCTCGGCGATCAAGGGAGCCACGCGCGGCGGGAAAGTGGTGATGGTGGGGCTGCTGCCCTCGGGCCCGCAGCCGGTCTTCATCTCCCTGGCCATCACCCGCGAACTGGAACTGTTGGGATCCTTCCGGTTCAACAACGAAATCGACGACGTCATCGCAGCGTTGGCCGACGGGTCCCTGTTCGTGGACCCAGTGATAACGCACGAATTCGACCTCGCGCACGGCCTCGAGGCATTCGAAGTAGCCAGGAACTCAGCCGAGTCCGGCAAAGTCCTGCTGAACTTCCAGGATTAGTTTTTCGCCACCGGTACGAAGACGCGGGGCTGGTCGTTCCAGCTGGGGGCCAGCTCCGCGATCGTTTGGCGCATTATTTTTCCGGCCGCATCCCTGGCCTGCTGGCCGTCACCGGCGTCGATGGCGTGGGCGACGTCGATATGCCACTGCAGCGCCTGCTTCTGCGGGTGCTCCGGCATGAGTCCGTGCACCGTACGTCCCGTGAGGGTCTCTGTTACCTGGCCAATCAGGTTGGCAAACATTTCGTTTCCAGAGCCTGACAGCACCAGTGCATGGAACCGGATATCGAGGTCAAGGAAGCGAGGCATGTCTCCGGCGTCGCCGGCTTCCTTCATCGCCAGCGAAATATCCACGAGTTCCCGGCGCAGGGTTTCCGGAGCGTTTCCAGCTGCGAGTTCCGCAGCAACAGGCTCGACGGCGGAACGCAGCTCCGCGAGCGACCTCAGTTGGGCGCCGCGGCCCTCGCCAGCCAAGCGCCAGCGAATGACCAACGGATCAAAGGGATTCCAACGATGTGCCGGGAGGACGCGGATTCCGACACGCTTGATGGTCTCCACCAAGCCCAGCGACTGCAGGACGCGGACGGCCTCCCGGACCACCGAGCGCGAAACGTTGAGCTCGTCCTCCAAATGTTCGGCCAGCATGACGTGGCCGGTGGGAAGGGCGCCGCCCACAATCCGGGTTCCCAGATGCTCTACGGCGCGGTGGTGGAGGCTGGTTGACATAGACGTAAGCATAGTGGGGCGAAGACATTCCGCGTGTAGCATCTCATGCCTTTCGGCACCCGTCGGAGTCCGCGGAAGTCCCGCACATCATAGACTGTTTATGACGCGGCGCCGTTCCAAAACGTGGGCGCCGCTTTCCTGCTCATGGCTTAAATACGTATGGTTTATTACAGCCCCTGGTTTTGAAATCGCTTCCTGCGTGCCCGCAGGACTGTTTGTACACGTTGTACACGATCGAATTGGAGTTTTGATGTCAGCACACATCGGTGTCACCGGCCTTGCGGTGATGGGCGCCAACCTGGCCCGCAACCTCGCCCGCAACGGCTTCACCGTGGCTCTCCACAACCGCTCCGTGGAAAAGACCGACGCCCTGCTGGAAAAGCACGGCACGGACGGCGACTTCATCCGCACGGAAACGCTGCAGGAACTCGTCGATTCCCTCGAAAAGCCGCGCCGTGTCCTGATCATGGTCAAGGCAGGTGCTCCCGTTGACAACGTGATCGAGCAGCTCGAACCGCTGCTCGAGGCCGGGGACATCATCATCGATGCCGGTAACTCGCACTATGAGGACACCCGCCGGCGGGAAGCCGCGCTGGCCAAGAAGGACCTGCACTTCGTTGGCGTCGGCGTTTCCGGTGGCGAAGAAGGTGCCCTGAACGGTCCTTCGATCATGCCCGGCGGCTCCAGGGAGTCCTATGACGCCCTCGGCCCGCTGCTGGAGAAGATTGCGGCAAAGGTCGACGGCGAACCGTGCTGCGCGTGGATCGGCACCGACGGCGCCGGCCACTTCGTCAAGATGGTCCACAACGGCATCGAATACGCCGACATGCAGGTCATCGGTGAAGCATTCGATCTCCTCCGCTCCGGCGCCGGCATTGAGCCCGCCGAGCAGTCCAGGATTTTCGCTGAGTGGAACAAGGGCGATCTGTCCTCCTTCCTGATCGAAATCTCCGCCGAGGTCCTGGGCCACGTTGACGCCAAGACCGGCAAGCCGTTCGTTGACGTCGTCGTGGATGCCGCAGGCCAGAAGGGAACCGGACGCTGGACGGTCATCTCCGCCCTGGAACTCGGCTCCCCGGTTTCCGGCATCGCCGAGTCCGTTTTCGCCCGCGCACTGTCCTCACAGGCCGAGCAGCGCAAGCTTGGCCAGGAACTGCTGGCCGGCGAAGAGGCTTCCGTGGAGATCCCCGAGACGTTCGTTGAGGACGTCCGCCAGGCACTGTACGCCTCCAAGCTGGTTTCCTACGCCCAGGGCCTGGACATGCTGACCTCCGCTGCCAAGGAGTACGGCTGGGACCTCAAGCTGGACGAGATCGCCTCGCTGTGGCGTGCAGGTTGCATCATTCGCGCCGAACTGCTCAAGGACATCACCAAGGCCTACGCTGCCGAGGAGAAGCCTGCCAACCTGCTGTTCGCGCCGGCTTTCACCAAGGCCATCGCCGAGGCTCTCCCGGCCTGGCGCCGCGTTGTGGCCACCGCTGTCCAGTTGGGCATCCCGGTACCGGTCTTCTCCTCCTCGCTGGCGTACTACGACGGCCTGCGCCGCAAGCGCGTTGCCGCTGCGCTGATCCAGGGCCAGCGCGACCTCTTCGGTGCGCACACCTACGGCCGCGTTGATGCCGAAGGTACGTTCCACACGCTGTGGGGCGAAGACAAGTCCGAAATCTCGGCCGTCGACACCCACTAAGTTCCACCGCAAGGCCGGTTCTTCCCCGATACGCTGGGAGGAGCCGGCCTTTGCCGTGCCGGAACGGGTACTGGGCCATCGCGCAGGTGCCACGAGCCAAGGAGCCAGTGCCATGACCGAACGCATCGCTTTCGTCACGGGGGCGTCTACCGGCATTGGTTTCGAGACGGCGCGTGCCCTGAGGTCCGAAGGGTTCATTGTCTACGCCGGCGCGCGTCGGGTGGAGAAGATGCATCCGCTTAAGGCACAGGGAATCACCGTCATGCACCTGGATGTCACCATCGAGGACTCCATGGCCTCAGCTGTGGCGCTTGTTGAAGCCGCACACGGGCACATAGATGTCCTGGTGAACAACGCAGGGTACGGCTCCTACGGCTCCCTGGAAGAGGTTCCCTTGGCCGAAGGCAGGCGCCAGTTCGAGGTGAACGTGATGGGTCTGGCGAGGATGACTCAACTCGTTATTCCCAGGATGCGGCAAGCCGGTTCCGGTCGGATCGTCAACGTCTCGTCCATCGGCGGAAAAATTTATGAGCCCCTGGGCGCTTGGTACCACGGGACAAAATTCGCGGTGGAGGGGATGAGCGATTCCTTGCGGCTTGAGTTGAAACCGCACGGCATCGACGTCGTCCTTATTGAACCTGCCGGAACAGACACCGAATGGGGCACCATTGCCGGGGAAGGCCTGTTATCGGCGTCCGGTAGAGGTCCATACAGGGGGCAGGCCCACGTCATGGCAGCAGCCTTGGCGTCAACATCCGGACAGCTGATATCTACGCCTCCGAGGGTAGTGGCCAGAGCAATAGTTCGCGCGTCAACGGCAAAACGCCCCAAGACCCGCTACCCGGTGGGTAGGGGAGCCTGGAGCGTCCTGGCCTTACGGAGGGTTCTTCCTGACCGCGTCTTTGACGCCGTTCTCTGGAACTCCTACAAGAGGTTTACCGGCTAACTCAGCTAGATCCGGTATTCGATGTAGTACTCAGCCGGGTCAACCGCCGGTTTGGTTTCGGATTTCGCGTCGCGGTGCCGCCATGTGGCCGGAATGCCCGTGATGATCGACTCCGGGGGAGCGTTCTTCACCACTACGGCGTTCGCGCCAATCGCGCTGTCTGCGCCGATCGTAATGGGACCCAGGACCTTGGCGCCTGCGCCGATGGTCACACGATCCCCGATGGTGGGATGGCGCTTGACCTTGGCAAGGGACCGGCCGCCGAGCGTCACACCGTGGTAGATCATCACGTCCTCGCCGATTTCAGCAGTTTCACCGATAACGACGCCCATGCCATGGTCGATGAAGAAACGCCGGCCGATGGTTGCGCCGGGATGGATCTCGATGCCCGTCAGGAATCTCGCCAACTGGGAGATCAGGCGGGCAGGGAAGCGAAGTGCCGGGTTTTGCCAGAGCTTGTGCGTCACGCGGTGAGCCCAGATGGCGTGCAGGCCGGAGTAGGCGAAAAAGTT
Organism: Arthrobacter sp. 21a14; assembly: GCA_050627125.1. Lineage (GTDB taxonomy): Bacteria > Actinomycetota > Actinomycetes > Actinomycetales > Micrococcaceae > Arthrobacter. The sequence goes on along the minus strand of CP192487.1, from coordinate 3,917,491 downwards.
CTCAAAAGAACCTCGAGCCGCCGGGTCATGTGACCGGGCGGCATCGAGGTCTTCCTTAAGCCTTGCGAAGAAGCTCACAAAGACCTTTCTACAGGAAATGAATGCTTGCGGGCGAAGTGTTAGCCGCGGATATCGTCAAAGAGCACAGTGGAGATGTAACGTTCTCCGAAGTCCGGCACGATCACGACGATCAGCTTGCCCTTGTTCTCGGGACGCTTGGCCACTTCCAGTGCGCCCCATACTGCGGCGCCGCCGGAGATGCCGGCGAGGACGCCTTCCTTGGAACCCAGGGCGCGGGCGGTGGCAACCGAGTCTTCAAGCGTGGCGTCGAGAACTTCGTCGTAGACGTTGGTGTCAAGGACTTCCGGGATGAAGTTGGCGCCCAGGCCCTGGATCTTGTGGGGACCGGGGCTGCCGCCATTAAGGATGGGGGAGTCCTTGGGCTCAACGGCAATGATCTGGACTTCGGGCTTGCGCTCCTTCAGGACTTGCCCGACGCCGGTCACGGTACCGCCGGTACCGATGCCGCCAACAAAGATGTCTACTTCGCCATCTGTGTCCGCCCAGATTTCCTCGGCAGTGGTGTTGCGGTGGATCTCCGGGTTGGCCGGGTTGGCGAACTGCTGCGCCCAGATGGCGTTCTCGGTGTTGGCAACAATTTCCTGGGCCTTTTCAACAGCGCCCCGCATGCCTTCGGAACCCGGAGTCAGCACGATCTCTGCACCATAGGCGCGAAGCATGACACGACGTTCGGTGGACATGGTCTCAGGCATGGTCAGGATGACCTTGTACCCGCGTGCGGCACCGACAAGGGCAAGCGCGATTCCGGTGTTACCGGAGGTGCCTTCCACAATTGTTCCACCCGGCTTCAAGGCACCGGACTTTTCGGCGGCGTCAATGATGGCCACACCGATGCGGTCCTTCACGCTGTTGGCCGGGTTGTAGAACTCAAGCTTGACCGCAACGGTGGCCTCAAGGCCCTCGGTCAGCCGGTTCAAACGGACCAGCGGAGTGCGGCCGACCAGCTGGGTGACGTCGTCGTAGATCCTTGCCATGAAGATTATGCCTATCTCTGAAGAGGGAATGCTGAGGTCAGCCTAACCAGCCGCATCGAAACCCTGCTAAGCAGTTAGCCATGCAGAGTAATATTTCCGCGCTTTGGCCAGTTTTGGATTGATGATGACCTGGCAATAACCCTGGTAGGGGAATTTGGCGTAATAGTTCTGATGGACTTCCTCTGCCTCATGGAACTCAGGTAGCCGGCTCACTTCCGTCACGATCGGATCGGCCCAGAGTGCTTGGGCACGCTCGATGGCTTCTTCGAAGAGGATCTTTTCCTCCGTCGTGGTGTAGAACATTGACGAGCGGTATTGGGTGCCTGTGTCGTAGCCTTGCCGGTTCAACGTGGTGGGGTCGTGCAACGCGAAGAACATGTCCAGAATGACTTCCTCCGGCACCACGGTTTCATCGAATGTCACCGCAACCACCTCTGCATGACCGGTCGTTCCCGAGCAGACGTCGTAATAGTCAGGGTTGCGGACATGGCCTCCCGTGTAGCCGGAGACCACGGAACTGACACCGCGGGTTTTCTGGTACACGGCATCAAGGCACCAGAAGCATCCACCACCAAGTACAAAAGTTTTCATGATCTCTTCAATGGATTGGAGGGCCTGATGATTCCCGCAATACCTTACGGGACAATAACGCCGCTGGGCAGGTACGGCAGCAACCAAAACTGCCCCATCGGGTCCAGTAGGTAAGAATAAGAGTATGGAAGCAGTAGACACCGCCATTTCTGATGCGGATTCCAGCGACGACGCCGGGACAGTGGAAGCAAGCGGGGACCCGACCCTTGGCCAGGTGTTGCTTGCTGTTGAGGAACTCTGGCCGGAGTCCTTGGCTGAGGATTGGGATGAGGTAGGCCTCGTGGTGGGCCGCCCCAACACGCCGATCACCAGAATCCTTTTTGCCGTGGATCCCACCCTGGCTGTCATCGACGAGGCCATTGAATGGGGTGCCGGGCTCCTGATTACGCATCATCCGTTGCTGCTCAAAGGCGTGAACTCCGTCGCGGCCACCTCCGCGAAGGGCTTGGCCGTGCACCGGCTTATCGAAGCAGGCACCGGACTCCTGACCGTCCACACCAACGGTGACTCCGCCGTCGGGGGCGTATCGGACGTGTTGGCGGACGCCTTTGGCCTGGAAAACGTTGCTCCACTTACCCCTGCCGCCAATGGCTTGCCCGAGGAAGGCATTGGCCGGGTTGGTGATCTTCCTGAGCTCATGACCCTGGGTGATTTCGCTGCCCGCGTCTTTGGGATGCTCCCCGCGGTGGCCGGAGGGGTTCGCGTGGCCGGCGACAAGGACGGTCTGCTGCGGCGCGTCGCCGTCTGTGGTGGCGCTGGGGACAGCTTGTTCGACGCCGTCAGGGCCAGCAACGCAGATGTGTATGTGACAGCGGACATGCGGCACCATCCGGCGTCGGAGGCGCGGGAAGGTGCCGTCAACGGCCGTCCGTACCTCATTGACGTCTCGCACTTTGCCAGCGAATGGCTATGGCTGCCCGTAGCCGCGGAAGCGCTCGGCAATGTACTGGGTGATCAGGGCTACGACGTCGAGATCCGCGTGAGCAGCACCAACAGCGATCCCTGGGACTTCATACTCACTCCCGGCGGGGACTAGAGTCTAGAAGATACGGACGATCCCAATGAACATGGGCCGTCCAGCCGGAACTGATCCCCAGGCCCGGAAGCGATACAAGCGGAGGTAAGCGTGGCGAAAGCAGCACCGGCAGAACAACTGAAATTGCTTGAACTGCAGGGACTGGATGCCAAGCTCAAATCGTTGGCCGGCCGCCGGAAGGTGCTGGAAACGGATCCGCGGATAGCTGACCTGCAGGATGCACTGAACGTAGCCAATGGTGAACTTGGCGCTGCCAAGATGGCAGTGCACGACGCCGAAGCTGAACTGCGTCGTTCCGAAGCGGACGTGGAGCAGGTCGCCTCCCGTATCGAACGTGACGAAGCCAGGCTCAACAGCGGAACCGGTCTCTCCAAGGACCTGGTGGCGCTTCAGAGTGACATCGCATCCCTTAACAAGCGCCGCTCCGACCTGGAGGATGTTGAGCTTGAAATCCTGGAGCGTTTGGACACTCTGCGGGAACGCCAGGCCGCGCAACAGGCAATCGTGGATGACATCCAGGGTTCATTTGCCGGCATTCGCGCCGAATTGGATGAAGCGATTGCTGAGATCGCGGCCGAGGAAACCCTGGTCCGCGGGCAACGTGCCGCTTTCGCGGAGGCCCTGGACGCCGGAATGCTTGCAGTCTATGAGAAGACGATTGCCAGGCGCGGTGTCGGCGCCGCCAGGCTCTTCCACGGTAAATCTGAAGGTTCAGGGATGATGCTCAGCCCCGGCGACCTCGCAGAAGTCAAGGCCGCGGCTGACGACGACATCGTTTTTTGCCCGGACTCCGGATGCATCCTGGTCCGTTCGGCCGAGTGGAACTGACCTAGCTGCCCAGAATGATGTTAAGTGCGTGTGGCTTGCGGGCCGCGCCGGGGACGAGTTCCGCCCGCCAGATCTCCTTGGCCGCTTTTAGCAGTTGATCAGGTGATGCGGGCGCCTTCCCTCGCCGGGTCAGCAGATGCCTGGCAAACTCACCCCGGGTGTGTTTGGCGAAGTGGCTGACCACCGTGCGCTTGCCGTTTGCCTCGTTGAAAACATTCACCGTAACGGTTTGTGCCGCTGGTGGCGCCCACGCCGCTGCATAGGTGCTGGAACGGCAATCAACCAGCAATTCTCCTTCAGCCCGTTTGGCGAGGGCAGCATTCAGGTTGGGCTTCCAGAAGGAGGCGAGGCGTCCGACGTCGGGCAGTGCCGTTCCCATGGACAGCCGGTAAGCCGGCACATGGTCACCAAAACCGATGGCACCCCACAGTGCCGAAACCACCAAAATCGATTCGGTTGCCTTGCGTCGTTGGGCCGGCGTCATGGAATTGAAGCCGAGCGCGTCATACAGGACTCCGGAGTACACCTGGTGGGCCGGAGCCGCCGGTTCTGCGTGCAGCCGGGTATTACGTTCGACGTCGTCCTTCAGCGAGGCGCCTACGCCAAGCAATGCCAGGGCGTCCTCGTGCGCGCTGACGGTGCCCAACGATTCCAGGACCTTGGCGCGGTACGGGTTGAGCTCCGGAAAGCTGAGTGACTCCCATTCGACGGCGGGACCTTTGACGGCGGGGGTCTTGCCTTCGGAAGGCGGCAGCAGAATCAGCACCAGACGATATTACCGGGGACCGAGGCAACCCTCGACGCCGGTAGACTGTACGGCGGATGGGTTGACCAGGCGGTCGCGCGTCACGGAAGTGGCTCGAGGAACGTCCGGGCTCCGCAGAGCAGGGTGGTGGGTAACGCCCACTCGGGGTAACCCGCAGGCCAGTGCCACAGAAAACAGACCGCCTGCGCGTGGTGGTGCTTGCATCAGCACGCGGCAGGTAAGGGTGAAACGGTGGTGTAAGAGACCACCAGCTCCCTGGGTGACCGGGGAGGCTAGGTAAACCCCACCCGGAGCAAGGCCAGACAGGACACGTTTGAGGGCTGCTCGCCCGAGTGTCCGGGTAGGCTGCTGGAGGGCGTCGGCAACGGCGTTCGTAGATGGATGGCCGCCACTCCTTTGCCGGCAACGGCAAGGGATGACAGAACCCGGCGTATCGGTCAACCCATCCACATTTGCCACTGAGGTCCCGGGCATATGACGTCCATTGTGACTGCCATGTGAGTGATTTCACGCCCCCCGGCACCCAAGAGGGCGCCCTTCCGCCTTAGACTTGTTATGAACGTAGATGTTCTGCCGCCGGGACTGCGTTCGCAGCCGGCGGTCTTTTCTTTGCAATCGTTCAAGGCGCTGTGGGTGGACCGAAGCCCGGCCAGTGCCCGTGCCGCAGGATTACTCCGGGCGGCCGCCATCTGCATACGAGGACGTATGTGGTTGACCCAAGGAAGGTAGTTCTGTGAGCCAGACGTCAGATTCTTGTCTTGATAAGTGGATGGGCCGGGAGGCTCTCGCCGAGGCCATGATTCCGGTGATCGGCCGGTTGTACCGGGAAAACAACGTGGTCACGAGCATCCACGGCCGGAGCCTGATTAACAAGTCGACCATGAACATCCTGAAGGCCCACCGCTTTGCGCGCCGGATGAGCAACACCGAGCTGCTGCTCGAAGAAACCGCACCCCTGTTGAACGCTCTTGCTGAGCTGGAACTCGGTGCGGCTGCAATCGACATTGCCCGTCTCACGGAGAAGTTCCGCGTCGAGGGCCACGGCACCTCCTTGGATGAGTTCCTGCGGGCAGAGCTCGCCGAAATCGTCGGAAAGCGTGGCGCTGATGACCGCACCAGCACCGACGTCGTGCTGTACGGCTTTGGCCGCATCGGCCGCCTCCTTGCCCGCATCCTGATTGAAAAGGCCGGTGGCGGGCATGGCCTGCGGCTGCGTGCCATCGTTGTCCGCAAGGGCGCCGAGAACGACCTCGTCAAGCGTGCCAGCCTCCTGCGCCGCGACTCCGTACACGGTTCCTTTGAAGGAACCATCCGCGTGGACGAAGAAGCCAACACCATCACCGCCAACGGCGTTCAGGTCCAGGTCATCTACTCCGACAACCCCGCCACCGTGGACTACACCGCCTACGGCATCAAGGATGCCCTGGTAGTGGATAACACCGGACGTTGGCGCGATGCGGAGGGCCTGTCCCAGCACCTGCAGAGCAAGGGCGTTTCGCGCGTCCTGCTGACGGCTCCGGGCAAGGGCGATCTGAAGAACATCGTCCACGGAATCAACCAGTCCGACATCTCCGATGACGACAAGATCGTCACGGCTGCATCATGCACAACCAACGCCATTACTCCGGTACTGAAGGCCATTAACGACAAATTCGGTATCATCCACGGCCATGTTGAAACGGTGCACTCGTTCACGAACGACCAAAACCTGATCGACAACTTCCACAAGGGAGACCGCCGCGGCCGTTCGGCAGCCCTGAACATGGTTATCACGGAGACAGGTGCAGCCAAGGCTGTTGCCAAGGCGCTTCCGGAACTTCAGGGCAAGCTCACCGGTAACGCCATCCGCGTACCTACCCCGGATGTGTCCATGGCGATCCTGAACCTCAACCTTGCCAACGGCACCACACGCGATGAGGTCAACGACTACCTCCGCGAAATGTCGCTGCACTCGCCGTTGCGCAAGCAGATCGACTACATCGACTCGCCGGACGTTGTCTCCACCGACTTCGTTGGTTCCCGCCGCGCAGGCATCGTTGACGGCCTGGCCACTATTTCCAACGACAAGAACCTCGTGCTCTACGTTTGGTACGACAACGAATTCGGCTACTCCTGCCAGGTTGTCCGTGTCATGGAGGAAATGGCTGGCGTCAACCCGCCGTCCTTCCCTGCCCGCGACATCGTGGCTCCTATTGCAGTGCTTGAGGCAGCGAACGCCTGAGCCGGGAAGTATTCACGGGTTTCCCGGCTGTGTCACTGGTATCAGCCGGGAAACCTGACCAAAATGGGTTCATGGAAAATGAATCGACTTTGGAACACGAGACAACGCTTGAACACGCGTTGGATGTAGCACGGGCCAACCACAAGCAGGCGCAGAAACTGCTGGACCAGGCCATCGCAGCAAACGCCGCGGGGGACGTCAGCGACGAACGCGTCCAGCAATTGCGTACCCTGCTGGAGGTCGCTGCGGAAGACCTCCAACGCGTTATGCGTGAGCAGTAACCCAGGGAAGTACCCCACCACTGCAGTGTGACTTCTCCTACACACTGTTGATATCGGCTCTGACTGTCGGTGCCGTGTCCTACGCTCGAAGGACACCACCCACCCCGACTGGACGGAGCCCCTTGAGTATCACCTGGTCTGCCTACAAACGCGCGCGCAGACGATCACGCCAAGCCTGGGCCATTCTAGGATTAGTGGCCGCCACCCTCGTGGCAGGACTGTCCTGGTTCTTCACCACCGGCCAGTTCAACGCGGCCGAGCCATGGGTCTCCGGTCCCAGTGATGCGCCGGTATTCAATCCGGCTTGGATGAAACCCATCACCGGCATCGAGGCCGTTCCCGCGGAGAAGGCAAGCGCGGCACTGGGACAGCTGGAAGTTAAGGGACGGGCATCCCAGGAAGACTATGAGCGAACCGCTTTCGGTCAGGCCTGGCTGGATGCGGACCGAAACGGATGCGATACCAGGAACGACATCCTGCGCAGGGACCTGTCGTCAGTGGAGTTCACCAGTGGTTCCTCATGCAAGGTTGCCACTGGAGAGTTTCACGAACCCTACACGGGCGCCCACGTGACCTTCCGTCGGGGCCAGGACACCAGCGCTGATGTTCAGATTGACCACATTGTCGCCTTGGCCGACGCATGGCAGAAGGGTGCCAAGCAATTAACGGTGCAGCAGCGTCAAAGGCTGGCAAATGATCCCTTGAACCTGATTGCGGCTGATGGGCCCGAGAATGTGAAGAAGGGCGCAGGCGACGCCGCCACCTGGCTCCCGCCGAACAAGAACTTCCGGTGTCACTACGTAGCGCGGCAGATCTCCGTCAAGGCAGCCTACAACCTCTGGGTTACGCAGGCGGAGAAGGACGCCATGATGCGCGTCCTCTCTTCTTGCCCGGATCAGCAGACCATTTACAGCGTCAGGTGACCGTGTCCCAGTTGCCAGGTACCGCCGTCGGCGATTCTCTCAAGGACTATGCGCTGGAGCGAAGTTTCCCGGGGTAGTTTGTCCAGGTTCTCCAGCCCCCGCTGCCTAAACGTGAAGTACACGGCATCAGTGGGGGCGTCGGTGCACCGATCCAGCGTGAAACGGGCGGCGAAGGACGCGATGTTGCTGTTTGGAAGCCTTTCAACCAAGTACGGATCCAGCATCCAGGACTCGCACGTGGCCACAGTGGCAGGCTTGTCCGGGAAATAGCGGGGAAAGAACGAGCGTGCCTCGTCAAAGCTGGCATCCACCAGCGCGGGGGAAAGGCCGCCGTCCTCGGGAATGTGGACCCCCAGGACCCAAGCGGATGCGTATGCCACGCTGCTCCCTGGCCCGTCGTTGTGCCCGCTCCGGATCAAATGGAACTGCAACCGGCCGAGCCGGAACAGATTTCCTGCCATATGTAACGTCAGCCAACTCCAGGTGTCCAGCCCGAAATGTCCATGAACGCGTCGGTTGATGCGAAGCTGGAGCCCCACGTCCGCCAGCGTGGCTGCTGACACATCCACGCTGATTCCCAACTCCAGATGGTATGCGTGGACTCTGGGTGCGAAGCGGAGCAGTGCTTCGATCCAGACGGTCTCGCGGTGCCGGCCGGGAGAAATCTGGTTGGGAGAAGCTGCGTCGGGCGAAAGCTGGTCGGGAGAGATACTGTCGGCTGGAAAAGTGCCAAGCCGTTGCTGCAGCAGTTCCAATGCGTCCAAGACGTGGCCGCTGGGGTTTCTGTCCAAGAGCGCGGCGCATTCCATGGCGTCCTCGCCGTTAATATCCAGGAGCTGAAACAATTCTGCATGGCGTGCTTGGCTCATCGAATCAGTGTCCGAAAGGATCAGGGTCGACGCCAGGCATCCATGTCAATCCGGGAACGCCCCAACCGTTCTTCTTGGCCTGCTTCATTGCCTTCCTGGCATATCGGTCCACAAGGCGGTTGACGTAAAGCTTGCCGTCCAAATGGTCGTACTCATGTTGCATGACTCGAGCGAACCAGCCCGTAGCTTCGAAGTCGACAGGGTTTCCGTCACCGTCAAAGCCCTGGACGCGGGCCCACTCGGCGCGCTGTAGAGGGTAGTGCTCTCCGGGAAAGGACAGGCAGCCCTCTATGTGCTCTTCCGGGTCCGGGAGGGCTCCGGAGATCTTTGAGAGGGTCAAGACGGGATTGACCAGAACGCCTTGCTCAGGCGCGTCGTCGTCGTTGGCGTACTTATACACAAAGATGCGCTTCCCGACTCCCACCTGGGGTGCGGCGAGGCCCACTCCGTTCGCGGCTTCATTGGTTTCGAACATGTCCGCGATGAGTTTTCGGAGATCGTCATCGAATACTTCGACTTCACTTGCCCGACGGTGCAAAACGGGTTCGCCCCAAATGGTCACTGGCAGGACGGTCATGTCAGCTCTTCCTTAGTCGATCGCTGTGTTCCGGAAGCAACCCATGGGACTGCAGGCGGGCCAAAACAAAACAAAGGCCGCACCGGATAACCGGTGCGGCCTTTGTGGAAACCGGCTTTTGAGCCAATCTCGGCGGGGTGAGCGACGGGGGTTGAACCCGCGACCTCCTGGACCACAACCAGGCGCTCTGCCAACTGAGCTACGCCCACCATGTGCCTTTTTCGGTTTGTCCGGATGACCGGCATTCCGTGAAGGCAACGACAAATAGCTTACCTGTTGTTTTGGGGTGAAAAGTCCACTTTTGCCGGTTTCGACGAAAAAACCTTCAAAAATGGCGCAGATCACATAGTTTCTGGTGAACCCAGAGTCTCAGCAGTGGCCGTGATGTCCTTGGAGATGCGTTGGGCCGTGGCAGTGTCGGGTCCCGGCGCTGGGACAAAAACGGCCTGCCTGTAGTAGCGGAGCTCGTCGATGGAATCCTTGATGTCTCCCAGTGCGCGGTGTCCGCCATGCTTGGCCGGCGACTGGAAGTAGGCCCGCGGGAACCAGCGGCGCGAGAGTTCCTTGATGGTACTGACATCGATGACGCGATAGTGGAGGTGCTCCACAATGTTCGGCATGTCCCTGGCCAGGAACATCCTGTCCGTGCCCACCGAGTTGCCTCCCAGCGGGGCCTTGCGGGGGTCCGGAACCCACTTCTCGATGTACTCAAGCACCTGCGCCTCAGCCTCGGCCATCGTCTTGCCGTGGGGGAGTTCGTCAAGGAGTTTGGAGCGGGTGTGCATGTCGCGAACGAAGTCGTTCATCTGCGCCAGCGCGGCGTCGTCGGGCTTGATGACGACGTCCACGCCATCGCCCAGGATGTTGAGCTCGGAGTCCGTCACGAGCGCCGCAACCTCGATCAGGGCGTCGTTCTTGAGGTCCAAGCCGGTCATTTCGCAGTCAATCCAGACGATGCGTTCATTAGTAATAGGCACGCGCCTAGCCTATCGTTCAGGCGGTTCCAAGTGCTCCGATGGTAGGATTTTTGAGCACGGCAGTGTCCTTTCTTCCTGTCGTGGACAGCCCCCAGAGATTCAGATTTCTGTCCCGGAATGCAACGGGCAAACGATTGGATGAAGACCACATGACGGTGCCTGTACCCGCCGCCCAGAAGGCAGGGAAAGAAGCGCCGCCTGCGGATGCTGCTGCCAGCGAAGTGGATAACGCCAGGTCCCCGCTGATCGCCGGTTTCATTGGTTCGATGTTCCTTGTCTTCGGCTCGCTGGGCGTGGGCTGGCTCGCACCAGTGTCTGAACTTCGCCGGCTTCCGCTTTTCATCTGGATGCGTACCGAAGGTGTGGGCGTCGCGCTGTCCATCGTCCTGCTGGCTGTTGGTGGCATGCTGCTTGTCCGGGCCTGGCTGCGCCTGGGGCAACGTGTCCGGGTCTGGGGACTCCAAGCCCGCAAGGCCACCTTGCAGGCTGTGGTGGCCTGGGGACTGCCCATGATGTTCACTGTCCCGCTGTTCAGCAGGGACGTCTACGCCTACATCGGGCAAGGCAGACTCATGGTTGAGGGAATGAATCCCTACGAGAACGGGATTTCAGCCCTCCCGAACTACTTCCAATTGGGTGCAGACAAGATGTGGACGGAAGCTCCCGTTCCCTACGGTCAGCTCTTCCTTTGGATCGAACAATTTGTTGTTTGGGTAACCAATGTCCAACCTGAGGCTTGCATCATGCTGTTCAGGCTGGTGGCAGTTGCCGGCGTCATACTTTGCATCATCTACGTACCCAAGCTGGCAGAACTCCACGGCGTCAATCCGCACCGTGCACTATGGTTGACAGCCGCCAACCCCCTCTTTCTCACCAACTTCATTGCCAGTGTCCATAACGACGCCCTCATGATTGGGCTGGCCTTGGCAGGCCTGTACTACTGCGCCACCCGCCGGGTGGTCCTGGGCCTGGTGCTGGTGACACTCTCCATTTCGGTCAAGCCAATTACGGTGGTCTTCCTGCCCTTTATTGGCTTGCTCTGGGCGGGCAAGGGTGCGTCATGGCCGCGCAAGATCCTTTTCTGGTTCCTGACAGCCGCCCTGACTTTTGGCCTCCTGTACGCGATGAGCCTGGTCAACGGATTTGGGTTTGGGTGGGTGAAGGGTCTGTCTGCCCCTGGGAGCGTCTGGATTTGGTACGCACCCATCGGCCTGATTGGCCTGGTTGTCGCGTCGATCTTCAACGTCTTTGGACTTGACGGCTGGGGCATGGCCAAGTGGGTTTACGACGCCGGCAAAGTGCTGATGGTGGGAGCCATTGCCTGGCAGGTCTTCCGGGGAGAACACGACCGCCTGATGCGCCGGCTCACCCTGGCCTTTGCGGCGATCGTCCTGCTGGCCCCGATGATCCAGTCGTGGTACGTCGTGTGGCTTATTCCGTTGTTTGCTGTGACCGGCATACGCAATGACTGGCAGGTGAAGGCGGTCTACTTCGTGGTGTCGTTCTTCATGGTCTACGCCATCTCAGACCAACTGGATGTGTTCCCCTATCTTCAGAGCGAGGATCTTGGCCTTGCCCTGACGCTGGCGCGGAACGCGGCAGCCATCATCGCGCTCCTGTTTGCCGTCTACTTGATCTTCGTGGATCCGAAGACGAAGAGCCTCTTCCGTAAGCGCGACGAGCCAGGCCTGCGCCCGATCATCTGAGGATTCCCTGAATCTTCTGACCTCTCATGGCGGGATGCTTAATGTGATGAAAGAAGCCGAATTGCTTCGCGTGTGGAGAGCGGGCTGAGGGCTGGAGCATTCTCTGCGGCGAATGCCCTGACCCACTCAGGGTTTGTCTTGCTGTACTCCCGCAAGGCCCATCCGATGGCCTTCCGGATGAAGAACTCCTTGTCGGCAAGGTTGGGTTTGATAACAGCCGCCAGCAGTCCCGGGTCCGTCAGGCCCTTGGCTGCCAATTGCGCAGTGATGGACGCCCTTCGGATCCACATGTCCTGGTCCGTGGACCATTGGAGCAACAGAGGCGTCATGGTGGACCTGTGGGCAAGCAGGAGTGCGCAGAGACGGTGGGCCACTCCGTCGACGAGGTCCCACCAGGCGCCAGTGCGAATTATTTCCTCATAAACCGGCAGCATGGCAAGGTCTTCCTTGACCATTGGCAGGCCCGTCAATTCAATGGCTGCATATCGTTCTTCGCGCGCCTGGGCGTTCCGCCACAAATCAAGAACGGCCTCGCGAAGGCTGACCGGTGAAGAGATGGGAAACTGCTTGGCTGCGGCCTTGGCGATCCTGCGCACCTCAGGAACCCGGATCCCCCAGGAGGGCATGTCCGACTTCATATACGCCTGGGCTCCCCGGGCACGCTCGGCGTCCCCGGCGGAGCGAAGCGTTGACCTGATGGCCTCAAGCAAGTCCTTGTTCTCCATGCCCCAACTCTATGACCGGCCGTCCTCGGAATTATTCAACCGGGAACTCCCCTTTGTTCTCCACCTCATGCAGCCACCTGCCCCACGTAGAGTGGAACCAATGGCCAGCGGGTCCCACGATGATCCCGAACAGCGAATGATCCCGCCCAGCAAAAACGGAGGAATCCCATGTCCATGCTGAAGACACCAGATCAGATCTCGGTGATGCGCGAGGCCGGCAGCGTGGTGGCCAACGCCTTGGCAGCGGTCAAGGAACATGCGGACGTCGGTGTTTCCCTCAAGGAATTGGATGAGGTTGCCGCGGACGTTATTGAAGGCGCGGGGGCCAAACCGGCCTTCCTGGATTACCACCCGCGATGGGCAGCCGTCCCGTTTCCCGGGGTGATCTGTGCCAGTGTCAATGACGCTGTGGTGCATGGAATTCCAAATGGCTACGTCCTCCAGGACGGGGACCTTCTTAGTGTGGATTGCGGCGCCTTCCTTGAAGGCTGGTGTGGAGATGCTGCCATCAGCTTCATCGTGGGGACGGCAGATCCGGTGGACCAGGCACTGATCGATGCCACAGACGCTGCACTCGCCCGGGGTATCGAAGCTGCCCGTGTGGGCAACAAGATGGGCGATCTCGCCTATGCAATCGGCGGCGAGGCCAAACGTGCTGGATACGGTTTGTTGGCCGATCACGGGGGCCACGGTATCGGCCGGACAATGCACGCTGAACCGCCCGTCCCCAACATCGGCAGGCCGGGCAGGGGTATAAAACTTGAAGAGGGGTTGGTCATCGCCATCGAACCAATGCTCATCCTGGGCGGTAAGGATGACTACTACCACGATGACGATGAGTGGACTCTGCGCTCAGCCAGCGGAAACAAGGCCGCCCATAGTGAGCACACCGTCGCTATCACAGCTGATGGACCCATGATCCTCACCCTGCCGTAGCTGCTGTGAAGTCAGTTGACCACCCTGGCAGCGCCTTGGATTTTGCCCTGGTTACTTCTGTGGGTTTCTTATGCCGCCTTGCTGTTGAGGCGAACGATGGCGCGCCCGGGAATGGGAGTCGAAACCACAGAGAACCCGCCTTCGATGAACAGCGAAACCGTGCCGTGATACAAGTCCGAGGGACCAGCTTTTGGACGAAGGTCGGTATCGATGGGATACGCCTCAAGGGTAGTAGCCCCGTTATTGAAGGCATGGTTCACGGCTGCCCGGAGTAACGTCGCGGCAACACCTGATCGCCGATGATTTGGTGAAACCACAAAACAGCTCACCGACCAAAGAGTTCCAACGTCAACGGGTGGCAGGTCCGCTGCCCGAAGAAGCTGCGACCGTTCTATGCGGGGATAGTTTGCCCGCGGTTCCACAGCGCACCAGCCCACCGCCTGACCGCCCCGGAATGCCAGCACCCCTGGCTCTGGATCCTCGTCGAAGCGTGTCCGCAGGAGCTCCTTGAGTTCGTTTGGTGCCTTGGACCTGAACTCCTTGCCGGGGAGGGCGAACCAGCGGCACCAACACCGGGATGGCTCGCCCTTGACCCCGAATAGCTCTTCCACGGCCTCCAGGATGCAGGAGCGGCTTCCAGCTGGGGAGCTGCTGCGTCGTATGCCATGGACCCAGAATAATCTCCACCCGCGGGGCTGGTCCCACGAGTTTCATCGCGGTCCCCCGACACGGAAGTTCAAGCCCCGGCACCCACCAACTCACCTGTGGTGGTGTTTACTACCAGCGGACCGGTACCGTCCGGGTCATCGACGTCGATTGTTTCTGTCTCCTCCTCCGGGGGCGCTTGTTCGTTGTCGCCGGACTCCCACTCAATCCCCGGATCTCCAAGCTTCCCGGCTGCCTCGCCGGACGGGTTCGAGTCAGCTGGAGCCGACGTCCCGTTCATCCGGGTGAAGTTCGCAGAGCCCCACATGAGATCGTGCCCGACTGATTCCGCGTCGACTTCTGCCACATGGTAGATCCTGCCCTCGTGTTCCCACTGCCGCAGGCGTAGCTTTCCGACGACGATGACGCGTTGACCCTTCTTCACGCTGCAGCCGACGTGGCCGGCTAAGTAGCGAAACGACTGCACGGTGTACCAGTTGGTATTGCCGTCCACCCATGTATTGCTGGCCCGGTCATAGCGGCGTTCAGTTGTCCCAAGACGAAATGAAGCAGTGGACGTACCGCGTGTAGTGGTCGAACTCTTAACTTCCGAGGCTACAAAGCCTCGAAGAGTAATGGTGTCGTTCATGGTGGTCCTTCTCGATGTAGGAAAGTGCCCGTCCGGCCCTCTTAGCTTCATCCATGCAAACCAGGTAGGGGAGTGCGGTCGTGGCCTATGTGAATAACTCCGGCTCGCAGGGTTGTTGTGGAGGGGAAGTGTCTGTAGGCGTGGCTGGCAGGTTGCAGTGGCGAATGCACTGTAAACTCTTTGTGGCGCCAGCGGCATACGCTTGTATTGGCGCCTGTGCGCCCCAGTAGCTCAGGGGATAGAGCAGCGGCCTTCTAATCCGCCGGTCGGGGGTTCGATTCCCTCCTGGGGCACGAGAAATCCCCCGGAACCTGCAGGGTTCCGGGGGACTGCTTTCTTAACTGCCTGGCTCCTTGCCCCTGACTCAAGAAGTCTGGGGCTGCGACTCAAGAAATTCCTTGAGGTTCTGAAGCACCACGCGCCACGTCGCTGCGGAATGCTCCACTTCTTCTTCGCTCTTGTTGTTGCCCTGCGAAATAGTTACGGATGTTCCTTCGTCCGCATCGGCCAGCTGGTATTCGACCGTGTGATAGTTCCCGGGGGAATCCGGAAGTCCCGATGAAGGACTGTAGTGAGTGGTTTTCAAGACCTGCAAGGGTTCGAAGGCCAGGATGGTGCCCTTGTCCTCGTATGCCTTGCCGTTGTACTCGCCGGAGTAAGTGATGGGATCGCCTACCCGCCACGTCGTTTCGACATTGGTTCCGAGGAAGTATTCCTTGATGAGGCCAGGATCCGTCAGGGCCTTCCATACCTGCTCGCGCGGGGCGGCTACGGTGATCGACGCCTCGGCATAAGGGATTTTTCCTTCCATGGTTTTCTCCTTCCCGCGGCCGCCGGTCCAGGCGCGCCACCACGTGGCCCACGCTACGCCCGCCCGCCGTCCATGGGAATGGCAGAATGGCTTTGTGATGAGCAGGGGAACCAGGGTGGAGCAGCCGAGTCGTGCAAGAAATTTTCAGTTGAACGGTAAGGCCGTCGGGACCTTCTTGGTCATTGTTGCTGCGCTGGCGCTGCCTGCATGTGCCGCGTCCCCCAAAACACCCACGGCAGGCATCACTTCTTCAAGCCCCGCATCCCAACAGCCCGGCGGCGGAACGAGTATGGACCCCGAAGTAGTGGCCACGAGCACGGCTGTGGAGGCTGCACTGAAGAAAATCGTGGCCGCCAACCCCAAGCCGGATACGGAATCCGTTCGCGCAGCCTTGGTATCGGCGGGCATTCCCAAAGCCAACGTGGAAGTGTCCGTCAGCCGGACGCCCACAGGTCTTGATGTCGATGCGTTGGAAGCTGCGGCGCTCGCAGGGGATAGTTGCGTCATGGGCCAGATCCGGGATGGAGGCGTCGTGATGAGCGTTCTGCCAGTACTTGCCACCGGGAAATGCTTCGTGGGCAGCGTTCGCTAGGAGCACCGCCCCAAAGACCAGCAGCACCGCCCCAAGGAGCTGCTGGCAATGCCCAATAGCACCGAATGTGAGATCTGTCCGCCTACCCACTAGATTTAAGGGCATGGCGGAATTCATTTACACGATGACCAAGGCTCGCAAGGCCGTTGGCGACAAACTTATTTTGGACGACGTCAGCATGTCGTTCTACCCTGGCGCGAAGATTGGCGTCGTGGGCCCGAACGGTGCTGGCAAGTCCACCATCCTGAAGATCATGGCCGGGCTGGACACTCCTTCAAACGGCGAGGCCCGCCTGAGCCCCGGTTACACCGTGGGCATCCTCTTGCAGGAACCGCCATTGAATGAGGAAAAGACCGTCCTTGGCAACGTCCAGGAAGGCGTTGGCGAGATCTACGGCAAGATCCAGCGATTCAACGAGATCTCCGAAGAGATGGCGAACCCGGATGCGGACTACGACACTCTCCTGGATGAGATGGGTAAGTTGCAGGAAGCGATTGACGCTGCCGATGCCTGGGATATCGATTCCCAGCTCGAGCAGGCCATGGACGCCCTGCGATGCCCGCCAGCTGATTCCGACGTCACTGTCCTCTCCGGTGGTGAGCGTCGCCGCGTAGCGTTGTGCAAGCTTCTGCTCCAGAAGCCGGACCTTCTGCTCCTTGACGAGCCCACCAACCACTTGGACGCCGAGAGCGTTCTTTGGCTTGAGCAGCACCTCTCCCAGTACCCCGGTGCCGTCCTTGCCGTGACTCACGACCGTTACTTCCTGGATCACGTGGCTGAGTGGATCGCAGAAGTCGACCGCGGCCACCTTTACCCGTACGAAGGTAACTACTCCACCTACCTGGAGAAGAAGAAGGCCCGCCTTGAGGTCCAAGGTAAGAAGGACGCAAAGCTGTCCAAGCGCCTTACCGAAGAACTTGAATGGGTGCGCTCCAACGCCAAGGGCCGTCAGACCAAGTCAAAGGCCCGTCTTGCCCGCTATGAAGAAATGGCTGCAGAGGCCGAGCGCACGCGCAAGCTCGACTTCGAAGAGATCCAGATTCCGCCGGGCCCGCGCCTGGGTTCCGTGGTGATCGAGGCGAAGAACCTGAAGAAGGGCTTCGACGATCGTGTCCTGATCGAGGACCTCTCCTTCTCATTGCCCCGGAACGGCATTGTCGGCGTCATCGGCCCGAACGGTGTGGGCAAGTCCACCTTGTTCAAGACCATCGTTGGCATGGAGCCCCTGGACGATGGTGAGCTCAAGATCGGCGAGTCCGTGAAGATCTCCTACGTGGACCAGTCCCGTGGCGGCATCGATCCCAATAAGTCTCTCTGGGAAGTTGTTTCCGAAGGCCACGACTACATTCAGGTCGGGCAGGTCGAAATGCCTTCACGTGCCTACGTTTCGGCGTTCGGCTTCAAGGGACCGGACCAGCAGAAGAAGGCTGGTGTCCTCTCCGGTGGTGAGCGTAACCGCCTCAACCTTGCCTTGACCCTTAAGCAGGGTGGCAACCTCCTGCTCCTCGACGAGCCCACTAACGACCTCGACGTCGAAACCCTGAGCAGCCTGGAAAATGCCCTGCTCGAGTTCCCTGGCTGCGCCGTGGTGGTCTCGCACGACCGTTGGTTCCTTGACAGGGTAGCAACCCACATCCTCGCCTATGAAGGTGACGACGAGAACCCCTCCAAGTGGTACTGGTTCGAAGGTAACTTCGACTCCTATGAGGAGAACAAGGTGGAGCGCCTCGGCGCTGATGCGGCAAAGCCGCACCGCGTGACGCACCGCCGCCTGACCCGCGACTAACCGGGTCGCCACAGGCACAAAAGAGGCCGGTCCCAACAGGGATCGGCCTCTTTGCTTTAACACCTGCGCTTTAACCTTGCAGCGCACCAACAGCCTACGGAATCCGGACCATCCCCTCCTGTGCCACGGTCGCGACGTGCAGGCCTTCGCGGTTGAATATCCGCCCGGTAGCCAAGCCACGTGCCCCTTGCGCGCTGGGGGACTCCTGGACGTACAGCAACCACTCGTCCACCCGGACCGGCCGGTGCCACCACATGGCGTGATCGAGGCTTGCGACGCTCATGCCGGGTGTCATCCAGGCGAGGCCGTGTTTGCGGAGGATGGGCTCCAACAAGGTGTAGTCGCTGGCGTATGCCAACGCGGCCAGGTGCAGCTTGGGGTCGTCGGGCAAGGGTCCCATCGTCTTCATCCAGACGGCATTCGTGGCCACGTGCTCGGTTGGCGGTGACACGTAAAGTGCGGGGTCGATGTGACGGACGTCGAACGGCCGCTCCGAGGACATATGCCGTGCCAAGGGGTGGTCGAATTGAGCCAGCAACTCAGCCGTGCTGGGCAAGGATTCCGGGTCTGGAATGCCTTCGGGCATTGTCGCTTGATGATCCAGGCCCTGGTCTTGAACCTGGAACGAGGCAATCATTGAAAGGATCGGGACACCGTCCTGATAAGCATGAACGCGCCGCGCCGAGAAGGACCGACCGTCACGCAGCCGTTCCACACCGAACGTGATGGGCTTATTGGCGTCACCGGGCCGCAGGAAATAGCCATGCATGGAGTGCGCCACCCGATCCGGTTCCACGGTTCGCATGCCAGCCATCATGGATTGGGCCAGAACCTGGCCGCCGAAGACACGATGCCGGGGCTGTTTTTGGGACGGTCCAAGGAAGATATCCTCATTGGTCCGGGCTCCGTCGAAGTCACCAAGGTCCAACAGGCCAATCAGGACTTCCGTCGGATCTTCTGCGGGTGCCTCAACCTTGAGGCCAGCGTTCGTGTCAGTCATGGTTCGACTCTAGACGGCCCCCGGACCCCTCTCAACCGCGGACATGCCGGTAGAGTCGATGCTGTGACAGACCTCTTGACCCAGTCCTTCCGCTTTGCCGATCCCCGCGACCTCGTTGACCTGCGGACGTACGTCACGCGTGCCAAGAGCATCGATGACGGTGCCATCCGCCTTCAGGCCGCGGGCCAGGTATTGGCCGCGTACGTGTGTGTGCTCAGGCCACGCATCCTGGGCGAATCGACTCCCACAATCCTTGGGTTACGGACCATGGCGCTTGCAGAACCCGCACAGGCCGATGTCACTGTGACGCTCGCCTCCGTCATGGACCGTCTTGCCCGCTCGGGTGCCGACGACGTCGAGTTGCCCATTCCGCCGTCGACGGTTTCGGAGTCCTGGGCTGGCGTCGGCGCGCCCAGGAGCGGTTGGGAAGTCCTGGGAACGGTGCTCGACGCCGACCTGAAGTCAGCAGCGGAAGCCGGCATTGCCGAGGTGGCTGGCGTGGTGCCCACTGCCGCCGGAGCTGCTGTTGTGAATACAGCCCGGGCCGCCGTGTGGGGGCGGGAGCTCGCCGGCCTCAGTGACCTGCCTGCGGGTGCGGCCTTTGCTGCCTTCGCCCTGGGATTCCTGGGCGCGGGCGAACAGCAGCTGTTCCGCAATGGTCGGTGGTTCCGCTTAAGCGGTCCCCGTGGCCATGTACTGGTACGCACGGGCGCAGGCTTGGGCCTGGGCTTCTAGCCTCAGACGACCAGGCTCAGACGGCCGAGGGGCTGTTCACCATGGTCAGGGCAGCGCGTTCCATGTAGTCCCACAGGGTTCCCTCGTGAAGGGGCGACAACCCCAGCGAGTCCACTGCTGTCCGCATGTGGAAGAGCCAGCGGTCCTTCGCTTCGGGTGTGACGCGGAACGGCATGTGGCGCATCCGCAAGCGTGGATGGCCGCGCTCCTCACTATAAGTAGTGGGACCACCCCAATACTGCTCCAGGAACATGAGGAAGCGCCGCTTGGCCGGTTCCAGGTCTTCTTCGGGGTACATGGGCCGCAGGAGCGGATCCTGCGCAACGCCGTCGTAGAAGACGTCAATCAGCTTCACGAAAGTATCGTGCCCGCCGACGGCTGCATAGAAGCTGTCGGTGTAGGCGGGCTGGCTGAAGGGATCGTTCTGCATCAGCTGGCGTCGTGGACCAGCCTGGGGGGTCGTGTCACTCACTGGCCTTCTCCTCAGCCTTCTTGGCAGCATCATTGTCGTCGGTTTCCGGCGACTCCAACGGAACGTAGTCTCCCTGCGAGCGGTTGCCCACGCGCAGGATTTCACCGTTTCGCAGATACCAGATGGCTCCGTCCTCAGCGCGGACCCGCGTAATGCGCAGGCCCACTGATTCAACGGTACCAATCACTTCGCTGGTGACGATCACATCGCCTATTCCGTACTGGTCTTCGATGGTGATGAAGATACCGGCGAGGAAGTCACGGATCAGCTGCTGTGCACCGAAACCGATAGCGACACCCAGTATTCCCACGCTTGTCAGCAGGGGCGCGACGTCCACGTTCATGAACTTGAGGACGTAAATGATCACGATCACCACAACCACGACGCTCACGAGGCTTGTCAGCAAAGTGCCGATGGTTTCGGCGCGCTGTGACCGGCGTTCGTGATCCAGTGCGCGGATTGCCGGTTGCACCCATTTGAAGTGGGGCTTCTTGAAGAAGGAACTGCCCGCGGACACTCGCCGCGTGATGCGCAGGATGATGAATCGCGCCACGATCCACACCAGCAGGCCCACGCCCAAGGTGATGAGGATCGAAACGAAGTCGATTTTCTCCGGTTCGATGGTGATGGTTTCCGCCAGGGGGATGGAGGTCAAGGTGGAATAACTCCTTGTCGTCGGCCCGTGTTCGCCGGGCGCGGAACACTCTGTCCACGTCCAACCCTATCGCCGTAGCGTGACGGTATGCGCATCCTGGTCCTTGGCGGTACTGCCTTCCTGTCAGCTGAAATCGCAAAGCAGGCGCTTGCCTTGGGGCACGACGTCACGTGTCTTGCCCGTGGCACCCAGGCGAACCCGCCCGACGGCGTGGACTGGGTCCGTGGCGACCGCGCCCTGGGTATTGCAGCCTATGAGGACGTGAAGGACAGCTGGGACGCGGTTGTGGACGTGTCCCGGGATCCCGTTCAGGCCCGGGACGCCCTTGAAGTGTTGGGACCGCGTGCGCGCCATTGGACCTTCGTGTCCAGTTGCTCTGTGTATGCCGATCATTCGGTTCCTGGTGCTGACGAGAACGCGGCGCTCCTTGAACCCCTGCCCGAAGAACAAGCCGGAACCCCGGAAACCTATGGCGAATCAAAATCTGCCATCGAGCACATGACGCTCACGCTGGTGGGGCAGAAAGCCCACATTGTGCGGGCAGGTCTCATCGGAGGGCCAGGGGATGGCTCCGATCGTTACGGCTATTGGCCTGCGCGCTTTGCAGCCAATGCTGGGCCGGTTCTGGTACCGAACATTCCAGATGACGCCACCCAGATCATCGACGTCCGTGACCTCGCCAGGTGGATCATTCAAGGGGCGGAGATGGGCCTGACGGGCAGGTACAACGCGTCGGGAGATGTAGTTCCGTTCAGTGAGTACATTTCGGAATCCAGCCGCACGGCGCGGGGCCAGGAGAGGCAGCCGGGCACGGAGGCGCGGCTACTGAGCGAAACCATCCAGGCCGACGAAGACTGGCTGGTGGAGCAAGGCGTTGACTACTGGGCCGGGCCGGACTCATTTCCCCTCTGGTTGCCAGCGGACCACGACGGCTTCCAATCGCGAAGCAATCAAGCCGCGAAGGCGCTCGGTATGACCCTGCGCCCGTGGCAGGAGACTCTCCGGGACGCCTTGGACTATGAGCGAAGCCTGGGCTTGGAAAGGGAGCGCAAGGCAGGCTTAAGCCGTGAAACCGAACGCAGGCTGGTAGGCCTTCTGCGGGAACAACAGAGCTAAGGCGGGTTCAGCAGCCTCAGGCCGCTGCCGACGTCGTGATTGGTTCATGCAGAACGGGGAAGTTCACGCTGCGGGCTATGAAACAGACCTGGTTGGCTTCGTGGTGAAGTTGCGCCATCAAGGCCGAATGAGCCGGGTCTGCGATGGTGACGTGCGGCTTCAGGGTCACGCTCTCGAACTGACCGCTGCCGTCACGATTTAGCTTCATGACGCCCTCGGCGTTGTCCTCGTAACCGGTAACAACAACCCCATGTCTTACCGCCACGTGCAGGAACGAGAGCATGTGGCATTGCGCCAGGGCAGCAAGCAGGAGTTGCTCGGGGTTGTAGCGCGTGCGGTCGCCATGGAACGTTGGATCTGCGGAACCTTTGAGGATGGGCAGCCCGGGAATTTCTACGTCATGATCCCGCGAGTACCCTCGGTAGTTTTCTGTACCCACACCCAGGTTTCCAGTCCAGCGGACGGTCAATGCATAGTGGTGTTCGTTGAGGCCCATGCGGACAGTTTAGCCATCTGCCAAACAGTGCCAGCACAGGCCCCAACGGACTTCTTAGGCGTTCACGTCCACGTCCGCTGCCCGGGCACGGAGCGCCCGCGCAACAGCGTCCCGGTTTTCCAGCATCATGCGGCGCAGCGCTGCACTTTCTTCGGGCAGGTCCGCGAGGAACTCGTCAGTGCGGTCGACTGTGGCCTGGGTCGTGAGTTGCGCCGGGTAGAGGCCCACGACGATCTGCTGGGCCAAGGCATGCGTGCGTTCTTTGACAATCCCGGGGACCGCGTCAAAGTACTTTTCCGCGTAGGGCTCCAGCAGGGTGGTATCCGGCACCCGCATGAAGCCAGCTACCGCCGAGGCTTGCAGGGCGTTGGAGAGTTCGCCCTTGACCACGATGGAATCCCACGCCGCAGCCTTGGCCTCGGCTGTGGGAATAGCGGCCTTGGCCTGTGCCGCGGCATTTTGGCCGGTGGAGGTGTTGTCGCGGGCGAGTTCCTGGTCGATGCGCTCCTGGCCCTGCCTGCCGCCGGCCACCAGAGCGGTTAGCAGCTCCCACCGCATGTCCTGGTCAACGGTGAGGCCTTCAAGGGTGTCGGTCCCGTCCAGCAGGGCTTGGATGCGATCAAGCTGACCTGCGCTCCGTGAAAGTTGCGCATAGGACTTCACGAACTGCAACTGCGCATCCGAGCCGGCTTCCACCGCGCATGCGAGGTCCCACAGTTTGTCGGCAGCCGAGATCGTTGCCTCCAGCTTGTGCCCGGCTGCCACGTAGTAGGTCAGCGTCGTGGCAAGCTGCCGCAGTTGGACGAGGATCACCGAGGAGTCTGTTTCCTCTGCGATGTTTGCCAGGATCAGTTCGACGTAGCCACGGGCAGGAGTTTCTCCATCCCTTGCTGCATCCCACGCGGAACCCCAGACCAGCGTGCGGGGCAGGCTGGCGGCAAAATCCTTGAGATGCGCTTTCGCTGTGGCCAGCGAGTGAGCGTCCAGGCGTACCTTGGCGTAGGCGAGATCGTCATCGTTGAGCAGGATAAGGTCCGGGCGTGCAAGGCCAGCCAGGGCGGGGACTTCGGTCCGGGGACCCTCGACATCCAGCTCCTCGCGATGCGTCCGCTCCAGCTTGCCCTGTTCGGAAAGGTTGTAGAAGCCCACCGCAAGGCGGTGAGGGCGGAGGGTTGGTTGTTCATCGATTGCGGACTGCAGGATGCTGAACGTGGTGATGGTGCCGTCGGCGTCCACGTCCACCTCGGGAGCGAGGGTGTTCACGCCGGCGGTTTCAAGCCAGAGCTTGCCCCAAACGTCCAGGTCACGGCCGCTTGCGGCTTCCAGTTCCACCATGAGATCAGCAAGCTCGGTGTTCTTCCAGGCGTGCTTGGCAAAATACGTGCGCACCCCGGACATGAACTGCCCGGGTCCAACCCAGGCCACCAACTGCCGCAATACAGAGGCTCCCTTGGCATAGGTGATGCCGTCGAAGTTGACTTCCACATCTTCAAGGTTGTTGATTTCCGCGAAGATCGGGTGCGTGGTGGGCAGTTGGTCCTGACGGTAGGCCCAGGACTTCTCCACCGAGGCGAAGGTGGTCCATGCCCGGTCGAAGGCAGTGTTTTCCACGGCGGCCAAGTGGGACATGTACTCGGCGAAGGACTCGTTGAGCCAGAGGTCGTTCCACCAGCGCATGGTCACAAGGTCCCCGAACCACATGTGCGCGAGTTCATGCAGGACCGTGATGGCACGGCGCTCGATCTGTGCACCGGCAACCTTGCCGCGGAAGATGTAGCCCTCCAGGATTGTCACAGCCCCTGCGTTTTCCATCGCACCGGCATTGAACTCCGGGACGAACAGCTGATCGTACTTTGCGAACGGGTACGGGCAACCGAACTGTGCCTCGAAGAATTCGAAGCCCTGGCGGGTCAGTTCGAAGATGTTGTCCGCATCCAGATACTGCATCAGGGATTTGCGCGCGAAGACGCCGAGCGGAATGACCCTGCCATCCGAACTTGTCACCTCGGAACGGACGGACTGGTACGGTCCGGCTATCAGGGCGGTGACATACGAGGACAGACGCGGCGTGGGAGCGAATTCCCACACGGCACTGGCTCCGCCGTCCTCGCCCGGATCAGTCTCAACCGGTACCGGCGTGGGGGAGTTGGAGACGACGTCCCAGTGTGAAGGAGCGGTGACGTGGAACGTGAAGCTGGCCTTCAGGTCCGGCTGCTCGAAGACAGCGAACATCCGCCGGGAATCCGGAACCTCAAACTGGGTGTAGAGGTAGACCTCCCCATCGACCGGATCCACGAAGCGGTGCAAGCCCTCGCCCGTGTTCATGTACCGCGCATCGGCGACGACTATGAGTTCATTCTCGGCGGCGAGGTTTGGAAGTTGGATGCGGATGCCATCAGATACCTCGGCGGGATCCAGTTCGGTGCCGTTAAGGGTGACCCTGTAAACGCTCTCGGTTACGGCGTCGATAAACGTCGAGGCGCCAGCCTTTGCCGAAAACTTCACCACGGTGGTGGATCCGAAGACCGCGGCGCCCTTGGTCAGATCCAGGGTGACGTTGTAGGACTCGACATTGAGTATTTCAGCGCGCTGCGCGGCTTCGTCGCGCGTCAGGTTAAGGCCTGGCAAGTGGTGCCTCCAGAGGTTGGGATGGCCGGCCGGGGCAGGTCCGGTCGATGGTGTGAAGCCATTCTTTCACTCCAAGCGCTGATGGCAAGGAGGTGCCACCACAGTGTCGCCGGCACGGAGTAGCGTTGGACCATGGGAACGTTCCGGGAGTCTCTTGATATCCGCGCACTCAGGTTTGCACTCGCCTTTCCGTTGCTGCTGGCCATAGGTTTCGTTGTGTGCGCACAGATGGTGCGAAACGATCTTCCCGATCCGGTAGCAGTGATGTGGAATGCCGACGGCGGCAGCGCCTTTGCTCCCTTCGGCGTCTATGTAGCCGGCGGCGCAGCCCTGATCATCTTTTTCGGTTGGCTCGCTTTCCTGCAAGCAGTGCCGCTTTCGCGGCCGGTGGTGATGCGCCGGGTCATGATGGGACTTGGCCTCATGGTGAGTCTCTTCGTGACAACAGTGCTGGCTGCCGGACTGGTAGGACAATCGGGACTGGGGGACGCACGGGTTTCCCACGTTGATCCGATCGTACTTGCCATGGGCAGTGGGGCGGCCGTGTCCTTGGGAGTGGTCCTCATGTTCGCCTTCAAACCGGATCCGCGGTGGACGCGGGAGGATGACGAAGCCCTTGAGGCCGCACGTCTGCATGTCACAGACCCGGACCTCGCACGGGATACGCTGCGCATGTGGGTCCATGCCCGCAGTTCAGTTTTCATCATGATCATCGTGTCCACGCTGTTTCCAGCCGCGCTGATCGCGATAGCCGTCCCATGGCTGGGAGCCTTGGTGGCCGCAGCCGCGTTGGTTGGTGCCGGCTTCCTCTTCGCCCGCGTCCGGGCGGACAGGGGAGGGCTGCAGGTCTTCGCAGGTGGGATCGTGCCGGTCCTGACCGTTCCCGCCGTCGACATCGCGGCAGCAGCTCCGGCTGACGTGAAAGCCGCAGACTTTGGTGGATGGGGTTGGCGTCATCATGACGACGCAACTGCGATGCTGGTAAGCAGCGGACCGGCCGTCGTCGTAAGGAAACTTAACGGAGCCAGGGTTGCGCTCAGTGCAGGGACCACGGCAACCGCGGACGAACTCGCCGGCATCCTGAACCGGGCAGCCGAGCGGGCCCACCACGGCGGGCAACCCCAGCAACCCGGGGCGCGGTAACCTAGGTAGCGCATCCCACATCGCCGCGCCCGGCCAGGTGCCGTACCGGCGCGCCAGAAAGAATGGACTTCCTGTGACTACACCCCGCGTCCACATCGCCACAGACCACGCCGGCATGGAACTCAGCGCCCACTTGGTCAGCCACCTCACCGCCAAGGGCTACGAGGTTGTGGACCACGGACCCAAGGAATATGACGCCCTGGATGACTACCCGTCCTTCTGCATCAACGCAGGAGTTGCAGTGGTGGCTGACCAGCAAGCAGGCGTGCACGCACTGGGCATCGTTCTGGGTGGTTCGGGCAATGGTGAACAAATTGCCGCCAACAAGGTCAAGGGCGTACGTGCCGCGCTGGCCTGGAACCTCTCTACCGCGAAGCTCGCCCGCGAGCACAACGACGCCAACGTAGTGGCCGTTGGCGGCCGCCAGCATACGGTGGAAGAAGCAACCGAACTCATTGAGGCCTTCCTGCAGGAACCTTTCAGCAATGATGAACGCCACATCCGCCGTATCGGCAAGATTGCGGCTTACGAGACCACCGGCGAGATCGTCGAGTAGTGCCTGAGGGGCACTCCGTCCATAGGCTGGCCCGCCAATTCCAGGATGTGTTTGGCGGCCGGCGTTTGGAGGTTTCCAGTCCGCAGGGGCGGTTCACGGCCGGTGCGGAGCTTCTGAGCGGTCATGTGATGGTTGAGGCGGTTGCCCATGGGAAGCAGCTGTTCCTGAGGTTCGACCACGATCTTTTCCTCCACGTTCACCTTGGTCTTTATGGTGCTTGGAGCTTTGGCGGCGATAGCTCCTTCACGGGAGCCTCCAGCATTGGCGCGCCCCGCCGGATCGGTGAGCGCGAGACTGCTTCATCTGGTGCCGAGGTGGAGTCCGGTGCTGAGGTGGACTACGCCGGGCCGCCCGCCCCGGTGGGTGCCGTCCGCGCCCGACTGGTGTCGGATAACGGCTGGGCCGATCTTCGTGGAGCCACCACTTGCGCCGCTGTTACGTCCCATGAAGCAGAAGCCGTACTGGGCCGGCTGGGCCCTGATCCGCTGCGTAACCGGCCGGGGGACCGGGACGAGTTCATCCGCCGGTTGCGACGCCGCAAGACGGCCGTGGCATTGCTGTTGATGGACCAATCCGTGCTGGCGGGGATCGGCAATATTTATCGTGCCGAGGTCCTCTTTCGTCAGGCGGTGGATCCATGGACTCCTGGAAACACGATTGATGCTGCCACGGCGGGCAAGTTGTGGGATGACGCCGTCGTTGCAATGTCCGACGGCGTCCGCGACGGTCGGATTGTCACCACACCGCCAGCTCTGTGGACCGGTAACGGCGCCGCGCCCGACGCCGATGCCCACTTTGTCTATAAGCGCGAAGGGCAGCCCTGCCGCGCTTGCGGGACGCTGGTAGGCATGGCCGAAATCGGCGCCCGCAAACTGTATTGGTGCCCTGGCTGTCAGTTGTAACAGCACTTGTCAGTTGTAACAGCGGCTGCCGGTCGCAACAACGGCTGCCGGTTGCAATAACGAAAAAAGCCCCAATCCTAGGGATTGGGGCTTTTTACTGGAGGGGACGACGGGAATCGAACCCGCGTAATCAGTTTGGAAGACTGAGGCTTTACCATTAAGCTACGTCCCCGGATGGATCTCCTGCTGGATCCTTGTATGGATCTCTCGCTCAGGACATCTTCCCGGTGGCTGTTGAAGCCGGGTACAACTAAACCTAATTCCGGCGGCGGTGTCAAATGTGCATTCCGGGCCCGCTTGCCCGTAGACTGTCCTGTGCATTCGGGGTGTAGCTCAGCTTGGCTAGAGCGCCTGCTTTGGGAGCAGGAAGTCGCAGGTTCAAATCCTGTCACCCCGACTCTGTGTTTCGTGTCCGCCTCAGGGATGCGGCAGAACCCCATACCCACAAATTCAGGAGTACTTAGACTGTGAAGAGCGCTGTCGAGAACCTCACCCCCACGCGGGTCAAGCTCAATGTTGAGGTTCCCTTTGAGGAACTGAAGCCGAGCATCGATGCCGCTTACAAGACCGTTGCTTCGCAGATCCAGGTCCCCGGATTCCGCAAGGGCAAGGTTCCGTCCAAGCTGATTGACCAGCGTGTTGGCCGTGGCTACGTCCTGGAAACCGCCATCAACGATGGCCTCAACGGCTGGTACCAGGCCGCTGTCCAGGAGACGGGTGTTCGCCCCCTGAGCCGTCCCGAAGTTGAGATCACCGAGGTTCCGGACCCGTCCGCAACCGATGGCGAGCTTAAGTTCCAGGTGGAGATTGACGTTCGCCCCGAGATCGAGCTGCCGGACTACGCAGGCATCAAGGTTGAGGTTGCTGCGGCTGAGTCCTCCTCTGAAGACGTCGACAAGGCCCTGGATGAACTGCGTGGCCGCTTCGGCACGCTGAAGTCCGTGGAGCGTCCCGCCCAGAATGAGGACTTCCTCACGATCGACATCACGGCAACGATCGATGGCGAAGAAATCGATTCGGCCTCCGGCCTGTCCTACCAGGTTGGTGCCGGCACCATGCTTGAGGGCCTGGACGAGGCCGTGACCGGCCTGTCCGCAGACGAAGAAGCAATCTTCGACACCACGCTCGTTGGCGGCGACCACGCCGGCGAGGCAGCCCAGGTCAAGGTTGTTGTCAAGGCCGTCAAGGAGCGCGAGCTTCCTGAAGCCAACGACGACTTCGCGCAGCTGGCCTCGGAATTCGACACCCTTGATGAGCTCCGCGAGGACCTCGCCAAGCAGGCTGCCGATTCCAAGGTTGTCGGACAGGGTGTTGAGGCCCGCGACAAGGTTCTGGACAAGCTTGTAGAGCTCGTCGAGGTCCCCGTTCCGGCTTCGGTTGTCGAAGAGCAGATTGAAGCTCACTTCAACCCGGAGAACGCCCACGGCGAAGGTGACCACGACACCGAGGAGCACCGCGCCGAGGTCAAGGCAAACACTGAGCGCGCCTTCCAGAACGAGGTCATCCTTGACGCCATTGCGGACAAGGAAGAGGTTGACGTCAGCCAGAACGAGCTGATCGACTACATCGTCAGCACGGCAAGCCAGTACGGCATGGATCCCAACCAGTTCGCCCAGATCATCGATCAGAGCGGCCAGGTCCCCATGATGGTTTCCGAGGTACGCCGCCGCAAGGCACTGGCCGTTGTGTTGGGCCAGGCCGAGGTTGTTGACTCTGAAGGCAACAAGGTTGACCTGAGCGATTTCGTCCGCCCGGCCGGTGAAGTTGCTGCTGATGAGGCAGCAACTGTCGAAGCCGGCGAGGAAGCGGACGTTGTCGCCAGCGATGACCCCGCAGCTGTGAAGTTCTAGTCAAAACGCATCAACCGACCCCGGATCAGCAGATCCGGGGTCGGTTTGTTTTAAGCCCTGAACGGACAAGCCCGCATACAATCAGCGTGCTGGATCTGCGGGCCCGCTCCAATCGTGCGCCGTCAGCGAACAGCGCGATTCCGGCGAACAAATCGTCCCTGAAAACGGTTAGTGTCCAAGTAGTGAAGTTCAGTGAGGTCACTGGCACCAGCGAGAGGTAAGTACTTATGTCACAGCAATCAGAGGCTCCCCGGATGGCAACTGTCGATCCCGCCGCCCAGGACAACTACATCTACAACCGCCTGCTGAAAGAGCGCATCATCTGGCTTGGCTCTGAAGTCCGTGACGAGAACGCCAACGCCATCTGCTCCCAGCTGCTCCTCCTCTCGGCTGAAGACCCCGAGAAGGACATCTACCTTTACATCAACTCACCCGGTGGCTCCGTGACGGCCGGCATGGCCATCTACGACACCATGCAGTTCATCCCCAACGATGTTGTCACTGTTGCCACCGGCCTGGCTGCCTCCATGGGCCAGTTCCTGCTCTCCTCCGGGACCAAGGGAAAGCGTTACGCCACCCCCAACGCCCGTATCCTCATGCACCAGCCTTCCGGTGGAATCGGTGGCACTGCCTCGGATATCAAAATCCAGGCCGAGCTGATCCTGCACATGAAGAAGGTCATGGCGGAACTCACGGCTGAACAGACAGGCCAGACTGTAGAGACCATCCTCAAGGACAATGACCGCGACAAATGGTTCACGGCCACCGAGGCCTTGGAGTACGGCTTCTTCGACAAGATCTCGGCTCACGCAGGCTCGGTAGCTGGTGGCGGTGGAACGGCTAACCAGTCGAACTCCGAGCCAGGCTCCGAAAACTAACCGGCACCAAGAACCACTGAAACCCCCAGGAGTAATGACATGAACTACAACTTCGGATGGTCTGCCGGTAATCTCCCAACCAGCCGCTACGTCCTGCCCCAGTTCGAAGAGCGCACACCGTACGGCTTCAAGCGCCAGGATCCGTACACCAAGCTGTTCGAGGACCGCATCATCTTCCTCGGCGTCCAGGTTGACGACGCATCTGCCGATGACATCATGGCCCAGCTTCTGGTCCTTGAATCGACGGATCCGGACCGCGACATCACCCTGTACATCAACTCGCCAGGTGGTTCCTTTACGGCCATGACGGCGATCTATGACACCATGCAGTACATTCGTCCGGAGATCCAGACGGTGTGCCTGGGCCAGGCAGCCAGCGCGGCTGCTGTCCTGCTTGCGGCGGGGACTCCCGGCAAGCGACTGGCGCTGCCGAACGCACGCGTGCTGATCCACCAGCCGGCTTTGTCCGGCGGCCAGGGCGGCCAAGCTTCCGACCTCGAGATCCAGGCTGCTGAAGTCATGCGCATGCGTACATGGCTTGAGGACACGCTGGCACACCACTCCGGCCGCACGTCCGAGCAGGTCAACAACGATATCGAGCGCGATAAGATCCTCACTGCGGCCGAGGCCATGAACTATGGCCTGATCGATCAGGTGCTGGACTCCCGCAAGATCAAGCCCCAGGCAATCGCCCGGTAGCATACGGAAATCGACGCCGGTGCGGTTCGCGAAATATGAACCGCACCGGCGTTCTGTTTCCACCCAAGCAGCCCATTGTGACCTAGAGTGGATGGTGTCACGGTGGTGCCAACCCCGGCCAGGCCGCACACTTGAGTACGGCACGGTGCCGCATCACCCGCATGTAACGAAGGGATTCCCACATGGCTCGGATTGGCGAGAGCACGGATCTGCTGAAGTGTTCTTTTTGCGGAAAGAGCCAGAAGCAGGTACGGAAGCTGATTGCCGGGCCCGGTGTCTACATCTGCGATGAGTGCATCGAGCTTTGCAACGAGATCATCGAAGAAGAACTTGCGGAAGTTTCGGACCTGGGCAGCTTTGAACTCCCCAAGCCCAGGGAGATCTTCGATTTCCTGCAGGAATACGTCATCGGCCAGGAACCTGCCAAGCGGTCATTGGCGGTTGCCGTCTACAACCACTACAAGCGCATCCAGGCCGGTCATGCTCCCAAGGCGGGCAGCCTTGGTGAGGGCCCGCATCACGAGGATGTGGAGATCGCCAAATCCAACATCCTGCTGATTGGCCCAACCGGCTGTGGCAAGACGTACTTGGCGCAAACGCTCGCGCGCAGGCTGAATGTACCGTTCGCTGTAGCCGATGCCACGGCGCTCACGGAGGCAGGCTACGTCGGCGAGGATGTCGAGAACATCCTACTCAAGCTCATCCAGGCCGCCGATTACGACGTCAAGAAAGCCGAACAAGGCATTATCTACATTGACGAGATCGACAAAATCTCCCGCAAGAGCGAGAACCCCTCGATTACCCGGGATGTCTCGGGCGAAGGAGTCCAGCAGGCCCTGCTGAAGATCCTCGAAGGCACCGTTGCCTCCGTGCCGCCACAGGGCGGACGTAAGCATCCGCACCAGGAATTCATCCAGATCGACACCACCAATGTGCTGTTCATTGTGGCAGGCGCATTTGCTGGTCTCGAGGACATCATCGGCTCCCGGTCAGGGCGCAAGGGCATCGGCTTTGGAGCGCCGCTCAACGAGGTCCGGGACAACGTGGACACCTACGGCGAAGTCATGCCCGAAGACCTGCTGAAGTTCGGACTCATTCCGGAGTTCATCGGCCGCCTGCCGGTGATCACCACCGTCTCGAATCTTGACCGTGCTGCGTTGATACAGATCCTATCCACGCCCAAGAACGCTTTGGTGAAGCAGTACCAGAAGATGTTCCACTTGGATGGTGTGGAGCTGCAATTCGACGACGACGCGCTGGATGCCATCGCTGACCAAGCTCTTGAGCGCGGCACGGGCGCCCGTGGCCTGCGGGCCATCATGGAAGAAGTGTTGCTGCCAGTCATGTTTGATCTCCCGAGCAGGGATGACATCGCAACTGTGGTCATCACCGCTGATGTCGTGGATAACAAGGCCCAGCCGACCATGATTGGCCACGACGTCGTAGCGAAGCGCCGGAATAAGTCGGCCTAGCCACCCGTTGGCCTAATAAGCGGCGGTTTCACGTATTCTGCGTCGCCCCACGCCCGTTTTCACTCTTGTCGAGGAGTTTCCTGTGCCCGAACAGAATTTGCCTAAGCAGAATTTGCCTGAGCAGTCCGTCAACAAAGCCGATTTCTGGTTCGATCCCGTTTGTCCCTTCGCATGGATCACATCGCGCTGGATCGGCGAGGTGGAACAAGTGCGGGGTATTGAGACCGAATGGCACGTCATGAGCTTGTCCGTCCTGAATGAGGGCCGCGACCTTCCCGGGAATTACAGGGCAATGATGGACGATAGCTGGGGTCCTGTTCGCGTGATCATTGCTGCCCAGGAGCTCCATGGCAGCACATACATCAAGCCGTTGTACGACGCCATGGGGGAGCAGATCCACCATGAAGGCAACAAGGACCGTACTTCCGTGATCCAGAAAGCGCTGGCAGAGGTAGGCCTTCCTGCTGAGCTGGCACGCTTCGCGGACTCAGAGGAGTACGACGCCAAGCTGCGAGCCAGTCACGAGGCCGGCATCTCCTTGGTAGGCCAGGATGTCGGAACACCCGTGGTCGCCGTAAATGGCACGGCCTTCTTCGGCCCGGTACTCACCCGGATTCCGAGGGGCGAAGAGGCGGGACAGCTTTGGGATGCCACAGTAACCCTTGCCGGGTACCCGCACTTCTTTGAGCTTAAGCGCAGCCGCACCGAAAGCCCCGAGTTCAACTAGGGAGCCCTGGTTCAACCAGGGAACTTTTCCATCCAGCCCGGGGGCTCAGCGCCCTACTTCAGGAAGCGTGATGTGCGCCGGTCCGCGAGGATCTTTCCGTTGGTTTGGCAGGTGGCACAGTACTGCAGTGAGGTGTCCGCGAAGGACACCTCACGCACAGTATCTCCGCAAACAGGGCACGGCAGCCCGGTCCTGGCATGCACCCTGAAATTGCTTCGCTTGGTGTCTTTCAATTCGCTGGAAGGCTTTCCGGCTGCCGCATTCACGGCACCCACCAGGACTTCCTGCATGGCATCGTAGAGCCGCTGCACGGTTTCGCCGTCGAGCGTCTTGGCGATGGCAAAGGGAGAGATTTTGGCAGCGTGCAGAATCTCATCGCTGTAGGCGTTGCCGATCCCTGCGATAACACTTTGGCTGCGGAGAAGTCCCTTGATCTGTTGGGAGCTTGACCTAAGGATTGCTGCCAAGGCATCTTCGTCGAAGTCGGGGCTGAGCGGCTCGGGGCCCAGGGTTGCGATTCCGGGAACGTCCAAGGGATCCCGGACCACGTAGATGGCCAGGCTTTTCTTGGTGCCGGCTTCTGTCAGGTCAAGGCCAATGTGCGCATCGTCGGCCTCCCGGTGCAGCAGTAGCCTTGCCGCGATGTTGCTCTTGCCCATGCGCAGCCCCGCTGATGAGGGATGCTCCGTATAGCGCACCCAGCCGGCCTTTGCCAGGTGGAAAACGAGAAACAGGCCGTCGGCATCGAGGCTGATGAACTTTCCGAAGCGCTTCGTGCCCTGGATGGTGCGGCCCTCAAGTGCGCTGTAAGGCGGATCAGCGGTTTTCAGGGCGGCGATGGAGTTAATGCGGACGCTGTTCAGTACAGCTCCGTGGAGCTGGGTGTCCAGATACGTGCACAGGCCGTGCACTTCGGGAAGTTCCGGCATGACCATACTCTGCCATAGCTTTGCCCCGGCCGCAGGAAAAGCTATGTGAAGGGGCCCGGCAGAACTACAGGATTGTAGTTATGCCGGGCCCCTTGTGCATGCTCCCCGGCGGGACCACAATGGTTCTTACCCACTTCGAAAGAAGAGGGACACGGAAACCAAAGATTCAGTGATATGCAACCAACGCAGCCTTTGGCAAAGTTGGAAGCAAGCTACCAGTGACGAGGTAGTAAGACCTGAAATTCCGAGGATTCCGCCAGACTGTCAAGCCGTCACCAGACAGCCGAAAAGTCGAAGCCCCACCAACGGCAAAACGCTGATGGGGCTTCCCCTTTGCCCAAAAACGGACTGCCCAAAAACGGGCTGCCCAAAAATGGGCCTGAACTTCTAGACGGCCGGCGTGTCCTCTGCTGGTGCCAGGACGACGTCGCTGACCGTCAGTTCACCCTCGCCGGACTGAAGTGCAATCTCCTGGGCGTTCGCGGCTGCCTTCAGGTCCCCGAGTCCGGCCTTGAGCTGTGCGACCAGCATTTCGTTGGCCGTTATGGATGCCGAGAGTACTGCAGTGCGCTGCTTCACTTTGGCCTCGGACTTGGCCTTGCGGATGCCACTGAGTGCTACGCCTACAGTGCCAAGCATCGTGGTGTCGCCGTCGGCGATTTCCAGTGCGGCAGGCCAGTGGGCGCGGTGAACCGAGCCGGTGCGCCACCAGCTCCACACCTCTTCGGTCGCGAAGGGCAGGAATGGCGCGAAGAGGCGCAGCAATGAGTCCAGTGTGGTGGCCAATGCAGCCAGCACGGATGCTTGCTCCGACTCCCCGGCCGCACCGTAGGCGCGGTCCTTGATCAGCTCGACGTAGTCGTCAGTGAACTGCCAGAAGAATGACTCGGTGATCTGCAGTGCCCGGGCGTAGTCGTAGTTTTCGAAGGCCTTGGTGGACTGGGCAACAACGTCCGACAATTGAGCGAGCAGTGCCCGGTCCAGCGGATTGGTCAGCACGGAGAGATCGCTGGACACCACGGAGTTTTCGGTAGCCCCAAGGTTCAACACGAACTTGGACGCGTTAAGCAGCTTGATGGCCAACCGACGGCCGATCTTCATCTGCGCGATCTCGTAGGCCGTATCTGCGCCGAGCTTGGCCGAGGCTGCCCAGTAGCGGACAGCGTCCGAGCCGAACTCGTTCAGGACGTCGGTGGGGACAACCACGTTGCCCTTGGACTTGGACATCTTCTTCCGGTCAGGGTCAAGGATCCACCCGGAGATAGCAGCGTGCTTCCATGGCGCGCTCTTCTGCAGGGCGTCGGCACGGACAGCGGAGGAGAACAGCCACGTGCGGATGATGTCGTGACCCTGGGGGCGGAGGTCGAAGGGGTAGACCTTGGAGAACAGTTCCTCGTCACGGCTCCAGCCACCCACGATCTGCGGGGTAAGGGAGGACGTGGCCCAGGTGTCCAGGACGTCGGCGTCACCTGTGAAGCCGTTGGCCTGATCGCGCTGGGCTTCCTCGAAGCCCGGGGCTGCATCTGCGGCGGGATCCACGGGGAGCATGTCATCCGAGGGCAGGATGGGGTGGTCGTAGTCCGGGTTGCCCTGGGCATCCAGCGGGTACCAGACGGGAATGGGCACGCCGAAGAATCGTTGGCGCGATACGAGCCAGTCGCCGTTCAGGCCCGCAATCCAGTTCTCGTAGCGGGAGCGCATGAAGGAGGGGTGGAAGTTGATTTCCTGCCCGCGGCCGATCAGGCGTTCGCGGCGTTCTTCGTCGCGCCCGCCGTTGCGGATGTACCACTGGCGTGAGGTCACGACCTCCAGGGGCTTGTCGCCCTTTTCGAAGAAGTTCACGGGGTGCGTGATCTTCTTTGGTTCGCCGTCCAACAGGTCTGCTGCGGTGAGGAGCTCTACAACAGCTTCCTTGGCAGAGAAGGCTGTCTTGCCCGCGATCGCAGCGTAGGCTTCCTTGCCGGCGTCGGTGGTGATCCATTCCGGGGTCTCGGCGATGATGCGGCCGTCGCGGCCCATGATGGCGCGTGTGGGCAGCTGCAGTTCACGCCACCAGGTGACGTCGGTCAGGTCACCAAACGTGCACACCATGGCGATGCCGGAACCCTTGTCCGCCTTGGCGAGCGGGTGGGCCTTGACTTCAAGCTCGACGTCAAACAGCGGGGATTTCACTGTTTTGCCGAAGAGCGGCTTGTACCGTTCGTCGTCGGGGTTTGCCACCAGCGCGGCGCACGCGGCAAGAAGCTCCGGGCGCGTGGTTTCGATGAAAATCTTTTCGCCGTCTTCAGTGAAGAACGGGTAGCGGTAGTAGGCGCCGGCAACCTCGCGGTCCTCCAGCTCAGCCTGGGCAACGGCGGTGCGGAAGGTAACATCCCAGAGCGTAGGAGCCTCGGCCATGTAAGCGTCGCCGGCTGAGAGGTTGGCGAGGAAGGCCCGCTGGGATACCGCACGGGAGGTGTCGTCGATGGTGCGGTAGGTCAGGTCCCAGTCCACGGACAAACCGAGGGTCTGGAAGAGGTTCTCGAAGACTTTTTCGTCCTCGACAGCGAGTTCCTCGCACAGCTCGATGAAGTTCTGCCGGGAAACGACGTCGAAATCGCGCTGGTTCTTGGCCGGCTGTGCGGGAGGACGGTAGTCGGCGTTGTAGGGGATGGCGGGATCGCAGCGCACACCGTAGTAGTTCTGGACGCGACGCTCGGTGGGCAGGCCGTTGTCGTCCCAACCCATGGGGTAGAAGACGTTCTTTCCGGTCATGCGCATGTAGCGGGCCTGGACGTCTGTCTGGGTGAACGAGAACATATGGCCCACGTGCAGGGAGCCCGAGGCGGTCGGCGGGGGAGTGTCGATCGAGTAGACCTGCTCCCGGGTGGTGTCCGGATTGAACTTGTAGGTTCCTTCGTTCAGCCAGCGCTGCGTCAGCGTGGCCTCCAGGCCTTCAAGGGCCGGCTTGTCGGGAACGTTGATGGGGGCGGTGGCGGGCGTGTCTGTACCCTGCGTTGATTCAGCCATGGGTCAATTGTTTCATGGCCCAGGGCGGCGGCTTGCCGTAGCATGCGGTCATGGCTGGCCATCAGGGCGTTTTCGTCCTCAAACGCATCTACGATGAACCCGCTGACGACGACGGCTTCCGGGTTTTGGTGGACCGTCTCTGGCCACGCGGGGTGTCCAAAGACAAGGCACACTTGGATCTTTGGCTCAAGGAAGTTGCGCCATCGCCGCCGTTGCGGACCACGTTCGCCCACATGCAGGAACGCTTCGCCGATTTCAGGCAGCAGTACGAGGCTGAGCTGGACGGCAATCCGGCAGTTCAGACGCTGCTGGAACTGGCGGCGTCGAATCCGCGGGTCACCCTGCTTTATGCCGCACGGGATCCGCAGGTCAACCATGCCGTGGTGTTACGCGACTTCCTGCTCGGCCGAGCAGATGCTTGAGGCCTGCGGATAGTGTGGTGCCATGACTTTGGCAGCACAGACGGCTCATCCAGTTCAGAACAAGACGGCAGTAGTAACCGGCGCGAGCACGGGCATCGGCGAGGCCACGGTGCGGGCGTTGGCCTCCACAGGCTGGAAGGTCTTTGCGGTTGCCCGCAGGGCCGACCGCCTGGGCGCGCTGGGTGCCGAAACCGGCGCCATTCCGTTCGCGGCCGATATCACCAGCGACGACGACGTCTCAGCCCTTTTGCAAGCCGTTTCCAAAGCCGGGGGAGCCGATACCCTCATCAACATTGCCGGCGGTGCCCGGGGCGCGGACACGATCGCGAACGCCGATACTGAGGATTGGGAGTGGATGTACCAGGTCAACGTCCTGGGCACCATGAAGATCACCCGGGCATTCCTTCCGATGCTGAGGGAGGACGGGGAAGGAACTGTCCTCAACCTGACATCCACCGCCGGATTGGCTGCTTACGAAGGCGGCGCCGGATACAACGCAGCAAAGTTTGCCCAGCATGCGATGACCAACGCCCTGAGGCTGGAAGAAGTGGGTCACAACATCCGGGTCATCGAGGTAGCGCCGGGACTGGTCCACACTGAGGAATTTGCCCTTAACCGGCTGGGCGACAAGGACGCAGCCGCCAAGGTCTACGCCGGAGTCGAAAAGCCCCTCACGGCAGAAGACGTGGCCGACGTCGTCAAGTACGCCGTCTCGCTGCCCCACCACATCAATCTGGACCAAATCGTTATCCGCCCTGTGGCACAGGCGGCCAACCACAAGCTCATCCGCAAGGAAAGCTGAAGCGCGACGCCCCCGCCTGCTAGCCGGCGGGGAAAACCAGCGTTGCCACAATGGCAGCATGGTCAGAACCGGAAACCGGGTGGACCGCGTAGCCGCTGCTGCTGATCCGCGGCGAAGTAACCATATGGTCGATCACGATTCCCGGAAGAGGTGGTCCCTCCATCGGCCAGGTGGGAGAGAACCGTCCGCCGGAGGCCGTTCCGACGTCGACGAGCTTTTTGCCGTCCTGTCCACCGCCCATGGCAGGGTCAAGCAAGGCGCGGAACTCGGAGTGATCGTAGGTGGAGTTGTAGTCGCCCATCAGCAGGTGATGCCCCGGCCGGGAGGCCTGACGGGCAACCTGGACGAGGTCGCTGCGCCACTGCTGGATCCGCTCATCAACCGGGGGCAGAGCATGAACGTTCGTGAGGTTCAACGTGGCCTTGGAACCCCTGCCCGGATCCGTGATGAGGACCCGCGTGACGTCCATCCGGAATGGCGTATCTGGCAGGAGCCCCTCCGGCTGCAGGGGGAACACGGAATACACAGCGCCACCGGAAGCGTCGTCGTTGGGTTCACTGACAAGGTTCGGCAGTATTGACTCCAAGCCTTCGGAGCGTAGGCGGTCTTCCAGCCCCTGCGTATGCTCCTGGAGGGTCAGGAGTTGCACACCGTTGTCCCGGACGAGCTTCACGATGGCACTTGCGTCAGCCTCACCGTATTCAGTGTTGAGGCTCATCACCTTCACGGAAACGGTCGCGGTCCCGGCAGGAACTGCTTCTGCCCTTCCGGTGTCCAACGGAAACAGCCAGAACAATTGGAGAGCCAGCAGGGCCGCCGTCGTGATGAGGACCCACAGTTGGCGCCCCACCAACGCAAGCACCATCGCCAGTACCGAGGGCAGCACCATCCACGGGGTGAACGACAACAGTTGAACCACCACCAGCGGCCACTCTGCGGGGACCGCCCTGAACAAAGACATTCCTGCCGCAGCCAACACCAAGAGCAGAGCCAGGACCGACCATGCGGGGGATGCCCGGCGACCCAGCCAGCGTTTTACCGGGCCTGCGGCGGGAAGGACAGGGGCGGGGTTGGTCATGGGGTTGAGTCTATGCAGCCGAGGGCATCCAGCTGGTCCACCCGAAGGATGATCCTGCGAGTGGAGCACTGGGCTCTCCTGCCGCTAGACTTGGGAGACCAGCGTTGACCCGGCCATCACCGGTGAGCTTCCGGAAGAACATCCCTGAACGCCAACGGCGAAATCCAAGCGGCGGTCAGGGCCCAGTAGAACCGGACGGGTAAGCCCGTCACAGCAGTAATGAGAGGCCGGAACCGGCCGTTGCCCCCACCAAGGGCGCCATGGTCCCGGTAAGTGAGGTGGTACCGCGGCAACAGCAAACACTGAAGCCGTCCTCGCATCCTGACAGTCAACCAGCTATCACAGGATATGAGATGACCCACTACCCCAAGGCCTCAGCGTCTCCTTCAGGCACGCAGGGCGTGTCCGCTTCCGTGAAGTTCCCGGAAATCGAAGAGCGCATCCTCAAGTACTGGGAAGAAGACGGCACCTTCCAGGCAAGCATCGACCAACGCGCTGCAGGCAAAGACGGCAGCAACGAATTCGTCTTCTACGACGGCCCGCCCTTCGCCAACGGCCTCCCGCACTACGGGCACCTCCTCACGGGCTACGCCAAAGACCTCGTAGGGCGCTACCAAACGCAGCGCGGAAAGCGCGTGGAACGCCGCTTCGGCTGGGACACCCACGGCCTCCCGGCTGAATTGGAAGCCATGAAGCAGCTGGGCATGACAGACAAGACCCAGATCGAAGCCATGGGCATCGATAAATTCAACGACGCCTGCCGCGCCTCCGTGATGAAGTACGCCAACGAATGGAAGGCCTACGTCACCCGCCAGGCCCGTTGGGTGGACTTCGACAACGATTACAAGACACTCAACGTCGAGTACATGGAATCAGTGCTGTGGGCTTTCAAGCAGTTGCATGAGAAGGGCCTCACGTACAACGGCTACCGCGTGCTCCCGTACTGCTGGAAGGACGAGACCCCGCTCTCCAACCACGAACTCCGCATGGACGACGACGTCTACAAGAACCGCCAGGACCAGACCGTCACGGTGACGTTCCCCATCAAGGCGGGCACGTCCGAACTCTCACAGGCGCTCGCAGGCGTCCAGGCCCTTGCCTGGACCACGACGCCCTGGACGCTGCCCACGAACCTGGCGCTCGCCGTCGGGCCTGGCATCGCTTACGCTGTCCTGCCCGCCGGTCCGAATGGCGTCAAGGCTGCGTCGGCAGAAGCACCGGTCACGGGCAGCTTCCTTCTGGCCGCTGACCTTGTGGGGACCTACGCCAAGGATTTGGGGTACGGAGATGGTGCCGGTGGCGCAGAGGCCGCAGCTGCCGCCGTCGTGTCAACGCATACAGGCGCCGAGTTGGCCGGCCTTGAGTACGAGCCGCTGTGGAACGACTTCGCCGATGCTGAGAAGTACGGCACCCAAAACGCCTGGCGCTTCCTGGTGGCGGACTACGTCACCACCACGGACGGTACCGGTATCGTGCACCAGGCGCCGGCCTATGGTGAGGATGACCAGAAGGTCTGTGAAGACGCTGGAATCCCCGTTGTCCTGTCCGTGGACGAAGGCGCGAAGTTCCTGCCGTTGTTTGCGCACGGAGAACTGGCCTCCATCGTGGGACTGCAGGTCTTTGATGCGAACAAGCCCATCACCCAGGTCCTCCGCGCGGACGGCCGACTGGTCCGCCAGGCCAGCTACGAGCACAGTTACCCGCACTGCTGGCGTTGCCGGAACCCGCTGATCTACCGGGCCGTATCGTCCTGGTATGTCGAGGTCACCAAGTTCAAGGACCGCATGTCCGAGTTGAACCAGGAGATCAACTGGATCCCGGGCAACGTCAAGGATGGCCAGTTCGGCAAATGGCTGGACAACGCCCGCGACTGGTCCATCAGCCGTAACCGCTACTGGGGTTCGCCGATTCCCGTATGGCAGTCCGATGATCCTGAGTACCCGCGTACGGACGTTTACGGCTCGCTGGCTGACATTGAAGCGGACTTTGGCCGACTGCCGGTCAACAACGAAGGACAAGTGGACCTGCACAGGCCCTTCATCGATGAGTTGACGCGCCCCAACCCGGACGACCCCCGTACGCCGGCTGAGGGGCAATCCACCATGCGCCGGGTCGAAGACGTCCTGGACGTCTGGTTCGACTCCGGTTCCATGCCCTACGGCCAGGTGCACTACCCGTTCCAGAACGAGGAATGGTTCGACACCCATAACCCTGCGGACTTCATCGTGGAGTACATCGGCCAGACCCGCGGCTGGTTCTATATGCTTCACATCCTGTCCACGGCGCTGTTTGACCGTCCCGCTTTCCGCAACGTCATCAGCCATGGCATTGTGTTGGGCTCCGACGGCCAAAAAATGTCCAAGAGCCTGCGGAACTACCCGGACGTTTCCGAGGTCCTGGACCGTGACGGGTCCGACGCCATGCGGTGGTTCCTGATGTCCAGCCCGATCCTTCGCGGCGGTAACCTGGTGGTCACCGAGCAAGGCATCCGCGACGGCGTCCGTCAGGTCATCTTGCCGCTGTGGAACGTGTACAGCTTCTTCACGCTGTACACGAACGCTGCCAACGGCGGCGCTGGGTACGAGGCCAAGCTGCGCTACGACGGCTACTCCGACACCTTGGACCAGTATTTGATGGCCAACACGGGGGACCTCGTCCGCAGCCTGACCGAAAGCCTGGATTCTTACGACATCTCCGGGGCCTGCGATGAACTCCGCAGCTACCTGGACATGCTCACCAACTGGTACGTTCGTCGCAGCCGCCAGCGCTTCTTCGACGAGAACGAAGACGCCTTCGATGCCTTGTACACGGCGTTGGAAGCTGTTTGCCGGGTCTCGGCGTCCCTGCTGCCGCTGGTGACCGAGGAGATCTGGCGCGGGCTGACAGGTGGCCGCTCTGTGCACCTGGCTGACTGGCCTGATGCTTCGCTGTTCCCGTCCAACCCGCAACTGGTTGAAGCAATGGACCGCGTGCAGCAGATCTGCTCCACCGGTTCAAGCCTGCGCAAGGCCGCTAACCTGCGGGTCCGCCTGCCGCTCCAGGAACTGACGGTGGTGGCACCTGGTGCAGATGCGCTGGAAGGCTTCGCCGCCGTCGTCGCTGATGAACTGAACCTTCGCTCCGTCCGCTTGCTGGACGCTGCTTCGGCTTCGCCGGAGGAATTCGGCATCGAGCAGAAACTGGTGGTCAACGCCCGGGCTGCTGGTCCGCGCCTCGGCAAAAACGTGCAGCAGGCCATCAAGGGGTCCAAGTCCGGTGACTGGTCCGTGAACGATTCCGGCGTGGTGGTGGCTGGGGGACTCGAGCTTGAGCCGCATGAATACAGCCTGGAGACTGTGGTGGGAGAAACGTCCGACGGCGGTGCTGCCGCCCAGAAGGCCGTCTCGGTGCTCCCCGGTGGTGGATTCGTCGTCCTGAACACCGAGGTCACTCCCGAACTTGCCGCGGAAGGACTGGCCCGGGACATGGTTCGTGCCATCCAGCAAGCACGCAAGGATGCTGGACTGAACGTCAGCGACCGCATCCGCACGTCTGTCCAGGCGCAGCAGGACGTCATTGATGCGCTGGAAGCCAACGCTGAGCTCGTCAAGACTGAGACGCTGTCCCTGGAATTGGAAGTCCTTCTCTCCAGCGCCGAGGAACCGCGCGTCACCGTAGCAAAGGCAGGGGCCTGAATCATGAC
Organism: Arthrobacter sp. 21a14; assembly: GCA_050627125.1. Taxonomy (GTDB): domain Bacteria; phylum Actinomycetota; class Actinomycetes; order Actinomycetales; family Micrococcaceae; genus Arthrobacter. The sequence continues at coordinate 3,874,266 of CP192487.1, read as the reverse complement.
CGACGAATTCTCAGTGGAAAGCGTGTACGCCGAACTTCTTGGCCGTGCACCTGAAAACAAGATGGAACCCCGGTTGGCGCCGCTATTCAGGGCCATGGATGTGTTGGGGGAGCCCAATAAGGCTTTCCCGATCATCCACATCACGGGAACCAACGGCAAGACCTCCACGGCCCGCATGATTGAGGCTGGCCTTCGTGCCCACGGGTTGAGCACAGGCCGTTACACCAGCCCGCACCTTTCAAAAGTCACCGAGCGCATCAGCATTGATGGTGAGCCCGTATCAGATGCGACGTTTGTTCGGATCTGGGATGAGATCCGGCCGTACCTGGAAATCGTGGACAACGAGCTCATAGCTGAGAACCAGCCCCGGCTTACGTACTTTGAGTGCGTGACAATCCTTGGCTTCGCGATTTTCGCTGACCAGCCCGTGGATGTGGCGGTCATTGAAGTTGGCCTGGGCGGCATTACCGATGCCACCAACGTGGGCGATGGCCAAGTCTCTGTTATCACGCCGATTTCCCTGGACCACACGGATCTCCTGGGCGACACCACCGAGGACATCGCTTATGAGAAGGCCGGCATCATCAAACCCGGTGGCTTCCTGGTGAGCGCTGCACAGCCGGTGGACGCTGCCCAGGTGCTGTTGGAAAAAGCCCGCGAGGTGGACGTACCGTTCCGCTTCGAGGGTGTTGAGTTTGGCGTGGAGTCTCGCAGCGTAGCGGTGGGCGGACAAGTCCTGACGGTCCAAGGCCTGGCAGGTCGGTATGAGGACCTCCTGCTGCCCCTGCATGGTGCCCACCAGGCAGAGAATGCCGCCGTTGCTGTAGCCGCACTGGAAGCGTTCTTCGGGGGAGGCGAGAAAGAACTCGATATAGATGTCCTGAAGGAAGCCTTCGGCAATGTGACGTCCCCTGGCCGCCTTGAAGTGGTGCGGACAGCACCCACCATCGTGGTGGATGCCGCCCACAACCCCGAAGGGATCCGCGTCTCTGCGGAGGCCATCCATGAGGCCTTCAGCTTCAGCAAGCTCGTGGTGGTCGTGGGAGTACTCCGGGAGAAGGACGCCGAGGAGATCCTGAAGACCCTGAAGGAGCAGCTCGGGGACCTGGCGGAGGAGTTCTGTTTCACCCAGTCCAACTCGCTGCGGGCCGTCCCTGCAGCGGAACTGGCCGAACTCGCCGTCGATCTTGGCTTTGGCGAGGACAACGTCCACATCGCCGAGAAACTTGATGATGCCCTGGAGTGGGCCGTTGAACGCGCCGAGTCCAATGATGACCTTTCCGGCGGCGTCCTGGTCACCGGCTCCATCACCCTGGTGGCCGAGGCACGCATCCTGCTTGGCAAGGAAGGTGCCTGACCGTGGCAAAGCTGACCAAGGCCCAGCGTGAATGGCGCCCCGGCATGCCCAAAAAGCGCCGGTCCACCAAGGTGATGTTCGCATCCACCGTGCTGTTGCTTGAAGCCTTCGTAGCCTTCTTCGGCACGTTGGTGGTATTTGGCTTAAAGCGTGGCGAAGTGGCTCCTGGAATCATCCTGGGCGTGGGCATCACGCTCAGCGTAGTCCTTGTCCTTGCGTGTGCCGTGTTGTCCAAGCCCTGGGGAATCGGCCTCGGCTGGGGGCTGCAGCTCCTCCTGATCCTGACAGGGATCGCGGAGCCCATGATGTTCATCGTCGGTGTCCTCTTCGCCATCTGCTGGTGGTACGGCATCCGGACGGGGATGAGGATCGACCGTGAAGTGGCACAGCGGGACCGGGAACAGGCTGAATGGGATGCAACGCACAGTGATGAGGCAGGTCCGGAAACCCCGTAAACTGGCTGGGAAACCCACCCGCCCATCACATTGGAGCAACTGTGAGCATTGAACGGACCCTTGTCCTGATCAAGCCCGACGGCGTCGCCCGCAACCTTAGCGGAAGCATCCTCGCCCGGATCGAAGCCAAGGGCTACGCCTTGGCTGAGCTGAAGAAGGTCAACGCGACCCGCGAGCTGCTGGAGCAGCACTACGAAGAACACGTAGGCAAGCCGTTCTACGAGCCACTGGTGGAATTCATGCTCAGCGGCCCGGTCATTGCGGCTGTCTTTGAGGGCCACCGCGTGATCGAGGGTTTCCGCTCCTTGGCGGGCACCACTGACCCCACTACTGCGGCACCGGGCACTATCCGCGGCGACTTCGGCCGTGATTGGGGCCTGGCAGTCCAGCAGAACCTCGTCCACGGCTCGGACTCTGTTGACTCCGCCGAGCGTGAGATCAAGATCTGGTTCGCGAACTAACTACGCCTCGCCGAGTTAACAGTTAGGGCCAATGTTCGCCATGAACATTGGCCCTAACTTTTTCCTTAAGGATCTGGCTCAGTAGCCCGAGGTACCCGCGAAGACGTGGATGAAGGCGAAGAAGATCGTGGCGATGACAGCTACGTACAGCAGTGCCACAACGATCCATCCGGAGTCGCCCAGGACCTTGGCCAGTGCAGGCGGGGCTTTGATGACTCCATGGGAGATGTTGCGGATGGTCACCCAGACGAACATGGGGATCATGACTGCCCACACCACCATGCAGAACGGGCACAGCACGTTGATGACATACAGGGCCTGAGACCACAGCCACACAACAAAAGCGAAACCGAGGGTTACGCCTGCCTGCAAGCCCAGCCAGTACCCGCGTGAATACCTTGCCCCGGCCAGGAGTCCCATGGCAGTGGTGATGATCACCGCAAAGGCCACGATCCCGATGAACATGTTGGGGAACCCGAAAACGGAGCTTTGCGGTGTCTGCATCACGGCTCCGCAGGAAACCCACGGATTCACATCGCAGAGCGTGATGTGGTTGGGGTCCTTGAGTACCTCCAGCTTCTCAAGGACCAATGCCCCCGAAGCCAGCCAGCCGATGACGCCGGTGATCAGCAGGAGCCAGGCAAATGGCTTGTCCTGCACGGCCTTGGCCAGGGAATCAGGCAGGGAATTAGGCACATAGTCGGGCCGGGCCGCGCGCTGCAATCCTGGCTCCGTGGTCTTCCCACCCGCAGGGGTGGAGGCTTGATTGGCCAGGTTTCCCCTGGCGGTGCTTGGCATCGCGGACGCAATCCTTTTCGACAATGACCCGGCCAGTCCGGGAACGGCTCTTGTGAGGATTGTAACGCCGGAGGCTGGACGTGGTCCCCAGCTTGTGCAGGCACTTTCCCCACCGTGCGACACAGTCTCCTACGCTTCGAATGTGCAGGGGTGTGAGAGAATGAACATGGCCGGAAGCCGATCCACATTCGGAATCCGGTCCGGTGACTTGTTCCCAAGACCGCCAGCATGAGCAGGGCCTGCCTGGATCACGTGATCCTCGGCTTGCCCGCCATGACAATGGACGGCACCTGGTTGTGGCAGCAGAACAACGGGTTTCAGAGCAAAGCCACCGGCCTTCCAGGGCTGCCGCACCCCAATGATGGTGCGAACCGGAAGGAATACTACCGACTTCTGTCAACGCCTGAGGGTTTTGACAAATAATTGCCCCACTGGGCGCCGGATGTGGCGGCGTCGCTGGGGCAGGAGTGTTGCCACATATGGATAATGACCAGGTTGTAGCCGTTAATGACGAGGCAGCTACCGCGGAAACTGCGGAAGCGCCCAAGAAGACCACCCGGACACGGCGCAAGGCTGCGCCCAAGGCGGTCGAAACAGCCGCTACTGAAGAAGCAGCCGGCGAACCCACCGGTACTGAACCGACCGAAGCAGCTGTCAAGGCGCCGGCGCGCCGTAGCCGCGCGCGCAAGACAACAGTGCCTGCCGAGCCCCTCCCCGGTTTTGACGACCAAGCCGGAGTAGCGTCCCAGCCGGAAACCGATGCCGAACCTGCCCCTGAAAAGCCGGTCCGCCGTCGTCGGACTGCCAAGCCCAAGGACGTTGACGCAACGGCCGCTGAGACGCCTGCAGCCGCTGTGGAAACCACTGAAGAAATCACGACGCCGGACGCCGCGTCCCAGCCTGCGCCGGCCACCCCGGACGCCGTTCCCGCCGAGGAAGAAGCTGAAGCACCCGAGGAGTCCGCCCCCGGTTCAACGTCGTTGTTCCTGGAGCCGGTGTCCATTACGTCCATGATCTTCCAGGCCCCTGACCTCAGCACCGTGGCACGTCCGGCGGTCGAGGAAAAGGCCGAAGAGGCTGAAGAAGAAACTCCGGAAACCAGCTCAACTGATGAGTTGGAGGATTCCAGCAGCCGTCGTCGTCGCCGGAGCCGCGGCCGCCGTGGCCGCCGCGGAACAGAACGGGATGAGACCGAGTCCGAAGACGGCGCCGAGACTGAGGATGAAGAAGATGCTCCGGCAGCGGAGGCGCTCGAAGAGGGCGTCACGTCGCGTCGTCGTCGGCGTCGTCGCCGCGGTGACCAGGATCTCGAACTGACGGGCGGCTCTGACGATGACCCGCCCAACACGGTGACCCGCGTCCGCGCGCCCCGCCCGATCACTGAGACGGCCCCGTCAAACCGGGTTACCAGCGTTAAGGGTTCCACCAGGCTTGAGGCCAAGAAGCAGCGCCGCCGCGAATCCCGGGAGACCGGACGCCGCCGCCAGGTGATTACAGAGGCTGAGTTCCTTGCCCGCCGCGAGTCCGTGGATCGCCAGATGATCGTCCGCCAGCGCGACGACAGAATCCAGATCGCGGTCCTTGAAGACGGCGTACTGGCCGAGCACTTTGTGTCCAAGACCCAGCAGGACTCCCTCATTGGCAATGTGTATCTGGGCAAGGTCCAGAATGTTCTGCCATCCATGGAGGCTGCTTTTGTTGACATCGGACGGGGCCGCAATGCGGTGTTGTATGCCGGTGAAGTGAACTGGGACGCAGTGAACCTTGAGGGCCAGCCGCGCCGGATCGAGAATGCGCTGAAGTCCGGTGATTCCGTCCTGGTGCAGGTTACCAAGGACCCCGTTGGCCATAAGGGCGCCCGCCTCACCAGCCAGATTTCCCTGCCGGGCCGCTACCTTGTGTACGTGCCGGGCGGTTCCATGACCGGTATCTCGCGCAAACTGCCCGACGTCGAACGCAACCGCCTCAAGCGCATCCTCAAGGACCGCTTACCGGAGAACGCCGGCGTCATTGTGCGCACAGCCGCTGAAGGTGCATCCGAGGAAGAACTGACGCACGACATCAACCGTCTGCGCGCGCAGTGGGAAGGCATTGAAGGGCAGGCGTCCTCCACCAAGGTGCTGGCTCCGGAGCTGCTGTACGGAGAACCTGACCTCACTATCAAGGTTGTCCGGGATGTCTTCAACGAAGACTTCTCCAAGTTGATCGTTTCCGGCGACGACGCCTGGGACACCATCGAGGCTTACGTCACCTACGTTGCTCCCGATTTGGTGGGCCGCCTTGAGAAGTGGACCAAGGACCAGGACATTTTCGCTGCCTGGCGGATCGACGAACAGATCCACAAGGCACTGGAACGCAAGGTTTTCCTTCCGTCTGGTGGTTCCCTGGTCATCGACCGCACAGAAGCCATGACCGTGGTGGATGTCAACACGGGTAAGTTCACCGGCAGCGGTGGAAACCTGGAAGAAACCGTCACCAAGAACAACCTTGAAGCGGCCGAGGAAGTGGTTCGCCAGCTTCGCCTGCGCGATATCGGTGGCATCATCGTCATCGACTTCATTGACATGGTCCTCGAATCGAACCGCGACCTGGTGCTCCGCCGAATGGTGGAATGCCTTGGCCGTGACCGCACCAAGCACCAAGTGGCCGAAGTGACGTCGCTGGGCCTGGTGCAGATGACGCGCAAGCGCATGGGAACAGGCCTTCTTGAGGTGTTTGGTGAACAGTGCGAGCACTGTGCCGGGCGTGGTGTCGTCACCCACGATGAGCCCGTGGAACACCGACGCGCCAACGTCGTTGCCGCCGAGCACCACCGTCCGCACGCCGAACCCACCCAACAGCCTGCTGCGCGCACTGATCGCAAGCGTCGCCGCGGCAAGGGTGGGGGACCGGCAATGACCGAAGTTGCCCCTACGGTCCACAGCACGCCTGCCGCCCCCGTGGCTCCGGCAGCCACGGAGTCCGTGGACCCGGCCCGCCAGGCGAAGGCTGAGGCGACCAGGGCAGCTCTTGCCACCATAGCCGCTGCAGCGCATGCCGCCCACTTGCACGATGACGAGGTTCACCGTGCGGAGGAGCTGGCCCGCGCAGCAGGCCAGCAGGGTCATACCGATGAATCCGCCCCTGAAGCTGCAACCGGCGATGCCGGGGTACCGGCTGCACCTGATGCCGCCAGTCATGAGGCTGCGGTCCGGGAAGCACGCTCCACTCCTGTTCTGCGTTTTGGTGGCGAAGAAGTGGCTCTTCCGTTTGTGGAACACCATGAGGAACCACCTGCCGGTAAGCCGGCCATGAGCCTGGACCTGTTGGCCGAGGCATTTTCGCACCTCGGCGCCGCACCGGCTGCTGAGGAAGAGCCGAGGACTTCGGTGTCCGAACCCGCGACTGCTTCCGCCGTTTCCCCGGGCAGCGCTTCTGCTGTCACTACCGATGAGCACGATCATTCATCGCGTTCCCGTGGCCGTCGCGGCCGAAGGAACCGCAGTGCCAGCAGGGCGCAGGGTTCCGCAAACGAAACCAGTGTGGAACACCACGATGTAACTGCTGCCGCCGCAGGTGGATCGGCCCATGAAGCCAAGGCGCCGGCAGCGGAAGAGCCTGCCAAAAAGAAGGTAGCTGACGAGCCCATCATCCTTGGGGTGGGAGTTCCTGCTTCCGAGTTGTAGGCACTGACAGGGTCCCGCAGCATCCGTTTACGGCGGATGCTGCGGGACTCTTTTGTTGTTGACAGTCACATCCATTCCCCGAGGCCCTCCGGTTCCCGGGCCGGGGGGCTTCCGGGCTACGCTAGGAAACTGACACGGGGTGCCGGGCGATGGGCCTGGCTGAGATCCAGACCCGTTGAACCTGTCCGGTTAGCACCGGCGAAGGGATGTCCACCATGGCTTCATCGTCGAATTCCGCTGTCTACCCTGTCTACCCCGCTGGTATCGGAGCAGTCCCGGCCCGGCCACATCCGCGGGTGCTCAGCATTGCCGGCTCGGATCCTTCTGGCGGCGCCGGAATCCAGGCAGACCTGAAGAGCATCGCAGCGCACGGCGGCTATGGCATGGCTGCCATCACAGCTTTGACGGCCCAGAACACCCTGGGCGTCAGCGCAGTCCATGTTCCGCCTGTGGAGTTCCTGCGTCAGCAACTGGACGCGATCAGCAGCGATATTGACATTGATGCAGTCAAGATCGGGATGTTGGGTGACGCGGCCGTCATCGACGAAGTCCGTAACTGGCTCGAAGAGGTGCGTCCCGCCGTCGTGGTCCTTGACCCGGTGATGGTGGCCACCAGTGGCGACCGTCTTCTGCGTGAGAGCGCAGAAGCATCTTTGCGCAGCCTCTTGCCGTTGGCGGATCTCATCACGCCAAACCTTCCCGAACTGGCGATGTTGTTGGGTGAGCCCGAAGCCCGGGATTGGGCCACGGCGCTTGACCAAGGCAAGCGACTGGCTGCTGAGTGTGGAACGACGGTTTTGGTGAAGGGCGGCCATTTGGCAGGAAACGACTGTCCGGATGCGCTGGTCAATACGAGTGGCTTGCTTCGGCAGGACGTCATCGAGGTGCCTGGGCCCCGAGTGGATACCAGGAACAGCCACGGAACGGGGTGCTCACTCTCCTCGGCATTGGCCACGGTCCAAGCCCGCAGGGACGATTGGGAGGCATCACTCCGAGAGGTCAAGCCGTGGCTGCTGCAGGCCCTGACGGCGGCCGACCGGCTCGAGGTAGGCAAGGGCAGCGGGCCGGTCCACCACTTCCACCACATGGAGCCGGCGCTGAATCCTGCAGGGAAGTCCGGCGACTTTGCCGCGCGGCTGTGGGCCGAAGCTGCACCGGAATTGGACGCAATCTACGGCCTCGGCTTCATTCAGGGCCTGCAGTCCGGGCGTCTTCCGGAGCCCCAGTTCAACTATTACCTCGCCCAGGATGCCATCTACCTGAACGGCTACTCCCGGGTTTTGGCGCGCGCAGGTGCACTTGCCCCCACTGAAGAAGAGCAGCTCTTCTGGGCAAAGTCATCGCAACTCTGCCTTGAAGTGGAGTCCGAGCTCCACCGGGACTGGCTGAGCACGCGTCCGGCTTCGACAGAGACCGGACCCGTGACAAGGTCGTACGTGGACCATCTACTGGCGACGTCGGCTTCGGGCAGTTACGCCGTTTTGCTGGCGGCAATCCTGCCCTGCTACTGGCTGTACGCGGAGGTAGGGCAGCAACTTCACGCGGCGTATGTCCAAAGAGGCGCTCCCAGCGACCACCCTTACGCCGCATGGTTGAAGACGTACGCGGATGAAGAGTTTGCTGCCGCAACCCGGAAGGCGATCGACTTTACCGATGCTGCGGCAGTTGGCGCCACTGTGCAGGAACGCAAGGCCATGGTTGACGCCTTCGCCCAGTCCTGCCGCTACGAAACTGCCTTCTTTGATGCCCCCAGGCTCTTCGCCTGAGCAGGGCTTCCGAGCTTGCCGCGTGGAACAAATTCACAAAGCTCCAGCGCGTCGCGGGCCAAACCGCAGTATCCCCGCGCAAATCCTGTAGGCTGTATGGGCACGGTGCCGGGAGAGTCCGTTACAACTGGTGACGCAAGTCACCCGATAGCCTCCGGACCCGGCCTCATTTGCAGCTGAAGGTCAAACTAGCGTAATCTTGATCTTCGGTGCTTACGCCAACACTTGGGTTATGCCCCTTGGAATTGTTCATGGGATGACTCGCGGGCTTCGATCTGAAGTCCACGGCGTTGAGGCACAGCGCGAACCAAGCCTGATTCCGGTTCAAGGTTCCGCACGCAAATTTAGTAAGAAACGTCGAGAGAAGTGAGTACCCAAGTGGTGTACGCGATTGTCCGCGCAGGCGGCCGCCAAGAAAAAGTTTCCGTTGGAGACTACGTAACGCTTAACCGCGTCCCCGGTGGAGCCGGCAGCACGCTTGAGCTGCCCGCCTTGCTCCTGGTTGACGGCGACAAGGTCACGTCCGCTGCCGCGGACCTGGCCAAGGTCACGGTCACGGCTGAGATCCTTGAGGACCTTCGCGGTCCCAAGATCGTCATCCAGAAGTTCAAGAACAAGACCGGCTACAAGAAGCGCCAGGGTCACCGTCAGGAACTGACCAAGATCAAGATCACGAGCATCAAGTAACTTTCGTTACTCTGTTCAGATTTTCAGTTTCCCCAGAAATTTAGAGGCAGGCATTTCACATGGCACACAAAAAAGGCGCGAGCTCCACTCGCAACGGTCGTGACTCCAACGCACAGCGCCTCGGCGTCAAGCGTTTCGGTGGCCAGGTAGTTTCCGCAGGCGAAATCATCGTTCGCCAGCGTGGAACCCACTTCCACCCCGGTGCAGGCGTCGGCCGCGGTGGCGACGACACCCTGTTCGCACTCGAGGCCGGTGCGGTTGAGTTTGGTACTCGCCGCGGCCGTCGCGTAGTGAACATCGTTGCTGCTGCAGCTGCAGAGTAACAACAAGTTCTGAACCGGTGGAGCGGGCCAAACGGCCCGCTCCACCGTTCTTTTAACCGCATTACAATCGATTAGGGCGCTTATGGCGCTCTGGTTTTTGCAACAGCGCTGGCAACAGCAAGAGGAGATTCACGTGGCGAGCTTTGTAGACCGGGTAGTCCTGCACGTATCCGGCGGAACCGGCGGCCACGGCTGTGTCTCTGTCAAGCGGGAAAAGTTCAAGCCACTCGGCGGACCTGACGGTGGCAATGGTGGCAATGGTGGAGACGTCATCCTTCGGGTGTCCGCGCAGACCACCACCCTGCTGGATTATCACCACGCCCCCCACCGCCACGCCACCAACGGTGGCCCTGGCATGGGCGATTGGCGCGGCGGCAAGAACGGCGAAACCTTGATCCTTCCCGTGCCGGACGGCACCGTGGTGAAGACCAAGGACGGCGAAGTGCTGGCTGACCTCGTTGGCGAGGGCACGGAGTATGTTGCGGCTGCAGGTGGCCAGGGAGGCCTCGGAAACGCTTCACTTTCCTCCCAGAAGCGCCGTGCACCCGGCTTTGCGCTGCTTGGCATCGAAGGCGAATCCAGCGACATCGTCCTGGAGCTGAAGTCCATCGCCGATATCGCCTTGGTCGGATTCCCGTCCGCAGGAAAGTCCAGCCTCATTGCAGCGATGTCAGCTGCCCGGCCCAAGATCGCCGATTACCCCTTCACCACCCTCATTCCCAACCTTGGCGTCGTCCAGGCTGGCGAGATCCGTTTCACCATCGCCGATGTGCCCGGACTGATCGAAGGCGCCAGCGAGGGCAAGGGCCTTGGCCACAACTTCCTGCGCCACGTCGAGCGCTGCGCGGCCCTGGTTCACGTCCTGGACTGCGGAACCCTGGAATCGGACCGTGATCCCCTCTCCGATCTCGCCATCATCGAGGCGGAACTCGAGAAGTACGCCGTTGACATGAGCTACGCCGGCGTCGACGGCGAGGTTGTGCCCTTGAACGAACGTCCCAAGCTTGTTGTCCTGAACAAGGTGGACCTTCCTGACGGCAAGGACATGGCTGAGTTCGTTCGTCCGGAACTCGAAGCACGCGGCTACCGGGTCTTCGAAGTCTCGGCAACCAGCCATGAAGGCCTGCGCCAGCTTGGCTTCGCCATGGCAGAGATCGTCAAGGCTGCACGGGACGCCGTTGAGACTGCGCCTCCCAAGGTTGCCCCGCCTGTCCTTCGTCCCCGCGCCGTCAACGAGAGCGGATTCCGGATCCGCCGCGAGGAGAAGAACCTCGAGCCATTGTTCCGCGTCCTCGGCGAGAAGCCTGTCCGCTGGGTCAAGCAGACCGACTTCACCAATGAGGAAGCCATCGGCTACCTGGCTGATCGCCTGGCCAAGCTCGGCGTCGAGACTGAGCTCTTCAAGGTTGGCGCCAAGCCTGGCGATACCGTGGTCATCGGTGAGGACGATGGCGTGGTCTTCGACTGGGAGCCCACCATGATGGCCGGTGCCGAACTGCTGGCTACTCCCCGCGGTACCGACATCCGCGTTGCCGACATCGGCGACCGTCCCACGCGTTCACAGAAGCGCGATGAACAGCTTGAGCGCCGCGAAGCCAAGGCTGCTGCCCGCGCCGAACTGGAAGCCGAGCGCAAGGCAGGCATCTGGACTGAGTCCGTCAGCCGCCGTCGTGCCCAGCCTGTGACGGAAGGCAACCTGGATACCGGTGATGACGACTAGGACCGTCGAAATTCCGAACGAAGAGGTTCTTGAGCGCCAGGCCCTGGCCACTGCCAAGAGGATTGTGGTCAAAGTTGGCTCGTCCTCGCTGACCAGTATCAAGGGTGGCATCTCCGAGAAATCGCTGACCTCGCTGGTTAATGCGCTGGCGGACAAGCGAAACGCAGGCACTGAAATCATCCTCGTTTCTTCGGGTGCTATTGCAGCTGGCCTTGCTCCGCTGGGGCTGGCCAAGCGCCCGAAAGATCTTGCGACGCAGCAAGCTGCGGCCAGCGTGGGGCAGGGCCTGCTGATGGCGCGCTATACGCAAGCTTTCAGCGCGCATGGGGTCACGGTCAGCCAGGTCCTGCTGACGGCTGACGACCTCATGCGCAGGACGCAGCACACCAACGCGTTCCGGGCCCTGGATCGCTTGCTGAATCTTGGCGTCGTTCCCGTCGTCAATGAGAACGACACCGTCGCAACCCACGAGATCCGCTTTGGCGACAACGACCGCCTCGCGGCTTTGGTGGCCCACCTGGTCCGCGCCGACGCGCTCGTGTTGCTCTCCGACGTCGATGCCCTCTACGACGGTCCGCCCTCCCATGGCGCCAAGCGGATCGCCTTGGTTCGCGGTCCGCAGGACCTCGAAGACGTGACCATTGGCAAGGCGGGCAAAGCAGGTGTGGGCACCGGTGGCATGATGACCAAGGTGGAGGCAGCGTCCATTGCCGCGGGCTCGGGCATCCACGCCTTGGTGACGTCCACGGCGAACGCCGCAGCAGCCCTTGCGGGGGAGGACGTGGGAACGTGGTTCGCCGTGAACGGCAATCGCAAGCCTGTGCGCCTGTTGTGGTTGGCGCACCTGGCAACGGTTCACGGGCGCCTGATGCTCGACGACGGCGCGGTGAAAGCCGTGCGCGACCGGCACAGGTCACTCCTTCCTGCGGGCATTTCGGACATCAGCGGTGATTTTGAAGCCGGTGACCCTGTGGAAATGGTGGCCTCGGACGGGACCGTTGTGGCGCGTGGCCTGGTGAACTATTCCTCGGAAGAGCTTCCCCGCATGCTTGGCCGCACCACACAGGAGCTTGGGCAGGCGATGGGCAGGGGTTACGACCGCGAAGTTGTTCATGTTGACGACCTCGTACTCCTTCGGGCCGCCCGCTCATCTAAACTTGGAACATGACTGAAGCGCTGACCCCTGACGCCCCTGTGATTTCCGACGTTTCCGGTGCCGCCGGCCAGACGCCGGAGAGCCCTGTGGCAGGCGGCGTTCCGTTGTCACCGGAAGACGTCCAAACCGCGGTGCACGCGATTGCAGACCGTTCCCGCAAGGCTGCCCGACGCATGGGACAGGCCAACCGGGCCTGGAAGGATCGCGCCCTGCGTGCCATCGGGACCGCTCTTCAGGAGCGCCGGAAGCACGTGCTGGAAGCAAACGCGAAGGACGTCGCCGCAGGCCGTGCCAATGGTACGTCTGCCGCACTCCTGGACAGGCTGACATTGACGCCTGCCCGCATTGATGGCTTGGTTGCGGCTTTGGAGAACCTGGCCGGCCTGCCGGATCCCGTCGGTAACGTAGTCCGCGGCCAAACCCTTCCCAACGGCTTGCGCTTGCGCCAGGTCAATGTCCCCATGGGCGTTGTTGCCGCTATTTATGAAGCGCGCCCCAACGTCACGGTGGATATTGCCGGGCTGGCGCTCAAGAGCGGAAACGCCGTCATCCTGCGTGGCGGATCGGCAGCTGCGAACACCAACGAGGCCTTGGTGCAGATTCTTCGGGAAGCTCTGGATTCGGTAGGCCTGCCTGCCGATGCCGTTCAGACCGTGGACCAGTACGGCCGTGAGGGCGCCAACGTGCTCATGCGTGCCCGTGGCCGCGTTGACGTTCTGATTCCCCGCGGTGGACGGGACCTTATCCAGACTGTCGTGACCAACTCTGCCGTGCCTGTCATTGAAACGGGTGAAGGCAATGTACATATCTTCATCGACGAATCGGCAAATGAAGAGATGGCCGTTGACATTCTCTTGAATGCGAAAACGCAGCGTCCCAGCGTTTGCAACACCGTCGAGACCCTCCTCGTCCACTCGGGCTCCACCGTGCTGCCTGCCGTTGCCGCTGCACTTCGCTCTGCCGGAGTCAGGCTCCACGTGGATGAGCGGATTGCCGCCGCCTTGGGCAAGGACGTTGAAACCGTTCCGGCCGACGACGACGATTGGGCCACCGAGTACATGGACCTGGACCTCGCTGTAGCCATGGTGGACAACCTTGATGATGCCGTTAATCACATCCGAAAGTGGACCACCGGACATACCGAAGCGATCCTGACGAACAACCTGGCCAACGCCGAAAGATTCATCGCTGAAATCGACTCGGCTGCCGTCATCGTCAACGCTTCCACACGTTTCACCGACGGTGGCGAGCTCGGGCTCGGAGCAGAAGTGGGCATTTCCACCCAAAAGCTGCATGCCCGCGGGCCCATGGGCCTCACGGAACTCACCACAACCAAGTGGATCGTCCAAGGCGAAGGCCAGATCCGCAGCTAGCTACGCGGTAACATAGAACAGAAGTCCGGAACGGCGGGGAGTCCCGCCGTCGAAAATCCTTGAGAACCAACTAGGGGAGAAGATGCTGTTTCAGCAGATCGCCACGTCCATAGCAGCCCAAACAGAAGGCGGCCACGAAGCGCCCGCCCCGCTCTGGGCCGAGCCGTGGGTCTTCGGAGTCAGCATGTTTGCTCTCCTGCTGGTTTTGATGTTCGTTGCTCTCTCCTACACCAACCTCGGCAACCGTCACGAGGCTGTAGAAGAGCACTCGGATCCGCACCGCCAGCACCCGAACAAGCACACCCACAAGCAGGGCCACTAACATTATCGCCGCAACTCCGCGCGGGGAGTCGGAGCGCAGGCTCCGGCTGGGCGTGATGGGTGGAACTTTTGATCCCATCCATCACGGCCACCTTGTGGCTGCAAGTGAGGTTGCCGCCAAGTTCGATCTCGACGAAGTCGTTTTCGTGCCTACTGGCCAACCTTGGCAGAAGTCCAGCAAGCAGGTCAGTAAACCCGAGCATCGCTATTTGATGACCGTGATCGCCACGGCGTCAAACCCGAGGTTCACGGTGAGCCGGGTTGATGTTGACCGCCCCGGACCCACTTACACCATCGACACCCTGCGCGATCTGAGGGCCCAGCGACCCGACGCTGATCTGTTCTTCATCACAGGAGCTGACGCCTTGGCCCAGATTCTGTCCTGGAAGGACGTTGACGAACTCTGGTCTTTGGCGCACTTCGTTGGTGTCACGCGCCCTGGCCACGAACTGGACGGCATGGGCAGGGAAGACGTCAGCCTCCTGGAAGTTCCAGCTATGGCGATTTCTTCAACGGATTGCCGAACACGCGTAGGTGCCGGGAACCCCGTCTGGTACCTCGTGCCCGATGGCGTGGTGCAGTACATCGCCAAGTATGGTCTGTACGCCGCGGACTCTGGGACCCAGCCATCAGGGCCAGGGCAGCCAGGGGCAGGGGAGCTGGCCCCGGCATTATCCGGATCAGACGACCAAGCACGTACTGAATGAGTTTTGAATGAGCAGCCAGGAACAGCGACCCATACGCAGCAGGCGTGAGCTTCGCCGCGCCCGCGAAGAGAACCAGGAGCCGCAGGCCGAAGCTACACCACCCCAGGTAGTGGACGCAGCGGAGAATGCTGTAACTGGTCGTAATCGTCGTGTTGCCGACGCACCTGTAGACGCAGTGGGAGTCGCCGCGCAGGAGCGGTCCTCCCAGATCCGCGCCCGCGACCGCGCGGCGCTGCGTACCATCAAGGAGCTCGCAGACAAGGAAGAGCAGCTCTCCGGCGGTGGACCACCAACACGTCGCCAGCTTCGCCTGCAGCAACTCCAGGCAGAAGTAGCCACCTCTGCCAACCCCATCGTCCCCATACCGTCCGGAAAAGCACCCGGCAAACCAGCCGATAAGCCAGCCGCTAAACCCGTGGATGCCAAGGCTGCGCCTGATGCGGGCGCCAAGGGTTCCGACGACGATTCGGCAGCCGGCACTGGTACCGCAGAATCTGAAATGTCTGTGGAGCAGGCACTCGCGGTACGTGAACTGATCGCTGCCCAGGTCCAGAATCAAACCGCCAAGCTTGAGCACATTGCCGAGCAAGATCCACTGGCTGTCGATCCTGAAGTCCTCGCCCAGCAGATTGCCCTTGCCGAGCGTGCTGCGGTGCTGAACAAGCGAGCTGCGGCCAAGCAGAAGCTTGCCGAACAGAACCAAGCCGAAGCCAAGGCCCCGGCAGCAGCGGCCTCGGTCGGCCCGTCCACTGCCAACAACCTTGCCATGGTCACGCCACTGGAGTTCGTCAAGGTTCCCGGCATTGAACGCCCGGTCATGAAGCGCCCCAGCACCACATTCGTGCCTCTCGTGACGTCATCGGGTCCCACCCTTGGTATCGGCAACGCCCCGGCAAACGGAAAGGGCACACGTGGCCGTTCGGGTGTCCTCGCCCGTGCCGAGGCTGTAGCAAGGAACGCGCGGAAGCGCCCTGTCGCCGTCGACGAACAGCTTGAAGAAACGCAGCGTCCGCCGATTGCTGCCAGCGCGGCCTATGGGCTTGACCCTTTGGACGCCAACACGGCCGGCTTGGCCCGGGCCCAGCGCAACAGGCTGCTGCAGCTCGGCGTCCTGGCGCTGGGTGTTGTCGCGCTCATCGTCGGCATCATCATGATCACCAGCGGTTAATTTCGCTAGAACCCGGCTAACGCCATTTACAGGCCATCGGCCACAACAAGGAGTCCCGTGTCTGCACATGAACAATCCATCACCCTCGCCCGTCACGCCGCGCGTGCTGCGGCCGACAAACTGGCAGAAGACATCGTTGCCCTCGATGTCAGCGAACGCCTCGCCCTGACTGACGTCTTCCTGATTGCCTCTGCGCCCACAGAACGCCAGGTCAACGCAATCGTTGATGGCATCGAGGAAGAACTGATGAAGCAGGACCTTCGTCCGGTTCGTCGGGAAGGCCGTTCCGAAGGCCGCTGGGTGCTCTTGGACTACGCGGACATCGTCATCCACGTCCAGCACGCCGAGGACCGTGTTTTCTACGCCCTTGAGCGCCTTTGGAAGGACTGCCCTGTAGTTGACCTTGAACTGGGGGATGACGCCTCCGCAAAGGCCGCGCCAGCAGGGGAATCAGAGCTCTAAACATGGGCCGGCATCCGAATATGCCCGATTTGGAATTTTCGGAAACGCTGTTCTAAGATATTTGAGTTGCTTCGCCGCGGATGGCTGAGAAGTTGCGCGGATGACTGAAGAGTTGATCGTGAAGCAGCAAGAATATGGGGCTGTGGCGCAGCTGGTAGCGCACCTGCATGGCATGCAGGGGGTCAGGGGTTCGAGTCCCCTCAGCTCCACTCTTGAGGTTCTGCCCTTCTTCGTGATGAAGAAGGGCAGAACCTTTTTTGTGTGGTTTCGACTAGCTGCCGAGTCCCGGCTGCTAGCTGTCAGCGCCTGCTTCTAGTGCCGGCAGCATGAATTCCCACATCTCGTCAATGCGGCGAAGTACGTCCGTGCGGGCAGTGAGGACGTTGGAAACCATCTGGACTCCGGTGAAGGAAGCAACCAGGTAGCGGGCGAAGGCGGCGGGATCCAGCGTGGTCCGGACTGCACTCTCGGCTTGGGCTTGGCGGAGCAGATTCTCCACGGTGTCAATCCAGTCCTGGTAGGGGCCCGAGATATCGGCATCAAATGCGGATGCTTCAAACGTCAGGCGGATCCCGCCCTGGACAATCGCTTCTTCCAGTAATTGCCGGCCAAACATCCTGCAGAGCGCAATGATCTTCTCCAGGGCAGGCACGCTTGAGGCCACAATGGCCGCACCCGCCGCGAGGACCAGCGCGTGCTGCTCCTGGATGACGGCCAGGGCGAGCTCCCGCTTGGACGTGAAGTGGAAGTAAAGTGCTCCCTTGGTGACTCCGGCACGCTTGGTGATGTCGCTCAGGCTTGCATTGCCGTACCCAACTTCTGCGAAGACATGGGCGGCGCCTTCAATAACGGAAAGGCGGGTGTCTTTCGCACGTTGCTGCATGGGCGGTGGGGAGCCTCTCAGTTATTTCGAGGTGTGGTGGCAAGCAAAAACGCGCTGCCGGACCCCACTACGCTACCACCGCGCATAAATTCAGCTCGCTAAAACCGACTGGACGGTTTGGTTTATCCTGCCCATGATTCTAGACTTCAGATGGAGTCGCCGGTCTGGACCGGGGGACTCCCGTGCAGCCGTTGGGGGGGAGGTGCGGTGGAGCGATCCAGCGCACCCCGGCTGCGGGGTTGCCGATTCAGCAGGACAGAAATGCCCGCTGATCCCCGTGATGGGCATCACGCTGCTGTGATTTCGCTTCTCGGGGGATTGTGGTTAGTATTGACGAGTTGCTTCGGCGGGAAGGGAAATCTTCCCGCGGAAATCAACGAGATCCGGGGCTGTGGCGCAGCTGGTAGCGCACCTGCATGGCATGCAGGGGGTCAGGGGTTCGAGTCCCCTCAGCTCCACTTCGGATAAAAGACCCCGCTCGGGTGAGCGGGGTCTTTTGCTTTCTGGTTCCTTTGCGGGACGCCTGCATCAGCGGGTTAGCGGGCCGGATTCCTATTCCGGGCGGACGCCGAACTCGGCCGCACTGAGGAATTCGATGCCTTGGAAGGGCTGATCGCCTACTACCCGGGCGTGGTGTCCCGGTGGGATCGTGTAGGAATCGCCGCCGGAAATGCTGATTTGTCCACCGTCGTTGGTTTCCACCTCGAGGGCGCCGGAAACGCAGAAGCCGACATGGCTCAATTGGCAGGAGTCTGTTCCGACTACAGGTTTGATGCAGTCGTCCCACGTCCAGCCGGGTTCAAAGGTGGTCCGGCCGATTGTGTAGTCTCCGACAGTAACGATCTCAACCGTTGTCTTGTCCGGACTGCGCGTTTCGTCGGGGGAGTTAAGTGACTTCACTTGGAGTTGCGTGACAACATTGACACTCATGGTTTGCTCTCAGGGAGGGAGCCGGTTAAGTGCGGTCCCGGGGCCTGGCTCGTGGGCGGGGCGGGACCGGTGCCTGCTGCCGTCAGGGTATGGGTTCGCCATCCGATACGGCAACAGGTGCTTGGCATGTTGCATCATCCACATTCCTCCAGAGGCAGCATGAAGTCGAGACACTAAAGCGAACGAATTTAAGGAAAGCGAGAACGCGATCGTGGCCGCACAGGAACTGGAGCCGTTGTTTGGTGGGCTGCGCAGGTTCCCCGATGTCGAGGCGGACAACCTTCAGGCATATGACGCCACAGACAGGCTGTTGCTTCAGGTGGCCTCGGAGCATATCCATCCGCAAACCAAAGCTGTTGTCATCGGCGACCGGTACGGTGCCCTGACGCTGGGCGCTTTGGCGGGGAGCGGCGTCGGGCACGTCCGAGTTAACCAGGATCTCTACACCGGCAGGCTTGCGCTGCAGCGCAACGCGGAAGCAGCTGGCCTGCAGGGACGGTTCAGTTCCCACGAATTGGGCGCTGAACTCTTGGAGGGCGCCAATCTGGTGCTCATGCAGTTGCCGAAATCGCTGGCGGAGCTGGAGGAAAACGCCGACGCCGTTGCCCGCTATGCAGCGCCGGATGCGGTCCTGCTCGCAGGGGGTCGCGTCAAGCACATGTCCCTGGGTATGAACAAAGTGCTGGACCGCTATTTCTCATCTGTCCAACCGCAGCTTGCCCGCCAGAAGTCCAGGGTGTTGGTGGCCAGCAATCCCAAACCGGCTTCCAGTGAGCCTCCCTACCCTGTTGTGGAGCAGCTGCCGGAATTGGGGATCACGGTTTGTGCTCATGGTGCTGCATTTTCCGGTGCACGCCTTGACATCGGAACCCGTTACCTCCTGACCTTCCTGGACCGGATGCCGGAAGCGCGACGGGTTGTGGATCTGGGGTGTGGGACCGGCATTCTTGCCACGATGTTTGCACGGCACCAGCCAGGGGCGAGCCTGATAGCAACTGATCAGTCGGCGGCGGCTGTGGCATCAGCTATGGCCACGGCGGCTGCCAATGGACTGGAAGACCGGATTTCCGTGATCCACGACGACGCACTGTCAACGTTTGATGCAGGCACTGCGGATCTTGTCCTGTTGAATCCACCTTTCCATCTTGGAGCCAGCGTGCATGCCGGCGCTGCCCTGAAGATGTTCGAAGCGGCCGCCCGCGTTCTCGCGCCCGGCGGCGAGCTGTGGACTGTGTACAACAGCCACCTGCAATACCGTCCCTCCCTTGAGCGGCTTATAGGTCCCACCGTGGAGGAGGGCCGGAACCCGAAGTTCACGGTGACGCGGAGTCGTGGATGAGCCGGTCCCGCGCTTCCAGGCGGGAATTTAGTGTCATCGTTACCAAGCCCTGACACCGTTGCCTGCGTGTGCGCATACCCGTGTGAGCATGGGTATCGTACGATTCAGACAAAGACGAAGTACGATGATGTTTTTTCGAAAACGACTAGGGGAATCAGTGACTGAGATCCGGCAGCCCACACCGAGGCGCGGAACGAATCTACCCCGCATGGGTGACTTTAATCTGACGGTCATCCTGGAGGCGATCCGGCGGTCCTCGGGTGGGCTCAGCCGTGTTGAACTGGCACAGATTGTTGGACTGTCCCCCCAGACCATCTCCAATATTTCCCGCCGCCTGCTAGACCAGCACTTGATTGTGGAAGCGGGCAAAGAGGGTACTGGCCCAGGCAAGCCGCGGACCATCCTGCGGCTGAACCCATCGGGCATGTATGCGGTGGGCGTCCACCTTGACCCTGCAGTCATCACGTTCGTTGTCCTGGACCTCCTGGGCGATGTCGTCAGGCATTCGCGGATGGCTACTCCCGGTGGTGACCCGGCGGCGGTGATCACGAGCATCGCCCAGCAGATCAAGGTCCTCATTGAGGAATCGGGCGTGGACGCATCCAAGATCGCGGGGCTCGGCGTTGCCGTCCCGGGCCCGATCGACCTCGATGAAGGGTCCGTTGTGGAGCCGCCGCTATTGACCCGATGGAACCGGGTGCGTATCCGCGAGGCCCTCACGGAGGCCACCGGCCTGGAGACGCTGGTGGACAAGGACGTAACGAGTGCCGCAGTGGCCGAAACCTGGGCCGGCGGTGCCAGCGGTGCCGGCAGTTTCGTCTTCATGTATATGGGCACCGGTATTGGTTGCGGCATTGTCCTGAACGATGAAGTGGTCCGTGGAACGTCCGGTAACGCGGGCGAAATCGGCCACATCATCGTTGATCCGATGGGGCCCCAGTGTGACTGCGGGCTCCGTGGTTGCGTGAAGTCCTCGTGTATCCCACAGGTCCTGGTGGCTGAGGCCGAGGCGGCCGGTGTGCTGGACAGCCACGGCGAGGACGCAGATGGCCCGCAGGTACAGGAACGTTATGCCTTGTTGTGTGACAAAGCCGATGCCGGCGATGAAAAAGCCATCGCCATCCTTGATAAGTCAGCCACTCTCGTGGCCCGTGCTGTCTCGGTGGTGACCAACACCCTTGACGTGGAACGCGTAGTTTTCGGCGGTCCTTTCTGGGGGCGGATGTCAAAGTACTTCCTGGAGCGTGTTCCGGGCCTGATCGCTGAAAACAGTGCGGCCCGCATGATCCACGGTATTGAAGTTGTGGGTTCCGGTGTGGGTGAGGATGTGGGCGCTATTGGTGCAGCCTGCCTCGTCCTGGAGCACACGCTGGCACCACGCGCCCAACGGCTCCTGCTGGAGGGCTAACTACTCCGCCACGTTGACTCGATTGGAGCATAAATGCGCCGCCCCATGAGGTTTGCCACCGTCCTTCCCGTCGTAGCCGCTCTTGTCGCTGCAACCGCGTGTTCCTCGACGCCGCCAACTGCCGAGAACAAGACACTGAAGATCGTCTACCAGAAATCGGACTCCTTCACGGCCCTGGATGCCGTGATGCAGGACGCCAAAAAGGAATTCGAGGCGGCCAACTCTTCGGTGACGGTCAACCTCGAACCGATCCAAGCCAACGATGACGACTACGGCACCAAGCTCGCTCTGGCCCAGCGCTCCCCGGACACCGCGCCGGATGTCTTCTATGAGGACACGTTCAAGGTGCGTTCCGACGTCGACGCCGGTTACCTCCTCAAGCTGGACAGCTATCTGGAAAAGTGGGACGACTGGTCCCAGTTCAATGAAGCAGCCAAAGCTGCAGGCCGGGCCGACGACGGTGGCATTTACGCAGTGCCTCTCGGCACTGACACTCGTGCTATCTGGTACAACAAGGCGGTGCTGCAGAAGGCAGGAATTCCGGTCCCGTGGCAGCCCAAAACGTGGGAAGACATCCTGTCCACGGCACGTGCCATCAAAGCCTCGGACCCAACCGTGATTCCCTTCAATATGTACGCCGGCAAGGGTACGGGCGAGGGCACCGTCATGCAGAGCTTCTACGAACTCCTCTACGGGGCTGACAGCACGCTGTACGACGAAAAGGAAAAGAAGTGGGTGGTGGGCTCCCAGGGTTTTACTGACTCACTGGCTTTCCTGAAGACCCTTTACGACGAAAAACTTGCAGTGAGCCCGGCTGAAGCCCTCGACGCCAATGTCTGGAAGAAGGTCTTTGGCGAGTGGTTCCCGCAGGGCAAACTGGCGGCAACCGTGGAAGGCTCGTATACGCCGTCGTTCTGGCAAAAGGGCGGGCCCTATGAGTGGGCAGGCTACGAGCAGGACATGGGTGTGGCCATGTTCCCCACGCGGAACGGACAGGAACCCGGTGGCGTCAGCATGTCCGGTGGGTGGACCCTTGCGGTTGGTGCCAAGAGCAAGAACGCTGAGCTTGCCTTCAAGTTCCTTACCACCGCCCTGAACAAGAAGAATGCCTTGGCCTTTGACGTTAACAACTCCCAGATAGCGGTGCGCACGGATGTTGCAAAGGAATCGAGCTACCTTTCGGCGAATACGTTCGTGAAGGACGTGTCGGAGTTGGTGAAGGTGACGCATTACCGCCCTGCCACCGCCGATTACCCGAGGATCTCGACGGCGGTCCAGGTAGCCACCGAGTCTGTCATCACTGGAAAGCAAAGCCCTGAAGATGCCGCAGCGGAGTATGACGCCACGGTGCGCAAGGTTGTTGGCGATGACAAGGTCCTCAACAGATGACGGGCATGAGATGACATCAAAGAAATGACAGCAGGGAAATGACGATTCGCCGCTACCTGCGGCTGCTGCCGGTTGTTCCATCCGTTCTCCTGCTCCTGTTGTTCCTGCTCGCCCCGGTGGCTTGGTCCTTCTATGCGTCGTTCACCAATGCCGCTCTTTCAGGCCGGGCGGCCCGGGATCCACAGTGGGTGGGGTTGGAGAACTATGTCCGGATGTTCAGCGATGACGCGTTTCCACTGGCGGCATGGCTGACTGTTGTTTTCGTCGCAGCCTCAGCCGTGCTCGGCCAGAATTTGCTCGGACTACTTATCGCGCTGCTCATGACGCGCTCACATAAGGCAGTTTCCTCGTGGGTGGGAACGGCGGTGGTAGCGGCCTGGGTACTCCCGGAGATCGTGGCTGCCTTCGCGGCCTATGCGTACTTCAACCGTGAGGGCACACTGAATCAGATGCTGGCCTTCTTTGGCGGGCAGGGGCCGGACTGGCTGTACACGTTCCCACTTGTCGCGATTATCCTGGCGAACACGTGGCGGGGAACGGCGTTCTCCATGCTTGTGTACAGGGCAGCCCTCGCGGACGTGCCAAAGGATGTCTCGGAGGCTGCCTTGATGGATGGCGCCCAAGGCTGGCAGCGCCTGGCATTCATCACGTTGCCACTGATCAGGAGCAGCATCGCCACCAACCTGATGCTGATTACGCTGCAGACGTTGGCCGTGTTCACGCTCATTTGGGTGATGACGGCCGGCGGCCCAGCCAATGCCAGTACCACCTTGCCGGTGTTGGCCTACCAGGAGGCCTTCAAATTTGGGGATATTGGTTATGGCACGGCCGTTGCTTCGGTATTGATTGTGTTGGGAGTGGTCTTCGGCGCTGTCTATGTCCGCCTGCTCAGGGAGCAGAAGCCATGATGTCCAGGCCGCGGCTTGCGGCAGATATCGCTTTGGCCGTGATCGGTTTTTGCTTTGTGGCGCCATTGCTGTGGTTGCTGCTGGCCGCCGTCGATCCTCACGCCGGCTACCAGACCGCGGTGCCGCCGGCGCCTTCGATGGATAATTTTGGTGCGGTGTTCACGACGGAATTGTTGTTCCAGCCCTTGACCAACAGTTTCCTTCTCTCGGCCGGAACAGCGGCGGTCAACCTGGTGGCAGCAGTCCTTGCTGCATATCCGCTGTCCCGCTACCAGTCCAGGTTCAACAAGCCGTTCATGTACTCGGTGCTTTTCGGGACGTCGTTGCCCGTGACCGCCATTATGGTGCCCGTCTATGGATTGTTCGTCCAGCTCCAGTTGCTCGATTCCATGATGGCCACCATATTCTTCATGGCTACAACCACCCTGCCCATGGCCATCTGGATGATGAAGAACTTCATGGACTCCGTTCCCTTGGAACTGGAGGAGGCGGCATGGATGGATGGTGCATCAAGCATGGCGGCCCTGCGGACCATCGTGCTGCCTCTTATGAGGCAGGGCCTGGGCGTCGTATTCATCTTTGTTTTCATACAGGCATGGGGAAACTTCTTCGTCCCCTTCATCCTGTTGCTCTCCACAGCCAAGCAACCAGCCGCGGTGTCCATCTTCAGCTTCTTTGGCCAGCATGGCGCCATAGCCTATGGGCAGCTGGCGGCGTTTTCCATCCTGTACTCAGTGCCGGTGCTGTTGCTGTACGTGCTGGTATCCCGGAGCGTGGGCAGCTCCTTCGCGTTGTCCGGCTCGGTGAAGGGCTAGTCGATGTCCTCGACTATTTCGCCGTAGGGTATCGACTCATCCAGATGAGCCTGGTGCCCGGTGGGGCCTGTGTTGTAGATAATCCGGACTCCATGCCTTTGGTCTGCGGCGGACTGCAACAGAACTGGCCGGACGGCGTCGATGACGCGCTGGCTTTGGTCGTTGAGGTACTGCTCATAGCGGGCTGGTAGCTGAGGCATGGCAAAAGGATAGACCTCAGAAGCGCACATGGGGAGGGCTCCCCATTGCGAGCTTGTTCAGGGGAGGCTTGGATAGAGTGATTCACGCCAGCGAGGGGACCACGAGTGCTTCAGAACACCGCCACGACCGGAATCGATGCACCGGACCTGGCCCGTGCCCAGCAGCTCGTCGGCAGCATTATCCGCGGCTTTGAGACCAAAGTCGTGGGCCAGTCCAGGCTGCAGGAGACGCTGATGATCGGCCTCCTGACCGGCGGACATGTCCTTTTGGAAAGCGTTCCGGGTCTGGCCAAGACCACAGCGGCGCAGGCTCTTGCGGAATCAGTGAGTGCGGATTTTCGCCGGATCCAATGCACTCCGGACCTATTGCCCAGCGACATCGCCGGCACCCAGATATTTGACGCGGCCAAAGGCACGTTCGTCACCCAGCTGGGACCCGTTCACGCGAACATTGTGCTGCTTGATGAGATCAACCGTTCCAGCGCCAAAACGCAGAGCGCCATGCTGGAGGCGATGCAGGAACGGCAGACGTCCATTGGTGGCGAGTCCTATCCTCTGCCGGAGCCTTTCCTGGTGCTGGCAACACAAAACCCGATTGAGCAGGAGGGAACCTACCGCCTTCCGGAAGCACAGATGGATCGCTTTATGCTCAAGGACGTCCTGGACTATCCGAGCCCAGCGGAGGAAGCCGAAGTCATCAGGCGGATAGATGCCGGGGTGTTCAGCGCAGCGCAGAAGCCACCAGCAGCCGCGTCCCTTGACGCCATTGTCCAGGTGCAGGAACTCGTCAAGAGGGTTTACGTTGATCCTGCCATCATCAGGTACATCGTTGGCCTGGCCTACGTGACCCGTCATGCCTCCCAATACCTGGAGCCCCGTTTGGCCAACCTCATCGAGTTCGGTGCCAGTCCGCGGGCGAGCATTGCCTTCAGCCAGGCGGCGAGGGCGTTGGCACTCCTGAGCGGGCGGGATCACGTCATTCCGGAGGACGTCAAGAAACTGGCCCATAGGATCCTGCGCCACAGAATAGTGCTCGGGTTCGATGCCGTGGTTGAAGAGATCCCCGTGGAAACCATCATTGATGCAGTGCTCGCGTCCGTGCAGACGCCGTAGCGGACACCGCATGCCCAGCCTCCTCCGCCGCCTGAAGTCGAAGATGTTCATCTTCGCCCACCGCAGGACCCTCACCCTGTTGGATGGCGAATACGGTTCTGTCTTCAAGGGCCGCAGCCTGGACTTCGACGAATTGCGCTCGTACGTACCCGGCGACGAAGTCAGGGACATTGATTGGAAAGCCACTGCCCGCCACGGATCACCCCTGGTCAAACGCTATGTGGCCGTCCGCCGCCATTCGGTGCTGTTGCTCGTGGACACAGGGCGGAACATGGCAGCCCACGCTGCCTCCGGTGAATCCAAGAAATCCATTGCCGTTGATGCTGCAGGCGTGCTGGGCTATCTCGCCTGCAGGCACGGGGACGACGTCGGACTCCTGCACGGCGCGGCCGTCACTTCCCGGTACCTTCCGCCCCAGAGCGGTGAAGAGCACCTGGAGCGGCTGCTCCGGGAAGTGGACGCCGGCATTTCCCTGGACGGGCCGGCGAGCGCCATCACAGAGCAACTCGACTACGCGTTGAGGTTCTTGAAGGGCCGCCTGCTCATTGCCGTTCTCGCCGATGAGTTCAGGCCCGACGCCCACACTGAAATGCTGCTCCGGCGCCTGAGGGCCCGGCATGAAGTCCTGTGGCTTACTATCCTCGACGCTGGGTTGGCCGAGGAACCGGGGCATCCGGCGTCAACGCAGGAGGCCAGTTTCGACGTCGGGAACGGGCAGCGGATCCCTGCGCCGTTGGCGGGGAACAACGTTGTTCGTGCCGCATATGCCACCGCGATGCGGAAGCGTGGGGAGGAGCGCAGCGCCTTCTTCCGCAGGCTCGGCATTGCTGAGCAGACGGTTGGTGCCGCTGCCGACGTCCTCCCGGCGGTGTTCGCGGTCCTGGAGAAGCACCGCTTGGGCGCGAAGTCCGCCAAGGGTAGCAACCGTGCAGGATAACGCCGGCTTCTACGCACCTCTTCAATATCACCAGTTGTGGCTTTGGCTGGGCTTGGTGCTGCTGCTGCTCGTAGCGTGCTGGTACGGATGGATACTGTGGCCCGTCCGCAAAGCAACACCAAAAACTCCGGGAAGCGGGCGTGGGGAGTCACACGATCTGGAAACGCTGCGGGCCAGGTGCATGTCAGCAATAGATACCGTCGAAAGAGAGGCCGACGCCGGCCGCCTCCCCGGGCGCGACGCCCACCAGCGACTCAGCCTCCTCGTGCGGGAATTTGCGGGTGCAGCCACAGGTCTTCCGGCCACTTCCATGACACTGGAGGAATTGCGCCGCAACGGACTGGATCAGTTCGCCGTGGGTATCGCTTTGATCTACCCCAACGAATTCGCGCCCGTAGCCATGCAATCCGTTCGGGACTCCGCAAAGACCGCACGCCAGGTGGTACAGGCGTGGAACTGACGTACTGGTGGATTCTTCCCCTCGCTGCCCTGGCGCTGGTGATAGCCGCCCGACTGTTGATCCGGCGTCGACCGCAAAGGGGCAGGCCAGTGGCGCACGGCGAGCGCCTCACCGACCTTCCCGAGTACCAAAAGGCGCTGCGGCGGTACAAGGCCACGTTGGTCCTCGCCATGGCCTTGGGTGCGTTGTTCCTGGTGGCCACAGCCTCAGCAGCGGCAAGACCTGCCCAGCGCACCACGGAACAGCCCGAAATCCGGAACCGGGACATCATCCTCTGCCTTGATGTTTCAGGATCCATGACCAGTACGGACGCTGCCATCGCCAAGGTGTTCCAGGAACTCGCCCGGGAATTCGATGGCGAGCGCATCGGCATGGTGATCTTCGATAGCAGCAGCGTCCAACTGTTCCCGCTGACGGACGACTACGACTACGCTGCCGAACAGCTCACCGCAGCTCAGAAGGCCCTGGACAGCGGGGCGGGATCCTTCTTCGACGGGACATGGAACGGGGGAGGATCCTCCCTGATCGGCGATGGCCTGGCATCCTGCGTGCAAAGCTTCCCGGACGTCGAATCGGAGTCCGGCGACGCCAAGCGCTCGCGGTCTGTTGTGTTGGCGACCGACAACTTCCTCTCCGGTGACCCCATCTTCACCCTGCAGCAGGCCGGCGAGCTTGCCCGGAGCAAGAACGTCAAGGTGTACGCACTGAACCCCGGCGACTTCGACTACGGAAATCAAGCTGATCAGCCCGGCGGCCAACTCAGGGCGGTTGCCGAAGGAACCGGGGGCAGCTACTTCAGCCTGGACAGTCCTGACGCGGTGCCCGGGATCGTGCAGAAAGTGCAGGAGACGCAAGCCAGCAGCTACCTGGCCGCACCCCAGGTTGCCGTGAGCGACAGCCCGGCGCTGCCGCTTGGGGTCGCGCTGCTAACAGGTGCCGGAATGGTGATCCTGGGATGGAGGCTGAACCCGTGACATTTCAACCGATTATTCCGTGGGCGCTCCTCGCTGCCATGGGCGTCGCCGTCATGGCCTTCACCCTGTGGGCCATCGTCCGCGGGCCCGGCAGCACTGCACCCCAAGGGTCGGTGCGGCCAGCCGCCATCCGGGGCGCCGCCGTCGTGCTTCTGGTCCTTGCCGCACTGCGACCAGGGTGGCCCGGCAGTGAAGCGAGGACCGCGGTCGCGGACGTGGACGTCTTCTTCGTTGTCGATACCAGTACCAGCATGGCTGCTGAGGATTACAACGGCACAGGCACCCGCTTGTCTGGGGTAACACGCGACGTGATGGCGATCGCCAAGGAACTAGCGGGAGCCAGGTTTTCCCTCATCACGTTCGACAACAAAGCGACCGTCCGCATGCCGTTGAGCCAGGACGCCACCGCGCTGCAAACCGCCATGACAACGCTGCAGCCGCAAAACCCGCGGTACGCCAACGGCAGCAGCATTACGGGCGCAGGATCGTTGCTCAAGGACAGGCTGGCGGCCGCCCGGGAGCAGCACCCAGGACGTCCAGCATTGGTCTTCTACGCCGGGGACGGCGAGAACACGGCCGCCGAGGCACCAGTGCCGCTGCCGGTGGATGCGAGCAGCGTAAGCGGGGGAGCCGTGCTGGGTTACGGCACCGGGCAGGGTGGCCGGATGAAAGACCCCTCGGACACCGAAGCCGGGTACGTACAGGACAAGAGCTCGGGCCAGGACGCGGTGTCCAGGATCGACGAAGGGCAACTGAAAAACATCGCAACTCAGCTCCAAGTCCCATATGTCCACCGGACCGGGAACCAACCCACGGCTGACATGCTTGCCAAAGCCCAGCCCGGAGCCCTCACGCCTACCAACAACGATGGACCCGGCCGCGTGGAACTCTACTGGCTCCTGGCGCTCGCCGGATTCCTGCTGGCCCTTCACGAACCCCTCCGGCATCTCACCGCGCTACGGGAAGTACGGGGTCAAAGCTTGCGCACGAAAACCAAGGGGCCAGTGGCATGAACAAAGCACGACGCCGGAGCCGCCGCCTCGCGCTGTGGTCCGCCCCGCCGGCCCTGCTGGCGCTCGCCGTGGCAGCGAAACTCCTGAGCGTAGGTGCCTTGGGCGGGTACGCTGCACAGGCCTTCGAAATGGCCGATCAGGATGGTGCAGCCAGAGCCGCTTCCTTGCTGCATGTTGCAAACCTGTTCGAGCCGCACAAAGCCTACTTTGCATCCGGCGACGCCCATGTTCTGGCCGGCGACTTCACAGCGGCACGGAAGGACTTCGAGGCGGCGTTGGATGCCGGTGCCGGCCAGGATGAATGCCAAGTGCGGGTCAATCTGGTGTTGAGTATCGAGAAACTGGGGGATGCCGCCTTGGCTGCAGGAAATAAGCCGATGGCGGCCACGTTGTTTCGTGAAGCGTTGGACGTCATCGAGTCCGCACCTGCCAAGTGTGGCCAGGAGGGGTCCGCAAATTCGGCAGGGGAGGGGAAAGCCCTGGATTCGGCTACGGATCGGCTCAAAGCCAAGACAGCTGCGGACTCGGACGGAAGCGGCGAGGCGGAGAAGCCAGCCAAGGATACGCCGCCTGACCAAGAGAAAGAGCAACTGCAAAAGCTGGGAGAGAGCGCGCAGCAGGCGCAACGTGAGCGGACAGAAGGGCAGGAACGCGAGGAGTACCTTCGCGGTCCCGGGAACGACTCGGGCGTAGACAGGCCGTGGTGAAGGTTTCTGCGGCGCCTTTTGGCGAACAAAGTTCGCAAATCCTTCTTCACGGATCGTAAAACTGCGTCTTAATTCGGTGGCCGAGTTGAACCCCTCCTTGCCCAAGACCTAGAGTCATAAACAAGTTACCGCGGTAACGTGTCAGCGATCCTCCGTTGGATCCGCCCCGCAAGGGCGGTGAGGAGGGTGTGGGTGCCCCCATGTGGGCCTGACATTTGCACACGGAAAGCTTCATTCCAGGCGTACCAGTCGCGGCTGCGTCCTGCTGGAGTTCTTTCGTGTATCCCAAACTCAATTCATCGATCATGCAATCAATGGTTCCCTTGGATCCATTGGGTGACGTTCGATGACGAACAGCCAAGGACGCAAATGTCGCCACCAAGCCTTATTGACGTACATCCCAACCTAGCCGGAACGGCACCCGTAGCACTTTCCTACGAGCTGTTCCCCCCTCGCTCCCCGGCGGCCGCAGAAACTCTGTGGACCACTATCCGTGAACTCGAAGCCACCGAGCCGGACTACGTCTCCGTGACGTACGGTGCCAGTGGATCCAACCGGGACACCGCCGTTGACCTCATCAACCGACTCCTGCTCGAAACCACGCTTCGGCCCTTGGCCCACCTGACGTGTGTAGGCAACACACCGGTTGAACTGGCGGAGATCATCGGTGAGCTCCTGGACCACGGCGTCCGCGGCATCCTTGCACTGCGCGGCGATCTTCCCAAAGACGGAAGCCAGCCTGCCAGCGGTTCACTCCGCTACGCCCAGGATCTGATCGAACTGATCCGCCGCGTGGAGCAGCGTCGTTCAGCACTCCTTTGCGCCGGCAAGATCGCTGTCGGAGTGGCGGCGTACCCCACCAGGCATCCCGAATCGCCAAGTGTGGGACACGACGTCGAAGTTCTCCTGGCCAAGCAGCGTTCCGGTGCGGACTTCGCGATCACGCAGGTTTTCTTCCACGCGAACGAATACTCGGACCTTGTGACCCGTGCACGTCGGGCCGGGGTCACTATCCCGATCATCCCCGGTGTCATGCCGCTCACCAGCCTTCGGCGCCTGAAGCGCCTCGGCGAGCTGGCCGGCGTCGATCCTTCCGTGGAACTCATGGAGCGCCTGGCTGCCGTGGACACTGAAGCCGAGCGTCGGCGAATCGGCGTCGCAGCCACTGTGGATCTGGCCAATGCGGCACTGGATGCCGGTGCACCGGGCATTCACTTGTACACCTTCAATGAGCACGCCGACGCCCTGGACGTGCTGGACAAGCTGGCTCTGCCGCGGCCGTCGCGGACTGCTGGCCGCGTAAACACCATGGCACTCCGCCAGGAATACGCAAGCTAACAGCCTGCCACCAACCCGTCGGCTCTTCCCGGCCAGCCAAGACACCAACCTTTTCAAACCACTTCATCAAGGAATTCCCATGACTGAACAGAACACGCCCGCCACTCCGTTCCCGGCAGCCTCGCTGCTCGGCTACCCTCGCATCGGCCGTCGCCGCGAGCTCAAGAAGGCTGTCGAAGCTTACTGGGCCGGCAAGATCGACGCCGCAGCACTGGACGCAGCAGCAAAGGACATCCAGCTCACCATCGCCAAGCGCCTGCAGGACCTGGGCCTTACTGAAGCTGCCGCTGTTCCGGGTACCTTCTCCTTCTACGACCAGGTGCTGGACACCAC
Organism: Arthrobacter sp. 21a14; assembly: GCA_050627125.1. GTDB lineage: Bacteria > Actinomycetota > Actinomycetes > Actinomycetales > Micrococcaceae > Arthrobacter. The sequence goes on along the minus strand of CP192487.1, from coordinate 3,843,100 downwards.
TGCGCACCTGGGCGCAGTTCCGGCACGCTTCGGTAAGCTCCTCAACGCTGAGGGCCAGCTGGACATCGATGGCTACTTCACGCTGGCACGCGGCAACAAGGAACAGCAGCCGCTGGAAATGACCAAGTGGTTCGACACCAACTACCACTACCTGGTACCGGAAATCGGCCCGGAAACCGAGTTCACGCTCGCCTCCACCGCCAAGGTTGACGAGTTCGCCTTCGCACTTGCCAATGGCATTGAGACCCGTCCGTACATTGTTGGCCCGGTCACCTACCTGCTGCTCTCCAAGGCATCCGACGACGCCCCGGCCGGTTTCGCCCCGCTGTCCCACCTCGAGGACATCCTGCCCGTTTACGTGCAGCTGCTTGAGAAGCTCGCCGAGGCTGGCGCCAGCTGGGTTCAGCTCGATGAGCCGGCCCTGGTTGTTGACCAGGACACCCCGGCCGCCGAGATCGAAGCAGCCGTTGCCCGTGCTTACGAGGTCCTCACCAACGCCGCCAAGCGTCCGCAGATTCTTGTCTCTACCCCGTACGGCTCTCTCGATGGCCAGCTCGGTACGCTTGCTGCCACCAACATCGACGCCCTGCACATCGATGTCTTCAAGGGTGGAGTTCCCTCTGCAGCTGCCCTCGCAGGCCTGGGCGACAAGACCCTGGTTGCCGGTGTGGTTGACGGTCACAACATCTGGCGCAACGACCTCGCCGCATCTGCCGCGAAGCTTGATGAGCTGAAGGCTGCAGCCGGCAAGCTGGCCGTCAGCACGTCCACGTCCACCCAGCACGTCCCGCACGACGTCGCAGAGGAAACCGCGTTGTCTGAGCAGCTGCGCAGCTGGCTCGCCTTCTCCGACCAGAAGGCAGTGGAGGTCAAGACCCTCGCTTCCTACCTGGCGGACCCCGCGTCGGCCAAGGCTGCCATCGACGAAGCATCCGCCGTGATCGCTTCCCGCGCAACCGCCGAAGGCGTTCGCCGCGACGACGTCCGCGCCCGCACCCAGGCACTAACCGCTGTGGACTTCAACCGCTCCGAGTACGCGGTTCGTGAAGCTGCCCAGGAAGAGGCACTGCACCTTCCGCCGCTGCCCACCACCACCATCGGTTCGTTCCCCCAGACGTCCGAGATCCGCTCCGCACGTGCCCGCAACAACAAGGGCGATCTCACCAACGAGCAGTACGAGAAGCTCATGAAGGACGAGATCAAGCGCGTTGTGGACCTGCAGGAAGAACTGGGCTACGACGTCCTGGTTCACGGCGAGCCCGAGCGCAACGACATGGTCCAGTACTTCGCGGAGAACCTCGAAGGTTTTGACGTGACGGTCCACGGCTGGGTCCAGTCCTACGGATCCCGCTGCACCCGTCCGTCCATCCTCTGGGGCGACGTCACCCGCAGCGCCCCGATCACGGTCGCCTGGGCTGAGTACGCACAGTCGCTGACCAGCAAGCCGATGAAGGGCATGTTGACCGGTCCTGTCACCATCCTGGCCTGGTCCTTCGTTCGCGATGACCAGCCGCTGGGCGAGACCGCCAACCAGGTTGGCCTGGCACTCCGCGACGAAATCGCTGACCTCGAGGCGGCCGGCATCAAGGTCATCCAGGTGGACGAGCCCGCCCTCCGTGAGCTCCTCCCGCTGCGCAAGGCAGACCACGCCGACTACCTGAAGTGGTCCGTTGACTCCTTCCGCCTCGCCACGGCCGGTGCTGCCGACTCCACCCAGATCCACACCCACCTGTGCTACTCCGAGTTCGGTGTGATCATCGATGCAATCGACGGCCTCGACGCAGACGTGACCTCCATCGAAGCTGCACGCTCCCGCATGGAGGTCGTCCACGACCTCGAGTCACACGGCTTCGGCCGCGGCGTTGGTCCGGGCGTTTACGACATCCACTCGCCGCGTGTTCCGGGTGAAGCAGAAGTCACCGAACTCCTGGCCACCGCCGTCAAGCACGTTCCCTCGCGCCAGCTCTGGGTCAACCCGGACTGCGGCCTGAAGACCCGTGGCTACGCCGAGACCGAAGAGTCCCTGCGCAACCTGGTCAAGGCAACCCAGACGGTTCGCGCCACGCTGCTCGAAACCGCTAAGTAAGCCAGCCACAACGACGGCGGCCGGTCACCGAAAGGTGACCGGCCGCCGTCGGGCGTTTAAGACCGTGTCCTTCACGACTCCCAAAGGATTTCGTCATCCACCACGCCGTCTTCATCGGCGGCCACTACCAGCAGCTCATCCGTGAAGTGCGAGCCGAGGGTGAAGTCCAGGACGAAATAGCGCTCGGGCTGGCCAGGGTAGATGGCCACATGACCCAGTTTGAGGGCTTTCAGGAAGACGTCGTTGGTGAGCTGGGACTTGTCCCTGACCCCGAAAACGGATTCGAGCTGCTCTTCCTTGAGCTGGGAACTATGGAAATGCAGGAACTGCTGCGGATTGGTGCCGTCCTGGTCCAGCTCATCGGCGATCATCTCCCGGACCTGGTCAACCAGCTCCGGCAGGAAGCGCAAGCGGTAGTCCACCTTGTGCATGGCAGCCTCGTCGAAATGGTCATGCGCCGTGACGTTGAGGTCCAGCTCAAGCTGATTGCCGCCGAGTTCGTGTTTGGTCACGAAGCAATGTTCACGCCCGTGATTGAGCTCGATCTCCCCAAAATGTGTGCTTGCTACCTTGCCCATGTGATCAATCTAACCCCAACATCGGGCCGGTTCCAGCAATTGGGAAGAATTCACCTCCGACGCTGCGGACCCTTGACAGGCGCTGATTTCAGGGGATGCAAACCGCTCTTTTCGGAGGTGCCGCGGAGGGTGTCAGCCAGGAGCTGCGTAAACAGTTGGACTTGCGCTGTGCGCTTTTCATTGATGAGCAGCGCGAACACGTTACGCGCCAGCCGGATGTCCGGGACGTCAAGGACCACGACGCCGGGTGGCCTGTTGCGCAGCGCCAGTTCCGGTACCAGCGAGGCACCCAGGCCAGCCGCGGTCATCTCCAGGCTGGCGTGGAAGTCGTCACTGTAAGCCACGACGCGGGGGTGCAGGTTGCAGCTGGCGAACAGGCGTTCGATCACGAGGGCGTCGCTGGTGCCTGGGTGGTGGACGATCCACGGCATGTCCGAGAGGTGCGCGGCTTCAATCTCGGCATCCTCACGGATTTTCCATGAAGCGGGCAGCACCACGCGGAAGTCGTCGTCGCCGATCCATTGCCGCTCCAGGGAATGTGGCCAGGCCAATCCGGACTGGCCCACCTGGTACACGAGGGCGACGTCCAATTCTCCGCCACTGCGCAGTCCCTGGATGGTCTGTGCCGGCTCAGCGACTGATACCCGCAGCTCGATTCCGAGTCCGTTCCACCGCTCATTCTTCAGGATGTCCGGGAGCACGTACGTGGCAAGGCTTGGGAAGATGCCCAGCCGCAATTCCTGGGCCGGCGCATCGTTGGTCCTTGATGCTGCCGCCATCAGTGCTTCGACGTCGGTCAGCACCTTTGAGGCGTGCCGCGTCATGGTGATGGCCGCCTCGGTGGGAATGACGCTCCTCGCCGAACGCTGGAAAAGTTCCACGCCGGTGTCGCGTTCCAGTGCGGCCATCTGCTGGGAAACGGCGGAGGCTGTATAGCCAAGCTGCGCGGCAGCCGCAGCGAAAGAGCCCAAGCGGGTTACTTCCATCAGCGTCCGGAGGTGGAGGAGATTGACCATCAGGAGAGTTTAGCTGTTCGCCACGCCACATTTTCAAAGTGTCACGACACGCCGGAAGCCGGCGACACGCTGGAGATTAAATGTGGCTAAGTAGTCCACAGGGTGTGGATGACATCTCTCAATATGGCGGAATTACGGACATTTTAAGAGCCCTTGCCTGTGGACGAGCGGTGGATTGAATGACATACTTGTAATACATCATCTTGGGGTCCCGGCGAGGCGCTTGCACTACATGTAGTATCGGTTTACGGATTGAGCGGGAAACCAGCACAAGACTAAATAAGCGTGTTGGCTGCCACAGCAGCCTGCGGGCCGGTATCGGATTCAGTATTCAGTTCCGGTTGAGCCCGCCAGATACGAAGAGCGACAGACTTCAACTAAGGGGACAGGGATCATGACCGTTACGGTTTACACGAAGCCGGCCTGTGTTCAGTGCAACGCAACCTACCGGGCACTCGACAAGAAGGGCATTGCCTACCAGAGTGTCGACATCTCCCAGGATGCCGAGGCACTCGAACGCCTCAAGGCGCTGGGTTACATGCAGGCTCCCGTCGTCGTGACCGAGCAGGACCATTGGTCTGGATTCCGCCCGGACAAGATCGAGGAACTGGCCCAGGCCGTTTCCTCCGTGGCCTAAGTTTCCTTTCGGACTTCGCCACCGCAGCAAGCAAGAATTCCTATGTAGTCGAGGTGACTCCCATGGCACCGCTGGCAACGGCATCCGTGCGCAGTAACACGGACACTGTGACCACGAGGAGTCACCTCATCTACTTTTCCTCGACGTCTGAGAACACCAAGCGCTTTGTCCAGAAACTGGGCAGGGATGCAGCGCGCATCCCGCTCTATGCGCACGATGCCCCGCTTCAAGCACTTGAACCCTTCGTCCTCGTCCTGCCGACTTACGGCGGCACGAACGGGGAAGGTTCAGTGCCCAAGCAGGTCATCAGGTTTCTCAACAACCCACGGAACAGGCAACTGATACGTGGTGTTATCGGTGCAGGAAACACCAACTTCGCGGACAACTATTGCGCAGCGGGAGACATCATCTCCGCCAAGTGCAAGGTGCCGCATCTCTACAGGTTTGAACTCATGGGGACGCCGGAAGACGTCGATCGGGTCAATCAAGGATTGGAAAAGTTTTGGACACTACTGTCGCAGAAACAGAAGTAACCGGGGGCGCTGTGGAAACGGCCAAGAAGCCACTGCCGGAGGCCTATAAGGGCCTGGGCTATCACGAGCTCAACGCCATGCTGAACCTGTATGGCCCCAACGGCGAGATCCAGTTTGAAGCCGATCGTGAAGCCGCGCACCAGTACTTCCTGCAGCACGTGAACAACAACACCGTGTTCTTCCACGACCTGGAAGAGAAGCTCGACTACCTGGTGAAGAACCAGTACTACGAGCGCGAAACCCTCGACCAGTACACGATGAACTTCATCCGCGAGCTCTTCAACCGTGCATACAAGAAGAAGTTCCGCTTCGAGACCTTCCTTGGCGCCTTCAAGTTCTACACGTCCTACACACTGAAGACGTTTGACGGCAAGCGTTTCCTTGAGCGCTACGAAGACCGCGTCTGCATGGTTGCCCTGCACCTTGCCCGCGGTGACGAAGAACTTGCCAGCCGCCTTGTTGACGAAATCATCGACGGTCGTTTCCAGCCCGCGACCCCCACCTTCCTGAACGCCGGCAAGGCCCAGCGCGGTGAGCTGGTCTCCTGCTTCCTGCTCCGCATCGAAGACAACATGGAGTCGATTGCCCGCGCCATCAACTCCGCACTGCAGCTCTCCAAGCGTGGTGGCGGTGTAGCCCTTTCGCTCACCAACATCCGAGAGCACGGCGCCCCGATCAAGCAGATCGAAAACCAGTCCTCCGGTGTCATCCCCGTGATGAAGCTCCTCGAAGACAGCTTCTCCTACGCCAACCAGCTTGGTGCCCGCCAGGGTGCAGGTGCCGTCTACTTACACGCCCACCACCCGGACATTCACCGCTTCCTGGACACCAAGCGTGAGAACGCCGACGAGAAGATCCGCATCAAGACGCTCTCCTTGGGCGTTGTGGTTCCGGACATCACGTTCGAGCTCGCCAAGAAGAACGAGGACATGTACCTCTTCTCCCCGTATGACGTCGAGCGCGTCTACGGTGTTCCCTTCTCCGACATTTCCGTCACGGAGAAGTACTACGAGATGGTTGACGATTCGCGGATCAAGAAGACCAAGATCAGCGCCCGTGAGTTCTTCCAGACTCTCGCCGAAATCCAGTTCGAGTCCGGCTACCCGTACATCATGTTCGAGGACACCGTGAACCGGGCCAACCCGATCGACGGCAAGATCACCATGAGCAACCTGTGCTCGGAGATCCTGCAGGTCTCCTCGCCGTCGATCTACGCCGAAGACCTCAGCTACGAGACCGTGGGTAAGGATATTTCCTGCAACCTCGGTTCCATGAACATCGCCAAGACCATGGACTCGCCGGACTTCGGACTCTCGATCGAGACCTCCATCCGCGCCCTCAGCGCTGTTTCGGACATGTCCTACATCAACTCGGTGCCGTCCATCGCCCAGGGCAACGCCCAGAGCCACGCGATCGGCCTCGGCCAGATGAACCTCCACGGCTACCTTGCCCGTGAGCACGTCCACTACGGTTCCGAAGAGGGCCTGGACTTCACCAACATCTACTTCTACACGGTGCTGTTCCACGCTCTGCGCGCCTCCAACCGTCTGGCCATCGAGACCGGCCAGAAGTTCGGCGGCTTCGAGAAGTCCACCTACGCTTCCGGCGAGTTCTTCGACAAGTACACGGAGCAGGAATGGGTACCGGAGACGGAACGCGTCCGCGAGCTCTTCGCCGGCCACCACATCCCCACGCAGGATGACTGGCGCGAGCTGAAGGCGTCCGTCATGGAGCACGGTATCTACAACCAGAACCTCCAGGCCGTTCCGCCCACCGGTTCCATCAGCTATATCAACAACTCCACGTCATCGATCCACCCGGTGGCCGCCAAGATTGAAATCCGCAAGGAAGGCAAGATTGGCCGCGTCTACTACCCGGCTCCGTACCTGACCAACGACAACCTGGAGTACTACCAGGATGCGTACGAGATCGGCTACGAGAAGATCATCGACACCTACGCAGCTGCAACGCAGCACGTGGACCAGGGCCTGTCCCTGACGCTGTTCTTCAAGGACACCGCCACCACGCGCGACATCAACAAGGCGCAGATCTACGCATGGCGCAAGGGCATCAAGACCCTTTACTACATCCGTCTCCGCCAGCTTGCGCTGGAGGGCACTGAGGTGGAAGGCTGCGTCAGCTGCATGCTCTGATCAACTGTTATCGGTTGATAGCCTGCGGCAGTTGCCGCACTCAAAACTGAAAATTACGACGGCGGGTTCCCACCCGCCGTCGTAGGCTTACCTTAAAGAACCCAACGCTAAAGGGGATGAAATGACCGAAAAGGTCAAGCTGCTTAGCCACGTCGAAGCAATCAACTGGAACAAAATCCAGGACGACAAGGACGTGGAAGTCTGGAACCGACTGGTCAACAACTTCTGGCTGCCGGAGAAAGTGCCGCTGTCCAACGACGTCCAGTCGTGGCACACGCTGACGCCGGATGAGCAGCAGCTCACCATGCGCGTTTTCACTGGCCTCACCCTGCTGGACACCATCCAGGGCACCGTCGGCGCTGTTTCGCTGATCCCGGATGCGCTGACACCACACGAAGAGGCCGTGTACACCAACATCGCCTTCATGGAGTCGGTACACGCGAAGTCGTACTCATCCATCTTCTCCACCCTGTGCTCCACCAAGGAGATTGACGACGCTTTCCGTTGGTCGCTCGAAAACGAGAACCTGCAGAAGAAGGCGCAGATCGTCATGGACTACTACCAGGGCGACGACCCCCTGAAGCGCAAGGTGGCCTCCACGTTGCTGGAGAGCTTCCTGTTCTACTCGGGCTTCTACCTGCCCATGTATTGGTCTTCGCGCGCCAAGCTGACGAACACGGCCGACCTCATCCGCCTCATCATTCGTGACGAAGCCGTGCACGGTTACTACATCGGCTACAAGTTCCAGAAGGGCCTGGAGAAGGTTTCCGAGGCACGTAAGCAGGAAATCAAGGACTACACCTTCGAGCTACTCTTCGAGCTGTATGAAAACGAAGTCCAGTACACCCACGACCTCTACGATGGAGTCGGCCTGGCCGAGGACGTCAAGAAGTTCCTGCACTACAACGCCAACAAAGCCCTCATGAACCTCGGCTACGAAGCCATGTTCCCGGCTTCGGTCACCGACGTGAACCCGGCCATCCTTTCGGCACTCTCCCCGAACGCTGACGAGAACCACGACTTCTTCTCCGGCTCGGGCTCCTCGTACGTGATTGGCAAGGCTGTCAACACGGAGGATGAGGACTGGGAGTTCTAAACGGATTCAGTTCTTGGTATCTTCAAAGCCCCCCTACGCTGTGCCGGCGTGCGTGGTGTGAGGTTCCAAGCTACTTGAGCCTGTTTCATTGTAGTTGACCGATGTTTCAAGCTAGTTGAGCCCGCCACGGTAGTAGCGGTGGCACTTCCCGGAATGTCGTTCCGACTTCGGGAGAAAGTTGTCAGGTTGGCGGTCGGAAGCCGAGCAATTCGGAAGTCCTTCGACAGTGACTGGTGTCGATGTTGGCGCCGGGAATAACAAACCGGCGTCAACGCCGACCTGGCAGCTGACAATTCCCAAACTTTCCCGCAGCGAATCACACCTAACGAAGGCCCTTGCCGTGACGAGGCGTGGAGGTTGTCAGACGTCCCAGCGCTGTTCATTGGGACAAATAGTTAATTCTGATCTGAGTTGCGGTTAGTCTAGACCGCCCGAAAGAGGTAAAGGGACACTTGTACGCCTATTGGGGAACTTTTGCGACTGAGGATGTGGTCGCTAAGTGAGGGCAATGATGACAACCAGCAATTCGCTTCTGGCTAGTCTCGCTATCATCAAATCAAACTGGGATTACTCCCAGGAAAGCTACGTCGACAACTTCCTACCGTTTTTCTTGGACGCAGCTAAGGGTGCAAGCGGGCCAATTACGCCAGCTGGGGCCAAGCTGCACATCAGGGAACGATTTGGGATAGACGTACCGGAGGGCGTCCTAACGACCCTTAGCCGCAGGGCTGCCCACAAGCAGTATGGCCGACGCGAAAACGGCAGCTTCATCGCCGATCCAACAAAGTTTGACGACATCCGGGACTTGAATCGGCAGAAAGCCGATTATCTAAGGAAGCAGTCCGCTCTCGTCAATGAGCTTGTCACATATGCGGCGAACCGGTTTGAGCGGATCTTTAGCGTGGAGGACGCTGAAGATGCACTGCTGAATTACATCGAGGAACACTCGGTTCCCATTCTGGGCTCCGTAATGAAAGGCGCGCCGTACGATTCGCGCCCCGCTCCTCGGTCCAGCCCCGACACGGAATACATCGTCAACTCATTCATAAGTGACGTCGTGAGTAGTATGCCGGCATCCTTCGAGCACCTCGAAACGGTCGTCAAAGGGAGCATGCTCGCAGTTTCCCTTTACCTCCCGAACAACAGCGAACTCGGCAAGAGGTTCGACAGGACGACACTGTATTTCGATGCTCCTGTCCTTCTGAAGGCATTGGGTTACGAGGGAGAGGATGCAAAGGCAGCTGCCCAAGACCTTCTCGCACTATCGCGAGCTGCGGGAGCCGAGCTCGCGTGCTTTACACATAGCGTGAGCGAAGTTAAGGGGATCTTGGACCGGTCTGCGGCGAAAGCCTTGCAGGGAGGATTTCATGGAAGCCACCGCCGGGCCACGGATGCATATTTTGCCAGCGAAGGGTTCAGCGGCAGTGACATTCTCCTGCTGTCACAGCGTCTCGAGGAAGATGTCGCTGCCCTAGGATTGACGATCCGAGAACGTCCCGCACCAACTGCCGAGCTTACAGTGGATGAGTTGGCCCTAGAAGAAGTAATGGATGCGAGCATCACTTATTCAAGTCGGGACACACTTTTGAATGACCTGGACAGTCTCACGGCTGTTCACCGCCTTCGTGGCGGACGAAGCAGTTCTCGCTTGGAAACATGTCGCGCACTACTGGTCACCACCAACGGAGGCCTTGCGCGGGTTGGTCGCCTGTTTTTCGCCAGAGAAGAAGGCGATCATGGTTGGCCTCCCGTGCTGACAGATCACCACCTTGCCACTCTCGTTTGGCTCAAGAAGCCGCAAGCTGCACCAACATTGCCTCGACGCCAAATTCTTGCCGACTGCTTCGCTGCCCTTGAACCCGGTGGCCGGATTTGGGACCGCTACCTTGAAGAGATTGACCGACTGGGGCGACGGGGGAAAGCATCCGAAAATGACCTGATGCTGCTGCGCTACTCGACCGAAGCTCAGCGTAGTCTCATGGACCGGACAATGGGAGATGCCGACCAGGTGACGGCTGAGACCGTGGCAGAGATCTTGGACAAGGTTAGGGCAAACATCCTGGCTACGACCGAGCGTGAGCGCGACATCGCCTCCCAGGCGGCGAGCAAGACACAAGCGGCGCTGGAAAATGTCGAAGAATCCCTTCGAGAGAGGGAAAGGTCCCTCGCATCCGAGCATGCGGCCAAGCTAGCGGCAGAGGACCGCTCGACAACACTGGAAGCTCGAGTTGTGGCCCTCGAGACCAAAGCTGCGACTTTGCGCAAAGCAGCAAGCGCGAAGGCCAAACGACATGCGGCGGTAACTTACTGGGTCGTTCTGGGATTTTGCGGCATAGTGCTCCTCTACGCCGCCTTCGCTACCTTCCTTCCCGACGGCATCATGCCTGGCTGGGGAAAGCCCGCCATGCCTTTCTGCCTCGCCTTCGCAGGCATCGGTGGCTTCGCAACGTTGATGTGGGGCGGGAGCATCAGGGGTACCGCTGGTAGATTCAGGCGCGCTCATGAGAACTACCTGGAAGGGCGCTACCTTCGGGCGCTGGGAGGCTAATGCGTTACCCCAGCTCGAAGCAGCAGGAGTCAACAGGGAAGATCGTCGCCCATCGGTATTCAAGGATTCGTGGTTCAGCGCAGAAGGGGGACAGAGCATGTCAAGAGAGGCTAGGACAGCGGCGGCTCTCCGAACGATCTCAAGGTTTGTGCTGCGTGCACGCCTGGTCCAGGAGCACTCTCTGGCCCAGGACAAGCTGGCCCTCGAAAAATACGCGGCGTGGACCATCACCTTCAACCTCATCGTCAACACCAAGACTGGTGAGAAGTCGGTGGAGATGAAGCCTGCTCCGTTGCTTCCGACAGAGCAGGTGGAGTCCGCTGCGACGCGGGTTCGCCCGCTCTTTTTGAAAGACGATGGCGTGCATTATGACAAGGTCCTTAACGGCCTTTCCGAACTGGTTGCCGCATCGCCCGCTCACCGGAAGGAGGTCGAAGATCTCAGGGCGAAGTTCAGGATTGCCGACCCTGACTACCCTAACGGCCGACCCAAAGCTGCGAACTCGGAGCCGACCATGTCGAACAAGGAGGTTGCTGGTGCATGGCTTTACGGACACCTACTGCATGAAGATGAAATCCGGCGGTCCTATGCCAGTGGCATTAGTGCTGAGGAGATGTTGCTGAACGCGACAAAGACGGTGTGCAGTGAGATGCTCGCCACCGTAGAGACACTCCACCTCGTGGAGCGCCTCGTCGTGGACGGTGTTTTGGACCTTCCGGAAGATTTGTTTACAGCACCTGTGACGGTTTCGGCCAGCGAGTGGGCGCCGACTCTGCTCGAGGTCTACGTTGCCGACGTAGGCACGCCCATGCCAGCGGACCTGAACGAACCGTTGGACGGTGCATGGCGGAAAGTCCATGACGAGTTTGGTCCTAAAAACATCGGCCTTCCGCAAGCCAACCCATAACCTCGACTTCCGTAAGCTCGCTCGTACGGCCTCTCGCTCCTGAGTCAAGGTCACTGAAAGTCCTTTACTCCGGCGTCTCGCCCCGGGTGAATTCAGCATCCGGGACGTAAAGGTCTTTCTTCGCGGCCAACGCCGATAAAGCCCAGCAGATGTCCACCGACGGGGACTACTCTCCGCGACCAAGCGTTCTTGCTACCAATTCATGGGGCTCCCTGCGCCTGTCCCCCTCCCGTTGCCAGTGAAGCCAGCGATCGTGGATGTGATCCTTGCGCTCATCTGTCATCCACGCCGACCGTGCCAGCGCCTCCGTCGGGTCCCTCAATATGACCGCTTCATCGGTGACGTCAGGACCAGTTGTATATGTGGGCGGGAATGCGAAAAGGGTTGGCCCGCCGTCTTCCTTCATTGTGATTGTTGTGCACTCTCTAGCCTTCCAACTAGGAGTCAACGAGTCGAAAGTATAGAAGATCTCCTTCTCTCGTCGCATAAAATTTCGCTTAGCGTCCAACTTAGCCGGATTGCGATGTTGCGACTTTCCGGCCGCAAACTCAGCTTTACGGCCGTAGATCAGGACATACTGCGGCTCAAGCGCCCAATGATCCAGATCGTCAAAGACGTAAGTTTTCCGGAAAATTGACTGATTGTCAGGCTCCGCAAACCATACCTTCCAGTCTGTCAACTGGTCGATCGAAGCGGCTAGGTGTGCGGTTGGTCGCCCCTCCGAGGTGAACCATGGCCTTTGTGGCTTTTCGATTTCGATACATATGGGCGTTATCAGTCTTGTCGCGCCAGTTACCCACATGAAATCCGGGCGGCGCGTCCGACTGAGGCCTTTAAGGGGAGGCTCCCGGAACACGCCAGCCAGTTGAGGACCGTGGTGCCCTCCCGGACCGACCTCCCCGAAAGCGCCAGGTAGGAGGCATGGGTGTAGCTCTAGGAAGGACTGAACTTCACGCTCCTCGGGTTTCCGTGCCAGCAGCTGTTGCCACTCGCTCCAAAGTCGAGGCTCATACTCTTCCCAAGTTATTGCTTTCGCCCTGCCTTCAGGTAAATCTGAGGTCAGGGTAGTTATAGTTGTCAAAATCCCGCCTAGTCTTCACATCAAACCAGGCATTTCCTGGCAAAATCCGGTTATACACGAGCGTCTAACACGGACAATAAGCGAGCCTTCCAGTCTGTCTCGAATAGCACTAATCCAATTATGCGCGATTCATCGGCGCCCAGACTTCGTATGACCCGCCGACAATATGCCCGATGAAGGCGCCCTAACGCTTCGCATGAAGAGGTCTCAAAACCCCAAGGGGCGCCAAGACGCAGGAAGCGGTTGAAAGTGAAGTCTGCTCACCGAGCACTGTTACCGTACGCGAAGCGGTGAGAGTCAGCTGGGGGTTCGGTGCGCGCCAAAGTCCCTGAGCCAGCAGCGATGCGGGCCCTTGAACAGGCGGCCGTCCTCGCTGACGAACATGCCTTCCATCTTCCGTGGAAGGACCCAGCCCATTTCCTTCGGCTTGAAGATAGCGGAGCGACGTTGCCCCAACCAGCCCGTCGCTCCGAGATCTTCGTAGTACCCGATAGGGATCGGAGCGACACCGAGGCCGCGCATTCGGATGGCGAAGTCGGTCGGAGGGCGATGGATTTGTCGGCCGCTTCTGTAGTTGCCTGTTCCGCTTTATAGTGGCGCTGGAGCGCCTGATCGAGTTCGTTCACGCTGACCATCCAATCACCCCACGCCGGGAAGGTTTAATCTAGGGCCCGCGACTCACGGGGACTGCCGCGGTCATGTCCGCCGGATCCGGCCCCGGTTCCTTAGCTGCGCAGAGAACTGCTTCGTGCACCGCCTGGTTTACCCGGACCATCACTAGGGACCCCGAGCCGCGGCGCCTTGCCGATGTGGTCTTTTGGACTCCGAAGGAGAAGGACGTCAGGCCTGCCAAAGAAGTGAGACTGACGGAAGCCATGGCGGCGTTCTAGTGGCGTCGCGTAGTTCCGTTCTACTTGGACGTGTTCCGTTTTAGTGGGGGCGGCGACTGCGAGAATGGGACATGCCTTCTCGAGTCGGAAGAGGGCGAGGCCTCTCTAACTTGCACTTGATGCCAGACGTCACGCCTGGCAAACCGCATGACCACCGTGGGGAGTGCGCGGCAGTAATCTAGATTTATGCTGCGGCACCATTACGTTCCCCAATTTCTTCTCCGGGGATTCTCGGATGAGCGGAACCTGCTGCGGATGGTCTCCCGGGCTGACGGGGAGGTTAGCCAACTGTCCGCCGAGCGTAAGGCAGCGGCGCAGAACGGTTTCTACGCCATACCGACTGAGGACGTGCTACCTGAAGCGCGTGATGGCCATAACCCGGAAGTAATCGAAGCAAGCTTGGCGGAGATCGAAGCGGCCGCCGCTGCCGATGTCCAAGCCATCCGCAGTGGAAGTTTTACTTTCGACGTCGAAGCTCACTACCGTCTCATCCGCTTGGTTGCATTGCAGCTGTCTCCGGTCTCTCGGTTCCGCCGCGATTACATCCGTCTGGCCAACGTCGCGGCCAAGGATACGCTCGCCTCAACGCTCAAACTCGCACGCGTAAGAAGGCACCTGGAAGGCATAGGCGTCGCCGCCGATGACGAGAGTGTCCAGCAGCTCTATGACGAAGTTCTTCAGGGCAATTACTCCTTGGTGCCGTCAGACTCACATCTGATCCAGCAAACTATGCGCATTGCCATAGAGACGTTCATGCCCGAACTGTTCCAGCGCATACCGAGAATTCTCCGGTTCACAGCTCCGTCCCTGCTCACGAGCGACGCAGCCGCGGGCCTGTGGGACCCGGGGGCGGACCGACCTCGATCCGTTGGCGTCGCCAATGCGCGTGCCATTTTTGTTCCACTGGATCGGTGGACGGCCCTAGCATTCATGCAGTCCGGAAGGCCGTTCGACCGCGTAGTTGCGCCGTTTTGGTCAAGCCACGTTAACTTGGCCGTCGCCGAGTGGATTTACCACCATCCGAACGACGACCCGCTCTCAAAAATCGATCTGCCTCACCTGCGACGACTAGTACGAGAGATCGAGTCCGTTGCGATGCTGAACGACGGTTCGGTGAGGGTTCGCGGAAAAAACTCCTGGTGCTGAAAGAGTAGTCGCCTGTGGTCTTCCCTACGCATGGGTAAAGCGCCCCTTTCCAGTACCAGCGTGCCCGTCATGCCTACCCAGTTCGCCTGCCCGTGAGCGCGGCTCGTGGTTGATGGCCGGTCTACTTTGAGAAAAGGGTCAAGAAGGTTGGAACAACGACTTCTTCGATGAATGAAATATGAGCGGAAACACTGGGGTCAACTTGAAGAATGGGTCCCAAGAAGCTCGGAATCTCACATGTGGGGGGCTTTGTCATTAACGAGGCAGTTGTCCGTGACTCGCATGCTGTCGCCCCGGTGCTTGTAGCGGGTGACGGCTTAGTTGAGTGGGCAGCAATGATCGCCGTCGCTTGCCGCTGCGCGCAAGAACTCAGGCAGTTCCAGTACGACCCCGCCAGTTGACCCGAAACTCCCTCAATCAACTCGGGTTCGTTCATAGCCTGGCAGTGGCGGAACCGTCGAGTGGTAGTTGTGCCCGGTGGGCGTGGTCACCTTCAGCGTGTGTCTGTCTGCGGGTTCCGGTCTCACGCTCCACCCGGGGTTTTCCTTGGTGTGGTTGCATTGTTCGCAGAGCCCGGCCGCGTTATTCAGTGTGGTTTTACCGCCTTCGGCCCACGGCAGGATGTGGTCGTAATGGCGGATGGGGGCGTCACAGTATGGCGTGCGGCAGGTGTGGTCGCGGGTTTCGATGAACCGTCTCATGCCCGTGGGGAAGAAACGTGCCCTCGAGTCAGTGGCAAGGAGCTCGCCCGTGCTTGGTGCCGTGAAGAGTCGTCGCAGCCAAATGCTGACGTCTTGATCTGTCTTGCTCTCACCGCTGGTCAGGAGCTCCCTGGCCCATTCTGCGGGCACGACGCCGTAGCCAGTAAGTCTTGCGGGTTCGCTGTCGCCTTGTAGCAAGGTGCGGTCGGTCATGACGAGCTGCAGATCGATCCCAGAGAACCCTGCAGGCGAACCGGTGATGCGTTCGACGAGGGTGTCCGCCATGACCTGTCCCCGGGGCCGGCTGTCCCCGTCGGAGCGTGCTGAGTCTGCATGGCGCGTGAGCGCGGCATAGGCGGCGACACCTTGGGCGACCGGCAGTAGCGCCGTGAGGATCGTCATGGTGTCCGGCGCCGGGCGCAGGCTCACGTGCCTTTCAGACGCCGCGTGGGCAGCCCGTTGCGTCACGGAGCGAGGATCACGACGATAGGCCGCTGCTTTTGCGGCGGCGACGATGGTCTTGTCGCCGGCACCATCGAACGTGCCCGCGTCCGGGGCGAGTTCCTCATCCACGGCGCAACGATCTTCAGCGCTGAGGCACGCTGTTTCCTTAACGAGCAGCGTGGCCCGCCATTCGTTCAGTTGCCCGGATTCCAGGGCTGCCATGGTCCGGGGCATTTCCGACACCAGCGCCTTGGCCAGTCCCAGAAGCCGGGAACCCTTGTTTGGAGATTCACGCCGGGCAAGCGCAATCTGTGCTGCCACACCTTGGCTTCGTTCAGCCGCTGGAACTCCGGACTCTGCGCGCTCTTGACGCTGGGCAAGGTCAAAGGCCACGGCTATTTTCGCTTGCAAACTTGAGATCGCAGACTTCATGTCCTCAAGAGCACGCAGCTGATTTATCAGGTCACCGCTGACGCTGCCTGCATGAGCATGTCCAGGCAGCGAAGCGACCGCTTGGGTGGCTTGTAACTGCTGACTCCGGCTCATGTTTTTACTATGTCAGTAGCCACCGACAGTTTTTACCGCCCGGAACTTTGGCAGCAGATCGAATCTGTAGGTGAACCCTCCTGCCCTTGCCCGCGTCTTTCCAGCAGAGGAAGATACTGCCCAACTTCGGGAGGACGCCATGGTTCAGCTTGAGAAGTTTGAAAAGTACTTGATCGAAGAGTTCTACGACGATTACCGCTCGGGCGACATGTCCCACGGGACGTTCACCAGGCGCGTGGCGTTCATCATGGGAAGCATGACCGCGGCGGCGGCCGCTATGACCCTGGTGGGCTGTACACCGGACGAGGTGCCAAAGACCGGGGACCCAATGCCCACGGCATCAGCTAGCTCGGGAAACACCACAGCGGTCCCCAACGCCAAGAGTCCGCTGACAGTGCCGGAAGGGGCGGCGGGCCTGGCAACCGCCACGGTGAAGTTCGATTCCGGAGGGACGGAAATCAGTGCGTACCTGGCCCGGCACGAGGGAAGCCAAAAGGGGCCGGGAGTATTAATCTGTCACGAAAACCGAGGCCTCACGCCACACATCCAGGACGTCGCCCGGCGCTTTGCCAAGGAAGGCTACGCGGCTCTGGCGCTGGACCTCCTCAGCAGGGAGGGCGGCACCGCATCGATGGATCCGGACGCTGTTCCGGGTGCCCTCACGAAGGCCGGCGCTCAGCGGCACGTTGGCGACTTCCAGTCAGCATTCGAGTATCTGAATGGCCAGGATTTCGTGGAAAAGGGCCGCATTGCCATGATCGGCTTCTGTTTCGGTGGCGGCATCACCTGGCAGGCAGCGACCGAGATCCCTGGGCTCAAGGCAACCTCTGCGTTCTACGGTCCCGCCCCGGACCTTGCAAAGGTCCCCACCATAAAACCTGCCGTTTTCGGTGTCTACGCTGAAAAGGACGCGCGCATCACCGGTTCCATGCCGCAGTTGAAGGATGCGTTGGACGCGACGCAGGTCAAGCACCAGCTCAAGGTGTACCCGGGCGTGGACCATGCATTCCACAACGACACAAGCGATCGCTACAACGAGGCCCAGGCTACGGCGGCGTGGAACGACTCGTTGGCCTGGTTCAAGGACAACGTCTGAGGTCAGTCCGGCAGATCACGTGCCTGGCTGGCCAGCTCAGCCTCCAACGTCTCGATACTGGGCAGGCTGGCAACAAATTCGTCGGGCAAGGACTCGGCAATGGAAGTCCGCCACTCCGCGATGCCCACTGGAGCGTTGAAGCCACGCAGGGCGTACTCGGCAACCACGCTGTTCTTCTCCTTACATAGCAACAAGCCAATCGTCGGTTTGTCATCGGGATGGGCCATGAGGTCGTCAACGGCGGCCATGTACATGCCCAACTGGCCCAGGAACCCGGGTTCGAACTTCACGGCCTTCAGCTCAATGACCATGTAGCAGCGCAATTTCAAATGGTAGAAGAGCAAGTCCGCGAAGAATTCGTCGCCGGCGATTTCCAATCGCACCTGTTCACCAACAAAGGCGAAGCCTTGACCCAGTTCCAACAGGAATTTCTCCACGTGCTGCACCAATTGAAGCTCCAGTTCCCGTTCGCTCCGACGGTCTGTCATGGCAAGGAAATCAAAGACATAGGGATCCTTGGTTGCCTGCTGCGCGAGGTCCGAATCGGCAGGGACCATGGTGGTTTTGAAATTGGTGATGGCCTGCCCTGAACGCTCGTGCAAGCGGGTCTCGATCTGGTGGGTCAGGACGTTGCGTGACCATCCGTGCCGGGCGGCTGCCGCTGCGTACCAGAGGCGCGTGGCGGCGTCGTCGAGCTTTTCCAGGAGTGCGATCTGGTGGTACCAGGGCAATGTTGCAAGCGGCGCTTGCAACATTGGAAACTCAGGCCAGGCCTGGGCAAAGCTCTTCATGTACCGCAGGTTCCTGGGGGAGAAGCCCTTTGCGTCGGGGAAGCGCGTTCGGATGTCAGCGGACAATCGGGTGACCACTTTGGCACCCCAGCCCTCCTGCAATTCGCGCTCGGCAAGTTGCCGGCCGATGCTCCAGTAGGAATTGAGCAGCTCGCTGTTCGCTGCCGCCAGAGCGCGGGTGCGGCCTGATCGGACTTCTTTCGCGACAGTGTTGAGCAGTGCGGGATACCAGTCGGGCATCGATGTCGCGGCCGGGACGCCCGGGAACGACGCTGTAGTTTCTGCCGCTGCAGTGACGAGCTCTTGCGAAGGCATAATCTCTCCTGTCGATTGCTATTGCCCTCACGCTAAAGGGAGGCACTGACAGAATGGACTGGTGAGTGAAGCGGGTGAATTTGTGGA
Source organism: Arthrobacter sp. 21a14 (assembly GCA_050627125.1). Classification (GTDB taxonomy): domain Bacteria; phylum Actinomycetota; class Actinomycetes; order Actinomycetales; family Micrococcaceae; genus Arthrobacter. Next base: position 3,824,449 of record CP192487.1, on the reverse strand, counting down.
CTTCACGCTGCAGCGTGAATCGTCCTGGGAGAAGGCCATGGAAGCCCACGGGCGCCTGGGTGGAATGAAGGTCTACGGGGCATCGGTTGGTGCAGTGAGGGGAACAGTGCGGGACGCCCTCAAGCGGCACAAGACTCTAGGCCATGACGACATCACGGCCCTGAGTTCGGAACTGTGGGATGAGCCGGTCTTTGAACGCAGGCTCGCTGCGGTTGTGCTGCTGCAAACCAAGGTAGGAATCCTGGTCAACACGGACCTGACCCGCATTGAGGGCTTCATCAGGCAGGCCGGCACGGAGGAACTGGCAGGTCCTCTGGCGGTGGACGTGGTCAAACCCCTGCTCGCCAGGCTTGAAGGACAGGCGAAGGAACGCGCCGCACGCGTTGTGGAACGCTGGTCCCGGGACACTGATCCGTGGCTCCGCCGGGCCGCGCAACTCGCCACCGACAACTCGAACTCTTGATTAGCCGCAGCCACCGGCTTACCGTTTCATCAACGCATGCCAGGCACCAATTCCGTGAATTGAGAGGCAGGTTGTTCGATGAAATCGCTGTGGTTGGACAGGGAATCCAGCTTCACGTCCGATGCAATCCCCGATGATAAGCACTTTGACACGATAGTGGCGGGTGCAGGGCTCACAGGAATGGTGACGGCTCTGTTGTTGTCCAGATCCGGTCAGCGTGTGGCGGTCTTGGAAGCGCGGACCTTGGGGGCTGTTACCACCGGCAACACCACGGGCAAACTAAGCCTCCTGCAAGGAGGGGCACTCTCGGCCCTGCGTGGCCAGTACTCGCTGAAAGTGGTGCAAGCCTACGTAGAGGCGAATCGCACTGGTCAGGCGTGGCTCATGCGGTATTTGGAAGAGCAGGTCGTCCCGTTTCAGCGCCGGACGGCAGTCACGTTCGCAACCAGCGACGACGGCGGCCAGCGGCTGCGCAAGGAGGCTGCGGTTTCACGGGATGCGGGCTTGGACGTGCATTTCAGCCGTGACCCCGGGCTGCCATTTCCGGTGGTTGAGGCACTGGAACTGGACGACCAGGCGCAGATCCACCCCATGGAAGTCCTGGAGACCCTCGCAAGGGATATCCGGGAGCACGGCGGAATAATTGTTGAGGGTGTCCAGGTGCAGAATGTGGGTTCTGACCTTCCCGTGGAAGTATCCACACGAAAAGGGGCCTTCACTGCTGACACCGTCGTCATAGCTACTGGCACGCCGATCCTGGACCGCGGACTTTATTTCGCCAAGCTCGAACCCAACCGGTCATACGCTGCGGCTCTTCGGCTTCCAGGCGAAACCCCGCCACCGAGCGGAATGTACCTGAGCATTGATCCACCCACACGTTCCCAACGCACTCACCCGACGCCGGAAGGTGAGTTGTTGCTGGTAGGTGGCTATGGGCATACCGGCGGCCGGGCAGCCTCACCCAAGGCCCACCTGGACGACCTTCTCGCCTGGGCCAACCAGCATTATCCGGGCGCGGAGGTCACCCATACGTGGTCTGCCCAGGACTATCGGCCAACCAACCTCGTTCCCTTTTTCGGCAAGATGCCCCGGGGCCACGGCCGGATCTTCTTCGGAACTGGCTACAACAAGTGGGGCATGAGCAACGGAGTCGCTGCCGCGTTGTCCATTACGTCGGACATTCTGGGCGGCCAGTCTGATTGGGCCAAGGTCATACACCACCGCGTTACGTCGCCCCAGGGCGCATTGGAAGCCGTTCGCCTCAATGCCAGCGTCGCCAAACGCATGGTTGAGGACAAAGCCAGGGTCAGGAGCAATCCGGAAATCACGGACCAGACCCGACCACCGGAGGGGAGCGGCGTCGTCGGACTTTACAAGGGTGAGCCGGCAGCTGTGTCTACCGTTGATGGCAACGTCTGTATGGTCTCGGCGAGCTGCGCCCACTTGGGAGGTTTGCTGAGCTGGAACGACGCCGAGAAATCCTGGGATTGCCCCCTGCACGGCTCCAGGTACGCACCCGACGGCAAGTATCTCGAAGGACCGGCAACCCACAACCTGCAGAAGTCGCCACTAAAGAAGAAGGACTGACTACGCCAGCCGTTCGACGCGCCGCCGGGCCTGGTCCGCGGTGCGTCGCGCCTGGGTGGCGGCGCGGACTGCCAGCTTCTTCTGCGACTCAGCGGCTTCCGCGTCCCGCGTGATGCCGATCAGTTCAGCTTCGAGGGAAGCCAAACGCTTCTTGACCTCGGCGATCTCGGCCTCGACATCCGAGCGCCTGCCCGCGACTTCCTTGACAACATTCCACGCTGTGGATGCGGCGTCTTCGGCCTCCCTGGCTTCCTGATCGGCTGCCTCAAACTCGGTGCGGGCTTCTTCCAACGCGGCCTGGCGCTTTTGGGCCCGGCGTTCGGCCAGGGATGTTGGGGTTTCCGCAGGTGCTTTCTCTTTCGGCTCCGGCTCTTGTTTCTTCTTGCTCTGGCGTGCCGGTCTGGGTTCGGCGGGCAACTTCACTTTTGGCAGTTCGCCTACATCCGGGATTTCATCGGGATTTGTTGCAGCGACGGCATCTGTCAGGTCCACGGACTCGAAGCCGCTGCTACTTAGTCCGCGCACCAGCCGTCCGGTCGTCACCGCGGCTGCGGCACCGGCGTCGGCCATTGCTGCCCGAAGCGTCTGCTCGACGTCGGCAGCACCGGCCGCGCTGAGCGGCGCTCCCAGCCCGCTCGCCAGGTCCTTTGCCGCGTGCACGGCCGAGCTCAGTTGGCCTTGGCGCTGCTGGCCAAGTTCACGGAAGGCTTCAGCGTCTCCCTCCTCTTGTGCTGCACGGAGGGACGCGCCAAAACGCACGACGCCGTCAATCACCTCGGGTTGGTGGACGGCAAGCATGTTGATGGCCCAGGCGCCGGCGGCGGGCTTTGGCAAGCTGCCGATCTCCTTCGCGAGGTCCTTCTCACCTGCCTCCTTTGCTTGTCGTGCCAAGGCTGTCCGCTCCGCAGTGAATTCACGCGGAAGCGCGGCGTATAACTGTTGGGCGGCATCGCGGAGATCCATGACTTCATCCTAGGTGCGCTTGTGCCGCCCCTGGCCGGTAGCCCCCCGGGCACTTGTCCGCGGGATCTGGTCCAGAAGCCAGCGGCGCTTAGGGTAGCCTAAGTCACGTGGACCAGATCATGAGCTTGCCCTTTGGCGTCGCGCTTGCGGCGCTCTTCGCGATTGTCATGATCCGCGTCAATGTCACGTATTGGCTGGGTCGAGGAGCAGTTGCCGGCTTGGCCCACACGCGGTTCGCCCATACCCGTTTCGCGGCGTCGCTTCAGCGGCCAAAAGCAGCCCAGGCCCAAGCCCTCATTCAGCGTTGGGGTCCGTACGCCGTCGTGCTGTCCTTCCTGACCATCGGCCTGCAGACCGCCGTTAATCTGGCCGCCGGTGCAGCGCGGATGCCGTTGCGCCGCTATCTGCCCGCTGCCGTGGTGGGCTCCATCATCTGGGCGGTGCTCTACGCAACGATTGGACTCGCTGCACTTGAGGCGTGGCTTGCGGTAGCTGCGGCGTCGCCGGTTGGTGCCGCGCTGTTGGTGACCGCTGTGGTCGCCGTGATCGTGTGGGTGGTGGTTGCCCGGCGGCGTCGGTCGGCTGCCAAATCAGCGGATACAGTGGTCTGAGTTCTACTGCTGGATCGGCGAAAGGCTCGGGTTGACAACTTCATTACCGGAACTGGCGGAGGGCCACTTCTACTACGAATCGTTGGGTGAGGGCCGCTACCGCTCCACGATTCATGCCCAAGGTGCCTGGAATCCGCACGAACAACACATGGCCCCTGCCTCGGGCATCATGGCTGATGCCCTCTTGAGGCATGAGCCCCGCGACGACGTCCGGGTGGCGCGTATCAGCTACGAGATCCTCGGGCTGATCCCTGGCGGCGAGTTTCAGGTCACCACCTCAACGCTGAGGCCGGGACGAACCATTGAACTTATCCAGGCTGAGCTTTCGGCAGGGGGCCGTGTCGCCATTCGTGCCGCAGCGTGGCGCATGATCACCACCGATACCAGCGCTGTGGCGGCGTTCGAAGATGAGGCTATGCCCGCCCCTGACGAGTGCAAGTTGTGGGATGGTGCCAGCGTGTGGCCCGGCGGTTACATCCGTTCCCTCGAAATGCGCATCGCCGAAGGCCATCGGCCGGGTTCCGGCAGGGTGTGGATCCGGACCATGCATCCTTTGACAGACAAGGAAGACAGCAGCGATCTTGCCCGCCTGATGGGCCTGGTCGATACAGCCAACGGCATCGCTGCACGGGTCCCGCCGGGCGAGAACAGCTACATCTTCCCCAACGTGGATCTGCAGATCCACATGTACCGTGCGCCCTCGGGCGAGTGGCTCGGGCTGGACAACAAAGTCTCTTTCGGAGCCGATGGCATCGGCCTGACGTCCAGCGTGCTTCATGACATCAACGGACCTTTCGGAAGGGCCGAACAAATCCTGACGCTGAGGAAAAGCTGATGAGCGAAGAACGGAATGACCCCGACGGCGGTCGCACTCAGCGCTCCAAGCTCACCGTCTACCGCCAAGAGGAATCCCTCGGCGCTGCAGAGGATCTTGATTTTGCGTTGGAGCTGCTGAAGCGGGCCCGCAGCGGGCAACTGGGTCCCTCCCTGCGCTTGTACCGCCCGCAGCCCACCGTTGCCTTTGGCCAACGCGACGCTAATCTGCCCGGCTTCAGCGCCGCCGAAGATGCCTGCCGGGAACTCGGCTTCGAGCCCCTCGTGAGGAAAGCCGGTGGACGTGCGGCGGCTTACCACCAAGGCACCCTGGTGATCGACCATATTGAGCCGCACCATGACGCGATCGTCCGAGCGAAGGCACGCTTCGCCGAGTTCGGTGAGTTGCTGGCAGGTGCCCTCCGCAGCGTCGGCGTCCATGCCGCCGTCGGGGAGATCCCGGGGGAGTACTGCCCCGGGGAGTTCAGCGTCCATGGGGAGGATGCGGAGTTTCCCGCCCACCGCATCAAGCTGATCGGAACTGCCCAGCGCGTCGTGTCCGGAGGTTGGCTGTTCAGCTCCGTGATTGTGGTGGAGAACTCAGGCCCCATCCGGGACGTCCTGACGGCGAGCTACGCTGCGCTTGGCCTGGACTGGGATCCCGCCACCGCCGGTGCTGCAAATGACCTGCTGCCCCACCTGGACGTCAAGACTGTTGAGGACGCTGTTGTTGACGCTTACCGCGGCTACGCAGACGTGGTGGACGGCGACTTCCGCACTCTGTTGGTTTAGTTGAGCGTTTAGTTGAGCACGCTCTCTGTTTAGTTGAGCACGCTGGGGGCCGGGTTTACGCTGAGGGGATCAGGAACCTAACCACACGAAACCTGGTGGAATGATGGGCCGGAAGAAGCACCCAGTTCAGGATACCGACGTCGACTTGAGCGTCAGCGAGCCCAAGAGGTCGGCCGCCGGTTTGCCCAGCGTCAGCGAAACCTTTCCTCACGCGATGGCTCACATGGGCCCTTCCCGCGCATGGAAGACTCTTACGGCGGTCAACCAAAAAGACGGTTTCGACTGCATGAGCTGCGCTTGGCCTGATCCGCCGGAACGCAAGGCTGCCGAATTCTGTGAAAACGGCGCCAAGGCTATCGGGTGGGAGGCGGAGCCCCTGAGGATCCCCACGGAGTTTTGGGCCGGAAACCCGCTGAGTTCCCTGGAATCCCGTTCCGAGTACTGGCTGGGGCAGCAGGGCCGGTTGGTGGAGCCCGTGTATAAGGCGGCAGGCTCGGACCACTACGCACCCGTTAGCTGGGAGCGGGCCTTGGACATCATTGCGAACGAGTTGAACGCCCTTGATGATCCAAATGAGGCCACGTTTTACACCAGTGGACGCACCAGCAATGAAGCAGCGTTCCTGTACCAGCTTTTCGTCAGGGCTTTTGGAACCAACAACCTTCCTGACTGTTCCAACATGTGCCACGAGTCCACGGGCGTGGCCATGGGCGAGACCATCGGGGTGGGCAAATCGGCCATCACGTATACGGACTTCGCGAAGTCGGATCTGATCATCATCATGGGGCAGAACCCGGGAACCTGCCATCCGCGGATGCTGACGGCGCTGGAGGAGGCCAAGCTCGCGGGTGCATCCATTGTCGCTGTTAATCCGTTGCCCGAGGCTGGGCTGATCAATTTCCGGAACCCGCAGCGTGTTCGAGGCATCGTTGGGAAGGGAACTGACTTGGCTGACCAGTTCCTGCAGATCCGGCTCGCCGGAGATATGGCGCTGTTGCAGGCTGTTTCCAAGCGCGTCCTGGATGCTGAAAGCGCCGCGCCCGGTTCGGTGTTGGACCGCACGTTCATCGATGAGCATTGCCAGGGGTTTGTTGGATTTGCTGCTCACCTGGCAACTTTGCAGGAGCGGGACGTTCTTGCCGCCACGGGCCTGACCAGCGCGGAAATCGATGAACTCGCTGACAGGTACATCCACGCGGAGAGGGTCATCATCACGTGGGCCATGGGACTGACCCAGCATAAGAAGGCGGTACCCACCATCAAGGAGATCATTAATCTCCTTCTGCTCCGAGGCAACATTGGCAAACCTGGGGCTGGACCTTCGCCAATCCGTGGACACAGCAATGTCCAGGGTGACCGGACCATGGGCATTTGGGAGAAGATGCCGCCGCGGTTCCTTGACGCCTTGCAGGATGAGTTTGGCTTTGACCCGCCACGGAAGGCCGGTGTTGATTCGGTGGACAGTATCCGTGGAATGCGGGACGGCAGGATCAAGGTCCTCATCGCGCTGGGCGGGAACCTGGTGCATGCGATCTCGGACACGGCGGTTGCTGAGCAGGCTGTGCGTCGGACCAGGCTTTCAGTCCAGATTTCCACCAAGCTGAACCGCTCACATGTGGTGGTTGGCGAGCAGGCCCTGATCCTTCCGACCCTTGGCCGCACGGAAATCGACAAGCAGGACGGGATTGAGCAGTTTGTCACTGTCGAGGACACTGTGTGCGCAGTGCACCGCTCGGCGGGGACGCTGGAACCCATCGCTCCTGACGTACTCTCCGAGGTGGCGATCGTCAGCCGGCTGGCCGAGGCAGTTCTTGATCACGAGGTTCCGGTGGATTGGGCGGGACTGGGGCGCAACTACGACACCATCCGCGACCACATTTCCCACGTGGTGCCGGGATTTGATGACTTCAATACCCGCATCCGCGAGCGCGACGGTTTCGTGCTTCCGCATGGTCCGAGGGATTCGCGGACGTTTCCCACAGCAACGGGAAAGGCCATGTTTTCTGTCAATGAGCTGGAAACCATTGAAGTACCGCCGGGGCGATTGCTCCTTCAGACGGTGCGGTCCCATGACCAGTTCAATACGACCACGTACTCCATGAACGATCGTTACCGTGGCATCAAGAAGGGCCGCATGGTCTTGTTGGTGAACCCTGAGGATCTGGCGGGGTTGGGTTTCCAGGATGGCGCCTATGTGGATGTGCACAGCGAAGCCGACGACGGCGTTGACCGTGTGCTTCGACAGTTGCGTTTAGTGGCGTACCCCAGTGCCAGGGGCTGCGCGACTGCGTATTATCCGGAAGCGAATGTGTTGGTGCCGCTGGATTCAACAGCGGAAGGCAGCAATACGCCGGCGTCGAAGTCTGTGATTATTCGTCTGGAACCGGCTGCCGCCCCGATTTTCGAGGCGGCGGCCGAACAGCGGAAGTGAATGCCTTAGGCGACCGGGTCTCTTTAGGCTGCGAGGCGGTTTTCTACCTCGGAAGCAGAAGGGTTGGTTGCTGCGGTTCCGTCCGGGAACAGGACGGTGGGGACGGTGCGGTTGCCTCCGTTGAGCTGCTCGACGAGTTCGGCCGTGCCATCTACTTCTTCGATGTTGATCTCGGTGTAGCCGATGCCCTTGGCGTCGAGCTGCTTCTTCAGGCGGTTGCAGTAGCCGCACCAGGTGGTCGAGAACATGGTGATGGTGCCGGAGTCGGGAGTGAAGTCCACAGGGCTCTCCTCAGTATTGGTCGTTTCTACGGGTGATTCGTTGGTATCAACCGTAACCCGCAGGCCAATAATTCCCGTGAGGCCGGGAACCGGGGTTACGTCACATTCCGGGCTGGTGTGTCCTTGAGCGACACGGCAGACTGTTCCCATGTGTGGACGTTATGTAATGGCCCGTGCCGTGGGGGATCTGCTGGCTGACTTTGATGCCGAACTTGAAAAAGAGATCGCCCTCGAAAAATCGTGGAATGTAGCTCCAACGGATGCTGTTCCGATTGTGCTGGAAAGGCTCGTGGACGATGGTTTGAAGCGGCAGTTGCATGTTGCGCGTTGGGGGCTTGTCCCCTCATGGGCGAAGGATCCCAAGGGCGGCGCGCGCCTGATCAATGCCCGCAGTGAGACTCTCCTGGAGAAGCCGTCGTTCCGAAAAGCTGCTGCGGCCAGGCGCTGCGCTGTTCCGGCTGATGGGTATTACGAGTGGAAGAAGGGCGAGGGAAAGTCCAAGCAGCCGTACTACGTGCATCCGGGGAATGGTGAGGGGCTGGTCTTCGCTGGCCTGTATGAGTGGTGGCGGGACCAATCGATGTCCAACGATGACCCCGACCGGTGGCTGTTGTCCATGTCCATCATCACCGCCGACACCCCGACGTCCGAATCGGCCCGGACCCGCCGCAGTGCCTCCGTCTTTGACGAGCTGACTGCTTTGCATGACCGGGTTCCCTTGCCCATGAGCAGGGAAACGATGGAGGCCTGGCTGGATCCACGCCAGGACGATGCGGCCGGTTTGGTGGACATGGTCCGCTCAAGGGCGCACGATGCCGCTGCTGACTGGACCCTCGACGCTGTGGGGCAAGCGGTCGGAAATGTCCGCAACAACTCACCGGAACTCATTGAACCGGTGGAGGGCCTTTTCTAGCTAGAGCGACTCCGTGACCGGGACACCGGCCTGGAACTCGCGGCCATCCGCCTCACTGAAGGCCGTCATGACGTGGCCTTTGCTGAGTCCATGGATGGCCGACATCGGGAAGTTTCCGGTGATCACGTTCCCGGAGTGTTCCACGCCCTTGATGTCGTAGTTTTCCTCGGCACTGAGTGAGTGGTTGAAGGAGTAGAACGAGATCGCTTCTCCATTCATGAACTCAATGCCCAGCCTGCGTTGGGAGGAATAGTCCTCGCTGGCAGCAACAAGGCCCACGACATAAGCGCCGGAGCCCGGTATGTTGCCTTCGATTTCGAATCTCGCAACGAGGTTGTCATCGGCGGCGGAGATACTGACCTGCTTCAGGAGTGCGTCATTGGTACTCATGCCACAATCCTGCTCTGTGGACCCGCCCGCGTCCACCCCTTTGCTTCATCCCTCCAAGAGTCGCCGGACGTTGGTTGCGACTGTGGTTTGGTCCATCGCTTGGCCGCGACGTGCCGTCAGGAGGTGCATGACCAACCCGTCGCCGTAGTCCGATACTGCTTCTGCGCGTGCCCTTGGGTCAGGAATTCCCAGGGAATCGAGCATCTGTTCAAGAGCTGAAAGCATCCTCTGGTGCCCGGCGGCCACCACTTCGGGTTGGTCCAGGGCAAAAGTGAATCGTGCCCGGGTCAGTTCAGCGTGGTTTTTTGCGAGCCCGAGCAGCGCTCCCGCGAGCTGTTCCGCCAAGGCGGCCACCGACGTCGGGAATTCGGACCCACCCTGCTGCTGCAGCAGGAGCGAATCCCGTTCTTCAACGCGGTCGACGGCGGCAGCTACCAAAGCGGCACGGTTGCGGAAGTAATTGGAGGTCGTTCCGACGGCCACTCCGGCTTCGGCGTCAACGGCCCGGTGGGTGAGTCCCTTCAGCCCTTTGGTGGCCACCACGGCGAGGGCGGCATCGGCAAGATCGGTTCGTCTGTCCGGCATGGCGAAAGTCTAGTCTTTAACCTCACAATTACTACAAATGTAGTAGTACATTGGCACCATGAAAAAGGTGGATATCGTCGGGGGTGGCATAGCAGGCCTCGCCCTGGCAGGAACTCTTGATCCCAGTCAGTTTCACGTCACTGTGTACGAACAGCGGGCCGGTCTCCCGGCAGTAGGAACAACCCTGGCCATGTGGCCGGAAGCCCAGGATGCACTGGCCTCATTGGGGATCCTTGGCGCTGTCAGGGAAAACAGCCCCATCATCAGGGGCGGCGCGCTCCGGAGCGCCACAGGGGCGCCTTGGCTGAGCGTGGAAGGGCAGAATCTTGTGGGCGTCGCCCGTCACACGCTCCTGCGGCTCCTCGACTCAGCTGTACCCCCAACAGTCCGACGACGCATCGAAAAGCTGGACGCGGTTCCAAGCGACGCCCACCTGATAGTGGCGTCAGACGGAGTGCACAGCATGGTGAGGCGCTCCGTGTGGGGCCAGTCTCGGCGGGGAGGAGCGCGCGCGGCCAAGCTGACGCCTTACCTCGCTGTTCGAGGCGTCATTGCCGAAGAGCCAGACAGCGAAACCATAGGTGAGTACTGGGGGCGCGGGGACCTCTTTGGCATAGGCCCTTCAAGCGGCGGAACCAACTGGTATGCGTCCTTCCGCTCCGGGATGGGGCCCGAGGGAATTGACGTCGGCGAAGCCCTTGCAGTGGCGCGCCGCCGCTACGCCGGGCACTCGCAGGGCATCCAGCATGTTCTGCAAGCAGCGACGCCCGAAACATCATTGGCACAACGCATTTGGACCACCCCGCCGTTATGGCGTTATTCCCGGGGCAATGTGGTCCTCATTGGCGACGCGGCCCACGCCATGGCGCCCAACCTTGGGCGAGGCGCTTGTGAGTCGCTGATAGATGCCGTCACCTTGGGCAAGCTGGTCAACACCTTGCCCCTGGACCGGGCCCTTGATGCCTACAACCGTCAACGCGTGCTACGGACCCAGCAATACCGCATCGGTTCATCCCTGATGATGCGCGTGGCGCTCGCAGAAGGTGCGCAACCCCTGCGCGACAAGCTGCTGGACCTTGCTGCCAAGCGAAAGTCCAAAGCGCCTGGAAGGAGCAAAACTTCCCAGTAGGTTTTGTCGGAGGGCCGACGTAAACTGGATATATTCGAACATACATTCGAACGAACTTTCACCAGGCAAGGAGTGTGGATATGGGGCTTTTCAGTGAGTCCGTGGACGTCATCTGCACGGATACAGGCCAGCCGCAGGAAATCCAGTGGAAAGGAACCCACTACCTCGTCACCAACGAACCCCTCAGATGGTATGAACGACGCCAATGGTGGGTAGAAGAAAGCCGGGCACCACTGGGAAGCGGCGCAGGCCTGGTGGATCACGAGATCTGGCGGGTCCAACTCCAGCGCCCGCAGGACGAAGGGCAAACCGGCAAAACCATCACCCTCGACCTCGTCCGCCACCTCGCCAGCGGCCGCTGGCGGCTCCTGCGTATCCACGACGCCGCACCGGCCCAGGCAGTCGAACCAGACGAAGCCGCCTGAACCTTGAGCTTCACACACCTGCACGTCTCCACAGCCTTCAGCGCCCACTACGGCGTCTCCTGGCCAGACGAACTTGCCCAATCAGCCGCAGCAGACGGCGCAACAGCGCTCGCCTGTACTGACCGCGACGGCTTGTACGGCACCATCAAACACCTCAAAGCATGCATGGACGCCGGTATAGACCCCATCATTGGCGTGGACGTCGCCATATTCGACGACGACGGCGACCACCGCACCCAAGTAGCGGGCCGCGTCGTCGTACTCGCCCACGGCAACAACAACGGCGCCGGCTACCGGGCCCTCTGCCGACTCGTCTCAGACGCCCATGCCCGCACCTCCGGCAAGGCCGGGGGAGTAGTGCCCGTTGCCGTAACACGGGCAGAACTCGCATCACGCACACTGGACCCAAAAACCCTCAAGCCCGTGCTAACCGTCCTCATAGGACCGGACTCCGATGTAGGCCGCGCCATGGGAGGGCGGAAATATCTTCGCCCCCGGACACTCTTCAAACAATGGATCGACGCCATGCCGCCCGGAACAATGGTCGCCGAAGCCGTATCCCACCTCAGTGCCCCTGGAGAACCCCTCAGCACATCCCACGCTGTACGCATGCTCAAACTCGCCCTTGAATACAACATCCCCGCCATCCTCAGCAACGCCGTCCGCTACTGCGCCCAGGACGGCGCCCCCACCGCAGACGTCCTGGACTCTGCACGCACACTAAAATCCCTCCCCGAACTCTCATCGGCCCCACTGCTGCAACCAACGGGCCTTCTCCAACCAACCGGGCAGGGTTGGTTGAAAAACGCCCAACAAATGCTCCAACTCGGCAAGGAAATCATGGGCGCCGCAGGTCAAGGAGCAGCAGGGCTGAACAAGCTGCTCTCCAACACAGAAGCGCTCGCCGACAAATGCCGCATCGATCCCGTCCTGGACATGGGATGGAAAAAGCCCGTTGTTCCCGAAGCTTCCATCATCGGCATCGACCGTGACCCCATGGTGGAACTCACCCAACGATGCGAGGCAGGAATCACCCGGCGCTTCCCCGGCATCAACGGCGATGCGGAAATACAGATGCGCTCGCGGTTGCAGCATGAGCTGGGGATCATCGACAAACTCGGCTTTGCCTCCTACTTCCTCACTGTTGCGGAAGTATCCAGAATGATCATCGAGATGGGCGTCCGGGTAGCTGCCAGAGGTTCCGGGGCCTCCAGCTTGGTCAACTATCTGATCGACATCAGCCAAGTGGATCCCATCCGCCATGACCTCATTTTTGAACGGTTCCTCTCGGGTCGCCGATCCACCCTTCCCGATATTGACATCGACGTCGAAAGCGCCGAAAGGCACAACGTCTACCGGAAGATCTTCGAGCGCTTCGGAGCCGAACGGGTGACCCTGATGAGCATGCAAAACGGTTACCGGGCCCGTGGTGCTGTCCGCGATGCCGGCATGGCCCTTGGCATGGACGATGGTGAAATCGGCGAAATTGCCAAGCAGTTGTGGCGGTTCTCCGCGCGTAAATTCAGGGAGGCATTGGTTGAAAAGCCTGAACTTCGTGAATTTGCCGGACGGGTGGAGGCTGGCCGTGAAGGGCCTGGGGGCATGGAGGAAAACCAACAGTTGGACCTGCTGGTGGATCTCACTGAAAGGTTGGACCGCCTTCCCCGGCACATTTCCATGCATCCATGCGGGGTGATCCTGGGAGATGCCACACTCCTGGACAGAACACCGGTACAGCCCAGCGGGTTGGGTCTGCCCATGAGCCAGTTCGACAAACACGACATGGATCCCATGGGAATGCTCAAACTGGATGTCCTGGGTGTGCGGATGCAAAGTGCCATGGCGTTTGCGGTGCGGGAAGTTATCCGCCTGCACCCATCCAAAGCGGAGGTAGTGGCTGCTGGCCACCATCCGGTGGAGGCGGGAGGCGCTGGTCCGGACTATATTGCCCAGGACGGCAGGATTGATCTCAATGCGGTGCCTTTCGACGACGAGCCCACCTATGAGTTGATCCGCAGTACCCACACCTTGGGCTGCTTCCAGATTGAATCCCCTGGCCAGCGTGAGCTGATTGGGAAGATGGCACCGCGGGAATTCAATGACCTCATCATCGATATTTCCTTGTTCCGCCCTGGCCCCATGAAGTCGGACATGGTCCGCCCGTTCCTTGAACACCGGCATGGGTTCGCACCCGAGGTCTACCCACATCCGGACCTGAAGCCCGTTTTGCAGGAAACCCATGGCGTCACGGTTTTCCATGAGCAGATCCTGAAGACCTTCCATGTCATGACAGGGTGCGGTTTGGACCGGGCGGACGAGTTTCGTCGGGCCTTGGGTGACGAGCTCCACGAACCTGAAGTAGAGAGGTATTTCCGTCGGGAAGCGATCAAGAGATACTCCCCGGACGTCGTGGACAAAGTGTGGGGAACCCTCAAAGCCTTCGGCAGCTTTGGTTTCTGCAAAGCCCATGGAGCTGCCTTTGCAGTGCCCACCTATCAATCGGCGTGGCTGAAGGCACACCACCCTGAAGCGTTCCTTGCAGGGCTGTGGGAACACGACCCCGGGATGTACCCCAAACGGCTGTTGGTTGCTGAGGCCCGCCGCTTGGGTATTCCCATCCTGCCCTTGGATATCAATCGCAGCCAGGCTGAGTACAGGGTGGAAAGAATCCAGGAAGGCGAGGATTCCGGCAAGCTCGGCATTCGCTTGAGCCTGAACGGAATATATGGATTGTCGGGAGCGGAACTGAAGCGGATCGTGGCTGGTCAACCCTATGATTCCCTCGCGGACCTCCGGGCAAGGGCCAGGGTGAGCAAACCGAATATCAAGAGGCTCGCCCAACTCGGAGCCTTCGATGCCCTGCACCGGGATGCTGGCGGAACTGCAAATCGTGCCGATCTGGTGCAGCACTTGCAGGCCCTCCAAGGCAGTCCATCCAAGAAGGCCAAGGACGTCATTGAAGGGCAATTATCCCTACCCCTTGGTGATGTGGAGTTGCGGAACCTTGCTGCTGGATTACCTGAGCCCAGCATGGTGGAGAACGTGCGGGCAGAGCTTGATCTCATGGCAGTGGATGTGAGCGAGCATCTTATGGAAAGCCATAGGCCATTGCTGGACAAGCTTGGCGTCACTACGGCGGATAAACTCCTGGGTCTTCGCAACGGCACCGAGGTACTGGTTGCCGGTGTCCGGATCGCAACGCAGACACCTCCCATGCGTGGTGGGCGCCGCGTGGTGTTCATCAGCATCGACGACGGTACAGGCTGCGTGGATACTGTCTTCTTCCATGAAGCGCAGGAAGAATCGGGTCCGCTCCTGTTCGGTACCCGACTTTTGCTGATCCGCGGAACTACGCGAAGAACAGGTCCCAAGGGAATCAGCCTCAGTGCCAGCAAAGCCTGGGACCTTAGCCGCCCCGAGACTTTGCCGTTTGCCGAAGTCCTGCCACCCGGCGTCGGGCTTCCGCCTGAATTCACTCATTCAGGGCCCCTTGAGGGTATCTCCAGGAACCTGGCCATTACCGGGTTGGGGAGCTGAACAGGCAGGTAAATGAGGCGTCGGCGCGCTGCTTTGGCCGCCTTCGTCGAAACAGATACGATTGACGATGGCTGGCTGTGGTCCCCGTACGCCACAAGCTATGAAGCCTTCACTATGAATAGGAGACACCCGTGTCAGATGCCCAACAGATCACCCTCATCGTCGATGGCGAAGAGACCAAGGTGACGGAAGGGACTACCGGCGCGGAACTCTTCTTCGAGCGCCGCGACGTCGTAGTTGCCCGTGTCAATGGTGTGCTGAAGGACCTTGACCAGGTTCTCACCGAGGGTGCAGACGTCGAAGGTGTCACCATTGAATCTCCTGACGGACTCAACGTTCTCCGTCACTCCACCGCGCACGTTATGGCCCAGGCCGTCCAGCAGCTGCGCCCTGATGCCAAGCTTGGCATCGGTCCTTACATTACTGACGGCTTCTACTTTGACTTCGACGTCGCCGAGCCGTTCACCCCGGAAGACCTGCGCCAGCTGGAAAAGATGATGCAGAAGATCATCAACCAGAACCAGAAGTTCGTTCGCCGCGTGGTCACCGAAGAAGAAGCCCGCGAAGCCATGGCTGGCGAACCCTACAAGCTGGAGCTGTTGGGCAAGAAGAACGACGCCGCCGACGCCGGAGAAGGCGTGAACGTTGAAGTCGGTGCGGGTGACATCACTATTTACGACAATGTGGACCGCAAGAGCGGCGAAAGCGTCTGGTGTGATCTCTGCCGCGGACCGCACCTGCCCAACACCAAGATCATCTCCAACGCGTTCGCGCTGACACGCTCATCCTCCGCATACTGGCTGGGCAACCAGAACAACCAGCAGCTGCAGCGAATCTACGGCACCGCATGGCCCACCAAGGAAGCCCTCAAGGCTTACCAGGAACGCATCGCCGAGGCAGAACGCCGCGACCACCGGAAGCTGGGCGTGGAGCTGGACCTGTTCTCGTTCCCGGACGAACTCGGATCGGGCCTTCCTGTGTTCCACCCCAAGGGCGGCATCATCCGCAAGGCCATGGAGGACTACTCCCGTCAGCGCCACGTGGACGCCGGCTATGAGTTTGTTTACACCCCGCACATCACCAAGGGACACCTATACGAGGTCTCCGGCCACCTTGACTGGTACAAGGACGGCATGTTCCCCGCGATGCAGGTGGATGCCGAGCTCAACGAAGACGGCACTGTGCGCAAGCCCGCGCAGGATTATTACCTGAAACCGATGAACTGCCCCATGCACAACCTGATCTTCCGCTCACGTGGCCGGTCCTACCGCGAACTGCCCTTGCGCCTGTTCGAATTCGGCTCGGTGTACCGGTACGAGAAATCCGGTGTTGTGCACGGACTGACCCGTGTCCGTGGCATGACACAGGACGACGCCCACATCTACTGCACCCGCGAGCAGATGAAGGACGAACTCACCACAACACTTAACTTCGTTCTTGGCCTTCTCAAGGATTACGGCCTGGATGACTTCTACCTCGAGCTCTCCACCAAGAACGAGGAAAAGTTCGTAGGTGACGACGCCGCCTGGGAGGAAGCCACCCGCACACTCGCCGAGGTTGCGGAGGCCTCCGGGCTGGACCTGGTACCGGACCCGGGTGGAGCAGCATTCTATGGGCCGAAGATCTCCGTTCAGGCAAAGGACGCCCTCGGCAGGACCTGGCAGATGTCCACGATTCAGTTGGACTTCAACCTGCCTGAACGCTTCGAGCTGGAGTACCAGGCAGCCGATGGAACACGCCAGCGTCCCGTCATGATTCACCGCGCACTCTTTGGTTCGGTGGAGCGGTTCATGGGCGTTCTCACCGAGCACTACGCCGGCGCCTTCCCCGCATGGCTGTCTCCCGTCCAAGTGGTGGGCATCCCTGTGGCCGAGGCATTCAACGACTACATGTTCGACGTCGTCGGCCAGTTGAAAGCCGCGGGAATCCGTGCCGAGGTAGACATTTCTTCAGACCGTTTCCCGAAGAAGATCCGCACGGCCAGCAAGGACAAGGTCCCGTTCGTCCTGATCGCCGGCGGTGAGGACGCCGAGGCAGGTGCTGTCTCGTTCCGCTTCCGTGATGGCAGCCAG
Organism: Arthrobacter sp. 21a14; assembly: GCA_050627125.1. Lineage (GTDB taxonomy): Bacteria > Actinomycetota > Actinomycetes > Actinomycetales > Micrococcaceae > Arthrobacter. The sequence goes on along the minus strand of CP192487.1, from coordinate 3,807,457 downwards.
GATAACGGCGTGCCCGTGGCAGAGGCGGTTCGCAGAATCGTGGACGCTGTCAAGAACCGCGAAAGCTGACGGAACGGACAACAGACGGTGCAGGAGAACACAGGCGCGGCAGCTGACCTTCCGGGCGACGCCGAAGTAACCGATGACTTCGGCTTGGCAGGTGTTCCGGACGCTTTTCAGCGCCTGTGGACTCCCCACCGCATGGCCTACATCAAAGGCGGACAGGACCAGTTCAAGAACAAGGACGACTGCCCGTTCTGTGTGGGACCCACCCGTAGCGATGAGGACTCCCTCATCGTCTATCGTGGGAGAACCTGCTACGTGGTGCTCAACCTTTTCCCGTACAACCCAGGCCACTTGCTGATCTGCCCCTACCGCCATGTTCCGGACTACACGGACATCACGGTGGAAGAAACGGCGGAATTCTCCGAGCTCACCCAGACAGCCATGCGAGTGCTGCGGAAGGTTTCCAACCCCAGCGGCTTCAACCTGGGCATGAACCAGGGTGTCACCGGTGGAGCAGGAATCGCAGCGCACTTGCACCAGCACGTTGTGCCGCGCTGGGGTGGGGACGGAAACTTCTTCCCCATCATCGCCCAGACCAAGGCCATAACGCAGACACTCGACGAGGTCCGCAAACTGGTGGCCGAAGCCTGGCCGGGGGAGTCGAATGCTCAATAGGCATGCCCGTGGTTTCTTTACTTCCCTTTTCACACCCTTGGCGCGTTGGCTCCTCAAAATTGGCGTGTCTCCTGACGCAGTGACCGTGGCTGGTACAGCAGGAGTCATTCTCGGCGGACTGGTTCTGTATCCGCTGGGATACCTGTGGTGGGGTTCAGTGGTGGTGGCATTCTTCGCGTTCTCGGACGTCGTGGATGGCATTATGGCCCGCTTGCAAGGCCGAAGCGGCGGCTGGGGAAACTTCCTCGATTCCACCTTGGACCGTTTGGCGGACGGCGCCATCTTTGCAGGGTTGACCATCTGGTTCTTCACCAAAGGTGAGGACCCGGCTATTGGTACTGCCGCCGTCGTTTGCCTGGTACTGGGCATGGTGGTTTCCTATGCGCGGGCAAAGGCTGAATCACTGGGCTATCAAGCCAGCGTTGGCATTGCCGAGCGTGCAGAGCGTTTAGCTTCGGTGCTTCTCATCACTGGGCTCACAGGGCTGGGACTTCCGGCAGTGGTGCTTTTCGCCACCCTGATCCTCCTCGCCCTCGCCAGTGTGGTCACTATCGTGCAAAGAATGGCGACTGTCCGCAAGCAAGCGATGGCCGAAGCCTAGGAAACTGGCATGTGACCAGAGCCCGGCAACGGCAGTTGTGCAGGTGTCCTATAGTCGCCCTCTTCTTGGCCCCCGAATGCGGTAATGAATGTACAGCCACCGGGCAACGTGCGACTAGTATTACTAGTACTTGGTCACCTTGACCTGAAAATCCGGTGTGCGCTGATTGCGGTCGTGTGGCTGCGCGAGCCACCGGCGAAAAGGTCGTTTATCTACCCATAGGGGTTTTTGTGTCTACACCAGATGTAAGCAACGAAGCCGGTTCGTCCGCGAACAGCGTCACGGGCAGCAGCCGCGTTAAGCGGGGCATGGCGGAGATGCTCAAGGGCGGCGTCATCATGGACGTCGTTAACGTCGAGCAGGCCCGCATCGCCGAGGACGCCGGTGCCGTCGCCGTCATGGCGCTCGAGCGCGTACCCGCCGATATCCGCGCCCAGGGTGGCGTGTCCCGCATGTCCGATCCCGACATGATCGATCAGATCATCGCTGCCGTGTCCATCCCGGTCATGGCCAAGGCCCGCATCGGCCACTTCGTCGAAGCCCAGGTCCTGCAGTCCCTCGGCGTTGACTACATCGACGAGTCCGAGGTCCTGACCCCGGCCGACTACGTCAACCACATCGACAAGTGGAACTTCACCGTTCCCTTCGTCTGCGGTGCCACCAACCTCGGTGAGGCGCTGCGCCGCATCAACGAAGGCGCGGCGATGATCCGTTCCAAGGGCGAAGCCGGTACCGGCGATGTTTCCAACGCCACAGGGCACATGCGCAAGATCCGTTCGGAGATCGCCAAGCTGGCAGCCCTCCCCGAGGACGAGCTGTATGTCGCGGCCAAGGAACTGCAGGCCCCGTACGAACTCGTCAAGGAAATCGCCGCCACGGGCAAGCTCCCCGTTGTCTTGTTCACCGCCGGTGGCATCGCAACCCCGGCTGACGCTGCGATGATGATGCAGCTCGGGGCCGACGGCGTGTTTGTTGGTTCGGGCATCTTCAAGTCCGGCAACCCCGCAGAGCGCGCTGCCGCCGTCGTGAAGGCCACCACGTTCTACGACGACCCCGACGTCATCGCCAAGGTCTCCCGCGGCCTGGGCGAAGCGATGGTCGGCATCAACGTCGACGAAATCCCGCAGCCCCACCGCCTCGCAGAGCGCGGCTGGTAAGTCTCTTTCGCTACGGCGGAGGCTGATCCTCTGCGTGCTATTCCCCGCCCTCGCTGCCGCCATTTTGGTGGTGGCTGGGGCGGGGGCCCTTTTACGCACGCTGCCGGATCAGCCTCCGTCGTTTCGTTTTAATGGTGGGTTAGTTGAGGCCTCGGCGCTTTAGGAGGGGTTCGAGCTCAGCATCGCGCCCACGGAACGTGCGGAAGGATTCCAGCGGATCCCGGCTGTTTCCACGGGCGAGTAGCTCCGAACGGAACCGCTCGCCGTTTGCGCGGGTAAGGCCGCCGTTTTCCTTAAACCACTCAACGGTGTCCGCATCCAGGACTTCGCTCCAGATGTAGGAGTAATAGCCGGCCGCATACCCGGCTCCGGCGAAGATGTGCTGGAAGTAACCGGTACGGTAGCGCGGCGGAATCAGCGGATGGGCGATGCCGGCGTCGGCCAGCGCTTTGGCTTCAAAGGCAAGGACATCCGCCGGGACGTCCTCCAGGGACAGAACGTGCCATGCCACATCCAGCAATGCTGCTCCGAGGTATTCGGTGGTGGCGAATCCCTCACCCCACAGCAGGGATTCGTTGATTCTGTCCACGATGTCCTGCGGGAGCCGTTCTCCTGTGGCATGGTGGCGTGCGTAATTAGCCAATACCTCGGGCCACATGATCCACATTTCGTTGACCTGGGACGGGTACTCCACGAAGTCCCGGGGCACGGACGTTCCGGAGAACCGAGGATACTCCACATCGGAGAACAGGCCGTGGAGCGCGTGCCCGAATTCGTGGAAGACGGTCCGGACCTCGTCCAGGGACAGGAGAGCGGGTTCGCCCGGCGCTGGCTTGGTGATGTTGAGGTTGTTGATCACTACGGCTTGCTTGCCGAGGAGTCGGGACTGTTCCAAGAGCGAGTTCATCCAGGCTCCTCCGCGCTTGGATTCCCGCGTGTAATAGTCCCCAAGGAAGAGGCCCAGAGCGCTGCCGTCCTCGTTTCTGACCTCCCAAACCCGGACGTCCTGGTGGTACCCGGCCAGATCCGGCCTCTCACGGAACGTGACGCCATAGAGTTGGGTTGCTGCGTAGAAAACGCCGTCGGCCAAGACCGTTTCGAGGCTGAAGTAGGGCCTGATGGCCTGTTCATCCACTTGGTACTTTTCCCGCCGGACCTGGGCGGAATAGTATGCCCAGTCCCAAGGCTCCAGTGGGTGGCCGGCGGACTCGGCCAAAGCGAGGGCTTCGGCTTGGGCGTTGCGGATCGCTGCAGGTGCCAACCGCCCCAACATTGCCTGCACGGCCTTGAAGTCCGGGGCGGTTTGCTGGTCCACCACGAGTTCCGCGAAGTTTTGAAAGCCCAGCAGGCCGGCTTTTTCCGCGCGTAAGCGAACCGTTGCCGTCACCAGATCACGGACATCCAGGCTTCCGCCGTCCGTGCCGCGAGCGAGGGACGCTTCAAACAGGCGACGCCGAATGTCCCGGTTTTCGAGCGAGGCGAGGGCGGGTTGGTTGCTTGGCTGGATGAGCGTCAGGAGGAACTGGCCATCGTGCCCGGCGGCCTTGGCGGCCTCGGCAGCGCCAGCGACATCTTCGGGGGACATGCCAGCCAGGTCCGCTTCGTCGTCGAGGAGAATAGCGGCAGCCTTCATCGCCTCCTTGACCCGCTGGCCGAATTCAGTGCCCAGGCGTGAGAGTTCGGCGTTGATGTCCCGAAGGCGAGCCTGGCCGTCGTCGTCAAGTTGAATGCCGGACTGCCGAAACTCTTTGAGGTATTCCTGGACCAAGCGCGCAGACTCGTCATCTAGGTTGGTGGTGTCAATGGCATTGAAGCGTTCATACAAGCCACGATTCATGTAGACGGCGTCTTGATGCGCGGCAAACCTGGGCGCGAAGGCAGTCTCCAACTCCCGGATCGCGTCCGATGCGTCGGCCGATACAACCGTAAAGAACGACGCCGCAGCCCGGTCCAGCAACCGCCCGGACCTTTCCATGGCCACAGCCGTGTTCTCAAAAGTCGCTGATATTGGGTTCGCCGCAATTTGCTGGATCTCGTGGAGGTGTTCGTCCAGTCCCGCGTCGAGGGCTTCGGCGTAGTCCTGTGTGGTGATTGCTTCAAAAGGTGGAAGGCCGAACGGCAGGGGGCTTGGACTCAAAAGCGGATTGGTCATGAAGGGACTCTTTCACTTAAGAATCGTGTCCTCAAGGGCGGCTCGCCAGAATGACGCGCGTCTTGCGCCGTAGGATTGCCGTTATGGGGAACATCACATCTTGCGGACGTCGCGGGGATCACGGCGGTCATAGGCGTTCACGACGAACGGGCGCCCTGCTGGCGGCCTCAGTACTTGCCTTGTCGTTGAGCGCCTGCGGAGTAATTGCAGAGAAGGACTCCAGGGAGCAAGGCAGCGCCGCTACTGCCCCCGCGTCTCCTGCGTCCACGCCAACGCCGACTCCTACGCCAACCCCAGGCAAGGGCCCAGTTTGTCCCGAACTGCGTTGTACTTCCATCACAGTCACGGGTGACATGCTGATCCATACACAGTTGTGGCAGCAGGCCCGCGCCGATGCTGCTGCCGCAGGGCAGCCTGGATACACCTTCATACCGCTCCTTGAGGGCCAGCGGCGCTACATCCGGAACAGCGATCTCGCTATTTGTCATCAGGAAACCCCTGTTGGCACCCCGGACGGTCCGTTCTCCGCGTACCCATCCTTCAATGTCCCGCCGCAGATCGTTACCGCATCCAAGGATGTCGGGTACCAAGCCTGCACAACAGCCAGCAACCACACCATAGACCGGGGGACGGAAGGGCTGCTCCGGACATTGGATGCGCTGGATGCTGCCGGGCTCAAGCACACTGGTTCCTACCGGACTGAAGCTGCATCACAGGAAATCCTGATGCTCAAGACAGACGCCGCAACGGTAGCAGTCATCGTTGGCACCTACGGCCACAACGGACAGATTCCCGAGTACCCATGGCTTGTGGACGAGCTTGATCCCACGGTCATGATCGCCAAAGCCACCAAGGCCCGTGCGCTCGGGGCCGACATCGTGCTCGGAGTCATGCACGCCGGTGATGAGTACGCCAGCGAGGCCAATGCCCAGCAACAGGAAGTCGCCCACGCCTTGGTGGACAGTGGCCAATTCACCATGGTTTATGGCCACCACACGCACTCGGTGCTGCCGATTGAAAACTACAAGGGCACGTGGATTGTCTATGGACTGGGTAATGGCGTGACGGAATTGTCGCCCTGGTATGTGGTCAACAATGAAGGACTGCTGGTCCGTGCGCAGTTCAGCCAGAACGCGGCTGGCGTTTGGACAGCCTCGGATCTTGCATGGGCGCCGTCGGTGATTGTCCGGGATCCCTACCGCTGGTGCTCGGTGGCCAGCGATGCACCCCAGGGAGTCTGCGCTTCGCCGGCTGCCGATGCAGAGACCCACCAGCGCACCAAAGCCGTGGTCGAGTCGATGGGTGCAGCAACTGCCGGCGCCCACGAGTTGCTCATCACCAAGGAGAAGTAAGGGCGGCAGGTACCCGAACCACCCGGCTAGCGTGGGCGGCGGGCAGCGTGCTCCCGCGCGAGGCGGGCGTAGTCGTCGTCGGGCGTTCCAGGCGCGAAGGTGCCATATTTCCGTTCCACGGCCGTCCGGATCAGGAAGTCGGCGATCGCCGGGTTCTTGGGCAGCAGCGAACCGTGCAGGTAGCTGGCCACCACGTTGCGGTAGCGGGCTCCCTCGTGCCCGTCCTTGCTGTTGTTCCCTGCACCCTTGGTGACTGTCCCCAGAGGCTGGACGCCCGGGCCCAGGGTGGTCTGTCCACTGTGGTTCTCGTAGCCCAGGACGTCTCCGAATTCGGAGGACTTGAGCGTGACATTGCCGATCAGCCGCTCATCCGTGCCGTGTGTTTCGACATCGAGGATACCGATCCCGGGAATGACAGGGCCTGCGCTGGTCTTGAAGAACTTTCCGAAAAGCTGGTAGAGCCCGCAAATGACCAGCATTGGTGCGCCCTCGTCCGCGAGCTCCCGCAGATGATCCGCGCGTGCCTGTAGATCATCCTGAATAACCAGCTGGCCGCTGTCCTGCCCGCCGCCGCCCACGATGATGTCAATGTCCTCGGGAAAGTCGTCGCCTACGTTGTATTCAAGCAGCTCCGGCGTGTAGCCATGCCACTTGATTCGCTTCTGAAGGACCAGGGCATTGCCCCAGTCACCGTAAATATTCATGTCCCGCGGGTACAGCTGGAGGACGCGGACGGTTCCTTTGGTGGGCTGTGCTTCCGAGGTCATGAGACCACCTCAACTATGGTGATTTTGGCCAGTTCGCGACGGATCGCGAGCATGGCGGTGTACGTGCAGAAAATCCGCTTGGGCTTGCCTCGCGAGCCGTCGATAAATGCGTGCAGGGCCGCGGTGATGTCGGTCTCGACTGTACCGAAGCGGACTTCGTCGTATTGCAAGCGCAGGGCCATGTCGTAGGCGCGGACGCCGGTAAGGACCTCGACGCCATCTTCCCTGAGTGATTCGAAGTCAACGTCCCAGAGCCAGGACATATCCCTGCCATCTGCATAGTTGTCATTAATGGCGATCATGGTGGCGTATCCACCGGCAGGGAAGGACTTCAGGCCGAGCCGGAAGCCACTGGGATTCTTAACGAGCACAAGTTCCAACGGCTGGCCATCCACGGTGAGGCTTTCGCCGCGCCCGAAAGCAGGAGCCACATCACCGAGTGCTTTGACCAGTTTGGGAGTGTCGACGACTCCCGTACCCAGGATCGCCCTGGCCAGGGAGAGCGCGGCGGCCGCGTTGAAGATGTTGTAGACACCCCGCAGCTTCATGCCCGTGGTGACTGTTTCGCCGTCGAACTCAAAGTCAGCGTCCTGGGCACCCACGCGGCGTAGTACGACGTCGGCAGCAGGGCCATCGGGTACCTCACCTGCGGTACCGGGTGCGGGTGTGTTCGGGGACGAGGGGCCCGTGGTGGCGGTCCGCATATCGTCGTCGTTGGGAAATGTGCTGCGCAGCGATTCATCGAGGCCGAAGTAGCGGACGCTGGGATGGTGGAGGGTCCCCGGACCATTGAGGGTGTTGGCGATGCGTGCCACCCGGGGGTCTTCACGGTTCAGCACCACGGTATCCGTGGTTTTCCGGGCGATGTGTTCGAGCAAGCGGGCGGTCTTGTCAATCTCGCCGAAGCGGTCAAGCTGGTCGCGAAGGACGTTGAGCAAGAGGCTGAAACGCGGGGGCACCTTGTTCACGAAGTGCACGGCATGTGCTTCGTCGAGTTCCAGGATGGCGACGTCGGCGTCGAGCCGGCCACGCCAGTCAACATCGCCGAGGAGGGAGGCGGCCACGCCCCGGGTGAAGTTACTGCCTGTGCGGTTGGTGAAGACTTTCAAGCCCTGGCTTTCCAGCAGCTCGACCACCATTTTGGTGGTCGTCGTTTTTCCGTTCGTGCCGCTGACAACTGCCACGCCGTGGGGAAGGCTGGACAGCGTTCTCTGCATGAAACCGGGATCGATTTTTTCGACCACCAGGCCGGGGAAAGCAGAGCCGCCACCCCGGAGCCGGGACAGTGTGCGGACCAGCTTGCCGAGGGGAACGCTGAAGGAAAACATGCTCTGTAATATATCCCAGTTAAGGCATGGAACTTGGCGTGGGGGCTCCTCCTGCTGGCACTCCCGCTTGTCCTCCGGGAGGAGATTCCGGGCCGGGCCACTATGATGGCCTAATGACCAACCCCCTTTCCGACGCTTCATCACGCGTGGGTGCAGGACTCCGGATCGGCGTACTGGCCCTCCAAGGCGACTTCCGCGAGCACATCCACGCAGTGGAAGCCGCAGGCGCCACGGGTGTGGGCATCCGTCGCCCCGCTGAGCTGGATGACGTTGACGGCCTTATCATCCCCGGTGGGGAATCCACCACGATCGACAAACTTTCAAGGATCTTTGAACTCGCGGACCCGCTGCGGAAGCGCATCGCCGAAGGCCTCCCGGTGTACGGCTCTTGTGCCGGCATGATCCTCCTTGCCGATGAGATTGCCGATCCCGCTACTGATCTGGATGGAAACCCCCAGCAGACCTTCGGTGGACTGGACATCACGGTGCGCCGCAATGCCTTCGGGCGGCAGCGCGAGTCCTTTGAAACCGACCTCGATTTCAAAGGACTCGAGTTCAGCGCGGGGGAGTCCGGCGTGGATCCGGTGCACGCGGTCTTTATCCGTGGACCTTGGGTGGAACGGGTTGGCCCAGGAGTCGAGATCCTGGCACAGGTTGATCCGGAGCATGCCAGCCACACCGCCACTTTGCACGGATTGGCTAGAATTGTTGCAGTGCGCTCCGGCCAGCTGTTGGCCACCTCTTTCCATCCGGAAGTCACAGGTGAGAAGCGCGTGCATGAACTCTTTATTCGAATGATCAGAGGAGAAGCGTAAAGCATGTCAGGCCACTCCAAATGGGCGACTACCAAGCACAAGAAAGCCATCATTGATAGCAGGCGTGCAAAGTCGTTCGCAAAGCTGATCAAGAACATCGAAGTTGCTGCGCGCATGGGCGGCCCGGACCTCGCCGGCAACCCAGGCCTGGAACTCGCGGTTACCAAGGCGAAGAAGACGTCGGTTCCCAACGACAACATCGACCGCGCCATCAAGCGTGGTGCCGGCCTCACGGGCGAAGTGGTCGATTACACCGAAATCATGTACGAAGCCCGTGGCCCCCAGGGCTCGGCGTTGTTGATCGAGTGCCTGACCGACAACAAGAACCGTGCGGCTTCCGAGGTTCGACTCGCGATTTCCCGCAACGGTGGCACCATTGCAGATCCCGGCTCGGTCAGTTACCTGTTCACCCGCAAGGGCGTCGTGGTGCTGCCAAAGAATGGGCTGAGCGAGGATGACATCCTGATGGCCGTCCTGGACGCCGGCGCAGAGGAAGTCAAGGACAGCGGCGAGAACTGGGAAGTGCATTCCGAGCCCTCCGATCTGCAGGCCATCCGTGACGCCTTGAAGGATGCCGGCATCGAGTACGAATCCGATGAAGCTGAATTCGTGCCCTCCATGCAGGTGGACCTGGATGTTGATGGTGCCCGGAAATTCATGAAACTCGTGGACGCCCTCGAAGACCTGGATGACGTCCAGAACGTCTACAGCAACGCCGACTTCAGCGAGGAAGTGCAGGCTGCCCTCGACGCCGACTAGGCAGGGCAGCACCTTTATTTTGACAACAAACAGGGAGGCCCGGACTTGACTCTTCGCGTATTGGGAGTCGATCCGGGCCTCACCCGTTGCGGCATCGGTGTAGTGGATATCGAGCGGAACCGCCGGGCCACCATGGTGGCGGTTGGAGTGGTGGGGACTTCGGCCGAGTTGACGCTGGACAAGCGGCTTTTGGTCATTGCACAGGCAATCGACGAATGGCTGGACCTGCACGAGCCGGACGTCGTCGCCGTCGAGCGCGTTTTTTCGCAGATGAACGTCAGCACTGTGATGGGCGTGGCCCAAGCCTCGGGCGTTGTCATCGCAGCGGCCGCGCGTCGCGGCATTCCCGTCGCCTTGCACACGCCTTCTGAAGTCAAGGCGGCCGTGACCGGAAGCGGTACTGCCAACAAGGATGCGGTCACCAAATTGGTGACCAAAATCCTGCGGCTCGATGCACCGCCCAAGCCCGCCGACGCCGCAGACGCGCTTGCCCTGGCCCTGACGCATGCTTGGCGGGCAGGCAGCGGCATGGGTGGAATCAGCGGGAGTTCGGGCACGGATTCCCTCACCCCGGCTCAGCGGGCCTGGGCGGAAGCGGAAGCGAAAGCGCGCCGCGGGCGGTGATTGTCGGTACCCCTTGCTAGGGTATTCGTAGATATGTTCGGATAGTCCGTTTGGCTGCCATGGATTCATGGCAGCACAGCAGGCAGTACCTCAGGAGCCGGGTCTTGATCAGTTTTCTCCGTGGAACAGTTGCCCACGTTGGCTTGTCGACCGCCGTGATTGACCTCAACGGTGCGGGAATGAGCGTTTTTGCTACACCGCAGACCTTAAGCCACCTAAAAGTAGGCGCCGAGGCCAAGCTTTTCACTTCCATGATCGTCCGTGAAGATTCGCTCACGCTGTTCGGATTTGCCGACGACGACGAACGCGAAGTCTTCGACGTCCTGCTCAGTGTCAGCGGGGTTGGGCCCCGTTTGGCACTGGCCGTCCTCGCCGTGCACGAACCGGAAGCCATTCGGGTGGCGGCTCACACTGGTGACAGCAAGGCCTTCACCAAGGTGCCGGGCATCGGCCCGAAGGTGGCCGGCCGTATTGTCCTTGAGCTGGCCGGGAAGTTGGTCCCGCACGGAACCGGAACCGGTACCGGTACTGGTCCCGCCGCAGCCCCGAACGCGGAATGGAAGCCACAGGTAGTCGCGGCCATGACCAGCTTGGGATGGTCCGAGAAAGACGCCAACGGCAGCATCGACAAAGCCATGGCCGACTCGCCGGAACTCGTAGACGCAGGAAACGTGGCCCAAATACTTCGGGCTACGCTGCGCTGGCTTGGCCAAGACGGGGCACGCGCCGGCAACCGCGTAGGCAGCCGTGGCTGAGCAGTCACTCGTCAGCGGGGGAGAGGAACCGGAAGAGCGGGTCATTGAGGCTGCTCTCCGCCCCAAGAACCTGCACGACTTCGTAGGACAGCATCGGGTCCGCAAGCAACTTGCCTTGGTGCTTGAAGCCTCGAAGATGCGTGGCCGCAGCGCCGATCACGTACTGATGTCCGGACCTCCTGGACTCGGTAAGACCACACTTGCCATGATCATTGCAGCGGAGATGAACGCGCCGCTGCGTATCAGCAGCGGACCGGCCATCCAGCACGCAGGGGATCTCGCAGCCATCCTTTCCTCGCTCTCGGAGGGCGAGGTCCTGTTCCTTGACGAAATCCACCGCATGTCCAGACCCGCAGAAGAAATGCTGTACATGGCCATGGAGGACTTCCGCGTGGACATCGTGGTGGGCAAGGGCGCAGGCGCAACTGCAATTCCTCTGGAACTCCCGCCTTTCACGTTGGTAGGTGCCACCACCCGCGCAGGACTTCTTCCGGGCCCCTTGAGGGACCGCTTTGGTTTTACCGGGCACCTTGAGTTCTATTCGGTGGCCGAACTCGAACTTGTCCTCCGCCGTTCTGCCGGGCTTCTGGACCTGAAGGTAAACTCTGCAGGTTTCACCGAGATCGCCGGACGGTCCCGGGGAACACCACGTATAGCCAACCGACTCCTGCGCCGTGTTCGTGACTGGGCGCTCGTTCATGGCATTGAGCAAATCGACGCACGGTCGGCGTCAGCTGCCTTGGATATGTACGAAGTAGACGAGCGTGGCCTGGACAGGCTGGACCGGTCCGTTCTTGAAGCCCTCATTACCAAGTTCAACGGTGGCCCGGTTGGCTTGTCCACCTTGGCGATTGCCGTGGGCGAAGAACCCGAAACGGTGGAGACCGTGGCTGAGCCGTTCTTGGTGCGCGAAGGACTGCTTGGGCGGACACCCCGTGGGCGCATCGCCATGGCACCAGCATGGACACACCTCGGTTATGCTGTGCCGGCGGGCGTATTCGGCCAGGAGACCCTTGCCTTGTTTGACGAGGATGAAAACCACGCTGAAAGCGTAGATACCATCGGTTAACACGCTGTATTCAGCTTTTCCCACTAGACTGGTATGACGCTCGGCACGTTCGAGTCCTTGATCCATGCGCCCGCTTCGCGGTGAAGCGCGTTGCTATGCGGGTTTGGTCCCGTGGCCGCAGGATCTGCCGGGGACGTTGCCGTGAACCAAAACGTAAGTAAAGAACGGAACTTCCCTGTGGATCCAATGACCATATTGCTGTTCGTCATGCTTGGACTCTTTGTCTTCATGATGTTCCGCCGCAACAAGAAGACCCAGCAGCAGCAGGCTGCGATGCAGTCCAAGTTCGCTCCGGGCGTCGATGTCATGACCAGCTTCGGTCTTTTCGGACGCATCGTGTCCATCGATGAAGCTGAGAACAAGGTCGTTATCGAGCTGTCTCCCGGAAACGAAGCTACGGTTCACCGCCAGGCCGTCACCAAGGTGGTCGAAAAGGCTGAAGAGGAAGCCCCTGTTGTTCCGGACGACGCTTCTTCGCTGACCGTTGCCGATGAGACCCCGGCTGCGACTGAGACGCCGGATGAAACCATCGCGCGCCTCAACAAAGAGGACAAGAAGGACAACTAGCACCGTCAGTCGCGGCAACACCGCGCAAGGACACTTCTACGGCAGCGGAAAGCCGCCGGCAGACGCTCACCAGCGTCCGCCGGCGGCTGTCCGGCGATAAAAGGAAGATCGATAATGGCACGGACCGGCCCCAAAAACTCAGCCCGCAGGGTGCTGACTTGGCTTGGAGCAATATTCGTTGTACTCACCGCTGTCCTGGGTGGCGGAGTCATTTCCGGCCATGCAAGCTGGGCTCCCAAACTTGCCTTGGACCTCGAGGGCGGTACCCAGATGATCCTGGCACCGCGGGTAGAGGGTTCCAGCGAGATCACTGAGGAACAGCTCAACCAGGCAGTTGCCATCATCCGGCAGCGTGTAGACGGCTCCGGTGTTGCCGAAGCCGAGATCAGCACCCAGTCGGGGCGCAACGTGGTGGTGAGCCTCCCGGGAACTCCGTCCAAGGAAACCCGTGATCTTATCCAGGCGTCGGCGGACATGAACTTCCGCCCGGTGATCGCTGCGGCTGATCCTGCTGCCGTCCCTGTCGAATCCCGTACACCGGATGACAAGCTGCCCAAGCCCACTGCAGAGCCCACCAACGCGAGCGACACCAACTGGGTGACTCCTGAGATCTACAAGGAATTCGAGGCGCTCGACTGCGTCAACCCTTCCACTGAGAAGCGGGAACGTTCTGATCCGGCGAAGCCTCTGGTGACCTGCGAACCGGCCACGGACAAGACTCCCGCCATCAAGTACATCCTTGGTCCGGTCGAGGTCAAAGGCCAGGACATCAGCTCCTCGTCCTTCTCGCAGGTCCAGGGCGCACAGGGATCGGTGACGAACTCCTGGGGCGTGAACATCACGTTCAACTCCGAGGCAACTGCCAAGTTCAAGGAAGTTACGGAGCGGCTGAACCAGTTCTACACCGCGTCCCTTGCCCAGGGCGGCAACGATCCCAAGGCACAATTCGCCATTGTCCTTGATGACAAGGTCATCTCAGCACCGAGGTCGCTTGCTGTCATCACTGACGGAAAACCGCAGATCACGGGTAACTTCACCCAGGCCTCAGCAAAAGCACTGTCCGACCAACTCCGCTATGGTGCTTTGCCGATCTCCTTTGAGATCCAGTCCCAGGAACAGATCTCTGCCACGCTCGGTGGCGATCAGCTCCGGCTCGGCCTGCTTGCCGGCCTCATCGGCTTGTTGCTGGTGGTTGTGTACTCGCTGTTCCAGTACCGGGCCCTTGGCTTTGTCACCATCGCTTCCCTGGTTGTCGCCGGTGGTTTGACCTATCTTGCCATCGCCATTCTGGGGTGGACTGAAAACTACCGCCTTTCCCTCGCAGGTGTTGCAGGCCTGATCGTGGCCATCGGACAGACGGCCGACTCGTTCATTGTGTACTTCGAACGAATCCGCGATGAACTTCGCGAAGGCCGCGGGCTCGTGTCCGCCGTCGAGAATGGCTGGAAGCGCGCCAAGCGGACTGTCCTGGCCTCCAAGGCAGTGAACTTGCTGGCAGCCTTGGTCCTTTATTTTGTGGCTGTAGGCAATGTGCGTGGCTTCGCGTTCACGCTTGGCCTCACGGCTGTGGCTGACCTCATTGTGGTGTTTATGTTCACGCACCCCATGCTGCAGGTCCTTGCCCGCACAAGGTTCTTTGGCGAAGGCCACAGGTTCTCCGGCCTGTCACCTGACCGTCTGGGAGCTGTCCCGCTGTATCGGGGAGCCGGACGTCTTCGCACACCTGCTGAGAAACCGGCTGTTGTCCGTGCACGCAATACAGGTGCCGCGGCTGAAGCGGAACGCCGCATGACCATCGCCGAACGGCGCCTCGCCGAGAAGGGCCAGTTGACTGGTCCCTCCAACGGCACCAAGGAGGAGAAGTAATGACCACGAGCTTCGCAACCTTCGGCAACGAGCTTTACACGGGCAAGCGCTCTTACAACTTTGTTGATTCCAAGAAAATCTGGTTCATCATTGCTGCGGTCGCTGTGGCCCTTTCCATCCTGATCCCGGTTTTGAAGGGCGGCTTCAACCTCGGCATCGAGTTCCGTGGCGGCTCCGAGTTCACCGTTTCGAACGTAAAGACCACCGATGCCGGCCTGGGCGAAAAGGCTGTTCATGACGTCGTATCCGGTGCCATTCCCCGTGTTGCGAACGTGGCGGGCAACACCATGCGGATTCAGACGGATCAGCTGACCGATGACGAGACCAACCGCATCAAAGAAGGCCTGACCACCGCTTACGGCGTAACGGACAACGAGGTGACATCAAACTTTGTTGGTCCCACGTGGGGTCAGGATGTCACACGCCAGGCACTCATTGGGCTGGTCGTGTTCGTCGGCCTGGCTGCTGTCCTCATGGCTTTGTATTTCCGGACCTGGAAGATGTCACTCTCTGCCTTGGTGGGCATGCTCGTCACCATGTTCACCACAGCGGGCGTCTACGCCCTGAGTGATTTCGAGGTGACGCCATCGGCCATCATCGGATTCCTGACTGTCCTGAGCTATTCGCTGTATGACACCGTGGTGGTCTTCGACAAGATCCGCGAGAACACGGCGGACATTTCCACCTCCACACGCCGGACCTTCGGTGAAGAGGTCAACCTTGCCGTCAACCAAACCTTGGTCCGCTCCATCAACACCATGATGGTTGCCGTCCTTCCGGTTGCGGCGATCCTCTTCATCGGGGCCGGACTGTTGGGCGCAGGAACGCTGCGGGACCTTTCCCTGGCGTTGTTCGTCGGAATCCTCATCGGAACGGCAGCGACCATCTTCATTGCGGCACCGCTCTACGCCTGGCTGCGCCAGGGCGAGCCGGACCTCGTGAAGCAGGCCAAGAAAGTGGTTCACCGCAGGGCCGAGGCCACTGTTTAGACTATTTCCACTGGGCATTACGTCCTGGAGCAGGACCCCGCTTTACAGCGGGGTCCTTTGTCTTTGACTTGCCGGGGCGTGCGTCATGTGCTGTCCGGTTGCGGAAGCATTCGCCTGCGGGAATAGACTGGAAGAATTAAATAGGTCGTGAGGGGTACTTCTGTGGAAGAACGTGCGACGTCGGCACCACCGACGGGCGGGGAGGACAGTCACCACGGTGTGACGGTTCCGGCAACAAGCGTGGCTGGACGGACTGCTGGTACGGTTCCAGTCGATACTCCCGGCGTGCGTCCAACTTTTCCGGGTAGGCGGGAGCGCACGCGTTCCCGGCTTGCGCGATTGACCGGCCGGGGGATGGCGCCGTACTCGCCGATTCTGGAACCGCTCCTGCGAACGGTGCGGGCCAACAACCCCAAAGAAGACTTCGACCTCATTCAGCGCGCATTCGCCGTAGCAGAGCGCAGCCACCAAGGGCAGAAGCGCAAGAGTGGTGATCCCTACATCACCCACCCGGTGGCAGTAGCCACCATCCTTGCTGAGCTGGGGATGACAGGAACCACTCTGGCCGCTGCCTTGCTCCATGACACGGTGGAGGACACCCCCTACACCCTGAATGACCTCACCCGCGACTTCGGCCCGGAAGTCGCCATGCTTGTGGACGGCGTGACCAAACTGGACAAGGTCAGTTTCGGTGAAGCAGCCCAGTCGGAGACGGTCCGCAAGATGGTCGTGGCCATGGCCAAGGACATCCGGGTCCTGATGATCAAACTTGCCGATCGGCTCCACAACGCCCGCACATGGCGGTTCGTTTCGGCAGAGTCGTCGTCACGTAAAGCCCGAGAGACGCTGGAGATCTTCGCTCCCCTGGCACACCGCCTGGGTATGAACACCATTAAGTGGGAGTTGGAGGATCTGTCCTTCGCGGCGCTCTACCCCAAGGTGTACGAGGAAATCGTCCGCATGGTGGGGGACCGCACCCCCGAACGCGAGAAGAGCCTGAGTGTCATCCGCAACCAGATTGCCGATGATCTTCGGACTGCGCGGATCAAGGCGACCATCACCGGCCGGCCCAAGCACTACTACTCGATCTACCAGAAGATGATCGTCCGCGATAAGGACTTTGACGACATCAACGACCTCATGGGCGTTCGCGTCCTGGTTGACTCGGTGCGGGATTGTTACGCGGCACTTGGTACCCTGCACTCGCGATGGAACCCCCTCCCAGGGCGGTTCAAGGACTACATCGCCATGCCGAAGTTCAACATGTACCAGTCCCTGCACACTACGGTCATCGGCCCGGGTGGAAAGCCCGTGGAAATCCAGATCCGTACCCATGAGATGCACCGCCGGGCTGAGTATGGCGTTGCAGCCCACTGGAAGTACAAGGACCAACCCAACCGTACTGCGGTGGGCCCTGGCAGCCCACGCGACGGCGATATGGGCTGGCTGCGGTCCTTGGTGGACTGGCAGCAGGAAACGTCGGACCCGGGCGAATTTCTCGATTCACTGAGGTACGAGATCAACGCACGGGAAGTCTTCGTCTTCACGCCCAAGGGCGAAGTCATGGCCTTGCCTGCCGGATCGACTCCCGTGGACTTCGCCTACGCGGTTCACACCGAAGTGGGTCACCGGACCATCGGAGCCCGCGTTAACGGCAAGCTTGTGCCGCTCAACAGCGAACTGAACCATGGCGACTGGGTCGAGATCTTCACCTCAAAGGCGGAGGGCGCGGGTCCAAGCCAGGACTGGCAACACTTCGTCAAGTCAGCGAGGGCCCGGAACAAGATCCGCCAGTGGTTCACCAAGGAACGCCGTGAGGAAGCGATTGACCGCGGCAAGGACATGCTGACGCGGGCAATGCGAAAGCAGAACCTCCCACTTCAGCGACTTATGACGCATGACGCGCTGTCTGCCGTCGCCGAGGACTTCCACTACGTTGACATCTCCGGTCTGTACGCAGGGGTGGGTGACGGCCACACCTCTGCCCAGTCCGTCATGGAGAAGCTAGTAGAACACCTTGGTGGACACGAGACCCCGGATGAGGACCTCGACGAGGTCAGCATCCCCACGCAGGTTGCGAAGTCCAAGTTTTCCGATTCCGGTGTCATCGTTCGCGGCGTGGGAGACGTATGGGTAAAACTGGCCCGGTGCTGTACTCCCGTGCCCCCTGACCCGATCCTTGGATTTGTCACCCGCGGTTCCGGCGTGTCGG
This sequence comes from Arthrobacter sp. 21a14, assembly GCA_050627125.1. Lineage (GTDB taxonomy): Bacteria > Actinomycetota > Actinomycetes > Actinomycetales > Micrococcaceae > Arthrobacter. Next base: position 3,789,763 of record CP192487.1, on the reverse strand, counting down.
TCCATAGGACCGATTGCACCAACGTCTCCGGGTTGCGAGACCAGCCGGACAGGATCGTCGAGGTCGAGTGGGCACCAACACAGTCCAGTGTCTTCCTGGTGGAGATTCAGGTGGAAGCCCTGGACAGGAAGTCACTCTTGTCCGATGTCACGCGTGTCCTGTCTGAAAACCATGTCAACATCCTTGCGGCCTCGGTTCACACGTCAAGCGACAGGGTGGCGATCTCTAAATTTGCCTTCGAAATGGGTGACCCAAAGTATCTGCACCATGTCCTCAGCGCGGTGCGGCGTATTGACGGGGTCTTCGACGTCTACCGCACCACGGGTAACAGGCGCAGGAGCTAGTTCGGGGACACGAGCCGTGCGAGCGTAGCGAGCGCACGCTTCTTGTGGGGAACCCGCGGCGCTGCCTCCACGGCAAGGGTGAGTAAACGGAGCCTGATGCCGAGCTCCGGGTGGTCCAGGAGTCGCCGCAGGGCCGGCAGGGCCTGATCCGACTCGACGTGCAGTGCAATGTCCGCTGCTGTTCTCAAAGGGCTGCTGACGAGCATCCCACCAAGGCTTACGACGTCGAGTTGGCCGAGCCGGACCTCATGGAGGTTGCACCCCCGGGCACTGCGCACGCTTGAGATACGATGCTTGGCATCCACCAGGAGTGATAGCCGCTCTGGAGGGCTGGCGCATCCGTAGATCCAGGCCGCGGTAAGCCTGCCCGCGACCACCTTGGTCCGCATCCGGTCCGGGACAGTCAGGGCAGCCGCACGGGCGCGGAGGCGGGGCGTGACTGCAATCCCGGGCGACGCATAGCTCCTTCCGTACAAGGGAAGCAGGATGCCATCCAGCGCCATGCCCTGCAATTCAGGCCAGGTGAAGATGCGGCTGGGTGCGTAGAGCTCGGGAAGAACGGGTTCCTGCAGGTGCGGGGCTGTGACGGGTGGGACCATTCATTGATCATTCCGTGTCCTGGCCGCAACAGTACAGGCCCCGTACCGGGCATGTGGATAACCGGTACAGGGCCTGCAGAAAAAACATGGTTCACCATGAACCCAAAGCTTGGTCAGGCGAGATCGCTCGCTGAGCGCTGGATCTGGTCCAGCCACGCCTGACGTGCTTCGAGAGCTTCACGCGCAGCCTTGATGCGGCGCTGGTCTCCGGCTTTTTCAGCCTTCTCCAGATCCTCCTTGAGCCCGGCAATCGCGGACTCAAGCTGCGACAAAGCGCTGTTGGTGCGGGCCTTGGTCTCCGGATTGCTCCGGCGCCACTTTTCCTCCTCAGCCTCGCGGACTGCGTCCTCCACCTTGCGAAGACCGGCCTCGATGCGGCCCATGTCCGCCCGGGGGACCTTACCGGCATCTTCCCAGCGGTCACGAATGGACTGCAGGGCCTTCTTCGTTGCGTTGAGATCGTTGATCGGCAGCAGCGCCTGGGCCTCAGCTACCAACTGCTCCTTCACTGCAAGGTTGGCCGTGTACTCCTGGTCGATCTGCTCGTTCGCGGCCTGCCGGTTGCTGAAGAACACATCCTGTGCGGCGCGGAAACGGCCCCAGAGCGCGTCGTCATCCTTGCGGCTGGCGCGTGGGGTGGCCTTCCACTGATCCATGAGCCTGCGGTACTCCCCAGCGGCGTAACCCCAGTCAGTGGAAGAGGAAAGCGCCTCAGCCTCTGCGATCAATGCTTCCTTGGCCACCTTGGCCGCAGAGTTGTTGCTGTCCAGCTGCGAGAAGTACGCCCGGCGGTGGCGATCGAAGACAGTGCGGGCCGAGCGGAAGCGCTTCCAGAGTGCGTCTTCATTGCTCCGGCCAAGACGGACCCCGCTCTTCTGCGCAGCCTTCCACGTCTCGAAGAGTTCGTTCATTCGCGCACTGGACGTCTTCCATTGGATTTGCGCAGGATCCTGGCCGGCGATGGCCTCCGCCTCCGCCACAATGGCTTCGCGCGCGGCAAGCTCGTTGGCGCGGACGGCCTCATGGGCTGCCTTCTCGGACTTTTCCAGCTCGGCGATCTGCTCGGACAGCGTGTCCAGGCGTGCTTCGGCCGAACGGATGTCGCCCACCATGTTGCGCTCTGCGAGCTGCTCTCGGAGGTGGGTCACTGTTTTCTGCATGTCCGTTGCCGGGGCTTTGGATTCCACGCGGTGTTCCAGCAGGACTATCTGGGCAATGACGTCGTCGAACTTCCGGGCGAAGTAGCCCAGGGCTTCGTCAGGGCTAACACCCGGGTACTGGCCAACGGCAATCTCTTCGCCATCCAAAGTGAGGAATACGTGGCCGTCGCCTTCGGCGCGCCCCCACTTGGCTGCCTCTGCAAGCGAGGCGGCAGACACTGCTGGTGCAGCCGGAACGACGGCGGCAGGAGCCTTGGGGCGGGCCGCGAAGGCAGCAGGGGAAGGAGCGGGACGCGAATCGGCAGGCTTGGTTTCCTCCGCTGCCGGTGCCGCCTCAGCTGCTGGTGCTTCCTCCGCTGCGGGTGCCGCCTCAGCTGCTGGTGCTTCCTCCGCTGCGGGTGCCTCCTCGGCCGCTGGTGCTTCCTCCGCTGCGGGTGCCGCCTCAGCTGCTGGTGCCTCCTCGGCTGCGGGTGCCACTTCGGTTGCTTCTGCCGGTGCTTCGTCGGCCGCAACTGCGGGAGTTTGTTCAGCCGCAGGTGCTGCTTCAGTGCCGTTCGGGCTGTTTGCCTCGACTGCGTCTTGGTTGGCCACTACTGCTGTTTCGTCGGATTTCTGACTGTCTGTCACCGCTAAAAGTCTTTCGCTTGGAGGGACTGCTAAGGTACTGCACCCCGGACCGGGGCCAAAGGCTGGTTACTTCAGAGAAAACGAGTCTATCGTGACAGGTGCCACAGGGGCGCCGTCGGTCGCGTTTTCGCCGGGTTTCAGGCCTGCTGCAGCGATTTTCGTGATCACATCCAAACCACTGGTGACTTTGCCCACCACTGTGTAACCCCCGGCTGTGTCCGCAGGAATTGTTGTGTCCTTATAGACAATGAAGAACTGATGACCGTTGCCATAGGCGTTGTTTCCCGAGCGGGCAACGGCGATTGTTCCAGCCGGGTATGTGTTGTCCGTTGGTGTGTTCTCCAGGGGACCCCAGCGGTAGTTGGGATCGTCTGCGCCGTCTTCGGATTTGGCGCCGCACTGCAGCAGGCCGAATGTCTCGGAGGTTGTAAGGCGGTGGCAGAAGGCTCCGTTGTAGTAGCTGGCATCGGTGAGGGACTTGATGACCGCCGCTGCCTGGGGCGCAGCAGTTCCGTTCAATTCCACTCCCACAACGCCGCTGTTCAGGGCGAGCTCGCCGGTGAAGGTTTTACCGGCTGCGGTGTCCGGGCTGGGTATGTCTGCGCTGTTGGAGGCCGAAGGAGAAGCCGACGGGGAGTTCAGTCCGGCCTCTGCGGCGGCGAACTCTGCCTCAGTGGGGTTGGAACTGAAAACTGTCAGTTGCAGCACCACCGCAAGGACCACAGCGGCAGCGCCCGCGCCGATGGCAACAGTGTTGTCGCGTTTGCGCCGCTTGCCCTGTTCCTGCCGCAGGGCACGCTTGGCTTCCATCTGCCGGATGCGGCGTCTCGCTTCGCGGTCATCCCGCGACCTTGTTGCCAAGAGTCCTCCTGATTGTGTCCACGTTCGCCGGCCGCCTGCAGGGACCGGGCATGCTGCATTAGATGTGCACGCGCGGAAAGCATAAACTGGCTGCCGCACATAGTTTATGCATGACCGGCTGGACGCCCGCCCCATAATCGCCGAAAAGGCCTTTAAAGCTGCGGTGCTCATTCCTGAGTCAGCTTTCTTCGAGGAGATTTATCCACCATGGCACGTACCGCCTCCCTGTCCGGATTCCCCGAGTGGCTTCCCCAGGAGCGGTTGGTGGAGCTCCATGTCCTGGACACGCTCCGGAAAACGTTCGAACTGCATGGTTTCTCCTCGATTGAAACGCGTGCTGTTGAAACGGTTGGCCAGTTGCTGCGTAAAGGCGAGATCGACAAAGAGGTCTATGGCCTGAGCCGCCTGCAGGACGACGAAGCTGAAGCATCCAGGTCAACCACCACGGACAAGGCAGACAAAGCCGATCCGAATGCGCTTGCCCTGCACTTCGACCTCACTGTTCCCTTCGCCCGGTACGTCGTGGAGAACGCGGGTTATCTTGCCTTTCCCTTCCGCCGGTACCAGATCCAGAAGGTCTGGCGTGGCGAGCGTCCGCAGGAAGGCCGTGCCCGCGAATTCACCCAGGCAGATATAGATGTGGTGGGCGATGGCGAGTTGCCGTTCCGCTACGACGTCGAAATCGCGTTGGTCATCGCTGAGGCGCTGAGCGCCCTCCCGATTCCGGACTTCCGCCTCCGGATCAACAACCGCAAGCTCGCTGAAGGCTTCTACCGCGGTATTGGCTTGACTGATACGGCCGGAGTCCTGCGGAGCATCGACAAACTGGAAAAGATTGGCGAAGGCAAAGTCGCTGAGCTGCTCAAGAGCGAGCTCGGCGCCTCGGATGAGCAGGCGGCACTGGCGCTCAAGCTTGCCACCATCCGCACGGAGGACACCTCGTTCGTGGATCAGGTACGTGCCCTGGGGGTGACTGATGACCTCCTCGAGGAAGGATTGAGCGAGCTCCAGCAGGTCATTGAGGCTGCGGTCCAGCGCGCGCCCGGCAAGGTGGTCGCTGACCTCAGCATCGCCCGGGGACTGGACTACTACACCGGAACCGTCGTCGAAACTGTCCTGGTAGGCCATGAACAACTGGGTTCGATTTGCTCGGGCGGCCGGTACGACGCCCTGGCCAGCAAGGGAAACCGGAAGTTTCCCGGCGTCGGCTTGTCCATCGGCGTCACCCGCCTGGTCTCGCGGATCCTGAGCCAGGAGCTTGCCACGGCTACCCGGGCAGTGCCGACCGCTGTCCTGGTCGCTTTGAATAACGACGACAGTTGGTCCGCGGCACAGGACGTCGCGGCACAGCTTCGCGGCCGAGGTATTGCGACTGAAGTTGCTGCGAAGGCTGAAAAGTTCGGCAAGCAGATCAAGTTCGCGGATCGTCGCGGAATTCCGTTTGTTTGGTTCACTGACGATGACGGCAAGCACCAGGTCAAGGACATCCGGTCCGGCGCGCAGGTGGACGCTGACCCGGCCAGTTGGTCGCCGTCGGAGGAAGATCTGCACGTCCGGGTCATCACCGCCTGATCCAGGCCAGGTGATTCAGCCGCGGCCGGGGCGGGTAAACTCGGACGGGATCGTCTTTGCAATGATCCCTTGAAAATTCATGCTGAAAGGAATGCTGTGCTGCGCACACATGACCTCGGATCTCTTCGCTCCGAGCACATTGGACAAACCGTTACCCTGGCCGGCTGGGTGGGCCGCCGCCGTGATCACGGTGGCGTTGCATTCGTTGACCTTCGTGACGCTTCCGGTGTCGCCCAGGTGGTTGTCCGTGAAGAAGAGGTCTTCCACGGCCTGCGGAACGAATACGTCCTGCAGGTGACGGGTACCGTCAACAAGCGTCCTGAAGGCAATGAAAACCCTGCGCTTGCTACTGGCGAGATCGAGGTCATGGCGGACAAGGTCATCATCCTGAACACCTCGGACCCCCTGCCGTTCCAAATCGACGAGCACGTCGAGGTTGGCGAGGAAGCGCGACTTAAGCACCGCTACCTTGACCTTCGCCGCCCTGGCCCGGCCCGGAACCTCCGCCTCCGCTCAGAAGCAAACCGCATCGCCCGCGAGTTGCTGCACCAGCGCGGCTACGTCGAGATTGAGACACCCACGTTGACGCGATCGACGCCGGAAGGCGCCCGCGACTTCGTCGTCCCCGCCAGGCTTGCCCCGGGTTCCTGGTACGCGCTGCCGCAGTCGCCGCAGCTTTTCAAGCAGCTGCTCCAGGTGGGCGGATTCGAAAAGTACTACCAGATTGCCCGCTGCTACCGTGATGAAGATTTCCGCGCGGACCGCCAACCCGAATTCACCCAGTTGGACATCGAGGCCAGCTTCGTTGACCAGGACGATGTCATCGAGCTCGGTGAAGCAATCGTCAAGGCCCTGTGGCAACTGATCGACGTCGAGGTCCCCACGCCGATCCGACGCATGACGTACCTGGACGCCATGGCAAAGTACGGTTCCGACAAGCCGGACCTGCGCTTCGGCCTGGAGCTGACCGAGCTGACTGAGTTCTTCAAGGACACCAACTTCGGCGTCTTCAAGGCACCTTACGTTGGCGCCGTCGTCATGCCCGGTGGCGCCTCGCAGGCGCGCCGCGCCCTGGATGCCTGGCAGGAATGGGCCAAGCAGCGTGGCGCAAAGGGACTGGCCTACGTTCTTTACAAGGAAGACGGCGAACTCGCCGGCCCCGTGGCAAAGAACCTCACCGACGAAGAGCGGGCCGGCCTGGCCGACGCCGTTGGTGCCAAGCCGGGTGACTGCATTTTCTTCGCCGCTGGCGAGAAGTCCGCATCACGGGCCCTCCTTGGTGCTGCACGTGTTGAAATTGGCCACCGCACTGGTCTGATCGATCCCAAGGACTGGGCTTTCGTATGGATCGTGGACGCGCCGATGTTCGAGCCCGCAGCCGCTGCAGTTGCCTCCGGTGACGTTGCTGTAGGTGCCGGCCAGTGGACAGCCGTGCACCATGCCTTCACCTCTCCCAAGCCGGAGTTCCTTGACACCTTTGACAAGGATCCCGAGTCGGCACTGTCCTACGCCTACGACATCGTGTGCAACGGCAACGAAATCGGTGGCGGCTCCATCCGTATCCACGAGCGCGAAGTTCAGGAACGCGTCTTCCAGCTCATGGGCCTGGACAAGGAGGACGCCGAGACCAAGTTCGGCTTCCTGTTGGAGGGCTTCAAGTACGGCGCGCCGCCGCACGGCGGCATCGCGCTTGGTTGGGACCGCGTAGTGGCTCTGCTCGCCGGCGTCGAGTCCATCCGCGACGTCATTGCCTTCCCGAAGACCGGCAACGGCTTTGACCCGCTGACCGCCGCTCCTGCCCCCATTACGGCACAGCAGCGAAAGGAAGCCGGCGTCGACTTCAAGCCGGAAACCAAGCCTGCGGCCAAGCCGGAGACGAAGTCCGAATAAGACGGTAGCCAAAGGCTCCCCACTGATGTGGGGGGCCTTTGGTGTTCCTGCAGATGAAAGGTGCCGCGATGTTGGAACAAGCATTCTTGGAAACCCTCATGGATAAGGCGTGGCCGGCCGTAGAGCGCGAAGCCCTTGACTCGGGAAGTGCGGGGGAGTGGGTGCTCCGTGCGTCCGCTGGGGTTACGCAGAGGGCGAACTCCGTGTGGGCGAGGAACGTGCCTGGGGTGCTGTCCGGCGCGCCGGACATGGCAAGCAGTCCGGACCTGGAAAGCATTCCGGATCTGGAGCGGTCAGTCAGTTCGGCGTCAGCGTGGTACAGGCAGCGGCGTCTCCCGCTCATTTTCCAGATATTCGATGACTCCCGTAGTGCAGGCCTTAACGCCGTCCTGGACGGGCAACGCTTCACCAGGCAGTCCGAAACCCTGATTATGGTCCGGGGCATGGACGCCTTGGAAACCTTGGATGCCGGGCCCCAGAGGGTAGAACTCTCGGACGCGCCCACCGATGAATGGCTTCGCTTGTGGTGGTCCGTGGATGGGCGTGGTGGCCAGGCGGAACTGGAGGTTGCCCGCACCATTCTTACCGGATGCGAGTCTGTGTACGCACTGGTGAGGGACGACGACGGCGTACCGGCCGCCGTCGGGCGCCTCGCCCTGGTGGACGGCTGGGGAGGCCTCTACACGATGGCGACCTCGGCCACCCACCGCAGGCGGGGCTACGGAACGATGGTCCTGTCAGCGCTACTGGATCAGGGAGCGGCCCGCAATCTCCGGGGTTTTTGGCTGTTGGTCACTGCATCCAACCGCGGTGCCCAGGCGTTGTATTCGCGGGCCGGGTTCGTGGAACAAGGGAGTTATCTGTATCGGCAGGCTCCCTTGAGGCGGGCGCTTGGAGGCTGCTGAGGATCACCTACGCCGGTGGATCAGTCACCAGGATCCGGATGGAACAAGCATCCGAAGCAGCTTTTGCAAGCGCAGCAGTTTTGGGTTCCTGTACGTCCAGGAAAGCAAGTTGGCTTCGGCTGGCCAGAGCGCGCATGGAGGGGTGCGCCAGAACCAGGTCCACCAAGGCTCTATCCCCGCCGGGTACAAGGTACTCAACACGGTGGCTGGCAAAACTACGCGCGGCGTGTTCCGCCCGCGGAGTCCACCAAGGCGTCCGCCTGGTTGGAGCGGCGCCGGGCATACCGTTGTTGTGATTGGCCACCTGCAGCGGTTCTGGACTGAACGTAGCGGTTACCGCTTTTGGATTCCAGGACCTTGCTGCCGCTCGCCACAGCGACGGCAAAACCGCCCCGACGCACCAGCAAGATACCAAGGCCACGTTCCTGGCCTGCAAGAGCGGCAAGCCGTTCGATGTCAGTGGTGCCCCGGCCTGGACGTCCATCCACCGGCCACGGTGCCTTCAGCAGGGCAGAAGCCCCGTCAGCGGCGCGGAGGAGGATTCCGCCGTCGTCAGTCTCTTCAGTGAGTGGGCCATGGCTCTTGGCAAAGCGATCCACCCAACCGGACAGCCTTGATGCGGGGACGAAGGCCGTGCGGCTGGAGGCCTTCGGCTGCCGTTGTTGCGGGGCGGATGCGCGGCGGTCCACGTCGATGTCTCCTTTGTTGGAACTATGAGTAGCCTATCCATGTGGAAGATCTCTTTGGTGCCGGTGCAAACAACGACGACGAGTCGGAGGATCTGCCTGCCGCCGGGGGAGCGTCCGACGCCGGATGGATGGCGTCCCAGCGGAGCCCCCTCGCAGTTCGGATGCGGCCCCGGACCCTGGATGACGTGGTGGGCCAACAGCATCTGCTTGGTCACGGTTCCCCGCTTCGGCAGCTCGCCGCCGGTGCAGAAGCTGCGGGGCCGGCCGGGCCGAGCTCCGTCATTCTGTGGGGGCCTCCGGGCACCGGGAAGACCACGCTGGCGCATGTCATTGCCCGCGGGCCGGGGCGGAAGTTCGTGGAACTGTCCGCCATTACTGCTGGCGTAAAGGATGTTCGCCGGGTGATGGATGAGGCCTTGACCGCCCGGGACCTGTACAAGAAGACCACTGTCCTGTTCCTTGATGAAATCCACCGATTCAACAAGGCGCAGCAGGATGCACTGTTGCCTGGCGTTGAAAACCGGTGGGTGGTCCTGGTGGCGGCCACCACCGAGAACCCATCGTTCTCGGTGGTATCACCGCTGCTGTCCCGCTCGCTCTTGTTGACGTTGAAGCCACTGACGGATGACGACATCGCAGGGCTGTTACAGCGGGCTGTTGCCGATGCCCGTGGGCTTGCCGGGCGCGTGGAACTCAATCCGGAGGCTTTGGATCATTTGGTGCGGCTCTCCGGAGGTGACGCCCGAAGGGCGCTGACTGCCTTGGAGGCTGCGGCTGGCGTCGCTTTCGGAGACAGCAATGCCGTCTCAACCGCCGTCGAGGAGGAAGCCGCCGCCGGGACCCACACTGCCGCGGAGACCAATGTCACCGACGACGGCGAACCGGGGCTTGCCGGCGACGGCGCCCCCGACGCTCCTGTACTGGTGGAACTCAGGCACACCGAGCGTGCCCTGGATGCCGCTGCTGTTCGTTATGACCGGGCCGGCGACCAGCACTACGACGTCGCCAGTGCGTTCATCAAGTCCATCAGGGGCTCGGACGTTGATGCCTCCCTTCACTATCTGGCGCGGATGCTGGAGGCGGGGGAGGACCCGAGGTTCGTGGCGCGGCGCATCGTCATCTCCGCTGCGGAAGACATCGGCATGGCCGATCCCACCGCTTTGCAAACAGCTGTGGCAGCCGCGCAGGCCGTCCAGTTGATAGGGATGCCGGAAGGCCGGATTGTCCTGGCGGAAGCTGTCGTCCACCTTGCCACCGCACCCAAGTCGAATGCGGCGTACATGGGCCTGAACAAGGCAGTTGCAGACGTCCGTGCCGGGTTCGGCGGGGGAATCCCCATGCATCTGCGCGACGCGCACTATCCAGGTGCCAAACAATTGGGACACGGCAAGAGCTACAAGTACGCGCATGATGAACCGCATGGGGTGGCAACACAGCAGTACCCGCCGGATGACCTCGTGGGGAAGGACTACTACGAGCCAACAAACAACGGCGCCGAACGCGATATAGCCGCCAGGCTGGAACGGCTCCGGAAGATCATCCGCGGACAGTAGCGTGGTAGGATAGTTGCTTGTCTGGCATGACCCGACGCACAATCCCTTTGAAGATTCCTTCAATGGAGCTGTGCCGCGGGCCAGTAGCAAAAGGCAGCGGTTGGCCGATGCTCTCCCTGATGGAGGCCAGTAACACTGACACACCGCAGTAATTTGGAAGGACACAAGTGGCTAACAACACTCGTGCTCGCCGTACCGCACGCCTTTCGCGTGCACTCGGCATTGCTCTGACCCCCAAGGCCGCCAAGTACATGGAGCGCCGCCCGTACGGCCCCGGTGAGCACGGCCGTGCCCGCAAGAAGCAGGACTCCGACTACGCCGTACGTCTGCGCGAAAAGCAGCGTCTGCGCGCACAGTACGGCATCCGCGAAGCCCAGATGACCCGTGCCTTCGAAGAAGCACGCCGCACCAAGGGCCTCACCGGTGAAAACCTGGTTGAGCTGCTCGAAATGCGTTTGGACGCCCTGGTACTGCGTGCAGGCTTCGCCCGCACCATTGCACAGGCCCGCCAGCTCGTCGTGCACCGCCACATCATGGTTGACGGCATCCGCGTGGACCGCCCGTCCTTCCGCGTTGGCGAAGGCCAGCTCATCCACGTTCACAGCCGCTCCGAGGTCATGGCTCCGTTCCAGGTCGCAGCTGCTGGTGCCCACGCCCTGAACAACGTGCCGGCATACCTGGACGTCAAGCTCGACGCCCTGCAGGCCCGCCTGGTTCGTCGCCCGAAGCGCTCTGAGGTCCCCGTGATCTGCGAAGAGCAGCTCGTCGTCGAATTCTACGCTCGCTAAATTCAAGCAGCGCTTACAAGGAAGCCCGTGGCACACGCCACGGGCTTTCTTTTTGGATAGGGTACTGGGGAGGCCTTGGCCGAAGCCGGATTCCGGCCGTGCAGGGCAGCGCAACAATCTAGGAGATGAATTCTATGTCTGGTGGCGACATCGCCGGCCTGATCGCAGCAGGAGTCTTCGCACTCCTGGTCCTGCTGTTGGCCGTGCCTATCTTGAAGCTCGGTGGCGTCTTTGACGAAGTGCGCACCACCATCCGATCCATCAGCGACGGGGCAACGCCCCTCATGGATGAAGTAACCGCAACGGTTTCCACTACCAACCAGCAACTGAAAAAGGTCGACGGCATCGCCTCGAACGTGTCCGACGCATCGGCGAACATTTCAGCCCTGTCCTCCCTGGTGGCTGCCACTGTTGGTTCGCCGCTGATCAAGGTTGCAGCCTTCAGCTATGGTGTCCGTTCAGCCTTCGCGGGCCGTCGCGCTCCTTCCTCCGGCCGCCGCAGCCGCTGAACCAATTGGAGACCAGGAACACATGAAAAGAATTGTTTGGATGGGCATTGGCGTCGCCATTGGCATTATCGCCTTCCGCAAAGTCACCGAGGCCCAGGCCAGCATCGGCCCGGACGGCCTGAACCGTGCGGTTGGCCGCCTGGCCGATGGCTTGTTCGATTTCGCCGACGCCGTGCGTTCAGGCATGCATGAACGCGAAGAGGACTTGAGGGCCGCGTTGGGCATTACCAGTACGGATAACAACCCCAACGCCGGCCGGCGCTAGCGAACACGGTTCGCTCCCGCGCCCGCAACAGGGCAGAATGGAAAGCTGCGGAAGGGCAACAGCCGGTTCCGCGCACAACGTGTGCAGTGAATTGAGAAGGGTAAGTAATCAGCTAATGAAGTCGCAGGAGATCACCAAGCGCTGGGTGGACTTTTTTGTCAGCAAGGGCCACACCGCCGTTCCCTCCGCGTCGCTCGTTTCAAGCGACCCGTCACTTCTCTTCACTGTGGCCGGCATGGTCCCATTCATTCCTTATCTGACCGCGCGCGAAGAACCTCCCTACAAGCGCGCCACCAGCGTCCAGAAGTGCATCCGCACGGGCGATATCGAGGAAGTCGGCAAGACGGCCCGGCACGGCACGTTTTTCCAGATGTGCGGCAACTTCTCCTTTGGCGACTACTTCAAGGAAGATGCCATCAAGTTCGCCTTCGAGCTGCTCACCAAGGGCGTTGACGACGGCGGCTATGGACTTCCGGCCGAGCGCCTTTGGGTGACGGTCTACGAAGAAGACGACGAAGCCAAGGAACTATGGCTCAAGAACACCGGCATTCCGGCCGAGCGCATCCAGCGCATGGGCAAGGCTGACAACTACTGGTCCACTGGCCAGCCAGGCCCCGCCGGCCCCTGCTCGGAGATCTACTACGACCGCGGCCCTGCCTACGGTATTGAAGGCGGCCCGCTGGCTGACGAGACCCGGTATATCGAAATCTGGAACCTCGTGTTCATGCAGTACCAGATTGAGAACGTCCGCTCCAAGGTGGACTTCGACATCGTCGGCGAACTGCCGCAGAAGAACATCGACACCGGCCTTGGCATGGAGCGCCTCGCGATGATCCTCCAGGGCGTCGAGAACATGTACGAGACCGATCAGGTCCGTCCTGTCATTGACAAGGCTGCCGAGCTGTCCGGCCGTGAGTACACCTCTGCAGAGTCAGCCGATGATCCACACCACACTGACGACGTCCGCATGCGCGTTGTTGCAGACCACATCCGTTCGGCCCTGATGCTCATTGCCGATGGCGTGGCACCGTCGAACGAAGGCCGCGGCTACGTTCTGCGCCGCCTGATCCGTCGTGCTGTTCGCGCCATGCGCTTGCTCGGTGTTGAAAAGGCTTGCCTGCCGGACCTTCTTCCGGCTTCCCGCGACGCCATGAAGGGTGTTTACCCGGTGGTGGAGACCGACTTCGCACGTATCAGCCGTATTGCCTACGCCGAAGAAAAGGCGTTCCTGCGCACCATTGCTTCTGGTACAGCACGCCTGGAGGATGCAGTGGCCGAATCCAAGGCTGCAGGCGTTCCCTTGTCCGGCGCTGACGCTTTTGCGCTCCATGACACCTACGGCTTCCCCATTGACCTCACTTTGGAAATGGCTGAAGAAGCCGGCCTCAAGGTTGACGAAGCCGGCTTCCGTTCGCTCATGCTTGAACAGCGCCAGCGCGCACAGGCAGATGCCAAAGGCAAGAAGGGCGGCCACGCCGACCTCAGCGCCTACCAGGAAATGCTGGGCCAAGGCGAGACCACCTTTACCGGCTACGACGAGCTTGATGGCGAGTCCAAGGTTCGCGGTATCCTCAGCGCGGGTCAGCGGGTGGCGCACGCCTCCACGGGCGACGAAATCGAAGTGGTCCTCAATGAGACGCCATTCTACGCAGAAGCCGGTGGACAGTCGGCCGATACCGGCCTCATCACCGGGGACGGATTCGTCGTCGAGGTCCTGGACGTCCAGCGCCCGGTTAAGGGCCTCAGCGTCCATAAGGCAATCGTCCGGGAAGGTGAGATCGCCACCGATGCCCTGGTACGCGCCGCCGTCGATCGTGAACGGCGCCACGCAGCTGAGCAGGCGCACACTGGTACGCATATTGTGCATGCCGCGCTGCACCAGATCCTGGGCCCGGAAGCTACCCAGCGTGGTTCCTACAACAAGGCCGGCTACCTCCGCTTCGACTTCGCCTGGGGTGAGGGCCTGAGTCCCGCCACGCGATCGGAAATTGAAGAGGTTTCCAACATCGCTATCCGGAACAACTACCGGGTGGACACCAAAGTCATGGGACTGGCAGAAGCCAAGGCGCTGGGCGCCATGGCTCTGTTCGGCGAGAACTATGGCAGCGAAGTGCGTGTGGTAGAGATCGACGGCGCGTGGTCCCGCGAGCTTTGTGGTGGCACCCACGTGTCCAATACCTCCCTCATTGGCAGCCTTTCCCTGCTGGGTGAGCAGTCCGTTGGCTCGGGAAACCGCCGCGTGGAGGCCTTCGTGGGCTTGGACGCTTTCCGCCACCTGGCCGCTGAGCGAGCACTGGTTACGGAACTCACGGAACTGCTGAAGGTTCCCTCCGGCCAGCTCGCGGACCGCATCTCCAGCACCTTGAACAAGTTGAAGGCAACAGAGAAGGAACTCGACCGCCTTCGCAAGGAGCAGCTGGCCGCAGCGGCCGCCAACCTCGTGGGTACCGCCAAGGACGCCGCGGGTGTGCGGGTTGTAGCCCACGATGCCGGCCAAGTGGGTGGAGCAGACGATCTCCGGAACCTTGCCCTCGATCTCCGCAACCGTCTGGGCTCCGAAGCCGCCACTGTGGCAGTTGCCGGTGTCAGCAATGATCGCCCCGTCATTTTGATTGCCACGAATGAAGCCGCCCGTGAAGCCGGTGTGAAGGCCGGAGCGTTGGTGCGCCTTGCCGCGGGCATCCTCGGTGGTGGCGGCGGTGGCAAGGACGATGTCGCGCAAGGTGGCGGCACCGACGCTGGGAAGGTCTCTGAGGCCCTCACAGCGGTGGTGGATGCGATAGCCAAGCGTTAACGGTGAATTCCAGTACGAACAGCGGCGTCTACCCCCAAGGCATCAAGCTGGGGGTAGACGTCGGCACCGTCAGGGTTGGGCTGGCCATTTGCGACCCCGACGAAATCCTGGCCACGCCCTTCAAGACAGTGAGCCGCGACGCCAAGAAGAACTCCGATGTTCGCGTGGTGGTTAAACAGGCTGCGGAGATGCGGGCCGTGCAGATTTTCGTGGGCCTTCCAAAGACCATGAAGGGCGAGGAACGAAGCTCCGCGCAGATGGCAACGGAGTACGCCGAACTGCTGGTGGGCGAGCTTGCCCGCGCCGGTTTGGACGTTCCCGTGAACCTCGTAGATGAGCGTCTTTCCACTGTTACGGCGCACCGGAACCTGCACGAAGCTGGCATGAGCAGCAAGAACCACCGTAAAGTGGTTGATCAGGTTGCCGCTGCTGGAATACTTCAGCACGCGATCGACATGCAAAAAGCCAGAGGAACGGACGTTGGCCGCCGCGTAAATGCACCGGCGCAGTCCGATACATCCAGCAGTGCCCCAACGCTGCAGGCTTCCTCCGGCCCTGAACCAGATTCTTCTACGAGGGGACTGCAACTGTGAGCCCGGTCAACAACGACCCCTCCAGCGGGACCGCCGGCGGCGGCATGCCGCTGACCCGCAAGGAACTGCGGGCGCGGGAACGATTCCTCGCCACCCAGAACCAGAACGTCGTACCCGTTCCCGAAGCGACGCCGGGGGAAGCAGCGCCTTCGGCTGACGTTGAGCCTGAACTGCCCCGCCCGATTCCCGCTGTTCCCAAGCCAGCAGCTGCGCCTGCACCGGTTGTGCCGGAACGTGTTGCGCCTGAACCCGTTGCGCCTGAACCGGTTGCGCCCGAACCCGTGCGGGCGGTCGTGACTCCGCCCGTTCCGGAAGCAGCACCGGCAGTTGCGACGCCGGCTCCCAGTGAACACGTGGATGCCAGTGAACACGTGGATCCTGTGCTTTCGGAAGAGGAGCACCATGACGATGCCCTTCCGGTACCAGCTGTTGCACATGTCTATGCCGGTCATGCCAACGAGGCCCACCATTACGGTGTCCACGAAGGCTCGGTCCACGAAGGCTCTGTGCACGTTGACGATCATGCATTTGCAGAACATGCGCCCGAGTACGATTACGAAGCCCACGAAGGTCACATGGAGCTCCATGAAGACCTTCATGAAGAGCTACATGACGAGCACCACCACCTCATCGCTCCAGTAGAAGTTACGGCCACGTCCAAAGCCGCGGCCAAGAAGGCGCGGCGCCGCCGTCGTGTCCTTGCCTTGCTGATCACGCTGGGAGTCTTTGTTGCCGCCATCGCGATCGGCGCGCAATTCCTCAAGCCCCTCCTTGGCATGGACAAAGTCACCGATTACCCCGGTCCGGGCACTGGCTCCGTCAGCATTACGGTGCCGGAAGGGGCCGGCCCCAAGGCTGTGGCAACCGCCTTGGTGGAAAACCACGTCGTGGCAGATGCGGATTCCTTCGTCAAGGAATTCGTGAGCGAGGGCGGTGAACTCTCGCCGGGGGAATTCACCTTCCGTACCGAGATGAAAAACTCCGACGCCGTTGCGGTCCTCGCCAACAAAGACGCTTCCAAGGTGATCTACTTCGCCTTGAGTGCAGGTCTCCGGATCAACGAGTCGTTGGAGGCAATCTCCAAGGGCTCCGGCATTCCCATGGCCCAGCTCAATGGCTTCAACCAGGCGCCCGGACAATTCGGGGTGCCTGCGAAGGCCAAGAACCTGGAGGGCTTCCTCGCTCCGGGAGAGTACCGCTTCCCGCTGGGCACATCGGGTAAGGACATCATCCAGAAGCTGGTATCCAGCACCCTTGATGAGCTCAAGGCCCAAGGAATTACGGATCCGGCCAAGCAGTACGACACCGTAACCATCGCCAGCATCGTCCAGGCAGAGGGCGGCCAGGCCGACTACGGAAATGTCGCCGGCGCAATTTATAACCGGCTCAAGCCCAATAACACCGAGACCAACGGCCTCATCCAGTCAGACGCCACAGTCACCTATGGCCTGGGCAAGAAGTCCTTCCACCTCACGGATGAAGAGAAGGCTGACAAGTCCAACACCTACAACACCTATGCAAACCCAGGGCTGCCGGCCGGTCCGATTGGTTCCCCGGGCAAGACGGCGATCGATGCGGCGGCCAAACCGACGCAAAATGATTACCTGTACTGGGTGACCATCAACCTGGACACCAAGGAGACCAAGTTCTCCAAGACACTGGCCGAACACAGCACTTACGTTGAGCAGTACAACGCATGGTGCCAGGCCAACGCCGGACGGTGTGTGTGAGTCGTCGCGCCGCGGTCCTCGGGCACCCGATCTCACATTCGAAGTCCCCGGCGATGCACACTGCTGCCTATGCCAAGCTCGGTGTGGACATCGAATACTCGGCAATCGACCTGACGGTTGACAGGCTTCCGGCGTTCATGGATTCCCTTCGCGGGGATGGGGCGTGGTGTGGGCTTTCGGTAACCATGCCGTTGAAGTCGGCCATGGTCAGGGAAGTCGACGAGGTTCGTGGCGCTGGCGCCCACTTGGGTGTTATCAACACGGTCGTCTTCGAGAACGACGGCGGATCGGTCCGCCGCGTCGGCTACAACACCGATGTCAAGGGCATCGTGGAGGCAGTTCGTTACGCAGGAATCGCTTCTGCGCAGCATGCCGCCGTTCTTGGCGGTGGGGGTACCTCAGCTGCCGCCATCGCTGCCATCCACGAGCTCGGAGCTGAACACGTCGACGTTTTCGTTCGCGACACAACACGCGCCGTCGACGCGCAAGCCGCCGCGGCCGCCGTCGGAATCTCCCTGCGGCTCCGCCCCCTCAGTGAGGCGGCTACAGCAGTGGCCGGATCCGGGCTGGTCATCTCCACCTTTCCTCCGCGCGCGGCCGATGCGCTTGCGGAGGAACTCGCTGCCCTGCCAGGAACAGGAGCGGGGGTTTTGCTGGACGTCGCTTATGACCCTTGGCCGAGCCGCCTCGCCGAGGTTTGGCACGGCCATGGGGGAGCGGTGGTTCCCGGACTTGAAATGCTGATGTACCAAGCGGCGGAGCAGATCCGGCAGTTCAGTGGCTGTGACGTTGACGCCTCCGTCATAGATGTGATGTGCGACTCAGTTGGGCTTCCCCGGCGAGTGTTCTAGAGGCCTTACATGGCAGGATTGGTTATATGTTGCGTTGGTTGACTGCCGGTGAATCCCATGGTCCGGCTCTGATCGGAATTGTTGAAGGCGTGCCTGCCGGTGTTGAGCTCACCAGCGGGCAAATCCGTGATGCTTTGGCGCGGCGTCGCCTGGGCTACGGACGTGGCGCCCGCATGAAGTTTGAGCAGGACGAAGTCACGATCCTCGGTGGTGTGCGTCACGGCATCACCCAGGGTGGTCCGGTTGCCATTCAGGTGGGCAACACCGAATGGCCAAAATGGGAGCAGATTATGTCTGCTGATCCAGTGGACCCTGAAGTCCTGGCCGACCAAGCCCGGAACGCCCCGCTGACCCGCCCGCGCCCTGGGCACGCCGATTTCACCGGGATGCAGAAGTACGGCTTTGACGAAGCCCGCCCGGTGCTTGAGCGCGCAAGTGCGCGTGAAACCGCCACCCGTGTTGCTCTCGGTACCGTTGCCGCCCAGTTCCTTAAGCAACTGGGCGTGGAATTGGTCAGCCACACCGTTTCCATCGCCAGCGTCACCGTACCTGAGGGCAAGGCGTTGCCTCTGCCCAAGGACGTTATCGCCCTTGACGCAGATCCCCTGCGCTGCTTCGACCGCGAAACGTCGGATGCCATGGTGGCCGAGGTGGATGCCGCCCACAAGGAAGGCGAGACCCTTGGAGGCGTGGTTGAGGTCCTTGCCTACGGACTTCCCCCTGGATTGGGCAGTTACGTCCATTGGGACCGCCGCCTCGATTCCCGCCTCGCCGCAGCGCTGATGGGTATTCAGGCCATCAAGGGCGTGGAGGTCGGTGACGGCTTCCTCACCGCTGCCCGCCGTGGTTCTGCAGCGCACGACGAAATCCTCAAGGATGAGAACGGCAAGATCATTCGTCAGACCAACCGTGCCGGCGGCATCGAGGGTGGCATGAGCATCGGCGAAGTTCTGCGCGTCCGCGCCGCCATGAAGCCCATTGCCACAGTTCCCCGTGCGCTGCGAACCATTGATGTCAGCACCGGGGAGCCAGCCAAGGCGCACCACCAGCGTTCGGACGTCTGCGCAGTTCCGGCAGCGGGCGTTGTGGCGGAGGCCATGGTGGCCCTTGTCCTCGCAGAAGCGATTGCCGAGAAATTCGGCGGTGACTCTGTTGCCGAGACCACGCGTAACCTGCAGAGCTACCTGGATAACATTCCGGCAACCTTGGACTCGGTCGGCCGGTAGTGGGCCGCGCTACCCAGGACGGCTGCGCTGGCCGTCCCGTTGTCCTGGTTGGCCCCATGGCAGTTGGCAAGTCTGCGATCGGCCAGCAACTTGCGCAGCAGCTCGGCGTTCCCTTCGTGGACACCGACGCCGTGGTGGTCGCAGCGCACGGCAGCATCGCTGACATTTTCGCTGGTCGGGGAGAACACGCGTTCCGGGAAATTGAAGCCCGGGCGGTGGCGAAGGCCATCGAGGGCGCCAAGCAACAACCAGCGGTGATTTCGCTGGGTGGCGGAGCCGTCCTGGACTCGGGAACCCAGCAATTGCTGGGGGAGTGCACCGTGGTTTACCTGGAATGCGATGCCTCGACTGTTGCGGACCGGATCGCGCGAAACACCGGAAGGCCTTTGCTGCAGGGCGACGCTATGTCCCGATGGGAGGCCCTGTTTGCCACCAGGCGTCCGGTCTATGAGCGTCTTGCAGATATCGTCCTGGACGTCCGTTCGGGATCCGTGGCTGAAATCGGCCTCCAGTTGGAGGAGCGGCTGCGCCAGCATGCAGCCTTGAAAGAGGAAGTTGAAAAGTGAGCAACGAAGCAACTGTCATCAAGGTGACCGGCCAATCAACCGCGGAGAACTACGACGTCGTGGTGGGCCGTGGCCTCCTGCAATCCCTCCCCGCCAAACTTGGCGAGCGGGTTCGGCGCGTGCTTGTCATTCACCCGCGCGCCCTTCGCCTGACCGGGGACACCGTCCGCGATGAGCTCGAAGCTGCTGGCTTTACGGCACTGACAGCCGAGATCCCGGACGCCGAAGAAGGCAAGCACATACAGGTTGCTGCTTTCTGCTGGCAGGTACTGGGACAGAACGACTTCACCCGCTCGGACGCTATTGTTGCCGTCGGTGGCGGCGCTGTGACCGACCTCGCCGGATTCGTTGCAGCCACATGGCTGCGGGGAGTTAAAGTCATTCACATGCCCACCAGCCTGCTGGGTATGGTGGATGCCTCAGTTGGCGGCAAAACGGGTATCAACACTGCCGAAGGCAAGAACCTGGTGGGATCGTTCCATCCTCCTGCGGCTGTACTGGCGGATCTGGACACGCTCAAGACCTTGCCCAGGAATGAGCTGATTTCCGGAATGGCAGAGGTCATCAAGTGCGGCTTTATCGCCGATCCCGTGATCCTTGACCTCGTTGAGAAGAACACGGACGCAGTGATGGACCCGGAATCGGACGTTGTCCGTGAACTTATCGAGCGTGCCATTGCGGTCAAAGCCAACGTTGTCTCCCAGGACCTCAAGGAATCCGGGCTGCGCGAAATCCTGAACTATGGACACACCTTGGGCCATGCCATTGAATTAGTGGAACGGTACTCTTGGCGCCATGGTGCAGCAGTTTCGGTGGGTATGATGTTCGCCGCTGAACTGGCGCGAAGCGTTGGACGACTCTCCGATGCCGACGCCGACCGGCACCGCACCATCCTTGAGAGCCTTGGATTGCCCATCACCTACCGCAAGGACCGCTGGCAAGGCCTGCTGGATGGCATGCGCCGGGACAAGAAGTCCCGTGGGGACCTCCTGCGCTTTGTTGTCCTGGATGGCGTAGCCAAGCCCGGCATTCTGGACGTCCCCGACACGTCCCTGTTGTTTGCCGCCTACCAGGAGATTGCTTCATGATGACCGTCCTCAGAGAAGGCGTCAGCGACTGGCCAACCGGCGGATTCCCGGGTGTCCGCACGAACCCCGATACTCTGCTGCCCGTTATCGTCAACGAAGACGCACTGGAATCTGCCTTGGCCGCTTCGGAAGACCCTGCCGACCGCATCATGGCGCTGCTGCTGGAAAACCAGCCCAAGGAAGCGGCGGAATTGCTGGCCGAAGCCCGCTACAAGGACCCCGAATCCTTCCGCTTGCGGATTTTTGAAGCTGAAGTCCACCGGGCCACCAATCGCCTGGACCGTGCCATCCAATTGTTCCGCCATCTGCTGCAGGAAGTCCAAGGAACGTCCAAGGAAGCGATCGTCCATCAGTATTTGGGCAGGGCCTATTTCGTGAGCGGAAATGCCCTGGCAGCATCCGAGGAGTTTGCCAAGGCCCTGGACCTGAGGGTTGCGAAGGCCGCCGATGCCGCACTGATTTACTCCTCCGCAGTGGCCCTCCAGCGGGCCAGGGACGTACTGGAACTCGCGTCCTGATCCACGCTGGAACCACCCGAAGCCAAGCCCCTTCCCATTTGCCGGTAGAATGGTTCTTGGATTTTTGATAAATACGCGCTGGCACGCCTTTTGGCATGCTGGCTGGCATACCCGGCTGGAAGCTAGAAACCGTAGCTAGAACCAGTGAGAGAAACCAGAGGATACGAGTGGCAACCACAAACGACATCAAGAACGGAACCGTACTGAAGCTCGAGGGCCAGCTCTGGAACATCATTGAGTTCCAGCACGTCAAGCCGGGCAAGGGTGGCGCTTTCGTTCGCACCAAGATGCGCAATGTCATGTCCGGCAAGGTGGTTGACAAGACCTTCAACGCCGGCCTGAAGATCGAGACCGCTACGGTTGACCGCCGTGACTACCAGTACCTGTACCAGGATGGCGAAGACTTCGTCTTCATGGACACCCAGGACTACGACCAAATCACCGTTTCCGGTGCTACGGTCGGCGACGCCACAAACTTCATGCTTGAGAACCAGATGGTGAACATCGCCATCCATGAAGGCACGCCGTTGTACATCGAGCTGCCGCCGAGCGTCGTTCTCGAAATCACCTACACCGAGCCCGGCCTCCAGGGCGATCGCTCCTCGGCAGGCACCAAGCCGGCAACCGTGGAAACCGGCTACGAAATCCAGGTTCCACTGTTCGTGGAGCAGGGCACCAAGGTCAAGGTTGATACCCGCGACGGCAGCTACCTGGGCCGGGTCAACGACTAGTGAGCGCACGCGGTAAAGCCCGTAGCAGGGCACTTGAAGTACTTTTCGAGGCGGAGCAGCGTTCCGTTTCGGCTTTTGACGCGCTCAAGGCGCGTCGGGAGAAGACGGATCTCGTCATTAACCCTTACACGATGGAAATCGTTGAGGGTGTGGTCTCCATGCAGCCAACCATCGATGAGTTCCTGCAGACCTATGCCCAGGGCTGGACGCTGGAGCGGATGCCTTCGGTAGACCGCATCATCCTCCGCATTGGTGCCTGGGAACTCCTCTACAACGACGAAGTCCCGGACGGAGTGGCAGTCAGCGAAGCTGTGGCCCTCGCCAAGACGATGTCCACGGACGAATCACCGGCCTTCATCAACGGCTTGCTTGGCCGGCTCCAGAAGCTCAAGCCGTCACTGCTCGCCTAGGCGGGTTGCTGGACCCGCATCCACTGAGGATGCGGGTCCTCTCTTTTAAGCTCGCGCAACCCTAGTGCAGCACTGCCGCCCGGAGCCCTGGAATCGCACGAAGATGCTCAAGTTCATCCTGCTGATGAACCGGCAAATCGCGGCCGCTGAGGATGCGTTGGCGCGTGAACGCCAAGGCCGTGGCACCCTTGATGAATGCCCGCATCTGCGCGGCACGGCCACGCGAGGCTGCCCAGCGAACCGCATGTCGCCTTCCCTGGGATGTGGCCAGCATTTCAACTTCGGCTGGCGTGAACCATCCGGCCCTGGCATATTCGAGCAGCCGCTGGCGCGTGAGTTTCCCCTCGGCAATCCGCAGGAAAATGATGCCGAGGGCCGCAATCAGGAAGATCGGCACCTGCACCACGAAGTAGTCCAGCAGGAAGTCCTGGCCCATGCTGTTCCACCGGTTGTGCAGGAACATGGCCGGCAGGAGGCCGATGACAAAGGCCAGCACTGCGTAACCGGAATGCCATCGACGGGCGGCGAATCCCATGATCAGGCCGGTTGTCCCCGTGAAAATGGCGTGAGCGAACGGTGACATGACGCCGCGAAGGATGAAGATGCGGACTAGGTCCGTGCCGGGCTCCGACGACGAGGCGATCTCACGCCCGAAGTAGAGGATGTTCTCGGTGAAGGCGAAGCCGGCGGCGATGGTAAAGGCAAACACCACACCATCCACGGGACCATCGAAATACTTCCGGGCGCCAAGGATGAGAAGCAACAGGCCAAGCGATTTGGTGAATTCCTCCACGATGGGGGCCTGGACAGTGGCCATGAAGTATGTGAATGCTTCTTCGCTGGTGGTAGGGGCTGCCAAGGCGAAGAGGGGCTGAATCAACAGGGTTCCGGCGATCGAGACTGCGGCTCCCCACGTGAAAGCGAACCAGAGCAGCCTGTTCGGTTCCGGCTCCCAACGGTCAATGAGCCGTACGGTCAGCAGCACCACCGACAACGGGATCAGGGAGGCGATGAACCCGATCACGAAGCCTGTGATTCCTGTATTGCCCAGAAGGAAGGGAACCACCAGGAGAAGGCTGCCGAAGACCAATATCGCGCCCGCCACGAGCAGGGGGAGTGTGCTCGGCGACCGGCGTCCCCGGGATGCCGGCGGAGCCGCCCACGTCTGTTGGGGAAGGTTCCCGGGGTTCCCGGGGGCTGGTTGGTAGTTTCCGGGCTGTACGCGTCCGATCCACGTCGGATTGGCTGCCGGTTCCAGGTAGGGCCGCGGGTAGGGTTGGTGTCCGCCGGGGTGCCCAGGATGGTCGCTGCTCATGGCCTAGAGCCTATTGCACGGGCCGGATGTGAGCTTAAACTCACGCCTCTTCTGCGGCCCGGTGAGGCTGCCAGTTTCCGCTGTGGTAGTTTTGAAAGGCAAATATTCCTTTTTTAATTCCGTCCCGTGAGGCGGGGAAAGGGGAGACGAGCGAATGACTGAAGTCACTTCAGCGCAGGTTCCGTCGCGGGTTGTTCTCAACCAAGCGGACATCGATCGCGCGCTGACTCGTATCGCCCATGAGATCCTCGAAGCCAACAAAGGTTCCCAGGATCTGGTTCTTTTGGGCATTCCCAGCCGCGGTTATCCCTTGGCCGTGCGGCTCGCCAACAAGATCGCTGCGGCTGACCCCAGCGTCAACGCGGAAACGATCGTCGGGCAACTCGACGTCACCATGTTCCGTGACGATCTTTCACACCAGCCCACCAGGCCGCCCCACCACACGCGCCTGCCACTGTCCGGCATTGACAACAAGGTTGTTGTCCTCATTGACGACGTCCTGTATTCCGGCCGCACCATCAGGGCAGCGCTTGATGCCTTGGTGGATCTTGGCCGTCCCAGGATTGTCCGCCTGGCCGTCCTGGTGGACAGGGGGCACCGTGAGCTTCCCATCCGTGCGGACCATGTAGGCAAGAACCTACCAACTTCCTCCGCAGAAAAGGTCCGCGTCCACCTTGAGGAAATCGACTCCGTGGACGGCGTTCCGGTCAACGAAGTAGTAATCGAGGCCGGAAAGTGAAGCACCTCCTCTCCACTGAGAACCTCAGCGCTTTCGACGCCATCCGCGTCCTGGACACTGCCGAAGAAATGTCGGCCGTGGGCGACCGTGAGGTCAAGAAGCTCCCTGCCCTCCGTGGCCGGACGGTAGTGAACCTCTTCTTCGAGGACTCCACCCGTACCCGGATCTCCTTCGAAGCCGCAGCAAAGCGGCTTTCAGCCGATGTCATCAACTTCGCCGCCAAAGGCTCCTCGGTTTCCAAGGGCGAGTCCCTCAAAGACACTGCGCAGACGCTGGCCGCCATGGGCGCGGATGCGGTGGTCATCCGCCATTGGGCTTCCGGCGCTCCGCACCGGCTTGCTGCCACGGACTGGATCGACGCCGCAGTGATCAACGCAGGCGATGGCACCCACGAGCACCCCACGCAGGCGCTGTTGGATGCATTCACGATGCGCCGCCACTGGTCCCAGCTCAACGGGACGAAGTCCACTGGGGCGGACCTTCGAGGCATGCGTGTGGCGATCGTCGGAGATGTCCTGCATTCCCGCGTGGCCCGGTCCAACGTCTGGTTGTTGCGCACGCTGGGTGCAGAGGTCACGTTGGTTTCGCCACCCACGCTGCTGCCGATCGGCGTCGAGCATTGGCCTTGCAAGGTCAGCTACAACCTGGACGAAACGCTGGAAGCGGGCGTCGACGCGATGATGATGCTGCGAGTCCAGGGTGAGCGCATGCATGCCTCGTTCTTCCCGTCTACCCGTGAGTACTCACGGCGCTGGGGCTTCGATGACGCCCGGCTTCGGGCCTTGGATGACCTTGGCATGAAAGACACCATCATCATGCACCCCGGCCCCATGAACCGTGGCCTGGAAATTTCCTCGGCCGCCGCCGATTCGCCCCGCTCAACAGTGCTTGCACAGGTGCGGAACGGTGTTTCAGTGCGCATGGCCGCCCTTTACCTGCTGCTCTCCGGGGATTCCCGCGAAGCAACTGCCGCAACGGCAGCAACCCCCCACGCTGTAAGCCAGCCCACCAAGGAGAGCAACTGATGGCCGAGAACACGTACCTGATCCGCGGGGCCGCCATTCTCGGCGGCGAAGCTGAAGACCTGCTGATCCGCGACGGCATCATCGCCACCCGGGGCAAGGATCTCCACGACGACGACGCCACAGTGATCGACGGGACGGGCCTGGTTGCCCTCCCCGGCATGGTTGACGTCCACACGCACCTGCGCGAACCCGGCCGCGAAGATGCTGAAACGGTCGAGACCGGCACTCGTGCCGCAGCCCTGGGTGGCTTCACGGCCGTCCACGCCATGGCCAACAGCAACCCCGTTGCTGACACGGCAGGCGTCGTCGAACAGGTCCACAGCCTCGGCCGCGCGTCCGGCTGGGTGGACGTGCGTCCTGTTGGCGCTGTCACGGTTGGCCTGGCCGGTGAACAACTTGCGGAACTGGGTGCGATGGCGGATTCCCGCGCCCAGGTGCGGATGTTCTCCGATGATGGCATCTGCGTGCACGATCCCGTGCTGATGCGCCGCGCGCTGGAGTACGTCAAAGCGTTCGACGGCGTGGTTGCCCAGCACGCGCAGGAACCCCGCCTTACCGCCGGGGCGCAGATGAACGAAGGCGCTGTCTCGGCGGTGCTGGGTCTCGCCGGTTGGCCGGCCGTGGCAGAGGAAAGCATCATCGCCCGCGACGTCCTGCTCACGCAGCATGTGGGTTCCCGCCTCCACGTTTGCCACGTCTCCACCGCTGGATCTGTTGAAATCGTCCGCTGGGCCAAAGCCCGGGGGATCAACGTCACGGCCGAGGTCACGCCCCACCACCTGCTCCTCACTGACGAACTGGTCCGCAGCTACGATCCCGTGTACAAGGTCAACCCGCCGCTGCGTACGGATGCCGACGTCCAGGCGCTCCGAGCAGGCCTCGCCGACGGCACCATCGATGTTGTCGGCACGGACCACGCCCCGCACCCCAGCGAGCACAAGGAATGCGAGTGGGCGCAGGCGGCCATGGGCATGACCGGCCTGGAAACGGCATTGTCCGTGGTTCAGGAAACCATGATCGAAACCGGACTCATGACATGGGCAGACTTCGCCCGGGTCACGTCCTTCACTCCGGCAGTTATTGGCCGCGTAGCGGACCAAGGCCGGCCGTTGGAGGAAGGCGAGCCCGCCAACGTCATCCTGGTGGACCCGGCTGCGCGCTGGACGGTTGACCCCCATAAGATGGCCACCATGGGCCGCAATTCACCGTTCAAGGGCAAAGAGTTGCCCGGATCCGTGGTCGCAACCTTCTTCAAGGGCCACCCCACCGTTCTCAACGGCAAGCTCAACACGCCATACAGGTACGCCGGAAACTACCCAACCCCGGATGCCGCCGGGGCAGTCAGCGGTAGCTGATGAACAACCAGACACTCACCGTGCTCATCACGGTGCCGTTGATCATCATCGTCCTGATGATGATCTGGCTGGGGTGGCGGAACCGGCTCAGGCGACAAGCCGACGTCGAACGCCTCCCGGAGTTGCCGCAGCAACTGACGCCAGCCACGGTCGTAGCTGAGGGCCAGTACGTTGCCACCACCACGGCAGGTGACTGGCTGGACCGGATCGCAGTGCAGGGCCTTGGAATCCGCACCAACGCGGAACTGAGCATCCATGCCGAAGGCATCTTGTTCGACCGCTCAGGCGCCGCCCCAGTGTTCATCCCACGCTCCGCAGTGGCTGACAGCCGCCAAGCCGCCGGCATGGCCGGGAAGTTCGTGGAAAAAGACGGACTCCTGGTCATCAGCTGGAAGCTGGGCGGCAAGGAACTGGATACGGGATTCCGGACCAGGCACGCATCCGACAAAGAGCTCCTCCTCGAAGCCATCCAAGAATTGATCTCCGCAGCCCCTCAGGCAGATGCCGATAGTGGAAAGTAATAAAGTGACGGACAGTAAAGCAGCCACCATACCCACCCCCTCAGCAGCAGTATTGGTGCTCGAAGACGGCCGCATGTTCCGCGGCCGTAGCTACGGCGCCCAGGGAACGGCCCTCGGTGAGGCCGTCTTCGCCACCGGAATGACCGGCTACCAGGAGACCATCACCGATCCTTCCTACGCCCGCCAGCTCGTGGTGCAGACTGCACCCCACATCGGCAACACGGGCGTCAACAGCGAAGACGCTGAGTCCCGCCGCATCTGGGTGGCCGGCTACATTGTGCGCGACGCCGCCCGCCGCCCCTCCAACTGGCGCTCGGAACGCAGCCTCGATGATGAACTCGTCGAGCAAGGCATCGTGGGCATCCAGGGCGTCGATACCCGTGCCATCACCCGCCACCTCCGCGAGCACAAGACCATGCGCGCAGGCATCTTCTCGGGTGAGGCCGCACAGGCATCGGACAAGGAGCTCCTGAACGCCGTGCTGGCAAGCGCCCCGATGGAAGGCGCAGCACTGGCTGAAGAGGTCTCCATTGACGAGGCTTACGTCGTGGAACCCAAGGACCACGGCTGGGAAGGCGAGCCCAGGTTCTCCATTGCCGCCGTGGACCTCGGCATCAAGGCCATGACCCCGGTTCGTTTCGCGGAACGCGGCGTGCGTGTGCATGTCCTTCCGGCGACGTCCACCCTGGAGGATGTCAACGCGGTCAACCCGGACGGCTTCTTCATGTCCAACGGGCCCGGTGACCCCGCTACCGCAGACCACCAGGTCTCACTCCTGCGTTCGGTGCTGGACGAGAAACTGCCCTACTTCGGCATCTGCTTCGGCAACCAGATCCTTGGCCGGGCCCTCGGCTTTGGCACCTACAAGCTCCGCTACGGCCACCGCGGCATCAACCAGCCGGTGATGGACCGCCGCACGGGCAAGGTTGAAATCACCTCGCAGAACCACGGCTTCGCCGTCGACGCACCGCTGAACGGTGCCACGATCGCCCCCGAGGAGCGTTACGGCCGCGTCGAAGTCAGCCACGTTTCCTTGAATGACGACGTCGTTGAAGGCCTTGCGTGCCTGGACATCCCGGCGTTCTCGGTCCAGTACCACCCTGAAGCTGCGGCTGGCCCGCACGATGCTGCCTACCTCTTCGACCGCTTTATCGACCTCATGGCCGAAACCAAATCGGCCACCGCCGGCGCCGCCAACTCCACCGAATCCAAGACTGAGGACAAGAAGTAATGCCCAAGCGTACAGATCTCAAGAGCGTCCTTGTCATCGGTTCCGGCCCCATCGTCATCGGCCAGGCAGCCGAGTTCGACTACTCCGGTACCCAGGCTCTCCGCGTCCTCAAGGAGGAAGGCCTCCGGGTCATCCTCGTGAACTCCAACCCCGCCACCATCATGACGGACCCCGAGTTCGCCGACGCCACCTACGTCGAGCCCATCACGCCCGAGGTTGTTGAGAAGATCATCGCCAAGGAGCGTCCGGACGCCATTTTGCCCACCCTGGGTGGCCAGACGGCCCTGAACACTGCCATCGCGTTGGACAAGAACGGTGTGCTGGAGAAGTACAACGTGGAACTCATTGGCGCAAACATCGCTGCCATTGAGCTCGGAGAAGACCGCGAGAAGTTCAAGGGCGTCGTCGAGCGCTGTGGCGCCGAGTCAGCCCGCAGCCACATCATCCACACCATGGACGAGGCCTTCGCTGCGGCCGAAGACCTCGGCTATCCGATGGTTGTTCGCCCGTCCTTCACCATGGGTGGCCTTGGCTCAGGCCTGGCGTACAACGAGGACGATCTCCGCCGCATCGTGGGCCAGGGCCTCCAGTACAGCCCCACCACCGAGGTCCTGCTTGAAGAGAGCATTCTCGGTTGGAAGGAATATGAGCTTGAGATGATGCGCGACAAGAACGACAACGTCGTTGTTGTTTGCTCCATCGAAAACTTCGATCCCGTAGGCGTCCACACCGGTGACTCCATCACGGTTGCTCCGGCACTGACCCTCACGGACCGCGAGTACCAAAAGCTTCGTGACGTCTCTATCGCCGTTATCCGCGAAGTCGGCGTGGACACCGGTGGCTGCAACATCCAGTTCGCCATCGACCCCGCCACGGGCCGCGTAGTGGTTATCGAGATGAACCCGCGCGTATCCCGTTCCTCCGCGCTGGCTTCGAAGGCAACCGGCTTCGCCATCGCCAAGATCGCCACCAAGCTCTCCCTTGGTTACACCCTGGACGAGATCCCGAACGACATCACCCAGAAGACGCCGGCGTCCTTCGAACCCACGTTGGACTACGTTGTGGTCAAGGTTCCGCGCTTTGCCTTCGAGAAGTTCCCGGCAGCCGACAACACTCTGACCACCACCATGAAGTCTGTTGGCGAAGCCATGGCCATGGGCCGCAACTTCACCGAAGCCCTGCAGAAGGCCCTCCGCTCATTGGAGCAGAAGGGCTCGCAGCTGGACTTCAGCTCCGTGCCGGAGTACGAGGTTGCCGAGCTCATCGAGAAGGCCAAGCGTCCCACCACGGACCGCCTGCACCAGGTGCAGCGCGCGCTCCTGGGTGGCGCCACGGTGGAAGACCTCTTCGAAGCCACCAAGATCGATCCTTGGTTCCTGGACCAACTGCAGCTCCTGAACGAGACCGCGCAGGAGATCCGCAAGGCCGGCGTCCTCACCGAGGAAATGCTGCGCAACGCCAAGCGCCACGGCTTCTCCGACGAGCAGATCGGTGCCCTGACGCACAACAATGAGGCAGTGGTCCGCGGCGTCCGCCAGGCCTTGGGTATTCGTCCGGTCTACAAGACGGTGGACACCTGCGCCGCTGAGTTTGCCGCTTACACCCCGTACCACTACTCGTCCTACGACGAGGAAGATGAGGTAGGCCTGCACGCCAAGCCCTCCGTCATCATCCTTGGTTCAGGGCCCAACCGCATCGGCCAGGGCATCGAGTTCGACTACTCCTGTGTCCACGCCTCCATGGCGCTGCGCAAGGCCGGCTACGAGACTGTCATGGTCAACTGCAACCCCGAGACTGTCTCCACCGACTACGACGTTTCCACGCGCCTTTACTTCGAGCCGCTGACCCTTGAGGACGTCCTCGAGGTCATCGCCGCTGAAGAGCGCACCGGCGGCGTCATGGGCGTCTTCGTCCAGCTCGGCGGCCAGACACCCCTGAAGCTCGCACAGCAGCTTGCCGACGCCGGCGTGCCGATCCTGGGCACCTCGCCTGAGGCAATTGACCTCGCAGAGCACCGTGGCGCCTTCGCCCGCGTCCTGGACGAGGCAGGCCTGACCTCCCCGAAGAACGGCACCGCCGTTTCCTTTGAGGATGCCAAGAAGATCGCTGACGAGATCGGTTATCCCGTGCTCGTCCGTCCGTCCTATGTCCTGGGCGGTCGCGGCATGGAAATCGTCTACGACGAAGCCAACCTTTCCCGCTACATTGCCAATGCCACGGAAATCACCCCGGATCACCCCGTGCTGATCGACCGCTTCCTGGAAGACGCAGTCGAAATCGATGTCGACGCCCTCTTCGACGGCACAGATATGTACCTGGGCGGCATCATGGAGCACATCGAGGAAGCCGGTATCCACTCCGGAGACTCCGCCTGTGTCCTTCCTCCGATCACACTGGGCAACAACGTGATCGAGCGCGTTCGCACTGCAACGCGGGCCATCGCTGAGGGCGTAGGCGTACGTGGCCTCATCAACATCCAGTTCGCGCTGGCCTCCGATGTCCTGTACGTCCTTGAAGCGAACCCGCGTGCTTCGCGTACGGTGCCCTTCGTTTCCAAGGCAACTGGCGTTCAGATGGCCAAGGCTGCCGCACTGATCGGTACCGGTGTCACCATCAACCAACTGCGCAGTGCCTACAAGATGCTGCCGGAAACCGGTGACGGTTCCACGTTGCCCCTGGATGCACCGGTCGCTGTCAAGGAAGCTGTCCTGCCGTTCAGCCGCTTCCGTACGCCGGAGGGCAAGGTTGTCGACTCCTTGCTCGGCCCGGAAATGCGGTCCACAGGTGAAGTGATGGGCATCGACAAGCACTTCGATACCGCATTCGCCAAGAGCCAGGCGGCCGCAAACAACGCGCTGCCCACCGAAGGCAAGATCTTCGTTTCCGTGGCCAACCGCGATAAGCGCTCGGTGATCATGGGCGTCAAGCGCCTTTCGGACCTCGGCTTCGAGATCGTCTCCACGGGAGGCACTGCTGACGTCCTGCGCCGCAACGGCATCCAGGCGACTCCGGTCCGTAAGGTGGCCGAGGGCAGCAGCGCCGAAGGTGAAGGCACCATCGCAGACCTCGTCATTGCCGGCGAGATCGACATGGTCTTCAACACCCCGTCCGGCGGGGAAGCCCGCAGCGACGGCTACGAACTCCGTGCCGCGGCAACATCAATCGGCATTCCCTGCATCACCACCGTGGCTGAATTCAACGCAGCCGTGCAGGCAATTGAGGCACTGCGCACCTACGAATGGTCTGTCACCAGCCTTCAGGAGCACGCTGCAAACCTGGCCGCAGCCCAGGAAGCTGCCAATGCCTGAGTCTATTGACGAAACGGTTGCACAGCAGCCGGCCCGGGAATCATTTGGCTCCCGGCTGGCTGCCGCAATGGCCGCCCGTGGCCCGCTTTGCGTTGGAATCGATCCCCATCCCCAGCTGCTGGCTGACTGGGGGTTGAACGACGACGTCGCCGGGCTGGAGCGCTTCTCGCTCAGCGTTGTGGAGGCCGTGGCTTCCCTCGCTGCCGCGGTGAAGCCGCAAGTGGCCTTGTACGAGCGTCACGGCTCTGCGGGCATGGCTGTCCTGGAGCGGACGTTGGCCGCAGCTGCTGATGCGGATGTGCTGAGCATCGCCGATGCCAAGCGCGGTGATATCGGGTCCACCATGGCCGCCTACGCAGATGCGTGGCTGCGGGACGGTTCGGCCCTGGCTGCGGACTCAGTGACCCTGAGTCCCTACCTGGGTTTCGAATCCTTGCGTCCGGCCCTGGACCTTGCTGCGCAAAATGGCAGGGGAGTGTTTGTGCTCGCATTGACATCCAATCCGGAGGGAAAGTCTGTCCAGCACGTCGGTGGAAGCCATTCCGTGGCCCGGGGGATCGTCAATGCGGCCGCAGCCGAGAACCAGCGCTACGCGGGTGTCCTGGGTTCAGTGGGACTTGTTGTGGGCGCCACCATCGGTTCTGCACTCGAGGATCTGGACATTGACCTTGGCGCGGTCCGCGGACCGATCCTGGCGCCCGGCCTGGGGGCGCAGGGTGCTACGCCCGCGGATCTCCGCTCGACCTTCGGCGCCGCCTATCCCACAGTGCTGGCTACGTCGAGCCGGGGCATCCTTGCCGCCGGTCCAACGGGCGCTGCGTTGCGGGCGGCAACCCAGGAAA
Source organism: Arthrobacter sp. 21a14 (assembly GCA_050627125.1). Lineage (GTDB taxonomy): Bacteria > Actinomycetota > Actinomycetes > Actinomycetales > Micrococcaceae > Arthrobacter. The sequence goes on along the minus strand of CP192487.1, from coordinate 3,757,158 downwards.
CGCTCGACGGCCTGCGGGCGGAATGATTCGCTGGCGCCTCATTGCGCAACCCGCCGCCTGCCGGTAGGTTCAGGATCAGTTTCGCGTGACGTGAATCACAAATCCGATCTGACAGGGGTTTGGCCGTGGGTCTGAAAGAGCTGACACCGCAGGAGCGTTCCGATGCTTTGGATAAGGCTGCAAAGGCGCGCGCTGTGCGGGCCGCAGCCAAAGAACGGCTCAAACGCGGTGAAGTGAGCATTGCTGAGCTGATCTCTTCAGGCACCACGGATGAAGCCATTGCGCGGATGCGGGTGGTGGAGCTGTTGGAGGCCCTCCCAGGCATAGGACCTGTACGTGCGGCCGGGATCATGGCGGAGATAGGCATCGCCGGATCCCGGCGCATCAGGGGGTTGGGAATTCACCAGGCCCGGGCGCTGGTAGATTTTATGGATACCCAGCAAAGCGTTTGACGCATCTCCCCGAAGGAATCCGTGAGCAAGAAACCTGGACTGACTGTCCTCGCAGGCCCAACTGCTGTTGGCAAGGGAACCGTATCCACCTACATCAGGGACAACTATCCAGAGGTTTGGCTTTCCGTCTCCGCCACTACCCGCGCCGCGCGTCCAGGGGAGAAGGACGGGGTTCACTACTTCTTCAAGTCTGCCGAAGAGTTTGACTCGCTGGTAGCCGATGGCGAACTCCTGGAGTGGGCCGTGGTCCACGGCCAGAACCGGTACGGCACGCTCCGGAGCACCGTGAATGCTGCCATTGCGGAGGGGAAATCGGTTCTGCTCGAGATTGACCTCCAAGGTGCACGGCAGGTAAAGGCTGCTGTGCCGGATGCCAAGTTCGTCTTCCTGGCACCGCCCAGTTGGGAAGAAATGGTGCGTCGGCTTGTGGGTCGCGGCACTGAATCTGCCGAGGAACAGCAGCGCAGGCTGGAAACCGCTAAACTGGAACTTGCTGCTGAACCGGAGTTTGACCACACCGTCATTAATGACGACGTTCGCCGGGCAGCGGACGAGCTTGTTTCACTCATGGGGCTAACCCCGCACGAGCGCTAAGCGCTTGCACTTGTCGGCCCGCTAGAATTTGGAGATTTCGTGTCCACGAACCTTGAAGGCATCATCAACCCGCCGATCGATTCGCTGCTTGAGGCTGCCGATTCCAAGTACGGCCTGGTGATCTTCGGCGCCAAGCGTGCCCGCCAGATCAACGCCTACTACGCCCAGCTGCACGAGGGCCTCTTCGAGTACGTCGGTCCCTTGGTAGACACCAAGCTGAACGAGAAGTCATTGTCGATCGCCCTCCGCGAGATCAACGAAGGCCTCCTGGTTTCCACGCCGATCGAGCCCGCAGAATAAAACAGACTGCCTGTTGACGGAGGTCACGTGCGCATAGTCCTCGGAGTCGGGGGAGGGATCGCAGCCTACAAGGTTGCATCGCTCCTCCGGCTTTTTACTGAAGCCGGTCACCACGTGACGGTGATCCCCACCGAAGCAGCCACCCGTTTCGTCGGTGTTGCCACGTGGGAGGCGCTCTCCGGTAACCCGGTCAGCAACAGCGTTTTTGACGACGTCGAGAAGGTCAACCATGTCCGTCTGGGCCACGAGGCTGACTTGATCGTCGTCGCGCCGGCCACTGCGGACCTCCTGGCAAAGGCAGCCACAGGCCAGGCCGGTGACCTCCTGACCAACACGCTCCTCATGGCTCACGGTCCGGTGCTGTTCGCTCCTGCGATGCACACGGAAATGTGGCAGCATGCTGCAACCCAGGCCAACGTGGAAACCTTGCGGAGTCGTGGCGTCACGGTCCTGGAGCCTGCCAGCGGCCGCCTAACCGGTGCCGATTCGGGTCCGGGCCGCTTGCCCGAACCTGAGGCAATTTTCACGGCTGCCATGGCGTTGGCCGAGGCCGCCTCCGAGGCGGATTCGCCCAAGCCTGTACCGGCAACACATGCTTCCCTCGCCGGCCGAACGGTGACGATTTCCGCCGGTGGTACCAGGGAAGCGTTGGACCCAGTGCGTTTCCTGGGTAACCGTTCGTCAGGGAAGCAGGGTGCGGCCCTGGCGGCGGCGGCTTTGGCCGCCGGTGCCACCGTTCGTTTCCTTGCCGCCCATATGGACGTCGAGCCGCCCGCCGGCGTCGAGCTCGTCCGCGTTGAGTCCGCCTTGGAACTGCGTGAGGCAGCGCTGAAAGCGGCAGTGGATTCCGACGTCGTCATCATGGCTGCCGCTGTGGCGGATTTTCGTCCCGCAGAGGTTTCGGACACCAAGATCAAGAAGGTCGACGGCGAGGACGCACCGTTGGTGCGCCTGGTTCGGAACCCGGACATCCTGCATGAGCTCGTCGAAAGGCGTAACGCGGAGGGTGGCCAACAACTGATCGTGGGCTTTGCCGCCGAGACCGGCGATGCCCAAGGTGATGTTCTGGAGCATGCCACGGCGAAGCTCAAGCGCAAGGGCTGTGACCTCCTGGTGGTCAACCACGTCGGGGTTGGTCGCGTCTTCGGGCAGGACGACAACTCCGTAGTAATCCTTTCCGGGCATGGGGCCGAACCGCAGTCGGCGTCCGGATCCAAGGCTGACGTCGCCGCGGCAGTTGTGGATCGGGTGGGCTCCGAACTGGCAAGGGTTTTTCCTGCCCGGTAACATCCACCGGCGGTAGCCTCCGCCCGCAATTCTTAGCATAGGGACACACGGCAGATGCCGCCGCCCCGCAACACAGTAAGGTGGTCGAGTGACTTTACCGCTGCACCATGAACATCATGGCACCCCGTCCAAGCTCCGGCTCTTCACGTCCGAGTCGGTCACTGAAGGACACCCGGACAAGATCTGCGACCAAATCAGTGACGCCATCCTGGATGGGCTGCTGGCTGCTGATCCTGAATCCCGGGTGGCTGTCGAGACCATGGCCACCACTGGCCTGGTCCATGTGGCCGGTGAAGTAACCACTGACGCTTATGTGGAGATACCGCAGATTGTCCGCGAAACAATTCTCGGCATCGGCTACGACTCTTCGGCCAACGGTTTCGATGGTGCCCGCTGTGGCGTCTCGGTGTCGATCGGGCAGCAGTCCAACGACATCGCCGGTGGCGTCTTCAACTCGCTTGAGGCGCGTGAAGGCCGCCAGGAGGACGACTACGATCTCCAAGGCGCTGGCGATCAGGGCATCATGTTCGGTTATGCCAGCGATGAGACTGCGTCCTACATGCCGACGCCCATCTGGCTTGCCCACCGTCTGTCGGAACGCCTCACCGAGGTCCGCAAGAGCGGCGAACTTGCCTACCTCCGTCCGGATGGCAAAACGCAGGTCACGGTAGGGTACGACGGCGATCGCCCGGTTTCGGTTGAAACGGTGGTGATTTCCAGCCAGCACGCGGAAGACGCGAGCCTTGAGCAACTGCGCGCCGACCTCGCGAGCCACGTCATCGATCCCGTTCTGGCGGCATCCAACCTTGACATCTCCCATGTAGCCAACATCCTGAACCCTGCGGGTGCCTTCGTGATCGGCGGCCCGGTTGGCGACGCCGGTCTCACTGGTCGCAAGATTATTGTCGATACCTATGGCGGGTTCTCCCGGCATGGTGGAGGCGCCTTCTCCGGCAAGGACCCGTCCAAGGTAGATCGTTCGGCTGCCTACGCCATGCGCTGGGTTGCCAAGAACGTGGTAGCTGCAGGTCTGGCCAAGCGCGCGGAGATCCAGATTGCCTATGCCATTGGCCAGGCACGTCCGGTCGGAACGTACGTAGAGACCTTCGGCACGGAAACTGTTGACCCGGCCCGCATCAGCGAGGCCATCAACGAGCTCTTCGATCTCCGTCCCCGGGCCATCATCGACGCCTTGGACCTCAAGCGTCCCATCTACACCAAGACGGCGGCTCACGGCCACTTCGGCCGCGACGAGCCCGACTTCACGTGGGAGCGCCTGGACCGCGTAGCGGACCTGAAGGAATTCTTCAACGCCTGATCTCCCGTTCAGCCGCGTGTGCCAGCAGGTGTTTGTAACTTTGTCGGTGGCCCGTGATTGGCTGGAGCCAGAGAGATGCCCGCAGTGGGTCGATCCCGCTGCGGGCATCCTTCGTTCCACGTGGAGGACCCAGGGTTCGTGCGTGGAAAATGGGTTCCTGCGTGGAAAGTCCGCGCAATTGAGTTGGAGGTGACGAGCATGGCCGGACACGAAGCCCAGCCGGCGCTGCTTCAACCTTCTTTGCTTCAAGGTTTCCCTGACAAGTCTCCCGTGAGTGGACCCCCGCTGGCAGCAGTAAATCCCGTTGCCCGCGTGGTGCTGGAATCCTCCCTGCCACACCTGGACAGGCCCTTCGATTACAGCGTGCCAGCTGAACTCGCTGATTCTGCTGTTCCCGGAGTCCGAGTGAAAGTGAAGTTCAACGGCCAGGAGCTTAACGGTTTCGTCCTGGAACGCGTCGATACTTCGGATGCCGGCCACCCGCTCACCGCACTTCACAAAGTAGTCTCACCGCTGTCGGTCCTGACGCCCCACATCGCGGAGTTGGCTGGAACGCTAGCTGCGCGCTACGCCGGGACCTTGAGCGATGTCCTGCGTACTGCTGTTCCCCCGCGCGTTGCCAAAGTGGAGAAGGAGCTACTCTCCGGGGACGCAGCACGGGAATCGGAGCTTCCGTCAAATGCGCAGGACGCCCATGCTTGGGGCTCCTACTCCAACGGAGCCCCGTACCTCCATCACCTCGCTGACGGCGGATCACCCAAGGCTGTCCTCACTGCGCTTCAGGGATTCGGCCCTGGGGGTTGGCCTTCGTTGGTTGCCTCGGCGATTGCCGCAGTTCGTGCATCCGGCCGTGGTGCAGTGGTGGTCGTTCCCGATTACAGGGACCTCGAACAGCTCGAGGTGGCCCTCGCCAAAGTCCTTCCAGCGGGTGACGTCGCACGGCTAACGGCCGATGACGGTCAAACTCCCCGCTACCGGAGCTTCCTGCGAATCCTCAGCGGCGAAGCGCGCGTAGCAATCGGTACCCGTTCCGCCGCCTATGCGCCGGTCCGGGACTTGGGACTCGTGGTCTGTTGGGACGACGGCGACGACCTCCACATCGACCAGCGGGCTCCCTATGCGCACACCCGCGAAGTTCTGCTCCTGCGGGCCGAGCAGGAGAGCGCAGCCTGCCTGATGGCATCACACAGCCGCAGCACTGAACTCCAGCGCCTGGTTGAAAGCCAATGGGCTGTGCCGATCGAGGCGCCGCGAACGGTCATTCGCTCCACTGTTCCGCGTGTCCTGAACACAGCTGACAGCTTTGAACAGGAACGTGATCCGCTGGCCCGGATTGCACGTTTGCCAGGAGCAGCATGGCGTGCGGCCAAGGAAGGGCTCGAACATGGCCCTGTGCTGGTGCAGGTTGCACGTGCTGGCTACGCGCCCTCTTTGGCTTGCGAGACGTGCCGGGAGCTGGCCCGCTGCAACAACTGCCAGGGACCGCTGGCTATCTCCAGCGGTTCCGCCATGCCGCTTTGCCGCTGGTGTTCCACGCCCGCGCCGCAGTGGCGCTGCAACCATTGCAACGGCACACACCTGCGCCGGGTTGCGGCAGGAGCCGTGCGAACGGCGGAGGAACTAGGGCGGGCTTTTCCTGGAAAGACGGTTATCACCTCGTCGGGGGAGAACATCAAGGCAACGGTGCCTGATGCTCCGGCATTGGTGGTTTCTACAGTTGGCGCCGAACCTGTGGCTCCCCAAGGGTACGCGGCCGCGCTGCTTCTGGATGGCAATTCATTGCTCCGCCGGGAAAACCTGAGGGCCGGTGAGGACACTGTTCGGCGGTGGTTCAACGCTGCGTCCTTGGTGAGACCTTCCAACCAGGGTGGGCTGGTCATCATCACGGCAGACGACACAACCGCTACGGGAGCCCTGCTGCGCTGGGACGCACCGGGCTACGCCTCGCGTGAACTGGCACTCCGGAAGGAACTCCAGCTTCCCCCGGCAGTGCGGGTAGCTTCAGTGACCGGGCCAAGGGCCGACGTCGAGCATTTTTCCGATACCTTCGAGGCAAGCGTCAGGCTAAGGTCCGGTACGAAGCTTCGCAGTGCCGGTCCGGCGCCACTTCAGCTGTTCTCCAGTGGTGCCCAAGGCGCCGGAAGTGAGGCTGAGGCAGACGTCCGCACTCTGTACTTCATTCCCTACGCAGACGCCGCAGACGCTACCCGTGCCCTGCGTGCTGTCAAGGCAGCGAACGCGGCGAAACGCACAGCCGGACCAGTTCAACTGCGGCTCGACGGCGTGGACGTCTTGTAGCGTTTGCGAAGTTCTACGACCTCCTCTGCCGCGGCCAGCAACTGCCGGGCGGATTCGTCCCAGTTGAAGTCTCCAGCACGTTCCACCGACCTGCGGGAACGTTCTTGCCACAATTTGTCATCGCCCAACGCCGTGACAGCCGCAGCGAACTCCGAGGGCGACTCGGGGTCAACATAGCTGACCGCATCGGCGCCCACTTCCCGGAAAATCGGAATGTCGCTGGCGATAACAGGAGTTCCCAGTGACATCGCCTCCACCAAGGGCAGGCCATATCCCTCGGCCCGGGACAAGCTGATGAGTGCAGTCGCCCTGGTCAAAAGCGCTTCATACTCGGAGTCTGTTACACCATTGTGGAATTGGACCTTGGCCCCGTGAGGGATCATGGCCTCGAGTTCCGCCCGACGCTGGGGAGTAATCCGGCTGAGCAAGTGCAGTGTGTAATCCGGCAGGCCTGCCATTCCCCGAATCATGGTTTCCACGTTCTTGTAAGGCATGAAAGAACCCATATACAGCAGGGTTTTATCCGCCCCGGCCAAAGGATCGCGGGGGGTCTGGCCGGGCTGCGGGGCATTGCCAACGATCCGCACGGGGCGGCGGGTCAAGGTGTATTTGGCCATCAAAGCCTCTGTGGTCCTGCTGATGGTAGCCACCACGTCAGCCCGGTTCAGCAGCAGGCGCTGCGGCCAGAACGCCTTGTGGTACAGCCTCCATAACAGGCGCACCGGAGCCGGAAGGAAGCCCGGGGGAGCGGGGTGTTCGTAGTAGATGAGGTCGTGCAGCGTAAGGATCAGCCCATACTTCCGCCCCAGGGTTCCCATGGTCTGCATCGGGCACACCACGACGTCCGCACCCAAGGAGTTGACCTTGGCGGCAACGAACAGCTCACGTGGGGACAGCGGGCTGTTGACCATCACATAGGGCACGTCGGGAAGCAACGCGAGTTGGCGTTTGTCGTTGATGAGCATGGTGACATCCGCAATTTTGGATGTTGCCGCAATGAGGCTTGAACCGTACCGGCTGATGCCATCGTGGTGGTCCGTCCTTGTGAAGCGGGCGTCGATGACAATTTTCACGCGGGGTGTTCCTCCAGGAATGTGCGGATAGCTGCGGCAGCCGGGGCCGGCGTCTCGTAATGGATCAAATGCCCGACGTCGGGAATCACTTCCAGGGTGCCTTCGGGAAGGCGCTCCATCAGTTTGTGCTGGTTGGGCAAAGTGGCGATCTCGTCTTTTTCGCCGGCTATCAGCAGTACGGGGAGGCGCAACTCCCCGGCGACGTCTGCCACAGTGCCCGACACGGATGCCTTGAAGGATTCCAGCAAGCTCCTTCGGTCCGCGAACGCGCTGAAGTAGGCATCATGCTGGCCATGGATGAAGCGGCGCAGGTCTTTGTCTTTGGTCTTGGCCATGGTGACGCTCATGACCCGGACAATGGCCCGGTTGCGCAGGAGGGCAAGTCCGAGGCGCCTTGGAAGCTTGGCGGACACCTGGTAGTAAAACACCGCGAGCTTGGTCATGATCCCCTTGGGGCCCTCCAAAGCGGGTGCAGCGATGGGGTTGATCAGGATCAATGGATAAATGGCGCCGGGATTCCGGGCCGCAAAATGGCTCGCGACGATGGAGCCAAAGGAGTGGCCCAGCAGCACGGTCCTGGGGCCCAGGCCCAGTGCGGCCATGAAGCTGGAGATGAAATGGCCGTAACGCTCAACCGTATGTTCGTCCTCATGGAAAGGATCTGAACTGCCAAATGCCGGGAGGTCCGGCATGATGATCCGCATGTCCGGAAGCAGGTCCGCTACACGGAGCAATCCATGGTGGTCGCCCCGAAAACCGTGAATGACCAAAATCGTGCGGGTATCCTGTGTGGCTTTGACGGGTTCGTACGTCCAATACGCTACGTTGCTGCCATCGACGTCCACATCAGAGGCGGTAGTGCGTCCCTGCAGGGACTTGCTGATGAATTCAATCGGGGCATCTGCGCCTTCCGGAGTATGCGCGGTGTCCACCTTTTCCATTCGGCCGTTCCTAATTCACGTTGTCCGGGTGCGAGCCCGTGCGGTGGTGGCGTTCAAGCGCCCCCATGCCGTCCATGTCCGCTGCCTCGAGTTCGAAGTCGAAAACGGCAAAGTTCTCCTTGATCCGCCCCGCGGAACTGGCTTTGGGAATGACGAGGTTCCCAAGCTGGAGATGCCACCGGAGGATTATTTGGGCCGGTGTCCTGCCGTATTTGTGAGCCAAATCCACGATCGCGGGGTCGGCAAGGACTTGCCCACGGCCAAGGGGGCTCCATGCTTCGGTTCGGATCCCGAGTTGTTCATGCAGTGTCCGCAGCCTGCCCTGCTGAAGCCAGGGGTGCAGCTCTATCTGATTAACGGCCGGGGCCACTTCGGCTTTCTGCATGAGTTCTTCCAAATGCCCGGGCTGGAAATTCGAAACCCCGATGGCCCGGACTTTGCCTTCCCTGTACAGGGTTTCCATGGCTTTATAGGTCTCCACGAACAGGCCTCGTCCGGCACACGGCCAGTGGATGAGGTAGAGGTCCACGTAGTCCAGTCCGAGGTTGGCCATGGATGAATCGAAAGCGCGGAGCGTGGAGTCGTAACCGTGGTCGTCATTCCAGACCTTGGTGGTGACAAAGACGTCTTCCCGGGTCAGGGCATGCACGGATTCTCCGGAACCACCCGTGCCGAGGTTTGCCTCGTTGGCGTCGCCGATTGCACCCCCGATCGCGCGGCCTACGCCCACCTCGTTGTGATACATGGCGGCGGTATCGAACCGCCGATAGCCTTCGCCGAGGGCAGTGCTCACCAAAGCCTCAGCTTCTTTTGGCGGCACTTTGTAGAGTCCGAATCCCAAGCGGTCCATCATCACGCCGTTGTTCAAGGTCAGCCGGGCCGGGAATCTCATATCAACGACTCTACCCATTCCGCGGCGGAAAGCCTCAGGACTGGCCACTGAAACTCACCAAGCGGCGCGCCGAGGCTTCATCGAGGATGAGGTCAGTGGCAAGTCCGGCTGCCAAGGCGCCCTGCAGGCCGTTGATTTTGGAGGCGCCGGACACGACGCAAATCCGGCGTCGTACCTGCCGTAGCTGTTCATGGCTTGGGCCAGTTGACCGTTCGTTCAGGGTAATGCCGTCAGATGATCCATCGCTGCGGAAGAAGACAGTGGCAACGTCGCCCACCACGTCGTCGGCCGCCAACATGCTGAGGTCTTGTTCGTCGAGGTAGCCGCCGGCGTACACATGGCTTGGATAGTCCGAATCAACGGAGCCAACACCGAAAATGGCGATGCTCATGCGCGCCTGCAAATCCAGGATGCGTTGCACGCTGCGCTCATTCCACATGGCCGTCTTGGTGGCCGCGTGATCGAAAAACGCAGGCACGGGGAATTGTTCCACCCGCGCTCCGTAGGCGCTGCCAAAGCGCCGCATGATGTCGCTGGCGTAGGTGATGCCGGTTGTTTGCATGTTCCCGGCGCCGTTGAGTTGGACAACGATGGTGTCGTGCGTGATCTTCCTGGTCAGGTGCCGGCTCACGGCGCTGAGCGTGGCACCCCAGGCAATGCCGATGATGGCGTTGGAATCCACCAGGGGTCCTATGGTCCGCGCTGCCTGCATCGCCACGCGGTCCAGCGTCTCCGCCTCGTTCAAGGTGTCAAGCACCGGCACTACGTGGACGTCCACCTTGAATTTGTCGCGAATCTGGCTTTCGAGTTCGGGGGCGGTATCGAACGGGCTGCGGATCTGGACCTGGACCAGGCCTGTTTCCCGGGCGGAAGACAAAAGCCGGGAGACGGTGGAGCGTGAGGTCCTTAGTTCCCGCGCAATCGCGTCCATGGTCAGGTCCTGCAGGTAGTACATCTGTGCGGCCCGGAGGGCATCCGAGTGACGTGAGCGTCCCATCTCATTTCCTTACTGCACGTTTGTGCAAATAGCTTGACTCCATTTTCCACCTTCGCCAGATTAGTGGTGAAAGGTGCAGCGAACGTAACGCCGCGCACAAACCAAGCCCAAGGGAGCAGTTTTGGGACACAACAGGATTTCCGGTACCTCCTCTGATGCGCACAGGCGTGAATCTGTAACCGCCTTGCGGGAGCGGCCTTCGGCGAAAGTACTCATCATCGGTGGCGGTATCAACGGCGTAGGAACCTTCCGGGACCTCGCCCTGCAGGGCATTGACGTCGCGCTCGTGGAGCGTGGGGACTACTGCCAAGGAGCCAGCGGTGCATCGTCGCACATGATCCATGGCGGCATTCGATACCTGGAGAACGGTGAGTTCCGCCTTGTCCAGGAATCAGTCGTGGAGCGCAACCGTCTCCTTCGGATCGCCCCGCACTACGTCAAGCCGCTCCAGACCACCATTCCCATCTTCAGCACCTTCTCGGGAATCCTGTCCGCGCCCATGCGCTTCCTCACCCACAAGCAGGGCAAACCGAACGAACGCGGCGCCTTCCTCATCAAGCTCGGTTTGAGCATGTACGACTTCTTCTCCCGTGACGGCGGCAGCGTCCCGCGGCACCAGTTCCGCGGCAAGGACAAGGCTTTGGCGGAGCTACCCAAGCTGCACCCGGGAATCAAGTACGCGGCAACCTACTTTGACGCTTCCGTCCACAACCCTGAGCGGCTCACCCTGGACGTGCTTCAGGATGGAGAGAAGGCTGGCCGCGGCGGTGGCCTGCCGGGCGGGACGGCCCGCGCCAGCAACTACGTCTCACTGGTTTCCATGGGTACTGACGGAGTCCGGCTACGCGATGAATTGAGCGGCAAGGAGTTCGACTTCCAGGCCGACGTCATCGTCAACACCACCGGTGCCTGGGTGGACCTCACCAACCAGGCCATGGGAGCCGCCAGCCAGTTCATGGGCGGCACCAAGGGTTCGCACATCGTGCTGGACCACCCTGAACTGCTGGCCGCCTGCAATGGCCGGGAGATCTTCTTCGAACACACGGACGGCCGCATCGTCCTCATTTACCCCATGGGGGACCGGGTGCTGGTCGGCACCACAGACGTTGACGCCGACATGACAGAAGACGCTGTCTGCACCGAATCCGAAATCGACTACTTCTTCGAGCTGATCGGCCATGTCTTCCCCACCACCAAGGTGAACCGTGGCCAGATCGTGTACAGCTTCGCTGGTGTCCGTCCCCTGCCGCGCCACGACGCCACCCAGCCGGGATTTGTCTCAAGGGACTACAGGATCGAACGCAGCGTCCGGACCGGCGAGGGTGCCATGGCGACGCCGGGCGGTAAGGCCGCCGTCGTCCTCAGTTTGGTAGGTGGCAAATGGACCACCTTCCGGGCGCTTGCCGAACACATGACCAACGACGTTCTTCGCGAATTGGGACTGGAACGGAAAGTTTCGACGGCGAAACTCGCCATCGGCGGTGGCGCTGGCTTCCCTGCCACGGAACAAGGCGAGCAGGAGTGGATCAAGAAGCACGTGGGCCCTGGACTGGACGCGGACCGCGTGTCTGGTCTCCTGACGCGGTATGGAACACGGGCAGAGGCCGTCATCGATTTCCTGAAGGCCGGACACGACGCGCCGCTTCGTTCCACCCGGGAACTCAGTGTTCGTGAATTGGCATTCATGGCCGAACACGAGCAGGTCGGGCATCTGGTGGATGTCCTCATCCGACGGACGTCCCTCGCGTTCCGCGGCCTGGTGACCGGCGAGTTGCTGAACGAGATTGCTGCAGCATTGGCTGAACCGCTTGGCTGGGATGCCGCTGTCCGTGAGGCAGAAGTGCGCCACGCCCAGGAAGTGCTGCGTCGGTTCCACAAGGTTGACGTGCACAGTCTCGTAGCCTGAGGGCGACTGCACACAATGCTTGACCGTCCCACTGCGCGACAGGGACGGGAAACGGGGTAGGTGAGCCCCTTGGGGCTCACCACGCCGGGATGGTTGCGGAAAACGGAACTGTCCCAACGGCCTCTTCAACCCGCGAGGAGGCTGTCAACAGAAAAATGAGGAGTCAAAGATGTCTCTTGGAATAGTTTTCCTTTCCGAAGTATTCGGAACCATGATGCTGACCCTGCTGGGTTGTGGCGTCGTGGCCAACGTTGCGCTCAAAGGCACCAAGGGCAACAACGGTGGATTCTTGATGGTGACGTGGGGCTGGGGTATTGCGGTCTTCGCGGGCGTTTTCGTGGCCGCAAAGTCCGGTGCGCACCTGAACCCGGCTGTCACCTTGGGCCTGCTTGTTAAGGGAAGCAAGGAATACGCGCCCGATGTCAGCGTGGACTTCGCTTCCACCTTGACGTACTTCGGTGGCGAACTGCTCGGGGCATTCCTGGGCGCCGTTGTTTGCTGGCTCGCTTACAAACAGCACTTTGATGAGGAGCCGCTGGCAGCCAACAAGCTGGGAACGTTCTCCACCGGTCCTGCCATCCGTTCAACCCCGTGGAACCTCATCACCGAAATCATTGGCACATTCGTCCTGGTTTTCGTCATCCTGACGTTCGGCGGCACCCCCTCGGGCCTGGGTCCGTTGGCTGTGGCGCTGCTCGTGGTCGGTATCGGCGTCTCCATTGGTGGCCCCACCGGTTACGCCATCAACCCGGCACGTGACCTCGGACCCCGTATCGCGCACGCCATCCTCCCTATTAAGGGGAAGGGCTCCAGCGACTGGGCCTACTCCTGGATCCCCGTCGTTGGGCCCCTTGTTGGCGGTACTCTTGCTGGCCTCGTGTCCGTCTGGGTGCCTGCCATCATGCCCTCAGCCGCTGGCTGATTCCTGGACACGCAGTCCTGGACAAATCACACAGTCATCCACATTCCTTTCAAAACCACTTCAGACAAGGACGTCACCATGAATCAATACGTCATCGCCATCGACCAGGGCACCACGAGCTCCCGAGCCATCGTCTTTGACCACACGGGCAATATTGTGTCAACGGGACAGATGGAACACGAGCAGATCTTCCCGCAGGCCGGCTGGGTTGAGCACAACCCCGCCGAGATCTGGAACAACACCCGGGAGGTCATTGCCTCGGCCCTGTCCAAGGCGAACCTGACACGGCACGACATCGCCGCCGTCGGCATTACCAACCAGCGCGAAACCGCAGTGGTCTGGGACAAAAACACAGGCGAGGCCGTATACAACGCCATCGTCTGGCAGGACACGCGTACCCAGTCGATTGTGGACGAGCTTGCCAAGGATGGTGGACCTGAACGCTTCAAACAGAAGGTTGGCCTGCCGCTGGCCACCTACTTCTCGGGGACCAAGATCAAATGGATCCTGGACAACGTCGACGGCGCCCGCGAACGCGCTGAAGCCGGTGACCTCTTGTTCGGCAACACCGACGCCTGGGTTCTCTGGAACCTGACTGGTGGAGTCGACGGCGGCGTGCACGTCACCGATGTCACCAACGCGTCCCGCACCCTGTTCATGGACCTTGAGACGCTGCAATGGGACGAGGAAATCCTTGATGTCTTCGGCGTTCCGGCGTCCATGATGCCCGCCATCAAGTCCTCCTCCGAGGTCTACGGGCACGTCCACACCTCCCAGTTGCTGCGCGAAACTCCGGTGGCGGGCATCCTCGGCGACCAGCAGGCAGCGACGTTCGGCCAGGCAGCATTCCAGGCCGGCGAAGCGAAAAACACCTACGGCACCGGCTGCTTCCTGATCTTCAACACGGGCGAAGAAATCGTCCACTCGAAGAACGGCCTGCTCACCACGCTGGGATACAAGCTGGGCGACAACAAGCCGCACTACGCACTGGAAGGCTCCATCGCCGTCACCGGCTCATTGATCCAGTGGCTTCGTGACAACCTCGGCATGATCAGTTCCGCTCCGGAGGTCGAAGAACTGGCCGCCGCTGTTAAGGACAACGGCGGCGTGTACATCGTCCCCGCGTTCTCCGGCTTGTTCGCGCCGTACTGGAGGGCTGACGCGCGCGGCGCCATTGTGGGCCTCACCCGCTTCGCCAACAAGGGCCACATTGCCCGTGCTGCCCTCGAGGCAACTGCGTTCCAGACCCGCGAGGTGCTGGACGCCGTAAACGCCGACTCGGGCGTTCCCCTCACCGAACTGAAGGTCGACGGCGGAATGGTCGCCAACGAGGCACTCATGCAGTTCCAGGCCGACATCCTCGGCGTACCCGTAGTCCGCCCCAAGGTGGTTGAAACCACGGCCTTGGGCGCTGCCTACGCCGCTGGCCTGGCTGTTGGATTCTGGAAGGACCTGGGCGAACTCAGCACCAACTGGGGCGAGGACAAGCGCTGGGAGCCGCAATTGCCGGCCGAAGAGCAGGAGCGCCAGCTGCGGCTCTGGAAGAAGGCCGTAACCAAATCCATGGATTGGGTCGACGAGGACGTTAAGTAAGGCCAGCGACATGACGCCTTAGCTGTTATGGGGGCCCCGCCCGCTACGCGGACGCCCGAAGCCGCTCCCGGGCCCCCATAACAGCACGGCGTCATTAAGCCGGCCTTCTGTAAGCCGCTCGTGGCGACTTGTGTGTTTGATCGTGCGCTATTGTAGATCTATGCGTGCGATCCTTCTGCTTAGCTAGCCGCCCGGCAATCAACAGCCGAGCGGCCGCCCCTCCATTGTCGAGGGGCTTTTGTGTGTCCGGGGCTTACCTGGAGCGCAGCAGGAGGCAAAACCGCCATCGAAGAACAGAAGAGGGCAGCAGTGAGCGTTCAGCCGGAGACAGAGACCGGAACAGCACAGACAGCCGCAGCTGGAGCGCCTGAAGAAGGCGTCTACAGCTTCGCCGCGATGGAAGCCAAGTGGCCGCAGGTCTGGGAAGACCTCAAGGTGTTCACCCCGCTTGACGACGGTTCGCGGGAGCGTCGCTACGTGCTGGACATGTTTCCCTACCCCTCCGGTGACCTTCACATGGGCCATGCTGAGGCCTTTGCCATGGGCGATGTCGTCGCGCGCTACCTGCGCCAGAAGGGCTTCGACGTCCTGCACCCCATCGGCTGGGACTCCTTTGGCCTGCCTGCTGAGAACGCGGCCATCAAGCGCAACGCCCACCCCAGCGAGTGGACCTACGCCAACATCGACACCCAGGCAGCATCATTCAAGCGCTACGCCATCTCGGCTGACTGGTCCCGCCGCCTGCACACGTCCGACCCCGAGTACTACCGTTGGACGCAGTGGCTGTTCAAGCGCTTCTACGAGCGTGGCTTGGCGTACCGCAAGGACTCGCCCGTCAACTGGTGCCCCAAGGACCTCACCGTCCTGGCCAACGAGCAAGTCGTCAACGGTGCCTGCGAACGCTGTGGCACGGCTGTCACCAAGAAATCCCTGAACCAGTGGTACTTCAAGATCACCGACTACGCCGATCGCCTGCTCGAGGACATGGACCAGTTGCAGGGCCACTGGCCCGAACGGGTGCTGGCCATGCAGCGGAACTGGATTGGCCGCTCCGAGGGCGCCCACGTTCGCTTCGTCATCGAGGCCACCCAGGACCGGGCCGAGCGAGAAGTCACCGTCTTCACAACCCGTCCCGACACCCTCTACGGCGCGACCTTCTTCGTTGTTGCGGCCGATGCACATTTGGCCCTTGACCTCGTCACTCCCGAACATCATGACGAACTCATGGCATACCGGGAAAAGGTCAAGGCCCTCTCCGAGATCGAGCGCCAGTCCACGGAGCGCGAGAAAACCGGTGTGTTTACCGGACGCTACGCGATCAATCCGCTCAACGGTGAGAAGCTCCCGGTGTGGGCAGCCGACTACGTTCTGGCCGATTACGGCACCGGTGCCATCATGGCCGTTCCCGCTCACGATCAGCGCGACCTCGATTTCGCCAAGGCTTTCGGCCTGCCCGTTCGTGCCGTGCTGGATACCGGCGATGAAGACCCCGCCGAGACCGGTGTTGCCACAGCGGGCGAAGGAACGCTCAAGAACTCAGGCGACTTGGATGGCCTGTCCAAGTCCGAAGGCATCCCGGCTGCCATCGAAATCCTGGAGAAGCTGGGAACCGGCGAAAA
Source organism: Arthrobacter sp. 21a14 (assembly GCA_050627125.1). Classification (GTDB taxonomy): domain Bacteria; phylum Actinomycetota; class Actinomycetes; order Actinomycetales; family Micrococcaceae; genus Arthrobacter. The sequence continues at coordinate 3,740,966 of CP192487.1, read as the reverse complement.
GTTCGTGAACTTCCGCCTGCGTGACTGGCTGTTGAGCCGCCAGCGTTTCTGGGGTACGCCCATTCCGATCATCCACTGTGCCGAATGTGGTGAAGTGCCCGTCCCGGACGACCAGCTTCCCGTGAAGCTGCCCGAGAACCTCCGTGGTGAAGCGCTGGCGCCGAAGGGAACCTCCCCGCTGGCTGCCGCCGTCGAATGGGTCAACGTCGAGTGTCCCAACTGTGGCCGCGCAGCCCAGCGCGATACCGACACCATGGACACCTTCGTGGATTCGTCGTGGTACTTCCTGCGCTTCGTCTCTCCGGACTACACAGAAGGTCCGTTTGATCCCGAAAAGATCAACAACTGGATGCCTGTGGGCCAGTACGTCGGCGGCGTCGAGCATGCGATCCTGCACCTGCTCTATGCCCGCTTCTTCACCAAGGTCATCAAGGACATCGGCCTGATCGAGGCAAGTGAGCCGTTCAGCGCGCTCCTCAACCAGGGCCAGGTCCTCAACGGTGGCAAGGCAATGAGCAAGTCCCTCGGCAATGGCGTAGACCTTGGCGAGCAGTTGGACAAGTTCGGTGTGGACGCCGTACGCCTGACCATGGTCTTCGCCTCCCCGCCGGAGGACGACGTCGACTGGGCAGACGTTTCGCCGTCCGGCTCGGCAAAGTTCCTGGCTCGTGCCTGGCGCCTCGGCCAGGACGTCAGCAGCGAGCCCGGTGTCGATCCTGCTGCCGGCGACCGCGCCTTGCGAACTGTTACCCACAAGACGATCGCGGATTCAGCTGAGCTGTTGGACAACAACAAGTTCAACGTCGTGGTGGCACGCCTCATGGAGTTGGTCAACGCGACGCGAAAGACCATCGACTCCGGAGCAGGTGGAGCAGACCCCGCCGTACGTGAGGCCGTCGAGGCCGTTGCTGTGATCCTGAGCCTTTTCGCCCCGTACACGGCAGAGGATCTCTGGAACACCCTGGGTCACCCTGCCTCCGTGGCCAATGCCGGCTGGCCGAAGCACGACGACGCCCTGCTCGTCCAGGAGACCGTCACAGCCGTGGTCCAGGTCCAGGGGAAGGTCCGCGACCGGCTGGAAGTGTCGCCGGATATCAGCGAGGACGAACTCCGCGAACTCGCACTCGCGTCCGAAAATGTTCAGCGCGCCATGGATGGCCGTGGCATCCGCACCGTGATCGTGCGGGCGCCTAAACTGGTGAACATCGTCCCCGCCTAACGAGGTACAAGGGACTTTACGGCCGCCGGCATTGTGCCGGCGGCCGGTCACCTTTGTTGGAGGTTGCGTGCCCGAGCGAGAACCACCTGCCTGGATATGGCTCAAGGAACGGCTGTCCCGCCTCCGGCAGCCTGCGCTCCCGGTTCCGGTTGCCGATGAGGCGCGTACCGCCGTCGTAAAGACTGCTGTAGTGACAGATTCGGCAGCTGCCCTGCCGGCTGACTGGGTTGCAGCCTTTGCCGCGGACGGTCGCCTCGCCGTCGTTCCCATGCCTGTCATGGTGGGAAGTGAGATCTATGGTGAAGGCGAAGACGACATCACCGAGACGTTGGCCGTCGCCTTGGCATCGGGTGCATCCGTGAAGACGTCCCGCCCCTCGCCCGGTCAGTTTGAACAGGCATATCGCGCCGCCCAGAGCCGCGGCTTTGAAGCGGTTGTGTCGATCCATATTTCCTCTGAACTGTCCGGAACGGCCGATGCCGCGCGTCTTGCTGCAGCCCGTGTTGATATCCCGGTGGAAGTAGTCGACTCCCGCACGGTCGGTATGGCACAAGGCATGGGTGTGCAGAGTGCCGTTGTGGCAGCGGCTGCTGGCCAGTCCGCAGCTGAAGTTCGTGCCTTTGCAGAGAAGCGCATGGAGCGAACCAAGGTCTATTTCTACGTTCCGAGCCTTGAGCAGCTGAGGCGCGGGGGACGCATAGGAGCCGCAGCGTCGCTGCTCGGCACAGTGCTGGCCATCAAGCCAATACTCGCGGTCGACGGCGGCAGGATCGTTCCGCTGGAAAAGGTCCGTTCCGCTGTCCGGGCCGTTGCCCGGCTTGAGGAGATTGTGGCCGCTGATGTTGCTTCAAGACCTGTTGGTCAGCAACGGTTGGCGGTTCACCATTTCGGTAACCAGTCAGAGGCCGAAGCGTTGGCAGAACGGCTGCGCGATAAATGCCCGGACTGTCCACCCGCGCAGATCAGCGCCCTGCCGGCAGTCCTCGCGGCGCACGCGGGTTTGGGCGTTCTAGCGGTGATCGTGGGGGAGAGCAGTACTCCCACGTGAGCTTATCCACATAGCCTAAGAGGCCCACTCCGCTCCCATCAGGTCCGTCGTAGGCTCGAAGCATGCCACGCTGGAATCGGGATGGGTCCCCAGACGCCGCAGCGCTGGCAGCCAGGCGACGCTTTGCATCGGGACTGAACCCTCCAGGAGATCCGGCTCCCTTGCTTTCCATGCCCCTGTTGGACCAGCTCGGTCCGGACAAAGTGGCTACCGACCCCCTCCATGGTCAAGAGACGATAGCGGTGCGGACTCGGTGGCGAACGTCGTGGAGGGTAGCAGTTGCCGTTTTCGTTATTGGTGCCGCATGCGCAGCATGGTTCCTTATTCAGGCGGCCACCGGCCAGCCCACTACGGAGCCACTGAGTCAGTCGGTATCGGCAGGAACAGTGCCTGAGGGTGGGGAGGAGCTTGAGTCGTCTCGACCGACGCCGCCGCCACAAGACATGAAGATGCTACTGGTTCATGTCGCCGGCGCCGTACAGAAACCCGGGGTGGTTTCGCTTCCCGAAGGCAGCCGGATCTTTCAGGCGATCGATGCTGCAGGCGGGGCAACCGCCAGTGCTGACCTAAATGGCCTTAACCTCGCAGAAGTAGTCACAGATGGGGCAAAGATCCATGTTCCGGCTGTGGGGGAGGCGGCCATAGGCGGGACGTCTCAGGGGACGGGAACCGGGATCGGCACTGATGGGTCGGCGGAAACCTCTGCGACCCCGGGATCCGGAGGAGCAAAAGTTAACATCAACACTGCCACGGTGGAGGAGCTCGGGACACTGCCCAGGGTGGGTCCGGTGACGGCCCAACGCATCGTGGATTGGCGCAAGGAGCACGGTGCGTTTGCCTCAGTGGATGAGTTGGATGCCATTGATGGCATCGGGCCCAAGCTTATGGAGTCGCTCCAGGATTTGGTGACGGTGCAGGGTGGCTGAGGATTCAGGCAACGATCCGTTGTTGAGACGTCTGGATCTCCGGTTGGTCCCCGCGGTGCTTCTCACTTGGTTCACTGCACTTGCTGGCAGTGTTCTCGCCGCTGCGTGGTCGGCCGCTATGGGTGCAGTGCTTGCCGCTGCCGCCATCGCGTTGCTGCTGTATTCGCGCCTGCGGGCAACGGGGACGTCACGTGCCAGGACAGTTCCGGCCACTCTCGCCTTGGCCTGTGTGCTTGGTGCTGTGGCCGCTGGGCATTGTTCTTTGGCTGCCGGCAAGCGGGACCAAGGACCCCTTGCCGCGGCCGTTGACGCCCACGCCGGTGTGGTCATCCAGGTCCAGGTCATGGGCAGCCCTTCTGCTGTACCGCGGCCCGGGCATTCCGGCGATACCCGGTGGTCGGTTCCGGCGAGCCTGGTCAGTCTTACCACCGAAGGGAAGGTAAGTCGCGGTTCTGCCTCTCTTATCGTCATCGGTGACGATGCGTGGCAGGACATACGCCCGGGACAGCGCGTGAGAACAACTGGCACGCTCAAGGAGATCCGGCCCGGACAATCAGAAGCGGCGATACTGACAGCTTCCACCGGACCGGTTGTGGTGGGCTCTGCCTTCGACCTGCAAGATTCGGCCGCCAAGCTGCGCGAGCAGTTACGCGATGCGGCAGGTTGGTTGCCTCCCGATGCTGCAGGGCTGCTGCCAGGCATGGTGACCGGTGATACCAGCACTCTTCCGGAGGGTCTGGAAGCGGACATGAAAACGACCGGAATGGTGCATTTAACGGCGGTCAGCGGCGCGAATTGCAGCCTCATCCTAGGCGGCTTCATCCTGCTTGCGAGATCTCTCAGACTGCCGCGTCCTCTGGCCGCCGCGTTTGCGGGTTGTGGCCTTGGCGCCTTCGTAGTGTTGGTAGGACCGGAGCCAAGTGTCCTGCGCGCAGCGGTCATGGGATTTGTCGGGGTGGCAGCATTGACGGGCGGGTTGCGGGGGAGGCCGCTGACTTTCCTATGCCTGGCTACCGTTGTGCTTCTTTTGCTGGATCCCACCCTTGCCGGCAACTTTGGCTTCCTCCTCTCCGTCCTGGCCACGCTTGGCATCGTGCTGCTTGCCAGCCGTATAGCGTCGTGGTTTCCTGACGCCATTCCCAAATGGTTGGCCGTAGGTGTGTCGGTTCCACTGTCCGCGCAAGTGATGTGCGGGCCGGTCATCGTGGCACTCCAACCCCAGTTCTCGCCGTATGCACTCATTGCAAACGTGATCGCTGGTCCGCTCGTGGCCCCCATAACGATTCTGGGCACCCTTGCCGTGCCGCTCTCCGCGATCCATCCCTGTGCAGCCGCGATTCCGATCGCGTTGGCGGGTGCCAGCGCCAGTGGTGTGGCGGGCATCGCGCGGTTCTTTGGCGGATTACCGGGCGCGGCGTTTCCATGGGCAGAAGGTCCGGCGGGCATCGTTGCCATGTCCGTCGCCTCGGCCGTCACCGTACTCATGGTCTGGACAGCCCTGCATCCAAGCGGCGTGCTTCTGCGGATTATGGTCCTTCACCACCGGGTGATGGTTGTTTTGGAAAGACTGCACAACATCACACGGAGGAAGTAGCCCGGCTTCATGATTTTTCCTGATGCCGCCACTTCGGGCCGAGGTCGTTACTTGATGAGTGCCGCTGCTTGATCCATGAGCGCACCTGCAGCGGCGGCACCTGTTGCATCAGCGTTCTGCCCGGACGCTGTGGCGGTGATCAACACTCCGTCCTTGACGGCGTAAGCGATGAACGTGGACTGCTCCCTGCCATCGGGCAGGCTGATAGCCGTCTTGTAGGCCACAGTGTCAGGTACAGAGCTGACGCCATCGACTGGTTTTGTCGTCATATCCATTGATTGCCCCGCCATGGAAAGCGTGATATTTTCGCACGCTGCAGCTTGGGACTTGTTGTTCTTGACTGTGTTGCGGAGTGCGTCGGCGTCCACACCGGAGACAAGAGTTATGCCGCTCATCACCCCGCCGGCCGTGTCAACTGATGCCCCTCCTGCCGTTGTAGATCCGGCAATGGTCTGTGACGAGCCCAAGGCGCCAAGTGCCTTGCATTCCGCAGGTTCGATGCTCATCAAGGCCAATAGTTCCTTCATCGGGTTCTCTTGGTTGGACAATTCTTCGCCGGAGACCGTGGTCAGGCTGGTCCCATCAGCGGTCTTGATCTGCTTGACCAAGTCCAGCAGTTCCCCGTTGCTGTACCGTTTCGTCTGCGCTGCCTTCTCACTGGGCTTAGCGGAAGCTGTGTCCGGCGATGTTGCAGGTCCTGAGCATGCACCCAGCGCCATCCCAACGATTGCTACGACCCCGAGGCCCAGCAGCGATTTCTTGTACATTGGTATCCCCTTACAGGTGCCTGTGGCAGGTTGCTTGCTGCCCGCTAACAAATTCCTAGTAGGGAGATTCGTTGAATCGTGCCGCAGCTCTTTCCCTGACCGCAACTGCAGGGCGTCCCGGCCGCCACGGCATGGCAGACTTGAAGTCTGCAAAAAATCCTCGGAAGGAACCATCTGTGGCTGCTGCCCAAAACACCCGGGCCAAGAGTGTCGCTGCGAACACCGTCAGCTGGCGGGACGCGACGCCGGCCGCCGTGGTGCTGATCACGGGACCGGAGGAGTACCTCGGTATCCGGGCCATGGACCGCATCAGATCCCAAGTGCGGACGGCAACTCCGGATGTTGAACTCAGCAGGCTGAACGCGGGCTCCTACGAGGCCGGGTCATTGGCGATGACCGTGACCCCGTCTCTGTTCGGCGAGGGAAAGCTCATTGAAGTTGAGGGCTTGGAAGCCATGAATGATGCGTTCCTGGCCGACACTTTGTCGTACTTGGCCCGTCCCGAACAGGATGTGGTTTTGGTGCTGCGCCATGCCGGTGGTGTTCGGGGGAAGAAACTGCTTGACGCAGTGAAATCGGCAGGTTGGCCTGTCATCGATTGCCAGCCCCTTAAGAAGGATGCGGACAAAACTGCGTTTGTTGTCTCGGAGTTCAAGGCCGGTGGTCGCCGGATTGATGGCGAAGCTGTCCAAGCCCTGGTCAATGCAGTGGGTTCCAACCTTTCCGAGCTCGCGGCCGCTTGCAACCAGTTAATTGCTGACGCGACGACTGCCGTGGATGCAGCAACCGTGGAACGCTACTACGGCGGACGCGTCGAGGCCACTGCGTTCAAGGTGGCCGATGCCGCGATGGCAGGCAACGGGCCAGTGGCTTTGTCCACCTTGCGGCATGCTCTGTCCACCGGGGTTGATCCTGTTCCCTTGGTGGCTGCGCTTGCGGCAAAGCTACGCACGCTGGCCAAGGTAGCCGGAGCCCAAGGATCGTCGGCTCATATCGCGAAGAGTCTGGGCATGCAGCCTTGGCTCGTCGAGCAGGCGCAGCGGGACGTCCGTCGCTGGACCCCGGAGGGCCTCATCCGCTCAATCCAGGTGGTCGCCGAGGCCGACGCCCAGGTCAAAGGCCAGTCCCGCGACCCCGTGTATGCCGTGGAACACGCGGTAACGGTTATCGCTACATCCGCGCGGCGTGGTTAAACCCAAAAGGCCGGCACCCGTGGGTGCCGGCCTTTTGATCAGCTCAGTCGAACTGGAAAAACCTTAGAGTGCGTTGACCTTCTTGGAGATCGCCGACTTGCGGTTTGCAGCGTTGTTCCTGTGAATAACGCCCTTGCTGACAGCCTTGTCCAGCTTCCGGCTGGCAGCAACAAGTGCAGTTGCAGCAGCATCCTTGTCAGCAGACTCAACGGCGTTGGCAACGGCGCGGATGGCCGTCTTCAGCTCGGACTTGACCGCGTTGTTACGCAGGCGAGCCTTCTCGTTGGTGAGGATGCGCTTCTTCTGGGACTTGATATTAGCCACGTATGAACTCTCTTTTTAATGCGGAAATGGTCTAGAGGGTTTTCAGGTTGGCCATCGACTGAGCGGCGTGGGGATGCCTATGGCAGCCAACCATGAGTGGCCGTCGACCTGCACGGACACACAGCTATAAAGGATAGCAGAAAGCCGGACCCAGTGTTGACATGGTGACTACCTCCAGCTGTGGCGATCCTTCAGGGCCTGCGAAACCTCAAGGAACGCCGGCTTGCCGAGCACTGCACCTTCCCGCCGGATCGCCTCTGGACTCACCCGGATCACACGGTCCAGTTTGACTTCACTCGGGCGTCCTTGACGGTCCCATTGCCCCACCCCAACATCAACGTAATCCCCAGCCTGCCTGCCGTTGTCGTGGTCCTTGGATGTCAGCATGAGGCCCAGGAGCCATTCGCGATCCCTGCCAACCAGCAGCACCGGGCGGTCCTTGCCCTGCGAGAAGTCCTCTTCAAAGGGAACCCAGGTCCACACAATTTCACCGGGATCGGGCCGACCATCCGGCTTGGGGGAGTAGTGCAGTTTCGTCACGCCGTGGAAGTCGCCGGGGTAGGTGCCCGGTTGATGCCCGACGGCGGGTTGCCGCGTTTGCTGCCGAGGGGAACCAGCGGGAGCATTTTTCCTACTACTAGTACTGCTGCCGCCGAGCGCCTTGAGGGATCGAAGGATGAATTTGCCCAGTGGGCGCAAGTCCAAAGCCATGCGGACAACGCTACCGCGATGGTTTGCCAAGCAACGGTGCGCAGCGTTTCATCGAGTCCGGCTGGAATGTACTGCTCCGGTGGGAAGGTGCGGTGAACCAGGAACGTACCGTGAACCAGCAATGTACGGTGAACCGCTGGTTCGTGGGAGACTAGAGGATCAGATGCGCGGCGTGTCCCGGCTGGCCTTTGCCCAGCCGGTGGATTTGCCGTGTGAGTGTCGACAGTAAGGATCCTGCGTGTCTCCCATGGCCCGCACCGCACCGGTGCCCGCCGCAACAGATCCGGCCATCATCCGGAACTTCTGCATCATTGCCCACATCGACCACGGTAAGTCCACCTTGGCCGACCGCATGCTGCAGTACACCGGCGTCGTTCAACAGCGCGACATGAAGGCCCAGTATCTGGACCGTATGGATATCGAACGTGAGCGCGGCATCACCATCAAGTCCCAGGCAGTGCGTATGCCGTGGGAACTCGATGGCACCAGCTACGCCCTGAACATGATCGATACTCCTGGCCACGTCGACTTCACCTATGAGGTATCGCGTTCCCTGGCAGCCTGTGAAGGCGCTGTGCTGCTGGTTGACGCAGCACAGGGGATCGAAGCCCAAACGCTTGCCAACCTCTACCTGGCGATGGAGAACAACCTCACCATCATCCCGGTGCTGAACAAGATCGACCTCCCGGCAGCCCAGCCTGAGAAGTATGCGGCGGAACTGGCCAACCTTATTGGCGGAGACCCGGAAGATGTCCTCAAGGTTTCAGGCAAGACCGGAGTAGGCGTGGAGGCGTTGCTGGACAAAATTGTCCGTGACCTCCCGGCTCCCGTGGGCGATGCCAATGCTCCTGCCCGGGCCATGATCTTCGACTCCGTCTATGACACCTACCGCGGCGTGGTCACATATGTTCGCGTGGTGGACGGCATGCTGCACCCGCGTGAGCGGATCCAGATGATGTCCACCCGTGCCACTCACGAACTCCTGGAAATCGGCGTCAGCTCCCCGGAGCCCACACCTTCCAAGGGCCTGGGTGTGGGCGAGGTCGGCTACTTGATCACCGGTGTTAAGGACGTCCGCCAGTCCAAGGTTGGCGATACTGTTACCAACCTCGCCAAGCCGGCATCGGAGTCGCTCAGCGGCTACGCCGATGCGAAGCCCATGGTTTTCTCGGGACTGTACCCGCTTGATGGAACTGACTACCCTGTGCTCCGCGATGCCCTCGAGAAGCTGATGCTTAACGACGCCGCTCTGGTCTATGAGCCTGAGACGTCCGCTGCATTGGGCTTCGGCTTCCGTGTTGGCTTCCTGGGTCTGCTTCACCTCGAAATCACCCGTGAGCGTCTTGAGCGCGAGTACAACCTCGATCTCATCTCCACAGCTCCCAACGTGGAGTACGAAGTAACGCTGGAGGACAAGAAGGTGGTCCACGTGACCAACCCCAGCGAATATCCCACAGGCAAGATCTCCGAGGTCCGCGAGCCTATGGTCTCAGCCACCATCCTGGCGCCGAACGAGTTTGTTGGCGCCATCATGGAGCTGTGCCAGAGCCGCCGCGGCGTTATGGGTGGTATGGACTACCTCTCCGAGGACCGTGTGGAAATCAGGTACCGCCTGCCCTTGGCGGAAATCGTGTTCGACTTCTTCGACATCCTCAAATCCAAGACGCGCGGTTATGGCTCGCTGGACTGGAAGGCCGACGGCGAACAGGTTGCCGACCTCGTTAAGGTGGACATCATGCTCCAGGGCGAGCAAGTGGATGCTTTCAGTGCCATCACCCACCGTGACAAGGCCTACGCCTACGGTGTAATGATGACCGGCAAGCTGCGCGAGCTCATCCCGCGTCAGCAGTTCGAGGTGCCTATCCAGGCTGCCATCGGATCGCGCATTATTGCCCGAGAGAGCATTCGGGCGATCCGCAAGGACGTTCTTGCCAAGTGCTACGGCGGTGACATCACCCGTAAGCGCAAGCTGCTCGAGAAGCAGAAGGAAGGCAAGAAGCGCATGAAGATGGTGGGCCGCGTTGAAGTGCCTCAGGAAGCTTTCATCGCTGCCCTGACCACGGACGAGTCCAAGGACAAGGCCAAGAAGTAGATGCCCAGCGTCCTTCCTTTGGGCGACCCAGCACCTGCGGATGGCTTGTTGCCCCCGCAGGTGCTGACCGGCGTCGAGCACCGCAAATTCGGCCTGTACGTGCACATCCCCTTCTGCGCGGTGCGGTGCGGTTATTGCGACTTCAACACCTATACGGCCACAGAGCTGGGCGGTGGGGCGTCGCAGGATGCTTATGCAGGCACGGCTGTCACTGAACTGGACTTTGCAGCCACGGCCATGGATGCCTCCGGCCTGCCGAAACGGCCACTGAGCACTGTATTTTTTGGCGGGGGGACACCCACGTTGCTCCCTGCCGAGGACTTGGCGCGTATCCTTCGCGCCGCCGTCGTGCAGTGGGGACTTGAGCCGGGCGCAGAGGTGACCACCGAAGCCAACCCCGACTCCGTGACCCCCGAGTCGCTCAAGGTGCTGGCGGATGCCGGCTTTACGCGAGTCTCTTTCGGCATGCAGTCCGCGGTACCGCACGTGCTCAAAGTGCTGGACCGAACCCATACCCCGAGCCGTGTTCCGCTGGTGGTCCAGTGGGCGCGCGAGGCGGGCCTGGCCGTTAGCCTTGACCTCATCTACGGCACGCCGGGAGAGTCGATGGCGGATTGGCAACTGTCCCTTGAGACTGCCCTGTCCTACGAACCCGATCACATCAGCGCCTACGCTCTGATCGTGGAGGACGGAACCAAGCTGGCAGCCCAAATCCGTCGTGGCGAAGTTCCCGGAATTGACGACGACGATCACGCCGCCAAATATGAGCTCGCCGACAAATTGATCTCAGAGGCCGGGCTGACATGGTACGAGGTCAGCAATTGGTCGAAAACGCCTGAACAGGCCTGCCGCCACAACCTTGCCTATTGGCGGGGAGACGACTGGTGGGGGATCGGTCCGGGCGCTCACTCGCACGTGGGCGGGGTCCGCTGGTGGAACGTTAAGCACCCCACGGCTTATGCCAACAGGCTGGCTGCAGGAGACTCGCCGGCAGCTGGCAGGGAAACCCTTGACGCCGAAACCCGGGAAGTCGAGCGCATCATGCTTGAGGCGCGGCTTGGTAGCGGATTGTCTGTTGACGCTCTGGACAAAGTTGGCCGCCATGCGATGGCGGGACTGATCGCTGAAGAGCTGGTGGATCCGGGTGCGGCCTTCAAGGGTCGCTTGGTTCTTACGCTCAAAGGCCGCCTGCTGGCCGACGCCGTAGTGCGTAGGATACTGCCGGACTAACTGTCAGCAGAACCTGTAGAAGCCGGGGATTACTTGATCCAGCGCAGGTTGAGCTTGTAGCGGTGGGGCTGTCCGTGATTGACACGAATACCCGCCGAGACTGAGAAGCACGTGAGTGCTACCCAGATGCCAGTGGCGATGACTGCGAAGATATTGCCCACTACGGGAAGCAGAACCAGGATATTTGCCAGGACTGCCGCGATGGTCGGAGGAAGCGTGAAGTTCAGGGCTTCCTTGGATTCCTGTGCCGTAAACGGTCCGCGATCACGGAAGATCAGATAGATCAACAGGGACGGCAGGCATCCCAGAATTCCCCCGAAGTGCGCCAGGGTGGCCCACTGACGGTCTTCGCTTGCCGTCAGTGGGAGTGCGTTCGCAGGCGCGCCATGGTACTGGGGCTGGCCTGCGGCGCTGCCCGGTTCTTCAGGAGCGTTCTCTGCCACGGTGTCTTCCCTTTGCTGTAAAGATGCTGCGGTGTTGCTGTCCCAGAATACTGGGTTCCGGGTCATCCCGGGACCAACGCCCCGTTACGTCCCCGGGAAAAGCGAATTCAGGAAACGTAAATGAGGACAAGGCAGTCAGGGAGTGGTAAGGAAATCGATGACTTCCTCCACCCGTCCCAGGAGCGAGGCTTCCAAGTCCGCGTAGCTGCGTACCGCGCTGAGCAGGCGCTGCCAGCCGAGTCCAATGTCTTCGGCGGTTTCGTGGGGCCAACCGAAAGCGGTCAGAATGCCGGTCTTCCAGTCAGTGCCTCGTGCAACTTCCGGCCACCGCTCAATACCCAGTACTTTTGGCCGGATGGCTTGCCAGACGTCTACATACGGATGGCCGACGATCAGCACGTTTCCGGCGGCTCCGGGCACCGTCATGGCTTCTGCGGCGATGCGTGATTCCTTTGAGCCCGCTACGAGGTGGTCTACCAGGATCCCGAGCCGGCGCCCTGGCCCGGGGGAGAATGCGGCGATAGCTGACTTGAGGTCGTCCACGCCGTGCAGTGGCTCGACGACGATGCCCTCAATGCGGAGATCATCGCCCCAGACTTTCTCCACCAGTTCGGCGTCGTGCTTGCCTTCAACCCAAATACGGCTCGCCTTGGCCACCTGGGCACGCTGGCCCAGGACCCTTACGGACCCCGATGCCGTTCGACCCGACTGCACAGACGATGCAGGGGCCTTTGCGGCCGGAGGCATGAGACGGATGGCCTGCCCTTCAAGCAGGAAACCAAACCCGAGTTGGAAGGACTTGGTCTTACCATGCCTGTCCTCAAGGGAGACGATGTGCATTCCCCCCGATTTCTCCACCCGGGTGACTTCGCCCACCCAGCCGGACTGGACGTCTTCAAGGACCATCCCGCGCTGGACAGCTACCTCGGGGAGTTGGCGTTTGGCAGGAGCGGACAGATCCTGCGGGCCCCACGTATCGAAAGCCAAGGACTTCATACCCCTTTTTGCTGGTTGCGCTGGTTGTGTTGGGAATAACTCCCGCGGGCGGTTTCAATGCTAGCAACGTGCTGGCTCATACTAGACTTGTTAGCACTTGGGCATGTTGAGTGCTAAGTGAGTGCTATTTATCCGTCCGAGTAAGGCCGGGACAGTCGTCAGGAGGTGTTGCAATGAGTGAGCCACGCAAGCTTGAAGTACTGCGCGCAATCGTTGAGGATTATGTGCATTCACGTGAGCCTGTTGGATCCAAGGCACTTGTGGAGCGGCATCATCTCGGCGTTTCCAGCGCCACCATCCGCAACGATATGGCTGTACTGGAAGAAGAAGGCCTCATCGCAGCGCCGCATACCAGCGCAGGCCGCATCCCCACGGACAAAGGCTATCGCCTGTTCGTGGACCGCATCTCGCAGGTCAAGCCGTTGTCAGCCGCGGAGCGTCGAGCCATCCACTCGCTCCTTGAAGGGCCGGACGACCTCGATGACATCCTTGAGCGCACAGTCAGGCTCCTGTCGCAACTGACCAACCAGGTCGCCGTCGTTCAGTACCCGCACTCCAACCGGGCCCTGGTCCGGCACGTCGAATTTGTCCTCCTGGCGCCAAAGCAGGTGCTCGTGGTGCTCATCGCAGATACCGGAAGCGTTGGCCAGAAGGTCATCGACACCGGCTCCGATGTAAGCAACGAGGCCTTGATGGCCCTGCGTTCCCGGTTCCTTGGGAGCATCGCGGGGACTCAACTGGCACTGCTGCCGCAGGTGTTGCCTTCCGTGGTTGCGTTGTGTCCGCCGGACCTTCGTGGGTTCGCGCAGCACCTTGCCCATGGTCTCCAGGCCCTGAGCGACACCAGCCGTGAGGAGCGTATCGTCATGGCCGGAACAGCCAACCTTGCGCGCTCCAATGTGGATTTCCCGTTGAGTATCGGGCCGGTGCTGGAAGCCCTTGAGGAACAAGTTGTCATGCTTCGGTTGTTGTCCGATATGGGGGATGATCCCCGCGGCGTGACAGTGAGCATCGGACGCGAGAATCCTTACGACGGCCTGGCCGAGGCATCGGTCGTGGCAACGGGGTACGGCTCCGGTGCAAAGGTAGGAATCCTCGGACCAACCCGGATGGACTATCCCACCACCATGGCTGCCGTGCGCGCCGTGGCCCGCTACCTTTCCCGCATTCTCGGCGGCTGACGCCAGCCCCGAGGTAAGAATCGCAGTAACAACAAGGAAGAGATACCGACTTTGAGCAGCCACTATGACGTTTTGGGAGTCTCGCCGGAAGCCACCGGGGAAGAGATCAAAAAGGCGTACCGCAAGTTGGCGCGCAAGCTTCACCCGGACGTCAACCCGGGGGAGGATGTCGCGGAGCAGTTCAAGGCCGTGACGCATGCTTACGAAGTGCTGTCCGACCCCCAAAAGCGTCGCGTCTACGATGCCACCGGTAACGAGAACGGCACTGACAACGGTTTCGGTGGTGGCTACTCCGGCCAGGGCTTCGCGTTCCAGGACATCTTCGATACCTTCTTCGGCGGTGGCGGCGGGCACGCTGGTCCGGCCTCCCGTGTTCGCAGGGGCCAGGACGCACTGATCAGCGTCCGCATCGACCTCAAGGATGCCGTGTTTGGTGTCAACAAGAAGCTTGAAGTTGACACGGCCGTCGTCTGCCCCACGTGTGATGGCAGCTGCTGCCGGCCGGGCACGCACCCGGAGCGCTGTGACATTTGTGGTGGCAGCGGCCAAGTCCAGCGCGCCGTTCGTTCCATCCTGGGCCAGGTCATGACCACGGCGCCGTGTGGTTCCTGTGAGGGCTTCGGCACGGTCATCAAGGATCCCTGCAACGAGTGCAACGGGCAGGGCCGCATCCGCAGCCGTCGTTCCCTCACCATAAAGGTCCCCGCCGGTGTTGCCACGGGTACGCGCATCCAGCTCTCCGGACAGGGCGAAGCGGGGCCGGCAGGCGGACCTGCCGGTGACCTCTATGTAGAGATCCGCGTCAACAATGACTCCACCTATATCCGTGAAGGCGACGATCTGCACGCAACACTGAGCGTTCCGATGACAGCCGCCGCCTTGGGCACGGAACTGAGCCTGGAAACTTTCGACGGGCCCCAGGAGATCGACGTCAAGGCTGGCACCCAGTCCGGCGAGGTCATCACGCTTCGCGGTTTGGGGGTCACGCACCTCAGGGGCTATGGCCGCGGCGATCTCAAGGTGCACCTGCACGTTGAGACACCGGTCAAGCTGGATCCGGCACAGGAAGAGCTCCTGCAGCAGCTTGCCAAGTTGCGAGGCGAGCAGTTCAGCGAAGGCAAACTCGTGGCCAGCGGCGGCATGTTCGCCAAGCTGCGGGACAAGCTCGGTAACCTGTAGCGGTGAGCAACCCCGTTTTCTTCACGCCTGCCGGGAGCCTGGACGGTGTTGAGCCGGGCGCGTTGTTCGTCATCGACGGTGCAGAAGCCCGGCATGCCGTTACGGTGAAGAGGCTCACTGTCGGTGAAGCCGTGGACATTGCCGATGGCGCAGGAGCCCGCCTGACAGGCACGGTTGCAGAGGTCGGCCCTGGAAGTTTGTCCGTCATGGCCTCCGGTGTGATTTTCGAAGACCAGCCGGACGTGCGTTTGGTCCTTGTCCAAGCATTGGCCAAGGGTGACCGCGACGAGTTGGCCATTGAGACGGCCACCGAACTGGGCATAGACGCAGTTATCCCATGGCAGGCTGAGCGATCCATCGTCCGCTGGAAGGGGGATCGCGCTGCGAAGGCCCACGCGAAATGGCAGTCCGTGGTCACTGCCGCGGCGAAGCAGGCCCGCCGGGCATGGATACCGGAGGTGCGTCCTATCCTGGATTCCGCGGCTCTGGCAAAGGCTGTTGCTGCCGCGGACCTGGCCGTAATCCTTCACGAGGACGCCAAGAACCCTTTGCGGACCGTCCTTGAAGCGCCGATCATGGCTGAAGGCGGCGGGCTGGACTCACCGCGTGAAGTCCTCTTGATCGTCGGGCCGGAAGGTGGCATCTCACCGCGCGAGGTAACCCGCCTCAGCGACGCCGGGGCGGTCACGGCTCTCTTGGGCCACCACGTCCTGAGGTCCTCGACGGCGGGACCCGCCGCCGTCGTACTCGCCTCCGACGTCCTGGGCCGCTGGTAGGCCGGATCGCCTGGCAGGCAACGCCAGCGGATGCACGACGCTGGCTCTAGCCGACGCTGAAAAGCCGCGTATCCGTGGTGGATGTGTCTGCTTGCCCGGAGTCCTGAACCTGGGACACGCGCAATTCGTATTTCCCTGGTTTCAGGGTCGCGCTGAACGAGAAGACGCCGAATTGTCCCGGCTCTCCTGTGGCTTTTGTCTGGCCGGTCAGGAGGCTGGCCTTTTCGCCATTGCCGTTGTCCCGGAGGATCTGCCAGCTGACCGGCTTGGAGCTGTCAGTGCTGCGGCCATTGAACTTAACAGGGCCGGCGGGCAGCGAGGTGTCCTCCTGCGGATCGATGATCCATAGTGGGGCCACCAAGGAAGCATCCCTGGCCATCGGTTGACCGAGCCGCACCTGGCCGAATGCCATGAAATCCGTGTGACCGTCGACCAGGATGACCACTTGGATTTGCTGCCCGGAGTTGATCAGGCCTGACGACGAGGCTGCTGCCGTGGCCGTGTAAACCAGCTGCTGTACAGCCCGTTGCGCCATGCCCGCATCAAGGTTGGAGTTGAAGGCATCCCGGGAAATATCAACGGTGATCACGTTCTTGCCCGAGATGGATGTTGCCAGGCTGCCGGGGTCTTGCCACGGGGTGAAGAAGTCGTGGTCCAACGGCTTTTCGGCCATCATAATGCGCAGCGCAGTGGTGACCGGGTTTCCATCGCCGGAGATGTCCCTGAATTCGCGGTACAGGTACACATCTTCCTTGCTCCGCCCAATCCAATAGACCGGGATCTTAGTGGACGCCTGGGTGGTCTCCAGAGGAGCATTGCTGGCCGGAGCTTCCTGGACGCTGACTGGCGGCGCGCTGGAGGTAGCTTGGGTGGGTCCACCGTTGGCGATACAGCCGGTCAGCAAAAGGACAGCAAGCATCGCAGGCGCTGCGACGGCGGACTTTTTCCGCTTTCGCCCGCCGGGCTGATGGCTTACTGACTGCGCGATGGGGGTTCCTTGCCTTTGCGGCCGGTGGTTGTCGCCGGCCCGTCGAACGCGCGTAGTCTGACTACCCGCTCTGCCAGCTTGGCATATCGTCGACGGCGGCTGGCCGGGTTTGCGGGTACTGGGGGCAACTGAAACAGGATTGATACCCGCTTGATGCCGAGTTGAGACAAAATGTCGCAGCCGACGGATCGCCCCGCGGGGAAGATACGGGAGGATGCGCGGGCGAACGCCCGTGGTCTGCCGGGCTGGCGTAGGATTGAAGGCATTCCGGCATATGGCCTGGCGGTTGAGCCAGTCCCGTTGTCGAAACGATGGACCAACTGTGATCCGACCGGAGGAGAAGAGGCCGTACGGCCACCACTATGAGTGAATCCCTGAATGGGGGGCTGCGGACCGGAAACGGGAACCCAGCCACCACCGAGTTCCCGCACACCTTACCGGGCACGCGCACGGAAATCGTCACGTTCGACAACTCCGATCAGATGGTTCACTCATTGGGCAGCCATGACGAAGCCTTGCGCTACATCGAGGAGCAGTTCCCGGACGTCAATTTCCACGTTCGCGGCAATGAATTGTCCATGTCTGGTCCGTCCACGGTCATACCGCGTATCATGCGACTTCTTGAGGAGGTCCGCGGACTGGTGGCCAGGGGAACGGTCGTTACCCCGGATGTCCTGCAGCAGCTCGTTTCCCTCCTGAGGACACAGTCAGTCCAGAATCCCGTGGATGTCCTCACCCACAACATTCTCTCAAGCCGTGGCAAAACCATCCGGCCCAAGACGTTGAACCAGAAGAACTATGTGGATGCCATCGATGCGAACACGGTGATCTTCGGTATTGGCCCGGCAGGTACTGGCAAGACCTACCTCGCCATGGCCAAGGCCGTTCAGGCCCTCCAACTCAAGGAAGTAAGCCGGATCATCCTGACCCGGCCCGCTGTTGAGGCGGGGGAACGGCTGGGCTTCCTGCCGGGAACGCTGAGCGACAAAATCGATCCCTACCTGCGACCGCTTTACGACGCCTTGCACGACATGATGGATCCCGAGTCCATTCCCCGGCTGATGGCCGCAGGCACCATTGAGGTCGCACCGTTGGCCTACATGCGTGGACGGACGCTCAACGACGCCTTCATCATCCTGGACGAGGCCCAGAACACCACTCCTGAACAAATGAAGATGTTCCTGACCCGCCTCGGATTCGGTTCCAAGATGGTTGTAACGGGAGACGTAACACAGATCGACCTGCCTTTTGGCTCCACCTCCGGACTACGGATCGTACGGGAAATCCTCAGTGGGATCGACGACGTCAATTTCTCCATCCTGGAGGCTGCGGACGTCGTCCGGCACCGTTTGGTTGCAGACATCGTCTCCGCCTACAGCAGGTGGGATGACGCGCACCGTACCGATGGGGCCGCCGGCACACATCACAAACGTGGAGAACGAAAATGAGCATTGAAATCAACAACGAATCCGGCGTGGAGGTGGACGAAGCCCAACTGGTGACATTGTCGCGGTTCATCTTCGAGCGCCTCTACATCCATCCGCAGGCTGAGCTGTCCATCCTCTTGGTGGATGAACCCGCCATGGAGAAGCTTCACATCGAGCTCATGGACGAACCAGGAGCCACGGATGTGCTCTCGGTGCCCATGGATGAGTTGACGCCGGGCACGCCCGACAAGCCGACACCGCAGGGAATGCTCGGAGACATTGCTATTTGTCCCCAGGTGGCCGAGGTGCAGGCGCGGAACGCCGGACACACCACCCAGGACGAAATGCTGTTGCTCGCCACGCACGGCATCCTCCACCTGCTTGGTTTCGACCACGCTGAACCGGAGGAAAAGGAAGAAATGTTCGGTTTGCAGCGTGAGTTGCTGTCTGAGTTCCTGGGCAAGGATGCCCCCATGGAGACCATGCAGTGACCTCGCTCATCCTGGTCGGCATGGCGCTGGTTTTCCTCAGTTTCGTCGCCTTGCTGACCGCAGCTGAGGCTGCGTTCAATTTCCTGCCCCGGCACGAAGCTGAACAATCGGTAGTCCGCAGCAAGGGCAAGGCCTTGGGGAGCATCCTCAAGAAGCCCATCGCTCATATGCGTGCCCTGCGGTTCTGGCGTGTGTGGTTCGAGATGGCGGCAGCGGTCGCCGTCGCTGTCGTCATGCACAGTTTTCTGGACAACGTGTGGCTTGCCGGCCTCGCGGCGACCGGCATCATGGCTGTCATCGGATTCGTTTTGGTTGGCGTCTCGCCCCGGCAGTTGGGACGCGCGCATTCCGGTCCCATCGTGCGGTTTACCGCGCCGCTGATCAGGTTCCTGTGCTGGATTCTGGGACCGATTCCCGGCTGGCTTGTCGCGTTGGGGAGCGCCGTCGCGCCCGGAGCCCCCGCAGGTGATGACGCGTTTGTCAGCGAGGAAGAATTCCGCGAGTTCGTGGACCGCGCGGCGGAATCGGACATGATCGAAGACAACGAGGCAGAGCTCATCCACTCGGTCTTTGACTTCGGCGATACTTTGGTTCGCTCGGTCATGGTTCCGCGCACGGACATCGTCAGCATTGGGACGGGCTCGGACCTTGAAGCGGCCATGGCCCTTTTCCTCCGCTCCGGCTACTCCCGGATACCGGTTATTGGCGAGAACACGGACCAGATCCGCGGCATTCTCTACCTCAAGGACGTCGCTGCGGCGATGCATCGCGGCGAACCCGGACTGCAACCGCACGACGTCGATTCTCTCGCGCGGGATGTTCGGTACGTCCCGGAATCCAAGCCTGTGAGCGACCTCTTGAAGGAACTGCAGAAGGAATCCACCCACGTGGCCATCGTTATCGATGAGTACGGCGGCACCGCGGGCCTGGTGACTTTGGAGGATCTCATCGAGGAAATCGTAGGAGAGATCGTTGACGAGTACGATTCCGCTGCGGAAGAAGCGGTGGACCTCGGCGACGGAACCTTCCGTGTCAGTGCCCGCATGAGCATTGATGACCTCGGGGAGTTGTTCGATATCGACCTCGACGACGACGAAGTGGACACCGTTGGCGGCCTCCTTGCAAAGGCTCTTGGCCAGGTTCCGATCGTCGGAAGCTCGGTTGAAGTGAACGGTGTGTCGCTAAAGGCAGATAGGCTTGAGGGTCGCCGAAACCGGGTCAGCCACATCATTGCGGCAGCCATGCCAAAGGAAGACACTGACTTTGAAGACCTTCTCGATGAGGCCGACACAACGCAACAGGGAGTTCCACGTGAGCAAGCAAAATAAGAAGTTCGACGCCGATGACGATTTCGGTGGCTTCCACGCCGGATTCTCGGTCCTCGTTGGCCGCCCCAACGCGGGTAAGTCCACGCTGACAAATGCGTTGGTGGGGCAGAAGGTGGCCATTACATCGGCCAAGCCGCAGACCACCCGCCACACGATCCGTGGCATCGTCCACCGCGAGGACGCACAACTGATCCTGGTTGATACCCCCGGCCTCCACCGGCCTCGCACGCTTTTGGGAAAGCGGCTCAACGACCTCGTGGCTGACACGTTGTCCGAGGTGGACGCTATCGGCTTCTGCTTGCCGGCCAATGAGAAAATCGGTCCCGGCGATAAGTACATCGCCGCTCAGCTGGCTGCCGTGGGCCGCAAGCCCATTGTTGCCATTGTGACTAAGACTGACTTGGTGGACCGGCAGGCACTGACGGAACAGTTGCTCGCAGTCGCTGCTTTGGGCCGTGAAGTCCTCGGAGAACAAGGCTGGGCGGACATTGTTCCCGTTTCTGCCGCCGATGGTTTCCAGGTATCCACTGTTGCCGACGTACTTATCGGGCACATGCCGTCGTCGCCGCCCCTTTACCCGGATGGCGAGCTGACCGACGAGCCCGAGGCCGTCATGATTGCTGAACTCATCCGCGAAGCGGCCCTCGAAGGTGTTCGGGATGAACTTCCCCACTCCCTTGCCGTCGTCGTTGAGGAAATCGTGCCCCGTGAAGGACGTACGGAGGACAATCCCTTGCTGGACGTCCGTGTCAATCTTTACGTGGAGCGGCCTTCCCAAAAAGCCATCATCATCGGTAAGGGTGGCAGCAGGCTGCGGGAAGTCGGAACCAACGCGCGTAAGGGAATCGAGACGCTCTTGGGAACCAGGATCTACCTGGATCTGCATGTCAAGGTTGCCAAAGACTGGCAGCGGGATCCCAAGCAATTGGTAAAACTCGGGTTCTGACCCGGCGTCACCGCACCGGCGTGGCTGGGGCTCGATAAGGAACTTCCCAGAATCGGCCACTATGATTGCGGGGATCCACGTGTTTGAGGAAAGGTAACCGAATAGTGCGACGTCGTGACGCCCGCCCGCTGGGCCCCGGCACCGCTGCTGCCGATGCGGCGCGCCATGGGGAGGACCCCGAGGGAACTCCGCGCCACATGAACGCGCCCAAGGGGCTCCCTTTGTGGCTGAAGATTGTCACTGGCCTCGTGTCGGTGGCTCTTGTTGCCGGCGTTGCGTTTGCAGCCTTCTGGTTCATCCGTCTACAGACCAACATCACCAAGGCCCCGCTATCGGCGGCCGAATCGCGCGATAGCAGTGACGCCGTGGTCAATGACAAGTCGGACCGCCTGCAGATCCTTATCCTCGGCTCGGATACCCGCGATGGGAAAAACTCCCAGTATGGCAATGCGGACGATTCGACGGGCTACGGCCACTCGGATGTCATGATGTTGCTGGACATTTCTGCGGACAATAAACGGGTCAGCGTCATGAGTTTCCCACGTGACCTCCTGGTTGATGTGCCCCAGTGTACGGACCATACCAACAACCAGACGTTCCCGGCGCGGAGCGGCGTGATGATCAACGAAGCCATGGCAGAAGCCGGAATCGGCTGCGCTGTGGACACGATCAACAAGCTCACTGGCCTGGAAATTGATCACTTCATGATGGCGGACTTCAACGCGGTGAAGGAGCTCTCCAAGGCTGTCGGTGGAGTGGATGTTTGTGTCAGTGATCCCGTCTTTGATCCCGACTCTCATCTTCGTTTGGCGAAGGGCAACTCCCAGGTCGAAGGCGAGCAGGCCCTGGCATTCCTGCGTACCCGGCATGCCTTCGGCGACGGTGGCGACCTCGGTCGAATCAAGGGCCAGCAGGCATTTCTTTCATCACTGACGCGGAAGCTGAAGGCCGACGGAACGCTCGGCAATCCGCAAAGGCTCCTGCAGATCGCTGACGTCGTCACGCAAAACCTCACCGTCGATGAGGGGTTGGCGTCCGTGCCATCGCTGTTGACGATTGGTGGAAGGCTGAAGGACATTGATGTCTCCAAGGTCGCGTTTGTCGCCGTCCCCACCCAGCCGGCCGCATTGGACCCCAACCGGTTGGAACTCGTCGAGCCCCAGGCATCACAGCTCTTCGCGGCCCTTCGCGCCGATCTGGACCTGACAAATCCCGGAGCAACCTCGAGCCCGGCTCCAACAGCGCCAGGGGACGGAACACCTTCGGCGGCGCCTACCACCGCTGCCCCTTCAGTCCCGGCTTATAACAAGGCCATCCAGCCAGTGGCAGTCGCCAACGGCAGCGGAGTTGGGACCAGGGCACAGGAAATCCTGGCGACCCTGACCGGCAATGGATTTACACAGTCAGTGTCATATTTGGCAAACCCAGTGGAGAAGACTGTGGTCTACTACGGTCCGGACTTCGCTGATGTTGCTACGGACGTTGCCACGCTGTTCGGCATCCCGGCGGCACAGGTTCAGCAAGCCCGGGGAGTTTCGGGCGTGCAGCTCTACGTGGGTACGGACTTCGCAACGGGGACAGCCTACGGGGCGGCATCGGTTCCGCCCGATGTTGTCAACCAGACGGCCAAAGAAGCAGTCTGCCAACAGGTGAACCCGCTCTACATCACCCAATAGCAGCCAGGGCAGCGCAGTTGGCGGCAAAGGCAGGACCAAAGACGAATGGCCGGACCCCGGTTCACACCTGGGGCCCGGCCACTCTTCGTAGTGGCTTTACCAGATGCTGACTCTGTCCTCAGGTGCCATCCACATCCGGTCTTGATCGTTGACCTGGAATGTTTCGTGGAAGGCGTCGAGGTTCCGGGCAATCGCATTGGTGCGGAACTCGTTGGGGGAGTGTGGATCGGTAGCAAGCCTGCGGACCGCTTCCTCGGCCCGGATCACCTGGCGCCAGCCGGCAGCCCAGGACATGAAGAACCGTTGCTGGCCGGTGAAACCATCCAGGACCTCGGGCTCGGCACCATCGAGGCTGAGCAGGTAGGCCTTGTACGCAATGGTGAGTCCGCCCAGGTCACCGATGTTCTCACCCAGCGTCAGTTTGCCGTTGACCTTGTGGTCAGGTGCCGCGTAGGGGGATAGGGCGTCGAATTGGGCAACCAACTTTGCCGTGCGGGCTTCGAAGGCCGTCCTGTCCTCTTCCGTCCACCAATTGCGGAGGGCTCCGCTTCCGTCGAATTGGGATCCCTGGTCATCGAATCCATGGCCGATCTCATGTCCGATCACAGCACCAATGCCACCGTAGTTCACGGCGTCGTCTGCTTCTGCCGTGAAGAACGGGGGCTGGAGGATAGCGGCGGGGAACACGATTTCGTTCAGCATCGGGTGGTAGTAGGCGTTCACGGTCTGTGGCGTCATGAGCCACTTGTCCAAGTCCACCGGCTTGCCGATTTCATCCAGGTGGCGATCGACGTCGGCGTCGTGGGCCCGCTCAACGTTACCCAAGAGGTCATTGGGGTCGATCTCAACGGCGGAGTAGTCGATCCACTTCTCAGGGAAACCAATCTTGGGGCGGAACGCGTCCAGCTTCTTAAGAGCTTCGGCCTTTGTGTCCTCACCCATCCACTCAAGGGAAGAAATGCTTTCCCGGTAGGCCTCGATCAGATTGGCCACGAGGGTTTGCATCCTGGCCTTGTGGCCCTCGGGGAAATGGCGCTCCACGTAGATTTGGCCCACTGCCTCGCCGAGTGCTGCCTCGACGACGGCCACGCCGCGCTTCCAGCGCTCCTTGTTCTGTGGTGTGCCACTGAGTGTGGTCCCGTAGAAGTCGAAGTTCGTGTCCACAAACTCCGAGGACAGGTAAGGCGCCGCAGAGCTGAGCACCCTCAGGGTCAGCCATTCCTTCCAGACGGCAAGGGGTTCCGATTCCAGAAGCGCTGCCGCGCCGGCAAAGAAGTCCGGCGTGCTGACCACGATCTCGCCGCGTTTGCCGGCATCGACGCGGCCAGCCTCAAACCAGGTATCCAACAGGGGGAACAGCTTCGCTGCTTCTTCCGCCGTTTTCAAGTTGTATGTCTTTTGGGGATCCCGAAGGGTGACGTTGTCCCAGTGGTGGGATGCGAGGGCCTTTTCCAAGGCAACGATGCGGCCAGCCGCGGCTTCTGCGTCTGCAACTCCGGCGAGGCGGAACAACTTGGCGACGTATTCACCGTAGGCGGCCACAATCGGCGCAAACTTTTCATCGCGATAGTAGGACTCGTCCGGGAGGCCGAGGCCGCCTTGGCCGATGTAAAGAAGAATCCGCTCCGGGTTGCCGGCGTCGGGTGCCGGGTAGATGGAGAACAAACCGGACACGTCGCACCGGAACAGCCGGCCCAGTAACGCCGCAAACTCATCTGCCGAACCCACTGACCGGACTTCCTCCAGTCGCTCCTGCAAGGGTTCGAGTCCCTTCGCCTCTGCCGCGGCCTCATCCATGAAGCTCGCGTAAAGCCCGCCGACCTTCTGTTCGATGCCGGAGGCTGATGCTCCCTTGTTCGCGGCTTCCTCGATGATCGCCTTGACAGCCAATTCTGCCTCGTCCCGCAAAGCGGTGAACGTGCCTTCCAGCGGGCGGTCGTCAGGGATCGTCGTGCTGTTCAGCCATGCACCGTTGACGTGCTGGTAGAGATCGTCCTGCGGCCGGACGCTGTGATCGATGTTGGAAAGAGTGATCCCCGACTGTGGCACTGTGGCTCCTTGAATGGACGCTGCAGCCGGCGTTGCCACCGTCGCTGCGTCTGCATAGTGGACGTTGCATGAGGTGTTGCAATGTCATCATACGCACCGTGTTACTGTGAACTTGTGCGTGCGGGAATGCTTCTTCTTAGCTGCCGCGGCGAGGCCTGAAAGCTATCTGAAAGCTGGGCCACCCTCGCCGCGGAGTTTAGTTGTGCCCGGCTAAGCTTTCATTTAGATCTTAGAGAAAAGGCCAACACGACATGCGTAATGCACAAAAGCCCTCCGGTATGCCGATTCACCGCTACCTGCCGTTCCAGGACCAGATCACTGTCGAAGTTCCGGATCGTACTTGGCCGGACAAAGTCATCACCAAGGCCCCACGCTGGTGTGCAGTGGACCTGCGCGATGGTAACCAGGCGCTGATCGATCCCATGAGCCCGGCGCGCAAGCTGAAGATGTTCCAGCTGCTGGTCAACATGGGATACAAGGAGATCGAGGTTGGGTTTCCCTCCGCATCCCAGACCGACTTTGATTTCGTTCGGCAGCTGATCGAAGGCGGCCACATTCCGGACGATGTCACTATTCAGGTCCTCACCCAGGCGCGTGAACACCTGATTGAACGGACTTACGAGTCCTTGGTGGGTGCCAAGCAGGCGATCGTGCACCTGTATAACTCCACTTCTGTGCTGCAGCGCCGGGTTGTCTTCAACCAGGACGAGGACGGCATCCTTGATATCGCCCTGCAGGGTGCCCGCCTCTGCAAGAAGTATGAAGAGACGCTCACCGATACCCACATCACCTACGAGTACTCTCCGGAGTCGTTCACCGGAACCGAGCTGGAGTATGCAGCCCGCGTTTGCAATGCGATTGCAGATGTTTTTGAAGCATCAGCGGACAAGCAGGTCATTATCAACCTGCCGGCCACGGTGGAGATGGCAACTCCCAACGTCTATGCCGACTCCATCGAGTGGATGCACCGCAATCTGCATCCCCGCGACGGCATCATCATTTCACTGCACCCGCACAACGATCGTGGTACCGGCGTTGCTGCCGCGGAACTCGGCTACCTGGCTGGAGCAGACCGCATTGAGGGCTGCCTGTTCGGCAATGGTGAGCGCACAGGAAACGTTGACCTCGTCACCCTGGGCCTGAACATGTTTGTCCAGGGCGTGGACCCCATGATCGACTTCTCTGACATCGACGAGATCCGCCGCACGGTCGAGTACTGCAACCAGTTGCCGGTTCCCGAACGTTCGCCCTATGGCGGCGACCTCGTCTTCACTGCCTTTTCCGGCTCGCACCAGGACGCCATCAAGAAGGGCTTCGAAGCACTCGAGAAGGATGCTGCCGCGGCAGGCGTACCCGTGGACGACTTCACCTGGCAGGTTCCGTACCTGCCTATTGATCCCAAGGACCTGGGCCGAAGCTATGAAGCTGTTATCCGGGTCAACTCGCAGTCCGGCAAGGGCGGCGTGGCATACCTGCTGAAGAACGAGCACAATCTCGACCTGCCGCGGCGCGCCCAGATTGAATTCTCCGGCGTCATCCAGCGCCGGACAGATGCTGTTGGTGGCGAGGTCAGCGGGGCACAGCTCTGGCAGATCTTCCAGGATGAATACCTGCCCTCCGATGAGGAACAAGCCCAGTGGGGCCGGTACTCCTTGGGCAGCGTAAGCACCGAAACGGATGAGACCGGCGCCATGACCATGAACGCAAACCTGCGGATCGATGGCGTAGAGGTGCGCAGGACCGGCCATGGTAACGGCCCAATCGCCGCGCTCCTGGACATCCTGCACCACGACGGCGTTGATGTCCGTGTGCTCGACTACAGCGAACATGCATTGTCAGAGGGTGGCAGCGCAAGCGCGGCTGCTTATGTTGAATGCGCGGTGGGCGAACGTGTCCTCTGGGGCGTGGGAATCGACCCCAGCACCACCACTTCCTCACTCAAGGCACTCATCTCTGCCGTAAACCGGGCAGTTCGGGACGCCCGGGCCTAACGCCTGGACCGTGTGGTGACGGGAAATACCGTCACCACACGGTCTTGTGGTCCTCCTTGGACACTGGCTTAGTGCGAAGATTAGTTGTGGCCAATCCCTCCTCATTTGCAGCACGGTCCTACCGGGACGATGCCGTTGTGCTCCGCACCCATAAGTTGGGCGAGGCAGATCGGATTATTACCCTGCTGACCAAGCATCACGGGCAAGTACGTGCGGTCGCAAAAGGTGTGCGGAGGACCACCAGCCGTTTCGGCGCCCGGCTGGAACCGTTCATGGTGGCGGACTTGCAGCTCATCTCCGGCCGGACTCTGGATATCGTCACCCAGGCTGTTGCCAAAGGCGCCTATGGGAGCAGCATTGCAGCGGACTATGGCCGCTTTACTGTAGCTGCTGCCATGACAGAGACGGCCGAGAAGCTTACGGACGCGGACGCCGAATCCGGCACCGCCCAGTACAACCTCCTGGTAGGTGCCTTGGCAGCGCTCAGCCGCTCGGACCATGCTCCGGAACTTATTCTGGACTCCTATCTCTTGCGCGCGTTGGCCACTGGCGGATGGGCGCCGAGCTTTACTGATTGCGCCCGGTGCGGCAGGCCCGGCCTGCACACGGCCTTTGCCGCGCCACTGGGGGGTATGGTGTGTGGCGATTGCCGCCCGCCCGGCTCACCGGCTCCGGCGCCGGAAACCGTGCTGTTGCTCGGAGCCCTCCTGACCGGGGATTGGAGCGTCGCTGACGCCTCGGATTCGCGGCATCGACGCGAAGCGGCCGGACTGGTGGCCAGTTACCTGCAATGGCATTTGGAACGCGCCTTGAAATCACTCAAACACGTGGAGCGAAGCTGACTGTGGCACTTGGAAAGAAAAGCAAGACAACCCGGGCGCGGACTTCGCCCGTAGTGGCCCCCTACGGACATCCTTCAGGTGCCGTTCCGCCCACCATTCCGAGTGAACTTATTCCGCAGCATGTAGCGATTGTCATGGATGGCAATGGACGTTGGGCCAACCAGCGGGGACTGCCGCGAATTGAGGGGCACAAGGCCGGCGAGCCGGCACTGCTGGACGTTATGGCCGGAGCCATTGAACTAGGCATCAAATACGTCAGCGTGTATGCGTTTTCCACCGAGAATTGGCGCCGATCCCCAGAGGAAGTCCGCTTCCTGATGGGATTTAACAAAGATGTGCTACGTCGCCAACGGAACCAACTCGATGAATGGGGAGTCCGGATCCGCTGGGCCGGTCGACGGCCCCGGCTCTGGGGCTCGGTGATCCGTGAGCTTGAAGAGGCCGAAGAATTCACCAAGGCCAACGACACCTGCACATTGACCATGTGTGTTAATTACGGCGGCCGGGCAGAAATCGCCGACGCCGTCTCGGCCATAGCTGAGGACGTTGCCGCCGGGCGCCTCAAGCCGGGATCGGTGACGGAAAAGACCATCCAGAAGTACCTGGACGAGCCGGACCTCCCCGACGTGGACCTCTTCCTGCGCAGTTCCGGGGAGCAGAGGTTGTCAAACTTCCTGCTGTGGCAGTCCGCATACGCCGAATTCGTCTTCATGGACACGTTGTGGCCTGACGTCGACAGGCGCACACTCTGGGACGCCGTCGAGATCTATGCCAAGCGGGATCGCCGCTACGGTGGGGCAGTCGACGCAGCGCCAGCCGGAAACTAGCATGGGTCTGCTACTTCAATACGGGTAAGACGAAAGCCAGACCGACACATCACGGTACGCCTGGTGGCGGATGGTCCTCCGCGACAAGAAGATGTCGTGCAGCGCCCCCGGGTAGCGGAACACAGCCGTTCTCCTGCCCAGGCCCAACGCGCGCCGGGATGTCTCCTCGACGTCGATCACGGCATCGGCCCTCATGAGGTCCGACGTCCATTCGGCCTGGATCCGTGTCCGGCCCGATAAAAGGACCAACACAGGGGCATCGATGTTGAGTTTTCGCTCTACCGCTTTGTGGCCGGCAAGCACTGCCTTTGTCCAACCAGCGCGGATGGGGAATGAGCCGCGCGGACGCCAGACGGGATCCAGCGGCCACTCGCCGTGGGCTTGGCTGCTGACGCTCTCCCAGTAGGCAGGCATCTCGGGAAACCTGAACGGACGCTTGGGGTCGGTTCGCGCGAAGGGCTCCACCAGGTGCATGGCGATGCTGCGAATCAGGCTGCTGCCCTGGAGCTCCAACCATGGCGAATTCAGGACAAGTGTCCCGATCCTGCCTGGATGGCGGTCCGCCCATAAAGAAGCAATCAGGCCGCCCAAGGAGTGCGCGAGCATGTGAATGGTTGGCGACGCTGGACTGTTGGTCCTGGCCACAACGTCCCGTTCGATCTCCAGCAAGGCTGCTTCGATGTCTTCGTCGTAGACAGCCAGGTCGGTGGTGTATCCGGGCGTCTGACCGGGTAGCAGGCTCCGTCCAAATTTCCGAAGATCCAGCGCGTAGAAATGAAAGCCTGACGCCGTCAGGTACTCGGCGAGTTCGGTCTGGAGGAAGTAGTCAGCCCAACCGTGCAGGTAGAGAACCACTCGTGGCGCCCCCGTGGGATCCATGGACGCCGTACGTCGCCTGCGTTGCGTGAAGGTGGAGAAGAAATCAAGGATGCCGTGAGGAGTTGCGGCTGTGACTGGCGGGGCATGCCGGACGAGTGTTGCTTTGACCGCGCCCTCCTCGTCAGGAGACAGGGGGAGTTCCAGGCGTTCGTATCCGGCGCCCAGGATGTCCGGTTGCCACAGAGATACCGACTCTTCAGTGGTGGTCATGCGTCCCCTTCCTGCCGTACCTGCGGCAAGTCACTTTCCATGTACCCGCGAATCCATCGTGAAAGCCTCGCGTAGGCATCTGCCCGGACGTTGGGTGCGGACAGGAAGACATCATGCAGCCCGCCATCCACTCTTTCCAGAGTCACGCTGCGGCCCAAGGCCATGGCACGCAGTGCGATGATGCTGACGTCCAGTACAGCATCCGAACGCCGCATGGACTCCTGCCACACCATTCCGTTGGCGCTGGCGGCCGATGTCAGAACCAGGACCGGGATGTCCAGGTCCAGGCCGCGTGCAACCTGTGAGTGGCCGGCCAGGACGGCGCTAAGCCAACCGGCCCTGACGGGAAAGGCAAGGGGTGGCCGGTACTTTTCATCCAGCGGCCATTCGCCTTCGGCGGTATTGCTGATGCTACGGAAGTAGAATCCACGCTCCGGCAGCCTTAAGACCATCTCGGGGCGGACTCTGGCAATGGGTCCCACCATGACTTGTGCGGCGCGCCTGACAATCGAGTTGCCATGCATTTCGAGCCAAGGACTGTTGAGTATCAGGTGTTGCACCTGGCCCGGGTGCTTGCTCGTCCACAATGCTGCGATGAGGCCTCCGGTGGAATGGCCCATCATGGCCACGCCGTTCCGGCGAGGTCCCAGGCTGTCGCTGTGGATGACCTCGAGGGCTCGGCTGATTTCGGCGTCGTAGTCGCCAAGGTTGGCCACGTATCCACCCGGCGAACCTGAGGTCAGGCTCCTTCCATGGTTGTGCATGTCCAATGCATAGAATTCGTACCCGTGCCCTGCCCAAAACCTGGCAAGTTCCACGTTGAAGAAGTAGTCGCTCCAGCCATGCAGGAACAGCAATGCGCCGTGCGTTGCCTGGCCCTCCTGGGTGGTCGACTCCGGCCGGTGACGGACCAAGGTTGCACGGCGCACCACACCGTCAGGTCCTTCCACGTCCAAGGCGCATGACTGGAAGTCCATTCCCAGTATGTCGGTCGACCAATCCATGCCTTCAGCTTAGACACTCGCCGCAGCATCGCGTCCCGCGGCCCTGCCGGTGAAAAGACATCCACCCAGGAAAGTGCCCTCCAGCGCCCTGTACCCGTGGATACCGCCTCCGCCGAAGCCCGCCGCTTCACCGGCTGCGTAAAGGCCCGGGATCACCCGGCCTTCCTGGTCCAGGACCCGGGAGCGAAGGTCAGTCTGCAGCCCTCCCAGGCTCTTCCTTGTCAGGACGGACAGCCTGATCGCAATGAGCGGTCCGTGGGCAGGATCCGCCAGGCGGTGCGGGGGAGCCACCCGCATCAGTTTGTCAGTGGCAAAACGGCGGGCCGCCCGGATAGCAGCCAATTGGGGGTCCTTGCCCAGCCCGCTTGCCACTTGAAGGTCGCGGGCCCGCACCAGCGCGTCCAACTGGTCAGCGTTGATCAGTTGATTCCCCGTGAGTGCGTTCATTTTCCCGGCAAGGTCATGGGGCGAGGATCCCTGAATGAAATCGATGCCTTTGTCCAGGAAACGTTGTATGGGAGTATCGCTGCCTGGTTTCAGTCGGGAAACGAGCAGTGACACGTCCCTCCCGGTCAGGTCCGGGTTCTGCTCGGAACCGGAAAGGGCGAGTTCCTTCAGCGCAATGGTGCGGTTCAGGACGAACCACGAGTAGCTGTGACCGGTGGCGACGATGTGGCGAAGCGCGCCAAGGGAATCGAAGCCCGGAAACAGAGGTGCGGGCAACTGTCGCCCTTCGGCATCCAACCACAGCGATGACGGACCGGGAAGGATGCGGATGCCGTGCTTGGGCCACACGGGATCGTAGTTGTGGATTCCCTCGGGGTAGTGCCACATGCGGTCTCCATTCACCAACGCTGCACCGAGGGATTCCGCAACAGGAAGGAAATCACCATCCACTGATGCGGGAACACCGCTGAGCATGTCGACCGGTGCGGCGTTGCCCGGCCATTGCCGACGCACGGTCTCGTGATTGCCACCGATGCCGCCTGTGGTCACTACGACAGCGCCCGCCGTGGCCTCGAAACCCCCGACGGCGGTTCGCGAGGACGCTTGCCCGCGCACCGCCGTCGAGGGTTCCAGTATCTGGCCCGAGACGCCCACCACCCGGCCGGCTGCTGTCGTCAATGAAGTAGCCCTGTGCCGGAAGTGCAGCGATACCCTCCCGGCCTGGACACCTTCCTGGACCTTGGCCAGAAACGGTTCCACGAGGGCGGGGCCCGTTCCCCACGTGACGTGGAACCGGGGAACAGTGTTTCCATGTCCCTGGGGGCCGTAACCCCCGCGTTCTGCCCATTGCACCAAAGGGAAGATGCCGACGTCGAGGCTCTTCAACCAGGCGCGCTTCTCACCAGAAGCAAACTGGACATAGGCTTCGGCCCACTGCCGCGCTATCGCGTCGTCTGCTCGGTCAAAGCCTGCGGAGGCCATCCAGTCCGAGAGCGCCAACTCAGGGCTATCCCTGACACCGAGCCGGCGCTGCTCCGGGGTGTCAACCATGAACAGGCCCCCGAAGGACCAATGCGCCTGCCCACCCAGGGATGCGGCTGGTTCCTGGTCCAGGATCGCCACGCGCTTGCCTGCCGCGTAAGCAGTTGCTGCCGCTACCAGTCCGGACAAGCCTGCACCTACGACGATGACGTCGGCGAGGATTCGATTCCCATGATCTGCATCACGATCTTGTAGCGGCATGCCTACATGCTAGCCGCAGGCAAGGTCACGGGTTTGGTGAGTTGTCAGTAAACCGGAAAACTAGGACCATGCGTGTTTACCCCACCTTCTTCAAGCTCGCCTTCTCCTGGATGGATGCCGAGAAAGCACACAAGATCGGCTTTCAAGCGATCCGGGCGGCCCACCGCACCGGTGCAGGCCGGGTTCTTGCCAGGATCACAGCTCCGGATGCGTCCCTTCGAACCGAAGCTTTTGGGTTGACGTTCCCCTCGCCCTTCGGCTTGGCGGCCGGCTTTGACAAGGAAGGCCACGGAATCGAAGCGCTGGCCGATCTGGGGTTTGGCCATGTAGAGGTCGGAACCATCACCGGGCAGGCGCAGCCGGGCAACGAAAAGCCGCGTTTGTTCCGATTGATTGAGGACCGCGCCGTCATCAATCGCATGGGTTTCAATAACGATGGTGCAGCAGCAGTGGCTCCGCGACTCAAGTCGGCGAAAGCTGCACTGCAGCGCCTCCACGCCGACGTACGACCCGTGATTGGTGTCAACATCGGTAAGACGAAAGTTGTTGAGCTGGATGAGGCCACAGAAGACTACCTCGTCAGCGCCCGGAGCCTCGCTCCCGCCGCCGACTACCTGGTGGTCAACGTCAGTTCGCCCAACACGCCGGGGCTACGGTTGCTCCAGAACGTGGAAACTCTTCGGCCGCTGCTCCGGGCCGTGGGGGATGCTGCAGATGAAGCTGCTGGTCGCCATGTACCACTCCTGGTCAAGATTGCGCCTGACCTGAGCAATGAGGACATCGACGACGTCGCCCGGCTTGCGCTTGACCTCAAGCTGGACGGCATCATCGCAACCAACACCACCATTGCCCGGGACGGCCTCGCCACTGATGCTGCGAAGGTTGAATCACTGGGAGCCGGCGGGCTTTCAGGAGCCCCGCTGAAGCAGCGATCACTGGAGGTCCTGCGACGACTCAAGGACGCCGTGGGAGATCAGCTCGTACTCATTGCAGTGGGCGGCGTGGAGTCAGCCCAGGATGTCCAGGACCGTTTGAATGCAGGGGCAACCCTCGTGCAGGGCTACACCGCGTTCCTCTATGAGGGCCCGTTCTGGGCATCACGCATCAACAAGGGCCTCGTCAAGATCCGGAAGCGGGCCTCGCGCTAGTCAAAACGTTCTACCCAGGAACGAACCAACACGAAGGCCCAATACGAAGACCCCGGACCAAGGGTCCGGGGTCTTCGTATTAGTAGTGGGTTGGGGCCTCTTCGGCGTGGCGCTAAGCGGGGTATTGGCCGCGCTTGACCTGGGGCTTGGGGAGGCGGAGCTTGCGGAACTGCAGAGCGCGCATGCATCCATACCAGACTGATCCGCGCTCGACTTCGCCGAACTTCTCGCCCAGGCGCTTGCGGAGCTTGCGCGAAAGGATGAAAACATCCACAAAGACGGCAAGGAACATGATCCAGAATCCAACCAGGACGTAGGTGATCTGTGAACTGGTGGCCGGGATAATCAGCGAGATCACCACGAAGAGCAGGGCGCCGAACATCAGGTATTCGCCGAGGCTGAACCGGGCGTCCACGTAATCCCGAACGAAACGCTTCTGGGGACCCTTGTCCCTCAACGGCAGGTACTTTTCGTCACCTGTATCCAGTGCTTGCCGCATCTTCTGGCGCTGGTCCTGAATCGCTACGCGTTCGGCCTCCTTGGAAGCCTTGCGGTCAGTGGGCACCAACGGGCGCTTTCGAGCTGCCTCCTGGTCCTTCCGCTTGGGGGTAGGGGCGCCCTTTCCGGCACCCGGTTCCTGGGCGGCGGCATGCGCCTGGTCAACTACTGCTTGAGCGCTGGGCTCTTCCTTTTTGCGTCCGAACACCCATACAGAATACCCCGCAGGAAGGTGGCGCAGATTACGGGAGCCCGTGCTGTCCTTCGAACTGGGAGCCCATCGCGCCTTCCTTTGCCGTCTCCTGGTCAGCTGTAAAGTTTGGGCATGACATCAGAACATGCGGAGATCCCGCAGAATCAGCGACGGAACTCCGGCCACAGCACTGAGGATCCGTCGTCCAACGAGGCCATCCACTCCGAAGTTATAGCCGCTTTGGCTAAAGCAGTCGATGAATCATTCAGCGCGACTCTTGGCTCCTTGAAGGACCTCGTCGGTATCCCGGGAATCGCGTGGCCAAGCTTCGACCCCGCCGAACTGGATCGCAGCGCCGAAGCTGTCGCCTCCTTGGTAAGGGCAACGGGAATGGATGACGTCCGAATTCTGCGCTGCGACAAATTGGATGGAACGCCCGGCGGTCCCGCCGTCGTCGCCCGCCGTCCCGCCCGCGACGGTAAGCCCACGATTCTCTTGTATGCGCACCATGATGTCCAGCCTCCAGGCGACCGGACTCTATGGACCTCCGAGCCTTTCATTGCGGAGGAACGGGAAGGCCGGCTCTATGGTCGCGGCGCGGCTGACGATAAAGCCGGCATCATGGCCCATCTGGCGGCTTACGCTGCTGCGACGCAGGTCCTGGGGGATGAGTTTGGCCTCGGCGTGACCTTCTTCTTTGAAGGCGAGGAAGAAGCGGGCTCGCCCACGTTTCGGACATTCCTTGAGGAACATCGCGAGCTTCTCCGCTCCGATGTGATCGTGGTGGCGGACTCCAGCAACTGGAAGGTGGGCATTCCCGCCTTGACCACCAGCCTTCGCGGGCTCGTGGATGGCACCTTCGAAGTCCGTGTACTGGAGCATGCGGTGCATTCGGGAATGTACGGTGGCCCGGTGCTGGACGCCCCCACCCTGCTGTCCCGTCTCATCGCGACCCTCCACGACGACGAAGGAAATATCGCCGTGGCCGGCCTTGTTGGAAATGACAACGTTGCGGTTGACCTGACGGAGGCCGAATACCGCGCCGACGCTTCAGTGCTCGACGGCGTCAAACTCGCCGGGAGCGGGACGATCGGCTCCCGTTTGTGGACAAAGCCGGCGCTGTCCATCATCGGCATGGATGTTCCCGCCGTTGCCGTTGCCTCAAATACGCTCATTCCCGCGGCCCGGGCCAAGTTCAGCATGCGGCTGGCCCCCGGACAAGATCCCGACGCCGCCATGGAGGCTTTGAAGAACCACGTTGAGTCCCGCGCACCATTCGGTGCCGAAGTAACATTCACGCCGGGGGAGCGGGGCAATGCCTTCGCGACCGATACGTCCTCAGCAGCTGCCAGGGTGGCACTCTGGGCCCTGGGGGAGGCCTGGGGAGTCCAACCAGTGGAAATGGGAATCGGCGGTTCCATCCCGTTCATTGCCGACCTGACCGAGATGTATCCCGATGTCCAGATTCTGGTGACAGGTGTAGAGGATCCGGATTCCCGCGCCCACAGTGCCAACGAATCACTGCACATCGGCGATTTCCGTCATGCTGTGCTGGCGGAGTCGCTGATGCTGGCGCGGCTTAATGCCGAAGGCCTTGATCGCTAAGCATCGCAATGGCGTTTAGGTGTGTCGTTTATGGATGGCGGGGCACGCCGGGAACAAGTAAATGCGGTCCGTGGTTACGTCAGAAGTTATAGCTCAGCGTCTGCGCGACGTAGCATGGAGCTATAACCCGTACGTAATTGGGTAAGGGCAGGCTGCGTTCCGGCGCCGCCGCCAGGAGCGTCATAAGAAGGTAGGCCAATGAGCACTGCAACCAACGAAAACAGCACCGGAGCACAGCTCGTCCCCGACGAGGAGCTTCCCACGCACGAGGTCAATCTGACCGATGTCGCAGCAGGCAAGGTCCGCAGCCTCCTCGAACAGGAAGGGCGCACCGATCTGCGTCTGCGCGTTGCAGTCCAGCCGGGCGGCTGCTCCGGCTTGATCTACCAGCTCTACTTCGACGAGCGTCTGCTCGACGGCGACGCCGTCCGTGACTACGACGGCGTTGAAGTGGTAGTGGACAAGATGAGCGTCCCGTACCTGAGTGGGGCCAGCATCGACTTTGAGGACACCATCTCGAAGCAAGGCTTCACCATTGATAACCCGAACGCCGGCGGGTCTTGCGCTTGCGGCGACTCGTTCCACTGACGTGAGCTATCGCCGCATGTCGGCGCCCCTCCGCATGCGTTCCAACGCATTCGGAGCCACGGCGCCGACATGTGCGCGAAAACCGCTTCATAGCGGTAAGCTCTACATCGGGTAGTAAAACTTTTAGTGTGCCCGGTGGCCTTTGGCCTGCCGGGAGACAGCAACAAGAGGAAGGGCCGTCTGTGAGTTCGCAGAACCGAACCGGCAGCCGACGCATAAAGATCACCTCGATCACTGGCTTGGCACTAGCCGGCGCGTTGGTTTTGACCGGATGTTCACCAGAGGTAGAGAAGGGTTGGCTGCCAACTGAGCGCGGCACGACCAACCACACTGACCGGATCATGGACCTCTGGGTCAACTCATGGATCGCCGCCTTGGCAGTCGGTATCATCACGTGGGGCCTCCTGGTCTGGTGCATCATCGCTTACCGCCGCCGTAAGGGCACCACGGGATTCCCGAAGCAGCTCAGCTACAACCTGCCGCTTGAGGTCTTCTATTTGACCATTCCGCTGTTCATGGTGCTGGTGTTCTTCTACTTCACCGACCAGGACCAGCGCGCGATCGATGACCGCTCACAGCCGGCAGACGTCGTCATTGACGTCCGCGGCAAGCAGTGGGCCTGGGACTTCAACTACAAAAAGGGCGAGGTCATTAACGAAGACCTCCACGAGGCCGGCGTTCAGGCCCACCTGACCGGCAACGAGGTCAACAAGGACCTGCTCCCCACGCTGTACTTGCCCGTTGGCAAGTCGGTTGACCTGGAGCTGAACTCCCGCGATGTCATCCACTCTTTCTGGGTTCCGGCCTTCCTGCAGAAGCGGGACATGATCCCCGGCAAGACCAACTACATCAGGTTCACTCCCACCAAGGAGGGCACTTTCGATGGCAAGTGCGCCGAACTCTGCGGTGAATACCACTCCGAAATGCTGTTCCGCGTCAAGGTTGTCTCCGAGTCTGAATTCCAGGACCACATGGACAAGCTTCGCCAGGACGGCAACACGGGCCTGCTCGGTGCGGAATACGACCGCAACCCGGACCTGATCGAAACCAAGTAAGGGGAGCGACGTGGCTACTTACACTCAATCCGCCGGGACCCTAGAGGCTCCCGTAGTTCCTAAATCCAAGGGACGCATAGTCGTCAACTGGATCACCTCAACGGACCACAAGACCATCGGGTACATGTACCTCATCGCGTCCTTCGTGTTCTTCTGCCTCGGTGGCGTCATGGCGCTGTTGATCCGTGCAGAACTGTTCGAACCCGGTATGCAGATCCTGCAGACCAAGGAACAGTACAACCAGATGTTCACGATGCACGGCACAGTGATGCTGCTGATGTTCGCGACACCGCTGTTTGCGGGCTTCACAAACGTCATCATGCCCCTGCAGATTGGCGCCCCCGACGTCGCCTTCCCGCGATTGAACGCGCTGGCCTTCTGGTTCTTCCTCTTCGGCTCCACCATTGCTGTGTCCGGCTTCATCACTCCGCAGGGTGCCGCATCGTTCGGCTGGTTCGCGTATGCGCCACTGTCGAACACCACCTTTACGCCCGGCGTCGGCGGTGACCTGTGGGTCTTCGGCCTCGCACTGTCGGGCTTCGGTACCATCCTGGGTGCCGTCAACTTCATCACCACGATCATCTGCATGCGTGCCCCCGGCATGACCATGTGGCGCATGCCGATCTTCACCTGGAATGCCCTGGTGACGTCCATCCTCGTCCTTATGGCGTTCCCGCCGTTGGCCGCTGCCCTGTTCGCCCTCGGTGCGGACCGCAAATTTGGTGCCCACATCTTCGACCCCGAAAACGGCGGCGCCGTCCTCTGGCAGCACCTCTTCTGGTTCTTCGGCCACCCCGAGGTGTACATCATCGCCCTGCCGTTCTTCGGCATCGTGTCCGAGATCTTCCCGGTGTTCAGCCGGAAGCCGATCTTTGGTTACAAGGGCCTTGTGTACGCAACCATCGCAATTGCCGCACTGTCCGTCACCGTCTGGGCACATCACATGTACGTGACCGGTTCCGTGCTCCTCCCGTTCTTCGCGTTCATGACCATGTTGATCGCGGTGCCCACCGGCGTGAAATTCTTCAACTGGATCGGTACTCTCTGGCAGGGTTCCATCACCTTCGAGACTCCGATGCTCTGGAGCATCGGCTTCCTGGTGACCTTCCTGTTTGGTGGCCTCACGGGTATTATCCTTGCGTCCCCGCCACTGGACTTCCACGTCTCGGACTCCTACTTCGTGGTGGCACACTTCCACTACGTGGTCTTCGGTACGGTTGTGTTCGCCATGTTCGCCGGCTTCTACTTCTGGTGGCCGAAGTGGACAGGCAAGATGCTGAACGAGCGTCTGGGCAAGATTCACTTCTGGCTTCTATTCCTTGGCTTCCACGGCACCTTCCTGATCCAGCACTGGCTGGGTGTTGAGGGTATGCCCCGCCGTTATGCCGACTACATGCCGCAGGACAACTTCACTTGGATGAACCAGTTCTCCACGATCTCGTCCTTCGTCCTTGGGGCCTCGCTGCTGCCGTTCTTCTGGAACGTCTACATCACCTGGCGCAGCAACAAGAAGGTAGAAGTTGATGACCCCTGGGGCTTCGGTGCATCGCTGGAATGGGCAACTTCCTGCCCGCCGCCGCGCCACAACTTCACCTCCCTGCCTCGTATCCGTTCTGAGCGCCCGGCACTGGACCTGCACCACCCTGAGTTGGCCCAGGTCCACACCGCCCAGTCCCCGGACCCCGCAGCAGTGCTGCTGGGCAACGCCGACCAGAAGGACGTTCGCAAGTGAAAATTGAATCGTGGCTCTTTGGAGCAGGAGCATTCTTCTTCATCCCGGTCGCCATCGCCTATGGCTTCCTGACGGAATGGCATGAGTGGGTCGGCGTTCTGGGTATTCTCCTGGTTGGCGGTCTCGTAGGCATGATCGGCGCTTACCTTGGCTTTACTGGCAAGCGGATTGGCATGCGTCCAGAAGACCGCCCTGATGCTGAAATTCACGAGGGCGCGGGCGAACAGGGGCACTTCAGCCCCTGGAGCTGGTGGCCGCTGGTTCTCGGTATTGCGTGCGCAAGCGGTTTCCTGGGCCTTGCGGTGGGTTTCTGGATCACCTTCATCGCGGGCGGACTTGCCGTTGTGGCACTGGTCGGCTGGGTCTTCGAATACAGCCGTGGCGACCACGCCCACTAGCAGCAAAACAGCATAACGACGTCGGGCCCCACCTTTTGGTGGGGCCCGACGTCGTTATGCTGTCTCTAGCGTGGGTCGCTGGCCATTTCTAGATAGTCCAGAGCTGTCACTGGGCCTTCAATCGAGCTTCGGTGCCCTCCAGAACGGCAGAAAGGCCGAGGAGGGCATTACGAGCGGCGGAGACACTTTGGTCGTCTTGGAGGGCGTCCAGAGCCACCTCCAGGAGTACCTCGCAGCCATGGCCAAAGTCTTCTGTCATGACTTCCAAGAGGGAGCGTGCGTCTACCGGCGGCCCATCGGGCTTCCTTATCGTGACTGGCAGGCCAGTGTCAGTTACGGCCCGGACAAACACCGCTGCCGCTCGCGCATGCAAGCCTATTTCTGCTGCGACGAAGGATTTCTGCTCCGGCAAGCCAGCTCCTTTGCTAAGACGGAATATCCGTCCGTGAAATTTGATCCATACAAGCGTAGCCGCCGCCTGGCCTGCTCTCCATATCGCGCAGTGCGGCTGGTCTAGACCTGTGCTCTGGCTGATCTACCCTTAAGGCATGACTCATTTGATGTTGGGCGCTCGTCATGCCTGAAGCCGCGAGTATCGCCGGTGAAATCGACCGGACCAGCAGCACTCCTATTTACATCCAGCTACGGGAGATATTGAGGAGTTTCATAGCCCAGTCGTGTCCGCCTGGTTCGTCGCTGCCCTCTGAGCGGGACCTCTCGCTAAGGTTCGGCCTTGCGAGGATGACCGTACGGCAAGCCATTGATGCCTTGGTGGGCGAGGAAGTCATTGAGCGGGTGGTGGGACTCGGTACGTTCGTCAAGAAGCCCAAACTTGATCTCCAAGTGAAGTTGACCTCATACAGCGAGGAGATGCAACGACGCGGGATGGTTCCGGCTGCCAAGGTGTTGAGCTTTGAGCAGATTGCTGCCAGTGCTTTTCTGGCGCGGGAGCTTCAGCTGGAGGAGGGCACGCCCTTGGTCCGTTTCAGGCGGTTGCTGCTGGCCGACAACGAGCCCATGAGCGTCGACGAGAACTTCATCCCGGCACACCGCGTCCCGGGGCTCTTGGATGAGGCGCCGCCCACGTCGCTCTACAACGTCCTCAGCGAACGCTTCGGGTTGGTCATGGAATGGGGAGAGGACATGATCGAGGCGACCGCCGCATCCCCTTCAACGGCGAGACTGTTGAACGTGGACGTGGGCTCACCCCTGCTAAAGATCCAGCGTCATGCCTTCGTGGCCCGGGCTATGGTGGACTACTCCGTTTCGTACTACCGGGCAGACCGCTACAAGCTCTGGGTTCCGCTGCAGCGACCAGGGGTCCGGCCCACACGCAACTATTCCTCCGGTTACCGAAGTCAATAGTGCCGGCGTCGGTCCGTAACGGCCCCCTCACAAATGGCAAATACAACAAGGAAGGGCACGATCCGTGTGGATCGTGCCCTTCCTTGTTTCAATCTGGAACTAGTGGCTGAGACTCTTCTGGTCCGCGCCAGCTTCGATGGCCTCGTGGTGGCCATGCGCGTGTGCTGCTTCGAGTTCCGCAGGAGTTGCCGGAGCAACACGGTCTTCGAAGAACCACTTGGAGAGCGCTGCACGCCGCTTTTCCTTGCGGGTTACGACACCGTGTTCGTTCGGCGTCGCCGGCAACGGAACCGGAGATTCGAATCCAACGAGCTTATAGCGCTTGTACTCGTCCAGGGGAGCGTGTACCTCGATGAACTCACCGTGGGGGAGCCGTACGATACGGCCGGTCTCACGCCCATGGAGGGCGATCTCGCGGTCCTTACGCTGCAGAGCGAGTGCGATTCGCTTGGTCACGATGAAAGCGAGGATAGGGCCGATGAAGAACAGTGTGCGCAACCAGTACGTGACATCGTTCAGGGATACATGGAAGTGCGTTGCGATGAGGTCCGAGCCTGCCGCTGCCCACATGACGCAGTACCAAGTGAAGCCTGCAACACCGATCGCGGTACGGGTGGGTGCGTTGCGGGGACGGTCAAGGACGTGGTGCTCACGGTTGTCCTTGGTTACCCAGCGTTCGATCCACGGGTACATGAACAGCACGGTGAAGATGATGCCCGCGGGCACGAGTGCCGGCAACAGGACGTTCAGCGTCAGCGTGTGTCCGAAGATGATGTATTCAAAGTGGAAGTTGTTGATGACGCCAGGCATGAGGCGAAGTGCGCCGTCAACAAATCCGATGTACCAGTCAGGCTGGGTACCGGCGGAAACCGGAGAGGGGTCGTAAGGACCGTAGTTCCAGATCGGGTTGATCGTAAAGGCAGCTGCCATAAGGGCCAGGACGCCGAAGACGATGAAGAAGAACCCGCCAGCCTTGGCAGCGTAAACCGGGCCAAGGGGGTAACCGACGACGTTGCCGTCGTTGCGTCCCGGGCCGGGGTACTGCGTGTGCTTGTGCACTACAACCATGAACAGGTGAATCACGATCATGAGCAGAATCAGGGCCGGAACCAGAAGGATATGAAGCACATAGAGACGACCAATGATCGCTGTGCCCGGGAATTCTCCGCCGAAGAGGAAGAACGAGATGTAGGTACCAATGACCGGAATGGACTTGATAACGCCATCGATGATGCGCAGACCGTTGCCGGAAAGGAGGTCATCGGGGAGGGAGTAGCCTGTGAAGCCGGCAGCCATGGCCAGAATCAGCAGGACGCCGCCCACTACCCAGTTCATTTCACGCGGCTTGCGGAACGCGCCGGTGAAGAAGACGCGCAGCATGTGGACACCCAGGGAGGCCACGAACAGCAGTGCCGCCCAGTGGTGCACCTGGCGCATGAAGAGGCCACCGCGGACATCGAAGGAGATGTTCAGCGATGAGCTGTAGGCCACGGACATTTCGACGTTGTACAACGGCGTGTAGGAACCCTGGTAGTGGGTTTCAGCCATCGAGGGATCGAAGAAGAAAGTCAGGAATGTACCCGACATCAGGAGGATGACGAAGGAATACAGCGCCACCTCACCGAACATGAATGACCAGTGGTCCGGGAAGACCTTGCGGCCGAACTCGCGCAGGATGCCGGAGCCACCTACACGTTCGTCCACGAAATCAGTGAAACGGCCAACTTTTGTCTTCGCTACGAAGGGGGCTTCAGCTGTTGATGAGGCGCTCATGCTCGTCACGCTCCCAGTAACTCGGTCCTACAGGTTCTTTGAAGTCGCTGGTAGCGACGAGGTAGCCTTCTGCGTCAACTGCGATGGGCAGCTGGGGGAGCGGACGGCTGGCCGGTCCAAAGATGACCTTGCATTCCTGCGTGAGGTCAAACGTGGACTGGTGGCACGGGCACAGAAGGTGGTGTGTCTGCTGCTCGTAAAGAGCAACCGGGCAACCAACATGGGTGCAGATCTTGGAGTAAGCAACAATGCCGTTGTAGCTCCAGTTCTCGCGGCCCTCGGAGGGGTTCAGCGAGTTGGGATCGAGACGCATCAGCAGAACGACGGCCTTGGCCTTTTCGTTCAGCTTGCCTTCGTGAAGTTCGTTGAGACCTTCGGGAATGACGTGGAAGGCCGAACCGATGGTGACATCCGAAGCCTTGATGGGAGTGCCATCGGGGTCGCGGGTCAGTCGCTTGAGCTTGCCACCTTCAGGAGCCCACATGGTGTGTGCGAGCTTGTCATCAGGACGCGGTCCCAGGTCGCCGAAAATAGCGAGAGCAGGGAGCGGAGCAAGGGCAACGGCACCAAGAAGGGTGTTGCGGATCAGCGGGCGACGCTTAATGCCGGTTTCCTCGACGATGTCGTCGACGATGCGCACCGCAGCCTGGCGATCTTCCTCATGACGGATAGCGTGGCGCTCTTCCGACACCTCGTGATCGGGCATCAGGGCCTTGGCCCAGTGCACGATGCCGGTGCCGATGCCAAGCATTGCGAACGCCGTGCCCAGGCCCAGGAGCAGGTTCTGGGTACGGATGTTTGCAATCGTCGAATCGTCGCCCAAATCGATGGCGAAGTACGCCACCAGGAAGATCAGCGTACCGATGACAGAGGTGCCAAACAAAATGGCTACCTGACGCTCGGCTCGCTTTGCGGCTACCGGGTCCGTGTCAGCCAGGCGCAAACGATGCGGAGGAAGCCCAGGATCCTGGAACTTCTCCACTTCATTCTGACCAGCCGTAGCTACGGTGCCCGAGTGGTTCGGACTGCCGTCACTATGGTTGCCCATAATTCGCCTCATCCTTCTCTCGTTGTCTCGGCCTGGGCCGAGTTAATTTTCAGTTCGAAACTGCTGAACATGCAGCAGAAGTTTGTTGTCTCGTCCGGACTATGACGTGCGTGACGTCAGCCAGATGGTGAAGGCGATGATGACGCCCAAGCCGGCAACCCAGACGAAGAGGCCTTCAGACACCGGGCCAAGGGCGCCGAGATCGGCACCGCCAGGTGAGCCGTTGGCTTCGATGGTCTTGAGGAAGGTGATGATGTCGCGCTTACCTTCGGGTGAGACGTTCGAATCGTTGAACACAGGCATGTTCTGCGGACCCGTGGCCATGGCCTCGTAAATGTGCTTTCCTGTGACATCTGCCAGCGCGGGAGCAAACTTGCCGCGCGTCAGGGCGCCGCCGGCTGCGGCAGCGTTGTGGCACATGGCGCAGTTGACGCGGAAGAGCTCGCCACCTTTGGCTGCATCTCCCTTTTCGTCAAGGAGGTGTTCTTCCGGAATCGCAGGGCCTGCGCCGAGCGATGCAACGTAAGCGGCCAGCTGGCTGGTCTGCTCCTCGTTGAACTGAACGGGCTTCTTCTGCGCCTGGGGGCCATTCATCTGCATGGGCATGCGGCCGGTGCCAACCTGGAAGTCAACTGCTGCGGCGCCCACGCCGACCAGCGAGGGGCCGTCCTTGGTTCCGCTTGCACCCATGCCGTGGCAAGTGGCGCAGTTGGCGGCAAACAATTTGCCGCCTTGCTCTACGTCACTTGCGCTGTAGCTGGTGGTGTCGGCCTTGGCCTGGTTGACAGATGTGGCAACGGCGTACAGCCCACCAGTGAGGAGGAGGCCCATCAGCAGCAGCGCAATGGCTGCCAGTGGGTGACGTCGCTTCTGCGAGA
This sequence comes from Arthrobacter sp. 21a14, assembly GCA_050627125.1. Lineage (GTDB taxonomy): Bacteria > Actinomycetota > Actinomycetes > Actinomycetales > Micrococcaceae > Arthrobacter. The sequence continues at coordinate 3,696,659 of CP192487.1, read as the reverse complement.
GTGCCTTCACGTGGTGGTTCCTTTATTCGATCCTGCGTCGGCTCCGCGAGCCGCTTCTTGAAATTCTGCCTCTTGTAGAAAAAGAGTCAAAGCCGGGCTACTTCAGGACGTAGATGACCAGGAAGAGGCCAATCCAGACGACGTCCACGAAGTGCCAGTAGTACGAGGTGACGATCGCGGATGTCGCTTCAAAGTGCCCAAACTTCTTGGCTGCAAACGCGCGGCCAATAATGAACAGGAACGCGATCAAACCGCCGATGACGTGAAGGCCATGGAAGCCCGTAGTCATGTAGAAGGCGGAACCGTAGGCATTGGACGACAGGGATACGTGCTCCGAGACGAGCATCGCGTATTCCGTGGTCTGTCCGGCTACGAAGAAGGCACCCATGATGAAGGTGAGGACGAACCATTCGCTCATGCCCCAGCGGGTGAACTGCAGGGGGCCGCCGGTGCGGCGCGGTTCAAGCCGCTCAGCGGCGAAAACGCCCATCTGGCAAGTAAAGGAACTGGCCACGAGGACGATCGTGTTAACGAGCGCAAACGGGAAGTTGAGCTTGGCCGACTCCTCGGCCCACATCAGTCCTGATGTGGAGCGCAGGGTGAAGTACATGGCAAAGAGACCGGCGAAGAACATCAACTCACTGGACAGCCAAACAACGGTTCCAACAGAAACCAGATTGGGGCGGTTCAGCGTCGGGTGCGCCGGGGTACTGGGGGCATGGGTCGCAGATGTCACAAGGACATTATGTCTGTAAAAGTCCAGAGTTCCCAATGCAAACCACCGATTCGGGAGACTTTTTCTACAAAGACGCGAAATCGCGCGGAAAAGTTCCCGGTCCGGTTCACATTGGTCATCCGTGCAGCCCGGTCGATAGCATCAAGGGGTGACTTCTCCGGCATCGGCACCTGCAGCCAGCAATAACTGGCCAGGGCTCATCTCAGCACTGATCAACGGCGACGACCTTGCAGTGGGCAATACTGAGTGGGCCATGAACACGATCATGGCCGGCGAAGCGACTCCCGCGCAGATCGCGGGCTTCCTGGTTGCCCTGCGTGCCAAGGGCGAAACGGTGGAAGAACTGACCGGCCTTGTGGAGGCCATGCTTCAGAATGCCAACCCCATACAGATCTCCGGTGAAAAGCTGGACATCGTGGGAACGGGCGGGGACAGGCTTAACACCGTCAACATCTCCACCATGGCAGCCCTTGTGGCAGCCGGTGCGGGCGCGAAGGTCGTCAAACACGGCAACCGGGCGGCGTCGTCGACGTCCGGTTCTGCCGATGTATTGGAAGCCTTGGGTGTCCGCCTGGACCTTTCGATTGACCAGGTTGCCCGGAATGCGGAGGAGGCAGGAATCACCTTCTGCTTTGCGCAGGTTTTCCATCCCTCGTTCCGTCATACTGCAGTACCCCGGCGGGAGTTGGCTGTGCCCACGGCCTTTAATTTTCTCGGCCCCATGACAAATCCTGCTCATGTTCAGGCTTCGGCAGTTGGCGTCGCCAACGCCCGGATGGCTCCTCTGGTGGCGGGCGTCCTTGCCCGTCGCGGCAGCCGCGGCCTCGTGTTCCGTGGTGACGATGGACTGGACGAATTGACGCCCACGGGGCCATCGACTGTCTGGGAGATAAGGAACGGAACTGTCACTGAACAGGTGTTCTCACCCGCTGAGCTCGGTATCGAACCGTCCACCGTTGCGGATCTGCGGGGCGGGGACGCCGCCGCAAATGCAGTGGTTGTACGTGAGGTCCTTGATGGCAAGACAGGTCCTGTGCGTGATGCTGTCCTCTTGAATGCCGCCGCTGGCTTGGTGTCCGTTGATCTGAACGCCGACGGCGACCTTTTGGAACGTATGCGGGTTGCCTTCACACTGGCAGCGGAGTCCGTGGATTCAGGTAAGGCCGCCGGCGTCCTGACTAAGTGGATCGCCCTTAGCCAGAGTTCCAAAGACTAGCCACAGCCTCGGCGGACTGTGCGGTCGCCAGACTGCGCTGCCGCTTCGAATCGTGATCTTCAGGGGTCCCTGACCCTATTCGAATCCCAACGCAAAGGCGGCGTCGAGATCGTGCTGGGAATAGGCACGGAACGCTATGTGAGTAGTGGTGTGGACTACTGAATCCACTTTCGACAGGCGGTCAGCGATGACGTCCGCGAGGTCTTCATGCTTGGACACCCTGGCTACAGCGATCAGGTCCCATTCTCCAGTGACGGAATAGACTTCACTGATGCCCTGGATGGCCGAAATCTGCTCGGCGGTTTCCGGAATGCGCGAAGCATCGGTCTTGATCAGGACGAAAGCAGTGATCACGTGGGGCCTTTCCGGAAAAGCTTCATTGCGGACGCACTTCAGCCTAGTACATAGGAGATGCAGGGGCCTTTCAGACCTTGGACTGGCGCTTGCGTGACGTGCGCCGAATTAACGCGAGGATGGCGCGGAAGCCGAGCAGGAAAACACCCAGACTGATAAGTGCCACGATGACAAAGGGCAACACCACCGTCTGGCCAGTTACCGCCCTGAGCACCATGCCGATCACTACGGCACCCATCCAGACGAAAATGCCCGAAGGCCAGAGGGCATAGGGCGCACGCCAAACCCTCGCGACCAGCCAGGCAACGCCGGCACCAGCGAGGAAGGGCCAGGCCGTGACAAAGGCGCCTGTGATGATGTCTCCCCGGGCATGGGCGTCGCGGCCGATCGCGGCGAAGACAAGAATCAACAAGAGGTCGGCGGCGGCAGCAGGAATCCAGGATCTAAGCGGTGATGGCATGTTCTGACATTATCGGGGCGGAAGTGCTGGCGCGAAGTTGACGTCCCGCAGGCTCTCTCTTGCGCTTGGTTTCTGCTGCGGCCACGATGACAGGCAGGAACAAACGACGCACCCCAATTAATGGAGGAGATCATGCGATTCGTTCAAGTGGCCCAGCATGCCGAAGACCTGAAGCGGGCGGCGGCCTTCTACGCTGCACTGCTGGGCGCCGAGCCGAAGGCCTTGTACGACCCTCCCGGGCTCCTCTTCTTTGACGTTGGTGGTGTGCGGCTTCTGCTGGAGAAAGGAGCGCCGTCATCCTTGCTCTATTTCGAGGTTGGAGACCTTCACGGCACAGTGGCGGCGTTGAGGAGCAAAGGCGTCAAGATCATTTCGGAGCCCCACATAATTTTCACCCATGAGGATGACCTCCTCGGACCGGCAGACTCAGAGGAATGGATGGCCTTCATCCAGGACAGCGAGGCCAATACCGTAGGCCTGGTCAGCCGGATCAGGACGGCAGGCGACTAACTCTTGCTTGATCAGCAGGCCCCGCGCCGGTGCGCATAACGCGTCAGGTGACAGCCGCCGTCGGGCGCCGTTGTGTGGTGGAACCCACAGGACTAGCCTCAGTCGGGGGACAAGTGGTTCCTCACGATCCTGGAGGACTTGCAGAATGCAGAAGATTTCCACCTGTTTGTGGTTTGACGGCCGGGCGGCAGAGGCGGCGGAGTTCTACACATCGACATTTGATGATTCGTCCATCCTGACATCGATGCCGGGTCCAGGCGGACAGGTTCTTACCGTGGACTTTGAGATTGAAGGACGGCGGTTCATGGCTTTGAACGGGGGACCCGCTTTCACCTTCAACGAAGCAGTTTCCCTCGTGGTGAACTGCGATTCGCAGGACGAGGTGGACCGTTACTGGAATGCGCTCTTGGAAGGAGGGGGAGAAGAAAGCCAGTGCGGATGGCTGAAGGACAAGTTTGGCTTGTCATGGCAGATCGTCCCTGCTGGGATGCCGAGCCTGTTGAATGGTCCGGATCCAGCAGGTTCCCAGCGGGCAATGGAAGCCATGTTGAAGATGCGGAAGCTTGATATCAACGTTCTGCAAAAGGCGTACGACGGCGACTGAAGTTCGGGGGACAGGCGCCTTGGGCGCTGCTAGCATTACCGCACGGTGACGTGCGCACCTATCACAACCATGAGGAGAACTGACTAATGACAACCCGCCTCAACCCATATATCTCGTTCCGCGATAATGCCAGGGACGCAATCAACTTCTACGAGTCTGTCTTCGGTGGCGAACTGACGCTCAGCACTTTCGGCGAATATCAGGCAAGCGAAGACCCCGCCGAAGCGGAGAAGGTCATGCACGCAATGCTGGTAACACCCAACGGTCTGACGCTGATGGCTGCCGACACGCCGAACGGCATGGACTACAACCCGGGCAACAACATCTCGGTGTCACTAAGCGGCCAGTCCGAGGATGAAGCCGAACTTCGTGGTTACTGGGACAAACTCGCCGACGGCGGTACCGTCACCATGCCACTTGAAAGCGCACCGTGGGGTGACACCTTCGGGATGTGTGTGGACAAGTTCGGGATTGCTTGGTTGGTCAATATTGCAGGAGCGCAACAACAGGAGCAGTAGCAGACGCGCGGAACACTGAGTAAACGAATGCCTCGTCCGACTCGCGTTGGACGGGGCATTCCCATTCCGGCCTTTACATGATGCGGCGGCCAGAGGGATCCAGCATGATGCCAACATGCTTAGGTGTTCGCAGTACGACTGAACGATCCATGATTTCCACCATGGGCAACTTCTCACCCAGTTGCCGTTCGAGAATGGTCATGTCATCGAGACGGCGAAGCCACACCGACATCACAATTGAATACAGCCCACCTGTGGTGACGACCAGACGCACTTCTCCGAGACCGACCAACCGGCCCGCTACTGCCTCCGCCTGCGTGGCTGGCACGCGGAGGAAGTACCAAACGTTTACGGGCCAAGGCGATAACGTGCGGGCCATTTCCAGCCGGACAACGATCCGATCCTGAGCCAGGGCTGCGCCTAGAGCGCTCTTCGCGCGCGGTGGGCTGATTCCCAACTTTTGGGATATTTCAGTTATCGAGGCTCGACCATCAGCGCGCAGAATCCCAAAAAGTTGCTCTTCCAGATCTGCCGATGCACCCTTCGCGGCCGGACTTGGTTGGGGTGCTTCACGCTCTATGAGTTTTACCTCGTGCTCCTGCAAAGAGCGCAACCGCCAGCTGCGGGCGTCCGCCAGCAGATTGATGCCCGGATGGGTTCTTGTACTGCGGATTCGTTTGACGGCTGGCAAGCGGTCCAAAACGAAACGTCCCAGGGAGGCGTCATCGCGGCTCATGACAGTGATGACCATGTCCCTGCCACCTGCGGTGTGATCCATGGAGAGCACATCCGGATCGGCCGCAAGCTCTTCGGTCACGCTTGCCATGCTGGCAGGTGAGCACTCAATTTCCACCAGGGCAAAGGCGACTTTGGACCCGAGCCCACGGTAGGTCGCTACCCATGCCAGCCCTTCACCGGAAAGAAAATTCCAACGTCGGGCCAAGGTGACTGCATCGGCACCCACACCAGATGCCAAGGCCGTCCATGGTGCCCGGGGGCGGATCTGGAGGGCATGCAGGAGTTTGAGGTCCCGTTCATCAAAGTCGAAATCCTGCATGGAACGTCTACTTCCAACAAATTGCCTGCGTTTTGAGTGTGACCAATCACTTGCTGCCTAGATTCTAGGCGTCACCACTCAAACACTTCGGAAGGCAGCCATGCTTGCTCCCGTCCTGCCGTTCGGCCGCGTCCAATCTTCCATGACGGCTCAGCAAGTACAAGTGCTTCTGAAACCTGAACAAAGTCAGCAGGGGAGGGGAGCGGGCACGCACCCATTAGCGGCGGGCGAGAGTGAGCCCTTTCTGCTTGCTTCCGTGCGCGGGGGTGACTCTGGATCCTACGAGGAACTTTTTCGCCGGCACCACGGCATTGCCACCTATGTCGCCCGGACTGAATCAGATAATCCAACGGACGCTGACGATGTGGTCTCCGAGGCGTTTGCATCGATCCTAAAATCGCTGCTGGACGGCAGGGGACCGGCGGACTCATTCAAGGCCTATTTGTTGACCACCGTTCGGCGAATGTCGCACCGCCGCAATCTGCAGAGCAGGCGGGCATCGGCGACGGTGAATGGCGTTGTGAGTCAGGTCGTGGCAATTGATGATGATCCTGTTCTCAAAGACTTCGAGAACACGATCCTTATGCTGGCTTTCCGTTCCCTGCCATCCCGCTGGCAGACCGTACTTTGGCAGGTGGACGTTGAGGGCATGAAGCCGGCTGCAGCGGCACGGGCCATGGAGCTGACTCCAAACGCTGTTTCGTCATTGCTCATCCGGGCACGTGAGGGTCTCCGCCAGGCGTACCTGCAAAAACACGTGCAGGAATCAGCTACGGACCCCTGCACGGACTTTTCGCGCTACCTGGGTAAATACGTCAGAAATGCCGTGCGCCAGGCCGCCCAGGAGAAAGTTCGCCGGCACTTGGACGATTGCCTCCGTTGCACAGGGGTGTTGGCTGAGTTGGTGGAAGTTCAGTCAGGAATGAAACAGGCCGGGTCCAGCGCTGGATAGGCCGCAGCTGAAACCGCACGAAGAACTGATCCGTGCGGGATCCCTCCTTCACGGGAAGGCGAAAGCGTCCAGCTGCTGCCACGGCCAGTCCGACAAGAACCAAGGCTAGGAGTATCAGGAACCGTTCCATTACAGACACACCCTAACGGAAGTGACTGTGGGAGCAGGGGAGTCAACGAAGTGCTGTAATCAACGGTTACTGGTCATCGTGCACATTCGACACGGAACTATTCAATAGACCGTGCTGCTTCTCGGCGTCGACGACGGTTCGCCGACTGGCTTCGCCAAGGTCTAGTCAGGCTTCCGGTGTTCGGCAGCCCAGACAGCCAAGGCAGCGCGGCTGTGCAGTCCCAGCTTTGTCAGGGCATGAGCGACGTGGTTCTCCACGGTCCGCGCCGAGAGCGAGAGCTGCCTCGCGATGGACGCATTGCCGAGGCCTCTGCGCACAAGCTCGGCGATCTCGAACTCGCGGGGCGTGAGCATGTCCGGCTGCAGCACACCTTCGACGGCCCGGAGCTCCTCCGCGGCCTCAGCGAAGGAGAGCTTCTCCCCGGCCTCCCATGCCGCCGCGAAGCCCTGCGGTCCGAGCAGCAGCTCAGCGGACGACCGCACGTGGTCGAAGTCGGCAAGCGCAATCTCGTGGAATCTTCCGCCGGCACCCTCCCGGCGGGTCGTCGCGGCGGCAGCTCGCACCGCCGTCGCCGGGTCCCGGAGCACAGTGAGCGCCGCGAGGCGGGCGAGCGCGACTCCGCGGTAGGATATATCGCCCACCCGGGCGAAGGCGTCCACCCCTTCGAAAAGCCTTGCCCGGCCCATGGCAGGGCGGCCCCGATTCGACTCGGCAAGGCCCAGGTAGGTGAGGATCTGACCCTGCGCCCAGAGGTCCCCCGCGTAAACGGCAAGGTCCAAAGCCCGAATGAGGATACCTATTGCCTCCTCGTCGCGATGTGCCCACACCGCCGCCATTCCCCGCATGCCGATGGCCCTGCTCTGTCCGGCTACGTCACCGAGCCCTGTATATACGTCCAGAGCCGCCTCGCACGACTCGATACAACCTTCGGTGTCTTTGGCAAGACAGCGGGCGATGGCCTGATAGAAGAAGGCGGCGCCTGCCCCTGCCGAACCTGGTTCAAGAATGGCAAGCGCCTCCGCAGCCAGCCGGTTCCCGGCCTCGGTCTCCTGCCGCGACGTGTGGCAGACGGAAGCCGTTATCAGGCCTTGAGCCCGCGCATCATCATGCATTGGATGGCGTTGAAGAAGACTAGTGGCCCGGGAAAGTCCTTCGTCCTGGGCATAGCGGAACCACAGTTCGCGCGTTGCGCCCATGACCTGAAGGCCCTCGGCAGGTGCGGCAACGACCGCGAAGTCGAGAGCCGCCCGGAGATCCGGCAGACGATCGACGGCTTGCCCGTTGCGTGAGCTCTCCATCACGCTCAATGGCCTGTCGGCGCTGAACTCTGCCGCGATCCACGCAAGGTGGCGCCTCTGCACCTCCGTGAGCCGTTCGCGGTTGAGCCCGTCGCGAGCGAACTCCCGCAGGCTCTCTAGAAGTCGGAAGACCGTGTGGCCTGCAGCGTCGAAGGACGGCTGGAGCAGGGATCGGGCCACGAGGTCTTCGAGGTTCTCCAGCGACGCACCCGCGACGGCGGCCGCCGCGGGTGCGTCGAACGGACTCGCGAAGACGGCGCACGCCTCGAACGCGGCGCGCTCGTGCTCCCCAAGTGGGTCCACACTTGTGGCGATGCAGGCTCTCAGGCTGCGGTGGCGGGCCGGCCCTGTGGAAGGTCCGGATCCAAGAGCATGCAAGGGGCGCTCGAGTAGGGGCAGCATCTCCGCCGGCGTCATGACGGACATACGAGCAGCTGCCAACTCAAGGGCGAGCGGCAGCCGGTCCAGACGTGCGCACAGTTCGCGGGAGGCGGAGCGGGATTCCGGGGAAACCGTAAGTGACGGCCGAACTGCCTGCGCGCGCTCCCAGAAGAGAGCCTCGGCGTCGTCGTCCAGCATGGGCCCTACCGGGACGATACGCTCACCCGAAATGCGCAGCGGCTCTCGGGTCGTCACCAGAACGGTACAGTCCAAGGCGCCCTCCAGGAGCTCGGCCACAAGGGCAGCCGTCTCCTCAAGGACATGCTCCGTGTTGTCCAGCATGAGGAGTACGCGCTCCCCGCCGTCGAGCCACCACAGGATCGCGTTGAGGGCGCCCTCCCTCTTGACACCGCGAAGGCCCACGGCCTCCGCGACGGATAGCGCGACTGGGGCTCCTTTTGGGATTCGGGTGAGGTCCACGAATACCGGATGACCAAAGCGATCGCCGGCGGCGCTCACCGCGGCCAGTGCTATGCGTGTCTTCCCGACACCCCCGGGGCCGGCCAGCGTCACGAGGCGGCTCGACAGGAGAGCGTTATTGATGGCGGCTAGTTCGTCGACGCGGCCTATGAAGCTGCTGGGAGACGCCGGGAGACGCCCCGGCGCACGCGCCCTGGGTCCCAGGGCATGGGTTCTCCTGGCCATGCCATCAGTATCTGCGGCAGGGGAGAAGTGTGTCTATCCCCTAAATGAGTAGGCACTTGAGTAGCCGCCCCGATGTCTCAGCCAGCTGTCGAGACCTACTGTAAAGGCATCAGAAAGGGCATACAGACCGTAAGGAGCCCCCCATGTACGCCACAACACCAACCCCGGCGCGAACACCCACCCCGCCGACAATCCATGAGCGGGCGGCCATCACATGGACCGCCATCTTTCCGCTCGTCGCGCTCAGCCAGTGGGCGCTCACACCGTTGATCGGGCCATGGCCGTCTGTGCTTCGGGCCCTGGCAATCACGCTCATCGTGGTCCCCGTCGCCGTATACGTCGTCGTCCCCCGCTTGATTGCGGCGTATCTCCGGCTTGCACGCCGGCCGTGATGCTTTGCCGCTTGTTCGACAGTGAAGGGGCCCCGCCGTAAACGCTATTGACGAAAATCGAGTTGGCAGTCGAGATTCGGGCGAACGGCGCCTTTGCTCCAGTCCCCGGACTTTCGTGCATCCCGGACGCTGGAATCCATGGCCCGGCGCAGCGAGTAGATGACCAGGGCGGGGGAGAGGCCCGGGTCTTCGCAGTAGCGGTTGAACCTGCGGTTCAGCGCAGTGTCGGAAACCAAAATGCCGCGTTCCAGCGAGTCCGCGAGGGTCTCCGCCGACCAGTCAACGCTAGACAGGATTCACCAGGCCCGGGGGGCCGGTGATACGGGCTTTTGATGGTAGTCGCGCTCCATCCTGATGGTGACGAGGTAGGTGCCCGGAGCGTCAGGCGACTCATCGATGCAGAGAGATTCTTTGCTAACAGCTTTATCTTCTCTCGTGAGACAGCCGGTGGAGTTGCCTGAGGGTGATCCATCTGAGACTCCCTCCATTCCAAATCGGCTGGCCACTTCGGTGAGGCTGACTTGGTGATCGACCGACCATGCTGCAGTGAGCTTCAGGCAAGATGTGTCAATGGAGAGACAGCCAGGATCAACCTTGGGGTTCTGACGGAACGTCTCAGTCCAGTCACTCTCCGGCACGTTGTCAACGCGAGCAACCATCTTACTGGCCTTCTCCGCCTGAGAGCCTCCGCCGTTGTTGAGCTCCTGGGCGAGAGCGGAGCATCCAGCGGAGGCAAGAATGGTGAGCAGAGTCACCGCCGCCGCGATGCTGCCGAGTATCCACCAAAACTTCTTCTCACTCTTCTTTGGCTGAGGTGATCCCTGCCACTGAGGCTGAGGTGGACGATAGTATGGCTGATGCGGATACTGCCCCTGTGGGTATTGCCCTTGGGGCGGGTACGGCTGCCGAGGCTGGTGCGGAGGGTATGGCGGTTGATTCTGCTGGTACGGGTCCATACCGGAGCCTCTCTGATTGATTACTGCGCGCTCCGATGACTCTAGCCCGTCAGGCTTCACGTCTTCAGGTTATCGGCGTATCTGACGATCTTTGCGCTTACGAACAAGCGAGCTACGCTACCGACTCCTTGCACGGTCATCGCCCACGATGAGAACTTCCTTGAGTCTCCAGGGGATTGGGGCGAATTGATTCATCTGATGCAATACGCAGATTACTACTTTACATAATGTAGATTATCGGCGTTAAAAGCGTGGGAGCAGAAGGGGATTTCCCCACGTTAGAGACGGTTCAGTTTCTTCTTTGACGTTCGACGTCGATAGCCAGGTCGGGCCGCATCATTACGTGCAGTTCCACCGCTGGGGCATGAATGGTTCTTCGCGGCCGGACGGCCTACGGAAAGCTGCCAACGATCACGCTGCGGCGCTTTGGCTGATTGAGTTCATGCTGTGGTCCGAAGAAGCAGGAATCTCCATCCGGAGCTCTGATATCAGCATCAACGGCCAACCGCTTGATGTTCCGCGCTGGTAGGCACATTCGACATGCTCGACCTGCAGGCGCACTCCCTGCCAATCGCTTTACGTCGGTCGAAGAGTCTTAGGTAGTGACCCCTAAATCCACTGGCCTTCCGCCAGTTCAGACCAGAAATCGACGTGGTGGCTGGGAGACTTTCGGTCAGGAACGTTGAATAACTCGCTCTGGAAGTAGCAGGCGAGATCGCTGCCGTAGTAGATCACATCAGTTTGATACACGGAAAAGATAGCTGCCGCTCGAAGTCGGTCAGCGGCTAACGGCCCCCACGGATGGAACTCCATCCATGGGGGCCGTTCTGGTGGTGCCAGGTAAGTTCGCTGGCCAAACTTCCACCACTAATCGTCGTGGCCGAAAGAGTCGGCTACTCCCCCGACATTCGGTCCTGCTGGGATGGGCCACAGCGCACCCTCACCGGGTTGTTAGCGCTAACGCGTTGACATTGTGGTCTTCATCACTCATGCTTGGGATAACGATTTCCTGCCTCGTTCACCCCAGCCTCAGCGCGTGGGGAGCGCGGCCCTTCCCCACGTTTCGTACCACCTCAAAGGAGAGACTTGTGAAGTTCACACACTGCAGGAGGGTCACCTTGAGTGCTGCCGTCCTAACCTCGGCCGCTCTACTTTCGGCATGCGGCGGCTCTGCCTCCCCAGCAGCCCCAGCGGCCCACTCGGGCCCCGTCACGATTGACGTGTGGGGCTGGAATGCCGAAACAGGTAAGCAGATAGCGGACGCGTTCAACGCCGCACAGAGCGATGTCAAGGTCAACTACGTTCTCCAGGCTTCCAACACCGCTACCCAAACAAATTTCCGGAACGCAATGGAAGCCAAGAGCGATGTTCCATGCCTGGTCCAGGGCTTCGCGCCGTTGACCACCATGGTGGTCAACGGCTGGGCCCAGGACATCACTGACGCAGTCACTCCTACGGAGGACACCTACAACGACGGTGCAAAGGCCGCGGCAAAAGTGAATGACCGCTACTACGGTCTTCCCTCCGGATCTGATGGGCAGTTCATGATCGTCAACAAGGACACGTACGACAAATACGGAGTGAAGATACCTACCACATGGCAGGAATTCGTAGACGCCGGCAAAATTTTCAAAGCCAACGGCGTAGACGTCACCAACCTCGCCGGAGAAGACCCCAGCACCCTGATGAACCTTGCCCAGCAAGGCGGCGCGGAGTGGTTCGCGATAGACGGCGACAAATGGAAGGTGGACTTTACCGACAAGGCCACGATTGCGGCGGCCGACATCATCCAGCAACTTATCGACAATGACTTCGTCTCAAACCAGACCTATAAGGATAGGCCCGCCCTGTACTCGTACTTCGACTCAGGCAAGATGGCTTCCACAACCACCCAATGGTGGTCGCTCACCGGCTACAAAACGAACTTTCCCGTCACCTCAGGCCACTGGGAGGCAGTGGAGATCCCGCAGTTCAGTTCCGACAAGAAGGCTACTCCAGGCCGTTCGACTCCAAGCTTTGTCCCCGTTGGCTGCGACTCCCCCGAAGCTGTGGTCAAGTATGCTGACTGGCTGGCAACGCCAGAAGGCATCCAAGCGGGTAAGAACCCCAAGACTGGTTCCGTAGGCTTGCCTTCCTCCCTGAATGACCCGTCCCCTTACGTCAAGGATGTCATCCCTAAGGGCTTCTTCGTCGACGACACCAAAGCTGCAGAAGTCATGGTGGAGGCCCAGAAGGCTACGGTAGGCAAATTCGAGCTGGGACCGAACTACGACGCGTGGTTCCCCGAATTGCAAGATCAATGGGGCAAGGCCGTCGCCGGCCAGATCAAGTTGAGCGAAGCATTGAAGAATGTCCAGAACTTCGTGACATCGGACCTGGAAAAGAAGGGCATCTCATTCAGCACCGGCAGCTAACGGCTGGGTGCGATGAGAGCAGGAGGACTTCATGACAGCAACTATGCAGGCAGCTACCAAGCGTCGCCGGTTCCCTCGTGGAAGCACCAGGCGAAAGAGAAGCAGCAGCGGTGGCGCGGGGACAGCCCTTCGGGCACAATCCGGGTGGCGCGTAAAGCAGGACCTGAAAGGTGCGTCCCTTAGCCTGCCTTTCCTTCTCGGGTTTGCCTTGTTTACCCTCATTCCTGTCGCGATGGCACTCAAGGAAAGCGTTTTTGCGACCAAGACGTCCGGGCTCGGCTTCGGCAAGGCAACGTCAACCTTTGTTGGCTTTGACAACTTTGCCGAAGCCCTCGCGGACACGTCCTTCTGGGCTGGAATGTTTCGCGTGTTCATTTACGCAATCATCGTCGTTCCGCTTGGCCAGTTGGTCAGCCTCGCCATGGCCTTGGTGCTCGACGGCGTTCGGCGGCGGGTCGCGGCGCGGTTCAGGATCGTGCTGCTCCTTCCTTACATGGTCCCAGGGTTGGTGGCCACCATGGTCTGGATTTTTCTCTACAGCCCAGTTGTTGGACCACTGAGTGATTTCCTCCAGGTGTTCGGGTTACAGGTAAATTTCTTCGCCGGCAACACCATATGGTCCTCAATCGGGAACCTGGCAATCTGGGGCGGAATCGGGTTCAACATGCTCATCATGTACGGCTCCCTTCAGTCGATCCCCCATGAAATTTTCGAAGCCGCCCGGATCGACGGCGCTGGGGAACTGCGAATCGCGAAGGACATCAAGGTGCCGTTCCTGCGCGGCTCCCTCGTTCTGACGAGCCTGCTGGCAATTATCGGAACCCTCCAGATTTTCAACGAGCCGCTGCTTTTCCGAGCCGTGACTCCGGAGACCATAACCAAGGACTTCACGCCCGCCATGATGATCTACAACCAGGCTTTCCAAGTGGGAAACATCAACTACGCCACGGCACTCTCAATCGTTCTCGGAGTCGTGGTGGGCATCGTATCGACCATCATTTACCGCTTTACGAACAGGATCGAGACATGACCCAGGCATCATTGCGGCCCGAGGTGAGCCGGACAGTCCATGAAGCAGTAGACGCCCCCACCCCTGCTCGTTTGCCCAGTAAGAGAAGGCGAAATCCAAATGTACAGCGATCCGCGAACGAGGCTGTGGGAGTTTCCCGCTGGGTCATGCTGGGAATCCTGGCTTTCCTGGCCGTCTACTCCGCAGGTCCACTGTGGTGGCTCATCGTGGCGTCAACGAAGTCGAAAGAACAGCTGTATACAACCAATGGCTTGTGGTTTGGTGAATTCAGCCTCCTGGACAACCTGTCAGACCTTTTCACCTATCAGGACGGAATCTTTGCCCAGTGGCTTTGGAACACCGTGGTCTACGCCACCCTGGGCTCGGTCGGGTTGACGTTGGTTGCCTTGGCAGCGGGTTATGCCATCGCCAAGTACCGCTATTTAGGGCGAGGGTTCACCATGGGCCTCATTATCGCTTCGTTCCTCATTCCGGGAACCCTCATGATCGTCCCCTCCTTTGTGCTCTTCACACAGATGGGTATCTACGACACGATCTGGGCAATGATCCTCCCCGGTATGTTCGGCTCGTTTTCCGTCTACTTGGCGAAGGTATACGCCGAGGGAGCAGTCCCCAGTGAACTCATGGAAGCGGCGCGGATCGACGGCGCTGGTGAGTACAAGATCTTCTTCTCCCTCGGTCTCAGGCTCATGACAACTGCAGGTGCAACAATATTTCTCCTTCACTTTGTGGCTTCCTGGAACACGTTCATGTGGCCTCTGGTCTTCCTCAAGGGCGCAGATAAATGGCCTGTGATGCTCGGACTCTATTCATGGCTCGAGCGCGGAACTGACAGCCAGTATGACCTGACCGGTCTTGTGATCACAGGATCCCTCATCTCCACCATTCCCATGATCGTCCTCATGATTGCCATGCAACGCTATTGGCGCTCCGGCGTCACCATGGGAAGCCTGAAGTAGGACCGTTCGCGACAGAAGCGGCTACCACGAAGTACGTTCAGTGGACACGGTCCACCTGGTCCGGGATGAGGCTACCGTCCCCGCGCATCACCGGCCCTTTGCTGCTGTCCGGGTTCGTGTACGCCTTTGTGGTGCATGGATACGGCTCGGTACGCTGTGGTTTGGGGTCGATGAACATTGGGGTGATCAGCCATTTACCGTCCTCGTTGTCGTAGGCGCGGCACATAATTTCGGCGTTGTTCCGGTTCACCACCAGCCTGGCTTCGGTGGCGTCGCCAACGAAGGTTACGTCTGTGCCGGAGTCACCGGCGGCCAGGATCTGGCGGCGTTCGGCAGGCAGTTGCTCAAAGGCTGAAGGACCCTCGACGCCGAAGATCACCTGATTGGCCCAGCAGCGTTTTCCTTCGATGTAGGTCATGACGGAATCTTCGCCGTCGGGTATTCCGCCGCAGCCTTTCAGATGGGCGGTTTGGATGCCATCCTCATAGACGCTGCGGACGCCCACGACGCGCCCGGCGTCGATGCCGACGTCGCCGGCCCACGCT
Source organism: Arthrobacter sp. 21a14 (assembly GCA_050627125.1). Classification (GTDB taxonomy): domain Bacteria; phylum Actinomycetota; class Actinomycetes; order Actinomycetales; family Micrococcaceae; genus Arthrobacter. Next base: position 3,681,442 of record CP192487.1, on the reverse strand, counting down.
TTGACCACCGGCTCTGGCGATGCCGACACCACCCATGTTTCGATGCCGTGTGCCTGAAGGACGCCGATGAGGTCCTTCATCTGTGGGTAGATCCGGATGTAACCGTCCACGTGCTGGCTTCCAACAGTCTGCATGCTGCCTTGTGCTGCGGAGAGGTTCTCCTGCTTCATCGCGAGTGCGAACTGGCCGAGCTGTTCCGCGGTATAACCGGCAGACAGGGCCGTACCCCAGGCGTAGGCGCCGACGAGGTGCCGGGCATTGAAGCCCTCAAAAGCTGGCTCGCCCGAACGGGTCTTGTCCTCGAGGATGGCGAGGATTTCATCAGCGCAGTCCATGTTGCTGCTGGTTTTGAGGGGCTGGCCAGCGGGTGTGTCTGTGCCGCATGCCGTTGACAGCGCCGTCGCTGCCGCATCCGTAAGGTAGCGGTTTGTGCTCTTCCAGTCCTTATTCGCCGGTTGCAGGACTTTGTCATGCCGCAGCATCCAAAAGTTCGTGCCGTAGCCGATGTCGTTCTTCACTACAGTGTTGTCCCAGTCAAAAATCGCCACCGGAGCTTTGTCTCCGCGGGCTGTTCCTGTGCAGCTGCTGTGGGCGTCAATGGTCTTTTGCAATTGTTCCCGGACCTCCCCTGGCCACGCCAGTTGGGCGTTGAGTTGGCGGCATTCAGCTGCTGGCCCGGCGTTGTTTGCAAGAGGCGCGGCGCACGCAGTGGCCGCCATGAGTGTCGCCACTATCGCAGTCGCAGTTGCAACGCGGAGATAGGGTTTTCTGTGGGTTTCCTTGCTGTGGGTGTTGTCATCCTTGACCAGCCCTGACGAAAATGTGGACATGCTTCCCCCGGTTCTCAAGATTTCTTAATGGTCTGTAAATAGTCCAAAGTCCTGAGTAAGTGTGTGCCATATCACGGGAAATAGTCAAGGAGTTAGAGGGAATTAATAGCAGGAAGTTAGGGTCGGCCACTCTGAAGCAAGTGGTATTGGCATTTTTTCAGGCCAGCCAAGTGTCAGGCGCCGACGTAAACCGCCAAATGCTTGCCGGTCAGCGTCGAGCGGTCGGCCACAAGGTCAGCTGGCGTGCCAGAGTAAACGATCTTGCCGCCGTCGTGTCCGGCGCCAGGTCCGAGGTCGATAATCCAGTCGGCATGTGCCATGACCGCTTGGTGATGCTCGATCACGATGACTGACTTGCCTGACTCGACCAAACGATCCAGCATGCCGAGCAGGTTCTGGACGTCGGCGAGATGGAGGCCTGTGGTCGGCTCGTCCAGGATGTAGATGTCGCCCTTCTCCGACATTTGCGTGGCAAGCTTGAGCCGCTGGCGTTCCCCGCCGGACAGTGTTGTGAGCGGCTGTCCCAGCGTCAAGTAACCGAGTCCGACGTCGGCCAGGCGGTCCAGGATCTTGTGGGCGGCCGGTGTGCGGGCTTCCCCTTCGCTGAAGAAGGTCTCAGCCTCGTTGACAGACATTGCAAGCACTTCTGCAATATTGCGCCCGCCAAGCTTGTACTCCAATACCGACGCCAGGAAGCGCTTTCCTTCGCATTCCTCACACGTTGATTCCACCGTCGCCATGACGCCCAGATCCGTGTAAATGACGCCCGCGCCATTGCAGGTGGGGCACGCGCCCTCGGAGTTGGAGCTGAAGAGTGCCGGTTTCACATTGTTGGCCTTGGCGAATGCCTTGCGTATGGGCTCAAGGAGCCCAGTGTAAGTTGCAGGATTGCTTCGGCGGGAACCCCTGATGGCACCTTGGTCGATCACCAGGACGCCGTCGCGTTTGGCCACCGACCCGTGAATCAGCGAGCTCTTGCCCGATCCGGCCACACCTGTGAGCACACACAGCACGCCCAGAGGAATATCAACGTCCACGTTTTGAAGATTGTTGGTGGAAGCTCCACGGACCTCAAGAGTGCCGGAAGCTGTCCGTACCCGCTCTTTTATGGATGCGCGATCGTCGAGGTGGCGCCCAGTGATGGTGTCACTCCCCCGCAGCCCGTCCAGATCGCCTTCGAAGCAGACCGTGCCGCCGCCTGTGCCCGCGCCAGGTCCGAGATCCACCACGTGGTCAGCGATCGCAATCGTTTCAGGCTTGTGCTCGACCACCAGCACCGTGTTGCCTTTGTCCCGCAACTGCAGCAGCAACTGGTTCATACGCTCGATGTCATGCGGGTGCAGGCCGATAGTTGGCTCGTCGAAGACGTAAGTGACGTCAGTCAGGGATGAGCCCAGATGCCGGATCATCTTGGTTCGCTGCGCCTCTCCCCCGGACAAGGTACCGGCAGGCCGATCCAGCGACAGGTATCCGAGACCTATCTCGGCGAAGGAGTCCAAGAGGTGCTGCAGTCCCTTGAGAAGCGGAGCCACTGAGGGCTCATCGATTTCCCGGATCCATAGAGCAAGGTCACTGATCTGCATCGTGCACACATCCGCAATGCTCTTCCCTCTGATCTTGGAAGAACGTGCCTCCGGGCTCAACCTGGTGCCCTCACACTCTGGACAGGTGGTAAAGGTGATGGCCCGCTCCACGAAGGCCCGGATGTGTGGTTGAAGTGCGTCAACGTCCTTGGAGAGCATCGATTTCTGGATTTTTGGTATGACGCCTTCATAGGTGAGGTTGATGCCTTCGACCTTGATTTTGGTCGGTTCCCGGTACAGGAGGTCGTGGAGCTCCTTCTTCGTGAACTTGGCAATTGGCTTGTCCATGTTGAAGAAGCCTGACCCGCTGAAGATCCGGCCATACCAGCCATCCATCGTGTACCCGGGAATGCTGAGCGCGCCCTCGTTCAAGGACTTGCTGGCGTCGTACAGCGCGGTGAGATCGAAATCGTTGACTGAGCCCATTCCCTCGCATCGTGAGCACATGCCGCCCAGGCGATTGAAGCTGGCCTTCTCCGTTTTGGTTTTGCCCTCGCCGCGATCCACCGTGATGGCCCCGCTGGCCTTTACGGTAGGCACGTTGAACGAGTACGCGTTCGGCGATCCGATGTGGGGCTGCCCGAGCCGGCTGAAGAGAATACGGAGCATGGCATTGGCATCTGTAGCGGTACCCACGGTTGAGCGCGGATTTGAGCCCATCCTCTCCTGGTCCACGATGATGGCCGTTGTCAGGCCTTCCAGCATGTCCACGTCCGGCCGCGACAATGAAGGCATGAAGCCCTGAACAAAAGCGCTGTACGTCTCATTGATCATTCGCTGGGACTCCGCCGCGATGGTGCTAAAGACCAACGAGCTCTTGCCCGAGCCGGAGACACCCGTGAACACCGTGAGGCGACGTTTGGGGATCTCGATGCTGATGTCTTTGAGGTTGTTCTCGCGCGCACCCTGCACCCGTATGAGGTCGTGGGTGTCTGCTACGTGCGACGCAGAAGACTGCGTGTCGGGGCTCGTGGCAATGCTCATGATCTCTCCATCTGTTAGGCGGCATCTACAGGCCACCACCTGTTGGTCGGTGCTGCCCAACAGTCCCCCGTCGGCGCCGCCTGGCCAGGACTGACCAACGTGAGGCCAGTACGTAAAATTCTCGTTCGTCGTCGCGAATGCGGCAACGGTCACTGTCCACACTAACCGCACGTTCTGCAGGCCTTGGGGAGGACGCGAAGGCCGAGCCGTTCCAACCATTGTCATCAGCGGCCGACTCGCTAAGAATGAAGCATGCCGGTATACATGAGGTCCCTTGAAACCGCAGTTCCGCCAACCATCCTCGTGCAGTCGCAGGCACGCGACGTCTTCGCAGCCCAACCAGGCCTGACACGGCTCGGGTCGCGGTTGGTTTCCACCTGCTTCGATTCAGCCGCAATAGATACCCGGTATACGGCGGTGGAAGAGCTGAGCCTCGACGCGCATCCGGAAAATCCACGATTCTTCGACCCTTCGACCAATCACGTGCTTAGCCCCAGCACCAAGGTCCGGAACGAGATTTTTGCCACGGAGGCCACCAAACTCTTTATCGAGTCCGGCAAGGCTGCAGTAGCACGCGTGCCGGACATCGACCTCGATGACATTACCCATGTCATCACTGTGTCCTGCACGGGATTCTTCAATCCTGGCCCCGATTACAAGGTCGTCCGGGCGCTGGGACTGAACCCCGCCGTGCAGCGTTACCACCTCGGTTTTATGGGCTGCTACGCCGCTTTTCCGGCCTTGAAGGCAGCCAAGCAGTTCTGCCTGGCGGATCCAGCCGCCGTCGTTTTGGTCATCTGTGTGGAGCTTTGTTCGCTGCACGTGCGCACCTCCAACGACCCTGACACGATCATGGGCTCGGCCATCTTCGGCGACGGTGCGGCCGCGGCCATCGTGACGTCCAAGGAACCCCAAGGACCCGAACCGGTGATCAGGCTGGACCACTTCGAAACGGTCCTCACCCCCGTTGGTGAAGAGGCGATGGCCTGGAATATTGGTGACGAGGGTTTTGAAATGGTCTTGGGTTCCTACGTGCCCCACATCATCGAGGAGCACATCACGGGGGCGTTGGAGCCGTTGCTCGCCAAAGAGCCGCAACTGGCAGAACTCCCCTATCGCGATATAACGCACTGGGCCATTCATCCCGGTGGGCGCAGCATTCTGGATAAGGTCGAATCCAAGCTCGAACTCACCACGGAGCAACTGGTCCCGGCAAGGGAAACACTCAGGGAATACGGCAACATGAGTAGCGCCACTGTGCTGTTTGTCTTGAAGTACATGCTTGGGCAACCCGCAAATCAACGCGAGGAGCGAATCTGCTCCATGGCGTTCGGTCCTGGCCTTACGGTAGAGACCGGCCTGTTTACGTTGGTCTCTCCGGCCCTGTGAGCCCGTGGGGATCCCTGAAGGACAGGGACGTGGACGCCATCGAGGACATGGACCGGCCTGATTGTGACCTCCAGCGGCTGGATCGCAGCTACGCCCGCTTCCCGGTGGTTAACCGCCTCCTTTCGGGATGGCACCGGACCTACCTTGACCGCTTCCGTCCACTTCTTACAGCCGGCGGCACGGCGTCGGTCCTGGACATCGGGTGCGGTGGTGGGGACGTCGCTCGAAGCCTGGCCAGATGGGCCGCAAAGGATGGATTTGCGTTGAAGGTAACTGCCATAGACCCTGACGAACGGGCATATAGTTTCGCGACCCGGGCGCCAGCGGTGGAAGGCGTCACCTACCGGCGGGCGCACAGTGCGGATCTTGTCGCGGAGGGCAGGAGGTTCGATATCGTCCTCTCCAATCACATCCTCCACCACCTCGATGCTGACCAACTCGCCGGGGTGTTGAACGACTCAGAAGTACTGTGCCGGAGGCTCGCGCTGCACAATGACCTCAAGCGGAGCAACATGGCATACCTTCTCTTCGCGGCAGGCTTCTGGCCTTTGGGCGTCGGCTCTTTCATCTGCGGTGACGGTTTGGTCTCCATTAAGCGCAGCTTCACCTCCGGGGAGCTCCAGGCTGCGGCTCCGGAAGGATGGAGGGTGGATCGAAACGGACCGTGGCACAACCTGCTCGTCCATGAGCATGCCGGCGATGGATCCTGGACGTGAGGGACGGACGTGCTTGACGTCATCATCGTGGGTGCCGGCCCGGTCGGTTTGTTCATGGGGACCTTGTTGCTCAAACAAGGGCACCGGGTCCGAATCCTTGAACGCCGTCTGACCAGGAGCCACCGTTCAAGGGCAATAGGGATTCACCCGCCAGCGCTCCTTGAGCTGGGCCGGGCCGGTCTTTCCGCGGCGCTGTTGGCATCCGGTGTGCGGATCCCGCAGGGCGTTGCGTACAGCAAAGGCAAGAAAATCGCCGAGCTGCCCTTTACAGGGGACCCGGAGTTCCCCTTCATCCTCGCGGTCCCGCAGCCAGTGACGGAGCAGGCGCTGGAGCAAGCGATCCTGGCGTTGGACTCTGAGGCAATCATCCGCGGCGCGGACGTGCGCGATTTTGCCGACGACGGCGGCACTGTCAGCGTCCGGGCGGTCTCACCTTCCGGAGAACACACCTTCACCAGCCGTCTTTTGGTGGCAGCTGACGGAGCCCACTCGCTGATACGACAACGTCTTCTCCCCGACCTTCCGGCCCGCAGCTATCCGGATAGTTATCTGATGGGAGATTTCGTTGATGGGACAGGCCACGGAGACAACGCGGTCCTGTATCTGGAACCCGAGGGGATCGTGGAGTCGTTCCCTTTGCCTGGGGATGTTCGCCGGTGGGTGGTACGGCTTGGAGCCCCGGCGGATGGGGCGACGGCGGCTGACCTCGCTGTCATGGTCCAAGCCCGGACCGGCGCCGTGCTGGATCCGGAAAGCAACACCATGTTGAGCGCATTTGATGTCCAGTCCAGGCTTGCGGGCCGCATGATCCATGGCCGAACGGTGTTGTTGGGCGATGCCGCCCACGAGATCAGTCCCATTGGTGGCCAGGGAATGAACCTTGGATGGCTTGATGCTGCTGCCCTGGCGCCTCTTATTGATGCCTCCCTCAGCGGACAGGCTGTCGGTCGCCAGCTTCAGGTGTTCGAGAAGGACCGACGCCGGGCAGCGGCCCGCGCATCCTTGCAGGCGGGATTGAACATGGCACTTGGAAGGCCCCTCCCTCCGGCAATCATGGCGGCCAGGAACTCATTTTTTAGCTATGCGTTGGAGTTTCCTGCTGTCTCAGCGTTGGTGGAGCGGCGCTTCACCATGCGCTAGCTCGTGCGCGTTCCTTCAGGACGTTGCCTGTTCAGGGAGTGTGTAGTAGCAGTCGTAGGTGTCCTGGCTGATGATCAAACCGTCCCGCAACTCAAAGACAGCGGTGCTCCGCGCACGTATGGTTTCGCCGGCGTCCCAGTGTGGGAGGTCCAGGAGCAACGTCGCTGACCAGTTCATCTCCAGGACTACCCGGTTGCCTTCGCAGGTGGTCCGGACCACCTCAAAGCTCTGGTTCGCCACGATGTTCTTACTGTGATCCGCGCCAGTGAGAGTCTCCTGAAGGGTTCTGGTGGACCCGGATTTGGATAATGCGTGCGGCCATTCCGTCAGTGTGAAGTCGTGGGCCAGGTACGGGCTGATCTCAGCGGCGCCGCCGCCGGACTCAACCGTCCTGATAAACCCGAGTACATGGTCCAGGGCGTTGCTTTCAGTCATCCGACGAGCCTAGCTGAACGCGGAGACCGAGGCCTGGTAAGGGCGCACCCGGGCGCAGGACACAGGCGCGAAGAGGAGCCTTCGCGTTAGGCTCAAGTCATGACGCAGCAACCTCACTCCGAGGCGCCCAGCCCGGCTACTGACTTTAATCCCCTCCAGATCAGGGACGCAGTCCTGCGGCTACTTGAAACAGAGGAACTTCCGCCGATCGTTCAAGCCGGGCACCCGGTCCTCCGGCAACAGGCCGCGCCATATGACGGCCAGCTTGATGGCGCTGAATTGGCGGCGTTCATCGAGCGGATGCGTGAGGTCATGCATGCGGCACCGGGGGTTGGACTGGCGGCTCCGCAGTTGGGCATTCCCTTGCAGTTGGCAGTCCTTGAAGACAAGTACGAGGTGGATCCGGAGTCGGCAACTGTCCGGCACAGGGAGCCGCTGGAGTTTATGGCTGTCCTCAACCCGAAATATCGGCCTCTGGGAAACGAGACAGCGTCCTTCTATGAGGGGTGCCTGTCTGTTAACGGCTACCAAGCGGTGGTCACGAGAACCCGCAATGTGGAATTGAGCTACCTCACGCCAGAGGGCCGCCCTGTGGAGGAATGGTTCTCAGGGTGGCAGGCACGCATAGTGCAACACGAAACGGACCACCTGCAGGGAATCCTTTACGTGGACAAAGCAGAAATGCGATCGCTTTCCAGCAACGCGGAACACTCATTACGGTGGACCAACCCGGACATTGAGGACGCGCGCCGGACCCTCGGCTTCCTGCACGGCTAGCTGGTCCGTGGCTTGCATCAGTCCGCCATATGGTTTGATGCAGTCGGCAGATACCTGGCCCACCACCCAAGGATGTGTTGGAACCGCTGCTTGCGGTGATGCGGTGTCCCGGAACGCGACAATTCATGGTCCTCGCCCGGGAAGACGAGTAACGACGTCTCAATTCCCCTCTCCTTGAGGAGCGCGTAGTACCGCTGCCCTTGTTCGAGAGGACACCGAAGGTCGTTTTCGCTGTGGATCACCAGGGTCGGTGTCACGACGGAGCCGCCTACGGCCAAGGGGCTCTGAGCCATAAGCTGAGCGGGTGCGGCTCCAGCGTACTCGCCGCCAAAAAACCAGCCGATATCGGACGTGCCCGCAAAGCTGACTGGGTCCAGGAATCCGCGTTCGACAATTGCCCCTTTGAAACGGTGGTCGTGTGCGATGGTCCACGCCGTAAGGTAGCCGCCATAGGATCCACCCATGATGCCCACGCTGTCCGCGTCCAAGGTTGCGTGGGCGGATAAGGCAGCGTCCAGGAAAGTGAGCACGTCCTGCATGTCCACGGTTCCCATCCGCTCCTTGATGACCCGTCCATGGGATTGTCCATAGCCTGAGGAGCCCCGCGGATTGCACATCACTACTGCGTATCCTGCAGCTGAATAGACTTGCGCTTCGTCGAAGAAGGCTCCCGTGTATTGGGAGAACGGACCCCCGTGGATGGTCAGCAGGACAGGGTGCGGTCCGGGGCCGTCGGGTAGCACCAACCAACCGTTCACGGGGTATCCGTCGTCGGCGGTTGCCTGGAAATCCACAGGCTCACTGACCCGTGAGCTGTTCCGAAGTCCCGCCGAGAAGTCTGTCAGCAGACGCAGTTCACCACGCTCCAGGGAGGCGACGTCGCCGGCGGTGGCCGCATCCAGGAAGCTCACGGCAATTTCGCCATTGGCACCAACTGTGGCTCCAATAACCACGCGGGCGCCATGGACCAGTGGCGTAATGCTTCCCGCCGCCGTGACATCGAGGAGCTCCACGCTACCCAATGCTGTGTTCAAGACCAGGACGCTGTCCGCTCCGCTCGGTTCCAGCGGACCTGAGACGTCCAAATGCTCGACGTCGGTGAGGGCCACGGCATCTCCCCCAATGACAGGCATTGAGTAGAGAACGCTGTTGCGCGCGACAAAATCCCGTCCTGTATCGCCCAGGTCCTGCGCGGTGAAGAAGAGCGAGCGGCCATCGGTGGACGCCCGCACCGCCGTGACGGTCTGCAGTTTTGGGTTGTGGGGTTTGACGAGCTCGGGTTCGCCGCCTGTTGCGTCAATCCGGTACACGGACGTTACGAGGTCCTCATCATGCCCGTCGTGGAGAGCGGCTACGAAATAGAGGAATCTGCCGTCGGCCGAGAAGCATGGCGCCTCATGGTCCGATTCGCCGAACGTCATCTGCCTGGCATCGGGAACCCCGGTTACCTTGGCACCTGGCCGTTCGTGGGCGGCTCTGCCGCGGGGAACGACAACAGGCTCGCCTCCCAATTCCGGCACGTCAACCACAAACAGTTGCTGGCGCTGGTCCAGGACGTACCCCACACCGTTCGTCCGGTACTGGTTCACGGCGATAAGCCGGGCGTCTTCGCTGCCGGAAGCAACGCCGTCGACCGTTCCATAACGGCCCGGTTCCGCAACACGGCTGGTGAAGACCACCCGATGGGAATCGGGAGCCCACGCAAACCCGTTGACCCCGCCGTGCTGATCCGTGACCTGCTGTGGTTCGCCCCCTGCGGACTCCACTACAAACAGCTGTGCTTTTCCCTCTGCGTCGCTCCGCAGGAAGGCCAAAACCAGGCCGTCAGGCGAGAAAGCCGGGGAAGTGTCCCTGAACCCGCGGGTGATGCGCCGTGGGCGCTTGCTGGTGTCCAGCGGTACGTTCCACAATTGGCCGACGTAAGTATCGGCGTCGAAATCAGGCCTGACGACGGATACCACCGCTTTAGTGCCGTCCGGATGGATGGCTGGGGCGGAGACGGAGTTCAACAAAGGCAGCTGCTCGGGTTTCACCTTGGTGAGCCTAGACCCGCCGCCCTGGCGCAGGCACCAGACACTCCGGCCCACCGTAGGATTGAATCCATGTTGTCCGATGCCGTTGCCGCTCTCCGTTGTCCCGTCTGCGAAGGGCGGTTTCAGCTTGTCGAGGACCCACAGCGCAGGCTTGTTTGCGGTTCCGGGCATGTATTCGATGCCGCCAAGCAGGGTTACTTCAACCTGCTGACAGGCAAAGGCACAGTCTTCGAAGCTGATTCGGCGGAGATGGTGGGAGCCCGGCATCGATTCCTGGACAGCGGACTCTACGCTGCTTTGGCCGAGCGCGTTGCGGCTCTGGCAGCCGCATCGCTGCAGCGGCCGGGGGCCGTGGTTCTCGACGCCGGAACGGGCACCGGGCACTACCTCCACCGTGTCCTGGAAAGGACGCCAGCTTCTGCGATAGGTGTGGACATCTCCAAATTCGCACTCCGGCGCGCTGCTCGGCTCAACGGGGATGCTGCCAACCTCGTCTGGGACATTTGGCGTCCGCTACCCGTTGCCGATGACGCGGTGGACGTCGTCCTCGTGGTGTTCGCTCCACGGAATCCGGCAGAGTTCGCCCGGGTGCTGCGGCCTGGTGGAGAGCTGATTGTGGTGACACCGCAGCCAGGACACCTGGCTGAAATCGCTGCCCGCACCGGAATGCTCAGCATTGAGGAAGGCAAAGCCGAGCGCTTGGCTGAATCCCTGGGTGGCTATTTCCACGCTGATTCAACGTACAACCTGGACGTGCCGCTCACCCTCACGGGCTCCGAGCTGGCCGACATCGCCTATATGGGGCCGGCCGGTCACCACATCAAGCCCGAAGAACTCGCCCTGCTGGCTGATGCGGATGGAACCGTAGCAACCACGGCGAAGTTCCGAATCAGCCTCTTCACAGTGGGGGCTTCGGCTTCCTGACGAGGGACTCAGCGTCGGGCTAGGATGGAGGAACAGCGACTGTGATCCCGTCTGCGGCGGGGTCCGGGACCAAGGGGGAAATGATGTTTGAATGGCTCGGCGAGAATTGGTGGGCCCTCTGGCTCACGGTCTTCCTCGCGTTCGCGGTGGTGGAGATGCTAACCCTCGACCTCTTCTTCATCATGCTCGGTGGCGGCGCACTGGCAGGGCTCATTGCCGACTTCGCCGGGGCGGATTTCTGGCTCCAGATCGTCATCTTCAGCGTGGTCTCCCTCTTGATGATCGCCTTCGTCCGGCCGGTCGCCTTGAAACACCTGCATAAGGGACCGGCAGAACAACGGACGAATATCGACCGGCTCATCGGTCAGCCCGCACTTGTCATTGAAGCCGTCACGGGCACCAGCGGGCTGGTAAAGATCGGCGGCGATGTCTGGAGCGCCCGCAGCACCGCGGGAGTCCTCGACGCCGGAGCTACCGTTCAGGTCACCAGGATTGACGGCGCGACGGCGGTAGTAGCCTCGCCTGCCGAAAACAGCCCGCGCTGACTCGCACCGGAACACCAGAATTCTGCGGATAACGGGCTGGCAGCCTGCCCGCAAAAGGCCAAAGCAACCCACGAAATTGGGGAATCAAGGAGACGCATGGACGGTTTAGGAGGAACAGCGGCAGCAGTTGTGCTGATTGTTCTCGTCATTTTTGTCATCATCGTGTTGGTCCGCTCGGTAAGGATCATCCCGCAGGCACGTGCCGGCGTCGTTGAACGTCTCGGCAAGTACCAGCGCACGCTCAACCCGGGCCTTACCATCCTGATTCCGTTCGTCGACAGGCTCCTGCCGTTGCTCGACCTCCGTGAGCAGGTGGTGTCGTTCCCACCACAGCCGGTCATCACCGAGGACAACCTCGTGGTTTCGATCGACACCGTGGTCTACTTCCAGGTAACAGACCCCCGCGCAGCCACCTACGAAATCGCCAACTACATCCAGGCGGTAGAGCAGCTGACCACCACCACGCTTCGTAACGTTGTGGGTGGCCTGAACCTCGAAGAGGCACTGACCTCCCGTGACCAGATCAATGGCCAGCTGCGTGGAGTGTTGGATGAAGCCACAGGCCGCTGGGGCATCCGCGTCTCGCGTGTGGAACTGAAGGCTATTGATCCGCCCCACTCCATCCAGGACTCGATGGAAAAGCAGATGCGTGCAGAGCGCGACCGTCGAGCAGCCATCCTGACTGCTGAAGGAACCAAGCAGTCGCAAATCCTTACAGCAGAAGGCCAGCGCCAAGCGGCCATCCTCGCAGCTGAAGGTGATGCGAAGGCCGCCATCCTTCGGGCAGACGGTGAAGCCCAGGCCATCCAGAAAGTCTTTGACGCCATCCACAAGGGCAACCCGGACCAGAAGCTTTTGGCTTACCAGTACCTTCAGACGCTGCCCAAGCTCGCTGAGGGCAGTTCCAATAAGCTGTGGATCATCCCCAGTGAAGTTGGCGAGGCCTTGAAGGGCATTGGCAGTGCGCTCGGAGGCGCCAACGGTGACTCCGATGCCGCCGGCTTCTTTGGCGGCAGCAACAAAGCTGCCGCGTCGGAGCCGGCAGCTTCCGTGGAATCCACCACGGCAGCACAGTCAAGGCCCGCGGAGTAACTCTCTTGTCAGGCAGTTGAGCGGTCAGCCAAACGGCTGGCCGCTCATCGCATTTTCCACTGCTTTTAGGTACTTACCATCGATCCGCGTATAATGGGATATTTGTCCGGCTGGTTAAGTGTGGATGGAACATTAAAGCTTGGCCAGGCGTTGCAATTAGTGATGCAAGGTGTGCAGAAGTAGTCCGTAGGGACCGTGAAAACGGCTTACGGCTAGCGCGGAGTTCAGACTCCGCGAACAGACAGAGGGAGTAATCATGAGCGATCGCAGCCTGCGGGGTATGCGTCTTGGCGCCCAAAGCATGGAAACCGAGTCCGGTGTTGAGCCGGCACCGCGCCAGCGGGTTGAATACCGCTGCGAGGACGGCGAGCAGGTCTTCGTCACCTTCTCTGCTGAAGCCGAGATCCCCCCTGTTTGGGTTTCCAAGACTGGCAAGGAAGCCTTGCTCGTAGACGGCGAGCGTCCCGTGGATGCCAACGAGAAGGCCGTCCGTACCCACTGGGACATGCTCCTGGAACGCCGCAGCCTTCCGGAACTGGAGCAGATCCTTGAGGATCGGTTGAACATCCTGCGTGAGCGCCGCGGAGAGCGTCGCTCAGCTTAGTCTTCAAACTCAAGCAAAAAGGCCGGAGCGGTTCCTTTCGGGAACCGCTCCGGCCTTTTCTTGTGAAAGCTACCTTTATTTTGCGAGGGCAGGCTGTTTTCCGGTGAGCTTGGCCCACCGTGCCGCGAGGCCCCACTTGGTGACGTTGATCATGGCTTCCACCACAATGTTGCCACTCATCTTCGATGCACCGAGTTCCCGCTCAACGAAGGTGATGGGACGCTCCTCAATACGCAGGCCGAGCTTTGCCACGCGCCAGGCAAGATCAACCTGGAAGCCATAACCCACTGAATCCACTTCATCCAACTTGAGGGCTTCAAGTGTGCTGCGGCGGAAAGCACGGTAGCCGCCCGTGACGTCCTTGATTTTCAAGCCAAGCATGATGCGGGCATAGGTGCTGCCAATACGGGAGATAGCCTGGCGGTAGAGAGGCCAGTTCACAACACTGCCTCCCGGTACCCAGCGCGAGCCCATGGCAAGGTCGGCGCCCTCTTTGACCGCATCAAGGAGGAGGGGCAGCTGCTCGGGCTTGTGGGAGCCATCGGCGTCCATCTCGACCAGAACGTCATACCCGGCGGCGAGGCCCCACTTGAAGCCGGCGATGTAGGCCGCGCCAAGGCCTTCCTTGCCTTTGCGGTGCAGTACGTGCACTTGCTTGTCCTCGGCGGCTATGCCGTCAGCAAGTTGTCCCGTGCCGTCCGGGCTGTTGTCATCAACCACCAGGACGTCCGACTCAGGCACTGCTATCCGCAGCCGACCCAATGTCTTGGGGAGCGATTCCAGCTCGTTGTAGGTAGGGATGATCGTCAGGACACGCAAGAAGAGGCCTTTCCTTGATGGAGCGGTCAGTGTGCCGGACCAGCCCCAAGGCTGGCGTTCTGGCGCAACTCTCCATTATAGGACGATCCTGTGCACTACTACGGGCAGCTGTGGCCCCGGCCACACAGACTTAAGCGCTGCGGGCAGGTCCATACACCCAGGACCAGTGTTGTCCGGACAGGCATTTTACCGGACGAACTGTTTTCTAGGGCCCTATGGACCTGCCCGCTCGCGTACCGCCACCAAGCCATATCCTGGCCGCGAACCAGATAATTACTCCCGGGAAAGCCCCAGGACTTAACAATCTGTTGAGCCTCAATGCTACGGACTTTACAAAAGCTGTCAACCGCGGGTTGACCTGCGCGTTCGTGTATCGTCCCAGTTCAGGAGGCGCGTTCGAAGGCAAGGAAATAGTGCCCTCAGACCCGGAGGGATTCGTGGGCGAAGAGCTCCTGGCCTTCCCTGACCGTCTGCAGGCACACAGGATCACTGCCAGTATCCAGGGCCGGGAGCAAGGGGGTGCGGGCACGGGGATCGGTGCTCCAGGACTGCACACGGCTATCCGCTACCTGCACCATGAGTTCCTCAATTTCCCATACCGCGAAGCTGGCTGGCGCACCAGGGACGAGTTGGCCCATGAGAGGGTTCCTGTGTTTGGTGGCCCGCCAGCCCGCCCTCGTATGGCCAAGGAAAGCCGCGCGGGCTGAAATGCGCTGGTCCGGGTTGCTGTGTTCCAGGCAAGCCCGGATGCTGGACCAAGGGCTGAGCGGTGTGACCGGGCTATCGCTGCCAAAGGTGATCGGAACTCCGCTGGCGTAGAAGGACGCAAACGTGTTCATTGCCTTGCTGCGGCCGCCGAGTCGTTGCTCGTAGAGTCCCCCGGGGCCTCCCCAGAGAGCGTCGAATGCCGGCTGCATGCTGACAGTCACGGAGTACTTGGCCAGCTTCTCGACGGCGGACTGGTCGGCGAGCTCTACGTGTTCAAAGCGGTGACCCGCCGCGCGGATCCGCTGCTCCCCCACCTCGTCAGCTGCGGCGTCCAATGCCTCAAGCGCAACATCAAGTCCTGCATCACCGATGATGTGGAAACCGCCCTGGATGCCCAACAGCGAGCATGAAGCAAGGTGCTTGGCGGCTTCATCCACTGAAAGATACACGTTGCCCCGTTGACCTGGCGCATCGGAATAGTCTTGCCTCAAGGCAGCTGTCCGCGAACCAATGGAACCATCGATGTTCAGATCTCCTGCCAAGCCCAGGACCTCGGGGCCCACGCTGTCCAGGATCCTGCGGGCATGATCTTCCGATGACGCCAGCTCGCCCCAATACGGCAGCACCTGCGGTTTGCCGGCTTGCCTGTTCCAGGACATGGCCATGTGAAGATCTTCCGGCCCGCAAATGTGTGGGGCCGACATTTCAGCCAAGGCAACGTAGCCGTTGGAAGCCGCATAATGCAGGGCCTGTTCCTGATACCCACTCCGTTCGGCCTCACTGAGGCGCCGGGCCGCGAGGCGGGCGGCGGTGTGGGCTGTCCTGACTACGCGGCCGCTGTCTCCCGTGAAGCCGTCCATGCCAGCAAGGCCTGCCGACGCCGCAAGGGAGGATGAAACGAGGGCGGAGTGAACGTCAATGCGGGAAAGGTAAACCTGTTTGCCGCCCGAGGCCTGTTCCAGCTCTTCAAGCGTTGGAAGGGTGGCATCCTGCCAGGTTGTTTCATCCCAGCCATGCCCAAAGACAGCCCCGGTACCGCCAGCGGCAGCAACGGCGTCCAGCAGTTCCCGGGAAGAACGCACGCCCGTCAAGGACAGTCCAGCTAAAGCGAGGCCCGTCTCCGTCAAGTGCGCATGGGAGTCAACAAAGCCCGGCGCCACGAGGGCTCCCCGAAGATCAATGATGTCCATGGTGGAATCCGCGATGGATGTTGCCGCTTGCTCGGAACCCACCCACGCGACCGTGTCACCGTCCACCACCATGGCGGTAGCGAACGGATCGGCAGCGGTATAGATCGAACCGTTCCGGTAAAGGGTCACCTTGCGGACGTTTTCGTGGGGGCGGTCGCCGGCGGACAGGCCTGGCTGGTTCATGCGGTGTGCTCCTCGAGCGTTGAAGAAGGTCTGGGGTCTCGAAAACGGTTCCGGGTCAGGCGATGGTGGAGTAAGCCACAACGCCCCGGCGGACCAGATCGATGGATTCACGGCAGATCCGCGTCAAGCGGGGATCCAGTTGTGGAATTTTGGCGAGTTGGTCCAGGAGGTCAACCACTTGCTTTGCCCAACGGACGAAGTCGCCCGCAGCAAGGTCCGTGCCGCTGAGCACGTCCTGAAGATGGCGGCCCTTGGCCCACTTGTACATGGGCCACATGAGGCCCAGCTCCGGTTCGCCGGTCAGCGGAAGCCTGTTCTGTTCCTCGGTGTCCTCAAGTTGCGACCATTCCCGGACGATGATGTCGACCGCCGTTTCCAGTGCAACCGAGGGCATCCTCGGGCGAAGGCCCCGGTCTTCACGCTTTGCCTGATACACCAGGGTGCTGGCCAAGGAGGCCAGCTCGGCAGCATCGAGATCGTTGATGGCACCACGCCTGATGGATTGTGAAATGAGCAGGTCCTTCTCACCGTAAATGCGCCGCAGCCGCTGCCCGTCCGTGCTGATGGTGACCTTGCCGGCGTCGTTGGTTTCGAGGTACCCATAGGCCGAAAGGACGTCGCATACGCGATCGAAAGTTTTGGCAATCGTGTTGGTCCTGCTTTGGATCTGGCGGATCAGGCCGTCTGTCTCCTTGCGAAGTTTCCACCACCGTTCGCCCCAGCGGGCGTGGTCTTCGCGTTCACTGCAGCCATGGCAAGGATGCGCCCTGAGCGCCCTGCGTAGTTCCGTGATCTTCTGTTCCTGGTCCGGGAGCCGGGAACCCAGGCCAAAGTCTTCATGCCTGCTGTTGCGGCGCGACTTGGGCGCGTCATCGCTGACAGCGTGGCGCATGGAGGATGCGAGATCGCGCCGCGATTTGGGGACCTTTGCATTGAAGGATTTCGGGATCCTGATCCGGGTCACAGGAGACACCGGGGCATCGACGTCGTGGACGCCGATCCGGCGCAGTTGATTGTCCGAGGTGAGGACAGAAGGCCTGGGCTCGCGGGCGTTGGCATCGGAATCAAGCACGACGGCGTAGCCCGCCAGCCTGCCGCTGGAGACGCTGATGACGTCCCCTGGGATGAGCCGCGTCAGTGAGTCCGCCACCCTGGACTTTCGCGCACGGTGGTAGTTCCGTTCAGCGAACTGTTCAGTATCACTGAGCTCCCGCCGGAGCCTGGCGTATTCGGTGAAGTCGCCCAGATGGCACTCCATGGATTTCGCGTATCCTGCCAACGACTCCTCGCGGCCACGGACCTGGCGCGCCAGCCCTACGACGGAGCGGTCCGCCTGGAACTGGGCAAAGGACGACTCGAGGATTTCACGTGCCCGTACACGGCCAAACTGGGCTATCAGGTTGATGCTCATGTTGTACGTGGGCCGGAAGCTGGAATTCAGCGGGTAGGTGCGGCGGGACGCCAAACCAGCCACGGCAGCGGGATCTGTTCCCGGCTGCCACAGCACTACGGCATGGCCCTCGACGTCGATACCCCGGCGTCCAGCCCTGCCAGTGAGCTGTGTGTACTCCCCCGCCGTGATGTTGACGTGGGCTTCGCCGTTGAACTTCTCAAGCTTTTCCAGTACCACGCAGCGCGCGGGCATGTTGACCCCGAGCGCCAACGTCTCGGTGGCAAAAACTGCCTTGACCAAGCCATCCGCAAACAGTTTTTCCACTACCTCCTTGAAGGTGGGAAGCATGCCCGCGTGATGAGCCGCGAAGCCCCGGATGAGGCCGTCGCGCCAGCCCCAGAATCCCAAAACATCGAGATCATCGGCAGGGATTTCGTGGCTTGCTTCATCCACCCGCTGGGCAATAATCTGCTGTTCGCGCTCAGTAGTGAGCCATAGTCCCGATGCCGCGCACTGGGCCACTGCAGCATCACAACCGGCCCGGGAAAAAATGAACGTAATGGCAGGGAGCAGGCCCTGACGGTTAAGGCTTTCAATAACCTGGGGGCGGCTTGCTTTCCGAACTGGACTGCGCTGTTCAGTGTTCTGCCGCTCATCCCGATAGCGGTCCTGCCGACGGCGGCTCCGGCCACCGTGGCCGAAGCGGCCGTTGAAGTTCATCCGGCTCTCGGAACGGGCCATTGCCAGCAGATCGGGGTTCACTTCGAACTCCGGGCCGGTCACTGCCTGCCTGGCCGGGGATGCCACAGAACTCTTGACGGCGATCTTCCGGGTTTCTGCCGGGAGGGTTGCCTCATCCACGGCGTCGTCGGTATCGCTGAGATCCGGAACCTCTGTGTCCGGTATCTGGGGAGCGATTTCATCGAAAGTGGTATCGCCGGCAAAAAGGTCAACGATCTCCCTGCCCACCATGACGTGCTGCCACAATGGCACTGGCCGGTGTTCGGACACGATGACGTCGGTATCGCCCCGAACGGTATCCAGCCACGCACCAAACTCTTCGGCGTTGGACACAGTGGCGCTCAGCGAAGCAACCTGCACTTCACTGGGCAAGTGAATGATGACTTCCTCCCAGACGGCTCCGCGGAAACGGTCTGCGAGGTAGTGGACCTCGTCCATCACCACGAAGCCGAGGTCGCCAAGCGTCTCCGAATCGGCGTACAGCATATTGCGGAGGACTTCGGTGGTCATGACCACAACGGGCGCCTCACCGTTGATGGTTGTATCGCCCGTCAGCAGGCCAACGTTGGCAGAGCCATATTTGGCGGCGAGCTCGGAGAATTTCTGGTTGCTCAGCGCCTTGATGGGTGTTGTGTAGAACGCTTTGAGGCCACGTTCCAAAGCCAGGTAGATGGCAAACTCGCCAACGATCGTCTTTCCCGCACCTGTGGGAGCCGCGACGAGGACGCCACGGCCCTCCTGTAATGAGCGGCACGCCTCACGTTGGAAGTCATCCAATTCGAAGTCCAGCGTCCGGGCAAAGGCACCAAGATATGTCTTGGCCTCAGCTGCCCGGTGAGCTGCCGCCTGGTAGCGGTCTGATGGTGATGGAGACCCGGAAATGGAGGACATGCACCAAGCCTAATGGCCTGAGGTCTAGAGATTCTCCAGATCCGAGGCCGGGGTAGCAATATCTGCCGTGGCTTCGGTCTCAGCGGCACGCTTGATGGCACGGCGTTCCCGCCGGCGGTCGTTCCAGAGACAAACACCGATGGCAGCGAAGAACAGGAGCAGCATGGGCGCCGCCAAGTAGAACATGCTCATGGCGTCGGCTCCCGGAGCAGCCATGGCCGCAAACAGGCAGACCAGGAAGATAGTGATCCGCCAGCTCTTGACCAGTTGCTTGCCCTTGATGATTCCGGCCAGGTTCAACCCCACCAGTACCACCGGCACCAGGAAGGCGATTCCAAAAGCCAGAAGAAGCCTGAGGACAAACGCAAGGTAGATTTCGGCACTAATGAAGTTTGAAGCGCCGGTAGGTGTGAAGTCCGTGAGGACACGCACGGCGTTGGGCAGTACGAGCCATGCCAGCAGGACACCGCCGATAAACAGCGGAACAGCAGCTGCTACAAACGACAGAGCCAACCTGCGCTCTTTCTTGTGCAGGCCCGGGACGATGAAGGCCCACAGCTGGTAGATCCAGACAGGACTGGAAAGGATCACACCAAGGAATACGGAGACCTGGACCATGAGGTCGAATGAACTGGCTACTCCATCAAAGTTGAGGCTGGCAGCGCGGCCTTCTTTTTCATTGAGGTCTTTGATCGGCTTGATCAAAGCTTCCAAGAGGGGTTGATAGACGATGAAGCCCAGCACCGTCCCAAGAATAACGCCGATGGCAGCCTTGAAGAGCCGGTTCTTCAGCTCCTTAAGATGGTCAAGGAGCGCCATCCGGGCTTCGGGGTTGGCCTTGCGCCCCTTCGTCTCTACCACTTCTTCTTAGACGCGGTTGGAGGGCGGAACGTCGGTCTCGCCGGTGTTCTTGGCCTTTACGTCCGGGTGGTCTACAACCCTGCCTTCGACGGCGTCAGAGGGGTCCTGGGTTTCCTTCTTTTCGGAGGAACCGTCCTTCTTCATTTCCCGGACTTCAGACTTGAAAATACGCATCGACTGGCCAATGCTGCGCGCCATGGACGGCAGCTTCGGTGCAGCGAACAGCACCAGAGCCAGGACGATGATGATGATGAGATGCCAGCCTTCGAGCCTCATGTGGGGAGGTCCTTTCCTTTTGGATACATCCTACGTCTATCTGAATTCAATGTCGTGCAGGGATTGGGGCTGACCCCGCTCTGCTTTGCGCTGAACGCGCTTTTGGCGACGAACTTCCTGGCGGAAGGCTTTGGCCGTCAGGTAATCATGACGCATCTGCTCCGGCGAGGCAAAAATTGCAGATCCCGGCTCCGGGCGACGTTCCGGGACCTCAACATCGGAGGTTTCTGGGGCAGGAGATACATGGCTGAAACGTTTCCCAGCGTCTCCCAATTCATGAACAGTGGCCATGAATTTCCTGAACAGCCGAAAACCCAAGGTCACATGGAGGAGCAACGACAGGGCTATGAGCGCGATCCACAGCAGGATCCAAAACCACCAAGGCATCTGAGTAGTCTAGCCAGCCACGATGTCCGACGAGGAAACGGCACCGTATTGGTCAAGCGCAGCCGTGAGCCACGCTTGGACTTCCTGGCGCAACTGCGCAGGGTCCAGCACCCGCACCGTCCCTCCATGTTGGGACACAAACATCGGTAACCACTCCACATTTCCAAAGCGGACCTCGGCGAGCAGTCCGCCATTGGGCAATTCGGCAGTGCGCTCGGCGTAGTAGTCGTCAGCCAGGCCAGCACCCTGCCGGGTCAACTCAAGCACCACCAGGACGTCGTCGTCACTGGGGGTGAAGAGCCTTGCCGGAAAGTCTGCATCAGCAGTTGCTGTCCCGGAGACAGGACGGCCATTGGGTTCCAGGGATTGCACACGGTCCAGCCGGAAATTCCGGAGTCCTGATTTGCTATGGCAGTAGGCCTCGAAGTACCAGGTGTTGTCCAGGGAGTAGAGCCGCAGGGGGTCCACGTCGCGCTCGGTTACTTCATCCCTTTGAGGGGAAAGGTAGCTCAGGCACAGTTGTTGGCCGTCCCTGATGGCGTGCGTAATGGTGGCGAAGGCTTCCGATTGCTCGGGTGCCACCGACTGGCCTGCAACGGCACCGGCCAAGCGTCCGGCCTGTCCTGCGGCACCCGTCAATTTGATGGTCACAGACTCCAGGGCGCTGCCCGGTTCGTCTTCGGGCAAACCTGCAAGTGCGGGGAGATCGCCCAGCATGGACAAACCAGTCAGCAGCGCCGCGGCTTCGTCCTCGCTGAAGCGAACAGGACGGTTCAGGTCCAAATGCTCCGTGATGTACACATGGTCGTTTTCCCATTGGATGTCCAGGAGATCGTCCGGGTAGCCTCCGGGCAGCCCGGAACAGATCAGGATTTTCAGGTCGTCGATAAGTGCTTTGCGGCTGATGCCGAAGCGGTCAGCTACCTCCTGTACGTGCAGGCCCTGATGGTGGACCAGGAAGGGCACCAGTTGCAGCATGCGCGTGAGCTGGTCTTCGGACGTGCGTTTCCTTGATCGCTGCGCGCGCGCAGCTTCGGGGAATTCCACGGGGATGGCTGGAGACGCATTGAACTCCGCAGCGCTTTTGAGCCGGCGTACGACGGCGGCACACAGCTCGGCAGGTTCCACCACTTTGAGGTGGGGGCCATACGAGGCCAATTCCTCGGCGAACTGTTCGGGATCCCGGAAGTCCACCAGGAGCCTGTCCCGGCCGCCCAATCCCTTCTCAGCCGGTTCCTTCCCGGCACCGCTGGAAACAGCACGTTTGCGCAGTGCGAGAAGACGTCCGGCGTCTACGTCCATGACAGCCTGCTGCACGGGAAGTTCGTTGAGCGAATCCAGCTCCGCCCGGGCGTTGAAACCGACTGGGGGCTCGAAGGAACTGCTTGGTATGACCGAGACCGCGGTGGTCATGCGTGACAACCTGAAAATTCTCTTGGCTGCCCTCCCCCGGTCAAATCCCACGAGGTACCACTGCCCGAACCGGCTTCCCAGGCCCCAGGGCTCCACCTCGCGCACTTCCTCACGCCCCGTGCTTCCGGCGAGGTACCCGAAGCGGACCGCTTGCCGGCCGTGCATGGCTCCAACGACGTCGTCGAATGCTTGTCCGGCTGGCTTGATCCGCGGCTGGACGCCGGCAGGAAGGTCGACGTCGGTGAATCCGCCTGCTGCCTGCAGCTTGCGGACGGCACTGACTGCGGCGTTGCCGAGAGCAGCACGTTCCCACAACTGGGCGGCAAGGAGGAGGACGGTGGATTCGGCGGGCGTCAGGCTGACATCAGGAAGCCTGTTCGAGTCCTTGCCAATGCGGTAGCGGGTTGATGCGGGATCCTCGGACCCGAAACTGCGGGGGTCCGTGAGGGTCTCGATCTCAAAGCCGAACTGTTTCAGATCCACTTTGTCCCGCTCGAACATCCGTCCGAACGCGACGTCGTTTTCGGCGGTGTTGTGATAGACCTTCTCCCGCAGGACAGAGCGCGGAAGGCCCACCCTGGTATTGAGCAAGGCAAGCAGGAGATTCAGGAGTCGTTCAGTGCGGGATGCGGACACGCTTGCTACGTTACTAAAGTCCTGGGCGAAAGCAGCAAGGCGCGTCACCGGCCCGGCAAAGCCGGAAGGTAACGCGCCTTGGCAGGAAGCTTTCGCCCTAGCGGACAGCTACGAGGTCAACGACGAAAATCAAGGCCTCATTGGGCTTGATTGCTCCGCCGGCGCCACGGGACCCATAGGCCAGTTCTGAAGGGATCTCCAGGCGGCGACGGCCGCCAACCTTCATACCCAGCAGGCCCTGGTCCCAACCCTGGATGACCTGGCCCACGCCAACACGGAAGTCCAGCGGAGCGCCACGGCCCCAGGAAGCGTCGAACTCTTCGCCCGTAGACCAGGCGACGCCAACGTAGTGGGTGGATACGGTGTCGCCGGCTTTGGCCTCGGCGCCGGAACCCTCGATGAGGTCCGTGATGACGAGTTCGGTGGGAACGTCGCCTTCCGGGAAGTCGATTTCGGGCTTGGTGCGGTCGAAATCACGCTGACCAAATGACATGGTTGCTCCTTGCTTTAGGGACGTAGGGTGTGAGGGACGAATGGTGTCAGGAACCAGCTTAGCCAGTCCCGGATCAGGTAGCTGCCTACTTGACGCCGAGAATGTCAACGACGAAGACGAGATCGCCCTTGGCTTCACCCTGTCCAGCCGCGCCGTAGGCAAGGTCCTGCGGGATGACCAGAAGAACGCGGGAGCCAATCGTCTTGCCTTCCAGGCCTTGGGTCCAGCCCTTGATGACACCGGAAAGCGCGAAGCTTGCTGTCTGGCCTCGGTCAAAGCTCGAGTCGAACTTCTGGCCGCCCACAAGATTGACGCCCACGTAGTTCACAGTGAGGGTGTCAGTGGCCTTAACAGCAGCGCCGGAGCCCTTGATGAGGTCCTGTGCGATGAGTTCCTTCGGAGCGGCTGCGCCGTCAACGGAGATCTGCGGGATGCCCTTGTCATCTTCCTTCACGGTGGGGAGCCCAGCCGGAGGAGTGACGGTCTCGCCTTCCGGCTTCGACAGGACCGGAGCTGCTGCCTTAGCGGAAAGCAGCTTGAAAACCACCAACTGCGTAGAGCCGGCTGCGGCGCCCGTAGCTGCCGAACCCGGCGCGGCGAACGCGATGTGGGAACCGATCTTGGCGCCAACAATGGCGTTGTAGATCAGCTCGTTGCCCTTCTTGAGCTCGTCATTCAGCTCAATGGGCTGGGGGCCGTTCTTGTAGACGTCTTCAACGGTCTTGCCGTCATTGCCATCCACGGCGATGTATGCGAGCTCGGCAACCTGGCCGGCTTTGATACGCTCGCCGTTGCCTTCACTGACTACCTTGATGGTTGGTTCAGCGACGGTGAGCGGCTTGGTGAAGTCCAGACCAGGGGCTTTGTCATCTCCGTTGTCTGTGACCTTCACGGAATCGAGCTTGGAGACATCGCCGGATGACTGGCTGGTGGGCTCGGCGGCTGGCGTACCCCCTCCCCCACACGCAGTGATGAGCAGCAGGGCAGGAAGAAGAATTGCTAGGAGTCGGCGCACAAAAAAGACACTTTCGTCGGGGCAAGGGACACTCGGAAAGGCGCATGGCAGATCCAAGCCAATGGCCTCTTGGAAAGAGGCCACAGTCCAGAATAGCCGGTGAAGCTGGGAGTCCGCTCAGAAAAGCTGTTAGCCCATGGAGTCCAGGAGCGCATCAACGCGGTCGTCGACGCTGCGGAAGGGGTCCTTGCACAGGATCGTTTGGTGAGCGCGGTCGTTGAGCTTCAAGTGCACCCAGTCCACCGTATAATCGCGTCCGAGCTCCTGCGCCCTTCGGACGAAGTCTCCCCGCAGCTTGGCCCTGGTTGTCTGTGGAGGCGTGTCCACAGCGTCCTTCACTTCGGTTTCGGGGACCAAACGCCGTGCGGCATCCCGTGATTGCAGCAGGAAGAAGAGGCCACGCTGGCGTGAAATGTCGTGGTAGGTGAGATCCAGTTGAGCAATGCGTGGCGAGTCCAGGCTGAGGTCGTGCCGACGCATGTAACTGTCCATCAGCTTCTTCTTGATGGCCCAGTCCACCTCGGTATCGATAGTGCTGGTATCGCCGCTTTCAATGGCGTCCAGGGTCCGCTCCCACAGATCGAGAATAAGCGGCACATGGGCATTGTGTGCGCCGTTCGCGGCCACGAACTCTGTGACCTTTGCCAGGTACTCCCGCTGGATATCGAGCGCCGAAAGTTGCCTGCCGTTTGCCAAACGGACCAAGGCGCTGCCCGTGAGGTCATGCGAAATTTCCCGGATGCTCCGGATGGGGTTTTCCATTCGCATGTCCCGCATGATCACCCCTGCCTCGATCATGCGCAGGATAAGGTCCACCGTGCCCACCTTGAGGAGTGCGGAGGTTTCGGACATGTTGGAATCACCCACGATCACATGGAGCCGACGGTAGAACTCGGCATCGGCATGCGGCTCGTCACGGGTGTTGATAATGGGGCGTGACCTGGTGGTGGCAGAAGACACGCCTTCCCAGATGTGATCCGCCCGCTGTGAAAAGGCGAAAGTTGCACCATGGGGTGTCTTCAGCACCTTGCCCGCTCCTGCGATGAGCTGACGGGTCACCAGGAACGGAATGAGGATCTCGGCCAGCCTGGAAAACTCACCCCGGCGGGGTATGAGGTAATTTTCGTGGCTGCCGTAGGAGTTGCCGGCGGAGTCGGTGTTGTTCTTGAAGAGGTACACCGTGCCGTTGAAACCCTCCGCAGCGAGCCGGGCCTGGGCCTCATCAACGAGGTCGTCCAGGATGAGCTCGCCGGCGCGGTCGTGGGCGATGAGTTGCGCGAGGTCGTCACATTCTGCGGTGGCGTATTCAGGGTGCGAACCAACGTCCAGGTACAGGCGTGAACCGTTGGTCAGGAAGACATTGGAAGACCTGCCCCAGCTCACCACCTTGCGGAACAAATAGCGGGCCACTTCTTCGGGGGCCAAAGGACGTGAGTCGGGGCTGGAATAGGAAATCCCAAACTCCGTCTCGATGCCGAATATGCGCTTGTCCATCTCAAGCCTCCTCTGTGAGCAACTGTGTCATGTCCTCGGGAAGCAGACGCCGGAAAGCCCGGCGGGAACCCCTGTGACTCTCCGAAGCGCGGTCCAGGACTGCGGCTTCGACGGCGGTCGCCGGGAGGGCATCGGCTTCCTTGTCTGTCGCCAATGCGCGCAAAGCCAATCTCATGGCCCCGGCAAAACCAAGCTCAGGCTCCCAAGCCCCGCTGACGACGTCGGAAATCTGATCGGCAAGTCCGCCCATCACGACGAAGCCGTTCTCATCGGCAATCGAACCATCAAAGGTAAGCCGGTACAGGTGGTCCTGCTCCTGCGTCGGGGCCACTTCAGCCACGGCCAGTTCCACTTCGAACGGCTTTTGTTCGGCGGTGAACACGGCGCCGAGGCTCTGCGCGTAGACGCTGGCCAATCCCCGGGCGGTCACGTCTTCGCGGTCGTACGAGTAGCCGCGGACGTCCGCGTACCGTACCCCGGCCTGCCTCAGGCTCTCGAACTCGTTGTACTTGCCCACCGCCGCGAAGGCGATTTTGTCGTAGATCTCGCCGATTTTGTGCAGCGAAGGTGACGGGTTCTCAGCAATCAGCGCGATGCCATCAGCGCAACTAATCACCACCACGGAACGTCCGCGGGCAATGCCCTTCCGTGCGAAGTCCGCACGGTCCTTCATCAGCTGTTCGGGCGAGACATAGAACTGCTGCGTCATGTCAGGCCTCCCGTCCGGCGATGGCACGGGATTCGACGATGGCACCGGCTATCGCCGCCAGGTCCCGTTCAGGTACCCGGCGATTACCGGCACGGTCGACCGTGTAAACCACTGGCCACAGCTGGCGGACGGGGTCCGGGCCGCCCGTTGCCGAGTCGTCGTCCGCGGCGTCATAGAGTGCCTCAACGGCGACGGCCACAGCTTGTTCTTCCGAAAGGTTCGGCTTCCAGAGTTTTTTCAGGGCCCCACGTGCAAAAACAGAACCGGAACCCACTGAGTGGTGTTCCTGTTCTTCGTAGCGCCCACCGGTTACGTCGTAGGAGAAAAGCCGTCCGGTGCCCGATACGTGGTCGAAACCGGCAAACAGGGGAATCACCGCCATTCCCTGCATTGCCATGGGCAAGTTGCCGCGGATCATCGCACCCAAACGGTTCGCCTTGCCCACCAGGCTAAGGAGCGTGCCCTCAATCTTCTCGTAGTGCTCCAGTTCCACTTGGAAGAGCCGCGTAATATCGATCGCCAGGCCGGCGGTACCGGCAATGCCCAGAACCGAATACTGGTCCGCGGGAAAGACCTTCTCGATGTGCCGGCTGGCGATCACGTTTCCCATGGTTGCCCGCCGGTCCCCCGCCATCAGCACGCCGCCGGCATACGTCAAGGCGACGATGGTGGTTGCGTGCGGCGAGGACGGTACGGTGCCGGCCGGCAACGTTTGGTTGAAGGGAAGGAGTTCGGGACGCGAGCGTTGAAGGTGCTCCGTGAATGAAGACGTTGCCTGGGTGGCCAGGGGGCCGGTTGATGGGTCCTGCATTGCTGCACTCCTTCGACTCTGCATTCCGATGCCCGGCGGCCTCGCGCCGGCCGGGCAGTACATAGGTTGTCCGGGTCCGCTTACTGGCCGCCCTTTTGGACGAAGGCCCTGACGAACTCTTCAGCGTTGGATTCCAGGACGCCATCGATTTCGTCAAGGAGATCGTCCACACCCTGTGTGGCGTCCGAGGCCTGGGCTTCGGGTGCTGCCGGTGGGGCCTCCGGGACGTCTACTTCAGTCTCGGTGTCCCTTGACTGCGGTTGCTGCTGTTCCTGAGCTGCCATTTCATTCTCCCTACTGTCAGCCCCCGTTTGTGGGGACTTCCTACTGCCATATTGCCACGCCGTGGGCTGCTGCGCCCGGCTTTGCGGGGGCACCATTTTTCCCCGCGCCTGAGCGCCTCACTCCTTGGGCGGCGGCGGTTTTTGGCCCAGCAATTCGGCCAGGAACGAGCCTGCCTCCTGGTGCCTGTCAAAGAGGGCTCCGGTGAGCGCTCGTGTTCCCCGAAGA
This sequence comes from Arthrobacter sp. 21a14, assembly GCA_050627125.1. Classification (GTDB taxonomy): domain Bacteria; phylum Actinomycetota; class Actinomycetes; order Actinomycetales; family Micrococcaceae; genus Arthrobacter. Next base: position 3,653,860 of record CP192487.1, on the reverse strand, counting down.
GGTTCGCGGGTGGGGACACGCTGGAGTTTCCCAAGCCCCGGAACATCGAAGATGACCGAGTCCCAACTGGCGCCGACAACGTCTTTGCCGAAGCTTGAAACGCACCGTCCGCGGAAATACGCGCGCGTGTCCGACGGCGGTTCACCCACCGCCCTGGCGATGTCGGCGTCGTCGACGATCCGGGTCATCCTGTCCCTGGACAGCATCCTGTAGTAGAGGCCCTTCTCCGGCCGGATATCGGACCACTGGAGATCGACCAACCCGAGCCTGGCATCGTCCCAACCAAGGCCGTCCCGGTTCCGATACCCCTCAAGGAGGGACTTCTTGGCTACCCACTCCACGGATGACGCCGCAGCGGCGGGGTCGCTGCCCAGCACTGACAGGGTGGATTCCCAGCGCTCAAGGACGCCATGCGTGTGCCCGTCGCCAGTGACGGAATCGGCAACTCCGGTCTCTTGCGCCAGCTTTGCGGCGGCTTCGTAGTACATCCACTGGATGTCCAGGGCGGTCACCCTTCGTCCGTCCAGCAGTCTCACGGTAGTGGCCAGGGTTGTGTCATGGCTGATGGCCTGCAGCGCCTGAACGGGTTCATGGACTTCGATGCGGGGCGCCTGGCCAGCTTCAATGAGGCTGAGAACCATGGCCGTGGTGCCGAACTTCAGATAGTTCGAAACTTGGCTGAGGTTCGCATCGCCGATAATGACGTGAAGCCGCCGGTACTTATCCGCGGTGGCATGGGGCTCGTCCCGAGTGTTGATGATGGGGCGTCGGATGGTGGTCTCAAGGCCCACCTCAGCCTCGAAGAAGTCTGCCCGTTGGCTGATCTGGTAGCCGGCAGTGGAGCTGTCCTGTCCGATCCCCACACGCCCGGCTCCACAAATGACCTGCCGGGACACGAAGAATGGTGTCAGCCCCCGGATGATGTCGCCAAAGGGAACTGAACGGGGCATGAGGTAGTTCTCGTGCGAGCCATAGGACACGGATTTGTTGTCAGTGTTGTTCTTGTAGAGATTGATCGGCGGAAGGCTGGTGTCTGCCGCTACTTTCCTCACCGTGGCAAGTGCGACGAGATCGCCGGCGGCATCCCAAGCCACCGCATCCCGTGGATTCGTGACTTCAGGGCTTGAGTATTCCGGGTGTGCATGGTCCACGTAAAGGCGCGCGCCGTTCCCGAGGACCATGTTCATCAGGAGCGAACCGGACTCGTCCTGGCCGTCCAGTTCCAGTTCCTGGCGGCCATAGGCCAACGCAACTGCCTCGGCGTCGAGCACTGGCGGTTGGTCAGTTAACTGGCTGGGATCGGCGGACGCCCGGTCAACGGTCCAACCGCGGGCATCGTGTAGAGGTTCTTCGTCCGTGTAGTCCCAACGGGTTTCCGCTCCCCCGGCCGCACGTTGGCGCGTGACCGTGGCATAGGCCTGGATGATCCGGGCGGACATCATGGTGGCGTTCGCCCCGGGCGCCGACGGCGCATGGATTCCGTACTCGGTTTCGGAACCCATGACGCGCATGGCGCCACCCACAGGCAACCTTTCCCCGGGCACACCCTCGGTTCTGGCCGTCACAGGTACTGACCTGTGTTGGCTGTGGTCTCGATCGACTTGCCAGGTTCCTGGCCGGCCTTGCCTTGCACGATCGTACGGATGTATGTGATCCGTTCACCCTTCTTCCCTGAGATTCTTGCCCAGTCGTCAGGGTTTGTGGTGTTCGGCATGTCCTCGTGTTCCCGGAATTCATCCACCACTGCACGCAGCAGGTGATCGATCCTCAGACCCTTCTGATGGTTGGTCAGCAGGTCCTTAATGGCGTACTTCTTAGCCCTGTCCACGACGTTCTGAACCACGGCGCCTGAGTTGAAATCCTTGAAGTACAGCATTTCCGTATCACCGTTGGCGTACGTGACTTCAAGGTATTCGTTCGACTTCTCGGTGGAATACATTGCCTCCACGGTGCGCTGGATCATGGCGTCGACAGTAGCTTGGACGTCCCCGCCGTACTCCGCCAGATCCTGTGCATGGAAAGGCAGGTCCGTGGTGATGTACTTGCCAAAGATGTCTGCAGCGGCCTCGGCATCGGGCCGCTGGATCTTGACCTTTACGTCAAGGCGGCCCGGCCGGAGGATCGCGGGATCGATCATGTCCTCGCGGTTTGAGGCACCAATGACGATCACGTTGTCCAATCGCTCCACGCCATCAATCTCGCTGAGCAGCTGCGGGACGATGGTGGTTTCGACGTCGGAAGACACGCCAGTGCCACGGGTGCGGAACAGCGAATCCATTTCATCGAAGAAAACCACCACGGGGCTGCCATCGGACGCTTTTTCCCTGGCGCGGGAGAAGATCAGCCGGATGTGCCGTTCGGTTTCGCCAACGTACTTATCCAGGAGCTCAGGACCCTTGATATTGAGGAAGTAGCTCTTGAGGTCGGTGTTGCCTGCGCGCTCAGCGGCACGGGCTGCCAGGGAATTGGCCACGGCCTTGGCGATGAGGGTCTTGCCGCAACCTGGCGGACCGTAGAGAAGGATGCCCTTGGGCGCCTTGAGGCCGTGTTCCCGGTACAGGTCCGGATGCAGGAACGGGAGCTCAACGGCATCGCGGATCTGTTCGATCTGGGGACCAAGGCCGCCGATGTCCTGATAGGTGATGTCCGGGACTTCTTCCAGGACAAGGTTCTCCACCTCAGCGCGCGGGACTTTCTCCAGCGCATAGCCGGTGCGCGAGTCCAGTGATAGCGCGTCTCCTACCTTCAGGTGCACGCTTTGCAACGCTCCGGAAAGGCGGACTACGCGTTCCTCGTCGGCCCGGCCAACTACCAATGCACGGTCCTTGCCCAGCATCTCCTTGAGCGTAACGAGTTCACCCGCCCGTTCGTAGCCGAGTCCGGCAACCACCAGCAGGGCCTCATTCAAGAGGACTTCCTGGCCAACGGCGAGCTGGTTGACATTTACCAGCGGGCTGATGCCAACACGCATCTTGCGGCCCGCATTGAAAATGTCCACGGATTCCTCCGTGGCCGCCTGGCCGGAACTTCCCGGGCCCGGCTGCCTGCGGGGGTTGATCTGTACCACTGTTCCGAAGCTGTAGGGCGGCTGCCCTTCCTGCTCCAACGCACCCTTCAAACGGAGGATCTCGCTCTTCGCCGTTTCAAGCATGCTGACGAGCTTGCTGTTGTTCTGGGTGGCGGCGGCAAGCTGGCGGTCGATGTGGCGAAGCTTGTCCCGAAGGATGTTGATCTGGCGTTCGGCCACGGTCAATTCACTGGATGGGTCGGGCGGTTGGATGGCGGCAAGCCTCCGGTTTGCTGCCTCTTCAGCAGCGGCGTTAGCTTCCTCCGGTGTCGGCCGTCCAATGTCGTTGTTGTTCGACGTATCCACGATTCATCAGCCCCTTCCTGCGCTTAACAAGACCTTAGTCCCGAAAAGCTCAGGGTGCTTGGTGACATCCGGAATGCGGACCCTATTGTGACCTTTTCAGTTTGTGACCGAGGGGTCGTCCTGGACGTTGGTTCCGGCGATGGCATCCCGTGCGGCGCGCCGGAGTTTCTTGTCCGATACGGCACGCTCCCCTACTGCTCCCGGAGTCCAGGCGTTCAGGTCTTCCTCGCTGAATTCGGTCTTGGATGGGCGCCGTTTGACGGAGATTCCAGTGACGCCGTCGGCGAGCCGCCTAGTGACCAGGAGGAATCCAGTGTGGGCAACCATGCGGTGGTCCGGGCGCACTGCGAGTCCTTCAAGGTGCCAGCCGCGGACCATGGATTCCCAGGCATCCGGCTCGGTGAAGCGTCCGTCAGCCCTGATGGCCTCGGCGGTGCGGGAAAGCTGCGTCACAGTTGCCACGTAATTGATCCAGACGCCACCTGGGGCCAGAACAGTTGCCACAGCGTCAAGGCACTCCCAGGGAGCAAGCATATCCAGCACTACCCGGTCTACGGAGCCAGGTGCTTCGGCACGGACCACTTCTTCCTGGAAGTCACCCAGGGAGATCTGCCAAGCGGGGTGCGGGCCACCGAAAATCGTCTCGACGTTCCCCCGGGCGATGTCCGCGAATTCTTCCCGGCGCTCAAAGGAATGGAGGTAGCCGCCGTCGCCTACTGCACGGAGCAGGGAAATGGACAGCGCACCGGAGCCCACGCCAGCTTCAACAACGCGCGCACCGGGGAAGATATCTGCCATCGTGACAATCTGACCGGCGTCCTTCGGATAGACAACCGCCGCGCCACGAGGCATGGACAGGACGAAGTCCGAGAGGAGGGGACGCAGCGTTTGGTACTGCTGCCCGATGTTATTGCTGACTACCGAACCATCAACCTTGCCGATGATTTCGTCGTGGTTCAGGAACCCGCGGTGGGTATGAAAAGCTCCCCCCACCTCGAGCGTGATGGTGTTCATCCGGCCACGCTCATCGGTGAGCTGCACCCGCTCGCCCACGCGGAAAGGCCCACGGCGCCGGGCTGCCCCGGTTGGTTGCGTGGCAGAGTCAGTGGCTGGCTTGTCGATGCCTGTGTCCGCGCCCGTGACAGTGCCTGCGCTTGTCTGCGCCGCGGCGGTTTCGCTGCTCATGTGGTGTTCCTCGCTCCTGGGCGGCTGCGCCGCCATGTGTTGCTGCCGTATGGGCGCCGAAAAGGATGGTTTTGTTTTGTCTGTTTTATGGACCGGCACGTAACTCTACCGGCAAGGGCGTTAGGCGCGCCCGCTGCCCCGGGCTTCTTTACCTGTTATCGCTGTCACTACTGCCTGCTGGCGGAGCAACCCGGTCACGGTTCCGTTGTGGTCCACCACAGCGTATTCGCCACCCTCCAGCCGCGCCAGATACTGGATCAGCTCCTGGCCCTTGGACCATTCCGGGACGTACGCGCCGGCCGCCAGGGCATGCGCTACGGCGGTGACCGGCGTTGTCGCTATGGCCTCGGGAGGAACCGCGGCGGCCGCGCCCGGATCAACCACTCCCTGGGGCTTTCCGTCAGGTCCGCAAATCACGACGGCGGGACTCCCGGCAGGTGATACCACCAGGACGTCCGCCACAGTAGCCGCGTTCGGGAGGCCCACTGCGGGCTCCGCGAGCCCGGCCGCGCTCACCAGGTAAAGGCGGCTGCGGAGTTTTGCATGGTTGATTGAGCTGGAGGCTCCCATCCACAGGAAGCCACACACAAGGACCGTGATGAGCATGAGGCTGATGTCAAGGGGCGCTCCGGTGAGGAACGGCACTCCGATGAACCAAATGACAAGTGCGGCGACGATGACGCGGCCTGACCATCCTGCCGCTATGGTTCCCTTGTCCTGGCTGCCCGTGGCCTTCCATACCGCCGACTCCACCAAGCGGCCGCCATCCAAGGGCAAACCGGGAAGAACGTTGAAGATGCCAATAAGGAGGTTGGCCCACATCAGGATGTTTGCCAGGATTTCCGCGACGCCACCGAGGATGCCTGAAGAAAGGACAGCCCACATGCCGCCGGCCAGGACAAAGTTCGACACCGGTCCGGCAAGGGCGACGATGACAGAGCGTCCCGGGGATGCGGTGAAGCTCTCGAATTGGGTGTGGCCGCCCCACAGGTTCAGGACAATCTTTTCCGTTGGCCAGTTGAACGCTTTGGCGCTGAGGGCATGGGCAAGCTCATGGACCAGGACGGAGAGCGCCAGCAGCAAGGCATAGCCGAGGGCAACAAAGTAGGCCCAGATGCCCAGGTTGGGCATTCGCACCAGCAGGGCAGGCCCATACACGATGACGGTGAAACCGGCGATAACGAACCAGGAGTATGCGAGGTACACGGAGATTCCGGCGATCTTCCCCAGCGGGATGCCGTCCCTTTTGGTAACGGCATGGTGTGGCGTGGAGGAGCTGCTCACCTAGTTTGCCCCTTCAAGCAGGTTTCCCGGTGCGAAGCGATCGGCAACCAGCTGGCTGACATCTGCTGCGGACCGGCCCACCAGGGTTTCCCACATGACCATGCCAGGGTACTCGGGCAACGGAACCTGGTGCGGGATGCCCACTGTCAGTACGCCCGATGCCAGGGCAGCCGTGGCGCCAGGAATGGAATCTTCCAACGCAACACAGTGATCGATGGTCAGTGACGGGTCGTCGAGCCGAAGCCGTTCAACAGCTGTGAGGTAGGCCTCGGGGTGTGGTTTGCCGTTGGTGACGGTGTCTCCCGTGACCAGGAATTCGAAGTAGGGCTTGGGGAGGCTTTCAACGATAACGCCGGCCAGCGGGCCCTCGGACATGGTGACGAGGGCACAACGGATGCCTGCCTGGTGCAATTCGTCCAGCAACTCGCGTGCTCCCGGGCGCCAGGGAACTTCATTGCGGACGTGCATGATCACCTGTGCGCTGAGGGTATCCACGATTTCCCGGGCTTCAAGGCGGACTCCTGCAGCTTGGAGCACTGCGGCGGAGTGCAGCAGGGACTGGCCCACCAACTGCATGGCCTGCTGGTGTGACCAGGTCCCACCATGCGCCTCCACGAGTGCCCGCTCGGCGGCGATCCAGTAAGGCTCAGTGTCCACAAGAGTGCCATCCATATCCCAGAGCACGGCTTTGAGGAGGGGCTGACTGGATGACGAAGGCATGGTTTCAAGTCTACGTGGAAGCCGGGGCGCTTCCCGCCGGGCTTGCGCTGTGGGCGAATACAGGACACGCTTCGGCGCGAAATGCCATGCATCCACACGGGACTTGGACGTAGGGTGAGTGGATGAACAGTGTGGACGGGACCCCCGAAGGACAGGACATCACCGCGGAGCCCGAGCGTTTCCTTAAGGAACCCGCGGAAGGCCAGCGCGTCACCGTAATGATCGCCGCGTTTGAAGGCTGGAACGACGCCGGTGAGGCCGCCAGCGATGCGCTGCACTATTTGAACAAGCTCTGGGACGGCAAGAAGGTTGCCACAGTGGACGCCGAGGAGTACTACGACTTCCAGTTCACCCGGCCCACCGTGCGGCGCACGTCCTCCGGCGCGCGCAAGGTCAAATGGCCCTCAACTCGGATCTACAAAGCGTCAGTTCCGGACAGCAATGTGGACGTGGTGTTTGTTTTGGGCACCGAACCTTCATACCGCTGGCGCGCCTACACAACCGAACTCCTGGTCCATGCCGAGGCACTGAAGGTGGACTCGGTGATTCTTGTGGGTGCGCTGCTGGCCGACGTTCCCCACAGCAGGCCTATTCCGGTAAGCACCACCACGGAAGACAGTTCACTTCGGGAACGCTTGAACCTGGAGGCTTCCCAATACGAGGGGCCCGTGGGCATTGTGGGTGTGCTGGCTGAGTTTGCCATGCTGGCAGGGCTGCCAACAGTTTCCCTGTGGGCAGCGGTCCCCCACTATGTCGCACAACCACCCTCGCCCAAAGCCCAACTGGCCATCCTTCACAAGATCGAGGACCTCCTCCAGGTTCCCCTGGACAGCCAGGCCCTGGCGGAAGAGTCCGAGGCTTGGGAACGCGGAGTGGACGAACTTGCCACCGAAGACCCTGAGATTGCCGCCTACGTGCGCCAGTTGGAGGAAGCCAAGGACACCGCGGACCTCCCGGAGGCATCAGGCGAATCCATTGCCCGGGAATTCGAGCGGTATTTGAAGCGACGCGGTAAGGACCGGCCCTAAAGCTCCACGCCGAGCAACGCGTCGACGGCATCGCCCATAAGTGCGGCGTCGATCCCGGACACCGGGGCGTTGTTCCGCAATGCCTCCTCAGCCCAGCGATCGACGGCGGCAATGGCTCCGGGAGCGTTGAGGTCGTTGGCCAATTCCAGGCGCATGGCGGCGACGAGTGCTCCGGCCGAACCGGCAGGGGCAGCGTCGCGGGCATTGCGCCACCGGGCGAGCCGATCCTTTGCTGCCCCGAAGTCCGCCTCAGTCCAGGACCAATCAGAGCGGTAGTGGTGGGCGAGGATCGCAAGGCGGATGGCTGCTGGTTCTTCTCCCGCAGCACGGAGCTTGGAGACAAGAACCAGGTTGCCCTTTGACTTGCTCATCTTTTCGCCATCAAGGCCCACCATGCCGGCGTGGGCATAGTGGCGGGCAAGTGGGACGCCCGCCAGTGAGTAAGCATGTCCTGCTCCCATTTCGTGGTGCGGGAACACGAGGTCGGAGCCGCCGCCCTGCACGGTGAAAGGGGCGGGCAGGTATTTCTGCGCGATAACCGTACACTCGATATGCCACCCGGGACGGCCGTCGCCCAAGGTAGCCCCCGGCCAGCTGGGCTCGCCTTCACGTGCTACCCGCCAGAGCAAGGGATCAAGCGCCTGGCGTTTGCCGGCCCTGTCCGGATCGCCGCCACGCTCAGCAAAGAGGGCAAGCATTTCCGCTTCGCCGAGTCCTGAAACGTCGCCCAGCGTCCATGCATCAGTGGCGTCGGATCGTTTGCCGGCCATTTCGACGTCGTAGTAGACATCGCCGTCGGGTTCGCCGTCTGTACCTTGTACGCGGTAGGCGACGCCGTCGGCAATAAGGCGCTCGATGGCGGGCACAATGTCCGGGATTGCTTCGACCGCGCCGATGTAATGATTTGGGGCGAGGACGTTGAGGGCGTCCATATCAGTGTGGAACAGTTCAATCTGGCTCTGCGCCAGGTCACGCCAGTCCACGCCAGTGGCGGTGGCGCGCTCAAGCAGCGGGTCATCGATGTCCGTAACGTTCTGAACGTAGGCCACCCGGATTCCGGCATCGCGCCAGGCCCTGTTGAGGAGGTCGAAGGCCACATAGCTGGCGGCGTGGCCCATGTGCGTGGCGTCGTACGGCGTAATGCCGCAGACGTACATCGATTGTTCCGGCTGCGGCTCTATCTCCGCGACACGGCCAAGGGCGGTGTCGAAGAGGCGTAGTTGCGGCATTGTGCCGGGCAGCTCAGGAACAGGGCGGGAAGTCCACGATTTCACGACTCAACCTTAGTGCTAGGCGCTGATCACATTGAAACCGAGCAGGACATACAAGGCCAGGCCGAGAAGGATGCGGTACCAGACAAAGAGCCTGTAACTGCGTGTGGAGACGAACTTAAGGAACCAACCAATGATCACGTAGCCCACCACGAAAGCGATGACTGTGGCCAGGGCTGTCTCCGGGAGGCCGTAGGGACCGGCCAGGCCCTCCTTGGAAACCGTTTTGTACAGCTGGTAGAGGCCGCTGCCGAAAACCGCCGGAATGGCGAGGAGGAACGAGTAGCGGGCCGCAGCTTCACGCGTGTACCCCATCAGCAACCCGGCAGTGATGGTCCCGCCGGAACGCGAAACACCGGGAATAAGCGCCATTGCCTGCGCAAAACCGTACAGAATGCCGTGCTTATAGCTGAGCTGTGTGAGATCCCGTTCCTGGCGGCCAACGGCGTCGGCAACTGCCAGGATCATGCCGAAGACAATGAGCATGGTGGCAACTATCCACATGCTTCGCAGGACCGACTCGATCTGGTCCTGGAACAACAAGCCGAGAATGATGATGGGAAGGCTGCCCAGGATCACCAGCCATCCCATGCGGGCGTCCGGGTCGTTTCGTGGGACTTTTCCGCCCAGGGACCTGAACCAGGCCCCGATGATCCGGACAATGTCGCGCCAGAAATAGACGATGACCGCCGTCTCCGTACCCAGTTGGGTGATGGCCGTGAAGGCGGCTCCGGGATCGGCTGCATTCGGAAGGAATGAGCCCACTATCCGCAGGTGCGCGCTTGAGGAGATCGGGAGGAATTCGGTGAGGCCCTGCACCAGGCCCAGCAAGGCTGCTTCTATCCAGTTCACGTGAATAGACCCTACGTCATGAAGACTGGGAACTCCCCGTAAGCTATCAGCATGCAGCAGCGTTATGTCGGGAACAGCGGGTTCCGTGTCTCCTCTTTGTCCCTCGGAACAATGTCCTGGGCGCAGGAGACGGATGAGCAGGACGCTGCCGAGTTGCTCCACGCTTTCGTGGACGCAGGAGGCACCGTGATCGACACCGCTGCATCGTATGCCCAAGGCCAGGCTGAGGCGATGTTGGGCTCCATGTTGGGTGATGTCGTGGCTCGCTCCGAAGTCGTGATTTCTACCAAAGCCGGTGTCTCGTCGTCGGAATCCAGGCGCAGCATCAACGCATCACGCGGTGCCCTGTTGTCAGCGTTGGACGCCAGCCTGGCAAGGCTTGGAACCGATTACCTCGATATCTGGTTCGTTCATGAGTGGGACCCGAATGTTCCCTTGGACGAGACTCTGTCAGCACTGGAGCTCGCGCAGAGGTCGGGACGTGCCCGATACGTGGGAATTTCCAACTACAACGGGTGGCAGACAGCGAAAGCGGCGGCAGTCGCTGGTTTCACGCTGGTAGCCAACCAATCCGAATATTCCCTGGTGCAGCGAAAGGCGGAGGAAGAGCTCATTCCTGCCGTCGAGGATGCCGGGCTCGGCCTGATGGCCTGGGCTCCCCTGGGCCGTGGTGTCTTGAGCGGAAAGTACCGGGGCCAGATTCCCGCGGATTCCCGTGCTGCGCAGAGCAGGCTAGCTGCGTACGTTGAAACATACCTTGAACCGAAGGCATCACGGGTAGTGGAGGCCGTCGCCATGGCCGCGCGGGGTCTGGGGCGATCGCCACTGGACGTATCGCTGAGTTGGTTGCTTTCGCGTCCCGGCGTTGCCACGGCGATAGTGGGAGCCCGGAACGCCGTCCAGCTCAAGGAATTGCTGGATGCCCAGTTGACGGTTCTCCCTGCCGAAATTTCGCGCGCTTTGGAGGACGTCTCGGCGGTATAGCCCTCGAGGTCCTTACTGGCGGTCGAGGATGTCCAACAGGTAGCTGCCGTAGCCGCTCTTGGCGAGCTTGGACGCCTGTTGGCGGAGTTCGTCGTCGTTGAGGTAGCCCATTCGCCACGCCACCTCCTCCGGCGCTCCGATCTTCAGGCCCTGCCGGTTCTCGGTGGTTCGGACATAGTTTGACGCATCGTTGAGGTCACTGAAGGTTCCCGTATCCAGCCAGGCGGTCCCGCGGGGGAATTTCTGCACATGGAGCCTTCCGAGCTCCATGTATTGCCGGTTGATATCCGTGATCTCCAGCTCCCCCCGAGGGGAAGGTTTGAGGTCTTTTGCCATGGCGACGACGTCATTGTCGTAGAAGTACAGGCCCGGCACCGCGTAGTTGCTCTTTGGGGACGCGGGCTTTTCTTCGATGGAGACGGCCAGACCATCGTCATCGAATTCCACGACGCCGTAAGCACTAGGATCCTTGACCCAGTAACCGAAAATCGCGCCGCCTTCAACGTCGGCGTACTTGCGGAATTGGTTACCCATCCCGGGACCGTTGAAGATGTTGTCCCCCAGGATGAGCGCTACTTTGCCATTGCCAATGTGCTGCTCCCCCAGGATGAATGCCTGGGCCAATCCATCAGGCGTGGGTTGTTGTGCATATGTGAGGTTTATGCCGAATTGGGATCCGTCGCCCAGTAAGTTCTCGAACTGGGGCGCATCAGTGGGTGTAGTAATCACCAGAATGTCCCGAATACCGGCAAGCATCAGCGTGCAAAGCGGGTAATAAATCATGGGTTTGTCGAATACGGGGACTAATTGCTTGCTGATTCCAAGCGTTATTGGGTGAAGCCGGGAGCCCGTGCCGCCTGCAAGAACGATGCCGCGCATATTAGCTGTCCCTTCCCGCTGCACATAGCCCCAATTGGCGGCTACGCTATGGCCATGCAGAGAATCCTTGTCACCGGCGGGGCCGGATTCATTGGATGCAACTTTATCCACTACATCATGGGGCACTCACGCCTCCATGTCACGACCCTGGACAAACTCACCTATGCCGGAAACATCGAGTCCCTCGCCGGCCTGCCTCCTGAACGCTTCGAATTCGTCCAGGGCGATATCTGCGATGCCCGGCTGGTAGACCGCCTGACGGCAGCCGTTGACGCCGTGGTCCATTTTGCGGCTGAATCACACAACGACAATTCACTGCAGGATCCCCGGCCGTTCGTGGACACTAACCTCGTAGGTACGTTCACGCTCATTGAAGCGGCGCGGAAGCACAGTACCCGCTTCCACCACATCTCCACAGATGAGGTGTATGGGGATTTGGCCCTGGAAGATCCGCAACGGTTCACCGAGGGGTCGGTCTACCGGCCCACGAGCCCCTACTCGGCAACCAAAGCCGGTTCAGACATGTTGGTTCGGGCCTGGGTTCGTTCCTTCGGCCTCCAAGCGACCATCAGCAACTGCTCGAACAACTATGGGCCCTATCAGCACGTGGAGAAATTCATCCCACGACAGATCACCAACATCCTGGATGGCAACCGTCCCCGCCTCTACGGCAACGGCCACAATGTGCGGGACTGGATCCATGTGGAGGACCACTCCTCGGCCGTGGCGGCAATCCTGGAACGTGGGCGGATTGGTGAAACGTATCTGATCGGTGCTGACGGTGAGCAGTCCAACCGGGACGTCGTGGAGAAGCTGCTTCGGCAGATGGGACAGTCTCCTGAGGCCTATGATCTGGTGACTGACAGGCCTGGTCATGATCTTCGGTACGCGATTGACTCCAGCAAGCTTCGAAAGGAACTTGGTTGGGTCCCCCGGTTTGCAGACTTCGACGCCGGCTTGGCTGACACTGTGTGCTGGTACCAGGACAACGAAGCGTGGTGGCGGCCCCAAAAAGCTGCGACCGAAACCAAATATGCAGATCAAGGCCACTAACCCATGGAACCGGCTGAATTGACATCCCGCGGTACGCCGATCCCTGGCCTGGTGCTTTTCGAGCTGCCGGTCCACGGAGACCACCGAGGATGGTTCAAGGAGAACTGGCACCGTAGCAAGATGATGGCTTTGGGCCTGCCGGATTTTGGGCCTGTGCAGAACAACATCTCTTTCAATGCCAAACGCGGGACCACGCGGGGTATCCACGCCGAACCGTGGGACAAGTTCATCTCCCTCGCCTCAGGACGGATCTTTGGTGCGTGGGTGGACCTGCGGGATGGGCCTACGTTCGGAACGATGTTCCATGCCGAGCTGACGGCCAAGGACGCTATCTTCGTTCCGCGCGGTGTGGGCAATGCTTTTCAGACCCTGGAGGATGACACCGCCTACACCTACTTGGTCAACGACCATTGGAGCGCCGGCGCCCAGGCCGAATATACGTTCCTGAACGTTGGCGACGAAAACGTCGCTGTCCCGTGGCCCATACCCTTGGAGCGGGCCATACTGTCACCGCAGGACCGCAACCATCCGACGCTGGCGACAGTCACGCCCATGCAATCCAGGCGGACGTTGGTACTCGGCGCGGACGGACAATTGGGGAAAGCGCTCAGACAGGAGTTCGACGGCGACCCAACGGTGGACTTTGCGGGGCGGGCCCAGTTTGATATCTCGGCAGAGAATTCCTATCTCGCCACCGATTGGCGCAAGTACTCCACCATCATCAACGCCGCCGCCTTTACGGGAGTCGACGCCGCGGAGACAGCGGAAGGCCGCACTGCTGCCTGGAGCATCAACGCAGCCGCAGTGTCCCGCTTGGCCAGGACCGCCGTCGAACATTCACTGACGCTTGTCCATGTATCCAGCGACTATGTGTTCGACGGTACGGCCGCCGTGCACCGGGAGGACGAGGCCCCCGCTCCCCTGGGTGTCTACGGGCAAAGCAAAGCCGCCGGAGACGCTGCCGTTGCTGCGGTGCCGCGGCACTACATTGTGCGGAGCAGTTGGGTAGTGGGCGAGGGCCGCAACTTCGTCCGTACCATGGCTGGACTGGCCGCGAAAGGCGTGACGCCCACAGTGGTGGGTGACCAATGGGGGCGGCTGACATTTGCCTCTGATATTGCCGCAGGTATCAGGCACCTGATCAGCCAACAGGCACCTTACGGAACGTACAACCTCACCAGCGACGGCGAGCCGCAGTCCTGGGCGGAAATTGCACAAGACGTCTATCGCCTCTGCGGTGCGGATCCTGGAAAAATCACCACCATCAGCACTTCCGAATACGCAAAACCCGGGACGGCGCCGCGCCCAGGCAGCAGCGTGCTGGACCTTTCGAAAATAAAGGAAGCGGGCTTCACTCCGTCCATGTCGCATTCCCGCTTGGAAGCATACCTGCGTTCCGGAACGTCACTTTGAGACGAAGGTTCCCGCTTTCCGCGCTACGAGGGTCTTGGTCAAGTCCCTGAGCCGCGATGGCTTTCGGAGCAGGCGCAGGAGAATTTTCCAGGCGCCCAGGACCCTGTCCACGCTGCGGCTGAACAGTCGATCATCCACGTCGAGGGACACAGAAAAGTGCGGGGCGATGCGTCGGGCACTCGTCCGCAGGCCGACGACCTCGTTGAGGACGTTACCGCCGTGGATCACCTGCAACCACATCGGGTGTGCGGTCCGTACATTCAGGACAGGGGCATATGCATCGATCCGGTAATGATGTTCAACGAACACGGTGGCCGGACTGTGGTTCGTAACCTGCTCTATCAAGCTCGAAAATGGATTCATCGTGTAGGGGCGGACGTAAAGTTTCCGCCCGGCATACTGCGCACCGTTCACGAGATTAACGAAGGTTTTGTCCTGTTCCGTGAAACAACTTTGAATTGTCTGAATAAAGTCGTTTGCTACTGCGTCGTCGTTGTCCACCCGCGTGGTGATGACGTAGGGCGTGGCACTAAGTTGGCCAATTGTCCGGCTAAGGAATTCCTGCGAGAAGGCACCCTCAACGTAAACGGCGCAAAAGACGCCTTGGGACAGTTTGTCAATTTCCTGCCTCAACCACAGGGGTGACAGGGAGTCGAGGAAAACCAGCCAAGTAAACCGGGTTTCCGTTTGATTCCGGAAGCACGGGATGCAGTACATTTCAAAGAGTTGAAGGCGCTCGCGAAGCCATGCGTCCGTGGGCTCTGCCTTGTGATAAAAGCTGCGGACATTGAAGCGTGTCAGAACAAAATGCGTTGCCGAGCCCCCCAAACAGTCTGTGATCTCGCTGCCCATGTCCGTCCTCTACGTGGTCAGAGTTGGTCCCCTCGGTGTCGACATTACGCATCCTCTCCCGGCAGGGGCCGGCAGGCAATACCCTGCGGCTGCGGACCTTCCCATGAGTCAAACGCGGGCTCTGGTGCACGCAGGCAAATCGTCCTAAAGTAGCCCTACGGCAGCCTCGAAACAGTAGGGCCGGGAGACAACTCAAGGAAGTAGGTTCGGGCGGCACCCGCCGTCCGGCATAGGCGATCCAGGAAGTGCAGCGACTTGGATCGCCGGCACATTTTTGTGCCGTGAGTTGGATCATCGAGCCTGGAGCCGAGAATGCTGCACCAAGAGACTGCGCCCTCCCGGGTTGCCACCCGCCACAGTTCTCCCCGGCTTCGCCCGGGGGAAGCAACAGGGCATGGTTCCCGACCGCCAACAGTTTCCCCAGCCGGGCAGGGTCTGTGGGTGAGCCTGGGCGGAGTTCCCGTGAAGCTCTTGGAGTTTGATGGCGCCCTGCGGGAAATCATGGACCGGGCAACTTCAGTTGGCGGGTCACCTCTCGGCGTTTGTTCCGCGAACTTGGACCATATCCTGCACTTTGGGGCCGGAAGCAGGTGGATGGGCGCGATGGCGGAGCACGCGTCGGTGGAGTGGCTGACATTGTTGGACGGAGCCCCACTGGTTGCTGAAGCCCGTCGTCTCACCGACCAGCCTTGGCCACGATTGGCGGGAAGCGATCTTGTGGAGCCCCTGCTGGACGAAGCGGAACGCCGTGGCCTAAGCGTGGGATTCCTCGGTGGGACGGAGCAGGCCCAGGAGCTTATCCGCAGCAGGTTCGCAACAGAGCGTCCGGATCTGGCGATTGCAGGCTGGTGGGCCCCGGAAAGGTCCGTGATCAGTGATGAGCAGGCTTCCTTGGAACTCGCCGCGCAGATAGCGGCCACTGCTCCGGACATCCTGGTGGTGGGCATGGGCAAGCCCCGCCAGGAATTGTGGGTCAGCAAGTATGGTCGCCTCACGGGAGCCAAGATTCTGCTGGCGTTCGGTGCTGTTGTCGATTTCCTGGCTGGTCGAATCCGGCGCGCCCCATCCTGGATCAGTTCCCACGGGTTTGAGTGGGCTTGGCGACTCATGCTGGAACCTCGGAGGCTTGCTCGCCGGTACCTGATAGATGGACCCGAGGCGTACCTGAAGTTGCGTCAGGTCAGCGCTGCAGACGTTCTTCCCGCCGCACTGCCGGCGGGCCGGAAGCCAGAGGATTCGGTAATTGCCCCTGCCCCGATCAGCAACCAGGCCCCGCAGCCCTTTCTCCCGGCTGACGCGAGGGCAGAGGTGGCAGCCATAGTTGTTACCTACAACAACGCCGACGACGTCGGACCCCTGATTTCGAGCCTGAGGGCCATGACGGGTGACCAAACCATGAAGGTAGTGGTGGCTGACAATTCTCCTGACGGTGACACGATGACCGAGCTGGCGAAGCATTCGGATGTCATCTCTTTGCGGACGGGGGGAAATCTCGGCTACGCGGGTGGCATCAACGCGGCGATGCGGGTGGCGGGCCCCGCCGACGCCTACCTCATCTTGAATCCGGACCTGCGGGTGGAGCCGGGCGCAGTGGCAGCATTGCGCCGAAGAATGCGGCTGTCCCACGCTGGGGCGGTTGTGCCGGTCCTGCTGGAAAATGATGGCAGTGTTTACCCTTCGCTGCGCCGCGAGCCGAGCGTGATGCGGGCGCTGGGCGATGCCGCACTGGGCAGCCATCTGCGCCGGCGGCCGGCCTGGCTCTCGGAAATGGACTTCGACGTGGAGGGCTACCAATACGCTCATCGCATCGAATGGGCCACAGGCGCGGCTCTCCTGATAAGCGACGAAGCAGCCCAGGCCGTGGGGGAATGGGACGAGCAATTCTTCCTGTATTCGGAGGAGACAGATTATTGCCATCGAATCCGTGAAGCAGGGAAATCAATCTGGTTCGAGCCCACAGCAAGGATGTGGCATGAAGGCGGGGGTTCGGGTACCTCGCCTCAGCTGACGGCGCTGCTGTCCGTGAATCGTGTTCGCTATGCAGCCAAACATCTCGGGCGGAGCAGGGCTCTGCTCTTCCGGGCCGCCGTTTGCGCCGCTGAGCTGGCACGCATCAACAAACCTGGCCACCGGGAAGCAGCGCGGGCCCTTTTGAGGAAACGGCTATGGCAGACGTTGCCTCACGCCACGCGATCCCCTGATTTTTCGAAGGGCCTTCCAACCGGAGCCGTCATCATCCCGGCGCACAATGAATCAAAAGTTATTGGCCGGACACTGGATTCTTTGAAGGAAGTCATAAGTGCCGGAACTGTGGACGTCATCGTGGCGTGCAATGGCTGCACGGATGACACGGAAATTGTCGCCTCCCAGTACCACGGCATCAAGGTCCTGCATGTCGAGGGTGCGTCCAAAACAGCAGCGCTCAACGCGGCGGACGGTGCCACCGAACGGTGGCCGCGACTGTATCTTGATGCTGATGTAGAGCTCAACCCCAGGGCCCTCCACGCCGTTTTCAAGGCTCTCGAGGCCGGGCCCCTTCTGGCTGCACGGCCAGCCTTCCGCTACGACACGAGCGGAGCCTCTGTGTTGGTCAGGGCTTATTACAGGGCCCGGAACCGAATTCCTGGAAACGTGCAGGGGCTGTGGGGGGCCGGAGCCTATGCGATGAACGCAGATGGACATGAGCGGCTCGGAGAATTTCCCGCTCTGACCGGCGACGACTACTACGTGGACCGTTTGTTCCAACCCGGCGAAAAAGCTGTTCTGGCAACCGACCCTGTCGTTGTGAGGACCCCCCGCTCGTCGAGGGCGTTACTCGCGATTCTTCGGCGCACTTACCGCGGAAACCAACAGCAAAGACCCTCACGGGGCCCACTGTCGACGTCATCTGGCGCAGCCTCCTCGACGTCGCGGACTTTGCAGGAGCTAGCCGTTTCAGTACGCGGGCCGCTCAGTGCATTCGATGCGCTGGTATATGCAGCTTTCGCTGTTATTGGCCGGTACGGAGCATTCTTTGCGGGGACGGCGAGCGGTTCCTGGGAACGCGATGAGAGCAGCAGGCAGTAGAAGCCCCGTGGCCGGGTTCTACCTGGCCTTTAGCGGCACGCTGCTCCTCCGGGACCAAAAGGTTCTTCTGCTTGGCCGCGCCGACAACTCGAGCACATTGCTCCTGACGTGGTCTATGAAGTCTTCCAAACGGTGGTTTTGCTCCACATAGGCGCGACCACGACGCCCCATTTCCTCGGCAGCTTCGGGGTCGGCCAGGAGAGACTCTATGCGACTCCTGAGGGCCGAGGAATCTCTTGTCGGCACGAATACTCCGGTGTCGCCGTCACGGATAACGTCCACCTGGCCCTGGGTTTCAGAGACAATGACAGGTCTTCCCATAGCCATGCCCTCCAGAATGACGTTCACGCCTGCGTCAATGTCGGTGGGCAAAAGCGGGACAACCACCACCTTGGCGGCCGCATACGCGTCGCGCAGCTCAACGGAGGTGAGTGGTCGGACCTGGCAGTTCTCTGGCCAGCCCGGTTCATCACGAACGTCCCGCGTGATGATTTTGTATCCGTCAAGGGCAACCACCAGCGAGGCGGCTATATGAACCGGCGCGTCCAATCCCCGGACTGCGTCTGCGAAGGTTGGAAAGTCCCGTTGGGTGGAGCCTGCTGAAAAGATGATCTCACGCTCGGAATCGACTGGTTTGAAGAATTCAAGATCTACGGGATGGCGAACGAGCACTACGTCATCGGGCTTAAACCCAATCCGTTCAATCGCCACGGTCCGTTGGATCGAACTCCATGTCACGATTCTGTCAATGCCGGTCCGGACAAGCCTGAGGGGCCATCGAACTGCCGGTTTTGAAAGCCAGAACATCATGGCCAAATGCGGAGTCCTAATGCGGAGGATGGCGAATAGTGCCGCAACGGCAACTGAATGCCGTTCCGACCACGTAATAATCACGTCGTAGGAGCGGCTGAGCCGTGCGGCTTCGAAGGCTTGGGCGACAAAGGCCGGCAAACGCTTATAGATATGTGCCCGGAGGCCCTCTGCGTGTTGGATGGTGTTTTCATCGAGGACATCGCAGTTCAGGGCTTCTTCAAACAGGAGACTGCGGGGCTCTGCGCCGGAGGACTCGCGGAGCTGGCGTTCGCTCCGCGAGACTGTGGAGCGTCCCCTGGTCTTGACGAGGAGGATTCTCGGCTCATCTCCACGGAAGACCTCATCTGTTCGAACCATCATCAACTCCGTCTCGATACGGGCGCAGCAATCCAACTCCCGGTGCCTTTCCGATGGGTAGCGCACTCAGCTTTCCCGTGGGAAGAGCTCCTCGCTCTTCCTGCACGATGCGCCATAACGCGCCCGCGACTCCAAGCATGAGGAACAACATCGCGGCGGCCATGGGAAAAGAGAGCCCGTCGAAGAACGCAAAGGTGACAGCTACGGCTGCCAGGGACGCGAGGACTGCTTGGCTCAACTGACGCATGTCGTTGTCCACTGCCAGTCGCCGCGCGCGCCAAGCGCACGTAAGCCCACTGACGATGAGGGCCAGGAACAGGGCCAGTCCGAGAACCCCCAGTTCCACAAGCAGTCCCAAATACTGGTTGTCGACGATGATGTACTCGGGCAGGAACGTTCCGAACGCCCGCCCAAGGATGGGATTGTTCTCCAACATCCCCAAGGCAGTGGAGTACCCATTTGTCCTGGAAGTAATGCTTGTGTCGTCGCCGCCGACGGTGAACAGGCCTCGAAGCGTGCCAAGCAGTCCAGGAGTGACGATGTAGATGGCGCCCACGAGGCCTACTGACGCCAGGTAGGCCCGACGCCGCATGGACTTTGACCATGCAGGGATGAGGATGACGAAGGCGATGGCGACTGCGATCAGTGCAGAACGGGAGACCGACAAGACGGAAGCGACGGCGATAGCCATGACTGGCAGCCACCGCAGTAGCCAATTCCTTGTGGTCTGCGTGAGTGCCAGGGTCAAAGCAATGGGAAAGGAGGTCGAAAGTACAACTCCGTACTCGAGGGGGTGTGACGCCATGGCGGCGGCCCGGACAAATCCGCCCCTGACGTCAATGTTGGAGAAGTCGGGGCTCGATGACATGCCTGGAATGGTGATCCAGTCGATGAGGGATGCTCCGGTGACAAACTGGAGAAGTCCAAGGACTGCGGTGAACGTTCCCATCATGACGACACTGCGCATGATGGTAATCAATCCATGTCGATTCTTCAGCCCATCGTGGATCAGGAGGAGAATCCCGGCCCAGGCAAGCAAACGAATGAGTCCACCATCTGCAGGACTGGATTCCTTCTCGGGCAGGCCGTGGAGCATGGCCACGGCGTAACTGGCTACCGCAATAGCCAAAAAGAGGGCCAGGGAGAGTCGGACTGGGCGGCGCCCCACAGCCTCCGGCTTGGTCCTGTGGACCTGGTACAGCACCCACCATACGAGTGCCAAAAGGGCCCACAAGGTAGTCAGCCGCCCTACGGTGCCTAAGGCCGATATGGTCAGGTTGGAAGGAACGGCACACGTGACCACCAGATATATGGTGACGAATGTGGCGACGTCCGAGCGCTCGCGCTGCTTTCCCAGCTGGACCACAGTTACTTCACGCGGGTCCCAACTATCTGATGTGTCTCGCATATCTACTGACCTGCCCCTCGATGTACCCCACGGCGCCGGGCAATCTGGCGTTCAACAGTGGCGGCAACGGCCAGGGCGGCAGCGCCAGCGAGGGCGAGCCAGACGCTGGCACCCTTGATGCGGTCCGTCGGCGTACCGCCGCCGAAGATGATCTCGGGACTTGACGGCGTGGTCACCGTGGTTATCAGGGCGCCATGAACGTCCGTTTCCTTCTGCAGTGCCGTGGACTCCTCCTGGATTCTCTTAATGACCGCGGACAGTACTTCGTTCACCCGCTCCGCGCTCGAGTCCACCACCTGAACCGCCAGCACTGGCCTGGAAAAGCTCTTGGTCCACTGGCCTCCGGTGTTGGGCAGCGTCACGGAGTATCCGTGCTTGACTCCCGCTCCATAGAGGGTGCCCCGGGACAGGACCAAATTGACTGAGTCGGAGTCGTCGTTGACGCGCCGCTCCACCAAAGCGGCGAATGGCACCAGCGAGGCTACGTCTCCCCCTGGGACCCAGTAGGCAGGTTCTCCATCGGGTGCAACAAAGGAGACTTCTGCTTGGGTCCAATAGACGGGATCCAGAGACCGGATCGCGCCCAATCCTGCGAAGCCAATCAAGAGAACTGCGACGGCGGCATACCACCTCCGTCGCAGGACCTGGAGCAGAGTCTTGGGCGTCATGGCTATGAGGGCCTTCGGGAGACTGGCAAGGCGACCGGGACGTCGTCGTGCGCTGGTTCCAGTGCTGCCGCTGTAGCCGGCACACTATGGTTGGTCTCCTCCGGAATCCGGGAGCCCTTTTCCCTGCGGCGACGGGCGTTGCGTGACTTCAGCAGGCTGTCCAACAGAACGGTGAGCACCAAGGTCAGCCCTACTCCCCCGGCTGCCGCAACGAGGAGGATCTGGGTCCTTGCCTTCGATTCCGGCGTGGCCCGGCTATCGACCAGAAGGGTCATGGTTGAGATCCGCGACTCCTCGGGAACGTTCAGAGCACCCTGCATGTTTTCCAACAACAGCGGTGCTTGGTCCATGACAGCCCGCATGGTGCCCAAGGATTCATCCGGGTTCGATGACGTGGCTGTGATGAGAAGAATGGCTCCGCTCGTGCCTCGATCCGTCTCAGCTGTGTAGCTTGCGTTGGCAAAGTCCTCCGCGATCTTGCCACGGATGTCTTCGGCCGAGAGCCGGCGGGTAAGGATGTCCAGCGCCTCACCCATGCCACCCAGGTTCAGGTATGGATTACCGTCGACGCCAACGCTATGCGCTGATGGCATGATCACCAGGCTGGCTTGCGCTTTGAATTTCTCAGGGGTGTTCTGTTGGACCTGAAAACACAGCACAAGGGTCATCACCAAGCCGATGATCACGAAGTACCACCTGTGCCCCAGGCTTCTTAGAATCGTTCTAATTTGCATTATCCGATCTCCCTCCTACTCTGTCCCAGGAAAACCTTTACTCTGTCGATTCCACTTCTGCCGAGGAGCCTGACCGTGGCCGTTTTGATTGCGCTGCGCAGGCCGTCGCGAAGCAGGCGTACCGGACCCTCAACCAGAGCGTCGCGCACTAATTCCAAGGTCCTCACAGCGGCCACGTCGTCCAGCAACCCAGGGAACCTGTCTGCAAATGGATCAGCGGCCACAAGGCGTCCACGGATTCTGTTACTGACGTTGGAACCGTGCACAACCTGCAGCCATGCTGGCGGGCCACCGACTTCCTCCGTGGCCATAATCTCGCTCAGTTGGTTATGCCAGGCTGACCAGCATGTAATGGGAGCACTCCAGGTGGACCGCACGGAGCAGAACGCGTTTCGGTCGTCGTGCCTCAGATAGACGGAGGCACCTCCTTTTACCAATCCGGAGGACAAATAAATGGCTGACGGCAACTCGGAACACTGGACGTCCTGTACTTGGGCCACAAAGTCGGCGGCAAGGCCGTCGTCGTTGTCTACGTTGGTGGTCAGCAGATTTTGTGTCCGCCGACCCGTGACCTCTTCGATGTCCGCCAGGAGCTCGTCGGCTGAAACTTCCGCACGGAAAATCGGCGTGAACAGGCCATCGGCACTCAGGTCCTTAATCCGGTCCAACAACCAGCCAGGACTTTCGGGATCGAAATAAACAATCCAATGAAATCCCTTGCGTGTCTGGGCACGAACCGAGGGAAGGCAATATCTCTCGAAGAGTTCAACGCGGTTGTGAAGCCATCCGTCTTTGGCCCGGACAAGGCTCTCAAAGCCCTTTGACGGAAGGTTGAACCTGGTCAGGAGCGCGTGGTCCACCGTTTGCTGCACGTCATCCGGCTGGCCCTGCACTGCAGGACCTGACAGTTGCGTCGGGTGCCCGATGCTGCCATTCCGTACCTGCTTCCCCGTGGCCAGGAGTCCTCGGATTTTGGCTGCCCGTGAGTCCCAGCTATGCGACCGGACAGTGGCGTCAATATCTTCACGGAGTTCGTGTGTCATGGGCTCTCGCAGGGCATTTAGAACAAGCTGTGAGAATTCGGCCGGTGTTTTGGCTGCCGCAATGGCGCGCGAGCCGATCCATCGCGTCGATGGAAGATCGGTGGCTACGACCCGGAGCCCTGCAGCAAGGTATTCAAGGGTCTTCAAGGGAAAACTTGATCGGTTGAACTCTGTGTCTGCATAGGGAGTGATACCGACTGACACGGTTTGTAGCAATCGGGCGACGTCGTCCTGGCCCACCAACCCCCTCCAATCCACGTTTGGCCTGGACAACAGGGCATCCAACCTGGAGCGGACAACTGGATCCCCGTCCGCCCGGGGACCAATGATGAGCAGTGGGACCTCTGTTGCGGCGACGGATTCCAGGGCGTCCAGATCCAGGCGGTTGTTGAGCTGACCAACCAGGGCCACAACCGGACTGCGGCTGGAACCTGATGGAGTGGTCGCAGGGGTGCAGCCATTGGGCAAGACTTCGACGGGCCTGCCGGAAAACCTGGAGATTTTGGCTGCCAGTTCCTCAGAGACTGCGCTGATAGCGTCGGCAGATCGGATGTTCTCTTCCAATACGCGGATCAAATGGGACGAAGTGAAGCCCATGAGATTCGTGCCCGCCAACCAATCATCGGTCAGGTGCAGGAGCCGCGTCCCTTCCGGGCGGCGGGACGGAAACAGCATGATCGGCGATGAATTGACGATGCCGGCAATACGCCCGTCACTTCGATCCAGGGCGGCATCCACACAGCGGCGTACAAGAGCATCCGTAGAGCGACGCACAACCGGTTTGCTCACGCCGGGCAGAGCCGGAATCCGCAGGCGGCTGATATTCGTCCCCACATTTTCGCCGACACCACGAAGGCTCCGGATGAGGTGGCGTCGGACATCCTCGTAGCTGGTAAGTGGAACCGGGTGATCAACCCACAGAATATGGTGTGTCCTGGCCAACGAGGTGGCCAGCATCTTGTCAGAACCCGAAAGACTGTCCCAGCGGGTCCCGGACATGTAGACGATCGTTTCCATCAGCTGTCCCGTCCGCGCACGGCCAGGGAGGGCATCGAGGCTACCGGCTTGGCATTGAAGTCATCAGCTGCGTTGTGTCCGAAATAGCGCTGAAAGCGTCGACGTCCCACGTAGGCGGCATATTGAGCACCAGCTACCGCATCGGCCCTCAACGAAGAGAATGTTCCTGTGCTTTCTTCCAGTGAACGCCGGTAGAACTGCACCTGTACCCGGGCTGCGTTAGTGAGCGAAAACCTGTCCTGAACAAGTTGGCGCCCAAAGGAGCCCAGCTGGGCTCGTTCCTGCTCGTTGTCCAGCAGGAATCCAAGGATGGAAATCAAGTTTTCCCGCCCCGCTTCCGTGCCGCTGCCTACGCCGTACCATCCCTGCCAGAGGAAACGGTCCAGAGTTTCAGGGGTCAACAATTCCCAGAAGCCGCGCTCCCCTTGAACCACCAGTGGCTTCCCAAAGGAAAGACCGCGCAAGGCCGAGCCGCCCATCCCCAGGACAACATCAGCAGCCGCATACGCTGGCCTGGGATCCTCAAGCTCCCCCGTTAGCAGGACCACGCGTCGTCCCAGCCCGTCATTGATAACGGAAGCCTTGGCAATCGCCTCCGTCATCCCTGGCCCGTCTCCAACCATCACAAGGCGAACGTCCCTCAGCCGTGCCAATTCAGCGATTGCGTCCATCGAGGACAAGATGCCCTCAAGCTTCAACTCCCGGGCGAGCCGTGAAACGCAAACAACTATTTGGGCCTGGTCATTTAGTCCAAACCGTTCCCGGAATTTCTCCTGCCCTGCGACGGCTGACGGACTGTTTGCGATGACATCGATGGGGGGCTCCAGAAGCCCCACGCGCTGGCGACCGAAAGCTGACTCGGCCTCCAGGATCTGTTCAGTTCCTACAAGAAGAGGCATCGTCCTGGGGATAAACGGAGCAACGGCCATGGACATGACAGTCGCCACGCTGCTGCTGCCGGGTACCAGCCTCGAAGCAATCAAGCACTCAAGGGCCGGCGGCCACTCGTAACCATGCAGTACGTCAAGCTTGCGGCCACGGGCGAGCTTGCCCAACGCAGCGCACACTGACGGGGACGGCCGCTTGCGGGGGGCCGGTGCCTGAATGAACTCCAGATCAAGCTCCCGCACCTTCCGTGTAAGCGTTCCGGGCTGCCCAAAAATGACCACGCTGTGGCCCAGGTCCCGGACAGCGGCTCCCAACTCAATGGCATTGACCTGGCTGCCACCAATTCGAAGGTCATGCGGATAGATAAGAATCTTCACAGGACAGCCTCCTGTTCCCGACCCATTCGACGCAACTGATGAATGTCTCCCAGCCGGAGGAACACCGAGACCGTGATGGCCAGCAAACCAACCAACAGGCTGGCACCAACTGCCAGGAGGGGCGAAGGAATCAAAGAGGACAGCACGAAACAGGCCACTCCGGCGGCGACCGAGATACCGGTGGACACACTGACGCTGACCGCAAGGCTTCTCAAGGGAATGCCCGCCCGGGAGAGTGCACCTAAATAGAGTGGCGAAGTTACGGCCGCCGCAATGAACAGCGGAACGGCCGCCAAGCCTTGGAGACCGCCCAGTTGTGCACCCAAAACAAGCGCCGGAATCAAGGCCAGGAGGGACAAGAGCTGGACCCTCAGAATGGGAACCGACTGCTTGATCACCACCAGGTAGTCATAAATAAGTTCGTGAAAAACCCTGAACACCGCAACCGGTGCCAGCCAAGCCAAGGCACCGGCAGCCGGCCCCCACGCTTCCCCATACAGCAGCGTCACGACCGGAACCGCGCAGGCAGTCAGTACGGCCGAAACCGGCAGCATGGCTGATGCCACCACCGCAACAATTGACAGCATGGCGGCACGCATCTCCGTAGGAGCATCCTGCAGTCTGGCAAATGTCGCCGGTGCCACGCTGCGCAAAGGCTGCGACAACAAGCTGGCCGGCCAACCGGCCATATTCGTGGCCATGACATAAAACCCCAACACAACCGGACCGAGCATCTTTCCGGCAACCAGTTGGTCGACGTAACCCACACCGAAGACCACCATGCTCGCGCCCGCCAAGGGCAACCCAAAAGCAAGCAGCTGTTTCGCCAACTTCCTGGAGAACCCAAAGCGGTAAGGCAACGGCGAGTAAATCAGGAAAAGGACAGCGGAAACGAGGCTGGCCAGCACGCGTCCAACGGCAAGACTCATAGCACCCATGCCCATGATGACGAGAACCAGGGAGACACCTGCCCCAAGCCAAACGTTGACCTGGTCAATGATCATGCGTTGGCCCTGGCGAAAGTTTCGTTGCAGAACGGCCGCAGGCGTAGCCACCAGCCCATTGAGAACGATGCAGAAGGCGAGCGCCCTGACGACGTCGGTGGCGGCTTCGTTTCCCATGGCTGCCGTGAAGTATGGCGCCATCACATAGGAACCTGCGAAGAGAACAATGCTGCATGCCGTTGAGATCGTCGTCACGGTCGCTGCGATTTCCTTGGGATCCCCTGGCCATCGAACGATTGCCAGGCTGACCCCGAGTTCGTTGAAGCTCAGTACAGCCATGAGTGCCACAAAGGCCACAGCGTATGTTCCGAACTGCTCGGGCCCCAGTAACCGCGCAAGTGCTATTCCAATTGCGATCGTTCCCAGGCGTGTCACGACTGCGTTCAGGACGCTGATGACAAACGCCCGTGTTGGAGTGGGCGTTTGCGGGATTGCGGGACGGCTGCGGAGGGTCACAGGGCGTCCTCCAGCTCGGGGGAATATCCGCGGCGGATAACGCGTGCGGGCACCCCGGCCCAGGTTTCCTCGGCGGGAACATCGCTAAGCACGGCCGCTCCCATACCGATGGTTGCGCCGGCGCCGACTGTGCGGCGCTCGCGGACGCTGGCGTTCATGCCGATGTAGGCTGCCCTGCCGATGTGGACGTTCCCGCCGAGGGATACGCCTGCGGCCAGGGTGGCGAAGTCGCTGACGACGTCGTCGTGGGTGAGCGTGACGCCGGGCATGGCTACTACGTGGCTTCCGACTGTGACGGAGGCTGTCATGGTGACGTTGGCCAGGAGGATGCTCCCCAGGCCGATTCGGCATCCCTCCGGTGGATGTACTGATGAGTCGATTGCCGTCGCATATCGGTCTTCTGCGAGCCCAAGGGTGCGTAGCCGCATGACGACGCTTTCGCGTCCTCGGCCGGATCCAATACAGACCAGCAGCATTGCGTGTGGGAAGGTCAGGGCATCGCGGATGGGGCCCAGTACGTGGGCGCCGTCCACGACGCGTCCTAGTTTGTCTTCGTCGTCGTCCAGGATTCCGATGACGTCGTATTGTCCGGTGTTGCGGACCATGGCCAGGACCTCGCGGGCGAGTCCGCTGGCGGCGATGAGGAGGAGCTCGGTCATCTTCCCTGTCCTGCCGCGCGAAGTACTGAGTCGATGACCCGGACCTGGTCACCCAGGGTGAGTTGGTGGTAGAGAGGCAGGATCAAGGTGTGGTCTGTCAGCCATTCAGTTGCTGCCAGCGAAACCGCGCCCTTGGATGTCCCGGCGTAGGCAGGTTGCCGATGTGCGGCCATGATGCCGCGTCGTGCCGAAATTCCGTCCTCTGCCAGGCGGGTCATCAGGGCGTCTCTTCCCATGGGGAAAGCCGTCCCTACTTCCAGCCAGCAGGATTGGAAGTTTCCGGTTCCGTATCCGGGGTCGTCCACTAAGCGGAGGCCTTCGATACCTGCGAAGGCCTGTGAGTAGTTGGAGGCCAGTTCGCGCCTGCGTTGTACTGCTTGGTGCAGGCGGCCGAGTTGGACGATCCCGACGGCGGCCTGCAGGTCGGTCATGCGGTAGTTGAAACCTATTTCGAGGTATTCCTCGGCGGGGGCAAGGACGCTGGCATGACGGTCCGCGGCTGAGACGCTCATTGCGTGTTCGCGGAGCCGGCGGGACCGGTCTGCGAGGTCCTGCCGCGGTGTGGAGAGCATCCCGCCCTCGCCGGTGGTGAGGATTTTGCGGGGGTGGAAGGACCAGGCCACCAGTTCGGCGCCGGCTCCTACCGGGAGGCCGCGGTAGCGGGAACCGATACCGCAGGCTGCGTCCTCCACCACGGTGATGCCGAGGGGGTCGCACAGGGCCCGGATGGGATCGAGATCCACGGGTACTCCGCCTTGGTCCACGGCTATGACGGCCCGTGTGGCAGGCGTCAAGGCGGCGGCAATCGTTTCAGCAGTGACACAACCTGTGAGTACGTCGACGTCGGCGAAGACGGCCCGGGCGCCTACGTAGCTGGGGGCGTTTGCTGTTGCAATGAAGGAGAAGGAGGGAAGAACGACGTCGTCTCCCGGACCGACGCCAGCGACGGCGAGTGCCAGGTGCAGGGCTGAGGTGCAGCTGGAGACTGCGACGGCGAAAGCGGCCTGTTGCTCCAGGGCGAAGGCTTCCTCGAACTGCTTGACTTTGGGGCCTTGGGCAACCCAACCGGAAGCGATGACCTCGGCCACTGCTTGGGCTTCTTCTTCCCCAAGCCACGGTTTCATGACGTCGATGCGTGCCAGGGAGGTTTCGGAGGTGGTCATCGTGCACCTACTGAGGGTGCTTCGGGCCGGGCAAGCTGCCGGGAGGCTGCGATTTCTTCCCGGAGCGGACGCCACCATGTGACGAGTGTGCGGAGTCCATCTTCAAGTTCTATTGCGGCTTCAAAACCGAGGTCCCGCTTGGCGGCGGTGACGTCTGCGAGCCGGCGGGCAACGCCGTTGACTGCCCGTTCTGGTCCGTGGTCAAGGTGAAGTGGGGACTGCATGACCCGTAACAGTGTTTGCGCGAGTTCGGCCAGGCTGGTTTCGGTGCCGCTGGCCACGTTGTAGACGCCCTCCCGGACGTTGCTGGCGGCTGCGAGGATGTTGGCCCTTGCGACGTCGGCGGTGTGGATGAAGTCCATTGTCTGGTGGCCGCTGCCGAAGATCAGGGGCGGAAGGCCATCGACTATGCGCTCCATCCAACGGACAAGTACCTCTGTATAGAGGCCGTGGACGTCCATGCGGGGTCCGTACACGTTGAAGTACCTCAGGACGACGTAGTCCAGGCCGGACATGGCCCGGAAGCTCCTCGCCATTCCCTCGTTGAACGATTTAGCGGCCCCGTAGAAGGTGTCGTTGTTGTGGTGGTGGTGTCTCTCGGTGGTGGGGAAATCTTCTGCCATTCCGTAGACGGAGGCACTCGATGCCGCGATGACCTTTTCCACGTTGTGCTCAACGGCGGCTTCGAACACATTGAAGGTTCCGTCCACCAGGACCTCAAGCGCCAACCGTGGCTCCTCGGCGCATTGTGTAATACGGATTGCAGCCTGATGGAAAACCAGTTCCTTGCCCCTGGTGAGGTCGTGGACCAGGTCCCGATCCCTCAGGTCACCTTCCACCAGCTGTACGAGTCCGGTAGCCAAGGCATCGTTGAGGTTGGCCCGGCGCCCCCTGACGAGGTTGTCCAGGACGTCCACGTGCGCCGCACCGGCGTCGAGCAGTTGGTCTACCAAAGTGGATCCGATGGTTCCGGCGCCTCCGGTGACCAGGACGTTGGCGCCGAGCAGCTTCTTCACTGTGCGACCTGGAGAGCGACCTCGTTGCCGGCAACGATGGTTGACTGGCCGTCTGTTCCAAGGCTTCGGGTGACGGCTTCCAGTACTGAGAGGACCCTGAGCCCGGATTCGCCGCTGGTGCGCGGTATCGTGTGGTTCCGGATGGAGCCGGCCAGCTCGGCGACCACCTGGCCTAACGGTTCGCGTTCCTGCAACGCCGGTGACCAGGTGTCGCCCAGGCGATAAGAGATGGCCGAATTCTTTTTGTCCGCCGCGGACCGTGGCTGTTGTTCCAGGCTGACGCCGCGATCGTAGACGCTGAGGCGTTGCTGCGGGTTCAGGTCGTCCCAGACGAGCGTCCTCTTTGAGCCGCCAATGATCATCTGGCGGATTTTGGTGGGACTGAGCCAGTTCACGTGGATATGCACCATGGCGTCGTTTGGCAGGCCGAAGGTCAGGTGGCCTACACAGTCACGGCCCGTACCCAGCGGATCTGCGCCGTGGGCAGAGATCTCGGTGGGGTGCAGGCCTCCCGGCAGGACGAAATCCAGGATCGAGAGATCGTGGGGTGCAAGATCCCAGAAGACATTGACGTCCGGTTGGACCAGTCCGAGGTTGATGCGCACGGAGTCGACATACAAGATGTCGCCCAATGCCCCACTTGATACGAGTTCCTGGATCTTCAAAACTGCGGGAGTAAAACAATAGGTATGGTCTGCCATGAGGACCAGGCCGCGGGCCTTGGCTTCCTCCACCATTTCCAGGCCCTTGGCGCGGCTATCCGCGAGTGGCTTCTCGACGAGTACATGCATGCCGGCACGCAAGGCAGTCATCACCACTCCGTGATGAGTGTGCGCCGGGGTCGCCACTGCTACGGCGTCCAGGTTGTACGTGTCCAGAAGTTCGTCCAAGGACTCGACGACGGCGACGCCGCCTACCGTTTCGGCCAGCCGAAGTCCGCGCTCCACGTCAAGATCGCAAATTGCCACCAGTTCCCAATCCGGGCTGGCTTTAAGGTTCCTGGCGAGGTTCGGGCCCCAATATCCCGCTCCGACCACGGCGATCCGTAACTTCGGGGTCATCCCGTGGCCGTTAACGTGGCCTGATGGAATAGTTCCTATGCTCATTTTCCACTCGGATTCTGTGTTGGCTAGCTCGGTTCTTTCTCAGGTAATGCTTGTTGTGCCGCTCAGTAGGCACCGGAGGGCTGGATCATGGCCCTGAAGGTCCGCCACATGATCATCAGGTCGCCCGCTATCGACCAGTTTTCGACGTAATAGAGGTCCAGGCGGACGGCTTCATCCCAGGGAAGGTCCGATCGTCCATTGATCTGCCACAAGCCAGTAATTCCCGGTTTGATGAGCAGCCGGCGATGGGTATGCCGTTCGTAGCCACTGACTTCGCGAAGGAGCGGCGGACGCGGGCCTACCAGGCTCATGTTCCCGGCCAGCACATTCCAGAACTGGGGTAGCTCGTCCAAGGAGTACTTGCGCATCCAACGGCCGCAGTTGGTGATGCGGGGATCGTCGCGCATCTTGAAGAGGACACCGGCGCCCTGGTCCTTTCCGCTGAGTTCTTCCAGCCGCGCTTCGGCATCAACCACCATGGAACGGAACTTCAGCATCTGAAAGGTGGTGCCTCGCCTGCCAATCCGTTCCTGCCGGAAAAGCACCGGACCCGGGCTGTCCAACCTGACTATCAGCGCCAAAACAGCCAACAGTGGCGCCAGGCAAAGCAAAGCAGCAGCCGAGACCACAACGTCCATCAGGCGCTTGAGTGTGTGTTTGCCACCGGAGTAGTGCGGAATATCTACATGCATCAAGGGCAGGCCCTCAACGGGGCGCCAGTGGATGCGCGGGCCGGCCACGTTGGTCAACGTTGCTGCCAGTACCAGTTCGGCGGCATCTTCTTCCAAGCGCCAGCCCAACTCCTGGATGAACTGGTTGCCGCCAGGGACCGGACCGGCAACGATCACCGCGTTGGCGCCCGTCTGACGCACAGTGTGGGCAATGCCGTAAATCGATGACAACACGGGAACCCGCACGTTATCCACCACCAGGACGGCACCCCGCCGCGCCCCTGGAAGGCATGCCCCCAGTATGTTGTACGCGGCACCGGACTTCCGGTTGATTTGCTTGATGACGTATCTGACGTCCTGTGGCTCTCCCACCACAATGGCACGGGACAGGCACCGGCCGCGTGACTTTTCGCGCGTCAGCCAGCGGCGGAACATCCACCGGTTGCCTGTCAGGGCCACTAAGCCGACGGGCAGGGACACCAGGACGAAGGAGCTTGCTGACTCCAGCCGGACAACGACTGCCACGAGCCCCAGAAAGCCGAAAACGCGCAGGCTTGCGGACAGGACACGCTTGTATTCTTCGGCCCCAACCCCAAGTACTTTCGGATCCCGTGTCCGGTAGACCTCCAGTGCCCCCAGCCAGGCAATGCCAAGTATGAAACCAAGCATGAGGTGGCGCTCATATCCCGCGCCGCCTGGCGCGACGGCAAGACCGTCAGTGTTTAGAAGGAATCCGGACGTGACTGCTGCCCCTACCAGGGCGCTGTCTGCCCAGCGAAGACTGTTGGTGAGCGCCTTGGTCCAACCGGACCGGTTGTACCGCTCAGACCGGCGGGACGGGTTGGACAGGGAAGACGCGCTGCGGGAGTTGCGGTGGGTGACTGGCGGCTTGAGGTCCAGGTTGACATCTGCCCTCAACGCCGCCAGTCCCGCCTTTTCAGCCCGTTGTGCAGCAACGGACCTGTCAATCCAGGGAGACACCGGCGGATTGACATCGACAACAGCCGGTTTCGCTGTGAACGCCGCGCCCAAGGAAAAGTCGTGCGCACCTTGTGGTGCTGCCACCTTGCCCGAACGCAAGACTGGAACTTTTACCATGTCAGCCTTCTTCGCAGACCTGCCGTTGCCTACATCCCAGTGAAGCGGCGGCTGTCAGGAGGCGCACCAGTAGTCGGTACTCAAGTTTGCGCAGGTTTACCCATGGCTCCTACGTGCGAGTACCTAGCCGGATGAGGCAGGACTACGTGCTTTAAACCTCACGGAACCACCGAAAACCGCTACATTTCGGGCAGGAAACAGGACAAAGAGGTCGCGAAACGACACAAAAAACCGGCCACCGTCGGTGGCCGGTTAGTTGCCGCTTATTGAAGGTTGCTAGTCCTCCAGGCTTTCGAGGTCTTCGTCAAGGATCTCGTCATCGTCCTCTTCCTCGTCATCAAACACTTGCAGCGGAGTAACCTCGGAATATGCCTCGTACAAGGCGTCTTCGTAAACCTCGAAGGCATCTGCGACGGCGAAGAACGCCGCCTCGACGTTGGGATCACCCTCGCCCCGACGGGCGGAAGCGGCGGCCAAATGCTCTTCCAGGGCAGCAGTCAATGACTGAAGCGCGACACGCGGATCGATGCTCATGACTTCACGTTAGCCCGAAAAGGACGAAAATGGAGAGGGATGAAGGAACAATTTCGAGGCAGCTCCGAAGAGCGCCAACGTGACTATGCACGTCAGTACGAGTACCTCGTACTGACGGTAGGACCTGACGATTCACTGCCCGAAGCCCGGCGTCGGCTCGCAGAGCACTCGGAGTACGGGAAGTGGGAGTTGGAACGCAGCCGTCTATACCTCGGCGGCGGCAGACGTTTCTGGCTGCGCCGCAAAGTCTATTCCGTGCAGCGCACAGTTTAGTCAGCTGGTTTCCTCAGCTGTCCGGTTTCCTCAGCTGTCCAAGGGTCCCAACCAAGCGTTTGCCACCGTGCTATGCGCGGATTCGTCATTGGACGGATGGAAAATTCCAGCGAGAACGTCCCGGTAGAGGCGTTCCAGTTCCGAACCGCGGAAGTAACTGGATCCTCCCGTGACCCTGATCGCCAGATCCACCACGTAGCGGGCATTTTCTGTGGCCCGCGACTTGAGTCCAACAAGCTTGGGGAACCACTGGGTTCCATGGTCCACCAGGTTGTCGACGTCGCGCGCTACTGCCGACAACTGGGGGTAGATACCGTCCATGGCCATGGCTGCGTCGGCAACTTTCCAGCGGATGTCCGGGTCCTGGGCGAAACTGCGTCCGCCGTGCTTCGCCGAGACCCGTCGCTTGACGCTTTCAATGCCCAGCAGGTAGGCGCGCTCCGCCAATCCCGTGTAGACGGCTGCCAACAAGGTCTCAAAGCAGGCAAAGATCGCGAAAATCAGTAAGTCCTGGTTGGGGCCGACAGGCAGTTTACGGAAGATCCGCTCCGAAGGAACCGCCGCTCCCTGCAGCAGTGTGGTGTTCGAGGCACTGGCCCGCATGCCCAGGGTGTCCCAATCGTCAAGGGTTTCGTGCCCGGGTTCATCACGATGGATGAAACCGAAAACCAGCTCGCCCTCTCCATTCCTGGCGTTGGCGTCCTTGCCGAACGTTCCCAGACGGGTCCATCCACGGGAGAGGCTCGTGAAGATCTTCCGTCCGGTGAATCGATAACCTCCATCGGGCAAGGGCTCTGCAACGGTCGTGGAATCGAACAGCATTGAATCGTTGCCCGCTTCCGAAATTCCGAAAGCGAACACTTCCCCCTTGCCGGCTTCCTTCAACACGAAGTCCAGCGAGTCCTCTCCCCTGGCGGCCATGACGTGCGCGACGCCGGTCCAGACCAAGTGCATGTTGACTGCCAACGCTGTGGCAGGCGCTGCCGTGGCGAGGCGCTGCTGCAACGCAGCTACCGCTTCCAGACCCAGTCCCATACCGCCGTCGGCAACTGGCACGAACAGTTTCAGGTAGCCGGCGGCTGCCAGCTCTTCAAGGTCTTCATGGAAGAAGAGATTGTTGTGGTCATAACCGGCAGCCCGCCCCCGCAGCCGTTCCAACAGCGCATCCGGAAGGATTTCCTCTGGAGTCATCGCCCACCGTCTTTCTTGAAGATTGCGTTTAGTAGTTGCTCAGCAGCCTGTTCAGGACGCGCGCGCCGAACTGCAGGGACTCTGCCGGCACTCGCTCGTCCACTCCGTGGAACATGCCTGTGAAGTCCAGCTCGTCCGGCAGCATCAGTGGAGCGAAGCCATAGCCGGTGATGCCGATCTTGCTCAAGGATTTGTTGTCCGTGCCTCCGGAGAGGGTGTAGGGAAGCACCTTGGCTCCCGGGTCCTCTGAGTGCAAGGCGTCGATCATGGAGTCCACCAGGTTGCCGGCAAACGGCACCTCCAGCGAAACATCCTTGTTGACGTAACTGATCTCAATGCCGTCCCCAGCGAGTTCCTTGATGGTCTCGAACACCAGTTCCTGCTGGCCGGGCAGCGTGCGGCAATCCACGAATGCCTCGGCCGATTCCGGGATGACATTGTGCTTGTAGCCCGAGCGGAGAAGGGTGGGGTTGGAAGTATTCTGCAGCGTTGCCCCCACAAAGCGGGCGACCGTGCCAAGCTCCTTGAGGAGGATGTCCGGGTTGTCGGCATCGAACTCGACTCCGGTGAGTTCAGTCACGCCGTCCAGGAACTGCCTGGTGGTGGGAGTCAGCTCCACAGGCCACTTGTATTCGCCGATTCTGGTGACGGCCGCCGCGAGCCGGGTGATCGCGTTGTCCGTATTGATTTGCGAGCCGTGGCCAGCCCGTCCATGGGCCACCAGCCGCAACCAGGACAAGCCCTTTTCGGCAGTTTGAAGCAGGTAGGTCCGCTGACCGCCGATAGTCGCGGAGAAGCCGCCCACTTCGGAGATAGCCTCCGTGGCGCCATCGAACAATTCGCGCCGGTGCTCCACGGCATACCGGGCGCCATAAGTGCCGCCGGCTTCCTCGTCTGCGAAGAAGGCGAAAATGATGTCCCGCTTGGGCCTGCGACCAGTCCTGGCGAAGTCCCGCATCACTGACAGGATCATGGCATCCATGTCCTTCATGTCCACGGCACCGCGACCCCAGATCAGTCCGTCCTTCAACTCACCACTGAAGGGGTCAACGCTCCACTGATCCTTCAGGGCCGGTACAACGTCCAGGTGTCCGTGGACCACCAGCGCGTCAGCTGAGGGGTCCTCCCCCGCCATGCGCATGACCACGTTGGCGCGTCCCGGTGCTGACTCGAAAATCTCGGCCTCGAGACCCACTTCCGTGATCAGGCCGGCCGTGTACTCTGCAGCAGCACGTTCGCCTGGTCCAGTGTCGTCGCCGAAGTTGGAGGAGTCGATCCGGATGAGCTCCTGGCAGATCCGGACAACTTCGTCTTCGGGGCGGATGACAGACATGGAAATTCTCCTTGCGTTGGCTGGGCTGCAGGTGCCGGCGACGCGCACTGCGGACCCCGCAGCTCTACCGTCCCGTGTTCCACCAGCCTACTCACCGGAAGCGCCGTCGGTTGAGCAATTCCGGGCGCCGCCACGCGTTGAAAGCCAGCAGCCCGTCCTGACCAGCATCGATTTTTTAGTTGCTTCAAACCGTGTTAGAGTTTTTCTCGCTGCTTCGGAGGAAAATGAAGCACCGGAAGGTGCAGAATGGCTTCTCTGAACACCACCTGCGCGGGTGGCGGAATGGCAGACGCGCTAGCTTGAGGTGCTAGTCCTCGAAAGGGGGTGGGGGTTCAAGTCCCCCTCCGCGCACAAGGAAGGCCCCGGGAAACCGGGGTTTTTTTGTGCCCTCAACCATGCCTGGGCCCATTTCCAACCACGGGCCCCGTTTCAGTCCTGGGTGGCGTGTACTAAGCCAACGGCCAGCCCCTCCATGACTCCTGGGCTACCCGTTTGATCTGTCCGGCTGGAAACCATTCCACATGATAGTCCCGCCTGTCATCCATCCACTCCACAAGGCCGTAGGTACGTGTGTACTTGATCGCCCGTCCATAGACTTCACCTACGCGGACAAGCGGTTGGGCACCCTGCTCCAGCTCCATAATTTTGCCATCGTCAGGTTTGGGGTGCTTTGCCTCAGCCTCGGTCTGCAACATCATGCGGTCGAAAGCCTTGGAGTCTTGCTTGGGTCTCATGGACTAAGAATAGAACATATATTCGAATATGGCTGAGGGTCTGCACAAAGGCATCACTTCTCAGTTGCCCTGGCGGGCTGCCTTTTCCACCGCTGCCAGCATGCTTTCGAAGGTCGCCGTCAGCATTCTGTCAATCAGAGGGCCGGTCAGGCGGCCGACGGGCCCACCCCTGGGCACATAACGGTAGTCAAAGGCCATCGCTGTTCCATCGCCATCTGGCTGGAGGACGAGCCTGGACTTCGCTTGTTTGAAGGGCACCAGTGCCGACGGCTCGTTCTTCGTTGCGAGGGCGCGGCCTTCCTCCCACTCGGTGACAGTTTCGATCATCGAGCCCACGGGCGACAGGTGTACCCGACGGCTGGCGCCCAGCCCTTGGGTCTTGTTACCGACGGCTTGTGATGCCCTTAGTCCGTCCCAGACGTCGGCGAGGTTCCCGAAATCCGCTAACACAGCCCAGAGGGATGCACTGGATGCGGCCGCTTGTCGCCGTACGGTCAGGTGGCGTTCCCTCATGATCATCACTCCCGGCTGATGGAATTTACGTGGCTCATGGTTTGACGGACAGGCCGTGCCCCTGAACGTGCCGCTCTTGAGGAGCACGTCGAACTGCAAGAACGTGGTCGGCCGCGTCCAGGGTCAACCGGGGAAGCTTGGCAAGTCGTCTCCACAGGAGGTAGATCCGAATATCCACTCCCTTGCGTTCCAACCGCGACATGAAGACGTCCCTGCAGGATGAATAGCACAGCCGAAGGGATTCCCGAAGGCCACCAAATTGCCCCGACCTCACCAGCAGAAGACCCACATGACCAACGAGCACGGGCACCAGAAACAGAGCTGGTGTGTGGCACCACTTGAAGCGAAGTTCGCTACGCCAACGCAATTGGCGCCTACGCAGAGGTTGACGGTCAGGGTTCGGGCAGTGCTCCACCGGATCCGAGGTTCCGTGCCTGACTACGAGGCCGGAAGCCAACAGGCGAATCGATACATCCGATTCCTCACAGTAGAACCTATAGGATTCACGCAAACCGCCACAGGCCAGTACGGCGTCCCGGCGCAGTGCATGTGCCGCGCCGATAAAGCTCCGTGCCAGCTGAACAGTATCCCCGGATTGGTCGCCCTGCATCAGGGCGCCGTTCTCGGCAAAGGGGACCGCAACTGCGGCAATTGCAGGCGAGGAAAAGTCGGCCACGGTTTGCCGGGCCGTGGAGGCGGACGTGAAGTACGCGTCCTCATCGAGGATGAGGACGAACGGAGTGGATGCTGCCCGGATGCAGATGTTCCGGGCAGCGATCAAACCGACATTCTCCTGACCCGTAATAAGCTCAACGGCGGGAAACTGCTCTCGGACCACCTCTGAAGTGCCGTCCGAGGATGCATCGTCATAGTCGATGATGGGAATTGCGGGTTCCTGGGCGAGGGCGCTGGAGAGTAACCTCTTCAGATCATCAACTCGGTTGTAGGTCGAGACGCACAAACTTATCTGGTTCATGTGGCAAGACTCTCCTCCTGCGGGCGGTCCGTCTGAAGAGAATATCCCGCCCCTAAGAATTTATGGAGAGCCTTATGACAATGGAGCCACGCTGCCCCTGAAATGACGCCGGCCGCTGCGCGGGTTCCACGCCACGTAGTCCGAACGCTGCCAGGCCCCGGTTTCCGCCTGGAGGGTGGAGATGTCCAGCGCCACCCTGGCCGGCAGGAACACCGGCGCTTCAAACGTCACGTCCCAGCTGAAGGCGTCAGACTTAACCGCTCCGACGTCTGCCAACGCCCGGGAGGCAAGGTACATGCCGTGGGCAATGGATCCCCTCAGACCCAATGCCTTGGCCGATAGGACGCTCAAATGGATGGGATTGAAATCGCCCGAGACGGCGGCATAACTGCGTCCGATGTCCAGGTCCAGTTTCCACAGGGCCGTGGGGTCCGGCGGGGAAAAGTTGCCGCCATCCCCGGAGCCGCTTGAGTTTCCCGGCTTGTCGATACCAGGCAGGAAGACCCCTTTCGCAAGGTATGTGGAAATTCCCCGCCAGAAGAGCACGCCTGAGGAGCTGGAGCGGACTTCGGCGATGACATCGACTTGCGTACCCGCCCGGTGACCCGAAAGGTTCTCCGACCAAGACCGGATGTCCAGGGCTTCTGTGAACTGGATGGGAACCCACTGCTCCACATGGTTCCTGAGGTGGATCATCCCGAGCAAAGGCAACGGAAAATCATCCCGGTTCATCACACTCATGGACACCGGAAAGGCCAGCGCGTGGACGAATCCTGCCGGCAGGATGTCGCTGGCGGTCTCCCCCAGAAGGTGCTGGTAGGCGGTCAGGTTGGCGACGTCCGCCTGGACTCCCTTGACCTCGTGGCTAACCGCGGGCAATGTTGCCTGCCCCGCCGATGACCCCAGCACGCGCCGGCGGGCGGCAGTTGCCGCGGCATTCATGTAGAGCTTGGACAGCGACGGCAGCTCCCCAAGGATGACCGGCTGCGGTTTGCTCATGCTCCCACCAATTGCTGTCCGCACACGCGAAGGACTTCGCCCGAGATTCCTCCCGCGGCATCGCTCGCCAGGAAAGCGATGGCTTCCGCCACGTCCTGAGGCTGGCCACCCTGCCTGAGGGAATTGACCCTTCGCGCAGCTTCCCGGATGGCGAACGGCATCCGGGCCGTCATCTCTGTTTCAATAAACCCCGGTGCTACGGCGTTGATCGTCCCCCCGAAGGACTCCATGAGCGGCGCCGTTGAGCGCACCATTCCGATGACGCCACCCTTGGACGCGGCATAGTTGGTCTGGCCTCTATTACCGGCAATCCCGCTGGTGGATGCCACCGATACGATGCGCGGCTTGTCCTTGAAGTGCTCCGATGCCAGGAGGGTCTCGTTGATCCTCAATTGCGCGGCGATGTTGACGGCGATGACAGACTGCCAGCGGCCCTCATCCATGTTGGCCAGGAGCCGGTCGCGGGTGATGCCGGCGTTGTGGACTACGACGTCGAGCCTGCCATGGCGTTCCACTGCGTGGTCGATGATCCGGTGACCGGCGTCGTCCCGGGTGATGTCGAGCTGGAGGGCGGTCCCATGGACCTCGTTGGCCACTGCCGCCAAATGATCCCCCGCTGCAGGGACATCCACCAGCACAACCTTTGCGCCATCACGGTGGAGCGTCCTGGCGATTGCGGCACCAATGCCCCGCGCTGCACCAGTGACCACGGCAACTTTTCCGGCAAGGGGTTTGTCGGCGTCGAAGGGCAGGCTGCCGGAGGAAGAACTGATCGTCAGGAACTGGCCATCCACGTAGGCGGAGCGGCCGGAAAGGAAGAATCGGAGGGCTCCCAGCGCGGACGGGCTGGTGGTGGCTAAATCTGCGTCGAGAAGAATGCCATTTGCGGTTGCTCCGGCACGCAATTCCTTGGCCAGTGAACGCAGGAGGCCATCGATGCCCTGCCGGGCCGCGGCGGAAGCGGGCGCGGGTGCCGACTTGACCGTCCTGGAGACGGTAATGACGCGTCCGTTGGGCGCGAGGTCCCGCATGGAGGCGCCAATTGCCAGCACAGGCTTGTGCAAGTCCTCTGGGTGCTGAACGGCGTCGAGGACAAGAACGATTGCCCCGAGCTTTTCCTTGGGCAAGGCGTGGCGACGGATGTCCAGGCCCCAGCCAAGAAGCGTGGTGGCGAGGTCATCCGCGCCGCGGCTGTCACCGTTGACCAGCACCGGCCCAGTGATGAGCGGCGCGCCTGGCTGGTGTCGACGCAGTTCAACAGGCTGCGGCAGGCCGAGCCTTTTGGCGACGTCCTTGCCCAGTCCCTGGCTGACGAGTTTGGTGTACTTGTCTGTCATCAGGCTCCCCTAGGCTGCTTCCAGAATGGCAACTACGCCCTGCCCGCCGGCAGCGCACACGGAAATCAGGCCACGTGCCGGCCTTCCATCCACGGCGCCTTTTTCATGGAGCATCTTTGCCAGCGAGGCCACGATCCTGCCACCGGTTGCAGCAAATGGGTGCCCGGCAGCGAGCGAAGAACCGTTGATGTTGAGCTTGGTACGGTCCACCTTTCCCAAGGCACCGTCCAGCCCCAACCGTGTTCGTCCGAAGTCCTCGTCTTCCCAGGCAGCCAGGGTGCTGAGGACGGTCCCGGCGAAGGCCTCATGGATTTCGAAGAAGTCGAAGTCCTCCAGAGTCAGGCCATGGCGGGCGAGGAGGCGCGGTACGGCGAAGACCGGCGCCATCAGAAGTCCGTCCTTGCCGTGGACGAAGTCTACGGCGGCCGCCTCACCGTCCAGGACGGTGGCGAGCTTGGGCAGGCCGCGGCTGTCCGCCCACTCTTCGGTGGCAAGCAGGACCGTTGCGGCGCCATCGGTCAGCGGCGTCGAATTGCCGGCGGTCATTGTGGCCTCGGATCCCAGGTTCTTGCCAAAGACAGGCTTCAGCGTGGAGAGCTTCTCCAACGTGGTGTCCGCGCGAAGATTCGAGTCCCGGTTCAGGCCCCGGTAGGGAGTGATGAGGTCATCGAAGAAGCCTCGTTCGTAGGCAGCGGCGAGGTTGCGGTGGCTGTTGAAGGCCAGCTCGTCCTGTGCCTCCCGGCTGATGTTCCACTGTGCCGTGGTAAGGGCTTGGTGTTCGCCCATGGAGAGGCCGGTACGTGGTTCTCCGGTGTTGGGAGCATCGGGGGCCAGATCCTTTGGCCGGATACGGGCCAGGACCTTCAGCTTCTGGACGGAGGTCTTGGCGCGGTTGAGGTCCAGCAGGATCTCCCGCAGCCCCTCGCTTACGGCAATCGGGGCATCGGACGCGGAGTCAACACCGCCGGCGATCGCGGATTCGATCTGGCCAAGCTTGATCTTGTTCGCAAGCCCAAGCACGGTTTCCAGTCCCGTTGCACATGCCTGTTGAAGGTCGTATGCGGGTGTCTCTGGAGATAACGCCGAACCGAGTACAGCCTCCCGGGTGAGGTTGAAGTCCCGTGAATGCTTCAGCACGGCTCCAGCCGCTACTTCGCCGATCCGCTCATCCTGCAACCCGAAGCGCGCGATCAGCCCATCCAATGCAGCAGTAAGCATGTCCTGGTTGGAGGACTTCACGTAGGCGCCGCCCGTCCGGGCAAAGGGGATCCGGTTGCCTCCGACGATGACGGCAGAACGCGTCCCTTGAATGCCTTTGTCTTGCTCGGCGCTCCGCTCTGCGCTTGCGAAGCCGTTTGTACCTGTGTTCGTGCCCGCGGGTGCGTCTGCTGCAGCCATGCTTGACTCCTTCGATGAATACCAGTTACTGATACCCAGCGTACCTGATACGCTGGGTATCGTGAACCGTCGTCGTACAGATTTTCCACACGAACCTGCCTCTTCCGGGGCTGGTGCTGTTGATACCGCCGTCGAGTCCGGCAACGCCGTCCCGGACACTGCGGTAGATGGGCGCGCCGCCAGGTGGCAGAGCCATCGCGAGGAGCGTCGGCGCGAGCTCATCAAGGCAGCGCGCAGGGCTGTGCACGCCTTGGGCAGTGAGGCGTCCATGGAAGACATCGCCGGTGCCGCGGGCACCTCAAAGTCCGTGTACTACCGCTATTTCGGCGATAAGGCCGGCCTTCAACAGGCCATGGGAGAAGTGGTGTTGGGACAAATGCAACGCCGCATGAAAGAAGCGGCCCAATTGGCGCAGACGCCACGTGAAGGGCTCTACGCCATGGTTTCGGCCTACCTGCAAATGGCGGAATCGAGTCCCAACGTTTATGCGTTCATCACCCGGTTGACGCCCGGGGAAGCTTCCTCGCAGGATGCCATTGCGGCGTCGGGCGCTCTGGGAAACTTCTTCGAACAAATCACCGACATGATCGCCACACCCATGCGGCAGTATCTCGGTGCAGAGAAAGAGGCGTTGATCGAGTACTGGCCCACTGCAGCCATCGGGCTCGTTCGGAACGCCGGCGAAATGTGGCTGGGAAGCCCTGCCTCCGACAGCAAGCCGAGCCAGGCAACCATGGCCGGGCACATTACGGACTGGCTATGCCTGGGCATCGCTCCTGAACTCAAAGCAGCCAACTGACATGAGCAATGATCCATCAGTTGTAAGAACCAAAGAAGGAATCAACATGACTGAAGTAGTGGACCGGGCGCCATCAGCCCATCAATCGTCCGGCCGCGAGGACGCGGCCACGCGCACCAGTGGATCCGGCAGCACTGGATCCGGCAAGCACGGTGCGGACCCCGTGGTGGATGTCGCGGCGCTGGGTGAGCAGCTCTTGGGCAAGTGGGCTCACATCCGGCACCAAGCCCGCGAAGTAGCGGGTCATCCCGATGTCCAGAAGATCGAAGGCCTGCACCACACGGAACACCGGGCCCGCGTGTTTGAACAGTTGAAGTTCCTGGTGGATAACAATGCCGTCCACCGGGCGTTCCCCACGCGCCTGGGAGGCTCTGATGATCACGGCGGCAATATCGCCGGATTCGAAGAGCTCGTCACGGCCGACCCTTCCCTGCAGATCAAGGCCGGCGTTCAGTGGGGCCTCTTCGGCTCCGCTGTCATGCACCTTGGTACCCGGGAGCACCACGACCAATGGCTCCCCGGCATCATGAGCCTGGCAATTCCAGGTTGTTTCGCGATGACCGAGACGGGCCATGGCTCCGACGTCGCAAGCATCGCCACTACGGCCACCTATGACGAAGCGAACCAGGAATTCATCATCAACACCCCCTTCCGGGCAGCCTGGAAGGACTACATCGGCAACGCCGCGAACGATGGCCTGGCCGCCGTCGTGTTCGCGCAGCTGGTAACCAAGAACGTTAACCACGGCGTCCACGCCTTCTACGTAGAGCTGCGCGACCCCACCACCAAAGAATTCCTGCCAGGCATCGGCGGGGAGGATGACGGCATCAAGGGCGGCCTCAACGGCATCGACAACGGCAGGCTCCACTTCACCGATGTCCGTATCCCCCGCACCAACCTCCTGAACCGATACGGCGATGTAGCTGCCGACGGAACGTATTCGTCAACCATCGAGAGCCCGGGCCGCCGCTTTTTCACGATGCTGGGAACCCTGGTCCAGGGCCGGGTCTCCTTGGACGGGGCAGCTGTGGCGGCCAGCAAGGTGGCGCTCAAAACAGCCATCCAGTACGCCACCGAACGCCGTCAGTTCAACGCTTCCTCCCCCACTGACGAAGAAGTCCTGCTGGACTATCAGCGTCACCAGCGGCGCCTGTTCACGCGGCTTGCCACGACCTACGCCGCCAGTTTTGCCCACGAGCAGCTCCTGCAAAAGTTCGACGACGTCTTCTCCGGTGCCCATGACACCGACGCCGACCGCCAGGATCTGGAAACCTTGGCGGCCGCGCTGAAGCCCCTCAGCACCTGGCATGCGCTGGACACCCTGCAGGAATGCCGCGAGGCCTGTGGTGGCGCAGGCTTCCTGATCGAGAACCGCTTTGCCTCGTTGCGCGCGGACCTTGACGTTTACGTGACTTTTGAAGGCGACAACACCGTCCTGCTGCAGTTGGTGGCCAAGCGTCTCCTGGCCGACTACGCCAAGGAATTCCGCAGCGCGGACTTCGGCGTGCTTGCCCGCTATGTGGTGGACCAGGCCGCGGGTGTCGCCTTGCACAGGACGGGCCTTCGCCAGGTTGCCCA
This sequence comes from Arthrobacter sp. 21a14, assembly GCA_050627125.1. Taxonomy (GTDB): domain Bacteria; phylum Actinomycetota; class Actinomycetes; order Actinomycetales; family Micrococcaceae; genus Arthrobacter. Next base: position 3,609,757 of record CP192487.1, on the reverse strand, counting down.
GTTCGTAGCGGACACGGGTTCGGTGCAGAAAGCAGCACTGGCTTTGCGCGACGAGGAAGGCCAGCGGACCCTGCTGACTGACCGCGTGCAGTCCATGGTGGCAGAAGTAGGTGCTGCGCTGAAGGGCGCCAATAAGTTGCCGCAGCACCAGGCGGCAGCCCTGTTCAACCAGCACCAGCATGAACTCATCGAAGCCGCTCAAGCCCATGCCGAGCTCCTCCAGTGGGAGGCATTCACGGAGGCACTGGCCGAGGTTTCCGATGAGGGAACCAAGCGGGTCCTCACCTGGCTGCGGGATCTGTTCGGGCTTTCGCTCATCGAGAAGCACTTGTCGTGGTACCTCATGAACGGCCGGTTGTCGATGCAGCGCGGCCGGACCGTAGGGACGTACATCAACCGTTTGTTGGTCAAGATCCGTCCGCACGCCCTGGACCTCGTGGATGCCTTTGGCTATGGTCCTGAGCACCTGCGGGCAGCTATCGCGACCGGCGCTGAAGCAAGCCGCCAGGACGAGGCCAGTACCCACTTCCGTAAGCAACGCGCCAGCGGATCCGCACCAGCGGACGAGAAGTCACTCCTGGCGCTGAAGGCGTCCAAGTCCCGGTAACAGTACGAGATTTCCGGTCAGTGAACTTTTTCGGAAGTTTCGCAAAACCACGACGGCGCCATCCCCACTCAAGGGGGCGGCGCCGTCGTGGTTTTGACTGCTTTTCCGGACGGGCCGGGGCTGAACCAACGCTGCTCAGTTAAGAACTGAGCGGTATACCTCAAGGGTGGTTTCAGTGATCGATTCCCAAGAGAAATGTTCCTCGGCGCGGCGCCTGCCGGCCATGCCCATCTTGCGGGCACGCTCTGGATCTGCCACTACCTCGTTCAGGGCTGCAGCGAAGTCGGCCACAAATTTCTGTGGATCCAGGGGCGTTCCAGTACCGTCGGTTACCTGCTCCAAGGGGACCAGCAAGCCGGTTTCGCCATGCTGGACCACCTCTGGAATGCCGCCGGTTGCGCTTGCCACAACAGCGGCGCCGCAAGCCATTGCTTCAAGGTTCACAATGCCCAGCGGTTCGTAAATGGAGGGGCAGGCGAATGCCGTGGCATGGCTGAGGACCTGGATGAGTTCCCGGCGCGGCAGCATCCGCTCAACGAGGATCACGCCCTCACGTTTGCTTTGGAGCTCCTCAATGAGGCGCGCTGTTTCAGCTGCCAATTCGGGAGTGTCAGCTGCACCAAGGCAGAGGACCAGTTGAACATCGGCGGGAAGGCTGGAAGCTGCGCGCAACAGGTAGGGGACGCCCTTTTGGCGGGTGTTCCGGCCAACGAACACCACACTTGGCTTGGCGGGATCCATGCCCAAGGCGCGGATGGCGTCGTCCTCTTCGTCCCGTTCCCAGAGCGAAACGTCGATGCCGTTGTGGACCACACGGACCTTGGCGGGATCAACGTCAGGGTAGCTGCGCAGGATGTCCTGCCGCATTCCATCGGACACGGCGATGATCGCCGCGGCAGCTTCATAGGCTGTCTTCTCCACCCACGAGGACAATGCGTAGCCGCCACCGAGCTGTTCGGCCTTCCACGGACGCAACGGCTCCAGGCTGTGGGCGCTCAGTACATGGGGAATGCCATGCAGCAGAGAAGCGAGGTGTCCTGCCATGTTGGCGTACCAGGTGTGCGAGTGGACGAGATCCGCTCCCGCAATGTCCGGAACGATCCGAAGATCCACGCCCAACGTCTGGAGGGCAGCATTGGCGTCGCCGAGGTCCTGGGGTGTGGCGTAGGAGGCCACGGTGGCCCCATGGTAGTCGGCATCACGTGGGGCGCCAAACGCCCGGACATGAAGATCCACGTGCTTCGCCAGCACACGGCTGAGCTCGGCAACGTGGACACCGGCACCGCCATAAATTTCCGGAGGGAATTCTTTAGTCACAATGTCTATTCGCACGTTACCCAACGTAGTCGTTCCGGCTTATGTGTTCTAGTGTGAAAGGGTCCGGAAAATCGGACTTTTGGGGGCTACGAAGACGTACGGGGAGCTATGACCATGGCGTTGAAGAAAGTATTGGCAATCGTGTTGGCTGGCGGCGAAGGCAATCGCCTCATGCCTTTGACGGCGGACAGGGCGAAGCCAGCGGTTCCGTTTGCGGGGGGCTACAGGCTTATTGACTTTGCACTATCGAATCTGGTCAATTCGGGATATTTGAAAATCGTGGTTCTGACGCAGTATAAATCGCACAGCCTTGACCGCCATATCTCCGAGACTTGGCGCATGTCCACGCAGTTGGGCCGCTACGTAGCTTCCGTTCCGGCACAGCAGCGCGTCGGCAAGAGCTGGTTCCTTGGCAGTGCCAACGCCATCTACCAGTCTCTGAACCTTATTCACGATGACGCTCCGGACATTGTGGTTGTGGTCGGCGCAGACCACGTTTACCGCATGGACTTCTCACAGATGGTGGAACAGCACATTGCCAGCGGCGCGAAGGCTACCGTAGCAGCCGTACGCCAGCCGCTGAACATGGCCAACCAATTCGGTGTGATTGAGGTTGACCAGAACGATCCCCAGAAGATCGCGGCATTCGTGGAGAAGCCGGCCAGCACGCCCGGGCTTGCGGCCGATCCCACCCAGTTCCTCGCCTCCATGGGCAACTACGTCTTCAACGCCGACGCCCTCGTTGAGGCGCTTCATGTTGACGCCGAGCGCCTCGATACAAAGCACGACATGGGCGGGGACATCATTCCCTACTTCGTGGACAAGGGTGAAGCCGGAGTCTATGACTTCACGCTTAATGACATCCCTGGTGCGACGGAACGCGACCGTACCTACTGGCGGGACGTTGGCACCATCGACTCCTTCTACGACGCCCACGTTGACCTCATCTCCCCCGTTCCCATCTTCAATCTCTACAACTCCGAATGGCCCATCTACACTCGCCAGAGCATTTCCCCTCCCGCCAAGTTTGTCCGCGGCGGGAACAGCACGGTGGGTACCGCGCTGGACTCCATCGTGGCCAGCGGTGTGGTCATCTCAGGCGGCATCGTTGAAGGGTCCGTGCTCTCCAACGACGTCTTCGTGGAGGCGGGCAGCCGTGTCCAGGACTCAGTACTGATGGATAAGGTCCGCGTCGGCGAAGGTGCAGTGATCAAGCGGGCAATCCTGGACAAGAACGTCAAGGTCCCGGCCGGCGCCGCGATCGGACTGGACCCGGCGTTGGACAAAGCCCGTGGCTACAAGGTCACCGAATCCGGGATCACAGTCCTTGCCAAGGGACAGCTTGTTCCTGAACCTGGCGAAGAGGAGCTCGCGTTGTCCGCAGAGTACCGCCGGGGCCTGCCGGAAGCCGTTAAGGCTGCCACGCAGGATGACCCCGATATCCGGGATTCTGCAGAAAAGGTAGCTGCCGGCATCCAGGCCCGGGTGGTAGACGCAGCATCGCAGGGCGCCGGCCGCTAGGCTCCCGCCCAGCACCGGCTGCGCTGGTAGAACCCGAGGCAGGCCTCAGGCTCCCAAGGCTGTAAAATCAGGTCAATGAGCTCCACCGATCTGACGCCTGAAGAGATCCAGGCCTGCCTCAAGGTTCTGACCACAATCCACGTCTATGACGAGGAGCACCCGGACTACGTCGCCGTCCGTCGTGCAACGGGCAAGATGTTCAAAGCCGTCAAACGGCACCGCCGCGTCACCAAGCGGGACCTGATCGCGGAAGCCGACCGTGCAGTCATTGCCCTCACCGCAACAGCTGCGCCGGACCGCATTGATGACGAAACCCGTGGCAACAAGCTTGCTCCTTCAGCAACCGGCGAGGTCGCGGGCCACCTGATCCGTTCACGGCCCTGCTACATCTGCAAGCAGCACTACACGCAGGTGGATGCGTTCTACCACCAGCTGTGCCCCGAGTGCGCTGCATTCAGCCACAGCAAACGCGACGCCCGCACGGACCTCACGGGCCGCAACGCCCTGTTGACCGGTGGCCGCGCCAAGATCGGTATGTACATTGCGCTCCGTCTGCTCAGGGATGGCGCCCACACCACCATCACAACACGCTTCCCCAAAGACGCGGCACGTCGGTTTGCCGCAATGGAAGACAGCGCGGATTGGCTGCATCGCCTGCGGATCGTTGGCATTGACCTCCGTGATCCCGCCCAGGTGATGGCCCTGACGGACTCCCTGAACAAGGCCGGCCCGCTGGACATCATCATCAACAATGCCGCGCAAACCGTGCGACGCTCCGGCAACGCCTACAAACCTTTGGTTGACGCCGAGGACGAGCCCTTGCCGGCCGCATTGGAGGCTGCCAACGGTGGCCCCGAGCTGGTCACGTTCGGCCACGCCCATGACAAGCATCCACTGGCCCTGGCCAGCAGCGTCACCGAACATCCTGTCCTTGCCGGAGACGCCATCACTTCCCTGGCGCTCTCTACAGGTTCGGCGTCTTTGGCCCGGATCGAATCCGGAACGGCTATCGATGCCGGTGGGCTGGTCCCGGACCTCGCCTCCATTAACAGCTGGACGCAGGTAGTGGACGAAGTGGATCCGCTCGAAATGCTCGAGGTGCAGCTGTGCAACGTCACAGCACCGTTCCTCCTGGTCAGCCGCTTGCGCGATGCTATGAAACGCTCAACGGCGCGGCGAAAGTACATCGTGAACGTTTCTGCCATGGAGGGGCAGTTCTCCCGCGCCTACAAGGGTCCGGGACATCCTCACACCAATATGGCCAAGGCTGCCTTGAACATGATGACGCGCACCAGTGCCCAGGAAATGTTGGATTCCGATGGCATCCTCATGACCGCCGTGGACACCGGCTGGATCACCGATGAACGTCCGCATTACACCAAGGTGCGGCTCATGGAAGAAGGATTCCATGCGCCCTTGGACCTGGTGGACGGTGCTGCCCGCGTGTACGACCCCATTGTGATGGGCGAGAACGGCGAGGACCAGTACGGAGTGTTCCTCAAGGACTACAAGCCCTCCCCCTGGTAAATCCAAAATTCTTCGAGTGTGATTACAGATATGGCCCCCAAGCGCTTCTTGGGGGCCATATCTGTTCACAAACTACTTATGCGAGGCGGGTGATCTCCACGGAAACGGATAGCCCCGAACCTCCGCCGCCGGAAAGAATGCCTTTCAGGGGCGGAACATCCCGGTAATCCCGTCCCCTCGCCACAGTCACGTGGTAGTCGCCGGCAGGCTTATGGTTGGTGGGATCCCAGCTGCGCCATTCGCCGTCCCACCATTCCAGCCACGCGTGGGACTGCCCGGCAACGGTTTCGCCGATGTCAGCGGAGGACCGCGGATGGATGTAGCCCGAAACGTAGCGGGCCGGGATGCCCCGGCTACGCAACGCGCCAATGGCCAAATGGGCAAGGTCCTGGCAGACACCCTGGCGTTGCGTCCACGCCTGCTCGGCATTCGTCGTGACGCCTGTGGTGCCCGTCATGTACGTCATCTCCCCGGCCATCCACGAAAAGACGGCCAACGCCGCCTCATGGGGGTTCTTGCCATCGACCACGCCTGGGATGATGCCGAGGACTTCCTCACCCGGACCGCTCAAGCGTGACTGGGGCAGCCAATCGCTGAATTCGTCCTGGATCTTCTCCGAGGCGATGACGTCCCAGCCCACGATGTCGTCCTCGGTTGCCACTCGCTCGGTCCGGTGCACTTCCACGGTGGCCGTGGCAAGGACCTCGAGGCTCTCGTGGGGCATCTGCATATCGAAGGCAGTGACGCGCGTGCCCCAGTAGTCGCGGTAGGTGCTGACCGAGGCCTGGTTGGGTGAAACCTTCAGCGAGGATTCCAGGACCACCTGCTGGCCGTCCGTCAGTGGAGTCATCCGCGCCTCGTTGTAGGACAACGTCACGCGTCGGTTGTATTTGTAGGCCGTCTTGTGGACGATGCTCAGCCGGGTCATGAAACTTCTCCCACCCAGGCGTGCTCATCAGCCTGATTGAAGTACTTACGGGAAATCGCGTCCGAAGCCTGGGTTACAGCCTTCTGCACACGTTCCATATGCTCGGGCAGTTCGGACATCAGGTCATCCGTCCTGTGGAACTCAAGGAACGTTCTGGCCTGCCCAACAATCCGGCGGGCATCGTTGATAAAGCCGACCCGCTGTGCTGAAGGATCCAGCTTTGCCAGGCACTCGTCCGCGTCGCGCAGGGCGTAGACGATCGAGCGAGGGAACAACCTGTCCAGAAGCAGGAACTCGGCTGCGTGCTGGTCGCCAAATGCGGCCCTCCGGGTCCGGATGAAGGACTCGTACGCGCCAGCGCACCGCAGCATGTTCACCCAGGACATTCCCGCGGACTGCACATCCCGCGTGGACAGCATGCGCGCTGTCATGTCGGCACGCTCAAGCGAACGCCCAAGTACCATGAACAGCCAGCTCTCGTCATGGCTGACGGTGGTATCCGCCAGTCCGCGCACCATAGCGGTCCGCTCAAGCACCCAGTTGCAGAAACGGTAGGTGCCCACGACGTCCTTGCGATGCTGGCTGAGGCCGTAATACGTGGTGTTGAGGCTTTCCCAGAGTGACTGCGAGACGGTCTCCCGCGCCCTGCGGGCGTTCTCACGTGCGGCGCCAAGCGAGCCCGCGATGGAGGACGCGCTCTGCTTGTCATACGCAAGTGCATGCAGCAGCTCGGGCAGGCCGAAGTCTTCGCTTTGTGGCTTCGCGCCCATTACGGCGAGGAGTTCACGGGCAACACTGCGTTGCTCTTCAAGGGGCAGGTGGTTCAGGCGCTCCAGGTGCACGTCCAGGATCCTGGCAGTGCCGTCGGCCCGCTCTACATAGCGTCCGATCCAGAAGAGTGACTCGGCAATACGGCTCAGCATGAAACTGCGCCTCCTTCGCGTGGTGCTTGTCGAAGTTCAGGGGTCAATGGAGCTGGGTTCAATGGAGCAGGGGTCCCTCTGGGGCCTGCAATCCGGATCATTGCTGCTGCTCCGTCTGGCGGTCCCGCCAATTGCTTTCCACGGGCCACACGGAAACCTGTTCGCGCACCGTCACGGACTGGCGCGGAATGATCTCGGCAGGCATCTGTGGCGAATTGGCCAACACCCAGGTGTCCTTGGAACCGCCACCCTGGCTGGAATTCACAATCAGGGAACCTTCCTTGAGCGCCACACGGGTCAGGCCACCGGGAAGGACCCAGACGTCGTCGCCGTCGTTGACTGCAAAGGGGCGGAGGTCCACGTGCCGCGGTCCGAATTTGTCTCCGGAGAGCGTGGGCACCGTGGAGAGTTGAAGAACGGGTTGGGCGATCCAGCCACGCGGATCTGCAATCACGCGCTTCCGCAGGGCGTCAAGCTCCTCCTTGGAAGCATCCGGGCCGATGACCAGGCCCTTGCCGCCTGAACCATCGACGGGCTTGACCACCAGCTCCTCCAAGCGGTCCAGAACATGTTCCCTGGCTTCCTTTTCCTCGAGCCGGAAAGTGTCGACGTTGGCGATGATCGGCTCTTCGTGAAGGTAGTACCGGATCAGGTCAGGCACGTAACTGTACACGAGCTTGTCATCGGCTACGCCGTTGCCAACCGCGTTGGCGATGGTGACGCCACCAGCGCGGGCCGCGTTGACCAGGCCAGGGCAACCGAGCATGGAATCGGAACGGAACTGCAAGGGGTCCAGGAAGTCGTCGTCGATGCGCTTGTAGATGACATCCACGCGCTGTTCGCCGGCTGTGGTCCGCATGTACACACGGTTGCCGCGGCAGATCAGGTCCCGGCCTTCCACCAATTCCACGCCCATGAGTCCGGCAAGGAGGGTGTGCTCAAAGTAAGCGCTGTTGAAGACACCTGGCGTGAGGACCACAACCGTGGGATCGTCGACGCCGGCCGGTGCGGTCTTGCGCAGCGCTGAGAGGAGCCTGCGGGGGTACTCCTCTACGGGCCGAATGTGCTGCTGGCCGAATGCCTCGGGCAGGCCTTTGGCCATGGCGCGGCGGTTCTCCAGTACGTAGCTCACTCCGGAGGGGACGCGGACATTGTCCTCGAGGACACGGAAAGTGCCTTCGGCATCACGGACGACGTCGATGCCGGAGACATGGACGCGAACACCACCGGAAGGCTCGAAGCCGTGAACCGCACGGTGGAAATGGGCGCTGGTGGTGACGAGTTGCCGGGGAATGACGCCATCAGTCACTACAGCCATCCGGCCATACACATCGTTGAGGAACGCTTCAAGGGCCTTGACCCGCTGTGCCACGCCGCGCTCGAGGACATCCCACTCGTCGGCGGGGATAACGCGCGGGACGATATCCAGCGGGAACGGCCGCTCCTCCCCCGCGTAGTCGAACGTCACGCCGCGGTCCAGGAACGTGCGTGCCATGGAATCGGCGCGGGCGGTGACATCGGCCAGGGAAAGCTCGCGCAGTGCACCGGCAACCTGACCGTAGGATTTTCTGGCGAAGTGGCCCGGGGCGAACATCTCGTCGTAGGCGCCACTGCGAGCAGCGGCCTCGGAATAATCCTGGAATAGGTCAGACATGGGAATTAGACAATCACCTTTTTGAGTCAAGCGCATTTCGCACTGATTGTGTCGCGGTTTCCGGGGACTCCCGGTTCGCCTTTCTGTGTCCCTATCCGGCAGGGTTGAGGCATGCCCTTGAACAGTCTTACGTCCCAGCTTTCCCGGTTGGGGCCCGGGTTGGTCCTGAGTATCGCCGCCACGGGGGTCGCCTTCACCGTCCACGCGGTATTTCCGGCATTGGGGGTCATTCCCGTCATGACGCTTGCTGTTGCACTGGGCCTGCTCTCTGCAAATATACCGGGCACTGCTGTCTGGGCGGCGGGGCGCGCCCGGCCAGGCCTGGACTTCGCCGGGAAGCACCTCATGCGGGCCGGAATCGTCCTGCTGGGACTCAAGGTGAGCATGGGCGACGTCCTCGGCTTGGGGTGGTTGTCACTGCTTCTGATTGCAGCCGTGGTGTTACTGAGTTTCGCCGGGACCTACGGACTCGCGAAGATCCTCCGCCTGCCGGATGAGGCGGCCCTCCTGATCGCCACAGGTTTTTCCATTTGTGGTGCGTCGGCCATCGGTGCCATGGCAGCGGTAAGGCGCGTCAAGCACCAGGACACTGTACTTCCGGTGGCGCTGGTGACATTGTGCGGCACTCTGGCCATTGGAGTGCTCCCCCTCCTCATGCACCCCCTGGGATTGAGCCCGGAACAATTCGGAGCGTGGACCGGTGCGTCCGTGCATGATGTCGGCCAAGTGGTTGCCACCGCCCAAACTGCGGGGACAGCGGCGCTGGCTGTCGCCGTCGTCGTCAAATTGACGCGCGTAGTGCTCCTGGCGCCCATTGCGGCGGCAGCAGGGCTTCACCAGCGGGTAATGCACGTACGGCGGCGCGTCAACGGCGTGTCAGGTCAATCAGGAAAGCACGACGGCGATGGCCGGTTTCCGCCGATTGTCCCTCTGTTTGTCCTCGGTTTCATCGCAATGGTGGGCGTTCGCACCTTGGGGTGGGCGCCACCGGCAGCTCTGGAAGCCGCCGCCGGAGTACAGGACATCCTGCTCGCGACCGCCCTGTTTGGGCTCGGTTCCGCGGTGCGGGTGCGCACCCTGGTTCATACCGGGGGCCGTGCCGTTGTTGTGGCACTGGGATCGTGGCTGCTGATCGCAACGCTGGGCCTGGGCGCCGTATGGATCATGATTAGATAGCTGTGTGTCGAATCACAATCTCTCGCGCGACGAAGCCGCAACACGTTCAGCCCTGATCACCACCCATAGCTACGACGTCACCCTCGATGTCCGCGACGCGGCAGATCCCGCAACCGCAGGCTACCCGAGCACCAGCACCATCAGGTTTTCAGCCATACCCGGTTCAGCTACTTTCCTGGATTTCATCAGTGGCGGGGTGACGTCGGTGCTGCTGAACGGCAAGGCCCTTGATATTGACCGTGTGGTGGACGGGGACAGGATCATCCTGAAAGGCCTCGCCGCCGAAAACACCGTCACTGTGACGGGAACAGCGCTCTACAGCCGATCCGGAGAGGGCATGCACCGTTTCGTCGACCCCGCCGATGGCCAGTGCTACCTCTACACCCAATACGAACCGGCCGACAGCCGCCGCGTCTTCGCCAACTTTGAACAGCCCGACCTCAAAGCCGAATTCACTTTCCACGTGATCGCTCCGGCAGGCTGGGAAGTCGCCTCCAATGGCGTGGAGACCACCAGAACGCCTTTAGCGGATGATGCGTCGGCCCAGCGCTGGGATTTTGCTACCACCCAGCGGATGTCCACCTACATCACCACCATCCTTGCCGGGCCCTACTTCAAGGCCACTGATCATTGGGGAGCAACGCTCGACGACGGCACCCGCCTTGACGTGCCACTGGCCCTTTACTGCCGCGCGTCTTTGGCGGACTCGTTCGATGCCGATGAACTCTTCCGGTTGACCAGGAGCGGGCTGGCGTTCTTCAACGAGCTTTTCGAGTACCCCTATCCTTGGGGCAAATACGATCAGGCGTTCGTGCCCGAGTACAACCTCGGGGCCATGGAAAACCCCGGGCTGGTCACCTTCACTGAGAAGTATGTCTACGCTTCCCGGGCAACAGACGCCCAGTACCAGGCGCGCGCCAACACCCTGATGCACGAGATGGCCCACATGTGGTTCGGCGACCTCGTCACCATGACCTGGTGGGACGACCTCTGGCTGAAGGAATCTTTCGCTGACTACATGGGGACACTTGGCGTGGACCGGGCCACTGACTGGGATACCGCATGGGTGAACTTCGCCAGCAAACGCAAAGCCTGGGCCTACGTACAGGACCAGTTGCCTACCACGCACCCCATCGTTGCCGACATTCCGGACCTCGAGGCGGCCAAGCAGAACTTTGATGGAATCACGTATGCCAAAGGGGCCTCTGTTCTGAAGCAGCTGGTGTCTTCCGTAGGCTTTGACGACTTTATCGCCGGGTCCCGTCAGTACTTCCGGGACCACGAGTTCGGCAACACCTCGCTACAGGACCTTCTGCAGGCGCTCAGCGTCGCGTCGGGAAGGGACCTTGCCGGCTGGGCGCGCCAGTGGCTGCAGACATCGGGCATTTCCACCATCACCGCAGACATTGTGGATGACAACGGGATCATGGGCGCCGTGACGCTCCAACAGGATGCCACCGACCCCCTGACGGGCAAGCAGGAGTTGCGGCCGCACCGACTCCGGTTGGGCCTGTATGACCCCGATTCGTCCGGTCACCTCGTCCGGCGAGAGAGCATCGAGCTGGACGTCTCCGGCCCGAGCACGCTGGTGGCCGAACTGGCGGGGAAGCCCCGGCCCGCACTGCTGCTGGTCAACGATGAGGACCTCAGCTACGCGAAGGTGCGGCTGGACGCCCTTTCGGAGCACACAGTCCGCAGTTCCCTGGGCACCATCGAAGACCCCATGGCACGTGCGCTGTGCTGGACCGCCCTGTGGGATTCGGCTCGGGATGGCGCTACGCCAGCGGTACGTTATGTTGCCGCCGTCGAACAGTTCGCACCCGCCGAAACCGGCATCGGCGTCCTCCTGAACGTGCTGGGCAACGCAGCCACCGCTATTGAACGTTATGTCCCCGCTGTCATGCGGGAAGGCGTGCGAAAGGACTTCCTGGCAGTCGCCGCCGGCCAATTGCAATCCGCAGCCCCTGGCTCCGACCACCAGCTTGCCTGGGCCAGAACCCTGGCCGATGTTTCCAGGCACGGCGACAGCGAGCTCCCCCTGCTGAGGGGCATCCTGGAAGGCGGCACGATCATCGACGGCCTGGCCGTGGATGCCGAACTGCGCTGGAGTTTCTGGCAGGCCCTCGCCGCCCACGGACAAGCCATGCAGCGCGAGCTGGATGCTGAACTTCAGACGGACAAGACGGCGTCCGGCCGCGAAGGCCATGCAGTAGCCTCCTCAGCACGCCCTGACGCCTCCGTAAAGGCGGCAGCCTGGGATGCGGCCGTCCACACTACCGGTCTGTCCAACGAGATCCTCAGTGCAACAATCACGGGTTTCACCATTGCGCCAAGAGACCTCCTCGAGCCATACATCGAGCCCTACTTTGAATGCCTGGAACGTGTCTGGGCTGAGCGCAGTATCGAAATCGCAGGCAGGATCGTCAGGGGCCTCTATCCCGGCGGGCAGGATCTGGCAGCCGGCATGGAGCCGATCACGCATCCAGTGCTGGTGAAGACTGACCAGTGGCTGCATGAGCATACCGACGCACCTCGTGCTTTGCGCCGCATCATCATCGAACAGCGCAGCCACCTGCTGCGTGCGCTGACGGCACAGGCGGCCGGTTAGGGAACCTGCTTTATGGAACCCTGCTTTATGGAACCCTGTTCAACCACTCCTCTGTGCCGAACTTGGTTTCTACCCGCTTCCTGGCTTCCGAAAGTTCATCCTCCGACAGGCGGGACTCAACTGCGCCGTAGCGTTCCGTAAAAGCTTCCTGCATGGCCTCAATGATGGCGGCGCGGGCCAAACCGGTCTGACGGCGCAAAGGGTCCACTCGCTTCTTTGCGCTTCGCGTGCCTTTGTCTGAGAGCTTTTCCTTGCCGATGCGCAGGACCTCCACCATCTTGTCGGCGTCGATGTCATAGCTCATGGTCACGTGGTGGAGCATCCCTCCGTTGGCGAGCCGTTTCTGGGCCGCGCCCCCGATCTTGCCTTGCTCAGTGGCGATGTCATTGAGGGGAACGTAGAAAGCCGTGATGCCAAGCTTCTCCAGCGCCGCCATGACCCATGCATCAAGGAAGGCGTAGGAATCAGCGAAACTGATGCCATCTACCAACGTCTGCGGTACGTAAAGGGAGTAGGTAATGCAGTTGCCGGCTTCCATGAACATTGCACCGCCACCACTGATACGGCGAACTACCGTGATGCCGTGCCTGGACACGCCTTCAGGATCGACTTCGTTGCGAACAGACTGGAAACTTCCGATGACCACTGAAGGTTCTTCCCAGTCCCAGAAGCGAAGGGTGGGATTTCGGACTCCCGCGCCGACTTCTTCGGTGAGGACCTCGTCGAGTGCAACGTTGACTTCTGTGGGCAGTACCGTCGGCGGGATGACTTCCCATTGGTGGTCGGACCAGCCTGTGGCTTTGGACAGGGCACGGCGGACGGTCACTGCCACGGCCTCTGCAGAGAATCCAAACAGCACGGCCCCAGGGGGCAACCCGGACGAGACAGCTGCAGTGATGTCTGCAGCCGGGGTCGTCGCGGGCAGGCCCGTCAGAGCGGCATTGATGTCCTGCAGGGCTTCGTCAGGCTCCAGGAAGAAGTCACCGCTCAGTGAAACGTTGGCCAAGAGACCGTGCTCGACGTCCAAGTCCACCACCACCAGTTTGCCGCCGGGAACTTTATACTCCCCGTGAAGGCGCGTGCCGCCGTCGTCAATGTAGTTAGTGGGCATTTCGGGTGCGGGCTGGGACGTCATGCGTTCCATCTTGCCGGAAAACAAAAAAGCCCGCATTGCTGGAGATTCCAGCGATGCGGGCTTTCGAAAAGCCTTGGGGTGAAGTGGGTTACTTCGTGCCGCCGAAGCCCTTGAAGCGAGCGTTGAAGCGCTCGACGCGGCCAGCGGAGTCCATGATGCGCTGCTTGCCCGTGTAGAACGGGTGGGACTCCGAAGAGATTTCGACGTCGATAACCGGGTAGGTGTTTCCGTCTTCCCATTCGATGGTCTTCGAGGAAGACACAGTCGACTTGGTCAGGAACTTCGTGCCGGAAGCCAGGTCGTTGAAAACAACAGCTTCGTACTTGGGGTGGATATCAGACTTCATAATGGGACCTTTTGTTCACGCAACTGGATTTTGCCAGCTGCCAGGTATGAATGGAGGTGGTCCGCCTGCTGCCATGAAATTTCAGCGGCCGGGCCAACAATCAATCATAGCCGAAACCAGCCGGGCGCACGAACCAGGCTCAGTCCTGCGGGTGAATCTCCCAGAACGCCGCCGCCGAAGCGGTCAACAGCGTCTTCGGTCAATTCCATGGCGGCAACTGTGAAGCCCTGTTCCTTGAGCCTTTCGAGGTCACCAGGCCAGCTTTCCAGGCGGGCCCAGGGAACCTGGAAGACCAGTTCTCCTGCCGGAGTGAGCGACTCCGTCAGCCGCGCGGCCCGACCGTTCCTGCACACCGGAGGATTCCCCTGCGCAGACGGTCGGGTTTACTGTAAGTGGGTGCGCGGGCGCATCGAAGCCGACTATCTGGTGGTCGGCGCTGGGACAGCGGGGATGGTCTTCACAGACCGGATCCTCGCGCATTCGGATGCCACGGTCGCGATCGTCGATCGTCGGCACGCGCCCGGGGGACATTGGCAGGACGCATATCCGTTCGTTCGGCTGCACCAGCCCGCGAACCTCTATGGGGTCGAATCCGTGCCATTCGGAGCCAACAGGCGCGACGTCAGCGGCACGAACGCTGGCATGTACGAGCTGGCTGGCCCGAGCGAGATCTGTGCGCATTTCGAAGAGGCGATGACGCGGGTCTTCCTGCCGACCGGGCGTGTAGTGTACCTGCCCGAGTGCGAGTTCGTTGACGAGGGTCGGATCCTCTCCCGCCTGGACGGCCGCACCGTGCCCGTCACCGTGCGCCGCCGCGTGGTAGATGCCAGGTATCTCGAGGGGCGCATCCCCGCCACCTCCGCCCCGCCGTTCGCCGTGGCCGATGGAGTCCGCTGCATCCCAACCGGTGGGCTCTCCCGACTCGCCCGCCCGGCCGGACGCTTCACCGTGATCGGCGCGGGAAAGACCGCCCTCGACACATGCGTGTGGCTTCTCGAGCGGGGTGTGGATCCCGCCGACCTCACGTGGATCAAACCGCGCGAGGGCTGGTGGCCGAATAGACGCTACCTGCAGCCGCACGACCTAGTCGTTGACCAGTACGTCGCGAACGCCGCACAGATCGCGGCCATGGCCCAAGCAACGACGGTTGACGATCTCTTCGCACGGCTCGACGAACAGGGAATCCTGCTACGGGTTGATCCCTCGGTGCCACCCACGATGTTCCACGGCGCGATCGTCGGAGAAGCCGAGATCGCCCTCCTCCGGCAAATCGAGGATGTCGTCCGCCTCGGCCACGTGCGTAGTGTCGAGCGCGACCGCATCATCCTCGACGACGGTGTCATCCCCACGACACGCGAAACGCTGCACGTCCACTGCGCGGCGTCGGGGCTCGTCCGGCCTCCACTTCGTCCGATCTTCGAACCTGGCCGCATCACGCTTCAGCCGATGTTCTGGGGCACCGTCTCGTTCCAGTACGCGATGCTTGGCGTCGTCGAAGCCGAACTCCACGACGACGACCAGAAGAACAAGCTGTGCCGCCCGCTGCACCTCTGGGATCGGAATGTCGACTTCCTCATCGCCTACGCCGCGCTGATGGCGAACGCCCGAGCACGCGGCCAGCATCCGGCCGTGTCCGCATGGTCGCGCACGAGCCGGCTGTATCCTTTCGCCGAACTGGAGCGATACGCCGACGACCCACGCATCCCCGAGGCTCACGAGCGCAGCCGAGCCCATGCCGCCGGAGCGCTCTCCAACCTCCCCCGCCTCATCGCCTCGGCGTGACCCGTCCATCGTCGGCCGGGGATCGCTGAGGGCGGTGAGACTCGTGCTGCAGGCTTGAGGCGAGACCGGCGGCTGTGGCTTGGTGCGTGATGGGCTAAGTCACGGCCCCTCCCGCAGCTTCCGCTGGGTAGCAAATGGTGCTCTGACCTGCGGTTTCGCCCTGAACGTATCCTTCGGCACCAACTACCTCGTTGCGTAGAACGCCACAGCCGATGAGGCAGCAACATTCAGCGAATCCACGCCGTTCATCATCGGAATCGTCACGCGCGCGTCGAGCACTCGATCGGTCTCAGGCATCAATCCCTCACCCTCGGTGCCGAAGACCAGCGCCAGGTTTTGATGGTCCTGGGCGACCAGCTCGTCGAGCGTGATGGCCCCTTCCCCGAGCGACATGCCGGCCACAAAGTAGCCCGCTTCCTTGAGTACCTCGAGGTCGTCAGGCCACGATTCGATCCGGGTCCACGGCACCTGGAACACCGTGCCCATCGACACGCGGATCGAGCGTCGATACAGCGGGTCGGCACACTGGGGCGAGACCAATACGGCGTCGACACCAATTGCTGCGGCGCTGCGGAAAATCGCCCCTACGTTTGTATGATCGGTCAAGTTCTCCAAGACCGCGATCCTAGACCGATGCGGAGCAGTCTCCGTCAGCGAAGACTCTCCGCGCATTTTGTGACCACTCACCTTCGTGTGGTCCGCGATGTCTTCCAGCACGGGAACCCGCCGGGCGCCGGCCAGCAGCTGCGTGAGCGGCACGGGTGCCGGACGATGCATCGCTGCCATTGCTCCACGGTGCAGGTGGAATCCCGTGATTTCTTCCAGCAGCTTGGCTTTGCCAATCAACACCGGAACGTCAGGATAGGCCTGGAAAACGTCCTCGAGGTCTTCCAGCCACTTCTCCGCCAGGAAGAACGAGCGTGGCTGATGACCTGCTGCCAATGCGCGGCGAAGGACCCTGGAGGATTCGGCAATGTACATGCCTTCCTCCGGCTCGCGGAGCTTGCGAAGGTGCACATCGGTCAGCGTGGTGTAGTCGGTCACGCGGGGATCATCGGCGGACTCGAGATAGTGGAACGTCACCGGCCGATTATTTCAGCAGATTGGCGATCATGACGACGAGGGCCACGATGCCAAGAGTGAAGATGATTGCTCGCAGGACGCGCGGCGAAAGCTTACGGCCAACCTTGGATCCAACCAGGCCGCCAATGGTTGAACTCACGCCAATAAGCAGGACCACGAGCCAGTTGATGCGATCGAAGGCAAAGATCAGGTAGGACACAGCGGCCACCATGTTGACGCCGAGCACCAGGATGTTCTTCATGGCGTTGGCGTTCTGCATGGTCCCGGTGAGGAACACGCCAAGTATTCCCACAAGCAGAATCCCTTGTGCCGCTACGAAGTAGCCGCCGTAAACGCCCGCGAGGTAAACCAGGACCACGAGGAGGATGCCGTGGCTCCGGTCCCTCAGGGCATGCTCCGGGTTCTGTTCACGGTTTCGCACTGAGGCCTGGAGTCGGGGCTGGAACACCACCATCAGCAGGGCCAGTACCAGCAGGACGGGGGCGACGTAGTGGAACACCTTGTCCGGCAGGTGCAGCAGCAACCATGCGCCGGTGATACCGCCCAGGAGGGAAGCTGGCAGCAGCTTCAGCAATTGCCTGCCGCGCCCCGCAAGTTCCCGGCGATATCCCCATGCTCCGGCCGCAGTGCCGGCCACCAGGCCCATGGCGTTGCTCATGGAGGCAACCACTGGAGTCACTCCCAGTGCAATGAGTACAGGAAAGGTCACAAGTGTGCCGGAGCCGACCACCGCATTGATGGTGCCGGCCCATAAGCCAGCGAAAAAGACCAGGACGCTGCTAAGAATCTCCACAGTTGACCAAGGGTCCGCCTAGCGGCGGGCTGTTGCCGTGTAACGGCCGGCGTTTTCCGTGACGTCCAGGGCCAGGCCGAAGGTGTTGCTCAGGTGCTCGTCCGTGAGGACGTCCTTGATGGCACCGGCTGCCACTACTCCACCTTCGCGCAGCAGCATGGCGTGGGTGAATCCGGGGGGAACTTCTTCAAGGTGGTGGGTTACCAGGACCATCGCCGGAGCTGCTTCGTCCTTGGCCAGTTCACCGAGTTTGTGCACGAGCTCTTCGCGCCCCCCGAGGTCCAGCCCGGCGGCCGGCTCATCCAGCAGCAGGAGTTCGGGATCGGTCATGAGTGCTCGCGCGATCTGCACCCGTTTCCGCTCACCTTCAGACAGAGTGGCAAACGTACGGTTGAGCAGCGGGCCCATCCCCCAGTCGTTCAGGAGACCGAAGGCGCGACGCTCATCATCGCGCTCGTATCCTTCGCGCCAGCGGCCTGTGACGCCGTAGGCAGCGGTCACTACGACGTTGAGGACGTTCTCGTCTTCCGGGATCTGGGTAGCGAGTGCTGCCGAGGAAAGGCCAATGCGGGGGCGCAGTTCAAAGACGTCCACCCGGCCCAGGGTTTCGTCAAGGATCCCTGCTCTTCCGCTGGACGGGTGCATGCGTGCTGCAGCAATCTGGAGAAGTGTGGTTTTGCCTGCGCCGTTGGGGCCAAGAATGACCCAGCGTTCGCCTTCGTTGACCTGCCAGTCAACCTTGTCCAGCAGGGTCTTCTTGCCTCGGACAACGCTGACGGAAGCCAATTCCAGAACATCACTCATAGCAGTAGACACTAGGACAAAAATACAGATGACTGATAACCGGGCATATGTCCTCGTTGCTGCGGAGAAACGAATTCGGGTGAACGTAGCGCGCTCAGTAGGATTGAGGCCATGACTTCGAACTTGGCTGCGGTCAGCTATGGCGTGAATTTGTCCCCTGAATCGCTTGATAACGTGCGCAAAGTGCTGGCTGATGCCGGCGCGGCAGTGTCATCGGAATCACAGTCCGGAGACGACCGCTTTGGTGTTCACACGGCCGGTCTCGCCATTGATGCCATCACGCCCGAAGACCTGACGGCAATTCGACGGCGGGTGGCTGAGGCCGCGGATGCCGGAGTTGATACCGCGATCGTTCCGGAGGCCCTTCGCCAGGCTCCGAGGAAACTGCTCATCATGGATGTGGATTCCACGCTGATCCAACAGGAAGTCATTGAGTTGCTTGCCGCTTATGCAGGCAAGCGCGACGAAGTTGCAGCTGTTACCGAAGCAGCCATGCGTGGGGAGCTGGATTTCGCACAGAGCCTTTACGCCCGCGTTGAGGTCCTCGCAGGGCTGCCGGCCGCCGTCGTCGATTCTGTACGTGCGGAAGTGCGCCTCAGCCTTGGCGCAGCAGAATTGGTAGCCGCATTCAAGGAAGCGGGCCACGTGGTGGCTGTGGTTTCCGGTGGCTTTAACCAGATCCTTGGGCCCATAGCTGAAGAACTCGGCCTGGATTACTGGATTGCCAACGAGCTGGAAATCGTCGATGGCGCTTTGACCGGCAGGGTGCTGGGCGACGTCATTGACCGCGCAGCGAAGGAGAAGTACCTGCGTAAGTGGGCAGCTGCCGAGGGGATCGACCTCCAGCACACCATCGCAGTGGGCGACGGCGCCAACGACCTCGACATGCTGGGAGCGGCCGGAATTGGCGTTGCCTTCAACGCCAAACCGGCTGTCCGTGCAGTTGCAGACGCCGTCATCAACATGCCCTACCTTGATGCCGTGCGGCACATCGCCAACGTCTGAACCCCAAGTGCCTCTACACGTTGTTGTCTGCCCTGCGCATGCGGATGAACAGCAGGCCGGCACCAATGACCAGGAGGGCTCCGGCTGCGTAAAGAATGCCGGTTCCCACGCCACCGGTCAGCGGCAGTTCAAAGCCGCTGTTGGATGGCATGTTCTTCACCTGCAGATCAATACCAACCGGGGTGGTGGTGCCGTTGATCAGGAAGGAGACCGGCTCGGCCAGCAGTTCGTACCCTGCCGGCGCCGTGGTCTCCACCAGGTAGTAGGTGCGGTAGTCCGCGTCCCCAGGTGCCACTGCTGCGCCGTTGGCCCAATCCGAGTAGCGCAGGCCTGAAATGGTCAGCGTTCCATCGCCGGCAACAGTGAAGACACTCTGGCCGTCGATATCCACGGGGTTGGTGCCTGCAGTGGCATCAGCTTCATTGGTGTAGACCGCGAATGACGCGCCGGCCAGGGCAGCTGCGTTCTCGTCCACTTTTTGCAACGTCATCCCGCCCCATTTGGTAACGACAGGCGGTGTCAGTATTGGCCCGCCGGGCTGGCCGGGGGTGATGTTGAAGCTCGCAGCGTTCGGGTAGGCAAGTGCGACGTTTTCAATCTCACCTATGGTGTTGACCTTGGTGCTCACAACGATCTGCACGCGGGTTTGGGTGCGGGCTGCCAGCAAGGCACGTCCGTCATCGGTGAACACCACCGAGACCGTGTTGGTTGTGGCATCGAAGCTCAGGACGTAATCGGTACCTTCACTAAGTGACGTGCCATCCTCCAGCATGGCGGTGGCACCGACGTAGGTCAGTTTGGTGTCGAGCTGATCCACCACCTTGTAACCGTCAATCACGGCCTCGTTCGGGATATCAGCTGTGATCGTCCAATCGACCTGGTCGCCGAGCTTGACGTCGGGAGCATCAGTGACGATCTTCTCCGCACCGGAAACAGAGTTTTTCGGGTACACGTCGACGTCGTAGATCCAGTTGTCCTGGTTGTCCGGATCGGTCATGGGCACCGAGATGAGGAACGGAGCCGATGGGGTGACCCCGGCAGGATAGTTCGTCTCGGTCACTAGATACAGGCCTATGGGCAGGTTGGCGAAGAAGGCAGTGCCGTCGGCGGCAGTGACCTGGGCCTGGCCGGCACCCAAGGTGTATCCAGCGGCAGTGATGGAACCAGACGGGTCAGACGACGAAAAGACATAGCTAAGGTTGTGTGCCGCGTCCCAGCCCGCATTGGTGGACAGATCAATGGTATTGACCTGCTGGATCGTGAACTCAATACCAGGCAAGGGCGTCAGGCTGCTGGTATCAGGAATGGCGCGGGAAAGGTTACTGCCACCATTGTTGCCGCCGCCACCGTGCCCGCCGCCATGGCCGCCACCACCGTTGTTGCCACCGCCTTCAGGGAGCGGCTTCTCGAATTTGTGAACGGTGATGGAACCGGGTTGATCACTATTGATCACTGGGGCTGCCGAGGCCGGCGCGACGGAGAGTGACACAGCCAGCACCGCCCCGACCAAGGTGGCAGTGGCCGCTCGCCAGTGCCGTGATGCGCGTTGATTTATCACACTTTTCCCCTTCGATTGATGGTGCCCCGGACACTTGGCCGAGGGCCTCCACCATTGGAGTAGTGCCACCACAGTGTTCATGTTGTGGATTCCACAACGTTTTCAGCGAAACGATTGGCACTTTCAGGACACTCATCAGATGTGACGCCCGCCGGTTGTTGCACGTCGCCTTGCCCATCCGAAGGAGATGCGTTGCTGGAGCATGAAACCCTCCGCAGGTCTGTTGTTTCAGCTGACCCTGACGGTGTGCTGAGGAAGCACTTCATTATGTGGTGTGCGCGGTTCAAGATCTTTCCAACGGAGTCCGGCTTCGCCACCGAAACCGGCCACGTCGTGTACCCGGCTCATGGAGTTGTCGAGGCAGATGGAACTGTGTGGTTGTCAACGTTGGCGTCCTTTGATCAATCCGGGATCCGTGGGCACGTGGAGAACCACCCGGGCTTTCGGGACATGCTCGCAAATGCGTCACGAACGCCTGACCGGGCACCTGACGGGATAGCCCTGTTGATTGGGCGTACGCCCTATCAAGTGATTTTCCAAAATACGACGGAGGCTGGCGGCGACCACATTATTAACGTCGCCTTCATCAAGCGAAAGGCGGTGCACAGAAACACTCCGGAAGCTCGCGGGTCGCATTTCGTGACGCCAAATCTCGAATAATTTATGCGATTGTCACTAACTTGCTCGCTTCTTGAGACAATGCATTCCAGTGGCGTCTCAATGTGTAAAGTTGGAAACTCCAAGACGGAGCCGTGATGCATTAGGCAGCCCGGGGTCAAGACCAGCAGGGGCAGAAAGTGAATCGTTCGCGGCATGCACGGAGATGGTGGAAACGTCAGGAAAAGTCTGTGCCTGCTGGAGTGAATGCCAATGAGGATGAATCAGTTCTCAATGTGTCCGTGCACCAGGAAACCCGCGCGGTCTACTTCACACATTTCGGCGATGATAAAAACGAAAAGGAAGAACAAAATATGAGCACGCTTGACGAATCCATAAAGCAGTTGCTGTCCATAGAGGGCGCAACAGGCGCGGCCGTCGTGGACTACTCCAGCGGAATGGCTTTGGCCCAGGGTGGAAACCCTGGCTTTGACCTGGGTGTGGCAGCTGCCGGCAACTCAAATGTTGTCAGTGCAAAGCTCCGCACCATGGCGGACCTCCACGTGGACAGCGATATCGAAGATATCCTCATCACGCTCGGTTCGCAGTACCACCTGATTAACGTTCTGAACTCAGGCGGTTCCAAGGGCCTGTTTGTCTACTTGGTGCTGGACCGAACGTACGCAAACCTCGCATTGGCGCGCCACAAGCTCAACAATCTCGCCAAAGGAATTACCATCTGATCTTCCCTGGAAGACCAAAAGGGGCGGCCGCGCATTCGCGGTCGCCCCTTTTGGTTTCACGTCAGGAAAGGCACAGTGCCGTCAACTCTTCACGCGGCGGGCTTCCCCACTGCCGGAAGTGAACTTCTCCCCCAGCATGTGGTGCACCAGGGCGTCTTCATTGGTATTGGCGTTTGCCTCGATGGCCACCATTTCGCCGTTGCGCATCACACCAATCCGATGGCACCAGCTGACCAGTTCCGACAAATCCGACGACAAGAGGATGATCGCAACCCCGGTCCGGGTGAGCTCATTGAGCATCCTGTACACCGTCTCCTTGGCCCCGACGTCTATACCGCGGCTGGGGTGACTAAGGATCAGCACGTCACAGTCGCTGGTCATCCATTTGGCAAGCTGCACTTTCTGGCGATCGCCCCCTGAAAGAGTAGTGATGGCGCCATGAATGTTTGTCGTGTTGATGCGCATTCGGCGGACCAGTTCGATCACGCCCCGAAGCTGAGTGATCTCATCCTGTAAATTAGCCCCGGTCGCGTCATCACTGCGCTGAAGGCCTTCAACGATTCCACCTGCAGATTCCAGTGTGTCGGCTGTGTCTGACAAGTAACCGATCTTTAAACGCAGTGCATCCTGCAGCCCCCGGATCTGTACAGGTTTTCCATGCATGAAAATCTGGCCCGACGTACTTGGTTGTATGCCTACCAGCGCTTCAAGCAATTGATAGATGCCTGATCGATGTGTTCCGACCAAACCGAAAATCTCACCCTTGGATACGCTGAAGGAAATGTCGCGGATACTGTCTTCCACAGTGAGCTCCACCACCCGCATAGCCTCATCTCCGACTGCCGGATCCGTGGGCCTGGCGTTGTTGGACAGCTTCTCCTGCAGCAAGAGGAAGGCGAGCTCGTCGACGTCGGTCCGGCTGGCTTCGAGGATCTTGTGGACCCTGCCGTCCCGCATGACGGCGATGCGGTGCGCTATGGACCGGACTTCATCAAGACGGTGGGTGATGTAGATGATCGCACGCCCCTGCCCGACCAGCATCCGCAAAACTTGATGCAGGACGGCGACGTCATGATCCGGTAGCGATGCAGCAACCTCGTCCATGATCACGAGTTGGGCTTCTTCGGCAACCATTCTCAGAACTTCAACGAGGGTCTGCTCGGCACGAATCAGGGTGCCCACTTTCACGTCGGGATCCAAGGTGATGCCGACGTCCTGAATGAGTTTGATTGCTTGAACCCGGAGTTCATCATGGGATTTATCGGCTTGAAAAGTTCCCCGAAAAATTGCCTCAGCCACCGTCAGGTCAGAGTTGATACGGAAGTTCTGCGGGATGAGGCCTACGCCGCAAGCCTGGGCTTCCTCTATCGAATCCGGTCCATATTTCTCGCCAGCCAGCCTGATTTGCCCGCCATCATGCTTATGGGATCCGGCCAATACGCCCATGAGCGTCGTTTTGCCGGCGCCATTGGTCCCGATTAATCCCAGGATCTCGCCGCGGTGGAGGGAAAGTTCAACACCTTTGAGGATGCGCCTTTGATCGTAGGACGCGTGAATATCATCAGCATGCAGTAACAGGTCCAAAGATGCTCCTAGTTCACAGTAGTGGGTTCGACCCTGGACACTGCCATAAAGTTCCTACCTTGGCTTAACACAGTTTGCTTACATTTAGGGACGACGACGCCTTGGAGATTCAATCAGATGGGGCGCATTAATGCAAAAGGAGAAACGTGAAACAACTAATCGCATTTCGTGTTGCAGAAAGCCAAACAATTTATCAAATTGTCATCGCCCATTGGCTGGCATGTGAACGGTTAAACAGTTGTGGCCCGGACACGTGTCCGGGCCACAACTAATTCTGCCAGGGTACCTACTCGGCGGATTTGCCGAAGTAGTCTGCTCCACCCACGTATTCGGTGTGGCCGGTTTCGACGTCGGCCGTCACCATCTTGGCGACCTCTGCCGCAAATTCTTCAACCGAATACAACTTGCCGGCTTCTGCGCGGCGGGCCTCTATGGCGCCCGGGTTGGAGCGGTCAAGCAAGGTGGCTGTGACAGTGCCCTCGATCATGTCACCGGAGACAACCACCAGCGAGATGCCTTTGTCAGCAAGGTTGGGCAGGAGTGCGCGCAGTGCATCCTCGCCGGCCCGCTTGCTCTTTGCCACCGGCTCGTATTCAGGCATGGTGGGAACGGTTTCCACGAAATGCGCCTGATGGCTGGTCACGAAGACGACACGCGAGCCTTCGCGCATGAGGGGAACAGCCGCATTGAGCATGTTGATCTGCGCATCGCGGTTGAGCTTGAGGGCGTAACCCTCCTCCATGCCGGACTCCATGCCACCGGATGCGTTCAGTATCAAGACATCTAGCGAACCGAACTCTTCCATGGCAGTGCTGGCAAGAGTGTGTACGCCTTCGTCGGTGGTGAGGTCCGCACCGACGGCCGCGGCGCGGCCGCCCGCTGCCTGGATTTCAGCTACTACCTTGTTGGCACGCGGTGCCTTCTGACGGTAGTTGACGACGACGGCGGCGCCCTCACCCGCGAGGATCTTGGCGACTTCAGCACCGATGCCACGGGAAGATCCCGTGACGATCGCGGTCTTGTTATCCAGCATTCCCATTCGTGCTCCTTTTGTTCACTTCATCTAAAAACGTGCGGTCCCGGGTTCCATCATGCCAGTGGCGGGCTCGAACCCCTTTGTCGGCTGGCCACAAAAACTGGCTGATTGCCTCAGTGGCGCTTTAGTGGCCCATCCCGAGACCGCCGTCAACGGGAATCACAGCGCCTGAAATGTAGGCGGCCTCGTCGCTGGCCACCCAGCGCACAACATTTGCTACCTCGGACGCCTCGGCGAAACGGCCTGCCGGCACGTTTGCCAGGTACGACTTCTGAGTTTCCTCCGGCAGTTCTGCCGTCATGTCCGTGTTGATGAACCCGGGAGCCACCACGTTGGCCGTGATCCCCCGGCTGCCCAGTTCACGGGTCAGCGAGCGTGCGATCCCCACCATGCCCGCCTTCGATGCGGAGTAGTTGATCTGGCCCGGAGCTCCGTACAGGCCGGACACCGAGGAGATGAGGACCACGCGGCCCTTACGGAGCCGGATCATGCCCTTGGAAGCACGCTTAATGACGCGGAACGCACCGGTGAGGTTCGTGTCCAGCACAGAGGTGAAGTCGTCCTCGCTCATGCGCAGGAGCAGCGTGTCTTTGGTAATGCCAGCATTGGCAACCAAAACCTCCACCGGGCCGTGGGCTTCCTCTACTGTCTTGAAGGCGGCATCAATCGAGGCTTCGTCAGTGACGTCGGCTTTAACTCCCAGGATGCCTTCAGGCAGTTCTGTTTCGCTTCGATAGGTCACTGCCACCTTGTCACCGTTTGCGAGGAAGGACTCGGCAATGGCCAGGCCGATGCCCCTGTTGCCGCCGGTAATGAGGACGCTACGGCCGGTGGATACTGCTTCAGACATACTTTCGCTCCAGGTTCTGCGGCATGGGTGTGCTGCGGTGAAGAGGGGATTTCCTGCCTCGATCTTATCGGGCGCCTGCTCCAACCCGCGGGTAACCGGCCTGTCCCGCGGTTTGGGCGGCTACGGCCTTGGTGAGAGAATTGAGAGAAGCCTTTGGAGCGTGATGATTCAGCTGTGACACGAGAAAACAGTCCCCTGCAGCAGGTGCCCGGGGATCCGGACGCTGTTTCCGGCGACCCCGAAGTCCACAGCATCACCGATGCCGCGGCTGCCCACTCGGAAGACATGCGGGAGCGCATGATCAAGTACGCAGTGGCGATGGGTATTCGCATGGTCTGCATCATCCTGATTTTCGTGGTGGACGGCTGGTTGAAAATAATCGCCGTGGCCGGCGCGGTGTTCCTGCCCTGGATAGCCGTGGTCATTGCGAACGGCAGCGATAAAGCCGAGGACCACAGCGATTCCCTGCTGGACTACGTTGAAACAGCTGAAATCGAGGGCTCGCCCCAGAGCACCGAAGGCGAAGCGACGGAAAACGTCACGGTGCTAAAAGGCGAAGTGGTGGACGATGACGGGCCACCAGCTCAGGACGCAGAACCTGACGCGACTCATATACCGAAGGCCGGGGACTCCGGCGATGAACGGGCGGCTTCATGAACATCTTTAACCTTGGCGGCGTCGGTTTGGGCAGCCAGGAGTCCGATCGCGCCACCGGCCCTGCCCTCTGCTCCCGTAAGGGATGCCGGGAGGGCGCAGCCTGGCAACTCCTGTGGAACAACCCGCGCATCCATACTCCTGAGCGGCGCAAGGTTTGGCTTTCATGCAACGAGCACCGCGATTGGCTTGAGGACTACCTCCAAACCCGGGGCCTCTGGAAAGAGACCGTCCCTTTCGAGGCAGATAACGCTGCCGTTGGCGAGGCCCGCTGAATGTATCGTTTCCTTTTCTCCAGCAAGTGGCTGGGCTATTTCGTTCTGGCCGTTATCTTCGCCACAGCCTGCGTGTTCCTAGGCCGTTGGCAAATGGATCGGCGGGCAGAGACGCTGGCTGAGATCAACCGCGTAGTGACCAACTACTCCGCGACGCCTGTCCCCTTCGCTGACATCAAGGACCAGTTCCGCACCTTGGACCCCGAGCGGGAATGGACCCAGATAGAGCTGCGGGGTAGTTACGACCTGAACGGCCAGCGCGTTGTGCGAAACCGTCCGTTGAACGGGCAGCCAGGTTACGACGTCGTGGTTCCTTTCCGCCTTACCACCGGCGAAGCGGTGGTTATCGACCGCGGCTGGTTGCCAATTGGCAACAACACACCGGGCCGTCCCGACGTCGTTCCGGCACCTCCCGTGGGTGAGGTGACCGTGGTGGCCCGCCTCAAGCCAACGGAACCGAAGCTGGACCGCGGTGCGGTGGATGGACAACTGCCATCCATTGACCTGGCCAGCTTCGCAAGCGAACTCCCCTACCCCATCGCGACGGGCGCCTATGGGCAGCTGGCCAGCGAGGATCCCTCGGTCCAACCCATGCCCACGCCCTTCCCCAAACCAGCAACGGAAGAGGGCACGCACCTCTCCTACTCCCTGCAGTGGTTTGCCTTCGGCGTCCTGATGTTTATTGGCTTCGGCTACGCAGCCCGGCAGCAGGCGCGTAACGCTGCCATCGACGCGGAAGAGGACGAAGGCGACGTCGAGGAAGTTATCGCTGCCAACAGGCCACCCAAACGCCGGATTCCGGCTGCTCGAAGGAACAAGCGCGCCACGTCAGAAGAAGAGGAAGACGCAATCCTGGATGCCCAAGGTTACTGAAGCGGTTCCGGACCCGGTGCTCAACGTGAAGTCGGCCCTCACGGCCGCAGGCGCTGAGGACACCGTCCGGATCTTCGAAGACAAGGTGCCCACGGCTGCATCGGCCGCCTCTGTCCTTGGATGCCAGGTTGCGGCCATCACCAACAGCCTGATTTTCGAACTCGACGGCAAACCCTTGCTCATCCTCGCCAGCGGAGCCGCGAGAGTAGATACAACCCTGGTAGCCAAACTACTGGGCACCGGAAAAATCCGCCGCGCGAAGCCCGATTTCGTGCTCAAACACACCGGCCAGGAAGTGGGAGGCGTCGCCCCGGTCGGTCACCCACAACGCATAAGAACCCTCCTGGACACCTCGCTGCAAGAACACCCACTACTGTGGGCCGGCGCCGGAGACCACAATTCAATGTTCTCCATCACCTACGAAGAACTAAAAGCCATCACAAACGCTGAAGAACTCCAAGTACGTTAGCTCCCGCCAGGGCGACAGGCCCGCCAGCGTAGCGTCGCGTTTGATGTGCGTAGCGTGCGTCCAAGCGAGGAACGAGCGAGCCCGCGGCACATCAAACGCGCCGCGATGCGGAACGCAACCACAACGCGCTGTGCGCCGCGCAGCGGAACGAAGCCCGGTCCGCAGCGGACGGCGAGGCGGCCTAGGCCAAGGTGATGAGGTCCAGGTAGTCCTCGTTCCAGTGATCTTCAACACCATCGGGGAGCAGCACCACGCGTTCCGGATTCAGGGCCGAGACGGCGCCTTCATCGTGACTGACCATGACGACGGCGCCACTGTAGTTCTTCAGTGCACCAAGGATTTCCGCGCGGCTGGCTGGGTCCAGGTTGTTGGTGGGCTCGTCGAGGAGCAGCACGTTGGCGCTCGAGGCAACGATGGTTGCGAGGGCGAGCCGGGTCTTCTCGCCACCGGACAGAACTCCGGCAGGCTTTTCGACGTCGTCACCCGAGAACAGGAATGACCCCAGAATGCCGCGGACTTCGGCGTCCTTCATGTCAGGTGCAGAGGAACGCATGTTTTCAAGGACCGTGCGATCGTGGTCCAGGGTTTCGTGTTCCTGGGCGTAGTAGCCCACCTTCAATCCGTGTCCCGGGATGATGTCGCCGGTGTCTGGTTTGTCCACGCCTGCAAGCATTCGCAGGAGGGTGGTCTTGCCCGCACCGTTGAGGCCAAGGATGACCACCTTGGAACCGCGATCGATCGCCAGGTCCACGTCAGTGAAAATCTCCAGGGAGCCGTAGGACTTGCTGAGCCCTTCGGCGGTGAGTGGGGTCTTGCCACAGGGTGACGGATCCGGGAAGCGCAGGGCGGCGACGCGATCGTTTTCACGAACGGCTTCCAAACCGCCAAGGAGACGCTCAGCACGCTTTGCCATGTTCTGCGCTGCGACGGCTTTCGTTGCCTTGGCGCGCATCTTGTTGGCCTGGTCGATGAGGACCTGGGCCTTCTTTTCCGCATTGGCCCGTTCGCGCTTGCGAGCCCTTTCATCCGTTTCGCGCTGCTGGAGATAGCGCTTCCAACCCATGTTGTAGTAGTCGATCTGGGCCCTGTTGGCATCAAGGTGGTAGACCTTATTGACCGTGGCCTCCAACAATTCGACATCGTGGCTGATCACGATCAACCCACCCTGGTGGTCCTTGAGGAAGTCGCGCAGCCACGTAATGGAGTCGGCGTCGAGGTGGTTGGTTGGTTCGTCCAGGAGCAGGGTTTCTGCCGAGGAATAAAGAATGCGGGCGAGCTCCACACGACGGCGCTGGCCGCCGGAGAGGGTCTTCAGCGGCTGGTTAAGGATGCGTTCCGGGAGCGCAAGGTTGGAGGAGATCGCGGCTGCCTCAGCTTCAGCGGCGTATCCGCCGCCAGCCAGGAACTCAGCTTCCAAGCGATCGTAGCGGTTCATGGCCTTGCGCTGTACGGCTTCGTCCTCGCTTGCCATCTCGGCCTGGGCCTTCTTCAGCTTCCCCACCACCACGTCCAAGCCACGAGCAGAAAGGATGCGATCACGCGCGAGCTGTTCCATGTCCGGGGTGCGGGGATCCTGGGGCAGATAGCCGATCTCACCGCTGCGGGTCACTTTGCCGCCTGCCGGAAGGCCTTCACCCGCGAGGACGCGGGTTAAAGTGGTCTTGCCCGCCCCGTTGCGGCCAACGAGTCCGATCTTGTCCCCCTTGTCCACCCTGAAGTTGACCTTGTCCATGAGCAGGCGTGCGCCGGCGCGGAGTTCGAGTTCCTGGACGGTAATCAATTCGGGTGATGCCTTTCAATGGGGAACGCCTGCGTGACCGGTTGGCCCGGTAGTTGCGGCGGGGACGGCTGTGAGAACAGC
This sequence comes from Arthrobacter sp. 21a14, assembly GCA_050627125.1. GTDB lineage: Bacteria > Actinomycetota > Actinomycetes > Actinomycetales > Micrococcaceae > Arthrobacter. Next base: position 3,580,048 of record CP192487.1, on the reverse strand, counting down.
CTGTTCAAGTCTACCGGCACCCCGCCCTCCCCCTGACATAACATCGCCCGAGCGGCACATTGTGCCATCTCTCACAGAATTTTCACTCACGGTTGTGGAGAGGCTCCAAAAAAGCCCTTTCCCAAGCTCCGTATCCTCACTGTTGGGGGAAACAAACTTCAATCTCGCACCCACAGCATTTCCCGATAGGACCCGTCATGAGCCAAACCACCTCCGCCTCTGTGGAGCGCAACTCTTCGCGCAAGCGATGGACCGCCACAGACCTCGGCCTCATTGCCGTCTTCGCAGCCCTTGTGGCCGCGTCCGCGATCGTTCCCGGCATTCCGGTTGGCGCCTTGGGCGTGCCGATCACCTTGGTGACCCTCACTGTGATGCTGAGCGGCCTGGTGCTTGGCCACGGGAGGGGATTCGCCGCCGTCGGGCTTTATGTCCTCCTTGGCCTGGCCGGGCTGCCGATCTTCAGCGGGGGCCGCAGCGGACTGGGCATCCTCGCTACTGCTTCGGCGGGCTACATCATTGCCTTCCCCCTTGCAGCTGCTGCCACCGGCTATCTGGCGGCCCTGATTATCCGCAAGACGGTACGGAACCGTTCCCTGCTGCTGTTTGCTGCCGCCATGGTCAGCAGCATCGTCCTCATCCACGGCCTGGGCGTCCTGGGCATGATGGTCAACGGCAAACTGGACTTCACCAAAGCCTTCATTGCTGATCTGGCGTTCTACCCTGGGGACATCCTCAAGAACGTACTCGCTGTGATCATTGCGGTGGCTATCCACAAGGCGTTCCCCGATGTCCTGGTCCGCAGGGTCAAATAGCCTGCGTCACGCAAAATCAGAAACAATATCTCTATGAACTCCATCAGCTTCAGCAGGGTCTCGGTTCGTGTAGCCATTGACGGCAGCGCAACGTCCAAGACCCTGCTGGAGGATGTTTCCTTGAACCTTTCGGAGCGGCGTATCGGCGTCATCGGAGCCAACGGTTCCGGAAAGTCCACGCTGTTACGGCTGTTGAACGGCCTGGTGGAGCCCAGCGACGGAACCGTTGAAGTCCACGGCGATGACACAGTTAAAGCCGTGCGCCGGGTTCGTGCGAACGTCGGATTCGTCTTCACTGATCCCTTGTCGCAACTGGTGATGCCTACCGGCCGTGAAGACGTTGAACTCTCCCTGCGGCGCTCCATTAAGAACACCCGCGAACGAGCCGCACACGCCGAAGCAGTTCTTGACAGGTTTGGCCTGCAGCCACTGGCAGACCAGAGCATCTATGAGCTCTCCGGCGGGGAACGCCAGCTGCTCGCCTTGGCCGCAGTCCTCGCCGTCAATCCCAAGGTGCTGGTCCTCGACGAGCCATCCACCCTCCTGGACCTGCGTAATCGCGAGCTGCTCCGGCGCACCTTGGCGGGCCTGGAGCAGCAAGTTGTCATGTCCACCCACGACCTCGACCTCGCACTGGAGATGGACCGCGTCCTGGTGGTGGAGTCGGGGCGAATAGTGTTCGACGGCGATGCCGCCGAAGGTGTCGCCCGGTACCGGGAGCTGTGCGCAACTGCGCTCGGCGGGATTCCGGACCTTGGCGAGGTTCCGGGCCTTGGCGAACGTCCGGGGCGAGGCCAGTTATGAGGGGCCACGGCTTCCTGATCGCCAACTATGTGCCGGGGAACTCGCCCATCCACCGAATCCCGTTGTGGCTGAAATTCCTGGTGGTTGCGGGGTGCGGGACCGCGTCCTTCCTGATTGTCGACTGGGCAGTGTCGCTGGTGGTCTTCGCCATGATGTGCGGGCTCTTCCTGCTCAGCGGGGCCGGTTTGCGCCGTCTGATGCGTGCCATATGGATGGTTGCGTCCATCCTCGTGGTGATCGGATTGTTTCAATGGTGGCAATTGGGTGCCCCCACTGCTGCCCGCATCGTCCTGAACGTCCTGGTGTGCGTCGTCGCAGCATCGGTTCTGACTGCCACCACACCCGTCCAGGACCTGTTGGACGGCGTTGTCTCGCTCGCCAAACCGTTCCAGCGCTTCGGTGCCGATCCCGAGCGATTCGCGCTCACCATCGCCGTGATGCTCAGGAGCATCCCCTTCATCGCTGGGGCCTTTTCGGACGTCAGGGATGCGGCCCGCGCACGCGGACTTGAACGCAATCCCAGGGCACTGATACTCCCGGTCTTCATCACGACGGTCGCTTATGCGCGCCAAACCGGTGACGCCTTGGCCGCCCGGGGACTCGGGGAACCGGACGAGCCCAAGTAGCTCGCATTTGTGGTTGTTTTCAGGCGTCATAACAACCACTAATGCTGGTCAGTTGGGCTGGAACCGGGAATAGCGCAGCAGGGCCGCCGTGCCCATGCCGCCCGCGATGCTGATCATTGCCAAGCCGAGCGGCGCTACCCCGGAATTTTCGGATACGCCGCGAGCCTGGGTAAGGAGGCGCGTCACCAAAACAGCCCCCGAAGCGCCGTAACCGTGCCCAAAAGCCAGCGCTCCGCCCTCTGCATTGGCTTTCCCCGGATCGATGGCCAAATGATCAAGGCAAGCGATGGTCTGGGAGGCAAAAGCTTCATTGAATTCGATCAGGTCCACGTCCGTGGCAGCCAAGCCCTGCTGAGCCAACAGCTGCTCCGCGGCGTGTGCAGCCCCGATGCCGAGCAACTCCGGATGCACACCTGTGGTCTCACAACCCAAAACCAACAAGCCGTCAGCCGCGCCCATCTCCCGGGCGCGCTTGAGCGACGTTATGACGACCGCGGCCGCGGCGTCGGCGTCGAAGCACGAGTTGGCTGCCGTGACAGTTCCGTCGGGGACGAAAACTGCCGGGAACCGCGACATCAGTGAGGCGCGCAACGACGGCTTGGGACCGTCGTCGGCGTCGACAATAGTTCCGGCATTTTCAAGCGGCACGATTTCGCGTGCGAGCTTGCCCGCTGCCGCAGCCTCAAGAGCCCGCCGATGGCTGCGGAGTGCGTACTCATCTTGTCGCTCACGACTGATACCAAACGCGCGGGCGACATTTTCCGCGGCCACACCCATGTCAGGGTCACCAAACACGGTCGGCACAAAGGTGGCCCGCGAGTAAAAGTCCAGGCCGCCGTCGTCGGTCCTGTTGGCGCGGGCAGGAGCGGTACTGATGCTTTCCACCCCGCCGGCAACATACAGCGGATCTCCACCGGCGCCAACCAGACGCGCAGCAAGCGCAATAGCATCCAATCCGGAACCACACTGCCGGTCAACTGTGAGCCCCGGGACTGTGACCGGCAAACCGGCCTGCAGCGCGGCGAAGCGCGCTACATTTCCACCACCACCAACTGCATTGCCCATGATGACGTCGTTCACCCCGGCCGGGTCAATGCCTGCCGACTCGATGAGGGAACGGATGACCGGCGCCAGGAGATCCGGCGCCCGGAGATGCCTCAGCTGCCCGTTTGCACGGCAGATCGGAGTGCGCAGCGCCGCGATGATGACCGGCTGGCGGGACTCGTCCAACTCCTGCGTCGAAGGGCCGCTACCCAAGGGGAGGCCGCTACCCAAGAGGACGCGCCCGGGCATCATGGTTTTTGATCCAGTCAAGGAGTACCATCCGGCTGACCTTACCGCGATCCGTAATGGGAAGCTCGGACAGGACGTAGTACTGCAGCGGCCACTTGTCCCGCGCGAGCAGGCCATCAAGGCCAGTGCGGAGCTGCGTCGCCGTGACGGCACCATAAGCGGGAACGACGCCGGCAATCACCTTTTGGCCGCGGATGTCATCCGGAGCGCCGGCTGCTACCGCAACTTCGATGCCTGGAACGGAAGCGAGGGCGAGTTCCACCTCGTGCGGGTACACGTTCTTCCCCGCCGTGATGATCATGTCCGAACGACGTCCCAGAATGTGCAGGATCCCGTCGGCGAGATAGCCCTGGTCCCCGACGGTGTACCAGCCGTCCAGGCATCGGAGGGCCTGGCCGTCGTCGCCCCAGAGGTAGCCGTTGCTGACCATTCCACTGCGGACGCTGATGTTGCCGTGCTCCCCGTCCGGGAGGTTCCGTCCGGTGTCGTCCAGGATTCGCAATTCCACACCAGGAAATGGCCGGCCAATCCCCGTACCCCCGACGTCGAGCGGTTCCCCGGCAGCCAGCCGCGTGCCGGAGACGAAGCTCAATTCGGAGGCTCCGTAGTACTCAAAGATGGCAGCATGTGGGGCCCAGCGCCGCGCCGCTTCCAACGTACGGCCATCCAGCTTGGAACCCGCGCAGATGATGCTGCGGATGCCGGAAGCATCCACGTCTCCAGCCAAGCCACGTTCGCTGAGCAAACGCAGCATGGTCGGGGTGAGCACGAGTCTTGTGATGTTGTCGTGGCTTATCGCTGCATGCGCGTCACCGACGTCGAACGATTCCAGCGAGTGAAACGCGGAGCCCGCGTACAGGCATTCGGACAGGGCGTAGAGGTTCAAGCTGGAGGAGAGGGGACCTGCCGCCAGGGTCCGATCGTCCTGCGAGAGCCCAAAGAACTCGATCGAAGCGTCGAACGAGACCTGCCACGACCGGCGGGACCGTGTGAACGCCTTGGGCACTGAAGTCGTGCCGGAGGTAAGCCCAATCAGGAAGGTTGTGGACGGATCCCCGTCCACAAGTTCCACGTCGGTTGAGATGGTGGAGTCGACGATGCGCGACGTCACTTCCTCCACCATCGCTGCAGGCCACTGTGGGTCCAGCACAGCACAGCGGCGCTCCCCCGCCACCGCCGCCGTAAACTTCGCGACGAAGTCAGTGGAGTTGGGTTCGGCAAGCACAGTAGTGGCCGTCGCGTGGCCAAGCAGGCTTGCCGCGGCGTCGCGGAGCTCGGCCCAGTTGAGCCGGCTGCGGCCCACAACGACGGCGGTGTCGTGGGGACGCTCATCGGCCCAGAGCTGAATTTTGTCCAGAAAAGGCATCCCCGCAATTTTACGGCAGTGTTCGCCCTCCGGCACCAATGGTGACGTCTATTCTGACTGTATGAGTTTCAATGACGGTGCGCAGCTTGACCCATCCCAGGTAGAAGACCGACGCGGCGGAGGCATGGGCCGCGGGACGAAAATAGGTGGCGGGATTGGTGGTGGCATCGTCGTGCTGCTTCTGGCCCTCTTCGGAATCAACCCCAACATCCTCGGCGACCTCACAGGCGGCGGAACCCAGCCGCCCGCCGTTGAAGGCGGGAGCGGCGGTGTGCAGGAGTGCCAGACAGGCGCTGACGCGGACAAACGACTCGACTGCAGGATCACAGGCACTGTCAACAGCCTTAATGCCTTCTGGCCGGAATACCTCGCCCAGTACAACGTTCAGTATTCCCGGCCCGGAACAGTGATCTTCGATCAAGGGACCAATACGGGATGTGGCCCTGCCACCACGGCTGTAGGACCTTTCTATTGCCCGGTGGACACCAAGGCATACTTCGACCCCGGGTTCTTCGATGAGCTCGTGACCCGTTTTGGTTCATCAGGGGGACCACTGGCGCAGGAGTATGTGGTGGCCCACGAATTCGGCCACCACATCCAAAACATCCTGGGCAACCTGGACCGGGCACAACAGGATCCCCAGGGGCCGCAGTCCGGTGGAGTCCGTGTCGAATTGCAGGCGGACTGTTACGCGGGACTCTGGGTTCGCCATGCGACCACCCAGAAAGACCCGGCAACGGGCAAGCCGTTCCTTGACCCCCTCACCGAGCAGGACCTGCAGGACGCGCTGTCCGCCGCGTCCGCCGTCGGCGATGACCGTATCCAGGAAGCCGCAACCGGACGGGTCTCGCCGGAGTCCTGGACCCATGGCTCAAGTGAACAGCGGCAGAAATGGTTCTACCAGGGATACGCCACCGGCGACATCAACAAATGTGACACCTTTGGTGTGGCGGCGCCGTAGCTGCTGCGGGAACGGTTTAATTCCTGAGCCATCGGTGAAACGCAGAAATGGTTCCGGACCACAGGTCCGGAACCATTTCTTTGCCCTTGGAGGGCGAAAACTGCTGATCAGATGTTGAAGCCCAGGGCCCGCATCTGGTCCTTGCCGTCGTCGGTGATCCGCTCGGGACCCCATGGCGGCATCCATACCCAGTTCAGGCGCCATTCATCCACTACGCCGTCGAGGGACTTGCCTACCTGCTCTTCCAGCACGTCCGTGAGCGGGCAAGCCGCCGTCGTCAGTGTCATGTCGATCAGGAGTGCGCCGTCCTCATCCGAGTACTTCAGGCCATAGAGGAGGCCCAAGTCCACGACGTTGACACCGAGCTCGGGGTCAATGACGTCCTTGAGCGCTTCCTCGACGTCCTCGAGGCTGGTGCGCGCCGCGTTGATTTCGGTCATGGAACGATCCTAACTAGGCCTGTACGGCAGGAGCAACGGCAACGCCTGCGCCTGCGGCGTAGCGGTCGTAGCCTTCTTCTTCAAGACGGTCGGCCAGCTCGGGGCCGCCCTCTTCAACGACCTTGCCGTCGACGAAGACGTGGACGAAGTCCGGCTTGATGTAGCGCAGGATGCGGGTGTAGTGGGTGATGAGCAGCGTGCCCATGTTTCCCTCTGCATGTGCGCGGTTGACGCCTTCGGAAACTACCTTGAGGGCGTCGACGTCCAGGCCTGAGTCGGTCTCATCCAGGACGGCGAACTTCGGCTTGAAGAGCTCGAGCTGAAGGATCTCGACGCGCTTCTTCTCGCCACCGGAGAAGCCTTCATTGACGTTGCGCTGTGCGAAGTCGGCGTCGATGCGCAGCTGCTGCATGGCAGCCTTGACGTCCTTGGTCCACGTGCGAAGGGCGGGTGCTTCGCCGTCGATCGCCGTCTTGGCGGTACGCAGGAAGTTCGTCATGGTGACGCCGGGAACCTCTACCGGGTACTGCATGGCAAGGAAGACGCCTGCACGGGCGCGCTCGTCAACGCTCATTTCGAGGACGTTTTCGCCATCGAGCGTGATCGTACCGCTGGTCACCGTGTAGCGCGGGTGGCCGGCAATGGTGGATGCGAGGGTGGACTTGCCCGAGCCGTTGGGGCCCATGATGGCGTGCGTTTCACCGGTCTTGATGGTGAGGCTGACGCCCTTCAGGATCTCCTTGGTGCCCTGCTCCGTCTCGATGCTGACGTGCAGGTCCTTGATCTCAAGAGTAGACATGCTCTTCTTTCTTTTCCGTTCGTAAGTCTGGTGATACCGGGCGCTCAGTAGTTATCTACCGAAGCACCGTTCACAACGTTGGTCACGTCCACGTAGACGTCGTCACCATCGATGGTGACCGCGAAAACCGGGACGGGGTCGTAGGCAGGCAGCTGGAGAGGCTGTCCGCTGCGGAGGTCGAACTGGGAACCGTGGCCCCAGCACTCAATCGCGCAGCCTTCAATCTCGCCTTCGGACAACGAGATGTCCGCGTGCGAGCAGGTATCGCCGATGGCATGGATCTCACCCATCGAGTCCCTCACGATGGCTACGGGATAGTCATCGATCAGGACACGCAGCGCCTGCTTGACCTGGATGTCATTGGCGTTGCATACCAGTTCGCCCTTGGTTTCTTCACTCATGGTTGTCCTGCCTGGTCTGCTAGTTGTCGGTCGCGGCGAGTTCGCGCTCAACAGCTGCGGTCAGGCGTTCTTCGATTGCCGGGACGTTGATCTGCTGGATGATCTCGTTGAGGAAGCCTCGAACCACCAAGCGGCGGGCAACCTTTTCGGGAATGCCGCGTGCCATGAGGTAGAAGAGGTGCTCGTCGTCGAAACGGCCGGTGGCGCTGGCGTGGCCGGCACCCTCGATGAGTCCCGTCTCGATTTCCAGGTTCGGCACAGAGTCCGCACGCGCACCGTCCGTCAGGACCAGGTTGCGGTTGGCCTCATAGGTGTCCGTGCCTTCTGCTTCCTTACGGATCAGGACGTCGCCCACCCACACAGTGTGGGCATTGCGGCCCTGCAGCGCGCCCTTGTACAGCACGCGCGACTTGCAGTTGGCCACTGCGTGGTCAACAAACAGGCGCTGCTCAAGGTGCTGACCGGCGTCGGCGAAGTACAGGCCGAACATTTCGACGTCGGCACCAGGTGCGGTGAATCGTGTGGACGGCGTAACGCGCACGACGTCGCCGCCGAGGCTGACCACAATGTGCTTGAACTTCACGTCGCGGCCGATCTTGGCCTGCTGGGCAGATGCGTGAACAGCGTCGTCGGCCCATTCCTGCAAGGACACGACGGTCAGCTCAGCGCCATCTTCGACGATAATTTCAACGTTCTCGGAGACAACAGCGGTGCCCTGGTGATCCAGGACCACTACCGCCTTGGAGAAACGCTCTGCCACAATCACGATGTGCTGGGCAGCCGGAGCCTCGCCCGATCCGGTGATCAGGACGGAAACTTCGCTCTCGGCCTGGAGCTCGGCCGGAACCGTGACAACGGTAGCCTCGGCGAAGTTCTCCCAACCGTTGGCGGACACGCGGTCCTCGGGGATGGCTGCCTGGCCGATCCGCTGATCCTCGCGGCCAACCGTTTCGACGACGACGCCGGACGGTGCGGTCACGCTGACAGCAGGAGCTGCACCGTTAAGGACCTCGGTGTGGAGACCGCGCAGGCGCTTCAGGGGCGTGAAACGCCAGTCTTCTTCAAGGCCGGTCAGGGGCTTGAAGTCCTCCAGCTTGTAGGACGTGAGGCGGCCGGCGCGGGAGCTGTCCGGGATGCCGACGCCGCCACCATGCGAGTGGCTCTTTACCGATGCGCCACCGAGCGGACCAGCAACAGGCTGCTCCGACGTCGTGCTGGTGTTTGTTCCGGTGTTTACGGGCGAAAGGTTTTCGCCTTCCTCGGTGAAGCCGTTGATAAACGGCTGGGCCGAGAGCGCGCCGATGCGTGCCTTTTCAGTAGTGATATCAGTCATTGTTAACCGACGGACCCTTCCATCTGCAGTTCAATCAAGCGGTTCAGCTCAAGGGCATATTCCATGGGCAGTTCACGGGCGATCGGCTCAATGAAGCCGCGCACGATCATGGCCATGGCCTCGTCCTCAGGCATGCCGCGGGACATCAGATAGAAGAGCTGCTCTTCGCTGACGCGGGAAACGGTGGCCTCGTGACCCATGACGACGTCGTCCTCGCGGATGTCGATGTACGGGTACGTGTCCGAGCGGGAAATGGTGTCCACCAGGAGGGCATCACAACGGACCGTGTTGGCCGAGTGCTTTGCACCTTCGCGGACCTGGACCAAGCCGCGGTAAGCCGCACGGCCACCGCCGCGGGCCACGGACTTGGAAATGATGGAGCTCTTGGTGTTCGGTGCGATGTGCACCATCTTGGAGCCGGTGTCCTGGTGCTGGCCCTCGCCGGCAAATGCGATGGACAGGGTTTCACCCTTGGCGTGCTCGCCTACCAGGTAAACGGCCGGGTACTTCATGGTCACCTTGGAGCCGATGTTGCCATCGATCCATTCCATGGTGGCGCCCTCTTCGCAGATGGCACGCTTGGTGACGAGGTTGTACACGTTGTTGGACCAGTTCTGGATGGTCGTGTAGCGGACGCGGGCGCCCTTCTTCACGATGATCTCCACAACGGCGGAGTGCAGGGAATCCGAAGTGTAGATCGGAGCCGTGCAACCTTCGATGTAGTGAACGTAGGAGTCCTCATCGGCGATGATCAGGGTGCGCTCGAACTGGCCCATGTTCTCCGTGTTGATACGGAAGTAAGCCTGCAGCGGGATGTCCACGTGCACGCCCTTGGGCACGTACACGAACGATCCACCGGACCATACTGCCGTGTTCAGCGAAGCGAACTTGTTGTCGCCCACGGGGATGATGGTGCCGAAGTACTCCTGGAAGATCTCCGGGTGTTCGCGCAGGGCGGTGTCCGTGTCCAGGAAGATAACGCCCTGGGCTTCGAGGTCCTCGCGGATCTGGTGGTAGACAACTTCGGATTCGTACTGGGCCGCGACGCCGGAAACGAGCCGGCTGCGCTCAGCTTCCGGGATGCCGAGCTTTTCGTAGGTGTTCCGGATGTCCTCCGGAAGGTCTTCCCACGTGGCAGCTTGCTTCTCGGTGGAGCGCACAAAGTACTTGATGTTGTCGAAGTCGATGCCGGAGAGGTCTGCGCCCCAGGTTGGCATGGGCTTGCGGTCGAAGTACTTCAGGCCCTTGAGGCGCAGATCGAGCATCCATTCGGGCTCGTTCTTCTTCGAGGAGATGTCGCGGACAACGTCCTCGTTGAGGCCACGACGGGCATTCGCGCCTACGTCGTTCTTATCGGCCCAGCCGTACTCGTAGTTTCCGATACCGTGCAGTTCGGGATTCTTCTCCAGAATCTCCGAGATCACAGTGCCGTCAGCTACCGCTTTCTCTGCTAGTTGGTCCGTCATCACGGCCTTTCTTGCTGGTTGTTTGATTCCTGGTACGGGTTCCCGGACTGCTCTGCGGTGCTGTGAGGCACCGTGGCAGCTGGTCGCCCGGTAGGTATGTGGGTGGTGCAGACGTGCCCGCCTTGCGCCAGGGTTGAAAGACGCCGGACATCGACGCCCACCAAGCGGGAAAATACTTTGGTCTCGCTGTCACAAAAAACAGGGAATTCCGCGGCGAGCTGCTGGATGGGGCAATGTCCCTGACACAGCTGCACGCTGGAAAATTCTGCAGGCAGTGGGGCTTTGGCCTCAATGGAATGGGCAGAGGCTACGTAGCCGTCCCGGCTGAGGGCCTTGGACAAGGCCAAGGCACGGGCGGGGATGTCCTGCCCGGCAGCCGCAACTTCGGGCGCATACCGGCGCTCCATTTCAGAGAAGCGCTCTTCGGCATATTCGCGGACTGCATCCTCGCCGGCGATTTCCTGGAGTCGCCGGAGCGCGGAGCTGGCGATGTTCAAATAGTCATCGCCAAGCTTGGATTGCCCTTGTGAACTCAGGACATAGCGGCGCGCAGGGCGTCCCGCCCCGGCTCCTGCCTTGGCAACGCGCTTGACTTCGATAACGCCATTGCGTTCCAAGTGATCCAGGTGGCGGCGGACCGCTGCAGGCGTGAAGCCAAGAAGGTCACCCAACTCAGCAGCACTGACGGGGCCGTTCTCCAACACTGCACCAAGGACGCGGTCCCTTGTACGGTCTTCCGCGTCCGGCAGCGCAGAAGAAGGCGCAAAGGCCTCCGCCGCTGCAGCATGCCGCCTTGAGGGCATGGAAATTGGACTGCTCATGGAATACACAACACAATCATGTCGTAATTTGTTTCATGCATCCAGTAAGGCAAGACTGACCTTAGTCACCCGCCAAGTGTGACCGTACTACTTCACGTAGAATACTCTGGTGCGATCCACTGATTCCCCTGTCCTCACTATAGACGGACTCATTAAGGATGTAGGGCCCCTGGCCTCCCTTGACGGCAAAATGCTCCGGGTTGTTAGTGGGCTGTCCATGGTGGCTGAGCGGGGCCGGATTACGGCCCTCCTTGGAGCCAACGGCGCTGGCAAGACCACCACCCTTGAATGTGCGCAGGGTTTGCAGAAACGGACAGGGGGAACCATTTCGCTTCTGGGCGCAGACCCGGACACAGCCGGCGCTGACTTGAGGTCCCGGGTGGGTGTCATGCTTCAGGATGGCGGCCTCCCGCCGTCGGCCCGTCCAATCCCCCTGTTGCGTCATATTGCCGGCATGTACCGCAACCCCATGGATGTCGACGCCCTCGTGGACCGCCTTGGCATTGCCCAATTCAGCCGCACCAGTGTGCGGCGCCTCTCAGGTGGCCAAAAGCAACGGGTGGCTTTAGCTGCGGCATTGATTGGCAACCCCGAGGTCCTCTTCCTGGATGAACCCAGCGCTGGATTGGATCCGCATTCGCGCCAAGTGGTTTTTGACCTTATTGCGGAACTGCGCGACGCCGGCATGGGCATCATCCTCACGACGCACCTCATGGATGACGCCGAGCGCCTGGCTGACTACGTCTACATCATCGACGGCGGACACAACGTCGCCGAGGGAACGGTCGCCGACCTCCTGCGGCACGATCATTCCACCGACACCGCGATCACTGACCGGACCCTCTTCTTCGACGCGCCGCCGGGACTCGAGTTCAAAGACGTCCTTGGCACAGGTCTGCAAGTCCTTGAAACCCGTGCCGGCAGCTACTCGATCACCGGTGCCCTGGCGCCCGCGGACCTTGCCGCGCTGACCGCCTGGTGGGCCGCACGGAACATCATGCCAGCGTCACTAAGACTCGAGGCGCGGAGCCTCGAGGACGTTTTCCTGGACATTTCCGGAAGGGACCTCCGATGAGCAAGCTCCTCTCCCCCAACGCCGGACCCGCTTCCCTGCCTCGCCGCATTCTGCAGCAAGGCCGCTACGAGACCATCACGATGCTGCGAAACGGCGAGCAACTGATTCTTGCCGTCGTCCTGCCGCTGCTTGCTTTGGCCGGCCTGACTGTTACTCCCCTGCTGGATGGGCTCGGAGGCTCTCGTGTCGACGTGGCCACGCCGGGAATCCTCGCCCTCTGTGCCATGTCCACCGCCTTCACCGGCCAGGGCATTGCCACGGGATTTGACCGGCGTTACGGCGTTCTTCGCTTCCTCTCCACCACCCCCCTGGGGCGTGGTGGCCTGATCGCGGGCAAGATACTCGCTGTGCTCGTCGTTCTCTTCCTTCAAGTACTGGTAGTGGGGGTTGTCGCCGGATTCCTGGGCTGGCAGCCGCGGCCGGAGGCATGGCTTCCAGGCTTTGGGATCCTCGTCCTTGGTGCGGCTGCGTTCACGGCGCTGGGACTCCTGGTCGCCGGAACAGTGCGGCCTGAAGCTACCCTGGCCATCACCAATCTTCTGTGGATCCTCCTCGGAGCGTTGGGCGGGATCGTTGTCCCGGCGGAGAGGCTTCCAGCTTTGGCCCAGGGCATCGTTCACTTCCTGCCGTCCGGTGCACTGGGCCAGGCATTGCGGGATGCGTTCCTGCTGGGCATTGTGCCCTTCCCCGCCGTCCTGGTCCTTCTGGTGTGGACATTGCTGGCCGGCGCCGCAGCCATTCGCTGGTTCAAGTGGAACTGACAACAAGCAGAACTGAGAGTTGAGCAAACTGTGAGCACGGCATCGCGCCTCCCCAAATCCGTCCAGCGGTTCACCACCAAGCTGCCAACGGAGGTAAACCGCACTATCCGCCGGCTGTCTGTCCTTTCCCTGATCGGACAGACAGTACTCGTGGTGACCGGTGGTGCAGTACGCCTTACGGCTTCGGGCCTCGGTTGCCCCACGTGGCCGCGATGCACCGACGAATCCCTCGTCAACACGCCTGAAATGGGCATTCACGGTTTTATCGAGTTCGGCAACCGCATGCTTACGTTCGCGTTGGCGGCGGTTGCAGCACTCATGCTGGTCTACTTGTGGAATCTCCGCAAGGAACGTCGCGACCTCTTCATGCTCGCTCTAGGCCTCCTGGCGAGCATCCCGGCCCAGGCCATCATCGGCGGAATCACGGTCCTGTCCAACCTCAACCCCTGGGTTGTGGGCCTGCACTTCCTCGTATCCATGGCCTTGGTTGTCTTCGCGACGCTGCTCGTGAACCGTGCCTTCGGCCGCACCGGCCGATTCATGAAGCAGGCACTGCCTGCACTGCCTTCGGTTGCCCGCCCCGTTATGCTGGCTGTCGCCGTCTTCTCGGCCATAGCGGTCATGCTCGGCGTAGTAGTCACAGGTGCCGGTCCGCACGCGGGCGATGCCGATGCGCCCCGCAATGATCTGGACTGGGACCTTTTCTCACACATTCACGCTGTGCCCGCTTACCTGATCACAGCCGGGACACTATTCGCTGTATACCTTGTGGTCCGGCATAAGATCGGCGGCCCGTTCCGAACCGCTTCGTTCCTGCTGCTCGCCGTGACATTGCTCCAGGCCGTCATCGGGTTCACCCAGTACTACAACGGGATCCCTGCGCTTCTCGTGGGCGCACACATGCTGGGGGCAGCCCTGCTGATGAGCGCATCGACCAACGCGGCCGACATCGCAAAGTCCAGCCCCGCCAAGTAGCCTTCTCTCACATCCGGGGCCCTTTGTGCCGGATGTTCTCGCACGTCCGGTGGCGCTGGGCGGGATCTTCTCTCACGTCCGGGGCCCTTTGGGCCGGATGTTCTCTCATATCCACCCCAGGCTTTCGGGATCCACCATTATTCCGACACTCCCCTTAGACGCTCCCCCTGGGTCGTTTGTTCGGTCGGTGGGTGAGAGAACATCGATAGGAATGCGCTCGGATGTGAGAGAAGATCGGTAAAAACGCGGTGGGATGTGAGAGAAGATCGGCCGAAAGCGGTGGGACGTGAGAGAAGATCGGTAAAAATGCGGTGGGATGTGAGAGAAGATCGGTAAAAATGCGCTCGGATGTGAGAGAACATCCGGGGAAACGAGAAGGCACGACGTCGGAACTCGGGTGAGTGCCGGCGTCGTGCCTTCTTTGTCGTGCCTCTTTGGGGAAGCGGCCGCGGAGGTTAGCCGCCGATGATCGGTGATCCGATGAACGGGTCTACTGCCAGAGCGATGAAAAGCAGCGTCAGGTAGCTGATGGAGCCGTGGAAGACCTTCATGGCGCCCTTGTTGGAGACGTCCCCGCCCTGTGCCCGCTTGTAGAGGGCGTGGCTCTCGTACAGGAACCAGGCTCCGGCAGCGACGGCGGCAATTGTATAGACCCAGCCGGCGCCGCCAACGGGAATCATCAGCAGTGAGCAGGCCACCATGGCCCAGGCGTAAAGGACCACCTGGACGGACACAACTTTGGCCCCGGCAATTGCTCCGAGCATGGGCACCTTGGCGTTGCGGTAGTCCTCGCCGTAGCGCATGGACAGAGGCCAGTAGTGCGGGGGCGTCCACAGGAAAATGACCATGAACAGCACAATGGCAGGCCACTCAACCGTGTTGGTGACCGCAGCCCAGGCGATCAGTACCGGGAAGCAGCCGGCGGCCCCGCCCCAGACGATGTTTTGTGCGGTGCGGCGCTTCAGGATCATGGTGTAGATGACCACGTAGAAGACGATGGCACCCAGTCCAAGCCATGCGGACAGCGGATTCGCGCCGAACCACAGGATGGCGATTGAAGCGGCGCCGAGAATCCAGGCGAAGACCAAAGCCTCCCTGGGCGAAACTTCACCGGTGACCAACGGACGCTTCTCGGTGCGGTGCATCAATTTGTCGATGTCGCGGTCGATGTAGCAGTTGAACACGCCGGCGCTGCCCGCCGCGAAAGCGCCGCCAACGAGAGTCGCCAAAATCAGCCCGATGGACGGGAAGCCGCGCTGGGCAAAGATCATGGTGGGGAGCGTGCTGACCAGGAGCAATTCGATGACACGGGGCTTGGTGAGAGCCAGATACGCCTTTAACTTACGGGAGATTCCGATGCTTCCCCGGGCCGGGGACGCGTTGAGGGGCGTATCAGTTGTGCTCACGGCGGCAGTCACTCTGTTCTATGCTCTGGGGTTCTCGCAGCGGCTGCAGTCCGGGTTTCCGAGATGGAACCGCAGGCGCATGAACCGCTGGTGGCCTCCAGATATCATACCGTGGCTGGAAGTAGGTCCATGTCCGCAAAATACGCGAATGTTTCGGAAAGTTCACTTCCCAGCGGCGCCATCGTGATTCATATAAGGGAAATTCTGTCCAGTTAGTGGGATTCCCTGAGTCTCAGGACACGTTTAGGGCTAAGCTGTTGAGCAGATCAGCACACGTTGACACTCCGGGAAACCGTATTCTCGGATAATCCGTGCGTCTGGATGAAGGATCAACGTTTCAATGGTGAACGGCTGGTAGACACATTGCAGCGGGCGCCATCCTGTGCTTCCTGCGTGCCGTGTCCTTCCGCCTGCCGTCAGCACAGAGAGGGGCTCGGTTTTCGTGCCACATTTGGAAGAGCAAGAACTGTCATGGACCGATCTGGACCGGAAGGCGGTTGACACCGTTCGCGTGTTGGCTGCTGACGCCGTGGAGAAGGTTGGAAATGGCCACCCCGGCACGGCTATGAGCTTGGCTCCGGCAGCGTACCTGCTGTTCCAGAAGCTGATGCGCCATGACCCGAAGAACCCTGACTGGATTGGGCGTGACCGGTTCGTCCTGTCTCCCGGGCACACGTCACTGACCCTTTACATCCAGCTGTTCCTCTCCGGATACGGCCTGGAACTGAAGGACCTTGAAGCACTGCGTACCTGGGGTTCGCTGACCCCGGGCCACCCCGAGTACAAGCACACTGCGGGCGTGGAGATCACTACCGGCCCGTTGGGCCAGGGCCTGGCTTCGGCTGTTGGTTTCGCTTACTCCCAGCGCCGCCAGCGCGGCCTGTTCGACGCCGATGCTCCCGCCGGCGAGTCGCCGTTTGACCACACGATCTGGGTTATCGCATCCGACGGCGACCTCCAGGAAGGCGTGACGTCCGAGGCGTCCTCGCTGGCCGGCCACCAGGAACTGGGCAACCTCGTGGTGATCTACGACGAGAACCACATTTCCATTGAAGACGATACTGACGTTGCGTTCACGGAAGATGTCCTGAAGCGCTACGAAGCTTACGGATGGCACACCCAGCGTGTGGACTGGACCAAGACCGGGGATTACGTCGAGGACGTCCAGGAACTTTACTCCGCACTGCTGGCTGCGAAGGCTGAGACGAACAAGCCGTCCATCATTTCGCTGCGGACAATCATTGGCTACCCGGCCCCGAAGAAGCAGAACACGGGCAAGATCCACGGTTCGGCCCTGGGTGCCGAGGAAGTCGCAGCGCTGAAGACCGTGCTCGGTTTCGATCCCGCCAAGTCCTTCGATGTTGACGAAGAGGTCCTGGCACACGCCCGGAAGGTCCTGGACCGTGGCGCCGAATCCCGCGCTGCGTGGCAGTCCTCGTTCGAGGCCTGGCAGTCCGCCAACCCGGACGCTGCTGCCCTGCTGGAGCGCGTTGAGGCCAAGAAGCTTCCCGTGGGCATCGACGCCGCGCTGCCGGTGTTCGAAGCCGGCAAGGACGTCTCCACCCGCGCAGCATCGGGCAAGGTCCTGAACGCGATCGGCCCGGTCCTTCCTGAGCTGTGGGGCGGTTCCGCCGACCTCGCTGAGTCCAACAACACCACGATTGAAGGCTCGCCGTCGTTCATTCCCACCTCGCGCTCCACGGACGCGTGGAAGGGTAACCCCTACGGACGGGTCCTGCACTTCGGTATCCGTGAGCACGCAGCTGCGTCGATCGTGAACGGCATTTCCCTGCATGGACGCACGCGTGCTTTCTCGGGCACGTTCCTGATCTTCTCGGATTACCAGCGCCCGGCCATCCGCCTCGGCGCGTTGATGGGTGTGCCGTCCTTGTACGTATGGACGCACGACTCCATCGGCTTGGGCGAAGACGGTCCCACCCACCAGCCCGTGGAGCAGCTCGCTTCGCTGCGTGCCATCCCGGGCCTGGACGTAGTCCGCCCCGGTGACGCGAACGAGGTCTCGGCAGCATGGAAGGCGATGCTGGAGAACCACGAGAACCCGGCCGGCATCGTGCTGACCCGCCAGAACATCCCCACCTACTCCCGCGGCGAAGGCACCGCAGAAGGTGACACCTTCGGTTCCACCGCTGGTGTGGCCAAGGGTGGTTACGTCCTGGCTGAGGCCTCCAAGGACGGCGAAACCGTTGACGCGCAGGTCATCCTGATCGGCACGGGCTCCGAGGTCCAGCTCGCCGTCGCGGCCCGCGAAGCACTCCAGGCCGAAGGCATCGCCACCCGCGTTGTCTCCATGCCGTGCGTGGAATGGTTCAACAAGCAGGACGAGGCCTACCGCGAGTCCGTGCTCCCCGCCGATGTGAAGGCACGCGTTTCTGTCGAAGCCGGCCTTGCCTTGGGATGGCGCGAATTCGTCGGTGACGCCGGACGTTCGGTCTCCCTTGAGCACTTCGGTGCCTCGGCAGACTACAAGCGGTTGTTCCAGGAATTCGGCATCACTGCGGAAGCCGTTGCCGCCGCTGCAAAAGACTCCCTCGCAGGCCTGAGCGCCTGATACCTCTACCAAGGAGAAAACAATGACCAGCACCCCCACGCAGCAACTCTCCGACGCCGGCGTTTCCATCTGGCTCGACGACCTTTCCCGCAACCGCCTCGAAACGGGCACGTTGCAGAAGCTCATCGACGAAAAGAACGTAGTCGGTGTCACCACCAACCCGTCCATCTTCCACGCCGCCATCACCACCGGCACGGACTATGACGGCACGATCGCCGCGCAGGCCGCGGCTGGTGCCAGCGTCGAAGAGACCATCTTCGAGATCACCACCACGGACGTCGCCGACGCCTGCGATCTGTTCGCACCGATCGCTGCCGCCACCAACGGCGTGGATGGCCGCGTGTCCATCGAGGTGGATCCCCGCCTGGCATGGGACACCCAGGCCACGATCGCCGAGGCCAAGCACCTGTATGGCAAGGTCAACAAGGACAACGTCCACATCAAGATCCCGGCAACCCTGGAAGGCCTGGAAGCCATCACGGCAACCCTGGCCGAGGGCATCAGCGTCAACGTGACCCTGATCTTCTCCCTGGAGCGCTACCGCGCAGTCATCAACGCCTTCCAGTCCGGCCTGGAGCAGGCCAAGGACAACGGCCACGACCTCTCCAAAATCCACTCCGTGGCATCCTTCTTCGTTTCCCGCGTGGACACCGAGATCGACAAGCGCCTGGACGCCATCGGCACCGACGAAGCCAAGGCCCTCAAGGGCAAGGCAGGCGTCGCCAACGCACGCCTCGCTTACCAGGTCTACGAAGAGCAGTTCTCCACCGAACGCTGGGCCTTGCTCGCTGAAGCCGGCGCCCTCCCCCAGCGTCCGCTCTGGGCCTCCACCGGTGTCAAGGATCCCGCTTACCCGGACACCCTGTACGTCACCGAACTCGTCGCCCGGGGCGTGGTCAACACCATGCCGGAAAAGACCCTGGACGCAACGTTCGATCACGGCGTAGTCACCGGAGACACCATCACGGGCACCTACGCAGAAGCGAACCAGACCCTCGACGCACTCGAAGCCGTTGGTGTCTCCTACAACGACGTCGTAGCCGTGCTTGAGTCCGAAGGCCTCGAGAAGTTCGTGGCCAGCTGGAAGGAACTCCTGGCCGACGTTGAAGGCGCCCTCGCCACCGCACGGAAGGCTTCCTAACCAACCATGAGCACAATCAGCTACGACGCCAGCGGTGCCGCGCAGCAGGCCATCGCCCAGAACATCACCAGCCTGGTAGACGACAAGGTCGCCACGAGGATTTTCGCCAAAGACCACACGCTGTGGGGTCCTGAAGCGGAGTCCGAGTCGGCCATCCGTCTGGGCTGGGTTGAGGCTGCCGCCGTATCGCAACCTTTGGTGGAGGGCATTCTCGAGCTTCGCGATGCTCTCCGCGCCGAGGGCGTCTCCCGTATTGTCCTCTGTGGCATGGGTGGCTCCTCCTTGGCTCCCGAGGTCATCGCCGGCACCGCCGGCGTCGAGCTGACTGTGCTGGATAGCACAGATCCTGAGCAGGTCAGCGCTGCTTTGACGGACCGGTTGGCGGAGACTGCGATTGTGGTGTCCTCCAAGTCCGGTTCAACTGTTGAGACTGACTCCCAGCGCAGGGTGTTCGAGAAAGCGTTCAACGACGCGGGTATCGATGCCAAGAGTCGAATCATCATCGTCACGGATCCGGGTTCTCCGCTGGACAAGGCATCCCGCGAAGCCGGTTACCGTGCCGTCTTCAACGCCGATCCCAACGTCGGCGGCCGTTTCTCTGCCCTTACGGCGTTCGGGCTTGTCCCTTGCGGGCTGGCTGGCGTGGACATCCAGGCTTTCCTGGACGAAGCTGAGGAGGCTGCCGAGATCCTCAACGAGGATTCAGAGGACAACATTGGTCTTGCTTTGGGCATTGCCCTGGGCGGCACCAATCCTCTGCGCAACAAGATCGTCATTGCCGAGGACGGTTCCGGCATTGTGGGCTTCGCTGATTGGGCCGAGCAGCTCATCGCGGAGTCCACGGGCAAGCTAGGCACTGGTGTGCTGCCTGTTGTCGCGGGCCCGGATTCCCCCGAGGCCCTTGGCGGCGCCGAGGACGTTCTGGTGGTCCGGCTGGTTAGTGCGGACGCCGACGTCGAACTTCGTGAAAACGAAGTTGCCATCGCAGGTGGCCTGGCCTCCCAGATGTTCCTCTGGGAATTCGCGACCGCCGTTGCAGGCCGCCTCCTGGGCATCAACCCGTTTGACCAGCCCGACGTCGAGGCTGCCAAAGTGGCCGCGCGCGGCCTGCTGGATGCCCGCCCTGAGCCCACGCCAGCCGCGTTCACCGACGGCGTCGTGGAAGTTCGCGGCGGCGATTGGCTCGGTAGTGCTTCCACCGCAGCCGAAGCCGTGCAGGCACTTCTGGCCCAGCTCGGCTCTGACGGTTACCTGAGCGTCCAGGCTTACCTGGACCGCATCTCCCATGCGCCCCTGGAAGGCATCCGTGACGAACTCGCCGCTGTCTCCGGCCGTCCGGTGACGTTCGGCTGGGGCCCGCGGTTCCTGCATTCCACAGGACAGTTCCACAAGGGCGGTCCGGCTATTGGTGTGTTCCTTCAGATCACCGCAGCATCGTCTTTGGATCTGGAAATTCCTGACCGCCCCTTCACGTTCGGGGAGCTCATTGCTGCACAGGCCTCGGGCGATGCCCAGGTCCTGGAAGGCCATGGCCGTCCCGTGTTGCGCCTGCACCTCACCGAGCGTGCTGCCGGCGTAGCCCAGCTCCAGGAAGTCGTCGCTGCACTGGCCGGCCAGGCCAGCGCACTCGAAAGCTAAGGCACAAAACCAAACATGCCAGAAACTGAAAACGGCAGGAAGAACGCCGGCCTGCGGAACCCCTTGCGGGATCCGCGGGACCGGCGCCTGAACCGCATCGCCGGGCCGTCCTCGTTGGTGTTCTTCGGAGTCACCGGCGACCTCGCCCGTAAGAAACTCATGCCTGCGGTCTATGACCTTGCCAACCGCGGCCTGCTTCCGCCGAGCTTTGCTTTGGTTGGATTCGGACGCCGTGAGTGGGATAACGCCGATTTCGCTGCGGAGGTGAAAGAGAACGTCAAGGCCCATGCACGGACCAAGTTTGACGAAGCTGTCTGGGAACAGTTGGCTTCGGGCATCCGTTTCGTTCAGGGCGAATTCGACGACGACGACGCCTTTGAGCGACTCGGAGACGTGCTGGAGGAGCTGGACGAGACCCGCGGCACGCGCGGCAACCATGGCTTCTACCTCTCCATCCCGCCCAAGGCGTTCGAGCAGGTCTGTCGCCAGCTGTCCAAGCATGGCCTGGCGCAGGCGAAGCCCGGGCAATGGCGCCGTGTGGTCATCGAAAAGCCGTTCGGTCACGACCTCGAGTCCGCCCGCCAGCTCAACGACATCGTCGAGTCAGTGTTCCCGCCGGATGCAGTGTTCCGGATTGACCATTACCTGGGCAAGGAGACGGTGCAGAACATCCTGGCGCTGCGCTTCGCGAACCAGCTGTTCGAGCCCCTCTGGAACGCCAACTACGTTGACCACGTCCAGATCACCATGGCCGAGGACATCGGCACCGGCGGCCGTGCCGGCTATTACGACGGCGTGGGCGCGGCCCGAGACGTGATCCAGAACCACCTGCTGCAGCTCCTGGCCTTGACGGCGATGGAAGAGCCTATTTCCTTCAACGCCGATGACCTGCGTGCCGAGAAGGAAAAGGTCCTTGCGGCCGTTAAGCTGCCCGATGACCTGTCCACCCATTCGGCCCGTGGTCAGTTCACCGGTGGCTGGCAGGGCGGCGAAGAGGTACTGGGGTACTTGGATGAGGACGGTATTCCGGCTGATTCCAAGACCGAAACCTATGCCGCGATCCGCGTGGACATCAACACCCGCCGCTGGAACGGCGTGCCGTTCTACCTGCGTGCCGGTAAGCGCCTGGGCCGCCGCGTGACTGAAATCGCGGTTGTGTTCAAGCGTGCACCCAACCTGCTGTTCCGGGACCACAACGATGACGACTTCGGCCAGAACGCCGTGGTGATCCGTGTCCAGCCCGACGAAGGTGCCACGATCCGGTTCGGTTCCAAAGTCCCGGGCACGCAAATGGAAGTCCGCGACGTCACGATGGACTTCGGCTACGGCCACTCGTTTACCGAGTCCAGCCCCGAAGCCTACGAACGACTCATCCTGGATGTACTCCTGGGCGAGCCCCCGCTCTTCCCGCGCCACCAGGAAGTCGAGCTGTCCTGGAAGATCCTGGACCCGTTCGAAGACTACTGGGCGGCTCTGGAAGAACAACCGCAACCGTACGCACCCGGTAGCTGGGGACCGGCTTCAGCCGATGAACTCCTTGCCCGCGATGGACGAACCTGGAGAAGGCCATGATCGTAGATCTTCCCGACACAACCACCTCCAAGATCTCCAAGAAGATCATGTCGCTGCGGGAACAGGGCGGCGTGATCGCCCTGGGCCGGGTGCTGACCCTGGTGGTTGTCACGAAGTCCGGGCAGGAAGAAGACGCTATCGAGGCGGCCAACGAGGCCAGCCGCGAACACCCCTGCCGCATCATCGTGCTGGCCGATGCCGGGGCCGAGGCACCGGACCGTCTGGACGCGCAGATCCGAGTCGGCGGCGACGCCGGTGCGTCCGAAGTCATCGTCCTCCGAGGGTTCGGCCACATGGCCCACGAAAGTGAATCCCTGGTGGCAGGCCTCCTGCTTCCGGATGCACCGATTGTGGCCTGGTGGCCGCACGGCGCACCGGAAAGTGCCTGCGAGACGTCCATCGGTCGTATCGCGCACCGCCGGATCACGGACTCCGCGAACGAGCCCGACCCCACCCAGGCGCTGGAGAACATTCGCCGGACATACAAGGCGGGCGACACAGACCTCGCCTGGACCCGCCTGACCAACTGGCGCATGCAACTCGCCGCCGTGTTCGACCAAGTGGACAATGACCCTGTCTCCGCGGTAGCCGTTGAAGGTGCTTCGGACTCCCCCAGCACCCTGCTCCTCGCAGCCTGGTTGGGCCTTGCCCTACAGGCGCCGGTCACGATCGTTGCCGATCCGGCTGGCACCGGCATCCGCCGCGTCCGCATGACACGTGCCAGCGGTGACGTCCAGCTTTTCCGCCCTGGATTGTCCGTGGCCGAGCTGACACAGCCCGGCCAGCCTGCACAGCGCATCACCCTCCCCCGGCGCAGCCTGAAGGATTGCCTCGCCGAAGAACTCCGCCGGCTGGACCCCGACGAAGTCTTCGGAGAAGTGATTACGATGGGACTGCCATTAACCAGTCAGAGGAGAGTCCAGACCAGTGCACGCTGAGCCCAGAGTAAGCATCCACCCCGATTCCAAGGTGCTCATGGCGGCCATTGCGGCCCGCCTAATCACCAAGCTTGTGGATGTCCAGGACAAGCACGGTGAGGCCACGGTGGTCCTGACAGGAGGAACTGTTGGGATCGGCACCCTGAAAGCGGTGGCGGATTCTGCCGCTGCACCAGCTGTCGACTGGTCAAAGGTGAACTTCTGGTGGGGTGATGAGCGCTTTGTTGCAGCAGACAGCGATGACCGCAACACCCGGCAGGCACACCAGGCCCTGCTCGCTCACCTGCCGGTTGACCCTGCCCGGGTCCATGAGCCCGGTTCGTCGGGCGAGTTCGCATCGGCCGACGACGCTGCGGCTGATTATGCGGACAGGCTGAGGGCAGCAGCAGAGGCAGAGCATGCAGCTGACATGTCCGATACCCGTCCGGAGGAGCCCGGTATCTTGCCGCGCTTTGACGTACTGCTGCTCGGTGTAGGTCCAGACGCCCACGTGGCATCACTCTTCCCGGAGCAGGCAGCCATCAGGGAGAAGAACCGTACGGTGGTGGGCGTCGAAAACTCACCCAAGCCGCCGCCGTCGCGCATTTCCTTGACTTTGCCGGCCATCAACACTGCTCAGGAAATCTGGATGGTGGTAGCGGGCGAGGACAAGGCCGGTGCAGTAGGCCTTGCCCTGGCAGGCGCCAACCCTGTTCAGGTCCCCGCAGCGGGCCCCGTTGGGCGCTCGAGGACCCTTTGGCTCATCGACGAGAACGCAGCGTCACGTGTCCCCCAGCAGTTGGTCCGGAAGGACCCCGCGGGCGCGTAACCGCTCCAACGCTCCAGCCAGGACGATTTCGGCGTCCTGGCTGGAGCGTCTTTCTTTAACGTAATCCAAGTGGGACTTGAAGAGCTCGTCTTCCGGCCGGGTTTCCGCGACCTGGCCTGGGTCTCTGGATGCAAGGAGGCCGCACTTGGGACAGTCCCAGTTCTTGGGTATTTGTTCGTCCGGCAGTTTAAGGAAAACAAGCCGCGTCTCGTGTCCCTTGGCGCACCAATACGGGACACGAATACGCGGCAGTTGTTCTCCATCGCCGTGGTCGCTTTGATGTCGAGGAGCAGATCCGAGTGCTACACCAACGCGGGTGCCCCGGTAACCAGGCGTGCCATGAACCATTTTCGAACCCCTAGCGACTCGGTGGTTGGCCGTCACGGCCCGTAGGCCTTACAGCCAACAGGCCCAGTCTAATGCGAGGGGTACGACGGCGGCACTGGTGTTTGGTGCCGATTGATTCAGAAGTGCTGGGAAGGCTCCCTTGGAGGAGCCTCCCCGCGCAAACTATTAGGAATCGCCACCCGAGGTGAAGCGCATGATCAGGCCCAGGCCGATGATGACGACTCCCCACGTGACACCAAGAATGATGGTGAAGCGGTTCAGGTTCCGCTCAGCGACGCCGGAAGAACTCAATCCGGAGCTCATGCCTCCACCGAACATGTCGGACAAACCGCCTCCACGTCCTTTGTGGAGAAGAATGAGCAGCGTCAGCAGAAGGCTGGTTACGCCCAGCAGGATCTGCAGAATGACATGAAGAACGTCCACGACGGCCTTTCGAAGAAGCGGAAAACGGGAGCCGGACTAGTCCGTGACGAGGTGGCTCTCGAACCTGACAATGTTAGCAAACTCAGCTGGGTCCAGACTGGCGCCACCCACAAGCAGGCCGTCAACATCGTTTTCTGCCATGATGGCGGCAGCGTTGTTTGCCTTGACGGAGCCTCCGTAGAGAAGGCGCGTCTTTTCAGCTACGCCCTCGTCGAAGAGCTTGGCAAGTTCGGCGCGGATGGCAGCACACATTTCCTGTGCATCGTCCGGACCTGCAACTTCACCGGTTCCGATAGCCCACACGGGCTCATAGGCGACCACAAGCTCAGCAGCCTGTTCCGGCGTGAGGCCTTCGACACCGGCGCGCAGCTGGGTTAGCGTGTGCTCCACGTGTGTTCCTGCCTGGCGGATTTCGAGGCCTTCACCGACACAAAGGACCGGTGTGACACCGTGGCGGAACGCTGCTTTGACTTTGGCGTTCAGGACGTCGTCGGACTCGTTGTGGATGGTCCGGCGTTCACTGTGCCCTACCAAAACGTATGCGCAGCCCAGCTTGCTGAGGAACTGGCCGGAGATGTCACCGGTGTAGGCTCCGGAATCGAACTGGGACAGGTCCTGGCCGCCGTAAACAACGTCAAGTTCATCGCCCTGTACGAGCGTCTGAACGCCGCGGAGATCAGTGAACGGAGGGAAGACGGCAACCTCTACACGGTTGTAATCATGCTTGGCGTCCGAGAGGGTCCAGGCGAGCTTCTGTAGCAAGGTGATGCCCTGGACATGGTCCATGTTCATCTTCCAGTTGCCTGCGATGAAGGGCTTTCGGACAAAGTTGCCGTTGGCAGAGGTAGTCACATGAACTCCAAGAATGCGTTGATAAATGGAACAGCCGGCAGGACGCGTGGGCGTCCTGCCGGCCGGATTGCTGTTTAGCGGTCCAGGACGCTGAGGCCCGGAAGTTCCTTGCCTTCAAGATATTCCAGGCTGGCCCCACCACCGGTGGAGATGTGGCCGAACTGGGAATCCTCGAAGCCGAGGGTCCTTACTGCTGCGGCTGAGTCGCCGCCACCAACCACTGTGAAGGCCACAGTGTCAGTCAGGGCCTTCGCGATGGCCCGCGTGCCGCTGGAGAATGCCTCGAATTCGAAGACGCCCATGGGGCCGTTCCAGAACACGGTCTTGGCTCCTTCGATCTGCGCCGCAAAAGCAGACGCTGATTCGGGCCCAATGTCCAGTCCAATGCCGGAGGCACCAAAGGAGCTTTCCTCGATGGCATCCGCGCGGACAACTTCGTGCTCGGCGTCCGCCGCGAAACGGCTTGCAACCACGACGTCCGTAGGAATCACGAACGACGTACCGGCGTCAGCCGCACGCTTGAGGTAGTCCTGTACGACAGGAATCTGGTCTTCTTCCAAGAGGCTGCCGGCTACCTTGTGGCCTTCGGCGGCCAGGAAGGTGAACAGCATGCCGCCACCAACCAGGATGGTATCTGCCTTGCCAAGAAGGTTGTCGATGACTGCCAGCTTGTCCGAGACTTTGGAACCGCCCAGGACAACGACGTAAGGCCGCTGGGTGTCTGCGGTGAGCTTCCGGAGAACTTCCACCTCGGTGTGCACGAGGTCGCCGAGGTAAGACGGTAGCCGCGTTGCGACGTCGTAGACACTGGCGTGCTTGCGGTGGACCGCGCCGAAGGCATCGTCCACGAACGCGCCGTTGTCACCCGTGAGGGCAACCAGCTCGTCAGCGAATGCGCCACGCTCGGCGTCGTTCTTGCTGGTCTCGCGGGCGTCGAAACGCACGTTTTCCAAGATGAGTACTTCGCCATCCTGCAATGCAGCTGCCAGCTCCTTGGCGGAGTCGCCAACGGTATCAGCAGCCAATTGGACGTTGAAGTCCGCAAGTTCCGCAAGGCGGGTCGCTGCGGGCTTCAAAGAGTACTTTTCCTCAGGGGCGCCCTTGGGGCGGCCGAGGTGGGCGGTTACGAGCACACGGGCACCGGCGTCCGAGAGCTTCTTAAGGACCGGGAGGGAGGCCTTGATGCGGCCGTCGTCGGTCACTGTAGAGCCGTCGAGCGGCACATTAAGGTCACTTCTGACCAGAATGTACCGCCCGCGGACACCTTCAGCGATGAGTTCGTTGAGGGTGTGAGATGTCATGTGTCTACCCTAGCCCAGCTTGGATGCGACGAGCTCCGTGAGGTCGACGAGGCGGTTGGAGTAGCCCCACTCGTTGTCATACCAGGAAACAACCTTGACCTGGTTGCCGATGACCTTGGTCAGGCCGGAGTCGAAGATCGAGGAAGCGGGGTCGCC
Organism: Arthrobacter sp. 21a14; assembly: GCA_050627125.1. GTDB lineage: Bacteria > Actinomycetota > Actinomycetes > Actinomycetales > Micrococcaceae > Arthrobacter. The sequence goes on along the minus strand of CP192487.1, from coordinate 3,552,963 downwards.
AACAATATCCGAGGACACGATGGGAGCATCCGTGTAGCTCAGGATGCCGGCGAACTGATCGGACTCCGCGGCAGCCTTGACTGCGGCGTTGACTTCCTGGACCGTAACTTCGCGGGAAACAGTGACCGTAAGGTCCGTGGCGGAACCGGTGGGGACGGGAACGCGGATGGCGTAGCCATCGAGCTTGCCCTTGAGCTCCGGCAGGACCAGGCCGATGGCCTTGGCGGCACCAGTGGAGGTGGGAACCATGTTGATGGCAGCAGCGCGGGCGCGGCGGAGGTCGCCGTGGGGGCCGTCCTGCAGGTTCTGGTCAGCCGTGTAGGCGTGAACCGTGGTCATCAGGCCACGCTCGATGCCGAAGGCGTCGTTGACTACCTTGGCGAGCGGGCCAAGGCAGTTGGTGGTGCAGGATGCGTTGGAAATGATGTGGTGGGCCGCGGGATCGTAGAGCTCGTGGTTCACGCCCATGACGATGGTGATGTCTTCGTCGCTGGCAGGTGCCGAGATGAGGACCTTCTTGGCGCCGGCGTCGATGTGCTTCTGCGCAGCTGCAGCCTTGGTGAAGAACCCGGTGGATTCGATGACGATGTCCACGCCGAGCTCGCCCCAGGGAAGGTTTGCGGGATCGCGTTCAGCAAGGACAGTGATGGACTGGCCATTAACAATCAGGTTGCCCTCTTTGACTTCCACGGACTGGGTCAGACGGCCGCCGACGGAGTCGTACTTCAGGAGGTGGGCGAGGGTCTCGGGGCTGGTGAGGTCGTTGACTGCGACGATCTCAAGGTCTGCGCCCTGGGCCAGTGCTGCGCGGAAGTAGTTACGGCCGATGCGGCCGAAGCCGTTGATACCAATACGGGTGGTCACTGTGTGTCAATCTCCTTGGTGCTCTTGCAAGCACGCCTAGTGAGTCGGATTTATATTTCCAACTAACAGACCCCGCACGTCATTGGGCAGAGGTGATTATCAGATCGGAGGGCGACCAGCCACGTTGCTGAAGGCTAACCGCCTTCCGTGACCCATCTTACGTTTAACTAAGCCTGCCCCCGCAACTGCGGGGGCAGGCTTTCCAGTATTTGGTCCCATTTCACTGTTAATGTGACTTTTGTTACATCAACGTGAACCGGGGCTCACCAGCTACAGAACGATGAGGCCCGTAGCGTTGGTGCGGGCCGCTTCGAAGCGCTTGGCGACATCTGCCCAGTTGGCGATGTTCCAGAATGCCTTGACGTAGTCTGCCTTGACGTTGACGTAGTCCAGGTAGAACGCGTGCTCCCACATGTCCAGCATGAGCAGCGGGGTGGTGCCCACGGCGACGTTGCCCTGCTGATCGTAAAGCTGCTCGATGACCAGGTTGCCACCGATGGGCTCGTAGGCCAGGAAGGCCCAACCGGAACCCTGCAGACCCAGTGCGGCAGCGGTGAACTGGGCACGGAAAGCGTCAAACGAACCGAAAGCGTCCTCGATTGCGGCTGCGAGTTCACCTTCAGGCTTGTCGCCGCCGTCCGGGGAGATGTTGTTCCAGAACACGGAGTGGTTGATGTGTCCGCCGGTGTGGAACGCGAGGTCCTTGGAGAGGCGGTTGATGTTGGCGAAGTCACCCGATTCGCGGGCTTCAGCGAGCTGCTTGAGGGCGTTGTTGGCGCCTGCAACGTACGCAGCGTGGTGCTTGCTGTGATGCAGCTCCATGATCTTCGCCGAAATGTGCGGCTCAAGAGCTGCGTAGTCGTAGCCGAGCTCGGGCAGAACGTACTCTGTCACGAAATCCTCCAATGTAATGGACCGAAGTCCGGTTTGGTAACTCTCGTTGTGTTCATCCGGCCGGCAGGCCAGCCGGAAATCCTTGGGGAAGAAGGCTGCTCCTGCCACCAACGGGAACAACCCGCCGCGACCTCGCAGTATTTCCTCCACACGTTCTCGATTCTATGGGCGGAAACTACTCGTCCATCATTTCCGGAGTCACATTTGCTTCCGTACCCGGAATTCCGAGATCCAAGGCGCGTTTGTCGGCCATCGCGAGCAAACGACGGATCCGGCCGGCAATGGCGTCCTTGGTCATGGGGGGATCCGCAAGGCGGCCCAGTTCGTCCAGGCTTGCCTGCTTGTGGGCGACCCGGAGTTCCCCTGCGTACTTCAGGTGATCCGGAACATCGTCGCCCAGGATTTCAAGCGCGCGGTCCACCCTGGCGCCAGCCGCAACGGCAGCCTGCGCCGAGCGGCGCAGATTGGCGTCATCAAAGTTGGCCAGCCTGTTGGCGGTGGCCCGGACTTCCTTGCGCATGCGCCGCTCCTCCCAGACCATCAAGGCGTCATGTGCGCCCATCCGGGTGAGGAGGGCGGCGATCGTGTCACCGTCGCGGATAACCACGCGGTCGACGCCTCGCACTTCGCGGGCCTTCGCCTGTATGCCCAGCCGGCGGGCGGCACCCACCAGTGCCAGCGCGGACTCCGGCCCGGGACAGGTTACTTCCAGGGACGAAGAACGTCCTGGTTCGGTGAGGGATCCATGGGCCAGGAAAGCTCCGCGCCAGACGGCTTCCGCATCGGCCGCGGACCCATTGACGACTACGGAAGGCAGGCCGCGAACCGGGCGGCCGCGACCGTCCAGCAGTCCTGTCTGGCGGGCCAGGGCTTCGCCGTCGCGGACAACACGGACCACGTAGCGGCTGCCCCGGCGCAGGCCGCCACCTGAGACCACGATGATCTCGCTCTGGTGTCCATAAACCTCGGCAATCGCGGCGCGCAGACGCCGGGCAGTGGAGGCCAGGTCCACCTCAGCCTCGATAACGATTCGTCCCGAAATAATATGCAAGCCCCCTGCAAAGCGGAGCATCGCCGAAACCTCAGCTTTACGGACTGAAGATTTCTTGATGTCCAGCCGGGACAGTTCGTCCTTGACCGACGCGGTAAGTGCCATCGCGTGTGTATTCCTAACTGTTCCCGAAAATATCGTGGTACGCCGCTGCCAAGAGCAGTGGATCATGGACGGGGCGGCGCCTCGAAGCCCCTACTCTACCCAACACCACTTCCGCACCGATCATCCCCGCGGCTTTCTCAAAGGCCTTCAGGTCCTGGATCGCGGAGGGATCGGCGAGTACGACGTCGACGCTGAACTCCGGCGCGTAGCGTCGCAGGACATCCAGGTGGTCGGCCGCCGTCATGCCGGACGTTTCCTTGGTTTCGACGTCAAGGTTCATGGTGAGGCACCGCTTGGCTGCGGTATCGCCCAGGGCCTGCCGAAGCTCCGGGAGCAACAAATGGGGCAATACCGATGTGTACCAGGACCCTGGGCCGAGGATGACCCAATCTGCGAGTTCGATCGCGGTGAGTGCCTCAGTGCAGGCTCGGGCATCCTCGGGCAGCAGCCGCACTTCCTCCAGTTTTCCCGCAACCGCGCATTTCGCCTGGCCGCTGACGGTTTGCAGTTCATGTCCCCCGCCGGGCAGTTCCACCCTGGCCTGGCCCTCAATGGTCAAAGGCACACTGGACATCGGCAGCACCTGGCCCCGCGCGCCCAGCAACGCCCCGGCCCATTTGAGGCCGGCGACGGTATCCCCCAGCAGCTCCCAGAGGGTGACGATGAGCAGGTTGCCCATCGCGTGGTGGTCCAGGGAACCGCCCTTGGCGGTTCCTGCAGTGAAGCGGTGCTGCATGACGTCCCGCCATGTCCGCCCCCAGTCGGTGTCGTCGCAAAGTGCACTGAGCGCCATCCGCAGGTCGCCGGGCGGGAGGACGCCGTACTCGTCGCGTAGGCGCCCGGAGGAGCCGCCGTCGTCAGCTACCGTGACGATCGCCGTCAGTTCTGACGTCAGCAGGCGAAGTGCGGAGAGCGAGGCCGCCAGTCCGTGTCCGCCGCCGAGGGCAACTACGGACGGACTCTTATTTTGCTGGCTGCCCGGAACACCCTTCGGCGGGATGAGGGGCAACGGACCCGTGAGGACTCCCATTACTCACGCCCCAGGTCGCGGTGCGTGGTTGTCACCGTAACGCGCGGATATTGCGCGAGGCGTTTGGAGAGCTCGACGGCGACTGCCACAGAACGGTGCTTGCCACCGGTGCAACCCACCGCCAGGGTGGCGTAGTGCTTGTTCTCCTGGCGGTAGCCGTCCAGGACAGGCTCCAAGGCCTTGACGTAACGGTCGACGAACTCCTGGACCCCTTCAGCGGAGAGCACGTAGTCGCTGACGTCCTCATCCAATCCTGTGTGGGGACGAAGTTGCGGCACCCAGTGCGGGTTGGGAATGAAACGGGCGTCGGCCACGAAGTTGGCGTCTACGGGCAGGCCGTACTTGAATCCAAAACTCATGACATTCAGCCGGAGCGTCACAGGTCCGGTATCGCTGAACAACTCAGTGATGGCTGTTGCAAGGCCGTGCACGTTGAACTCACTGGTGTCCAAGACGACGTCGGCATGCTCCCGCAGTTCGCGCAGGACCTCACGCTCTACGCCGATTCCGTCAAGGATCCGTCCACCGCCCTGCAGTGGATGCGGACGCCGGCCTTGTTCGAACCGGCGGACCAGGACTTCATCGCTGGCATCGAGGAACAGTACCCGGAACGTGATGCCGGTGGCGCTCAAGGCGCCCAGGGCAGTCTGGATGTCAGTAAAGAGGTCCTTGCTTCGGACATCCACCACTACGGCCAGCTTGGGGATGGATTTCGGCGCGTGCGAGACGATTTCCGCCAAGGTGCCAAGCATCTGGGGAGGAAGGTTGTCTACAACGTACCAACCGTGGTCCTCCAGGGCATCCGAAGCGGTACTGCGGCCCGCCCCCGACATGCCGGTGACCACCAGCAGTTCCGCCTCCGCCGGCTTGACGGGCGTTAGTCCGTCCTGCTCCGCGCCGGCTCCTGCCGTTGCCTCATCCATCAGTGGTCCCCGTTTCCTTGACAAGTGGTTGTTACAGCCTGACCGGTGGCATCGCAGTTGCGGCCACCGGTCAAGTTCTTACCCTAGCTAAGATTCGAGGATTTCGCCGGTTGTCATGTTCACCGCAGGAGCGGCTTCTCCTGCGTCTTCGCTGGAACCCAGATGCTGCACGACGGCAGCTGCCAGCGCGGGACCGATGCCCTTGGCGGAGGTGAGTTCCTCCACACTGGCAGCCCTGATCTTCTTGAGGGAGCCGAAATGTGCCACCAAGGCCTTGCGTTTGGCCTCACCCAGGCCCGGAACGCCGTCCAGGGCAGAGACCGTCATGGCCTTGCCGCGCTTTTGCCGATGGAAGGTGATGGCGAAGCGGTGGGCCTCATCGCGGATCCGCTGGAGCAGGTACAAGCCCTGCGAAGTCCGGGGAAGGATCACCGGGAAGTCGCTGTTGGGAAGCCAGACCTCTTCAAGGCGCTTTGCCAGGCCAACCACGTAGACGTCGTCGATGCCCAACTCAGCCAATGCACGCGCTGCAGCATTGACCTGCGGCTGCCCGCCGTCCACCACCACCAGGTTGGGCGGGTACGCGAATTTGGCTTTGGGGGCCGGCATCGTGGGGTCCGACGGCGGTGCTTCAGTGCCATTGGCAGCCGCGGCGGTGCCCGCACGGGTTGGATTGATGATTTCGCCGGAGACCGGCACCTGGGCGGCCTTGTCAGTGAGATAGTGGCGAAAGCGGCGCGTCAAGACATCGTGCATGGCGGCGGTATCATCGGCCGCCGCCGCTCCCGTGATGGAGAACTTGCGGTAATCGGACTTCTTGGGCAAGCCGTCTTCCACCACAACCATGGACGCCACCACGTTGGTTCCTTGGACGTGTGAGATATCGAAGCATTCGATTCGAAGCAGCGGAACCGGAAGCTCAAGGGCCTCCTGAAGCTCCTGAAGGGCCAGCGAGCGGACGGTGATATCCCCGGCGCGGCGGGTCTTGTGCAACTTCAGCGCCTGCTCGGCATTCTCCCGCACCGTTGACATGAGCGCAGCCTTGTCACCCCGCTGGGGCACGCGGATATCCACCTTTGCCCCGCGGAGCCCGCCCAGCCATTCACTCAGCTCGGTATGGTTGCTCGGATTCTCCGGAACCAGTACTTCCCGGGGAATGCGGCCCTGGACCTCGCTGTCTTCCCCGTAGACCTGCTGCAGCAGGTGCTCGATGAGTTCCGGCGTCGTGGCGTCTTCAACTTTCTCCACCACCCAACCACGCTGTCCACGGACCCGGCCGCCGCGGACGTGGAACACCTGCACTGAGGCCTCGAGCTCATCTTCATGCAGTGCGAAGACGTCGGCGTCCGTTTCCTCCGCGAGGACTACGGCGTTGCGTTCGAAGACCTTGCGCAGGGCGATGATGTCGTCCCTGAGCCGTGCGGCGCGCTCATAGTCGAGTTCCGCGACGGCGGCCGCCATATCCTTTTCAAGCCGGTTGATGAAGCGCTTGGCTTCCCCGCCCATGAAGGCGCAGAAGTCCTCCGCAAGTTGGCGGTGCTCCTCCGGCGTCACGCGGCCGACACAGGGTGCTGCGCATTTGTCGATGTAGCCCAGGAGGCAGGGGCGTCCACTGGCTTGTGCCCGCTTGAGGACGCCTGCGCTGCAGCTGCGGACCGGGAACACGCGAAGCAGGGTGTCCATGGTTTCCCGGATGGCGCCCGCCGTGTAGGGGCCAAAATACCTGGTGCCCTTTTTACGCTCGCCACGCATGACCTGCACCCTGGGGTACTTCTCCCCCATGGTGACGGCCAGGTAGGGATAAGTCTTGTCGTCCCGGAAGACCACGTTGAAACGCGGCTTGAATTCCTTGATCCAGGTGTACTCCAGCTGTAGCGACTCCAACTCGCTGCCCACAACGGTCCACTCCACGCTGCTCGCGGCATGGACCATGGCATGCGTCTTGGGTAGAAGCCCCGACGGGTTGGCAAAGTAGGAATTCAGCCTGGAACGGAGGTTCTTGGCTTTGCCCACGTAGATGACCCGGCCGTGGGGGTCGCGGAAACGGTAGACGCCGGGGGTGGTGGGAATTTCACCCGTCTGGGGCCGGTAACTTGCTGGATTTGCCACGATTCCAGTCTAGTGAACTGGACCGACAGCCAGCGCCAAGCGCTCAGTCCACCGACTTGCTTTGGTTGTAGCTCGTGGACCGTTCCTGACCACTGAGGGCAGCGATGGCATCCATGATCTTGTCCGTCACCTGGCGGCGTGCAGGAAGGGAATGGTCCGGGCCCGTCTTGTCGAAGTAGAGCGGCTCGCCAACCTTCATGGTGAAGTGCTGGGGACGGACCGCGTTCTTGTCCGCTGGCTGCAGTTTCTCCGTGCCTATCAGCCCCACGGGAATTACGGGTGCACCCGTGGTGAGCGCCAGCCAACCGACGCCGGTCCGGCCGCGATACAGGATGCCGTCGCGGGACCGGGTGCCCTCCGGGTAGATTCCAATGCCCTTCCCGGACTCCAGGATGTCCAGCAACGTCTTCAGCGCCTGCACGCTAGCTGCCTGTTCACCACGTTCCACCGGGATGGAACCGACGGCTTCGAAGAAGGACTTCATCACAGCGCCCTTAACGCCTTTGGTGGTGAAATACTCCGCCTTGGCGAAGAACGCCACTGGACGAGGCATGAGCGCCTGGACAATCACGCTGTCCAGGAACGAGAGATGGTTCGGCGCCACGATGAACGGGCCGTCTTTGGGTACGTTCTCCAGTCCAATGACCGTGGGCCGGCACGTGCTGGAGATCAGTCCACGTGTAGTCCAGCGGATCGCATCAAAGACTGCCATCGTTTTGTACCTCGCTCAGGGCCGCCGCGCGGACAGCGTCAAGTTCTTCAATTTTGGTTCGCAACTCAAGGGCGGTGCCGACCACGGCGACCGCACCGGCTTCCTCCAACTCGCCGTCCGAAGCGAAGCCCCAACGGACCCCAATGCAATCCAGGCCGTTGGCCATTGCTCCGGCAACGTCCTGGTGCCGGTCTCCCACCATCACAGCAGGCTGGGAGTGGAGATCCGCCAAGGCTGCGCCAACAATCTCGATCTTGCCGGACGCGGAATTGGCCGCCAGCGATTCGTCGTCGGCAGCTCCCCTAATGGACACAAAGAAATCCGCAATACCGTGATGCTCAAGGACAATCCGGGCAATACCTTGGGGCTTCTGGGTTGCAACGGCGACGGCCCGCCCTGTTTCGGCGAAGAATTCAAGGAGGTCGAAGATTCCCGGATACAACTTGCTCTGGCCAATTCCGGTTTCCCTGTAATGCCACCGGTAGCGGGAAATGGTTTCATTGACCAATTCCGCCGGGACATTCGCTAAATGCAGGAGTGCATCGCTGAGCTTGGGGCCAACCATGGCGTTCAGCACGGCCTGTTCCGGAACCGGGAGGTCCATTTCGCGCAGGGCCGCGGATATTCCTCCTGTGATACCGCCGGCTGGATCGACAAGGGTGCCGTCCAGATCGAAAATTACGGGCACCGTTGTTTGAGTCACCGGGTTAGTTTCTCACGAGTAGCGGCATGCCTGAAACTCGCATGCCGCTACTGGAATACTTCTGCCGTGCCGAGGATATTCTTCGGGCGTCCGGCCGAGGCAGTCCGACAGTTACCGCAGAATTTCCGCAAGGAACGTCGCGGTGTGGCTGTCAGTGGACTTGGCAACCTGCTCAGGTGTGCCCGTTGCGACGATTTTGCCTCCACCTGAACCACCGTTCGGCCCGAGGTCCACAATCCAGTCCGCGGACTTGATGACGTCCAGGTTGTGCTCAATGGTGATCACGGTGTTGCCCTTGTCCACCAGCCCCTGGAGGACCATGAGCAGCTTCCGGATGTCCTCGAAGTGCAGGCCGGTAGTGGGTTCGTCCAGAACGTAGATGCTGCGCCCGTTGGACCTCTTCTGGAGTTCTGCGGCCAACTTCACGCGCTGCGCTTCACCACCGGACAGGGTTGTGGCTGGCTGGCCCAGCCTGACGTAGCCCAGGCCCACGTCCACCAAGGTGTTCAGATGCCGCGCGATGGGCGTGAAGGCAGCAAAGAATTCAGCGCCTTCCTCGATGGGCATGTTAAGGACGTCGGCGATCGTCTTTCCCTTGTAATGCACTTCAAGGGTTTCACGGTTGTAGCGGGCGCCGTGGCACACTTCACAGGGAACGTAGACGTCGGGCAGGAAGTTCATTTCGATCTTCAACGTGCCATCTCCGGAGCATGCTTCGCAGCGGCCGCCCTTGACGTTGAACGAGAAGCGCCCGGGCTGGTAACCGCGGACCTTTGCTTCGGTGGTTTCAGCAAACAGTTTCCGGATGTTGTCGAACACGCCTGTGTACGTTGCCGGGTTGGAGCGCGGTGTGCGTCCGATGGGGCTCTGATCAACGTGGACCACCTTATCCAGGTGCTCCAGGCCATTCACGCTGCGGTGCCGTCCGGCAACCTGCTTGGCGCCATTGAGCTTGTTGGCGAGGACCTTGTAAAGGATCTCGTTCACCAGCGTGGACTTGCCCGAACCGCTGACGCCCGTCACTGCCGTGAAGAGCCCCAGCGGGAACGTGGCATCCACATTGTCCAGGTTGTTTTCCCTGGCACCGACAACCTTCAACTCACGTTTTTTGTCGTACTTGCGGCGCTTGGCCGGGATATCGATTTTGCGGCGGCCGGACAGGTAGTCGCCCGTCAAGGACTCCTTGTTCTCCAGCAGATCCTTGTATGTACCTGAATGCACCACTTGTCCGCCGTGCTCGCCCGCGCCGGGTCCAATGTCAACCACCCAGTCTGCTTCATGGATGGTGTCCTCGTCATGCTCCACCACGATCAGGGTGTTGCCGAGGTCCCGCAGGCGGGTCAGCGTCTCGATCAAGCGGCGGTTATCGCGTTGGTGCAGGCCGATGGATGGCTCGTCCAGGACGTAGAGGACTCCCACGAGGCCGGAACCAATTTGCGTAGCAAGGCGGATGCGCTGGGCTTCACCGCCGGACAAGGTCCCGGAGGGACGTTCCAGGTTCAGGTATTCAAGTCCCACGTCCAAAAGGAACGTCAAGCGGGCCTGGATTTCCTTCAGGACCTGGTGGGCAATCTGCGCCTCGCGGTCGGTCAGGGTCAGGCTGCCCAGGAACGATGCGCATTCACGCATGGGAAGGGCCGCTACTTCAGCGATGGACTTGCCATTGATCAACACAGACAGCGAGGCAGGGTTGAGCCGTGCACCGTTGCACTCGGGGCAGGGAATCTGGCGCATGTACTCTTCGTACCTGTCCCGCGCCCAATCCGAGTCGGTTTCGCCGTGCTTGCGGTGCACATACTGGATGGCACCTTCAAAGCCGGTGCTGTACTTGCGTTCCCGGCCGAACCGGTTCCGATACTGGACCACAACCTTGTGGTCCTTGCCGTGCAGCACGGTGTTCCGGACATCCTTGGGGAGCTTTTCCCACGACGTGTCCATGGAGAAGCCGAGTTCGTGGGCCAGGCCCTCCAGAAGGCGGTTCCAGTACTCGGTGGTTGCGGTACCCAGGGACCAGGGAGCGATGGCGCCCTGTGCCAGGGAAAGCTCGGGATTGGGAACAATCAGTTCCTCGTCTACTTCAAGCCTGGTTCCAATCCCGCTGCATGCTGAGCAGGCGCCAAAGGGGTTGTTGAACGAGAAAGAGCGTGGCTCGATTTCATCGATGGCCAAGGGGTGCTCGTTGGGGCACGCGAGGTTCTCGGAGAAGGCACGAATACGTGCGGGGTCCCCGGCCTCAAGGTCCACGAACTCAATCAGCACCCGGCCTTCTGCCAAGCCCAGGGCAGTTTCAATGGAATCGGTAAGCCGCTGGCTGATGTCTTCCTTGACCACCAAGCGGTCCACTACCACCTCGATGGTGTGCTTGAACTGCTTGCCAAGCTTGGGCGGCTCGCTGAGCTGGACGAGTTCGCCGTCCACCCGGGCGCGCGAATAGCCTTTGGCCGTCAATTCCTTGAAGAGGTCCACGAACTCGCCCTTGCGCCCGCGAACTACGGGAGCGAGAACCTGGAATCGTGTGCCCTTTTCCAGTTCCAACAGCTGGTCAACGATTTGCTGCGGGGTTTGCCGGGCGATGGGCTCGCCGCAGACAGGGCAGTGCGGGCGGCCTACGCGCGCCCAGAGCAGACGCATGTAATCGTAAATTTCCGTGATGGTGCCCACGGTGGAACGAGGGTTCTTGCTGGTGGATTTCTGGTCGATCGACACCGCCGGCGACAGGCCCTCAATGAAGTCCACATCCGGCTTGTCCACCTGGCCCAGGAACTGGCGGGCATAGGCGGACAACGATTCCACGTACCGCCGCTGTCCCTCGGCAAAGATCGTATCGAACGCCAAGGAGGACTTGCCCGAACCTGAAAGGCCCGTGAACACGATCATCGCATCCCTGGGAAGGTCCAGATCTACATTGCGCAGGTTGTGTTCACGTGCGCCCTTGACTACCAACCGGGACAGGTCCGGCCTGGTGGGCTTGGTATCGGGAACGACGGCTACGCTCTTCAGGGCATCGATGGCTGCATCTTCAGCTAAGGCTTTGGGCACCTACCAATGCTAATCGAAAACTTCTTCGAATTTCCATGTCGTGCCTCACATGCTACTGATCGGTATCAATCAGCGTCATATGCGGCCGCAAGAAGCTGCACAGCTTCCGCGAATGACGCTCCTTGGGCTTTGGCCGCAGCAGCATACTGGGCGGCGACTTCCGCAAGCGCGCCCCAGCGGTCATCCCGGGCACACACGATGGTGCCGTTGCGTCCCCTCGTAGCGACGACGCCAGCAGTCTCCAGTTCCTTATAGGCGCGGGCCACGGTATGTGGGGCAACATCCAACACGCCCGCCAGGTTGCGAACCGGAGGGAGCTTCGCTCCAACTGCGAGGACCCCGGAGTCTGCCAGTTCGATGATGCGCAGCCTCAGCTGCTCAAAAAGGGCAACTCCGCTGCTGGTGTTGGGGCGCCAGTTCCCGGGGAAGCCGTCCATGGCAGTCATCGCGAACACCGGCCAGGCGCCGGGACCCATGCGGGCGTTTGCTGCTGAATGAAGCGTCCATGGTCCATGCCGAGAATTAGACCAGCGACGCGGAAAGGGTACAAGCCACCGACGGCTGGAAACTTAATTGCTACGACCGGCAACAGGTCTTGGCGGCTCATAGGTCTTTCCGGGCCACCGCGAAGATCCGGCGGAACGGGAACACCGTCCCGTGGCTTGTGGCCGGATACGCCTCACGCAGCAAAGCAGAGTATTCCTGCTCGAAGTCGGCGGCGTCGCCGGGAGACAAGGCGGCCAGGACGGGCCGCAGTCCCGTGCCCCGCACCCATTCAAGGACCGGGTCCTTGCCCGGCAGCAGCTGCTGGTAGGTGGTTTCCCAAGCGTCCGCTGCACATCCGGCGTCGAGCATAATACCCAGGTAGTCCGCTGGACTGCCCACAATGCCCTCATGCCGAAGAACGCCGCCGAGGCGGGAGGACCATTCGGGTGACTCGGCGAGCTCCCTCATGAGCGTGTGCGAAGGGGATGTGAAGTTTCCCGGCACTTGCAGGGCGAACCATGCGCCCGGTTTAAGTGCACTTAACCAGTGACCGAGCATGGCTTGGTGCCCGGGAACCCACTGGAGCGCGGCATTGGTTACTACGACGTCGGTCTCCTGGTCAGGCTGCCAGTCAGCAATATCTGCCTGCTCGAATTCCAGGTTGGCAGAATTCCGGGCCCGTCCAGCTGCCTTCGCGAGCATTTCGCCGGAGGAATCGAGGCCGACCACGCGGGCATCAGGCCAGCGGACAGCCAGCGTGGCTGTGAGGTTACCTGGGCCGCATCCAAGATCCACCACTTTCTGCGGCGACTCAGCCTGGATCCTGGCCACCAGGTCATGGAACGGCCTGTCCCTGTGATTGCCGAACTCCACATACTTGGACGGATCCCACCTCATATAAGCCTCCTTGCGTTTGGCAGCAGTGCTGGGGCGAGCCTAAACCGTGCGGGCACTAAGCTGGAAACCAATGAAACTTCTTGAGCAGCTCCCTGGTTCCACCCCCTCCAACCCGTTGGGTCCGGACGAGATCTATACACGGTTCGTTGAGTGGACAGAAGGCCGCGGCTTGCAGTTGTACGCCGCTCAGGACGAGGCCATCATGGAGCTCGCCTCCGGCGCCAACGTCATCCTGGCTACGCCCACGGGCTCGGGTAAATCGCTGGTCGCCATTGCAGCTCACTTCGAGGCCATGGCCCGTGGCCAACGCAGTTACTACACCGCCCCCATCAAGGCTTTGGTCTCGGAGAAGTTCTTCGCGCTCTGCGAGATCTTCGGTGCCGAAAACGTTGGCATGATTACGGGCGACTCCGGCGTAAACCAGGATGCGCCGATTATTTGCTGCACCGCCGAGATCCTGGCCAATATTGCCCTCCGCGAGGGAGCTTCCGCGGAACTTGGCGCTGTGATCATGGATGAATTCCACTTCTACTCCGATCCCCAGCGCGGATGGGCCTGGCAGGTTCCCCTGCTTGAACTCCCCCAGGCCCAGTTCCTGCTCATGTCCGCGACGCTGGGCGACGTCAGCCGTTTCGAAGCCGGCCTCACTGAGCTCACCGGGAGGCCCACCACGACCGTCAGCTCTGCGGAGCGTCCGATTCCACTGCATTACTACTATCACCTCACGCCGGTCCACGAGACCCTGGAAGAACTGCTCTCCACCAAGCAGGTCCCCGTCTACGTTGTGCACTTCAGCCAGGCAGAAGCGATCGAGCGTGCCCAGAACCTGATGAGCATAAATATGTGCAGTCGGGCAGAAAAGGACCGCATCGCAGAGCTCATCGCAGGCTTCCGGTTCGCCGCGGGCTTCGGAAAGACACTCAACCGGCTGGTCCGCCATGGCATCGGCGTGCATCACGCCGGCATGCTGCCCAAGTACCGCCGCTTGGTGGAGCAACTGGCACAAGCCGGGCTCCTGAAGGTCATCTGCGGCACTGACACCCTGGGCGTAGGCATCAACGTGCCCATTCGCACGGTTCTGTTGACGGCCTTGAGTAAATACGACGGCGTACGCACCCGGGTGCTCAACCCGCGTGAGTTCCACCAAATTGCCGGCCGGGCTGGTCGCGCAGGATACGATACCGCCGGCACCGTGGTGGTTCAGGCTCCGGATCACGTAGTGGAGAATGCCAAGGCCATGGCAAAGGCCACGGCAAAGTTCGGCGACGACCAGAAGAAGCTTCGCCAAGTGGTCAAGAAGAAGCCACCGGAAGGTTTCGTTTCCTGGGGTGAATCAACCTTCAAGCGGCTGGTGGAGTCGGTTCCGGAGCCCCTTACGTCGAGTTTCACGGTCACCCACGCGATGCTCCTTAACCTTATGGAACGCCCCGGAGATCCTTTCCAGGCGACCCGGCGCTTGCTCAGCGAAAACCACGAGACCCGCCCGGCGCAGTTGAAACTCATGAAGAAGGCGTTGGGCATTTACCGCGAACTGCTGGCCGCGGGTGTGGTTGAACGCATTCCTGAAGATGAACAACAATCCGAAGGCCGTTCTGTCCGCTTGACGGTCCACTTGCAGGCCAACTTCGCCCTCAACCAGCCGCTTTCGCCGTTTGCGCTTGCCGCGCTGGAACTGTTGGATCCAGAGTCGCCGTCGTACGCGCTGGACGTTGTTTCGGTTATCGAGGCCACGTTGGAGAAGCCGCGCCAGATTCTCTCTGCGCAGCAGAAGAAGGCCCGTGGCGAGGCGGTTGCCGCCATGAAGGCTGACGGCATCGAATATGACCAGCGCATGGCCATGCTCGACGACGTGACGTACCCGATGCCCTTGGCGGAGATTCTCGGTGAAGCCTTCGAGGTGTACCGAAAGGCTGCCCCATGGGTGGGCGACTTCGAGTTGGCCCCTAAATCCATCATCCGCGACATGTATGAACGTGCCATGAACTTCGGAGAGTTTGTGCAGTTCTATGGCCTGGCCCGCTCCGAAGGCATCGTTCTGCGCTACTTGGCGGATGGATTCCGTGCACTCAGGCAGACCGTGCCCCAGGACTTGCTGCGCGAGGATCTTGAAGACCTCATCGCCTGGCTGGGTGAACTTGTCCGGCAAGTGGACTCCAGCCTCCTTGATGAGTGGGAGGAGCTCACCTCAGGGCTTACGCCAACACCGCATGACGCTCCCCCGCCACCGCCGCCGCTTTTGACCACGAACATCAGGGCTTTCCGGGTCATGGTCCGGAACGAAATGTTCCGCAGGGTGGAGCTCTTCGCGGACGAAGACTCTGCCGCCCTGGGTGAGCTGGACGCCGACGCCGGCTGGGACGCCGGACGCTGGGAAGAGGTTCTGGACGACTACTTCGATGAACACGATGACATCGGCACGGGCCCCGATGCCCGAGGCCCCGGATTGCTCATCATCACCGAGGAACCCGGCACGTGGCGGGTCCGCCAGATCTTCGATGACCCCGCCGGAAACCACGACTGGGGCATCTCCGCCGAAGTGGACCTCGCGGCTTCCGATGAGACGGGCACCGCGGTGGTTCGCGTGACGAACGTCAATCGGCTCTAAGCCAATCCCCTGAGGGCCATACGGCAATAAGCCAATCCGCTGAGTGTCAAACGGCTGAAGGAGGCCTCCCATGGAATCCGTCCCCGATCTCGGCAGCAGCTTGCGGGCGCTGAAGGTAATGAGCGCACAACCTACAGCTCCTTGGACCGGATCGCGACGATGGTGGGCCTCCGGAGATGGCGTCCCTGCACTGGACGTGGAAGGCCTGGCTTTGGGCGCGGTGCGGGCTGCAGCTACGGCCCTGAACGCCTTGACGGGAACGACGCACAGGTATTCGGTGGCCGCCGGACCCACGGCCGCTGCGTTCGATTCCCTGGGGCACCTGCGCGTAGGTGGCCAGAAACCTGAAGGGTTCGCTCCCTTGTCCGGTTTTCGAAGAACAGCTGACGGCTGGATCCGCCTTCACGCCAACTATCCACACCACGCGGCCCGGCTTATGGAGGCGGTCTCGGCCAGCGAACCTGCCGATGTGGACCGCGCATTACTGGCAATGACGTCTTTGGAAGCCGAAGACCTTATTACTGGCAACAACGGCGTGGCCGCCGCCGTCCGTACCAGGGAAGAGTGGGCAGCCGCTCCTATGATTGAAGCGGCCAGTGAGGGGCCGTGGATCAGTTTCGGCCACCTGGGACCATCCACGGAACCAAGCCGCCCGTCGTCGTGGGTTCCTTCCGTGGTTCCAGACCGCCCTTTGGCAGGTCTCAAAGTCCTTGACCTGACCCGCGTCATTGCCGGCCCGGTGGCAACCCGGCTCCTTGGCGCCCTGGGCGCGGACGTCCTCCGGATAGACCCTGCGCACCTTCCGGAGCTGACAGACGCCTTCATTGACTCAGGCTTTGACAAGCGCAGCGCCGAAGCAGACTTCCGGAATCCGGACGATCTGGCTGCGGTCATGCGCCTCCTGGAGACGGCAGACGTGGTGGTCATGGGGTATCGCGACGGCGGGCTGGATCGTTTTGGATTGACCCCTGACGCGCTGCTGCTGCGCCGCGCCGATCTCGTAGTAGTGGCGTTGAGCGCATGGGGCCACGGAGGTCCCTGGCAGCGGCGACGTGGCTTTGACAGCCTGGTGCAGGCAGCATGCGGCATAGCTGACCGATATGGCCATTTCGACGACGGCGGGTGGAGGCCCGGCGCGCTGCCGGTGCAGGCACTGGATCACTCCACGGGTTATGGCCTTGCGGCGGCCGTGTTCGCTTTGCTGACCCAGCGACTGGGTACGGGGCGTGGCGGAACGGCGCGGCTTTCGCTGGCCCGGACAGCGGAAGAGCTACTTCTCCTTCCGACGGGCACCGGGACTGACGTCGAGCTGCCAGAGCCCGACTACCACGAGGTAGACAGCCCCTACGGCCGTCTCCGGTACGTCGGCCCGCCCATCATGGTGGATGGTGTTCCCGTTCGTTATCAAGGACCGCCCGTCACGTACGGTTCCTCCGCGCTACGTTGGCGGTAGGCGGCCGACCCCCGGTAAGCCCGGCCCCTAGTAAGCTCTGATGCATGAGTGTAATCCGCCCTGCCACCGTTGAAGACGTTCCCACAATACTGCGCATGATCCACGATCTTGCGATCTATGAAAAGGAACCCGACGCCGTCAGGAATACCCCGGAGCTGCTGACCGAGGCGTTGTTCGGAGAGAACCCGCGGGTGTACGCGAGCATGGCCTGTAATGCTGCTGGTACAGTGCAGGGCTTTGCCCTGTGGTTCCTGAATTACTCAACGTGGGAAGGTGTTCACGGCATCTACCTGGAAGACCTCTACGTCGTTCCGGACGCGCGTGGCGAGGGCCACGGCAAGGCGCTCCTGCAGCATCTGGCCGCGACCGCCGTCGAACGCGGCTATGCCCGGGTGGAATGGAGCGTCCTGGACTGGAACGAACCGTCCATCAAGTTCTATAAGAACCTTGGCGCCTTCCCCATGGAGGAGTGGTCTACGTTCAGGCTCACCGGCGAGGCGCTGGAAGCGTTCGGAGCAGGTGCCAGCACAAGCAACAAGGCTCTTGCCCATGGCTGAGACGCGAGCCCTGACCGACGCTCACCGCATCCGCGCCCGGCACGAATTCCGAGGCCTCCGAACCGCCGAGCACTACTTCACGGTCCCCCTGGACCATGGTTCGGCTAAATCCGCCATGGATGACCAGACCACCGGCGAAACAATCACTGTGTTCGCACGGGAGTATTCCTCCACCGATCACTCAGAGGAGGAGGCCGCCAAACTTCCATGGTTGCTGTTCCTCCAAGGAGGACCTGGCGGGCGCGGGAACCGCGTCACGTCCCTTTCAGGGTGGATGAAGGCAGCGGCCAAGGATTTTCGGATCCTGATGCTGGACCAGCGCGGCA
This sequence comes from Arthrobacter sp. 21a14, assembly GCA_050627125.1. GTDB lineage: Bacteria > Actinomycetota > Actinomycetes > Actinomycetales > Micrococcaceae > Arthrobacter. Next base: position 3,535,209 of record CP192487.1, on the reverse strand, counting down.
CAGGCCTTTCCACACCTGTGGAGCGACAATCCTTGGTACTCCGCGGTGACGCCGCAGCCCAGGCTGACTACCTGACTCACTTCCGGGCCGATTCGATCGTGGCCGACGCCGAGTTCATCCGCCATGCTTTGGATTCCGGACCATGGTCAGTGCTGGGCCAGAGCTTTGGTGGATTCTGCGCGTTGACCTATTTGTCCTTCGCCCCGAAAGGGCTGCGGGAGGTCCTCATCACTGGAGGACTTGCTCCGCTGCACGGCCCCGCCGAGCGCGTGTACCGTGCCACTTTCCGGCGGGTGGCGGAGCGGAACGCGGAGTACTTCGCCTGGTATCCGGAAGACCGCGAAACTGTCACCAGGATCGTCCGCCACCTCGAACAGCATGAGGAGTTCCTGGCCAGCGGAGAACGGCTGACGCCCGAGCGGTTCCAGATGGTGGGATCGTTCCTTGGCGGCAACACGCGAGTGGACTCCCTGCACTACCTCCTGGAGGACGCTTTCATCGAAACACCTTTGGGTGAACGTCTGTCGGAAGTGTTCCTGGAGCAAGTAAGGAGCCTCGTGAGCCGCGCAGGGAACCCCTTGTACGCGGTCCTCCATGAAGCGATCTACGGGCAGGGCGAGGCCACGGCCTGGGCAGCGTGGCGCGTGCTGGAAGGATTCCCGGAGTTCAAGCCGGGAGCAGAGGCACCCCTGCTCACGGGAGAAATGGTCTACCCCTGGTACTTCGAACAGGATCCGGCACTGATCCCGCTCCACGACGTAGCTGCCTTGCTTGCTGCCAAGTCGGACTGGTGTCCCCTGTACGACCACCAGCAGTTGGCGGTCAACAAGGTTCCAGTGGCAGCCGCCGTCTACAAAAACGACATCTACGTGGACCATGACCTCTCAATGGAAACCGCCGCGGCAGTCCGTGGGCTTCAAACCTGGGTCACGGACGACTTCCACCATGACGGCATAGGGGAAGACGGCGAAGGCATCTTTGGGCGGCTCTTCGGGCTGGTGCGGGGTTCCCGCTAACCCCGCGCGTTCCCTACAGGGGGATTGTTCCTACACCGGAATTGTTCCTACACGGGGTTTGAACCGCGCACCCGGGCCGCGGTGACGGCCGTGAAGGCCAGCATTACGGCGGCCAGCACGCCGGCGGCTATGTTCAGCCCTTCGTAGCCGAGCCAGGCGAGGACAAGTCCGGACGTAGCGCCGCCCGTTGCACCCGCTGCGCCCATGAGCGTATCGGAAACGCCCTGCACGGTTACCCTCTGTTCTCCGGCGACGCTCTCCGCAAGGAGGGTGGATCCTGCGATGGTCGCGGCGGACCATCCAAGGCCGAGGATGATCAGCCCAGTAGTGACCAGCACGGGTTCTTGCTGGCCGATTCCAGCGATCAGCACTGCCACCAGCAGAAGTCCGTGGCCCATGGCGATGGTCTGGATGCGCCCGGCTTTGTCCGTCAGCCAACCCCAGAGCGGCGACAACGCGAACATACCGGCGATATGCAGCGAAATGGTCAGCCCAATGACAACCAGGGCGTCGGTGCTGTCAGTTGTTCCGCCGTGATGGCCGGCGTGTGAACCGCCCACCAGCTGCTGCAGGTGCAAGGGGGTCATGGACATTATGGCCACCATGACGCCGTGGGCGGCGACCACGGCTGAAAGCGCAAGGATGGCCCGCGGCGAGGAACGAACAGCCTGAAGGCCGGAGCGGATAGTGCCCCTGGCAGGGCGGTTTCCCGTGCCTGCGGACTCCGACGCCAACCGCCGGGCCAGCAGCAACGGGTCGGGCCGCAAACCGGCAAACAGCAGCACCGCCGCCAAGAACAGACCTGCGGCCGAGAAGACGAAAGGCCCGGCAATGGGCGGCAGGCCCAACGCGGCCCCCACAGCGGCACCGGGCTGGATGAGGTTTGGACCGGCCACAGCGCCGATCGTGATTGCCCAGACAACAGTGGACAGTGATCTGCCGCGGTGCTCAGCGTGGGCGAGGTCGACGGCGGCGAATCTCGCTTGAAGGTTGGCGGCTGTACCAAGGCCGAGAAAACCGGCAGCGAGCAGGAGCAGGGGGAAAGATTCACCCACCACGGATGCCATCACCAGAAGCGCCCCGATCATCGCAGCGACCAGGCCGGAGACCAGGCCCACCCGCCGTCCGCGTGCCTCGGCCAGCCGTGCCAGTGGCAGAGCGGTCAATGCAGCCGCGAGGGTCAGCACAGTAGTGATCGATCCCGCCCACGCCTCGGATCCGGACAGATCCACGGCCAGGAGCGATCCAATGGATAACGTTGCGCCGTTACCAATTCCGCTGAGGAGCTGGGCCGAGCTGAGCAGGAAAACAGTACGGCGCTGAACCCGTTGGGGGTCCAGCGCCGTAGTAGAAGTGGTAGTCACTTCACGAGACTACAACTTTCACAGCCCGGTTACTCTGCTTCGCTCAAGCTCTTCTTCGCGTCCTCTTCCAACCGCGCGTCCAGCTTGGACTGGCGGGCCGCCGGGCTGAGCAAGCTGGCCACGACGGCTACGACGATCGTGCCGATAATGACTGCCAACGAAACGAAGGTGGGAATCTCCGGAGCCCACTCGATGTGGTGGCCGTTGTTGATGAAAGGAAGCTCGTTGACGTGCATAGCGTGCAGGACGAGCTTGACGCCAATGAAGGCAAGAATGACTGACAGGGCGTGCTTCAAGTAGATCAGGCGGCTCATCAGTCCACCCAGCAGGAAGTACAGCTGGCGCAGGCCCATGAGCGCGAAGATGTTGGCTGTGAAGACGATGAAGGCACTCTGGGTCAGGCCGAAGATCGCGGGAATGGAGTCCACCGCGAACAGGAGGTCGGTCATGCCGATGGTCACGAAGACGATCAGCATCGGGGTGAAGACCTTCTTGCCGTTTACCGTGGTCCGCAGCTTGCCGCCGTCGAACTTTTCAGACATCGGCAGGACCTTGCGCAGCCGCGCAACCAGCGGGTTCTCAGCACCTTCTTCTTCGTCTTCACCGGAATCCGTGGCCTGCTTCCAGGCAGTCCACAGCAGGAACGCGCCGAAGATGTAGAAGATCCAGCTGAACTGCTCGATGACTACCGCGCCCAAGGCGATGAAAATACCGCGGAGGACCAGTGCGATGATGATGCCCACCATCAGCACTTCCTGCTGGTATTTCCGGGGCACGGAGAAGCGGGCCATGATGATGATGAAGACGAACAGGTTGTCGATGCTCAGGCTGTATTCAGTAACCCAGCCAGCGACGAACTGGCTGCCGTATTCGGGGCCGGTGAAGTAGAACATGGCACCGGCAAAGACCAAGGCCAAGGCAACATAGAAGGTGACCCAGAGGCCGGCTTCCTTCATTGATGGTTCGTGGGGACGCTTGACCACCAGGAGGAGGTCGATGAGCAAGATGATACCGAGGGCGACGAATGAGCCGACCTCAAACCAGATTGGAAGCTCCATTAATGTGGGCCTTTCGCAGGGTACGGGAAAGCGGTGTAAGTCTCTCCGGCCTGCCAGTGCGGTGAATGCACATTCAGCGGCCCACTAAGTCCGGCGAGGCATCTGTGCCTTGCGTGCTGACGGACGTAGTGCTTGGGATACTCCCCTACGTGACCATAACCTTACCTTAGGCGTGCCCTGCGGACTGCATTTGACGCAATTCCCGCTTCAACTCCCCCACTTCGTCACGGATTCGTGCAGCGACCTCGAACTGCAGCTCGGCAGCGGCCCCGTGCATCTGTTCCGTGAGTTGTTCGATGAGGCCAACCAGGTCTTCGGCGGGAGCCGCGGCCAGCCCGTCCTTCCGGACGGTGGCTGCACCCTTGCTGCCCGATGTACGTTTGGCTCCCTTGGCGAGCCTGTTGTTGTTCAGGAGCTCCTGGGTATCGGCATCTTCGCGTGCCAGTTGGTCCGTGATATCGGCGATCTTCTTCCGAAGCGGCTGGGGGTCAACGCCGTTGTCGGTGTTGTACTTGACCTGGATGGCACGGCGACGGTTGGTTTCCTCAATGGCGTGGGCCATGGAGTCCGTGATCCTGTCCGCGTACATGTGGACCTGGCCAGACACGTTTCGGGCGGCGCGGCCAATCGTCTGGATGAGGGAGGTGGAGGAACGCAGGAAGCCTTCCTTGTCCGCATCCAGGATGCTGACCAGCGAGACTTCAGGCAGGTCCAGGCCTTCACGCAGGAGGTTGATGCCGACCAGGACGTCAAAGACACCCATCCGCAGCTCACGCAGTAGCTCGACCCGTCGAAGAGTATCGACGTCGGAGTGGAGGTACTGGACTTTGACGCCGTGGCCCAGGAGGTAGTCCGTGAGGTCTTCGGCCATCCGCTTGGTCAAAGTGGTGACCAGGACGCGTTCATCGCGTTCTGTACGCTGGCGGATTTCACCCAGGAGGTCATCGATCTGTCCCTTGGTGGGCTTCACGATCACCTCGGGATCGATGAGTCCAGTGGGCCGGATGATCTGCTGGACAGTGCCGTCTGCCTTCCCGAGCTCGTACTTGCCGGGCGTGGCCGACAAGTAAACGGTCTGGCCGATGCGTTCAAGGAACTCGTCCCACTTCAAAGGCCTGTTGTCCATGGCCGAGGGCAGCCGGAAGCCGTGGTCCACCAGCGTGCGCTTGCGGGACATGTCCCCCTCGTACATGGCGCCGATTTGCGGGACGGTGACGTGGGATTCGTCGATGACCAGGAGGAAGTCGTCAGGGAAGTAGTCCAGCAGGCAGTGCGGTGCCGTACCGCCTGCACGGCCGTCAATATGCCGGGAGTAATTCTCGATGCCGTTGCAGAAACCCATCTGCTGCATCATTTCGAGATCGTAGGTGGTCCGCATCCGCAGGCGCTGGGCTTCCACCAGCTTGTTCTGGCTCTCCAGCACCTTCAGGCGCTCGGCGAGTTCGTCTTCGATGGCCGTGATCGCACGGCCCATTCGTTCCGGGCCGGCCACGTAGTGGGAAGCCGGGAAGACGTACATCTCGGTTTCCTCGCGGATAACCTCGCCGGTGACCGGATGCAGCGTGTAGATGTTCTCGATTTCGTCGCCGAAAAATTCGATTCTGAGTGCGAGTTCCTCGTACATGGGAATGATCTCTACAGTGTCACCACGGACGCGGAAGGTGCCCCGGTGGAAGTCCATGTCATTGCGCGCGTACTGCATGGAAACGAACTTGCGAAGGAGGTGGTCCCGGTTCATTTCGGCGCCCTTGGTGAGCGTCACCATGCCCGCGATGTACTCTTCGGGTGTTCCCAGGCCGTAGATACAGGAGACTGTGGCTACTACGATGACGTCGCGCCGGGTCAGCAGCGCGTTAGTGGCCGAGTGCCGAAGTCGCTCGACTTCCTCATTGACCGAGGAGTCCTTTTCGATGAACGTATCCGTCTGCGGTACGTACGCTTCCGGCTGGTAGTAGTCGTAGTACGAGACGAAGTACTCCACTGCATTGTTGGGCAGGAGTTCCCTGAACTCGTTGGCCAGCTGGGCTGCCAGGGTCTTGTTTTGAACCATGACCAGCGTGGGACGCTGCACCTGCTCAATAAGCCAGGCTGTGGTGGCGCTCTTGCCCGTACCAGTAGCGCCGAGAAGGACGACATCCTTCTCGCCGTTGTTGATGCGTTCTGTCAGTTCCGCAATGGCCGCCGGCTGGTCGCCGGCGGGTTTGTAATCGCTGACGACTTCGAAGGGCGCGACGACACGGTTGATCTCCTGGGCAAGGCTCATGACACCAATCTACCCCCGCACCCCGACAGTTATTGTCCGGATTTATGTCCCGCTGCAATAGAAGAATACGACGGCGGTTGCCAGCCGGTGACGCTTGCCCACTCATCCATCAGCGGCCAGGCCACATCCGTGAACCAGGGTTCTTTGGCATCGGCATAGGCAGCGGTGCCGGGGTCGGTGGCATGCTGTGCAGCAAGCTGGCGCTTGTGCGCTTCATACAGGGCAACGGCAGAAGGTTCCGCCCTCAACCAGTCACGGAACAGCAGGGCGTATCTCCAGCCGGGCGAGCCGGCAACGCGCACATGCAGGTTCGTCGGGCGTCCCGGATCCGCGTTGGCATGGAAGCGCTTCTGCCATTGGGCTGGATCAGGTTCCGACGGCTTCGGGGTGTCAGCGAAAACGCCGGGAACACGTGGGTATCCTGCTGCGCCCAGACGCGGTGCAATGCGATCCGCCACCTCAAGGTCGGCAACAGTCACTTGAAGGTCTATGACATCCTTGGCGGCCAATCCGGGCACGGACGTTGACCCAATGTGGTCCACGGCAAGGATGTCCTCCGGTGCTGCCGCCTGGATGCGTGAGCAGAGCCTGGCCGCTTCCAGGCCCCAGCCGGTTCTCGAGGCGGACAGGACAGGACCCTTTGTCCGCCGGGCACGAACTCCACGCCGGCAATTATCTGCAAAAGGCACCAATCGCCCGAACCACAAGGCATCCACTGTGGCGAGCAGTTCCTCCCGGCTGCCGGAATTTTCCAGGACGATGTCCGCAACAGCGTTCCTTGCCTCCTGGCTGGCTTGGGCCGCCATTCGGGAACGCGCGTCCTCCAGGCTCATTCCACGAAGACCCACCATGCGTTGAATCCGCACCTCATCGGGGGCGTCCACCACAATGACCAGATGGAAAGCGCTCCCCTGCCCTGTCTCAACCAACAAGGGAATGTCCTGGACCAGAATGTCCTCATCCGCGGCTTCGGCGACGATTGCCGCTGCTGACTCCCGAACCAACGGATGGATGATGCCATTGAGTACTTCCCGCCGCGAGGGATCCTGGAAAACTATGGCGCCAAGGGCGGGCCGATCCAGTCTCCCGTCAGGGCCCAGGATCCCTGGCCCAAAAGCCTCTACTACACGAGCGAGGCCCGGAGTTCCGGGTTCCACCACTTGCCTGGCAATGAGGTCAGCATCAATGAGCACAGCCCCCAACTCCTGAAGTCTGGCAGCCACCAGCGATTTTCCTGAGGCGATACCGCCCGTCAGCCCAATCTTCAACACCCCTCCACACTAGACTGAAGCGGTGGAAATTGAGGATGACAGCCGTGCAACCAGTTACACAACGCTGGCTGAGGGTCCGGATTTCCGACACGAACTGGAGATCCGGCGTTCCCGCTTCATCACAGTCCTCCGCCGCTCGCCGGACGAAGATACTGCACGCTCCCTGGTGGCTGCGCTGCGACGCGAGTTCCATGACGCACGGCACCACTGTTCGGCTTTCGTTGTGGGTCCGGACAGGATGATTCAACGTTCCAGTGACGACGGCGAACCGTCGGGCACGGCGGGTATCCCCATGCTGGAGGCACTGCTCAAGCGTGAGACCGCGCTCGGGGTGACGGACCTTAGCGACGTAAGCGTCGTCGTCGTCCGCTATTTCGGCGGAATCCTCCTGGGCGCGGGCGGGCTGGTCCGTGCCTACTTCGAATCGGTATCTGCAGCTTTGGAACTGGCGCCCCTGGTGCAGCGTCGGCGGCTGCGGCTTTGTGAGATCGACGTGCCGCACGCGGACGCCGGACGGTTGGAGAACGAACTGCGCGGCTCCGGCTTTGTCATGGCGAACACCAGTTATGAAGCCAAGCACACGGTCCTCCGGGTCGCGCTGGCGGACAACAGCGATGCCATCGCGGACGCGCATTCCCGTGTAGCGGCCCTCACTGCAGGCACCGGCGCGCTGAGTCCGCAAGGAACGGAGTGGATCGATGTGCCCTGAATCAACTGTGGAACCCCAAGTGGCACTGGCCCACGTTGACGAGGAAATGCTCAAGGAATTGCTTGCCGTGGCGCTGTCGCAGGCCAGCGCCGATGAGGTCACTCCGCCGCTGGCGCTCCGGTAGCCGGGGCTCGTTCCACTTGGCTTAAGCAGAAGGACCCCTGCCGCATGGCAGGGGTCCTTCTTTGGCTATTCAGCGCATCCCGTGAGGGGTGGCGGAATTAGTTGCCGGTCAGCTTCTCGCGCAGTGCTGCGAGAGCTTCGTCGGACGCGAGGGTGCCGGCGTTGGACTCAGCAGCAGCCGGCTCCGAGGAGTAGCTGGTGGTGCCGGAATCGCTCTCACCGGACGTTGCAGCGGCAGCGTCGTCAGCAGCGTGCTGTGCAACCTGCTTCTTGTGGGCTTCCCAACGGGTCTGGGCGTCAGCGTACTGCTGCTCCCAAGCGGCGCGCTGGGTCTCGTAGCCTTCGAGCCATTCGTTCGACTCGGGGTCGAAGCCCTCGGGGTACTTGTAGTTGCCCTCTTCGTCGTACTCAGCGGCCATACCGTACAGAGCGGGATCGAACTCGGTGCTGTCAGCGTCAACGCCCTCGTTAGCCTGCTTGAGGGAGAGGGAGATGCGACGACGCTCGAGGTCGATGTCGATGACCTTGACGAACAGTTCGTCGCCAACGGAGACAACCTGCTCGGCGAGCTCAACGTGGCGGACAGCCAGCTCGGAGATGTGAACGAGGCCTTCGATGCCGTCTTCGACGCGAACGAACGCACCGAACGGAACCAGCTTGGTGACCTTACCCGGAACAACCTGGCCGAGGGCGTGGGTGCGGGCGAAGGTCTGCCACGGGTCTTCCTGCGTAGCCTTGAGCGACAGGGAGACACGCTCGCGGTCCAGATCCACTTCGAGGACCTCGACGGTGACTTCCTGGCCAACCTCGACAACCTCGGACGGGTGGTCGATGTGCTTCCAGGAGAGCTCGGAAACGTGAACGAGGCCGTCTACGCCGCCAAGGTCCACGAATGCACCGAAGTTGACGATGGAGGAAACGACGCCGGGACGAACCTGGCCCTTTTCCAGCTTGTTGAGGAACGTGGAGCGGACCTCGGACTGGGTCTGCTCGAGCCATGCACGGCGGGACAGCACAACGTTGTTGCGGTTCTTGTCCAGCTCGATGATCTTGGCTTCGATCTGCTGACCGATGTACGGAGCGAGGTCGCGGACACGACGCATCTCGACGAGGGATGCGGGCAGGAAGCCGCGCAGGCCGATGTCCAGGATGAGGCCACCCTTGACAACCTCGATGACGGTACCGGTAACGACGCCGTCTTCTTCCTTGACCTTCTCGATGTCGCCCCAGGCGCGCTCGTACTGAGCACGCTTCTTGGAGAGGATCAGACGGCCTTCTTTGTCTTCCTTGGTGAGAACCAAAGCTTCGACCTGATCGCCAACGGCAACAACTTCGCCGGGGTCAACGTCGTGCTTGATGGAAAGCTCGCGGGAAGGGATGACACCTTCGGTCTTGTAACCGATGTCGAGCAGGACTTCGTCGCGGTCGACCTTGACGACGGTACCTTCGACGAGGTCACCGTCGTTGAAGTACTTGATGGTGGCGTCGACAGCTGCGAGGAAGTCCTCAGCGGTACCGATGTCGTTAATGGCGACTACGGGGGTACCGGGCTTCTCGGTGGAGGTGATGGTCATGTAGTAGGGGCTCCGTTGTGGATAGTGTGTCGGTCAGGCAAACCGCTGCCGTCCGGGTCCGGACGGCAGAACACGGCAAAATACCGGGTCATCCTGATTTGTGGATTAATACAAAATGGACGCATGCACGTAGTACACGCCCGTTTATTCTAGTCGTATCTGCAAAGCAGGGTCAAAAGGACCCCGGGAGGACCAGAGAAGGCCTTCACACAGGCAGGACGTCTCCGAGCCGCGCGAACGTAACCCCGCGGTCCAGCAAGCGAGGCAAAGCCCTCGCATAGCCCTCTGCGGTTCCCGCGCCCGGCCTGTTGAAGTGCGAGATGACGATGTCTCCCGCCGCTGCCTTGGCCAGTTCTCCGGCGACGGTAGCCGGAGCAAAGGTGGCCCCGCCGTCGCCGTTTACCGTGAAGTTGACCGGGAGTATCCCGAGCCTGCGGGTCATGCTCGCAGCAACTTCGTCGTAGAACGCCGTTCCTGGCCGGAAGAAGCGCGGGGACACACCGGTCAACTCAAGCATCAGGGCCTGGTTGCCCATCAATTCCTCGTACACTGCGGCCGGGTTTGCCGTTCCGGCAATGCCGTAGGCGGACTTTCCATTGACTGACAAGGGCAGGTGGAGTGTGCCGTGGTTCGCGAGCTCGAACAAGGGGTCGGCGGCCAGTTCCGCGGCAAGTGACCTGTTCGCGGCAATCCAACGGCTGTTAATGAAAAGGGTGGCCGGGACGTTGAGGCTGCGAAGGGACTTCAGCAATTTGTGGTCACAGCCGGTTCCGCCGGGACCGCCGCAGGCATCGAACGTGAGGGCCACATGCCGGGAGGCAGAATTGTTCACCACACCCGTAACGTGAAGGCCCCACTCCTGGGGCCGCAGGGGTCCAAATTCGGCCAGGATCTGCGGCTTGCTTGGGACTGCGGCTGGCGATGCGGGAGCGTTCGACGGCGGCACTGGAGTCTGGTCGCCTGTGTCGCCGCTGCCTCCCTCACCGCTGCCGGGTTTGGCTGCGAGGGCGGCAGCAGCCTGCTCGCTGGACAGCGCGGCGATGGAGGGCGGTGGCGTGGCAGGGCCGGATCCGGGACCGTTCGGTGGGGTGCCAGGCGTCGACTGCCCTGGTCCGGCGGCGTCCGGGAGCGCCGCCCTCCCGTTGTCCGCGCAAGCCGCCAGGGCTGCAGTTACCAGCCCCGCCATTCCAAGCAGCACTGAACGCCGGCCGGCCAACGGCCGCCGCTTGGAATCCCCCATGGATGTCCTTGTCTATTGAGCATTTGAGTTTGTTGTGAAGGTGCTTCTTGCAGGAGCTTTTTTCTAGAAATGCGTGAGGCAGTGTGCCGGCCGTTCCACAGCAAAAAGCTGCTGGGCTGCGAACGCGGCACCGGGCTTGCCTTCACTCATCCGCCCGGCAGCAGTGAGCGTCACTGGGGACACAGCACCAAGATAGATGGACGCGAGATCGGCGACATCCATGCACAGATCGGGTTCCTGGCCGGATGCCTCGGTGACGGCCGCGGTAGCACCGCCGTCGGACTCCAACGCCCACGTGCCACCAGCCATACCAAGGGTATCCGAGACCTCCATGACGAGCTTTCCGGCAACAGGGTACCGGCGGGCGGACAGCGCTGCCGGGACGTCCAGGATCCGTAGCCACAACATGTCCCGCACGTCCGAGGAGTCTATGCATCTGGGATCTTCCAGGGCCCAGGTCAACGGATCATCCACGGGAGCCTCGGACCAGGTCACCTGGTCAATGAGATCGATGCTCCCAAGGAAGCGCCAGAGATCTAGATAGGCCGCATTGGTACCAGCAACGAGGTCCACAATTTCCATGGTGTAGGGCCTGGCATCCCAGCCCTTGAAACGATAGGAAACGTAGCCGTCCGGGGTCCCGGAGGCGTTGTAGTGCAGGGCGCTTCTGACAGCAGTGTCCGGCTTCCCGTCATGACCGATTGCTCCGGAAGCCAGCAAGCGATAGTACTCCTGACGGTCCACTGAACCAGGAGTCGCCCGCTGGACGTGGCCGAAGACCTGCGGCGCAACGTCCAGGAGCACGGCCGGATCCGCCACCTCTACCGTTCCCGTCGCCGGCCCCTTGAGACGGAAACGAGGACTCGTATCGACCTTGATGCTGCGTTCAAATGTAGCCACGCCAAAACCGAAGCGGCCGTAGATGGAACCCTCTGAGGCGGTCAGCGCTGCCATGGCGAGACCATCGTCCTTTGCGCCCGCAAGGTCAGCGGTGATCATGCCCCGGAGCAGCCCTTTGCGCCGGTGCGTTCCACGGACGGTCACGTTGGTCACCAGGTTTGATTCAAGTTGTCTGCCAAACCCGATGTTCAGGGATTTTCGCATCGTGCCGTACGTTGCCACCGGGACCTCCGCACCCAGAGCGTGCTCGGGAACGTCACCGTCGATGTACACCCCGGTCAATTCGCGGTGGTCTGCGAGGTAAGCCCCCAGGGTCTTGGCGATGTAGTCGTCGTCGCGCCTGTGCTGGTGGAAGCCGTGCGAGACCGCCTGGACCCATGCGGCACAGCGGGAGTAGGCAGGGTCCTCACGATCAGCTACTGCAGGGAATTGTTGCACCCTGTATTTTTCGGCATATTTCTCGGTGGAGTTCGTTTCGGAATAACTTTCATTGGGATCAGCCACGCCCTGAGCCTAGCCAGACGCCGGAGGGCGCGCCACCATCGAGGCGGCGCGCCCTCCGGCGAACCTTTGGAACTTACGGCGGCTAGTGGCCGGCCTCGTACCAGCTGGAACCTACGCCGAGCTGAACGTCCAACGGGACTGACAGCTCAGCAGCAGACCCCATTTGCTCCACTACCAGTTTTTCGACCGCGTCGCGCTCTCCCGGTGCGACCTCCAGGACGAGTTCATCGTGGACCTGGAGAAGCATCCGCGATTTCAAACCCTGGCTTGCAAGTTCGGCCGAGACGCCCAGCATTGCGCGCTTGATCAGGTCGGCGGCGGAACCCTGGATGGGCGAGTTCAGGGCAATCCGCTCGGCTGCTTCACGGGCCTGGCGATTGGTGCTGGTGAGGTCCGGGAGGTAACGGCGGCGACCTTCAATGGTGGCTGTGTAACCGTCTACCCTCGCCTGGTCCACAACGCCCCTGAGGTAGTCACGTACACCGCCGAAACGATCGAAGTAGTCCTTCATCAGGGTCCTGGCCTCGTCCACGGAAATCTCCAGCTGCTTTGAGAGGCCAAACGAGGTCAGCCCGTAAGCGAGGCCGTAGGACATCGCCTTCACCTTGGAACGCATCGCGCTGGTGACTTCGGCAGGAGGGACGTTAAAGATCCGCGAGCCCACGAAGCGGTGCAGGTCCTCGCCGTCCCTGTAGGCCTGGATCAGTGCCTCGTCACCGGAGAGGTGGGCCATGATGCGCATTTCGATCTGTGAGTAGTCAGCGGACAGCAGGCATTCATACCCATCGCTGACCACGAAGATCCCACGGACCCGGCGTCCTTCTTCGCTGCGGACCGGGATGTTCTGCAGGTTGGGGTTGTTCGAGGAGATCCGGCCCGTAGCAGCAATGTTCTGAGCGTAGGTGGTGTGAATACGTCCATCCTCCGCCACGGACTTCTTGAGGGTTTCCACCATCTGGGCGAGCTTTGAGGATTCGCGGTGTGCCATGAGCTGCACCAGGAATTCGTGGCCGGTCTTTTCCAGCAAGCCCTTCAGGGATGCGGCGTCGGTGGTGTAGCCGGATTTGATCTTCTTGGTCTTGGGAAGCCCAAGTTCCTCGAAGAGGACGGTCTGAAGCTGCTTGGGTGATCCCAGGTTTACCTCATGCCCGATTGCCGCAAACGCCTGTTCCTGAGCGTTCTCGATCACCTTGGTAAGGTCCGCAAGCTGTTCGTCCATGCGATCCGTGGAGACGTAGATACCGGTCAGTTCCATCTGCGCCAGGACGCGGGACACCGGAAGCTCCAGCGTGGTCAGCAGGGCGTCGGCCTTGATACCGGCAAGTTCCGTTTCGAAGTGCTTGCTGAGGGCATGCACGACGGCGGCCTGCTGGACGAGCGCTGCGGCCGCGGCTTGGTCGCTGCCTCCCGTGAGGTCCAGCTCCAACTGCCCGGCGGATGCGGTCACAACGCCCAAGGAGATCTTGAGGTGGACCTGGGCGAGCTCCGGGAGGTCGTAGCTGCGGCGGTCCGGCTGGATCAGGTATCCGGAAATCGACGTGTCATCCACAACGCCTTCCAGGCCCAAGCCTCGGTTGTGCAGTGCCTTGAGTGCAGCTTTGAACTCATGTACTACTTTGGCTTCTTCGGGATCCCGCAGCCAACGCGCCAGCACCGATTCGGCTGCTGAATCCAACTCCGTGAGGTCGATAAAGGCAGCGCCATTGTTCCGGACCACAGCCAAGGCGCTGGCATCCTCGCCTATACGGCCCTGGACCGGCTGGATGGCTATCGCGGCACGTGTGCCGGAACCGGCGCTGAAGAAGGCCTCCAATTCAGCGGCGTCCTTGAGTGCGGCAAACTCAGGTGCTTCGATGGTGTCCGGGGCAGCACCGGTGGTGTCGTCGCCGTAGAGATCGAACAAGCGGGCGCGCAGGGTACGGAATTCCAGCTCCTCGAACAGTTCCTCGATGGCCTGCCGGTCTGGGCGCGGCTCGTGGAGGTCCTCCAGCCTGACGGGCAGTTCGAGGTCCGTCAGCAGCTGGTTCAGCCTGCGGTTCCGTTTGACGTTCTCAAGGTTCTCCTTGAGTGCTCCGCCCACCTTGCCGCCGATGGCGTCCAGGTTCTCCAGGATGCCCTCCAGGCCACCGTAGAGGTTGATCCACTTGGCGGCAGTCTTTGGCCCCACGCCCGGTACGCCCGGAAGGTTGTCCGCGGATTCGCCCACCAAGGCCGCGAGGTCCGAATACAGGGCGGGCTTAACGAAGTACTTCTCTTCAATGGCAGCGGCATCCAGCTTGGGGATGTTGCTCACGCCCTGTTTGGGATAGAGCACAAACACGTTGTCATTGATGAGCTGGAAGGAGTCCCTGTCCCCGGAGACCAGGAGGACCTCAAAGCCGGCGGCGTCCGCCTGGGCAGCAAGGGTGGCCAGGATGTCATCAGCCTCGTAACCGGGCAGCGCAATGGTCTTGATACCCCATGCCTCCATGACCCTCGCGATCAGCGCGATCTGGCCTTGGAACTCCGCGGGCGTGGCGTTGCGGCCACCCTTGTACTCGCTGTACTCCGCCTTGCGGAAAGTGGTGTCGTCAGAGACGTCGAACGCTACGGCGACGTGCGTGGGCTTCTGGTCCTTGATCAGGTTGATGAGCATGGAGGTGAATCCATGCACGGCGTTGGTGTACTGGCCCCTGGCCGTGGAGAAATTTTCAGCGGGAAGCGCATAGAAGGCCCGGAATGCCATCGAGTGGCCATCCAGGACCAGCAGCCTGGGCCGGCCCTCCCCCGTGGTGCTGGATGAAGCGGAGGCAGAAGGGGTGGGTGCTGTTGCAATGGCAGCAGCTTGGGCCGTTGGAACCTGGTCCGGTTTGGTTGTTTCACTCACAGGTGCCAGCCTAGTTGGCATGATGGACAATTTCACGCCGAACCGGTTTGTCGACGAACTCAACGAGGCAGGTGTGCCCGAAGAGTTCCATGATTGGCTTTCCGGCCACGGTGTTGGCTCCCTTGTGGTGAAAATGGGTATTCGGTTTACCGAGCTCAGCGCCGAACGAACTGTGGCAACCATGCCAGTGGAAGGAAACACGCAGGTAGCCGGCATCCTTCACGGCGGAGCCCACGTGGTCCTCGCGGAGACACTGGGCTCATTTGCGGCATCGCTTCACGCCGGCAGGGGTCGGCACGCTGTGGGAATCGAAGTCGGAGCGACGCATCACCGCTCGATTGCCAGCGGAACGGTCACCGGCACGTGTACCGCCATCCACCTGGGCGGGACCTTGGCCACCCACGAGATCGTTATCACCGATGAAAAAGGCCGGAGGCTTTCAACTGCCCGGATTACGAACATGATCCGGAACAACCGCCACTGATCAACCAGCTACTGCCTAAACAGTTACTGTGGCGGCATGCGGTAATGCAGTTCAGCCGCGGCCCCGCCAAGGATGCGCGAGGAGATCAACTCAAGTGGCGCCGTCGGGCCCTTCAGCGGCAGCAGCCGCTTACCGGCGCCGAGAACGACAGGGATGATGGTGACGATCATCTCGTGGAGTAAACCCGCGTTGGCGAATTGGGCCACGAGGTCCCCGCCGCCCACCAGCCAGACGTTCTTGTCTCCGGCGTCTGCGAGGAGATCCTGTGCGAACTCGCTCACGTCCCCACGGACGAACGTGACGTTGGAACCGGCCGGAGCTGAATATTCATGATGCGTGAACACCCAACAGGGGGTGTCCGGGTACGGCCACTTGCCGGGCTCGTGCTCCATGAGCCAACGGTAGGTCTCCCCGCCCATCGCGATGCAACCTACACCTGCGAAGAAGGACTCATAGCTGCCGCTCACGCCTTCAACCTGGTCGAATTGCAGTAGCCAGCCGAGATCGTCATCCTCGGAAGCAATGAAACCGTCAACGGTGGACGCCACGTAGTACTGGAAGATCGACATGGCCCCAGACTAGTCAGTTGGCGCTGGCGTTCCCATACTCCACACGGACGCTGCCATCATCGCGGAGTACCACCACCCGGCCCTGGGCAAGCGTCCATCCATCGTTGAGCAGGAAGATCCTTCCTCCGCTGACCACCAGCAGCCGCAGGCCCGAATAGCGGTACAACGGCTCGGCGTCTGTACCAGCGGAGTCCTCATGGACGTTGGGCGCTGTCACGGCCAACCGCTCTTTGCTGTACACCACGGCTGTTGGCAGCAGGCTGGATCTTTCCTGGTAATCGATGGCCGCGCCCCGCCCAAGGGCTTGCGCGTAATCGGAGGTTCCCCAGAACAGCAGCAGCGTGACCAGGACGAACACCAGGGATCTTTCGAGCGAGCGCGGAGTGGTGGCGCGGAGTACCCGCTGGGCCGGATCAGCGGCCCGGCGACGCACACTCAGCCCCCATGCCCCCACCAGCAGGCCGGCGGCGATGAGGAAGGGTGCATAGAGCAGGATCCGTCCCGGCTGGGTCACGATCGCCACCCACATCACGGCCGCGTAGGCGAAGCCAAGAACCAGCACCACCAGGGCGGCCCTTCGCAGGAGCGTCCGGTAGCGTGCGGCGCCCAGGAGCCGGGAAACGAGCCGGTCCACCATGAGCCACAACAACCCGATCACCACGAGCCAGGCCAACGGCTGAAAGAGCGACTGGATACTCCGCAGGATAAAGTCCTGCACGGAATAACCAAACAGGCTGACGTCCAGGCCCATGGCCTTCGCCTGGGCATCCGTCCGCGCCCAGCCGAAGTAGACCAACAACGCCGTGGCCACGGTCAGGGGCGGACCAATGACGGAAAGGACGTCCAGGGTCCGCTGCCAGCGGTTGTTGACCAGGTTCCGCTCATCGGCTACTTGTGACGCATCGGCTATTTGTGACGCATCGGATTCTCGTGACGCAGCGGGTTCCTGGGCGACGCTCATGGAGCTGCCGTGGGGGACGCGCCACCAGAAGGAATGGCCGGCGGGGCGCTCTGCGTGGGTTCAGCGCTTGGCCGGGTTCCAGGGGTTTTGGGCGTTCCACCCGGGCCCGTGCTGGTCGGCGTGGAATCTTCATAGAAGAAGGTCACTGTTCCGCTGATGTCCACGGTGTCCGTAATGGAGATGCGGACGGAGTCGCGGCCGTCGGAGGGCGGCATCCTCAGGTATAGCGTTTCGTAATCCCCTCCCCCGGCAACTATTTCGGGGGCTGCCGGGACGCCGTCGAAGAGGATGTCCGCAACCCTGACGTAATAGCCATCCAGCCTGACGACAGTTCCGCCAGATCGGGGGCCGGAGGCACGTGCTGTGCCGGCCACTGGCCTCAGGTCGTTGTCTACCACCGTGAGGCCGCTCAAGTGCCGAGGGCAAGCTTCACCCGGGGCGGTCTCGGGCTTTAGTGGAACTCCCGGGTTGCTGCGGTGTTGGGCGATCGCAGAGGCTGACGTTGCGGCCACCGTGAACTCAAGACACTGGGTCTGCGGTATGCGCGGTGTTGCTGCAACGGCGTTCGAAGCCCGCTGCCAGTCCTGCTGGGTACCACTTTGCAGTGCCTTGCAGACCGCCGCGCCCGCCAGCCAGACCGCAGCGTCTTCCGCGCCTTCCAGGCTTTGGGCCAGTGCATCGCATTGGAATTGCTGCAGCAGAAGATAGCGTTGACCCGATGTGGGATCGTTGGGGCCTACCGGTCCAATGGGCACCCAACGCACCACCGGCGCTTCGGCTTGTGGAGCTCCGGGCCCCGCCGGACCTGCGGGCTGCCCTGCGGTGGGATCGACGGCGGTGGGAACCGCTGGTGATGTTGCGGTGGTGACGGACGGAGCCGGATTGGGAGAAGGACTACCTTGTGGGGCGGTGTTGGGAACGCAGGCAGAAAGTGCCAGCACCAGGACCGGAACCAGCGCCAGTCCGATGAGATGGCTTCGGGAATGGCACTTCATGACAGCCCCACATCTGCCGGATCACGACCACGCAATGATGTAACTTCACTGCTGATTATTCTCCCGAACGGACTTTGCTGCCAGAGAGGCGTTACTTTCCGAAGTAGGGCACGATTAAGTAGATGCCGAACAGCACAGCGAGCCCGCAGACGGCAAAGCATACGGCCGCCAGGGAGCGAACCAGTCCGGGCGACTTCTGCTGGGCGTCACCGGCAATTGCGGTGAGGCGTACTCCCAGGGAGTAAAGGACCACCAGGGTCACAGCAGCAACGAGCGTGACGCCGGCAACCTGAAGCAATTCCAGCCACTTCATCGCTGCACATCCTTGTTGTTGACGGACTTTCGGGATTTCTTTTTCTTGCTGAACTTGACCGCGTGGCCGGCCTCTTCGACTTCCACTGCATTGTGGTGGCCGACATGCGATTTACGCGATGCAACAAACATGAAGACGACGGCGGAGCTACCGACAACCGCGGCGATGACCACACCCACGACGCCGATGTTCACCAGGAGCGCGGTAAGTGCGCCTACGATGGCCGACGCCGGCAGGGTAAACAGCCAACCCAAAGCGATCTTGCCGGCAGTGCCCCAGCGGACGGAGGTGCCCTTTCGGCCCAGGCCGGAGCCAATGACCGAGCCGGAGGCGACCTGCGTGGTGGAGAGCGCGAAGCCCAGATGGGAAGAAGCCAGGATGGCTGAGGCAGTGCTGGTCTCGGCCGAGAAGCCCTGCGCAGGCTTTACTTCGGTCAGGCCCGATCCCATGGTGCGGATGATGCGCCAGCCGCCGGCATACGTACCGATGGCGATGGCCAAAGCACAAGCGGCCACAACCCAGAACTGTGGACCGGATCCCGGCGCCTGCGTACCTGCGGCGATGAGGACCAGGGTGATGATGCCCATGGTCTTCTGGGCATCGTTGGTGCCGTGCGCGAGGGCCACGAGGCTGGACGTGAAGATTTGGCCGGTCCGGAAACCACCGCGCTTCTGCGTGAGCTTGTCGCCCGTTTCCGGGTCATGCCGGGAAGTCAACGCGTAGGCCAGGCGGGTACAAAGGTATGCCACGGCGCCTGCGATAAGTGGTGCAAAGACAGCTGGCAGGATCACCTTCTGCAGCACTGTTTCAAAGTTGATGGAGTGAACTCCGATACCCACCACGGCGGCGCCGATGAGGCCGCCAAACAGTGCGTGGGAGGAACTGGAGGGCAGGCCCTTGAGCCAGGTGACCATGTTCCAGAGGATTGCACCCATCAGGCCGGCAAAGATGATGTCCGGCGTGATGTGGATACCGTCCGAGCCTTCCCGGATGAGTCCGCCGGAAATGGTTTTTGCCACTTCAGTTGATAGGAACGCCCCAACAAGGTTGAGCACGGCAGCCAGGGCAACCGCCGTCTTGGGTTTGATCGCCCCCGTAGCGATAGGCGTGGCCATCGCATTGGCTGTGTCGTGAAAGCCGTTGGTGAAGTCAAAGAATAGGGCCAACGCTATGACAAGCGCGACCATGAAGGTGATTTCCACCTGTTGCCCAATCTGCAGAGTCGACGTTCAGGAGTTTCACTTCCCCATACCTGCCATGCACAGCATAGTTCAGCCATTGTTCAACTGACTGGACTTGCCGCACTCTATCCGGCGGGCTTGAAACCTTAAGAATCCTACGTGCCAACCACCGAGCCGACAAACATGCACCAGCGCTTCGGTCAACCGAGGAAGGTCCGGACCGCGGCAAGATCGCTGCGGGAGAGTCCCTTGCGCGGATCCGGTGAGATGCAAAGCACACGGTCCTGGTGGTATTCGGCCCAGGAACGGGCGTCTGACTCCTGGCCAAGTTGGTCGTCCAGCCACACGAAGCGCTCAGCTCCCATCGCTGCCAGGTCCTTCTGAAGCGCCCCGAGTTTCCACCATTCCGGGCTTTGGTCCCACCCCTGGCTGGAAAGCACAGGCCAATCCTCGCCCTTCAGTCCAATGGCAGGACAGAGGAACTCCGGGGCAAGGCGCTCCCACGTGGTGAGCCATACAAAGCGGGCGGAGGGATGAGCCGCGAGCTCGTTGAGTTCGGCCACTGCCTCTGGCGCGAACGCGACGTCAAGGATTCCGGCGTCGGCGATTTTCCATTCACCACCCCAATCAGTGACGCCTTGGGGACCGAACGGGTTCACCACGCCGTCGACGTCCAAATAGATGGAAACCGGCATGTTGGAGGCCATGGCCGTCCTCCCTTCCCCCAGGTTCTTGTGTATCAAGCCCAGCGTACGGTACTGCGGAGAACTTCACGGGAAGAAAGTGGCATCAAAATCATTCTCTTGACGTTCGTCATGGAAGTGATAATCTCGAAGGTATGGAAAAGCCCCCAGTCCATTCCCCCCAAAGTGTCCGCCACATAGAAGACTCAGTGCGCACCGATTTCCGGCATGCGATGTCCTATGGCGGTTATCTGGACCTGGACCACCTGCTCAACTCGCAGCATCCGCTCAGCCAGCCGGAGCACCACGACGAACTGCTGTTCATCATCCAGCACCAAACCAGTGAGCTTTGGCTCAAACTGGTCCTTCATGAGCTCTTGGAAGCCCGCAGGCTTTTTGGCCAGGACAACCTTGGCAAGGCTCTGAAGTGCATCGCCCGCGTCAAGGCCATCCAGCGCACCATGACCGAACAGTGGTCGGTCCTGGGTACGCTCACGCCCCGCGAGTATGCACAGTTCCGCGGCTTCCTGGGCAGTTCCTCAGGTTTCCAGTCCTACCAATACCGTGGCGTTGAATTCCTGCTGGGCAATAAGAACCGTGGCATGCTGCGGGTCTTCGAAAGCGACCCCGAGGCACATGCGCTGCTCAGCAGGCTGCTGGAGGAGCCCACGTTGTACGACGCCTTCCTGGCGGTGCTCGCCCGCGCCGGATACGACATTCCAACAGACATCCTTGAGCGGGACACCAGCGAGCCGTGGACCTTCCGCAAGGATCTGGTCCCCGTCTTCCAGAAGATCTACGAATCGGACGATACCCAATGGGGACTCTACGAGGCGTGCGAAGACCTGGTGGACATCGAAGACAACTTCCAGGCCTGGCGGTTCCGCCACCTGCGCACGGTCCAGCGGACCATCGGCTTCAAAGTGGGCACCGGCGGCTCCTCAGGTGTGGACTTCCTCAAACGTGCCCTTGACCTCACCTTCTTCCCCGAGCTTTACGCCGTCCGCACTGAGATCGGCAACTAACAAACTTCCGGCCCACACTCCCCAGGAGGGAACCATGACTACCGCCCAGCAGACCCAACGGCCAACGTCGGCCGAACTGGACGCCGCAGATCCGCTCGCCGCCCAGCGTGAGGCCTTCTACACGCCCGACGCCGGCCAACTCACCTCGTATCTGGACGGCAACTCCCTCGGGCGTCCCTTGAAGGCAACTGCTGCCAATCTGCAGTCGTTTGTCCAGGACGCCTGGGGCAGCCGGCTGATCCGCGGCTGGGACGAACAGTGGATGGATGAGCCTACGCGCGTTGGCGACCGCATCGGCGAAGTGGCCCTTGGTGCGGCTCCCGGGCAGGTCACTGTGGGCGACTCCACCTCGGTCATGCTGTACAAGCTGATCCGGGCAGCAGTAGATGCCCAGCCGGGCCGTGACGAGATCATCATCGATCGCGACAACTTCCCCACGGACCGCTTCATCATCGAAGGAATCGCCAAGGAACGCGGGGCAAGCATCAAATGGATCGCAGCCAACCCCGCCAGCGGCGTCCGTGCAGCGGACCTCGACGGGCTCCTTGGCGAGCGGACCGCCGTCGTGGTTCTTAGCCATGTGGCCTACCGCTCCGGGTTCCTGGCAGACGCGAAGGCAATCACCGGCAAAGTACATGAAGCCGGTGCCCTGATGCTCTGGGACCTGTGCCATTCCGTAGGTTCCGTCCCGTTGGACCTTGATGCCTGGAACGTTGACCTGGCCGTCGGCTGCACCTACAAGTACCTCAACGGTGGCCCGGGCTCCCCCGCCTTCGCATATGTCAACGCCTCACGGCAAGACCTGCTCCAGCAGCCAATCTGGGGCTGGATGGGGGCGGACAATCCGTTCGGCATGACGGATTCGTACCGCCCCGCAGAGGGAATCCGCCGGTTCATCACAGGTACTCCCCCGGTTCTTGCCATGCAGCCGATCAAGGACATGGTGGAGCTGATCGCCTCTGTGGGCATGGATTCCGTCCGGGAGAAGTCGGTCAAACTCACGGAGTACGCGATTGCCCTGGCAGATGAGCTCCTGGTACCACTTGGAGTGGAAATCGTGAGCCCCCGCGACGCCGCCGAGCGTGGCTCACACATCACAGTGGACCACCCGCTCTTTGCCGACGTCACAGCCAGGCTCTGGGAAAAGGGCGTCATCCCGGACTTCCGTCCCCCGCATGGCCTGCGCATCGGCCTGTCTCCCTTGAGCACAAGCTACGCCGAGGTTGAGATGGGAGTGACCGCTATCCGCTACGCCCTCGCCGAACTGCTGTGAGCGCCGTTCTTGACGACATGGACTCCCGTCCCGGGAGTACCACATCGTTGCTGCGAACAGTTATCGGCCTGTATTTGCGGGAGGCCGGTGGATGGATGTCCGCCAAGGACATGGTCGTCCTCATGGAGGCCTTGGGCACGTCCGGAACAGTGACCCGGACGGCCCTGGGCCGCCTCCGGAAAAAGGACGTTGTCCTTCAGGAGACGCGCGACGGGATCCCCGGGTTTACCCTGACCGAGGGAGCCGCCACCATGCTGGCCCGCGGCGACCGCAGGATTTACAACCCCATCAGCATGTCACCGACCGATTCGTGGTGTTTGGTCTCCTTTTCGATTCCGGAGACGGAGCGGGAGAAGCGCCACCAGTTGCGGCGAAGGCTCCACTGGATCGGTTGCGGGACTGTGGCCGCCGGCCTGTGGATCTGCCCGGATACCCTTCGCGATGAGGTGGAGGAAATCCTCGCCGACCTCGAACTCCGAGGGATGGCAACCCTCTTCGTCACGCAAACCCCACTGGTGGGCGGCACCCTCCAGGACGCTGCGTCCGCTTGGTGGGATTTGGACTCGGTGGCGGAGCTGCACAAGGATTTCATCCGGGAGCACGGCGCCGCGGTGCCTTGGCAGGACGGCGCGGGCGTTGAGGCGACAGCACAGGCGTTCGCCATTTTTGTCCAGTGCATCGATCGCTGGCGGATCATCCCGTACCTGGACCCGGGGTTGCCTGCTACGTTCCTGCCCAAAGACTGGCCCGGGGCCGAAGGGACAGCGTTGTTCAAGCGGATAATGGACGCGTACGCACAACCCAGTGCCGAGTTCGTGCGCCACACACTTGGGAGCGACTTGGCGATCGCGGTTCCCTGAGCGGTTGGCCGGCAGCTGTTTTTAGATTGTGCTCGCTGAAGCGCTGCTCTTGACCCGCGAGACGAACCGGAAGCGATCGCCGCGAAACGTGCTGCGCGTCCATTCGACGGAAACCCCTGCAGCGTCCCGTGCCAGGCGGTGCACCACCAGCAGCGGCGCCCCCATTTCGATTCCGAGCAGCCGGACGTCCTCCGGCCCAGCCAGTGCCGTCTCCACGGTGTCCTCGACGTCGGAGATGTGGATGCCGTACATGTCGGCCAGTGCTGCGTAGAGCGAGCCGGCCTTCTCGAGGTTTGCCTTGAAGCGCGGCAGCTTGCCCGGGAGGTAGGCGATCTCGTGCGCCAGCGGTTCGCCGTCGATCAACCGGATTCGCTCAAGCCGGGTGACAACAGCGCCGACGTCGAGCCCCAAATGCGCCGCGACGTCGATGTCCGCCTTTGCCATTGCCAGGGACAGGAGCTGCGAGTCAGGCCGTAGGCCTTGGCTCCTCGCGTCGTCGGAGAAGGACGTGAGTTGCCGCACGTGGGTGATTTTTGGCGGCGCCACAAAGGTGCCATGCCCTTGGATGCGGCCCAGTTTCCCTTCTGCAACCAGCTCGCTGATGGCTTGCCGCACGGTGGTGCGGGACGTCTTGTACTTCTCTGCCAGCGCCCGCTCCGTGGGAATGAGCGTGCCCGGCTGCTCTCCGGCGATCGAGGCCAGCAGCTCGGTCTTGAGGACGTAGTACTTGGGCATTGCCGGCGGGACATCTGTGGACATATTGGACATCCTACTTGTAGACAATGCCATTGGTCTATGCCAATCTTGTGCAGGTTGGTCTAAACCAATTTCGGAGAAACTCCGCAAAACCCCCTACTTTTCCACAGATCCAAGGGACAAAGATGTCGATCCTGCAAGACCTACGGCAAACACCCAAGCTCGGGCTCCTGGTGGGCGGCGCCGCCGCCACCATAGGTGTGATTTACGGCTACGACATGTCCAACATTGCCGGCGCCCTGCTGTTCATCACCAAGCAGTTCAGCCTCACCACATCCCAGCAGGAGCTGGTGACCACCGCAGTGGTTGCCGGGGAAGTCCTTGGGGCGTTGGTGGGTGGCTGGCTATCCAATCGCGTGGGCAGGAAAGCCTGCATGGTGGGCCTCGCGATCGGCTACGCCCTCTTCGCCGTGCTCAGCGCAATGTCCAGCGATGTGCCGACGCTGCTCATCGCCCGCCTCCTGTTGGGCCTCACTATCGGTGTCTCTGTGGTGGTGGTTCCCGTATTCGTTGCCGAGTCGGCGCCGGCGAAGGTCCGCGGCGCCCTCTTGGTGGCGTACCAAGTGGCGACCGTCTTCGGCATCATCGTCGGCTACCTGGCTGCCTACGCCCTTGCCGGCACGGGCTCCTGGCGGTGGATGCTTGGCCTTGCTGCGATCCCCGCAGTCATTGTCCTCGCCATAGTGATCAAGCTGCCGGATACTGCCCGGTGGTACATGATGCGAGGCAGGACTGCTGATGCCAGGCGAACTCTGTCCGCCATTGAGCCCCACGCGGACGTGGAAGCAGAATTGGCGGAGATGCAGCGGGCCATCAGCGAAGAACGCGGCGGCGGCCTCCGCGAGATGCTGCGCGTTCCTTACCTTCGGGCCACCGTGTTTGTGGTTGGCTTGGGCTTCTTCATCCAAATCACCGGCATCAATGCCGTGGTCTACTACAGCCCAAGGATCTTCGAAGCCATGGGCTTCAGCGGCAACGCAGCGCTCCTGCTGCTTCCCGCAGCAGTGCAGGTGGCCTCGCTCGTCGCTGTTTTCGTGTCCCTGGCCTTGGTGGACCGGCTGGGCCGCCGCCCGGTGCTGTTGACCGGCATCGGGATGATGGTGGTGGCCAACGTCCTGTTGGTAGGTGTTTTCATGGCCGGCAAGGACTTCGGCGGGCTGCTCACTGTCCTCGGCTTCCTTGGCGTCCTTCTTTTCACGGTTGGCTTCACGTTCGGGTTCGGTGCACTGGTGTGGGTGTACGCCGGCGAGAGTTTCCCTTCCCGGCTCCGCTCACTCGGTGCAAGCGCGATGCTGACCTCCGATCTGGTGGCCAATGTCCTGGTGGCAGCTTTCTTCCTGACCATGCTCCAGCGATTGGGTGGTGCAGGCACCTTCGCAGTGTTCGGTGTTCTGGCTATCCTCGGCTTTATGTTTGTTCGCAAGTTCGCTCCCGAGACGAAGGGCCGCCCCTTGGAGGAAATACAGCAGTACTGGGAAAACGGTGGGAAGTGGCCGGAGCCTGACGCGGCCGGACAGATCCCCGCACAGGAAAACACCGAACCGGCGGTTGTCCGGTGACGCCGACGGTGTTGGGCCTTCATATTGGAGGTTCCAAGACACATGCTGTCCGTTCGGACCTGGACTCTGACTCGGGCCAGGGCGCGGAGGCGAGCAGCGAGGCACCTCTGGAGATCACCGAGGCGAGCGCCAACCTGTCCTCAGTGGGTCATCAGGGAGCAGATGCCGTGCTGCGGCGGATCGCGGCCGCCGTCGGTGATGGTGTTGGGGCGGTTTGCGCCGGTGCTGCAGGGGCGGATACTCCTGCCAGCAGGGCAGTCCTGAGTGCTTTGCTTACCGGGTATTTTCCCGACGCCAGGATTGAGGTGGTCCATGACACCCGCATCGTCCTCGCCGCAGCAGACCTCGACGCCGGAGCGGTCCTTGTCGCAGGCACCGGCTCGGTAGCTTGGGGCCGGAACCGGGAGGGGCGCGAAGCGCGCAGCGGCGGCTACGGCTACTTGCTCGGGGATGAAGGTGGAGGGTACTCCGTGGTCCGTGACGCCGTCCGGGAGGCCCTGCGCGAGTACTATGCGGGACTGGTACCCGGCACCATGGTCAGCGCCCTTTTGGCTGCCACGGCGAGCGCGGACGCGCTGCAGCTTATGGATCTTTTCTATGCCAAGCCGGAGCCGGACCATTGGGCGGGCCTTGCCCCGCTGGTCCTGGATCTTGCGGTTCAAGGTGATCCTGCTGCATTGCGGATTCAAGCCGAAGCCGCGCATTCCCTGGCCACGTTGGCCCGGCAAGTGCTGGGCGAGCTCGGATTGGATCTGCCGTTGGTGATGGCTGGCGGGCTTCTGGTCAATCAACAGCAGTTGGCGGGCGCTGTTGCCCGCAAAGTTGCCTTGGAGGATCCGTCGCTGATCAGGATCCAGAGCCAGGCGCCGGTGCACGGAGCCGTAAAGCTCGCGCGGCAGCTGATCCAGCCCTGACTTCCAGAGATTTTGCCCCTTCGAACAACAGACAGGAACCATGATCATCACTCCTACCTCCCCAGACGTCTCGCACCATACTCCCGGCGTCAAGATGACCAACGAGATCGGCGAGCAGCCCCAGGTTCTTGCCGGACTCCTGGACTCGGGCCGCCACCAGTTCGTGGCTATGGCGGACGTCATCAAGAAGGCATCCCCACGGTTTGTCCTGCTCGCTGCCCGCGGCACGAGTGACCATGCGGCGTTGTACGCGAAGTACCTCATTGAAATCAGCTTGGGGCTGCCTGTTGGCCTCGCGTCGCCGTCGACCCTTACTGCCTATGGCGCCACGCCCCAACTGGAGGGCGTGCTGTGGTTGGCGGTTAGCCAGTCCGGCGGCTCGCCGGACCTGGTGGAGTCGACGGCGGCGGCGCGTCGTCTGGGCGCTCTCACTGTTGCGGTGACCAACTCGCCGGAATCCCCGCTGGCTGGGGCCGCGGAGCATCACCTGGATATTGGGGCGGGCAGCGAAACTGCCGTTGCCGCTACCAAGAGCTACACAGCGCAGCTTCTGGCCCTGTGGTTGTTGGTTGATGCGTGGCGTGGTGGGACGTCCGCCGGCGCGGCGGGCCTTCCGGAGTGGGCCGCTTCCGTCCTTGCGGACGACACGGTGATGGAGGTCGCTGGTGGTTACCGCTTTGCCGACCGGATCATCACTACGGGTCGTGGCTATTCCTACCCCACGGCGAGGGAGGGTGCCTTGAAGCTCATGGAAACCTCTTACCTTCCTGCCCAGGCCTTCTCTGGCGCGGACCTCCTGCACGGGCCGTTCGCGATGATCGACTCCCAGCACCCGGTGATTGCCGTTGTGCCGCAGGGAATCGGAGGCACGGCCATGCGCCCTGTCCTGGAGAGGCTCGCAGACCGCGGCGCGCACGTGTGTGTTGTGGGCGATCCCTCTGCCGCCCTTCCAGGTAGTTTGGTCCTTCCCCTGCCTGCGGGCGTGCCCGAGGAGTTGTCTCCTATCCTGCAGATCCTGCCCCTCCAGCGATTGGCCCTGCAGTTATCGGTGGAGCGCGGCAATGATCCGGATGCGCCGCGCGGCCTGCTGAAGGTCACTGAAACCTGGTAGAGCAGCAACCTGGTAGGCGCAGCAACCTGGTAGGCGCAGCATCCTGGTGCGCGCCCGTGCGTGGCTGGATGTGCAGGCCGCATCCAGCCACGCGGACCGATGATGCGTTCAGGTATCGGGAGTAGTCTGGATTCATGCCTCTCACGAGTGGTGGTCGGTAGCAATGGGGCGGGCCCGGCAGCGGTGGCTGCCAGCTCTCCTGATTCCCCTTGCATTGGCACTGGCGGCGCTTATTGGCTCCGTCCAGGCCGGCGCAACTGTCTCGCTGCCGCCCAAAACGGCCGACGAGATCCTGGCGATGATAGCCCGTACAGAGGTGCGGGCCTTATCCGGCACTGTTGTGCAAACTGCGGAGTTGGGGCTGCCTGAAGTTCCAACTGCTGGCCCGGGAATCGTGCCCGGAGCCACGTCTGCACTTGAACTCCTCACGGGTTCGCACACAGCGCGGGTATACGTGGACGGCCCTTCCAAGGCCAGGCTGCAGATCCTGGACCGGATGGCCGAACGTGACTTTGTGGTCAATGGCGGCGATGCCTGGTTCTACAACTCCGCGGACAACAGCGCGACACACCTGAGCGTGCCGGTGCCTTCATTGGCCGAGCGGAAGGAATTCCTTCCAAGCGAAACAACCCGTCCTGACATGCCCACTCCGGAGGCAATGGCCGGTCGCTTCCTGTCAGCCATTGATTCCAGCACTGAGGTAACGGTGGGCGAAGCTTCCACTGTGGCGGGTCGCAGCGCCTACCGGCTGAGTCTGGCGCCGCGCAGTGACGGAACTTTGGTTGATTCTGTATCGATCGACGTCGACTCCGAAACTGGTTTGCCGCTGGGCGTCGAGGTCCGAGCGAAGGGCCAGCCGGAGCCCGCGTACTCACTTGCCTATACCGACGTGAACTTCTCCACACCTGACGCGGCCTTGTTCAACTTCACTCCTCCGGCCGGTGCAACTGTCACGGAGAAGCCGATCCCCATCAAGCCATTGCCTCCTGCCATGGAAGATCCTGGCGTCCCAGCTCCGGATGCTCCCGTCCCAGCCCCCAATGCGCCCACTCCGGATGGTTCTGCTCCGGATGGTTCTGCTCCGGCGCCGGATGCTGTTGTTCCAACACCTGAGGGATCAGCCGTTCCTATGCTCCCCCACCCCAGCCCTTCAGTGACCGGCGAAGGGTGGGCCACGGTGATCGGTTTGCCCGCTGGAACGGCGCCCGCCGAACTCACATCGAACCCGCAACTCGCCCAGGCCCTGCAACCCGTGAGTGGCGGACGGGCGTTGACCACCTCCCTGGTGAGCGTCCTCATTCTCGACGACGGCCGCGTGTTTGCCGGGTTGGTGCCATTGGAGCGGCTGGAATCAGTGGCGAGCGCGCAATGATCGGTGCACAACGGACGGCAACCTGTGCATGGCGCCCTACGATGGGCGCCCAATGAACGGCGCCCAATGATCGGCGCCCTGTGACGGAAATCCGTGAAGCTGCACCCGGCTCCCAACCGACTGACCTTGCCATAGAAACCCATGGCCTCGTGAAGCGCTTTGGGCACCGTTCCGCGGTGGACGGCATTGACCTTGCGGTCCCCCGTGGTGCGGTTTACGGCTTCCTGGGGCCCAATGGTTCGGGAAAGACCACCACCATCCGGGTTTTGTTGGGGCTCGCTTCAGCGAACAGCGGTGAAATACGGGTTCTGGGCATGGTGATGCCCCAGCAGTTGGCTTCGGTGTTGCCCGGGGTGGGCGCGCTGGTTGAGGGACCGGGCTTCTATCCGTTTCTTTCCGGAGCGGCCAATCTGCTGCGGTTGGACTCCGCTGACCGCCATGCATCCTCTGCCACCCGACGCCAGCGCGTCAACGAAGCGTTGGACCGCGTAGGCCTCAGCCATGCAGCGGGGAAGAAAGTGCGTGCCTACTCACTGGGCATGAAACAGCGCCTCGGGCTGGCCAACGCCATGCTTCGGCCGCGGGAACTGCTGGTGCTCGACGAACCAACCAACGGGCTGGACCCCCAAGGTACCCGGGAGGTGCGCAGCCTGGTGCGCTCCCTTGCCGCCGGCGGGACCACCGTCTTCGTTTCCAGCCACCTCCTGGCCGAGGTGGAACAAATGTGTACCCATGTGGGCGTGATGAGTGCCGGACGGTTGGTGGCGCAAGGACCGCTGGATGAACTGCGGTCCGCCGGCCAAGCGCACGTCCTGGTGCGAACGCCCGACGTCGAACGTGCTGCCCGTGTCCTGGCCCGCCTGGGTCTGGTACCCGGCGAAGCGCCTGCCCGCGGGGTGGTCCAGGGAAACGGACTGGACGGCGTTGAGCCTGAGGAGATCGTTGCCGCCTTGGTGGCCGACGGCGTCCGGGTCAGGGGCTTCACTGTGGAGAATGCAAGCTTGGAGGAGCGGTTCGTGTCCCTGACCGGAGAGGGGTTCGATGTTGTCGGCTGAAACTGGTGACAGTGTTGGGACTGCAAAAATGGCCGGAACTGCTGGAAGGGCCGGAACAAACGCTAGTTCCAAGGACGGTGCTGGCCGTCCCCGGATGGGGTGGGCTTTGCTTGGCTCGGAATTATCCGTGCTGTTTCGTCGCCTCCGGACCTGGGCCATGCTGGTGGCCCTCGCCGCCGTTCCCATCCTGATTGCCCTTGCCGTCAAGCTCTCTTCCCGGCCAGCGACACCTGGCCGCGGGCCACTGTTCTTGGACCGCATCACCCAGAACGGCCTCTTTGTTGCGGTGACAGCCCTTGTGGTGTGTGTGCCGCTGTTCCTCCCCCTCACCATCGGAGTGGTGGCAGGCGACACCATCGCCGGAGAAGCCAACCTTGGCACATTGCGATATCTGCTCCTGGCACCGGCGGGGCGTATCCGCCTGCTCCTGATCAAGTACGCCGGGGCTGTCGCCTTCTGTTGCGCCGCTACGGCCACAGTCGCAGCCGCAGGTGCCTTGGCCGGCGTCGTGTTCTTCCCCATCGGTCCTGTCACGCTACTCTCCGGTGACACGATCGGGGTTGGCGAGTCGGTACTGCGCTCGTTGCTCATCGCTGCCTACATCACGGTCTCGCTCCTGGGATTGTCCGCGATCGGGCTCCTCATCTCGACCTTCACGGACGTACCTGTGGGGGCGATGGCCGCCACGATCGTCCTCTCGGTGGTATCGCAGGTACTGGACAACCTGCCACAACTGGAGTGGCTGCATCCTTGGCTGTTCAGCCACCACTGGCTGGGCTTCGCCGACCTCCTGCGGCAGCCGGTCTCCTGGACGTCGTTTGGCGAAAACGCGCTGCTCCAAGCCGGCTATATTGCCGTCTGCGGCGCGCTGGCCTACGGGAAGTTCTCCACCAAAGACATCCTGTCCTAGCTTTGCCGTAGGCTCTCTGCATGGCCAGATTCTTTGACGTCCACCCTGAAGATCCCCAACCACGCGCCATCGGCCAAGTGGTTAATATGCTGCAAAGCGGCGGGCTGATCGCCTACCCCACCGACTCCTGCTACGCACTGGGTGCCCAGATCGGCAACAGGGAAGCCTTGGATCGCATCCGGACCATCCGGCAACTGGACGACAAACACCACTTCACCCTGGTCTGCAAGGATTTCGCCCAGATGGGGCAGTTCGTGATGATCGATAACGATGTCTTCCGAAGCATCAAGGCCGTCACCCCCGGCAGCTATACCTTCATCCTTCCGGCCACCCGCGAGGTTCCCAAGCGCCTGCTCCACCCGAAAAAGAAGACAGTGGGCGTGCGCATTCCGGATCACAAAGTGGTCCAGGCGCTCCTTGCGGAACTCGGCGAACCATTGCTGTCCAGCACTCTCCTGCTGCCTGACCAGGAGGAGCCACTGACACAGGGCTGGGAAATCAAGGAACGGCTGGACAACGAAGTAGACGCTGTGATCGATTCCGGGGATACAGGTTCGGAGCCCACCACGGTGATCGACTTCTCCAGCGGCACGGCAGAAGTAGTGCGGCGCGGAACGGGCGATCCTTCACGGTTCGAATAGGGTCCCAACGGGGGTCGACCGCAATCAGCGGAACTGGAAACGGCAGCTGGCGTTCAAAGCAACCTGGGCTAGTCCTGTCAGTTCCAAGGCAATGGCCGAGGGCTGCGTGGACAGGGGCAGCGGCGGGTAGGCCAAGGAAATGGTGAGCTGACGGTTCCCATCAGCACTGCTGATGGAGATGGTGCCATAGCCGGGTACGTCACCGGAGTGGCCGTAATAGAAGCCGTTGGTGCACGTGTCCTTCCAGTGGTCCAGCCCCAATCCGTAATCGGCGAATACCGAACCCTTCATCTCCACGAGGCTCTCCGGTAACAGCAGCCGCCCTTTGAGCAACGCTGCGTAGAAGGCGTTGATGTCTCCCACGCTGGCGATCACGCCCTCTGAAGCGGGGCCGCCTGGCTGCGCGGAATGCGTGACGTCCACGGTTTCATCCCGCACCACTGCATAACCATGGACCAGCGCGTCTGGAAGCGGACCCTCGCCCAACACCGTGGTTGAGAGCAAACTCAAGGGATCGAGGATGTCCGTTCGCAGCACCGCGGCCAAAGGAGCGCCCCGGAGCCGCTCCACCAAAAGGCCAAGGACTGCATAGTCCGAAAGCCCGCTGGCATAGGGGATCCCTGTGGTGTGGCCCAGCAACTGCCGGACTGTCACCGAGTCTGGCTCCGGCGGCAGGAGGACGTCGATCCCCGGCAGGTATTTCGCGATCGAATCCTCAAGCACCAGCCGGCCTTCTTCCACCAGCTTCAACACGGAAACTGCCACCATGGTCCGCGTGAGCCCGCCCACCCGGATCGGATCATCCGCCTGCACAGGAGCATCTCCGTCAAGGCTCCTGACACCTGCCGCATGCCTCCACACTTGTTGGCCGGCCCTGGCCTCTATCAGCACCGCAGGCGCACCGTTTTGGAGCATCTCCCGGCTAAAGAGTTCCAAAGTTGCCTGCAACTCGCGAAAGGCGGGTGTTTCCGGTGGTGAGGCTGATGCCGTCGCGGACTGTGCCGACCCGGACGGCGGCGCGGGCCCCGTGGGCGGGGCCGCCGTCGAGCTTGTCACTGGTGCCGGCGGAAGCGGGTTGGGCTGCGGTTCGCCCGTGCAGGCAGCGAGGAACAGGCCGCTCACAAGTGTTGCGGTCACCATGCCCCGGGGTGAACTTGGATGCACACCTGCTCCTGCGTTTACTCCTCCTGCTTACGCGCCCGGCTGGGCTGTACCCGCATGGGCTCCCCCGGCATCTTGGGAAACTCCGGTGGGAACGGCATTTCGCCTTGGCCGTTCTTGACGTCGCGCTCCCACCATTGCAAAAGTACGTCGATGCCTCCGGGCTTCTCATGCATAGTGGCCCAAGGGTCGCCTGTCGTCTTAAGCCGGTCCGGAACAGTGGTGATGGTGTATTTGGCCGGATCGGCATTCTCCAGCTCTTCCCACGCCAACGGGCACGATACCTGTGCATTTGGCACGGCACGCGGGCTGTATGCACCGGCAATCGTCCGGTCCCGGTTGGCCTGGTTGAAGTCCACGAAGATCCTGGTCCCGCGTTCTTCTTTCCACCATGCCGTGGTGACCTTCTCCGGCATCCGTCGCTCCAACTCCCGGCCCGCAGCGATCACGGCGTGGCGCACTTCGAGGAACTCATGCTTGGGGTGGATGGGCGCATACACATGCAGTCCCCGGTTGCCCGAGGTCTTGATGAAGGCCGTCAGCCCGGCTTCGTCCAACAAGGCCCGGAGTTCCTGCGCAGCCGGTATGGCGTCGCCAAAGTCGGTTCCAGGCTGGGGATCGAGATCGATTCGCAGCTGGTCGGGATTGTCAGGATCGTTGGCACGGGAAGCCCACGGGTGGAAAACGACCGTGTTCATTTGCGCTGCCCACACCGCGGCCGCGGGTTCGTCGATCACCAACTGCGGATGGGTCCGGGCACTCGGATAGGTCACCATGACCGAGCGGACATACTCCGGCGCACCTTTGGGAGGGTTTTTGGAGAAGAACATCTCGCCCTCGATGTTGCCCGAGTACCGTTGGAGACTGACCGGCCGGTTGCCGTTGGCCGCCACAAAAGCATCGCCCACGTCCACCAAATAGTTGGCCAGGTCCAGTTTCGTCAGCCCGGCCTCAGGCCACATAACGCGGCTTGGACTTGAAATCCGGACTTCGCGGGAGCCCTCGGGACCGGGCACGGAGACTGTTGCTGATTCGCTCGCCATGGCCACAAGCTACCCCGTCCAGGGCGTTCCCGTCAGCACCCCGCGTTCCTTTTTTCGGGCGGCGCGAAGTAGTGCCTGACAGCTCCAAGGCCAAACTGCACCATGATGGATACATGCCAAACACTGAAACCGCCCTGACTGTTGCCGTGGGAGACACCAAGGTATCGGCAATCCACGTTCGTCCGGAGAAGTCGTTCGCCACCCTCGTAGTTGCCCATGGCGCCGGAGCAGGAAAGGAACACCCCTTCCTGCAGGGATTTGCCGATGCGATGGCGGAGGAAGGCGTCAGTACGCTGCGCTTCAATTTTCCGTATCGGGAAGCGGGGCGACGTTTCCCTGACCGTCCGCCGGCAGCCATCGCCACGTGGCGGGCCGTCATGGAAAAGGCCGAGGAGCTCGCAGGCGATGAACCGTTGTGGGCAGGGGGAAAATCTTTTGGGGGTCGGATGGCATCCATGGCCGTGGCTGAGGGAATGCCCACGAGTGGCCTGGTGTACCTCGGCTATCCCCTCCATGCTCCGGGCAAGCCGGAGAAGCTCCGCGATGAACACCTCTACGGGATAACCGTGCCCATGCTCTTCCTCCAGGGCACCCGCGATACGTTCGCGACGCCGGAACTTCTGGAGTCTGTGGTGGCCAGGATCGGCCCGACGGCGACTCTCCAGTGGAGCGAAAATGCCGACCATTCCTTCGTGGTCAAGGGCCTCAAGCGCAGTGCCGCCGAAATAGGTGCCTCGCTTGCACCCGCAGTGGCGGGCTTCATGAGGGAGAACAGTTGAGGAACTACTTCGGCACCGGTTCGTGACGCAGATAAGATCGCCGGAAGCGGCCGGTACCTGCTGTCAGGGCCCGAAGTTCAACGGCGTAGCGCAGAAGTTCCTGGTCAGGAACTTCGGCCGTAATCTCAGTACCTTCGCCGTTGGCTGCCGTAGTTCCGGTCACCCGTCCTCTCCTGCCCGATAAATCGCTCATCACCGCGCCCACGTGTTCGTCCGGGACACTGACCACTACGGCGGACACGGGTTCCAGCAACTGGATCCTGGCCGTTGCCGCCGCTTCACGAAGCGCCAACGCACCGGCTGCCTGAAAGGCTGCGTCCGAAGAATCCACGCTGTGCGTTTTTCCGCCCACCAAGGTGACTTTGATGTCCACCACGGGGAACCCGGCCGAAACGCCCTTGAGCATCTGGGAGCGCACGCCCTTTTCCACGGAAGTGACGAACGTACCGGGAATAACACCGCCCACCGTCTTGTCAGCGAATTCAAACCCCTCCCCGCGCGCCAACGGCTCAACTTCGATGTCGCAGATAGCGAACTGTCCATGTCCACCTGATTGTTTGACATGCCGGCCGTGCCCTGCGGCCTTGCTGGCGAAGGTTTCCCGCAGCGGCGTGATGACTTCCACTGTTTGAAGTTTGACGCCCTGGTTGCGCAGCCTGTCCAGGATCACCTCGGCATGCGCTTCACCCATGCACCACAAAATCAACTGGTGCGTGTCCTGGTTGCGTTCCACCCGGAGCGTCGGATCCGCGGCGACTACCTTCCCGATGCTCTTGGCCAGCGCGTCCTCATCGCTACGGGACACTCCTTCGATCGCTATGGGCATCAGCGGCTCAGGCATGTTCCAGGTTTCGATCAGCAGTGGGGCGTCCTTGTCCGAGACAGTGTCCCCGGTTTCCGCGTTTGCCAGCTTGCTGATGGCACAAATGTCACCTGCGATGCACTGGGAAACAGCCTTCAGGCTTGATCCGACGGGCGAGTACAGATGCGTGACGCGTTCATCGCTGTCGTGGTCCTCGTGGCCCCTGTCCGCTAATCCCCTGCCGCCGATATGGATCGCTGAATCTTCACGGAGGGTCCCGGAAAAAACACGGACCAGGCAGACGCGGCCCAGGAACGGGTCCACGGTAGTCCGCACTACCTCGGCAGCCAGGCGTCCTGAGGGGTCGCACTCGAGTGGTTTAAGCGATGAACCATCGAGTTTCATCACCGGGGGCGCGGTGCGCTCCAACGGCGACGGCAAAGCATCAATCATCAGCGCCATGAGCTCGGGAAGCCCCAAACCCGTCTCCGCCGAGGTAGCCATCACGGGGAAGAAGGAGCCCCTGGCCACAGCCGTCTCCAGGTCCTTGATGATGTCCTCCAGCGGCAACTCTTCACCGCCCAGGTAGCGTTCCATCAGGGTCTCGTCTTCGCTTTCGGCAATAATCCCTTCAATCAGGGGGCCGCGGGCTTCCTCCACGGCAGGATCATCGCTGCTCCCATGGAGCACGCCTGCCAACCCTCCGCCGGTGGGCAGGTAAAGCGGCAGGACAGACTCACCGAAGGCTTCCTGGCAACGCACGACGGCGGCACTGAAGTCGGCGCGGGGGTGGTCCAGGCGGCTGACTACGACAACCCGCGGCATGCGGATCTTCTCGCATTCACCCCACAAGGCAATGGTGGCGCCGTCGATGCCTTCCACGGCGGAGACGACAAAAAGGGCCGCGTCAGCGGCCCTCAATCCTGCTCGCAATTCCCCCGTGAAATCCGTGTACCCCGGTGTGTCGATCAGGTTCACTTTGACCTCCCCCACCAGGATCGGGGCCACTGACAAGGTGACGGACCGCTGCTGATGGATGGCTGAAGGGTCTGAATCGCTGACGGTGGTTCCTTCGGTGATTGAGCCCATCCTGGTGATGGCCCCTGTCGCAGCCAACAGCGCTTCTACCAGCATCGACTTCCCTGCACCTGAATGCCCCACGAGTGCCACGTTGCGTATCTTGGCAGGATCACTTGCCGCCAGAGCCGTACCGTTCTCGCTTCGTCGGGACTCGGGTGTGCCGGGTCCGGCTGCCTTGGCCGTCTCCCGTGTGCCCTTCGCGGACATGAGCACCTCCTGGTGTCGTATCCAAGCTCGGAGTTCGAACGCGCCGAAAGGTTCGAACGTGTAAGAGGATTGGACACCCTGAGGCGACCACAGGGCAAGACCCAGCCGCGGACGAATAGCCGGGGGGCAAAGCGGCCAACGGGTACTAGGCCCGGACCATCCCCCATAACAGCCACGCTGAGGTGACTGTGCTTCCTGTGATGACCACGAAGAATCCTGTCAGCCACAGGAATGATGGGACACCCGTGGTTCGGCCAAGGATGTAGGCGTCCGAAGCTGCAAGCCGGTCCCGGCGCCGTGTATGGACACCGGCGAGCTTGAAAAGGTCGCGCACGGCACCCACTGACAGGGCGATCCCCAAGGCCAGCACAGCATAGTTGACAATGGTGGGCGATCCGAAGAAGACCAAAAGCTGGGCGATAGCTGCGCTGACCACCGCCACGAGGATCCCTGTCAGGTTTCGCAGGAAGATCAGGGAGACCAGCAGGATGAGGGCGCCTACAGACATCGCGGCCCCCGATCGGCCGGCGGCGAACGCGGCAATCAAGGCAAGTCCCACGACTGCGGGCGCAGGATATCCCCAGAATCCTGACCAGGCCGCACCAAAGGGGCTCCGGCCGCTGCTGACGAGGCGGCCCGAATGGTCCAGTCCAATGCGAAGACTGTGGACAAATCGCCCCGTCATGAGGGCGGCATAGGCATGGCCAAGCTCATGGACGAAGGTCACGTAGAGACCAAACCATCGCCACGTTGCCCGAGGGATGCTCAAGATCGTTGCTGCGGCGAGAATCGCCAACAGCGCAGGTAGTGGCACGGCAGTGGTGTGGACGTCGGTGAAGCCACGGACCACAGCCGCCCACCAGGTTTGTACAGGGTTCACAGCAGCGTTCACAGGACCGTTCGCAGCACCGTTCACAGCACCGAGGATTTGAGGCGTGAACGGAGTCCCGCAACCAGGATCTCCAAACCGAAATCGAAGGCTGCTTCACCACGCTGGTCCGGCGGACCCGCGTGCGTTAACGCCTGGGTAAGGGCCGGGTAGCCGTGAACCGGAGGTGCCCACACGACGTCGGGAGCGGCCAGGTCCAAGGCAAACCCCAAGGCAAAGCTGTCGATCGTAGAGATCGCCGAAACCACATCCTGCCCTTGGAAACCGGCATTTTCCAAGGCGACCGCCAGATTCTCATAGAGAGCCAGCACCTGATCGTCCTGCACCGTTTGCAACACCAGCAGGGGCGCCAGCCGGGGGTGCCGGGCGAACGCGTCGCGGTAGCTTCGGACTATAGCCCTGAGGGCATCCTCCCAGTCCATACCTTCATGGAGGGTGTAGGGGCTCTGGGCAATGATCCGCCCCCGCATGAGCTCCAATATTTCTTCCCGGCCGCTGACATGGTTGTAAATGGACGATTGACTGACGCCGATCCTCTTGGCCAATTTGGGCAGGCTGAAGTCCCCGGCCTCGTCCACCAGCTCCAAGGCGGCCGTGACGAGTGCGTCGATGGATATCAGCGGAACCAGCGGGCGTGGCATTGGGTTCTCCAATCAATGTGTTGTTACGACTCTAGCCAGAAGTTTGGGCAAAGGTATTGTGCGCTCAATCACAAGGCCTTACGATAAACGAAAGCCTTTCGCTTATCGATCGGCTCCTCCCCAAATCTCCCCGCATTAGACCTCCGAGGACACCATGTCTGAAATCGAAACCCGCCCTCCTGCAGCGGATGCTGGAAACGGGCTCAAGAAGAACGCCATCGGCACCGGCGGCATTGCCTTCCTGGTGATCTCCGCAGCAGCCCCCTTGACCGTTATGGCCGGTGTGGCACCTGTGGCCATTGGCATCGGGGGCATTGGCGCCCCCATGGGCTACGTCATCGCCGGCGCCGTTCTCTTGATCTTCGCTGTGGCTTTCATGGCCATGACCAAGCACGTCAAAGCAGCCGGCGGCTTCTACACCTACATCACACTTGCCATGGGAAAAACGGTCGGGCTTGCCTCCGCCATTCTCGCCATCGTCTCCTATAACTGCCTGCAGATCGGCGTCTACGGGCTCTTCGCAGTCCAGACCCAGGCCATGCTCCGGACACTCTTCGGCCTGGACGTCCCATGGCCCGCAGTAGCGTTGGTGGCCGTCGCAGCCGTCTGGTTCCTTGGCTATCGGGGCATCGACGTTGGGGCCAAGGTCCTGGGTGTGTTGCTTATTGCCGAGACCGCCATTCTTGCCGTCATGGGCGCCGGCATTCTGGCGAACGGCGGCGCACAAGGCATCAGCGTTGCCTCATTCTCCCCCGAGCATGCGTTCACCCCTGGCGTCCTGGCCATCCTTGCCATCTGCTTCGCCGCCTTCATGGGCTTTGAGTCCACAGTCCTGTACCGCCGTGAGGCCCGCAACCCGGACAAGTCCGTGCCCAGGGCAACCTACATTGCGGTCGGCTTTATGTCCGTGTTCTACGCCTTCATCGTGTGGACAGTCATCCAGGCCTATGGCGACGGCGACGTGATGGCCGCTGCCGGTGAGTTGGCCGACGGCATGTTCTTCGCCACCATCAACCAGTACGTGGGTCCTTGGGCAGAAGTTGTCATGTACGTGCTGATCGTGACCAGTGTCTATGCCTCCCAGCTGGCATTCCACAATGCCATCAACCGCTACGTTTACATGCTCGCCAAAGACGGCGTCCTTCCGGCATTCCTGGGCAAGACCCATCCGAAGTACAAGTCCCCGCACCGCGCCGGGCAAATCCAGACAGCCCTCGCCGCCGTCGTCATCATTATTTGCGCCATCGCAGGCGCCGATCCCTACAAGCAGCTGCTGATCTGGGTCAACACCCCCGGCATCTTCGGCATCGTCGCCTTGCAGGGACTGGTGTCCGTGTCAGCGTTCATCTATCTGCGGCGCAATCCCGAGGCCGTGACCAACCGGCTGCTGATTCCCCTGAGCATTGCGTCAGCCATCCTGCTGTTCGGCGTGGTTGCCTTGATCGCCATCAACATCGAACTCCTGACTTTCGCCGATGCACTCACCAACACCATCCTCCTGTTGGTGACACCCCTTGTTTTCCTGGCAGGCCTGCTGATAGCCCGCAGACTGCGCAGCGCCCGCCCCGCCATCTTCGCCCGGATTGGAAGCTTCGAAACCCATGACTCCTGATCTCATCGTCCTTGCCGACACCATCCACACGCTCGACGACCGCCCGGATAACGGTTCCCGACCGGCCATCCAGGCCGTTGCCGTCAGCGACGGCTTGATTGCCGCCGTCGGAACCCGGGAGGATGCGCAGGAGTGGCGTCAGCCCGGCACGCGGGTGGTGGATCTTGGCCGTGCAACACTCACGCCCGGCCTGGTGGATTGCCACATCCACCCAGTGTTTGGCCTTGACCTGACTATTGGCTGCGATCTGTCCAGCGCGTCCACCTTGGCTGAAGTACGCGCGCTGCTGCAGGCAGAGTCAGCAAATCCTGCATCAGGAAACGACGGCGGCTGGTTGCGTGCCTGGGGTCTGAATCCGAACGCGTTTGGTCCAGTACCCCTGCACCGGAGTGTGATCGACGAAGTCTCCGGAGACCGGCCGGCCATGATCCGGTTGTTCGACGGCCATTCGGCGTTGGCGAACAGCCGGGCACTGGAAGTGGCCGGGATCCGTGGCCGTGTTGAATTTGACCAGAGCGCCGAGGTGGTCTGCGACGCCGACGGCGTCCCCACCGGGATGCTCCTGGAAGCGGCGGCCATTGAACTGGTTCAGCGTCACATTCCCAAGGAATCGTTTGCGGAACGCAAGACCCGCCTGGGCAACTTGCTTCGGGACTTTGCCCGGTCGGGCCTAACCGGCGGCCATGTCATGGACCACGACGAGGAATCGACGGCACTTTTTCAGGCCTTGGAAGCCGACGGCGAGCTGCCCCTGCGCCTGCGGAGCGCGCCGTGGTGCATGCCGGGCACGGGCGAGGCGGAGTGGAAGGGACTTGCCCGCACTGTAGGCACCGGCGGGCGCCGCTGGTCGATCGAGGCCATCAAACTGTTCGTTGACGGAACCGTGGACAACGGGACCGCGTGGCTTTACGAGCCGGATCTGTACGGCCAATCCACTGCGCCGTTCTGGCCGCGGCCGGAAGAATATACCGCTGCTGTTCGCTACTTTGCCTCGCGCGGCATCCCGACGGCGACCCACGCCATTGGCGACGCCGGCGTGGAACATGTCCTGGACGCCTTGGAGTCGCTCTGCGGTGTTGTGCCCTCGGACGTGCTCCGCCAGACGGTTCACAGGATTGAACACATCGAAACGGTGCCCGACCAGCTGGTGGGACGCTTCCAGCGCGCCGGAGTGGTGGCGAGCATGCAGCCCACGCACTGCACGCACTATTCCGTGGCGGACCACAGTGACAATTGGTCCACCAGGCTTGGCAAGGTCCGTGCCGACCGCGCATGGCGTTGCAGGGACCTCCGCGAGGCTGGAGTTACCGTGGGTATCGGCTCCGACTGGCCGATCGCTCCGTACGAACCCTTGCCGATCATTGCAGACGCCCAGTTGCGGCGCCGTTCCGGACATCCGGAACAGGAACCCATCGCACCTTCCCAGGCACTCACCGCACTTCAGGCGCTTGAAGGCTACACCTCGCACGCCGCGCGCGCTGCAGGACTGTGGGACGTTTCGGGCTCGATCACGGTGGGTAAACGCGCCGACTTCACCGCGTTTGAGCGCGATCCACTGACCACCGCCCCGGATGAGTTTGCGGCCAGCAGTGTAGTAGGTACGTTCGTGGACGGCGAGATCCAGTTCATGCTGGAAAGGCTTGCCTAGCATTGTTGATCGGGCGGGCTACATGCGGTTCTTGGTTTTGGCCGTAGCCAGTGCCGTCCACGGATCTTCGGGCCAGGGATGCCTGGGGTAGCGCCCACGCATCTCTGCCCGAACCTGGGCATAGGGCCCGGACCAAAACGATGCGAGATCACCTGTCACTGCCAACGGCCTGCCTGCGGGAGACAAAAGGTGGAAAAGCACCGGTACCCTTCCACCAACAAGGCGCGGCGTGCGGTCCCAGCCGAAACACTCCTGCAGCTTGACCGCCACAACCGGGCTACCGCCGTCGTGCTCCGCGTTCTTTTGATCGGGGCCTTCAGAGCCTTCAGAGCCCTCAGAGACCTCTGGGTACTCGATCCTCACCCGCGAGCCACTGGGCACCTGAAGGCGCTCAGGCACCAGGCTGTCCAAGTTGGAAGCCTCGGGCCAGGGCAGCAGGCGCCGGAGTGGATCGCTGAGGTCAATGGCGGTGGCGGGGGTGCCGGTGGCCATGGATTCAAGCTCCGGGGCAAGCCAGTCATCCAACCTGGCCAACAGTGCGGATTCGCTGACATCGGGCCACGGATCGCCCAACTCCCGGTGCAACAGAGCCAGACGCCGGCGCAGCGCATCTGCCGCAGCGGACCACCCGATCATCGAGAGTCCTGCCTTTTCCAATGCAACCGCAACAGCTTGACGGCCCTGCTCTACGCTGGGGCGCACGGGCGTCGAGGACAAAACAAGGGCTCCCAACTTCCGCTCAAGCCTCGCCGTCACCCGCCCTTGGGCCAAACGTGCCGTTACCTCCTCGACCAACAGCTCCGGCGCCGCAGCGGCCGCCAGCTCAGGGGACAGAGGCGCCGCCGATCGGATCACGGCTCCCGTGCCCGCGGCGTCCCTGCCTTGGGCGCGGGAAACCTCCGCCACGGCCAACCAGTCATGCCCGGCCAGCGAGCTACCTGCGGGCAGACCAGCCCTGGTGCCCGATGTCAGCAGATATGTTGGTGCCCCTTGGCCGGGAACCCGCCTGGCAATACGGTCCGGGAAGGCCAACGCGACCACGAACCCGGGCGCCTCCCGCGCTGACACATCCAGTGCTGATCGTGGATGGATGCGTTGTTTGTCCACAGGTTGATTCGCGACGTCGGAGGCCTCCTGGCGCGCGATCGATTCCATCCGTTTGACGTCCTCGGCGAATCGTCGGGCTGCCGGGTCTGATCCGGAACGAACTGCCGCCAAGAGTTTTGTGAGATCGGCACCAGGCGCGCGTTGATCACCCGCTACCAGTGCCACCGTTTCAGCGGCAAGGCGACGGCCAACCAGTGCAGAACCATCCAGCAGCGCCCGGGCGAGCCGAGGGTCTGCCGGGATCTTCGCGAGCGTCCTGCCCAAGTCGGTGACAGTTCCTTCCACTGTCACCGCACCGAGTTCCCGAAGGACCTCGACAGCGTCATCCATGGCGGCACGCGGTGGTGCATCCGGCAGTGCAAGCCCACGGCCCCCGGGGGCTCCCCAGCAAGCGAGCACCAGAGCGGCGCTGGTGAGGTCGGCCACCGAAATCTCAGGGGTTTGATGCGCTGGCGCGGCGGCGAAGGCCTGCTGGTCATAGCAGCGAACCACCCTGCCTGGACCTTGTCGCGCTGCGCGGCCAGCCCGCTGCTCGGCCGAAGCCTTCGAGCAGGACACCGTCACTAGTCCGGACATGCCTCTTCCCGCGTCACGACGCGGTTCACGTGAGAGGCCGGAATCTATGACGAGCCGGACGCCTGGCACCGTGAGTGACGACTCGGCCAACGCCGTTGACACGATAATTCGAGGAGGGCCGCCGGATTCCCGGCCTGAAACCGCCCGGTCCTGGGCGTCCGGGCCGATCTGGCCGTGCAGCTCAAGTACCTCAACACCGGCCCGAACCCGCCCGCGGAGCCGGCTGGCGACGTCGGACACTTCACGGACGCCTGGGAGGAAGACCAAAGCGTCAACGTCGGGGTTTTCCCTGAGCGCTTCCTCGTGGGCAACCACCGTTGTTTCGGCAACATGATTAAGGAAGCTGTATGCCACGCCACGATCGTCCAGGCGCTGACCTGCGGCCGGAACCCAGTCGACCTCCAGGGCATGCAACACGGAAGGACAGTCGACGACGGGAGCCGGCGTGCCGTCGTCGGCCTCCCCCAAGCCGCTACGCCCCGAACCGCTTCGCCCCAACAACGCGGCGAAACGCGTGGCGTCAAGAGTTGCCGACATGGCCACGAGCGTGAGGTCGCCGCGGAGTTCCTGAACTTCCGCGAGCATGCCCACGAGCAGGTCGGTTTCGAGGCCACGCTCGTGGACCTCGTCCAGGATCACCGCTTGCGTTCCCTCAAGTCCGGGATCAGCCAGGAGGCGCCGCAAGAGAATGCCGGGAGTGACGAACTCCACCACAGTGTCCGAACCCGATTTGCTCTCGCCGCGGACCGTATAACCCACCCGGCTGCCCAGGCGGCTGCCGTCGAGTGAGGCAAGACGGCGGGCGGCTGAGCGCGCGGCCACCCTGCGCGGTTGGGTGACGACGACGCGGGGCTGGCCCGGGCGCCTCTCCCCCACGAAGTTGGCCAGCAGTGGAGGAACCAAGGTGGTCTTTCCCGTCCCGGGCGGTGCCTGGACGACCACCGTTCCGCCGTCGCCCTGGCTCTCCAAAGCGGCGCCGAGCTTTCCCAAGGAATCAGCGAAGACCAGCCCTGCGCCGATGGTGTCCAGTCTGAAAGTCACCACACCATTGTCCCTGCTTGCCAGCACTAAAAAGGCCACGCCCCTCGGTCAACCTGACGGCTGTGAGGAGGCGTGGCCCTTTCGGTGGTGGTGCTTTTAAGCCAACTTGTTAGCCAATGGTGGACGTGTCAATGACGAAGCGATAACGCACATCGGAGGCGAGCACGCGCTCATAGGCCTCGTTGATCTTGCTGGCCGGGATGACCTCGATCTCGGCACCGAGTCCATGCTCTGCGCAGAAGTCCAGCATCTCCTGGGTTTCGCGGATTCCACCAATCATGGAGCCGGCGAACCTGCGGCGCCCACCAATGAGGGCGAAAGCATTCACGGGCAG
Source organism: Arthrobacter sp. 21a14 (assembly GCA_050627125.1). Taxonomy (GTDB): domain Bacteria; phylum Actinomycetota; class Actinomycetes; order Actinomycetales; family Micrococcaceae; genus Arthrobacter. The sequence goes on along the minus strand of CP192487.1, from coordinate 3,490,739 downwards.
CGGCTCGGCCGGCGCGCCAACGTTCACCAGAGTGCCGTCAAGGCTCAGCAGCTGCAGGTAAGCGCTGATGTCGATGGACGCGCTGACGGTGTTGATGATGAGGTCAAAGGTGCCTGCCAGTTGCTCGAACGTGGCCGGATCACTGGTGGCGTAGTAGTGGTCAGCGCCCAGCTTCAGGCCGTCTTCCATCTTCTTCAGGGACTGCGAGAGGACCGTCACCTCGGCACCCATGGCGTGGGCAATCTTGACGCCCATGTGGCCCAAGCCGCCCAAGCCCACGATCGCGACCTTCTTGCCAGGACCGGCCTCCCAGTGATGCAGCGGGGAGAATGTGGTGATGCCTGCGCACAGCAGCGGTGCGGCGACGTCGAGATCCAGCGCTTCAGGGATGGTGACGACAAAGTCCTCGTTCACCACGACGCTGCTCGAGTATCCGCCTTGGGTGATCGTGCCGTCACGGTCAACTGCGCCGTAGGTGCCCACGTTGCCGTTGAGGCAATACTGTTCCTCGCCCGCCAAGCAGTTCCTGCACTCTTTGCACGAGTTAACCATGCAGCCGACACCAACCCGGTCGCCCACTTTGTGCTTGGTGACGTTCGGGCCAACTTCGGTAACGATTCCCGCAATCTCGTGGCCAGGGACCAGCGGGTACTGCTGGGGACCCCAATCCCCGCGCACAGTGTGGATGTCCGAGTGACAGATGCCAGCGAATTTGATGTCAATGTGGACGTCGTGAGGTCCAACCTCGCGACGTTCGATGGTAGTCAGGGTGAGGTCGCCCGTGGCCGAAGGTGAAGCATAAGCGTTAGCGGAAGGCATGTTTCTCCTGCGTGATGAAGATTAGTGGATGTTTCCATCTAACCCTCTTTTCCAAAATGCAAGGAGTTACTGCTGTTAGGGGTAATGACAGGGACTCCCTTGGAGGGCCAAAAGCCATACCGTTGGAACCATGGACAACAGGACCGAGACGCGCGATTTCCTCTCTACCCGAAGAGCGAAGATCACCCCCGAGCAAGCTGGGCTGGCCGCCTATGGCGGCAATCGGCGCGTCCTTGGGCTCCGCCGCGGCGAAGTTGCCATGCTTGCCGGCGTAAGCGTTGAGTACTACACCCGCTTGGAGCGGGGGAACCTCTCAGGCGTCTCGGAGAGCGTCCTCGAGGCACTGGCCAACGCACTGCAACTGGACGACGCCGAGCGGGCACACCTCTTCGACCTCGCCCGTGCGGCCAACGACGGCGGCCGGCTGCGGCGGCGTCCGGTACGGAAGCAGTCCATCCGACAGGGTGTCCAACTCACCTTGGACGCAATCACGCATTCGCCGGCCTTTGTCCGCAATGGCCGGCTCGATATCCTGGCTACCAACGCTTTGGGCAGGGCACTGTACTCGGATAGCTACGACACCCCCTCCGGACCGCCCAATCTTGCCCGTTTCCTCTTCCTGGATCCCCGCAGCCATGACTTCTACACCGATTGGGAACGGGCTGCCAACGACACCGTTGCCATCATGCGGACCGAGGCGGGGCGGGACCCGTACGACCGTGGACTCACTGACCTCGTAGGTGAGCTGTCTACCCGCAGCGAAGAATTCCGTGTTCGCTGGGCGGCGCACAACGTCCGGCAGCATTACACCGGGAAGAAGCAGTTCCGGCATCCGATCGTCGGGGACCTGCACATGCTCTACGAGGCGTTTGAGTTGTCCGCCGACGACGGCCTGACCATGACTATCTACAACGCGGAGCCTGGCACCGGAACCGAGGATGCCCTGCGGTTGCTGGCGAGTTGGGCTGCCACCACGCACGCCTCTGAACCAGGCATGTCTGAACCCGGCACGTCTGAACCCGGCACGTCTGAACCCGGCCACGCGCTCCGCAAGACGAACCGCAACTAATTCCGCAACGAAAAGGAACCATGAACATCACCCCCAAGACCACCAGCACCAAGGGACTGTCAGGGCTCTTCACCGGGGACGTCTACTTCGACGTCATCGCCAAGGGCGACGAGCCCTCCCGACTACGCGTGAACATCGTCCGCTTTGCTCCCTGTGCGAGAACGGCGTGGCACACCCACGCGGCTGGTCAGACGCTCCACGTGACAGACGGTGTGGGCCTTGTCCAGGCGCGCGGAGGCGAGGTGAAAGTGGTCCGCCAAGGTGACACCATCTATACGCCGCCGGGCGAATGGCACTGGCACGGTGCTGCTCCGGACCATTTCATGAGCCACCTTGCCATGTGGGAGACGACCGGAGCCATCGACGGTTCCGAAACAACGTGGGGCGAGTTGGTATCTGAAGAGGAGTATGGCTATCCAGGCTGAGGGCTTTTAGCGGGCTTCCTAAAAATGTCGGACCCCGATGAAATGATTTGATCATGGAAGATATGGGGCAGCTGACAGCACTTCGGACGGAATCGTCCCCTGTTGTTGCTGCCTTGGCCGCTGCCCGGTCACGGCGCTTCTTGAGCATGCCGGACTTGGTCAGGGCCGGGTTCAAGGATTCGACGGCGTCCATCACCGCGATCGGCCATTTCCACGGGCTGGGCAACAGAGCCGGGCCGGGCAACGACGCTGCGCTTGCTCAGCCGAACTCCCCTTTCGAAAATAGGCATCCCAATCCTGCGGCGCCCGGACAGGTCCCGGCGGCTCTTCTTGAGGATGGCGCGGCTCTTCTGGACCCCTTGCGGTTGTCCGCAGCGGCCGATGCGGCGCGGCTGTTTGGGTTTGTGGAGGCCGCTGACTTTGCCGGCAGGGTCGAGGAGATCTCCCGGTCGTTGGAGTACTTGCAGGTTGTCGCGGCGCAGGCGGTGGAAAGGACTCGCGCGCAAGCCCAGCAGGCACGGCCCTCATCCGCTGCCGGCACGGGATGGCAGACAGGCTGGACCGACCGCGCAACCACAGGTTCAGCGGTGGCCACTGCGGCGGCAGGACCAAACCCTGCCACCGCCACGGCCGGCATTGCCGGCGCGTCCAGTGCTGTTACTTCTGCAGACGCTGTGGCTTTGGCCGGCACTGTTACTTCGGCAGACGCCGCCACGGTGGCCGATGATGGCTACCGGAATGCCGCGGAATTCCTGCGAGCCAGCCTGCGGATCAGCAAAAGCGAAGCCAACCGCCGGCTCGCCCTGGCAGCCGAGGTCCTCCCCCGGACCGGAATCGCCGGGCAACACATCCCGGCCCGCCGCGAAATCCTCGCCCAGGCCCTCGAAACCACGCAAATACCCACCCGGTCCGCGACGATCATCAGCAGCGCACTGGATAAAGTCCGGCAGCTCACCGACGACGGCACCCTCGCCCGGATGGAACACGCCATCACCACCACGGCCGTTGAATCCGACCCGGACTTCGTCACCAAAATGGCCAAACGCTGGGTCGATTCGATCGACCAAGACGGTCCTGAACCGTCCGAAGAAGTTCTCCGCCAACTCCAAGGCGCGTTCTTCCGCCGTCGACGCCGCCACGGGCTGCACCACATCGAAATCTTCGCCACCGCAGAACAATACGAAACCCTGGCCGCCGCCATGAACACCGCCACCAACCCACGACTCACCCCCGGACACGGCATTGGCACCGGAACCAACGCAGCCGCCGGGATGAGCGAAACCCCCGACGAAAGCAACGGGAACGGCGGCGACACCAGCGAAGGCAGCCAAAACGGGGAGAACGGCAGCGGGAACATACCAGCGGGCCCGGACCTGGACCGGCGTTCCCGTCCCATGAAACTCCTCGACGGACTCGTCGGAGCCTGCGCCGTGGCCATGACCACCGGGAAGCTGCCAGCCAACGGCGGACTCCGACCCCAGCTCACCGTCACCATCGACGAACGCGACCTCTCCGAACGACTCACCGACCGCCAACGACTCAGCACCGGCACAGCAACGTTCCTGGGTCCGATGCACCCGAACACCATCCGCAAAATCGCCTGCGACGCGGACATCATCCCCGTCCTGCTCGGCAGCGACTCCCGCGTCCTGGACATCGGCCGCACCACCCGGATCTTCCCACCCCACATCCGCAAAGCCATCACCGCCCGGGACGGTGGCTGCGCCTTCCCCGACTGCACCATGCCCGCCCCCTGGTGCGAAGCGCACCACATCACCTACTGGTCACACGGAGGCACCACCTCCACCGAGAACGGCACCCTGCTCTGCAGCCACCACCACCACCTCATCCACAAAGAACAATGGCGGATCGACATGACCACCGGCGTGCCCTGGTTCACCCCACCACCACACATCGACCCCCACCAAACACCACGACGCAACCACCACCACACACCCCTCAGAACATAAGAGTGCCCCGGTGCATATTGATGGCTAGTACAGCCGGGCCCCGGATTACGCGCTTACTGGCGTTGCCTGGGTTGCAAGTCCTTGATTTTCCGCTCAAGGGCCAAACGTTCCGCGCCGTTGGAGCACAGTTCAAGAGCCTGGTGAAAAGCCTCGCTCGCTTCTTCATGGCGCTCAAGCCGCGACAGCAGCTCGCCCTTGACCGCCGGTAAGAGATGCGAGCCTTTGAGTTCACCGCGGACAGCCAATTCGTCAACGAGGTCCAGCCCCGCGGCAGGGCCAGAGGCCATGGACACGGCGACGGCAAGGTTCAAATCAATGATGGGCGAGGGCGTGAGTCGCCCTAGTGCCTCGTACAGGATCACGATTCGATCCCAGTCCGTTTCCTCCACCGAGCGCGCGACTGCGTGGCATTCGGCGATGGAAGCCTGCAGCCCGTAGGCGCCCAGCCCACGGCCGGCATCCACCGCCGTCGAAAGTGCTGCGCGTCCGCGCCGGATTGCTGACTGATCCCACCGACGTCGATCCTGGTCTTCGAGCAGGACCGGCTGACCCGCTGCGTCGAGCCTTGCCGGAAATCGTGCGGCAGTGAGTTCCATCAGTGCCAGCAATCCGAATGCTTCGGGCTCCGGTGCCACGCGGACCAACACGCGGGCAAGTCGACGTGCTTCACTGACCAGCTCGGCGCGCATCCAGTTTTCTCCTCCGGAAGCGTAGGCGCCCTCGTTGAAGATCAGGTAGAGGACATTCAGTACCGAACCGAGCCGCTCGGGAACCTGATCGGCCCCGGGCACTGCGAACGGGATGCGGGCAGCGGCGAGAGTCTTCTTGGCCCGGGTGATGCGCGCCTGGATGGTTGGCACCGGCACCAGGAATGCCTTGGCGATCTCATCCGTGGTCATGCCGCCCACAACGCGAAGTGTCATGGCAATCCGAGCCTCCCTGGACACTACCGGGTGGCACGAAATGAACATCAGGGCCAGGACATCGTCATCTATGGCATGGGGGTTGAACAGCACATCCACACCCGCTTCTTCCTCTGTGAGATCGCGTGCCAGAAGCGCGTACTTGTCATCCAGGGCTGCCCGCCGCCGGAAAGCATCGATGGCACGACGACGACCCACTGTGAGGAGCCATCCCACGGGCTCGGCAGGTGCGCCATTGACGGACCACGACACGAGGGCCTCTGCCAGTGCTTCCTGTGCGAGGTCCTCTGCCAGTGGAAAGTCCCCTGTATAGCGGGCAAGGGCGCCGACGATGCGGGCGGATTCGCTGCGCCACACCGCTTCGACGGCGGCCCTTGCCTCGTTGCTGCTCACGTCAGTTGCCTGCTCACGTCAGTTGCCTGCTCACGTCAGTTGCCTGCTCACGTCAGTTGCTCCACTCTGCAGGTGCTCCCCAAAGCAGTGGCACGCGGTCTACAGCTGTCCGGTCTGTTCGCGCCAAGCCCGCTCCTTTTGGATCCATTCGTTGTCTTGGGGGAATTCGTCGATGCTGGTCACCCGTCGGATCTCGGTCTTGGTGCCCTCGGTCATCGGCGCACGCTTGGCCCACTCGACGGCTTCCTGCTTGGATGCAACATCCAGGATGTAGTAGCCGGCAAACAGTTCCTTGGTTTCACCGTACGGACCATCAGTGACCACCGGGGTGTCGCCGGTGAAGTCGACCACGACGCTTTCCTTTGCATCGTCCAGTCCTTCAGCGGCCAGCAGCACTCCAGCGCGGATCAGTTCGTCGTTGAACTTGCCCATCGCCTCGAGGATTTCGTTGAAGTCGACGTTCTCGAACTTGGCGAACGATTCGTCGGTTGCCCGCATGATCAGCATGTACTTGGCCATTGCACTCAATCTCCTGTGTTGTGGAAGGTCGCCCTTCGACCTTCTCATTCATGGGTCGAACAGTGCGAGGCGAAATCGACAACCTCTCAAAAGAATTTTCCGGTTCCATCCAGGGCTGCCGGGCGTATCCTGAGGAACAGTGGGTAAACGATGTGTTTTCCCACCAGTAACTGGTTCGAGGCATCATGGCATCATCACGCTCTCCCGAAGACTTTTTTCCGGAACGGGGTGCCGCCGCCCGGATGGTTAATTCCTATGCAGCCCTCCTGAAGTCCGTCCGGAGTGCGGGCTTGCTGAAGCGGCGCCGGGGTTTCTACATCACGGTTTTCGTGATTCTGATGCTCGCGTGGGCCGGAACATGGAGTGGCTTTCTTCTCTTGCGGGACACTTGGTTCCAGCTCCTGATCGCGGCCGGCATGGGCGTTGTCCTCACTCAATTCGCGTTTCTCGCACACGAGGCTGCCCACCGCCAGGTGTTCAAATCCAAGAGCATGAATGAATGGTCCGCACGCCTCATTGGCACAGGGTTGGTGGGAATCAGTTATGCGATGTGGGCCCAAAAGCATACTCGCCACCACAACTTCCCCAATGTCATCGATAAGGACCCTGATATCCACACGGGCGCCATCGCCTTCCATCCCGAGGCTGCGGCGTCGCGGCGCGGAGTCATGGTGCGTGTTACGCGGAAGCAGGGATGGCTGCTGTTCCCCCTGTTGTTCTTCCTCGGTGCGAGCCTGCACGTTGATTCGTTGAAGTACTTGCTACGCCAACGAAAGGCGGATCACCGCTGGGTGGAAATCCCTGTGATATTGCTGCGTCTGCTCGTGGTGCCGGTATTGGTGTTCTCTTTGCTGCCGCTGGGCATGGCCTTCGCCTTCCTCGGCGTCCAATTAGGTGTCTTCGGCTTTTATATGGGCGCGGCATTCGCTCCCAACCACAAAGGCATGCCCATCCTTCCGGCGTCCAGCAGGGCGGATTTCCTCAAACGTCAGGTCCTCACCGCCCGGAACATCTCCGGGGGACGGTTCCTTGACGCACTTATGGGCGGACTGAACCGGCAGATCGAACACCACCTCTTCCCGGACATGCCCAGGCCTTACCTGCAGCGCGCCTCCGGAATCGTCAAGGAATGTTGCCGGGACCTAGACATCCCTTACACGGAGACCTCACTGGCGGCTTCCTACGCAATCGTTGTCAGGTACTTGAACGACGTGGGACTCTTCGCTGGCGAACCCTTTGAGTGTCCTGTCGTGGACAGATTCAGGCCCGGATAGGGTCGCCACTGCTAACAAGCCGCCGCACAAATCAAGACGCCCACACGAAGGATCCCCCGAAACTGTTACTGGAACTGCCGGGGGATCCTTCGCTGCCAAGTATCGGCGTCGTGGTTTCTTCTCTGCGGTTGCAGGGCCTTAGCGGCCGCCGCCTCCGATAACTCCGGCTTCAACCGCTTTGGTGACGGCGTCAGCTTCGGCTTGTGTGAGCTTGCCGTCCGTGACGGCCTTGTCCAGCCTGGTCTTAAGGGCAGCGGCTCGCTCCTCCTGGGGGGCAGTGCGGATTTCTTCCAAGGCGGCAGTGACCTTGGATTCATCGATGCCCAGTGCTGCGGCCAGGGACTTGGCCAAGGCTGCTTCCTGCGCGGTCCGGTCCGGCTTGGTTCCTTCGGTGCCTTCCGTCGGTGGAGTGGTGGGCCTATTCGCTTCCCTGAAGGCCTTCAACGCGTCGGTGACCTTGGCTTCGTCCACTCCCAACTTGGCGGCAAGGTCCGCTGCGAGCTGGCCGCGGTCGGGGCCGTGGCCTCCAGGCCTTCCGTGGCCCTGCGGGGGCGTGGTGGCATCGGCTGACGACGTCGCGCTTGGCGTCGGCGTCGGCGTCGTGGTGGCTGAAGCAACGCTGGTAACACCCAGCCCCGCGCCCAGCGCCAACGCTCCGGCTGTAATGCCCAGCGTGATTCTCTTGGTCTTTGACATGGTGCCTCTCCTCAATCTGCCGCCGTGTAACGGCTGCTGAGCCGTCCGAACGGCTGGTAACTTCCAGACGATCTGTAACACCGTCCTGTTACTACAATGCGTCGATCACCCAAGCCCACGCTGTCGTGAAGCTGTCAATCAGCTGTGAAGGTCCGGTTGGGTGTCCAAGGCCGCAAGCAATCGCTTGACTGAACCACCCAGGTTCCATTCCGTAGCCAAACGCTCAAGCTCAGCGCGCGCCTCGCCGGTCACGGGGCGTAGCTGGGCACCTGCCTCCTCAAGGGTGGGCACCTTCAGGTCGCGAACCACATTGACGACGGCGGGCGCCACCTTGAGGTAGCCGGCCGCTGCGGAAAGTTTGGCGCGTACGGAACTGGACAGTCCGCCGTCGGGATCCTCTGCTGCCTCCAGGAGGCCCTCAAGGGAGCCGTATTCCGCGAGCAAAGACGCGGCCGTTTTCTCGCCGATGCCGGCAACGCCCGGCAGACCGTCGGATGAATCGCCGCGCAGCGTGGCGTAGTCGGCGTACTGTTGCGGCAGCACGCGGTACTTTCCAACCACGACGACGTCGGTGACCACTTCAAGGTTCCTCATGCCACGGGCGGTGTAAATGACGCGGACGTCCCGATCATCATCGACGAGTTGGAAAAGGTCCCGGTCACCCGTGACCACATCAGTGGGCAGCTGCGCCTGGCTGGCATATGTCCCCACAACATCGTCAGCTTCATGCTCATCGACGCCCACCACGGCAATGCCTGCAAGGTCCAGCACGTGGCGGATCAGCGGGATCTGCGCTTCGAGAGGATCGGGAACGATTTCGACGTCGGGGCCCGCCGGCACGATTTCGGCCACCCTGTGGGCCTTGTAGCTGGGGATCAGCTCAACCCGCCATTTCGGGCGCCAGTCATTATCCCAACAAGCGACCACGTGGGTCGCTTCATACTCCGTGGTGAGGCGGGCAATCATGTCCATCAGGCCACGGACGGCGTTCACGGGTGTGCCGTCGGCGCGGCGGATGGAGTCCGGAACACCGTAGAAGGCGCGGAAATACAAGGAGGCAGTGTCCAGGAGCATGAGTCGAGGCATACCTGATCCTGACACGTCCTGCCCGGAATCGCCGTGAACCTGAGCTAAACCTCGTCGGCGGGCTAGGCAAAGACTTGATCCCTACTGTGAGCCGGATTACGATTGTGTGAGCGATAATAGAACAAGCTGTTCAACTATAGAACAACACAAAATTGAGACCCACAAAGAAGTGAGGAAAGCCCGTGCAGTTCCACCACCACGGTTACGTATCCGGTGACCCTCGAGTCGAGCCGGCTGCCGGCGTCGGAATCAACCGCCCGGCCGAGCTTCCGGATGAAGTTGACGTTCTGATCGTGGGCACCGGTCCTGCGGGGATGCTGACGGCGGCGCAATTGGCCCAGTTCCCGGATATCACCACACGTATTATTGAGCGTCGCCCCGGGCGTTTGGCCATTGGTCAGGCCGACGGGATCCAGGCGCGCAGCGTGGAGACTTTCCAGGCTTTCGGGTTCGCGGAGCGCATCACCGCGGAGGCGTACCGCATCACGGAGATGGCGTTCTGGAAGCCGGACCCCGTTGATCACTCGCGCATCGTCCGGGCTGCCCGGGCAGTGGATGACCCCACGGGTATCAGCGAATTCCCGCACCTGATCGTCAACCAGGCACGCGTGCTGGATTACTTCGCGGAGTTCATGGCCAACTCCCCGACGCGCATGACGCCTGACTACGGCTACGAATTCCGCAGCCTCGAGGTCACTGGTGTTGGTGACTACCCGGTGGAGGTGACCCTTGGGCACACCTCCGGACCCAACGAAGGCCAGGAACGCACTATCCGTGCCAAGTACGTCGTCGGTGCCGATGGTGCGCGCAGCAGAGTCCGCGAGTCTATCGGGTGCCACCTGGCCGGGGATCAGGCCAACCATGCCTGGGGTGTCATGGACGTCCTGGCCGTCACGGACTTCCCGGACATCCGCACCAAATGCGCTATCCAGTCCGGCGCGGGCGGCAGTATCCTGCTGATTCCCCGCGAGGGCGGACACCTGTTCCGCATGTACGTGGACCTGGGCGAGGTGAAACCCGAGGATCACGGCGCCGTGCGGAAAACGACCATTGAGCAGATCATCGGCAAGGCCAACGACATCCTGCACCCGTACACGCTGGATGTCCGAAACGTCGCCTGGCACAGCGTTTACGAGGTAGGCCACCGGCTCACGGACAGGTTCGACGACGTCCTGCCGGAGGACCGCGGCACACGGAGCCCACGGGTGTTCATCACCGGCGATGCCTGCCACACCCACTCCGCGAAGGCCGGGCAGGGCATGAACGTTTCCATGCAGGACGGCTTCAACATCGGCTGGAAACTCGGACACGTCCTGGAAGGCCGCAGCCCCGAGTCCCTGCTGGACACCTACTCTGCCGAGCGCCAAGTGGTGGCGAAGAACCTGATCGACTTCGACAAGCAGTGGTCCACGCTGATGGCCAAGAAACCCGAAGAGTTCGAAGACCCGGCAGAGCTGGAGACTTTCTACACCAGCACCGCGGAGTTCCCTGCCGGTTTCATGACCCAGTACGCCCCCTCGATGCTCGTCGCCGAGCCCAAACACCAGGAGTTGGCCACGGGTTTCCCGATCGGTAAGCGTTTCAAGTCGGCCCCGGTCCAGCGGGTCTGCGACACGAACCCGATGCACCTGGGCCATCACGCCAAGGCAGACGGGCGCTGGCGGATCTACGTCTTCGCCGACGCCGCACCGGCAGGCGCCGAAGGCCCGGTGGCGGACTTTGCCGAGTGGATCGCGACCTCGCCGGACTCGCCGCTGGCCGCGACGCCGTCGGACGCTGACCGCGACGCCTGGTTCGACGTGAAGGTGATCTACCAGCAGGACCACACCAACGTGGACATCAACGCCGTCCCCGCAGCGTTCAAGCCCACCGTTGGACCGTTCAAGCTCACCTACCTCGAGAAAGTCTTCGGCACCGACCCCAACAACGACATCTTCGAACTGCGCGGACTCAACCGGAACGGCGTAGTGGTAGTCGTCCGCCCGGACCAATACGTCGCAAACGTGCTCCCTCTGACAGCTACGGCGGAACTAGGAGAGTTCTTTGCTACCGTGCATTCCGGGCAGCGGGAAACGTCGAACACCGCAGACGCCGATCTGGTCAGCCACCAGGCGTAAGGATGGATGCAGCTGCCGGGAGCCCGGACCAGGCTCCCGGCAGCAAATTGGCCCCGCCGTCACGGCGCTCTCCCAAAGCGTCGCAGGTGTCAGGCAGAATATCCCTCATGGGGCGTTGGAGCGAAGAGAGAGTCATCAACGCCGCCCCCGACGCATCGTCTTTGGCAGCGGCACGGAAGCTGGCACATCCCGGCCCGTGGTCGGACTCGGGGAGCAACGACGTCCTGGTTTGGGGTAAATGCCAAGGCAGCGGAAAAACGCCCTATCAAGTAAGCGTGGACATTGTAGCGCCCGCCTACCGATGCTCATGTCCCAGCCGCAAATTTCCCTGCAAACACGCCCTTGCACTGCTTCTTCTCTGGGCCCGGGGCGAGGCAGCAGAGGCTTCCACCGAGACGGCGGACTTCGCGCAGGAATGGGCAGGGCAACGCGCAGAACGTGCCACCGCCAAGGATCGCCGGCAGTCAGGGGAGGCACCGGATCCCGAAGCGCAGGCCAAGCGGCTCGCTGAGCGCCAAGCACTCATGGATGCGGGAATCGCAGACTTCGCCCGCTGGCTGACCGACTTGATCCGGACCGGGCTTGCCGCCGCCCGCAACCAGCCCTACTCGTGGTGGGACGGTGTGGCGGCCCGATTAGTCGACTCCCAGTTACCAGGCCTTGCCGAACAAGTGCGGACCATGGCGTCGGAGGTCCACGGCAGGACCGACTGGGCAGACCATCTGTTGCTTCATGCAGGCCGCTGGTGGGGGCTGACCAAAGCCTGGGCCGCGCGGGACACGTTGTCCGCCGAGGATTTTGCGGATGTCAAAGCGGCCGTCGGTTGGGCCACTGCATCAGCCGACGTCAAGGATACCGAGGTATTGCCGGGCCCATGGCTGGTACTGGGAGCCCACCGAAGCGACGACGGTCGGCTCCAACAGCAGCGGACCTGGCTCCGGGGTCCCGATGGCAGGGTGGTGGTCATCCTGGATTTTGCCGGGCAAGGTCAAGGGCTCGCGACACCGCAACTCGCGGGCGCCCTGTTGGGGGTCACGGTTGCCCGCTACCCCGGCTCCGCGCCGCAGCGTGCCATGTTCACCAGTCCCGTCGCATCCCAGGGACTGGCCACCAGCCTTGGTCCTGGCTGCACCATCGCCCAGGCCCTCGAGCAGCAGTCAGCCGCTGTTGCCCGCTCACCGTGGCGCGACCGGCAGCCTGTGCTGTTGGCCCGTGTCACCATCCTGTCTGAAGACTACGGTTGGCTTGTGGAGGAGAACGGCAATGCACTTCCCTTGATGGATGCTCCCCTCGATTCGCTGCTGGCACTCACAGGCGGCCGTCCGGTAGATGTTTTCGGCGAACTCGAGGATGGCCGCGTGCGGCCGCTGACCGTCGTCGTCGGTGATGCGGTGGTGACTCCATGACGTGGTTGGACGAGCTACGCACTGCTGCGTTGGTAGGCACAGGCCGGCATGCCGCGCCGTCTCCCCCAGTTGATCTGGGCGTGCGCCCTCCTGAGGGCTTGTCCCGTGAGGAAGAGCTGCTGGACCAGGCTGCCATGGCGGATGTGGTCATCCGCGCATCGCGCAGTCCCGCCCACGCGCCCGCCACCACTCTGTCGATGCCGGCGCCGCCTGATCCAGAACCGGAGGCCGCCGGCGAAGCTGCCCGGCTGCTGGAACTCTTGCTCACCCAACCGCCGGTCGGACTGGAGTTGAGGAACCAACTGGTGGTGGACTGGCTGCAGTTGGCAGAAGAATCACGACGCCGGGTCCCGCACCGCCTCCTTCCGGCGCTGTTCGCGTTGGCTGAAACTAAATCAGCGGTGTTCAGGCGCCTGGAGCCAGCCATCGGAACCCGCGGCCGCTGGCTTCAAAGTCTCTCGAAAACATCGGTTCCGAAGCCGGCCGATGAATCGTCAGAGCTCAGAAGCGACCTCGCCGCGGCCGAACTCGAACGTCTCCGAAGCAGCGATCCTGCAACTGCACGCGAAACGCTGGCGACCCACTGGAATGCCCTCAGTGCCCGGGAACGCGCAAATCGTCTGGCTCTGTTGGCCACGAACCTGGGCAGTGACGACGAAGAGCTGTTGGAACGGGCCTTGGACGACAAAGCGAAGAGCGTGCGCGAGGTAGCAATCGGATTGTTGGACCGACTCCCTGGCAGTCTCCGTGCCGGGCGCATGGCTGCCCGGCTGCTTTCCCTGGTGCACTTGAAGGGGCTGTTGACCAAGCGGATCGAAATCGACCTTCCGCGGGACCCGGATGAGCAAGCTTTACGCGACGGCATCCCGTCCAACCAACGCGGTGGTGAACCTGACAGACTGGCGCGATTGGACACCATCATCAGGGGTGCACCGCTGGAGGTCTGGACGTCCGTGTCCGGCCGCAGCCCGGCCACAACTGTGGAGCTCCTGAAACCAGAGCCCCGGGTCCTGGAGGGCCTCATCACAACTGCCGTGATCCGGAAAGACCTTGAGTGGATCCGCGCGCTGCTGACCGTCCGGACCGACGTGCGGCTGCTGGGTTGCCTTCCCCCTGGTGAGCGGGAGCAGTGGCTGGAAGCGTACATCCGCAATGGCATTGACCAGCCCCTGACCTTGGTTCCGCTGTTGCGGGATCTGCCCCAGCCGTGGGGTTTGGGGTTGGCTGATGCGCTGCTCGGGCTCATTGCCGGCAAGAATGGCGGCCAATTGGCGGCCATGCTGGCGCAGGTGTTGCCAACTGCGCTGCCACCGGAGGCCGTCGAACAGTGCAGACGCCTTCTGGAGCGTTCAGACGAGGACGCTGCCCGGCGCCGGGTGCTCCGCGACGCTGTTCAATACCAAGCATTCCGACAATCCCTCACGGAGGCCTTCCAATGACAGATGCCCCAAACGGAACCGATGTTCTCCGGGCCCACGCCGAAAATGCGTACGCCGATGAACTCAGCGTGCTGGCGGCGGTTGACGACCGGCCCCGGCCACCCAGTTGGAGGCTCTCGCCATGGGCGGTCACCACCTACATCCTGGGCGGCACCCTGCCCAACGGCGCCGTGATCACGCCGAAATACCTGGGCCAGGAGCGCTTGGTGGAAATCGCTGTAGCTTCCCTTGCTACGGACCGGGCCCTGCTGCTGTTGGGTGTGCCGGGAACTGCGAAGACATGGCTTGGCGAGCACTTGGCCGCGGCTATTTCGGGCGCGTCCACCTTGGTGGTCCAGGGCACGGCGGGAACCCCTGAAGAAGCGCTTCGGTACGGGTGGAATTACGCACGGCTACTCGCCGAAGGTCCCTCACGGGCAGCCATGGTTCCGGGACCTGTGATGCGTGCAATGGAGGCGGGAAGCCTGGTGCGCGTGGAAGAACTCACTCGCATCCCCTCCGATGTCCAGGATTCCCTCATCACCATCCTCAGCGAGAAGACCCTGCCCATCCCGGAACTCAACGACGAAGTGCAGGCCCGCAAAGGATTCAACGTGATCGCCACCGCGAACAACCGCGACAAAGGCGTCAACGAGCTCTCCTCCGCACTCCGCCGCCGCTTTAATACCGTGGTCTTGCCGCTTCCGGACACCATCGATCAGGAGGTGGAGATCGTGACAACCCGTGTGCGCAGCTTGGGCGAGGCTCTGGAGCTTCCGGCGGACTTGGCGGCCCTCTCCGAAATCCGCAGGGTAGTGACCGTCATGCGGGAACTGCGTGCAGGGGTCACGCAGGATCAGCGCACCACCATCAAATCCCCGTCAGCCACCCTTTCCACAGCCGAGGCCATTTCCGTGATGACCAATGGGCTGTCCCTCGCAGCCCACTTCGGCGACGGAACTGTCCGGGCGGACGACGTCGCGGCGAGCTTGGTGGGTGCGGTGATCAAGGACCCGGTGCAGGACAGGGTGATCTGGCAGGAGTACCTGGAGACGGTGGTGCGGAATCGACCGGAGTGGAAGGACCTCTACCGGGCTTGCCGTGACCTTGAGTCGACGAACTAGGCGATGACTGACGTTCACATCCTGGGGATCCGGCACCACGGACCCGGCTCGGCACACTCGGTGGCCGAAGCGTTGGCTACCCTGCGCCCAGATCTGGTGCTCGTGGAGGGCCCGCCTGAGCTCGACCAAGTCATTGCGCTCATCACCGATCCAGGGATGGTTCCTCCCGTTGCTGGACTCATCTACGCAGTGGACGAGCCGCGGTTGGCTTCTTTCTACCCCATGGCCAGCTTCTCACCCGAATGGGTGGCCATCCGTTGGGCGCTGTCCACGGGGACCCCGGTGCAGGCCATCGATCTGCCAGCTGCGAACACGTTCGGACTCAAGGTAGCTGCCGAAGCCGCTGAGTCGATTTCCACTCCGTCTGATCAGCCGTACCGCCCGGACGCAATCGGCATCCTGGCGGAAGCTGCCGGGTACAGCGATGCCGAGCGCTGGTGGGAGGATGCGGTAGAGCACCGCAACTCAAGCCCCGTGGAGCGCTTCGAGGCCTTGATTGATGCCATCGCCGAAATCCGGGCACTGGATGATCGATCCCCCGATCATCCGGACGTCGTGGAGAACCACCGCCGGGAAGCGGCAATGCGGCGGATCCTGAGGGCAGCCATTCGTGAAGGACATGGGAGTATCGCCGTAGTTTGCGGTGCCTACCATGCACCAGCACTGGTGCCCGCTGGCTTTCCGTCCGTTTCGATGGATAACAAAGTACTCGCTGGCTTGCCCAAGGCAAAGGTGGCCGCCACATGGGTGCCATGGACCTCGGACCGGCTGAGCCTGAGCAGCGGATACGGTGCAGGTGTCACGGCACCGGGCTGGTATCAGCATTTATTCGCGCACTGGATGGCCCAGGATCCAGGCGTTGATGTGTCTACTACGTGGCTGGTTCGGGTTGCCAGGGCTTTGCGCAAGGAAAACCTGGACGCCTCGACAGCCTCGGTGGTGGACGCGAGCCGGATGGCAAAGACCCTCGCCGCCATCCGCGGGAGGCCAAGCCCCGGATTGCCCGAATTGGATGACGCCGCACAGTCCGTACTCTGCGATGGCTCTCCCCTGCCGTTGGCCTTGATTCATCGGGAACTGACTGTTGGGCAGGATTTGGGCAGTGTGCCCGACTCCGTACCCACGCTCCCGCTGGCTGCTGACCTCGCCGCTACGCAGCGCACGTTGAGGATGAGGGCCAGCGCCATGGAGGAGGTCATGGTCCTGGACCTCCGCAAACCCAACCAGCTGGCGCGGTCCGTGCTGCTCCATCGCCTGGCACTGCTGGGAGTGGACTGGGGCGTGCCCACAGACACCGGCCGCACCACGGGTACCTTCAAGGAGGCATGGACCCTTCTCTGGAGGCCAGAACTCGCCCTGTCCTTGGTGGAAGCCAGCCGCTACGGCACGACAGTTGCCTCCGCCGCGTCGGCGTTTGTGACCGAAGAAGCCCAGGCCGCCGATAGCCTTCCTGTCCTGTCCGAACTGCTGGCAAACTGCCTCCTGGCGGACCTCCCGGACGGTATTGCCGGCGTCGTATCTGCCCTTGCCGAGCGAACGGCGCTGCAGCAGGACGTTCCGCCCCTTCTGGAAACCATTGCTCCTCTTGCCCGCACATGCCGGTACGGAAACGTGCGCGGAGTGGACGTGAGCGATGTTCGAAAGATCCTGGAGGCCACTGTGGTGCGCGCCTGCGTTGGCCTGCCGACAGCTTGTGCAGGCCTGGATGATGACGCTGCCTCCGTCATGCGCCAGGCAATCGACTCAGCCCAGGACGGGCTGTCCCTGTTACCGGACTTGCCATTGGACGATTGGCATGCGGCGCTGGCTGCAGTGGCTCACTCGGACCGGATCCACGGCTCCGTGGCGGGTCGTGCCCTACGGCTCCTGCTTGATGCCGGACTGGTGGACGCCGACGACGTTGCGGCCAAGCTGAGCCGCCGCTTGTCTGTCGCTGCTCCGGCTCCCGAGGCCGCCGCCTGGTTGGATGGACTTCTGTCCGGCGATGCCACACTGCTGATCCATGACCGCCGCCTCCTTCAGATTGTGGATGAGTGGGTGGATGGCGTCCAGGATGAGGTTTTCGAGGACGTGCTGCCGCTCCTGCGCAGGACGTTCTCGGCCTTCAGCGGCCCTGAGCGCCGCGAGATCGGCGAGCAGCTGAGCCATGCGGCGGCGCGGGACACCACAGCAGCTGCAAGCGTTGACCTGGCTGTTGCAGGTCCGGCCGTTAGAACGATGGCCCGAATCCTCGGATGGGAGAACATCGCATGACAGATGCCAACTCCGAGGAGGATCGGGCGCGGGACCGGCTGGGCCGCTGGCGTCTGGTGCTGGGCGGTAACGAAGCAGACGGCATCTCAACAGCCGACGGCGAGCGCGTCCAGCTCGCGGCCGATGATGCAAAGCGCGACCAAGCTCTTGAGGAGCTGTATGGCGAGGGATCTGCTCGCCGCGGCGGGCTCGGGGCGTCCAATCCACGTGTGGCACGGTGGCTCGGAGACATTCGCGGATACTTCCCCTCTTCCGTGGTCCAGGTGATGCAGGCTGACGCCATGGACCGCCTGGGGCTGAGGCAATTGCTCCTTGAACCCGAAATGTTGCGCACCGTCCAAGCGGATATCGGCCTGGTAAGTACGCTGGTGGGCCTGGGCAGGGTCATCCCCGAGCAGTCGCGCGAGACAGCAAGGTCTGTGGTTCGCCAGGTGACGAAGGATCTTGAGGATCGTTTGCGCGCCAAGACCGTCCAGGCTGTTTCCGGGGCGCTGAACCGGTCCGCCCGGACCAGGCGTCCACGGCACAGGGATATTGACTGGAACCGGACCATTGCGGCCAACCTTAAGCATTACCAGCCCGAGTACAGGACCGTTGTGCCCGAACAACTCCATGGGCATGCCCGGCGCAGCACGGAGATCCAGCGCGAGATCATCCTGTGCATTGACCAATCAGGATCCATGGCGGAATCCGTGGTGTACTCAAGCGTCTTCGGTGCGGTGCTCAGTTCACTGAGGTCCGTGAGCACCCGTCTGGTGGTCTTCGATACCGAAGTGGTTGATCTGACCGAGGACCTGGAAGATCCCGTGGATGTGCTGTTTGGGGTGCAACTCGGTGGTGGTACCGACATCAACCGCGCTCTCGCCTATTGCCAGGATCAGATCACCAAGCCGACCGAGACCATCCTGGTGCTGATCAGTGACCTTTACGAAGGTGGGATAGCTGAGGAGATGCTGCGCCGTGCCGCTTCGATCGTTGGGGCGGGAACCACCATGATCGCCCTGCTGGCCCTGAGCGACAGTGGTCATCCTTCCTTCGACTCCAGCCACGCCGCAGCCCTGGCCGGCATTGGTGTGCCTGCTTTTGCCTGCACGCCGGACCTGTTTCCAGACATGATGGCGGCTGCCATCGAACGGCGGGACGTCGGCGAGTGGGCGGCGTCCCAGGATATTCCAACGACACACGGGACTTAGCAAACCGGGACGTAGCAATTTGATGCAGCAAATCGGGACATAGCAAACTCTTCCCGGGATCTGGTCCCTCGCGCTCTGGCGGAGGCCGGGTATCGAGACGAGAATGAGCTTGTGGTCACCCCTCCCAGCGCCGGCGGCGACACGATGAACGACGCCGCCAGAAAGATTCAACGTGTCTATCTCACGCTGACGCTGGGCAACACGGTGGCGGCTTCGTTTATCTGGGGTATCAACACGCTTTTCCTGCTTGATGCAGGCTTGAGCAACCTCGAGGCCTTCGCGGCCAACGCCTTCTTCACAGCGGGCATGGTCCTTTTCGAAGTACCCACGGGCGTCATCGCCGACGGCTGGGGTCGCCGCACGTCTTTCCTGCTTGGCACGATCACGCTGGCAGCGTCTACGTACTTGTACTACGTGCTCTGGCAGATCTCCGCGCCATTTTGGATGTGGGCAGTCGTCTCGGTGCTCCTTGGCCTCGGGTTTACGTTCTTCTCCGGAGCCGTGGAAGCCTGGCTGGTGGATGCCTTGCGCTTCTCCGGCTATGAGGGCGGCCTTGAAAGCGTTCTGGGCCGCGGCCAGATGGTGCAGGGTGTGGCGATGCTGCTGGGTTCCGTGGCAGGTGGGGTGATCGCCCAAGCCACCAACCTTGGCGTCCCGTTCCTCATTCGGGTTTTCGTTTTGGTTGCCATGTTCGCCGTTGCGTTTGGATTAATGCACGACGTCGGGTTCTCACCTGAGCGGTCCACCCACCCCCTCCGGGCCACCCGTGCAGTACTCTCAGCCTCGATCGAGAACGGTCTGAAAAACCCGCCCGTTCGGTACGTCATGCTGGCCGCTCCCTTTAGTGCCGGCGTCGGGATCTATGTCTTTTACGCCCTGCAGCCATTTCTTCTTGACCTGTATGGGGACCCGAGGGCCTATTCCATTGCGGGCCTCGCCGCGGCAATCGTGGCTGGCTCGCAAATCCTGGGCGGCTGGCTCGCTCCACATGCCCGGCGTCTGTTCCATAAACGCACCTCGGTACTGATCCTTGGGGGCATGGCAGGATTCGTGATCTTGGTGGTCCTGGGCTTCACCCGTGTCTTTTGGGTGGCCCTGGTGCTGCTGGCAGTCTGGGGTGTGGTCGGATCTGCGGCAACTCCAGTCCGGCAGGCGTACGTCAATGACATGATCCCCTCGAAGCAGCGGGCCACGGTCCTGAGCTTCGATTCGCTCATGGGATCCAGCGGCGGAGTGGTAGTACAGCCACTCCTTGGGCGTGGCGCTGACCTCTACGGCTACCCTGCCTCGCTGGCCATGGCAGGCATTATTGAGCTCATTTCGGTGCCGTTCCTGCTGGCCAGCCGTAGGCAGGGGGCATCCGCAGACCGTGCCAACACCGAAGCCGTTCAGTCACCTTGAGCCGGCAGTGGCGTTAACAAGGCGTCCTGAAGCTCCGTGGTCACCCCTGGAGGTACGTCCAGGTCTACGGCCAGGGCAAGAAGCGCGCGGCTGAAGTAGTTCCTGGCGGTGGCAGCCAGAGTGATGTCGGCAATCTCCCTGTCGCTGAAGCCCACATCGCGAAGGCGCTGCGTGTCGTCGTCGTTCATTGCAGCCGCATCGGTGCTGAGCTTGACCGCGTAGTCCATCATCGCGACTTCCTCAGGGGGCAGCCCGGCATCCCTGTAGTCCCGGGCAACAGCGAGCAGCTGCTCCTCATCAATGATGGCCAATGTTTTCTTCCCATGGGCCAATCTGCAATGGGAGGACCCAATGGCCTGGGCGGCCGCGAGCGTTACAAGTTCGTATCGTCGCAGACCCAGCGATGAGACGATTGCCTTAATCAGCGCCTGCCAGGCCTTGTATGCCTCCGGGTTTATGCTCATTGCCTTTGTATGACTCGGAACGTAGCCCATCGACTTCAGATCGGCTTGGTAGATTTCGGCGGTCAGACCTGTGGCCTCGGACTCGGATTGCACCTTGAGAATGGACATGGGCGCTATTCTGGTCCCCGGTCAGGGGAATGTAAATGAGGCGGCAGGTCCGTCAGAATGACAGAGTGGGACTTCACCGTGAATTGTGGTGGAACCCAGATACTGAAAGCGTGGACAAACAATGATCTCCCTACGGCAGGATTCCCAAGGCTTCATCCGAATGAGTAGGCATTTTCCCGCCAGCGCCTCTGTGTCCATCACCTTTGCCGACGGCACCCAGAAGGTTTTCCCGGGCCAGCGGCTCAACGAGATCTTCGACGACGCTTTGGCCGCGTTCCGGGCAGGAAACAACCTCGACGCCAAGGGCTTCGACCGCGGACCAAAAAAGAAGGTCCAGCAGGGCATCGATTTCGTGCCCATCAGCCCTGACATGGCGTGAGGTGCGCCTGGGCGGGTTTCATATCCGCCCAGGTTTTACTTTTTGCCGGGGGTTTACTGTTTACCTGAGGCGTGGCTGACGCAATAGGGCGTCCACGGCCTTGCTTCGAGCCGACCGTCCGGAATGGCGACACCACAAATCGCGCATTCACCGTACGTTCCATCCGAAATCCGCTGCAATGCGGCCTCAATCTGCTCCAGGCCCGCACGACTCTGGTCAAGAAGCGCGGAGGCCTGTGAGAGCTCGAAGGCGATGGTGGTGCCTTCAGGATCATGCTCGTCGTCGACGTTCGAGTCCTGACGGGCAAGGCTGACCGATGTGATGTCGCTACGCAGCGCCTTCAACAGGGCAAGCTTCCGGCCGCGCTCCTCCTCCAGCAGAACCCGGAACCGCTCGACGTCGATCATGTGAGCAAGCCTACTCATCGCCTTCAAGACGCTGGTCTGTACAAGACCATGGTATGGACAAGCCGTGGGGCGTGGTGCCCTAATAACGTCATGGGGAAGTACGCGCGCCATCCCGGAGTCGATAGCTACATCAACGCCCTTCCGGACTGGCAAAGAGCAGTTTGCGAGGAACTGCGGGACGTGATCCACGAGGCCGAACCCGACATCGTGGAGACAATCAAAAGACGGGTTCAGCCCTACTTTGTCCTGGATGGAAACGTGTGTGCGTTGCTCGCGGCCAAGAACCACGTCAACCTCTTTCTCTACGATGGCGCTATCGTTCCTGACCCTGCCGGGATCATCACGGCCGGGCACGATAATAAGACCGGCCGAATGATCAGTTTTTACATCAACGAAGACATACCAACGGAACCCCTCATCGCTATGCTGCGACAGATTGCCGCCAACAATCGTGCCGGTGGGTGGCGGAAGATCAAAGCAGGTATGCAAAACGACAGGAAGTTTGGGGACTGACCATGACGTTGAACGAAACGATTGCCCGCCTCCGGGCGGCCCACCTCATGGTCCGCGACGCCCAGGAGTGGGACGAGCTGTCCACGAACCTGTGGGCGGCCTACCAGGCAAACGACGACGAACTCGTTGAGCAGTTGCGGTCACCATTCCTGCAGTCGTGGCGGACGGTCACGCGTTACGTGCTCCGTGACACCTTCGACGCAGCCGGCATCTCGGTCGGCGAGCCAACGCATCCATGGGGAATCGCGACGCTCACCGCGAACGGAACAACCAGCGAACCACTCCTCTGCCGCGCTGAAGGATCTCAGCTGCTCACGTTTGCCGAAATACTGTCCAGCTATTCGGATTCGCTGGAGCCTCTTTTCACGGCTGCCGGACAGGCGGACCGCTGATCAGGGTGGGTATGTACTCCAGCAGTTGCAGCTGACCATCGAATGTCCTGCTGTTCACCATTTCAAGCGAGACATCAGGATAGCCGTCATAAATCCGTTCCCTGCCGGTGCGCCCTGTGATCACCGGAAAAACCACAATCCTGTACCGGTCCACCAGTCCGGCACTCAACAAAGAGCGGCAAAGACTGAGGCTTCCCAGTGTGGTCAGGGTGCCGGTCCGGGTCCGCTTCAGCTCCTTGACAGCTTCCACAGCATCCCCGCTTACCAGCTCGGAATTCGGCCAAGCCAGAGGTTCTTGGAGAGTGGACGAGAAAACGACCTTTGGCAGGGCCGCCAGTCCGGTCAGCGCCGCTCCCTCTTCCTCGGAGAACCCCGAGTCTTCGCCCGCGGCCTGCTCCGACATGCTTGACATCACCCGATAAGTGTTGGCGCCCATAAGGGTGGTGAAATCCTTCTTCCCTTCTTCCTCGAGCCAGGCAAGGTATTCCGGGGATTCAAGTCCCCACCAACCCGGCCACCCCTCGGCTGAGGCATATCCATCCAGGGAAATGATCAAGTCCACCATCAACTGCGCTGATGTCGCTTCTGTAGTTGGCTCGCCCACGGCTGCTCCTCACGAGATTTGGGTTGTGCCTAGCATTGTCCTCCCGAAGGCCGGTTTGCACCACGACTCATGTGCTCCTGATCTGGTCCAAACTCTCACGCAGTCCGATCACGGGAA
Organism: Arthrobacter sp. 21a14; assembly: GCA_050627125.1. GTDB lineage: Bacteria > Actinomycetota > Actinomycetes > Actinomycetales > Micrococcaceae > Arthrobacter. The sequence goes on along the minus strand of CP192487.1, from coordinate 3,467,669 downwards.
TTTCAGGGAAGGCGGCACGTACCACGGCCGGATCGAAGGCTGCAGCGCCTGATTCCATCCACAGCGCCGCTCTCGCCATCCGGGCCATGAACGGCGAAGTCGGACGTGCAACGGCGGCCATCACCCGTAGGGCTGCCACTGGTATCCGCTGGATCGAGCCCTTTCCAGCGTCCGCGAGGATAGCTTCTGCGAGCGTGTTGAAGGGGTGGGTTTCGGACCCCCACTCAATGGTCCTTCCACGCAAGGAAGGGTCGGAAAGAGCCAACAAAACAGCGGCAGCAGCATCCGGCGTCGAGGTAAATGTCACAGGTGCGCGTCCCGAACCGAAGACAAGCACCCTGCCCTTCGTATGGAGGGGCTGGCTCATTGAATCGAGGAACTGCTCAAGGTTCGCTCCCATTCGGATCGCCGTCCATGCCATGTCCGAGGCCTTCAACGCCTCCTCCGCTGCGTACTTCATGCGCAGGAAATCCAGAGGGGCATCGGGAGCGGCGCCATGCATCGACATCATGACCATGTGATCCACGCCCGCCCGGGATGCGGCATCGATGAGCCTGAGTGCGCCGTCGCGGTCCACACTGCGTGGGTTGCCGCCCCTTTTCAGCCCAAAGCCTGACGCCGCGAACACCACTTGGCTGCATCCGGCAACGGCCCGCCCACAGTCCGTGCCTGAGGCGAGGGTTCCGCGGACAAGCTCGACGCCGTCGATCGGGTTCCCGGGGAACGGCTGGGATTGGCCCCTGGCCATGACCCGCGCGGAAGTGCCGCGCCGAACCAGCTCCCCGCTCAGGCGCGAACCCAGGCGGCCCGTACCGCCCACTACGAGGATCATGACCCCTGCGATGTCGGAAGTACGGCCCCAGCCTGAAAACCCGCCCCAGCCTGAAGGCCCGCGCCCGCAGTGGCCCGGACGGCGTCGTCGATGTCTCCTGAAGAACGTTCCACCGGTTCGAGATAGAAACGGACGGAGGCGATCCGCTCCTGGCGCACTGTAAAGATCGCGACGCCGGCAAGTTCCACCGGCGTGCCATCGCGCCTTGTGCCCCGGGCGCCCCATTCAACCCAAACGGTTCCGTGCCTGCCTTCGGCGGCGTCGGCGATAGCCGGTGTGAGATCAGGGATGCCAGCGAAAAGGCTGGTCCAGTTGGCGCGGACCTGGGCGCTGCCGGTGAAATTCCGTTCGGGATGAATTGGCGTGATGTTGACATAGTCGTCGGCGAATTCGGCGACTAAGGCGTCAAGGTCGTGGCGTCCGGAAGCGGCGAACATCCGGCGAACGGGTCCTTCCGGAAGGTGCTCAAGGCCCTCCACGGTTGCCATGGTGACTCCTTGGTGCCCCGCGATTTTCCCCTCACTGGGCGGGCAGGGCTGGTATCTTGAATTCAATACAGTTATCTGTATTGATTGGAGTCTAGAAGTCATGGCAACCGGAATCAAGAGTCCCGATGGAACATCCCGGAGTCAACGCACCTACGATGCAAGCCGTCGCCGCCAAGCGGCCGAGGCATCCCGTCGCACGATCCTCGCGCGCGCCCGGGGACTATTTCTCCTGCAAGGCTTCGGCGCAACCACCATCGCCGAAATTGCCGCTTCGTCCGGGGTGTCGGCGGAGTCCATCTACAAGAACTTCGGCGGCAAGGCTGGCCTCGTCCGTGCCCTCCACGAGCAGAGTCTCCTAGGCAAAGGCGGGCCGCCAGCCGAACAGCGCTCAGACCTCGCCCAGGAAGCGACAGACGATCCGCGAGCACTAATGGAGCAGTTCGGGCGGTTCACCGCAGAAGTCAGCCCCCTTGCGGCGCCGATCAGCCTGCTCATCCGCGACGCCGCCGCAACAGGGGATGCCGACATGGCCAGTCTCATGAAAGATGTCGACGACGCCCGCCATCGGCGGATGCTGCACAACGCGCGTCAACTGGTGGTCCGCGGCCTGCTCCGCCCCGGCATGCCCCCTGAAGAGGCCGCCGACATCATGTTCGCGTGCACCACCCCCGAACTGTTCGAGAGCCTCGTCCTGAAACGAGGGTGGAGCGCAGGGCAGTACGGCCGGTTCATCGCCTCAACGCTGACTGCAAACCTGCTCTGACTCGCAAACCTACTCCGACCTTGCAAACCTGCTCTGACACGTCATGCCGAGGGACCGCCCGGCTGGGAAGACGAGCCCCTGACATGCAACGCTTGTCCCATGGACCTGGAAATCTCGCCCACCCTCACGATTCCGGCCTCGGAACTCGGCTGGCGGTTCTCGCGTTCATCAGGACCCGGCGGACAACACGTCAACACGACCGACAGCAGGGCTGAGCTGTCCTGGAACGTAGCCACTTCGGAGGCGTTGACAGAAAGCCAGCGGGAGATCTTGCTTCGTCGATTGGAGAAGCGACTCGTCGACGGAGTTATCACTGTTACAGCCTCCGAGCAGCGCTCGCAATTGCGCAATCGCGAGAGCGCCTTGACCAAGCTCGCTGACATTGTGGTGGCGGGCCTTGCGCCAAGGACTGTGCGCAGGGCAACGAAACCTACACGCGGGTCCGCGCAGCGGCATCGCGCAGCAAAAGTACAGAGGGCGGCAACCAAACAGCAACGACGGCGGCCCTCGCCTGAATGACGGGTGCCTGAGTGAGAGCACGTGAGTGACGAGCACGTGGGTGACGAGGCCGGACCAACCGGGGCATTGGGGCGTACCCCCCTTTTGGCAATTGCCTGGGGATGGCAGCATACAGTCATGTCATCCATCCAGCGCATCCGGCCCGAGGGACTTGTCTCCAGCCCGGCATTCAGCCACGTAGCCATCGTCCCTCCAAACGCCACCACCATCTACGTCGGCGGTCAGAACTCAGTCGACAGTGACGGTTCGCTCGTCGGCGAGGGTGATGTTGGAGCGCAATCTGCCCGCGCCCTGGCGAACGCAAAGACCGCGCTCGCGGCTGCTGGGGCAACCCTCCGCGACGTTGTGCAGTGGACGGTTCTCTTCGTGGACGGTGCCGACCTCGCCGCGGGGTATGGGGCCATTGCGTCCGACCTCGCCGCCGACGAGCCGCCCCTCGTGACAGCAGCATTTGTCTCCCGTTTGGGCGTTCCCGGGGCGCTGGTGGAGATCAGTGCGGTAGCCGCCGTCGAGCGGTAAAGAATCATGCTGCACTATAAGTGCAGTATTATGCCTTATGACCACTTTCAAAGGCCCAATCCCCCCATGGCTCCTGACCGTCGCAGCAATGTTCTCCATCCAACTGGGCTCCGCCCTTTCACTGGGGTTGATGCCAACATTGGGTCCCCTTGGGACGGCCTGGCTGCGCCTGAGTATGGGAGCGCTCATCCTGCTGGCACTGGCCCGTCCACCCCTGAAGAACCTGCGTCTTAGTGACGCTCCGGTGGTGGTTGGCCTGGGCGTTGCCACCGCAGTAATGTCAGTGACGTTCCTTGCCGCCATGGAACGCATTCCCATGGGGACGGCGGTTGCCATCGAATTCCTCGGCCCGCTTACGGTTGCAGCCTTGCGCGGCCGCGGGGCCCGTTCCTTGATCCTGCCTGCAATGGCACTGGCAGGCGTCGTGCTCCTCACCGAACCGTGGGCGGGCGAGGTGGACCTGCTCGGAGTCGGCTTTGCGGTGATGGGGGCGGTTGGGTGGGCAATCTACATCCTTCTGACCCAACGGGTGGGCGATCGCTTCAATGGAATTGGTGCCCTCGCCCTGACCATTCCGATTGCTGCTGTCGCCGCGGCACCGTTTGGACTGCCGCAAGCCATCGGCCACATCACCTGGGAAACGGTGGCCGTTGCCGCCGCCTTGGCAGTGCTGATACCGGTCCTGCCCTACATCCTGGAAATGTTGGCCCTCCGCCGCATGACACACACAGCATTCGGGACTCTCCTGGCGTTGGAACCAGCCATCGGCCTGCTGCTCGGCGCGATCATCCTGCATCAGTTGCCATCGATGCTGCAACTCGCAGGCCTCTTGCTCGTCATTGTTGCCGGTGCCGCCGCCCAGCGCGGCGGACGCCGCCAACTGCAACCCGTCATACCGGCTTCTCTTCCAAAGAGGGGCCACACCGCGGGCGTTTGAGCGTGGTTGGCAGCTTTTTTGGGCGTTTCGTCATCCTTGGCGGGCGATTCGCGTCTAGGAAACTGACACTCCTGGAACCGAGGCTTAAAGGACAGCACCACCGCCCTACCAAGGAGATCACGTGACTACCTACAACCTCGCCCTCATCGGTTTCGGAGGCGTCAACCGCGCTTTGGCCGAACTCATCCGTGACGAACCCCGGCGATTTGCCACACTCGGATTCGAGCTTCGCGTCGTGGCCATCACCGATCTTGCCTTCGGCTCGCTCGTCCAGGGAGACGGCATCGATCTGGCCGCCGTGCTGGCGATGCCCCGCGGGTCCTCGTTCGAGGGACTGCCAGGTGGCAGCCCGGATCCCCGCAACGAAGACGTCATCAAGAACAGCCCGGCCGACATCGTCGTTGAGGCTACCTTCACCAGTCCGATCGACGGCGAACCGGCAGTCTCGCACGTCAAATGGGCCATCGAGTCCGGCAAGCATGTGGTGACCACCAACAAGGGTCCTGTGGCCTTGCATGGCCGGGAACTGGGCCAGCTTGCTGCCAACAAGGGTGTGCGTTTCGAGTACGAGGGTTCAGTCATGAGTGGCACTCCCGTCATTCGACTCGCACACAAAATGCTGGGCGGCCTTGAATTGAACTCCGTTCAAGGCATCCTGAACGGAACCAGCAATTACGTCCTGGGCCGGATGGAGGCCGGGCTGGGCCTGGATGAAGCCATTGCCGAAGCCCAGGACCGCGGATACGCCGAAGCGGACCCGACTGCAGACATCGGCGGCTCGGACGTCCGGTTGAAGGTCGCAATCCTGGCCAACGAGCTGCTCGGTGCCAACATCCACCCCAATGACGTGGAAACCACTGGTATTCAGGACATCAAGAGCGAAGACGTGGCACAGGCCTTGGCAAGCGGCTACCGGTGGAAGCTGATTGGCGAAGCCCGCCGGGAACATGATGGTCGCATCGTAGCTACCGTCCAACCCATCGCCCTTCCGGGTGAACACCCGCTGGCCGGAATTTCCGGCGCCACCAACGCGGTATCGTTCAGCACCGACTTGCTGGGGGCTGTCACAGTATCGGGCCCCGGAGCCGGCCGCGTGGAAACTGCCTACGCCCTCATCTCCGACATCATCGCTGTCAACGAATTCGCCAAAGGAGCGGTCCGTGCCTGAAACAGCCATCGCCGAAACCACTTCGGCAGCCGCTACATCTGAACTGACGGTATACGACAAATTTGACGGCTCCGTCCTGGCGACCCTTCCCCAGTGCACCGAGGCAGACGTCCGCGTGGAACTCATCCGCGCCGCGGCCTCCGCTCCGAACGCCGCAGCGATGCCGCGTCATGAGCGTGGCAGGATTCTGGACACGGCCGCGGACCTTCTTCAGGAGCGCTCCCAGAAGGTCGCCGAGCTGATCGTTGCCGAGGCCGGCAAGACCATCAAACAGGCACGCAAGGAAGTCTCCCGTGCGGTGAACACGCTCAAGCTGTCCGCTGCGGAAACCCGCCGCAATGTCGGGGAAGTCGTTCCCTTCGACTCCTTCGCTGGCTCCGAAAACCGCCAAGGATGGTTCACCCGAGAGCCGTTGGGGCTTATCGCTGCCATCACCCCTTACAACGACGCCCTGAACCTGGTGGCACACAAGCTCGGGCCGGCAATTGCCGGAGGGAACACCGTCATCCTCAAGCCGTCCCAGCTGACACCCTTGACGGCCATTCTCCTCGTAGACCTGTTGCGCGAGGCTGGCCTGCCGGCGGAGTTCGTTACCGTTGTCCTGGGTGATCGCACCATCGCGCAAACCATCATTTCGTCCAAACTGGTTCGAATGGTCTCCTTCACGGGCGGCTTTTCCACGGGCCGGGCCATCGCCGCCAACGCCGGCATAAAGCGCCTGTCCATGGAACTTGGCGGCAACGCTCCCCTCATCGTGTTCGACGACGCCGACCTTCCTGCCGCCGTCGAGGCCAGTGTTTCCGGTTCCTTCTGGGCCGCCGGACAGAACTGCATCGGCGCGCAGCGCATCCTCGTTCAGCGGTCCGTCTTCGACACCTTCCTTCACGCCTTTGTCGCCCAAACAGCTGCCTTGACGACTGGCGATCCCCGCAGGGAGCAGACCGACGTCGGACCCATGATCAGCGCCGCGTCTGCCGCAGAAGCGAAGCGTAAGATCGACGAGGCAGTGTCGGCTGGGGCGCGACTGCTGACTGGCGGCATCTTGGATGGCGCGCTCCTGACACCTGCTGTCCTGACCGGGGTCCCGCGCAACTGCGAGGCATGGAGCGAAGAACTGTTCGCACCCGTGGTCCTGGTGGAACCGTTCGACTCCGCCGAGGAAGCTATCGAACTGGCCAACGACAGCGACTACGCATTGCAGGCCGGGGTATTCACGAAGGACTTGGCCCGTGCGCTGGCCACCGCCAAGGCCATTGACGCAGGCGGAGTGATGATCAACGATTCTTCGGACTACCGCCTCGATGCGATGCCCTTTGGCGGCTCGAAATACGGCAGCATGGGCCGGGAAGGCGTCCGCTTCGCCTACGAGGAAATGACGCAGCCCAAGGTCATAGCGATCACTTCATGAGGATCGCCTGACGTTACCGTCAACCAATCAAGCCGTGCCGATCCGGCGTTGCGTGACCACCTTGGTTCCGCAGCGCCGGAACCGTTTAAGCCCAGCATGGTTCACGCGGCCTCAGCGAGGCGCCTGTCTGTCGATGACCGTGGAGAGGGACAAGGCTGTAGTGATGTCGCGGACTCCAGGAAACTCGGAGACCTGCCTCCAGATTTCCTGGATTCGAGCAGCGTCGGGGGCCTCAACCCTGACCACGATATCCAGTTCGCCGCTGACAACATCGCAAGTGGCGATTTCAGGAATTGCCTTTAGTCCGGCAATCACGTCCCCGCCCCGCATCCTGTCATGTCGTTGGATCAGAAGCACCGCATTGACCGTGGGCGAGCCTTCTCCGGCGGATTCCTTGATGGTGTACCCGTGGATATACCCGTCCCGTTCAAGCCGCTCAATCCGTTGCCGCACCGCGTTGCGGGAGAGCAGCACCTTCTCCCCCAGCTGGGCAAGGCTGATACGGGCATTTCGCCGCAGCTCGGCCAGAATCTGCACGTCTATCTCATCACGTGGACTCTTCGGCACGGACGCTCCTGTCTTCGGGGATGTGAACATGGGTTTGGGCGTCCTTCGATGCAGGAATTCCGCTGCGGCTAGCGTGTCCAGCAAGTTGGCCGGTACAAACATATCCCATTGGTGTACGGCCTCTTTTGGGCTGTTGCTTCGTTGGGCATAGTTGGCAAGCATCTTGTTATGTGCACTTGGAGTGCATTATGCTGCATCAATGGAAGAAAACATCGCATCGCTCGCCACGGCTATCGGGGGACGGGTTAAACAGGAGCGCCAGGCACGCCACTGGACCCTTGACCAACTGGCCGAAGCTGCCGGCGTGAGCCGACGCATGCTCATCAACGTGGAACAAGCAACCATGAATCCCAGTGTGGGCACTCTTCTGAGGATCAGCGCCGCGCTCGGTGTGGGCCTGCCGGACCTGGTCCAGTCCCCTGAGCCCAAGGGCGTCAAGGTGACACGAAAAGGTGAAGGTGCCCTGCTGTGGAGCAGTGCAGCAGGCGGACGCGGAGTGCTCGTGGCCGGAACGGAACCACCGGAAGTGATGGAACTCTGGGACTGGACCCTCGCCCCCGGAGACCAGCACGCCAGTGAGCCGCATACGCCTGGTACCAAGGAACTCCTGCAGGTTCTGCAAGGCACCGTTACAGTCGTTGCTGCAGAGCAGACGGTCGTCCTCGAGGCCGGCGACTCGCTGTCTTTCCCGGGAGACGTAGCCCATTCCTACGGCAACAACGGCACTGACGCAGCAAGGTTCTCACTCGCTGTCTTTGAACGCGGAGTGGGATCGGCGCATCGGGAAGCGAACAATGCTTAGGGTTGAATCCCTCCAGGAAATTCTCCACGCAGCCCACGTTGAACCTGCCGTCTTCGAACTTCAACCGGACTACCAGGCCCTCTTGATCGCCGTCGATGGTCTCGTTCCGGGTCCCAGCGATGATGCCAGCGATGCCCTGTTATATCAGGCGGAAGCGGCAGCCCGCAGGGCGCTCAGCGTGCAGAAGGTCGAACACCTCCCGCATGTTGCCGCGTGGCGGAAGGCCTACCAATCCTTCGGAGCAAAGCCCAACCGCACCCGCAACAGCCTTGAGGCACTGCTTCGCCGCGCTGATGCCGGCCTGCCCAGGGTCAACAGGCTCACGGACCTCTACAACGCCGTATCCGTACTGCACCAGATTCCGCTCGGCGGCGAAGATCTTTCCAGTTACAGTGGGGCGCCACGGCTGATCCGTGCAACGGGCCAGGAGCCGTTCGACACGGTTGCCAGCGGAGAGCCCATTGTCGAACACCCCGATGAAGGGGAAGTTGTATGGTGCGACGACGACGGCGTCACGTGCCGACGCTGGAACTGGCGCCAGGGCCGACGCACGCAGCTACGGGACGATACAACCTCGGCGTTGTTCATTCTTGACGCCCTCGCACCCGTGACCACCGAAGAGCTCCTCGCCGCGGGCGAGGACCTCACCACGCACCTGCGCCTCCTGGGACCGCAGGTCGTATCCGCCCAGCGGCTGATTGACGCCAGCACACTCGGGCACTGACCTCTGTTGCTTCAACCACGCCACAGCTTCATCCAAAGGAACCAAAATGAACCGAGCTCCCGACAAACACAACCGCGCCTCCGTCCATGACTCCACCTGGGCCGTCCACGGCGGAAACAGCATCGACAAAGGAACCGGTGCGCTCCGGACTCCCTTGGTCATGGCCAACTCCTATCTCCTTCCGGAGGACCCGTCGGACATGGACTGGTCCAGCGTTGACGAAGGGTTGGTCTACACCCGGAACGCGGGCGCCAACCAGGTGGCCCTGGAAACAAAGCTTGCAGCCATGGAGGGCGCCGAAGCAGCAGCTGCCTTCGCCACCGGGGTGGCTGCGCTGCACGGTGTTTTCTTCAGCCTCCTGAAATCCGGCGATCACGTGGTGGTTTCCAACGTGACCTACGAGGCGGTGTACCGCCTGTTCGGGGAACTTCTTCCGCAAAAGTACGGCATTGAGGCCACTTTCGTGGATGCGGATGACCTTGAGGCAGTAAGGGCAGCCATTCGTCCGGGCACAAAGCTGATCCACGCCGAAACCATCGCCAACCCAACAACGAAGGTTGCTAATGTGGCGGAGCTTGCCCGCATAGCCAAAGACGCCGGCGTCCTGCTGACGGTCGACGCCACGTTCACGCCGGCACCGTTCTACCGCGCCCTCGACGACGGCGCGGACCTGGTCATCCACTCGCTGACCAAGTACATCAACGGCCACGGTGACGCCATGGGTGGAGTCGTCGTCGGGCGCCGTGACCTCGTCCAGCACATCAGGCACGATGCGATCGTGGACGCTGGCGGCGTTATTTCGCCCTTCAACGCCTGGATGATCATGCGCGGCTCGGTCACCTTGCCGCTGCGTATCAAGCAGCAGTTCTCAAGTGCCGAAAAGGTGGCCGCGGTCCTGGAATCCGAACCACGGATCGCTTATGTCCTCTACCCTGGCCTGGCGTCCCATCCGCAGCATGAACTCGCTGGCAAACAGTTCGGAGGCCGGGGTTACGGCGGCGTCATGGCCTTCGCCGTTGAGGGCGACTCACGCACCCAGAACACCTTTGTGAAAAACCTGCAGGTCATCACTTCGGCAGTCTCGCTGGGCCACGATGAAACGCTGATCGTCCACGTTGGCCCGGACGCCCGTGGCGGCTCGGAAAACTACCCGGAGTCATTCCACAAGTACGGACACCTGCGCCTGTCCATCGGCCTTGAGGACCCGGAAGACCTTATTGACGACATCCTCAACGCCTTGGACAAAACGTTCGGGAAGCAGTAGCCAAACGGGATCCCGCGGTTTGGGAACGCTCACGACGGCGGTCAACCAGGGAAGCGCTCACGGCTACGGCGATGAGGGCCGACGCCAATAGCAATGGCAGGTGTGTCATTGATACAACCATGGCCCCGGCCAACGCTGTGCCGGCAGAACCTGCAGTGATCTTCAAGGCTCCAATCCACACGAAGACCTGACCTCGCGCGCCAGCCGGTGCATATTCGCTGCGCGCGGCCAATGTTGCGGCGAAAAAGCAGGAGTTGAGCACTCCGGCGAGAGAGTAGACCACCACCGCTACTGGAAACATCCCGGCGAACGCTGCCCCACACAGCGCAACCCCAACAGCAGCTCCCAACCAGGTCATGAGGTGGTCCGCTTCGCTTCGCAAAGGCCGGATCATGACACCTGCGGATCCTAGAAGCCCGCCAAGACCATATGCGGCCGTCAGGACCCCGGCCGCAGCTGGTCCGACCCCCAGTTCTGTAGTGGACGCCACCGCGGTGATAGGCAACGCCGCGACCGACAAGGCGACGATGACCGTCATGTAAAGAGTGCGGCGCAAAGGCCCAGTGGATAGCATCATCAGCAATGTGCGGCCCGGGCGCGGTACCTCGGACGGAACGGATGCTCGAGGAGAAGAGGGCAAAAGCCTGACGAGGGCGGCGGCGACAAACGTTAATCCGGCAAGGATCAATGCCGCCAATGCCGGACTCGCCCAGGCAGAAACAGCTGCGACCAAAGAGGGACCAATGGTTCCGCTGATGCCATACGTTGCTACATCCCATCCATGTGCTCGTCGCTGGCTGGTTCTGCTGCCCCCAGCGATCGCCGAGAGCCTGCTGCTGATGCCGCCTGTCAATAATGGACCAACCAGTCCGGAGGCAATGAGCAGTAGACCCGGCACGATAGGAGGAGTCAGCGGGTACAGCAGGACGGCGGCGGCCAGGGTAACGCCGTGCATGAGGCACGCCCAAGCGATCACCGTCCTGCCGTCCCGGGCAGTGTCGAGTGTTCTGGCAACGAACGGACCGAAAAGGTGCGGTGCCGTGATGCAGGCACCCAGTATTCCGGCCAGCCAACCCGGCGCCCCACTGGTTGTCACCAGCAGGACAATGGCTACGACGGCACCCCCGTCGGCGCTGCGGGCCAGGGTGGCTGCAAGGACATAGCGGGCCAACCCACCCGGCGATGTCTGCTCACCAATAGCTGCGCTGCTGGCTTTGCGCCCGTCGATGAGGCTCATGTCGCCTCCAATCCACACTGGCGGATGGCCTCGGCAACTCTACTGCGTCCTTCGGGATCCAAGCCACGCAGTGGCAAAGGCAAGGCTGAGGATGGAATGAGCCCCAGGTCTTCAGCCAGTGCCACGGCGACCCGGAGGCTCCCGTAGGTTCGGAACAGGGACCAGAGTGGTTCCAATGCGGCGGAAGCCGCCATCGCATCATCGCGCCGACCAGCCAAAGCGTGATCAACGATTTCCCGGGCCTGGCGGGGAAGGATTCCGCCGATCACCGAGTACCAGAGATCGCAACCAGCAAGCAGTGCTTCGGCGGCCATCCAATCTCCGCTGATACCCACAAGCGTTTGCCCGGGCAAAGCTGCGCGGAGCTTGTCGAGCCTGGTGCCAATGTCAGTTGCAGCCGGCGGCGGAATCTTGATGGATGCGATTCCCGGGATCCGGGCGATCCGTGCATGCAGCTCGTCAGTGAAGGTGAAACCTGTGGTGCCGGGGTTGTCGTACACAATGATCGGAAGGTCCGACTCCGACGCAACGTCCTCATACAGTCCGAAAACCTCCGCTTCCGACAAGCGTTGATAGGACACCGGGGCCAAGAGCAATGCCGAGGCGCCAGCGTTTTGAGCATCGCCGGCAAGCGTCAGGACGTCGCGGGTACGCAATGCCCCAACACCGGCCAAAACCGGAACGCCACCCGCAGCTTCAACGGACGTTTCAAGAACCATGCGGCGTTCTTCACGGGAGAGATAAGCGTAGTTTCCCGTAGAGCCAAGAACACCGAGTGAATCCGCACCTGACTCCGCCGCGCGCGCCACCAGCCGGGCAACGGCGTCCAGATCGACACTTTCACCGCTCATGGGTGTCAGGGGGAATGCGCTGAGGCCGTTGAACACTACAGTCCTGCTTTCTTGTGGCTGTGGCCGGGTGCGAACACAGCAAATGGGTGACTACGCGTCTCATGCTGCCAAAGAGCTTGGTCCTACACTAGATCCAAGAATGAACAACTCTGGAGGTCCAATGAGCGAATCGGAAATACCCATCGAGCTCGACAGGAATAGTCCGACGTCCCTGTCCGCCCAAGTTGCAAGCCAGCTCCGTAGCGCCATCCTCAGCGGACTCCTCCAGCCTGAGCACACGCTCCCCGCCACCCGCCGGCTGGCCACGGACTTAGGGATATCCCGTGGTGTGGTGGTGCGGGCCTTCGAGCAGCTCTCCGGGGAAGGTTTCCTGGAAAGCAGCGGCACTGGTGGGACCAAAGTGGCTGTCCGGCCGGACATCCAACAGCGCCCGAACGAAGCGAAGGCGCATTCCAGCAGCCCTGCCATCGCCGACGTGATTGACCTGACACCCGGCCGCCCCTCGGGATCGCCGTTCCAAGACAGGGAGTGGCGCAACGCGTGGAAAAAGGCCTTGGCGGAGCAAGGAAACACACATCTGCCACCAGCCCTTGGAACGTTGGACCTTAGGGAAGCCGTGGCCGGTCACCTGGCGGTGTCGAGGGGTCTGGCCGTAGACCCGGAGGACGTCATCATTACGGCCGGCACCAGTGATGCGCTGCACCTGGTGGTGGCCATGCTTCGCGGCAAGAGGAACAATCCGCGCATCCTGGTTGAGGACCCGGGTTACCCCACGGCGCGACGCGTGATGAGCGCTGCTGGTGCACAACTTCAGCTGCTTCCCGTGGACGAGGACGGCCTGAAGAGCTCCCAACTCGCCGGACTCAACGCCATTCCCGACGCCGTCCTCATCACCCCCAGCCACCAGTACCCCCTTGGGGGCAGGATGGCAGTCCAGGAACGGCTTGGCCTGCTGAAGTGGGCGGACCGCCATGGCGTGCTCGTGTTGGAGGACGACTACGACAGCGAATTCCGTCACAGCAGGATGCCCCTGCCTGCCGTCGCATCCCTACCGACAGCTGCCGACGTCGTACTTCTCGGAACGTTCTCAAAGAACCTGAGTCCTTGGCTGCGCTGCGGATATCTGGTGGTCCGGGGCGATGCCGGCCAACGCCTCAAGGCTGTACGTGAAGCCTTGGACACTCCGGTGGCCGGGGTCCTGCAGTCGGCCATCGCGTATTACCTACAGGGCGGCGGCCTGTCCCGGCACATTGCCCGTGCCCGGAGGGAATATTCGCACCGCCGGTCCCTGCTCATTGAGCGGTTGGGCTCGCGGACAGATGTGGAGCTTGGGGCCCTCGACGGCGGATTGCATGCAGTGATCCGCTTCGAACAGCCTGACGCGGCGGACCTGGCTGCAAAGGCACTGGAACAGGGCCTGCGGGTGATTCCCCTGGCCGGATATTACGCCGAGCGCCCACCTGTGAACGGCTTGGTCATGGGGTATGGCGCAGTGTCCGACCTCCAACTGTCCAAAGCCCTCACTATCCTTGGTGCCCTGCTCGACGAGCATCCGTAAGCCAGCGGATTTTGCCTGCTATCGGTTTGAAGCTGTTGCAGGCAAAGACTCCTCTCAGCGCCGCGGAATATTGCGCAGGTTGCTCCGGGCCATGCTCACAGCTTCACCGGCTCCGCGGTTCAAGACCACTTTGGACATCGCGGTCGCGAAACCAATGACTTGTTGCCCGGAAATCTTCGGCGGGATGGACAGCGCATTCGGATCAGTGATGAGTTCCACCAGCGAAGGACCCGGGTGGGCGAACGCTTCCCGATACGCTTCCTCGATATTCGCGGGATCTGTCACCCGGACAGCATGGAAGCCCAAGGCCTTCGCAACGGCGGCGTAGTTTGCGTCAGGAACGTCGACGCCGAAATCGGGCAGCCCGTCCACCAACATTTCGAGCTTGACCATGCCCAGTGTTGAGTTGTTGAAGACCACGACGTTTACCGGCAGTTGATGTGCGGCCACGGTAATGAGCTCACCAAGCAGCATGGACAAGCCACCGTCGCCGGAGACTGAAACCACCTGGCGCCCGGGATAGGCCACCTGTGCACCGATGGCGTGCGGAAGGGCGTTGGCCATTGATCCGTGAAGGAAGGAGCCGATCAGCCGGCGCGTGCCCAGCGGGTTGATATAGCGAGCCGTCCAGACGTTGCACATTCCGGTATCCGCGGTGAAGATGGCGTCATCCGCCGCTACTTGGTCCAGCAGGGAAGCAGCATACTCAGGATGAATGGGCTGCTTCTTTTCGACCTTCCGTGTGTACGCGCCCACGGCCTTGTTCATCAGGCGGTCGTGCTTCTTCAGCATTTGGTCCAGGAATCGGCGGTTCTTCTTTGGATTCACCAAAGGCAGAAGGGCGGTCAGAGTAGGAAGGACCTCGCCATGAACGGCAATGTCGACGTCGGTCCTCCTCCCCAGCCGCTGCGCCGCTCGGTCAACCTGTGCCGTCCGGGTCTCCGGAAGGAACTGGTCGTAGGGAAAATCGGTACCAAGAAGGATCAGCAGATCGGCGTCCTCGATCCCCTCCGCTGCCGCACCGTAGCCGAGGAGGCCGGTCATGCCGATGTCGAACGGGTTATCGTACTGGACGAAGTCCTTGCCCCGCAGTGAGTGGCCAATCGGGGCGTTGACCAGTTCCGCCAAGGCAATGAGTTCGTCGTGGGCTCCCTGAACGCCCGCCCCCGCGAAAATGGCGACCTTTCCGGCGTCGTTGATGGCGTCAGCCAGTTCCTGGACGCTGGAAGGGTCCGGGATCAGGCGCGCGGGCCGAAACGTAGCGGGCAACGGCGTCGGCGCGGTGGCCTCAAGTCCGGCGATATCGCCGGGAAGAGTCACGACGGCGACTCCCCCAAGGGCTACAGCGTTCTGGATCGCGCTGTGCATCACGCGGGGCGCCTGCTCGGCCGTGCTGACCAGTTCCGAATACACCGAGCACTCAGTGAAGATCCGGTCAGGATGGGTTTCCTGGAAGAATCCGCTGCCGATCTGCTTGCTGGGGATGTGCGAAGCGATGGCAAGCACGGGCGCCCCAGTGCGGTTGGCGTCGTAGAGTCCGTTGATCAAATGGAGGTTGCCAGGACCACAGGAGCCGGCACAGACAGCAAGCTTCCCGGTCAGTTGTGCCTCGGCCGCTGCAGCAAAGGCGGCCGCTTCCTCGTGGCGGACATGGATCCAATCGATACCGCCTTTGGCCGAGCCTCCCGTTTGACGCACAGCGTCCACTATTGGATTGAGGCTGTCTCCGACGATTCCATATATACGCTGCACGCCGGCAGCCTGGAGTTGTTCGATGAGCTGGGTGGCAAGTTCCTTGGCCATAGTGTGCAGACTCCCGCGATTGTGGTGGTGGACTGACATGGTCAATATAGTCGTCCTCGCCCGTGGTCTGGCTGGGACCGCCGATCGTTGCTAGCGTGGCGGCATGAACCCGTCGAAGACTCCGGCAGAGATTCTGGATATAGGCGACGCCGAAGTTCGCGTCTCCAATCCGGACAAGGTGGTTTTCCCCGAACCCGGGCTAACGAAGCTGGATTTAGTCCGTTACTACCTTTCAGTTGCGGAGGGTGCGTTGCGGGGCGCCGGCGGCCGCCCCATGGTGCTCAAGCGCTTTCCCAAGGGCATCGACGCTGAGCCGTTCTTTCAGAAACGCGTTCCCGAAAACCATCCGGAGTTCATTGATACGGCGACGTTGCACTACTCATCGGGGACCTCAGCAGAAGAAACTGTCATCCGGGACGCTGCCGGTTTGGCGTGGGTGGTGAATCTTGGCTGCCTCGACCTGAACCCCCACCCCGTCCGTGCCGAGGATCTTGATCATCCCGATGAGCTCCGAATCGACCTCGATCCCATGCCCGGTGTGGATTGGTCGCAAATCGTCGACGTCGCCTATGTGGCGCGCGAGGTGCTTGACGACGTCGGGTTGGTGGGGTGGCCCAAGACGAGCGGGTCCCGGGGACTGCACATTTTGGTGCGAATCGCCCCGGAGTGGTCTTACAGCGAGCTGCGGCTCGCCGCAGAGACCCTTGCACGGGAGGTCGAGAACCGCGCCCCCGGGCTCGCCACGGCACGGTGGTGGAAGGAAGAACGCGGCGAGAGCGTCTTCGTCGACTTCAACCAGAATGCGAAGGACCGGACTGTTGCCTCGGCTTACTCCGTCCGGCCCCGGCCCGATGCCCGGGTTTCCACTCCCCTGACGTGGGCCGAGGTCACTTCCACGAGGCCCGAACAATTCACCGTCCGCTCCGTGCCCGAACGCTTCGCGGAGCTGGGCGATCCCCATGCTGGCATCGATGACGCCGTGGGGTCCCTTGAGCGCCTGCTGGCCTTGGCCAAGGAACTTGGTCCCGCCGAGAAGGCACCGCGCGCCGGTGACGGGTCAGGCCGCCGGGTCTCAACGATGCCACTCATTGAGGTGGCCCGCACTAAGACAAAGCCCGAAGCGGTGGCCGCCCTCGATGAATGGAAAGCCCGGCATGCTGACGTGGTGCCGGAGCTGCACCCGGCGGATGTACTCATCGACGGGATGCGCGGCTCGAGTTCGCTCTGGTACAGGGTCCGGGTGAACCTCCAACACATCCCCGAAGAAAAGCGCCCGCCGCAGGAGGAGCTCATCGCCGACTACGACCCCTGGGCCGGCAAGGAATGGCCCGGCCGTCCAGGATCCTGACTACCCTTCTGCGATGTCAATGCCAGTAACCGGCACACCCGCGCGCTCGTAAGCAAGGGCCACCGCGCCCGTCGGGAACCCCTGCGGTGGTTGCGCGAACCGGAACGCTGCCGGCACACCGGCACCGTCGGGGAACAACTTCTTTCCCGCTCCAAGCGTGATGGGGTAGAGGAAGAGGTTCAGTCGATCAACGACGTCGGCCTTCAGCAAGGACCGCACCAGCTCGCCGCTGCCTATGACATGGATGTCCTCGAACCGATCCTTCAGGGCAGCCACTTCCGCCACCTCGGATAACGCCGTAGTGCCCGCCCATCCAGGGTCGGTCAGTGAACGGGAGACGACGAACTTCGGCAGGGCGTTGAACGTATCGGCAATCGGGTCATCGGCCCGGTTGGGCCAGTATCCCGCGAAGATGTCGTAGGTCTTGCGCCCCAAGAGCAGCGCATCCATGCGGTTGATTCCTGCGACGATCGCCTGGCCGGTTTCCTCATCGGAATAGGCCGCCTGCCAGCCGCCGAATTCGAAGCCGCCCTCACGGTCCTCATCAGGTCCACCCGGGCCTTGATACACGCCATCAAGGGTGATGAAAAGGTCGACGGAGAGGATTCCCATAATGTACTCCTTCGCATGGGAGGCAACCCGGATGCCGCCTCCAACCGTACGCCGATCGGGATGACCCGGAATCGACATCACTGCGAGCCAGACTAGCGACTCCGCCGTTCAGCCTCAATGGCCCTCAATGGCCCCTAAAGGCCTCGGCCAGCCACCACGCGCCACCATCGGAAGCGATCCGGGCGTCAATGACCAGCGGGATATTCCGAGGACCCGCAACCCACTCCTCCACCGGGGCCAGATCCGCCACGCACCGGACTGTTACGGTTGCAGCACCGTAGCCCGCGGCGATGGAGGCGATATCTGTGGTGGGGAATCGAACCACTTCCAGTTCTTCATCATCTGCATCGAAGTGATGGACCTCGGCGCCGTACGCGGAATCGTTGTAGACAATCACCGCCATGGGAATCCGCTCACGGACCAGCGTCTCCAATTCCGAAATGGCCATGAGGAAGCCACCATCGCCAGTGCCCAGGACCGGCACGCGTTCCGGTTGGGCTTTCGCCGCGCCGATCGCAGTGGACAACCCCAGCCCAATCGACTGAAAAGCCTGCGTGAAGCAAAAGCCATACTCATCAGGAACGGACAGGTAGGCGCTCGGGTACCCCATGAAATTGCCTGAATCAACGGAAACAATGCGATTGTCGGGCAGGATCCGGTCAAGCTCGCGGCTGAGCACCCTGGGATCGATGGTCCCCGCAGTGGACAGGTCTTCCGTGTCCACCGAGTTCCAGCGTGCGTGCACAGCTATCCGGTCAGCCATCTGTGGGGTACGCAGACCAACCGCCTGGTGTCCGGCAGAACGCAGTTCATTGAGCACAGCAAGGGCTGTCTCGCTGCAATCCCCCAGTACGCCCAGATCGATGGGCCGGTTTGCCCCCAGTGCCGAGTCCTCAAGGTCCACTTGCACCACTTTTGTTGCCGGGCCAATGAGCGAACCATGGCGCATCGTCCACATGTTCAGCGCACAGCCCCACCCGACGATCAAGTCCGCTTCCCGCACAGTGTCCGCGGTGAACGGCGAGGAGAATCCACCGGAAATACCGAGGTTGAATGCGTCGCCGGTGAAGAGTCCGTGAGCGACTGCGGAGGTCGCCACGAGCGCGCCCGCGGTTTCGGCGAGAGCTGCGATGTCCGGTCCTGCCTCGCGGCCTCCACGGCCCGCCACAAATACGGGCTGCTTCGCACCTTTGATGAGTTCTGCCAGTTTGCTGACTGCCGCGGCTGAGGGCCTGATCCGCTGGCGGGGTTCCAAAGGCTCCAAGAGGCCGATTTCTGCCGGCGCCTCTGCACTTTGGATGTCTGTCGGCAGGGAAAGGACCACCGTGCGGCGTTCGTTTACTGCCGTCCGGTAGGCGCGGAGGGTGTCTGCTACTGCGCTTTGCGGCGAGTGGACCCGCTCAGCCACTGCACCGACACTTCGGGCGAGTGCATCCTGATCGATGGTGAAGTTGGACCTGACGGCGGATGCAGCCGTGTCCGCGGTGAGGACGATCATGGGGGTTCGGCTTTTCGCGGCCTCGCCGATTCCTGTTACAGCGTTGGTCAGCCCGCAACCCTGATGCGTAGTGACGATTCCGACCTTCCCTGACATCCTCCCGTAGGCATCAGCCATGGTGGCGGCGCCCCCTTCGTGCCTTGCTGCGGTATAGGGCACTCCCGCCCGGCGCAGCGCGTTTGTCACCACGAAATTCCCGCTGCCCACCACTCCGAAGACGTGGCCGACGCCAAGCCGGGCGAGGGTGTTCCCCACGAGTTCGGCAACATTGTCAGAGCGGGATGCGGGGGCCAGCGCCGTGGAGTCCTCCTTAAGGACCGGGCTGTTGGTGGTGACGGTCATCGTGTTTCTCCTTCTTTGAGCGCGAACACGCGGGCTGGGCTTCCGGTTCCGCCATCTATTGGCAAGGGCGCAACGATGAGGGCTGCTCCGATTGGGGGCAGTTGGTCCAGGTTTTGCAATGAGGTGATTCCGTACTTGTCATTCCCCAGCAGGAAGTGATGGGCCGGAAACGGAGGTTCCTGTCCACCGGCGGCCCCGGCATCGATGCCAACGGTTTCCACGCCAATGCCGGACAGCGCAGACTCCTCGGCAATCCATCGGGCGCATTCGACCGTGAGCCCGGGAGAATGTGGGCCGTGCTCGTCCTTGTTCAGGAAGCGCTGTCGGTCTTGGGAGCGCTTGTCCCACCCCGTTCGAATGAGGAGCCAGCCGCCATCGGGCAGTGGTCCGTAGCTTTCCTCCCATCGGCGGATGTGGTGAAGGTCCAGGAGAAAGTCCGGGTCCGCAGTAGCCTCCTCGGTCACATCAAGGATGATGGCCGGGCCCACGAGCCGGGCGGGTTCGATCCGGGCGACGTCTTTGCCGTCACGCCCGGTGAACCAGTGCACGGGCGCGTCCAGATGGGTGCCTATGTGTTCGCCGGTGTGGATGTTGTGATGCTTCCAGAAGGGTCCGGCGCTGTTGTAGGCGGAGACCTCTTCGAGGCTGAAGTCAATGAGGTTTGCGAAGGGTTCCGGCAGTTCGAGAGTTGGAGTGTTGATCGAGAGCCTGGTGGTCAGGTCAATGACATCAATCCGGCCCGTGGCGAGCCCGGCAAGCACCTGGGCTACGCTGCCTTGGCGTACGTCAATATTGCTGCTGGTATCCATAAGAGTTCCTTGGGGATGGGTTCGCCGTCGATGAGGGCGTGGAGGGTCCCGTGGCGGTGCGCAAGAGGACTTGTGGCTGCGACATTAGCAGGACATTCATACGCACCGGAACAGCGTTTTTGTGCGAATCGCAAGGGTTACCCGGAAAGGCATAGCCCCTGGCAAAACCGGCATTCGACGTTCCCCTGAGCCCGGGGGAAACTGAAATCAACAGCTGTAACGCCCATCACAATTGACCGTTTCGATCATGAAGCGGACAAGCTGATCGCAGAGTTTCAGCCAGGACGATACGTCGACCTGGCCGGACGATTGCCAGAGTTTTTCGCACTAAGGAGCAACAATGTCCCATCCACAGCACACCTTGCCGGGACAACGTCCCGGCGTCCGTCGGTACGTTGTTGCCTCGCTCGTGGGCAATGCGCTGGAGTGGTATGACTTCTTCCTCTACGCCACTGCATCGGCAGTCGTCTTTGGTCGGTTGTTTTTCCCCTCCGACGTCGACCCCCTGGTTGGTACCATGGCCGCCTTCGCCGGTTTCGCCGTCGGGTTTGCAGCCCGTCCTCTGGGCGGCATCATTTTCGGACACATCGGCGACAGGCTGGGGCGCAAGCGCGCATTGGTCATGACGCTATCCATCATGGGAATCAGCACAGCCCTCATGGGCTTGCTGCCCACCTATGCGCAAGTAGGACTGTGGGCCCCTGCCTTGTTGATCCTGCTCAGGGTCGTCCAGGGCATCGCGGCCGGTGGTGAGTGGGGCGGAGGCGTCCTGCTGATCAGCGAGAACTCCTCCACTACCCGCAGGGGCATGCTCTCCGCCTTCAGCCAAGGAGGAATTTCGCTTGGTTTCGTATTGTCCTCGTTGGTCTTCTTCCTGGTCCAGTTGATGCCGGACACCCAGTTCCTGGCGTGGGGCTGGCGCGTCCCGTTTCTCCTGAGCGTGGTGCTGCTGGCAGTGGGTGCCTACATCCGCTTCCGGCTACCGGAAAGCAAGGAGTTCACCGCCGCCAGCCACAGCAAGCAACACCGCCTCCCCGTGCTTGCGGCCATCAAAACCCACCCCCGCGAAATCCTCGTCGCCATGGGACTTCGTGTGGCAGAGAACGGCGGCTCGTACATTTTCCTCTCCTTCTCCATCGCCTATGGAGTTCACGTGGGCGTGGACAAGGGCCTGCTGCTGATGGCAGTGGCAGTATCGATGCTTGTCTCATTTGGCACCTACATCTTCTTCGGCCATCTCTCAGACAGGATTGGACGGCGTCCTGTCTACGCCCTTGGTGCAGTTGGCATGGGCGCCATGGCTTTCCCGTTCTTTTCCATGATTGATTCCAACACTCCCGCCATCGTCATCCTGGCCTTCCTCCTGGGCAATGGTCTCTGCCACGGCGCAATGATTGGAACGCAACCGGCATTCTTCCACGAACTGTTCTCCGCCGAGGTCCGTTATTCCGCGATGGCGATCGCCCACGAGCTCGCAGCGGTCTTTGCCGGCGGATTCGCCCCGTTGATCGCCACAGCCTTACTGCTGCAATACGGCTCCTCCATCCCGGTATCCCTTTATGTGATTGGCCTGGTCCTGGTCACGCTCATAGCACTCGTTTTCTCCCGCCATGGCATCAAAGCCGACCAGAACGAACGGGCCGGCCACGAGGCAGAAGTTCTCTCGTAGGCACCTGAAAGTTCTTCTGCTCTGCTGTCGTCATTTAGAAAGGATGGCCATGACGGTCTCCATCATCGGGACTGGACAGTCCCCCTACACCCGGCACCCTTCAGCAGGGACAACGACGTCCCAGGTTATTGCCCGGGCTGTGAGCAAGGCATTGCATGATGCTGGCCTCCAAACCAGTGACGTGGATGGGTTTGCGGTATCCAGCTTCACGCTCGCACCCGATCACGCCATCGATCTGGCCTGGCGCATGGGCCTTCGACTCTCCTGGCTGATGCAGGACACGAACGGGGGCGCCAGCGCAGGCGGGATGCTCCAGCATGCCGTCCGTGCCATTGAAGCAGGCGACGCAAACGTCATAGTCCTGGCCGCAGGCGACCTCATGGACCAGGCCGCGTTCTCCCGTCTTGTTGCCAGTTACAACAAGGCGACTGAAGACCATCTGGCACCCCTGCCGATGAATGGACCGAATGCACTCTTTGCGATGCTCACTTCCCGCCAGATGGAGCGCCTCGGGCTCTGCCGTGAAGATTACGGCCGCATCGCCGTGGCGCAGCGCCAATGGGCCATGGATAACCCAGCTGCTGTCTACCGCAAATCGCTGAGCATGGACGAATACCTTAACGCCCCAATGGTTGCCACCCCCTTGGGCCGGTACGATTGTGTACCTCCCGTTACCGGGGCGGACGCCGTTGTCCTGGTGACAGATCGGAGCAAGGGAACTCCCCGCGCCAAAGTGCTTTCCGTAAAGGCCTCGTACAACTCCGACCAACAGTCCGACGACGGCCTGGCAACGGGCCTGCAAGCCTGCGCAAGCAGCGGCTGGGAGCAGGCCGGGATCGGTCCGAGCGACATCGGCCTCGCCTGCGTCTATGACGACTACCCGGCCATGGTGGTGGCGCAATTGGCGGATCTGGGCCTACTTTCAGACCAGGACAACCCGGCCGACTTCATCGAACACCGAATTGCCACGGGCCTGTTGCCGGTCAACACCTCCGGAGGCCAGCTTTCGGCCGGGCAGGCTGGGGCTGCGGGCGGAATGCACGGACTTGTTGAAGCCGCCGCCCAGCTGATGGGGCGGGCTGGGGCCCGCCAGGTCACGGCACGTCACGCAGTCGTCAGTGGTTACGGGATGGTCCTTTACCGTTACGGGGCTTGCGCCACGATGTCGGTGCTGGAGGCAGCCCAATGAGCGCCGCCATCCAAGCCTGCCTTGGATGCGGGAGCCTCCTCTTTCCGGCACGTCTCATCTGTCCCCGCTGCGGACAGGATGACTTTTCAACGGTCCAAGCGGAGCACGCAGACGTCCAGCAGACAACGCAACTGGCCGACGGCACGCTTCTGGCCACGTTGACCATCCCGAACGGGCCTCACGTCATTGCCCGCGTGACCGGCGGCCCAACAGCGCCCGGTGAAAGCCTGCCGCTCACCAACAACCCAAACGCCGGCCCCGGCGTCCACGCCTTCATCCCTGTCCGCTCAAACGTAAATGAGAATCAGCCATGAACCCTCAGGTAACAGACCCAAACCTCCGTCCCTTGACCATCCCGGAAATGCTCCTTGAACGAGCCCGGAAAGCTCCTGCAACGCCTCTGTTCCGCTGCGGTGAAATTCGTCGGGACAGCCAGATGATGGCCGATGCCGCTGCCCGCGCCGGCGGGTTGTTGCGCAGTGCCGGGATCGAGGCTGGTCAAACAGTGGCCCTGATGTCCTCCAACAGGACAGAGTTGCTGGACTTCATCCTGGGCTGCGCGTGGATCGGCGCCGTCGCTGTGCCTGTGAACACAGCGAGCAGGGGCGAACAGTTGCGGCACGTCCTGACCAACTCCCGGCCGGCACTGATGGTAGCTGAAGCTGACCTGCTGCCACATATCGCCGCAGTTGGTCCAATACGGGACCTGCACAAGGTGTGGGTCCTTGATGGTCCGACGGCGGATGTCACCACCGCTTTCGAGGCCGCCCCCGCTTTCGAGGTCACTCCGGTCCCTGAACCGGTTCCCGGAGTGGAACCAGTGGAAGCAGGACCGGCAGACACGGCTGCCATCCTTTACACCTCCGGCACCACCGGGGTATCCAAGGGTGTGCTGTGCCCGCAAGGGCAGTTCTATTGGTGGGCCGAAAATATGTCAGACCAGCTGGGTCTGAGGCCCGATGACGTTCTCTACACCTGTTTGCCCCTGTTTCACACGAACGCCCTCAATGCCTTCATGCAGGCCGTCGCTTGCGGCGGTGAGTACGTACTCGGCCCACGGTTTTCGGCTTCGCGGTTCTGGGCAGATGCGTCCTCGGCGGGAGCGACGGTGACATACCTTCTCGGCGCCATGGTTGGAATACTCGCTGGCAAGGAGCCGGGACCGGGTGATCGGAACCACCACATTCGCCTGGCCCTGTCCCCGGCCACGCCTGCACGGCTGGTAGAACCCTTCCAGGTGCGGTTCGGAGTGCTCCTCCTGGATGGCTACGGATCCACCGAGACGAACTCGGTGATCGGGTCCACGCCCCATCAGTGGCGCCCAGGGTACGTTGGCCGGGTGCGGCCCGGATTCTCCATACGCGTTGTGGACGCCCACGGAGTGCCCGTTCCCAACGGGCAGCCGGGTGAGCTGCTCATCCGCAGTGACCAGCCCCATGCTCTGGCCACGGGTTACCATGCAATGCCTGAAGCGACAACGAAGGCGTGGCAGGATCTCTGGTTCCATTCCGGGGACAGGGTTGTCCTGGAAGAGGACGGGTGGGTCCGGTTTGTTGACCGGATTAAGGATGTCATCCGGCGCCGCGGGGAAAACATCTCCTCAGTGGAGGTTGAGCAGGTTCTGCGGCAGCATCCCGCCGTCCAGGAGGCTGCCGTGTACGCAGTGGATTCCGAACTCGGTGAAGATGAGGTGATGGCCGCACTTGTCCTTCGTGAGCCTGTGGATTTTGCCGAGTTGTGCCAGTTCTGTGTTCCCCGGCTCGCTTCCTTCGCCATCCCCCGCTTCCTGCGGGTGGTGGATGAACTGCCCCAGACCGAGAACGGCAAAGTGCGCAAACAAGTGCTCAAAGCCGCTGGTCGGGACGCGGCACAGTGGGACCGGGACGTCCCCTCTCGGCGCAGGGCAACTGCTGTTGCTGCCCGCTGATTGATCACGGCCCGCCGTCGGTGCAGCAGCCCGCAGGAGCAGGACCCGTAGGATGAAGACATGGACCTGCGGGCGCTGCTGACAACCCACGTAAAGCTGCGCCACCTTGTTATTGTGCTCACCGTCGCGGAGCAAGGCAGCCTTGTCCGGGCCGCCGAAGAACTCTATCTGACACAGCCGGCGTTGAGCCGGGCTTTACGGGAAGCCGAGCATGCCATCGGCGCGCCTCTTTTCGAGAGAACAGCGCGTGGGATGGTGCCTACGTTGGCCGGGGAGGCATGCCTTGAGCATGCAAAGGCGATCGTCGGCCATCTCAGCACTTTGCGGCGACGGGTGGACGAACTGGCCGATCCGGCGTCGGGCCTTGTCAAGGTGGGCGCGCATGTCACAGGGGCCAATCTCCTGTTGCCGCGGGCCGTTGCCCGGCTCACCGCCGAAAAGCCACGGGTGGAAGTTCGACTGCGCGAAGCACCTCCCGAAACGCTGATTCAGGAACTGGGCAACGGTGACCTGGACCTGTTGGTAGGGCGGGTTACCGACCATCCCAGTACTGCCCGGCTGCGGCTCGTCCCGCTGTATCGCGAGGACTTTCGCATCGTCGCCGCTCCGTGGCACCCCGCCCACGCCATGCCCGAAGTCTCCCTGCAGGACCTGGCAGATTTCCGATGGGTGGTACCACTTGCCAACACGCCGCTTCGGGATGAGCTCGAACAGAACTTCCGGAATGCTGGACTGGCCCCTCCTGCGCAACAGGTCGAATCCGGCGCTCCGGCCACCGTTCGTACGCTCGTGGTGGAGGCCGGGTTCCTGGCCCTCATGCCGGAGTCCATGGCCTTGGCTGAACCGGATGTAAAGATCCTCAGCCTTCATCTGAACGGGCTGGCTCAACAAGTGGGCCTGTTGCTCCATCCAGATAGGCCAATTGCCCCCAGTGCAGCACTCCTGGCAGAAAAGCTCAGGGAAGTCGGAGACGAGATGGCGCGCGAACTTGCCGAACGAGCGTTGCCTTCCTCCGACGCCCCCAGAGAAGGCTGAGCGAAGACCAGCGACAAGCCCCTGTTCATTGTCAACAATTGACGATACTGTTGTTGCATCCGTCTGCGAAAGGCAGCCACCATGCGACAACGTCGTCGTGTATTGCCCTGGAAACTACCCAAGCCAGGGAAAGTTCTGCCGCCATGCTGAGCTTGAGCGTCATCATCGCCGCGGCACTGGTGACCAGCTTCAGTGCAGTCTCCCTCATGCCACTGTCCACGCCAGGAGGGCTGCGGCGTTCCAAGGACGGCTTCCTCCTGCAGCTCGGCGCGGGGGTCCTCGCCCTGGCGTCCGTCGTGCTCGCCGTCAACATCCAGCTGGGCGCGTTCCAGTAATAGAAACGCCGCCTCGTACTTTCCCCGGCTGGATCTGGCGTGGGACGCTCGGACATTTGGCTGGATGCACCCTCTGCTGCCAGCATCGGGGTAGATTTCAACGCCACAAACGCGGACTTGGGCGGCGGGATATCGGATAGCAAGGCTAGCGGCGAAGGCTCTCCGATGGCAGCTCGCCGAACGTGTCGAGGTAGAGGGCCGAGAAGCGCCCTTGATGGGAGAAACCGCAGCGCTCGGCGATCGAAACAATGGTCTCCTGTCCGGGGGCAGCAGCAAGAAGCAGTTCCCGGGCCCGGTCCAGGCGCACCCTCCTCAACAACTCCGACGGCGTTGCCCCCACTTCGGAGCGAAGAGCCAGTTGCAGGGTCCGCACCGACACTCCCAGATTCTCTGCGATGTCCGGAACCGCCAATTCCTCAGAGGCGTGCCGTTCCAGCAGTTCCCGGAATTGTCGTATCAACCGGCTTTCGGAAGCTGGACTTGAGTGGTCAGCCTCCGTCACAGGATTCATTGCCAGGAGCAGCCGTGAAACCATCGTGTCCGCGAGAAGCTTCTGGACGAAGCCAGGAGCCGTGCTCTGCTTCTGGCTGATCATGTCGTCGTGGAGTTCGACGACCGACCTCAGGAACGCCCGGCCGGAAGAGCCGGTGAGGTCCATCGCGTAGCCGAGCTTCACGCTCTTCTCCGGATCGTCGCCGTGCGGGTCCTCGCCATAGATTTGCGCCGCTACGGAAGCAAGGGCGAGGCGGCTCACGTAGACAATCAAATGCGGGGTTCCGCGATCCCACGTCATGGTGAATGGGCGGTCGATTGGCGGAACTGTGGCGGTTTTGGGGCTGGACTCCACCGAGGATGGGCCCACTTCCATGTGTGCGTGGCCCGCGAGGGGAATCTGGATCAGATGGAAGTTCTCCAGCCCTTCCGGACTGATCCGGACGTCCGCACCATAGTCCAGGAATTCGATGCCAACATCGCCGCGGTGCAGAGAGCGCAGCTTCATGTCCACGGAAGTACCACGGGTCTGCGGAACGAGATCGTGACCGCAGAACAGATCGGCGATTTTCTGGTGCGCATCGTCCACGTCGGTCGTGCTCACTGTTGGGAGGCCCCTGAGGACGTCACGGGGAAGGATCCTCACCATTGCGCGTTCCTTCCCCGGTTTTCGTTTTTCGGATGAGCCCTGCGCCAAGCGGATAGACCCGTTTTTCGCCTGTGAATAGAGTCGCTCTTAGAACAAGTATGACGCACGTCATAGAAACGCAGCAACGAAACCGACGGAAGGGGTGAGCAGAGATGAAGAACGTCAAGCTGGTGCATGACCGCCGAATCGAGTGGGAGCGGACTCATCCGAAGCCCGCGCCCAGGCCCACCGTCAAGTAGGCCCACCGTCAGGCAGCACCACTGTCAAGTAGGCAGTGAAGCAGCCAGTCCGTCGGCAACGATGAGCGTCATGCATACACAAGACTTCCCACCCCATGGATTCACTACGAAAGGTTTGGCCATGTCAGCACTCTCGGGCAGGACCGCAGTCGTCACAGGCGGCGTCACCAAGATCGGCCAAGGCGTCGCCATGGCGTTGCGGGATGCCGGTGCCACCGTTGTGGTCGCCGACATCGACGCCGACGGCGGCGCCCAGCTCCACACGTTGGGAAGCGACATCAGCTTTTCACTCACCGACATCACAGATGACGCAGCCGTAGCGCGACTCATGGACGACACGGCAGCCACGCACGGAGGTATCGACATCCTCGTCAACCTGGCCTGCACCTACAAGGACGACGGTGCCGCTTCGGACAGGAACGATTGGCTGCAGGCTCTGAACGTCAACGTGGTGAGCGCCGTCATGGCAAGCAATGCAGCGCGCCCCTACCTGAAGGCATCCCGGCACGGAGCCATCATCAACTTCACCTCGATTTCCAGTTCCGTTGCCCAGACGGGCCGCTGGCTCTACCCCGCGGGCAAGGCCGCCCTGGTCCAGCTGACCCGGAGCATGGCAGTGGATCTCGCCGACGACGGTATCCGTGTCAATTCGGTCAGCCCCGGATGGGTGTGGAGCAACATCATGGACACCCTGTCCGGCGGCGACCTTGACAAAACAGATTCCGTGGCAGCCCCGTTCCACGCTCTGAAGCGGGTGGGACGGCCAGAGGAGATCGGAGCCGTAGTCGCCTTCCTCGCCAGCGACGCCGCCAGCTTCGTGACAGGAGCTGACTGGGCCGTCGACGGCGGCTACTCCGCTTTGGGACCCGAGCGCGCCGAAGAAGCCATCCCCCTACTCGCCGCCGAAAAGAGGTGACGACACATGAATGACATCAAGCTCGTTCACATCGGTCTTCCCGGCTGGGAACAAACCCATCCCGAGCCAACGCCGAGGCCCGGCCACATATCTTCCCCCATCATTTACGGATGCAGAGACAGCAGAAAGACAAGGTCAACACTATGACACAGCGCCACATCACCATCGTCGGAGCAGGGCAATCGGGCCTGCAACTTGGGATCGGTTTGCTTAAGGCCGGATTTGCGGTCACCACGATCTCCAACCGCACCGCCGAAGAAATCCATGAGGGAAAAGTCTCCTCCAGCCAATGCATCTTCCATGATGCCCTCGAGCACGAGAGGGCGCTCGGCCTGGACTTCTGGCCTGACGCTCCCACCGTGGACGGCATATCTTTCACGATCCCCCATCCTGAGGTTGCTGGTGAGAAGGCCATCAGCTGGGCATCGCGTCTGGATAACCCGGCCAAGTCCATTGACCAGCGGGTCAAATTCCCGAGGTTCATGCAAGAGTTCGTGGCGCAGGGAGGCGAGCTCGTGATCGAAGACGCCGGCGTTGATGAACTCGAGCGCTACTCCCTGAACTCCGATCTGGTGATTGTGGCTGCCGGCAAGGGGGAAATTGCGCAGCTCTTCACCCGCGATGCCCAGCGCAGCGCCTACGACGCACCGCAACGGGCTTTGGCTTTGACGTACGTCACGGGAATGGAGCCCAGGGCAGAACACTCGGCCGTTTCCTTCAACCTGATTCCAGCGGTGGGCGAGTATTTTGCCTTCCCCGCGCTCACAACCACCGGTCCGTGCGAAATCATGGTTTTCGAGGGCATCCCGGGCGGGCCCATGGATTGCTGGAAGGGCCTGACTCCCGGGGAACACCTGGAGACGTCCAAAAACATCCTGAAGCAGTACTTGCCGTGGGAAGCCAGCCGGGCCGCCGACGTCGAGCTGACCGATCCCAACGGGTTCCTGCAGGGCCGTTTCGCACCCACTGTCCGCCATCCCATCGCCACGCTTCCCAGCGGCAAGAAGGTCCTCGGACTCGCCGACGTCGTGGTCCTGAACGACCCCATCACCGGCCAGGGCTCCAACAACGCCAGCAAATGCGCGGCTTCCTACTTGCAGAGCATCGCGGCACACAGCGAAGGTGCCTTCGACGCAGCGTTCATGCAGGCCACTTTCGAAACGTATTGGAACTACGCACAGCACGTAGCACAGTGGACGAACGCGCTGCTGGCTCCCCCGCCCCCACACGTCCTTTCGCTTCTGGGAGCGGCCGGTCAGTCGGCCGAAATCGCGCACCGCTTCGTCAACGGATTCAACAACCCGCCGGACTTCCAGGAATGGTTCATGGACCCGGATAAGGCAGCCGCGTACCTTGCAAGCGTGGGCTCCGCCGTACCTGCGACCTGATAGTCGCTCCACTTCCCCTGGCAACAACGTTCCTCGAAGGAAAACCAGACATGCGAAAGATCGCAATCATAGGAGCCGGCGAATCCGGCGCCCAACTGGCCTTGGGCCTGCAGCGGGAGGGGTATGAAGTCACCCTTTTCTCGGACCGTTCCGCCGCTCAAATCCGTACCGGCAAGGTCATGTCCAGCCAATGCATGTTCCCCACCGCGCTGGCCGCCGAAGCGCAGCTGAGCTCGGCCCTCACCAAGCTCTATGACGATGAAGCCGTGCCCGGGATCAGTTCCATCCGATTACGTGTGGAAGGCGAATCCGGCTCGGGCGCCATCGAGTGGGAGGCGCCCCTTGAGGGGACCGCCCACTCGGTGGATCAGCGGATCAAGAGTGCGGCGTGGATCGAGGCCTTTGTGGCAGGCGGCGGTGATTTCCGTATAGAGAAAGTCACCCCTCGCATGCTGGAGGAGCTCGCACGGGACTACGAACTGGTCATCGTCAGCACCGGAAAGGGAGAGATCGCCCAGATTTTCCCCAAGGACAGGTCCAAGTCCCCGTTCGACCGGCCGCAAAGAGTCCTCGCCCTGAACTATGTTTCACTCGATACGGTGTCATTCGATGCCGTTGCACCGGATTCAGCCACAGGGCCGGCCGAGCAGTCCAGTGACAGCATTCGCATGTCCGTAGTCCCCGGCGTCGGGGAGTTCTTCACCTTTCCCGGACTCACCGTGTCCGGGCCTTGCCAGATGATGGTCTTTGAAGGCGTCGTGGGCGGCCCCATGGACAAGTGGACCGATGTTACAAGTCCGGAAGAACAGCTGAATCGATCACTGGAAATCCTGGAAGAGCATTTTCCCCACGAGGCGAAGAACTTCGCCAACGCAACGCTCACCGATGAGGGCGCAACACTGCTGGGCCGGATCACCCCGACCGTTCGCTCAGCAGTGGGCGAACTTGGCAATGGCAACCTTGTCTTTGGCCTGGGCGACGCCGTCCTGCTCAACGATCCCCTCACCGGTCAGGGGTCCAACAACGCGACGCTGGCCGCCAAGTACTACCTGGATTCCATCATCCGTCGGGGGCAGCAGCCTTTTGACAAGCAGTGGATGGAACGCACCTTTGACGAGTTCTGGCGGGGCTGGGGTCAGTGGGCAGTGGCGTGGACGAATGACATGCTCAAACCCCGGCGGGAACACCAACAGGCCGTCCTGGCCGAAGCAGCTGACCACCCCGCGCTGGCCGCAAGCATCGCTGGAGGATTCGATGATCCCCGCACGTTCTACCCATGGTGGTTCGATCCCGCAGCTGCCGCCGAGTTCGCGCAGGCACGCAAGGACGAAGATTCGTCAGCTTTTGACCTGCGGGACTTCCGGGGCGCCCTGGGACAATTCGCCACGGGCGTCACGGTGGTTACCACCCTCGGAGTCGACGGGCGGAAGGTGGGCATGACCGCCAACTCCTTCACGTCCGTTTCCATGGAACCTCCGCTGGTGTTGTGGTGCCCCAGCAAGCGGGCTCCGAGCCTGGTGGACTTCGAAGACGCTACGCATTTCGCCATCAACATCCTTGCCAGTGACCAGCACGTCCTCTCGCGCCAGTTCGCAACGCCGGCCACAGACAAATTCGCCGGCGCGGAAACCACCGAGGGAATCGCCGGAATTCCATTGCTGGACGGAGCAGTTGCCACGTTCCAGTGCCGGACCGTCTCACGACACGATGCCGGCGACCATGTCATCTACGTAGGCGAGGTGGAGAGGTACGAGAATGCTGGAGGGGAACCCCTCCTGTTCCACAGCGGCAAATACCACGCCGCAACCAACCACCCGGATTTCTGAGATGACGGTGCCCTCTATGACGCACTCGACCGATATCGCCATCATTGGTTCTGGGATCAACTCCCTGGTAGCCGCCGCGGAGCTTGCCATGGCCGGGAAGCGCGTCTGCCTCATTGAACGGGCCGGCAGGCTGGGCGGCTTCATCCATTCAGGGGAACGCACGCTGCCTGGCTTCACCCACGATTCCTTCTCTTCCTGGCATCCCCTGTTCGTTTCCGGAGGCGCATACCAGGCTTTGGGAAGTGAACTGCATGCGAGGGGATTGGAATACTGCAATTCCGACGGCGCCGTGACGGCCAGCGTGGCAGCCGACCCTAGGACAGGGCAACACAGGGTTGTCGTGGCCCATCGCGACCCGGCACTCACTGCAGCGGCTTTGCAGGAGAACGGAGACGAAGGCGCCTACCTGGCCATGCTGGAGGACCTCGGCCGCAATGCAGGGACCATTTTCGGTGCGTTCGGTGCTGAACTCCGATCCTTCAGGGACGTGCTGACGATCGCCGCCGGCGCTTTGAGGCGAGGAAAAGTCAAGGGTACCGAGGCTTTCGTCCGCGATTCAGTCATGAGTGGCCGCAACTACCTCCGCAGCCGCTTCAACGGATGGCAAACCGACCAGCTGTGGTCCCCTTGGCTCCTTCACGCCGGCCTCGGCCCCGACCAAGCGACCGGCGGCGTCATGCTTCCGGTCATGGCCTTGAGCATGCACAGCTTTGGCCTCCCTGTGGTGAAAGGCGGAGCCGGGAACTTCGTCGCTGCTTTTGCGGCCCTCCTGAGGGACAAAGGCGTCCGGATCATGCTGGACACAGAAGCCGAGGAAATCCTCGTCGACTCCAAAGGTGCAACGGGAGTGAAAACCTCCAACGGACTGGTCAGCGCACCGACCGTCCTGGCAAACGTGTCACCCCAAGCCCTGTATTGCAGGCTGTTGCGCAAGCCACCAGCCGGGTTGGCCGAAGCCGCCGCGCGTTACCAGAACGGCCGCGGAGCCATGCAGATCCACCTGGCCCTGGACAAGCCGGTCCAATGGCTCGATCCCCGATTGGATTCCGTGCCCCTGGTTCACGTGAGCAACGGTTCGGACAGCACTGCAATTGCTTGCGCCCAAGCGGAGGCGGGGCTGTTGCCCACGGAACCTACCGTCGTCGTCGGTCAACAGTGCGTGCTGGATCCTTCCCGGGCACCCGCAGGCAAAGCGACACTATGGCTGCAGTTACAGGAAGTGCCCTTCTCGCCGGTGGCGGATGCCGCAGGGGCGCTCGCCGTGGAGGGCGGCTGGACACAGGAACTTAAGGAACAGTACATGGAACGCGTCATGGCCAGGCTCGAACAATTCGCGCCGGGCACCAGGGCGTCCGTCCTGGCCTGGGACATCCTGGCACCGACCGATCTGGCCGCGGAAAACCCCAATGCCGTCAACGGCGATCCGTACGGTGGATCCGCCGAACTCTTCCAGAACCTCCTCTGGCGGCCCTTCCCCCAGGCCGCAAACCACAAAACCTCCGTCAAGGGATTGTGGCACATCGGCGCGTCCACCCATCCCGGCCCCGGGTTATCCGGCGGATCGGGGCATTTGGTTGCTCAGAAATTGAAATGAACCCACACATCAACCCGACAGGAGAACAATGTCTGTTCTAAATGAGCTCACCGCAGGCTTGTCATCCGGCGCCATCGACGTCGTCGACCTCACCACGCCGCTCAGCGGTGATACCCCGATTCTGAATCTTCCCCAACCCCTGGCCAACACGGTTGGGCTTTCGCTGACCCCCGTCAGCAATTTCGACGACGCCGGACCGGCCTGGGCGTGGAACGACGTCACGGTGGGCGAACACGCCGGGACGCACCTGGACGCTCCCGTCCACTGGATCACGGGCAAGGACGGGAAGTCTGTTGACCGGATCGAGCCGCACCGCCTGGTGGGGCCGGCCGTGGTGATTGACAAGACCGCCGAAGCCGCCCAAGACGCCGATTTCCTGCTGGAGCCCGAACACTTTGAGCAGTGGCAGCAGGAGCATGGCCCTTTCCCGGAAAATTGCTGGGTCATCTTCCGCACCGGCTGGTCAGCCCGTGGCGGTAACGCTGTGGACTTCATGAACGCTGACGACGCCGGCCCCCACACTCCGGGGGTCTCCGCGGCTGGTGCCAAATGGCTTGCGGGAAACGCCTCGATCAGCGGCTTCGGCGTGGAAACGGTCGGCATCGACGCCGGCCAGGCCGCAACACTGGACCCTATGTTCCCCGTCCATTCGTTCCTGCTCGGCGCTGACAAATACGGTGTGACATCGCTGCGGAACGTTGATCGCCTCCCGGCCACCGGCGCGACGCTGGTGGTTGCACCCCTGCCAATCGTTGGCGGGACGGGAAGCCCCAGCCGCGTTTATGCTCTGGTTGACAGCTCAGCAAGTTCAGCAAGCTCAGCAAGTTCAGCGTCGGAGCCGGGCGCATGAGCGAACAGGTAAGAGTCTCCACCCTGGTGGGCCAGACGCTGGCAAAGCTGGGAGTCGGCCACGTCTTCGGCGTAGTGGGCAGCGGCAACTTTGACGTCACGAGCACCCTGATGAACGCCGGAGTTCCGTACACCGCGGCCCGCCATGAGGGCGGCGCTGCCACCATGGCCGATGCCTACACCAGGATGTCCGGCAAAGTCGGCGTGGTGACCACGCACCAAGGATGTGGCCTGACAAACGCGATCACCGGCGTCGGAGAAGCTGCCAAGAGCCGCACGCCCATGATCGTGTTGACGGCCGATACGCAAGCAGCAGCCATCCGGTCCAACTTCAAGATCGATCAGGATACCCTGGCGCGCAGCGTCGGGGCCGTGGCGGAACGGATCCACTCCCCCGAAACGGCTGTAGCGGATACCGTCCGGGCCTTCCGAACAGCGGTGAACGAGCGCAGGACCGTGGTCCTCAGCTTGCCCTTGGACGTCCAAAGCGGAACCGCCGCAGACACGGTGAGTACCGTCGTCGTGCCTGTACCGGCGCGGCTTCGTCCGGATAACAGCGCAGTGAACCAGCTGGTGGAGCTGATCTCGAACGCCAAACGTCCCGTGTTCGTCGCGGGCCGCGGTGGCAGGGGCGCGCGGGATTCCATCCTGGCCCTGGCCCGGCATGCGGGGGCGCTCGTGGCGACCTCGGCCGTGGCCAATGGGCTGTTCAACGGCGATTCGCATAATTTGGGCATCTCCGGAGGGTTCTCCTCTCCCTTGACCGCGGAACTCATCACCTCAGCGGACCTGATTATCGGGTGGGGTTGCACCCTGAATATGTGGACCATGCGTCACGGCCGGCTGATCTCTGCCGGAACAAAAGTAGTCCAGATCGACGTCGAAGATTCCTCGTTGGGCGCCAACAGGCAGATTACACTGGGCGTGCTGGGTGATTCCGCCCTCACCGCCGAGGACGCTTTGGACGTCCTCAGGACGATCCAGCCCGCAGCGGCGGAAAAGTACCGCACCGAGCAGAACGCCCTCGCCATCAAAAAGAGTGCACGGTGGCGGGACGTGGAAACTCCGGACCTTGGCAGTGCGACGTCGATCGACCCCCGGGTGATCAGCCGGGAACTGGATACAATCCTTCCCGCAGACAGGATCGTCGCAGTGGATTCGGGCAACTTCATGGGCTATCCCAGCCAGTACCTGGCGGTGCCGGACGAATTCGGATTCTGTTTTACCCAAGCGTTCCAGGCGATTGGCATTGGCCTCTACACGGCAATCGGTGCTGCCATAGCGCAACCACAGCGGCTGCCCGTGTTGGGCGCCGGAGATGGTGGGTTCCTGATGGGCATCAGCGAACTGGAGACCGCCGTCCGGCTGAAGCTGCCGCTTGTCTGCATCGTCTATAACGATGCCGCGTACGGCGCTGAGGTCCACCACTTCGCCGAGCACCACCCGCAAGAGGAATTGGGCAGCGTGTCCTTCCCGGAGACGGATATTGCTGCGATCGCCCGGGGATACGGAGCCGACGGCGTGACAGTCAGGACGCTTGAGGACCTTCAGCCAGTGCGCGAATGGGTTGTGGCCTTCAGGGACGGCGGTCAGGACCGGCCCTTGGTGATCGATGCCAAGATCGCCTCGGACGGTGGCTCCTGGTGGCTGGCGGAGGCCTTCCAAGGACACTGAGCCCGGGTGCTGCGTTGGAAAAAGGGTTGGGGCGCAAAGCTGCCCCAACCCTTTTCACGTTTGCGTACTTTCACACAGTTGTTAGAGGGATGCGGCTGCTGGCACATCTGATGTCGCTGGTGATCCAACAATGGACAGCGCATATTCATGGGCCTTCGGACCCAACAGCTCGGGCAGCTTGGTGAAGAGCTCCTGTGCAGCCAGTCCATGCCAATTCTCCGGCAGGTATTCTTCCGGCAGTCCGGGGTCCATATAGGGAAGCCTCCGCCACTGCGTGACCATGGGAACGTAATCCACAAGGGCCTGCTTCAGCAGTTCGGCTGACGCAGCCTCGTCTTCATGCTTCTCCCAGCGATGGAGTACGGGCTGATGCCGTGCAATGAAGTCCGTGTAGAGGGCTTCCAACGACGGCAGATCCCACCATTGGCCCACCTTCTCATTCAAGTGGCCGCCGGTCAGATGGGTTGCCTTGAAGAGTTCCACATAGTCCATGAGCCCGGCCCGCCGCAGCTGGTGTTCGACGTCGGGCGCAAGATTTCCGGGTGCGATCCACAATCCCGGAGAGACCTGCCCGCAGCCAATGCGGGTCAATATACTCCGGAGCTTGTGCCGCAGGTGGCGCTGTGTCTCGGGGACCGAGAAAGAGGCGAGGAGCCATGCGTCGTCTTTGTCCGCACGGCGGGGAGCGAAAATCCGTTCGTCACCGGCATTGAAAACGTCCTCGAGTTCCGGCGAGAGTTTGTAGGCCGCAGAATTCCCGCGTTTCACGCTGACCAGGACTCCGCGTTTCTTCAGCCGCGAAACCGACGAACGTACGCCTGCTGATTCAACTCCCAGGTCCCCCAAGAGTTGTACGAGGTCCGCGATCGCGAACGTGCCGTCCTGATGGCGGGCGTACAAGCCATAGACGGTGACGATCAGGTGTTGATGGCGCGGCGTCGGGGCAACGTCCGGCGCGGCGGCGGCCTTGGCCATTCAGCCCTACCTCTATTGGTTCAGGGATGGACTTGCAGTATTAGGCTACATCCCTGACTGGAGTGCCGGGTTTTGGTGGCGGGCTAGATGAAGTAGAGGCCCGCCCACGGTGTAGCAACCGGCGTCGACCCTTCGAAAACCGAGCGGAACTCTTCATCGAGCAGTGCGCCCATGGTCAGTTCCTGTGAATCTTCTTTGATCTCCCCAGAGCGTGAACCAGACATCTTTGTCTCCCTAGTTCGGGCATGTGGAGCGGACCACCACTTGTGGCGCCCAAGCATGCTTCCATCTCCAACTTTATATCGCGACTGTGACGCTCGTAAATAGATCGACATATATTTCCAGGATCGCAAGGGTCTGGAGCCGGGGGCTGATTCAGCGTAAATTGGCGTCAGGTTCGGCCCTCTTTTCTACGCGTCCGGGAACGGGGCTGAAGCCGCAATCAGTGAGCGGAAGGAAACCAAGGTTGAGTGAAGTTATAGACCGGCTCTTGCTGGCGATGAACGCGCACGATCCCGAGGGCATGGCTGCTCTGTTCCACGAGAACTACCACAGTGAGCAGCCTGCCCACCCTGGCCGGACTTTCACCGGCAGAGGCCAGATGCATGCGAACTGGGCTGCGATGTTCGCTGGAATCCTGGACTTCCGGACAGAAATGATCCGCTCAGTCGACGACGGTAACATCACATGGACAGAATGGTCGTGGACCGGTAATCGTACCGACGGGCAACCCTTCCAAGCCCGTGGGGTCACGCTCTTCGAAGTAGAGCACGGCCTGATCACCTCCGGCAGGCTGTATATGGAAGACGTCGAAGGGGAGGTAGTGGGGATCGAGCAAGCGGTCGAAAATCTATCCGGGCGCCGGCCGGATTCGGCAGGGTCCTGAGCCGGGAAGGGGAACCTATGCTGATCTGCGCAACCTGCGCCGTCGAACGCGACGAACCGACGGCCGAACTCTGCCCGATCTGCAACGACGAAAGGCAATACGTGCCCGAGGACGGGCAAAAGTGGCTTTCACTCGAAGAGTTGGCGCAGGCCGGCCAGCAGTTACTGCTGGAGGAGAACGAGCCCGGACTTATCGGCATCAGAACCGCGCCGAAAGTCGGGATCGGTCAAACTACCCAGCTTGTAGTGACACCAGAGGGTTCGCTGCTGTGGGATCCCGTTGGTTTCGTTGATGACACCACCGTGAAAGCAATCCTCGAGCGAGGCCCGGTTGTGGCGATCGCAGCAAGTCATCCCCACATGTTCGGGGTGCAGGTGGAATGGTCACGTCTGCTCGGCGGCGTCCCCGTGCTTGTGGCAGACGCCGACCGGCGCTGGGTTGGGCGCGATGATGCGGTCATCTCCTACTGGTCCGGCAGCAGGACCATCACCGAAGGGTTGACACTGCACCAGACCGGAGGCCACTTCCCGGGCAGCGCGGTAGCGCACTGGACTGCAGGAGCGGGCGGCAAAGGGGTCCTGCTGACCGGCGACAGCGTCTTTCCTAATCCAGACCGCCGATCCATCGCCTTCATGCGCAGCTACCCGAATCATCTGCCGCTATCGGGGGCAGTAGCGTTGCGGGTTGCCGCACAGCTGGAAGAACTCACGTTCGACAGGATCTACGGCAACTTCAACAACATCATCGCCTCCAGAGCTAAAGCCGTTCTGCACGATTCGGCCCAACGGCATGCAGCTTGGGCGCGAGGAGACTTCGACAACCTGACGTGAAGATAACGATTACCTCCACAGCCCCGGAGCTTCCCATGACATGGCGGGAAGTGCGGTTACGCTGGGGACTGTGACCAAGATTCCGGACTACCCCTTGAAGCAGAAAGTTCCTGTGCTAGGCGACGTCGCCAAGGCAGCGGGGGTGTCCGTTCCCACGGTTTCGCGTGTTCTGACCAGCAGCAAGTATGTTGCACCGGAACTCCGTGAACGGGTAATGAAGGCTGTCGCCGAGCTCGGCTACCGGCCCAACAGCGCTGCCCGGGCCACACGATCCGGGAAACGATCTATGGTAGCCGTGTTGACTGGAGCAACCTCGAATTACGGTTATGCCAAGACCATCGAAGGCATCGAGAAGGCGGCTCGGGCCGCGGGCCTGTCAGTGATCATTTCAGTGATTGAGTCCGACGACGACGACGCCGTCAACTCGGCCATCGATCTCGTCCTTTCCCAGCCCGTGGCTGGCGTCATCATCCTTGAGTTCGACCGGCCGGGCCTGGCTGCGGTGAAAGCGTTCCCGAAATCTGTCCCCTTGGTCTCGGCCGGAGGCGGAAGCAGACGCAGCGGAAAAACTCCGGCCGCGCTTTTGGATGAGCGTGGCTCCGGGAGGGACGCAACCAACCACCTGCTGTCGCTAGGGCACCAAACCGTCCATCACGTTTCCGTTCCGACTATGGGAAAGCACTCGGGCCGCACCGAAGGCTGGCGGGCAGCCCTGGCGGCTGCGGGTGCCCCCGTCCCGCCGGTGTTGCACGCAACCTGGGAGCCAGCAAGCGGCTACCGCGTGGGGAAAGAGCTTGCAGCCAGAGATGACGTCACGGCAGTTTTCTGCGGCAATGACGATGTTGCCATTGGCGTGATCAGCGCCCTCCTGGACAGCGGCAAGCGCGTCCCGGAGGACGTGTCGGTGGTTGGCTTCGACGACCAGCCGCACGTGGCTATGTGGCGACCCGCTCTCACCACCGTGCGTCAGGATTTCCGGGACCTGGGAGCAAGGGCTTTTGCCCTTCTTGCCGCAACAGTGGCCACTGGCGAGGTGCCTGGTTCCTCGGCCGTCAAACCCGAGCTCGTCATCCGGGAGTCAACTGCCGCCGTCAGTCCAGCCCCCACTCATCCCGCCAGCTAATGCTTGCGTGTCCGTCTCCAATGCTGATGGGAAGGATGACGGGGAGGGAGTTGTAGAGATCGTGCTGGTTCCAGCGGTCGCCAATGTAGACGTGGGAAACACTGCTGGATCCGAGGACAGGGACTACGGCGCTGACCTGTGAATCAAACGTTCGCCTTCCAGGCGGCGCAAAATCACGCCATTCAGACCATGGCCCCTCAAGGGAAGCGGCTGTTGCGAATTTATTGTCGTTCATGTTCCAGCCGGTCAAGTCTGATCCAAACAGATAATACAAATCATCAACGCGCACCAAAGCCGGCGATTCGTACCCATGACTTCCATCATTTTTCAGAGTGGTGGAAAGAACAGACTCAACACTGAGATAGTCCGGCGCGAGGCGGTACAGATGCAGCCCGTTTTCCCGGTCTTCAGACATCAGCACACCGAGGCCGGAGGGCTCCTGGTACACGCCAATATCGCGGCATAAATTGCCCAGTGGACGGGAGCTCCCCAGGTACTCATAGGGGCCTATGAGTGATGTTGATCGGGCAAAACCAAGCCTGGCTTCGGCGTAGTCGGGTGAGTCGATATGCAGGAACATCACGAAATACCCTGTGGCGGCATTGAAAAGCACTTTCGGCCTCTCAACGATCCTTTGTGGACCCAGATCGCCGGCGTCTTCTCTCCGTAGGGAACTCCCCTCGTGGCGCCACACGGCGAAGTTCTCGGTTGAGTAGCATTCGACGGACGTAAAGAATGCTCCTGCGCTCTTTTCTTCACCCCATGCGTAGTACCGGCCCTCGTGGAAGAGCACACCCACGCCATGGAGTTGGGCCACTTCGCCGTGCTGGTCCGTCACTGCTGTGGCTGTTCGGACGGTGGCTGCCGTCTGTTGGTAAGGGCTCATATCTGTACCTGACTCTGGAGTTAACGGAAGTGTTCTTAGGGGTGAAGGAGGATCAGTCGCGCGCTGTTTTCTTCGGCGAGCGTGACGTTGAGCATCGACGCACCGGCCGCCGCTGGAAGTACGACGGCGTCTGCCGCACCCCAGGGCGGATACGCCACCGTCACGCTGGGGTGCTCACCAAGCCAGGCAGGCAGGTCAAGTGATTGCTCCACATCGCCTCCCCGCCTGTGAACAACGACGGCAAGCGTCCGTTCTCCCAGCCGCGCGCCCTGCGCGATCCAGCTATCCCGCCAACCCGGCAGTCCCAAGGGGAAAGTAGGCACGCTGGCGGAAATATCGGCGCGCAGCGCCTTATAGGCATCAAGCCCCGCACGGATCACGCTCAACTGCTCCGGGCTGAGGGTATCGATCCTGCCCCCGAGGTGCACGCGGGAGAGCAGCGCGCTGGCGATCGAGAACGCCAGTTGCTGATTACCCATTGATCCATCCACGGAGGCCCACACGCCCGATTGTTCGGGAGTGATGGCAAGTGGTGCGGCAGCTGAGATGGGCGGCGTCTTGACGAAGTCCTGCTGATCCGTCAGCGACTGGATGGGGAAGACGGCACCGGACGCACCGTCAGTCCGGGATCCACCGGCCGCGCAACCTTCAACAGTCAGTCCGGGGTGCCGATCCATCACAGCAGACACCCACTCCAGATAGGCACGGTTGTGCTCCAGGAGCCCTGCACCAGTGGCACCGTTCAGGTCTGTGCCTGCGCCGATATCGACGTTGTAGTCCAGTTTGAGATACGCCAGATCGAAGTCCGCCATCAACCGGTCGACTACCCCGTCCAGATGTGACCTCGCAGCGGGGTGCCGCAGGTCCAGTTGGTAGCGTCCCCATTCTTTGATGCGTCTGCCACTGCGCACAAAGAAGGCCTCGGCAGGCAACTGCTCAGCGATTCGACTTCGCGCACCTACAACTTCAGGTTCCAGCCACAACCCGGGTTTCATGCCGGCGGCCCGGATTTCTGCAATCAGGCCAGCCAGACCGCCGTCGGGGAAGCGGGTAACGGAGGGCTCCCACTCCCCTACCGAATCCCACCAGCCGCCGTTTTCGTCGTCGTACCAGCCGGCGTCGATGCAGAAGACTTCAACGCCAAGTGCTGATGCTGCTGCGATCAGCGGCCGTTCCTTTGCGGTTGTGGGATCC
The DNA here is from genome assembly GCA_050627125.1 of Arthrobacter sp. 21a14. GTDB lineage: Bacteria > Actinomycetota > Actinomycetes > Actinomycetales > Micrococcaceae > Arthrobacter. The sequence continues at coordinate 3,425,944 of CP192487.1, read as the reverse complement.
GACATGAGCCCGTTGAGGAAGTCGTTGTAAATGACGGGAAGTTCAACATTGTCCACGTGCGCCCTGCGAATCCGGCGACGGTAGGCAGTAAGTTCTGCCGTGACAGCATCAATACCGCCGGCCGGTACCACGGCCACAGCTGCTTGAACGGTGGTGAAGGTTTCTCCTGGTTGGAGTGTCAGTGCCCACTGGTGTTCAGCGGCCGTCGGACCGGAAACTGCGAGATAGAGGTCGTTGTACCGGTCCCCCATTTCGTAGTGCCAGGCTCCGTTGTGCTCTACCTGCCAAGCAAGCATCGCCCCTGTTGCAAGATCTTCCAGGATTCCCATGGGAAGGTGTTCCGCCGTGGACCATGCACCGGTGGATGTCAACGCGATCCGGTTTTTGGAACCGACTTGCTCGTATTCCACCATGCCCACGTTGTACAGGCCACGCTCGGCAAGACTGGCACGCCGCCAACGAAATTCGCCGGACCACGGGTTCGCTGCCTGCCATAGAGCCATGCCCTCTTCCCAGTCCCGGGAGCGGCCCAGCCCGGAAAGAACCAAGGAGGACACATATTCAAGCCCGACGGCGGATGCCCCGGCCCGTAGCTCAGTCCAGCTTCGCAGGACCGAGGACCCCGCCGCCAGCTCATAATAGACAGTTGCCTCAAGGCCGGTCTCCGGATCGCGGGCAAGCAGGCAGAGCCGGGCCACACCATGGGTCTCAGATTCATGCACTTGGATGAGTCGCAAACGTTGGGCAGCAGCGCCGTCGACGTGCCGCTTGCCCGCGGTGCCATGCCGACCGTCGCCAGCCAGTGCAATCTCCACAATGGGCAAGGACGACCGGCGCAACCCTTCCAGGTCTGGCAGTGGAAGCTGTGCGTGCCCGATGGCAAGCAGCCTCGGAGCCATGTGCTCCGAATGGAGAATGTGCAAGGTCAGGCAATCATTACCCCACGCCAGGACATCCCCTCCTTGGGGAACACCTGTGGTGGGCGGCTTGTTCTCAAGCTCGGAACTGGCGTGCGTGAGGGTCACGGTGCCCTCCAGGAAATGTTCATGGGTAAAGCTCTCCTTTTGTCAGTCGCTGAAGATGGATCCGACGGCAGCAGTGGAGCCGCGGATGATGAGTTTTGGTTTAACGGTGGAAGCAGTCGGCGGCTTGGGACCGCCGTCCAAAGCCTTTTCCAGCAGCCGGAAGGCCCTCGAACCGAGGTCTTGGAAGTCCTGGCGGACGGTGGTTAGAGCTGGTCGCCACATGGCCACATGCGGCTGATCGTCGAAGCCCACCACGGAAACATCCTCGGGAATGCGCCTGCCGGATTCCACGAATGCCTTGATGACGCCAATCGCCACATCGTCGTTCCCGCAGAACACAGCCGTAACGCCACTTTGGGCGGCGAGCTTCCGGCCCACGCTGTAGCCGCTGGAAGGTTCCCAGGTCGCATGCAGGATACGGGGAAGAGGAATCCCCGCTGCTGTCAAAGCTGCCTTCCAACCCTCTGTTCGGCCGGACTGCTTGCCCATGGTGGGAACTGCTATGTGGTGCACTGTCCGATGCCCCAGCGAAAGAAGGTGGTCGGTAGCATCCTTCCCGGCACCATGTTCGTCGAGCAGAGCGCTGGTGGTTCTGGTGGAACGGCCTGTTCCTCCGCCGGCCACCACCATGGGAATGGAGCGCGGAAAGACCCTGACGGCAGCGAGTCCGGGGCGATCGAATTCCAGGATGATAACGCCGGCTACAGGTTGGGAGAGGACGAGGTCGATTGCGGCGTTGACTGCTTCTTCGGCATCGGATTCCACGACCGCGATGATGACGGACATGCCCGCTTGGCGCGCAGCTCTCTCAATGCCTTCAATGGTTTGGGCGTATCCATAATTGGACGTAGCGCCCGTCAGAACCGCCACCATTGAACGCTTTCCGGACCTTGTGGCACGAGCGGCCACGTTGGGACGATAGCCGAGGTCGTTGACTGCTTTCAGTACCCGGGTCCGGAGGCTGGGGGCTACGTACTTGCTGCTCGTCAAGACACGGGAAACCGTTGGAACGGAAACGCCGGCTGCCTTCGCGACATCCCCGAGGACCGGCGGTTTCTGTTGCATGGGGGTCTGCTTCTTAGGGCTCTCGCTCATGGGCCTTACTGCCCTGCCAATGGCTGGAACTGAAAGTCCGTGAAGTCGGCAGTAAAGCGCTGGTCGCGCAGGTCCTGTGCGGCGACGCCGACGAAGGCCCCCGTGAACCGCAATGTGTCTCCATGATCATCGGACAATTGGAGGGCATTGAGTTCGGGCCCAATCCGTTGCAGCGGTTTACCCAGGTCGGACCAGAAGAATTGCAAACGTCCGCCGTCAAGAGTGGCTTCCAAACGGAGGGGAGAGCTCGATTCCACCACAACGGACCCGAAGGAATGCAGGCCCTTATACGGGTCTTTCTCGAACACTTCGAGAATCTGCTCAGTTGGTGCGTCGCCATCAAGCAGTTCTCCCCCGGCTTCCCTTACGGTCGTCCTGAGGTAGAAGTAACTTGAGGTGTTGTAGTAGAAAATGAGTCCGGCGCTTTGAGTGAAATTGGTTGGTTGCGCTTCAACTGTCACCCCCGCCCTCAGGCTGCCGCTGGTCAAGCGGCGCGCCACCAGTGACTGCTCCAGGACCGAGTCCGTGCTGTATCGTCCCCTGAGGCGAAGCCATCCAGGCCGTTCCGAAAGGCTGGCCCACTGTGATGAGACGGGATGCCTCAGGGAACTCCAGGGCCAACCCAGAGTCAGGTGGCCATCATTGGTCACCGCTTCGGTGGCGACCCCGCCAAAGGTGCTGGTATCAGCAGCCCGAGCGGCCGGCACCGACGTCGAAACCGGAGCGGCGCCGTCGAACGTTGGTTTTGGACCTTCCACCGTCAGTGACGGATGCCAGCCATCCTGCTCCAGGCGCAACCAGCCGTCGTCAGTAAACCGCATCCGCTGGATGCACGTCTCGCGTCCGAGAATGGAATATTGCTTGCCTTCGCTTTCGACCCACCGGCTAGCCAAGTGTGCCAGGAAAAGGGTCCCATCCTCAGCGACGGCGATTTCACCGTGCCCGGCCTTTTGCAGCAGGTGGGTGGGATCGTCGCGGGCAGTGAGGACCGGGCCGTGCGGATCGGGTTCATAAGGGCCGAAAAGAGCATCGGAACGCATCATGGCAATGCCATGGTTCTGGCCCGTTCCGCCTTCTGCGAGCATGAGGTAGAAGCGGTTGTTGAAGGAATAGAGATTGGGACCTTCGATGAGTTCGGCACGCCGATGAATGATTTTCGGTTCGCCTAGAGTGGCCGTTCCGGTAGCGTTCAGCTCCTGGAGGTTGATGCCGGCGAATCCTCCACGGCCGGTTGGCCTGTGATCCCATTCCATGTTCAGCAGCCAGTGCCCGCCCTCGTGGTGAAAGATGGATGGATCGAAACCCGTGGTGGTCACTCGGGTTGGCGCCGACCAGGGACCAGCTACGTCAACCGCACGCGTGATGTAGGTGTCCATGTCTTTGTGTGGTCCGCCGAAACTCCGGACCACGGTAAAGACCAGCCAAAAAAGGCCATCTGACCAGCTCAACGAGGGCGCCCAGACACCTGCCGAATCCCCGAGTCCTCTGAGTTCCAGAACAGCATCCGGGCCGCTGAACGAGCCGGCAAACTCCCAGGTTTTCAGGTCCCGGGAACGGTGGATCGGGACAATCGGATACCACTCGAAGGAGCTGTTGGCCAGGTAAAACCACTCACCCACTCGGATCAGGGACGGATCTGGCGAGAACCCCGGCAGGACAGGGTTGCTGATGACGGTCACTAATTTCTCCATACTAGGAAAGCTCTTCCGGGTAGGCGAACGGCTCTCCCTTGACGTACCGTTCCATTTCGGCCACCACATGGTCCCCCATGCGGAGCAGCTCGGTGCCCATGGAACCAGCGATGTGCGGGGTGAGCATTACGTTGGGCAACTCATAAAAAGGATGCTCCGGTGGCAACACGTCCGGCACTGCCACATCGAGGATCGCGTTGATCCGTCCGCTGGCCAGCTCTTTTTCGAGGGCTGCCTGGTCCAGGACCTCGCCTCTGGCCGTGTTGATGAGGGTGGCGCCATCCTTCATTGAGGCCAGTTCGGCGGCCCCAATCATCGCTGTGGTTTCCGGCGTGACTGGAACATGCAGGGACACAATATCGCTCCGGGTCATCAGTGCCTGCAGTGGAAGCGGCGTCACGCCCAGGGCGGCTGCTTCGGCCTCGTCCAAATAGGGGTCATGAATCACTATGTCGAGTTCGAACGGCCGGAGCAGTTTGGCGACCTGGCGGCCGATGCGGGAAGCCCCCACCAGACCCACCGTTTTCTGGTAGTTTCCCGCCCGGGGAAATTCCTGTTCGCGGTCTATCGGCGTGCGGCGTTCCCCGTACATGCGGGCGCTTTCGAAGGCTTGTTTGTTGGCCAGCAGGATCATGGCCAGCGTGTACTCCGCGACGGGACGGCCATTCGCCTCACCAGCATTGGAACCCACAATCTTCCTGCCTGCGGGAAGCGGCACTATGTTTCCCGCGATGACCCCACCGGCATGGATGATGGCACGCAGTTTGGGGGCTGCGGAAAGGACGTCCCCATCGATTTTCGGGCAACCCCATCCGGTTATGAGAACTTCAGTCCCGGCAAGCGCTGCCCGGGCGTCCGGCGTCGAGAAGTCTTCGAAGACCGGCCCGCGAAGGTCCACCAACCGGTCCAAGACGCTCATCGCTGTGGGCGAGAAGAGCTTGGAGAAGAGTTCAGGCGGTGACATGACTGCCATGGCGACGGGCTTTGCCCGATGCTTGCCCTTCCCCTCCAGGGACTTCGTGAAAAAGCTGCTTGCGGTGTCCATGAATCTGTCTTCCATATCCCGCCGGATGAAATGGGACGCGTCGTCGAATACCTCGATCGCGGTGCCTGCGGTTCGGGCGATCTGCTGGTGCTGCGGCGTGATCCCGGTTCTGACGGTGCCAGTGATAATCAGCGTAGGAACGCCAGATGCCGTGAATGACGCCAGCAACTCCGGCCATGGCGTGCTCGGAATGACGTTGCCGTTGCGCACCAGTTGTGGGTCGCACTCCTCCTGCGCCTTGCAACTGCGCTGAATCTCGGCCTCGCTCCAGTTGGGCCACTCCGCTCTTCGAATCTGTACACGTTCTTCGGGCGTAAGGGATTGAACGTCAACGAGATGGGCGTAAGCGGCTTCTGCAACATCACGGTCCTGCAGCGTCGTCACCGGTAGCTGCCAGAATGGATCCTCGAGGAGGACACCTGCCGGGTGAAATCCGGCAGGTGTCCTTTCCAAAGCGCTGGCGGCAACGGCGGCTGCAACGCCACCCCCGGCAGAGTGCCCATAGTAAAGAGCCGGGAGCTGCGCCAGGCCTTGCAGTTCCTCCAACCGGAGGAGGTCCAGGACGTCCCTGACCATGACATCCCCGGGGTGTTCCTGAAGCTCTTGCTCTGACCACCGGGGCGAACTGCCATGCCCGCGAAGATCCAACGTCAGGACTGCCCATTGCCCGGTGGTCCAGCGCTGAACGGCAGCTTCAAGGCACGCCGCAGATTCCATCAAGCCGTGGATGGCGATGACGACGGCCGTGGCCGGTGACTCGGGCAGTGCCAACCGGTATGACAGCATTAGGAGCCTTTCTCTTTATCTGTGTTTCAGTCAGGGTGTCAGGCTTGCTTTTTGAGATGGGCGTTGGCTTGCTTTTCCATCTCTTCCTGCAATTTCGTGACCCCGGCACCGTCGGCTGCTTTTTTCAGTTTGTCCAGCTGGTCATCGACGTCGACGACACCGTAGAAGAGCGGGTTGGCAAACTGCGTGATGACGTTCGACATGGCCGCCACCTGCTGTTTCACGGGTGTGGTGTCCGGAATGAAGGAAGCAAAGGGGTCAAGCGTGAAGTTGTCGAAGTTCTGTGCCCAGTCGAAGATCTTCTCTTCCGTGGGACTGATGGACAACGACTTCCGCTCCAGGCTTGACCGCCAAGACAGTGCGTAACCCGGAAACGCGTAGTCGTTCAGGGGTTTGAATTTGTTGCCGTCTGCAGGTTCCCAGTCTGTGCCTTCAATTCCGTACGTGATGAGGTCGTGGTTTTCCTTGATGGAGAGCCAGTCCTGCAGCTGCAAGGTCCGGTCCACGTTGCCGCCCTTGGAATTGACCACAACGAGATTGTCGGCTTGGAATGTCTGGTTCGGTTTGGCGGACAAGCCACCTGTGAGGGGCATGATGTTGGCCAACGCTGCCTTGGGGACGGCCTTTTGCAGGGTGCTGAGTGAGTTACTCGCGGTGCCATCGGTCATTGCCCATCCAGCTGCGTACTTACCGGCGATCCATTGGCTCTTCAGGGTGGCTGCGTCTGTGTTCAGTGCGTCGGCGTTGATGATTCCGTCGTTGTAGTACCTGCGGATCCGGTGCAGGGTGTCCACAATGCCTTCGTCGTCCCAAAAGGCCTTGGGCGAAGAGGACCCCGTCTTGGCCGCATCCCTGGCGAGCAGGAAGAACATACCCTTTCCGCTGAAGGCGCGGGCAATCGTGTCCGGGTTCTCCCAGGAGGAGGCATTGAACATTCCAGTGGGCACGGGCAGCGCGTGAAGGTATCCACTGTTCGAAGCCGCTCCATAAGCCACTGTGCCGTCGTTTTTCTGCTTCACGGCATAGAAGAACTTCTCGAGCTGGTCAAAGTCTGCGATCGTGGAGAAGCCAACGGAGTCGGCTATGTCCTGACGAATGACGAAGTGTTGGACGCGGGCTGCACTGTTGACCTGCGGGATCCCCCAAAGCTTCCCGTCCCAGCTGTTGGAGTCCAACAGTTTCTTGGGCAGCGTTGCACTGAGGTTCTTGTATTTGGCCACTTCGTTGGTGAGATCTGCCAGCGATCCGCTCTGCTGCAGTTGCGCCATGTTCAGCCAAAGCGCCTGCAGGGCAGAATCGAATTTCTCCCCCGCCGTGAACTTCAGCAGGGACTGCTGCTGGTAATTGGACCAGTTAATGAACTGGGCGTCCAGCTCGAAACCGAGATCGCTTTTGAGCTTGCTGTTCACCTTGGCCAGGACGGCATTCCACGTAGCCGGAGCAGTACTGGGCAGGACAGCGACCGACGTGCCTGTGACGGCTCTGCCCGTGGAGGAGGCTCCTGGCGTACCGCAGCCGGTAAGCGCCGCAGCGACGCCGAGGCCGCCGGCCAGACCAAGGAAACCACGCCGGGAGACTGCTGTATTGGGGATCATATGATGCACTCCTTTGTACGCTGGCATCGTTGGGCCAGACACTTTGTGGGCCTGAAGAGTTTTGGGGCTAAGGACTGGAACGAAGAGATGGTGTTTGAGGGGTTGCTTAGCCTTTGGTGGCACCAAGCGTGAGGCCCTTGACGAAGTAGCGCTGCGCGAACGGATACGCCAGGAGGATGGGGCCGATGGTCACTACGGTCAGGGCAAGACGGAGTTGGTAGATGGGGGCCACTGTGCCGGACCCGGGCAACATCGCGGCGTTGGTGACATTGGCGATGAGGTTCTGCAGCATCAGCTGCAAGGGGTACTTCTCTGGATCCGAGATGAAGAGCATGGCCGTGAACCATTCATTCCAGTAGGACACGGCATAGAACAAGCCAATGACAGCCAGGATGGGTTTGGACAGCGGAAGTACGATCGCAAAGAAGACCCTCAGTTCGCCGGCGCCATCAACCTTCGCGGAATCGAGGATTTCCTCGGGGAGCTGACGAAAAAAGCTGACCGCAACGAAGACCAGGAACGGAGCCATCATGTGCGGAAGAATGACGGCGAACCAGCTGTTCTGAAGCTGCAGCACCTGCGTTACCAACAGATACAGGGGCACCAGACCACCCGAGAAGAGCATGGGAAGGTAGGCGAAGACCGTTAGCGGCCTGCTGATCCGGGGCATGCGGCGGGCGATGGCCCAGGACAACGACGCCGTGGCACATAGGGACAGCGCGGTGCCCACCAAGGTAATGAACAACGTGGCCGCATAGCCTTGGAAGAGGGCCGTACCGCTGAAAATGGCAACGTATGCGTCCAACGAGAACGGTTCGGGAAAGAAGCTGTATCCGCTGCGGGCAAGAGTGGACTCTTCCGTCAAAGAGCCTGCCACGATCATCCACAACGGGATCAAGGCAAAGAGGCCAAAAATTGTGACACCCACGTAACTGATAGCCGTGAAGGGCTCAAGCCTGGTCTTTTTGGGTCCTTGGCCACGCGAAACCTTTGTTGCGTTTACTGCCCGGGAGAACATGGACTGTCGTCGTTTCGGCGTCTTTTCGGTCTCTACAGGATTGTTGTGCGCTGTCACGGCGGGTGTTGTGGAGGTGCTCACAGGATGCTGCTTTCTTTCGAGTAGCGGCGTTGGATGAGCACTGCCGCTGTAACGAGGATGAATCCGACCACGGACTGGAACAGGCCAATCGCAGCGGTGGTACCGAAGTCACCGATGGTCCTGAGGGAACGAAAAACGTAGGTGTCGATGACGTCCGTAGTGGAGAACAGCGTGCCGTTGTCGCCGATGATGGCAAAGATGGTGCCGAAGTCTCCGTAGAAGATCCTTCCGACGCCAAGAACGATCAAGATGGCGGCGGTCGGTTTCAAGAGGGGCAGTGTGATGGACAATGCCATCCGGGCCCGGGTAGCGCCGTCGAGCATTGCTGCTTCGTAGACATCCTCGGGAATAGAGGTAATGGCTGCCAGGAAAATGACCGACATGTAGCCGCCCAGCTGCCAGACCTTCACGATGGTGAGGATCCAAGGCCAGGGTCCTGGTTCTGTGTACCAGCTGATCTCGGGAAGGTTGAACAGTCCCAGCGCGTCATTGACTGCTCCCCCGTGGCCGCCTGCGCCGGCAAGTATGACCTGAAGGATGATGCTGATCACTATTGGGGAGACGAAGTAAGGGAAAAAGATCGCAGACTGCATGAACTTCTTAAACACCCGGGCGCGCAGCTCATTGAGCATGATGGCTAGGGCAAGTCCGGCTCCCAAGGTTGCCGCAAGGAACAGAACATTCAAGACGAGCGTGTTCAGCACAATAGCGGGGGCATCCCCGCTTTCGATGAAGTACTTGAAGTTATCCAGCCCGCTCCACGGACTGTTGAAAATGCCTTTGCTGACATCGAAATTCTTGAAGGCGACGATCAGGCCGGCCATCGGAGCATAGGCAAAAATCAGGAACCAGGCGATTCCCGGCGCCGCCAGTAGCAGCAGGACGCCGGAACCGCGGCTGCGGTGTTTTCGTGAAAGCTTGGCGCGTGCTTTAGGAACAGCGACCGCATTGTCCGAGGTGTTCTCTTTGTGGGCGGTCATGCGCTGTTGCATGGCACACTCCCTTGACTCTAGAAGGTGATGACTCACAGTGATGGGAGACGATGCCGCCATGGCATGTTCCGTACTGGTGAAGGTTGGAAGGAATAGCGAGGAAAACGTTATCCTAAATATTGCGGCCTGAATGACGGGCTGTCAAGAGGCTGTGTGAACGGGGCGTAAAGGGGCCTGGCGATCTCTGGAGTGCCATGAGGGTAGCTACAGGAAAACGATTGCCTGAATGCCGCTCCCCAGCTAAGCTTGCCCACATTCGGCCCGTTTCGGCAGGCTCACTGCCGCCGGAACGGTGGTGAAGACACTTGCGGATCCCGCCGATATCCACAGCCACAAGCAAATTCGGGCCCGCAGTCGAATACTCCTCTGGCCCGTTCATCTCTCCTGGGCTACCGCAGGTGGAAGGCGAACGAGTTTATGCCAGAACCGCATTACATCACTCTCATTACTTATCGATCCAGGAGGACCGATGAAGCATCCTCAAACTGTGAGGCGGTGGGCGCGCATGCTTGCACTTGGCGCCGCCGTTGCCCTCATTGCACCGGCTGGCGGCATCCCCGTCTTTGGCAGCGCGGCCCCGGCCATTGCCGATTCCGGGCAGGAGGTGACCATTACCGAAAGCGTGGACGCGAGCGGTTTCGTCCACCCTGGAATTGGCGTGAGCGCCGATAGCCTGCGCAACGCCCGTTCCATGGTTAAGGCGGGCACTGAGCCGTGGAAGAGTTACTACGCTGCGATGGCAGAGACGTCTTTTGCAGCACGGGATTTCCGCTCCTCAAATTCCAGCAGCATCATCGACCAGCCGGGCACCACGGCCTTCAACTCCCAAGGTGTACAGAGCAAACTCATCCGGGACGCGTTCGGGGCGTATACGCAGGCCACCCTCTACGTCATCACCGGTGATCCCGTGTACCGGGAAAACGGCATGCGCATTATCCGGACGTGGAGCAATATGGACCCCTCGAAGTACGTCTACTATCCGGATGCGCACATCCACTCCGGCGTCCCGCTGTACAGGCTTGCAGCGGCAGCCGAAATTTTCCGATCCACCAGTGTTCCGGACGGCTACACGGCCTACGACCTGGGCTGGCATGACCAGGACACGAGCAAACTCAGCAGCAATCTCATCGTGCCAATGACGGAAACTTTCCTTCACACGAACTGGCGCTACCTGAATCAACACACCTATCCCTTGGTCGGTTCCATCGCGGGATACATCTTCACCGGAAACCGGGACCGCTACTCTGAGGCCGTCGAGTGGTACACGGTCAACGCTTCCACGTCCCGTCCGGAGCAGAACGGCTCCATCGCAGCCCAGTTCCCCCTCATATCGGCCGACGATCCCATGAATCCCTATGGCTATTCCTTCGTTCAGCACCAGGAGATGGGCCGCGACCAAGCCCACGCCTGGGACGGCATCAACACCACAGGTGCAATCGCGCGGTTCCTGACAATCCAGGGCACAAAAGTGGATCCGTCCGCCGGCACAGTCTCCAACGCTCCCAATGCCGTCTCGCCCTATAAATTCCTTGGTAACCGCCTGCTCATGGCTGCGAACGCTTTTACTGGCTACATGCTCGGCTACGATACTCCCTGGATTGATACCACCGGCGGACCGGGCCGACTCTCGGAGGCATACCGCGGCCGCATCTATAACCCTATTGACGAGCTCTACAACGTCTACAAGTACCAGCTCGGAGTGGATGTTGAACGTGAGGCGCCCTATGTCGCCGAACTGCACGCCAAGGCGGACGGGCCAAAGTTCTTCTGGGGCGTCGGCGCCTACAACTCCTGGGAAAGCAACCCCGACTACAGCCCTGAGTTCTGGTTGTCCCTGCCGCCCTCAGTTGCCGGCCAGGCCCGGCCCGTCGCCACGGATGCCAAAGTACAGATGGAGACACGCAGCTCGGCAACGGACGGTAAGAAGCTCAAGGTCCTGAACGAAGACGGACGAACGTATGTCCAGGTCAACGCAATCGGCAACGGCCGCACCATCGCGGTGCGAACCCTGATGTATGTCAGCCGAAGCGGATACAGCCCTGTTGGCGTGCAGTTCCGCACCAACGGCCCCGCAACCCTGGCCATCGGCAAGGACCCTGCAAACCGCTTATCCGTCCCTCTTCCAGACACCCATGGTCAGTGGCGCTACGTTACCTATGACGTCGACGCTGAGAAGCTTACTGGCATGAGCCTTGGTGGCGAGAACCTGGCGTACTTCACCGTGATGAGCGGAGACGAGGATACACAGGTCGACTTTGATTACGTGAACCTCGAGGCCAAGACGCAACTGACCATTCCGCAGTTCCCCAAGGACACCACCGCTCCCCTCATCGGCCTGGCAGGGGCAGAACTCTCACGCTCGCTCGCTGCAACCGATGCTGGCGGCGATGCACTCCAATACTCCGCTGTCGGTCTGCCGGCCGGTGCCGGGCTGGATCCCGCCACAGGCCAACTCACGTGGGCCACACCAATCACAGCAGCTGGCCAATACTCGTTCCAGGTCACTGCAGATGACGGTACGCAGGTAGCCACGCGTCCCGCAAAAGTGATCATTGCGGCGAACCGGCACGCCGCCGTCGACGCCGCATTAGCGGGTTTCGATCCGAATGCCGTTTATGAAACGCCGTCCTTTTCGGCCTTTGAAACGGTTCGGGCCGAGGTCCGCTCAGCCATGGACGCGGCCGACGACCCCGGCTTCCTCGATCAGCTAGTTCGTCTCCAGGACGCGGTCAAGGCACTCAAACTCCTGACACCCCGGCTGGCGAGCGACGGATCCATCGACTACCGCGGACTCGTCACCACCGACCCCGCAACCGTTCAACCCAGGAACCTGCTGGACGGAAGCTTCGACACCACCACTGGAGACCTGCGCGCACCGTTCACCGTCGACTTCGGACAAGGCTTCCAGGTTTCAGCGAATTCCTTCGGCCTTCAGGCCCGGTACAACTTCGCCAATCGTTCCCAAGGGGCAAATGTCTATGGCTCCCGTGACGGACGAACCTGGACCCTGTTGACCGAAGGTGAAACCACCGATACAACGGCCAGTGGCTTTGCCATGGAAACCATTCCTGTGCGGGCAGATGTCGCGGCGCAAACGTTCCGCTACTTCAAAGTCCAGGTGGACCACCCCGGCGTGGCCACCGATCCCGCATACCCTGGCATCTCCTCCTTCAGCGAGTTCCATATCCAAGGGGAACGGCACGAGATGGCAATGGCTATTTCCTCCCTGTCCATCTCCACCTCCAATCCGGACAAGAGTCTGGCGACCAACGGCGACACGGTGACGATCAACGCCGTCGCAAATGAACCTCTGTCCGAGCTGAAGGTCGTCGTCGAAGGACAAACTGCTGTTGCCACGTCCGCCGACGGGATCAACTGGAAGGCCACTGCGGAACTGCCCAACGACGTCGGGTTCGGCCGCGACGTGCAGTTCACCGTGGACTATCAGACCGTGTCCGGTAAGACCGGAAGCACGCTCACAGCAACCACCGATAACAGCCGGCTTGCCCTGTGGAACACCGCAATACAGCGGGTTCCGGTAGTTCAAGGATGGGTGAATGCCTCCACCCGGGCATGGCCCGGAACAGGCACAACGCAAGAGAACGCCTGGAAGATGTTCGATCACAACACCGCCACGTACACGGACACCACGACGGCGAATGGCTGGGTGACGGTAAAGCCCACCGACGCGACACGCATCACCGCCGACATCGTCCGTGTCTACCCGCGAACCGGTTTTGTGGCCCGCGGAAATGGAACAGTTGTCCAAGGATCCAACGATGGCGGCGCCACGTGGCAGACATTCCTGACCATTGCCGGAATGGCGGCAGCTGACTGGTACGCCTTCACCCTTCCCCAGCGGGCCGACTACGCCCAGGTCAGGGTGCTCGACGAACACGGCGGCAACACCAACCTCGCAGAAGTGGAGTTCCTGCACCGCGAGTAGCTAAGCAGTTCCTGGGTTTACACTAAAGCCATACCAGATCATCAGGTTGCTTAGTGTCGGTGGCGGGGAGGAACGCATGGGCGCATGTCGAAGCTACGGTTGCCTGGTCCAGTCTCTTAAGCTGGGGCGCATGCGCAGAATAATCCCCGCCACTGCCGCCACCCTTCTCCTCCTGGCTGCGACAGGTTGCGCCGTAGATACAACCGGCGCAACGAAGGTCGCCGAGGATTTCCATCGTGCCGTCAATGCCTCAGACTGGGCTGCTGCTTGTGATTTGCTCCAGCCTACAATCCGGGAAGAGGCTGGTCAGCAGGACGGCGCCGACTGCCAGACCCACTTGGCGTCCGTACATCTTCGAACCCCCGGAGAAGTGGTCAAAACCGAAGCCTATGGGCGGGAAGCACTGGTGCAGTTCGAGGGGGATGCCGTTTTCGTAGCTGTTTCCGGCTCAAGTTGGCGCGTCACTGCTGCCGGATGCACTCCAAGGGAGGAAACCCCGTATTCCTGTGAAGTAGGAGGCAGATAGCAATGCGTGTCACCTTTACTCTCTATCTCATTCTCATCTTCGGTGGTCTTGCCTACCTGGCCGCCGTTGGACTGGTTCACGGATAGGGCGCGACGTGAAAAAAGCCTTGAGGAACAACGGATTAAGTCTATTTTTCGGTCTGATCTTCATCCTCGCATTGGCGGGTCAGGCCATTACGGGACAGGCCATCTTCAACGAAGACCAACTCACTGCCGGCCTTGATGAAATCACCTTCGTCCAATACATCACGTCTTCCAGCTTCGCGGTTGACGTGTCAGAAAACTGGCAATCCGAGTACCTGCAGTTTCTCCTCTACATCACAGCCACCATCTGGCTGCTTCAGAAGGGGTCGCCGGAATCAAAAGAGCTGGACAAGCCCGGCTTGGAATCCGACCAGGAACAACTCGTGGGTGAGCACGCCAACGCCAAGTCCCCCGCATGGGCCAAGGCCAAAGATTGGCGCCTGACGGTATTCTCGAACTCGCTGGCCGGAACGATGGGACTGATTTTTATCCTGTCCTGGCTGGTCCAGTCCATCGCAGGTCACGTCGCCTTCAACGAAGAGCAACTGCGCAACTTCCAAGAGCCCCTTTCCTGGGCTGAGTACCTGGTATCACCCGACTTTTGGAACCGTACCCTGCAGAACTGGCAGTCGGAGTTCCTTGCAGTGGGATCCATGGTGGTCCTTTCCATTTACCTTCGCCAACGGGGATCGCCGGAGTCCAAACCTGTTGGCGCGGCCCATGATGCCACCGGGACCAGTGGCTGACCCATTCGGGAATACCTCGTGATGGGCGTTACCCCACGCCGTGTACTGCGCTCCGGATTGAGTGGCGGAAGGCGGGCATCATGTCAAAGCTTGGATCAATGAGCCACTGAAGCTGGGTCCCGTCCCAGCTGGCCACGATGGAGGCAGCGGCGAGCTCAGCGTTACAGCTTGTATCGATGAGTCCTTTAGCTTGATCCTCGCGAATGTGAGCAGTGAAAGCCTGGCGGAGGTTTGCATACCGGGTTGTGAACCATTCATGCGCTGGGTGCCCCGGTGATGATGCCTCTGCACTGAGGACGGCCAGGAGACGTAGTAGCTGGGGATGCCCAAGGTTATATTCAGCCAGCCAAAGGATCGCTTCGAGGAGTCCGTCGGCAAGTCGACGGCGTTCGAACTCGCTGGCGGCTAGCTGGTCTGCATGGTCGAGCACGGCCTCGAGGAGCAGTTCCTTGCTCGGAAAATGGTGCATCAAGCCGGTGAAGCTCAACGAAAGGGTCTTTGAGATCTCTCTGAGAGAGCCGCCGGTGTAACCGCGGGTGGCAAACTCGATGGTGGCGGCTTCGATGATTTGCCGACGGCGGGCTTCCGTTTTCGCGTAGCTGCCGCGCGTAGCTCTTTTGGGGGTTGGCGTAGCGGAAGTAGTCACGTGGCAATGCTACGCGGACCGGGGGGTCAACCAGGTGGCAGACCCCCCGTCTGTCGTCATCGGACGCGGCGAATCGGAACCAGTACCACGGCCGCCAGTACCGCAAGCGCAACCGCCATCCCGAACACCAGCTGGAATCCTGCGATCGATACGACTATCCCGGCAACGATCGGAGCAATGATCTGGGGTCCAGTATTGGCAATGTTCAGAATGCCCATGTCCTTGCCTTGGTTCTCGGCGTCCGGGAGAACTTCAGCGAGCAATGCCTGGTCAACGGCGATATACATTCCATAGGCAAAACCCCCGACGGCAAGGAACAGGTAGAAGGCACTAAGGTCCGCGGCAAAGACGAGCGGAAGTTCAGCTGCGGCGAAAACCAACGAAGCGGCGATGACGATTGGTTTGCGCCGCCTGATCCTATCCGAGAGCGGGCCCGAGATCAGCGTGGCGATTCCTGAAGAGACGGCCATGATCACGCCGCCTGTCCCAATAACGCCGCCCGCCTCAGCAATATCGAGTCCGATGTAGTCCGTGAGGACGAAGAGCTGGTACAGCAAGACCATCATGAACGACAGGAGAAGAAGGAAGCGACCGACCAGGGCAAGGAGGAAATCCCGGTCCCGTGGAGGAACGAAGCCGCGCAACAGTGCGCCGACGGACAGAGGTTCGCGTACGACGTCGCGGTTGTCCTTCTCACGCGAGAGGAGGACGAAGACGATCATCGCCACCGCAATGAGCCACGGCAGCCAACGAAGTCCCTCCCTCGGCATGGTGATGTATGCGCCACCAACGATTGCGCCCAGACTCTGCGCCAGGAGCTGACCGAGTCCGATGAGGGTGGAGGCCTTCCCAAGGTTCTTGGCGCTCACCCGCTCGGGCAGCACAGCGAACAGCGGAGCGAGGACGACAGCAAGCCCGATCTGGAACACAACCCAGAGAATGACCAGGACGGCGAACCCGCTCGTGAACGACATCATCGTGGCGGCAAGGCCGAGGAGGATACCCCCGCTTGCAATCCACGGATTTCGCCGTCCGAAACGGGTACGCGTCCGATCGGAAAGGGCACCAAAGACGATCGTCGCTATCATGCTGGCGATCGAGCCAGCCGCTGCCAGCGTGGCATAGAGTGCGACCTTTTGATCCGGATCTATCTGGGCCATGAGGGCCGGGATAAGCGCGCCGGCGGCACTGAACGGAAGCATCCAGCCGGCGTGCGCCAGGAAGAGAAGCGGCCCCAGGCGCCCTAGTCGTGGGGCCGCCGCAGCGTCCTGGGATTGGCCTGGGGCTGAGGAAGTTATTGCCATTTGCGATGCTCCTTTGCATGGGGACGAAGGTCCGACAAGGAAGACGTTAGCTCAAAAACAGTGCATGCGCTACATTTTTAGAAAAGTTGCCGTGCCTGCTATTCTAAAACCGTGCACTTGCCACAATTTCACCAATGGAGGTCCGAATCGTGTCAACCGAAGTACTTGTCGACGTGAAGTTGAGCTCGACGCATGTTCCGGCGCTGGATAGATCGACTGGACGGGCACGACTCATCGTTGACGGCTCCCCCTTCCTGGTCCGCGGCGTCGAACTGCATAACTCGTCCAGTTCGTCTGCTGCAGCACTCCAGGTTGGACTGGAGTCAGCCCGCAGCGTTGGCGCGAACACAGTCCTGGCGCCGGTGTCGTGGGAGACCGTCGAGCCCAGCGAGGGCAGCTTTGAACTGGACCATGTCACGAGCTTGATTGAGTCCACCCGCAGTGCTGGATTGCGGTTGATCATCCTCTGGTTCGGGGCCTGGAAGAATGGGGCCTCCACCTACGCCCCTGCCTGGGTCAAGCGCGACTGGACCCGCTTTACGCGTTGCGTTCTCGCGGATGGGCGTCTCACTGACACGCTTTCTCCCTTTACCGAGGAGTCGTTGGATGCCACCGCGTTTGCCATGCTGATGCGCCACGTCGAGCTGATCGACGGCGATCACAGAACCGTCCTCATGGTGCAGGTGGAGAACGAGGTTGGCCTCCTTGGCGCATCACGGGATCATTCTTGTCCGGCCAATGCTGCGTTCACCAAACCAGTGCCACAGTCTGTGGTTGATGCCCTGGCAGGCCGACCAACAGAAGCACTGGGCGCCGATATCACCGTGTGGCCGGAAGTACTTCCCTCTCCCGACCGCTCTGACGAGGCCTTCATGGCGTACGGAATCGCAAGCCACATCGAACGTGTCGCTGATGCCGGCCGGCAGCATTCTGCCCTTCCGTTGTTCGTCAACGCCTGGCTGGACAGCGATATCGACGTCGACCTTCCGGGTTTTGCTGTTGCTGGTGGACAGCGTCCCGGCATCTATCCAAGTGGTGGGCCACTCCCCCACGTCGCCGACATCTGGCAGGCGTGCGCTCCCTCCATCGACCTGCTGGCACCCGATCTCTATTTCGGAGATAGCAGGACAATCTTCGGCAACTTCCTTGCGGCGTCCAAGGGATTGTTCATCCCGGAAATGCGGCGCGACGTTACGGGAGTCGGGCAGATCTTTGAAGCGATCGGCGAATTCGGCGCCCTCGGCGTATCGCCGTTCGGCGTTGATTCCGGGAGCGCCGAGGACCTCCAAGCACTGACTGACGCTTACGACCTCCTCGCCCGCGCCGATCCGATTCTTAGCGACACTGCCCACTCCGGCGGCCAACAGCGCGGGTTCTTCCTCACCGATCAACAGCCGCAGATCGACCTCGTTTTTTCGAATGTTCGAATGACCGCTACGCGTGTGACAGCCATCGGAACCGACCCCACCGGCACGTGCGCTTACGGGATAATCCGCCAACTCGGGTCCGATGAGTTCGCGGCGATTGGCCGCGGGTTCAAAATCGCTTTCGCCGCCATCGACGGGGAATCGAACGTTGGCATGGAAAGCGTGCAGGAAATAGCCGGGGTGGCTGAGGCCGGATCCGGACGTTTACTCAACGGGGATGAGACAGCAGGCGGCACTTCCTGGATCCATCCACACGGCGAACCAATGTCCACCGCGTTCTTCCCGATTCCAATGGGCCACGCGCACTCCGGCATCTCGATCTGCCGCATCTACTCGTATCCTCGAATGTCGCCCCAACTGGTTTGATTGGAGGGGAGCACACCCAGTCGCGCCGCTAAACTCATCCGTCAGCAATCAGGCAGGTACCAGCATGCTCGACCTCCATCGCCTCACCCTCCTCAGGGAAGTCAAGCTGCATGGCAGCATGAGTGCCGCCGCCCGCGAACTTTCCTACAGCCACTCCGCCATCTCGCAGCAGCTTGGCTTGTTGGAAAAAGAGACTGGTGTCGTCCTTCTCGAACGGGTGGGGCGCAATGTCCGACTCACCCCGGCAGGCGAGGAACTCGTGCGCAATACGGAGGCAATACTGGCCGCGATGGAGCGCGCTGAGGCTGATCTTGCGACCTCCCATGAACGGCCCCAAGGGGTTGTGACCATAGCGGCATTCAGCACTATCAACCGCAGCGTGATGCCTTTTGCGCTGGCGGAGCTTGCCCGAAATTATCCCGGTCTCGACGTCAGGTTGCGACGCGAGGATCCCGAGCGGGCGGTGGTCCAGCTAATCTCGCGGCAGGTCGATGCCGTGGTCAGCGATGCGTTTCCTGGGACTACACTGACTCCGCCCGGAGGAGTGCACACCACGCTGATCGGCCAGGACCCCATCCGCGGCTACCTCCCCCATGGCCTGGAGTTCGCTGACTTTGACGATCTCAAGGAGCTACGTTGGGTAGCAGAGCCACTCCACACAGCCTCCTCACAATGGGCCATGCGGGTCTGCCGCGAACTAGGCATCGAGCCGGTTATCGCCTATGTTTCTTCGGACCTACTTTTCCACCTCCGCATGGTTGAACAGGGTCTGGCCGCTGCCTTCCTGCCTGACATGGTGGTGCGTGAAGCCGGCAGCCTTATTACGCCTAGTTCCTGGCTGCCGGCAGATCAACAGCGCGGCATCCAGTTCCTGGTTCGGTCCGGCTCTGAGCGCAGCGCTTCCCTGATAGCCGTGCGGGAAGCAATAACCCAAGCGCTGCAGACTGTCCTCATGTAAGAAGTGCTTACAGATAAACGTCAAAAAGATTCGCTTTTGTTTACTCTTTTCCGTGGCTACATTTGCTTCAGGCATGCTCCACTCCGCGGCGTCCTCGCCAACGCCCAAGGTCTGGGAGCAAACCGCCACTACCGAAAGAGAGAACCGATGAGCCTCATATCCGACGTCGCTACATCCCTGATTGCGGCAGACCCCGCCAGCCTCCAACACGCGGATGCCGTCATCCGATCCATCAGCCTTCCCAGCTCCGGCATCGCAGTCCAGGACCCTGCGACAGGCGAAACCATAGCCCATGTCCCCGACGCCGATGTTCAGACCGCACTGGAAGCTGTTGCGACGGCCGACAAGGCTGGAACGGCCTGGTCCAAGAGCACCCTTCGCCAGCGCGCCAGCGTGCTGCACGCCTGGTACGCCAAGCTCGTTGCCCACACTGAAGATCTTGCTCACCTAATTTCCCGCGAAATGGGCAAGCCGCTGGCAGAGGCACGCGGCGAGGTCAAATACGGCACCGACTTTGTTCGCTGGTACGCCGAGGAAGCCGTGCGTCCCGCAGGGAACTTCCGCGAAACGCCGGATGGTGGCGCGAGCCTGCTGACACGCCGCTCCCCCGTCGGCCTGGCGGTACTGATCACGCCATGGAATTTCCCACTGGCCATGGCTACCCGAAAAATCGCACCCGCCTTGGCTGCAGGATGCCCCGTAGTTATCAAGCCGGCAACCCTCACTCCCCTCACGACGTACTTTGCCGTACAACTCGCCGTCGAGGCAGGAGTGCCTGAAGAACTGATCCAGGTCATCACCACCTCAAAGTCCGGTGCTTTCAGCGAAGCCGTCCTCCTCGATCCCAGGGTCAGGAAGGTTTCTTTCACAGGATCGACGCCGGTGGGCCGGCAGCTCCTGAAGCTTGCGTCCCAGAACGTACTTCGCAGCTCAATGGAGCTTGGCGGCAACGCTCCGCTCATAGTCTTCAACGACGCCGATCTGCAGCGGGCAGTGGATGGAACGTTTGCCGCAAAACTGCGAAATGGCGGCCAGTCCTGCATTGGAGCCAACCGAATCTACGTCCAGGACGCAATAGCGGATGACTTTGTAGCAGCGCTCACCGAACGCTTCGCCCAGGTCGCGGTGGGAAGCGGCCTCGGACAGCAGACAGGACTCGGCGCGCTGATCGACGATCGTGCAGTCGCTCAAATGCAGGCCTACACCGAGAACGCCGTGGCCCTGGGCGCCACACTGCTCACCGGCGGCCACGGATACGATTCCGTAGGCAACTTTTTCGCCCCGACCGTCCTGGACCGCGTTACGGAAGATTCCGACGTCGCCCAGTCCGAGATTTTCGGCCCCATCGCCGCGATACAGCGCTTCCGCTCCGAGGCCGAAGTAATTGACCGCGCCAACGCCACAGAATTCGGCCTCGCCGGTTACGTCTTCACTGAGAACCTGGACCGTGCCCTTAATGTCGCCGACAGTCTCCAGACAGGAATCGTCGGCATCAACCAAGGCATCCCCTCCAACGCAGCCGCCCCCTTCGGAGGCGTCAAGCAATCAGGTCTCGGACGTGAAGGAAGCGCTGAGGGGCTCGAAGAATACGAGAACATCCGCTTCTACAACGTGGCGCGACGCGCCACGGTTTAGCGCCAGCTCGTTCCCATCCAAATACCATCCGTTGAGACCTCCCGCATCCGGCTTGGATCCGGCGTTACGGTGCTCAGCTCTGACGATCCTGTGCGGGTCTTCCAGCGGTTTGCCACCGTTGATGCACTCTCTCCAACGCCCGGGCCGATGTGATCCTGGGCAGAGGCTCCTTCACGGAGTCGTTCCCATTATTCGGCTATGCGGCAGCAGGGTAGTTCCCATGATCCGCGAAATCCTTGCGGATAGTGGCAACCCGGCCGGTTCGTAGTTCGGTGTCTAATGCCGTCGTGGCTAGGCTAAGGGCCGGACATCTGCATTGGCTGCAGTTGTCCGGTCCAGGCCGACGGAACCCTTGGGCACCAACCGCCAAACGTTGGGGGGTCATTGGCAGTTATTTGAGATCCGCTGCATTTAGTAAAGACCACCAGGCAGTCTTGGTGCACGAGTAGTCGGTACTCGTCTTTCGTCCAAGGCCGTAGCCACGCTACCTGTTACGCTGCCGGAATGATCTCCTCATCACTGAGCAAACGAGTTCTTGCCGCTGTGCAGGCGGTGTCGTTGGCGAGTGCCGGCGTCACCGCTGCATTGTTTGTCACCACCGCGGCTGGTGGTGGCGCTGCGCCGGCAGCGGCGGCAGACACTCTCCCCTTCCACCATATTGATATGGATGGAATCGTCTCCCTGATTGGAATGCCGTATGTAGGGTCAGAGCTTCGAATGGGTGCTCCAGCGGAATTCTCAGGCTGCGATAAGACTGAGGCAGCCCCTGCTGGCTACACGATCGAATGGCTCAGTAATGGAACACCTCTTCCTCCCGAACGTCAGGTCGAACCGCTCAAAATTCTGCCTGAAGACCGCGGGAATCGCCTCTCCTTCAACGTCTACGCCACGACTCCGGAAAAGCCACAATGCGGTGACTCCCTACGGGGCGATGAAAACACCCTGCTGCACAGTAAGGAGACCGCGCCAATTGCAGCCTCCAACCGGGCCATGGGTTGGACCGGGCGGGGAAACTTCGAGCTGCTGGGTCGAACGGACGACGGCGACCTGGTCCTCTATCCACGCACTTATACCTATGGTCTGGGAGCCTGCGATGCGGGAACATGCCCAAGCTACGAGACAGCGCAATGGGATGAACCCAGGCTTGTTGGCATTGGATGGGACGTCTTCAACATCGTCTTCTCACCCGGCGATTTCGACGGCGACGGCAATAACGACATCCTCGCCCGAGACGCACGGGGAGACCTGTATCTGTACCCGGGCGATGGTCATGGGGGCTGGTTGAAAAGATCTGTCGTCGGCACGGGCTGGAACATTTTCGACGCCATCGTGGGCCCGGGCGATTTCGACGGAGACGCCATCAACGATGTGCTCGCCCGCGATGCCGAAGGTGACCTCCATCTGTACCCAGGCGATGGCGACGGCGGCTGGAAGCAACCACGCGTTGTGGGCACCGGGTGGCAGGTCTTTGACAAGATCATTGCCCCCGGCGATTTAAGCGGTGACGGTGATGTCGACATCCTCGGACGTGATTACACCGGCTATATGCACGAATACCGTTCCAATGGCCAAGGAGGCTGGGAAGGGGCCGGTACCTGGGGCCCTGGCTGGGAGGTGATGTCCGAGATCATCGGTATTGGCAGCTACACCCACAACCTGGGCGAGGCAATCCATTGGGGGCACACGGTGACCCGAAACGACACCATTGCCATCAACCCGGACGGAGACCTGCTCAAGTACAGCGGGTTCGTTCCTACCGACGAAACCATTGGAACCGGTTGGGAGATTTTCCGTTCCCTCATCTGACCCTGAGGCAGGTTCTGCGTGAGACCCGGAAGAACCGTCATGTTGGTCCAATCGAGTTGAACGCTTGACCAGCGGTCCGGTAAACGGACATGCTGACCACAAGAGTGGCCAACGGTCATCAGAACAGCATCCAAGGGAAACTGCCGCATGCGCACGCATTTGACACACTGGGGAGCCTTCGAAGCCGAAAGTGACGGGAAAGCTCTGCTCTCTGTCAGACCTTGGTCCCAAGACCCCGACCCCAGTGACCTCTTGGACAACATGGCCTCTGCACAACACCACCCGACTCGTATCCTGCGCCCTGCCATTCGTGCTGGCTGGCTGGAACGTGGGCCCGGAAGCGGGTCTGGCCGGGGAAATGAACCCTTTGTTGAAGTTTCCTGGGATCGTGCAATTGAGTTGGCCAGTGCAGAACTGGGGCGTGTCTACTCCGAAAAAGGCCCTTCCGCTGTGTACGGATGTTCATATGGCTGGGCCAGCGCCGGCAGATTTCATCACGCCCAAAGTCAGATCCACCGATTCTTGAACTCGTTGGGAGGCTATGTTTCCGGCGTAACGGACTACAGCTACGGTGCCTCGGGTGTGCTTCTGCCGCACATCATCGCTGCCTCGCCCTATCAGGTCATGGCTGGGGCAACCTCTTGGGAAGTGGTGAGTGAGAACACAGAACTCTTCATTGCTTTCGGGGGAATTTCCGAGAAGAACAGCGCAATTGCTCCTGGAGGAGTCGGGCGCCATGTCGCAAGGGCCGCAATCCGGAAAGCAGTAGCTCGCGGGTGCCGCTTCATTGACGTGACGCCGATAGGCGACGACACCTACAAGGAAGCCGGTGCAGAGTGGATCGCGCCGCTGCCTGGAAGCGACGCCGCCCTAATGCTGGCCCTTGCGTATGTGCTGGACGATGAAAAACTCGCCGACGAGAAGTTCCTCGCCCGGTACTGTGTCGGTCTTAATGAATTCCTGCCGTACCTTCGTGGGGATGTCGACGGTGTTCCAAAAAATCCAAGCTGGGCTGAAAAGCTGACGCGGATTCCGGCGATTCGAATTACCGAACTTGCACGTGACATGGCTGAATCACGGACCATGATCAATTTGAGCTGGTCCATGCAGCGGCAACAGCACGGTGAGCAGCCAATATGGCTTGGGGTGACCCTCGCCGCGATGCTAGGACAGATCGGGTTGCCTGGTGGAGGATTCCAGCACGGTTACGGGTCCTCCGCAGATGTAGGACTACCCAGGCGTGTCGCCGGTGCCCCTTCATTTCCCCAAGGCCGGAATCCCGAGACTTCGTATATTCCTGTGGCCCGGATAGCCGACATGTTGCTCAATCCGGGAAGCCAGATAGATTTCAACGGCAAGCGAATCACCCTGCCAGAGATCGAGTTGATTTACTGGGCCGGCGGTAACCCATTCCATCACCATCAGGACTTGGCACGATTCCGGAAGGCATGGGCCCAACCAGCTACTGTCATCGTGAATGAACAGTTCTGGACCAGCACAGCACGCCATGCCGACATCGTGCTCCCGGCAACCATGTCGATAGAGCGAAACGACTACGGAGCGGGCCGAAGTGACCCCACGTTTTTCCCGATGCATGCACTGACTGAACCTGCCGGCAATGCCCGCGATGATTATGATATTTTCGCCGCAATTGCAGCCAAGCTTGGAACAGCTGACGCGTTCACGGAGAAACGTGACACGATGGGTTGGCTCCGCCACCTGTACGGACAATGGAATAGCGAGCTTGGCGAACGAGGCGTCAACGTGGTTGATTTCGACACATTCTGGGACTCAGAAAAGATCGAGATCCCCGTTATTGAACCTAGCCAAATTTTGCTCTCGGACTACCGTCAGGATCCCGGGAAGTACCCGCTCGGAACACCGAGTGGAAAGATCGAAATATTCTCCTCGACAATTGCCGGTTTTGGCTATGCCGATTGCCCGGGCCACCCCGTGTGGATCGAACCTGACGAATGGCTTGGCTCCTCAGGCGACTATCCACTGCACCTCATTGCCAACCAGCCGAAGACAAAACTCCACAGTCAACTCGATGTAGGGGCCACAAGCCAGAAATCCAAGATCCAGGGGCGAGAACCCCTACGAATGAACCCGGATGACGCGGCAGCCCGCGGCCTTGAAAACGGACAGGTTGTTCTCGTGCGGAATGACCGGGGAAGTTGTCTAGCCGGTTTGGCTATCAGTCCTTCTCTACGGCGCGGCGTTGTACAGCTTTCAGCCGGAGCTTGGTATGACCCGGCACCGAATGACCCATCCTTTTGCAGGCACGGGAATCCAAATGTCCTCACAGCCGACAGGCCGTCCTCAAGCCTGTCACAGGCCACGACCGCGCAGCACGCGCTCGTCGAGGTGGAAGCCTGGTCAGCTGAACTCCCTGACCTCACGGTGACAATTCCCCCCGTTTTGATCCCAGAGCGTTAGCATCTTCAGTGGTTTTGTCCACGGTCAGGGGCCATATAGGCCCCTGACCGTGGACAAAACGGTTCCCGAAGTAGGACCCGAACGGCGATTCGAGCCCTGAACGCTGGACTCGTAAAAGGTGGAGAATCCTATCGCCGCGACCGGAAGAAGCTAGGCATCGATCACCATGTCGGTCCGCGCTGTGGAGCAGCAGGGCAGGAACTTGCCTGCATCGATTTCCCTAGCCCGGATCCCGCCCTGGTGGTTCATTTCCACCTCACCGGAAAGCTTGACGACCTTGCACGATCCGCACATGCCTTCCTTGCAGTTCGCCCCGATCCTGACGCCCGCACGCTGGGCGGCCCCCAGAATGTGTTCGGTGGGGTCGATGCGCACATTGATTCCGGTGCGCATGAAGGACAGCGTGAGGCTTCCCGTTCCGACTGTGTCGAAGCTTGAAGCATCCGGGGACGCGGCCTGCGGCGCCGTGTCCGAACCGCCGTCGAGGGCTTCCGCACTGGGCGCATCCGGATCGATGGTTTCCAGCGGCAGTCCCCCGGCCTTCAGGGTTCCCTCGGCGTCGTAGCCTGGCTCGTAGAGCCCGAACGCTGTGGGCTGGCTTTCGTAGTAGTCCTCCGCGGAATCGGCGATTTCCTCCGCGATTTCCTCGGCAATGTCCGCCGCTAGCGCGAGCTCCGCCTGGTACTCAAGGATCGTCTGGCGGTCTCCCGAAAAGAATTCCATGTAGATGGAGGTGTCGTCGACGCCGACCTTCCCTAGGAGCTCCGTTGCGGTGTTCAGGTAACCCTCTGGACCACAGGCATAGACCTGGCGGCCGTTGGCGTCGGGGGCCACTTCGTCCAGCATGGAGGCCGTCAGCCTTCCGGTGAGTCCTTCCCAGCCCTCGGGTTTGCTGCGGTCGCCAAGGGAGTAGAAGACCTTGACCCGCGAGTCCACGGAGGCGATGTAGGCCAACTCCTTGTCGAAAGCAAAGCCTCCAGCCTCCGCGCCGTGATAGAGCACGATGACGTCCGCGTGCCCGGGCAGGGAGTGGATGGTCCGCACCATGGACATGATGGGGGTGATCCCTGCGCCGGCAGCCAACAAGAGGTAGCGTGCCCGGCGGTCGGCATCGGGCAGGTGAAATGCCCCAACCGGGCCGAGCATGTCCAGGACGGTGCCGGCTTTGATGTTCTCGTGCACCCAAGGAGAGACAAGGCCAGTGGCGTCCCGTTTGACTGTGATGTTAAAGGTCCACGGCTGAGTGGGCGAACTGGACAGTGAGTAGCTGCGGTCCACCGGATCCTGGTCCTCGCCGTTCACGGGAAAGGCAACGTTCACGTACTGCCCCGCACGGAACGCCAGTGGCGCACCGTCACAGCGGCGGAACACGAAGGTCATCATGCCGCTCACCTCGGGAACCACCTCAACACATTCGGCCATGAACTCCTGCGGATGCCAAGGGCCCAACGCGCGGGCAGCGCTGGCGGGACCCTCGGTGCTTCCCATCACCCTGTTCCAGGGCATCTCAAGACCGCGAATGCGCTGCGGTTCCTGGACTGCCGTCTCAGTGAGGAGTTCAATCATGCCAGGTGCTCCTGGACACGCTGCACGTACCAGTTAATGAATGCCTCCACCTGGTATTCGCTCTTCATGTACGGGCCGGGCTCGTAGGCAGGGCTGCCGGCGCCCGTCTGGCACAGCTCCACGAACGCCTTGTCCTGCAGATTGGTCTGCTTCCAGGTGTAGGTGAGCTTCTCCAGGTCGTAGTCGACACCTTCCACGGCGTCATCGGCTACCAGCCACGTGGTGCGGACCAGGGACTGGTGCTCGTTGATGGGGAAGACCCCGAACGTGATGACGTGGTCGCTCTGGAAGTGGAACCAGCTGTTGGGCTGAAGGTGCATCGAGCAGCGGCCAAGCCGGAAGTCCGGCAAATCGCCGAGCAGCTTCTTGGAGAGCCTGTGCCCATCGGGCGAGAACGATTCGCCGTCGCCGTCCAACGATTCCCGGGAGATACGGATTCCAGCAATTCGGGTGTCGAGCTCTTCCACCACCTCGTAGGGAAGGCCATAGCGGCGGCAACGATCCTCGAGCGATGCCTGTGCTTCCTTGTTGCGGTCCCACACCTCTTCAAGGTGGGCCGGGATCAGGCCCTCCGTCAGGCCCCAGGTGGGGAAGAGGGAACAAGCGAGTTCCGGGTGTCCGTCGCAGTGGTAGCACTCACGGTTGTTCTCCATGACGAGCTTCCAGTTGCCCTCTTCAACGATGTTCTGCTGGTAAGCGACTTTCGTCTTGGACAGATCGTGGGGTGCGAGGTAGGGCTCGAAGATCTTGGAGGTCTCGTCAAAGTCGGTGGGCGGTTCGTCCGCAATGCAGACGAAGATCAGTCCGGCAACCACGCGGCTGTGGGCGCGCTTGAGGCCGAAGCAGCCCTTGTCGAACTTCGTCTCCCCCGGCGCCGAGGCATGGATCAGGTTGCCCTCCGGGGAGTATGTCCAGGAGTGGTAGCCGCAGACCAGGTTGCCTGTTGACCCGGCGGGCTCGGTCAAGACGCGGGCGCCGCGGTGGCGGCACACGTTGTGCAGGACGTTCACGCCGCCGTCGTCATTGCGCAGCACGATCAGGGAGTAGGGACCATAGTCGACGGTGACGTAGTCGCCCGGCTCCGGAAGTTCCGCGATGCTGGCGGCAAAGATCCAGTGCTGGCCAAAAATGGCTTCCATGTCGATCTTGAAGATCGTGGCATCGGTGTAGAAAGGCGCATCGAGGGAATATCCCGTGCGCCGGAACTCGAACAACTCGCTGATCTCTGCCAGCTGCTCTGCAGGCAACGATGAAGCGAGTTTTCCGCGTGAATTGAGGGGCAAGACTGGAGCAGACATGTGTTTCCTCCCGGGAGGCCTGGGTTAGCGTGCGATTCATGGCGACCAAGGGTGCTTGGGTGCAACCGATGTTGTATTCAAAATCCTTGTAGTCATGAGATTAGGGACGAATGAGCTGCAACAAAAGCGCAACATTTAGAAGATAACCATGCACAATAGGTGCATGATCGATGCGAGACTCATCACACTTCGAGTGTTTGCCCGCTGCGGCACCATTGGCGCCACCGCGGAGCTCACAGGCTATTCTCCCTCCGCAGTCTCCGCGCAGTTGCGCGAGCTCCAGCGCGTGCTTGGAATGCAGCTGCTGACGAAGGACGGCCGGGGGGTGCGACTGACCGCCACTGGCCGCTTTCTCGTGGCGGGCTCGGACACCCTCATTGCCGAGTGGGAGAGCCTGCGTGCAGCCGCCATGGAGGCTGGCGACCAGGTGCAGTCCCATTTCGGCCTCGGCGGATTCTCGACGGCGGCCGCCCAGTTGCTCGCGCCGCTCGCCGCGACTCTTCGCTCAACCCGTCCACAGCTGGAAGTGCAGGTACTCGAGGCCAACCCGGCCCGCTGCTTCGACTTGTTGGTTGCCGAGCGAATCGACCTCGCGGTCATTGTTGCCATGCAGTCCGACACTTACGCTGAGGACGATCCGCGATTCGAACAGACCGTCCTGCTCGATGACCCCCTGGACGTGATCATTCCCTCTGACCATCCGTTGGCATCGCGGGAAACAGTGACTCTCCAAGAGCTGGCGTCAGAACCCTGGATCACCGAGGCCGCCGGCTCCACCTACCATTCCCTCTTCACCGCGGCGTTCACCGCGGCCGGGGTAACACCACGAATTGCCCATGAGGCCGTTGAGTGGGAAACCCAAATCGCTTTCGTGGGCGCAGGGCTGGGCGTGGGCCTGCTGCCGCGACTGGCCCCGCTGCGTAGTGCAGAAAACGTAGTTCGCCTCCGTATCACCGGCAGGGGTAAGCCCTCGCGCCGCATTGTCGCCGCGGTGCGGCGTGGCAGCATCACATCGCCTCTGATCCAGGAGTCGCTCGGCATCCTGCAGCAAAGCGCCAATCGAATTCTCACTGCCCGGCCCGAAGACGATCTCTGAAATCCTGGTCTCCTCAGACCTATGACGGACGTCGTCACTGAGGTCCTGCATGTGCAGAGCCTCCTTGTCTCGCCGCGCTGCCTAGGTAGTGACTAGTAACACGCGTTAGTTGCAAATGTGATTTAGGTTACCCGCGTTACTTGTGTTTTGGCAAGCCCATTCTGACAACGATGTCTCCATCCTCGGAATGCAATGAATCGTCCTGCACATGGCCGAAAAAACCGTTGACTTGTCCGCTGGACTTGTCGTAGCTTCTGAGAGCACTGACAACGTTGTCTATGTGGGGATGGGCACGCCGCGATGAAGGGCGACCGAAAAGAATGATGGAAAAACTCAAGATCAACAGGATGCGGATGGCAACATCTGCGTTAACGTTGGCGGGGCTGACGCTTACGGGCGTCATGGCCGGTGTGACACCGGCATCCGCGGAACCAGAGGTGGGAAGTGAGCAATTTCGACCTGTTTACCACTACACACCCGCGAAGAATTGGATGAACGATCCCAACGGGATGATTTTCCATAAGGGCGTCTACCACCTCTTCTACCAGCACAACCCTTCCGGCAACACGTGGGGAAACATGTCCTGGGGACATGCGACGTCGAAGGACCTGGTTCACTGGCAGGAGCAGCCCCTCGCCCTCTCAACCGATGCACAGGAAGATGTGTTCTCCGGAAGCATTGTGGTTGACAAGGACAACACAACCGGCTTCGGGACGAAGGAAAACCCCCCGCTGGTGGCCATCTACACCAGCGCCTACAAGGAGCCCTCCCCGCACCGGGGCCTGCAGGCCCAGTCCCTGGCGTACAGCCTGGATGACGGCCAGACCTGGACCAAGTACTCCGGCAATCCTGTGCTGAACCGCAATTCAGCAAACTTCCGCGACCCGAAGGTCTTCTGGTACGACAACCCGTCCGGTGGCGGATATTGGGTCATGACCGCAGTCGAATCGCAAGATCACAAGGTTCTCCTCTACAAATCCGGCAATCTCAAGGACTGGACTGCCTTGAGCGAGTTCGGACCCGCCAACGCCAGCGGCGGCCAGTGGGAATGCCCTGATTTGTTCCCGCTCGCGGTGGATGGGGATACGAACAACATCAAGTGGGTCATGGTCGTCAACATCAACCCCGGCGGTGTCGCCGGAGGCTCGGCTGGACAATACTTCGTGGGCAACTTCGATGGCACCACGTTCACCTCCGAAACCACGAAACCAGCCACAGCGGCACCGGCCGGTGCTGTCCTGGCCGGCTTCAACGACGGCACCTACAACGGCTGGACCGTCAACAACGAACCCGGCAACTGGAAGAACGGCCCTTTCGGCGACGCTCCCGCCGCCGGTTCCCTCCCCGGTCAAAATCCGGTGACCCAATTTGGCGGCACAGGACTGATCAACTCATTCAACGACGGCGACTGGCCGCTGGGTTCCATGCAGTCACCAACTTTTACCGTGACGGACGACTACCTGAATTTCCTCATTGGCGGCGGCAAGCACCCTCGCGTCTCCGACAAGCTGGACAACACCCCGCCCCCAGGAGAACTCAAGTTTGACGGCTTCGAGGTACCGGATGGCACAACGCTGGCCGATGCCGGCTGGACCGGCACAGGAGACCTGACCCCCAACTTCCAGCCGGCCACCAGCGGTGGGGACTTTTACCTTGGCGCCAAACGAATCAACACGTTCGAAACCGGCACCGTACCCGGTGATGACCGTCAGGGTACCCTGACATCCCCTGAGTTCCCCATCACGAAAAACTTCATGAGCAT
Source organism: Arthrobacter sp. 21a14 (assembly GCA_050627125.1). Classification (GTDB taxonomy): domain Bacteria; phylum Actinomycetota; class Actinomycetes; order Actinomycetales; family Micrococcaceae; genus Arthrobacter. Next base: position 3,395,072 of record CP192487.1, on the reverse strand, counting down.
GCTCGTTGGGGGCGGCCACCGCTCGGCGGACTCCGGTCAGACCCTGGCCGTCCAGCTGCTCATCAACGGCAACGTCGTCCGCTCCCTTGCGGGCGATAACGCCGGACTGCTGAACTGGAAAGGCTGGGACGTTTCGGAGTTCGCGGGCCAGAATGCACAGCTGCGGGTGGTTGACCAAGCTACCGGCGGGTGGGGTCACCTGACCCTTGACCACGTCATGCTCACCGACACCGCCGCCGTCCCGAGGTCCGATGAAGAAACAGTGAACTTGGTAGTCAACGGACAGGTGGTCCGTACGGCCACAGGCAACGACAGTGAAACCCTGGATTGGGCCTCATGGAATGTCAAGGAATTCGTTGGCCAGCAGGCACAAATCAAGGTTGTCGATAACAACAGGTTCGGCTGGGGGCATATACTCGCGGACGAGTTCACCGCTAGCTCCACAGCAGCGACGTCCCGCCTGGAGTCGTATGACTGGCTGGACTATGGACGCGACTACTACGCGGCTGTCTCCTTCGCGAACATGCCCGAGAACAAGCGGGTCATGTTGGGCTGGATGAATAACTGGGACTATGCCAACGACATCCCTACCAACCCGTGGCGCAGCGCCATGTCACTGCCCCGCGAGGTGCAGCTGACCCAGACACCCGACGGACCACGCCTCACCCAGAGCGCCGTCAAGCAAGTGGACGACCTCGCGCAAAAGCCGAGCTACGCCGATAAGAAGGGCCGCGCTGTCGCGGCCGGAACAACGTCGCTGCCGGCGACGACTTCGGGCCAGGTCCAGCGCGTGGACATCACCTTCGCCCCCGGCGCGGCGAAGAAGTCCGGCATCACCGTACTGGGCGACGGCAACTCCTCCACCATCATTGGCTACGACGCCATGACCGGAAAGATCTTCGTTGACCGAACAAAGTCCGGAAACACCGCTTTCCACTCGGCATTCTCTTCCGTGGATGACGCCCCTGTCACCCTGGACAATAAGGGCAATGTCACCCTGCGGATCTACGTGGACCGCTCATCAGTAGAGGTGTTCACCAGTAACGGCCTGCAGACCATCACCGACCAAGTGTTCCCGAACGCCGGAGCCGACAAGATGTCACTCTTCGCAGAAGGCGGCACCGCCCAGCTGAAGTCGCTGACCGTGACGCCGATGGAACAGTCGATGTTCCTTCCCGGAAAGAAGTAACACCTGCGGGTCCCCTGGCTGCCAACAGCGCAGTCCGGGGACCCACAACAGCTCTCGCAGAAATTGCTGACGGCGACCCTGCTTCGCCTCGAACGCAACGGCATCATCGAACGCGAGCTCCTCAGCTCACGCCCCGTGGCGATCGAGTACCGCTTCACACCATTAGGCAACACACTTCGCCACCCCATCGACGTGCTCCTGGAATGAGCCGCAGCACACATGCCTCACATCGAACAGGCACGCGAGACCTTCGACGTCCAGGACCTGGCCAAAGACACCTAGCCGTGGAGCGCAGCCGCAGCCGCTACCGTGCAGGACACGGGTGCACCATCCAGCGGTTTTGCTGCCGTCGCCGAAGGGCCACTGGTCGCTACGTCATTGCCGTAATACGACGCGATGGTTTCGTCACAAAACAGCTTCCCTCAAGGTGACCTTTCCCTTGGGTAAGCATCCAACCCGCCAAACATTTTGACCGCACAGGCCTCGCTCATGGTGGCTGGACGTTCGGGTTGAAACCTTGCTCGCTGGCAGCCTTAGTTCAAACAGCCAACAGTCTCGCCCGCACCGGGCACCCCAGGGCCTTTCTGAGGCCCAGACTCATCGAAGCTGTTGGCCATCGTTTTTATTTATTTCCAAACCTTGACAGGTTGAGTGAGATACATCACTGTTGCGTATTACGGGTGATGTTGATGCATACACAACCAGCCACATGCAGATCAAGCCCGTTCGCAGCAAGAAGATTCACAGTGCCGTAGCGACATCGCGCAAGGATTTGCCCACGGGCGTCTGGAGCATGACGTTGAGAGCGCTGCCTCCACCGACGTAACCAGCCTTCCCCAAGCCGAGTGGGTTGACTTCGGCGAAAGAACAAGCATTAAAACGTCCACTCGAAGCCCGGCCATTGGTTCGAGCCGCCATAAGCAGGAGTACAGCAATGAACAGCCCCGACATCTCAGTACGGAACCTCTGGAAGGTTTTTGGCGCCGCTGGTGAAAAGGTCCCTGGTGATCCTCAGCTTTCGTCCCTTAGCTCTGCTGAACTGTTGGCAGCCTCGGGCTGCGTGGCGGCCGTCCGCAACCTGAGTTTCGACGTCGCCAAGGGTGAGGTCTTTGTAGTCATGGGCCTTTCGGGGTCCGGCAAATCGACCCTTGTCCGCTGCCTCACCCGGCTTATCGAACCTACTTCAGGGCAGGTAATGGTGGATGGCAAGGATGTCCTGCAGGCAGGGGTTGGGGAGCTGCGGGAACTGCGCCGGCGGAAAATGTCCATGGTGTTCCAGCACTTCGGACTCCTGCCCCACCGCACGGTTTTGGACAACGTATCCTACGGGCTGCAGATCCGCGGGGCGGCTAAGAACGAACGCTACGGCCGGGCTCGGGAAATTATTGAACTGGTCGGCCTGAAGGGGTACGAACAACACTATCCGGATCAACTTTCCGGCGGGATGCAGCAGCGCGTTGGCCTTGGCCGGGCTTTGGCGGGCGATCCGGACACCATCCTGTTCGACGAGCCCTTCTCTGCGCTGGATCCCCTCATCAGGCGTGACATGCAGGCCGAGGTCATCCGTCTCCACAAGGAAATGGGTAAGACCATGGTGTTCGTCACCCATGACCTTTCCGAGGCACTCAAGCTCGGTGACCGGATCCTGATCATGCGCAATGGCGAGATGGTCCAGTGTGGCACCGGGGATGAGTTGGTGGGATCCCCGGCAGATAAGTACATTCAGGATTTTGTGTCCGAAGTTCCCCGCGCGGACGTTCTGACCTTGAAGTGGATTATGCGTCCCCTGATGGATGGAACGCCCCTGGATGCACCGGTCCTCAGTTCCGGGATGATCATCCGGGACGCCATAACAGCGGTGATGCATTCCTCCTGCCCTGTCCTCGTGGAGGATGAAGCAGGCAGGATCATCGGACAGATCGACCGTGACAGTATCCTCTCTGTGTTGCAGCCAGCGGAAGCAGCGGCCTGATGACTACGCTTGTCAGGGATCAGGAAAAGGTCCAGCCAACAACGACCCCTGTTAGGGAACCGCGCCGCCGCCCCAGTCGCCGCACCATTCTGCTGGTGGCCGCGGGCGTCATCTGGATCCTGGGATTTCTGATCCTGCACGGGACGTCGACCCTGACTTTGCCTGCCTCCGAGCTGACGGATCTGCATCGCTCGCTGAACCAGTTCAACGCCTGGGTCGCTGCCAACCGCGCGGACAACCCGGTCTTCCTGTATGTCTTCACGCCCCTGCGGGCAGTGGTGGACAACGTCGCCAACCTCTTCATCACGCTCTTTGCCGCAAGTTCCACGGGCCTGCGACTGCCCGAAATTGGCTGGTTTGGAACCGTAGGACTGCTTGGCTGGATTGCGTTCGCTGTCGGGAACGCCCGCGTGGCCCTCCTGACGGTAGCCGTCTTTACCTTCTTCGGCTTCCAGGGTCTGTTCGTCGAGGCCACCTACACGTTCGCCCTGGTCCTGACCGCGGTGCTGCTGACTCTCCTGGTCGGTATCCCCCTTGGTATCCTCGCCGGCGTCTCTACCCGCGTCGCCACAGTGATCACGCCGGTACTGGACTTCATGCAGACTTTGCCAACGTTCGTTTACCTGGCCCCCCTGGCGCTCATCTTCCTCATTGGCCCGGCCTCAGCCGTCATTGCTACCGTCATCTACGCAGCGCCTCCGGTCATCCGCCTCACCGCTCACGGTATCCGGAGCATCCCCGAGAACACCCGGGAAGCCTCGGACTCGCTGGGTACAACCGGCCTGCAGCGGCTGTTTACCCTGCAGCTTCCCATGGCCAGGCGGACGGTCGTCATGGGAATCAACCAAAGCACGATGGCCGCCCTGTCCATGGTCACCATTGCGGCACTTATCGCCGCTCCGGGACTTGGCCAGGTTGTTGTCCGGGCATTGCAATCGCTCGACGTCGGCACTGCAGTAAATGCCGGCCTCTCCATCGTCCTGCTCGCGATCGTGCTGGACCGGGTGACCACTGCAGCCAGCCGCCGTGCGGAACCGGGCGCTGCCCGAAAGGGCCGGATCTCCCGCAGGAACCGGTACATACTCCTGGGTGTCACGCTGGGCCTGGCACTGGTCATGGTCCAGTTGTCCAGGAGCTCATTGTGGGCCGCAGCTTTCCCGAAAGACTTCAACATCGGCCCGGCGATCGTCCAAGCCGTAACCTCGGCAAGCCAGTGGATGCAGAGCAACCTGTCCCTGTTCACAGTGTCCCTGCGTGAATCGGTCACCACGGGAATCCTTAACCCGTTCCAGTCCCTGCTCACGGACACGCCCTTCTACATCCTCGTGGGCGTCATTGCCCTAGCGGCTTACGCATTGGGCGGCTGGAAGCTCGCCGCCGTTACCACCGCCTGCCTTGGCGTCATTATCTACCTGGGCCTCTGGAGCGATTCCATGGTCACCCTCGCAGGAACGCTGGTGGCCACCGTGCTGGTCATGGTCCTTGGTGTGGTCTTCGGCGTGGCGATGGGCCGTTCCCAAAGGGTGGACCAAGTCCTGCGGCCGATACTCGACGCCGGCCAGACGATGCCCGCGTTCGTCTACCTTGTTCCGTTCCTGGGATTATTCGGCGCTACGCGTTTCACGGCGATCATCGCAGGCATCATCTATGCAGCTCCTGTCGCCATCAAGATCACCGCCGACGGCATCGCAGCGATCTCCCCCACTGTCCTTGAAGCTGCAGTTTCCAGCGGGTCAACGCCATGGCAGGTCATTACCAAGGTCCAGTTGCCGATGGCCAGGAAATCCCTGGCACTCGCCGCCAACCAAGGGCTGATCTACGTCCTTGCCATGGTGGTCGTGGGTGCCCTGGTCGGTGCAGGCGGACTCGGGTACGACGTCGTCGCCGGCTTTGTCCAAAGTTCGCTGTTCGGCAAGGGCCTGGCCGCTGGCCTTGCCATTGTGTTCCTCGGCATCCTGCTCGACAGGATGACCCAGGCTGCAGCGGCAGCCCCGATACGGAAATTTGCCTCGGCCAAGATCCCCTCAACCTAGTCCCTCCAACGATCAACCCAGCCCGCCATACTCCCACCCCCAACAAGGAGACCCAACAAATGAAAAAAGTCCCACCGCTGTTGAAGCGAACTATCCCCCTGATGGCAGGAGTCGCCGCCGCTGCCTTGCTGCTGACAGGCTGCGGGGGTGCTTCCGTGAACCAGGTGGCCGCCGCCCCCGCAGGTGCCGGGGATGCGCCTTGCGGAGCTGTTAGTGTCGCGATGAACGCCTGGGTCGGCTATACAGCCAATGCCGCCGTGTACAGCTACGTCGCTAAAAACCAGCTTGGTTGCTCTGTGGTCCAGAAGGACCTGAACGAACAGATTTCCTGGCAGGGATTCGCCTCCGGCGAAGTGGACGTCATCATGGAAAACTGGGGTCATGCCGACCTCACCAAGCAGTACATTACGGATCAGAAGGTGGCTGTAGATGCCGGTCCCACCGGCAACGAAGGACACATCGGCTGGTACGTACCACCATGGATGGCAGAGAAGTACCCGGACATCACGGACGGGAAGAACCTGAACAAGTACGCCTCGATGTTCACCACGTCCGAGTCCGGCGGAAAGGGCCAGGTCCTGGACGGCGACCCCGCTTTCGTCACGAACGACGAAGCCTTGGTGAAGAATCTGAACTTGGATTACAAGGTGGTGTTCTCTGGCTCGGAGGCTGCCCTTATCCAGTCGTTCCGGACGGCGGAGCAAAACAAGACGCCGTTGCTGGGCTACTTCTATGAGCCACAGTGGTTCCTGTCCCAGGTTCCCCTCAAGAAGGTCTCCCTGCCGGCCTGGACCGAGGGCTGCGATGCTGACGCTGAAAAGGTCGCCTGCGATTACCCGACCTATACCCTCAACAAGGTCATTTCCAAGAAGTTCGCGGACAGCGGCTCACCGGCAGCCAAACTGGCCAAGGGCTTCAAATGGACCAACGAAGACCAGAATTCAGTCGCGACGGATATCCAGGGCGGCATGACGCCCGAAGCCGCAGCTAAGAAGTGGGTGGATGCGAACCAGCAAACGGTGACGTCCTGGCTTAAATAATAGAACATCAGACCACTCACACGTCATCCACCCAGGGACTGTCCCGGGGTGGATGACGTGCATTACGCACAGCAATTTCCGCCTTTACCCAACTCCACCAAGGAACCGAGCGACGGCGGCACCCGGGCAAGTACCGCCGTCGCACTTTTCTTCAGTGGTCGGCCGCTGTACTGCCCAAGGAGGTTGGTTAGCCGGCTCCGGACAACCGGAACAGAACCACTTTCGGCTCAGCTCCGGACGCCGGCCATTGAACAGCACCAGCCCACAAGGCATTGTTGGAACCGAGAAGAACACAGCTCCGGAACCAACCACAGGAAGATGTGAGGTCTGAGATGAATAATTCCCCAACCCTGGACGACGGAACCTCTGAAGGTCATGACTCGTCGTTGTCCTTTAACGAGTGCTGGAATCTGTTGGCTGCAGCGACAATAGGCCGCCTTGGCCTGGTAGTGGATGACCACCCCGAAATCTTCCCGGTGAATTACGTTCTCTTTGACCGTCACATCGTTTTCCGCAGCAGCCCCGGACGGAAACTGTGGGGAGCAATGGCGTCCAGACCAGGGGTTTTGGAAATCGATGGCTACGATGCTGCGACAACGGAAGCCTGGAGTGTCGTGGCCCGCGGTGAAACACTTCTCATGACAGATCCCGACGAGACTGCGAAGGTGGATGCCCTGGGACTTGAACCATGGCAACCCGGACCTAAGGACAACTACATCCGACTGGTACCCCGCGCCCTGACAGGCCGGCGGTTCAAGGTCAACGCACCCGACGTGTGGCAAACCAAAACAAATGATGCCCGACGTGCCTCGTTCGAATAGATCCTCAGTGGACAGGCCTTCTCAGGCCGGCGAAGGGGTTCCTGATCATTGATCGGACCGTCGTCCTGGAGGTGCGCCGGCTTGCTCCGCGGCGCGGGCGGCCATCGCCCGGGCGACATGACTGCGCGCGTGCTCGACGGCCGGGGCCAGGTCCTCGAACAGGTGTTTGTGGTGGCGTAGGGATTCCAGCACGCCCACCCGCGTGACCAAGGCAAGGTGCCGGGCCTGGATTCCCTTGATCAACACTGTGATTCCGCGCCGTTCCAGTGCATTGACGATGTCGGTGATGACCCTCGCCCCAGTAGCATCCAGGACTTGGAGTTGGGACATGCGGATAATGACTGCGTCAACGTTGCGGATAGCACTGACGCGTTCCAGAACACGCTCGGCGGCGCCGAAGAACAACGCCCCATCCAGTCGAAACACGGCAATGTGTTCATCCCCGTCTTGGACAGGACCGGGAATTTCCTCACGGTGCACCCCGCTGGACTTGACCATCGTGCGCAGGGCAAAGAAGGACGCGACGGCGATGCCGATGGCTACGGCCTGAATCAGGTCAAAGGACACGGTGATCACGGCAGTGACAAAGAAAACGACAGCATCTGCCCGCGTGGACCCGATCACACTGCGCAGGGTGGCCACGGAAACCATGCGGGTGGCGGTGATCATCAGGACACCGGCCAAAGCAGCGAGCGGAATCCGCGAGACTGGACCCGTAGCAAGGTAGACAACGGCCAGCAGGACTACGGCGTGGATGACGGCGGACAGCCTGGTCCGGCCGCCAGAGCGGATGTTCACTGCTGTGCGGGCGATGGCACCGGTGGCAGGCATACCGCCGAAAAACCCGGAGCAGATAGAGGCCAGGCCTTGGCCCAGGAGTTCGCGGTCTGCATCATAGGGACCGGTGTCAGAGATCGAGGCGGCGACCCGTGCAGAAAGCAGTGACTCGATCGCAGCCAGCGCTGCGATCGTTGCGGCCGGGGCTGCCAGCGCTGCCACAGTGCCCCAGTCAAGGGCGGGGGCGACTGGGGACGGCAGCGCGCCAGGAAGTGCGCCGATCCTCGCCACCGGAAGGTCCAGAACCTGGGCAGCGACGCTGGCCACGATGATGGCGAGGAGGGAACCGGGAATCTGCGGATGGATCCGCGGTGCGGCGACCATGATCACTGCTACCAGGACCACCAGGACCACGGGAGCCCATACAGCGGCCAGCGACGTCGTCGCCAGCCCCTGGAAAGCCGAGACGGCCGCGTTGCTGCTTGACCCGGCGTGCACCCCGAACGCAGCGGGCACCTGCTGGAGGAAGATGATCAGCGCGATGCCCAGGGTGAATCCTTCGATCACCGGCCAGGGCAGCAAGGTCACGACGCGGCCGAGCTTAAGGACACCAGCGACGATGACCATTGCGCCGGCAAGGACCGACACAGCGGCCAACGCGCTGATACCGTGAGCTGCGATGACAGGGCCGAGGACTACAACCATGGCGCCGGTCGGGCCGGAAACCTGAATGTTGGACCCGCCAAAGACAGCCGCAACGATTCCGGCGATCACCGCGGTAATCAGTCCACTGGCCGCTCCGGCCCCGGAGCTGACTCCAAATGCCAGAGCCAAGGGCAGCGCAACGATTCCAACGGTAAGCCCCGCAACGAGATCCCCTTTCCACGACCGGGGAAGTTCCGCATAGTCCCGCAAGGACGGCAGCAGCGCCCGGGCCGCGCGAAGGGCGGTCATCGCGGGGCGCCGGAAGGGGCTGTCGCAGAAAGGTTCGCCGTTGAATGTTCAAGCTGTTCGCGGGTGGTGTCCAGCATGTCATGTAGCAGTTGCCGGGCCACTGCCAGCAGTTCTGCGACCTGCGGGTAGGCCAACGAATAGAACATTTGCAACGCCCGGCGTTCACCGGTGACAAGGTGGTAGCGGCGCAGCACGGACAGGTGTTGGGACAGGTGGGATGCTTCCAGACCAGTCGCGGCCAGCATGTCAGTCACCGATACCTCTGGAGCCGCGCTCAGCAGCTCCAAGACCCTGATCCTGACCGGATGCGCCAAGCCTTTGAAGAGGTTGGCCTTCACCTCATACAGAGGCGCCCGAAAATCGGAAAATTCATCCATGATTGCCTCTCGCCCCATGATGGGAGCCGCGTGATTGATGATTCCATCATTCAGTGTAACAGGGGTAAGCAAACTGCCTGCACGCCAGCCAAATCGCCCCTTGCACTCCCCATGCTTTGTGATACTTTTTAAGGGTAGTTCGTATCGAATATCGTACTCGCGTCTGCATTGATCTCCCCTGCTTCACCCGCTGACGCCATGCCTCATCCAAGGCACACTGCTAAACATTAACGCTGACCAAGCGGACACAGCTGAGGCGTACGCCAGCGCTGATCGTTCGAGTTCTCAAAGGAGAGACTCATGAAGCACGTTTATGAACCTAACGTCACGATGGCAATGCGGGACGGAGTCACACTGGCAGCTGACATTTGGCGCCCGCTCGAAGGAACCGCACCGACCCTTCTGGTACGAACTCCGTACAACAGGCAGACGCCGACGATGTACGGTGGGCCAGGAACTCCACACCCCAGCCTGATCGGACTGGTGAACGCGGGGTACGCAGTCGTCCTTCAGGACGCGCGAGGCACTTTTGGCTCGGAAGGTGAGTTCGAGCCCAAGATCAACGAGATCGCTGATGGTCAGGACACGGCGGATTGGATCACCCGGCAGGCATGGTCAGACGGCACGATCGGCATGTATGGGGCTTCGTACATGGGGATGACCCAGTGGGCCCTGGCGATCAAGGAAACGCCGGGCCTGAAAGCCATTGCCCCCACCATGGCAGCGACCGACTGGTATTCCGAGCTTTGGTATTCAAAAGGTGGCGCACTGTCCTTGAGCCTTGACACCATGTGGAACGTCATGATGTACGCCAACGAAGAACAACGTGATCTGGCAAGCGGCAGGGCGAGCGACCCCGCCACACTGATACGGCTCGGCGGCTCATTCCTGAACGTCCTATCACTCAATGACGCCACGCCCGTCGCCGATTTGCCGGTGATCGGAAAGGGGCGCTGGTTCGACGATTGGCTGGCCCACCCCGACTTCGACGGCTACTGGGCCGCCCAAGACTGGTCCCCCTTGGTCAGCTCGGTGGAGGTTCCCGTCTTGGCCATCGGCGGCTGGTATGACCTCAAGATCAACGGGACGGTCTCAGACTTCATCAGGGTCCGCACACAGGGCGCATCGGAAACGGCCCGTGAGGACTCCCGCCTGATTATCGGCCCATGGGAACACGGGCCGCTCACCGGGCAGTATGCAGATCGGCACTTCGGGCCACTTGGCGTTGGAGACGCCACCGAGGCCCACATCACGTTCTTCAACCAGACGCTTCGTAACCTCGCACCCGAGTCCCCCGCGCCCAGGGTGCGGATCTTCGTCATGGGCATTGATCAATGGCGTGATGAGCAGGATTGGCCGCTCCCCGACACGTCCTACACGGATTACCACCTGCATAGTGGCGGGTCGGCCAACACCCGCAACGGCGACGGTGCCCTCCAGTCCGCGGCATCCTCGTTGGCGGGCCACGACGAATTCCAGTACGATCCACGTGATCCACTGCCCACCGCCGGTGGCGCCCTTCTTCCGAGCGTGCCCGGTTTGGTGGGCCCAGTTGACCAGAAGGTTGTGGATGGACGATCCGACGTCCTTTGCTACACCGGACCCGTCCTCGAGGAGCCCATTGAAGTGACCGGGCACGTGGAGCTCAAGGTGTTCGTCTCTTCAAGCGCCGTGGACACGGATATCACCGCCAAACTCGTTGACGTCTTCCCCGACGGACGCGCAATCAACCTCTGCGACGGCATCCTGCGTCTGCGCTACCGGAACGACCTGTCGAACCCCGCGCCCCTGACCCCCGGTGAGGTGTACGAGGTGACCGTACCGATGGCGGTGACCTCCAACGTCTTCCTGCCCGGTCACCGCATCCGACTCGATATTTCCAGCAGCAACTTCCCCCGCTACGACCGAAATACGAACACCGGAGGCTTTATCGCCCGGGAGTCTGTGGACCAGGCGGTCATCGCCACCAACCGGATCATGCACGGACCCGAACACCCCAGCCGGCTCGTCCTGCCCGTCATCAACCGCTAAAGAACCGCCCGAGCCCGGCCGCCGTCGAACATTCAGCGTTCGACGGCGGCCGCTCGGCGAACGCTGTTCGCTTACCAGCCCCTGAAGAACTGAGAAGTACGGGACATGATACGTTCGTACTCGTAAGTTCAGACAAGGAGGGCTCGTCATATGATGCCTCAAAATGCCACTTCAGCCACGGGTCGTGCCCGTCGATCCCGGAAAAGCGACGACGGGTCCAGGAGCCAGGAATTACTGGTGGAGCTCGAAGCTCTCTTCTTGTCAGAGGGTTTTAGCAGCTTGACGATCGAGGAGCTCTGCAGCCGGCTTCGATGCTCCAAAACTACGCTCTACTCAGTGGCCAGCAGCCGCGAACAGATCATCCAAAAGGTTACGAGGCACTTTTTTGAACGGTCTACCAAGGCCATAGAGGCTGGAATTACCGCTGTCGAGGATCCCGCAGACCGGATAATTCGCTATCTTGCGGGTGTCGGCTCTGCCATGAGTCGTAATTCGCGCGCCTTCTACCTCGACATGATTACTTACGAGCCAACCGCGGCGATCTATCGGTTGAATTCCCGTGCCGCTGCCCGAAAAGTTCAAGGCATGATCGAAGATGGTGTGGCCTCGGGAGCGTTCCGGGCCGCAGATGCAGCCTTGGCTGGTCAAGCCATTTCTTTGCTGATTGACGGTGTGCAGTCCGGCGAGCTCCTGGAGGCGACCGGACTGACTGCCGGTGAGGCGTTCACGGAAATCGGCGAACTCGTCATCCACGGATTGACGGCTAAGCCCCAATAAGTATGCAGGGGAAGGTGCGCGAGCACCTTCCCCTGCATCGGCGTCTGTTCAACGTATGGAGGACCCGATCGAGATGCCTCCGTCAACATCGAGAACTACACCTGTGATGAATGCCGCTCCCTCGGAGCCCAGAAAGGCTGCTGCTTCCGCGATGTCCGAGGGGTCACCCGTGTGCATCATCGGGACCTTATTGATGAGGAGGTTCCGTGCTGCATCGTTCATTGATGCAAGCATGGGCGTCTCAATGAGCCCGGGAGCGATGGCGTTGGCAGTTATACCGTCACGTGCCCCTTCCAGGGCAAGCGTTCTCGTCAGCCCCACCACGCCAGCTTTGGCCGCTACATAGTTGGACTGTCCGAAGTTACCTCTCCAGGACATCGACGAAAACGAGATGATCCGGCCATAGCGGCGTTTCCGCATCCCCGGGAATACGGCACGGGAGCAGTAAAAGGCACCTTTCAGACTGACGTCCACCACGGCGTCCCAGTCCGCGTCGCTGATTTTCTCGATGCGGTTGTCCCGGATGATCCCAGCGTTGTTCACCAGCACATCGACTGCTCCCTGGGTTTGTTCCACTTCCGAGATCCATCCATTCACCGTGGACGAGTCCGTCACGTCAACCACATTCTGGCTGACGGTGGCGTCGCCGTGGACCTGGATCTGGTTCATGGCCTCGCTGAGCAATACGTCGTTGACGTCGGCCAGCGCCAAGGAAGCACCCTCCGCTGCAAAGCGGCTGGCCATAGCCAATCCCAGGCCTTGCGCAGCCCCTGTTATCGCCACGGTCCTGCCTATATATCGGTCGGTCACCGGGGTCTTGTGGGTTTTCAAGGCGTGTGTCTCCTACTTCTGGTTGAGCCTGCGTGCTGCCAGAAACTGGCGGAGCGCATCTGGAACATTGTTGTCACGCCAATTGGCCTGGAATGCTGCGAGTTCCAGATCAAGGGCGTCTGAATCGTCGAGTTCGACAATCGACGAAAGCAGGTTTTTGAGGTTCTGCTGCGCCGGCGAGTCCCTGGCGGCGAGCTGGGCGGCGACCTCGGCGGCCCTCAGGTGCAACTGCTGATATGGCACCACGTCATGCAGCCAGCCAGTTGGTCGCAATGCTTCCGCTGTCATGGGCTGACCGCTGAGGTGCATCCACCGTGCCGGGCTCTTTCCAACAGCGCGCTCCAGACGAACGCTGGACCCTGCCCCGGGCGTCAGCTTATTGTTCAGGTGCCCGTCGCCGACCAGTGTTCCTTCAGCAGCAATGACGACGTCGCAGGCTAAAGCGAGTTCAAGACCGCCGGCGATTGCGTGTCCGTGGAGAGCTGCAACCCAGGGCTTGGAGCTTCGCTCTATAGTCGTGACGACGTTCGAAAGACGTTCGAGGAATTCCACCACGCCCGCTTCGCTTTCGTCCTCAAGTGCAAGGAAATGCCGGAAATCCCCGCCAGCACTGAAACTTTTGCCTTTCCCTGCCAGCACGACGACGGCCGTCCCTGGATCATGGGCGATATCGTCGACTTGAGCGGCCAAGGCGTTCACTAAGGCGCCATTGAGAGCGTTGCGCTGAGCTGGGCGGTTCAGGAAGAGCCACCGGACCGCTCCCCGTTGTTCGACTTGGAGATGCGGGGACGTCACAACTGCCCTGCCTTCTCCACCTCGGAACGTCGCTGCTGCCTCAAGACATAGCGTTGGATTTTGCCGCTGGGTGTCTTCGGAAGCTCGTGGATGAAGTGGATGGATCGGGGGTAGGCATGAGCGGCATAATGGCTTTTCACAAATCCTTGAAGATCCTGCCGAAGGGCGTCAGACGGCTCCCAACCATCACTGAGTACGACGTAGGCTTCCAGCACTTCTCCCCTATCCGCGTCGGGAGCGGCGATCGCAGCGCTTTCGGCGACGGCCGGGTGTTCGCTGAGCATCGATTCGATCTCAAACGGGCCGATCCGATAGCCGGCCATGATGATGACGTCGTCATCGCGGGATGCGAAATGGAATGCTCCATCAGCGTCCCGATGGCCGAGGTCGCCCAAGAGATAGAAGCGCCCATCGCGGGTGAATCGCGATGCTGTCTGCGAGGGGTCCTGGTAGCTTCGGAATGTCATCGCTGGACTCTTCGCGACATCGATTGCCACCCGGCCCATCACGCCCGGCGCGAGTTCCATGGCCTCGTCTTCACCAAGCACCGTCGCCGCCCATCCGGGAAGCGGGTAGCCCATGGATCCCGGGACAACCTTGCGGGCGATCGCGGGGTGGTGGACGTTGCCGAAGACCATACCAACTTCTGTCTGGCCGAAGTGGTCGTGGACCTCCAGGCCCAACTGTTCCCCTGCCCATACGTTGACCTCCGGCGTGAGCGGTTCACCCGCGCTTGACAGGCGCTTCAGACGGGTGCGCGATGGGAGGACCGGGAAATGAGTGCGTAGCGCCCGATATACGGTGGGGGCCGCCGTCAGGTTTGTGACTCCCAGGTTCTCGATGATTTTCCATGCAGCAGTGGGCTCAAAGGCTCCGGCCTGCAGGATCGCCCCCGTCCCATTCGCGAGCGGGGCAACGATTCCGGCATAAAGGCCGTAGGCCCATCCAGGGTCCGCTGCGCACCAATACACGTCGTCGCTGGCGACTCCGAGCCCGTATTTAAGGTAGCTGTGCCATCCTGCGGCCTGTCGCAGCGGATGAATGACACCTTTGGGGGAACCCGTTGTACCGGATGTGAACATGTGGACGAGCGGGCCATCGGGACCCTGAACAAAAGCCTCCAGGTCTTTGGTGGAAGCGCTAGCCAGCAACGTTTGGTAGTCAACATCTTCGGGCTCGCCGGCTCCATCGACAACGACGACCTTGATGGGGCTCCCCGTGAGGTCCGGAAGCTTCCCGCGTTGGGCTGTGTCCGTAATAACCAGGCCTACCTGTGCCGTATGGATCCGAAATTCGACCGCTTTGCCTGCAAAGGCGGTAAACAACGGCACGTACACCGCGCCCAGTCGCCATACCGCAAGCATTGTGGTCACAAGTTCGGGGCCCTTGTGGAGAAGAGTGGCGACGCGGGTGCCGGACTGCACCCCGAGGTCGCGAAAGCCGTTGGCAAGCCTGATCGATTCGTTGTGGAGTTCGCCGTAAGTGACCGCTTTTGCCGCTCCGTTGTCTTCGACTACCGTGTAGGCCGTTGACTCCGGATCATGGCGGTCGCAGAGAAGCCAGGCAGCACACGCACTTTCGTCCACATAGGGGCCGCTGATATCGGTGAAGAGGTCTACGTCCAATGTGATCACCCTTGATCTGTTGAGTACGTTTTTTGGTACGTTCGTATCGTAGATCGAATCATCATATTTGTCGAGTGCCTGGACGGCCTGCACGTTCCTTGCCGCTGGGGTTCCCAGGATCAGGAGTACACGTTAAAAGCAAAGACCCCCTCGACGAGGGGGGTCGGGCGCTCAGCGCAAGAAATTGATTCGGGTCTATACGGCGACTCGTTCCTAACCAGATGAAGAGGCCGCCCTGGCCTCCGCCGATGCCTCGAGTGTGTTGCTTTCGCCGTTGACCGAGGGCATGGCGATAACGGCGACCACAGTGAGTATGGCGCTGACCAGCACGGCGATGAATACAGCGGTAGATGCCGTCACGATTGTCTGGGGATCCGAATTTCCGCCGGGAACACGCGCGTATATCGCGTTAGCGACAGCCCCGAAAACGGCGACGCCGACAGAGCTGCCGATCGAACGTGCAAAAAGATTGGTACCGGTAACTACGCCTCGCTCATTCCATTCGACGCTGGTCTGTGCGGCAATGAGGCTCGGGGTCGCCACCAGCCCCAGGCCAAGCCCGACGACGAAGCAGCCCGCAGCCACCACAAAAACGTTGGGCGCAGGCGCAGTCAGAGCAAGAACAGCTGTACTCAAGACCGTGATCGTGACACCAATCAGGGCGGTCCTCCGGAACCCGATGCGGAGATAGAAACGGCCCGCCTGGGATGCACTGATCGGCCAACCGATGGTCAGGGCAGCCAAAGCGAGCCCCGCGATGATTGGGGAGGTCGAGGTGGCTCCTTGAATGTACGTGGGAACGTAGGAGGTGAGGCCGAACATGACCGCACCGACGCCAAAAGAGGTCATCGCCGTCGTCGCCAGCAGCCGACGGGACACTACCCACGCAGGCAGTATCGGCTCCGTTGCCCTCCTTTCGGCGAGCACAAACGCAGCGAACAGGACAGAGCCGGCAGCAAATATCGCGATACTTATGGGAGAGTTCCAGGCCCATGACTGGCCACCGCCGAGTGCCCCAAGAATGAGCAGGCTCAGGGAAAGTGACAGCAGGCCCGCCCCCAGGAAGTCCACACGGTGCTTGGCCCGCTCAATATTCTCGTGGAACGAGCGAATCAGCATCCAACCCGCCAAGAGGCAAAGCGGAATGTTCACGAAGAAGATCCCACGCCAGATGCCCAGCGACGCGAACACGCCTCCGGAGGTTGGGCCAACCACCGAGGAAAGGGCCCAAACACTGGCAAGGTAGCCCTGCACTTTAGACCGTTCGGCCACGGTGTAGATATCACCCACGATGGTCATGGCCATCGGCAGGACTGCTCCGGCGCCCAGACCCTGAAGAACCCGGAATGCTATGAGGGCGGGCATGCTCCAGGCTACTCCGCAGAGGATTGACCCGAGTAGGAAGAGTCCGATGCCGCAAAGGATAATCGGCTTGCGCCCAACCATGTCTGAGAGCTTCGCGTAGACGGGCACCGAGATAGCCTGCGCCAACAGGTAAGCGGAAAAGAGCCAAGGAAAAGACGTGAAGCCGCCGACGTCACCCACAATTGAAGGAACCGCCGTCGCAACAATCGTCGAATCAATCGCCACCAGACCCGTTGCGAGCATCAAGGCGATGAGGATAGGTCCTCGCCGAGACCGAAACCCGACGCCCTCAGAACTCTCTGTCGTCATGAAAACTCATTTCCTTTATCTCCGTGTGCGGCTCGCACGGAAGAATTCTGCGAACTAATGGCAGTGCGATAATTTTTCGCACAGATCCGTTCTTGTTTAAGGCTAGTGCCAGGCGCATCGCCAGGCCATAACCATCCGCGTCAACAACCCCCGAACATGCGCCAACCAACTTCTGGTCCGAGCTCTGCCCGGAACGATGCAAGCAGTGCTGCAATCGGGTTGAAGCTCGGGGAAAGCAGTTTTCCGAAGATGAGCGTGGCCAACCGCAGTAGCCCAAACCCTCGTTAAGGCATCCAAAGCCGCAGCGGGGTTTGCGACTCGTAGGCTTTTCCCTGCGGAAAGGACACGAGCTCGAATTGCATCCCCCACGGGGCCAGGAAGTAAACCCAACGCTGCCCCTTGCTCGCGCCGGAGCTCAGGGTCGGGTCCCCAAGCACCTGGATGCCGTGACCCTTGAGGTAGTCGACAGCTACATCGAGGTCCTCTACGTAGAAGGCGAGGTGATGACCTCCGATGTCGCTGTTGCGGGGCTGGTCCAAGCGTTGATCCGGCGAGGAATAGTTGAAGACTTCAAAATTGGATCCATTGAAGCAGCGGTAGAAGCGTATTTCCACCAGCGTTGCCTCCGGATGGACGTTGAGCTTGGTCCGCATCAACACGGGATCCTGCGGGTAGGGCCCCAAGGAGTAAACATGCTGACATCCAATGACTTTAACGAGGAATTCGTGTGCCTGTTCCATGTCGGGCACCGTGAATCCAACGTGGTCTGTCCCACGGATGCCCGGCAGCCCGCTTCGTTCGATGGGGGCGTTTTGCTGTTCGGCGTCCAGGTTCATCTACTTCTCCAGCCGTATGTCTCTAGCGATCAAATATCTCTGGGTGATCAAGCAGCGCAATGCGGGTTTTGCGGACGTGCATCGCCAGCAGTTCCTCTGCAGAGCGGATGTCACGCCGGCGGATTGCTGCCACGAGGAGCCGATGCTCCAAATTCGTGTCTCCGAGCCCCTCGGGACCGATCAGCTGTACGTACGCGCGCCGATAATGCTGGGTGGTATTCCAGAGTCTCTCGACCATCTCCAACAAGGTTGGCATGCCCGCATCCTGAAAACTCAACAGGTGGAACTCCCGGTCGAGTTCAACGAAGTCCTCCACCACCGTGCAATTTTCCATCTGCTCCGCCAGCTCGCTGAGCCGATCCATGGTTTCGGCACTGACGCTGTCAATGGCCTGCCCCAACGCAAGCGGCTCAATTCGTTCGCGAATCAGATACGTCTCCTGGCACTCAGCGAGGTTCATTGAGCTGACCCAGGCACCCGAGGAGGCGACCAGCGTGACGAGACCATGCGATTCAAGAATGCGCAACGCTTCCCGAATCGGCAGCCTGCTCACGCCAAACTCTTCCGCAATCTGCTCCTGGCGGATCCTCGTGCCAGGTGCGAGATCGCCGTCGAGAATCCTCTGACTCAATTCGTTTGCGATGCGCTGACTTGCAGCACCCGACTTCTTCAACAGAACAGCTTCGATGGCCATAGCTACAGCATACGGACTCAGCGGCAATGGATCCATTCGATGATGTTTGGCGTGAAAAACGTGGTCGTATGCATTGCATTGGATCCATTCGCCCCTCTATGGTTGTACGAACGCCTCAAAGCCATTTCACGTTCGCCACCTGGGAGCCATAGATGTCAACCACCACGCCTTTGACCTACTCGACAGAGTGCACAGAGCTGCGGACAACCCGTAAAGACTGGGATGAAGCAGCTCCGGAGCTGCTCGAATCCATGCTGGTGCAGATGCACACCATTCGAATTTTCGAAGAAATTGTCCTGCAGCTGGCAGGTGAGGGCCTCGTACACGGCCCCGCCCACTCCAGCATCGGTCAGGAGGGTGCCGCCGTGGGATCCATTCTGGCGCTGAGGGGCGCCGACGGCGTCAACGGCACGCACCGAGGCCATCACCAATTCCTGGCAAAGGGTCTTGCTTACCTGTCCCCGAACGGCATGTCGATCATCGACGGGATAAAGAACGACCAAGTCACGGAGTTCATCCGACGAACGATGTCCGAGATTTTGGGTCTCAAAGCCGGTTTCAGCGGTGGTCGGGGCGGCTCAATGCATCTGCAGTGGCTTGATGCCGGAGCGCTGGGTACGAACGCGATCGTGGGTGGCGGAGTGCCGCTTGCCGCAGGCAACGCCTGGGCACAGCGCCATGACGCAGAAATCCACGACGGCGACGGGCCGGCAGGCGGCATGGGGGTCACCGTGACCTATTTCGGTGATGGCGCCTCAAACATAGGCTCGACTTTGGAGACGCTGAATCTTGCCGCTGCCTGGCGCCTGCCACTGTGCTTCTACATCGAGAACAACCTGTATGCCGTTTCGACCCATGTTGCCGACGTGACCGGTGAACCTCGGCTGGCGGCCCGTGGCCCTGGCTTCGGAATCAGATCCTGGCGCGTGGACGGGATGGATCCCCTCGCCGTCTACCTTGCCCAGAAGGCAGCCGTGGATCACATGCGCGCCGGCAAGGGAGCAACCCTCATCGAGGCGGAAACCTACCGCTATTTCCATCAGAACGGCCCGTTCCCCGGTAGCGCCTTCGGCTACCGGACGAAAGAGGAGGAGAAGCAGTGGCGCGATCGCGACCCGCTGGCCAAGCTGGCCGTCGAGATGACCCGGCGCGGACTCCTCACCGATGAACAACTGAGCGATCTCACCTCGCACATCACAGAGCACATCACCCGGATTGTGGACGGAATTACGGAGAAGGACCCGGAAAGCACCAAAGGCGCCCGCCGCATCCGCCCGACGCTTTGGCCCGATCCCACAGGGGTGGACACGGACATCAGGAGCGAACCTGCGCTGACAGGATCAACCTCCGGAGAAGGCACCGAAACCGGCACCGAGGAGCGCCGCTTCGTAGATGCAATTGCAGATGTACTGGGGCGCCGGATGGACGTTGACCCGGGTGTGTTGGTCCTGGGCGAGGACGTTCACCGGCTCAAGGGCGGCACCAACGGGGCAACCCGCGGGCTGAAGGACGCCTATCCCGACCGGGTCCTTGGGACGCCTATCAGTGAGAACGCCTTCGCAGGCCTGGCAGGCGGACTGTCCATGACAGGGCGCTACAAACCAGTTGCTGAGTTCATGTACTCGGACTTCCTGTGGGTCGCCGCTGACCAGATTTTTAACCAGATCGGCAAGGCACGGCACATGTTCGGCGGCCAGTCCGCGATGCCCGTGGTTCTGCGCTCCAAGGTTGCAATGGGAGCAGGTTATGGCTCCCAGCATTCCATGGACCCGGCAGGTATCTTCGCCAACAACCCGGGCTGGCGAATCGTAGCGCCGTCAACTCCGCACGACTACATCGGCCTGATGAATACTGCGCTGGAACTCCAGGACCCCGTGCTTGTGCTTGAGCACGTCGACCTCTACGGGACCAAGGGAGACATACCCGCTGGAAATCTCGACTACCAGTTGCCCGTTGGCAAGGCTGCCGTGCGTCGCGCAGGCGAAGGCGTCACCGTACTGAGCTACCTGAACATGGTGGACGTTTCCCTCCGGGCTGCCGGGCAGCGAATGGATCTCGATCCCGAAATCATTGATCTCCGGTGGCTTGACCGAGCCTCCCTGGACTGGGACACGATCGGCGCCTCAATCCAGAAAACCAACAACGTCCTGATCGTCGAGCAAGGCGCCCGGGGCACCTCATATGGCGGCTGGCTGTCCGACGAGATCCAACGCAGATTCTTCGACTACCTCGACCAGCCCGTCCAAAGAGTTACGGGCAGGGAAGCGGCGCCGAGCATATCGAAAGTCCTTGAGGCTGCCGCCAATGCCGATATCGACGACGTCCTTGCCGGCTTTGACGAAATAGCCCGCAACCTCGGCCGTTCCTGAACCGGCTCCCATCAAAGGATATTCACCATGGCAACCATCATCACCATGCCGGCCGTCGTCGCAGACGCCACCGAAGCAGCCCTCCAGGACTGGCTCGTGAAAATAGGCGACACGATCGCCGCCGGACAGCCCATCGCCGAAATTGAGACTGAAAAGGCCACTGTTGAGCTACAGGCTGAGTTTCCGGGCACCATAGGAAGGCTGTTAATACAGCCGGGAACTTCCGTAGGTGTCGGTGAGCCCATTGCCGTGCTCGTGGAAGCCGGGGAAGATGAGGCGGCCATCGACAAGCAGATCGCCTCCGCTGGCGGCGCCTCGCACAGCCTTTCAGAGCACCTTGTTCCGGCGGACACTGAAGCCCCAACAACCCGGGATCCGCGGCGTGGGGCTCCGGACTCCAGCCCTGAAGCGGCCAGCAAGAATCAAGGACCGGGCTCGCGCATCTTCGGGTCACCCTTGGCCCGAAAGCTCGCAAAAGAAATGGGGATAGACCTCTCAGCATTGGAGGGCTCCGGACCCAACGGCAGGATTCTGCGCGGCGACGTTGAAGCTGCCGGAAGGCATCAAGCAGTGGGCTCACAGCCCGTCCCCAGGGTGCAAGAACCCGCTCCCGCTCCCCCGATGGCTTCATCGCAGACGGGAGCGCAAAACTTCCAGGACGTACCACTCTCCGGCATGCGCAAGGCCATTGCCAGGCGCCTGACCGAGTCGAAGACCAGCGTTCCCCATTTCTATGTCTCCATTGACGTCGAAATGGACGCGCTCCTGGCCTTACGCAAACAGATCAATCAGGACATGCCCGCCCAGGGACAGAAAACGACTGTCAACGACCTCGTTCTGAAAGCCCTGGGAGGCGCCCTCGTGGACGTGCCCGCTGCAAATGCTTCCTGGCAAGGCGACGCCATCCGCCGCTATTCCACTGTCGATGTCTCCGTGGCCATCGCGACCACGGACGGCCTGCTGACACCGGTGGTCCGCGGCCTGGAAAACCTCTCCCTCAGCTCTGTGGGCAGGCTGATGGGTGACTACAAAGAACGTGCCGCCGCCGGCCGGATCCGGCAGCAAGAACTCGACGGTGGGTCCTTCAGCCTCACGAACCTGGGCATGTATGGAACACGGGAGTTCTCGGCCATCCTGAACCCGCCCCAGGCAGGGATCCTGGCCGTCGGTGCGGCGGAACAGCGCGCCGTGGTGCGCTCCGGCCAGTTGGCAGTTGCCACGGTCATGAGCTGCACCCTCTCCGCAGACCACCGTGTTATCGACGGCGCGGTGGCAGCCCAGTTGCTGGCAGCATTCAAGGCGCGCATAGAGAACCCCCTCAGCATTCTCCTGTAGTCCCATCCACCAACTGAACCGTGTTGCGCAAAGACGCGGCATCCAGCGAAAAGGTCCTATCCATGACTCAAGTAACAGCCGAGCACGACGAATTGCAAGAGGCCGTGCTGCAGCCATCCCTCAAATCCGCTGGCCATATCATCGTTGATACGCTGGCCGCCCATGGCATCAAGCGGGCGCATGTGGTGCCGGGCGAGAGCTTTCTTGACGTTCTTGACGGGCTCCACGGCTCCCCCATCGAAACCATCGTTTGCCGCCATGAGGGTGGTGCCACATACATGGCCGAGGCTGATGGGAAAATGAACCAGCTGCCGGGGATCGCGATGGTTACCCGTGGACCCGGCGCCGCCAATGCCCATGTTGGACTGCATACAGCATGGCAGGACTCAACGCCCATGGTTCTGTTCGTGGGGCTGATCCCCTTCGCCCACAGGGATCGCGAGGCCTTCCAGGAATTCGATATTAAGGCCTGGTTCGATACCGGCGCGAAGCGCGTGATGGTCCTGGACCACGCGGCACGCGCTTCCGAAATCGTTGCCGAAGCCTTGTTCGCGGCGATGAGCGGGCGCCCCGGTCCCGTCGTTGTTGGCCTGCCGGAAGACGTTATCCGCCAGCAGATCCCCGCCGAACTCCATCCAGCCATCCCAGTCGCCACCGGCGGAATGACCACCGTGGACGCGGCCGCGCTGGCCGATGCCCTGGCCGCATCCAGCAAGCCACTGTTTGTGACGGGTGGGAACGACTGGACCCAGGAAGGCGCCGACCAGCTCACGCGCTGGCTGGAAAAGCATCACATCCCGGCTGCGGCCGAATGGCGCACCGAAGGCACCATTCCCTTCGATTCGGCGTCCTACGTAGGCCCCATCGGCTACGGCCGGCCCCGACCCACCTATGATCTGCTGGAAGAAACCGACCTGCTGATCTTTGTGGGCACGGTTCCCGGGGATGTTATTACCAACGGATTCCTCTGCCGCCAGGACTGGGCAAAAAAGAACTTCCTTGTCACCATCGACCCCTCGCTCCGTGGCCGCTCGGGTCCGGTCTCCTACCAAATCCTGGCCAAACCGGACGTCTTTATCCGTGACCTGGCAAAGATAGATCTTCCCGTCAAGGATGAATGGGTGAACTGGACGTCGAAAATGCGCGGGGAGCAGGAAGCCTTCGCCAGCCTGCCCCCGGCGACGCCGTCGGCTGGCCCCGCACGGATGGATACACTGATGGCCAACCTCGTCCCGACGCTACCTGCTGACGCCATGGTGACCCTCGGTGCCGGGGAGCACACCAACTGGGCCCATCGCTACTTCCCCACCCAACGTTATGCCTCGATGATCAGTGCCCGGAACGGTTCCATGGGCTACTCGGTTCCCTCCGCCATCGCCGCATCCCTGGAATACCCAGGCCGGCGTGTGGTGACCATTGCCGGTGACGGCGAATTCCTGATGAACGGCCAGGAACTCGCGACAGCCGCACAATACGGCGCCACTCCCTTGGTCATCGTCATGGACAACCAGGAATACGGCACTATCCGCACCCACCAGGAACGTCACTACCCGGAACGGGTGTCAGGGACCCAGTTGAAGAACCCGGATTTCGCGCTCATGGCGCAGGCCTTCGGCGGCTTCGGGATCAAGGTGGAACTTGATACTGACATTCCTGCCGCCATCAAGGCTGCTCTGAAAGCCATAGACGAGGACCGCGTGTTTGCGCTCATCCATCTGGTGGTTGAGCAGAGAGTCAAAGCGTACTAACCACCCATCAGCCATCGGCTCACTTGAGCCGCTCAAACCCTCAACCTTTAAGGACTTCCCTTCATGACAGTTTCTGCGCTTTCCCCTGCCGTTTCATCTGAACGCGAAGCTACGCTGCTCGCGTCCGTGCCCACCGGTTTGTTGATCCGTGGGCAGTGGCGGGACGCGTCCGACGGCAGCACGTTCGATGTGTACGATCCCGCCACTGGGGAGGTGCTCGCCACCCTCGCCTCCGCCACCAGCGAAGACGCGGTCGCAGCGTTGGACGCAGCCGATGCCGCCCAGTCCTCTTGGACACGGACCGCGCCCCGGACCCGGGCTGAGATCCTGCGCCGGGCCTTTGACTTGGTGACTGAACGGGCTGAGGACTTCGCTTTGCTGATGACCCTGGAAATGGGCAAGCCCCTGGCCGAAGCACGCGGCGAAGTCACGTACGGGGCGGAGTTCCTGCGCTGGTTCTCCGAAGAAACCGTGCGCGACTACGGCCGGTACCTCACCACGCCCGAGGGCAAAAACAAGATCCTGGTCCAGCACAAACCCGTCGGACCTTGCCTGCTGATCACCCCGTGGAATTTCCCGCTGGCCATGGCCACCCGCAAAGTCGCCCCCGCCGTCGCGGCAGGCTGCACGATGGTCCTCAAACCCGCCAAACTCACACCGTTGACGGCCCAGTACTTCGCCAAGACCATGCTCGACGCCGGCCTGCCCGCCGGAGTCCTGAACGTCGTCGCCTCCTCCAGCGCGTCCGGCATCTCCGGGCCGCTCCTAAAGGACTCCCGCCTGCGGAAGATCTCCTTCACCGGCTCCACCCCCGTCGGGAAGCGGCTCATGGCCGACGCCGCACAGAACGTCCTCCGCACCTCCATGGAACTCGGCGGGAACGCCCCGTTCATCGTGTTCGAAGACGCCGACCTCGATGCCGCCGTCGAAGGCGCCATGGCGGCGAAGATGCGGAACATGGGCGAAGCCTGCACCGCCGCCAACCGGTTCCTCGTCCATTCCTCGGTCGCTGCGGAGTTCACGGCCAAGTTCGCTGCCGCCATGGGCGCGCTGGTGACCGGCCGCGGCACCGAACCCACCACCCAGGTTGGGCCGCTGATCGACGCCGGCGCCCGGGAGGATGTGCACGCCTTGGTGTGTGCCGCCGTCGACGCCGGAGCTGTTGCAGTTACAGGCGGTGCGCCCGTGGACGGACCCGGGTATTTTTACCAGCCCACCGTCCTGTCCAACGTCCCGAACGGCGCAGCGATCCTGGACCAGGAGATCTTCGGCCCCGTCGCCCCGGTCACCACGTTCGCCACCGAGGAGGACGCCATCCGCCTGGCCAACGCCTCCGAGTACGGGCTCGCCTCCTACCTCTACAGCCGCGACTTCAACCGGCTCCTCCGGGTTGCGGAGCAGATCGAGTTCGGCATGGTCGGCTTCAACGCCGGCGTCATCTCCAACGCCGCAGCGCCCTTCGGCGGGGTCAAACAATCCGGCCTCGGACGTGAAGGCGGCTCCGAAGGCATCGCCGAGTACACCACCACCCAATACATCGGCATCGCCGACCCCTACGCCCGCTAAACGCAGGAACCACACAGAAGCGCCTGCCGGCCCCTGTAGAGGGAGCTGGCAGGCGCTTCAGCGTTGGTCCAGACAAGGTTGGTTCAGGGACGGCAGCCGCGGCACATGCGGTGACTACCGCGAGAACTCCGTCGGTGGGCTGTCCACCCAGTCCAGGTAGATCGGGTCCTCCGGATGCCAAGCTCCCCAGTGTGAGACACGAGGGACATTTACGACGTCCCAATCCGAGTTGATAGGCCGGACGTCGATCCAGTCCCAGATGCAGGTCCGATGAAGGATCTTCCACACGCCATCGCGCTTCTCGCACAGATCGCGGTAGCGGCCTGCCTGGAACATTGTTACTTCGGGCTCTTTGAAGGGGACAACGCAGATGAACATGCTTTCGCGCTTCGCCCGATTGCCGTCGATCTCGGACAAGACATTGGAGATATGGTGGCTGCAACTGTGGATCTTGTCGTGCCAGGTCATGGCTGCATCGGCCCACCCATGGCCGTTTCCGACGTAGCTGCCGTGATCATCGAATGAATCGGGCCAGTAGGTGGATTTCATCAGCTCGCGGTCGTGCCGGTCCGCGCCCCTCGCGTACAACATCAGATTGTCGTGGAGGGCTTGCTTGTCATACAACTCAGTTAGTTGAGCATCGGTGAGAGACATATATCCAGACTTTCTACTTCAAATGTCAGGCAGCTTCTTTGACTACCCTCGTTGGGGTTTTTAGAACGTGCGTGCAGCGACCCGCACTGGTTCGGCCCGCTTCAGGGCCTCGCCCAGACGCTCAGCCGACACAGGCGCGGCCGGGGCTTCGAGCATGCTTTCATCCGGGGTTGCGGGGTCAGCCAGGTAAAGCCTGGTGTAGGCAGCGGCTTCCGGCTCGAAACGCCAGCTCTCGGCCAACGCGCCAGCGTCCACGGCGTCGAAACCCAGTTGCTCGATAACGCCCATTACCTTGGTTTTGGCAGAGACGTCATTGCCCGCCACCGGAAGGGCGGTGCGATCGGAGGCGCCGGCGGGACGAACCAGCTGCGGAATGTGGTGCGCCAGGATGTTATTGAATGCCTTCGTCAGGCGGGCTCCTTGAAAGTGCCGCAGGACAAGCTCGCTCGTAGTGAGCCGTTCCTCGTCGAGCTCAGCCACCCTTCCATCCCGGAACGGGTAGTAGTTGGTGGTGTCCAGTACAGCTTTCCCCTCCAGGAGGGAGGCAGGAACGGCGGTGTGTGCCGTGAGCGGCACGGACAGCACCACAACGTCTCCGGCCGCTGCGGCCTGTTCGACGGTGCCGGCGGAAGCCAGGGGTCCCAGCTCTGAGACGAAGCCGGCTAGGGTCTCCGGGCCGCGGGAGTTGGACAGCACTACACGGATCCCGGCATTTACGGCCAGACGCGCTATGGCAGCACCGATGTTTCCGGTGCCAATAATTCCAAGGGTGGTCATATCTATTCCTCTTTTGAGAGTGGTGGATTGGGGAGGTGGCCGGTTGCGTCGAGCACGTTGTCCAGCCAGCCCACCCGGTTGGTGAACCGCTTGGCCTTGTGCGGTGCGGTCCACCGGTAGGCGTCGTTTTCCCAGTTGATCTTCAGCCGCCGGCGGGACGTCACAGCAGTGAAAGTGTGGATGAGCCACGGATTCCCCAAACCGTCGGCCACCACCACGTCCGGTCCCGGCAGGAGGGCCAGGAGATCTTTGTCTTGGAGGCCGGCTTCTTCAAGTAACTCTTCAAGGGTCTGTTGTTCAGGCGTGGCACCGGCTTCCATAAAACCGGTGATGCAATGCCAAAGACCGCAGTCGTGACCAAGATTTCCGCTTCTTCTGAACAGGGCAATTTTGTCCCGCCACTGGACCACGGCCGCTATCACGGTACGGTCCGCCGGGATGTCATGCCCAGCGAGTGACGGAAACCCGACATTGGACACCGCATCAATGGCGCTCATATTTTCCTCCCAGCGCGTATTTACCTCCCACGTGCAGCAACCGGCCCAGGCCGCTACACAACGTCGATCGACCGGGAGTTAACAAGCTCGCGGAACTTTGCACCGTGCCAGATGAGCGGCTCGTTTTCCCCAACTCCGAGCTTCTTCACCTCAAGCAGAGCCATCCAGTGGTCGCCGGCTTCTGAAACCTCATGGATGGAGCACTCGAGCCACAATGCCGCGTCTTCTATGAACACGGCCCCGTCCTCACCGACGTCGATTGCCACCTGCTCAAACCGTGCAGCGCGGTCCCTGCCTGCGAGCTTGCGGGTCAGATGCCCTTGCCCCTTGCCAAAGATCGAAACCCCGAGCGAGGCAGCGTCCTTGATCTGTTCCCACGTCTCGGACGACTTCTGCACAGCTACCGCAACCAGGCACGGTTCCAGCGAGACTCCAACCATGAACGATGACGCAACGAGTGCATGCTTCTCATTGCCGGCTTCAACCGCCAGCACTGCAACGCCGGAGGGAAACTGCGCGAAGGTGCTTCGCACCACCAAGGGGTCGTTGCCGAACGCGCTGACCTTCGGCCGGGTCATAAATTTTTGGCTCATGATTTCTTCCTCTCGCGCCCGAGGAGTGGTCGCCCTTGAACCACTCCCGGACCGAATACGCCGGGACCCCTACGCAGCGGTCTGGCCGCCGTCAACCGGCAGTGCGATGCCGGTGATGTACGAAGACTGCTCACTGCCGAGGAACAGGACGGCATTCGCTACTTCTTCTGCGGTTCCGACACGACGTGCCGGAACCATATTGATGAGGTAGTCGGCGGCGGCAGGGTTTTCCGCCAGGCCTTCTTCCATCATTGGCGTCCTAATGGGGCCTGGGCAGATGGAATTCGCGCGAATATTCTGTGCCGCGTATTCAAGCGCGATGGTTCGGGTCAACCCCAGGAGGCCGGTCTTGGAGGCGCTGTAGCTGCCATACAAGGGCGTCCCCATCAAGGCTGCGGCTGAAGCCACATTGACTATCGATCCCCCGCCGCGCTCCAACATTGCCGGAATGGCAAACTTCATCGTGAGGAAAGCACCCCGGAGATTCACGTTGATCATCTTGTCGAAGTCCGATTCCAGCGCCTCATGGTGCTGCACCATTGGGGCATTTGCACCTGCGATATTGCACAGGATGTCGAGTCCACCGAATTCGCTGACGGCCAAGCTGACCATGGCCTTGGCGTCTACCGAGTTTGAGATGTCAGCCTGGATAGGCACCGTGCGGTCTCCCAGCTCGACTGCTGTCTTCTCCTGGGCCCCGGAGAAGTCCGCCAGGACAATGTTTGCGCCATGCTGATGAAACAGGCGGGCGGTTGCCAAACCCATGCCTGAGCCTGCGCCGGTAATGATTGCGGTCTTGCCTTTGAGTATGTTGCTCATTGTTATTCCTTCACGTCGTTGTGGTTTGCCCACAATCAACGCTAAGAGCGGGTGCGGGTGCACCGGCATGGCCATCGGCGCCAACAAGGAAGGAAACTGCGCCAAGATATGTCCTCGGCGAACACTGCCCGCAGGAACAAAAAGGCTCCCCGGAAGCCTGAACTGGATGACCAGTCCGGCTTCCGGGGAGCCCGTTGGCTGTCTATCTACTTTGCTGAGAGAACCGCGTCGCGGCTCCGGCTTTCATTCCCGGTTTGTCCTGCATTACCAGGTGCGAATGCCTTCGAAAACACGAAGCCGCGGTAGTCATCGGAGACAACTTCCTGGACCTTTTTGACGTACTTGTCGAAGCCGCCGGCATACGGAATGAAATAGCGCGAGCCGTCGTATTTGTTGACGTGGACCATGTAGTTGTCCACGGCCCGGCGCAGGAGCGGCTCGGCGATCTCATTGCAGTGCTCTCCCCACTCCCGCTCTGCCTCAAGGCTGGCCTCAATGCGGACAGCGCCCTTCTTTTCGGCGTGAGCAATCATGTCCGCCACAAAATCAACGTGTTGGTTGTTCCCCACGAAGAAGTTTGCAAGCACACTGGGGCTCTGCGGGCCGGTAAGCATGAACAGGTTGGGGAATCCATGCGTCATGACCCCCAAATGGGTCTGCGGCTTATGGTTCCACCGGTCGCTGGGCTGTTGGCCGTGCTCATTGCGGACGTTGGCCTGGTCCAGGGCTCCCGTAAAGGCCTCGAAGCCGAGGGCAAAAACGATGAGATCAACCTCGTACTCATTGTTCCGGGTCTTGATCCCGGTCTTGGTGATGCGCTCCACCGGATCACTTCTCAAGTCAACCAGACTGACGTTGCTTTGATTGAAGATCGAGTAGTACCCGGTGTCGATGCAGAGGCGCCGTATACCGATTGGGTAGGAGGTTGGCATCAGCTTCTCCGCGGTCTCCGGATCATCGATCATGTCGCGGATCTTGCCGCGGACGAATTCAGCTACAACGTTATTAACGTCGATGTTCGTCCCCTGGTCCGAGAAAGTTCCAAGCAAAGTCTGGCCCCCGAACGCCCATCTCGACTCGAGAATCTGCTGTTGCTGTTCCTCGGAAAAGTCTGAAGCCTTGCCCGCAAAGCCCTGCATGACGTACCCAACGGGGGAATTGTATGACTCATCACGCAGTTGCAGGACTTTCTTGTTGAGCCGGGCCTTCTTCCTCCTGTCCGCTGGCCCGTTGTGTGCAGGGATCGAGTAGTTCGGGGTCCTCTGCAGGACATAGAGTTCCCCGGCGGTCTTGGCGATCTCAGTCGCAGCCTGCACGCCTGAAGAGCCCGTTCCTATGACTGCCACGCGCTTGCCGGCAAACTCGACGGGGGTTTGTGGCCAGTGGCCGGTTTGATGCCATTCACCTTGGAAATCATCCAGGCCGGGGAAGTCCGGCTTGCGCGGCTTTGACAGCTGTCCGGTCGCCATGACCAGGTAGCGGGCCCAAACTGTCCGGCCCGTATTGGTCTTGATCAAGTACTTGTTCTCTTGCGGCTGCCACTCAGCCGACGTCACCCAGGTGCTTAGCGAAAGGTTTCGGCGCACATCGAGGCGGTCCGCAACATAGTTCAGGTAGCGCAGGATTTCGGGTTGCGCTGCGTATCGTTCGCTCCAGTCCCATCCCGCGTAAAGTTCGGGATCAAACATGAAGGAGTAGCTGTGGCTCTCCAAGTCCACGCGGGCACCCGGGTAGGCATTGTGATACCAGACGCCCCCGACGCCGTCTGCTCCCTCAAAGCCGTGGACGTCATGTCCCAGATCTGCAAAACGGTGGAGGGCGTAGATGCCCCCCATGCCCGCGCCGATCACGACGACGGAATATTCCTCAGTCCCGTCTGCCTGATTTCGTACGTTTGAAAAGCCCACCGGATCTCCTTTGATGTCAGTGCGTCGGCTTCTTTGCCGATCCTCGTTCACAAATAACGGTTCACAAATAACGCTAAGAGCCGCTGGGGCAGGACCGGCATGGCAATGGACGCCAATATGGCGGGAAAATGCGTCAACCAGTCATCCACCCGGTTAGCGTCAACTCGTGCGGGTCTCGGCCAAGGCGACGATCGCTACAGCACTGGTGGTCTCCACACCCAACTGGTTGACAGCCTTCACTGTGACCTCGGCGCATGCTCCATGGGTCTCATCGCGGAACACGCGCGTGACCTCGCCTCCGATCCACTGGGTATCGCCGAAGACACCCGGCTGCTTAATGCGGACCGAAAGCGAGACGAGATCCGCGTCGTCGCCCATCCAGTTGGTCACGCAGTGCGACATCCACGACACGCGCTGGTTGCCGTTGTCGTACGCTCCCGGCATACCGATCGCATGCGCCATGGCAGCGTCCTGGTGTCCCAAGCTCGGGAAGGGCTCGGAGAGGAAGTGCTCGGGACCGAGGTTCGTCGGCGCGCTTGGGTCGCCGTTCCTCACTCGCTCCTGCTGGCGCACTCGGGTCTCGACGCCGCGGTAGCCGGCGGTACCGATTGCGCCCGCGTAATACGCAGTCATGGTGATGAGGTCGAGCGGACCCTTGACCACCTGCGGCACGACATCGCCGACGGATACCGTCTCAGCAAAACGCGTGCGCTGACCGCGGATCTCCTCAGCAAGGATCGCGGCTCGGATCTGGTCCTTCTCCTCGTCCGTGTAGACATGCGGATCTCGCGGTTCGTGCATCCGCTGGGCCTCGGAACTTCGAGCCACGCAGACGATCGTGTTACGGACGATCCCGACCAGCTCTTCGCCGACGAAGTAATCGGTGCGCCCCACCTGCTCCACGAGGCGGCCCGACCGGCGGCCAACCCGTTCGCGTACGTCCTCGACGAAGGCGCGGGCCCGCACCCGCTCCCCCAGCCGGATCGGCCGGCGTAAGTCGAGGTCGGCACCAAGATGAATGGCCTGGAGGCCCTCTGACATGCCCATTGCGACTTCGGCGTCACACACGGAGTAGAGGAAGGTGGGGGGTGCAATCCGGGTACCGTACCGCGTTGTCTGCGCGTACGAATCGGATAGCCACAGCGGGTTCTCGTCGCCGATCCCCCATGCGTAGTGGCGGATCGAGTCGGTGCTGGCCTCCTCGTTCCATTGCACGATAACGGCTGACTCGCCGACAAAGCTCTTCATGTAAGCGACGTCTTCATCGGTGATCTGCTTTGCCGGTACGGCAGTAGCTGCGCTGGTCATGTTGTTGGTCCTAACGAGGTGGTGTG
The DNA here is from genome assembly GCA_050627125.1 of Arthrobacter sp. 21a14. Taxonomy (GTDB): domain Bacteria; phylum Actinomycetota; class Actinomycetes; order Actinomycetales; family Micrococcaceae; genus Arthrobacter. The sequence goes on along the minus strand of CP192487.1, from coordinate 3,363,047 downwards.
GACTGAGACGACAGCATCGACGACCGTGACGGTTGCTGTCGCCGGGTCCGCAAGGATGGGATTGAATTCGAACTCATGGATGTTCCCGTGCCGTTCGGCCCAGGCAACTATGTCGATCACAGTGCTCGTAAGGGCCTCGAGGGTCTTCCCGCCAGCCTCACCGCGAAGGCTGGTGGCCACAACGCGCGCGTCAGAGATGGCTTGCCGGACCTCCGACCGGGACACCGGGAGCGGAAGGATACTTATATCGTCGATTGCCTCAGTCATCCCGCCGCCGGCACCGATGACGAGGACCGGACCAAACTCTGGATCACGTCGAAGCCCCAGGAGGACTTCAGTCTTCCCGGGTGCCATCGATTGGACGGAGATCGTCGCGGCCTCCCCCTGGATGGACGCGAGCTGGGTAGCTGCCGCACGCGCGCTGTCGGCGTCGTTGACGCCGATGAAGACGCCGCCGGCGTCCGCCTTGTGCAGGATCTCGGCGTCGTCAATTTTGATCGCCACTGGGAAGCCGATCTCCTCGGCAGCCCGGACAACGCCGTCGACATCACGGACGGCGCGACTGGCGGGCACAGGGACACCGGATTCCGCCAAGGATTCAGCCACCTCACGCCACGTCAGGTTGGACGTCCCGTCAGTCGTCGTCGTCTTAAGCGCCGTCCCCACGAGATCTCCGCGGTTGGCACGGGTTCTTTGGACCTGGGCCCATGAAGATGCGGCCGCGATTGCATCCAGCGCACGCCCCGCTGTAGGCAGGGAAAGCACTCCTGCTTTGCGCAGGATCCCGGCCTGGGCGGCCGTGACCCGGTCGTCCTCGGACAACGGGACCACCATGACGCGTACTCCCGCCGGGATGCTCATCCCGGCGATACCGGCCGCCAACTCATCGAAATCGTGCGCGAGCCGGGTCGCCGTCACGATGACCCAACCGTCCGACGTCGTGGCGAAGACCCGTTCAAGGATGCGCAGGTAGTCGGCAGTGGATGACTGGACTCCGACGTCGATGGGGTTGCCGAGGTGATTGCTGCCAACCGCATCGCCGATTGATTGGAGCGCATCTGGTTCAAGATCCCGGAAAGTCAGGCCGCGGTCATCGGCCAGGTCGTTCCAGAGCCCCACCTGGGCGCCGGAAGTCGTGACGACCGTCAGTTCCTGGTCACCGCCGGAGAGCCGTCCATGGAAGACGTCGAACGTCTCGGTCAAATCAAGGAGTTGCTCAGGCGACGTGCACACCATTCCGAAACGGTGGCGCAGGACGCTCAGAGCGACACGGCCGCTGCCCGCCAGCTTGCCGGTATGCGACTGGGCGCTCATCGCGCCGCGGGTGGACCGTCCCAGTTTCAGGACGATGACCGGGATACCGCGGTCCCCCGCAGCGGTTGCAGCGGCTTCGAGGTCGTCGTTTGCGCTGAAGCTCTCGACGATGCAGGTGAGGACATGCGTGTCCGGATCAGCGCCCAACCACTGCGCCCAGTCGGTAAAGCCCGTAGAAATCTCGTTTCCTGAGCTGGCCCATGCACTCAAGCCGCTCGCGCCGCGTGCGGCAAGGGATTGCATGAGCGCGTTTCCGAGTCCGCCGCTCTGGCTGAACATGGCCACGTGACCTGCCGGAATCGCACTACGCTGCAGGACCGAGGAGAACGTTGCGGTCAGTGACCGGCCCACGTGCATAAAGCCGATGCAGTTGGGCCCGATAAGTCGGGTGGTGCCCTTGGCCAATTCTGCACGGAGCAACTCGTCGCGGTCGTGCCTGCCGGTCTCACCGAAGCCGGCAGCGAAGGCCACCGCGAAAGGGACGCCGAGCGCCACGCACTCGCGAAGATCCTCGATGACCCTGTCGGCCGGACCCACGAGGACAGCAACGTCGGGCACCTCGGGGAGGTCGGAGAGGCTCTCCACGGTGGGTACACCGAGCACTTCCTTGTGCACGCTGCTGACTGCGTAGTACCGCCCCTCGAAGCCGAGCCGGGCGAGGTAATCCAAGGTCCGTCCCGAGGTCTTCCATGCGTCCCGGGAGGGGCCAACCACCGCCACACTCTCTGCCTTCAGAGGGTTATCGATGCGCACCGGGCTCAAAACGGCCTTGCTATCCAACATTTACATTCCTCCAGTACGTCGGATGGTCCCCGGCCTGCGGCGGGCGGGGACTTCTATTGCCTCGACCACGACGCCGAGATCACGTTCGGTATCGAAGTAGGCAAATCCGCCGTCGCCGCCCTGGCCATAGCCACGCGCGGTTTGCGTAACCCGATATCCGGACCCTTCCATCAGCGTGATCGCGTCATCCAAGCTATCCACGAAGACGCCCAAGTGGTGCAGGCCGGTGCGCCCCTGTTCGGTGAACTCGTGATAGATACTTGGACCGGCCAATGGCTGGATGAGCTCGATCTGGGGATTGGACCCGCCCATGGCGAGCTTCATGGCAAAAGCGCCTTCCTCGGCGCCAAAGCGTGACCAGGGCATGAACTCCTGGTCATAGCTGTAACAAGTCCACTCGTCGATGCCGAAGGCTCGCCCGTACAAGTCGATGGCCTCGTCCAGGGCCGGCACAAGGATCCCTATCTGCCCCACTTTTCCTATCGGGACAGGAGCTGCGAACTGAACAGATTCCGCTCCCGCAACGGGTCTGGCAGCGTCGCCATCCCGCCCAAACTCTCTTGATGTGATAGTTGCATTCATAATGTAATAACTATGCTAGCTTTCTAGTTGTTGTCAACAGATAAAATGCTGTCCCCGGGTACCGACTCTTTCTCATGGCGTTGTAGCTCTCCTTTCGCCATGTGCGTATGATTTCCGCATGGCAAGTACAACTAAGACAGTCGACAAACCGTCCCCCGACAGCGAAGCTCCGAAGGACCTGGTTCAGTCGGTTGCCCGGGCCCTGAACATCGTTGATGTCGTTGCGGCGTCGAAGGAGCCCATGCGGGCCCAGTCCATCGCGAGCGCAGTAAACCTGCACATTGCGACGACCTCCCATTTACTGGCGACGCTTGTACATGCCGGTTATCTGGAACGTAACGAGCGCACCTACAAACTCGCCGCCGGGAAAATCCTGGATCTTAGTTCGCGCGTGGAAGACGACTGGCGTCCCTCGCCCCTGGCGCTGCGTCTCTTGAAGATGGTGGTTGATGCTACCGGCGAAAGCGCCTACCTTTCCGCGTGGCAAGGCGGCACTGTCACTGTGGTCGCCGTTGAGGAGGGCAGCCACGCGGTTCGGGTAGCGGATCTTAGGGTTGGCGTTTCCGGCGACATTCATGCTCGCGCCTCAGGCAAGGCCCTCCTCGCCTTCGGTCCCGAATCACAACTGGAACGGATCCGGTTCGTAGACGGTGAACTCACGCGGCGAACCGAGCATACGATCACTACCCTTCCTGAATTCTTGGCCGATCTTGAGGTGACCAGATCGCGTGGTTACGCACTGGACCACCAGGAATACGTCCTGGGCGTCTGCGGCATGGCAGTTCCTCTCTTCGAAGGCTCGCAACGCCCCCGCACTGCTCTGACGATTACGGTCCCGCTTCATCGATTTACCAACGAGGAGCACTTCCAGGTGTGCCTCGATGCTCTGATGGAAGCCCGTCGCCTCGACGAAGAAGAAGGAGACTCAACCCAGCCGTAGTACGTCAAGTTCCAGTACCGGCCCCCCTTCCCCGTGAAAAACTTCCAGGGATGTCCGGGGGCCGTCCTCCAACCGTGGAAAATCTGAGCTGGCAAGGTAAACGCACAAGCGGGTTCCTTTCGAAAGCCGGATCGCGGTGGATCCAAGATTCACGGTGATTGGCTTCCCGCTTCCACCGTCCCCACTGCTGTATGAGGACCCCTCGCAGAGCAGCTCCGAGGAGCCGTTGTCATCCAGTGTTGCCAGCTTGATGACCACAGGCGTGGGACCCGTGGCCGCCACCTTGAGGCTGCACGTGACCGACCCGAGGATCTCGACGTCTTCGAACAGTGGATCTGAAACGAAGGTCTGCACGTCGTGGCGCGCACTCAATGCGTCCACCATTCGCGGACCTGAATTCGCGCCCACCTTGTAGCCCGGGAAGAATGTTCGCCCGCCGATTGTCGGTACGGGTGGCTCCAGTGACAGCACGCCGTAGGTATCCGCACTCGTTTCAGCACGGTCCGGCGTGCTGGAGCGTAATTGAAGCTGCATTCGGCGGGCGTCATCCGGTGGCCAGCTTGAGAAGCATCGCCATTCATCAGCGCCCATGGAGAAAACACTCACAGGGTGGTCAGCGTGGTTGCGGCCGTCGCGTATTTCCTCCAACCACCCGAGCTGGAGGGAGGTCGGGTCCAGGCTGTCAAACGATGATGCAGGACCAAAGAAGCGCGTCGGGAACCATCCGCCCATGAGACCGTGCGCCCAGGGGCCTATCAAGAGGCGATCATGGAGACTCCGCGCACCCATGGCCTCTCGTCGGACAAAACTGGCAACCGTTCCTGGAAGGAAAATGTCGAACCAGCCTCCGATGACAAACGCCGGCACCTCAACGTGCCCAGCCAGCTCCGGATCCACCAGCGAACGGCTACGATCCCGCCAGTCGCGCAGGTACGGCGCGAATTCCCCCGCCTCGTCGATGAGTTGGTGAAAAGTACGGATTTTCCCCTCTGCGACGCTCCGCTCCAGGCCTGCGATCCGCGGACGGTTTTTTTCATCCATACCGGCGCTTGCGAGGAGAATCGACACCCAGTGTGCAAGGAATCCCAACACGACGTTGTCGTCCTCGTAAAGCCAACCGGAATGGACGTCGTCGGCGGTCACAGCGGGAACAATACCAATGAGGCCTTCAGGATTCTTCGCCGCCGCCAACCACTGGCTGATACCTACGTATGACCCGCCCACCATGCCCACTTTGCCGTCGGACCACGGCTGCCCACGCACCCACTGGATGGTGTCCACACCATCATCGGCTTCATTCACAAAAGGAACGAAGTCGCCCTCGCTTCGAAACCGGCCCCGTACGTCCTGAACCACCACCGCCCAGCCGCTTTCCACTGCGCGCAGGACGTTAATCCACGTGTTGGCGTGCGCGGGGTCATCCTTGCAGTAGGGCGTTCGTATCAGAACTGTGGAGCGCGGTTCCCCATCACTTGGCCGATACACATCTCCGGAGAGGGTAACGCCGTCGCGCATTGCGACAGGGACGTGCTTCTCAACTATCAGGGTCATGGCAACCTTCGGTGTTTCGCTTTCGCAATCGGTCTGGCCGGGGATAATCACCCGGCAGTTTGGACCATGTCCAGGCGCGGGTAGTGGTCAAGCAGTTCCGCGCCATTTGCCGTCACGACAACGAGATTCTCAAGACGTACGCCTCCGACGCGGTGCTGCCCTTCGATACCTTCGATGGCAATGACCATGCCTTCCTGGATCTCCTCAGGATGGTCAAGGGACCACGAGCGCGTAATGGTGGGCGGGTTGTAGTGGATTGCCCGGGACCCTGCGTTGACCAGGCCGATCCCGTGACCCAGTTCGATGCTGAAACATTCCGCCTCGGACGGAAAGCCAAGATCTTCCGCCGGTGCGAGTACGGAGGCCACGTCAGCTGTGCTCGCGCCGGGTTTCATGAGCGACATCGCCAGATCCAAACGGTCCGTCAGCTTTGCATAGGACGAGCGCTCGGCCGAGGTTGGGGCGCGGCCCACGACGTATTGGCGGTAGAGACACGCGGTGTACCCCATGTAGGAAGTTCCGCAGGTGAGGAGGTAGGCGAGATCGCCATGCTCAACGATGCGGTCTCCACCGCTGATCCCACGGGGGAACGACAGTGGTCCTGAGAGCAGACGGGCGGCTCCCACTTCCGCGCCGGCATCTTCAATGGCGCGACGGGCCATCAACGCGATCTGGGCCTGCTTGGTTCCGGGCCGCAATGCGGCCCGGGTCGCCTCAAACCCTGCAGTGCTCAAGCTCGCCGCCATCGAGATGCAGGAGATTTCATCAGCGGTCTTGATCGTTGAGCATTCGAGCAAGAGAGGGAGCCCGGGAATTGTTTGGATTCCCGCATCGGCCAGGGCATTCATACCGGGCTCATCAATCTCGCTGACGGCCAACTGCTCGCCCTCGAGAGATCGTGATGCAAGTTCATCGCGGATCTGGGCTGCGAAAACGGCCGACAGTTCGGCAATTGCAGAACTGGGTGCCACACCGCCGAGCCAAGAGATGGCTGGGCGCCACTGTGTGATCCATGGAGCCTGGTCGGGCATTTGCTGGAGGGATCCCGCTGGCGCGAACACGATTGGTTCCTCATCTGCGAAGAACAATGCATAGCCCACCTGGAGCGAGAATTCTCCCCACCAAAAACCTGTCAGATAACGCACGTTGTCCGCGCCCGTGAGCAGGAGCGCAGGTATGCCCTTGGAGCGCATCAGGGCCCGCATACGGTCAGCGCGTTCTCGACGCATCCGCTCGAGATCAACGCCTACGTGCAGTTCTGTACGTGCCGGTCCGAAGTGCAATTTCTGGTGATTTTCGGGCATCGTTGCCTTGGCCTTTCGTGTTTATGGATGTTAGTGCTGCGGCATTTCAACCGATCTTTGCTCTGAAACAACGCTAAGAGGGGGCGGACCCTGAGCGACACGGCATAGGACGCCAATGACGTAGGAAGCCACGCCAGACTTCCAGTTTGCTAATTCAGTGGCGATCGTTGCCTTGTGCAGCCACTGCCCAGGCCGGCTCGCGCCGTTCCACGAAGGCCAGGGCACCCTCACGCGCTTCCGGTCCACTTCGCAACGGAGCAACGATTTCTTCCTGGGCAGCGAAGCGCGCCTCCGCTGCGGCGTACCGCGATTCCGAGATGATGCGCTTGGCAGTCTTCATTGCAACGGGTCCGTTGAGCTGGATTTTTGCGGCGAGTTCGAGTGCTGTGTCGAGTGCTTTGCCCGGCTCAGTCAGCCTGTTGATGAGACCGAGCTCGGCGAGGCGGGCCGCAGTGATCGGCTCTCCCAGCAGCGCCAGCTCCATCGCGATGTGATACGGCATACGGTCCGGTAGGCGGAGTAGCCCGCCGCCTGCGGCGATCAGTCCCCGCTTTACCTCAGGAAGGGCAAACGAGGCTGTTGAGCTGGCCACGATCAAATCGCATGCGAGGGCAAGCTCAAATCCCCCTGCGTAGGCGTACCCTTCGACGGCGGCAATGACGGGTTTCACGGGCGGCCGACGGGTGATGCCGGCGAAACCACGTCCTTCAAGGACCGGAACGTCTCCCGCTGCAACCGATACGAGGTCAGCGCCTGCCGAGAAGTATCCGCCAGCGCCGGTGAGGATGGCGACGCTTGCAGAATCATCGGCGTCGAACGCATCGAACGCAGCTGCAAGCGCCAGTGCTGTGGGGCGGTCAATGGCATTTCGCTTGTGCGGACGGGTGATCGTCATGATGCGAACTCCCCCGGAGTTGCTGACGTGAACGCTTGGCTCACTCTGTTTGTTGCTTGCTCCCGCTTGAGGCTGGGTTTGTTGCATCGTTCATCCTTTGGGTCGTCATGATGGGAAGAGAGCTGCGGATTGCTGATCTAGATATTTTCAAATGGTGAATGTTACTACCGTGATACGATAGTAACATTGCTACTTTCCACGAGGATTTCTTCTTTCTCGTGCTAGCCACAATTTCGGATGGAATGAAGGGAAATAACCATGAAACCCGCGCAAAGACTCCGGGAACTGCTCGCGGATTCCAAAATGATCATCGCGCCGGGAGCCTACGATGCACTCTCAGCGAAGTTGATTGAGCAAGCCGGCTTCGACGTCGTGCTTATCGCCGGGGGCACTTACTCCAACTTCCACTACGGGGTGCCGGATAACGGTTTTATCTCCCAGGGAGAACTCATCGAGGCCGGCAGGCGCATCACCGCAGTCACAGACCTGCCACTCATTCTCGACTTTGATGATGCAGGAGGATCACCCCTTCAAGCGTTCCGTGGCGTCCGACTTGCCGAGCAAGCCGGCGTCGCAGCCCTGCTGGTCGAAGACATGGTGCCTGCAACGAAGCACTTTTGGACACCCAGAGATGGCGGTGAGCGCTGGAAGCCGCAACTCAAACTTCGAACCGTCGAGGAGATGAGTGACATCATCCGTGCCTGCGTGGAAGCCCGGACGTCCCCGGATATGGTGATCGTGGCCCGATCGGACGCCAGCCGCTTTGGCTTCGACAACCTCGCCGAACGCATGGCTGCCTATTCTGCTGCCGGCGCTGACATGCTCTATCCGTGCGGCTACCCCCTCCTCGACCTGCCCAAGCTCTCAGAAGTCGTTCCTGGCAAGTACGTCATGGTGACCGTAAAGAATCCCACCCTGGAAGAGCGCCAGGAACTCGAAGACGCGGGTGTAAAGATGCTGCTGGTCATCAACACCGTGAACGGTGCCGTGGCGGGCTTTCGCGAGAATCTGTCCCTCCTCGCGCGTGGTGAGTTGCTCGAGGGCGAAGCAGAAGGCGGCGCCTACATTCCCATCATGGAAGCAATCGATGCGGCAGACTGGGCCCGCAAGGCCCGCCACTTCGGTTATTCCTGACAGTTTGTTGCAACTGATTCGCGAGCAGAAAGCGCCGACGACATCTCGAGTCGTCGGCGCTTCCGTTTGCATCAGGCCGGAGTTTTCACGCCCGCGGCCAGCTCCGGTCCGGTGAGCGGAGTCGGATTCCAGCCTTCGCCCATGGCAACAAGACCTTCAGTCATCATTCCGTGGCTGACCGCGTCATTCATGGTCTTTTTGAGCTCGTTCACCATCAGCATCCGCGTGGAACGCAGCGTCAGCGTAGGCTTCGCGGCAAGCATTCGGGCAAGTTCATATGCCCTGGTGACTACCTGATCCTTGGGCACGACTTCGTTTACGGCGCCCCATTCGTATGCCTGCTGCGCAGTGATCTCCTGGCCGGTGAGGTGGAAGTACCGGCCCCGGTTCAGGCCGATGACCAGCGGCCAGATGATCTGCATGCCGTCGCCGGGAATGTTTCCCTGGGAGAAATGTGCATGATCGGCGAACACGGCATCCTCGGAAGCGATGACGATGTCGCACAACAGCGCCTGCTCATTGTGATACCTCGCCGGACCGTTTACTGCGGCAATCATGGGAACCTCGATGTCGAGGTGGCCGAGCACAAGGCGCTTGGCGTCGTGATGAAGGCCTAGCCAGATCTCAGGGGTTACCCAGTTCTTGTTATCAATCGGGGCTTCCTTGTCGATGAAGGTGTCGCCCGCTCCGGTGATGATGACAACGCGGTTCCCCCGGTCCCTGCTGATGTCATCCCAGAGCGATGAAACATTGTCATGGACTCCCACACCCCAGACGACGTCGCTTCCATCCGTATGGAACGTGACCAGCAGAATGCCATCCTCGTCACGTTCCAATTTGATGTGCTCGTACTTGTCCTTGTAGTCATCAAACGTTATCCACGCCATCGTGAATCTCCTTATTTCTGTGATTGAGCCATGAGTCGCGCTCCATAAGGCCGTCCGGCCGACGCGTCTAAACTCTCGTAATATGAACTATATATACAAATAGCGCGAGTTCTCCATAGTCGTTGGCAAAAATCCGCGCGAGGAATAGCGTTTCGTGCTGCCTTGGACCTGCTGGCGGCGGCAGGTCCAACTCTGCCGGAATCATGGAGCAGTCCTCCGGCCGGTGTAAGCGAGCAGGGCGCCGTCCAGTGTTGCCGGATCCGTGCTGTCCAAACGCGCCAGGACGTGACCATCGGGCCGTACAAGGATGGCCTCGTCCCCGTTTACACGGTAGGCGGCCGCCCACTCGGCCTCGGCAGCGACGAAGTCCCCTGAGGGCCCGAACGTCACCAAGCGGTATGGAATGCCATGAATGTCTGCGCGCCGCGCTGCCTCCCTTGCTGGCTCCGAACCGGAGCGCGCGAGGATGGTCAGTTCGCGTCCGAACAAATCAAGCGTTGAGGCAGTTTCCTCGGCGTTGAGCCACACGTGCGGGGCGCGTTCACCCACGGCAGCAGTTGGCGTGAAGGTTCCCACCGGCCAGCCGGCATCCGGCGAGGTGGGTCCCGCTACCGCTCCACGGTTATAGCGGAATCCGATGTCCAGGCCAGGGTGTACAAAGTTTTCCGGCCGGAAGGAGCGGGGGCCTTCATCGGCGTTACCCACAATAGATCGGAAGTTGCGGACGGATTCGGCCATATTAAACACTGCAACGGGCCGCCGCTCCACTTCGTAGGTGGCCAGGAGGGCAGGATCAGCCCAGCCCTTGAGAACAGCTGCCAGCTTCCATGCGATGTTGTGGACGTCCTGAATGCCGGTGTTTTGGTTGAAGCCGCCGTATGGAGGCATGACGTGCACGGCGTCTCCGGCGAGCAGGATCCGGCCGGACTGGTAGCTGTCTGCCACCCAGGCGCCCACAGTCCAGGTCCGGGCGTCCATTAACTCCACCGACTCGTGAGGATCGCCGATCGCGTCCCGTATTTGCGTCGTCCAGTCAATGTCCTCGAAGGGCACCCTGTCCATGACCAGTGGGCGGCCCAGCATCGCTACCCGATCGGTCGCGTCAACGGGAGCGATCACGACAGCGCCGATGGTCTCTGGATTATCGAGATAGATAAAGCTGGACGGATCGCCCGTGCGCCGCTGGATAACAGGCGAACGGAACAGCACGCTCACCGCAGTCTGCAGGTCCTGATCGCCCGTCGTCCCGATCCCCAGGGCAGTGCGCACCTGGCTGGCGGCGCCGTCGGCCGCGATGACATATTTTGCGGCAACGTCCACAGAGCCATCATCATCGGCTATGGACACGAGCACTTCTGTCCCTGTGTCCTTAACCGTCGACACCGTCCTTCCGAACTCGATCGTGACCGTGTCCTCTGCCTGGGCCGCGTCAACGAGGATGGGCTCAAGGGCGTCCTGTGAGCACAGCACCACATCCAGGGTCTCCGGACCGAGGCTGGTGTCGGCGGGGCCGTCAGCACCGCTGCTGGTGACTACAGAACGCCACGGTGATACGGCATCGCTTCCCAGCAGGCGCCGTGGTCCGCCAGGAAGTGCCGCAGCCCGTACTTCTTCCGCGAGACCGAGTTCGCGAAAAACCTCCATGGTGCGGCAACTGACCGCACGGGACCTGGGGTGGCGCGACCGCTCGGTTCGTCGCTCGACAACGAGGGTGTCGACGCCGAACCGCCCCAGGAGGATCGCCGCCGAAAGTCCCACCGGACCAGCTCCGATAATCAGGACGTCGACGCTGCGCTTCGCGGGTTCATTCCGCTCGTTCACTGGCTGACTCCTGCAAACTCCGTCAGTTCTGGCTCCGTGATGCGGGAATCCATGTACGTCAGTTGGCCGCACGGCTGCATCCTGGCGCGCAGGACGTCATCGAACGCAGCGCTGACATCAAGGGGCGTCCATGACTCGCGGGTGAGGGCGGAGTCGACGACGGCCGGGTGCGAAAGCAGCATGAGGTCATGCCCGTTCGCAAAACGGACCACTTGGCCGTTTACTCCCTTGCTGAGGTCGGACAGGAGATAAAGCACCACTGGAGCGTTTGTGGACGGCGGCGGTGCGATGGGGTTTCCGCCGAAGAACTTCGTGTACGCCTCGGTGCCGGCCGTCATCATCGGTGTGTCGGCATGGGGTGCCATGGCGTTTACCCGGATATCTCCGCCTTCGGCGCCGAACTCGGTTGCCCAGGCGAAAGTCAACGAGGCGATCGCCGCCTTGGCTGCGGCATAAGCACTCATCATCCGGAGACCTACAACCGCGCCCGAGGTCACGTTGACGATCGATCCGCGTCCCTCCATGGCGGCAAGGCCATGGACTGACATGAAGTAGGTACCACAGACGTTGATGTCCACATGGCGGCGGATGTGCTCCTGGGTCTCCTCCCCGGCCGTCACCGTCTCCAAGTAACCGGCGTTGTTTACCAGGCCGTCAAGTTTCCCGAAGCGTTCTACCGCCGCCGAGACAAGCCGCTGGCAACTGTCCCAATCGGTGACGTCGGCCGCGACGGCTAATGCTTCGCCGCCCTCCCGATTGATCGCCTCCGCCACAGCCTCGGCACTTTCGGCATTAATGTCCGAGACGACGACGCGGGCACCTTCCGCTGCGGCCGCGTGTGCATAAGCCTCGCCGAGGCCGCGACCGGCGCCGGTAATGAGGATGTGCTTTCCAGCGAGGATTTGGTCGCTAGTCATTGAAATGCTCCTTTGCATTCGTGGTCTGGACAGGGGATGCTTTTCCCCAATCCGTGGCATAGATCGGGTCGTGCGGATAGCGATCGCCGAAGTTCGACGTGGGTGGGATGCCAAACAGCTCGGCTACGTCCGCTTCCGGACCGAGCCGTTGCGCCCCGTCCCAGACGCAAGTCCTCGCGAGCACCTTCCACTCCCCTTGGCGCCGCTCACAGAGATCCCGGTAACGGCCAAAAAGCAGGTCCGTAGGGCCGCCGTCGGCTGGAACCGTACGGTAGATGAACGCTGTTTCACGCTTGGCTTCGTTGCCGTTGAGGTCGATGAGTATGTTGGTCACGTAGTGGCTGGCCTTGTGGGAGGACTCCCGCCGCATGGAATAGGCCCAGTCGCAGAAGTCATGGGACAGGCCCATATACATGCCATGATCCTCAGTCGCCTCAGGCCAGTAGGTGGACTTCATCAGGTCCAGTTCCTTCCGGTCCATGCCCCGGCAATAGCGGATCATGTTCTCGTTCAGCTCCTGCTTGGCGACCAGGACACGCAGTTGGTCCAGCTCGGCAGCCCAGTCCACCGTTTTGCCGGTGTTCGGCGTAGCCTCCTTCATGGGCTCAATTACTCCAGTCATCTAACGGGTCCGGGACAGGAGCAGCGCCTCGCCCTGGCCGCCTCCACCACACAGTGCCACAGCAACTTTGCCCCTTTCGCGGCGCTGCAGCTCGTAGACAGCGGAGACAACCACGCGCGCCCCGGAGGCGCCAATGGGGTGTCCGAGAGCGATGGCGCCGCCGTTCACGTTGACCTTGTCCATCGCAATTCCGAGCTGCGCAGCTGAGTGGAGGGCTACGGACGCGAACGCTTCGTTGATCTCCACGAAATCCAACTCTTCTACGGTCCAGCCCGCGGCTCCGAGCGCTTTCGCAATGGCTTGCGCTGGTTTGTCCGGCAGGGATGTGTCGGGGCCGGCAATCTGTCCATGAGCTGCGAGCACAGCCCAGATCTCCAGGCGATGGGTCTCTGCGTATCCGCGCGTGGTAAGGACGACGGCGGCAGCACCATCAGTGAGCGGCGATGCGTTGCCTGCCGTTACGGTACCGCCAGGGGAAAAAGCTGGCCGGAGTTTGCTGAGGGACTCCGCATTGCTGTCCGGACGGACACCCTCGTCCATGCCTGCCAATTCAGCCGTTCCCCGCCGACGCGGCACTTTGACCGGAACAATTTCCGCATCAAAGTACCCTGCGCTCTGGGCCGCTGCTGCCCGTCGATGGGAGTCTGCAGCGGCCTTGTCCTGCTCGGCACGAGCGATGCCGTGTACGTCATTGGCGCGGTCAGTATTAAGGCCCATGGACTCGTGGTCGAAGGCATCGGTTAGCCCGTCATGGGCAACAGAGTCCGACAGCACGGCATCTCCGTACATCTGCCCGGCGCGCGAGCCGGGCAGCAGATGCGGGGCATTGCTCATTGATTCCTGTCCGCCTGCGATGACTACTTCCGCTTCGCCAAGCTGGAGTAGCCGACTGGCTTCGATGATCGCGCTCAGTCCGGACAGGCATACCTTGTTAACGGTGACAGCGTGGGCATTGAGCGGTATGCCGCCCGCTACAGCTGCTTGCCGTGCAGGGTTCTGGCCAGCGCCCGCCTGGATTACCTGTCCCATGAGAACAGCGTCAACAGCATCCGCACTGATGCCTGCCCTGCCCAGGGCGGCAGCGATCGCAGCGCCGCCGAGCTCGACGGCGGACAACGCGGCGAGCTGACCCATCAACCGGCCCTGGGGAGTCCGGGCAGCCCCAACGATGACGATATCTTCCTTACGGTTCATTGATGCTCCTTGGCCCTGGGGCTGCTGGCGAATAGTCACGGGTTTAGCTGTAGAGGGCCCGGTGAAGTCGAACAAGGTAATCGGTGGTGACATCCGAATAGTTCGGGAAGCGTTCTGTAATGGCAGCAAGAGCGATGTCGCGTCGGTGTGGGCTCCGCGCCTTATCGGCTGAAGCAAGGGCGTGGGGTATCTTCTGGCGGGTGAGATCGGTGCAGTAGCTGGGGGATCCGGGCTGCTGGCGCCAAGACTCCGCCAGGGATCCGGCGTCGACCGCGTCAAAGCCGGTTTCCTCGACGAGGGCCATCGCCACCGCTTTGTCGTGGTCGCGATCCGCGGCCACAGGGATCGCGATCCGATCGGGATCGCGATCCGATCGGGATCGCCGTCTTCACGTCCATAGGCCTCGAAAGACCCAGCCGTAATGGCGTTCCAGGCCTTGGCAACGGGACGCCCGAGCTGCTGGGTGATCCAGACGCTTTCGACCATCCCGTTTTCCAGGGCATCCACCCGTCCATCACGTAGTGGGTAGTAGTTGGACGTATCGACGATGACCGCGTGGGCCGGGAGGTCCTCGATAAGGGTTTTGACCTCCGGCATCCGGCTGAGCGGTATGGACGTGATGAGGACATCGACGTCGGTGGCGACGCTGCTTGCCTCTACTGGCTTGGCTCCCGCCGCCACAATGTCCGAACTGATGGTTTCAGGGCCGCGGGAATTAGCAACCTTCACATCATGGCCAGCTCCGCTGAGTTTGCGGGCGAGTGTCGCTCCGATTGATCCTGCTCCTACAATGCCGATCTTCATGAGAATCCTTGTCTTGTTTGTGAGCCGGTTCCGGCCTTGAACTTGCCCCTACGTGGTAATTGATGCCGCGAGCATCACCGCGAAACGTCCGCTGCGTCGACTGGGAGCACCGTGTCCAATTCGGGCGCCAAGTACACCATCTGGTCGCGGAACGACTCGCTCGCATTGCGGAATGCCCGCAGCTCGCCGTCCTTCATGAGCGCCTCCCCGCTGTCGGACCAACTCTCGGGCGTAGGTGATTCGACCTTCATTCGCGGCATGCCGGCAATGGCCACGCGACCGGCAGCCACTCCGGCGATCTCGAACGTTTCGCCGAAGACTGTCGTGTCCTGGTGCGCCAGCCACGTCACGAACGCAGACACAGAGCTCGCCGGAACATTGGTGCGCATGGCGTCCTTGACGACGGGATTGGGAAAGGCGTCCTCCGTCATCGGTGTCAAGGCAACCGGCATCAGGGTGGTGACTTGAACTCCCACCTCACGGGCCTCGGCCGCGAGGGTAATACCCAGACCCCAGATCGCGGCCTTGGCAGCGTTGTAGGCCGAGTCGGTCGGAACACCCATGACCCCGTTCGACGAGATGTTGATAAGCCGGCCACTGCCCGAGGCAATGAGGTGCGGCATGGCAGCACGCGAGACTCCAACCACGCCCTTGACGGCCACATCGAAGATGCGCCACCACGTCTCGGGCTCCATCTCCCAGAAACGGCCGAAAGCGTTGATCCCGGCGTTGTTCACGACGATGTCGAGCTGCCCAAAGGAGTCCAGTGCGGTCTGGACTATGTCAGCCGCGTTCGTGACAACGTTATTGCTGTCAACCACTGCCGTGCCGCCGGCGTCGGTAATTTCTGCCACGGCCTCGGAGGCGTTCGCCACGTTGACGTCGTTGACGACGACGCGCGCCCCGCGGGAGGCGAGCATCTTTGCGTGCTCACGGCCCATTCCCTGTCCGGCACCCGTGACAATTGCCACCCGGCCCTTGAAATCAAGATTGTTCATTTTTCAGTTACTCCATTTCTTGTGGAAGCCGGCAGGCGTTGCCATTACTTTCCAGCCAGCCAGCCGCCGTCGACCGCCAGGGAAATTCCGGTAACCATGCGGGCTTGTTCCGAGCAGAGCCACACAACCGCATCTGCCTGGTCCTCGGGTTCAGCCAGCCCGCGCATCGGAATCGCCGACAGGATCCTTTCCCGGAATTCGGGCGGGTTCTGCTCGAAGGCGTTCTTCATCATGGGACTCGTCGTCGACCCCGGCGTGAGAGCGTTGATACGGATGCCCAAGGGCCCATAATCAATGGCCGCGTTCCTTGTCATCCCGACGACGCCGAACTTCGAGGCAGTGTAAGGCGCGTTGTTTGCGATACCGATCAAGCCCGCAGCAGAAGCTGTGTTCACGATCGCGCCGCCTCCAGTCTTCACCATCGCGTTGACTTCGTGCTTGAGGCAGTAGAAGGTGCTGTAGAGATTCACCTTCATGACTCGATCCCAGGTCTCGCTGTCAGTCTCCCCAATAGGTGCGAAGACACCGTTCATCCCTGCATTGTTGAAAGCGAAATCCAGCTGCCCGAAGTTCGACACGGTCGCGTCGACGAGGCCTTTGACCTGCTCCTCATCGCTGACATCGCACTGGAAGAAGACAGCCTTTCCACCGGATTCCGTGATGAGATCCACCGTTTCGCGCCCGGAGGCCTCATCAATATCGGACACCACTACGCGCGCGCCATTCTTCGCGAACGCCAGGGCACCTGCCCGGCCAATGCCCGAGCCCGCACCGGTGACGAGACCGGCTTTGTCCTTCATCATCTCTTTCTCCTCATTCATTAGTAGTTCTCTCCAACATGGACGTTGTTGTCATAATCACGGCGCGCCTCCTGCGGGAGGAACCTGTCCTCGGTTTCACGCACGTAGTCGGTGAGGGGACGGCCCAACATTGCGCCCCAGCCGATGCTGTCCGGGCCCTCATTCAGGTGGTCGATGTACTCCCCGATGGGTGTGGCCTCGCCTGATTCCTTGACCTCCATGAGCAAGCGCCATACCTCTTTAACCCCCGGAAGCACGAAGGCCACAGGCTGGATCGCCTGGCCGAGCGCTGTCATCTCGGCGACGGTCTTACGGCCGATCAACGGAACTCCGACGGCGTAGGCGGGCCCGGGTGTCTCCTTCAGCGCGAGTTCGGCCTGCTCCCAGGTATGGAATCCCTCGTAGAAGATGACGTCCGCACCGGTCTCGGCCTTGTAGAGTTGCGCGCGGCGGATCGCCTCGTCCACGCCACCGCCGGCGGCACCATAGCCGTCGGTGCGGGCAACGATAACGAAATCGCTGTCCAATTTGTCGCGGGCATCGACGGCGGCATTCAGTCTTCCAATAGCCTCGGCATCCGAAACCAATTCGATCCCGGCTACGCCGCCTGATTTCTTGGGCTCCCGCTGATCCTCAATGTGGATTCCGGCGACGCCGGCATCAATGAACTCTGACACTGTGCGTTGCACGTTGATCGGTGCACCGAAGCCAGTATCGGCGTCGCAATAGATCGGAATGTCAGCGGCGCGGGCGGTACGTTTTGCATGCTCAACCACTTCGGTCAGGGTGAGCCATCCAGTGTCGGAGACGCCCTGCCACCAGGCCGACATGCCGCCGGAGAGCTGGAACGCGTCGAAACCTGCATGCTGCGCCATCTGTGCGTGGAGTGGCAAGGCACCGAACGGCACCAGGGCCGTCTGGGGACTGTCGAAGACGGCACGCAGCGCCTTGCCCGGTGAGGTCAGACTCATGATGCCACCTCAGGGGTGTTGAAACCCACAGTTACCACGACGTAGACGCAGTCTTCGTCGTACGGGTTCTTCCAGGCATGGGGCACCCCGGCCATGACTAGCAGGTCTCCCGGCACGAGCGTCCGCTTCTTCCCACCCGGGAGAACGAGGTCAACTTTGCCCGAGATAACCACCTCGTAGTCGATGGTGTCGCTCGCGTGCATCCCGGCGTCGCCGTCGTCGTCGGTGGCGTTCATGCTTTCGTCCAGCGTCTCTGCGTCCACCTCCCCGGAAGAGTGTGCAGGGAAGCTGCTGATACCGAAGGTGGATCCGTTGGGTCCAGCCAAGGCCACCTTGCTTGGTGGGGCGCCGATGTTCGTTTTGCTGTGGCCCCCGTCAACAGCCCAGTAAAAGGCACCCGCTGCCACGCCGGGGAAGTCGAACTCGGCGGCCGGGCCGACTTCGAGAAAGTCGGCCTCGCCAGCTTCGTTCGGTCCCGCGACGACGAGTTGGAATTTTTTGGGATCAGGAAAAGTCATCTGTGTTCACTCCTTCGTGGATGGACGCTTCGCGGTTGGGCGCTTAGTGGTCAGGCGCGCAGGCCCGCCTCGCGCATCAGCGGGAAGACTTGCTCGTTCAGCCGGTCAAGGCCCTCGTCATAGTCGACGAGGCCGGTGCAGATGCCCGTGATGCCCGAGGCCTGCAACTTCTGCAGCTCCTCGACGACCATCTCGGGAGTACCAGTGATGGGCATAAGCGCCGCGCGGCCAAAGGCCCTCACGGACTCGTCACGCTTGTAGTCCTCGGACTGCTTGTACTCATCCCAGTTGAAGCTCTGCGTGCCGCTGCGAATGATCTCGCGATAGCGAAGCGCGCTCTCCCAGTCAGTGTTTTCCGTGACGTAGTCCGCGTAGGCGCGTGCTTCCTTCTCGGTGTCCTTGACGATGATGTGCGCGCCAGCCCACAGGCCGAGATCCTCGCGTCCAGCGGCGTCGGCTTTCTGCCGCAGTTTCGGTGTCAGCTCGCCACTGTGTTCGACGCTGGCAACCGACGCGAACAGGACGTTTGCGTGCTTGAAGGCGAACTCCTGCCCTGCTGGGCTCGAACCGGCGCTCATCACCATCGGGCGCGGGGACTGCACGGGCTTCGGGTGCGCCTGCGCGCCCTTCAGATTGAAGAACTTGCCGTCGAAGTCGAACTCCTGCTCCTCGTTCGCCCACAGCCGCTCGGCGATCTCAATCCACTCGTCGGCGAGCTCGTATCGCACATCGTGCTCTGGGAGTTCGACGCCGAAGATGTCGTACTCGGGCTTGAAGTAGCCCGCTGTCACGTTCAGCCCCATGCGACCACCACTGATGTGGTCAATGGTTGTCACCATTTTCGCGCCCATCACGGGGTTGATGAACTGCACGTTGCAGGTGGCGATGATCTGAATGTTCTGCGTCACCGCGGCGATACCTGCCGCCCAGGTGAACGTCTCGAACTGACGACCCCAGGGCCGGTCGGGACCAGCGAGCCCCTGCCAGCGAGCGATGGGGATGAATCCGTCCAAGCCGTACCGGTCCGCCTTTTGCGCGAGATGCTGCACCTCGCCCCAGTTGCCAAGCTTGATGGAGTTCTCGGCGAAGTTCAGGCCGCCTTGGCCAGTGGACACGTTCGCCCCGAAGATCGCGACCTTGAAAGCGTTGTCGCTTCCGACCATCGGGCCCTTGTCACGCTCGACTGTGTAATCCGCGACGAAGTCGCGATCAACGGCTTGGTCGGTGGAAGTTTCGTTGGATGCGATGCTCATAATCGCCGTCCTTTCGGGAAGATTGAAATTGGGTGCAGAAGGGGTTGGAATCGCTATGACCGGCAGGGTCACGTTTCAGATTTGGGATGCATCCCCAAGGACGTGCCAGGTCCGGTTGTGATAGACCAGCGGGTCCGCGGGCGCTGCCTCACTTGAGAGCGCCGGAGAAGCCTGAAGCGCCTCGACCGCCACGATGGTGGACCCTCCGGCGGCCATCGAGTTGATGATCCTTCCCCGGATCCAAGTCTGGGCCTGCACAAAGTAGGGCTCCCCCGACTCGAGACGGGACCAGAGAGAGGTGTCAGCAAAGCGATCGATCCCGCTGGTGGCGCAGAGTTTGGCAATGTCCACCTGATCAGCGCCCAATAGATGCACGACGACGGTGTCTGCAGCCAGAATGGTCGGGGTACTGGAGGAAAATTCCGATACTGAGAAGGCCAGAATGGGGGGTTCGGCACTGGCGGAAATGACAGACGTTGCCGTCAGGCCGACAGGCCCGTTGCCCGCATCAGCGGTGATGACAGCAACACCACCGGGATGGTTGCGAAACGCCGCCTTGAATTCGTCGGCAGTGACTGCAGGTTCAAGGCTTTGGGTGATGGATAAGCTCACCGGATCTCCTTTGATATCAGTTCGCCGGCTTCACTGCCGGCCCTTGCTTAGGGCTTCAACGTTAGGTGCGCAGGTGAGGTAGGCGGCATGGCAAGACATGCCAAACAGATGGGAAACTGCGTCAGGCTGGGGCCTCTTGTGAATACATGGCATGGGATGCAAAGCTGGTGACGTGCTTCACATGCTGCGCCGCTGCGGCCCCTCGCCTCGCGAACCTGAAATGCTGGAGCGCCTCTTCGTCAACGGTGAAAGGGGGCGGCAGTGAAACTAAGCTCCTACCAGAATCTGCGGCTACCGAACTTCAGCGTTCACGGACTCTGCGCAGTGTTGAAGGACGCGGATCTTGATTGGCAAACTGCGCTCAGAAACGCAGAAATCGACCCCGATGCCATAGACCGCCCGGGAGGCACTATTCCCGCCAAGAAGGAGTTGGCCTTCCAACTACAATTCGTGGCACTCACAAAGGATCGCGTCGACCTTTGGATTAAGGCTGCACAAGCCTACACACTGGGATCCTTCGGAATTCGCGGATTGGCCCTCGCTACCGCACCGACTATCGGGGCCTGGGTAGAAGCTGGCAGTTCGACAGACTACGCCCCCGGCCTGATGGAAATCAGGCCCCTCCGGACATTGGATGGCACAGTGACTGGCATGGAGTTCACTTACCCCGATACCCCTGAGGAGCTCATCCCGTTCAGCGTCTACCGCGATTTCTGCGTCGTTGCCCGAACTTTCACGTGGATGTACGGCGGCCCTTTCCCTTTTACCCAGGTCGAATTCCCTCTCGCAGAAGCCTCCCCCCAGGTTCTCCCCTACGTCCCCTGCCCCATCGACTGTGGCTCCGATGCACTGCGAATCTGGTGGGATCCCGCAACATCGGTCCAGGAGCTCCCGTTCGGAAACGCCTTCCAGCACGAAGCGTGGCTTAAAGCGGATCACCAGATTCTTGACGACCTCAGGGCGACCGGCGACTGGCCCGAAACTGTCATGAAGATTATTAGGGCCGCGCCCGAACTCAACCGCAAACTGGCAAATGTGGCAGCAACCCTTCGGGTCTCCCCGCGCACCTTGCAACGCAAGCTCGAACTAACCGGTGACGACTTTGCCCAACTCCGGGATAAGGCCCTCCGTGACCTCGCCGCCGATCTGCTCTCGAAAACGGACCACTCTGTGGCACGGATATCCCGTACCCTGGGCTACACAGACCCAACGAGCTTCACCATCGCCTTCAAACGATGGAATGGGATGCCACCGACGGCCTACAGGGAAGCATCCCGATACAAGAACAACGCGGGTTCCACGGCTTAGACGCTTTCGCTGTGCATGGCGTCTGCGGCGCGTATCAGGGCCAGGTGGGAAAAGGCTTGTGGAAAGTTTCCCGCCATGCGTTTTTCGTTCATTGAATATTCTTCGCTCAGCAGACCGAGGTCATTGCAAAGTCCCACCAGGGCGCCCATCAGGTTCTTGGCGTCTGCCCGTCGGCCTGAGCGTGCGTACTGTTCCACCAACCAGAAGGAACAGGCAAGGAATGGATGTTCTCCGGGCGCCAACCCGTCGACGCCCGTCTCAGTGCGGTAGCGCATCAGGAATCCATCAGAGGTGAGTAGCTCCTTCTCCAGCTGGGCGACGGTTCCCAACATCCGCTCGTCGTCGTAGGCGAGAAAGCCTACCTGCGGCAAAACCAGCAGGGCCGCGTCCGTCGCCTCACCACCGTAAGTCTGAGTGAAGGAATTAAGTTCACGGTTGAATCCGAGATCCGTTATTTCTACGGCGAGCCGATCCCGATGCCGCTCCCAATCCTCCAGCGGCCCAGGCAATCCGTGGTCCCGGACAGCCCGTACCCCGCTGTCATAGGCCGCCCACATCATGACCCGGGAGTGCGTGAAATACTGCGGTGCGCCGCGCATTTCCCACAATCCCAGGTCTTTGTCTTCGAAGTGTTTGTCCACGGAACCAAGAAGGGCGCGCTGCAAGGCCCAGGAGAAATGATCTTCCTTGCCCCCGGCCAAGCGAAGCCTCTCCAGTACCACCATCACTTCCCCCACGACGTCGGCCTGATGCTGGGAGACGGCTGCATTGCCGATTCGAACGGGTCTGGCGTCCTGGTAGCCCGGCAGGTGCGGGAGTTCCTTTTCTGTCAGGTCCCGTTCGCCCCCTACGCCATACATTATTTGCAGGTCTTCCGGATCGCCGGCCAGCGCACGCAGAAGCCAGTTGCGCCACTTCAGGGCTTCGGATTCATAGCCGTGCGTCAGCATGGCTTCAAGTGTCAACGATGCATCTCGAAGCCAGCAGTAGCGGTAGTCCCAGTTGCGTGGTCCGCCAAACTCTTCCGGCAGGGAAGTGGTGGGAGCGGCCACAATGCCGCCCGTCTCATAGTGGGTCAAGGCACGTAAGACCAGAAGTGATCGCTTGACTGCATCCTGATGCGGCCCGTCGTAGCGGCAATTGGCCGCCCACGTCGTCCAGTAGTGGATGGCGTCGTCCAGGGCTGCATCAATGTTGATGGCCGGCGGCACGTCCTGGTAGGAGGGGAACCATGTCAGGTGAAAGTCCACATTCCGTCCCTGCTCAACCGTGAACTCCCCCGCATGCCGGTGGTCTTCGGCCTGTGGAAGAAAGTCGCCCCGCAAAGACAGAGCATCCGGGCCGGACATTGCAAGAAGTATTTCGGCGCCGGGGTCGGCGCTGTCGCGGATCCTGCTTACCCAAGGCAGGACGGTGGCATATTGGGGCCGAATTCTTATCTCTTGGTGCATGGGAACTGTCCCGCTGAGTCCAGTGACCCGCCGGACGAGTGATGGATGGGCGGCACCAACCGGCATAAAGTCCGTCACCAGGACCTTTCCGGAATTCGTCTGCCACGTTGTCTGGAGTACGAACGTCGACTCAATATAGTGACGGTCCACCACAACTGCCTCCGGCGGACTCGGGGCCAGCAGCCACCGGCCATGGTCTTCATGCCCGAGCAGGGAGGCAAAGAGCGACGGCGAGTCGAAACGCGGGAAGCAGAGCCAGTCAACACTGCCCTGGCGGGAAACAAGGGGTCCAGTGTGGAGATCCGAAAGCAGCGCATAATCCTCAATCGGGGCAGCCATGCTTCACTCAATCACAAGATGAATGATCCCCATAGGCTTTTGCGGCTGTGGCTTCGAAGGCAGGATCAATTACCGTGCTTGGGAGTTCGCTGGCCTGGTGTGCAGATAAAGAACTGAGGCTGGGCGACCGGTGCAAACGGAACGATGAGCCACTGGTTGCCGTAGAGCTCCACGTAGGAGTCGGAAGGGCAGAGTGTAAAGGCTTCTTCGCGTGTCATCTCGTTCCCTCTCTTTGTTGGGTTGTTTGTTCGGCTCCACTGCGGAGCCTTGGCTAGCTTCAACGTTAGGAGCCTGCAGCGTTGGACCGGCATGACAGGTGACGCCAAGTAGATGGGAAACCGCGCCAAACGTCACCTCGTGAGCGTTTCAGCCCCGCCGGAGATGCAAAGCTACTGACATGACTTCACGAGGCTTCTGGTACTCGGATTATGACTGCGGCAGAGGGTGGCGACGGTGAAAGGCGGAACATATCAGAACCTGCGCGTGCCAAACTTCAGCGTGCACATACTGCGCGGGCTGCTTGAGGATGCGGATTTGGATTGGCAAACTGCCCTGGCGAATGCGGAAATAGACCCCGACGCGGTGAACCGCCCGGGAGGTACTATTCCTGCCAGGAAGGAGCTGGCCTTCCAGCTTCAGTTCGTTGGTCTCACAGGAGATCGTGTGGATCTCTGGGTGCGGGCCGCACGTGCCTACTCACTTGGCTCCTTCGGAGTTAGAGGATTGGCCCTCGCTACTGCACCGACCATCGAGGCGTGGGTTGATGTTGCAAGTACTACTGACTATGGCCCTGCCCTGTTCGAGTTAACGTCTCTGAGGACAGCGGATGGCGCGGTAACGGGGATGGAGTTCACCTACCCCGATGCCCCGGAAGAGCTGATCCCCTTCAGCGTTTACCGCGACCTCTGTTTCATTGCCCGAAATTTCACCTGGCTCTATGGCAGCCCTTTCCCCTTCACCCGGATTGAATTCCCTCTCCCGGAAGCCTCCCCCGAGCTCTCGAGCAACGTCCCCTGCGGCATTGAATGCGGTGCCGAGACACTGCGGCTATGGTGGGACCCCGCAACGTCTGCACAGGAACTTCCCTTTGGTAACGCCTTTCAGCATGCGGCATGGATCAAGGCGGATACCCAGATTGTCGATACTCTAAGGGCGACCGGAGACTGGGCCGACACTGTCGCCAAGACCATACGGACTGCGCCGGAGCTCAACCGCAAACTGGCAAATGTGGCCGCAACACTTCGGGTTTCCCCCCGCACGCTGCAACGCAAGCTCGAACTTACTGGGGATGACTTCGCCCAACTCCGGGACAAGACCTTGAGTGATCTCGCCGCCGATTTACTCTCGAATACGGATCTTTCGGTAGCGAGGATATCGCGCAGGCTTGGCTATACAGAGCCTGCCAGCTTCACCATCGCCTTTAAGCGGTGGAAGGGGATGCCACCGACGGCCTACCGGGAAGCTTCCCAGTACAAGAGCAAGGTCAGCTCCGGGGCCTAGGCCTGCTCCCACCGCTCTCTCGAACGTTCCTGATCCTCTGTGAACCGCGACACACCTTGGCGTACATTCCCATGTGGACGGCGTTGATTGCCGTGCCGGGCCGGGGCCGGACCACCTTACCGTTGAAGCCTACGCAGGCCCGGCAAAGAAGCAGGGTTCTCCGCGGTCAGGAACGACACCAGCGACTGCTGGATATCAACAAAAGGTAGTCAAAGATGACACAAACAACATTGGTCGAGTCCCGCACCGGCCAAAGCACAGCAATAATTGCCCTGCTCCTGCTGAGCGGCATAACACTTGACATCCAATACGGAATCCTCGCTCCGCTCATTGGGGTGATTGCGACCGAGTCAGGACTAACGGGTTCGGAGATCGGCTGGGTCCTTAACGCTCTGATGATGGGGAGCGTGATCTCCGTTAGCCTGACCGCCCGGATGGGTGACATTTTCGGGCATCGTAAAGTTCTCATCACGCTAATAGTCCTGGCACTGTTGGGATGCGCCCTGGGTGCCACCGTCCATGGCTTCTTGCCTCTGGTCGCCGGCCGGTTCCTGATGGGCCTCGCTGTCACGATTCCGCTTAGCTGGGGTTTGCTGCGTCCACGGGCTACCGCACGCCAAATCCGACTGGTCTCTCTGGTGCTTTCGACGGTGATGGCGGTCCTCGTACCGCTCGCACTGATTGCCGGCGGCCTGATCGTTGGATTGGGTTTGCCCTGGGAGACCGTCTTTTGGGTGACTTTCGCTTTGTATGCAGTGATGCTGATCCTCGCCCTGATGTCACCTGAAACGCCCGTGGCAGCCCGCGCTGTTGTTCAGCTGGACTGGTTCGGCGCGCTGGGGCTGGGCGTTTGGGTCACGGCACTCCTGATCGGAATTGCTGAAGGGCCCGGCCAGGGCTGGACATCACCGTTGGTGCTGGGTTCATTCCTGCTGAGCGCAGTGACATTGGCTGCTTGGATCGTTCAGCAGCGACGCACCCAGGAGCCCCTGGTGTCATTCCGCAACATGGATATCCGCCAGACCCTCATCGGTTACTCCGGAATCCTCTTGATCAGCTTGGTAGGACAGGGCATATTTATCGTGCTGCCGGCATGGCTGCAGACGCCGGCGTCCTCCGGGTACGGCCATGGCCTCTCTGCACTGGATTCCTCGTACGTATTGTTGGCCATGATTCCCGGAGCTGCGCTGGGATACCTCTGGACCCGGTGGGGTCTGCGGCGCCTGGGACCGAAGACGGTTCTGGTCATTTCCGGATCGGCTGCGGTCCTTGTCTTCCTCGGGCTCGCCCTGGCCCAAGGCCAAGTCTGGTTGTCGTGGTTGTGGGTCTTCCTCTACGCACTCACGATCCTCAGCTGCCTGACCACTGGATACACCCTCGTTGCAGCCGCCGGTCGCCAGGACAACATGGCAACGACCGTTGGCATGCAAAACATCATCCAGTTCGTCGGAGCGATGATTGCAGTCGCAGTTATCTTGAACGTGCTGGTTCCCGGCCCCGATGGATTCATTCCGCAGGCAACGTTTGCTGGCATCTACATCGCATCGGCCGTGATTATTGCTGCTTTCGTACTCATCTGGGCGGTGCTGGCACCCAAGCGCATCACCGATCTGCATGCAGTCGACACAGAGACCGATCCCACGAAGGTCCATGCTGTTAGCCACTAACAGAACCTGCAGCTGCTCCAGGCGGCTCATCACAAGGACGGAGGTCAGATGACGTACCACAAGCAAGATGACTGGCTTCCCCTTACCGGGGAGACGGTGCAAATAAGAATCAATGGCCGGGCTGTCCGAACTGGGTTGGTTGACGCCGTGACGACCGACAACCAGATCCTCTGGCTAGCCTCCGATGGTGTGCATCAGCGTCGGATGATCAGCAAAGCCGACGGATATGAGGTCTGGATGACCTACAAGTGGGAGAGCCCGCCAACATTCGGCCGTCAACGGCGCCGGTCGGATGCGTGGGCCCCGGCGAACGCACGAATCACAGCTTGCGACGAAACGCGAGGAGAAAAATGCGAACAATGAAGTCGCGAATGATGTTGACCGCAGGCTCGACGGCGGTGCTGCTGGCCCTGGCTGGCTGCGCTCAAGGCCCGAGTAGTCAAGGCCCCGCTGACACTGTCGCAATCGATGTCGGCAACAATATGAAGGTCAACCTGAAGACAAGCCCCAACCTCAAGGTCGCCGTTTTTATCCCGGGCGTCGCCAATGCCTACGGCCAGGCCCAGGAGCTTGCCGCAAAGGAGACGGCCAAGCAGCTCGGCATGGACATGACATTGTTCGACGGGGGCTATAACCCGAGCCAACAACTCAATCAAATGCAGACCGCGCTCGTATCCGGGGGCTATGACGCTGCAGTCGTGCAGGCCCTCGACGGCACAGTAGTCTGCAAAACCCTCACCGAGGATTACCCCAAGGCCAACATTCTTGTGGTGAACAACGTCACCCCATTGTGCGACTACGGCACAAATCAGACCGGCAAGTCAGTTGAGGAGGTCTGGGCGCCGGGCACGATGAACTTTGTAGGCAGCAACAACACCCGCGCTTACATCGACGGCTGGTTCTCCGCGGCAGCAAAAGCAAACCCCGGAAAGCAGAACGTTGTTGCTGTACTTGGTCCTGCTGTCGCCGCCCAAACACGCGTGATTGAGGTTGCCTTGGCGAAGTTCGCGCAGGACAACCCCGAGTACACGGTGGATAAGATCTACACCGATTACACGACTACCGGCACGTTCAATGAGACCCAAACCTACCTGCAAGGCCACGCGGACACCAGCCTCATCCTCTCCATGTACACGCCAGACATCTCACAGGGCATCGTCAAGGCCGTGGAGGACGCAGGCCTTCTTGGAAAGGTCCACATTGTTGACCAGGGATTCGGCGAATTTTCAATCAAACAGATTGAAGCAGGAAATATCCAGTTCTCAACGCTGTTCTTCCCCTACAACGGGATAAAGGTATCCCTGGAGGCCATCGCTGCGGCTCAACACGGAGATGCCGGACCTCGTTTTGTGGATGACTCGGTCATCGGCACTGCGAAGAGTCCTTTCACTGTCACGAATGGCACGATCTCCCAGCTTCCCGCCGAACTACGCTAGCCGCGCAGATCGCCTGGAGGACCGCTGCGGCGGCTTACACCGTAACGCCAGCCGCCCCAATCAAGATCGCGAAGCAATGAAGCTCCGTGACACATCACATTCACCCCGGCCGCCTAAGGCGCGGGCACCAGGTAATCAGGAGAATTATGCGTACAACGAAGTCGCTGGTCATGTTGGCTGCTGGATCTACGGCAGTGCTGCTGGCTTTGGCCGGTTGTGCCGGGAACGACGCCGGTAAACCGGGCAGTCAGGGCCCGGCCGGCACGGTCGCAATCGATGTCGGCAATGACATGACAGTCAACTTGAAGACCGGCAAGGGCCTTAAGGTCGCCGTTTTTATCCCGGGTGTTGCCAATGAGTTCGGGCTGGAGCAGGAGAGGGCAGCGAACGTGACGGCCAAGGAACTTGGCATGGACATGACCCTGTTCGACGCAGGCTATGACCCGAACAAGCAGCTCAACCAAATGCAGACTGCGATGACTTCCGGCAACTTCGATGCAGCAGTGGTAATGGCCCTCGACGGCGTGATGTCCTGCAAGCTTCTCACCCATGACTTCGCAAAGGCGAATATCCTTACGTCGATTTCGGGCTCACCCCTGTGCGACGACGGCAAAAACCAGGCCGGCAAGTCCGTTGACGACGTCTGGGCGCCGGGCACGTTGAACTTCGTGGGCAGCAACACCACCCGCGACTATGTCGACGGCTGGTTGGCGGCAGCAGCAAAGGCAAACCCCGGCAAGCAGAAGATCGTTGCTGTTCTTGGCCCCGCGGTCAACACCCAGACCCGCGTCACAGAAGCAGCATTGGCAAAGCTCACGGCCGACAACCCCGACTACTCGGTCGAGACGATCTACACGGACTGGACGACGACTGACGCCTACAACAAGACGCAGACGTACCTGCAGGGACATCCTGACACCACCCTCATCATGTCTGCGTCCTCGCCCGACCTCACACAGGGCGTCATCCAGGCCGAAAAAGACGCGGGCCTGTCGGAGAAGGTTCACGTCGTGGACATCGGCTTCGGCAAGTTCCAGATCCAACAATTGGAGGCCGGTACGGTCCAGCTCTCCACAATGCTGTTCCCTTTCAACCAAATGAAGGCAAACCTCAACTCCATTGCCGCTGCGCAACGCGGGGACGCCGGCACACGCTTTGTGGATGACTCGGTCATTGGCACTGCAAAGAATCCCTTCGTAGTTACAAAGGAAACGATTTCACAACTGCCCGCCGAGCTACGCTAGCGCGGCAGCTCACCAGCCTGGGGCTGGGCGTCGTTCGCTCGAACGCCGCCCAGCCCAACATAGAAAGTAGAACTGGCAATGGAGCCTTCGAAATCGGACCCGGTTATCGCCGTCGCACTTAAAGCGGTGTCGAAGACCTACGGTGCCACACGCGCATTAATCGATGTGGACGTTGAGATCCATGAAGGAACGGTACATGCACTGATCGGCGAGAACGGAGCGGGCAAGTCCACGGCGTTGGGCGCTATCGCCGGTCGCGTCGACTATGACGGGGGTGTCGTCGAAGTCTTCGGTGAACAAGTTGAACCGGGGAACCTTCGCGCTGCACGCCGGAGCGGTGTCTCGGCCATCTATCAGGAACTGACGATCATCCCGCATCTGGATGCAGCAGCGAACGTTTTTCTCGGCTCCGTCCTGTCCCGGTTCGGAGTACTCTCCGCCGCTGAGATGCGACGCAAATACGTCCAGCTGTGTGCCCAGCTGGAGGTCCAGGTCGTTCCGGCTGGCGTGCCCGTCGGCACCCTGTCAGTGGCCGAGCAGCAATTGCTTGAGATCATGCGGTCGCTGGTGGTGGATCCTCGCGTCATCCTCTTCGATGAGCCGAGCGCGTCCCTGGCCGTGGAGGAGCGGGAAGCCCTGTATAGAGCGATCGAAGGATTGCGTAAGCGCGGCGTCACCATCGTGATTGTCAGTCACAACTTCGATGAAATCGAACGGCTGGCCGACAGAGTCACGGTATTCCGCAATGGCCGGGCCATCGTCACGAGCGGCCGGGGAGAGAGTTCGCGCGCCGAACTCGTGCGGGCGATGCTTGGCGAGCAGCGAGGTGACCAAACCCTTGGCCGGGTGCTGATGGACAAGCCGGCCGGTACCCACCAGAAATCGATTGACCCGTCTCTCGCGCCCGTCCTTGAAGTGGTCGGTCTTACTGTGCCGGGGGTCATAGAGAACATCGACCTGGAAGTGAAGCCAGGCGAGATACTCGGCATTGCCGGTCTTGTAGGCTCAGGCCGCTCGACGTTGCTGAGGGCGATTGCCGGCGCGGAACCGACTGCCCGGGGAACCATCCGCCTGTCGGGGGCCCAGTCCCCCTGGCCGCGAACAGTTCGAGCGGCCCGCAAGCTGGGAATCGGTTTGATCCCGGAAGACCGTAAGGGGCAGGGCCTGGTCATGCCCCGAAATGCCGCGGACAACATTGCCCTGTCCAATCTTGGCGCAGCCTCATCAGGCGGCGTAATTGGGCGAAGGAAACTGCGTGCCATGGTTGCCGAGGCTGCCTCGAAGCTGAACTTCCCGATAGCCCGGCTGGGTGAACGGAGCGACCGGTTTTCCGGCGGCAACCAACAGAAGCTCTTGATGGCACGGTGGTTGTACGACCGCCCGAAAGTGCTCCTCGCTGACGAGCCCACACGCGGTATAGACATCGGCGCCAAGGGCGAGTTGCTTGAGAGCCTGCGCAAAATGGCGGACGACGGCGTCGGCGTCATCGTGGTCTCATCCGAACTCGAGGAAGTGCTGGCCGTTTCGGACCGTGTACTCGTCGTCGCCAAAGGCCAAAGCATGGGCTTGCTGGATCGAAACGGCGATCAAGAGATCGCCATGGAAGACGTACTGAAAGCTGCATTCGGATTGAAGGAGAACGCATGAGCGCCACCATCGACAGGGGCACCAGCCCGGATAACACCGTTGCTCCCCCCGTCACGAGAAAGAGAAGAGTCAATCTACGGGAGAGAGCAGCGAGCCTCGGGATGGTCTGGGTGCTCATCATCCTCGTGATGACGGCGATCAGCCTCAATCCTCGCTTCCTCAACCCAGGAAACCTCGTCAACATCCTCACCCAAAATGCACCTGTCGGCATTATCGCCGTAGGGATGACGTTCATTATTATCGCCGGAGGTTTCGACCTTTCGGTGGCCGCTGTGCTGGCCATCGGCGGAGTGTCATACGCAACGCTGTCCCACATGATGCCTGCGGGTCTGGCGATACTCATCACGCTGGTGATCGGATTCCTTCTCGGCCTGGTCAATGCCCTCCTCATCACAAAAGCGAAAGTGAACGCGTTCATCGCTACTCTCGCGACAGCCTCATTGTTCAGCGGCCTGACCTTGCTGTTCACGAACTCCAAACCGGTTCCCATGGCCGCAGGCGGCTACGACTTCCTCTCGGACAAGGACTTCCTCGGGGCGCCGCTCTCCGTCTGGCTGCTTGCTGTCCTCGTAGCGGCAGGATGGTTCGCACTTTCCAGAACGGTTTACGGCCGGGGCATCTACGCAATCGGCGGCAACAACGAAGCCGCACGGTTGGCCGGACTGCCCGTGGTGTCCCTCCGGGCAAGTACCTACGTGCTGACAGCGATGCTGGCAACCCTCGCGGGAATCGTCCTGGGGTCGGTCATCGGCGTCGGACAGCCAGGCGTGGCCGTTGGAGTCACGCTTAACTCGATCGCGATCGTCATCATCGGCGGAACTTCATTGCTCGGCGGAGAAGGCGCCATGTGGCGAACACTCGTCGGCATCCTGATCTTTGGGACTATCAACAACGTCTTTGACATCCTGGCATTTCCGCAGGCAACACAAGAGGTGGCCCTTGGTGTGATCGTGCTCGCCGCCGTCTCGCTGGACGCCTACACACGGTCTCGGAAGCGGTCAGGAGAAGCCTGAGCTGTCTCATATCCGCGTCCGCAAAATCTGCTCACAGATCAACCATCAGAGAAGGAAGATGACATGTCACGATTGGCCGGCAAGGTCGCCGTCATCACGGGCGCAGCCAGCGGAATGGGTCTCTCCGCCCTCAAGCTCTTCGTAGCCGAGGGGGCGCGGGTAGTGGCCACGGACACTTCCGGGGAGGCACTGCAACAGGCGGTCGGGGAAGTCACCGAAAACGGCGGCGAGGCCATTGCACGCACGCACGATGTTTCCTCTGCCGAGGACTGGAAGCGTGTAGTCGAGGACGTCCTCGCCGAGTGGGGCACGATCGACATCCTGATCAACAACGCCGGAATTGCCATGGCGAAAGGTGTCCTCGAAGCCGAGCTTGACGACTGGAACAAGGTGATGGCCATCAATGTCACCGGACCTTGGCTCGGAATGAAGAGCGTCATCCCCGCCATGCAGGCCGCGGGCGCCGGTTCCATCGTGAACGTGTCATCGATCGCCGGCATTGTCGGCGGCGCCTCGGATGGCGGCAGTGCGGCCTACTCCGCTTCGAAGGGGGCAGTCCGCTCCCTGACAAAACACGTTGCCCAGTGGTTTGCAAAGGACAACATCCGGGTGAATTCAGTGCATCCCGGTCCGGTCGACACCGGCCTGACCCGTGGCTACGGGCTCACAAGGGAATCGCTCGCCAACCCTGAAACCGTTCCTTTGCCGCCCCACGCGGGGGAAGCCTCCGACATCGCGTATGGCATGCTCTACCTCGCGTCGGATGAGGCCAAGTTCATCACCGGAACAGAACTCATCATCGACGGCGGATTCACCTCTCATTGAAAGGATTACGATGACGCACTCCCCGGACACCGAACTACGCCTGACTGATGACATTGGCCAGACCCCGGATGCTGATTACCGGCAGGAAAACGACTACCAGGATGACCTCACAATCTCTGGCAAGGATGCTTCTGCCTATGTCCTCGCCGACGACACCAAGCCGACCTATTCGCTGGGTCCGGATTCCGAGCGACAGCCAGGGACCCCTCAAGGCACGCTGACAAAGGGACGTCACACAGGGCGAAGCGTTTACCCTGGCGTGGAACGGAGCTATTACCTCTACGTCCCCGCTCAATACACCCCGGACAAGCCCGCCGCCCTTGCCATTTTTCAGGATGCCAATCTGTATCTGGCACCGAAGGCCAGCGCGGATATCGTCCTGGACAACCTCATCAACAAGGGCGAGATCCCGGTTACGGTGGCCATATTCATTGAAGCAGGCGAGCAAGGCCCGGGATATCCCCACTTTGGTGGAACTGACAACCGCAGCATCGAGTACGACTCCATCAACGGCGACTATGCCAGATTCCTCACGGACGAATTCCTTCCGGATGTCCTGCGGGACCTCAATGTCTCCACAGTTCCCCAGGATCGAGTGCTTGTAGGCATCAGTTCGGGCGGCAACTGCGCGTTCACAGCAGCCTGGGCACGTCCTGACGTCTTCGGCAACGTCATCTCCCATTGCGGCAGCTTCATCAATATCCGGGGCGGCCACAATCATCCCTCGGCAATCCGGCAGAACCCACGAAAGCCAATCCGGGTCTGGCTACAAACTGGAGCCCGGGATCTTGACGTCATTTTCGGCAGTATTCCGATCGCCAACCACGACATGTTCGCAGCCCTTGAGTATCGACGCTACGATGCCAAATTCGTGTATGGCGAGGGCGGACACTCGCTCCTGCACGGTGGCGCGGTCCTCCCGGAGACGCTGAGGTGGATTTTTCGCGATCATCCCGACACCGCGGGCGCGCAATAGCCGGAACCTGGGCGAACTGGGCCGGAACAGGACTGTCGGCAACTCCAATCTGCGCACGGAAAGAAGAGATCATGACCAGGCAAATGATTGTCGGCATGCATCTGGGCAACGGATACGGCAACCTGCCTGGGGCCTGGCGCGCCCCGGCAGTAGACCCCAGGAGCTATACGAGTTTTGACGCGAAGGTTCGCCATGCCCAGGCGGCCGAGCGCGGGAAGCTCCAGTTCCTGTTCCTACCGGATGGCCCCACTCACGTCGGCGATATTGAGAACGAGCCGCCCCACTTCAATCTCGACGTCATGGTGACGTTGGCAGCTGTCGCGCGCGAAACGAGCCGGATTGGCCTCGTCGCCACCGGCTCGACGACGTTCAACGAGCCGTTCAACCTCGCCCGACAGTTCAAGGCGCTGGATGTCATGAGTCATGGGAGGACGGGTTGGAATGCCGTCACCTCGAGCGGACAAGATGTCGCGGCAAATTATGGCCAAAGAGTGCTATCAAGCCCGGAACGCTACGGGAGGGCGCATGAGACGATCCAGTTAGTACAGTCTCTTTGGGGCAGCTGGGGAAAGACAGCGTGGATGCACGATAAGGCAACGGGCCGCTTCGCGGACGCCGACCAGATCGCACCCATCAATATGGGTGGCAATTTCGTCGCCTCGCGTGGTCCGCTGTACATCCCTCCATCCGAGCAGGGTCAACCTGTTGTCTTCCACGCGGGAGGCAGTGCGAACGCCCTCGAACTCGCCGGTCGTTACGCCAGTGGCGTCATCGGCGCAGCTTTCACCATCAACGATGCGCGTGCGCAGCGCGCCGCGTTTCGTGAAGCGGCCCAACTCGCCGGGCGGGATCCGGACGAGCTCAAGTTCTTTGCCGGCCTGATGACGACGATCACCAGAGACAAGCGCGAAGGTCTCGATCGAAGAATTACGCTGAGCGGGCGAACATTTCCTCAGCGCGCGTCCTATCTTGGACAGATGCTCGGCCTGGGCCTCGATCCGGCACAGCTCGACGAGCCACTATCGCAGGAGCAACTGTCCAAGGCGCGGCCATCAGCGGGCGACCCTCGCTCGGCTAATGCACTCAGGATCGCGAGTGAAGGCTGGACGGTCCGCGATGTGCTCGCGCACGGTGTGATCGACTACCACCCCGTCGTCGTCGGACCGGCCGCCGAAGCCGCTGACCACATGCAGGAATGGTTCGAAGCAGAAGCTGTGGACGGCTTCTGGGTGTCCCCCGACATATACGAGGATGGGATTGACGCTTTCGTAGATGGCGTGGTGCCAATCCTCCAGGATCGCGGGCTCTTCCATTGGGAATATGAGGGCACAACCCTGCGCGAACATCTGGGCGCTCCGACCCAATATGGAGTCGATCCGCGCGTCACGAAATGACGCGAATCACTCATGCAATGCCATCGCTGCTGCGATGGCGTCTTGCCGCTTTGCAGCTATCAGCAATATTGCGCGTTGAAGCCCAGTCAGGATGGACAGGAAGAAGCGTTCGACCCCGCAGCTGCCCTCACCATGAAAGGCATTGCCGTGGCGGGGGCAGGAATAGCGGCCTACCTGCTCCGACGGCGGGACCTCACCGCATGAGACACGCTGCGATTTCCGGCCAAAAGTACCGCGGCACCTCAGAGGAGTACCCCAGCAATTTTCCGTCCACATACCGTAAGGATTTAGCCGCCTTCAGGCGGTCCATGATCCGTAGCCTTGGAGCATGTTTGAAGCGACAGAGCCACAGGTTGATGTAGTTCTCCCCTGTTTGAACGAGGTCGGCGCCCTGCCGTGGGTACTGTCCCGGCTACCTGAGGGATACCGTGCGATCGTGGTCGATAACGGGTCCACGGATGGTTCGGCCGAAACGGCGGCCAAGCTCGGCGCGAAGGTCGTCACGGAGCCCCGGCAGGGTTTCGGAGCGGCTGCGCATGCAGGCCTCCTCGCAGCTACAGCCGACTTTGTCGCCTTCTGTGACTGCGACGGCTCACTTGACCCGGCCCAGCTGCCGAGGCTCCTGGCGCCGATCCTGGAGGGCAAAGCCGATCTGGTGCTCGGCAGCCGTCGACCCCGACGAGGATCCTGGCCCCTCCACGCGCGCCTGGCCAACAAGGCCCTGGCGTGGCGGCTGCGGCGCCTGACCGGGCACCGGGTGACGGACCTTGGGCCGTTGCGTATTGCCCGCCGCAGCAGTCTGCTGTCCCTGGGGTTGGAGGACCGGCGAAGCGGCTACCCTCTGGAAATGTTCCTCAAAGCCAGCGTCCACGGATGGCAGATTTTGGAGCTTCCTGTTGGCTATTTGCCCAGGACCGGGAAGTCCAAAGTCACCGGCACCCTGAAGGGAACGCTGACCGCTGTGAAAGACATGTCCGCCCAACTCAAGGGGGCCGCCGCAGCAGTGCAGGCCCAGGGGGCCCTATCCAAGGCGGAAACCAGATGAGCGCGATTTTGGACCTCACCATTGCCGTCATCGCCAAGGAATGCCTCCCTGGGAAGGTGAAAACCCGGCTGAGTCCTCCGTTGTCGCCGCGGGAAGCAGCCAGGCTGGCGCAGCTTAGCCTAAGCCAAACGCTGGACACGGTCCGGCACCTACCCGTGAGCGAGAGGTGGCTGGTTATGGACGGAACGCCATCAGCTTCCGATGCCAAGGACTTTGTGGTGTTGCCGCAAGCCTCCGGAGGGTTGGATGAACGGTTGGCCGCTGTCTGCGATGCCGTGACTGGACCCTTGCTCATCGTCGGGATGGACACTCCCCAGTTCTCTTCGGACCATCTGGCCGCCGTGTTCCGTGACTGGGCAACGGAGAACAGACAACATGAGGCCTGGTTTGGCCCGGCCGCAGACGGTGGCTTCTGGGCACTCGCCCTGGCCAACCCCCGTGCTGCTTTGATCCGTGGGGTGCGAATGTCAACAGACACCACCGGGGAGGAACAGCTTGCCCGGTTGACTTCCGCAGGCCTTTCCGTGGGAATGCTTCCCGAATTGCGGGACATGGACTTCCTCCACGACGCCGTACACATTGCCGCCGAAATTCCCGGGAGCGCTTTTGCCGCTGTAGTTACCGGGCTCAGGAACACGTTGCCATGACGAGAACAATAACAGCGCCCGCAACCCACTTCGGCGAGGGAGACAGCGAACCGTACGCACGTGCACTGAGGACGGGATCAGGAACGCTGACCCTGCGGCCCGAGACCAACCCAGCCATGGCAGGGCCCGTGCAATTTGATGTCAGTTCCTGGTGTTCCGACGCGAATTTGTTGGAGAGATCCTTACTCTGCAGCCTTCAGGGACCGCTCCTGGATGTTGGGTGTGGACCGGGACGGATGCTGGCGGCAGCACGCTCAGTGGGGATGTCCGCCCTCGGCATCGACACCAGTTCCGAGGCAGTCAACCGGGCGAAGGGGCACGGTAACCGCGCCATCCAACAGTCCGTTTTCGCTACGGTACCGCACACGGGTCAGTGGCAGAGCCTGCTGTTGCTGGATGGCAACATCGGTATCGGCGGGAGCATCAGCGCGTTGCTTCGCCGCTGCCGGCAACTGGTCGCTCCCACCGGGGTCCTCCTGGTCGAGGTGGAAGCTGACACGGATTTGGATACTTCCTATACGGCCGTGATTGAAGACGAGGAGGGAAACCGGAGCGACGCCTTCGGGTGGGCCCGAACGGGCAGCGCCGGGCTGGAATCGCGGACCAAGTCCTCAGGGTGGACAGTATCAGCCAAACACCATGTTCAAGGCCGGATCTTCTACCGGCTCGTCCCACGGCTCGAACCGCGCCGGTACCTGCGTTCGATCGTATAGATCAGTCTGGCCGCCACGGTGAGCAGGACAGCCCAGAACCACATCAGGTTGATGGCATAATCGCCTTCCAGGGCGCTGGTGCTTCGAGCCACAGTCTGCGCTTTCAGCAACACACCAACGATGAGCGTTACCACGGCGCCGGCCATGAGCGATCCGCGCATCACGGCCGCAGACGCGGGCCGAAGCCTGGATCCTGAGCGCCGAAGTCCAAAGCCTGCCAGGGTGGACAACGGGACGATGAGGCCATCATGAATCAGGATGGCCGCCGCCATCCACACCAACAGCCCCAGAAGCTGCGACGGTCCCAGCTGAGTGGGAAAGCCCATGGCTCCATAGCCCATGAGGCCCAGCCCCACCGCTCCCAGAACAAAGCGAACAGCCCACACCGTTCGTGTAGGTGCCAGCGTTCCTCCCTCGGATTTCACCATGTCCTTCACAGCACCTCCATTGAACTCAGCCATTTGGTTTGCAGGACGCCAGGGCGTCCCGGAGCGATGATCCGGGCGGGATAGCCATGGTCCAAATCCAGGGTTTGGCCGTTCAATTCCAGCGCCACCAGGGTTTGCTCGTCCTGGACGTAGACGGCGGGCATCAGCATGGTCCTGTAGGCGCCTTCCGGTTCCAGGCTTGTGACCCGCAGTTCTGCGGACGGAGGGCCTCCTACCGCGCCCACGAGATCCCGGATCCGGACTCCGCGCCACGTGGCAGTTTGGCTCCAGCCCTCCACACAGGCAATGGGGAGCTCATGCTCATGCTGTGGCAGGCCTTGGAGATCCGCTAGCGTGAACGGCCTGCTGGTGCCCCCGTACGTGACCGTCAGGATCCAATCAGCTGCGCGGGCAAGGTCGGTCACCTTCGCTTCAGCCGCCGTGCGGTTCACCGGAACGGCCTGTGGCCCAGTCCCCATGTTCCTGGGTGCGAAGAGATTAAGCGGGTCCAACCAGGAAAACGACTGTCCCGCCGTCGTCAGCACTACCGCACCGGTTGTTGTCCCGACGGCGGTAAGAAAGCTGCGCCGCGACCATCGCCCGGGTGCCGGGCTGGCTTCGTCCTGGCCCGCTTTGTGGGCAGTGGCGCCGACGGATTGCGGGCGTCGGCGCCAATGCTCAAGGATTGCGGGGAGTTTGACCGCGATGTGCAGCAGTAGTGATCCCCAGATGACCCATGCCAGCCAGTAGTGCGCTTCGCGGAAAGGGAAGGGCCACGGATACCACTTGTAAGTATTGATCAGGCCGGTAGTGAGCTGGATGAGTGACGAGGCGATGAATAAGGCAATAGTGCCCCGCTCCAGCGCGTGCGGGAAGGACTTGATGGGGGGCCATTTCAGCAGCTCGGGATAGACGGACCACAGTTTCGCCAGGAGCAGCGGGATGGACGCGATTCCTGCTGTCACATGCAAGCCTTGGGACAGTTGATAGATCCAAACCGGTTGGGTAGGGAAAAACATCCATCCCGGCGGGTTCTGCAAGCCGTGACTCAGGAGGCCGGTAAGGAAACAGACAGTAAAGGTGACGCCCAGCCATCGCCCCAGCACTACGGTGAGCCGCGTGCTGCGCGTCGGCGAAGCAAACCTGCTTGCCAAGGCGTTGGTGAACTTTTCCATAGCTCGATCACACCACCAAACCGTGCTTGGGGGGTTGCCCCAGATCTTACGATTCCCGGAAGCCTCGCCCGTGGGGTCCGGAAGTGCCCCAAATAGCATTCGGCATGCGGCAGGATCGTTAGGGTGACCCCCACTGCACACGAGCTGGATGGATCCCGCCGAAGCAAGCTCGTCATCGCCCTTCCGGCGGTGTTCCTTGCTTGCGCGGCTTTGCTGTGGTGGATGGTGTGGCCCGGGAACCCCGTTGACTCTGCGCCGTTCGTAGGATCGTGCCTGTGGTGGTTGGCGCTCCTGATGGCGGTTAAGCTCCTGGGAAATGTCCCGCGGCGCCGGTTGGGCGCGGTGATCATGGCAGGCTCGCTCCTTTTGGGACTGGTGGCAGCAAGCGCCCCGCCGCGGACCAGTAATGATTCAGCCCGGTATGCCTGGGACGGCATCGTCCAAAAAGCTGGAATTTCCCCGTACTCCTACGTGCCAATTGATGAAACCCTCAGCAACCTTCGGCCGGACTGGCTTTTTGCCCCAGGTGCCGCCGGGGCGGGCGGGCGGCCGGCATGCCCCTCGGAGCTGTTCGGCACGGAGTCCGTACCGGCCACGGGGTTTCCTTCAGGGGACCCACTTTGTACTGCGATCAACCGCCCGAACGCGCCCACCATCTATCC
This sequence comes from Arthrobacter sp. 21a14, assembly GCA_050627125.1. Lineage (GTDB taxonomy): Bacteria > Actinomycetota > Actinomycetes > Actinomycetales > Micrococcaceae > Arthrobacter. The sequence continues at coordinate 3,323,677 of CP192487.1, read as the reverse complement.
ACCAACCGCCGAACTCTACTTCCTGGGCGTACGAGCTGCCGTTCCGGACTCGGTTGGCTATCTTCCCTTGCAGCTTGGTGGCCTCCTCATCAGCTCTGCCGTGACACTCATGCTGTTGCGCATGTTGGACAGGCGGAAGATGCCCTTGCAATTGGCCGTCGTGTGGGCCTGGAGTCCATTGGTCATGCTGGAGGCCGTTAACAACGCCCACGTGGATGTGCTGGGCGCCGCCCTGCTCCTGCTTGCCGGAATGTTTCTCGTGGGCGGAAAACCGCTTGGATCCGGGGTGGCATTCGGTGCCGCCGTGGCCACAAAGTTCATACCGGTCATCGCAGCGCCGGCTCTCCTGTTTCGCCGGCCTGTCCGGTTCGTCGCAGCCGCGGTGGCAACGTTCCTGGCTCTCTACGTTCCGTACCTGGTGGTTGCCGGGCCGGCCGTCCTGGGCTTCCTGCCTGGGTACCTCAAAGAAGAGGGGTACAGCCAAGGCGGCGGCATCAGGTTCGGCCTCGCCCAACTCGTGTCTGTGGGCATATGGCCTGCGGCCTTGAGTGCGGCAGCGTTGGCCGTCGTGGCTCTCGTGGTGCTGAAGCGGTCAAACGCGAGTTCGATGTGGACCCAACAAACCGTGATGATCGGCCTCACGCTGCTGATCGTCAGCCCCAACTACCCGTGGTACTCCTTGATGCTGCTGCCGTTCATCGTGCTCAGCCGCAGGTGGGAGTACCTGGCAGTAATCCTGGCCTTGGGCTTTATCTACATGGTTCCCAAACCCGGGCAATACAGCATTCCCATCAATCAAAGCGCCCTGCTTGCCGCTGCCGCCGTACTCATGGCCGCTGCGTGGCTGCGGCGCCGGCACGAGCTTGAACAGACCCTACGGCACGAATGACAGGATGACGACCATGCCACAAATCCCCGAAACAACCCGCGCCCGCATCGCAATCATTGGAGGTTCCGGAACCTACCGCCTTCCCCGGGCCACCATCAAGGCGACGTTCGACGTCGAAACTCCCTACGGGCCGCCGTCGTCCACTGTGACGTTGGCGGAGGTCGCCGGACGAACCGTTGCCTTCCTTCCCCGCCACGGCGGGAGCCACTCCCTGCCACCCCAGAAAATCAACTACCGGGCCAACATGTGGGCGCTGAAGAGCCTCGGGGTGCAAGCGGTCATGTCCTCGTCAGCGGTTGGCGGCTTGCGGGAGGGCTACGGACCGGAGACCTTTGTGGTCACCGACCAACTGATCGACAGGACCTGGGGCCGGGCTGATACCTTCTTCGACGGTACGGTGATTGAGGGCATGGCCCCCGCCGGAGTACAGCACCTGCCAGGCTCAGAGCCGTTCTGCCCCACATTGCGCTCACACCTGACCAGCGCGCTGGCCGCCCGCTCGGTGAAGTTTGCACCGCAGGGAACTGTGGTGGTGGTCAACGGCCCCCGCTTCTCGACGAAAGCGGAATCGGCCTGGTATGTGGCCGGCGGTGCCGACATCATCAGCATGACCCAATACCCTGAGCCGGTTCTTGCCGCCGAACTCAACATGGGCTTCGGAAACCTGGCCTTCATCACGGACTCGGATACAGGCCACGATGGCTCGGAGCCCGTGACCGCCGAGGCCGTGTTCGCACGTATTAAGGACGCCCAAGGCAGTATTCTTTCTGTGCTTGAAGCCACGATTGCTTCGATTGGCGACAACTACGTTCCCCGGCAATTGATGAATCCCACCGCGGTTGAACGAATCATGGCCCTCCCCGTAGCCAGGCAGGCGGTGTCCGCCCTGTGAAAATCCTGGTGACCGGTGGGGCAGGGTTCATTGGTTCGCATATCGTGGATGCCGCCTTGGACAAGGGGTGGGAGGTCAGGATCCTGGACTCCCTGGACCCGGCCCTCCATTCCGGCCCACCACCGGTGGACCCACGCGTGGAATTGATCATGGGAGATGTCACTGATCCCGCTACCGTGGACCGTGCCCTGAAGGGGATCGAAGCCGTCTGCCACCAAAGTGCGAAGGTGGGACTCGGTGTCAGCTTCGCCGATGCACCGGACTACATCCGCAATAACGACTACGCCACGGCCGTCCTCTTGTCCGCAATGGAACGGCACACAATCCAGCGGCTCGTGCTGGCATCGTCCATGGTGGTTTACGGGGAGGGCGCTTACACGGACCCCTCCACTGGGCGTCCCGTCAGGCCGGGTCCGCGTGCCGAAGCTGATCTAAGGGCGGGCATTTTCGAGCCACGCAATCCTGACTCCGGCACGCCACTCGAATCTGCCTTGGTCACGGAGGAGGCGCCCCTTGACCCGCGGAACGTCTACGCCGCCTCCAAGGTGTGCCAGGAACACCTCGCCGCCTCGTGGGCACGAAGCACGGGAGGCAACGCGATAGCCCTGCGCTACCACAACGTGTACGGGCCCAGGATGCCGCTGGATACGCCCTACGCCGGCGTGGCGTCGCTGTTCCGTTCAGCATTGGCCCGTGGCGAGGCGCCCCTGGTCTTCGAAGACGGCGGCCAGCGCCGCAGCTTCATTAACGTTCGCGACGTAGCGAACGCAAATATCGCCGCCCTTCAGTCCCTTCCCCAAAGCCAGGAAGGATGTTTCCGCGCCTACAACGTCGGCGCCGACCAAGCCCACACCATAGGCGACGTCGCCAAAGCCTTAAGTGCTTTGAGCCACGGGCCGGCACCGGTGGTCACCGGCCAGTACAGACCAGGCGACGTCCGGCACATCACAGCGTCCTCGGAACTCATAAAATCCGAGCTTGGCTGGTCTCCAACTATCAACTTTGAGGAGGGAATGCGGGAGTTCGCCTCGGCTCCCCTGCGCGGCGGAGCCCGCTGAGGCGCTAAGAATCGGCCCACTCAGCAGAAGGTTTCACACCTCATGGAGCCCTAGCCGCCATTTGACTGCCTGATCCCCCCAGCAAGAGACCGGAATGTGTAGATCCAGCCGCCTTCTTTTCCGCTCACCGTTACATAGCCATCAGTAGTTCCAGGTGCGATGGCGATGTTGGTTGCTGACGACAATCCACCGTCGTGGGACGGTATGGATATTGTGGAGATGTGTTCGCCAGCGGTGTCGTAGACGAAGACCGCTGCCCGGTTGTGAAAGCCGACGTATAGGTTCCCGTCGGCATCTACCGCCAAGGAGTCGATTTGGCTGACGCCTGCACTGACGTGAATCGCGGGGTGTGCAGTCTTCATTTCACGCCCGTTCCCGCTTAACCGGATGTAGTCGATCCGGTTCGCTGTGTTGTGACTGACCCACAGCCCATCGAAGCCAGGCGTAAAGGCGAGCCCGTTGGGGGCAGGCAACTCGTGGGCCAGGACCGTTGCCTCCGCTGTTCGACCATCGATTCGAACCAGTCGTCCTTGTGGCTTCCAGTAAGGGTCCTGGGCACCGGTTGAATCTGTGATGTAGAGGTTTCCGTCTTGGTCGAAACTGATGTCGTCCGGATTCATGGGCGCCCCGGCCACCGGACCAGTGAAGAAGACCTGTGGATCCTTGCCGTCCGGTGTGATGCTCAAGATCGAGCCGAGGAAGTCCGTCAGGTACAGGCGTCCATCGTGTGGGCTGAATTGGGCGGATGTAAATGCGCTCGTGTCGTCCGTATAGACGGTCCGCTTTTCGCGGGACCCCGGGTCGATTGCCATGACCTTTGGGGATCCTGCCGGGGCGGTTACATCGACGATGTAGAGATCTCCATCCGGCCCCACGGTAGGGCCTTCCAGCAGCGTCATTCCGGTGGTCTCGTGGACCGACGTTGCCTGAAGGAGCTTAATTGCCGTCTCTCTGGACGGGATGGGGGCCTCAGTAGTCGAGGAAGGGGCAGCCGCAGTGCAGCTGGACAATGCAAGGGTGATCGCGATTGCCGCCGGGACAACTGACGCACTGGATCTCTGTCCCCGCGACCGCTTCACGCTTCAGCCCTGGGTCTTGCCGGGGCAAGGACGTCGCTCATGTCACCTTCGCGCCATTCCCGAAGTATGCGGTGGAACGCCACAGGACCGGGGCTAAAAGAAGAACCCGTGATGGCGCGGGTTCCCTCGCCGTTGTAGTAGCCCGGAGTGCAGTCGGCCTGGAAGGTTCCGGTGTCGGACGCGGTCTCGGCGACGGTCCTGATCCAGGCGGCCTCGGATTCGGGAGTGGGTTCGATGACCTGCACGCCGGTGGCACGTCCCCGTGAAATGACGGCGGCGATGTGCTCGGCTTGCTCCTGAAGGATGTGCACGAAGTTGACGGAGTTTGCGTTCTGCAGGGCACCGAGATGAAAGAGATTCGGGAATCCATGGCTGTAGAAGCCATGCAAAGTGCGCAGTCCGCACGCCCACGTTTCCAGCAGTGACCGCCCGCCGCGCCCCCGGACGGGCAGGGTGCCGGAGAGCACTCCAGAGACGCCTACATCGAAGCCGGTAGCGAAGATGATGCAGTCCACTTCATAGTGGGTCTCGCCGACGACGATGGCGGTCTCGGTGAGTCGGGTGATGCCTCCGAAGTCCGCGGTGTCCACGAGCGTCACGTTGGGTCGGTTGAATGTCTGGAGGTAGGTGTCACTGAAGCACGGGCGTTTGCACATGTACCGATACCACGGCTTGAGGAGCTCGGCTGTTCCGCGATCCTGCACGATCTCGTCCACGCGGGAACGGATGCGGTTCATGGTCTCGAAGTCGGCCAGTTCGTCCCCTAATTCACGTTCCGCCGGGGCGAGGGTGGCATCAACCGAACCGGAGAGGATCTTTCGCTGCAGCCGGATGGTTTCCGTCCACCCGTCCGCGACGAGGCTTTCCCCTACCGGCTCCCCCGCAAGCACCGAAAGGAAGTTTTCCATGCGTTCGCGCTGCCACCCTGGCTGAAGTGAGGCTTCCCAGGAAGGGTCAGTCAGGCGATTATCACGCACATCGATAGTCGAGGGCGTCCGTTGGAACACGTAGAGATGCTCCGAATCGCGGCCCAGATGCGGAATGACCTGAACGCCCGTAGCCCCGGTGCCAATCACGGCCACCCGCTTGCCGGCGAGTCCGGTCAGACCGCCCTCAGCAGATCCACCGGTGTACTCATAATCCCAGCGACTGGTATGGAATGTGTGCCCGCGAAAAGACTCGATGCCCGGGATGCCTGGCAGCTTGGGCTGTGTGAGTGTTCCAGAGGAGGTGATAACGAAGCGTGCACGGAACCGGTCCTCGCGATCGGTCTCGACAATCCACACCTCCGCTGCTTCATCCCAGATCAGGGCTGTTGCCCTGGTCTGAAAAAGTGTGTCCCGATACAGGTCAAAACGCTTGGCAACAGCGATGGCGTGCTGCCGGATCTCCTCACCGGGGGCGTAGCGCCATTTGGGCACGTAACCCACCTCTTCGAGCAGCGGCATGTACACGTACGATTCGATATCGCAGTGGATTCCCGGATAGCGGTTCCAGTACCACGTGCCACCAACGTCGCCCGCCTCGTCCATCATTCGAAGGGAATCCACGCCTGCCTCCCGAAGCCGAGAGGCGGCGAGCAGTCCGCCAAAGCCGGCGCCGATGACGAGTACTTCCACGAAATCGGTCTGCGGGTCCCGCTCGATCGGTCCGGTGTACGGATCCTTCGCATAGTAGCTGTACTCACCGGCCGCGCTTTGATACTGTCCGAGGCCTTCTGGCCGGATACGCCTGTCGCGCTCGGCACGGTACTTTGCCCGGAGCGCTTCAACATCACGCCATTCCACATTCTTTGTTTGACTCATGGGTGTCCTCGCTTCGCTACTGCGCCATGCCACGTTGCGCGAACGCCCCCAATGTGCGCCCGCGACCCAGGTCCGGGGGAAGAACGCCCAACGGATGGTTCCTGCACGCGTCGACACGACTACGGGTCGGCTTACAGAAAAAAGCTTAGCCTGAGGCTAAGTAATTCGGCAAAGCGAAGTCCCGGGATATCTTGGTGTCATGGCGGAATCACATGACCGGGATGCGGTTCAAAAGAGCATTGACGCTTTGGCTATCGCCATCACCATCCGCTCCATCCCCCGCATCCTTCAGCCCCTTCTGACAACCGACCTAACGATCCAGCAATTGAAAGTCCTGTCAGTCGTGGTCACCACGGAGGCTGGAGCGACCGGTGTCGGGCTGGTCGAAACATTCGGCGTCTCCATGGCTTCCATGTCCAAACTTGTCGATCGCCTCGAGGCCGCCGGGCTGGTCACCAGGTCCCTCGACCCTGAAGATCAGAGGGTCCGGCGGATATACGCAACGGACCTGGGCCGTTCCGTTGTTCGTGAACTCATGGCCGCCCGCCCCGAGCTCGGGGGAGAAGTCCTTGCCGGGCTGTCGGTAGACGAGCTCCGGGCACTTGAAACCGGCCTGCGGGCTGTAAGTCGCGAGCTGCGCAGCAACGCGTGAGCTGCTGCTGACTAATTAAGCTTCTTCCGGCGTGTCGATGAACCGCATGAGCGTCTCCAGCAGGTGCAGTGTTTTCCGATGAGGGTCCAGGAGGAATTGAATCCGGAGTCCGTCGATCATCGCCATCACCATGGTGACTTTGTCGTCAGCAGTGAGCTCCTCACCGTCCTCCGCAGTGGCGAGGCGCTTGCTGGTGAAGTAGTCGCGCATTCGCTCACGGCGCGCGATGAAGAAGTCATGGGCGGGATGCTCGGGGTTGGTGGCTGCGATCGTGATGGACAGCCAATTTCGCATGTGGTCAGGGCGCGCAAATTCCTCCTTAAGAATACTGCTCAACACCAACTCCCGGGGCACTTTGGATTGCACAATGCGCTTGGCCAGCTCGGCGTCGTCGGCGTCCCGCTCCGCCAGGGCGGCGAGGAGAAGATCATCCTTGGTGGCGAAGTGACGAAGCAGGGCCGCGTGGGTGACGTTGGCCCGTGAGGCGATATCCCTTAGGCTGGCTCGCTCATAGCCATGTTCAGCGAAACTGGCTGAGGCTGCGCGTACGATCTGCGCGCGACGAGCCGGTGTTGTTGCGTACGGGCCGCGCCTGCCGGAGCTGGCTTTCTTACCGGTTTCCTGCTCAGAAGTGGTAGTCACGGACGGCCTTCCCTCATGGACGGAAAATCTCTTTTTTGCGTTGGGTCTTGTCAATTGTAACCACTGTGACTACTATTCACGAATAGTAACCATCGTGGTTACCCTTTGCTGGTACCCGACCTCAGGGTCGCCCAGTCCTCGCCTGCGATGCCGCAGGCGACCAACTACCTTTATAGAGGAGTCATTGGTGACTACTGACAAGCACGGGGCTCCACGTCTCGCCGGCGGTATTGCAGCCGCCGAACCATCGCCGGGCAGTCATCTGCCAGTCGGCCCCGTCGAACATCCGGAGCTCACGGAAGAGCCCCAGTCTCCCGTGAGCAGGGGCTACATTCTGTGGCTGATGCTGGCCAGCTTCGGTGCATCAATCGCAATGATGGTGCCCCTCTCCTATGGCATTGCCGTTCGGATCACCGAACTTGCTCCCGGCCAGGAGCAGATGCTCGGCTTCATCACAGGGACAGCGCAGGGCATCTACCTGGTTGTCAGCCCCATAATCGGCATCTGGAGTGACCGCACGCGGTCCCGCTTTGGCCGCCGGGCTCCTTTCATCTTCCTGGGCACAGGCATCGGCCTGGCCGGGTTGGTGGTTATGGGTCTCGCCCCGAGCCTCCTGCTGGTGGGTGCAGGGTGGGTCCTTGGAATGTCCGGCTGGTCCATTTCCGGTGCTGCAATCCAGAATCTGATGGCTGACAAGTTGCCGGAAAGCCAGCGCGGCCGGGTCTCGGCACTGACGGGACTCATGACGCAGATTGCTCCCGTCCTGGGCATCGGTGTTGCCTACGCAGTTTCTTCGAATACATTCCTGGTGTTCGTCGTCCCGGGCGTGATTGGAGCCGTCCTCCTGGCACTCTTCCCGCTCATCAAGCCGGAAGGAAGTTCACAGAACATCACCGTGGACAACCGGGTCACCTTCCGTTCGGTGGTTGCAAGCTACGGATTCAGCATTCGTAAATACCCCGACTTTGCATGGAACTGGCTTGGCCGTTTCGTCTTCTTCATGGGCCTGTATTTCAACACCACTTTCGGCACGTTCTTCTACGCCCAGCGTCTCGGGCTCCCCGTAAGGGAAGTGGCCGGCGTTGTGGCGACGATCGGAATGCTCGGCGTGGTGGCTGCTGCAGCCGGTGCACTTCTGGGTGGCTTCCTTTCGGACAAGCTCAAGCGACGTCGCCTGTTTGTCGTCATTGCCGCAGTTCTCTTTGTGGGTGGAGCCTTGGCTGAAGCCTTCGCATGGTCGCTCCCCCAGCTGATCATTGGCGCAGTTCTCATGCAGACTGCCATCGCTGTGTTCGCGACCGTAGACCAGGCCATCGTCTTCGCGATTCTGCCCAACCGCACCGAAACGGCACGGTACATGGCGGTGGTTGCCTTTGCCCAGAAGATCCCAAGCGCCGTGGCCCCCCTGCTCGCCTCCGTGATCATCACCATCGGCATCACTGGAGCGGACAAGAACTACACCTTCCTGTATCTCTCGGGGGCTGTACTGGCGCTGATCGGTGGGCTAGTGATCGCGCTCAAGGTCAAGTCCATTCGATAACGCCCGCATCGGCAGAAGAAAGAAGAAAAACTATGGGCGAAGCGCCCTATGACCTCATCGTGGACAGCGGCGGAGACCAGTTCCCCGTCACAGGCCCCGCTCCGAGGCTTTCGTGGAAGATTCCCGCCGACGTTACGGCGACGGCTTACGAGCTGGAAGCAAGGATCGACGGCGTGGCGCAGCCGACGTCGACGACGGCCAGCCGCCTTTACGTTTCATGGCCATGGCAGGAACTCCGCAGCCGGCAGCGCGTCACCTGGCGCGTGAGGGTTGCAGAAACGACGTCCGAATGGTCGGCGTGGTCTGCTTTTGAAACAGGTCTTCTCGACGGCGACTGGACGGCTTCCTGGATTTCCCCGGTCGAGCAAGAGGACAAGCCATACGGCCAGCGGTCCGCCCATGTCCTTGCCACGGAATTCATGGTGGACGCAGAGGTTAAGACGGCCCGTCTCTACGCCACAGCCCTTGGTGTCTACACCGCGGCGATCAATGGAGAACGGGCCGGGACCGCGGAACTGTCCCCCGGGTCGACGTCGTACGACCATACTCTCTACGCCCAAGCGTCGGACGTGACATCCTTGCTGGCCCCCGGACTCAACACGCTGGCCATTGAACTGTCCGACGGCTGGTACCGGGGCCAGGTGGGCGCGTTCCACTACCCCGCCGATTGGGGAACCACGCTGGGTACCCGCGCGGAACTGCACATCGAACGTGCCGATGGATCACACCAGATCATCGTGACGGATGGCGACTGGACCAGCACACCCTCAACCACAACACGTGCGGACCTTATGGACGGACAAACGGTGGACTTTTCCGCCCCGGCCGCACCGCCGTCGAAAGTCCTGCTCAACGTAGTGGATGCCCCCGGTATTGACTGGTCTCCCGCTCCGCCAGTGCGGGTCATCGAATCACGGACGCCCGCAAGCTATTACGAGCTAAGGCCCGGCGTGTGGATTGCGGACTTCGGCCAGAACGCCTCCGGGTGGATCCGGCTCGAGGATCTCGGGCCGGAAGGAACGCACACGGTGATCGAATACGGTGAGCACCTTGACGGCGATGGCGACCTCTCGACCTCACACCTGGACTCGCACCGGCCAGGAGAACCAGCCAGGGTCTTCTCGCAGCGCGACGAGGTAACCGCGGGCGCTCCTGGCCAAGTCTTTGAACCCCGCCACACTGTCCACGGTTTCCAGTACGCGCGCATCAGCCGGAACGGAGCACGCCCGGACCCGTCCAAGCTCAGCATGCAGATTGTGCACACTGACCTCCCCGGCACCGGTGTATTCGCGTGCAGTAACGAGGATCTCAACCAACTTCACCGCATCGGGCAGTGGAGCTTCCTGGGAAATGCGGTGGATGTTCCTACCGACTGTCCAACCCGCGAACGCCTGGCGTGGAGCGGTGACTACCAGGTGTTTATTTCCACAGCAACGCGCTTGAGGGATGTGCTCGGGTTCAGCCGGAAGTGGTTGAGGTCGGTGCGCGACGACCAGCTTCCTGATGGCCGCGTCACGAACTTCTCCCCCGACGGCCGCGGCATCAAGAACCACTTGGACGATCAGTTCGCCATGATGACCGGATCTGCCGGGTGGGGAGATGCGATCGTCACTGTTCCTTGGGAGTTGTACGAGGCCTACGGAGATGAGGGCGTTCTCGCTGAGAATTGGGATGCCATGCTCCGTTGGGTCCGGTGGGCGCTGGAAATGGCGCGAACAACGCGCCATCACGCACGGGCAAAGGCATCCCCGGAGCCTGAGCCCTACGAGCAATATCTGTGGGATGGCACCTTCCATTGGGGTGAGTGGACCGAGCCCAAGGAACGCGACGCCGACGGACGCCTGATCGACCCCGTCCAGGACAACCCCATGGCCTGGTTCATGGAAGACAAGGGCGAAGTTGGTACGGCCTACCTTTACCGCTCGGCCGCTACGCTCGCCCGGATCGCCCGCGTCCTCGGACGATCCGCGGAGGCGACAGAGTTTGAGGAGGTTTCCGATGCTGTTCGCGATGCTTGGCGTGCAGCATATCTACGTCCCGACGGAACAACCGACGCCGACACCCAGGCCAGCTACGTCCGGGCCCTCGCTTTCGGCCTGCTTCCCGGCGAATCCCGCGAACGTGCCGTCGAGCGGCTAGTGGAACTCATCCGCTCCGCAGACACCCACCTGCGAACGGGGTTTCTCTCGACGGGCTACCTGCTGCCGGTTCTGGTTGAAGCCGGCAGGGCCGACGTCGCCTATGAATTGCTTCTTCAGCGCACGTCGCCGTCGTGGCTGTACATGGTGGACAAAGGCGCCACCACGATTTGGGAATCGTGGGAAGGAATCGACAACAACGGCGACGCCCATGATTCGCTGAACCACTACAGCAAGGCAACAGTGCTCCGGTTCCTGCACGAGCACACCCTCGGATTGCGCCAGGCCGAGGGCTCTGTGGCCTGGAACTCCATCATCATTGCCCCCACCCCCGGACCGTCGGTTACGTGGGCCAGGGGCTCTCATGAAACACCTAACGGCACCATCAGCGTCCACTGGCAACTCGACGGGGACGAGCTCCGCATCGACGCCGACATCCCGGCAGAGACCACAGCGCGGATCCTCTTCCCCGACGGATCCGAATACACAGCCGGTGCGGGCAGGTTCCGCGCCGCAGCGCCAGCGGCTTCGCCTGGCATCAGCGTGCCAAGTCCCGCCTGACCGCATCCACCATCCGCCCACAAGGGCATCACAACTTTCGAGAAATGAGAAACCCATGACAATTTTCCCTGCCAATTTTCTTTGGGGCGCCGCAACCGCCGGCCACCAAATCGAAGGCAACAACGTCAACAGTGACTGGTGGGCACGCGAACTGACCATGCCGGGCATGGAACTCTCCGGCGACGCGTGCGACAGTTACCACCGGTACCGTGAGGACATCGATCTTCTTGCCGACGCAGGCCTGACCTCGTACCGTTTCAGCCTCGAATGGTCCCGCATCGAACCGGCGCCGGGCGCTTTCTCCAAGGCAGAACTCGCCCACTACCGCCGAATGATCGAGCACTGCTTCGCCCGGAACGTCACCCCGGTGGTGACCTTGCAGCACTTCACCACTCCCCAGTGGTTCGCGAACGACGGCGGCTGGTTGGCTCCGGACGCTTCGGAAAAGTTCCAGCGCTACGTCAAGGAAACCACCACCATCCTGGACGGGGTGGAGTGGGTAGCGACTATGAACGAGCCGAACATGCAGGCAGCGATCATGACCGCCATGCGCCGAATGCAACTGGCCGAGGGCGGCCAGTGGCAAAGTCCCACGGTCGAGGGCACCGAAGAGACTAAACAAACGCACAGCGACTTCCTGACCTACGCCGATCCGGAAATAGGAAGGACGTTCACCGCCATTCACCACGCTGCCAGGGAGATTATCCGCGCCCACACCGACGCGAAGGTTGGATGGACCATTGCTGCCGGTGCGCTCACCGCCGCCCCTGGCGGGGAAGAAAAGCTGCTTGAGATCCGCTACGGCAAAGAAGACGTCTACTGGGAAGGTAGCCGCGGCGATGATTTCGTTGGCGTTCAGGCCTACTCCAGCCAGCAAGTCGACGCCAACGGACTCGTCCCGCATCCGCCGCACCCGGACAACACCTTGGTGGGCACGGCATACCGGCCCGACGCATTGGCCATGGCAGTGCGCCACGCCTGGGAGATTACCGGGGGTGTGCCCGTACTGGTCACCGAGAACGGCATCGCTACAGCAGATGACCAGCAGCGGATCCGCTACACCACAGAGGCACTGCAGGGCTTGGACCAGACCATGAATGAAGGAATTGACGTTCGCGGCTACCTCCACTGGTCCCTGCTGGACAACTTCGAGTGGGGGCACTGGGAACCGACGTTCGGCCTGATCGCCGTTGACAGGGAAACTTTCGCCCGCACACCAAAGCCCAGCCTCGCCTGGCTTGGCCGGGTCGCCCAGAGCAAGCAGCTCGACGTCGAGGTTTCCGCATGACCACCGCATTCGCCGATGCCTCGCTCACCCCCGTCCAGGACCTGCTTTCCCTGGCCGGACGCAGGGCCGTCATTACCGGCGGCGCGCAAGGCTTGGGCAAAGCCATTGCACTCCGCCTGGCAGAAGCCGGTGCGGACATCCTGATCGGGGATGTGAACGCGGAACGAGCCCTCGAGACCGCTACAGAAATCGCCAACCGCTTCCCGGTACGGACACTTGGCCTTGGCATGGACGTCACCGACGCCGAATCGGTCCGCCTCGGCGCACTCGAAGCCGTGGAGTCATTCGGAGGTATCGACATATGGGTCAACAACGCGGGCATCTTCCCCAGCGTCCCGGTCCTGGAGACGACTGACAGCATGTGGGAGCAAGTCTTTGCAGTCAACACCCGCGGAGTTTTCAATGGCTCCCGTGAGGCCGCACGCCATATGTCCAGCGGGAATCACGGTGGGGTCATCGTCAACATCGTTTCCACCGCAGGATTCGGCGGGACAGCACCGGGCTTGTCCGCTTACGTGGGATCAAAACATGCTGTCCGGGGCATCACCAAGCAGATGGCCCTCGAATTTGCCCCACTCGGAATCCGGGTGCTCGGTGTAGCCCCAACCTTTGTGCCAACCGAGGGCAACATGGCCGCCGCAGCTGAGCACGCCCCCGCAGATGGGACAGCGGCCATGGACGTCATGACCAACAGCCTCATTGGTCGCATCGGAACGCCGGACGACATCGCTCGCGTGGTCCTGTTCTGCGCAAGCGACCTGTCCACCATCATGACCGGCAGTACGCTCCTGGCCGACGCAGGCCAGACCATCTAACGCCAGCAGCCAGGATCATCCTCCAGCCAGGCACGTGCGCGCCAGCAAGATGCACACGTGCCTGGCTGGGCAGCACTGTGCTGTCCTCCACTGTGCTGGTGTTCCGCTGTGCTGTGCTCCACCGTGCAAGGAAGTGAAAATTGCCGTCCGAAGAGACAACAGTGCAATCGAGAACAGCCAAGGCAACTATCTATGACGTAGCGCGGCAAGCCGGCGTTAATCCATCGACAGTTTCCAGGGCACTCAATAATCCCGAACGAGTCAATGCCCGCACAAGACGCTTCATTGAAGCAACCGCAATTGAACTCAATTTTCAACTGAACCATGCCGCCCAAGTACTGCAGACAGGATCAACTAAGACGCTCGGGCTAATTGTTTCCGACGTCACCAATCCAACCTTCTTTGGCATTCTTCGTGAGGCCGGAAGAGTCGCGGCACAACGCGACTACACTGTGGTTCTGGTAAATGCAGCCGAGTCCGAGAGCAAAGAGCTCGCTTCGGCCAATCGAGTTATCAATGCCGTGGACGGACTGATTTTGACCAGCCCCCGCATGAGTGACACTGATATCCAGCTTCTAGCCAAGACCACACAGGTAGTGGTGATAAACCGAGAGGTAAATGGCATTAGTTGCGTCATCCCTGATCCAGACAGGGGTGTTAGCCAGGCAGTCCGCCTCTTGGCAGGGAATGGGCACAAAAAGGTCCTCTTCGTCGCGGGGCCAGAACTGTCCTGGATGTCCGCCCGCCGATGGGACGCCATCTCGGCCGCCTGCGAGTGGTGCCATCTCACAGCCGAACGCATCGAGTCGGCGGCACCAACCGTTGACGGGGGCAGGCGGGTCGCACGGGCCGTCAAGGCCTCGGGAGCAACGGCCGTCATCACCCACAACGATCTCCTGGCGATTGGCCTGATGCACGAACTCCAAAACGCGGGAGTTGTCATACCGGATGCCCTCAGCATCATAGGATTTGATGATATTTTCGGCGCAGACTTCACCACGCCGTCATTGACAAGCATCAGATCCCCGCTGGGGCAGAGCGGATCGTTGTCCGCCGGTCTGGTCCTGGCTTCCCTCTCCGGCACTGTAAAAGATCCCCAAACCGTGCTCGTAGACACCGAATTGGTCATCCGGGGGTCTGCGGGCCCTTGGAAAGGAGTTTGACGCGAGCTGGGCAGCTGGCCTTGCGTGTTGCTCGCCTTCACACGCTGCTGCGTAAAACTGAGTGCTGGTCTAATTTTAGGTTGGCTGCTCCTTTCTCTACTCGATATTTCAAGAAAATCTTCCGTATCTATGGTGTGGCACTCAGTTTTGGCTTACCGTTAATACATGGACTCGGCCACTGCCCCCCGGAAGCGTTATGCAAAGACACTTGAGCGTCGCTCTGCTGTAGCCCGGGCGGCCCTCGACATCGTCCTTGTGAAAGGACACCGAGCTCTAACGACAGCGGAGGTGGCAGCGCGGGCGTCGATCAGCGAGACCGCCATGCTCTACCACTTCCCGACTCGCGACCACATTCTCGTCGCGGCCATGGAGCTGGCCGATGACGATTATCGCGCCATCCTTACGGCCGAGTTTCACGTTATTGATGGCGGGAACGCCGACTGGCCTCCACCCGCCATGGCTCACCTGACCCTTGATGACCAAGCTACGACCCGCCTCTTCCTCGCGTTAAGCGCAGAGGCAGTCAACCCCGAACATCCGGCCCACGCATACCTGAAGGCCCACCATGAGCAGGTGATTTTGGAGTTCACTGAAGGAGTCAAAAGACGCCAGGCCAAGGGAATTGCTGATCCCAAACTCGATCCGGACAGGGTTGCCCGCCAAATGATGGCCGCATGGAGCGGTCTTCGCATGCAATGGCTTATCGACCCTTCCCTGGATCTGACGGCCGCAGTATCACAATCATTCCTTGCCCTTAACGGTTACCCACTCATGAAGTTCAAACAAGAAATGACTGAATTCATGTCGCAAAGCTGATCTGCCCGGACCAGAAACGTCTCCAGCGGGATTTAACAAGACAAGACCGCCCGAATTCTGGACATCTTATTCCGGAATTCCAGGTGGTCATTTGGAGTGCCTGAAATGCAACCGGATTTGGCGGTCAAATTAACTTTTTTAAAATCATGGCAATCGGTTGCCTTTTCGCTTTCCAAGTGCTTTGCTAGTGATATCGGTCACCCCAGACTAAATGGCCCAAACAATGGCCCCCCAAAAAAATCTCCAGAAGCTTTTCCTCAATGACAAAGGAGTCTCAAGACATGTTCCCTGTCTTGTCCAGAACCACATCGCTGACCCGTGCTGCAGTAGCTTCCGTCGCGGTCGCAGCGCTGCTCTCCACGGCGGCGTGTTCCTCTTCCGCACCAGCGTCGGAGCCTACCAATTCCTCACGCAACGAGGAGCTCAGCATTGCCGTTCAAGCCCAGCCGGCGTCGTTGGACCCGGCCCAGCTCGCTGAAGGACAGCAGTCCTACATCTGGGCATCAATTTTCGACACTCTTCTCATGGTGGATAAGGACAACAAGATCCGCGCCAACGCGGCTGAGAGCTGGAAATATTCAGATGACCTGCGCACGCTGACCCTCAAGCTTCGCGGCGACCTGAAGTTCAGTTCAGGAGACGCCGTCACTTCCAAGGACGTTGCTGCGACCTTGGAGAGGACCAGGACGACACCTGGCCAGCAACAGCCCAAGCTCGCCAAGGTGTCCTCCATTTCCGCCCCCGATGCTTCGACAGTAGTCATTCAGCTTTCCGCTCCTGAACCATCGCTACTGAACTATCTGGCGCAAGCCACAGGCGTCATTGGTGACGCGGACACGTTGGCGTCCGACACCACAAAACTCCGCCCAACGGGCTCCGGACCCTACGTCCTCTCAGACAAGACTGTGGACGGCACCGAGTACGTCATGGAACGCCGGGATGACTACTGGAACGCCTCGGCCTATCCCTTCAAGACCGTGAAGGTCAAGGTCATCCAGGACAGGACGGCCCAGTACAACGCGCTCCAGGCGGGGGAAGTAAAGGCAGCCCTGATTCAGGCCCCGCAACGCAAGCAGGCCGAGGGTGCAGGATTCGCAGTCAAGGAGGTGCAGGCTACTGCCGCTCTCGTTCTCGTCCTGGCCGACCGGAAGGGAGAACTCGTTCCTGCCCTGGCTAACGTAAAGGTGCGCGAGGCTATCAACATGGCCTTTGACCGGGCACAGGTGGTCAAGGCCCTCCTCAATGGATTGGGTAAGCCCACGGTCCAGGTGTTCGACCCCAACAGTGGAGCATACGACCCCGGGCTTGAAGATGCCTACAGTTTCGATCCGGCGAAGGCACGCAAGCTATTGGCTGAGGCAGGATACGCCGACGGTTTCTCCATGACGATGCCAAGCACGGTCATCTCCCAGTCCTTCGAGCCGGTGATCACGCAGGCTCTTGCGGACATCGGGGTGAAGGTGACGTGGGAACCTGTGCCTCCGCAGAATACGGCATCATCAATAGCCTCGAAAAAGTACCCGGCAGTTCTTTGGTTCTACGGACTCAACAGTGCAGGCCGTCAGGTCGGCGACATGTACGCCCCTGAAGCCTTCCTCAACCCCTTCAAGTGGCAGGACCCTGAATTCGACAAGTTGCTTCAGTCCATTGCCACCGAACCAGACGATACAGCCCGCGATGCTCTGTATAAGAAGGTCAACGAATACACCGTGAAGCAGGCACTGAACGCGCCGATCGCCTACGTAGGCACGCTCTGGGCAACGGCTCCGGGCATAGATTTCCTCCCTACCGGGGTGGTTTTGCCGACCGTACGTGACTTCGGCGTATCCGGAAAATAGGCCGCGGGTCATGATCAGTTACGCCCTGCGACGTCTTGGTGCAGGCATTGTCCTTGCGCTGCTCGTCACATTAATCACGTTCTTCCTTCTTAGCGGCTCACTGGAATCCGTTGCCCGTGAACGTTTGGGAAGTGCCGCCACTCCAGAGTCCCTGAAAGCTCTGATGACCCAGCTTGGCTTCGATCGGCCGGCCATCGTTCAATACCTGGACTGGCTCGGCTCGGTACTGACCGGTGATTTCGGTACCTCTCTTTTCACCAGCCAACCAGTAGCCCCTGCAGTTGCTGCCCGCCTGGGCGTCACGCTGTCGCTCGTCGTCACCGCGCTGATCATCACAGTGCTCGTCAGCGTTGCGCTGGGCGTCTGGGCGGCAACCCGAGGTGGACTGGCCGATAAGGTTTCCCAAGGCTTGTCCTTGATAGGTTACGTCGTCCCCGGGTTGCTCATCGCCATAGTCCTTGTGGCTGTGTTCGCCGTAAATCTGAAGTTGCTGCCTGCCACCGGTTTTACTCCCTTTGCGCAGAATCCTGGAAAGTGGGCGGCATCGATCACTATTCCTGTCATTGTGCTTGTCATTGGTGGAGTGGCCAGCATGGCTGCACAGATCCGCGGCACCATGATCGGGGAGCTCAGGAAAGACTATGTGCGCACTTTACGGACGCGAGGTGTACCGACGCGGTCGATCGTGCTTCGCCACGCGCTTCGGAATGCTGCAAGTCCTGCCCTGACTGTCCTGTCCCTTGAATTTATTCAAATGCTCGGTGGTGCGCTCATCATCGAGAACGTGTTCGCGCTTCCTGGCTTTGGCGCTTACGCATTCAACGCCTCGCTCCAGGGCGATATCCCCATCATCATGGGCATCACTTTGTTCAGCGTCATGCTGGTTGTCACTGTGAACCTCATCACAGACGTAGTGAACGGCTGGCTCAACCCGAAGGCGAGAATCTATTGAGCATCGAAGAACTCAGCGTGACTTCCGGGTTGGCAGCCCCACCACGGAAGTCTCCGCTACGGAAACTCGCCACCGACCCTCAGGCAGTGATTACTTCGGTCCTGCTACTGGTCATCATCATCCTGGGGCTTCTCACTCCATGGATCGCCCCGCATGATCCCAATGAGGCACAACTCAATGCGATAAACGCCACACCTGGCACCCCGGGATACCCTCTCGGAGCCGACCAGAACGGACGCGACATCGCTTCCCGGCTCCTCCATTCAATCAGCACCAGCCTGATCGCAGGCCTGATTGGAGCAAGCGTTGCCCTGGCTATCGGAATAACTTTTGGCCTTATCGGCGGGTACTTCGGCCGACGGCTCCGAAGCGCGACAGAGTGGGTCTTCAGCCTCATCATGACGTTCCCCGGCCTGCTGCTGCTGATCGTCCTGATGCCCGTGACCAAGGGCGACTATCGGGCAACCATGCTGATCTTTGGAGTGCTGCTTTCCCCCGGGGTCTATCGCATTGTGAGGAACCTGGTCCTTGGCGTGAAGAACGAGCTCTACGTCGATGCCGCCCGCGTCTCCGGACTGTCCAACCTTAGAATCCTGGGCCGCCACGTGCTGTTCGCTGTCCGTGGCCCCATCATCGTCGCCGCCGCGTTCCTGATAGGTTCGGCGATCAGCCTGCAGTCCGGCCTGGCCTTTCTCGGCGTTGGGTCCAACCTCGTTCCCAGCTTTGGTGCAATGATCGCCGACGGCTTCACAAACCTTTATGTCGATCCCACCCAATTCATCTGGCCCAGCGTCATGCTCGGCACGCTTACTGCTTCTCTTGTATTGCTCGGAAATTCCCTCCGGGACGCCTTTGAGGGAGCAAAGCTCAAACCATCAAAGGCTTCGGCGCCCAGAACACCCAGAGCAATTATCCCCACCACGGACAGCATCCAAGGCTCAGCGGCAGACCTGCTCTCGGTTGACGACCTGGCCATCGCTTATCCCACTCCAGCAGGCCAGCTGAGGGAAGTGGTTAAGGGAGTCAGCCTCAGCCTGCGAGCCGGTGAAACCCTCGGCCTGGTGGGTGAATCCGGCTCCGGAAAGACGCAGACCGCCTTTGCCATCCTCGGTGTGCTTCCGCCCGAGGCCGTGGTCACACAAGGCGCCATACAGTTGGATGGTCGCCATCTGATCGGCCTTTCGGAGCAAGGGCTACGCGCCTTGCGAGGACGCGAGATCGCGTACATCCCGCAGGAACCTATGTCGAATTTGGACCCCTCCTACACAGTTGGTGCCCAACTCGTCGAAGGCATCCGCGCTTCTGCCCGGATGTCACGCCGGGAGGCAAAGGCGAAAGTGATGGCGCTGCTGGCACGTGTGGGTATCCAAGATCCCCAGCGAACGTTCAATTCCTACCCCCACCAGATCTCCGGCGGAATGGCACAACGCGTCCTCATCGCCGGCGCCGTGGCGAGCCGCCCCAAGCTCCTCATCGCCGATGAACCCACCACGGCACTTGACGTCACAGTCCAGGCCGAAATCCTGGATCTGATTCGGGACCTCCAGGCCGAGCTCAACATGGCTGTGTTGCTCGTAACGCACAACTTTGGAGTCGTGGCAGATATCTGCGATCGGATTGCCGTGATGCAGGACGGGCGGGTTGTCGAATCAGGAACCGCGCTGGAGCTCTTCCGGGAACCGCAACATTCATACACTCAAATGCTTCTGGGCTCCATCCTCGACGAGAACACCGTTCGGACCGACCAGCCCACGCCGGTCGTGACGGCCACCGGGGGAAAGAACTGATGACAACACCGCTATTGAACGTAAAAGACCTCCGCGTGACCTTCAAAGGCCACGGATTCCGGTCTCGGGAGGTGGAAGTCCTGCACGGGGTTTCCCTAACAATTGCCGAGGGTGAGACGCTCGGCGTCGTGGGCGAATCCGGATCCGGAAAGACCACCATTGGGCGGGCAGTCCTGGGTCTTGTAAAACCCAGTGGTGGGCGCATCACCTTCCGGGGTTCTGACATTACCCATGCCACTGCGAAGGAACGCCGTACTCTGTCCAAAGACATCCAGGTAGTCTTCCAGGACCCCTATACCTCCCTCAACCCGTCCCTGACCATCGGTGACACCCTGAGCGAGCCCCTCATCGTCCAGGGAACAAGTGCCACTGAAGCACGGGCCCGCGTCCGCATGCTATTGGATCAAGTCGGCCTGCCCGGTGACGCGGCCGAACGTTTGCCCCGGGAGTTCAGTGGCGGACAACGACAACGAGTCGCCATAGCCAGGGCGCTAGCGCCGGAACCCAAACTCATTGTCTGCGATGAACCGGTCTCGGCGTTGGACCTTTCCACACAGGCCCGCGTCATGGACCTTTTCATCGACATCCAGCGGCGCACAGGCGTTGCCTACTTATTCGTGTCCCACGACTTGGCCGTAGTTCGGCACATCAGCCACCGCGTCAGCGTCGTGTACAGAGGGGACATCGTTGAAACGGGCCCCGCAGACCGCGTGACTTCCACACCAGAGCATCCCTACACCCAGAAGCTGTTGCTCGCGGCGCCCATCGCAGACCCTGTGGAGCAAGAAAAACGCCGGGCAGATCGCCATCGCCTTGCGGAGCTGCACCGGGAACAGCATCTCCAAGCAGGAGTGTCGAGATGACGGATAGAACCGTGGATGAGACACGGCGTCCCCAAACTCCATTGCGGTGGGCTATCGCCGGGGCCGGTACTATCTCCCGGAGCATAGTGCCG
The DNA here is from genome assembly GCA_050627125.1 of Arthrobacter sp. 21a14. Lineage (GTDB taxonomy): Bacteria > Actinomycetota > Actinomycetes > Actinomycetales > Micrococcaceae > Arthrobacter. The sequence goes on along the minus strand of CP192487.1, from coordinate 3,302,807 downwards.
GATCTGCAGCTCTTGCCCGGAAACCACGTGAAAATCATCTTCAGCAGGAATCCGGCGAATGCAGCCAGCTTCGCAGAGCAGTTCGGCCTGGACCGGTGGACCGACGACTTCGATTCCCTTGTCAGGGACCCTGGCGTTGACGTTGTGTATCTGGCGACGCCATTCGCTACCCATGCCGCCATGGCGCGCCAGGCGCTGCTTGCCGGTAAACATGTGGTTGTCGAGAAGCCCATGGCATTGAACGCCGATGATGTGCAAGACCTCTTTGCGCTGGCCGAAAGCCAAGGACTCTTCCTCATGGAGGCAATGTGGATGAAGTTCAACCCCGCATTCCAACACCTTTTCGAGCTGCTCCGCACCGGAATCATCGGAAAGCCGTCCAGCGTCCGCGCTGGATTTGGCTTTCCCCTGATCGCCGATGGTGGCAGCAGATGGGACATTGCGCGCAGCGGAGGAACGCTCCTTGATCAAGGGATCTACCCGGTGACATTGGCCCACTCAATCTTCGGTGAGCCGACATCCATAACGGCCCATGGCCGCCTTAGAGCCGATGGGCTGGACTTCGCCGAACATTTCACCCTTGACTTCGCAGGGGGCGAGTTTGCGCAATGCGCGAGTTCAATGACCGAATTCGTCGATCCCTCCGCCGCTATCAACGGCGCCAAGGGCTGGATCACCATCCCAGGCATGTTCTGGACATCCACCACTCTCCAGATTCACGCCGGTTCCTGGGAAAAAATGTTCGCCCCTGAACCCATCGATCACGCCCGCGAGGGCAACGGCTACGTTCCCATGCTCAGAGCCGCCAGCGAAGCAATCCGGGCCGGGGAGATCCACCACCCAATACATCCGGCGAAAGACACAATTGCCGTGTTCCGCACCCTGGACACCATCGCCAGCCAGTTATCCCATTGACAGCCAAGCAGGAGAAAATACATTGCTTAAGCCCCGCCCTACAATTACCCGAGAACTTATCAACCTGGACGGTCTTTGGCGCTTCGCCCTAGAAGATGCAGACGTTCCCGAGCCTTGGAGAGGCGTCTTGGGGGGCAAACTCGAAGCCCCTGTCCCCTCGAGTTATAACGATCTCTTTGCCGACCAGAAGATCCGGGACCACGTGGGCTGGGTGTGGTACCAGCGGACGGTGCGCGTACCGCGAGGCTGGACCGGGGAAAGGGTTTTGCTCCGTTTGGACGCAGCCACGCACGAGGGCAAGGTCTATGTTGACGACGTCCTGGTAGCCCAGCACGTCGGTGGCTACACACCCTTTGAAGCAGACATCACCGACCACGTCTCACCCGGAGGTGAATTCAGGCTCACCGTTGGGGTGAACAATGAACTGACCAGTGCCACCATCCCACCGGGCAGCATCAGCGTCAGCCAGGACGGCCGACGCCAACAGACTTACCTGCATGACTTCTACAACTACGCTGGCCTGGCGAGGTCAGTGTGGCTCTACAGCAAGCCAGAACGCCACATCAGCGACATCACCGTTGTTACCGGCGTTATTGGCCGAACCGGCGTCGTCGATTATTCTGTCGAAACCAATCACCAAACGTCGGTGTGTGTGCGGGTTTTGGACGCTGCAGGCCAGGAAGTTTCATCGGCAGAAGGCAGCCAAGGAACACTGACTATTGACGACGTCTTGCTGTGGCGACCTGGTGCAGCCTACCTGTACAACTTGGTGGTGGAGCTCCTCGACGGCGAAGACGTGATTGACAGCTACACGGAGCCGTTCGGTGTGAGGACTGTCGAAGTCCGCGGGACCCAGTTCCTCATCAACGGAGAGCCCTTTTACTTTACGGGCTTCGGCAAGCACGAGGACACAGCCGTCCGGGGCAAAGGTCACGACAACGCCTACCTTGTGCACGACTTCCAGTTGCTGGATTGGGTGGGTGCCAACTCGTTCAGGACCTCGCACTACCCCTACGCAGAGGAGGTGCTGGAATTCGCGGACCGCCACGGCATCCTCGTCGTCGATGAAACCGCCGCCGTCGGACTGAACCTGGGGGTCCAGGGAGGACTCACAGGGGTGGGCCCCAAACCGACCTTTTCCGCGGACACCTTCAACCACGAAACCCAGGCAGCCCACGCACAGCACCTTCGCGAGGTCATCTCACGCGACAAGAACCACCCAAGCGTTGTCATGTGGAGTATCGCCAACGAACCGGCCTCCAACGAGGACGGGGCATGGGAATTCTTCGAGCCCCTCGTCCAGCTCGCCCGTGAGCTCGATCCAACGCGTCCCCTGACCTACGCGGCAGTCATGTTTGCCACCTTCCAGAACGACAAAATCGCAGACCTCTTCGACGTCCTCAGCATTAATCGCTACTACGGCTGGTACATCTTCACCGGGGATCTTCAGACCGCAGAAGTTTACCTTGAACGTGACCTCCGCGGCTGGCTGGAGGCCTTCGGCAAACCCATCATGATGAGCGAATACGGGGCAGACACCATGCCAGGGCAACACTCCATCTGGGACATGCCTTGGAGCGAGGAGTACCAGCAGTCCTTCCTCGCCATGAACCACCGCGTCTTTGACAGGATTGACGGCTTTGTAGGTGAACACGTCTGGAACTTCGCCGACTTCCAAACGTCCAACGGCATCCACCGTGTGGACGGCAACCGGAAGGGCGTTTTTAGCCGGGATAGAAAACCAAAAGCAGCAGCCCACACCCTGCGTGCGCGGTGGACTGGTCTCAACGGTGCCAAGCCCGCGGTGGACGAAACAGAGGTTCCCGAAAACGTAACAACCGAGCTCAAAACAGCACCGGCCCTCGAAGGAGCAAAATGACCAACAACATCAAGGCACTGACCGGCTCCCGTCCTATTCGGGAATGGCTCGCACATCCCGCTGGCGGTCCCCTCCTTCGGGGAATGCTTAAAGAGGCCGGACAGGACGAATCAGCCCTGAAGCCCATCGATCACCTTGCCCTGCAACAGCTCGTTGAACTCGGTGGCGGACAGTTCCCGCAGTCTCTGCTTGATCATCTGGTGAGGGAAGCAAATGGTGGAATCGAACCCGAGGAGGAGGCTGAGGACATCGACGACGCCCTTTGGCAGGAACGCATCACCGACGGCAGATTCCTGGGCAAAACCGTCATTGTTACAGGCGCCGGCTCCGGGATCGGCCGTGCAACTGCCTCCAGGATTGCCCGGGAAGGCGGAAGGGTCATTGCCGTAGACATCGCAGCTGCCCGGCTTGACTCACTGGCGGTGGATCACCCGCAGGCTGACGTGGTAACTGTGCAGGCTGACATCACCAAGGACGACGACATTCTGAGGATTGTTGAAGCTGCTGGCGACCGGGTATATGCCTTGGCAAACGTCGCCGGAATCATGGACGACATGACCCCGTTGCACGAGGTGGCCGATGAGGTCTGGAACCGGGTGTTCGCGGTCAACGTGGACGGAATGTTCCGCCTGACGCGCGCCGTACTTCCGCTCATGATGGCTGCCGGTCGCGGTTCCATCGTGAACGTTGCCTCCGAAGCCGCACTTCGTGGCAACTCTGCAGGGCTGGCGTACACGGCTTCCAAACATGCAGTTCTCGGACTGACCCGCAGTACTGCCTTTATGTACGCGCCTCAGGGAATCCGCGTCAACGCAGTCGCCCCGGGCCCGGTTGCAACAGGCATCGAGGCCACCTTTGGATCGGAGCTCGGCGCGAACCGGTTGGGTCCGTTCATGCAGATAATCCCGCCTGTTGCTGTGGCCTCGCAGCTGGCTGCCTCCATCACGTTCCTCCTCAGCGAGGACGGAACCAACATCTCCGGTGCCGTCCTGCCATCGGACGGTGCGTGGTCGGTCCAGTAAGAAGTGCCCTTGGGGTCCTCACTGCAGACGATGCAGTGAGGACCCCAACTTTTCAGGCCAGGGAGTCCGCGGCATCGGTCAAGAGCAGCAGGCGCCTTAGCCTTGGCATCGTGTGACCCGGCCGAGGAGCAATGACCAGGCGCGCCTCCGCGCTGCCGTTGGTATTGAACTGAATCTCACTGGTGCCGTCCGGCCCTTGGGTGACTGTTACCGCCGTCCCGTTATCTGCGCGGGAGAGGAGGAACGACGCCGGGTCCTCCCCGGGCACGCCTTCAATGCGTAGGCTCGTGCCGATCATCGCCCAGTCGCGCAGCACGAGTGTGAGCGGCTCTTTGGGGCGCAGCCAGCGTGCCCCGTTGGTTGTCATTCCACGCTCGGCATGCTGAGCGTTAACCTCATGATCGAGTTCAGGCTGCTGCTCCCCGAAGGTGATCCCGTCCACTACCCGCGCTTCCAATGCGGTGGAAGCCCTGTCTTGCTCCGCCAACTTCCCCTGGATTTCGCTGACCTGCATTTCGTCATGAGCCATGGGCCAAGAGAGCCTGTAGCGGGCATCGTGGATCCTGTGCAGAGGCCTTAGCCTCAGCCTCTGCCCATCCGAGGCGAGGACCGAGAGCTCTTCGCCCCCTTCATCGTGGGTTTCCAGCCCAGTGGCAAGGAGAACAGGCGTGTCCGCCAGCGGCATGAGTGGCCCTGAAGCGATGTGGGCGGCCCTGGCCCCCGTTGCCCGGTAGTGCAGTCCATCATCGGGAATCTCCTCGGCCAGGACCGTGGGTCCGTATCTGATCCAGGCCCACGGGGAATCATCCGCGGCCCGGACCACGTGTAGTTCACGCTCCAGACTTAGCAGGATCTCCTCTGTCCCGTCCCACACACGGCGCAATCGCCACCAGCCCCTGTCTTCCTCGATCCTCCGGCCGTCGCCCAGTGTGGCCTTGGCACCTCGCGCCCATTGCGGTACTCGGATGGCGAGAGTGAACTCCCGCGGCTCCTCCACGCTGACCCGGACGGTGGCGGTGTTCCCTGAGGGTAAGGCCGAGTCAATAGTGACTTGGACGCCCTGCTCCGTCCAGTTGAGTTCCGTGGCCAAAAGCCAGGTAATACGGAGTTCGTCGCCATCGGCGATAAACACATGCGATCCATGCTTTGCGTGAGCCTCGTACCCGGAGCCCATGCAGCACCAAAAGCCGTCCTGTTCCGGCGAGTACATCCGGTAGTGGCCCGGACGGTGGGAAGTGAAGTAGACCAGGCCACCGTGCCCAGGGTGCTGCGTGGATAGCACATGGCTGCATTGCGTGACCTCGATGTAGTCCAGGTACCGGTCCTCCCCATCCAGGAGATAGAGCTCGGCTGCCAGCTTGACCATGTTGTAGCTGTTGCAGCTCTCGGGGCCCTCCCGGCCGAGGAACATTGGGGAGAAGTCGTCCCTGCGGTGGAAGTGTTCCCGAACACTGTTGCCCCCGATCGCGCTGCTGCGCCAGCCAACGACGTCGTCGAAAAAGTTTCGGGCGGCTTGCCCTATGCGTGCGGTCGCTACATCTTCCAACCCCAGTTCGCGGGCAGCCCTGGCAATTGCGGCGTAGCCCACCACCACGGGAATCTGCGTGTTGGCGTGAAGGCCCGCCAGCGAGTCCTGCGTTGTTTCACCCGGCAGAGCCATCACCCGGGTTATCAGCTCTTCGCGAGTGAACCTCATGGCCAGCTGAAGGTAGCGCCCATCCTGCCGGAGAAGTGCCAGGCGGGCGAACGCTTCGGTAAGTCCGCCGAACTCGGTCTGCATTATGAGCTCGAGTGCATCTTGGTCCAGTCGGTCCGTGGTCTCCAGCCACCAACTCGCCAGGTCATCCAGGATCTGGTCCACCTCCGCGGAGGGAACATGCCATGCGACATCCACCAAGCCCGCCAGCGTCTTGTGCAGGTTATACAGGGGAACCCAGCGCCCATTGAGCTCAAAGGGAGAGGCTCTAATGTCTCCCTGAACGAGCTCGTCCCAGAGCTGCCGCCCTTGAGGTACGCCGCCCAAGTAACCTGTGCCCGAGGCCTGCTGCACTTCCCGGAGTCCGGACACCAAGCCTTCAAGCATCTTTCCCAGGCGTGGGTCACCGTCCCCGGCTACAGCGTGGGCAAGAGTTGACAGGACGTGCCCTGCCGTGTGGCCGTTGAGTCCCGTCGATTCCCAGCCGCCGTAGAGCTCCGCAACAGCGGGAAGGCCCGCTTCGAGACGGAAAGGCGCCAGAAGACGATCCGTATCCAGACGCAGCAGTGCTTCACGGTTCACACGCTGGGCTTCGGCGAAGGGCCCCTCGCGGAGCCGAATTTGGCTGAGGGGGCGGTAGTCAGGAGTCATGGTCATCTCAACAATTCAAGCAGGGCTTGCTGCCCGTTGCGGGGCTGGAGGTCACAGTCGCTGCAACAGGCCTCACTGAGACTTGACCAGACAGTGTTCCCCGAACGGTCGCGAAAGAGTGGGCTGGAAGCCGGAGTACCAACTGGCCCTCCCGTTCTTCAACCTCGAGGGAACGCGGTGTGACGGCGTCGGGGTGTGCGGGCGCGTTGAACGCTGAAACTTTGTCGCCGGAAAGGACCAGTGCTTCCACCTGCTCCAGGGACCCGCCGCGCAGGTCCAGCACCACCTCGCTCTCTTCCTCCAGTTCCAGGTTGGCCATCGAGATGAGCACTTGACCGTCCTTGGTGCTTGCCGAGGCAGTGAACGTGGGAACGTGCTCCCCCTCCAGCTTGTGCGAGCCGTCGGAGTCAAGATGCGTGTGCAGCACGGTGGCGTCCTGATGCCCTGCGTTCATGGCGAAGACGTGGAATGTTGGCGTCTTTACGAGAGCTCCGCTCTCTGGATCCGTGAGCAGCATGGCTTGCAGGACGTTGACCGTTTGGGCGATGTTCGCCATGACCAGCCGGTCTGCATGATGGTGAAAGGAGTCAAAGTGGATTGCTGCCACCAAGGCGTCGCGGATGGTGTTCTGCTGATAGAGGAAGCCGGGGTTGGTGCCGGGCTCTACATCCCACCAGGTCCCCCACTCATCCAGGACCAAGCCCACCGCCTTGTGCGGATCGTAGACATCCATCATGGTGGAGTGCGCCGTCAGCAGGGTCTCAATGTGACGGGCGGCCTTGACCGTCTTCCAGTACTCTTCCTCACTGAATTCCGTGGCAGAGCCTTTGCTGTCCCAGTGGCCGGACATCGTGTAGTAGTGGAGCGAAATACCTTGGTATGGCGAGCTCTTGCGGCCCGGGCCGCCCTTGTCATGAAGCGCTTCCATCAGGGCTTTGGTCCATGCCACGTCATCGTCGCCGGCGCCGGCTGCTATCCGGTAAACATCGTTGCCGTTGTGGGAACGGACATACGTGCTGTACTGCCGGGCCAAGTCTGCGTAGGCCTCAGCCCGGAAGTTGCCACCGCAGCCCCAAGGTTCGTTGCCGATACCGAAGAAGGGGACCTTCCAAGGCTCGTCCCTTCCGTTCTCTCGCCTCAATGCGGCCATGGGTGAATCGTCGGCGCGGGTGAGGTATTCGATCCATTCGCTCATTTCCTGGACCGTGCCGGAACCCACATTGCCGTTGACGTATGCGTCCGCGCCGAGCATCTCGCAGAGGTCCATGAACTCATGGGTGCCGAACGAGTTGTCTTCTACGACATCCCCCCAATGGGAATTGACCATCACGGGGCGCTGTTCGCGGGGGCCGACGCCGTGACGCCAGTGGTATTCATCGGCGAAGCAACCGCCCGGCCACCGAAGATTGGGGATGCGCAACTCGCGCAGGGCTTCCACCACGTCATTCCGGATGCCACGGGTGTTCGGTATTTCGCTGTCCTCCCCCACCCAGAAACCACCGTAGATGCAACGGCCCAAATGTTCAGCGAAATGGCCGTAGAGGTGACGGCTGATGGTGGGACCCGCGATGTCCAGATTGACGACGAGCCGGGGCGAAGATGCCATTGTCAAGATTCTCCAAAGTCTATGTGTAATTCAGCTGGTTGATTCCCGGACGATGAGCCGGAAAGGGGCCACGAGCTCGCGCCCGGGGCGGGGGGAACGGTCTTTTATCCGCTCGGTGAGAAGGGAAAGTGAGGACCGGACCATCCAGTCATGATCCGGTGCGATGGTAGAGAGGGATGGAACGGAAAATGCCGCCTGCTGAACGTCGTCGAAGCCGATGACCTTCACGTCCTCCGGAACCCGCAAACCGGCGTCCTTAAGACCTCGGATCACCCCGAAGGCGACCGCATCGGTAACGGCCACCACGCCGTCGAATTCAATACCGTCGTGGACCAGCTTCTTGATGCCGTCGGCGGCATGCTCCATGCTGGGTTGATCCATGGGCACGTGGAGGGAAAGGTCGTCGCTGAGCCCTGCGTCCGCCAAGCCCTGGCGGTAGCCCTTAAGACGATCCAGTACAACATTGTGCAGCTCGGTTTCGGGAGAGTAGTTACTCGCCCAGGCGATGCGTCGGCACCCTTGCTCCACCAGATGTGCCGTGGCGGTCCTGGCTCCTTCTGCATTTGGCATCACCACGTGATCAACGGCCTCGCCGTATATTTTTTCGCCGAGGAGGACCAAGGGAATGGACTGGTTCAGAAGGCTGGCTTCCTCCGGCCCCAACACCAGTGCAGAGAGAATCAGGCCGTCGTATTCCAGGTTGCGCGACATCGCGACGGCGTCGAGTTCGTCTTCGATGTGCAGACCGGTCTGCTCAACGGCCACGCGGTATCCGAGCTCGGCGGCCTGGGCAACAACCCTGCCACTGAGCTCACCGAAATAGGCGTGGCTGAGGGCAGGAACCGCCAGCCCGATCACCCCGGTGGTCCCGGTGCGCAGCGTCCTTGCGGAACGGTTCATGACGTAACCGCTCTCCTCCACTGCCTCCAGGACACGCTTGCGGATTTCCGTATTTACAGACCGCCGGCCGTTCACGACGTTGGATACCGTCATGGTTGACACTCCTGCCAGCCGCGCTACGTCAGACATCGTGACCATTGCAGACCCCATTTCCACAAAACCTATTTGATGCCGGCAGAACTAAAACTTTGCGTGTAGCGCTGCTGGACGAAGAAGAAGACCAGAACTACAGGTATCACGTAAAGGATGGATCCTGCGGCTATGAGGTTGTTTAGTGGGAAACCCCTTTCATTGACGTACCCGGATGACAACGCAACTGCCAAGGTGGTGTTGCTCTGGTCCAGGAGAAGGTTGGGGGCTATGAAATCGCCCCAGACTGCAAGGAATGACATGACGAAGGCGGTGACGACGATCGGTTTTGAGATAGGCAGAAAGATCCTGGTGAATATGCGGAATTGTCCGCACCCGTCCAGGATGGCCGCCTCCTCCAGTTCCTTGGGAAGGCCCGCAAAGAACTGACGGTAGAGGAAGATCAGATAGGGGGATCCCACCAGTCCCCAGATCACCCAAGGCCAGTAATTCCCCACAAGCCCCACCTGCGAAAACAACAAATAGGTGGGAATGAGTGTCACGATGCCGGGCATCATCATCATGGCGATGAGCACTCCGAAAAGAATGCCCTTTCCCGGGCCGCGGAGCCTGGCAAAACCGTAACCGACCAATGCCGAAGACAGCGTCGTAAGGACTCCATTGACCGTGGCCAGGAACAGGGAGTTCAGCATGTACGGCAGGAAGGGGATCCTCGTTAGTGCCTCTACGAAATTCTCGATGTGCGATGGGAGCGGCCACAGTACGGCGATCCCTGAGTACAACTGCTCAGGTGATTTAAACGCCGTGGCCAGCACCCAGTACATAGGAAAGGCAACAAGGGCCGTGATGAACACGAGAACGGCCGTGACCAGAATGGTCGAGCGTCGCCGGATGCCCGATCGGCTTCTCGTGCCACTCTCATGACCAGATGACTGGACCGCGTGGGGTTGCGCCCGTTTGGAGGACTGCAATTCCTTAAGAGTCATCTACTTCCCTCCATCGCTGGAAGGATCCACGGAATAGAACACAGTCTTTCGGCTCGCACGGAAGAACAAGACCGTTACCACCAGGATGGCCAGGAAGAACAGCCACAACATCGCTGAGGCATAACCGTAGCGGGAGTAGGCAAAGTACTGCGCATAGACGTCGATCATGAAAATCCTGTTGGCTTCGGGAACCGCCGTGACAGCAGCTGCGCCAGTGGTCGGGGAAAGCAAAAGGGCGGGAACGAAAGTTTGCAGGACACCGATAGTCGAAGTCACGGTCTGGAAGAGGAGCACTGGCGAGATGGTGGGAAGTGTCACTGCCGTGAACCGGCGCCAAGGTCCTGCTCCGTCCAACGTTGCCGCCTCCAGGAGCTCCGGGGAAACATCCTGCAGTGCGGCGAGGTTAATGATCATGCCAGCACCAATACCCCAAAGCATCACGGCGAGCAGGACCACGAACACCTGCTGCCCTGTCATCCAGTTCACGGCGTCCTGCCCGAACCAGGCACGGACGGCGTTGATAGCGCCGGAATCCCGATCAAACACCAGTTTCCAACTCAGTGCCGAGGCCACTGGGGGGAAGACGGCGGGGAGGTAGATCATGGTCCGCCAGAATGACCTCAGGCGCACCTTCTGGTTCAGCAGAATGGCAAGACCGAGGCTGCCCGCCACTGTCAGAGGCACTACAACAACGGCCAGCACTGCAGACCGCGACATGCTCGCCCACGTTTCAGGGTCACCCAGCACATCGAGATAGTTCTGCGCACCTACCCAGCGAAACCCCGGGCTCACGCCGTCCCAGTCGGTCAAGCTCACACCCAGGGCGTAGGCGAGGGGAAAGATCGTCAGCAGGACTGTGCCGATGAGCCAGGGCGAGATGAAGAGGTAGAAAGCCCGGCTACGCCGCTTGGTCAACGGGCTGCCCCGCCTCACGGGAGGGGCAACGCTCAACGTCGAAGCCATGTCAACCGCCGATACGCGAAACACCCTCGGCGAGGAGCGCGTTGCATTTGGTGTTGACCTGATCGGCGAACTGCCCGGCCGTCAGGGATCCCTGGACCAGCTTGGGGAACTGCTCCGAAACTGCAGCTGTCAGGGCCGTGACCGTGGCGTACGGGGAGAAGCTCAACACCTTGGCGTATTTGTCCTCGGCCGTTTGGGTTTCAAGTGCTGACTTCTGGTAGGCCTCCTTGGAAGGAAGGCTGGAACGGAGGCTCTTCATGACGGGGAGGCCACCACCGGTTGCCGCACGATCCTTTGCAGGCTGTCCGGCAGTGAACCATTCGAGAAAAGCGAAGCCGCCGTCTGGATTTTTGGCCTTGGCGGGGATCCAGTGGCCCGTGGCACTGGTGGTGGGACTTACCCGTTCCTTGCCCAACAAAGGGGCAGGTGCCATTCGGGCAAAATCGGGTGCCTTCTTATCGCCGGCCACAACGCCGGTCAGCCAGTATCCGGCGCTCTGCATGGCCTGCCGGCCTGAACTGAACGGGGGCCAGTCCCATCCGTCCGGGTTGGGATCCAGGAGTGTGTAGCCAGCCTTGGCTTTCGCCACATCTACCAGCCAGCCGACGGCCTTCTGAGCCTCGGGTGAACTGAAGTCCACCTTCTTCAAATCTTCACTGAACAGCGAGACGCCGGTTGTGGCGAGCATGCCCTGAAGGAACGCGACATCAGGGGTAGTGGCGAACAAGCCATAGCGGGAAGACTTGCCGCCAGAGGTTGCGGTCATGCTCTTGGCAACGTCCAGCAATTCGTCGTAGGTAAGCGGATTGGCGCTATCAGGAACCCTGGCACCTACTTCCTCGAAAACGGACTGGTTGTACCAGAACATCATGTCCAGGCTCCAGTCCTTGGTCAGCCCGTAGGTGCTGCCGCTGCCCTGCCGGGTGCCATCCCACTTCCACACATCGTTGATTGCTTCGAGGTCGCCCGAGTGGATGAGGGAGCTGCCGGAAAGGTAGTCATCCAGCGGTTTCGCAATCTTTCGGGAAGCCAGATAAGGAGTCACCTGGGCACCGGCGCCGCGGACCAGGTCCGGGGGCGTTCCGGCAGCGAGCATAGCGTTGAGGCGGGTTTCGTCGTACTTGATAAAGGTGATGGGAGCATCGGCGTTGAGCTGCTGCCAAGCGGAGATCACATCCTTGGTGATCTCACCATCGTTGCCCATGATGGTCAGGGCGCCCTTGCCTGAAGAACTGGCACCTGCCGAGCTCGAGGTGTTGACCTTGCAGCCACTAAGAGCTGCTGCTGCCACACCAGCTGCGGTGAGACCGAGGAATCCCCTGCGATTAATGGGTTGGATTTTCATAAACTGCGCACCTTCCTTGCTACGCGTCCACGCCAAGGGAAGGCCTAGGCATGTAACGATAAACGGGAGATCCGGATGCATCACGGGACCGTGTGCTTGAGGATGCGTTTATCGTTACACGAGCATGTGGAGGCGTCAATACTTTTTCCCAACTTCGTTTCCTGTTACGGGCTGGGACCTTCGCCCGCCAGGCCGTCCTGAAACGGCCGCGATGTCAAAGAAGATATATTGAATCCATGACGATAATCAAATAAACTCGATATACCTCAGGCGCTACTCCGGCAAGCCCGTATCGGGATTATCAACCCACATCGAAAACTTTGGAGTCCTAGATGCATACACACGGGCTTGGTACGGGAGGTAGTCCCCTCGTCCTGGACACGCACGACCCCTCTGAGGCTCGCGAGGCACTCAGTAACGCATACTGCCCCCACATCCTGGCTGTTTCCCAGCCCCGGGACTTCCATGCTGTCCAGGAAGAGGTCACCTTAGGCCCTCTTTCCATACACAGGCTGAGTTACGGATCGGAGGCATCTGTCGATGCTGAACCGCTCGCCTCATGGATCTTGATCAGCATGGTGCTCAAAGGCCGACTGGCCGTAAGTTCGGGCGGCGCTGAACGTATTCTGACGTCAGGGCAGACGATTGTCTTGGACTCGTACCGAAACTTCAGGCTCGTATTTGGGATGAACTCCCAGCTCCTCACTTTCCGGTTTGACCGTGCATACGTGGAAAAGGCCCTGCATGATTTGCGCGGCGACAAGACAACGTCCCGGGTACGGTTTGGTTTGCAAGGGCCCAAGTCTATGCGGGCCGCTGCCACGTGGAATGCAGTATCGTCACTGCTGGTTCGGGAGTCCAATGCGAACACTTTCGGCGCCGGCTATCCCTTATTGCAAGACCAGCTGATCCGGACCGCCGTCGCCGCCCTCGCAGACACGCACCCGCTGGCGATCGACGCCGGGGAGGAGGTTGGCTTGCAAGCTGACTCAGCCGCTGTCCGTCGGGTCATGGCGATAGTTGAGGCCCGGCCGGAGTATCAATATCAAGTCGCCGACCTCGCAAAAAGTTCAGGGTTGGGTGTCAGGGCGCTTCAGGAGGCGTTCCGGAACCAGCTGGGGACAACTCCCATCGGATTCATTAGAGACGTGCGGCTTCGCAGGGCCCACGACGACCTCCTGTCGGGCCGGGGCAGGACAGTTGCAGAAGTGGCAGACCGTTGGGGGTTCTCAAACTTGGGCAGGTTCGCCGCGCAGTATCGGGAACGCTACGGATTCCCGCCATCCGCTACGCTGCGGCGCTGACATCTCGCCTATGACAATTGGCGAGTGCTGGAATGACAAGGGCAGCGCCCTCGTCATTCCAGCACTCGCCGCTCAGATCCTTATGAAGGGGGGACCCTACGAGGGGCGTGACCCATCAAGGCTCTGCCAGGGTCTTCCAACCTCGGTGCCCACCCGGATGTTTTGGTCGATCAGAAGCAGTTCGCCCTGCTCAGAGGTATATTTCGGCCAGGCAAAACCCTCATGCGTTGGGTCTCCCGTAACAACAAAGGAAATAAAAGCCTTATGCATTGACGTCCCGATCCTCTCAAAGACAACTTCCTCAATGCCCTGAATAAATCCTGCCCCCGACCATTTATCGACATTGTTGAACGTAAATGGCAGGTCCAGGCAATGAGTCGCGCCCAGCCTGCCGTCAAATGCCGGCGAATCGAATCGGAACTCATACGCGTACACCGGAGCGACTGCAGCCCGCTTTTCCACCAAGTCCAGCGCGCTGCGCCTGAATAGGTTGTCGCTGACAACACCGGAAAGCACCTCCTTTGGGGTGCTTCGTCCCGAGCTGGTGTAGGCCCCATAGATGCCGAGGGCCTCCTCGCCCTCACTGCCCAACCAATCCAACACCTGGGACTGGCTTGTATCTGCATACTGGGGGTCCAACGCGAACGCGAAACTAGCCTCATCTTCGGTCCAGCCGACCAGCAGCTCAACGTCAGATTCCGCCAGCGCCTGCAGTGGATGAACCGGGATACTGTCCTCGTCGATAACCGGCAGGAATGCCAGTGGCCAATTTCCAAACGCCGCGTTGTCAATCAGTACTCCCAGGGAGCCCTCAACGAGTCGCTCCCCTGGCTCATTCCGTAGCGCTTCGACGTCGTCGTGGCCGAGCAGGGTGGCGAGTTTCCGGGTGCGCTCGAATGCTGCCGAAGGTGTTTGAAACTCGATGCAGAGGGGGATGCTTTGCAGTATCGCCCGATGAAAAAGGCCACGGGAAGTGGGGTGCTGTACAAGTCCTCCTATTGAGAGGGCACCACCTGATTGACCAAGGAGAGTGATGGCGTTGGGGTCGCCACCGAATGCTTCGATGTTATCTACAATCCAGCGCAGGGCAACGGCTTGGTCATCGAGCCATAGGTTCTCGCGGTCACCCATCCCGGAGAGGTACCCCATGGCACCGAGCCGGTAGTTGATCGTAACAACCACCAAGTCGCCGTTTTTCGCAAAAGTATCGCCAGCGTAGTAGGGAATATTCCCAGAACCGATGAGCAGTCCGCCACCGTGAATCCAGACCAGGACGGGCCTCTGCTTGTCATCGGCAGAGGGTGTCCAAATGTTTAGACTGAGGCAATCTTCATCGAAGGGCGGGGACCCGTGCTCCCCCAATATAGGCGATCCGCCGGGGACAAATGGCTGGAGCGCCGACGGTCCATAATTTTCTGCGCTCCTTATCCCCGCCCACCCCTCGTGAGGGCGTGCAGATTGCCACCGTAGACCGCCGATTGGAGGTGCGGCGTAAGGAATTCCGCGGAAGACACTCAGGTCTTCTTCGAAAACGCCCACGACATCGCCGTACGACGTTGTAACTACAGGTGAATTACTCACGGTTACCGCTTTCATGTTGTTGGAACCACGATGTGGAATCAGTCCTGCCCGGCATCCACAATTTTGGCGGCCAACAATTCGGGGTTGGTAAAGACGACTTCGTGACTCCCCGGCATTTGGACCAGTCGGTGAAGCCCAAGCCGGCTGGACATCCGCGGATGCCAGCCCCATTCTCCAGGAGGCAACGCAGTGTCTTCGGTCCCGTTGAGGTAGCTTTTGGGAATTGGTGACTGGTAGAAAGCGGTGAGGTCCAACTGGTCAGCGAAGGGCTGGAAGGGTTCTGGTGACAACAATTCGAAAGTAGATTCCGCGAGTTTCAAGTCCGCGTCCTGAATGAATGCATCACGCCAGATTGAAAACGGCAGCGCTACAGTATTGTCGTCAGAACCAGCAGCCAGCGAGCTGAAAAGTTCACGGTAGTGTGGGGGAACTTCGTCAAGCAGCGAATTCCCCGACTGCGGAACGAATGCGTTCCAGAAAATGAGCCGGCGCAGCCGCTCTGGAATCTCTTCCGCGACTCGCGCAATTACTGTGCCGCCGAAACTGTGCCCCAAAAGAACCACGTCCGTCAGATCATTGTCCGTAATGAATTGAACTACAGACTGCACACAATCGTCGTGGTTCACTTCCTTATTTACGCCGATGCCGTGGCCGGCGAGAGTGGGACCGTAGGCCCTGTGTCCAAGGCATTCCAGATGCTCAATGACGGAATCCCAAGAAGCTCCGCCGTATATTGATTGGATGACGACAATCGTATGAACTCTATATCGCTCCGGCTACCCCGATAACGCATTCCTTGGCCAATAAACGATCCAGACTAAAAAGTCATGACGCTACGGCTGGAGCAGGGTTTCGCTCTTGACCACGTTGATCATCGGCGACAGCAGCTGCATGAGGTTGAGCGCCTGATCGTGCGCGTCGTCGTTCTGTCCTGCGCACGCGTCCTGGACAACAGTGACAAACCGGCCTGCGTCCGCGGCACCAAGAGCGGTGGCTAGGACGCAGCAGTCGGTTGCCACGCCTGTCAGGATGAGCTCTCCGCCAACGGGGATTAGATCCGCCATGGCTTCGCCCCACTTAGTGAACGTCGGAAGGTCAATGGAGCTTCCGGCGTCCACATCTGGAAGCACAAGATCCCACATGTGATCCTCGGGTTCCCGGCGCATGCTTGACCACCGGTCGTAATAGGACAACCACGAACCCGGTTCTGTCGTGTCGGGGACGAACCGGGTGGTTATTGGTTGAAATCCTGCGCCTGCCAGCCGTGCGATGATCTGGGCCGCTTCGTCGTAGCGTGGGATGTGCCAGTCCCCCACTTCACGAAAGGCGCGCTGCATGTCGATAATGACCAGATGGCCTTTTGATTCGCGGGTTGAGGCTCCTCGCGTGGGGCTATTCACGGTTTCTCTGCCTTCTTAGTCCGCGTAAGGGTCGGCGATGCCGATGTATTGGGTGGTGGTGTATTCGGCGATGCCTTCGGTGCCGCCTTCGCGTCCGAGGCCGGATTGCTTGACCCCGCCAAAGGGTGCGGCGGCGTTGGAGATGACGCCCGCGTTGAAGCCGACCATGCCGAACTCGATCTGCTCCGCAACCCGGAGGAGGCGGTTGAAATCCTTGCTGTAGAGGTAGGACGCCAGCCCGTACTCGGAGGCGTTGGCCAGGCGGATGGCATCCTCTTCGGTGGCGAAGGTGGTGACGGGCGCGACGGGTCCGAAGATTTCCTGGCCCAGGATCGCCGCGTCGTTCGGAACATCCGCCAGCACGGTGGGCTGGTAGAAGTAGCCTGGTCCGTCCACGGGCGCACCACCGGTGATGGCTACGGCTCCGGCGTCGACGGCGGCACTCACCAAGGCGTGCACGTCGTCCCGGGCGCCGGCGTCGATCAGCGGCCCAACCTGCGTGGCTGGTTCGGTGCCGCGGCCGGTAACCAAAGCGCCCATGGCGGCGGCGAACTTTCGGGTGAACTCTTGGGCGACGGATTCGTGGACCAGGAACCGGTTCGCGGCGGTGCAGGCTTCGCCCATGTTCCGCATCTTCGCGGCCATCGCCCCTTCGACGGCGGCGTCGAGGTCTGCGTCGTCGAACACGATGAACGGGGCGTTCCCACCGAGCTCCATGGAGGTCCGCAGGACGTTCTGCGCGGCGTCGGCCATGAGCCGCTTCCCGACCGGGGTGGAGCCGGTGAAGGAGATCTTCCGCAGGCGGGAGTCCTTCAGCAGCGGTCCGGAGATGCTGGATGCGCTGGAGGAGGCGACGACGTTCAGGACTCCGGCGGGCAGGCCGGCGTCGAGCATGGTCTTGGCGAAGTACTGCGCGGTCAGGGGTGTGAGTTTGGCGGGTTTGAGGACCATGGTGCAGCCGGCGGCGACGGCGGGGGCGACTTTGCGAGTGGCCATGGCCAGGGGGAAGTTCCAGGGGGTAATCAGCAGGCAGGGTCCGACGGGTTTGTGCTGGACCAGGATTTTGTTCTTGCCCTCGGGTGTAGTGACGTACCGGCCGTAGTCGCGGACGGCTTCTTCGGAGAACCAGCGCAGGAACTCCGCCCCGTAGGTGACTTCGCCGCGTGCTTCGGGCAGGGGTTTGCCCATTTCCAGGGTCATCAGCAGCGCGAAGTCCTCGGCCCGTTCGGTCACCAAATCGAACGCCCGCCGCAGGATCTCGGCCCGGGTCCGGGGCGCGGTCCGTGCCCAGGACGCCTGGGCTGCGTCGGCGGCGTCCAGCGCGGCGATCGCGTCGGCGCTGGTCGCGGAGGCGAGGGTGGCGAGCACCTCCCCGGTGGCGGGATCGTGCACATCGAAAGTCCCGCCGTCGGACGCGTCCCGCCACTCACCGCCAATCAACAAGCGGGTGGGCACGGACGCGAGGAGGCTCGTTTCCCGGTCAATCGTCAAAGTAGAGTTTTCGGCCACAGAGGGTTCCTTACTATTGCGTAGCTCATTTTGTGTCGCAGGACCCCGACGCTGCGTTCATCGTCCTGCGTTGGTTTCGGCACCCGGCATCAGGCTCCCCAGGACGGTGTCCAGCCACGGAACCCGATTTGAGAACCGCCGGATCTTCCCGGGAGCAGCCCATCGATACGCGTCGTGCTCGTCATTGATCGTTAACCGCCGCCTCTTGCTGACGGCTGTATAGGTATGGACCAGCCACGGATTGCCTTCGTGGTCAGAAATTTGAAGTTGCTCACCGGGCCGGAAGCTGGCGAGATCCCCGAGGACGAGACCTGCTTCTTCCTCGAGTTCAGCCAGTGCCTGCTGGAGCGGGGAAACGGTTGGTTCGAGGTATCCGGTGATGCAGTGCCAGAGCCCGCGTTCATGACCGACGGACTGGCTGCGCTTGAAGAGGGCAATTCGTCCGCGCCATTGAACCACCACAGCCACCACCGCCCGGGGCGGGCGAACTGCGGTGAAGTCTACTTCCGCGCTCGTCCCTTGCAGTGTTGCGGTACTCATCGGGTGCTCCTGATGCGTTCGGTTGCCCGGGGTTTGTACGTTGTTGTGCAAAGGCCGGGGAGGATCCTGGCTGGACCACTCCCCGACCTTTGCCACCTTGATGGTTAGAGGGTTTGCGCGCCGGGGCTGCGGTCGAGCATTTCCAGTCCTGAAAGACGCCTGCGCCGATGGGTGGCGAAGTAGGTACCGGCGGCGATGGCCGCACCAATGTAATAGGACAGGTCACCCATTTGCGGGAAAGCGGCGGCTATGGGTCCGGTATAGATCGAGGACATCCAGAACGGCGAGGAAAGCACGACGCCGGCTGCCCAGGCCACGAAACCCCATTCGAACTTGCGGCTCTTGTCAAAAAGTTCACGCAGCCCACGATCGGTGCGTCGGCCTCCGAACAGGTAATCGCAGACCAGTACCGCCACGTATGGAGCGATGCAGTAAGCAGTCAGGTTAAGGAATGCAGTAAAGCCTTCGTTGAACCCGGTCTGGCCCCACTGTGCGACGAGATACGATGCGACGCAGATGAAGACTACCGCCGTGTGTCGCTTGACCGGGACGCCCATGGTCTGGATGGAAATGGCACCGCCGTAGACATTGAGGAAGTTCTGGGTGAACGAGGACAAAGCGACGACGCCGAGGCCGACGGCGGCCCAAGGACCCATAAGTTCCTTCAGCGCACCGATGCTATCGGACGCCGTGGTGGTCGTTCCCAGGAGGGTCCCGAGGATCCCCATCCAGACAAGGGTGACGAAGTTGCCCAGCATGGTTGCCCAGCCGGCGCCGCGCCTGTTCCCGGCCGTATTGGGAAGGTATCGGGAGTAGTCGGACGCAAAGGGCATCCATGCGACGATGAAGGAGAAGAACCAGCCGAAGAAGACGATCCACCCTCCGACGCCGTTAAAGCCCAGGGCCGTGGGGTTGAAGTCCGTTTCGACGCGCCCGTTGGCCGCTGCCACGATGGTGATGAAGACGAACCCGATCACCAGGACAAAGGACAGGATCCGCTGCAGGAAGTGGATCAGGTTGTAACCAATGACGGCCACTCCGAGCTGGATTCCCATGAGGATCAGTGACGAGAGCCAAAAGGGGATATCGGTGAGCAGGGCGATGGCCTGGCCGCCAAGGATGACTGTAACTGCGGCCCAGCCGATTCCAGCGAAGACATTTACGTACGCCACCGGGAAGAGGTTGCCGATGAAACCAAGTGGTCCGCGCCCCTGCATCTGCTGTGGGACGCCCAGGCGGACGCCCATCGCGGACAAGTAGCCCATTCCTGCCGAGGAGGTCACGCCGGCAAGGATGATCGCCAGGGCCGCAGCCCAGAACGGCAGGCCGAAATATGTGGCACTGAAGCCCAGGACGACGATGGGGAAGTTCATTCCGGCGGCGAACCAGAGGAAGAACTGGGAACGGGGTTTGCCGTGGCGTTCGACGTCGGGGATGTGCTCGATGCCGTAAGGCTCGATTTTGGTGAGGCTGTCGCGATAACCGCGATCTTCGGCAATGCTGCTTTCTGCAGCGCGAATGGTATCCGGGCTCATTTTTGTCCTAATGTTGGATGCGCACCTCGGTGCGCTGCTTACGAGCAGTTCGGTCGGCGCGGTTCGTTTCCTGTCGGGGATTATTGGCCGCGCCGGCCGTCTAAAGTTCGGCGAGTTGAGCGCCGTCGAAAAAGTGCCCGGCCTTGTAGACCATCGGCGCTGTTTCGCTGATTTCCGCGTGGCGGACCCTGCAGATGAAGACCGTGTGGGTCTTGGCTTGGAAACGTTCCTGGATTTCAGCTTCAAGGGAAGCGGCCGAACCGTCCAACAGTGGACTTCCCTTGGGCCCTTCGTGCCAGTCAAGCTCAGCGAACTTGTCCGGAGCCTTCGAGGCGAAAGTCTTCACAGTGCCCAACTGCTCCGTGCCGAGAATGTTGATGCCCAGGTGGCTTGAAGAGAAAAGGGCGGGGTAGGTGCTGGACGTCTTTTGTACACAGACAAGCACCAGGGGTGGTTCCAGGGAGACCGAGCAGTAGGAGTTGGCTGCCAGCCCCTTTGGGGTATCACCTTCCTTTGTGGTCACGACCGTAACTCCGGTAATGAACTGGCGGTTGAAAGCCTTCATCAGGTCCGGGTCCAATTCGGCAAACTCGTCGCCATCCGGAACAATCGGGGCTGCAATACCGCGCAGTGGCCGGATTCCAAGGCCGGCGAGCAGTTCACTGCCGTCCCACGTCACGGTTTCCTTGAGTATTTTGCCGTCCTGAAGGATCAGGATGTTTGAGCCACGGGTCTGCACAGTCAGACCAGTGGCCGGTACGCCGAGGTATTCATTGGTATGGGTGCCGGTGGAGGTCCAGAAAACGGCGACTGTGCCGTCCCCTTCGACGACGTCATCGACAGTAGTGCGCAGGTCGGGGAAGGCTTCCCGAACGGCGGCGATCTCCGACTTGAGGCCAGCGAGGTCGACAGTTGCGCCTGTCGCCTTACTGGTACGGGTGTAGCCGGGAGATACGAGGCCGTCCAAGGCATCAAGGTCTCCCTTGTCCCAAGCGGCGAGCCAAGCTGACGTGATAAGCGGTTCGAGCGTCTGTTGCATACCAATGACCGTAAGACAGGTCACATGCCAACGTCAATAGGGCGACGCAAAATTGGCAAATTCCCTGCAATGGCGGGATTTATTAAAAGTTCGCGCCATCCTGTTGACGCCGCTGATGTATGCAACATAGTCTTTCATGTATGCAAGAGAACCTGGAAGTAGTGAATGCGCTGGCTGACCGCGACGCCCTCCTTGATCGGATCCGCAGACTGGTACTGGGAGGGGATTTTCCTCCGGGCGCAGTTCTTCCCGAAGCATTCCTGGCCCAGGAGTTCGAGGTGAGCCGGACCCCTATCCGCGAAGCACTGAAGCAGCTGCAGCACGAAGGCCTGGTGGAAATCCGGCCGAAGGTGGGCACATTCGTGCGTGAGCCCACCCGCAGGGAGATCATCGAGCTCTTCCAGCTCAAGGAGTCCCTGGAGGGACTCGCGGCATCCCTGCTCGCCGGACGCGGAGAGGTCAAGGAACTGTCAATACTGCGGCGCAATCTTGAAGAGTCCGAAATGACTTCCCTCACCCATGACACCGACACCTATGCCCGCCTGGTCCATGAGTTTCACTGGACGATCGTTCGGGGCTCGGACAACCGAAAGCTAATTGAGCACTACGAGCGGCTCATGAACCAGCTCGCGTACCAACGCCTTGTTCTGCGCACGGTTGAACACCCGGGGAGGCTCGAAGCCTCCACACGTGAACATCGGGCTGTGTTGGACATGATCGAGCACAAGGACCCCTTCGGGGCCGAATCCGCCATGAGAAACCATGTTCACGCTTCATCGAGGGAGGCCCTCACCGAACCGGTTCCGGGCCGCCGCAGCTGAAGCAACCACAACGAAAGGAAGCCATGCGCTTCACCATGACTGGAAAGAGCCGATAATGAACGACCAAAGACTCGGCATCCGTAAGATTGTCTACTATAGCGAGGAAATCCTGCTCGAAAACGGTGCTGCCCCTGCCATTCCAGCAGTTCGCGCAACAGCTGCTGCCGTGGTCACCAACCCATGGCTGGGCGGCGACGCGAGCGATGACCTCGGCAAGGAAGTAGTACAGCTTGCTCCGGTGCTTGCACGAAAACTGACCGACGTCCTCGCTGCCAACCTCGGCGGTGTGGACGCCATCGAGGCGTTCGGCAAGGCCGCGCTGGTCGGCATCGACGGCGAAATTGAGCACGGCGCCGCCCTTATCCACACGCCGTTCTTTGGCAACCTGGTCCGTGAAAGCTTCGATGGCGAATCCATCATTTGCTTCGCAGACGACCGCGCCGAGGCAGGGACCTCGCTCGTCGTACCCCTCTGGCATAAGAACGCCGCCGCCACCCGCACCCATTACCAGAGCATCACCACACGCATCGGTGACGCCCCCCGCCCAGGCGAGATCGTCGTCGTCCTCGGCGCCTCAACCGGGCCCAGACCGCATTCCCGCATTGGGGACCGCCTCACTGATCCCATCGTCAAAGCAGACACCCTAGGAGAACTTGTTTCATGAGCATTCGCAAAATTGTCACCCTGACCGAAGACGTCCTGACGGAAGGAGGCCGGGAAGTCAGCCCGACCGCGCGGGTCGCGGTCGTGGCAGCCATCATCAAGAACCCGTGGGCAGGCCAAGGCTTCGTTGAGGACCTTTCCGCCGGTATCGATGGCAATGCATCAGACATCGGAGCCCTGCTCGCTCCCCGCGTGCTCGAAGCGCTCGGCTCCCCCGCCGAAGCATATGGCAAAGCTGCGATCGTCGGACTAAACGGTGAAATCGAGCACGGTTCCGGCCTCATCCACACCCTCGCGTTCGGAAACCACTTCCGTGACGCTGCCAACGCCACCACCCTCTTGCCGGCCGTGGAAAAGCGTGGCCCTGCTGGTGTGGTCTTCGATATTCCCCTCAAGCACATCACGGACGCGACCATCCGGTCGCACCACCAAAGCATCGAAGTCCGGATTAACGACGCCCCGCACGCCGATGAGATCGTGATTGCCCTCGCGGCAGCAGCCCAGGGCCGGCCCCAGCAGCGCCTCGCCGCCTTCAGCACTGAAGCCAACTAAGGAGGCTGCCCAGTGAGCCGCGCCCGCATCGCACTCATTCACGGAGTCGGCCTCGACGGGTCAATGTGGGGGCCGCTCCGTGAATTCCTCGAACCTGAGTTCGACATTCAAATCATTGAACTCCCCGGCCACGGAAGCCGGGGCCAGGCCGCACCGGAAGGAGTAACGCTCGCCGAACTCGCCGCGGACGTCGCGGGATACCTCGAACCCGGCACTCACCTCGTGGGTTTCTCGCTGGGTGCCCTCGTCGCGCAGCACCTGGCCCGTTACCGGCCCGATCTCGTGGCCTCCCTGGTTTCGGTCGGATCAGTATGCAACCGGACACCGCAGGAGCACGCCGCAGTGATGACGCGGTTGGCCTCCGCCGCTGCCGACTTTCCCGCCACCGTGGAGGCATCCATCCTTCGCTGGTATCCGGAAGGGTCCTCCGTGACGCCCGAATTGGTGGAGGCAACCAGGAAGGTCCTGCTTCGCAACGATCCCCAATCCTTCCTGGCCTGCTACCGGGTATTCGCAACTGCGGATGCAGAAATTGCCCCCGAGCTTCCCCGGATCACCGTTCCGTCCCATGCCGTGACGGGCGAGCTGGACCCGGGATCAACGCCCGAGATGAGTGCACGGCTCGCCGCGGCCATCCCCGGCAGCACCTACTCCATCATCAGCGGGGCCCGCCACATGATGCCCGTTGAGCGTCCCCAAGAGCTCGCCAACGAACTGACAGCCTTCATCAAGGAGCATTCGAATGTCCACTGAACGCCGCTACGAACACTTCATTAACGGCGAGTGGGTTGCGCCATCCAATGGGGACTACTTCGACAGCAGCAACCCAGCAACCCTCGACGTCCTCTACCGCGCAGCACGCGGCAACGAAGCCGATGTCTCCAAGGCCGTTTCAGCAGCATCCGCGGCTTTCGAGAACCCGGCCTGGCGGGACCTGAGCCAGACCAAACGCGGACACCTCCTCCGCCGGCTCGGTGACTTGATCGGCGAGCACGGTGACGAACTCGCCCGCATGGAATCCCTCGACAACGGTAAGCTCCTGCGCGAAATGCGTGCCCAGCTCGCCGCTATGCCCGAGTACTACTACTATTACGCAGGCCTCGCCGACAAGATCCAAGGCGACACCATACCTGGCTCAAGCCGCGCCATGCTGAACTACACGCTGCGCGAACCCCTCGGCGTCGTGGGCGCCATTACACCGTGGAACTCGCCGCTGACCCTGACCACGAGCAAGCTCGCCCCCGCCCTGGCGACCGGCAACACCATTGTCATCAAGCCCTCTGAGTACACCTCAGCCACCGTCCTGCGCCTCGCGGCGCTGGCCGATGAGGCCGGTTTCCCGCCCGGCGTCATCAACGTCGTCACAGGATTCGGCGCAGAGGCGGGAGCTGCGCTGGTGGAGGATCGCCGCCTGGCAAAGATCTCATTCACAGGCAGCACCGCCACGGGCGCCCGCATTGCTTCCTCAACCGCATCCCGGTTCATCGGTTCAACGCTGGAGCTGGGCGGCAAATCCCCGAACATTGTTTTCGGCGATGCCGACATTGCCAACGCCTCCATGGGCGTAGTAGCTGGCATATTCGCCGCCGCCGGGCAGACCTGCATTGCAGGAAGTCGTGTCTTCGCCCACAAATCCATCTACGACGAATTGCTCGAACGGGTTGCCAACCGCGCCCGCAGCATCGTCATTGGCGATCCCCTCCTTGACGCCACCGAACTGGGACCGCTGGCGTTCCAGGACCAACGCGACAAGGTGGCCAGCTATGTAGATCTCGGCGTGTCGGAAGGGGCTACCGTCCTGACCGGCGGAGGCCGACCCAACACCGGCCTCGGGGGCTACTTCTTCGAGCCCACCGTCCTTACCGACGTGAACAACTCCATGCGTGTGGTCCGGGAGGAAATTTTTGGCCCCGTCGCAGCGATCATGCCCTTTGAAACCGAAGACGAAGTGCTTCGCCTGGCCAACGACACCACGTACGGACTCGCCGCCGGTGTCTGGACCACCAACCTGGCCAGGGCACACCGGATGGCCAGCCGTCTGGAGGCAGGAACAATTTGGGTCAACACCTACCGCACCATGTCTCCCCAATCGCCACGCGAAGGCTTCAAGACCAGCGGCGTGGGCGTGGAACACGGCATTGAAAGCATCCGTGAATATACCAGGGTCAAGAGCATCTGGATCAACACCGACGAATCCCCCATCGCAGACCCCTTCATCATGAGGAGCTGACAACCTTGCCTCTAATCGAAGTCTCAATCGCCCGGGGCCGGACCCCCGAGCAGCTCCGATCGCTGATTGACGAGCTTCACCGCGCCGCCGAGATCTCTGTGGGCGCGCTGCCCGAAAATACCACGGTCATCATCCGCGAAATCCAGCATGAACACTGGTCCCGCGGCAATCAGACCATTGCCGAACGCAATGCAGCAGCCCAGGAAGCTGCCCCAAACACCGATTCGCCGGCACACGCCGCCGCAGAACGAAGGAGTCACTAATGCGGTTTTCCCTCTTCGTCCATATGGAGCGCTGGGACGAGTCCGTCTCTCACCGCGAATGCTTCGAGAACCTGACGGAGCTGGCCCTTCTCGCGGAAGCTGGAGGTTTCAGCACCGTCTGGATCGGTGAACACCACTCCATGGAGTACACCATCTCCCCCAGCCCCATGCCCCAGCTCGCCTACCTGGCAGCGCGCACGTCACGCATCCGGCTGGGCGCCGGGACCATCATTGCGCCCTTCTGGAATCCACTCCGCGTGGCGGGAGAGACGGCACTTCTGGATGTCATCAGCAACGGCAGAATGGAAGTAGGACTCGCCCGCGGCGCTTACCAGTTCGAGTTCGACCGCCTCATGGGCGGCATGTCCGCGGTGGACGGCGGTAAGCACCTTCGCGAAATCGTTCCCGCCGTGCGCGCGCTCTGGGAAGGTGACTATGCACACGACGGCGAGATCTGGCAGTTCCCCACATCCACCAGCGTCCCCAAGCCCATACAGAAGCCGACTCCACCCATGTGGATCGCCGCGCGCGACATCTCCTCACACGAATTCGCGGTGGCGAACGGCTGCAACGTCATGGTGACCCCTCTGATGAAGGGCGACGAGGAAGTCGAAGACCTCGCGCGCAAGTTTGATACCGCCGTCGAAAACAACCCGGGTGTCCCCCGGCCGGATCTCATGGTGCTCCGCCACACGCATGTCCACTCTCCGGAAGAACCTGAGGGTTGGCGCCGCCCGGCCGAGGCCATCAACAAGTTCTACAGGACATTCGACGCCTGGTTCGGAAACAAGAACACTCCGACGAACGGCTTCCTCGAGCCCAGCCCAGAGGAGAAGTTCGCCGACCGTCCGGAATTCGCTCCGGAGTCCCTCCACCAAACGGCAATGATCGGGACCCCTGAAGAAGTCATCGAACGGCTCCGCCACTATGAGGCACTGGGCGTCACGGAGTTCAGCATCTGGTCCGACAACAGCCTTTCCCATGACGAGAAGAAGCGCTCACTCGAACTCTTCATCGAGCATGTTGTACCGGCCTTCCAGGAGGCCCCCGCAACTGCGGCCAGATAGCACCGCCTTCCGTCCGCACCTGGAGAAAGTTCCAGTGGACCTTGCAGCCGACGACGGCGGGACTGGCCTGCCGTCGTCGGCTGCGGTCGTGCCGTTCTATCGCTCCTCAACACCGCACCAGTCCGCGATAAACAGGGCAATCGCGCGGGTAACCTCCCGCAGCGATTCCACGGATACGCATTCGTCGGCGCCGTGCGTACGCTGGCACTCGGGTCCGAACACAAGCGATGGCGTGTTATCGAACAGTCCGTACACCCGTGAATCGAGGTAAGCCAGCGTAGTAGTTGCGCTCAACGCCCTCCCGTTGGCTGCGGCAAAGGCGCTTGCGAAGGATTCTTCCGCCTCGCTTCCGGGCTCCAAGGCGTAGCCGTCGGCGTAGAAGCCTGTCTTGGTCACGATCGGTGCAACACCTCCGAGGGCCGGGTTCTCACGCGCTGAGCGTTGGATTGCTCCGATAATTTCAGCCCATGCGTCCTCGGCAGCACGTTCTGGAGGAAAGGCGATGCGCATGCTGAATTCACACCAGTCCGGCACCGACGAGGTCCAGTCGCCACCGTTGATTAAACCGACGTTGAAGTTGAATGGGTGCCGAAGCTCCTCAAAATAAGCCGAAGATTTCGAGGCATGGTTCCAGCTTGCTTCGACTCTTCGTAAGTCGGAGATGAGAGCGTAAGCGGCGTCGACGGCGTTAAAGCCCTCCGACATTTCGGCCGCATGAGCCGCCTGTCCCGCGAGGCGGACTTTGAACCAGATGACCCCGACGTGAGCCCGTACGAGTTCCCCACCAACAGGCTCCGGGATCAGTACGGCGTCCGCGTGGTAGCCATGCTGAAGTGCGGAAACCGTGCCATTGCCGGTGCTCTCTTCTTCGGGTACGGATTGCAGGTGAATTCGGCCCAGGGGGCGAAGACCGGCAGCTTGCACGGCAGCCAAAGCGAAGGGGGCTGCTGCCAGCCCTGCTTTCATGTCTGCTGCTCCACGGCCATAGAGCCACCCATCGATGGTCGTCGCTGCAAAGGGTCCACTGCTCCATAGTTCGGGCAAGCCGGTGGGGACGACGTCGACGTGTCCGTTCAGGATCAAGCTGCGTCCAATCTCGCGTTCCGGAGTATGGGTACCGACGAGGACTTCACTGCCGGAGTAGTCGACGTCGATGGCACCCGCCGCCGGGTGAGTGGCGAGTTCGGCAGGGTCGAGGGTCCAGCGGTCGATGGACAGTCCCAGGCTACGGTAGAGCGTCTCCATCAGGTCCTGGGCGGCCTTCTCGGAACCCCGTAAGGAAGGGGTTTCGATGAGGGCGGCCGTGAAGGTCAGTTGTTCGTCGAAGGCCGCATCGACTGCAGAAAGAATGGAGTGTCGTTGCTGGGGCGTGGTCATTGAGGAGTCCTTTCGGGAAGGCTGGCGCGTTTCAGGAGCCGACGATGGCGGGCGAGTCGACGGGCACGCTCTTGGCCCGCTGGCGGTGCAGTGCCACTACGCCAGTTGCCGTGGCGAGGACGAGTGCCGCGTAAAACGCTGCGACGCTCCAAGGCCCGGCGCCCACCAACAATGCTTGGGCAACCAATGGGGTGGAGCCTCCAATGATCGTTGCGCACAGCTGGTATGCAACTGATACTCCGGTGTAGCGCACATTGATGGGGAAAGCCGCTGCGAGTGTGGAGGCCAACAGTGCGTAATAGGCCGACCCTCCCAAGACGTTCAGGACCATCATGATGGCAAGGAACACGATGTTGCCCGACAGGAGCGCCAGAAAGAGGGGCACGATCATCAACAAGGCGAGTCCCAAGGCCCCGATCATGAGTCTAAGAACGCCGATGCGTTCGGCCAGCCGCGCTGCCAGTGGCTGCCAGACGAACTGCACGATCGCGGTGGCGAGGAAGATGTTCAGGATGACTTGGCGGTCCATTTTCAGCTCTCCGGTCGTCCAGGCGAGTAAGAACGTGTTGCCGAAGTACGCTGCCGAAATTCCCAGAATGGAAGCGACGACTCCGAGCATGACAGCCTTGCGTGCGACACGGAATACGGTCACGACGGGGACCTCGGCGACTTGCTGGTTTGCCTTGGCTTCGGTGAACGCTGCCGATTCCTCGACTTTGGCCCGGATGATCAGTCCTACGACGACCAGGACGGCGGAGAAGAGGAATGGTATCCGCCATCCCCAGGCTAGGAACGCCTCATTAGGCAGAAGACCGACCAGCAGGAACGCCAGGGTCGCAAGGATCGAGCCTGCGGGCGAGCCCTGTTGGACCCACGTCCCTGCCCGGCCTTTATCCTGTTCGGAAGCGTTTTCAGTGGCGAGGAGGACAGCGCCGCCCCATTCGCCGCCGACCGCTATGCCCTGCAGAGCCCGAAGTGCGATAAGGAGTATCGGAGCGGCTATTCCTATGCTGGCGTAGCCGGGGAGTACGCCTATCAATGCGGTGGCGATGCCCATCATCATCAACGTGATGATGAGCGTGTTCTTGCGCCCTAGCCTGTCCCCGAAATGCCCGAAAATGATGCCGCCGAGAGGGCGGGCCAGGAAGCCGACCCAGAAAGTGGCAAACGATGCCATGAGAGCCGCGCCATCCGCAGCCTGGGGATAGAAGACCTTGCTGAAAACCAGGGCGGCAGCTGTGCCGAAGATGTAGAAGTCGTACCACTCGATGGCGGTTCCGACGAAGGCTCCTAGGGTGGCGCGCCTTTGCGCCGTGCTGCGATCCGCCGGGATCATGGCCATGTTTTCTCCTTGGGTGTCTTAGAAGAGGTGTAGGTCTCTTCACGACAACTATGAGTGGATAGCGTTCTGCTCGACATCGGTCATATGACCGATGTTGCGACTCTTCGGAATCTCTAGCATGTGGTGACCGCGTCACAGTGTCATCATCCAGGAGTGTTTGTCATGCAAGAAGAAAAAGTTGTCGTTGTTACCGGTGGGGGCAGTGGACTGGGTGCAGCGATTGCGGACACGTTCGTAGCGCAGGGCGCAACCGTCGTCTGCGGCGATATCCAGTACAGAGGCGCAAAAGGCTCGAAACTGTTCCTTGAACTCGACGTCACTGATTCAACCTCGTGGGAGGGCTTTGCTTCCACTATAGAAAACCGATTCGGGTCCGCCTCCGTTCTGGTCAACAACGCTGGAATCAGCGTTCGGACAGACTTTTTGAGGACCTCGGATGAGAGGTGGGATCAGATCATGCGGACCAATTTGTGGGCTCCGTGGAAGGGAATCAAGGTCTTCTCCACCCAGCTCCAGCGAACCGCCGGAACGGTCATCAATGTCGGGTCAATCTACGGGGAGACCGTCCCGCCCATCAACGGTGAGCTCCCTGCTTCTGTCGCATATCAAGTCAGTAAGGCGGGCCTGCACCGGCTGACCAAGGTTGCCGCAGTTGAGCTGGCCTCACTGGGCATCCGTGTCAATGCAGTCATGCCCGGCGTCTTTAGAACCCCGTTATTGGACGACCTCCCAGAGGCTGAGGCCCGTCTCCGCATCGCTAGCGCCCCAATGAATCGAGCAGGCCAAGTCCAGGAGCTCGCCGACGCGGTCGCGTTTCTGGCAAGCACCGAGTCCTCCTTCGTGACAGGGGCACTGATTCCGGTCGACGGCGGCTACCTCGCCGCTTCCTAGCGCATCCCTCCATTTTTCGAACCACAGGCTGGAAGAGTAAGAAACAATGTCAAAACCGCCAACCCTTACCAGGGAGATCTCCGCGTCCTCCGGCGCCCAGCGCCGAGCAGTCATCGCCGGAAGCTTCGGAAATCTCCTGGAGCAGTACGACAACCTCGTGTACGCCTACTCCGCCAGCCTGCTGGCCGCGCTGTTTTTCCCCACAGCAGAAGGCATCACGGGAATTCTGGCCACATTCGCCGTTTTCGCCGTCGGATTCCTTGCCCGACCTGTTGGAACACTGATTTTTGGGCACATCGGCGACAAGGTCGGCCGGAAACAGGCCCTTATCGTGAGCGTCGGGTTGATGGGATTGGCCACATTATTGATTGGCTGTCTCCCTACATACAACTCCATTGGTGCCTGGGCTCCAATACTGCTGGTTGCTATCCGCCTTATTCAGGGCGCCGCAGTCGCAGGTGAATGGGCGGGCTCGGCCGCCATGCTCGTCGAATACGCTCCCCCGCACCGCCGAGGCTTCTTCGGTAGCTTCAACCAGGTAACAACTGCAGCTGGGTTTCTCCTTGCTTCCGCAGTCGTCGCTCTGAACTCCCTCTTCTTCGACCAGCAGGCCATGCTCGAGTTTGGTTGGAGGGTCCCTTTCCTGGCCGGTGTCCTCACCGCAGGTGTTGCCGTGTTCCTCCGATTCGGGCTGGACGATACCCCTTCATACCAAGCTGAAAAGGACGCCGGAAATACCACCGAGAAGCCACTTCGCATTGCATTTGCTACTCAGAAAATGGCGATAGCAAAAGGATTTGGTTTCACGATTGGTTGGACTGTTGCGTACTTCTTCTTCCTCACATATATACCTACATATCTCACGACCGTTGCCGGTGTTTCTCCGAACGTGGCTAAGGCCTCCAACCTGGTCAGTCTTGCCGTCATGGTCGTTGCCATTGCCGGGTTTGGCGCCCTCTCCGACCGTATAGGCCGCAAACCCTTATTGCTCATCGGATCCGGAGGTTTCGTCGTACTGAGCTATCCGATCCTTTTGATGTTCGGAACAGGAAACGACTTCATGGTGTATTTGGCACAGATCCTGGTCGCTATAGTTCTTGCGGCATTCTCCGGCCCAGGCCCAGCGGCACTGTCCGAACTGTTCCCGACCAATGTTCGCTACTCATCGTTGGGTATCGGCTACAACTTCTCCGTCATGCTCTTCGGCGGCACCGCAGCCTTCATCGCCACCGGGCTCGTGGGCGCAACCGGCGTCCCCGAAATGGTCGCGTTGCTCCCTATCATCGCGGCACTGGTAACCCTGCTCGTAGTCCTGCGGATGCCCGAGACTTTCCGCACTCCCCTTGGTTAGGACCACAACACATGCAATCGATTACTAGCACGCCACCACTCTTCGCTGTTCAGGGCTCGTACGTGGACATGGGGGAGCAATTGGGAAAGCAAACCGCCAACCTCATAGAGCAAAGCCTGGACACATACGTTCGGCGGTTCAAGAACGATGCTGGACTCACGGACAGGGATATTGACCGCTGGGGTACGCGGTACTGGCAGATTCTGAAGGAATATAGCACCGACATTGCTGCCATGCTCGAAGGCATGGCCCGTGGCTCTGGTCAGCGCATCGAGCGACTTGCGGCGCTGAATGCCCGGACCGAGATGCTCTACGGATCCGGGTATAGGGAAGAAGGATGCACTTCGGTCTCCGTCGTATCGAGTCATACCGCGGACGGCCACACACTGATCGGACAGAACTGGGACTGGCATCCAGAGCAAGGGCCTGCCACCTTCCTGTTGGCGACGCGGGACACGAACGGATTCTCGGTGTTGTCACTAACGGAAGCCGGCATGCTCGCTAAGTCAGGGCTGAACTCCGCCGGTCTGGGCGTCTGCGCCAATCTCCTCGTGTCGGACCGAGACAAGGGCGGCGACGGCGTCCCCTACCACTATCTACTTCGGGGGGCGCTACAGGCCAAGACGATGAGCAAGGCGCACAAGGCGGTGCTCGGCGTTACACGGATCTCGTCCGGCAACATTCTTCTCGCCGATGCCGAAGGGGAATCAATAGATTTCGAAGTGGCTCCGGACGATTTTGGCTACCTCCTGCCGGCGGACGGCATGATCGTCCACGCAAATCACTTCGAAAGCGATGTCCAGCTTAAGGATGTGAAGGCGGGTACCAGCGCGTTAACTCTGCTGAGGTCATCACGGCTCCGCCGGCTCCTTGAAAGCAAGGCTCTGGATCGTTCGGTCGGCATCCCAGATCTAATCCAGGCCCTCAGAGACTCCTACTCGTATCCGGACGGTATCTGCCGTTATCCGGACCCCGACATCCCAGAGAACGAGCGGGTTTCCACCGTCTATTCGATGGTGATGGACCTCAATACCTTGGACTTATGGATCGCGCCGGGTTCCCCGAGTGAAAACCCCTATGCCAGGTGGAATCTGAACTCCGTCTTCACCCCTGGCCAACAGCCGGCGCTTGAGTTCCACCCTATGGAGGATGCACATGTCCAGTAACGATGGAACCGTCTGCCTGACCTTCGATTTCGATGCCATCTCGCTGTGGATCGCGAGGTCCATGACCTCACCCGGTCCGGTCTCGCGCGGGGAGTTCGGCGCCTATGCCATCCCCCGAATTCTCCGTCTGCTTTCACGGCACAACATCATGTCGACGTTCTTCATCCCTGGGCATACCTTGGAAAGCTATCCTCAAGAGGCTCAGTGGATCGCCGACGCCGGCCACGAAGTTTCCTTGCATGGATACGCCCATGAGAACGTCTCACTCCTGACAGAGAATGAGGAAAGGAGGATCAATGAACGAAGCATAGTCCTCATTTCCAAACTGACAGGCTCAGCACCCAAGGGCCATCGCACGCCGAGCTTCGACTTCACGAACCATACGGTAAGGATCCTGGAAGAGCTGGGGATTGAATACGACTCTTCCCTGATGGGTCAGGACTACCAACCATACTTTGCGCGCAGTGGCGACACGTGCCCGCCCGACGCTCCCTTCGAGTTCGGCAAGCTCTCCTCGGTAGTGGAAATGCCGGTGTCTTGGACATTGGACGATTACCCGCATCTTGAGTTTGTCCGCGCCAAGGATTTCCTCATGCCCGGGCTCGCAGACCCCGAAATCATGTTCAGGTCCTTTGCCCGCGATGTGGAATACATGATCCACGAAGAGCCCGGTGGAGTATGTGTGGTGACGCTGCATCCGCAAGCAATCGGCCGGGGCGGCCGCCTCCTTGCCTTGGAGCAGTTTATCGAGCGGTGCCTGGAATTGGGGGCAACCTTCGACACATGCCTCAATGTGTCCAGAGCAAAGAGAAAAGAGCTGCTGACGAAATGAATAGCCCTTCGCGCAATTACCTGGTCATCGGCTCAGAGGGTGGCCTCGGTAAATCCGTAACCGCCGCCATGGACGCCGCCAATTATGCTTATACAGGCTTGGATCTGCCTGAAGTTGACTTTAGGTTCAAGGGGACTTTGCGCCCAGCCGTCGAAGCCAAGTGGTTGGCGTCGGGTCCGTTCGACGGACTGGTATTCGCGGCGGGCATGTTCCCCGCAATACTGGCTACGGAAATAAGCGAGGATCAGTTCGACGAACTCATGGCGGTCAATGCCCGCTCAGCACTAATCGCGGCAACCACTATCGCCAGGCTGGCCGCCGCAGACAACCAGCCGTGCTCCATAGTTGTCATTAGTAGTACAGCAGCCGACCAGGCAAGACTCGGCACCACGGCGTACGCAGCTTCCAAGGCCGCCCTGCAAGCCATAGTCCGGGGAGTTGCTCTGGAGAATACCCCCAAGGGCCTGCGCATAAACGCGGTCGCCCCTGGATTTGTTGACGGTAGTTCTCCCCTCAACGCAGTACCGGAGGACTACATAGCCGCGCTCAGCGCCACCTCACCACACGGGAGGGTCGCCATTCCGCAAGACATCACACCAGCGATCATGTGGCTGCTGAGTGAGGAAGCGCATTGGGTAACGGGTCAAACGTTGGTGGTGGACGGCGGCACCAGCCTTGGACTGCCAAGTGCACCCACTTGGCTCAACCAAGCGATCTAGTTGTACTGCCCAGGGAGGTTGGTTGAGGCCGTGTGAGGACACGGCGTGAGATTTCCGGGATGACGAAGGCCTCCCGGTGTGGAGTGGAGCTGTCTAAGAAACCGCTGCACACCCAGGAGGCCTTCGTGTCCCACGCTAACGCAATGTTGACCCCAAAAGCCCGTTTGAAGCTCGCCCAATTGGTCGTTGACCACCATTGGACGATCACCGAGGCAGCCAAGCTCTTCATGGTCTCCTGGCCCACCGCCAAGCGCTGGGTCACCCGCTACCTCGCACAGGGGGCCGAAGGGATGGGTGACAAGTCATCGCGTCCACGCCGCAGCCCCAACCGCACCCCGCGGAAACTGGTCAGGCGCATCGTTGCCCTGCGGTGGCGCAAGCGGCTGGGGCCCGTGCAGATCGCAGGCCAGTTGGGCATCGCGGCCTCGACCGTGCACGCAGTCCTGGTCCGCTGCCGGATCAACCGGCTGCGCTACATCGACCGGATCACCGGCGAACCGATCCGCCGCTACGAACACACAGCCCCGGGCGAGATGCTCCACGTCGATGTCACCAAATTCGGGAACATCCCCGACGGCGGGGGCCACCGCTACCTGGGCCGGGTCGAAGGCGCGAAGAACTCCAGAGCCTCCGCCGCACGCAGCGGTCACACCCGCACCAGCAAACACCCCAGAAACGGCACCGCCTACGTCCACACGGTCCTGGACGACTACTCCCGCGTTGCCTATGCCGAAATCCACCACGACGAGAAAGCCGTCACCGCCATCGCGGTCCTCCAGCGGGCGGTGGCATGGTTCGCTGCGCAAGGGATCACCACCAAGCGGGTGCTCTCAGACAACGGATCCGCCTACGTCTCCAACGCCTGGAAAGCTGCCTGCGCCGAGCTGGGCATCACCGCGAAACGAACCCGCCCCTACAGGCCCCAGACCAACGGCAAGATCGAACGGTTCCACCGAACACTCAACGACGGCTGGGCCTACGCCAAGTTCTACGGCACCGAAACAGCGCGTCGTGAAGCACTCCCCGGCTGGATCCACTACTACAATCACCACAGGCCCCACACCGCGACCGGGAACAAACCACCCGTCAGCCGGCTAACCAACCTCCCTGGGCAGTACAACTAGTCGGGTGGAGTAACATAGACGAACCAACGGTCACCGTAGTCGCTGACAGGATTGCAAGATGCCTCGCCTCCCTTGTGCTTCACCGCACGCGAACACGGACCATCAACTTATCGTGTGGGATGAAAACAAGACTCAAACGACTAGTCCCGAATTTTTCGCCAAGAGAGAGTCACTAACGGGTTACGCGGTTCGTACCCTCCAAAACAAAATTGGGCACGTTTCGTTCTTGTTCAAAGATGGACGCAAAGTCCGGCGCATCCAGATTGAGACTGCATTAGGCCCCAAGGCTTCCGCCGTTTTGACGGCCGACCTGACAAATCCGCCCTTCGGACTGACAGTTAGAGAGCTTGAAGTCGCTTCCTGTGTTGCTGGGGGCCTTACCAACCCCGATATCGCAGTGCTGTTTCAATGTGCCCGCCGAACAGTGGCCACTCATGTTGAACATATTTTGACGAAACTCAATGTGACGTCCCGAGCAGCAGTAGCCGCCCTGATCGCCGCGGCCGATGCTTACGTTGCCCCCTTGTCCACGACCAAGATCGAGCTTCCTGAAGACCTGAGACAAGTGCTCCTCACCTCGGAGGGCGAAAGACAAGGACCGCGGGGCACCGGCAGGACGGTAAGCAGGAGACCCATTCGCCTCGCCTCAATTTTTCCAGAGGGGACCAGCGGCCGGCATGACGTTGGAAGTATGCGCCGGGGATCTGAGCTTGCCGTCGCCCGGCTAAACCGGATGGGTGGTGTCAGCGGTCGCCCGATAGAACACTTGGCAATTGAGAGCGCGACCGACAGCCTGGACCGCGTCGTCCGGAAATTCCAAGACATGGATGTTGACGCGTTTACACTGGGAAATTTCCCGCTGCATGCTGCATCGGCGGGCATCCGTGTCGCGTCGCAGAGCGGCACACCGCTACTGCATGGCATGGTCAATCCTGCGCTCAGCCATGACGTCACAGAAAACTCAAAGACGCTGGGAAACACGTTCCAGGTGTGCGCTACAGAAATCGCCTACCTGTCCGGTTTTGCCCGAACACTGAGCATGCTTGTAGACACGGGGCAGTGGCGCCCTCCAAGCAGGTCTGTGGCGCTGGTGGTCCGGAAAAGCTCGCTTGCCTTGACCCGTGCGGAGGACCTCCAGCGCGAAGTCGAGACCAGCGGATGGAAGTTGGGGCTAATGATGGCCGCCGATGACAGCGAACCCAGCCTCGCCAAGGTGGCTGAAGAGGTTTCACGAGCACGTCCGGCTGCTGTTTTTGTCTCCGTGTTTCCCGAACTTGATCTCCAGACTTTCATTAGTGCATTGAAAGTCCACGGAAGCCCACCAGTGGTCTACACGGCATGGTCACCGACAGTTCCAAACTTTGCTGCACGCGTGGGGCCGTTGGCCGAGGGGTTGGTTTGGTCCACAGTTATCGGTACATACGATGATCCGGTCAGTGCGCCATTTAGGAAGCTATACACAGCAACATATGCGCAAGACCCTGGCTCTGGCGGGGCGGCAATGCACTTCGACATGGTCAACATTCTGGCTGCCGTGTGGTCACAAGCAAATGCCCCGTGGGATTTTGAGGTAGTCACGGCCGCTCTCAGGGAGACCGTTTACCGCGGCGCAGCGGGACCCTATTTCTTTGGCGGTGAGGGCCAAAGAGCACTGTCGTTTCCCGACGACACCCCTGATGCCTCGTTGGGGCACATGCACCTGGTCCATCAAATCCAAGGTGGCCTGAGCAAACTCATCGGCCCGCCGCCACTGACAACCCACAAATTTGTGGCCGTTAAGGCAGAACCATGACCCGTGAGGGATTAGCATAGCTAGTTGCCGCTGGTGAGATCCCGTTCCACCGTTACTCCATAGGGAACATCAGAGCTCAGGTTCACCGTGTACATGTCAGGCCCGTGGCGGGTGACAATAATGCCCTGCCATCCTTCTGCCATCGAGTGGTCGCGGGCCATCTCTACAGCCGTGTTGATACTGTCTGCGATTTCTGTGGTGGATTGGCCTGTGATGTGGAAGTAGCGGCCGGTCTCAATCGTAATGATCATTGGACTCCTGCTTCTCTCTTTGTGTCGACTTTGATTGGTAGTCA
The DNA here is from genome assembly GCA_050627125.1 of Arthrobacter sp. 21a14. Taxonomy (GTDB): domain Bacteria; phylum Actinomycetota; class Actinomycetes; order Actinomycetales; family Micrococcaceae; genus Arthrobacter. The sequence continues at coordinate 3,265,361 of CP192487.1, read as the reverse complement.
TTGTGGACGCAATACAAGGACGGGCCTGGGCACGAGTGCCCAGGCCCGTCCTTGTATTCGTCGGGAAGTTTAGATTTCGGTGGGCCTGACCTGGGTGGCATTTTGCTTGGCCGACTGTGTGTCGTCCGCCTTTGGATGCTGGACCTTAGGCGGTTCGCCGGGCTGGCCCTCACGGTCTTGTAGCCGCATTTCTGGTGGTTCTTTGCGGAATCCTTTGGTGAGGAAGGCGAGGTAGAGAACGCCTAGACCGATCCAGCAGCAGCCGATAGTGATCGCGATGGGGCTGAGCTGGGTTAGAAGGTAAAAGTCGACGGCGGCGCCCAGGATCGGCAGGACGATGAAGCCAATGATCGAAAGGTCTTTTCCTTGCCGACGGCTTCGGATGAAGTAGGCGACGACGCAGAGGTTCACGGTGGTGAATGCCAGGAAGGCGCCGAAGTTGATGAAGGACGTTGCGACCTCCAAGGAGATGTTCAGTGCCAGCATGGCCACGGCACCAACGAGGACCAGATTGAAGATAGGCGTCCTGGTTCGGGGGTGGAGGCGCCCGAAGAGCGGGCGGGGCAGGACTCCGTCGCGGCCCATGACGTAGAGGAGCCGGCTGGTGCTGGCCTGGATGGCGAGGCCCGACGCGAACCCGCCGACGATGAAGAGCATGTTGGTGATGTTGGCGTAGAACTGCCCTCCGACGAGAACCTGCATCGCATATGCCGCAGTGGCTGCTTCTTCAAAGTCCCCGCCCGGATGAACGAGCTGCATGATGTAGGAGACGACGGCAAAAAGTACTCCTCCTACGAGGACTGTCAGGAGGATAGCCCGCGGAATATTGCGCTCGGCGTCTTTGGTTTCTTCGCTAAGTGTGCTGACGGCGTCGAATCCCAGGAAGGCGTAGGCAGCGATGGCCGCAGCCGCGGCGACGCCGCCTACCGTCGTCGCACTATTCCAGAAGGGGTCCGTCAACGAGGACGGCGGGTTTCCCCCGAGGTAGGCCAGGCAATAGGCGATGAAGATCCCGATGAGGGTAACCACCAGGAGGGTCAGCGTCTTATTGACACGGTCGGTGAGCACGATGCCCGTGACGTTGATGATCGTTGTCAGTCCTGCATTCAAGGCGAGCCAGGCCCAAACGGGGATGTCGGGAAACTGTGCTGCGAGGTAGAACGATTGGAAGAGCCAGGCCACGGTGGGAAGGAAAAGGTAGTCCAGGAGGATTGCCCACCCGACGAGGAAGCCGACGCGGGAATCGAGAAGCCGGCGCGCATACACGTAGGCCGAACCTGAGTTCGGAAAAATTTTCGCCATTTTTGCGTAACTGAGGGCCGTCAGCAGCATCGCAGCAGTGGCGAGGGCGAATGCTGTTGGGGCTGTTCCGTCGCTGGTGGAGGAGATCACACCGAAGATCGTCATGACGATGCCCGGCGCCATATAGGCCAAGCCGAACACGACTACCGATAGCAGGGATAGTTTGGGGGTGAGTTTAATGTTCTCAGCGGACATGGGGAGTTCCTTAGGCTGGGGCAGTGCTGAGGTTGGTCAGGTTCGACGGGGAATTGGTTTGCCGCCAGAGGCGGGGATCCAGCTGACCCGCGTAGAGCGGCAATGGAATGCTGTCATCGTTTTCAGCGAACTGGTCCCAGGGGCGGGTGACGCCCGCGGTGCCATACTGGCGTACATTTCCTACTTGGTCCAGGTCGATCACATCCACCAAGGTCGCGTCTTCGGGTCCGGTCGCAGAGATCCGCACACGGCCTTCAGGGTCAACCAGAAAACTGCGGCCCACCCCGTGCACGCCGGCTGCGTTCACACTTACGACGAAGTTTTGGTTGACGATTGCGTTGGCTTGCCCGATGACAACTTCCTGCACGCGGTCGTTGGTCGGGGTCTGGACAACGTTAAGGACCAGCTCCGCGCCCATCCACGCCAGATGCCTGCTGTGCTCGGGGAACCATGCGTCGTAGCAAATGGATAGACCGACCCGGCCGTAACCAGTCATGTCGAAGACTACGAAATCCTGACCGGAAGAAACGGTCTCGTAGGGTTTCCAGGGAAAGATCTTCCGGTACGCGGCTACAGCTTTTCCTTGCGGGGAGTACACGACGGCGGTGTTGTAGATTCGCCCGTCCGTCCCACGTTCGAGCACGCTGCCCGGCAAAAGCCAGATTCCAAGGTCTCCGGCAAGCTCAGAAAGAGTACGCCCGCGCGGGCCATCGAGAGGTTCGGCCGAGGCTTCCATGTAGGCTTGCCGGCCCGCAGGACCCGGAGAGTCTGCCGTGTTCAAGTGCAGCTCCGGGTAAACGAAAAGGTCGGCAACCGCATGTGCTTTGACCTTCCGCTCGAGACCAGCAGCAAATTCAGTCAACGTCTCTGCAGGTGATTGCACAAGAGCCAGAGGGAGAAGTCGGGTCATGACAGCGAGTTTCCTTGCGTAAGCGAGTTTCTTAAATAAAGATTAATTAAAGATTAATTAAAGAACTTGGGTGTGTCAAGGCTCACCTTGAGCGCGGTGTGAAAGCATTGAGATCATGGCAAGACCACGGAACCAAACAGAACGCAGGGATCAACTCGTAGCAGCGGCTGGACGAGTCCTCCTGGACAGAGGGTCCTCAGCGGCCCGCCTTTCCGACATTGCAAACGAAGCCGGTGTCACCCCGGCTGCGGTGCTGTACTACTACCGCGACGTTGACGAACTCTTCAGCGAAGTCTTCCATCAAGGCGTTACGGAGTACTGTGACCGCAGGGAGGCTCGCATCCAGGCTGAGATTGGACCCGAAGCGCAGCTCAGAGCCTGCATTCATTCCGGCGTACCGTGGCCTGGGGAAAGCGAAACTGCTTCCCGGATCCTCGTGGAACTCATCCCTGTTTATCTTCGCAACGAGGCGGCCGCCCGGCAGCAGATGGCGTTCGTGCAACGGCAAACGAATCTCTACAAGGGGATCCTGGAACGAGGCGCGCAAGAGGATGCTTTCACCCTGTCAGCGCCGGCCGGATTCCTGGCCCGGAGCTTCGTGGCCCTCGAGGACGGCCTCGTGATGGACGTACTCCTCGGCGACCTGACACCCGACGACGAGTACGAATTCCTGATCAACTACGCGACGACCATGGTGAAAACCAAGACAAGGGATTGATTTCGTTCTAGATTCGCGCAGTCGGATACAGCTCCGATGTGAAACGTGAAAGGTTGCGCAGGCAGTCCCCTATCGCAGGTGCAGCGAAATGCAGCGGATTCCACACGCCGAAGAGCGTGAACACCAGGTCCTTTCCGCGATGAGTGATGGGCATGGCGTGCACCCCAAAAGTCGGATCATCCGAGAGTACGCAGATGCCTTTTCCGGCGGCCGCCAACGCTTGGCCGATCCGGGCCGAGCGTACTTCAAATTCGGCGGTATACGTGAGACTTTCGGCGCTAACAGCATCATCGAACATTGTGCGGACGCCGAAATCAGTTGTCATGGTTATGAGAGGCCATTGCACGAGTTCCTGGAGGCTGATTTTCTCCTGCCCGGCAAGAGGGTGTTCGGCGTTGCACTGCGCCCAAAGGAACGCCCTCCCAACCACAACCGATTCAAGCTCGGCTGGGGGCGGCTTTGTTCCCAGTGCAAAGTCAGCCTTACCTTCCTGCAAGGCATCGTAGACAAACTCAGGGGTTGCCTCGACAACATTGGTCAGGACTCCATCTGGCCCCTGCGAAACAATGAAAGGGGCGATGATGTCGGCGATGGTGGCAGAGGCTGCCGCTATCGTCAGCCGTTGCACTGATCCCCCGGCCATTGCACGTGCGGATGATTTTGCCTGGGCGGCGCGAGTGACCAGGTCCTTGGCGATGGGCAGAAACGCAGTGCCCGCAGCGGTCAGCGACAATTTTGCTGCTGATCTATCGAAGAGGATGAGCCCGAGGTCCTTCTCCAGCGAACGAAGCTGCCGGGATAAAGATGGTTGGGCCACCATCAAAGAGCGTGACGCAGCATTGATGGATCCTTCATCAACGATGCTCAGGAAATACGTCAGGTGCCTTAAGTCCACTTATGCCTCCAAGGTATGGGTTCTACCCATCATAGGCATTTCCCAGGCATAGTCTTACTTAGTTAGACTCGTCACACTTCCCCCCTTCTTCAAGGAGTCTCTCTTGGCACTCTCATTTCCAACCCCGGCTCGGACTGTCTTCGCTACGGCCGCCACAGTGGTTCTTGCTTTAGGCTCAGCAGGCTGCACTCCCTCCCCGGATGCACCTTCAAAGCCGGATGTGTTCACTGTCGCCGCGTCTGCTGCCATAACCACATGGGATCCCGTGCGTTCCTTTTCAACCGAGGCGCTGTACATGGGAAACGTCTATGAGCCCCTGCTATGGAAGAACCCTGAAGGCTCCGCCGAAGAATTCAAGCCGGCCATCGCGGAGTCCTGGAGCGCCAGTGAGGACGGAAAGGCATGGACCTTTAAGATCCGTTCGGGCGCAACCTTCCACGACGGCGAGCCCGTCAATGCTGCAGCTGTCAAGGCCAGCATTGACGCCGCAAGGGAGCGGGCAGCAGCATCCTTCATCTGGGCCCCGGTGGAGAGCATTGAAACTCCTGACGACTCAACTGTCGCTATCAATCTTAAATACGCTGCCCCAATGGACCTCGTAGCTTCCTCCACCTATGGCGCCTGGATCGTTTCTCCCAAGGCCCTGGCGGCATCGGCCAAGGACGAGAAGTACTTTGATGCCGGAATTGACGCCGGCTCCGGACCATACACCATCGACTCTTACAAACCCGGCTCTGAGGTCGTGCTGAAAAAGTTCGATGCCCACTGGAACAAAGAAGAGGCCCCGCATTTCGACGTTGTGGACATCTCGATCACTCCGGATGCGGTAACGGCCCAGCAAATGTTGACCGCAGGAGAGGTCGATTATGCGACCAGCATCCCCGTGGAAAATGCCAAGACGCTGGCTAACGATCCGAAATTCACGGTGAAAGACTTCAACTCACCCTTCAACTTCCTGGCCATGTTTAACACCAGCCGCGCACCGTTGAATGACCCTGAGGTCCGCCGCGCGCTCAGCTACGCAATTCCGTACCAGGAGATCATCGACATCGGAGGGCAGGGCTACGGTACGCAGTCCCACGGCCCTGCTCCCAAGGGCATATTCCCCTACAGCGAAGATGTCCCGCAGTACTCCCAAGACTTGGAAAAGGCCAAGCAACTGTTGGCCGCAGCTGGTCATGCCGACGGCCTGAAGCTCACTCTTAGCTATGCCTCCGAAAACCCTGCGGAAGCCCGCTTTGTGCCACTGATCAAGGATGCGTTCGCCAAGATCGGTGTGGAAGTGGACGTCAAGGCCCAGTTGTTCAATCAGCAGTGGGATGCCGCCAAGGCCGATCCCGCAACAGCTCAGGACATTTTTGTGCTGTATTACTGGCCGACCTACAGCGACGCCGGCAGTGACAACCTCACCACACTGTTCCATTCCAGCGAAAAGCCATCCTTCAACTTGAGCTACTGGAAATCCCCCGAGTACGACGCCTTGGTGGATAAGGCGGCAACACTGACAGGAACGGACAGGTCTGCAGCCGCGGACCTCTATGAGGAAGCCATGCAGCTCCTTTATAAGGAGGCACCTGCTGCGTTCCTGTACGATGCCCGCGCCGTCTCCGTCGTTCCGGCTGGACTGAACATTTCCCAGTTCAACGAAAATTATCCCTTCACGGTGTTCTTTGCATCTATCAAACCCGCTGCCTAGCCATCCCTTCTGAGACGCGGCCCGGGCTTCTTGAGCCGGGCCGCTTCTCCCCGCTCCAACCTTCATTCCATCATCCAAGATAAGGAGAACCATGTTGCGCTTCGTCCTCAGACGGCTCATCACATCGGTGCTGGTTCTCGCCGTGCTCACAGCGATCGTCTTCGTACTATCCCGTATCGTTCCCAGCGACCCAGCCGTCATTTATGCCGGTCCGAAGGCCCCGCCTGCCGAGCTTGACCGGGTCCGCCAAGAACTGGGTTTTGATCGTCCCTTGTTTGTTCAGTACTTCGAGTACTTGAGGAATCTGATTACAGGCGACTGGGGTCATTCCCTTGCCACAAAACGCCCCGTGTTGGAGGAGCTGTTCACGCGCCTCCCAGCCACACTGGAACTCATCGGGTTTGCGATAGTTCTGGCTGTTATAGCAGGGATCATCTTGGGCGTAGTGGCCTCCCGCCGCCCGGGCGGATTCTTCGACGGAGCAATCCGTTTCCTCTCTATCGGTGGGATTTCCGTGCCCGCCTTCTGGCTCGGGCTGCTCCTTCAACTGTTGTTCGTTGGAGGGATGGGAATACTTCCAGCCACTGGGCAATTCAGCAACTCCATCAAATACTCCAACCCCATCACTCATGTGACCGGTCTTCCCCTGTTGGACAGCATGATCACCGGCAACGGCGTGGCCTTCACCGACGGGTTGCAGCACATGATCCTGCCGGCCCTCACCCTGGCCGCATACCCTCTCGGACTCGTTGCACGAATGACCAGGGCCGCCATGCTCGATGTCATGAACCAGGATTACATCTTCACCGCCCGGGCCTACGGTCTGAGGGAGTCCGCCATCCGGTGGCGCCTCGCCCTGAAAAATGCTCTGCCACCCGTCCTGTCCATCGCCGGAATGGCTGCAGCCTACGCCCTGACCGGAACCTTCTTCGTCGAAGCTGTCTTCAACTGGCCAGGGATTGGGCAGTTCGCTACATCCTCCATGCTTGCAGTGGACTACCCGGCCATCATGGCAATTACACTCATGGGCGCCACAGCCTACCTGCTGGCCAACCTTCTGGTGGACATCCTGCAATCCCGAATCGATCCCAGAGTGAGCATGTCATGAGCCCCACCACCCAAATCGCCGCCCCTAGCCTTTCCGGGACGACCGGAGAACAGCAAACTCTCACACCGATCAAGCTACTCAAACAGTCGCTGGGCCGTGACCGTTTGGCCGCCGTCGGCGCCATGATCATTATCCTTCTCGTAATCCTGGCTGTTTTCGGGCAATGGCTGGCACCTTTCCCTGATCAGGGAATGGGTGCGACCAATGCCTCCGCCCGAAACCTCGCCCCCAACCCCTTAAACTGGCTAGGCACCGATCAACTCGGTCGTGACGTTCTCAGCCGCATCATCATGGGCGCGAACCCGGCGCTCACCATATCTTCCGTCGTTGTCGCGGCCGCTGCCCTCATCGGCATTCCCCTCGGCGCTGTCGCCGGGTATTGCGGTGGCTGGCTTGACGAAGCCTTGATGCGTGTGACCGAGATCTTCCAGGCCTTCCCGCCTCTGCTCCTGGCTATGGTGACCGTTGCGATTCTTGGGCCCAGCCTGACCAACGCCGGGATCGCCTTGGCCATCAGCTGGTGGCCCTGGTATGCGCGCCTTGTGCGAGCGGAAGCAAAATCCCTTCGGGAACGCTCCTACGTCGAAGCAGCCCGCGCCATGGGCATTCCGCAACTGCTCATCATCAGCCGCCATATACTTCGCAACTGCATGACGCCCATCCTCGTCCAAGCAACCGTTGACATCGGTACTGTGATCCTGGCCGCCGGATCCCTGGCATTCATCGGTCTTGGAACTCAGCCGCCCTTGCCCGACTGGGGCCTGATGGTCGCCGAAGGACGAGGACTTATATTCAGCTCCTGGTGGATAGCCACCTTTCCGGGGCTGGCCATTTTTGTGGCCGTCCTGGGATTCAACCTCCTCGGAGATTCGCTGCGCGACCTCCTTGACCCCAGGCAGGTAAAGCGATGACGCATGTACTTAGCATCCGCGATCTAAACGTCGAATTCACTGACCGGGGGAAGGTTACCAACCGCCCCGTCCGCGGGATCGACCTTGATGTTTCCGCCGGAGAAATTCTCGGCCTGGTAGGGGAAACCGGCTGCGGCAAGTCACTGACTGGACTCGCAGCCTTGGGGATCCTTCCACGGGGTGCACGGCGTACCGGGCAAGTGACCATCAGCAATGATCCCTTAGGGGCCGCATCAGAACCAGGCGGTTCAGTGGCCATCGTATTCCAAAACCCCGGAACTGCCTTCAACCCCGTCTTCACCCTTGGCCGCCAACTCAGCGATGTCCTGACCCGACACCGACAGATCTCAAGGTCCGAAGGCAAAGCTGAAATCATACGACACCTGACCTTGGTCGGCCTTCCCGACCCCGAACGTGTCTACCGCAGTTATCCGCATCAATTGTCCGGCGGGATGCTGCAGCGGGCCATGATTGCCATGGCTTTGCTACGCCAGCCCCGGCTATTGATACTGGATGAGCCGACCACGGCTCTGGACGTCACTGTCGCCCGGCAAATTTTGGTCCTCATTGACGAACTCCGACACAAGTTTGGGTTCGGTGTGCTGCTCATCAGCCATAACCTTGGCATCATTCGCGATGTATGTGACCGGGTGGCGGTCCTCTACGCAGGCAGGGTGATCGAAACCGGAACTGTGGAAGCGGTCATGAACAACCCACGCCACCCATATACCCGCGGCCTTCTGGGCGCCCTCCCAGCAGGGCGAACCCACGGCCAGCGACTGAACGCCATCCCTGGAACAGTGCCGGGAAACCTCCTCTCCCTCACAGGGTGCGCCTTCAGAAACCGTTGCTTGCATGCAGTCACCGACTGCTCCCTCACCGACCCGCTCCTCACCGAGACAGGACCACATCAGGCAGTAGCCTGCCTCCAGGAAGCCGAACTATGACCAGCGTTCTCACCCTCGAAAACATCGTCAAAACGTTCCCGCACCACAGAAGAGTCTTCACCGCAGTGGACGACGTCTCCCTGAACATCCAGGAAGGTACCGTCTACGGCCTGGTCGGAGAATCCGGCTCCGGAAAAAGTACCCTGGCCCGCTGCGCCATGCAGCTAATGCGCACAACATCCGGGCGTGCCATCTTTGAAGGTCAAGACCTCGGCATGCTCGCACCCAAGGCACTGCGCACTGTCCGTTCGCGAATGGGAATAGTACTGCAGAATCCCGTGGCGGCTTTGAACCCACGCATGACCATCGGGGCTTCAGTGGCAGAGCCACTACGGACCCACACTTCCCTGAAAGGGCAGCCCCTTCAAGCAAGAATAAACACTCTGCTTGACGAGGTCGGACTGGGAGCGGAACACGCCCACAGGCTCCCACACCAGCTATCCGGAGGACAATGCCAACGCGTTGGCATTGCACGCGCCTTGGCCACCTCGCCCCGTCTCCTGATCTTGGATGAACCCACCAGCGCCCTTGATGTTTCCGTCCAGGCCCAAATTTTGAACCTGCTCCAGGACCTGCAGCAACAAAAAGGGCTGACGTATCTGCTTATCTCTCACGATCTTGACGTCGTCCGCTACCTCAGCGATGAGGTAGCGGTCATGAAGGCGGGCAAGATCGTCGAAAGTGGACCAGCCGAACAGATCTTCGCCAACCCAAGGCGCGACTACACCCGCAAACTCCTTGAGGCTGCCCCAGGGCACGGCCAGCCAGACATCGCAGACTCCCACACCTTTAACACGCAAGGCAGCGACTAGAACATGCTAGAGACAACAGCAAACGGTTTCCTCCTTACAAGTCCCGGTAAGATCGACCGCTACACCGGCCAGGACTTCAACGAGCCCGTCACCTTGGACAACTGGCAGGAAAGCCCATTCAACCGCTGGGGCTTCGCTCACATCAGTGAACTCGTTACTACCGCAACGATCCGTCGGGGCAGCTCATCCCAGCCCTTCATGGGAATGGCTGCAGACACCACGGAACAAGCAGAGAAGTGGCGCAGTGTTGACCAGTTCCTGGAATCCACGCACACAGACGCCATCGTGGTACTCCAGCACGGAAACATGGTCATGGAGCGCTACTTTGGCGCCTTCCAACCGCACGACCGGCACGTCCTGATGTCTGTTTCCAAATCCATCTGCGCGCTCACCATAGGCATTCTGGTGGGCAAAGGACTCATAGACACCCAACAAAGTGTCCGCCACTACGTCCCTGCGCTAGCGGGAAGCGCTTACGGTAACGCGACGATCCGCCAAGTGCTCGACATGACCGCCGCAGTCCGCTACAGCGAGAACTACCTGGATGCAGACGCAGAAGTCCAGCAGCAGGACAGGATCGCCGGCTGGCGTCCAAAGCTCGACACAGATTCAAGGGACACTTACGAATTCCTCACGCGCCTCCAGCCTGACGGCGAACACGGCCGATCATTCCAGTACTGCTCGGCCAGTACAGACGTGCTGGCATGGATCATTGAAAACGTCACCGGAAAGCGATACGCCGAAGTCCTCTCGGACGAACTATGGTCCCGGCTTGGGACCAGCGATGATGCACTCATCACCACCGATTCCGGGGGGTTCGCATTTGCGAACGGCGGAATCGCCTGCACCGCACGGGACATGGCCAAAATCGGACAGCTAATGCTGGACGAGGGAAAAGCCAACGGGCAAACAATCGTCCCATCATGGTGGATCAAGGACACGATGCGCGGCGGAGACCCGCAACTGGCCCGGGGAACGGCCTACCAGCAAGTCCACCCCAACGGCTCATACCGAAACCAATGGTGGGTCCCCGGAGATCCGCGAGGCACGGTCTACGCTGCCGGGATCCACGGCCAATTCATCTGGATTGACCCGATCAGCGACACAGTAATCGCGAAGTTCTCCTCCTGCCCACAGCCGGTCGCGCTCAAACTCAGCCAGACGCATGCCGAAGGTTTCAGGCAAATGGTCAACATCCTGGAACACACTCGTACCAGCTGACTTGCGTTCGGCGCAACGGACTTCACTCTCTGGTTCACGCACAGCCTTTCCCATGAGCAAAGGAAGCGCTCACTCGAACTCTTCATGGAGCATGTTGTACCGTCCGTCCAGGCGCCCGTACCGCCGCAAGGTAGCGCCGCTTTCCGTCCACATCTCAAGAAGGTTCCAGAGGACGTTGCAGCCGACGACGGCGGGACTTCGCCGCCGTCGTCGGCTGGTCGTCGCGGTCGTCCCTGCCGCCACGACCGTCGGATGGACGAGGGCATCATTTACCGGTACCGGCGCGGGATTGCTTGGCGGATGTGCCAGCCGACGTCGTCGAACGCAACTTCAACATCTTCAAGCAATGGCGTGCGTTGGCAACGCGCTACGACATACGCACTCACCTAAAGGGTATGTGCCAGCGTTCAATGAAGATGTCCTTCGTGGACGAATCAGCAACGGTATCCAGAGAACGGGATTCCAGCGACGAGGGGAAGTAGGGTCAGACGGGATCGGCCAGAGGCTCCAGGTCCTGGGCTGTAACCTCTTCGACCGCCGGTCGGTTGTCCATGCCAGCGAGGCCGATGAGTGTGACCACTGCTGCAACAGCAGCAGCGATCGCGCCGATCAGGAAGGCCAATTGGAATCCATTGCCCAATACCGTCAGGGCAACCTCGTGCGCAGCAGCCGGGAGGGCGGGAACACTATTGACGGCAATTGCTCCACCGGCCTGGGCGGCACCCAGTACCGGGCCTGCCTGCTCCGCCGGGAGGTTTAGCGCCCCCAAAGCAGGAATCAGCTGGCCGTTGGCCGTCCCGAAAGCGATCGCACTGCCAATAACGGGGCCGAGCGCGAAACCGAGATCGCGAACAAGGTTCGTCGTGGCGCTGCCCATCCCGGCAAGGGACTTCGGCACGGTGTTCACAGATACCTCCGAAATGGACGCGATGGTCAGGGCCCAGCCAACACCGATGAACGCCCCCGGAAGGAAGAACTTCGTCCAGTCAAAGTCGTGCGGGTCAAATCCGACCGCGATAAAGCCACCAACGGCGATCAACGCGAACCCGATGCTGAGAAGCCACCGTGGACTGACGGAGTGCAGGAGCCTGCCAACGACCGGGGCGAAGACGAAGGACGGGCCCTGCATCACGAGCCAAATGACCCCGATGTACACCGCATTCTGGTGCTGCAGCACGCCAAGCCAAACGCTGGTGGAGAAACAATAAATGAGAAATCCAAAGGTGCCGATCACAGTCACGATGCCAACAATCGAGAATGAACGAATCCTGAACATGCCCAGGTGCAGCAGCGGCGAAGGTGTTCGCAATTCGATGATGATGAATGAAGCCAGCAGGACAGCCGCGACGAGGTAGCCGATGATGATCTCCGGTTGGCTCCAGCCGACCTCGGATCCCTGCACTGTCGCCCAAAGGGCCACCGTCAGGCCCACTGCAAACGTCACCTGTCCGGGAAGATCCAGCTTTCGGCCCATAGGCGCCGACGAATCCGTTGCCCGGATAACCAAAGCAAGCGTAATCACTGCGCAGACCGCGATCAGCACATAGCCGCCCTGCCACCAGCCCGCGTTTGCGAACGCCCCGGCAATGATGGGACAGATGGCACCGCCAAGGGAGAGAAATCCTGCCCAGGCCGCGATGGCTCGGGTCCGCTGGACTGGTGTGTGCACGACGGCGGCCACCATCGCCAACGACGTCGGATACAACGCGCCCGCACCCAGGCCGTTCAGTGCAGCGCCAAGCCACATCACTTCAACCGTCGGAGCCAACACCGAGGCTACGCTTCCAGCCAGAAGGAGCAGCGACCCCAGATACATGAGCCTCTTTCGCCCAAAGATGTCACCGATGGCTCCGAAGGTTAGCTCGAAGACGACAACCGGAATCAGGAATGCTGCGGTGATCCACGTGAGCTGCGAAGCGTGGGCGTGAAAGTGCTGCTGCAGAACACCGTTCAGTGATCCGGGTATGACGTTCGCAATCGACGAGACGAACGGTGCGGCAAAGGCTGCGGTAAGGGTGGCGCCCACACGAACCTGCGTGCCCTGCGGGTACGGCCCAGGGTCTTGATTCGATGGTTTGCCAAGTTGATTCGGATAAGTCACGTGGAACTCCTTTGTTCACGGAAATGGGTGAAGTAAACCCCGCCGGGCCGATGCAGCGCGACGCCCCAGCCCGAATATATACGGTTCGTATCGTATTGACAATGCCTGGACGGCCCTGTCTGCCAGCCCCGGAGCAATCGATGCCTCCCACACGGGCAGGCAAACAGGAAGGGATTGACGCTGACAGCGTCAATCCCTTCCTGTGTTTGTTCCTTATCCAGCTATGCGCGGACGCCTTCCAGCACTGCCCTTAGTGTCTGGTCCGTCATCTTGCGATCAAGCGGTCCGGTCTGAAGCAACAACCGAAAGTAGATTGGCGAGTAGAGAAGTTCAGTCACAACCATGGGCGGTATGTCACTCCTGATCGCCCCCTCCTGGACCGCCCGCTCAATAAGGGCAAGCGCGGCTTCCAAACGGTGATTCCAGAATCGGTCCTTGAATTCCGCCATGGCCGCCGGATCGTACTGGCACTCCGCAATTAGCTGGGCGACGAGGTGGCCCTCCCGGCCGCCATAAATCTCGGCCAGCGAGCCAAGGTGCTCTTTGAGTGCCTCGATCGCCGGGACATCCTCCCGTATGGGAGTACGCGCAATGTGATTGTCGAGGAAGGTGTCAATCACAACCGCAGCCTTGCTGGGCCACCACCGGTAAATCGTTGTCTTGCTTACGCCCGCTTCCCGGGCGACACGCTCAATCGATAGCTTTTGGACGGTCAGGGCACCAGGTTTTCTGTCATCAAGCAACGCCATGGTCGCATCGAGGATCGCTCTTTGACTCTGCTCGCTTCTAATCGCCATACGATGACTCTAATACGTGATTCATCCAATACGAAACGTTCACGATAGCCCGGCACCACTATGACGACCTGTCATGAAGGTCGCGTTTGCGCTGTTCGAAGTACCCTCTGAGCCTTCGCTTGACGGGCCACAGGGAAGTGTTTGCCCATCAGCGGCTTATTCCGCGGGAGCGTTGTGGGTGTTAGGCCATTTCTCCCGGCCAGCTTGCCGGACGAGTTCTGCCAGCCACGGCCTGCGGCCGCGATGGAACACCATACCTTCAGGCATTTCGTGGACTGAGGGTATTGAATCCTCGATGTCGAGACTGATCCGGCCAGCGGCCATGGGTGCGTTCCTGACATGCAGGTCACCATAGGACTTCGGGAGCACAGGATCCATCCAGAAACCGCCCTGGGACGCATCGGCATCAAATCCCAGCAGGCTGGTCACCAGGAAGATGGGTGTGGTCGCTGCCCAAGCCTGCGGGGTACAGGCCGTGGGATAGGGCACGGGCCGCGCGTAGCGTTCTCGGCTGAAGCCGCAGAACAGCTCGGGCAATCGGCCATCGGAAAGCTCGGCCGCCTCGAGCAGGGCAGTGGCGATACGCTGCGCTTCCTCAACGAATCCGTAGCGCAGCAGGCCGGCGGCAATGATCGCATTGTCATGCGGCCACACCGAACCGTTGTGATAGCTTGCCGGATTGTAAGCGCCCATGTCGCTAGCCAAAGTCCGCACTCCCCAGCCGCTGAACATTTCCGGGGACATCAGCCTTTCAGCAACCAGTGGGGCCTTGTCCTCGTCCACGAGTCCGGCCCAAAGGCAGTGGCCCATGTTGGAAGCGCAGGCATCGACTTGACGCTTGTCGCGGTCCAAGGCCACCGCATAGTAGCCCCGATCCGGCATCCAGAACTGCTCATTGAACTGTTCCTTCAACTGGCTGGCACGAATGGCCAACTCGTTTCCCAAGGGACCGTCTCCCGCTTGGTAGGCCATCCATGCACGCGAGAGATACGCAACGTAGACGTAGGCCTGCACCTCGCAGAGAGCGATAGGGGGTACGGCCAAGGCTCCGTCAGCGAAATTGATGCCATCCCAGGAGTCCTTCCATCCTTGGTTGACGAGCCCGTTGGGATTGAGTCGCGCGTACTCAACGAATCCGTCACCGTCCTTGTCGCCGTAGTCCCTGATCCAAGCCAGCGCCCGATCTGCATGCGGAAGGAGATCGGCGATGGTTTCTTTCGCGAAGCCCCAGCGACCGACGGACCCCAAGACCACCAAAAACAGGGGCGTTGCGTCCACGCTCCCGTAGTAGACGGACTTTCCACCCAGGGACAAACCGCTGGAAACGTCAAGCCGGACTTCGTGGAGGATCTTGCCTGGCTCCTCCTCGCTCAAAGGATCCACCACTGTTCCTTGCCGTTCTGCCAGCGTTTGGAGTGTGCCCAATGCCAACGACGGATCCACCGGCATCGACATCTCGGATGCCCACAGTGAATCGCGGCCAAACAGCGTCATAAACCAGGGCGCGCCCGCGGCCACCACGACACGGTCAGGATGGTTCGGATCCTCTATGCGAAGGGAACCCAAGTCGTCGTAGCTCCGGCGGCCAATTCGCTCGATAGAGAGGTTTCCCATCTGCACTACGGGAATCTTTGCCACCCATTCCTGCCGACGCAGGTCACGAGGGGATAGGCCGTCCTCATCAGGATGGACAAACATAGCTTCAGGATTGGTCCCCTCGGCCATCGGAGTCACTGTCAAGGTAGTGCTCCACTCGCCGTGCGGCGGGACCGAGACCCGGTATGTGAGCGTCTCTTGACCAATGTCCGCTCCAAGAGCCTGGACAACAACGCCCTTCCGGACATCTTGCCAAACAGCCTGGATGGTTAGTGTGTCCCCGTCAGATTGGCGGGTCTGATCCCAGCGCCGCTGGATCCGCGCCTCCTTCACCTCGAACAGATCTGCGAAATCCGCCTCAACTCTCAGTGAGACAACACAATCGACGCGGTCCAGTGAGTAATTTCCGATGCGCACATATTCTTGTATGCCCACTCCAACTTCCCGCAGCCGCTCCACAATCAGCGGGCTGTCCGCATACCCGTCAGAGCGGGGAACCCGCGTTGCAAACAGCGCTCGGTACGGCTCCTTCATCTCCGCCGCCAACGGCTCAAGGGGGTAACCGTTAATCGTGAGCTGCCAGCAGGACAAAATGCGTGTGTCCCTGACAAAAAGACCGTGTGGATGTTCCGGCTGTATGTCCCCGCTCTGCAAAGAGATGCAGAACGAGGACCCCTCGAGCAGGGTAATCGTCCCGGCTCCCAGAGGCCCCGCCGCCGTGTCCGCATTCCAGCCAGCCATCTCAGGCCCTCACAAATCTGAATCGCCCACCCTGATCCAGCGGGTCGTGTTGCTGCCGTCAGTGCCAATTCTTCGAACGACGCTACGCCTGCTTTCCCTCTCAGGCCAGAGCACGCGTTGACTCGTGACTAACCTCCGCGGTGGGGAATACGTTGCCTCATTAATAATCCTCCGGCTGGGTAGGCGGTTGCCGCGGTGAGTGGATGAGGGTTAAGGATCATGGACGCGATCGCGAATCAGTCGATGTCACGGAGGCATCGATCGTCAGGGTCGATGGTGCGCATGATGCGTTGGCAGATTTCACTCAGCTGGCGTGACTGAGTCTTAGTGAGAGGATCGAAGACGAGGCTTCGGACAGCCTCTACATGACCGGGGGCTGAGCTGGCGATTTTTTCCCACCCTTCTTCGGTCAGGGTTGCCAGAGTAGTACGGCCGTCGGTGGGGTCGGGTGAGCGGAGCACCCAACCGCGCTTTTCAAGACGGGCAACCACCTGGGACAGGCGCGGGAGCCCAGCCTCCGCAAAGCCAGCCAAGTCGCTCATACGACGGGTCCTGCCAGGGGCCTCAGAGAGCCCAGCGAGAACCGTGTACTCAAAGTGGCTGAGCCCTGCGTCGCGCTGCAGTTGAGCATCCAGGGCAGGGGGCAGCCGCATCAACACGCCAACGAATGCGAGCCAGGCCTGTCGCTCCTCGTCATTTAGCCACCGAGGTCCCGAAGAATGTTCCATGAGACTGAGCATACCCGAGAAAAACTTCAAGCATGAACTGTATTTTGACGTCATTCACTTGCAATGTGAACCAAATAGCCCTAGCGTTTGCTTCATACGTGAAGTAAAAATCTGATTCCATCCCACTGAATGCTGAGGATCTGAGATGACTGTTGTATCCGCGACCATCAAAGCGCACGGAATGGCCGCAGCCCTTTCTCGAGCGGCGGTCCGAAGCCAGGTCACTGTGCCCCTGCAGTTCCCCGACGGCTTTAGAGCAACAGCCGAAGTGCTGACCTTCAACGGACTGGCGGATGGGAAGGAGCATCTGCTGCTTGCCCTGGGCGAGTGGGAGCAGGCTCTGCTGCGCCATACGGACCCGGCACCACTCGTCCGGTTACATAGCGAATGCCTGACGGGAGACGTGTTCGGATCTGAGCGCTGTGACTGCGGACCCCAACTGCGGGAAGGCGTGGAACAGATCGCCGCAGCAGGCGGATTCTGCTTTACCTTCGCCAGGAGGGCCGCGGAATAGGCCTGTACTCAAAGCTGGATGCCTACGCCCTCCAAGACGCCGGCCTGGACACCTACGAAGCCAACCTGGCTCTTGGCCATGGTGAAGACGAGCGCGACTACACAGCAGCGGCCCAGATGCTGACCGCCCTTGGCGCCGACAGCATCCGTCTGCTGACCAACAATCCTGACAAGACAGCTCAACTGGGCGCCCTCGGGATCGAGGTGACGGAGCAGGTGCCTACGGGAGTCCATCTGTCCTCTACCAATCACCGCTACCTTGCCGCCAAACGCGACCGTACTGCCCATACGTTGAACCTCCCTGACTTCGCCTGAGCGCACCCCGGCTCACAAACTTTGGACCTTGGTTGTTCATCGCTAAACCCATACGAAGTTCCGGGGAGCACCGGATGGCTAAACGGTTATCGAGAACGTTGAGGCAAGGATGAGGCCGCCGCCTCCGAGCAGGGTCATGGGGTCCTGCGTGTCGGCAAAGAGCACGGTGGCGGGTTGCCCTCGGTCGAGCGGAAGCTTGATCATCCAGGCTTGAATGGCTTCGCGCATTGGCTCTCCACCTCCGCACACATCACCGTGCATGATGTAGGTCCCCGAGCCGAGTACTTCTTCGTTGTTGGCCATTCCAACGGCAAGGTTGCGTGCATAGAGATCCATCAAGTCCGCTGCGGCGGCATTTCCCTCAGCCGACAATGCCACCAGCGCAGCGGAATCCATCGATTCCGCCTGCGGTAGTTGGAGCTCGGCTGCCCGTTCCCGGAGCCAACCGAGGGTAGCCACGGTTTCCCAGCACCCTTGGCGCCCGCACCGACATGGAGCGCCGTCGAGCTGCACGGTGGTATGGCCGGATTCACCACCCGCGCCGTCCCTGCCGCGGACTATTGCTCCCTGGTAGACGATCCCGAAGCCCAATGCCTCGCCCGTATAGACGGAAGCAAAGTCCTGCAGATGCCGGCCCAGGCCAAACCAGCGGTCCCCCAGGGCCTGGACCCGCGGGTGGTGATCCACCAGGACTGGAACTCCGTACCGCTCCTGAAGCCGTGTACCGACCTGCAGCCCGTTCAGTCCTGGGGTGAGGTGCATGGAGATGATGGTGCCTGTGGTGGCATTCACCATACCTGCAGACCCCACACCGATGCCGATAATTTTCCGCCCGACAAAACACTCATCGGCGGACTCTTCAATGGCCGCCATGATGACCTCGCCGGAAGCGTCCCGTTCGTAGGCACGCGAAGCCTGAACACGGATTTTGCCGTCTATTCCCATGAGCGCAACCGTCACTCCGTCCGGTGAAATACGCACTCCGCCGAGCAGTGGCCCGTTATGGCTGAACCATAGTGGCCTGGCTGGCTTTCCACCGGTCACCGCTGCAGAGACGGGCTCGCCTTCCACCAACGCACCGTCATCAATCAGGGGCTGCAGAATCGAAGCAATGGTTGCGCGGTTCACGTTCAGCGCGCGCGCCAACTGTGCCCGGCTGGCAGGGCCATCCGTGTGAAGAACCTGCAGCACCCGTGCACGATTAGCTTCACCGATACGGGATGCAGTAATCAGCCGCCTCGACTCAACCGGGCCGCCCTTGGACGGCGAGGCGGTAAACGGGGGCTTGTCTTGAACGTCCACGACGAGATTCTCCTTCAAGCCAGCTGAACTCCAAAAGATATGTATGGACACACCTTACATGAAGTATGTATGCTGGGCACTCATACAAACCCTAGTGACTCAAGTCACTCACCCTGGGTATCGAATACGGACTCCGCTCCCTATTGAAGGATCTGACGCTAATGACCAGTTTGAAAACGGCGAATGTCGCGATCGTGGGTGGAGGAATCCGTGGCGGGCTCTTTGCCCGGGCCATCCAGGAGAACCCCCTGGGGCAACTAATCGCGGTTTGTGATCCAAGCCCGCACGCACGGGACACTGTCGCTTCCAAACACGGCGTCCCTGGCTACCCTTCGGTGGAAGAGATGCTCATTGCCCATCCTGAGCTCACGGCTGCGGTAATCGCCACCCCAGACTTCGCCCATAAAGAAGCAGCGATCGCGTGCGCCGCCGCTGGCTTGGATTTGATGATCGAAAAACCGCTGGCCACTTCCACGGCTGACGCAGAGGCCATCATCAAGGCCGCAGGCGCAGGCGGCGCCAGGATCATGGTCGGTTTCGAAAACCGATGGAACCCACGGTTCTCCGCCGTGCGGGAGCTTTTGAAGACCCAGGACAGTGGCAGTGTCCTGAACCAGATCATCAGCCTGAACGACACCATCTTCGTTCCGACGAAGATGCTCTCCTGGGCTGCTAAGAGTTCGCCGGCATGGTTCCTCATGCCCCACTCCCTGGACCTGGCCATGTGGCTCAGCGGCGCACGGCCGGTTTCAGTCCATGCGGTCGGGGTGAAACGTGTGCTGCCGGCACTTGACGTGGACACATGGGACTGCATCAGCGCAACGTTCGTCATGGACGACGGTTCCACCGCCGTCCTGCACTCCTCGTGGATCCTTCCCCAAACCGCACCGGCGGTCTACGATTTCCGCTACGAAGTGCAGACCAGCACAGATGCCTTCCACATCGATGTCTCCAACCAAGGCATCACCCACTACTCCCAGGACCGGGTTTCATGGCCTCAATGGGGCGTCACCGAGCGTGCAGGCCGCATTGGCGGCGTACCCATTGACATGGTCACCGAATTCATCGACTTCGTCCGCGGCACGGTCATCACAGTGCCCACAGCAACACAGGGACTCATCGTCACCCACGCCATCGAAGCGGTCCACCGTTCGCTGGAAAGCGGTGAGAGCGTTTCCCTTACAACCCGCGAAAACCTCCTGGCCCCCGCCCCTGTCAGCTGACGCATCTCCCCCAGCAAAGGAGAACAGCGCCAGTCCCCCGCATACTCCCCGGGACCTTCGAGCCGCCGCCACCTGCCGGCCAACGAGGTCCTTGTCGCGATCGAGGGTTCACCGGAATCCGGTGCACCGCAGACCGTCCACGCAAGGCATCTCTTCACCACCCACCCCCAACAAGACCTAAGGAACAACCATGAAGCGCAACAGGCAACGGCTGCTCGCAGTCGGCGTCACGGCTCTGCTGCTCGCCGGCTGCAGCACTACCGGAGGCGGCACGACGTCGGGCGCCAGCCAGGACCCCGGCGTGCAGGACTGGGCGACGAGCGTGAAGGAAAAGTACAACGGTACGTCCATCACCATCGCAGCCCAAACACACCCAAGTACCGCTGCAATGCAGGCAATGACTGCCGACTTCACAGCATTGACGGGCATTGACGTCCGGTGGGACATCGTTGACCAGAACAGCCTCAAGCAGAAAATCGAACTGGATTACCAGAGCGGCAACGCCGCTTACGACGCCGTCATGGTGGACGGGTTCTGGATGTCCAGTTTCGCTGAACGCGGCATAGTCGCAGACGTCAGCCAGCGGTTGAACAGCGCCCCGGATTTCTTCGACTACAAAGACATCCTTCCGGCCTACAGTGAGGGCCTGCAGGAAGTTGACGGCAAGTCCTATGGGGTCCAGATCGCCGGGGAGACCCGCTTCATCGGGTACCGCAAGGACCTCTTTGATAAGTACGGCAAGAAACCACCAACCACCATGAAGGAATACCTGGAACTCGCGCAGTTCTTCAACGGCAAGGAAGACGGGCTGTACGGGACGTCCATGCGGGCACAGAAGGGCATCCATTTCGCGTCCGGCTTGCTCACCTTGATGTACCAGTTCAGCACTGGCTTCTGGGATCCTAAGACCGGAGCGGATCAAATCGCCTCACCTGAGAATGTCCAGGCTCTCCAGTACTACCTCGACCTGCTCAAGACCATGCCCAAGGACGTCGGAAGCTACACGCACGAAGAAGCCCTCTCAGCCTTCACCTCGGGCCATTCGGCCATGTGGTTTGACGCTACAGCCATCGCCCCGACGATCCTGAACCCCGACTCGTCAGTCGTCGCCGACAAGGTCGCTTTCGTTCCGCCGCCCTCTGGACCCCGGGGCCAGTACGGAGCCCTTGCCGGATGGGGCCTCAGCCTGGCGTCGAAGGCCAAGAACGCTGACGCTGCCTGGGCCTTCATCACCTACATGACCTCCAAAGCCAAGGCCGCGGAATACACCCACAACGGCGGAGTTCCGACCCGGACCAGCACCCTGGCCAACCCCCAGACAGACCAGGAGAAGGTCACGTACCCTGCAATGCTTGAATCCCTGGACAAGGCCAAGAACCTCAGCGATGAAGGCATCAGCTGGTTGCCCAAGGTAGAACAGCTCGACGAAAAACTGACCATCATCGGCAACTACTGCTCAGAAGCCTTCGTAGGAAACCTGACAGCCAAGGAAGCCCTCGAACGCGCCAGCGCCGAAATCAAATCACTCTGATCAAGTAAGAACGAATGGTGGTGGTTGGGGACAGCCCCCAACCACCACCATGACCCAGCAAGGAGCAATCTAGTGAGCGCAGCATCGGTAGCGCCGGCCAGGGCCAACCGCAAAACACAGCGAAGCCCCTCTGAATTACGCAATGACCGCACCGGGCGGCTGTTTGTTGCCCCGGCAGTCATCATCGTCACCCTGGTGGGAGTCCTGCCGGGCCTGTTCCTCTATGGAATAAGCCTCTTCGACTACGACAGGGGAACACCACTGAGCGCAGCAAAGTTCATCGGACTGGAGAACTACACCCGGCTGCTTTCCGGAACGGACACCAACTTCTGGCCGGCAGTCGGAGTCACCATCGGCTTCTTGCTCAGCTCAA
Organism: Arthrobacter sp. 21a14; assembly: GCA_050627125.1. Taxonomy (GTDB): domain Bacteria; phylum Actinomycetota; class Actinomycetes; order Actinomycetales; family Micrococcaceae; genus Arthrobacter. The sequence continues at coordinate 3,243,426 of CP192487.1, read as the reverse complement.
CCCTGACCACGGTCCTGCTGGGGACCATCCTGGCACTCCTGCTTGACCGCATTCTCATCGGCCGCGGCATCATCACCACGCTCCTGCTGATCCCGCTCGTCATGGCACCCGTCATGGCCGGCCTCATCTGGCGGCTGATCTTCAACGACCTCAACGGCGCCCTGAACGCTTTCCTGCGGCCCATCGGCCTTGACCAGGCCTGGCTCGGCTCGCCACCGCTGGCCTTCATTTCCGTTCTCATCGTAGAAACCTGGCAGTGGACACCCTTCGTAGCGCTCATCATGTTCGCAGGATTGCGCTCCCTGGACCCTCGCCCCAAAGAAGCAGCCCAGCTCGACGGAGCAAACGCCTGGCAGTTGTTCCGGAACATCACGTTTCCCATGATCCAACCAATCTTCGGGCTGGTGATCGCCCTGCGCCTCATCGATTCAGTCAAAATATTCGATACCGCCTACGCCCTGACCCAAGGCGGACCGGGTCAGGCCACCGAAACTTTGGGCCTGATGGTTTTCCACTACGGCCTCTACACCTCAGGTTGGATCGGCCGCGCCTCGGCCGTCGCAGTCCTCCTGCTCATTCTCGTCATCATCATTTCCCAATTCGTCACACGCCACCTCAAAAAAGCAGAAGGGCTTCAGGGATGACCGTCGTAGAAGGACCGAACCTGACGGAAAAAATCGCGGCTCCCGCGAAACCTGCCGTCATGAGCGCCAACCGCCGAAAGGCGAGAACAACAACAGCCCTTATCTACGCCGTCGTTGGCATATGGGGCGTCATCACTCTCTTCCCCGTCGCCTTCACGCTCATCTCATCCTTCAAACTCAAGCGCGACGTGCTGAACCCGGCAGCGTTCATCTTCCAACCCACGCTGAACAATTACGCAGAACTCTTCCAGGGGAAGCACTTCGGCGGATACATCACCAACAGCGTCATCGTGACAGTCGGGTCGGTGATCCCGTCCCTGGTTCTCGCGCTCATGGCGGCGTATGGCCTGACCCGCTTCGGCCTGCGGAAGGAACGCTCCGTCGCTTTGAACGTGCTGTCCTTCCGTATGATCCCGGCCATCGCCGTGGTGATCCCGTTCTTCCTGATAGCCCAGTTCATCGGCCTCCTGGACACCCAGATCCTGCTCATCATTGCCTGCATGACCATGAACGTCCCCCTTGCCGTCTGGATGCTCCGGGGGTTCATGCGGGACATTCCCATGGACATCGACGAAGCCGCCCAGCTGGACGGTGCCTCCCGATGGAGGATCCTGTGGACCATCCATACCCCCATACTGGGCCCCGGAATGGTGTCGGCAGGTCTGCTGCTTGTTATCCAGACGTGGAACGAATTCGCGTTCGCACAGTTCCTGACGTCCATCGACGCCCGCACGTTCCCGACGACCGTCAACTTCTTCATCTCGATCGCGGGCACGGATTTCGGACAAATGGCCGCCGCGGCAACAGTGGGAACAATCCCAATCCTTGTCCTCGCCATCATCTTCCAGCGCCGGCTCATCTCAGGACTGTCCTACGGCGCCGTCTAAGCCCGCCACCTGCAATCGTTTCACCATTCAGAAGACAAAGAGTAGGACACCCATGCCATCCCCCGTGTCACTTGGTGCAGCACCCGCCTCAGTCCTGGCCTTCGACGTCGGCGGTTCATTCATCAAAGCCGCGTTGATCGATACCAACGGCAATGTGCAGGGCTCCCGCAGCGTAGCCACACCACTGCACCCAACACAGCCGGCAGAGACAATACTGGACCGGATCGCAGAACTCGCCCGCGAGCTGCAAGCAGAACACTCCCACGCAGAGGTCCAGGCAGCAGGGCTGACGGTACCGGGCATAGTAGACGCCGTCACAGGGACGGGCATCTACTCAGCCAACCTGGGATGGCGCGACTTCCCCTTCACCACCCAGGCCCAGTCGAGGCTCGGCATGCCCGTGGCTTTCGGCCATGACGTGGCCGCCGCAGGGGCAGCCGAACTACAAATGCGCCAGACACACGACTACCACGACGCCGCCGTCCTCATCATCGGCACGGGAATTGCCGCCGCAGTGTTCTCCGGCGACAAACCCGTGACCGCCGGAGGCTACGCCGGGGAAATAGGCCACGCACTGGTCCCGGCCCCTTCCGGCGGTACGACCATACTTGAAGCCCTCGGCTCAGCAGGAGCCATCGCCCACCGCTACAGGGCAATCAGCGGCAACACGGTAGACGGCGCGAAAGCTGTACTCTCGCTCGCCGCCGAGGGCGACCCGATCGCCCGGCAAGTCTGGGAAGAAGCAGTAGACGCACTGGCCTTCAGTATCAGCCAGTGCGTCAGCATCCTGGGCACGGAGGTCTTCGTCATCGGTGGTGGACTCTCCCAAGCGGGGGAAGCCTTGCTTGCGCCCTTACGAAAAGCGGTCTACGAACTGCTGACCTTTCATCGCCGCCCCCGCATTCTCCCTGCAACCCTTGGCCAAGACGCTGGATTGATCGGAGCAGCCCTGTATGCCAGGGCAATTCTTGTGACTGGTTCATCCTAAGTCCATGCCGCTGCCGTCACGAACATCCCGAAAGCTACTCCTCATTACCCGGCTCATTACCCGCCGATGATCGGAATACTATCGGTGCGGCTCGTGTAGTCGTTGCGGAGTCAGTTTCCAGAGCCGCAGCGCGAAGTGCACATCGACGCGGCGTGACGGCGTTCGCCACTGCGGGCCGAGCAGGGAGTCGATCCGCTCAAGCCGTTGCTTGACGGTGTTCTGGTGGATGTGCAGCTGCGCAGCCGTGGTTTGGAGACGACTCCCAGTCTCGAGGTACGCCCAGAGCGTGCCAAGCAGTTCAGTTCTGTGCGCCCCGTCGTAGTCCTGAACAGGACCGAGCGTTCGTTCGATGATCCGCCCTGCGGTTGCAGCGCGGTCATGGCTGAGCATGATTCCGGCAATACCCAGATCGTTGAGGTCGGCAAACCCGCGTCGCCAGCCGAGTTCTTTGGCGGCCGTGACGACTTCGGAGGCCTCATCATGGGCCTCACGGACACTGCTGATGGTGCCGCCGGTCGCTGTTGCGTGCCCGATTACTGCGGACAGCCCATCCTCGTGCAGGATCTGGTCCAGTTCTTCGGCCAAGGCTGCCGCGTTCGACGTCGTCACCACGCAGATGTGGCCCATGTGGGACGAAACGAGCATTGGAGCTTTTCGAAGTCTCTGTTGCACGATTGCAAGGGCGGCGTGCCGTACCGCAGGATCAACCAGGATTACCAGGACGGCGATCTTATTGCGGAGTTCAATGCCGTAGGCGACGAACTTGGCTCTCACAGCATGAGCCTGGTCCTCGGTCCGGCTGGCAAGCAGATCTTCCATGAGTGTTGATTGGGCGCGGTTGTTGGCATCCACGAGGGTGCGTTCGAACAGTAGCGCTGCGCTCACAAACACCGAACCCCGCTCAAGTAGTGCGGTCTCTTTGCTTGCGGAGCCGTTCATGACCAACGTTGCCAGGTGCTCATTGCCGGCCGCGATGGCGACAACCGTGTAGGCATCACCTTTGTGTCGAACGGTCGCAGCACTCGCGCCATGCAGGGAACTGCTGATTGCCGATTGCACCCCCCACGTCTCAAGCGCGGGCTTGCTCAGCGTCACGGATCCGAAGCGGTGACGCCCTGCCGGGTCAAACAGTCCCAAAGGCCGCCCCGTTGCTTCTTCGAGCACTGCAATCACGCCCTCCGCGTTGACGGAGGCGACCATACTTCCCATCAGCCGCTCATCCAGCGCAAGCATTGATTCCAGTTCCCGGGTCCGGCCGGCGTTGCTGGTAGTTGTACTCCCTATCAGCGCCCGAAGCTGAGTAATCTCACTCCCCCGGCGGGTCTGTTCGAGTGCAAGGGCGGCTTGGGCTGCCATGTGCTCAAGGGCCCGTTGTCCGGCCGCCGGAAGGCTGGCCGGGGTGCGATGTGCGACGAGAAGTGCACCGACGATCCGACCACCTACCCTGAGCGGCGCCCCGGCGATCGCCTTCACGCCTTCGACGGCGACGATCTGGTCGATGGTGGCTATGTGGTTCATGTTTGGGTCAGCCAGGTAGTCAAGAGTGGAGGCGGTTGAGCCGCCAGTCGCGACTGCTCCCAGTACCCCGGTGCCCAACGGCATGCGGATGTTCCGATATGCCTCGGTTCGCACGTTGTCCGTGACATGGATGTACGTTTCTCCGGCAGGGAGGTCATTCAGGCTGAGGTATGCCATATCGGCGCCCAAAAGGGTGCGAGTGCGGCGCAGGATCCCCTTGAGGATGAGTGTACGATCGCGCACGCTTGCCAGGTCCGTCGAACTCTCGGTGGCGGCCATGAGGATTTCCGGGTCCCCTGGTGCCCTGAATTCCTGGATTCTGGACTCGGTCACACGGTGATTCTACTGCCATATGTCTACGCGGGCCATGCATTCGCTATTTATATATCCCTTGGCACCATGGTTTTGCTTTTCACGAACCTGCAGAGTGGGGGAACGGAAAAAGTTGCCGCTAACAACAAGGAGGTTGTAGTGACTGATATGCGCGTGCATATTCTGTCCACCGGGATCATGGAGACCGACCTGACCTGGCTTCTGCTCAAAGGTGGGCGGACCATCCGCGACCGGCACCATAAAGAGGAGCCTGTCGTCTGGGGCGATTGCCCCACCCATGCTGTGCTCATCGAGCATCCGGAGGGGCGGATTCTGTGGGACACGGGCGTTCCCCGTGACTGGGAGCAGCGATGGGCGCCGACAGGGTTTCAGGACTTCTTTCCGGTACGTGAGCCAGTGGACGGACCGGGCTATCTGGACTCTTCTCTCGCTCAGCTGGAATTGACACCGGATGATATCGACATCCTGGTGCTCTCACACCTGCATTTCGACCATGCAGCAAACGCCTCGATGTTCAACAACGGCAAAACCCGGATCATCGCCAACAGCGCCGAGATCGCTGGCGCACGTGCCATTGAAGGCTATTCGAAGGGAGCGCACATCGTCTCGGACTACGAGTCGCTCAGTCTGGAAGGGGTCAGCGGCGACGTGGAGATCGTGCCCGGCGTCAAGGTAATAGAGACCCCGGGGCACACCTGGGGAACCATGTCTTTGCAGCTTGATCTCAAGAACGAGGGGACGAAGATTTTCACGTCGGACGCGGTGTACCTTGCGGACAGTTGGGGGCCTCCCGCCGTCGGTGCGGCGATCGTTTGGGACAACGTTCGCTGGCTTGAGTCTGTCGAAAAACTCCGGGTGATCGCCAACCGTACGGGAGCGGAGGTTATCTTCGGCCACGACGAGGAACAGGCCAGGTCACTGCGATATGCACCCGATGGGTTTTACAGCTGAGCCGGCGCTGGGAGAGAGCACATGATCCTCTACGATTTCGCTTGCCAGAACGGGCACCACTTCGAGGCTGGCGTCGCGACAATGACATCAGCCAACCCGCACTGTCCAGGGTGTGGGGCTGAAACCAGTAAGCGCCCTTCCCGGCTAAACATTGGGGGGCGCGCGTCCGCCGGACCCTCCCGGGAGCAGATGCCGCGTAGCTGGAACGCCGTCGGACAGGGCGACCGCGAAACGATCGCGCACTGGCACCGGGTTGCCGAGCGCCGTGAAGCACTCGAAGAACGCTACCCGGAACTGGCCGGTGACCGACGCCCCATCCTCGCGCACGAAGGCATCTTTTCAGGCCGCCCACTGCGCGCCGGTGACGACATCGCCACGGCGGTATCTTCGGCCATCGCCGAAGGAGCGACCCCACATTCCCATCACCGGGCACCGACCCGGGGAAACATCGACATGAAAGCCACACCATGAAAATAACCGGAGCAGTCCTGGAAGAGATCGGCCGCCCAAGGCCTTTCGGAGCCTCCCGTCCTATCACCGTCAGCGAACTCGAACTCGATCCGCCGGGCCCAGGTGAGGTCCTGATCAAAATCGAAGCCGCAGGAATCTGCCATTCGGACCTGTCCGTAGTGGACGGCAACCGGGTTCGACCGCTACCGATGCTGCTCGGCCATGAAGCTGCCGGCCGTGTCGTCAGTTGGGGGCCTGGAGTCGAGGACCTGGTCACTGGCCAGCGGGTGGTGATGGCCTTCCTTCCCCGATGCGGGGAATGCGCCAATTGCCGCACGAACGGGCGACTACCCTGCACGCCCGGCTCGGGAGCGAACAATGCGGGAACCTTGCTTTCGGGCGGAACACGTCTGCATCGCGGCGGGCAGGATGTCTACCACCATCTGGGTGTGTCCGCGTTCGCAACCCACGCCGTCATCGATCGGCGCTCACTGGTGCCTGTTGACGACGATATTCCGCCGGAGATCGCCGCTGTCCTTGGATGCGCCGTGCTCACAGGGGGCGGCGCAGTCATCAACGCCGCCAAGCCCGAAGAGGGGGAGACCACCATAGTGGTTGGTCTCGGCGGAGTCGGAATGGCGGCGCTGCTCACCGCGGTATCCCTCGGAAAAGGGGACGTCATCGGAGTGGACGCGGTCGTCGACAAGCTCGAACGAGCCACTGCTCTGGGCGCAAGCGCGGTCTACACGCCCGGTCAGGCGTTCGAAGCAGGGCTCAAGGCGCCAATCGTGATTGAAGCTGCCGGTAACGCCAGAGCCTTTGAAACTGCCGTGGCACTGACCGGCGTCGGAGGCAGGACCGTTACCGTTGGCCTTCCAGCACCAACTGCGGAAGCGGCGATCAAGCCGCTCGGGCTCACGGCCGAGGCCCGCACGATCATTGGCAGTTACCTCGGATCCGCCGTCCCTGCCCGTGACATCCCGGCCTTCGCGCAGCTCTGGCGTGAGGGGCGGCTACCCATCGAAGCACTGATTTCATCAACCATCACCCTCCAGGAAGTGAACCAAGCCATGGACGACCTCGCGGACGGCCTCGCGGTGCGACAAATCATCACATTTGACGCAACGGAAGCAGATCCCCGATGACCCCGGCTTCGGAAGTCTCCCTGATGGACTCCTTGCCAACCGGGGTCTTCATTGCCGGAAAGTGGCACGACGCCGCGAACGGGCAACGCTTCGATGTTGAAGACCCTGCCACCGGGAAAGTCCTCACCACCGTCGCCGATGGATCCCCTGTGGACGGATTGGCAGCACTCGACGCGGCTGCGGCAGCGCAATCTGCCTGGGCCAGCACCCCCGCGCGCACCCGCGCCGAAATCCTCCGAGCCGGCTTCGAAGCCGTCACTGCCCGCGCCGAGGACTTCGCTCTCTTGATGACAATGGAGATGGGCAAGTCCCTTACTGAAGCCCGCGGCGAGGTCGCCTACGGCGCAGAGTTCCTCCGCTGGTTCAGTGAAGAAGCAGCCCACATCTCGGGCCGGTATTCCCCATCGCCGGACGGGAATTCGCGCCTCCTGGTGACGAAACGACCGGTCGGCCCCTGCTTGTTCATCACTCCGTGGAACTTTCCCTTGGCGATGGCGACTCGGAAAGTCGCTCCTGCAATCGCCGCCGGCTGCACCATGGTGATCAAGCCACCTGCCCTGACACCGCTGACGACGCTCCTCTTCGCGCAGGTCATGCACGAGGCAGGATTGCCAGCAGGTGTGCTCAACGTGGTGCCCACATCCTCGGCGGGAGCTGTGACGGGTCCCCTCATCGCAGATCCCCGGTTGCGGAAACTCTCGTTTACCGGTTCCACGGAAGTCGGGGTCCGCCTCCTGCAAGCGGCAGCGGGGACCGTGCTTCGAACCTCGATGGAACTTGGTGGAAACGCACCGTTCCTGGTGTTCGCCGACGCAGACGTCGACGCTGCAATTGAAGGTGCCATCGCAGCCAAGCTCCGGAACGGCGGACAGGCCTGCACGTCGGCCAACCGATTCTACGTTCACCACAGCCTTGCCGATGTGTTCGCGAAGCGTCTGGCCTCCCGGATGTCGGGAATGACCCTCGGTCGCGGGACGGAGGCCGGAGTTCAGATCGGACCGCTCATTGACGAGCACAGCCGCCAAAAAGTCGCAGACCTAGTCGATGACGCTGTCAGTAAGGGGGCACGCGTGTTCACCGGTGGAAGGATGCTGCCCGGACCCGGCTACTTTTACGAACCCACCGTCCTTACCGATGTGCCGCCCGAGGCGCGTGCTCTGTCAGAGGAGATCTTCGGACCGGTCGCCCCGGTTGTTCCTTTCCACGACGAACAAGAGGCAATCAGCCTGGCCAACGCGACCCCATACGGGTTGATCTCCTACGTGTTCACCCGGGACATCAGCCGGGTCCTTCGCCTATCCGAACAACTCGAGACCGGCATGCTCGGTGTGAACTCGGGCATCATCTCCAACCCCGCTGCACCGTTCGGCGGCGTCAAGCAGTCAGGCCTCGGCCGTGAAGGCGGAGCCGAAGGGATCGAGGAATTCCTTGAGACCGTCTACATCGGACTGTCCAACCCCTTCGCCTGAACAACTCCCCCGCCAACTCCCTTGTACCAAGTTGAAAGAAGATCCCATGACACTTCCCAGCACATCCATCAGCACAAAGACCCCTTGGCGTGTGCCACTCGCCAGCTTCGTCGGCACAACCATCGAATGGTATGACTACTACATTTTTGGCATCCTTGCCGCGACCGGCGTCTTCAGCAGACTGTATTTTCCTGAACAAGACCCAGCCACCGGTCTCCTTCTTGCCTTTGTCACCTACGCGGTGGGTTTCGTGGCCCGTCCCTTCGGAGGCATGTTCGCCGGTCACTTCGGAGATAAGATCGGCCGGAAACCCATGCTCGTTCTCTCCCTCCTGATCATGGGCGTCGCGACCTTGGCCATGGGACTCTTACCGACCTACGCTCAGATCGGATTCTGGGCTCCCGTCCTGCTCACGATGTTGCGCCTGCTGCAAGGTTTCGGGGCAGGAGCAGAATGGGCGGGGGCGGCAGTTATTTCCATCGAGCACGCGCCTGCGGGCCGAAGTGGTTTGTTCGGGAGCTTCACCCAGATGGGCGTTCCCGCCGGAATGCTGCTCGCCAATTCCAGCGTCCTTGCCGTAAAAGCCTTAGTGCCAGCCGACGTTTTCGACGCCTGGGCGTGGCGCATACCGTTCCTGCTCAGTGTCCTCCTGATCGTTACCGGCATGATCGTCCGCTCCAAGCTCGAGGACTCTGACGACTTCAAAGAACTCGTCGCGGCCAAGCAGACCTCGCAGAAACCCTTGGGTGAGGCACTGCAGAAGGAGGCCAAGGGCATTTGGCTCGTCGTCGGAATGCGTTTGGCAGAAAACTCCGCCTATTACCTCTACACCACGTTCTCCGTGGTCTACATCATGAAGACCCTTGGGACCGACCGCGCCAACCAAGGAACGATGTCGGTGCTTATCGCCTCCGCGATTGGCATTATCGCCGTCCCACTCTGGGCCATCCTTTCCGACAAAATCGGCCGCAAGCCCGTCTACCTTTTCGGCGCCATCGGAGGACTCCTGTTCTTCCCGTTGTACTTCGTCATGACCGACACAGGCAGTGCGTTGTTGGCAACCCTCGCCATCATCATCGGCCTCGCTGTTTTCCACAACTCCATGTATGGGCCACAGGCAGCTTTCTTTGCAGAACTGTTCTCTACTAAATTGCGCTACAGCGGAGCCTCCATGGGCTATCAGTTCGGCTCTGTGCTCGCCGGTGGCGTCGCGCCACTGGTCGCCGTCGCCCTTCTGAACGCCGGGAATGGTGAACCAGGATGGGTGATCCTGTACTTCAGCATCATTGGCATCATCACTGTGGTGTCCGCACTCCTCGCACCCGAAACCCGCAAGAAATTCAGTCAGGACACCGCAGACCCACGGCACCAGCAAGACAGCCCATCCGCTCAGAAGAGCCAGACGCACGTTCAATAGCATCGCGACCCGAGCTGATCTGGTGAAATACGATGGTGGAATGGTAACCAGCGTTGACGTGGCCCGTCATTTGGGATTGTCGCAGTCGACAGTGTCCCGTGCCCTTCGGGGCCATCCATCCGTTGCCCCAGCTACGAAAGCGCGGATTCTTTCGGTGGCGAGGGAGCTTGGGTACGTGCCCGATGCCGCTGCCCGGATGATGGTGACGCGGCGGACACACGCCGTCGGTGTGGTTGTTGCTGACCTGACCAGCCCTATTTATCCGGTCATTGTGGAGTCGTTGCAGAACCGGCTTCTTGAGCGCGGGTATCGGATGGTTCTCATCCGGGATCCGGACATTTCACCTGATCCTGAGGCAGTTGATGTCCTGGACAGTGCAACGGTGGACGGGATGATTTTTGTTTCGGCGAGGGAATCTTCAGCCGCCGTCCGCAGGGTGTTGGAGCGCGGGACACCCGTGGTGTTGCTCAGTCGTGACGATACGACTGTTGAGGTCGAGGCAGTCCTTGCCGATGACCGACGCGCCGGCGAGATTGTTGTTGCCCATCTTGAAGGCCTGGGGCACAAGAGCATCGGTGTCCTGACCACCCTGCGGGACCGGTCCAATGGCCGGGACCGTGAGGACGGGTTCCGGGCGGCCATGGAACGGCGTGGGCTTCACGTTCGTGAGGACTGGGTGCGCCATCTGCGGCTTACACATGAAGATGGGGTCCGGGCAGCCTTGGAGTTGCTGGATACCCAGGACCGACCGACGGCGCTTTATTGCGTGACGGATGCTTTGGCTTTTGCCGTGTTGGACGCGGCTGCGAAACTGGGGATCAGTGTTCCGCAGCAGCTTTCGGTGGTGGGGTTCGATGATTCCGGGCCGGCGGGGTGGGCATTCATCAACCTCACCACAGTGCATCAGCCGATCCCGGAGATGTCGTATCTGGCAGTGGACCGTCTTGCTGGGAGGATCGAAGGCGAGCCTCCCAGCGAAACGATGAAGTCCGTGTTTCCGGTCCATTTGCAGGTGCGGGCAACGACGGGCCCGCCGGCCTAGGCGGTGTTGCGGCCGCCGCTGAGGTCCAGTGTCTGGCCTGTCATATAGCTGGCCTCGGTGGATAGCAGCCATGAGGCCAAAGCCGAGAATTCCTCCGGTAGTCCGACTCTTCCCATCGGAACCTTGGCAAGGAGCTGGGCGTTTCGTTCCGGGCTCAGGTCCTGAAGGAGCCGGGTCTTCATCATGGACGGAGCGATGGAATTGACCGTAACACCATAAGGGGCCACCTCTTTCGCTGCCGTTTTCACCAGTGCAACAAGGCCAGCCTTGGACGCAGAGTAGGCCGCCTGGTGCGGATTCCCTTCACGCGCGGAAATAGATGACAGGATGGCAATCCTGCCGTAGGCCTGCTTGGTGAGGACCGGCAGGACGCTGGCCAGGCCGTGGAGGCAGCCGTCCAGATTCACGCTGAGGGTCCTGGCCCATCCCTCGACCGGCATCTCCGTCACGGGAACCTCCGGTCCCTGGATGCCGTGGGCAAAGAGCGCCCCGTCGATCCTGCCGTACCGCTGCAGAATAGCCTGCACGGTGTGGTCCCAGTCCTGCCTTTGGGTGACATTCAGGGCCATGCAGTTCGATGGACTGCTGCCATCGCCCCGTCCGCCGGCATTGACATCCGTGCATACAACTGTGGCACCTTCGCGTGCAAGGCGGTCCGCAGTGTCCGAGCCGAGTCCGCCGGCGGCGCCGGTCACCAGGATCACCTGGTCCTGAAAGCGACCGGGCCAATAGGTCTCCGTGGTGGCCGTTCGGGTTGTTTTTACGTGGGTGAGTTCGCTCATGGTGTTCACTTCGCTTCTGTTTTCAGGGAGGATCGGGTCAGCCCTGCGGCTGCCGCATAGATGTGTTGCAGGTGGGCGTCTGTGCCATGCGCCTCGACGGCCAGGACGTCAGGGACTTCGACGCTGATCGGCGTGTCCGGGAAAAGGTCCAGAATCTCCCCAAGGGGGAAGACACCCTCCCCTGGCGCTAGCCTCTTTGACCGGGATTCGATCTGCCGGGGCGATCCGTTGACGCCCTGTCCCAAGGGCATGGCACGCGGGACCGGCAAGTCCGGGGTGTCGGCTGGGCCGTCACACAGCTGGATAACAGTCACTGCCCCTGCAGGCAGATCCACCAGTTCCGCAATCCGACCGCCGGCACGCACGAAGTGAAGAACATCGAGCATGATTCCGCATCCCGTCTGCTGGACAAGCAATCCCGCCGCAGGCACGGTTGCCAGGGGCTGGTAGGAGATCGGCTCAACGGAGGGCCTGATCCCGAACGCGCGGGCATCTTCGACCAGCGCCGCAAGGCTGTCCCTTAGGCGGCCCCCATCCGGATCACTTCCAATCACGTTCAGAACACTCGCACCCAGAGCAGCTCCCGCTTCAAGCACGGGCTCCCATTCGGCGCGTCCACGATTCCCGTTGAGCGTGAATACCTCTACATCCCGCACCGCCACTCCCGTCCCTGCGAGACGATCAAGCGTCTGTACAAACATGGTGGAGCCAACCGCCATGGGGTAGGTCGATTCGCCCTTTGTCGCCGGGTAAACGCGGATGCCGACAGAGGTGAAGCCGGCGTTGGCAGCAGCCTGGACCAGTTCGGGAGGGCTCAGATGCAACGCTGACAAGTGGGCCAGGCCAATGGTTCTGTTCATAACTTCCGTCCTGCTCAATGGGTGTTTGACCGCGATCCAACGATGCGCGTATGATCAAAATCACTAAATGACTACGTAGTCATTAAAGCACTCATCCCGCTCGCCAGCAAAGGTGCAGCCGAGCTACAGAAAGGTTGCGGTGAACCGCAATGACGAGTCCCCAAACCCCCAGCACAGGGAGCACTGCCGCCATGAGCACTCCCACCCATCCCCCGGTAACGATCAGCGCCAAGGCCGGCCGCCGTGCAGCACTGGCGAGCACAGTCGGCGCAGTCGTTGACTGGTACGACTTCTTTCTCTATGGCACAGCCGCTGCCGTTGTTTTCGGTCCCCTGTTCTTCCCGTCCGACAACCAAGTTGCCGGCCTGCTGGCATCCATGGGTTCCTTCGCCGTCGGATTCCTGTTCCGCCCGCTGGGCGGGGCCATCTTCGGCCACTTCGGCGACAAGTACGGCCGCCGCACCATGCTCTTCATCACCGTCATCATGATGGGCCTAGCCAGCACGGCCATCGGGTTGCTCCCCAGTTACGCTGCAATCGGTGTCGCGGCGCCCATCCTGCTGGTGACCCTGCGGGCCATCCAAGGTATGGCTGTCGGCGGGGAATGGGGCGGAGCCGCCCTGATGGCGGTGGAAAACGCACCCGCAGGTAAGCGGAACTTCCTGGCCACCGGCGTCCAGATCGGCTCATTCGTCGGCTTGCTGCTCGGCACCGCGGCGTTCTCCCTGGTCACCGCCATGACCACCCCTGAACAGTTCCTTGCCTGGGGTTGGCGCCTGCCATTCGTGATCAGCATCCTCTTCGCCCTCGTCGGCCTCTGGATCAGGGCAGGCGTGCCGGAATCAGCGGAGTTTGCCGCCGTCAAGGAAGAACACAAAGCCGCCCAGGCACCCTTGGCCGAAGCCTTGAGGACAAGCCCCAAAAAGATCCTGGCAGTGATCGGCATGAGAATGGTGGACCAAAGCACTTTCTACATGGGCTTCACGTTCTCGCTTGCCTATGTCAAGAACTTCACAGACACCCCGTCCTCAACCGTTTTGACCGCTTCCATGGTCGCCATGGTCCTGGCCATTCCCTTCCTTGCCCTCTGGGGCCGACTCGCCGATAAGTTCGGCCGGAAGTGGTTCTACATCATCGGCCCACTGGCCGCAGCACTTGCAGCAGCCCCGTTCTTCGCGGCACTTGAAAGCGGCGAGCTGATCCCGATGATCCTTGGCTTTGTCGCGTTGATCAACCTCGGACACAACATCTCCACCTGCGTCCAGCAAACGTGGTTCACCGACATGTTCGACGTCCGAATCCGCTACAGCGGCGCAGGATTTGCGTACGCACTGGCTGGCGCCGTCGGTGGTTTCATTCCCCTGATCGCGACCGCCCTGATGGCAAGCAGCGGAAGCTGGGTCCCGGCAGCAGCACTCCTTGCAGGCCTATGCCTCATAGCACTGGTATCAAGCCTTTGGTCCTATAAGTGGGCCAACAAAGAACACCGCTAAACCCAAAGCAGTACCCATCCCCCAGCAACAGACAGGAGGCAGGTGCGTGCCGCCGCGCACCTGCCTCCAGCCCGTACACGAGACCAACAAACAACATTGAAGGCCAGAACCGAGTGAAGACCACCAAAACCATCGAATCAAGCGCAACCTCCGGCACCACGTTCGACTGCGACGTCCTCGTCATCGGATCGGGCGCAGGCGGCCTTTCGGCAGCGGTCACAGCGGCCTACCACGGGCTGAAAGTCATCGTCGTGGAAAAAGCGGACGTCTGTGGAGGTGCCACGTCCTGGTCCGGCGGCTGGGCCTGGACCCCAGGTAACCCCTTGGCCAAAGCAGCCGGAATCAACGAGGACCGGGAACTCTTCCGGACCTACCTGCGCCACCGCATCGGCAAGAAGTACGATGCGGAAAGGATCGAGGCCTTCCTTGAAGCAGTTCCCCACATGGTCGGGTTCTTCCATAACAAGACCAGCCTCCAATTCGTCCCCGGGGCCAAGATCAAAGACATCTATGGCCAGACCCCTGGCGCGGGCACCGGAAACCGCTCTGTCGGCCCCAAACCCCTCAATGCACGCAACATCAAGCCGGAGCTACGGGCAAAGGCGCGCCACCAGCTCTACGAAACCTCATTCCTGGGCATGGGCATCATGGCCGGACCTGATCTCACTAAATTCCTCTCCGCATCCCAGGGCAACATCCAAGGCCTGCTCCATGCAACATGGCGGGTGGGACGGCATGTTCTGGATCTGCTCATCCATCGTCGCAACATGCAACTCGTCAACGGCACCGCCCTCACCGCCAGGCTGTTGAAGTCAGCTGACGATCTTGGTGTTGACATCCGCGTCTCCACCCCGGCCAAACACCTCCTCACCGACGAGGGAGGAAAGGTGAGCGGCGCCGTCGTTCATTCACCTGACGGAAGCTACACCATCAACGCTTCGCGCGGCGTCGTGCTCGCCACGGGCGGCTTCCCCAACGACGTGGCACGCCGGGCTGAACTATTCCCCAAAACCCCCACTGGCAATGAACACTGGACCCTGGCCCCCAAGGAAACCACCGGAGACGGCATAACGATGGCCCAGGCCATCGGGGCCAGCTTCGACACCCACGTGGAATCACCCGCCGCCTGGTGCCCGGTCTCCCTGGTTCCCTACCGCAACGGCCGCACAGGAACATTCCCCCACATCATGGACCGGGCCAAACCCGGCAGCATCGGTGTGCTCCGCAACGGCAAACGATTCGTCAACGAAGCAAACGGCTACTACGACTACGTCGAAGGAATGCTCAAAGCAACACCCGACGGCGAACCCGTCGAAGCCTGGCAAATCGCCGACGCCGCCTACGTACGCAAGTTCCCGCTGGGAATGGCCAAACCACTCCCCGTCCCGCTGTTCCCCTACCTCCGATCCGGCTACCTGAAAAAGGGCGACACGATCAAAGAACTGGCCACCGCTTGCGGCATTAATCCAACAGCATTGGCACAAACCGTGGCGCACTTCAACGAAAACGCCCGCAACGGGGTCGACCCCGACTTTGGCAGGGGAACCACCGAATTCAACCGATACGGCGGCGACCCGAAGAACACACCCAACCCGTCGCTCAGGCCACTGGAAAAGGGTCCGTTCTACGCCGTCAAGGTTCTCCCCGGCTCCTTCGGCACCTTCGCAGGCCTTGCCACCGATCCACGCGCGCGTGCCCTGGACAACGCGGGGCGGCCCATCGACGGGCTCTACGTGGCTGGCAACGACCAAGCCTCGGTCATGGGCGGTCACTACCCTGCCGGGGGCATCAATCTCGGCCCCGCGCTCACCTTCGGATACATCGCCGGACGCGACCTGGCCGGCGTCAGCGACTACGAAGATGACGGGACGTCAGCTTAGGCCTGTCGAGCCTTGCCAATAGTTACCATGGCGGTTACTATTCAATTCAAGCTTCCCAGTTCGCGTAGCTGCTGCCCAAATCACCAACGTGCACCTGAAGCAGCGAGACCATGGGCGGGTCGCCAGATCTCAGGCTCTGCCCATGCCCAGAGCGGAGAGTCAGTACTTCCGCCTCCCCCAGCAAAGGTCTTTTTGCACTGCCCGGCATTGACGTATTCCGGTCTCGGCAGCGGCTGTTGCACGCGCAACTGTGGGAAGCCCTTCCATGGAACAGACAAGACCGACAGGAAGAGATTATGACGCAGGACCTCACGGAATACAGGCAGCCCACACGCGTTTCCTTCAACAGTGGGTGGTCCGTTCGCCCGAAAATCGGCTTCTTCTCCGAGTTGCGCCCCGGCCAGGCGCCACCGGAATCCATCTGCCTACCCCACGACGCGCTCGTGGGATCGGCACGGATTCCCAGCGATAACGGGTCGAATACCGGTTACGTCCCCGGGGGTGCCTTCGCGTATTCGAAGGAGTTCGATGTGCCATCGGAGTGGAGCGGCCAACACGTCGCAGTCGACTTTGAAGGCGTCTATCGCGACGCGATGGTTTTTGTAAATGATGACTTTGTGGCCCAACGCCCTTACGGCTATTCCGGCTTCCGCGTAGACATGACCCCGCACCTTCGCCATGGGGAACGGAACGTCATCCGGGTTGAGGCACGCGCGCACGAGGACTCCCGCTGGTACAGCGGTGTGGGCATTTACCGTGATGTCTGGCTCACTGTCGCCGGCGACGTGCATCTCGACTACGCGGGCGTCCAGATCACGACCCCTGACCTTGATGCTGACCTCGGCGTCGCAGCCATAGCGACGACGCTGCGCAACTCCGGGGCCCGACCGCGAACAGTTCGGGTTCGCGTTGACATCCTTGACCAGGAACAGGCGTTGGTGGCGCAAACTGAGGCCCCCGTAACTGTCCTTCCGGCTGAGCCCGCGGTGCTGCGCCAGCGTCTGACCATCAAGAACCCACAGCTGTGGGACGTCAATGATCCGAACCTATACACGGCGGTGACCCGCGTCTTCGACGGCGGCGACGAGCTTGAGCTTTCCACCACTGCGTTTGGCTTCCGCACGCTGCAGCTGGATACCGCGCACGGCCTGCGCCTGAACGGACGGACCGTTAAACTGCGGGGCGCGTGCATTCACCATGACAATGGACCCCTCGGCGCGGCCACCATCCGCAGGGCAGAAGAACGCCGCGTCGAACTTCTCAAGAAGGCCGGATTCAACGCCATCCGCAGTAGCCATAACCCCCTCAGCCCCGCGATGCTCGACGCTTGCGACCGCCATGGGCTACTTGTCATCGATGAGGCCTTCGACGTTTGGACCGAGTCCAAATCATCCTTTGACTATTCATTACGCTTCGCTGACTGGTGGGAGCGCGACGTCGAAGCGATGGTGCTCAAAGACGCCAACCACCCCAGCGTCATCATGTATTCGATCGGGAATGAGATTCCCGAGACCGGAAATTCCCTGGGCGCCGTGTGGGGCAGGCGAATCGCGGAGAAAATCCGTCAGTTGGATCCCACCCGCTTCACAACGAACGGCATGAATCCGATGGTCTCCGTCATCCACCGCCTCGCCGAGGCGGGAAGGAACATGGAAGGCGGCGTCAACTCAGCCATGAATCAGATGGGCGATTTGATGAAGGACATCGCGACGTCGGACCTGGTCACCAACAGCACTGAGGAGTCTTTTGCGGTAGTCGACGTTGCCGGACTCAACTATGGAGAGAGCAGGTACGAGCTGGACCGTAAGCTGTTCCCGAACCGCCTCATCGTGGGGACCGAGACTTTCCCCGCAAAGATCAGTGAGAACTGGGTGGCCATTGAACAGAACTCACATCTCATCGGCGACTTCACCTGGACAGGATGGGACTACCTGGGTGAGGCCGGTATAGGACGCGTCAACTACGCTGACGAAGGACCTCAGTCCTTCGGTGCACCATTCCCTTGGCGGACCGCGTGGTGCGGGGACATCGACATTACCGGACATCGCCGGCCTGTTTCCTACTTCCGTGAAATTGTGTTCGGTCTCAGGGCCGAGCCCTACATCGCTGTGCATCCCCCCGAAAATTTCACGCGGGAGGCACGCCCCACTCAATGGTCTTTCAGCGACGCAGTTGCAACATGGGATTGGGATGTTGCCGAGGGAACACCGATGCGCATCGAGGTTTACAGCGCAGCGCCTGAGGTGGAACTGCAGATCAACGGCAAGAGTGCAGGAGTCCGCCCGACAGGCCCCGCGAACGGGTTCAAGGCGATCTTCGAAACCGAATTCGCCGCTGGCGAGGTAACGGCTATTGCCAGAAATGCCGACGGATCGGAGGCAAGATGGAGCCTCTCGACTCCGGAGGGCTTGCCCACCCTCCGGGTTCGAACCGATCGGACCACCATCGACGCCTTCGACGGCGATCTTGCGTTCGTCGACATATCCCTGGAAGACGATGCGGGCCGCGTCTTCAGGCAGGGAGCAGAGCCCTTCTCTGTTGTAGTGGAAGGCGACGGCGTGTTGCAGGGGGTCGGTAATGGGAACCCACAGTCACAGGATTCCTTCCGCTCCGACGTCGGCCACACCTATGAGGGAAGGGCGCTGGCAATCGTGCGCCCCACCGGAGCAGGTGAAATCACCGTCACCGTGAAAGGCGTGAACCAAACGGCCACGATCACTGTCACAGCCGTGGACCGCTTGGTGGATGCCCTGGTGCGCTGAGCCCGGTTCTACCAATCAGGCCAATTGACGTGCTGCCCCCGCCGATACCGGAACCCATCATGGCGGGGTCAGCGCGTCAGGACCCAGGACTGCCCGGATGTTCCATTCCAAATGGGCTCGAATGTCGAACTCAGGTCCGTGCTGCCACTGGAATTGCAAACCTTCCCAGCACGCGAGGAGAACGCGGGCGGCAACGTGGGCATCTACATCAGCCGGCACCTTTCCGATGTCCTGCAGACGTTGGATGTCGGTCTCGATGACCTGTAGGGATCGGGCCATTCGCTCTTGAAAATAGGGGTTCGCGGGGTTTTCCCGGTCGACGGCGGCGCCCGCCATTTCCGCATAAAGAAGCGGTATGTGGGGGCGGCGAACGCCTACTTCCGCGCGATGGCCCATATCAGCGATAGCTCCGGCCTCATGACCAACGCTGCGGATGTTCTCGTCGTCAAACTGCTTCAAGGCAGAGATCCACAGACTTTCCTTGGTGGGGAAATGATAGAAGACCGTCGGCTCGCTGGCCCCGGCCATATTTGCGACCTCCGAAACCGTAACGTTCCGGTGCCCTTTGGCCTGCACCAGACTGAGTGCCGCCGCACTGAGCGCTTCACGGCGCTTGTTCGACTTTGCGTACTCCCCCCGCTTTTCCGCCATTTC
The DNA here is from genome assembly GCA_050627125.1 of Arthrobacter sp. 21a14. Taxonomy (GTDB): domain Bacteria; phylum Actinomycetota; class Actinomycetes; order Actinomycetales; family Micrococcaceae; genus Arthrobacter. Next base: position 3,224,151 of record CP192487.1, on the reverse strand, counting down.
AAGTCCTTTCAAAAAACTGTTGATTCGTTTCAAAGCTTAACGCTATCCTCTAAACAGAAATTATAGTTGACTCAGAATTCGGGTCAAAGCGTCGAGGAGGCAAAGATGCCCAAACACCGCCAACCGCTTAAAGTGACAGGCCCTAGCCAGGTGTCGTGTGACGGCCTGCGTGGGGTACGCGCATGAAAATCAACCGGCGCAGCACCGTGTGCCGTCATAATCCCGTCCTCACACAGGCGCACGCTACCAACACGCTGAGCGTGGGCAACGGCGACGTTGCGATGACTGTGGACGTTTCCGGGCTGCAGACTTTTCCGGCGTTTCACGAACTCCGTCCCGATCCACTGCGGATTGCCGACGACGGCAGTAGGGGTTTGCCTGAACAGCAGGTACGGCCCTTTAACGTGGACGACTTCCAAATCCCCCTTCGCACTCAATCGAGCTGGGGCTGGTACAGCACTCGAACCGAACAGGAATTTTCCCTGGAAGATGCCGCCACCACGCACCAAACCGCCAGGGGTCCGGTACCCTACCTGGACCGAATGGGGCTGCAACGCGCCGCCGATCCGATTCCTGACGAATTGAGGGCAAGTGCCTGGTTCGCCTTCAACCCCAGAAGGATGCATCTGGGCCGCCTCGCGCTGGATGCAACCGAGGCAGGTCCCCGGATAGGCCATCCGAACGAACTGGAGGGCGCACAAACTGAACTCGACTTGTGGTCCGGCACAGTGCGTGCCGGTTATCAGCTCCAAGGCATACCTGTCGAAGTAACCACCACGGCGCATCCCTCCGCCCAATGTTTCGCCACGAGAATCAGGTCAGGACTGCTGCGAAGCGGACTGGCAGTGTCCTGGATTTTCGACCCCCAGCGCGATGACTTGGCCCCGTTCGAACTCCCGCTGGCTGAGAGCGTGCATTGGGAAGAGACATCACCCGGGGGCTGGCTGGCCCGCAGAGTTGTGGAATCCACAACCTACGAAGTCCGAGTGGAGACAACAGGTACGCTATGCCTGCTCGACGGCGGGACCCGCGTGATGGCAGTTACCACGGAAGACGAACTCGAAGTCGTCGTTACCCTACAGCCCGTTCCGGGGCCTCAACCGACTGACTCTCCGCACACTTTTGAGGCAGTCAGCACCGCCGCCGCTTCTGCATGGGAGGACTACTGGCTGAGCGGTGCCGCCGTAAGCTTCGACGGAAGCACAGACGCAGGCGCCACGGAGCTTGAACGCCGGGTTGTGTTGTCCCAATACCTCCTCGCGGTGAATAGCGCCGGAGGGACGCCGCCTGCAGAAACAGGGTTGACTTACAACACCTGGTGCGGGAAGTTCCACCTCGAAATGCATTGGTGGCATGGTGCCCACTTCCCGTTGTGGGGGCGCGGCGCACTCCTTGAACGTAGCCTCGGCTGGTACCACACCGCCCTCCCGGCTGCCCAGGAAACAGCCAGCCGCCAAGGATACAAGGGTGCCCGTTGGCCGAAGCAAACAGACCCGTCAGCGCGGGAATCGCCCAGTCATATTGGCGTGTTCCTTATATGGCAGCAGCCACATTTGATCCACCTGCTCGAACTTCTCTACAGCGAGGGCCGCGAACAAGGATTCCTCGAGGAGCATTACAGGCTTGTTGAAGCGACAGCGGACTTCATGGCCGACTTCGTTGAAGAGCATGACGGAGCCTTTATCCTGCCACCGCCGCTGATCCCTGCCCAGGAAAGCTACCTGGTTGACCGGGCTACAAACACAGATCCAACCTTCGAGCTCGCCTACTGGTCGTGGGCACTGAACGTTGCGAATGAATGGCGGCGACGGCTGAACCTACCGGTGCGCGAGGACTGGGACCTTATCGCTCGCCGCATGCATCAGCCCCGGTTGATGCCCGACGGAACGTACGCTGCCTTGGCGACTCCGCCTTACCTGCTGCGCAAAGACCATCCGTCAATGCTGATGGCCCTTGGCTGGTTGCCCGACACGGACATTATTGATCCCGGGGCGATGCGCGCAACCCTTGACTCCGTGTGGCTCAATTGGGACCTTCAATCCACCTGGGGATGGGACTATCCCGTCATGTCGATGTCGGCAGCACGGCTGGGAGACATGGAGAGGGCGATTCAGGCACTGCTTCTGCCGTCGCCGAAGAACCAGTTCCTCGTCAATGGGCACAATCCCCAGATCCCGGGCTTCCTCACTCTTTACCTTCCTGCCAACGGTGGCCTCCTGGCTGCGATAGCCCATCTGGCCCTTGCCGTTGAACGTGGAGCAGCACTCCCACCAGGTTGGCGACTCGCCGTCGAGGGTTTCAACACTCTGCCACGCTTCAGGGGATACGCCGTTTCCCCCCATTCAAGCCGCTAGAACCACGCTTTTTCCTTCCATCACCAATGAGAGAGGCAGCTATGCGCTCCGCGTTCTCCACCACCCCGTGGTACGGCGGTGACTACAACCCCGAACAGTGGCCCGAATCGATATGGCCTGAAGACGTTCGCCTGATGAAGGCTGCAGGAGTCAATCTCGCAACTGTTGGCGTTTTCTCCTGGGCCATGCTGGAGCCGAAAGAGAACCAGTACGATTTCGCATGGCTCGACCGGGCCTTGGACAACCTCCACGCTGGGAACATCCGCGTCGATCTTGCAACGGCGACGGCTTCACCTCCGCCATGGTTTTCCTTGGCCTATCCGGAGTCACTTCCGGTGACAGCCGACGGCGTCCGCTTGGCCCCGGGCTCACGCCAGACATACTGCCCGAGCTCGCCGGCCTACCGTTCAGCTGCGGGACGGCTCGCACGAAAGCTTGCCGAGCGGTATGGTCAGCATCCTGCGCTGGCGCTATGGCATATCAACAACGAGTACGGATGCCATGTAGCCCGCTGCTACTGCGACGAGTCGGCGGCAGCCTTCCGACGCTGGCTTGAAAAGAAATACGTCGACGTCGACGGACTCAACCATGCGTGGGGCACAGCCTTCTGGTCCCAGCGATATGGGTCCTTCGCCGAGGTCTTGCCTCCGCGGACGACAGCAGCCTTCGCGAATCCCACGCAACTGCTCGACTTTGACCGCTTCAGCTCTGACGAACTGCTCGGATGCTTCCTTGCCGAGAAAGCCATCCTGCGCGAAGTAACGCCGGACATACCCGTAACCACCAACTTCATGGGTGTCTTCCGCGGTGCCGACTACTGGCAATGGGCGCAACACGTTGACGTCATTTCAGATGATCTGTACCCCGATCCTGCAGACCCTGACGGGCCACTCGGCGCGGCCATGGCGCGCGACCTCATGCGGTCCTTGGGCAGGGGCAAGCCGTGGATCCTGATGGAACAATCCACCGGCGCTGTTATCACCCGGCCAGAGAACGCCCCCAAGGCGCCAGGGCAGATGCGGGCATTGTCCTACCAGGCCATGGCCCGTGGAGCCGACGGAATACTCTTCTTCCAGTGGCGCCAATCCACAGCTGGAGCAGAGAAATTCCACTCGGCGATGCTGCCCCATTCCGGGACCGATACCCGCATCTGGCGCGAAGTAACCCAGCTTGGGCACGAGCTGGACAGGCTCCCCCAGCTCATGGGCAAACACGTGCCCGCCCAAGCGGCGATCGTTTTCGATTGGAACAGCTGGTGGGCCCTGGAGCAGCGCGGCCAACCAGTAGAATCCAGCTATCTCGCCCTCGTAGCTCCTTGGCACGCAGCCATGACAAGGGCCGGCATTGTGGTCGATTTCGTTCGCGGCGATGAGGACCTCGCCGCATATCCCCTCATCATCGTCCCCAACCTCCTCGTGGCAACAGACGCCCAACTTGATGCTCTGGACAAGGCCGCCAACTCTGGATCGACCGTTTTCGTCACAGCCCAATCGGCGATCCTCGATGAGTCCCTGCACGTCCGGCTGAACGGCTATCTTGGCAAGCTGCAGCAGACCTTGGGGGTGTGGGTCGAAGAGTTCGTACCCCTTGCGGCTGCATGGCAGAGACCCCGCGCCATCCCGGTCCGGGCGGAGACGACCATCCCTCCAACTGTAGAAGTTCTCGGTGACGTATTTCCCAGCGGCCGCGCCACGGGTCTTGGATGGAGCGAAGCGGTACGAATCCTCGACGCAGAGGTCAAGGCGCACTTCGGACAAGGCCACCTTGAGGGAATGCCTGCCCTCACGCGTCGATCCACGGGGAACGGCGCAGCGTGGTATTTGGCCACCCGTCTGGAACCCCGCGCGATGACGGATCTGGTCCACACACTGCTCGCCGAGGCAGGCATCGCATTCGACGCGGCTACGGAGATACCTGACGGAACGGGATGGGTTGAGACCGTCCGGCGCGGCGAAGTTACCTTCCTGATCAACCATGGCTCCGTTCCTGTGTCTCTCACCGCCAGAGGCAGGGACCTGCTAAGCGGAAGCCCGACAGCTGGAATGGTCCTTGAGCCGCAAGGTGTGGCGGTTATCGAGCACCAAGCGATCACACCCAGCGCGTACGTCGGACCATCTTCGGCACTGCGGGAGCAACCAACGTGCCTATGAAATTAGCTGTACGCCTGTTCCGCCATTCAGGAGGCCCGGCACCTCCGCTCCGCCAAGGCCATCCTGACTCGTTCCTTGAACAACAGAATCCAAAACTCCCCAGATCCTTACGTCCTTTTCAAAGGTGAGAATCCATGCGTAAAAACAGCAGTACCTCAGCAAGTCCGGCAGCCGTCCGGCGTCGGGCTGTTACCGTCGGCGCCGTCGCGGTAGCCGCTTCACTCTTCCTCCAAGGCTGTTCCGCCGGCGGCGGCTCAACGAGCGCTTCCGGTGACAGCTCTGGTGCCGTTGAGTTGACCTTCCTTAACCAATCCCGTGGACAGGAAGCAGCCCTGAATCAGCTCGCGGAGCAGTACTCCAAGGAGAAGGGCATCAAGATTACCGTTGATTCGCCCGGCCCGACAGATTATCTGCCCAAGCTGCAGGCAAAGGCACAGTCGAAATCGATGCCTGACATCTACTCCTCATTCAATGCAACGGACATGGCGCCCTTCTACAAGGCCGGCTGGGCGATGAACCTTCAATCGGAGTTGCAGGGAGACTGGGGCAAGAACTTCAGCCCCGCCGTGATCAAGATGTCTACGTTCGCAGATGGGAATAACCTGGGTGTTCCCGCCGGAATCTACACGGCGCATTGGGAAACCCAGACGTACGGGCTCCTCCTGGACACGGCAGCGACGGGCATCGACCCCAAGGCCCTGCCAAAGACGTCCAGTGAACTCATCTCAAAACTCGCAGCGGCCAGCAAGAACGGCCAGGGCACCTTCTCTGTCGCAGCCTCGCTGACACCCCAGCTTATCCAGGGGTTCGCCTCAAACTGGCTGACGGACGATGAGATCTCCGCGACTTTTGACGGCAAGGCCAGCTGGAAGTCCGAGGGGTGGCGCAATGCCTTCCAACTGCTCGTGGATTTGAAAAAGGCCGGCGTCATTGCCAACGGCTCCCTTACAGGCGGCCAAAATGACAACCCCACCGTGGAAGCATCATTTTTCAGCAAGCATGAAGTTGGCGCCATTTTCGACGCTTCCCCCGGAGTCTCGGTCGGATTCAAGACCGCCCCCGACTACAACAGCTTCATCTCTTTGACCGTTCCGCCGGCCGCCAACGGCAAGCTTGCACCCCGCTCACCGGGCCTTCCTGGAAAGGGCGCAGTCATCAATCCGAAGGGTAAGCACCCCAAGGAAGCGCTGGAGTTCGTCAAATGGCTTACTGCTCCTTCACAGCAGAAGGTCTTCGCTGAAGTGGGTCACATCATGCCATCGAACCCTGAGCTGCTGGCAAGCGGGACACTATCGCCCCAACTTTCCGGATTTGGGGCAGGTGTTAAGGACATGCAGGTTCTGCCGAACACCATCAAGACCAACGTGAACACCGCTATCATCCGGGATGCGCAGGGCCTTGTCCTCGGCGAGCTTACGATCGACCAGGTCCTGGATGACCTGCAGGCTGCCCAGGATAAGAGCTGATGTCCCCCCACCTCGCGACATCTGCGTCGCGGCGCTCCTTCGGGGCGCCGCGACGCAGAGGCAGCGCGCGCAAGACGCTGCTCGGGCTTTTCTTCCTCTCCCCTGCAATCGTTCTGATAGCTACGTTCACCATCACTCCATTCGCGCAAGCCATCCTGCTCAGTTTCCAGAGCTGGGACGGTGTCAGCCCGGACACGCCCTTTATCGGCTGGAAGAACTACGAGTCAGTGTTTAAGAACGAAGCGTTCTGGGCATCCATGCAGAACGTCGCAGTCTTCGCTCTGGTCGGTTTCTTCATCGGCAACGGTCTCGCGATCGCCATGGCCGTGGCCGTCAACAAAGTGGTACGAGGAAAAACCTTCTTCCGGACAGTCTTCTATCTTCCCGGAGTCCTCTCGGTCGTCGTCGTTGGTTTGATCTTTACCTCGCTCTTCTCACCGCAATCCGGAGTCCTCAATCGCATGCTCGAGATCGTGGGACTCGGCGCCTTCCAACAAAACTGGCTCGGCGATCCTGCCCTCGCGCTGCCATCGGTCATTGCGGTGTTCATCTGGTTCCACTGGGGCTTCGGATTCCTGCTTTTCCTCGCAGGACTCCAGGACATTCCCTCGGAACTTTACGAAGCCGCTGAATTGGACGGGGCCAGGGCGTGGTCGAAATTCCGGTTCATCACCTGGCCGCAGCTGGCGCCTGTAACCACCATTGTCAGCCTGCTCACCCTCTTGGCGGCACTGCAGGTCTTTGGCACCGTCCAGGTGCTGACGAACGGAGGACCCGGCTATCACACGATGGTTCCGACCCTGCAAATTTATGCTGAAGCTTTTACCAACCACGAGTATGGCAGCGCTGCCGCCATGTCGGTTGTCTTCGGCGGTGCCCTCGTGCTGCTCTCTCTGGTTCAGCTTGCCGTCTCAGCCAGGCGGTCCCGGGCATGAGGACACACCAATCATCCGAAAGAAGCCTCTGATGTCATTGAAGAACACTGAAGTCGCCGAACATCGGGCTCGCATCCCCGCCGGTGCTGCACCCCAGGATCAGCACGTGCGCGTTCGCAGGAGTCGGATCCGGCCTGACAAAATCGGTCTGTACGGACTGCTGATCGTCGCAGCCCTCATAGCGCTCTTCCCCCTCCTGTGGATGGTTTCCGGCTCCCTCCAGTCGTTGGAGGAGTTACTTGCGGGAAAAAGCCTCGTGCCCCTTGATGCGCATTGGGAAAATTACGTCACGGCATGGGTGCAGGGCGATCTGGGCATGTACCTGCTCAATAGCATTACGTACACGTTGGCGGCAGTCGCAGGGATTCTCGTGGCATCGAGCATGGCCGGCTACGCGCTTGCTCGCATGGAGTTCCGCGGCAAAGGCATCTTCACAGTCGTGATTCTCGCCGTCATGATTATCCCGGCCCCGGCTATGTTCCTCGCCCAATACCGGCTACTGACCGACCTCGGGCTCACCAACAGCCGGGTAGGTTACGTCCTGATCCTCATCACTTCAGGTGTTCCCATGGCCACGTTGATCATGCGCAGCTTCTTCGCCAGCCAGCCCAAGGATCTTGAGGAAGCGGCGGCTCTTGATGGCGCTTCCTCCCTCAGGATCTTCGCCAGCGTTATCCTCCCCTTGGCCAAGCCGGGCTTGGCGGCGGTAGCTGTAATCCAAGGACTGGCTGCATGGAACGAATATCTAATGGCCCTTGTTCTCTTCGACGACAATTCACTCATGCCCATACAGCGAGGCCTGACCAGCTTCGATTCGGCAGAAACACCGCAACAACAAATCCTCCTGGCGGCAACTGCGATATCGATTGTTCCCGTCATCGTCTTCTATCTGCTGGCGCAGCGGCACATCGTCAAAGGAATCGGGGCAGGCGCCATCAAATAATCAAAGCAGAGAACGACGACGGCGTGCTGGCGGCAGCCTTGAGGGTGAACCCTTCGCGTTCCGCTTGCGTACGGGTGATGGCGATGCCTGCAGAGAGTACTTTGCGGGCCGCCATATGATCCGCGGCGTGGTTGACCGACTCCACAGCTGCGAGGATGCCCTCCCTGAAGCAGAGGACGGAGAACTTTGCCTCGCTCTGGTCCCCCAAGATGAGAATGTCGTCATTGGGTTGTGGAATGCCTGCCATCTGCAGTTTGTAGGGGCCCTGGGTGGACCAAAACCACGGGAGTGCCTCGTAGGGGCTTCCTGTTCCCAGGATTGTACGTGCCGCGTGACGTCCCTGGTCGGTGGCGTTTTGGACGGACTCCAGGCGCAAATTGCCCAAGGAATGGGCGCTGGGGAAATTCGCGCAGTCGCCGATTGCCAGAACAGCGGGGTCTGTTGTGCGGAGCGTTTCGTCGACGACGATTCCGTTGTTGGTTTCGATTCCGCTGTCGCGGGCCAAGGTGTCGTTGGGCTGCACGCCAATGCCGACCAGGACCAGATCTGCCGGGTAGGAGACCCCTGAGGTGGAGACTGCGGCTCCTACCCGCCCATCAGCGCCCGGCTCGAAACGGTCGATACCTTCATCGAGGCGCAAGTTTATGCCCCGGGAGCGAAGGGCTCCTGCGAACCATTCGCTCATGACCGGAGTCAGTGCCCTTCCCATTGGACGTGGAGCGAATTCCAGCACGGTGACGTTGCAGCCGTGTGCCAAGGCTGCCGCCGCAAATTCGAGTCCGATAAATCCGGCACCGATGATCACGATGTTGCGGGCACTGGGCAGCGCCAAGTTCAACGCCTCTGCATCCGACAGGGTTTTTAGACCATGGATGCCGGGCAGGAGGGCGCCTGGGCAGTTCAACATCCTGTTTCTGGCGCCGGTGGCGAAAACAAGGTGGTCGTAGTCGAGCACGCCTTCAGAGGTTTTCACCGTCCGTTCGGTCCGGTCGACGGCCAGTGCGCGAACCCCTGCATGAAGCGTGATGTGCTTATCGAGAAAGAAGGACGGGCCTCGCAGCGGCAAGGGAGCCGCCTCCTTGCCCGGGGAGAGGTAGTCCTTTGACAGCGGGGGTCGCTGGTAGGGCAGACCGGATTCCTCGGCTATGACGTCGATCTTGCCGTCGTATCCTTCCAAACGCAGCGCGTCGGCCGCCTGCAGGCCGGCCTGGCCGCCGCCAATGATAACAACGCTCATGTCACTGCACCCGTTCTAGAGTTGGCCGACAGGGATGTCGACGACAATCTCGGACAGTTCTGCATCGATGGTGATCTGGCACGCAAGCCGGGAGCTGTCCATTCGCTCCGCTGTGGCGCAGTCCAGCATTTCGTCTTCGTCGTCGCTGATGTCCGGCAGCGCCTGCGCGTATTCCGGGCGGACGTAAACGTGGCAGGTGGCGCACATGGCCTGGCCTCCACATTCGCCGATGATCCCGTCTATGCCATTGTTGACGGCGGCGCGCATCAATGTGGTGCCTGGATCGACCTGGAGGGTTTGTTGGGTGCCGTTGGGCTGGGTGTAGGTGACGCTGGGCATCGTTGCTCCTTTTGGTAATGGGTAGTTGGGTTAGTTCCAGGTGACGGGCAGGCTGGTCAGTCCGCGGAAGACCCAGCCATCCCAGCTTTCACTCCGTCGCTGGTCCACGCGCAGGCCCGGAAAGCGCTCGTAGGCCAGCGGGACGGCGATCTGGCCAATGGAGGTCTTCGCCGCCCAGTGCCCGGCGCAGAGGTGGACGCCGCTGCCGAAGGCGAGGTGGGGGCGTTTGGTCCGATTGATATCGAATTCTGCAGCTGAAGCGCCGAAGTGGCCCGCGTCGCGGTTGGCGGCTGCCACGACGACGCCGATACCGGCGCCGGCAGGTATACGGACGCCTTCGAGGACAGTTTCCCGTGTCGTTTCCCGGGGGTACATTCCGATCGGTGACTGCCATCTGACCGCCTCATCAAACACTGATGCCCACCAAGCTGGATCAGCAAGGACCTGCTCGCGTTGGTCAACATGATTGCTCAGCGCCCACACCATGTTGGTGACCATATGCTGCGGCTCGTTCATACCACCGGAAATGGTCAATTTGACGTTGGCGGCAACATTGGCGGTGGGGAGTCCACTGTTGGCAAAAGCGGACACCATCGAGGCGTCCGGATTCTGCCGGTAATACGGGATCAGCTCCTCCAGCAATCGGTCAGCCTCCGCGGTCGCGGCATCACACCGGTCCCAGATCGACTGATCATCCAAAACATTTCCCATGCCGGCGATGAAGTCGTGAGACCAGCGCCGCACCTGCTCCACGGAAACGTCCTTCAATCCCAGGAGGTCAATGAGGTTCTGCGACGCCACGGGGGCTGCGTAATCCCGGTTCAGGTCTGCTTCGTCCGGCCCCAGCTCGACGACTTTCTGAAGGTAGGTCTCGGCGTTACGCTCAAAAACCGGTCCCCAGACTTCCTTGATGGACTTGGGACGAAGAACAGGATTTACAGGCGCCCGGTCTGCGGCGTGCTCCGGGTCGTCTTTGCGCAACATTGGCTGGGCGCCGATCGCCCGCGTCATCGTTGCACCCGAGACGTTCGCGCTGAACAGCTCCTGATCCTGTTCAACCGTGTGGCAACCGGCGTAACTCGTCACCAGGAACTTCTTAAGCTGCGGAACCCACGCCACCGGAGACTCCGCCCGGAGCCGGGCATAAGTCGGGTATGGATTAGTTGCAAGGGCCGCTACGTCAACCCAATCAGCCACCGGGTAGTCAGCGGCATCCAGTGAAACAGTTGCAGGCTCCTCTCCCCCGCTGCCGCGAACCGGGTCTGCTGTCGTATGGGTAATCACTGAGTTCCCGTGGAACGGGCACTCGCCCGCTTGTGTCGTCATGGCTTGCTCCTACCGGCACGTCATTGTGTAACCAGTGCTACTGGTACGTCATCGTGTAATCAGTGTCACGGCAAAACATTCTCCAGTAAACTGCGGATATCAGCAGAAGTAATTCGATTTCTTAGGAATAGAGACTCAAGTGCCGAAGTTCACCTTTCGACAGCTCGAACTGTTCGCCGCGCTCCCCGAACACAGCACCTTGGGGTCAGCAGCACAACAGCTGCACATCTCCGAATCGGCGCTCTCCCATGCCATCAGTGAGCTGGAGGCAGCACTGGGGGAACAGCTGTGCATTCGCAGGAAAGCCAAGGGAATGCACCTGACACCCACTGGACGCCACTTCGCAAAGCGCGCCCGGGAATTGCTTCGGGAAGCCAGTGCTTTGGCAGACGGGTTGGGAGAGCTTCGTGGCGAGCTCAAAGGCCCTGTGTCACTGGGCTGCTACACAGGCCTGGCAAGCAACGTGCTCCCCGCCGTTCTCGAGGGCATGGCAAAACGCCACCCAAAAGTGGAAATCAGCATCACGGTGGGAGACCATGCCGACCTGCTGCCCGCTCTGGAAGACGGAAGCCTGGACACTGCGATCGTCTATGACATCGGCCTTCCCGCGGACGTGGAACGCAAAGTCATCTACCAAACCGAAGTCATGGCAGTCCTGGGCGCCGACGACCCCCTTGCCCAGGACGAGGACATTGAACTGGAAGCTTTGGCTAGCAAGCCGCTCATCATGCTCAACACGGCACCCAGCACCGAATATACGCAGTTGATGTTCGCCCAACGCGGCCTCAAACCACAGCTCGGGGCCGTGGTACCGCAAATCGATCTGGTCCGGGCAATGGTCGGGCGGGGACTCGGCTATAGTCTGCTGATGTCCAGGCCCAACCAGATCCCCGTCTCGAGCGAAGGCAAAGGTCTCGTCACCAGGCACCTCCGCCCCCGCGCCGGCCAAACCTCCGTCGTCGCGGTGTGGCCCAAGGAAGCGGCCCTCACGAACCGGGCCAAGGCGCTGGTGCAATACGCGGTCGAGATACTGGATGCATCGCACCCCGAGTAAAGCGGTGACGGGACGTCGCTGGGGGGCGAATCAGCTTCTGGACCGCTTTGACGTAAGGGCCCAAGCACGACGACGAGCCGGACCTCGCTTGCGCCGGTCCGGCTCGTCCTCTCCCCCATTTCCATTGCCCGTAGGGCGGCGCCACCTAGGGTGATACGGTCTCCCGATTAAGGGCAAACCTTGCATATTCTTCCAACAGGGCGGCGTTGTCCACTGACCCGAGATCCGCGACGGATTCCAGTGGCGCACCCTGCAAGAGCCGCTTTACGGGGACCTCCAGCTTCTTTCCAGTGCGAGTATGCGGAATTCCGGGCATGAACACAATGTCGTCGGGAAGGTACCGAACGGACAGGTTTTCCCGAATGGATCTCGTGATCGCTTGCCGGGCGACACCCGGGTCGGCTCCGTCGGCCAAGTGGACGAAGAGTGGCATGTAATAATCAACGCCCAGTTCCGCACCGACAACCAAAGCCTCGGCAACTTCCTGCAGCGATTCAACCACGGCATAGATATCTGCCGAACCGAGCCGCAGCCCATTGCGGTTGAGGGTGGAGTCGGAGCGGCCGTGGATGAGGATGCCCTGGAGGGTGAACTCGATGAAGTCCCCATGCCGCCACACCCCCGGATAAGTCGCGAAGTAGCTGTCGTGATAGCGGCTGCCGTCGTCACCCCAGAAGCTCAGGGGCATCGATGGCATTGCTTGGGTAACCACCAGTTCGCCTTTGCCACGCGTGGGATTGCCGGCTTCATCCCAGGACTCCACACGTACCCCAAGGGCAGGCGCCTGGATATAGCCGACGTGGACGGGCAGTGTGGGACATCCCCCTACGAAAATCGAGGCGATGTCAGTACCGCCACTCATCGAGTTCAACCAGACATCGCCCACATTGCCGTAAACCCAGCGATAGCCGTCAGCGGAGAGCGGTGAACCTGTGACCTGAACGGATTTCAAGGCAGCCAGGTCATGGTCGCGCATCGGTGCCAGGGAAGCCTTTGCGCAGGCGTGGATGAAACCAGCACCCACGCCCAGGACAGCAATCTGCTCTGCTGCGGCGATCTGCCATACCCGGTCCAAGGACGGGAAAGTGGGGTTTCCATCAGCCAGGACCGCCGTGGCACCAACTCCGAGCGCAGAGACGAGCGAGTTCCACAACACCCAGCTCGTTGAAGCAACGTTGAGGTATCGATCCCCCGGGCGCAGGTCGGAATGTATAAGGAGCATTTTCAGCTCCTCAAGCAGCGCTCCGCCGTGACCGTGAACGATCCCCTTGGGAATCCCTGTGGTCCCCGAAGAAAACAGTACCCACAGGGGGTGGCTGAACTCGACGTCGGTGAAAACAAGTTCCGCTGGATCGGCGACGGCCTGCTCCCAATCCGTGGCCGGGACCTGGGTGGGGATACTTGGAATGGACGTATGCCGGCCCACCCAGATGATGTGCTCGAGCGTAGGCAGCTTTGCGATGATTTCCACCAGCTCGCCACGCCGGTCCCGGTCCTTCCCGCCGAGCCGGTAGCCCGGTGCGGCAAGGATGACCTTTGGTTCGAGCTGGGCAAAGCGCGTAACGATTGCACCCGGGCCGAACTCTGGGGCACAGACCGACCAGATGGCGCCGACGGACGCACTGGCAAGCAGCCCGACGACGGCCTCGGCAACGTTGGGAAGTATTCCGACAACCCTGTCCCCCTGGCCTACGCCGCAACTACGAAGATGGGCAGCCAAGGAGGCAACGTCCCGCCTCAGCGCAGCCCATGTGATCTCCTCGCGCTTCCCATCCTCATCGATGCCGATGAGGGCGACTCCCTCGTGGCCCTGCAGCAGATGCTTTGCAAAGTTGAGCGTGCGGCCGGGGAACCAGCGCGTGTGTGGCATGGGGTCGCTGCTGCACACCGGCCCCGGAGTTCCACCTAAATCGACGCCGGCAAACTCGGCGAAAAGCTCCCAGAACTTCCCGGGCTCATCCACTGACCACTGCCACAGTTCGTCGTAGCCCGCCCCAATCCCGACGCTGTGGCCGGCCAGGAACTCGGCGAATCGGCCAACGCCGGTCTCGGGCGTCCGTTCCAGATCAGGTTGCCAGATCAATTCGCCATCTGCGGCCTGCGCGTTGGTAATCATGCCCTCTCCAAGTGCCGGGAGGCCTTCCTGCGCTGCTCTGCAATCTGTGCCGCGGTCAGCGGTTCGGTTCCGATCAGTACGAACAGGACCCTGGCGGTCTGCTCAGTGCGGTTGGACCAGGCGTGGCTGGTGGCACGTTGCACGGCCACATCACCGGCGCGCATGGTTGCCTCACCTTCATCAACCAGCAGCGTGATTTCACCTTCAAGAACGACGGCGTAGTCCAGTGAGTCAGTGCGGTGGAACCAGAAATGCCTGGAACCGCTGTGCTCGGCGCCGGCTTCGGCCTCTTCGTGTCCGTCGAGCTCGCTGAAGATGACCGAGCCAGCCTCGTCCGGATACACGGAGTCCGGCGGAAAATCGGCGATGCGCATGATCGTCTGGCCTGGGGCGGGGAAGCTGGGAATCTCAACATCCGCGCCGGCCGGATCCTCGTCGCTCACATGATCGATCGCCTCTGCTTCCGTCATCCAGGGGACCGTTGCACCAAATCCCGGAATCATGTCAGAGGACCAGTGGTTGGGGGCCGCTCCATCCGAGAGGATAATGGCGCGACCATCGTCGTCGTGTCCGGTGACGATACGGCGAACTGGAAGCCGGGTCATCACGCCACCCATTCGTCGTGGGGGTAGGTGCGCGGCTCCGGCCACCAGGGCGCCTTCTGGCGTTCGGTGGAAATCGGTGTGCGGAGCGTCCCAACGCCCTCGAGTTCAAGCTCAATGACGTCGCCGGGCTGCAGGAATTTGCCGATCTCCACGCCGGCGCCGAAGCCCATGGTGCCGGACCCGATGAGGTCCCCTGGCTGCAGGCGGTCCGAGATGGAGACATAAGCCAGCAACTCAGCCGGTGTGTAGACGAAGTCCTCCACCTTGGTATCGGAGAGCACCTCGCCGTTGACACGGACCTGGCCGCGCAGCCCCTCGATCGAATCGATTTCGTCCATCGTGGTGACCCAGGGGCCGATGCCGTAACCGAAGTCCTTGCACTTCTGCGGGCCCATGCCGATCGCCATTTCCGCGCTCTGGACATCGCGTGCGCTGAAGTCGTTGAAGACGGTGATGCCAAAGAGATGGTCCATCGCCGTGTCAGGGGTCAGGTCGCTGCCGGACTTGCCCACGACGTATCCAACCTCAAGCTCCCAATCCAGGGCATTCGTGAAGTCGGGGTAGGGCAGCTCTTGGTTGTGCCCATAGGACATGGCCGTTGTGCCCTTGAAATAGCCGGGCCGCTCGTAAATTGAGCGTGCCGGCTGGGCCTTGGCGACAATACGGTGGAAGTTTTGGATGTGCTGCTCGAAAGTCAGGCCGTCGCGTATCACCGGAGAGTCGACAGCCGCTCGCCATGACACCTCATCGATGCCGTACGAGGCATCGTCGGCAGCGGCAAGTGAGTCGTGGGCGGCATCCAGGAATATGGCGCCTCCACCGATTCCCGCAGCCAGGCTGCCGGGCAGAACCGCGCGGGCCAGCGCCCGGGCCCGGTCAGGTTGGGCGGCTTTGCGCTGAAGCGTCAGGGCGTAGGCGCGTGCGAGATCAATGACCCGACCTTGTTCCGGCTGGGCCGCAACCAGGCGAATCTCTTCGCCGTCGGGCGTGGGCACTGCTATCCGTCCTAGTTTCATTATTGTTCCTTTGTTTGAATATACGATACGTACAGTATCGTAACGAGCTGAAGGGATTACAAGAGGCAAGTCCCTTGGGGTTTGTAGGCGTCGCATGGCGATGATCCGTGCAGTAGTAGCCGGCACAGTGAGGATCAACGGGTCACGACCCGCGGGATGAGGCCTCCATGGCCTTCAGCAGCGGCTCAGGGTCGCAGAGTTCCTTAAGGGGAGTCCCCTGCCCAAGCATGCCCAGGCTTTGTCGGATCCCGGTCAAAAGCTCCAGCCCGCGCTGTTCCACGGTCAGCGTCCGCGCCCGCGAATCCCATGCGCTGGGAGCCCCAGCATGGAAACCGCAGCGTTCAAGTAAATCGATGCCCTGCGCATCGGACATCGGAACTCCGGCCTCCACGCCGCGCGCCAAGGCCCTGAGGTAGCGTTCCAGTTCAACGGATCCGGCGACGTCGGCACGGACCACCAGTCCTTGGCCCGGCAGCGCCGGCAGCCATGCATTGATGTCCACGATGCGGGCGAATCCGGCCGTTTCCGCAAGTTTGTCAAACGGCGCCCCGAGCAGCGTCGCGTCCACTTCGCCGTCGAGCATTGCATCCAGGCGTTCGCGCACACCACCTACTACCCTGTAGTCAACCTCGACGCCGGCGTCCCGCAGCAGACGCCTCGCGATGAGCGCGAAACCGTTGTTGGGAGCGTCAACGGCGAACCGGCAACCAGCCAGATCCGTTATCGTCTCGAGGCCACTGCGGGCATGGATGCCCAGCGGCGTGGTCGCCTCCACCTGGGCCACCAGGCGAAGGTCGGCCCCGGCCAGGACCCACTCGAACAGGTTGTCGATTGCCGTGACAACCATGTCCTGTTCCCCTGCGAGCAGGGCTCGAAGCTGTTCGGCGCTTGAGGTGGTGCGGGTGAGGACCACGTCTGATCCTCGCAGGAATCCAAGATCTTCCGCCAGCAGATAGGACACCGGCGGAACAAAATGGCTCTGGCGCAGGGTCCTCGGGCCCAGGGTCACTGGGCGGCTCCGCCAGCAGCAGCGACGGCGAGCGGCCGATCCACATACCAGGGGGGCAACTGTCCGCTGGGCCCGCGAACCGTCGAACATTGCGTACCTAGTCCGCTGATTTCCGCCTCCATGACGTCGCCGTCCCTCAAGAAACGGCCCCAATGAGAACCGTTGCCTGCCGGGGAACCGGTGATGAGGACATCGCCGGGCAACAGGACGGCTACCGAGGAGGCGTAGGCGATCAGGCTAGGGATGTCGAAGACCAGGTCATCGGCCAGGGCATCCTGCATTGGATTGCCGTTCAGGCTCAGGCGAATCCGCAGCTTTGCCGGATCCGGGACGAACCGCTTCGGCACAAGGTAGGGGCCCGTAGGGAAGAATGTGGGCTGGTTTTTCGCGCGAAACCAATCAGTACCCATCATCGCGATGTCGTTGCGCGGGACCAGGGTGCGGGCCGTGATGTCATTGACGATGGTGTATCCGGCCACGTAATCAAAAGCGTCCTTGGCTGAGATCCGGTGGGCCTTGCGTCCAATGACCACCCCCAGCTCCAGTTCCCAGTCGACGTTGCCGCCCACATCAGGAAGTTGGACGTCGTCGTAGGCTCCGCAGACTGCCGAGGGTATTCCCGTCCATACGTAGGGGTCCCCCGAGCGGCCCCGCTCATCGATTTCGGCCGCCGCGTCAGCTGCCAGTTGCGCTGGGTCGGCCCCTTCCTTGCCTAGCTTATGGGCGACGCTCATTTGCACGACGTGCTCGCGGTAGTTTGCTCCGGCGGCGATGATGCTGCCCACGGGCTGGACCGGCGCCTGCACGTTCAGCCCTTCGAGCGGGAGGGTAGCCGCGGCGGCCACGTCGATGGATCCGAGCACATCCAGGTGTGCGTCCCAATCGGCGAAGAGATCGCCGATGCGTGAAATTCCCGGCAGCACGATGCGCAGGTCAACTACCCGGTCTCCAAAGACCGCACCGGGGAAGCTCTCCCCGGCCTTTTCGAAGGTGCCCAGCGTGAAGCCGTTCACTTGCTTTCCTTCCATGAATCCTCCAATGGCCAACATCTGGTGCCGTTATACCGGCGGGGCGACATAAAGGCCCTTGTCTTTGTCGTTGAACATCTCGCGGGCGATAAATTCGTCCATGTCGCCGCCGGTTCCCCACTGATCAGACGTCTCAGGATCGCGGGTGTCGAAGATGCTTGGATGCCACGTATCCTCGTCCACCGAGTCCAGCTCGGTGGTGTACTCCATGGTGTTCCCGTTGGGATCGTGGAAGTAGGTGAAGGTGTTGTCTCCGGCTTTGTGGCGGCCAGGGCCCCAGATCTTCTTGAATCCCGAACGCAGCAGTTTGCCGCTGCCGCGCATGTACTCGTCAATGCCGCGCAGTTCGAAGGATGCGTGCTGCAGTGAAGCGTGCGGGCCGCGGGAGATCGCAATGGAATGGTGTTGGGCATTGCAGCGCATGAAGTAGAAGAGGTCGCCCATGTGTGGGTGCTTCAGGGTGTCGGAAAGGCGGAAGCCAAGCATCTGCTCATACCAGGCGCGCATTTTCTCGGGCTCAGGCGAGTTGAGCACCACGTGGGAGAGCCGCACCGGGATCGCCTCGCGTTCCTCGATCTTGCGGTGTTTGCGTACCTCTACGTCTGAGGAGACCTCGATGGTGCGTCCCTCCAGGTCGAAGAACCGGAAGCCGTACCCACCTCCAAGGGTCTTGACGTCATCGGGTTCGCCGATCAGCTTTACGCCCTTGGCAATGAGATCCGAGGCGAGTTGGTCCACTGAGGCCTTGTCAGCTGCACCGAACGCGACCATATCGAGCCGCTTTTCCTCGGCCTTACGAACACGGACCGAGTACTGTTCCGGTGAGCCTTCGGCGGCGAAGTACGTCACGTCGCCGTCGTTCTCCATTTCCGTGAGTCCCCAGTGGTTCTTGTAAAACTCAACCTGCTTTTGGTAATCAGGCACTGCGATGTCGAAGTGCCTGAGGTGTGTGATCGGGCTGAATGCCATGATGCGCTCCTGTGTTCCTGTCCTTGTGTGGTCTGTCGAATTTTGCTTTAGAGGGATGCCGGCACTTCCCGGGCAAGGCCCGGGATTCTGCTGATGAGGCGCTCGAGGGCCTCAGGCGTATCGCCTAAGCCCAGGATGTAGCGGTCGGGGCGGATGACAACAGCCTGGGCGCCGGTGGCCTGAAGGATCTGGCCCACTTTTGCCGGATCAAACAGGACCACGACGTCGGCGGAATCCTCGAGTTGTTCGCGGAGTTGGGATGGGATTGCGGAATAGATTTTGTGTGTTGTTGCCACCAGGAACCGGCTTCCCACCATGTCATCCAGACGCACTCCGTCGCTGAGGATCGGTTGAATGGCCAGCCTGCCGGCACGTTCATCGACGCCACCTTCGTGCAGGCCTGGCCCCAGTGCGGGGGCTACCGGGGCGGAGGCAGCAGGGTTTGCGCGAATGAAGGCGTCACGCTGCTTGGCGATCTCGGCGTCGGTTGTTTGCATGAAACCCGCCGCTCTTGTTGCCTGATCCACCCAGAACCGTGCATGCGGCATGCGTTCACTCTCATAGGTGTCGAGCAGGCTTTCATTGGCCGTGCCCCGCTTGACAGCGCCAAGCTTCCAGACGAGGTTGGCCACATCCCGCATTCCTGCGCAAAGTCCCTGCCCAAAAAGCGGGGGTGCCTGGTGGGCTGCATCTCCTGCCAGGAATATGTTGCCGGCCCGCCACTGCTGCGCGATGCGGCCGCGGAAGGTATAGGTGGCGAGGCGGTCTACCACAAACTTCCCTGCCGGCAGGACGCCGTGGCTGATTCTTTCAACGCCCGCGGGGGTTGCAATTTCTTCGGGGTCATCCCCCGGCATCAACATGAACTCCATGCGAACACGCTTGCCGGGCAGGCGGATCCACAGGGAGGGCCGGGTGTGATGGCCCAGGAAGATCATGTCGGAAGACAACCCAGGGCCTTCTTCCAAAATGCCGTCTGCGACCAGCCACTGCGCATCTTCACCCAGCTTTTCACACTCAATTCCCAACGCCTGGCGGATTGACGAACGGGCCCCATCCGCAGCAATGGCCCAGCGGGCATGGATGAGTGATTCCGTGCCGTCAGCGTCCCGCACCGCTACCGCGACGCCGCCTCCCTGGTTGCGCACTGAGATCACGTTGGCGCCTTGTCGGAACTCAACACCGGGAAGTTCTTCCACCACGCCCCGTAGCAGAACTTCGATGTCAGGTTGGTGAAAAGTGAGGTCATCATGCCAGCCCTGAGTGCCGAATTGGCCAGTGGGCACGGACACGAGGACTTCCCGTTCCTCATTCTCAATGTGGAAGGAGGACATCGGCAAAGTTGCTTCGGCAAAGCGCTCTGCTACCCCCAGCGACTGGAGGGTACGGAAGGTTTCACCATCAAAATGCACTGCGCGGGCGGTTGGCCAAACCTGGGCATCCCGCTCCACGCCGACGGCGGTCAGACCCGCGCGCCCCAACAAGGCCAAGGCAGTGACTCCAACAGGCCCTCCCCCGATCACTACGACGTCGACGTTGACGTTAGTCATCTCGCTCCTTCAAGTTCAGTACGTATCGTTTCGAATAAAAAGTAACATGCATCACGCAGGGGCACAAGGGTGCACGGAAGCGCTTAAAACCTCGCCTGCCGGCTTAGGCCTTCCAGACTGTCTTGAGGTTGCAGAACTCCCTGATGCCGTCCGCAGCCAGCTCACGACCAAAGCCGGAGCGCTTGATTCCGCCGAAAGGAAGCTCCTGATACGAAACCGTCATGCCGTTGATAAAGACCGCCCCCGCGTCGAGATTCGCCAGGAACCATTCCTCCTCCTGAACATCGGCGGTCCAGACTGAACTCGAAAGCCCAAAGGTAGTCTGGTTCGCAATCCGCAAGGCATCCTCGCGATCATGGGCACGGTACAGCGACGCGACTGGGCCGAAGGCCTCTTCCTGGATGATCCGCATCTCTTCAGTGAGCCCAGCGAGCACCGTCGGGGCGTAGAAGAAGCCCGGACCTTCCGGAACTGTCCCGCCAGTCAGCACCTGGGCGCCCAAAGCGCGTGCGTCCTCGACGAGTTCAGCCAGCTCGTCGCGTCCGGACAAGGTCGCCAACGGTCCCACCTGGGTTGCGGGGTCCAGTGGGTCCCCCACGGAAAGCTCCGACATCAGCTTCACGAATTCGGCGGCGAAAGCGGCGTAGACCTCGGCGTGCACGATGAAGCGCTTGCCGGCAATGCATGACTGGCCATTGTTGCTTATACGTGCACGGACGGCGGTCGCTGCCGCCTCCGCGACATCCGCCGAAGGCATGACAATGAAAGGATCTGAGCCGCCAAGCTCCAGCACGGATTTTTTCACGTGATCGGCGGCGATGGCAGCCACCGAACGTCCTGCCGGCTCGGAGCCGGTCAGGGTGACGGCCTTGACCCGCTCATCGGCCAGGACGTCGGCCACCGCAGAGCCGCCAATCAGCAGGGTGCGGAAAGAGCCAATCGGGAAACCCGCCCGCTCAAAGAGCGTGCCCAGAAAGAGCGCGGCCTGCGGCACGTTTGATGCGTGTTTGAGCAGGCCCGAGTTGCCCGCCATGAGCGCCGGGGCCGCAAAACGAATGACCTGCCACAACGGATAGTTCCAAGGCATGACCGCCAGGACGGTCCCCAACGGTTCGTAGCGGGTCCACGCCCTGCTGGCGCCCACCGATGACGGGTTATCCAAGGGAGCGTCGGCGAGGAATTCCTGGGCCCTCGCGGCATAAAAGAGCATGGCCTTAACGCACTTGTGCACTTCGGCGATGGATTGCGCAATTGGCTTACCCATCTCAACGGTGATCAGCTCACCCAGGCCCTCCGCCTGATCCTCGAGAATTTCCGCTGCGGCGAGCATCCACCGCGCGCGCTGGGCAAAGGTTGTCCCCCGCAGCGCTTGGGCAGCTTTGGCCGATTCTGCAATTCGCTCCTGGACTTCCTCCGCGCTGTGCGGCTCAATGATCAATTCGGTTAAACCGGTGGCGGGGTTGACGGTTGCAATTGCCATGGGCAGGTCCTCTTCTTGAGACGTGTTCTTCGTCACGACTATAGGATACGATGCGTATCGGACACAATCTTCGATCCTTCTCCTGATTCATCCACCCACGCAGCAGCCACTTCGGCTGCACGACACAAAGGAGTGCCCGTGAGCACCGACGGCGAGCTACCGACGAACCTTCCACTCTTTCTCACCGACGCCGATGTGGCCAGCATTTCGGACTGGCCCTCGGCTATCCAGGCGATCTGCGCCGCTTATAAGAATCCCGCCGATGACGCCGGCACGCCTGGACGGATATTCGCCCAGACGCCACGGGAATGGCTGCGGGTCATGCCCTCGGTGCCACCAAGCGGGCAACTGTTCGGCGCGAAATCCATTGCAGGGTCCTTCGCGGATGGACTCCGCGTGAGCTACTTGATTTCCCTCTTCGATAAGGACACTGCGGATCTTGTGGCGCTGGTGGACGGAAACCGGGTGACCGGCCTGCGCACCGCCGCAACCACAGCAGTGGGCGCCTCCAGCATTGTCCCGCCACGGCCGCTGAGCGTCGGGGTGATCGGCTCCGGCTTTGAAGCACGTTCCCATCTGACCGCGTTTTCGCATGTCCTTGAATTCGCGGACGTCCGCGTGTTCAGCCCTACGGCCGCCAATCGCGAGGCCTTTGCCGCCGAGTTCGACGGCGTCTTTGGCGCCCCCGTTCGCGCTGCCGGTTCCGCCCGCGAGGCTGCGGAAGGGGCTGATCTGATTTTGTGCGCGGCCCGCTCCCGGGACGAGTCTCCCACCCTGCAGGCCGAATGGGTCGGCCCCGACTCCGCGGTAGTCTCCATCGGTTCCACCACCCCAGCCCAACGGGAACTGCCTGAGGAGCTGATCGCACGGGCCACGACAGTAGTGGTGGACACTCGTGACGAGGTAGTCCATGGCAGCGGGGACATGATCGCGGCCCGGGCGAACGGCGTCGACGTCGATTCGCTCGTGGTCACGCTCAATGCGGTCCTCAGCGGGGAAACTGCGATCGATGTGGAGCGCGGGATCCGGATATATAAGTCAACGGGTTCCGGATTGCAGGACATCGTGGTGGCCGAAATGCTCGTGGATCGCGCCCGTGCCGAGGGCGTTGGCACGGTCCTGCCGGTCGGCATCGTCACCAGCCGCAAATAGGCCCCAGTCCAGAACCAACTGAAAAAACAAGGAGTACATCATGGTGGACTACACCAAATCCGAGGCACGTTCCTGGGCCCGGGAAAACTTTGTCGGCACTGTCGCCGTCACGCACCCATCCTTCACGCCGGATTTCTCCGGCATCAACGAAAATGCAATCCGGCACGACATCCTCCTGCTCAAGGAACGCGGCTACAAGGGTTCCCTGCTGATCGCCGAAGCCAACATAACTCCGGAGGAGAATGCCCGGATCACCGAGGTGGCCCGGGAGGCCGCCGGGGAAGACTTCGGCCTCTTTTTCCACGCCATTTTCGGGACATTGGAAGAAAACATCCACGCCGCGAACCTGGCGACCAAGGCCGGCGCCGATCGTGCCCTGCTGGCCTATCCTTCCTCGTTCTGGCCCACTTCATACGACGAGGTTTTCGACTACACCAAGCGTTTTACCGACGAAACCGACCTTGCCACCATGTTGTTCCCGCTGCCGGCTTGGGGGTTCGAGAGAATTCACCCCGCGGGCATGAGCGTTGATTTCGTGCGCCGCGTCCTTGATGCCATGCCCAGCATTGTTGCCATCAAGGCCGAACAGGGATACCCGGGCATTCCAGGTGTCATGGAGATGTACCATCACTTCCGCGATGAAGTAGTGATCTCCTGCCCCATTGAGGCCGAGTTGATCCCCCTCATGTCGGTCCTGGACATTCAATTCTCCGGTACCGCGAACACTAACTGGATGGGTGACTACTACCCGAAGGCCTTTGAGCTTGCGCGCACGGGCAAGTGGGAGGAGGCCATGGAACGGTACTGGGAGGTGCAGCCCGCCCGGGCCGCGAATATTGCGGTGTCGTCCACTTCCACTCCGGGAACGAGCTCCATCAACCGCACCCAGTGGAAATACCAGGAATGGCTCTCCGGATTTAATGGGGGCGCGCTGCGTCCTCCGGCAGTCAGGCTGCCCGACCGCTTCATGAAGCAGCTACGCGCCAGCCTGCAAGCTTCGGGCCTTCCCGTCACGGACTCGCCTGACTCCGAGTTTCTCCGCGGACGCGTCAGCGCATAGAGTGTGCCGGCCGTGAGCTGGCATGGAAAGCCCCTTGGATCGCCGACTTTGTTTTTTGCCCGGTGATCCAAGGGGCTTCCTTGTGCGTGAATGGACCACCGCGTGGCCCCGACGCCGTGCACGACAATTAGTCCGCTGCGCGAAGCGCCCTGCCTGTTCCGCGGTAGATGGCAACAGTCCGCTCCCCCGCCCGCACCATGACATCGACGATCATCCGGCGGCCCTCGTGAAATGTCACTTCAGCGCAGGCAACAAGCTCCTCGGAGATGCGGGCCGGGGAAACATAGGAGATCGAAGCCTCGGCGGTCGCGATTCCGGCGCCGAACGTGTTTGCGGCCATGGCGAATGCCGTGTCTGCCAAAGCGAAGACCAAGCCGCCGTGGGCAATCCCATGCCCGTTGGCCATCTGTGGCGTAACGGTCAGGACTGCAGTGGCCCGCCCGTCACTTGCACTCAGCACCTGAATACCCAGGCCTTCCAAGGAGCGGTCTGCGGCGAGCATTGAGCGGGCCGGGTCTGCAATAAGTGCTATCGGTTTCATGAGAGCCTCTCCAGCACCATGGCCATGCCCTGGCCGCCGCCCACGCACAGGGTGGCCAGGCCGAGGGATCCGTCAGTGGTTTGCAGACCATTGATGAGTGTTCCAACCAACCTCGCACCCGTTGCACCGAAGGGGTGGCCCAGGGCGATTGCGCCGCCAAAGGGGTTGACGCGCTCCGGATCCGCCCCGAGCTTGCGGACCACTGGGACCACTTGGGCGGCGAAGGCTTCATTCAGTTCGACGACGTCAATGTCACCGATCGAGAGCCCCAAACGATCAAGCAGACGACTGGACGCAGCAACCGGTCCCAGTCCCATGATCTCTGGTGAAAGGCCGCTGGCGGCGCTGCCCAGAATCCGGGCCAACGGCCGCAATCCAAGTTCGCCGGCTCGGCGGGCGCTCATTACCACCAAGGCCGACGCGCCGTCGTTCAGCGGGCTGGCGTTGCCCGCCGTGACAGTTCCGGACTCGTGGAACACAGGCTTCAGACCTGACAGGGCTTCCATGGTGGTTCCCGGTCGCGGGCCGTCATCGGCGCTGACCACCATGCCGGAAGCCGTGGTCACTGAGACAATCTCTCGCGCAAAATACCCGGACTGGACAGCCCGCTCCGCCCGGCGTTGAGACTCAAGAGCCCATTCGTCCTGGTCACGGCGCGAGGTTCCGGTCAGACGGGCTACGAACTCCGCAGTCTTGCCCATCGAAAGATACACATCCGGCAGCTCGCCACGATCCCGGGGGTCGACCCACGGCTGACCGGCTTCGAAGCTGGCATCGGCCCGTCGCGCTGCCTCGGCAAAGGCCGGGTGGGGGTTATCAGTCACTGGAGGAACTGCGCTGGTCGATTCGACACCCGCAACCAGGAAGGCATCGCCGTCGCCCGCGCGCACGGCCTGTGCTGCCATTGCCGTAGCCTGCAACGAGGAGGCGCAGAAGCGGTTTACTGTGACCGCCGGGACGGTGTCCATTCCTGCAAGCACCATGATTCGACGTCCGATGTTGTCGCCCTGTGCGCCCTGTGGGACAGCGCACCCCACATAGGCATCCGCGAACGCGTCAGAGCCCAGCTGTGGAACGGCAGCGAGTGCTCCCCGAATGGCTGCGAGGGCCAGATCCTCGGGACGCTCGGCGGCCAATGAACCCTTACGGGCCCGGCCAATCGGTGTTCGACGGTAGGCGACCACCACAGCATCACGTGGCTCCAAGGCAGTCTTCACGATCATGCTTTCCTTTCATTGGGGACCGCCGGCAGGCCGCTGCTCCCTTGGCCCGAGAAGGGACGAGATTGAAAACGCAGGTTTCCTGAAGTCAAGCCCCGCTCTTGTATGCCAGTACACCAAACTTATACGAACCGTATCGTATTGCACAAGACCCGGGCTACCGGGACGACTCGCCTGGTCTGGGCCCGGCAGGAATGCAAAGACGGCTTCGCCCATATTCCTATGAGCGAAGCCGTCCTGTGGAACGCATGCCTGAATTGAAGAGCTATGACACCTGTGCCGGGATTTGGTCGTACGGCACGGATTTGACGGCTTCCATCACCGATTGCAGCGGTTCGGGACTGCGCCCGGTGATCAGCTGAACGTGTCCTGAGAGAACGGTCTGATACCCCTCGGCAATGGCGACTTCAGCAGTAACCAACTCATCACTTGCCCACATGTGGCCGTCGGCACTCGGCGGCATGGAAGGGTCGTAAGTCCTTGGGATACCGATTGAGTCGAAGAAGGCGAGCCGCTCGTCGTCGGAAATCGGCTGATAATTAATTGGCGCGCCGTGTACTTGCGAACCGATGCGGGCAATGTCTTCAAAAGTCAGCAGTTCAGGTCCGGTGATCTCATAGACAGCACCGACATGCCTTTCTGCGGCAAGCAATACAGCGGCTGCGCTGCGGGCGACATCAGCTTTGGCGGCAGGCGCCAGCCGTCCATGTCCAGTTGCCTGTGCCATCACTCCGCTGGCTACCGCAGGAGCAACAAGAATGTTACTGATGATCTCCGCGTACAGCGCGTTGCGGAGGAAGGTGTAGGCCAAGCCCGAATTCCGGAGATCCAATTCGCTCTGATAGTGGTCCCTGGCTGAAAGAGCCGGATTGTTGGGGTGAATGCCGCCCACGGACGTGTACACAATGTGCCGGACACCGGCATGCTGTGCCGCGGCAATCGCGTTCCTCGTCTCGGAAACCCGACGGCCCAGATTGAGTCCGCTGATGAGGAACAGAACTTCGCCGCCGATGTAGGCCTCGTTGAGGGATTCAGGTTCCTGGTAATCGCCACGCATTACGCGGATGCCCGGATTCTTGTGTTTGTACAGCTTTTCCGGCGTACGTGATACCAGCGTTAGTTCGATGTCCGGGTTAGCCGCCAGAAGCAGTTCTGTGACTCTGCGCCCAAGATCCCCCGACGCCCCACTGATGATGATACGGCCCACTTCAGGCCTCCTTTTTGTAGTTTCTTGCTCCCGGCCTCTTTGGCGGGAACGGTGGTGCAAGTGATCCGGCGTCAGCCGAGGGGACCCCAGAAGGTTTCGCCGCCGTACGTATCGGACATGGGAGACAGCGCCTCGGGCCAAACCTCGGGATCGATAACGCGTCGTTGTGCTGGTGTCCGCACGGCCCCGTCCCATCCCACCTGTTCCATGTAGTAGTACAACTTCATGACGTGGCCGTCGGGATCGACTGCGTGAAGCGTGTAGTCGACACCGGGGTGGATCTCCTGGGGCAGGTCCAGGAGCTTGACACCGCGCTCTTCGAGGTAGTTTCGCGCTGCTCTCAACTGTTCGTACGAGCCGAGTTGGATGCCGAAGGAGAGCAACGTGGTGTGTTCGCTGACTCCCAGGTTTTTCCGTAGTTCCATCGGGAAGAGTCCCAAGCTGTGGTGTTCGGTGTTTGCCCTCAGGAAGACGGCGCGGTGACCATGGACCACCGTTTCCTCGCTCTTCACCAGGCCAAGCCGCTGCGTGTAGAACTTCTCTGCGCTGGCGACGTCCTCAACGAAGATGCTGACAGGTCCAATGCGAACGGGTTTGAACGGGCGGGAAAGGAGCACACCGCCTACATCGAACGTCTTCGGCAACTCGTCCACCCACCGGTAACCGCTGGTGAGATCCACACCATCGGCCTCGGCGGCAGCGAGCTCGCTGCCCTCCGACGTCGTGGGAAGCGAAGGGTGCTCGTTCGCCCATGGCCACAAGACTTCGGGTTTGCTCCGTCCATCCCAACCGACCTGTTCGATGCCATATTCCAGTTCGTTGGTGTGACCTGTGGGATCGGGGAAGTAAGTGTGCCAATTGGATCCGGGGTCGCGGCCATAGCGTTCGATCTTGTTGCCCAGGGACTCAAGCCATAGCCGTGCCTGGACCACCTCGCGAAGGCTTCCAACTTGCCAGGTGATCTGGTTAATCGTCAGGTCACCCCTGGCCGGGGAATCCATGTGGTCCACCCAGGCCTTCGGCATCAGGACGAAGGTGTGGTGATCGCTGTTGTGGCGAAGGAAATAGATATGTTTGTCGGCGAGGCCATCAAGCCATACCCCGGGGTCGTACTTTTCCAGGTCAAGGGCATCGGCCACTTGGAATCCGAGGAGATCCCGGTAGAAGGCCAGCGACGCGCCTGTATCTTCGACGCTGATGCCAAAATGGTTGAGCCGGCGGATTTTGAAGGGGCGGTCGTAGAGAACACCGCCCACGTTGTGCTGCTGTTCGCTCATGGTCATCTTTCTTTATGTGTGCCAAGGGGAGCAATGGCTGAAGACTTCACGCTGATCTGAAATCCCACGTGGCGGGGCTGATAACTTCGTTCCGGATCGTGCCGATGAGACTCGAGGACACCTCGACGACGTCGCCGGGCTTCACGAACAGCGCGTCCGGATGAGAGCCGTCAGTTTGTTGCCGGCTGGAATCGACGGCGGTTCCCTTTGGCGTACCGCTGCTGATGAGATCGCCCGGATACAGGGTGGTGTCAGCTGAGAGGTGTTGGATGAAGGCGGAGAAATCGTGCACCATTGATTTGGTGTTGCCGCTTTGCCGGACCTCCCCGTTGACACGGCACTCAATGGGAATGTCCTGCGGGTCAATGCCTTCATTGACAACGATCCAGGGCCCAATGGTTGCCGACGTATCGAAGTTCTTGGAGTGCATGAAGTCCGGCCCGAAGGACACGTTGTCGCGGATCGACCAGTCGTTATGCAATGTGTATCCCCAGATATAGGGAAGAGCATCGTCGCGGCCGATATCGCGACCTTGTTTCCCGACGATAATCGCCACCTCGGCCTCGTAATCCAAGCGACGGGTCCTTGCGGGGTAACGCACCGGCTGGGCGTCAGCTCCTACTGCCCGGTGGTCCTTCAGGAAGTATTTGGGTCCACCCTGGACCAGCCGGTCAAGGACTTCAGCTGTGTCATTCCCTGCACTGTTCTTGCTGGCGGCTTCCATGTGATCGAAGAAGTTGGCCAAAGCGCAAAAGATCCGGGAACCTTGGGCCACCGGGGCATGAAGTTCAGTCTCACCGAGGCTAAAGAAGAGCGGCTCCCCGGCGAGCCCACGATCATCCTGGGCATTGGCCCATAAGTACTCGACGGCGGCTTGGGCGCCTTCCAGGGCCCGGTCCCCCTCTGCGATAAACGCCCCAAGTTCCGAAGGGACGTCAGCGTCGGCTTGTGCCTGGGGGCGCGTCAGCTCTGACGTTTCGGACAGGAACTTTGCGTAGGCTCCATTGGCGTCGACGATCTTATCGTCCTTGATGACACCCACGCGACGATGAGGGCCAAAGACAGCTATTTTCATGTGTTCTCCTGGTATTTTCATGATCTTGGACTGGCTGCGGTTGGCGGATGGATCCGGCCCTACCGCGCAGGGTCTACTCCGACGTCGTCGAAGAGGCGCGCGTCGGATGGGGTGAGGCTATAAATGGTCAGACTGTGGATCTTCCCATCGCGAATGGTGAAGAAGTCTCCGAGTTTGAGGCTGGCTCCGTTGGCATTGAGGTCTATCTCGACGGCTACGTGCTCTCCGTTCACCACCGGCGGATGCGGGCTTGGCGTCATCGCTCCGGGCGTCAGTCCGTTTTGGTACATCCGTCTGATGGCATCAGCCCCTTTGAGGATCCCCGCAGCATTGATCAACTGCGCATCAGGGGCAAACAGGTCGGCCACTGCATCCGCATCGCCCGCTTTCACGCCGTCGAAATAGGCCGCGACAATCTCAGCTGAATTACTCATGCGGTTCGATCTCCTTCCATTGCAACCCGTTGAAGGTTGCATGGCGTTGTTACTGGGCTTTTTGGGTCAGACGCTGAGATACCTGGCAGAGGCATAGATTGACTTGTATTCCAGGTATGCGTTGATACCCTCGGGCCCGAGTTCCCTGCCGACACCGGAATCCTTGAATCCGCCGAACGGCGCCCCCAGGTCCAAGGTGTAGTAATTGAGTCCGATGGTTCCGGTCCTTACCCGCCGCGCAACGGACAAGGCCCTGTCTTCGTCGGCGCTCCACACCGATCCTCCAAGACCGTAGTTGCTGTCGTTTGCCATCCGCACGGCTTCGTCGTCATCGTCAAAAGGAATCAGTGCCATGACGGGACCAAAGACTTCCTCACGTGCGAGGCGGTCATTATTGTCGACGTCGGCAAAGACTGTGGGCTGAACGAACCACCCGGTATCAAGGCCATCAGGGCGGCTGCCTCCTGTCACCAACCGGGCGTTGGAGGCTTTTGCCATATCGATGTACTCCATCACCCGTTCCAGGTGCTCATGTGTGGCCATTGGCCCCATGGTCACTGTTGGATCGAGCGGGTTCCCCAACCTGTACGAGTCGGCGAAGCTCCCGATCGCGTCAACGACCTCGTTGTACCGGGATCGAGCGATGAGAATTCGTGATTGGGTGGTGCAGGTTTGGCTGTTGTTCAGGAAGGAGGCATTGTCCAGGCCGGCCAGCAGGGTGTTGACGTCGCCGTCTTCGAGGAAGACAGCTGCGGATTTGCCGCCAAGTTCAAGCGTGCAGCGGCGGATCAAACGCCCGCACTCGGCGCCGATGATTCTGCCCGCTGCGGTTGAACCTGTAAATGCGATTTTGTCCACCAGAGGGTGCGAGACGAGCGCTGCGCCTGCGTCCCGATCACCCAGGACGATGTTCAATACGCCATCAGGCAGACCGGCGGCCTTTGCAGCATCGGCAAAGACATAAGAATCCAATGCTGTTTCCGGCGAGGGCTTGAGCACCACCGTGCAGCCGGCAGCAAGGGCCGGCGCGATCTTGAACATGGCCAACGCTTGCGGAAAGTTCCATGGTGCGATCGCGCCCACTACTCCGACGGGCTCTCGGCGGACAATGGTCGAGCCAGCCTGGCTGGTGCGCACCTCTTCCAAGGCGAGGTTCTCGATGACGTCCGCATAGATATTCAGGAGGACGGATGGCGCCCCGCCGTTCAACATCTGCGACAACCCGATTGGCATCCCATTCTCGCGAGAGACCAGCTCGGACGTGTAGGTGGATCGGAGGTCGAGCTCACGGGCAAATCGTCGCATCACCTCAGCGCGTTCCTGGGGAGAGGTTTTACCCCAAGGCCCATCGTCCAGGGCTCGCCGGGCTGCCCTGACCGCGGCGTCGATGTCTGCTTCCGAACCCATAGCGGCTATGCCGATGACCTCTCCGGTTGCTGCCTCCACCTGGTTTCGGGTCCGACCCCCTGTGGGCTTGACCCAACGGCCGTCGATAAAGAAATGCTTGCGGTCCAGATCGTTTGGCTTCTCAACGATGAGAGACATGCGTTCTCCTTGCTAAAAGTTGTTGGGACGAAGGGCTGCCCAAAATTGCCTGGGCGGTCCTTCCGGCGGCGTTCTTCGCCACTAAACCGAGAGGTTGAGGAAGCTGCCTTGAAGGAAGATCAAGGGTGGGTTGGTGGCTCGCAGTTCCAGGGACTCGACCCGCCCAACGACTTGGTAGTGGTCTCCAATGAGATCGATTTTGTAACGGGTGCATTCAAGCGTGACTATGGCATCGTTCAGCAGCGGCACCCCACGCTCGGAGGGCGTCCAGTCCACTTCGTTGAAGCGGTCTTCCGAACGGCGGGCAAACGCCTTGCAGAGCTCGGTCTGGTCCTGGCCGAGGATATTGACGCCAAAGTGGCTTGCCTCATAGAGCCGAAGCCACGTTTTGGACGACTTGTCTACAAAAAACGCCACCAAGGGTGGTTCCAGTGACACCGATGTGAAGGAGCCCACAGTCATGCCGACAGGCCCGGACCTTAAGCCGGCTGTTACTACCGCGACGCTCGTGGGGACGTGCCCGAGAACGTGCCGGTAGGTTCGTGCGGGGTCTTCAGCGGGCGCTTCGGGGATCGTGGGAATGGACATGTTGACCTTGCCTTAGAGGTTGATGGTGGGTTCCAGGCCCATCAGGACCCGGCCGTAGGCTTCTTTACCGATTTCAGGAGTCACAAAGGCATGCCGTGCGGCAATTTCGGAATCGCGCCAGATCTGATTAAGGACGTTGGCTTCGGCAAAGGATCCTGCACCGTTGGCGGTCATCAGCGCATCGATAGCCTGCCCGATCAATTCGGCGATAACTCCAGTGTCGTTGCGGATGCGGGCCCTTGTGGGAAGGTCCAATTTCTCACCGGCGTCGGCCGCTGTGTCTATGTCCAGGCACATCCTGTTCAGCAGGAGCTCAGAGATATGCAGATTTGAAGCTGCCTTCGCAACAGCCAACTGATGGGTGGGGGAATCTTTGGCGTTGCTGTACATGGTGTAGGCCACCGGTTTGCCGGGCAGCTTGGCCAAGGTGATTTCCAGTGCGTGCCGTGCCAGGCCAATCTGCGGGGCAATGAGGATAGCGGCTGCCACGGCGTTGAAGGCCACATTTGCCATGCGGTCGTCCTTGTACGGGGACAGGAAATTCGAGGTGAGCATGTTGCTGAGTCGCTGCACCCGGTGCTCCGGGACGAAGTGGTCTTCCACCACGATCGTGTCACTGCCTGTGCCCTTCATACCCGCGACAAACCAGGTCGGCTCGATGGTCCACGCTTCGGCGGGGATGAGGGCCAGCGCCATCGGGTCATCGCCATCAAGCAACACACCAAGCGTCGCCCAGTCCGCAGCAAAGGAACCGGAGGAATATGGCCACCGGCCACTGATCAGATAGCCACCGTCAACGCGTTCACTCTTGCTTCCGGGGCTGAACGTGCCAGCCACCTTCGCCAAGGGATTGCTTCCAAAGACCTCTTCCTGGGCTTGCTCCGAAAAAGTCGAGGCGAAACCTGTTCCCACCATCATGAGCGTGGTGACCCACCCCGTGGAACCATCACCGCGGGATATTTCCTTCGTCACTTCCACGGCTGTGCGCAATGAAGCACCCATGCCCCCGTATCGCTTCGGAACCAACATCCGGAAAAGTCCGGCGCCTTCCAGTGCCGATACCACTTCCGGGGCAACGCGGCGGGCTTCGGAACCCTGCGCTGCGAACTCCCGGACCAACGGCACCAAATTGGCAGCGCGGGCCACCAATTCAGCATCCGGAACGTTGATATCTGACAATTCGGTGATTGACGTCGCTGTCATGGCGCCTCTTTCATTGCTGGGTAATTGTGGTAAACCATGGAATAACACGGGCGAATTCACGCCGCGCATTTTGTCCTAAGGATTGAGGAAATAGCCCTCAGATATCGAGATAGCGTTTCTTACTGCTGTATCCTGTGGGGAACACAGGTAGGAATTCGCGGGGGTGTCTGTCAACGCAGTCCGGCCAGAAATTGTCCGCCGCCCACGGATTGGAAACGGCGCTGGCACGACTGCCGTCTTTGGAGAAACCGGAAAGTACAGTGGCTGGATCAGTGCTTGGACTTGATCCATTGCCGCCGTTCCGGCAGGTGCTTGGATTTGCTGCTCTGCGCCTCATCGCGCTTGCCTTCCGATTGCTCCAAAGAGTCGTTCTGACTGCATTCAGTGTGCGCCGCTACGACTGGCAGCGGACGGGTCAAATGACCCCATCCGCTACCTGTATTGTTATCTGCATCACAGGAGGGTCATGAGTACCGAAGCAGTGACCATTGGCTCCTTGGGGGGCCATAACCTAACGAGCTTTATTGGACGCCGCAATGAGCTCGGCGCAGCAAGGGAGCTGATGTCACGCTCCCGCCTCCTTACGCTCGCCGGACCCGGAGGCGTTGGTAAGACGCGCCTCGCTGCGGAGCTTTCCACACGAACCCGGAAGGCGTTTCGCGATGGCGTTTGGATAGTTGAACTTGCAGCCTTGGAAGACGCCTCTTTGGTTGTTTCCCAGATTGCCGCTTCCCTCCGACTGCCCGACCAGTCGAACCGATCACCCGCAGAGAGGATTGCGGACTACGTCCAGGAACGGCAGCTGCTCCTGGTCCTGGACAACTGCGAACATCTTCTGGATGCAATACCGGCCTTGGTGGCAAGGCTCCTGGAAATTGCACCAGAGCTGCGTGTCATTGCGACCAGCAGGGAACCTCTGGGGATCTTCGGTGAGCAGGTCTACCAAGTTCCGCCGCTCAGTGCCCCTTCGTCGTCCGACATCGAAGCCGGAACGATTGAGGCTTTTGAGTCTGTTCGGTTGTTGGTTGATCGAGCGAAAAGCATAAACGCTGGATTTGAGATCACCGATGGCAACCGTCAGGCTGTTGCCCAACTGTGCCAGATGTTGGATGGCATACCTCTTGCCATTGAACTTGCAGCTGCCCGACTGCGCTCATTATCGGTTGTTCAACTCGTGGAACGGCTGGACCGGCGCTTTGACATCCTTAAGGGCGGAAACAGGGCAGCAATTCCCCGGCAGCAGACGCTGCGGGCGCTGGTGGACTGGAGCTATGAACTCTGTACCCGGGAGGAACAGATTTTGTGGGCCAGGCTTGCGGTCTTCCCGGCCGGCTTCGACGTCGAGGCCGCGGAGGAGGTCTGCGGATTCGGCGAGATCAACAAAGTGGATGTCCTGGACCTTCTGGATCACCTCGTCGCAAAGTCTCTGGTGGTCGCAGAAAACGTCATTGACGTCATGTCTGCGGGCGACCAGCCAAGGCGGTACTGGCAACTGATGACCTTCAGGGAATACGGTGCGGCGTTGCTTGACCGCAACGGCGAGTCTTCCGAGCTCCGCCGTCGCCAACGCGACCACTATCTCGGAAAGGCGTCCGAAACTGTTGCGCTCTGGTGCGGTCCGGAACAATCAGCGCGCCTCGCTGCCGCGCGGCGGGATCATACGAATATTCTCTCGGCGTTGGAATGGTCGGCAACCACTCCGGGTGAGGAGCTGGCAGGAATGAATCTGGCGGCCCTTCTCAGGTACCACTGGATCGCTGGGGGCAACCTTTCAGATGGCCGTCGGTGGCTTGAGCGGATGCTTGGTCTGGCTACGGGCAGAACGCGAGAACGTGGAAATGTCCTATGGGTAGCTGCTTGGGTAGCCCTGCTTCAGGGCGATCCGGAACCCGCACAGGGGTACTTGGCCGAATGCCGTGAAATCGCTCATGACCTGGATGATCCGGTGCTGGCAGCTCATGCCGACCATTGGCAGGCTTTAAGCGAAGTCCTCGGAGGTCGGCTCGAAGAGGCTATAGGGCTCTTTAGCCGGGCAGCAGCCGTCCACCGGCTGCAGGAGGACTGCGCTTCAGAACTTACGGCGACTTTCCTTTTGGCCTGGGCACAGATGTATGCCGGGCGGATAGAGGAAGCCCTCGCGACCTGCCAGCGGGTACTGACTGAAAGCGGCAGGCACGGTGAGCGGTGGAGCCGTGCGTATGGGCACGCGGTCATGGGCCTTTGCCACTGGCACCTTGGTCAGCTCGAGGATGCCCGCCGATGCCAGATCTCCGCGCTGGAAATTCAACGCGATTTTCACGATGGGCTTTGCATTGCCCTGACCATCGAGCAAATGTCGTGGACAGCCGCTTCGAACAGGCAGTTTGAATCGGCAGCAGCACTTCTTCACGCAGCTCAATCGGTTTGGAAAGGGATCGGTACCACCGTTTCTGCCTTCGGTCCGCTGGAAACAGATTTCAAGCAGACTGTGGGCCAGATTCGACGGGAGCTCGGGGAGGCGCGGTTCCGGTCAATACTCGACGGCGGGCCGGCTCTGTCCAAGGACCAGGCTGTTGAGATCGCATTGAACCTGGCCAAAAGCTCCTATGTTTCGCCCCGCGCAGACGCCGTTGACAGCGGGCACAGTGCTGCCGTGCGTCGTACCAACAAGGCGGAGTTTGTTGGTCTATACAGCCCCGGCGGGCCACAGCTGACCGAGCGGGAAACGCAAGTGGCGGCCCTTGTCGCCCAAGGGCGCAGCAACAAGGAAATCGCTGCCGAACTGGTTCTGTCCCCAAGGACGGTCAGTGGCCACATCGAGCGAATATTGTCCAAACTTGGTTTCACTTCACGAACCCAAGTCGCATCCTGGCTGGCCGGTCGCACCACGGCGCAATAGCGGACCGGATCCTTCCGCGTTACGCGACGATGTCGGTTTCTGGTTCTGCCTCGGCACTGTCCTCGATGAACCAGCCTGCCCATGGATGGGCCACTATGCGCCCCGAGGGCCCGTGGTGGCCCACGTTCCAGGACGAGGGGCCCGGGTTAGAGGGTGACACGGAATGCAAGCTCAGTATTGTTCCAAGATAAATGCCGATGGTACCCATTTGTACTCCTCATTGAGTGTGGTGATTGCCTCGCAACAATGCGGGACTAAGTCCAGCCTGTGCTTCATCCGCCTTGAGCACAAATACAATATTCATTGATGGGCCATACGTTGAGAATATGCCAGAAAAGAGCTGCAAAACGATGCATACACGCTTGGATTTGAGCTGAAGAAACCTGCCTCACAGTGAGATCAAAACGTCCTGTCCATCGAAATGGAGAACCTGTGGCGGAGTGACGCAGTGTTCCATCAGGACCCGGCGTAGCTCGTTTGCTTCCGAGGTACCTGGAAATCTTACGGTGTGGTCTTCAATATTCTCCCAACCTACCCGCAAAAGATATGTATTGGGGCTGTCCACGCTAACCAGCAACTCAACTGAATGGCACCCTTCCGCCTCGACCAGTAATTTCCTGACGGCACTGAAGTCCCTGACAAATTTCTCCTCGGTGTCAGGATTGATCCGGAGATCGGCATGTTCATAGATCATTTTGATCCTCTCGTTTGTCCCGATTACTGCACGGAAATCGACGCCTCGGTATCAGTCTGCGCCTGATCGTTGTTCAGACGACGGCCGGGTACCAACAACGCCAACAAACTGACAATGCCGATGGCTATGACCAGGCCGGTCACGTAGACCGGGTCGTTTCCACCACGGGCTGCCAACAACGCGGTTGCCGCAAGGGGAACCAGTCCGCCACCCAACGTCGCGGACACCTGATACGCCAAGGATGCGCCCGTATAGCGGGATTCGGCGCCGAACATCTCGGAGATATAGGCCGCTGTGGGTCCGTACACCATGGCCTGGAGCAGTGGATTTCCAATCAGGAAAGCCACGAACAACAGCACAACGTTGTCTGCAGCGATCATCAACCAGATGGGATGGATGAGCAGAATCATGCCGATTACGCCGGTCATCATCACTTTGCGTCGCCCTACCCTGTCTGACAAGGCTGCAAACATAGGAATCGTGAACACATGGATTAGCTGCGTTGCGAGGCTGATCCACAGGACTTCCGAGCGGTTGTGCCCGGCGGCAACGGCATACGGCATGGCAAACGTGGCGAGAAGTGACTGCATGGCAAAGGCCATGATCGTACCCAGGCAAGCGATCACGACGGCGCGCGGATACTTCCGGACTACCTCCAGGAGCGGATGCACCCTGCGGTGTTGCGACGCAGCTTCCTTGCGCTGCGTTTCAAGGAAGACTGGCGATTCAGCGACCTTGAGGCGCACGAAGAGTCCGACTCCAACCAGGACTGCACTGAACAGGAACGGCAACCGCCACCCCCAGGTCATGAACAGTTCCTCAGGCATCATGCTGCAGAGACTGAAGACCACCGTTGCCAAGGCAGCGCCGGCAGGGCCACCCATGTTGGCGAAGCTGGCGGAGAAGCCCCGCC
Organism: Arthrobacter sp. 21a14; assembly: GCA_050627125.1. GTDB lineage: Bacteria > Actinomycetota > Actinomycetes > Actinomycetales > Micrococcaceae > Arthrobacter. Next base: position 3,186,787 of record CP192487.1, on the reverse strand, counting down.
GCTCCGGCGTCGAGTGTTCCATGGCCATAAGGGCAGCCCCACCCCATTCGCCTCCGACAGCGATGCCCTGAATCACGCGGAGCACAATCAACAGCAGGGGCGCCAGCTGGCCGATTGCTGCCTGGGTTGGGAGGACACCGATGCAGAAGCTTGTACCACCCATCAGGAGCATGGTCAGGACGAGCATCTGCTTTCGTCCGATCCGATCACCGAAGTGGCCAAAGATCAGACCACCCAGTGGTCTCGCCAGGTACCCCACTGCCAGGGTCGCGAATGATGCCACGATGCCCAAAGCGGGTGAGAGATTGGCGAAGTAGAGCGGAGCGAAAACCAGGCTGGCAGCCAGTCCATAGAGCAGAAAGTCGTAAAATTCGATGGCTGTTCCCATGAAACTTGAAAAGAGTACCGATTTCATTCGGCCAGGTGTTTTAACAGACATTGAAACTCCTTTGTTTGATGTCAATAAGCCATGAGAAGGATCTGGTCCCGTGTGTAGTCCAGTCCTGGATGAGATTCGTTCAAGTGGGCACGCACCGCGATGACCAGCTCCTCATCGTCCACCCCATCCAGGAGGATGCCGCACGGGCATGAGACATAGCGGCGCCGATTAACAGTCATGGCACCAGGACCGCGCTGCTCATGGGCTCGAGCCCCGGGACCATGCCCATGGCTACTTCCCAGGCGAGAGGCTGGCGTAGTTTTGCGCGCAATTGCACGAACTCCTGGCGCCGTTCGAAGGCCAAGGCCCCGGCGAGGAAACCTCCCTGACGGAAGAGGAAAAGTGATCCGTTGTCATTCTGGCTGGAATACACTTGTTCCCCTCCGGACTGATGTCCGGCCCACTGCACCCTTTGACCATGTTGGTCGGACCAGAAGAAGGGAACAGTAGCGCAGGGCACCAGTGGTGATCCCTCAAGATAGTTCACCGCGTTCAGTCCGGCTGCTCGCCCTTGTTCGGCTGCGGTGGTCCAGTGCTCAATGCGCATGGCTGCATCGAATCGTTTATTGGGCCACCGGACGGCGTCACCTGCGGCGAAGACGCCCCGGGTACTCTGCAGATATTCGTCGGCAAGAATGCCGTTTTCCAGTTCGATACCCGAAGAAGCCAACCAGGAAACGGCGGGCCGCACCCCGACTCCCACCACAATCACATCAGCGGCAACTTCACGGCCATCACTAAGCTTCAGGAATCGACGGCCGTTCCGTTCGATGGTGCCCGTTGCGCCCAATCCAAAGAATGTTTCCACTCCCTTGCCTCGATGCAGGTCCTCGTAAACCCTGGAAACTTCTTCACCGAAGCGGATAAGCGGGTGTTCGGAGAGATCGATCAGGGATACCTTGCGGCCGTCCCCGATCAAGGTCGAGGCGAATTCTCCACCAATGAATCCTGCACCCACGATGGCCACGGAGCGACGGCGATCGTTGAGGGCTTCGCGGAGTCCTACGGAGTCTTCAAAGCGCCGTAAGACGAACACGTCCCGTTCCCCATCGAATATTGGAGGCATGATCGGTTGACATCCTGTGGTGATGATTGCTGCCCGGTATTTGATATCGCCACTGCCTGTGGTCACCACCTGACGTTGCGGGTCAAGGGCCGTGGCCGTGTCTCCGAGTCGGAACTCCACGCCGCTCTCCTGCAGAGCGCGCGCAGAGGGGTAGATCAACGCTTCAATGTCAACGGATTCCTTCAAGGGGATCTTCGACAAGGGGGGCAATTCATAGGGCAGATGCTGCTCGGCACTGACCACCGTGACCTTCAAGCCCGGTGCCCGGCGGCTGACGGTCTCAGCCGCCCTAAGTGCCGCCGTCGATCCCCCAACAATCACAATGTCGGTAGTGGTTTGGACCATGGCCTGTCTTTCTGTTGTGAGTTTGCGTGAGGTGAATCACTGCTTTCCTCTACTCTGTGACCGCAGTTGGTATTGCACAAATACCAATTAATTCCGCTAGGCATCTATTTGATGTATGCCTAGGGAGATGTCAGGGCGTCACCGTTAAGCGCGGCGGTGAGGAGGCTCCGGAGGCCTGTTGCTGTCAATGGACGCGGGTTGGCATATTGATTGTGGGTTGCCAGTTCGACGGCCGTGTCGATGTCTTCGTCGGTGAAGCCGAGTTCACGCAGAGAACGCGGACCGCCCAGGTTCACAGCGAGTTCACGTATGTGGCGGGCAGGATTCTGTGCCCCAGTGGCCCGCTGCAATGCAGCGATGGCATCGGGAGCATGCCCGGCATTGAAGTTCAGCGCATAGGGCAGCACTACCGTATGGGTTTCAGCGTGGGGTAAGTTGAAGGTCCCGCCGAGGATGTGGCAGAGCTTGTGGTGCAGCGACATCGTGGTCGCTCCCAGAGTGGCACCACAAAGCCATGCCCCGTACAGCGCATCTGACCTGGCCTGCGCATGGGCTGGATCCTTGACGATTTTCGGCAAGGCGTTGAGCATTGCACGGGCTCCTTCCTCTGCCATGAGCGAGATGACAGGAGATCCGTCAGGGGCATAGAGCGCTTCCACCGCATGGGCTATCGCATTGAAACCGCTGGTGACGGACATGCCCACCGGAAGGGTCAGCGTAAGTTCCGGGTCATAAATGACGCTTGTAGGCAACACCCGCGGGTCACGGCCGGTCTTCTTTTCGCCGTCGGCTGTCAGCCCCCAGATCGGCGTCATTTCCGATCCGGCGTAGGTGGTGGGCACGGCGATGATGGGGGCGCCAAACTCCAAAGCTATTGCCTTCCCAAGTCCCGTGGTGGATCCACCCCCTACTGCTACATAACCATCGGCATCCGCTGCCCTTGCTGCATCACGTGCCCTGTGGGCTGATTCAATCGGGACGTGCATCTCGGCGTCGGCATGCACCCCGGCGCTCAGCTCACCCAATTGCCTGGATATGTTCCTGGCCAGATCTTCCTGAAACGGCGTGGACAGGACCAGTACACGCCGCAGGCCCAACGCACGGACCTCCTCGGGAAGAGTCTTGAGCGACCCCGCGCCGAAAGTTACCCGCATCGGCAGGGCTTCATAACGAAATTCCTTCACCGGACTACCTCCTCGGATACTTGGAAACCTGAGCTGGGAGATTGACTCTCCGGGTGCAGCAGAATGTCGATGACTCCCTCGTTGAATGGGGAATCCACCCCAAACTCTGCGGCCGCCACAGGGTCCTCGTTGGGGGTGAAGGATTTGATGAGGCTTTCCTTGACAGCGAAGACCGCATCCGAGTCGATGTATTCGCTTCCCCCAATGAAGATGTGGGTCGTCAGCTCCTTGAAACCCGCCGCGGTGACAATGAAGTGGATATGGGCTGGACGGTAGGGGTGCCTTCCGCTGGCCTTCAACAGACCTCCAACCGGACCATCGGTTGGAATCGGATAGAAGCTCGGTACAACGCTGCGGAAATGGAACACACCGTTTTCGTCAGTACGGAAGAGTCCCCTGCCGTTGCCGACGCTTTGAATGCCCGGCTGCTGGACGTCATAGAAGCCGGTCGCGTTGGCCTGCCACACGTCAACCCGGGCATTGGGGATAGGCAGCCCGGTGACTGAGAGGACTCTCCCCCGGACAACGCACACGTCACCTTCGCTTTCGGAAGAGATGTTGTCGCCCAGATGCCGTTCGGGTGATTCGACCATATGGAAGGGCCCGAGGACGGTCGAATCCGTAGCATCCGGGGTTTCCTGATCGTTGATCGTCTCCACCAGCATGGAAACTCCCAGTACGTCCGAAAGCAGGATGAACTCCTGGCGCACGTCATCGCACTTCCGGCCTGTGGCGGTAAGGAAGTTGATTGCCGCTTCCCATTCGGAAATGCTGGGACTCACCTGACGAACGAAGTTGTGAAGGTTGCGGGTGAGGCTTTCCAGAATGGCTTTAAGGCGCTGGTCAGCAGTGTCTTTGAAACTGTCGATGACAGCCTCAGTGAGCGATTCCGGACCTAGGTCTTTGCTCATGGAGGACTTCCTTTCAATGGTGTGGTCTTCCATCTCAGGATGGAAGAAGGGAAGTGATGCTCACCTGCCGACTTCCTGCGGCGAACCTTCCGGCTGGTTCCGAAGAAAAGCCTGCAGCGCGGCCGCGGCCGCCTGCGGTTGCTCCAGTGGAACGAAATGCCCGCTCTCCTGGATAAGGACAAACCGCGCATCAGGGAGTCGTCCAGCGAGATCCTCGCTCAAAGCCGGCGGCGTAATGATGTCTTCGGCAGCGCCCACCACCAGGGTCCGACAGTCCATGGCCGCCAGCTCCGCGCGTCGGTCCGAACGATTCATCACGGCGAGCTGCTGATCGACGAAAACCTGCTCGCCCAGATCCTCGGTCATCGCCTCCACAACCCGCTGGACCTCGGGGATCCCCCGCGATACGGCCGGGGCCGTGCGGGTGATCGCTTCCAGGAATCCCCCGGAATTCACCAGCGAGATAAGGCCTTCGGAGTTCTTCCGACGATCCTGCGGCGCGGCAATGGCCGAGGTGTTGAACAACGCCAAAGCCTTGACTCTTCCGGTCTTCCTTAGCGCTATCTCAAGGGCGACATACCCTCCCATCGAAATTCCAACCAGGACAAATTCGTTGGGGGCTGCTGAGAGCACATGGTCCGCCATGGCCTGGATCGTCTGCCCCTCACCACGAACCACCGAGCATTCGAACTCTGCCCCGAGTTCGTCAATCACCGGCTGCCATAGCCGGGAGTCGGCACCCAGGGCCGGAAGCATGATCAGCGGGGGGTGTGTCATCTGAAGTCTCCGTTGCAAGTGGGGTTGGTGGTCAAGATGCTGCTCCGTCGACGTGCAGGACGGTGCCTGAGGTGAATGCAGCTGCCGCTGAGGCGAGGTATGCCACGGCGGCGGCAATCTCGCGGCCGGTTCCTGGCCTGCCAACGGGTATGGCGGCAGAGGTGGCGGCCTTCTCTTCCGCCCCCATCACCTCGAAGGTGTCCCGGACCCGCCCAGTGGTGGGGAGGATGAGTCCAGGAGCTACGGCGTTCACGGTAATCCCGGTGCCACCGAGGTCTTTGCCGAGCTGCTTGGTGAGACTTACGATGCCTCCCTTGGACGCAGCATAGGCCAGCCGGGCGCCTACAGTTCCTGACGGCCCATCGAGACCGTCGGCAACCAGCGACGAGAAATTTACGATCCGTCCATAGCCGCGCTTGAGCATGATCGGGACAGCCTGCCGCGCGCACAGGAACGTGCTGGTGAGGTTGCTTTCGATGACTGCACGCCACACCTCGCCGCTCAGTTCTGACAGTTCACGGACCTTGGCAGTGCCACTGCCTCCAGCCGCGCTGACGAGGACATCGATGCGCCCAAACTCCTCCTCGATACGGGTGAAGGTCTCGGCGACCACTGATTCCTCGGCCAGGTTCCCCGCGTATGTCAGCACTTTGAGCTTCGGCGATCTCTCCGAGAGTCGGGCTGCCGCGCTCTGTAGCGCCGACGACGAGACGTCAAGGAGCGCAAGGTCGAACCCGTCGTCCGCCAGGCGATCGGCGATGTCATTTCCGAGGCCACCGCCGCCGCCGGTGATGACGGCAACAGGCCGATGATTCATAGGGTGAGTCATTTGTCCTCCTCTGCCAGGCTGCCGCCGGCGTTTACTTCCCCGTGATTGACCAGCGCGCCTGCGTCTGACGCGAGACACGCGAGGATAGCTTGCGCGCGCCGCAGCACAGGGGCGTCCACCATGGCACTGTCGACCTTGACCACGGCTCCCCCATCGCTGATGGATTTCACAATCCGGTGCGCCCATGCGACCTCGTGGTCGCTGGGACGAAAGACGTGATGCGTTACGGCGACCTGACGGGGATGAATAAGGAGTTTTCCCGACATTCCCAACTCGAGGGCGGCGTGCAGGTCCTGCGTCAGCGCGGAGTCGTCGTCGAACTTTGGCGTCACGCCATCCAGGGGACCTGGAAGGCCATGGGCGCGGGAGGCAAGGACCAGTGATGAACGCGCCAGCAACATTGCGCGCTGGTTCGGCTGCGCACCAATATCGGCCGCGAAATCGAGCTCGCCAAAAGCCAGTCGGGCCACGCCCGGAACACTCGCCAGTGAGTGGGCGGCCGTAACGCCGCAGGCTGACTCAATGAGCGCTATGACAGGGCATCCCAGCGTTTGATGGACTCTGGACACGTGGTCCGGGTTTTCGGACTTGGGCACCATTACCCCAATAAGTCCGGGGATGCCCCTCAAAGAAGCAACCTCCTGGTCCCGCTCGATCCGAACCACGGCTTGACCTGTTCCTGACAACCAGGAGGTGACGGCCAGCAAGGCCGAATCCTTATTGCGAGCGCTGACGGCGTCTTCCAAATCGAGGATGACCACATCAGCCCCGGAAGTTTGCGCCTTTGAGAACCGTTCAGGCCGGTCGCCCGGGACAAACAGGAACGAGCGAGCGCTCTGAAGCATCGCTAAAGAGTCCTTGCTCATCTTGTTTCCAGCACTTTGAACTCTGCCAGAACGCGATCGGTGTCTTCTCCCACGTTGGGAACGCGACCCATCACAGGCTCCTGCCCAACGAACGTGGCCGGAGGAATCAGGGCACGTAAGGGCCCGACCGGTGAGTCATATTCCCGCCATCTGTTGCGTGCCGCCAGCTGGGGGTGGTCAGCGAAGCCCTGCATGTCACGCAGCAGCGCGTTCGCTATCCCGGCCTTCTCAAGCAAGTCCACAACCTGGTCCGCCGTGTACCGGGAGAGCCCCTCTTCTATCACCAACATGAGGTCCGCTCGGTGCTTTACACGCAGGGAGTTCCGCGCGAAGCGTTCATCCATGGCGACCATCGGACGGCCAAGGACCCGCTCGCAAAAGGTTGCCCACTCACGTTCGTTCTGGATTCCCAGGAACACCTGCTGCGAGTCACCACACGTGAAAGGACCGTACGGGGCGATGGCTGCATGTGATGAACCTGTCCGCTGTGGTGCGGTTCCGCCGTACACCGCATAGTTCATGGCGTATCCCATCCATTCACCCAGCGCCTCGAGCATCGACAATTCGATGGTTGCCCCCTCCCCGGTCTGCCCGCGCTGAAGCAGCGCAGTCAGGATGCCTGAGTACGCGTACATACCGGAGGCGATATCCGCAATTGAAATCCCCACTTTGGATGGGGTCTCTTCAGAGCCGGTAATGGACACCAGACCGGCTTCACACTGCACCAGGAGGTCATAAGCCTTCTTTGACGAATACGGGCCGTCGGCACCATAGCCGGAAATTGAGACGTGGATCAGCTCCGGACGCTCAGCACGCAAGGCATCGGCGCCCAGCCCGAGACGTTCTGCCGCACCCGGGGCCAGATTCTGCACGAAGATGTCAGCACTGCGAACCAACTCGTGCACGGCATGGTGACCCTCCGGGCTCTTCAGGTCCAAGGCGACTGACTCCTTGGACCGGTTCAGCCAAACAAAGTGGCTCGCCATGCCCTTGACGGTTTCGTCGTACCCGCGGGCGAAGTCTCCCACGTCTGGACGCTCGATCTTGATGACCCTGGCCCCCAAATCGGCGAGTTGGCGTGTAGCAAACGGTGCTGCGACCGCCTGCTCAAGCGAGACGACTGTGATGCCGCTCAGAGGAAGCATGATGATAACTCCTGAAGTAGAAAGTGCCGGCTTGTTGACGGACGCGAAAGCGCCCTAGGCGTCAACAAGCGAGGGTGTCTCGAGTGTTTTGGTGAAGTAGAGGACCTCTGCGGCCAGTTCTGGATCGTTGCCCATCCTCCGGAACAGCTCCAGGTCTTTATCCCTCTGAACAGGGTCTGACGAGTGAAAGATCAACCGCTTGTTTGCCGTGGCGCGGGGACTGGCCTTGTCAATGAAGGCGTCGCGTCGTAGTTCGGAGTAGGCATCGAGAATGGACTCATCGGCATTTCCTGCGATCACGGCGCCCAATGCCTCGTTCAGCAGGTAGGAGTCGAACAGCCCCATTGTCAGCCCGAAGCCGCCTGTCGGGTTTGTTGCGTGCGCAGCATCACCGGCAAGCAGAACACGGCCAAGCCGGTAGGTTGGAGCACTTCGCTGGTGCATACGATAGGGCGCAATGGCATCCAGGGTGATGCCGGCAGCCACCTCAGGGCCGAATATCTGTTCCAGGAACCGAGGCAGACGGTCCACCACGCCTGCTTCGGGTAGAACGGCATCCTCCATGTAGGTGTAGCGCCACAGCCCGTGGGGCCCGGAATTATCGATCTTCACGATGATTGCTCCGAGAACATCGTCGACGTAGAACGTCGTTTGGGCCCATCCCTTGCGGTCGTCGGGGAAACGGATGTTGGCAGCCACAAAGCGCTCCGGCCACGTAAAACCTTCAAAAGGCAGGTTCAAGGCGTTCCTTACGGCAGAGCCCGCCCCGTCGGCACCTATGAGCCAGGGAGCCCGCAACTTAACAGGATTTCCGTCATGCTCCGCCGTGATTGTCACTGCTGCCTCATCCTGGGTCAGCCCCGTAATCTGGTGGCCCCAGAGGACGCGGACGTTGGGAAATTGCTCAAGGTGGCGAAGAATGATCGAGGCCAGCGCACCCTGGCCGAGGTGCAGGTTGTAGGGGTGGGTTACGCGACCCTCCAACGCCTTCAAACCGTAATTGATGGTTTCACCGGTGTCCCGGACGTGATGGGCATAATCCTGCTTCAGGAACCCGGCCCGTGAAGCGTCGTCGAAAAGGCCGAGACGTTCCAGACCGTCGAGCGTGGACCAGTGGTAGAGGATCGCCCGCGGGGCGTCACTTGGCTCCCTTGAGCGTTCGACGACGGTAACGTCCAGTCCCTGCTGTGCCAGGCCCAGTGCATTGAGCAGACCAGTAGGACCGGCTCCGGCCACGATTACCTGCTGCTGGTATTCCATGATGCCTCCGTTGTAAACCTGCGAAATGACGTGAGCGTCGCTGCCCTCAACCAACGGTCGTCCACATCTGGCCATACATCAAATACCAATTAGTAGAGGTTTCCATATACTCAATGCATGGATCTCAGGAATGTTCGATACTTCATCGCGGTGGCGGAGAACGGTTCCATCACCGAGGCTTCCCAAGCCTTGCGGATATCCCAGCCGCCCTTGAGCATGGCTATGGCGAAGCTGGAAAAAGAGCTCGGAGTGACCCTGTTCGACAGGAAGCCCCGAGGCATCGAATTGACCGCCGCGGGCGAGTATCTGCACCATGCCGGACGCCGGCTTCTGGCTGAAGAGCGAAGAATCTCAGACACACTCAAAGCCATGGGGCAGGGGCTTGCGGGCGAACTCCACCTCGGGTGCGAACCGATGTGCCTATGGCGGATCGGCAGTACCAAAATCTCGGAGTTTCTCTCGATCTACCGAAACGTGACCCTGGACCTGACAGACGCCAATCCCAAAGTGCAGCTGGACCGGCTGGCCGATGGCACCCTTGACCTGGCGATCATGCCCATAGTGGCCGAGGAGCCGCTGCAACCCATCAACGGAGAGCATTTCGACATCACGGTTGTGGACGAACTGCCGCTGACGCTCATCGCACCCAGATCCTGGGGCCTCTCGGAAACCACGCCAGTGGACGTTGCGACGCTGACGGATGCCACCTGGATCCTGCCCGCCCGGATTCCGGGAGTGCGCATCCTCTGGCGAATCTGGGCCGACAAGTTCTCATCCTCGGGGGCAAACCCGACAGAGGTGATCCAAGTACCGACCGTCATGACTGCCGCACAGTTGGTGGGTGCCGGAGTCGGAGTATCCCTCTCCAGCTTGGAGATGGCCCGCCTCCACCCGGATGTCGCACAAATTCCTGTGGTTGGGGGTTGGCCCAACGTGCCAATTGCCATCGTCACGCGACGCGACGGCGTAGTAACTCCCGTAGCTGAGCGGTTTACAGCCCTGTTTTCCGGCGATCAAACCCCCGTATAAGCGAATAGCCTTTCGCTCTCGAGCCGATGCGGTTCCGATCTCAGGTATATGCGGAATAGATGGGTCTCCCGGAATTTAGGTATTTGTGAAATGTCGTGGCCGGCAGCAAGGTAGACCTTGAAACACCGAGATGGTCGCCGCACCCCTTGCCCGGAAACCCGGGCTGCTCCGGCCCGATAATTCCGAGGAAGGGCAACCCCATGATTAAAGTCAACGTGGACCTGCAGCGCTGCGATGCCAACGGCACCTGCGCAGCCTTAATGCCGGACGTGTTCCAAATAGAGAAGGATGGCACGCTGGTACAGCTGGCTTCCGACGTCGAAGACGATCGCGAAAGCGAGCTTGAAGAAGTCATCCTTTGCTGCCCGATGGGAGCGATCTCGCGGTCATGACAACCACAGTGCCAGCATTCGACCTCTTCTCTCCACAGGCAACCGACCACCCGGGCGGCGCACTACCCGATGGAGGAATCGCGGTCGGATCCGATGGTTACGCCGTTCTGTCCTACCAACTCTCTACCGAGGTGCTGCGCAATCCACGGTTTGCCAACTCAGCATTGCGGCTGATGGAAGAGTTCGGCATCAACGACGGCTCTGTCCACGGATTTCGAGCCCGCAGCATCATCATGCAAGACGGAGCCCAGCAACTGCGGTTGCGCACTCCGCTTGCCCGCTTCATGGGCCCGGCAACAGTGCAGAACACCCGCGACGTCCTCACGGACATCGTGACAGGCATCTTCAACGACCTCGAGGAAACGAAGCCGGTGGATTTCCATGCCGGGGTTGATCGCAGAATCCCCTCCTTGGTCTACTGCCATTTAGCGGGAGCTCCGCAATCCGACGCACCCAAGGTACAGGAATTGTCAGAACGGACATTGGCGCTTCTGGCGAGGGATCCCAGCCTGAAACCCGATATCCTCGCGGCCTACGACGAACTGTTCCGGTACCTCAACGATCTGATGGAGCGAAAGCGTGGTCTGGGCCTTGGCGACGACATGCTCTCCCACCTGATGGCACTCGCAGACGAGGGAAAGCTCACCGCACAGGAACTGTTCGACGAGGCAACCTCGATGCTTGAAGCAAGTTCCGTGAACACGGGCCACCAGATCGGCCTCGTCGTCTGGAATTTGCTGCGCAACCGGGAAGTCTGGGATCAAATTGTTGCCGACCCTACGTGGATACCTAGCGCAGTGGTGGAAGCGCTCCGCCTATATCCCCGGACCGGCGTTATCAGCAAGATTGCGACTGAGGACATGGAGGTTGGCGGGATCACCATCCCGTCCGGCGCCGATGTGCACGTGGCCGTCTGGTCAGCCAACCGAGACCCTGAACGGTTCGAAAACCCCGGCGAATTCGTCCTGGGCCGCGAGCGAAACCAGCCACTCACATTCAGCACGGGCCCGCACAACTGCCTGGGTCAAGGACTGGCCAAGGTGGAAATCGAAGAGGTCGTCTCACACCTCGCGCGCCATTACCCCCAGGCCAGCGTCGTGGAATCCGAATCAGCAATAAGCCAGACCGCCGGACGGTGGACGATTAAGAAACTAACCGTCGATCTTGGCGGCAGAAGCTGAGGTCATTCATGTCACCTGAATCCCACTCCGAACCATCCATCACAGAAGTTCTCTCCGAATACTGGGCCGGAACCACCTACGACGACCTCCCACGGGATGTGGTTTCCGCTATGAAAGACCACATCCTCGACACACTGGCCGTGGCTATGGCAGGTATCCCCTCGGAGGAATCGCGCCGTGTCCGCAACGCCCTCTGCGGTATGTCAAACGGTGGTCCATGCCTCATCTGGGGCACCCGCGGACGGCTGAACCCGGCCCACGCGGCACTTGCCAATGGAACCTCGGCCCACGCACGGGACTTCGACGACGGCGGCGGACCAGGACACGCCGGCTCGGCAACTTTGCCAGCCGCGATCGCTGCCGCAGAACTGGTCGGCGCAAGCGGCAAGGACTTGATCGTCGCCGCCTGTGCGGGCTATGACGTCAGTTATCGGCTCTTGCAGGGCATCGGCGGATTTGCCGCGCATACCGACCGGGGCTGGCACTCTACGGGCACATTTGGCACCTTTGCTGCGGCTGCGGCGTCCGCAAAAATCCTGCATCTTGACGCGGCCACCTTCGCGAATGCGCTCGGCATTGCCGGCTCATTCACTGGAGGGGTCTGGGCCTTCATAGAAGATGGCGCCTGGACCAAGCGGGTGCACCCAGGCAAAGCCGGCGAGTCAGGAATCGACGCAGCGTTTCTGGCCCGAGCGGGCATTACCGGCCCTCATCGGCTCTTCGAGGCTCCATGGGGTGGGATATTTGCCACCTATGGGGACGGCCGGGGTTTCCCGGAACGGGTCACAGCGGGTCTTGGTGAGACCTTCAACGTCTCCACGTCCTATCTCAAGCCCTATGCCTGTTGCCGAGGCAGCCACTCAGCGGTTGACGCGGTGCTGAAGCTGGTCGCTGAACGCGATCTGCAACCCTCCGACGTACTCTCCATCACCGTTACCGCGGGCGAAACTGCGATCAACATGCTCAATGTTGACCCCATTGAGACCGTGTTTGATGCCCAATTCAGCTTGCCCTACGCCATCAGCGTGGCGCTGGAGAACCGCTCAGTAGGGTTGGAGCAATTCGACCCACCGCGCATTTCGGAACCCCGGATCCAAGAGACCTTCGCCAAGATCTCGATGGTGTTGGACTCCTCGATCCAACTGGAAGATGGGCCCCGCCTCGATTTTGACCTGAAGTCCGGCGAAAAAATCACGCTTCTGGCCGGAAACCCCACCGATGCCAAAGGCTCCGAAAAGAACCCCATGACCCACGCTGAGGTCGTCGCCAAAGCACAGGCCCTTCTGCGCCCGTACGGCAACGCGGCAGCAGCGCAGCTGATCGAGGCGGTGGAGAACCTGGATTCAGCATCCACCCTCGACAAACTGATCAGCGCCCTCAGCGCAACCCCTCTACCCATCTGGAGTGAGACTCGACATGACACCAACTACCTTGACCGAGCGGGTCGAACGCACTGAACGCATCGCCGCGGAACCCGTTGAATCCCTTGCGGCCGCACTGGACATAAACGTGCCCTTCGACGAGGGCACAACAGTCCCTCCGCTATGGCACTGGCTCTACCTTCTGGAACGCAACCGGCAGAGCGACCTGGGGCCGGATGGTCATCCCACTGTGGGTATTCCGGCCCCACCTGGGCCGGGGCGGCGCAGGATGTTTGCCGGGGGTCGCGTCTCCACCTTCGGCCAACTCAAGATCGGAACCCCGGCCACAAAAGTCATTGCCGTGGCCGGATCAGTCGAGAAAGCCGGCCGCACAGGGCCGCTGACATTCACCACCGTTCGCCACGAAGTCTTCCAAAACAATAGTCTGGTGATCCGCGAAGAACAGGACATTGTCTACCGGGCCCCAGGCAGCGGCTCACTGCCCAACCCGCAAACCCCGCCGCCCCCACCCGAGGGCCCTGTGCTGGAGCAAGCCGCCGATGAACGCCTGCTGTTCCGATTCTCCGCACTGACGTATAACGCGCACAGGATTCACTACGACCTCGACTGGTGCCTGAATGAGGGCTACGACGGATTGGTGATCCACGGACCTCTTCTGGCTCTGATGATGGGTGAGCACATGCGCCGTGAAGGAATCGACCTGACGGGTAAAACCTTTAGCTACCGGCTGGCCTCCCCGATGACCAAACCCCAGACATTCTCGATCGTTCCGGGGCCGGATGGCCTGGCCAACGGGGCCGAGGCGCGGAGCGCCGAAGGAGCAATCTGCGCTGTCAGCACTTTGGCCGGGATCTAGCAGGCGGGACGAACAAGATGGGATTGCTACAACGCAACGCCCTGCCCCACCCCCGCGGCTTGCCGCCTTTTCCTGTCCATAAACTTTGCCGAAGCTGCGCAAAACCAGGGGAACTCTTGATCCAGTTGCAGCATGGTTGAACCAGCAGGATGCAGGAGGAGCCATGAAGCGGATAACAGCCACCCCGACCGTTGGCGGAGCCCCCAAGGGAAGCTCACCGGTCAAAGTGTCGAGCGGAGTCACACATCCGACGACGGGGTGCAGGACTCCTTCCGAGACGGACCCGCGACCCAAATCCTGTGGCTTTGGCATTCAGGAAACGAGCCGCCAACTCTGGCCCGACTGCCGCGACTGAAGGCTTTCCGGAAGCGTGCCACAGACTCGAGCCCGAGTCGGGGCGGACGTTTCTCTAGCCAGTCGCGGCGGCGATCGACCATGGTGTGCGCAGGACGCGCTTTGCCAGCAATCGTCGTTCGCCGATGGTGGTCACCTCAGCTGATACCGCGGCTTCGGCAGCCGAGGGGCCGGCGACGAGCCGCAGCGGACCGGGGTCCACCCCCAGCGTCCCGTCAACACCTGTGATCGCGAGTCGGGCGGCGTCTACGTGGAAGGAGACGGTCCGCGACTCAGCGGACCCGATCGGAATCCGAGCGTATCCGATGAGTTGTACGGCCGGGCGAACCACTGGGGCAGACGGGAACGCGGCGTAGAGCTGGACGACCTCCACGGTGTCATCGCCGTCGTTGCGTATCGTCACGTCCGCGACGAGCGAGCCATCAGTGCTGAGGTGCGCGGCGGCGGTGATGGTTTCGTAGACGATCGCGCCCCGGGTGAGCCCGAACCCAAACGGGTACAGCGGCGTGTTGTCCAGCGCGGTGATTCCGGGATTCGAGAGCCCGAGCGCTGGCTGCAGGTACGTCGTCGAGGCGTAGGGATAGCGCGGGATCTGCACGGGCAGGCGTCCTGTTGCCTGGACGCGACCGGACAGCACTCCAGCAACCGCAGCGGCGCCATCGGCTCCGGGGAAGAATGCTTGGATAATGGCACGCGCCTTCCCGTAGGCACCAAGGGCGTACGGGCGGCCGGACAAGGCGACCAGGACAGTGGGCACTCCAGTGTTGAGAACGGCGGTGACGAGTCCATCCTGTCCGCCGGGCAACCGAAGGTCCGCGGCGTCGCAGCCTTCGCCCGAGGTGCCGTCGCCGAACAGCCCGGCAATGTCTCCAACCACCACGACCGCTACGTCGCTGTCGCGGGCAAGCGCAACAGCTGCGGAAAGGGCGTCGGAGTCCTCGGACGTGATTTCAGCACCGACCTCGAATTGCACACGTTCCGCACCGAACTCCTCGCGGATAGCGGCCAGCACAGTCTGAATCTTGATGCCGAGATCGTGGCCAGGGTATTTCGAAAGTACATGGTTGGGGAACGCGTAGCATCCAACGAGGCTGCGGAATTGGTCAGCCGCGGGGCCGAGGACCGCAATGTTCCCCGAACTGAGAAGCGCCAGAGCGCCCTCCTCACGCAGCAGCACTACGGACTCCTCTGCAATGCGCGAAGAAATCTCCCGATTGTGCTCGCTGTCGAGATCGACGCTTTCGGCATCGAGCGGCACAAGGTGTACGTCATCGAACAGCCCCAGCTCGAACTTGTGCCGGAGGTGGCGCTGGACCGAGCGATCGAGGTCGTGTTCGTCCACGACACCATCTCGGATCAAGCGCGGCAACTCACCATACGCCGCTGTCCGCGGAAGTTCGACGTCGACTCCTGCGCTCAGGGCAAGGCGGCCCGCGTCGGCCGTATCAACCGCGACGTGATGCATCGCTGAGAGGAACGGCACAGCCCAGTAGTCCGCCACCACGGTGCCCTCGAAGCCCCAACGCTCCCTCAGCAACGTCGTCAGGAGTTGCCCGTTTGAACTGCTCGGCACGCCGTCGATATCCGTATACGACGTCATGACACTGCGGGCACCTCCTTGGCGCAGCGCGGCCTCAAATGGTGGTAGTACAGTGTCAGCGAACTCACGCGCACCCATGCTGACAGGGCCGTGGTTACGGGCACCCCGGGATGCTGCGTAGCCGGCGAAGTGCTTCAGCGTCGAAATGATCCCCGTGCTCTCCAGTCCGGCAACGTACGCGGCACCCAGTTGCGACACGAGGTAAGGGTCTTCACCGAGGGTCTCTTCGACGCGGCCCCAGCGGTAGTCCTTCACCACATCCACCACGGGAGCGAGACCTTGGTGGATGCCCAGTGCGCGCATGTCGGAGCCGATCGCTTCCGCCATCCGGTGGACCAGTTCCTCGTCGAAGGTGGCCGCCCAGGCGAGGGGCGTCGGGAATGCAGTGGCGCCATAGGCTGCAAGCCCGGTGAGGCACTCCTCGTGTGCGATGGCTGGAATGCCGAAGCGGTTGGAGGCAACGACACGCTCCTGTAATTCGCGGAGGCGGCGCACTCCCTCCGCGACGGTGACCGGTTCCGTGCCGAAAACGCGAGTCAGCTGCCCGAGTCCACCCTCAAACGGATCGGCGCCGGACTCAACACCGCCCTCCAGCTTGGGCGCGAAATCGTCCGCGGAATCGGTAAGCCAAACGGATCCTAGCTGGGCCGCTTTCTCTTCAAGGGTCAGCTCGGCGGTAAGCAAGCAAGCGCGTTCCCAGGCAGGGAGAAAGCGATCCCGCCAGCCCTGCTGACCGGGGTTATCCGTGAGAGCGGTATCGGGCAATGCATTTGGGCTGGAAGTGTGGTGCAGCATCAGCCCTTGAACGCCCCGTCCATAATCCCGGACACCATGCGGCGGCCCACAAAAAAGAACACGATCAGCAGCGGCAGCGTAGCCAGGAACGAGCCGCCCATGGCCAAGGCAACATCAATCGTACGGTTGGCCTGGAGTTGTTTCAGTGCGATCTGCACGGTGAACAGCTCCGGGGATTTCAGGACAATAAACGGCCACATGAAGTCGTTCCACACGCTGGTGAACGTAATCAGTCCAAGCACGAACGCGGCCGGACGCACCACCGGGAAGGCGATCCCCCAGAACATCTGCCACGAATTGGCACCGTCAATCCGGGCCGACTGGATAAGCTCGTCGCTCACGGTGGTCGCCATATGTTGACGCATCCAGAAGATACCGAACGCACTGGCCAGCCCGGGCACGATGATTGCTTGCAGCGTGTCCACCCAATCAAGTCCGGAAATGATCAGATACTGCGGAATCACACTGAGCTGCGCAGGGACAGTCATCGTCAACAGGACGATGAGGAACAACACATTCCGGCCGGGGAACTGAAGCTTGGCGAATGCGAAGCCTGCCATCGCGCACATGATCGCGGAAACGACCGCGATCGTTAGCGAGACGAACACGCTGTTGATCAGCGAAGCGAAGAACGGGACGGTATCGAACACCTCCGCGGCGACGTCGAAGAACTGCGTGCCCGGGTACATCCGGGGCGGGATTGAGGTCACAGCTGTGGCTCCCGCAGACGCGATGACGAACATGTAGTACAGCGGGAACACCGACACGATGACGGCGAGGGCGAGGAACACGTACACGCGCCGGCTAACTCCGCGCTTGCCGCGTCTCCTAGGGTGATGGGCCGGCTTCACTCCAGGCGCGGGCAGCTGCTGCGGGATGACCTCATCGATTACATCGGACATCAGCTGGCCTTTCTCGTACGTGTGGACAGGAAGAAGTTAAGGAGCGATACGAGAACGACGATCACAAACAGCACGACGCCGATTGCGGAACCATAACCAAACTTGAAGAGGCCGAAGCCCTGCTCGTAGAGAAAGAGGGACAGGGTCTGGCACTGTCGCCCCGCCCCGCAGGTGAGGCCGGATTCGGGCGATACGAGAAGCGGCTCCGTGAAGATTTGCAGCCCGCCAATGGTTGACATGATGACACTGAACACGATGATGGGGCGCAGCGACGGGATCGTCAGATGCCGGAACTGCTGCCAGCTCGAAGCGCCGTCCACGGAGGCCGCCTCGAACATCTCCCGGGGCATCGATTGCAATCCAGCCAGGTAAAGCAGTGTGTTGTACCCGAACCAGCGCCACATGACCATTGCCGAGATAAGGATCCAGGAGCCGTAGTTGGTGGCAAGGAAGTTCACCGACGGGAGCCCGAACAGCCCCAGGAACCAGTTGATGAGGCCAAAGTTCTTGTCGAAGATCTGAGCGAAGACGATCGCGGTCGCTGCGACGGAGGTGATGTAAGGAACAAGCAGTGCCATGCGAAAGAAGTTCGCCCAGCGAAGACGCGCATGGTTGAGCAGGTGCGCGAGAAAAAGCGCTAGAAGCAGCTGCGGAATCGTCGAGATCAGGAAGATCCCGAACGTGTTCAGTAGCGCATTCCAGAACCGTCCGTCGGCGAAGAGCTGCTCAAAGTTCCTAAAGCCGACGAAGGTCTGCTTTCCGATGGGATTCCAGTCGAACAGCGAGACGTAAAAGGTGAAGACGAGGGGGAAAAGTCCAAAGACAATGAAGATGATGAAGAAGGGTGCAACGTACGCGTAGGGAGCGATTCGCTCAGCGAGCGGGTTACGGATCCGCCTGGCTTTCTGAATCGGGGCTTTGCGCTGTTTGCGGGAGAGAGTGGCTGTGGCCGATGACATAGGTGTACCTCCGTCGAAGAGTGGCCCGGCCCTGTCTGCGCCGGGCCACTCGGGTGGGTGGGACGATCAGCCGCCGATGGCCTGCTTGGCCGTCTGGAGGGCAGTCGGCCAGGCTTTATCGGACGTGACACCGCCGGCTTCCAGCTGGACGAGGGTGTTCAGGAGCGCACCGTTGATCGGTGTCGTGTCGGGGCCGTTATAGAACGACGGGAACTGCTGGACGGAGGTGGCCATAACCTTTCCGATCTTCGAGTCTCCGAAGAAGGGGTCGGTGTAGTCCAGGACTGACTGGCTTGCGACGGCGGAGGTCGCCGCCGGGAAAGTGCCCGACTGCGTGAAGTGGTCCGTTTGACCCTCAGCCGACATCATTGTCTTGATGTACTGCCAGGCGGCCTCGGGGTGCTCCGCGCGGGCCGGGATGGCAATTACGCTGCCACCCCAGTTGCCACCGACGCCGGGCACGCTGGCTATGCGCCACTTGCCCGCGGTGTCAGGGGCATCAGTCTTGATGCCCTTGAGGATCCATGAGGGAGCAATGGTGACGGCAAAGGCACCGTTCGCACGGCCTGGAGCCCAGCCCGAGGACCACGCCGCAATACCTGCGCTGATGCCGGCGTCGTGGGTTTTGACTGCGACGTCGAACGCGTCTTTCACCTGGGGGTTCGTGTCGTAGACGAGCTTTCCGTCGTCCGAATAGTACTTCTCGCTGACCTGGTTAACGGTCGAGAAGAAGACGCTGGTCTCAATGTTGTCCACGAAGGGCTTACCCGTGGCGGCCGTGTACTTCCGTCCCATTTCGATGAACGAGGGCCAGTCCTTCCACATGGCAGCGACCTCTTCGGGGTTCGTCGGCAGACCGGCCTGCTCGAAGAGATCCGCACGGTAGGCGAAACCCAGTCCTCCGACATCCGTCGGAATGCCAATGACGGAGCCGTCAGGCGCGGTCGCAGCACCGGCGGCCCAGCCGAGGTAGTCGTGCGCGATGTTGTCGCCGCCCAGGCTGCGCAGGTCCAGGAAGTTGGAGCTGTTCTCTACAAACTTGGGCAAGTCGTCATTCTGGATCATGACGAGGTCCGGGACCTTGCCCCCGGCCAGCGCAGCGGTGAGGGCAGTTGCGGTCTCGGTGGTGCTTCCGACCTCAGTCAGCTTGACCTTCGCGCCGGGTACCTTCTTGGCGTACTCATTGACGCTGTCCTTCGCGTTGATCCCTGTAAAGGACCAGAAGGATACCTCCGCATTCGGGTCGGCTGATTTTCCGCCGCCACCGGAGGAGCATCCGGCGAGAGCGAGGCAAGTGCTGCTGCAGTGGCGGCTATCGCCGTCGAGGTTCTTTTCACGACAATTCCTCTTCGTTGGGGCCTTGGAAGTGATATCAGAGCGTTCGGTCTGGAGCCAGAGAACGATCTCTGGCCCAACCGTAGCTTGCGGTTTCACGCCACGCAATAGCTTTGGGGACAACACTTCAATCGTCGGGGTATCGATCTCTATACTGTTGGATAACAAAGTTTCGCCAGTGGGATGCGCTTCAATGAACCAAGGTCCAACGTCGATAACCTTCAGAAGGATGCACAATGCCAAGACCCACCCTGGTGGATGTTGCCAAAATCGCAGGCGTGTCCCGAGCCACGGCTGCGCGGGTACTCGCGGGTGAAACGAACGTCGACGCCACAATGGCTGCGGCCGTCGAGCACGCCGCCAAGAAGTTGGGCTACGAAGCCAACAGCGCAGCTCGCATGCTGCGCGGCGGGCGCGCGGGGGCGATCGCGCTCATCGTCGCCTTCAACGAGCTGGACAGCCTAACGGGCACGTTCTTCACCTCGGTCCTCAAGGGCGCTGCGAAGGGCCTCTACGCCGGCGAGGTTCAACCCATCCTGGTCCCGGCCGACCACGACGACGGCGACCGTATCCCACGGTTTCTGCGATCAGGGGCGATAGACGGTGCGATCGTCATCCTTCAGCACGAGATCACACATCTGGCGCAGCCACTCATCGACTCCCCCATTCCGATCGCGTGGGTTGGCCAACCCCGCGTCCCACTTGCTCCCGACGCGATCGTCATCGACTCTGACAACTACGGTGGCGGAAGGCTCGCTGCCCGTGCGCTGGCCGACGCCGGACGGCGAAGGCTGGGCATCATTGCAGGACCGAACGATATGGAGCCAGCCCGCGAGCGCATCAGGGGCTGGCGCGACGAGCTCACGGAGCTCGGCATCGACCACAGCCCGATCGTGCATGGCGACTTCACCCTCATGAGCGGTTCAGCCGCGATGGCGCGGCTCCTCAAGCGATACCCGGACCTCGACGGCGTCTTCGCGTCCTCCGACCTGATGGCGAGCGGCGCGGTTCGGGTCCTCCAGGCCGCGGGTCGGCAGGTCCCGTCCGATGTCGCCGTGATCGGCTTCGACGACGTCTCCATTGCGACTACCATGGACCCCACACTCACGACAGTTCGACAGCCGTTGGAGGATATGGGCCGCGTCGCCGCCGAGACCATACTCGCGGTCCTGCGTGGGCGCGACGTCGACCGACGGCCAGTTCTGAGCACTTCCCTGGTCCAGCGCGAGTCGGCTTGATGACTGGCCTTCCCGCTGCCACCGCAAACCAGGGACTCGTCTTCGTGACGGCCACGAACGCGCCTACCTGGGAGGAAGGGCTTATCGTCGGCAGTGGTCGGGTCGGTGCCGTTGCGTACGGTCCTGCCGACGCCATCACCATTTCCCTCGCGCACGAGAACTACTTCCTCCCCGTGAATCCGCGACCTGACGCACCCGACCTCGCTCCTGTGCGGGGGCGGCTGCGGGACGCCCTACTCTCTGGTGATGCTGACACCGCAAGCAGCGCGCTCAGTGACGGCGTCCGCGCAAGCGGGTACGGCGACGGCCTGATCTGGACCGACCCCCTCGGTCTCTGCGCGACACTGACTATACATACCCCCGGCGGCGTCTCTATGTCGCAGCGGACCATAGATCCGCTTCTTGGTGAGGTCGCGATCGAGTGGGCCGATCTCGAACTTGGACGGCACGCGCTCCGGCTCATCGCCCCGCACGGTAGCGAGTCTGTCCTGCTTGCGCTCGAGGCGGAACGCGAAAGCACCAGCATTGTCGAGCTAAGCCTGGGTGCCGGCGAGCCGACGTCCTTTGACACCGGGGTTCCCGACGCTTCAGCCGCTGTCAACGCGATTTTCGAGGGTGGGGCCCGTGGCTTACTCGTGGCTTCTGCAGGCGATGGGCCCACTGCCATCCGTGCTGCCGTTACGGCAGTGACGGGGACGACGTGGGAGGTCGATGGAGACGTTACACGCTCGGGTGCACAGACGGGGCCCGAGGTCCCGCGACTGATCCGCGTCGACATCACGCTGCCGCCCACCGGGCGAAACGCTAAGGCGGCCGGCGCCATTCCGACGTCGTGGGATGAAGTCCGCAACGGGCAGCGGGAAGCGCGTTATCCCCTCACTGCCGCGTCAATCCTCGATCTGCAAACCGGCTCGTCCGAGACACGAACCGAGGAACTTTGGGCAAGGGCCCGCGCCGGTGACGAAAATGCGCGACGCCGGGTGGTCGAGGCAGCGTATTTGAGCGGACGGGCGAACATCATCGCCTCCACCGGCGAGCTGCCGCCGACCCTCCAGGGTGTCTGGCAGGGAACCTGGCGGCCTGCTTGGTCGGCCGACTACACCCTGAACGGCAACGTACAGAATGGCGCCATGGCAGGTATGACTCCAACAGGCACCCCGGAGCTTGCCCTGTCGCTCCTCAACCTCGTACTCCCGCATCTTGACGACTACCGGGATAACGCACGACTGGTCTTCGGTGCCGAGGGAATGCTACTACCATCGCGGATGTCGACCCACGGCCGCGCCAACCATTTCGCCGAGCAATATCCCCACCTGTTCTGGACCGGGTGCGGCGGCTGGGTTCTGCGAGTCGTAGCCGATGCGGTGGCCACTACCGGCGATCGATCAATCGTGGATGACAGAGTGTGGGAACTGGCCGAAGGCGTCCTCCGTTTTGCTGAAACCGCATTTCCTGAGGTCGACGGCGTGCGCAGGATTGTCCCTTCTTATTCACCCGAGAACACACCGGGAACGGCGCGAATCCCCCTCGCGACGGACGCGACCATCGACGTCGCGATTCTTCGCGATGCTGCCCGGGCGACCGCACTGCTTGGCCGCGCCCGCGGCGACGACTCCCTGGATGAACGATGGTCACGTGTCCTGCACCACCTGCCGGCCTATCGCGTCGCAGGTGACGGCACACTTGCCGAATGGCTCGACCCACTGTGGAACGAGAACATCGCGCATCGCCACACCTCCCAGCTTTACCCGCTGTGGTATGAGATCGATCCGGCCTTTGGCGGCGACGGCGAGGAGGCGAAGCGATTGCGTGCAGCCGCCTCCGAAACCGTGAGGAAAAAGATAGCCTGGCGTGCTGAGGCGCCCACCGCGCCGCCAGGACGTATGGAGATGGCTTTCGGCCTCGTCCAGCTCGGGATGGCCGCCGCAGCGCTCGGTGATGCTGCGGCGGCCGAGACCTGCGTCAACTGGCTCGCGATCGATCATTGGAGCCCGACGCTCACAACAACGCACGATGCGGGCAGGATTTTCAACCTGGACGCAAGCGGAGGACTTCCAGGACTCGTCGCCTCGATGTTGCTCGGGTCCACCACCGATTCGCTGTCAGTACTGCCGGCGGTACCTGCCGCATGGCCGCGCGGGTCCGTGACGGGACTTCGCGCACGCGGAGGGCTCGCCGTCGATCGTCTTGACTGGGACACGCAAGGTGCCTCCTTCACGGTGCGTCGACTTCCTGGAGCCGACTGGCTGGCGCCGGCGGCGGGGACGCGGGTGCGGCTCCCCCGTACCGCATCCATCCGCGTTGACGGCAAGCCACTGGCGGGCGGACAGCTCAACATCGGCGAGTTTCCGGTTCGCGTCGAGCTGGAATGGTTGCGCGTCCAGGGTGCTGGGCATTCGGCCTGATAGCCACCACAGATCCGGTCAGAGCAGCCAGCGCCACCAGCGTGACTGTTCCCGTTCCGGCGTCGGTTCCGGTTCGGGCTCCGGCACCTCACCCAAGGCCAGCGCGGCCTCGACGATGTCGTCCGCGGTGAGCGTCGTGACGGCCTCACGATCCAGCGCGTCGAGACTTTGTTCCTCGTCGAGTGACAGCCGCAGCGCCTGGCGGTTGAGCGCCTGTTCGAACAACGTGCGGGCGAACCGTGCATTGCCGGAGTCCTCGCCCGCGTGGAGCCCGGTGAGGATACGACGCAGCATCTGGTCCGCACCCGGCTCCAGCGTGTACTCGTGTTGGGCCAGCATCTGGTGGAAGATCGTCTGGAGTTCGTCGACGGAGTAGTCGGGGAACGTGATCTCGCGGGCGAACCGGGAGCGCAGTCCGGGGTTGGAGAGCAAGAAGGATTCCATCAACCGCGGGTACCCGGCAACGATCACCACCAGGCGGTGGCGGTGGTCCTCCATCCGCTTGAGCAGGACCTCGATCGCCTCCGGTCCGAAGTCCATCCGGCCGTCCTCCGGGGCCAGCGCATAGGCCTCGTCAATGAACAGGACACCGTCCAGCGCACGCCGGATCACCCGGTCCGTCTTTATCGCGGTCGCCCCGACGTACTGCCCCACCAGGCCCGAACGGTCGACCTCGACCAAGTGCCCCTTCTGCAACAGACCGACCGCGCGGTACATCTCGGCCAGGAGCCGCGCCACCGTCGTCTTGCCCGTGCCCGGGTTTCCGAGGAACACCAGGTGCTGGGATGTGGCAACCTCCGGAAGGCCGTGCGCCTTGCGGCGGGCCTGAACCTGGAGCAATGCAACGAGACCCCGCACCTGTTCCTTCACGGTCTCCAGTCCAACGAGCGCATCGAGTTCGGCCTGTACCTCGGACAGCGGCCGGGCCGGGCCGGGCCTCGCACCGATGAGATCGCCCACCAGGTCGTCGACGCGTTCCGAACCGGGCAGCTTGAGCTGATTGGCCAGGTGGCCGATGGTTTCGCGCAGGTCATCGAGTGGATTGCGGCTGGCAGCCATACATCAACTGTAGTACTCGATTTCCAAGCAGGGTGGGGTTGGCCCCACCAGTAACAAAGTCCTGGCTCATGGAAAATTAGTCGTTCCCAAGAACGTAGTCGGCGGCTTCGGTTCCCGTGGCCCGTTTGCCGATCTAAGCAAAATTGGCGCTTGTCGACGGGTCTGTGAACTGTACCCTGAAATAGCAGCCGGCCATCTCCGGTGCGTGCAGAACCTGCGGCCCCATGCCCAGGTCAAGCCAACCGCCAATGTAAAGAAGATCATCGCCTCCAGTCGCCTTGAGGGTCCCGAAGAGATCCATTGGGCGTCTATGCGTATGTCCTCCACGAGGGATGGCGAAGGCCCCAGCGCTGCGCACCGTGTAGGGCCATCCGGAATGATGGAACTTGGCTATCGCGGCCACCCCACTGGACGGATATTGTCCGCTTGGGGTCCTTTGGAGCCCTGCACAACATCGAACTGGACACGCTGGTTCCCTTCCAAGGAGTGGTACCCGCCACTGACGATCGCCGAGTAGTGGGCGAAGACCTCATCTGAACCGTCGTCGGGGGCAATGAACCCGAAACGCTTTTCCGTGCTGAACCATTTGACCGTACCAGTCGTCATTTCATGCTCCATCCTTGCGGTACTTGAGCCTTGGGACTTTGCTGACCTAGCCCTCTATTGGGACTTTGCTGGTGTCTGGGCCAGTTTCGTCTGGATGTCTTTTGCGTGTTTCTGTATCTGCTCGCCGTAGCCTCCGTTGAGGGCGGTGTCCTTGATTTTTGAGGCGTCTGCGTCGCGCTCTGATGCCGGGGCTGCTTCCAAGGTCTTCAAGTCGGTCTGAAGATTTGCGGGGAGTTTGCTGAACGCCTTGGGGTGGTGGATCAAGAGGTAAGCCACCTCATGGGCTTTGTCCCCAAACCCGGCCTCAGCCCGGATGCTGACCCTCAGCACGGCTGGAAGGGCTCGGGCAAATGGACGTTTAGCGTGGCTCGCGCTGTCCGGTCCCGCCGTCGAGGCTGAGGATGACGCGCTTGGAGAAGGGGATGGGCTCTGACCGTCTGCCGAGGCAGCTGTTGCCCCAATTGCTGCTCCCCCGAGAAGGACAGCAGCTGTCGCCACGGCAGCGCCGCGCATCCGCCATCGACCGATAACGTCTCCACTTGGCATTCGCCTGTTGTTCATGACTTCTCCTGAGTGATCCGCTGGGACCCTGGTGGGTTGGGCCCGGATGGGTCCTGACCGTTCCACTATCGCCTGCCGACGTCCGGGACAAGTTCGGGGAATGTAAGGGGACGGTAAAGTATGGGGCCCTTCCTGCGTCGCCGACCACAACAGAGCGTTCAATGGAAGCATGGAACAACCATCCACTCCCGATGCGATGCCGTCCCGTGGTCTCGTGATGATCGTGGAAGACGAGCGTGCGATCGCCGACGTGCAACGGCTGTATCTGAGCCAAGCGGGGTTCGGCGTGCACGTGGAACCCACCGGTGAAGGCGCGCTGGAACGGATCAGGAGTCTTCGACCTGTCGCCGTCGTGTTGGACATCGGACTGCCTGGCATCGACGGAATCGAGGTATGCCGTCGGATGCGCACCCAGGAGGACTGGACACCGATCATTTTTGTCACGGCCCGCGACGAAGAGGTGGACATGCTGCTGGGATTGGAGCTGGGCGCGGACGACTACATGACCAAACCGTTTTCACCTCGGGAGCTGGTTACCAGGCTCAAGACGGTCCTCCGCCGAAGCGCGGGCGCCCGCGGCAGCGGCGTCCTGCAGGTTGGTTCCGTAACCCTGGACCAGGGCCACCGCACCGTCAGCGTGGACGGTTCAGCGGTGGAGCTAACCGCGAAGGAATTCGACGTGCTCGCCTATTTGATGGCCAGCCCGGGGAGGGTGTTCAGCCGCGAACAGCTTCTGTCTTCCGTCTGGGGGCAGGCCAGCTACACGGCAGGGCGCACCGTGGACGTACACATCGCCCAGCTTCGCTCCAAACTAGGCGGCAGCAACCCCATCCGCACCCTGCGGGGTGTTGGATACTCTGTCGATGGCGGCCGCACGTGAAAACCCGTGACGCTGGCAACGGGGAGCTTGCGCGTCACACTGACCACAACGGCAGGAACCCCGCGACGGGCTGGCTGCGTTCACTGGCAGGACGTATCACGCTCGTCACCGCAGCGGTGGCTGTCCTGGCCGTACTGGTCACCGGAAGCACCGCCTACCCACTGATCCGCTCTGCAGCGGTTGAGCAGGCCAGACAGCAGCTCTCCCGCCAAGCCGACGCCTTCGCCGCGGCACCCGTTGCCTCCCAGGCGCTGGACCTTCGCGAGAGGCACCTTCTTGGACCTGACACCTACGAACTGTCCACCATCACCGCCACCGGCACCGTCCGGGGGCCAGCCACACAGCTCGTGAGTCCAGCCGATATTCAACAAGTGCTTTCCGGCCACAAGGTGTCCGCGACAGTTGTCCATGACGGTGCCCAACTCCTTGTGGAGGCAAGGGCCCTCCCCAGGAGCGGCGGGATCGTGCTGAGCAGGTCCATCGAAGACGTGAATGCCGCCTCATCCCAGCTCCTCCAACGCACCCTGCTGGCCCTCGCGGCCGGGCTGCTGATCGCGGTGCTGGCCGGAACACTGCTTGCCCGGCGCCTCTCCGGCCCCCTGGTGAGGACTGCAGCGGCCGCTCGGCGGATGGCTGCCGGCGAACGGACCGTTCGCGTTGACCCAGCAGGGGTTACCGAGGTCCGCGACGTTGGAGAAGCCATTAACACCCTCGATCAGGCCCTGCTGGCCAGCGAAGGCAGGCAACGTGAATTCCTGCTGTCCATCTCCCACGAGATCCGCACGCCACTCACCGCCATGCGCGGCTACGCCGAAGCCCTCGAAGACGGGCTGATCCCCCCGGAGGACACCGCCCGGATCGGGCGAACTCTATCCGCGGAGACTGACCGTCTCGATGGTTTTGTCCGCGACCTGCTCGCACTGGCCCGACTGGAAGCGGACGATTTCACCCTGGACCTCCAACCCGTCGACGTCGCAGCCCTCCTGGAACAAGTACAGCGGACATGGCAAGGGGCAGCCACGGAGGCCGGGGTGGAACTCACCCTCCAGCTGCCCGAAGCAGCACCCAGTGAACCCCTGCTGGCCACCACGGACGCGCAGCGGTTACGCCAAATCATCGACGGGCTCGTGGGCAACGCACTGCGCATCACCCCACGCGGGAAACCGCTCACCCTCCGTGTCAAGGTCGAAGAACCAGCCACAACCGCCGGCCCGGGGCAACCTGCGGACCAGTCCCCCGGCTCGGCCAGCATGATCCTCATCGAGGTGCGCGACAGCGGTCCCGGCCTCACGGCCGACGACACCTCCGTCGCTTTCGACCGCGGCGTCCTCTACCACCGCTACAACGGACAACGCCCCACCGGTAGCGGCCTCGGCCTCTCCATCGCAGCACGGCTCGCAGCCCGCATGGGACTCACGCTCACCGCAGAACCCACCCATACCCCTGACAGCGGTGCATGCTTCTGCATCCGGGTCCCCCGCATGCCCGCTACCTCACATTAAGAGTGGCATGGCAGCCAGCGGGGGCCGGGGCAATTTTTGCCCCGCACTCTGTGCGCAGGGGCCGGTTCTGATGGTGTTGCTAATCCAGTACCGCGGTTGCTTCGATCTCGACGAGCACGTCGGGCTCGAACAGGGACTCGACGCCGATCAGCGAGGTCGGCGGCATCGGCGTGGGCAGTCCGATCTCCGCGGCGACACTTTCGATGCCTTCCATGAAAGCGGCGGTCTTCTCCGGAGCCCAGGCAGTGACGTAGAACGTCAAACGCACGACGTCGTCAAACGTCGCCCCAGCTCCGGCGAGCCCGGTCGCGGTGTTGCGGAGAGCCTGGGCGACTTGGCCGGCCAGGTCCCCCGGGGCGGCGGGCGTGGTATCGGCCAGGCGCGAGATCTGGCCGGCGACGTGAACGTGACGGGTGCCGGTGCCGACAGCGACGTGGTGGTACGGGGTGGGTTGCATCAGGCCTTCCGGGCTGAAACGCTGAACAGACATGAGACTCCTTACAAACGAAATGAAGTTGGTATATCTTTGATACCTGGTACATGCAGGACACTTCAACGAGACCAGGTTTCATGCCGGATACCACCAGCCATGCTGACCCCCTGGAGATCAGCACCCCACACCGGGAATTGCTCGATCAAGTTCTCGACAAGTGGTCATTAAGCGTGCTCAACGAACTCTGCGAGCGGCCATCCCGGTTCAGCGAACTGCGGCGCGCGATCCCATCGGTGTCGCAAAAATCCCTCACGGCTACACTGCGCCGCCTCGAACGCAACGGCATCATCGAACGCGAACTGCTCAGCTCGCGCCCCGTGGCGATCGAGTACCGCATCACACCATTGGGCAAGACACTTCGCCACCCCATCGACGTGCTCCTGGAATGGGCCGCAGCGCACATGCCCCACATCGAACAGGCGCGCGAGACCTTCGACGTCCAGGACCTGGCCGAAGACACCTAACAGTGGAACGACTCCGTCGTCCGCCACCGATCGGTAGGGCCTTGGCAAAATAGCCGCGGTCCGGAAGCCAGAATTGCTCATTGAACTGTTTCTTCAACAGCGCCGCCCGGCCCCAGAAGTTTCAGCGACGCACCCCTGCGCTGCTCAGAAGGCCGGACATGAAATGGTCCACTGCCGGCGAGTGGCTACGTCCCCTGGCCGCGTAGAGGGCTGTCTGCGGATTCCCGGCGATGGGTCGGCTCACGACGCCGGGCATCTGGAAGCGCCGGACGGATTCGGGAAGGATGGAGATTCCCAAGCCCGCAGCTACCAGCCCGAGGACGGTTTCCTGGTGGATGGTTTGCTGAACCACATGGGGAGAGGTTTCCAATCCATCAAACAACCGGTGAACCCGGGTCACGAATCCGGGCATCAGGCGGTACGGGAACAGGATCATCGGTTCCCCTTCCAAATCTGCGGGCCGAATTTCCTCCTGCGAAGCCAGTGGGTGCGCCTCAGGCAGGACGGCAACCAGGTCTTCGGTGCCCACGAGTTCCATTGTCAGTCCCGGAACTTCTCCGGGATCCCGGATAAGCCCTACGTCAAGGTCGCCGTCAAGGAGTTGTTCGATCTGCTCACCGCTGGTGAGCGGACTCAGGATCAGTTCCACGCGAGGACGTTGTTGCCGAAAAGCCCGGATGGCTTCGGGGATGGTGGTGTAGCTGGCCGAACTGACGAAGCCCACCCTGATCCGGCCACTGAGGCCCGCCGCGACACTGGCAACGTCACCGGCCGCTTCATCGAGTTCGGTCACTGCCTCTTGAACGCGCCGCTTGAACGCCTCCCCGGCGTGGGTCAGCGAAACGCGTCTGGTGGTCCGGTCAAACAGCTGAACCCCGAGCTCACGCTCCAGCCGCCTGACTGCGACAGTGAGTGGTGGCTGTGTAAGGTGCAGGCGTTCTGCCGCCCGGCCGAAGTGGAGCTCCTCCGCGACCACAAGGAAGTAGCGGAGCTGGCGCAGTTCCATGATGATTCTTTCGATTGACGCTAATAATTGCTACACAAATGATATTGGACGCAACCCAATGGGAGATGGGTAACTGGTTGAAGCAAACCAACGCACCAATTACGGGAGCCGTCCATGGAATCGATCGAATACGTCGTCGTCGGAGCAGGGCTGTCAGGTGCGGCCACGGCTTGGCAGCTTGCCGCCCGCGGCCACGACGTTGCACTGCTAGAACGCTCGACGCCGGCCAACGACGCCGCGAGTTCGCATGGATCGGCGCGGATTTTCCGCTACGCCTACCCGGGGGACTTCTACACGGGTCTGGTCAAGGAGGCCAAGGCCGGTTGGGACGAGCTCGCACGGCTGAGCGGGAAACAGCTCATCACACCTACCGGCGCCGTCGACTATGGAACGGTCAGGGAACCCGAACGCCTTGCCGCGGCTTTGTCCGCACAGGGCATTGACCATGAACTCCTGTCCCCCGACGAAGCGCAGGCACGATGGCCGCAGATTGCCTTCGACACCCAGGTACTGTGGCACCCCGGCGCCGGGGTGATCGACGCTCACGAATCAGTGGCCGCCATGGTTGACCAGGCAGTGGCCCAGGGCGCAGCACTGCACACCAACTGGGCCGTGGCCTCCATCAAAGGATCAGCCGGCCACTACACGCTGACTTCCGAAGACGGCCGTTCGATGATGGCAGCGAATGTGATCGTCGCCGTCGGCGGTTGGCTCCCCCAGGTGCTGGGCTCCCTGTCCTTGCCGTCGTCACTCCTGGAAAGTATCCCTGCCCTTGAAGTGCGGCAGGAGCAGGCTTATCACTTCCCGTACGCCGACAGCGGCTCGCCGTGGCCCACGTTCATCCACAAACGCGAAGGCTGGCAGGCCTACGGTCTGCCCGGGGGCCGCGATGCCGGCTTCCGCGGACAAAAGGTCGCCGAGTACAACGGCGGCAAAGTCCTGCCTTCCGCAGCGGACCAGGACGGACAGATCGACCCGGCCAACCGACGTCGCGTCATCGACTATGTCGAGAAATACCTCCCCGGGCTGGTCCCTGAACCGTACGCAGAGACCACGTGCCTCTTCACCAATACGCCCAACGAGGACTTCATACTGGACAGCGCGGAGGGCATCACGCTCCTCTCTCCCTGTTCCGGCCACGGCGCCAAATTCGCGCCACTGATCGGCCAACTGGCCGCAGACCTGGCCACCGGCACTGGAACCGTCCCGGAACAGTTCCGCCTCGCCGCCGCATCAGCAGGAGCCCACTAAATGCAACACGTCACCCCTGTCACCATCCAGACAAGCACGACGGCGGCCACCGTCACCGGGTTGCTGTCCGACATCGCCGACATTGGCACCGATCCACTGCGCGGAGGCTACACCCGTCCCGTCTATTCGACCGCCGAACTGGACCTGCGGACGTGGTTCATCGATCAAGCCACCAAACGCGGCCTGTCCGTGGAAACGGACCGAAACGGCACCATCTGGGCTTGGTGGGACACCCCCGGCGGGGATCGAAGCAACAGCCTTGTCACCGGCAGCCACCTCGACTCCGTCCCCGGAGGAGGCCCGTTTGACGGACCGCTCGGCGTCGCCTCGGCCCTGGTCGCCGTCGACATCCTCAAAGCCCGAAACCCCGCTCCGGCCCGGGCACTGGCCATCGCGGTATTCCCGGAAGAAGAAGGTTCCCGCTTCGGGGTTGCCTGCCTTGGCTCACGCCTGATGACGGGGGCCATCGACCCCAACAAAGCCCGGAACCTGCGGGATCCGGACGGCAACACCTTTGCGGACATCGCCCGCGCCAACGGCCTCGACCCCCGCTACATCGGCAAAGACGATCGACTCCTTGGCCACATCGGGGCGTTCGTTGAACTCCACGTGGAACAAGGCCGCGGGCTCATAGATCTCGACCGGCCCATCGCCATCGCCTCCTCCATCCTGGGGCACGGCCGGTGGCGGCTCAGCGTCAACGGACAGGGCAACCACGCCGGGACAACGCTCATGGCCGACCGCAACGACCCCATGGTCGCCGCTTCACGCATGGTCGTCGCCATCCGCGACGCCGCGAAGAACCAATCCCACGCACGGGCAACTGTCGGGCGGCTTCAGCCGATCCCGGGCGGAACCAACGTCATCGCCTCCAAGGTGGACTTTTGGCTCGATGTCCGGCACCCGGACGACGCCATCACCGCCGCCCTGGTCCAATCAATCCACACCCAGTCGCAGTTGATCGCTGCTGAAGAAGGCTGCACCGCAGAACTGACAGAAGAATCCCTCAGCCCCACCGTTCACTTCGACGTAGGCCTGCAGAATCAACTGCGGCACGCGCTGCCGGATGCACCCATCCTCGACACCGGAGCAGGCCACGACGCAGGGGTCCTCTCACCGTTCGTGCCCACCGCCATGGTGTTCGTCCGGAATCCCAGCGGCGTCTCCCACTCCCCCGAAGAACACGTGGTGGACGAGGACGCCGAAATCGGGGCGCAGGCCCTGGCCGACGCACTCGCGAGCCTCATGAACTGAGGCGTTCACCAAAACGCCCGGACTTAAAAAGATTGTCCCCGAGAAAGAAGTAACAAGCCGGAAACACTGGCTTGACTCATCAGAAATCCCTACCGAGTTTACTGTCAGTAATTCATGTTTCATGAAGGTCAATTACTAAGGAGTGTCATGTCCACACAGATCAACTTCCGTTACCTCAGCGAGCCCGACATGATCGAGGCCGGCGTCGGCGACCTCGTCCGATGCACCGACGTCATGGAGGAAGCCCTTGTTCTACTGCGTCAAGGGGACTATCGAATGGCCGGCGAGAACGGCAACTCCCACGGCGCCATGATCACCTTCCCCGCCGCTCCCGAGTTCGAAGGCATGCCAAAGGATGGACCGGATCGCCGTTTCATGGCTATGCCCGCCTACCTGGGTGGCCGCTTCGGCACCTCGGGCGTGAAGTGGTACGGCTCCAACACTGAAAACCGCAAAAAGGGACTTCCACGCTCGATCCACGTGTTCGTCCTGAACGACAGCGACACTGGCGCACCACTCGCGATCATGAGCGCAAACCTGCTGAGCGCATACCGCACAGGCGCCGTTCCCGGCGTCGGCGTCAAGCACCTGGCCAAGGCCGACGCCAAAGTCGCCGCAGTGGTTGGCCCCGGTGTCATCGCCCGCTCGGTCCTTTCGACCACATTGGCTTTGCGCCCTTCGATCGACACCCTGTACGTGAAGGGCCGCAGCGAAGGAAGCACCGGCACCTTTGTGGATTGGGCGAAAGCAACCTTCCCCCAACTCACCAACGTCACCGCAACTGAAACCATCGAAGACGCCATCGCCGACGCCGATGTGGTCATGGCGACCACGTCCACCGATGCCGCCGGCAGCGACGCCTTCCCGTACTTCCCGAAATCAGCCATCAAGCCCGGCGCGTTGCTGCTCCTTCCCGCCGCTGCCCGTTTCGACGACGACTTCCTGCAGGGCGATGCACGTCTGGTCATCGACGCCGAAGGCCTCTACCAGGCGTGGCTCGAAGAATACGGACCCACCGCTTACCAAATCCTCGGCATTCCGGGATCACACTGGTTCGGGCTACTGGAGGAAGGAAAGATTCCGGCCTCGAAAATCGAGGAAATCGCGGACATTGCCACCGGCAAGCTCCCTGCCCGCCGCGACGATGAAGAAGTCATCCTCTACTCCGTGGGCGGCATGCCCATTGAGGATGTCGCCTGGGCCACCGATCTCTACCGCGCTGCCGAGGAGAAGAACATCGGCACCGTCCTGAACCTTTGGGACACCCCGGCTCTCGCCTGATCCCAAGGGCTTCCTACCGCTGGGCCGCGCCCGGAGATTGCGGTCCATAAGTAAAGGTGTGTGCCCCACGCCGCCAAACCGGCGTGGGGCACATTCCCGCTTTCAGCTACTGGCAATTAATGCGAAGCAACTGCCAGGAAACGAATGGGTAGTTCCATCAGCCGAAGTGGGCCATGCGGTCCCTCAGCCTCAAACAATAACGAGTCTCCTGCTGCGAGCTCATACTCGTAGGATCCGTGACTGTAAACCATTCGACCTTCGAGCATGTAGATGAATTCGGTACCCGTGTGCTGGAACTGCGGGAAAACATCAGAGGCACTCGAAAGGGTGACCAGAGTGGGTTCGACGGCATGCTCCCGCCGCTTAAGAGAGCCCAGCAAACGATACTCGTGCCCGTGCCGGGTCCCGGTCCGTACCGTGACGCTCCCTTCCCCGGCACGAGTGAGCGAGGCCTCGCGCTCGGTATCAGCCCCCTGGAAAAGGGCGGTGACAGGGACGTTA
Organism: Arthrobacter sp. 21a14; assembly: GCA_050627125.1. Classification (GTDB taxonomy): domain Bacteria; phylum Actinomycetota; class Actinomycetes; order Actinomycetales; family Micrococcaceae; genus Arthrobacter. The sequence goes on along the minus strand of CP192487.1, from coordinate 3,152,679 downwards.
AGCCCCAACGCCAGCCGCTGAAGGGTTGTCAGCGAACATGAAGTGCTCGCTGACTCGATCTTGGAAACCATGGCCTTGGAAAGCCCGGTGCGGATGGAAAGTTCGGCGGCGGACATGCCGGCTTCGACTCTGTGGCGCCTGACTTGCAGCGCGATGATGGCTTCGAGAGCGCCCTGCTGACCACTTTCCGGAGGAGACGAGTCCCCCGTAGAGGAAGTATTCGGGGGGCTCTCAGTTGTCATGATTTGAGTATAGGCAGGCCGCGCAGAATGCCTGGCGGGCCCCCACCGAGAACCACCTGACATATGGGCTTTGGGGCTCCGCCTCTAAACCCTGAGTCTTGCCGGGGAATCCATAGGATCCCCCGGCGGTTAGACCGTTTTCAGGCGTCGCCTCTATCGTTTAGGCCTCAGCCAGAGCTGATTGCGCCGTCCGGTGCCCCGTGAACAGTGGTGCAAAAAACTCTTTCAGTTCCGCGGTTGCGGTCAGTGGGAGCACGTTGGCGACATATTGGTCGGGGCGGACGACTACCACTACGCCGTCGCGGCTGAGTCCGCGCATATCGAAATTGTCCGCGTTGGGGTCGGTGCCGAAGACCTTCTCGAGGTAGGTCAGCTTGAACGGTCCAACGGTAGGTTTGAACGCTGAGGGGACGGCGTTGATGTCCACGTTGGTGTGGTCCTGCTGGTAGATCACCTTCACATCGAACCAGGCGTCACGGTCAGCGTCCGACGGCGTCGCGGCCAGCGGCGAGTCCGGCGAGGTCGCGATCCACTCGGCAAAGTCCGCCACCGGGCCTTCGGCGCCTGCAGGGGCGGCGTCGGCGAAGACGTAGATCCGCCAGCGCCCGTCTGCTTTCGCGTGATGGCCCAGGTGCATCGGGTTCGTGTCACAGACCCGTTGGACCGGGGCGGACTTGAAACGCTTACCGATCGGGAAGCCGGTGGCCAACTCCTGGTGTTTGGGTTCGGCGACCAGCATCGAGGGGGCGTACTGGGTCATGAAACCGGCAGGGAACTCCGCGGTGCTGGTGTAGAAAGTCTCCAGTTCTGCCGGGTCTTCGAACTCTTCGGGCTTCTTGGCCATCAGCGTGGACCACTGCTTGTCGAAGTCGATCAGGTTCTTCGCCACCACTTGGCGCTCGGCAGAGTAGGTGTCCAGCAGGGACTCGGGGCTGCGGCCTTCCAGGACGTGTCCGAGTTTCCAGCCGATGTTGAAGCCGTCCTGCATGGAGACGTTCATGCCCTGCCCGGCCTTCGCGGAGTGGGTGTGGCAGGCATCGCCGGTGATGAACACCCGTGGGCTCCGTGTGCCGCGGTCCTCCGGCAGGACGTCGTCGAACCTGTCCGTGAGCCTGTGGCCTACCTCGTAAACGCTGTGCCAGGCGACGTTGCGGACATCCAGCGTGTACGGGTGCAGGATGTCGTTGGCCTTGCCGATGATCTGCTCGATGGTCGTTTTCCGCACGGCGCCGTGATCCTCGGGTTTCACCTCGCCCAGGTCCACGTACATGCGGAAAAGGTGCCCGCCCTCGCGGGGGATCAGCAGGATACTGCCGCCCGCGCCGGACTGGATAGCGCATTTGGTGCGGATGTCCGGGAAGTCCGTGACGGCCAGGACGTCCATGACACCCCAGGCATGGTTGGCCTGATCCCCGGCGAGATGGCATCCGATGGACTCGCGGACTTTGCTGCGCGCCCCATCGGCACCGACGACGTACTTGGCACGGATAGTGCGTTCCTGGCCTTCGTTGGGTCCGGAGGTGTGCCCAAGGGTCACCTCCACCGGGTAGTCACCAACACCAGTGACCTCGAGGCTGCGGAATTCGTAGCCGTAGTCAGGCGTCATGCGCGTCGGGGAGTTGGCCATGAACTCCGCGAAGTAGTCCAGCACACGGGCCTGGTTCACGATCAGGTGCGGGAATTCGCTGATACCCGTGGGGTCATCCACTGCCCGGGCAGCCCGGACGATGCGCGAGTGATCAACGGGGTCCGGCTTCCAGAACGCCATCTCCGTGATGCGGTAGGCCTCCGCGGTGATGCGCTCCGCGAACCCGAAAGCCTGGAAGGTCTCCACGCTGCGGGCCTGGATCCCGTCGGCCTGACCAATGGCCAAACGACCGGGGCGACGCTCAATAATACGTGTGGTGATATCCGGGAACTGGGCCAGCTGCGCCGCGGTCAGCATTCCCGCAGGACCGGTGCCCACGATCAGAACGTCAACTTCATCCGGAAGCTCGGCCGGGCGGTTGATTCCGACGCCGGCGGCTGGCTCGACTCGCGGGTCACCGGATACGTAACCGTGGTGGTGGAACTGCACGGGCTTTCCTCACTTCTTTGTGGGTCTCAATTTTGTGTTGTTCTATAATCGAACAGAAGATTCTATAAAAGAATAATTGAGCAAAAGCTTAGATGACTGTGCCCTGACCCCACAAGGGCTGCCACCAAGCCCTTGACGCATGCCACGTTCTCGATGCATAGTTTCGTATACGATTTCGTACTTGATCTGAACTCGTGTTCTGGCCTATCCGAGGCCATCCAAGCCGTTCCCGCTCAGAAGTAAGGACCTCAACGATGACGACCTCAGTAGAAACCGCCAGACACCCCATCCCGGAAAACCTGCCCACGCATCTCCAGCACTTCATCGACGGCGAGTTTGTGGATTCAGTCTCCGGCAAAACGTTCGACGTGCAGGAGCCGGTCTCGAACCAGAACTACGCGACGGTCGCCGCTGCCCAGCCGGAAGACGTCGACCGCGCTGTCGCCGCCGCCAAGCGTGCCTTCAAGGAAGGCCCTTGGCCCAAGATGCTTCCGCGTGAACGTTCCCGTGTCCTGCACAAAATCGCCGACATCGTCGAGTCCCGCGATGACGAGCTCGCCCTCCTGGAAAGCTTCGACTCGGGCCTGCCGATCACCCAGGCCAAGGGCCAGGCCCGGCGTGCTGCCGAGAACTTCCGATTCTTCGCGGACCTGATCGTGTCCCAGGAAGACAATGCATTCAAGGTCCCGGGCCGCCAGATCAACTACGTGAACCGCAAGCCGATCGGCGTCGCGGGCCTCATCACCCCGTGGAACGTTCCCTTCATGCAGGAGTCCTGGAAACTCGCCCCCGCCATCGCCACCGGCAACACCGTGGTGTTGAAACCAGCAAGCTGCACTCCGCTCTCGGCCGTGCTCTGGCCGGAGATCTTCCGCGAAGCAGGCCTGCCCGACGGCGTCTTCAACCTGATCTTCGGCTCCGGAAGCGTAGCCGGCGACTACCTGGTCAAGCACCCCGACGTGCCGATCGTTTCCTTCACCGGAGACAGCTCCACCGGCGCCACCATCTCCACCGCAGCCGCGCCACAGTTCAAGAGCCTCTCACTCGAGCTTGGCGGTAAGAGCCCGGCCATAGTCTTCGCCGACGCCGACGTCGAAGCCGCCCTCGACGCCACTGTGTTCGGCGTCTTCAGCCTCAACGGAGAACGCTGCACCGCCGGTTCCCGCATCCTGGTGGAGCGGGCCATCTACGACGATTTCGTGGCCCGCTTCGCCGAACGTGCCAAAAACATCGTGGTGGGCCTCCCAAGTGATCCCGCCACCGAGGTGGGTTCGCTCGTGCACCCCACCCACTTCGACAAGGTCATGAGCTACGTCGAGATCGGCAAGACCGAAGGCCGCCTCCTCGCCGGCGGCGGCCGCGCCGAAGGCTTCCCCGAGGGCAACTACGTTGCCCCCACGGTGTTTGCCGACGTCGCGCCTGACGCGCGGATCTTCCAGGAGGAAATCTTCGGACCCGTCGTGGCCATCACCCCGTTCGAAACCGATGAAGAAGCCCTCGCCTTGGCGAACAACACCAAGTACGGGCTCGCCGCCTACGTCTGGACCGAGAACCTCAAGCGCGCACATAACTTCGCTGACGGTATCGAATCCGGCATGGTGTGGCTGAACTCCAACAACGTCCGCGATCTCCGCACCCCGTTCGGCGGAGTCAAGGCTTCCGGTCTCGGCCGTGAAGGCGGATACCGTTCCATCGACTTCTACACCACCCAGCAGTCGGTGCAGATCAACCTAAATGAGGCCCACTCCCCCCGTTTCGGTACGGGCAAGTAGACCCTCGCCCTTTCAACGAAGAGAGACCATCATGAGCAACCCCTTCACCGGCCCCATCCCCACCCCCACGGTGCCGGCGCCGGACATCGTGCGCTGCGCCTACCTTGAACTCGTGGTCACGGACCTGCCCAAATCCCGTGCGTTCTACGTGGACCTCCTGGGCCTGCACGTCACCGAGGAAGACGAGAACACCATCTACCTGCGCTCCTTCGAGGAGTTCATCCACCACAACCTCGTCCTCCGCAAAGGCCCGGTCGCCGCAGCTGCCGCCTTCGCCTACCGGGTGAAGTCCCCGGCCGAAGTGGACGCCGCCGAGGCCTACTACCGTGAACTCGGGTGCCGGGTGGAGCGCCGCAAGGAAGGCTTCACCAAGGGCGTGGGTGACTCCGTCCGCGTGGAAGACCCGCTGGGCTTCCCCTACGAATTCTTCTACGACGTGGAACACGTCGAACGACTCACCCAGCGCTACGACCTCTACTCCGCCGGCGAACTGGTCCGCCTTGACCACTTCAACCAGGTCACCCCCGACGTCCCTCGCGGTCGCAAGTACCTCGAAGACCTCGGCTTCCGCGTCTCCGAGGACATCAAGGACTCCGACGGCGTCACGTACGCCGCGTGGATGCACCGCAAGCAGACTGTGCACGATACCGCCCTGACCGGCGGCAAAGGACCCCGCCTGCACCACATCGCATTTTCCACGCACGAGAAGCACAACATCATCCAGATCTGCGACAAGATGGGCGCCCTTCGCATCTCCGACCGGATCGAACGCGGACCCGGACGCCACGGCGTGTCCAACGCGTTCTACCTCTACATCCTGGACCCGGACGGCCACCGCGTGGAGATCTACACCCAGGACTACTACACCGGCGATCCGGATAACCCCACGGTCACGTGGGACGTTCACGACAACCAGCGCCGCGACTGGTGGGGCAACCCCGTCGTCCCGTCCTGGTACACCGAAGCCTCCCTGGTCCTGGACCTGGACGGCAACCCCCAACCCGTCATCGAACGCACTGACGCTTCAGAAATGGCCGTCACCGTCGGCGCCGACGGCTTCTCCTACACCCGCCCCGAAGGCGCCTCCGGCGAGGCGGCCGAGGGCTTCAAACTCGGAGCACAGGTCTAGCCCCGTCTGGCTGCCGTCCCCTGCGGCCCGGCAGCCAGAGCACCCAACTCCACGAATCGTTGCTTCCTACCATCTTGCCGCGCCTTTAGCGCCAGCGAATTGCTACCCAAGGATCTTCAATGACAGTTTCATCAGAGCGTTCATCAGCCATCCCAGCCGAAGAAGAGGCATTGTTGGCCACCGTGCCTACCGGCCTCCTGATAGGCGGTGAGTGGCGGGACGCGTCCGACGGCGGGACGTTCGATGTGCACGATCCCGCCACCGGGGAGGTGCTCGCCACCCTCGCCTCCGCGACCAGCGCCGACGCGATCGCCGCGCTGGACGCCGCCGACGCAGCCCAGGCCGCCTGGGCACGGACCGCGCCCCGGACCCGGGCCGAGATCCTCCGCCGCGCCTTTGACTTGGTTACTGAACGGGCCGAAGACTTCGCCTTGCTGATGACCCTGGAAATGGGCAAACCCCTGGCCGAAGCACGCGGCGAAGTCACCTACGGGGCGGAGTTCCTGCGGTGGTTCTCCGAAGAAACCGTCCGCGACTACGGCCGCTACCTCACCACCCCCGAAGGCAAAAACAAAATCCTCGTCCAGCACAAACCCGTCGGACCCTGCCTGCTGATCACCCCCTGGAACTTCCCCTTGGCCATGGCCACCCGCAAAGTCGCCCCCGCCGTAGCGGCAGGCTGCACCATGGTCCTCAAACCCGCCAAACTCACACCCCTGACCGCGCAGTACTTCGCGCAGACCATGCTCGACGCCGGCCTGCCCGCGGGAGTCCTGAACGTCGTCGCCTCCTCCAGCGCATCCGGCATCTCCGGGCCGCTGCTGAAGGATTCCCGGCTGCGGAAGGTCTCCTTCACCGGCTCCACCCCCGTCGGCAAAAGGCTCATGGCCGACGCCGCGCAGAACGTCCTGCGGACCTCCATGGAACTGGGCGGGAACGCCCCCTTCATCGTGTTCGACGACGCAGACCTCGACGCCGCCGTCGAAGGCGCGATGGCTGCGAAGATGCGGAACATGGGCGAAGCCTGCACCGCCGCGAACCGCTTCCTCGTCCACGAATCCGTCGCCCAAGAGTTCACCCGAAAGTTCGCCGCTGCCATGGGCGCTTTGGTCACCGGCCGCGGCACCGAACCAGCCACGCAGGTTGGGCCGCTGATCGACGCCGGCGCCCGGGACGACGTGCACGCCTTGGTGAGTGCCGCCGTCGACGCCGGAGCTACCGCTGTCACCGGTGGCGCGCCCGTGGACGGACCCGGCTACTTCTACCAGCCCACCGTCCTGGCCAACGTCCCGAACGACGCGGCGATCCTTTGCCAGGAAATCTTCGGACCCGTCGCCCCCGTCACCACCTTTACCAGCGAAGAGGACGCCATCCGCCTGGCCAACGCCTCTGAGTACGGGCTCGCGTCCTACCTCTACAGCAAGGATTTCAACCGGCTCGTCCGGGTTGCGGAGCAGATCGAGTTCGGCATGGTCGGCTTCAACGCCGGCGTCATCTCCAACGCCGCGGCACCCTTCGGCGGGGTCAAGCAATCCGGCCTCGGACGCGAAGGCGGCTCCGAAGGCATCAACGAATACACCACCACCCAGTACATCGGCCTCGCCGACCCGTACGCACCGTAAGATACGGCGGGCCCGGCAAAAGCCGGGCCCGCCGTATCGCTGGCACAAAACTATCCCGGCTTCTGAAGCCTGGCGAGCATGCGACCGACTTCCACAACCGCAGGCCTTATTCTCGTCACATCGCTAATTGTGAGGAATTGCAGCATGAGACCGTCCAGGGCGGCAAAAGCGGCGAGGGAGACCTCATTATGTGTATCGATCCCTTTCTTAACAAGAGCCTGTTCCACGGTTCGCACGTAATTCTCATACAGCCGACTAACCATTTCCCGGATCTCGGGATTGCGGCGGGATTCGAGGATCATCTCGAATTGAAACAACTGAAGTTCAGGTTCTGCGCCCACCGAGCCGATCAGGGCGTCTGCAAAACTCTCGTCGAAGTCCGCAATACCTTCCAGGCCCGTCTCCTCGATGGAGCGACGCACGGCCCACTCCATCGTGGCCGCGAGCAGGCCATCGAGGGATCCAAAGTGATGAGTCACCAAAGCGTGGTTAACCCCCGCCCGGGAGCCAACGGAACGGTAGGTCACCCCACGGAGCCCTTTCTCGGCTACGACGCTGATGACAGCGGCCAACAAAGCGTCACGGCCATCGCCATAAGGCAATTTGCGAGGCTGGGAAGTCATGGATTGATCCTACCGGGGAGCAGTCAGGGCTACAGACTCCAGCAGGATCCCGGCTTGCTGGGCCGCCTCCATTCCGCTTTCGATGGCACCATCGATGAAACCACCCCAACCATTGGCTATGTCGGAGCTGGCGAAAAGGACGCGCCCATGCGGCTTCTGCATCCCGGCCAAGTGACGAGACAAGAACCCCGTCTTGTGCATGGGCCACGTCTCACCCGAATATTCGTCCCCGGCCCAGTCATGAGTGGCGACGTCGAGAACTTCGGCGGCGGGAAGAAGCCGTCGCAGCTGATGCTCGACGGCGGACACATCAGTAGAGTCAATATTGCCGGCATCAGGACCGAACGCGACTATGACCGTGTCACCATTCACTTCGTACTCGCTCTGGAAAAAGTTAAGGGGCCACTCAGCTCCGCCCATGGCCACAAACGGTTGATGGATCCCCTGTAGTCGTATCCAAATTTTTGTCCCCTTCGATACCTGGCCACGTACCATCGCTTCCTGTTTAACAGCCGGGAGCTCAGGATGGAATGCAACCTTTGGCAACACGGGCAGCGGTATTGTCACGATGGCAGCAGCGGCAGTCACGGATTCCCCGTTTCGATCGAGTACAGTCACGATGCCTCCGTCTTCGCGGATCTCAGCAACCGTGAATCCGAAGTCAATTTCCGCGGATGAGTCTTGGAGGATGGCCTGGGCCAAGGCGCCTGTTCCGCCTGCGATTTTGTAGGTGGCGCACGCTTCAAAGGAGACAGCCCAGTCGCCGTTGGTCAAAGCGACCCATCGGAGTGCTTGGGTAAACGCGGCCTCATCAAGGGGTCCGTTGAAATTCAAGGCCCAGAAGGACTCCAGTAATTCCCGGCTGGCTCCCGGGGGGAATTCCGAGCGGATCCGATCCTTGACTGTTACATCGTCCACTTCGCGGAACGCGTCAGTGGCCAGTGGCGTGAAAGGTTCGGGGAAGTAGTGTCGAGCTTCCCGAACGAATTCTTCATTGCCCGACCCAATGAGATTCAGCAGCTCCTCAGGGTCTCCCTCGTGGCGAGCTCCTTCCGCCCACCACATGGCTTTCTGCGGTTGTGGGCTGGGCGTCGTCGCCAACCCGTAACGTTTCAGCTCGGCCCAGATATAGGGCTGGGTCCAGTGGACCCAGGTTCCACCGATTTCAAGATCCCGGCCCAAACGCCAGTCCAGCCAGGTGCGTCCACCGATCCTGTCACGCGCCTCCAGGATTCGCACTGTAAGGCCCTGGCGTGCGAGCTCGCGGGCAGCTGTAAGCCCGGCGAATCCGGCTCCGATAACGACAACGTCGACGTCGGTGGTCTCCATTGTGGGTTCCTTTCCGGCGGTTAGGAGTAGACGAAGAACTCAACGGTGGGCTCGTGGACTGACCACCGGGTCGTGGCCCCCTTGTTAAAGGACGCCGCGCCGCCAGGAGTGAGGTCGTAAGACTGTCCGCCCTCGACGTCGATGGTGAGATGTCCTTCCAGAATCGTGATGGTCTCATCAGCCTCAATGAGCAGATCGAAGGGTTCAGGGGCTTCCTCAGGGGTTACATGCCAGAATCCACATGCCAGCGCGGGTCGTTCCCCGTCACCAAATCTGCGGATCCATTGAACGGAACCAAGTTCGAACGCTTCATTCTTGCCCCGGTCAAGGGCATCGGAAACAGTGAAGGCGGCGTTGGTCATTTTGACTCCAGAAATGGGTGTAAGAAGCTCTCTTGAGCTTGGGAAATCGGTGCCTTTGGCCACAAGTGTGGTTGGCATCACTCACCATGATCTAAGCAATTGCTTAGTTTCCTGTCAAGGCCACCGCCCACGTGGATAGGATCAGTGCTATGGGCAATCCAAGCGGCGCAACAAAATATGGAACCGGCAAGGACGCACTCCTCAGGGCTGTTGTAGTGGTGGTGTCAGAGAAGGGCCTGCGCGGATTGACCTTTAGGTCGGTCGCAGAGTGCGCAGGAGTCAATAACTCCCTGGTAGCCCATCACTTCGGGACTCGTGACGCCTTGATAGCGGCCGCACTGGAATGGGCATCAGATCGGTCCATCAGCGCTTCCAAGCTGCGGGAAGCCGTCACCGCCGGGCAGTCCTTCACGGACTCGCTGCTCGATCTACTCCTGGAGGATCCCGAGCTTCAGATTTTTCAGTACGAAATGATCCTTGAGTCGCGGCGGCGCCCGGAACTCCGCGCCGGGGTGCTGGCGTTGTACGAAAGCTACATCGAAGCGCTCACTGAAGGCCTCGACGCTTCGGGCGCGTCCTACAATTCCCGGGTTGTGGCCCGCATGCTTTTCGCGACACTCGACGGATTGGTCCTTCAGTACCTTTCCGGAGTTGAGCGCCAGCTAATTCAAGCGTCCCTTGAGGAAGTCCACGGGGTGCTACTGCGGCAGGGACTGTCACCGACGGCCGCAGATTCAGCACCCTGAGGGGTTCAAACGCGTCGGGCCACGCTGACCGATTCGCCTCTCTGATGCGTCGAACTTAGCGGTCCACGGATGCCCGAAATCAACCCTTGACACTCCAAACTAAACATCTGTATAGTTTCGATTGTGGCCAGGATCACTAAAAGGCTGCCTGTCCTACACAGCATCGATCGACTTCCCTTCTCGCACTGCGCATCGGCGCGCAGAGCAGGCCTCCCCATCTCCCCATCACATGGCCCGTTGCGCCGGGCATTATGAAAGAGCCAATCCATGAATCAAGAATCAAGCCGCACCTCGGCAAGTCTTGGACTCGATGAGCACGCATCAACCACTCCGCCCATCCGCCTGAAGGCCAACAAACTGGGTGTCATCGCCGTTGCCTTTTTTGCCATTGCAGCCGCGGCGCCGATGGCTGCAGTCGTCGGCGCGAGCCCGGTCCTGTTCTCAGCGAGCGGACCCGGGACTCCGGTTATCTACGCAATCGCCGCGTTGTTGGTTGCTTTGTTTTCTGTTGGCTACCTCAGGATGAGCCGTCACATCACCAACGCGGGTGGTTTTGTTGCCTATATCGCGAAGGGCCTGGGAAACAAGTGGGCAACAGGAGGCGCCGGAATCGCCATTCTGACCTACCTCAGCCTCCAAGTTGGTCTATGGTCGCAGTTCGGCGTCTTTGCGCAGCAGCTCGTGGAAAGCCTGACCGGCCTCGGCCTCCCCGTCTATTTCTGGATTGTTGCCATCCTTGCCATCACCACCTTCCTCACGATGCGCGGCGTCGACGCGAGCCTGAAGGTTCTCGGCGTCCTGATCCTCGGCGAAACCCTGGTGGTGGCCGCGTTGGTTGTTTCACTCATCGTGCAAAAAGGATTCGGAGTCTTCACGTTCGAGGGGTTCACCGGCTCCAGCATCTTTGGGCCTGGTTTGGGCATCTCGCTCCTGTTCGCCTTCGCCTGCTTCACCAGCTTTGAAGCCACGGTGGTCTTCGCCGAGGAAGCCAAAAACCCCCACCGCACCATTCCCAGGGCGGCCTACCTGGTGATCGGTTTCATTGGTGTCTTCTACGCACTGTCCACCTGGGCCATCAGTGGAGCCATCGGCATCGACAACATCCAGACCGTTGCCACGGAAAACCCCTCAGGGATGATCTTCGACCTGGCCGAATCCAGCGCGGGCACCTGGCTTAGTATCGCCATGCAGATCCTGGTAGTGACGAGCTTTATCGCCATGCTTTTGGGCCTGTCCAACATGTTCTCCCGCTACTTGTTCGCCCTGGGCCGGGCCGGCGCGTTGCCAGCCAAACTCAGCTCAGTCTCCAAGACTGGAGCCCCCTCATTCGCAGGACTCATCAACGCGGTGGTCGTTCTGGTGATCATCAGTATCTTCCTGCTAGCCGGGGCGGACCCCATCACCACGGTGTTTGCATGGTTCGTCGCGTTGGGCACCGCTGGATTCATCTCCATACTGCTGGTTACATCCGCGGCCATCGTCGTCTACTTCGCGCGGAAAGGAACCCGGGACAACATCTGGGTCACCGTCATCGCACCCGCGTTGTCCTTCCTCGCCTTCGTCGTCGTCGGCTATCTCACCCTGGACAACTACGATGTCCTGCTCGGCGGCGCCGGAGGGATCGCAAAGTGGCTGCTCCTGGGCATCCCGCTTCTCTTCGTGGCCGGTTGGGCCCGTGGCCTGCGAAAGCCGTCCATCGACTACGCCGCGGAAATTGTCTGAGTCCCCGGCAAATTCCTGCACTCCCACGAACGAAATCACTAATACAACAGGAAACACCTATGAACTTCGCCGAAATTCAGGATTACATCCCAGAGAACGAATGGCCCCCCGTCTCGACAATGCTTGACGGATTCGGAGACCAGACACTGCCGGCATCTCCGGCATTGTCAGGAACCACACTCCGCATCCCTGCCCAAGGCGGCAGTTCGGCGGAGTATTCCTTCCAGGATTCCTCCACGGTTATCTGGATCAATTCCGGCCCGGACAGCGAAACCAGCGGCACGGCAAGTTACAAGGCTATCGAGGCCCGTCCGGAGATCTTCATCGTTGACTTCGTCCGCGGGAAAGGCAGCGACGCCGAGAACGTCACCATTGTTGTGGACAGGAACACCGGCGCCGTAACCAGTGGCGTGTCCACCTTCCGGGTTGTCGACGGCAAGACCCGCAGCACCACCGAATTCAGCCAGACCAACATCCACGGCACCGACGTCCTCCACCAACGATCCTCGAAACTGGTGGGCAAGCGGGTCTTCTACCGCTACAGCGACGTCGAGACCTACGAACACATCTACCTGAACCCCGGCACCTTTACCTGGAACTGTGTCCGCGGCGGCGAAGCCGGACTTGCCGATACCGATCGTTGCATGACCTGGGACGTCGCCGAAGACCTGTTCATCTTCTTCTGGACCGAAAAGGTCATGACGGTAGAAGCCGTGCTACTGGTTGACCTGCGGGAAGAACGATCCATCGGCCGCATGTTCGGATGGGACGATCCTGCCGCAGAACCGGTAGTCCTGCCCTTCAACTCCCGACTGACGGTCCTGAACACCACCGAATACCCCCAGGACACACGCAAGCACTAGCCACACCCCGGGGATGCCCAACCAGCCATGGGCACCCTGGGCACAACTTCGGCGATGGAGCACTTTCATGGACATGCATTTGACCGACCGCGTAGTCATGGTCACCGGAGGAGGATCCGGCATAGGCCGTGCCTGCGTGGAGGCCCTGACTGCTGAAGGCGCCAAGGTCCTGATCGTCGACCGGAACACCGAAGGCGAGGAAGCCGCCGCCCAGCTCCGGGCGGCAGGCCACCATGTGGAATCCGTGCAGACCGACGTGTCCAACGAGGCCGACGTCGAGTCGGCCCTCAAGACCGTTGAGCGCATCTTCGGACGATTGGATTCAGTAATCGCATGCGCCGGAGTGTCAGGGCCGGTCGGACTCAACGCGACACAGGTGTCAGTTGAAGCCTGGGATCATGTCATGGCCGTCAATGTCCGTGGAAATTTCCTTGTAGCCAAGCACTCCGTCGGACTGCTATCCAAAAGCCCGGAGCCGTCCATGGTCCTCCTTGGGTCGGACTCCGCGCTGGTTGCCTTCGAGGGGATGACGCCCTACAGCACGTCCAAGGGCGCAGTGCTGATGCTGACCAAATCCCTCGCCGTAGACCATCCCCTGATCAGGTTCAATTGCCTGTGCCCCGGGGTTGTGGACACCCCAATGTCAAGGACAGACCTATCACGGCCGGAAGGTTTCACAGGCTCAAACCTGCCGGTGATCCGTCCCGATCAGATTGCACGTCATGCCGTCTTCCTGGCCTCTCCGGTCAGCGCGCCTGTCAACGGAACAACCTTGGTGGCAGATTTTGGCTACACGGGACGGTCAGCGATGCCCGCGCTGGATTTCAGCTGACAGATAACCGTCCACGCTCAGCCGCAGACCACCTTTACCAACAAGAGGAGCATTCACTTGGAAACCTACGACTCCCTGCTTTCCCGAATTGAACCGGCGCACGGCCAAGCCAGCCGAACCATTTTTGACCCGGCTACCGGCAAACCCGTGGGAGAAGCCCCGATCCACACCATCGATGACCTCGAGACTGCCGTAGCTGCCGCTGTTGCCGTGCAGCCGGCCTGGGCTGCCTTGGGCCACGACGCCAGGTCCGCTGCCCTTATGAAGGCCGCCGACGCCGTCGAGCGTTCCGCCGAAGAGCTCGCTCAACTCCTCTCGCGCGAGCAGGGCAAGCCCCTGAACGGTCCCAATGCCCGTTTTGAAGTAGGCGCTTGCGTCGCGTGGCTTCGCGCCACCGCAGCGCTGCCGCTGGAACCTGAAACCGTGGTAGACGACGGCGAAACCCGGGCTGAACTTCACTACCGCCCTATCGGCGTCGTTGGTGCCATCGGCCCCTGGAACTGGCCCATGATGATCGCGGTCTGGCAGATTGCCCCGGCGCTTCGCATGGGCAATGCCGTCGTCGTGAAGCCTTCCCAGAACACACCGCTGAGCGTCCTGGCATTGGTTGCCGTCATCAACGAAGAGCTACCCGAGGGGCTGCTCGCAGTTCTGAGCAGCGGTCGCGAAGTCGGATCCCGCCTCACCGAACACCCGGCCATCGGAAAGCTCATGTTCACCGGCTCCACCGCAGCTGGACGGGCGATCATCAAGTCGTCCGCCGATACTGTCAAGCGGCTCACCATGGAACTGGGCGGCAACGACGCCGGCATTGTCCTGCCCGACGCCGACCCCAAAGCCATTGCCGAGGACCTCTTCTGGGGTGCCTTCATCAACACCGGACAAACCTGTGCTGCCCTCAAGCGGCTCTACGTTCACGACTCCATTTACGACGCCGTGTGCGAAGAACTGACCAACGTTGCCAAGGCCATGCCCATGGGCAACGGCCTGGACGAAAACAATGTCCTGGGACCCCTGCAAAACAAGGCGCAGTACAACGTGGTCGACGAACTCGTGGAGGCAGCGAAAGCGTCAGGGGCCCGCGTACTGATCGGCGGTAACCCCGACCATGAGCAGCCTGGCTTCTTCTACCCAACAACCCTGGTAGCGGACATCGACAACAACAACCCGCTGGTGGCAGAGGAACAATTTGGTCCGGCCCTGCCGATCATCCGGTACACCACCGTTGACGAGGCCGTCGCCAAAGCAAACGCGCTCGACGTCGGACTCGGCGCCTCAGTGTGGTCCTCCGACCTGTCCGCCGCACGCGAGGTTGCGGCCAAGCTGGAAGCCGGGACCGTCTGGATCAACAGGCACGGAGCGGTGGATCCACGCATCCCCTTCGGCGGTGCAAAACAGTCAGGCTACGGACTCGAATTCGGCGTCGAAGGCCTCAAAGCCCTGGGCGTCCCCCAGGTCATCAACGGCTGACACGAGTCATCTGAGGCGAGTCATCTGAGGTGAGGGGATGCACATCCGTACAGGGCGTGCATCCCCTTGCCAGTGGCCGGACTCCCGCTGTGGTTGAAACTACACACACCGCTATCGGACAGAAAGGCACGCAGTGAAGAACACCAGTAAGCCCGTAGCCATCGTGACCGGCGGAGGCACAGGCATAGGCGCCGCCGCAACCGCCGCCCTGCGCTCGGACGGATGGGATGTCGTCATCTGCGGCCGACGACCAGCCGCCCTGGAAGACACCGCCTCGCAAACTGGCGCGATCCCCGTTGTGGCCGACGCTTCAACAGAAGAGGGCGTGCAGAAGGTCGTGCGAGAAACACTAACCAAATTCGGATCCATCAATGGCCTGGTCCTGAACGCCGGCATTGTCCGGCCGGGCAAGGTAGGGGAACTGGACGGCAGAGACTGGGATGCCATGATCCAAACCAACCTGACCGGCCCGTTCCTCCTGACCAAAGCAGCCATGCCATTCCTCATGGAGACGTCGGGATCCGTCGTAGGAGTGGCTTCCGCGGCAGCACTGAGGGCTACAGGAGGCATCCCCGGATACAACGCATCAAAGGCCGGACTGACCATGCTCATGCAGTCCGTCGCTATTGATTACGGCCATCTGGGGGTGCGGGCAAACGCCATTTGCCCAGGCTGGACGCGCACCGAAATGGCCGACATGGAGATGGAGGAATACGGGGCGGAGCTGGGGCTCGAACGCGAAAACGCCTATTCGACTGCCACGGCATTTGTCCCTGGTCGACGGCCCGCTGAGGCAAAGGAAGTGGGCAATGTCGTCGCTTGGCTGCTCTCCCCTCACGCGTCCTATATCAACGCGGCAGTCATCCCGGTCGATGGTGGAATGGTAGCCGTCGATCCTGGTTCACTGAGCCTGGACCCGCGGGTGCGTATCGACATCAGAGATGCTCGATCGCTATAGCTTCACCCGATTCCTCAGCTCTCAGCCTGCCTGCTTTTTGTCGGTCACAGGCAGGCTGGGAGCTACTGGAAGGATCTGAGCCTTTGACGGTTGCTTGCCGGGCAACCAGCGTCCGGTGTCCCTGTCTGGTATGGAATTAGTGAGTGGTGACGTTGACTACTTCCGTGATGGCGCCCACGGGGAAGTTCGTGTAGCTGGAGAAGTCGAAGCCGTTGTACCCAAAGATCTTGCCGTCTGTTTTTAGTCGGTTCATATCGATGAGAATGACGCCGAGGGTGGGGACGATCTTTTCACGCCAGACGAAAAGATACAGAGCCTCAGCGATTTTGATGTAGTGACAGCGGTCGGTGTCACCCAGACCGGCTTCTGAGCCCTGGATACAGTTCCATGTGTAGAAGTTGTTGTTCAGGTAAACGTGTTCGTATACCTCTTCGGGGCTGTAGTGGTAGCGGTTCCTTAGCCCGATCAGTTCGTCGGTGGGGGCGTGCGCGGTTCCGCCCTGCTTCCCGCCCACTGAGCCGTGAAGAATGGCTGCTTCAACTCCGGTTAGTTCCGTGCCTTGGCGTGCTCTGTCGTAGGCACTGATGGAAGTGGCTTGCTCGTCAGGGAGTGCTCCGTCTATCAGGGTCACTTGCCCGCTGTTGCTGTCCAGTACGAGGCTCACTGACTTCTTGACCGAGTCGCCCATGAGGAAATCAACGAAGTAGATGCCGTCCCTGACGGAGGTGACGCGTGCGTCCTGGTCCCGGCCATCCCAGACCAGTGCCTGGCTGTTCAAGATCCGGCACTCGTGAGTGCGTCCGCCGGGGAAATGGAGCGTAAAGTCCTGGCCGTTCAGGCCATCGTTCGCCTCGAGAATGTTGTTGTTAACGGCGAAACCCTTACCCAGGGCGCCGACGGAAATAAACTCGGGCGTTGTTGTGGTGTTCAAAATGAAATCCTTTCGTGGTGGTTGCGGTAGTCGTTCAGGCAGGAAAAGACGACCGTGCGTGGTAGCCGTAGTCAGCCATGAGGGAGACACCGTTGACAGGGCCGGAGAGAGGGGATGCAAGACTGAGCACAAGCCAGGCAACATCCGAAGGCTTACTGACGGGGTATCCGGCGTTCTCAAATGAGTCAATGCCCAGGCCTTGGCGGGCCATTGGCGTATCCACGATTGACGGGCAGACGCTGTTGACGCGGATGCCGTCATTGTAGAGTTCCGTCGACAAAGCACGGGTCAGCTGGACGATTGCGCCCTTGGATGCGTTGTAAGCCAACATGCCTGGCACGGCGACGAAGCCGGAGTCACTGCCGATGAGCGTGTATGTCGCACCTGTCCCCTCGCGAAGATAGGGCAACGCTGTCTTGATGGCCAGGAACGGGCCCAGCACATTGGTCCGTTGGACCTCCATGAACTCCTCGGCCGGAACCTGATCCACAGGGCTGCCGAGGGATCCTGAGCTGCCGGCGCTGCTGACAAGGTGATCCAACCCGCCCAATTGTGACACCACGTGGTTTGTCGCGGACTGTACAGCTGTCTCGTCGGAAATGTCACAGGATTCTCCGACGATGGTTACGTGGGGATGTCTTGCACGTATCTCGTCCACCGCCGTCGAGAGCCTTTGGGACGATCTGCCGACAATGCCTACGTGGGCCCCTTCTCCGGCGAAGGCATTGGCCACTGCGAGCCCGATACCCGACGTTCCGCCGGTGACCAGGACCCGCCGGCCCGCTAGTCCGAGGTCTACCATGAGCCGGGTCCAGATGTGCTGGTGGCATCGGCGAGGTCGCGATGCGCTTTGTCGTAGTGCTCCATGTCGCTGAGCAGCTCGTGGTAAATCTCAGGCCTGCGGGACTTGAGCCATTGTGCAGTTGCGAGTCCGGTGAGAACCGCAACAACGAGCAGCCACGGCAGCGCGCCGATGACGGGATTGTCGGAACCGGCCAGTGTGGTGAAGTTTAGAACCGCCAGCAGCACGATCAGGGCAAGCCCGAGTGCTCCAAGGCTCGGGGCCACCAGGGTTTTCCAGAGCCTTGGGTCCCTGTTGCGGCGGAAGTGGACCACGACGGCCACGGCGGCAAGCATTTGAAGGGTCAGGATTCCCAACGTGCCGAACCCCGTCATTGAGGCGGTCAGGGCGGTAATGGGGTCCAAATCAGCCACGTAGTAGATCCCCGCAATCAGCGTGCCGAAAAGTAACTGCGCGGCGCTGGCGTTCTGGGGGGATCCATTGGAGCTTCGTGTGCGGCTGAGGGCTCTCGGCAGAATTCCGACGCGGCCGTAGGCGTAGATGTAGCGGGCGGCCGAGTTGTGGAGTGCCAGCAGCGCAGCGAAGAGTGAGACCAGAAGCAGGACCATCATGACCTTGGTGAGGGTCTCGCCGAGGTATTGATTGGAGAGCATGAAGACCAGGTCACCTGTGGGCAAGTGCTCGATGGCGGTGTCCTGTGCCTGGGCGACACCCAGGGCGCTCACGATGGCCCACGTCGTGAATGCAGCGAAAGCGCCAATGAACAAGATGGCGATGTACGTCGCTTTCGGGATCGTGCGGTGAGGGTCCCGGGCTTCCTCGCTGAACAGGCCCGTGGCTTCGAAGCCGACAAAGCAATTGGCTGCGAAGAGCAAGGCCAGTCCCAGTGATCCCGAGAACACTGCCTGGGGCATCAGCGCTTCAAATGAGAACCCGTGCGAGAGCAGAACGTTGAAGTCCAGGATCAGGAGGATGGACACCTCCAGGACCAGGCAGACGCCCAACACTTTTGCGCTGAAATCGATGCCTCGCCGTGTCAGCAAGAAGATCAGCACCACGGTGATGAGGCTCCAGAGGAACCACGGCAGGTCCAGTCCTGTCAGTTCTTTGATGACTGTGGCGGTGAAGAAGCCGGACGTGCCGATGGCTCCAGCCACAAAGCAGTTATAGCCGAGCAGGGCGATGTTGCCTGCCACAAGGCCCATGCGACGGCCGAGGCCTTTGACGACGAAAGCGTAAAACCCTCCTGCACTGACGAGCTTCTTGGCCATTTGTGCGTAGCCGACAGCGAAGAGCAGCAAAATCAGGGTTGCGATGATAAAAGCACCAGGCATACCCCCTCCGTTGCCCAGGGCAATGCCTAGTGTTGCGATAACGATGATGCCGGTCAACGGGGCTACCGCTGCCAGAACCAGAAAAACGATGCCTCCTACGCCCAAGGCATTGGAAGAGAGCTCGGTGCCGGCAGCGCCTTGCTCAGGAAATTGAGGTTTCACGGGGTTTACTCCTGGGAGATGAACGAGCGAAGGTCGTGCTTTTTGGTACAACTGGGTACCCACCGGTGAGCCGGAAAGCTGCACGGGCGTGGGGAGACAGGACGCCTGACCGGAGATTTCCGGGGAAGGATGGTCAGGAGGCTGCGGACGTATAGCTTTTGGAGATGTAGTTTCGGGCGAGTCCAAGGACCATCGGAACAACACGTTCGACGATGAACTCTGCAGCTTCGTCACCTCTGCGCGTGGATGCCCAGCCCAAGTAGGTCAAGCCCCGCGAGAGCAGCATGGAATCCCAGGATTGGAGGAATCCGTCCGGCAAGGCTCGGGCCGAGGCGTAGCCCTCAAACAGAGCTCCGCGGTAGTTCTCGTAGAGGGGGTGCGGCTGGAAGAAGAACATGATCGTTGCCAGATCGAAGAGGTGCCAACCCTCACCGAAGTCGTCGAAGTCGATCAAAACCATCTGGCCGTCGTGTCCGACCAGAACGTTTTCGGGAGTCAGATCCGCGTGGATCACCCCGTACGCATCGACAGACTTTGGGAGGGCCGACAGGTCTTGCCGCAGCTTCTCCACCCCGGATTCCAGGAGTGATTCGTCCTCGGGACCCAGGCTCTGAAGCGCCAACGGGTTACCCCACTGAGCCGAGTCACCTATCAGCCCGTCGGCATCCCAGGCCTGGCGCCGAAACGCTTCGACACGGCCGATTGCGGAAGTGCATGTGTGCAGTTCAGCGGTCAGGACGCCCAACTGGCGGAATACTGCCGGATCAAGTGAGCTTTCCCCCGCCATCGCTTCAGTGATGTCACCCAAGGGCACTCCACCCTCCACCCAACGCAAGACGTCCAGTTGGAAGACGGTGCCGTCGTCAGCTGTGACTACGCACACGAAGTCACCTTTGAGGGTGGCAACCGGCTGGGACACGCTTAGCCCGCGCTCAGCCAGCGCATGCAGATAGGCAAGCTCGGTGTTGATCTCCGCATCAGTCCTGTACCCGGCCCGATGCAGGCGGATGGCATAACTGTCCCCGGAGTCAGATGTGAGCCGGAAAACGTAGTTCTCCCGGTACTTCACCAATTCAATGGGGGCGGTTGGATCAAAACCATACTGCTCCAGCGCTCCCCTGACTGTTCGGATTGCTGCTTCTGTCGTCATGCTGATTTCCTGCTTCCTGAGCCCCGGTTGTGAGCGGGGTCATACCTAAAGCTAAATCCTGAACACACAGTTTGGCAACTGTACAGCGTGTTTAGTTTTTGTGTGCCATGTGTCATTATTGAATAAGCAAGACAACAGATGGCCTTGGGAAGGTTGGATAACCGCATGGACCTGAGAACGGACAAGCAACTGTCGCTGCGTGAGCGCAACCGGCTTCGGACGCGATCAGACATTCTCGACGCTGCGGCAGAGATGTTGGGCGAGGGTGGTTACTCCGGGCTCGCCCTCGAAGAAGTCAGCCAGCGGGCTGGGCTCTCCCGGGGGACTGTGTACGCGCATTTTCCCGGCGGACGCGATGATGTAGTCCGGGAAGTGTACCTGCGGGTCGCAGACGCCGTGCACGCCCGAGGCCTGGAGCTCCGCGATGAAGCAAGCGACACAGCAGGCCGCATATCAGCTTTGGCACGGGCCTACGTGGAAATGACCAGTAGTCCTTCAGGACGCTTCTATGGCCTTATGGGGCCGGACGTCACACCTGTTCTTTCCGGTGTGCGGCGGACATCCGAGTCGTTTGAGGCACTGATCAAACTCGACCTTTCCACTGCCCTCGCTGCAGGTCAGTTGCGCCAAGGCTCCGACAGTGATGCCTTGGCCACGGCCCTGTCGGGAGCCATTCGAGCCTCCGGCGCCCGGGCCGCCGTGACACCCGGAACCGCCGAGCAACAGATAGCCGCCGTAAAACTGCTCGTCGAAGGCCTCCTCACTAAACCGGCATAGAACCAGTCATTCCCACTCCACCTTCACCGCAAACAGAACGCGGCCGGCTAAGGCTGGCAGGCGCCAGAAAGACAGCCATGACTACGGAAACTAAGACTGAGTCCCAGGTGCAGCAGCCAGGCAAGGACCTGTTGGCCCGCCGATACGCCACACTTGGCCCGCACTCCCCCCTCTTTTACGAGAAGCCGCTGGAACTGGTCTCCGGCTCTGGCGTTTGGCTGACCGACGCGCAAGGCAAGATCTACCTTGATGGTTACAACAACGTTCCACACGTGGGCCATGCGAACCCCGCCGTGGCTGACGCGATTTACCAACAGCTGCTCACCATCAACCTGCACACCCGCTACCTGAACAACCGTGTAGTGGAATACGCAGAAGCCCTGCTCGGCACCTTTGACGGCGCTCTGGAACGGCTGTTCCTGACCAACAGCGGATCGGAAGCCAACGAGCTCGCCCTGCGGATCGCGCGACAACACACGGGGAACACCGGCGTGCTGGTTTCAGATTTCAGCTACCACGGAAACACCACCAGTCTGGCCGAGCTGACAACGGGATTGACGGTGCGCGAACCGCTCGGTTCCCATGTCCGGCCCCTCCGGATTCCCGACACTCACGGCGTTGAAGAGGCCGACGTGCCCGCATTGCTTAAGCAGTCCTTGTCTGACGTTGACGCCGCCATCGCATCACTTCAAGCCACGGGGCACGGCGTCTCTGCATTCCTTTTTGACCCCCTCTTCTCCACCGAGGGGCTTCTGCAGCTGCCCGCCGGCTACATCGAGGGTGTCGCCGCCCGCGTCCGTGCCGCACGAGGCCTCATCATCTCCGACGAGGTGCAATCGGGCTTCGGCCGCACCGGATCCGGCATGTGGGGCTACCAAATGTTCGGCATAGAGCCGGAACTCGTAACGATGGGCAAGCCCATGGGCAACGGACACCCTATCGGCGCCGTAGTCACCACGGCTGAACTGCTCGACGAATTCGGCCAGAACAACATGTTCTTCAACACCTTTGCAGGAAGCCCTGTCTCTTCCGCCGCCGGACTGGCCGTGCTGCGCTTCATGGAACAGGAAGACCTGATGGCCAAAGCCAGCCACTTGGGCGAGTACATTCGTGCCCGCCTCGAACGCATCGCCCAAGGCAGCGTCAATGTTGGCTCGGTAAGGGGGCGCGGACTGTTCTTCGGAATAGACATCATAGAAGGTGACGGCAGCCGGACCCCAGCCCCGGGCCTGACGAAAATCCTCATCGAGGACATGCGTGAACGCGGCGTGCTCATCAGTCGTGTGGGACCCCACGACAACGTCCTGAAAATGCGTCCGCCACTTGTATTCGGTAAGGAGCACGCCGACATACTGCTCGAACAGCTCGAACTGTCACTCCGCAGCTTGTCCTAACCATCTCGCGGCCAAGCTGAGCAGGTCCACACCATGGATGGCATCGGCGGCACGGACTAGCGCCAGATGCGAGAACGCTTGGGGAAAATTGCCGGCCATATGCATTTCCTTGGCTGCGTATTCTTCACTCAGTAGACCGAGCTCGTTACTGAACCCCACGAGTTTGTCCATCAGGTTTTTCGCCTCGTACATTCGGCCTGTCCTTGCGTACTGTTCAACAAGCCAAAAGGAGCATGCGAGGAATGGGTGTTCGCCCGGGTCCAGTCCGTCAACGCCACTTTCGGTGCGGTATCGCAACAATAGACCGTTGTCAGTGAGGAGCTCCTCCTCCAGACGCGCGACTGTCCCGGCCATTCGCTCATCGTTATAGGGAAGAAAGCCAACCTGGGGCATGACCAGTAAGGAGGCGTCGGTCTGCCCTCCGCCGTAAACTTGAGTGAAGGAATTGAGGTCCGGGTCGAATCCCTTACTCATAATTTCCGTGCGCAGACGCTTACGCAGGTGGTCCCAATGGTCAGCCGGTCCTTTCAGGCCGTGGTTCCGCACGGCTCGGATGCCGCAGTCGAAAGCGGCCCACATCATGACCCGGGAGTGTGTAAAGAACTGAGGTTCTCCGCGCATCTCCCACAGGCCAAAGTCCTTATCCTCAATGTGCTTCTCCACAAAGCCCAGCAGGATCTGCTGAAGCGCCCAAGAGAAGGGATCTTCCCTGCCTCCGGCCATGCGGAGCCTTTCAAGCGCGACCATCACTTCTCCCACAACGTCTGCCTGGAACTGGGCGACCGCAGCATTTCCAACGCGCACGGGCCGTGAGTTCTGGTAGCCCGGCAGATGATCCAGGACCTGCTCCGGCAAGTCCCGTTCGCCGCCGATGCCATACATGATCTGCAGGTCTTCGGGCTCGCCGGCCAGCGCCCGGAGCAACCAGTTGCGCCACTGGAGGGCCTCGGTTTCGTAGCCGTGGGTCAGCATGGCTTCCAGCGTCAAAGCCGCGTCCCGCAGCCAGCAGTACCGGTAGTCCCAATTCCGCGGTCCGCCGAACTCCTCCGGCAGGGAGGTCGTTGGCGCGGCAACGATGCCACCCGTCTCGTAATTCGTCAACGCCCTCAGTACCAACAAGGAACGCTTCACTGCACTTCCGTAAGGACCATCCGAACGGCAGTGGCTGCCCCATCGCGTCCAATAACCGATGGCTTGTTCAAGGGCAGCGTCGACGTCGACCGCTGGAGGGACAGGCCGGTGTGAAGGAAACCACGTCAGCTCAAAGTCGGCAACTTCTCCACTTGCTATATGGAATTCGCCCGAGTGCCCACGCGCATGGGCCTCAGGCAGATACGGTGCCCGCAGCGCAACGGCATCCGGGCCTGCCATGGCCAACAACACCATTCGACCAGGAACCGCGGCGTCCTGGATTCGGCTGGACCACGGCACCACGGTGCCGTAGCGCGGACGGATAATCAATTCCTGGCGCATCTCGACCCGCCCATCCAGCCCCGTAACCCGGCGCAGAATCGACGACCCCGTATGCCCCAGCGGCATGAAGTCCGTCACCTGTGCCGAACCGGTCGGCGTTTTCCATACTGTCTCCAACACAAATGTTGAATCGACGTACTGCCGCTTCACTACCACCGCTCCGGACTGGTGAGGAGAAAGAAGCCAGCGGCCATGGCTCTCGAGGCCGAGGAGGGAACTAAACAACGACGGGGCGTCGAACCGTGGGAAGCACAGCCAGTCAACGCTCCCGTTCCTGGAGATCAGGGGCCCGGTTTGGAGATCCGAGAGCAGAGCATAGTCCTCAATGGGAGCAGCCATGGCTTTACTAAAGCACAAACGGCTTGTCCACGTCAGGGCCTCGACGCGAAATGGCCTCACCTAAAAAGCTCACCAAACGAGACATTTGACTTGATCGTACGATCAAGTCGCATTAGACTTGGTCATGTGATCCAGTTCATCTCCGATTGAGAGGGAAGACATGACTCGGGAAGAAGCCTACGCGCGGTGCCCCTCCGACTCTTATGTCGAGTTCTATGGCGGCCGGTGGCTTGTTGTTCCAATCGCAGCGGTTGAGCAGCCGCAGTTCTTCGCCTGCTCGCCGGACGCCGCCCGGCACCCTTCAGCCCCAGGCAGTTAAGCTGCCCCGGGCAGGGCCTGCGGCAGGTTCCCAACCATGGCAACCGCACCGTCGCGAACCGCCAATCAACTGTGGACGTGTTAGATTCACGGGCATGCCGAACGTTACTCCCACCGACCCGTCCATGGCTGTGGCCGCAGTACTTGATCTACTGATCCAGCAGGGCTATGAGGCCACCTCCGTGGAGGAACTGGCCGATGCGGCAGGCATCAGCCGTAGTACGTTCTTCCGGAAGTACGGATCCAAGGAGGGTATGGTTTTCGCTGACCATGACCGCATTCTCCGGCAACTCAACGATCATTTGACGTACAGCACCGGCGATCCACTGCAGGCTGTAGCCGATGCCGCGGCCATGGTTTTCGACCACCATTTGCATCACCGAAGAACAGCCCTGGCCAGATATCAGCTGCTCCAGCAGGTGCCCGCCTTGCGGGACCGCGAGCTCGTGACTTCCCACAGTTACGAGCGGGCCTTCCGCCTGCATCTCCAAGCCGCGCTTCCGGAGAATGCGCGGCGGGACTACGGTGCGATTGCCGTTGCTGCTGCGATGGTGGCGGTCCACAACGCGTTCCTGCGCCAGTGGTTACGCGCCCCGGATGCCGTACCCGCCGTCGAATTGAGAAGCAGGCTCAAGGGCGAACTTGCAGCATTGGCCGAGACGTTTCGCCGCGAGCTTTACGGATCCGGCTCAGATGGGGATCGGCCGCCTGCCGTCATTGTCACAGTCTTTGAAGCGGGCGCAAACAAGCGGGACATTCTCGAGGCGATAAACCGTGCCATCCCCTGAGCCTGGCACCGAGTCTCTTGACATGGCACTCAGTTTCAACTCATTATGGACGTGAAATAGACCCCGCACCTCTGGAGGCTCGGGGCACGCCCTAGTTGATCTGAGGATTCCCACAATGACGACGCAGTCAATACCGGCCGCAACGGATCCCCGCTTAGCGGAAAATCTTTCAGCAGGACCCCACGAACCCGACTACGTGCTGACGGGCGAGGTTGAGACAGATCCGGCCCGGATCTTCAGTAACGTAAGCGCCGAGGACCAGGCCTTCCGGGACCGCGCCAGGACGTTCGCCAAGGAAGAGATCCTGCCGATCATCAGCGATTACTGGGACCGGGCCGACTACCCGCTGCATCTGATCAAGCGTCTTGGGGACCTGGATCTGCTGCGGGACGGCATCGACGCTGATGGCTTCGAACCCATGAGCAGGATGGCCGCAGGATTGGTAACCATGGAACTCAGCCGCGGCGACGGATCCATCGGCACCGTTGTAGGCGTGCAGGGAGGTTTGGCTCTGCGCTCGATAGCCTATTGCGGCTCCCCAGAACAGAAGCAGCGCTGGCTGCCGGCACTGGCCCGTGGCGAGGAGTACGGCGCGTTCGCGCTGACCGAACCGACGCACGGTTCAGATTCGGTGGGACTGGAAACCACCGCGACGCGTGCCCCGGGCGGCTTCGTCCTCAACGGTGAGAAGAAGTGGATCGGCAACGGTTCAATCGGCGGAGTAACCGTGGTGTGGGCGCGGGCAGACGATGGCCAGGTACACGGCTTCCTGGTCCCGCAGGACTCCCCTGGCTACACTGCCAGCACCATCCAGGGCAAGCTGGCACTGCGTGCGATCTGGCAGGCTCACATCCGATTGGAGAACGTCTTCGTCCCAACCGCGAACGTTCTGCCCTTGGCACGGAGTTTCAAAGACACGGCCAAGGTACTGCTGGCAACGCGCGTCGGAGTGGGTTGGTCTGCTGTCGGACACGCGACCGCGTGTTATGAAACCGCCGTGCAATACGCGGCCCAGCGCAAACAATTCGGGCGCCCCCTTGCCGCATCCCAGATCATCCAGGAACGCCTGGCAAGAATGCAGAGCGAACTGGTCACCATCCAACTGATGGTGATGCAAATGACGCGCTTGGACGAAGCCGGCCAGCTAACTCCCAGCCAGGCCTCGCTGGCCAAGTTCACCTGCACACGGACCGCCCGCACCATTGCCGCCAACGCCCGGGATCTCCTCGGCGGCAACGGCATACTGCTGGCCAACCGTGTTGCCCGACACATGGCCGACGTCGAGGCAATTCACACCTACGAAGGTACCGAAACAATGCAGGCCCTGATCATCGGGCGCTCGATCACCGGGATCTCAGCGTTCGCCTGAGCGACTCACGCTGCACGGCGCACAGATTCCATTCCACCCCACTGTCAAACCCCACTCAAAGGTAACGTAATGACCACAGACGCTCATGTTCCCGTAATCCTCGGCGGCGCCCGCACCCCGTTCGGCCGTTTCCGAGGCGGCCTCGCCTCCCTCTCCGCCAGCGAGTTGGGCGCGCACGCCATCCGCGCCGCGCTGGAACGCTCCGGCGTCGCCGCCCAGCATATCGAAGCAGTCATCGTAGGGCAGGTCATCCAGGCCGGCGCAGGTCAAGGCCCGGCAAGGCAGGCGAGCCTGGCCGCTGGTATCGGTTGGGACGTGCCCACCGTGACGGTCAACAAACTCTGCCTCTCCGGTCTGACCGCCGTGATCGACGCGGCCCGGATGATTCGGGCCGGTGAAGCCGATTTTGTCGTGGCGGCAGGTCAGGAATCCATGACCAACGCCCCACACCTGGTAAAGGGCCTCCGGGCCGGCGTCACCATCGGAGACACGCCTATGGTGGACTCCCTGAACCATGACGGCCTCCAGGATCCTTTCAGCGGTGAACTGATGGGCACGGCCACGGACAGCGGAAACACCACCCGCGGCATCAGCCGTCAGGAACAGGATGAGGTCGCCGCGCGCTCTCACCAGCGTGCCGAAGCAGCCCGCCAGGCCGGCATTCTTTCTGAGGAAATCGCCCCACTTGAGATCCCGCAACGGAAAGGCCCAGCTCTGGTACTGGATTCCGATGAGAGCGTCCGGCCAGGAACGACGGCGGAACTACTGTCCCAGCTCAAACCGGCCTTCTCGACACACGAGGAAGCAACCATTACGGCCGGTTCCTCGTCTCCTCTCTCCGATGGGGCCGCAGCGGTGATCATTGCCAGCAAGGCCGCCGCCCAAGCTGCCGGCCTGGAGTGGATAGCGGAGATCGGAGCCCACGGACAGACGGCCGGCCCCGATGCCTCCCTGCACTCCCAGCCCTCGCGGGCCATCGAACACGCCCTCAAGCGTGAAGGACTTGCCGCAGAGGACCTGGACCTTATTGAAATCAATGAAGCCTTCGCGGCCGTGATCATCCAATCCGCCAGGGACCTGGGGATCAGCACAGACCGCATCAACACCGAGGGCGGGGCCATCGCGCTCGGACATCCCGTCGGCGCCTCCGGTGCCCGGCTGGTCCTCCACCAGGCGCTGGCGCTGAAGCGTCTCGGCGGCGGCACAGGCGTCGTCGGCCTGTGCGGCGGCGGCGGACAAGGCGACGCCCTGATTCTCAAGGCATAACCAACGGCGCTCCCCCTCATCAACCAAGGACAAGCAATATGACAAACACGCCAGCCAATGACGGCTTCGGCACGATCTCCGTCGCGGCCATACTGGCCGAGTCCGCCGCCCGCCGCCCTGAGGCGATCGCCCTCATCGTCGGGGACGAAGAAACCAGCTACGGGCAGCTCTGGGAACAAACCCGGTCCTACGCGGGGGCCCTGCGCGCCCGCGGCGTTGGACCTGGAGACCCCGTTGCACTGCTCATCCCCAACGTGGCCGACTTCGCCCGCGCCTACTACGCGGTCCTGGCCCTCGGAGGAATCGTGGTTCCTGTCCATGCACTGCTGAAGGCCCGCGAAATTGAGTACGCACTGCGAGACAGCGGGGCCAGACTGCTGATTTGTGCTGCGCCGCTGATGGGAGAGGGCGCCCCGGGCGCCGCAGCGGCAGAGGTCGACGTGCTGACCGTGATGGCCCCTGAAACTACTGATGGCCCGGCCCGGCTGGAATCCGAAGCCGCGGCCGCCTCCCCGATTCATGGCTATGTCCCCCGCAAGCCACAAGACACCGCGACCATCCTCTATACGTCCGGGACCACAGGGAAACCCAAAGGTGCCCTCGGCACGCATTTCTCCCTGATGGAACAGGTAAATGTACTGCTGACCGACACCTTCGATCTCAGACCCGGCGATAGGGTGTTCGGCGGCCTGCCGCTGTTCCACACCTTCGGCCAGACCTGCGTGCTCAACGCCGGCCTGCGCGCCGGCGCCACCATCGTCATGTGTCCCAGATTCACCGGGGCCGCTGCCTTGGAACTGGTGCACAAACACAAGATCACGGTCTTCTTCGGCGTACCGACCATGTATGTTGCTCTGCTGGAGGCCGCCAAGGCTAATCCAGCCCGCCCTGACGGGCTGCGCTACGGGATCTCCGGCGGCTCCTCCCTCCCGGTCGCGGTACTCGAAAAATTCCGTGAATCCTTCGGTGCTGACATTTACGAAGGCTACGGCCTGACCGAAACGTCCCCTGTGGCCAGCTTCAACCACGTCGGCGTCAGTCCGAGACCAGGAACCATCGGCACCCCCATCTGGGGTGTGGAAATTGAGATCGCCCGTCCAGAGATCACCGAGCGCATCGAGATCTTGCCCCGGGGCGAGCTCGGGGAACTCGTAGTCCGGGGGCACAATCTTTTCAAGGGTTACCTGAACCGACCCGACGCTACCGCAGAAGCGGTGGTGGAAGGCTGGTTCCGGACCGGAGACCTCGGCATCAAGGACGACGACGGCTACCTGCGGATCATGGATCGCACGAAGGACATGATCATCCGCAACGGCTACAACGTGTACCCACGCGAAGTTGAAGAGATCCTTAGCCAACACCCAAACGTCATCAGTGCTGCCGTCTTCGGTGTTCCCCATGAGATCCAAGGCCAGGAAATAGCCGCCGCAATCGTTCCAACGCCTGACAGCACCATCACGGCCGAAGAATTGATCACCTTTGCCAAGGCGCGGCTGGCCGCCTACAAGTACCCCCGGGTCATCGAACTCATGACCGAACTGCCTCTTGGCCCCAGCGGCAAGATCCTCAAACGGGAACTAGCCGCCCAGTATGCAGAAAACTCCCCCGTCGCTGGTGTGATTCCGGAAAGGGCAACAACAACATGAGCTACACCGAATACCAGGAACTGGTCGAAGCCATCCCTTACGAGACGACCACCCACCCCCACCTGAGCGAGATCCCGCTACCTGAAGCAGGAACCTTCGCCCTGATCACCCTAGACAACGGGATCGACCGCAAACCAACAACGCTGGGGCCAAAATCCTTGGTCGCGCTGGGGACCCTGCTTGAGAAGCTCCGGGAACGGGCCGATTCCGGCGAGATTACAGCCATCGGTATTACCGGCAAGCCCGGCTGCTTCGCGGCAGGGGCTGACCTTTCGGTGTTGAGAAACCTGAAGGACCCAGCCATGGGACACAAGATGGCGGAACTTGGCCACGAAGTCTACGCGGCGTTGGCATCCTTCCCCCTACCTACCTTCGCCTTCATCAATGGAACCGCCATGGGCGGCGGCCTCGAACTCGCCCTCGCGACGGATTACCGCACCGTCTCCGAAGCAGCGTCGGGCATCTCCCTGCCGGAAGCATTCATCGGCCTGGTGCCCGGCTGGGGCGGGGTCTACCGACTGCCACGCCTCATAGGGCCTACAAACGCAGTTAAGATCATGATCGAAAACCCGCTGAACAACAACAAGGCACTCGAGGGCTGCGAAGCCTTCAACCTTGGCATCGCCGACACCCTTTTCAGCCAAGCAGCCTTCCTCGAGGATTCCCTGGTCTGGGCGGCCAAGATCATCACCAATCATCCCGACGCAATCAACACGGTAAAGAGCCGACGCGCCGGTAACGCCGCCTTCACCAACACCGACTGGGACGCCGCTGTTGCCCGCGGGCGAAGCTTCGTGGATGTCAAGACGGCCAATGCCACTCCGGCTCCAGGCAAGGTGCTGGACCTGATGGAGAGAGGCCGGCATCTCTCCCAGCACGAATCCGCGGAGGTTGAGGCAGCAACCTTGGCGGAGCTCATGCAGACCCCGGAGTTCAAGGACTCCGTCTACGCCTTCCTCGATCTGGTCCAGCGGCGTTCCAAACATCCCGCAGGCGCGCCGGATGGTTCATCCCCCCGTTCGGTGACGAAAGTCGGCATTGTAGGGGCCGGTCTGATGGCGAGCCAGCTCGCCCTGCTCTTCGCCCACCGGCTGCAGGTACCAGTCGTCATGAAGGACGTCGACCAGGTTCGGGCTGACAAGGGCGTGGCACACGTACACGCAGCAGTGGATACACAACTGGCCAAGCGGCGCATCACCGAAGAAGCGGCCAGCCGCACAAAAGCCTTGGTGTCCGGCACAGCATCAACGGCGGCTTTCGCAGACGCAGACTTCGTTATCGAGGCGGTCTTCGAGCAACTGTCCGTCAAGAAAGAAGTCCTCGCCGAGGTGGAAGCCGTTGTATCGCCTGCATGCATCCTGGCCACCAACACCTCCTCGCTGTCCGTGGCCGACATGGCGGCTGAACTGCGCCACCCTGAACGGGTTATAGGCTTCCACTTCTTCAATCCCGTCGCCGCCATGCCGCTGCTGGAGATCGTAAGAACCCCAAAGACAGGCGACGAGGTTCTGGCCACAGCGTTTGATCTGGCCCAACGCCTGAGAAAGACCCCGGTTCTGGTACAGGACTCGACCGCCTTCGTGGTCAACCGCATCCTCTTGCGCCTGATGGGTGAGGTCATCACCGCGTTCGACGACGGCACGCCCGCGGAGGTAGCTGATGACGCGTTGCGGCCCATGGGGTTGCCCATGACCCCCTTTGACCTGCTGGCTCTGGTCGGGATTCCGGTGGCGCACCACGTCACAGAGTCCTTGCACGCCACCTTCGGAGCGCGCTTCCGCATCTCGGTCAACCTGCAGCACCTGATCCGAAACGACGTCCCTTCCATCTGGACCGACACCGCGGATGGAACAAGAACCATCTCCTCCTCCACCCTCGAACTGCTTCGCTTCGGAAGCTCGTCCAGCACATCCAAAGAACTGCTGGTGCGCGTGCAGGACGCCCTCGCCCAAGAGATCGGCCTGATGCTGGAAGAAGGCGTTGTGGCCGGTCCGGAGGACATTGACCTCTGCATGATTCTGGGCGCTGGCTGGCCCTTGCACCTAGGCGGCATCACCCCTTACCTCGACAGGACAGGCGCCTCAACAAGGGTCAATGGCAGAAACTTCCACGGCTAGGTCTACGAACCTACGTCCTTCCCAAGCGCAAAGAGAAAGCGGTCCCGGGCTAGTGCTAGCCCGGGACCGCTTTCCCATGCTGTTGGCAACAGACCTGGGTGCCGGATCCTTACTTCGGTGATACGACCGGCTGGACCGGTTTGGATTGCCGGTTTCGGCGGGCCGTACGAGCTCGGGAGACCAAAACGGTGAGCAGCACCAAGGCAGCGAGGACGCCGGCGATCCAATAACCAGTGCCGTACAAGTCCTCCGTGGCAACCACAATCTCCGTCCCTGGAACCCGAACGACCGTGGCGCTGAGGACACCCGAGACCAGTGCAGTACCAATGGCGAATCCCACAGCCATCGCTGTCCCCGCCACTCCTGCTGCCATCCCGGCCTTCTCTTCCGGCGCTGCGAGCTGGACCATGGTGAAGCCGGCGGCATAGCCGATACTGCAGCCAAGTCCCATCAAGGCAGCGCCCACGAGGTAGTGCCACTGCTGATCATGGGCCACAGCCATCCAAGCGAGCCCCGCTGCACAGATCGCCGCACCCACCATCAGAGCGGTCCCGCCCTTGCCCCGGGACACCGGACGGTCAGCAACGACGCTGCCCACCAAAAACATCCCCGCGAAGGGCAGCATGAGCAGGCCCGTCTGCAGGGCATTGAGACCGAGTCCGTAGGCATCCGCTGGGGCGAGAGCCTCCGGGAGGACCTGGCTGTAGGTGCTTAGCAGCAACAGAAACGCTGCGTTGACAGATGCGAACAGGGCGATGCAAACGCACGCGGCGGTGACGAACGGAGACTTCAGCAGGGCGACGTCGAAGACGGCTGATTTCGACCGTCGTTCCACGCGCACCCATGCGACGCCACCAACGAGACCGGCGAACAGTGGGATAAGCGCTGCGTTGCCCCAGACCAGACCTTGGGTCAATGCCAACAGGATCGCTGCGACCCAGGCCACCATCCAGATCGTCCCAAGTGCACCGATACGGCCTGAAGGCTCGGCAGGCGGGGTCCGTGGGATGACGACGTATGAGACCAGCGTGGACGCGGCGAATGCAGCCGAAAGGATCCAGAAGAGGCTGCGCAACGACAGAAACTCAACGACCAAGCCGCCACCGATCATGCCGACGACGATGCCGATGCCGGTAGCGATGACCAGAACGGCGACACCCACGGTGATGCCGTTTTCGGCCAGGTTGCGGCGAAGGAACCCAAGGGGCAGAAGTTGGGCTGCTCCTCCGAATCCCATGAGGGCGCAGCCGACCAGCAGTGCCCCGTATGAGTCACCCAGGGCAGAGACCAGAGCGCCGAGCATGAGGACAGCCGATGCAATCACGGACGCTTTACGGTCGCCGTACACGTCAGCGACGCGTGGGAGCAGAATGAAGCCCGCTCCCCCGGCCAGTGTGAGGGCGGTGTACAGCCAGGTCGTCTCCGAAACTGTGGCGAGGCCGTACTGCGCCTGGATGATTGGCAGTAGCGGCGGCAGGACGAAGATAACCGCGTTGGTCAGCGTGACCAGCAAAGCCCCAACTCCGATGAGCGGTGCCTTGCGGGGGCTGGGACGAGCATTTAGCTCCCGACCGAGGCGGGTCATGTCATTTATTTCTGTCATGCCTGATTCCTTGCTGTCAGACCA
The DNA here is from genome assembly GCA_050627125.1 of Arthrobacter sp. 21a14. Taxonomy (GTDB): domain Bacteria; phylum Actinomycetota; class Actinomycetes; order Actinomycetales; family Micrococcaceae; genus Arthrobacter. Next base: position 3,119,439 of record CP192487.1, on the reverse strand, counting down.
GCGCCAGGAAAACCGGCGCGGGGCAATCATTTTTTGGGGGGGGGGGAATCATCGGGGGCGCAGGTACAAGATCCTGCTCGGTTCACCGACTGGTTGTGATTCATCTCATAGACTATGTGATCTTGGTCATCTGATCAAGACTTTTGACTTGGTTAAGCGACCAAATTCGGGTCTATGCGTGGGTTGATGAGTCCTTAAATGCACGTAGGCCCGGGATCCGCGTTGAATCCCGGGCCTGAGTACTAGCAAGGGCGGCGTGGGCCTCCTCTAGCGCTGACCGTTCAGGCTCGCCAACACCGCCCTTGCCGCTCGCTCGCCCGACGTGGCAGCGTCAGCAAGGGACGGCAGGTCGAGCTGATAGTCGCCTGCGAAATGGATGGTTCCGAGCGGATCACGCAATGTGGCAAGCGAGTTTCTCCGCCCGGGAGCCCAGAAGGGTACCACCCGGCGGTGCCGCCGCACGATCCCCTCGCCCAGTTTTCCCTCCAGCTCGGGGAAGATGGCTAATAGGTCCTTCGTAAATAGCGACACGATCTCTTCGTCGGGCAGATCGAACAGCGCGTCGGCCTTGGCGCCTCCGGCAAAGCAGGCCAGCGCTCCTCCCGACTTTCGAGTGCCATCGCTTCGCATCGCCGCTGCGTGGTTGAACATCGCTTGGAATGCAAGCTGCGGCGACGAAACGGCGAAGTAGTCGTCCCAGCGTTGGGGTCCGACTTCGTCGGTGAAGAATCCGACCACCACGTAGCGGCCGTACGTGATGTCATTGAAGGCGATCCGGTGCTGCTGAGGGAGGTTCGGGATGATCTGGGCGGCGACATCGCCGGGCGCCGTCAGGATCGCTCGCTTGGCGTGCAGCCGTGCCGGACGGCCATCGTCGTGGTAGTCAACCACTACACCGTCTCCGTCCTGCCTCACCGATTGCACTGCCGAGTTCAGCCGGATACGGTCACCGAGATCCTCCACCAGAACATCCGTCAACGTCTGGTTGCCACCTACCGGTAGCGAGAAGTTTGGGATCTTCTCCGGGTCGGCCAGGGTAAGCCCCACCGACGTGACAAACTGGGTGGCTGCCGTCTCCTCAACCTCGCATCCCATCCACTGGGCAGACCAGGACCGAACGAGGGCGTGTACCAGTTCCGACCGGACTCCTTTAAGTAGATAAGACCCGAGCCTGGTGTCGAGTTTCGCACGCACCCGTTGTGCAAGACGGCTCTTCGACTCAAGGAACGGCATGACGGAGAGGATGCGTGCACCCACGGTGGCCATGCCGAGACGGTCCACCATTGTCATCCGTGTACCGAACATGAGTGCTACGGGATTCGACGTGTCAACCAGCGTGCCGTTGAGGTACAGCGCTATGCTCTTGCCCGCGAGTGAGCCCATCTTGATGCCATGCCTGTGGAGTGCGTCGATGAGCGTACCCGTGCCCTCAGTGAACTGGGTGCCGACATTGATCCAGTAGTCACCTTGCCTGACTGTCTCGACTCGTCCGCCCGCGCGATCACTGGACTCGAGCACTACCACGTTGGTTTCCGGCGACAACGTGGTCGCGGCAATCAGCCCTGCCATCCCGGCGCCGATGACGACCACCTCAGTGGTCGTTTCCTGCAATTCCAGCGATGCCATCACAACTCCTGACTAAGTTTGCTTAAGAGGATGCGCGTATCAAGCCGTAACAGCAGCACTGCCGCTGATCGCCGGGTCCTCAGTGCGCTTGTTGTACGCGTCGTAGGCCCGGTAGGCGCGGTAGTACGCGAACATCTGCAAGCCCCATGTGGAAAGCGCCAAGATGTAGAAGATCGTGTGCTCCGCGTCGTCACCCGGAATGGGAACGAAGTCGTAAATCGAGGCAATGGCGAATCCGCACGCGGTGGCAACGGCGGCCAACACGGCATGCCCGCGCTCATTGATATCCCATAGGCGTTTGACGAAGAAAATCAGGAAGATCGTAGTGAGCACGTTGACGACGATGTAGAAGATCTTGCCCGGAGTGCCGATCTCCTCGGCGAACTGGCTGAGGAGGAAACCCGCCACCGCGGCGAGGGCAAAGGCACCGACGTCCACCACCACTGACGGCTTGTACCGGTGGGTGACCTTCAGCAGTCCGAGGATCAGGATTAGCGTGATGCCGGTGGACCGGGAGAAGGCGTCGAGGAAGTACGCGAAGGCGTACATCGGGCTGTCATGGCCAGCTTTGATGAGGCCATAGATCAGGAAGTTTGTGCCCGATGTGGCGACGACGATCCACTCGATGCCCAGCAGATAATTCTTATAGTTCCGGATGAACTTGATCCCGTAGGTGAATCCCACGGCGACCATCCAGATGTCCGCGACCGCGAAAAATAGTTCTGTGATAGACATGATTTCTCCTTGAAAGGTGACTTCAGCCGGTCGGCTGGCCGGCAAAGAGGCCGAGCAGTCGGTCGGAGATGAATGGTCATTTTGTGAGGGCAGCCAGGCGGTCGGAGGCGCGGTCCGCAAGCCAAGCCGCGTGCAGCACAGCGCCGCCAACCAAGCTGGGCGAGAAGCCTTTTCGTCCGTGCCAGATGGCGGCCAGGTCCTCATGCAGTGGCGCACCGCTGATCCGGTCCGCCAGCAGATGGCCCACGTACTGTGCCTGGGCGAACCCGTGGCCGTTACAGGCGAGCGAGTACAGGACGTTGTCGGACGCTTCGCCAACAACGGGGAGCCACGTCGAGCTCATCCCGATCCAGCCACCCCAGGCTTTCTGCGGTTTGATGTCTCGCAGGCCTGGAAACCGCTCGCGGAATCCGCGGACGAGGTCGTCGGCCACGTTTGGTGCGGGAGTGCGGTGAGGCAACGGGTTCCGTCCCGTCTGTAAACGACGGGTACCGAACACGATGGTGCCCCGTGGAGTGATGCGGTAGCTCTCCAGGATCATGTGCAGAGTGACCATCGGGGCCCGGCTGGTCCAGCCGATGTCATCGAGGCGCTCGGGGGCGACAGGTTCAGTCTCGACCAGTGAGGTCCACACGGGGGTCGCGAGGTTCCTCGGCGCGCTGGAAAGGTCAGCGCTATAGGCATTGGTGGTCAACAGCGCTTTGCGGGCCCGAACCCTTCCGCTCGGTGTTTTTACCCTGACCTCACCGCAAGTGTCGGTGAGATCGAGGGCGGGGGTGTGCTCGTAGACGCGCACACCGGACGCGATCGTCGCGGCCCGCAGGCCCAGGGTGAACTCGCCAGGGTTGAGTGTGCCACCGACGCCCTCGCGCACTCCGCCCAAGAAGCCTTCCGGAAGGCCCGCCTCGCGACCCTCGACAAATTTGGCAGACGAGCCGGCGTCGGCCATCACCTTCGCGTTGCGGCGCGCGTGCCGCAGCTGCCCCTTGGACACTGCAGCCATCACGATTCCTTCCTGCTGGTAGCCGCAGTCAATCCCGTGATGGCTGATGGCGTCCGTGGCGAAGTGCACCGCGTTCTCGGCGAACTGGTAGAGATTGCGCAGCCGCTCGGGCTTGAGCATGAGGCCCAGCATCTCGGGATCGGCGGCGATCGAGTTCGTAATGTAGCCAGCGTTGCGGGAACTGGCACCCCAGCCCAAGGTCTGTCCCTCGAGGAGCACGACGTCGACGCCCTTCTCGGCCAGGCGGAGTGCGGCTGACATGCCGCCCCCGCCGCCGCCGATCACGACGACGTCGCAATCGATGTCACCGGTCAGGTGCTGCTCGGCAGTGCTGGGCGGATCCGCCCAGCCGGTTTCGTGAATTAGCTTCATTGTTTCTACTTTCGGGCTGAAGGGATTACGGCGGTGCCACGTGCCCGCACGGCTATCAAGGGCGGTGTCAGGACTTGGGATCGGCCGGTGTCGTCGGACGCGCGGCAGATCACGCGTAGTTCGAAGTCAACCGTCCTGCTGCGGTTGCCCTTCTTCACCAACTTGGCCTCCGCCTCGACCACATCGCCACCGCGGACGGCGGCGAGGAACTCGACGGACGAGTAGCCAGCGAACAGGCCCTCGTGGCCGTCCTGCTCGATGGAGAGATTCGTGCCGACGTCACCGAAGAGCTTCAGCGCGAAGGCGCCGTCGACCAAATTGCCCGCATAGTGCGCGTCTGAGAAAGCAACGTAGCGCCGGTGGACTGCCTTGCTCATGAGATCTCCTGGTGAATGCGGCCGAGGTGACGCACGCTTGCCTCGCCGTCAATCTCGACGCCGGGATAGCCGCGCCTGGCGATCTCGGCGCACATCCGCCGGTATTTACCGACCCCACCCAGGTAGCCCAAAAATGTGTTGGGCTTGCCCGCGACGTTGGAGCCTCGGTACCAGGAATCGGTAGTGGCGTAGAGGGTCCCGGCGACGGTCTCCTCCGAAATGTCCACCCAGTCGTTCTGCCCCTCAACAGTTGCTTCTATGACCGAAGCACCGGAATCACGGGCGTATTCCATGAGATCCGCGATCCAGTCCACCGCCTGCTCGATGGTCATGACCACGTTGCTGGCGAGCGCCGGGCTCTGCGGGCCCGCCACCATGAAGAAGTTGGGAAGGTCCGCAGCCATAATTCCCAGGTAGGTACGGACGCCATCGCGCCAGGCGTCCTGCAGCTTCCGGCCGGACGCACCCGTGAGATTGAGCCCGTACAGTGGGCCGGTGAATGCGTCGAATCCGATGGCGAGCACCACGATGTCCGCCTCGTACGCCCTCTTTGAGGTGACGATCGCGTTGGCGGTCATCGTCTCGATCGGTTCGTCGCGCAGCGACACCAAAGAGACGTTGGGACGGTTGAAGGTCTCGTAGTAGTCAGTTCCGAAGCAGCTTCGTTTGGCGCCCAGAGGGTGGTACTTGGGCACCAGCAGTTCGGCGGTTGCCGGGTCTTTGACGATCTCCCGGATTTTGTTGTGGATAAATTCCGACGCGGTCTTGTTCGCTTCGACGTCGGTGAGCAAGTCGGCGAACTCCGCCCCCACCCCGTTGAAACCACTGCGCTCGTAGGCCAGCTCGTAGCGACGCTGGCGCTCTTCAGCCGATACGTCGAATGCCTTGTCGGGCGTGGGACGATCGGGGATGCCACCGAGGGAGTGCCTGCACTCCTCTCGAATCGCATGGTAGTCACCCTTGATGGAGTCCACCTGCTCTGGAGTGAGCTCAGTGTTGCGTGCTGGCATCACGTAGTTGGGGGTTCGCTGGAACACCGTCACGTGCTCCGCAACCTCGGCGATCAGTGGGATGGCTTGCACCCCCGAAGATCCGGTTCCGATCACGGCGACGCGTTTGCCGGCGAGCTCGTCCAGTTCGATGTTCCACCGGCTGGTGGATACATGTAACCCCTCAAAATTTTGGAGGCCTGGCACATCGAAGTCTTTGGGAGTAGAAAGCCCCCCGGCGCCCGAGATCAGGTAGCGGCTGCAGCGCGTTTCGCCGTTGTCCAGCTGCACCTTCCATAGCCGGTCAGTTGCATTCCACGTCGCGCCGACCACTCGGGTGTTGAAGGTGAAGTGCTTTCGCAGGTCGAACCTGTCGGCGACGTGATTGATGTAGCTGAGGATCTCGGCCTGGGGCGCGAATCGCTGGCTCCAGGTCCATTCCTGCTGGAGCGCCTTATCGAACGAGTACGAGTAGTAAATGCTCTCGACGTCGCATCGGGCACCGGGATAGGTGTTCCAGAACCAGGTACCGCCGACGCTGGGTCCGGCCTCGAAACCTGCAAAGGTCCATCCGCCGGTGGTAAGTCGGTGGGCCAGGTAGAGGCCGGAGAAGCCGGCCCCGACGCCGATGACATCGAAAATCTCGGTGTCTGAAGTGGAGGGGATATTCATTGGCATTGCCGCTTTCATCTCTTGATCATTTGACTGAATCAAATGATCTAGTACAAGTAGACCAGTGGCCTGTATCACAGTCAAGGGGTGTTAGGCGGGTAGTTTTAGCCGCTAGATAGGGAGGTCCGGCGAATCAACGCCGACCACGCGGTCCCCGCAAAACACTCGGATGGACTCGCCGGGGGCGTGGCCGCCGATTCCGGAAGCGCCCCAAAAGCTCTGGGCCGAATCTTCCCCCAGATCGGCGATCTTGGCACCGTTCACGCGCACCTCGCCCGACAGCACGCGGGATCCGATGTCGATGGCGCGCTCCAGATCACTACCGAATACATAGGCGTCGAGGCCCGACGGATTGGCGTTGGCTGCGCGCAGTGCTTCCTCATTGGACTCCACGGAGTGGACGCTGACGAGCGGCCCGAACAGCTCGGCGGTCGCGACGCCCGCATCGACTCCCGAAGCGACTGTGGGGGAAAGGAAGAACCCTTCGAAGGCTGGTAGTGGTGCTGGCTGATGGATAGTCGCGCCGTGGGAGCGCAGCCCTTCGATCCGGCTCCGCAGCGTGGCGAAATGCGGAGCGTTCGAGATGGGTCCCAGTTGCGTATTTTCGTCGAGCGAGTGTCCGATTTCGATGCGGGAGATGCGATCGATCAAGGCGTCCACGAGCGGTTCTACGAGCTTCTTGTGGGCCAACACTTTTCCGGGACCCTCGCACCACTGGCCGTTAAGCTTAGTCATCCCTTCCAGGATCCCGTCGGCTGCCACGTCGATGTCGGCGTCGTCCAGCACCAGTGCAGGGTTGTTGCCGCCGAGCTCCAGCTGAAGCACCTTGAAGTCCTCCGCGGCCGCACGGGCAATGGCGCGACCAGCGTTCGTGCCGCCGGTAAACGCGACGATCTTCACGCGGTGATCACCGGTGATGACCGCGCCCACGTCCCCGGCGCCGTGGACGAGCTGCAGCGCTCCGTTGGGCAACCCGGCCTGGATGAAGCACTCGACGATAATTTGAGCGCTGCTTGGTGCATGTTCCGATGGTTTGAGAATGACTGGGCAACCGGCAGCCAAGGCGCTCACCGTCTTCGCCGCGGGGATGAAGCTAGGGCCGTTCCATGGAGTGAGGATCGCCGCCGGTCCCCACGGGACTTTGTACAGCCGCACGTCGCGGCCGCCTGCCGCCAGGGCCTTACGGCGCGGAAGGACCCGAAGTTCTGCGGCAGCCGAGCGCATCCTGTATGGGAGGAACTCCGCAATCCTCCGCGCCATGGCGATCGGGACCCCGCTGGTGAGGGCATCGGTTCGGGCGATGTCTTCAATTCGGGTTTGGATTATGGCGGCAGCACGCTCGATGACAGCCGCGCGTTCTTCTTTCGCTGCGTCATCCCAGTGGTCGACACTGTACGATCGCTCGGCATGCCGCAGGGCGCGCTCCACGTCGTCCGGGCCGGTGGTGACGGCGCGGTGGATGGGTTGCCCTGTGTTGGGGTCGAGATTCCAGGCGTCCGGGACAAGCAGGCACTCAGACCATTCGTCCGCGATGTAATTGATTGGCAACGGCAGTTGCGTGTTCGTCATCTGCGGCCTCCCTCGATGCGTAGGTGTGTAGATGGATTGGTGTGATTAGACGGTGAGGTCGGCGACGATGCGGGTGACCTCGCCCGATTTCATGGCTTCGAAGCCCTCATTGATCTCGCGGAACGGGATGATGTCGGTGACCATCTCGTCGAGCAGCAGGCGGCCCTGAAGGTACAGACGGGCGAATTGGGCAATGTCCTCGTGTGATTGGCCCGAGCCCATGTACGAGCCGATGAGGCGCTTCTCGCCGAAGAAGAAATCCGACGCCGGAAGGGTGAGCTCCGTGCCATCCGGTGCGATGCCCACCAGGCATGCGGTACCTCTGCTTCGGAGCACGGACAGCGCGCTGGCCGCCGTGCGCGCAGATCCGACGGCCTCGAACGAGTAGTCAACGCCGTCGCCCAGGAACTTCCGAATCTCAGTTGCGACGTCGGTGGCGCCGTTAACGACATGAGTGGCACCGTACTTGCGTGCCGCGGCGAGCCGGGCGTCGTCGAGATCCACTGCGACAATCGCCGAGGCGCCGGCAAGCCGCGCCCCCTGGATGATTGCCGAGCCGACACCGCCGCACCCGATGACGGCCACGGTGGAGCCGGGGCGTACTTTGGCACCGCGGAATACGGCCCCGACGCCGGTGATTATGCAGCACGAGAGCAGGCACCCGACGTGCAGACCTACCTCGTCCGGCATCTTCACCAGCGAGTTCTCCCGCATCAGGATGTGGCGCGAGAAAGCGCCGATGTCACCCAGCCGCTCGACGGTTTGGCCTCCCGGCAGCTGGAAAGCCGGGCGGGGACGCTGTCGGATGCGTGCTGCGCGTTGACATTGTGTCGGGTGGCCTGCCTCGCAATTGCGGCACAGTCCGCAGGAGGGTGTCAGGGCGCCGACGACCCGGTCGCCCGGTCGCAGGGAGGTTACAGCCGAGCCGACTGACTCGACGATGCCCGCTACCTCGTGCCCAACCACCACAGGAAAACCTGTTTGCACAGTACCGGTCATATAGTGCAGGTCACTGTGGCACAGGCCCACGTGCGAGACGGCGACGCGGACCTCGTTGGGCTCCGGGGCGTCAACGCGGATCCTGGTAAGTGCCAGCGGCTCGTTCACCGCTGTGAGAAGTGCTGCTTCGGTGGTGATCACCATGGTCTCCGATCTCAATTGCTCGTCGTGGGCGAAGCCGCCGCGTTTTTTGATATCCAAAAGCTCTCGATGCCCTCGGTGAAGGCGCCGGAAGCCCACGCCTCGCGGGCGGCTTTGTCCTCGCGGGCGAATGCGTCCTCGATGTCTTCGATGCGTGGCCGCAGCAGATCCAGATGCAACGCGGTGATGCGGGGGTCCGGATTCCACTGCCCGATCACCTCAGCCGCACGCCCGAACAGTCTTTCCGCGGGCACGATCTCATCGACAAGCCCGATCTTCAGGGCCTCATAGGCGTCGATCCGTTCAGAACCCAAAATGATTCGCATGGCGTTGTTGCGTACCAGGCGGCCCAGGAGGAAGCTCGAGGCATTTGAGATGATGATTCCCCGGTGATTTTCGGGCTGGTAATACTCAGCTGCGGGGGTGGCGATCCGCAAGTCGCAGCACAGCGTGATCTCTGAGGCTCCGCCGACGGCGATTCCGTTCACCGCCGCGATTACGGGAACCCTGGTCTCCAGAATGGCGCGGGTGATGTCGTGGAAAGTTGCGAAGGCGTCGCGGATCTCCGGATAGGTGGTAGGTACCGTCTGCAGGTCTTCGCCGGAAGAGAATGCCCGGCCCGTGCCCGTAAGCACGATCCCGCGGACGACGTCACCCGTTCCGAACCGGCGGATCGTCCGTGCGAGCCGAACGCGCGTTGACGCGTCCATCGCATTCAATTTGTCTGGCCGGTTCAAGGTGAGTACCGCGACCTCCCCCTCGATGTGCACGTTCAGGTAGTTGTCGGTCATGTCTGCTCCTCAGTTACCGCTGCCCGCAGCACGCGGTGGTTGCAGGTCGTAGGTGATGCCCGGATATTCGCTTGAGCGTGCTTTGAGGGCCGGCTTCGACACGCGCTCGGACGGGGTACGCGGGAAGTCGGCGACGAACTCGACGTAGCGCGGAACTTTGAAGCGTGCCAGCTCGGTTCGCGCACCCTCTATGATTCGTTCTGCGGTCGCGCGGCTTTCCCCAACGCCGCCTGCCAGCTGCACGAAGGCTTTGACCTCCTCGCCAAACAGCTCGTCAGGGACGCCGACCACCGCTGCGGCCACGACGGCGGCGTCGCGCTCCAGGACGCGTTCGACCTCAGCGCTTGCGATGTTCTCCCCGCCACGACGGACCATGTCCTTAATCCGACCTACCAGGCGGTAGCCGTCCGCCTCACGGACCGCGACATCGCCTGTGTGCAGCCATCCATCGCGAAGGACCTTCGCGGTGTCTTCGCGTCGGTTCCAATAGCCGAGCATCATCGGCTTACCGGATGTGATCAGCTCGCCGGGCTCCCCCACCGCAACTTCCCGGCCGGATGGATCGACCACCCTGACCTGCTTCGTGGGTACTGGCTGTCCCAGCCGCCCACTGCCAACGTCACCCGTGCTTTCGGGGAGGCTAATCAGGTCAGTCCCGCTTTCGGTCATCCCGAAGATCTCCCGCCAAGGCGCTCCCCAGCGCTGTTCGAGTTGCTCGTGCAGCGCAGCGGGGATCGCCGAGCACAGCACGAGGCGGAGGTCGTTGTCCAGGTCCTGCGGGCTCGGCATCTGCTTGAACAGAAGCGTGGGCATCGAGCCGAGCACGTAGCAGAACGTGGCCCTGTGCCGGCGGACATCCGCCATGAAACCAGAGGCGGAGAATCGAGGCAGCACCACCAGCGGCGCGCCGATCGTGAGGCACAAGGAGGTGTTCCACTGCGGGTCCATGTACGAAAACGGCTGCGAGGTAAGTACCACGTCATCCCTTCCGAGATCCGCCGCACCCGCGCATATCCACCCCAGCCGAACCCAATAGTCGTGGGTGAGCATGCACGCCTTCGGGAATCCGGTGGTTCCCGAGGTGTACTGGAGGTTGGCGAGTGTGTCCGCCGAGATGGCGGTCCCCGGACTGTCCGCCGGATACGTCGCGAGCTCGCTGCGCGACGCCGCTTCAACCATCCGGACATCACACAGATCGCCGTTAGCATCGAGCACCTCTTTAACAAGAGGGGCGTGACCGGGGTCAGTGACGATCACCCGAGCGCCGGAGTCACGAAGCACGAATTCCAGGTCTGCACGGCGATATGAAGAGTTCACCGGCACGGCGACACCTCCGGCTTTGAGTATCGCCAGCCAAGCGATCGGCCATTGCACAACATTGGGCAGCATGATCGCGACCCGGTCGCCGGGGCGGATCCTGTCCTCTGAGACAAAGCGCTGGGCCAGACGCGAGGTCCAGTCGTCCACTTCCGAGAAGGTCCACGATCCTTCCGGGAAGCGGAGAAACTCGCGGTTGGGGAAACCGGCGGCCTGGTATTCCAGCAGGCCGGGGAGGGTGTCGATGGGTGGGTTCCTCGCCATGCGATCGAGGGCAACTCCGCGTTCCCGGTTAACTGATTCAACTTCGGTCATCTCGTCCTCTTCAAGGTGGCTTAGGCGGTGGTGGGGCGGGTTTCGTCAATGGACGTGCAAGCGGCGCAGACCCGTCTCGCAGCAGGAGCATGGTCTCCTGAAACGCCATGTGAAATGTGATGCCAGTCATGACGATATCGCTAGTTGGTCATTTGATCAAGACGTATGATCAAGAAGTATCACTACCCCTCGGAGTCTGATCTGATAGCGTGGAAGACACTTGATCAGTCGTCCGTCTAGAATTCGACAGGAAGAATAAATGGCCCACATGCCTGCCGCTGAACGTCGCGCCGAACTTGTAGCTGCGGCCGTTCGAATGATCGCTGCCCACGGGGTGGAGGGCGCCACGACGCGCCGCATCGCGCAGGAGGCGAATGCTCCGCTAGCCACCCTGCACTACTGCTTCGCAGGCAAGGAAGTTCTGTTTGCTGCGGTTTTCGAGTACGTCTCAGGGCAGTACCGGGAGGTGCTGACGAGCAACGAGGTCGACGGCGACCTGGAGAGCACCGCGCGAACGCTTTTGCGTGGCCTGTTGGAGTGGTACCTGGCGAATCCCGACTTCGGTCCGGCAATCGTTGAGTTGATCAGCTGGGCTCAGCGTCAGGAGGGCAAGCAAGCTGAAATGGTGTACAACGACGCGTTCGGCACCATGCGGTCCATCCTCGAGGCTGCCGCGAAAACTTCAGGACAGTCGATCAACGAAACGATCATTGACGAACTGACATACATCGTGTCCACATTGTCCGACGGATTCGCGCTCAACTGGCTGGTGTTTGCTGACAGAGCGGCAGCTGAGCGGCAAATCGAGCTCGCTCTCGGCGTACTCGACGCGTGGATGGCCACCAGTCTTGGCGCTTCCAGTCCTTCGAAGGTCTAGGCAAAAGGGTTTGTTCGGCCGGCCCCGGGAACTTCGGCGCCGACCGAACAAATCCTCGCGCAGGTCAGATGCGCCGCCTGCCCTCTGCGACGATCCAGCTCAAAGCCGGATCGTCACGCTCCATCCATTCGGGATGCCACTGAACACCCAGGACTGCAGCTCCGGGGAGCTCGACCGCTTCAACGACGCCGTCGGCCGCTCGGCCTGTGACTACCAGGCCGGTGCCGCAGCTATCGACCGCTTGGTGGTGCCACGAATTGGTCACAGCGCCTGCTCCGAACAGCCGTTCTGCGATGGAGCCGGGCTCGAATGTCACCTTGTGGTCGTCAGCACCATCGGCGGGCGCCCGCGAACCGGACAGATGCTGAACGGAACTGGACGGCAGGTGGGCGATGAGAGTGCCGCCCAGAGCAACGTTCAGGATCTGCAGGCCCCGGCATACTCCCAGGATCGGGATGCCACTGGCCAGCGCAGCACGCACCAAAGCGATTTCGTACTGATCCCTGCCAGGATCGTGGACGGTTGGATCATCTCGTGGATCCACATCGCGGACCACGGACAGGTCGCCACCCCAGCAGGCCGGATGAACATCCTGTCCTCCGGTGATGACCACGGCCGCCAGCCAGTGGCAGAGTGCCTCAGGATCGGCGTCGTAGGGCAGGTTCACCGGAATCCCACCAGCTTTGGCGATCCGGTCCGAGAAGTCGGTCATGAAGGCATCAGCGAACAGATGGCCGTAGCGCTTGTCCATTCCGTCGACCAGCCCCAAACGGAACCGACGGCCGGTGATGCCGATCATCGGGCGGATGGCGTCTGGCATGGATTTCCCTGCGCTCAAGGGAGTTCGAAGTAGCGCGCCGACTCCCATTCGGAAAGCTCTGCGAATGGATCGCCACCTGCCGTATGGAACTGCATCCACTCCCACCGCCGCGTACCTACCCAGTAGTCGACGAACTCGTCCCCGAGTTGTTCGCGCAGAATCGGGTCCGCTTCAAGAGCAGTGGCCGCCTTGGTGACGGTATCCGGCAAACGCTCGAGGTCCGGTACGCACCACGCCATATCCGTGACTGGCTCGGGCGGCTCGATCGCGGCGTCGAGGCCGGCAATCACGCCAGCGAGAATGGCCGCAACCGCCAGATACAGGTTCGCATCGGCTCCGGGCACACGGTATTCCAGCCGTGAGTACGCCGGATGCCCACATACGGCACGAACAGCGGTGGTCTTGTTGCTGATGCCCCAGGTCACCGTCGTCGGCGGACCGCTCAGGTCCACCAGTCGGCGGTACGAGGTGATCTGCGGGAGCATGATCGACGTCGCGCCCCGCATCGTCGCGAGGAGTCCACCGATAGCATGCCGCATCGTAGGCGAGGGCCCCTCTTCGGCGTAAAAGGCGTTGACGCCGTCGCGCTGCAACGACAGGTTGACGTGCGAGGCCTGGCCGTACCCCGCCGTCGGCTTGGCCATGAAGGTTACTGTGTGACCTAGTTCGAAGGCCACCTCGCGCATCACCTGCCGGGTACGGGCCCAATCGTCGCAGACCGAGAGGGGTTCACCGGGAGCCAGGTTGAGCTCGACTTGGCCAGCCGCGTCCTCGTCACTCCACGCCTCCCACTCGATACCGATCTCGTCGAGGCGACGGGCTACTGCCGACATGTAGTCAACCCAGTCCTTCGATTTCGCCAGGTGGTACGCGGTTCCGGCGGAACCGCCCAGCGGAGTGAGGTCGCGGTATCCCTTGATGCGGGCCTCGTGGATGGACTCTTGGAAAAGTGTCGCCTCTATCTCTACCGCCACAGTGGCCTTGAAGCCTCGACTATCGAGCCGATCGATCAGCTTGCGGGCCAGGTTACGAGGACATATCGCCACCGGTGTGCCGTCCGCTTGCCAGAAATCACCGATGACGGACTGCAGACCGGGCTCCCACTGAACCAGCGTCGCCATATCGGGGCGAAACTGCACATCGGCCAGGTGCCCACGCCACCCCGGATAGGCGAAACCGAATGTCGGGGCATTGCCCAGGTCGAGGCCGAAAAGGAGATCAGCGAACGCGAACCCCGAACCTGCGTTGGTCGTGAACTTCTTGGGCGAAAGGTTCTTTCCGAGGAATGAGCCCTCGTGATTGGTGGCCTCAAGCCGGACTGTATGGACGTCGTCACGGGTATTTGGATTGGTAATAATTTCAGACATCGTAACGGACCTTCCAGGATGCTCCGACCATAACTGACAGCTGGGAGAGCGTGCCGCGCAGGCCGATCAGACCGGTGGACAGGGCGGCGATCAGATCATCGGCGCCCGAGAAGATGCCGGCCAGCCCATCCGGGGAGCCGGCGATGACATACTGCGTGTCGCCCTCGCCGACCACCAGCTCGGACAGCCCATCGGGCCCATCCGAGACCGCGACGAGTACGTCCGGGATCCCCGGTATCAATCGTGTGGCGGCCCAGAATTCCTCGGCGGCAACCCGCCAGTCAGGCAGCGGCGGTGACAACAGTTCAAATGCGGTGGCGGTTAAGTGATGTTGACCTTCAACTACAGGCCCGCCAACCGGGGCGAACCGCCCATTCAGGTCTACGACCAGCGTTACATCGGGCTCGACGAATACACCGCTCGATACTGCTATGACCCCGTTGGAGATGCTTATTGTCGCGGCCTGGGGGGTGTCATGGGAGCGGACCGCAATGGTGCCTTCCACCCCCTCCACGAGGGAAGCTTCCCGGCTGGCGCGGATGGAATCGGTAATCGTGCGGCCGATCAGCCGGACGATCGGACTCGCGTCCTCCTCGATCCGAACGCAGACCCCGCCGACCACGTCGGCCTCGCGTGCAGCGTGGCCGATTGTCGTTTCGGTCATCCTTCTGTCCTTTCGATTCAACGAGATCGACGCACGGCACAGCGTCAACGGTCGATCCCAGTGGAACATGAATAATGTAGTCAAATGACTTGATCATGTGACTATGATGATGAGGTACAGATCACTTCTTTGTCAATGACTGCGAGGTAACCGAGATGAACGACACCCCTCCCGCATGGTGGAACCTGCTCGACGACGAAGCGAAGTCCGCGGCCCGGATGATCAACCATGTTCTGCCGAAACCCATCCATGAATTGGGGGCGAAGCAGGCCCGCGCGCTCCTGAACACGAGCCCCTGCACTGCGCCGATGACGCCGCTTGACCATGTTGAACAACTGAATGTCCCGACCCGGGCAGGCGCGATCCGGGCACGCCTATACCGACCCGAGGGCGCTACGGATAGTCCAAGGCCCGCCTTGGTCTATCTGCATGGCGGAGGTTTCGTTCTTGGAACCATCGAGGGAGCAGACGAGCTGTGCCGCGCGATCGCCGTCGGATCCGGGTGGACGGTCGTGTCCCTCGACTATCGGCTCGCTCCGGAAAGTCCGTACCCCGCGGCACTGCAAGACTGCCTCGACGCCTACGCATGGCTGACCCTGACAGCAACGGAGCTCGGGATCGACCCCGCACGAATCGCAGTCGGCGGAGACTCTGCTGGTGGCAATCTGGCAGCCGCCCTCTGCCTCCATCGACGCGACGAGGGCAGCCCGCTGCCCGTGACGCAAGTGCTCGCCTACCCCGCCGTCGACGGGACGTTCACCACTCCATCCTGGACGGAATTTGCCGATGCACCGCTGCTAAGCACCGCGGACGCGCGCTGGTTTTGGAGTCAGTACGTCGGCCCGGGACACCGGGCGGACGACCATCTTGCGGCACCCATGCGTGCCGCATCGCTGCGAGGCCTTCCCCCGGCCATGATCCTGACTGCGGAGGTCGACCCGATCCGAGGTGACGCCGAGGCGTATGCGGCACGCCTGCGGCGCGAGGGCGTCCCCGCCTCGCTGATCAGGTATCGCGGGGTCTTCCACGGCTTCCTCACGGAGACCGGCGCTTTCGCCCAGGCGAGGCGGGCCATCGAGGAGATCTGCCTGCACCTCCGCGGTCTCCAGCGGTGACAGCTCCGGACCCGCTGTTTTGTTCAACTTGGGCCGCGCCATTGAACTCTGTAGGAATTTCCCATCAACTTGAGGAGCAACAGTGGACCTGCATTTGCAACCAGATTGGCAACGTGCCGTTGGGCAGCGCATAGAAATCTGGAAGGACGGAAAATTTGTCCGTAAAGGAACTGTCGAAGCCGTCATGCCTGACGACTCCCTATTATGGGTTTCATCGGAAGGAGCTTCTTCACGACGGATTTTTCTTAGATCCGATGGATACCGGGTATTCACGCATTTCCTTCCGGAATAATCCGGGACGCTTCCATGTAGGTATTGCGTTGTGAACGAAGTGGAACCGTAGTGCACAAGGAAGGGGCATGATGGCAACCAGCGCTGAATCGCCGTTACACAACCAACTGATGGAGGACCTTTACCATCGGTTTCGTCCCATGCCCGGGCACGACCCCCTAGAGCGCGGTCGAGGCTCAATCCCGCTGGAACTCTTCTACGACCTGATCTACGTCATAGCCTTTGGGTTCGCCGCGGGAGAACTGGCCCATTATGTCGCTGAAGGCTCTGGATGGTCAGCAGTGGGTGCATATACCTTTGCCATCTGGGCGGTGAGCTGGGCCTGGCTGAACTTTAACTGGTTTGCATCCGCTTACAGCAATGATGATGCACTGTTCCGCATTGCCACTTTCGTCCAAATGATCGGCGTCCTGATCCTGACCTTCGGGTTGCCCGTTAGCTTCTCGGCGGCGGCCGATGGGGAAAGCCCCAACAACATGCTTATGGTGATCGGCTATGTCATCATGAGGGTCCCACTCATGGCCTTGTGGCTCCGAGCCGCTCGACAGGACCCCGCACGACGGCATACCGCTATTGCATACAGCGTCGCCATCGGAGTTGCCCAGATTGGATGGCTGCTCACCGCGATCGTGCCCCTTCCTGCCGGGACAACCATCACAGCGTTGATTATTTTGGCGGCAGCAGAAATGGTGGCACCTGTGTTGATCGAACGGAAATTCGGCCTCGCCCCCTGGAATGCAGGGCACATCGCGGAACGTTTCGCCCTTCTTACTATCATTACGCTCGGCGAGGTCGTAGCGGCCACCACAATGGCGGTCGCAGCTCTCACTCAGGTGCAAGGGTGGACGTTGTCCGCTGTGGTCATTGCGGCGTCGGGCATTATTCTTGCCTCGGCACTATGGTGGGCGTACTTTCTCATCCCGTCACGGACGATCCTTGAAGAATGGCCCGAACGCACCTTTGCCTGGCGGTACGCTCATCTGCTCCTCTTTGGCGCGATCTCAGCCGTGGGCGCCGGACTACACATTGCTGCCTTGGCCGTAGAAGACGGTCACCTGTCACTACTTCTGATCGCCGTAGCGCTCGTCGTTCCGGTAGCGGCCGTCATCATCATGATATTTGTTACCTGGAGTGTTCTCCTGAAGTCCTTTGACCTCACGCACCTTCCACTGCTGATTGTCACCCTCATTCCGTTGGCCGCAGCAGTCATCCTCGGTGCCGTCGCCGGCTCCGAGGCCCACATCAATCCGGATAACCCCTCCGACGTACTCGCATTAGTCACTGTTATCGGGCTGGTTGCACTGTCCGCAGTGATCGAAGTTGTCGGACATGAAATGGTCGGCAGCAAGCACACAATCCGCGCTGTGAAGGCAAAAGCAGCTTGAACAATTTGGGTCCGAGCAGCTAACGCGCCAGCAGGGTCTCCTCCTCCAAGTAGCCGAGCTTGTCCGGGTTTCGCATGGCGAAGATCCTTGCGATCCTGCCGTCCTCCACCACCAGGCTGATGAGTGACGGACCGCCTGCTTCGTCGTCGATCCGGATGCCGAGTCCGCCGTTGAGCCAGAGCAGAGCGATTTTCGGGTTGAGCGCTGCCTGCGGGAAGGACCTCAGCAGATTTGTCACCTTCTTCGCGCCGTACACCGGCACCCGAACCGCCTGGGCGATGCCGCCGCCGTCAGCGATGAGTACGACGTCGGGGGCCAGCACGTCCATCAAGCCCTGCACGTCCCCGGTGGTGACCGCCGCGAGGAACCGTTCGACGACTTCCTGCTGCTCGGTGCGGTCCACGCGCATGCGGGGCCGCCGGGCGGCCACATGAGAGCGCGCTCGGCTGACGAGCTGGCGCACGGCGGCCCCTGACTTGCCCACAGCCTCGGCAATCTCCTCGTAGGGCACGTCGAAAACCTCGCGCAAGACGAAGGCTGCCCGCTCCACAGGGGTGAGCGATTCGAGAACCGTGAGCATGGCGATCGAGACGCTTTCGGCCAGTTCCACGTCCTCGGCTACATCCGGCACGGTGAGCAGGGGCTCGGGCAGCCATTCCCCGACGTAATCCTCCCGCCGTCGTGACAGCGTGCGGAGGCGGTTGAGCGCCTGCCGGGTGACGGTGCGAACGAGGTAGGCCCGCGGGTCGCGGACGCCCGCGCGGACGTCGAGGCCCAGTTCGGCCCACCGGAGCCAGGCCTCCTGCACTACGTCCTCCGCATCCGCGGCGGAGCCGAGTATCTCGTAGGCGACAGTGAAGAACAGGCTGCGGTGGGTAACGAATGGATCCTGCCTGTCAGTGGCGCGGAGGTTGCTCATGCCGCTCAGGCTACTCCGCGGCCGCTGCGTGCTGCGAGCGGCTTCAGCTCACAGGACTCCGCGAAACCCTCGGATTCGATGCCGAGGGCCACGTTGCTGCGGGTGGTGAGGTTGGCGAAGCCGATGACGCTGGTCAGTTCGATCAGCGCTGGCGCGCCCAATTGTCCGAGCAACCGGGCCGACAGTTCGTCGGTCACCGACACGGGCGTGGCACTCATGGCCTCGGCATACTCCAGGACGTCCCGCTCCAGCGGCGTGAAGACGTCGGACTCACGCCAGCACGGGATTTGCCGAGCCTTCTCCAGATCCAGGCCGTGGTTGTGCGCCATGAAGTAGTTGTAGTCCAGGCACCAGCTGCAGCCGATGAACGAGGCCACGGCCATGTGAGCGTAGGACTTCAGCGACTCATCGCAGTTGTTCCACCTCTGCAGCTTCTGCCCGAAGCCCATGGATGCCTTGAGAACGGGCTGGTTGTGCCACATGACGCCCAGCGATTCAGGGACTTTGCCGAACATCTTCGCGCTGAACTTCTTAACGAGTGCGCCGTAGAAACCGGTGATCTCTGCGGCCGGGATCCTGCTGGTCATGACTCCTCCTACGGGTCGGTTCTGGGTCCTACGACATGAAGACACCGCCCGGGCCCGATCTGTGACACGTCGAGTTCAGACGAAGGCGGATTTGCCGGTGACGGCACGTCCGACAATCAGGGAATTGATCTCGTATGTCCCCTCGTAGGTGTAAAGGATTTCCGCATCCCCCAACAGTTTGCCCATTTCGTACTCGGTGCTTACGCCATTTCCGCCAAGCAGGGACCTGCCCATTGCCACCGAAGCCCTTGCCATCCGGGTGGTGGTTGCCTTGCTCATGGCGGCCTGGGCCATCTCCAGCTTTCCCTCAGTCTGGATCCTCGCGAGGTGGGCCATTAATCCAAGGGATGCTGTGGCATTTCCAAGGATCTCGGACAACTGCTGCTGTACCAGTTGGAACTTTGCGAGTTCCCGACCGAACTGCTTTCGCTCCAAGGAATAAGCGCGGGCGATATCAAATGCTGCGAGTTGAATGCCAGCGGCCTGCCAGCCAACCCAAGCCCGGGAATCCCGCAACAGCTCGTTTGCTTTGGAGAAGTCGGTGGCTCCGGGCAGGAGATTTGCTTCGGGAATCCGGACGGAGCGAAGCTCAATGTGGGCGTTTTGCATGATCCGCAAACCGATCTTGTTGCAGATCTTCGTGGCTGAGTATCCGGGACGATCCGTCTCAACAATGAAGCCCTTGATCTGCCCATCCGCGACATCCCTCGCCCACACCAGAGCGAAATCAGCAACAGTACCCGAGCCTATCCAGCGTTTGGCACCATCGATGACCCATTCGCCGTCGTGAAGGCGGGCGGTAGTCTCAAGTCCGCCGGCAATATCCGAGCCATGGTCCGGCTCGGTGAGGGCAAAGGCACCGAGTTGTCGGAATGAGGTCAGGCCAGGGAGCCAACGGTCTTTTTGGTCCTGCGACCCCAAGGCATCCAGCATGCCCACGATGAGTTCATTGTGGATGCCAACCAGAGCTGACAGTGAGACGTCCGCTCGTGCGACCTCAACATATACGAGCCCCTTAAACAGGACTGACGTTCCGTCGGTTTGCAAACCTCCAAGACCGTAGGCGCCAAGCATGGCCAGTAGCTCGAACGGGAACTCCTCCCTGTTCCAGTAGTCAATGGAAGCTTCCCGGACGTGTTCCTGAAGGAAGTTACGGATGTCCAACAGCCGCGAACGCTCGGTGGGCGAGAGCAGATCCCAGACATACATCAGGTCTGCATCAGGAAAAGGCGGCACTATCGCAGGCCTTGCCGGGTCGGGCCGGTTGCGAACACTTTCTTCCAGTTTCACGAGCATGTGTCCCTTCATCCTTGACAGGAGTAGCGTGGCTGGGCTTACTGACAGCAGAAACGCACCAAGGACTACATACTAGGACTTCCTAGTAGATACTAGGAAGTCCTAGTAGATGCCTGAATTGGCAGACATAGTGTGCGTTGATGCACAGGAGGCGAATGTGGAATTTAAGGGACTTCCAAGCGCAGACGATCTTCTCGTCCTGCTCACTGTTGCCAGGTTGGGCAGATTCAACGCAGTCGCTGAAGCGCTGGACACCACACACACCACCATTTCGCGGCGGATCCTCGCCTTGGATAAGCGCCTGGGTGGCCGCACCTTGGAACGCACGCCCTATGGATGGGAGCTAACCGAGTTGGGACGAAAGGCGGTCGCTGCGGCGGAGGGCGTTGAGCGAAGCTTGGGAGGCCTCACGGCCAGCTTGGAGCGCACGTCCGAATCCCTTTCGGGCTTGGTGAGAATCAGCACCCCTGACGTGTTCGGACCCATGTTCGTGACGCCCGCACTCGTACGGCTTCAGCGCAGAAACCCTTTGCTGCGGGTCGAAATGCTCAACGCCACACGCAAACTCAGCCGGAACAGGTCGGGCGTGGATCTGGAGATTGTTGCAGGCGCCGTGGAGGCGGGGAGAACGGAAACAATCTTCCTGGCCGACTACGTCCTCCGCCTTTACGCCAGCCCAAATTACCTGAAGGAGCGCGGGACGCCCCAAACGCTTCCAGAACTCCAAAGCCATAGCTTCGTCTCCTACGTGGAATCCGTTCTTCAAGTTGTTGAAATAGGCCACCGGTCGCAAACCCTGACAGAGAGTCCGGCAAACTTTCAGGCAACAAGCCTCTTTGCCCAGCTGGAGGCGGTTCGACATAACGGCGGAATCGGCCTCCTGCCCTCCTTCATGGTCTATGGACTACCCGGTTTTGTCCCCGTACTGCCGCATGGTTTTGAACGGCGGCTCAGTTTCTGGGCCGCGGCCAGACCAGAATCACTTCGCTCCCCTGCCGTGCAGGCCGTCATCAAGGCCGTTCTGTCGGAAGTCCGCAGCCGCCAAGACGAGCTGATGGCTTAAAGGTCGGAACAAGAGGCGACCCATCGCTGATGCCATGTGCACGTATGCACATGGCATCTGCTTTAACTGCGCTTGTTCGCACCGTTGAGGCGGTGGGACGCTGAATCAACGGCCCAGCAGGAAGCTGGAATCCCCCAGACCTTCGACCAGATGATGGATCACCCAGCCATGGAACCGAGGCCAGTGATCCAGAAGCAAAGGAGCATTTCATGGTCAACGAACTCACGCACTACATCGGCGGAACACGCACGGAGGGCACGTCCAAGCGCTTCAGCGACGTCTATGACCCCTGCACCGGACAGGTGCAGGCACGTGTCCCGCTTGCCACACCCGCAGAGGTAAGCGAGTCTGTAGCCAATGCCGAAAAGGGCCACGCGGAATGGTCAGCGATGAACCCGCAGCGCCGCGGGCGGATCTTGCTGAAGTTTGTGGCACTCGTCAATGAACATCTGGACGAGCTCGCGGAAATGCTCTCATCCGAGCACGGCAAGACGTTTGCCGATGCGAAGGGAGACATCCAGCGCGGCCTTGAGGTGGTGGAATTCTCAGCCGGAGCGGCCGCGCAGTTGTTGAAGGGTGAGTTCTCCGACAGCGTCGGGACGGGAATCGACGTCCACTCCCTGCGCAAGCCGCTCGGCGTCGTCGCGGGCATCAGCCCCTTCAATTTTCCTGCCATGATCCCGCTGTGGCAGGCCGGCCCCGCATTGGCCGCCGGTAATGCCTTCGTCCTCAAGCCCTCCGAACGCGATCCCTCCGTCCCCCTGCGTTTGGCGGAGCTGCTCACCGAAGCCGGGTTGCCGGACGGTGTGTTCAACGTGATCAACGGCGACAAGGAAGCCGTTGACGCCCTCCTTGAGGACCCGCGCGTCAGAGCAATTGGCTTCGTTGGCTCCACGCCGATCGCGCAGTACATCTACGCGACGGCCGCCGCACAGGGCAAGCGTGCCCAGTGCTTCGGCGGAGCCAAGAACCACATGGTGATCCTTCCGGACGCCGATCTGGATATGACCGCTGACGCCTTGATCGGCGCGGCTTACGGCTCCGCGGGCGAACGCTGCATGGCGATATCAGTTGCTGTGCCGGTGGGCGAAAAGACGGCCGACGCGCTGGTTGCCAAGCTCAAAGAGCGCATCAACAAACTCACCGTCGGCCACAGCATGAATAAGGCCAGCGACTTCGGTCCGGTCATTGCTGCATCAGCGAAGGAACGCATCGAGTCCTACATTGCCGCCGGCCAGGATTCAGGAGCCACCCTGGTGGTGGACGGGCGTGAACCAACCGTAGAGGGCTATGAGGGCGGATTCTGGGTAGGCCCCACCCTGTTCGACCGCGTGACGCCCGAAATGAGCATCTACAAGGAGGAGATCTTTGGCCCCGTGCTGAGCGTCGTCCGCGCCGAGGACTACGACGAAGCACTGCGTCTGTGCAACGAGCACGAGTTCGGCAACGGCGTCGCAATCTTCACGCGCGACGGCGACGCGGCCCGCGACTTTTCCAGCCGAGTCGAAGTCGGCATGGTCGGCATCAACGTTCCGCTTCCGGTTCCCATTGCGTACTACACCTTCGGCGGCTGGAAGGCATCTGGCTTCGGCGACCTTAACCAGCACGGACCGGATGCGTTCCGCTTCTACACAAAAACCAAGACCGTCACCAGCCGCTGGCCGTCGGGGATCCGCGGGGGCGCCAGCTTCGTCATGCCTGCCGGAAGCTGACCATGCCCACCGACCAAGTCCTCTTCGAACGTCGAGGCCGGCTCGGCGTCATCGTGCTCAACCGGCCCCGGAACATCAACGCGCTAACCCCACAGATGGTGGAAGCAATGCTCGCCAAGCTTGGCGAGTGGGCCGAAGACGATGAGGTCAGGACGGTCCTGGTGCGGGGCGCCGGCGAGCGCGGCCTCTGCGCCGGCGGCGACATCGTGGCGATCTACCGGGACATGATCGACGACGGCGGCAGCGCCACCGCGCAGTTCTGGGTCAGGGAGTACCGTCTCAACTCGCTGATCAGCCGCTATCCCAAGGCGTACGTGGCGTTTATGGACGGCCTTGTGCTCGGCGGCGGCGTAGGCATCTCCGCCCACGGATCCCACCGAATCATCACGGAGCGCACACGGATGGGCATGCCGGAGACCACGATCGGTTTCATTCCCGACGTCGGCGGTACCTTCTTGCTCGCGGCAGCACCTGGTGAGTCCGGAACCCATGCGGCCCTGACGGGCGCCCACCTCGACGGCGCCGACGCCCTGCATCTGGGCCTCGCGGACCACTTCGTTCGGAGTGACAGACTGGACGCACTTGCGACGGCGTTGGAAGAGGAAGCGGCGGACGAGGTCATTGCAAAGTTCGTCGTTGAGCCGCAGCCCTCGAGCCTCGCGGCTGACCGGACGTGGATTGACCAGGCCTACGCGGCCGACGACGTCGACGAAATTGTGCGTCGTCTACGGTCCACACCTGTACCGGAGGCAGCCCAAGCAGCGGACTCCATCGAGGCGAAGTCACCCACGGCGCTCAAAGTCACCCTTGAGGCACTACGACGTGCGCGGGCGCGTGACCTGACTCTTGAAGAAGCACTGGACATGGAATACCGCATCGGTCTCCGGTTTCTTGCCGGCCATGACTTCCGTGAGGGCATCCGCGCACAGGTCATCGATAAGGACCGTAGCCCCCGCTGGAACCCAGCCACCGCGGCCGAGGTGACCACCACCATGGTTGCGGATTGCTTCACCTCCCTCGGCGGGCGTGAGCTTGGGCTCGCCGAGGGCGTGGCAATCGGTTGACGACTCCGAAGCCATCCACTATCCAATTTTCAACTTTTTCAGGAGTGTGACGCATTCCATGTCTGCATACGCTGACGCCTACGCACGCAGTATGGCCGACCCGCAATCGTTCTGGCTGGAAGCCGCCGACGCGATCGACTGGTTTGAAAAGCCGCACCGCGCGCTCGACGCCTCCGAGGCGCCGTTCTTCAGCTGGTTCCCGGATGGGGTACTCAACACCTGTTACAACGCGCTGGACCGGCACGTCGTCCAAGGCAAAGGTGACCGCCTGGCCCTCGTCTGGGAATCGGCCATGGCAGATCGGACGGAGCGGTATACCTACACCGAACTCCTGGATCGAGTCGGCCGGTTCGCGGGTGCTCTTCGTGACCTTGGCGTCGGCCGCGGAGATCGCGTGCTGATCTATATGCCCATGGTTCCCGAAGCCGCCATCGCGATGCTGGCATGTGCTCGGCTCGGTGCGGTTCATTCGGTGGTCTTTGGCGGATTCGCCGCCCCGGAACTTGCCGCACGAATCGACGACGCCGAGCCCAAAGTCATCGTGGCTGCATCCTGTGGTCTGGAGCCGGGCCGCGTTGTGGAATACACACCGATCATCCGGGCGGCGTTGGAAAAGACCCGCCATCGTCCCGATTCCACCATCATCCTTCAGCGTGAACAGGCAGAGTCGGAACTGGGAGAAGCCGAGTTCGATTGGGATGACGTTATTTCCGCTGCCGAACCCGCCGGCTGCGAACCGGTCATGTCGACCGATCCCCTCTACATCCTTTACACCTCTGGAACCACCGGAAAACCCAAAGGCGTTGTCCGTGACAACGGCGGCCACGCTGTCGCCCTGGCCTGGTCCCTGCCCAACGTCTACGACG
Organism: Arthrobacter sp. 21a14; assembly: GCA_050627125.1. GTDB lineage: Bacteria > Actinomycetota > Actinomycetes > Actinomycetales > Micrococcaceae > Arthrobacter. The sequence goes on along the minus strand of CP192487.1, from coordinate 3,094,507 downwards.
TTCACCCCGGAGAAACCATGTGGGCGGCATCAGACGTGGGATGGCAGGTGGGCCACACTTACACGGTGTACGGGCCACTCATTGGCGGTGCCACTACTGTCATGTTCGAGGGAAAGCCGGTTGGGACTCCCGACGCCGGTGCGTTCTGGCGCATCATCGAGAAGTACAACGTCAAAGTGCTGCTCACCGCACCGACGGCCATGCGGGCGATCAAACGGGTTGATCCCGAGGCCACGTGCTTGGACGGGCTGGACATCAGCAGCCTGGAGACCCTGTTCCTGGCAGGCGAAAGGCTTGATCCGGACACCTACGCATGGGCTGGCAACCTCCTCGGCGTTCCGGTGGTTGATCACTGGTGGCAAACGGAAACCGGATGGCCTGCTTGCGCGAACCTGCGAGGGCTGGAACCGATGCCCCTCAAGCCTGGCTCGCCCTCGGTTCCTGTTCCCGGGTTCGACATTCGGGTGCTCACCTCGGACGGCAAGCCGGTGGAGGCCGGCACCGAAGGGATGCTTTGTATCAAATTGCCACAGCCCCCAGGCATGCTGAGCACGCTTTGGCAGGATAAGGAACGCTATCGCAAGGCGTACCTGAGCACGTTCGACGGGTATTACCTCACTGGCGACAGCGGCCTGATCGACGAGGACGGATACGTGTTTGTCATGGGCCGCACTGATGATGTCATCAACGTAGCCGGACATCGTTTGTCCACCGGGGTCTTGGAAGGGGTGCTGGCTGCCCATCCGGCGGTCGCGGAATGCGCGGTCATCGGGGTGCCGGACGAATTGAAAGGGCAAGTGGCTCGGGGCTTCGTGGTGTTGAAATCCGGGGCCAGCATCACCGAGGACACCTTGCGGGACCAGATCATCGCCTCTGTCCGAGCAGAAGTCGGGCCGGTGGCCGCATTTCGGGAGCTCTACGTGGTGGACGGCCTCCCCAAGACGCGCTCCGGGAAGATCCTGCGCCGCAGTATGCGGGCTATCGCCGAAGGGCGCGATGAAGCGCTGCCAGCGACCATCGAAAATCCCGAAATCTTCACTTCACTGAGTCCAATACTTCAAGGCAAAGGCGCCAATTAATAATGGATCGAGCCCGCGGGCTCTTCCAATGATTCGAGGGCTCCGCCCCCAATGCGCGACCAAAGAAATCAATCGAAACGCGAGGACAACTTATGACACCACGAATCGCTTTTATCGGGCTCGGCCACATGGGTGGTCCAATGGCAGCCAACCTGGCAAAGGACGGATATGAGGTAACCGGGTTTGACCTGGCAGCCTCGTCCCTTGATCAGGCCCGAGACAACGGAATCAGGATTGCGAAATCTGCGGCAGCGGCCGTTGAGAGGGCCGACGTGGTCATCACGATGCTTCCAGCGGGCCGCCATGTTCTGGAACTGTACTCAGGAACAGCTGATTCTGTTGGGCTGTTGTCGGCAGCCTCCCCAGGGACCCTCTTCATTGACTGCTCCACCATTGCCGTGGCAGATGCGCTGTCCGCGCACGAATTGGCGGCTTCGGCGGGCCAAAGGTCTTTGGAGGCTCCGGTCTCCGGCGGGGTTGCCGGCGCCGCTGGGGGCACCTTGACGTTCATGGTTGGAGGGCTTGACGCTGACTTTTCCCAAGCCGGCCCGCTCCTGGACACCATGGGCAAACGAAAGGTGTTTTGCGGCGGTCCTGGTGCGGGCCAGGCAGCCAAAATTTGCAACAACATGATTCTGGGCATCACCATGATCGCGGTAAGCGAAGCCTTTGTCTTGGGAGAGCAGCTTGGGGTCAGCAACGATGCACTGTTCGATGTGACCTCAAATGCGTCCGGGCAATGCTGGGCGCTGACCTCCAACTGCCCCGTACCGGGTCCCGTGCCTGGCAGCCCGGCGAATCACGACTTCCGTCCTGGTTTCGCGAGTGCCCTCATGGCCAAAGATTTGGGCCTGGCAGCGGATGCCTTGGCTTTCGCCGGCCTGCAGGACGTTGGGCTGGGAGGAAGGGCGACGGACATGTATCGCGCGTTTTCCGACGACGGCGGTGCAACGCAGGACTTTTCTGCCATCATCAACGCCATTCGGGCCAAGACGGCGGAATCAAACTTCGAGAAGCTTCCACCGAGCTTCCTTCACCAGTAGCGTGTAGGGTCATGCAGCCTGACGTCTACTACCGCCCTGATGACCGGGAGTTGCTCCGCGCCGCGATGCGTGAGCTGGCCCAACGGTTCCGCCCAGCAGTGTTGTTTGGCGGGATGGTAGCCGGAAAAAGCCTCCAGCTCTCGGATTTCCTCGGCACGGCCACGGCTAGTCTCCGCAACGTCAGTGTCCTTCCTGGCGCTGGGCTGGGTGGGCGGGTTTTCAGTCAGTGCCAGCCCTATCTGGTGACTGACTACATCGCTTCTGACCGGATTACCCACGAATACGATGCTGCCGTTAACAACGAGGGCATCAGATCGCTGACCGCGGTGCCGGTCCTGGTTCGGGGCGAGCCGCGTTCCGTACTTTATGTCGGAAGCCGGGAGGGCATCCCCTTGGGTGAGCGGGCCATGGAAGATGCCATGGCCGCGGCGACGGCAATCGCTTCGGAACTCCGCGTCAGGGATGAGGTAGACCGGCGAGTGGCCGTCATGCATCGTGTCCAGACGGAACCAGCCATGGCCTACGACCACAACTGGCTGGAGGAAGTCCGGCAGGCACACGCTGAGTTGCGGTCCCTGGCCAGCACGGTCACAGACGTCCAACTCGCACAGCAGCTCGGCGGCATCGGCGCGCGTCTGGCCCCGTCCCCCGCCAGCGGGGTGCAGCCCGCTGTACGGCTGGCACCCCGGGAACTTGATGTGCTTGCTCAGATTGCTTTGGGATGCTCCTATGCAGAAACGGCAGACAGGCTGAGTCTGAAGCCTGTCACCGTGAAGAGTTATCTTCAAAACGCCATGGCCAAGCTTTCGGTGCATAATCGGCTCGAAGCGGTGTCGGCCGCACGGAGGCTCGGCCTTCTGCCGTAGTGAGTCTTCCAAGCCGCGGTAAGAACGTCCTCCCGGATTTCCGGGAGGACGTTCTTGTGTTTGCTTTTGATCGGCAAGTACTCCAGGACGTACGCGAGATACCCCAGCGCCACGGATGCGGGGCTGCCGGTGAGTCGACAGCCCCGCACCTTCCAGCGGCCGTCCTATGCCGCCGTCGTGCGGTCCTTCTTCACGGCTCCGCCTTCTACGGGACGTTCTTCAAGTCCCGACCTTTCCCGGTTGGGTAGTGCCATGGTGCAGGCGATGCTGAACACGCCAATGGCAGCGAGCAGAACGCCGATGCCCCAGCCTCCTGTGCTGGTAATCAGCTGTGCCGCGACGAGCGGAACAATGCCACCGCCCAGGACCCCGGCGAGGTTGTATCCCATGCCGGCACCGGTGTAACGGTACTTTGTCTCAAACAGCTCGGGAAGGAGCGCACCTGCCGGGCCGTAGGCGATCGCAAAAATCACGAGAGTGACGGTGAGGCCAATACCGAAGGCCAAAACCGTACCCATGCCCAGCAGTGGGAACAGCACCAGGGACCACGGCACAGCGAAAATGCAGGACGCCGCGATGACCTTCTTGCGACCGAAGCGATCGGAAAGGATACCGGAGGCCAACGTAGCGGCGGCAACGAAGACTGACGCGATAATTCCAGTGGTAAGGACCTCCGGACGGCTCAACTTCATACCGGTGGGACTCGTGGCGTAACTGGTCAGGAACGCCGTTCCAATGTAGAAGAGGGCAAACAGGAGCGTCAGGGAGCCGCCTGCCAAGAGGATTTCCTTGGGTTGGCCCTTGATGGACTCCACGATGGGAAGCTTGGCAGTGGTTTCGGGGCGCTTGGCATTCCTGAACACCGGCGTCTCTTCGATGCTGGTCCGCACCCAGAAGCCCACCAGAACCAGGACGGCGCTGAGAATAAACGGCACTCGCCAGCCGATAGTGATAAACGCTTCCGACTTATCGCCCAGGGTGAGGCTGGTGACCAGAAACGTGCCGCTGGCCAGCGCGAAGGCCACAGAGGGACCGAGCTGCGGGAAAGAGCCGAACAGTCCTCGTTTTCCTGGGGGTGCGTATTCGGCTGTCAGCAAGGTGGCTCCCGCCCATTCCCCGCCGACAGCGAGGCCCTGTACGAACCGAAGGACCACCAGGAGGATCGGTGCTGCAACGCCGATGGTGCTCACATCCGGTATCAGGCCGATCATCACCGTGGCGATGCCCATCATGAGCAGCGTGGTGATGAGGGTCTTTTTGCGTCCGATCCTGTCGCCATAATGCCCGAAGATGATGGCCCCGACCGGCCGGGCGATGAACGCGACGGCGAAGGTGCCGAAAGATGCGACAGTTCCGGCGGCAGCACCCAAGGCGGGAAAGAAGACAACCGGAAAGACCAAGGCCGCTGCCGTTCCGTAGATGAAAAAGTCGTAGAACTCGATGGTGGTGCCGGCCGCGCTGGCGAACGCTACTTTCCTGAGCGTCTTGCGGCTGTGAGGCGGTGAATAGGCAACGGATGAAGCTGAGCTCATGGGAATCTCCTTTGATGTCCGGCTCGTATTTCTCACAATGTGATGCAGAGCACCCTAGCTAGAAGCGAGGACATCCAACTACCTCCCAAAGGAGGTAGTTGGCGACAAGGGTTGAATGTATACACAGGGCTTCCAATCTCGGCCGTTATTGCCGCTAGATGCGAGCTGTGTATACACTGTGGTTATGCGCGCCAGTGACCGGGCCTACGCGGCTCTCCGTGAAGACATCATTGAGTGGCGCCTTCGGCCGGGCACCGTCCTCGCGGAAGTGGAACAGTCCGAGCGGCTGGGGGTTTCCCGTACGCCGGTGCGGGAGGCGCTGGGACGGCTGACCGCGGAGGGATTGACGACGGCGGCTGGTGGGCGCGGTGTCGTCGTGACCGATATTTCGCTGGACAGCATCGATGAGTTGTTTGAATTGCGCGAAACGCTGGAGGTCAGGGCCGCGGCGTTGGCCGCGCAGCGCGGAGAGCCGGGCGTTTTCGCCGAACTGCACGCCCAACTGCTGGGGGCCCCGGGTCTGCTCAGCGATACCGATCCTGCCCGGCACGAGTATTACGCGTTGGTGGGCCGCCTGGATGAGGCCATCGACGCCGCGGTCTCCAACTCCTACCTTGCCCAGGCCATGCGGAGCCTGCGCGTGCACCTGGTCCGGGTGCGCCGGCTGGCAGCCGATGACGCCGCCAGGCTCCGTGCCGCAGCCGCGGAGCACGCTGCGATTGCCGAAGCGATCGCGGCAGGTAATCCACGGCTCGCCGAAGCAGCCACCACCGTCCATCTGCACCGAAGCCTCACCCACGTCAAAGCCGCTCATGTGGCCCGCTGAACACCCACACCAGCCCGCTGAAAACCCTCATCTGAAGGAGCACCATGGTCAAGAACCACCACGTCCGCGTGTACACGTCCGAAGAGAACCTCCCGCGTGAGGAACAGCTCGCGCACAAAATCGCCGTGGTCGCCGCCGACCCCGTCGACGTCACCCCGGAGGTGACGGACATGGTGATCAACCGGATCATCGACAACGCCTCTGTAGCCATCGCCTCGCTGAACCGCGCCCCCATCATCGCAGCACGCGCCCAGGCCCTGACCCACGCCCCGTCCGCCAACGGCACGGGCGGGCACGTTTTCGGCATCACGGAACGGGTCTCCCCCGAATGGGCCGCCTGGGCCAACGGGGTGGCCGTGCGGGAGCTGGACTACCACGACACGTTCCTGGCCGCGGACTACTCCCACCCCGGCGATAACATCCCGCCGATCCTGGCCGTCGCCCAACACGTCGGCTCCAACGGCAAGGACCTGGTCCGGGCCATCGCCACCGGCTATGAAATCCAGGTGAACCTGGTCAAGGCCATCTGCCTGCACCAGCACAAAATCGACCACGTCGCCCACCTCGGCCCCTCCGCCGCCGCCGGCATCGGCACGCTGTTAGGCCTGGATGTTGAGACGATCTTCCAGTCCGTGGGCCAGGCCCTGCACACCACCACCGCCACCCGGCAGTCCCGCAAAGGCGAAATCTCCACCTGGAAAGCCCACGCCCCCGCCTTCGCAGGCAAAATGGCCGTCGAAGCCGTGGACCGCTCCATGCGCGGACAGACCTCCCCCGTGCCGATCTACGAAGGCGAAGACGGCGTGATCGCCTGGATGCTCGACGGACCGGACGCCTCCTACGAAGTCCCCCTGCCGCTGCCCGGTGAAGCCAAGCGCGCCATCCTGGACACCTACACGAAAGAACACTCCGCCGAGTACCAGGCCCAGGCGTGGATCGACCTCGCCCGCAAACTCAACCGCGAGCACCCGGAACTCACGGACCCGGCGAACGTGGCCTCGGTGCTGATCAAGACCAGCCACCACACCCACTACGTGATCGGCTCCGGAGCGAACGACCCCCAAAAATACGATCCGTCCGCGTCCCGGGAAACCCTGGACCACTCCATCCCCTACATCTTCACCGTCGCCCTGCAGGACGGTACCTGGCACCACGTGGATTCCTACGCCCCCGAACGCGCAGCCCGCCCGGACACCGTGGACCTCTGGCACAAGGTCACCACCGTCGAAGACCCGGAATGGACCCGCCGCTACCACTCCCTGGACATCACCGAGAAAGCCTTCGGCGGCACCGTGGAAATCACCCTCACGGACGGCACGGTCATCACCGATGAAATCGCCGTGGCCGACGCGCACCCGCTCGGTGCCCGGCCGTTCGCCCGCGAGCAGTACATCAACAAGTTCCGCACCCTCGCCGCCGGGCTCGTGGAGGAAGCCGAAATCGAACGGTTCCTCACCGCCGTCGAACGCGTCACCGACCTCGGCCCGGGCGAACTGGACCAACTGAACATCACCGCAGCCCCCGGCGTGATCGACCCCAGCAACGCGCCGAAAGGACTGTTCTAAATGCTGTACTCCAAAACCACCCCCGAACAGAAACGCCTCAAGCTCCGTGAGTTGCTGGCTTCCGGCACCGTGCACCAGTTCCCCGGCGCATTCAACCCGCTCTCGGCACGGCTGATCGAGGAAAAGGGCTTCGCAGGGGTCTACATCTCCGGCGCCGTCCTGGCCAACGACCTCGGCCTGCCCGACATCGGCCTGACCACCCTCACCGAGGTAGCCACACGCGCCGGGCAGATCGCCCGCATGACCGACCTGCCCTCCCTCGTGGACGCCGACACCGGCTTCGGCGAACCCATGAACGTAGCCCGCACCATCCAGGAACTCGAAAACGCCGGCCTCGCCGGCTGCCACATCGAAGACCAGTTCAACCCCAAACGCTGCGGCCACCTCGACGGCAAAAACGTCGTCGACATCGACACCGCCACCAAACGCATCCGCGCCGCAGCAGACGCACGCCGGGATGCGAACTTCCTCATCATGGCCCGCACCGACATCCGCGCCACCGACGGAATCCACGCCGCCCAGGACCGCGCCAAAGCCCTCGTGGACGCCGGCGCCGACGCGATCTTCCCCGAAGCCATGGCCGATTTGAGCGAATTCCAGGCCATCCGGGACGCCGTGGATGTACCCATCCTGGCCAACATGACAGAGTTCGGCAAAAGCGACCTCTTCACCGTGGACCAGCTCCAAAGCGTCGGGGTAAACATGGTCATCTACCCCGTCACCCTCCTGCGCATTGCGATGGGCGCTGCAGAGGCCACCTTGGAAACAATCAAGAGGCTGGGCACCCAAGAAGTTCGTGTACCGCAGATGCTCACGCGTGCGCGCCTCTACGAACTCGTCGACTACGAGGCATACAACCAATTCGATACCGGCGTATTCAACTTCGCCGTACCGGGCATCCGATAACGCACTCGATACAGAACAAAGGAGTTCAAACATGGCTGAATCAGAAATCCGCAAAGGCCTTGCCGGGGTCGTGGTGGACTACACCGCCGTCTCGAAGGTCAACCCGGACACCAACTCGCTGCTCTACCGCGGCTACCCGGTCCAGGAACTGGCCGCCAAGTGCAGCTTCGAGGAGGTTGCCTACCTGCTGTGGAACGGCGAACTGCCCGACGACGAACAACTCGCGGCGCTCGTTGCCGTGGAGCGCGCGGGCCGCGCCTTGGATCCTGCTGTCAGGGAGGTCATGGATGGTCTGCCCACCACGGCACATCCCATGGACGTCTGCCGTACAGCAGCTTCCGTTCTGGGAGCCCGGCATGAGCTGGCCGAAGACTCATCCCCCGATGCCAACATGAAGAAGGCGATCGACCTCTGGGCGGCCATGCCCGCCGTGGTCGCCTACGACCAACGCCGACGCCGCGGCCAGGACGTGGTGGAACCGCGTGAGGACCTCGACTACTCCGCCAACTTCCTCTGGATGACCTTCGGCGAAGAGCCCGTGGACGAGGTTGTGGAGGCGTTCAACGTCTCGATGATCCTGTACGCGGAACACTCCTTCAACGCCTCCACCTTCACCGCCCGCGTGGTCACCTCCACGCTGTCTGACCTGCACTCGGCCGTGACCGCTGCCATCGGCGCCCTCAAAGGCCCGCTGCACGGCGGCGCCAACGAAGCGGTCATGCACACCTTCGACGAGATCGGCATCCGCAGCGAAGAATCCCTCGAGGAAGCCGCCGTACGGGCCCGGGCATGGATGGAAGACGCCCTGGCGCAGAAGAAGAAGGTCATGGGCTTCGGGCACCGCGTCTACAAGCACGGCGACTCCCGGGTGCCCACGATGAAGGCCGCCCTGGACAAAATGATTGCCCACTACGGCCGGTCCGAACTCCTGGGACTGTACAACGGACTTGAACAAGCCATGGACGAAGCCAAGGCCATCAAGCCCAACCTCGACTACCCCGCCGGGCCCGCCTACCACCTCATGGGCTTCGACACCCCGACATTCACCCCGATCTTCGTCGCCAGCCGCATCACCGGCTGGACCGCGCACATCATGGAACAGCTGGCATCGAACTCGCTCATCCGACCCCTGAGCGCATACAACGGTGCGGAGCAACGCTCACTCTAATGCCGCCGTCGAGCCCCTGAACTGGTGGTGGGGCACCGGATGATCACCCGGATCATCACACCTATCGCAACGTTGCGGTGCCCCACCTCCGCTTTTGATGCTGCCCTTGCAGCCAGAGCCCTTGAAGAAAAGAGGAGCCAACCCGTGGACTTGCACCCACAACCGGACTGGGGCCGACTCTTGGGCCAACATGTGGAAATCCGCCAGGCCGGAAACTTTGTCAGAAGCGGCATCGTGGACGCCGTGATGCCCGACAACTCGATCATTTGGCTTTCAGCCGAGGGGCCATGGCCCCGGGAAATGGTCGAAAAGTCAGGCAGCCGGGAGGTCTTCGCCCGCTACCAGTGGGATGTCCCGAAACAGAACACAGCTGGCCATCCTCTCACCCACACTTCTAAGGACAACTGACATGAGATTGTTGATTATTGGCGCCCCGGGCTCCGGGAAGGGCACGCAGGCGGCCCGCATCTCGGAAAAGTTGGGAGTTCCCGCGATATCCACCGGCGATATCTTCAGGGAGAACGTCAAGAACCTGACCCCGTTAGGGCAAAAGGCCAAGACATTCATGGATAGCGGGGACTTCGTGCCTGACGCCATCACGAACGAGATGGTCCAGGACCGCCTGCGCGAAAAGGATGCTGAACAAGGATTCCTCCTCGACGGTTACCCACGGACAATGGCTCAAGTTGACTACCTTGATGGCATCCTCAACGCTGACGAACTGGGAATCAGCGCTGTACTACAGCTTGTTGTCCCCGACGCCGAGCTCGTATCCCGCCTGCTGACCCGTGCAACCGAATCGGGACGAACCGACGACACAGAACAGGTCATCAAGCACCGACTCGAGCTCTACCACCAGCAAACCGAACGGGTCGTCTCGCGCTACTCCGAGCGCGGCATCCTGGTCAAAGCCAACGGCACCGGTCCCATCAGCGATGTCCTCGAGCGCGCGCTGCAGGCCATCACAGTCGCGTCGGCCCCGGGCAGTAGCGCGCGTGGCTGATTGAGTCCGCCGACTGCGCGAGCCATCGTTCCCGCCGCGACTGCCCGCCCCTCGCTGGCAGGTGTAGCAAGCTCATCCTTGCCCTCCCAACCGGCTGGTGGCTGCCTCTCGATGAAGCTTCGAGAGCGCCTGCGCAAGCAGGGGAAACGCCTGTGCCCTTGTTTCCGGACGCAGACCGAGGTTGATCCGTACGCGGCCAGGGACACCAAAGCACGCATTCCCCGGCGCCACAAGGAGGCCAAACTCTTCCGCTATGCTGCCGCACCAGGCATCCACGTCAGGAGCGTCTACTTCCGGAAAAACGGTCGTGCCGGCGTCGGGCACCGTGAGCCGAATTCCGGGCACCCTGTCGCACAGGGCCGCGAGTTCGACGTAACTGTCGTAGACCAATGATTTGGCCCGGGACAGCAGTCCTTCGCTGTTGTCCAGTGCCACCTTCCCGATCGCCTCGCTGGTCACGGCGGGCGACCGGGATGTCCAGCGCTGGATTGAGCGAAGGTCATCAACAACCATCATTGGCCCGGCCGCCCAGCCCAAACGGAGTCCCGGAAGACCATAAACCTTGGAGAGGCTTCCGATCGAGACACCGTTGGGCACCAAAGCGGCAACAGCCGGCGGTATCTCCTGGACCCCCAGCGGCAAACCGCGATAGACCTCGTCAACGACCAGAAGCGCGCCAACGCTGGACAGCTTGGTGGCGATCTCCACAAGCATGCCCGCGGTCAAGACTTGGCCAGTGGGATTATGCGGGGAACTCAGGAACACCGCGGTGGTCGACGAACGGACATGTTCGCTGACCGACTCCGGAGTCACTGGGGCCTTTAGCAGGGAGACAGCGCAACCCCTCCTCTGCGCAGTCACCAAGGCACTCTCATGCGTGGGGATTTCGATGATCACGTGAGCGTCCGGATGGCACAGGAGCTCGGCGACCATCGCCAGTGCGTCCCCGGCCCCGGCAGTGACGGTCACGTTATCCGCGACAAGCCCCGGCATGGCAGAGGCTATTTGCTCCCGGAGCTCCAAGGAACCGCCTGGTGGACCGTATTCAAACAGCAATCCCGGCGGGGCCAGGTCCGTGACAGCCAAGTCGGCGATTGCCGCCAGTTCGCCGAGCTCCAAGGGAGCGACGACGCTGGAGCCAAGCACGAGCGGGGCAACGGAGTGGTAGGGCGCCGCCCACGCCGAGTGGCCAAACGGACGCCGAATATCGCTTTGCAATTCAATCCCCTTTTGATTGGGCTCCTTGGATTCCGGTTTCAATCCGGCAGGACCACGAAGTGGTCGAAGCTGCCCGTGCCGTGTCCGGTGCCGCAGGAATGCGCGCTGAATAACTGCTGGGCATCCCCGGTCGCCGGATGACTGTAGACGCTCCGCACCACCAGACGCCCCTGCATATCCCTAACGACGACGTAGGTGCCGCCTGGTTTCGGATCACGGTCCAGCCTCACTGTCTTCCTCGTGAGTTCATGCTGGGCGTACCAGACCGGTGCCCGGCAAGCCTGGCATTGTTCCTGCTTCATAAACCTAAACGGCGCTGCGCTCGAATGAGGTGGCTTTTAGCTTGCGCATGTGTTCTGTCATTGCCGTCTCCGTGGGTAGGCGCTCCACGCTCGAGGCTCCGAAGAACCCCACCACGCCGCTCGTACGGTCCAGGACGTACGCCACGTCGTCTGCGTCAGCGATTGGCCCGCCGTGGCAGAGAACGATTACTTCCGGATTTACCGCGTGCCCTGCATCCGCAATGGCCTGGACCTCCGCGACACATTGGTCGAGGCTCTTTGCGGTCCGCGCGCCGATAGTCCCCGAGGTAGTCAGCCCCATGTGTGCCACGAGGATGTCCGCACCCGCTTCAGCCATGGCGCGGGCGTCCTCGGCGGAGAAGACGTAAGGCGACGTCAGCAGCCCCAGGCTGCTGGCCTGGCGGATCATGTCGACTTCCAGGCCATAGCTCATTCCTGTTTCCTCGAGGTTCTGCCTAAAGTGCCCGTCGATGAGTCCCACCGTCGGGAAGTTCTGGACGCCGGCGAACCCCAGTCCCTGCAGTTCGCGCAGGAAAACGTTCATGTTCCGGAACGGATCAGTGCCGCACACACCGGCCAGGACAGGGACATCCTTCACGATAGTAAGGACCTCACGGGCCATATCGACCACCACTGCGTTGGCGTCACCGTAGGAAAGAAGCCCTGCCAAGGACCCACGTCCGGCCATACGGTAACGACCGGAGTTGTAGATGATGATGAGGTCGGCTCCGCCAGCCTCCGCGCACTTGGCTGAGAGCCCGGTTCCCGCACCGGCGCCAACAATGACGCGGTTGGCTGCGATCTCGTCCTGGAGTCTCTGGGCTAGTGGGTGTCGTGTCATGGCGTGATTGTCCTATCGTGGTCGGCTTCGTTGTGGATATCGGTGTACATGTTGTGCAGACGGGCGGCCATGGCGAGGCCGAACCCGGGTTCGTTGATGTCACAGTCATGGGCGTGGATCTCGATTCCGTGTCCACTGTTTTCCTGGATGGCGGTCCACAACCGGGCATCTGCGGCGGGATCGTGGAACGACTTGCCTTCCGTTGCGATACCGGACGTGCCCTTCAACGGCAGGTAGAGGGCGACGGGCCCCTTGGCGGCGTTCAGTTTCACGGCAATTTCGCGCCCGAGCTGATCGCACTCTTCGCCTGTTGTCCGCATGAGCGTGACAGTGTCGTTGTGGCGATGGAAGGTGCGGTTCTCGAACTTTTGCGGCACCGTTGAGGCCGCCCCGAAGTTCACCATGTCGATGGCCCCGACGGACACGACCTGCGGGATTCCCGCCCGCGCGGCGGCGGTCAGGCGCTCCGGACCTGCCGAGAAGACGCCCCCAACAAGGTTGTCGGCAAGCTCAGTGGTGGTGATGTCCAGCATCGCGTCGACCATGCCGGCGTCGACAAGGTTCTCCAAGGCCCGCCCACCGGAACCCGTGGCGTGGAAAACGATCACCTCGTAGCCGCGTTCTTCCAGGTATTGCCTGGCAGTTGTTACGCAAGGTGTTGTGAGCCCGAACATCGTTGCCCCTACCACCGGCCGCTGGCCAGTATCCTCGGGGGGAACAACTTTGGCCATACCTGCCACAGCTCCTGCGGCGTTGGCGATTATTCTGCGTGAGATTCGGTTGATGCCTGCGATATCGACGATCGAATTCATCATGGCAATGTCCGTGTCCCCGACGTAAGGGCGTGTATCTCCGGAGGCAACCGTGGATACCAGCAGCTTGGGAACGCCGACCGGCAAGGTCTGCATCGCGCGGCTGATCAGGGTAGAACCTCCGGTGCCGCCCAAGCCTGCCACGGCGTCGAGCTTTCCGTCGTTACGCAGGCGCCGCAACATTGCCGCAGCGCCGAGCGACATCACATCCAGTGCATGTGCCCTGTCGTTTGCCTCGATCAGCTCCGCAATGCTGGAGCCTCCCAGCCGCGAGACTTCGTTGCGGTCGACGTCGGGTTCGGCACCCTGCGGCTCGCTGACGCCCGTGTCGACCATGATGACGTCGACTTCCGCTTCGGCGAGGCAACGCCTGAAATAGTCGTACTCGGTACCCTTCGTGTCAAGTGTGCCCAACAAAACAACTGTCGGCCTCATGATTACTCCTTAAGTGCATGGGGTTGGTAGTGCAGCGGATTGCGGAGGAACGCCTAAACCCGACGGCGGGCGGTGACTGCGACGGCGAGGATAATGATTGCCCCTCGGGCTACCTGCTGCTGGGCGCTGTCGAGGCCCATGAGGATCAGCCCGTTGTTTAGAAGGCCGATCATCAATGACCCAAGAAGTGCACCGACCACGGAGGCGCGGCCGCCGAAGAGGCTCGTCCCGCCGAGGATCACTGCGGCAATGACAGATAGCTCGTCACCGGTGCCCGTGTTGTAGCTGCCGGTGTGAAACCGCCCCGCATAGAGCATTCCGGCGAGCGCCGCGAGGAGGCTGGACAAGAGCAGGACCAGAAAGACGACGCGCTTAGTGTGGACGCCACTGAAAGCCGCGGCTTTGCTGTTGCCGCCGGTGGCCAACACCTGGCGGCCGAAACCCGTCCGACGAAGGCCGAAATGTCCGATCAGCACTATCACCAAAGTCCACAGGAGCAGCCCGGGAATAGGCCCGATGTTGCTGTCGCCGAAGAGGAAAGTAAAGTCGAGGTCGTTGATGGCCTGGGGCGCCGCGCCGGTTATCCACATCGCCGCACCCTGGGCCATGCCGAGCATGCCCAGTGTTGCAAGGAATGACGGGACTCCCACGACGCTGACGAAGAAGCCATTAAGTAGCCCAACGATGACGCCAGTAGCCAGGCCGGCTACGATGCCTGGCACCAGTCCCGCAGAGTTGATCGTCATCGCCGTCGTGACGGATGCCAGGCCAGCGGTGGCGCCCACCGAAAGGTCGATCTGCGCCGCGGCTATGACAAATACGACGCCGACTGCCATGACAGAGATGGTTGAGGTCTGCCGGACGATGTTGAGGAGGTTGTCCGACGTGAGGAAACCACGGTCATTGAGAGTGATCGCAAAGACCACGAAGATGACTACGAAGCCTACGTAAATAAGGTTCTGGCGCCAGCTGAAGTTCGAGACGATCCGCTTGATCGAATCCTTCGTTGACTGGTCGACCGGTTCGAGAATAGTTGTCATGGTCAGACTCCCTGGATGGCACGATGGAGTGCCTCTTCTGATGTGAATTGATGGCCTCGATACGCGTCATCCACGCGTCCGTTTCGAAGCACTAGGATGCGGTCACTGACCTCCAAGAGTTCTTCCAGCTCTGAGGAGATCACAATGACTGCTTTGCCCGATGCGGCGAACTGACGGAGAATCCGCATGATCTCCTTTTTGGCGCCAATGTCGATCCCCGCCGTGGGCTCGTCGAGCAGGAACACTTTTGGCTCCGTGAGGAGCCACTTGCCGATGACGATCTTCTGTTGGTTACCGCCGGAAAGCAGCCCTACGGCTTTTCCAGTGGATGACGTTCGAACGTCCAGGCGCTTGATGACGTGCTGGGCGGAGCGGAGCGTCTCGCTTTTGTTGATCCAGCTCCTGCGCCCCGACGCTATGAGGGGCAGTTCGGAGTTCATCTCAACGGAATGGTCCAGGACCAGGCCCTCCATGCGACGGTCTTCGGGCACAAGGGCAATGCCTGCCCGGATGGCATCGCGCGGGTTCTGGATCCTCACTTCTTGGCCCTCGACCGCTACGGTGCCGTTTGTGATCCTGTCGATCCCGAAGATGGCGCGCACCAGTTCGCTACGCCCACTGCCCATCAACCCGGCGAGACCGACTACCTCACCAGCGCGGACGTCGAGGTCAAGACCGCTGATGCCATTCACGGAATGCAGGTCACGGATCTGCAGAAGCGGAGTCGCCTGTCGCGGACCTTTCGGAACCTGAACGGACGACGCCGGACTGGACACCAGCGGATTGGGCGCGGTGGATTCGTGCTGCTTCGGGGCGTGTACCTTTTGCTCGCCGAGCATGTCGGCAATAACTTCGCCTACCGGGTAATTGGAGACAGCATCGGTGCGGACTCTGCGACCGTTGCGCATCACCGTGATTCGATCGGCGATGTCGTAGATCTCCGCCATGCGATGCGAGATGTAGACGATTGACATACCGGCGTCGCGCAGCATCCTGATCCGTTGGAAGAGCGTTTCCGTTTCATCCTTCGTCAACGATGCGGTTGGTTCGTCCAGGACGAGGACGTTCGCGTCCTGGGACAGTGCCTTCGCAATTTCGGTAATCTGCCAATAGCTGGCAGGGAGCGGCCCAATCTCGGACCGGGGGTCCAAATCGACGTTCAGCTCGGCCAGGATTTTCCTGGCCTGTGAGATCATCATGCGTTCATCGATGAATCCCAGACTGGTCCTGGGCTCCCGCCCCAAAAGGATGTTTTGTGCCACCGTCAACGTGGGAATGAGGCTGAACTCCTGGAAAACCATGGTGATGCCGTTTGCCTTGGCATCCAAGCCGGATTCGAGCGGCACTGACTTTCCGTTAATAAGGACTTCTCCGCCGTCGGGCGTGTAAACGCCCTCAAGGATCTTCATCAATGTTGACTTGCCTGCACCGTTTTCGCCCAGAAGTGCGTGGACTTCACCCCGAGTCACTTCGAAGTCGACTTCCTTCAGGACCTGCACGCCGGCGAAGCTCATCTTCATTCCACGCATGGCCACCGCCACCGGCGGTTCCGCAGTCTCTGTGGTTTGTGTTTCCTGCACCCGTGTTCACCCCTTTGCGAACTGTTGTGTGGGTAGGTTCGAAGGTTCCGGGGGTTTCCGGACGCCCCCAAGGCATCCGGAAACCCGCCCGGGCCTCCTACTTCTTGTTGACTGCGTCGGTTATTTCCTTCGGCGCTTCGGCGTTGTAGATCTGGTTCCACTGTTCCGCCACGTTGGAGCGGTCAACCGGGAGTGCGTTCCATGCGTAGTAGGGGTTGAGATCCTTTCCGAGCAACGAGTAGGCAACGGCCATCGCTTCGGCGACGCCCTGGTTGTATGGCTGCGACCCGCCGACTCCCTTCACCATGTCGTCCCTGGCTGTGCTCACGGCAACGGTCTTACCGAGATCGATCGTGGTGATGGCGAAGTTCGAACCGTTCTTGCCCCTCTCGCGCGCCGCTGCGATGACGCCCTCGGCGTGGGTATCCCAGACAGCCCAGATGCCGTCGAGATCCGGGTGCTGGCTCAGCATGCTGTTCGTGGCGGCTGCACCCTGACCCGTAAAGTCAGGCCCCGGGCTCCCCTTTTCCTCCACGATCTGGATGTCGGGGTATTCCTTCAACACTGCATGCACTGCATCAAGCCGCTGCTGCGTTGCGTAGTAGTGGGCGGCGTGGTAGATAATGCCGACCTTCCCCTTGCCGTTGACCGCTTTCACCAACTGGCAAGCCGAGGCCACGCCGGTGCCGTAATCGTCGGAACCGACGACCGTGAGGTAGTCCTTGCCTGCTTTCATCTCGGGTGGCGCATTGAGTGCGAAGACGAGCTTCACTCCAGCTGCGGCAGCCTGCTGGTAGATGCCCGTCTCGGAGGGCGCGTCAACCGGCAGGGACACCATGAAGTCCGGCTTGCGTGCCAGGATCGTCTGAATGTCGTTGGTCTGCTTGTTTACCTGGAACTGGCCATCCGTGGTGGTCAGGACCTCAATGCCCAGCTTGTTGAACGTGTCTTTCAGGGCCGCTACCTGGGCGGTGGAATAGTCGCTTCCAAAGACGTGCCACGCGATGGCGACCGTCTTCTTCATAGCCCTGACTTTGTCGATTTCCTCCTGCGTCAATGTCAGTTGCGAAGCAGGCGTGGCCGTCTCGCCTTGTGGACCCTTGTTGTAGACCTTTTGGCCTACCTCGGTGAGGCATTTTTCGACCTTGCTCTCGATGGCCGGGTCGACGGTGGCGGCTGCTGAACCAGCCCCGGTACTACCGGCACTACAACCGGCGAACATGGTGATCGTCATGGCGGAGGCCGCCACGAATGCTGCGCCTTTGATTCGGCTCTTTATTGACATTCTGAATGCTCCCGGTTTGCTTACTTCGACGCGGCTGTCGGCCGCGGCGTGAAGTCGCGCCACGTGTACTGGGGGTCATAGCCGAGGAGATTGCGAGCCTTGCTGATGTCGTAGAGGGGGTACTGGGGTTCCGCCCGGTACAGGTCCTCGTTCACCCGTGCCTCCGGGTAGTACTTCCTGATGAGGTCCAGCGAGTCCCGGGTCGAGAAGACATCGCCGGCCCCGATGTTGAAGTTGTCCCACTGCACGTCTTCGTTACCGATCCGGCCCGTCTGCACTGACTCCAGTGCGAGACGGAATGCCTGCGCAACGTCCCGCGGGTCGACATACTGGTAGACGAAGTCGGTCATCGTCATGTCTCCCGCGGAGGGTAGTTCCGGGTTGGCCACGGCTGGGAGCACATGTTCCGGGTTGTCGATGTCGGCAACGGCGTCGATCCAGTAGTCCTGGTCGAAGAGACCCACCGTAGCCAGGCGGAGGGACGCGATACGCTGCTTGTAGCGGCGGCTATACCCGTAACCGAGGACTTCGCCGATGATCTTGCTCATCCCGTACATGTCGTCGGGGCGGTTGGATATTTCCTCGTCAATCGGGAAGTATTCCGGAGTCTGCGGGGTGGACCAGAAGATCGGGCCCCAGGCGCATACGCTGCTGGTCAGAACGATGTCCTGGACACCGGCCCGACGCGCAGCTTCGAGGACGTTGAACGTGCCGTCGCTATTCACGCGCCAAATCTTTTCTTCTTCGCCTTGCCCGGTGTAAACGGGGATAGCGGCCAGGTGGACTATGGCGTCGGCGCCCTCGAAGGCGCTTGCCAGGTCATCGATGGACAGGATGTCGCCCTTGTGGAAATCCCATTCTGAGTTCGGGGGTTCAATGGCGTCGAACACTTTGATGGAGTGGTCCTTCGCGAGTTCCGGTACAACGAACTCACGTCCGAGGCGGCCGGAGCCGCCGGTAACGACGATGTTACTCATTTGCTTTTCTCACTTTCCTGGTGGCCCTCCATCGGGAGCGGCCATCTAGAGGGGTGTGCTGCCCGGAGAAGAAGGCCCGGGCCGGTGGTTTCACCCATTGCGGGGCGACCTGCAGCAAATGTACCAACACTGTACCGAGAGTCAAGGAATTTTGACTTTTCTTTTTTTGAAAACCCGCAAATGACAGCATCCATTGACCAATCTGGAACATAACTGGTACACATGCTTTAGCGTCAGAGTGGTCGCACGCTTGTCGCTGGCAGACGCGGGCAAAGCCATTCGGCCGCTTGTATCTCCATCCAAGAAAGGTAGGACTATGGCGTACCCAAACCTGCTACGCGAGGGCAGAATCAACCGCATGCGGACAAAGAACCGCATCATCACCGGTCCGATGGAACGGGCCATGGCTAATCGCGATGGCACCCTGAACCAGCGCTACATCGACTACTTGGTCGAACGTGCCCGGGGCGGTGCGGGCCTGGTGAATGTCGAGTCCACATACGTTGACCCTCGTGGCCAAGGGAATCCGTTCCAGGTCGGGTGCCACGACGATCGGGTTATCCCAGGCTTCACCCGGCTCGTCGACGCGCTCCACAACGAAGGGGCAGTAGTTTCGGTTGAGCTGTATTTCGCGGGTCGACAGTCTGCATCGACCGCAACGCTGCGTCAGCCCTTGGCGCCAACCGCGATACCGTGCAGCTTCTTCGACCCCATGCCGCTTCCGCTGGAAATGACCCAGGCCGATATCGACGACGTTGTTCGCGCCTTTGCAGACGCCGCAGCGCGGTGCCTCAAGGCCGGCGTCGACATGATCCATCTGCACGGTTCGCACGGTTATCTCCTGGAACAGTTCCTTTCTCCTTGGAGTAACAAGCGGACTGACAAGTATGGAGGGTCGGCCGAAAACCGGGCCCGGTTCGCCCTCGAGGTCGTCGCCGCTGTCAGGAACGTCGTCGGGCCGGACTATCCCATCGGCTACCGCATCTCCATGGAGGAATACGTGGAGGGTGGCCTCACGACAGCCGACACCATTCCCTTCTGCAAGCTCCTTGTAAAGGCCGGCATCAACCTGATCGACATCACCGCCGGCATCTACGAGACGGGAAGCGAAATCTTCCAGGGCCCCGAGAGGGGACACGGTGGTTTCGTACCCATCGCCGAACAGCTGAAGAAGGCGGTTGGAGACACAGTACCGGTCAGCGTGACGCAGAAACTCAACGATCCTGACCTTGCTGAATCCGTGCTGGCGGACGGCCGGGCCGATTTCATTTCCATGACACGTGCTTTTCACGCGGATCCCCATTTCGTACGCAAGATCGAGCAGGACCGGGCCGAGGACATCGTCCCCTGCATCGCCTGCCACACCTGCCTGAATCTATTTTTCGGCCGCAAGGTGGCGCATTGCGCCGTGAATCCCCAATCGACGTTTGAGCGCACGCGGGCCCTACGCATCACGGAACGTCCCCGCCACGTGACGGTGATCGGCGGCGGGCCGGCCGGAATGACCGCCGCCCGGCTCTTGGCACGCCAAGGAAACAGCGTGGAGCTTTATGAGGCGCGGCCTGTGCTTGGTGGTCAGCTGAACCAGGCCGCCCTCGCCGCGCACGACTATGGCTACTTCGTCAGCTATCTTTCCCGGCAGATGGAAAAACTCCATGTCGACGTAAAGCTCGGCCAGACACTGGACGCAGCCACACTGGCGGACCACGACACAGATGCGATCATCATCGCCACGGGCGCACGCGGCGGTTACACCTACGCGACGACCAGCGGCGGCCGCCCGGTCTTCAACGTCATCTCGGCCTTTGATCGTGACATCACCGCTTGGTCCGGCCGAGTCGTGATAATCGGCGGAGATGCCGAAAGCTGCTTTCTCGCCGTACGCCTTGGTACAGCAAGGCCGGATCTCCGGATCGACATCGTGGACCCCGACAGTGGGTTCGCGCTCAACAAGGCCGCGCCCGCACGCAATCTGTTGATTGCCCAGGTCGACGCACTGGAGAACGTCCACCTTCATCCGGAACGCACTGTCGAGGAAGTTGGGGACGGGTTCATCCGCCTACAACACCGGGGCGTGCCGGAAACCTGGAATGACGTCCAGGATGTTGTAACCGGTGGGCGGGTTTCCAACGTTGAGCTTTACGAGAGCCTGATGGAAATCAATCCCGAACTGGAGGTTTACCGCATCGGGGACTGCATTGAGCCGCGGGATATCCACGAAGGAACCCAAGAGGCTGCGGAGGTGGTGGAGCTTATCCGATTGCGGAGTTTGGAACGCCGCACAGCTCCCGCAGGGGCCGGGGTGGGCATCCGCTGATCCCGTAAGGTGCCGCGGAAAGCCAAAAAGTGCCGGCCCTGACCCCAAACAATGTTCTGGCCGTCACAAACGTGGCGGCCAGAACATTGTTGTGTTGGCGGCTGGACTTTGCCGGTTCCCTTGCCCGATCCCCTGGCCAATGAGGCCACTCAGGTCATTGTGCGGGCAGTTCGATCTTCTTGTGGTCACTCGCGGTGTCGGCGGCCGTTGCCGCTTGCCCCATCGATCCGGCAAGCCGGGACCGCAGGAAAGTGAGCTCCGCCAGGGAAATTTGACACCGGTAGCGGGCCGTCGGGAGATTGCCGGAATCGGCCGCCATCGCCTCGGGCAGGAGCAGCAGCGATGTATCTCCAAGCTCCCTCGGTATTTCCGTATGGCTATGGATGGAAAGGTCCGATCGCAGTTCTGAAAGCTTGTCCATCACGGCCCTCAGAACCCGTGGGTCCTCCGAGATAACTGCCACACTTGTCTCCGCAGGAAGGCCGGCCACCGCAAGCCGGAGGTCGGTCTCGAGCGTCAGGCCAATGGCAAAGACGTCTGCACGGCCGGCCATCCTGGCTCGGGCCTTGGTGGCATCCGACGCCAACGCGACAAACACTGTCCGTGGGGCAGGCTCGATCGATTCAAGGCGTTCACTGGAAACCGGATAGTCGAGAAGGCGGGCAAGATCCTCGGGACCCATACCCGGAACCTCGACCTCGGGTTCAACAAAGACGACGCGTAGGTCCCCCAGTGCCGCGGCTCGGAACATTTGCCTGGCAAACTCGATGAATGCGGATTCGGAAAGCCCATCGCGGATGGCCAGGCCGGCCGCGGCCCTCAGGCGCCCGGCAAGAGCTGCCGCTCCATCTTCTCGAACTGTGGCCGCAAAATTTGCGACAAAGCGCCCGTTGGCGGTCTTGGTGAGGGTTCCCCTGTCGACCAGGATTTCAAAGGCCCCCTGAACGGTGGCCCGATGAACGCCCCATGCGTCCGAGAAGTGCCGCGCAGAGGGAAGCAGTTGATGACCCGCGCGATGTTTCAAGAGCCACTCTTCGAGGCCATCGGCCAGACGTCGGCGCAGATCGCGGCGGTCTGAGACGTCGACTCTCTTCGCTACGTCAGTGACGATCGCTGAGTCCACGGCCGTCATGGCTCCAGCGACTGCAAGCTCGTCAGTCAGGTCCTTCTCCGTCGTCCCATCCATGCATCAAGGCTAGCATCGTCACGCTGAAATTCCGGGCTTTGCATGTACCGGATTCATACCAGATCTGCGTTCCTGGAAGCAGTCTCCCCGCCGGATCAAACCACAGCGGCTCCTAATGCGGGAACGTTTGGGTTCCCCTGAGGGCTTGAGCGAGAACGGGAAAGGCCTTTGCCCTCGTCTCCGGCCGTAAGCCCAGGCTTATGCGTATACGGCCAGGGATTCCGAAGCATGCGCTGCCTGGCGCTAACAGGACCCCGTACTGCTCTGCGACCCGTCCACACCATGCATCCACATCAGCAACATTTATCTCCGGGAAGGCGGTAGTCCCTCCGTCCGGCGCCGTCAGCTGCATTAGCGGCGACCTGTCGCAGATGGCGGCCAGTTCGGCGTAGCTGTCGTGTACGAATGATCTGGCGCGGGAGAGAAGAGCCTCGCTGTTGTCCAACGCGATCGTGGCGATCACTTCGCTGGTGGCTGCCGGAGACCGCGAAGTCCAACGCTGCATGGATTTCACGTCATCGATCAACAAGGCAGGGCCTGCTACCCACCCGAGGCGCAGCCCAGGAAGACCGTATACCTTGGAGAGGCTACCGATAGATACTCCGTTGGGGACGAGGGCGGCAACGGCTGGAGGGACCTGTGACATTCCCAGGGGCAGTCCCCGATAGCTTTCATCAACAACAAGGAGCGCGTCGACCACAGCTAGCTCCGCTGCGATCCGGGTCAGGGCGTCAGCACACAGTACTTGACCGGTCGGTCTGTGCGGGGAACTCAGGAAAACGGCCCTTGTGGTCGGTCGTAAGCTGCCAACGACCAATTCCCAAGTGATCGGGCCCTGGAGCAAGGTGACGGACGTGCCTGTTTTTTGTGCTGCCACAAGGGCACTTCGGGGAGCCGGAGTTTCGATAACAACATGGGAGCCAGGAAGGCAGGCCGCTTCTGCGACCATGGCCAGCGCTTCGCCGGCTCCAACAGTGACGGTGACGTTATCAGGGATGACGCCAGGCATGATGGCGGCGATTCGTTGACGAAGCTCTGCCGATCCGCCAAGTGCCGTGTAGTCGAGGCTGAGCCCTGTGGCCAGAAGGGCGTCTGGGTCGATGCGGGCGATGGTGGTCAGCTCCCCCATCGTGAGTGGGGCAATGGAGCTTGACCCGATGACGAGCGGAGCAAGTGATTCGTACCGCGCTGACCATTCAGCATGGCCCAAAGGTAGGTAAAGGTCGGCTGGCAAATGCGGTCCCCTTTGGGGTCGGTTTGGGACGGCTCCCCGACGCCGTGCTTAAGTCTGTCTTCGAGCGCGCGCCGGTACGTGGAGGTACTCCACGTACCGGCGTGTGCTCAAACCGGGACGCCCCGTTTTTGCGAACAGTCAAAGTTGGCCAGCCGCATTGATCATTCTTTGCTGCTGAAGGCGGCGTCGAAGGAGGTCTGCGACGCCGGGAAATCGAACTTTTTCAGGGCGGCAAGGGCTTCGGGGGCGCCGTGCAGGCGGTCCATTCCGGCGTCTTCCCATTCCACGCTGATGGGGCCGTTGTAACCGATCGCGGCCAGGGCCCGGAAGGAGGATTCCCAGGGCACATCCCCGCGTCCGGCGGAGACGAAGTCCCAGCCGCGCCGTGGATCGCCCCATGGCAGGTGGGAACCCATCACGGTGTTGCGGCCGGTGGGCCGGAGCTTGGTGTCCTTGCAGTCCACATGGTAGATCCGGTCCTTGAAGTCCCAGATGAAGGAGACGGGGTCGATGCCCTGCCACATGAAGTGGGACGGGTCCCAGTTCAGGCCGAACGCGGGCCGGTGGCCGATCGCTTCCAGGGTCCTCACGGTGGTCCAGTAGTCGTAAGCGATCTCACTGGGGTGGACTTCGTGGGCGAAGCGGACCCCGCATTCATCGAACACGTCCAGGATGGGGTTCCAGCGGTCCGCGAAGTCCTGGTAGCCGGCGTCGATGACTTTTTCCGGGACGGGCGGGAACATCGCGACGTACTGCCAGATGGAGGACCCGGTGAACCCGACCACCGTGTCCACGCCGAGTGCTTTGGCGAGGCGGGCGGTGTCTTTCATTTCTTCGGCGGCGCGTTGGCGGACGCCTTCGGGCTCCCCGTCAGCCCAGACCTTGGACCCGACGATTGCTTCGTGGCGGAAGTCGATGGGGTCATCGCACACGGCCTGGCCTTTGAGGTGGTTGGAGATGGCCCAGACCTTTAGGTTGTACTTTTCCAGGACGGCGAGTTTGGACTCGACGTAGCCGGGTTCGTCCCAGCGCCAGGCGTCCAGGTGGTCCCCGGAGACGGCGATTTCCAGGCCGTCATAGCCCCAGCCCGAGGCAAGGCGCGCGACTTCCTCGAAGGGGAGGTCGGCCCACTGGCCGGTGAACAGGGTGAACGGCCGGGTCTGTTGGTCGGTCATGGTTGTTCCATTCTGGAGGGATCGCTTAGGCCGCGGCGTAAGCGATGACGTTTTCTTTGGTTGCTTGTGCCTTGTCCAGCTCAGCCACTACCCGGCCGGCCCTCATGACCATCACTCTGTCGGAGAGCTCGAGGAGTTCGGGGAGCTCGCTTGAGATGACGAGTACAGCCACGCCTCTGCGGGCCAACTGTTCGATCAGGCGGTGGATTTCGGCCTTCGCCCCGATGTCGATGCCCTTGGTCGGCTCGTCCAGAATGAGGACCTTGGGATTGCTTGCCAGGCAGCGTGCGATGATGACCTTTTGCTGGTTGCCGCCGGACAGTGACTGTATCGGCGTTTCCGCAGATGGGGTCCTGACATCGAGTTCCTTGATGTAGCGGCTGACCATCTTCTTTTCGTAGCCCCGCTGCATTACGCCCCATTTACTGACCTGTTTCAGGAGGGTCAGTGTGGTGTTTTCCCGAATGGACAGCATGGGAATGATGGCCTGCAACTTTCGCTCCTCCGGGACGAGGGCAATACCGGCGTCGATGCCGGCAGAGGCGCTACGGAGATTCAGTTTCCGGCCGTTTACCTCAACTGTCCCGGCGTCGGCCTTGTCGGCCCCGTAAATACACCGGGCGACCTCGGTCCGGCCAGCTCCGACGAGCCCCGCGAGTCCAACAATCTCCCCTGCGTGCAGCTGGAGGTTCACGTCTTCGAACGCGCCGGCGAGGCTTAGACCCCGCGCTTCAAGAACAAGTTCACCGCGTTCGCGGGGAATGTGCTCATAGAGGTCAACGTCCTTGCCCACCATCAACTGCACAACGGAACGGGCATCGAGCTGATCTGCTGGAACGGATGAGGCCACCGTTTTGCCTTCGCGGATGACGGTGATCCGGTCGGCCAGGGTGAAGACTTCCTCCAATTTGTGAGAAACGTACATGATCGCCAGGCCCTTGGCCCGCAGTTCGTTGACCAGCTTGTACAGCTTCTCAACGTCCTGCTCGGTCAGAGCAGTAGTGGGCTCGTCCATGATGATGACTCTCGCGTCCTGGGCTATTGCGCGCGCGATCTCCACCATTTGACCGTCCACCGTTGAGAGCGCCATGGCAGGGGTGTCAAGGTTCAGGTGGGGTGCCACCTGGTCAAGGGCCTTGCGTGCGCGGCGGCGGATCTCGCGGCGGGAGAGGATGCCGTTGCGTCCGCCCCAGTTTCCCAAAAGGACATTTTCGGCCACCGACAGGTCCGGGACCAGGTTGTGTTCCTGGTAGATAGTGGCAATGCCGGCGGCCTTGGAGGCCACCGTGCTGGAGGGCATGAGTTCGCCATCCACGTACACGCCGCCTTCATCGGGCGTGTAAAACCCACTGAGGGTCTTGATCAGCGTTGATTTTCCGGCTCCGTTTTCGCCGCAGACGCAGTGCACCTCTCCGGCATGAAGCTCAAAGTTCATGCCGGAGAGGGCAACGACGCCCGGAAACAGTTTTACAAGGTTGCGTGCTTCAACAATTGCTGGAGCGCGTCCGGGCATTTCGATCACGGCAATTCCCTCCTGAGGAAGGTGAGTCCGTCCCTGGCCAGCGCGTCCATGGAGGGTGCCACCGGCCGCCAGAGCGAAACGGCTTTGGCGATTTCCTCGACCGTAGGAAGGAACGACTCGACAACAATGGAACCCTGGTAGTCGATCGTTTTCAGTGCGTCGAACGTCTCGGACCACGGCACATGTCCGCTGCCGGGCGTTCCGCGGTCGTTTTCTGACACCTGGAAGTGGAAGACCTTGTCACCGGCAGAGGTGATGGCCGCACCGATGTTCTTCTCTTCAATGTTCATGTGGAAGGTGTCCAGCATCAGCCCGACGTTGTCCCGGCCGATCAGCTCGCACAATTCCAGACCCTGTTCGACGGTGTTGACCAGGTCGGTTTCGAACCGGTTGAGCGGTTCTATGGCCAAGGTGATGCCGCGTTCGGAGGCGTAGTCGGCTACTTCACGCAGGCTGTCGGCCGCCCACTGGCGCTGCTGCTGGCGTTCCCCGGGGGGAAGCAGCCGTGCTTTGCCGGTAGCGGAGTACATCGGGCCCGCCACGTGGGGTGATCCCACCTCTTGGGCGATGTCTACGCAGAGTTTCAGGTAGTCGATGCCCTGCCGCCGCTTCTGCGGGTCCTCGTGCGAGACGTCGCGGTCCGGTCCGAACGCGCCGCAGATGGACACGGGCAGTCCGGTTCGTTCCGAGGCTTCCTTGAGTGCTTCTGCGCTGACCACGGCAGGGTCTTCAATGCAGACCTCGATCAGGTCGTAGCCCATCTCCTTTGCGACGTCGAATTGATCGACGTCCTGGTCGGTGAACGGGGAGACCAGGATGAAGGTGCTAACGCCGAACTCGTATTTACTCATTGGGCCACAGCTCCTGTTCCAGCTTCTTCATTTCGTTGATGGCCTTTTCGGTGTAAGGGTCCAGGAACTCCAGGTGCCCGCCGCGCGCCATCATGGCGAACGGGTTCGACGCGGCGGGAAGGAGCTCAAAGGTCAGGTAGCCGTCGAAGTTGATGTCCTTCAGCGTCTGCAGTGTTGGACGGAAGTCGATGTGTCCTACGCCCGGGGCGGCGCGGTTTGAATCGGCCAGGTGGACGTGGTTGACCGTGCTGCCGGCACGGGCGAAGGCGCCGTGGATGGTGTCTTCTTCGATGTTCATGTGGAAGAGGTCACCGTGCACGCCGGCGTTTTTCAGACCGGTAGCGTCGAGAAGCTCAACGGCGCGGTCCAGCCGGTTCAGGAAATGTGTCTCGTAGCGGTTCCACGGCTCCAGGGTGATGTTGATGCCAACGCTGGCCGCATATTCGCCCAGAGTGCGGACGTTCTCCACAGCCCAGTCCCATTCCTGTTCGTCGCTTGCCAACGCTTCGGTCTTACCCACTGGGGACGGGCCGACGATGATGGTTGGGGCTCCGACGGCGGCGGCGAAGTCGGCTACCGACTTGCCGTAGTCCAAGGCTTTCTGCCGGTTTGCAGCGCTGGGGTTGATCAGGTCGCGTTCCTCGCCGAACCAGATGCTGCAGATGGAGCTGACGTCAATACCGGCGTCGTTGGTCAGCTTGTTGATTTCCTCGACGTCATGCGTTGCGGGCTCTCCTACCAGTTCGATGGCATCGTAGCCGTAGCGGGCGACGCGGTCGATGCCTTTGGCGATGTCTTCCTGGTAGTAGACGATGGCGTTGTAGGAATACTTGAAGCGGGACATGTTTCTCCTTGAGTTGGAATTGCTTGATGTTGCCGGGCCGAGCGGGCCGCCCGGCCCGGCCGCGTATGGTTTGGGGCTCTAGTCTTTGAAGATGTTGCCCCAGAGCTTGGGGTCATCGACGTTCTCTTTGGTGATGAGCTTGGTGTCTGTCAGCTGCATCTTGGGGACCTGCTTGCCGTCCAGCAGATCAACCTCGGCCTGAAGGGCCAGTGCTCCCATCTCGAACGGGTTCTGGTCCATCGTGGCGTCCTGGATACCGTTGCGGATGCGGTCCAGGGCGAGCGGAGTACCGTCGACTCCAACCAGCGGGATGTGGTTCGCTGCTCCGACCGGAGCGTCCTTGTTGATCTGTGAGAGGCCGGAAACGATGCCACGCACCATTTCGTCGTTGTGGCTGAAGAGTCCGTTGATGCTCGAGTCGGCGGTGAAGTTGTCAACGGTCAGGGACAATGCGTTATCTGCGGTCCACTGTGCGTCACGGCCGATGACCTTGATGCCGGGGTACTGCTTGATGCCCTCGATGAAGCCTTTGCCGCGCAGAATCGCGTGGTAGGCACCCTTGGCTCCTTGATATTCAAGGACGGTCCCCTTGTTTCCCATCAGTTTGGCCAAAGCTTCAGCACCGAGTTTGCCGGCCTTTTCGTTGTCGAAGGCGACGGCAGCGTCGGCGATGTCGCCTGGGATCACCGAGTCAACAGTGGTGACGGTCTTTCCGGCGTCGTGGATCATCTGGACTCCAGGAACCAGCTCAGCAGAGTTATTCGGGCTAAGAACGATGCCGTCCACGCCTTGGGCGAGCTGGTCCTGGATCTGGCTTATCTGGGTGCTGGAGTCACCCTTGGCGTCAAGGACTGTGACTTCCACGCCGAGTTCCTTCGCCTTATCCTTCACGCCCTGGCCGAGGGCAACCATGAATTCAAAACTCTGGCTGTACAGCAGGACGGCGATTTTCTTTGTCTTCGTTCCGTCGCTTGTTCCCTGCGCGGCGCTGGATGCACCGCAGCCGCTCAGGGCGATGGCAGCGGCGGAGATTACCGCGAGCACCGCCAGTTTGGGTGAGGTCTTCATTGACTTACTCTTTCTATTGATGATTTCCCTGGTGCTCAGATATGCCAGCTGAGCGGGGCAAAGGGGTGAGGTGTCAGGCCGGCGTTCCGGTGGTCTGCGGCGTGCCGGACCCTGTGTGCTGCGTGCGGGTCCCGTTGGGGTCTTTCGACGGCGGCGGCCCGATCTTGCGTTTCCTGGACAGGTTCTTTTGGACGTACTTGTAGCGGTAAACGTCCAGGGCGGCCGCGGCGAAGATGACGACGCCTTGGACAATCCGGTCATAGGACGAGGGGATGCCGAGCAGGTTCACGGCGTTGGAAACCATCGCGATCAACAGCACACCGAGCAGGGTGCCCTTGATGTTTCCCTGGCCGCCGAAGAGGCTGGTTCCGCCGATGACCACGGCTGCGATGACAGTCAGTTCAATGCCGTCGCCGGCACGTGGGCTTCCGGAAGCCAGCCGGCCCGTGAGCAGGAGCCCGGCCATACCCGCAGACAGACCGGCGACTATGTAGGCGTTCATCGTGACGCGGTCAACGCGGATGCCCGCCAACAGGGCTGCCTCCTTGTTGCCGCCAACGGCGTAGATGGAGCGTCCATAGGTGGTACGGGTCAGGACCAGGTGAGCCAAGAAGGCCAGCACCAGAACAGCTGGTATCAGCAGGGGAATTCCTGCGATTTTGGCACTGACCATATCGGTGAGCACCTTCGGAACGGGTGTGATGTTGCCGCCGTCGGAGTAGGCAAAGGCTATTCCTGATCCGGCGGAGAGTGTTGCCAGGGTCGCGATCAGCGGGGATATTCCCAGCTTCGTGACCATCAGTCCGTTCACTGCACCGACTCCGGCGCCGACCACCAGACCGGTCAGTAGTCCAACTGCCGGCGGCATGTTCATGTTGACGATCACGCCCATGGACAGCACGGAGGACAGGGCTGCGGTCGATCCAACCGAGACGTCGATGCCTCCGGTCAGGATCACGAAGGTCATGCCGATGGCGAACACACCGAGGATGGTGCACTGGTACAGCAGATTTACGAGGTTGACCGTGGTCAGGAATACCGGGCTGAGGAACGTCAGCAGTACACCGAAGAGCAGGACGACGACGAGCAGGCCCTGGGCACCGATGAAATCGCCGACACCGGAAAGCCGTGAACGTGACTCCTCTTGGGATTTTCCGGGGCCAGCCTTCCCGGAAACCGGACCGGCGGAACCGGTGGCTGTTTGTGGCTGCATGGTTGTATCTCCAGTCAATTCGACACTTCCTCGGGTCGGAAGTGCTAGTGGCTGCCGATGAGTTCGGCGTTGGTCTTCAGGGGAATGGGTGCGCCGTCTTGGCGGGCGGAGTCCGCGGTGGCCATGACGAGCTGCAGGCTCTGGATGTTGTCGGTGACGTCCGTCTCAGCCTTGTGCCCCGTTTCGATGGCGTCCCGGAACGCTGCGAGAGTGCCCAGCCGTTCCTCGACCGGCAACGGGTCCAGGTCCACGTGCATGACGCCGGAGCGTTCCACTGCGCCGGCGAGGAACACGGTGTCGAACAGTGAGGCGAAGTTGATGGTGACTTCGTTGTTCTTCCACGTGATGGCGCCCTTGCTGCCTTGGATTTCCCAGTCGCCGTCCCAGCTGGTCTGCGGGCCGTAGGAGCTCCATGAACCGGTGTAGACAACGCGGGCACCGTTGTCGCAGTCGAACTGCACCACCGCGGACGCGTTGCCTTTGAATCGTGAGGTGCCCGTGTTCCAGGACCGTGCACGGACCGCGGTAGGTTCGACACCGACGATCCCCCGGAGTTGGTCGAGGTGATGGATCATGGCGTCCACGATCAGGGGCTCGTCCATTTCGAGACGGAATCCTTCAAACGGCGGGTTTTTCTTGTAGTCGATGAACACGTGCTCAAGGTCTCCGATGACCCCGTCGCGGATGAGGCGCTGAACGGTCCGTGCGGCCCGCTTGAAACGGTAATTCTGCGACACCATGGCGTGCTTGCCGTATTTCTCTGCCGCCTCGATAATCCGGATGCCGTCTTCAAGGTTGTGGGCAAGCGGCTTCTCAATCAGGGTGTGTACCCCGGCTTCCAGGGCCGGAATCGCCACGGCTGCGTGATACTCGGGCGGAACGATGACCAGGACAGCGTCGAACGTTTCCTTGTGGTTCAACGCTTCCTCGATAGTGGCGTAGGCGGGGATTCCGTACTGTTCACCTGCGGCCCGTGCGGCGTCGGGATTGACGTCGACAACGCCGGCCAGTTCCCAGGTTTTGCTTTGGTGAATCACGTTCAGCCATGAGGCGCCCCACGCGCCCAGGCCTACCTGGATAATCTTCATCACTGCACTCCTTCTAGTTCTTTTACTTCTGGGACGTCGACCCATTCGCCGCCCTTGCTGGATTTGATGATGCTTTCGGTGAGGATGGCTGACCTCAGTCCGTCGCGGAACGTGGGCACGCCATCGCGGAAGTCTCCGTTGATCGCGGCATAGGTATCGGCGACAAATGCATTGAATGCATCCTGATAACCCTGCGGATGTCCGGCCGGCAGTACGCTGAGCCGTGCCGCTTCGGGGCTAAGCGCGTCCGGGTCGCGGACAAGCAACTGCGAGCCCGCCCGTTTACCAAGCCACAACGTCTCCGGGGCTTCCTGGTCGAACTGGAGGGTGCTCTCCGCACCCGAAATCTCGATCATCAGACGGTTCTTCCGTCCAGGCGCAACCTGGCTGACCAGGAGGTTACCCACCGTTCCGGCCTCCGTGGTGGATACAGCTGCGACGAGGTCCTCGGTCTGGATATCCTTATGATTTGCCCGGCCGGAGAAGAAAGTGCGGCTCAGGGCCCCGACCCGTGTAATCCGGTCCCCGCTCACGAATTCCAGCAGATCGCACAGATGGGAGCCGATGTCGGCGAACGCCCGCGAAGGGCCACCGAGACCGGCGTCCACCCGCCAGTTGTCGTCGTCTCGGGACAGAAGCCAATCCTGGAGATAGGAACCCTGAACCGTGGAGATCCGGCCTGTTTGGCCCGATGCAATGCGTTCCCGGGCTTCCCGGATCATCGGGTGGAACCGGTACACGAAGGGAACGGTCGCAACCGTTCCTGCCGCGGCGGCTAGCTCCACAAGACGGCTGGCATCCTGCACGTTGGTAGCCAGAGGCTTCTCACAGACAACATGCTTGCCTGCTTGCAGCGCTGCCTCCGCCAGTGCGTGGTGGGTGGCGTTCGGGGTGCAGATGTGGATGACGTCAATCGCCCCGTCCTCGATGAGGTCCTGGACGGAGGCGTACGCCTGCTGCACACCAAGGCGATCTTTGGCGCGGTGTGCGCTGGCCGGGCTGGAGGACGCGATGCCGGCGATTTCCGCCCCTGCTGCACGGGCGGCTCTGCTGTGCACCTCGGCCATGAACCCGGCGCCGACGAACCCGGCCCGTAACCGGGAGGGGGCTGTCGTGGTTCTGTCTTTTTCCATGCCGAAACAGTGACATGCAGCAACGGGCTTTGGTCAGGGGATCAGCAAAAGTCTGCACCTTTTGACGCTGACGGCGCTGGAACACCTGCACAAGTTGCACTTTTTGATGGTTAGCACATCGCCGGGTGGACGGGGACGAGTGAGCAGCTCGACACTGGGTGGAGATAAGGGCCCCAGGGTCCTGTGAAGGTGATGCGTCGAGACCCCAGTCTCACCATTCACCTTCTTCGAGCCCCCCCAATTGGAGAGACATGGACAACGGCGGACCCGGCGGACTTCTGCAGATCCTGCGTGACGGACGCCCTCGAACCAGAGCAGACCTGGCTGGGATAACGGGCCTGGGGCGGGCTGCCATCAGTGCTCGCCTTGAGCCACTCCTAAAACTTGGATTAGTTGTTCCCGCATCTGGTGCACCCTCCACTGGGGGCCGCCCCTCAGCACGACTAGCCTTCAACCCGGGTGCAAGGTTGGCCGCTGCAGCTGACGTCGGCGCCACACACGCCACCGTGGCTGTCACGGACCTGTCAGGGACGGTGCTCGTGGAAACCACTGAGCGGATTGAAATCTCAAGTGGACCAGAAGCCGTTCTGGACTGGCTATTGATGGCGCTGAAGAGACTCTTGAAAGTGCTGGAGCGTCCGACGGCGGATGTCATCGCCGTCGGTATCGGGCTACCCGGTCCCGTTGAACACTCCACCGGAAAGCCAACCAGCCCGCCGATCATGCCGGGATGGGACGGATTCGATGTTCCCGGTTACGTTCAGCAAACCTTTGACGTTCCCGTATTGGTTGACAACGACGTCAACCTCATGGCCCTCGGAGAGCGGGCGGCACGCTGGCCCGACGAGGACAACATGATCTTCCTCAAGGTCGCGACCGGCATCGGCTCCGGAGTGGTCAGTGGAGGAGAATTACAGCGTGGGGCTGCAGGCGTGGCTGGAGACGTCGGCCATATCGCTGTTTCCCGCGGGGCAGGTATTCTATGTCGCTGTGGCAAGAGCGCCTGCCTGGAAGCCATCGCAGGCGCCCCGGCCATAGCCGCCCAGCTCCGCGAGAACGGACTCGAGGCAACCACCGGAAGTGACGTCGTCGCGCTCGTTCGTTCCGGTGATTTGGCTGCCATCCAAGCGGTCCGCCAGGCTGGTCGCGACATTGGGGAAATGCTCAACATGTGCGTGAGCTTTATCAACCCCTCGCTGATTGTCGTCGGCGGATCGCTTGCGCAATCCGGGGAACATCTGATCGCAGGGATTCGCGAGACGGTCTACTCACGCTCAACGCCCTTGGCGACCCAGCGCCTGAATATCACCCAATCCGAAACCGGGCCGAAAGCTGGAGTGGTTGGGGCCAGCATCTTGGCCGTCGAATATGTCCTCGCCCCTTACCGGTTCAATGACTTGGCTACCAGGCTGCCCCAGTCAAAGGTACATACAGAGGTAAAATAGCGCTAACAGTTGAGGTCTTTCCGGCCGGTCTTGTGTGCCACCCCGCCCGCTTCCTCAAGACGTCGTGGCAACTCCCAAGGCCGCCGCGATGGTCAGCTGGTGAAGGAGGATGACATGCCTCAATCTGATACAGGGAACAGTGGCCGTCTGCGACGCTATGCAGTGCCGGAGGGGCTGAATCCCGAACAAAGGTTCGAGCATTGGCGGGAGTGGTACGGCAGTGCCGTCGAAACACCAATGCGGCTGGAAAAGTCCATACCTAAGACTCCTGCATCTTTCAATCCTTCAGCCATCACTCTTGCCGGGCCCGGCTTCAGCCTCATAGAAATGCACAACTCCCCGGCAATTGGCTTTTGGGCGCCGAATCCCGACGCCGCCGATCTGCGCCTGGCCTACTTCCGCAAGGCGACAGGACTAACCCTCGCTCTCGATAGCGTGCCAGAGCCGGTTTCACCGGGCTCCGTCAGGTTCATCGATACCTCGCTGGGCGGCAGCTTCGATGCGCCCGAAGGTTTTCACGCCCTGCAGCTCAACATCGACCGCGGCAGCCTCAATCTGAGGGAGGCTGAAATGCGGTCACTCCTTCGCGCGCCGGACCTCGCAAAACACCCAATTGTGGGTACGTTCGTGATTCCTGCGCTGATGAGTTGGAAGCGGCCGGGTATCGACGCCAAAGCATCGGGAACCGGAGACATCCTGCGATCCGTGATGGCAACCCTCGTAGGTTCCCTGCTCGAAACGCCGCTCGACGATGAGACGCAGAAACCAGCACTGAGTCGGGCAGTAAAGAAATACGTTGAGGCCAGCTATGACAACCCAAATCTGGACGTGTCAATGATCGCCGCAAGGTTCAGCCTCTCCCGTCGCTCGCTGTTCTACTTTTTTGAGAATGAAGAACTCCGCTTGGGCGAGCGAATTCGCGCCTTGAGAACGAGGAAGGCGCTGGAGCTCCTCCTTCAAACCGATGCCCGCAGCATTACCTACTCCGATATTGCGGCCCAGTGCGGATTCACTGACGTCCAAAGTATGCGCAGGGCATTGAAAGAGTTTACCGGGATGAATGTCAGGGAGATCCATCGATCCGAGCCCGTCGTGCAGGTGGCGCTGCAACAACTGCGACAGAAGCTTAACCGCGGAGCTTGATCGGACCGGCGGAATTGCGTCCTGCTAGAGATCCTCCCCCGGACTCCCACCACGAACAGTCAACGTGCCGGACAGGTCCACGTCGCTCCCCGATCCCGTGGCGCCGGCCTGTGACAGGAGGGTGGCTCCGAAGGCTGCGCTCCAAAACGTCCTGGTTTCCACCGGCATGGGACGTTGCACTTCCCAGTGCCTGTGCTTCATAAGACGGGCAAGATAGCGCTCAGACTGGCGGAACAGCAGATTCAGATGCTGATCCACCACAGCGGCCAGGGCAGGCCGGGATGTTCCCACTGCCAAGGCGCGCACCACAAGCGGCATGGACGGGAGCATCAGTACCGTGCGGGCCATGTTCCTTCGAAATGACTCGGGACTCCCTGCGCTGAGACCGATGGCCTCAACGCGTTCCGCATCGTGGAGCAATGCCAGAAAGGCAGCATGGATGAAGAGCGAGTCTTTGGAACCGAAGTAGTAGGTCACCTGGTTGGGAAATACGTCGGCATCGGCAGCGATCGCTGCCACGCTCACGTCACCCGAAGTGTTGGCCAGGTAAAGCTTCACCGCGCTATCCAGGATCCGGCCCCTGGTCGAGTGGCCACGAGCTTGCGATGGACCCCCCGGAAGACGTTTCCCCTTGCGTTCTGTGACCATGCAAGAAATTGTACTCCATACAACTATCTGTATATCTTGTATGTCATACAAGAAAAGGAGTTGCCATGAAGGCACGAGATATCGCTGTGACAGGAATAGGCGCCACAACGCCTTTGGGAGGCACCGTCGACACGACCTGGGCCGCCCTGCTTGAGGGCTGTTCAGGCGTGCGGGATGTCGGGCCGGATATGTTGCAGGGCAGCGGGCTCCCCGTAACCATCGCCGCACCCATGGCCACCGACCCAGCCACCGGACTTGACGCCGTCGAAGCCAAAAGACTG
The DNA here is from genome assembly GCA_050627125.1 of Arthrobacter sp. 21a14. Classification (GTDB taxonomy): domain Bacteria; phylum Actinomycetota; class Actinomycetes; order Actinomycetales; family Micrococcaceae; genus Arthrobacter. Next base: position 3,058,881 of record CP192487.1, on the reverse strand, counting down.
GACCGGGTCCAGCAAGCCGCCCTGATTGCCGCGGCAGAAGCTTGGGCAGATGCCGGTTCGCCCCAGGTCGACGGCACCCGACTGGCCGTGGCGGTAGGAACAGGCGTGGGCGGAATCGGCACGCTCCTCCGGGAGGACGACACCTTGGAAAACCGCGGCCAGCGCCGCGTCTCCCCACGGGCAGTACCGATGCTTATGGCCAACGGACCCGCCGCGGCTGTCAGCATCCGCTACGGCGCCAAGGCAGGTTCATACACTCCGGTCTCGGCGTGCTCCTCGGGTGCCGAAGCAATTGTCCTGGCCGCCAGATTGATCCGTTCCGGCGAAGCTGATGTGGTCATCGCCGGCGGTGCTGAAGCCGCGATAACGCCCTTCACCGTCGCTGCCTTCCTGCAAACGAGGGCTCTCTCAACCCTTACGGCGGACCCCGCCTCTGCATCGCGCCCCTTTGCCTCAGACCGCGACGGCTTCGTCCTGGGCGAAGGCGCAGGCATTCTGGTGCTGGAAAGTGCCGAGCACGCCATGGCCCGCGGCGCCACTGTCCACGCGGTCCTGCGCGGCGTCGGCATTGCCTCCGATGCCTTCCACATGACGGCACCGGCGGACGACGGCGAAGGCCAGATCACCGCCATCACCAAAGCCCTGCACGACGCCGGCATGGGCCCAGCGGAGGTGGGCCACGTCAACGCCCACGCGACCGGCACCTCCTTGGGGGACCTGGCGGAAGCAAAAGCCATCAAGGCCATCTTCGGCGACACCATTCCGGTGACGGCCCCCAAGGCCTCCCTGGGGCATCTCTTCGGAGCCGCCGGCGCAGTTGAAGCCATCATCACAGTCCGGAGCGTCGCGCATGAAGTCATCCCTCCCACCCGCAATCTTCACCAGGGAAACGTGGACCCGGAGCTCGGGCTGGACATTGTCACCGAACAACGCCGCGGAACATCTCCCGCAGCGCTCTCCAACTCGTTCGGATTTGGCGGCCAGAACGTCAGCCTGATCTTCAGCAAGGGCTAAAGCTGTACCCGGTTCCTACTTTTCGGGGTCCCGCAGGAGGTCTTAGTGCTCGATGCAGTCACTTGACGGATACCCCGCGCACACGTCAGCGGTTCAAGATTTAAGGACACCGTTAGCTCGGTTGTGCCGGGAGCCTCCCGGGCGACAAGCGGTACCGTTTCAAGAACTAAGGACGAATCATGGACCAGATTACCCTGGGCGATGTGAGCATTACCCGGGTCTGGGAATACTACGGACCCGTCGACATGACACCACAGACATTCTTCCCGGAAAGCCCACAGCAGGCATGGGAGGAAAACTCCTCATGGTTGGCGCCGCACTTCCTGGACTCCGAGACGCAGATCGTCAATTCAGCGATCCAGACCTGGCTGCTGCGCAGCGGGGGAAAGAACATTCTCATCGACACGGGAGTCGGCAACCACAAGGAGCGGCCTTACGCGCCGGTCTGGAGCCACCTCGACACAGATTTCCTGAGTAACCTCGCCCGTGCGGGCGTTCGGGCCGACGACGTGGACATCGTGGTGAACACGCACCTCCACATCGACCACGTCGGGTGGAACACGTACTTGGACGGCCGGACGTGGGTGCCGACCTTCCCCAACGCCACCTATCTGATGCCTAAAACCGATTTCGACTTCTGGAACCCCGCCAACGGCTACAAACCCCTGCTCGGTCGGGGAAATCAGAATGTGTTCGAGGACAGCGTCGCGCCCGTACACGAAGCAGGCCTGACGTTGCTGTGGGAGGACGGCTACACGATCGACGAGAACCTGCGCTTGGATCTGGCGCCGGGACACACTCCCGGGTCTTCAGTCCTCACCCTCGACTCCGGTTCTGACCGTGCGGTGTTCGTCGGCGACATGCTGCACAGTCCTGTACAGATCATGGAGCCGGACTCGAACAGCTGCTTCTGCGAGGATCCCGCCGGCGCCAGGGCCACACGCCGCAAAGTTCTCGGCTGGGCAGCCGACAACAATGCCTTGGTCGTTCCCGCACACTTGGGCGGTTCGGGCGCCGCCGAGGTGGTCCGGGAAGGGAGCAAGTTCTCCATCAAAGGCTGGGCTCCGTTCGCACCATACTCCGAAGGCTGAGACCACAGAAAGAAAACCATGAGTCACCATACTGACAACGGCGAGGACACCAAAAACGCCGAAAACACAGTCGTTACTGCCAACGGTGCGGTCCGAGGCTTTCGGCACGACGGAACGACCGCCTTCCTGAATATTCCCTACGCCGCAGCCCCGCTAGGCATCGGCCGGTTCCAAGCTCCGCAGCCGCACCCACCCTGGCTGGGTGTGCGGGACGCCACCAAACCGGGACCGAATGCGCCCCAGTCCGAACGCAAACTCGGCAACGTGGACATGTCCGCCTATTTCGGACCTGGGTGGGTCCGCGGAGAGGACTACCTGACCGTAAATGTCTGGACGCCTGACACAGAGGGCGAGCGGCTGCCGGTAATGGTCTTCGTCCATGGAGGCGGATTCGTGGCGGGGTCCACCCGCTCGGAACTCTATGACGGCACAGGATTTGCCCGTGACGGCATCGTCCTGGTGACCCTGAACTACCGCCTGGGCATCCCCGGTTTCCTCGATCTTCCCGGCGCCCCCGCCAATCGGGGTCTGCTCGACGTGATGGCCGCCCTGCGTTGGGTGCAGGAGAATATCGCCAACTTCGGTGGTGATCCCTCCAGCGTCACGCTCTTCGGCCAGTCCGCGGGAGCCACGATAGTCGGCGCAGTGTTGGCCGATCCTCAGGCCGAGGGCCTGTTCCGGCGGGCGATTGTCCAGAGCGGCAGTGGTTGGGGAGCCTTCACACCGGAGCAGGCCGCCCGGGTCACCCTCGCTGCAGCCGAGGCGTTGGGGGTGGAGCCCAGCGTCGAGGCGTTCGCGAACATCCCCGACGAGGACCTCGTCGACATCATGCCCAAGCTGTCGGGCATCGACCTGCAGACCGAGACCGCTGGTGACCCGCTTATTGGCCTGAGCCCGTTCAGCGTCGTACTCGACCAGCAGCCGGCGGAGGTGGTCGCCGCCGGACGCGGCGCCGCCGTCGACCTGCTCGTGGGGATCAACGCGGAGGAAGGCAATCTTTACCTGGCTCCGTTTGGGAACTTCTCCACTTCGATCGAGGCAGACGTCGACGCGGCCGCGGTGCGCTCCCACCGGGATCCAGTCCGATTGGTGGAGACCTATCGCAAAGCCCGGCCGCAAGCTTCCTTCGGCGAGCTGCGCTCCGCCATCATGGGCGACGCCCTGTTTGGCGCTGGCAGCTGGCGACTCGCCGACGCGCATGCCGAACACGACGCCTCCGGCACGTACAGCTACTTGTTCGCCTGGCGATCCAACAGCCTTGAGGGAGAGCTCGGCGCCACGCACGCCATGGAGCTGCCGTTCGTCTTTGACAACATCGGGCTGCCGCAGCTGCAAGGCCACAAAGCCCTCCTGGGTCCGGATGATCCGCCCGCAGAACTGGCCGCCCGCATGCACGCGGCCTGGGTGGCATTCGCCAGGACCGGCGATCCGGGCTGGGACCGGTACGACACCGCCCGCCGGGCAACCCTCCGCATCGACGACGGTGTTTGGGCTGTAGAAGAAGACCCGCGCAGCGAGGAACGCAAGGCGTGGCGCTGAACCCCGATGGCTCCGCTCAGCGGCAAGACCCATCGCCCAGCAGCCATTCGATCCACTCACCCCTATTCAAGGAAAAAACGCTATGAGCAGGACAATCGTCAGCACAAAAAATGCGCCGGTTATCAGCGCGCCGCTTTCCCAGGGCGTACGCAAGGGGCCCATCCTCCAGATATCGGGCCAGCTTCCGTTCGACCTCCACACCGGTGCCGTCGTCGGTACAACCGTGGCAGAGCAGACAACCCAGGTCCTAAGCAACATCGCCGCAGTGCTCAAGGCAGCAGGGGCCAGCATGGAAGACGTCGTCATGCTGCGTGTCTATCTGACTGATACGGCCCACCTGGCCGAGATGAACGCGGCGTATGCCGAGGCTGTGGGCGAGCCCTATCCCGCCCGCACCACCGTCTACATGCAGCTGCCCCCGGGGCTGCTTGTTGAGATCGATGCCTTGGCGATACTGACCGACTGAAACGTGGGCAGCGCTGCCGTAGCTGGCTATGATTACAGGTGCTAATCTTTCAGCTCCTTGGAGGCTCGTGTGAATGAGCGCGTGACCCAACACGGCGCGATCACGGGAGTCGAGTGCGGTCTCAGTCACCCGCTTATCGGGCGAGCGACTGAGGCCGCGCGCCTCGGCGGCGTGGTGGAGTCCATGCTGTCCAGCAGCCAAGTCCTGGTACTGATCGGGGACCCGGGCACGGGCAAGAGCATCCTCTTGGATGGCACCGCGGGGCGTGCACGCACGGCGGGCCACCAGGTGCTGACGGCGACCGGCAGCGAGACGGAGACCTATCTCGCTTTCTCCGGGCTGTACCAGCTTCTGCGGCCCGCTCTGGCCATGGCCGAGAGTCTGCCGGTCCGCCAGCGCGCAGCTCTCCACGGGGCGTTCGCACTGGAGCCCGCTCCAGACATTCCGGACATGATGCTCCTTGGCGTAGCAGTCCTGACCCTGTTGTGTGATCTGGCCGACCGCGGGCCTCTTCTGGTCGTGGTGGACGATGCGCAATGGATCGACCGGGCGTCTCTGGACGTCCTGGCGTTCGTCGCCCGGCAGCTGGCCGACGAACCGATCACCCTGCTGTTGGCTGTTCGGAATGGCGACTTGCTTCCGGGGTTTAGGGAGCATCAGACGCTCATGCTCGGCCCGCTCGACGAAGCGGCGGCCAATCGTTTGCTCGACGTGACGCAGCCCCAGATCCTGGACGGTCAGCTGCGCTCGGAGATCCTTGACCAGGCGGCGGGAAATCCACTCGCCTTGATTGAGCTGGCAGGTGCCACAAGTCGCGGGCGGGAACAGTCTTCCAGTACAGAGGCCGGTCCCCTGCCTCTCACCGAGCGGCTGGAGCGGATCTATGCCGCACACCTGGACGAGCTGCCAGAGGAAACTGAGCGTGCTCTGGTGCTGTTGGCAGCTGCGGACGCGGCGGACTCAGCGACGGCCGTGTTCCTCGGACTGCCCGATCTGGGAGACAAGGCATGGCTGCCTGCCCAGCATGCGGGCCTGGTAAGGCAGGTCGGCCGGCAGATCAGATTCCGGCACCCCCTCATCCGCTCGGCCGTCTACCATGCAGTGTCCTTCGATGCACGGCAAGATGCCCATCTGAGACTGGCCGAAGCACTGCGCGCGGAGCCTGACCGGCGCGCCTGGCACCTGGCCGCGGCTACTGCCCACCCGGACGCTGAAGTGTCCGCCGCATTGGAGGAGACTGCGGACCGGGCCCGGCGTCGCGGCGGTTATGCAGCGGCGGCCAAAGCTCTGGTACGGGCTGCCGACCTCACCCCGGAGCGTGAAGAGCGCGCGCGGTTGCTGGTAGCCGCCGCAGGCGCGGCTGTCTTCACGGGCCAACTCGCATGGGTGAAGGAACTCACGTCCCAAGCCCGAGGCCTCACCGACGACTCCGCACTCCAGGCGGCCGCGTCGCACCAGGCCGCCAAACTGATGACCCTGACTATGCATCACAACGTGGCCTATGCTGCGCTCACGCGTACCGCGTTGGAGCTCTCCACCGTGGCACCGGAGTCGGCACTGGACATCCTTGGCGACGCCGCCGTGGCCCATTTCTACTCTGGCGAGGAATCGCAGAAGTACGAGGTCCAGCAGATCCTCTCGCTCATCGCTGAGAGCCCGCCCGATGCATCCCTACGGGCGTGGGTGCGGGCCCTCGCGGATCCGATCGACAGTGGTGCAGACATTGTCCCGGAACTGCCAGGGATGATCCGTCAGGAGATGGACAGGCCCGACCGGTTGATGATCCTTGCCATCACGGCCTGGCTGCTGGATGAGACTCCCCTCGCGGTGAGGACCTTCGACATGGCCTTCGACCTGTGGCAGACCCACGGGCCACTCCCGAACGGACTGGGCTGCGCCGCCGCCCTGGCCTATCTGGAACAGGGCCGGTGGGCGCAGGCCCGCACCGTGTGCGAGGAGGTCGCCTCCGTGGCCGCGGTGACTGGACTGGAGCACGCCGCGGCGTGCGCGTCCGCCGTCGAAGCCATGGTGTGCGCTCTGCAAGGCGATACTCCCCAAGCGCGTACGCTGGCTGAAAATGCCCTGGCACTGATCGACCCGCTTGAGAGCCGGTCCGTCGCCGTATACGCCCGGCGGGCGCTTGGAGCAGTCGCGGCGGCCGAAGGCGATTATGGTGCCGCCTATAAGCAGCTGCGCATGGTTTTTCGCTCTGACGGCTCTCCCCTGCATTATCATGCATCCTACGCAGCGCTCGCCGAGCTGGCCGCCGCTGCCGCGCGCAGCGGCCACATCAACGAGGCCGCTGCGATCGTGGAGCGCTGCGGACAGCAGCTCGGCAACAGCGCTTCAGCGCGTCTGAAGGCGCTGATGAACCGAAGTCGTGCGCTGCTCTCCGACCCGGAGCAGGCCGAATCCTTCTTCCACGCCGTCCTGGCGGACACCACGCTTGAGCAGTGGCCTTTCGAACGAGCACAGACGCTCCTGGAGCACGCTGAGTGGCTGAGGCGCAGGCGCCGCATCGCCGAAGCACGGCCGGGATTCACCTCGGCGCTGGAGACTTTTCGCCGCCTCGGCGCCCGACCATGGATCGAACGCGCACAGGCGGAACTGCGCGCGTCCGGCGTTGACGTCGTCGATGCCGCGCCGGACGCACTCGCCGAGCTCACGCCGCAGCAGTGGCAGATTATCCGGCTTGCAGCCCGCGGACTCAGCAACCGGGAGATCGGCGAGAAACTCTTCCTGTCACCCCGAACGGTCGGCTCGCACCTATACCGCACGTTCCCCAAGCTCGGCATCACCGCCCGCTCACAGCTCCGCGATGTCCTCGAAAGCGCCCCTCCGGCCGACGGAGCAGTCATCTGACGCATACCGCCCCGCGCGCTAGGCAGACCAGAATTGTCAGAGGCCGATCGAAACCATGACCGGCTCGACGGCGGCCGGGTCGCCGTCGCCAATGAAAGGGACGACGACCGTGCGGGAAAGATCGGCAGCGACTTTATGGAGCCGGTTCCTGGCCTCCGACCCCGGGTTACTGCGCCTGGTCTCAGCTCTCCGGGTAACTCTGGCAGTCCTCCTTACGCTGGGGATGCTGACTGCCCTGGCGCAGCCTGTCCAGGTGGTAGTGACTGGTGGATTCAGCGCCATGGTCGCCTCGCTCGCCACCAGCGACCTCAGCCCCCGTGACCAGATGCTCACCCTGCTGGGCGGTCTGATCACCTCTTTCGCCGGCCTCACAGTCGGAACGCTGCTGGCACCTCATCCCGCCGCGGCGGCTGTAGTCTTCCCACTGCTGATCTTCGCGGCCGCCTATGCTCGAAAATTCGGCCCGCGCGGACTGGGACTGGGAATCTTCGGTGCCATGATGCTCTTCTTGACGCAGGTCACCAAGGCAGCGCCCGTGCAACTACCGGAACTGGCAGGGGCTCTCGGCGTGGCCATCACGGCTGACGCCCTGGCGCGCTTCGCGCTCGTTCCGACCACCGTTCCAAGCATTCTGCGACGCCTGCAGCGGGCGTTCGACAGCCGTCTGGGCTCTGTGCTGGACGCGACGATCGAGCTCCTGGCAACGGGGCGCGACGAAACACGGAGAGTTCGGGTATTGGAAGCCAGCATCAAGCGCCTGCACGTGTGCGCGCTGTTGATTGAAGACGTCATGGACCGATGCCACCTGGATAAAGCCACCGCCGACACGCAGTTGAGGATCGCGCGTACCGAAAGCGCTGCGCGCCGACTTGCCGTTCTTGCAATGCGCTTGACGCGTATGCCCCAGCCGCTCCGCGATGGGCAGGCCCACACCCGCGAGCATCTGGTTCGCGAGATACGGGCACTGTACGACTACATGGCCAACTCCGATGATGCGTCACGCCCAGGAGTACGCGAACGGCTGCTGGACTACTCGGCGCATCCGCCATTCGCCCCTCCGGAACTGCAACACAGCTATCAGGGATTAGGGGAGCTGGCTCTGGCCGTGTTCGGCCATCACCCGGCCCCAGATGCTCGCGCAGCAGGGGCTACCGGGAAGCCGCGGCGAGCCCGCGCAGAGCATCGATCCACCCGTCAATCCTTCCAGGTCGCGGTAGCTGCTGCACTCGCCGCAGCCGGTGGAACGTTGCTCTCACCAGATTTGTGGTACTGGGCCGTGGCCACAGTTTGGGTCGTCTTCGTCAGGATGGAGAGCACGGCCGAAATCCTGCTTCAAGGCGCCAGGCGATTGGCGGGCACAATCCTGGGCGTGGTGTTCGGCTTCGGGCTCGCAGCCCTGGCCAGCAGTGGCACGTCCAGCGGGCTGTGCCTGCTCCTGCTGTGCCTCTTCGGGATGTTCTACACCCCTCCGGCCGCTTACTGGGCTGTGACCTTCTTCATCACCGGCGCGCTCAGCGTGCTCATTTCGCTCCTCCACACCCTCACGACCAGTTTGCTCGTGCTGCGCATCGAAGAGACTGCGCTCGGCGTCGCCTGCGGCGTAATCGCTGCGGTCGTTGTCCTGCCTATCACTGCTGAACGAGTGAGCAACGAGCGCCTGGTTGAGCTTCTGCGCGCACTCGGCCGCGTCACCCGTCACGCTGTTGGCAGCCTCGACGAGAGGCACCTTGCCCGGGGGCTGTCCCAGGATCTGCGGGAACTCGATCAAGCGCTGGAGGCCTTCCGCAGGTCCTGTCTGCCGCTGGCTCACCCGGCCAACCCGCAACGCCGCCGGCGGGCCCGTGCCCGCTCCCTGATCGGACTCTTGGATGCTTGTGGGTACCACGCCCGAAGCCTCGCTGCCTTGGTCGAGCGGGTTTCGGACGTCCCACAGGTTGCCCGGCTGGGGATCGCAGAGCGGGGCATCGCAAGCACTGTCGAATGTTTAACCAGACACCTCGATGTCTATGGGAGTTCGACGCCGGAGCGCCTTGGAAGCGTCTCCACGATCACCCTGTCACTGCTCGCTGACGAGTCGGGCCTGCCCAGGAAGCTGATATCTCCCGGGCAACGGCTGCTGCTGCACGCTGAACGTCTGGACGCTGCCTTGCAGACCATTGGCACCATCCTGATGCCAATTACCGCAGCGAAGCCGCAGTGTCCAGCTGACGGGGGACCTGACCAAGGCGATCTCAGGGCTTGGTAACACTGGCAAATCTCGAAAACATGCGGAATCCGGGCCAGTCCGGTAGTTGTACGAGGTAGTACGAGGGCGGAAAGTGTGGACATTTTTCCCCACTTCTTTTTGCCGGTTTCCAGCAGACTCGTGTCGATAGAGGACGCGTGCAATTTTCCCCCAAACTCCTGCGCGTAGGCATAGCCGATCCGCTAGCCAGCACCGGTGCATCCGTTGCCAGCTCCATTGCAGGCTCGCTTTCATTCACCGGGGTCACCTCCGCTCTCGCCGGTTCATAGTCAGACGCAAATGAATATGCATGATCAGAAGCCATAGTGGCGAAAAATCTCGACATGGTTTAGCGACAACATCCCGAGATATCGGCGAGCTCAGCACCTGTCATCCCTTTGCGGAGCCCGGCTGTATCTAGTAGTGCGCGGCCATATCGGTTTGGTTCGTTCCCCTTCGGCGAGACGACGCGCCGCAATCAGCAGCACCCAATGACAGCAAGAGCATTTAGCCACGCCAGGCAGCGAGGAGGAAGCTTCTAAGGTAGTCGTATCGGTCTTCAAGGGAATCGGAGACAGCCTGGACCGTTGCCCATGCGAAGCATCCCCGCTGAGCCGGACCTCCGTTACGCGCAGCGGGCCGCAAAAGCGGAGAATTGAAGTGCACGGAGAGGAATTGATCAATCATGACATCGGAACCAGTCACGCCCGGAGGGCTGCCGCCTGAGCAGACGCCCCCGAACGGATCAACCCCAGGGCCCGCCCGTTCCCTTCCCGCTGAGACAAGGCCGAAGCCAACACGGTCCGGGGTGGTCTGGGTGGCTGTGGTCACGGCCCTTATTCTGCTGGTGCTGCTGATCATTTTCATCCTGCAGAACCAGGAACCTGCCAGGGTAATGTTCCTCGGCCTCGAGGGCACGCTCTCCCTGGGAATGGCCTTGTTCATCGCGAGCGTCGCAGGGGGAATAGTCGTAGCGGTTGCCGGCGCAGCACGAATCATCCAACTCCGCTCCAACGCCCGCAAGGTACGGATGCTCCACAAACGTAGCTAGCCGCTGCTCCACAGGACGACGGGGCCGCTGCTTGCAGCGTTGCCGCGACGGTGTGGCCCGTGGTCTACCCGAGCGTGGCCAAGACCTGGTGTTGGGCTTCGACCAGGACGGACGTGTGGGCGTTGATCTGCATGATTTCACCGTCGATCTGAAGTGGGATTGGATCGAGCGTGATGAATTCGTAGCGGTTGAGGCTTTGTTGCACGCCAAGCCCGATGGTAACCGCCCGAAGAGTCATCAACGCCATGCGCCATTTACTGGCATGGGGAAGCATGATGACCTCGAACAATCCATCGTTGGGTTCCCCTGTTTCACTGACCCTGCCGTATTTGGCCATGTAGGGGATGTTGGCCAGCACCAGGCTGTCGACCTTGGCGCGGGCACCGTCCGCACGGGCAATCTCCAAGGGTGTGAGGCTTGACAGGGTGCGGGCGACGGACACGAGCTCAGACAGTGCTCCCTTCGTACCTGCTGCTATGCCGATGGCCATGGCCGGCGTCAGCCCGAATCCGATGTACGAGTGGGCGTACCGCGTCCAAGCATCGGCCCCTTCCCCTACCTGCAGCCGCAGGAGATCGATTCGGCGAACTTCGCCGGCGACGATGGCCTCGATCAGCGGCATCTGGCGGGTGCTGCGCCGGTGATCATTGGCGTTGCCCCCGGCCATAACCGCACAAACGGCATTGCCCCCGGCATCCATTACACCGTTGATCACCTCGTTGTACCCGCCGTCGCCACTGACCGAGACAATCAACGGCCGACCAGGAGAGGCCATTTCGCGTGCCATTTGCCTGCCGTGCCCGGCGAAGCCGGTCGGCCTCAGGCTGACCGGCATCGTCGGCAGTCTGCGAGCCAACTCATCGCACAACCGTCCAGCCAAGACGCCCGCATCCCGGCTGCTGGCGGGATTGAATATCAGCACGATCCGGTCAAACCGCGCCGGAGGAGGAGACCCAGACAGTGCCCTTCACCGCCTAGGTTCTGGCCCGTGGCAAACCTGCGGCCGGTGAAATGCCCCGGGGGTGTTCTCAACAAAGATGTACTTGATTGTCGGGATCCTGGAGTGCAGCGGCATCTCCTCGTCAGCAACCACCACGTCTCCGTTCTCCCCTACAGTCATGGCCCATGCCCTGCCCGCTTGAACGATGCGATCCAATTCATTCTCTCCCCGTCCAGCCGACCAAGGAAGCAGGCTGGCCCGATGCGACCCCAAGTCACGTTGAGGAGGGTGCGAGTCTTCGCTGCCCATCAAAATGCCGGCGCATGGGCGGCCGGCATCTTGTGGACCCTGGCGCCGTCGCGTTCATCAATGAGAAGGCACACTTTTGGGCTGTTGGGTGCCTACCTACTCGCGGGCAACCTGATGGCCCAGCACGATTACGACACCAACCTGAAAGCAAAGGAAGAGATCGAACTCCTGATCACCATCAACCGTGAGCAGCTTGCGATCCTGCGGGAACTCACGAATATCAGGGGTTCCTGAAGGAGACAACCTTCCTGGACCGCAGTGCAGCAGGCCTGCAGGATGTGTCGTCCTTCGCCTTGCGGATCAGGTTGCCAGCAGAGCACGGCTACCCTTCGCCTTATAGGTAGTGCAGCCTGCTAGCCTCTCCTCATGCGCACAACGTCGGCACGAACCAAAGCCACCGCCGGCGGACAGCGCGTACTAATCCTGTCCGCAGGCGTGGGATCGGGGCACAACAGCGCAGCGGCGGCGGTACAGCAAGCATGTGGCGCACGCGCTGACATCGCCGAGGTGCAGGTGCTTGACGTGCTGCAGGTGAGCAGCGTGCTCTACCGCGCGCTGCTGGGCAAGGGTTACTTCGTCCTGGTGGAGGGCTTGCCCTGGCTGGTCGAGTGGGGCTACGACATAAGCAATCCGCCGTACCGGCGCCGTGGCCCGATCGACCCCTGGACGCGGGTGAACGCCAGTCCGGTCGTCAGTGCCATCAAGCGGTTCCGGCCGACGGCGATTGTGTGCACGCATTTCCTCCCTGCCCAGCTGTTGGCCTCACTGCTCCTTCGTGGCGTGGTTGACGCGAAGACCGCCGTCGTAACCACCGACTACGACTTCCAAGGTTTGTCGCTCTCGGGCGCGTTCCACAAGATCTTTGTGGCCAGGGAGGAGGGGAGGGTGGAGCTGCTGGCGCTCGGTCTTCCTTCCGATCGTGTCGCTGCCACAGGAATCCCGATCACCAAACAGCCCAATCCCGCGCCCGTACGTGATACCAACAAGCCACCGCTGCTGCTCATCTCGGCGGGCGCGACCGGCGGGGACTACGCTGTCTCGGTGGTGCGGCAGACGATGCATATGCGCTCGGCGTTCACGGCCACGGTCGTGTGCGGACACAACGATGAGTTGCGGAAGCGCATCGAGGCGCTGGTTGCGTCAGCTGGCGACCGTTACCGCGTGCTCGGCTTCACGACCGAAATGCCACAGCTACTGCAGCGCGCGGATCTGTTCGTGGGAAAGCCGGGCGGGCTCTCGGCGTCGGAGTGCATGGCTGCCAGCCTGCCCATGGTACTTGTGAACCCCATCCCGGGCCAGGAGGTACGCAACGGCGATTACCTCATGGAGCAGGGGGCGGCCGTCCGCTGCAACGCAGCCGCGACGATCGGCTGGAAGATCGATGAGGTGCTGCGCGAGCCCGGCCGCTTACAGCGGATGCAGGCGGCCGCGCGGAGAACCGGACGCCCTGACGCCGCGGCGGATGTAATGAGCAGCCTGCTGGGCGGGCCGTCCCGTCCGCTGGTCGTGACCCGCGCGGCGCAAAGGACAGTTCTTGCGGCCAGCGAGCAGCGCTTCGTCGCGACCGATCTCACGGGACCCTCCTCATTACTCCGCTTGGTCGACCGGGCTTCGGGCAGCACAGTTGCTCTGCTGCAAGCCGAGGAGCTGGCGGATCTGCAGAAGCGGTATGCGACTCCGAACGGGGACCTGGTGCTGCGGCCCGGCAAGGCGTCCCTATTGCTCCATTGGGAGGAACGTCGGTTGCTCCGCGCCATGCTGCGGGGCGACGACGCGCTGCCTGTCAGCGTCGAAGGGCCGCCGGCACCCTTTCGCGACCTACCCCGGTGATCCGCGAGACCCCTATCGGCATCAGGCCGGCTGACCGTCCGAGATGCCTTCCTCGTCGATCGGCGCCTCCCGGCGTCGCAACGGGACCGCGTTCTCCCAGCTGACCGGGCTGTGTTGGCTGGCGAGCAGGGCCCAGTCCCCCGCCCGGGGCGACCAGTGCCTCGTGGTCGGATCGCGCTGCAGGGTGGGCCCAGCATCCAGGGCGACCCGCACTATCGTCTCCGCGCCCGGCTGCAGCGTCACTTTACGGAAGCCCAGTAGCTGAGCCACAGGTCTGCGGAGGGACACATCCGCAGCGTAGACCTGAACAACGGTCGAGCCCTCGCGGTCTCCTTTGTTCGTTACGAGCACGTCCGCGTTGCCGCCTGTGTCGTCGAATCCGTGGTCCAGAAGCCTGTGTTCGATCGTCGTGTAGCCCAAGCCGAATCCGAACGGAAACGCGGGGATATGTCCCTCGCCGTCCAACCGGCGCTGACCCCATTTATCGTCATAGACAACGGACTTTGCCGCGGGGTCGAACAATGGCAGATGCGCGGCGTCCGTTGGCAGCACAAACGGCAGACGACCGCCGGGTTCCTCACTGCCGGTCAGCACGCCCGCAAGCGCGCGACCGCCTTCCATGCCGCCATACCAGGCGAGGAGGAGCGCTGGCACGCGGCCCCGCCATGTCTCCGTGAGGATCGCGCTGCCGCTGATCAGCACGACGACGGTCCGGGGGTTCGCGGCGACGACCGCGTGGATGAGGCGCTCATCAGAGGGGCGCAGGCTGAGCGAGCTGCGGTCGCCACCCCGGACGAAGCGCGAGGCCAGGTGTGCCAGGCCGATGAGCACACGACGGAGTGGACCTGAGCCAAAGGTCCGACCGAGCACGCCGACGTCGACGCCTCCCGTGACGACGGACTCGCCCTCGTCGTGCTGGTCCAGCCCGACGACGACGATCGCCGTCTCCGCCGCGGCTGCCATCGCGGCCGCGGCGCGCTCGTTCCGACCGGTGGTGGTGGTGATCCGCACCCCAGGAAACGCCTCACGCAGCCCCTGCAGCGGTGACACAGTGGAAGGAGGCCGGACGCGTGAGGAGCCATGATCGCCAAGGTTCGGTCGCGCCGCGAGCCGTCCGATCACCGTGAGATGTCGGGTAGTGGGACTCAATGGCAGTAGCGGCGCCTCGCCGACGGTTTCGTTCTTCAGCAGGACGATCGACTCTGCGGCTACCTGGTGGGCAAGCGCCCGGTGCGCCGGAGAGGCGATGAGGGCGGCGGTTGGGGCCGCCAGCTCCCGGGTCGCGGCATGCTGCACGCAAGTGCGCAGGATGCGGCGCGCAGACTGCAGCACTGTCGCGCGGGCCAGGTCACCGTTCCGCAGCGCGGCCGGCAGTTCGCGGGCGCGAAGCAGCCGCAGCGGCATCTCCACGTCCATTCCCGCCTCCAGGCTGACGACCGCGTCGTGGGTGCCAAACACCCAGTCGCTCGTCACGAACCCGGAGAAATTCCATTCATCCCTCAACACGGTCGTGAGCAGGGCACGATTGACGTCCATGTATTCGCCTCGCACGCGGTTATAGGAACTCATAACGGAGTCCGCGCCGGCTTCCACAACGGCCTTGAAATGCGGCAGGTAGACCTCGTGCAAGGCGTGTTCGTCCACCGCCACGTCGACTTCGAAGCGCTCGTTCTCCATCGAGTTGAGCGCGAAGTGCTTCACGCACGCCATGACGTGCAAACGTACGCCTCGCGTAAGGGCTGATCCCATCCGACCGGTGAGCACCGGATCCTCCCCGTAGCACTCCTGCGCCCGGCCCCACCCAGGGTGGCGAAGCAGATTTACGCAGACCGAGGCCGAGTAGTTCGCTCCCCGTGCCCTGGTTTCCAAACCGATAGCGATCCCGACACGTTCCTCCAACGATGGATCCCAGGTCGCTGCCCGCGCAATCGTCACGGGGAAAGCCGTGGAGGCGCCGATCACGACGCCACGGCCACCATCGCTGAACCGAATGCCTGGTATGCCGAGCCGCGAGACCGCCCCCGCTACGAACGGGCGCCTACCGAGCAACACCGGGATGAACGGGAGCAGCAACCTGGGCGAGTCGCCGTCGAGCAGCCCGAGGATCTCCCCATCCGTCATCCGGTCGATCAGCTGGTTCGCCGCTTCATCCGCGTTGATCTCACCCGCCCGGACTGCCCGGACTGCCTCGCCGTACGCGCTGCCCTCCGCCGTCGTCTCCGATGAAGCCGGCTCTTGCGTTAGCGCTGGTCGTCGTCCCGCAGTCATCTTCATGCACTAAAGTCTGCACCCTCTGCGTGTGCGCCTGCGGAATCGGGGGAATTGCCGTGTGACGTACGATGCGGCGCAAACGGGCGTGGAGCGGCAATATCCGGTTGTACGGTGGCGTATGGCACATCCCAGTCAGAAGGAGAAGAACGCAATGTCCACAATCACTGTTTTCGAAAGCGTCACCCTCGACGGCGTCATGCAGGGACCCGGCCGCACCGATGAAGACACCCGAGGCGCGTTCACCCACGGCGGGTGGGCCGATGGATACCAGGACGAGGTATCAATGAAGTACGCCAGCGAGGGCATGAGGGCTGGGGGTGGCCTCCTGTTTGGCCACCGCACCTACGACGACGTCCTCGGATACTGGACCTCCATGGGGCCCAACCCCTTCGTCGACGTACTGGTGGGCTCAGAAAAGTTCGTCGTCTCACACAACCCTGACGTCAAGCTGACGTACCCCAACAGCGAACTCCTCGTCGGAGATGCAGTTTCGACCGTAGCCGCGTTCAAGAACCAATACCCCCGCGACCTCATGATCATGGGCAGCGGTAAATTAGTGCGCCAGCTACACGGCGCAGGCCTGATCGATCGATACGCACTCCTTATTCACCCCATCGTGCTCGGATCAGGAACCCGCCTCTTCCCGGAGGGACCCCGTACCGACCTAAAGTTAGAACGCAGCATCCCCACCACCACCGGCGTGATCATTGCCGAATACAGCGTCACGCCCCCGAAGGAACAGAACTAAACAGCCGTGGCATGATTTGGCGACGAAACAGGGCGGCCCACTTGATGAGGCCCTGGTACTCAATCCGCACCAACGTACGATCGCCTCACGCTATGGCAACAGCGCGGAACTCACGGACTGGCGGAAGTTGCCCGGCCCAAACGAACTACGCAGCCGACGTCGGGCCGCCCCCGGATGCGTTGCCCGCTGGCGCCGGGCCGGGCTGCGTCAACGTGCGGGCGGCCCGTGAGCCTGCGGCGGTGCTCGCCCCGATGGTGATGAGGGCTCCGAGGATCATGGCCGCGGCTTCCCCCGCCGCCAACAAATGCAATTGGGAGCCGATCGTAGCGGCGGCAACCGGAACTCCCAACTGTGACGCTGCAAGCACCGCAAGCGGCAGCGGCTGGCCCAGTAGCCGCAGGCTTCCATGGACCAGCAGGGCACCCAGACCAAGGCAGATCCCGAGGAGAAGCATTCTGGGGCTTCCGGCAAGGGCGCGCAGATCCAGCGATGCGCCCAGCCAGACGAAGAACACTGGCCCCAGAAAGCCATCGCTGACGGCGAATAGCTGATGAGCCAATCGCCGGGGTTCGCCCACCGCTGCGACCACCAGGCCGAAGGAGAACCCGGCCAGCATGATGGACACGTGACCCGCCACAGCAAGTCCGGAGAGCGCGAACAGCACGGCAAGTTGGATCCTCAGCTCCAGGGCGAACTTCCGGTCCTCGGACACGTCATGCAACCGTCCGCGCGTGCCGTTGCGCTCCAGCCAGCGAAGCAAGAAGAACAAAACCGCAGCGCACGCCGCGACGACGGCTGCCCCGGCAGCTGCCCTCGTCGCATTGGATGGCTCGACAGCAAGCGGAAGCGCCACAATGCAGGCGACGTCCGCCACCGCCACTTGCGCCGTCGTCGTCAAAACCTTTGGTCCCCTTAGCCCCAGCGAATCGACGATCGGCAGGACCAAGGCTGCCGACGAGGACGCGAGCAGAACGATGTAAAGGGGAGCATGTCCGGTGCCGAAGGCAAAGGCAATGCCGATTCCGACGACGGCCGCCAACACTGCGGCGATGCCAGCACGCAGCGCACCCGCGCCCAGTGCCGGGCGGATGGCTTCGTCCCGCACTGGGACATGCGTTCCGGCGACGAACATGACGAGGGCAAACCCGACGTCGGCCACAAAGGTGAACGTGGCGTCCGAGGAGTCCACCAGACCCAAACCCGTACGCCCGATGGCGATACCAGCCAGTAACTGCCCCAGCACCACGGGAAAATGCCATTTCCGGGGAAGCGCCAGCAGCGGTCCCAGTAGCGCGACCGCGGCGATCAGCGAAAGCCGAAAGAACGACACCCTCCTCCTTCCACCGGCATGCGGTTGGCTTGCGGTAATTACCGGGGTACGTCAGCCAGTTTGAGTGGAATGTCGGTGTTTTCCTCCGTGTAGTAGCTTGCGCATACCCGATGGTAGCCGTCGGCCACGACAGCGGGTATCCCTCGGGCCAGATCGCCCCTGATCCGCCCGCCCCACAACCACGTTGTTCAGCAGTCTCCCAGGTGGCGCTGTGCATCACGCCGGTTGGCTCCTCCCGCCAGGGCAACCTCCGGGAAGTCTTCGAAAGAAATAGGCGAAGCGCCGCCGAAGAATTCCAGTGCCGCAGGTCCATGACGCTGTTGATGGCCTTTCACGGGTTTGCAAAATATGTAGACCGGTCTATTATTTCCTCATGGCATTCAAAGGAAACCTGACGAAGGCACGGCTTACAGAGTCCATGCTCCAGCTCATCCAGACCAGCGGCTACAGCGGCACGGGCCTGAACGCTGTGATCGAACACGCCGCAGCACCAAAGGGGTCGATCTACTTCCACTTCCCCGGCGGGAAGGAGGACCTGGGCGTCGCAGCGGTCGAGCTAGCCGCGAAGGAATTCGAGCTGCTGATTGCAGAGGCCGCAATTTCCGCGGGCAGCGCGGCTGAGGCTGCCCGCGCCGCGATTGAAGCCCTGACGACCATCGTCAGCGAGAGCAACTTCCGGTTGGGTTGCCCGGTCTCCGTCGTCACCCTGGAGATGGGCGCGGAGAGCGAGCGACTGCGGCGGGCGTGTGCCAGTGCCTTCGAGGCGTGGATCGCCCCGACGTCCTCGTTGCTCGAGGCAAGTGGCGTTGACGCCGAGGAGGCGCGGTCTTTGGCAACTGTCGTGGTGTCGACGATCGAGGGGGCGGTGATCGTCTCTCGCGCCATGCAGAGCACCCAACCCCTGGTTTCGGCCGCTGAGGTTGTGGCGGAGCTCATCAACCTGCGCTGCGAGACCGCTGGGAGGACACGATGACACCACAAGGAGACTCCCGTCACGCCCTGGTCTTCGGGGCCTCGGGAATGGTCGGCCGTCACCTCGTCCTTGCCCTTGCCGAGGCCGGCGCGAACGTCACAGTGGCAGTTCGGACAGCCGAGTCCGGAGCGCGTGTCGAGCGATGGGTGAGGGAGCATGGCCTGACACGGGGCATCAGCACGACGATCGTCGACTTCGATGCTCCCGAGATCATCGCGGGCGGCCCCTCGGCATTCCCGTCCATCACCGAGATCCACAACTGCGCCGGGTCCTACCGATTCGGAATGACCGCCCAAGAGGCACGCAGCGCGAACGTCGGCATCGTCGAGAAGCTGATCGACTTCGCCGAAGACCTCCCCAACCTGCAGCGCGTCGTCCATGTGTCGGGCTACCGCGTCGGCGGACAGGACCCCACGACCGTCCCGTGGTCAGAGGACCACCGCACCGCGGTCTACAAGGAACTTGGCGCCTACGAAGCCTCAAAGGTGGAATCCGACGCCATCTTCCAGGCCCGGGCCCTGGAGCGCGGAGTCCCCTGGACCATCGTCAATCCGTCCAGCCTGATCGGCGACAGCGTGACCGGGGAGTCCGACCAGCTCATCGGGCTGGCCACCACCATCGAGCAGATCTGGGACGGTACCGTTGCCGCACTGCCTGGAAACCAGACGACGTTCCTCCCGGTCGTCACGGTCGACTATCTGGCAGCCTTCATGACGGCAGCAGCGGTCGATCCGGCTGCTGCAGGCAAGGCCTATTGGATTCTTGACGACGCCACCCCGCCGCTGGCAGATCTGCTCACGCACGTGGGCCGGCATCTCGGGGTCAAGGTTCCGCGGGTCAGAATGCCGATCGGTGTCATCAAGCGACTCCCGCAGCGGATCACCAAGGCAGATCCCGAAACGCTCACCTTCATGTCCGCCGACCGCTATCCGACAGATTCCGCCATCGAGTTCGCCGAAAGACACAGGATCCCAATGCCCGACGTGCTGGTGTCCCTGGAACGGTGGGCCGACCACCTGGCCGCGCATCGGTTCGGCGCCGTGATGGCTGAAGGCCGTCGGTTCGTCGACGTTGGCGGTCTGAGGACATTCGAGCTCGGCGTACCCAGGTCCAGCAAGGTGGTCTTTCCCGGCTTGCCGGTCAACGCAGACACGTGGGCCCAAGTGGCGGCGGGCATCGGCGCGCGCGTCGTGGACCTGCCCGGACTCGGCCTCAGCGGCGGAACAGGCGTGCAGGACTGGGAGCAGTGGCTACCCGCTCTACTGGGTGGGGAACCCGCTGACCTCATCGGCCATTCGATCGGTGCGGCTGCAGCAGTAGTCGCGGCTGACCGGCTCCCGGTGCAGGTCAAGTCCCTCACGCTGATCGCACCGTTCTTCCTCCAAGCCCCGATGGGTGCTTCGGCCAGACTGCAGCCGCTCGTATGCACTTACTTGCGACACACCGACCCGGCGCGGCTGTCACACCAACTAACCGGGTCAGGAGCGAGTACGGCCGCTCTCGAGTCCAGTCTTAGAGACCTCAAGCGAAGCACCGCCAAGAGGGTGGCCGAGCAGCTCGCCCTTACAGGATCGAAGCAGTGGCGTGCCGAACTCCAGGAAGCGCTTAGGCGATTCAGCGGCCCGGTCCGCATCATCACAGGAAGCGAGGACCCAATCGCCCCAGGCGCGGCTGAGCAGCTCGAGTCACTTCCAAATGTTGAGCTGATCTTGGTACCGGGCGCCGCGCACCATCCGCAACTGACCCATAGCGATGCTCTCGTCCCTCTCATCAAAGGATCGGTCGCGTGAACGTCGCGTGGACAGGCGCCCTAGATTTCAGCCGCAGACAGGTATACGGGTGTCGTATGAGATCCACCAATGAGGCGTGAACCCGGAAGACAGCCAGAGGTTCAAACTGGCTACATATTTCAGGGCCAGTTTGCTGCGAGGCTGATGTGATGTTGATACGCAGAATCACTCAATTGCTCGCAGGCCTGTCGCTCTTCGGCTTTTCCATCGCGGTCCTCATCAAGGCTGGGCTTGGAATCTCACCTTGGGACATCTTTCATCAAGGTCTGGCCCGGCTGACGGGGGTCAGCACCGGAATGGTCATCATCGCGGTCAGTTTTCTCGTGCTCCTCTTGTGGATCCCACTGAGGATGCGCCCGGGCTGGGGCACTCTGGCGAACGCCGTGCTGATCGGCGCTTTCGTCGACTTGTCGATGCCATTGATCCCACAAGCCAACGGGCTACTCTGGCAAATCGTCTTTCTCGCCGGCGGACTGATGCTCCTGGCCGTCGCCAGCGCCTGCTATCTTGGGGCCTCCTTCGGCCCGGGTGCACGAGACGGGCTTATGACGGGCCTGGCCAAACGGACCGGCTGGTCGATCCGTACTTGCCGCACATTGATCGAGGTAACGGTAGCTGCAGCTGGCTGGTTGCTGGGCGGGACCCTCGGGATCGGGACCATGGCCGAAGCGTTTCTGATCGGACCGTTGATTCAGTGGCTCATGCCCTTGTTCAGTGTTCCTTCAGGCCCGCAAGAACCCTTGCTGGACAACACACTGCGCAAGCAGTCCGCCCCCTGAGCAGCGGCATCCGGGCGCATCGACTACGACTGAACCATCAAGCCTGACGCCTCCAGGCTGTCCGGGATGGCCTCAGGGTCCCGGACTCATAAGCCAGGGCCCTGTCGGCCGCGGCGCTTGCGGAGTGGACGCCCCTTTTCCCGGTTCGCGCGGCCAAGGCCGCCGCCACGGGTCGCCATCACTGAACAGGACTGCGCTGCCGAACCCCTGGCCCACCAGCCCTACAAGCCGCACCTCAGGTCAAAGGTCCCCAGAAGCGGATGTGGGCGCTGCCACCCCGGTGAATCTCACCGTACTGAACCGGGACCAGACCTTATTGTGTGAGCAGCTCAAGCTAGTATCTGAACAACGTTGTTACTAAAGCATGGCCGCATGAGATTCGCACTTCGCTGCCATGAGACACCCACGACCGACTCGTAGAGGTGTATTCTTGCCCGATTCGGTCCGCACCGGAAAAGGAGTGCCAGAGATGTCGCAATCGGAAGTAGCCCAAGCCATCAGCAGGTCCCGGCAGTACTTGAACGAAAGCCCGGAGAAAGCCCGCTCCCGCGACTCAACGGCCACGGCCGTGCTGGAAGAAGGGCTCCGGGTCCGCGTTGACGGCCCCCACAGCTGGTCCTTGGTGACGGACATGGGACCAGGAGTTGGCGGGAAGGGTTCGGCGCCTACTCCTGGATGGACGCTTCGCTCGGCAAGCGCCGCCTGCTTGGTCTCGCTCATCGCCATGCGTGCCGCCGAAAAGGGAGTGAGCCTAAACCTGCTCGAAGTCGATGTTGACAGTGAATCTGATGACCGCGGTCTGCTGGGAATCGGTAAGGACACTCCTGCAGGACCCCTTGGTGTCCGCACAGTGGTTCGCATAGCAGCCAATGACACCGAAGAGGCCGCTCTCCGCGACATCGTTCAATGGGCAGACGAGCACTCCCCCGTTGACGATGCGATCCGCCGTGCTGTCCCAGTGGAGCTGACCGTTGTGATCGGCTAAACCGAGACCGACCGATTAGGAAGCAGCATCCACAACCGTAAGAGGCTTGCAGCATCCTCGCAGCGACAGCTGCCTACCCTTTGGCTATCCGGGGCCCGGCCTTAGAGGCCATGACTGGCAATAGCCTTTCGCATCGCTCAGAGGTGCGGCGCTTCTTCCCTTGCGATCCAGCGAACCAGGCGTCGGTCGATTTTTGGAGGGCTCCAAGCAGATGCGCAGCGAAAGTCCTTCGGCCAGCGTACCCGGCCTGCCGGGCGCCCTCCCGTAGGACGGAGGATCGCTTTTCCTGGTTTAGCGTGCCGGCCGGGTTCACGGAATCTCCTCACAGGCGTTTTCTCCGACGAGAGATCCGTAACGAGCAAAGAATATGTTGACAACAAACCAGCCCTAGCACCACGCTGTTGGCTAAGGCGAGACTTGATGATCATTGCGGAACAGCACGCGGGTGGGGGTACTGTCACACAACACTTCTCGGTGCGGCAGGCACGGGACGGTCCCTCCCGATGGGCTCTCCCCAGACGGGCGTTCAGGGCGCAATAGAAAACTTTGTACCGGCCCGAGCCGACGGCGAACTCGGCCAGATGAAAGGAAGAAAAATATGACCGATCCCCAAGAACATCCCCCAGCCCCCACTCCGGGGAGCGCGCAGGGCTTGAACCAGAAGGTGGAAGGCGGATGCCCGGTGGCCCACGGCAGTGCCACGGACCAGGGCAGCGAAAGTGAAAACCCGGCGATCGATTCCCCCCAGCCCAAAGGCCACCGACCGCGGACCAACCAGGACTGGTGGCCCAACCAGCTGGACCTTTCCGTGCTGCACACGCACGGCAAGTCAAGCAATCCGCTGGACCCGTCGTTCAGCTACCGGGAGGAATTCCAGAAGCTCGACCTCGAGGCTCTGAAGCGTGACATCACGGCGGTCCTGACTACCTCGCAGGATTGGTGGCCGGCGGACTTCGGCCACTACGGTGGTCTGATGATCCGCCTGAGCTGGCACGCGGCCGGTACCTACCGCGTCCATGACGGCCGCGGTGGAGCGGGAGACGGCAGCCAGCGGTTCGCGCCGCTCAACAGCTGGCCGGACAACGCCAACCTGGACAAGGCTCGGCGACTGCTGTGGCCGGTCAAGCAGAAGTACGGCCAGAAGCTCTCCTGGGCCGACCTGCTGGTCCTGGCCGGCAACGTCGCCTTGGAATCGATGGGCTTCGAGACCTTCGGCTTTGCCTTTGGCCGCGAGGACGTGTGGGAGCCCGAGCAGATCTTCTGGGGCCCCGAAGACGCCTGGCTCGGTGATGAGCGTTACGTGGGTGAAGGCCAGATGTCCGAGGACGTCGGTTCCACTGAAATGGGCCTGATCTACGTCAATCCCGAAGGCCCCATGGGCAACCCGGACCCGGTAGCTGCTGCCGCCTTCATCCGGGAGACGTTCAAGCGCATGGCGATGAACGACGAGGAGACCTTCGCGCTCATCGCCGGCGGCCACACGTTCGGCAAGACCCACGGCGCCGGCCCCGCCGATGCGCATGTGGGCTCCGAACCGGAGGCCGCCAACCTGGAGGCGCAGGGCCTGGGCTGGCTCAGCACCTACGGCAGTGGCAAAGGCGCGGACACCATCACCTCGGGCCTCGAGGTGACCTGGACGGACATGCCGACCCAGTGGAGCAACCGCTTCCTGGAGATCCTGTTCGAGTACGAGTGGGAACTGGTCAAGAGCCCTGGCGGTGCTCACCAATGGGTTGCCAAGGATGCTCCGAAGATCATCCCGGACGCGCACGACCCGGAGAAAAAGAACCGACCCACGATGCTGACGACGGACCTGTCACTGCGCTTCGACCCCGTCTACGAGGAAATCGGTCGCCGCTTCCTCAAGAACCCGGACGAGTTCGCCCTGGCGTTCGCCAAGGCCTGGTACAAGCTGCTGCACCGCGACATGGGACCCGTTGGTCCCCACATGCTGGGCCCGTGGGTTCCGGAAGCCCAGCTGTGGCAGGATCCCGTTCCCGCCGTCGACCATGAACTGATCGACGAGCAGGACATCGCTTCGCTGAAGGCCAAGCTGTTGGGCTCCGGCCTGACCATCCCGCAGCTCGCGGGTACGGCCTGGGCCTCGGCGGCCACCTACCGCAAAACAGACCGGCGCGGCGGCGCCAACGGTGCAAGGATCCGCTTGGAGCCGCAGCGCAGCTGGGAAGCCTCCGAACCGGAGCAGCTGGCAACCGTTCTTCCGGTGCTCGAACGGGTGCAGGAGGAGTTCAACTCTGCGCAGGCTGGCGGCAAGAAGGTCTCCCTTGCAGACCTGATCGTCCTCGGCGGTGCCGCCGCGGTGGAAAAGGCCGCTGCCGACGCCGGATTCCCCATCACCGTGCCATTCCGGCCGGGACGCACCGATGCCGCCCAGGAGCAGACCGACGTCGAATCTTTCCAGTACCTGCAGCCCAAAGCTGACGGGTTCCGCAACTACCTGCGGCCCGGCTCGAAGCTCCCGCCGGAGAGCCTCCTGCTGGACAAGGCCTACATGCTGGACCTCACCGCACCGGAGATGACGGCGCTGGTAGGCGGCATGCGCGCTCTGGGCACCAACCTGGGCGGTTCCAGCCACGGCATGTTGACAGACAAGCCACAGGTCCTGAGCAACGACTTCTTCGTCAACCTGCTCTTGCCGGGCACCAAATGGAGGGCGTCGGAGTCGGAGGAGAACGTCTATGAGATCAACGACGCCGCCACCGGCGAGCTGAAGTGGACGGCCACCCCGGTGGACCTGGTCTTCGGGTCCAACTCACAGCTGCGCGCCCTTTCCGAGGTCTACGCCAGCGAAGACGCCAGGGAGAAGTTCGTCAACGACTTCGTGGCCGCGTGGGCCAAGGTCATGGAGCTGGACCGCTTCGACCTCAAGTAACAAGTTCAACTGAACCGCGGTCAGGGCCGGTTGCAACTGCAGCCGGCCCTGACACTTTTCCACGCCCTCAGCGGCCTGTGCTCCGCCATCGCCGGCATCCTGTTCTCCTTCTACAGCCTCTCCGGCTACAGCCTCGCAGCCCAGGGCAAGGAGCTCGACGCCATCGCGGCCGTGGTCATCGACGGCACCCTAGTGACCGGCGGCACCGGCTACGTCGTCGGCGTCCTCGTGCTGGGGATCGTCCAGACCTTCATCGCCGACGACGGCACCCTCAGCTCCTGTGGGACCAAGATCGTCATCGGCGGCACCCTGCTGACCGGCGGCACCGGCTACGTCCTCGGATCCGTCGTCGGCATCCTCGTGCTGGGGATCGTCCAGACCTTCATCGCCGACGACGGCACCCTCAGCTCCTGGTGGACCAAGATCGTCATCGGCGGCCTGCTCCTCGTCTTCATACTGCTGCAGCGGCTCTTCGCCCGGAAAGCCAGCTAACTGCTTTACCTGCTCCGCCCCTCCTGCACCTCATCTCTGTACGTCCCTCCCGCACGTCGAAAAGGACTATCTCAGCATCCTCGGCAACGAACTCCCGCTCGCTGACCCGCCACGCCGCTTCAAGTACTTCCGCCCAGTGTCCCTATCCCACGGAGTCCTGTCCCACGGAGTAAGGAGCTCGCCTATGGCCTCCATGTCACCCCAGCGCGATTCCCTAACGTCCACGCCGCGCTACCGCCCGGCCATCGAAGGTTGGAACTTGTGCCACGCAGCTCCTTCAGATTGTTCCCATTCCCGGCCTGCAGTAGCCAGCAGCATGATCTTCCCATAGCCAGGATTCACCAGGCCTGGGGGACCGGTGATACGGGCTTTTGATGGTCAACGTTGGACGCTAGTCGCGCTCCATCCTGATGGTGACGAGGTAGGTGCCCGGATCGTCAGGCGACTCATCGATGCAGAGAGATTCTTTGCTAACAGCTTCATCTTCTCTCGTGAGACAGCCGGTAGAGTTGCCTGAGGGTGCTCCATCTGACACTCCCTCCATTCCAAACCGCCTGGCCACTTCGGTGAGGCTGACTTGGTGATCGACCGACCATGCTGCAGTGAGCTTCAGACAAGATGTGTCAATGGAGAGACAGCCAGGATCAACCTTGGGGTTCTGACGGAACGTCTCAGTCCAGTCACTCTCAGGCACGTTGTCAAGGCGCGCAACCATCTTACTGGCCTTCTCCGCCTGAGAGCCTCCGCCGTTGTTGAGCTCCTGGGCGAGAGCGGAGCATCCAGCGGAGGCAAGAATGGTGAGCAGAGTCACCGCAGCCACGATGCTGCCGAGTATCCACCAAAACTTCTTCGCACTCTTCTTTGGCTGAGGTGGTCCCTGCCACTGAGGCTGAGATGGACCATAGTATGGCTGATGCGGAAACTGCCCCCGTGGGTGTTGCCCTTGGGGCGGGTACGGCTGCCGAGGCTGGTGCGGAGGGTACGGCGGTTGATTCTGCTGATACGGGTCCATACCGGAGCCTCTCTGATTGATTACTGCGCGCTCCGATGACTCTAGCCCTTCAGGCTTCACGTCTTCAGGTTATCGGCGTATCGGACGATCTTTGCGCTTACGAACAAGCGAGCTACGCTATCGACTCCTTGCACGGAAAGTCTTGACACTATGTACCCCAAACAACGATAAACGGCGGCCTTGCGCAACACTAAATGTCTCTCATGATGCCTGATGAACGATCCCGAAACGGACACCCACCATCAATGAAGTCGGGAGCCCGGACTCTGAGTATGTCCAAGTGCCCACGAGTTCATCCCTATGGGTCTCGGGCATTTGAGGAGTGCATCCCCAAGGTCAGAACGGCAGCAAAGGCGGTGACTGCTGACCGAGCACTCTTTTGCAGCGACGCAGTCATCTGATTGTTTCGTTCCATATTATTTCCCGAGCGACTGTCCCCACATTGGGCTCCGGTCGAGATGGGAAAATGCTCCGTACGCCCCTAAAGCCCAACAGCGTTTGGGATTTGGATATCATCGTTTCCTTTGACGATCCGTTCTGGCCGGATGCCGATGATTCTGACCGTGGTAATTCCCGCATTGATCCCCTCCGAAACGGGTCGGGGATGTGGTTGACAGCAACGTCCCATCACCGTTCCCAGGCCTGGGACCCCAGTCCCGAGGGACTGCACTTGCCGCTCCCCCGTCCCGGAGAGCGCTGAGGGCCCGTGTCAAAGACGAATTGTGGACGCTGAGTCGCTCTGCCGTTTCCTTTAGGGTTCCCCTCACCGCGCAGCTGCTTGACAGTTTCGCACTTCCCAGGGGTGATTGCGCGGGGTCGGACGCCCAATCTGCCTCGCGGTTTAGCTGCTGGGAGGCCGTCCCTGGTCCGTTCCGACAATCGGGAACGTTCGTACTCGGCAAGGGAGGCGAACATGTACTCGAGACATTCATTCCAGCCCGCCCGCGCCTGTGTGGCGCGCGCTGCCAAACTACGCCTCAGGAACTAGCCCCAGGCGAGCACACGGACTTCCCGAGAACGGACGTTCGCCGGACGCAAAAGCCGGTGCTGATGTCGCGGCGAAAGCGTCAGCAAATACTTCTTCACCACGTGGCGTCGGGGAAGTTCACTGGGGTGATCTCTACCCCTGCTTCCGGGTGTTTTATGAAGTATCGCCTGGCTGCTTCGTCATCCACGGAAGTCTGAGGTTTCGGTAGGTCCTTCAGCTTGCGCGCCTTCCGCGCTTTCCGTTCATCCCTGGCTGCTGTGAACCCTACATAAGGAGCGGCAGCGAATAAGGGGGTACAGACCAGGCCGAAGATCATCACGATCCAGTTCAAGCTGACTATCGCCGCGATAAGGACGATGACGCTGATGATCGCGGCCGGGATCATGATGATCGCAAGAATGAACTGCACCACCCATGAACGTACCGTGTTGTTGCCACCGTTAGGCAAGGAACCTCCAATGCCCCACTCATCCCGGGTGTAGGCGTACATCCGCTTGTCGCCACCCCATGCGTAGTAGTAGGGGCGTTCCGGCGGAAGGACGAACTCCGGCTTGTCGTTGGTAGTTCTTCCACGGTTATGGTTCATCGTCATGAAGTAATTTCACCTTAATATGGCGTTCGGTCTAGATCGACACGTTAGTCCAAGCGCCGGATCCTGATTCAGGATGCAGGCGAAGCTTTCCGCCGGCTCCCGGAAGCTACTTCGAAACTCCCATGCGGAGTGGGACCGGACACAGAATGCCCGAGAGCTGCGACCGGAATAATGTCCGGCCGGTCATTGAAGTGGTCAGCAGCTTTCCCACCAATGCCCAGCTTGAAGCATCCTTGGTTGATGCATTATCCGGCGGTGACGTTGATTCGCTGCTCTTCGGGTGGCAGGACGTCGCCCAGCGAGCCGAGGCAGCACTCACGCGGATCGGCCATGGCCTTGGGAAGGTGAAGTTGGCCTCATTGCTCAGCTCCAAGGACAACCTGAACGAGTCCTACATCGCCGGACTGGATCTTCAGCCCTACGAATTCGGGCAACGAACCGCTGCTCTCCTCCGAGAGGCCATATCCTCGCCGCCGGCCACCCCGGCTCACCAGCTTCACAAAGCACTGGTCATACAGCCCGACGGCGGCGCCATCACCAGTACGTAGCGGCGATGGATGCCCCGGTGCATGAAAACCAGGCATCATGCGGGAAAGGCATGCGCAGTGGATATCTCACTCACGTTGACAGCACGACTTGTGGGTGTTTATCGGCAAACTGATCGGCTTCGACATGCGCGGCCGACGATCAGTTCGTCTTCGAACAGGCGGACGACCATGAAGAACTGGCAGCGGCCTAGGTGCGGAGGGACCGCAGTTATGGCGGACCAGCCGAGGCCTCAACATATCGGCCACCTGATCGGTGCAGTCAGGGTCTACCTCGAGACAAGCGGAACGGACCTTGACTGATTAGCGGCTTGGCGGACTGCTCACTGAACCGTCGAGTCACGCTACGGACACACATAACCGTCACTGGAGGTGAAGGCCCGCACGGGCGCAACTAAAAGGAGCCCGGCTTGGCGCCAGGCTCCTTTTGTTGAGGTCAGTCCAACACATATTCACTTGTGTGAGTACTCAGGCAGTTGGGAATGCTACATGTCCAGGTGACCGAGGAATTCACCGGTGTAGGGGCAGAGGTAGGCGACGGTGTCTTTTATGCGGACGGTGAAGTCGGTACCACCCGGGACCTCGAACCGCTCGCCTTCCCTGTAGGTTGTCCATTCCCCCTGACCGGCGGGTTGCTGCACGTCCCAGGTTCCGCGGACAAGGTGCATCCATTCTTTGACGGGAGCTTCGAACTTCCATTCACCGGGCTCCATCACCCCGACCGTGAAGTTTCCCTGCTGGTTCTTGAATTCAAGGCTTCGTACTTGTCCCTCGAAGTACTCGTTCTGGCCGATCATGACATGCTCCCATTCGCAGTTGCGGTCTTCGGCTCGCTGGTGCGGCCTGCTGCGAATCACACTATTGAAGCCACCCTTCCCATACCATCGCCGGGGCGTACTCTTTGCATACCAAATAGTGGCCGTGGCGTACAGAAATCCCCCCTGATCGTCGCTAACATGGGGCCATGGCACTTGAATTGAGGGCGTTCACGGTGGCCAAGCTTGCTTCTACCCCAGGGCTTGGGCTGATGACGGCGCACGGAGGAATTGGTGTTGAACGAGCCGCCGGTCTCCCCCTTGCGGTCGAGCGAGAAGGACCGTTTCCGAGGCTCCGCGGCGGCGAAATGGTGCTTACCAGCGGGCTGCACCTCGGTGAAGACTGGACAGCCTGGAAGGACTTCCTGTCAGGAGCCACGGGCGCCGGCGCCTCGGGGCTCATCATCGGCCTCGGCGCCGAGGCCGCATTCGAAAGCCTCCCGGCGCAGTTGCTGGCTCTGGCAAGCGAGTATGACCTCCCACTGCTGACCGGCGACATCGCCGACTTCGGGCGGATCGCGCACACCATCGCCGTCCAGCACGCGGAAGGACAACGGGAAGCGCTCAGACGGCCGCTCGACCTGCAGATGGAGATCACAGCAATTGTGGCCCGCGGCGGCTCTTTCGGGGACCTGCTGTCCGGCTGGCAGCAACGGACCGAGGAGCCAGTGGCTGTATTCGACCGTCTCGGGAGGGTCATGGCCAGAAGCTCGGCCTTTCCTTCGATCCTGCTCACGCCAGTGAGCGAACGCCTCGCCGGCCGCGAAGCACCACGACTTGGAGAACAACTCCTCCTGTCCGCCACCGAACTGGTCGCCGGTCCCGACGAAACATCCGCCGACGTACAAGAGACGGTCGAGGTCTTCCCGTTCGCAGGCAATGACACTGTCCGGGGGTTCTGCGTCCGTATCCCGACAGGCCAGGAGACGGCAGAGCTCGCCGCGCCAGCACTTCGTTCGCTCCTGGCACTCGAATTCGAACGCGTGTGGTTCCTCGACGAATCTGCGCGCCGTAAACGCGCCGAACGGTTCGCGCGCCTCCTGACGTTCACGGAGCCGGGCAGCGCCCGGACATTCCTCCGGAGCATCGGCATCGATTCAGGCCCGCTGCGGGGCGTGAGCATCGAAGCGCGCAATGAGACCCATGCCGAAGTGCTCATCGACGACCTCGCGGTCGTCCTCGCCGCCCCCTTCATACGGCACCGTCACCGCATAGTCGAATGTCTGGCAACAGTCGACCCCCGACAGGCTCTGGCTGACTACGGTCTCGACGTCCCCACGGGGATCGGCACCAGGGGCGCTCCCGAGAACTCCGCCCGCAGCATCAGGCAGGCAACCCTGGCATTGGAGACCAGCCGTCGGGCCGGCACCCCCATTGAGTACGTCGACGGAGCCTCGCACGAGTTCCTGATCAACGCCGCTCCATCCGAATACCTGGAAGCCTTCTCCAGCGCAGTCCTCGCCCCCATCGAGAACTCGCGCGGAGGCGAAGCCCTCTTGAAAACACTGCACACCTGGCTTCTCGAGCGCCGATCCGTCGAAGCGACAGCCGAACGTATGGGAGTCCACCGGCACACAGTGCGGAACCGGATGCAGCGGATCGTCCAGATCACCGGTCACGACCTGGACGGCATCGATGCACAGACCGAGCTCTGGCTCGCCCTGAAAGTCAGGGGCTTCCGCGACAGCGTAGGCGCTTCGCCTCCAGGGCCATAACTAACAGTGGGGGTTCGCCGGCGGGGCCATATTCCGGGGTGACGTTAGCTGCCATGATGGTCGTCACATCCTGCGGACCCACCGCGAAGATCCGGTACTCAAACGAGGAACGACATCATGCCCACCACCGTAGCCACCACAGAATCCGTCCCCCGATCCATACTCCGCCGAGCCATCATCGCCAGCGGGCTCGGCACCTTGCTGGAGTACTTCGACTACGCCAGCTACAGCTACCTCGCGACCACCATCGCAATAGTCTTCTTTCCCCCGGAGGACCGCGCTGTTGCCCTGATGAGCACCTTCGCAGTGTTCGCGCTATCGTTCCTCGTACGCCCGCTCGGGGCCTTCGTCTGGGGCAGCCTAGGCGACAAAATCGGCCGTAAGAGCATCCTCGCCACGACCATCATCCTCATGTCCGGAGCCACCTTCCTCATCGGATTCATACCGAACTACGCGACCATCGGCATCGCAGCACCCGTCCTGCTCCTGCTGCTCCGCGTAACACAGAGCTTCTCAGCCTCCGGCGAATACGCCGGCGCAGGCACCTTCGTCGCCGAGTACGCACCCGCCGCCAAGCGCGGACTGCTCACGAGTGTAGTACCCATCGCAGCTGCCGCCGGGTTCCTGGCAGCCTCGCTCATGGCGACCATCCTCTACGCCAGCACCTCACCGGAATTCATGCAGGAGTGGGGCTGGAGGATCCCGTTCCTCATCGCGGGCCCGCTCGGCATCGTTGGTCTCTGGCTTCGCCTGCGTTTGGAAGACACCCCGCAGTTCCGCCGGGTGCTGGAACTCGAAAAGAAGCAGCGCCAGAGCGCAGTTGATCAGCCTCCGGCCGCAAACCGCTGGTCCGAGACCCGCAAGAGCCTCCCGTCGATGTTCAAGGCACTGCTCGTCATGTCGCTCAATGCCGGCGCCTACTACCTCCTGCTCAGCTACACGCCCTCGTTCCTCATCGAGGAGGCAGGGATGAGCGAGGCGACCGCAACACTGGTTGTCACGATTGGCCTTGTGGCGCACATCATCTTCATTCCCCTTGCCGCGCGTCTGTCCGACCGGATCGGACGTAAGCGCACCCTGATGATCTCAAGCATCGCTTTCATCGTCTTGAGCTATCCGATCATGACCCTGCTTTCCTTGGGAGGCGTGGTACTCGCCTCCGCGGTCCTCATCGTCTCGCTCATGTTCTTCGCCATGAACGATGCAGTATTTCCTTCTTTCTTCACCGAACTGTTCGGCACCCGCTCGCGCTACCTCGGATTCGCGTTGCCGTTCAACGTCGGCGCCATGCTCTTCGGCGGCGTCGCGCCGCTTATCGGCACCTGGCTGATCGCCACGACAGGCAACCCCAGCTCGCCGGCGTTCTTCCTGATGGGCATCGGCGTACTGTCCCTGGTGGGCTTGCTGATGAGCGCGGAGACAGCACGTAGCCCCCTCGCCGACGAGCAAGCTGAAGTGAACAGGCCATCTATCTCTTCGGTCTAACGCGCCACGCCGCAAAGTGCTCTCTAGTAACCACCGAGCAAAGGGCCGGACAGCACCCCTGGGGAGCGCTGTCCGGCCCTCGCCGCACACCACCCGTCACCCCAGAAACGGGCAAAACATCAGCTGCGCTCACCAGGGACGAACGACCTTCGGGGAAGCCCCACTACTCGGCAGTCGATTTCCGCTCGCATCAGTCCTCCGCTACCAGCATTGGCCACCAGCCGGCCGGCGCCCACAGAGGGGCAACACAGCAGTCACCCAGGGCCGCTGACAATCATTTTGCTCAGTCCAAGCAGTAGAAGGGTTTTAGGCAATCAGAGCTAAATCCATGCTTCTCAGTGAGAGGAAAACTTAGGTCTCCACGCACCCCATGCGGCAGGACCAAGATGCCCTTGCCCTTCCTCACAGCACGATCCAGTCGAAAATGTGGTCCCTACGTGGTTCACAAGGTCATGTTGTGACCTGCACGCCTACCCATGAAGAGGTGTAGGCCAACCACGACCTACCTGACGAATTGCGAGAGGAACGCATGACACCAGCACAAGGCAAACGGCGAGCCCACCAGCCAAGGCCCTGAACCCGTTCCCCCACAACCAAACAGGCGACCCGCGGCGCCAGGCACACCCCGCGGCCCTGTCAGAGGGACCTGACCACGTAATTTATACACACGTTAAAGCAAAAACCCCCTCTGACGAGGGGGTATGCCGTGCCCGAGGTGGGACTCGAACGGGATTCCAGACCTTGGAAACACTGGGCAGTTGCAGAAACATGCGGAATACGGGCCAGTCCGGCGGCAGTACCGGTCAGTCCGAGGCGGAAAGTGTGGACATTGTCCACACTTCTTTTTTGCCCTGTCGCGACCACTCTCGAGGCCGTAGCTCGGCATGAACGGTCGAGCGAAAGCACCATGTTCCCGATGGGCACCAAAGCAGCAGTTTCCATCAAGTCGATTCACCTCCTTTTCATATCTTTCATGGCGTGCCGGTCCTGAAGTACATGACAGAGATCAGCCACCTGAGTGCCACATCGGAAGCCCGATGCGATGGGTCAGCCAATCGTGGTTCACTGTACCGAGACGGGATTTGCCTAGGTGGAGTTCAGCGGAGGTCGGCCCTATTACGATGCACCGTCCGGTCCAGCGCTCCCGCAGTTCCCAGCCGCGCAAGCCCCCGGAGCTAGGAACCCAGCCGCATGTTTCAGCTCGTAATTCCAGATCCTCCGGTGTATGACCTCCGAAGCTTGCATGAGGCATTGCGTCGAAGACGTGCTATTCAACCGGGACGCCGGCGGCTAGGAGTTGTCGGAGCACTTGTCATCACTTCGCTTCGTCGCTCCGCCTCATCACCACGCTGATGGGCTAGCCAGACGTAGACACCAACTACGAAGTGCCCCGTCCCATGAAGGACGAAACACTTCCATGATGAGGAAAACTGACACCTACGCAAGGTTACTAGCTACTGATCGCAACGCCAGCTTGTCATGCCAGACCGTTGCCCACGTTCATCTATCGGAGGCAAAGCGATCCACGACAGCACCAATGGCTTCTCTTGGATTCAGGCGTCACTCCGAGTGCCGTGGCGCCGGACTGGTGGCTCATGGGCCGGGCCGGCCTCAAAGCTGTCGGCGATTCCAGGCGCGAAACCTGAAGTACAGACGCGACAACCTCGTGGGCACGCTAAAACTGCTCCTTGCGCTTACTTAGCCCCTGGCATCCGTTTCGAGTGCTGCCTGGCTTGATCCACTAGCTCAGTCATCCATGGCCGGTGCCCACGGTGGAGCGTCAAGCCCTCGGCCAGTCCGCTCACTGTGCATTCGGACCCGAAGACATCGATAGTGACGGGTCCGCGGCCCGTCGGGGCATTGGTGATATGTAGTTGGCCAAAGGACTCCGGGAGCGCCGGATCCAGCCACAAGCCTCCACGGGAAACGTGCGCGTCGTATCGCATCAGGCTCGTCACCAGCGCGATCGGAGCAGTTGCTGCCCATGCCTGCGGCGAACAAGCAGTGGGATAGGGCACGGGCTGCGCCACCTGTCCCCTATCAAAGCCGCAGAAAAGCTCGGGCAGCCGTCCGTTGGAGTACTCGGCGCCCTCCAGCAACGCGGTGGCAATACGTTGCGCCTGCTCAACGAAGCCGTAACGTACTAGTCCCATGACAATGATGGCATTGTCATGGGGCCAGACCGAACCGTTGTGATAGCTCGCAGGGTTATAGGCTCCCATGTCGCTGGCCAGAGTCCGGATTCCCCAACCGCTGAACATTTCTGGAGACATTAGTCTTTCAACCACCAGCGGCGCCTTGTCGTCGTCGACGATGCCAAACCAAAGACAATGACCCATGTTGGACGCGCACGCATCGACGGGACGCTTGTCGCGATCCAGTGCGATGGCGTAGTAGCCACGCTCTGGCAGCCAGAACTGCTCATTGAACTGCTTCTTTAGCCGCTCCGCGCGGTCCATGAGTTCGGCCCCCAGCGACTCGTCACCGACGTCGTACGCCATCCAGGCCCGTGAAACATACGCGCCGTAGACATAGGCTTGCACTTCGCATAACGCCATCGGTGGCTCCGCCAGGGTACCGTCGGCAAAATTTATGCCATCCCACGAATCCTTCCATCCCTGGTTGATTAGGCCCTGATCGTTGAGGCGCGCGTACTCGACAAATCCGTCGCCGTCTTTGTCCCCGTAGTCCCGGATCCAAGCTAACGCACGGTCGGCATGGGGTAGCAGAGCAGCGGTGGTATCCGGGGAAAACCCCCAGCGGCTCACCGCCCCGAGCATCATCACGAACAGCGGTGTCGCGTCGACGCTGCCGTAGTAGGCGGACTTGCCACCCAAAGCCAGCCCGCTGGAGACATCAAGCCTGACCTCGTGGAGGATCTTGCCGGGCTCCTCCTCGGTAACGGGGTCCACCACCCTGCCTTGGCGGTCCGCCAGCGTTTGCAGGGTGCCCAAGGCCAGGGATGGGTCAACGGGAAGCGCCATTAGAGACGTCCAAAGCGAGTCCCGACCAAACAAAGTCATGAACCAGGGCGCCCCCGCGGCTACAACCACACGCTCCGGATGATCCGGATCCTCGATCTGCAGGGCCCCCAAATCGTCGTAGCTGCGTCGCAAAGTCCGCTCGATGGAATGGTTACCCATCTGCAACACCGGGATTTTGGCCACCCAGCCCCGGCGGCGCAGATCGCTGGGTGACGGTCCGCGGAGGTCCGGATGCATGAACGGTTCCACATGATCGACTCGGTGACCAGACGGCACTACGCTCAGTACAGCTTTCCAGTCGCTCGCTGGCCCCACCACCGTCCGGTATGTCAGAGCATCCGCCTCCACCTGAGCACCAATGGCCGTAATAACAACCCCTTTGCTGACCTCCTCCCAGACTGCCTGAATGGTGAGTGAATCACTGTTCGGTCGTCGACTTTCGTCCCAACGCCGCTCGATCTTGGCTTCCTTCACTTCGAACACATCGGCGAAATCAGCCTCAACGCTGAGGCGGATCAGACATTCGACTGGACTTACCGAATAATTCCGAACGGTGATCTGCTCCAAGAGCCCGGCACCTACTTCGCGTAGCCGCTCAACAATTAGCGGGCTGTCTGCATAGCCGTCTGAACGGGGAACGCGGCCGATAAAAAGTGCCCGGTAGGGTTCCTTCGTCTCCGCTGACAATGGTTCAAGCGATTGGCCGTTGATAGTCAGGGCCCAGTTGGACAGAATCCGCGTGTCCTGAACAAAAACTCCCTGAGGGTAGCCCGGCAGGATGTCTCCGTTCGACGAGGAGATGCAGAAGGACGATCCTTCCACTAATGTGACCGCCCCGCTCCCCAACGGCCCTGCCGCAGTTTCTGCATTCCATCCCGCCATGTCCGATCCCTTCGAAAGGGGTTTCTTGTGCGGCCATCGACGCGGCTCCCGGCTGCGACCACTGTATTTGTTGACGTATCAGACGCTACGCTTCTCTGTCTGCCGCGACCAGACCATGAGCTGCCTCACAACCTCAAATCCGTCAGCTGCCACGCAGGATCTGCTCTCAGTGATTCGCGGTCAAGCCAGCCTGGCGGAAATTGATGGAGCGGAAACGCGGAAGATGGTATCGGCTAATCCTGCACTACTTAAGGTGTGGACGATCTTTAACTCACTCGCCCCGCACCCCGTCGCTTCTATTCCGATTCCGGAATCATGCGCAGCCCTGCTGCCACCTGCCGTCGAAGCATGTCTGGCGGGACGCCGTCATGCGCTCGGAGCGCGAGCCCCTCGGAGATCATATTAATGGCGTGCGCTAGTGCCAGGGTGTCGGTGTCTGTTGGAATTTGTCCGTCTCGGATACCGAACTCAAGTTTGCCCTGAAAACGGCGCACTCCGTCGTCTCCAATAGCCGCGAGGGCGCGTGCGACTTCGCTGGTGCGGTCCTCCAAACTCACTGCGGACTGGACCACGAGACATCCGAGATGGGTCCCCGGAACCGATATCACGCCCACAAAGTCGCTGAAGAAACGGCGGAATGCATCTGCTACGCGCGGTTCTTTATCGAAGGTTTCCCATACTGGATCCCAGAAGGTGCGCTCATAGTGATCAACGACGTCGATAAACAGTTGCGCTTTACTGCCGAACGCTGCGTACAGGCTAGGCGGATTGATTCCGATGCCCGCGCATAACTGGCTTACTGACGTCCCCTCGTAGCCATGCTCCCAAAACATGTCCATAGCGGCTTCCATTGCCTGCTTCTCGTCGAAGCCACGGCGTCGACCGCGGGTGACGTCTCGTGGCTTCGCATTCAAATTGGACATGAGCGCCTCCCGGAGTTGACGAATTACTGTAGTGGTCACTACAGTATCATTTGTAGCGACCGCTACAGAATAGATTTGAATGCAAGGAGTGCTGGTGTCCGAGAAAACCTACGTCCAGGAATACAACGCCGTGCTGGAGGCGCTGTCGAAGTACCTCGAAGGCTGCAAAAATGCAGACGGTTCGATCATGCGGCCGGCCTTCCACGCCGACGCGGTGATGTTTACCACCGCCGAATCCGCGGTCTCGCGTGTGCCGATTCAAGAGCTGTTCGACGGAATCGAAAAGGATTTCAAGCCTTCGAACCCGAACTCCGCGGTCGTAACCGTGGACGTCGTGGGCAATGTCGCCAGCGCGCGGGTCGATACCGACGATCTCGACGGGTTCCGCTTCAGCGACTTCTTCCACCTGCTCAATACGAACGGTGAGTGGCAGATCGTGGCGAAGACGTTCTACACGCATTCCACCCCCGCGAGCTAGCTCCCGCAGGCATCGGGGTGGCTGCTTCGCGTCATCCCGATGCCCTTCCCGTTCCCTACGGGAGACATGAAGAATAAGGCTGCGCTTGACGTGGAACCCACTCGCGCAGCCGCCCAAAAAGAGCAGTACCAACACAACATAACAGTGCTGTCGGCCCGCATTGCCTGACGCACGCTCGATCCCACAGCTTGTCACTGGCAGTTTTTAGGAGCATTTCTTGTCTACAACACTTCTCGAGCCCTTCACGATCCATGGGGTGTCTTTCCGGAACCGCATCGTGATGTCGCCGATGTGCATGCACTCCGCGACAGCCGATGGAGTCGCCACTGACTTCCACGTCATGCACTACGGATCCCGCGCCCTCGGCGGCGCCGGCCTGGTCATGACCGAGACCGCAGCCGTCACCCCCAACGGCCCGATCGGTCCCGGCGACCTCGGGATCTGGGACGACGCGCACATCCCGAACCTCCGCCGCATCGTGGACGCCGTCCACCTTGTCGGCGGCCGGATCGGTGTGCAGATCGGCCACGCCGGACGACAGCTCGGCCTCCCCGAGCTCACCGCGGTCGCTCCCTCCGCGATCGCGTGGGGACCGGGCTCCCGCGTCCCTGAGGAACTCACTCAAGACGGCATCGCCGAAATCGTCGAAGCCTTCCGTGCCGCTGCGGCGCGCGCCACGGAGGCAGGGTTCGACGTCCTCGAGGTGCACGCCGCCCACGGCTTCCTCCTCAACGAGTTCCTCTCCCCGATCTCGAACAAGCGCACCGACGAGTACGGCGGAGACCACGCGGGACGCTACCGCATCGTCCGCGAAGTCCTCGACGCAGTCCGCACCGAATGGGAAGGGCCGCTCTTCGTCCGTATCTCCTCGACCGACTACGTCGACGGAGGCAATACCCCGGAGGACTTCATCGTGTTCGGGCGGTGGATGAAGGAGCAGGGCGTGGACCTCATCGACGCATCCTCCGGCGGCAGCGCACCCGTCAAAGTGTCCTCGTTCCCGGGTTTCCAGGTCCCCGCTGCGGAGCTCATCCGCCGGGAAGTCGGTATCCTCACCGGCGCCGTAGGGCGCATCGAGACCGGCCAGCAGGCAGAGGACATCCTCCGCAACGGCCGCGCCGATCTGGTCTTCATCGGCCGCGAGATGCTCAAGGATCCATTCTGGGCACGCACCGCAGCCGACGACCTTCGACTTTCGATTCAACCGCCTGCGCAATACACACGCTACGGCTCCGTATGGCAGCGCAGCCAGCCCCCGCTGCCCGCCGCCCCGCTCCACGAGACAGTCGCGGCGTAGGAAAGGCTCTTTCCTTTCCACCTGCTGAACGGTGTCATTTGGTTCTACGAACCACGCAGGCAGACGCCGGGGTTAGCCCCGGCGTCTGCCTCCAGGCTGAAGATCGAATTAGAGGAAGCCGGACGGTCGCGCCAAACTTCCCGCTTCGCCACCACGGTCTCGCGAGCAACCTGTTATCGCAGTTTGGCCTTAAGATGGAACCATGCCCAATGAAGTGAATTCAGTGTCCGTTCCCCAAGGAGTGGCGGAGTACATCAAGGGACTGATCAGGCGAGGCGAACTCGGCCCCGGAGACAGGCTTCCCCCAGAGCGGCAACTTGCTGAATCCCTTGGCGTAGCAAGGGTGAGTCTTCGGGAAGCCTTCAAGCAATTGCAGGAGGAAGGCTACATTGTGGTCAGGCGAGGCAAAACCGGTGGCAATTTCGTCACAGCCTTGAGCCAACCGCTTGCAGAATGGCGTCGAAGCATGCTCGAGCAAGAGGAAGAGCTGGACGACCTCACCACCGTGAGAGTTGCCATGGAGTCCCATGCGGCGACCCTGGCAGCCACGCGGCGAACGCAAGACGACCTTGACGCCATGATGGCCGCCATCAGCCAACAGGCCGCGGCATCCAACCGGGCTGAATACAGGCTTGCAGACTCTGCTTTCCATGATGCAGTAGCAAGGGCGGCAGGGAGTAAGCGACTGGAGGCTGCCATTCGAAATGCGCGCAGCGAGTTCTTCAGTCCGGCGGATATGCTGGATCACCCGGATCCTGTCGAGGACGATCAGCGGCAGCACAGACGTGTATTTGAAGCCATCAAGGACAGGGCTCCCCTGCTGGCACATGAAGCCATGCTGGATCACATCGAGCACACGCGCCACGAAATCCTGAGGATACTCAAATCTGAAACTGATTAGGCCACCACAGGGACTTTCCGCAGACAGACCTGCGCCATGTCTTCGAGTCAGTGCTGTTCACGACGAAGCCCGGCAGCCTCCTCGTATGGAGAGGCTGCCGGACACTGCAGGCTTCAGATTCAGAGTTTAGAGTCGTCCCGCCTCCACAATTTGGCGAAGGAATTCACGCGTGCGTGGTTGGACGGGATCACCGAACACCTGCTCCGGAGGCCCTTGCTCCAGGAGCCGTCCTTGCTCCAAGAAGACGACGAGGTCGGATACTTCGCGGGCGAAGTGCATTTCGTGGGTGGCAAGCATCATGGTCATACCGTCTGCCGCGAGCTCACGAACGATGTTGAGGACCTCGGCAACCAGCTCCGGGTCAAGCGCAGAGGTGATTTCGTCCAGGAGCACGGCCTTGGGCTCCATCGCGAGTGTTCGCATAATCGCTACGCGTTGCTGTTGCCCACCGGAAAGCTGCTCCGGAAAATAGCTTGAGCGATTTCCAAGGTTGACCCGTTCAAGAAGAGCGTAGGCGCGTTCGCGCGCAACATCTGGGCGAAGTCCCAGGAGTTTGATGGGACCGATGGCAACGTTATCCAAGACACTCATATGCGGGAAGAGGTTGAAGGACTGGAATACCATTCCCACGGTCCGGCGAAGACTGTTGACATTGACGCCGGGTCCACTGACCACGTCTCCGTCAATGCGGATCTCGCCTGTATCTATCGGCTCCAGGGCATTGATGCATCGCAGCAGGGTAGATTTTCCGGATCCGGAGGCACCAATCAGAGTGACTACTTGATGCTGCTCAACCTGTAGGTCGATGCCTTGCAGCACGGTATGGGCACCGTAGCTCTTGTGTAGGCCGACCAATTCAATGAAAGACATTATTTGCTTCCCTTTCGTCCACGGCGGGAAACGCCTCGTGCCAGCATCAAATCAACGAAGCGGGTCTGCGGGATAGTGATCAAGATAAAGAGGACGGCCACTACTGTGACGGACGAAAGGTTGAAGTTCGCCGATGAATAGAACTTGGCCTGGTTGAACGCGTCCATCGTGCCAATAATGTTCACCAGCGAAGTGTCCTTCTGCAGCGAGATGAACAAGCTGAGCAGGGGCGGGATCACGCCTCGCACGGCTTGAGGCAATATGACGAACCGGAGCGTCTTTCCGAATGAGAATCCGAGCGAACGGGAAGCGGACCACTGTGACGGGTGGATTGCTTCTATGCCAGCCCTGTATGTCTCGGCGGTGTAAGCGCTGAACGTCAGAGTCAGCGCAATAATGGCGAACCACTCCGGCGGCAGATCTGACAGTACGGGTAGCTGTAGTAGAGGCAGGCCAAATCCCACCAGATAGATGACGATGATAGCCGGCACGGCGCGCAGACAGTCGACATAGGCGATGGCAATGGCCCGTACCGGTCGCCAGGCGTTTCCGGGGGCAAGGCGGGCTACTGCCAGCAGTAGACCGAAGGCGAGGACGAAGATTTCGGTGATCACGGCGATCCAAATGTTCAGGCCAAAGGCCGCAAAGACGTCACCCGCACTCGCAGCCATGAGGTCCCAACGAAGGAATGTCCTCTGGATAACAGAATCGTTGACCGTGAGCATCACTGCGGCGGTGATGACAATGAGGACTGCAATGCCAAGCCCGAAGGTGAAGGTTGCATCATTCAGTGATGCCGCACCGCTCGCTCGGGCGTCGAGAATCCGCCCTTCATTCACTTGACGGGACGCACGAAGGGACCGGCGCAAGGACCGTACAGCGATCCACAGTACCCCGCCGGCGGTCAGCACCCCCACGGTACTCAAAAGCCAGCCAACAACATGGGGAGTGGTGCCTTCCTCGGATCCATTCATGGCTGCTGCACCGAGGGCTGAGACTGCCAATACAAGGATCGCGGCGAAGACTGTGGCTGTCGACGATAGCGCTCGACTCTTGGGCGGAGGGCTGAGACGCGTGGCGCCAGCTAGAGCCGAGGCAGCTACCGAGGTCACTTCACTGTCCAGAACGGAATGGAGTTGGGGTCAACCCCAAACGTTGGCTGAAGGTAGTCAGCGGCCAGCGACTTTAGTGTCCCGTCAGAGTCCAGGTCACCGACG
The DNA here is from genome assembly GCA_050627125.1 of Arthrobacter sp. 21a14. Taxonomy (GTDB): domain Bacteria; phylum Actinomycetota; class Actinomycetes; order Actinomycetales; family Micrococcaceae; genus Arthrobacter. The sequence continues at coordinate 3,016,590 of CP192487.1, read as the reverse complement.
GCCTTATCGACGGCCGAGGTGTTCTCTGAGTTGCGAGGCAGTACAACCCCATAGCCCTGATCGAGGGCTATCTGCCCCTTTACGGTAAGAGCGCCTCCGGTTTCTTTCACACTGATGAGGGCAATTGTGGTGTCAGTAACAACTGCGTCAACTTGACCGGCGCTGAGCGCCGTGAAGATTTCCGAGGCGGACTGGAACACGGCTGCGGGCTTGGTCGGCTTGAGCACATCCGCCACCCATTGCGCGCCTACATTGCCTTGGAGGACGGCGACCTTGGAGTCACGGAGAGTGTCGGCAGTGACCTTTGAATCCTTTTTCGTGGCTATGCCAAGGTTTGATGAGAAATAACGCCGTGAGAAGTCAAAGACCTCCTTCCGCTTATCAGTGATGGTCACCGTGGCCAGTCCAATGTCGTAGCCGGATGCCGTCCCGGAGATGAACTGGTCCCAGGCCAGGTTTTTCAGCTGGACAGACTTGAGGCCTGCACGGTGGGCTATGTCCGCCGCCATGCAGTACTCGAATCCACTCTTAACCGAATCCGGGCCGGAGCCATTGGACCACCCAGGGTTTGGCAGCGCGACGGCAACAGTTAGGACATCGGGCTTTTGGGTTCTGAGCTTGATGCTGTCCGGCTGGCCAGTAACTTTGCAGTCGCCAAAACCGGCGGCGCTGCTTGACGAACTCGAATTTGCGTTACCACCGCATGCAGTAAGGGCGAGAACGCCGATTGTCAGGGTGACGGCGGCAAAGGATTGCTTCTTCATCTAAATGCTCCCAAGGAGTAGTGAGAGAGGGCGGCGGCCCACAAGTGCGACTTAGACCGCAGTGATCAGCTAGCCAATCTCCGCTGTAAAGGTCTTAGGTACGGTCCATTGACCTTCAAACTATGAAACATGACACACTTTCAGGTGTCAAGAGTGGATCCGATATAGCTGTAATTGGGTGTTTTCACTCCGGTTGACAGGATCCGGCAGGTGCCGTCATTCTGTTAAGGTATTTGGCTCGTACCTAATACCTAATTTCTGGCACCCAGTCATAGCTGGTCGACACCACACTCAGGAGCACCTTTTGGCCACATCTGCAGCGAACTCCCCCAGGATTGGCATTCCAATCCGCCTCTCTGGCCTCGGTTGCGGAGTTTCGGACCCGGTCCTGAAGGAGGCTGAAAGGGCCTTAGACGCAGTGGTGTCCCTCATCCTGGGATCCGGAGCTGAACCGGTCCTTATCGGCCCTGCCAGCGATCTGGAGCTTGAGGCAACCTTCGCCTCCTGCCATGGATTCGTCCTTCCAGGCGGCGGCGACGTTAATCCGGCCCTTTTCGGCGCGTCGGCCGAGGATCCGTCTCTTTTCGGAGTCGATGCGGCACAAGACAGCCTCGACCTTGCTGTCATCCAACACGGCATCGACAATGGCGTACCCGTGTTGGGCATATGCCGCGGTATGCAACTACTCAATGTTGCCTACGGCGGTTCCCTGCACATCGATCTAGGACCAAGCAGCGTCTCGCATGTAAGCCAGGGCGAAGACGGATCCAGGGACTTCTCAGTCCATGAGGTGGAACTCGAGCGGGACAGCCGCGTTGCCGTCGCATTCGACGGTGTACCCCGAATTCCGGTGGCGTCCTTCCACCATCAGGCTATTGATCTTCTTGGCGACGGTCTACGTCCCACCGCCGTGGCCGATGATGGTCTCCTCGAAGCCATCGAGTCTGTGGACGACAACTGGGTAGTCGGCATCCAGTGGCATCCTGAAGCGGACCTGCCTACGCCAACATTGCGGCAGGCGTTGTTCACCGCCCTGAAAGCCGAAGCCGCGAAGGCGCTCCTGAAAATCTGCTGAATAGGCTTTCTGCCCGACGGTGGACTGTTCGTTCCTGCGCCTGCGGGTACGGGCATCGTCCCCGAAGCTTCGATGAGTGGCTCTGTATGGATTTGATTGGGTCGACGGCCGTGCCAAAAGGCACACCCGTCGACCCAACCAAATCCGAGCAGTCCCCCTGGCGCCCGCAACTTATCAGGCCTGAGCCGGGGCCAAGTCCCTCGTGTCAGTGGTTGTCGGAGACCTCATCCTGGAACGGGATAGGCATGGACTTATAGAGCCCGTCGCAACACGCCTCGATGAGCACCCTCAACCACCTCCGCGCTGGTTCAAATAGCATCATCAATCTCCGTTCGCCACGTCCATTGACCAGCGGTGTGCATGGTCCGGGATTTTGGACTGCCTAACCAGCATTGATGTCCCTTTTGAACGTTTCGGGAAGCCACTTCAGAAGGATGGGAGCCGCAATGAGTGCCACCACTGCCATGTACCAGGCCGCCGACGTCGACGTTCCTGTCGAGCTTGCCAGCGCTGCTGCGATTAGCGGTCCAGGGCCGGCGACGATGGCGAGTCCCAGGTTGTAACCGAGTGCGCTGCCGCTGGACCGGGTGGAGGCGGGGAAGAGCTCCACGAGCAATACCACGTTGGTTACGCTGCACAGTGCTTGACAGGCCCCGAAGAGGATAAGCCCCGCAACGATTGCCACGCCGTTCCCTGTTCCCATGAGCAGGAAGGACGGGATGGACAGCACAACAAAACCTACGGTTCCAAGAATATTCAGGCTACGACGACCAAAGCGGTCAGACAGGATGCCTGCCAAAGGGCACATCAGCAGATAGATGAACAAGCCGGTACCGCTGAGCATTAGCGCTGAGGCACGGTCCAAACCAAGCGAGGTGGTCAGGTGGTTGTTCATGTACGTCGCCAGATAATAGATGCCGAGCCCGGAGACGCTGGAGAACGCGAATGTGATCAGGATCGGCTTAGGGCCCTTCGTGCCTGCCTTTGCCAGAGATGAACCAGCCAGCCGGTCTTCCGACTTCATACTCTCAAAGACGGGAGTATCCCCTAGCTTCATGCGGATATAGAGTCCGGCCAAGGACATGGGCGCCGCTAGGAGGAACGGGAGCCGCCATCCCCAGCCCGATAGGTCTTCCGGGGACAGTGCAGAGCTAAGCCCAAGCGCAACGAAGCTTCCGACGATGAACGCCAACGCCGCGGTCCCTGAGATCAGGCTCGCATACAGCCCGCGCTTATTGTTCGGGGCACTTTCCACCAGGTAGGCGGCGGAGCCACTCCACTCACCACCAGCGGCGATACCCTGCACGCAACGGAGCAGAACCAGCAGAATTGGGGCCAGAAGGCCTGCCACTGCGTACGTGGGAAGAAGGCCCATGACAGTCGTCGCCCCGCCCATGAGCAGAACTGACCAAACGAGCGCGGCCTTGCGACCATGCTTGTCGCCAATGGGGCCGAGGATAAACGCTCCCAGGGGGCGCATGATAAAGCCCACGGCAAAGACTGCGAACGCACTCAGCAGGGAAAGAATCGGGGTGCTTTCGGGGAAAAACAGTTTCCCGATGATGCTGGCAAAAAAGCCATAAACGGCGAAGTCGAACCATTCCATGAAGTTGCCGATGCCCACCGCGAGGGCAGTCTTGCGGCGGGTGGCTGCGGATGGTTCTGTGGTGCCGGGAAGTGTTGTTGTGCTTGCGCTTTGCATGAAGACAACCTCTCTGTTGACGTCCGTTTTGGGCATGGAATGGCCCCCGCCCCTGTTGCGAGCAAAGGGCGGGGGCCAGTGTGTGGCCGATGCTCCGCGCTTAAGAACGCGGAGGCACCGTATTAGTCCGCGTACGGGTCGGGGATGGCGATGTACTGGGCGGTGGTGTATTCAGCGAGGCCTTCGGCTCCGCCTTCCCTGCCGAGTCCGGACTGCTTCACGCCACCGAACGGAGCGGCCGCATTGGAGATCATGCCGCTGTTGAAGCCGACCATGCCGAACTCGATCTGTTCTGCGACGCGGAGCATCCGTGCGTGGTCGCGGCTGAAGAGGTAGGAAGCCAGTCCGTACTCGGAGGAATTTGCCAGGCGGATGGCTTCTTCCTCAGTGCGGAAGGTGGTGACCGGAGCAACGGGACCAAAAATTTCGCTGGCCAGAATCGTTGCATCGTGCGGGACGTTGGCCAGAACGGTCGGCGGATAGAAGTAGCCCGCGCCGTCGCGCGGTGCGCCGCCGGTTGCCACGGTGGCTCCTTGCTCTACTGCTTCGGTGACCAGAGCGTGGATATCCTTGCGGGCACCACCATCAATGATGGGCCCGACGGCGGTACCCGGGTCAGTGCCTCGGCCCAACGTCAGTGAACCCATGGCCGCAGCAAACTTCGAGGTGAAGTCATCTGCGACCGATTCGTGCACCAGGAAACGGTTGGCTGCGGTGCAGGCTTCGCCCATGTTGCGCATCTTCGCTGCCATCGCGCCCTGGACTGCCTTGTCCACGTCAGCGTCCTCGAACACGATGAACGGCGCGTTGCCACCCAACTCCATCGAAGTCCGCAGCACATTGTGGGATGCATCCGCGAGCAGTCGTCGGCCGACCGGCGTCGAGCCCGTGAAGGAAACCTTCCGAAGCCGCGAGTCCTTCATCAGGGGACCCGAGATCGCTGACGCGGATGATGAAGCGACGACGTTCAGCACACCGGCAGGCAGACCTGCTTCCTGCATTACTCGGGCAAACAACAGCGAAGTCAGCGGCGTGAACTTGGCTGGCTTGAGAACCATGGTGCAGCCGGCAGCAATGGCCGGGGCAACCTTTCGAGTGGCCATCGCCAGCGGGAAGTTCCACGGTGTGATCAGTAGGCATGGCCCCACGGGCTTGCGCTGGACGAGGATCTTGTTCTTCCCCTCAGGGGATGTGAGGTAGCGGCCGTAATCACGGACGGTTTCCTCTGAGAACCAGCGCAGGAACTCCGCGCCATAGGTCACTTCGCCGCGTGCCTCAGCCAGGGGCTTGCCCATCTCCAGGGTCATCAGCAGCGCAAAGTCTTCGGCCCGTTCGGTGACGAGTTCAAAACCGCGACGCAGGATCTCGGCCCGGACGCGAGGGGCTGTCCGCGCCCAGGACGCTTGTACGGCGTCGGCAGCATCGAGTGCTGCCATCGCGTCGGCGCTGGTGGCGTCCGCGATCTCCAGGAGCTTCTTTCCCGTCGCGGGGTCTTCGACGACGAACGTCCCGCCGCCGCTGGCATCGCGCCACTCGCCGTTGATCAGCAGGCCGGTGGGAATAGTCGAGAGCAGAAGGCGCTCAAGTTCAGGGGTTACAGTAGCCGTTTCAGGCATTGTGGGTTCCTTCCAAGGCGAGTGAATCAAGGTCATTACCGACGACGTCCGCGTGGAGTTCTTCGAGGATGGGCAGGAGGTAGGTTTTGAACAGCGGGTAGTTCTCCGCCATCGGGAAGTGCCCGATGTCCTTCATGGCACCACCCTTCGCACCCGGGATTTCGGCGATGGCATCTGCCGTGTCGGCAGGAGTACAGGCGTGATCGTACTCACCCGTGAGGAGATATACGGGGCAGGCCTTGGTGTCGATTTCGTGGCCCCTTCCCCGCAGGTCGAGGTCCTGGGAGTAGAAGTAGGTGTCACCGCGGTAAATGCCGGGACCACCTTGGCTGTAAATCCACCAGACTTCGCGGCGGGAAATCTCGGGGCTTTGCGGTGCCATCAGGCTCGACGTCCACGTGGGGACGGATTGCTGGGCATTGACGTCCGGCCGCAGGGACCAGTCTTGGAAGCGCCCGTTGACCTTGAGCGCCCCCGACAGGCCTATGACTCCGCCGATTTCGTCGGCATGCCTACGGGCCAGCTCCAACACGAGGGACCCCGCCATGGAGCAGCCGATGACTGTGGGTTGCTCCAGGTTCAATGCGGCCGAGAAGTCCCGAACAATGGCCACATAGGCATCGGCGGTGAGCAAGTACTCTTCTTCCCACCATCCTTCGGGCGGGAGGGACCGGCCGTGCCAGGGAAGGTCGAATGCCACTACCCGGAAGCGGCTGGTGATCTCAGGATCATTGAGCATATGCCTGAACTGTCGGGAATCTGCGCCGGCCGTGTGCAGGCAAAGCAGAACCGGTCCGTTGCCGGCTTCTTCGAAGTAGATGCGCTGGTCACGGCCCGATGAGCGCAGGTTTACGTAGCGGCCAACGACATCTTCGATGCTGGCTAATGGTGTGTCAGTGCTGGACATGGAGGGCCTTTCCGAGGTCCACGAGGCGTGAGAGGACCCTGAGGTTGCGGACGAGTTCGACGTCGGAACCACCTAGAGTTACATCCGGGCTGTTCTTTCCGAGCGCGAGTAGGTCATGCAGCAACGGTTTAGGTTGGGGGTCGAATATCTGTCCCCAGCCATCTGGTGTAGCCGAAATGACAATGTGGTCAAGCGGCAGGTCTTTCCAGGGCCTGGGATTGAGACTGGAACCGTGGAAGTTCAGGGCAATCCGCCAGTGGCCTGGCGAAACGGCGTCAATCCAGAAGTTGCTGTATTTGCCGATGACCTGAAGCTCACGATCACTGTCCACTGCATTTGCTAGATGGGTGAACCACAATTCCGAAATGGCGGGAGGTGTGCCGGTAGTTGAAGTCATGAAATATCTTTCTGCGTTCGGGGAACGGACTCACAGTGCTCGGTTGTGAGGCCGGGACAATAGCCCCGGCCCTGGAACCGCGATAAGACTCAGATGCTCAGTTCGTCCACGCGGACGGTGGAGTTGGCCTTGCTGTCACGAATGGTTTTTGCAGTGACGATGGCAATGAAACCCAGCACTGCCGAGATGACCATGTACCAAGCGACCGCGTTACTGGACTGGTACTGCTGAATCAGCAGGGTTGCGATGATCGGTACGGGTGCTGATGTGACAATGCCGCCGAGTTGGTAGGCCAGGGACGTGCCTGTGTAACGGACTTCCGCGGGGAAGAGTTCTGCCGTGAAACCGGAGATCACGCCGTACGAGACGCCATGAAGGATCGGGAGCGCGATAACGAGCGCCAGCAGAATTCCCCAGAATGTTCCCGTGCTGAAGAGAGCGAAGACCGGGAAGGCTCCCACTCCCACCAGGACGCAACCCGTCAGCAGCACCTTCTTCTGGCTGTACTTGTCCGCGAAGGTAGCGAAGAACGGCAACGTAAACACCTGAAGGGATGCGGCGATCATCAGTGCCACGAAGATCGTGCTTGACGGGATGCCGAGTTGCTTGGGGCCATAGCTGACCAGGAATACGGTGGCGATATAGAACGTGAAGTTCGGCGCGAAACCGCAGAGAATACCGTGCATGAGTGAGCGCTTGTGGTACTTGAAGACTTCAAACGCCGGCACCTTGGGGACTTCGTTCTTTTCCTGGATTTCCAGGAACTCAGGAGACTCGGTGACTTTCAGCCGGATCCACAGGCCAACGATGACCAGCAGGATGGAGGCAACGAACGGGATCCGCCAGCCCCACGCCAGAAGCTGGTCCTGGGGCATGAGTGCAATCAGCGCAAAGGTGCCACTGGAGAGGACTGTCCCTGCAGGGACGCCGGCCTGGGGGAAGCTGGCAAAGAAGGCACGCTTGTTGGCTGGGGCGTGCTCCAAAGACATGAGCACTGCACCGCCCCATTCCCCGCCGACTGCGAAGCCCTGCAGGAACCGGCAGACCACGAGCAGAATCGGAGCCCAGATACCGATGGTGGCGTAGTTAGGGAGTAACCCCACCACGAGCGTGCCGAGTCCCATGGCCAGGACAGACCAAACGAGCATCTTCTTCCGGCCGATCTTGTCACCGAAGTGTCCAAAGAACGCGCCACCGAAGGGGCGGGCGATGAATGCCACCGCAAAGGTGGCGAATGAAGCAAGCGTGCCTGCAAACGGGTCAAGGGTGGGGAAGAACTGGCTGTTCAGCACCAAGACAGTGGCAGCGCCAAAGATGTAGTAGTCATACCACTCGATCGTGGTGCCGATGAAGCTGGCCATGGCGACCTTCGCCGGTGAAGGCGGCGACGCCAGTGTCGCGGATGATGCGCCCATTACGCTCAACCTTTCGAAACAGAGAGTTGGGGGATCCAGTACATACTGGAATGTCATAAGACCGTATTACGGTGTTATGAGCTTAGAACGCCATGTGATCCACGTCAACTCGCCATGAGGCAAAGCAAAAGCTCCGGCTCACCATGGGCGAACCGGAGCTTGGAGGGTGTGGAATCAGCTGGCGTGAAGTTTGCGCATCTCCCCCAGGGCCGCCTCTGCAGCATTGCGGACATGCTCTTCGCAGGCCAAGCGGGCTTCATCGGGATCGCGGTTGACTGCTGCCGCAGCTGTGATCCGGGTGATCTCAGCGATGGTCCGGGCATCACGGCCCGGAGCAGCCAGAGAGAGCGTACGGAGCATCTGAGTCCGGGCATTCACGCTTCGCAACATCCGTGCAATTTCCGCATTGCCGGTGCCATCGAGAAGCACGTCGTAATAGCGATCTTTAGCGGCCAGGCGCTTTTCAGGGTCCCCCGAGGCCACGGCGACCTTGACTTCACCAAGCCTGGAAACCAGCTCGGCACATTGCGCGTCACTCGCCCGCTCGGCGAAAAGGCTGCCGGCCAGTGATTCGAGTGCACGGCGTACCTCATAGAGGCTCTCCGCGTCGTGAATGCTGAGCGTGGCAACTTCAGGGCCTCGATTCGGGACCATCGTTACGAGCCCCTCGGACTCGAGCTGCCTGAGGGCTTCACGAATCACGGTCCGGCTCACGGAATACTTCTCGCACATTACCGTCTCGACGAGGCGGTCCCCGGGCGCAAATTCCTGGGCAACGATGGCTCGACGCAGCGCGTTGACCACTTCCGTGCGAAGCGGCGCAGCTGTTCTGCGGATGGCGTCAATAGTCATGGCATTCCTTCTAAAGGGTTTCACCATCATACGCGATAACGCCGAATGTGGGACTGGACACGCCTGCAGGTATTACTGTAATACTGGATTAGCGCAAATGCGGCTCACAGAGAATGATTCCGCCGGCGACGGCGGCGACTGGAGGAGAACGATGAAGTTCAGAGGAGCAGTTCTGGAAACCATCGGGGCGCCCACGCCCTGGGGGGACACCACTCCCATCAATGTGGCTGAGTTGACACTTGACGCACCGGGCCGCGGCGAAGTGCTCATCCGCATGGAAGCCGCGGGAGTCTGCCACTCGGATCTCTCGCGCGTCAGCGGTGTGCGCGTATGCGCCGTACCCATGGTCCTTGGTCACGAAGGTTCAGGCATCATCGAGGAACTCGGCGAAGACTGTGGCGACCTGAAGGTCGGACAGCGTGTCACGATGACCTTCATGCCGCGTTGCGGTGAATGCACCGCATGTACTTCCAGCGGCTGGGCGCTGTGCCTCGAAGGCACCAAGGCCAACGCGGAAGGAACGCTGCTTCACGGCGACCGACGCCTGCGCATCAACGGCCAACCCCTGGACCACCACGGTGGAGTTTCGGCTTTTGCTGAATACGCCGTTGTGGACAAGCATTCTGTCGTCCCCCTGCCCGAAGGTGTACCCGCCGACGTCGGCGCTCTCCTTGGGTGCGCTGTCCTCACTGGCGGCGGCGCAGTCATCAATGCGGCCAAAGTCCGGCCCGGAGAGTCCGTTGCAATTGTTGGCATGGGTGGCGTTGGCCTTGCAGCTGCTCTTGTGGCCATAGCAGCAGGTGCAGGCGAAGTCGTCGCGATCGACATGCTCCCGTCCAAACTGGAAACTTCGCTGGAAATTGGTGCGACAGCCGCCTACACCCCTGCCGACGCGGCGGCCGCAGGCCTGAAGTTCGACGCCGTGATCGAATGTGTGGGAAATCCCGCTGCGCTCTCCGGTGCCATCGATATGACCAAACCAGGCGGCCGCACGGTAACAGTCGGACTTCCACGGCCCGACGCCCGCCTCGAAATCTCGCCCTTGAGCCTGGTGGTTGAAGCCCGTCAACTGATCGGCTCCTACATGGGTTCCGGCATTCCGTCCGAAGACATCGCCCGCTATGCCCAGATGTACCTGGATGGCGTCCTGCCAGTAGAAAAACTCATCTCGGGCACCATCGCCCTGGACGACATCAATCACGCCATGGATGAACTCCGCGAAGGCAGAGTAATCCGTCAGATCATTGACCTTAAGGGAAACGCCTCGTGAACTTCACTGACCAAACCGTCATAGTCACTGGCGCCGGCAGCGGAATCGGCAGGGCGGCCGCCCTCAGGTTCGCCGAGCTTGGCGCCAACGTCGTCATCGCCGACAAAAACGAAGCGGCTGCCCGGGAAGTTGCCGATGAGGCTGGCGCCAAGGCCCTTGCAGTCACCGTCGACGTCAGCGACTCGGCCAGCGTCCGCTCCATGATCAAGGCTGTCGTCGATAGCTTTGGGGGCATCGATGTCCTCTGCAATAACGCGGGATTCGGGTTCCCGGGAAACGTGCTGGAAATCGACGAAGACAACTGGGACCGCCTCATGTCCGTCAACCTCAAAGGCGTCTACCTCTGTTCAAAGTACGCCATCCCGGAACTCGCGAAGACGGGTGACGGCAGGATCGTGAACACCTCCTCGTATACAGCCAACGTTGGCATCCGCGACCGCGCCGCATATGTGGCCTCCAAGGGCGGTGTATCGGCGCTGACGCGGGCCATGGCGCTGGACCACGTGGATCAAGGCATTCGTGTCAATGCCGTGGCTCCGGGAACCATCAACTCGCCCTACTTCGACAAAATGATTGCCGAGTCGGCAGAACCGCAAGAACTCGTCGACTCTCTCAACGGCCGTTCGCCTATGCACCGCATGGGCCGCCCGGAAGAAGTAGCTGAAGCCATTGTCTGGCTTGCAGCCAGAGAGTCCAGTTTCGCTACGGGATCTGTACTCACCATCGACGGAGGAACGTCAACATGGTAATCGCCGACAATCACGCGTCCCTTTTTATTGGACTCGGCAACATGGGCCGGCCGATGGCCATCAACTACTCCCCCGGACGCGAACTGTTCGTCTACGACACGAACCCTGCGGTCGCCGCGGAGGTAGCTGCGGCTACGAACGGCACAGCTCTGCCGGACCTGGAGAACATACCGTCCCACGTAGGGACCGTGATTCTCATGCTCCCCAACAGCCGGATCATCGAGTCCGTCCTGCGCACCAGCCCGGGACTCCTGAATCGCCTGGAGGCTGGAACCTTGATCATCGACATGAGCTCCTCCGAACCCGAAAGCACCGCAGCCCTTGCTGCTGAAGCCGCTGCCCTCGGCATCGATTATGTCGATGCACCGGTGTCCGGTGGTGTGGCAAAAGCCCTGACCGGGAAGCTGGCCATCATGGTGGGTGGCGACAGCACCGCCGTCGAACGTGCCAAACGGCATCTTCGTAACCTGGGCGAGTCCATCACTCACGTTGGGCCCCCGGGGACGGGACACGCAGCTAAAGCGCTGAACAACTTGCTGTCGGCCACGAACCTCGCGGCGGCCGCCGAAATTCTGACGGTGGCCGCAACGGCTGGAATTGCACCGGAGAAAATGCTGGAAGTCATCAATGGCTCCACAGGCCGCAGCCAGGCGTCAGAGTTCAAGTATCCCCGCCACATCCTGACTGGAAGTTTTGATTCCGGCTTTGCCATGGACTTGATGCTCAAGGACCTGAAGATTGCCAGGAACCTTATTTCCCAGCAGTCCGCTGAGGCGCCGATCGTGCTCACCGCACAGGAAACCGCCGAGAAGGCGCGCGAGCTCCTGGACAGCGACAATCCGGACCACACCGAATTTGCCCGTTACTACGAAAAACTCAACGGCACACCGCTGCGCGCCAGCTGATCGCCGCACCATCCGGAAGGACACCAGTATGACCATTGATCTGAACGACCAGACCGCCGAGGCCCAGACGTACATCGACGACATGGCGCGCAAACGCGGATACGTCCTCGACTATCACAAGGTAATGGCCAAGCACGATTTTCCCGTACTTCAGGCTGCCAATCATGTCGTCTCCGCCGCCTACTTGGATGAGCGCACTCTTGACCGTAGGACCAAGGAACTCATCTTCATTGTCAGCCTCACCGTCATGCGCGCTTCCAAGGGCCACATCCAGTCCCACATCCGCGTAGCGCTCGACCTTGGCCTCACGCCGACCGAAATCCTGGAAGCGATCGAAATTTCGCTTCCGGAAGCCGGCGTCGTAGCATTCCAGGCTGGTTTCGAGGCATGGCGGGAAGTGGTCGGCGCTGACGGACTCGAACCGTCCGTGGCCGTTCACGAGGGCGGCAATGGCGCCGGCTAAGAACGACGGCGGCTACCGGGTTGTCGCCGTTCGCGTCGGCACCCGGGCCACAGAACGCAGCGACATCTACCTTAACTACCGTTTGTACGGGGAAGACGACGGACCGGCCACCGTTGACTACTACTTCTGGATCCTTCAAGGGCCAGAAGGAACCGTTGTTGTGGACACCGGCTTTGGCGAAGATGCCGGCCGCCGACGTGGCCGCACTCTGCTGTTGCACCCTGCCGAGGCACTTAACCTGCTGGGCATCGCCCCGGCCGGTGTTGATGACGTCATCGTGACCCACGGTCACTATGACCACATTGGCAACCTGGATCTGTTCCCGAACGCGCGGATACATATGGCGGAAGCAGAATACAGATTCTGGACGTCCGCCACAGCTGGGCACATCCAGTTCTCCTTCTACGCAGAAGACGTCGAGATTGATCAGCTCCGCCTGGCAGAAGCCCAAGGGCGCCTGAAACTATTCTCGGGCGAAACCTCACCGGCGCCGGGACTCAGGCTCGTGGAGGTCGGCGGACACACGCCGGGGCAGGCAGTTGTCTACGTCCCCACGTCGGAGGGCGAAGTGCTGCTGGCCTCAGACGCTGTCCACTTCTACGAGGAGCTTGAACGGGACATGCCTTTTACGGCAATCAGTGACCTGCCAGCCATGTATGAGGCCTTTGCCTTCATCCGGGAAGAAGTGCGGCAGCGCGGACTTACCGTCGTCGCGGGCCATGATCCAGACGTGCTCACGCGTTTCCGCGCCTGCCAAGAGCTCCCCGCCGGGGCCGGCGTGGCCATCGGCGCATCCCACCAAGACCAATAGGAGACATCATGACCAGCACTTTCAATGTCGTTGCCAGATACAGAACCAAGCCAGGAACCACGGATGAGGTTCTTGGGCATCTGGGAAGAATGGCAGCCCAAACCCGCGACGAACCCGGCAACATCTCCTACGAATTCTTCCGTGGAGTTGAGGATGACCGGAAGATTGTCATCCTTGAGAGCTATCACACTGCCGAGGACTTCGATCTGCATCGGCAGACGCAACATTTCCTCACCATCGGGGCTGTACATATCATCCCCGAGCTGGAAGCGCGGACCGTTTCCACCTATGTCACTGCCAACAGCCCCGCAGAAGCTCCTTAGGAAGGCACGCGGATGGAAACAGCCTCCACCACCGAAGCCCGGACCAGTCAGAACTGGTCCGGGCTTCGGCCTACCCAGAACGTCCTGGTAAGTGAATCTGTTGGCGAGCCGTATCGGGCAACAGTAGACGCGATCACCGAAACCTGCACTGTCATCTGGGTAGTCTCCGACACTACCCACCAGCGCAGGGCTTTCGACTACCGCGAAGGCGTCATTGTCTCCCCGGCCTAGTCATTAACCCGCCGCAGAACGCACCCCCGGAGGACCCGTGAAACACTCACCACCTGCCACGTCAACAATGCGTGCACTGGCCGTCAGCCCTGAGGCGCCCGGCCGAATCGCCATCCAGGACGTCCCCACGCCTTCAGTACAGCCTGAAGAAGTCCTGGTTGAGGTTCATGCCATTTCCCTAAACCGAGGCGAGATGCGTGCACTTCGCGCTGCGGCCGCAGGCATCATCCCAGGCTGGGACTTCGCTGGTGTCCTCATGGAGGACGCCAGCGACGAACTGAGGGCTGGTTCGAGGGTTCTCGGAATAGTGGAACATGGCGCTTGGGCAGAGATGGTCGCCGTGCAGCGAGACTCGATTGCAGCCATTCCTGATGAGCTGACGTTCGCTCAGGCCGCTGCCCTGCCGACGGCCGCACTCACCGCCTTACGCACATTGCGGCTGGGCGAGACGGGCCTCGGCGATCATGTCCTGATCACCGGCGCCTCCGGCGGTGTTGGCCAGTTCGCTGTTCAACTCGCCGCACGAGCAGGAGCCATGGTTACGGCTCTGGTCTCGAAGGGCACCCACGCTGACGCGATCAGGGCCATGGGCGCCAAACAGGTCGTATCCAACATCGAGCAAGTCCACGATCGTTTCGACGTGATCATTGAGTCGGTGGGCGGCCAGGTGCTTGGCCGCACACTTTCCATGCTGGATCCACGGGGCCGCCTGGTTGCCTTTGGTAATTCGTCCGACGAGCCAAGTACGTTCAATGTCCGTGATGTTTACAACGGGGCCTTGGTCAGGATCCTGGGTTTCGAACTGTTCTTCGATCCTCTTCCCTTGGGACGGGACCTGGCAAAGCTCCTGGAACTCATGGTGCAAGGTGCACTCGACCCGCACGTTGCCGCAGTACTGCCATGGGATGAAATGGCCGTCGCGCTGGACCGTTTAGGGAATCGCGCTGTTGGTGGGAAACTGATCCTCACGATGAGAGGCTGACGCGTGCCATCGATGCGTAAGTCCGCCAAACGACTAAGAAAAGTAAGCCGCCCCAGCCCGGGGCGGCTTACTTTTCTTATGCGGGAGTAGGCGTCGATCCTAGGCGTCGTCCGCCGTCGTTGAGAGCACGCGGCCGAGTCCTTCGTATGCCGCAGGGCGCTTGGCCTTCAGCCAGAATGCGATGAGGAGGCTGAAGACAAACCAGCCGATGCAGAACCACGGGATGAGACTGACCCAGATAATATCGCCCCCGAGGGAGCTGAGATTCGACCACAGCAGGTAGAGAGCGCCACCCAGACCGACTGCTCCGATTCCGGGGGCCAGCATGGTCCGCCACCAGTGCGCGTGCATGCGGTGCGCCGGCAGCCGGTGGTACCGGATGGTCGCAATGGAACACAGAATCTGATTGAGCATGACCCAGAAAGTACATGCAATGGCGAACCAGCCAAAGACCTCGGAGTAGGCGGCCGTGTTGAAGTCGTTGCCAGCGAATTCCTGGGCCGAAGGAGCCGCAAAGTAGAAAGCCGTGAAAAGTGCCAGAATGAGTGCCGCTCCAAAGAACGTCGCAACGGCAGCGTGGTGGGGGCTTCCATAGCGCGCGTGTGTGTGGCCCAGCTTGCCCGGGAACAGAACACCCTCACGTGCAATCGCGTAGATATAGCGTGAAACAGTTTGGTGGAATGCCAGCACAGACGCGAAACAACCGGTAATCACAAGCCAGTTGATGCAGTCGGCTGCCCAGGCGCCAACATACGTTTGTGCGAGAGAAATGTAGGACTGGCCCAACAGGCCGGTTGTTTCATCGACTACTTTGCCGGTTCCGAAACCCGTGATTGTTGCCCAAGCCGTGACGAAGAGAATCAGGCCGATGCCAATGACTGCAAGGTAGGTTGCCAGCGGCACAAGTTTCTTGGGGTTCTTGGATTCTTCAGCGTAGTTGGGTACCACTTCGAATCCGAGCCAGGACCAGAAGGCGAAGAAGATCCCGATGCCTGGGGCGATTCCTCCGAAGGCGTTGATGGGGTTGATCGGTTCAAGGCTTACGCCCTCCGGTCCACCGTTGATGAAGATGGCGCCATTGACGATGGCAAGAATGATAATTTCCCCGATGAACAGGACGCCGAGAACCTTAGCTGAGAGTTCGACTCCGAAGTATGATGCCACAGCGGCGAGGACCAGTGCGATACCTGCGATGACAAGCCAAGACACGTCCATCCCGAAGGACTGCTTCAGTGCGGCAGAGCCGAAGTAACCGATCGCCCCCAACACTGCCACCTGGACGCACAGGTACCCCAGCATCAGGGATAGCCCTGATGCCAGCCCGAGCGGCTTACTCAGACCGTTGCTGATAAAGCTGTAAAAGCCGCCGGTCGCACTGAGACGTCGTGTCATTGCTACGTAGCCGACGGCGAAGCAAAGGAGTATGCCCATTGCGACGATGAATCCGGCTGGAGCTCCAACCCCGTTGCCGAATGCGACCGCAAGCGGAATGTTGCCCAAGCAGCCCACCAAGGGGGCTGCACTGGAGAAAGCCAGCAGAAGAATGCCTACCAGTCCAAGGGAACCGGACTTGAGGCGATGGACTTCTGTCTGTTCAGATGACGCGGAAAGGGCACTGGAAGTTGCCATGGGGGGTCCTTCTTCAAATTTTGGCGCACTGTTGGGGAGCACGACAAAGAACATTGGGAGGATGCGGAACCGTCGTTGTCATGAGACGGAGTTGGACCGCATCGTTCTGGCCACCTCCTGTGGAGGGTTCACCGCATATAGGGGTGGCAGATCAGTGGTAGTCAGGTAGGACCTCGCTGCGTCCAGCGAGAGTCCGAAAGAATGAAACACATTCATCTTTCATATTTGAAGTATGAGGCATGGCTCACACTTCATGCAATAGGCAATTTCCGGCAGCGACGCATGATCCGTAATGAACGCCTTAGACTGGGCTGAGGTTAAAGGTGAAACATCTACGTATTTGGGCAGGCCGAAGGGGGCGCCAGATGAGTCAGGCAGCACAGCGCGAGGTAGACGGACTTCTGCCAAGCCCTGACGGGGTCGATCCCCTTGCGACGTCGGGACCACCGCACTCCCTGTCCGAGCTGCTGACCGAAGCATCCGCCACGGTCGGCGCTCATAGGACGGCCGTACAGAAGCGGAGCCGGTCGAAGATGGAGACAGTGCTGAATGCCGCAATCGATCTTCTCGTCGAAGGCGGGCCGGAGGCCGTCACTACCACTACCGTGGCGGCGCGGGCAGGTGTATCTGTGGGCTGGCTCTACAACTTCTTCGATGGCCGGGAGGCCTTGCTTGAGGAAATCCTTGTATCTTGCCTGCAGGACCTGGATAACCGTCTGGACAAGGTTGATTTCGACCTGGGCGGACCTGACTGGAAACAGAAGGCCGAAGCCGGCGTAGAGGCCCATATCGAATTCTTCAACGAGACGCCGGCCTTCCGTGCTATCTGGTTCTCCACAGAGTTCACCGGCCGCATGATCCGGGCCAACCGTATGCACGACGACGAATTGGCAGCCTTTTTGGCCCGAACCATTACCAACGTCAAGCCCGAAGCGCCTCAGGTTCCGCTGGGCGTTGTGACCCAGATTTTTGTCGGCATGCTGGACAAGGGATTTGACCTTGCGTACCGAGAGTCGCCTGATCGAGGCAACGAGGCGTTGCTTCAAGAAATGAAGCGCTCAAGCATCGAGTACCTGGCCACGTACCTTCCCTAGGATCCGATTCCACGGATCATCCTCGGTCCAAGGGGAGCCATGTGCACACGCTCGCCCTGGTCAACCGTTCCAGCGACCTAACTAGGCCTCGCTATTTCGATGACGAACCTGGACCGAACGTCGGAGGCAGGGACCCGTTCGAACGCATCATTGATCTGGCCGACGGAGATCCGTTCGATATCGGAACCAATTCCGTGCAGGGCGCAAAAATCCAGCATCGCCCGGGTTTCCTGGATGCCCCCGATGACGGACCCGGCGTAGGACTGAAGGCCTCGAGGTACAGCACGGTGACCTCCGCACCCATGGCGTTGGCGATCTACACACGGCGCACAGCAGCGGAGCCGCAGCGTCGAGCTGCAAAGAGTCTGGAATTCGCAGCACAAAGTCTTCGCACTCCCGGCAGGAATCCACAGGCTGGGGCCTGACGGACATGCAAATAGCCAGCGAACTCTTCCTCTCACCACGCACGGTTTCCACGCACATGGAGAACGCGAGGGCCAAGCTTTCTTCGACAACCAGAACGCGGGCGGTCATTGGCGCCACGGACCTTGGGTTGATCTAGAAAATGCCCTTATCCAGTGCGCAGCCCTGTTTGCGGGACCCCCAGGCAGACGGATGATCGTCCGCTGGCGATAGGCCTCGCAGCGTCCACGTTTCCGCGTACCCCTCGACCTGTCCGGCAACGCCCGCCGTAGCAGGATCTGTCCAAAGCTGGTCCGCTGCCAGCGCCATCAACTGCTTGGCCCGGGATGCGATTCCCGGGTCCGCGAGTCCTAACCGGGCAGCGGCTTCCCAGTCCGGGGAACCGGCGCAGATGCCTCTGGCCTGGTCTGAGACAGCGGGATTGGAGATGAGCGCGGAAACGACGGCGGCGGGGACAGCCCACCAGCAGCCGGGCTGGGCATCGATGTATCTGATTTCGAAATACCCTTTGGGCCGAACGTGCGGGAAAAGTGTGCTCAAGTGCTGCTGTAAATCCTCAAGGTTTGCCGGCGGCCGGTCCGGTACCACTGCTGTCCCTAGACGGAGCCAATCACGGAACGCCAGACCAGCGGGGGCACGCCACTCCCCCGCTATACGTCGAATCATCATCAGGGGGGCGTCCAGGGCCCACCGGGCGTAGGACACCCCGGGATCCTGGGCCGCGCTGAAATGCGGTACGCCAGTCCTGGTCGGGTCCAGAGCGAGCCACGCTGCGAGCCGTGTGCTCTTCCAACCGCTTCGCCGGCCACCGATCCAGCCGGAGTTCGCGAACGTCGCTGCCAGCACTGGCCCCATTGAATACAGCAGCTTCCACCGATGACGGATTTCGACGTCGTCAGTGCCCGCCTCGACGTTGACCTGCACTGACGCAGTGGAACACATCATGGTGGCGCCCGCCGGCGCCCACGGTTCAAAATACTGTTCCATGGCAGCGTAGCGTGGGGCTTGCGTAATCCGCCTGGGTTCGAGGTGTGGCGACACTCCGGCACCCACCAGGATTGCATCCAAATCGGCAGCCTGCTCCCGCAACAATTTCAGGCTGCCGTGAACTGAGAAAATGAGGTCTTGCAAAGAGGCTTCGGGGTGCGAGCTGAGCTCAAGCTGACCACCAGGTTCGAGCGTAAGACTTCCGTGAACGTCCAGATGTCGCAGTTCCGAGAACAAACGCCGGTAGTTGTCGTCGGCAAATGGACGCTGCAGGGACGGGTCTCCAATTCGACCCATGAGCAACTCAAGTTCGAGTCCGATGCGCCCGGCAGGACCGGTCGAGAAGCATGTGCGCTGAATCCACTCCTCGGCAGCCGCGACTGTCAGGGGGCCTTCCTGCTGATCAGCGATGCTGTTGTCGCCGCGGAGGATCCCGGTGGACGTCATCATGCTTTGTTCCTTTCGAAAAATAGAGAAAGGGGTCTGGGTGGACCACCGCAAAGAAGCGATCCACCCAACCCCAACGTTGCGCGGTCTCCCGCGCTCAGGCCCGAATCAGGCCGGGATGTCGCCGTCGTACCGCTCGGCACCCGGGAGAGCCTCGACCCATGGTTGCGCGGACCGGCACCAGACTTCCACGGTCGGCTTGAGCCATGACGTGTCGTTGAGCGTCCCCGCCTTAACAAATGCCAGTCCAGGCATCGCGTCGATGCGTCCAACGATTGGGGAACCGCATTCCCCGCAGAACGACCGGTTGGTGTTGGTCTCGTGCTCAGAGCCGACGGTAATGAACGTCTTTACCGCGTCGCCTGTGATTGTGAGCTTTTCGTCGTCAACACCGATGACCAGCGAGTACGCGCCACCTGTCTGACGCTGGCAATCGGTGCAATGACACAAGGCCGTGAACTTCGGCTCGCTGTCAATCGTGTAGGTGACTTCACCACAAAGGCACTGTCCGTCGAGTTTCATGTCTGCTCCTTGAGCTTCATTGGTAAGGGACTTCAGGGGAGGTCGCACTGCTATCGTGTCGATCATCACATCCTAAGCTGAAACAATATCGTATTTCATAATTTGGCAAAAGGTCTTGCAAGCCCACGCCGCTGCCCCTAAACTGAAACATGAATCTGTTTCAGTATTCGATTTGTTTACCGCTCCACGGCAAGCCGCCGCACGATAGGAGAATCACATGGGAGTTTCCATCACAGAGGGCACGCGTACCATCACGTCCCCGAACTTCAACGGACCCTACGGACTGCTCATTGATGGCAACATCATCCAGACCGAGGACCATTTTGACGTCTACAACCCGGCCACAAACTCGGTCCTCGCATCCGCACCCCAGGGCACACGGGAACACATGGAACGCGCCATCGGTGCCGCCAAACGGGCTTTCCCGGCGTGGGCAGCTCTGACCGCAGACGAGCGCGAAGCGATCATCGTCGAATTCTTCGAGGCCCTCGAGGCCCACAAAGAAGAGTTCATTACCTTGCTCTCTCTGGAGCAGGGCAAGCCACGACACAACCAGGCGACGTTCGAAGTTAACCTTGCCAACCCCTGGATCCCCAACACAGCCAAGTCGAGGCTGGAGGACAAGGTACTGGTGGAGGACGATGAGAAGCGCGTAGAACTCCGTCGCTCACCGCTTGGTGTCGTGGGGGCCATCATCCCCTGGAACTATCCCTACCTCCACGTTCTGTGGAAGACCGTCCCCGCGCTGATCACCGGCAACACCGTAGTTCTCAAGCCTTCTCCCTATACTCCGCTCTGCGCATTGCGGATCGGGGAACTGGCAGCCCAGGTCTTCCCTCCCGGCGTCTTCAACATCGTCACAGGCGGCAACGAACTTGGACAGATTCTCACTGAGAGCCCCGACGTCGGGATGATCACCTTCACGGGATCCACGGAAACCGGGACCAAGATTATGGCTTCAGCCGCCGGCACCATCAAGCGGGTCACTCTCGAACTGGGTGGAAATGATCCTGCGATCCTACTCCCGGACGCGGACTGGCAGGACGCCGTGCCGCAGGTATTCAACGCCGCCTTTGGTAACTCGGGTCAGTGGTGCATCGCGGCCAAGCGCATCTACGTACACCGTTCCTTCCATGAAGACTTCGTCACCGCGCTCGTGGACTATGCCAAAACGCAAAAGGTCGGCGACGGCATGGATCCCACCAGCGATCTTGGCCCCATCAACAACCGCATGCAGTACGACAAGCTTCGTGACCTCTTCGAAGACACTCGCCGCCATGGGTACGACGTCCCAGTCGGAGGCACCATCGACGAGTCCCTGGACGGCAACTTCGTTCCAGTCACCATCGTCAACAACCCTCCCGAAAACAGCCGCATCGTCCAGGAGGAACCTTTTGGACCGATCGTACCCGTACTCGTGTACGACGACGTCGAGGACGTCATCGAGCGCGCCAACGCCACAATCTTCGGCCTTGGTGCCACCATCTGGGGGCGAGACGAAGAGCGGGCACTGGCCGTGGCGGACCGCATCGACTCCGGCAACGTCTGGGTCAATCAAGGCCAGAGCCACCCGGATCATGCGCCGTTCGGCGGCCACAAACAGTCCGGCCTGAGCGTCGAACACGGTGATGAAGGCCTGGCTTCGCATACCAACAACAAAACCGTCGTGATTCGAAAGCGCTAGCGGCTTTTCTTCAGCCAAACCATCCCAGGGTGCCGCAATAGGACCCGCTCATTCACAAGGAGAAACCATGCCCAAGAACCTCAAAGTCGTCCCGACCGACGAATATGACCAGATCGTCACCACCGTTCAGAAGTATGTCGAAGGCCTGCGCGTCGGCAGCCCCGAAGGCGTTGCAGAAGCCTTCCATGAAGACGCCACCATGTACGGCTTTACCAACGGCCAGCTTCTGGGCGGCCCCATCAAGAACTTGTACGACTTCGTCGCCGACAACGGCGCGGCTCCTGATGTCAAGACCCGCGTGGACATCATCGGCATCACCCAGACAACTGCCGTGGTGAAGGTTGACATGGAAAATGACGCCATTGGAGCTGACTACACCGACTTCCACACCCTGCTGAAGCAGGACGGCGATTGGAAGATCATCGCCAAGGTTTACCACCAGTACGAGGCCTAGTCGAACAGAACCGGGGGAGGCTCACCGCCTCCCCCGGTTTTTTCGTTCGTACTGGTATTCAGCACGCGAGGGGCGAGAATGATTTCGGAAACAATCCAGCGAACAGCCGCGCCATTGCGTCAAGAGGTGGTCGCCGCCCTTCGCCGGGCGATCGTTACCTCCGAGTACAGTCCTGGAGAGAGGCTGGTCGAGACTGCGCTTTGCGATAGGTTCTCCGTCAGCCGAACAGTGGTTCGTGAAGCACTGCGGCAGCTGGAATCCGAGCGGCTGGTAGTGACGGTGCCGAACAAGGGTCCCGAAGTTGCAACCCTCACACCCACCGAAGCCCGAAGTCTCTATGAAGTTCGCGGCGCTTTGGAATCGCTCGCTGGAAGCCTGTTCGCTGAACGAGCCACAGAGGCTCAGCGTGGGCAACTCGTTGCGAGACTTTTTGACATCCGTAGAGCAGAGTCAGCTGGCGGGGCGCAGCTGTTGCTGGCCGCGAAAGACAGCTATTACGAAGTGCTTCTGGCTGGTGCTGGCAACAAAGAAATCTCGGGCATGCTTCGGCAAATCAATGCCCGCACTCAAGTACTTCGGGCCCTATCAACGAGTTCCCCTGGGCGGAGTCCGCACATGTTGTCCGAGCTGACGGACATCACCACGTCAGCTGCCATCACTAGAGATCCGGAGGCGGCCCGGCGAGCATGTGAAGTGCATGCATCCAACGCCGCGGAAGCCGCACTCATTGCCATGGAGTCGACGCCTAAGTCCGGACATGCGTGAAGCTGTAGGGAAGCGCGAGGAGGGGAGGCACGCGCTTCGCATGCCTCCCCTCCGTTCTTGCAAAAAGCTCGTCTGCTTGTTAGCCAACAAGCCCGGACACAGCATCTTCGACCGCGGTATCGCCATCGGTTAGCTCGACAATGGTCCGGCTCAACTGCGGGTTATGGAGCGCCGCGTCAATGAACGCCGCGACGTTATCGCGTCGAATGTCTCCGTACTCAATCGCAGGACCGGCCGTTACCCGCCCATCTCCTGGGGCGTCGGTCAGAAGCCCCGGGCGAACTATCAGCCAATCCAGATCAGTGCGTGTGAGGTAGACGTCTGCTGTCTTCTTCGTGCGCATATAGTGCTCAAAGCGTTCGTTCACCGATTCACCCCGCCCTGACTCCGGGAAGGCAGATACCAGGACAAAACGGGACACTCCGGCGAGGGCGGTGGCATCGGCAGCCTTCTCCAGCCCCTTGCCGTCGATGAGGGTGGTTTGGTCCATCCCGGTGCCATGGGCGCCCGCAGAGAAGACGACGGCATCGTGTCCCTTGAATTTTTCGGCCAACACCTCAGTGGAGTCCTTAATCAGGTCTCCCTCTACGGGCGTCGCGCCGCTGGAGGCAACGGTGTCAGCTTGAGCGGGATTCCTGAACATTCCCGTGACGGTATCACCGCGGCCACTCAGCAGTTGAGCCAGACGTCGGCCTACTCCCCCGGCTGCGCCTATTTGGAATACCTTCATGTGCGTCTCCCTTCACTTTAAGTTCGATATGCATCGAAGTACGACAAGTATAGGATTTGTAAATCGCCAGGTCCTCGAACTTCTTGGATAATCGAAGCATGCGAACTCTGGACCACCCTACGCCCGACGGAATTCACATCGATGGCGTGCTGTCGGCGCTGGCCGATCCAATCCGGCGTCGGATAGTAACTCAACTGGCCGATGGCCATGACGACCAGGCATGCATCGCGTTTGAGCTGCCCGTGAGCAAGTCCACGTCCACCCATCACTTCCGCGTGCTTCGCGAGGCGGGAATCATAGAACAGCACTATCAGGGAACGGCGATTCTCAACACGCTTCGGACCGGCGTTATGGAATCGCTGTTTCCAGGCTTGCTGAGTGTCGTCATTGCGGCTGAACGCAATTCCGGACTGAGGCAACGAGCATCCTGACGGATGATCGCCCGCATCTAGGTCTGGGGAACCAGGACGTCGCCAACCTTTGACTCGGCGGGGGCCTTGCGGCCGCTTCGGAGTCGAAGCTCAATGTACGTTGCCAGTCGCGATAGTCCCAGATTGATGACAATCATCACAAGCGCGATCACTACCAGCGCCGGTATGTAATTCGAATACGCAGAGCCGGCCTGGATTCCTTGCCGCACTGCTTCCACGTAGGTGATTTGGTAACCAAGCGCAGTGTCCTTCAGCGCCACAACCAATTGAGCGACGATTGCCGGGAGCATTGCCGTGATTGCCTGGGGCAGAAGAATCATACGGAGGGTTTGTCCACTGCCCAGCCCAAGAGCCACAGCAGCTTCCCCTTGGCCTCGCGGAATGGCTTTGATTCCTGCGCGCACAATCTCTGCAATCACGGCCCCGTTGCTCAGAGCAAGGCCGGTAACCACTGCCGCAACTGCCAGATCGGTTGACGGGAACAAGTCGTAGTCGGCGAAGAGCTGAAAGCAGAAAATCATCAGAATCAGCAGCGGAATTGCCCGGAAGAACTCCACCACGGCGGCGCACGCGTAGCGCACGAACCGATTGTCGGAGAGACGTCCGACGCCGAGCAGGATACCCAGAATTATGGCGAGGATTATGGCAAACACCGCAGCCTGGAGCGTTCCCACAATCCCGGGCAGAAGGTACGTCTGCCACATTTCCGGCGTGAGAAATGGCTGCCACTTCTCCGGCGCCAGTTGACCCTTGTCTGCCAGGGCTGACGCCACGAACCATCCGGCCGCTGCCAGCCCAACGACGCACAGAGCGCTGATGAGGACATTCAGAATTTGCCCCTTGGGCCCGGGGACGTCATACAGATTGTTGATGGGCGCTCGAGTGTTGCTCATCGCTTGACCTCAAACTTCCTACTTAGGTATCCGAAAGCCGCGCCGGTCGGAAGAGTCAGGCACATGAAGCCGGCCCCGAAGATCAGCCCAACAACGATGAGGGCGGAGGTGTTCTCTATCATTTCCTTCATCAGAAGAGCGGCTTCAGCCACACCTATGACGGAGGCAACCGTTGTGTTTTTGGTCAACGCAATGAGGATGCTGCCCAAAGGCGCAATGACCGCCCGGAAGGCCTGCGGCAGGACGATGTGGCCCAATCCCTGCATAAAGTTCAGGCCCAACGACCGGGCTGCTTCCGACTGGCCGGGAGGGACCGTATTAATACCGGCCCTTAGCGCTTCGGATACGAACGTCGACGTGTACAGGCTGAAGGCCAGGACAGCCAGCCGGAACGAACTGTCTGTGATGGATGTGGGGGACTTTGGATCTGCCAAGGTGATGCCGAGTTGCTGCGCCAATCCGAACGATGCGAAAAGCACCACAAGGGTCAAAGGGGTATTCCGGACAATGTTCACGTACCCGGTAGCAAGCGTCCGCATCGCCCAAATGGGTGAAACCCGCATGGCAGTCAGTACAGTGCCCAATACCAACGAGCCCAGTGCCGACAGCGCCGCGAGTTGCAGGGTGATCAGGAAGGCCGCCAGGATCTGATCCCCGTATTCGTTGAGGATGTTCATGTTAAATATCCAGTCTCTTGTCTGGCTGCCCCGACTAGTAGCGGTCTACCACTGGCGTGGCGGGCAATGCATAACCGGACGGTCCAACGTTGCTCTCAAACGCTTTGGCCCACGATCCGTCGTCGATCATGGACTGAATGGCGTCGTTGATCTTGGCACGGCCCGCGGTGTCATCTTTCTTCAGACCAATGCCGTAGTTCTCCTTGCTGAAGGTACTGCCTACAAGCTTCAGTTTTCCCTGATTGGCAGCTGCGTAACCGGCAAGTTGAATATCATCCGTGGTCATTGCGTCAACGGCGCCGCTCTTCAGGGCTTCAACGCATGCGGAAGGGGTGTCGTACTCCTGAAGCTGCGCGTCCTTGCTGTAGTTCTTCTTGATGTTCTGTGCTGGTGTGGAACCGGTCACCGAGCACAACTTTTTGCCCCCATTCAGGGACTCCGGGCCCGTGATGTCTGTGGAGTCAGAACGAACCAGGAGCGACTGGCCAGCCAGGAAGTAAGGCCCCGCGAAGGCGACCTTCTCCTTTCGGGCATCGTTGATGCTGTAGGTATTCACCACATAATCCACCTGCCCGTTCTGGATCAGGCTCTCTCGCTGCGCCGGAGTCGCTTCCTTCCAGGTGATGGAAGACTCCTCGACGCCAAGCTTCTTGGCGACATACTTGGCAACGTCAACATCGAAACCCCTGAATGATCCGTCCGGAGTCTTGATTCCAAGGCCTGGGCGATCAAAGGAAATGCCTATGGTGAGGTGGCCCGATTGAGCGCTTGCTTCAACTGTTTTCGCTTTGTCGGATGCACCGGAGCAACCGGCGATCGAGCTGGCAAGGAACAGCGCTGCGGCCGGAATGGCCAGGAACTTGAGCTTCACGATGTGCTGCTTTCTAGATTGGGGTGGCTTGTCAGTGGCTGAGGATCTTGCCGAGGAACTCTTTGGCCCGCTCGGTGGTTGGGTTGTCAAAAAACCGGTCAGGGGTTGTGTCCTCGAGGATCTGACCATCGGCCATGAACACCACCCGGTCGGCGGCGCGTCGAGCGAAGCCCATCTCGTGCGTGACTACGAGCATCGTCATGCCTCCTTGTGCCAGCGACGTCATGACATCCAGTACTTCGGTGACCATTTCCGGGTCAAGAGCCGAGGTAGGTTCGTCGAAAAGCATCACCTTCGGCTCCATGGCCAACGCCCGGGCAATGGCAACACGCTGCTGCTGTCCACCCGAAAGCTGGGCGGGGAGCTTATGCGCCTGATTTGCTATACCTACCCTCTCGAGCAGGGCCATTGCCCGCGTTTGAGCCTCAGCCTTTCCGATTCGTCGCACCTTGAGTGGCGCAAGCATGACGTTTTCGAGAATGGTTTTGTGGGCAAAGAGGTTGAATGACTGAAAGACCATTCCGACGTCGGCCCTGTAGCGCGTCAACGCCTTGCCTTCCTTGGGGAGAGGCTTGCCGTCGACGGCGACCGTGCCGGATTCGACGGTCTCCAACCTGTTGATAGTTCGGCAGAGAGTCGATTTTCCCGAGCCGGAGGGACCCAAGACAACCACAACCTGGCCCTGGGCAACCTCAAGATTGACATCACGGAGCACGTGCAGAGGTCCGAAATGCTTGTTGACCCCCCTGATGGAGATCATCGCCTTCTTCTCGTCGCCAGCAGCCTCAGAAGTGCTGTCAACAAACTTTTGCAGTTCCATGTTCGCCATTCGTTCGGGGATATTTCGTCTCGACGGTCGTGGTGGGAGGAGCAGGTTTCTCACCTGGGCTCCCATGTGACCTAAGTTACGAAAGTAAGAATGTTAACATTTGTACGGCAAAGAACAGGAGAGGGCAAGTCGCCGGGGAAGCTCCGGACGCGGACGAGGCCGGCACCGGGCTTCGTCCGCTGGCGAACTTTCAGAAGGACGTGTGACTAGCCCGCACCTTGGAGGCGTTCCTTGCTGTCGAGGTCGGCTTTGATTCTTTCGAACGCAGTCTCGATGTGCTCACGCACCAGCTCTTCAGCCTTCGCACCATCCTGGTCGCGGATGACGCGGAACATTTCCCAATGCTCTGGGCCAATGCGGGCCCTGTAATCATCATGGCCCTGCTGTCGATTGAGGAGAAGCAAAGCGATCTGCGAACGCAGGCCCAACCAAACCTGCTCCAACCTCTCATGACCGGCACAGGCGTAGATCGCATCATGAAAGGCAATGTCCGACTGGAGCATGTCACCCCTATCCCCCAGGGCGGCCGCCCGCTCAATGTCCTCGGCACGCACTTGAAGCAGGTCCAAATCCTTCCCGGTGCGGTGTGCAATCAGCCGCTGAACGGCGAGCAACTCTATCGAGTACCGGAGCGAGTAGATCTCTTCAAGGTCTTTGTGCGTAAAGACGGTAACCCGCGATCCCCGGTGCCAGTCGCCTTGAAGCAGGCCCTCCTGCCGCAGCAAAACGATGGCATCCCGCACTGGTCCGCGACTGACGGATAGGGACGCGGCCATCTCCACTTCATTGATCCGTTCCCCCGGAGGTATTTCCCCGGCCAGAATTGCGTCACGGATCCGGTCCGCGACGTCCTGGGCCATTCCGCGACGTTTCAGGGGTGCGCGAAGGGTTCCGTTCTTGACATTTGCTGTGGTGTCAGATTTCATAATGTTAACATTCTTGCAGTTGGAGGCTTGCTGGTCACGTCTACCACACTATCCCAGCACTCCATCCGGAACCTGTCCGGATCGCGGGATGCTGAATCCAAGACGGCCGCCTGCTTTCGATGCAGGCTCAATCCACCACCTGCATCCCCCTGAAATTGGAGTATCCCTATGAGTACCGCTACCACTACACGGTTTGGACGGTTTGCTGATCGGTTGCAGGATATTGCTCCGTCCCCGATCCGAGCGATTTTTGATAAGGCGGCGGCGTTGGAAGTTGCCGGTGAGAAGGTGTATCACTTCGAGATCGGGCGCCCGGATTTTGATACCCCGCAGGTAGCCAAGGACGCTGCGGCTGCGTCGCTGGACCGCGGAGAGGTTCATTACGGCCCGAACGCGGGAACGATTGATCTTCGCGAGGCGATCAGCGGGTATCTGCAAGAGCGCCGCGGGACCATCTATGACCCGGGTACTGAAGTACTCGTCACGATCGGCGCGAACGAAGCGGTGTTCCTGGCATTAATGGCTTTCTGCGGCCCCGGCGATGAAGTGATCTTCCCCGTCCCGGCCTGGGCGCACTACGAGTCATGCATCCGCCTGGCCGGCGCCACCCCCGTCCCTGTCCGGCTCGACGCGGACAATGATTACCGCCTCGATATCGACGCGATCGCCGCCGCGATCACCCCCGCGACACGCATGGTCATCCTCTGCACCCCGAACAACCCCACTGGCGGTGTCGCCACGGCCGAGGAAATCGAAAAACTCGCCAACGTCCTGGAACCGACCGACGCGCTGCTGATGTCCGATGAAATCTACGCCGACCTCGTCTACGACGAGATCCGGCACCAGTCCCCGGCCTCCGTAGGGAACCTCCGCGAACGGACTTTGGTCATCGGCGGCTTTGCGAAAGCCTTCGCCATGGACGGCTGGCGCCTCGGTTGGCTCGCCGGCCCCAAAGAACTCATCACACCGGCACTAAGAGTCCGCCAGTACACGACCGTGTGCGCCCCCACCTTCCTCCAACCCGGCGCGGCCGCAGCCCTCCGCCACGCGGGCCCCGAGGCGGAAACGATGCGCATCCAATTCCAGGAACGACGCAAAGCCGGCCTCAAGATTCTCACCGGCATTCCCGGCGTCACGGTAAGCCAACCCGACGGCGCCTTCTACTTCTACCTCACCTACACACCCGATACCGCCGAACCAGCCGAACAACTGGCACTACGACTCCTCGATGAACAACGCGTCGCCGTTGTCCCGGGGACCGCGTTCGACCCCGACGGTGGAACCCACTCCATCCGGATCTCCTACGCCTGCCACATTGACGACCTCACCGAAGGCCTGCGACGCATCGTCCAGACCCTGACCACACCACACCCCAAGGGAGCCTGACCACCCATGACTACCACCATCACCCAGGACCGCCACACCGAAGTGGTGGACGCAATCGTGCGCCTGGCCCCCGACGGCGTCGCCTACGTCCCCTCCGCGTCCATCGCCCCGATCATCAACGGCGTCCTCACCGCCCAAACCAACGGCGACCTGCCACTGGTCTACCCCGTCTCCCGCGAAGAAGAAGCCATCGGCGTCGTCGGCGCCTACCCGTTCGCCGGGAAATTCGGGGTCATCATCATGCAGGACAACGGCTTCGGCAACGCACTGACCGCACTCACCACCTTCGCCGTGTCCTACCACCTGCCCCTGCTCATCGTCGCGAACACCCGCGGCGGGCTCGGCGAATACAACTCCATGATCCACACCATCTCCGCACCCGTCCCCGCGTTGCTGGCCTCCACCAACATCCCCGTGTTCCAGGTCGACCGACGCAACACCGCCCAGGACTGGGGCGCGACCGTCGCCGAAGCCGGCAACCACGCCCGCATGACCTACCGACCCGTCGTGGTCCTGATGGAATTCTTCGACCCCAAAGACGCAAAGGCAAAAGCATGAAACGCATCGAAGCCCTCCGGGCCATTGTTGAGACCACCGCCGAGGTCCCCGTCATCGCGACCTGCGCCGCGACCTCCCGCGAACTGGCCTCCGTAGCCGACCGCGACAACCACCTCTACCTCCTGGACGCCATGGGCCTGGCCATCTCCGTCGGCACCGGCATCGCCCAAGCCATCAAAAACACCCCCATCCCCCGCGCCGTCGTCATCGAAGGCGACGGATCCCTCCTGATGAACCCCGGCTCAGCCATCACCGCCGGCTACCTCGCCCCCGAAAACCTCGTCATCATCCTGCTCGACAACGGCGTCTACGCCTCCACCGCCTCCATCCCCACCCAAGCCGTCACCATCGACCTCGGACGCTTCGCCGAATCCGTCGACCTGAAAGTCCTCCGGGCTGAGAACACCGAAGAACTGTCCCTCGCCCTGAAACAAACCCTCACCGAAGACGGACCCTGGTTCATCCACACCCGCACCGAACCCGGAAACGAACCAGACACCAAACTCCTCCTCATCGACCCCGTCACCCACGGCAACCGCTTCCAAAACTGGCTCACCCCACAACTCACCGAGTCAAAGTAGCCAACAATCAATCTCTTGCCGGGCCCGAGCGGGCCCGGCAGTGCCCATCTGCTGAAAGCACGAGAACTTCAATGGAAATGACCACAACTGCTTCCGCTCCCCCGCTTGGATTTCCGGAGAAGCTTATGCCCATCGGCGGCTCATGGATCGCCTCGAGCAACGCTGCATCTCTCACAGTCGCCAACCCGGCAACTGGGAAACCCATCGCGGAAGTTCCCTCTGCAACGGTTCAAGACGGCATGTCTGCTGTCGATGCCGCGCTCGACGCACAGCCTGCCTGGGCTGCGACCCCTGCCCGGGAACGCGCCGACATCCTCTTTCGCACCTACGAAGGAATCCTGGCTCGTCGCGACGAGTTCGCGGCACTGATCACCGCGGAAATGGGTAAGCCTCTCCCGGAAGCCCAGACTGAAGTCGATTACGGTGCCGGGTTCTTCCGCTGGTTCGCCGAATCCGCCGGCCGGTTACACACCGAAGGCCAGTTCGGCGTCGAACCCGGAGGCAATTACCAGATCGCCGTCTCCAAACGCCCCGTGGGACCGTCCCTGCTGATCACGCCTTGGAACTTCCCGCTCGCCATGGGCGCACGGAAGATCGCCCCGGCCCTCGCCGCAGGGTGTACAACGATTCTTAAGCCCGCCGAGCTGACCCCCTTGACTTCGCTATTACTGGCCCGGGTTCTCGAAGAAGCAGGCGCCCCTGCCGGTGTTGTCAACGTCATCACCACCTCCAATTCCCGCGACGTTATCGCCGCAATTATGAAGGACTCACGAGTCCGGAAGATCTCCTTTACCGGATCGACACAGGTTGGGCGTGCGCTCTTGGCCCAAGCAGCCGAGAACGTCATGAACACGTCCATGGAGCTCGGGGGCAACGCTCCCCTGATCGTATTCGATGACGCCGACCTTGAGCAGGCTGTCGAAGGCGCCATGCTCGCCAAACTCCGCAACGGCGGCCAATCCTGCGTCGGCGCCAACCGCATCTATGTGCAAAGTGGCATTGCGGCCGAATTCACCGCCCGCTTCACCGAGCGGATGGCTGCTGCTCGCCTCGGCGACGGCGCACACCCCGACACGGACCTGGGTCCGCTTGTGGATGCAAAACAAGTAAAGACAGTGGCTGCATTGGTTGCCGACGCCATCGCCAAGGGCGCCGTTTGCCTGACGGGCGGAACTATTCCCGAGGGCGATGGTTCTTACTACCCGGCGACGGTCCTGACTAACATCCCAACAAACGCAGACATCCGCACCGAGGAAATCTTCGGTCCCGTCGCAGCAATATACGAGTTCGCTACTGAAGCCGAAGCCATTCACGAAGCCAACAACACCCCGTACGGACTGGCCTCCTACGTCTTCACGGAGAACCTCGCCCGTGCGCTGCGTGTCGCAAACGCCATAGATGCCGGAATGACCGGGATCAACCGGGGTCTCGTCTCCAACCCGTCCGCACCCTTCGGAGGGACCAATGCCTCCGGCCTGGGACGCGAAGGCGGAACCGAAGGCCTGGAAGCCTACCAAGAAACCAAATACACCGGAATTCAGCTTTAACCGGATGGAAGTCGCCGCACTTCGACCAGGAATATGGGGTTGATCCATGCAGACGGTGATGATTTTCCTGGCGATAGGGGCGAGCGTCGCCTCCCTGGTCTTGTCCATTTCGCCTCTCCGTCGTCTTACCAGTCTTGGTGAGTCGCTGTCTGTGGGAACGACAGGAGCCGTCATATTCGGTTTGCTGGCGCTGGCTTTTAGTGGTGAGGACCTAGCCGGTCCTGTGAGTGCACTCAATCTATTGGCATCGGCGACCGGTGCGGCAGCATTGCTGGGGTTAACGCTCGCCTCAGGGCGGACACGCACACCACCTCACCAGCGATACTGACTGTACCGGGAAGCGACCGGCCCAAGGAACGGTCCTTTCCCGGTACATCTGATGTCACCAATTCTGGCGGGTTGGGGAGATCACCAAATCGTTGACGGTGGTATTTGCTGGTTGGTTTAGGACATAAACCACGGCGTCGGCCACGGCCTCCGGGGTAATTGCCAGTGCATTGAGCTCCTTGGCCGCTGCTCGTCCCGCAGGGTCGCCCACCTTGTCCGCCCACCCGGTGTCTATGACTCCGGGGCTGATAGTGCTGGCCTGAATACCGTGTTGTACTCCCAGTTCCGTGCGCATGCTTTCGGTGATGGCTCGTACGAAGAACTTGGTTGCGCTGTATACGCCGGCAGATTCACCAATCTGATGACCCGCCACTGACGCCATGTTCAAGATGTAGCCCGATTGACGCTCCAGCATGATTGGCAGGACGGCCTGGATACCGTTGAGATACCCCCGGATGTTCGTATCGATCATCCGGCCCCAGTCGTTCACAGCCAGATCTTTCCAAGCGGAAAATAGCATTAGCCCTGCGTTGTTGACCAAGATGTCTATGCCGCCGAAGGTCTCGACGGCATACAGGGCCAGACCCTCCATATCTGCAGAATCCGTAACGTCGGCGACACGCGCTGCCGCGGTTCCCCCAGAGGCACGAATCTCCTCAACGAGGGCGTCGAGGCGGTTCTGGTCCCGGGCAGCGAGCACCAGTTTCGCGCCATGTGCTGCCAGTGCCTTGGCTGCTGCGGCACCGATGCCCGATGACGCGCCGGTGACAATGATGGTCTTGTTGAGCAAGTGATTCATGGAGAGACCTTCCTACTTCTTACGACGTTGTACGGCGTAGCCATATTGTGCGGGCCACTGGGGTTCGATGCCGAGCTCACTGGCAGCCTGCTGCGGCCAGTACGGGTTGCGGAGCAGCTCGCGGCCCAGGAATACGGCATCTGCCTGTCCAGCCGTCAAAATGTCCTCAGCCTGGTGGGCATCGGTAATAAGACCGACAGCACCGGTAGCAATTCCAGCTTGGTCGCGTGCTTTCGCCGCAAAGGGAACCTGATAGTTGGGACCGACCGGAATCTTGGCGTCCCGAACAATGCCTCCGCTGGAAACGTCAAGGAAGTCAACCCCGTGAGCCTGTAGTTCTTTGGCCAGACGGACGGTGTCGTCGGCGGTCCAACCCTCGCGGGGATCATCGTCGTTCTCGCTTAGCCAGTCGGTGGCTGAGGTACGGAAGAAGACGGGGAGGTCCTGAGGCCAGACTGCCCTGACGGCGTCCACTACCTCGAGCGCAAAACGCATCCTGTTTTCGAAGCTTCCACCATAGGCATCCGTGCGTTTGTTGGACGCCGGAGACAAGAAGGAGTGGACCAGGTATCCGTGAGCGCCGTGGACTTCGACAACCTCAAAGCCAGCTTTGAGAGCCCGCTTCGCGGATTCGGCGAAATCGGTGACAAGCTGCTTGATTTCGGCGACGGACAGCTCCGTTGGCTGAGACAGTCCTTGGAAGGCTTCCGGGCTGGGGCCGACCGCAGTCCAGCCGCCGTCGCGTTCGCCCAAGTACCCATCAGAAATCCAGGGCTTGTCAACGGACGCCTTTCGCCCCGCATGCGCTAACTGGATAGCGGGCACCGACCCAAAAGACCGGATTGCTGCCGCGATGCGAGCAAAAGACTCTTGCTGTTTGTCATTCCACAGCCCCAGATCCCAGTGGCTGATGCGCCCATCGGGCCTCACACCGGTTGCTTCGACCATGACCAGGCCGGCACCGCCTGCCGCACGACTGGCCAAGTGGGTCAAATGGAAATCCGTGGGGACGCCGGTTTCCGGGCCCTCGGCAGCGGCCGAGTACATGCACATCGGGGACATCCAAACCCGGTTCGGAATTGTTAGATCCCGCAGCTTAAGTGGAGCGAAAAGGCTACTCAAGGAAATCTCCTTCTTGGTTCTGTGTGGAGGACGACGGCCAGCGTTGTGCACGAGCCGACCCAAGTACGATAAGCCTCGTAGTATGTCGGTTGTCAAACTACGATGAGTGTCGTACCTTTGATGTTGACCAACGAAAGGGGCACCATGCGCTCTGCCGCAGCTACATCTGAGGCGCGACTATTGGATCACCCCGAGCCTGAAGAGATTCGACTCGAGGCAGTTCTACACGCACTGTCGGATCCCATTCGCCTGAAAATTGTCGGCGACCTGGCCATGGGGCACGACGACATGGCATGCATCGCATTTGAGCTGCCCGTGAGCAAATCCACGTCGACGCACCACTTCCGCGTGCTTCGGGAGGCTGGCGTCATTCGACAGCATTACCGGGGGACATCCCGGATCAGCAAACTACGCAACGACGACCTTCAGGCGAGATTCCCGGGACTGCTGGATGCCGTACTACTGTCGTCGGCGGACGCGTCAACGACGACGGAACGCACCGGGGATTGACATTCCGGACGGACATTCGGGTATTGAGGTGAGCGACTGAAAGGCCTACCACTACTCCCCCGCTGCAGCGAAGCGGGAAGTGACAGTGCCCAGATCGAACTAATTTGCCCCCACGGCAGTATGCCCGTGGGGCGCACCTTCGGCATCATTGGTGAAACTGGCAAGCGCAATGTCACCCGCGTTCTTAACGTGGGCACGGCACAGCCTGCTGGCTTCATCCGCATCTCGGCTACGGACCGCCCGAACGATCTCGTCCAACTCAGCCACCGTCTGGTCAAATCGACCCGGAGAGGACAGGGTCATCCTGCGCAGCATGGTTACACGGTTGTTCAACTGCTGGAGCATCTGCGCGAGTACGTGGTTTCCGGACCCAGCCAAGAGAACCTCATAGAAGCCGTTCTTCGCCTGGAGTACGTTTATCTGATTGGACGCAATGTCCGACTCGTGGAGAGTTCGAACAGAGGCGGCGAGCTTGTCGATTTCGGCGTCTGACGCCTTAATCGTGAAGCAATATGCGAGGTGCCCTTCAATGAGCCCCCGGGCCTCATAAATTTCACGGGCATCTTCCTCGGTGATCACCGCAACTGATGGGCCCTTGTGGACCACGTTGGTTATCAGCCCTTCGGCCTCCAATTGCTTCAGCGCTTCCCTCAGGAGAGTACGACTAACACCGAGCCTGTCGCAGAGGTCCCGTTCTATAAGCTTTTGCCCGGGTGTGAAGGCGCCGTACAAGATAGCGTCCCGCAGCGTGTTTTCGGCTAGTTTCCGCAGCGACATGTCGTCGCGCTGCAGCCTCAAACCCAGTGGTGACTCCATGACAACCTCCCCTCCCCGTCGTGAATATGCCTTGACCTAGGGTACTACGGTCAGGGCCAGACCGGCCATAATGACTGGCGATCGGATTGTCCGACACGCCACCCTCGAGAAGGCGGACGAAACAGCGCCAAAAGTCTATTGCCCTGACACCCTCCCACTCCTATACTCATCCAAAGGACTGTTTTGTATGACAAAAATGCATTGGGACAATCGTACTCGGCAGTTTTGGTGTGATCTGCACTTCCCGAGGAGGGGATGGAGCAGATACCGACCGTAAGGACAAAGTAATGGTCAATGAAGACCTGAACCTCGATTCGGCCCCGAGAGCAATGGCGGCCGAAAATCACGAGACAGCTGTAGCAATCCAGGACGTGAAGAAGTCCTTCGGGGAGACACAGGCCCTGCGAGGAGCCAGCTTCTCCGCGCGTGCTGGGGAAATCCACGCGATTGTCGGTGAGAACGGCAGCGGGAAGAGCACGCTGGCGAAAATCATGTCCGGCATCGTTCTCCCCGACGAGGGATCCGTGGACATCCATGGTCACCACGTGTCGAGTCCCGCCGAGGCACTCAAGACAGGCGTCGCGACCGTGTTCCAGGAAGTCCTCGTCGCAGAAGGCGCCAGTATTTCGGACAACGTTTTCATCGGATCGCAGGGCGTATGGCGCTCCCGCATGTCCAGGAGCGAGCAGCACCGACGTGCAACCGATGTGCTGGAGCAGCTTATGGGCCATCCCGTCGACGCCTCGGCATTGGTGGAAACCCTGAGTCTGGCAGACCGGCAATGGGTCACCATTGCGCGCGCCCTTGTCCGTTCCCCGAGAGTAGTGATCTTCGATGAGTCCACGGCGGCACTCGACCTATCGGGGGCCGCACGGCTTTACGCCCAAATGGAGAGGCTCCGTTCCGACGGTGTCTGCGTCGTGATTGTTACTCACCGTATCGCTGAGCTCACGACTTTCGCCGACAGTGCAACTGTTCTGCGCGACGGAATCGACGTCGGGATCCTCAGAGGCAGCGAGATCACCGAATCCCGTCTCATTGAACTCATGACCGGCGTCAAGGAGCGGAACGGCCTGGCAACTCAATCGCGCAGGCTCTCCAAGGGCGGAACGGCAGACATCGTCCTTCAAGCCGCCGGTCTCGTGGCAACGCAGGGAGCACGGCCTTCGGACTTTGTGCTGCATAGTGGGGAGATCGTCGGCTTTGCCGGGCTGGATGGTCAAGGTCAGGCTGAGTTCCTCCAAACCCTCACGGGCGTTCGACAGGCGATCAACGGCGAAGTTACCGCCGTTGCCAGGACCGGCGCGGAGCACCCAATCAGCAACCTGGCAGGGGCTATAGCAGCGAACGTCTCCTATATTTCAGGCGATCGACGCAAGGAGGGGATTTTCCCAAACCTCAGCATTTTCGAGAATTTCGGAATGCCGTTGTACCGTCATCACCGCCGTGCCGGCGTCATCGACAGGACGGCCATCTCCGCGCGCTTTGATGACATGTCCAAAACCCTGAAGCTACGGGCAGGCGCATCGTCGAATCCCATCACCTCCCTCAGCGGCGGTAATCAACAAAAGGTCCTCATCGGTCGGGAACTGGCTCAAGATCCGCAGGTTGTTGCCCTCAACGATCCCGCACGGGGAGTCGACATCAGCACAAAGCGTGAACTGTATGCCCAGTTGGAACATCTCGCCTTGGAAGGAGCCGGAATCATTTATCTCTCTACTGAGATCGATGAACTCATCGGGCTCTGCGACCGTGTGGCTGTTTTCCGCGACGGCGCACTCCTTGGTTGGGTGACCGGCGACAACATCACCTCCGACCGCGTTCTTGCCGGAATGTTCGGTCACCTTGAAGCAGACTTCGACGTCGAGAAAGCACTGGTGGAGCAGCAATGAAACAACAAAGCCGATTCGGCAGATTCACCAGCAAATCTGCCTACGCATTCGCCGCGTGGGGTTTGCTTGCCGTCCTTCTCATCGTGTGCGCAGTACGCGCGCCTTACCTCTTCACCGCCAGCGGAATCGGAGGGCTGCTGGTCTCGGCCGTACCTCTGATCCTTGTGGTGATGGGAATTACCGTCACGGCCCTGGTGGGCAGCGGTGTCGATCTGTCCGCTGGTCCGCTGATGATCTTCGTCAATGTCACCCTCGTCAAAGTCCTCTTCGACCAACAGATAGGGTCACCCGTTGCTGTCATCGCGTGGGCACTTAGCATTGGAGTCTTGATACAAATCATCCAGGCCGTCGTCATTACGGTCGCCCGCATCGAACCTGTGATCGTGACTCTGAGTGCATTCCTGGCATTGTCCGGGATCAACCTGGTTATTCTGGCACAGCCTGGCGGACAAGCTCCGAGGTGGCTCGCTGAATGGGGGTCCGGCAGGTCGATACTCGCCCCAATGACGATCGTTCTGATCACGGCAATATTGGGTTGGTGGGCATTCACCAGGACCCAACTGTTCACGAATCTAAGGCTCGTCGGGTCGAACCAGCGCACCGCGTTTGTCAGCGGCGTACCCGTAACAATGATCCGCGTCGTCGCTCACGGTATTTCCGGGTTGCTGATTGGTGCGGGTGGCCTGGCCTACACCGGTCAGATAGCGTCGGGAAACCCCACCCAAGGAGGCACCTACACACTCGCAGCGATCACGGCCCTGGTGCTTGGAGGTATCAGCCTTGCGGGTGGCCGCGGCGGCGTATTGGGCTCCATTCCCGGGGCCATCGCCGTCACGCTTATCTCATTCACGCTGACCACGTTCTCACTGGGGTCATTGGCTTCATTCGTTGTGCAGCTCTCGTACGGCCTCATCCTGGTTGCAGCACTCCTGATCAGCGTGATAATTCCATCACTGTGGCGCAAGCGCCAGGAGGTAAAGGCATCATGACCACCGTCAAAGCGCAACAACGCACCATCCGGGTACCGCTGCTGTCCAAGGCCTCAGGGCAAAAGAACGTCATCCTCGGGCTCATCATGCTGGCGGCTTTACTTGCCGTCGGCGCCGCCACAGTACAAGGTTTCCTCTCCGGCTCGAATGTTCGCTCCATGCTGCTACTCGGCGCATTCCTTGGCCTGGCATCGGTTGGGCAGACTCTCTGCGCGTTGCTCGGCGGGCTTGACCTCTCCATTCCCTACTTGATTGGTTCGGCCAACATCGGGACCCTCTACATGATCAGCTCTGGCGTACCGGCCGGCATGGCGATCGCGATAACTCTTGTTCTCGGCATCGTTATCGGAACGATAAACGGCCTCATAAGTCTCCATCTCCAGAATCAAGCTCTCATCGTGACGCTGGGTGTTGGATTCGCCACGGTAGGGGCAACACAGGTTCTCACCAGCGCAGGCGCATCGAATGCCGGGGGCACGAGCGGAGTGGTACCTGATTGGCTCGCCAACATTTCCTCACTGAGCGGAGAAACGTTGGGTCTCCCTGTACCTCCAGTCATCCTCATCTGGCTTGTTCTCGCCGCTGCCCTGATCTTCATCATGCGTTCAACATGGTTTGGTCGGAGCACATACGCCTTGGGTGGAAACCGCTCAGCCGCACGGCTCATGCTCATCTCCGAACCGCGCCGGTGGGTCACTGTCTACGCGCTCAGCGGCCTCTTCTCAGGAGCCACAGGAATACTCCTGCTCGGCTTCACTGGTGGAGCGTTCGTGCGTGTGGGCGATCCCTACCTGTTCCTCACCGTGGCCGCAGTTGCCGTGGGCGGAACCTCGTTGCTTGGCGGCAGGGGAGGATATGGCAGCACTCTGGTCGGCGTGCTCGTCCTTATCGCCCTGACCTCGCTCTTGGTGGGCTACGGATTGAACAACAACGCACAACAATTTGTACTCGGCCTACTGATCGTGCCTCTCGTCGGCTTCTACGCGCGCAATCCCCACATCAGACAGCAAATCTAAATCCCGATATCCCCATCAACTGTCTGCCCAAGGGAACTCCGGCAGTGGCGCCGCTCCCCGGGACCGACTGAATACATGAAGGACCGAAATGACTAACCAGTATGAAGCAGACGAACACAGCGAACTATGGAATGACGGAATTAAGGTACGCCGGGAGGTTCTCGGGGATTCATACGTCACTGGTTCCCTCGAGCGCACAGCCGGAACCGAAAGTGAAGCCCTGCAGACCCACATCACCGAAACAGTGTGGGGTGCCGTGTGGACACGACCCGGCCTTGACCGTCGAAGCCGTAGCCTCCTCAATATCGGTATGCTGGTCGCGCTCAACCAGCACCACGAACTTTCTGTGCATGTCCGGGGCGGCCTAAGGAACGGTTTGAAACCGAGCGAGATCGTAGAGTCAATCGTCCAGGCCACCGCCTATTGCGGCGCACCTGCGGGGCTCGCAGCGATGCGCGTCGTCCAGGAAACGCTCAATGAAGTTGCCCGCTCCGCCGGCGCCAACGAAGTCACAGCCGCCGATGCTGACGCCGACGAGATCAAGGCTATATAAGGCCCCCACGATGACATGATCGCCTGAGTTGGAAAATGCGCTCAAGCCCGGCTGGGAACCCCGTCGGGCTTTTGCGTGTCCCCTGCGCGATTCACGACGAGTCCCCAAGTTCCTTGGCACTGCGGCGGATTGTGCCAAAGCCGCGGCTATCCAACGGACAGTCTGGCCGTATTTCGGCTGATACAGCCCTCCCTGTCGACGTTAAAGACGTCGGTCGCCGCGGCCCCAATTATTTGGGTGTCGCGACGACCGACGGGAACCGCTGATTGCGAACTTGGGCATCTGCTGCGCTGCACGAAAGAGAACCACGTGTTCTCCGCTTTGTATGCCGCTCGCTAATACGCCTTCTGTAAGAGCTCCCTAACATCATCGGCTGACACCGGTCGCGGTGCTTGACGAATGACGGCTTCCGCCTCGCCCATCGTCGCGCGAACAACGTTCTCCAACGCCTCCGGGCTCAGGCCAAATTCACGGATTTGCCGCGGCACGCCCAGCTTGTCGAAGAGTAGCTCCAGCTCTTCAGGAGCTGACATCGCGTTCGTTACTCCTCTTGCCGCTGCCATGGCGGTGGCCATAATGGCCTGTTGGCTTGCGGTCGCTCCAGCGTAGAATCGCATAACGTGCGGCAGCGTAATGCAGGACGTTACGCCGTGAGGAACACCGGCCGCACCCAGCTGGTGGCCTATGGCATGGGATAACCCCACTGGTACGTTGTGAACTCCGACCAGTGACATCCAGGCCGCCTGCTGGCAGCGCAGAGCCGCTTCGTAGTCATGAGGGTCAGACGCCGTCAGGGGAAGATCCTCGGCCAGGGTGCGGAGAGCAGCAGTGCACAGCGCGGTAGTGACCGGGTGCGCATTCGTGGCATAAGCAATTTCGATCGCATGATCGATGGCCCTTACACCGGTTGTGATCCACAATTTCCTGGGAGTTAAGGCACACAGCTCCGGATCCAGCACAACAATCCTTGGTGTAAGGGCGAGGTATCTGGTGAGTTCCTTGGTGTTGGTCGTGTCGTCGACAAACGCGGCAACGCCATTCCACTCTGCCGCCGATAGGGTTGTCGGCACCCCTATGACAGGAAGCGGGACACCCTGCAGCTCCGGCAGCCCGTGGGAAATGCTGTAGCGCAAGAAGTCCTGCTCCGAATGAATACCCTCCCCCACTCCCAAGGCGGTGAGCTTTGCCGCGTCAACAGCAGAGCCTCCGCCGACGCCTATCACGACGTCGGCATGTGCGTTCCGAGCAATCTCCGCAAGCTCAGCCAGTCGCTTGACTGGGTTATGGGCCTCGACCCTGCTGTAAACCTCTACGGCTCTGGCTCCCAGCGCGCTGACGAGCTCCTCGAATGGTTGGGTGGCGCTGATTGACTTACCTGTTATGAGAAGAGCGCGTTTAAGTCCTCGCCGCTCGAGTTCGGCAGGAATTTGCTGGATTGCACCACCGCCCTCGATGACTCGTTCGATACGCGGCATGTCGAAGACACGTGGTTGACTCATTCTTCCTCCCAAAGGGAGTGGCACGCCCCGTTCCCGAGGCGTGCCAACTCCTGTTATCTAGTTTTATGCCCGGATGGGGACTTGGCGAGGTAACCCCGCGGCAGGCCTCTCACCTGCATCAGCTACCGCCTGCTTCCGGCTGCCTCAGCAGCCTTCGACGCAGCTTCGGACTCCGGCACTGCGGGGATGGCCGAGCCTTGGCTGTCTGCCGCCTCAGCCGCACGGCTGGCGAGTGGAGTCGCCGGTCCCGAAACGGAGGCGTCGCCTGATTCCAGCTCGTTCAGGTAGCCCACAGCGTTCGCTCCTGCGACTCGGCCAAAGGTCATGGAGCGAATTGAGGACGTCGCCGGCGGGTACTCGTGGTAGAACAATCCCGTGATTTCGCCCGCTGCGTAAAGGCCTGGGATCGGCACTCCCCCGCCGGAGATAACCCGCGCCTCGGTGTCTGTTTTGAGCCCACCAAAGGTGAACGTGATCCTAGCCTCAAGCGGGTATCCGTAGTATGGCCCGGATTCGATCCGATTCGCCCAATTGGACTTTGGCGGGACGAGACCTTGGGTGCTCAAGCCGTCAAGGATTTCGGGTTGGAATGGTCCGCCGGTGGTAGCGGCGTTGAATTCCTGAACGGTCGCTTCGAGTGCTTCCGGGCTGAGGCCCAGCTTGCCTGCCAGTTCAGCCAGTGTCGCGCCTTCCTCAGGCTCCAAATCGGTGGTCTCATAGACCCAGCCTGGACGCATGCGTTCCATGACTGGCTTATCAGTGATGAAGTAGGCCTTCTGGTTCTGGTTTTTCCAGACTTCGTATGCCAGCAGTTCGAAGTGGGCAAACAGGTAGTCTTCGCCCTCGTCGAAGAAGCGCTTGCCCTGTTGGTTGACACAGATGCCGTAGTTGTGGCCCCAAATTACAGAGTCAGGGCGACTGGTCCGGGAGTCGACGACCTCCGAGTGGAACATGTCGAACTGTCCAGCGGTGTCGGCCCCGATGTCCATGGCCATGCGGATACCTGCGCCCTTATTGCGGTGCAGCCCTGGAACGATTGGCTTAATGTCGACAGCGTTGTTGCCAAGGTACTGAGTCAACATTTCGGGATTGCCCTCGAACCCACCCGATGCAATGATGACGGCCTTCGAGCTGAGCGTTCGAAGAAGCCCGTCCTTACCGCGGACCACTACGCCGTTAACACGCCCTTCATCCGAGATGCTGAGCTTCACTGCCTCGGTTTCATAGAGGATTTCGGAATTATCGAACTTCTTGAAATGCGCCAGGAGGTTATTGACGATTTGAAGGCCGCCTCCGACCGGCCATTTGATGCTCTTGTCCGTTTCGTATTCAAGAGCGACATCGTTTTCCCAGTGCTGGTACAGCTCGACCCCGTGGGCTTCCAGGTACTTGATGGTTCCAGGGACTTCGCGCTCGAGTGCCAGGCAGTATTCCAAGTCAGCCAGCCCCTTGGAAGTTTCCTGCACTCGGTCCTTCCAAGATTCGTCGAGCCTGCCGTCTTCGTAGACGCGAAGCCAAGCCATGGTCCAGCGGGACCCTCCAGAACGTTCGTCTTCTGCTCCAACTTCGACCAGTGCTACGCGGCCGGAACGACCTTCGTCGGCTGCTTTTTCGCAGTAGCTCAGAGCCGCGGAGGCCCCGGCAAAACCGCTACCAATTACGACCAGATCATACTCAGACATTTCTCGTATTCTCCATCCATCATCTTTGATGTCTGTCAGCGCATCTGACAGCTTCTTGGTTTTGTTTCTTTGGTAACTATCGCTTCCGGTGATCAGCTATCTCGGGAGCGGAGCATGCCCGACTTCTACGGCTTCTTCCAGGCAAAGGGATCACTTGGCTTCTCGAAGAAAGCATCAAGCTTGGTGCCGGTAAGCCACCCATCCTTAGGTTCCAGCCAGCCATCGGCGTTAGGATCACAGTTGGACCCGAGGGCCTCCTTGGCTTCGTCGTAACTTATGGGCGACACGCTTAGAACAATGGATTGAATTTTCGGCCCCTGCTGCTGAAGGATCCGGACTGCGGTCTCGATGCCAAGTTCCATCTCACCCTTGGGCGGCCAAATATTGTAGCCAGTGTCAGCGAATTCCGGATGGTTCACCCAATAGCACGCAGCTCCTGTTTCGCCACCGATGTTAATCGGAACCACGGGACGGCCAGACTGCTGCAGTGCCTGCAAGGCACCGGTAGCGGAGGCAGGCTGAGCGACGATGCCGTCGAGCTGGCCTGGGTGGGTCGCTAGAAACTTCTGCACCTCGGTCTTTGTCACCGGCGCTGACCACATCCCGTTTACAGAGCCTACAAGCTTAACCTCGGGGTATTCCTTCAGCGCATCCTGAACCCCGGCTTCGAAATCGATGGCATTTGTGGCTCCCGGCACACCTTGAACATCCAGGACGTTGCCCTTGCCACCGATCTTGTCGAAGACTGACTTCGCAAAGACGCTTCCGGCCTGACGGTAGTTGGTCACAGCACTGACGGTGTAAGGCGAATCCACATGCCCACTCCATGCAACGAAAGGTACTCCCTTTTCATGAGCGTACTCAATGGACTGGTTCAAGGCGGTTTTTGCTGAGCAGCAAGCGATCAGGATGTCGGCGCCTTGGTCTACGAGTTGCCGGATCTGCTGGTTTTGCACCGTGTCGTCGCCCCCTGATTGGGCGACGATCACCTCTTTGATGAGGCCAGCCTTCTGGTACCGCGGAACCACATCCTTCATCAGGTGGTCCATGGCCGTTGTCTGCCAGGAATTGCCCGCGTAGGGACTTGTATAGCCAATGGTCCATGGTGCAGGCCCCTTGGGCTGCCATGATTCACCGTAGGGCGTTTTTCCGGTCAACGCGTCAGCATTCTGGTAAGCGGTCTGTGCATCAGGCGGAAGGGATGACAATGCTGACTCGGAAGACGTTGAAGTCCCAGAACCACCCGCCGGACCAAAGTCATTACCCCCGCCGCCACAGGCAGTGAGCGCCAAGACCGATGCCACGGCAAATGCCCACCCCGCACGCCTGACCAGTTTCTTCCCGCTGCCGGGAGAAGAAACGCAATCGTGGTCTTCTTTGACCATTCTGAACTCCTTATAAGTTGGCTGACAGCCACTTCAACGTCAGCCGGCGACGGATACGCACCAACTCGTTTGTA
Organism: Arthrobacter sp. 21a14; assembly: GCA_050627125.1. Lineage (GTDB taxonomy): Bacteria > Actinomycetota > Actinomycetes > Actinomycetales > Micrococcaceae > Arthrobacter. The sequence continues at coordinate 2,972,030 of CP192487.1, read as the reverse complement.
TGAAGAACGAATGTATGACAATCATAACGAGCTGTTCCATGAGTATAGGTATGAGGCAGGTCACGCGCAATAGCTTTTGTGTGCAAGTGCCAGTCTTGATGATCGGCCGATCGTCTGACAGTATGGCGATCTACTGCTGTGACCTTGATTAGGGAATGGAGTGCGATGACAGATCAGTTGAAGGTCCGTGTTCTGGAGACCGGGGTGATGGAAGCCGACATGGCGTGGCTCCTGTTGAAGCCAGGAAGGATCATCGCGGACCGCAACAATAAGGAGCGTCAGCGTGAGTGGGGCGAAATCCCAACGCATGCAGTCCTGATTGAACACCCCGAAGGACGCATTCTCTGGGACACCGGCGTCCCCCGTGATTGGAGTTCGCGCTGGCAAGAGAGCGGCATGGACAATTTCTTTCCGGTCAAGACTGATGCATCCAGCGCATCTGGTTTCCTGGACTCTTCGCTCGCACAAGTCGGCCTTGAACCCTCGGACATAGACTTACTCATCCTTTCCCACCTGCATCTTGATCACGCAGGTAACGCGCGGCTCTTCGACGACGGCAAGACCAAGATCGTCGCGAACCGTAAGGAACTGGAGGGAGTCAAGGAAATAATGGGCTCGCACCTGGGAGGACACCTAAAAGCGGACTTCGAAGGTCTCAACATCGATGCCATCGAGGGCGATACGGAAATTGTCCCTGGGGTTTCCGTCATAGACACCCCCGGCCACACTTGGGGAACAATGTCGCTTCAGGTCGACCTGGCGGAGGACGGGACCAAGATCTTTACCTCGGACGCAGTCTACTTGCGGGACTCCTTCGGCCCACCAGCAGTTGGTGCCGCCGTTGTGTGGAACAACCTCCTCTGGCTTGAATCAGTAGAGAAGCTGCGGCGAATACAAGAGCGGACGAACGCCGAAATGATTTTCGGGCACGAGTCCGAGCAGACGAGCCAGATACGGTGGGCAGAGCAAGGGCATTACCAGTGATTCTCTATGACTTCCGTTGCGCCAATGGACACGATTTTGAAGCTGGCCTCACGTCGATGTTTGCCAACGACCCCGCCTGCCCCGTCTGCTCTTCTGCAGCCAAAAGGAGACCTCCACGTGTAGGCCTGAGTGGTCGAGTCGATCCTGGGCCATCAAAAGAGGACCGCCCCCGCAGCTGGCAACAGGTGAACGGCGGAGACCCGGAGACTGTCCGCGCATGGCAACGAAGCATCGAGAAAAGAGAAAAACTCGAAGAGCGCTACACCGAACTTGCTGGAGACAATCGGCCGGTGCTGGCGCACGAGGGGATCTTCGCCCGCCAACCCCTCAGAGCTGGAGACGACATCAGCGTGACAGTGGCACAGACTGCAAAGTCGGCGGAACCATAAGCAGGGATAATCCCCCGCGCTCCTTCACCCCGAGGTGCCTCACAGCGCTCTGTACTTTCCAGCGGCGGCGCAGTTGGCGACAGCATTCTCTCCTGCATCCACGTCTGCGCCTTTCCCGGCCAGGTGGCGAGCCAGCGTGAGGCCCTTTTTTCTCACAAGTGCTGTGGCCCAAGCCGTCACCGTCCCCATCGCCCAATCAAAAAAACTTGGTGAGCACCGAATCGGATATCTGCAGCGCGATTCGAGCGCTCATGGAGGGCGCCCCATCGTCGACCTCCTAAGCCATTGGCGATGCGGGCAGTCGAACAATTCAGCTGTGCACAGCATCCACAGGACCTCCGATCGCACAAGCGGTCGGACACGAGGGCCTAATGTCCTGATAGACACGAGCCTTCAGGGACTTCCGACGAAGATTCCCCTACATCATGTTGTGTTTCGCGGGCCTACCCATGAAGACGTGTAGGCCAACCACGACCTACCGGACGCACCAAAGAGAGGATCGCATAAACCCAGTTCAGAGCAAGCGGAGGGTCAACCCGCCAATACCCTGAGCCCGCTCCCCCGTAACTGAACAGGCCAACCGGCGGCCAGGCACCAGCCGGCACCACATCAGAGGCTCCTGTCAACAGCTGTCAACACGTTAAAGCAAAAACCCCCTCTGACGAGGGGGTATGCCGTGCCCGAGGTGGGACTCGAACGGGATTCCGAGGCTCGGAAACAGTGGGAAGTGGCGGAAACATGCCAAGTACGTCTCGATCCGGCCGATGTACGGCCCAGTCCGACGGGCAAGGTGTGCACATTGTGTACACCTCTTTTTTGTGCTGTGAACTGGAGGCAGACGACGTCCGAGGAGCACGAGCCCAGCACACGCAGATCGCAGGAAGCAACGTCGGTATGGACGGCGCCGGAATCTTGTTTCGCGTACGCACTCACCGCGCAACACCCCTCCCTGCTATCCAGTAATGCTTCCTCCCTTTTCATCACACGCTCAGCCACACACTGCATGACTGACCGGATCGAGATGACGAACGCGCCCCGAGGAATGCATTTGTCACCATTCGGTGACACAATGATCGGAAAGGGAGGGCACCATGACATCCAGGACCAGCATGACCTCACCGGCCTCGGCGGGAGCGATCATCCGTACCCGCCGCCAGGAACGCGGGCTCTCCCAACAGGCTCTTGCCGACAAGGCAGGGGTGTCACGAAAGTTCCTTATAGATCTCGAAGCCGGTCATGAACGCGCCGAACTCGGCAAGACACTCGCCGTTCTGGCGGCCCTTGGCCTGTCACTGGAAGCCACCGACCTCATCCCCCGCGGCAGCGACCACGACCCCGCACGCCGCGACTACGCCCAAACCTTCAACGAACTGATTGCAAGCCGTGACTTCGAGTTCGCCATCAAGATGCTCGCCGACTACGCGACCGGATCCCTCAGGGCCGGCAGGCCGCTTCTTCAACGAAGCCCCCGGCTCAGGGACCCGCATTGGTCCGCCGCCCTCGCCGGCATCACCAACTACACCGCCCGCCGGCTCGGCCAGACTGCACCGTCCTGGACCAAACGCATCAAACCCCTCGACGCGGCATGGATGCCAGCCGAGTCCTACCGGCACGTCCGCGAACCCATGAAGCAACTCACCATGTCCGAAACACCGGAAGAACTCGCCGCCATGAACGTCTGCATCCGCGAACGCAGCCTAGTTGCCGCATGAACGGCGGAGAACTCAAAGCAGCACAAATCCACGCCCTCCTCCAAGAACTCGGCCGCCGCCTGCAAGAGCGCGGCATCCACGGCGACATCAAACTCGTCGGCGGCGCAGCCCTCATTCTGCAAGGAATCGGCAACCGCCCCACCGCCGACATCGACGCCAGCTACGCCGACAAGACCGCTGTCGACGCCGTCGTCACGGACATGGCCGCGGATTACGACCTCGCGCCCGACTGGCTCAACTCCAACGCTGCGGCTTTCCTCCCGGAGAACGCCGGCTGGGTCGAACTCGAACACCTCGACGGACTCACCATCCAAGCAGCAGACACAGAAACACTCCTGGCCATGAAAATCGCCGCAGAACGAGACAAGGACATCCTCGACATCGCACGGCTCCTCCGCCGGCTCAACATCACCAACGCCAGCGACGCTGTCGACCTCGCATACAACAAATACGGCGAGCACTCCATTCCCCTGTCCGCAGGCCGGGACAACTACCTCATCGTCGTCGACGACGCCCTAGACGCGGCCACCACCCTCAAGCCCGAAGCCGAGGAATGAATCATCGGCCTCACAAGATCGGCGCTCGATGAACGCGGAATGCCACTCTGCTCAATAACGGGCGGAAATGGCGCACCTCAGACTCTTGAGAGCGATGCATCGCTTCCTGTCGGAGTGATGGCCATTAGGATAAACCGATGAGCATTCTGCGCACCGCGCTCGAGGCCAGCCGCCTCCAGGCGTCGGATCCCGCCTGGGCCATGCTCCGCGCGCGTAACGCTCCGGTCGCGATCGCGATCCTCGAAAAGCAACTCGGCGGTGAGGCCCGGCGAGTCGCTGCTCCGGTCCTCTTCGAGCGGATCGAGGACGACCTCGAAGAGCTCCGCTCCCACAGCTTCGAACTGCCCCAAACAGCCCAGCAGTATTGTGCCGAATGGCGCTCGGCAGGGATCCTCATCCGCCGCGCGGCCGAGGACGCCCGCGAGGAGACGCTTGAGCTCTCCCAGGGTGCGCTCACCGCGATCCGGTTCGCGTCCCAATTGTCGGCGCCTCGTGCTTCCGTCACCGAATCGCGACTTGCTACGGTCATTGAGCGCCTGCGGGCCCTCGCGCGCGACACCGATCCCGACATCGGCTCCCGCCTCTCAGGCCTTCAGGACGAGCGCGCTAGGCTCGATGCACAGATCGAACGCGTGCTAGCCGGCGACGTCGACGTCCTCGCCCCAGCGCAGGCCTCCGAACGGCTGCGTGACATCCTTGCACTTATAGATGAGGTCCCCGCAGACTTCGCGCGGGTGCGTTCCGAACTCGAGAGGCTCAACCGGGATCTCCGGGAGAAACTCATCGACCAGGAGGGTAGCCGCGGCGCTGTCCTCGACGACATCTTCCTCGGAGTGGACCTCCTCGCCTCCTCCGATGCCGGACGCAGCTTCGCTGGCTTCTACGCTCTGCTGCTCGACCCCGAACGGGGCATCGAGTTCGAGGAGAGCGTCCAGGACCTGCTCAGCCGAGACTTCATGGACACGGTCACGGGCCAGCAGGCGAAGACCCTGCGCCGCATCCTCCCAACCCTCCAAGACCGCAGCTCCGAGATCCACGGTGTGATGACGGCATTCAGCCGCAGCCTGCGCCGCTTCGTCCAGTCGCAGGAATTTCTCGAGGAACGAGTCATCAACCGCGAGCTCCGCTCGGCCCTTCGCCTCGCGCTCGACACCTCGGACACCGTGAAGCCGTATGCCAAGACGGCCCTGACACTAGACCTCTCGAGCGTCCCCATCGATTCGGTTTCCGCGTTGAGCCTCCACAATCCCGGCGATTTTGCGGCGCCAGCCCACGTTGTAGCGCACGGTCAGGAGCCTGTCGACATTGAGCAACTCCGCGAGCTCGCCCGTGCCTCCGACATCGACATGGAGGAGCTTCGCGGGAACGTCAACGCGGCCCTTGCCGAGCTCAGTGCCGCGACGATTGCGGACATCCTCGCGTTGCGGCCGGCCACCCAAGGGGTGGCGAGCGTCGTGGGCCTGCTTGTCTTGGCGGAGGAGCACGCCCGGCCACTCGATGGGCGCGAGGAAGTCATCTGGGAGTCGTCCCGCGGCACAGCGCGGCGCGGGACTGTCGGACGCTACCTGTTTACCGATCCGATCGGCGCTCGCCCAATCAAAAGGACCACCCATGACACGCATGTCGCCTGAGACGACGATGGACGGATTCGACCGTTCCCCGCTCCCCGAAACCTATGAGCAACCGGCCTCCGCGGAGCTTTGGGACGGCGACATGGGCCGGCTTCGCGACCGATCGCGTCGAGCACTCGTCCAACTTCTCAAGGGTCCATACCTCTCGTCTGCCCGGCAGGCTAATCTCTGGTCCGCGCTTCTCGCAGACGAGGCCCCCATCCGGTCCCGCCTGGCTGACCTTTACCTGGATCTCGTACTTGACCTCGAGGCAGAGGTGGCTTTCGTACGGAACGTGGGCGCCGCCGTCGAACGCCCTGAACTGCCCAAGGTGCTGCGGACCGCCTCGCTTACGTTCCTCGACACGGTGCTCCTCCTGCACCTCCGCCAGCAGCTCCTGCACGACGCCGGCGGGTCGAAGACGATCGTGGGCCGCGACGAGATCGCCGACCAGCTCAAGGTCTACCAAGGACACGAGAAGGCGGATCCGGCCGGATTCGCCAGACGCATCGAGGCCTCGTGGAACAAGATGGTCCGTTACGGCCTCCTCGCTTCGACGAGCACAGAAGGCCGCTTCGAGGTCTCGCCCGTCCTGCGACTTGTATTCGGGGCTGAGGAAATCCGTGCAATCCAGGAGGAGTACCGGCGGCTCGTTGGCGCGGGCGACGAAGACCAACAGGACAGTGCGGACCGCGATGAGGAGGACGCATGAGCCAAATCCGGACCGGCCAGTGGCGGCTCGAACGCCTCGAGGTGCTCAACTGGGGCACGTTCGACGGGCACCACACGGTGGACATAGCGAGGCGGGGGTTTCTGCTCACAGGGCATTCGGGCTCAGGCAAGTCCTCACTTGTCGATGCCGTCGCCGCTGTCTTGACGCCCCGTGGAAAACTGAGGTTCAACGCCGCGGCGCAGGACACGAGCGCCCGCGGCGACGACCGCTCGCTCGTGACGTACGTGCGTGGCGCATGGCGACGCAGCGCGGACGATGAAACGGGCGAGGTCGCGAGCGATTACCTGCGCAAACATGCAACGTTCAGTGGAGTTCTGCTCAGCTACCGTGACGGGCGCGAGGCAGCCCACGGCCTCGGAAGTACAGCGGGCAACAAATCGCCCAAGCAAATTGTCCTCGTCAAGCTGTACCACCTAAAACGTGGCGCCAATGCGCCCGCAGAAGTCTCGGAGCTCAGCCTCATGCTCAACGAGGATGTGGCTCTGACGGACTTCGTCCCGCACCTCACCAACGGGATCGAGAAACGCAAGATCGATGCGGCGTGGCCGGACGCGTTGGTCACGGACCAGCACTCGCGCTTCGCCGAACGGTTCTCCCGGTCCCTGGGAATCCGCGGCGACAACGCGCTCGTGCTCCTGCACAAGACGCAGTCCGCCAAGTCCCTGGGCACGTTGGACGACTTGTTCCGAACCTTCATGCTCGACCGCCCGAAGACCTTTGGCCTCGCCGAAACCGCCGTGGACCAGTTTGCCGAACTCTCAGAAGCGCATCGCTCGGTGGTCGAGGCGCGTGATCAGGTCGAGGCGCTCGGGCAACTGCGCGAACCAGCCGCTCGGTTCGAGGACGGCACTGACCGGGCGGATTCGGCTGAGCGGCTCTTCGGGGCGCTCAACTCGTTCACGGACACATGGAAGCTCGAACTCGCGCGCAAGGCGCACAACGAAGCGGTGTCCGCCGTCGAAAGGGCCGAGCACGAGGTGAAGACCGCCGCGGTGGCGACGGCGGAGTGCGCCTCCGAGTACCAGTCCGCCCAAGCCCAGGTCGAGCAACGCGGCGGCGCGGCCTTGGCCCAGCAGCGAGAGGCGATCGGCAACGCTGCGGAGCGCGAGCGCATGGTCCGCGTCTCCCGCGCCACGCTCGAGCAGAGGCTCGCAGCCTCTTCAATTGAGTGCCCGTCATCATTTGAGGAGTTCGCGGAGCTGCGCGTGGCAGCTGAACGGGAACGTGCCGAATCGGATGCCTCCGAAGCTGCGGGCAAGGATGCCCGGCTAAACCTGTTCAACGACCTCTCCGCTGCAAAGCAAAAGGTTTCGGACATCGACGGTGAGGTCGCGTCCCTTCGAAGGCGACGATCGAACATCGAGGACCGGCTGGTGCGGGCGCGCGAGCTGGTCGCCTCCGCATCTGGCCTTCCGCCGGCCACCTTCCCGTTCGCGGCGGAGCTTCTCCAAGTACGGCCCGAGCACTCGGAGTGGACCGGCGCGATCGAGCGGGTACTGCGGCCCCTGGCGTCCGTCATGCTTGTCCCGGAGGCACATATCGCGAAGGTGCGTGCCGCCGTCGACGCCCAGCACCTCGGGACGCGACTCGTCTTTGAGGCCATCCAGTCCCGCCCTGAACCTGCCCGGAGCCCGCACTCGGAGCGCTCGCTCGTGCACCGGGTCGAGGTCAAACAAGGGACCATGGAAAATTGGCTGCTCTCCGTGCTGACCCGCCAGTACGACTACGAGTGCGTTGACTCCCCCGCCGAACTCGCGATCCTCGACGCGGCTGTCACTCGGGCGGGTCAGGTCAAGCGATCCCGTACACGGCACGAGAAGGACGACCGCGCTGCCGTGAACGACCGATCCCGTTGGGTTCTTGGCTTCGACAACCACGACAAGATTGAGCATCTACTTAGTCTTCGAGGGATCGCCGTTGCGGCGGCGGTTGACGCGGAGAACGCTCTCAAAGTGGCTGAGGATCGGCGTGACGCACGACGCCGGCGGGTCGATGCCCTTGAGGCCCTCACCCTGGTCGAATGGGACCATGTCGACGTGGACGCGGCCGCGCGGATCACCGCAGAACGGCAGACCAGGCTGGACAAGCTACTCGCTGCGAGCCACGATCTCCGGACTGCCGAGGCCGCCGCAAGCGAGGCTTGCGATCGATTAGAGGCCGTAAAGGCCACGGAGGGACGCGCCAACGACAAAGCGTCTGAACTGCGGGCGCGCCGATCGCTGGTGGCCAATGAGATCCACAAGCTCGAGGATGCCAGCAACCCGGAGCATCCGGTCCCCGGAGAGTTGGCGGGTGAGCTCGAACGGCGGTTCCTTAAGAACCGGCGCAGCATCACATTCGACAGCGTCAGCACCGTGGCCCTTGACGTCTCGCGCGCCCTCTCCACCGAGGAGAAGGAGTCACGCGCGGCTGCCGAGTCGGCGCGCCGTGAATTCGAGAAGTCCGCGGGTAACGTGTGTCGTCTATGGCCGGCGCTGACTGCGGAGCTGCGTCCCGATGTCGCCGACCGGGACGGCTTCCTCGCGATCCTTGAGCGGCTCCAGGTCGACCGACTGCCGGATTTTGAAGATCGCTTCTTCGAGCTCCTTGAGACGCAGTCGCAGCAGAACGTGGCTCAGCTCACTGCCGAGATCCGCGGCGCGATCCGCGAGGTGCACGAACGCATTGATCCTGTGAATCGCTCATTGCGCCGTTCCGAGTTCGACGCTGGCAAGTACCTCAAGATCAGGGTCCGGGAGGCCCGTGGCGAGCTAGCCAAGCAGTTCCTCGCCGATTTACAGACCATCAGCACTGGCTCGTGGGGCCTTGAGGAGCGTGCTGACGCCGAGCGGCGCTTCAACATCATGCACACGCTCATGTCCAGGCTCGCGTCGAGTGAATCGGCGGACGCGAACTGGCGCAGCCATGTACTCGACACTCGGCTGCACGTGCGCTTCGTCGCTGCCGAGGTCGACGCCCAGAACCGCGAGCTCGCGGTCCACGACACGGGCGCGGGCCTTTCCGGTGGGCAGCGGCAGAAGCTCGTGACGTTCTGCCTCGCGGCAGCACTGCGCTACCAACTGGCGGGCGACGACGAAGATATCCCCTCCTACGGAACCGTGATCATGGACGAGGCCTTCGACAAAGCGGACTCGAACTTCACACGCATGGCCATGGACGTGTTCCATGAATTCGGCTTCCACATGGTGCTTGCAACCCCGCTCAAGCTTCTGCAGACCCTTGAGGACTACATCGGCGGGATAGCAGCCGTGCGTTGCCTCAACTTCAGGGAATCGCGCGTGGGACTAGTGACGATCGACGAGCTCGCACGAGAGGACCCGGTAGACGCCGAAGGATCGCCTCCAGCGGCAACGGAGACAGCGGGCCAGCTCTTCTGATGCCTATTCCCGTGACTGTCGCCGCCGCACGTGCTGCGGCCGCCAAGAAGTACGAAAAGTACGCAGGCATCTGGGCGGTCGAGCTTCCGTCCGCACCGGCGTTTGCGCTGCCGCTGCACCCCCCGACGGAGCGGACAGCACTCGCCGATCAGGCCAACGCCGTTGCGTGGGTGCGCTCGTGGGCGGGACAGGACGGCGTCGAGTGGGGCGAACGTGCGTGGGCATCGATCGGGCGGCAGAGCGTCCCGGTAAGGCTCGTCCTCTCAACGCCCGACGACGTCGCCACCTTCGCAGGCTGTATCCCGCACTGGCATCGGGCAAGTTCGAGGGCAGCGTCCCTTATCGCGCTTGCCGACGGCGGCGACCCGGGCGGCGCGGCCGAGCTACGCGACGCTGTCATGCGTTCGACCCGAGCGATCACGGACCTCGACGACGCCGACTTTGGCAGGCTCTCGGCCGTCCTGGCATGGCTGTCTGGGCATCCCGAGTCCGGCCTCTACATCCGGCAGCTACCGATCCGGGGCGTGGACACGAAGTGGGTGGGCAAGCACGAATCGCTCGTCGCTAGGCTGCACCGGGCTGCAACAGGCCGGGATGACCTTGGGCTCACGGCCAAGCCGGATCTCATTCGGATGCGGTTCCTCGACCCAGCTCTCGCTCCGGGTGGCCTCTCCGATGTGGCCGCGCCGCTCTGCGAAGTGGCCAGTCTCACGGTCCGCCCTCAGACCGTGTTCGTCTTCGAGAACCTCGAGTCGGTCCTTGCGATGCCTGTGTGGCCGGGCTCCGTCGTCGTACACGGCTCGGGCTACGCCGTGGACCGGATCTGCAAGCTCCCGTGGGCCGCGTCCGCTCCGCTTGTGTACTGGGGCGATCTGGACACCCACGGCTTCGCGATCCTGAACCGCCTTCGGGCCCAAGCGCTGGCGCCCCGCACGGTTCTCATGGACCTCTGCACACTAGATGCGTTCGGCGACCTCTGGGTCCCGGAGCCGTCACCAGCGACGGGCGCACTCGCGTATCTGGAACCTGACGAGCTGGCAGTCGTCGACGGGCTCGGCGAACGCGGCGGTGTCCGGCTCGAACAAGAACGCATTCCCTGGGCCTACGCCCTCGCGGCGCTCCGGGTAGCTTCAGAAGCCTGACTAGACGGACAGCTCGTTCAAGGAAGTAGCCCGACTGTGCCGCGAATCCAAGGAAATTCGTCTTAGGTCGGTTGGCCCTGCCAATGTCCGCAATGAATTAGTGAAAACATTCCCCGGTAGGAACAACACAGCTACACAAACGGCCAGCAGAAGAGGCCCCGGAGGGGCATCCGTAAACATTTGTGCACACTCAGCGGCCAACACGCCCCGGAGCTGGGAAAACACGTGCCCGAGGTGAAACTCGAACGGGATTCTTGGCCTTGTCATTGCGGCGAAGTGGCGGGAACTTGCGGAATCCGAGGCAGTCCGGTGGGTATACGAGAGTGTCCGGTGGGTACACGAGAGGGTCCGGGGGTGGAGAGTGTGGACATTGTCCACACTCTCTTTTTTGCCCCTGTGGTGGTCGTCCCGACAACGTCTTCGGGCCAGAGAGGGCAATGCAAAAGGAGCCCGAAATCCATACAAAACTGTCCCAGTCACCTCTGGAGGCCAGATATAGGAACGGCGAAGCGGTACCGATGCCGTCATCACACGCCCGCCGGGCATCATGATGCCGCTACGCTAACAGACTAGGCAAGGCGTCCGACGAACCCGGGCTTGGTCTGCTGAAAGATCTCGCCGTCATCAGCGAACTCAAGATCGGAGCGACCGCTGAAGGCGGCTTCAAGAAAGACGACCTGCTCCGGGACAAGCTCGCGCTTCTTCTCCATGAATTCGCCCGGGTCTACCCCGAAAGCCCTGCACCGCTGGCCGACGTTTGTGTTCTCGACAACCACAACACCAAGGAGTTCGATTTCGCCGAGATTCAGGGCTACTGCGATTCAACCAACGGCGCGCAACTGCTGCAAGGTGTTGCCACGACAAGGCCACCAGTCACCCTTGACCGACGCATCAGCCGTTGAGTAACCGCGTTTACTCAGTGACAAGCCTCGCCAACGACCGAACCGCGAACGTGAACTGGTCGAATTTCAGCCTCATGTGTCCGTTCTGCAAGCCACCGGTACTTCGAACCAGTTCATGGGCCTTGAGCTCCAGCAATTCACTCGGCACGAACCGCGGCTTGGTCCGGCTGACCCATGGCCACCGATCTGCTTCGTCGCCGCCTTCGGCGCGGTAGTCATCCGGAATATACAGCGGCTCCGACGTCACCTCGACCACCGCGTAACAGTCTCTGTTCTGTGCGGAGATGACAACCAGATCCCCCTCCTTGATACTTGGTCTCCCCTTGGCGGGGCTGCCGAAAAACCACTCATCGCGCCATTGGTCCAGAGCCGGTTCGCCGTACTCTGATTTCAGCCACAACGTACGGTCCTCGTCCCGGGCATCAAGGAGGAGCCGCTCAACGAGAGCCAACCCGGACTCGCTGTCCAATCCGTCAGACGCAGGCTTATGCGCCACCGTGAGCTGCCTAGCCTGTACAAGAAGCCGTTCGAGGTCCGCATCGGATACAGCACGGCTGGACTATGTGCCCATGGCTTGCCGCACGGCAGCAACTTGGGCCGCCCCGAGTTCAACACCCAGTTCAACGTTGGCGGCCACGGAGCTGCCGAGGCCGGCGCCAGTAAGGTTGGCAGACCCTAGGAAGCCCCGTTCCCCGACAACGAACGTCTTGGCGTGCAATCTCTCTACGTGTCGGACGGAAACGCCCGCCTGCTTCAGCTCGGCGAGTCCATCAACGCGAAGGTAGCCGTTCGCGACGGCGCTCGGGTCCAAGCAGGTAAAGAGCGTCCACGAACCGTCTGACTGCTGGGCTATTGCCGCCAGCCGCTTACAGACGTCGTATGAAAGAAAGGGACTCGCCAAGAGCGCTTCCCCGCTGACGTCCTGTATCACCTCGTACAACCAGTCGGCGGCCTTCTGGTAGACCGAGTGTTCGTACATCACATCGATGACTTTACAGTTGAAATCTGCCCTTTCCGACACCCACCTGCCGTGTCCGCACTAGATTGCAAACTGGCCCTATCAGGGCATCGGCGTGGATCAATCAAAGGCGACCAGCTTTTTCTGTCGGTCTTACCCCTCGCATACCACGCAATAGGCGTGGCTGTCCTTCTCCCGAGCGATCAGCGACCGCCCGCGCGGGAGCAGCCACCACCGGCTGGGCCAATGTCATGGCAACCGCAGCAGACAGAATCATGACAAGACGGCGCACTACGCTCCCCCGTTCCAGCGCACCCCAGCGACACGCGCGTGTCGCGAGATTACTGGGCCGGCCTGAGCAGCGGCAACAGATCCCGGCCCTGAAAATCCAGGGACAAGACCCAGTGGTGCAACCCAAATGCCAGGCCCCATTGAGATTGCCCGTGAGCTCCCGCTATAACGGAGACCTCTATCCGAAGGGTTTCGGGCCGCGAATGTCCAAAGCCCAACGCTGACCTGTAAAGCCGCCATTGCCGTTTCCCGGGTAAAGCCACATCGTTCCACTAGCATCCTGGGCGATCACATCGCCCTTGCCATCGTTGTCGTAATCGCCAACGGCTGCCAATCGAGTCATGACATTCCACCCCCAGCCGATCTGTACGCCGTTCTGCCACCCGCAGTCGCCAGTGCATGGGTACAGCCACAGATTTCCTTTCGTGTCGCGGGCAATCACATCCGCGGCTCCATCACCGTTGAAGTCATCGCGGCCACGCGCAAGCGGCAATCGTCGGGTCGCAGAGACCTATTACGAAGTTGGTATTTCGGCCTTCGCCTTGGACTTCTTCTTCTATCGAACCTGTTCTCGGCGCTGGCCGCTCAGGTCAAGTCCACTGATTCCTGCAGCCCCGCCGATCAGCAGCAGCGTCATCGATACTAGAAGCTCACGCCGCACATCTCGCAAACCCAGGTCTTCCGCAGGGACACATGCCCTACGGTAGGATCTTGCAAAATGGCGATGTCCGCGGGCAGCGCTTAAACCGCGGTGGCCGGGGGGGTTCTTTGTGGGTGAGGGCGCAATGAGGAACATTTTTGAAGGATTGATCCCGCTGGGTGCGGAGGCCGGCAAAGAAGCAGCCGAGCAATCCATCATCGTTCTGGACACCAATGTGCTTCTGGACCTTTACAGGTACTCGAGGGACACATCGAACTACTTCCTGAAACTTCTTCAAGACGCCAAGGCTCGACTATGGCTGCCCCACCACGTAGGTTGGGAATTCTTCCGTCGGCGAGCCACAGTCCGCTCCTCACTCACAGAGCATCACGATGCCAGATTGGCCGCCCTGTCGTCTCTGACCCGTGTGATCAAGGAGACCTCCGGGAAAAAGACCCATGTGGGAGATGATGCGGACGAAGCCGAGTTCCTCAACGAGGTGAAGAGCTATACAGCCAAACTCAAAAAGCAGAGAAATCAGCTGACCCAATGGGCCTCGTCCAGTCGAGACGACAACATTCTGGAATCGCTGTTGGACCTCTTTGACGACCGGACAGCACAGCGGCCTTCGACCGAGTGGTTCGCCCAGCGCGAGGTTGAAGGGAAGGAACGATTCGAACGGCTCCAACCTCCCGGATTCGAGGATCGCAGTAAGTCATCGAACCAGTACGGGGACTACTTCATCTGGCGCGAATGCATTGAACGGGCAAAGGCATCGAAGAGCCCGCTGGTCTTTGTCACCCGGGACAGCAAGACTGATTGGTGGGAGAAAGTCGGCAACACTGTCGTTGGACCGCACACTGAACTGCTCGACGAATTCTGGGAAGAAACCGGGCAGCGCCTAACGCTGCTAAACCCGACACAACTCTTCGATGAACTTCTGCCTGACTTCGCTGGCAAAGACATACCGAAAGCAGTCACTCAAGCCCGCGAAGAGATCCAAGTGGCTCAAAAATCACAGAATCCTGCGCCGGCCGGCGGTCTCTCCGAGTTCTATGCATCCTTGATTGGGAACATCCCGCCGACCAAGTTGAATCTAAACTACAAGCCATTTGTTGGTGACACTTGGCACGAGAACCTGCAAATGCCGGGCCCGGTCGTGGATTGGCAGCGCAGCTACAGCGCTGAATCACTTCGGAAGCTGCGGGAGCTCATACTTGAAGCGTATGTCACCCGCGACCCTGAAGCATTCAAAATGCACCTCTTAGCGTCAACCGACTGGAACTCAACGGAAGATCCCGTAGAACCTGATTCCGATGGCGATGAAGCCGATGAAGAGAACGAATCTTCGTAAGAGCCAAAGGTTTGGGTCACCAAGCCTCCCGGTAACAACAAAGGTGCTGGCACAAATACGGTGAGGTGTTGTCTCGGGCCCTCACCTCTGCTGGCTGTGGTGACCATCGAAACAGAGGATGAAACCTTGCTGAAGGCCAGGGCCCGACCTTCGAGCACACCGCAACCTGACGTCAGATCCGGCGGGGTTTGGCCTCCGGGTAAGGCTTGTTGAGCCTGTGTCTGACGTCAGCGACTCGCAGCGTTAGACCTCATTTCGACAATCCATTGGACCCGAGACAGCACACCCCTGTCGCCATGCGTCGCGGGAATGCGGGTGCTCACCCGGAGTGAGACGAAGCGTCGACGCAGCGCCATGGATTTCGCCTTGGTCATGTTGCCTGATCCGCCGGGCGGAATGAACACCTGACGGCAAGAGAGAGAGCAGACCGTGGTCGAAAACAAAACAGACTTAAGTGTGCACACTGTACACACCCACTTTGGCCCGACAAAGCGACTCTTCGGTGCCGTGAGGGAAGGAAGATCCGATGGTTGAAACCGACGAAACAGAAATCTCCCGAAGTCATGTCGTGCCTACTCCCCTGGCCCATAAAGATGTGTAGGCCACTCCAGACCTACCGGACGCAACAGAAAGAAGGAACCCAATGACCCCAGCTCAGAGCCAGCGGAGCGCCCACCTGCCACGGCGCTGAGCCCGCTCCCCCGACCCAAACTGAAAAGGCCGCACCCGGCGGCCAGGCACCATCCGGGGGTCCCAATCAGAGGGACTTGTCAACCTTTGTCAACACTTAAAAGCAAAAACCCCTCTGAGGAGGGGTTATGCCGTGCCCGAGGTGGGACTCGAACGGGATTCCAGGCATTGGAAACACTGGGAACTCCCGAAAACATGCGAAATCCGGGCCAGTCCGACAGCAGTACGGCCAAGTCCGGGGCGGAAAGTGTGGACGTTGTTCACAGGCCCCTTAGGCCCGTACGGAAATGCTCCGATTTTGCTCCCTGCTGCCTACGAGAATGGCCGCTGACGGAAAGGGTCACGTCATCTTGTGGCAATCGCCCCAATCACCGATCTAAAACTCTTCATTTGGCGTAGGCGCGGGGGACTTCATAGTGGTTGGTCCACGGAAGGAGGTCGGGGACTGGATGCGGTCCTTTTGACAGCCAATCATTGCTAATCTCCGTAGCCTTTGCCGCGTGCAGAACGAGCTGTGCCGCGAGAGCAGATCCCGTTACTTTTGCGTAGGCAACCGCGGTTTCGCCGACAGCTTCGGTGTGTTCCAAGAGCGGAAGCAGGTGGGCGGAAGTGACGTTGCTCAGTTCGCCGACGCGTTTGCCGTCGAGCCGCACTTCGACAAATGGGCGTTCGGTCCCGTTCTTAAGCCTGCGAATCTCCCTGTGAATACTGACCAGCAACAGACCAACACCTGTCGGCGGCACATGGTTGAACAGAACATCGAAATGATTCTCTTCCTTGAGCACTTGAATGGCCGTTCCCCATGGCACAAGTGTGGTGAGTCCCGCGGGAGCGTCGTTGAGCGGTGCTATGATCTCGGGTTCTGGAAGCGAAACGGTGACTCTGGCGCGAAGTTGGCTGCCGTCGTCGTACGCCCAAATCCGGGCCGTCGTCGCAGCAGTGAGCCCACTGGCGATAATCCTTTTGACTGGCTGAGCGTACCGCACCGCGTCATCACGGCTAAGATAGCCAAGAACGTTGTTATTCCAGCGAACACTGATCGCGTTCGAGTCATAAGGATTGTCAGGCTCGGCAACGAGGTCGACGGGGACGCTTTCCACGTCACTGTCTCTGCCAGGAGCGGTCCGCGCGCCGCTGGAGCGCAGAGCAGCATTAATCGCCTTGCCGTAGGCATGCTCGCCTACCACTTCCACGTTGGGCCATTCTGAGCGTCCAAGTGAAATCGCGTACGGGGCCCGGAGTCCAGGCGTGGTCGCGCGGGCCAGCGGGGTATTTTCGAGCGCTTCCTCCGCGGCCAAGACGAACCTCTCTGGAACCACTTCATCGCTCGGCTCAATACCGCTGGTGCCCAGATCCCGATTTTCCTCAGAAGCAGTCACGTTATTGGTCGCCCAATTTTCATCCTCCCACGCCTGCCTGTTCCGGCGCCTCCTCCTCAGCAGGAACACGAGTCCAACGATTCCTGCAGCAACAACAAATCCGGCCGGCGAAGAGGCCGTGACAAACAACAGCAAGAGCCCGAACAACACCCACTTGGCGATCAGCCCGGCCTTCTCTATGGACGCCACGCCACGACCGCTACTGTTCAATTTGGTCGGGTTCTGACCGACATGCTCAAGGACCCTCGCCGCCTGTCCCAAGGTTAGGTGCAAGAGACTCGGCCGTTTCCCCGTTACTCGCGCAACAGAAGCACGCACGAAGTCCCTTTGAAACTTTGATGCCGGCGCCGTCCCATCCGTCGCAAGAAGCACCCGCCAGGTCTCGTTGGTAATGACCGGGCGGACAGAAGGGACATTGTTTGATCGGGACGACCGGCCAGCAGAGGACTGCTTGGAACGACGACTTGAACTGCTCGACACATAAGAAACTCCGGTCCCTGGGACCCTAACAGTGCTTGTTGTGCGACCAGTCGTGGACTTTCTGACGCGAATCGGTCCAGCCCCAACACTGGCGCTCAACCCCCGCTTTGACGCTGTGATCCGCACCGGACCAAAGCTCTTCGATTTGCGATATCGGAATCCCACCACGCACCCCCATAAATTCACATACGAAAAACCAGTTTCCTCGTATGGGCGATTCTAAGTCCGCGGGATTCAAGGCGGTGGATATTTCATATCAGCATTCGAATAAGTCACAGTAGGCGTGAGATCGCCATGCACCTGAATCGGAGGAAGCGTTCGTAAGAGGGTCGAAAACCGCACGGGAGCCATCAAGTCCATCCATCGAACGAGCACCCTCGCTCGTCGGACAGGTATCCGTGTTCCGCTATCGCCGCTTTGGATAGGGGATCGGGCTCCTGTACCGTGGCCGCACGTCCCCCATCGGCTCCCCCACGAGAGCCTCGGCTCTCCTCAGCGCCAGGAAGGACCGATAACGGCGCATATGTCTGCCTGCACAGAACCAGCCCACTACTCACCCAGGTTCAGCGCCTTGGCGCGTCCCGTCGGCAAATCTACGACGCCCGATAAGCACCACGGCTTGAAAATGATCCGTCAGCGGCGGCCTGACATTTCGATGCCAGGCGCACAACGCTGACGTAGATGCACCTGCAACTTGCGCCCTGGCCAACCACCACTCCCGTGGCTTCCGTGCCCAAGATAGTAGCCGCTGACGTCATGGCGTGGAGGGCACGTCCGCCCATGAAAGGCCAGAAGCAACACCGCTGTTTGTCATTCTGATATTCCGATCATCGCTGGGCAGGCTCTCCGCGCAACCAGGGCGCTCACGCGCCGGAACCGATCCGGAAACTTCGCTCGGCGCTCCTGCGTCGCTTCTCTCCTCCCGAACTTTCCGGCACTGTCCCGGTCCCCCAAGTTGCACTCCGGCCCTTTCCCAGCGCACAGGTCCCCTATCAGAACGGCCCACAGGACCAACGACCTCAAATGAAAACACAAGGGCAAGGAACAGGACAATGAATGAGCTCACCATCAAAGACCCAGCAGACCTACTCAGCTTTATCGGCCATACCCTGGGTTTCTGGCCGACGGAGAGCCTCGTCTGCATCACCCTGGACAAGAACAAAGTCGGCGCGACCCTCCGCATCGACCTCCCGCGCCAACCAGGAAACGAACTCCCCTACGCCCGCACCGTAAGCAGCTACCTGACCAGCGACACCACCGCGACTAGCATCGTCTTCGCCGTCTACACCTCAACCCAATCGGAGCCAGGACAGCCCAAACCGCACGCAGCGACGATTGCAGCTCTCACTGCAGTTCTC
Organism: Arthrobacter sp. 21a14; assembly: GCA_050627125.1. Taxonomy (GTDB): domain Bacteria; phylum Actinomycetota; class Actinomycetes; order Actinomycetales; family Micrococcaceae; genus Arthrobacter. Next base: position 2,953,474 of record CP192487.1, on the reverse strand, counting down.
GCAGAGAATGCCATCACCATTCGAGACGGGATTTTCGTCAGCGACGACGCATACTCCCCCTACGACAGCGAGCCCGGGCAGGACATCAGCCTCCCCATCAGTTCCACTGAGTACAGCCAGGTCAATGCCGAATTCATCTACCGCGGCAGCACCATCGAACCCACCAACCGAATCATGCTGCCAGCCGCGACACAGGAAACAGCAAAATCAACCGCCGTCGAAGAACGCATGCACACCATCCGCACACAGCCCCCTGACGAAACCGCAGGAGAAGCAAGCCTGCTCTGGACAAGGATGCTCGAATCAAGGGACTTCCCCACCGACGAGGACTGCCTCAGCCTGATCGCCAGCTTCCAATTCCCTCACATCCGCGACCGGCTCATGACCGACATCCCCGGAATCGACGAACCACCACAACACATCCTCTTCGCCCAAACCAACACCCCACCGAAATGGTCCCGCATCGAATGGGCACAACAACTACTCCTCCACGCCTACACAAGAACCAGCCCCCAACACGCAGCACCCATCCTCACCACCATCGGCTACATCAACTGGAGGCAAGGCCGAGGCTCCAAAGCACACCAATACCTCCAACTCGCCCTCGACACCGACCCCGGCTACCGCTTCGCCAGACTCACCGACCAAATGCTCGGAGCCGGCATCATCGCCGGCTGGAACACCAACAAAAACACCGCCTACAAAACCCACCTCGACATGCCATAGCCGACTCTAGGTTGCCGTAGAGCTTCACGGCGGCGGTGCCGTTGACGGGGAAGTCATCCTGGCCGCCACAGTTCCGACACCAGCCATCTGGAACTATGCTGCCAGCCGAAAAGACCCCTCGCAGACTGCAGATATGTGCCGCTTCGAGAACGACCGACAAAAATTTGCATGCCTCCTTTTCATGGTTTCAAGGTGAAAGCCGCCGTAGGGAGACAAAGTCGCAATTCAAATCATGGGTGCCGCAGTTCCACGCACTAATTCCCTGATTTAGGTTATGGCGTCTCGCTCGCGACGAGCGTAGCGTCGATCTAGACAGCAGGCGACGACGAGACCCGCTTTCGATAGACTCGCCGCCGCCGGCAGAGGAGAACCCGCCTAAGGAGCCGGGATGGCAGCAGGGTGGAACGCTGACACCGCGGCTGGGCCGTTGGGTGGCACTGTCACTTTGGTGGAGGGGTCAAACTTTTGCATCTCCCTGCCCAACGGTGACATCCTTCCCGAGTACCCGCATGGGGTCTTCCATCGGGACACGCGCATATTGTCCGGCTGGACGCTGACCGTAAACGATCAGCCCCTTGAGCCTTTATCGGCGGAGGTCAAAGAACCCTATCGCGCACTGTTCGCTGGTCGCGTTCCTCGGTCCGACGCGTATGCCGATAGCCCGCTGGTTGTGGAGCGGCTACGGGATCTTGGTGCCGGAATATTGGAGGAAATTACGGTCTGGAATTACTCGACGGAGCCCATTGACTGCGTGATCGTTCTTAAAGTCGAAGCGGACTTTGCCGATGTGTTTGAGGTTAAGGCTGCGCGGATACAGCATTCTTGGGAAGAGTCCCGCGAGTACGTCGATGACTCATTATCCATTCAGGGGCGATGGCAAAACCTCCGCAAGGCCGTAGTCGTGACAGCCCCGGGAGCCGACGTGACGCCGGACGCTGTTACCTTTCGAGCAGCAGTTCCACAGCACGGGCATTGGAGTGCTTTGGTGAGCGTAGTACCCGTCTCGGACGGAGCGGATTCCGTGGCCCCATTCGCTCATCCAGATGCGGACGGACTATCCGAAAGCGATCGACGTCGTCGGGCTTGGGTGGCCAAAATTCCAGTTTTCCAAATAGGAAACGGCTCCATTGAGCGAACGCTGCGTCGTAGCTACGACGACTTGGGTTCACTCAGAATCGAGGATCCGCAGCATCCTGACCGCGTGGTGGTGGCGGCTGGTGCGCCATGGTTCATGACTCTGTTCGGAAGGGATTCGCTGTGGGCTTCTGCGATGGCCCTTCCGGTGGACCCGTCGCTGGCACTAGGAACCCTGCAGACTCTGGCTGAGCGTCAGGGTTTCGTAGTTGATCCGGCCAGCGAGGAGGAACCCGGCAAAATACTGCATGAGGTCAGGCTGGATGTTTCCACAGGGTTGGCTCTGGGTGGCAAGTCAGCCTATTACGGCAGCGTCGATGCGACGCCTCTATTCCTGATCGTGCTTGGTGAGGTGAGCCGGTGGGGTTTTGCAAAAGAGACCATCGCCGCGCTCATGCCGCACGCCGACCGCGCCCTGGAATGGATTGAGCACTATGGCGACAAGGACGGCGACGGTTTTGTTGAGTACGAGCGCCTTAGTGTGCAGGGGCTCATCAACCAGGGATGGAAGGATTCCTGGGATGGCATCAACTTCGCCGATGGGAGACTTGCAGAGCCGCCAATCGCGTTATGTGAGGTGCAGGCGTACGTCTACAGCGCCTACATGGCGCGCGCATGGATGGCCTACGACGCCGGCGACGTAACCCGCGCATCCGAACTCGCCGAACGCGCGGCCATTCTAAAGAAGCGGTTCAACGAGCAGTTCTGGCTTCCGGAAAAGGGTTACTACGCGGTTGCTTTGGACAAGGACAAGCGCCCTGTCGATGCCTGTGCATCCAACATGGGGCACTGTTTGGCCAACGGAATCGTGGATGAAGACAAGGCGCGGATGGTCGTTGACCGGTTGATGTCGCCGGAGATGTTTAGCGGCTGGGGCGTGCGCACGCTGGCGACGGACATGGGCGCTTACAACCCTGCAAGCTATCACAATGGCTCCGTCTGGCCACATGACAATGCCATCATCATGGTTGGCCTTATGCGCTACGGCTTCGTCGAGGAGGCGCAGCGCATCGCTACGGCCTTGCTGGAGGCCGCCGAGTACTCCAATGGCCGCCTGCCGGAACTATTCTGCGGCTTCAGCAGAGATCGGTACGCACAGCCGGTGCCCTATCCCACGGCCTGCTCGCCTCAGGCGTGGGCCGCCACCACCCCGATCATGCTGATAACCACCTTAATGCGCTATGACCCCCATGTTTCCCTGGGCAAAGTGTGGATGGATCCGGTCCTACCGGAGTCTTACGGGAACCTGCGGATCACAAATGCTCCGATGGCCAATGGCCGGATCTCTATAGAGATCTCGGGCTCTGATGTCTCCATCAACGGGCTACCCGAAGGAATGAACTATCAGCGCGGCTATCTGCCGTGGCTTGGCGACTTGATGGAACAGGTCACAACACGCCCCAATGATCCAGGCTCTGCACGCTGAGACAAGGTTTTCCAGGATCTACTCACCAAGCAAGGTGGGGCGCGGACGAGTTCCTGCGCCCCACCTCGTGGCGTTTCGGGAGCCCCTAAGCGCCCACGGAAACTAGCCCTCCAGGATTTACACGAACGGCCTGCTGCAAAAGCGTCCTCACGTGGCTGCTTGGGACAGGTGTTCCGGGTGTGTCAACGATCCATCGGAGGCCCTCCGCCGGCGACATGTTTTCCGGACGAGTGCTTGGCATGTATGGCGCAACATAGACAGGTGTGCCTGGTTCAAATCGCCAGCTCTCTGCGAGGCTTCCAGCAAAGACGGCGTCATACCCGATCCGGTCGATAAAATCACTAACTACATCTTCAGCCTGCTGGGAATCTGTTGCGAACGGAAGCGCGCTCCTACTTGAGGCGCCGGCAGGTCTAGCGCTGGAAGCGAGATTCGCAAACGAGATGGCGTTGAAGGTCTTCACGACGAAACTGTCCGACAGGTGACTCTGCACAAGCTCACTGGAGGTGGATGCGCCCTCATCAAGCAAGGCAATGTGCCCATCACGTTCCGGGTAGTAATTCATGGTGTCTATGACCACTTTTCCTGCCAAATCTGCCGGAGATAATTTCCCATAGTTCGCAAGCGGAATGCTTGCTACTACCACTGGGCCCGCGTGGGCAGCTTCAGCTGGAAATCCGGCCCGTACATTTGGTCCAAGCGTCGACACTACCTCGGCCAAGGTGCTGGGGTCCCTTGAGTTACTCAGAATCACCTCCATACCCGCATTGACCGCGAGCCGAGTCAAAGCTCTCCCGATCATTCCTGCACCGATTATTCCAATTGTCGTCACCGCTATTGCCCCTTCTTGTTGTGATATGGCAGTACACTGCCATATTTGACGTTAGCATTACTGGCAGAGAACTGCCACATAGTATGGTGTGAGAGTGAACAGCATTGAATCTCCGCTTCGAGCCGACGCAGCACGAAACGCCGAACGCATCATCCGGGCAGCCCGAGTTTTGTTTCTGGACGAAGGTCCACAGGCCTCCTTGGAAGAGGTAGCCGTCCAGGCGGGCGTTGGGGCGCGAACCCTGTATAGACATTTTCCGAGCAGGGAACATCTGGTGAAAGCAGCATTGGATCAGTGCATCCGGGAGGACGTCGCGCCGAAGATCCGAAGCGCGGTTTCTCAGCCTGACCCGCGCGTTGGTCTCACCGAGGTGATGACCGCCGCTACAGACATGGTGGCACGCGAGGCGAATATCATTGCGGCCGCCCGGGACGCCTTGGTGCCCACTGCGCGCGCAGCCAGCATCATCACCACCGCACTAGCTGAACTTCTACACCGAGGACAAGCAAGCGGGCTAATCCGAGCAGACGTGTCCCCCCGTGACCTGTTTACATTCCTGGCGATGCTGACCAGCGTCCACTGGGGCCGCGGAGTCGAAGGCAGTGGACCCAACCGGGCCATCGCTCTACTTCTTGAATCACTGCGTCCTGCTGATGCCAAGGCGCTGCCGGAAATCGATTCGGACGAGTGTCAAATACCGGGGACCAGCCACCGAAGTTAAACGATTCCTGTACAACGTAGTTAGCGGCGGTAGCGTGAAGAAAGGGTGGAAACGCGAGTAGCCCACGACACGCGTCGGACTTTTTGATCCGATCCCAGCGCGCTGAGATCCCCTTTAATCCAGGGCTGCCGCAGTGGGGCGAGCGTCAACTTCTGGAACTTCGCGGGCGCTTCCGGCGCGCATCCGCGCGAGCCTCAAGCCCAACACCATTAAGGCCACGCCGGCAATACCGAGGCCAACAGCTCCATACAGGGCGACCGTGTAGCTTCCCGTAAGGTCAAAGCTCGCTCCCCAGAAGGGCGTAGAGAAGGCCGCACCGATGTAGTAAAGAGTCATGACGATGCTATAGACAGGAGCGAACCGGGCCTTACCGACAGCCAGATTGACGAACAGAGGAATGATGACCAAGTACGACGTGAGTGCTAGAGCCACAAACGGAATGACGGTCATAAGGCCTTGGATTCCGAACACCATGGCAAGTCCCCCGAATCCGACCCCGTATGCGACGAGCATTGTAAATGCGCTGCCCTTGTACCCGTATCGGTCGTAGATAACGCCGACGATCGGCTTAAGTAGGATCTGCCAGATGGCAAAGTATGAGACGATCAGGCCTGCCGTTGCCGTGTCGAGACCTTTAGTTTGAACGACCGGAGACACCAAGACAAGTATTCCGGACTCCATTGAGATTAAGAAGGCGCCGAGAGTAAGCAGCGCGATCGGCATGCGTAGTCGCAACGTGCGGAGTGCCGGTGGTCGCGCGTCGGATTCGCCGGGACGGCGGACCATGTTTGGAGGATTCCGAACCAGGAAGACTCCGGTCAGGGCTATGAAGACGAACACGAAACCCGCCAGGATCTGGACTGACCCCGACCAGCCCACTGCCGAGACCAGAGCTGGGATGGTCAACCCCCAGGCGATCCCTCCAATGGCAGTTCCAGTGAGGGTGGCACCCAGAACCATGCCCCGATGCCTATGATCGTTCCAACCGTTGACCACAATCGTCGCGGGTATGACTGTACAGAATCCCCAGCCGATTCCAATGAACGCGGCTGCCAGGTACATCGGCCCAAGTGCAGTGGTCATTGACAGGATGAGCATCCCTGCGGCTGACCAAATGCCTCCGACAATAATGAGCTTCCGTATGCCAACCCGCTGGGCCACGCGTCCAACGAAGGGAAGCACGAGCGCTCCCAGAACTGCGATCAGCGAGTACTGGACGAGATACGCGCCGAGGGTCGTCTGGAAGTGGGTGGCGCCGGACGGCACCAGGAGACCAAAACCCGTAGTAGACGTTGAGAACGCGATCATGATGAAGAAGGCCCCGATTGTCGACCGAAGCCTTCGCCCTTTGTGTATGAACGTCGCTTCGGGAGTTCGCTCCAGGACGTCATTGTCACTAGTAGACATGGGTGTACCGATCTTTCTATGGGTGAAGATGCCAACTGGATTCCAAACCGGGACGAGCTCGGTCCCCTCGCGCTCAACCTCAGCTAATTACGGATATCACTGAACGATGAATAGCGGGGCCGGCATTTTGCGGCTGCTGCGCTCTCCCCCACGGAAGCGCACTAACCTCCATTGAAGATATGGCAGGCGTGCCGCGAAGTTACCGAAGGTTTTGAGTAGCGGGCGATTGCCCTAGTAGGCATGTTATCTAAGTCACAGCCTAAAATCAACCAACAATTTGACTGAATCTTGGCATCTATTTACGATCCCCATACCAACGAACGGCGCTGACACCCCGTCCGATCAAACGCAGGAGGTCATCACCCTGGACGAATCCAGACTGATGACCTCATTCCCACAGCTAAGGAGGACACAGGTTCTCCAGCATCGAAGTCGTTGACCCAGCAATCCAACCCTCTATTGGCGCTAGACCCAGCTGGGAAGCATTTCCGCTCTGTATCGGGCTCCGAAGCCGCCGCTAGGCAAGATTCCCGCGATTCGGTCCAGATCACTGCGCGTCAAATCAACGTTAACGGCGTGGATATTTTCCTCTACTCTTCGCGGGTCACGGGACCCGGGAATCGGGACAATGTGTTCGCCTTGAGCAAGTAACCACGCGAGGGCTAACTGCGCTACGGTAACCCCTCGAGTATGCGCAAATTCAGATAACTGGCGCGTTGCTTCCACGTTCTTCTCAAAGTTCCCTGGTTGCCAGCGCGGATCGTTTGCCCGCATATCTGTCTGGGCGTCGTAGGCGCTAGCTGGCTGGGCAGTGCCAGTAAGGAAACCGCGGCCGAGCGGGGAGTAAGGTACGAATCCAATGCCAAGCTCCCCCAAGACTGGAAAGAGTTGTTCGGCGTCCCGTTCAAAGAGGGAATATTCCGTCTGGAGTACCGATACAGGTTGGATCTCATGGGCGGCGCGAATAGTTTTCTCGCCCGCCTCGCTGAGTCCAAAGTATTTCACTTTGCCAACGTCAATCAGATCCTTGACCGCACCTGCCACCTCCTCTATGGGAACAGCCGGATCTACACGGTGCTGATAGAGAACGTCGATATGCCCTGTGTCCAGATACTTCAGGCTATTATCGACAACTTCACGGATGTGAACCGGATTGCTGTTTAGGGACCAATCGGGGTTATAGCCGAATTTAGTGGCGACGGTTACGTCGTCACGGAATGGAGCGACTGCCTTGCCCACAATCCGCTCATTCTCTCCCCAGCCATAAAGCTCGGCGGTATCGAAGAACGTTACACCCAGCTCGTGGGCCCGTCGAATAGCCTTGATGCCGCCCTGTTCGTTTGAAGATCCATAGGCTAGGGAGATTCCCATTGAACCATAGCCCAAGGCAGATGTAGTCAGGCCTTGCTCGCCCAATATGCGCTGTTTCATGTTTCCCTACTGTGTTCTGGACGTGATTGATTGATTTGCTTTTGCATCTAATTTTCACGCGGACTGTATTCTCCTTCAGCCAGTCGTGCAACGGACGACCACGACTCCCAGGTATCGAGTCGCCCTTTGTACACGTCGGGCAGGAGTCGGAGAGGCGCTTCTCCAAAAAAGACCCTCAGGGGAGGCTGTTCCGCATCTACAACCGCAAGGATTGCGGTGCCAAATCCGAGGGGCTTTGGCGAAGGCGTCGCGAACATTTGAGAGAGCGCTGTACGAACCCCCGCGTACTCGGGCATCTGCTCAACAAATGTCGCGGAAGAACCTGCCCAATCAGTATCAAAACCGCCAGGCTCGACGATAGTGACATTAATCCCAAAGCCAGCCAGTTCTTGTGCAATACTGTCCGAATAGCCCTCCAGCGCCCACTTAGAGGCGTGGTAGGCGCTTAGTGTTGGGAATGTTGTCACGCCTCCGATGGATGAGATTTGTACGATATGACCAGATCCTTGTTGACGAAGAATGGGTATAACTTCGTTCGTGACGGAGACCGCGCCGAAGAAGTTGGTCTCCATCTGGTCTCGAACCTGCTGCAATGAAACTTCCTCGGCAGTTCCGAATAGCCCGTAGCCAGCGTTGTTGATCACGATGTCCAAGCGACCAAATGTATCGTGTGCGGAACGGACGGCACTCTTGACCTGTGACTCACTCGTGACGTCAAGTGCGAGAGGCAGGATTGCGTCGCCGTAGCGCTCCACGAGATCAGAAAGCATCTCGATATTACGGGCGGCCGCCGCGACACGATCACCTCGTTCGAGGGCCGCTTCTACGAATACCCGACCGAATCCCCTTGATGCTCCAGTCACAAACCACGTCTTACCCATAACTTTTCTCCTTTTCCTGGACTGCTCGAATCGATTAGAATGATGCGGTTAGAGCTGTGGGGCAAGCTGAATTAGTGCGCGTCTGATTCTTCGTCGACTCTCCGTGCGCGAAGCGCGAAGTAGGAAGCCGCCGTCACTATCACTCCTGCAAGGACCAATGGAGCGCCAGGACCGATTCCCTCCCCGATGACTCCACTGATGATTGGTCCGAGGATCGCGGCCAGATCGAACATGATCCAGTAGAGCGCGGCTCCCTTGGCAGTGCGCCCAGCTTGCCGATCCCCCAATAGCGCACTTGATGGTGGTCCGAGAAAGCTTGCTGCGAGCCCCGTTGTTATGAATGACAGCAAGACGACGAGTAAGACTGTGGGAAATGCCAGCATTCCGAGCGCGCACAATGCCAAGGCGAAGCCGCAGAGAATTATAGGTATTCTCCCAATGCGATCCGAGATAGCGCCGGCAAAAGTGTTTCCAGCGAGCTGAAAGGCCGCCGCAAGTGTCAGAAGTAGGCCTACAAACCCGACAGCCAACCCAAATCCTTCGAGGTAAGCCGGAAGGTAGGCCACACGTAAGCCATAAAACACCCAGCCAGTTACAAATTGGCAAGCCAACGCCGCCGCCATAGGACGATCACGAACAATGTCCAAGAGGGATGCGCTTTCGGGCTGCGGAATTTTCACGACCCGCTTACCTGCGGCGTCAAAAGCACGGCTTGCCGTTCTTAGTGTGATCAAGGTAAGGGCCGCGCCGGACAGCATCGCCGACCCTGACCAGAGAAGCGGCGCTTGGGGACCTATGAGTGCCAATCCCGCTCCCAAGGCAGGTCCCGAAACTGTTCCCAGGGCGAAGGCACCGAAGTAGAGACTCATCGCACTGCCACGCCGGCTTGGAGGCGCCAAGGCAATTAGTATTGCTGTGGCAGTAGTGGTGAATGCTGCACTACCAATACCAGCAACGCACCTCAGCGCGATAAAAACTCCAAAGTCGGGACTTACCCCAGCGGCGACCGTTGCCACCCCCTGCAAAAGCAACCCCAGGCCGAGAACCCACGTTAGCGACCACCTGTCCAGATATCTGGCGAATACGAGGTTGGCGGCAAGGCGCGCGGCGGCCAGTCCACTGATCGCCATGCTCATAGCCGTGGTCCCCACACCAAAGAAATGCCCCAGTGTTGGAAGTATGGGTGCGATGACGCCGATGCCGAGGGCTGAAAGAAACCCTACGCTTGCTATGACGTAAACCGGGGCGGGAAGTTTTTGCATTTGTCTCCGAGACATTTCGGGTGGAGTAGGGCGCTGCAGGCCCCAGGAGTGCCTTCTCCGCCGCAGCCCGGATACAAGCCGCAGTCTGCGTCCAGCCAAGATCACCTAGTTGAGATGGCCTCGTGCTGTGCGAACGAGCTTTTTATTGGCAAACTCGTTCAGACCAAACTCTCCTAGTTCGCGGCCAAATCCGGAGGCCTTCACTCCCCCGAACGGGAGTTCTGGCTCGGTGCCAGCGGTGGCGTTTATCCCGACCATGCCCACCTCGAGCCTTAGGGCCACTTTCTCTGCCAGTTCGTGGTCGCCGCTCCAGACCGAACCTGCCAATCCGTAGATCGTATCGTTGGCGAGGGTAATGGCCTCGTCGACATTGTTGACTCGATGGAGGACGGCCACAGGTCCAAAGATTTCTTCATTCCAAGCACGCATGCCAGGTTTCACGTCCGCAAGGACGATAGGTGGCATGAATGCTCCCGAAAACTCGTGCGCGTTACCGCCGGCCAGCACCGTCGCGCCGGCCGCAACAGCCTCATCGACGATCCCTTGAATCTCCCGGCGCGCCTGCTCTGAAACCATGGGCCCAAGGAGGGTGCCCTCAGATGTTGGATCGCCGGGGACGATCGCGGCCATTGCATGTACGAACTTGGTAGTAAATGCCTCGTACGTGTCAGCCATGATGATGAACCGCTTAGCCGCCACACAGGCTTGACCCCCGTTTCCAATCCGAGCTGTCACCGCCTGGCGAACAACCCTGTCAAGGTCGTGATCATCGAGAACGATAAACGGATCGGACCCGCCCAGCTCAAGGACGACCTTTTTCAGGTGACTGCCAGCCAGTGCGCCAACTGCAGCTCCGGCTTTTTCGGAGCCCGTGAGGGAGACACCTTGTACGCGGGGATCCGCGATTACAGACTCAAGATCCGCGTGCCTGGCGAAGAGATTAATATATGCACCATCAGGCAAACCGGCGTCTTGGAAAAGCTTTTCGAGGGCAAGTGCTGATTGAGGACAGTTGGCTGCGTGCTTGATCAGGATGGTGTTACCCAACAAGAGGTTGGGCGCTGCAAACCGAACGACCTGATAGTAGGGGAAGTTCCAAGGCATGATGCCTAGAACCGGACCTATTGGCGCCGTCTTCACGACCGCACTGTCGCCACTGGAAGGAAACAGCGGCTGATCCTTCAAAAACTCCGATGCGTTGGCTGCGTAGTAATCAAGAATATTTTGGAAGAGTCGTGTGACTTCAGTCCTTGCCTGCTGAATAGGCTTGCCCATCTCCAACGTCGCGATCTGGGCAAGTTCCTCAGCGCGCTCACGGGCTAGTTCAGCCGCGCGGCTGAGCACGGAGACCCGTTCATCCACTGGTGTATCCCTCCAGGTGGAAAAAGCGGCTGTTGAGCGTGTGACGGCGCCCTCCAGCTCTTCCGGCGTCAACGTATTGTATGTCGCATGCACTTCCCCGGTAGCTGGGTTTTTTGTCGTATACATAGCATTCCTCTGTGTCTTTGTAGCTGCGCTGAATAGTTTGCAGGCCAGGGTGTGCAAGGGAATTCTCAGACACCTTGGCCTTGGCTCCGCTGTCCGGACCGAAAGCCTGCCAACCCCGCACTGAAAGCGTCACTTTCGGACTGAATCTGCTTACTGATGTGTTCCCCATACTCAAGTGCCGAATCCCACTGAGAGACCTCGTCAGGGATGGTCCACAGAGCACGTTTTGACCATTTGAGTGCCGCCCTATCAAAGCCAGCAACTCTGTCCGCCAGTTCCTGGACTGTTATCGCCAGGCCCGATAGGGGAACGGAAGCATTGACCATTCCCCAGTCGGCTGCGGTGGTTCCATTGATTCTCTGAGCCGTAAGGATGAGCCAGGCAGCGCGCTTACGACTGATGCGTAGCTGTGCGGCCGGACCAGCGAGAGTCGGATATAGCCCGAACCCCATCTCCGGCATACCGATCTGTGCTTCGTCCGCAGCCACCGCCAGATCTGCAACGTTAATTAAGGTGGAACCTCCACCAAGCGCGAATCCATTGATCGCGGCGATAACTACAGAAGGGTGATTTCGCAGTTCATTCTGAACTCCGACCCAAGTGCTTCTCCCGTCCAGTTCAGCAGTACCGGTATTTCCGGACGCATCTTCCGTGAGGTCAACTCCGGCACAAAATGCCGGTCCGTTTCCAGTCAAAATGATGACTTTCGACTGCCGGCATTCATCCAAAACTTCGATCAAACGAGTTCTGGCCGCCAAGTTCATGGCATTGCGCTTGCTCGGCCTATTCAACGTGACCCATGACACGCCATTATCTCGATGCTCGAGAAGAATCAGGTCAGCATTTTCTGAGAATCCCGTCATTAGGAGACCACCCGGAACTTTGGCAAGGCATAGTCGTCGTTGAGCGGTTCAAAGACTACCTCGACCTTTTGATCGCAGACGAGGTCTTCTGGTCCGTCAACAATGGTGCTCATGACCATCGGGCCATCATCCAGTTTCACCAAAGCGACAATGTAGGGCACGTCCTCAGAGAATGCGGGGAAGTACTTCTGATGCATGACGATCCATGACCACAATATTCCTCGTCCTGTGGAGGCCCGCCAGCTGAAATCGGGGTCCAGGGTCACAGGATCTATTGGCGACTCGGGATAGCGGGGAACACCGGAAGGTCCGTACTGAAGCCGGAATTCTCCTTTTACTGTTCCTTCCCAAAATTCGCGATTCAAGTCCGTGATCGTTGGCAGCATCTTTTCGAGTTGTTCCGGTGTGGGCACAGTCTCACTCTCCTATCAAAATGTGTGACGTCGTGATTGGGGATGCGCAAATGTATTGGGCAACGTTTGCGTCACGTACTTGTCGTTCGCCGGCTTCGCCTCGCAATTGAACGACGGCTTCGACATGATGCGCCCAACCCTGCATGTAGCTCTCGCCGGTGTGGCCTCCGGCGGTATTAATGGGACTCGTTCCATGCCGCCCTATCCTGTCAAGGCTCGCCCACTCCCAGGCTTGCCCTTGCGGGGCATAATTAAATCCTTCCAAGCTGAACAAGATGGTCGGCGTGAAATTGTCGTAGATCTGGGTAACGTCGACGTCTTTTGGCTTCAAACCAGTTTGGGTGTAGAGATCTTTCGCAACTTTTTGAGATGCATCGTAGAAAAAGCTGGGGCTCGTGTAGTAATTGCTTACATCCGCAGCAGACGCTGTCCCGGCGATCCTGACCGGACGATGTGGCAGGTGTTTCGCCCTGTCCATGCTGGTCAATATGATGGCAACGCCGCCGTCATTGATGATGCAGTAGTCATACAGTCTGAGTGGTTCGGCAATGAAGCGGGAGGCGAGGTACTGCTTGGCCGTTATCTGCTCGCGCATTACAGCAACTGGGTTCAAGGCCGCATTTTGACGGTTGTTAATGGCAAGCGGGGCCAGAGCACCATCAGGAACCCCGTACAAGTGGCGGTAGCGTTGATACATCATTGAGACGTACGCGCCAGGAGACGTCATTCCATATAGGGAGTCGTACACAGAAGTCGGACTTGCCGTGTAGCCTCCGCCATACTTCATTTGCACCGACCTCCCATTGTTGCCATAGACGCACGCGACAACGTCAGCTTGGCCAGTGGCAATCAGGGCAGTGGCCTGTTGTATGGCTACTCCGCTCATTCGGCCAGAGCCTTCAAGGCCGTTGATTACACGAACATTTCCCAATCCGAGTACATGGCCACCGTGTTCGTACTGAATCCTTGCGGTTAAAAGACCGTCGATGTCACTCTTCGCCAGGCCTGAGTCGGCTATGGCCAGTCGGAGGGCCTCGGCCCCTAATGCGTACTGGTCACGCTGGGCATCCTTATTGGCATAGAGTGCGCCAAAATCAGTTTGTCCGACCCCAACAATGGCAACTTCTCGTAGGTCATTCATATTTCTCCACTTCCATGAAACTGGGGCCGCTTCAACCATACGGTTGTTTGATACCAGTACTAACGTCCAACAAACGGTTTCGAGCAGGTTCGGCTAAATCGCTGCAGGCAGGGGGACCAGGTCCCTCAATGGAATAGCAGCATTCGCCAGCAGAGCGGAGTCGACCACCGCACCTGCTGCTACTAGCTTCTTAGCGAAAGCGAAGTCCTTTGGACTATTTGCAATATCCGCCGAGATAACCACTCCGCCCTTCAGGTAAAAGACTGTGATGGCGCGAGCCCTGGAGGGGTCGGGCCGGACTACCAGTTCGTCGTAGCCCCGAGAGAGTCCGACCACCTGCAGTTTCACATCGAACTGGTCCGACCAAAACCACGGAACACTGTTGAATGGGAGGCAGTCCCCCGTCAAGTTGGCGGCGACCCTCCTCGCCTGGGCGGAAGCATTTGGAACGGACTCCAGCCGGCTAAGCCCGCCGTGTTGCTGGTCTGGGTAGCGGGCCACATCTCCTATGGCGTAGATATCAGGGTTGGAGGTCTGCAGGTACTCGTTTACGAGGATGCCGTTGTCCACCTTCAGCCCTGCACCCAATGCAAGTTCCGTGTTGGGAACAAGGCCTATGCCTGCTATCAGGAAGTCCGCCTCGACCTTCGTGCCATCCGTCAGGTACAACGACTCAAAGTTTCCAGCGTCGTCGGTTACAAACTTGTCAATACAAACGTCCAGCCGTATCTCAACCCCTTCGTCCTGGTGTAGCTGACGAAAGAAGTCCGAAACTACGGGAGACGTTACGCGAGAGAGCAGCCTGGGGTTGGTTTCAAGGAGCGTTACGTCCACTCCTAGGGAGCGCGCCACAGACGCCATCTCAAGGCCGATGTACCCTCCGCCAATAACTACCATGCGCCTCGCCTGGCTCAGGTGTTGCCGAATGAGGGACGCATCTCGGGCGTAACGCAGTGTAAAAACGTTCCTCGCGGCTGATAACTCAGGATTTGGGAGCGACCGAGGTCGCCCTCCAGTCGCAAGAATCAGTTTGTCGTAAGGAACGGTGGTTCCGTCATCGAGAACGACATGACGTTCTGTGCTGTTGACGCTACTCACGCGAGCCTCCGTAAGTATCTCAATTTCGTGGTCGCGATAGGACTCGGCTGACCGGAGAATAAGACCCCCCTCGTCCACCTCACCCAACAGGAACGCCTTCGAAAGTGGGGGGCGACTATAGGGAAGATGAGGCTCATCCCCGATCATGGTGATTGGCCCTTGATGCCCTGCCATACGCAGGGCCGCAGCTGCATCGCTGCCAGCTTGACCTGCTCCGACGATCACGACGTGATCTGTAGACGGCACCCTCGGCGCTTCGGTTACCACCGGACTACTGCGCTTCTGGCACGTGCACAATGAGGCCGTTGAGGTTGGCGTTGCACTTGAGCTGACATGACAAACGACTGAACTGCGTTGGTTCAACTGCCACGGCCTCCAACATTGCCTCCTCGTCCGGACTTGGAGTCCCAACCTTCCCGGCCCAGCCCTCGTCGACGAACACGTGACATGTGGCGCAAGAGAGATCCCCCCCGCATTCGCCCACAATGCCGTCAACGAAGTTACTCACGGCAGCATGCATCACGGTTTCAGACTCGCCCGCCTGCACATGCTGCCGCTGTCCTGATTGATGGACATACACAATCTCTGTCAAAGCAACCTCCTCGTTGCCATCGGACGCTCATCGGCGTCACGATGAAAAATTCAACCAACTATTTGATTATAGGCAGTCATGCCCCCAAGAGGCAATGGGACCTCTTATATAACTTGTTGGTTGACAGCTATCGAAGGTGACCCTAAAGTGAGGAAATCCCGTCGTTTGGCCGTATCAAGGAGGATACTAATGACCCCAGCAGCGACATCTGCCGAGACCTTGCCCGATCTAAGCAAACCTGAGACGTTTAGTGAGGAAGTACCTCACGAAGCCTTCGACGCTATTCGGCGCATGCCCGCGCTCTACTGGCAACCGGCCGAGTTCGGAACTCCCAATGGCGGTTTCTGGGCTGTGACTCGGTTCGAGGACATTCTGGAGTTTGAGAAGCGCCCTGACCTTTTCAGTTCCTGTGAAGGCCCCGGGTTTCCCTTAATGGGTAGTGGCCCAAACAACGAGTTCGGCGACAACCTGATGTTCATGGATCCACCCAAGCACGGCCGCGTGCGCCGAGCGGCCGCCGCATCATTTGGGCCGCGAGTTGTAGCAAATTTCGACGGTTGGATCCGCGAGATCGTCGCCGAAGTGCTCGACGATACCCTCCCCTTGGGCAGGTTTGACTACGTGGAGCATGTGGCAAAGCTAATTCCCTCACGAGTCGTGGCACGCGTCCTGGGTGTGCCTTTCGAGCGACGGGGTGACATAGTGCGATGGACAGATGCGATCTTCCACGCCTCAGCTTTCCCAGATTCGGGCGCAGTTATGCTCAAACAGTCGGCAGATGAGATCTTTCCCTACATTCGGGAGTTGCAGCAGCAAAAACTGCGCGTTCCGGAAGATGATATGGTCACCGTTCTCGCCCAATACGTTGAACGCGGCGAGATTACCCAGGAGGAATACCAGTACTATGTGAGCCTCCTCATGGTAGCGGGGTACGAAACCACTCATACCTTGATTGGACAATCAATGCGTATGATCCTGGAAGACCCTGCGATCGCCGAACAGACGTGGCGGGATGTCGAGGCTGGCGAAACTATGCGTGTGGTCGACGAGTTCCTGAGGTTCATCACTCCTGCCATGAACATGGCGCGAGTAGCAACTCAGGACGTCGAGTTTCTTGGTCAACAAATCCGCAAAGGTGATGTCATCCAGCTCTACTTCGTAGCAGCCAACCGCGACCCCGCGGTGTACACGAATCCTCATGTGTTCAATCCCCGGCGACCTGAGACCAAAACCCTCGCATTCGGAAGCGGAGCACACCGGTGCATCGGCAACAGCCTCGCCAAACTTGAAGTGCGAATATTGCTGGAAGAGCTCCACAAGCGCTCAGTAAAACTGGAGCTCGACGGTATTCCCCGCCGCGGGCACAGTACTTGGATCAATCAATTGTTTGCGCTTCCCGTCAAGGTCGGATGAGCATGTCCTGCAGGGTCAACATATGGCCCTGCAGGTCCTGCAACCTGAAGATCCAAGTCTCCGAGGTTTCCCTTGCTGTTGCCTCGGGCACGAGTCTGTTGCAGCATCAGGCAACGCCCGCCTCGTTACTGCAACCCCCTGGCGCGCTAAACAGGATTCCATGTCGTCGCGTTGTCGAGGCTATCCACAAAGTGGAATGTCCGTGTTTATGAGGATCAGCACACCAGCATCGGCACACCGGGCAATTGGAAGTCTTCGATGAAGTCCGAAATCGCATCTGATTTCTTAGGTGATGATCAGCGGTCCCGGATCGAACCTCTGCTGACAGTTCGAACGGGCGGCGGTGGCGCCCGTTCCGTGCCATCGGAAGGTTGTTGAAAGCAGCAATACCGATACCGGTCCGAGATCCATGGCGGGACCTGCCAGCAGAGTTCGCTCTCTGCATACCCTTGGGAAGCGTACCGGCCTTCGCCTCCGACGGGAGATGAGACTGAGCCGTGCCATTGCTTCTGGCCGAAGAAGAGGCCACAGGGCAGAACAATGGGACAGTTTCGGTGGATTCGACCATCAACGGAGCCCACGAGCGCGGGATGACCATTCCCCGCGCCGCGGGGAACTCCCGAATTAGAAGCTGCTAACTGAACCTCCGGCCCATACGAGCGGTCGTTCCCGCGGTGGACTTAGAAACAAAACCAATAATGCTTCGAAGGTGAGAGCCCGCGTCTGGCGGCCCCGCCATTTTCCCAGTCGTCATGGGAGCGATCCGGCTGTCTCGCCTCGACGGGCGCGCAAGGACCTTCCCGATGCCCTGGCGTCGCGACCCACTATAACAAGCTCCCGCTGACATGCCGCCGCCCTCGGCAATGGACCGGGAATCGCACCACAGCGGTCGGGGGTCTACTTCCCGATTCTTTTGGACCACGTTGATGATCCATCATGCCAGGCATACCTATATCGCCGTCGTACTAAGCCGAACATTTCTGTGCATGCCCTCGATGGCCTGATGTCCGCACCAAACCGACGATCATCCGTACAGCAAACAATCGAGGACGCTTTGCCCAATATCTCAAGTGCGGACAGCGCAAGCATGAACCATGCCCAACTTTTTGCGTACTGGAAATCACGCCCCAGACAGCCTACATTTCCGCGTGAAGGCAGTCTTTGGGGCAGTCCATCCATCCCGGCCCTTCGCTAACTCCAGTCCACACCGTGAGCATAAGGACGACCGTCAATTTTGACCGGTTCATTGCTCGCCGAAAGCCCTTCCACGGATCCCTCCATGACCGCCCCCCAATCGGGCTGACTGGCACTCACAGCGAACCGGCCGTGAGTGCCAGAGGCTTAGTGGCGCCCGAATGTTTGACGGTTCCCCTGGTTTATCCAGACCGCCTTCTCCTCTGTGTAAGCGTCGAGAGCATCTGGTCCGAGCTCCCGCCCAATTCCGCTCTGTTTGAAACCTCCAAACGGAACGTTGAACGAAACCAAGCGGTAGCTGTTGACCCATACGGTTCCAGCGCGGACCCTTCCAACCATGCGGTGGGCCCGCCCGACGTCGTTCGTCCAAATTCCCGCCGCAAGTCCGAACTCCGTGTCATTGGCGATGCTTACGGCCTCGTCTTCATCTTTGAAGCGGATGACGCTTGCTACAGGGCCAAAAATTTCATCTTGAGCAAGCCTGGAGCCATTGTCGACGCCAGCAAAAACAGCCGGCTCGATGAAGAGCCCATTTCCGTTGCCGCTCGCGTCCGCGCGGGTAACACCGCCCGTGACAAGTTCTGCCCCTTCGTCCTGACCAATCTCAACGTATTCCAGCACCTTCTGGAACTGTGCGCGATTTGCCACCGGGCCAACGTCAACAGACGGGTCCAAGGGATCACCAAGGCGAAGCGACCTGGTGGCCCTGGCCAGTCGCTCAACAAACTCGTCATGGATGGCATCCTGGACCAGGACACGTGAACCTCCCATGCAGGTCTGGCCTGTGGCTGCGAATATTCCCGCCATGACTCCATGGACGGCATCGTCAAGGTCCGCATCGGCAAAGATGATGTTGGGAGATTTTCCACCCAGTTCGAGAGTGACCCGTCCGATTCGTTCTGCGGCTTGCTTGTAAATTGCCCGACCCGCACCCGTGGAACCGGTGAAGCCAATCTTGTCGACATCGGGGTGGGAGACTAAGGCTGAGCCGGTCGGCTGGCCAAAGCCGGTCACGACGTTGATTACACCTGGTGGAAACCCAGCTTCCATAGCCAGCTCGGCAAGCCTGAGCGTTGACGTCGGGGTAACTTCTGAGGGTTTGATGACGATAGTGTTTCCAGCGGCAAGAGCTGGGAACAACTTCCACGACAACAGCCCCAGGGGGGTGTTCCATGGGGTGATGGCAGCGACGACGCCGATCGGCTCGCGGACGCTATAAGCAGTGGTATTCGGGATCAGTGACTGGAAGGTGCGGCCGTGAATGTTCTCAGCCAAGCCTGCAACGTAATGAGCCTGCGGACCCAATGTCCGGGCGCCGGCAAGCATTTCGGTGATGAGTTTGCCGTTCTCGTGGATTTGGATTTTTGCGAGCTCCTCGGCGTGTTCCCCGATGAGATCCCCGAACCGCCGAAGCAGTTGCGACCGGACGAGAGGCGATGTTGTGCCCCAACCGTTCTGGTCGAACGCGCGACGAGCTGCCCGTACCGCGCGATCAACGTCCTCCACCGTGGCTGCGGGAATCCTTCCCCACGGGACATTGTCGAACGGATCCACACACTGAAACGTTTCTCCGCTCGAGGACTGGACCCAGTCTCCATCTATGAGCATCGCATAGTCGCGATCCGTATCCGGTGAAAAACGTTCGGCCAGAACCGAACTAGGCAGATTGTTCATGTGCTTCTCCTGTACATCGTTGTCAGTCATTGAGCCTGTCGTCCTAATTGGTTGGCACCGCTGAAGCCAGTTGCGGGCCGTCGTTCAAAACACCGGAGCCGACTAGATCTTTGATCGTTTCATCGTCAATGGCTAGTCGCTCCTTGAGCACCTCGCTGGTATGCTCTCCGAGGTTTGGAGCATGGCGTCGAATATTTCCGGGCGTCCCTGAGAGCCGGGCAGAAAAGCCCCGCTGCCTGAAGGTTCCCAAGGGTGTATCGACTTCCCCGAAAAAGCCAAGTGCCCCAAGTTGTTCGTCTTCCAGAACTTCAACAGCATTTGTCACCCGGGCAGCCGCTATTCCGGCTTCAGCGAGGGCCCTGACGACCGCAGGTGGTTCCAGCCAGGACGTCCATCGGGCAATACCTTGATCGATTTGGTCGTGCGCGTTCCATCGCAATTCAGGGGATGCAAGTGTGGATTCGCTTGGGTTGATACCCACAACTCGTGCAAGTTTCGCCCACGAGGTGTCGTCATTGGGAATCGAGAGAGCAACCCACTTCTCACTATGGGCTGTCGGATAGACCCCTTGAATGAAGTCCTCAGCTCTGTTGCCCAGAGGAACGGGGTCGACTCCGGAAACCGATCCTGCCATTACCTGTTCTCCCAGGGAAAAGGTCACGGCTTCCCGCTGAGAGAAGTCGATCCAAGTGCCTGATCCCGTACTTTCGGCTTGGCGGAGGGCGGCAAGAACCACACCTGGAGCCAAGAAGGAAACCAGCTGATCTGGATAGTTCACGTTGTTTCCGGACCATCTAGGCGTGTTTGCGTCGTATCCGGTCACGGACATCAATCCGCCCAGAGCATCCAACGTTGAGCCGAACGAAGCGTATCGGCTTTCTGGCCCATGGATGCCTTGACTGGTAAGGGATAGAAGGACGATGGCTGGATTAGCCTCGCAAAGGTCCTCATACGTTAGGCGCAGGCGTTCCAACACGCCCCGGCGGAAATTCTCGACGACGACATCGCTTGACCGGACCAAATCCAGCAGCAGAGACCTCCCTTCGGCCGTCTTCAGATTCATACCGACGCTGCGCTTTCCCCGGTTCACAGTATGAAACGGCGGGCTGAGATCATAGTCGTCATTTCCTGTGGACGAAGAAACCTGATTCCAGGCGCGGAAAGGATCGATGTGAGCGAAGGACTCCACCTTGACAACATCCGCACCGAAGTCGGCGAAAACACAACTTGTCGCTGCTCCCGCCGTGATGGTGCCCAAATCCAGTACCCGTACTCCATGTAGTGGACCCGGGGGTTCGGTTGCATCTTGGCCGGCAAGCTGCCCCTGCTCATTCACGTGTAGCTCCGTCCCTAGATTTTAGTGCGCCAATCATCGCTTCGCCACGTGGCCGCCGTCCCCCAAAAGTGAAGGGCACGCCTGGCTGCTTCGCTGAAGGCACACCGGGGATGCCTGCACTCTCAAGGAACCTCTGGTCCAGGTACTGCTCGGAGGACAACAGGTCCGAGATGAGCTCAACGCTGCCCACCGGTATACCTCGTGCTTGGGCTGCATGGTAAAGAGCCTCCTTCGTCCACGTCCCAGAGCACTCGGACAGAATGAGGGTAAGCTCTGCCTGATGCTCGATCCGAGCAGCAGCACTGGCAAATTTAGGCGAAGCAAGGCGGGGATCCGAAAAGAGCGATACCACCTGCGCCCAGTCAGTATCACGGTAGTAGAACGCGACGTGCCCATCTTGAGTCCTCAGAATGACAGGCCCTGAGCTTCCTCCCCGCGAGAGAACCACGCCATTCGCTTGGTAGTACGTCGCGCCCTTCCACTCCAAGTAGGCCACCGTCTCAAGGTAACTCGTTCGTATGACCTGCCCTTCACCCGTCTGATCGTGATGGTGCAGCGCAATCATGGTGCCAGTGAAGGCCTGCATTCCGGTGGAGTATGCGGCCTGGTTTCCGGCCAATGCCAGCGGATGCCTGTCTCGGTCGCCAACAAGATTGATCAGGCCTCCAGCGGCCTGGGCAACCAAATCAGAAAAAGGATCTCCGGCCCGCGGTCCCTGCTCACCCCAGCCGCTTATGGCTGTGACAATCTTCCCATCACGGCTAAGGCTCTCCACTTCCACGCCCTCCGACACGAAATACTGATGGGCTCCGATTACGATCTCTGCTGACCGGATAAGGGACACAGCGCCGCCATCGACGCTTGCAGCACTCCGAATCGTTTTGCCGTTGTTCAAGTACGTGAAGAGGAGACTCGTACCATCTGGTCCCATCGGTGCGCGCGAGCGTGAGGCGAAGCCAGTTTCCGGTTCAAATCTCGTGACGGCCGCTCCCAAGGCTCCCAAAAGTTTTCCAGTTAGCGCGACAGCAATGTCATCCCCAAGTTCGACTACGGAAAGACCGGACAACGGACCGCTATGTCCGAAGTCTGTTCTCCCCATATTGCGTGTTTCCATGCAATTTTCTCCTCCTGCAGGTTTCGGCGAGCTAGTGATTCAGTTCAACCAACTAGTTACTTGAGTCTATCGGAACGAGCCTGTTAGTCAACCAAGTGTTCGGTTGAAAGGTGGTAACCTACCTCCATGGCACGAACCTCTAAGCAGCAGCCCGAGAGCCCAGCCGTCCAGGAGGAGGAAGTTGACGGACCCTCCCGGAGGGATCGAATTCTCCAGGTCGCCACCGAGCAATTCGCCCAAAAAGGCTTTGCTGCCGTACGAATTGATGAAATCGCCAAAGCCTCGAACTGCAACAAGCAGTTGATCTATTACTACTTTGGCAACAAAGCCGGCCTCTATGATGCCGTGCTTTCGGCCATGATCGAGGGTACGGCTCCCGCGTGGACGGCCATGGAATCACTACGCCTTGAGGACACTGCCGGCCAATTTCTTAGCGCGGGTTCAAGTGCAAACTCGAAGTTTTGGCGCCGCCTCCTTGTGTGGGAGGGTATCGAAAATAGCGAGCGCGGCGATCAGGAGATTCGCATGGAGGCAGAGCGGACCAAGGCTTGGCATCGGGAGATTGACATCGTACGTCGCTCCCAAAGCCAGGGGGACTTAAGGGCAGACATGGACCCTGCAATGGTGGCGTTGTTCATTGTCATGATGTCCATGGGGCCTCATGCACTGCCCCAGATTACAAAGATGCTTACAGGCGAAGATCCTGGCAGCGAAAATTTCGCTGAGCGTCGTCGGGTCTTTGCCGCGCAACTCATCCAGGCGCTTCGTCCGGAGTGATGGTTTGCGCCCCAACAAGCGCGACCCTTCCCATTGTTCAACCAACCAGATAGTTGACCATCCACCGCATAAAACCTAAACTAGTTCTGAACACGGACTAGGGCCCTTAAGGCCCATCTACGTTGCGAACGGAATCGCTTGGCCCAGGCTTGCCAACGATGGCTCGATCACAGGCACGGATCGCATCCCGCTCACAACAGATCCCGCACTTAAGCCGCCTATTCAGCGAAAGGACCACAAGATGTCTTCACTGACAGATGCAGTTGTAGTTGTTACGGGGGGAGGTACCGGCGTCGGCCGCGCGCTGGCTCGGGAAGCCGCCTCACGGGGAGCACGCGTGCTCATCGGTTCCACCGGGGACGCCAGCGAAACAGTGAATCTGATAACTGCAGCCGGAGGCCAGGCTGAGTGGGTCACAACTGATGTTGCAGACTACGAATCTGTGATGAACCTCAAGGCCGAAGCTCTGCGCCGGTTCGGAAAAGTCAACGTCATGGTAAACAATGCAGCCAGTGGCGGCGAAAACGCTGGTCTTGACACTGCTGATCCGACAAAGGCCCGGCGCCTCTTCGAGGTGAACGTGCTCGGAATGTTCAACGGAATCAGGGTGTTTGCTGAGGAACTTAAAAAGTCTGCACAGCGTGGGCAGGCCGCCTACATTCTGAACGTGGGGTCGGAACATTCACTCGGAGTGCCCCCACACGTGATGGCACTTAGCACCTACACCGTCAGCAAGTACGCCAATTTGGGATTTACTGACGTTGCGCGTCGGGATTTCGACGGTACGGGAGTCGGTACCAGTCTGCTTGCACCGGGATGGGTTTTAACGGAACGAGTGGGCGAATTGATCGCTGCACACCCCGAACTCAGGTCGGCCATTGAACCATACGCTCAATCCTCAGAGGACGTCGCCAAACAGGCTTTCGACGGTCTATTGAGCGGAATACACATTATTGCCACAAATCCCGCGTCTCGAGCGTTCGCATTGGAGCACGCACGCGACGTCATGGCTGATGTTCAAAGACTTCCCTTGGTGGAAAACCTTGAATCTGATATTTCGCACACACACGACGGTACCGGTGATGCCACCAAGTGCCCGGTCCCTCACGCGTCCTTCCTCGGGACACGGTGAGGGTCCAGCCACAACCCCAGGGGCATAGGACAACAGTGACCGAGCCCATTTAGAGAGCCACACGGCAGTCGGCAGCCTCTGGGGTCAGGATCCCTTCCATCCCCACTTGAAGCTGCCGGTCCACAGTTTGCCAGAGGAAGCAATGATCACTCCCCCAATTTCAGCAGCATCTTCAGATTTCCCCATCGCAAGGAGCTTCCTACAAGAAATCTGGCACTCATTGGGCGGAGAGGCGCCTGCCCTCGAAAGAGTGACGTTCCACAACGAGGGAGACCTTTCCTCGCCGTTTCCAGTTGTTGATTTCGCGGCGGCCACCTTTGCCGCCGCGGGGCTAGCCGCGAGCCAACTAATTCACGATGCCGGCCTAGGGGCGCCCGATGTGAGGGTGGACCGGAAGAATGCTACAACCTGGTTTGATTTTCCCATAGCGCCTTCGAGGCTCATCGACGAGCCTCTCCCCCATGGCATCCACTCAAAGTGGATGGTTGAGTTCCAGACTCGAGACGCCCAGTGGATTCGAGTGCAGGCAACATACCCTACGCTTCGCCAGCGATTGTTTGAAAGCCTCGAAATCAAAGGTGACCTCAGTGATGTCGCTGAAGCGCTTTCGGTTCTGAATGCAGACGAAGCAGAAGACCGCCTGATCGCCGGAGGCGCTGCGGCAGCCGTAGCCCGGTCTCTCGATGACTGGCGCCATCATCCCCAAGGTGCCGCCGTCGCGCGTGAACCCGTCGCCGCACGCGAGGACACCCTCTTGGGCGCCGACTCTTGGCGACCGACACCGGGACGACCGCTCCTCGGGGTCCGCGTTTTGGACCTGACGCGGGTCGTGGCAGGCCCAATGGCCACGAGATACCTCGCGGCCCTCGGTGCGGAAGTCCTTAGGCTGGATGCACCAAACTCGGACGAAGTCCTGCTGGGAAAAGCTAACGACATTGTCCTAGGCAAGCGATGGGCATTGCTCGACATCAAAACGCCGGAGGGCAGGGAACACTTCAAGAAATTGCTGGCATCAACCGATGTTTTGGTGCATGGCTATAGGCCAGGGGCACTTGACGGCCTCGGGTTCGATCAAGAGACACGGTCTTCTCTTCGGCCTGGGCTGGTGGAAGTTGCCTTGTGCGCTTATGGCTGGACAGGCCCGTGGAGGGAAAGACGGGGTTTTGACACTCTGGTCCAGTTCTCATCTGGCATCGCACATGAAGTGAGCCGGTGGGCAAATCAGGACCCTGACCGTCGAATTCCGCTCAACGCCCTGGGACATTCAGTTGATGCAACCCGGCCGCGACATCTACCCGTGGAGGCCCTCGATTTCGGCACCGGATATCAACTCGCTGCAGCGGTGCTTGAAGGCCTGCGACGAAGGATGAACACGGGATTAGGATCCGTCACCAAAATGTCACTCGCCCGGTCGGCTGCTCTGCTTGCAAATGGAGGATCGCCTCAATATCAAGAGACATTCCGGTTGCCGGTCGAGGCTGACTTTCTGGATGCTCGCATCTACAGCATGGGCGGAAAGGCATCCCAACGGCTAACGTTCCCTTTGACGATCGAAAACACCCCTCACTTTTGGGATCGAATCTCGGAGGGACCTGGAGCATCTGCGCCGAAGTGGTCTTATGATCGGCCATGACTGCCGGTGGCAGCGGTTGCCGGCACTCCTGAATAAGTGAAAGCCAGCTCCGCCGACCTGTGCAAGCAGGACCGGCGGAGCTGGAGCTTTTTTGATGCATTGCTGGACGCCCAACTACATAAGCCCGCCCGGCCTGGCCTGCAGCCCGGGGCGGGGCAGGGCGAGGCGAGGCTAGGACTCAATGACCCAAGCCAAGCGATGCAAAGCGGTGGCAATTCGGCCTCGAAGAGTTCTCCACCACAGAGACGGTCGCGATTCTTCCCCGATGACCACAGGAGCGCCAGGTAGAGCGCTCAGAGCCTCATGAGCGGTAAGCGCAGCCAGTTCTTGCCGTGCCAGAAGCAGAGCAAGTGGATAGTAACTGTTCATTGTTCCCCGTGTCGCTACAGATCATGGGCGCTGGACCCAGCTCATGCTTGGAAGCCTTCAATCGAGCAAAGTGGATTCTTAGCACGAAGCGTGTCCTGAACCACTTTCGCTCCATCTCATTATCTTCAAGCCCTATCCGGACGCTGTGTGCCAGCTTGGGACACAGGGTCCGGCGGCCAAAGGTGAATTGTGCCTTGCGGAGGCAGTCATTGCCTGCTCAGCATTGCCCACCTAGAGCACGCTCTACCCAGCGGTATATGCCCCATCAACCACAACTTCGCTGCCGCTCATGTATGAAGACTCGTCCGAGGCAAGGAACAGCACGGCAGCGGCGATCTCGTCAGGTCGAGCCCAGCGGCCGAACGGAAAACACTCTGGCGGTAAGGAGGTGCCGGGCTCCGTGCTGTTGAGCAACATGGGTGTCTCAGTTTCTCCGGGACAGATGGCGTTCACTCGAATGCCGTCAGCGGCCAGCTCAAGTGCTGCGGCTTTTGTCATCCCCCTGACCGCCCACTTGGAAGCGACGTAGGCGAAGTTGTCCTCGAAGGCCACCAGGCCGGAGGTGGAACAGATGTTCACGATTGAACCACCTCCGGCGTATCGCATGGCTGAGATAACACTTTGCATCCCCAGGAATGGGCCGACTTGGTTGACATCAATGACTGATCGATATGTTTGCTCCGTGACGCTTTCGACACGTGTCGATCGGAAAATTCCAGCGTTGTTGACCAGGATGGTCGGCGCCCCGAAAGTAGCAAGGCAATGCCGGACAACCTCTGCCCAATCGGACGCAGAGACAACGCTGCGGTTGGGCAGCAAGTGAAAATTGTCAGAGTCCAGTTCGTCGATGAGGGCAGGTCCGTCCCCCTCAACAAGGTCAAAGCCCACCACCTTCGCTCCCTCCCGTACCAAGGCGCGGACGTGTTCCACGCCCATGCCACTTGCTGCACCGCTGACGATCGCGATCTTGCCTTTGACTCGATCCATGGTCTTCTCTCTTTTGTAGTCCGCTGGTGCTACTGCGCCGTAAAGGCACCGTCGACGACGAGTTCGCTGCCGCTCATGTACGAGGATTCGTCAGAAGCGAGGAATATCACGGCAGCACTGATCTCCTCTGGTTGAGCCCACCTTTTGAACGGCAGGTCAGCCGCTGGCGGAAGGGCTCCCGAGGGCGTGTCGGCAATGGCGCGGATCATTGGAGTGTCCGTGTCTCCCGGACAAACAGCGTTAACCCTGACGCCGTCCCGCGCCAGTTCCAGCGCGGCCGCTTTGGTCATACCTCTCACTGCCCACTTCGACGCAACGTAGGGGAACAGATCGGCAAATGCCACGAGTGCCGCGGTGGACGCGATGTTGATGATGGATCCGCCACGTTCCCGCATTGATGGGATCAAGGCCCGCATTCCCAAAAACGTTCCGACCTGATTGATATCGATCACGCGACGATAGTCTTCCTCGGAGACCTTTTCCAATGTTTGCAGTGGAGAGATGCCTGCGTTGTTGACCAGCACATTCGGGGTGCCAAAATGATTCCGCCCTGCCAATACCACCCTTGCCCAGTCCTCGGCGTTCCTCACGTCTCCTCGGAGGAAGAGCAGATTATCCTCACCAAATTCATCCACGAGTTGGGGGCCGGCGCCCTCATTCAGGTCGAAGGAGATAACCCTCGCCCCCTCCTGAATCATCCTGCGCGTGTGGCTGACGCCCATGCCGCTGGCTCCCCCGCTGATGACAGCGATCTTGCCGGTGAGACGTTGTGTCATGTTGATGTCCTTCTTGGTAGTCATGTCAGTGCACCGCAAACCGCCTATTGGCGGCCGATTTTTTGGTAGATAGCAGGCTTGGCCCTCTTCAACCAGCGGGAGTACAAGATGCCGCCGACCCACACCATGGGGATGAAGAGGGTAAATGCCAAGGAAGCTATGGGTCCCGCCCCAATTAGTGCGTCAACGTTGAGGAAGCTAAGCACCAGCACCATAGCGAGGCTGCCCAAGGCCAAGGCTGGGGCAACCGTCGTCTTCCATACCCCACGACCCGGCACGTTGTGTTGTCGGAAGTAGATGAGTACTGCTACCGAGACCAGGACCAGAAGAGCAACGACGACGATCGCACCGAGGCCGTTCAGGCGGATGTAGACCGTGAAGGCGTCCGTGCCCGCAGGGTCGAAGGCAGTGCCAGCGGCGATGGCTAGAATTGCCGCGAGCTCGAGGACGCTGACGATAAGGGATGCTACGAAAGGGGAATGATGCCGTACGTGTGCCACGCCCAGCGTCCGCGGCAGGACGCCGTCTTTGCCGAGCGAGTAGGCGTACCGGGCTACAGCGTTGTGCTGGGCAAGAAGGCAGGCGAACGTCGAGGAAATCACGAGGACGTTGATGATGCCCGGGACCACACTGCCGATGTAGGAAGCGGCCAGGTCACCGAACATGGAAGCCACTGCCCCACCGGCCCGGGCATCAGCCACGCCTCCGGGACCCAAGGCAGTCAGCATTGCCCAGGCCGCAACAAGATAGAACACCCCGATCAGGACCACGGCAACATAGGTTGCCCTGGGAATTGTCTTGTTCGGGTCCTTGGCTTCCTCACGGTAGATTGCCGAGGACTCGAATCCTCCAAAACAAAGCATCGCGAACAGCAGCACGAGGCCGAAATTGCCAGTACTGGCACCGTCCCAGGTCAGGGCACTCAACGGTGGACCAGCCGGGCCTCCGTCGAAAAATACTCTCACGTTGAATGCCAGGACAAGGACGACTTCCAGAACCAAGGCGACGCCAAGTGTCTTGGCTGAGAACTCGATTTTCCGGTAGGCAGCTACTCCCGCGAGGATAGCGCCCAGCAATCCATAGAGATACCACGGGAGATCGGGCCCATGGAATGTATCCACCACGAGTGCCCGCCCATATACCCCAAACGCGGCCCACGTGGAAAGCAGAAGGATCAAGTAGCCCGACATGGCGAGGAAAGCGCCACCGAGCCCAATCTCTTTGCCCAATCCGGCAGTGATGTAGGCGTAAAAAGCTCCGGGCCGTTCCACATATCTGGTGACAGCCGTATATCCCACGGAGAACAAGAGCAGGATGACGGTGGAGACAGCGAGTGCGGCGATAATCCCGTTGCCGCCGAAGGCAATCATGGAGGGCATCAGGCCCACAACCACAAGCAGAGGCGCGGCCCATGCAACGACGGAGAACAGGATGCTTCCAACGCCAAGCTGACCGCGTAGTTCGTTTGACTTTTTAGCAATAGTGCGGACGGCCGACTCATCACGTTCGGCATTAGTGGAATGGCTCATTGTGGCTTTCCTTGTGTCGA
This sequence comes from Arthrobacter sp. 21a14, assembly GCA_050627125.1. Lineage (GTDB taxonomy): Bacteria > Actinomycetota > Actinomycetes > Actinomycetales > Micrococcaceae > Arthrobacter. Next base: position 2,924,105 of record CP192487.1, on the reverse strand, counting down.
AATAATTCAAGAAATTTGGTGAGGTCGAGACTCCTGCAGGTACATCTTCGGACCTAGCGACGACACTAAGCTAACGACTGTTAGTTAGGCAAGGACTTTTGAAAATATTTAGGGAAGGCCTGCTGCGCTGCTTGCGGATTGCGGGCACGCCAAAGCAACGCTCCTATACAGAGCGTGTCATGGCGGACTTCTTTATCAAGCCAGGGCGTGAGTCCCGCTGCCAACTTCCAGAATCGAGCGGCTAAGTGCCACCGCATGGTCCAGATGGATTTCGAGTTCTTCGTCGCTGCCGTTCCATGCAGCCCAGCGCCCCGCACCGTCGAGGAGCGTAAAAATGATGCGCGTCGTCTGCCTGGAGAGCCGGAAACCCATCTCTTCGGCCGCGGACGCATACATATCCTCATGAAGCTTCATCCAGGACGCCACCTCAGCACATACCTCGTCACTCAGGAACCGGGCAACCCGGTCAGTTGCAACCAGAAGGTCCCAGAGGTCTGCCTCAGGGCGCTGCAACTGCTGGGCAAGATGGAAGCGGACAAGTGCCGCCCAATACTCCTCCGGCGTGGTGGTCGCTTCCGCTGCATCGAGGAGGTCGCGGGCGAATCGGTGGGTAAACCAACGGAGCGACTCGGCAACAATTTCGTCCTTGCCGCGCGGGAAACTTGAGTAGAGACTGGGTGCCTTCATGTCGAGTTCTTTGCCCAACGTCCTCATACTCACTGAATTGAAGCCCTTGGCGGTAGCAAGGTGCAGAAACGCAGCGAGAATCCGCTGCCGTGCGGGCGTCTGCGCTGACCAGTCCCGGCTGGACAGGAAATCTCTGACAGCTGCGTTGGCCTGCTCCCGAGGCAATTGCTTCATTTCATCCTCACTGAGTTGGTCAGTCACCTCCATGATAACTAACGATCGTTAGGTCGACCGCCACTCTCCCGTCCGCAACCACACAGAGTCCCCCATCCGGATCTCCGGCAGCTTTTCCAAGAAGGCTTCACTGACCCGGCCCACCACGAGTTCATTCGTATAGCTGCTGCAGCTGGTCACGGTCACTCCGAGCGGCGAAATCGTGAGGGAGCCCCGAGGCACCGGCCTGTTGGGCCCGCCAGCGTGGGCGTTTTGGTGCCAATCCCCGGCCCACGGAACCTCGAGCAGGGCGGAGGCGTCTGGCGCGACAAATGTCCTGATCGTGTGCTTTGTCCGGCATGCCCTTCGGACCATGGTGCGCTCCGGTGTATCCAGCAGGACACACGCCAAAGACAGATCCGGACCTCCGGCTCCGCCGAAAGTCACAGGCAGAACGTGCGTTGCAGGGGAATAGTCCCCGAGCGCGTAACTGACCTTTGAGAAGGCAGCCATAAGCACAGGCTTCAGGTCCTGCAATTCCAGGGCCCGGGCGTCGTAGTGGACAATGACGCCATCTTTCAGTCGGCGAAACCGTGTAATTCCCACCAGCTCAAATGATTGCAGGGCCTCCACAAATGCTGCTGGGCCGTGCCCCCGGAAATCAGGCTGCGGAAATTCCACCAGCAGTTTGCCAGGCTCACTGGCAAGGATGGCGGGTCCGTTACTACGCAACTCTGCCTCCTGCGCTGAGAGGGAAAGCGGGCCGTAGCGCTTGAACACAGTGCCAGGAACAAACGCCAGGGACCGCGGCTTGTGGGAGGTTAGATGCTGCGTGTTGGCCAGGGCCAGGCGTCGCTGAAATCGCGGCCTTGCGCCATGTCCTGGAGGAGACGATGAACGATCCTGCCGGATCGCGTTGGCTGATGGTCTGTGCGCTCACCGGCGTCGGTCTCTGAGCAGTGCACCGAGGATTGAAGCCACTCAACGTGCCGTCCTTGTGCGAGCTTCCTGTTCATCATCGGGATCAACCCTCAAAACTAGTCGTGCTTATTGGTCTCTTCCAGAATCCGCTTCAGGGAACCATGCCGATCGTGTCAGTTTGAGACACGGCCGCTGATGCGCGCGGGCTCAACGCGAGCTGATGCTGGTGGCAAAGATGAAGATCCCCACTGAAGCCACAAGAAGCGCTGCTGCGCCCGGGGGAACACTATGGATACCCCACATGGTTGCCGTGGTTGGCCGCGGCCGGTTCTGCTTGATCAAGTGGTGACCGACCAACCGCAACCCGGCGGCCACCAGAATCAGGAAGATCCCGAAGTAGTCCATTCAGTTCACCCAGCGGGAGCTGTATGGATCCATCGCCACAGCCAGGTGCTGGCTCGGACGCTCGGGGTCTATCTGTGAGACCTGCATGGCACAACTGAATCCGTCGGTGAGGACCAGAGCGCTGGCGTCGCCCTTCGCAAGAGCAGGAATGACGGAGTGCTCGGCAACTTTCATGGACATGTCGAAGTGCTCGGCTTCAAAACCGAAGTTGCCGGCTACGCCACAGCATGAGGATGATTCCACGAGGTTAGGAACTCCCCAGGCTTTGAGGACGCGTCTCTGGGCGCCTGAACCGAACACGGCGTGCTCATGGCAGTGGGTTTGCAACACGGCTGTCTCGGGCGGCGGCGCCTTCGGCTTCCAACCACGCTGGATGGCTTCATCTACGGCCACGGAGAACGAGCGCACCCTTGCGGCGACCCTCGCGGCAGCGGCACCGCCTACCAGTTTTGGACCTTCGTCCCGGATGGTCGCTGCGCAACTGGGTTCGAGGACGACGATATCCCGGTCCGTGCCGTCGTCGAGCTTGTTGATCAGTCGGGATAGCCGGCGTCGGGCCCCATCGCGCTGGCCCGTGGAGATCCAGGTCAGGCCGCAGCATGCGTCCGGAGTACACCCCACTGACCTGCCGGAGTCGCGGAGCAGCCTGGCGGCCGCCGGGACAACCTCGGGCCGGAATGCACGCGTAAAGCTGTCGATAAACAAAAGGAGGTCGGCGTTGTCCACGAATCCGGCTTCCCGCACCCGCTTACGGATCCTGCCGTCCGCCGCGAAAGCCGGGAGACGGCGTCGGGCACTGATGCCCAACCACTCTCCCACAAGCCTGAAGGGCTGGAATGCCGTACCCACATTGGCCAGAGGTGCCACGCGAGTCAGCAACGGAAGCCAGCGCGGCAGCCACCCTATGGAGTAATGCGTAAACGGTCGGATGCTCCCGCGATAGTACTCATCTACCAGTTCCGATTTGGCCTCGGCGATGTCCACACCTGTTGGACAGTCGGTGGAACAGGCTTTGCACGACAGGCAAAGATCCAACGCTTCCCGGACTTCGGGGCTTGACCACCCGTCCTTGCTGCTGCCCTTGGTCCGCGTCAGTTCCTGCAACACCCGGGCCCGGCCGCGCGTCGAATCCTTTTCATCTTTCGTGGCCCGGTAACTGGGGCACATGAAGCCGCCGGTGGTTGACCGGCATCGGCCTACACCGATGCAGGCGTGGGTATTCCCGACGAAGGGACTCGCCACCGGGAGCAGCTCACGCGCCCCGGAGGAAGGCACGACGGGGCCAGCCGGGGATGCCATAAACCCACCATGGGCGGGTCCGGGTTTGACTACGCCTTCCAACGCCAGCGAGGCAGAGAAGGGAGCGGGGTGGACGATGATCCCGGGGTTGAGGATTCCTGCTGGATCCCAGAGGTGCTTGAAGGCCCTGAAAATGCCGACCATCTCCCGGGAGTACATCACTTCCAGCAATTCGCTACGCGCCCGGCCGTCACCATGTTCCCCCGACAACGAGCCACCATGGGCCACCACCAAGTGGGCCGCTTCGCGGGTGAAGTCACTGAATGTCCGGCGTCCGGACTCGCTGCGTAGATCGTAATCCAACCGCATATGGACGCACCCCGCACCAAAGTGGCCGTACATCAGGGCCGTGTAGCCATACCGTTTCACCAGTGGGAGCAGGTCGGTCAGGTAATCGGCAAGCCGCTCCGGAGCGACCGCAGAATCTTCCCACCCAGGCCACGTTTGCACTCCATCGATCCGCCGCGACGAAAGCCCGGCTCCGTCTTCGCGCACCCGCCACAGCTTTGCCCGCTCCAAAGGGTCAGTGACGATCCTAAAGTCCACCACACGGCCGTCCGCGCGGAGCTTCTCCACCAGATCCTGACAAGAAGCCGCCGCTTGTTGAAGTGTGTCGTCCGAAAACTCAACCATGAGGAAGGCCTTGCCATCCGGCAATGACTCAACACTGGCCGCTCCCCGCCGGTGCCGCATGATGTCCACGATGGATACGTCCAGGCCTTCGATGGCGCTCGGTTTTGCGGACAAAATGGTCATGACATCCCGGGCGGAATCAATGGTGTCCCGGTAGCCAAGGCACAGCAGCGCGGTGGCCCTGGGCTTGTGCACAAGAGCTACCTTGGCCCTCACAACAACGGCGCACGTACCTTCGCTGCCGGCCAGCGCACTAGCCACGTCAAAGCCCTGCTCCGGCAGCAGGTGGCCCAGGTGATACCCGGAGACCTGCCGGGGAATGTTCTGCAGCTCGACACGGAGGCACGCCAGATTTTCCGCAGCCAGCGCCTTCAGGCCCTTCAACAGCTCCTGAGCCCGGGCAACTGACTGAGTATCAGATTCATCGACAGCACACAGGAAATCGCGCCCCGCTCTCAGGTGTGCACCGTCAGCGGTGACCAGCTCCACTTCCTGCACATGATGGGTCATGCGGCCATACGCCACCGAGTGATTCCCGCAAGCGTCATTACCGATGGAACCGCCAATTGTGGCACGCGTTAGGGACGAAGGGTCCGGGGCAAAGGTCAACGTCCCTCTGGTTTCCTTCTCAACCTGCGCGCGCAGCTCACCAAGGACGACCCCCGCGTCCGCCCATACCGTCCCCTGGTCGGCATCGAGGGTTCCTACCGATTTCATGCGGCGGGAGAGATCGATCACCAAACCATCGCCTATGGCGTTCCCCGCCATCGAAGTGCCCCCACCGCGTGCGGTCGTCGGGACCCCCAAGACCGAACATACCCGCAAAACTGTCCGTACCTCGTCGGCGTTCATTGGGAAGGCGACGGCGGCAGGCCGTACCCGGTAGTTCGATGCATCATAGGAGTACTCAGAGCGTCTGCGCGGGGAGTCGTCCACCTCTATCCCGTGATGCTCCAACCTGGCGAGTAACTGCCTCAGAGTCGTGTCGCCGTCATCGCCATGGGGCATGGTCGCATTCTCCGTTCGTAGTGTTCCGCAGGAAGTGTAGGCAGATGCGGTGGGGCGTGGATTGTGCCAAAACAGAACGGGCACAGCGGATGAATCCGCTGTGCCCGTTTGGTTGATGGAACTGCCTACTTCAAGAACTCAGAAAGATTGTCCTTGGTGATGAGCGTGAACGGCAGCGTGTAGCGGTTCTCCACGTTCCCGCCCTTCAGGAAGTCAGTGACAACCTCAACTGCCTTGACGCCTTGTCCAGCAGAGTCCTGACGGACTGTCGCCGACATCGTCCCCGCCTTGATGTCCTGGAGAGCCGGGTCCGTACCATCGACGCCGACTACGGCCTTGAACTCGGCAGTGCGGCCCGCGTCAGCAATAGCAGAGGCTGCACCAATGGCCATTTCGTCGTTGTTGGCCACCACGGCATCGATCTGGCCGGCGCCAAACCGCTGAAGAGTGTCCTCCATGTTGCGCTTGGCATCGTCACGGCTGCCCTTGGCCTGGAACTCAGCCACGACTTTGAAGTTTTTGTTGATCTTGCTGTCGAAGCCACTCTTTCGGCGATCCGTCCAAGAGGCTCCGTAGATGCCAGCGGCAAAGACGATGTTGCCGCCTTGCGGAAGCGTCTTGTTCAAGTACTCAGCCTGCATTTCGCCGGCCACGGTGTCATCCACGCCGATGTAGCTCTTGTAGCCGACGTCAGCGCCCTCCGCGAACTCCGTGGACAGGATAAATAGCGGAATGTTGGCGGCGATGACCCGTTTTGCCGCGTTCTGGCTGGCATCCCCATCAAGGGGCTGCATGATGATTGCGTCAACCTGGCGCGTGAGCAGGTCCTCAACCTGGTTGAGTTCGCTGCCAACGTCCTTCTTGGAGTCGGTGATGTTGAGCTTGACGCCCTTTTCGTCAGCCGTCTTCTTCATTGCGTCCGTCATGTGGGCCAAGTCCGGGTCCTGGAGGTCAAGGACCACAACGCCAATGTTGTAAGTCTTGCCTGCCGCCTCGGAACTGCCTGCCGTGCTGCTGCCCCCACAGCCGGTGAGGGTGAGAGCCCCCGCGGCCAGCATTGCGGTGGCCACAGCGAGCTTCTTTCGAATTTCCATGGTCGTTCCTTTCAGTGGTTTCTGATTGCTTAAGGAGATTGTTTTCTTTATGGAAAGCAGCCCGTTGACCGGGCTGCTCCGGTGAACGCCGTGGTTAGTCCGACTTCCAGCGGTTCAGTAGCACGGCCAGCACAAGGATGATGCCTTGGACTCCCTGCTGGTAGTAGGACGAAACCCCCATCAGGTTCATGCCATTCATCACGACACCCAACAGGAGGACGCCAATGACCGTTCCGCGAATGGTGCCGACGCCCCCGAAGAGACTTGTGCCTCCAATAACGACGGCGGCAATCACCTGCAGCTCGTAACCGGTGCCAGCCACCGGGGCCGCCCCATCCAGACGTGCCGTCAAGACGAGGCCGCCCAGTGCCGCTGTGACTCCACCGATGAGGTAAACAGTGAAGAGCACCCGACTGGTCGAGATGCCGACTTTCTTTGCGGACTCTTCATTACCTCCCACTGCATAGACATGAGAGCCGAACTTGGTCCTGCTGAGCACAAACTCGCAGAAGATAGCGACGACCAAGAAGATGATGACCGGAACCGGGAAAGGACCAATGAAGCCCGAACCGAGCCATTCTGCGGGGCCACTCAGTCCGGAGACAACCTGTCCATTCGTCATGACCAGCGCTGCAGTGCGGGCTATGGCCATCGTTGCCAATGTGGCCAGGAAGGGAAGGATGGCTCCCCAGACCACCATTGCCGCACTCAGGAAGCCCACCAGCAAACCAACGCCGAGGCCGGCGATGAGAGGCAGCCAGAAAGCGCCTCCACTGGCAGGAGCAAGTATTGCGAAGGTCATCCCGGCAAGACCCACTACGGATCCTACCGAGAGGTCGATGCCGGCGGTGATCATGATGAATGTCATTCCAAGGGCGATCAGTCCGATGATGGACGACTGCCGGACGACGTTCACGATGTTGTTCAATGTCAGGAAGTTTGGTGCTGCGGCCGCCAGGAACGCGAGGATCACGACGAAAAGGATGATGATCCCATAGTCACCGATGAAGCGCTTGACCTTGGTTGCCGTCAGTCCTTCCTTCAGGTCTGCCGGGCCCAGCTTTGTCTTGAGGTTTTCCATTGTGAGGCTCACGAGTCGCTCCCATTCGTAGTGCCGCGAGCAGCCATAGCATCAACGACATCCATCGACGACGTGCTTCCGATTTTGCGGCGGTCTTCGGGGATGCCGGCGCCGTCATCGACGTAGTCGTCCAATGTGCCGTGAGATATAAGGTGTGCAACCTGCGCCTCGGATACTTCGCCTACCCGGAAGCGGCCCACTACCTGCCCTTGGCGCATGACAGCGAAGCGGTCGGCTACCGCGAAAGCTTCATCCAGGCGGTGCGTGATGATAATGACTGCGATACCCAGGTCTTTGAGCCGTTGGGTTACTTCGATGAGCTTGTCCACCTTGGCTACCGATAGGTTAGCCGTGGGCTCATCCATGATGATGAGACGTGCATCAAAAGCAAGCGCTCTGCCAATGGCGACCGCTTGGCGCTGGCCGCCGGACAGCCGCTTCACCTTGAGCCTCGGGTTGATCGGGATGTCCAAACGTTCAAGCACCCGCTTGGTCTCGATCTCCATTTTCTTGCGGTCGATGATCCGCAGGAACGGGCCGAGGATGTTCTTTTGCGGTTCCCGTCCCAAGAAAATGTTGGTACGAACATCCAAGTTGTCGGCCAGGGCAAAGTCTTGGTAGACCATCTCCACCCCTTGGTCGCGGGATGCTGACGGTGTGGGGAACTCAGTCGTTTTTCCGTCCAGCTCGATGGAACCCCGATCGGGTTGGTAAACCCCAGTAAGTACCTTCATGAGCGTAGATTTGCCGGCGGCGTTGTCGCCAAGCAGTGCAAAAGTTTCGCCGGGCTGGACATCAATGCTGACGCCGCGCAATGCGGACACCGCCCCGAATGTCTTGTGTATGTCTTTGAGGGCGACCAGTGGAGGGGTCGCCGGTGGTGCGTCGGTCATCTCATCCTCGTTCGATAGGGCCATGTGAATGATCCGGTGAAACACCTGAGCGCTGGCCAAGCAAACTACGTTGTTAGACCTGCTGATTCAGGGGCGATTCCAGAGAAGGCCCCAAACCTCGTGACCTTCGCCACACTGTTTCACTTACTTGAACTTTGACGGATTCGGGTTCGGGGTGTGTGTGCCACTTTGGAACACGATTATGAATCGTTTCAATTGAACTCAAATAAATAAGCAGAGTGAAATGACAGCGCAAAGTTTGAAGTTATCGCCATACAACGAGGCTGTATCCGTCAGACCTGTGAAAGAGTCGACGCTCACCCACGGAGACAACCCAGACGATGTCGCCGTCTGCAGTTTTATCCTCCACGAATCCGTCATATGGGGGCCAACCCGGCCTCTGTAGGCGGACTGCGTCCCCTTTTTCCGTTTGCTGCCAGAAGGCAGCCGCGGGCGTCCAATCAGTCTTCATATCTTCCTCTGCCTCATGAGCTGCGCTCCCAGCTGCCCATCTATGTCTCTCGTTTTGGTTGCTTCGTCGCGATGTTAAGGGAAAGGCCTGCTCTGGGCCGCAGATGTCGTTGCGAAACATCCGCGGCCCAGGCAGGCGGCATGACCACGGGGCTAGCTCAAGTCCACTGCTATCGCAGCGCCGCTCCGGGCAGATTCCTCAGCGGCGTCCGCCAGGATCAGGGCGGCACGGCCATCCTCGAATCCTGGACTCCTCGAAGGCAGGCCCCTGACTGCGCGGAGGAACTCAGCTACTTCCAGACGGTAAGCCTCGGCATATCGTTCGAGGAAGAAGTTCTGGTAGGGTCCGACCGATTCGACGGACCTGGCCCCCCAGTGCCTGACCAGATTGTCGTTCTTGTTGCCTACCTGGAGCAATCCGGTTGAACCGAACGCCTCAATGCGCTGGTCGTAGCCAAACGGCGAGTGACGCGAATTCAAGATCGTCACGAGTTCATCTTTGGAGCCCCGCAGTGTGACCACAGTTGAATCGAAGTCATCAGCGTGACGAATGCTATCGCTGAACACGTTTGCACCGTTGGCCGAAACCTCGACAATTTCTGGGATAAAGTACCTCGCCATATCAAGGTCGTGGATGGTCATGTCCCGGAAAATTCCGCCGGATTGAGGGAGGTAGGCTGCCGGCGGCTCCCCCGGGTCCCGGCTGGTGATCACCAGTTGCTCCAACCCTCCGATTTCGCCGGCAGCCACACGTCGTTTCAGCTCCACGAAGTGCCTGTCAAAGCGTTTGTTGAAACCCAAGGCTACCGGCACTCCTGAAGCCGCGACCTTGCCGCGAAGGGCATCCACGCGAGCTATGTCCAGATCGATCGGTTTCTCGCAAAGCACTGGCACGTTCGCGTCAATGGCCTTTTCCACGAGGTCCAGGTGAGTTGCCGTAGGCGAAGCCACGATGACGGCGTCGATTTCCCCCGAGGCGAAAACTTCGTCGGGATCCTCGCTCACACGGCCGCCGAATTCGGCGGCGGTTTGTTTTGCACCTTCTATAAAGGGATCACATACCCAGGACAGTGTTGCCTCGTCCAAAGTAGCCAAACTCATGGCATGTACCTGGCCTATTCTCCCGGTTCCGAACAGGCCAACTCGGATCTGTTGCGTCATTGCAGATCTCCAAACGGTTGAAGTTGAGTGAGGTCGAATTTCTAGTCGATCTTTTGCCGACCCAGGCGTGCATAGACATGCGGACGCTTGGAACGCAGGAGATATGCGTAAACAATCCCGCCGAAAAACAAGGCAAAAGTGAAAGTCATGAAGATGGCAGTCATGACTGCCGAACCACCGATGAGTTCCGGGTAATTGGTAATTGCCAGATAGGTGATCACGCCAAGGAAGATGACGCTTACAATCGGCGCAACGATGGTCTTCCACACAGATTCCGGGGCAAAGCTGCGGCGCCGGACAAAATACACCAAAACAGCGAAGCTGGTGATGAACATCAGGAGCAGGACCGCAAAGGTGCCGCTTCCGCTGGCGATCGGGTACAGGGCCTCAGGCGCAACTCCAATAACAGTGAACACCACCGTGGCCACCGCCCACAGGAGGCCAACTGCCAGGGCGGAAACGTAGGGCGACTTGTGGCGGGGGTGGACCCGTCCGAGCACTGAAGGCAACGCCCCGTCGGCGGCCAGCGAAAAGCTGTATCTGGCGGCGATGTTCTGGATCGAGAGCATTGAAGCCAAGATCGACGTGATGAGGAGGACAACCGCGATATCCGCAAAGATCTTGCCGACCAGTACCGTGGCGCCGTCATTGAAGAGGTTCACCGTGTTTGCTGCAGCTTCACCTTGGACTTTGTCTGGACCGATGAAGGCCGTGTAGGCCCAGGCCGCCACGGCGTAGAAGAGCCCGATTCCAACTACCGCAATGTAGGTGGCCCGCGGAATGGTGCGGTCCGGATTCTTGACTTCGTCCCGGTAGATGACGGTAGCCTCGAACCCGAAGAAGTTTCCGACGGCGAACAGCAGCGCCAGCCCCAGACCGGCATCCGTGATCCACGGCATGGAGAAGCCGATACCCTGAACGACTTCCCCGGATCCTGTAGCGAATGCGGCGATGTCGAAGACAACTACTACGGTCGACTCCAGCAGCATGACTACCGTGAGTACTTTTGCCGAGAGATCAATGCGGTTATAGGCAAGGAGCGTGGTGACGGCTATGATCCCTAACCCATACCAATACCAGGGGATGTCGGGACCGTTCAGCGTGTTCACTACGAAACTTTGGAGTGTCAGCGCGAAAAGGGACGGAGCAAAGAAGCCAATAAAGACATAGCCGAAAAGGGCCAACAGCGCGCCTCCGAGGCCTGCAGGTTTACCCAGGCCCGCTGTGACAAATGAGTAAAATCCACCGGGAGCTTCAACACTGCGGCTCATTTTCACGAAGCCAACAGAGAAAATCAGCAGCATGAGAGTCACCAGGAGGTAGATGCCCGGTGCCGTGTGGCCGCTGAAAAGAAGCATCACAGGCAAGGTGCCCGCAACGGTGGTCAGCGGGGAGGAGAAGGCGAGAACGTTCATCACGAGCTCACCCACGCCCATATTGCCGCTGAGCTTGTGTTCCTGGGTTTGGGTCGGCGTTGTCGTCGTACCTTTTGTTGTGCTTGACATGTAATCCTCGTCACGAAATTTTGAGTGCTGAATCACACTATCGACGAGGATCGTGGGAGCACTGTACCAGCTTGGGACACGGGATCCCATGGGGTATTGCGGCGTTATTTCGTGTTACCGGAATACCCCATGGGCCGACTTTGATTAGGGCGTTTCGACCACCAGCGCAGGAGTAGCCGGACCAAGCTTCTTCAGGTCCACCACATCCTTCAGCGGCTCGCCCGCCTTCCACCGTCTAAGATTACGCGCGAAGCAGTCCACTACTCTTCCCCGCCAGCCTATGAGGTCACCGGAGGCATGAGGAGAGACCAGGATGTTCCGTCGACTCCACAGCGGATTCCCGGCGTCCAATGGCTCATGCTCGAACACATCCAGCGCCGCCCCGCCCAGATGTCCAGAGTCAATGGCATCAAGGAGGTCCTGCTCGACCACTACCGCCCCGCGTCCGACGTTGACCAGACGCGACCCGGGCCTCATTGTGCGGAACCGCGACGAGTTGAAAAGCCCACGAGTTTCCTCCGTGAGGGGCAGCGTCAGCACGACGTCATCGGCTTGGCCAAGGAGTCGGCCAAGCTCATCAAAGCCGGAGATGGAACCCAGCTGCGCATCATTCCTGGCAGACCGGCCCACAACGTCAACGTTCATTCCTGCAGCGCGCAGGAGCAGGACGGTTTCGCGACCAACTGGACCCGGCCCCACAACCAGGACCTTTCGTCCCAACAACGGCTCAGTCTCGCGGTGCTGCCAAGTCCGGGCCTGCTGCAGTTCTATGGTGCGGCGAAGGTCCTTTGTAAACATCAGCAGGACACCCAGGACCCACTCGGCAATCGGCCGCTCACACACACCACGGGAGTTGCTCACTAAAATGTCGCTGTTGATAATCTCGCCGGTCATCAGGCTGTCAACGCCGATGCTTGAGGTATGTATCCAACGCAACTCCCCCGGCCCCACCTCCCGCAGAAGCTTGGTCCTGAAGTCATTGAGGAATAGGATCTCCGCACCTGGCTGCGCAGCCCGGAACTCGTCCGCGGTGCGCACCACCATGACATTCGCTTCGGCTTCCAACCGTTCAACAGGAGGTAGCGGCCGACCCTCCTGGACAATCGCTATCACTTTTGGTCGTGACACAACTTCCTCTTTCCGGGGCGATCCCACAGGAGCATCCCCCGCTTGTTCTCTTGTTTGGTGATTGCTGCGGTTTACCAACCGCCCTGCCAACCGCTCATCAGGCCGTACGGCAAGCGCTGCGGCTCCTCGTCCGGCAGACCCTTCAAAAAGTCGAAGTCGCAGCCCTCATCGGCTTGATTCACGTGATCGATGAAGAGTCGTCCATAGCCGCGGCGGTATTTCGGTTCCGGAAGCTTGAGATCCGCCAGCCGGCTCTCGATCTCTTCGGCAGGGATATCCAAATCCAGACGCTGGTTCTCAACATCCAGCACGATAGGGTCACCATCCCGAACAATCGCCAGCGGTCCACCAACTGCGGCCTCTGGAGAAACGTGCAGCACCGTGGTACCAAATGCGGTACCACTCATTCGAGCGTCCGAAATGCGGACGATGTCGCGGATCCCACGCCGCAGGAGCCTCTCCGGAATGGGAAGCATGCCCCATTCGGGCATGCCGGGAGCTCCAACAGGGCCACTATTGCGCAAGACAAGCACGGAGTCTTCCGTAATGTCCAAATCCGGGTCGTCGATCCTACGCCCAAGATCGTAGATGTCCTCGAAGACTACGGCTGAGCCCTTGTGCTGCAGCAGATCCTTGGATGCTGCACTTCGCTTGATGACCGCACCGTTGGGAGCCAGGGAGCCGCGGACGACCGCGATGCCTCCGGAGGCATCAAAGGGGGCCTCGAGAGTGCTGACCACGACGCCATCAGGTTCGGGGGCCGAACTGTAGCCATTCTCAAGGGACTCCCCCGTGACTGTGATGGCGTCCTTATTCAGCAGTGGTGCCAGTTCCTTGAGTACGGTGGAGATGCCGCCGACCTGGAACAGCTGCTGCACCAAGTACTCACCCGATGGACGGACGTTGACAATGCGAGGGGTGCGTTGCGAGATCTCGTGGAATCGATCCAGCGGCAGCTCGTATCCGACGCGCCTCGCGAGTGCCAGAAGATGCACCACGGCGTTGGTGGAACCACCTACAGCCATCAGGAGGGTAATGGCGTTATCGAACGCCTCTTTCGTCAAAATTTCGCTGGGCTTTGGCCCCTGGGACATGGCCATTTCCACTGCTCGGCGGCCTGTGGCTTCGGCCGCTTGGGCGCGACGCGCATCCACTGCAGGGATTGACGCAGTACCCGGCAGGCACATGCCGAGCGCTTCAACGAGGGACGTCATGGTAGAGGCCGTGCCCATCTCGCTGCAGTGCCCGGCAGAAGGCTTCGCGGCTGACTCAAGCTCGTCGAAGTCCGCCTCCGTGATCTTCCCTGCACGCAGCTCATCTGCATACTTCCACGTGTCCGTGCCAACACCCAGCTGCTTACCCCGGAAGTGCGCAGGCTCTTGGGGCCCACCGGTGAGCATAATGGTTGGAACATCCGCACTGGCAGCACCCATGAGCTGGGCCGGAACGGTCTTGTCGCAGCCACCCAGGAGCACGATAGCGTCCAACGGGTAGGCGCGGATGGACTCTTCAACGTCCATGGCCATGAGGTTTCGGAACTGCATGGCCGAGGGCTTCATCAGACTCTCGCCCAAGGAAATGGTGGGGAACTCCAGCGGCAGCCCTCCGGCCATGAGAACCCCGCGCTTTACGGCGTCCGCCAGCAGTTTAAAATGGATATTGCAGTTGACCAGCTCCGACCAGGAGTTAGCGATGCCGATGACGGGCTTGTCCTTGAGGGCAAAGCGCGAAAAGCCCTCAGCCTGGATCGCCGTCCGGTGAACGAATCCCGTGAGGTCGTGAGGTGCAAACCACCGCGCACTGCGGAGGTCCTTGTAGTTCGACTCTTCCATGTCCTTTATAACTCCTTGGGCTTGATCCGTCTTGACAGGTAATTGTTGGCGTTACCTATGCGGCTGATGTGCCGCCGTCGAACGCCATGCTGGTTCCGGTAGCAAAGGTTCCTTCGACGGCCAGGAAAAAGATAGCTGCTGCCACCTCATTCGGATCGGCGAGCCGGTTCAGCGGCACTGTGCTCTCTTTTAACCTCCGGGCCTCCACCGGATTCGGCGCCGAAGCCAGGCCCTCACGCACCATGGGCGTGTCAATCGGCCCTGGGCAAACGGCGTTCACGCGTACAAGGGGCGCGAGTTCAAGGGCCAAGGCGCGGGTGAGTCCCACAACGCCTGCTTTCGCCGCACAGTAATGAACAAGCCCCGGCACGCCCATGGCGGCCAGATCGGATGCCACGTTGACTATCGAGCCTCCTCCGGTACGCCGCATATGGAGCGCGGCCTCCCTGGCTACATAAAAAGTCCCAGACAAGTTGATCTGCAGCACCTCATTCCAGTGATCCTCGGTGAGGTCTTCCAGGGCAATATGCCCTGCTACACCTGCCGCGTTGACCGCCACGTCCAAGCCGCCCATTGCGTGGATCGCACCTCGGACGGCGTTCTTAACGGCTTCGGCATCGGAGACATCGGCAACCACGGTGTGCACGCCCGCGCCGATCTCGCCAGCCACGCGCTGCAGCTCCACATAACGCCTACCGAGCAGCGTCACCCGGGCGCCCCGTTTGGCGAAGAGCTTTGCGGTCGCCTCCCCAACGCCTGAGGTTGCACCAGTGATGAGAACCCGAAGGGATTCTGTTCGAAGTTGTTGCTCGCGGTCAATCATCGGCGACGGGCTCCTCTTGTTTGGCAGTGGCGGAGTAGTACGTTCCACTAAAACAGCGCTCCCCGGTCTCCGGCTGTCTCACATTGAGACACAGAGCACACGGCTTGGGTTCTTAGGCTGATCAACAGATGCCGCCGTCAGTCTGCGGCATGGCACCGCCGGACTTCGGCAGAGACTAAGGAGTGCTCTTGGAACAGCAAAACCGCATTGGGGTTGGCTTGATTTCGGTCGGATGGATGGGGAGGCTGCATTCGCGCGCGTACCTGGCCACCAAGCAGTTCTTCCCGGAACTGCCGCGACATCCTGAGTTGGTGATCGCCGCGGACCCCGATGACGCGGGCCGCCATCATGCCGAAGACGCACTCGGCTATAAGGAAACGGCAACGGATTACCGCAAGGTGCTGGAGAACCCGGACGTGGATGTTGTTTCCATCTGCTCCCCCAACTTCCTCCACCATGAAATAGCACTTGCCACCATCGAGGCCGGCAAGCACTTCTGGATCGAGAAGCCCATGGGCCGCAGCGCGCGGGAGTCCCGTGAGATTGCCCAAGGGGCCGAGGCCGCAGGGCTAATCACCTCGGTCGGTTTTAATTACCGCCATGCCCCGGCTGTGGCAGAAGCCCGCCGGCTTATCCGTTCCGGCGCCCTGGGCCGCATCACCAACGTGCAGATCCGTCTCCTGACCGGATATGCATCAGATCCAAGCCAGGTGTTTACGTGGCGCTATGAGCAGGCCCGTGCAGGGTCCGGCGTCTTGGGCGACGTCCTCAGCCACGGGTTCGACCTCGCACAGTTCCTGGTGGGCCGTATCACGTCGCTGAATGCTGTCACGGAGACCTTTATCAAGGACCGGCCCCTACCGGCAGGAAACTCCTCGAACTCCTTCGACATGGGCAAGGCCTCGGACGTAACCCGCGAAGTGGAAAACGAGGACTACACCGCCATGCTCGCCCGGTTCGAAGGCGGGGCGATCGGCATGTTCGAGTCAACGCGCGTAGCCATCGGCCCTCACGCCGAATACATTATCGAGGTGTACGGCACCGAGGGATCCCTGCGTTGGAACTTCGAGCGCATGAACCAGCTTGAGCTGGCAACGGACCGTAGCGGCTACCGCACCATCATGACACCGCCATCCTTCGGTGAGTTCGGCCGCTTCCAGCCCGGCCCCGGCCCTGGGATCGGGTTCAACGACCTCAAGACCATCGAAGCCGCGCTATTCCTCCGTTCAGTTGCGGAAGGCAAGCAGCTTGGTCCGTCCGCCGCTGACGGATGGTCAGCCTCCGAACTTGTAGATGCTTCGTTGCGCAGCGCGGGTTCCGGTGACTGGGTTGAGATCCCGGAAGTCTCCGGGAATACGACCTACCAGGCTTGAGCATCTGAAAACAACGACGGAGGCCGGATCGCGACGACGATCCGGCCTCCCTTTTTCTATGCTGATCCGGTATTACCCCTAATCCAGCGCGCGTCCGATCCGGGCATAAGTATCAGGGTTCCGGCTCCGGAGAATCAAGGCGGTAGCGATGCCGACGACGATCGACAAATACGGGATAAGCAGGAGAACAGCGAGCAGAAATTGATCCCCCACCACGAGCAACTCCATATTGAAGGAAGCCGTCAACAGCGCGAACCCGATTCCGACAAGCGCCACAATGGGTGCTATCAGTGTGCGCCAGAACGACATCGTGGTCTTGTTCCGGCGGAAATACACGATGATGGCCACTGCAGTGAGGCAGAGCAGAAGCAGCATCCCGTAGAAGGCTACGCCAGCAGCTGCCGCGTAGAGGGCGTTCTCCTCACCTCCCGAAAGAACCAGCACCAGTAGGACAAGCAACAGGACAGCACCGACAGTCACGGCGGCGCGGTGAGGTGAGCCGTGCTTGGGATGAACCGCCGCAATGGACCGTGGAAAGATCCCGTCAACCGCCAACGAGTGTGTGTAGCGGGAAAGGATGTTCTGGAGCGACAGGCCCGAGGCAAAGAAACTGGTGACCAGTAGAATAGCAATGACCTGGTTAGCGAAGGCTCCGAAGTACCGGAGGAGGGCATCCGGCATCATGGCCGTCGGATCTGATTGCGCAACCGTTACGGCGTTCGATGTTCCCGCTGACAGGATCAGGGCAAAAGCCGAGATCGCGTAGAAGATGCCGAGGAATGCAACTGCCAGGAACGTGGCTCGAGGGATGGTGATGCTCGGCTTCTTGACCTCGTCCCTGTAGATGGCTGTGGCTTCGAATCCGTTGAAGACCCCGATGCTGAAAAGCAGGAGCACGCCGATGGTTGGGGTGAAAAGGTTGGCAGGATTCCATGGCTCGAAGGAAGGTCCTTCAGGGCCTCCGTTAGCGATGATCACTGCATCAAAGATCGCTACAGAAAGTACCTCGACGGCCAGGATGACCGAGAGTACCTTGGCAGACAACTCCACGTTGAAGTAGCTGAGCGCCCAGGCAATCACGAACATCACCAAACTCCAGAGCCACCATGGCGTGGTCACATCGTCCAGGAAAGCACCGAGCAAGTTGTTCACGGCAATTCCGGAAACCACTATGCAGGAAGTGACGTTGAATCCGTACGTGATCAAGGCCAAGAATGATCCGCCAAGGCCGACAGGGCGGCCCAATCCTTCCCGAATGTACGTATAGAACGCACCTGGACGGGGTATTGCCTTCGTCATCCCCGTAAAGCCCATGGCAAAGAGTGCCATCAAAACGGCAACCGCAACGAAGGCGATCGGCACTCCAATCCCAAACGAAATGTTCACTGAAACAAAACCGAAGACGACGCCCAACGGAGCGGTGAAGGCAAGCACCGTGAATAGGAGGCCGGTAGTCCCCATGCGGCCCCTGAGTTTGTAAATGGATGATCGGGTGTCGCTGACTTCTAATTCATCCGCGCCTACGCGCTGGACGGGGAGTTCTTGTTTCACTTATGTTCTCCTGGGAAAAGTGAAGTCGTCTTTGACTGTCACGGTGTCGGGTGAAGGCAAGCAACTGGCTCGCCCTGTTGCTGGTGAGCTGGCAGGTTGCCGAAAAATGGCTCCCCGTCAGTTCCTTGATTTTGATCTTCGAGCGGCACTGGAACTGTGCCAGGATGATGCATCTCACGCAGGCAATCGACGATTAACTCAGCCGAGCGCCAGGTCGAAACCCTTGGCTTCATAGGCCTCAGTCTTGCGGTAGAGGGTTGATCTCCCGATCCCCAGGAGCCTCGCGGCCCGGACCCGGTTTCCCGAAGCCTCGGCAAGCGCGGCCCTGATCTGCTGCAATTCCGCTTCCTCCAAGCGGGTGAGCCGAGCAGTACCTAGTCCGCGAAGCTGCGCCGCGCTGAGATCGGATAAGTGCAACTCCCCCCTGAGGGATCTCGACGCGGCCGATTCAACGAGGTCGCGAAGCTGCCGGACGTTGCCCGGCCAGTCAGCTGCCACCAGGGCATCACGCAGCTTTGGTGACATTCGGACGTCCTGTCCGAGCGCGTTCCTGAGAAGATGCGAGGCCAAACCGACAACGTCCTCCCG
Organism: Arthrobacter sp. 21a14; assembly: GCA_050627125.1. GTDB lineage: Bacteria > Actinomycetota > Actinomycetes > Actinomycetales > Micrococcaceae > Arthrobacter. The sequence continues at coordinate 2,905,499 of CP192487.1, read as the reverse complement.
CCTGTCGCGCAGGGGTGGCATGCCAATTTCTATCCCCCGCAACGCAGAAAGGACTGGCAAGAGGTCATCACTGACAGTCCCGGCGGTCAAAATGAGTTGCGGTTGCTCCAGGACCTGCAGCAGAGCGACGAGCTCCTCTTTGAGGTGCTGTCCGCACTTATCGACTCGATGGAGGATCACAGCCGCCCCTTGCTCCAGTGCCGTGTCCACCTCGTCAATGGTGAGCACCCGCGCGGACCGATGACTGAAGTCGAACAACGTGGTCTCTGCGGATAGTCGCTTGGCAATGGCCCCGGCCAAGGTTTTTTTGCCGCTTCCCTGCTCGCCGACGATGTATGCCGGCATTCGACGGCTCACAGCTGCGCTTGCAGCGCCAAGGGCCCTCCTAAAGGTGCGGCTGGTTCCGATAATGCCTTCAAATTGTGCAGCGGATTCACGTCCGCCCGAACCCGACCGCAAAACCGGGGTAGTGGACGAAACCTGAACACGCATCACGGAAGCACCGCCAGCCCCGAGTTCGCGAAGGTTCATAGGGCGGATGTTAAGCTGGACCTCCCGGCCAGTGCTCACGTTCAGGCGATGCTGGGATGAAACCTCCCGTTGCTCAGCTTCCCGGGCCAGGGCAGCGATCACTGCAAAGTCGCTGGGGTCCAGCATCCGCAGGGCACTACGGCTGGCGATAGTGGTTCGCTCATCCATTGCCACCACGGCATCCGCACCGCGCTTCCGGATTTCCTTCAGATATTCGGACATCAGAGCTTGCTCCCGGGCTGCCAGCCGTTCGGCCAATCTCCGTGTGATGTCGGCCGCTGCACCGTGCACGGTCAGCAGGACTGAACCAGGATCCGTAGTGCGTGCCAGTTTCTCGGGCAGCATCACCCCCAAGACTCCGCGAACGGATCGCCGGATCGGGTCACGGATCGGAGCGGACGTGCAGTAACTGTTCTGGAGAGCCTCGTTGAAATGCTCGGCGCCATAGACTTGTACTGCTTCGCCCTCCTCCAGCACGGTACCGTCGGAATTGGTTCCGATGAGATCCTCCGCCATTTGCGCTCCCAAGCTTGGAAACAGTCTCTCGGCTTTCCTACGTTCGATAGCATCACCCCGGAAAACTGCCAGCGTGCCTTCGGCGTCGGTGAGCACTACCAATCCCCCGACATCACTGCATAAACGTTCGAGTTCGGTCAGTACGGGCTCAGCGGCAGCCAGCAACTGCTCGTCGGCCTTCGGAGAAGCCGTATGCAGAAATGGCGAGGAGGCGGTGACATTGCACGCGAGGCTGCGCTGCCAGGAGCGGGCAATGACCGGTCTCAGGCTGCTCAGATCCGTCACTTCGGGTTCGTCCAGAAATCGTTCCCGGAGCGACTGAATGGTTGAGTTCGGCGTCCCGCCCACGCTAAACGACGAAGCTTGGTGGAGTCGTGAAAGATCGTTGGGACTCATGCGGGTGACTGCTTTCTGCCTGGGGCCTGATATGGACTTAGTGCTGCAACAGGTGTTCCAGGTGGCTTGGAAGTTTGCGTGCCTGCTGCCGCCCGAAGAGCTGGAAGTACCACTTTCCGAGGGTTTGTTTGCCGGTGGTACCGCTCGCTTTCCACCCGCCAAAAGTCTGGGGGCCAGGCCACCAACCGGTGGTCGCGTGGCCAGGGACGTTCACGTCGACACAGCCCGCCTCAACACGGTCAAGGAATTCCCTGGCCTCTTCCAGGTCCCCGGTATAGATCCCCGCCGTCAAACCCATATCCGTGTCATTGGCTGCTGTTAGGGCTGCTTCAAATGTGGGTACCTTGCTGATGGTCAGGAACGGCAGAAAATGTTCCACAGTTGCCAGCTCGTGCGTTGCCGGCACACCGGAGACCACGGTGGCCGGAACGAAATAGCCGCCTTCCTGCGTCTTTCCGGTTTCAACGTGGAATCCTTCAAGTCGGGCCGAGGAGACCAGCGAGACGTAGCGTTCCACTGCCTCTGCTGAAACAACCGGCCCCGCGAACACATCGCCATCAATGGGGTCGCCAGCCTTCAAGGACTTGACCCGGTTCTCCACTAGTTCCACCAACTGGTCGTGGGCAGCAGGTGTGACCAGCACGCGGGAGAGCGCACTGCACTTCTGCCCACTGAGGTCGAAGGCTGAAAAGACAATGCCCTCGGCGGCCTCTTCAAGGTCCGCGGTATCGGTGACGACCACCGGGTTCTTGCCTCCCATCTCGGCAATGACTGGCCGTGGGTAGGGTCCGGAAGCGAAGTCGCGCAGGATCGACTTACCTACGGCGACAGATCCGGTGAAGCACACGCCGTCGATCCCGGAAGCCACCAGGGCACGGCCCGGAACATCGCCCCCGTGGACAACGTTAACGAGGCCAGTCGGGAGTTCCATGGCCTCACAGAGTTCATAAACGGCTTGCCCGGACCAAGGTCCATCGTGCGAAGTCTTCACAACCACTCCATTGCCTGCGATTAGTGCAGCGATGGCAGGTCCTGCGGCTTGGACGATTGGATAGTTGAAGGGGGTGATGACCCCAAACACCCCATAGGGTCGGAGTACCGAATCGTTTGAGAGACCAGTGGGGTCCTTCGTTCGTTCGTCCTCGAACGCGCCACGAGCCGACGCATATTCGGTATATTGGCGGACAATTTCAAGGACTTCTGCTCCCTCAGCCCGGGCACTGGCGTAGGGCTTGCCGATTTCGAGTGCAACGCGGACTGCCCAATCCTCGATTCGTTGCTCGATGAACGGGATGGCGCGGCGCACTCGTTCGATTCGCTCGACAGGGGGTATCCGCGACCATTCACGTTGTGCCTCACGACTTGTGCGGACGGCCCGTTCGACCAGATCCGCTGGAGCGTCGTGACAGGCACTGACCACTAGACCAGGGTTGCTGGGATCTTCCCGCTTCATGAGCTGGCCTTCAAAATACTCCTGGCCTGCTATGACGTGTGGAACAGTAAAGTGGTGTGCACGTCGTCGTTCGGTGACCCGGACTCCGAAGGCCTGTTGCGCGTCAATGGTCATCGCCAAGAAACTCCTTTGTGAATTGGTTGCACCCACCTCCGTGGTGGGTTCTGTCGAGACTACGCAGCAGCGCCAACGGTTACTGTCCCAACGTGGGACATCTGCTCAGATGGCCGTGTAACCCGCGTCTACCACAACGGCGGAACCGGTCATCTTCCGTGATTCATCGGAGACGAGGAAGACGGCGACGTCGGCTACTTCCTCCGGGTCGATCAACCCAAGTGGCTGGTACGCACGCTGGGCTTGCTCGTCTTTGAGGAATTCATCATCAAAGAAGTCCGCCACCATCGGAGTGCGAACCCCGCCAGGGCAAAGGCAGTTGGCCCTGATGTTGTCCTTGGCGTATTCCACTGCGACTGACTTGGTGATCATCAGGACCGCCCCTTTGGATGCCGAGTAGGCTGCAATGTCCGGTTCGGCCACCATGGAGTTCACCGATCCCCAGTTGACAATGGACCCTCCACCGGCCCGTTGCAAAGCAGGGATAGCGTATTTACAGCCGTAGAACACGCCTTTCAGGTTGATGTCAATGATCCGGTTGAGGATGTCTTCGGTGGTCTCAAGCACCGATGCTGCCCGCAGGTAGCCCGCACAGTTCAGCAGCGCATTTACTTCCCCGAATGTCTCTTCAGCCGCCATGACAAGCTTCTGGACCTCCGCAGGCTTGCTCATGTCGCAGAGTTGGGTCGCAATCCGCTGGTGCTCCTTGGCGAGCCGTTGCAATCCTGTCTCATCGATATCTGCCGCCATGACGCTGGCCCCTTGCTGTACGAGTGCCTGCACGGTCGCCAAGCCCTGTCCTGATGCTGCGCCTGTAACAATTGCCGTTTTGCCTTCGAGCCGCGTGCCCACAGTCGATCCCCCTTTGCTCCGGCGCGGCCGGGTGCCGCGCTTTTGCCAATGCTGACTTGGATCGATGGCCAAAAATGTATCTTTCTGACACAAATCCGGCCGCACCACACCAGTAGCGTCTTCCAGAGCGTGAAACGCACTTCGCTTCATTCAAATTACGAAGGAGACAACCATGGGCCGTGTTCAAGGCAAGGTAACCATCATTACCGGTGGGGCCAGAGGACAGGGTGAGTCGCACGCCCGCCTCTTTGCCCAAGAGGGTGCATCGGTGCTCGTCACCGACATGCTGGATGAGAGCGGCGAGGCTGTCGCCTTGGAATTGCGCGAGTCCGGCCACGATGTTCAGTACATGCACCTCAATGTTGCTTCCGAAGAAGAATGGGAGTCCGTCGTGGCGGCAGCTGAACAACGCTGGGGACGAGTCGACATCCTGATCAACAATGCCGGGATTGTCGGAACCATGAAATCCGTCGAGGACGAAGGACTTGAGGGTTGGACCAAGACCACCGCGATCAATCAACAGGGCGTCTTCCTGGGCCTTAAGCACGGTGCACCCGCGATCGAGCGAAGCGGTGGCGGTGCAATCGTCAATACGTGCTCCATCAACGGCACCGTCGGCAATCCAGGGGGATTCTCCTACCAGGCCTCCAAAGGAGCCGTAAAGATGATGACGCGTGCCGCAGCCATGGAGTACGCAGACCGGGGCGTCAGGATCAATTCCGTTTCGCCGGGACTTGTGATGACAGCCATGGCTGTCGAAGAGGGTGAACAGTCGAACCGCGAATTCAGCAACGCGACACCGATGAAACGAGCGGCCCAGCCTATCGAAGTCAGCTACGGGGTGCTCTATCTGGCCAGTGACGAAGCCAGCTACGTCACTGGTGCCGACCTCCTTATCGACGGCGGCTACACCGCCCAATAGGGCACCGGTCACTTGAACCAGAAAGATAACCGCAAAATGACAAAGACCAAAGAAGCACTGCAGATGACTAATGTAGCTGTACCACCTTCAGCCAAGGTTTCCGGTTCAACAAGTACGCCAGAAAGGACCGTGCGTGAGTGGGTAGAACGGCTTAACAGGACGATGTCGTCGCCGGACCCGCATGCGGCTGCTGATCTGTTCCGGCCCGATGGCACGTTCCGCGATCTCCTGGCTATGTCATGGGACTTCCGAAATGCCATTGGCCGTGAGGAAATCGGCCGCCTTCTGGCAGCGCCGGACTCAACGCCAACAACATCCATCGGAATACGCCCGGAACGCAGGCCCTTCGTCGCAGAGGATGAGACGCCAGCTTCCATATCGTCCTTCCTCCAATTCCGGAACAGCGCAGGGGCAGGTTTCGGGCACGTGCGCCTTGTCCAAGAGCAAGACGGATCATGGCTGGCGGCAAGCTTGGTCCTCGCACTCGATACCGTGGACAGCCACCCCGAGCGTCACCATGACAACCGACCCAGCGGAAAGACCCACGGACCGGTTCGTGGCCGCCTCGGGTGGAAGGAAGGACTCGATCCCGAGTTCAAGCAGCGGGAGCCGGAGGTTCTTATTCTCGGCGCTGGACACAACGGACTCATGCTGGCAGCACGCCTCAGCGCCCTTGGCATTCCCGCTTTGGTGCTGGAACACAACGAGCGGGTAGGCGACAACTGGCGCAGGCGCTACAGTTCGTTGGCACTCCACACTCCGCTCGCCTCCGATCAATTGCCTTACCTTCCGTACCCTTCAACGTGGCCGAGCTTCACCCCAAAGGATAAGTTCGGGGACTTTCTCGAAAGTTACGCGGCCCTCCTGGATCTAGCCGTCTGGACCGGCGCAACCGCAGACAGCGTGAAGTTCGATGACGTATCCCGGCGATGGGACGTCGATGTCCTAAGGCTGGACGGGAGTCGCCGAACGGTAACCCCGAGACATCTCGTCTTCGCCACCGGGATGAACGCCGCTCCGCAAATTCCCGACCTTCCAGGTCAGGAGAAGTATCGCGGAACTGTGATGCATGCGGTCGACTACCAAGGTCACAACCGTTGGCGTGGGAAGCGGGCGGTGGTTGTCGGCTCCGGAGTGAGTGGCCATGACATCGCCCAGGATCTAGCGGAGCACGGTGTCGACGTCACTATGATTCAAAGGTCCGGAACATTCGTTATGAATACCTCAACCTTCCACAAAGTGATGCACGCAAACCATGTCAGCGGGAAATACAGCACGGAAGAAGCTGACTTACTCAACGCCGCGATTCCTTTCGGAGCACTTCCAGCGCACGGCCCAAAGCATGTAGAACTGGTCAAGTCCATGGATCAGGAGCTTTTGGACGGGCTCGTCGAGGCCGGATTTGAGCTGAGTGACGGACCCAATGGACAGGGAGTTCTTGGGCTGATCTTTGGCCAAAACGGCACCGGGTACTACTACAACGCCGGAGCGTCTGAATTGATCATCGACGGGACCATCAAAGTTCGTCATGGCAGCGTCTCGGGTCTCAGTGCCAGCGGGGTTGTCCTGGACGGCGGACGAGCCTTGGAGGCTGACCTCGTGGTGTTCGCTACTGGTTACCTGGGCGCCCCTTCAGTCGTACGGGAAGTTCTCGGTGATGACATCGCAAATCGGGTGGGTGAGTTCTCCAAGGTCGGACCCGATCGCGAATATGGCCGGCTTTGGCGCCGCACGGCGGTCGACCAGCTGTGGTTCATGGTCTCGCTGGGCATCGGCGACGGCAGGTTTTACTCAAAGTTGCTCGCACTGCAGCTGGCGGCATTGGATGCCGGCACCATGCCTCGTCTAGAGCCAAACGGCTGAGCAACCCATCAATCGCATCGCAATGAGAGGAGGCCGGATCACCACGATCCGGCCTCCTACCGCAGGGAAAATTGCTATCGGGCGAAGCGGAACAGTTTCTTGTTCGCGAACTCCAGCATGCCCACCTTGCCCAATTCGCGTCCGTAACCAGACTTCTTGACACCACCAAACGGCACATCCGCTCCGCTGAGGTCATAGGCACCAATGAAGACCATTCCGACGTCGAGCTGGTTCCCGACGCGCTCGGCGCGCTCGTGATCATCGCAGATCACCACGGAGCCGAGGCCATACGGCGACGAGTTCGCGAGTTTGATGGCCTCTTCGTCGCTACTGACCTTGTAGAGCTGTGCAACAGGTCCGAAGAGCTCTTCGCTGTAGACGTCCATGGCCGGCGTGATGTTGGTGATCACCGTCGGGGTGAAGACGTTGCCTTGGGGCTGGTTGTTGCCCACCAGGATTTCGGCACCCTGATCGAGGGCTCCCTGCACCTGATCCTTCAAGAACTTGGTTGCCGACTCTGAGGAGAGCGGACCGAAATCACCATTCTCATAGGACTGCCCGGCAATAGCTGCTTTGAACTTCTCGGAGAATTCGTCGAAGTACTTGTCCAGCACGACGATCCGCTTGGAGCCGTTGCAGGACTGGCCCGTGTTGCCCATACGGCCCATGACGGCCTTTTTTACCGCTTGGTCAACGTCATCGGTGTCCAGCACAAGGAATACGTCGGCGCCGCCGAGCTCCAGAACGCACTTCTTCAAAGCTCGACCGGCCTGCTCAGCCACGATCGCCCCTACCTGCTCCGATCCCGTGAGTGAAACCCCTTGCACGCGGTCGTCCGCGATGATGTCCGAGATCTGCTGATGCGTGGCGAAGAGGTTAACGTAGGCGCCGTCCGGGAAACCGGCGTCGCGGAAGAGTTCTTCAAGAGCCAGCGCGGACTCCGGGCATTGGCTCGCATGGCGGACTATCACGGTGTTGCCCAGGATGATGTTGGGAATCGCGAAGCGTGCCACCTGATAGTACGGGTAGTTCCACGGCATGATGCCCAGAACTACGCCCAGGCCTTGGTAACGGAAGAAAGTCCGCAAGCCATCGGCTACCTCAAGTTCCTCGTCAGCCAGCCATTCCGATGCATGCTCGGCGAAGGCTGCGGCGATGGCACCGGAGAATTCCGCTTCTCCGGCTGCCTGTGGGAGGGGCTTGCCCATCTCCCGATTGATGATGGCTGCAAGCTTGTCCTTGCGTTCCACGAACAGCTCTGCCAGACGCTTGGCCAAAGCAGCCCGCTCAGCCACGGTGGTGGTGCGTGACCAGTCCTGGTAAGTCGCTTGGGCTGCGCTCAGGCCGGCTTCCACCTCTGCGTCTGTGGCCGCGGGATATTGTGCGTGGGTGGTTCCGGTGGCTGGATCAATAACGGCAAACGCGCTCATAGTGGTTACTCCTTTATCGGAAATTTGGATGGGGTTCCCCCTAAAAGGGACGGGCGGGACCGTCGCATGACAGTCCCGCCCGTTGCGTTTAATGCGCGTCAGGTGCAGTGGTGGCTGCGTAGAAGCGCTGACGGGCGCGGCCCTCAAGGTGCTTCGCAGTACCTTCCTGGCTACCCGGACGCTGCGAGGTCATGGGCACTCCCACATCCCAGAAGGCACCGTTGCCGGACAGGTAGCGCCAAGGCTCGACTCGAGCGACGATGACCGCGGGGCCATCCAGTTCTTTGGCCTCCGTAAGCGCATTCTGGAACTCCTCAACGGTGGAAGTGGACCATGCTGCACAACCCATGCTGGCAGCGTTCGCCGCGATGTCGAAGTCCAGAACTGGTCCGTCGAGGCGACCGGACTCGTTGCTACGTTCCCGATATTGGGTACCAAACTCACGGCCAGGTCCGCCCTTTGAGACCTGCAGTGGCCAAATGCACTGGTGCCCGCGGTTGTCAATCACAATGGTGATGATCTTTTTGCGTTCCTGTACCGCAGTGACCAGTTCCGTGGGCTGCATGAAGTAGGTGCCGTCACCAATCAAGACGTATACCTCCCCTGGCGCGTCCCCTCGTGCGATCCGGTAGCCGAGGCCGGCCGGGATTTCATGGCCCATGCACGAGTTGGCGTACTCGAAGTGGATTTCGGCGCCGTTGGACGGATCCCAGGCCTTGTGGATACCCTCAACCACACCACCGGAGCCCAGGATAAGTGCGTCCTGGTTGGTTGCCGTGCGGTTCAGCACGTCGATAACCTGGGCCTGACTCATGTTTTCACCGGGGAATGCCTGAAGGTCGTGCTTGCGAACCTCGAAAGTGGCCTTCCGGGCGTCCGCGATGTCGCTGCGGTAATCATCGGAGGTGCCGTAATTGGCTGCTGCCAATCGTTCCCGCAGCGCCGCAAGGGAAAGTTTTGCATCGCCGATGACAGGGAGGGAACCCATCTTGTGGGCATCGAACGAGCCAACATTGAGGTTTACGAACTTCACGTCGGGGTTCTGGAACAGCGAGTGTGATGCGGTGATGAAGTCCTGGAGTCGTGAGCCCACAGTGATGACAACATCAGCTCCGTCGGCGATTTCGTTGGCTCCCACCGTTCCGGTCACACCCAGCGCACCCAGATTGAGCTCGCTTATGGGGCCGCTGCCCTTGCCTGCATAGGTCTCAGTGACCGGGATGCCGAACTCAGCGCTGAAGCGTGCCAGTTCGTCCTGAGCCTTCGAGTACCGGACGCCACCACCTGAAATCAGCAGGGGACGCTCGGCGTTCGCGATAATTTGGGCAGCATCCCGATATTCGTCCTCCACGGCCGGGCGACGACGAATGTGCCACACCCGCGGTGTGAAGAAGGATTCCGGGAAGTCGAATTCCGCTCCCTGAATATCCTGTGGCAGACACACCACAACGGCGCCGGTTTCCACGGGATCGGTGAGGACACGCATGGCCTCAGGAAGGGTGGACAGCAGCTGAGCCGGATGAGTGATCCGGTCGAAGTAGCGGCTGACCGGACGGAAGCAGTCGTTGGCGGAGACGTCCCGCTCTACCGGATGTTCGATCTGCTGCAAAACAGGATCACCAAAACGGTTGTTGATGATGTCAGCAGGGAAAAGAAGCACGGGGAGCCGGTTGGTGGTTGCCGTGGCGGCACCGGAAACCATGTTGGTGGAGCCGGGCCCTGCGGAGGCCGTGCACGCAAGGGTTGCTGCGCGGTTGGAAGCCTTTGCAAAGCCGATGGCGGCATGGACCATGGACTGTTCGTTCTTGCCCTGGTAGTGAGGAAAGTCCACGCCATACTCGTCGATTCCCTGCGCCAAGCCAACGGAGTTGCCGTGGCCAAAGATGCCGTACATTCCGGGAACGAGGCGCCGACGTTCACCGTCCAATTCGCTGTACTGGACCTGAAGGTATTCAACGATTGCTTGTGCGACAGTGCGGCGGCGGACGGCCTTGTTGTCGACCACGGTGCCGATGTCAGCAGCGGCTGTGCTAGTCATGCGATCTCCTAAATTCGAAGGTGCGTCGGCATTTGCAAACCGATTCGCCCGAACTTCAGGTTTTCACTGTGGTGAAGCGCTGGTGTGTCCCACTTTGATACGCGGCCGGGATCTTCAGCGGAAAACAGCAGAGGTCAGAAAAACAGCAGCCGACGGCGGCACGTAAGTACCGTCGTCGGCTGCTGTTTTCTTGTTGTCTCTTTAGTCGAAGCGGTAGGGCTCCTGCGGCCCCACCGATGGCAGCGGCCGTGGCCGCTCGCAGGTGCTTTCGATCTCGATGTGGCGGCTCTGCTCCGAGGAAGCCTCGAAAGCGAGGAGGACTTCGAGCACGTGGTACGCGAAGTCGCCTCCTGTGCGCGGTTCCAGCCCCTTGCGGATGGCATAGCCGAATTCAGCCAAGCCGATGCCGCGATAGGCGTCATCCCGGTGGGTGATGGGCGTTTCCCGCCAGTCGCCTCCACCCGGAGGAGTCATATCCAGAGCCAAGTCACCGGGTTCGCCACGGCGAAGCACGGGCGCGCCGGAGAAGTGGTCCGGGTTCGGTGCAGCCAGGGAGCCACCTGTTCCGTAGATCTCCAAGTGCGGCAGATTATGGTTCCAAATGTCCCAACTGACGATGACGGTGGCAGTCGCACCGGACTCGAAGTCGAGAGTGCCGGTGACGTGCGTTGGGGTTTTGATGTGGATGACTTCGCCCTCTTTGCCCGGACGCGGCCGGGTCTCAGATGAACGCGGCGTGGTCGCAGAAACCCGCTTAACTGGACCGAAGAAGTTCACCAGGTTGGTGATCAAGTAGGGCCCAATGTCCAGCATCGGGCCGGCACCGGGGCTGTAGAAGGGGTCGACGTTCGGGTGCCAGTGCTCATAGCCGCGGCATGCGAAGGACGCGAAAGCGGCCACAGGCTCACCGATCCAGCCGTCATCTATGAGCTTTCGGCTGGTCTGCATGCCCGAACCCAGGAAAGTGGTTGGCGCCGAACCCACTTTCACCCCGGCTTCGCGGGCTGCGTCCAGGATCTGGCGTGCTTCTTCCAAGGAGGTGGCAAACGGCTTTTCCGAGAGGACGTGCTTGCCTGCGGCGATGGCTTGGAGGGTTACCGGTGCGTGGAGCTTCGGGGGCGTGAGATTGAGGACCAATTCAACCTCGTCATCGGCGAGCAGTTCCTCCGGCGTGAGGGCCTTGGGAACCGAGTATTCTGCTGCCCGGGCTTTAACGGCCTCTGCATTGACGTCGGCGAGTGCCACGACTTTTACGTCAGGGTGGACGCCGATCTTGTCCAAGTATTGGTTGAGAACGTTTCCGACGCCGATGATGCCGACTCGAATGGGTTCCATGTGTATCTCCGTCAGTAGTTAGTGAAACCGTCCGGGGCGAGGACTATACCTCGCCCCGGAATAAGTTGCTATGGCTGATACTTCTAGCCGACCAGACGCGCCTGGCGGGTCTTTGCCGTGGCTGTTTCGTCAACGCCTCCGTTGGTGATGACCACGCCGTATAGTGCAGCTGCCGCCTCCAGGGAAACCCGTGATTCGCGATAGTCGTCAAGGACCGCCAGGACGTCGCGTTCCAGCGGATCACCGTATCCACCACCACCTGGAGTGATGGAAACAACCTTTTCACCGGACTGGAGGTCGTAGCGACCCACCACGGGGATCTCGCGGCGTTCGCCCGTCTTGAGGTCTTCAACCCAGGTTGAAGGCTCCGAACCGTCGTAACCGCCCCGGACGCCCTTCGGCGGATTGATCTTGCCCTCAATTCCGTATGTAAGAGTGACGCTTTCCCCACGGGGTTCCATCGTCACCCGGGTCGCGAGACCTCCTCGCTGCCTGCCGGCTCCCCCAGTGTCAGCCACCAGAGTGCGTTCGTGAACCAGGATGGGGTAGCGCTGCTCGTCTACCTCAACGCTGTCGTGGTAGAGAAGCGCACCACAAACAGGACGCTGGTAAGTAGGCCAACCATCAACGTAAGGTGTGGCCGGTCCACCAACGCCGCCCACCAGAATCTGGTTGACGTAGGCGTTGCCATTGCGTTCGTCGATTCCGGAAATGACCGACTTTGCGGGCGCCTGCCCAGCAGCCCCCTCTGCGGTACCGTAACCGTCGTCGATTTGGGAGAAGGCGGCCTGGACAATGTTTACCACCCGGTCGGCGAGGTTGGTGGTTCCCGACGAGCACGAGAACGGGTGCTTCGGGACTCCAACGGCGCAGCCGTCACGCAGCAGCACTTCCACCCGGCGGAAAGTCCCCGCGTTGCTCGGCAAGTTCTCCGGGATGCCGGACAGAATGCCTGCCAGTGCGGCGCCAGTGGCCGTGGCCTTCGTGAGGTTCAGGCCGTTGGGAAGGTTGTCCGGGTTGTCGCGCAGGTCAATGACGATCTTGCCCTGTTTGGGTTTCACCTCGAGGGTTGCCTGCAGGTGAACACCGTCCGGGCCGGTGCCGGGGAAGGGATCGTGGACCGATGAGCCGTGGAGCACGTACTCGGGGAGCGTTTCGATCGCACTGGCGGTGAGGCGTTCGGAGTAGTCGAACCAGGCGTCCACGAAGTCCACAAGGTCTTCCACTCCGAACTTCTCGGCTAGCTCGTGGATGCGGCGTTCGGCGATGCGCGATGCACCGACTGAGGCGAGGTAGTCGCCGTACCACTGGTCCGGTACGCGGATGCGGGACCGGCACATGCGGATGATGTCGTCGATGTCCGTGTAGTCGCGCTGAACCCGGACACACGGGAAGATGAGGGCACCTTCTTCATACACGTCCCGTGCTGTTGCGAAGAAGGTTGTGGGCAGCGAGTTGCCGCAGTCGGCCTGATGGGCCTTGGTGACGGCAGTGAAGAGGTGGCGTCCCTTGATGAAGATCGGCACCAGGATCACGTGGTCGGCAGCGTGCGAGTTGCCCATGTAAGGGTCGTTGTGGAGGAACGCGTCACCTTCGCGGATGTCGCCATGCAGTTCCACCATGTCTTCGCCGAGCGGGCCTGCTCCAAAGACATGTACGGGGACACCCTCTGCTGCTGCCAGCAACTGGTTGTCTGCGGTTAACACGGCGCAGGAGAAATCGCGGGCCGTGTTGATGACGGAGGAACGGGCCGAACGCAGCAGGCCGCTCGTCATTTCCCGGACAATGCCGTCAAATGCGTTGGCGAGTACCGAGAGCTTTACGGGATCGAATTCGCGTGTCATGGTTACGCCTCCTTACGGGTGAGGTAGATGTTGGATCGTTCGTCAAGCGTGGCGTTCCACTCCGGTGGCACCACGATGGTCGTTGTGGGCTGGTCGATGACAGCTGGGCCAACGATCTTGTCCCGCGGGGCAAGGGTGACGCCGCGGTACCGCTGTGTGCTGAAACTCTCGCCACCGAAAACGATGGAGTCTGTGCGATGGACTTCGGTTGCACGGCTGACCTCGGCTTGGTCCTTCGTGTGCTCGGGCCGTGGGATTTCCACGCGGACGCCCCAGGTGATGATCTCTACGCGGCTGTCCGGATCATGGGTGCCGTTGCGACGGTCGTGCTCTTCGTGGAAGGCGCGCTCAATGATTCCGGCAGCGTCGCCCGCGGTGTCCGGCGCAGCATCCAGGTAAACACGCAAGTCCCATGCCTGCCCCGGGTAGCGGGCATCGACGAAGTAGGTGACGTTTGGGGCGTCGCCCACGCCGTCGAACCGCTTCACGAAGACCTCGGCCTTGCCCGTCAGATCCTCAACAGCCCGGGAGGCGGATCCGGCGTCGAAACTACGGGTGTCGTTGTGCAGTGGTGAGAGGAATTCCGTAGCGATCGGAGCGCGATGGGCACCATACGCGGCGAGCACGCCGGCGGTCGCGGGAATCAGGATGGTGTCAGCCTCCAGGAGGACACCGATGGCGGCCGCCACCATGGCACCTGCGCCACCGCCGGCCACAATAAGGGCGCCCCTGGGATCGACACCCTGTTCCAGCGAGGCTTGGCGGATCGCCGTGGCCATGTGATTGGCAGAGACGTCCAGGATCGCCTGTGCCGCCTGCAAAGTGTCCATGTTCATGGGGCCAGCGATGCGGGTATCGATGGCGCTCACAGCTGCCTCGCGGTCCAGCGTGAACCCACCCTCGAAACCATCAGCGTCAAGGTAGCCCAACGCGACGCAAGCGTCAGTCACCGTGGGCTCCTCGCCACCCCGTCCGTAGGCGGCTGGACCTGGAGTACTGCGGGCGCTCTGGGGACCCACGCGAAGCAGGCCACCGCCGTCGATCCATGCAATGCTGCCGCCACCGGCGCCAATGCTGGAGACGGCCACCGAAGACAGACCGGTCAGGTGCCCCACAAAGGGCTCACCCAGCCATGCTTCCCGGGTATGGCGAACAACGCCCTCTTCAACAAGGGATACGTCGAACGTGGTGCCGCCCATGTCGCAGACAACTACAGTGTCCCGCTCCGGAGCAGCTGCCGCGCCAACAAGCGGTGCCATGGACGGACCGGAGTTAAGCAACAGTACCGGCCGGTCCAGGACGTCCGCGACGTCGAGTACCGCACCTTCGGAGGTAACCACCAACAGATCACCACCGAAACCGTACTCTTGGAGGTCGCCGCGCAGCTTGCCCAGGTGGTCTGCCATGAGCGGCTTCAGGGAGGCGTCGATCGAGGCTGCCGAGGAGCGGCGGTATTCGCGGATGGTCGGGTTGGCCTCGTTGGACAGCGTGTAGGGAATACCAGGCAGGATTTCCTGGATGAGTTCCGCGACGCGCTTTTCATGTGCGTCGTTGATGATCGACCAGAGGAAGGAAACGGCCACCGCTTCGATTCCCTTTTCCTTGAAGGATCCCAGAACGTCACGCACTTGCTCTTCATCCAGCGGCACCAGCAGGTCGCCCTCTGCGGAGATGCGTTCGGTGATTTCAAAAGTCAAGTGACGGGGGATGTAAGGCGGCGGGTATGCAGCCTTGGAGTCGAAGGCGTCCCGGCGGCCGCCTTCACGGAGCAACAGGGTGTCGGCGAAACCAGCCGTGGTCAACAGGGCCGTCTTGGCCACTTTGCCCGTCAGAACTGCGTTGGTGGCGTGTGTGGTGCCATAGACAATCACATCCGCGTTGCGCAGGACGTCGTCCCCGCTCCAGCCAACCGATTCGGCTGCCCGGCGAACAGAGGCTTCGAAGCCGGTGAAAACGCGGTCATAGGTTGTCAGTGCCTTACCAACCGCCATGTCGCCTGTATTTGATCCGACCACCACGTCCGTGAACGTGCCACCGGTATCAACGGCGATGCGGTACCTCGCTTCACCTGATTGTGTCTGTACTTCACTCATGGGTTTCTAACTTTCGTAGAGTTGGAGGGGTTATAGCTGGGGCTTGCCGACGCGGTTACGGAGCAGCCCTACCTTTTCGATCTCGATTTCCACCGTGTCGCCCGGCTCAAGCCAGACTGGAGGATTCCGCTTGGCACCAATGCCCTTGGGAGTACCGGTGGCGATGACGTCTCCCGGTTCAAGGGTGAGGAAGCTCGACAGATAGGAGACGATTCGGGCGATGGAGAAGATCTGGTACTGCGTGTTGGAACGTTGCACTTCGATGCCGTTTACCCGCGTCGCGATGTCCAGTGTCTGCGGATCCCCCACTTGGTCCAGCGTGACTAGTGCCGGGCCCCAAGGGGTTGAGCCGTCAACGGCTTTGCCGGCCAGCCACTGCGTCCCGCGGTACTGGAGATCGCGTGCTGTGACGTCATTCAGTGGAGCAAGGCCTGCAACATAGTCAAGTGCTTCCTCTTCAGGGACCACGCTTGCCCGCCGCCCGATGACAACGGCAAGTTCCCCTTCGAAGTCGAGGTTGTCGCTGACGTGGGCACCGCCGATTTCGTCCTCCGGACCCACCATGGTGGAGGCGAATTTTGCGAACACGTCCGGGTACTCCGGGAAGGCCCGGCCGGTTTCCGCCACATGGTCCTTGTAGTTGAGACCGATGCAGAGCACCTTGGACGGATCCGTGACCGGGGTGCTCAACCGAACCTCGGTCACCGCGCCCACCCGGGCTACCGGGTCCTGGGCGGCGAGACTGGTGATCCCGGCCGAGATCGCGGAGATCCGGTCGCCGTAGAGCTGCAGGAATTCACGGACCGAAGTTGGCGCACCATGGACTGCCTCAGTTGAGCCCTGCAGGAGCAGTTCCAGATCGAAGACAATATCGTCGATCAGCACTCCCCCTCGGACGCCTGACTCATGGTGGTAGGAGACAATCTTCATGGCTACTTCCCGCCTTCCATGCCCGGGGTCCGTCCGGCAACAGCGAGCACGGCTTCGGCCAGGCGCTCAGCGATGTCCCCTGCCACCTTCTCGTCCATAGGGGTGGACAAGGACAAGAGGTTTGCGGGCGAGCCGAGCAGTCCCCGCTCGTAGGAAGCCCACCAGAGCTCGTGCTGGGTCTTTTCGTCGACCTTCTCCGCGCCGGCTGGAACCGCGCGGAGCAGTGAACCTCGGCCTCGGACTTCCCAGCCGGCGTCGGCGATCTTCAGGTTCACAGCGTCGCGGGTGATGTCACCGAGGTGATTGAGCCTCTTCACTTCCTCTTGAGTGAAGAGTCGCACGGCGACTGCTCCCGCAGCCATGCTCACCGGATTTCCGGAGAAAGTTCCGCCGTGCGGCAGGCTGCCCGGATGGGTCGGGTCGACTTCGGCCATAAGTTCAGCCCGCCCGGCCACAGCGCCGACGGGGAAGCCGCCGCCGATCAACTTGCCTGTGGTCAGCAAGTCCGGTGAAACGCCGTATTCACCGCTGAAACCATTGAATCCGAGGCGCAGGCTGATGACTTCGTCAATGATCAGAACAATCCCGTACCGCGTCGCAAGCTCACGAGCTGTGCGTACAAAGTCCTCGGAGATCCTGAGAAGACCTGCCCTGTTGGGCAGCAGGTCCAAGATGATCGCGGCGTAGGAATCAGGTGCAGCTTCAACTTCCTGGCGCAGGATGTCGACGTCGTTGAGCGCCACCGCGGTGACGTCCTTGATCACGCCGCGTGTGACTCCGCGCTGATATGCCGGTCCGCCGGGAACCAGGGCCACCTCGGACGTACCGTGGTAGCCGCCCTTGGTGACGATGACCCGTTCGCGCCCTGTGCTCGCCCTGGCGATGCGGATGGCGGACATCACGGCCTCAGTACCGGAGTTGGCAAATCGTACCTGGTCAAGATCAGGCAGGCGGGACAACAAGAGATCCGCCAGTTCCCACTCGTAGAGGTTGGGAATTCCCCAGCTGGCGCCGGCGCTGAGCGCCTTCGTAGCGGCCTCCGTGATCTCGGGGTGCGCGTTGCCGTGGATGAGCGACGTGAAGTTGTTGTTCGCGTCGATGAGTTCCCGGCCACGGTCATCCCAGACGCGGTACCCCTCCCCTCGGATGGCGTAGGGGCTCGGAGCTCCCGTGTAATACGTTGAACGGCCGTAGCCGCCGGGCAGCAGAGGGAAGCCGCGGGGTCCTCTGCGCAAATGTGGATCCTCCGCGGGTTGGCGCTCCGCGACCTTTTCCAGGTGGTTATTTGTTCCCAATTGGTTTTTCTCCAGTCTTTTCAGTTCACGAGGTCGATGAGCGGTTGCCCGGTCAGGGCCAGGCGAACCCGTTCCACGGCTCCGTCCTGCAGCGCCCCGGTGGAGCGGTTGGAACGCCACGCAATGTGCGGAGTCAGGATGGTGTTCGGGGCCGAGCGGAGAGGGTGCCCGTCACGCAGGGGCTCCTCTGCAAACGTGTCGATGCCCGCACCGGCGATGTGACCGGAGGCAAGCGCTTCGGCAAGAGCTGATTCATCGATGAGTCCGCCCCGGGAAACGTTGACCACCACCGCCCCCTTGCGCATACGTGCCAGGACAACCCCGGAAACGAGGTTTGCCGTGTCTGTTGTCAGCGGCAGATGCAGCGAGACGACGTCGGAGTTTTCGAGGATGTCCTCGAGTCCGGTCAGCTCTACAAAGCTGTCTGTCACGAACGGGTCGTAGGCCCTTACTCGGGCGCCAACAGCCTGGTACATCCTGGCCACGTGCTGGCCAATGCGCCCCATACCCAGGACGCCGACTTCGAGCTCGGACAGTACCGGTGTGTCATAGCCGATGGTCCCGGCCCAGCCGAGATCACGGATTGATGCATCTCCTGCGGGAAGCCTGCGGGCCAATGCCAACCCCATGGCGAAAGCGTGCGAAGCCACTTCCTCCGAAGCTGTCCCCGGGACAATCGACACCGGGATGTCTGCCGCCGTAGCTGCAGCAACATCGATGTTGTCGTAGCCAATTCCATAGCGGATCACAGCCTTGCACTTGGACATCACAGGGAAGTCCGCAGCGGTGAGTTTCGCGTAAGGAGTGATCATCACAATATCGGCTTCGGGAAGTCCTTCACGGAAGGCTTCGACATCGGCAGCCGGGTTTAGCGTGTAACCGAATTCCTCCGCGAGCGCGTGCTCGCGGTCCAGGTTCGGAAAGTGATGGGGGGCCACAAGAATGGTTCCCTGGGCATCGCGGGTCATAGTCGCCGTCCTGTTCGTTTCGTACCCTCTTCATCTGCCAAGCACCCCTTGGAAGGGTGCTGGTGTCCGGGTGATTTCAAGTAGAACGCGATATGTCCGGGCCCATCCGTACCAAATCGAGACACCCGGGTGGGACACTGTCCCACGCACCCGTCTGCCGGTTTGGACGGAGGCACAAAGAAGCCGGCCACACGCGGTGGCCGGCTTCTTTAAACGTGCTTCAAAGTTAGAGGTCGAACCCTCGGCTGCGGAAATAGTCCATCCGACGGTAAAGCGTGGAACGGCCAATCTGCAAGGTCTCTGCCGCCAGGCTTCGGTTACCGGCGGCTTCCTGTAGAGCGGTCCGGAGTTCGCTGAGTTCGGCGTCCTCCAGCCGGGACAACCGACCCTTGGTAAATACCCTCTGGAAGCCCTGGGGGAGATCGTCCACCGTTACTTCTGCACCACCGGCCCGTTCAACAGCATTGGACACCACTGCGCGTAGCTGGTCGATGTTTCTGGGCCAGTCTGCATGCGTCAACGTTGTGAGAAGCCGGCGGGACAACCTGCGGTCCCCCATCTCTTCAGCGATCGCGTTCGCAAGTTGCGGAATGTCTTCCCTCCTGTTGCGCAAGGGCTCAACTGAAATCTCCAGGACATTGAAGGCTTCAGAGAGAATCAGGGTGGCATCGGTCGGGTGCGTGATAGTGAATGCGAGTTTGGTGGTGGCGTTGCCCCGCAGGTTCCGGGCGAGTTCAGTGGCTTCGCTTTGTGACAGTTCGTCGGCATGTTCAACGATCAACGTGGATGGCAGTTCAGTGGATACACGATGGATGACATCCCGAAGTTGGGGATTCCGGAGCGCGCCACCCCTGGCGTCAACCACGATCTGCTCGCCACGCATGGCTGCAATGGCGCCAGCAAGCCGGCGCTTCCCACTACCCAGTTCGCCGATGACAACTACCGAACGTTCCTGCTCCACAGCCTTTCTGGCCAGGTTCAAGGTGCGTTTGAATCCCAAACTCGTCCCGTCAAGATGCTTTAGGAGACGGTCCGCCGTGTCCGGCAGGGAATTCTGCAGGTTGACCTGGCTGCTTCCGGGCTCGGTAGCGCGATCTTTGGCGGGCGCATGTGGCCGGACCACCACGATTGCCCCGACATTAGCCGCAGACAATGTGACTGGTGATACTTCCAAGGTGGAGAGCCCAGGCCCTTGGAGTGACACCTCGCAATTCAGCTCACGGCCTGAGGACATCACCGATTTCGCGTACCCAGAGATGATGGAGACATCGCCGTCCTCCAACGTAGCCGTTGCGGAAGCGTTGAGGAGGGAGTTCTTGCCGTCAAGGGCAATCACGGCGCGGTTGCCCCTGCGGCGGGAGACCCTCAAGTACTCGCTGAGCAGCGCCCGTTCCTTGGACGACGTCCGGACCTCAATGTCGCGTTCAATCCTGGAAGCCACCCCCTCAAGCATCAACAACGTGGACGACGGCTCCAGCGTGGACACCCTATTGGCGGGCAGAGTAAGCCCGATGACAGCGCGGACCCTGTTGTGGAACGGGTCCCGGACCAGCGAAGCAAAGCACCAGTTACCCCGCATGTCCTCGCGGAAGTGCTCCTCCGGCGCGAGCCAGACACCACGTCCTTCTTCCAGTGCCAGACCTTCACCGTTGCTCCCGCAGCTTTCCTCCAGCAGCGAGTATCCGGCAGGGAAGCCGTCATCCCGCAGGAAGTCTGCTTTGACCAGTACGCCGTTAGGCGCTGTCAGGTTGACGTAGCCACCGAGGTCGGCGGCAACCTCATCCAGTTTCTGGAGGTGTGGACCTGCCGCCTGGATGGTGTATTCGTCCACCCGGCCCTCGTCGAAGAATCCTCGGTCCACCACGGCATCAACACCCGCAGCCCGACTCCTGTACCAGGAGCGCGCCACGATGGGTCGAACACCGGTGAGGTCGGCGTGGGGCTGCATGATGAAGAGTTCGCGTAGCCGGTCTATTTGGCGCATCGACTCTTGCGGCAGCCAAGGGGAAAGTACTTGGGCAGAGGCCATGACAGTAGTTCTTTCTCGTGGAGCCAGGAATTTAAGAAACGACGGCGGAACCACCGTGGCGGCGGGAGACAAACCACTTTCTTCCCCAGCCTCGGGCCTTAGGACGAAAGGCTTGCTGGGCGCGCCAGTTTGCCTTGTGGGCTGCGTCGTCTTCCAGCGCCCTGGCGCGGATATAGGTGGCGACCATGCCGGAAAGCCCCCCGCCAAAGATCATGGTGTTCTCTCTGGCCCCCCGGTTCGAATCCTCAGCAGACATGATCCGTTCCTTCCTGCTAAGCACTGATGACGGCGGAGCCAGCAGGTGCTGCTTTGCGCCTCTTTCAGAATAGCTAACGAATGACCGTTAGCCAAGAGTTTTCATGAAGTTGGATCATGCGTAACCTTCAAAAAGCGATACGCGCATCCGAAGCGCCGGCCCCGCGACTGCTAGGGTCAAACCATGAGCAGCACGTCCTACAAAGCCGCACGCGACACCTTCGCGCACCGCTTGGAAGAGTGGGATTGGGCAGGCCAGCGAGCTTCGCGGCGACGCATACTTGAGGCTTTCCTGGAACTCGCAATCGCCAATGGGTTCAACTCCGTATCCATGCGGACCATCGCCAATGCGGTCAACATCAAACCGCCGAGCCTCTATTCGCATTTTCCGGGCGGCAGGGACGAAATCGTGGCGGAATCACTACGCTGGCACTTTCACCGATTCGGGGTGGCACTCCTGGAAGCTGTCGATCAAGCCCAATCGGCAGAGGAGTTCTGGGTCTGCATGGTCAAGCTGCACTTCACTCGACAGGTTAGGCTCCCGGAAAGCAACTTATGGGACCTGCTGGTTGCCACAGACACGATGGCCCATATCCTCCCCAGGGAGCTGCGCGCCCAAGTTGACGATTGGGTAAACCTGCACCAGAACATGTACGTGGCCGCTGCCGTTGACATGGGTTTTACGCAAGCGGAAGAGCGAGTGAAAGTAGTGATGACCCTTCTTGAAGGTGCCACGCGGTGGGCTTCTGCTGAAGCTGGCGACGAAGAACTCCAAGCTCTTACCGATCGCGCAGTGATCCTATCGAGAAGCATTCTCGAAGTGGAGTTCTAAAGCCGGAACGCTCGAGAGACAACGCCAGGGCGCCCGGCATTTGCTCACTGCCACCTCACTAGCGGCACCACGGCGGAGAGCATGAACCAGAGAACCGAACCCTGCAGCACCAATCGCCGCACTCAGCGGTCGCCATGTCAGACGGATTGTTCACGGCGTCTACACCAATAGCCGGCAATGACGACAGGCAACCACCCGCCTGAAGGTCACCCGGACCGCCATCGCCAGTCCGAGGCGCGGCCTCAGCCAACAGCCGCCAGCATCCATTCGCTCGCCACGCCAACGGGCAACTGCGACTCCCCGCCACGTGCGGGATAGAAGCCCCCTTTCCGGAAGGGGCTGTTTTTTGCCGTGATCTTTGCTACATTGCTGCCTAACGTTAGTTAGCAATCGACTGGCGTTCAGCACAACAGCGCAGCGACGCGCAGGAGGAAGGGCTCTCATGGCTGGCAGGCTTGAAGGCAAAGTTATTGGAATCACCGGCGGGGCCAGCGGCATGGGTCTCGCCTTCGGTGAGGCTTTCGCAAATGAAGGTGCGAAGGTTCTGATTGTTGATTTGAATGAAGACGCAGCGAAGAAGGCCGTTGAGGGCATTGTTGATGCCGGCGGCTCAGCAACATACGCCGTCGCGGATGTTGTTGAACGAACCCAGGTGCAGGCGGCCATCCAGACGGCAGTTTCTGAGTTTGGCCGCCTGGATGTGTGGTTCAACAATGCAGGCTTCAACGCCCCGATGCAGTTCCTGGACATCACCGAGGAGAACTTCCGGAAGGTTCTGGACATCAACGCTTTGGGTCTGCTGATCGGCACCCAGGAAGCCGCTAAGCAGATGATCGAGCAGGGCCAGGGCGGAAAGGTCATCAACACGTCCTCCATCGCGGGCAGGGAGGGATTCCCTACATTCGCGCCCTACAGCGCGTCGAAGGCGGCCGTGATCTCTCTGACCCAGTCCGGGGCGAAGGCCCTGGCCAAGCACGACATCACCGTCAACGCATTTGCTCCCGGCGTCGTTGCCACGCCCCTGTGGGACAAGCTCGACAAAGACCTGTATGCGATCGGGGACATCGAAAAGCCCGGCACTGCTCTGAATGAGTTCGAAAAGGGAATCATCCGGGGCCGGAAGGCATACCCGAAGGACATCGTAGGCACTGCCTTGTTCCTGGCATCGGAGGATTCCGATTACATGACGGCCCAGTGCATCATGGTCGACGGCGGAATGACGCTGGTTTAGGAGAGCGACTATATGAAGCTAGGGACTGTCCGGTCAGGCGAGCGGAGCCGTGCATTCCGGCAAGACGGCGACAGGACTTTCTACTACGACCTCGAGGATGTAGGCCGCCTCCTGAGCGCCCCTGACTGGCAGCTGCTTCCCGCGCGGGAGGGCGAACCTCCCGACCAGTCAGACTTGCTCTCCCCTGTCATCCGTCCGGGAAAAACCATCTGCGTGGGCCTGAACTATTTTGATCACGCCACGGAAGTCGGGAAGAAGGCCCCCGATGTACCAGCCCTTTTCAGCAAGGTTTCAACGGCTTTGACCGGGCCACGGAGCGAAATACGTCTTCCGGGCCTGAGTTCCGAGGTTGACTGGGAAGCTGAACTTGCCGTTGTAATTGGCAGGCGGACCACTCAAGCCAACGAGGAACAGGCCCGTGAGGCAGTCGCCGGCTACACGGTTCTCAATGACCTCAGCATCAGGGATTGGCAACGCCGCACCTCGGAATGGTTCCAAGGCAAAAACTTCGACAAGTCCACACCTGTGGGGCCCGTCATCGTCACACGGGACGAACTCGAACCGGAAGATGGACTGAGGATTGAAACCCTCGTCAACGACAAGGTCGAACAGTCCGGCACCACATCGGAACTCATATTCAGCGTCACCGAGCTCGTGCTCTACATTAGCCAGTTCCTCACCCTGGAACCGGGCGACATCATAGCGACCGGCACCCCGGGAGGTGTCGGATTCGTCCAGAAGCCGCCGCGTTTCCTCCAAACCGGTGACGTCCTGCGTACCCGTATCGAAGGAATCGGCGAACTGCGCAACACCATCCACGTTGGAAACAACGAAGCCCCGCCGAACAGGCCGGGCAGCACATCCGAGCAATCTGAACAGTCCTCTTTGCAGCGGACAATCTGAAACATAAAGGGAAACAAGACAATGACCGAACAGCGTACCGAATACAAGCGCCCCAGCGTCCAGAAGGCAGACTCACTGCCGTTCCTCGACCAGGACCAAACATCACAAGCCCGGCGCTACGCCGGCGTCACGCCACGGAACACCGAGGTAGAGAACCTTTGGTTCGGCAAGGTGTATACGGCCGTTGGTGAAGCATCGGATCCCCATCATCACGGCATCGCTGAAACAGGTGGGTACGTTCTGCAGGGCAGTGCCTTCCTCCGGTTCGGAGAGCGCTTTGAAGAGATCGTTTACGCCGACGAAGGAGACTTCATCTTCGTGCCCCCGCACCTCCCTCACATCGAGGGAAACGCAAGCCGCACCAAGGAACTGGTTTGGCTCACCACGCGGCAGCCGGACAACATCGTGGTCAACCTCCCCGGCGAGGAAGTCGCCGATATTGAAATCGATTACCGCGATTAAACCCATCACGGGTCCATGCGCCCCTTGCCCGGCCTCACGGCCTGACAGGGGGCGCCCTGCGTTGCCTCTGCAGCAACTGACCGAACCCCGGGCACAGTTACCAATTCTTGAAGACTGGAGAAACGATGATTCAGCATGTTGTGGCCTTTCGCCTAAGCGCTGAGGACTTTGAGGGCAAAAACCGACAGACAAAATTGGCCCAAGCCGAACTGAAGAAACTGGACAGCGGACAGATACCGGGACTGCTGGATCTGCAGGTCCGGGCCGATTTGGGCCGGGACGGAACGCACTGGGACCTGATCCTTGTGTCCCACCATGAATCGGAGTCAGCCTTGGCCGAGTACATGGCCCATCCCGTCCATGTAGAGGTAGCAAGGGAAGTCGCTGTGCACGTGGCGCAGAAGGCAATTATTGACTCGGTTGTCTGAGCGCAGAACAAAGGGCCCGCCCCGGAGACAATACCGTCTCCGGGGCGGGCCTTTTGGATGGTGTGGAGCTAGGTTGTGGTGCCGCTGAGAAGGTGCGCTTCCAGAGTGGACAACGACGTGCGGACCGCAGCATCAGAGATACGATCTACGTCGGCCGGGTCCCCAGTCCAGTGACTCCAGGAGTGGACTCCGTCGAGAATGGCGATAACGATTGACACGGCCAGGTCAACGTCACCTTGATACCCCATGTCGAGGGCGGCGCCCTTGAATAACGCAGCATTCAGATCAACAAGGTGGTTTATGTCCTGGCGTGTTTCTGACGGAAGGAACTGGCTGATCCGGTCGGTGGCCAGTATCAGGTCAAACATGTCGTTTTCGGGGGTTTGAAGCTGCCTGCGGACCTGCTTGTCGACAAGAGTTTTCCAGAAATCTGCAGCGTCCACAGCAGGTTCAACGGCTTCGATTGTTCCCTTGGCGAACCGGTAGAAATGCCACCGGAGGGCTGCGTCGACTACTTCATCCCGGCCGCCGGGGAAGTGGCTGTAGAGGCTTCCGGCTTTCATGTTCACGTGCCTGGCGAGTCCCCGCATCGTCACAGCCGTGTAGCCGTCCGTCGTGACAATGCGCAGGAATGCGTCCAGGATGAGCCGCTTACCGTCGGTCAGCTTTGACCAGTCGAACGTGGCGATCTCCGTCCGCAGAACGTCAAGGGCCTGCACGCGCTGCGCTGTGTCTGGCATTTCTCTCCTGAATTTGTATCGTTCCCGGCCGCTAAGCCGGCATGAGGTATCGGCGGGACCGTCTACCAATGGTATGTCCATCCGGCCGTTCGTGCCGCGATGGTGGGCTGCCACTAATCGAACGGCCGAAGGTCTTGTGCAAGGAAATCCGGGTGAGAACGCGCCCTGGAGTGCGTCCTCACCCGAATGGTGCTTAAGACAGGTCTGCTTCGCCTGTTTCTTGCCGTCCAAGCCGACGGTAGATCTGTGGCTTCGCCGAACGCAGGTAGATGGCGACGACAATACCCAGCACCAGACTTGCTCCCGGGATCAGAAGCAGCCCGACGTTCTGGCCCGGTTCGCCTCCAGCGACAAGTTCGAACCGCATGATGGCGAAGACGACTACGGCTGTGAGTGCCAGTGCGGACACGATGGGAGCGACGAAGACCTTCCAGACATTCTCGCTGGCGGGAATCCCCACGCGGAAGAAAAACGCTGCGATGGCGACGCTCACGAGGGCCATGAGGACCAGAACTCCTGTGGAGCCGAGGCCGGACATGAGCCCGAACAGTTGGGCCGGGTCGGTGCCAGAAGCCGCGATGCCAGCAAGAGCGAGGGCGACTGCCGTGGAGAGGGTGACGGACGCCAGATGGGGTGAGTGATGCTGCTTGTGTACCCGTGAGAGGTACGGCGGGAGCGCACCGTCCGATGCGATGTTGAACAGGTATCGTGCAATGACATTGTGCGTGGAGATCAAAGCAGCGATACATGAGGAAGCGACCAGGACCAACGAGACGTTGGAAAAGCCTGGCATGACGAAGTGGTCGAGTGCGTCGTTGAACATCCCTGTGGGGTTGTTTGTCGCGGTGTCTACGGCGCCGGAACCATAGGCGCTGACCAGCGCGTACGACGAGAGTGCGTACAGGATCCCAACGAGGACCACCGCAAGGTACGTGGCCTTGGGCACCGTCTTGTTGGGGTTCTTGACCTCGTCCCGGTACATCGCTGTTGCTTCGAAACCGATGAACGTCAGGAATGCAAACAGCAGGGCTACGCCAACCTCATCACTGGAGAAGAACTGCACCGGATTGAACGGTGCCGCAGAAAGCCCTTCGGCACCGCCCTTGGACAAAGTAGCGACGTTGAAAATCATGACCAACGTAACTTCGAGGACCATGACGATGCTCAGCACCTTCGCTGAGAGCTCGATGTGGAAGTAGCCTAGGGCGCTGACCAGGGCGAAAGCGGCGAAGGACCAGAGCCACCACTGCGTTTCCGGGCCGCCGAAGCTCTGTATCAATGAAGCTACCGTGATGCCGGTAAAGCAGTACAAGCCGGTAAGGATCACTGCATAGGAGACGATGGCCAAGTAGGCGCCCCCCAGTCCCACGATCTTGCCCAAGCCCGTGCTGACGTATGCATAGAACGCTCCCGGGCGGGGGATGTGCTTGGTCATGGTGGTGAAACCGACAGCGAAAATGGTCAACGCAACCGTAGCTGTTAGGAAGCCTACGGGCGATGTGATTCCGCCGAAGATGATCGTGAAAGCAATAAACCCGGAGACGGTCACGATCGGGGCGGAGAATGCGAGAACACTGAGAACCAGCGAGGGCGTGCCGAGATTTCCGGAAAGCCGATCCGCCGTCTGAGTTTTCACGGATTCTGGTGCTGAAGTAGGGGAGTCATTCCTCATTTTGTATGCCTCTTTGTTGATGCGAATCAATATATAAGACCTGGAGCCGCCCCAATCGGCACCAGAAGAACAGGGGACCTGAAGTTCCCCGGGTCAGGCCGTCCGCCGTAGGGGCCGGGCGGCCAGTCAGGATCAGAAAGGAACGCGTGCTATGGCACCGATTTCGATCAGGGCACCGTCCCCTCCGAGGTCCGCGACACCAAAGCCCGTCCACGACGGGTAGGGTGACGGGAAGTACCGGGACTTAACCGGAAGGAACCATTCGTTGGTGGCAGTCATGCCTCCTTTGTGGAACGTCTGAAGCTGAACAATGTCCCGCAGCGTTGCCCCGGCCTCTGCCAAGACACGCTCTACGGCGAGGATTGCCAGTTCTGCCTGCCGTGCGCCATCTGCAGGGATGGCGCCCGTCTCGTCGATCCCCAGCTGACCAGAGACGAAAATAAAGTCGCCACTACGGACCCCGGGCGCAAGACCGTAGGTCTCCCCCACTTCTTCCATGCCCTCCGGGATGAGGTGTGTCAGCTTTGCAGCTGTATCTCCCGTCGTTGACTGTTCCGTTGCCATTAGACCGCTCCTGCCGTGAGTGCTTTGCGGGAAGCCAAAATGCTGTGTGCTGCGGCTTCCCCTGCCCGGACAGCACCTTCCATATAGCCGGTCCACATCGAAGCGGCTTCTGTGCCCGCGAACCGCAAGGGTCCTACTCTTGCGTTCAGGGCATCACCGATACTGCTCAGCAGACCCGGGGGCATCACCGTGACCGGCGCGCCCATCGTATAGGGCACGCTGGGCCAATCCGTCTCGTGGTAGCCCAGCACGTCCGCAGCTTCGGGGCCAAGGACGGCCACAAGGGAGTCAACCACTGCCT
This sequence comes from Arthrobacter sp. 21a14, assembly GCA_050627125.1. Classification (GTDB taxonomy): domain Bacteria; phylum Actinomycetota; class Actinomycetes; order Actinomycetales; family Micrococcaceae; genus Arthrobacter. Next base: position 2,877,502 of record CP192487.1, on the reverse strand, counting down.
TCTTTCGGGCGTCAGCTCCGAGGGCGAACCAGGCGTCGTAATCCTTGCCGCCGATAAATGCCACAATGGTTGCCCATTCGTCCCCCGGGCGGGTGACGTCAAGGGAGAGATAACCGAGGTCCAGATCGAAAACTTCACCGGAGAGTCCAGCGTCCAACCAGAACGGACGGCTGTAGCGGACCTGGACCTTAGACTCCCTGCCCATGGGAGCTCGTGCTTGAAGCTGACGACGGGGAAGAGGCAGTTCAGGTGAGAACTGGATTGCATTGGCAGCCGAGGGCGGGGTGGCAATGGTTGCTGCCGGTGCAGTAAACCGCCCTCGGGCCGAATCCACGACGACCGCATCGTCCGTGTAGGTCACCGAGCGAACGGGGGCATCAGTGACCACTGTGATCCCCGGGAGCTCAGCAATGCGCTGGGAGATCTGCTGTGACCCGCCGAGCCACAGAGCATCGTTGGCAGTCACCTGAAGGGCACGCATACCCTCACACTTGGCAACGTACTGGGCCCAGAACAGCATGGACATCTCCGTCGTGTCAGCTCCGACAATAATGTTCAGGTCCGTCCTGACAATGCGCCGTGCGACTGCATCAGTGACATTTTCCTCAAGCCAAGATTGCACCGTGATGGCGTCCAATGCCACATGCTCGGGGCTGTTCCACGGTGCTTCGGATCCTACGATTTCTGCCAACTCATCGAAGAGCCCGTTGACCCGGGTCAGTTCGGCGGCCAACGAGGTGGAGCCTGCCACTGAATCCGGATACCCGCCATCGGGTGCCCGAACAACCTGGCCTTCGGCCCGGTACGTCATGCTGCCCGATGGTCGGGCCGGGACCCAGGACATGCCAAGGGTCTCTCCGAGCAGGCGGGACCTGTCATGCGTCGTGCCGATCAGCATGCCACCAAGATCCAATGGACCGCCGGGGGTGTTTGCATCGGAGTGCGTCCGGCCGCCAACGCGGTCCTTCGCCTCCAGAACAGTGACCCGCAGTCCTTCCTGCGCCAATGTGTACGCCGCAGCCATGCCAGATAGGCCACCGCCTACGACGATGGCGTCAGCCTGGTTGCCGGCCTCGTTATTTGTAGATGACATTGTGAAGCTCTTCCTGCTTGTGGGACCGGAGAAGTGGCCGCTCCTGCTGGCTGCTTGGCCGGGTGCCCTTCGTGATGTAACTAACGCGAGTGAGTGAGCTAACTAACGTTAGGCAGCAATCTAGCAAGAAAAGTGGAGCGTGTATAGCAGTTTCCTGAAAAGTCCCAAACACCCACGCCATGGAGTGGGTTTCGCTGGTAGATTCGTCACACTAACTAACGAAAGTTAGCTTCCCGAAGGAGAAATCATGTCTATAGTCGTACTTGCCACATTTCAGGCCAAAGAGGGAGAGTCCCCCAATCTGCTCAATGCTCTTCGTGAGTCAGTTCCGGAAATCCACAACGAGGCGGGGTGTAGCCTCTTCGCGCTTCACGAAGGCGACGGGGGGACTATCGTCCTGATCGAAAAATGGGAATCGGAAGGTCTTCTCGAGACACATCTTGCTGCAGAACCAGTTGCAAATCTGGTGCGGCGAATCCAACCGTTCATGGCCTACGATCCGACCGTTACCCGCCTGAATTCCGTTCCCGCCGGCACCTCGGCGCAGGGCACTATCTAGGGCTCGTGCGTGATAGTAGGGGGGGGCGGCGTACAGGCAGAAAATAACCGGGCTCAGACGGCACTACTCTGGCGCCGGCCGACCTGTGCGATGGCCAGCGCCTTTCTGCAGTCGCATCATCCGAACGCGTTTGCCGAGTCGGCTCAAGTCCATCAACCTCGCCGATCCAACTTCCCTTCCCTTCACGTTTCCACCCTGGCGCCCACGTGCGGGCATGCTCGTGCGCGCACAGGGTCCCTTAGGCGGATTCATGGCCTGGGCCCCAGTGCTCTGTCCTCGGCCAGATGGCATCTACTAGCGTCGAGGCAATGTGTGCGAGGTTGGCCATCCGGGAGGCGCTGAACACCCCGCAGAGACTAGTTGGCCCGCTCCCCAGCTCCACTATCGAGGACGATCTTCGCAACCCTAGAAGAGGCGAATTTTTCACTGGAATCGCTGGACCTTGATGATCGGCGAGACGGAGAGGAGCAGCTGACACAAGGGCCGTCGTCGGCGTTTCATCAGCGGTTCTGCCATTCTGCAGGCAATTCCGAGCGCAACGATAGACCTGTGTTGACGTTGACGCACTCCGACAAACAATCACGCTGCACAGAGTTACCTCAGCGGCTCGGCGCCGGGCGCGATGGGATGCCTTGAACTGAGCAATGTAGAACCAGCCTTGCGAGTCTTCTGCACAGATTCCGGCGCTGGCAATGATCTTTCTCCCCTACGCCCACGGGGAGGGCCCTCGAATGGTACTTTACCCAGCTCCCACCTGAATCACGATGACCTCAGTTCCAACACTGCGACGAGCATTCAACTGACCACCGAATCGACCTTCACACCTCCGGCCGCATTTTGTGGCGAACCAGTCCCATACCAGGTGGACGACCGTATCAACTGAAGCTTCATGCAGGAGCGGCCCTCCGCAGGGTCCCTCCACACTCCGCCAACAATGAGTCATCCACGGAGCCTTAGGAATCGACGTCATGTCGCTAAGGTCACTTACACAATGAATACATGCAGGCCCCAGACTGAGGTCTCACAGGCCAAGCCGGCGTGCCCGCCCCGGTATGCCTAGGCGGGTTAACTGGCTGGTGCCACAACGTCCTCCAGCACTGACCTGTCGAAAAAGCGGATCTCGCCCGTTGCCTCGAAGAACACAGGAACTACTGATGTGCTCAGGTCTTTGGACGTTTCGTAGATTTCAGCCGCACTCCCGTGCTTCCTCGCAATTGTTCCAACCAGTTCGGTACCGCGAACCCGAACAGTTCGATATTTGTAGCTCATCGTGACCCCTTCGTCGGCTAAGGCACACCCTACCCCTTTGGGAGTGCCGTTTCGGGGGGGGGTGGCTCCTATGGCGCCAACACCATTTGGAGCGGCGGCTTCGGATCACTTCCCCATCAACGCAGCGGAAGCATGGAACTGCACTCGAATCCTTACAAACACTGGGGAGTCCGCGAAAACGGGATCCGAGCCGATACGAGACCAGTAGGAGCCAAACCAAGGCTAAAAGCGTCGACAGCGCCGCATTTTCCGCTGCCCTGACGTCGTGGCGCTGAGGCCGTGAACGGTCTCACCGCAATCGAAGCCGCCGCGCGGACCAAGTCATCGAATTCTGCCGTTGTCGCAGCAGAAAGATCTGCCGTACTAATGGGCAGGCATGACATCCACGAGGGCATCCACCCTTCCGTCCCCTTTCTCAAGGAAACGGCCCCGGTCACGGCGGGCACCGCCCCTGGCCAATAGGGATTAGCAGCCCTCGGGCTGAAACACGTCCGAACTCTGTGGCCTGCCGGGAGCGACCTAGCATGGGCGGGAACGACGCAAGCGGCGCCCTGCGAACGGAATCATTCTGCATCACCCTCAACGACGACAGCATCGGCGCCACACTGCGAATCGACCTCCCCCGACAGCCCGGCTCATCGCCGACATCCCAGGAGTCGACGAACCCATACGACAGATCCGCCCAAACCCAAGAGGCCCGAAATGGTCATGCATCGAGTGGGGACAACAATTGCTCCTGCACACGCCTACACCCGCACCAGCTCCGAACACGCAGCACCCGTCCTGACGGCCATCGGCTACATCAACTGGTGGGAAGGCAGAGGCAGCGAAGGCCACCAATTCCTCCAACTCGACCTCGACACCGACCCCGTCTACCGCATCGCCCGCCTCAGCGACCAAATAATCGGCTCCGGCATTGTCGCCGGCTGTGAACATGAACAAAAACACCGCTACAAAACGCTGCCCTACGATCTGCCTTGAGGCGTACGAAGCTCGAACTGCCGGAGCGAGGGTGCTCCCCAGTTCAACCGGGAACAAACCCTCTCATCGTCGACCACCATTACTGCGAAGCAGCCAGTCCACTGCATCCTGTTACCGGCCCGGACTAACCCGAATCCGCCACCAGCCCAGGCTGACAGAGGGGCCCTTATCGGCAGGCTGGCCGCTTCCGCAAGCTCAGCCGCTAAGCGCGTGATCCTGGAAACCTCCACAGCCCCTGCCAACGACTAACGGCCCGCACCGGGGCCGCGCCTTTGCATTCGTGGTGCCACATCGACTAAACGGATGACATCCAGCCGGCTCAGCGACTGAACACTCACGTCGGGGCCCGTACATGCAATGCGCTTTAAGCCCAGCGTCATGTCGTCATTGCGCGCGCATGCGATGAGCAGATGTAAGCCGAAGGAGGGACAGGCAAATGACTGCGAATAGCGACAACAAAGCGGATTTAAGTGTGGACAATGCACACACCCCCTTTGGCCTGACAAGGCCCTCCCCAGCCAAGCCTCTCCAGTCCAACAACGACCCAAACCAATGATTTTGACGCAATTCCTTGAAGTCATGTCGTGCTCAGTACCCCTGCCCATGAAGAGGTGTAGGCCAACCACGACCTACCGGGCGAACCAAGAGAGGAACATATAACCCCAGCTCACAGCACGCGGAGGGCCAACCAGCCACGACCCTGAACCCGCTCCCCCACAAGCAAACAGGCGATCCGCGGCGCCAGGCACACCCCGCGGCAGTGTCAGAGGGACCTGACCAACCAGAATGTAAAGAGGTTAAAGCAAAAACCCCCTCTGACGAGGGGGTATGCCGTGCCCGAGGTGGGACTCGAACAGGATTCCAAGCCTTGTGATTGCTGGGAAGTCGCGAGAACATGCGGAATCCGGGCCAGTCCGCCGGGTGTACGAGGCAGTCCGAGGTGGAAAGTGTGGACACTGTCCACACTTCTTTTTTGCCCTGTCGCGACCATCCCCGGGGCCGTAGCTGGGCATGAACGTTCGAGCGAAAGCACCGTGTTCCGGATGGGCAACAACACAGCAATTTCCATCAAATCGTTTCACCTCCTTTCACATCCTTCATGGCGTTCCGGTCCTGAGGTACATGACAGAGATCAGCAATCTGAGTGCCACATCGGAAGCCCGATGCGTTGGGTCAGCCAACCGAGGGTTCACTGGACCGAGACAAGGATTTGTCCAGATGGAGTTCAGCGGAGGTCGGCCCTATGGCCATGCAGTGTCCGGCCCAGCGCTCCTGCAGTGCCCAGCCGCACAAGACTCCGGAGCTACGAACCCGCGGATGAGCCGCCATTTGTCGGCCTCAGTCCGTCACGAGCCTGGCGACTGAACGTATACCCCTACGTGAACTGGTCGAACTCCAGCCCCATGTGACCGTTCTGCAGACCTGCGGTGCTACGAACTAATTCGCTAGCATTGAGCTCAAGCAATTCATCCGGCACGAATCGGGCTGTTGTCCCGCTCACTCTAGGCCAGCGGTCAGCTTCATCCGCCCCTTTCGGCACGGTAGTCGTCAGGCAGGAATTCTGGATATGACATCACGACGGCATAGCAGTCTCTCGTCTCAGCAGAGATAAAGACAAAGTCTCCTGGCTTTATGCTTGGTCGACCCTTTGCCGGGCTTCCGAAAACCATTCGCTGCGTCACTGGTCCAGGACTTCAGCCACAAGGTCCGCCTTTCATCACGAGCATCAACTAGAAGCTGCCAGGGCAGAATTCTTGTCCAAGTCGTCGGAAGCAGGCGTTTCAGCCTTCGTCAGTCGCCGCGCTTGTAGGAGAAGCATGTCTAGGTTGCTCGCGGTAAACCCCTCGGCTAGGCCACACATTCACTGCTCGCTTTGCCGCCAGTACCTGGGGCCGCCCCAGCTCAACACCCGGCTCGAAGTTGGCAGCTTCTGAGCTGCCCAAGCCTACGCCAATGAGGTTCGCTGAACCGAGGAAGCCACGGCTGCCAACAATGAACGTCTTGGCATGCAGGGACATCAACATGGTTGACGGCGACACCACACGGCAAGAGTTCCAAGAACCCTTCGACCGACACGTATCCATTCGCAACAGCGGTGGGATCTTGGCACATGAAGAGGTGCCAGCTGGAGCCTGATTGTTGGGCCGGTGTCGGCCAATCTCCTGCACATATAAGACGACACGTACGGACTAGCCAGAAGGGATATCAGTTCGGTGACACGGTCAAGACATAGGTTCCCTACAGCTACCAGGCATCTGCACCCGCACGACTTTCTGCAGCAACGGGTCGGACATCATGACGGTCACGGGTCCCGGGGCCACGTCGTAAGCGATGAAGTGACGCGCCTTATCACCTGGCAGGATCTTGCCGATCCGAGCTGGCCGCCTACAAAAAGTTCTGCTCGACCTTCCGGCCGTTGCCATCCTAAGCCGAGAAATACAACGGCTTCGAATTGGCCCCCGGCCTCCGAGCCCGCGGACAGCACGATTGTGCGTTATGTCCACCCTCTAGTTCCCACCCACTCGGCACCTAAGAATTGTTTGCAACTCATCGCGCCAGCAAGTAATTCTCCATCGCATTAGTGAGTACTTGGCGCCCCCGCCGCGCAACTACTCCCGAAAACATGAGTACGCCATACTCATGCGTACTGAGGAGCCCGCCGTTAGAATCTCTAGAGGTGAATCCGTATGTGCTCCAACCAGAACATCGGCAGCAAAGTTTGGAAATCGAATGACCCCGAGGAAGCCTCCGACAACTCAACGAAACGCGCTCGCGGCTTATAGAGGATACCGGTCCGATCCTCATTCGATCGGCGCGACTGTTCAAATCACAAATCTAACGAGCCTTATGAACAGAACCTCAAAGGAAGTTCTAGCCTACCTTGCCGGAGGTATAGCGGGCTCTATGCGCTTGAATCTTGACCTGGTGAACTCAATCCAACAATTGGCCCGGGTTCGGCCCTTCGTCGACTCTTATGAGATAAGAACGTCAATAATTTTCTGGGATTCCCTCGCAGATATGTATAGTCCTTTTAGCGAACAATCCCCTGAGAAGGCCCTCAATCTTTTGGACACTTGGAGGGCCTGGATACTCTGCATTGCACAGCCAAACGAGCCTGACTATTCCGGATTGACATTGCGCTGGCTTGAGGAGTTTGCAAGATTGGACATCGACTTGCAGCAGAAGTGGCAAGGACCGAGCTTCTTTGCCGTAGAACGCGTTCGAGACGCATTCAGATTATTCTTCGCGTTTCATCGAAAACGTCATCCTGAAGCTAGAACTATACCCGACCTGCGAAAAGAAGTATTAAATAGTCAAAACTTACTATCGCCAGAAAAGCGCAAGCGACGCGACACCTTGCAACCACTTCATATCCCTGTGATCAAGGATAGTGCGACCATGATCAATGCCCCGTCAGGAATACCTTTGCGTGGAAATATTGAGGATTATTGGCCGATGCCAAAAGAACATTAGAGCGAGACTATTAGCATTGCCGGAACCGACGCATTTTTGCTTTTAGTCTAGCCTGGACTTCCACGACGGGAGCTTTCAAACTCGCCGCCAGCCATCCGAACTGGTGTGCCAATTCCGGTCCCGCGGAACAGCGAATCCTCCAGCTTTCTGGGTTCCTCTCGAAACAACCGGCGAGAGATGGCTGATTCCATCATGCTATCCGGCGCAGGAAGCGCAAGTATGTAGGAAAAACCACGACTCAGGTATGGCTCGTATCGACATCGAGTTGCAAGCCCTGAGATTGAGCTGCCCTTTTACAGGACTGAGGGTTCCCGAAGCCGCTTGCTCCGCGAAACGACGATCTCGGACGGCCCTCTGCTCGGAAATTGGGCAGGCTGGTTGCTCGGCACCTCAAGCATCGGTGGTTAATCGTGCAATACTGCAACATCCCGAACTCGTACACCGATAACGGCGCATATGTAGGCACCAGAATCGAATCGCGCGCTGGGCACTCATCGCTTGCCCAGTCGCAAAGCGCTTCCGTGGACCCAAGGGACTGCCCCGGGTGTAAGAAGTTGTAGCATTTACTCCGACCAGGTGGTGCATGTCGCAACCTAGGCTTCGATCCATATACGGTTGTTGCTTATGAGTTCAGCAGCACTTCAAGACTGGCAGTCTGTTCGTTCGCAGGGCCTCGATAGCCTGATGGCCGTGCACAGCACTGTTACGGGCGGCAGGCAAGGTCGTCAGTGGGCCACTGAACAGCTAAATCATGCAGTGATCCTGCGACTGGCGTCTGAATTCCAAGGATTTAGCCGAGATCTTCACAACGAAGCAATTACTTTCATCCTCGACGTCGGAGTGACCGCGAATCCCGCTATCGAGACGATCCTCCGAGCCAATCTGGAGTTTGGGCGAAAACTCGACCAAGGGAACTCAAACAGAAGTACGTTAGGAAACGACTTTGTTCGGCTGGGCCTGCCTATCGTGCAGGAGATCAAAGCTAGCTCAGCGATCAACAGGCGCCGGCTTGACGGACTTGACCGTCTGAACAACGCCCGCAACGCCATTGCGCACAACAACCCAACACAACTAGCGGAAGTTAGGGTAGTGCAGCCTCTTACGATGCGCTCAGCCAAAGCATGGCGGCGTAATCTGAACGGATTGACCGCAGCTATGGACAGGCACGTAGGAGCATACTTGAAAGATCTAACTGGGCAGCAACCCTGGTAAGGAGGAGGTATCTATGGCTGTATCAAAGAAGACCGGAAAGACCCCACGCAAGTCTGCGACGGGAAGTCTGGTTTCTAAGCAGGGGTCAAGCATAGTGAAGAAGGCCGATCCGGGGTCTACTCGAGCGTTTTCACTCGGAAGCCCGGTGAAGGTGCACTTCGGCGCACGCGACTTCACAGCCAAAGTCCTTGGCATCACCAACGATCGGGTCACCGTGGAAATTAGTATTGATGACGCAGCTGAACCCATCATCACTTCCTACAGTGCTCGCGATGTGGAGATTTTGAAATGAGACAATACTTAGATTCCTAGGAGGGGTCTTCCTTCCTGTAGCAGGAGACGGAGAGCAGGAGAACACCGAAGCCGGCTAACGAGTCAGCCTTGTGTTCCACCGCTGAATTTCTTACTTTTCGGGACCGCCGCCCAAGTCAAGTAAGCACATCAAGAGGATTCCTGTTCTTCCCGGCCCGAAGCCGGATCCGGCTCATCCAAGTCGATCGAGTCATCCGGGGCAGGTGCCGCTTGGAGGTCAAGGAGCCGGAGCGCAGCCTTTGCTCCGTCAATCAGCTCGGCGTAAGTGATCACCTGCACTCTGGACAGATGACTGTTGTAAGTTCGAAGAGTTTCAGAAACAGCTTTGGCGCCGTGGTCGCCACTTTGATATTGAGGGTGGCCAATAACGACGCTAGCCGTCGCTCGCCTCACATCGACCTGCAGGTTTTGCTGGATGGAAGCGGATTGTTCGTCAAGAGCACGGAGATAGTTCATCGTTTGTCCTACAGCGTGATGGACTTCGCTACCGACAATAAGGTGGTTTCGGTAGGGCTCAACAAGCTTCGGGATGTTCGCCCGCTTCAACTCCACGACGTGAATACTGCCGTCTGCCCGTAACAGCGGGATGTCCAGTTGATCAAGGACTGTGAGCTGTCGCCTCTTGTGCTGGCCAATGAACTGGCCGCCAAAGAGCCACCATTGATCATTCAACGCTGTTTGCAGTGCCTGCTCACTGCCGTCCGGATCATTGACCACAGCCTCCAGGATAGCTAGCTGTATTGCCCACGGAGGTTGGTGACGCTGGGCAGTGACAAGAGAGCTACCTACTGCCACTGCGTCACTCTTCGACAGGGCCTCCCGAACCTCGGGCATGTGAAGGAGATCAGAAACCAGAGATACGGCCGAAGCTGAGTCACCGGTGGCGAGTCTTTCGAGAAGTGCCGCGGTCGAACTTTCCTATACCATAAGATGATTGCCGTCCGTAGGCAGGTTCTCATTGACGAGTGCCTGAACGAGCTTGATTTCGTCATTCTCGCAAGACCAGCGATAGTCCGCCTTTCTCTCGAATTGGTAGGAGCTACCCGTCGTTCCGCGCTCCCAGGTTTGGACAATAAATCTATGTCCCTTGATTTCCCCAGTTGACCTATCCCCGATGGTGAGCAGGGCAGCGGTTTTCCAAGCGCGAGGACCTTTTTTACAACGACGCTCTGGACGGAGAGCACGTTTGGATTCGCTATATCCGTTCGCAACCTCAGGAGAAGTTCCTTTTCTGCAGACATAGAAGCATTGTGTCAGAGAGGAGTGCCCGGGGCCCCTACAACCCGGCATGGGAAGTAGCCCAGCTACAATACAGCTCGGTTCGTGTAACCAGAACGCCGCCATCCATGGCATCGAAGCACGGGCCGCTACCGAGTGACTGTTCTATCCTGTCCTGACAACGGCAGGTGTTACTGCTGCCGCCACATAGACCTGCTCGTTATCCTACTTCCTTAGAAGTGGGACACCAGGGATGGGACACTCCCCCACCTATCTGAATGCGCGAGATCCAGCGAAATACATCCGTCCCGCATTTAGTCCCAAAAGTCATGCAATAGTTCCCTGTTACAGAGACAACTTTCGGTACTGTGCAGACATGGATATCGGGTACGCAAGGGTCTCAACCACAAAGCAGGATCTCGCCCGGCAATTAGACGCTCTGGCGGCCGCCGGCATCGAAGCTGAGCACGTTTATGTGGAGAAGAAATCCGGGGCGACCACGAACAGGTCAGGACTCCAAGAAGCGATGCGCCATGCCAGGGCCGGTGACGTGATCGTGGTTCACACCCTGGACCGCTTTGGCCGAACGGTACGAGACACCCTGAACCTCGCCCATGAACTCAAAGAAAGAGACATCGGGATCCGGACACTGGCCGATCCCCTGGTCATCGTCACCACCGCCCCCGAAGGTTCAATGGCGCAGCTGGCGTTCGTGATGCTGGCCCTGTTCGCCGAGATGGAACGGACCTATTCCGCCGAACGAGTTGCCCACGCCAGAGCCGTGGCCACTGCCAACGACCGGCGAACAGGCCGCCCGTCCGTGGTCGATCCTGCCAAGCTCGAACACGCCGTCATGCTCCGCGACAAGGGAGCAAGCATCCACGAAATCACGGAAAAGACCGGCCTGAAACGCACCACCCTGTACCGACACCTGCCGCCGCGTCCCGCATAGGCTGACGAGCATGGAAGACGAAACAACAGAATTACAGGGGCATCGGGTATGGATTGGTACTTCCCCTGAGGGAGAAGCCGCTATAGGCCGAATAGCTATCTGGGCAGCCGCCGTGGAAGAGAACCTTGTGGAACTGTGTGTGTCACTGATTAACCCCCTCGACCGAGAGGTTGGATATGCCGTGGTTGCCAACATGAGCGCCTCATCGATGATCCAGCTTGCAAGGAAATTGGCGGCCGATTCCAAAGCAGTCAGGGACGGGGAAAAGGCGGAAATCCAAGCAATGGTCATGGCAGCGAAAGCAGCCCTAGAGCAACGCAACAAGATCCTTCATGCAAGCGTGGGGGAACTCATATTCGAGGGCAAGACGACCTTTCGCCATCGGAGAAGAAAGGGGCCTGTAACGTCCGGCCAGCAGTCGCGGTGGGAGACTACCGAACGTGGAGTGGACGAGCTTGACGAGATTGGCGCCCAGCTTTTCAGGGCCTCGGAAGAACTTTGGGAATACGTCGAATTTCCCGCCGACCCTGAGGCCGCCGGTCAGCCCTAGCTTTCCCCAGGTGTCTCCCGTTAGGTTTCCATCTGGCAGAACCGCCACAATGTTGGTTTGCAGTGGGGGCACCCAGGATCCTGTTGGTCCAAGCACCACACCCCATTGAGGGGTTTCTTCGGTGTATTAGCGGTTCCATTCGTCTGAAGACAACCCTTGATGGTTGGATCGAGTCATGAAGCTATCGTCGTTCGAATCCGAGTATGCAGATTCAGCCCTGCCGACCTTTCGGGGTACCCCAGCCGGGCATGACGAGGTGAGAATCAGCTCGGATGCGGAGACTCCATGGACGCAGATGTCCGCTCTTTTGGGGTCGACAATGATCCAAGCCGTCCAAAGCTTCTACCTGGCAAAACGGTCCAGGCAGTACTTTAGTGATCTGCCGGACAACGACGACCGAGTTGGTCAGGCGATGGAGCACATAAACAACCGGTTGATGCGGCTGGCGGTGCTCGACATCGCCGCGCTCAACGACGGCGGACTAGCAGGGAAGGACCCCGAGAACACTCGGGTGGCGTCACTGCCCACAGCCCATCGACGTATGAAGAAACATTTGAAAAACGCTAACGCGTCCGCTGCCGAGCTGGATCAGCTAAGCAAGCTGCAATCTGACATCAACTGTGATCTTTTCACGCCGTTGTTGTACGTCCGCCACCTCCGCAACAAATGGGCAGGGCACCCGTCTCTGGATCGTCGGTTCGATGCCTGGGCAGGTGCCGACAAGTCACTGTCGGTTGCTGCGGTGGAGGCAGCCTTGGCTCGGCTGGTCAACAATGCCCGCAATACTGCATTGTTCGCCTCCTCAGCTCCTGCTCTGCAGGACTTTCGCCAGCCTCCAGCGGTAGAGAGTCCCGACGATTCTCGGCCCATGGAGGTCGATCTGAGTAACGTCATAGTCTGGGCCGGGCTCATGCGGGATTCCGCCGGTGACCAGGTTCGTGCCCTCCGTGCTCAGATCACAGGCGAGACCATGCTTGAGCGATTCGCCCACACGGAGGCTTACCGAGGTGAGCAGTATTAGGACTTGCGTAGTTCAGCGTCGCCAGCCGAATGCTCCACAGTCACGTGACGGAAAGATAAGGATTTTTGCTCCGGATCCACTTCCGAGCAGCTGGAGAACGGCTGCCTAGTCGACCTCTCCCTTATCGCGTCTAAAAGCCCGTCCCACAGACTGCCGTTATTGACGCCCAAAGGTAGTCGGCCTTGGATAGGACTATGCAGCAGGTTCAGAGAGGGCGCCAAAGGACGGAAGCGGATGGTTGCCGCCGGTACATGCCGAATGGCGCAATTTCGTTCGACACTCGGGCCCTTGTGCTTACTGACACGATCACACCGGATCTGAACCCGGAGATCGTTGCGCAGCAGGAGGAAAACCGGCGCCAAGTTCGAATCGGACTTATTCACGAGTTCGGGAATGCTGAACATGAACGCAAGATCGCTGACTTCGGTGCTTTGGGTGCAGCGCCCTGGTCGGTCATTGATCGCCACAACCTGTTCATGCAACAGATCCGCGATGCGTTCGCATTAGGCGCCTACTACCCCGCGCTGGTAGGCGCGTGTGCTCTTGGAGAGAGGTTACTGAACGAGCTCGTCATCCGCTTACGAGATTATTACGGCGAACATCCCGCGACGGTGAATGTGGCGACCAAGAAGACCTTTACCAATTGGAACGTGTGTATAGACACTTTGTTCAAATGGGGTGTCATGGACGACCCGCTTGCGACAAAGTTCAACAACCTCGGTAAGTTTCGACACCGCAGCGTTCATTATGGGTCCCATCTGATCGAATCGGACGCTCGCGACGATGCTCTGCATGCTGTCCTCCTTATCCAGGAAGTCATCGAAGCACTGTTTAAGCCGCACGGCGGACCGCCACTCTTTATTGCCGGAACGAGCGGCCACACCTTCCTCAGCCTTCAAGCGGAGAGCGAACCCTTTACGCGCGAGTTCTTACTTCCAGCGTCACTACTGGTAAGCCCGAATTTCGAGATGAGGTGGAATGCAGATAAGGGCTGGTTCGATGTATTTGACGACGAGAACTACCAGGACGAGTTCCCCACTTTGACGGACGAGGAGTTCGCCAACCACCGAATCTCCCCTCAACCCAGAGCAGAGACAGACACCAATAGGCGGAGCTAGGGGGCTTTCAGCGGGTGACGCCGACCCAGGCGAACGAGAAGGCGGTGTCGATTCCTAGCCTGACGGCACCGCCGTTAGACACTGCTGTCAAAAGGCAGCACCATACATGCTGCCGTCAACCGGAGTCCAAGCACCTGTGACACTCCCCCGCCGTTCATCCTAAGTCAGGGCAGAGCGGGTCGTCTTTGTGGTCGCCGGCGTTCGCGCTGAAATGGTACTTTCGCAGTTGCTGTTAGCGTCCCCTCATCGTTCATTTCATCGTGCGGGTCATACGTGCACCACCCGGTCCAGCCCGCACTCGCATCGAGCCAGCGACCTATGGCTGTACGTTGAGGGACACGCATACAGGCGCCTGTCGCATCAAAGTGTCGGAGGTTTCGATAAGCTCCTTGAAAGTCCGCCACCCATACTCAGGAGCGTCTGCCCGTGAAGCTGACACGCATTGACGTCCGGTTCTATAAGTCCTTCAACTTCGACTTCGAATTGAAAGCCCGGCCGAGTGCCCACCGTGAGCCTTGGGAAGACCAGGAAGGCCCCTGGTATCCATTCGTACGCATCCCAATCGACCCTGATATCACCGCGATCGTCGGAGCCAATGAGTCGGGAAAAAGCCATCTTCTTGGGGCAATTAAGGCTGCACTCGGCCTAGACCGCATCGATCGGGCTGACTTTTGTCGATACTCAGCGCAATACTCCGTGCAGGTGGATCAGCTGCGATACCCCGAGTTCGGTGCGTGGCTGGAACTGGAAGTCAACGAAACTCCGGTCGGGATCAGGGCACTAGAGAACGCGAAACGATTCGCCCTGTTCCGCCCCGGTGACCGCGCACCTTTCCTTGTCATCGACGGTCAACGCGTTGCCATCACCGATGAGGATCTAGCCACCGTCCAAAGTCGTCTCCCAAATGTGTTCGAGATGGTAACTGATCTTGCTATCCCAGACAGCGTCTCCATCCGGCGTCTCGCCGGACACAACCGGCGCTCGCTACGCCGACCACAACGTAGCCAGCTACTTGATGGCATTGACGCATCAGAGGCGGCTGCGGGAACGCTAGATCAGCTTCTTGCCACGCTGCTTGCATCGCAAAACACTGCTGGCAGTATGTCCACGGCTGATGAAGATGCCGAGTTTGAGCTGGCGCGCAAGTTGCTGATAGATGCAGCGAGAATTGCCCCAGAGTCCTTCGCTGAGCTGCAGCGCGGTCTGGAAGAAGGCAGTGAGGGCTATGTGGAAGGGATTGTGGGCCGCATGAATGCGGCAATCAAGGAGAACCTCAATATCCAACGCTGGTGGACCCAAGACAAACAGTTTGATCTGCTCGTGGAAGCACGCGAGCACGAACTTGCACTTACTATTCAAGACCGCACAGCGTCAACATACTCGTTCAAAGAACGCAGC
This sequence comes from Arthrobacter sp. 21a14, assembly GCA_050627125.1. GTDB lineage: Bacteria > Actinomycetota > Actinomycetes > Actinomycetales > Micrococcaceae > Arthrobacter. Next base: position 2,862,345 of record CP192487.1, on the reverse strand, counting down.
CAAGGCCTACGATTTTTTCTCAGCTACTTCGTACAACTCACCGCACACCGCCTTGCGGGCAATGGCTCGGCGATTCTGCTTCTCGATGAACCCGACGCGTACTTGTCGAGCGTTGGACAGCAGGACCTCCTGCGCATCCTGCACGACTATGCCAACCCCGAAGACGGGGCAGTTGGTGGCCAAGTCGTTTATGTAACTCACTCACCGTTCCTCATCGATAAGAACGCACCCCAGCGCATACGTGTCCTGGATAAAGGAGCGGATGAGGAAGGCACTCGTGTCGTTAGAGACGCAGCAAACAACCGATACGAACCTCTGCGATCTTCGTTGGGCGTCTACATAGCGGAGACTGCCTTCATTGGTGGCCAAAATCTCTTCGTGGAGGGAGCTGGCGATCAGGTGCTACTGGCCGGCCTGTCAGCTCACATTGCCGATCGTGAGCAGACCACGGCGTCCGTTATGGACCTAAACCGGGTAACTATTGTCGGCAGTGGAGGAGCCGACGGTATCCCATACATGGTTTATTTGGCGCGCGGACGAGACACCGTCAAACCAGCGTGTGTAGCACTTCTGGACGGAGACGATGCAGGCCGCAGGGCCGAGCGCGTCTTGCAACGCGGAGACATGCGAAAACAGCGAGTGCTGCAGGACTCGTACATCGTCAGGATCGATACGTGGGCCAACCGCAACGATGTTCAGACCGACTGGGGAACCACTCCGGTCGAAATCGAGGATCTCATCCCCATAGCGGTCGCGCGCCGCGCTGCCCTTAATCACATCGCTCGTTTCATCGACCTTACTGAGGAAACAGGGCAGAAGTTTTCCGTCGAACTGATCTTAGAGTTCGCGCGTTCAACCGACTCTGTCTGGGATGCGCTCGCTACGTCTGTCGCGGCGGTCTTCCCCGATGAACACATCGAAAAAGCTGGCTTTGCCCGAGAAGTCGTCAAGCTGCTGGAACTCAACTCCGAGGTGGACGGCGCTGATGAATTGCGAAGGCGCTTCACTCTGCTACTCGGCGACCTTGCTCAACGCCTTGAGGACGCAGCTGACCACGAGTCCGACGAACGCGCCAACGATCAACTGGCACGGCACATCCAAGCATTCCTTCGCGACCACCCCGCGGGCATTCGAAAGTACGACGCAAGTAGGTTACTCCGTCAGCTTTCCCTCGCAATGCCGAATGATGTGCACGCTGACAGAGCACGACTCACCCTCGCCGCGATTGAGCGAGACTACGAATTGGGCGATCGTGCACACCCAGCAGTGCCTCGTTTCAATGCCTTCCGTGACGCCGTGGCGGCACTTGGACAGCTAGACCGCTTGCAGTACCAAGATGATTCGAGCAAAGACCCGTCCGCAGCGGTCTCGCCGACAACAGGCACAGAACCCGCCGAGATGGATCCCAACCCTGCAGAGGATGAATTACTAAAGCAGACGGCCTCAGCACAGACACCTGCGACCTAGGCGTCGCGAACCGGCACCATGAGGGACCTCTTACGGAAAACCAGGAAGCAAATCTCGTTCTGTCTCGAAAGCCCCTCAACCGTCTTTGCTGAGACACTCCACAGCGAGGCGGCTAAATGAGACTCATCCTGAAGGCAAAGTACCGCCATTTTAGGAGCTTTGACGGCCGCCGCTCCAACAGAACGTGCTGAGTAAGGCTGTCTCGTAAAGTACTAGCTTGCCGAGACAAATTGCCGGCACGCCGCCTAAATGACTTCTCACGCTCCGATCAAAGGGGCGATATTTCAAGTCGTCGCAGCGAAGAAGCCTGCGGCTACGTCGTCGGTTCGACCGAGTTCTTCGCCGGATCCAGACTAACCTCGCCTTTGACCGTCCACGGATTCGGCCGATCGAATTCCTCTAGCTCGGAGGCGACACGGACATGATCATCGCGATTCGTTGGGAGCCGGAGATCTCGCTCCCGGGAGTCGAAGCTTTTGACGCCGTCTGACCAGCAGCCAGAGTGCAACCACAAGCAGCACTAGAATCCCTTTATGGAACCCTCCGAATACATTGCACTTGCAGCGCTAGTAATAGCCGCTCTGTCAGCAGTCTTCGCTTTTAGGCAAAACAGTTTGGGGAAACGAGCTAATAAAGTAGGCGAAGACAGCGCACTAGCGTCGAAAAGATCTGCTCTGGCCGCCGAGAGGTCCGCGTCAGCGGCAGCGAAAGCAAATGAATTCTCCGCGCGATCTGCTGCCGCAGCTGAGAAGTCAAACCAGCACGCTGCCGCAAGTGCGCAAGCCGCGAAGAACCAAGACGCCCGTGAGGCGGAGAGGGTGCAACGAGAGCGCTACGGATGGAAGGTTAGGCACCATGAGGCTGAAATTTTCACTCTTGAGAATCTTGGAACAGAAGTTGCCTTCATCCATGAGTTGACTGGGTCATCTTCGCCGCGTCTCATAGATCCTGATGCTGACGCCATATACCCAGGTGACGAAGTGAAAATAATTCTCGACGCGGAGTTCCCTTATGAGGATCGAAAGATCAAGATCCTTTGGGGGACTAGAGCAGGCGAACCTCAGTTCCGACAGCTGAATTTGCCTTGATTCAAAATAGCGGCAGTCCTCATTGTGGCTGCTGACACTGATCTTGAAGTGAAGTGCAGAGTGCCTTCGTAGCGCTTTCCCCATGGCGTGCCTATTCAGATTGCACTCGTCTTGCAACGAACGCACTCGTGTGAGTTCGGCCCCTCGTCGAGTGGGCTTACACCCCCTGTTCGAGCGTTCGGGTTTTCGATAAGTCAGGCGGGTATGCAGGAAGGCGCCGGGTCACCCGCGCATGCATACACTTGGTTCCGGCGGTCAACAGCAGAGAACGTGACCGCGATCCGTCTCACCAGCAGAAGATGGCACAATGGCACCGAAGATAGGCCCCGAGACGATAGTGGCCGAATTTCGGGCGGAAGGTGATGCCGGTCGTCACCCGGCAGCACTTCACCACCCCGCAGTGGTGCGCGGACGGCGGCGGCCAGCTGGCTCCTGATGCGTTCGATAAGTTCCTGCACTATGTTTTTGCATCCCGCAGTCCACGCCAGGCCCCCGATCGCCGCGGCCGTCCGCTCACGGCGTGGCAACCCGGTCGAACAGGCGAACGCGGCCGGTCCGTTTGACCGGATTGAGGATCGGGGTCACCTCCAGCCCGAGGACGTCGTTGAGGGCTCCGACGGTTTGAGTGAGGAAGGCATAGAGGCCGCTGAGATTCTCGGCGGCCACGGCCACGAGCAGGTTGGCGGATCCGGTCGTCGCGGCGGTGAAACGCACCTGCGGGTGTCGGCTCAGGGCGTTTGCGGCTGCTTCCAGGCTGGCAGGGCCGGTGGAGATCCACAGCAGCGCCTCGCTGGCGATGCCGAGCAGGCTCAGGTCTACTTCGCAGGCGAGGCGCACCATGTGGGCCGACAGGAGCAGTTCAAGTCGGCGGCGCACGGTCGATGGGGAGGTGTTCAGGAGGGTGGCCAATTCGCTGTAGCCGGCGCGCGCGTTGATGGTCAGCTGGTCGATGAGTGCCTCGTCGAACGGCTGAATCTCCAGCCCGTCCACGGGGTCGTGCGCATATGGGCTCATGGCGTCGAACTGTTCGGTCGTCAGCAAACCGCCGCTCCATGTGAACCCCGCAGGAAACACCCTCATCAGGTCGTAGGCGTCCCAAGACAGGACGTCAGCCGTGGCTGGCAGGTCACGCAGCAGCAGCGAGTTACGGGCCTGGGCTCCGTCGAGGAACAACACGCTGCTGATCTCGTTGCCCCCGCCGAGGATGTCGACCCAAATCGTGTCGGGCCGCGTGGCCAGTCCCGCGGCGATCGCCCTGATGTGGTTCGGGCGGCAGCGGATGCGCAAAGCCATGGGAACGATCCGGGGGAAGCGCGCTGGATTGCGGACCGCCGTGGGCCTCAGCGTGCCGTCCTGCAGTAGCGGCGTGGCTCGGCGTACGACCGTGCGCTCGGAGAGTTCGAGGACCTGCGCGACGGTTCGCCATGATGCCCTCGGCGAGGCCATGAGCACCGCTGCGATCCGCCGGTCCGTCTCATCCAAGGCCTGCCTCATGTGTCTCATATCCGCCATCCTTCCAGCCCCTATGTCCTATATCGAGTCCCAGAGAGGGGATTGGTCGCCTGTTTCCGTTACTGGTAGTACACCAGAGGGATTCCACTCCAGCAAGAAAGGCGACCCAATGAACGTGATGAATCGCCCCATCGTCGATACCGAGTCAGGCCACGTCCAAGGGACCGTCCAGGACGGCGTTGCGGCGTTCCGCGGCGTCCCCTACGCGGCTTCCCCGGTTGGTGATCTGCGCTTCGCCGCTCCGCAGACGCACCCGAAGTGGTCGGACTTGCGAGACGCTTCCCGCCCTGGTCCGTCTGTCCCGCAGGACACCTCGCGCCTCGAAGTAGTCATGGGGCCGCGCACCCCCGACTGGAACGAGGACGGCTCGCTCACCCTCAACGTCTGGACACCTGGCCTTCCGGACGACAGGTCCGACGGGCCCACGCTCCCCGTCCTTGTGTGGTTCCACGGCGGTGGGTTCACCAGCGGATCGGGCGGCTGGGACTGGTACGAAGGCCGGAATCTCGCCGCCGTCGGCGAGATCATCGTGGTCACCGCCAATTACCGCATCGGCCCGCTCGGCTACTTGTACCTGCCCGAGCTCGGCGTCGAGAACCTCGGCGTGCAGGACCAGGGCGCCGTGCTCGCCTGGGTCAAGCGCAACATCAGCGGCTTCGGCGGAGATCCCGAGGACATCACGGTTGGCGGTCAGTCCGCCGGCGCCTTCTCCTCGCTCTACCTCGCCGCATCGCCGGTCACCGGCCCGCTGATCAAGCGCATCATCACCCAGAGCGGCCCGTTAGGCCTCGTCCCGCAACAACCCAAGGAGGCGGCCCAGCACGCCTGGCGCTTCATCGAGATCCTCGACCTGGCCGGCAGCCCCGACCTTCTCGCCGGGCTGCGCGCGGTCCCGGCCGACCGGCTGCTTGCGGCCTACCGGCAGCTTGGCAGGGAGCTTTCCGCCCCGGGCAACGTCGCCCCGCCAATGTATCCAGTGCTGGGTGCCAGCGGGATTCCGGCAACCTGGGAGCAAGCGCTGTCCGATGGGCGCCTCGATGCCAAGCAGCTGCTGTCGGGCACCACCAGGGACGAAATGACGTCGTTCTTCGCCTTCGACCCGCGGATCCAGGCGATCACGGCCGACCAGGCACGCAAGATCGCGGCCGGACGGGTCGACGGCGGCGCCGACCGGTACGACCGCGCCGCCGCCCGGCGGCACAACACCGCGCCCAGCGACGTGCTCACCGAGCTGGAGACCGAGATCGTGTTCCGCGACGGGACCTTCGTCGTAGCCGATCACCAGGCCGCGGCCGGCTACGCCACCTACGTCTACCAGTTTGACTACGCCCCGGCCGACGACCCCGCACACATCGGCGCCACGCACTGCGTCGAACTGCCCTTCTTCTTCGACACCGTCGACGCCTACCAAGACAGCCCCATGCTAGGCCAGCCCACTGCCGAAGTCCGCCATCTCGCCCGGACCTTCATGCGCGCCGTAGCGGCCTTTGTTGCCACCGGCCGACCCGCCGACAACCTTTGGCAGCCCTACGAATCCGGCAACCCTGCGACCGTCCGCCACTTCGCCTGAGACCCGCCGCGTCGACATTCGCCAACTCGATTCGACCTGCCCATTAAGACCTAGAGAGGATCTCGATTGGCGGGCACTCCAGTGGAGCACATCTAGCGGCCATGACCCCAATATCCGACCAAGGATGTTCAATCAAACGTCCGCTCCGTTCCGCTCCCAGACACTGCCCCTCTTCAATCCGGCACAGGAGAACCTCTTCGCCCCACAGGCGTGCCACATCCCTTCACCGCCGGGCAAATGGGCCCGGCTTTACCCAACGGAGTCAACATGAGTCCCAACACCGGTTCCGCCGGAATATCCACCAGCCAACAAATGGCGTCCAAGACTACCTGGTCAGTTGTCCTCATAGGCTTCCTTGCCGTTTTCCTCGACGGTTTCGATGCAGCCTCACTCGCCTTCTCCATACCGGCCCTGTCCACGGAATGGGGTGCCATGCCTGCAACCTTTACACTCCCCCTCGTTCTGACGAACCTCGGCGCCGTCGCGGGATACATGGGTGCAGGTTGGCTTGGAGCCCGGGTCGGCCGCCCCACGCTGCTAATGGTCGGTATCGCCATCTTCACCGTCCTGACCCTGATAACGGCAGCTACCCTGCCGTTGCACTCGATTCCGCTGCTCACGGTCTTGCGGCTTTGCACAGGAATTGGCTTGGGGATCGTGCTTCCGGCTGCCGTCGGACTCGCCACACAGAACAGCCCGGCCTCTCGAAGCGAACTCGTATCCTTACTCGTCACTCTTGGCCTTGCCTCCGGCGCAACCGCAGGAGGTTTTGCCGGCGGATCCCTGATCAGTATGGCGGGAACCGCAGGCGTATTCTGGGTTGCAGGCGTCCTGCCACTGATCCTCCTCGCCATCGCTCCGGCCATGATCCCCAAGGACACTGCCCAGAACTCCCTCGCCGAGGCGAAGGACAATGCCAAGTTCACCCGCCTACTCGCAAAGGAGCTGCGCACCGACACGGTGGTCCTCTGGTTCTTCGCCTTCACGACGTTCGTCGCGACCTACACGCTTTCTTCCTGGGCGCCAACCCTGCTCTCCGGCTACGGATTCTCCCCTGCCGAGGCCCCGCTCGGAACCGCATTCCTGAGCCTCGGAGGCATCATCGGCGGCATCGGCCTCATCCCTCTCTCCGGACGCTTTGGTACCCCAAGAGTACTGGTAGTCCTTTGCCTGCTCTCGGCACTGGCCATCCTTGCCGCCGCGCTGTTGCCGCTCAGCAAGCCAACCATTCTCATCGCGCTGGGATTGGCCGGCGCCGGCATCACCGCAGGATGTATCGGCCAGCTGGCGATTGCCGTCGCGCTCTACCCTGACCTTACCCGCACGACTGGCGTTGGCTGGGCCGCTGCGATGGGCCGGGCAGGCTCTATCCTTGGCCCGGCCATTGCCGGCGTCCTCCTGACTCTCAGCTTCTCGGGAAGCTCCATCTTCCTCTCTACTACCGTTCCTGCTCTCCTGGCCGGCCTCGCCGCACTCGTACTGTACCTCCGCCTCAGGTCGCGGCAGTCCAACATCCCAGTCCTCGAGAACAAGGCTGAAAGTCAGTGAGGAATGAAAGCATTCGGGAACACAAAGGCGGCCTCGACCAACTCGCATCCGAACCAATTGAAGCAACCACCTTCTGAAGTCGCGACGGCACTGTCCTCGACACTCCCCGGGCCCCGCGCTTGGCCGACAGGCAGACAACGGCTGTCTACCGGGCCATGCGCGGACGGGACCTCGCAGTGGTGGCCCGAAGGCAGGATTCAGGTCAGCCGGCTTCTGCGGACAGGCTAGCCTTGGGGCGGATCCCGGGTACCAGCCGCCATCAGCAGCAATCGCGAAGACCGGTGTCGACCAGCTTGCAGATCGTGCTGGCACAAAAGGACCAAAGTGACCAAGAAGGTGATGCAATACAAACGCCATGAACAAGCGTGAAATCAGAAACAGCGAACAAGCCACACGGACCAACTCCCCGGCCCGAAGCAAGTCATGCTCCAATCGCTCCGCCTGGCACTGAAGGAGTAAAAGCAAACCGACAGTAACATGGGGGAAAAGACCACGAGCATCATGACCAGACCTTTCGACCGGCCCCACGACAGAACGCCGGATATCGGCGCTAAACATAGGCGAGGGGCCAGCTCCAAGAGGGTTGTTTTCTGCCCTCGCTCGTGGCGTTTACCCCCGACCCCGGAAGTAAGAACTGCTCAGCCAACGCGGTTTACACTGGAGCTCCTGGCAAGCGCCTCGAGGCGGTCGGCACGCCGGGCGACAAGGTCAAGATCGAAGCCCCGGCTTGCCCGCTGCCTGGCGAATTCTGGCTCCGAGGCCGGAGCTTTACGGATGTACCCTTTCAGCTGCTCGGGAAGTTTTATCAGGTCAGCCAAGGCGGGCGGGTTCCCCGATGCAGTGTCATGCCGGGAGGGAGCCCTTCAACCGTCGCCTCTGTGCCGGTCACGTCCATAGTGATCCATCCGGCACCGATCGGTAGGTTGGTGGCACGTGCTCTCCCCCAAGCTTCAGGCAGCACGGGGTCGAGCCACATACCATTCCGGGAGACATCCGGGTCAAACCGCAGCAGCGTACGCATCAGCTGGACCGGCGTGGCGGCTGCCCAAGCTTGGGGCGAGCACGAGGTCGGGTAGGGTACCGGCTTCGGAAAGCTGGACCGATCGAAGCCGCAGAACAGTTCGGGCAAGCGATGATCCGTGTACTCCGCGGCCTCGATGATGGCCTGAGCCACTCTCTGTGCCTCTTGCACAAAGCCGTATCGCATGAGCCCAGTCGCGATGATCGCGTTATCGTGCGGCCAGACCGCCCCGTTGTGGTAGCTGGCAGGGTTGTAGGCACCCATGGTCGTAGCCAACGTCCGGATGCCCCATCCACTAAACAGCTCCGGGGACATCAACCGCTCGGCAACCAGCGGCGCCTTGTCGTCGTCGACGATTCCGTTCCACAGGCAATGCCCCATATTCGATGCGAGGGAGTCCACTGGCCTCTTGTCACCATCCAGGGCAATGGCAAAATAGCCGCGGTCCGGCAGCCAGAACTGTTCATTGAACTGTTTCTTCAACCGAGCAGCCCGGTCCCTCAGTTCAGTCGCCAGGCCACGATCGCCGGCGTCGTAGGCCATCCAGGCCCGTGCGATATAGGCCCCGTAGACATAGCCCTGCACTTCGCAAAGTGCTATCGGCGGCTCAGCAAGCCGACCATCGGCAAAATTGACACCGTCCCAGGAGTCCTTCCAACCCTGGTTCACCAGCCCCTGCTCGGCAACCTCGGCGATCAGCGGGATGGACTGGATCCCCGAACTGCCCGTCCCGATCACGGCGACTCGTTTGCCGGTGAGGTCGACCGGGCTCCTTGGGCCACCGGCCGGTGTTGTACCGTTCGCCCTTGAAGTGCTCCATCCCTTTGAACTGGGGCTCCTGCGGGATCGAGAGCGGGCCGACGGCGGGGATTAGGTATGTGCAGATGAACTGGCTTCCATCGTCGGTCGTCACGGTCCACAGGTTGCTGGCCTCGTCATAGGACGCGGCAGAGACCCGCTGTTCGAGCGGACGCAGGTCGAAGTGGTCGGTAACGAAGCTGAGGTAGCGGAAGACCTCAGGTTGGCCCGGGTAACAGGCGCCGGGTTCTTCCCGATGACACCGATCAGAAGGCCTTGCCCCCGGCGTGCCGGAGCAGGCTCCCCGCGCAGAGTCAGCACCAGCGCCCCGGCAAACCGTCAACATCGACGACCTAGTTGCATCCCCCTGGGTCGGTCTCCACTACCGCCATGAATTCCTGCTCCACCACCGGCACGAGCTGCTAGTGCAGCCTCCAAGACTAATACTCCGCGAAAAGGGTGCCCGGTGTTTTACGCGCACCCTAAGACATGTTCGGGCATTGGCACTTTACGAGTTTTTGCAGAAGATGAGAGGTCATGCATGACGGAACAATACAGAAACATCCTTCTGGACCAGCGGGGACGGGTGGGGCTGGTAACGCTGAACCGGCCTGAAAGGCTGAATGCGCTAAACAAGGCCACCATGGATGAACTCGTTGCTGCTGTGACGGCCATGGATACCGACCCAGATGTTGGTGCGGTTGTTGTTACCGGGTCGAGCAAGGCTTTTGCTGCGGGCGCAGACATCACGGAAATGTCCACCCAGGACTACATGAAGATGTACACCGCCGACTGGTTCCGCGGCTGGGAGGACTTCTCACGTCTGCGAATCCCGGTGGTAGCCGCAGTGTCCGGCTTTGCACTGGGAGGGGGTTGCGAATTGGCGATGATGTGTGACTTCATCATTGCCGGCGACAATGCCAAATTCGGCCAGCCTGAGATTAACCTGGGCGTGCTGCCAGGCATGGGCGGCTCGCAGCGGCTCACCCGTGCCGTGGGCAAAGCCAAAGCCATGGATTTGATCCTTACCGGACGGTTCATGGATGCGGAAGAAGCTGAACGTGCAGGCCTGGTGTCCCGCGTGGTGCCGACTGCAAATGTTGTCGAAGAGGCGCTTAACGTAGCCGAGACGATCGCTGCCAAATCAAAGCCAGCAGCGATGATGGCCAAGGAAGCCATCAACGCAGCGTTTGAGACGGTCCTGAGCCAAGGCGTGCACTTCGAATGCCGTCTTTTCCACTCTCTATTCGCCACGGAGGACCAAAAGGAGGGCATGGCCGCTTTCTCCGAGAAGCGCCAGCCGGAAGTCAAACACCGGTAGTCGCCACAGTTGGCAGCGACTGTGCAACCTGCACGAGGTCCGGCTCGACGTCTCCAGTGGGCTTTCTCTGGGCGGAAAGTCCATCTACGACGGGAGTGTGGACGCGACGCCGTTGTTCCTATTGGTGCTGGGAGCAGTCAGTCGTTGGGGATTCGCTAAGGACACCATCTCCGCACTGCTGCCTCAAGCCGACCGTGCGCAGGAGTGGATTCGCGATTATGGGGACAAGGACGGCGATGGATTCGTCGAGTACGAGCGGCTCAATCCTCAAGGGTTGATCAACCAGGGTTGGAAGGACTCCTGGGACGGTATCAACTTCGCCGACGGCACTCTTGCCGAGCCACCGATCGCCCTTTGCGAGGTCCAGGCCTACGTCTACGATGCCTATCACGCACGCGCATGGATGGCCTACGACGCCGGTGATCCGACTTTCGCTAACGAGCTCGTCGAACGGCGGCCCAGTTGAAAAAACGCTTCAATGAGTAGTCCTGGATGCCCGACCGCGGCTAGTATGCCACATGCTGATGACCAGCCTGATGCGGCATGACGCTCATGCGTCCCGGGGTGCCCTGTGGATGGATCCGGTACTCCCGGAAGCTTATGGGGACCTGCACATCACCAACGCTCTATAGCCTGACGCCGGATCACCATCGATGTCGCCAACTCCGTCCCAACAGTGCAAGGACTGCCCGAAGGGATGGTGTTCCATTGCGGGCACAGACCCTGGAGGTCAGAACTCGTGGAGCAGGCCAATCCGCACGCTAAGAAGTAGCCGGGGCACATAAGACTGTCTTCCCAGGGCATCGCCGACGGTTGCCTAAGTTGACGAGACCAATGTTCAGCGTGCAATCGCTGCCGCCAAACGAGGAACACCTTGGTGGTCGTCGAGTCAGAACTGTCCGACATCTCGGACAGAGACAGCGAATTCCTGCATGGCGCCCTTCTCGTTCCTCTCTGCACCTTCTTGAATGACTTCGCCAGGGAACGCGATAAGCTCGGCACCGTTCCTTGCGGCGTCGGCCACCGCGACGAGAACCTTTTCGATGGTGGCGGCCTTGTCCAAGAGCACCGGCTCCAGATGGGCAGCAGCGACTTTCGTGGTGGTCATGGGGTTTCCTGAATGACGAAGATGAGGCGCCGGTGGATCTGGTTCCGACGCGGGGTGAGGGGTTGCGTCGCCCCTGACGGGGTACTGGCTCGTGATGCGAGGATGTATTCACCTACTGACGGCGGGTCCCAGAGGTAGCTGAAGTGCTGCCATTCGTTTCCTTGCCGCCCTCGGACTTGTGCTTGGTGCCAGCTCAGCCCGCCATCGGTGCTGACTTCGACGGTGGATACCGGTTCACGTCCGGCCCATGCCCACCCCCACACTTCTGCGCTCCGACCTGAGTGGACCTCGCCGTCGGCGGGCCCGACGATGCACGAGTTGGGTGCAAGGTTCCAGACGGGGGTGGCCTCTCCCGTTCCATCTTGCGGTGGGTCCATGTAATAGCGGGTAGTGAACGCTCCCGGGCTTCGCGTCTCCGACAGTGTTAGGCTCGTGAGCCATTTAGTTGAGTTTGTTCCGTAGTAGCCGGGAACAACGAGACGGACCGGGCCGCCCCGTCCCACGGGCAGGGGAACACCGTTAATTGTCAGTGCAAGGAGGACGGTCCCGTCGGTGGCCTTGCCCAGTGGGAGGTCTTTCTCGTAGTGGTCGTGGAAGCTGGAGTCGTAGACCCCTCGGTCACAGCCGGCCGAGATCACATAGTTGGCGTCGGGGAGAGGACCAGCCAGTTCCAGGAGGTCGCTGAGCCGGACCCCGCCCCATCGGACGTTTCCAACCCGGCGTTGGGCAATGGAGGGACGGAGTGGGCTTCCGGCGCATTCGTGGACGGAGATTATCTCGGTTTGCGGCATGTTCTTGAGGTCTTGGAGGGTGACCGTGAGTGGGCGTTCGACAATGCCTGTTAGGTGGAGGGTCCATTCATCCAGTGGGACGTCAGGAATTCCGAGATGCCAGACGGCGAAAAGGTCTTCTTCTGCCGTGATGAATCCCGTCATGTTCTCGGGGCGCTGGTTCTGGATGAGGCCAAACCCTTCATGGATCATGGGAACTGGCTCTCTCGGTATCCCTGATACTGGCGTCATGTGATCATTCCTAGCTCGAGGACAAGGGTCCTTCGCATGTTTTTTGGGCCTGCCAGATCGTCCCACCCTCTTTCGTGGGGAGCCGATTCCGGCTAAGCGGTTTCCGCAGCGGTGTCACTGGTTTCTTCAGCGGTGCCGCTGATCTGGTTGAGGTAGTTGTAAATGGTGAAGCGGGTGACGGACAGTGCGGCAGCAGCGGTTTCTGCAGCCTGTTTGACGAGGAAGAAGCCGCGTCGTTCCAGTTCGGCAACGACCTGTATTTTCTGTTCTTTGCGCATTTCTGTAACAGGGACCCCGATGGATGCGATGGCGGCGTTCACCAGTCGGGCGCTGAGTTCTTCAACGCTGTGCGGGAAGTACTCGCTGTCCTGAGTCTTTCGGGGTCCGTCAGTGGCTGCCCGGTCTCGGTCAACGGAGGACGGATGGGCGGAGGTGCCGTCGAACCCGAGGACGAAGCGGTCCATCGCCGAACGCAGGGAGACCCATGCCGAGACATCAGCGTTCAAGCAGAGCGCGGCTGCCGCGTGGCCGTTCCGGTCGGTGTAGATGATGGTGGTGCTTTGAAGGATGCGCCCGTCCGGCAGTTGGGAGCGGTAGCCGATCTCGTGCTGGTAGTCTCCGACAGCCAGCCGTTCGAGGAGCTTGTCGGTGGGCGGGTCCCCGATCCGGCGACGCGTGACGTCTCCGGCGATGGCCCTGACCGTGTTCGGGATGCGCTGCAGGTCGTGCAGTACCACCTCGATGGGTTGGGGCAGAGCCGCTTGGAGCGGGGCAACCAGGAGCTCCAGGACGGTGTTGATGGTCTCGGAATCCATCCCTTGAAGTGCATGGGCTGGGGGAGCAACATCTGTCGGTGTTAGACGCATGCTGTGGCCATCCTTTCGTTCGATCAGGGCCTTGAATCATTCAACGGGCGGTGTGGGCTGCTTGTCCCATTCGCCTGAGGGCTTCACTGAGGATGGCCCCGGAAGTCGCATAATTCAAACGGACATGGCCGGATCCACCGGTGCCGAAGATGTGGCCCGAGCTTACCGCGACTCGGCCTTGGTCAAGGAACAACTTCGCCGGACCGGCCAGATCGCTGGCAAAGGCGATGCCTTCGGTTTTTTCTTCGACCTCAAATCCGAGGGCACGGCAATCCAACCAGGCCAGGTAGGTCGCCTCAGGTGCCTTGAAGGTGACCTCCGGCAGGTGTTCAGTGATCAGCTGGGTGAGTAGGACCCGGTTGGCAGCCAGGCCGGCGATGAGGCTGTCGAGCCATTCTTCCCCGGCTGTGAAAGCGGCCGTGTGGGCAATGACTCCGAAATAGCTGGAGCCCAGGATGACCTCCGCGGGCAACCGCTGGAGGTCCGAGGCAGCTTCCGGTCCTGCAACGACCAGGGCGGCTTTGAGCCCGGCCAGGTTCCACCCCTTGGCCGCCGAGGTCAGGCAGAAGGCGTCTTCGGCACCGGGAACACTCAAGTACGGCGTGAAGTTGGCACCCGGCAGCACGAGCGGAGCATGGATCTCGTCGGCCACGACCCGGACTCCGTGCCGGCGAGCGAGCTCAGCAACGGCACTCAGTTCCTCCCAGGTGTGCACGGTCCCGGTGGGATTGTGCGGGTTGCACAGGAGGTAGGCGACGTTCCGGCTGGATGCGCGTGCGCGCTGGAACGCCTCGCTGAGGGCATCAAAGTCGATCCGGCCTTCGTCCCCGAGCGGTGCTTCAACAATCCTGCGTCCGTCGTTGGGCACGAAAGCGAAGTAGGGGGCATACACAGGGGTGTTCACGACCACGGCGTCACCTGGTTCGGTGACGAGCCGGAGGACCTGGACCGCCCCCATCATGACATCGGGGATCCTGGCAACCCTGCCCAGGTCAATGTCGTTCCACTGCCACCGGCGGGCCGCGAAACCTCTGAAGGCATCGGCGAGGCCGGTTCCTGCGGGATAGCCGGTGTCACCGTCATCGATCGCTTGATGAAGCGCGGTGGCAATGGCCGGGGCCAGCCTGACATCCATGTCGGCAACCCACAAAGGCAAAACATCCGGCAGATACGTAGCCCATTTCATGCTCCCCCGCCGCCGCAGCTGCTCAAGCGTGAGGTCCTCAAGGGGATTCCCGTGGGCTGCGATGGGTGTTCCGACGGATGTTTCGCCTGATGTGTTCAGCAATGGACGGTCATTTCCACTTCGACGCAGGCGCCAAGCGGCAAGCAAGCTACGCCGAGGGCAAGCCGGGCGTGATGACCTCTATCACCGAGGGCGTCTAGGACGGTCCTGGAGGCCTCGTCAATGACCGCCGGTGCATCGACGAAACCCTGCCCTGACGCGACGTAGCCACCAATCCTGGCAACGCCTTTGACCGCATCGAGTGATCCGAGTTCGTTTCGAATCACATCAAGACAGCGGCCCGCCGCCACCCGGGCTGCTTCACGGGCCTGTTCGACGGAGACTTCCTCACCGACGAGGCCTGGGTGGAGCAGCCCGGCCTCGCCTATGGGCAGTTGGCCGGAAACGAACAACAAGTCACCAATGCGTTGAGCCCCGACATAGAGAGGAGGGGAAGAGGCGGACTGGGTCATGTGCAACCTTCCAGTAATTCGTGGACGCCGGCACTTCTGCCAGCGGATTCAACAGTGAGTTGTTCAATGAACCATATATTACACAAATGGTGCGCTAGTAACAGGGTTTTGACGGAAAACTTGAGAACTCCGAGCAAATTTCAACCCTTTGATGAAAAATCAATTGATTTGTGCTGTGACTTTGGGCATACTCTCAACTGTGATTTGAATCTTCGGCATCGCTTCGGCTGCGCAGAGGACCTCAACGACTTTCAATCTTTGCCTTAGAAACAAGAGCCCGCTTGTGCGGGCGACCAGTTCATCCACAGTTTCGCTGCTCGGTGGTGAGTACTGCCTCGACGGCAGGTGAAACATGCGGAATGACAGCCCTGACGGCGCCGGCAACAACCCAGGTGCCTCTCCCCTCCCCAGAAAGGCCCCCTATGCCCACTCAACAACTCGTCTTGGACGACGGCCACACCCGCTCTTCCGAGAGTATTCTCCATGCCGAAGATGCTGGCTACCACAAGGGCCTGAAATCCCGGCAGATCCAAATGATCGCGCTCGGCGGGGCGATCGGCACCGGGCTCTTCCTGGGTGCCGGCGGCAGGCTTGCGGCCGCCGGGCCTTCACTGTTTATCGCCTACGCCATCTGTGGCATCTTCGCCTTCCTGATCCTTCGTGCCCTCGGGGAGCTCGTGCTTCACAGGGCATCATCAGGGTCGTTCGTCTCCTACGCCCGAGAGTTCTTCGGGGAGAAGGCTGCGTTCGTGTCCGGCTGGTTCTACTGGATCCTGTGGGTGACCAGCGCCGTGGCGGACACCACGGCCGCAGCCCTCTACATGAACTTCTTCGGCAAATACGTGGCGTGGATTGCAGCGGTTCCGCAGTGGGCGTGGGCTCTCATTGCCCTTGCCGGGGTACTCGCCCTCAACGTCATCTCGGTGAAGGTGTTCGGGGAGCTGGAGTTCTGGTTCGCGCTCATCAAGGTTGCCGCCCTGTTGATCTTCCTGGCCATTGGCATCTTCTTCGTCGTCTTCGGCTCGCCCACCGGCGCGGAAACCGGTTTTTCCCTGATCGGCGACCACGGCGGGATCTTCCCCAACGGCGCCTTGCCCATGTTCCTGCTGATGCAAGGCGTCATTTTCGCCTACGGCGCCATCGAACTCGTGGGCACCGCAGCCGGCGAAACAGCCAACCCCGCGAAAATCATGCCACGGGCCATCAACTCCGTCATCATCCGTATCGGTCTGTTCTATGTCGGCTCCGTCGTGCTCCTGAGCCTGCTGCTGCCATACACCGCCTTCAAAAAGGGCGAGAGCCCGTTTGTCACATTCTTCAGCTCCATCGGCGTCCAAGGTGTCGACTCCATCATGAACCTGGTCGTCCTCACCGCAGCCCTGTCCTCCCTGAACGCAGGCCTCTACTCAACAGGCCGCATCCTGCGTTCCATGGCCGCCGCTGGATCCGCGCCGAAGTTCGCCCTGCGCATGAGCAAGTCCGGCGTCCCTTATGGCGGAATCGTCATCACCGCTGTCGTGGCCCTGCTGGGGGTCCCGCTGAACTACATTCTCCCGGGGGACGCTTTCGAGATCGTCCTGAGCATCGCCGCCGTCTGCATCATCACGACCTGGAGCACCATCGTCCTCTGCCAGATCCAACTCCGGCGCTGGGCTAAGCGCGGCTGGCTCGAGCGGCCCTCATTCCGTATGCCCGGTGCCCCATTCACCGGCTACCTCACCCTCGCCTTCCTGGCCTGGGTTCTCGTCATGATCTTTATCGAATCCCCATGGACGCTGCTCGTCACCCTGGTTTCGTTGGCGCTGATTGTCTGCGGATGGTTTGCGTGCCGGGGCCGCATCACGGAGCTCGCCGAAGCCCGTTCCGGTTACACCGGGCCAGCCCCCGTCATCGCCAACCGTCCACCGGCCTAGAACCCCGCATCCAACCCCATCAGCGAGAGCACCCCCGGGTGCCCGGTGATAGAAGCCCCGGATCTGCCACATACGGCGGGCCCGGGGCTTCTCGTTTTTCAGAAGAGTAAACGTCTCCTCCACTTGGTCTCTGTCTGGGATGACGTGCCTGCGAAGTGCTGTTGTAAGCTGATCCGCGCAGCGGTAGATGCCCAGCCGGGCCGTGACGAGATCATCATTGATCCCGGCCGCTATCCGCGACGCCCTTCGCCGAACTGCTGCGAGTACAGTCCTCATCGCGTAGGCACGGCCTACTTTTCCGGAACCATGTATCCGTTCCAATACGGGCCGTTCTTGCGGCCAGCACTTACTATCGCCAAAGGCGGATTATTCACGGCGGTCCATCCGAACCGAATAAAGCAACGCTTACCGGACGATGCACCATAGCCGAAGCCATATCAATCCAAGAAGACAAGTATAAAAGCGACGCGTCGTCGAGGTCCTTTCGAATGAACCGGAACCAGACAGATCAGCGACAGACATCGCAGTACCTGCTTATCACGGATGCCTACACCCAGTCTGATCGGTTTCCTCCACTACGTGGCTGAGGGGTTGACGACGCCACCACCGAAAAGCAGCGCCAAGATAGACGCAGCGGACGTCATCGCGCTGCGTCGCGCACAGTCCATGAATAGCAAGAAGACACATCGCTGTTTGTCATTACCCCGATCACCGCTGGGCGGGGCCTCCGCGCAGCGAGGCTGCCCCTGCGCCGGACCCATCCGGAAACTTCGTTCGGCGCTCTTTCGTCGCTCCCATCCTCCCAACTTCCGGCCCCCCGGTTTCCCCAAGTTTTACTCCGGCCCCTACTCAGTCACAGGTCCCCTATCAGAACGGCTCCCAAGACCTATAGCCGCAACACACACCCACAAAGGAATAGGACAATGAATGCGCTTACAATCAAAGACTCCGCAGACCTGCTTAGCTTCATCGGGCACGCCCTCGGCTTCTGGCCCAACGAAAGCCTGGTCTGCATCACCCTGGACAAGGGCAAGGTCGGGGCCACCCTCCGGATCGACCTCCCCCCTCAACCAGGAACAGAACTCTCCTACGCCAGGACGGTTAGCAGCTTTCTCACCAGCGACAAAGCCCGCAACACGCAGCACCGATCCTCACCACCATCGGCTACATCAACTGGTGGGAAGGCAGAGGATCCAAAGCACACCAATACATGCAACTCGCCCTCGACACCGACCCCGCCTACCGCTTCGCCAGACTCACCGACCAAATGCTCGGAGCCGGCATCAGCGCCGGCTGGAACACCAACAAAGACACCGCCTACAAAACCCAACACACGCCCTGACCTGCGGACCCGCTCGATCCACCTCTCTGGGGCGAAACTAAGGCCGGCTAGTCCTTTCTCGCCGTCAACGGAGTAACGGCTATCATCGAATAGCCTTTCCGGCGCTGCATTTCCCTGAGATCCTTGGCGACTTCGCGGAGGGCACGCTCGCGGGTTCCAAGTTTTCGGGTCCGATCAGGGGACTTCTTCCCGAACTGTGCTTGTAACCCGCGCACAGGAGTTTCCACGTCAGCCAGAGGATCGTGGAATAGGTAGCCATTCAATTCCTGCATCAAGCTGCGGCCGTTCGCCGTTCGCCGATGTCAAAACCAGGCCCTCCCGGAACAGAGTCAATCAAGCGGCGCGTGTAGGGGTGCTGCGGGTTCCCGTACACCGAATCAACATCGCCATGCTCAACTACTTCTCCGTGGAAAAGGACCAGGATTTCATCGCTTACGTGGTGCACAACATCCAAGTCGTGGGAGATGAAGGCCATCGTCAGGTCCAGTTCCTTGCGAAGCCGGCCAATGAGGTTCAGGATTTCTGCTTGCACGGACAGGTCCAACGCGGAAGTGATCTCGTCGGCAATGATGAGCTTCGGCTGTACGGCCAATGCCCTGGCAATAGCAATGCGTTGCCTTTGTCCCCCTGAGAACTCATGGGGATACCGTTCCGCTACCTCAGGATCCAGCCGGATGGTGGAGAGCCAGTAGGAGATCTTTTCACTGTGCTCCTTGGGATTAGCCCGCAGCGGATCAATTGCCTCAGCCAGTGTCTGGCCGATCGTCCTCCGAGGGTTGAGCGAAGAGTAGGGATCCTGCGGAACCATCTGTACAGCCCTGCGCATCGCGCGTCGCTCACTGCCGGACATATTGGTCACGTCGCGGCCGGAGAACGAGATCAGGCCATCGCTCGGCTTCACCAGGCCCACTATCGCCTTGGCCATAGTGGACTTTCCGGAACCGGATTCACCCACAATTCCCAGCGTCTTGCCTGCCTGAATACTGGCGTTAACTCCCTTGAGCACCGTTGCGGCTGAGCGACCGGACCCAAACGTGACTTTGACATCCTTCAGTTCCAAAACCGGCTGACCCTGCGATGCGTTCATTTGGTGGCCTCCTTGCTACCCGGGCTGTTGGTGACATCGCCGCCGTCGGCGGTGTCGTCGTCGAAAACTTCGTCCAAAGCAAAGTCCTTCGCAGAAATGGTGACGAGCTCTGCCTTGCGTTCTGCGATGGACGGCGTCGCGGCGAGGAGTGCTTTGGTGTAGGGGTGCTTCACCTTGCCGGCAGCGAGTTCTTCGCCTGTGAGCCTCTCCAGGATCTTGCCGCCGTTCATGACGATGACCTTGTCGCACAACGCCTGCACTACTCCGATGTCGTGGGAGATGAACAGCATGGCAGTGCCCATCTCGCGATTAATGGTGCGGAACTGACGGAGCACATCTGCCTGGACCGTCACGTCCAGAGCTGTGGTGGGCTCGTCCGCAATGATCAACCGCGGGTCGGTGACCAGGGTTGAAGCGATCATTGCGCGCTGCAGCATGCCCCCGGATAGTTCGTGTGGGTGCTGCTTCATCCGCTTCTCTGGCTGTGTGATCCGTATATCCGCCAATGCTTTGACCATGCGGCCGAAAGCGGTGTTCCGGGACTGTCCGAGGTGTACCCGACTCACCTCGGTCAGCTGGGAGCCTATGCGCAGAGCTGGGTTGAAGCTGGTGCCCGGGTCTTGATAGACGAGTCCAATGGAGGTCGCCAGTTCACGCGGGTTGTTCTTCTTCAACAAATTCAGGTCGCCAAGTCGCATGGTCTTGGCGCTGACGCCGAGTTCCTCCGGAAGGAGCCCTGCGATGGACATGGCGGTCAGGGACTTTCCGGAACCGGACTCCCCCACCAGACCAACCACTTCGCCGGCGTGAATGCTCAGGGAAACTCCCTTGACCAACGGCATACCCGACGGCGTGGTGACTGTCAGGTTATCCACCTCCACCAGAGCTTGGGCATCAGCGCGCATCGAGGCGGGCATTTCTGAAGCCCTGCGCAGGCTGCCGAACTTCCGTCCGCCACGGGGATCGGTCGCGGCAGCGAGGCCGTCGCCGATCAGCATCGCGCTCAGACCCGTGATGGTGATCATGATGGATGGCATGACTGCCTGGAGCGGCTGGGAATAGATGTTGACGAGGCCCTCGTTCAGCAGGCGCCCGAAATCGTACTCGGGGTTCTGCACGCCAAGGCCAATAAAGGACAGGCTGGAGAGGTCGATCAACGTGGTAGCGAAGACCGTGGCGGTCAGCACCAAGAGCGGCTCAGCCATGTTCGGCAGCAGGTGACGTGTGATGATGTGCGGTCCGGAAACACCCAACAACCGCGCCGTTGACACGTAATTTCGTTGTGAAATCGAGGCGGCCATGTTGGCGGTGAGCCGGGCAAAGGCCGGGATGCTCGCGATGGAGATGGCAAGCACAGCGGACCAGGTACCTTGGCCCAGGATAGCGGCAATCAGCAGCGAGAAGATGAGGCTCGGGTAGGCGACGGCTGCCTCGATGACCCGTAGCACTGCTGCTCGAACGCGCCGCGGGGCCAGCCACACAGCGGTACCAATAGCGATGCCGGCGACGACGGCAATCGCCGTAGTGGCTGCGGTCATCAGCAGCGTAAGTCGGGTAGCAACCAACGAGCGGGCAAGGACGTCACGGCCAAAGTCGTCGGTACCAAGCCAGTGCTCAGCACTGGGTCCTTGCGAGGCCTGGGGAGTGAGTTTCTCTGCAGCGTCCGCGAGGAACATCGGCGCGAGGATGGCAGTGAGCACCATGATGGACATCATCACGATTCCCACAATGAGGCCTGTGGTCCAGCGGAACCGGCGGCGGGGACGGGCTGTCTCAGCCATTGGACTTTCCTCCGAGCGTACGGGGGTCGATGAGGCCGAGGATGACGTCGACCAGCAGGTTGAGCACGATTGCCAGGAAGCCTAGAACCAGGATGATGCCCTGGATGACGGGGTAGTCCTTGTTGACGATCGCAGTGACGATCTCGCGTCCCAGGCCAGGCCAGTTGAAGACATTTTCCACAATGATGGCCCCGCCAAGCATGCCGGCGAGGATAAGCCCGGCCAGTGTGAGGGCGGTGGTCAGCAGGTTCGGCAAGGCGTGCCGGGCATATAGCCGCAGCGACGGCAGGCGCCATCCACGGGCTGTGCGCAGATAGTCCTGTTCCAGCACCGTGGACGTCTCGCGGCGGACCACGCGGGCAATGGAGCAGATGGGGGCGATGGACAGGCCAATGACGGGAAGGATCAGTGCACTCAGTGACGCCGCCCCTGCCGCCGGTAGAACCTTAAGGATGATCGCGAAAACTACCACCAGCATGGTGGAGACGACATACTGCGGAACGGCTTGGAAGAAGCCAGTCAGCATTCCGAAGGACACATCCAGCCACTTCTTGCGGCCGCCTCGAGTCAGGATTCCCACCAGCATGCCGGCCGGGACGGAAACCAAGAGGACCAGGATGATGCCAAGGACAGCAAGCTCTGCAGTGAAGGGCAGCTTCGTAGCGATAATCTGCGACACGGAAGTGCTGTAAGCGAATGACTCACCCAAATCGCCAGTGAACAGACCGCCAACATAGTTGATGAATTGGACGTAGAGAGGGTCATTGAGCCCGAGGCTGTTGCGGATGGCTTCGATCTGCTCGGTGGTGGCGTCAGCGCCGGCAACTGCCACCGCCGGGTCGCCCGGGATGAGCGGCACCATAAAGAAGGTCACGACGACGAGCAGGGCGACGGAGAGAAGAACGCCGCCGGCGCGGCGAAGGGCGTAGTCGGCCCAAGGCGATAGGCTCAGGGCCCGGCCCCGGGGGCCTTTGGCGGCCCCCGGGGTTTGGCTCTCAAGGATTTGGACTTCCTTGGAGAGCATCGTTGGTTCAGTCATCGTGAAACCCTTTGCTTACTTGGTGATGCGCATGGTGGCGTAGTCGACGATTCCCGACGGCGCCTGGATGGAGAATCCGGAACGCTGGGCCACAATCTGCGGCTCTCCGACGAAAGGAACGATGTCGTTGTCGTTGAGGATGCTCTTCTGCGCCTTGGTGTAGGCATCGCAGCGTGCCTTGTCATCCGTGGCTGACTGGGCAGTGGCAATATCGGCCAGGATGTCAGCGTTTTCGCCGCCGCCGATGTTTCGGCCGCCCTTCTCGGTGGGGACGCCTGCGATACGGGTCAGGGATGCTGCCACGGTTCCGACGAAGTTGGCGTCACCCTGGACGGTGAGGTCCCAGGTTTCAGGTTTGGTCTGGGTCATGGTTGCCCAGGTTCCGTTGTCCACGAGTTGCAGATCCACCGTGGCGCCCGCGGCACGGAGAGCTTCCTGAACGTAAGTGCTGCCTGCGCCATTCGGTCCGATGCTGGTGGTGCCCACCATCTTGAACGTCTTGCCCGCGAGTACTGCCTTGGCCGCTGCAGCGTCCTCCGAAGTCAAGCTTGAATTGTCCGGGAGCGCGCAGGGAACGGTAGGGGCCACGATCGAGTTGTAGGTGATGCCCTTGCCGGCGTAGGCAGCGGAGTTGAATGCCTGCTGGTTCATGAGCTGGGCCACGGCTTTGCGCAGTGCCGGGTCCGTGAAGGGGCTCCCTTCACGCTGATTGAAAAGCAGGAAGATGCCAGCGAAGGGGACGGTGGTAACGGTGTAGTCCTTGTTGCTTTCAAAACGCTGGACATCTGCCGGTGCGATGTCGGAGACGTCCATCTCGCCAGTGAGTAGCTGGTTGGCCACAGTGGTCTTGTTGACGCCGGGGAAGAACCGAACCGTCTTGGCAGGCACTCCTTCCAATGGCTTGGAGTACTTCGGCCAGGCCTTGTAGTCCTCGCGCAGTGTCATGTCGTAGCTGACTCCGTGGCTGGACTTCGTCAAAGTGTAGGGGCCGGAGAACGCACCCTGAACAGTGCCTTTGGCCAGGCCCTCCAGATCAGCAAGGCCGGCCGGGCAGATGACGCCGGTTTGAGCCAGCGTCAAACCACCGATGAGTTCGGACCAGGGCTGGGCAAGCTTGATATCTACGGTGCCCGCTGCGTCATCGCCGGTGATGGTGGGCTGACCGGGACCAAAGACGAGTTTGCCGAAGTTGTTCTTAGTGGCGGGATCAGCAAAGTAGCTGAGGGACTTCGCCACAATGGTGGGGGTGATAGCGGTCCCGTCTGCACACGTGGCGTCCTTCCGGACGGTCAGAGTGGCCTCAGTTGCGGTGTTCTTCCATTCGGTGGCCAGACCACCAATGAACTTCCCGTCGGCATCCCGACGGACCACTGTGTCGAACAGGAAGCGCGCCACCTCGTAGTCGTCCTTCGCATTGGCCTTGGCAGCGTTGAACGTAGTGGGGTCGGCGTTGAGTGCCGTCCGGATCGTGTCAGTCGACATTGCTCCATCGGAACTTTCGCCAGCGGTCCCCGACTGACCACCGGTGGTGCAGCCGGTCAAGAGGAACGCGGCTGCAGTGGCAGCAGCTGCCGCAGCCATGAAAGTGGAACGTCCTTGCATAAGGGGTGAACCTCCTGGTCGTCTTCGGCGGCCGAGCCACTGCGGATGCGAACGCATCTGGCGGTTTGAACCGAAGAGATGATCTGCGATTTCTTTCGCGAATGAGAAGAGTTTCTCTAATTGCCCGGCACAAGTCAATGATTTTTTGTGATCTCACACACAAGTGACTCTCAGCGCGCCGATGTTTTACATGTCGGAAACAGGAGGGCTTGACGTCCGGACTAATAAACGCGAAACTTTTCTCATATGTGATTGGCGTCTCAACGACGTCCGACTCATCCGGTACACGGATCAACCAAAGGTGGAAGACATGGCAACGACTCTTGAGCTCACAGTCCGTAAGGCACAGTGGACCCGTCCCCCGCGGGAGCTCGTCCGTGCGTTTGAGGAGTTCCCGGTGGCAAACATTGGCGACGCCATGGAACGTCTTGGTCTGGTGGACGGAAACATCAATCCGGTATGGGCGGGCGCCAAGTGCGTCGGCTCCGCGCTGACAGTGTTGGGTGCCGCCGGCGATAACGCCGCGGTCATCGAGTCCCTCAACTACATCGAACCGGGCGACATCGTGGTGATCAACGGCTTCGGCCACGAACACCGCGCACTGGTAGGCGAACAGCTCTCCCAGCGCTTCGAGGCTGCTGGAGCAACTGGAGCAGTCATCGACGGGTACATCCGTGACCGGGCAACCATCACCGAGATCAGGTTTCCCGTCTTCGCTCGTGGCACTACCCCGGCCGGACCTTTCAAAAACGGCCCCGGAGTGATCGGTGAGCCCGTCGCCATCGGCGGCATTGTGTGCTCCGCCGGTGACATCGTCGCCGCTGACGATGACGGCGTCGTGATCATCCCTCAGGCCCGCGCGGCCGAGATCCTCGAACTGGTCAGGGCAGTCGCGGTCCACGAGGCAGAAATGACCGCCGAGATCACCCGCGAATACAGCTAGCCCTCCCCTATTCCCCCCACGGGACCCCGCTTAGACTGAAAGAACCCGCAATGACTAACACATCGACGGAATCAGTGAATCTGAACACCGCTCAAATCAAGGTCGTCACAGCTGACGGCAAGGTGGTGCGCAAGGCAACCCTGGCCGGCACCATGGGCTCCTTCGTGGAGTGGTATGACTACGGAATCTACGGTCTGCTGACCACCTATCTGGCCATCAATATCATGGGATCCAAGGACCTTGGTTCGCTGCTGTTGACCAACGTCGGCTTCCTGGTGAGCTTCCTGGCCCGGCCGTTTGGCAGCGTCATCGCCGGCTATCTCGGAGACAAACTGGGGCGCAAAAACCTGCTTGCCGTGCTCCTGCTTCTGATTTCCGGCGCCACAGCCTGCATCGGTCTGATCCCCTCGTCCTCGGTGATCGGCTGGGCCGCTCCAGCATTGCTGATCCTCTTCCGCATCCTCCAGGGTTTCTCCGCTGGTGGTGAAGTGGCAGGCGCCATGGCCTTCGTTGGCGAGTACGCCCACGACAAGCACCGCAACTACTCCATGAGCTTCATCGCTGTGGGCTCGTTTTGTGCCCTCCTCTTCGGCAGCGGTTTCTCCGCAACGCTGATCACGACGCTCGGCGACGCCACCATGGAAGCCTGGGCATGGCGCATTCCGTTCCTCTTCGCACTCCCTTTGGGCTACGTAGGTTTCTACATCCGATCCAAAATGGAAGACACCCCGCACTTCGCGGCATTGCGCGAACGCAACGTTGTAGAGCGCAACCCCCTGCGCGCAGTTTTCACCTCCAAGCGCCATCTGAAGGCCATCGCCCTGACGATCTTCCTTCCTGCAGTCAACGGCCCCGGCTACTACTTGCTGTTCGCCTACATGCCCACCTACTTGAAGACCCAACTGGGCAGTGGAAACAACTTCAGCATGCTCCAGGCCTTGATGGTCACCGCAGTCAGCCTGGTGGCAATCATCATTTCCATCCCGCTCATGGCACGCCTGTCCGACCGCATCGGCCGCAAGCCGGTATTGACTTTGTCCGCCGTGCTCATGGCAGTGGTGTCCTACCCGATGTTCGCCATGATCACCACCGGCAACATGACACTGGCCTGCGTAGCGACCGTCGTTATGGCCATTGCCTTCTCCGGCCACGCCGCCGTGGTCCACACGGTCTTGACTGAAATGTTCCCCACCACGGTCAGGTACAGCGCCTACAGCATCGGCTTCAGCATCAGCACCATCATTTTTGGCGGCAGCGCACCCTTGGTGATGACCGAGCTCATCAAAAGCACCGGCAACAGCATGGTCCCGGCCTACGCCGCAATCGGAACAGCCATCATCACGTTGGTCTCGATCTTCTTCCTGAAGGAGACCAAGGGACAACCGCTCGCCATGCACTAACAAGACACGCACGACGGCGGCCTGCCGCCATTGCCGGTCAGCCGCCGTCGTTGGACCATAAAGCACCACACCGAGAATCATTGGGAGTCACCTTGGGCATCAACTCAGTCGCCGTCGTCGCAGACCTCGGCGAAAGCTACGGAAATTACACCATCGGCGACGACGACGCCCTGCTGGGCCTGGTCACCGCCTCCAACATCGCTTGCGGCTTCCATGCCGGAGATCCCCGCGTCATGGATTCCACAGTCAAGGCCTGTGTGGATCGTGGGATCGAACTGGGCGCACACCCCGGATACCCGGATCTGGTGGGCTTCGGACGCCGCCTTATCGAGGCAAGCGAAGAAGAAATCCGCACGGACGTTCTCTACCAAATCGGTGCACTTGACGCTTTCGCCCGCATTCACGGAGGAAAGATCAGTCACGTTGCACCACACGGCCGCATGGGCAGCATTGCACAGTCCGATGCAAAGCACGCCCGCGCGATTACGGACGCCATAAAGGCCTACGATCCCTCCTACATTGTGATCTGCCAGAACGGGCTGCTGGCCGACGAATCCCGCAAACGCGGACTGGAGGTTGGTTACGTCTTCCTGGCCGACCGCGGCTACGGCGAAGACGGTATGCCTGTCTCCCGGAATACCGAGGGGGCGCTGCTCCACGATCCAGAGGAAATCGGGCGCCGCGTTGTCCAGGTTGTCACCGAGGGAACGGTCCGCGCAGTCACCGGCAAGGTGGTCCCGTTGGGCCACGATGCCGACGTCGTGCTCCTTCACGGCGACCATCCTCAAGTCCTTCAGAACGGCACGGCCCTTCGCGCCGCCTTGGACAAAGCCGGCGTCAAGGCCACCGGCCTGCAGGAAGTCCTGGCCGAAAAGGCGCAGCTGGCCAAGGCCTAGCACACTCTGATACCAAGCAACCACCACGACAAGCCAAGGACACATGAGCACGCATCCAGCGCCCGGACAGCAGCTGAGCTTTCCCCCGGAGATCAAGGCAGTTCCCTATGGGGACTCCGCACTGATGGTTAGCCTGGCATCCGGAACCACAGAGGAACTCCAAGCGGGAAGCCGGAATTTGCGCGAAATCCTCCTGGATGTGCGTCCTCATGGCCTTCTGGACGTTGTGGCGGGGGTCGATTCCGTTCTGGTTGAGTTCGATTGCCTTGCCGTCAGCCACGGTCAGATGGCTCAAACGATTCGTCTGGCTGCTGCGGGCAGGACCCAACAGGACGGCAAAAGTGGTCATCCCGGCAAGCACTTTGTTATCCCTGTGGTGGTGACGGAAGAATTCGCTCCTGATCTTGGTGATGTGGCGGAGGAGCTGGGGATCAGCGAAAAGGCATTGCTAGGGCATCTTGAAGCGTCCGTGCTAAGTATCAATCTTTTGGCCTCTGCCATGGCACCCATGATGGGTCGCATGAATTTCCCCGGCCAAGTCAGCCGGTGCAAGGAACCACGGACCAACGTTGCCCCTGGATCGGTAATGGTCGCGGGTAACAATGCCATCATTCAGCCCTTCCCCGGACCCACAGGCTGGAAAGTCATTGGACGCACGCCTTTGGTGATCTGCGATATCAGTGAGGATCCGCCAACTTCTTACACACCAGGGGACACCGTCAGGTTCAAGGTTGTGCCGGAAAGTGAGTGGATGCGACTTGAAGGACAGTTTTTGCGCGCCGACTCGTACACCTTGAAGGGGGAAATCTGATGTCCATCATTGACGGCAGCGTTGCCCTTACTGTCCACGAATCAGCTTGGCTGGCGACCTTTCAGGACTTGGGCCGTGAGCAGTCCGAGGCCCTCGGCGTCCCCTGCGGCGGAGCAGCGGATCAACATTCGGCTGCTGTGGCCAACATTCTGGTGGGTAACCCGCGGGCTGCCACTAGTGTGGAAATAATGGGTGGCCGCTTTTCGTTCACCGCTTCCAAACCCGTGCT
Source organism: Arthrobacter sp. 21a14 (assembly GCA_050627125.1). Lineage (GTDB taxonomy): Bacteria > Actinomycetota > Actinomycetes > Actinomycetales > Micrococcaceae > Arthrobacter. The sequence continues at coordinate 2,834,283 of CP192487.1, read as the reverse complement.
GATAGCCGTCACAGGCGCACCGGCGGATGTCACAGTTAACGGTGGCAAAGCACAAATGTGGGAACCCATCTGTGTACCTGCGAAAGGCCGGGTAGTGATCGCCAACTCCCGGGGCGGCATGCGTAACTACCTGGCCCTCGGTGGCACGTTGATCAGCAATCACTTCATGGGCAGCGCTGCTCCCGAGGCCAGGATGGGGTTCCCGCAGCAAATTACAACGGGGCAGCATCTGGAACTTCGGACGTCCTACACGGGCTTTGAACACCCGTACCTCACCCAGCCACTATTCCGCTTACCCGTGCCGGTTCCATCCTTCGAGCACTCGCTGTGGACCATTGACATTGTGGAGGGCCCGGAAACCGATGCAGCCCGCGGAATTCGGGAGCTGCTGGCCACACGGGAATACACGGTAACGGCCAAGTCCAATCATGTGGGCTTGCGCCTGGACGGTCCTGTGGTCCATCCGGAGGGGCTCGGGGAGATCGTCTCCCATGGTGTGCCTGTGGGCGCCTTCGAGATCCCCCACGGCGATGAATTGATCATCCTGGGCCGGTACCGAACCCTCACAGCCGGATACCCGATCGTTGCTTTCGCCACCACGGCCTCCCTCCCCATGTTGGGCCAAGCCAGGCCGGGGCAGCGGATGACATTCCGCTGGGTGGGCCAGGAGGAAGCAGTGGAGAGCCATCATGAGGCGCAGCGACTGCTTAATCTTCTGGAGTCCCGCGTGCGCAGTCTTTTCGCCGCGATCCAACTCCCGCACCACTCACAGCAGAAGCCGCCGGCACACGCTGCCTGAGCACCATTTGAACAAACCACTTGACCCTCACATAGAATAAATGAGAAACTTTTCGCATATGTGAGGCTCATCTCATAATTGAACCACGAGGAACGGAACCATGGGACTTCTTGAAGGCAAGATAGCCGTCGTCACCGGAGCAGGCACAGGAATGGGCCGTTCGACGGCTGGGCTCTTGGCCGCAGAAGGCGCGCAGGTTGTGGTGGTGGGCCGTCGCCTTTCGGTTCTGGAGGAGGTCGCCCATGACATCGCGGCTGAAGGAGGCAAGGTGTATGCCCGCGCCGCCGACATCTCATCAAAGGACGAAGTGGACGCCTTGGTCTCCTGGGTCAGCGAAACCCTTGGACCGGTGGACATCCTGGTCAACAACGCCGGCAGCGCCAGCAAGATCCTCAACGTCCGCTGGATCAGCCAGGAAGAATGGAACGAGGTCCTGAACGTCAACCTCAACGCCGTCTACCTCCTCACCCAGGCAGTCCTGCCGGGGATGCTGGCCCGAAAATCCGGCACCATCATTACGGTGTCGTCATTGGCAGCGGTCAATCCGAATCTACTGGGCGGTGCTGCTTATGGTGCCGCCAAGGCCGCGGTCAGGAACTTCATGACCTATCTGCACAACACCTTCCGAAATGAAGGCCTCCGCGCCATCACCATTCTTCCGGGCGAGACAGCCACGCCAATCCTTGACAACCGCGCCCGCCCGCCGAAGGCCGAGGAGCGGGAGGCCATGGTCCAGCCGGACGACGTCGCCCGTGCCATCCACCTGGTAGCCACGCTGCCACAGCGCACGGTGGTCCAGGAACTCGTCATCGCACCTACTGTGCAGCGCGATACCTCAGGAGACATCGAAATCAGCCGCTGGGCGGGCGCGCCAGAGGAAGACCTCCCCCGCGCATGAAACCCCGGCACCTCTACGCACCCGGCAAAGCCGCCACCCTCCCGACGACTCGAAGCAGGACTGTCATGACCATTGAACCAACCACCGCCATCTCAGCGTTCCAGCCCTCTGAAGCCGTGCTGCGGGTCCAGCGCACATCGTTGCGCGTCCAGCAGCCCCAGTCCAAGGGCGACCTTGTATCCTTGGCCATGGGCGAACCGGACTTCGACACCCCCGAACAGGTCCGCGCTGCAGCGGCCCGCGCCCTGGAAGAAGGGCATACCCATTACTCGCCGTTGCTCGGCGAGCTGGTGCTTCGCGAGGAGCTGGCTGCCCGTATCGGCCAGCTCCTCGGCGAAGTGGCCAGCCCCAGCGACGTCCTCATCACACAAGGTGGAACTGCAGGCCTTGCTGCAGCGATCCTGGGCATCGTCAACCCGGGAGACAAAGTAGTCATCCCTGACCCCACCTACTCGCTTTACGCGGATCTTGTCAGCATGGCAGGGGGGATCACAGTTCCTGTGCCGCTGGCTGAGGACTTGCATTGGGATCTCGAAGCCTTGGCTAATGCGCTCGAGGGCGCCAAGATGTTTGTCTTCTGCAACCCCTCCAACCCCACCGGGATTGTGCACTCACGTACAGAACTTGAGGCTCTTGCTGAGATGGTTGCGGGGACTGACACTTTGGTCCTCTCCGATGAGGCCTACAGCGACCTCGTCTACACTCAGGAGCCCTTCACCTCTGCTTTGGAAATTGAAGGCCTCGCTGGCAGGACCATTTACTGCCAGACGTTCTCCAAGAGCTACGCCATGACGGGCTGGCGAGTGGGCTACCTGTGGGGACCATCCGAGGTGATCGCATCGGCAGCACGCGTTCACAACACTTTCAACGGCTCCATGAACACCGCCGTCCAGCTGGCCGCTCTAACAGCACTTAAGACCTGCGCTCCTGACATCGAGCGCATGCATGCCTCCTACGCAGTACGTAGGGAATTGATGTTCGAGGGTCTCAGCCGAATTCCCGGCCTCACGGTCAGCTCCCCGGAAGGGGCGTTCTACCTCTTCCCGAAGTACGACGTCGACATGCCAGCAGCGCAGATGGTGGCGCACCTTCGTGAGTTCGGTGTTGCAGTGCGCCCGGGCAGTGAGTTTGGTCGGAACGGTGAACATCACCTGCGGCTTTCCTACGCGGCAAGCGCAGAAGCCATTTCGCTCGGTGTCGAACGCATCGCCGCCGGTCTCGCGGCGCTCAAGTAAACACCATGACAGTTCTGGATCCACCGGCTGGGCTGCGTATCGACATGCAGCGAAACCGGGCACTCTTAGTGGACTCGGCCGGCCGGCTCTTCGGAGCCGGCCGTTCGGCTACCATGTCCGAAATCGCGGCAGAGGCCGGTATCTCCACAGCAACTGCGTATCGGCACTTCGCCTCAGTGGATGACGTTCTGGCCGCCTACCGCTTTGGCGTTGGTCAGGACTTGTTGGAGTTCTGCCGGGGCCAGCAAACTCAAGGCTTGGAATTGCTGAATGCCGTGTGCCACAAATGGGTCCAACTTGTGGTCCAACACGGCGAGTCGATGGTCCATACGCGATCGGCGGAGGGCTACCTTGCGCGGGTCCGCGCGGGCGCGTACTACTTGACGGTCCAGGCTGAGGCTCTCGCCAGGCCATTGGAAGAAGCCTGTCTGGCATTTGGGATTCGGTACCCCGGTGATGAGGCCCTCTTCCTTTGGAATGCCTTCTTCGATCCCCGCGAGATTTACGACCTTTCCAGCAGCTTGGACCTCACCGCCGAGCAGGTTTCAGCTCGGCTGGTGAAGACTTTCACCGCCGCCCTGACAGGCTGGGCGGCCTGCAGGACCTAAACTATGAGTTTGACGAAAGGTGCGCCCATCCATGCGTAGTGACACACAGCGCAACCGCAGACAATTGGTCAAAGCTGCGGGCCAGCTTTTCGCGTCCCGTCGCGGAGCCGTAAGCATGACCGATGTGGCCAAACATGCCGAGATATCCACTGCTACCGCTTACCGGCATTTTGCTTCTGTTGAAGACATCCTGGCCGAGTATCGATTCGGCGTCGGTGAGAAACTGCGTGACTACAGCTTGAAACAGCAGGAAGTCTCCGGCGTCGAGCTTCTCGCGGCCGTGAGCCGAAAATGGGTTGACTTAGTGACACGCCACGGCGGTGCCATGCTTTATACCCGATCAGGTGAGGGCTATCTGGCCCGCCTGCGCCAAGGGGCTTACTACTTGACTGTCCAGGCCGATGCCTTGGAACGTCCGTTGCGGGAAAGCTGCGAGGAATTGGGCCTGGAGCCCTTGGGCGACGAGGCTCTTTTCTTGTGGAACATTTTGTTCGACCCCCGGGAAATCCTCGATTTGATCAACACGATAGGGCTAACCAAGGATCAGGCTTCGCGACGACTTGTTGAGGCCCTCAAAGGGGCCATGATCGGCTGGAGCGCCGACAGGAAACGAACTGCAGGCCAAGACTCGCAAGAATAAAGCAGGCTCAGGCCCGACGAAGGAGCTCCCGAACGCGTTCCGCAGTCATCGAAGCTGCCGCCGCGACGCGGAATACGTCGCATTCACCGCTCTCCAATGCTTCTTGCGCATCCAACAGTAACTGCTGCTCAGCGTGTTCACGCTCACTAAGGGCCGTTGTGAGTTCAGAGGTGATCGCGGTGAGGCGATCCAGGTGAACGCTGGCCGGTAATCCGGCGTACTCGACGTGCAGCATGCTGCCTGCGACCCGTTTGACGTCAATGGCCTTCATCCCCGTCACGTCAGCTATTGCGCGAGCAGGGACCCTGTCGGCAAGCGCAAAAGCTGCTGCTTCGTTGCGCCGTATCAGAAGTGTTCGGATGTCGCTCGCTATGCGCGCCCGCGATGTACGGGTCTCTACCAGGCGCCGCTCTACGTCCGGCCGACGCCGCTCGTGCAGGGCTCCGGAGGGACCTCGCCGCGGATGATCCTCAAGCCTGTAAACCATGACGGGGCAATCCCTTCATAGGTTCCAACAATGCCCATTCGACAGCAACGTTCCCCGATGTCGGCATAATGCTGCCTTCAAGGAGCAGGAATGGCCTGGTTTTGTCGCCGTGAGGTGCCCACCACCCGCTGAGGGGACAGTGCGTTCCTGTCCTAGCAGTCAGGCGCTTGTTCTGGGTCCGCTGGGCTGTAATTTGCCGATGCATTTTCAGCATCAGATGTCCCCCTTTTCCACATTGGAGGCGAATGCAATCAGGACCTTGCCGGACCGCCGTGAATCCTTGGCCGTTCCGAAGGCCTCGAGGGAATCTTCGAAGGGATATTCATGAGTGATGACGGGATCCACGAACAGGCTGCCATCGGCAAGGGCATCCAGGACGTCGTCCATTTCGAAGTTGAACCTGAACGATCCCAAGAGATCGAGCTCCCTCGTAATGGCCAGCGAAATCGCCACCGGCTGTTCACCACTGGGCAAGAGTCCCACCATCACCACTTTGCCCCCGCGCATGGTTCCTCGGATGGCTGAATCCAGGCCTCGATAGTTGCCGGACGACTCCACTGCGATGTCCGCCTCGACTGCGGCGATTGCGTCAGCATCCTGCGCCAGGATTGTGCGGCTTGCACCAACCTGTCGTGCAATGGAAAGCGGCTCCTCGAAGACGTCGACTGCCACGATTTCTGCTGCGCCCGCCCTCTTCAAGACTGCGACTGTTAGGCATCCGATCGGCCCACTCCCGATCACCAGGACACGTTTCCCAGCAACATCACCCGCGCGGGCCACAGCGTGCCATGCAACGCTGGCTGGTTCAGCGAGTGCTGCTCTGCGCAGGGGCAGACCCTCCGGCAAAGGGCGCAGCATTCTTGTTGGCAAGATCGCTAGCTGGCTGAAGGCACCCTGTGTGTGGGGAAAACGCGCCGCACTGCCAAGATAGGTGCATCCGGGCGAAAGGTTCGGGCGATCCACGGGATAACGTGGACTAGTACCCCCGGGCGTCGCGGGATGGACGGCGACCGGCGTTCCCGGAGCGGGCCCGCTTCCATCGGCAGCAGCGACCTTCACGGTTCCCACGACTTCGTGGCCGAGCACCAGTGGCTGCCGCAGGACTGACTCCCCTGCCGCACCGTGAAGCCAGTAATGCAAATCCGATCCGCAAATGCCGCCGTAAGCGATTTCGACGACAGCCTCATCAGCGCGGGGTTCCGGCGGTTGTACGGAATCCAGCCGCAAATCTCCCACGCCGTGTACTACGAGCGCGGAGCCCAGAGCTGGCGGCGTAAGTTTGTTCTCGTTAGTGGTGGTCATTGTCAGACCACCGCCGTCATGCCGCCATCGATGAAGATGGTTTGGCCGTTGACGTAATCCGAACCACTGGACGCCAGCCATTGCACCGGCCCGGTGAGGTCGCTGACCGTACCCCACCGGCCAGCCGGGGTCCTTTTGCAAATCCATGTGTTGAATTCGGGATCGTCCACCAACGGCTGGGTCATTTCGGTGTGGATGTAGCCCGGCGCGATGGCATTGATCTGCATTCCGGAACCTGCCCATTCCGCGGCCATGGCCCTGGTGAGGTTTCGGAGTCCGCCCTTTGCTGCCGTGTACGCACCGATGGTCGGCCGGGCCAGATCAGACTGAACTGACCCGATGTTGATGATTTTCCCCTTGCCGCGCGGCAGCATGCGTCGTGCCACCTCCCTGCCAACCAGGAATGCACTCGTGAGGTCCGTGGAGATAACCCTGTTCCAGTCCTCCACTGCCAGGTCCAGGAGCGGTACGCGATGTTGGATGCCGGCATTGTTGACCAGGACATCCAATGCTCCAAAGTCATCCTCAATGCTGGCAATTCCAGCGGCTACGGAGGGCTCGTCGGTGATGTCGAACGCTATGGAGCCAACACGCTCGCTACCGATCCTGCTTGCGAGCTCCTCCGCTGCCTTCTTAAGACGCTCCGCGTCCAGTCCGTGAAGAATCACTGTGGCTCCAGAGTCAGCGAGTCCAGCCGCGAGGGCATTGCCAATGCCTCGGCTCGAACCGGTGACCAGTGCCACTCTTCCTGTCAGATCATACGGGCCGGACGCCATGTGTTTTCCTTCATCGTCTTCGCGAGGTTGCATTGCCGCGCTACGGATTTCTTGCCTTCCCCAAGCCTACGAGCGATAGAGGAGCAAATCAAGAAACTTTTCTCATTTGTTAGAATTTTCTAGTTTTTGAACTGCTCCCTCACTTCATGCCTTAGGTCAAATATCGGAACACGCTCCAGGGTGGGGTCAGGACGGCGCAGTCCTCTTTATGTCTTGCGCCAAAGGCGGGCGTCTTCTTCCATGATGGTGCGCGGAAGAACGCTGGAGACCCGCATCCGATGCACACGAGCCCGCGTTGGCTGCTTCGTCGCCACTCGGGATCGCGTTCACTGAACTCGAAGGCATCCCAGTCACGGCCGTCCGTGGTGCTCAGTGCCCACTTCACGAGCGGGCGGCCTTTCTCAGTGTTCCGACATAGGCCGATAACGCCTCGAAGCTCCCTTTTGGAGCGAGCTGCAGCAGATGCTCGGACTCTGAGAGACGAGCATGATGTTGGCGCTCCCATTTAGATACAGATTTACCGCCCGACGAACTGCCATCAACGCCGAGAACTGCAACTGTAAGTTCCGGCACGAGGGCACCGATGTCGTCCCTAAGCGTGGCCCTGGCCATTGCCTCCCACTTTGTCGCCCTAGGAAGCTCATCAGCGTGGTCTAATAGCGCCTCAATGCGAAAACGGTCTCTTACAGCGAAATAGACCGGAGCAATGGACTCCAGAGGCTCCCCTGTCAGTTGTCTTACCCGCGCGATATCCAGGAGCGTGAAAGCGTCACGCAACTCCCCCCACGTCCGAACAACATCAGCCGGCAGTCCCCAGGTACTGGCAGTGTCCATGAGTCGGGCAACCTCATCCTTCTCCTGGCCTTTCAACAGTTCGGGCAGATCATGTCGAAGAGCCTCGACCACGGGCCGGTACAGGTTCAAGCACTCTTCGAGAGGAAGTTGGTGGTCGTACTGAATAAACCAACGCATCGCACGATCAAGTACCCGGCGAACGTCCAGGTAAATTCTGCTCCACTTCTCAGCGGGTAGATCGGCGCACATCTGCACGAGGCCGGCGGAGAGTCCACGCAACCCGAAGAGCTCGCTTGCAACGACAAAGGCCTTGACCGCGTCCACTTCATCCGCCGATGTTTCTTCCATCAGCCTGAATACTGAGGTGATACCCCCGATGTTGATGACATCGTTGGCCAGTACTGTGGCAACTATGTCGTCCCGCAACGGATGACGACTTATCTCGTTGCCCAGCTTCTGTACTACTGGAGCAGGAAAGTAGCCGGTCAGGACCGAAGACAAAAAGGGGTCCCGGACAAGCGTCGAATGCCGAATGCTCTTCATAAGAGTGTTTTTTGAATACGCCGCCAAAACGGCAAGTTCAGGGGACGTCAGTCCACGCCCTTTGGCGATGCGTTCTTCCAACTCACCGGTGCCCGGCAGGAACTCAAGGCTCCGATCCAATTCGCCCCGGCCCTCGAGGAACTGCATGAGGCGCTCATAGTTAGGAAACGACGCCGGGGGGAACCTGCGGTCCGTCAGGAGGAGGACATTCTGAGCTACGTTGTCGGCGAGAACCAATCCCGCAATCTCATCGGTGAGGGCCGCCAGGAAGCTGGTTCGTTCACCTTGGGAAAGATCCCCGGCCCGAACTGCCTGGTCTACAAGGATTTTGATGTTGACTTCGTGGTCGGAACAGTCCACCCCTGCCGAATTGTCAATGGCATCGGTGTTGATCAAGACGCCGGTAAGGGCAGCTTCGACACGTCCGGCCTGGGTTACTCCAAGGTTGCCGCCCTCAACAACGACGCGTGCCCGGAGCTCATTGCCGTTGACACGGATGGCATCGTTGGCGCGATCCCCTGCCTCTGAGTGGCTTTCATGACTAGCCTTGACGTAGGTCCCAATGCCACCGTTGTAGAGAAGGTCCACGGGCGCGGTGAGTATGGCACGCAAGAGCTCGGGCGGGGTCAGAAAGTTCACGTCGGCAGAGAGCCCCAAGACACTGGCTGCTGCGGGGTGGACAGGGATGGACCTCGCGTTGCGAGGCCATACCCCGCCTCCCTCGCTGATCAGGGAACGGTCATAGTCATCCCAACTGGAGCGCGGCAACTTAAAAAGTCTTGCTCGCTCACGCCATGATTCCGAAGCATTGGGAGTAGGGTCCAAGAAGATGTGTCGATGGTCGAAGGCGGCCACAAGCCGTATGTGTTTGGAGAGCAGCATGCCGTTTCCGAAGACATCACCGCTCATGTCCCCAACGCCTGTAACGGTGAAGTCCGTACTGCTGGTATCCAAACCCAACTCGCTGAAATGGGTTTTGGTTGACTCCCAGGCACCGCGGGCAGTAATCCCCATCTTCTTGTGGTCGTATCCCACGGACCCTCCGGACGCGAAGGCGTCACCCAGCCAATATCCATAACTTGCCGCTACATCGTTGGCGATGTCAGAGAATGCCGCTGTACCTTTATCAGCTGCCACCACAAGGTACGAGTCGGGGCCGTCGTAGCAAATCACGTGTGGGGGCGAAACGACGTTCCGCTTGTCGGCGAGGAACGTGAGGTTGTCTGTGAGATCCAGGAGTCCGGAAATGAAGGTGCGGTAGCACTCCTGTCCTTCAGCCAGGAGCTCGTCGCGGCTGCTTAAGTCTGCTGATCGCTTGGCATAAAAACCTCCCTTGGCACCATCGGGAACGATGACGGCGTTTTTGACCGTTTGGGCTTTGACCAAGCCCAGCACTTCCGTGCGGAAGTCCTCTGGACGGTCTGACCAACGAAGTCCACCTCGCGCCGTGAGGCCAAATCGCAAATGCACGCCTTCTACCCGAGGTGAGTAAACCCAAATTTCGTGTGCAGGACGCGGGCTCGGAAGTACCTTCACTCCAGCAGGATCGAATTTGACGCTGATGTGTGACTTGTACTGATAGAAGTTGGTTCTGACAGTTGCTTTGATTAGAACACCCAACGTTTCCAACACAAATGCGGCGTCCAAGGTGGTGACCCTGTCGGTGGCAGCAGTGAGCGCCACCTCGGCTGACGCCACGGTCTTTGACCTGTCCCCCGAAAGCGCGGGGTTGAACTTCGCCTGAAACAGATCCGCCAAAGCCCGCGTCACTCCAGGTTGAGTCAGCAAAGCAGAAGAAACCAGATCGAAGGAATGCGGGGTGCCCAGTTGCCGGAAGTATTTGGCGTAACTGCGAAGGAGAGCTACTACGCGCCAATCGAAACCCTGCTGCAGAACAAGGGTGTTAAGGACGTCGGATTCCGCTTCTCCGCCCAAGGCTGCGTGGAAAGCATCTGGTACCAACTCCCAGGCATCGGTCCAGGTAGCCGCCGGCCGACGCACCAGCAGGTCGTACAAATAGGCCACCTTGCCATCGGTGTCCGCAATTTCATGCGGGCGTTCTTCCAGAACTTCCAGTCCCAGGTGCTCGAAGTAGGGAAGGATACGACTCAGGCTTTGCGGTTGGTGAAGGTATAGACGGAGCCGCGTTTCATCACCACTTATCGCAAAGTTGCCTTGGTCGATGTAGAGCCGGGCGGGCGCTAAGGGTTCGGCCTGACGAAGTGCCTCAAAACGTTCGATGTCAAGCGCTGCCATCTCAACGCTATACCGGACTTGGTACTCCGGAGGGAAGGCTTCGCTCCATACTTTGGTGAGCTTGTCGGCCTCTGATTGAGAGTGACGATCAAGGAGGGCCTGATGAACCCCCTCCGCCCACGACCGAACGGCAGTGCGAACCCGCTGTTCAAGTTCGTTGTCCACATGCGCTTGCGAAGCAGTCCACACGGTGAAGAAAATGCGTGCCAACGCCGATGACCCAACCCGTGCTTCATGTTCGATGTCGAGGGCGCCGAAGGCATCACGGAGCTCGCGTTCAATTCTGACGCGGACGGCCGTGTTGTATCGGTCGCGCGGCAAATAGACCAGGACCGTGACGAAACGTCCAAAAGCGTCGCGGCGTTGGAAGACGCTTGAGCGTCTACGTTCTTGCATACCCATGATGTTGGTCGAAACCTGAAACAACTCTTCGCTGTCAATCTGGAACAGCTCGTCCCTCGGATAGGTTTCAAGGATGGCCATCATCTGTCGTCCCGAGTGACTGGAGCGCGGGAATCCGCTTCGTGCCATGACGGCACCGACAGACTCCTCAATTAGAGGAACTGTCTCAACGGGTCCGTTGTAGACGCTGGAGGTGAAGAGTCCCAGAAACCTATGCTCCCCGGTAACGACGCCGGCTGCGTCGAACGTCTTAATCCCTATGTAGTCCAGGTGGGCATCTCTGTGAACGGTGGACCGTGCCCGTGCTTTGGTGACTATCGCCGCGACGGGTTTCCGCGCTGACTCCCTTGCAGGACCCGTCAAAACACGCGAAGGAGCGCCCGGCTTCCGAAGCACACCGAGTCCGGTCCCTTCCATTGGAATCAGGCGGTCCTCGGAAGTACCCCGTTCCAAGGTGTATTGGCGATAACCAACGAACACGAAATTACTCGACTTCAGCCATTTCAGGAGTTTGCGAGCTCCGGAAATACCAGATATACCCAGGCTATTTTCAGGATCAACTACATCAGGCAAAGACGTCGTTACTTCGTCCAACCTCCGCTGCATCGGCTGCCAATCCGCCGTCGCCAGACTCACGTCGGCCAGGACAGTGCGCAAGGCCTCAACCACCTCCTGGGCCGCGTTAGAGGCGAGAACATCGCGCAGTTCCACGGCAATCCAGGATTCCACACTGTCATCAGAACGGGCAGGGGCAGGGTAAAGCGCAGTGAGCTCTCCTGCATCAGTTCGGGTGGTTACGAACCTCGGATGAACGACGAGTCGAATTGCAAGTTGCCTGCGAGTCAGCTCAGCCAACAGAGAATCGACAAGAAAGGGCGAATCGTCGCAAACGGCCGCCACAACTGTGCCCGTTTGTTCATCGGCGGGCACATCCGAGAGGAGGCCCACCCACGCTCCAGCGCTCGGGTTCCAGTGTTTTGCAGCATGGAAGTGGGATTCAGCACGCAGCTTCAGTTTCGTGCTCGCGTAGGCGTCCCTGTCCTCAGTTGATAGCTCCACGTAATACTCGGCGACGAAGTGGTGGGGCAGTCCGACAGCTTCCGGTTCTGCATGCGCCTTCACGTTCTTTACTTCCTTCAGACTAGCGAGGTGGGTTGGAAGGGGCCGGATTGAACAAGATTCTCAGGTGTGCGGCCGTCAGCAAGGGCCGCCAATTGCTTGGCGAGCAGCCGGCGTATTCTGGGCTCGAAGGCCGAGGCGTTTCCGCCAACGTGAGGAGTTATCAGAGCGTTCTTTGCAGACCAGAGTGCGTGGCCGGCTGGAAGGGGCTCCGGATCCATGACGTCCAGTGCGCAATGAAGCCGGCCGGAAACTACTTCGTCGGTCAGCGCAACCGTGTCCACCACCGCGCCACGGCCGACATTTACTACCAAGGCTCGGTCTGGGAGAGCCGCCAGCACCTCGCGATTCACCAGATGGTGGGTCGTCTCGCTCAGCGGTGTCACTGCCACAAGAACATCATGCGTCCGTGCCAAGTCAAGCAATTCAGAAGCCGCATGGACGTCGCCAAACTCGTCAAGCCTCGAAGAACTGCCGACCCGGGTTAGTTCCACTTCGAACGGCGACAGACGCTTGGCAATCTCATGCCCAATGCCCCCAACGCCGACGAGGAGCACTCGACGGTCGGCCAAGGACAACCTGCGCGAAGGCTTCCACTCTTCTCGGAGTTGGTTACGAACAGCATCGTCGATACCCCGAAGCTTCGCGAGAATAAGGCCTATGGCAAGCTCGGCGGTCGCTGCCGAGTGAACACCCGAAGCATTCGATACTCCGGCACCCGAACCCGCAGCTTCCACAATTCCGTCGTAGCCTGTGGATTGCGCTTGGACGAACTTCAAATTCGGGACACTCCGCAACTCCTCCAGCACTTCGCCGGCATTGAGATAGGGCAGAATAACGGCATCGATTTCTGCCAGCTCCCCTCCCTTGGGTGCCGACCGCATGTCCCAGATGACGGGACGCAGCGAAGAAGGCAGCGGCTGAAGTTCCTCGAGAAGACTTTCCTCGGGGAAAGAAACGGTGCGGACGATTTGCATGAATAGCGCCTTTCGGATGCAGCCCTAGGACTGTCGATGCTCAACGATATGAGAATCTTTTCTCAAATCGCCCAGTCCGTCAATAGCCCATTGGGATTGACCGAGAGCCTTGACGGCGACTGGAGGAATCTGCGACACTCTTCTCAAGTGTGAATAATCTCTCACAAATTGTTGGGCCTGCAGGCCTGACGACGGCGCGCAGTGAAAGGACCCACCATTGGGAACTGAGCTTCTCCCACCAGTTGTGATCATGGGCGTATCCGGCTGCGGAAAATCGACCGTCGGCTCCCTTCTGAGTGAACGCCTCGACGTAGCCTTCCGCGACGGTGATGATTTGCATCCCGCAGCAAACAAGGAAAAGATGGCCGCCGGCGTTCCTCTGGACGACTCCGACCGGAAGCCCTGGCTTGAGGACATCGGGCGGGCACTAGGGACCCCTCCGGCAAGCGGGTCAATAATCATTGCCTGCTCCGCGCTTAAACGCAGCTACCGAGACATACTCCGCAAGCATGAACCCGCCGTTATCTTCGTACACCTCACAGCTGACCGCGGAACACTCCTGGCCAGGATGAAGCAACGGCAACATGAGTTCATGCCCAGCAGTTTGCTTGATTCGCAACTGACCACCCTGGAGCCATTGCTCGAGGACGAGCGTCATATCATCGTCGACGTCGGATCCGGCCCCGTTGAGGTAGTGGACGAAATCGCCGCACGGCTGCAACCCTTTGCGACCAACGGAACAGGTCCTGCTCAGTCCTGATCCGGACGTACCACCAACATCTCCGCGACTGCTCCTGCCAACGCGCCCCTGTCATCCGGAGCGGAACTCGCTTTTCCCGCTGGCTGCTCAGTTAATCACGCTGATGAATGCCCTCGAGGTCCCTGCTCCTTTTTCCATGGACGGGCTCCTTGCGGTGACGAACTCTTTTGCTGCACTGCATTCAACTGGAATAGCATCCACCCACACCGGCTTCAGGCACCACTTCTCGGCGGAAAACTGGGCGTGAGCATTCGCTACGACATCACGCTTCGATAGTGCAGGATCAGCAGTTTTTCAATGTCGACTTCAGCGAACCGGACATTGGACGAGCATGGTGTGCCTCCGTTTGGCTCTCCCCAGGGATGACGATGATCGAATGATGCTGGTTCGAGGCTCATAGAAGGTAGCCCGTCCCCCGCCCCCATGAGCGGGGGTAGCGCTCTCGCCCACGCGAGACGTCATCTCAGCGCAAGAAGGATTGCGCAGGGTACCCGGCTCGCATCAACCAGCTTCAAGGGAACGAAGGCCCTCTTTGCTCGCAACGGGCTCATGCCACTGGTGGCAGTTGCACTTATCTACGCTGCAGTCGTCTTGGTCCCATATCCCGGAGGCCTAACGTGATGCTCACCAGAGCACTTTCCTTCTCGGCTGGCGTGGGAGGAGTTGGACTCATCTCGGACGGGCTGCTCGCCGTATCGACGTTAGTGGCAGGTATCCGGGCATGGCTGACTAGACCCCACCCGCAAGGCATCGATCCTACTAGTTAGCCCCGTCGAAGTCCTGGAGAAGCTTGCCGACGAGTCCCGACGTCGGAAGTGCAAGGGTCGCCAGCGCTAGTCGTCTTTAACCGATCTTGGTACGCGCTCCGCATCGCTGGGAGCCGAGTCCCTCCGCTGCCTGCACCGTCACAATCACGACATCTCGTGCGTAATCCGCGAATTCGAGGTCAAAATTGTCCCATCACCCACGGTTGACCGTCCCCACTGCCCGCCCGCTTATCACCAAGGCGGGCAGAGGGACCACATTAGACCTTCTGTTCCTTCGACGACTTCGTGGCCAAGTGGTCTTTACCGGCCAGGGTGGCTAACCCCATCAGGGTGAGGAGTTCCCAAGCCGTATGCGCTGCTGCGAGTCCCGTTACTCCCGCATGATCGTACGCAGGAGCGACCTCCACCACGTCGCACCCCACAATATTCAGGCCGCGCAAGCCCCTAAGCACAGCAAAGAGCTCACGAGTGGTGACGCCGGCAACTTCCGGGGTGCCCGTACCAGGGGCATGTGCCGGATCCAGAACATCTATGTCGATTGAGATGTACACGGGACCGGATCCAAGCCGTCCACGGATCTGGTCTGTAATGCTGGGGATGGTCCTTTCCTGGAACTCTTCGGTGCGGATGATCTGGAACCCTGCGCGTCCGTCATCCTCCAGTTCGGTCGGGTCATATATACCCGCTCGGATGCCCACATGCTGGCAGTGATCAAGATCGATGATCCCCTCCTCCGCTGCTCGGCGGAATGGTGAACCGTGCCAGATGCTGGCGCCGTGAAGAACGTCAGACGTATCGAGATGGGCGTCGAAATGGAGCACCGCCAAGGGCCCATGGACTCCGGCGGCAGCACGCAACAGGGGCAGCGCAATAGTATGGTCCCCTCCGAGTGCAAGGACTCGAGTATTTTGCTGCGCGAATCGCTCGGCTCTTGCCTGTATGGACTTTACGGCGCCCTCGATGTCATAGGGTCCGACGGCGATGTCGCCTGCGTCGGCCACCTGTTGATCTCGGAAGGGATACGCATCGTGGATCTGATGATAAGGGTGAAGTTGGCGCGAGTTTTCACGGATATGCGCCGGTCCGAATCGGGCTCCTGGCCGGAAGCTGGTGCCCGAGTCGAACGGGATGCCAACTACTGCCACGTCCGCGTGCTGAACGTCCTCGATCCTGGGCAGCAAAGCGAAGGTGGCAATACCCGCGTACCGTGGGTCGTTCGGTTGGCCGATAATCTCTCTTTCGGACGCCATCTCTTATTCTCCAATCATTAGTTGAATCGTGAGCCAAGCTCACATGGCAGAAATTCCCCCAGGGCTGATCGATCCTGGTAACCCCCAGGGAAACGTATCGGATCGGCAAAGATTTACATTGCCGAAAGGAATCTCTTTCAGTCGCGTTACCAGCCGCGTTCCGCGAGGCGGTGGGGCTGGGGGATGTCGTCGACGTTGATGCCGACCATGGCTTCGCCCAGACCCCGGGAGACCTTGGCGATGACGTCGGGATCATCGTAGTAGGCGGTTGCCTTCACGACGGCGGCAGCGCGCTCGGCGGGGTTGCCGGACTTGAAGATACCCGAGCCAACGAACACGCCGTCAGCGCCGAGCTGCATCATCATCGCAGCGTCAGCCGGGGTCGCGTTGCCACCGGCGGTGAACAGCACCACCGGGAGCTTGCCCGTGGCAGCGACTTCCTTGACCAGTTCGTACGGGGCCTGCAGTTCCTTGGCGACAACATACAGCTCGTCCTCGGGAAGGGCGGCCAGCTTGGCGATCTCGGAACGGATCTTGCGCATGTGGCCCGTGGCGTTGGAAACATCACCGGTGCCGGCTTCGCCCTTGGAACGGATCATCGCCGCGCCCTCGTCGATATAGTCCACACCGAGGGACTGCAGGACCTGGGCTTCGACGAAGTGGCCGATGCGGGCCTTGGCCATGACCGGGATGGACACGGCGGAAATGATCGCATCGATCATGTCGGGATCGGACATGCGGGACACGCCGCCCTGGGCGCGGATATCGGCGGGCACACGCTCGAGTGCCATGACGGCGACGGCACCGGCGTCCTCGGCGATGCGGGCCTGCTCGACGTTGACGACGTCCATGATGACGCCGCCCTTGAGCATCTCCGCCATGCCACGCTTCACACGGCTACTGCCGGTAAAGACCGAACTCGAGCAAACGTTTGGCATAAGCTTCTTTCTCTTGTCATTGCGCTATGACGCGCGTGCGAAATAGTCGACCAGCCCGCACGCACCTCCATTTCTGCATACCAGGCTCCGGCTGTTAGAGGACTTTACTCAGGAAGGCTCTGGTGCGGTCTTGCTTTGGATTGGCGATGACTTCGCGGGGATTCCCCGATTCGACAACGACGCCCTCGTCCATGAAGGTGAGAGTGTCGCCCACTTCCCGGGCGAAGCCTATCTCGTGAGTCACCACGATCATGGTCATGCCGGAGTTGGCAAGGTCCTTCATGACGCTAAGCACATCACCGACGAGCTCCGGGTCCAAGGCGCTGGTCGGCTCATCAAATAGCATCAGCTCGGGATCCATGGCCAGTGCCCTCGCGATAGCTACGCGCTGCTGCTGCCCACCGGAGAGCTGGGCGGGGTAGTACGCAGCGCGTTCTGCTAGTCCCACCCGATCAAGGAGTTCGAGCGCCCGCTTCGTGGCAGTGACCTTGTCCCGGCCTTTGACCTGGATGGGTGCCTCGATGACGTTTTCAAGAGCAGTTTTGTGGCCGAAAAGGTTAAAGCGCTGGAATACCATGCCTATATTGCGGCGCTGGACGGCGATCTCCTTCACGTGCATCTTGTGCAGCTTCCCACCTCGCTCCTTGTAACCAATGAGGTCGTCGTTGACCCAGATGCGGCCGGCACTTATTGTCTCGAGGTGGTTCACGCAGCGCAGTACGGTGGACTTCCCGGAGCCTGAGGGTCCAATAAGCACGGAGACTTCACCCTGCTTGACGCTCATGTCGACCCCTCGCAGCACATGCTGCTCGCCGAAGTACTTGTGGACACCTTCGACGCGGATGAGGTCCTTCGAGGCCTGCGGGGAGTAGCCGAGCCCGCTGTTGGACGCGGTCTGGTCTAAGGTGTTCATCGGCCGGTCTCCTCGAGGGTGTTTTCATTGGCGGTGTGGTCGACCGCGCCCACGGGGCGGGGGCCTTGGGTTTTTGCGGCCGCCGTAATTGGAGCGGGAACGAGATTGTCCACTCCCTTGCCGTAATACTTCTCGATGTAGTGCTGGCCGACCATGAGGATGCTCGTGATGAGCAGATACCATGCGGCCGCAACAATCAGCAACGGAATAGGTTGATACGTACGATTGGCCAGAGCGTTCGTGGCGAATGTCAGGTCGAGGCTGAACGGCACAGCAAGTACCAAGGATGTTGTCTTCAGCATGCCGATCGTCTCGTTCCCCGTCGGTGGAACGATGACGCGCATGGCTTGGGGAAGCACGATGCGCCACATGATTTTAGGACCGCGCATCCCGAGTGCCTCGGCCGCCTCGGTTTGCCCCTTGTCGACTGACTTCAGGCCAGCCCGGAAAATTTCGGCGAGGTATGCCGCCTCGTTCAAACCCAGACCCAAGACTGCGGCCCAGAAGGCATTAAGCAAGTCCTGAGTGGAGATGTCAAACAGCTGTGGCTCAAACGGCACTCCGAGCGAGATCTTGGGATACAACACTGCCACTAGCCCCCAAAAGACGAGCTGCGTGTAGACGGGGGTGCCGCGGAAGAACCAAACGAAGAACCAAGACGACCAAAGCAGGATGGGATTGTCCGACTGACGCATAAAAGCGAGGATGATGGCGAGAACGATCGCCAGAAACATCGACAGCACTGTGAGGAGGAGTGTCCATCCGACACCGCGGATTACGTTGACATCCAGGATATACAGCGAGACGGTACTCCACCCGAAACGGGTGTTGGTGGCAAGGCTCTGCAAGGCTAGCGCCAGCAGCACCAGAAGCACTGCGG
This sequence comes from Arthrobacter sp. 21a14, assembly GCA_050627125.1. GTDB lineage: Bacteria > Actinomycetota > Actinomycetes > Actinomycetales > Micrococcaceae > Arthrobacter. The sequence continues at coordinate 2,815,938 of CP192487.1, read as the reverse complement.
CGGAGACCCACCTGCCAGGGTGGCGCACAGGAACCGCCTTGATCAGTTCAGGTGAGGCGCTTTTGGGCGCCCTTGCCGTACCCGGTTCGGGCAATGTCACAGCGTTCATGACGCCTCCGCGGGGTTAACCTCGGACTTGATGATTGCGCCGTCGGACACGCCCCAGATTTCGAAGATCTTCTTGTAGGTGCCATCCGAGATGAGCTTCGTCATCACTTTCTGGACGAGATCAGCCAAGGCAGTATCGCCCTTTGCGACGGCTATCCCCTGGGGCGCGGCGTTGTAGGTGTCGCCGATCTTCTGGACTACGCCGCCAGTTTGCTGAATCGCGTAGTCGATGAGCGGCGAATCGGCGACCATGGCATCGAGGCTTCCGTTCACTAGGCGTGTTGTGACATCCGCCTGGTCTTTGAGGGAGATTATGTTGATCGGCTCGTTGCCCGCGGCGGAACACTTTGCATTCTTGTCCTTGAGGTCCGGAGCTTCTTGAGTCGAACCGGTCTGGACGCCGATTGTCTTCCCGCAAATGTGATCAATTGAGAAGTTTTTTGGATTGCCCTTCTGGACGGCCCACGAGGAACCCGCGTTCAAGTAGCTTACAAAGTTGACCGCTTCCAGGCGCTCTTTTGTGATGGTGTAGGAGCTGATGCCCAAGTCGTACTTCGGGCCCAGGGAGGAGAGGATCCCAGAAAAGTCTGCTGGCATGACGTCGACCTCGAGCCCGAGCGTCGCGCCGATCGCCTTGGCGAGGTCGACGTCGTAGCCCATCGGCGTGTGGCCGTCCGAACCACCGAGGAACTCGGCCGGTGCGTAAGCGGTGTCTGAGCCGACGATCAGTGTTCCCTTGGATCTGATCGGAGCAGGCACCTGCTCGGCGAGCAGATTATCCTTCTGGACTGTGGTGGGATCGAATTGGGCTGCTGAGGTGCCCGAACTGTTGGGCTGGGCACTTCCATCCGACCCGGACACGTTTGTGCACGCTGTCAGGGCGAGAGCACTGCAAGCGAGGATTAACGCACCCTTCTCGGCAATCGTTCTAGTGAAGGTCATCATTGTCCTTGTGTGAATTTTGAGTAGGGGCGTTTGCTGGGGAGATGGTTTCTGGCCCTCTGGTAGGACCGGGCGGATATACCACTTGGAGCTGGAGGACTTCATCGAGCGCCGTTCCCCGGCGAAGAGCTATCGCATGCCCATCTTGCGGACCTGGCCGTCCCTATTTGCCCTTGGTACGCAGTATACAGTATACAGAATGGCACGAGTTCGACAAGTAGCTCACTCATCTTTTTTGGTCAACTGGACGGTATCGGATCCTACGATGCAGCGATGCGACTCGCCAGGTGTTGTACAAGCAGGTACGAGTGAGCGCCCGTTGCAAGCGCATCACATAGCCGGGGCAGCAAGCATCGCGCCGTTGCCGGCAGGGACAGCTACACCTGCACGGATTCTGAACCTGGTTAACGCCCTTGTGCGTCCACCCTTGATGCGGCTCTATTCGTCTGGGCAGTAAGAATGGACGACGCCGGCTGCCGGCAGCGGTCGGCGCCTAGCAGGCATTTTCTGGGCGCAGCGATTTAGACGCGTCACTCTGATGCTTGGTTCCCGACCTGAGTGATGTATTACTGAGATCTGAAGGAACCCAAGTGAGGCGAAAGGAGTTAATCCTCTGCTGACCGCGGCTGGACATGGCGCTTCGAGCTCCAGGCTGTGAACCTGGCCTGCAATCGCTAGCTACGCGGAATTGACTTGTCGAGTCGATGCGCCCTTTGCGCTTACGTGTCCGGGCCAGGACGTCCAATTCTCCCTAAGCCGGGTCTTGGCCCTCTCTAAGTCTCCAGCGATCAATGCTTCTGCGATGTCATGGTGATCGGAGGCAGACCTTTCCACCATGGCATCAAAGGGAAGGATGGCGTATTCAAGCATATGGAAAGAGGTCTTGAGGCGATCGAGCATCGTAAGCAGTTGCTCGTTCCCGCAGCCCCCGGTCAAGAGCAGGTGCCACTCCTCGTCGCGTCTTATTAGCTCACGATGATTTGCGATTGTTTGCGTAAAGTCGTCGGCCATTCGCAGCAACTTCTGGCCTACTTCCTGCAGAACCTCTGGAGGAGTCAGGTCCAATGCAAGGCACTCCAAGACAGCGATGATCGGCGCACTGCCGAGGAAATCCTGCTGGGTCGTCAGAGCGAAACGGAAACCACGGCCAACTTGCGACTCGATGTATCCTTCGGCTTCGAGCGCGATGAGTGCCTCCCGCAATGGGGTACGGCTTACGCCCAGTTCCTCTGCGAGCTTTTGCTCGCTGATTTCTTCGCCGGCTCTGAGTTTGCCGTCGCGCAGCAGGCTGCGGATCTCGTCCCGGACTTGAACCCGGAGCGATTGGCGGGCTACGGGCATGATTGCTCCCTAATTCGCATGCAATATACAGACAACTATACTCAACGAAAGTGTTGATAGAGGCCATTCGAATGCCGGTGACCTGGCCTAACTGCCAGAGATCCGAGTTGTCTGGCAAGCAGTTCTCGATGGTTACTTCGTGGGCGACTGGACTTCCTCAGAGGCCTGGCCGGAATCCCTGGACAGCTCTCTACACTAGGTGCCGCCTCCCGCCACTGAGGGGCCGACTCAGCTGAAGCTGCGGCGAAATCACCACCGAACCACTGAATCTGCTTCTCCGGTGAAGCTCCAACTTGTTTTGCACTGACCACCACCGACGAACTCCAATCAGGCATTGTTTCCAAAGGGTCAGGCGCTTGGTATGGCGCGGTTGTCCGGAGGAGTGGATTTACTTGACCGTCGCCGCTGGATGCATGAACCCCGCCCGGCATTGGCCAGCGCCCCGCTACCCGGCTGTGCCCTCAAGGGCACAGCCGGGTAGCGGGAACAAAGTCTCGCAATGCCGAAAAAACACGGCATCTTGCATCACAGCCTCGGAGCGACTAGTCAAGACCCCGGTGAGAAGAAGGTCCAAGGAACCGCCTTACACGCATCAGACCCATTGGAAACCTGGGTCCAGGAGGAGCTCCCCGCACGCATGCGGCATTACAAATCAATTGACTCGCGGGATGATCCCTCCCAAGTCCGGTAAGTCGAGCATGTTCCACCGGCGAGCTCACCACCATCCACGACAAGCTGCTGGCCCGTGATGAAGGCTGCTTCATTCGATGCCAGAAAATGGAAGGCATTTGCGATCTCAGCTGGCGCGGCGTGCCGGCGCATTGGGATCTTGCTGTTGGTCTCGTCAAACATCTCGTCCGTGTACTCCGCGCGCTGCATCGGAGTTAGCACGTAGCCCGGGCTAACGCACGCCGTTCGCACGCGCGGAGCCAGTTCCAGTGCCACGGTTCGGCAGAGAGCCAGGACGCCTGCTTTCGACGCGTTGTAGTCAGCATAAAAAGGGTAGCCAGCGGATCCGTTTGTCGACGCGGTAGCCAGCAGAACGCCTCCGCCGTTCGCAAACATGCGTCGGCCTGCAGACTGCCAGAGGTTGATCACGCCAAAGACATTGATCTCAAACAGCTTGCGCACTTGGACTGGGTCCATCTCCAGAAACGGCCGACGAATGCTGATTCCTGCATTCGCGATGGCCACGTCAATTCGCCCGTCAGCAGCAGTGATGTCGCTGATCACGCGTTCGACGGCCGCGGGGTCGGTCACGTCGCATTCGTGCCATGTGGCCTCGGCGCCGCCCGGCGCCAAGTCGAGATTGTGCACCTTTGCGCCCGATTCTTGGAAGCGTTGGGCGGTCGCCTGACCGATGCCCGATGACGCGCCGGTGATGATGATTGTCCGTGTCATATGCTCGTCTTTCTGTTGGGGTGTCGATGCCTGCGCTCACAGGATCTTGGATTGAGAGTTTCATGTCGTCCATCACCAGAGTGGAAAGGTCTGCAGGCTTCCTCCACGCTGGGACCAAATCTGGCCGCTACCGCCGCCGGAGTAACTCGGCTCGCTGTATTGGGGGCAGTGTGACTGCTTCCCGCAAGTCGCATTTTGACGATACCCACAGCCCGCAGAGAGCTAGATTTAGACGCAAAACAAACAGTACTGTATACAGAATACAATAACCAGTGCACTCGAGCCGGCATCTATAGAGAAGAGACCGCCATGAGCGAACAATTCAACCGAAACCACAACGCCGACACCGCCGTCGGGCCGTCGCGTGACCCATATGTTGGCAGAAGCATTTCAGCGAAATCGCGTGGGAAGCTGCAGGCTGATCGGATCCTCGGGCTCATCATTAACCCGCTTGCCGGAGTCGGCGGACCCGCAGGACTGGCGGGATCGGACGGCGCTGACGTGCAGCTGACTGCTCAAAAGCTAGGCGCGTCCGCACAGGCCGAGGCTCGTGCCAAAATCGCGCTGGAGGCACTGCCCCCTGGAACTCCTGTGCTGACGGCAGCAGGGTCCATGGGCGAGAACATGGTCCGAGCCGCCGGCCTCGCGCCGGAAGTCTTGTACACCGCCGGATTGCCGACGACGTCTGCGGACACAACATCGGCAACCCGTGCACTTGCCGCAGCCGGCGCTGGTCTGATGCTTTTCGCGGGCGGAGACGGCACCGCACGGGATGTTGCTACTGGCCTCGAACAGTATCCGGACGCGGCGGTCCTCGGCATCCCGGCAGGGGTCAAGATGTACTCGTCGGTCTTCGGGGTTAGCCCTCGCGCAGCTGGCGGTCTGGCAGCCGAGTGGCTCGCCGACGGGCTGCCCCTGCAGGAAGGTGAGGTGCTGGACATCGATGAGGCTGCGATGCGGCGTGCCCGCGTGGAACCGTATCTGCACGGAATAGTTTCTGTGCCATATCGGCAAGGACGCACGCAAGCGCGGAAGTCACCGACTCCGGTATCCGAGCGGGAGGCGGCGGTCGTTGCCGCACGCGGTGCAGTGCGCCGCTTCCGTCCTGGCGTGCGCTATCTACTCGGTCCGGGTGGAACCATGGCCGAGGCTGCTCGTGCAGTCGGGTTTGAGAAGAGTCCACTCGGCGTAGACGTCGTGCTCGACGGCCAACCCCTCCGGCGTGCGGCCTCCGAACAGGAACTCCTCGACGAGATCGCGAAGGGTCCCGCCCAGGCAGTCGTAACGATTATTGGTGGGCAGGGTTTCCTTCTTGGCCGCGGCAACCAACAGCTTTCGGCCCGAGTGCTGCGCGCGATCGGACCAGATCCGTTAATGGTGGTCGCACCTGAGTCCAAGCTCGTCGAGCTGCATGGCCGCCCGCTGTTGGTCGACACCGGCGACGCGGATATGGATGCCCGTCTCGCTGGCTTCATCCGCGTGGTGACCTCAACTGAGTCATCCAGCTTCTACGCTGTCCACGCACCCGAAGATCAGGAGTAGACCCCTGAGTCTTCGAGAGACGAAGGGCCCTCTCAAGTGTCATGAACTCATTCCCGCGATTCAGGGCTGAAACCAGGTCTGGTCAGGCTGATGCTGCGGTGGGGAACGCCCGGTTTCGGCAGGCCGGTGTGCACGGTTCAGTCAGCACCAACCGCACCAGCCGCGGAGCGCAGGTCTATGTCGAAGCCGCGGCTGAAAACTGGTCCGAGAGATCATAATGTCTGCAGCGACAGCACCGCACCGACGACAAGCCCACGTCGGGATGGAGACAGGCCCTTTATCTCGAACCTGATTGTTAGTCAGAAAAGGAAGGCGCTGGCCGGAGCCAAAAACTCTCCTGCCAGCGCCTGCATTCAGAACCCTTGCATCTTTGGCATAGCCTGGCCTTAACCCGACGGGATCCTCAACCCAGCTGACGTGCCTAATTCCCAAGACTCATCCGGCATTCTCTGGTCCGGGTCGCCGCAGAGGAGTCCAGCCGTCCACTGCTCCAAGTTCATGTTGCCTGGGCGCCCCGGGATGTGGTCGGCGGCGGGACATCGTGTTCCCATTGCATCGACCAGCCCCGGAGGCAGTCCGGCTACTGCAATGCCGCCAGTCAGGCTAGTACCCAGCAACGGCAAGCATCACTGGTCGGACGCCGTCAACCCGAACGACAATGTCGCAGGCGGATGCCTTCTACCTCGGAAAATACGGGCTCCCCATCCTCGCTTTACGCAAGGCTGGGAAGCCCGCAGTCCTGGATATGGCGTGTCGCTTCAGGAGGGTCTCCGTCTAGCTGACGTAGCGTGACGCTGTCCGCTTAGATCTGCCACAGTCCGACTAGCACTCCGTTCCATGAGCGGCATGGCATTGCTTGTCGCTAGTGTCATGGGACCCACTCACTCAATGGGGCCAGTCCGACACGCGGCAAGTGCTAGACCGCGGTCCTGGCGTTCTCCATGGGTGCCGTGAAATCGAGGGGCGTCTCATTAAAGTACTTGCGCCGGTAGGCCCGCCAGGTGACCGCCCAGCGTTCCGGATCGTCCAAGTCGTCGTGATGCGTATGGTGCACCGTCTGATTGTGCGGTGCCGTACGCACAAGCTCAGGTGTCTCGCGCGCCTCGCGGGCCACCTGGGCGAGGGCGGCCACGTACTCGTCGATCTCGTCCTTCGAGTAGCACTCCGTGGGCTCAAGCGTGAACGGTTGCGGAACTACATATGGGTGGTGGCTCGTCCAGTAGTGGAATCCGTAGTCCGCCATGCGGATTCCGATTTCCTCTGATGTGATGCCGGTTTCCTCGAACAACTCCTGCCATGAATACCGCACCTGTTCGATACGGCGGCGACCGGTCGCGTAGGGCGCGGATGCCCCCGGGATTTCAAGGACCTTCTTCAACAGATAGTTGTTGTTGAGCACCGCGATCTGCGAGGCCGCGAGCATTCCCTCCGCGCCCAGCGACATGATCCAGGCGTATGCACGTACCACGTGCAGCACCACACCGTGCGCAGGTGCGACATGCCCAATCGACATCTCACCGGGTTGGTGCACGACGAACCGGCCCTCGACCTGCTCTACGCGGGGACCGGGCAGGAACGGCGCGAGTGCAGCGCTGACCGCGTTGGCCGCGGCACCGGGCCCGCCGCTACCATGGGGCGCCGAGAACGTCTTGTGCAAGTTGAACTGGCACACGTCGAACCCGGCGTCACGCGCACGCGTGATGCCGACAATACCTGCCGCATTCGCCTGGTCGTACGACGCCAGCGCCCCCACCTCATGCGCAGCTGTCACCCATTCGTTGATCGCGGGGTTGTAGATGCCCGTGTCTTCAGGATTGGTCACCATGATCGCAGCCGTGCGCTCCGAGAGCGCTGCTTTCAAAGCGCCGAGGTCCGGATAACCGTCGGCATCCGGGTAGATCGTGATGACTTTGTACCCTGCCACCTTCGCGGCAGCGGCATTGGCGGGGTGGCTAAAGATCGTCGTAATGACTTCGTCGCGCTGCTCAGCCTCACCGCGTGAGGCATGGTAGGCGCGGATCATCGCTATGTTGGTCCAGATCCCAGCAGAGCCGCCGGGGGACGCCAGCGAGACAGCGTCCATCCCGGAGATCTCGGCCATGATGCGCTCGAGCCGCCAGATCAACTCCAGCGTTCCCTGAGTGTCAGCTGAGTCCTGCTCCGGATGTAGGGCTCGTAGCTGCGGCACTTCGATGAGCTGGTCGTTGATCTTTGGCGAGTACTTGATGGTGCATGTGCCCTGACCGATGTCGACGTTGAGGTCGGAGCCTAAGTTCTCCTGCGAAAGGCGCAGGTAGTGCTTGAGTACGCGCATTTGGCCGATTTCAGGGAGGGCAGGTCTGCTAGAGCGCCGCAGTCCGTCGGGCAGGGCTGCGACAACATCACCAACGGTATCGCGCACGATGGGCTCGACCGGAGAGATCGAGATCCCACGCTCGCCCGGCGTTGACAACTCGAAGATGATCGGCTCGTTCCAGCTCGCCTGCTGAAATCGACGTGGGCTGTTCTTGGGGGCTACGGGAAGGCTCATGCGGCGTGCTCCTTGGCGGTGTCGAGGGCCCCGGCGATGGCGGCGGCGAGCTTATCGATGTCTGAAGCGGAAGTGGTGTCGGTCACGCAGACGAGCAGGGTGTACTCGTCAACAACGACACCGGGTTCGATGCCGTCCGCGCGAAGGGCGGTGACGATGTCGGCGGCGCGTGCAGTTTCGAACCGCGCGGTGAACTCGCGCAGATGCAGGGCGTCGTCGCCCAGGGCTACACCCGGGATCGCGGCGAGTTTGTGCTGTGCATATTGCGTGCGGGCGAGGAGCAGCTCACCGAGTTCCGCCATACCTTGGGGTCCCATGAGCGACAGGTATACGCCAGCGGCGATGCCCCACAGGGCTGCTGCCGTGCCAACCCATTCTTTGCCTTCTTCGCGCAGTGCGAACGAGGTGCGCTCATAAGCGACGTCGCCGAAGCCGTACTCCCCTGGCACGACGGTGGACTCCAGCCCGAACAAGCGCGAGGGCATCTCCATGACGAACCGGGGGTCGTCGTGCACCGCAATGAAGCCAGCATGCGCTCCACCGAACCACTGGTGCAGGCCGAGGGACTGGATGTCACCGGTGACGATGTCGGCGCCCTGGACCGCCGGCGGGGTGAGCACGCCGTAGCCAACCGGGTCGGTGCCGACGACGACCACGGCCCCTACTGCGTGGGCCAGGTCAGCGATCTCGCGCAGCCGTGACTCGACTGCTCCGGTGAAGCTCGGGGTCTCGACCCAAACAGCGGCGACGTCGTCGGCCAGGACGTCGCGGATCAGGTCCAGGTTCGCGAGACCACCAGTTGTTGGCACCTGCTCGATCTCGATGCCCGCACGAGTATAGTCGCGCACCTTGGACTGCTTCTCCGGCAGCACGTCACTGACGGCGATCACGCGCCGGCGACCCGTTAGTCGCCCGGCCATCGCGAGTCCCGTCGCCGTGGCCTGGTAGCCGTCGTACGTCGGCACATTCACGACATCCATCGCCAGTAGTTCGGCCATTAGCGACTGGTACTCGAACAGTGCCTGAAAACGCCCGTGGTCTTCATACGGCTCGCCCGCGTACGCGGTAAGGAACTCGCTACGACGGATCACCTCGTCGACTACGGCCGGGACATAGTGGTTGTATGTGCCCGCACCGAGAAAGCAGAGACGATCCTCCGTAGTGCGGTTCTTTGCCAAAATGCCGCGTACATGACGTGCCAGATCCTGCTCGGCCGGCAACGGTGCCGGAACGTTCAAGAGCCTGTTCAACCGCAGCTCCGCGGGGACGTCTGCATAGAACTCATCGACGCTAGCCGCCTGCACTGCGTCGAGCATTGCCTGTTTTACGGCAGGGGCCGTATTCGGGATGTAGGGGTGGACAAATGTTTCGGTCATACCATCCTCTTTCTGAGAGCAGGAGAAACAACTGTATTATGTATACATAATACAGTTGTTGATGTGTCCTGCGTCAACCTAGTGGTCCATAGCTCCAAATCCCGCGCTGAGCCACTTGCATTCGCCGCGTCTCTCTTAAGTCCGCCCGATATTTACAAAACCGAAACCCCACCCAACGTGGGCGAGACAGGCGCGCCGTCGATTAGACGGCTGGCAGATTGGCGAGGCTGCCCTCCAGAGTGCTGCGCGGTGGTCTTGCCCCTTCGAGGGGCAGCCAGGACGGTACTCTCCCGCCTACACGGGTGATTTAGACGTCGCCCGCCACCCCTCGAGGCTCTGCATCCTTTGCGCTCCCCACGTCTCGGCGCCGTCGGCGCGGCCGTTACCCGAAGGGCGGTAGGCAGGGGCGCAAAAAAGAAGGACGGATATAGGCAACTCCGGTTGCTTGGACGCCACGGATTGCGGCCGTCCGCCCATGGAGGTGCAGGAGCTGCTCCGTGGTCGTGGCCCTACGCACCCCCGTCTGCGCCTGTGAGCCCATAGCCACAGGCCGTATGCTCGCTATTGTCGCGTTGGGTGCGCTGCTCCCGGTAAGCGATCTCGGTTTTGACTCCGCTAATTATGAAGGCAGGTCAGGTTGAAGACATCGAGGAGGTGCCCCGGTGAGCTAGGAACCGCCAGCCCTACGATTGCCCTCCTGGAAGCAGTTCAACTCCCCAAGCCAGCAGTAAGGGCGACGTGGTCCTTCAAGATCATCAACAAATGACATCGCCAAACGACCTGCCCCGCGCTCATCGCGGCTTCAACTCCAACGACGCCGGAGACCAGCATCACAACCTGCACCCCGCAATTCATTACGACCGCTGGATTCCAATCAGCCCCACCACTGGTAATCGCAAAGAAATGACCCAGCTCAGCCTCCACCGGCTCAGATCTTTATCGCACAGCCATACCGCCGACGGCGGAACCGGGGTCAATCGAGGATGCAGCGCGCGGACTACGCGGATGAAAGGCGACGCTATAGGCATGTTCTTGCCGCTAAGCTGCGCAGCTGCACTAGAACGCTGGTCGTCTCTTCTGTCGGCACTGTTCGGCCGGGGGGCTATCCAGCGGCGTTTGGCGCGCCTGCATGGTGAGGATTTCGCCGACGTTCATGCCAACCGCGGCATCAACAGGCCTCCGGAGGTGACTTGGCTTTCTCGATGCCTTCATATCCTTGCCCAATGGCGACTTTGCCCTTGGTTGGCCAGTCTCTGCCACCGTCGCATACTGCGATGTCTAATGCAGCACCCTGGGGCGCCTTCAGGGCATCCCTTGCGGATCAACAGCAACCGGAAACTTTTTCGCCTTCCCCGCTTGGATGGAACCCACGAGCTCGATGGTCCCCTCACCGATAATTCCGGCGGCGCTGTATTGCTCCAGCAGGGCACGCGAATCTGCGATGTCGAGGTTGCGCATCGTGAGCTGTCCAATTCGGTCGCCAGGACCGAAGGCAGCGTCCCCGACTCGCTCCATGGATAGTTTCATTGGATCATAGCTGAGGCGGGGGCCGGTGGTGTCAAGAATGGTGTAATCGTCGCCACGACGCAGGCGAAGGGTAACTTCGCCAGTGATAGCGGAGCCGACCCAGCGGCAAATGGATTCGCGCAGCATGAGCGACTGCGGATCGAACCAGCGCCCCTCGTACAGCAGGCGACCGAGGCGGCGGCCTTCGACGTGATAGTTGGCCAGCGTGTCCTCGTTGTGGATTGCACTGAGAAGCCGCTCATATGCGATATGCAGCAGCGCCATACCGGGCGCCTCATAGATACCTCGGCTCTTCGCCTCAATGATGCGGTTCTCTATCTGATCCGAGACGCCGAGACCATGGCGACCACCGATCGCATTTGCCTCAAGCACGAGTTGGACAGCATTTTGTTCCACCCCATTGATCGCGACCGGGCGACCGGCTTCGAAACGAACGGAGACAACTTCGGTCTCCACCTCCACGTCATCACGCCATGCGGCGACTCCCATGATCGGCTCGACGAGGTCGAGCCCGGCGCTTAGTTCCTCCAGGAGCTTCGCTTCGTGAGTTGCTCCCCAAATATTAGCGTCTGTGCTGTACGCCTTCTCCGCTGCGTCACGATAGGGGAATCCGCGTGAAACAAGCCACTGGCTCATCTCCGTACGTCCCCCAAGTTCGGCGACAAAATCTGCATCCAGCCAGGGTTTGTAGATGCGAAGGCGGGGGTTGGTGAGCAGCCCGTATCGGTAAAACCGCTCGATGTCGTTTCCCTTGTAAGTCGACCCGTCACCCCAAGTGTCAACACCATCTTCCATCATGGCTCGCACCAGCATTGTGCCGGTGACGGCACGGCCGAGCGCTGTGGTGTTGAAGTAGGTCTTGCCGCCGGAGCGAATATGGAATGCGCCGCATTGGAGCGCAATCAGCCCTTCTTCAACAAGGGCGCTTTTCGCGTCAACGAGGCGGGCAATTTCCGCACCGTACTCTGTCGCACGGCCGGGTACCGAAGCAATATCAGGCTCATCATATTGGCCTATGTCAGCGGTATATGCGCATGGGATTGCACCCTTTTCACGCATCCACGCCACCGCGCAGGAGGTGTCGAGACCGCCGGAAAATGCGATGCCGACTCGTTGACCGACTGGAAGACTGCTCAATACTTTGGACACTGTCGAAGCCTAGAAGCAAATTGGCTTCGACAGCCCTTAGCGAAAGAAAAAATGAACCTTAGGGGAAGGATTGGGAGCTGAGAGACGTATTTGCTTACGATTCAGTGTCTCTCCGGCCTCCGCTCGAAGCAGGCGAGATCCCCGTCACCCAGCCCGGCCGCCACCGCCGGGTAAACCTCGCGGACGTTCTGGCTTATCGACAGCGGCCCCGGGAAACGCGGCGGGAAACCTTGGACACCGTGTCCAAGGGCGACGCGGAAGAGGAATCCTGCGCAAGCTGAAAACCTCCATTAATATGCGCTAAAGCACCCACGACCTTCAGAGTGATCATCGACAAGTGCTTCCTGCTGCCTTATCAGCCCTGCGACCTACTCTTTTGCCTCGACTACACATTTATGGCACGAAGCTGAGCGCCTCTTTGGAATCGAGCCACAGGAAAAACGAGTCTTTATCGCGAAGCTCCCGGTATCGACGTTGATGCCCTCCGAGGGTCATGACGTATCCCCAAGCCTTTTCCCGTTCCAACTTGTTGGTTCGCACAAAAAGCTTGAGCAAGTCCCATGTGGTCAGATGTGGGATGTTTTTGTTCTCGGCCAAGGCCAAGGCTCCATTGTCATCGGTGATAAATATTGCCTTGAGGTCACGTTCAATGATGATTGCCAAGCTTTCGGCTTCACCTAGGTTGGCGGTCTTCGGATCCCCGGGCTTGGCCGGTTGGGTCCTAAAGACTTCAGTATTCAAGAACTCGGTCGGGGCCTCCAGTCGCAGGGGTTCCCCGAAGATCTCAGGTGTTCGTCCTTCGGTTCGCCGTCGCCGAACCCGCCGCCACGGTTAACCACGGAGACAACGTCGCGCGTCGTTCCATCTCTGTATTCTCCTGGATTATTCGGGCATCGGCCGCCGCAATGTTACTCACGTGGCCGATATTCCAGCTAATTTCCAACCTGATGATCGCGTCCGGCGACGCCAAACGCAGGAATGAGCGTGCTCCCTTGGGGCCCACCGTCATGTGGATGGCAGTTAGCCTCGCCTCTGGCGTAGTGGCCTACTTCTTGGCCACATTTGTCGCGATCTTCATCCTTACAGGGCTCCTTCAGGCCCTGTGGCTCTTGTGAAGGCAGTTGTTCATGCTGAACGGCGGCCGTAGGGGTGACGCAGCTCCGGTATGCGAAGTGTCGGACAGCGGGAAGTAGGGGGCCGATCGCTGCTGACCCGCACCCCCAGCTGCTCCTGGCTTAAATCTGCCCGCTTTAGAGCATCACGGATCCGCTCGCCGAGTACTTTCCCTTCGACCTTGCTCATATGTGCGATCTCGCACATGCGGCGAGGCGATCCAGTGAGGCTTCTGCTAAGCAATGAAACCTAGTACCGCTTGTCCTGATCAATTTGGCGGTCGCACTCCATGGGGCAAGCGCCGTGATTATAACGGGGTACATACGACTCACCGCTCGGGCTTTGTGCCTGCGTCAGTTGACCGTCTAACTTGGCAGCTGGCTGGGGTAGACGAAGCTCATTGTTAGGAAAGAAACTCTTGCGGGGTCCTCTGCCGACGGATGCCCAGGACGTTAAGACTGCGTAGGGGCCAGAATGTCGGATGTGTAGACCTCAAACTCCTTAAACTCGATGATTTTCCTGGTCGTAGTCATCCTGTCAAAAATCCACAGGATTCCCATGCTGGATTGGGTCTCCCGCACAGGACCGACGTGGTAAACGAGACCGTCTTTCGCAGCCATTACCACGTCATCGGCCACTAGGTCCGCTGCCTTCAAGACCCGGGTCGCGCCGTCGGGAACGCGGGTGGGGTGCTTGGACGTCAACGACGTTCGGGAAATGTAAGAAGTCAGGTCCATCGTGTCTCCAGCTCTGTTGTGTGGCTTTGGCGCCCGCGGGGCCGCACACGCTCTATGCAGCCCGGACTCCGGCTGTCCCTCAAGAGTGAAGGGGAAACCGCCGGCCAACTATCAGGATAAGTACGACAAATTTAAAGACCAAGCCCCAAGGTAGAAAGAAATACTTTAGTCCAGGCTTACGGTTGCACAGTAGGCCAGGGCTACCCTAAGGGGCAGGAAGCGGCGGGTCTGCAGCATATCAAGGCCCGGAGAGCTGAAGAACGAGTTGAAGGCTTTGGATCAGGACCAAGCCGTACATCTCCCGCTAGACCTGAGATTTGAAACGTGTGCGCTGGTAAGTCCTACCTCAAACTTCCCGCCATGGCTGAGCGTCAAGCCCGCCGAGAACCAGCGACGGGTCCTTGACCAGTTGCGCCATGGCGACCAATTTCACTGGGAACGAATGCGGATGCTGGCAAGAGCCTGCAGTGAACCTTCGACGAAGCCCCAGCGGCAGGGTCGCAGCGACTTCCTCCTCCATTCTGCTGGCCTCGATAGAGAGCGCCGAGGGCATGCGGCGTTGCATGCGTTCAAGAGCATTTTGTAGTTCAGGCGCCGGCCGTGATGCCGCATCGACCAGGCGTGCCGCCGCTGCAGCCACCCATGGATCAGCAGCATCGACGGCCAAAGGAATAGCTATGCCCTGAACGGCTTCCATAGCCCCAAAACCCACCGCGAGAGAAATGCTCGACGGGTCCTCGTGGACGTTGACGTGCCTGGATACGTCAGCACCAGGAGAGCACAACTCTTCCAACTGCACATCGCCCACGAAGTTTGTGGGCTCAGGATGCACCCCGGGTTCTATACCTACGTCACGGTGAAGCCGGACCCGGTACAGGTAGAACTGCGCCTCGGCGCCAGCTTGACTGTCCATCCGCCTCAGCATGTTCTCAATGGCCGCCTCGTAGGTACCCAAGTGCAATGCCTTGGTCCTCTGGTCCGCGACCCATCGTTCCAGACCTCGCCCGTCGCTACTGGCTCTTTGCATTCTTAGCTTGGTAACTTCAGTAAATTCAGCGGCTGGGTCGAACGCACGATTGGGCCAGTTTGCATGCGTTGAGGTGTGATACCAGTACGTTTCGCGGACGGTCGAGTCATCGTACGAGGGATCCTCCCTCGCGACCCAGAAGTTCGGCCGATCCTCGGCTTGACAGTCAGTGCCGCACGCGGGGCAGGTTTCGTCTGCTTGATGGAAGCGGTCCAACCAGTCAGCATCAACCTGCCACTCATGCAGACACGACCTGCAACGCATATTACGGAGACGCCGAAAATCCACAACTCGCTCGATCACTGGACCAGTCTCACATCGATCTTGGCGGAGCAGGGGGTTCCTTAGCGATACGGTCCCTGATCCAAGGCTGCCAACGCGCCCCAGCGTACGCTGGACATCGAAGGAATGAGACCACCGAAGGATCTTCCGCCGATCTCACGAACCTTGCCTACATCCACCACGTCTTCACAGGTTCGACCACCGAGCCGTGCTTTCATGAGGCCATGAAGAAACCATGGAGCCTACTGGCCTGTACCGTGCTGCTACTGACCGCCTGCGCTCCGGCGACAATGTCGGACTCCACCTCACCGGCAGCGTCGTCCAGCACGTCTGCCACTGCCAGCCCGACCGCATCAGCCTCGTTGACTCCGTCGGCTGCAGCCAAAGCGAAGTCCGGCGCTTCAATTTGCCAGGACGCGGCTGGAGACTCCGCATCAGTCGACATCGACCAGGTCAAACTCATCAGCGACGGCAAGTTGCTGTTCATGACCTTCGAAACGGCCGCCGACCTTCCACGATCAGGAACCGTCCTTTATTCGGTGACGGCGTGGAGCCCTGACGGTGAAGCGGGCTATCAGATGGGCGCGAAATTCCAGAACGGAGCCGAAGTCTCCAACTTTGTTTTTGATCTGACCACGAACCGCCAAAAGAACTTCACCAACGAAGCAATCGGCGTCGACAAGCAAGTCAGCACCCGCTATCCCCTCAGTGAGGTCGCAGGTTTGGGCGACACGTTCGGGTGGAGCGGCACGGTGACCGTCAACGGCACCGACGTTGACCGTTGCCTGGATGGCGACGCCAAGACGACCTTCCCGGACGCATAGCCGCTCGGCAACCAGCCAGCGACCCTAGCCACGTCCAGACAGGAGTCGTTGGCCATCAGGGCGCAGCTCGCCTAGTGGTGAGACGTGCCGGTACAGGGTTTGTCGGGTGACACCTGGTTCGGTACAGAGCTCGCGCACCACCGTTTCCGGTTTGCCCATGGATGCCATGGCGAGGCGAAGTTTCGCAGGCGTCATCTTGTGCGGACGCCCGCCGTGCCGGCCCCGCGCCCGCGCTGCGGCCAGTCCAGCCTTCGTACGTTCCGAGATAAGTTCCCGCTCAAATTCGGCCAGCAATGATGCCGAAGACGAGCTTGCCGGAAGGGGTCGTTGTGTCGATCGCCGCTCCTTGGCCCGTGAGGACTTTGAGCCCGACGCCACGTTGGGTCAGGTCATGGACGACGTTGACCAAGTGGCGCATGTCGCGGCCGAGGCGATCCAGTTTCCACACGACGAGAACATCACCCTCGCGCAAGGCTTTGAGGCAGGCAGCCAGCTGCGGCCGGTCCTCGCGCTTTCCGGATGCCCGCTCCTCATAGAGGGCATCGTCGTGGACACCTGCAGCCGTGAGCGCATCGCGTTGAAGGTCGCCGGACTGGGATCCGTCGGCCTTCGAGACGCGCATATATCCAACCAGCATTTGACTGAACCTCCTGATCTGAAACCGTTAGTTTGCGTGACAAGCCAAAGAAACGCCCCCTAGACGACATCTTTGTCACTAAAGACGTCACGCTATCTGCGTCCTCGAAAGGGTATGACCGCACGGGAGTGGTGAGAATAGAAAAAGGGCAACGAGGTTGTGCTCCGGAATTAACCGTCCGGTTCGATCGAAGGCCTAAAAGGCTGCAGTTTTTGTGTAGCTGCTCAGTCATCTGCTGAAGAACGTCCATGTGCCGGGTCTTCTTAGGATCTTCCGACACCATAAACGTGTAGCTGAGAGACGAACGCAATGGCTAGTCGAAGTCCTCCCGGTTCCCAGGAGAACTCACCAAATGACCAAGGCCGCCTGCCTGCTTGGACAATCCCGCATTTTCCGGGTCATATCGGGAATCGACCGGGGACTCGTCCGAACCGACCACCACTCGACCAGCTGGTCGAGTGGGAAATCCCTTGCAAACAAAGGGAAGGAGGCCCCTCTACTACTACTACTCTACTTAAACGACCAGAAAGATAGATATATATAAGGTGCCAGTGCTCTTTCACCAGGGGACCCCTTTTTCTAGAAAGAAAGCAATCTCCCTATAGAGGCATGTCCCCTCCGTGGTCGTTTTGGTCGAGTGGAAATAATTTGCAACCTAAAATCCTTGCCAACACTGAAATGCAAGGCCGTCAACCCACTCGACCGGCGGTCGATTCCCGAATGAATTGGCCGCTTATAGTGGCGGAGTGGGTTCGAATGACAAAGAGGTGGGAGACTGGCGATTTCAGGCCTCGTGATAACCTGAGAAACGAACCTCCTCCCCCTCCTCCTCCAGAGACGATGGTTATCACGCGGTCTCATTTAGGGGCCGATATGCAAAAGTCTCCATAGCAATGCCACTGCTCACTCCGGTGCCCGCTTTGGCATCCGCTTGGTCGGTAACGGGAGTAGAAGTAGCTGCGTGAGCCCCGGCATTGACGAATTTCCCGCACGCAGTCGCCAAGACAAGTGCTTTCTGCCGAGGCTCCTAGGAGCAGTGGCATTGTGGTTGCTGATCTTGGTGGGCTTGCATCAGTTCGGGACTGGTGTCGGATCTCGTGCAGGGGTAGCGTCGGTTGCAGGCGGCTGCCGGACAAAACCGTCTCCAGCAGCCTGGCCCTCGGCGGCAAATCCGCCTACTACGGCAGCATCGACGCCACTCCCCTTTTCGTCGCCCTGTTTGGCGAAATCTGCCGTTGGGGTTTCGCGCCAGAAACCGTAACCAGCCTTTTACCGCACGTCGACCGGGCCCTGGAATGGATCCGGGACTACGGTGATAAAGACAAAGACGGCTTTGTCGAATACCAACGGCTCAACGACCGGGGCCTGATCAATCAAGGCTGGAAGGACTCCTGGGACGGCATCAACTTCGCGGACGGCACCCTGGCCGAGCCGCCCATTGCCCTGTGCGAAGTCCAGGCTTACGTCTACGGCGCCTACCTTGCCCGCGCCTGGATAGCGTACGATGCTGGCGACCGGGTTCTGGGAACCCATTACCGGGACCTCGCGGCTCAGCTTAAAAAACAGTTCAACGAACAATTTTGGTTGCCGGATCGCGGCTACTATGCGGTCGCATTGGACCGCGACAAGAAGCCAGTGGACGCCTGCGCATCGAACATGGGACAGTGTCTGCTCTTTGGCATCGTGGACCAGAACAAGGCCGCTCTGGTTGCCGAACGTTTGATGTCCCCGGAAATGTTCAGCGGCTGGGGCGTCCGCACGCTCGCCAGCGACATGGCGGCTTATAACCCTGCCAGCTACCACAACGGATCCGTATGGCCTCACGATAATGCGATTATCGCGGCCGGACTACTCCGGTATGGCCTCATCGAGCCGGCACAGCGGATCTCCACCGCCCTGTTCGAGGCCGCAGATTACTCAGGCGGGCGACTGCCGGAGTTGTTCTGCGGCTTCGATCGGGAACAATTCGATGAGCCTGTCCCCTATCCCACGGCCTGTTCACCGCAGGCTTGGGCAGCCACCGCCCCGATCCATCTGATCAAGGGGCTGATGGGCTACTATGCCGACGTTGGCCACGGCGGACTATGGCTTAACCCGGCGTTCCCGGAATCGTACGGAGCCCTCCATTTCACTAATGCGCCCATGGCAAACAGCCGGATCAGCATCAACATCTCCGGTTCCACTGCCACAGTCCAGGGCCTACCGGTAGGAATGCAATACCACCAGGGAATCCGGCCATGGGCCGCCGATCTCGTGGAACAGATCCGAGCGCCACGAAAGACTTAGCCGCTCCCTCGAGCGGGCAGCTGAACTGTCCACAGCACACTGCCGGTTGCCCCACCCCGTCCAGGAGAGGACTTTAGAAGCCGGCCCGCCATTCCCGAATGATCGATACGGCATCTTCGATGTTGGACTCGAGGAGGAAGTGGCCGCAGTCGATCAGTTCAACGCGCGCGTGAGGAGCATCTCGAAGGAACGCCCTGGCGCCGGCTGGTCCGAAGATCTCATCGTTCTCTCCCCATAGGGCCAAGACGGGCACCTTTGAGTTGCGAAGCCACTCTTGGACGGACGGGTAGATGTCCCGATTCGTTTGGTAATCCCCGAAAAGCGCCAGCTGCGCCCTGTCGACACCCGGGCGGTTGAGCAGCGCGATGTCGTGTTCCCACGCGTCCGGGTCGACTGTGGTCGGGTCGGGTACGCCGTGCTTGTACTGCCATTCGATGGCTTCCCGGCTCAGGACAGGACGCAAGGCCTGCTCGTTCTCTGTGGATGGGTCGGCATGGTAGGCCCAGATTGGTGCCCAGATCTCCGGAATGAAGCCGTCTTCGTAGGCGTTGCCATTCTGCGAAATGACGCCCTCGACGGCTGAAGGGTTCGCCAACGCTAGCCGCCACGCGATCGGCGCGCCGTA
The DNA here is from genome assembly GCA_050627125.1 of Arthrobacter sp. 21a14. Classification (GTDB taxonomy): domain Bacteria; phylum Actinomycetota; class Actinomycetes; order Actinomycetales; family Micrococcaceae; genus Arthrobacter. Next base: position 2,796,491 of record CP192487.1, on the reverse strand, counting down.
ATCCTGCGCGTAGACGGTGTACTTGTCCACCCCGATTGCACCCAGGAAAGCGACCGTCACCTCGGTGAGCGCCGCGAAGGTGTATTCGAAGTCGTTGACGGAGGGCGCCGAGGATCTGCCGAAGCCGATGTGGTCGGGCGCGACCACCCGGTATTTGTCCGCCAGAGCCGGGATGAGGTGACGGAACATGTGCGAGCTCGTCGGGTAGCCGTGCAGGAGGAGGAAAACGGGCGCGCCCTCCGGGCCGGACTCACGATAGAAAACGTCATGACCGTTAACGGAAACGGTGCGGTGGTGAACAGCCATCCAGTAACCCCTAAAGTTCTTTTTGTTGGTAGTAGAGACAAATAGCGTGCTCCGGTAGTGCCACCCCTGGACGTCGAAGGAGGCGCCGATGGCACAGAAGGAGAATCTACTGCTGGCCCTGCTGCAGCGCCCCAAACATCGGCGGCAACCCGACAGATCCACCGCTGGCGCTAAGGGGGAGGTCCGTCCTCCGATTCGGCGCCACGGACTCTACGGTGAGCGCACGTACATTCGGAAGATGCGTCAGGTTGAAGGTCACTGAGCCTGTGTAGCCTGTTGGCCTGCGTAACGGCTGTTGGCTTTGGGACGCCTTTTCGGTGGCATGAAATGCGTGAACACTTCGTAGCCCTCATAACGGGCAATTATCTGCCTCGGCGAAAGTCCTTCCGCTGAAATCCAAAGAAGCGAATCATCTGGCATAACCGCTTCGACGGTACCTCTGCGGACACAGCTGCCGTCTTTCCAGATTTCGACGCGCTGGCCGGTCGCCCGCTGCCAATCAGGTTGCAGGTGAAGGTCCATCCTTTTTCTCCTCAGTACAGGGCATTTACAGTAGGGTTCGGCCCGGCCGTGTCAGTTCGGGGAGCCGGCGGTGAGGCGCCGTAAACGTTGCGATAGTCGATGATCCGGGTGATCATCCAGCGCCTCACCGCAGGTAGAGGCTAGTACGGCCCTTCGCGGGGACGTGGCCGCACCGTCAGTTCGCGGCCGGTGAGGAAAAGCTGATGCGCTCCACGTCACTCACTACGGGCAACGTGTAGTCCTCTGCGTCCCTGGTTCCTGCAGCCGGCTCGGCTGGCTGCTTCGTCACGGATCCGGGCTCCGCTCCCACGGTGACGTGATTGGCCCCGGGGTTGAACCTCAGGGACAGTACGTCGGGTCGTGAGTAGTGACCGACTGGATCAGCAAAGACCTTCGCGACGGTAATGTCACTGAGGTCGATGTCGGCGTAGAGAATCGTCTCGGCATCGGCCGCCGGAGGTTCGACGAGGTTGGACCCTTCGGGGCCAATGATGCGGCTGAATCCGCCGCCTAAGCCGAGCTCTTCAGCCTGCTCAGCAGTCTCGCAAAAGAACTCACGCCCCTTCTCGGTGATGATCTGGGTAGAGGCCAGGACGAAGGTCTGCCCTTCCATGGCGTACATCCGACACGCGTCTTCACTGGCCTTCGCCGTTTGGATGTAGTTGGGGCTGGCCAGCGACATGCTCGGCCAGGACGCGACGTGGATCTGTTCGTGCATCGAGTACATGGCGTACTTGCTCAGCGGCTGATAGTGCTCCCAGCAGTTGAGGCCCCCGACCCGACCGATGGGCAGCTCGTGCACCCGCAGTCCCGATCCGTCGCCCTCGCCATAGATCGCCCTCTCGACGTGGGTGGGCTTAAGTTTCCGGCGATTCGCGATGAGGTCCCCGTCTGCTCCGATGAAAGCCTGGCTCATGTATATCGAACCGCAGTCCTGCTCGGAGTATCCCAGCACGACAGCAATCGCGTTCGCTCGGGCCGCTTCCCGAATCCGCGCCATTCGCGGATCGTCGAGACGCAGCGCACTCGCGTGGAACTGCTTCTGGAACCTGCTGATCCCCCAGCCCGGGCTGCCCAGCCAAAGATGCCACGGGTAGCCGGAGATGAACACCTCAGGGAAGGCAATGAGTTCAGCATCATTGCGGGCACCCTCTTCTATCAAGGCGATCGTCTTGTCGACACAGGCATCGAGGTCATACCAAACGGGCTCGGCCTGAACACTCGCCACACGGGCTGCCTGGTTATAGAACGTCATGATGTTTCCTTTTCTGCTTTTTGGATTCTTGTTCAGACTTTTAGCGAGCGTGCCCTGCGCACCTGGGAGAGGAGAACGGCTCCGATCAGGACCAGGCCGCTGAACACCGGCTGCACCCAGAAGTCGGCACCGAGCAGGCTCAGGCCAGAGAAGCCGACCGCCAGCAGGAGGCTGGCCAAGACCGTCCCCATCACGTTGAACCTGCCTGGGTCGATGAACGTCGAGCCGAGGAAGACTCCTGCGAACGCGGGCAGGAGGAGGTTGCTGCCGAAACTCGGAAGAGCGGCGCCGGCGATGCCAAGCTGCATGATCCCGGCGACCGAAGCGACCAATGCAGAGGCCATGAAAGCGCCTACACGCATCCGGTCCGTGCGGACGCCTGCGAGCTTCGCTACTCGTTCGTTGCTGCCGACGGCATACATCTCGCGGCCAAGTGGTGTGCGGGCCAGGACGAGGTAAACAACCGCGATGAGCGCGACCACGATCCAAACATCCATTCCGAACCCGAGAACCTCAGTCGTCGGGATCGCCAGGATCAGCTCAGGGATGCCAACCGAGATCGTCGAGGACCCGCTGAACCCGATGCTGAGTCCGGAGATGACGAATCCAACTCCGAGGGTGACGATGAGCGAGTTAATGCGTCGATAGACGACAAGGTATCCGTTGACCGCGCCGATGATCAGCGCGGCCAATACAACGACAGCGATGGCGGTCGCCCCGCCCGCGACGGCGCCCACTTTCGCGGCGACGATCCCGGCGAAGCCGGCGGTGTAGCCCACAGACATATCGTACTCGCCAACCACCAGCGGGATGAGGAGGGCGAGGGCGGCCAGTAGCCCCACAGTCTGCTGGCCGATGATGGTGCTTGCGTTCTGCGCAGTACCGAAGGTCGAGGGTGCAAGCACCCAGAAGACTGCAATTGCGGCGGCCAAGATACCGAAGACGACATAACGCTCCAGGAACCCTGCTTCACCGCGACGCCTGTACGGCTTCAGAGTGGGTTGGGTGCGGGCGGTCTCATTGGATAGCAAGGTTCAGTTCCTCTCGGTTGATGCGTTCCTCGGTCAGCTCATCGACGATGGCTCCGTCGATCATGACGAGCACGCGCGTGCACAGCGCGAGGAGCTGGTCCGCGTCGCCGGAAGCGACGACAACGGTGGCGCCGGATGCAGCGAGCTCGGTGATCTGGCGATTGATGATTTCGGCGGCATGCACGTCCACGCCGAAGGTTGGTTCGTCGAGGACGATCAGCTGTGGGTCGGTCAGGAGCCACTTGGCCAACAACACGCGCTGCTGGTTGCCGCCGGACAGTGCACCCAGCGGCCGCCAAGGGTCGGCGGGCTGGACGCTCAGCCGGTCAAGTGCGGAGTGGACCTCTTGTTGTTCGAGATGCTTGCGTCCCCAGTAGCGGCGGGTTCGTGGAAGAGCCATATTGTCGGCCAGGCTCAGGGACGGATCACCGCTTAGCCGCAACCGGTCGGCGGGAAGATAGGCGCATCCGCGCTCGATCGCCTGCCGGGACCCCGGCTTTACTGGGCGCCCGAATTGGCGCATCTGCCCTGACTTCCAAGGCGCAGCGCCACCGATGATCGCCGCCAACGCGGCGGCGCCGCTGGAGGTACGCCCGCTCAGGCCTACGATCTCCCCTGGTCGAACTTGGAATTTCACCCCTGCGACGCCGTCGGCGACCAGATCCTCGACGACGAGCGACGGTTCCTCTGTCACTGCCGTCTTTATTACTCGACGAGGTGCGGCATGAACCTGCTTGGTCCCAACGATCTGTTTGACGAGTTCGCGGGGGTGGATGTCGGCAACCGGGCCCGTGTGCACGACATCGCCGTCGCGCAGAACGGTGACTTGGTCGGCGATCATCTCCACCTCGTGAAGCCGGTGTGTTACGAAGACAACACTCGCTCCTTGGTCTGCGGCGTGTCGGACTCTCTCCAGAAAGCGGTCGCCGTCAGTAGTGGAGAGCATTGCGGTTGCCTCATCCAGGATGAGCGTGCGAGGTCCCGCACCGGTTTGCCCGAGAGTCATTGCCAGTCCCAGTGAGGCGCGCACGGCTCCGGTGAGCCGACCTACGCGGATGTTGGGCGCCACGTCAATCTCGTAGTCGGCGAGCAGCTCGCGGGTGTACTCATTCAGGCGGGCCCACGAAATTATCCCGTTCCGGGACCGGAACCCGTGGGAGAGTCCGATATTCTCGGCGACCGTGAGAGTTTCCAGAAGTGGAGCCTCCTGATGGAGCACGCGAAGTCCGAGCTCTTGGGCCGTCCGCACCCCGAAGCCGCGTCCGGGGTAGAGGACTTGTCCGTTGATGGAGATCTGGGATCCGGCGTCCGGCTCCACCGCTCCCGTGATGATCTTGAGCATGGTGGACTTTCCGGCTCCGTTGGCCCCGAGGAGAGCGTGTACCTCGCCGGGGCCTACCGTGAAGTCGACCCCGCGGAGTGCCCGACGGGCGCCGTAGGTCTTTCCCATGCCGGCGGCCAGGACTCCCGCTTGGCGGGCTGAGATCTCCGGAGAGGTCTGTGTCATCGGAGTCCCCAGAGAGTCTCATACTTGGCGACGAACTCGATGGAGGACTTCCAGTGGTCACCCACGGCGATTTGCCCGACGTTCTCAGCGGTGATGATGCGGAACGGCGTGTTTTGGTTGTACTTGAGCTTGGGGTTGTCTGTATCCGTGCGCTCGATCAGTGGCTGGCCCACCAGGATCCGGCTGAGCTGATCGATCACTGCGTATCCGTTGTAGGACAGGTCGATGGCTGCTACAGCGTGTTCCACGGTACCGTTGCGGATGAACGCGAGATTCTGGGGGTCACCCAGGGTGCAGGACATTTTCACATTTTTGGCCAGCCCTGCCTTCGTTACCGCCGCGGTGATGTCTGCACAGGCGGGGTCATAGTTTCCCAGGATGTAGTTGATGTTGGGGTTGCGCTGGAGAAGCCGTACTACGCGGTCGCCGAGTCCGTTTCCGACGTCGGTGCCCACAAATGATTCGAAGGGCAGAACCGTGCAGCCGGGGCAGTTACTCTTAAGGCTTTCTACGTTCGCCTCGGCGTAGTCAACGATGTCCTCATACTCGCGATCGATCAGCGGCAACACCGTCGCTTTCCCTTTGGAGTCGGAGATCATCCAGTCCGCCTCGGCGACACCCATAGCCGCAAAGTCGGTGGTGACGTCAACGTTGAACCCGTCCTGGGAGGGTGCGGTCCCCTGGTTGGCGCTGACTACCGGGATGCCGGCGGCCTTTGCCGCGGCGAGGCCGCTGCGGACGAATGCGGCGTCGACGGCCGTGGTCAGAATCGCGTCGGCTCCGCCGGCGACCGCCTGCTCAATAAGGCGGTTCTGTACCGAAGGATCGCCTTGGCCGTCGGTGGTCGTGACCGACCATCCAAGAGACTCGGCTGCCTTAGTGGCCGCTTGTGCGGGTGCGAGGCATCCGTAGAGGGCGCTCATGCAGGTGACGATGGTGAGCTTGATGTCGCGGGGCGGCGATACGGGCGTCTCAGGGCCGGCCCACTTAATGGTGTCCTGCATCTTCTCTGCCAGGCGCGCTGTCGCGGCTTCGACCTGTTCAGTCGACGTTGTTCCGGTTGCTTGGCCCACAGCCTGCGGTGTGCACGCGGTGGTGGCGAAAATGGCGCTGCCCATAACGACAGCGGCGATGTACTTCCTCATCCGACTCTTCACTGTGATCCTCCTGCGTGGATGCTAACGGCGGTGCCAAGCGTGCCGGTAAGGACTGCACTGCTCGCGGCAATCCAAGCTGGATACTTAAGTCGGTGTATGGCGGTCTCAGCATGCTGGGACCTGGTGTTGTAGCTCATCAAGGACACTCCACTTCGAACGGAACAACTGCCAGATTGCTGGCAATCGATTCCCCAGCCATCGTCTGGAACGGAAGACGACCACGTCAGATGTGGTGAGGGCTGAGAATGTGTTCTAGGACACACCGTCAGTATTGGTCCCGGCCGGGCACCATGTCATCGGAGGATTCGAGAACTTTCCGAGCGAAGTTTCGCGGTTTCTACAGGTTGCAGATTTCCGCCCCGGGGGCCCGAAGGGCGCAGACCCGGGGAGCCGGAGTCCGGGTGCCAGTAGAAGCAGGTCATCGGAAATGGCTGGTTCGGGGCGCCAGATCTCGTGGATGCAGCGCAGCCGCAACGTAAGCGCGTAGCCTCGGCACGAGATCGGCTCTTAGGCTGTCATAGTCGGCCAAATGCTGCACCGTCTCTTCCAACAACGCGTCCGGGAGTTGAGTTCAGCAATGGGTTCTGATCGACCGACACATTGGCAAAGCGCACGACGCCCTCGTCCCGTTCCGCGTCAAGGGCAGACTCAATAGCGTCAGCGTGAGCCCCAGAATGACGGTATGAACCGGACCCACCCCCGGAACCTGAACAACATTGGTGGCGCACTGTCGGGCCTCGGCCGCGACGACGTCGGCACTGGCTGCACCCATGCTCGGCGCTGCGCTGACCCCGGCGTGGATGTCGGCGACATCCGAGCCGGGGTCACCACCGTCAATGTTTACTGGTGACGTTAAACGTCGGGCCGTCAAAACTGTTATTTGCATTGGACCCGCTTCCGGCAAAAACCGGCAGGTTGGTCTTCCCAAGAATGATCGCGCCAGCAGCGCGCAGCCGTTGCGCGACCACGGCGTCGTTCTCCGGGATCAAGTCAATCCCGCCGGCTGAGGAAGACAGTGGCCCCCAACCTCCAGTCGTAGGAAGTCCGGACATGTTAATCGAGTCCTTGACGACAACGGGAACACCGGCCAACGGACCGAGATTTTCGCCCGCAGCCCGCCGCCGGTCTACATCACGGGCCTCCTGAAGTGCGGTCGGGTTCATTGAGATGAACGCGTTGTAGTAGGCGTCGTACTTGTCTATGCGGTCAAGGCATGGCTGCACCAGTTTCTCTGAGGTCACCTCGCCAGCGGCCAGCGCAGTCTGAGCCTGACGGATCGTGAAACTTGTTGGACCGGACGATGCGGGGTCTGTGATCGTCGATGTCACACCGAAGGCTGAGGTCGAGCCAGGCGATGTTGCGGTGGGGTCAGGTGTAGGCGCTTCGGCTGTGCAGCCGGTCATCACGAGCGAGACGGTCAGGGCAGCGAGGGATGGCAGTACCAGGCGGCACTACTTTGCTAACGCGTCGTTCTGGAACGGTCGACGACCCCGTCAGATAGGTTCGGCCACGAATGTGGCTTGAGACACACCGTGAGTATTGGTCCCTGCAGGGCCCCATGTCATCGGAGGATTCGAGGACTTTGCGAGCGAAGTATCGCGGCTTTTACAGGTTCGGGTTTTCCTACCGTGGCCCGAAGGGCGCAGAATCGAGGAGTCGAAGTCCGAGCGCCAGTAAAAGCAGATCGTCGGAAACAGCTGGATCGCGGTGGGAGATCTCGTGGATACGGCGCAGTCTGTAGACGACAGTATTCGGACTTATCCTGAGCGTGGCCGCCGCTTTGGTGACGTTGAAGTTCTGGGCAACGTACGCGCGCAGCGTCGGCACGAGATCGGCGCCCTTAATGCTGTCGTAGTCAGCCAAAGGCTGCACCGTCTCTTCCAATAGCGTGTCCAGGTGCTGAGTTGAGCGAAGGATTTGGTCGAGCAACACATCGGCAAAGCGGACGACACGGTCGCTCCACCCTGCGGCGAGACCAAGCTCTATGGCTTCTCTTGCTTCTTCATAAGACCGCCGGACACCCGAGATACCCTCGGCAAGCCGACCGAGGCCGACTGTCCAACCAGCTGTCGTGTCAAGAAGCCTCTGACAGGCGCCTTCTAAATCCCGGTGGACTATCTCTCCATTAGGACAGCAGATTGCAACGACATCAGCGTCCAGAGTTCCCACAAAAGTCGTACTTATCCCGGACCCCAGCTGGTCACGCATGCGTCGAACGGCGGCCGGCACGCCGACCAGTGCATCTTCGAGATCTCTCACGTGAAGGAGGACAACGAAAAGAGGCCTGTCACGCAAGGTCATGGCCAGGGCAGCAGCTTGGCGACGCGCGGCTTCACTGACCGGTTCGCCGGACAGAACGGTCTCAAGTACGTCTGTTCTCAGAGCTTGCCCGTCACTGATCACTGAGGCCGACTCTCGGAGGTACGCCTGCGAGATGGCCGATGAGACGCTATCTGTGTAGCGCATCATCGCATCCGCGCAGTCGATGGCCACTTGACGACCTATCGGATCTTCGCCGGATTCCTCGGCGATGGTGCGCCAAAGCAGTGTGCCCGCTAGCCGGTAAGTTCGCAGCAGGGACGCTAAACTCACGTGCTGATGAACCCGACGCGCAGCGCTGCGACGTAACCACTCAATATCGTCTACAGAGTTAAATCCATCGGCGAAAGTGCTTGCGACATCCTCGATGTTATGGACCGACATTTCTGCCACGTCGCGAAGGACGGCCTCCGACAGTTTTTCGTACTCAGGCATGACCCTGCAAAATTCATCAACGAGGCGGTTTGCCAGTTCGTGGCGACGCGCATACAAATGATCCAGCAGTGATCTGCGGCGGGCGTCATAGCTATCGCTTACTTCGGGACTCAACGACGCAAGGTAGCCCTCTCTGGATTGATCATTCGCCCCCTCGCCTAGAATCTGCTTGTTCGTCACGGCACGACTCCTTTGTCCTCAATGACGTACTCCCCGGTGGTTTGCAGTAACCCCGGAAGAGCTCAGTTAAAGCCTGGCGTGCCAGGCAGAACGCTTCAGCCGGATGCGGCTGGCGGAAGCTATGTCTTCATAACCTTTAAGGCTACCGCGGGGAGATAGTCGCAGGTAAAGATCACCCACAATGGTTCCAACGCTCCAAACGAATCAGGGAATGACTCGACGTTTCGCCACTCTGGCCCGCTGCAATGAGGCTCACCATTCGCTGAGCCCTCTGCTCGTCACCCTTTCGAAGGCGTGGCTGAACCTTTCACGAACGCCGGCACATAACTCCCCGTTGACAGGAAGTCAGCCCAGTAGCGATACCAGTGCCCCGTGGACGACAGGAACTTCGCAGCTGGGCTCCACACTGAAGACTGCGGACCATCATCCAGCTCCAGCTCAGCTGCTCCCCAGGCGGGAGCTTGATCATGGCGTCGCGAAACTGGACTAAGAGCCTTCGGACGCGGCCTGGCCCATTCGGCGCAGGGCAGTGGTAAGCACCTGCGCAGAAGTGGCAAAGTTCATGCGTACGAAGCCGTTACCGCCCTGGCCAAAGATGTGTCCGGAGTTTAGGGCGACTCGGGCCCGGTCGTAGAACAATTTGGCGGGTCCGTCGATGTCCGTGGCCACTCCAAAGTGCAGGTTGGGATTGCTTCTCTCCACCCCTAGAGATCGACAGTCAAGCCAGGCCAAGTATGTACCCTCCGGGGGCGTCCAACTCACTTGTGGGAGGTGCTCTGCCAGGAGCGTTCCGAGGAGTGTTCGGTTAGCGTCAAGCCCGGCGACCAGGTCATCCAGCCACGGACCCCCATCATGGAACGCGGCCGAGTGCGAGAGCACTCCGAGGTGGCTGGGTGCGTAGTCGATTTCGGCCGGAACGCGTCTCAAATCCTCGGCTACTTCGCGACCGGCGATGACAAGCGCGGCCTTCAGACCGGCCAGATTCCACCCTTTCGAAGCGGAGGTGAAGGCGAACGCGTTTTCTGAGTTGGGAACGGTCAAGTAGGGAGTGAAGGTCGCGCCCGGCAGCACAAGGGGTCCGTGAATCTCATCGGAGAGAACGCGGACGTCGAAGGCCTTAGCAATTCCGGCAAGTGTTTCGAGCTCGCTGCGTGTATGGACCGTCCCAGTGGGGTTATGCGGGTTGCTGATCAGCACCACAGCGCCCTTGCCTTGGTCGCGCAGGAGGGAAAGGGCTTCTGTGATGCGACCGAAGTCGAGGCGATGCTCCACTGTTAGCGGCGCTTCCACGATCTTCCTACCCGCATGGGAGACATAGGAAAAGAACGGTGCGTAAACCGGAGAGGTCACTACGACTGCGTCTCCTTCTTGAGTGCTGACGCGCAGCACCTCCACGATCGCCGTCATCACGTCAGCCAGGACTCGAGTATCCCCCACCGGGAAATCGGCCCAATTCCACCGCTGCCCGGCAAAATCGGCAACAGCCTCGGCATAGCCGTGATTGGAAGAGTAACCGGTATCACCGATGTCCACGGCATGCCGAAGGACCTCCGCGATGGCGGGCGCCAGCAGGACATCCATCTCAGCGACCCAAAGCGGAAGCAGGTCCTCACTGTGTGCTCGCCATTTCTGACTTGTCCGTTCTCGAAGCTGGCCGAGAGATAGGTCCTCCAGCGGATTGTGGCGGGGTATGTTCACGAGACTCCTATGGTCGAGCGAGGGTAGTAGTCGCAGCCTCGATGGCTGTTTCTATCCATCATTCCAGCCGGCCATTCACGGGATCGTTTCGCTCGGCTGGTGATGCTGAGGGGCCGCTAGTCTCCGAGCGCCGCGTATCTGGTGCCGCCACGTGCAATCGCGACCGCGCTGACCCACGCGACTGCACCGGCCGCGACGAAGGCAAAGGTGTATCCGCCGGTCATGCTGACGCTGAGCCCAGCAATTACCACTCCAGTGATGCCAGCTAGGCCCCACGCAGTAAGGACTGATGCGTAATTGACGGGGAATCGCCCCGCTGCATCTTGCTCCCGCATGAGACCTGGCAGGAGGCTAAAGCCTGCGCCGTGGCCAAACAGGACGACCCCAAGGAGCAACACGGCGGCCCACGGGTCAGGAACGAAAGGGAGGGTGAGCAGCAACAGACCTCGGACGAGGAACAGCCGTATGAACGTCCGCCGTGCTCCTAATCTCCGCCTAAGGGTAGGTGCCAGCAGCCCACCAATGAAAAGGGTTATAGTGACGCCAGCGATGACCGCCTCTGCCAGGACCACATCATTGCGCCAACTATTGCCGGCGATCATGGGCACGGCAACGGCCAGCAGAAGCATGCCCGGCAGCGCGTTCGCGAACAGCACCAGGGACAGGACGCGTTTTGCGGGGGCCGCGGACGCTTTGGCGGCTTCGTCAACAGTTGCCGCTGCGGCTGGCGAAGGCATACCCCACGCCGAGATTACGGCCAGTGCTGTGACAGACAAGCCGCTTGTCGTCAGCACCGCTCCGATTCTTTCCGCGCTTTGTCCGTGGAATCCGGAGTAGATTGCGGTTAAGAAGAGGAGCCCTGTTCCTGTCATGAATCCCAAGGGGCCTATGGCACTTCCAATGAGAGGTCGGGAGGGGAAACTCGGTCCAACCGTTGTCACGATCGTAAGATACGCCAAGCCGACTCCGACGCCGCCAATGGCGAAGCCTGCAATGACTCCGGGGAACCAGGTGTTCGCCAGGGACAGACCAGCCGCGGTCATTCCAAGGCCCCAAATACCTGCGCCCAGCATTCCGGCAAATCGTGGTCCCAGTCCCGTCATTACACGATCGCCGATATTCGTTCCGATGGCCAGCCCTAAAGAGGCGCAGCCGAAGGGCAGGAGAGAGAGGGCCGGTGACAGAGAGAGCAATCTGGGAAGTTCGACCTGCACGACGCTGAGACCATACATGGTGCCCACCCCCACCATAAGCAAGAAGCCTGACAAACCAACGAGCCAGGGACGGCCAGTGCCACGGTGGCCGATTGTCTGGGTGCTTTGCATCATTACTCCCTCGCTGATTCGTACTCGGATTCGAGCTGTTCGCCCGGGAGACTTGAAGATTCTTCAGTAAAGGTGATCGGGGCGACACGGCTGCGGTTGACCTTTAGATCAAAGATGTCGAACCGGTTGTAATAGCCGCTCACATCATGGAATTGCTTAGGTTCCACGCACTGGGCCAAATCAATTTCCTGAAGCAGGATTCCCTCATCCTCCTTCAGTACATCGCTGATCACTTCTGCGAACGGGTCTATAACAAGTGTGACCCCCCGGGCAGTACTCTCGAGAACCCGCATCGCGTCGTCGCCGAGCACCGACAATGCTTTACGGGTGGTGTCGTCGAGGACCGAGGAAACAACGAGATTGAAGACCTTTGCTTCGAACGAGTGCGCCCCAGCCCGGACACGGATAGCAGCCTCGAGGTCGTAAGGCTTGCCTCCTCCGGCCGGATCGCGGGTCGGCCACAGCGGCGGGTACGTTGAAAGGTGTAACTCCTCGGCCTGCGCCATTAGGGTGTATCGCGCGAGAGGATTGGTATTCTCACCACAGATCAGCGCACCGAGGCGGCCCACGTTGGTGGAGGCTACTGTGAGCCCGTGTCCATCGCCTGGGGTCCAGACCAGCTTCTCGTAGAACGTCGGGACAATTTTCCGGTGGTGGTTGATGACCGCTCCATCAGGACCGATCAAAACGTTCGAGTTCCATATGCTGCCAACGCTGGCAGGGTTCCGCTCGCTGATTCCAACAGACACAGTGATGTTGTTTCGACGAGCTGCCTCTCGAAGGGCCCTGATCTCAGAGCCGTCCATGTAGATTGACTGTTCTACAAACTTGCGGAAGAAATCGTGATTGTAGATTGGCGCCGACAAAGCCGCCCATACCGGGAAGCCAGGGATATAGGACTCGGGAAATACAACCAATTCGGCGCCCGCCCGGGCAGCTTCGGCAATGGCGTCTACCGCCTTTTGGGTTGTAGCCTCGGCGTCGAGGAAGACAGGCGCCAGATGTGCTCCGGCAATCAGGTGTGTCTCGGTCATGTCAGATTCCTTTCAGGCAGCAGTAGCGGATGTCCAGGGCGGACCCCCGATAGCTGATGCTTGGCGTGAAGCGCCGGGACGAGATCCCCGTCTCCCCCGTTGCTTGAGGGCTCGCACCACGTTCTACGGGTTGGGACTGACGCTCAAAGTCGTCAGTTTCAGTAGGCATCGACGGACCATGGGCTTGGTACGCCTCGCTTCATTGCCTCCACGCTACGATTTCCTGGGGACGTCAGCAAGGAAAATCCAGTCACAACAAGGTAAAATGAGTGTCGTAGATTTTCGACAACACCTTCAGGAGAGTCTGATGATCGACCAGCTGGTTCAAATCGGTCTGGAGCCAAAAGAAGCAAAGCTCTATCTGGCAATCCTTGAGATGCACGAGCCTACGGTTGCTGAGGTGGCCAAGGTTACGAACATCAACCGAACGACGGCTTACGATCTGGTCCATTCACTCGTTCGCAGAGGCATGGTGCAGCTCGTCCCCTCAAGCCGTGTCAAAAGCCGGTCGGACACCAAAGTCATCCGTCCACAGAATCCTGACAAGCTGTTGACCGACTGGCTACAAACCAAGATCCTTCTCGATCACGTCGTTCCGCAATTGCAGGAACTCAACGAACGATCCGGACCTTTTCCTCGAACTACATACTTCGAGGGGGTCGATGGGATGCGGCATGCACTGTTCGAGACGCTGACCTGGGGTTCCGAGCTGTGCGGCATCATGTCCATGGGCGATCTGCACGGAAGCATCGGAAAAATTGCTACGGACGACTATGTAAACGAACGTTGCAAACGAAAGATCTGGCTCAGGGTAGTCAGATCCCACGAGAAGGACACGGACGAGGGTTGGTCCAGCAACAAGGACGAGTTCCGGGTCGCTCGCCACGCGCCGGATGCCTATGTCTACAACATGACAATGCTTGTCGGCGCGGACAAAGTCATCATGCTCTCGACACGGAACGAGAACTTCGCGGTCAAGATTGAGAGCACCGAATATGCAGAGATGCAGCGCAACCTCTTCGAAATTCTCTGGAACGTCAGTACCCCGCTCTGATCCGTCGGAAATGTAACTGTTCAGACCCCCTGAAGACACCTGTAACTAGGGCGGCACGCGGCCGCGTGCGAGTTAGCGTTACACCGTTGGTACTGCCCTGCCTTTTTGGCTCGGGCCCTTGGGCGGTTGTGAACGCGCCCCCTCTAAGGGTGCGACCGTAGAAAAGCGGACAGAGGTCGCCTCCACGCCGGAAATTAATCCGAGTGCTGTCCTGTTCAGGTTGCTGCGCTCATGCATAACCGCTCCCCGCAATCCAGTTGTTCCGACCACGTTTTGCCGCTGGCACGGTGATGCCGGCTACTTGATGCGCGCACAAACGGAAAACCTGCGTCTGTAGGAACCGCGACACTTCACTCGCAAAGTTCTCGAATCCTCCGATGACACGTCACCCAGCCGAGAACAATACTAAAAAATGTGTCCTACGACACGGCCTCAGCTGAACCACACCGACGTGGTCGACTTCCGTTTCAAAACGGTGCTGAGGAGTCGACTGGCAGCGAAAACTGACAGTTGTTCCGTTCGAGATGGAGTGTCCCTGATGAACCACATCACAGTGTCCCAACAGGCGGCGACCGCCAGACCCCGACGCAAGAATCCAGCCTGGATCGCGTTGAGCGGCGCGATTCTCGCCGTCCCGCTTGTCCTCGCCTTCGCCTTCCCGCTTTATAACCGACAGACGCCGTCACTCATCGGAATTCCTTTCTTCTATTGGTTCCAGCTGTTGATGCCTGTCCTGACGACAGTCGCGACCTGGATCGTCTATCAGTTGCTCTTCACCGGCGACGGTGCCGATGAAGACGGAGAGAAGGTCGAGTCATGAACGCCGATGCCGTGACAATTGCTGTCTTCCTCGCTCTCCTGCTGATCATTACCGGAATGGGGTTCGGGGCGACCCGCTGGCGCCGTAAAGGCAAACTCGAAAACCTTGACGAATGGGCCCTGGGGGGACGCTCATTTGGGTCGTTCATCAGCTGGTTCCTTCTTGGCGGCGAAATCTACACCGCCTACACGATCATCGCCCTACCTGCTGCGGTTTTCAGCGTTGGTGCCTTCGGTTTCTACGCGATGCCGTACGCAGTATCCGCCTACCTCCTGGGCTTCCTGATCCTGCCGAAATTGGTGACCCTGGCGCGTGAAAAAAGCTACGTGACGCTGACGGACTTTGTGAATGACCGGTTCAAGTCGAAGTGGCTGGGCCTCGCCGTCACCGTTACAGGCCTGCTCGCGATCCTGCCTTACCTTGCCCTGCAGTTGGTCGGGCTGGAGGTCGTCTTTGGATCGCTCGGCATTGGCGGTTCCTCAAGCAACTGGCTTCTCAACCACATGCCCCTTTTGGTCGCATTCGCCATCCTCGCATTCTTTACGTACTCGTCCGGTCTTCGGGCACCTGCGCTGATTGCATTCGTCAAAGACATTCTGACCTATGTCGTGCTCCTCGCCGCGATCATCTTCATTCCGATCAAGCTGGGTGGGTTCGAGACCATATTCGACCGTGCTGCTGATGCAACCGCGGCCGCCGGCAAGGCCGGCGCGCTCAGTACCGTGGACCCGGGCATCTACCTGACAGTGGCGTTTGGTTCGGGGCTGGCACTATTCCTTTACCCTCATGCCGTTACCGGGCTCTTTGCTGCCAAGGGTGCCAGGACCGTGCGCCGCAATATGTCACTGCTTCCCGTCAATGCAGTGTTCATGGGCATTGCCGCTCTTCTTGGGGTGCTGGCTCTTGCCGCAGGAATCAAACCGAAGGATGGAAACCCTCAGTACGCGGTCCCTCAGCTTCTGATCGAGTCCTTCCCCTCTTGGTTTGTTGGGGTTGCCTTTGCGGCAATCGCGATGTGTGCCCTCGTCCCTGCGTCCGTCATGGCGATCGCGGCAGGCAACCTCGTCAGCCGAAATCTCTACCGGCAGTTCTCAAGAAGCACTATTACGACGAAAAAGGAAACTTTCGTCTCGAAATGGGTCTCGGTAATGATCAAGGTAGGCGCTCTGGTCTTTGTTTTGTACCTGGATCCGAAGGTCGCATTGAACTTCCAACTGCTGGCCGGTATTTGGATGCTCCAGATACTCCCCACGATTCTGATTGGGCTCTTCGTCAAACGATTCGTTGCGTCGCAGGCCCTCCTCGCCGGGCTTATTGTCTCCGTTGTGTACGGAACCTGGGCGACGTACGAGATCAAGACACCCACCGGGGCCCCCTTCGGCGGATCCTCCGCCACCCCGTTCTTCCTTAGCACCCCCGTCTACGTCGCAGTCTCGGCCCTGATCGTCAATCTCGTGGTGATTGTCGCAATCAGCCTTCTCGTAAGGGCCGCCAAGTCCAAGCCCGGCAGCACTCCCGACAGTGGCACTGCCCGCCCTGTCGAGAGTGTGAGCCTCGCGAGTTCTTCCCAGGAACGGACCACGCCTGATGACGCCCCGCAACTGACCACATAATGCCACTCAACGAAGGAGCTTCTCACGATGACACCCGGAATTCGTTCCGCCGATGACGGCCCGATCAGGGTCCTGACCATAGACAACCCCGCCCAACGCAACGCCTTTACCGGTGCAATGGCCATCACCCTGCTCAAGGAATTTGAGCGGGCGGATGCAGACCCAACCGTACGGGCAATAGTAGTCACGGGCGCAGAAGGGTACTTCTCCTCCGGGCATGATTTGAACGAAGTTCTCGAGAGCCCAGAGACCGGCGGTGACCCTGTCGCGAACGCCGCGTTTGCAAAACCATCAGAGATCCTGACCCCGGTGATCGCTGCCGTTGACGGGCCTGCGTACGCCGCTGGATTTCTTCTGACGTTGAACTGCGATCTGCGGGTCGCAAGCCGTACGGCTAAGTTCTGCGGGGTGGGTGCTGCGATTGGAATCGTCCCTATCGCGGGGGCGTTGAGCAGGCTTCCTGATCTGGTTGGATACCCGACAGCGTTCCGGTGGCTCGCCACGGCAGCTCCATTCGGGGCGGAGGAAGCTGAACGACACGGCTACGTCGCGACTGTCCACGACGGTGACAGGGCCCTCGACGGCGCTCTTGAACTGGCGCACCGGATTGCGGCTGTCTCTCCCTCTGTTGTCACAGCTATCAAAGCGGGGCTCTTGCACAACATGCGAAACGGACCGGAAGCCGGCCGGGTTGCCGAAACACAACTGTCGGAACTGGTCCGAGCCCTGCCAGACGGCGACGAAGGAGTCCGCTCCTTCCTAGACCGTCGACCCGCCACCTTCCCCGATGTCCCTGAGGGACTACACACCCAAGTTCTGGAGATGCTGTCATGACCGCCGTAGAAACCCTTCCCGTTGCCCACATGCGTGATGACGTTATTCGAAATCTCGCCATCCAGTACGGGATTCCTGCGAACCCGATAACATTCGCGGCCTCGGCCGAGGAAGCCGGGCAGGCAGCGGCCGAAATCGGTCGGCCCGTCGCAGTCAAGCTCGTCGCTCACGGCGTGGTCCACAAGTCGAAATCCGGCGGCGTTCTGCTTGGACTCAGCCCGGAAGAGGTCCGCCCCGCGGTGGATCAATTGTTCGCCACCCAGCGTGACGCGGGCATCTCCGTCATCGGAGTCACAGTGGAGCCGATGATCGATCCTGGGCTGGAGGTGGTCGTCGGAGCGCTCCATGACCCCACTTTCGGTCCCATCGTCATGGTGGGCTCCGGCGGGGTCGATGTGGAGATCCTTGGCGATGTCGCCTTCGCCCAGGCCCCGCTTGATCATGGTGATGCTATTGAGTTGATCGACCGAACCCGCATGGGGGCAATTCTCCGCCGCCGATACGCGGATCGCTATTCCGAGCTTGTCGACCTACTTGTGCAGGTTGGCGGATCATCGGGCCTGCTTCTATCAGAGCCGGTTGACCAAATTGACTTCAACCCCATAGTTGTCGGCCGCGACCGAATTGTTGCAGTCGACGCCAGAGCGATCACACGTGAAGAAACGGCTACTGGAATCAAGGTTTTGGATCCGGCCTCCCTCTATCGGCAGCTACAGCCTGCAATCTATCCATCATCATTGGTCGTGGTGGGGGCATCCGCAGACCCGACCAAGATGGGACACCGCGCTGTCCGCAGCGCGATCGACCAAGGCTTTGAGGGCGAACTCCATCTTGTCAGTCGCTCGTCCGGGACGATTCTCGATCGTCCTGCCGTAGCCACGATCGCCGAACTCCCCGAGGGCATCGATCGAGCCGTTGTCACCCTCCCCGCAGCAGCAGTGCCTGGCGCGCTGCGTGAACTCGCAGCGATCGGCACCAAGACCGCTCACGTGTACGCCTCCGATACCGAGCACCTGAATGAAATCGACCACGCCGGGATGCGCATACTCGGGCCCAATGCCCTCGGGCTGTACACGCCCCACTCCCGCCTGACGATGATCGGCAATGATGCCTCGTCCAACGACATCGGCTCAATCGCCATGCTTTCCCAATCCGGCACGTACGCGGGTGACGTTATTCGGCGGGGCAAGGAACTCGGCATCAACTTCAGCTTCGTCGCCTCGATTGGCAATTGCGAAGATGTGAAACCATCTGAGTATCTTGCGTTTTGTGAGGCAGATCCGAACACCAAGCTGGCCGCCTTCTATCTTGAAGACGACAGCGACGCACAGACGTTCTTCGATCTCGCTAGGCGCGTATCGATCCCTGTCGTTCTGTTCAAGGGAGGGCGCAGCGCTGCGGGAAGTGCGGCTGCCTCGTCGCACACAGGCGCCCTCGCCGCCGATCCTCGTCTGCTCCGAGACGTTGCAGCCGCCTCAGGGGTTGTGCTCGTCGACAGCGTAGAAGATCTTCTCGACACGTTGATGGTCGCCCAGTACGCCGGGGCCTTCACGGGCCGGCGGCTTGGGATCGTAGGCGGAGGCGGAGGTGTCGCAGTTGTGGGTGCGGACACAGCCTATGAAAATGATCTGATCCTGCCTACCCTCGCTGAAGCAACAAAGAACGCCCTCTCTCGCTTCGAGGCACCGGGCGCCAGCCTGAGCAACCCAGTCGACATCTCCATTTGGTCTTTGTATGACGAGACCGGCCCGTTCACGGGATCTCTGGTCGAGGAATTGGCCAAGGACCCTTCGATCGACTGCCTGTGTGCCTACCTCGACTTGGGCACAGCATGGGACATTCAAGGCGGAACGGCGGCCGCCGAGCTGATTCGAATGCTGACTCGCGACATGCTCTCAGCTGACCGGGGCGACGTAACCATGGTGATGGCGCTGCGAAGCAGCCTGAGTCCAGATCACGAGGCGACTATACGAGGTCTTCGCCAAGATGCTGCTGAGCAAGGCGTCGCGTTGCTTGATTCGGTGGACCGCGCGATTGCAGCGCTCGGACGAGTCCGTGCACTGAATCTTGCCCAGTCCCGGAAGATTGCGACACACGAGAACGCACTCGACTAGGGGCAATCGGATCTCGTGCTCGGATTCAATAGCCGCTATCGATCAGCAGTTTTGTGATGGCGGTTATTGGATCGATGTACGGGATGCGTTGGGTCCGTCCAGTAAGAAACGCCGCAAATCCGGCGAGAAGCAATGCCAACAAAATTCACAAGACTCAAGGAGAGCAGCAATGCCTAGCCTGACCTACCGCGCCTACCAGGTATCCGCCAAGAAGCAAGCGGCTGAACTGGTCACCCTGACCGATGCCGACTTGCCAGAAGGCGATCTTACAGTTCGGGTAACGTACTCGTCACTGAACTACAAGGACGGGCTGGCCATGACCGGCAAGCCCGGAGTCGTCCGCACTTTCCCCCTGACTTGTGGCATTGACCTGGCCGGCACCGTGGTCGAGGCTGGTGCTGGCTTCGCCGCGGGAGATGAGGTCGTTCTTACAGGTGCCAACCTCTCCGAGACCCGGCCGGGCGGTTACTCCGGTTACCAGCGCGTCGAGGCCGGATTGCTCGTCAAAGTCCCAGAGCGGCTCGGCACGTGGGGAGCAATGGCTGTCGGCACCGCCGGATTAACAGCCATGCTCTGCATTCTGCGCCTGCGCGCCGCCGGCGTAGAGCCGGGGTCGGGCCCGGTCCTTGTTACCGGTGCGACCGGTGGGGTGGGCAGCTTCGCTGTGGCCGCTCTGTCCCGTCTCGGCTATGAGGTCCACGCCTCCACAGGCAAGGAGTCGGAAGCGGCCTACCTCAAGCAGTTGGGGGCCACTGAAATCATTGCCCGCGACAGCCTGTCCGCTGAGGCTGGGGCTCTCGGCAAACAGCGCTGGAGTGGCGCCGTCGACAGTGTCGGAGGCACCACACTGGCCAACGTACTGAGCCAGATCAAATACGCCGGTGCCGTCGCTGCCTGCGGGCTAGCAGGCGGACCCGGGTTGCCGACCACAGTGATGCCGTTCATTCTGCGCAATGTTTCGCTTCTCGGCGTGGATTCGGTGAACGCACCCCTGGAATTGCGTCGTAAAGCATGGTCAGAGCTTGACGCCCTCTTCACCCCTGAGGACCTGCCTGAGGTTGCCGTCGATGCCAGTTGGGAACGACTGCCCGAGCTGAGCGAGAAGATCCTCGCCGGCGCCATCCGCGGCCGCGTCGTCGTGGACGTCACGGGCATGGCGAATTAAGAATCCACGCCTTCCCATCCACACGCCTCAACAAGGAGCATCATGACGAAGAACCATCACGTCCGTGTCTACAAGTCCGAAGAGAACCTCCCGCGTGAGGAGCAACTCGCGCACAAGATCGCCCTGGTGGCCGCCGACCCCGTCGAGGTAGCACCCGAGGTCACGGATATGGTGATCAACCGGATCATCGACAACGCCTCGGTGGCCATCGCCTCGCTGAACCGCGCCCCGATCATCGCAGCCCGCGCCCAGGCCCTGACCCACGCCCCCTCCGCGAACGGCAGGGGCGGGCACGTTTTCGGCATCACGGACCGGGTCTCGCCGGAGTGGGCTGCCTGGGCCAACGGGGTAGCCGTCCGCGAACTGGACTACCACGACACGTTCCTGGCCGCGGAATACTCCCACCCGGGAGATAACATCCCGCCGATCCTGGCCGTCGCCCAGCACGTCGGCTCCAACGGCGCCGACTTGGTCCGTGCCATCGCCACCGGGTACGAGATCCAGGTCAACCTGGTCAAGGCCATCTGCCTGCACCAGCACAAGATCGACCACGTAGCCCACCTCGGCCCGTCCGCCGCCGCCGGTATCGGCACGTTGTTGGGTTTGGATGTGGAGACGATCTTCCAGTCCGTCGGCCAGGCCCTGCACACCACCACCGCCACCCGGCAGTCCCGCAAGGGCGAAATCTCCACCTGGAAGGCCCACGCCCCCGCCTTCGCAGGCAAAATGGCCGTCGAAGCCGTGGACCGCTCCATGCGCGGACAGACCTCCCCCGTGCCGATCTACGAAGGCGAAGACGGCGTCATCGCCTGGATGCTGGACGGCCCGGACGCCTCCTACGAAGTCCCGCTGCCGCTGCCCGGTGAAACCAAGCGCGCCATCCTGGACGCCTACACCAAGGAACACTCCGCCGAATACCAGGCCCAGGCCTGGATCGACCTCGCCCGCAAACTCCACCGCGAGCACCCGGAAACCACGGACCCGGCCAACGTAAAGTCCGTGCTGATCAAGACCAGCCACCACACCCACCACGTGATCGGCTCCGGCGCGAACGACCCCCAGAAATACTCCCCCACCGCATCCCGGGAAACCCTGGACCACTCCATCCCCTACATCTTCACCGTCGCCCTGCAGGACGGTACCTGGCACCACGTGGATTCCTACGCCCCCGAACGCGCAGCACGCCCGGACACCGTGGAACTCTGGCACAAAGTCACCACGATCGAAGACCCGGAATGGACCCGCCGCTACCACTCCCTGGACATCACCGAGAAAGCCTTCGGCGGCACGGTGGAAATCACCCTCACGGACGGCACCGTCATTACCGATGAGATCGCCGTGGCCGACGCGCACCCACTCGGCGCCCGGCCGTTCGCCCGCGAGCAGTACATCACCAAGTTCCGCACCCTCGCCGCCGGGCTGGTGGAGGAGGCCGAGATCGAACGGTTCCTCACCGCCGTCGAACGCGTCACCGAACTCGGACCCGGCGAACTGGACCAACTGAACATCACCGCAGCCCCCGGCATCATCGACCCCAGCAACGCGCCGAAGGGACTGTTCTAAATGCTGTACTCCACAACTATGCCCGAATACAAGCGCGTCAGGCTCCGGGAGTTGCTGGCCTCAGGGACCATGCAGCAGTTCCCGGGAGCGTTCAACCCCCTCTCGGCCCGGCTCATCGAAGAGAAGGGCTTCGCCGGGGTCTACATCTCCGGCGCCGTGCTGGCCAACGACCTCGGCCTGCCCGACATCGGCCTGACCACCCTCACCGAGGTGGCCACCCGGGCCGGGCAGATCGCCCGCATGACTGACCTGCCCTCCCTCGTGGACGCGGACACCGGCTTCGGGGAACCCATGAACGTGGCCCGCACCATCCAGGAACTCGAAAACGCAGGCCTGGCCGGCTGCCACATCGAAGACCAATTCAACCCCAAACGCTGCGGACACCTCGACGGCAAAAACGTCGTGGACATCGACACCGCCACCAAACGCATCCGCGCCGCAGCAGACGCACGACGGGACCCGAACTTCCTCATCATGGCCCGCACCGACATCCGCGCCGTCGACGGAATCCAAGCCGCCCAGGACCGCGCCAAAGCCCTCGTCGACGCAGGCGCCGACGCGATCTTCCCCGAAGCCATGCGTGACCTGGACGAGTTCCAGGCCATCCGCGACGCCGTGGACGTGCCCATCCTGGCCAACATGACCGAATTCGGCAAAAGCGAGCTCTTCACCGTCGACCAACTCCAAGGAGTCGGCGTAAACATGGTCATCTACCCCGTCACACTCCTCCGCAGCGCCATGGGCGCCGCCGAACGCGTCTTGGACACGCTCAAGAGCCTGGGAACCCAGCAGGTACGCGTGGGCGAAATGCTCACTCGCGCACGCCTTTACGATCTCGTCGACTACGAGGCCTACAACAAATTCGATTCAGGCATCTTCAACTTCCAAGTACCCAACATTCGCTAATACCAGGAACTGCAACGAAGGAGTTCAGCGTGGCTGACACGGAAATCAAAAAGGGCCTTGCCGGGGTCGTGGTGGACTACACCGCCGTCTCGAAGGTCAACGCGGACACCAACTCGCTGTTGTACCGCGGCTACCCGGTCCAGGAACTGGCCGCCAAGTGCAGCTTTGAAGAGGTTGCCTACCTCCTATGGAACGGCGAACTGCCTGACCAATGGCGACTGGCCGAATTCAGTGTCCTTGAGCGGGCGGGCCGTGCACTGGACCCTGTGGTCAAATCAGCAGTGGATGCACTGCCCACCACAGCCCATCCCATGGACGTGTGCCGCACAGCAGCATCAGTGCTCGGCGCCCGACACGAACTGGCTGAGGATTCCTCACCAGATGCCAACATGAAAAAGGCAGTCGATCTGTGGGCTGCGATGCCCGCGGTGGTGGCCTATGACCAGCGCCGCCGCCGTGGCCAGGACGTTGTGGAGCCCCGCGAGGACCTGGGCTACTCGGCGAACTTCCTGTGGATGACATTCGGCGAAGAGCCCGTGGACGAGGTTGTAGAGGCGTTCAACGTCTCGATGATCCTGTACGCGGAGCACTCCTTCAATGCCTCCACGTTCACCGCCCGCGTGGTCACCTCCACGCTCTCGGATCTGCACTCCGCGGTAACCGCCGCGATCGGTGCCCTCAAAGGCCCGCTGCACGGCGGCGCCAACGAAGCCGTCATGCACACATTCGATGAGATCGGCATCCGCAGCGAAGAATCCCTCGAAGAAGCCGCAGCCCGGGCAAAGGCCTGGATGGAAGACGCCCTGGCCCAGAAGAAGAAGGTTATGGGCTTCGGGCACCGCGTTTACAAACACGGCGACTCCCGCGTGCCAACCATGAAAGCCGCCTTGGACAAAATGATCGCCCACTACGGCCGACCCGAACTCCTGGGGCTGTACAACGGACTCGAACAAGCCATGGGAGAAGCGAAGGCCATTAAACCCAACCTCGACTACCCGGCGGGCCCCACGTATCACTTGATGGGCTTCGACACCCAGGCGTTCACCCCGTTGTTCGTCGCAAGCCGCATCACCGGCTGGACCGCCCACATCATGGAACAGTCAGCATCCAACTCCCTGATCCGTCCTCTGAGTGCCTACAACGGCGTAGAGCAGCGATCCCTCTAGCCAGCCTCCTCCGGGTCCTAAGAGCCGCGGTGAGGCGCCCGATGATCACCCGGATCATCAACTATCGCAACGGTTCCCGGCGCCTCACCGCTTCACCACCAGTACTTCTTGCTACGGGGATCGGGCCCTAATCCGTCGTTCACCGACCGTAGCCGCCTGTACTGCCAAGACCAGACCGGCCATCCCGTTTAGCCCGGTCTCTCCAAATCAGAAAAGGAACCAGCGCATGAGCAGAGCTGACCATTCCCAAGGCCCCCTGGCCGGACACACGGTCATTGACCTGAGCCGCGCCCTGGCCGGCCCGCATGCCGGCATGATGTTGGCGGACCTGGGCGCCCGCGTCATCAAAGTCGAGACTCTTGGAACAGGTGACGATACGCGCGGGTGGGGTCCTCCCTTTGTCGGCCCGGAGGACGATCTGCAGTCCACCTACTTCCTGTCCTGCAACCGCAACAAGGAGTCCATCAGTCTGGACTTGAAGAGCCGGGATGGCCAGGCCGTGTTGCGGGGGCTGCTGGAGCGGGCTGACGTTGTGATCGAGAATTTCCGCCCCGGGGTCATGGACCGGCTGGGCTTCTCGCCGGCGGCAATGCATGAACTGAACCCCCGGCTGGTGATCCTTTCCATCACCGGTTTCGGGCACGACGGGCCCGAGTCGCAGCGCAGCGGCTACGACCAGATCCTCCAGGGTGAGGCGGGCCTGATGTCCCTCACCGGTTCCGGGCCCGACGATCCACAACGGGTGGGCGTTCCCATCGCGGATCTGCTGGCCGGCATGAATGGGGCATTCGGAGTACTGGCGGCGCTGGTCGACCGCGGTCGGACCGGCCACGGGCAGGTGGTGCGCACCTCTTTGCTGGCATCGCTGATCGGAGTCCACGCCTTCCAAGGCACCCGCACCACTGTCGCGGGCGAAGTTCCGCAGGCCCAGGGAAACCACCACCCGTCCATCGCACCGTATGGCCTGTTTGCTTGTAAGGACGGCAGTGTGCAGATCAGTGTCGGCAGCGAGAAGCTGTGGTCATCCTTCGCTGCCGCGTTCGGCCTGGAGCCAGCCGCTCCGGGATTCGCCAGCAACGCCGATAGGGTGCGGAACCGTGCCGGGGTGATTGCCGCCATCGAGGCCGTCTTCGCCGGTTACGGCGCCGCGCAACTGCTGCAAAAGCTGAACGACGCAGGGATCCCGGCAGGGAAGGTCCGCACGCTGGACGAGGTATACGCCTGGGAGCAGGTGGCCTCGCAGGGCCTGGTGGTGGACGTCGAGCATCCGCTGCTCGGCAAAGTCAGCCTGCCCGGGCCTCCGCTGCGGTTTTTTGCCCCCGGCGACACCGCGGAGACCACCGTCACAAGCCACGTGGCTCCGCCACTGCTGGACGCCGACGGGGAATCCATTAGGCAATGGCTGGGTCTCGCCACCGCGGGGGTGAAATAGCATGCTGACGACAGAAAAAGTGCGTCACCTCAACGCCGCCGAGCTTCTGAACATTGTGGTAGACGAGGGTTCCTTCACCTGCTGGGACGCGCCGGTGAAGGAACCTGCGTTATCCGAAGAGTACGCCCGGGACCTGGTCAAGGCTCGGGAGCGAAGTGGGACGGACGAATCCGTCATCACCGGCGCCGGGCTCGTCCACGGCCGCGGGGTGGCACTCATCGTCAGTGAATTTTCGTTCCTGGCAGGATCCATAGGCCACGCCGCGGCCGACCGGATCGTCGCTGCCATCGAACGAGCCACCGCCGAAAGGCTGCCACTGCTGGCCGGTCCGGCCTCCGGCGGCACACGTATGCAAGAGGGTACCCTGGCCTTCCTGTCCATGGTGAAGATTACCGGGGCCGTGAGAGCACACCGGCAGGCTGGCCTTCCCTACCTCGTCTACCTGCGGCACCCCACCACCGGCGGGGTCA
Organism: Arthrobacter sp. 21a14; assembly: GCA_050627125.1. Taxonomy (GTDB): domain Bacteria; phylum Actinomycetota; class Actinomycetes; order Actinomycetales; family Micrococcaceae; genus Arthrobacter. The sequence continues at coordinate 2,770,585 of CP192487.1, read as the reverse complement.
TGGCCTCATGGGGATCCCTGGGACACATCAACGTGGCCGAACCCGGGGCGCTGCTGGGCTTCCTGGGACCGCGGGTCTATGAAGCGCTGCACGGCGAAGAGTTCCCCGCCAATGTGCAGGTCGCGGAGAACCTTTTCAACAAGGGACTGATCGACGGCGTCGTCGAACCTGAGGAACTCGCCGGCCTCGTCGGCCGGGCGCTCAATATCCTGGCACCGAACCCGGACCGCGCACCCGATGCACCCCCGACTGGACCGGCTGCCCCGGAAACACTGGCTGTCCGTCCGTCCGCCGTCGACGCCTGGACCTCCATCGAAATCTCCCGCCGACCGCGGCGACCCGACCTGCGGCAGCTTCTTAAATACGGGGCCATCGACGCCCTGCCGCTGAATGGCACCGGGCAAGGGGAAAAAGACCCCGGTCTGCTGCTGGCGTTGGCCCGCTTCGGGAACCAGTCCTGCATTGTCCTTGGACACGCGCGCCCGCTCCGGCGCGACGCCGCCGGGATGGGGCCCGCTTCGCTCCGGGAAGCCCGACGCGGCATGAAACTCGCGGAGGAACTGCGGCTACCGCTGCTCACCGTCATCGACACCGCAGGCGCAGCCCTCTCGCAGGAAGCCGAAGAGGGCGGCTTGGCAGGCGAAATCGCGCGCTCACTGCACGAGCTTATCGGCTTGGAATCGCCCTCGGTCTCGGTTCTGCTCGGGCAAGGTGCAGGAGGAGGGGCACTGGCTCTGTTGCCCGCCGACCGGACCATCGCCGCCCAGCACAGCTGGCTTTCCCCACTGCCACCCGAGGGCGCAAGCGCTATCGTGCACCGTACCACTGCCTTTGCCCCCGCCATGGCTCAGGCACAAGGGGTAAACGTGGCATCGCTCTACGCCAACGGATTAGTCAACCACATCGTGGATGAAAGGGACGACGCGTCTTTGGAGCCCCGCGAATTCTGTGAGCGTATGGCGGGTGCCATCGAATACGAACTTGAATCAGTAGCCGGAATCCCGGTGCCGGAACTGGTGGCATCTCGGGCACAAAAATACCGCAACCTTGGTGGGTAACTTCCTGATTATCAATCAATTCCCTTGTCAGGTTGGTACACACCAACCTGACAAGGCACATTGACCAAAGCCCGCCAAAGCATGTTTAGGTTCGTCTTTTTCCCACGATAAGTGTAGGACCACGAACCTAGCGGTCCACATGAAAGAAACAACCGGATTCCGCGACTCGGCAAAGGCCCCTTGACCGGCATCCAGTCATTCATTGAAACGCATCACCGAAGACGGGCTGCCATATGGACCAGAAGAAACCATCTCCGCCGAGCAAGCGGTACGGGCCGCGGCAGAAGTTTCCAGCCTCGTCACCGGCCAACAGCGGCACAAGGGACGCCTAACCGAGGGTCAGTTGGCCGACATGCTCGTCCTGGAGGCTCACCCCGCCTAAGTCAAATTCTCTGTCATCCACTCCATCACTGTTCTCTCGACCCTCGTGGGTGGCGTGTTACCCATCGGGTTGACGAACTCTAGCCTTCACAGAGCTCATCTCGAACGACCATCACGAATCATATCCTCCCCTCCCGGTCAGGAACGCGTGAGCGAGCATGAATAGGGTGACGTAGCGGACCAGCCAGGGCCACATCGTGGACAGAATCTGCGCTACTTGCTGGCGGCGGACCCGGAGATAGAGACCATGACAACGGAGGTTTCGTCGACTTCGTTCCCGTCATCGTCGATGAACCCGACGCGCACTGGCCGTTCAGTGCCCTTGACCCGACGCAGGATGCTCGGCCCGTCCGGCCGCGGCAGGTACTTGTCTCCCCATTGCTGCAGGGCGAGCAAAACGACGAGGAGTTCCCTGCCGGCATCCGTGAGCACGTACGAGAAGCGGACCCGCTCCCCCGGCTCACGATAGGGCAGCTTCTCCATCACACCGTGTTCGACCAACGTATTCAGACGTGCGGTGAGAACGTCCGGCGTTACACCGAGCCCGCTGCGAAACTCCGAGAATCGGGTCGACCCCGCCACAGCGTCCCGCAGGATAAGCAACGTCCAGCGCTCACCCAGCACACCGAGGCTGCGAGCGATGGCGCAACTGTCGTTTGAAATCTTTGCCATGCAGCAAGCATATCCTGAGTTGCTTATTCCAACTCAGCCGGGCTAAGTTGGAAAAACATATCCAGCAAGGGAGTTACATCATGCAAATTGAAGGACAGACCGCACTAGTGACCGGCGCGAATCGCGGCTTGGGGCGTCATTTGGCGAAACAGCTGCGCGACCGAGGCGCGACCGTCTACGCGGCAGCCCGCAATCCGGCGGCCATCAACCTCGATGGCGTGCATCCGATCGCCCTCGACATAACCGACCCTGCCTCCATCGCAGCTGCTGCAGCAGCTGTCCGCGACGTGTCGATCCTGATCAACAACGCTGGTTCGGCCACCAGCGCATCGCTGTTGACCGGCGACCTTGCGGACATCCGCCTGGAGATCGATACCCACTACCTCGGCACCTTGGCGGTCACCCGGGCATTCGCGCCCCAGTTGGGATCTCACGACAGCAGCGCGGTGCTTAACATTCTGTCGGTCGCCTCCTGGGTCAACTATCCCCAGTTCGGCGCCTACAGCGCGGCCAAGTCGGCCTCCTGGTCCATGACCAACGGGCTGCGCCAGGAACTCGCCCCGCAGGGCACCCGCGTCTCCGCGCTGCACGTCGGATATATGGACACCGACATGGCCGCCGGCCTCGACGTCCCGAAGGCCGACCCCGCAGACATCGCGCGCATCGCCATCGATGGTGTTGCCGCGGGGGATGCGGAAATCATCGCTGACGCGACAAGCAAGACTGTACTCGCGGGTCTGTCCGGAGGGATCGGCGCGCTCTACCCCCAGTTCGCGACGGAGGACCGCACGCCTGCCTTTGTCGTCGTCAACTTCGACGTCCTCGACGAGGAGGCCGGCTCGGCCTACGCCGCTGTGGCCCAGCAATCCATCCTCAACCACGGCGGCCACTACCTGGTCGCGGGACCGGCGCCCAAGCCCATAGAAGGCACATGGGACTCCTCCGGATTCGTGGTCATCGAGTTCCCCAACATGGACCGGATCCGGCAGTGGTACGACTCCCCGGAGTACCGGCGGGCCCGTCAGATCCGAAAGGACAAGGCACGGGTGACCATGCTGTTCGTAGAGGGAGCACCGCCTGAGGGCTTCGTCCGCCCGGTCTAGTCGGACGACTGACCAGAAAGACTCAAAGGCGTCCGACACGGCGCACCGGACTGTGAAACTGACCGCCATCGACCAGTTGGATCGCCACTCCGCGCTTCCACGAAGTGGGCTGTTCTGCAACGAGGCGCCAGCTCCACCAAGCTCCTACGGTCCCTGGTCCTTGAGATCGATCAGCGCCAACCGACCTTATGCTTTCCTTCATCCGTGTGGTGTTTTCGGCAACGTTCTACGCTGCGACCGTCCCAGGGACATGTGCCAACACACAGCGCACATCAAGGGCTGGAGCTGCTGATGAGCGGTCATCGCAGAAACAAGGTCGCTCGATTGACGGCGTCCACCATCCTCCGATACGGGGAGACAGCTACATTCGCCGTGACACCGATCAAGCCCACGGCACCAATCGACACGTGCGGGAGCACATTGGCATCGTCGCCGGAAAAATACATCAGATCTGTCTGGTTTAGTCCACGACTGATTTCGGAGAAATCGCCTTTCGAGTCCTTCACCCCGAAAATGTTCGGATGGTTAGCTAGACGCAGAATGGTTTCATACGCTATCTGTACGCCCGTACGCGCCGGGATGTCATACCAGATCACGGGCAAAACAGTAGCGTCTGTGCTTTGACTACGTTTGGTTCGCCCGAGGATGCCACTTGGGCTAGGAGGTTGAACGGGTTTTGGGCTGTTCTCTCTTGCCTCGGCTTGTCCGGGCCAGGGAATGGCGCCAGGGCATTTTCCTCGAACGTTTTGACCGTCCAATCGCATGGATTGGGACGTGCGACGTATCCATGCGCGTCGGTTCGGCGCCTTCCACCAGGCTGAAAGCCGTCTCGCGGTGAGAGTTTTTCAACCCAGCCAGCGTTGGTGATTCCTGATGTGCCGCGCGTTGGTTAGCGGTGTCCGCACCAGAGCTGCAGGGCATGAAACGTCGGTGGCAAGACTCAGATTGTGACGCGTCAGGGCTTCTTCCAGATGGTCAACAGACGACTCCCCGAGACCGACAACTTCGGCCAATAGTTCTCTGCGTGACCACGTGATCAGAACCTCAATTGTACGGATCCCGTGCCTCAACAGGGATCTTTCAATCCTTGAGAAGAGTTGCAGGTCGCTGACAGAGCGCTGCTGTTTGTGTTCTAAGGGCGGTAATGTGCCTTTAACCATGTCACGCTGCTGCGCTGTTGTTTCGTCGGACGCCTTGCGGCTTACCAAACCCTTGGACGAAGTTGGTGTGGCGCGAAACTTTCTCGGCAGCCGTTCTTCAGAAAGGGGACTTCTCGGCGATTTTGACATCTTGCCTCCTGATGTTCGCGCGCTTCCGCGGGCGAGTTGGGAACCGCCGTGAGGTGCCCTGCAACGCTGCAAGAGCATGGCTGAAGCGGTTTTAGAAACCAGAATGATTGGCGCGAGAGGCTGGTCTGAACCTCGTCTCTGCCATGGACAGCTGCCAGCCCGGAAGAGGATCGGCTCTTGCCGTATGACTTTTTGCCTTGACCTGATGCGGGCATGGGCGATGAGTTGATGCTACGGAACCCGAAGGCGAAGACCAATGGCATATATCCGAAACGACGATTAAGTACGCCTTACGGAACGCGCATGGCAGCTACCCTCGTTTCCGGATGGCCTGAGTCGCAACATGGACTGGCTACTCGCTGACCAAGCCATTGTGCCGAGGGCTGAGCGACCTTCTGCCTAACCGGCAGGTACGGTTGGAGCGTCAACCCCCGACAATGATTAGCTATCTGGCTCTGGCCGCGATTGGCCGACCCGGGATTGGGCGATGGCTCGCAAAGCAGCAACTACGATAGCAACCGCTTTGTGACCAGCACGTTCAGGACGGATCAGCATGTCGATATGTCGGACAGACGGAATACCTTTCAACGGGATGAGTATCAGATTCATGGATGCTGGAATGTGAACTGTGTACCGCGGGAGCAAAGTCAGGTGGTGGCCTTGTGCGATCATTCCCGCAGCAGTATGGAAGTCGCTGATTCGGTGAATAACTTTCATCGGCTGCCCAGATGCAGAGGCGATGGCATCCAGTGTGTCAGCCGGGGGGAATCCGGCGTGAGTCGAAATCCAAGAGGTTCCCGCCAAATCGGCTGGGTGAAGTGAGACTTTTGCGGCCAGAGGGTGTGAACGGTGCATGGCCACGTCCATGGGCTCCCTCAACAGCGAAAGCACGGCCAGCCGTTCACGTGGCCATTCCGGAGTGTGGCCCATTCTGCCGCCGATGACAACGTCATACTCAGCGGTCAGCGCAGGAAAAGAGTCCCTGCCGACATCTTCGTCCACGCACTCGACGCCGGGAAAGCCTTCCGTGTGAGCCAAGGCCGCAAGTTCGGGGAAGAACGTCACGCCCGCGCTGTGGAATGCACATACGCGAACCGTGCGGTCCACGCCGCCAACGAAATCATCGACGGCTGCCTCGGCGCTGGCCGTGGCCTCAGCCACAGCGATTGAGGCCACGGCCAAGGCCAGGCCTGCTTCCGTCAACTTGACCGTCCGCCCATGCTTCCGCATTAGCGGAGCCTCGAACTTCCGCTGCAACGCCGCCATGGACTGCGATACAGCAGAGGGGCTTACCCCCATCGCTCGCGCTGTGGCCGCCACACTTCCTTGTTTCCCAAGCTCCCGGAGAAGGGCCAATTGATATAGATCCATGAGCAAACCTTAGTCATTTATGGGCACGGTACACCCTCCCCGAGTGTCAGCGAACCCAAGCGTCCCAAGACTTCCTGCAGCTGGAGTTGGTCGATCACTGCTGAGAGGGGCAACGCCGTCGCAGTGTCAAAGACGACAACGAGTTCAGCGACCGGAACGAGGGGGTGGAAGTAGCCGCTTGCAGGCTGCTCATGAGAATGCCTCGGAGGTTGGCGCGGAGTCAGGTTTGTCGTGGACAAGGACGGTGAAGTGGTCCAGTTCGATGAGCTTCCGGTGCTGCGAGTTTTTGTCGAAGATCCAGAAGAGGCTCATGCTAGGAAGTCTGTCGTCACGGAGCCCCGACGCTGGACAAAGCCGCCACTAGCGCTTCGATCTGATCGCCTGAGGAGATTCTTTGTATCTGAGTTACTTCCACAATATTGCGCGGGTAGTGGTCGCGGTCTGACAGGGAACCAATACGTCGGGCTCCTAAGCCTGCACTAATCAATACTTATCCTTTTCGCGGAAAAGCTCATTCCTTCTGCTGCGATGGGGCCCAGGAACAAGCAAAGTGATTACACGCCACGATTTCACAGCAGGTTCTCACTACGGTATGCGGGACGGACCGCGAGTCCAAGGGCAAGTCTCAACGTCGTAGATTAAGTGCAACCTTTTGGCTTTCTGGGCTAGCCCGACTTCCAGCCAAAGAGGAAATATCTCGTAAGGTTCATCTTAACTATTGCTACAAACATTTACGATTGTAATCACGCTTTATGCTCTCTAGCATTGACTCAGCTGTCACAGCCATAACCAACAAGTGATGAACTGCGACACCTTCAGGGCCCCAAACCCAAGAAGTTACCGCCCTGAACAGTAGCGGGCGCGACTCACCTACGAGGGAAACAAACTCGCGCCAACCGGCGGAACGGGTAGCGCTCTACAGACTCATTGAGCCGCGTGGCAGCGCCTGTCAGCAAGGCACACTTCAACGCATCGGAGCCTTGTCTGCCCCGGCAGGAGTCAGCCAAGACGAATGCCAGACGCCGATGGAACAGGTTCAGTTTCGGTTGCTCACAATCACTTCGAATTTTGCGACGAGACGGCGCTAATTACTCAGGACTCCGGGAATCCAGACCTGAAAGTTTAACGACCGAGGTGCTCAACGGTCTCGAGCTGGCGCTGGTCAGGCTGCAAGTGCCTGACCAAGCACGGCTGGAAAGGATTGTGGAGCATCTATTCGGACAGTTCATCGCTCTCTCACTGCAAGTCTTCATGACGATGACAGTTCTCGCTTACATGCCCCCAGGGCACCCCATCGGCCAGTCACAGGAAAATCAAAAAGAAAGACACAAAGACATGAAGCGACAACCGGATAAGCACCTTCCAGCATCGGTGCATGAAACCACTTGGGCCGTACACGGAGGCAACAAGATTGATCATGGAAGTGGCGCGCTGCGCACGCCCCTGATTATGGCAAACTCCTACTCGTTGCCAGAGGACTACGCCAGCATGAACTGGTCAGAGCCCAAAGGTCTCGTCTACGCTCGAAACGCCAACTCAAACCAGCAGGCCCTGGAAACGAAACTGTCAGCCCTCGAGGGCGGTGAGGCAGCGGCTGTTTTCGCCACCGGCGTTGCAGCCCTGCATGGGATGTTCTTTGCCCTGCTCAAGTCCGGCGATCACGTCGTCGTATCAGATGTCACCTATGAGGTGGTCTGGCGTTTGTTCAGCGAACTGCTACCCCAGAAATACGGAATTGAAGCAACCTTCGTCGATGTTTCTGATGTGGATGCCGTTCGCGCGGCCATTCGCCCCAACACTCGGTTGGTACACGCAGAAACGGTCGCTAACCCCACTACCAAGGTCGCCGATATAGCCGGCCTGGCCGAGATCGCCCACGAGGCCGGTGCACTGCTGAGCATCGATGCGACGTTTACACCACCACCTTTCTATCGTCCTTTGCAGGACGGCGCTGACTTCGTCATGCACTCTTTGACGAAGTACATTAATGGCCACGGCGACGCCATGGGCGGAGTTGTCATCGGCCGCCAGGAGCACATCGACCGCATCAGGCTGGATTCGATCCTCGCCGCAGGTGGCGCCATCTCTCCATTCAATGCCTGGATGATTATGCGTGGCTCCGTCACCCTGCCGCTTCGGTTGAAGCAGCACTTAGAGAGTGCCGAAAAAGTGGCAGCTGCCCTCGAGACGGACCCGAGAATTGCCTACGTAACCTATCCGGGGCTCGCTTCGCACCCCCAGCATGAACTTGCACGCAAGCAGTTCGGAGGCAGAGGATTCGGAGCCATGCTCGCATTCGCAGTGGAAGGCGACCCGGATACACAGAACCGCTTTGTGAGTAACCTGCGTGTGATCACTTCAGCCGTGTCCTTGGGCCATGACGAAACCCTGATCGTTCACACGGGCGCAGAGAGCCGCGGTGGCGGTGAGACCTACCCTGCCCCCTTCCTCAAGTACGGCCACCTGCGCCTGTCGATCGGACTTGAAGATCCGGAAGACCTCATCGACGACATAATCAACGCACTGGACGAGACGTTCCCAAACCAGTAGCCATGACATCGGGCAGCAGACATGCGCAAGAGGTGGTGGTAGCACCCGCAGGCGCAATGATTGGATGCTGTGACTTTTCGGCTGCGCCACAGCTGCGGCAATGACCGCTCACGAAATGTCCCCCCACAAGCGGACGTTAAAACGGGGTTGCGGGCCATGAGTCCTTCGATAAGCAAGGCAGACCGTCATGCGGACGCATAGCCCTTCACCTCGGAGCACATCTTGCACCCGGCTTCCTCGACGCCGAGGTTACAACTCAAACGCAATTACCGCCATTGCAGCAGCTGCCAGTCCGCGACTAGTCCGTTCATGGCGAACAGCTGGCTCGCCACGAAGCTATAACGGCGCCGAGCTCGCAGCCGTGGACAACCTGGATCACTAGGCTCTGCCTTAGCCGGAAACGGTCCGCTCAACGAACGTCCAATGCCCAGAAGCTGCCGCGCCCCGGTAGGAGCGCGGCAGCTCTGATCCTAGAAGCTTTGTGGAAAGACGGCAGTCGCCCCAACACGTGTCTTAGGGCAAATTAGCCTCTGGCAGAGGCAGACAAGGTTACTTTCCAGCATCAACTCCTAGGCGCTGAATTCCACGACGTCAGGGATCTTCCCCGTGTCGGACATCGCCTGCCACTCGGCCACTCGGGCCTGATGCAGCGGCGATCTGCGGACGATCGCATAGGCAACGCCGAGGATGGCGAACCAGATGGGCGTCACCAACAGGGCCGTGAGGGTATCCGGCTGGGTGGTCAGCGCCCAGACCAGGAACGCGAAGAACGCGAACACCACCCACACCATCGGGATGCCGCCGGGCATCTTGAAGGATGAGGCTGCGTGCTGCTCAGGGCGGCGTTTGCGGTAAACGAGGTAGCTGGCCAGGATGATCGACCATACGAACATGAAGCAGACGGCGGAAACGGTGGTCACCATGTCGAAGGCGACTCCAACGTCCTTGCCCGCATACAGAAGTGCGACGCCGGCCAGCAGCAGGATGCAGGAGAGGAACAGTGCGTTCTGGGGTACTTTGCGGCTGGAAAGGCGGCCGAGGAGCTTGGGGGCGTCCCCGTCGTTGGCCAGGCCATACACCATCCGGGACGTTGAGTAGATGCCCGAGTTCGCGGAGGACATGGCCGAGGTGAGCACCACGAGATTGACCACGGTAGCTGCCATGCCCAAGCCCGCCAGGGAAAACATGGCAATGAAGGGGCTGTGTCCTGCCTTGAACTCGGTCCACGGGGTGACGGACATGAGGATGATGAGGGCGCCTACGTAGAAGAGCATGACGCGCAGGGGGATGGCGTTGATGGCACGGGGCAGGTTGCGCTCCGGATCCTTGGTCTCCGCCGCGGCCGCACCGGCCAATTCGATGCCTGTGAAGGCAAAGACGGCGATCTGGAATCCGGCCACGAAGCCCATGAATTCCTTGGGGAAGAAGCCACCGTGGCTCCAGAGATTGGTGAAGCTCGCTGTTCCTGCATCGGACTGGAAGCCGGTGAAGATCATCACCAGACCCACGACAATCAGTGTCAGGATGGCAATGATCTTGATGAGCGCGAACCAGAATTCGGTCTCACCGAATGCCTTCACTGTGGGCAGGTTCAGGAGAAGCAGAATAATGATGGTGGCCAGGCCCGGGATCCAGAGTTGGATTCCCGGCCACAGCTGGTTGGCGTAGCCAGCGATAGCGATGACATCGGCGACTCCGGTGACCACCCAGCAGAACCAGTAGGTCCACCCGGTGAAGAAGCCGGCCCACGGCCCTAGAAGGTCCGCGGCGAAGTCGCTGAAGGACTTGTAGTTCAGGTTGGACAGCAGCAGCTGACCCATTGCCCGCATGACGAAGAACAGCATGAAGCCGATGATCATGTACACAAAGATCACCGAAGGGCCGGCAACGAAAATCGTCTTGCCGGAGCCCATGAACAGGCCGGTTCCGATTGCACCGCCGATGGCAAGAAACTGGATGTGGCGGTTGCTCAGCGAGCGTGAAAGATGGGGATTATCATTCTGGCTGGAGGCCGTCGTTGGCTCCAAGGCAGTTTTGTTGGACATGTCTAGCAATCCTCTGGATGATGCCGCCGTGCGGCAGGTAGGGCTAGCGCGGGCGTACTCAGTGGTTGTGTTTGAACCGGCAACAATGCAAGTCCAAGGCTAAGACTGAGTCATGCTCGTGCCAGTGACTTGAGCAATGGTAGGGATGCAAATCGAACATTCCAAGAGCATCTTTCTTCATACAAGATTAAGGATGGTCTTACGGATCCACGCGCTTTCGATCTCAAGGCTGACACCCAGTTACTGCTGGAGGCTAAAGGAAGAATCGGCAGAAGTTTGCCCTGTGCTCTTCGAGCCAAACGAGCGAATCGCAGCGGCTTCGGGTGAAAGGCAGCGTGTTTTTAGTGCAAGTCGTGAGAGGCGACGGGCGTTGGTGCCGCGTTTTGAAGCGATCGTCGACAAGACACTTGCCATGGCGCCGTCGCTAGAGGTCCCTGGTGAGCTCGAAGCCTCCGCCAACTCCTCTACCCCGCCGATATGTCTACTCTTTCTGCGCCTTTTGGACGTTTCGTCACCTTCGACGAGCTATTTGTACCTAGGGGACTGACACTCCCGGGACAGATGCTTAAAGTGCAGCATCACCGCCCTACCAAGGAGATCCCGTGACTACTTACAATCTGGCCTTGATCGGTTTCGGAGGCGTCAACCGCGCCCTGGCCGAACTGATCCGCGACGAACCCCAGCGCTTCACTTCCCTCGGATTCGAGCTCCGCGTTGTGGCCATCACCGACCTTGCCTTCGGCTCCCTCGTCCAGGGCGAGGGCATCGACCTCGCTGCTGTTCTGGCCATGCCGCGCGGATCTTCCTTCGACGGGCTGCCGGGCGGCAGTTCCGATCCCCGCAACGAAGAGGTCATCAAGAAGAGCCCCGCCGACATCGTCGTCGAAGCGACTTTCACCAGCCCGGTCGACGGCGAACCGGCTGTTTCCCACGTGAGGTGGGCCATTGAGTCCGGCAAGCACGTAGTAACCACCAACAAGGGACCCGTGGCCCTGCAGGGAACCGAGCTGAGCAAGCTTGCTGCAAGCAACGGCGTGCGTTTCGAGTACGAAGGTGCCGTCATGAGCGGCACTCCCGTGATCCGCCTTGCGCACAAGATGCTCGGAGGTCTCCAGCTGAACGCTGTGCAGGGCATCCTGAATGGAACCAGCAACTACGTGCTGGGTCGGATGGAGGCCGGTTTGCGCTTGAACGAGGCTATCGCCGAGGCCCAGGATCTCGGATACGCCGAAGCGGACCCGACCGCCGACATCGGTGGTTCGGACGTTCGCTTGAAGGTTGCCATCCTGGCCAACGAACTTCTCGGCGGCAACATCGATCCCAGTGACGTGGAAACCACGGGCATTCAGGACATCAAGGGTGATGACGTCGCCCAAGCCCTCGCAAACGGTCTTCGCTTGAAGCTTGTCGGTGAAGCACGCCGCGAAGCAGACGGCAGTATCATCGCCACCGTCCAGCCCGTGGCCTTGGCGGCTGATCACCCGCTGGCTGGAATTTCCGGTGCCACCAACGCGGTGTCCTTCACGACTGACCTGCTCGGTGCCGTCACGGTTTCCGGCCCGGGCGCTGGCCGCGTTGAAACCGCGTACGCCCTCATCTCCGACATCATTGCCGTCGACGAATTCGCCAAAGGAGCCGTCCGTGCCTGAAACAGCCATCGCCGCGACCAAGGTCGAAGCCACCATCAACGATCTGGTGGTGCGCAACAAGTTTGACGGCACCGTCCTGGCCACCTTGCCCCAATGCAGCGAGGCAGATGTACAGCTGGAACTGATCCGTGCCAGTTCCGCCGCTTCCACGGCTGCGGCCATGCCGCGCCATGAGCGCGGCAGGATTCTGGACACCGCCGCTGGCCTTCTTCAGGAGCGTTCCCAAAAGGTCGCGGAACTGATTGTTGCCGAGGCCGGCAAGACCATCAAGCAGGCTCGCAAGGAAGTTTCCCGTGCCGTGAACACGCTCAAACTTTCCGCGGCGGAAACACGCCGGAATGTTGGCGAAGTTATCCCGTTCGACTCCTTCGCGGGCTCTGAGAACCGGCTGGGATGGTTTACGCGTGAACCGCTGGGTCTCATTGCGGCCATCACCCCGTACAACGACGCGTTGAACCTCGTAGCGCACAAGCTCGGCCCGGCGATCGCCGGGGGCAACACCGTCATTCTCAAGCCATCGCAGCTGACTCCCTTGACGGCCATCCTTTTGGTGGATTTGCTCCGTGAGGCCGGCCTGCCTGCGGAGTTCGTGACCGTTGTCCTGGGCGATCGCACGATCGCGCAGACCATCATCTCCTCCAAGCTGGTTCGCATGGTTTCCTTCACCGGAGGTTTTGCCACCGGGCGGGCCATTGCGGCGAACGCCGGTATCAAGCGGTTGTCCATGGAGCTCGGCGGCAACGCGCCCGTCATCGTGTTCGACGACGCCGACCTTACCGCCGCCGTCGAAGCCAGCGTCTCCGGTTCCTTCTGGGCTGCCGGACAGAACTGCATCGGCGCCCAGCGCATCCTTGTCCAACGATCGGTCTTTGATACCTTCGTACAGGACTTCGTCACCCAAACCTCGGCACTGAAAACCGGCGACCCCCGCGACGAACAAACCGATGTGGGGCCGATGATCAGTCGTGACTCCGCTGCGGAAGCGAAAAGGAAGATCGATGACGCCGTCGCCGCCGGGGCGCAGCTGCTGACCGGAGGGAGCCTTAACGGGCAGGTCCTCACCCCCGCTGTACTCACCGGGGTGCCCCGCAGCTGCGAGGCTTGGAGCGAGGAACTGTTCGCCCCCGTGGTTTTGGTGGAGCCGTTCGACACTGCCGAGGAAGCCATCTCACTGGCTAACGACAGCGAGTTCGCCCTGCAGGCCGGGGTCTTCACCAAAGACTTGGGCCGCGCCCTGGCCACAGCCAAGGCCATTGACGCTGGTGGAGTGATGATCAATGACTCTTCGGACTACCGGCATGACGCGATGCCGTTCGGCGGTTCCAAGTACGGCAGCATGGGACGCGAAGGCGTTCACTTCGCCTATGAGGAAATGACGCAGCCTAAAGTTATCGCGATTAACTCATGATCGCAGGCGTGAGAATCGAGCAAGACAGCTTAGGCTCCCTGGCTGTGCCGCGGTCCGCCCTATGGGGAATCCATACCGAACGGGCCATCCTCAACTTCCCCATCAGCGGCATCCAGTTGGGAACACACCGGCACCTCATCCGGGCCCTTGCGCATGTGAAGAAGGCCGCAGCCCTGACCAACGCCGAGCTGGGCTTGATTCCGTCGGAAATCGGTAAGGCCATTGCCGCAGCTTGTGACACCTTGGCTTTGGGCGATGTCGACCACGCTTTCCCGGTGGATGTCATCCAAGGCGGGGCCGGGACATCGACCAACATGAACGCCAACGAGGTCATCGCCAACCTCGCCTTGGAAGCCATGGGTCACCCACGGGGCTCCTACGATGTGGTGGACCCGATCGGGCACGTCAACAAGTGCCAGTCCACCAATGACGTCTACCCGACGGCGGTGCGCCTGGCACTTGTGTTCGCTCTGGAGGATTTGTTGGAGCGACTGGCCCTGCTCTCGGGAGCGTTCGCCGAGCGTGGCCAGTCCTTCGCAGCCATCCCCAAGGTTGGCCGCACGCAACTCCAGGATGCTGTGCCCATGACCCTCGGGCAGGAGTTCACAGCGTTCTCCGTGACCTTGGAAGAAGACCAGCGTCGACTACGCGAAGCGGCCGCACTGCTGCTTGAGTGCAGCCTGGGCGCCACCGCGATCGGTACCGGCATCACCGCCGATCCTCAGTATGTTGAGCGCGTCATCGACAAGCTTTCAGCCGTGAGCGGGATGCAGCTGACCCGCGCCCATGACTTCGTCGAAGCAACGTGGGATACCGGGGCGTTCATGACGTTCTCAGGAGCGCTCAAACGCACCGCCATCAAGCTTTCGAAAATCTGCAGCGACCTTCGGCTGCTCTCCAGCGGACCCCAAACCGGACTGGCCGAGATCCGATTGCCCGCACGCCAGGCCGGCTCGTCCATCATGCCCGGCAAGGTCAACCCTGTGATCCCGGAGGTAGTCAACCAGATCGCTTTCCTCGTTGCAGGGGCCGACGTCACCGTCACCATGGCCGCCGACAACGGACAGCTTCAGCTGAACGCCTTCGAACCGGTCATCGCTCACGCCCTGCTGCAATCACTGAGTTGGCTCACCAACGGGACCGATGTGCTGCGGGAGCTTTGCATTGAAGGCATCGAAGCGAACGAGGATCTATTACGCTCCCGGGCCAGGGCCTCCACGGCGCAAGCCACTTCCCTTCTCCCGTTGCTGGGCTACGCCGTCGCCGCAGAACTCGCACACCGCGCCCTTGCTTCCGGGCAAAGTGTCTTCGACCTGGCTGTGAGTGAGGGTTTGCTCTTGCCTGAGCAGGTTGAGACGCTAATAGGCGCCTGATCGAACAAGCCCGTCGGGGCGGACGGTTAGGGGCAAGTGATGATTGGCACTGAGCTTTCTTCCTGACCGACACTGCCGACCTGGCGTCGCTGCGGGCGTGGTCGCCTCTCCTGCATTGACCCGCCGGCAGCAAATCCGGCGTTGCGGAATACTCGTTTCCGCAACGCCGGGTTCTTTAATGTTTGAGAGCTCAATACCTAAGGTCGACTCTGCCTGTCTATGACGGTCGTGAGGGACAGAGCAGTGGTGGTGTCCCTTACCCCGGGAAATTCCGAAACCTGCCGCCAGATTTCCTGGATTCTTGCTGCGTCCGGCGCCTCCACCCTGGCGATCAGATCAAGCTCCCCGCTCACCACGTCGCAGGTTGTGATCTCCGGAATGGCCCGCAGGCCAGCGATGACGTCACCGCCCCGCATCCTGTCGTGGCGCTGAATGAGGAGTACTGCGTTGACGGTGGGAGCGCCGTCCCCCGTTGATTCCTGAATGGTGTAGCCGTTGATGAAGCCGTCCCGTTCCAGGCGTTCGATTCTCTGTCGTACAGCGTTACGGGAAAGCAGCACCCTCTCACCAAGTTGAGCCAAACTGATGCGGGCGTTTCGCCGCAGTTCGGCAAGAATCTGCGCGTCTATCTCATCGCGAGGATTCTGAGGCATGGGCGCTCCTGACTGAGGGGGTTTGAACCTGAGTTTGGGCGATCCCGCGCAAGGCATCGATGACAACGGACACTGCTCGGTGAATCACCCGTTCGGGTCGGACCAGCATGTCCACGTGACGAACTGTTTGCACGCCTGCGAGCGGACGCAGGACCACATCCTGGGATGCAGGAATCCTCACTGTATGCCGGGGCAGCAGTGCAAGGTGACCGCCTTCAGACACCATGGCCGCGGCAGTGCTGAAGTCATTAATTCTGTGCACAACGCGCATTGGGAACCCGGCAGCAGCAGCTACCGCATCAAGCATGTCAGCCGGTGAGAAACCAGTATGGGTGGAGATCCACGTCGTTCCCACCAGGTCCGAGGGTTTCAGTGACTTCTTCATGGCCAGATCGTGCGAGGAGTGCATGGCCACGTCCATAGGTTCCCGCAGCAATGACAACACGGCAAGCCTGTCCTTGGGCCACGGGGGCGTGTGGCTCATTCTGTGGCCGATCACAATGTCGTAGCTGGCTGTAAGAGCCGGGAAGGACACGCGATCGACGTCTTCATCGACGCATTCAACCACTGGGAATCCCTCCGTGTGCTCCAAAGCAGCCAACTCTGGAAAGAACGTCACAGCGGCACTGTGGAAAGCACTGACACGCACTGTCCGGTCGAGGCCCCCGACAAACTCGTCCACGGCTGCTTCAGCGCGGGTGATGGCCTCGGAAACAGCGATAGCTGCTACCGCGAGAGCCTGTCCGGCATCAGTGAGTTCAACGGATCTCCCGCGCTTCTGGGTCAGAGGGGCCTTGAACTTACGTTGAAGCGCGGCAAGTGACTGGGAGACCGCCGAAGGGCTCACCCCAAGCGCTCGGGCCGTAGCGGCCACACTGCCATGATCGCCGAGTTCGCGTAAGACGCTAAGTTGGTACGGATCCATAAGCTTTACCTTAATCGTTGGTAGCCCCGGAAGCCGGGGTCTCGCCGACCCGGCCGCCATCGTCCTTGGTGCCACGTGCACAGTGCTGGTGCGCGGAGTCAATGAGTCGGCACAACCCAACGCCGCCACGGCGTTCCTGGCGGCGAATGCGCACCTTCTTTGCCTGAGCCCTAACGGCCTTGTTCCACCGATCTTCCGCCACGTCAATGCCCGGACGCGTACTCAGCTGCAGGAACTGTCGTCCCCGGCTGCGCAGTCGCTACCCTGTCAGCGTTGAGGACCCGACGTTACGAGAGTCACCGTTTCAGAACAAGTGCTTCTTCGCTGACAGATTCCTCACGAACGAGCTTCCGGTCTCGCCGGTACCGCAAATGCCCGGCGAGGGTGACCGCCAAAGCCAGCGCTGCGGAAATGGCCAGCCCAAGCCAGAGGCCGACCATCAATGCGAAGCCGCCCGCAACCGCACCCAGTCCGATGAGTAGGATGGCTAGCGCGCGGCGGACCCAGTTCTTCCCGTTTCCACCGGCCAACCGGGAATCCGATGCCAAGCCGGTGATCGTGGACGTCACGACGACCGTCGTTATTTCAGGGACTTTCAGCAATTTGGCGGTGGCCGCCTGAACGCCCATGACGAGGGCCAGAACTGAAGTCGTGGCACTTCCCAGAAACTGGTCCGCGCGCACATCGACCACCCCCACGTAGACTGCTGCTCCCCCGGTTATCAGAGAGACGCCCAGCAGGACTGCGGACGTTTTTCCTGACCATCCTTGCGGCGCCTTGCGCAGTATCCGCGCCGCCACGACCGCTCCGGCCATGAAAAAGACCAAGGCAAGGGCCGGACGAATGATCGGCAGATGGCTGCTGCCCGAGAACGCCATTCCCAGAAGAACGACGTTACCTGTCATGTTGCCGGTGAAGACATGGTCCAGGCCCAGGTAGCCGACGGCGTCGATGACTCCTGTGGAGAAGGTCAGGATGAGCATGAGCCAAAGGTGCAATCTGTCGGTGGAGACCGAAGAACGACGCGTCACGAAAAATCTCCTCGCATAAAAAGCTTGTGTCCAGGGTATACAAAGCCTAACGTAGTGATCGCAATTGTATTCAATCTCACAATGCAGTGCTGATTCGAATACATATTCTTGATCCAAGCAGAGGACCAAATTTTGCCTCCAGAACATCCGACACCTGTCCAGCCACGGCGCAGCCGAAAAGCCCGCGCCGCTGCTGCTGGAGTTGCCGCCGCCGTTGTTCTCATCGCGGCCACCGCCTGCCAGCCCATTCAACCCCTCGAGAAACCGCCGGAACGGAAGAACGTTACAAGCGTTTCCCTTGAGAACGAGCGCGTCCGAGAGGGTGGAGATCTTGTCATGGCACTTTCCGCCGAACCCGACAAGCTCGACCCATCGACATCGACGTCGAAATACACGCGTTATGTCATGCAAACCATCTGCCAGAAGCTATATGACATCGATGCAAACGGCGAGCCCGTGCCTCAGCTGGCTACGGAACTGCCCAAGATCTCCTCTGACGGCCTTACGGTCACCATCCCGCTACGCCGTGACGCTGTCTTTGCCGATGGTTCCAAGTTCGATGCGGAGGCCGTGCGCATCAGCCTCGACCGACACCTCAACTTGCCTGGCTCATCCGCAAAGTCCGATCTTGGCCCCATCAGCAGCATCGAAACGGCCGACGCCAACACCGTCCGGATCAACTATAAGAAGCCGTTCGCGCCCCTGACGGGAGCTCTTACCGACCGCGCAGGCATGATCCTCTCGGCACAGGCACTCGAGTCTGCCGGGAAGAACTTCGGCGACCACCCCGTCTGCGTGGGTCCCTTCAAATTTGTGAAGCGTGTACCTCAGACCTCCATCGAGGTGGAGCGGGATCCGTTGTTCTATAATGCACAGAACGTCCACTTGGACACCATTACGTACCGCATTATGGCCGACGCCAACATTCGAGCAGCGAACATTCGTTCAGGAGACGTCCACGTCGCGGATACGATCTCTCCGCAGGACATCGATGCCTTGATCCAGGAGGACGGCATCGGTGTGCTCCAGGTCGAATCGCTGGGTTATGAAGGGCTCACGATCAACATTGGCAACACAGCGGGAGCGGGCAAACCAGCGGGCCGCATCGACACGCCTTTGGCCCAACAAACGGCCATCCGCAGGGCGCTGTCCATGTCCATCAACCGCGAAGCCTTGGTGAACACAGTATTCAACAGTTGGTACCAAGCTGCCTGTTCGCCTATTCCGCAGTCGAGCCGCTTCAGTACGCCCGAGAGCGAGAATTGCCCGCCCTATGATCCGGCCGGCGCCGTCCGGCTGCTTGAGGAGGCCGGAGTCAAAGCCCCCTACAAAATCGAACTGAAAGTTTCCAACTCACCGGACACCCTCCGCTTCGCACAGGCTTTGCAGGCAGCCGTCGCCATCGAGGGAGGTTTCGACCTCACAATAATCCCCGTGGAGTACTCCACTTTGCTGGATATTCAGGCTCGCGGAGATTTCGAGATGCTGTTGCTTGGCTGGTCCGGCCGCATGGATCCACACAGCAACATGGTGAGATTCCTGGGCACGGGCAGTTCAAACAACTTCTCCGGGTACAACAGCCGGGAAGTGGACGATCTGCTTTCCGCAGCCGCAAAGACCAGCATTCTCGACGAACGAGCCGCAATCTACGGCCAGGCGGTGGAGAAACTTCAGGAAGACAACCCCATCATCTATCTGTGCCGGGCGCGTAGCCTGACGGCTTACACGACCAAAATTGCTGGCGTCGAAACCTTTGCCGACGGCGTTGTCCACCTGAGCAATGCCGCCTTTGTTGACGAGCCTTCAGAAGGGCAGACACCATGATCCGCTATGTCGGCACCCGTCTCTGGCATTCGGCCGTGACATTGATTCTTGCCTCAGTCATCATATTTATCGGCGTCCGCCAGCTCCCGGGCGACCCAGCGCTGGCCATGGCAGGCGAAGAAGCCAGTCCGGAACAGCTAGAAGCCATCCGCGAACAGCTGGGACTGGACCAACCTCTGATTTCGCAATACCTGACGTTCCTCGG
Organism: Arthrobacter sp. 21a14; assembly: GCA_050627125.1. Lineage (GTDB taxonomy): Bacteria > Actinomycetota > Actinomycetes > Actinomycetales > Micrococcaceae > Arthrobacter. The sequence continues at coordinate 2,751,048 of CP192487.1, read as the reverse complement.
CAATGTACTTCGTGGCGATTTCGGCCAATCCACCCGCACAGGGGCAGCTGTTACTGACCTGATCGGGGCCACGCTTCCGGTTACCTTGTGGCTCTCCGCCTACGCCATTGTGGTTGCCATCGTCGTCGGAATCGTCCTTGGCGTCATCGCTGAACGGTTCCGCGGACGCTGGCCGGAATGGGTGGCCAACGGTTTCGCTCTCGTGGGCCTCTCCGTCCCCAATTTCTGGTTGGGCATGATGGCGATCCTCTACCTGGCGGTGACCCTCGAGTGGTTCCCTGCATCGGGGTACGTGGACTTGGCAGCAGACCCTCTGCGGGGCATTTACTATCTCACTTTGCCAGCTTTCATCCTCGGAACAGGGTTGGCGGCAGTGATCATGCGGCAGACACGCGCCTCAATGATCGAAACAATGAGGGCTGACTACGTGCGGACAGCACGAGCGAAAGGCTTGGGCCGCGGACGCGTGCTCGTGCGTTACGGGCTGCGTAACTCGCTGATAGTAGTAGTCACCATCGTCGGGTTGCAGCTTGGAGGACTGATTGGCGGTGCGGTGGTCACCGAACGGATTTTCGCGCTCCCCGGCTTCGGGAAACTCACTCTGGACGCAGTGTTCACCCGTGACTATCCGGTCATCCAAGCCGTGGTGCTCATCATCACGGTCGCTTACATCATCATCAACCTGGCCGTGGATGTCCTGTACTCCGTAGTCAACCCGAAAATCAGAGTCGGAGGAGGCAGCTAATGGCAGCCACCGAAACCATTCCAACAGATACAGGCAAGGGCCCCGCACCCGTAGCAGGATCCGGCAACTCCGAGGGCATGGGCTCAGCCCGTGGCAGGATCTGGCGTTCATTGCGGCAGAATCCCCTTGGCATAGCGGGAGGGGTCATGCTCGTTTTAGTGGTGTTCGCGGCAATTCTGGCACCAGTCATCGCTCCATACGGCCCCGCCGAAGTCCACTTCGACACACCCTTTCAGAAGCCTCTTACCGTCGGCTATCTTCTCGGCACAGATGACTTGGGCAGGGACATCCTCTCCCGCATGATCTTCGGCATCCAGGCATCGTTGCAGGTTGGTGGGTTGGCAGTACTTCTGGCAGTCTTTGTCGGCACACCGTTGGGCTTGCTCGCCGGATACTGGAAGAGCTTTGACGCCGTCATCTCACGCCTCACAGACGTCACCTTGGCCTTCCCCTTCCTGATTATCGCTGTCGGCCTTGCAGCAATTAATGGACCCAGCCTGTCCAACGCAGCAATCGCGCTAGGCATTGCCAAGATTCCCACCATGATCCGAGTCGTCCGAGGCGAGACTCTGCGCATAAAACAGAGCGACTTCGTGCTGGGGGCACGCACCATGGACGCATCAGGACTGCGGATCATGGCCCAGCACGTGCTGCCCAACGCAGTATCGGCGATCATTGTGCAGGCCACGGTCATCATGCCGGTGGCGGTGCTGGGCGAAGCTGTCCTCTCATTCCTGGGCTTGGGGATCCAACCACCCACACCCAGCCTGGGGATCATGCTCTCCGACGCGCAGCAATACATCTTCCGTTCACCCTCCGCAGCGATCTTCCCCGGAATTGGCATTGCTTTGATCTGTCTGGCCTTCAACCTCTTCGGCGACGCTCTGCGCGATGCCATGGACCCCACAAATACGAGCCCCAAGAAAAAGAGCCGAAAGTGACTCCAGCGACCTACACCAAACCGCCGTCCTTCACGACCAGGCCCACCCTTGAAGGCACCTTCGGCATGACGGCTTCCACACACTGGCTGGCAACTGCTTCGGCGCAGGCAGTGCTCGAGCGCGGCGGCAACGCATTCGACGCCGCCGTGGCAGGAGCCTTTGTACTCCATGTCGTTGAACCTCACCTCAACGGGCCCGGTGGTGACATGACAGGCATCTTTGCCACGGCCGAAAAGCCTTCCGAACCCGTAGTGCTTATGGGCCAAGGACCGGCTCCGGCGGGGGCCAGCCGCGAGCACTTCCTCGCTGAGGGCCTGGAAATGGTTCCTGGCTCCGGCGCCCTCGCTGCAGCAGTACCTGCAGCCGTCGATGCGTGGATGTTGCTGCTGCGTGATCACGGCACCTGGGAACTCTCCGACGTCCTTCAGTACGCCATCGGATACGCGCGCTTTGGGCACCCGATAGTTGGTCGGGTGGGCAACGCCATCGCGGCCGTCGCCGACCTGTTCACCGAACACTGGCCAACCTCGGCTGCCTTGTGGATGACGGACGGGCGGGTGCCGGAAGAAGGTGAGATCATACGCAACGAGCCATATGCGGACGTTCTCGAAAGGCTGGCGGCAGCTGGCCTTGGAACGCGGACCCGGAAGGAACGCATCGACGCCGCCCGGAACGAGTGGAACGACGGATTCGTGGCCAAAGCAGCTGTGGCCCTCAGCCAACAGAGACACCGGCATTCCTCGGGAACCGACCATGCCGGCGTCATGACCCTCGAAGACTTAGCGGGTGGGCACGCTGCTTATGAGCCTGCCACCACCTTCGAATTCCGGGGTCATGTCATAGCCAAAACCGGGCCGTGGGGTCAGGGGCCTGCGCTCCTTCAAACCTTGGCGATCCTGGAGGGATTCTCCGACGAATACTTGGACCCGTCCACTGCCCTCGGTGCCCACACGATCCTTGAGGCACAGAAGCTGGCGATGGCGGACCGTGAGGCATACTATGGCGACTTCGACGTCCCTTTGGACTATTTACTCTCCCCGGAGTACGCATCACAACGCAGGGCGCTCATCACTGACAAGGCCTCTCACGAGTTCCGCCCCGGCACCGTACCCGGCAGGGACCCGTTCATCCCGCCCCTGCGAACGGAATACCGCCCCTCTACCCTTGACAGTCAGCAGGCCACGTCAATGGCCGGCGTGGGAGAACCAACGGTATCCCGCAGCGGAGAGACGCGCGGCGATACGTGTCACATTGACGTCGTTGACCGGTGGGGAAACATGATCGCGGCCACACCGTCCGGTGGCTGGCTACAGTCATCACCTACGATTCCGGAGCTCGGCTTCTGTTTGGGCACCCGCCTTCAGATGACGTGGCTGGAAGACGGCGCAGCCTCGACGCTCCGGGCAGGTAAGCGTCCCCGGACCACTCTCACGCCCACCCTGATACTCAAGGACGGGAAGCCGGCAGTTGCCCTGGGTTCCCCAGGCGGGGACCAGCAAGATCAGTGGCAGCTGCTCTACATCCTGCGCACCATAGTGGGTGGTTACACGCCACAGCAGGCAATTGACGCGCCAGCATTGCACACAACATCGATCCCGGGCTCCTTCTGGCCACGAACGTGGGAACCTGGAGGGGCCGTGGTTGAGGACAGACTGGGCGCGGAGCTGATCGCAGAGCTTGAGCGCCGCGGTCACATCACTACGCGAGCCGGAGACTGGGCCCTTGGCCGGGTGTCGGCCGTTGTCAGCGATCCCGCTACCGGCGTGCTCAAGGCCGCCGCCAACCCGAGAGGAGCACAAGGCTATGCAGCAGGACGCTAAGACCACCATCCTGAAAGTCGAGAACCTGGAGATCAGTTTCGGGAACACTCCCGTTCTCCACAACGTGAGTTTCGATATACGTAAAGGCGAGAGAGTCGCCATCGTAGGGCAGTCCGGCTCCGGAAAGTCGACCACCATAGGTGCGATACTGGGTCTGCTCCCCGGAAGCGGTTACATCTCCCGCGGTTCCATCAAACTCGGCAGCGGAGATCATGTCGACGACCTCGCCACGGCCTCCGAGGCCCAAATGCGAACCATCCGCGGCAAACGGATAGGCCTGGTACCGCAGGACCCCATGTCCAATCTGAACCCCACCATGAAGGTAGGAGCCCAAATCTCAGATGCCCTGAGGAGCAACGGTATGAAGGGCCGGGCGGAGGTGAAACGGCGCGCAGTGGAACTCATGAGTGAGGCAGGCATTCCGGATGCCGAACGCCGTTTCGGGCAGTACCCGCACGAGTTCTCCGGCGGTATGCGTCAACGTGTGCTGATCGCCGTTTCCCTCGCCGGAGAACCGGAATTGCTCATCGCCGATGAGCCGACCTCAGCTCTGGACGTCACCGTGCAGCGGAAGATCCTGAACCACTTGCAGACCCTGGTGGACGCACGCGGAACATCTTTGTTGTTTATCACTCACGATCTGGGTTTGGCCGCTGATCGGACCGATCGAATCATTGTGATGGCCGATGGCCGCATCGTGGAGATAGGTACACCGCGAGAGATCCTGCTCGACCCTCAGGAAGAGTACACAAAGCGACTGGTGGCCGCAGCTCCGTCAGTAGTCGCTGCCTTGGATACGGTCCCATCGACGGCAGAACCGACATCGGATGACATAACGGAACCCATCCTGGTGGTGAAAAACCTTTCCAAGGAATACAAACTCCGCGGTCGTCGCGGCGGCATCGTGCATGCCGTGGACGAGGTGTCTTTCAGTCTCCGCCGTGGAACAACCACAGCTGTGGTCGGCGAATCCGGCTCCGGCAAAACCACCGTGGCGCGGATCATCCTTGGGCTCGAAACCGCCACCACCGGCGAAGCTCTAATCGCAGGTCAAAGCGCTGCCGCAAGCCGTGGCCAGGACCGCCGTGCCCTGCGCAGGATGGTCCAGCCTGTGTTCCAAGACCCCTACGGTTCCCTCAACCCAACCTTCAGCATTGAACACCTCATCGATGAGCCGCTGCGTATCTTCAAAGTGGGGGACAGAGAGAGCCGCCGTCGCCGGGTTGCCGACCTTTTGGACCAGGTGAACCTCCCTAGAGGCGTAGCTCAGCGACGGCCCAGTGAACTCTCCGGTGGGCAACGTCAGCGAGTAGCCATCGCCCGGGCGCTCGCTCTGGAACCTGAACTCATCATCTGCGACGAAGCCGTTTCTGCGCTTGACGTTCTGGTACAGGAACAAATTCTGACGCTCCTGACAGACCTTCAGGATAGGCTGGGCCTGACCTATCTCTTCATCACCCATGACCTCGCGGTCGTACGTCAGATTGCGCACAACGTCGTAGTCATGAAGGCCGGCCGGGTAGTTGAGAACGGTGCGGTGGAACAGGTGTATCATGCGCCTGCAGCCGATTACACCAAAGAGCTACTAGGAGCGATCCCCGGTGCAGCATTCGCAGCCTAAGACAACAGTGCCCTCCGTACCACCAGAGGAGATGGCGCCCAAACAGCGCGTTCAGGACGAGATCCGCCGTGACATAATCTTCGGCAGGCTATCGCCCGGCACCCGAATCACTGAGGCTGCTCTGGCACAGAAATACGGGATCTCAAGGGTTCCTGTTCGCGAGGCCCTGCGCGCAATGGAGGCTGAAGGGTTTGTACAGTCCAAGCCATACGCTGGCTCGACCGTCGCAGAAATCCCGGTCGACGATGCAGGCGATCTCTTCATCGTTCGGGAAGCTCTTGAAAGAGCAACGGCCCGGCGGGCGGCGAAGCAAGCAGCCGCGCAGTATTCCAGCGGTACGCCCAACCCCGAATGGTGGAAAGCACGCAAGACACTTGCAGAAATCCTTGACGCTGGAGACGCAGCAATCGCCGAAGGACGCCTCGATCTGCTTCCGGAACTCAACATCCGTTTTCACCTGGGTGTAGCAGAGCTTGGTAGCAGTGGATCCCTCACTGCCTTGCTGCGTCAGATTTCAGGCAAGATCGAATGGCTTTACGCCGCTGACGTGGGTACAAGGGGAAGGCAATCCTGGGGCGAGCACCGCGCCATCATGTCGGCCATCGACGCTGGTGACCTCAAGCAGGCCGACAAGCTGATGGGTGCCCACATCCATGAATCCGGCACCGGTTACCTTGCTCGTTTCTCCAAAACGACGGAATGACTCGCGCTAAGACTCCACAAGCGTCTTAGCTCCGAGCATGATTGGAGCATCTGGGCACCGGCTAGTACAAGTGAGATCGGGACGATGTCGATATAGGTAGTACACGTGAGTCTGTTCCAAGCACCAACCAGGACCGTTCAGTACCCCAGAGTGGGTATTGAACGGTCCTGCCATTGGCTTGGCATATTGTGTGGGCGTCTCGGTGAACGTGAAACAAGCTGCCTGCCGATCCAGCCGCCGGTGCCTGGCGCGTCGAATTTCGTCGAGCAGGAATCGGGCCAGGACCCACTGGAGCTGGTTGCCCTTCTTGGCTCCGCATGCCCTGATGTCTGGGACTGCGACACAGCGCCGGGCCTGCCCGAAGGCTGATCCGGCACTGTGTCTATGATGTTGGGGCTCAGCTTCCGGGGCTCTTAGTCGAGCACGGGAAGCTCCCGTGACGCTCGTCGCGACAGAAGTTCAGGACGGCCGTCCTCGCGGATGACCAGATTTTCCTCATGCACCATGCTCTTGCCTTCGGACATGTACAGGGACGGCTCCAGGGTAATGACCATCCCGGGCTTCAAGGCCGTGCGGTCCTCCCTGGTATGGGACGGCCATTCGGTAAGCTGCATTCCAAGCCCGTAACCCAACCGCCCAACATTGCCCCCTTGGTATCCGTCCCGTTCCATGACACCAAGCATGGCGCGGTGCAGATCAGCAGCTGTTGTACCCGGTATGGCGGCCTCGAGCCGGGCCTCGGTGGCGCGGTACAAAGTGTCGTAACCCCTCCGCGCCTCATCATTGGGGATGTAATTCCTGTCGAAGTCGCAGAAGTAGCCGTCGAAGACGACTCCTCTATCCATCATGAGCACATCCCCCCGTTCGAGACGTTGTCATACCCGTCTTTGGTTGAGGCTCCGGCGAGGTAGGGAACGTCGTCCGCCCCTTGAGTCAGTAGCTCCAGCTTGAAGGCCGTGAAGACCTCCGAGAGCGGGACTCCTTTGTGCCGCTAGCTTGGGAACGTTGTCAAAGGTATTGGAGGCGACAGCACAGATGTGCGCGATTTTCTGGACTTCCGCTTCTGACTTGATCATCCGCAGGCTCTTGATGATTTCTTTCGCGTCCGTGAAGGTCACGGACGGAAGAAGCGACCCTAAGACCTCCCAGTCAGCCAATGGCATGCGCAGGTGAGTTTCACGTCCCATCGGAACCCCGATGCGGCCTGAGCTGTGGAGTCCCTGGGTCCTGAGCGTCTCTGCCAGCAGTGATATACCTTCGTCGTCAGGGCGGACCGACTGGTTCGTCGAAGACCCATCACTGGCGACTGCAGGGTCTTGGAATCATGTTCCGCGAGTATCGGGAAATTCCCTCGTTCCCTCTTCCGGCCGTCACTGTGTCAGTCTGATTCCCACTTGTATCGGATCCAGACCTCAAATCCGTCCGCCCGTTGAACCGTTACTCGTTGATGTACGCCATCGGCTGCAAGCCACAGAATGGTCCCTTCGCGTGTCACGGCATCAACGCGGCCCGTCCGCACCACGTCGGCGCTTTTCCTGACTTGGACGACTTGGCCGAGCACAACGCGCCAGTCATGTTCTATATGAAGTCCCATTTGAGCGTCCTTCCCCATCAAGATTCTGACTGTAGTTCGACGATGATGATCGCCGCGGTAATTCCGGTAGGCGACCTCGGGGGTGCTGATGATTGAAGTCACCGGATTACGGTGAGATTCAGGTTCAATTCCTCCTCAAGCGGCCCTTCGGCGTTTGCGACATGGAGGTCTTGCCGATTCCCGTACGCAGTTACTGAACCGGAGTCTTTGAGTTCCAGGAGAAGTGAGCTTTTACGGTCACAAGCAGCGTGACCAAGGCGCCGAGGGCTATTGCCAGTCCGATGTGAACGTGGAGCAGCAGTGTTCCAGCTACGGCGCCTGCGAAGATCACGAGAATTGCCGCCAACCGCCGGTTGAGTACGCGCCCTTTCCCTGTGGAGATGAGAGACTCGCCGGCCAGCGAAACGAGCGTCGATGTGACCACTACGGTGGTGACATCCTTGACCGCAAGACGCCTGGCCACGCAGGCCTGCACACCCATCTCGAAAGCAATGACAGCTGCGAGCAGAATGCTGGCTTCAGCCGATAAGTCACGGCTGGAGACGAAGGTGAAAATGCAAGCGGCACTCAAAAGTAGTGTCGCGGCCGCCATAAGGACAGTGGTGCGGCGGTTCCACAGAGGACCGCTCTTAGCCTGAACCAGGCCTGCGATGGCAGCCCCGGCAACGAAGCCGGCCAGCGCGATCAGGGGCCCCATCACCGGGAGGTTGTCACCGCCTGCTACCGCCATGGCGAGAATAACGATGTTGCCGGTCATGTTTCCTGTGAAGACGTGATCGAGCCCCAGGTATCCCACAGCGTCGACGACACCGGTGGCGAAGGTGAGCGCAATCATCAGCCACAATCTGAGGCGATCTTTCTTGTGCGATGCTTGCTCGGTTTTGGATTTTTCGATGACAGACAGTTTTCTATCCTTCGGTTGCGACGAAACGGGCCGTCGGGTCGTGATGAGTCAAGCTGATTCTTCACCAAGGAATCCCAAAGAAAAAGTGTTGATTTGCGGACGGAATATTCCACAAAACCTACATGTTCTTCGCCGGGCGAGACTGAACCCGCTTCCAGAATCTCATTCAACCCGCCTATGACCAGTGGTTGCTGGACTAAGTCCATCCCGCTCCTCCTTGGCGCAGGCGCGCAGTCACCACGACTAGGGAGACAGACACATCTGGCAGGAAAAACCGAACGTTTCTGTTTCGAATATCTTGCTTTACTTAACCTCCGTTCGAAACTCAGAATGGCTGTCGTAACTACTGAAAGGACGGTCATGACGATCAGTCGAAGGTGTGATCAACAGTCCAATAATTCGCGGCCCAGGACGGGTGTCCTCAACAACGGAATTAAGCCCCAGGCACCTACGGAACGACGCTACGTCTGCACTTTCCTCGCCGCGGCATCGTCAGCGGGGGCTAGAACATGAAGATGAGCCTTGCTGCCGCCACCGGTCATCCTTTAGCCACAGCTGCTGCAGAAGAAGTAGGCAGAGCGGGCGGCAATGCTGTGGATGCAGCCATCGCGGCCCAAGCCGCTACGGCAGTAGTACTCCCCCAGTCTGCGGGGCTGGGCTGTGATGGCCTGTGTCTTATCGATACCGGCGACTCAGCTATGGCGATCAATGGAACGGGCTTGTCTCCCTCGTTGTGGCCCGATCCGGATTTCACGCGCGTAGGGAACCATGTCACCGTTCCGGGCGTCGTCAACGGATGGTTCGAAATGCATCAACGGCACGGTTCCATGCCGATGGCAGACCTGTTGACGCCGGCACAACGGCTTTGTCGCGACGGAATTGTCGTTGACGAGCACCTACTGAAGGCCATCCACAGCCAGCGCCAACGCATCAGTACCGTTTCCCCGCGAGATCCGCTGCTGGCGCTGAATGCAGGGGATGTGTGGAGGCAGGAGGCGCAAGCGGATCTGTTCGACTCCATCGCCGCTTCCGGACCGGATGCGTTCTACCGTGGTGCTGCTGCCCAGGCGATCGTCGATGCTGTCGCCGAGCGCGGAGGATCGCTCAGCCTGGATGATCTCGCTGCCAACACTCCCGAAGTCGGGCCGCCAATATCCGTCGGGTGGAACGGCGGGACTGTATCTGTACAGCCACCCTCCTCCCAGGGCGTCCTGCTGGCCGCAGCGTTGGGTTGGCTCGATTCCAGGTTTGACACTTTCGACGCCCACGACCTCGACCACGTGCTCGTGGAGCTCACGGGAGCAATCTTCGAGTGGCGGGATGACTGTGCCATTGGAGCCGAACTGCTCGGCCGTCCGATCACCATCGACCTGGACCGCGCTACACCGCGATCGGGTCCGCGGGCGTACTTGCACACTGCCGGGGTAGCCACCGCCGACGCCAGCGGGCTCATCGTGTCCTCCCTGGTATCGGTCTTCGATGACTTTGGATCAGGCATTTGGGTTCCGGAGATCGGGATCCGCCTGAACAACCGAGCTGCTGGCTTCACCTCAGGACGAAATGCCCTTCGACCAGGTGCGCGTCCGGTACACACATTGGCACCCTCATTGGTCCGATCCGCTGATGGAGCGCGGTACGCCCTTGCCACGCCAGGGGCTGACGGGCAGGTGCAGACGCTCCTTCAGGTGCTCGCCGCAGCTCGAGGTGGTACCGACCTGGCGAGAGCAGTTGTCAACCCCCGATGGCGAAGCCAGAACGGACACGTGGTCATCCCGGCGGACCATGACGCTGTCGGTACGCTCGCCACCAGAAGCCACGAGCTGCGATTTGCCGATTCAGCTTCTGACCTTTACGGGGCAGTGGTGGGTGCAGGTTTCCGGTCCGGCAACCTCTTTGCCGTAGCGGACTGGCGCCGCCAAACTCATGGTGGCGTTTGGCAAACGAACTAGGGCCGCATCGGCGGATGTAGCCTGCAGAAAAAGACCACTACGGCCGCATTCGTGCGGCCGTAGTGCCGTTTGCGGGCGCAGTATCCTCCTTTCCGTAGCGCGGAACGCTCCCACACTCCCCGGCCAGTAGGTGCGGCCTCGCTCCGTCAGGGATACCGTTCCACTTGCCTTTTGGCTTCATCGTCAGCCAGAGAGCGGCAAGGGCCGCCAAGACATGAGCCACCCTCCGCACTGCTCGCCTCGCCCGGCACAGCCCGATGTGGCAGGAACCGCAACCCGGGAGTGCCGGGAAACCGCGGGTCGAAATCATCGATCGATCCGGGGCGGTCGGCATCCTTGGCCTCATTCGGCTCGATTGCACTCTTTAGAAGAGTGAGATATACCTGTGATTTTCACTTGGAAAAACTTAAGGCCGATGATTATGGACCCCATGAAGTTCGACCTCCACCGGCTGCGCCTGCTACGGGAATTGCACTACCGCGAAACCATCGCTGCTGTGGCCGCAGCACTTAACTACAGTTCCGCCTCGGTATCGCAGCAACTCAGCGTGTTGCAACGTGAAGTTGGCACGCAGTTGCTGCAGCCCGACGGGCGTGGCTTACGGTTGACCCCGCAGGCACACATATTGGTGGCACACGCCGAACGGGTCTTCGCCCAGCTCGAACAAGCGGAAACGGATCTGGCCAAGGCCCACGAGGACATCGGCGGCACCGTACGGATCGCGACCTTCCAAACAGCAGCCCTGACTCTCGTCCCTGCCGCCTTGCTGAGCTTGCAGAAGAGCCACCCAGCGCTAAGAGTGGAGGTCGTGCAAGCATCCTCACAGGTTGCACGAACAGGCCTGCTGCCGCGCCATTTTGACCTGGTCATCGACGAGGTTTTCCCCGGTCAGCAACTCGCCAGATCGGACATGCTCAGTCAGCAACTGCTGTTTCATGACCCCATGAGTCTCGGGGTCACTTCAGGAGCTCCCACACCGAAAAGCTTGGCCGACTACGCCACATTCCCATGGGTTATGGAGCCGGAGGCAAGTCCGGCCAGACAGTGGGCGGTTTCCGTATGCCGTGCTGCGGGGTTTGAGCCCGACGTCCAATTCGAGTCGAGGGACGTCATCGTCCATGAGCGCCTTGCTGCCCGCGGGTTGGCAGTATCGTTCCTACCGTATTTGCTGCCAGCGCCGGAAGGCGGAGCGGTACGAAGCCAACTGGCCGACGATCACTCCCGACGGATAGTGGCTACCACCAGGACTGTGGCCAACGATCATCCAGCCATCGTGGCCGTCCGGAATGCACTCCGTCTCGCAGCAACCCCCTAATGGGCATTTCAGTCCGTCTGGGGCGCCACCTGTAGCCAGTGCCACATCGATGGGCATAACTTCGTGCACCACGGTCAGGCAGAAAACCCCAGCCAAATCCTCTGATCCCGAATACGCCGGTTGCAGAAGACTCACGAACTGGACATGATCCTCAACTCATGTCTCGAGCCTGTCGTTAGCGGAGCCGACAATGGCGAGAATTCGATGACACCAGGAAATCATCAGGCGCAACAGAAGTAGCCTTTGTCCGAAGCCCACGGTGGCTCGAACAAAGGCTACTCGTGCGTGGCCGGGCAACGCTGCCCGACCACGCTTTACCGCTGTTGTTTTAGGTCTAGGACACAGGTTCTGATTCGTTGGGCTGCGGAGTTGGGGTGCCTTCTATCGGGGATGAAGCCATGGCGGGGACAGTCATCCCATCATTCTGGCGTCCACGGGCCAAGGCAAGCATTTTCGGTTTGCGCCAGAACCACATGAGCACGAGCAGTGGGATGATGACCCCCAGGGAGGACACGGTCCAGGTGCCGGTTGGGTAGTTCATGCCGATCAGCACGACAACAGTCGCGAGGAACCCCAAGGTGAGCCATGAGGTGAAGGGTGCACCGAAGAGGCGGAATTGCGGGCGAACGAGCTTGCCTTCTTGAGCCCAGCGGCGAAGACGCATCTGGCAGAGGATGATGGTGGCCCAACCGCAGATGGTGCCCAGGGCTGCGGTGCTGATTGCAATCTCGAAGGCGTACTTCGGCACGATAACGTTGAGGAAAACACCGGCGACACCGGCTATGCCGGTGAGCATGAGCCCGCCGTAGGGTACGCCTCGCTTGCTGATCTTCGCAGCGAAGCCCGGGGCGGCGCCCGACTGGGCCAGTGAATGGAGGATGCGGCCGGCGGCGTAAAGGCTGGCGTTGAGGCCGGACAGGTCTGCCGTGAGAACGATCAGGTTCATTATTCCGGCTACGATCACGGCGGTGGCAGGGTCTCCGAAGTGCCTGAAGAAGGTCACGAACGGGCTTTCAGTGCTGCTGTAGGCGCTCGAAGGCAGAAGCAGAGTCAGCAGAAGCACCGAACCGACATAGAAGATGGAGATGCGGATAATGATGCTGTTGATGGCCCGGGGAATCACTTTTTCGGGGTTTTCAGCCTCACCGGCAGCGTTTCCAATGTGCTCCACTCCGGCGTAGGCAAAGACGACGCCACCTACCAGGACGATAGAGAAGGCGATCGATGATGCGCCGTTCGGCAGCAGCCCGCCGTTTTCCGCAAGCATTGTCATGCCTGTTGCACCGAGGTCGCTGGGGAAGCCACCGATCAGTACCACGAGGCCCACGACGAGGAACGCAACAATCGCTGTGACTTTGATCAGCGAGAACCAGAATTCAAGTTCCCCGAAGACCTTGACGGAAACCAGGTTTAGGGCCATTACCAGAGCCAAGGCTGAGAGGGCGAGGATCCACTGGGGGACGTCCTCGAAAATGCTCCAGTGCTTCAGATATACGGCGGCGGCTGTCGAACCCACGACGACCAAGAGCATGCTGTGAAGCGTGGACATCCACCCGGAGATGAACGCGAGTTTCTCGCCGTAAAACTCTCTTGCGTAGGAAACGAAGGAGCCACTCGATGGCCGGTGGAGGACCAGTTCACCCAGGGCGCGCATGACGACGAAGGCAAAAAAGCCGCAAACTGCGTAGACAACAACAATCATGGGCCCGCCCTGGGCCAGGCGTCCTCCTGTGCCAAGAAACAGCCCGGTGCCTATCGCGCCACCGATAGCAATCATTTGCATTTGTCGGCGGGACAGCGCCTTCTTGTAGCCTTCCTGCTCGTGGGAAAAGTCGGGTCGATGCAGGGCGGGGCCCTGATTCGACATATCGCGAGTCGGGCTTGGTGCTTTCATGGGTTCCTCTTTCCATGCCGGAATGATCCATCCCGGCCTTGCTTTCCATGCTTGTCGTATGGGGCACGCACTGGCCCTGACTACAGTTCAGTCATAGGTTCGGTGCCACCGTCGCCGTCATCTGAGGTCAGCCTGCTTAGGGGATCAAACACGCGACTGCGATGAGGGCCATCCCTCGCGTTCCCGTGCTTCGTCTGTTGACTTCAACAGAGGACAGCATCCAGGGACCGCTTCTTGAGTTCCCGCGCCGGCTGTTCCGGCAATCCCCGGCACCAACGCCGTGGAGCTGAATGCTGCGCGAGTTTTTCTTACCAAGTGAAATGTGCCACACAAGGCATCCGCAGGAACAGCAAAAGCATCCTAAGGATTTAGTTCAGGAAAACCGAACATCGAATCTTTTGCGCGGTAGAAAGGGACGAAGCGAAAGGTGAAGAAGAAGTGGATACGAACGTCCGTAAATACCAACTTTTTCTTTATCATGGCGGGATTCAAGATGGATATATGTCTTCAACTCACACCGCCTACTGGTACTCCAAGCCCGCCGCCCGAGGCTGGCGGACCACGCCACCGTCGTCTGCCGCCGCTTTTCACCGCACATTGGAGGGCTATGCGCCCACACCTCTGACCTCTCTTCCTTCACTTGCCGCTGAGCTGGGCGTCGGACACGTGTTCATTAAGAACGAGTCCAACCGTCTCGGGCTGCCTGCGTTCAAAATTCTTGGCGCTTCGTGGGCCGTCTGCCGTGCCTTGTGTGAAAAGTTCGGTCTGGAAGCCGACACTATGACCGTCCCGGCACTTCGCGACTTCCTCCACACCGAAGTACCTGCCCAAAACCTCCCCGTCCTCGTGACCGCTACGGACGGCAATCACGGCCGCGCCGTATCGCGCATGGGTCGGTTGCTCGGCCTGAAAGCCCGCGTTTATGTGCCGGCGGGCCTCAGCTCAGCCGCGTTGGACGGCATCCATGGTGAAGGCGCTGACCTGGTGGAACTGGACTCCATCTACGACGACGTCGTCGCTGCGGCCGCCAAATCAACGGAATGCAATGAGGCAGACCTCCTCGTGCAGGACACCTCCTGGGCCGGCTACACCGACATTCCGCAGTGGATCGTCGACGGCTACACGACACTGTTCGCCGAAATCGACGAAGTCCTCGCCAGCGCTGGCATGCTGGAACCGGACCTCGTTGCCTGCCCGGTCGGCGTCGGCTCGCTGGCCCACGCGATGGTTGACCACTACCGCAACCCCAACAGCCCGGCCCCCTCCTTGCTGAGCGTGGAACCTGAAACCGCCGCCTGCATCGCCCAATCACTGCTGGCCGGGAAACCGGTCACTGTTGACACAAGCTTCCCCACGATCATGTCTGGCCTCAACTGCGGGACGCCCTCAGAACTTGGGTGGCCGTCGCTGCTGGGCGGTTTTGACGCTGCTGTAACAGTGACCGAGGAGGAATGCCGCGACGCCGTCATGGACCTATCGGTTTTGGGGCAGGACGCTGGCCCTTGCGGTGCCTCCACACTCGCCGGCGTCCGCAACGCCCTCGCAGATGAGTTGCGCCGCAACGATCTGGGGATTAACGAAGACTCCATCATCGTGCTGGTCAGCACCGAGGGCCTTGCCGCTAACCCACTGCGCTAAGGAAGGAAAGACAATGTCACACCTTCAGTCCACCCCGAATGTGTTGCCACTCATCGCGGACCCTTCGGCCCTCCTGCAGGAGCTGGTCCGGATCAGTTCAGTGAACCCGGGGCTCGTTCCAGGAGCTCCGGGCGAACGGGCCATTGCGGACTTCACCGAAACATGGTTGGCCGGGCACGGATTCGAAACCACCCGGTTGGAAGCCACCCCCTGGCGTCCCTCCATCGTCGCCGTAGCTCCAGGAACAGGAGGGGGAAAAGCGCTGATGTTCAACGGACACCTTGACACTGTTACCCTGGCCGGCTACGACGGTGACCCACTCGATCCACGGATCGAGGACGGCAAGATGTACGGTCGCGGAACCTTCGACATGAAAGGCGGCATCGCAGCGATCATGATTGCGGCAGCGACCGCTGCCAGTCAGCCGCGCCGCGGTGACATCATCGTTGCGCTCGTCGCCGACGAAGAGTTTGCCAGTGCCGGCACCGAAGAAGTACTTCGGCTTTTCACCGCGGATGCAGCCATCGTGGCCGAACCTACTCACGAAGATGTTGTCATCGCCCACCGCGGCTTCGCCTGGTTCGACGTCACCATTCACGGCACCGCAGCACACGGCTCCCGACCTGATCTTGGTATCGACGCCATTGCCAAGGCTGGCCGGTTCCTGACCGGGATCGATGGGCTGGCCCGCACGCTGCTCACAGGTCCGAGCCACCCCACTCTCGGCACCGGCAACATCCATGCCTCCCTGATCAAGGGCGGAGAGGAACTCTCCAGCTACCCGGCTGAATGCACCATCTCCTTGGAACGACGAACCATTCCGGGAGAGAACGCCGCTACAGCCGAAGCGGAACTCCGCACCATTCTGGACGCTGCAGCAGCTGAGGACCACGAATTCCGCTACACCCTCACCCGTGGCCTTGAGCGGCAACCCTTCGAAATACCCGCCGACTCCCCCATTGTCCAAGCCGTACTTTCGGCCGGCAAAGAAGTGTCCGGTAAGGATCTGGTTCTGCGAGGGGAACAGTTCTGGACCGATGCGGCCCTCATGCTCGAAGCGGGAATTCCGGGGCTGCTGTTCGGCGTCGATGGTGCCGGCGCCCACGCCGCCACCGAATGGGTCGACATCGATTCCCTCACCCGGGTCACCGAAACCTTGACCCGCACCACCATCAACTACTGCCTGTAAGGACCCAACAAATGACTGAATCAACAACAGCAACCATCGCTCACGAGCGGACCCGAGAGACGCTAAAGAGTCTCGGCTACGAACTGCCGGCGGTACCTTCATCAGTGGCCAGCTACGCGCCCTCCGTCAAGGTCGGCAATATTGTGCATACATCCGGCCAGCTCCCTCTACGCAATGGTGCCCTAGCCGCTTCCGGGAAAGTCGGGGCGGAGGTCAGCGCGGCAGAGGCAGCAGACCTGGCTGCAATATGTGTACTGAACGCCCTCGCGGCCGCCGGCCTCCACGGGGACCTGGACACAGCCCGCATCATTAAGGCCGTCGGCTTCGTTGCTTCCGCTCCCGGATTCAATGGCCAGCCTGTTGTGGTCAATGGTGCAAGCGACCTCCTTCTTGCAGTCTTTGGGGACAACGGCCAGCACGCCCGGTCAGCCGTCGGTGTGGCCGAACTTCCGCTCAATGCCCCGGTTGAAGTCGAACTTATCGTAGAGTTCTCCTGAGTAGTCGCCGTATCTACTGACACGGCCGGAACCAGGCAGAAGGGACTGATGTGCTGAACATCGTCCGTTTGAGGGTCTTGCGGGAGCTATACCATCGCAAGACCCTCTCTGCTGTGGCTGAAGCGCTCTCCTACAGCACCTCCGCCGTCTCCCAGCAGGTCCGCCTACTTGAGAAGGAAATTGGCACCAAGCTCGTAGAGCCTTCCGGCCGGAGGCTACAACTCACAGCACAAGGCCTTATCCTCGTCGCTCACGCCGAGAAGATCCTTGACTTGCTCGAACTCGCCGAGGCAGACGTCTCGATGTCGCTGGATCAACCCCGCGGGGTCCTCAAGATCGCAGCGTTCCAGTCCGCCGCCCTGACCCTGATTCCGCTGATGGTCAAGGATCTCACCGAGAGGTACCCGCAACTAGCCATTGAGTTTCACCAGGGCGAACCCGATAAGACCCTCCCCGCTCTGCAATCCGGCGAGTACGACATCGTCATCGCTGAGTCGTACCCGGGCATTCCACTTCAAACGACCCCAGGACTCAGCTTCATTGAGCTTTTCGAGGACCCGCTGTGGCTGGCGATGGATGCTTCCACCGCCGATTCCCTCGACAACCGGAAGAGCATTATCGGGCAATTGGCTGATGTGGGATGGGCGGTAGAAGCGGAGGACTCCGTTCCGCGCACGTGGGTCATCAATGAGTGCAGAAAATCCGGGTTTGACCCAAAGATCATCTGCTCCTCCGAAGACCTCGCCGTACAACTCCGTTTTGTCGAGACAGGCGTCGCCGTCGCGGTGCTCCCAGAGCTTGCGCTGCACGAAGCCTCCCGTAACCTCCGCAGATTTCCTACGGCTCTTAGCATCCAAAATCGCAAGATACTTCTTGCCTACAGGGATGCATCGCGCGACAGGCCGGCAATCCACGCGGCAACTTCCGCAGCGGAAAGAGCAAGCGCGTCTCTGGCTGATAGGCCCCCTTTGGTTTGATACATACACAGGATCGGGTCGGCACCTCGGAAAACGCCTTCGCCCGGATCCCCAGAGCCCCCGGCCATTCACCGTGCAGCCTCACGCAATACATAGGAAATGCTAAATCGTCGGTTTAGAAACGTGTCATTGGCTTATCTATTTTTCGTATGTACCCTTGCTTAGAGCGGGATATTAAGCCAGACGCAATCAGCGTCAACCACGATTCTCAACTTGTTGGACCCGAGTTGTACAACCAACTCCGGCAACGGTTCCGGATGAGATATGACTTGGCGCCATCGTCCAACTTGCCTCATCGTGATCCCAACCCTGAGTGAGGAACCCAGCATTTTATAGCCCTACAGGAGCAGCAATGTCGAGCCACCTAGATGCAGTCGATGAGCAGATTCTTCACATTCTTGAAGACGACTCACGCCTACCTCTCGAGGCTTTGGCCATGCGGGCAGGACTGGATGCTGCAACACTTGCCAGGCGAATGGAAAAACTCCAACGCACCGGCCACATCTCCGCGTTCACTATTGTGCGCAGTTACCCGAATAGTGACGATGCTCCCATCTCTGCAGTTATTATCATTAGTCCCGACCCACTCAGGAACGGACAGGATCTGTATCGTGGCCTTGAGTCAATATCCGAGATCGTAACCGCCGAGACCTTGTTAAGCAGCGGATCAATTCTGCTCAGACTTCAGACATTTGACTCTGACCGGCTCGACTCCATAATTTCAAGGCTCCGCACTCAAGCATCAGTGCTTTCCCTCGAGGTCACCATAACCACACCGCTGCTAACGCATCTACCCTGGCGCCCTCCGATCGGAAGCTAGCTCGACACTAGCGGCGTCCATGATGCGGCGGCTTCGAACATTTCCGCCTTGCCCAATTGACGGGGCAAGAGCTGGTCAGCGGGGCCTTATCGGTGTGGTGCCCCAGCTTCGCGGTTGTATTCAAGTCCGGAAAGGCTAGTGCCATGGGAGTGACACCCGCGGTGGGCGAAGTCGCGGTTGGGGATGACCTTCTTAGTGGTGCGTCCCTCGCACTGGCAGTGCCCCAGTGCCAGTGCGCTGGCCACGTCGATGCCATGCGAATTCAAACGACCTTGGCCCGCTCAACGGGTGCCAAGGCAGCCGTCCTCTCTGCAAGGTCGAGAGCCTTGTCGTTTGGGAAGCGCGAAAAGACATGGTCAGTCGCAGCCGATTAGCGTCATACGTTTTGCTCCTACCTTGGAAAGGGGTGTCTACGCCATTAAATGCTCGGGTGCCGTCGCGGCACCCGGTGTTGTATGGACACAGCAGATTCGGAGCCAATGATGAATTCGAACAGCTAAGACGCGTCCAGGGAAGCATCACGTATCACCGGTTTATGAACGTACGTTGCCTTGCCTCTTGACCACTTCGCCGAGGATCTCGAGGAATTTGGCCACCAGCGGCCTCCCTTGGCTACCGCGACGGAACACCGCAAAGACACTTCTGCTCATCCCCCCTTCCAGACTTTGCAGCGGTTGCCAACGATCCATCGACGCGGAGGCACCCGGATCGCCCAACACCATGTCGGGCAGAAAGGCCGCCGCCAGGCCGGCCATGACAAGTTCTTGGTGGACCCTCGGGTCGGGGGAATCGTAGCGAACGGTCGGCTCGAAACCGATTTTGCGGCACGTGCGCCTCGCCCAGATGAACCCGTCGCTGCCCGAGGGCTCGAACGCCCAGGGAAGGCCGGCGAGCTCCTCCACGGTGGCGACTGGACGAGGCGTGTAGGCAGCAATCCTGTCACGCATGAGCAGGACACGTACGAGCCCAGGATCGGTTTGCCGTGGGGTATGCGGAAACTCGTCGATGATAGCGACGTCAGCGCGTCTACTGGCAACTGCGTCCAAGGATTCCGACGGCTCCAGCTGTGTGAACTCGACAACGACGTCGGGATAGGTGCCGGCCATCCGTCGGAGTACCTCCGATAGATAGCGGCGCGCGAACGTACTGAAGCCCGCGAAGCGAACCACCCCTTGCATTTGGCTGCGTCGGGCCTCGAGGTCGGCCTCGGCTTCCTCCAGGATCGTAACAACCTCCTCGACCCTGCGTACTAGTTGCAGCGCAGAGGGAGTCAGCCGAACATTGCGGCCAACCTGTTCCAAGAGAACCAATCCGACCTCAGCCTCGAGTTTAGATAACTGTTGCGATATGGCAGACGAACTGATGCCCAGCACCCGGGACGTGGCGGCAATACTTCCCCGCAGCTCCAGTTCCCGCAATAGTGTAAGGCGCTTAACATCAAGCACTTGACCTCCAAATTTCGATCCACAGTCGATCATTCAGTTCTGCTTAAGGGTACGAACAGGATTTACCCTCTTCATCTGTGGGGTAGTTGCGCCTTATCGTAGACGACAGTCGCTGACGCGTTGCTGGAGCCGGTCCGTTCCGGCCCAGCCTCACTAGCGACAGGCACCCATATTGCTCCGTTTCGGCTACGGAAATCTAACACCTGGTCCTCAAAGTTGAGTGCCCGTCCCCGCGTAGCTAGAACGTCTGTTTTGAGCCGGAAGGGCTCTCTTACCTGAGCAAACAAACCCCAACCGCAAGATAACGCAAGCCTCAAAGGACTCCAATGAGCAACCCCATCACGGACCACACGGTCCCGGCCCAAGCGCACGCCAGCGAGAAAGCCCTCCACCAGGAGGACTCCGGCTACCACAAGGACCTGAAGCCCCGCCAGATCCAGATGATCGCAATCGGCGGCGCGATCGGCACCGGCCTGTTCCTGGGCGCAGGCGGCCGACTGAACGCAGCCGGCCCCTCCCTCGTCATCGCCTATGCAATCTGTGGCTTCTTCGCCTTCCTGATCCTCCGCGCACTCGGTGAACTCGTTCTGCACCGCCCGTCGTCGGGATCCTTCGTCTCCTACGCCCGTGAATTCTACGGCGAGAAGGCAGCTTTCGTCTCGGGCTGGTTCTACTGGCTCATGTGGGCCACCACCACCATTGTGGACATCACCGCAGTGGCCCTGTATATGAACTTCTTCGGCAAATACATCGCCTGGATGGGGGCCGTTCCACAGTGGGCTTGGGCACTCATTGCACTGATGGTCGTCCTTTGCCTCAACCTTGTTTCCGTGAAGGTCTTCGGCGAAATGGAGTTCTGGTTCGCGCTGATCAAGGTGGCCGCATTGGTGGCGTTCCTCCTGGTGGGCACGTACTTCGTCATCTTCGGCACCCCGGCGGACGGCCAGGTAGTGGGCTTCAGCCTCATCTCGGACAACGGCGGCATCTTCCCGAACGGCATCCTGCCCATGATCATCCTCATGCAGGGTGTGCTCTTCGCTTACGCATCGATTGAGCTCATCGGTACTGCAGCCGGCGAGACCGCGAACCCGGAAAAGATCATGCCCAAGGCCATCAACTCCGTGGTCTTTCGCATCGCGCTGTTCTACGTTGGCTCCCTCATCCTGCTGGCTCTCCTGCTGCCATATACGTCCTATGAGAAGGGCGTCAGCCCCTTCGTGACGTTCTTCGGTTCCATCGGCGTCGAAGGCGTCGACGTGATCATGAACCTCGTGGTCCTCACCGCTGCACTGTCTTCACTGAACGCCGGGCTCTACTCCACCGGCCGCATCCTCCGCTCCATGTCCGTGGCCGGCTCGGCCCCGAAGTTCACCCAGCGCATGAACAAGGCCGGTGTTCCCTACGGCGGCATCGCCATCACCGCCGGCGTTTCGTTCCTGGGAGTTCCGCTGAACTACCTCGTCCCGGCCGACGCTTTCGAGATCGTCCTGAACGTGGCTGCCGTGGGCATCGTCGTCACGTGGTCCACCATCGTCCTGTGCCAGATGCAGCTCAAGCGCTGGTCGGACAAGGGCTGGGTAAAGCGCCCGTCCTTCCGGATGTTCGGTGCCCCGTACACGGGGTGGCTGTCCCTGATGTTCCTGGCGGCCGTGCTGATCATGGTGTTCATCGATTCCCCGCTCACCATGCTGGTTACTGCCATTGCCTGCGGGCTCATGGTGTGGGGCTGGTTCCTGTGCCGCAAGCAGATCCATGAACTGGCTGCCATCCGCGACGGCTTCACAGGCAGTGCACCGGTGATCGCCAACCGCCCGCTAAAGGGCGAGGAAATCCACTAGCGCAACCAGACGGGACATGGACGACGCTGCCAACGGTCTGGTTGGCAGCGTCGATCCCGTCTCTCACCACAACCGGTGAATTCATCTCGATCACAAAACCTGTACCTGCCATAAGCACTCATCCTCATCTGGGCAGCCCGCCCACTCGCCGATCGCTGGTCATCGGAAGAGGTCTGATCATCAACTCCTCGACTTCGCCTTTTGGCACGACAATGGCGTGACATTGTTCGCTTCGCGGTCGGCGCAGCGGATGAATATTAGTCGGTGAATATCACGCACAGCCGCATCCTATTCCTCTAGTGGAGCGGCCAGGGCGAGCACCGCCAATGCCGCCTGCCTGGGTATGCTCAGGTCGATCCCCACGAGTTCCTCAAAGACTCCCAAACGCTTCACGATGGTGTTCCGATGGCAGAACAACCTGTCGGCAGTCGTCTTGATGGAACCGGTGGCCAGGTACGTCATCACGGTTTCCACAAGTCGGATGCGAGACTCCGTATGGAGCGCACGAAGGGCAGTGAGGTTTACCGGGAGCAGATCCGCGGGCAACGTATCCGTGAGTGCCTTCCACGCAACCACCGGCCACGCATCGGCAACGGTGACCGGTTCGGATGGAAAACCGGTCCTTGAATGCAAAATTGATAAACCCACCTGGTTCGCTTCACGAAGTCGGCTTGTTCCGCGAACGTTTTGAAGCACTGATGCGCGCATGCCCTGCAGCTCGACAAGCAAGTGGTCACCTCCCGCGACTTTGAAGTGACACGTTCCCCCGGACATTTCGTGAACATGAATGCTTCTTCCGAAACGACTGCAGAGGACACACCGCGCATCGTGTGGACCAAGCTGCACCACGACATCGAACCCACCAGCGGACGGTATCCCCAACTCGGAGGAAAGCGATGCCAGTTCCTCTGCGTCGGGGCGCTGACTGTCGAATATACGGGCAATTGCTCGCTGGCGGCGCCGCTCACTCGACCGTTCGAGGGCATCCTGCTCACGAAGGTAGGAGCGCTGCACTTCGCGCACATGCCATTCGACAAGGCTGAGCACGGCATCAGTGTTTCGCACAAGGCAGACAGCGGCCTCGCTGCCGGCGATTTGTCGAAGTGCGTTCCAAATCACCCGCGAGTTGGTGCGTACTCCTTCCAAAAGCTGCTCAGCGGGAACTTCTTGTCGCGCGCGGCGGCGCCCCAGTTCGGTGGGAAGGTTTTCCAGTTCCTGATCCAGGGACTCTCCGGACAGAAGCGTGAGGTACATGTCCATCGTTGAGGCGATCAGCCCTTCCAGTTCGTCCCTGGGTACTTTCCCCGAATAGATCACATTGCCATCGAACCTGCTCCTGAAGTCTTCAACCAAGTCAGCCCTGCGTTCACGAAGGACCGCGATCAGCGTGAGCCATTCCGGATCGCGTCCCAAAGCGGCTGTGTCAGGGATCATCAGGACTCCTTAGTCCGGGCACAAAAGTCAATGGAGTGTGCAAATATACACCAACTATGCATTTTTCCGGGCTAAAGAGACATTGTCGGTGTCCACTTATCCATGATTATCTGAAATAGACCCTTTACACGGCTAACAAAATGATTTGGCGAAGGAGCCCCGACGCAATGATCGTCGACCTGATACTAGACAACGCAAGAATCTATACAGGCGACCCGGCACGCCCGCTGGTTGGTTCCATCGCTGTCCTGAACGGCCGCGTCGCCGCTACCGGACCTGACATCCACGGGCTGCTGGCGCGGGAGCGGGTCGATCTCCACGACCGTGTGGTGCTTCCTGGTTTCAACGACGCGCACGCGCACAGCGTTTGGTTTGGCTTGACCCTGATGGAAACCAATCTGTCCGAAGTCGGCTCCCTTGATGACGTCTACCGCATCCTTGGACAGAAGGCCGCCTCCACGAAGCCCGGGGAATGGATCGTCGCTTCCGGTTTCAACCCAGTCCTCCTGCGCGGTGCGATGCCTGACCGCGACATCCTCGATCAAGTTACTGGCGGCAGACCGGCATGGATCAAGCACGCTTCTGGACACTCATGCCAACTTAACGGTGCCGGTATCGCACGCACTGCTGTCATGGACCACCTGGACATCCCGATTGACGGCGGGCGTATCAACCTCGACGATTCAGGACGCCCCACCGGCGTCCTGGAGGAGCGCGCAATGTCGCTGATCCGCGACATCCATCTCCCCTACCCGATCTCCAAGATAGAAAGAGCCTTGGACCTGGCCACCGCCCAATACGCAAGAGAAGGTTTGACCAGTGTCACCGACGCCGGAGTCGCGGGCGGTTGGATCGCGAACGCCCCGGGCGAGCTGCTCGCCTACCAAAACGCACGCGAAAAGGGGACCCTCCGGACCCGGATGCAGGTCATGCCCACCATCGACGCACTGAACATCGTGCCCGGCCATGCAGATGAACCGACCAGAAGGGGCGTGGGTACCGGTGTCCGCACCGGCTGGGGTGATGAGTGGCTGCATTTCGGCCCGGTCAAAATCTTCACTGACGGTTCAATCCTGGGTCGCACGGCACAAATGAGCGACCATTACGAGCAATGCCCTGGCAACCACGGTTATCTCCAGGAAGACGCCGAAACCATGCGAGAGCGCGTTCTGGCCGCGTATGCCGCTGGCTGGTCCCTAGCCCTCCATGCCGTAGGTGACGCAGCGATGGACTTCGCCCTCGACCTCATCGAAGAGGGCGTCGCCCGCCATGGCAGGCGTGAGGTACCCAATCGTGTCGAGCACGGCGCAGTCGTTCGGCCGGACCAAGTGGACCGACTAGCTAAACTCGGGGTCGCATGCGTGGTCCAGCCCGGTTTTATCCGGACCTTCGGCGAAGGGATGCGGCGCGCCGTCGGACAGCAGCGCAGTGAATGGTCCCATCGAGGCCGCAGCTTCCTTGATGCGGGCATGCCGTTAGCTTTAAGTTCGGACCGGCCCGTAGCACCAGGCTCGCCCCTGGCAGGAATCCAATCGTTCGTCGAGCGCGTCACCGAAGACGGGCTGCCTTATGCCCCCGCAGAAAGCATCACCGCCGAGCAGGCAGTAACTGCCGCGACAGAAGGCTCAAGCAGAGTCACCGGCCAACACCGTCACAAAGGACGACTAGTTGGAGGCCAGCTAGCTGACATGGTCGTCCTGGAGGCACACCCCGCCGACGTCAGCGTGAAGGAAATTCATGCAATCCCAGTCCTCGCAACGCTGGTAGGCGGACTTTTTACCCATCGCGATGCCGAGGTGTAACCTCCACGCTGTCCAGGAAAACGATGAGAATTTGGAACGGCAGGCAGCAACGCCCTGAAAATGACTGTGTCAAAAGGAGTTTTCACAGACGCCGGACGGTGCACCATTCAAGCCCCGGTCCTGGTGCGAACGACTTGATCCTTACGGACCCACCCACGAGAGCATTCCCTCTGGTCCTTGGATGTACGCGGACCAGAGGGAAGACCAGGTTAGGGTCACAGAGAAGGTGATCGGAACTTTGGTTTCCATGCTGATCACGGTCGCGGCGAGCTTTACCTTGACGAGCTACCACGGATCGATTTTCAGAGCACCTTGCTGAGGAAGTTGATTGTTCGTTCCTGGTGGGGGTGGGCGATGACTTCCCTGGGGTCACCGGACTCGACGACTACGCCACCGTCCATGAAAGTCATAGTGTCGCCGACTTCCCGAGCGAACCCGATTTCATGGGTAACCACGACCATGGTCATCCCGGACCGTGCCAGGTCTTTCATGACAGTGAGCACGTCGCCTACGAGCTCCGGGTCCAGGGCAGAGGTGGGTTCATCGAAAAGCATCAGTTCCGGCTCCATGGCAAGTGCCCGGGCGATGGCAACGCGTTGTTGTTGGCCACCGGACAGCTGCGCCGGGTAGTAGTCTGCCCGTGAAGCCAACCCGACGCGGTCAAGAAGCTCCAGCGCCTTTCGCTTCGCGTCGATTTTGGGGCGTCCCTTCACATGGATAGGCGCTTCGATGACGTTCTCGAGTGCCGTTTTGTGCCCGAAGAGGTTAAAGCGCTGGAACACCATACCGATGTTGCGTCGTTGGCGTGCAATGTCCCTGACATTCAGCGAGTGGAGCCTGCCGGCCTTTTCCCTGTACCCAACCAGTTCATCGTCAACGTAGATGCGTCCGGCGCTGATGCTTTCGAGTTGGTTGATGCAGCGGAGCAGTGTTGATTTCCCGGATCCAGATGGGCCGATGAGGACAGCTACTTCCCCTTCGTTGACCGTCATGTCGATGCCTTGAAGGACGTGGTGGCGCCCGTAGAACTTGTGCAGGCCCTCGATGCGCACAAGCGGCGACACTGCCAGGCCTGATGCGTGCTTTGTTTCCGTGGGAGCTGTGCTCATCGTCCGCTCTCTTCAGTGATCTCAGTAGCTTTTGCGGTGGTGTCGGCTTTGGCAGCTTTCAATGCTGCCGGATTGACGGCTGCAGGGGCGAGATTGTCGATGCCTTTGCCGTAGTGCTTCTCAATGAAGTGCTGGCCGACCATGAGAAGGCTCGTGATGAACAGGTACCAGATGGCCGAGACGATGAGCAGCGGGATCGGCAAATAGGTGCGATTGGCGAGGGAGTTCGTGACGAAAGTCAGATCCAGGGTAAACGGAACTGCCAAGACCAGCGACGTCGTCTTCAGCATGCCAATGGTCTCGTTGCCTGTCGGTGGGACGATGACCCGCATTGCCTGGGGCAGGACGATACGCCACATGATTTTGCCTTTCTGCATGCCTAAGGCTTCTGCTGCTTCCATCTGGCCGCTATCGACGGACTTCAGGCCAGCACGGAAGATCTCGGCAAGATAGGCAGATTCGTTGAGTCCAAGGCCCAGGACTGCTGCCCAGAAGGCTGTGAGGACGTCTTGAGTGGTGAAGCTGAACAGTTCGGGACCGAACGGTCCGCCGACGGCAATTTTGGGGTACAGCACCGCGACGAGTCCCCAGAAGATGAGTTGGGTGTAAACGGGTGTACCGCGGAAGAACCAGACCCAGAACCAGGAGGTCCACCGGAAAATGGGGTTGTCGGACTGGCGCATGAAGGCCAGCAGAATGGCGAGGCCGACCGCCAAGGCCATAGAAAGAACCGTGAGCAGCAACGTCCAGCCGACGCCGCGGATGACGTTGACGTCCAGGAGGTAGGTACTGACAGTTTCCCAGTGGAACTGTGGGTTTGTTGCGAAGTTCTGGCCGATCAGGATCACCAGAATCACGAGGATGCCGGCCCCTATCCACCGGCCGGGGTGACGGACTGGGATCGCGTCGATGGGCGTTGGCGTGGTCGATGTGCTCGGCGCGGCGGGTTCGGTTGTTTGCGTTTTCATGCCGCTCCCGCCGGATCGTCATCGCTGGCAGCCATCGGCTGCTGCGCGTGGTCGTCTCGGCGAACGGCGAGGGATGAACAGGGATGAGACGCTGTCATGCAAGGCGCCGTGACCGGCACACTCAGCGCATGGACGGTCAGAACCGTTCCTATGAGCCTGTGGGATGGAATCATGCTCTGCCTTAGATAGGAGGGATGTGCTGAGCAGTGAGTCGCTTGGGGACCACTCACTGCTAATTCCTAACCCTAGAAAGAATGTGGCTCAGCTCACGCAAGCCTTAGCTATTCTGAGCCTTGGGCTCCCCCAAGCGGGGTCAGGCTCAGAAATTTCGGGGTGGGAAGCGCCGACCTGCCACTGCGTGCCACGATTCAGCAGCATGCCCTGCGGTCGATCGCAGTCCTGGTCACAACCAATGACAGGCGCCGGGGGCTGAACTAGAGAGGAAACCAATGACGAGCACGTCAAAAATCGTCGGGCAACGAGACGACCCCGAAGCTCCACGGTATGCAGGAATCGCAACCTACGCCCTACTGCCGAGGCTTGAAGAAGTTCCACGGGCGGACGTGGCCGTGGTAGGCATCCCCTTTGATTCCGGCACGAGTTTCCGGCCGGGAGCGCGGTTTGGGCCGGCTCACATCCGCGAGAACTCACGCCAGCTGCATCCTTACCACCAGATCCATGACGCCTACCCGTTCCGTGACCAGCAGGTCGTCGACGCCGGTGACATCGCCGTGGGGCCGTACGGGATTGAACGGGCGGTGACGACGATTCAGACGGCGGCACAGCAGCTGACGTCGCAGGGCACGAGGATCATGGCGCTCGGCGGCGACCACACCATCGCCCTTCCACTGTTGCGGGCTGCCGCAGGGCAGCACGGGCCGCTGGCAGTACTTCACTTCGATGCGCACCTGGATACCTGGGATGTGCTCCACGGAGAATCGATCTGGCACGGTTCACCCTTCCGTCGCGCAGCCGAGGAAGGCTTGATGGATCTCGAACACTGCCAACACGTGGGTATCCGTGGCGGCGTGTACGACCCCAGTGAACTTGATGAGGACCGCAAGGCCGGGTTTGAAATCGTACGCAGCGAGGAATTCCAGGAGCGTTCGATCCCCAGCATCGTCGAACAGATTCGTCGTCGACTGGGCACCGGGCCTGTCTACATCTCCGTGGACATCGACGTCCTCGACCCGGCCCACGCCCCCGGAACCGGTACCCCTGAGGTCGCCGGTATCAACACCCGCGAATTCTTCACCGTCCTCCGACAACTCCGCGGTCTGAACATCGTCGGTGCAGACGTCGTCGAAGTCGCTCCCGCGTACGACCATGCTGGCGTCACGGGGCTTGCGGCGGCCCACACCGCTTGGGAACTCATCACCCTGATGGGCCTGCGCGACAACCCCAGCGAAGATAGCCAATCCTGACCTGACATTTCTGCCAGTCGAATTGGCAAAGAGGCGGCGGACCGAGTCATCGCTCCGCCGCCTCTTTCGTTTCCCCGGGTGGCTAGGCTGCCTCAGTGGCATCGTGTAGCCAAGACGAGGGCAGTGCCATGCTCGCTAAGCTTGGGAGCGGTTCGGATTAAGCGCTGAACCCCACGACCGGTTCATCGGGTCGTGGGCTTCAGCGTTAGGTGGAGCTATGAGGATTTTTCGCCGCGGCTACACAGCGTCCCGCTGAACTTCCACTGCTGCATGGACAGCAGCCACGAAGTCGTCCACGCCATCAGTGGTGGTGTCGAAAGCGGTCATCCAGCGCACCTCCCGGCGAGTCGGATCCCAGTCGTAGAACCTATACCGTTGCCTCAACATTTCGGCTGCCCCCGGTGGCAGGACGGCCAACACCGCGTTCGCCTGCGTTTGCTGGGTCAAGTGCACAGCCGGGTGGCCTGCGACTCCTTCGCGTAGGCGGGCCGCCATGTCGTTGGCCTGCGCCGCGGACCGATACCAGAGGTCTGACTCGTACAGGGCAATGAGTTGCGCTGAAACGAACCGCATTTTCGATGCCAGCTGCATGTTCAGCTTCCGCAGGTACTTGACCCCCGAGACGGCGTCGGGGTTCAGAACCACGACTGCTTCCCCGAAGACTATCCCGTTTTTCGTCCCGCCCAGGGAGAGCACGTCCACTCCGGCAGCGGTCGTGAACTCATGGAAGGGGCGCTGCAGATGTGCTGCGGCGTTGGACAGGCGGGCGCCGTCCAGATGCAGCAACATTCCCCGCTCATGGACGAAATCGGCGATTTCCCTGATTTCACCGGCTTGGTAGGCCGTACCGAATTCAGTTGTCTGGGTGATGGATACGGCAAGGGGCTGAGCCCGATGCTCATCCCCCCATCCCCACGCCTCGCGTTCGATTAGTTCCGGGGTCAGCTTCCCGTCACCGGTGGCTATGGGCAGTAGTTTCAGCCCACCGATTCGTTCGGGGGCGCCGTTCTCGTCCGTGTTGATGTGAGCGGAGGCAGCACATATGACCGCTCGCCAGCGGGGCAGCATGGACTGCAGCGCCAGCACGTTCGCCCCGGTGCCGTTGAACACTGGGAAAGCCTGGGCTTTCGGCCCGAAATGCTGCGCCATGACGTGTTGGAGCCGTTCGGTGTAAACGTCCTCGCCGTAAGCGGGCTGGTGGCCCGCATTGGCTTGGACCAAGGCGGCCAGCACTTCCGGATGCGCTCCGGCGTAGTTGTCCGAAGCGAAGTTCCGCATACCAGGGTCATGTAGAGGCGAGCCTTGCTGCGGCGCTGCGAAGAGTTCATTAACTGACATAGTGTCCTTCCAAGTACTTCAGGGCATGCGTGCTAGACCAAGTGCTGCCGAGTCCCGTTCAGTCTCTTGGCCTCAGCGCCAAAAAGCGCTGTGACGTGTTCGGCAAGTTCCTGGACATCCGTGTAGCCAGGGAAGGCCCGGTGGGGTGGGGCATCGCGCATCGCGTCATCCACCAGTGCGTTGACAACAAAGACCACGGCTGCGGAAGTTTGTTCGATCGGTTGGGCTTTGTTGCCTGATTGGCTTTGGTGGAAGCCGTCGGCCACACCCAGAAACCAAGCCTCCGACGCGGGCCTTGATCGCCGAATAGGCGGCCCCGCAGGCTGTCGGTTTCGACGCTGTCACAGAGGAAACGTTCGCCAGCCTCCCCTTCTCGGATGATTCCAGGTCCTGGTAGAAGGCTCGGGAAGTATTCCTGAGTGTTGTCAGGACACTGGTGTGCAACACGTCCCAGTCCTGATCCTGCTGGCC
Organism: Arthrobacter sp. 21a14; assembly: GCA_050627125.1. GTDB lineage: Bacteria > Actinomycetota > Actinomycetes > Actinomycetales > Micrococcaceae > Arthrobacter. Next base: position 2,720,612 of record CP192487.1, on the reverse strand, counting down.
TGGGATGCCGTCCCCGCCCCTCCATCCCCCGACCAAATGGATCAGACCGTCAACCGGCCCGAGGTCCGAACGGACTGTCTGCGCCAATGCGTTGACCTCCGCCGGGTCCGCCAGGTTGCACACATAGGGGGTGACTGCCTGATACTCCTCAGCGAGGGCCGTAACGCCGGCTTCGTTGACGTCCACGGCAGCGATCCTGGCCCCCTGTGCTGCCAAGGATTTCACGACAGCCCGGCCCGCAGCACTTGTTGAACCGGCCACCACGACGTTCAGATTTGTTGCATTGGGGCGCTCATGCGGCGGTCAGTTCCGAGGCGGTTTCGCCCGTGATCCCGGACGTTGAAGCAATAACGTCCCTCATCTTCTTTTCGAGGGCCTCATAGAACATCGAGTGTGGGAACTCGTCAGCGAGCACCAAGTCTGTCAGGCCGCGCGGCGGGCCATCAACAGGAAGCGCTTCCGGTCCTTTGGCCCAGGTCGAGGCCGGGTGAGGGGTCACCGTCGTGGAGATCAGCTCGTAGGCTGCCAACCAGTGAGCGGTCTTGGGGCGGTCGATGGAACGCCAGTAGAGATCCTCGATTTCCTGTCCGAGGGCGATAACCACCTGGGCTGCGTTCTCCCAGTCGATGGTCAGTTTGGTGTCCGTCCAGTGCAGGACGCGGTGTTGGTGCATCCAGGCGAACAGCAACTGTCCACCGAGGCCGTCGTAGTTGCGTACCCGGGTGCCGGTCATGGCGAAACGGAAAATCCTGTCGAAGATGACCGCGTACTGGACGAGCTTGGCATGCGTGCGTGCTTCCGGTGAAGCGTTCTCGTCCTTTTCAATCTTCACGGACTCTCGGAACGCGGTCAGGTCACAGCGCAGTTCTTCGAGGGTGTACAGGAAGAACGGCATCCGCTGTTTGATCATGAATGGGTCAAAGGGCAGGTCGCCGCGCATGTGGGTCCGGTCATGGATCAGGTCCCACATCACGAAGGTGGACTCTGTCAGGTGCTGGTCATCCAGCAGGGCGGCTGCGTCTTCGGGCAGGTCCAGCCTTGTGATGTCAGCGGCAGAGCGGAGCACTCGCCGGAACCTTGCTGCTTCGCGATCAGCGAAGATGGCGCCCCAGGTGAACTGGGGCGTCTGGCTGACCGCTACGGATTCGGGGAAGAGCACAGCGGAGTTGGTGTCGTAGCCAGGGGTGAAGTCGATGAACCGGATCGGAAGGAACAGGGCGTTGGAGTACTCACCGGTTTCGAGTTCGTCGATGAACTCGGGCCAGATGACTTCGATCAGAACTGCCTCAACAAATCGGTTGCTGCTGCCGTTCTGTGTGTACATCGGGAAGATCACCAGGTGCCGCAAGCCGTCAGCCCGGTGCTGCTGGGGTTGGAAAGCCTGAAGGGCTTCAAGGAAGTCGGGCACTTCAAAGTCGGCTTCCTGCCAGCTTGCGAATGCGTCGTACAGTCGTGTCAGGTACTGGGCGTCGTGGGCGAAATGCGGCGCCAGTTCAGCGATTGATTCCTGGATGGTCACCGAAAGCTGCTTGGCTGTTTCCTTGTCCTTGGCCTCCGGAACGGAACCGTCCTGTACTTGGATTAACTGGAACTCGGTAGCTGCCTGCTTCAGCGCTTTCCACGCGGCAAGCTCACGGAGTTGGGCGGCGGTCAACGTCTCTTCGGCGGAGCGTGTGGTCGTGGACATGAATTTCCTCTCGAGATCGGGTTCGTGTGGTGGAAGCCGACGCTACCGCAGCCACAGAGAAACTTATCTCAAAGTTCGTCGAGCGTAAGGAACTCACATGCTCAGTGCCCGAGAAGGGTATGACAGCCCAAGATTCATGGGTCTGGTTAGGCCCCGGCGTGCAGCCGTCATTTACTGAGCAGATTGCTTTGGCTCCTGAGGGGCAGCCCGTGCCTTCCCGACTCAAGATCACCCTGGTGGGTTGGCGCGGTTGGGCGAGTCACAGAGTGGAGCCAGACGGCCGAAAAGGACAAGATAGGCTCAGCGACGCAAAGGGAGAGACCATGGCCATCACTTCAAGCCAGCTGCAAACCCTGCTCGCCGTCATGAGGACAGGCTCCTTCGCTGCCGCGGCAGAAGAGGTCGGCTATTCGCCGTCGAACGTCTCGCAGCAGATGCTGTCGCTTGAGCAGGAAACCGGTGTCCGGCTTTTCACCCGCAACGCCAGAAGTGTCACCCCCACCGAAGCGGCGTTCGGCCTCGCAAAGCAGGCATCCCGCATCCTAACCGGCGTGGACGCCATGATTTCCAGCTCCCGAGCAGTGCAAGACACCGGAAGGGAACAATTGCGGGTCGGGATCTTTCCCAGCCTCGCAGCTCGGATCCTGCCTCTGGTCCTTCGCCACCCGGACTGGGAGAGCTCTGGCATAGACCTCAGGGTTTCCATAGCAGAGCCCTGGGAGACTGCAGATGAACTTAGGACCGGAGGCCTTGATGTAGCTTTCGTGTTTCAGCTTGGAGAATCCGGCCCGTCCTGGCCGCCCAGCATAAACCGCGATCACGTTGCCGAAGATCCGTTCAGAGTGGTCATCCCTGCCACTTGGAAGATCGCCCCGAACACGCTCATGACCGTGGATGAGCTCGCTTCCAGGCCGTGGATCATGCAATACCCCGGGGGCAGCGACGGCATAGTCATTGAGCAGCACCTGAGGAACCACAACTTCCGGCCCCGGGTGGTCGCTGTCAGCGACGATTTCAACGCTACTGCGGCCTTGGTTTCGGCGGGTATGGGCGGCGCTTTCCTCCCTGAACTCTCGCTCCACCACTCACAAGGCCTGGTTCGGGTACGCGTCGAAGGGCTGGAGTTGAACCGAAACATTATCGCGTTGACCTCCCGGGAAAGGCCGACGCCCCGGCCGCAGGCCTTGATCCGGCTCTTCAAAGAGGCACTTGAAGGCCCCCGATAATCACTGGACGACCCCCATCCGGCGTCAATAACGGCCAGCTCGCGTGATGCACCGTCGTTGAGGAGGCATCAAAGGCCCATGATCTCTGATGCTGGCGCTCGAGCGTTCGCGCCCGCAACTACATTTTCCAGAGGAAGCCTCGGATCCACCAACCTCCCTAGCCAGCTCTCGGAAGCCATCCAAGCAAAGGACTTCTGCGTACACGAGAGCCCTTTTCGACTCTGTTTTCGTTGCAGGCACACCGGGTGGAAGGTCTCGGACCGAAAGGGTATCCGGCAGTAGCCCACGCCAACTCAGGGAGCCGACACATGACGGAACAACCACCCCCAGCACCTCTGCCCCCGTACAACGAGGACCAGTTGTCAGCGATTACCAAACAGCTGACCACTAGGCGCATCGTTTTTGACGCAGCGGGGGAACCTTTCTGGATGCCACCGTTCCAACCTGGCGATAGTGAACGGCCACCCAAGCACAGCGCAGGTGATCGCGTGAGTTTTTACCTGAACGGTGTGGCCCGGACCGGCACCATCGACGTCCTAACGCCCGACGGCACGCTTCTGTGGGTTTGGCTGGACGGCGGAGCAGGACGGCGGTTGTTGTACTCCGACGATTCAACCCTGACAACGCTCGATCCCGCCTCCGCTGACGCCTCATAGCACAAGTCCGTGGAAACACAGAAGCCGGATACGTTAGCTACGAACTAACCTATCCGGCTTCGTAGTGTTGTTGCCGACCCTACTCGATGGTGGTCGCGGGGTTCACTTCGGCCTTATCCAGAGCGGTCTTCTCCTGACCCCATGACGTGAGGATTTTGACGTAGGTCCCATCTGCAATGAGACTATTCACTGCGGCAGCAACGGCCTGGGCAAGTGGTTCATCATCTTTCGCTACGGCGATGCCTACGATGCTCGGGTCGACAGCATCCCCAAGGGGCTCCAGACGGCCGCCCGTTTCGGACACGGCATATCCGGCCGCCGCGGACATGGCCACAAAAGCGTCAAGGCCACCGTTGATCAGCCGTGTCGTCACATCGGTCTGGTTGGTCAGGGTCAGCACATCAATCGCGACCTTACCGCCGGCGACGCAGTCGTCGGACTGCCTTCTTACAGCGGTCTCTTGAAGAGTTCCCGTTTCCACACCGACTTTCAAGCCGCATGCATCCGCGATGTCCACCTTCTTCGGGTTGTCTTTCTGTACCACCCACTGGGTACCGCCTGCCAGGTAACTGACGAAGTTCACGGCCTTCAATCGGGTGCTCGTTACGGTGAAGGACGAAACACCCAGATCGTACTTGGGACCAAGGGAGGGAAGGATGTTGGCGAAGTCCGCGTTCTGGAATTCGGCCTTCAATCCCATCCGTGCCGCTACCGCGTTGGAAATATCGATGTCGAAGCCCATCGGGGTTTGCCCATCAGCCCCGCCGAGGAACTCCGCGGGAGCATAGGTTGGATCGGTAGCCACGGTGAGGACGCCGTCGGCTCTGACATCAGCGGGAACGCTTGCCGAAATCTTCTCGTCACGGCTGACGCTGGCCGGATCCAGACTTTCTGACGGAGAGGATCCCCCCACCTGTTCGGACGTTGAGCACGAGCTGACAGACAACGCGATCGTTGCGGTCAGAATAATGGCCAAGCCAGTTGTCTTCTGCATGTTTGCACTTTCTTTCGGCAGCTATGACCGTTCTTGGGAACGTTGTGGAAAGGCTACGGTCCAGGAAAAGACGGGCAATCGGGCGTAAGGAGGACCGCACAGTAGATCTGTAAGCGGGCATGAAGGCCGAGAATTTCTTATGGACGGCATCAGAGAGTGAGCGGTGAGCTATACGCCCAAAAGACGACTTGCCTACGGCAATGGCGAACGTGCCCTCAACGTCACTTAGCAATCCTGTGTCTTTCAGCAGGGTCAAGGCCTCATGGCTCACTCCGGCTTACGGTGATGCCTCTCACAGCCAGGAGAAAACTAGGCTCATCAAGACGCATCCCGCACCAAGGGGCAAGGAAAACTCCAACAGGAACTGTTACACCCATGAAGAGCTGAAAACGGCATGATCGAATCCACTACTGGCACTTCGGGGTCGACGACGACCCGAGTCTGGACCTGCGGCCCCAGGATTGACGTTTGAAGCAACAGCACCCCCAGCCCGGAAAGCGTATCTGCGTGGTCCACGGGCAAATACCGGTGTTCGCACAGGATTGAAAGGCAATAAATGGAGAACTCTCCGACCCGCAGCAAGAGCACGCTGCCTACACCGCTGAGCTTCACCCAACAAGTGAAAGCCCGGAAGCCGCTACACATGATGAAGAAGGAATCAGACACCCAGGCCTCAGGTCTCCGGCGAAGTCTGAGTCTGGTTCAACTGACCATGATCAGCGTGGGGGCGACCCTGGGAACCGGCATCTTCGTCGTCTTGGGCGACGCCGTGCCCATAGCCGGACCCGCGATCTGGGTTTCCTTCGTCATAGCCGGCGTAGCCGCCATGCTCTCAGCATTGTCCTACGCCGAAATGGCCGGAGCCGTTCCCGTCTCCGGCTCCAGCTACTCTTACACCTACGTCACCATGGGCGAAGGGCTCGCATGGATCTGCGGATGGTGCCTACTGCTGGAGTACGCAGTGTCCGTAGCAGCCGTGGCGGTCGGCGCCGGAGAGTACCTCTCAGAAGTAACCAAAGCGTTCGGCATAGACCTCCCCCAAGCCCTGATCCAACCACCAGGTCATGGCGGGGTATTCAACGTTCCCGCTGTCGTGATCGTTCTGCTGGCTGTGGCATTGCTCATTCGCGGCTCCCGTGAAAGCGCAGTCGTCAACACGGTTCTGGTAGGCCTCAAGGTCGCTGTCCTGCTGCTTTTCGTCGTTGTCGCCTTCAGTGCATTCCAGTCCCAGAACGTTGAACCGCTGGCTCCCATGGGCCTTGCGGGCATCACCGCAGCGTCATCGCGGCTGTTCTTCTCCTACATCGGTTTCGACGCGGCCTCCACGGCCGGCGACGAGGCGAAAAACCCGCAACGCGACCTCCCCCGGGCAATCATTATCTCCATGGCCGGCGTGACCATCCTTTACGTGGCCGTGGCCATCGCTGCCGTCGGCGCCCGCCCCTGGGGTTGGTTTGATGGCCAGGAATCTGCGCTGGTTCGAATCCTCGAAGAAGTCACCGGAACCGTGTGGGTCTCCTTGATCTTCGCGATCGGTGCTGTCGTCGCGATCGTGAGCATCGTCCTTGTCACTTTGTACGGCCAGACCCGTATCCTCATGGCAATGTCACGCGACGGGATGATTCCGCCAATCTTTGCCAAAGTCTCCCGCCGCACCCAAACGCCGGTCGCCAACACCCTCATCACTGGTGGCGCCATCGCCGCAGCGGCAGGACTGATCCCGCTCGGAGAGCTGGCCGACGCGACCAGTATCGGAACCTTGTTTGCCTTCGCCCTGGTAAGCGTCTCGGTCATCGCATTGCGACGCAACCAGCCGGACATCCCGAGGACCTTCGAGGTGCCCTTGTACCCCTTCACACCGCTGCTTGCAGTTGCCATGTGCGTGCTCCTGATGCTGAATCTAGGCGGTAGCACGTGGATCGTCTTCGTGATCTGGATGGCACTGGGAGCTACCGTCTACCTCGCATACGGACGCCGGCACTCTGTTGTGGCACAGGCCCTCAAGGCCGACACAGAAACCCTTGAAGCGAAGCCAACCCCCGTAGATCAACTGCAACACTGACACCCGGAACAGGGCCGCGGCCTAGCGACCCATCCAACGCAGCGGCCCCCTCCCGGCCGCATCGCAGGTCCCAACACTTGACTACCGAATAAAGGACAACGAAAAGTGGATTCGAAAATCGATTTCAAGGGCGAGGCGGCGACATTCGGGCCCCGGCTGCTCGCTTTGCGACGTGAGTTGCACCAGGTACCTGAGGTTGGCAACGATCTGCCCCTCACGCAAGCCCTCGTCCTGGAAGCGCTGAACGGCCTGCCACTGGAAATACACACTGGCCATTCTCTGACCTCTGTGGTGGCCGTGCTGCGCGGTCGCGGCAAAATACCCGCACACACTACACAGCCAACGATCCTCTTGCGCGGAGACATGGACGGACTGCCCCTCACCGAGGAGACCCGCCTGCCGTTCGCCTCCACGAACGGATTCATGCACGCCTGCGGCCACGACCTTCACATCGCCGGTCTTATCGGTGCTGCACTCCTACTGTGCGCGCACATAGACGAGCTTCCCGGAGACGTGGTCTTCATGTTCCAACCAGGAGAAGAAGGCCCGGGAGGGGCCGAACCAATGATCGCCGAAGGGGTGCTGGAGGTCACGGGCCGTCGCCCCGATGCAGTGTACGGCCTTCATGTCGTGGCTCATAAGGCCGCCGGAGAGTTCTCAATCCGGCCAAAAACCATCATGGCAGGCGTCGGGGAACTGGAAGTTACCGTAACTGGCCGTGGAGGGCACGGCGCCGAACCCCACAAGAGCATCGACCCAGTTCCTGTGGCCTGCGAGATCGTGCTCGCCTTGCAGAGCTACATTTCTCGGCGCATCAATGTCTTCAACCCCGTTGTCATCACCGTCGGTGAAATTCATGCAGGAACGGCGGTCAACATCATCCCGGAGACAGCCACACTCAGAGGCTCGGTCCGTGTTCTCTCCGATGACTCTTTCGATCAGCTGGAAATAGAATTGCCCATCCTGGCGGACGGCATCGCCAAGGCTCACGGCTGCCTCGCTGAAACAAGAGTGGAAAAGTTCTATCCGCCCACCGTCAACGATCCGGACGAGACAGCCTTCGTCGTACAGGAGCTCACAGCCATGCACGGCCCGGAAAGGGTCAAAAACATGGAACATCCATGGATGGCCTCCGAAGACTTCTCCTTGTTACTCCAGCAGGTCCCAGGGGCCTTCATCCTTCTGGGGGCCAACCCCGGCCAGCTGACAAAAGAACCATTAACCAACCACTCCCCCGCGGTCGTGTTTGACGACGCGGTCCTGGTTGACGCAGCCGCGACTCTGGCACAGTTGGCATACAGCCGAGTTATCTCTCACATCCGACCAACGGCGGAACTCATGACCCTCTGATCAGATTCCCCAACAGCTGCGGCCAGCGATCACCTTAAAGCTCGGGAAATGTTAGTCATGAACAACAACGAAAGCCGATGAAGATGACGATCAGCACGAACCATCTTCAGACGCTCTTGACCGTCATGCGCACGGGCTCTTTCAGCTCAGCTGCCGCCGAGCTTGGGTACGCCCCTTCGAACGTCACTGCCCAAATTGTTGCCCTCGAACAGCAACTCGGGGTTTCACTTTTTACCCGCTCGGCTAGAAGCATCAAGCCCACAGCTGAAGCCTACTTGCTCAGCAAAGAAGCGTCCCGGGTTCTGACCGACGTCAATGTGATGCTAGTAAAGTCACGCTTTGCACGGCGTCCGGAGCGAAGAACACTCAAGTTGGGTATCTTTCCGAGCCTGGCGGCACAAGTGCTGCCACGTGTCCTTCGAGATCCCCGCTGGGATGACATCGGAGTCGACCTGCAAATATCTGTTGCTGAGCCGTGGGACACCGTGGAACAAATCCGGTCAGGAAGCGGACTGGATTTGGCGTTCGTATTTCAAGTTGGAGAGTCCGGGGTGTCATGGCCCTCAACAATTGTCCGCGAACACGTGGCAACGGATCCCTTTGTCGTGTTGGTTCCACAAACATGGGGGGCAGCCGAAGGCGAGAAGATGGAACTTGCGGAACTTGCCACAAAACCTTGGATTCTCCAGTTTCCCGGCGGCAGCGACGGGCTCGTCATTGAACAGCATATGAGAAATCTGAAGTTCCAACCCCGGGTAGCCGCTGTCTGCGACGATCTGTTTGCCACTCCAGACCTGGTGGCGGCCGGCATTGGTGCTGCCTTGGTCCCCGAGCTGTCCATAGCGCGATCCAAAGGATGCGTCCGCGTGGAGGTCCCCGAACTCGAACTGACCCGACACGTCCTTGCCCTCACAAATCGCCTACGGGAAACAGAAGGTTCATCTGCTGTGATTGAACTTTTCAAGGAGGCAGCCCAGGCTTAGGAGGGGCTCGGGCCAGGCAGGTCATCCCCGCCTGGCCCTTTTCTCGTTGCCCTCGGGCAGCACTTCGGCCATCATCAAAAGCTAGTCAACGAGGTTTCATGAACGAAGTCTCCTACAGCGTTGATCCGCTGACTATTGGTTTACGGAGAAGACAGTGCGGTGCCATGCCTTTGCCTTGTCACCGGTCAAGTCGAACATGACGTGTTTGACGACCGTGTACTCCTCGAACGAATACGTCGACATATCTTTGCCGAAGCCTGATTCCTTGTATCCGCCGTGTGGCATCTCGCTGATGATCGGAATGTGGTCATTAACCCAGACCGCTCCGGCACGGATTTCCCGGGTGGCACGAAGGGCGCGGTAAACATCCTTGGTCCAAGCCGACGCGGCGAGACCGTAGGGTGTGTCATTGGCCAGGTTGATGGCTTCATCGTCCGTATCGAACGGGGTGACAGCCAGAACGGGACCGAAGACCTCGTCCCGGAAGATCTCACTCTCCGGAGCTGCGTCCGCTACCAAAGTGGGACGGTAGTACGAACCGGCAGCCAGGTCACCGTCAGGAATTCCGCCCCCAATGACACGAGCGTAGCTCCGCGCACGCTCAACCATTTCGGCAACCTTGTCCCGATGCGTCACGGAGACGAGCGGGCCCATGTCCGTCTCCGGCGCCGATGTCGGTCCCAGTTTGATGCCCCCATACAGTTCCGCGACGCCCGTAATGAACCTCTCATAGACGGAACGATGCACGATGGCACGCGTCGCCGCAGTGCAATCCTGCCCGCTGTTAATGAGACTACCGGCCACAGCACCATGGATGGCGGCTTCGAGATCGGCATCATCGAAAACCACGAATGGTGCTTTGCCGCCAAGTTCCAGATGGACACGTTTGGCGCTGGTGGCTGCCGCCTCCAGGACAGTGCGCCCCACCTGGGTGGAGCCGGTAAAGGAAAGCATGTCCACGTCAGGATGCCGCATCAATTCAGCACCAACCCCGCGACCTTGACCATGGATAACGTTTATGACCCCGTCAGGAATACCCGCTTCCGTACCAACTTCGGCGAAGAGAAGAGTGGTCAACGGGGTGATTTCTGCTGGTTTGAGGACGATAGTGTTGCCAGCGGCGATTGCCGGAAGAATCTTCCATGCGGCCATCTGCAGCGGGTAGTTCCACGCGGCGATCGAGGCAATTACCCCGATTGGTTCCCTGCGGATGGAGGACGTGTGGTCAGCCGAATACTCCCCCATGGCCTTGCCCTCAAGATTCCTGGCCGCTCCCGCGAAGAATGCAATGTTGTCAATAGTCCCGGGCACATCAAACTCCCGCGTCAACCGGATGGGTTTGCCGCACTGGCGGCTTTCCAGGACGGCGAACTCCTCGGCCCGTTCTTCCACGAGTGCGGCGAATCGTGTGAGCAGCCGGGACCGCTCGGCTGGCGTGGAACGGGACCAGGCTGGAAAAGCCTGCCTTGCTGCCGCTACTGCAACCTTGACGTCGTCACTGCCAGCCAGCGTAGTGCTCTTTACCGTGGTGCCGCTGGATGGATCAATGATATTCATCAATTCCCCTGTGCTGCCTTCGACTATCCTGCCGTTGATGAACTGGCTCATGGTTCTGCTTTCCGTTTATAGCAATATGGATTGGGCGCCATCCGTAGGTTGAATAAGGGCGCAAAGGGCGCCGGCATTGCTGGACCACAGACACTCGGCGAACTGGACATCATGGCTCATAGCCCGCCGTCTGCCCGGGCCAGAGGCGATTAGTGCTGTGGTGGAGGAGCGCCCTGGCGTTTCGGCCGCACCGGGCCTATCTCCCCGCATACCCGCATTGGGCAGGTGCTGCACTACTAACGCAGAGCACCTGCCCACAACGTCTCCTTAGGCAATCAGTTCTTTGACAGCTTCAAGGGCCCGGTCCACGTCCTCGGTGGAGTTGTAGTGGATGACACCAAACCTTAGGAGACCTTCTTCCATGTCGATGCCGAGATGCTCCATGACTCCTTGAGCGTAAAAGCTTCCGTTCCAGCTCAGTACGCCGCACCGTCCGAGTTCACGGGAAAGTCGGGCGCTCCCACCTCCTTCAACGACGACCGTGACGGTACCCAGCCGGCGGGCATGCGCACTGCCGGGCAGGCCAACGATTCGTAGGCGTGGAATCTCTGAGAGTCCATCAAAAAGCCGCTCTGTGAGGGCTTCCTCGTGCTCTCCGATGCGACGAAACGCCTCATCGAGTTGGGCTGGAATCGTCTCCCCTCGTCCAAGTGCAGCCAGATAATCGACTGCAGCAATGAACCCCGCTATGGCTTCATGCGAAAGCGTTCCGGTTTCGAAGCGGTGCCCTACGGGTTCAATGGATGCCGGCCGGACACGATCCGGCGTAAGAGTGTCAGCGAGTTCCGGACGAATCCACGCCATCCCCATGTGAGGGGCGAAGTATTTGTATGGTGAAGTGAGCAGGACATCAATACCGGATTTACGAACCTCGAGCCGACGGTGTGCTGCATACGCAACCCCATCGGCCCAAGCCAAGGCACCGATCCCGTGAGCGATCTCAACGATCTCGCGAGCTTGAGACAACGTTCCGACAGCATTGGACGCAAGCGTGAAGGCGACCACTTTTGTACGCTCATTGACAACGTGTCGCAGTGCATCCAGATCAATCTCGGTGGAATCGGTCAGCCCTACAGTGTGAATAGTCAGACCCAAATCCTTGGCCAGCAGCAACCACGGTGCAACATTGGCGTCGTGGTCCAGTCTCGTCACAACGATTTCATCGCCTGCCTTCAGAGTGCGCCCGAAGGCACGGGAAAGAGCGAAGTTAAGAGTGGTCGAATTCTGGCCAAAGATGATCCCCTCAGCCTCACCTCCGACAAACCAGCCTCCGTACCGGCGGGCCTTATCAATGAGGGCATCGGTCTCGATGCTGATGTCGAACTCGCCCTCAATATTCGAGTTCGAGGTCAGGTAATACTGCGAGACGGCATCAATGACAGACTGCGGCACTTGAGTTCCGCCGGGACTGTCCAGATAAACGACAGGCTTCTTGCTGTCTGTAAGACGTGAGAGTGCGGGAAAACTGGAGCGCACAGCGTCCAGGTCCAGTTCAGTGGTCGCGACGACCATTTGTTGCCTCCTAGAGAGTGATGGTGTGATTGGCTTGCCCAAAGTTCTTGGGTAGAGCACACGGCGGGGACAGTGAAACTGTTGGTGAGAGTGTCTAACCGCTGTAGTGCAGGGGGCTTAAGATGCCGCTACGGCTTCGGGTTCCAGGTCTGAGGTGGGTTCCCTGGATCCTGTGAGGCTCATGAGGGTAAGGAGTTCCCAAGCGGTTGTTGCTGCCGCGAAGCCGGTGATTCCTGCGTGATCGTAGGCTGGAGAGACTTCGACGATATCGCCGCCGACGATGTTCAGTCCGCCAAGCAGCCTCAGGGTGGCGAAAAACTCCCGCGTGGTCATGCCCGCTACTTCAGGCGTTCCGGTGCCAGGAGCGAATGCGGGATCAAGAACGTCGATGTCGACTGAAATATAGACCGGGCCGGAGCCCAGACGGCGTCGGATCTGCTCGGCGATATTCGGAATCGATCGGCCTTGATATTCCTCTGCGTGAATGATTTGGAATCCGGCTTCCCTGTCATCATCGAGCTCAGAGGGCTCGTACATGCCTCCCCGGATGCCCACATGCTGGCAATGGTCCAGATCGATCAAGCCTTCTTCTGCGGCGCGACGGAAGGGCGAGCCGTGCCAGATCGATGCCCCGTGAAGGACGTCCCAGGTATCAAGGTGGGCGTCAAAGTGGAGTACCGCCAAAGGCCCGTGCTTTGATGCAGCGGCGCGCATAAGAGGTAATGCGACAGTATGGTCTCCACCGATGGCCAGGACGCGGGTTCCGCCTTCGGTAAGCCGTTTGGCACTGTCCTCAATAACCTCGATCGCCCGGTCAATTCCGTATGGTCCCACAGCGAAGTCCCCGGCATCGGCCACCTGCTGATCCATGAAGGGGTAAGCGTCATGGACCGGGTGGTATGGATGCAGCTGACGTGATTGTTCACGGACATGGGACGGTCCGAACCGGGCGCCTGGGCGGAAACTCGTTCCCGCGTCAAAGGGAATACCCACCACTGCCACGTCTGTACGATCGATGTCCTGAAGGCGGGGCAGGGCAGCAAAGGTTCCCAGTCCCGCATATCGCGGAGTCTGCGGGTTCTCGTGGTTTTGCCCCACAACGTTTCGTTTAGTGGCCATGTTTTTTCCTATCTCTTCACGACCAGTGCTTTGGGCCGGTCATATGGCGATGATCGTGCCACGCATGACGTGGACCACTTCGTGAGGCGAAGAAAATTTGAACCTGAGCAGGAAAATTCTGTTTTTAGATTCAGGTTGCCTTGTTCTTAGGTGACGCATGCCACATATGTCGGGATTGTTTGCATGTCATCGCTTTGTTGGGACCCTTGGGAACCTTCTAAGCGACCCGTCGATTGACTGTTGTGGTCGGTCGCCTAATCCCCGGAGTAGACATGCAAAGATCCCCCGAACGTCCTCCCATGTGGCGCTCAGCAGCCAGCAGCATGCTGGCTGCGGCTGTGGCGGCAACTGCCCTGGCAGGCTGCGCCAATCCAGCAGCGACTGCCGTCAGCCCGTCCGATTCTTCAACAGCTGCTGAGATTCCGGTAGCAGCGAAGGACGAGTCCTTAGCCACGCTCGTTCCGGAGAGGTTACGCAGCGCTGGGTCCATCAATGTGGCGACCAGCGCTCCATTTGAGCCGTATGAGATGTTCGCCGGTCCTGGCAGCACGGAGCTGATCGGTCTCGAGATCGACTTGGGACACGCAATCGGAGAGACGCTGGGAATCCCCTTCAAATTTTCGCAGCAGCCCTTCGAGGGTCTTATTCCTGGCATGCAGGCGGGGAAATACGACGTCCTCATGGCAACGTTGTTTGATACACCCGAGCGTGAAGTGCTCCTCGATTTTGTGAATTACGCACGCACCGGTTCCGGCATCATGGTCAAGGTCGGCACCGACGACATTAAGGGCCTCGGAGACCTGTGCGGGAAACCAGCCGGCATCCAGAACGGCTCCATGCAGGCCGAACTCCTGGCCGACGAGAACCTAAAATGTTCAGCCGCCGCCAAACCACCAATAGATGTTAAGGCATTCCCTACTCAGTCGGATCAGAAACTTGCACTTAACGGCGGGACGATCGCGGCGATCGTGTCCGATCTGCCAGCACTTGCCTACGCGGCAAAGCAGGATCCCACCTTCAAACTTGTCGAAGATCCGGCTGCCCCGAGCGGGTACATCAGCAACCTGATCGGGGTGGGAGTTCGCAAGACCGATGAAGGCTTCGCCGAAGCTGTCGCCGGGGCAGTCAAAAAACTGATGGAAACCGGGATCTACAAGGCGATTCTTGATAAGTACGGAGTGAGTCAAACCTCCATTCCAGAACCCATCGTGAATCAGCACGGGGGCTGAGATGTCACTAACTGTTGAATCAACACGGCGGGTGGATGATTTCGAAGTCCGTAAACTCCGCCATCCCTGGCGGACGGTAGCCGCTGTCGTCGTAGGTCTCGGCGCAGTTGGAATCGGCTGGGTCTTCGCCACCAACCCCAACATGGACTGGCCGACCGTCGGAGCCTACCTTTTGGCGGAGCTGACTATTCGTGGCCTGCTGGTGACCCTTTACCTGACCGTGGTCAGCATGCTGATCGGCCTCGTCGGTGGAACCGTCATCGCCATTATGACGCTGTCCCACAACCCGGTACTGAGGGCCGTCGCTGCCACATATGTCACTATCTTCAGAGGCATACCAGTCCTGGTCCAGATCATCTTTTGGGGCTTCATCGGCGCCTTCTTCCCGGCCGTGACAATTGGCGTGCCGTTCACGGACGTCGTCGTCTTCTCCTCCCCCACCTCCGCGCTAATCAACTCCACGACGGCGGCCATCCTGGCCCTGGGACTCAATGAGGCTGCCTATGCCTCCGAGATTGTGCGCGCCGGCATCCAGTCTGTGGACTCTGGCCAACGGGAGGCCGCATCTGCACTGGGTATGAACAGGGCGACAACGATGCAGCGGATAATCCTTCCGCAGGCGATGCGTGTCGTGGTCCCGCCCATGGGCAACGAAGTGATCTCCCTGCTGAAAACGTCCGCGCTTGTTTCTGTCATCGCCGGCAACGATTTGATGACCAACCTTCAACAGGTATACGCGCAGAACTACAAAGTCATTCCGTTGCTCGTGGTCGCCTCGATCTGGTACCTGATCGTCACCACGTTGCTTTCCGTGGGGCAAAACCAGTTGGAGAAGCGCTTTGGCCGGGGCATCACCTCTTCCCGTCCCTCACGAATGAAACGAGTATCCCGATGAGTAAACCCATGGTGCTCGCCGATAATGTCGGCAAGAAGTTCGGCCACCACGAGGTCCTCAAAGGAGTGGACCTGTCAGTGGCCAAGGGGGACGTCACGTGTCTGCTGGGTCCGAGCGGATCCGGAAAAAGCACGCTCCTGCGCTGTATCAACCACCTTGAACGCATAGATTCCGGGCGTCTCTACGTTGACGGAGACCTGGTTGGGTACCGGCAGGAGGGACGAATTCTGCACGAACTCGATGACCGGTCCATTGCCCGGCAGCGCACCAAAATCGGTATGGTGTTCCAGCGTTTCAACCTCTTTCCACATATGACAGCAGTGGAAAACGTGATGGAGGCTCCGCGCCGGGTCCTCAAGGAGCCGGCCATCGAAGCACGCCGGCGGGCAACAGCCTTGCTCGAACAAGTCGGGCTGTCCGACAAGGCCCACCACTTCCCGGCCCAGCTCTCCGGCGGCCAACAGCAAAGAGTGGCCATAGCCAGGGCCTTGGCAATGAAACCTGAACTGATGCTTTTTGACGAGCCCACCTCGGCCCTGGACCCCGAACTGGTCGGTGAAGTACTTAAAGTCATGCGGGAGCTTGCAGCCTCCGGCATGACCATGGTCGTGGTCACCCATGAGATGGGATTCGCGCGGGAAGCCGCTGATCAGGTGGTCTTCCTCGACAACGGAGTCATTGTCGAGCAGGGAACACCCTTGGAGGTGCTGGGCAATCCCCAGCACGAGAGGACCCAGTCTTTCCTGTCCCGGGTCCTGTGAGCATAAGGCACAGATACAGCTCCCGCGGGGCCCGGACTCGATGAAGTGGTGGAGACCGGAACCTCGTCGCGCCAACCTCATGGCCCGCCTCCCCGGACGTTCAGGACCCGCGCTCCGTGTTCACGGACATTTGGACGTTGTCCCCGTCGACGCATCCCTGTGGAGTGTGGCTCCCTTCACCGGGGAGGCACACGGTTCCCGTCGGCTATTTAGTGTTCGCCTTTCTCGCTGATGTGGAAAACGCCTTTGATCCAGGTCGCGTTGAGTGGTCCACAGGTGGTCAACAAACAGATGCGGACTCAAGAAGGACTGCACCGAGGCAGCCAGCGAAGGTGGTGGGCTCTCTGTTGAACTCTCGCCGGCCACGGTTTCACTCGAGTTGGGCCGCAGAGGGCCCCGGACAATGCGTCATTAGCGACTATCGGGGTCCAGGGTTAGGGCTTCACGCCGGCCAAATTGCCCCACGGGTTCAGCTTTTCTGCCATGTTCCATGGGAGCAATGAGCGCGTTCCTGCGAGTCGCTTAAGTTCGGCGCCAGGGTGCTCTATCGGTTCCTCCGGAGATCGAAGAACTCATGACGACGAACGAAAGGCCGGTCACCCCGTGGGGTTGCCGGCCTTTCGTGGCACTCGTTCGGTGTTACCAGCCGCGCTCTGCGAGGCGGTGGGGTTGCGGGATTTCGTCCACGTTGATGCCGACCATCGCTTCGCCCAGGCCACGGGAGACCTTGGCGATGACGTCTGGGTCGTCATAGAACGTGGTTGCCTTCACGACGGCGGCAGCGCGCTCCGCCGGGTTGCCGGACTTGAAGATGCCAGAACCAACAAACACACCGTCGGCGCCGAGCTGCATCATCATCGCAGCATCAGCCGGGGTTGCGATGCCACCAGCGGTGAACAAGACAACGGGGAGCTTGCCCGTGGCGGCTACTTCCTTGACCAGCTCGTACGGGGCCTGCAGCTCCTTGGCCGCGACATACAGCTCGTCCTCGGGGAGGGCTGCGAGCTTGGCGATCTCGGAACGGATCTTGCGCATGTGCCCGGTGGCGTTGGAAACATCGCCGGTGCCCGCTTCGCCCTTGGAACGGATCATCGCCGCGCCCTCGTTGATGCGGCGCAGGGCCTCACCGAGGTTGGTGGCACCACAGACGAAGGGAACGGTGAAGTTCCACTTATCGATGTGGTTCACGTAATCGGCCGGGGTCAGGACCTCGGACTCGTCGATGTAGTCAACACCGAGCGACTGCAGGACCTGGGCTTCGACGAAGTGCCCGATGCGGGCCTTGGCCATGACCGGGATGGACACCGCGGCGATGATCGCATCGATCATGTCGGGATCGGACATGCGGGACACGCCGCCCTGGGCGCGGATATCGGCGGGCACACGTTCGAGCGCCATGACGGCGACGGCACCGGCGTCCTCGGCGATGCGGGCCTGCTCGACGTTAACGACGTCCATGATGACGCCGCCCTTGAGCATCTCCGCCATCCCCCGCTTAACGCGGCTACTACCTGTACGTGAATTGGTCGGGTTCCCCGGTTGCGGGCTTTCTGTTGTCTCAAACATTGTTGGTTCTCCTGATAGGGGTAACTGGTTATGCGCCGCGGCAGTACGAACGTTGCGTATTACTGGCTGGCGGGATTACGTCAGAGCCGCATCGCGCATGTTGGGCCAAGCGACATTCGATAATGGAAGCCAGCACTCTCTTCGATGGCCCACACCTCGAAAATGCCGTTCTGCTCGTAGAGCCTTCTGGTGTCCCCTGTCGGCAGTATCCAGATAATTCTTCCGTCTTCGGTAACCGTATCCACCGTGCCGGCGCAAACTATTCTCCCCTTCAAACGGATCTCAACGTTGGCACCGTTCAGTGTTGACCAGTCATCTATGCGTCTAAGTTCCACGGCTGTTCCTCCTTCATTGGCTTCCTCTCCGCTACACACCTGGTTACTCATGTGTTGGGCGTCCGTTGTCGCGTAAGAAGGGCTGCAGGCAGGTACCTCTAAGGCACCCACCTATCTCGTCTATCTGTCGAGGGCAAGAACTGCGCGGTGCCAGGTCCCAACTACATCCTGGTGAGGTCGAGAATGCCGTTGCCGATGACCGTGCATTCCTGCAGTGAGTAGGCAGCCGAACCCGTACCGTGTCAGCACGGCGTGCAGCTTCCCTATCTGAGTTCCGCAAAGACCTCATGATCGGCTCTCCTCGAAGGACGGCATGAACCTTCCTTGGCTCAGGAGGATCTGAAACTCTGCGCCGATAAAACCGTACGGCTAGCAAATCGTCTGGTTTTATGTACTTTCGTCCTTAAAGGCGACCTCGAATCTACTTTTGTCCCACTGCTTGGACGCCGTTATGTCCCTACGGTGGAACCAGATGCTTCGTACATCGATCCGCCCTCAGAAAAGAGATTGCAGTGACTGAAATCAATGAGCTCCAGGTGGTCCCGCACTGGATCGGTGGCGCTGAGTCGCCGTCGGCCGGTGACCGCACGGTCCCCGTTTTTGATCCGGCCCTCGGCAGGGAAACCAAGCTGGTCAACCTCGGAAACGCCGAGGACATCGAAACGGCCATCGCTTCCGCGCACAAGGCCTTCCCGGCCTGGCGCGACATGTCCATCACCAAGCGCCAGCAGATTATCTTCCGCTTTCGCGAGCTTCTCAACGAGCGCAAGGATGAGCTGGCCGAAATCATCACCTCCGAGCACGGCAAGGTCGTCTCCGATGCCCTCGGTGAAATCACCAGGGGCCAGGAAGTCGTGGAACTTGCAACCGGGTTCCCGCACCTCATCAAGGGTGAGCATTCGGAGAACGTCTCCACCGGCGTCGACGTTTACTCTACCAAGGCGCCGCTGGGTGTTGTGGGGATCATCAGCCCCTTCAACTTCCCGGCAATGGTGCCGCTGTGGTTCCTGCCGATCGCCATCGCTGCCGGCAACACCGTTGTCCTCAAGCCGAGCGAAAAGGACCCGACGGCGGCCAACTGGCTCGCTGCCCTCTTCACGGAAGCGGGCCTTCCGGACGGCGTCTTCAACGTCCTGCACGGCGACAAGGAAGCCGTGGACGGGCTCCTTGAGCACCCGGATGTGAAGGCGATTTCCTTCGTTGGTTCCACGCCGATCGCCCAGTACATTTACGAGACCGCTGCACGCAAGGGCAAGCGCGTTCAGGCGCTCGGCGGTGCCAAGAACCACATGTTGGTCCTGCCCGACGCCGATCTGGAATTGACTGCGGATGCTGCCATCAACGCCGGTTTCGGTTCCGCCGGTGAACGCTGCATGGCCATCAGTGTTGTGGTCGCCGTCGAGCCCGTCGCCGACGCCTTGATCGAGAAAATTACCGCCCGCATGTCAACGCTCAAGATCGGCGACGGCCGCCGTAACTGCGACATGGGCCCGCTGGTCACCCGCCAGCACCGCGACAAAGTGGCCTCCTACATCGACGTCGCCATCGAGGACGGCGCCAAAGTCGTGGTCGATGGCCGCGGCATCGAGGTAGATGGCGACGAGAACGGCTTCTGGCTCGGCCCCACGCTGATCGACGACGTCCCGGTCACCTCCCGCGTCTACACCGAGGAAATCTTCGGCCCGGTGCTGGCCGTGGTACGGGTGAAGAGTTACGAAGAGGGCCTGCACCTGATCAATTCCGGCGCCTTTGGTAACGGCACGGCGATTTTCACGAACGACGGCGGTGCCGCCCGCCGCTTCCAGACCGAGGTTGAAGTGGGGATGGTCGGTATCAACGTGCCGATCCCCGTTCCCGTGGCCTACTACTCGTTCGGCGGTTTCAAGGACTCCATTTTCGGCAGCTCCAAGGCCTACGGCTTGCAGGGCTTCCAGTTCTTCACCCGCGAGAAGGCCATCACGT
This sequence comes from Arthrobacter sp. 21a14, assembly GCA_050627125.1. Classification (GTDB taxonomy): domain Bacteria; phylum Actinomycetota; class Actinomycetes; order Actinomycetales; family Micrococcaceae; genus Arthrobacter. The sequence goes on along the minus strand of CP192487.1, from coordinate 2,700,667 downwards.
CTCGCTGGCTAGACCCCAGCCACGGCGGGATCAACCTGGGCTTCCCGCAGAACTAACGATCTCTCACATCCTGCGTGCTTCACGCCAACGCTCTCTCACTCGGTGAGAGAGCGTTGGCGTTTAAGGGGGTGAGAGCGCGTTGGGGCTAGTGCTCTTCCAGGAACTCAACGGCGGCGAACAGTTCCAGCCTGTCGCGCAGGCTGTCCAGGTTGAGTCCGAGGATGGTGCCCGCAGCATCGATCCGATTCCGGAGGGTGTGCCGGTGGATTCCCAACTGCCGCGCCGTCCCGTCCCAGACGCAGTTGTTCGCCAGCCACGCAATGACCGTCGGCAGTAGTTGGGTTTGTTCGGTTTCGTCGTGCTTGACCAACGGCTCAATGAGTCGCCGGGCAACGGAACCAGCCTCGTCACGGTGCAGCAGCCCTAGCATCCCACCCTGTGCGATTTCCGCGAAGGCCACCACGGGGCGGGACAGTTCCAAAGCCCGTTGCAATGATCGTCCGGCTTCCTTCAATGCCTTGGCGAGGTGGGCGAAGTCTGCTTCTGCCGACGCGCCCGCGGTTGCGCCGTACCTTTCAAGCAGGGTAGTGACCTTTAACTGAAGGGCAGGGCCGGCCAGCACCACGATGTTCTCGTTGCGCTGGGCATAGAAGATGGCACCACGGTGATCGTCCGATAACAGTTCCAGTGCTTCCATTAGGTTCTGTCCCTGCCCGGGAGGCTGTGCCATGGTCATCACCACGGGCTGGCCGGGCAGCCGGCCCCAGACTTGCCCGGCGGTGCGCTCGGCAACATCGATGCTTCCAGCCAGTAGCTGCTCGAAAACGCCTGCGCGCAAGTGTCGTCTGGCGGTATCGAGAGTGCGCGTTTGCTCCAGGGCGAGGCTTGCCAGTGCGATGACACTGTTGATGATGTCGGTCCGGGCCGGGTCCAGGGGTTCGATGGCACCCAGGACCAACACGCCGCGTAAATGATGGCGGCGGCCCAGCGTCTGCAAAGTGATCTGCTCCCCATCGACGCTCAGTTGCGATACTGATCGCGACCCCTGGGCGAGGGCCTTCCGGACGGCTTCTTCAACGCCGGGCATCAGGCCTGAAGGGACGGGACGGTTGTTAGGCATCAGGATGTGATTTCCCGCCGCGTCGAACAGCGCTACCCAGCCGTGGAGTTGGCGCTCGAGTTCGGCCAGGATGGATCTCAGTCCATCGGGACGAAGGGCCGCCCTTGCGATGGCGCGCTGGGCTTGGAGCGACCATTCAGAGCGCGCGTTCTGTTCCCTCGCCAGCCAATCCGCCACGGAACGTATGACAGCGATGAACGGCGTCCGGTCCGGGACCTCAAGCAACGGCAAACGGTGGCTTCGGCACGCCTCCACCAGGCCAGGCGGCAGTACGCCGTGGATCACTTGGGTGGCAAAACCAAGGCCGCTGATCCCGTGCTTGACCAACCGCTCCACGTAGTCGCTGTAGAGCGATCCATGGGCATCGCTGACTGGAAATTGTGTGCCGTCCGTCAGTAGCAGCTGCCCCGGATCGAGGAATGGTGTGGGGTCATCCAGATCAGAACTGTGGACCCACGACACAGAGGCGTCTGCAGCTGGATCACCGGCTTCAGGGGTAACCAGCCGGAGGTTTAGTGAGCTGTTGCGGAGGATGGTGTTGATGGTTGGCGGCATGCTCAAGGACTCCCTGGAAAAACGTAGTTTCGCACCCTGCTAACTATACAAATGTCCACAGGCTTTGCTCTGCCCAAAAGCACATGATGATGGGGAAGCCCCACCCGCCGTTTCGAGAGGATCCTCCAATGTCTCCCACCCCCGCCCTGGCCGTTTCCATTAGCAACGCGGAGGTCGCCGCGCTGGACACTGCCAACGTCTTCCACTCCTGGTCCGCCCAGAAAACACTGAAGCCGTTGGCCATTGCCGGCGGATCCGGCAGTACGGTCTGGGACCACGAGGGCCGGACTTATCTGGACTTCTCCAGCCAGTTGGTCAACACCAACATCGGCCACCAGCATCCCCGGCTCATTGAGGCCATCAAGCAGCAGTTGGACACGCTCACCACCGTGGCTCCCTCGCACGCCAACCACACGCGCGCCCTGGCAGCCGAAAAGATCCTGTCCCACGCCCCCTCAAACATGGAAAAGGTTTTCTTCACCAACGGCGGAGCCGACGCCAACGAGAACGCCATCCGCATGGCGCGCCTCCACACCGGACGGGACAAAGTCATCTCCCGCTACCGTTCCTATCACGGCAACACAGGGGCAGCTATCGTTGCCACGGGAGACTGGCGACGCATCCCCAACGAATACTCCCGCGGCCACGTTCATGTGTTCGGACCGTACCTTTACCGCTCCGAGTTCTGGGCTGAAACTCCTGAGCAGGAAGCGGAGCGCGCCCTGCAGCACCTGCGCCGAACCATTGAACTTGAAGGGCCGCAATCTGTGGCTGCGGTACTCCTCGAAACCGTTCCCGGCACTGCCGGCATACTGCTCCCGCCGCCCGGTTACCTCGAGGGTGTCCGCGCACTCTGCGACCAGCACGGAATCGTCCTGATCCTGGACGAGGTCATGGCCGGCTTCGGACGTACCGGCGACTGGTTCGCCCTGGACGCCTTCAACGTCCAGCCAGACCTCATCACCTTCGCCAAGGGCGTCAACTCCGGCTACGTCCCCGTGGGCGGAGTCATCATCTCCGAAGAAATCTCGGCCACCTTCGACGACCGCGTCTTCCCCGGAGGCCTCACCTATTCGGGCCACCCCTTGGCGGCCGCCTCCATCGTTGCCTCCATAGAGGCGTTCGAGGAGGAGAACATCGTGGACAACGCCGCACGCATCGGCCGCGACCACCTAGAGCCCGGCCTGGCAACATTGGCCGCCCGCCACGAAGTCATCGGCGAAGTCCGCGGACGAGGGGTGTTCTGGGCCCTCGAACTAGTGGAAGACCGCGAGAGCCGCACGCCGGTCAGCGCAGCCTTCATGGGCAAGCTCAAAGCGGAACTCCTCAACCGCGGACTCTTGCCCTTCATCGCCGACAACCGCGTGCACGTGGTGCCTCCCGCCGTCGTAACCCCCGAAGAAGTACGCCAGGCACTGGCGATCTACGACGACGCGCTGGCGCAAATCAGTGGTGAGTCGTTTTAGCCTTATGGGCTCTCGCCCCTGATGGAACTGGCGAAGAAATCAACTAAGCATACAAGCCGGAAACCGCTTCTGCCTTGCGGATCGATGTTCTGGCACGACAGGCATCTTCCGCTTTGCGCCAAGGTCCAGCTTGCGCCCCGTAAGTTGACGATGCCCCTCCAACAGCTGACCGAAGGGTGCTAATTGGCATACCGGCCGGCTTCGATATGCTCAGGCGACAATCGCCTGAACCGGGTATAGCTCCAGAGCCCCCCGTCACAACAAAGACGGATTAAGGGTTGACAAGGTCCACACTCGCTTTGGCCTGACAAAGCCTCGACCGCCCTGTCTCCTCGCGCCGGAACGAGCCCGAGCCGGGTGATCTCGAGGCACGATCCCGAAGTCATGTTGCGCTCAGTCCCCCTACCCATGGAGAGGAAACACAGGGCGGAGACATGCGGAATCCGGGGACGGTCGATCCTTTCGCTGGAGAGGTCCTCGACGGTTACCTTGGGGTCGGGGCTCCATCGGCATGAAGCACCTGGTGGCCATTATCCGCACCGCCGTCCGGGAAATGCAGCGCCGGGGCATCCAGCCTGAGCGCGAACTCGTTCTTGCATTCACCGCCGACGAGGAAAATGGCTTCACTCTCTCCGGTCCCGATGGCTGGTGGACAACCATCGGGACCTTATCGAGGACCGCACCGAAGCAATTAGCGAAGTTGGTGGTTTCTCCGTCCAGATCCGGCCGAACCAGCGGATCTATCTCCTCGAATCAGGACGCAAGGGCGTCGCGTGGCTCCGATTGACTGCCACCTGATCGAAGCCGCTTACGACGCCGTCTTCGTGCAGACTCAGGTTGGCCACTCCTATGCTTCGACGACCGGCTCCATACCTCGGTATCGTCGGACTTCAAGCAGAAAACCGCGCACCAGATGATTGCGCGTCGGATCGCGAACCTGGAGGACCCAAGATGTCTGAACAGCGGAGGATCGGCTACCGCTGGAACTTGCGAGCCCTGATGGCAAAGCGGAACCTGTGGAAGACCACCGAACTGACGCCGCTCCTGAAATCCCGTGGCATCAATCTCTCCGAAAGCCAGGTTTACCGGTTGGTCACGGCCACGCCGGAGCGCATTCCGGCCCGAACGTTCGCAGCTCTCTGCGACATTCTGGACTGCACACCTAACGTCTTGTTTGAGCCATTCGTGGAAATGCGCGCCGCAGCGACAGCCAACGCCCCGAAACGCAGCGAAGACCTCGGCATCCAACCAGGCAACCCGATCGCACAACGGGTCCGACTCATCACACCGGAGGATGGTGCATACGCCACGCAAAGCAGAGGACCCTACCCGCTGGCCGGTCCCCTGCAACCGCTGCCGCCAACACCACCAAACCGTCGCACGCTGGCCCGACGGCGGAATCTGCGGCTACTGCTATCAGCAAGCAAAACGAACCCGCGGAGTCTGCAAATGCGGCCACGAAGGCGTCCTGCCCGGAATCGTCGATGAGCAGCCGGCATGCCGCAACTGATCGGGCGTTCGGCTCAATATCGACCGCGAGGGCTGCGGCGCCTCTGGATCCGGCAAAAGCACGTTGCGGCGTTCCTTCGGAACCTCGCGACCGCGCCCAAGATCACACGAGACCTTTGACGACCTGCCCGACTCACGCACCCGCGAATACGTCCGCGGGCTCCTCATCGAACACGGGGTGCTCCCCCAACGTAATGCTCTTTTCATTCGATATGACAGCTGGGCCGCGCAAGCCTTTGGAACGCGTCAATGACCCGCAGAACCTTGGCTTGGCCCGCCGCTACATCCGATGGCATCATCAACGACGCATGAATCTCATGGAGGAAGTCACCCGCGGCACCTACCTCCGCGCCAAGCAGGAAGTCACCGTCGCCATTGACCTCCTGGACTGGCTCACCAGTCATGACCTCTAACTTTCGGAACTGCAGCAGTCCCACCTTGACGCTTGGCAAGCCGAGGGGCCGACGACCAGACGCATCGCTGAGCGCTTCCACAAATGGGCCATCAAAACCAAAACCGCCCCAGCCTGGCTCACCATCGTTCTGCACGGCCGCGGCACCAGCCCAGACTCACCACGCCCGGACAAGACCAAGCACGCCAACAAGTCATCCGCGACAACGGTCTGGAGACGCGTGACAGGGCCGCCGCGATCCTCATCCTTGTCTTCGGTCAACATGCCGAAAACATTGCACAGCTAATCTGGGACGACGCGACCGTGACCGAAGAGCTGGTCACCATTCAACTCGGAACCATCAAGATCGCGTTGCTGGACCCGTTAGCCCAGCCATGGCAAGAGCTCGCCGCAAATCCGGGCCACGAACTGGCCGCAGCACACCCCAATAGCAAGTGGCTATTCCGTGGAGCATCACCTGGGCGTCACATCAATCCAGGCCACCTCACAACCTGCCTCATTAAGCTCTTCAGACCCCGTGCCGCACGGCTGGGAACACTTCACGAACTCGCCAACTCGCGCCCGTCGCCATCATCGCCGAAACCCTCGGCTACTCCCCCACCACCATAGAACGCCACGCCACAGACTCAGCCAAGGCCTATGCCCAATACCTTTCCGCACACAAATAGCGGGCAAATTACCTACCCACGCTCCTTGTGAGCGGATCGCCAGACGGCTTCGAAAGTCGATGCTTCGATCGGCTCTGCTTTGAACTCAGACTGTTCGGCGATCTCGTCCAAAGATGGAACGGCAACTTCCGAGAGCGAGGCACCCACCGTGTCCCACGAGCACCCAACCTGACGTCGGGGCAGCTGACGTGGGAAGACTTGCCGGTCGGTGGAGTTCCGGTCTGGTTCTCAGACACGTGACGGCCGCAGTAGGTGACATCGCCCGCCCCTTCGCTAAGCGACTTCCATCAAGACCCGATTCTTCGGACTATTTTGATAGTTCTCGGGCTACCGTAGTTCCGTTTCCTGCCCCTTCAACTGTCAGGGTTGGGATCTGAGAACATCATGAGTCACCGCAAATAAATCGGAAATTCGCGCTATTCTTATGCCAGACCGGTGCCGCGAGTTGCCCACGCTCCCTCGCCACCCTGTCCAACGCTGGCGAGGCGACCTCCGAGAAACCTTAACGGGCAAGGCGTGAGGGGAACCCTCACAGGCTCCTGCTTTCTGGCATTACTCGATAGCTACATAACCGAATATCCATTATCGGCCTTTTAAATGGGTGGACGCGGCCAGTCAGGCTGGCGACGGGGCTATGATCTGGATCGGATTTAGCTACCCCATCTGCTCCCGACTTCCAGCCCTGGATAACATGAATCGACCCCCAACTGCGGAAATAACAGAGCTTCTAGCGCAGCTTGGCCAACATCAGCAAGGGTGACGCGTCGCCGCAATATGCCTTCACTTACTTCTATTGTGGGGTGGCTAAACGAAGCTAAGTCCGCAAGCGGTCACGAAGGGATTACTCCCGCCGAATACCTCCCGAAATTCTTCCTCTCGAGTAATCCTCACCCAGCGTTCGTCTACACACCCTTTGGGCGCCTCGGCCCCAAGCGACGCATCAGACATCTTTGTCCCCTCCCGGGGACTCCAGGACGGAGCTCCTGTTAGGCCCATAATTTGTTCACCCGTAAATACATCCGCAGAATAGTTGCCTTCGTATTCCTAGCACTCGAATGATGGCTGCCCCCTTCTCTGAAGTAACGAGGGGCTGGACGCCCGGGAGACTAGTTTCATTCGAGCCCTGCTCTCTTATAGGCGGCACGCGCGAGTTTTGTACTCAAGCACCTGAGCAGGGAGCACGCGCTGAGACTGTTCTTGGCGTGCAAAGCGATCGCGGCGGAGAAGGATGTGTAGTGCTGGACGTCGTCTGGAAGCGGGCCGACGATTCTGGCCTCGGGGACGGCGAGGAGTTCGCTCATCTGCTGCAGTGCGAGGTCGGCGCGGCCATCCAACAGCGCCGTGGCGGTAAAGCCTTGGTCGAGGATAGTGGCGTGTTCGTTGATTTGTTCTGCGATGCCCAGGTCCTGCAGCAGCTTTGCGAAGTAGATCCCGCTTGGACCGTTCCGTGAGTAGGCCACGGAACGGGCTGACCTCAGTGCACTTGTAAGCCTTTCCACTGACCGGATGTCAGGAATCTCGGCACCGGGGGCAACGGCGACGCCGATGCCGGCTTTGGCGAGTGGCGTCAGCGGACCGCCTTCGAGGATCCCGTGGTCCAGTCCTTCGAGCGCCCCGGTGATTCCAATAATCACATCGGGTCGCTCACCGGCGTTGACTTCTTCGATCAGAACCCGCGTTGGGGCAAAATGGGCATTAACCAAAGTTCCCGCGTGTTGGGTGAATGCGGGCAGGATGGAGTCCTGTAGGGCACGCTTGAGCGCGACGGCGCAAAAAAGGGTGAGGGCAGGGCGAGTGGTCAAGGTTCTATTCTCAAATCTCAGCGGGGGCGAGGACGACGTCGAAGCGGCTTCGAGCCCAAACCCGGCCGCTTAGGTCGCGGCCGTCGGGGGTGGGGGTTGCGGCGGGCTGGGTTTCGAATCTCTTGATGAGGGAGTCTTTGACTCCGAAAACTGAGTCGCCGATCTCAATCTGCGGGTCGCCGTCAACGAAGATGTGCGTTACGAGGGTCCGGAGGCCGGGAGCAGTGACCATGAAGTGCAAATGTGAGGCTCGGACCGGGGAACGGCCAACGGATTCGAGCATTTTGCCGACGGGCCCATCATGTGGGATGGGGTAAGGAGTGGGCGTGAGTCCCCAGAATGCGTATTTACCGTCTTCGTCGGCGAACACGTGCGCCCTTCCAGCGATGCGGTTGTCCCCGTACTGAACGTCGTAGAAGCCGTCTTCGTCGGCTTCCCAGACTTCGATCCGGGCACCGGGGACGGGGCGCCCTTCGGTGTCGATGACGGTGCCTTCGACCCAGCAGGGCTGTCCGGCCGCGCCGCCGGCGATGTCCCCGCCAAGGGGGATTTCGGGGGCGTCTTCGTTGAAGAAGGGCCCGAAGACGGTGGCTTCGGTGGCTTGGGCGGCGGTGCCGGTATGGGCAGGGTTGTTGATGGCGATGGTCTGCATGGACAGTCCCAGGACGTCCGAGAGGAGGATGAATTCTTGGCGTTTGTCGTCCGTGATGTGACCGGCGGCTGTGAGGAATTGGATCCCGGAATTCCACTCGTCCTCGCTGAGGCGGACTTCGCGGACGAAGTTGTGCAGGTGCCGGGTCAAGGACTGCATGACTTCCTTCAGACGCGGGTCCTTCGTTTTATTGAAAGACGCGACTACGGTGTCCACAAGTTCCTGTTCGACGGCGGCTTGTTCCGGGTTGATGTTTGACGGGGCTTGGTTGGCAGCGTCCTGGGTGGTGTTGGACATACTGTACTCCTGCGGATCTGGATTAGGGTCTTGCGGCCGGTCAGAGTTCCAGCAGCACTGCGGGATCCTCGCCGGTCAGGGCTGCCTCGAGGAGGCGGGTGAGGTTTTCGGGGGTGACGGGGCGGGGGTTGAACGCCGGCACCGCCGGTAGGACTATGGCGGCCGCTTCGCCGATCCCGTCTGCGGTGAAGCCGTAGTCCGACAGCGCCTTGGGTGCGTCCAGCCGCTTGCGGAGTTCCTGGAGTCCGGTGAGGGCGTCAGCAGCGCCGAAGGCTGCGGCGATGCGAAACTCGGCTTCGGGCGCGGCGGGGGCGTTGAATGCCAGGACGTAAGGCAGGACTGTGGCATGCGTCTGTGCGTGCGGGAGGTTGAAGGTTCCGCCTAGGACGTGGCAGATCTTGTGGTGCAGTCCGGATCCGGCGGAGGCGAACGCGACCGCGGACAGGTACGCACCATAAAGGGCCTGTTCGCGTCCTTCCGTCCCGGCTGGGTCCGCGGTGATCAGCGGCAGTCCTTGGCTGAGGGCACGGATTCCTTCAGCTCCAAGGGCGGCGTTGATCGGGTCAACGCGCGGGGCCCACATTGAGTCGATGCAGTGGGCCATGCCGTTGAGGCCAGAGGCGACGGACATCTCCACAGGCAGGGACAGGGTCAGCGCCGCGTCATAGATCACCGTCGCCGGCAGGACGGCGTCATCCACACCGGTGGTTTTCCGGGATGCTTCGGTCAGGCCCCAGACATTCGTGGCTTCTGATCCAGCGTACGTGGTGGGCACGGCGATAATGGGCAGGCGGGAAGTCATCGCGATGGCCTTGGCCAGGCCCGTTGTCGAACCTCCTCCGACGCAGACCAGCAGGTCGATGCCGGCCTCAGCCGCTGCGGCGCGGGCCTTATCAGCGACCTCGATTGGTACGTGCATGACCACATCGTGGTGCCAGAGTGCCACGTCGATGTCAGCAGCGACCTTGCGGGCCATTTCCCTCTCGAAATCCGAAGCGATCACCATTACGCGCTCGGCGCCCAGACGGGCTACTTCTGCGGCGAGGTTCGCAGCGGCAGCACCGGTCCCGAACAGGACCCGCTGGCCTAGGGTTACGTGGTCAAAAGTCAGGCTCATTACAGTGGTTTCCTCTCTTACAAGGTGGAGAGCAGCGGGAGGTCGGATGTGCCTAGGTGGAGGCTTTCAAAAAGGACTTGCACAAAGTCCCTCAGCTCATTGGAATCGGAAGTGGTAGCCGCTACATAAAAATCAGGACGTATGACGACAAAATTGATGGCGAGGTCATCGAACCATTTGGCGTAGGTTCCGTCCACGTCGACGACGTCGCATGCTGTGCCGGGGGGGGCGATCTGGACACAGTGGCCGCCGAGGGATTTCAAGCGCTCCAGCTGGTCAGGCCGGAGCATCTCGGCCGCCGGTGTGCCGCGGCCGATGACGGTCCAGCCGCGGCCGACGACGTCATCGAAGCGTCCGCGATGGCCGTTGGCTTCCACCATGCCCTGCACCGAGAGCTCGCCGGCGTGGGCTGATCCCTGCTGCCAGAGACCCGGGCCGAGGGAGGCGATATCCGTGTCCACAGGGGTACCGTTGGAGGCTGCGCGTTCGGCAATCATGCGGCGGTCTCGTTCGGCGGCTTCCTGGGGATCGGCGATGCAGATGATCTTTCCCAGTTCCATGGAGAAGTCAATGTAGTGCTTGACGTGACCCTTGCGTTCCTCACTGTAGGAGTCCAAGAGGGCGTCGCTGGCCTCGCCGCCGAGGATAAGATCCAGGCGCCACGCCAGTGCCACCGAATCCCGTAGGCCGGCGCACATTCCCTCGCCGGCAAACGGCGGCATAAGGTGGGCAGCGTCACCGGCAATGAGTCCCCGGCCTTTGCGCCAGGTTTCGGCCCAGCGTGCTTGAAACTGGTACACAGCCGAGCGTTCCAGGTCTGCGTCCTCTGGGGTGACGCCCCATGGCTTTAACAGACGCCAGGCGGATTCGGCTGAGCTGAGCTCCTCCTGCGATTCACCGGGAAGGACCATAAATTCCCAGCGCCGGCGGCCGGGCCCGCCCGGGACGATGGTTGTCGGGCGGACAGGGTCACACAACTGCCACGCGGAGGGCGAAAAGTGCATGGGCTTTCTGAGCATCATGTCCAGGATCAGCCAGTCGAAAAAAAATCCGTGGTCTTCAAAGTCCAGGCCCAGGGACTTTCGGACGAAACTGTTCGCTCCGTCCGCTCCAACGACGTACCGGGCGTGGATTCGCTCAATCGTGACGATCTCGTCAGTCCCACGGAAAGACCCACTAAGCAGGATGCCGCCCTCCTTCTGCTCCAGCTCCGTCGCTTCCCAGCCGCGCCGCAGGTAAACGGCAGGCAGTCCGGCGGCAATGTTCCTAAGCCGCTTTTCGAGGTCGGGCTGGGAGAACCAGTACCGGGTCCGCCATCCGGACGCGGCCATGCTGGCCCAGTCAACTTCCAGCAGCGTCTGCCCGTCGGCGTTCTTCCAGTAATAGATGTCGTCATGCACGCCGATGGCCGGATCATTCTCGGAATCAATGCCCAATGACGAAAGGATGCGTGCAATTTCATGGTCAAAGGTGACCGCCCGGGGCTGGTCATAGGGTTCTGGCCATTTATCCACAACCGTGACTCGGTGGCCCTTCTGGCCGAGCAACACGGCCAATAGGATGCCAACCGGTCCGGCCCCTACGATGGCGACGTCCGCGTCGAAGTGTTCAACGGTGGGTTTCATGATGATCCTTACTCAATCGACTTTGGCAGCAGTGACCTAAGTCATAACCGGCTTGCCCAATAGTGGCATTTTTCTCAATATTGAGCAACTCCTCATTTTCTTTTGCCAAGTGGTTTGTGCTTCGCGTCCATTTATGGCGTAGCGTTTTGGCATGGCCACCATGGAGTCACTTCCCCCCGCGGCAACGGGCAGGCGTCAGCAGCGCCGGCGTGAGCAGACGCGTGCCCGGCTCATCGAAGCCGCCCGGGCGCTTATGGCCGAGCGCGGTGTCGATGCCGTTGGGCTAACCGAGATTACCGATGCGGCGGACCTGGGGGCCGGGACGTTCTACAACTATTTCCAGTCCCGCGACGAGATCGTAGAGGCGGTCGCGGAGGCGTCGGTGGAGTCATTCGGGGCGTCATTGGACGCACTGACTGCTGACATGAAGGATGCAGCCGAGATCTTCTGCACGTCACTGCGGCATCTTGTTTTGAAAGCTATGACGGACCCACTGTGGGGCTGGTTTGTTGTCCGCCTTGGTGTTGCGCATCCACAGCTCATCGCGATCTTGGGCCCACGTGCTGCCCGCGACCTCCGCAAGGGGATTGAGACCGGGCGGTTCACCATTCCCGATGTGGACGTTGCCACATCGTGCACGTTCGGTGCTCTGCTGGCGACGCTGCACCTAGTCCTGTCAAGCAGAGCAGAGGACCACGCTGATGAACTGTTTGGCCAGGTCATGCTGTGCATGGTGGGCGTGCCCACCGCCGAGGCCCATGAAATTGCCTCCCGGCCACTGCCGCCGCTGCCGAACAGTTAGCCGCAACCCTATCTGAGCCCCTTCTCCTGGCGCTGAAAATAATTTGCTGAGCGTGCGGCACGATTCCACCGTGGTGTTTTTGCTGAGCAAAATATGCCCGAATTTTGTCGGGCCCCTCTCACACGCGCAGATGCCTTCGTTTCCCGCGAACGAGGGCTATGTCACTGCCGACCTGAGTCGCGGCATGGGTTGGACGACACTAAGAAGTCGAGTTTGGACGGGTTGGCCTGTTTCGTTGTTCCGGGTTCGGTGCCGACCGGGCAAGGTCGCTAGGAATTCACACGGATAATTTCCTCTTGGTAAGGGGCAACCACGCTGCCCGAGATGCGGAGGTCGAGCAAGAGGAACGGCCGCTCCGAGGCGGGTTGGCTCGCCCAATCAGCCAGCACATCCAAGTCGGAAAGCGAACGGACGACGGTTCCCCGACCGCCGAAGGCTTCGGCCAGGGCGGCAAAGTTGATCTCGGGGATGCGCATGGGGCCCTCGGCGAGTCCCATGAGGCCATAAAGGTTAATCTCTGCGCCGTAGGCCGCATCGTTCCACACCACAACGAGGCCGCGACCGGCAGTGGTACGAACGGCAGATTCTAGGTCGGCGAGAGCCATCAGGCCACCGCCGTCACCTGTGGTGAGCACGACGGTTGCGTCAGGTTTGGCATGCGCGGCTCCAGGCATGCTCGCGAAGCCAAAACCGATCGATTGGAAGGCGGTACCAACCATGAGCATCCGGTCCGGCGAAGCGACCGGCCAGTACATGTTCGCCCACCCAATGAAGTGGCCACCATCGGAAACAACCACGCGGTCACTTGGCAATAGCTCACCAATCCGGACCGCTACAGACCGAGGGTCGAGTCGCCCGTCTTTCGCAGTCCCGTCACCGGGGTGCTGTCGCTGCGCAGCATCGAAGTCTATTTCTTCGCGCCAGGTGCTCGGTACGAAGTCTTCAATTGCCAGGGCAGCAAGGAGGGAGTCCGCGACCGCATCCGCATCACCGCATATATATCCATCGACGCGAGCGTGAGTGGCCGTCGGCGCGACGTCGACCTGGAAGACATGGGTGTCGGGAGCGAAAAGCTCGCCAAAGCGCATCGTGAACTGGTTAAGCGATGCTCCAAACACGACGACTACGTCGGCCTGCCGGATGACCTCCATGGCGTGCTCTGCCCCGAAGCCGCCGGAGACGCCGAGGTCATGGTGGGTGTCAGGGAAGATGCCACGACCGAGTGCCGTGCTGGCAGTCAGCGCTCCGGTCGCAGCGGCCAAAGCACCAAGGGACTGACCAGCTCCGGCGATCCACGCCCCCCGGCCCGCGAGCAGTAGCGGCCGAGCGGACCCGACGAGGGCCGCAACCAGTGCACGCAGGGCAACACCGTCGGCTTCCGAACTTTGCCTCGGCGACGCAGGAATTTGCGGCGCAAGCCCGACCGGTACCGGTCCGGCCTCGACCGATGTGATGTCGTAGGGGATGGCCAGGACCGTGGGAACCCGGTGGATCAGTGCGTACTCGATGGCGATGGCTGTCATCGCAGCCGCATTCGTCCGGCCTACAGTGTAAGTGCGCGCTCCGACGCCCGCCGCGAGGGTGACCTGATCGACGTCCCACGCTCGTGACCCGGAAGTTGGTTCGTCGCCAACCACGAGCACGAGCGGTATCCGCGCCCGTACCGCCTCGGCGAGGGCGGTGAGTGTGTTGGTGAAGCCTGCCCCGTAGGTGGCCGTTGCAACCGCCAGCCCGCCACCAGCCCGGTGGTAGGCATCTGCCGCCACAACGGCACCCGCTTCGTGACGCACCGCCGTGTACCGCACTGCGGTCTCGCGCTCCAAGGCGTCTAGTAGATAGGCATTGCCATTTCCCATCACCCCGAAAACTTGGTCAACGGAGCGGGCTAGGGTGTGTGCGACGTGTGCGGAGACGGTGGGCATGGCAGCCTTTCGGGACGACGAGGGAAGCGAGCGGGAGGATGCTGAGGGGAAGCTATCTTCGAACTGTGACGGGCCCATTTGCGAATTGGGTGATATGCCGAGGCTCAAGCTCTTTGAGTGAGGAGACTCCCAGAAGGAAAAGGGTGCGCCGAATCTCTGCGCGCAAAATCTCGATGGTCCTATCGACGCCGTCCTGACCACCAGCCATGAGTCCGTAAAGATAAGCGCGCCCTATCAGGGCGAAGTCCGCCCCGAGCGCGACTGCCGCCACGATGTCGGCGCCGTTCATGATGCCGCTGTCAATCATGATTGTCGTCTCGTCGCCTACTTTTTGCACGACCGACGGTAGCAGATGGAACGGAATCGGCGAACGGTCAAGTTGACGGCCACCATGGTTCGACAGGACTATGCCATCGGCGCCCGCGGATACCACTCGCTGCGCATCGTGCACAGTCTGCACTCCCTTTACGACGAGGTTACCTGGCCACATTTCGCGGAGCAGCCGCAGATCCTCGATCGAGAGCATTGGATCCATAGCGCCCGAAACCAGTTCGCCAGGGGATCCCTTGGCCTCGCCGATTGACGCAAGCTCAAGCGGTCGTGTGGTCAGAAGGTCAAACCACCACCACGGCCGCGGGGCCGCATCGATAAATGTGCGGACGCCGAGCTGCGGAGGGAAAGTGAAGCCATTCCGTACATCGCGCATCCTGGCGCCAGCGACGGGGCAGTCGATCGTAACGAAGAGCGTGTCAAAGCCAGCTAAGTGCGCCCTCCGGACAAGTTCGTACGAAACCTCACGATCGCGAAACATGTACAACTGGAACCAGTTGCGGCCCTCAGGAGCCACGGTGCGCACGCCCTCGATTGACGTCGTGCCCAGTGTCGAGAGAGTAAAAGGAATGCCCGCGCGAGCTGCGGCGGCGGCACCGGCCTCCTCACCCGCAGCGTGCATCAGCCGGGTGAAGCCTGTAGGGGCGATACCGAAGGGAAGCGCACTCGTCGCTCCGAGGACGGTTGTGCTTTCGTCGACCTCCGCCACAGGGTTGAGAGCTTGCGGTTGAAACTCGATGTCCTGATAGGACCTCCTGGCCCGAGCAAGTGAAAGTTCTCCCTCCGCCGCGCCGTCGGCATAGTCAAACGCACCGCGAGGAGTCCTTTTGCGAGCGAGGGTCCGCAGGTCGTCGATCGTGAGCGCCGAGGCAAGCCGGCGCTTCGTGCCGTCCCATTCGACGGGTTTAAACTTCACGAATTGGCTTAGTGCGCGGATGTCCGGAATTTGTCGTGCAACCATTGTCTGGCCTCAGTTCAGGGAGTGAGTGGGAAGCCGTCCACGAACGGCAGGAGCAGGTGGCTGTCGTACTCGCCGCCCGCGTGAAGGACATGGCGGCCGCTATTGACCGTTGGGCTCACTGGCATATCCGGGAACTCGGGGCGCCGCAGCAGATCGGCTCCGTTGATGCGCAGCTGAAGCGATTCGCCGGCATGGAAGCGGATGCCGTACGGCCAGAGGGCGATCTCCAGGGGCACCACATCGCCTTTGCCAAGCTTTTCCACCACCGTGAAAGAATGCACCGGTTCGGACGCGGTCGAGCGCTCCAAGTCCAGTGCTCGTCTCGAAGCACGCAGTCGACCATTGACTCCGGCGTGCGTCCGACCGGGCACGACCTCATGAAGCCGCTCTTTTCCACCGCGGTCGATCTTCGTGACCGTTACAAACACATCCAGGTCATCCGCATCCTCCGCTGACACCCAGAGTCGCGCCTTGCCATAGCCAGTAATTTCCACATCCCGATCAAAGGTGTGGCGGAGGACTATTCCTGATTCGTCGGGCTCATAGCTCTTCGTGGTGGCAGCACGCACCGGAGAAGGTGTCAGCGTGCCTTTTTGAAGGTCGAGATAGAGGGGGTGGTGCTGCTCTCGGGCGAGCGGGAACGCCGATTCCGCTCGGTTCACCTCATCTTCATGTCCAGGGTCGAGGATGCTTAGCCGCACTACCGGCGTGGCGTCCCACCCATTGTTGACGCCCTTCAAAATGTGATCAAAGAATCGCCTGAGGTCATGCACGCCGCTGGGGCGGTAGAGGTCATGCCATTCGTGGGTGTTGTGCACCCGCAGCCACTTCCGCTGCGAGGACACACTTCGCCACGCTTCAAACGTTCCCCGAGTATGAATAAGGTTCGTCCAGGATGCGACGATGTACGCTGGCACCTCGATTCGTTCAAGCTCGACCCGCTTCGATCGCCAGTAGCTGTCGTACAGGGGGTTGGTGTCGATCATGGCAGCTTGGTCCTCGACGCATCCCTGGCCCACGAGGCTCCCCAAAATTTTGGATGAGAACACGGTTTCGGGCATCCCTCCCCGAAACGCCGACTCCGGGTATAGGTCGCTCAGCCCCTCCCAGGGGGCTATCGCGGCCAGATGTGGTGGCCGCAAGGCAGCGACGAACCACTGCGTGATGGCGACCCATGAGTTGCCCGCCAGAGCCACTTGACCGTCCGACCACGGCTGGACGCCCAGCCACTCGATCGTGTCGTACTCGTCGAGGGCGTGCTGGTGGCCGAACATCTGAATGTCGCCGCTCGAGAAGCCTACTCCTCGGGGATCGGCGTTAACGACAGCGTACCCGTGCGAAACCCAATAGCCTGGGTTCACGCTCTCAAACATGTTGAGACCGTCCTCCCAGGATGCCTTAACATGCATTCGGTTCTCGAACATGTCGTTCCTCAAGCCGGTGGTGCTCGTCTTGTCATACGGGCTCCACGAGAGGATGACGGGCACCGGACGCTCGTCGACCGGCCTGTATACGTCGATGTAAATCGTCGTGCCGTCGCGCAGAGTCACCGCAACATCGCGGTCAATGCGCACGTCCGTCGTAAGTGGCAATCCGCCTGCTCGATGGACGGATCCCGCCGCTAGGATCTCCGTTCCAGGGCGGAGCCCGGGGTGGCCCCGTTCTGCCGGCGCCGCAGCTCGACGGAACGGCACCTTGATATTGGGGTCCACACCAGACACCGTTTTTCGTTCAACTCCTACAGATGCATTAATCATGGTTCTTTTCCTCTCCGGCGAAGTTAGATGAGATCGCGAAGCTTAGGTTGACGGATGTAACTGGCCACGGCGACGAGCAGCAGCAGTCCGAAGACGATCTGACGGTCAGCATTGGTGAAGCCAAAGCCCACGAGGATCGACTGGACCACGACCAGTAGGACTGCGGCGAGAGCGGTGCGCAGGTAGTCACCCCTGCCATCGAGGGTCGTCCCGCCGACGATGACGGCGGCGAGCCCGAGGAACAGGTATGGGTCGCCGAGCGTGGTGTTGCCGCTCCCCGCGAAGCCGGCAAGTAATATCCCTGCGACGGCGGCAAAGATTGAGCTCAACCCGAAGACGAGGATCCATACCCATCTCACGTTGACCAGGGCGAGTTTCGCCGCGTTTATGCTTGCACCCGTGGCGTAGACGCGCTTGCCGAAGGGGGTTGATGTCAGCATGACCATCACAAGTACGATGAGCGCGACCCAGATCACCACGATGGGCGGGAAGGGCAGCCCGAACGTTGTAGAAACCAGTCGGCTTAGGACGCCGAGCCATTCCGGGGCCCGAACACTGTCGGAGCCACCACCGCTGATCACTTGGGCAATGCCTACCGCGATGAAGCCGGAGCCAAGCGTCACGATCAACGGACTGGCTCCGAAACGCTGACTGATGTAGCCGTTGAAGGCGCCCATGATTAGCGCGAACACCAGCACAAAGAGGAAGACCGTAGAAGCCGGCCAACCAAGCCCTCCATACAGATATGAGGTGAGGATGGCAGAAGCTGAAATCATCGCGCCGATCGACATGTCGATGCCGCCGACGAGGGCAACGAGCGTTTGACCGGCGGCTGCAATTCCTAGGAACGAGGCTGTGATGAGAATATTGGTGATGCTACGCCCGCTGCCGAAGCCATTCAGGGAGATCACGCCGATTACGAATACGATGGCCAGCGCGGCCCCCTGTGCTACCGGATATCGCTTTACGATTCGAGCGAGACGATGGGCGCGCGGCGGCGCCGTATTGCTGACAGTTGCGGTGGCCAAGTCGATCATACTGGCTCCCTTACATTCTTCTGAGTGAGCAAGGAAGAGCTCAGGACGACGGAACCTACCAGGAGCAACCCGTAAATGACATTGATCCAGACGGCGGGCACGCTGAACGCTGTTAGGAGGTTCTGGATGAGGAAGATGCATAGCGCACCGGCCAATGAGCCGAGCAGGCCACCTCGACCGCCAGTGAGCGCGGTGCCTCCGAGGGCGACCGCCGAGAGCCCAATGAGTACCATCGTGGAGGCCTGACTGGCATCCGCCGAACGAAGCAGTGACGTGAGCATCAGCCCGCCGAGCGACGCAAACATGCCCCCGAGCGTGTAGGAAAGCAGTCGCACCGTGGTGACTGGGACGCCCGCGGAGGTGGCGGCGACGGGGTCTCCGCCGGCCGCGAGCAGATTGTTCACGAACGATGTTCTACGAAGCATCAGCCACACAACAAAAGGAAACGCTATCCCCAAGGCAGCGATCGGGAACAGACCGACTCGGCTAGTCAAAGACTCAATCCAGGGGGTACTTCCACCCGCGGGTTGTGGCGCTAGACGCTGAGCGACCCCAATCATCACGAACATTATGCATAGCGTCGCGATCATTGCGGGAAATCGGAGCAAAGTCACGAGCAAGCCGTTGATCGATCCGACCAGCGCACCCACCACGAGGAGGAGCGGTACTAGCACCCACGGTGAGTCAATGCCCGCGGGGATGAGCACCGTCACAATCAGGATGTTGGAAAAGACAAGTTGGGGGCCAATTGAGAGGTCGATACCACCGCCAAGCACGGAGGGAGTACTTGCAATCGCCACGAACGCCAGGGGGGCCAAATTCGCGATCAACCCAGGCCAGTACGCTACAGCCGCCGTCGGCGTTGCCACAAGGTTTAGCACCAGCAGCAGCGCTGCGAGAACCAGGGCCATCGTGTATGGACGCCGCGCCAGAACCCCCCGCAGCCCGCTCATATTAAAGCCTCCTTCTCGACGCCGAAGAACGCGGAGACGAGATGCTCCCGCGTGATCCTGTCGCCCGCGAACTCATCGAAGGTGCTGTTCTCACGCATCACGACCACCCGGTCCATTAAGCTCAGGTGCTCCTCGAGCTCGCTCGACAACATCACGATCGCGGCGCCGTTGTCGGCAAAGGCCCGCAGGAGTGCGTAGATATCACTCTTCGCTCCGAGGTCAATACCGCGGGTGGGATCGTTCAGGAGCAGGACGTTCGGTCCAGTGGCGAGCCATCGGGCCAGAATTGCCTTTTGCTGGTTGCCGCCGCTCAGCGTTGTGATAGCGTCCTCGTGCCGACCGAGACGGATTGCGAGCTGATGCTCGAACGTCTGGAAGCGTTGGGCTCGTCGTCGCGGGGAGATTAGGCCCAGTCGTGCATCAGCGCCGAGTGTGGTGATAGCGAAGTTCTCGACAATCGATAAGGGTGCGAAGATTGAGGCTTTCCGTCGGTCACGAGGGACGTAAGCGACGCCGCAACGCGCGGCTTGGCGCGAGGAGCGGAGCCGGGTTTCCGCACCGGTACTCTCGTGATGGGTGACGGTGCCTGCCTCGCCACCGTCACCCCACAGCGCGAGTAGCAGTCTTTCCTGCCCGTGTCCCTCGAGACCGGCAACGCCTATAATTTCCCCGGCTCGCACCTCTAAATTAATGGGCGCCGCACCTCCATTCAGAACGAGCCCCTGCGCGCGCAGGACAGTTTGCCCACCACCACCGAAGGCCGGGCGGCGGCTCACCATGAGCTCCTGCCGCTCTTCGCCGGTCATTAGGTGCACCAAGGCCTCGGCCGTAGCATCCGCCCGCTCAACGGTCGCGATCGTCTGGCCAGACCGCATGACGGTGATGCGGTCAGAGATTCCGAGTAGCTCGTCCATCCGGTGAGAAATGAAGATCGTGCCCATTCCGTTGGCGCGTAGATCACGCAGCATCTCAAAGAATCGGTCGCGGGTTTGTAGATCGAGAGCCGAGGTGGCCTCGTCGAGGATCAGTAAGTCGGGGTCTCTCACCAGCGCACGAGCTATACAGCAGGCCTGCTGGTCGCTTAGCGACAGGCGCGAGACGGGCGCGTCCAGGTCGATCGTTCCGCCACAGAGTTTCTGCAGGATGTCACCGGCTGCCGCGTGCTTCGCTTTCCGGGACAACGGGCTACCAAAGACGCCATCGGCCCCCAGCCACACGTTGTCCACAACGGACTGGCCCGCTACAACGAGCACCTCCTGGAAGACAGTCGCGACCGTGCGGTGGACGCGGTCGACTGTCCGAACTCGCGGCTCAATTTCAACCACCCCTTCGTCCGCGCGCTGAACCTGCGAGAGGATCTTGACAAGGGTGCTCTTGCCCGAGCCGTTCTCTCCGAGGATCGCGTGCACTTCGCCGCTCCGCACCTCAAGGGCGGCGGCGGATAGCGCGCGGGTGGGTCCGAAGGATTTGGTAATTCCTGAGCAGCGGAGCAGCACTGCGTCGCCGACGGCGCTCAAGAGACGTTCCGGATAATAGGTAGCAGCAGACTGCTTTGGCGCTTTGGTCCTGAGTGAATCATGTGAATTCCTTTGTTGCGGTTCTCAGAGTGCCGGGGAAACATCCCAGTGCCCTGGAGGATGTCGTGCCCTGCGATTTCGACCCTCAGGGTCGCCCCCTTCTCGAAGAATGTTCCAGAGTCAAGGATTGGAATCTCGGCATATACGGGGTCGCTTTCGTATAGGCGGTGCTCCCGGGCGTGCCGCAAATATGGCCGGGCGGGGGTGGACCGTGAGGAGTCGAGCTCGCGGTGCGAGAGCCGAAGCCATCCGAGGGCGACGATGCCTTCGTTCGAGAAACCGACGTACTTGAAATTCACTTCACGTCCGTCTCCATCGAATTTCCGCAAACCCACGAAAAGGTCGGCGTCGTCAGAACCCTCTACCCCGACCCACAGCCGTAGCGCTGCGGGACCAACAATTTCGGTATGGGAGTCAAACCTAAAGTCGAATACGGCGCGGCCGCTCCTCGCGTCATAAGACGTGCTGGCTGCCTCGGAGGTCGGCTGCAAGGCGAGGCGGCCGGAGGTTGTGTCGAGATAGTAGGCGAGGTACTCGGTGCGGGCAAGCGGATACTCCTGCTCCCAGCGCACTGTGCTCTGGTCCAGGGATTCGCGCACCTCCAGACGCACGGGCGCCCACTGGGACAGTTCGGTCTCCTCGTCGTGAAGGAAATGGTCGAGGAACGCGCGCTGGCGCAAGACCGATTCGGCGGAGTAGAAGTATTCCCATTCCTTGCGGCCGTTGGCGTCCAACCACTTTTTCGTCGATGAAATCCGCTCCCAGGCTTCGAACGTACCCCTCGTGTGCACGCCGTGGTTGGCCCAGCTCGAGACCACATATGCCGGCACCTCGATCTTCGACAGGTCGGCGACTCGTAGCTGCCAGTAGTTATCGTAGAGGGGGTGCTCGCGGATCCCGGCTTCCATGTCTTCAACCGCCGTCTTCGACCACGAGGTCATTTGCATCCAGCCGTGTGCCATAGTCAGTGAGGGGATCCCCCCATGTAGCTTCACGTCACGGTAGAAATCCGTCAGAGCCTCCCACAGCACGACGGCCTTTAGGTGCGGCGGTTGAAGCTCGGCAGCCCGGTACGCCGACATCGCGAGGTACGACACGCCAATTGTCGCGACCCTAGCCGACGACCACGACTGCTTGGCCAGCCACTCGATGAGGTCATATTCGTCTTCGCCCTCTTGCAGCGTCATGAATTCCGCGATCCCCTCCGAATACCTGATGCCTCGCGGGTCGGCGTTTACGACGATATATCCCCACGGGACCCACACCTGAGGGTCAACTGCTTCGAATGCAGTTTCAGTAGAATTGCCAGGCTGGATGTCCGCTCCGGGGAAATCGCGGTCCCAGTTGACATGGGGATGCTTCCCGAAGGGCGCCCAGCCCAGCAAGACAGGGTATCTTCCGCTGTCCGCCGGCCGGAAGATGTCGATATAGATCTTCGTGCCGTCCCGCAATTGCATGGCGACATCGCGCTCGAACACGATCCCCTGTGCAAGCTCGGTACGGCGGTATCCGTGGCCAGGGTAGGAAGGGTCGGCGTCCGGGTCTTTGCCTAGCCTAAGCGGTCCGTCCGGAATCTTGTGGAGCTTGTCGATGGCCACGGCTTGGCCTGCCTTTCGCGGGTTGGAGTTCCGGTGCGAGACCGCTGCAGC
This sequence comes from Arthrobacter sp. 21a14, assembly GCA_050627125.1. Taxonomy (GTDB): domain Bacteria; phylum Actinomycetota; class Actinomycetes; order Actinomycetales; family Micrococcaceae; genus Arthrobacter. Next base: position 2,678,456 of record CP192487.1, on the reverse strand, counting down.
ATCCGCTGCCGGGAGTGCGTCGCAGGCGTTGGGCTAGCCGACGGGCGAGCTGAAGATTTCAGCAAGGTATTCGCGGCTGATCATCGATACCCCTTCAGGGCCTGGCGCCGTGCCCACGGTTGAGAGATTCCAGCTGGGGTCGGCCCAGTCAGAGAGATTGTCGTCAGTAATGAGCGGCACGTCGAGTATGACGTCGCTAACCTTTACGCCCCCGCCGGCGAGCACACCTAGCGACACATCGGCAATCGCGTTGCCCGTCGCCACCGCGCCCTGACCAATGCCCACGCCTGAATACTCTCCGCGATTCTGCAGCCAGTAGCCGAGCGAGCCTTCCTGCGCCGCGATGTCGGTGACGGTCGGAACTTTGAGGCCGCTCTCCTCGAAAGCGCTGATAATTCCAGGGGCCATCAGAGCCGTCTGGAAGACACCATCTACTTCGCCGTAGTAGCTTGACAGGAACGATAAAGCCGCGCTTTTGGCAGCGGACGCGTCGAAGTTACCAGTTACTTCTCCGACCATTTCCACCCCGGGGCACTCCGCGATCGCGTCCTTTAGGACCTCGAATGAGGTCACGTCAGCGGAGAAGGCGGGCACACCGTGCACGCCGATGATCTTGCCCTTGCCGCCGATCGACTTCAGCAGTTGTGAGATCGACTGTCCGGCCATCAGGTACTGGTTGGGGTTAACGTTGATTGCATTCGGGCTATCGACCCTAGCCTGCGCGGTCACCGACGGAACTCCGGCAGCGGCGGCCTCGTCGACTGCCGCGACGAACGCGTCGGCGGCGACAGGCTGGAACACCATCAGATCTGCACCCTGCTGCACTACAGACTGATATTGTTGGATTTGGGCACTCGCGTCGTCTCCGGTAGTCGTGGAGGCGATCACTTTCTCCACAAGTGGCGATGCCTTGAGGTCAGCCACGAGGGTATCGTAAATCTCCTGCTGGTGGGCGTTGCGGAGCGGGCCGAAGACTACTCCGACTGTGTACGGGCCGTTACCCGCCGGTTTCCAGTCGGCCCAGCTGCTCGGGTAGATGTCGTATGGGTAGCCGTTGTAGAGCTCCTTCGACGTATCGCTCAGCGAGCCGAGTGCGCCCTTCACATCGCGTGGTGCAACGTGTTTCAATACACCGCAATCGGCGGAATTCCCGGCTGACGGGCCGGAAGGGGGTTCGGCTGCTGTCGAGCAGGCCGCGAGAGCCGCGCCGAGCGACAGGACAGCTCCGGCACTAATCAAAGCGTGAAGGTAATTCTTCATAATCACTCCTCATTGAGTTGAAGTTCACCGCCCGCGAGTTGCCGGAAGTGGACTTTGAAAGCCTCGCAGAGGGCGACTATCGCTGTAAAGCAGGAATAAATGAGGTCGATTGAGTGGTTTTTCCGATGTAGCGATCTGCGCCTTATAGCCGCCTATTGCTCGATGACTTCGGCGGAGTCTTCTTCGGCCACGAGCTGCTCAATGATTTCTGCTACTGCTCGCACCCTTGGTGGCAGCGGATTCCAGCGCCATGCCAGCACTACGCCCAGCGTGGGGCCAGGAGGAACGATCGGAAGGTACTTAACGCCATGGAGCTCCGCTGGAAGCCGCAAACGGTCCAGATTCACAAGCACTCCGTACCCGAGCCCGCGCTGAATTAGCGACCGGAAAAGCTCGGGATTGTCTGTACGGTGGGCGATTCGTGGCGACACCCCTCTGCTCCGCATGAGATCGAAGGTGTTTAGTCTGCTCACCGCAATGTCGAGCAGCACCATCGGATATTTCTCGAGCGCTTCTAGGGAGAGTGCATCGGTTTCGGCGAGGGGATGATCCCGCGCTATAAGTACCATCATCTCCGCGCTCATGAGTTCGCGCTTCTCAAATCCAGGAATGAAGTTGAGGTCATAGGTGACGATGAGGTCGAGCTCTGCCGCCTCGTGGGCCTCAAGTAGCGTGGGCATGTCGCCGATCAGATGTTCCACCACGATGTTGGGATACTGTCTCAATACCTCGACGATGAGGTCGGGGAGGATTCTATTGGCGAGCGTTCCCGTGAATCCGATGCGTACGGGACCGGCTAGGGAAAATTTTCGGTTACCCACCGAGCCGGTGATGAGCTCGGCTTCCAAAAAGAGCCGATAGGCGATTCGTAGGATGACCCTACCGTCGGAGGTTAGCGTGGCTCCCTTGGACCGGCGCCGCACGAAAAGTGACGTCCCGAGCGACTGCTCCAGAGCCGTAATCGCCTCGGAGACCGCGGATCCGGACGCGTATGTGGCAGCGGCGGCCGCGGCAATCGATCCACATTCTGCCACTGCCACGAAGTATTCGAGCTGGCGGATGGAGAAGGGGATTGGCGTTCTGCGCACCCTGATTGGAGAGAGAGGATCGGATTCACTCATCTGTGCCTTCCCTTCCGGCCGACCCATCAGCGGCACACGAGAGTTTTGGGGAGACTGCCCTGTAACAGAACCCGGAACCCCATTCAGTGGCGGTTCACAACACGCTAAGCGCGGTCAACCATTGTCACCATAAGCATGCATCATTCCGCCCTCTCGAAACGGTATCGAAGGTGACAGGGGCCCTGATCAAGCCAAGCATCTGCCATAACTATCGCACACGAGTGTAGTGATCGGTCCTCGGCACTGTAGTCCCGCGCACGTTCCAACAACTCGGAAATGGGCATGTTTGCGGTCTCTCTGCTGATCGGCTTCCCGAAGCTTGCCGACGGTTGTGCATTCCCTGGATCTTCGTGTCCCACCAGTCGTCACCCTCGTTGTTGCGGTCCCTGGCCTTCTCCACGTACCTGCATCCGAGGAGCGGACGTGCTACGGGCTAGCGACGGCTCCATGAAACCGACCTACCCATATTGGGCACATCCCAAGCTGACGCCAGTCAATCCCCCAGAGCCGTCAGAATAGAGTCGGAATCGGCATTTCGGCACTCGGCAGTGAGCGGGTCTTAGGTTTCAACCGGACACGTATGTGTTGCCGGTTTGGCTACTCGCGGTGTGGGTCCTTGGCCAAGCTCGGCACGCTGGTGGCGCCCAAGAAAATATCAGGCCGGCGCGGTTGGAGGTCACTTGGCGTCGGGTGACTCTTCGTCGCTACGTTGTTCGAGGGCGGCTGTGATTGCTTTCTGGTGAGGGGAGCGCTTCTCGTTCCTCCGGTGGCAGGGTGTCATAGGTATATGAGGCGACGGCATGGGCTGTGAGGATTCGTCTAGCGCGTAGCGGACCGTGGGTTCGTGCTTGGATCCGCAGACCAGGATGCCTACGGTGGGCGCCATCCCCCGGAACTTCACGAGCTCGTTGACGGCGGATACGTAGGACCCGGTGGCAGCCACCGGTGCGCTCGGCGACTTGATCATCCGTGCTGCGGCGCAGGACACGCGCATCAATCCCGCCTGTACCATCAACGGCGTCCTGGACGACCGACTCCGCCCCCTGAGCCCCGACGAGGCCCGACGAGGCCCGGACAAACATCGGCGGCCCGTACTTCGTCAACGAATGGCCACAGAACTCGAGCTGGGACTTCGTCTCGGTCCGTAAGGGACACGACGTGAATTTCTGGTCCGGATTCCTGGCAGCTCTGCAGGAGATCGACCCAGACATGGCCGTCAACATTGAACACGAGGACGCCGACGTGGGCCGGGTAGAAGGTCTCAAACTCGCGGCCACGACGCTGAACCAAGCCCGGGATATGGCTCCCACCCACTAAACCAAGCCCCACCTCGGGGGTTCTGACATAGCGCAAACAAACAAAGGAGTTCGTTGTGAAACTACTCAGCGAAACTGGGCGTCCTGTTCCTGGTGGCTGCGTCCGCGTTGCTGCTGGGTGCCTGTTCCAGTGCCGGCGCCAAGCCCGCCAATTCAGGCGATTCAGCAGGTGGTGGTCAGGTCGCTTCCACGCCTCGAATCAAGGTTGCCTGGTCGCCCACGCCGGGCTCGGTGACACATTTTTGGATGTGGTCCGGAAAGGTGGCAAGAACAGAACGAGTTATCGTGGACGACTCGATCCCGCCGGCACTGCAACCACCGGTTGCCGCTGCCTTGGCGAAACTCGTCACGGCTCGCCCCCGTTCTAGCGGGCTCCCTTCCCCTCCTACTACGAGCCCAAGTGGGACGGCTATAGGGCAGTCCTCTTCGTAGACGACGGGAGCCAGCTGACCGCCTGCACACAACGACCACGTCACCACCGGGATAACCTAACCAGGGCGAGCCGTGGCCGTGCACAGCCTCCATCCGCAGACGTACAAAGGAGGAGACCCGATGGGTCTCCTCCTTTGTACGTACGTCCTGGAATCTTGGGGGAATCAGTAGGAGGGTTCAGCGTAACGGCTCTCCCTGATAAATCCCCCGCGCGCCGGGGTTCAGCTGTCTGTTTCTCCGCCAGTGGTTGGTGGCATCCCGCCTAGTGGCTGCTCTGGCCGGGGACGTTCCTCGGATCATTGCCCTAACTGTTTTTCTCGGGAATGGTACCGTCTTGGTTGTTTGATGACGTACTCCACTTTGTCTTTCCATGCCGCGTCACGGCCCTGTGCCGTTGCCTCGGCTTTGGTCCCGCCGCTGAGGAAAGCCCGGCTAGTACGCGAGGTGCTTGTCTCGGACGGCCTGCCGCAGCGGCCGCGCCCCGGGTTTATCGAAGGTTTCGATCAGCTATGCCATCAGCCCAGGAACCCCCACGCGAGGATGGAGACGATGTAGATCAGGCCAACCCAGAACATCATGATCACGGTGTAGCCCATGATGTCCTTGAGTTTCAGCTTGGACAGGGCAAGGGCAGGCATGATCCAGAACGGCTGGACCAGGTCATTCCAGGCATTGCCCAGCTGCACCGACATCGAGGTCTGCGCCAGTGAGGAGCCCAAGGTGTTGGCCGCTTCGATCATGAACGGTCCCTGGATAACCCAGTGGCCGCCCGCACTCGGCGCGAAGAAGTTGATGAAGAAGGAGCTGATCAGACCCCAGAACGGCAGAGTCTGCTCGGTGGAAAAGTTCACGAACCACTGGGAGATAGTCAGCACCAGACCGGAACCGCCCATGATCGCCATGATGCCGGCGTAGAAGGGGAACTGCAGGATGATTCCCGAGATGGCCTTGATACCCTCGTTGAGCTTCGTGACATACAGGAGCGGGGTTCCCAGCAGGATGATGCCCAAGAACAGGATGATGAAGTTAATCAGGTTAAGGTCCACGCCGCCGCCCTGAACCATGTAGATCACTACGTAGGCGATACCGAGGGCGCCGATGATCATGCTGAGCGCCCTGCTGTTATTGATCCGTGAAGCGACGGTGTTTTTGGTCAGGTCTTCATTGACGGGGACGGTGGACTTGTCCGAGTTGAAGAGTGACCGATTGATTTCCTTTACCGGCTGGCCGGGCTTCGGGTGCAGGGCGGCGTTGAGCAGTGGCAGGGTGATGAGGACGACTGCAGCCGTGACGAGCATGTGTGGGGAGAAGATGGTTTGGCCAAGGCTGATAATGTCCATGCTCTTCTGCAGCGGATGGCCGGGGGTGGCGATGGTCAGCGGAATCGTCGCGGATAAGCCCAGACCGTAGAGCGTGAAGCCGCTGTAAGCGGAGGCGATGATCAGCGGGTAGTGCACACCTTTCACATCCATGGCCAGTTTCTTGGCGATGACGCCGCCGATGACCAGGCCAAAGCCCCAGTTCAGGTATGAGCCGACGCCGCCGACGAGGGTGGCGACGATGACGGCGGTGCGCGGTGCCGAGACGTGGCTGACGATCCTGTCCAGCAGCCGGTCCGTTACGGGAGCGTTCGCCAGCACATAGCCGCAGGAGAGGATGACGGCCATCTGCGTGGTAAAGGCAAGAAGGCTCCAAAAACCGTGTCCCCAGTTGGAAATGGACTCGATCGGGTTCTGATGCTGGACGGTCACGGCCAGAATTAACGTCACGATGGTCAGGCCGATTACGATGACGAACGAATCCGGCAGGTACTTGCGCATCAGCTCGGTGAAAAATCCCGCAATGTTTTGCATTATCCCTTGTTTCCCGGACGGAACAGGGCGGGTCTCTAGGTTGGTCATGGGTTTAGCTTCCTCTTTGAAGTGGATGAGATTGATAAGTTGTTCATCACGCCAGGCCACACGGGCTTCCCAGTCTGCCAGCGGGATTAGGGAGCGGCGCTCAGCGGCAACGCGCTGCACTAGCTCGAGCGTCCATGGATCGTTCTGGCCGCGTTGCGCCCGTGCCGGCGGCGGCCTGCGCCACGTCCCCCGGGGTCGCCATCCGCTTGGCGGTGATGCCGTAGGCACCCAGCTCCAGCGCCCAGACCCTGGTGAGCCCGATCAGTCCGGCCTCGGTCTGACGGATGTTCTCGGGGGTTAGGCGTTTTTCATGCTGGGACATCCAGATTGCCGACAGTCCCCCGGCGCCGATCCTGAGCATCACCAGGCCGAGGGCAAGCAAGAGTGTCCCTGACGCGATGATGCACAGGACGGCCCCGACGACAGCAGTGGCCCACATAAGACAAGAATAATAGCGAAACACCGTTCTTGCTCCTCAGAAACTCTCTGCGAAACGCATCTGGTCGTCCGCCCGTCTGTGGTTCCCGCAAGCGGGAACCACAGACGGGTGGGCGGGACTAGTTGGAGGGGAAGTTGTAGGAGGCGCCGGAGGCGTGGGTCGGCTCGGGCCAGCGGGACGTGACTACCTTGCCGCGGGTGTAGAAGGAGACACCTTCGGGGCCGTAGATGTGCTTGTCGCCGAACAGGGAGGCCTTCCAGCCGCCGAAGGAGTGGTAGGCCACCGGGACGGGCAGCGGCACGTTGATGCCGATCATGCCCACGGTCACCGAGCGCTGGAACTTGCGGGCGTTCGAGCCGGAGGAGGTAAAGATGGCGGTGCCGTTGCCGTAGGGGTTGGCATTGATGAGCTCGATGCCGGCATCCAGGTCCTCGACGCGGACGACGACGAGGACAGGCCCGAAGATTTCCTCGGTGTAGGCGGTCATTTCGGTCTTGACGTGGTCGATCACAGTGGGGCCCACCCAAAAGCCCTCTTCGTGGCCGGGGACCACCAAGTCCCGGCCATCCACTACCATGGCCGCTCCCGCGGCTTCGGCTTCGGTGACGATCCTGACGATGCGCTCCTTGGAGACGGGCGTGATGACCGGGCCCATTTCGGCGTCGGGCGCGGTGCCGTTGTTGACCTTGACCGCGAGGGCGCGCTCTTCGACTTTCTTGACCAGCAGGTCCGCTGCGTCCCCTACGGCGACGGCCACGGAGATGGCCATGCAGCGTTCGCCGGCGGAACCGAAAGCGGCAGCGGCGAGGTGGTCGGCTGCGTTGTCCAGGTCGGCGTCGGGCATGATGATCGCGTGGTTCTTCGCCCCGCCCAGGGCTTGAACGCGTTTGCCGTGTTTTGTGGCGGTTTCGTGGACGTACTGGGCTATCGGGGTGGAGCCGACAAAGGAGACGCCGTCTACGTCCGGGTGGGTCAGGAGACCGTCGACGGTTTCCTTGTCGCCGTGCAGGACCTGGAAGACTCCGTCGGGCAGGCCTGCCTGCTTCCAGAGCTTGGCCAGCAGCATCGAGGCGGACGGGTCACGCTCGGAGGGCTTGAGGATGAAGGCGTTGCCGGTGGCAATCGCCATCGGGGCCATCCACAACGGCACCATCACGGGGAAGTTGAACGGCGTGATCCCGGCAACCACACCCAGGGGCTCTCGGAAGGAGAAGACGTCGATGTTGGTGGAGACCTGGTCCGAGTAGTCGCCCTTGAGCAGCTGCGGGATTCCGCAGGCGAACTCGATCACTTCCAGGCCGCGGCCGATCTCGCCCTTCGCGTCAGAGAGGACCTTGCCGTGCTCGGCCGTGATCAGCTCGGCCAGGTCCTCCACGTGCGAGGCGACGAGCTCGCGGAACTTGAACAAGACAGCGGTGCGCTTGGCCAGGGAGAAATCTCCCCACTTTTCCGCTGCGGCCTTCGCTGCGGCGACGGTGGCGTCCAGATCGGCCCGGTTGGCGAGCCGCAGCGTTGCGGAGACGGCGCCAGTGGCCGGGTTGTAGACCGGCTGGCTGCGATCGCCGACGCCAGCGGTTTCAACACCGTTGATGAAATGCTTGATGGTGGTCATGATGAATCCTTTTCAGAGTCACTAGGTGAGGAGGGCCGTACCGCGTTCAATCCGGCCGACAGCCCTTCGTTGGTCCGGTCTTTTCAGAGGAAGTTAAGCGTAGATTTCCTTGTAGATGGCTTGGATCTGCTCAGCGTCCGGAACGACAGGATTGTTGCCCGTGGACCCGCAAGCATGCGCCTGCTCGGCCATGAGCGATATCTTTTCCGCCCAGGCTTTGCGGTCGATGCCGAAGGCTTCGGGCGTTGGGACCTTGAGGCGCCGGTCGCTCACGACCAGGTTTATCGGTCAGCGCGTCGATGAGCCCCGCCGGGGCGGTCCGGCCCAGTTGCGTGGCACTCATCCCGGCTCACCGGTCAGTCCAGCGCTCGTGATTCCGGCCAGGGCCGCCGACTCATCGTTGTCGGACGTGTCCCCGGAGATGCCCACCGCGCCCACCAGCGCTCCCGCGTTGTTCTTGACCAGGACACCGCCGGGCACCGGCACCAAGGCTCCGACCGATCGGCTTACCGCAGCGATGAAGTAGGGCTGCTGCTCGGCACGGGCCATCAAGGCCCTTGAGCCCATGCCCAGGGCCAGCGCACCGGAGGCCTTGCCGTAGGCGACCTCGAAGCGCTTGTTTGAGGAGCCGTCCTGTCGTTCGGCGGCGACGACGTGGCCGCCGGCATCGAGGACGACGACGGTCAGCGGCTTGTACCCCTGCGACGCGGCGTGGCCCAGTGCTCCGCTGATGGCGCGACGAGCGAGATCGAGGTTCATACGTTCTCTTCCTTCTTCAGGCGGCGGTGGTGGTGCAGGATCGGCTCGGTGTATCCGCCGGGCTGATCGAGATCGTCAAAGACGAGATCGTGTGCCGCCAGGAAGGCACGGTCGTCGTAGTTCGGGCCCATCAGTGAGTAGCCGTCGGTGCCTCGTGCGCCCGCAGGGACAGTACGACTTCGGCTACCTCGTTGGTCCATTCGCTCACCTGATAAGTGTCGGCGATCGAGCGGAACATTTCGCCGTCCTGGAACGCCTGCAACGCCTCCGGCGAGTCCCACATGTATACCGCGCCGTGCTGCCCGTTCTCGTAACGCAGGTAGTGCTTCTGCAGCAGGCCGGGCACTGCCTCCAAGTTGGCCATCCGCGAGGTGTACAACTCCTGGATGCGCTCGTCCGGTAGCGCGGACGTGAAGTGCTCGATGTGGATGATCATAATCGTCTCCTGATCTGTTTGGTTCTCATTCGAAGTTTGGGCCGGGTGCGTAAGGTGAGGCTGGAGCCGTGCAGGAGCGCGGCCAGGCAGCGCGACAGACACCTAACGGGGCTTCGCCAGCCCGACGAGTCTTGTCGTGGTTGCATCGCATCGCGGGCCCCGGTCGGTGCCGGGTGAGCCCGTGACCGGCGAGCCGATCCGGTGTATGAACCATATGAAGCGGTCAGGGCTCGGTCAAGGCGTCGACGAGACTCACAAAAAGTGCCCGCGAACCGCCCTCAGTGCCTCACGAAATTGCCCGCGAAATCGGTGGATGCAGCTGGGGCATGGGAAATGAGCCGTCGATGGCCACTCGTGCCGAGCTGACACACAAGTATGCCAAGGCGTACGCAGCAGCGAGCAAAAAGGACCTGGGCCGGATGCCCGATGAGGTGGTCTCGCTCACCGGCTGGTCCCGGGACAACACCCGCCGGCGGCTCGTCGCGGCGGCCAAGACGCCGCCGGCCACGCGAGCCTGTCAAGGTTTCTACGTAGGGCCTGTTTCCAGTTGGTGACGACTTGGCCTTCGACGAGTCGAGTGCCTTGCATTCGACGGCGGGTCGGCCGCGTTCTTTCTCTTGGGCGCGTGCTCGCTTGTCCTCGATGTTGCAGATCGCCAGCCACAGCAGCTTGATCACCGCGGCGTCGTTGGGAAACTGGCCGCGGTTCTTGATGATCTATGCGCAGTTGCTAGTTCAGCGACTCGATGCTGTGGGGGGTGCCTCCCGCAGCTATGCGGTGGGAAAGATATAACCCGCCGCAGGTCGGGCGGGAACTCCAGGAACGGGATGAACCGCTCCCACGCGGCCTCCCAGGTGGCTACGACGTGCTGGTACTTCCGTCCCAGCGGCGACTTCCTGACCGCCTTGCCAGCGTGGGCATCGACGGCGGCGTGGGCGGACTTGTTGATCACGTGCAACGCGTCGCGGACCTTGACCACCACCGCGTCCATGCAGATTCCCCCAAGCACTACGTGCGGGGCCGTGCCCCAACCGGATAGAACGCCTCGAGCGGGCGCCGCTGCCAGACGGGGATCTCCTCCCCGATCTCGTCGGTGATCTTGCTGATCGTCTCGTGCGACAGTTCGGAGCCCAGCGTGCGTGCGAGGTGGTACTGGACCTGTGAGGACAGCGTTTTCGGCGAGGTGCGATTGTTCGAGTTCGAGAAGAGCTCGGCCTCGCTGCCGGGTACGCCTTGGCGTACTTGTAGGTCGCCTCGGCACGAGTGGGCATCGATGACCCATTTCCCATGCGCCCGCCCCATCCTCCGATTTCGCGGGCAATTTCGTGAGGCACCGAGGGCGGTTCGCGGGCATTTTTCGTGAGTCTCGTCGAGACCTTGACCGAGCCCTGACCGCTTCATAAGGTTCATACACCGGATCGACTCGCCGCGCTCCAGCATGGCTCCAGCCGCGCTCCACGCACCCGGTCCGAACTTCGAACGAGAACCAATCAGGAGACAATTATGATCATGCACATCGTGCACTTCACGTCCGCGCTACCGGACGAGAGTATCCAGGAGTTGTACACCGCGCGGATGGACAGGTACAGAGAAGTGCCCGGCCTGCTGCAGAAGCACTACGTGCGTTACGAGAACGGGCAGCACGGCGCGGTATACACGTGGGACTCACCGGAGGCGTTGCAGGCGTTCCGGGACGGCGAGCTGTTCCGCTCGATCGCCGACACCTATCAGGTGCAAGAGTGGACCCTCGAGGTAGCCGATGTCGTACTGTCCCTGCGGGAGACCGCAGAGACAGCGGCGGCAACCCCGCGATGACACGGCCTTCGCGGTCTGCGCGGTCGTGCCACGACGGCACGCGGACAACCGGTCCACGCCGCCGCGGTCGGTAAGGCGTTCGCCCGCGCGCTGGCCGCGAAGGACCACGACTAACACACGGAACTCGACCCGCACGTCGAGTTCCGTGTGTTAGTCGTGAGCGGGCCGACGATCCGGCCTGGGTCATCGATGACGTCTTGCTCGGCTGCTGGTTCGAGCCGTCGGACGTGCTAGAGGCCGTCGGCTGCAGTGCTATGGGCGATTGGCACGGCCTCAGTTACCGGCTGCTCTGCAACGCCAGGGAGCGCTTCGTCTGGGGCAGACCGCGTACTACGTCGCTGACGGCTGGATCAGCTGGCTGCGGATCCTGTGCTCGGGCTTTCAACCTTGCCCAGCACGGAGCGGCGTGCTGCTTCGACCGCGGCAAGGCGGCCTAGCCCGTGCGAGTGCCGTTCGGGCCGTAGGTTGAGCACCGCATCGCCGGCAGAGAGGTTCTGCACCCCGCGGGCGCGATTGGCCAGCCGGGTCAGCTGCACGTCGCCGAAGATCGTGGGCAGGTGCCGCTGGTGGCCCGGCCTCCACTCGCGTGTGGGCCCCTATTCGGCGTCGAGCGCCACCGCCACCCTCTGCTTGCGCATCGCGCAGGGTCCAGGTGGTCTTGCATCAGCTGACGCAACAGTTCGCGCCCGTCGCGCTCCAGGCGCCTCCAGTTCGCTGCGCTCGAGCCCACCTGCGGCCTCATCCTCCAGCACGTCGGGCAGGACTACCGCCGCGGTGGCCTTGGCGGTCAGGGCGGTCTGGACCAGCCACCAGGACACCCGATTGCGCGGGTGACCTCCGCGGCCGCCTGGCCGCAGTCGACCATCGCCGAGACCACCGTCTCCTTCAACCGCTGGTCCGAGCGCGCGAACCGCGAGACCTGCTTGGTCGACTCGGCGAACGTGCCTGTGGCGCACCGGCGCTCGATGCAGACTAGTGCCGCTTGACCCACATCACTTCGACGGCGCCTGCGACCGGGATGTCCCGGATCCGCTGTAGTCGACGGGAGTCAACCTTCTCAGCCACCACGCCACGCTCGGGGTACCCGGGCGGATCGGTCGGGGGCACCGTGGCCCTCCGACCCCCTTCGGGCAAGTCGACGGCATCGATGACGCGATAGTCGGGCAGGATGAAGATCGTGCTCGCAGCATCAGGCCGCGAGCCCGTAGGGGTTCACAGATCGAGGTCCTCGTTCTCAGGGATGTCCCGCATACCCATCACAGCAGGGCCTCGAGCCCCACCGTTGCCACGACGCAGCGCACTCCTTCACCACGAATCACGGAGAGCCGATTTGAGTAGGGCCGCGAAGGGGGTGGCGCCCGGCCGTCCGGAGGGTACGCCGGCGGCGACGCAACGCACCCCCAGCTCGGACTCGAGCGCCTCCCGCTCGGTGTGGGTGAACGGGGTTGCGGGGGGCAGGCCGGTGCGAGTGAGCAGTGCCTGCACATGGTGAGGGTTGAGCTGGGCGAGCATGGCCTTCCCTACGCTGTGCAGCGGGACCCTGCTGCCGGCCTCGGTGACATGCGGATCGACCGGGCCGATGGCACGTGAGCCATGTACACGACCTCCTCGCCGCTGAGCCCGGCGAGATTGACGGTCTCGCCCAGCTGCCCGCCAATTCGGTCAGCAGTGGCAGGGGCCATGTGGCAACGCCGGAGGCTGCCTGCTCGCCTGGCCTGATCAACTCTGAGCCACGGCATAGGCGCGGCCGGGCCCGTGCCGGCCGTAGCTGGGGCGACCAGGGTCTGCAGCAACCGGTGGATTGTCGACGCGCCAGCCCACTGTCCTCTGCGAGCTCTATGACTCCGGAGCCCTGGTCGCGGCGAGACATCGGCTTGGGGAGGGGCAAATGCCGACTCCATGGCGTCGCACCTCCGAGCCCGGTTTGTCAAATCACCACCAAATTCCCTCTGGTCACATTGTTGACTTTCTATGGTCACCGTGCCCACTCTTTGTTATGATTCCAATGGGTAAGAACATACTTCCACGATACGAAAAAGGATATAGATGAGCGACCGGGTACAAATAGGGGCACTTCAGGTGGCCGACGAGCTCCATGCGTTCGTGCGAGACGAAGCGCTGGGGGGTTCCGGCATCGACGAAGCGACCTTCTGGGGCGGTTTCGAGGAGATCGTGCGTGATCTGGCTCCAGTCAACCGGCGTCTGCTCAAGCGACGCGCCGAACTGCAGACTGCACTCGACCAATGGCACACGGCGCATCCCGGTCCTGTGGACCAAGATGCCTACGAGGAGCACCTGCACCGGATCGGCTACCTCGTAAAGGAGCCTGGGCCGTTTGAAATCACCACGGAGAACGTCGATAGGGAGGTCGCTGCAGTCGCCGGCCCACAGCTGGTCGTCCCCCTGTTGAACGCACGCTTCGCCGCCAACGCTGCCAACGCTCGGTGGGGTTCACTTTACGACGCCCTGTACGGCACCGACGTGATCGCCGAAGACGGCGGACGCGAGAAGAGCAGCTCGTACAACCCGACGCGCGGTGCCGAGGTAATCGCCCGCGGGCGACAGTTCCTCGACGAACACTTTCCCCTGGCGCAGGGGTCGCACAGCGGTGCCACCGGCTACCGCGTCGAGGACGACCGCTTGGTGGTCTCGTCGGAAGCCGGCGAGACGGGCCTGGCCGACCAGGGCCAGTACAAGGGTCACCGTGGTGAGGCTGCCACTCCGCAGGGCGTGCTGCTCGAGCACCACGGTCTCCACGTGGAGATCCTCGTCGATCGTGACGGTCCGATCGGGAGCACCGATGACGCCGGTGTTCAGGACCTGGTCGTCGAGGCGGCCCTCACCACGATCATGGACCTCGAGGACTCAGTGGCAGCGGTGGATGCGGCCGACAAGGTCGCGGGCTACCGCAACTGGCTGCAGCTCATGCAGGGCACGCTGACGGCGTCGATGAGCAAGGGCGGGGAGAGCTTCACCCGTCACATGGCTCCCGACCGTGTCTACAACAGCCCCGAGGGGAAGATCGTGCTGCCCGGCCGGTCCCTACTGTGGATCCGGCACGTGGGTCACCTGATGACCACCGATGCGGTCCTCCACGAAGGTGACGAGATCCCCGAGGGGATTCTCGACGCCGCGATCACAACGCTGTGTGCCATGTCCGACATCCAGGGGCGCGGGGACCTGCGCAACTCCCGGACGGAATCGATGTACGCGGTCAAGCCGAAAATGCACGGTCCGGAGGAGGTCGCACTGACGGACGACCTGTTCCAGCGCGTCGAAGCTCTCCTTGGGCTGCCGACGGGGACAATCAAGCTCGGGATCATGGACGAAGAGCGCCGCACCTCGGCCAACCTCGCGGCGTGCATCCACGCGGCGCGGGGCCGCGTCGCCTTCGTCAACACCGGGTTCCTGGATCGCACCGGCGACGAACTGCACACCTCAATGCTCGGCGGCCCCATGGTCCGCAAGGCCGAGATGCGTGACACCGCATGGATCCGGGCCTACGAGGAGCAGAACGTCGATGTCGCCCTCGCGTGCGGCTTCCGCGGCAAAGCGCAGATCGGCAAGGGCATGTGGGCCCAGCCCGACAACATGGCGGCCATGCTCGAGGCCAAGATCGGGCACCCGAGAGCGGGCGCGAACTGCGCCTGGGTCCCGTCCCCCACCGCCGCGACACTGCACGCACTGCATTACCACGAAGTCGATGTGGCGGCGGTGCAGCAGAAACTGGCGGGCCAGCGGCGCACGACTCTCTCGCAGCTGTTGACCATCCCCTTCGACGCGTCGGCCGAATGGACGGGGCCGGAGCGCACCGCCGAACTCGAGAACAACCTCCAAGGTGTCCTCGGCTACGTCAAGCGCTGGATCGATGACGGGATCGGCTGCTCCAAGGTCCCGGACATACACGGAGTCCAGCTGATGGAGGACCGCGCCACCTGTCGCATCTCGAGCCAGCACGTGGCGAACTGGTTGCGTCATGGGGTCGTGACCCCGGCTGAGGTCGAGGATGCCTTCCATCGCATGGCCGATGTCGTGGATTCCCAGCAGGCCGCCGACGGCTACTCACCGATGGGCCCGAACTACGACGACCGTGCCTTCCTGGCGGCACACGATCTCGTCTTCGACGGTCTCGATCAACCCGGCGGATACACCGAGCCGATCCTGCACCACCACCGCCGCCAAAAGAAGCAGGAGAACGCGTCATGAACCTCGATCTCGCTCGTCGCGCCATCAGCGGGGCCCTGGGCCACGCCGCATTGCAGGGGTACAAGCCGCTGACCGTCGTCGTCCTCGATGCCGGCGGCCACGTCCTGGCCGCC
Source organism: Arthrobacter sp. 21a14 (assembly GCA_050627125.1). GTDB lineage: Bacteria > Actinomycetota > Actinomycetes > Actinomycetales > Micrococcaceae > Arthrobacter. Next base: position 2,663,046 of record CP192487.1, on the reverse strand, counting down.
GAACGACAGGACGGCTCCTCAAACAAGCGCTTCGAGGTCGCCTACGGCAAGGCCTCCGCTGCGCTGGCCCTGGGCATGGGCTCACGGGCCTTGATGGCCCGCGCAGAGCAGCAGCCCTACTTCATCGCTACGGTAAGCCGATCGGTCGGAGCCTTGGTGCCGGTGCCCGGCGGTGTCCTGGTCAAGAACAACGCGGGAGCGCTGGTGGGCGCGGTAAGCATCTCCGGGGACACGTCCGACAACGATGAGTCGGCGGCCCTGGCCGGAATCACGAGCGCTGGACTGACCGGTGAGCCGGGATAAGGGCCACGCAACTGGGCCGGACCGCCCCGGCAAGGCTCGCCGACGCGCTGACCGATGAACGTGGTCGTGAGCAACCCCGAGCGGATGGAGAAGTACCGCTGGGACCCGGCCAATGACCCCGGCGCAGGTACTCCCCTGCTGGTGTTGCGGGTGAGAACGACCGAGGACGTACAGCTCGCCCTGCGGTTCGCCGTCATCTCATCACCTGCTCCACCGACCTCATCAGTATCACCCGAGACTCAAGAGGAAAGCCCATGACCGGCACAACTCGATCGTCTGCCGTTCTGGGGGCCGAAGGCTGCGATGTCATGCAGACCCAGGCCCTCGGCCCCTACCGGCCGACCCGCGCTGAAGCGTGAACGGCTGTCGAATTGAAGAATCCACTGTTCCGGAGGCTGCCGCATGTGTAATGAGCCGATAGTCAGCAAAGCTGACAACCGATATGGTGTCGTTCGATGTGTTCGACCCGGGCGCACCAGAACTGCGCCGGGTGAGCGGACGATCGCTGTGGACGTGATCGCGGCCAGCGAGGAGAAGACGCGCAAACGCGACCTCGTCTCCACCCACGGTGAGCCCGGCTACGGCACCTTCGAGGTGCAACGCGACGAAGGAACGCCACTGGGAGGCGACGACTCCGCCCTGCCTCTCGCGAACCTCGCAATCGGAGTGGGGTTCTGGGCATCCACACACGTCACCGAGTACATCCAGTCAACCAAGACGAGGGTCGACGACGCTCGCATCGAGCTGCAGCCGGGGCTCGCGAGCAGCGTGACCCCACGAAGTATGCCCTCGGTGCCTCACGAAAGAAGTGCCCGCGAAATCGGTGGAAGCTGCGAGGGCATGGGAAGTGGGTCATCGACGGCCACTCGTGCCGAGGTGACGCACAAGTACGCCAAGGCGTACGCGGCAGCGAGCAAGAAGGACCGGGGCCGAATGCTCGATGAGGTGGTCTCGGTCACCGGCTGGTCCCGGGACAACGCCCGCCGGCGGCTCGTCGCGGCGGCCAAAACGCCGCCGGGGCCGGGTCGGGCGGTGGCCACACCGGTCCGCAAGCCGCGGGCACCGAAGTTCTCCTATGAAGCGCGCGAGGTGCTGCAGAAGGTGTGGGCCGCCTCTGGCGGGCAGTGCGGCAAGTACCTGGTGGTATCGATGCGCGCCCATCTGGACGCCCTGGAGCGCCACGGTGAGCTCATCGATGGGATCGATCGCTACAGTCACGCGGTGCGCACCGAGTTGTTGGCGATGAGCGCGGCCTCGATCGACCGCTACCTGGCCCCGGCCAAGGACGCCATCGGTGGGGTCTCGACCACGAAGCCTTTGCCGATGCTGCGCTCGAGCTTCGCCACCCGCCGCGACCGGGACGACGTCGAGGACGAGCCGGGGTTCTTCGAGTGCGACATCATCGCGCACTGCGGGCCCACCCTCAAGGGCGAGTTCGCGCGCACAGTGAACCTGACCGATGTGCACACCGGCTGGGTCTTCACCAACACCATTCGCAACAAAGCGCACACAACCCACATCCTGGTCGCGCTACAGGCCGCGGTGGATGAAATCCCTTGTGCGGTAACAGGACTCGATTTCGACAACGGCGGCGAGTTCCTCAACCATGCCGTGATCGACTGGGCCTCCCAACGCCTGATCTACATCACCCGGTCCCGGCCGTACAAGAAGAACGACCATGCCACCGTAGAGTCCAAGAAAAACCACCTGGTGCGCAAGTACGCCTTCGACTACCGCTACGACACCCCCGAGGAGCGCGCCGTCCTGGCTCGGTTGTGGCCACTGGTCAATGACCGACTAAACTACCTGACCCCTACAAAGAAGCCGATCGGGTACGGCAGCGACCGCAACGGACGCCGCACCCGCCTGTACGACACGCCACGCACGCCCTTCGACCGGCTCCTGGCAGCGAGAGTCATGGCCCCCGCACAAGAAGCCGAGCTGACTGCCTACCGCGACACGCTCAACCCCGCCGAACTGGCACGCCGGATCGGCGACCTGCAAGACCGACTGGCCCTCCTCGCCAAGAACAAGAGCGAACGGCTCTACCTGGCCGGTTTCCCCTCCACCCTGCCCGACGTCCACCGCGGAATCCTCATCCCAGCCAGCTGACCACCACCCACTTTCGCGGGCAATTCCTACCTGAGGCACGGGCCCCACGTTCGCGGGCATGTGGTACCCGAGGCACGGGCCCCAGGTTCGCGGGCATATGGTACCCGAGGCACGGGCCCCACGTTCGCGGGCATATCGTACCTGAGGCACGGGCCCCACGTTCGCGGGCATATCGTACCTGAGGCACGGGCCCCACGTTCGCGGGCATATCGTACCTGAGGCACGGGCCCCACGTTCGCGGGCATATCGTACCTGAGGCACGGGCCCCACGTTCGCGGGCATATCGTACCTGAGGCACGGGCCCCACGTTCGCGGGCATATCGTACCTGAGGCACGGGCCCACGTTCGCGGGGGCATATTGACATGAAGCACTACGGGCATTGTTGGCGAGCTCGTTCCAGGCCCGCAGTGCGAGCGTCTCGGATCGACTGCCAGGGCGCGGATTGGGAACGGCCCGCGACCGTGACCGCTGCCGGCTCGTCTCGAATGTTCTCAGACAGTTGAAAACACACCAGCCTCGGGATAGATCTTTTGGGAGTGTCGCCTTGGATTCGTTGCCCAGTAACGGCCCGTATGACAAAACCAATCTGCTGGTAGCCATCCGCATAGGTACATGTACAGGCAACGTGGACACCAGCACTTGAGCCATCTACGCTACCCGCTCATCTCCGACGCATCGTTGCGGGTCCTTGGCGACCTCTCCGGCAATTGCTTCTGAAAATGCAAGCTTGGCTCTCACGAAATCTGCGAACGACTCGCTAGTCACGACGTCAATATCGAACTCACCGTTGACCGACTTGCTTTTCAGTTCTCGACGCGTGGTGACCCACGGTTTCTGTGCAACTTGAGGAGCGTCGGCCGAAGCGTCGACAACAAACAAGTCGGCACTGATGAGAACGACGGGGAAGCACAGATCAACCATGACCCATTGATCTCGACGACGCGCAATTCCGGAGTAGTACCCGCTAGTGACCGCACCATTCTGAGTCGCTCTGAGTGCCTTGGCCAGAGGATAAACCAGAGATGTGAATATACCGGTGTTGTTCGCACTCCAAGCGCCGCCCTTTACGCGGTCGAGTCGCGTAAGCTGCGTCGCCCGAAAGCAATCTTCACCATGGGCACGTGCGACGTTATCGAACCCTAAGGCCCCCCAAGCCGGCGCGTAGGTAGTCGTGTTTCCTTGACTTTGAACTGGGAAGTTCTGGACAGGCAACACATGCTGAGTTGGATTTCTTTGGAAATGGTGTTCAGGCAGCACATGGCCTATGGCCGCATATGGTTGGCTACTTTGCTTGCATTCAACCAGAAACTTGACTCCAACGATGATTCTGTTTTCCTCATCTCGGAGCATCTGCCTGTACGCCCAAACGTCTAGTTCTCGCGAGACTGAGGGGTCGTCGGCGTCTTGATAGGCCCATCCCGACCTCGGGTGAGCGTCATGTTCCTTAAGGATTCGCAAGGCCTGCTGTTCTAGCAACCAGCCGGCGGACTCCACTGCGGACAGCAACTCTTCATTGGTAGGTGCGCTCACTGGAAAATGATATTGGAGAATCCGCGCTGATAAGCACATTTCCATGATGCTTATGCTACGGATCCACGCTCCTGCCGGCTGATTCCGCTTTAGTTCCGGCGACGGGCGCCCTTTTGATTATCGTGGGGGTTTCTCTAGCAGATTTGCTTCCGGTTCATGCTGGGTGAAGGCGTTGAAATCTGGCGACTGTCGTCATGGCGCTGCGTCGAGCACGGTGCATGAAGGACCAGAAGCAAAACCGCTGTTTGTCATTCTGATATCCCGATCATCGCTGGCAGGGTCCTCCGCGCAACCAGGGCGCTCACGCGCCGGAACCGAACCGAAAACTTCGCTCGGCGCTCCTGCGTCGCTTCTCTCCTCCCGAACTTTCCGGCCCTGTCCCGGTCCCCCAAGTTGCACTCCAGCCCCGTTCCCAGCGCACAGGTCCCCTATCAGAACGGCACCCAAGACCAACAACCACAGGCACAACAAACACGGGCAAAGGAACAGGACAATGAACGCGCTCACCATCAAAGACCCCGCAGACCTACTCAGCTTCATCGGCCACACCCTAGGCTTCTGGCCGACGGAGAGCCTGGTCTGCATCACCCTGAATGACAACAAGGTCGGCGCCACCCTCCGCATCGACCTCCCCCGTCAACAAGGACACGAACTCCCCTACGCCCGAACCGTCAGCAGCTACCTCACCAGCGACACCACCGCGACAAGCATTGTCTTCGCCGTCTACACCTCAACCTTTTCGGAGCCAGGCCAACCAAAACCGCACGCATCGACCATTGCAGCTCTCACCGGCGTCCTCGCCGAAAACGGCATCACCATCCGTGACGGCATCTTCGTCAGCGACGACGCCTACTCCCCGTACGACAGCGAACCCGGGCAGGACATCAGCCTCCCCATCAGCTCAACTGAGTACAGCCAGGTCAACGCCGAATTCATCTACCGCGGCAGCACGATCGAACCCACCAACCGAATCATGCTCCCAGCCGCACCACAAGAAACAGCAAAATCAACCGCCGTCGAAGAACGCATGCAAAGCATAAGCACACAGCCCCCTGAAGATGCTGCACGAGAAGCTAGCCTGCTCTGGATAAGGGTGCTCGAATCAAAGGACTTCCCCACCGACGAGGACTGCACCAGCCTCATCGCCAACTTCCAATTCCCCCACATCCGTGACCGGCTCCTGGCCGACATCCCCGGAATCGACGAACCACCACAACACATCCTCTTCGCACAAACCAAGACCCCACCGAAGTGGTCCCGCATCGAACGGGCACAACAACTACTCCTGCACGCCTACACCAGAACCAGCCCCCAACACGCAGCACCCATCCTCACCACCATCGGCTACATCAACTGGTGGCAAGGCCGAGGATCCAAAGCACACCAATACATGCAACCCGCCCTCGACACCGACCCCGCCTACCGCTTCGCCAGACTCAGCGACCAAATGCTCGGAGCCGGAATCATCGCCGGCTGGAACACCAACAAAAACACCGCCTACAAAACCCACCTCGACATGCCCTGAGCCTCTTTGTCCGAGTCTGAGCAGGTTAACCGAACGCCGGTTATCGGCCGAATGGTTCTTAGCCGAAGCGGCCGACGCCTACATTCTTTCACCCACATACGTCCCGGACGGATTCGAAGATTTCCCCAACGCAGTAATGTCGCGATTGCAGGACAGGGGCCTGTTCCGCCGCGACTACAAAGGCTCAACCCTTCGCGAGCATCTTGGAATCGCGCGCCCGGAGCGAGGTGAATTTGAAGCCCTCCAAAGGGACCCGATTCAAACATAGGAGCTCGGCTTTATCGACGGCCCTCCTAGATCTGTTTTCGAGAATATCGGACCGCGATATCTGGAGGTACGACTGCAAGACCTCTGGCCCACAGGACCAGTACCTACAAACAGCGACAGAGCTGTTTCTCCCCGGTCAATAACTGCAAGAGATCCGAGATGCTAGCAACGGCGAGTCCGTCAGCATCATCGCCGGCGCAGCAGCAGGCGGCGCCCAGCTGGTGGTCAAGCCCGAAATCAACTCCGCGGCCGACCTCAAGGGCAAGGTCCTCGCCTCGCCGCAGCTTGGGGGAACGCAGGACGTAGCCCTCCGCGCATGGCTGGGCCACCAGGGCTACAAGACCAACCCGGACGGCAGCGGCGACGTCAACATCAACCCGACCGAAAACGCCCAGACACTGAAACTCTTCCAGGACGGAAAGCTCGACGGCGCGTGGTTGCCCGAGCCGTGGGCCTCCCGTTTGGTCCTCGAAGCAGGCGCCAAGGTCCTCGTGGACGAGAAGGACCTGTGGGACAAGGGCGAATTCACCACCACCATCCTGATCGTGAACAAGAAGTTCGCCGCTGAGCACCCGGCAACTGTGAAGGCACTGCTCAAGGGCCACGTTGAATCCGTGAACTGGCTGAACTCCGCAACGCCGGAAGAGAAGGCCAGCACCATCAACGCCGTCCTCAAGGACACGGCCGGCAAACCGCTCCCCGCCAACGTGATCGACCGCGCACTGAAGAACATCACCTTCACCACTGATCCGCTGGGCGGAACGTACAAGAAGCTCCTCCAGGACGGTGTGGACGCCGGCACCACCAAGGCCGCCGATATCAACGGCATCTTCGACCTCCGGGCCTTGAACGAAGTAGAGGGCAAGAAGACGTCCGCTGCAGGTCTCGGCCAGGAGTAGCTGGCTGCCAAATCAGGACAAGGGAGGTTCCCGGCCAAGAAGGGCCGGGCACCCCCGTTATTCCGGCGTCATCGTCGGACATGGGGTGGGAAGAACTCTTGGCCCACACGGGGAACGCATAACAGCCGCCCGTAGCCGTCCCGGCACTCCGAAGAAGGCTCGGATGCGCCGCAGTAGTCGCTGAAGTTCCTTTATACCGATAAGGGCTGGACCACCCGTATTTTACGGAGGCGGCGTCAACGTACCAGTTGCGTTATTCTGCGTTGGCGCCTTGGTCCATAATGCTGCGGATGTGAGCCTAGAGCATATATGCCACAGGCTTATGGCACATATGCCTCGCGCCCCATGCGCGCATCATCGCGGTCATGTACTGCAAGTTGCGGGGCCGAAAGGTCTTCATGTCGGGAAGGCCAGCCGGAGGTCAGAAGCCAGCCGGCGAAGCATGCCACTCCCAGCCTGCTGCTCCTGCCGGGAAATAGGGATACTACCCAAAGACCGGTAAAGCTCGATCTGGAATGTGCTGACTTTCCGAGAAACGATGTTTCAGTTGGATGCGGGGATTTTCCGTTCGGGAGTCACTTTCGCCAGCAGCGTCCGTTCAGCAAGTTCAGCGATGCGCCGCGTCGCCGGCGAAAGAAAAGATGACTCCCTTTGCACCAATGCGAGCGTGTCATAGAGCGGCTCGGCGAACGATACGGTCTTGATATTCTGCGGAAACCCGGGGCCCTCGGCTATCGTCCGGCAAACAATTGTGTCAGCGGCGCCCGTTGCGACGAGGCTGAGTGCAGTCTCGACATGTTCCACTTCGATGTCAGGATCGATTTTCAGACCGCGGAGCTGGGCTCTCTCCTGAATCTGCTTACGGGTGGGGTCATTCCATCCTGCATAAGCGTCGTAAAGGATGATTTTCGACTGGGCAAACTCTTCCATGGTCATGGGCCCTCGCCGAGGGCTCCTGCTTGCCGAGGCATAGAGGACTTCGTCCCGGAAGAGTGGCTTGACGATCAGCCCCTTCTCAAGGACCGGCAGGACAACCAGGCCTGCTTCGATCTCGCCGTTTGCTACCGACTCGGCGACGAGTGAAGAGTTAAGGCCAACAAGGCGGACCTTCACCTTCGGATACCGCTTGTGGAACCGCTGCACAAGATCCGACAAGTCGTAGTAGCCGGCGTTGCGAAGCACGCCGAACGTACATACGCCCCCTTCAAGGGAAGCGATGGATTGCAGTGCCTGAATCCCGTTGTCGAAGGACGTGACCGACTGCTGCGCGTGGTCGCGCAGTTCAACTGCGGCATTTGTTGGGATGAGCCGTCGCCCACCCCGGGTGAAGAGGCTGAGTCCGACCTCCTGCTCCAGACGGGCAATCAGTTCGGAAACCGACGCTTGGGTCGTTTCGAGTTTCGCCGCTGCAGCGGTAAAAGAACCAAGATCATACGCGGCAAGAAAGGCTTTCAGTTGGGCAAGAGTCACAAGGTAAGCCTATGCCTCCACGTTCTTCTAGAGGGTGATGCCGAGAAAAAGTTCTTGGAAAATGAGACGTCAGAGTGCAGATTGGGCCGTACATGTCGCGTGCGTCACTCTGAGCGGAATCATTGAAAATCCGCCGAACAGAGCCTTCTCTCCGTCGAAATGACAAATCTCACGTGGGTATTTCCCTATGGCTACGATCGTAATGCATAGGGTTGTGCGATGTTCGCTAGATGTTTACTTTTTGAGTATGCAGATCAACGACGCAGACAAGGCGTACATCAACGGAAACTTCACGTCGCTCAAGGAACCGGCCGTGGGAGGCGTGCCCGCGCAACGTCTACCAGCCGTGATTGACACGGTTTCGACCATGCTCAGCGACATCGAAAAGAACGGCATCGGCGCCGTCCTTAAATACTCCCGGAAGCTCGACGGCTGGGCCGGGTCTGACATCGAAATTAGCCGCGCCGACCTAGCCAAGACTGGTGACCTGCTTTCCCCAGGACTCCGTGAGGCCCTTGCCGCAGGCGCCGAACGTACGCGGCTGTTCGCCATCCAGCAGCGCGAGCACCTGACCGATTTTGACACCGAGATCCTACCTGGCGTCTTCGCCGGCCAACGCTACATCCCGGTACCGCGCGTTGGGGCCTACCTGCCCGCAGGTCAATTCCCCATCTTGGCGAGTGCCTTCATGACAGTGGGAGTCGCAAAGGCCGCGGGCGTTCCAACAGTGATCGCCTGCACCCCGCCCACGAGCCCCACCGCGGGTCACCCCGCCGTCCTGCACGCCGCCTTCCTCTCCGGAGTGGACCGCGCGTTCGCAGTCGGAGGCGTTCAAGCGCTTGCAGCCATGGCCTTTGGTCTCCTGGGAGAACAGCCGGTGGACATTCTTGTTGGCGCGGGCAACGCCTACGTCACCGAAGCCAAGCGCCAGCTATTCGGCCGTGTCGGCATCGATCTTCTCGCCGGTCCCTCCGAAGTTGCTGTCATCGCAGACGAAACCGCCGATCCAGAAATCGTCGCCGCTGATCTCCTTGGTCAGGCCGAACACGGCCCGTTGTCCCCAGCGTCCTTGGTCACGACCTCCCGAACGTTTGGTGAGGACGTCATCCGCCATATTGACAAGCAGCTGAAAACCCTGGCTACACGGCACATTGCTGGCCCGGCCTGGCGCGACTACGGCACCGTCTATGTGGCCGAGAACCGCGAAACCGCTGTGGAGATTATGGATACCCTCGCACCGGAACACCTGGAGATTCAGACCAAGGAAGACAACTACTACCACGAGAACCTGACGAACTACGGCTCCATCTTCATCGGCCCCTGGTCCACCGTCGCTTACTCCGACAAAGGCATGGCAGGAACCAACCATGTCCTTCCCACCGGAGGCGGTGCCCGATCATCCGCGGGCCTCTCCGTCTCTCGCTTCCTGAAGCCGCTGACGTATCAGCGGGTTGAGCAGGAAGCGACCCCGCGCCTGGCGAATTATGTAGCTACTATTTCTGAATTCGAGGGCATGGAGGCACACCGAGCGACGGCATCCCTGCGCCTTGACCGCTTCAAACCCTAAACGGCATGTAACAAGGATCTTCAGCATAGGCACATGTGCCTTTGGGTGACTTTGGGCTCCCAATGGCCACATTTCCAGCCCTTCGAAAGCACCGCTCGATGTGAATGCTCGTCGATCAGACGAATCTTGGGCCGCTCTATCTGCAAAGACGCAGGGGAGCTTAGGTAATCCCGCTCGGCGGGACCGTCAACGAAATGAGATGAAGAATTATGTGGATGACACACAAGCGAAAGACAACAGGAGCTCTTGCCGCGCTCGGCATGGTCCTGACTATGGCGGCCTGTAGTGGCGGCCCTGCGCCTGCCGAAAGTGCTATCAAAGACACGGTCAAAATCGGAATAGCCCAGTTGCCGACGACCTTTGACCCCGGCCAGAACTTCCTTCGGACGGACTTGGGGATCGCGAACCTGATCGCAGGCACTCTGACTACTCAGAACCGTGACGGCAAAGGCGTCAGCATGGGGCTGGCAGAATCAATAGAGCCTAGCGGTGACCTGCGCTACGTCGTCAAACTGAAGTCTGGTTTGAAGTTTTCTGATGGAAGTGCACTGACCTCCGCGGACGTCGTTGCCTCATTCGATCATTACATGGGCGATAAAACGAATGGCTACGCTTACATGCTGGATCGCATCAAGTCAGTCACCGCCGACGGAGATCTGACAATCAACTTTGACCTGAGCCAGCCATACCCTACTTTTTCGCTCAACGCCCAGCATCCGTCATGGGCTATCCTCCCGTCAGAAGTGATTCAATCCCGGGGTGACAACCTCTACAAGGGCGATCCGCTTCCAACATCGGGACCGTTCCAGGTCAAGACCTCCAGCCCGAACGAGCTTACGTTGACCGCGAATCCGAACTTCGCCGGGGACCAGAGGTCAACAAAGACTGTTGTCTTTGAGAAGATACCTGATCCGGCTGCGCGTCTGGCGCAAGTTCAGGGTGGCCAGATCGACTTCTCGGACCAGGTCTCACCCAAGGTCGCGTCGCAGCTAGCCGCCCCGGTCCAGGCCGGCACCACCCGCTCGGTCAGCGGTGTGTACTACATGCTTCTGAATAACCGCGACAACAGCCTGCTCAAGGATGCGCGCATCCGGCAAGCGGTCGCAGTGGCCATCGACCGAGGTCAGATCAACAGCGTCGCGTTCGCCGGTCGAAACCAGCCTACTCTCGGGCTCTGGGCAACGGAGTCGAAATACAACGCTCCCTTCCTTCCCAAGACGCCAGATACCTCACGTGCAAAGGACCTGCTGACCGGAACTGCCTGCGCAACCGGTTGTAAACTCCGGCTTGTTGTAGCCAGCGACGATGAACTCCGAAATGACATGGCCGTTATCACCCAGCAGAACCTGAAAGCCATCGGTATCGAGGTGGACATCCAGAAAGCAGAGATCAGCACAGTTCTGAAGCGGATGAACGACGGCGACTTCGATCTCGTTCCGAGCTTCACCTACAACTCTGCTGACGAGCCCGATGCATACCTCAGCTACTTGCTGGGAGAGTCCAGCAATGCGCTCTACACCGGATACAAGAGTTCTGAAATGGGCCGGCTGCTGGAAGACGTCCACGTCACGTCGGGCTCTAAATTGGACGACACCGTAAACCAGGTCAATGCATTGTTCGAAAAAGACGTGCCCATGGCCCCTCTCGCCGACTACAGCGTCACCTTTGCGACGCGAATCCCCGCGGACAACTTCACCATCGACCCGACCCTCTACTACCATGTCGGCTAGTCTGCGGTCCGCTGTCCTCGGCGGGACAGCAAACCTGACCCCCAGGGGACAAACATGATTTCTGTAATAAAAACTCTATCCGTCCGGATCACCCAAATCGCCCTCGTCGCGATAATCGTGACTATCGGCACGAGCCTCCTCGTGCGCCTTGTTCCCGGCGACCCCGCATTGACGATCCTCGGGGACAAGGCCACACCAGAAGCCCTTCAAGCGCTGCATACCGAACTGGGCATTGACAAACCAGTACTGCAACAGGTTCTGGACGCATTCGGCAGGTTGCTTCAGGGTGACCTCGGCACGTCGTTCGCCTACCGTGGCCAAGACGTCATCACACTGATCGGCCCGGCCCTCGGGGTTACAGGCAGCCTCGCTGCAACCGCAATCGTGTTGTCAGTAATCGTCGGAGTGCCTGCCGGGCTCGGACTTGCACTCGTACGGCGTTCAGGTCTGGATCTCCTTGGCCGCCTTTTGGTTATCGTGCTCCTTGCCCTGCCCTCCTTCATGGCCGCGCTAATCCTTCTCTACACGCTCTCCCTCCGGCTGGGGCTTGCCCCGGCCGGAGGCTGGGCCGGCACTTGGCCATCGAACTTCCAATATTTGTGGCTCCCTGCTGTGGCACTTTCGGCCTACATGACGGCCTTGATCGCCCGGGCGGTGCGACACGCCGCGATGGAAGCGATGGCCCTTCCGTTCGTTGAAGCAGCACGGACACGGGGAGTACCCCGCTACCGCATCGTCCTCGCCCACATCCTGCCCAACGCACTCCTGCCCGTGATCACGCTCGTCGGGTTTAACGCCGGGATCCTTGTCAGCGGTGCAGTCGTCACAGAAACGGTGTTCGCACTGCCGGGCCTCGGCGCACAACTTCTACAGGCAATGGGCAGCCGGGATTTGCCCGTTGTTCAGGCCATCGCACTCCTCACCGCCGTTGCCATTGTCGTGTTCAACCTGCTCGCCGACCTGCTCAACATTGCCGTCGACCCCAGGATTAGGAAAACCCGCTCATGACAACGTCAATAACAGAAGTAGCAGCACCCAATGTCAGTGCGCCGGCCCGCAAGCCAGGGAAATTCCGTCGGCTCGAGTCCTATGTCGGATTAGGGCTGATCGCATCGGTGATCCTTGCATGCCTGGTGATACCGTTCGTCAACGGCACTGACCCAAATGCTCTGGTCGCGCCGGCACTTCAGCCCCCATCGCCCGAGCACCCGTTCGGTACGGACGCTGTAGGCCGCGACGTTTTCGTTCGGGTGTTCACCGCAGGCCGGCTGGATATGGCTCTTGCGCTGCTCGGTGTGACAATCCCGCTGGTAGTGGGAACCGTGATAGGCACTCTGGTCGGTGCCAGCCGCAGTCGTGCAGTCGACGGAATCGTGATGCGCCTAACCGACAGCGTCATCGCGTTTCCATTCGTCGTGCTGGTCCTGGTCGTCGTGCTCATCACAGGTCAAGACAGCAGCTTTCCGCTGCTTCCCGCGGGTAGCGTGTCGATTCTCGCCGCTGTGTGGATATCCAACTGGACGTTCTACGCACGACTGGCCCGCACCCGAACACACGTTCTTCGCGGGGAGGACTTCATTGCCGCTGGACGACTGCTTGGGTTCTCCCAAGTCAGGATAGTCCGCCGCCATCTGCTGCCGTCCGTGTGGCCGACGACAGCAACTTATGCCGTCGCGGACGTGCTCTTCCTTGTCTCGCTGATCGCCGCGCTGCCGTTCCTGGGTGCAGGCGTCCAGCCGCCAACACCGGAGTGGGGCAGCATCATGTATGAAGGACGCGCCTACCTGGCCCAAGCTTGGTGGATCTCACTGACGACCGCCGGCGTGGTGCTGGTCTTCGGCACTGGAGTGATGATGGTAATTGATTCACTCGCTTCAAACCCAAGAAAGGCTGGGCTGGCATGACCGAGCCATTGCTACGTGCTTCATCCATGGCGATCGAAATCGCTGGCCGTGAACTGGTCTCTAACATCAACCTTGAGGTTGATCGAGGACAATCCATGGGGATCGTAGGCGAGACCAGCTCCGGCAAAAGCCTGACCTGCCGGGCCTTTGCCGGATCCTTGGCTACTATCGGGGGCCGCATCAACCACGGCAGCCTTTCAATCGCGGGTACGGACGTTGTCTCCCCCGGCGCCCACGGCAGAGCAGGGATGTATGGCCGCACGGTGTCCCTGGTACCACAAAATTCCCTGTCGGCATTGAACCCCCTGATGCGCATAGGCGCCCATTTAAAAGAGACAGTCCGGGTACTTGATGCTGCAAAAGGTGTCGCCCCCAAGGCCCGCGCTGCCGAGCTCCTTGAACGTGTTGGGATGCACGATCCGGAGCTGGTGATGCGGCAGTACCCCCATCAACTCTCCGGAGGTATGCGGCAGCGCGTAATGATCGCTCTCGCCATTGCCGGAAGACCGGAACTGTTAATCGCCGATGAGCCAACGACGGCCTTGGACGTGTCAGTGCAGAAGGAGATCCTGGACCTCCTTAGTCGCCTAAGCGCCGAGGAAAATATGGCGCTCATCCTCGTCAGCCATGATCTCGGCGTGGTGAGAACGGCAACACAATCTGTAGCCGTGATGTATGCCGGAATGATCGTGGAACAAGGACCAACCCAAACCGTCCTTCAAGACCCACGCCACCCCTATACCCAGGCATTGCTCAGAGCACGCCCAACGATAGGAACGAAGGGACGCCTTCTTGGTATCCCCGGCGCCCCCGCCAGCCCTGACGCATGGCCCACCGGGTGCCGTTTTGCCTCCCGATGTCCATACGCCCAGCCGGCGTGCAACGAGAAGGTGCCGACCGCAGAGGTGGTGGGCCCTGAGCACGCTGTGGCATGTCGAAGAGTGCACGAAATCGCTGCACTGGCTGAAACGGCGGTGACGGCATGACTCCAGCAGATCCGAAGGCGTCCGGCGTAGTCAACGGCTCGACGGTTGCCGCGACTCAGGGTCCTACCCCTGACCTCGTCATTGGCAAGGAACATGCTTCCCTCCATGAAACCGCTGTGGCCAAGAACGCCATCGTCGCCACAGACGTGACCTTCTCATATGGGACCGGGCCAACGGTCGTGAAGAACGTAAGCCTGACCGTTCCCGAAGGTGGAGCGATCGGCATCGTCGGCGAGAGCGGGTCGGGTAAAACTACATTGGCCAGCCTTCTCATTGGCATGCTCATCCCTACGACAGGCACCGTCACCGTTAGGGGACGTCGCTGGAGCACAGTAAAGCGACGTGACCCGCTGCGCCGGGCAGTGCAGATGGTATTCCAAAATCCCTACACGGCTCTCAACCCAAAATTCACCGCTCTGCAGACGGTGGCAGAGGTTTACCAGGTCTCCGGCCACAACAAGTCGGAGTCAGCCGAGAGGGCGGAAGACCTGCTTAAAACGGTTGGGCTCAGCGGGGCCGCGATTGGTAAACGTCCCGGCGACCTTAGCGGCGGGCAGTGCCAGCGCGTCGGCATCGCACGGGCACTCGCCGCGGACCCGGCGGTCATTGTCGCCGACGAGCCAACGTCGGCGCTGGACGTATCGGTGCAGGCACAGATTCTTAACCTGTTGAATGACCTCCGCAAGGAGCGAGGCGTCGGCTTGGTATTGATATCGCATGACCTGAACGTGGTGAGCTATCTGACTGAACAAGCAATCGTGATGGAACGAGGAAAAGTGGTCGAGCAAGGCATTACAGCTGAGCTACTCCATTCGCCCACACATCCTTACACTCAGGGCTTGATCGCCTCCATCCTCTAAACCAAACTGCCCCGCCGGATCCCAGCCGAGAACCAAATGCGGGGCGCAGGGCCGTCGCCCGCGGAAACCGTTCCCGGGTAGCCCTGCCGATGTTAGGTGATCTACTGAATTCCGGTAACCGCCGCCCGGCGCCGCTTGGGAGGGCGGACTTCTACCTCGCAGCAAAGCACTAACCGGCCCTCATCGGGCCGCTCGTCGACACTCACCGAGTGTCACTGTTCCGCCGGGCGTGCGGCGGGGTGGCCGGGCCTTCCCGCCGAGGTGAAACATCAAGGAGAAAACAGCGTGACAAATGAACGAGACAGCCCGACGTGGCAGGTCGATTTCCATTCTGGTACGAATCTCGGCGTCGCCATCGCCCCGTCGACCGGTCAGTTGGCCGTCTCAGTCCAGGGCTCCCTATGGCTGCTCCCGCCGGACGGCGGACATGCACGCCCTGCCGTCCCGCAAGGATTCGAGTGCGTAGAAGCCAATCGGCCCAGCTGGTCCCCCGACGGAAGCTGGCTTGCATTCCAAACGAACCAAGATGGGTATTACCACCTGTGGAAAGTGAATGTCGCAGATGGGGTCACCGAACAGCTGACATTCGGCCCCAACGATGATCGAGATCCCACAGTATCCCCCGACGGCAAACGCATCGCGTTTGCTTCGGACCGAACCGGCAGCTATCAGGTGTGGGTGCTCGATGTGCATGATGGCGTCCTCACTCAGTGGACGAATGAACCTGGCGAAGCAGCCATGCCAGCATGGCACCCCGACGGAGACGCAATCGCGTACGTACTCGACAACCATGATGTCCGGGTCGCAACCCGAAACGATGTGCGGACCGCATATCAGGACTCTGCCAGCCGGCTGTTCGCACCCTCGTTCAACCCGGATGGCATTCGGTTTTCATGCGTAGCGATCAACGATTTGAGCTCGTCACTCATGCTCGTCGAGGATGGAGTCGGAACAGCACTAACTGAGTCTGAAGACATTTCCCCGCTCGCGGCGGACTGGCTCTCCAAGACGGAGCTGGTGTACGCCTCCGACGGGGCCGTGCGCAGGCGCCACCTGGAATCCGGCAGCGTAAAAGACATACCATTCATCGCCTCAGTAACCGGCCGCTCGAGCGACCTCACCGGCGATGACAACCTCTTCACGGCTTTGGCTGGTCCCGTGCGTGGCATCGTTGACCCGGTGCTCTCACCCAGTGGGACAAAAGTCGCCTTCCACGCTCTCGGCTCGGTCTGGGTTGGAAATGTCCATGGCCGGCCGCAACCATTGCCTGGCGCCGATGCCCTTCAGACCAGCCCGGCGTGGTTCCCGGACGGAAAGCGGCTGGTCTACTCCAGTGACCTTGGAGGCACTCCAGACCTGTGGCAGTTCGACACGGGCACAGAGGAACACTGCAGGCTGACCGCGCTCCCCGGCGCGCAGACCTGTCCCGCAGTCAGCCCTGAAGGTACCCGGATTGCCTTCCAGGACCACGAGAACAAGACCTTCATACTCGACACCAGAACCCGGAATGTGCGACAGGTGCTCCCAGCCCTGAACTTCCCCGGAAAACCGTCATGGACACCATCCGGCGAAACGCTCTCGTTGTTCTCCCATGTACCAGCTTCTCGCAGCTACCGGGAAGGAGAGCATCAACTGCTGCTGGTCGACATCGAAACGGGAAATATACGCTACATCTCGTTTTCGCCGTACGGTGCGCTCAGCGGTCAGGAAGCGGCGCCAGCTTGGTCTCCCGACGGCCGTTACTTGGCCATTGTTTTGGACGGCGCTCTCCATCTCTGCCCGGTCACCGCAAGGGGTGAGGTCACAGGTCCGCCTCGGCGACTAACAGACGATACCGTGGACTATCCAAGCTGGTCAGCCGACTCTCGTACCTTGCTGTATCGGCACCACGGCCGGTTTCATAGAGTAACCGTCGAAGGCAAGCCCGGAACAGCCGTCCAAATGGAACTGGAACGGACGAAAGTGACCGAGCCGGAACGCACCGAGCTGTACGTGGGGGCGCTGTGGGACGGACAAAGCGATAACCTCATCAAAGATGCCAGGATCGTCGTTGAAGCCGGCCGGATCGTCTCAGTGGAAGATGGCGTGCCAGCCACTACTCTCAACGCCCTCCCCGAGGGACCCACATTGACCGCGATGCCAGGGCTCATCGATATGCACACCCATGTGGGCCTGCTCGAAAGCACCTACGGGCGCAGAGTAGGCTTGCTGAACCTCGCCTACGGAGTCACTACCGTCCGATCCGCGGGAGACCCTGCCAATCTGGCCGCAGCGCTCTATGAAACTTACGCGAACGCCGAAAAACTTGCACCGCGCTACGTGCCGACCGGTGACTTGCTCGACGGCGTCCGCTGCCACGAGACACGTCCTGTAAGCAACGAAGTACAGCTTCTGCAGGAAATTGAGCGCCTCCACGCGCTGGGAATGCGCTACGTGAAGGTCTATAACCGGCTGCCGACGCCCTGGCACGCTCTGGTAGTTCACGAAGCTCATCGCCGCGGGATGCGTGTTATGTCGCATCATCTCTACCCCGGCGTCCTCGCCGGACAGGACTCACTTGAGCACCTCGTAGTCTCGTCAAACAGAATTCACACCCTGGTGAGCAAGATAGGAAACAGCCAGCAGGACGTGATCGATTTGATCGCTAAGAGCGGGCTAACCCTGACACCCACGCTGTTCGACTCAAGTGCCATGCACTTTGACGATCCTACCCTGGTTGCCGACGAGCGACTGAGGAAACTCATGCCCGATTGGGCTTACGAACGGCTTCAGGACAAAGCATCGGCTTTCGCATCAGCGCAGCCTGTTGCCGCCCGACAAAGGCTAGACAGGCTGGTTGCCAGCATTCGCCTCATGCTCGACGAAGGCAGCAGCGTCACAACGGGTACAGACATACCATTGGATGACATCGGGCTAGCTGTTCACCTCAACCTCCGCGCACTTGTACGGGGCGGTATCCGTCCCGTTGCTGCCTTGCGTACCGCGACGATCGACGCGGCCACGGCCATGGGATACGCCCACGAGATCGGTGTGGTCCGGCCCGGGCAGCTGGCTGACCTCGTGTTCGTGCATGGCGACCCGACTACCCGCATTGAGGCGGCAGCAGACGTCCAGGCAGTAATGCTGGGAGGACGGTTGCATCGCACTGAACAGCTCTACGAGTCGCGAGGCAGGGAGACACTAGATGCCGTACCGATGTACCAAGAATTGACGTTCGACACCCTGCCTCCGGAATTCGGTGAGCACTGGTGGCATGATCCGGATACGTGGAACGCTGGACCGCCAAAACAAGCACGGCAGGAACCGCAGCAAACAGGCAGCCAAGGCGCAAGTTGCTGCTGACTGGGGTCGCCAATGTGCCTGTTGTGGGTCCGCTCAGGGTTGAAGATGCGGATGTGGTCAACTGTCGTCGGCGTGCTTCTATGGTTCGTCGAGGCCGTAGTAGGCAGGCGTTGGGGATCATGCAGTGGGCCCTTGACTGCTTCTTTTGTTGAGGACGAGGACTAGATTCCTGTCTTTTCCTGGTGAACAACACAGGCAGCCCGCTCACCTCATCGGTACGAGCGGTTGATGAGGAGCTGGCGGAGAGGCATGCTCGGCCGAATCCCACGACGAGGAACAGATCATCGCCAGCGTCGCTGCGCCTGATATCGAACAAGTAGCCATGGAAGCGATCAGGGCCTACGGGAAACCGGTACCTTCCTAGAGGCCCATGGGCTGGACCCGTGGTGGTCCACGCCCACACTTGGCGGTCGACCAAAGACAGACGTGCCTGATGCTGTGCGACTGTGTGCAAGGTCGCCGACCGACAGATGCGGCGCCCCAGTTTCGTCCCACCCGCCCGAGCCGGCTGTTCCGGGAGCTGCCCGGTGCCGTTTGGCCTGATCCAGACAACATCGCCGAGGAAGCCCGCTTCAAGCGCTCCCTCATTTTGTCTGGGATAGTTTCGGAGTTCCCGGGCACGGGATGATGGCGGCGCTCGTCGCCCAGGAACGCGATCCTGTAGTGCTCGCGGGGAGGAGGCGCGCTCGGCCATACGAAACAAATTCGGCGCCCTGGAGGACACTTTCGACGGCCGGTTTGATGATCGCCGCTTCCCGCTCCACTGGATGCTGGCCAGAATTGACGGGGTCTTGCAGGTATTACTCAGGATCAAGTGTGCCAGCCTCCTCCTCCTCCAAGAGGATCGGCACTTTCTTGTGGGGGCGCCTCGTCGTCTCTTGGTCAGCTGACCCAGACTCTGAGGGCGGGAAACCTGGAAGAACGTGATGTGGCTTTTGGATTTCCGAGTGCAAAAATCCGCAAATGTGAGCCATCGCGGACCTACTGGCGCTGTGATCATGTCAATTGAGGCGAGCCTCCATGAGAATGAGCCCATGGACATATTGTCCGCGGGGGCGTTATGAACGGCAGTGTGAGGAGTGAAAGGAGGAGATCTCCCCATCGATTTTGTCTGCCGCCATAGCTCGCCGCCAGGAGCTAGCGTTCTTCCTGCACCATTGAGAATTCAGACCCCTAAGGGCACAAACCCTGCTAACCATCTCTGGAATGTCCCCTGCGTTTCGGGCGGCCGCCGGCGCCACGCATGCTGGCATCCGAATCTATTCAACGATGTCCACGTCTTGCTAGTGAGCCGGTCCAATGCCCGGAAGAGTCGAACAACTGAGAGGGCCACCTCCCGGGTCGCTATAAGACAATTCTTCCTGTAAAGGTATGCCGCGCAGAGCCAGTCAGGAATGCAGGCTGAGGATCATTAGCTGATCCATGCCACTCCACCTGAAGACTGCCTCCGGGCAGCGTTACGGATACGACAGGTTCAGTATCTCGGAGCAATCGGCTCACGACTCCTGCCGCAACCGTACCGGTTCCACACGCTTGGGTTTCTGCGTTGACGCCTCGCTCCCAAACTCGAATAGCCAAACGTGACCTGGTGAGAACTTGCACGAAAGTTACGTTCGCCCCGTCAGGAAGGCGCTCGTTGGCCGAAATGGCGCGACCGATCCTTTCTACAGGAACGCGTTCCAGATCTTCTACGAAAAGCACTGCATGTGTGGTTCCTGGGAAGACACATGCTACTGCGCCCGACCAGTCAGGGGTCTCGATTGGAATTCTCAGTACTTCTTCCGGGAGGCAATTAACCGGGATGCGTGCTGGCTCGAAAGAGGGACATCCATGTGATGTTCGGATGAGTCCGTCTTCAAGTTTCACCGCTTCCAGGGTCCCGGCCCGTGTTTCGACGAGGAAGGATGAACCTGAAATCAGTTGCGTATCCCAGGCAAATTGCGCCAGGCACCGTAGGCCGTTGCCGCACATGGTCGCGACCGATCCATCCGGGTTGAAATGGTCGTAGTGCAACGAATTCTCGGCATTGCCGCGGGACACCCGGATCACGCCGTCGGCGCCGATGCCACGATGCCTTTCGCATAGTTGCACTACTCGTGGTTCCAACGCCAGATCACGTTCCGGATCGTAAAAGATGGCGAAATCATTCCCAAGGCCATGATATTTACTAAAGTCGACCTCGCGTGCAGGGTGAGAACGAGCTCGCTGATGACTCATCGCTTCTGCCGCCTTTCAAATTCAAGTTCGCATCATCAAAGTGCGTCGGCCACTGTGAATCAGGGCGGTTCCCCCAATCGGACTGTCGGCACAGGTTGTGTTGCCTGTGTAACTTCCACCCACCACAATCCGGCAAGACTTGTCCTGCTTCGACTAGCAGGCTTCTGCGCGTTCCGCTCAGTTGAGACGGACTGTCCTGGACACGTAGCAAGTGGGTTTCGCGGTTTGTCCAGCATTGCCCCCTGGGGAATGGGTGTTGGATTCCACGCAGCTGCTCTGAACCTGCTAAGCCGGTCGAACCCGCCTCGCCAGGCGGCTGGGGTCAAATGGGCTTCCTGCCTCGGCGGACGCGTCAGAGGTAAGGAGGTTGGTGACGAGACGGCCTGTTGCCGGGCCGAGCACCATCCCCATCATGTTGTGACCAGTGGCAACAATGATGCGATTGGTGCCAGGCAACCGACCGATGGCTGGGAGGCCGTCGGGCGTAAGCACTCTTGTGCCAACCCACTCGTTTGTGCGGTGCTTCCAATCTGCTTTTAGGTAAGGGCTGGCAGCGTTCACGATCGCGGCGATCCGCCGGTGATTCAGTGTGTCGGTGTTGCGGTCAAGCTCCATTGTGCCGCCGACCCTGACACGTCCGGCTAGGGGCGTGAAGACCACATGGGCGTCCCCTACATTGATGACACGCTGGGGAATTGTGTCTGCTTCGACTGAGAAGCTGTAACCCTTTCCGGGGAACATGTTCAAGTCCACCCCAAGCCGTCTGGTCAGGGCCAGTGTTTCGAAGCCCGAGGCGAGGACGACGGCGTCACCCTCCACATCTCCAATCGTCGTGTGCACAACGACAGGACCTGAATTATCGTCCTGGATCGAGGTCACTCGCGCTCCTTCGATAATCTCCACACCTCGGCTTCGGAGGTCGGCAGCGAGGCCTTCAACAAAACGACCGGGATCCACCCACCATTGATTTTCGACGAGGAAGCCGGCGGATGCTGGAGTGGAACGCAGTGAGGGCTCGAGTGCGTAGAGTGCTTCTCGGTCTAGTAGGCCGCCGTAGACAGGCGCTCCAATCTCCTGCTTGCCCTGCAACGAGGCCTTCGCTTTGGCGGGCGACGCGTACGCGTAAACATAGCCATCCTTTCCGGTGATAGCTCCCGTAGCATCGAGCTCAGCGAACAGATCCCGGCTGTCCTCCGCGAACCCCAGGAGTGTTCGAGCGCCCCGAACGTACCGGGCCTTGGATGTGAACTTGCTGAAGCCCAAGAGGAACCTCAACAAGCCCATGTCTGCAGCCGGTCGGATGTACATCGCGCCGTCGGGATTTGTGAGGCTTAGGAGACCTTCCCGGATCATTCCAGGCGCCGCCAGAGGAACAGCGAGGTCCGTGGCAATTTCTCCGACGTTGCCCAATGACGCGCCGCGAGCTACCTTCGATCGTTCGATCACGGTGACACGGCATCCCTTAAGGGCAAGAAAATGGGCAGTACACAGGCCGACGATACCGCCGCCCACTACGGTAACCCGGTCCACGGTTGCGGTCATCAAAACTCCTCACTTTGGCACACCTATATGTGGTGCACTGCGTCTAAAACATCCAATCCCGGGCACAAGCCGTCTGTCCAAGACCACTTTGGCGAGCCAGGGATACCAAATTGGTATATGTGCCAAGGGTTTACGGCATCTGCGTACAAGGACATTCGCGCCGCAGTGGAGCGGCACGCGGATTTATAGTCAGCACCGTTCCGGGCTCGAAATCTGCAAGAATCCCTTGCCAATGGGGGCACATCTACGTGGATGCATCGACAGGTCCAAGGCCAAGACCAAGTCCCCTTCGCCTTGCATTGGCGATTGCACGCGCTCCCAGGGCCACGTCCAACACGCCCAAGCCGACGAGAACAATGAGTATCTGGACAGTGTCTTTAGGGGGCTGAACTTCGCCGGAGATAACGCTGCCTATCTCCGCTGCTATACGACCCGCACCAACACCGTCCTGGCGAAAATCAGTGCGCCGCATTTTAACGCCCTGCTCATCGTCAACGACGATCCAGGCGCGGGAAATCAAGTCCAGGTCTACTTCCCGCCGGGAACCAACCGAACAAACGATCGCTCCCTCGCGGAGCCACTTGCCTCGAACGAGGTCGGTATCAACGGCGACGCCGGTCGCTGTGTACACCACATCTGCTTCCCTTACTGCTTCCTGCACGTCTGTGGTGGCGCTCAAAATCACCTGACCCTGAACTTGGGAAGCCGCCGCGTCGCAAGCTCTCTGAGCGTCAGACTCCCGACGTGCAACCACTGTAATCTTTGCTACCTCTGGGATCCTTCCCAGGAACCGCAACAATGACTGGCCGATGGCCCCGGCACCAATCACGACCGCTTGGTTCATGGGACGTCCACAAGCGGATGCCGCGGCGATGGCCGCTGCAGCGGTTCTGTCCGGCGTCAACTGAGTGCCGTCGAGTACGCCGTTGAGCAAACCCGTCTCAGCGTCGCAAACCAGGATCGTGGCCGGAACCCGGGGCAAGTTCCGTGAAGGATTTTCATCGGCTACTGCATACCATTTGATGCCGACAGCAGATTCGGCGATAACGGCGCCGGAGACGCTGCCAAGGTGTAGGTGATGCCCTACCACGTCCACCTCGAAACCCGATTTGGGACCGTTTACCAGGCGAGCGGTGTTCATTTCACCAAGCGTTTGGTGTACCACTGAAGACACTTCGGCATCGGACAAGCAGGTTTTCAGGCAGTCGGCGCTCAGGTATAGCGGAACTGTTGGATACATGTGCAACCTCGCGCAGGTAGTAATTACGGGCTCTCCGTTCCCATACCAGTGGGGCGATATCTCTTGGTCATCGGGCATTGAACGGGATGTGAGCCACATATAGGGCTGCGCCAATCAAACGTTCTCGTCCTGTAAATGTCCAATACCAAGCGGACCGTCGCGGGATACCGGCTTGGTATGTATCCTTCCGCCAGTGGCGAATTGGCCGCCCGTTGATGTCATCAGTAGGTGCGGGGTCAAACTCATCCCAGACCAAGAGGAGTTATCAAGCCGACGGGAGCCGTCTAATTGGCGTGTGCGGTGAGGATCTCTGCTGAGTCTTGAAGCACCCAGTTGTCGTGCTTGACCAACGCTTCAGTAAGGGCCTTCACGCAGGCGGACAGCTTCGGATGTTGCCCACCGGTGGGCCACGCAACCGACGTATTCCAACGCAAGAAATTGTTGCCTATCGGCCGCCACACAAGCTGTTGATCTGAGCGGTAGACGGTGCCGAAATTACGCAAAGCAATAGCGTGCTCCGTCAACAGGAGGGAGTGAATGATGCGGGTCGCGTGCCGCAGAGTTGCGTTCTGCAGTCCGTGAGTGGACAGCGCCGTGATCATCTCATCATAGTGTTCAGGGGAGACCTCACGGGGAAAGAGCACAATCGCATATTTCGCGAGATCCTGTGGATACAGGACTGCCCGCTCAGCCAAGGGATGATTGGCTGCCATGAGCGCTCCAACAGGAGTCGACAATAGTGGCCCCATTACAAGGCCGCTTGTGGGCGACGGAAGGCGAAGTAGGCCAATGTCGATTTCCCCGCGGCGGAGCTGGTCGAGTTGTTGGGACGTGTTCCCCTCGATAATTTCGAGGCTGATTGACGGATCGAAATCACATAAGGAGCTCATGAAGCTCTCGATGGCCTCGGGAGTTGTATCCGGTGTAATCGCCACACGCATGGGGTGGGAAACGCCGACATCGCGTTTCGTGTGGCGGAGCACCTGATCGAATCTATCTACTGCCTGTTGAGCAAGGGGTAGCAATGCGCGACCTGCGTCCGTAAGGGAAACGCCTTGCCTCGTCCGGTCGAAGAGGACGCAGCCCAGTTCCTGCTCGAGGTCTTTGATTCGGGCCGACAACGGAGGTTGCGCCATGTGGAGGCTCTCAGCGGCGCGCCTGAAATGGAGGTGCTCAGCGACCGCTAAAAAGTATCGCAGGTGTCGGACCTTCATGGGACGATCGTAGGGCATCTCTCATCCTGTGGCGCCTCCGCCAGCAGTGAGCATGATTGCCCTTGGCGGCTGTCCTTTCCACCGCCAGAGCCGTGCGCGACTCAAGATCCGATCGCCCAGCTCGACCGAATCAATCGTAACCCCGCATACCAGGTCGGTATCAGCTGCCGGGAAACTTGGTATTGGACGGGCGTCAGGCTAAGGCTGTTTGGTTAATGCATTGGCTGTAGTGCACTCGCAGCGCTCAGTAATCGAGCAGTGTCGTTGCCTCGACGGTGACGGGGCCGCGGTATTACCAGCAGATGCTTTGGTGGTCCTGGCTGTCGAGTCCGCACATCATCAGTCCCGAAAACTTTAAGGAGAACCATGCCTGACGTCAACATCGACGTTCGAGATCGAATCGGTTGCATCACACTCAATCGGCCCGAAGCGCTCAATGCCTGGACACTGCAGATGCGTGAGGATGTCACGGAGGCTGTTCGAAGTTTCGGCCAAGATCCTGACGTCAACGCAGTAGTCATCACCGGCGCTGGCGACCGAGCCTTTTGTGCTGGCCAGGACCTCAACGAGACCGCAAAATTCGACGCGGACAATGTAGTGCCTTGGCTGGACAGCTTCAAGAGCACTTTCGATGCCATTCTGTCCGCTCCGAAACCGGTGGTAGCCGCGCTCAATGGCGTAGCAGCTGGCTCTGGCTACCAGCTTGCGATGATATGCGACTATCGCATAGCTCACAGCGGGGTTCGCATTGGCCAGCCCGAGGTGAACTCAGGCATCCCGAGTATTACTGGACACTTTCTCACCCAATACAGCCTTGGCCACTCCCGCACGGCCGACATGATGCTCTCCGGCCGCCTACTGGATGCCGATGAAGCACACCGTATCGGACTCATCCACCAAGTCGTTGCACCTGAAGACGTTATGAAAGTCTCCCTGGACCACGCCAACGATCTGGCGGCCCGCCCCAAACTGGCATTCCAGCTGACCAAGCAGCGGATCCGTGACGTGATTTGGCCCGGCCTCCTGGATGCTTTTGAAGCGGGAATCGAAATCGACCGCACGGCTTGGGCCTCGGGGGAACCCCAGGAGACCGCACGAAAATTCTTTGCCGCACGTAGCTCGAGCGCAAAGGCCGCTGCTCAATGACCCTCCCAAATGCATTCGTCGCCGGTCACGACCTTGATCCGCACACCGTGATCACTGAAGTAGGCTCCGTAATCGGGCTGCTTGATCAGGCTGCAGGAGACGCACCCGATGAGGTGTATGCCATCGATTGGACCGGCTCGGTGACAACTCGGCTGGGCCTGCTGCAACGTGTCCAAAGCCTGACAGCTTCCCTTCAGGCGGCCGGTGTGGTCAAGGGCTCACGCGTAGCAGTTGCACTGCCGAATTCTCTAACCCACATTGCACTTGTCTTCTCTGTATTGCAGGCCGGGGCGCTCTGGATACCTCTCAATACCAAACTCCGCGGGGAGGCCCTGCACCACCAGCTTCGCGACTCCGGCGCCACTCATCTCATCGCAGATCCCAGCGGCGATGTCATATCCGAGCTGGCGCCGGCGGAGGGGCAGCGACCCGTTGCGTCTGCAGCGGCTGAACTGGGCCGCGCCCAAGATGCCTCCCCGGCGACCCTTTGGGCCCTGAACATCACCGAAGGAGGATCCCAGCAGCTTCCGCTTGAACTTCCTGACTCTGTGGTTTCGATCATGTATACGTCAGGAACGACTGGTCCCGCTAAGGGAGTACAAGTTACCGATTCGATGCTCATTGCCGCAGCCGTAGGCGTAGTGGCGGCAGCAGAGCCTCGGAAAGAGGATACTTTTTATGTTTGGGAGCCGCTATTCCATATTGGCGGGGCCCAATTGCTATTCCTCCCGCTAGTTGCTCCCGTTCGGCTGGCTCTCAGCGCCCGCTTGAGCGTTAGCCGCTTTTGGGAGGAGGCCGCAGCCCTCGGCGCCACCCACATCCACCATCTCGGCGGAATCCTTCAGATGCTGCTGAACAAGCCACCAGGTCCCTCGGAGCGAGCACACAAGGTGCGCGTAACGTGGGGAGCCGGCGCCATCGCGGAGACCTGGAAAGCAGTCCAGGAGCGCTTCGGCATCAAAGTGCATGAATGCTACGGCCTAACTGAAGCCTCAAGCATAGTCACGGTTAACAAAAGTGGCGCAGCTGGCGGGATCGGGCAACCGCTCCCTTGGTTCGAGATCGGACTGGCGCCCCAAGGGCCAACTGGAAACAGCGAGTTGCTCGTACGCTCAACAGTCCCTGGGCTGATCACCCCCGGATATTTGAACTTGCCGAGCGCTACCGACATCGCTCGGGTCGACAACTGGTGGCGAACCGGTGACCTTGTGAGCCTAAGCGAAGACGGCAACTTACACTTCCTGGGACGTGCCACCGACAGCGTCAGAGTGCGGGGAGAAAACGTCTCGGCCTGGCAGGTCGAAAGTGTGTTCAGTGCCCACCCGCTCGTGGATCAATGTGCAGCGATCGGGGTCGATGCCACTGTAGGGGAGCAAGAGATCATGCTTTTCGTGGTACCTGCGGAGGGCGATGAACTTGATCCTGCAGAACTTCTCAAGTGGGGAGCTGAACGGATGCCCGAGTTCCACGTGCCGCGATACGTTCGATTCGTCCAAGAATTTCCCATGACGCCGAGCCGGCGCGTGGCGAAGAAGAAGTTGGCCCCTGACCTGGACGGTGCCTTCGACATGCGCAAACACACCCACCCCTGAGCCGGGGCATCGTGGCCGCTCTGACCCATCGCACACCGATGACTTTGGCCATTGCTGACCGGAAACCCTTTCTACAGCCAAATCATTTTGAGGAAGCGAAGAAACACAAATGACCACAGATCAACTTGCCGTGGGAATCCACCACACCACACACAAGTTCTCTTCACCTCTGCTGCAAGCCTGGGAGTGGCCGTGCATCGAGATCGTGGGCGGCGGTCCCGGACCGCGTCTGGCAATCTACGCTGGCATGCATGTAAACGAAGTGTCGAGCATTGAAGCCGCGATTCGGCTCGCATCAGCCTTCAACCCAGATACTTTGCGGGGACGGGTGTCCATTCTCCCCGTTCTCAATCTGCCCGCACTAGCTGCGCGTAACGTGCTGGTAAACCCGATCGATGGCAAAAACATCAATTTCTGCTTCCCAGGCAATCCGAATGGGTCCTTCAGTGAAGTCCTCGCCGAATCAATTCTCAACGAGTGGGCAGCCGATGCTATCTGCCTCGTGGACCTCCATGGCGGGGATTTCGGAGAAGAGGTATCTCGCTTCAATCTCTACCAGCGAACCGGCGATGACGAGTTCGATCAAAAGGCACTGGAGCTTGCCAAGCTCTTTGACGCTGACTTCATTTCTGCCCTGGGCCCGGAATATCTCCAAAGGCCGGGACGAAGCATCAGCTACCGAGCACAGCAGCGCCGGTTTGCCGCGTTCGCCGAGGCCGGCGTCGGTGGCATTGTTGATGAAGCCAGCGTCAGGTACCACTTTGACGGGGTGCTGCGGATAGCCTCTCACTTCGGCATGGTCCCGGCCGGCGATGTCCCTCCCCTGACACCGAATACTCCTACTGTGTTGGCAGATTACACGCGGGTGTCGACGTCCCGTAGCGGTTGGTGCCGCATCCTCGTTAAGTCAGGTGAGAAAGTGCATGCCGACCAGGTTGTTGCCCAAGTGGTCAACTTTTATGGGGAGCTTCTCGAGGAGATTCGAACTCCTCATACGGGTTGGGTGCTTTGGACCCAAACCGCCCCCGTGGTAGATGAGTCTAACGATATCCTCGGGCTCGGCTACTAATTGATGGACAGCGGCGGATGGTCGCAGCACCAGAAGTTCTCAAAACTCAGAGGTGCTGATGTTGCTTCCTGGGCACGATAACCACTTGCAGCCTCTTGTTTCGCTTGCTCGTGGCAAGAATGGCCGGGTAAATCCGGAGTTCGTCTCCTATTCGTACTGTCCGATCCCCAGGAGCATCATCCCCCTGCGGATGTGGCAGGCAGACCTACGCGTGCCCACACTGCTCCCACCAACAGGCCCTCGAAAACAATCACCGCTCGTACCCTAGAAAGGGACAAACATTGGTCATGAACAGACTGGACGATTTCCCCCCAATAGCCTTCATCGGTGCAGGTGCAATGGGCGGGGCCATCGCGAGAGGGCTCCTAAATGCGGATGCACAGCTCGGGGGAAGAATTCGTATCACTGGGGAATGGACCCCTCAGATGCAGGACCTGGTTGACGTATACGGGGTTGAAGGTTTTGACGCCTCCATCGACCGGGAAGCGAACATCAAAGCCGTCAAGGGTGCAGGCGTGGTTGTTCTTGCCCTTAAGCCAGACGTTATCCCCGACGTTCTCAAAGAAATCTCCGGCCACGTGGAAGACGGTGCTGTAATCATCAGCATCGCTGCGGGTATCACAATTGCCACTATCGAATCGCTGTTGCCTGACACTGTATCGGTGGTTCGCGTCATGCCTAATACTCCCGCTCTCGTCGGTGAGGGTGTCACGGGCATCAGCTCGGGCAGCCGCAGCACAATAGCGGATGTTGCACTCGCGGAAACATTGTTCGGTACTGTCGGCGCGGTTCTTTCTGTTCCGGAAAAACAAATTGACGATGTAACAAGCATTTCCGGTTCCGGGCCTGCCTACGTGTTTTTTCTCATCGAGAAACTCACAGCGGTAGCTGAAGGCAAGGGCTTCACCCCCGAACAGGCAGCGCTGCTTGTCAACGGGACCTTCCGCGGGGCTTCCGAGCTCCTTGCTCAATCAGACAAGTCCCCACGCGAACTGCGTCAGCTTGTCACCAGCCCGAAAGGGACCACGGCAGCGGCCGTGGCGGTGCTTGAAGAGGGTGGCATTGACTCTCTTTTCCAGAGAGCTACAGATGCCGCCGTCCGGCGGGCCAAAGAACTAGCTGGCGGATGACCACCCAACCCTCGCCACGTAATCGGTCAGGGTAGCCGCTACCGCCACAGCCATTATCGAGATTTCTGCGGCCGGCTCCGCAGGGATGCCGACTATCTCGGGTCAACGTGACATACCCGAGAAATCCATCATGGAGCGCAGCCCCTGCTGCGTGCTTTCCAGAGCCAACGACATAGACATTTGAGGAGTATGCGACCATGACCGATACAGCAGGGACCAACACTAGATTGGTTCAACCTGGTGATCTGGCCGAGGAAGCCGTTGCACTGGTCCGGCATTGGCTCGCCGAAGGAGCCCAGGTTCCCGTGGACTCGTCTGCTGCTCAGTTGGCGGGTGTTTTGAAGGACCCGAACGGCCTTGATTTCACAGTGGGCTTCGTTGACGGGGTGATCCGTCCTGAGGACAGGGCGGTCGCGGCCAGGAATTTGAAGGTCCTGGCCCCGAAGGTCCCTTCTTTCCTGCCGTGGTACATGAAATCAGCCGTCGCCCTCGGCGGTTCGGTCGCGCCGATCGTACCGGGCGTGGTGATCCCGGTCGCCCGCAGGGTTCTGCGTGAAATGGTCAGTCACTTGATCGTTGATGCAACCGAGGACAAGCTCGGCCGTTCCATTGCCCGGATCAAAAAGGACGGCATCCGGCTCAACGTGAACCTGCTGGGTGAGGCGATCCTCGGTGAGGGTGAAGCATCCCGCAGGCTTGAGGGAACCAGGAAGCTGTTGGCCCGCCCTGACGTCGATTACGTCTCGATCAAAGTTTCTTCCACTGTCGCCCCGCATAACCACTGGGCCTTTGAAGAAGCCGTCGGCCACATCGTCGGCAAGCTCGCCCCGCTGTACCGGCTCGCGGCGTCCTCTTCCCCGCGAAAGTTCATCAATCTGGACATGGAAGAATACAAAGACCTCGACCTGACCATCGCGGTGTTCACCCGGCTGCTGGAGAAGCCTGAGTTCCTTGACTTGGAAGCCGGGATCGTCCTGCAGACCTACCTGCCCGACGCCCTGGGCGCCATGATCCGCCTCCAGGGCTGGGCAGCAGCCCGCACCGCCGACGGAGGCGCCCCGATCAAAGTCCGCGTCGTCAAGGGCGCCAACCTGCCTATGGAGCTGGTTGATGCGGACCTGCACGGCTGGCCCCTGGCTACCTGGGGGACCAAGCAGGACTCTGACACCTCCTACAAAGCCGTGATCAACTACTCGCTGACGCCCGACAGGATCCGGAACGTCCGCATCGGGGTTGCAGGGCACAACCTGTTCGACGTCGCCCTCGCCCACCTGCTGGGCAAAGCCCGCGACATCACCTCCGGCATAGAATTCGAAATGCTCCTCGGCATGGCCACCGGGCAGGCCGAAGCGGTCAAGCGCGACGTCGGATCCCTGCTGCTCTACACCCCCGTCGTGCACCCGGCCGAGTTCGACGTCGCCATCGCTTACCTGATCCGCCGGCTCGAAGAAGGCGCAAGCCAGGAAAACTTCATGTCCGCAGTCTTCGAACTGGACAAAAACGAAGCACTGTTCGAACGTGAAAAGCATCGCTTCCTCGCCTCTCTGGCCGCGCTCACCGACACCGTTCCCGGACCCAACCGTGTCCAGGACCGGACCAAATTCGACCCAGACGAAGCCCTGGATGAAGTGATGTCCAGGGCAGGGCTTGAAGACGGAGGGACCGGTTACGGCGGGCCGAGCGCCAGTTTCGCCAACACGCCCGACACTGACCCTGACCTGCCGGCCAACCGTGCGTGGGGCAGGGTAATTCTCAACCGGGTCCCGTTCTCGCTCCTGGGTGCAGAGACCGCCCAGACCTATGACTTGGACACCAAGGCCGATCTTGAAGCAGTCATCGAAACGGCGCTCATCCGCGGGAAGTCCTGGGGTGCCCTCACGGGGGCCGAACGTGCTGCGGTGCTTCATCGGGCAGGTGTCCGTCTGGAAAGCCGCAGGGCCCAGCTGCTGGAAGTCATGGCATCAGAGTGCGGCAAAACCCTGGACCAAGGTGACTCGGAAGTCTCCGAAGCCATCGATTTCGCGCACTACTACGCTGAGCTGGCCAAAGAGCTGGACAACGTCGACGGCGCAGAGTTCGTCCCCTCGAAGCTGACTGTAGTCACTCCCCCGTGGAACTTCCCTGTGGCCATCCCAGCCGGGTCCACACTCGCCGCACTGGCCGCCGGCTCCGCCGTCATCATCAAACCCGCCCGGCAGGCACGCCGCAGCGGTGCCGTCATGGTCGAAGCCCTCTGGGAAGCCTTCGACGAAGCAGGGATCGACCGGGACGTCCTGCAATACGTTCAGCTCGCAAAACGGGACCTGGGCGCACAACTCGTCTCCCATCCGTCCGTTGACCGGCTCATCCTCACCGGCGGTTACGAAACTGCCGAACTATTCCGTTCCTTCCGCAAGGACCTGCCCCTGCTTGCCGAGACCAGCGGCAAGAACGCCATCATCGTCACTCCCAGCGCCGACCTGGACCTCGCGGCAAGGGATGTTGTCCAGTCCGCATTCGGGCACGCAGGACAGAAATGCTCCGCAGCGTCCCTGGTCATCCTTGTCGGATCCGTCGCCACGTCGCGCCGCTTCAATCAGCAACTCATCGACGCCGCCCGGTCCCTGAAAGTCGGCTACCCTGCGGACCCCGAGACCCAAATGGGGCCCATCATCGAAGCGGCCCACGGAAAGCTGCTTGGTGGCCTCACCACCCTTGGACCGGGAGAGCACTGGATGCTCGAACCGCGCCAACTTGATGACAGCGGCAAGCTCTGGAGCCCCGGCGTTCGGGCAGGCGTCAAGCGCGGCAGCGAATACCACAAGACCGAATACTTCGGACCCATCCTGGGGGTCATGACCGCTGAAACCCTGGAAGAAGCGGTCGGCATCGTCAACGACATCGACTACGGCCTCACCTCCGGGCTGCACTCCCTGGACACCAGCGAGCTGAATTATTGGCTGGAGAACATCCAAGCCGGAAACCTCTACATCAACCGCGGGATCACTGGAGCCATCGTGCGGCGCCAGCCCTTCGGCGGATGGAAGAAATCCGCCATCGGCGCCGGAACCAAGGCCGGCGGGCCGAATTACCTGATCGGCCTCGGCGAATGGAAAGACGCCCCTGTCACTTCGGCTCCTTTGGCCCAGCTCTCCGCCCCGGCACGGCAACTCCTGACCGCAGCCGCTGACCTCGCCAGTACACGCAGCATCACAGCCCCTGACGTCACCTGGCTGGAGTCCGCCCTCATCTCGGATGCAGACGCCTGGACCAACGAATTCGGCGCAGTCCGTGACGTCTCAGGAGTGCGGGCCGAGCGGAACATCTTCCGTTACCGCCCCCTGCCGGTCACCGTCCGCTACGAAGCCGCAACCTCCGGACACGGACTGGCTGAGCTGCTGCGCGTCGTCTCAGCCGGTATCACAGCCTGGAACGGACGCCCGACACTGAACGCCCTGACCGTCAGCACCCTTGAGCCGCTCACCGATTCCGTCGCGAGGGTCCTGAGGGGATACGGAGTCGTCATGGTCGTCGAGAACTCCGCTGCCTGGACTGCCCGGGTCAAACGCTTCACGGACAAAACCGGACCGGAATCCGGGGTTCGCATCCGCCTGATCGGCGCCCCCATCCTCGAAACAGCCACGGCTGCCGACGGGAAGCCCGACATTGCCCTCCACGCTAACGACGTCGTCGCTGCCGGCCGTGTTGAGCTGCTGACCTTCCTGCAGGAACAAGCCGTATCCATCACAGCGCACCGGTTCGGCACCCCGAACAACTTCACCGAATCACTCATCTAGCGCAGGCCGGGTCCGTGCATGGTTATGAACGGACCCGGCCATCTAATTCAATTCCCGCATCAGCGGGGTAGACCTCGAACACCTGAAAGTCCCCCATGTTGCGAATCTACTTCCTGGCCATGCTTTTGCTTGTGCTCGCCGGGATCGTCGGAGCTATTTCGGCTACCTCCCCTCTTGGCCTCGGCCTTGGCCTGGTCATATTGAGTGTGGGCGCAGGAGGCGTCTCCGCTGGCGTTATGGCGCGGGACACCAAGTCAACGCCCACTGAGCTAGTTGACAGATGACCAAGGGAAAACCGGTATGAAAAAGCGCATTTTCCGTAAGCATCTCCCCGGCAGGGCCTCCCACCACCCAGCAATGGCAAAAACCGGCGAACACTGCCCAACGAATGGATGGTGGGCCGCGGTTGCGAACGACGGAGACAAACGCTTTATAGGTCAAGGCAGCATCATGCCGGCCGACAACGGTAGGTCCGTCAGATGGGTGTTGGTCACCAGTGAACCGGACTCGAGCGATCCAAATCATTCACACCCCCACAGTGGGAGCCTCCAGTGAAAAGTATCAGGCCGCCAGGCCCTCCAATTGGGTTTCGGAAACCACGGCGAGTACTCGACATTGATCAGGGCGGGCCAACGACATCAACAGCGCAAAAGACAACAGCCTCGCATCAGGCCTTTTCCCGTGGCGAGGATGCCTGTGAAGATGGCTGCCACTACTGCGAAGGACCCGAAACCGACTAGCTACCAGCTCCCTTCCACCCGCTTCTCCGAAGGCTTGGGTGTCCTGCAACGAGGAAAGAACCGCCATGAAGACCTACCGATGCGACGACTGGAGCCATCTCTCAGGCGCCAAAGTCGAGATCCACAGGCGCGGCCGCCTGGTCCGGGCCGGAACCGTGGACGTCGTAATGGCAGACAACAGC
This sequence comes from Arthrobacter sp. 21a14, assembly GCA_050627125.1. GTDB lineage: Bacteria > Actinomycetota > Actinomycetes > Actinomycetales > Micrococcaceae > Arthrobacter. The sequence continues at coordinate 2,628,702 of CP192487.1, read as the reverse complement.
CTGCTCTGGCTTGCCGGGGACCACAACGGACCCCGGAAGCTCTTCGAATCAGCAGAAGAATACGAAGTCTGGGCAGACGCCAATGACCTCCCGGACGAACACGACTCAGCCGTTCTCGGCCAACAGCCGCCAACCGGGCAGATCGCTGGCGGCGACAACAACTCATGAACCGCACGCAGAGGGCCAGGAGATCACCCAAGCGATCGGCGATGGCGTGGCGGTACGGGCAGTCGCAGCAGCAGCCACGACCGCCGTCGAAGCGAGATCAATCGGACCGGCATTTGAAGACCTCCGGCCCGGCTATGGGAAGTGCTACTGCGACAACAGAAACAGTTAATTGTTACAGGGCTTGAAAACGCTCTGTTCCACGCCGCCTGGCTCGCAGCCGTCTCGGGCTTGAGTATCGAACCGGTGAATATGCCCGCGCAGCAAAAGCGCTGGCACCGATCCACCCTAAGACAAGCCCAGACCCCTCAACCGTAAATACATACCCAGCATGGATTAACCTCAAAAACCCAGGAGACAAGGAAAACAGTGACAACGAAGTCAGCTTCACCCGCGATTCAGCAACCCAACCTTCCAGCGGTGGAATCACCCGCTTCAGCGGAGCTGCCAACCCAAGCGGTGAAGGTTGGACCTGGAAAGGCTTCGACGCTGACCAAATCCGCTGGGCACGTCATCGTTGACTCGTTGGTCGCCCATGGGGTTAAGCGCACATATGTCGTTCCCGGTGAGAGTTTCCTTGACGTCCTGGACGGTCTCCATGGTTCGACCATCGACACTATTGTGTGCAGGCATGAAGGCGGAGCCGCATACATGGCCGAAGCCGACGGCAAGCTGAACCAGCTCCCGGGGATAGCCATGGTCACCCGAGGCCCAGGTGCAGCCAACGCCCACGTCGGTCTGCACACCGCCTGGCAGGATGCCACCCCCTTCGTACTCTTCGTCGGCCTCATCCCCTTCGCCCACCGGGACCGTGAAGCCTTTCAGGAGTTCGACATCAAAGCCTGGTTCGACACCGGAGCCAAACGCGTCATGGTGCTCGACCACGCCGAACGAGCGTCCGAAATCGTCGCCGAAGCAATGTTCTCAGCCATGAACGGACGGCCCGGCCCCGTCGTCGTCGGCCTTCCCGAAGACATCATCCGAGAGCAGATTGATCCAGCCCTGCATCCGGTCATCCCTGTAGCCACGGGCGGAATGACAACCACGGACAAAGCGGCGCTGACCGAAGCACTGATGAACTCCACTAAGCCGCTGGTCGTCACGGGCGGCAACGACTGGACCCAGGCAGCAGCGGACCAGCTCACGGAATGGCTCGAAAAACACCACATTCCCTCGGCTGCCGAATGGCGCACGCAAGGCACAATTCCCTTCGATTCCGCGTCATACGTCGGCCCGATCGGGTACGGCCGGCCCCGCCCAACCTATGACCTTCTGGAAGAAACCGATCTGCTGATCTTCGTCGGCACCGTGCCAGGTGACGTGATCACCGACGGCTTCGTCTGCCGGCAGGACTGGAACAAAAAGAACTTCCTGGTCAGCATCGACCCCTCCCTTCGCGGCCGCTCCGGCCCAGTCTCCTGGCAGATTCTTGCCAAACCCGACGTCTTCGTCCGCGACCTTGTCGGCGTTGAGCTGCCGGTGAAAGAGGAATGGAAGGCATGGACTGCGCGGATGCGCGGTGAGCAGAAAAGATTCTCAACACTGCCACCAGCGACCCCAAACAACGGACAGGCACGCATGGATACACTCATGGCAAACCTCGTCCCGACACTTCCCGAGGACGCACTGGTCACCTTCGGTGCGGGCGAACACACCAACTGGGCCCACCGCTACTTCCCCACCCGCCGCTACGCCTCAATGATCAGCGCCCGCAACGGCTCCATGGGCTACTCCGTGCCCTCAGCCATCGCGGCATCACTGGCAGACCCGGCTCGCCGCGTCGTCACGATCGCCGGAGACGGCGAATTCCTCATGAACGGCCAGGAACTCGCCACCGCCGCCCAGTACGGGGCCACTCCCCTGGTGGTCGTCATGGACAACCAGGAATACGGCACCATCCGCACCCACCAGGAACGCCACTACCCCTCGCGCATCTCCGGAACCCAGCTGAAGAACCCCGACTTCGCCCTCATGGCACAGGCATTCGGCGGCTTCGGTATCAGAGTCGAAAACGACCATGAAATCCCGGAAGCCCTCACCGCAGCGCTCGGGGCCATCGACCAAAACAACACCTTCGCGTTGATCCACCTCATCGTCGAACAACGCGTCAAGGCTTACTAACCCCACAGGCCCACGCTCAGTGACCATTACCTGCAAGGGCACCATCCAACACTGGAAGAGACCAATGACACACACCACGAAAGCCGCCACATCCGGTCGAGAAAGCAGGCTTCTGGCCTCTCTTCCGGCCGGCCTGCTGGTCGACGGCCAGTGGCGGTTCGCCGCCTCCGGCAGGACCTTTGACATCGAAGACCCCGCCACGGGGAAGGTTCTGATCAGCATCGCCGACGCCAGCCCAGAGGATGGTACCGCGGCACTGGACGCGGCCGTGGCGGCGCAGGAGTCCTGGGCGAAGGTCCCACCCCGGGAGCGCGGCGAAATCCTACGCCGCGCTTTTGACCTGGTGACCGAGCGGGCCGAGGACTTCGCGCTTTTGATGACCATGGAAATGGGCAAGCCGCTGGCTGAAGCCCGTGGCGAGGTTGCTTACGCGGCTGAATTCCTCCGCTGGTTCTCTGAAGAGGCCGTTCGCGCTTTCGGACGCTACTCCGTCTCCCCTGATGGCAAGTCCCGGCTACTGGTGACCAAGAAACCTGTTGGCCCATGCCTGCTGATCACCCCATGGAACTTCCCGCTGGCCATGGCCACCCGCAAGATCGCCCCGGCCGTCGCGGCAGGCTGCACCATGGTGCTCAAACCGGCCAGACTAACACCCCTGACCTCGCTGTTGTTCGCCACCGTGATGCAGGAGGCCGGTCTGCCCGCCGGAGTCCTGAACGTCATCCCCTCCTCCAGCGCCGGAGCTACGACGAGGCCGATAATCAAGGACTCGCGCCTGCGCAAGCTCTCCTTCACCGGCTCCACCGAGGTCGGTCGCCGCCTGCTGTCGGACGCCTCCCAAAGCGTGCTGCGCACGTCCATGGAGCTCGGAGGCAACGCCCCGTTCGTGGTCTTCGAAGATGCTGAACTGGATGCCGCCGTCGACGGAGCCATGCTGGCAAAGCTGCGGAACATGGGCGAAGCCTGCACCGCGGCCAACCGGTTCATCGTCCACGAATCGGTCGCTGCCGAGTTCGCGGAGAAGTTTGCCGCGAAGATGAAGAAAATGACCACCGCCCGCGGCACAGATCCGGAGTCCAAGGTAGGTCCCCTGATCGATGCCAAGAGCAGGGACAAAGTCCACGATCTGGTGTCCGACGCCGTTGGCTCCGGCGCGAAAGTCGTGTTGGGCGGCGGCCCGGTAGAAGGTCCGGGCTATTTTTACCAGCCCACCATCCTCGCCGGTGTTACTGAAGGCACCCGGATCCTGTCGGAAGAGATCTTCGGACCCGTCGCCCCGATCATCACTTTCAGCAGCGAGGATGAGGCCGTCAGGCTGGCGAACAACACCGAGTACGGGCTGGTCGCGTACGTCTTCACCAAGGACCTCAACCGCGGCATCCGCATGGGCGAGCGGCTCGAAACCGGCATGCTGGGCCTAAACGCCGGCGTTATCTCCAATGCGGCAGCTCCGTTCGGAGGCGTCAAGCAGTCCGGCCTCGGCCGCGAGGGCGGGCTCGAAGGCATCGAAGAATACCTCTACACACAGTACATCGGCCTCGCCGACCCCTATGCCGGATAACAATACTTTGCTTCCAGAAAGGCGGACCACCAGACCAGCAGGCCCTTCCCACTTCGCAGCTGGGAGGCCCGCTCCACGATCGAATCCTTCATCTCGACCCAGCGTCCCGGCACCAGGCTTACGAAAGTTGTCAAGCGAAGAAGACTGCATCATGAATCAACGATTGAAGCTTCACTTGCCTGGCGAGATGGCACGCGGTGAGGTCCCAACGAACGGCGACCCTGATCTGCCGGGTTGTTTGGCCGCGGCACTCCCGCAGATCGCCCTCATTATGATTCCGGCGCCCCTGCTCAACCCAGCCTCCGAAGTCGGCGCTGAGTGTTGGAGCCAACATGTCATATTCCATGATCCCTTCGCCGAGAGAAGAGGCCAAGATGCTCAAGGGCATTTTCCAAGAAAGCGTGAAAGAGCCCCGCGTAGATCAAAAACCAATGAAAAATCGGGACGCCAGCAGCTAAGGCGGGCGGAAGCCCTAGAGGCAGTTTCCCGCGATCTCGCGGTCCTCGCGCTGCGCGCACCTACTCAGCCGGATGCTGGCGCGACCTGAAGGCAACGCACACAGCCCCAGGACTCCTGCTGAATTGAGCTCTGTAGAGCAGTCTCATCATTAAGGCGCAGTCAAATAGCCCCGTCGTCATTACAAGGTGCTCGTCTAATTGGTTTCCTTCGACGAAGCGATACCGGCATGGTATGAAAGGTACGATTACTTCATGGAAGTGCGGCACTTGCGATATTTCTTGGCTGTCGCTGAGGAACTACATTTCAGCCGCGCCGCAGAGCGGCTGCACATGGCCCAGCCGCCTTTGTCGGCTCGCATCAAGGAACTTGAGCGCGAACTCGGCCAATTGCTTTTTGAAAGGTCACCCCGTGGGGTATCTCTCACTGACGCCGGACGGTCTCTAGTGCCACTGGCAAGAGAAGCAGTCGAGAGTTTTGATCGAGCGCTCCGATTCAGAACGACCGACACAGCGTCGGCCACTCGTACATTACGTGTTGGGATCACGCCAGACACGACTCCGAAGGCCATCGAGGACTTCACAAAATCTGTGCACGCAGCCGCCCCCTCACTGAGCCTGGAGATCGTTGAGGGTCATTCATCCCAACAGCTCGAGCAGCTCAGGCGCGGGGAGATAGACCTAGGCCTCTTGCGTCACCCATTTCCCACCAACGGTCTCCACGTACGTCCACCGCTGTCGACACCTGTTGGTGCCCTAATGGCTGCAAATCACCCGCTAGCGCAGCGACGGACTTTATTCGCAGAGGATCTCGCCCCTTACCCACTCGTCCTTTTTCCTCGTGCGGCCGCGCCCGCCCACTATGATGAGCTGCTGGCTGCCCTTGCCACGCATGGGCTGCAAAACGCCAAGCTTCGTCATGCGACGCGCATCCTTCACGCATTGCTCCTGACTGAGCAAGCGATCGCCCTTCGAAACGTCGGCACTGTCCACCGTAGTGATCAGCCCGACCTGGTCTGGCGAGCAATCGGCGGCCATTTCCTTAGCTGGCATACCTCGGTAGTATGGCCAGCTGCCAGCGAGCATCCCGCAGTCAGACTGGGTGCCAATGCGCTAACGGCTGCCCTCGTCAATAATGACAATTGGCTCGCTCAAGAAGCTGCCAGACCCACCGGCGACGCCCTGCCTTAGCAAAGGGGAGCAACGTCTTGACGGGATATGAAACGCTCTTCCCTCCTGAAGTTGCACCGCCAGAGGTTCGATACTTCCCGGCGGCTTCAGCGGCCTCAAAACGCCAGCAGCCCATTAAACGAATCCTCCCCTCAGCTCGTGTGCCCTCTACTACTCGCGCCGCACAAACGCGAAGGGCCTGATCTGCCCACGACGGACAAACCAGGCCCCTCGGATGGTGCTCAGAATACCCAAGAGGGAAAGACTACACGCCGAGTTACCACACCATGGGCAACATGTTTTCGAAGGGGTCCTGTCTCCGGCTAATCAGAGAACCTTTGACAAGAAAGCACGGGTGCGCTCCTCGCGAGGGTTTCCAAAGGTTTCTTCTGGTGGCCCGGACTCCACAATGACACCCTTGTCCATAAAGACCACGACATCAGCAACCTCTCGCGCAAATCCCATCTCGTGGGTGACAACGATCATTGTCATGCCGTCTCGTGCAAGGCCTTTGATGACATCCAGGACTTCGCCAACGAGTTCGGGGTCCAGGGCGGAGGTCGGTTCGTCGAAGAGCATCAAATCAGGCTTCAGAGCAAGTGCACGAGCGATGGCGACTCGTTGCTGTTGCCCGCCTGAGAGTTGGCGGGGAAAGTTGCTTCCCTTATCGCCCAACCCCACCCTGGCCAGCAAAATGGCTGCTTCGGCTTCAGCAACTGCCCGCGGCTTCTTCTGTACCAGGTGAGGACCGATCGCAACGTTGTCCAATACGGTCATGTTCGGGAAGAGATTGAAGTTTTGAAAGACGAAGCCGATGCCCGAACGTCGGGCCAAAATGGCTGACTCACGAAGTTCCCTAAGGCGTTTGCGCCGAACCTCATAGCCCACCAGGTCATCCTTAAAGAAGATGAATCCGCTGTCTATCTTGTCTAAGTGGTTAATGCATCGAAGCAAGGTGCTTTTGCCGGAACCCGATGGGCCAATTATGCAAAGAACCTGACCCTCGGCAACCTCTAGGTTTACACCCTTGAGGACTTCTACAGTCCCGAACTGCTTACGGACTTCCTCGCACTCCAACAGCGTCTGTGTCATGACCGCTCCTCCGATTCCCTGTGTCTGCTTTGGCTGAACTTGCCCACGACGTCGTTCCATTTCAATCGTGCTTTTTGCAACGGCGTCAACGGAAGGTTCCGTGACGAACCGCGCGCGAAGTACCGTTCAACGTAGTACTGGATCACGGTGAAGAAAGTCGTGATAATCAGGTACCAAAGCGTCGCGGACAAGAGCACAGGGATAGTAAGGAAGTTCCGTGAGTAAATAAGCTGTGCCGAGTAGAGCAGCTCTGGTAGAGCAATGACACTCACCATAGCCGTCGATTTCAACAGATCAATGAGCTGGTTGCCTACTGCGGGAAGAATCACGCGCATCGCCTGCGGAGCCACAACTTTGCGCAGAACCTGGAACTTAGTCAGCCCGAGAGCCGTAGCTGCCTCCCGTTGTCCTTCATCAACGGCAAGCAATCCTGAACGAATAATCTCGCACATGTAGGCTGACTGGTTCAGACCAAAGGCGACCACAGCGGCGGTGAATGCGTTGATGAGGACGTTTCCGTCTGCCTCGATGAATGTGGGACCGAACGGGATGCCAATCTCGATGACCGGATAGAGCGCTGCGATGTTATACCAAAATATGATCTGCACGAGAAGAGGCGTGCCGCGAAAGAACCACACGTAGTTCCAACTGACAACATTTAGGAAGATGCTTTTAGAGGTGCGCCCTATGGCCAGGATTGTTCCCAAGACAAATGAGATGAATAGGGTAATAAACGTCAGCTGTAGCGTCAGGCCAATCCCATTCAGAATCTGTTTATCTGTGAAGTAACGCCAGACGATGTCCCACTGGTAGTTGGGGTTTTCAACGAAGGTTCGAATCAGTCCTGCGACAAACAAGAGGCAAACAAGGATTCCGACCCACTGGCCTGGGTGGCGAACCGGCACAACCTTTGGCGTTTCCAACGAGGTGAGAAGCCTCGCCGATCGAGTAGTAACCGTGGACAACTGAGACTCACTTCCCGGCCGTGGCAGGATTGACCTTGGCCCCATCGGTGGTCCAGTCGCTCAGGCCCCACTTATCGAAGAGGTCCTTGTAGGTTCCATTTTCAATGAGCTTGTTGATCGCCGCCGCCATGGCCTCACTAAGGGGCGAACCCTTCTTGAGCACTATTGCTACCGGAACCGTGGCAAACGGCTCGCCGGCTTGCTGGAAAGCAGCCGGGCTTGTCTTTACCAGGTAGCCGCCGTTTGACCCACCGGTGTTGAGCACGTCAGCCCGACCGGAAGACACGGAGAGGTATTGTTCAGCCTGAGTGGGGTAGACCTGAACGTCGATGGGTTGCTTTCCTTCCGAGACACACTTCTCGGACTTGATAGGCATTTGCTCAGCCTGAAGATTGGAAGCGACGACTGCTACCTTCAAACCGCACAACGTGTCTTCTGTCAGGCCCGTCTTTCCGCCCTTCTTCGAAATCAAAATTTGACCATCGCTGCCGTAGGTGACCTCGTCAACAATCTGCTCTCTCTCAGGTGTATCGTAGAAGCTCGAAATACCGAGGTCGTAGCGTCCGCCCTGGACACCCGGGATGATGTTCGTGAAGCTCGTGCCCTCATACTCTGCTTTAATGCCGAGTACAGCCGTGGCGGCTTCCATCAAATCGTGGTCAAGCCCCTGCATCGATGACCCATCCGGCGTCAGGTCCGCCCAAGGAAGGGCTCCAGCTTCGAAGCCCACCTTAAGGGTTTTTCCCTTGTTTTCAGCCGGAAGGAGGCTGGCCACTTTTTCATCAACCGTGAGCGCAACCTGGGCGCCGGTGCTTGAAGGTGCCGATGTTGCTGGCTCTGTTGAAGAACCAGAGCCACACCCAGTCAAAACCATGGTCGCGGACATGGCGGCAATCAGCGATACGCCCGGTAGTGCGCGCAGTCGGCGGGCGAAAGGCCCTCGGGCCATCTTTTGCTTATGGTCTGTCATTTCTGTTCCTTACGCGCTTGTGATGGCAGTAATTGGCCGCTAATTGATAGACCCGTTGCTGACTTCTGTGAAGCCGACTTCGGATAAATCTGGTCGTGCGTTTCCGACAAAGTTGCCGGGCTGAAGAGATGGCCGGGAGTTGGTGCCCGACTTCTCACCGAGTTCAGCCGTTGTCCCAGCCGCAATCGGTCGGGTCAGTAATGCGGAGGTTCGCGGTCCTCCTGCAAAGGAGACCCTGCCTGGGGTCGTTTCACCAAGACGCCCTCGTACGAGTCCATCTGCTCCTGGATTGCTTCTGTGACGTAAGCCATATGTAACCGCAGGCCCACGATGCCCGTCCAAGACCAATCTCGACCGGACTGGATATCAACTTGGTATGAGTCGACCCCGCCGAGGTGTTTAGCTGCTCATGCCGTCAGCCGAGCGGTGCACCCCCTGAGGATCTCCAACGCCCGTTATGCAGTAAAACAAAACTGCGGACATGACTCGCAGACCACGCAGCGTGGAGCCACGCTCTATTCCCTAATGGCTTCTAGCCCTATCGAAGAGCGGAATACCAGCCCTGGGACCCCTATCTTCAAGACTCCGGACCATGGGGCATGAAGCAGCACGACAGGGAGGCCACGCGACGAGCTCCGAGAGGATTCATCTGATGCGATACGCAAACTACAAAGCGACATATTGGCCCTCATCGGCAAACGGCTGGCCAAATGAACCGCCCGTCCGCGGCAAGTGCCGCCACGTGGTGCAAATCGCCCACCATGGCATGATTTACTGTTCCGCCTGATGCATGCCTCGTGTGCCACGCAAGTAAATACGGACTTCACCTGCCCGTCGACGAGGCTATCCGAACAACAAGCGCTCCATGCCCGCGCTTCCGTCCGCGATCAGCTGCACAAGATATCCGAGCCCGTTCACGACTTCACACCTCTGGCATCCAAGGCAGCTCAGCCGATCCGTTTACAGCGCGATCATGCTGACCCGGACACGTACCGGCATGAACGATTGTGAACAGGAAGGCCTCAGAGCCGAACCCAGCACCGGTATGCGAAGCGTGTCAGCCCCGCGTCGATCGGCTCCTGACCGAGCTCCGAACGCAGTCCTCGGACATCGAACACTTGCAAGCCCTCAACGAGGAACTAGAGACAAAAACCAACCTCCTGCACAACGAAGTCGCGCGGCTCAAGCGGGCTCAACGAACGAACATTCAGGAACTGGCACATATAGCGGCCGCACTCGTGTCTTTGTCAAAGGCGAAAAGCATGCCCCTGGACGCCACTACGGTGGGCATCCTTCGACGCCGTGGCTGGCTCCCGTCACGAGGTCGCACCAGAGCTGGACAGCCATGACCATGTCCATCGCCAGGCTCTCAGCGCAGTCTGGCCTGAAGTACCTCTTCAAGTCGACCATGATGGACGACCTCGCCCACACTCCCCCGGACACCGTCTCCTATTACATGAAGTCTGGAACGCCGCAGGGCCGTTGGCTCGGCACCGGGCTGGATGGAATTGATCGGTCCGCAGGCGACAAGGTCACGGAATCGGACGCCAAGGCCATTTTCGAGCAAGCGGCCCACCCAGACACGGGAGCCACCCTCGGACGTCCGCACGGTGAGCCGACGGTCGTCCAACGAAGTCAGGGACTGCCCGAAACCAGGCACGCCGTAGCAGGATTCGACCTAACGTTCAGTGTTCCTAAGTCCGTCTCTGCGCTGTGGGCCCTCAGCACCCGCCACGTCCAAGATCAAATCCTTCAGACCCACCACGATGCCGTCAACGAGACGCTGCACTGGCTTGAGGACCTGGTCATCCACACCCGAGCTGGCAGAAACGGACTAGCCCATATTGGTACCCACGGCGCGATCGCTGCCGCCTTCGACCACTGGGAGTCCCGCTCCGGGGATCCGCAACTCCACACTCATGTGGTGATCGCGAACCGCGTCCAGCGCATCACCGACGATGCGTGGGTAACACTGGATTCACGGAGTCTGTACAAAGCAGTGGTCGCCGCGAGCGAGCACTACAACGGGCTGCTGTTCGATGCGCTGCACCAAAGCCTCCGAACAAACACTGATATCCGCATCCCGGCTCAAAGCACCCACAATCCAAGCCAGCAGCTGACCGGCATAGACGACGCACTCATCCGCGAGTTCTCGAATCGATCCAGACTCATCGACGTCGAGACTGACCGCCTCGTCGCCGAATGGATCGAGGAACATGGCAGCCGTCCTACGGCCACGACAACCGTCAAATTGCGACAGCAAGCCACCTTGTCCACACGCACCCCGAAGGGCGACGTTAGCGCGCCGCTTCACGAGCTATCTGCCAACTGGCGCCAACGAGCAAAAGCCAGAGGCCTGGACCCAGAGGCTGTTGTTGCCGCCACCATCAATCGCTCTCGTCACGCTCCATTCCACAGAGGCGACTTAACCCCTGACTGGATCGACGCCGTCGCGCACGTCACCCGCCAGCGCGTCGCTTCGAAACGCTCCACATGGAACCGATGGAACCTTATCGCGGAAGGCGAGCGCGTTTGTGCCGAAATCCGCTGCGCTACGCCCGCCGACCGGAACGCCCTGATCGACGCGGTCGCGTCGGCCGCCGAGCGTCAGTCTGTTCCGCTGAACGAGTATCGCTACACCACGCCTCTGGATGCTAAAGCCGAGCTCCGCTTCGCGCGCCACAGCGTCTTCGAGTTCCACGGCTCGCGGCTCTTTACCGATGAAGCGACGCTCACCTTTGAGGATGAAATCCTGGCAGCGAGGAACGACGACGGCGGACCGGCAGTGCGGGGTTTCATCACCATGGATGTACTCGCCAGCCACAGAACGAGAGGCGGACTTGAGCTCCACCAAGATCAACGGGCCGCCGCCGCGCAGGTGCTGTTGAGCGGAAACCGATTGGATGCGATCGTCGGTCCAGCGGGCACTGGTAAAACGACTGCTCTCGATGCCATCAAGTCGGCTTGGGAGGCCGAATTTGGGGCTGGCAGCGTCGTTGGATTGGCTCCTGCTGCGGCGAGCGCAGAAGTGCTGGCCCACGAACTGGCAATGACAACGGAGAACGTTGCCAAGTGGCTACATGAATCTGTTGGAACCGGAGCAATGCAGCGTGCGGCCTCGTTCTCTGAGGCGCAGAAGCGCCTCGGATCTTTGCGCAATGACCAGATTGCCGGCGCCACTCGGCTGGTGCAGGCGGTGGCCAGACTTAGCGCCGAGCAAAATCGGTGGCGGTTCCGTCCTCGGCAACTCGTCATCATCGATGAGGCCTCGATGGTATCCACTGCTCAGCTTGCCGGGCTTGTACGCCAAGCATGCGAGAGCGACGCCAAGATCCTCCTGGTTGGGGATCCCGGACAGCTGGATTCCATCGATGCCGGCGGCGTGCTCGGCTGGCTCGATCGGCAACACAAGACTGCAAGACTGCGCACCATTTGGCGCTTCAGAGAGGCGTGGGAACAGACAGCGTCACTCAGGCTACGTGATGGAGATATGTCTGTTCTTACGGACTACGAACGGAATGACCGCATTCGACATGGAACCTATCTGGACATGCTCGATCGGGCCTACTCCGGGTGGCATGAAGACGTGCTCTCCGGGCGACTCTCGATCCTTATTGCACCCGACAATGACACAGTTGGGATGCTGAACGAACGAGCCCAAGCAGACCGCGTCGTCCAGGGCGCTGTCGATGCGGAAAAGACCCTGGCGCTGAGGGACGGCCTCCGTGCTGGCCGAGGGGACATAATCATCGCCCGACGAAACGACAGATCGATCCTTGACGAGCACGGATCCTTCATTCGCAACGGAGCACTGCTCGAAGTGACCGATGTCGGGAAAGGACAAGTCCGCGCTATCCGAAGGGACACCGGGGCGAGCATCACCTTGGACACGTCCTACCTCGAGACATCCGTCGAGCTGGGATATGCCACGACCGCTCATCGTTCCCAGGGCCTCACAGTTGATACCGGGCATACGGTGGTCACGCCTGGCCGCCTAACCCGTGAACTCCTCTACGTCAGCATGACCCGAGGACGCAGCGCCAACATGGCCTATGTCAGCGAAAACGACCCCGATGAGGAAGAGACACTTGACCCACAGCTCCGGTCCACCTGGCGACAAATTCTGGGTGAAGTGCTGGCCGCCGAGGGAGCTGAAAGATCAGCCCACGAAGTGCAGGAAGCTGAACGAGCGCATTCCGACAGTCTCGAACGGCTGAGCCGAGAATATGACTATCTAGCCCAAATCGCTGCCGGATTGGATCTTGCACGGGTCGTGGAGGAAACAGCCCAGGGAGCGTCTGAGGCAATGCGGTCGTCGCCTTCCTGGGGGGCTGCCGTTGCTTCCTGGAGGCGGGCGACAAACGTGAGCCGTCTGAGTGCCGAGCGCGTGTTGAGAGAGGTGTTCGCGTCACAAGGTGGCGCGAGAGATCTGGCCGCGATCGTTCAATCGCGCCTCCGCCGCCTTTCCTCCGGAATGCCACTAGCGTCCTTTGATGCTTTGAACGAGGAACTTGTCTTTGAGCGTGAGGACCTCAGCGTAATGCTCAGCCAGGTGAAACACCGGATTCGCGATCGAATCGGGCTCGTTGGCAATGCCGCACTCTTTGAGGAGCCCGAATGGAAGTTGGACCTCCTCAGGCAGCTTGGTGCCGACGTCGATCCTTTCGAGTGCGCTTCGGTAGTTCGGGATGCAGCTATCTACAGAGACCGCTGGGGTATCGGGGCCTCCTGTCTGGCGACTGGAACGATCCCAGAGGCGTACGAATGGGAGCAGCGATTGCAGTGGGAAAACCTCCAGCGCACCATCCGAGAAGTTGCCCGCATCCCCGCCATCGATGCCGGCGAATTCGTTGATCAACGTGTCGCTCTTATCAATGTCGGCTGGCAGCTTTAAACTGAAGCAGCAAGCATGAACGCGAACCCAGCCCTGAAGCCCAAGGTGGCGACACCCCTGCTGATCGTTGCGAGCGCAGCGACCATTCTCTTCGCTGCTGTGATGCCCACTCTCGGACCGGGCTCAATTCTGCTTCAATGGATGCTCGTAGCCGTGGCATTGGCAGGCTCGGTAATTATCTTGTTCTGGGTGCATCACGTGCACCGGCAACGCGGCTGGCAAGCTTCCGCTGACTCTCGTTGGAACGCACTTGAGCGAGCCAAGCGCGATCATGGCACAACAACCGAGATCACAGTGCTGAGTGTCGATGGCCTTCAGCCAACCGGTTCATGGATCACCATCAAGTGGAACCATTTCGATCACGTGCAGGCGGCGTGGATCGAGGCGCTGTCCGAACCCATATGGCCGGGCTCTGTATTGCTGATCTCGCCTGACCCGGCCCAAGTGCGTCCTGGCAGTCCATGGCCGGCCACTTACCGCATCACGGGAGACCGCGTACTGGCTTGGGCACCTTTGGTCTGATCGACAAACACCGCTCGTCCCGATCGAAAAAAGAGGCTAGCACTACGGTGCTAGCCTCCCTCTTTCAATCCTAGAGTTGTCGCCCTCTCCACGAATCCCGGTCAACCCGCTTGACCTGTCCCGCCGGAAACCACTGCACGTGGTAGACCCTCTGATCGTCCACCCACTCGACCAGGCCGTATGTTCTGGTGTACTTGATGGCTCGTCCGTAAATCTCGCTTACGCGCACCAGCGGTTGTTCGTTGGCAGGCAGTTCCATAATCTGGCCATCATCAGGTTTTGGATGCTTATTGTCGGCATCTGTCTGCGCCATCATGCGTGCGAAGGCGTTGGAGTCTTGCTTCGGTCTCATAGAACAAGATTAGAACATATATTCGAATGCTGGTCGGCAAACAAAAGGCGGCCCACGTCTCGGAGCATGAAACGTGGGCCAGAACCTGCAGAGGGCGCGAATCAGATCGTCATTTCACTCCCCCGCGCTGTGCCGAAAGGGGGCGCCGCCACAGGGCTTTTCGTTGTCACGTTGTATGCGGGCCAGCCAGTCGCCGTCGTGGCTTGTGGCCCTGTGGCCTCCACGGCGGCCTCGGGCTCGGCAACTGCTCGCGCGGAGCGTTGATACGTCGCCGTGCCAAAGCGAAGGTCCGGCCCAATGGTGTCAGCGATGATGCGCCTTGCTTCACGTCGTTCACCGTCTTTGTCGTAGGAACGGAACTCAAGTTCCCCCGACACTGTCACAGGGTCACCCTTCTTCAGAGAAGTAGAAGCGTTCTCCGCGAGCATCCGGAACGCAGACACGTTGTGAAAGACCGGTTCGCCGTCCCGCCAGGTGCCATCTGGGTTCTGAATCCGCTGATTCACGGCAACGCGGAGTTTCGCGTGTGGCGTTCCGGATTCCCCAATGGTCAGTTCGGGATCTGCGACCAGGTTCCCCGCGATAGTGATGGGGATCTTTGTATTCATGATGGTTTACCTTCCTTAGTCGACGGGCCTCTCCCGACGGACACCTGCGTGTTTAGGGACCAGCAATCTCAGGACCGTTCAAGGACGCGGTCGGTCCAGGGACACCGGCATAGTTCGGACTGGCAGCAACGGACGGGTCAGCACTGGTGGCGGCGAACTTTCCTCCGAAACCAGGAGGATCCGAGACCGCCAGGATCCCCTTGGTTGCTGCGGTCACCCGCCCAAGCACCGACTTCGCGATGTCGACCCGCGACGTCGGCACCCAGCCTTCTGAGGAGTCGTGCTTCAAATCCTTCTCCGCGCGGATCACAGCGTCGGCCCAGCCAGCCAGATAGGACGCTGACTGCGCTCCACGATCGATGCCATGGGCCCGCAGGACGGTATAGGCAACCGACTCGGCTTCTACTTCCGCCAGGCCGCGATGGTTGGCGCTGCTTCCATAGAGCCGCCCCAGTCGGTCGTCTGGTCCGTGCAAAAGGACGTGACCGAGTTCGTGGGCAAGAACCGCTACCCGCTCCTCGTCGTTCATCCATAAACCAACTTGAATTCGACGAGCATCAAAGTCTGTATAGCCACTGGTGTAGCCATGTTGGATTCCCGACACCTCAACCCGGAAGCTGTGTTCTTTCGCAACCTCACGCAAGGAACTCCACAGATCACCCACGTCCGCCCCAGCTTGAGCATCCGCGCGAGGCACCAGCAGCGGCGTGCCCTCCGTTTGGGTGACGTCGAAGACAGCCTGCCCGCGCCAACCTGTGATCACGTTCTTCTTGCCTCGGCTGATGGCATCATCCGGTGCAGCCTGATTCGATGGAAGGAGCTTGCGCTGCCCGTCAGCCAAAATCAGTTCCTGCATTGAGGCCGTCCGGGGCGCGATCACCCAGAGCGCGTGTTCCCCCCGCAGAACCGTCCGGCCATGCCGGGCCCACTCTTTGTAACCGGCCACCAGAGTCGGCTCTTGGGTACCGCGCTGCGCCATTTGCATCATCAGCAGGGCGACGTTACCCCCGGAATACCGCCACAGTGTTGCGGAGGCGTCGAGGAGGACTTGCCATCGTGTGGGCGAATCGATGGCTTCCTCAAGTGCTGTGTGAAGTCCCCTGGTCAGGTCGGCTATGCGTTCCTCGGGTGACAGGCGAACGTTCGACGGCGGTGCGGCGGCTTCCGCAGCCCCGCTTGCGTTAGCATTCAGTTCAGATGCAGAGGCCACGACAGCCATCCTTCGTGCTTCTAGACAGCCCTAAGAAGGGATCACCTATTCATGTCGAGCGAACGAAGCAACGGCATGACGGGATCAGCTTCGGGTCTGATGGGTGCCCAGCTTCCAGTCCTCGAAGTCCGGCTCGGCCGGCACGATCCGCACGATTGGTTCCTTGTGGCTCTGCAGCCCGACGCACCCGGCCGTCCGCGTGTGGGTTCGGAGACGTTCGACGCCGTGTGGCAGCCTCTCGTGGAACGCCAGCGGACCGAATCCCGAGTCGTCTGACGTGAAGGACGCCGCTTCCGCCCGCTGAAGCGCATACAACTCGGCGACTATCTCCGAGTGCCGCCACCAGCAATCCGGCACCACCGACGTCGTCAGTTGATAGGTAGCAACGAACCACCGCACCCAGTCAAAGAGGCTCTGCCACACGGCTTCCGCCTGCGCCGATGACATATCCCGCCAACGATGGGTCACGCCAGCGTTGCGCGGCGACGGCTGAAATGCCGATCGGAACAGCTCTGCCGTCAATTCGTCGTCGAGTTCCGCAATTGGACCAACTTCAAACTCAGCGTCATCGGATGAGGTGCCCATCAATCCACCTGCTTGTCTATTGACTGGTTCTGCAGGTGGCCGGCGGCCAGCTCCCGTTCAGTTTCAATTTTCGAACGGCCCAGTTCGGCTGCATCCTTGCGTTGATGCCAGTCCCGAAGATCCAGGAGAATCGGCCTTGTACGGCGACCGAGCATCAGGGCAGTCCCGACCGGCAGCCTCCGGATCTCGTCCAACCGAATGACTGGGCTCTCCCTGATCTGTTCCCCGTCCTGACGGCCCTGAGATGACCAGGAGCGAGTGTTGAGGACGAGACTCCGCTCTCCCAGTAGGCCGGCCAGCGAGCGCAGGTCAGGCTCGTCCGAGCCGCCGCCGAAGATCACTTTGATGATCGCGGAATCCCAGATGGTGGCGGCTTCCTCGATCGACCATCCACTCCGTGCCTGTGAAAGGGACTGCAGAACCACGAGAGTTGAAATGCCGATACCACCACCGTCAGAGAGCACCACAGGCAGGCCAGGCCAAGGAGAGAGATTCGCTATTTCGTCGAGGATCAGGGAAAGCGGTGGATCGAGTCGGCCTCCAGGCGAGACAAAGGCCAGTTCTCGCGCTGCGTTGTCGATGTCGTCGATCAAGGCCGATAGGTAGGGGCCAGCGGCGGCAGCTCCGGAGCGGGTGCCAATAAGGTAGAGAGTCCCCCGTTGCCTGATGAAGCTCTTGGGATCAAACTCTTGAGCTTCGTCTTGTGGGTCCAGTGCCGCCAACACCCTCGGAGATGAAAGTGGGGCTACAGCGGCTGAGACCCCAATCCATGAGTTGGAAGTATTCCGTGGGTCGTCTTCCAAGATCCCCATCAGATCTGCCTGCCATCCCAATGCCGCACCTGGGCGCCCCAGAATATCCAGCGCCTCTCTGGCCAACACTGGACTGGACGACCATCGACGGAAGGCTGCGATGCCCTGCCCTGACAGCGCGGCCGCATGGAGCAGGCACTGCAGCACGATCAGCGAGCGCTTTTGCCACGCGGCGTTCTCGCCCTTCATCTCGGTATCTGCGGTGATAACGAGAGCCCGTCTGGTGGCGATGTCCGGGTCACCGCAACCTCGCACCGGCGACCAACGGAGAGTCGATGGCAGGCCCGACATGCCCTGAGGGTCAAAGACTGTCACTGGCCGCCCACCGGACATTCGCGCTCGCATCGTGACCACAAGGTTGTCGGCTCGCGTGGATGTTGTAACAACAGCGCCGGGCGCGTCGAGAATCGCGTTGATGACGACGTATAGGCCCTTGCCCGACCGAGGAGCTCCCTGAATGACCATCGACTCTTCGGTAGAGACATGGATGGTCACTCCACGGGAGCGCCCAAGTGTCCACGAGACATCGTGAATGCTCGGCTTGCGGAGGCCGGGCCGAGTGTATTGCCCACGCTTCCGAACAGCTCTGGCTCCGAAGTCCCGAAGTATCTCTGCCCTGCCAGCCACCCCGTCTCTGCCTAGGATGTCCTGACGAAGCCACGCGCCGGATTGCTTCCAAGTTCTCCACGCGAGGGCAGCCGCGGCTGCGAGCGCTGCAAGCACGGTAAGAACCACACCCACAATCCACCAGATTGCCCCGACATCCAAAGTGCAGTTACTTGGGGTACCAACGATCCAGTCCTTACGGCCAACCAACAGTCCGACGCCGGCAGCGGGGTTGAAGAACGACGGCGGCCTCCAACCGCAATGCCCAACGCCGGCAAGTTGGGCGGCCGCTTGGACCAATAGGCAGAAGCCCATGTAGCCCGTCAACGCCCAGAGTCCGCCTGAGACCAAAGGACTGCTGCTCCCAGATCCCGTCCTCATAGGTGCATCCGGTCATCAGTGCCAAAGACTTCCAGCTCATCTGTGGTCACTCTGTTGGCCACGATGAAGGAGCGGTTCCCAACCTTCCAGAGCCCAACGCCCTTGGGAAGGTTCTCGACGTGCTCGCACTCAGCTTCGGTAAGCCCCAGAGCTTCCTTAGTCAGGCGCATGGCGTCATGCTTCTGGCGATAGATGATGCGAGTGTCCGCTTCTGTCAGCAGCCCCAGTGCTTTCTGACGGTGCCCGCTCGTACTGTCTCCGATCTCGTTGAGGTCCGCCACTTTATGCATGATGAGGAGGTTGGCAATCCCGTAGGTTCTCGCAAGGCGCCATTGCTCGCTCATCTTGGCCAACATGTAGGGATCGGCGAGCATTCTCCAACCTTCGTCGTACACCACAAGCCGCTTACCGCCGTCGGGGTTTGTCACTGCCGCCTCCAGCCACCTGGCGCTACAGGCAGCGGCGAGGGACAACGCCTGCTCGGACGCGCCGATGAGCGCGGAGGTGTCCATGACCATCATTGGCGCGTCGGCGTCGAAGGCCACTGTGGACGGTGCATCGAACATGCCCTCCAGGTCCCCGGAGACTGTTCGCCTCAGGGAGTGGCTGACTGCAGCTCCGCCGTCCTTGCCGACAAGGGCGAGCGTTTCTGCGGAAGGACTCAAGAGGTGGTCCAGCACCATAGGAAGGGTCGGCGTCGAGTTTTCGGCGGTGGTTTCCATGAGCGCCATGTCGAGAGCGGTGTGCTCAACGGGATGCAACGGCGTGCCCTGACGCATGAGAGACACCAAGGCCACCAGCAGTTGCCGACGCCGCTGCCGGACGACGGCCTTCCACTGAGTGTCCGACAATGAAGTAGGCCGAGAACCTGCGTCCAGAGGATTCACGCGAGCCGTGCGACCAGGACCAACGGAAATGACCTTGCCACCGACGGCCTTGGCCACTGAAACCCATTCGCCCTTGGGATCCGACGCGACAGCCGCTTTACGTCCCAACGTTATGGAGCGAGCAACCAGCGACTTGCCACACATCGACTTGCCCGTGCCCACTGTTCCAATCACGACGATCGAAGGACCGCTGATGATTCCCTTGTCATAGAGGATCCAAGGATCGTACGAAAAGGCTCCCGAACCGAAGACGTCAGTTCCGATGTAGGTTCCCTCATGGCCGAGTCCTGACTCCGTGATGAAGGGGTAAGCCGCCGCGAAGGTCATAGTCGAGGCGCGGTGAGGTGCCGGCCGCAGTCGATGCGGTCCCCATAGTGACTGCGGTTCCCTGCTCCCCCAATCTCCGACAAGGCGCTCGCGGTCGCCGCGCCGCTCAAAGGCTTCGTCGATCCGCTGGCCGCGTTTGGGCTTCTGTGGCAATGTCTCAGCGGTCGTCGCCCTTCTGAGACTCTTGCGTTCGGCGCGAGTGCCCGACGGCGTGTAGGTCACCTCTTGGTTCTTGAGGCTCATCGCAATCCCCTTCCCAAGGGCAGTCCTCCCGCAATGAAGGCTGCCCACTGTTGGCCCGCCAGCAATCGAAGTTCGACGAACGCGCCGGCTGCCGCGGACTCCAGCTCGTGGCGGTGCCGGGCCAAATCCTCCAAGGACGCTGCCGTTATCGTCACGAAGGCAGTCGGACGAACATCACCATGCCCGGCAACGATCTCTTCTTCCCGTTGGGCGACTTCTTCCTCCTCGGCTCGCTGCTCACGTGTCGTCGGACGGTCAAACCGGGCGTTAATCCTGCGTCGGGTTTCGTGGGCTTCCTGAGCGGATCGAATGTCTCTGAGGGCTTCCAGAGTGGGAACAGCACGAATCACCTGCGTGACCGTGTGCCGGAAGTCCCCGACGTAAACCAGCGGGTGAAGGAATCCCGGATAGACCTTTTGCCTCGGCCATTCTGCGACCCAGAAGGTCTGATGGAAGCCGGAGTCCGTGCGGAGGTAAGTCCAGTGCTCCTCTATGGCCATAGGGCTTGAACTCAGTCGCCGATTTCCAGTTGGCTGGGCAACCTGCGGCTCGCTGTCATTCGTCACCGACCCTCGGGAGACCGTTTCAGGATCAAAGGACCCCCTGAACACTTCAAGTAGTCGGGACTCTGAAAGCCACTCGTCCACCCGCACTCCATGAATTGCCAGGGATGAGGTGATTGCCTGTACCTCCAAACGCAGAACACGCTCGAGTCCGGCTATGCCACCGCCCGATTCCTTGATGCGCCTCCTCGACTTGGCCGTATCCACAACAACGGACAACAAGACGTCGTGACTCATGGCGGATCCAGCTGCAGCTATCAAGTCCTGGTAGGCCAACTCACCCCACGAATTGCCACCCGCCCGGCCGCCATTTCGCAGGATGGTGTTGTTATAGAAGTCCTGAAGGGCAGACGAAGGATACGGAACCGTGTAATCCTGAACGGCGATTCTTGCTATGTCCGACCGCTGGGCGAGCCCGGCCTGGACACGTGACCATGCTTGGGCAGCCCACGCTTTGTCATCGTCGTCGAGGAGAGCGAATGACCTGGTGGTGCAGCGCATGACGACCGTTGCTTCCTTACCCTGCGGGTCAACGATGAAGCACTCTCCACGTCTGGTCGTCTGGAGTTTGAGGCTGCCAAGCCCACCTGGCAGCGCAAGCCTCCCCGCCTTCAACGCCTTCTCGGGGCGGGCGAGGTATCGGGTCTGACCCAGGATCAGTCGAACGAGGAACAGCGTGATGAGACTGACCCAGATGGGATACGGAATGCGAGCGTGCTGAAGCACTCCCATCAGCACGAACAGCAGCCAGATGGGACTCATTGTCGTAAGTCCGACTGGACCGCCAGCCGCAGACGCAATAATCGCCGTTAGGATGCCGACGGCCAGCAACACAAGCTGGTACCACTTCAGCCCCATGAAAATGCCGCGGCGCTCGTAGCGGGGAAACTTAACGGCCTCAAGGGCTCGAGAATCTTCAGTCATTGGATTTCTCCGGAGGGAAGTGCCCCTCAGAAGCCTTTGGCCTGATGGGCGGCAATTCGGATGACGGCAGAGCGCTGCCAGAACTTCGTACTTCGGGCGGCGGGGCGGTCCTCGGCCGGTTTGCCGTTGGCGGTCCGGCGTCCGGCGTCCGGCCGATCCTCGAAGGTGTAGTCGACGACGCCTGCTTACTTGACTCGGTTAGGATTTCTCCGGTCACCACGCCGCCTTGCCTAGCGGCGCCTCCGCGGGCAGAGTTTGCCCCGTGGGATCCCGAAGCGTTTTCACCTGAGGTGAGTATCGGCGTCGTACTCGTCAGGCTGCGCGGCAGGGGCACTGAAGGTGGCAGTACGCGCGTGGGGATGTCTGTGCGACTTGAGGGAATTGGTCGAGCTAGTGACGATCTGCCCAACATTGATGCAATCGTCATGCGGCCACCGAGTTGTCGACTGAACTGCCTTGAGGCAACGCTGCTACTCCGAGCAAGAACGTGGCCGCCGCCAGCCGTCTGAGCCGCTGCCGCGAGTTCACCACCTGCAAAGCTCACCAGCCTCAGCGCCATCAACGGCGCTCCGCAGGCAAGAACCATGCCGACAGTGCCGGCTGCCAATCCAGCAAATGACGTCGAATCCGCGAACAGTTTAATCGCCGCCGCAAGAACTGTCGCCGCCAGCGGTTTCGCGAGCAAGAGCGCGACGACGACTTCGCACCACCGTCCGGCCCAGGCCTTTGACTTCTCCCAGGGCATCATCATGAGGGCGACCGGTGCAACGGCCGCCAGGACGGCGAGTGCGAACGTCCTGAAGATCATCGAGCACATTAGGATGAATGCCAGGATCCACACGACGACAACCGCCATTGCTGTCACTATCGCGCCGCCGACGGCTCCGCCTTGATTGCCCGGTGCTAGGGAGATGACGTTCCATTCGCGCTCGGAGCCTGCAGGAGCCCTTTCGAAGCCGAAGAGTCGCATGAAGACTACGTACGGATCTGTCCCGATCGACTCCAAGAGCGCGGTCGAAGCCTCATCACTTACTCGGGTGAGCTGCCGAACCAAGTAGACGGCCACAGCCACGAGAGGCACTGCCGCCGCTCCCCCGACGAGTGCCCTCAGCAGTCGGCGGGGTTGCTGGCTGATCAGACCGGACAAGAGTTGCAAGATCATTACGACGACGAGTGGCGTCATCATCACGATGACCCACCAGTTCGTCAGGCCGCCGATCGCGGACCATTGGGAGTCGTCGACATCCGAGACCGTGAAGGCTCCTGTGATGAACCCCCACATCCAAGAGGCGATGTTCTGAAGAAGGTTCGCGAAGATGGATGTAATGGAGCCTTGAACGCCGTCGTTGGCTTGTGAAACCAAACCGCAGCCGGGCGGCCACCAACCGTTGAGGTCACACTCAATAGGCATGATCGCGAGAGGTTAGAAGCCCAACGGAAAGGCCGTCTGGGACCAGAGTATGTACCCGTTGATCCCGCCCAGAATTGCCGCGACGGGGCCGGTCCACAGCAGGATCACTCCGCCGCCAGAGGCAAGCCGGGACGATTGGCTGAGCTTGCCGGCCAACAGCATCGCGGCGCCGATAATCGCGACGATCGCAATCACGATGAAGGCGCCGACGAGGATGCCGCCGCCGATCTGCTTGAGGGACTCAAGAAAAGGAAAGTTCGCGTTTGGTGTGATCCCAGGATCCACCGCTGCCAGTACCATCTGGTGCTCCATCCAGTCGTTTTCCATGGAATGAGCTGATTGAGCTCACGACTTCATGGGGTTGGTGGATGGGTACGACATGACCCGTAACAGGCGGAAAGCCGCGTGAGGAAGGTTGCTGATGTAGGAGCGTGACGAGCGGCTGCAGACGTTGGCAGCCGTATTGGGCATCTTAGCCACAGGAATGTCTACTGGCCCGCTTACGACAGGCGACGACAGGCTTGAACGGAGTATGCACACGGCACCTACCTGCCGGAAGCATAGCCAGCCATTCCAGTAAACACGGCGCCTACAAGACAACCTGGTTCGTAAAGGAACCTGATTCGAGTTCTTTTTCGCTAGCGACAAAGGGGGCGACCGTGGAAGATGTCCAGTGATACCGCCAGGCCATTCCTGCTGTCTCCGTAATAGTAGGGGCCTTGAGACGGTCCAAACCAGCTGGGATTGAGATTGCTCGACTCTCGCTGAACCGAATATGTCTGTCGTGCGGCATCAACACACCCCTCTGCTTCCAGTCACCAGCCAGAATTTCCACACGGCCTACTGCGCCATGCGTCAAGCGAACCCAAGAATTTACTAAGATTCGGTGCGCACACTCGACTGAATCGGGATGTTGAGCACTTCCGTATTGGGGCGGCACTGCGGTCCCAGCAAACAATCGCACGACAAGACCGTCCGGAGCCTCGGCGTCCAACTGCCTCAAAAGCCACACCAACGCCTCAGGGGCCTGCGTAGGACTCGGAGGCAACTGGCTCCGTCGCATTAGCTCCGAAAAGAGATACCGATCGTAGATGTTAACCTCGCGCGACGATGCTACTAATGGCTTCAGAACTCGCTGCCAAAAAGAACTTCGCGTTTCTCCGAAGCCGAGTCTAGATTCATCGCGGAGGGTCTTCAAGCGTTGAACTGGTTCGCTCTCTAGGAATTCCGCCGGACTTGTGAGTAAAACACCTGTGCTGGGATCAATAATCCTATTTTCAGCAGCAGGGAAAAGTAAACGAATAACTGTGCTGGGAATCAAGGCGAGCTCTGGCGCCTCTTGAAGGGACCAACTGTCTGCGAGTTGAACAGCGGCAGTAATCTCATCCAGCGTATGCTCCGATCCGGGCTCGAGAACTTGGATACGCCCTTGCTTACGCAATTCCTGTATCAAGACACTCCAAATTTGACGTGCACGTTGATCAATCACTGGAGACTTCGTGGCAACTCTCACCAAATCTAGCATTTCTCGAGAGTTGCTCATAACAAGATGACCGTGAGCGGCCAAGAACTCCGCGACGGCCTTGTGAATGATATTCGCATAGGGCGCGCCCGCTTGAAGAGAAATTTCTTCAACAGCAGGGGCGCAGATTCCCAATCTTGTTATCACTACATGCCGCCAAATATTTCTTCAAGGCGATCGTCAAAGAAACCGTTTGGCCACTCGTCAATGAAGTCTCCGTTGGCATCAAGCCTGAGTCGTTGAACTGTCGCCTCGCCACTCGGAGTCTGATCTACATAGACTACAGCGACTTGGTTTGGATCTAGTGAACCCTCCCTGACTCTCCTTTGGATTCTCAGGATGAGGTGCTCGCTGTGGGTTTCAACTATAACTTGGTTGCCTCGTCCCGCGGGGTCGGCGGATTCGATCAGGACATCTGCTATCTCAGCTTGCAGAGCTGGGTGAAGATGGATTTCTGGCTGCTCGATACAAACTAAGCTTTGCTGACGCGCTGAAAGTTCAACCAGAATCGGCAGCACCTGACTGATACCGAATCCCACATCGGCAGGACTGGATCGAACGCCTGAGCGAATGTCGGTGAGGGAGATAGCAACCAGGTCTCCAACAATCTCGCGACTGGCACCAGAACTTACTGCGATGACATCAAGCTCATATTGGATCCCAAGTCGCTTTAACCAATAAGAGATGTGCTTTTGCTCGGAAACATTATCAAATAAGGTTATAGCAACATTTAGTTCTGTTGATTGCCTAATCGCGGTCGACCGTGCATAGTATCGCATAGGCGGCTGTCTTAGCGGCCCAAGGTATGACAAATTCTCCAGGATGTAACCGAGCTCATCTGTTACTGAAGACGTTAAGGTCAGCCCTCGCTGAATGTAGGACCTAGCAGTACCTTGCTGTCGACTTTCGGGATGATCCAGGATAGTAAGCATTTCCCCCGCAGGCAATATACCCCTCCCCCTAACCAATATTGAGCTCTTCTTATTCCGTTTCAGTGCCAAGTTGACCACGGACAAGTTTGCTTTGGTTATGGGTTTTTTTGTTGGAGGATAGTGCACTCCAGGCTCGGCCGCAGCCTCGAGTAACGCCGTCAGTCCGTCGAGTCGGAGCTTAAAGCTCTGGTCCTTGGACGTCTGGTCTCCAGTAGAAGAAAAGGCGGCATAGTGTCGACCAAATCCGACGCCAGTGATACAGCCGAGATCATGGCTGATTTCATCTTCCACGAATGAAAAGTCAACCCTTCGCAATAGAGCGCTCGAAGCGCCGAGAGGCGGCGGAATCGCACCCGGTGGGCTTCCGAATGTTACCCCAATGTCAATAGACCTCGTCGTGTCGTGGCGGTGAACCGCCGTAGCAAAACTACCCGCATCGGTCCACGCACCTTGTGTAACAAGCTGGCTACTCAACTGCGACTGCTTTAGCAAAAGCAATGATTGAATTATGGAGGATTTACCGGAAGAATTTTTTCCATAGATGAGGGTCAGCGGTGCGAGGGGCACAGATTGTGATGGACCGAAGGATTTGTAGTTCTTCAGTCGAACTTCAGAGAGTAGGTGCACCGGTGCCTGGGGGCGCAACTCCTCGTCCGTGGGCGGGGAACTGAGAAAGCTGGACGGCTCAAGGCGTTTTGCCGTCCGAATGTCACGCTCTAAAGCGACTTTGGCTATGTACTCCGGTAACTGCGGTATCGCACCCGATATTCGCCAGTCGCGGACGCAATCGGCCACATCGGCAATAAATGATTCCTCCAGAACCATTCCATCGTCGTTAGCTCTTCCTGCAGCAGGCGAAGTGTCTATCATCAGCACACTGCCATCCTGCGTGGGCCGATTCGAAAGTACCCAGATACAAGTTGAGATACCCGTGTGCCGCAACAATCCTGGCGGAAGTTTGATAACAGCGACGACATGTCCTGCAGAATGCAGCGTCCTCAGATTGAATTCTCCCTGCTTGCCAAACGTACTTGAGATTGGCATCAGAACAACAGCTATTCCCGGGCGAGTAACCGTGTGGAGAGCCCTGTGCATCCACGACTGCTCGGAGGGGGGACCGAATGCGTCCGCGCCGGGGGTCCCGGAGCGGCGCCGGTGTTCACTACCCAAATCCACACCAAATGGGGGTTCGAGAACGACGGCATCAATGTCATGGTCGTGTATCTCGCCTTGGAAAAAGTCACCGACTTCGATTTTCGCCCGACCGCCAGCCAAGGCTAGGCGCATCATCGCCAGTCGAGCCACGCTCGGCTCGATTTCGACCCCGCGCACTCGGGAAACACCATTTGCCACAGCTTGGGTTAGAACCGAGGCCTCCCCGCAGGCAGGGTCTAGAACTGATTCTGCACCTGCCACAAGCCGGGCCATGAGGGCGGCAGCGTCCTTTTGTGTCGAGAATTCCTGGCCAGCCCTACTTACGGATTCCGCTTTCAAAGCTAGGACCGTTTCGAACAACGCATGCAGTTCCACTCGAAGTTCTTCGGACTGGGGGACTCCATATGCTAGGTAGTCGAATACGTGGTACATATCGGAGAGGTTTCTAGCGTCAAGAGCAGATCCCAGCTGTTCCCGAAACCACCCATTCAGATCAATCTCGCTCAGCGTTTGGGGTGGGGTTCCTGTGTCTAGATATTGCATCAGCTGGCCCCACTCCCCAGGCTTCGCAGCTAGCTCCCACCGCAGGAAAATTAGAGAAAGGGCGAGATCTGCCCCAGATTCGAGCCCAAGATGCCGGCTATGCCGAAGCAGACTTTGACCTCTCTTTACTTCGGCTATACCTGGCTTCATATGATTCCTTATTATCTGCTTCGACGGACGTACGATGACGAGCCCAACGGACTCCCTAGCCCAGTATTCTATTGTCGGCCCTTACAGACGTAGGACCAGCCACGGTTCTCTGACGCAGATTATTCGGTGGCCTGGAAGGGTTTGGGGGTACTGAGATCACTCGGACCCCTTGCTCTGAACAATGAAAAACCTGCAAGCCCCCCAGGCGCCGTCCACCAAGTGGTGTGGTTGACCCGACCACCGCCAGTCCAGTTTTCGGCAGCGGTGGAAGTGTGGAATAGTCCAAATAGGATGAACTTATGGTTCCAGGTAGCGTCGACACACCCACAGCTCCCACTGAACGCTTATGGCTGCCCACGGACCGCGAGTACACGACGGATAAGTTGGGCTGGCTACTAGAGCGACGGGAGGGCCTTTATTTCAAGACGGACTCTGGAATCCTCGCAACCGAAAATCTGGCCGCAAAGCGGTGTCTCGGCGACACGTTGAGTAGGCCAAATTTCTACTCAGAACGAATCTGCAGGCACTATTCAAGCAAGTTGAAGTAGGCGGTGCCGGGGTTCCAGTCGATTGGATGCAGCAATGTCCCTGCCGAAGGATTCAGGGCGCTGTACATCATGCCGTCACCCGCGTAGATGCCCACATGTCCCCAATTGAATGTACCTTGGGGATTTTGGACGACCAGATCACCGATCTGAGGATGATCCGTCATTGTTCCAACCCGCCACTGTTCCACCCGTGGAAGTTCCATTCCAGCTTGCCGATAGATCCACTGCACGAATCCTGAGCAGTCCCATGCTTTGAAGGCCGTTCCACCCCAGACGTAAGCACCACCCAAGCCCGCTTGCGTGAAGCGCAGAATGTCCTGCCGGATTTGAGACAGTCCTTCTGCGGAGACCAGGTCTGGCCGGGTGCCCTCCCCCGCCCTGCACGTCGGGACCCTGGTGACACCCTGGAGCAGGTCAACGATGGCTGTCGCCTGTGGTTCCCATCGAGCATAGAGCTCGGGAAACGCTGAAACCTGGACGGCTTGGGCTGCTTGCCCTTTGCTCATGGCAGACCAGCCTGGCACATCCAGCAAGCCTCGAGGACGACCCTGGTTCGGTCCAGACGGCCCTCCATAGAATGCCCGTGCGTTGTAAGAAAGATCCATCAGCTCTGCAACAGTTCCCCATCCAGCCCCTGGCCGCTGCTGTGCCGAACCTACTGAGTCGTGGTCACTCCCAACCCCGTCATGAGGAAACTGAAATGACGCAGGGACATTCGCGTTGGCGAGCATCCGGAGGGTCGACTCCTGGAGAGACATCATTATGGCGATCACCATCGCCTCCCGAGGAACGCCAAGTTGCTTCCCGACTGAAATGTACCCTTGTGCCACAGCAATCTGCCCTGCGGAGAGTCCCACTGCTTGACCATACGGCAGAGATCCACTGTTCTCGAGGACGCTTTGTGTTACAGCGCCACTGCTCGACACGCAGCCGATAGGGGATTCCGACTTGTCGCCCGCCAGGGCTAAAGAGACGGCACTGACGACAACACCCAGGGAAAGCACGATGACGAGAACGACGACGGTTACGGCTCGCAAGAGCGTTCGGCCCCTGGCTACGGCCACAGCCAAAGCAGGATGCGGCATCAGTAGACGATCCTGCTATTCGAGGCATAGAAGCCCACCAGTTGGCATCGATCGGGCGGCGCGGTCGCTGCCGGCGGACAATTAGCTATGACACTGACCGGCGCTGTGTATGAATTGCTGCTACTGGCTGTGTAGTCAACGACCCTGAGTCGAACCGTGCAGACATGAAGCCCCGCCCATGGAGCCGGACGTTCGCGAACCTTCACGAGTTCCTTGTCGCATGCCATGGATTCGAACGTTGCTACCCGGTAGGCACCCTGGCCCGCAAGAGAAGCGAAGGATCCCGCATTTATGCCCGTTGCCTCGAACTCCTGGACGAGGACAGACATTGGATTTGATCCGTCAGGGAGAACGAACCACCATTCCCGAATTTGAGCGTACACATCCGAATAGGATGAACTTCGAGTGTCCCAGCTATAGATTGCCACGGCGGCCGCAGATGCAAGCGCTCTATAATGGGCAGTCTTAGGCGGAACGGATCGCGGCACCTTAGTGAGTGAGGCGGACGTCGTTGGTTTCGGCGTAGTCGTCGGGGAAATGCTCGGAAGAGCCTTACGCGTTGGAGACTCTGCCGGTGGCACACCGGTCCCCGCCGTTGACGGGGACTCTCGCGGTCCGACTAGGACTAGGATGAGGGCACCGAGGAGTATCGCCAACGTTAGGCCAAAGGTCCACCGACGAGTTGTTCGTCTGCGCCTAAGCGATTCCATCATGTTTGCCTCCTAAGCCTGTTCATGGCACAGCTCGCCGATGAGAAACATGACTCAAACAGCCGAAGTCATGGAACTGCGAATAACGCGCCATGCGGTTTGATAGAGCCGACGGGCAGTGCCGATTTGAACCGCCACATATCGATCAGTGACTTTGAATTCCTCGGCGACCGCGGCAATGGCAGCCCGCCTTTCGACGCCATGATGTTCCGGAAGGACGATTGCTTCGGCCACCCCTCGCAGCAGCGGACTCGGCAGACAACCAACGGCGCACCGGCACAGGCCGGGCATGTCGTGCACAGCTTCCGGATCTACATGCAGCGCTTGGCTAATGGTCTTGGCAGTCTGACGAACGGCGGTGACTGCATTCCAGCGACGACGGTCTTGCGGCGACGGAGGGGCATATCGTCGCGGTTCGGTGAGGCTGCCGACGGCAAGGCGCCATACCGGAGCTGACACCGCCGCACGGGTCAGCCCAAGCACCATATGCGCCCATTCTTGATCGATGATCTCCGCAGCATCGCGGTAATCACGTGACACGACCAGCACCGTTAGCTGCTGGAGAATTTCCGAGCTCTCACCGTTGCCCGGATCCAAAAGCAGCGGCAGCGTCTTGTGACCAAGTTCCCGACGGACGTGCGCGGCACAGACATTGCCTGTGACGCCTTGCACCCAGGCCTCGAATGGAAC
The DNA here is from genome assembly GCA_050627125.1 of Arthrobacter sp. 21a14. GTDB lineage: Bacteria > Actinomycetota > Actinomycetes > Actinomycetales > Micrococcaceae > Arthrobacter. The sequence continues at coordinate 2,598,543 of CP192487.1, read as the reverse complement.
TCCAGGGATCGGCCGGTAGTTTCCGCGTGCAACCCCATCCCAAACGGCCATCCTGATGTCCTGCATAACATCGTCCACATCGCACGAGCGACCGATCCGAGCCAAGTGCGAGACGACGTAGCGACGCACGCCTTCGACCGCTCCCATCATTTGGTCGACGGGTACTTTCAGGGTCGGCGCAACCGGATTCAGCAGCGAAATGTCCACTGGGGATGGGTTTGAGTTCTCTATTTCAGCGTTGCCCGCCAAGTGTTCCAGGCTCATGGCTCTCACCGCTTCGACTAACGGATTCGAATATCTCCAGCGCCACCAGATGTGGCGACTCAACGTGGCTAGTTACGACCTAACCACAACACAAGCTTCTAACAATTATTGTCAAAGATAATTAAAGTATCGTCAAGACTCCAGTTCTTACATTTTCCATGTTGTTCAGCAAGAATGGAGCCATGCCACGGATCACGCAGCCTCACGACGACGCCTGGTCGCCTGACGTTGAAGACGCCGTGGCGACGTTCGGGAACCGCTCCCGGAATGAGATCCTGAGATTCCTGACGGCGAACGGTCCTGCGACCAGAGGGGACATCGTCGCAGCAGTCAGTGCCGGCGAGCCCAGCGTCGCCAAACACCTCATCGCACTTGAACGGGTCGGCGCCATTGAGGTCGACGTGGAAGCCGGACGGCGCCACGGCCGTTCTCCTCGCTATTCAGCGAATCCTGCCCGCATCAAGGAGTTACTGGACGCCCATCTTCGGTATGTCTTGGAGGAGTAGCTGCGGCCTGCTCGCCATTCGGATGCAAGCCGATGTCCTTGTTCAGATACTCGGAGATGGCGCGCAGCGTTTCCGGCGAGACGTCACCGAGTGTCCTAACTGCGAAGGATTTCACCCGAGCTGCCCTAAGAGATTTCACGAACTCTAACTGCGAATCGATGCGCTCCGGGATGTCACCTTCGACGCCGTTCATCAAATAAGAGGGATCGACGTCGAACATCTCGCAGATGGCGGCGAGCAGCTGCGGATCACTAACCAGGCGTCCCGTGCCGTCCTTCATATAGAACCATCTGGCTCTGGAGATCTTGATTCCTCGAGCGCGGAGCCCGGCCTCAATCTCCCGGAAAGTGACGGGTGAACCCCTCTCGGCTACGACGACATCGAGCAGCAGGTTTAGCCGGCGGGCGAGGGCGGCCTGCGGTGACAACGCGCCGTCGCGGCTAAGATCTTTTGCCGGCATGCTCCACCCTTTCGACTGCCTCGTTCGATGAGAAATGATGCTGCGTTGCCATCAGTATTCCGCGAGCGTCGTGGCTAGACAATCCACTACACATTCAATCTGTTCCACGGCTCACCTGAGGCGTATCCTGTTGCTGTAGACCCGTCTACAGCAAGTGTCCTCCACAATCCTGAGCCGTGGTTTGAATGTCGACATACATCTTGATGAACCGAACACGGAGCCAGATCCTTCGCTTCCTTATCAGAAGCGGGCCATCGGCCCCCTGCGTCTTGGCTTCAGGGCTTCAGGCTTCTCAAGCAACTGTTCGGCATCATCTCTTCATCCTTGAGTCGGCTGGTTACGTTCAGGCTTTGGCTGACGAGCGTTACTCCGCCGACGCCTCGCTCGTCGAGTGCCAGCTCATCGACCTAGCGGCCCAGTACTCAGTGCAAATGCCTCCTACAACTGCGCCGCCGCATGCTCAGGACTAGTGCCGGCCACCGGGAGACTGTGGAACCAGTCCTCGACTGATCGCTCCCACTTTTCGGCGTCGACATTCCACTCCAAAGAGTGGCCCTGAGCTTCAAACTCCACCAACTTGATGAGGTCTGGCCTCAGGCTGGCTGCTTTCCTTGATGCTTCGAAAGGTGTTGTGTCGTCGTTCGCCCCATGGAGCACGAGGATCGGTTTGTTCAATTCAGATGCGCGCGCCAGCCAATCCAGGGAATCGAGACATATCGGTTCAGCAAGGCCCGTCACCCACCGGAGGGCCTTTGATCGAAGAATAGTGAAGCCAAAGTGCACAAGGGGAAGAGGTAGTCCGGCCGCCTTGGCGTTCGCTGCCAGGGTCGTTCGCCAGTCGAAGACTGGCGCGTCGAGAACCATCCCGACTACTCGCGATGAATTCGGCGACTGGGCCGCTGCTTGAAGGGCGATGGCAGCGCCGAGTGACCAACCAAAAAGGACAATACGTTCAGCGCCATTGGAAATGGCGTAGTTGATCCCGGCCTCGACGTCGCGCCACTCGCCTTGGCCGAGACTGTACCGGCCATCGTACGACGGCGGGGCGTCGCCGTCATTGCGGAACGAGACTACCAGCGATGTCAGTCCCAGACGTCCAGCGACTGGTATGCCGCGAAGAGTGCCTGCCCGCTTACCGCCCATGCCGTGGATATGGATGGCCCATGCTCCGGGAATTTCGACACCAGCGGACGGGTCAAATCTCCACGCTGGGGCGACGCCGTTATCGACTGGAATCTCAACGTCTTGGTACTGCAGACCAAGTTGCCCAGGTTTCGAGTAGACATATCCGCTCCAGATACCAGCCCTGGCTTGTTTGAGGTCACCAGAGTCCACTCGCTCAACCTCCCGGATTACTGTCCTCCGGCCGTGGTTAGACTCAACGACAGGCCCTAAGGACGCGTGACCCGTTCCCTGATCAAACCAAAAGCTGTACCGTCCATGGGCTAGGGTTTGTTCGGTAGCCGGAAGTTCGATTACGAGAGATCCGTCTCCCCTGGTGTGCACTGCACGAAGCTTCAATCCCTCACGGCGGCTGTATTTCGGGACTACAACCTTACGAGCAAAGTACGTTGCAGCAGCGACGCCGGCAAGCAGAGCCGCGGATGCAGCAAGAAGTCCAATCTTCACAACCCTAAGGCTGGTTGCTCTCGGCATCGTTCACCCCTTCGGCTCTCTTCCGTTCGTCGATTATTTGGCGGAGTCTCATCAGGGTATCGGGAGAGATCCCTTCCAACTGACGAGCGGCAAAGTTCCTTACACGGGACTCACGCAGGGTACGGAGAAGTTCCAGTTGAGCGTCTACGAGTTTGGGTATTTCCCCGGCATCATCAAGGAGGTAGTCACGGTCCACGCCGAAGAACTCGGCAAGATTACGGAGCAGCACAGGATCATTTGCCAGCGAGCTGTCCCCGCTGCGCATGTAGGCCCAGCGGGAGCGGGAAAGTGGGGTTCCACGTTGACTCATATGCCGATTGATTTCGGGATAGGTCAAGGCCTCCGATCCCTCGGCCTCATAGAGGTCAAGAAGGAGGTTGAGCTTTCGCGCCAATCTGGTCTGAGGGGTTTCGGAGGAACTGGCGTCGTCCGTCATATTGCCTGTTCCCGCTTCCGTCGACGAACTGTAACTTGGCGCACGAAAGGTCCCGCCAGATAGTTCTCGGCAGCGTTCAACACATTGAGGTCATGGATGTCCAAGGAGCTGCCCAAACTGGGCTCGACTAATAGTGCGTCCTGTACTTCAACAAGCATTCTATGGAGCCTTTGAGCCCGGTCCAGTTGATTGATCATTTCGGTGTCTTTCACGAGCCGTACGTCTTGCCGCTTCTTTGTCGTCTTTTCCCAGATCTTTGTAAGACCGCTGACCAGCTCCTCTTCGGTCACGGAATCCCTGTAGCGGAGAACTCGACGCGCTAAGGGCGGGATCGCCAGACCTACGCACAGGAAGGCCATGGCTGCAACGAATGCCGCATCATAGATTGGCGAGACCGCGCGCATAGCTTCCAGGCGCCCCTGCAGATGCAGAATATCCATAAGCAGCACGAGCAATACGACGAGGACGGCGAAACTACAGCCAACCCCGATGCAGGTAAATGCCGTACGGAAGTAAGGTCTCAACATGTCGCCGCGAAACCGGAAACACGTAACACCGGTAACGCTAACCACGTAGCCGATGTATCCAAACTGAATGGATGAGTAGAGGGCAGCAGACCACTGGTCACCATAATCCACCATGAACCGAGTCGAACTGCCCTGGGTGACGATGGCGCTGAAGCTGGCTGCAAGGCCCACGATCACCGCGGCCAGGAGAATCAGGCCAGCACGGTCTCGTTTCCTGACCGTCTCGTCCGGCGTCGCCGCCCGAATGATTGCTCTCGAGAGAAAGTAGATCCCAACGACCATGGAGACATTGGCCATGAGGTCAACGAAGTTACGACCACCCAGTACCGAATCGAAGACACCGTAGACCTGATCGATGTTTAACGTCAGGGCTACTGAAATCGTAATGGCCGCCGTCAGCACGCTGTGATCGCGCCGTCTCCGCAGGCCAGGCAGGAGGCAAACGACGAGTAGCCAAATTAAGGCAGCAGCCACAACCTGAATCATTCGAAAACCCTCTCGAAGGACCTTGGCTCTCTTGCACTATTCCTGATCGCTGATGCGAAGAGATCCGCTAGCGACTCCGCTGCGGCCTCCAGCTCATCGGTGAAACTGCTCCGGGCTAAGACACGAGAGACAAGACCCACCGGAAGGTTCGGGAAGAGAACTCCTATGTAGTTGGCCGGTACGACTAGTTCGTCGTGCCTCAAGACCATGTGCCCGAGTTCGTGCAGGACGAACTGTTGCCGGTGAAGTCCAGATGGGCTGACCGCGTGCAAGATGATTTCCATGTCGTCCATGGAAAGCCAGAGTCCACAGATAGAGCCACCGTTTAGAGCTCCGGCCGCTTCGATTTGTATGGGACGGTGCCGGACCCCCTCGACCACCTTCACCAGACGTTCCAGATTCAGGTGGGGCGGCAACGCTAACGAAGCGAAGGCATTCGCGGCGCGTTCCGCCGGCGATTGTCCTGCGGGATATGTGTTGTTGTCCATGAGCATCCCCAGTGATGCGTTCATCCTCGGTTCGTAGAGACTTAAGCAGCATGCTGCACCAACCCGTCGCGAACCCTCAGATCAATTGAACGCTTGCTCTCTGGACATGTCCAGAGCGGGGGGTATCTAAGTGTCGGGCTGGATAAGTTGGCTCATCCATTCCAAAGCCAAGGCCCGTACGGTTTAGCGAAGTATGGTCAGCCGGGTTAGCGCCCAAGCTGTTTGCCTCGGAGCTGATGATGCTGTCACGCCCTCCTCGGCTTCGGTCATCGGAGGCAGCCATCTCCATAGTGTCAGTAGCGGTACCAGTAGTCATTCGTCTCAATAAGTCTCGTTTTATGTGGACCTTCAACGTTCGTCAAGTGGATGGGGTCTGGCTAGGTTCGATCTTGACGTTGATGTGCTCCACGACTTTTCCTGCTTGATCGGATGCAACACTTATCTGGTGAGCGAAGTCGAATATCAAGGTCTCGTCCCTGTTGTAGCAACTGTCGTTCCTGCAAGGGCCGCCTATCTTGTGCGCGACGGAAGCCGGGACGGCTTTCGCCGAGCTGTCCAAGAAGCCAGCACAAGGTGGGGCGGAGCGACAGAGCTCATCCTGCCGATCAGGGACGATGGACAGGTCGAAGATTGGGTAAAGCACGCCGTTTCTTCGTCTTCCGTTGATGGACTGGTCAACGTTGATCTAACCGAGAATGAGGCCATGGCGTTGTCAGCGGAACTCGATCTCCCTTGGGTGGCTATCGCCCACATCGACCAAACTGGGCCAGTGAGACTGACCTGCCATCCGAGCTGGCTGGAAGCACCGGCCTCGCCGGAGTTCTGGGCAGTAAGCCAGCCCTCTGGTGAGTTGTGGCAGGCAGTTGTCGCGGGCGAACTTACCGACGAGCATCTAACCATCTTGGAAGGCCCTGAACCTGCCATAGCGACCTACGAGAACCTTGACGGCATTGGACGGTCTCAATTGCTGGGAAGTACTTGGTTGGACAGAACTATGGTGTCGCTCTATGGAACCTACGCAAGTCCAGCACCAGCCACCACGCCTACGGTCCTGTGGGTTACTACCGGTGATGATCTGAGGGATTGCTGGGATTTCTGGAACACACGTGCCCTGGGGCCGAGGACGTTCGCCAGAATGCCAATCTTCCTCGTGCCGTTCGAGGACGTACTTCATTGGGATAGCTTGATCGTGCCAGCGACCAAGGCGTGTTCCCCCACCTACTGACAATCGCCGCATTGACTCAGCTGGAAGTGCACTCACGGTTTCTGCCCGGTGTCGATGTGGTTTTCCATGACGAAGCAAGAAACGAAGCGGATGTGATCGGCCTCCATGGAGGACAGTTCGTCGTCGGAGAAGTCAAGACCACTGCTTCTGAATTCACGGATCAGCAGCTTGAAAAGGACATCGCTGTCGCGAGGAAGCTCGGAGCCGATGTCTACCTCATGGCCGCGCCGGATCAAATTTCTGATGAGACTCGGGAATTGGCGGGAGGCCTGTGCACTGCGGCCAATCTCAAACTGATGGTTCTTGCGCAGGACGCCTTGCGTCCATCACCCTCCACGGATAGCTAAGGCATCTGCCGCTGTCATCGTGCTCCGTTCAATTGGCTAGGGCACACGAGATCGACATCAAGATCGTTCAGGAGCTACCTGATTCGACGTCGGGTCAATCCATGATGCTCGGCTTTGTATGGCCACCCGCGAAGCCGAGCATCTGCGATGAGTACTTCCTCACACTCAACCCGGGCGCGGAGAGTTGGTGTGTACTCGGCGGTGGTAGGAATTTTGAACAGGAAAGCATGAAGGCGCAGACCAGCGCCACCAGGACTATGGCCCTCTGCTAAAGTCCGGCGATCCCCTGCTGCATCATCGTGTTCAGCGCATCGATACCGCCTTGGACGGTACCCGTGGCAGCAAGCTCGACAAGCTTCAGCAACAGTGCCTTGACCCTGCCTCCATCGGGCGCCTGGGTACGGATCTCTTCTTCAACCTGGTTGGCGATGACTTGGGCTTGCGTAGTCGTTTCTTCACTGACGCCGAGGACCAGCGGATTCAACATAGCGCGGACAGAGCCGATGATCCGCTCAATGCCGTCTACCTGTTCCTGGGTCATGGTGTTGGATTGGGTAACATGCGAGCTGTTCCAGGCAAAGTTCACCCCGCTGGACCCTGAGATGCTGACGTTGTTCGTAACACCCGCGGGATCAAAGCCAGTATTCACAGATTGACCCCGCTCTACCACCTTGGACCCCTTCGTCGTGATCATCGGCCTTATGAGGTCCGAACCGTACGTCCTGATACCCGTCATATACTCCTCGTCAAGCAACCAGACCATCGCACGGTTTAGCTCATCGACAGAATATGGGTTGCCCAGGAAGTGAGCGTTGGGGCTGCCCAGGAAATCAGCGAACACTCCGCTATCGGTGTCCGTGAGGTGCCGATCGTAAAGCCACTGCAAGGCTCCGTCACGGATTTCCCGCACCCGGCGCCGTGGGTCAGTCTGCAGTGCTTTAAACTCATCCGCGATATCGACACCTGCTTGGTTTAGCACTACCGTCTGGATCCCGGCCGCGGATGCCTCAAACCACAACCAGCCGCGGTCCTGCAGCGCTTGCAGTGCACCGGAGACGCTTTCCCGAGGCAGCCCTTGTTCCTTGGCTTTGGCGTAGAGTCGGCTAACGCCGACCTGACGATTGTTGTCGAGAGGTTCCAGCTCGGAAAGCGTCGACATGAGTTGAAGGTGACGCAGCCCCGTCTTGGACTGCGCGAGCGATTCAACTTCGGACAAGAGTCCCCCTATGTGAGTAGCAACTAGCTTGGTTACTCCACCATAGTGATGAGGACTGACAAAACAACGGCTCCCTGGGATGCGCTGTGCATAAACATCGTTCGAATGTATCTTCTATCCCTGTGCAAAGAAGACCGAAGCAAGACTCCACCGCCTTCGCCCGCGTCATGATGCAGCTCAACTCCGACGACAACCAGCCCAAGCCTGACGACGAACAGATCATGCAGCAGGCAGATGGCGGCCAGCCTGTGGTCCGTTTGGGCGAGATCTAAGGCACAGCGATCAAGTACACCCGGATTTATGGGCTGGTCGCGTGGGGGATGATCGGCGGGTCTACCGTCCAGCGGTTCCCAGCGGGTCAGATCAAGCGAGTAGATGCGGAATCCCGGCGAGGCCGCATGGTCTCGGAGCGATGCGGTGCGCTCAAATTGCGCCCGCCGACCCGCGCCCGCCGACCCGCGCCCTCCGATCTGGCCGGCGGACGTTGCCGAGACAGACATCAATGTCTCCCAGAACCAAAGGGAGCACAACTCATCGGCTGGCTCGCTATCCTTCACTTATATACGGCCCCCGCCCGGGCTCCCAGTGTGCGCAGCGACCACCGCAAGAGGCGGCACGTCATGTCCTCAGGGAAGAAAACCCCAATGAACAGCCAATAGGAATCGTCTATGAGCGGATAGTAATGGATCTGGAATTCTTCGAACCTGCGGAAGCCGCAGCACTCATGCGCTGCAGTGAAAGCTGGCTGCGGGATGGCGCTGCTGCCGGCCGCTTCCCCCACGCGTGCTGGGGCAAGGGAAAGATCGTCTTTACCTCGGAGCACATCGCAGAGATAGCCCGACTTAGTGAGATATTGCCAGGGTCGCACCCGTCGGCCTCAGTCCCAGTAAGCGGCCCAACGAACACCCGGCTCATCGGAACAAGGTCTCGCAGTCGTCTCGCCTCCTGAGTAAGCCTTCGGCAGCCTCAGCGCATAAACGCCGATACCGAACGCTCCGTTGCATCGGCGCCGGCCTGCAGGGCTTCGGGCATGAGGTGCCCATAAACGCCCTCAGTGGTCCTGGTCGACGCATGCCCCAACCGGCGCGAGATCGTGAAGATAGGGACACCATCCTGAATTAGCCACGAGGCATGAGTGTGCCTTAGATCGTGAATGCGCGGGTTCTTCCGCAACCCGCGTGCCTGCGCCGCCTTGACCGCCGGCACCCAGTAGTGGTGCCAGAACAGTTTGTGGACGATCCGCTCCCCCTTTGGCGTCGTAAACAGCAGATCGCTGCTCGAACGCCCAGCCACAAGTGGAATCAACAGGTCAACCAACGCCGGATTCAACCCAATAGTCCTCTTGCCAGCACCGGTCTTCGTCGGCCCAATGTAAAACTGGTTCTGCCCGTCCCGCTTCCATGCCTTATTGATCCGCGCCGTCGCCGGCTTGCCCAGCAAATCGATGTCCGCAACGGTCAGAGCCGTGGCTTCACCGAATCGCGTCCCCGTCATCACCAAGAAATTCGTGAAGTCCTTGTACCTCTCCCCCATGCCATCCATGATCAAGCCGAACTCGGCGTGGGTCAGGAACATCATTTCGTCCTCGGCCTTCTCGACGCTCGGCAACTGCACGCCTCGGCACGGATTCCGCGTGATGTATCCCAGCATCTCCGCTGTGTTCATCGACGCAGAGATCAACCCATGGACATTCTTGATCGTCTTTGGTGAGCGCCCCTTGGCCATCATCGACTTCACCCAGTAGGCGATCATCCGGTAGTCCAGCTTGTCGACGGGGACGTGGCCGATGACCTTCTTCACATGGAGGTCGAGCATGGTCTGATAGGTCTTCACGGTCCCGCTCGAGGGCCGGACCAGCAGGTCGATGTGTTCCTGGATCACTTCGCCGACAGTCGGAATTTTCGCCCTGTTGTCCAGCAGTGCTTGCTGCGCGATTTCGAAAGACTGTCCGTTCGCATCGAGCAACCGTTTCAGAGTTTCAGCCTCATGCCCGGAGTCGACAGTGATGCCCTGTTGCTTCCGGATCTTGGGGTCGCGCCAGACCACCATGAAGGACGAAGAGCCGTCCTTTTTGACGCGTTTCCGGATACTAGCCACATAAAAATGCTAGATCCGTGTCAACAGATTTGGGGGTTTTGTCAACAGTCAGGGGCCATATAGGCCCCTGACCTGCGACAACACAGTGCCCGAGGTGGGACTCGAACCCACACACCTTTCGATACCGCATTTTGAGTGCGGCGCGTCTGCCAATTCCGCCACTCGGGCGCGGATTACCGGGAAGTTAATTCTCGCTGACTGCTCTCATTGCTGTGAGCAACGCGATCCTTTCCCAGCACGCGAAACTACTCTACATGCAGATAGGCTGTTTTTCAGAACTGGGCGCGCGAGTGCAACAAAATCATGTGCCGCAGCGGTCCACACTAAGATGGACTAGAACCCGCCGAACCTTTTCAAGGAGATCCCGTGACCGAACAGACGGAGTCCACACCCGCAGCCCAACTGGCCCGACGCGTCGTCGTAGCCGAGGATGAGACCCTCATCCGCTTGGACATTATTGAGATCCTGAAGGGCGAAGGGTACGACGTCGTCGGCGAGGCAGACAACGGCGAGAAGGCCGTGCAGTTGGCCGAAGAGCTGAAGCCGGACCTCGTCCTCATGGATGTGAAGATGCCCGTCATGGATGGCATCTCGGCGGCAGAGAAGATCGTCAAGGCCCGCATCGCCCCCGTTGTCCTGTTGACTGCTTTCAGCCAGAAGGAACTCGTGGAGCGTGCCCGCGACGCCGGCGCCATGGCGTACGTTGTGAAGCCGTTTACGCCGGCGGACCTCATCCCGGCCATCGAGATCGCTCTGTCCCGCCACGAGGAGATCAAGGCCCTCGAGAACGAGGTTTCCGACCTCCAGGAGCAGTTCGCCACCCGCAAGCTCGTAGAGCGCGCCAAGAGCCTCCTGACCACAAAGATGGGCCTCACGGAGCCGGAGGCCTTCCGCTGGATCCAGAAGACGTCCATGGACCGTCGCCTGAGCATGCGTGAGGTTGCCGAAACGATCATCAACCAGGTCAACTAGCACCAAGCAGTCAACGACGGCGGCCGGTCACCTCATCGAAAGGTGACCGGCCGCCGTCGTGCCCGCTTAAAGGGCCAAAACAACGCATAACAAAGCGGGCCCCGCCAACGCAATGTTGGCAGGACCCGCTTCACTCAAGCCTGAGCCAGGAATCTAGGCCCTGGTCTTGGACTTCTTTTCGGGCCACGGACCCACAGGCTCCTTGCGCGACGCGTCCACGGAGGACGTGTCGGCGAGGTCGCCAACCTTGTGGACCTTCAGCGAGTTCGTGGACCCGGCCTGTCCGGGAGGGGAACCGGCAGCGATGACCACCAGGTCACCTTCCTCGACGATCTTCATGTCGAGGAGGCTGCGGTCAACCTGTGCGGTCATTTCGTCGGTGTGGCCCACTGTGGGGACCAGTACCGGCTGGATGCCCCAGGTGAGGGCGAGCTGGTTCCAGACGTGCTCAACAGGCGTGAACGCGAAAACCGGCTTGACCGGGCGCAGCCGCGAGAGGCGGCGTGCCGAGTCACCGGACTGGGTGAAAGTACAGATGTACTTTGCGTCCAGCTGGTCGGCGATTTCGACAGCAGCACGGGTGATGGCGCCACCGCGGGTCTTGGGCTTGGTGCCCAGCGGGGGGACGCGCTCGAGGCCGTGTTCTTCGGTGGACTCGATGATCCTGGCCATGACCTTGACGGTTTCGATGGGGTACTGACCCACCGAGGTTTCACCGGACAGCATGACTGCATCGGCGCCGTCGAGAACTGCGTTTGCGCAGTCAGAAGCCTCGGCACGCGTCGGACGCGGGTTGTCGATCATGGATTCCAGGACCTGGGTTGCCACGATGACCGGCTTGGCCCAGCGGCGTGCCAGTTCAATGGCGCGCTTCTGGACGATCGGCACCTCTTCGAGCGGGAGCTCAACACCGAGGTCACCACGGGCAACCATGATGGCGTCGAACGCATCGATGATTTCGTGGAGCTGGTCCACGGCCTGGGGCTTTTCGATCTTGGCGATCACCGGAACGCGGCGGCCTTCTTCGTCCATGATTTCGTGGACGCGCTTGATGTCGGAGGCATCCCGGACGAAGGACAAGGCAACCAGGTCCACGCCACGCTTGAGGGCCCAACGGAGGTCGTCCTCGTCCTTTTCGCTCAGTGCGGGGACGTTGACGGCAACACCGGGCAGGTTGATGCCCTTGTTGTTGGACACCTTGCCACCGACCGTAACGGTGGCGACAACCTTGACGTCGTCAACTTCGATGGCGCGAAGGGCAACCTTGCCGTCGTCGATCAACAGGGCGTCGCCCACGTTGACGTCTTCGGTGAGGCTCTTAAGCGTAGTGGAGCAGATGTCCTTGGTGCCGGGGACGTCTTCGGTGGTGATGGTGAAGATGTCGCCAACAGCCAGCTCGTGCGGGCCGTCAACAAAGCGGCCAAGACGGATCTTGGGACCCTGGAGGTCAGCCATGATGGCCACGGGCTTGTGCAGTTGCGCCGCAGCCTTGCGGACATTCTCGTAGGTGATGTCATGCACGGAGTAGTCGCCGTGGCTCATGTTCATGCGGGCAACGTCAACGCCGGCTTCCAGCACTGCGAGAGTGTTGTCATAGCTGGAGATTGCCGGGCCGAAAGTTGCCACAATTTTCGCGCGTCTCATATACCTACCCTAAGTAGTGTGCTGCTGATTGAGTTAAAGATCATTCCTGCCGGCGCTATAAGACCGCGATTGCCCGGTCGGTGGGGGCGACCGGTGCCGGAAGGATTGTGCTTCCCATGAGGAACTTGTCCACTGCTGCCGCACACGCACGGCCTTCGGCAATGGCCCACACAATCAGGGACTGGCCACGTCCGGCGTCACCGGCAACAAACACACCCTCGGTGTTCGTCATGTAGTAGCCGTCGCGGGCTACGTTGCCCCGACCGTCGAATTCTGCACTGACCTGCTCGGTGATACCGGCCGGTTCAGCACCGGTGAAGCCGAGACTCAATAAGACGAGGTCAGCAGGAATGATCCGCTCCGTCCCGGCCTTCGGGAGGCGCTTGCCATCCACGAACTCCGTCTCGGCAACCTTGACCCCGGTGAGTTTGCCGTTCTCGCCAACAAACTCCACGGTGGAGGCCAGGTACGTACGCTCGCCACCTTCTTCGTGGGCGCTGGCGACCTCGAAGAGCGTGGGGAACGTCGGCCAGGGCTGGTGACCTGCACGCTCAAGAGGCGGCTGCTTGCCGATCGCCAGCGTGGTAACAGAAGCCGCCTGGTGACGGTGCGCTGTACCGATGCAGTCCGCACCAGTATCGCCGCCACCAAGGATGACCACGTGCTTGCCACGGGCGTCGATGTGATTTTCCGGGCGCTCTCCCGCTACTACGCGGTTGGAAGGAACCAGGTAGTCCATGGCGAAGTGCACACCTTCAAGGTTACGGCCCGGAATCGGCAGATCGCGCGGGACGGTTGCACCGGTAGCAATCACGACGGCGTCGTACCGGCGGCGCAGCTGTTCCCAGGTCACGTCCGTACCGACTGCGACGCCGGTGCGGAAGCGGGTGCCTTCGGCCTTCATCTGCTCCAGGCGGCGATCAACCTGTTCCTTCTCCATTTTGAAGTCGGGGATGCCGTAGCGGAGCAGGCCGCCGATCTTGTCGTCACGCTCGTACACGGCAACCGTGTGACCAACGCGGGTCAGCTGCTGTGCAACTGCGAGGCCCGCAGGACCGGACCCCACCACGGCAACCGTCTTGCCAGTGAGGCGCGTCGGCGGAAGGGGGTGGACCCAGTCGTTGTCGAAGGCCTCATCGATGATGGAAACCTCAACCTGCTTTATGGTCACGGCAGGCTGGTTGATACCCAGCACGCAGGACGCTTCGCAGGGTGCCGGGCACAAACGGCCGGTGAACTCCGGGAAGTTGTTCGTGGCGTGGAGGCGTTCAATCGCTTCCTCACCCTTGTCCCGCCACACGAGGTCGTTCCACTCGGGAATGAGGTTGCCCAGCGGGCAGCCCTGGTGGCAGAACGGTACGCCACAGTCCATGCAGCGGCCTGCCTGGCTCTTCAGGACACCCTTTTCCTGGGCTTCATACACTTCTTTCCAGTCCATGATGCGGACCGGAACGGGACGGCGTGGCTGCGTCTCGCGCTGCCGGACTTTCAGAAATCCGCGTGGATCAGCCACCGGTTACCTCCAGGATTCGAGACCATACTTCTTCGCCGTCGGGGTCAAGGCCCTCTTCGATGGCGTCGAGACGGGTTTGCAGGACTGCGGCGTAGTCGCGCGGCAGTACTTTGGTGATGCGGGCGGCGGTGTCGTCGAAGTTCTCGAGCAGACGGCCGGCCAGGACGGATTCGGTTTCCTCAGCGTGCTTGGTGAGCAGGCCGTGGACGATGTCGCGGTCCTCGGCGTCCAGCTCAAGGAGCTGAAGTTCACCGGAGTCCAGCGCATCCTTGTTGACGCGCTCGTGCTGCAGGTCCAGCACGTAAGCAGTACCACCGGACATGCCTGCACCAAAGTTGCGTCCGGTACGGCCAATGATCAGTGTTTGGCCACCGGTCATGTACTCGCATCCGTGATCGCCAATACCTTCGACGACGGCGGTCGCACCCGAGTTACGCACCAGGAAGCGTTCACCAACCTGGCCGCGCAGGAACATCTCGCCGCTCGTTGCGCCGTAACCGATGACGTTGCCGGCAATGACGTTGCGCTCTGCCTGGAACACGTTGGTGCGGTCCGGGCGGACGATGATGCGTCCGCCGGAGAGGCCCTTGCCCACGTAGTCGTTGGAGTCTCCGTACATGCGCAGCGTGATGCCGGCAGGCAGGAAGGCGCCAAGTGACTGGCCGGCGGTGCCGTTAAGCGTGATGTCGATGGTGTCCGTCGCCAGCACATCGGTACCGAACGTCTTGGTCACCACATGGCCGAGCATCGTGCCCACGGACCGGTCCGTGTTGATGACGTCCAGGGTGATCTTGACGGGCATGCGGTCACTGAGCGCTTCGGCGGCCATGGTGATGAGCCGCTGGTCGAAGTGCTTGTCCAGCTCGTGGTTCTGGGTGGTCATGTTGCGCAGCGGCACGTCGTCGTCAAACTCAAGACCGTGCAGGATCGGATCCAGGTCCAGCCCTTCGGCTTTCCAGTGGTCGATCGCTTCGCGGGTGTCCAGTACCTCGGCGTGGCCGATCGCCTCTTCGAGGCTGCGGAAACCGAGCTCTGCCAGGATTTCGCGGACTTCTTCTGCGAGGAACTCGAAGAAATTGACCACGAACTCGGGCTTGCCGTTGAACCGTGAACGCAGTTCCGGGTTCTGGGTAGCAACACCGACGGGGCAAGTGTCCAAGTGGCAGACACGCATCATGATGCAGCCGGAGACAACCAGCGGAGCCGTTGCGAAACCGAACTCTTCGCCACCCAGCAGGGCAGCAATGACCACGTCACGGCCGGTCTTGAGCTGGCCGTCCACCTGCACCACCACGCGGTCGCGGAGACCGTTGAGCATGAGCGTTTGCTGGGTCTCGGCGAGGCCAAGTTCCCACGGCACGCCTGCATGCTTCAGCGAGTTCAGCGGCGAGGCGCCGGTACCGCCGTCGTGACCTGAAACAAGCACGACGTCGGCCTTCGCCTTGGTCACGCCGGAGGCCACAGTGCCGATCCCGACTTCCGAAACCAACTTCACGTGTACACGCGCCGAAGGGTTGGCGCGCTTGGCATCGTAGATGAGCTGGGCGAGGTCTTCGATCGAGTAGATGTCGTGGTGCGGAGGCGGGGAAATGAGTCCGACACCGGGCGTCGAGTGGCGCGTGCGGGCTACCCAAGGGTAGACCTTCTGGGCCATCAACTGGCCACCCTCGCCGGGCTTGGCGCCCTGTGCCATCTTGATTTGGATGTCGTCGGCGTTGGTCAGGTACAGGCTGGTGACACCGAAGCGGCCGGAAGCAATCTGCTTGATGGCAGAGCGGCGCTCCGGATCCAGCAGACGGTCAACGTCTTCGCCACCTTCACCCGTATTGGACTTGGCGCCCAAACGGTTCATGGCGATGGCAAGAGTCTCGTGGGCTTCCTTGGAGATGGAGCCGTAGCTCATGGCGCCAGTGGAGAAACGCTTGACGATGCTGGAGACTGACTCCACTTCCTCAAGCGGCACTGCCGGACGGACGTCACTCTTGAACTTGAGCAACCCACGCAGGGTCATCAGGTTCTCGGACTGATCGTCAACGCCCTTGGTGTAGGCCTTGAAGATGTCATAGCGACGCTCACGGGTAGCGTGCTGCAGGCGGAAGACGGTCTCCGGGTTGAAGAGGTGCGGTTCACCGTCACGGCGCCACTGGTACTCGCCGCCGCCGAGCAACGGCTGGTGCGGGTGCTCGATGCCGCCCTCCGGGTACGCCATCTGATGCCGTGCGGAAACTTCCGCAGCAATAACGTCCAGGCCCACGCCACCCAGTTGGGAGTGCGTACCCGAGAAGAATTCGTCAACGAGTTCCTGCGACAGGCCCAGTGCCTCGAACGTCTGGGCGCCGGTGTAGGAAGCAACTGTGGAGATGCCCATCTTGGACATGATCTTCAGGACACCCTTGCCGAGGCCCTTGATGAGGTTGTAAACGCCGTCTTCCGGAGTCACGCCCTCAACGTCGCCGTTGGAGATCAGCTGTTCAACCGATTCCATGGCGAGGTAGGGGTTGACTGCCGATGCGCCATAGCCAATGAGCACGGCAACGTGGTGCGTCTCGCGGACATCGCCGGCCTCAACCACAAGTGCCGTCTTGGTGCGGTTGGCACTGCGGAGCAAGTGGTGGTGGACAGCGCTGACCAGCAGGAGCGACGGAATGGGTGCCCACTGCGCGTTTGAGTCGCGGTCGGACAGCACAACGTACTGCACGCCACGGTTGATGGCGCCGGAAACCTGCTCGCAGATCTCTGTCAGGCGGGCACGCAGTGCCGCTTCCCCACCCTCCGGGCGGTAAAGGCCACGTACCTTCATGGCGATGCGGTCGCCGTCGGCGTTTTCGATGTTCGAGATCTTGGCGAGTTGATCGTTGTTGATCACGGGGAACGGCAGGGAGATCTGCGGTTGGCGGACCTGCTTGCCATCCAAAAGGTTGCCGTTGGGTCCGATGGCGCACTTCAGTGACGTGACCAGCTCTTCGCGGATGGCGTCCAGCGGCGGGTTGGTGACCTGGGCGAAGGACTGCACGAAGTAGTCGAACAGCAAGCGCGGACGCTTGGACAGTACGGCAACCGGGGTATCGGAACCCATGGCACCCAGGGGCTCAGCGCCCGTGCGGGACATGGGGCCGAGCAGGATCTTCAGTTCTTCAGTGGTGTAACCGAAGGTCCGCTGGCGGATGTTGACCGATGCAGCAGTGTGGCGTACGTGCTCCCGCTCGGGGAGCTCGTTGATGTCGATCAGGTTGTCCTTGAGCCATTGGGCCCACGGGTTGGCTGCAGCGACCTCGGCCTTGACCTCGGCGTCGTCGATGATGCGGCCGGCCTCGGTGTCCACCAGGAACATCTTGCCAGGGGCAACGCGACCCTTCTTGACCACGTTGGAAGGCTCGACCTCGATGACGCCCACTTCCGAGGCAAAAATGATCAGGCCATCTTCAGTAATCCAGTAACGTCCCGGGCGCAAGCCATTGCGGTCAAGGGTTGCTCCAACGAGGTTGCCGTCAGTGAAGGACACAGCGGCGGGACCGTCCCACGGCTCCATGAGCAGCGAGTGGTACTCGTAGAAGGCGCGGCGGGCCGGATCCATGGTTGCGTGGTTCTCCCACGCCTCCGGGATCATCATCATGATCGAGTGCGTGATCGGGCGGCCGGAGAGCCAAAGGAGCTCGGCTACTTCGTCGAAGGAGGCAGAGTCCGAGGCACCCGGGGTGCAGATCGGGTACAGCTCTTCGGGGGTGTCGCCCAGCAGCGGGCTGGCCAACTGCGACTGGCGTGCGCGCATCCAGTTGCGGTTGCCCTTGACCGTGTTGATTTCGCCGTTGTGGGCGATGGTGCGGAACGGCTGCGCCAGAGGCCACGACGGGAAAGTGTTCGTGGAGAAGCGTGAGTGGACAATGGCCAGCTTCGTCTTGAAACGCTGATCCGAAAGGTCGGGATAGAACGGCTCCAACTGGGCCGTCGTCAGCATGCCCTTGTACACAATGGTGCGCGAGGACAGCGAGGGGAAGTACACGCCGTACTTGTTCTGGGCCCGCTTGCGGATTCGCCAGGCGCGGGAGTCAAGTTCGTTGCGCTCAAGCTGCTCGCCGGTAGCGGATGCAAAGAAGGGCTGTGAGAAGTACGGCATACAGGCCCGTGCCATGGCGCCCACGAGGTCTGCGACCACGGGAACCTCACGCCAACCAAGGACCGTGAGGCCCTCATCCGCTGCAAGAGCTTCGATACCGGCCTTGGCCGTAGCTGCTTCGCGCGATTCAGCAGGAAGGAAAGCGGTACCCACCACATACTGGCCCGGACCGGGCAGTTCGAATTCTGTGACGGCCCGGAAGAACTCGTCCGGAACCTGCATGAGCAGGCCCGCACCGTCGCCAGTACCTTCATCGGCGCCCACGGCGCCGCGGTGTTCGAGATTGCGGAGGGCAGTCAGAGCCGCTTCCACGATGTCGTATCCCGGTTCCCCGCGGAGCGTGGCGATAATTGCCAGGCCGCAGGCGTCCTTCTCCTTGTCCGGGTTGTAAAGACCCCGGGCCTCCGGAAGCGCAGCAAAGCGCTTGAATGGAGACATGGCACCCTGCGGTTCGATATTTTCGGACCAACCGGGGTTATGAAGATGGGTCATGGGAGACGTCCTTCCTCGTGATCGTGCGTATGGAAGGGACAACGTTGGCCCCACCTTGCATGCCCTTGTGATGGGCACAACAAAGCGCTAGTTATTGGAATTGTAGGCCAGCCAATCAAACGCAACTAACAGTTACGCAGACCACTGGCCCCGGCTTGACCAGTGAACATCGGTATGCTGCGATCCGGTTTCCGGGGTGCCACGACGCTGTGGACTGGGCCCTACGAGCGGTGACTCTGTTGCCCCTTTGCCGGAAGCGACTACTTGGTGTCGTCAGCTTCCAGCGAGGATCCGGGGGCCTTCCTTGCGGCAGTCGCAGCAGATTCCGATTCCGCCTTGGACGTTGTGTCCTTTGCGGAATCTCCTGCTGCATCCTGCGGCTCGTCAACGTGGCCCGGATCGCTTTGGTTATCTGGGAGATTACCACGGGAACCACTATCCGAGACAGATGGGTCCACATCATGACTGGTGACGCTCGTCACGGAAGCCTCATCTTTGGACGGCGTCGCTTCGGGTTCCCGGCCCGGTAAATAAGGGGTATCCGGCTTCGGCCGTCCTCCCCTGCCGAGAACAAGGAAGATAACCAGCGCTGCAATAAAGACGAAGATGCTCGTCCACACGTTCAGCCTGGTGGTGATCCCGAAGAGGCTGATCTGCTCGGCGTCGTCAATCCTGAGCGCTTCGATCCACACGCGGCCAAGCGTGTAATACATCGCGTAGAGCCAGAACAGGCGTCCCCGGCGGAAGTGGAACTTCCGGTCCAGCAGGAGCAGAATTGCGACGCCCAGGATGTTCCACAGGAATTCATAGAGGAACGTCGGGTGGAAGAGCGTGTCCGCAGGCATACCCGCTGGGAAGTTGGCGTTGGCAGGGTCGATCTGGAGGCCCCACGGCAACGTTGTGGGGGCACCGAAGAGTTCCTGGTTGAACCAGTTGCCCCAACGTCCGATCGCCTGGGCAAGCAGCAATCCGGGAGCCGCGGCATCCAGGAACGCCGTGAGCTTGACGCCCGCCCGACGGCAACCGATCCAGGCACCCACGGCGCCAAGCAGCACGGCTCCCCAAATACCCAGGCCGCCTCGCTGTATCTGCGGAATCAGGGAGAGGTCACCTGTGCCGTCGAACCCAGGGCCGAAGTACGCATCCGGGGACGAAAACACGTGGTAAAGCCGGCCACCGATGATGCCGAAAGGAATCGCCCAAATGGCGATATCCCACAGGCTCCCGTCGGGGGCTCCACGGCGCTTCCATCGGGCTGACGTCAACCATAGCCCGATGATGATGCCCGCCAGGATGCAGAGGGCGTAAGCGTGGATACGCAGCGTCCCCCACGGCAGCGGAATGTCGAAACCGGACCACGATGGGCTCGGGATGCTCAGTGGAACCATTGCCGCTGCGTGGAGGACGGTCTGCATGGGGCTTCGCTGTTTCCTTTTCCTAGGCGTCTGCAGCTGCGCGGCCCAAGCCGGCGCTGAGGTTCTTGGTGAGTTGGCCGACGGCGTCAACGCCGCCGTCGCGGAGGGCCGCCACGAGTGCGGTGCCGACGATCACGCCGTCAGCGTAGGCAGCTATCTCGCGGACATGATCTGGGTTGGAAACACCGAGGCCAACGCAAACCCGTTCAGCACCTGCAGCGTGGGCACGTGCCACGACGTCTTCGGCTGTGCTGCTGACGGACTGGCGTGTACCGGTCACACCCATGATGGAGACGGCGTACACAAAGCCACGGCTGGCCTTGACAGTCATATCCAGGCGTTCGGGCGTGGATGACGGAGCCACCAGGAAGACCCTGTCCAGTCCGTACTTGTCCGAGGCCTCGAACCACTCACTGGCTTCATCCGGAATAAGGTCCGGAGTAATAAGGCCTGCTCCCCCGGATTCAGCCAGGCGGCGGGAGAACTCATCCACGCCCATGCGCATGACGGGGTTCCAGTAAGTCATGACCAACACGGCGGCGTCAGTTGCGGCAGTGATCCCTGCAACGACGTCGAAGACATTGGCGACCCGGAAACCGTTGTTGATGGCTTCGGTGGTAGCAGCCTGGATGACAGGTCCGTCCATCACGGGGTCGGAGTAGGGAATACCGATCTCGATGAGGTCGGCACCGTTCCGTGCCAGGGCAATGCCTGCTTCGATGCTGTCCTGGACCGTAGGGTAGCCCGCCGGAAGGTATCCGATAAGGGCTGCCCGGCCCTCGGCCTTGGCGCGGTCGATAGCTGCAGCGGATTTGCTGGCGAATTGTTCAGTCATCAGTTCTGGTCCTCGTTTACGTCCACGGCTGCTTCGGAGGTGCGTTCTGCAGGACCTTTGGGCTTGCGGGTAGACAGGGTGGTCCCCTTGACGTGACCTTCTTCGTCCAACATGTTGAACCATGCGGCTGCGGTTTCCACGTCTTTGTCCCCGCGACCGGACAGGTTCACGATCACGGAGATTTCGGAAGGGTCCTCTTTGCCCTCGGTGAGGCGCTGGCCCACTTTGATGGCACCGGCAAGCGCGTGCGCAGACTCGATAGCGGGGATGATGCCCTCGGTCCGGCACAGGAGGCTGAAGGCGTCCATGGCTTCGGTGTCCGTGATGGGCTCGTATGTCACGCGTCCGATGTCCGCCAGGTACGAGTGCTCCGGTCCAACGCTGGGGTAGTCCAGTCCGGCAGAGATCGAGTGTGATTCGATGGTCTGGCCGTCTTCGTCCTGCATCAGGTAAGAACGGGCACCATGCAGCACACCGGGACGTCCCAGGGAGATTGCTGCGGCGTGACGCCCGGTCTCAACGCCTTCGCCACCTGCCTCAAAGCCGTAGATCTTCACGGAAGCGTCGTCCAGGAAGCTGTGGAACAGGCCGATGGCATTGGAGCCACCACCAATGCAGGCACAGATGGCGTCGGGCAGCTTGCCGGTCTGATCCAGGATCTGGGCGCGGGCTTCCTCGCCGATCACTTCGTGGAAGAAGCGGACCATGGCAGGGAACGGGTGGGCTCCGGCCGCGGTACCCAGCAGGTAATGGGTGGTCTCCACGTTCGAAACCCAATCCCGCAGGGCGTCGTTGATGGCGTCCTTGAGGGTCTGCGAACCGTTGGTCACGGGAACAACGGTGGCGCCGAGCAGTTGCATGCGGGCAACGTTCAAGGCCTGGCGGCGGCAGTCCTCCGCGCCCATGTAGACAACGCACTCAAGGCCCAGGAGGGCTGCCGCCGTGGCACTGGCAACGCCATGCTGGCCTGCACCGGTTTCAGCAATAACCCGGGTCTTGCCCATGCGCTTGGCCAGGAGGGCTTGCCCCAGGACGTTGTTGATCTTGTGGGAACCCGTGTGGTTGAGGTCTTCACGCTTCAGGAAAATCCTCGCGCCACCAGCGTGCTTGGAGAAGCGTTTGGCCTCTGTCAGCAGCGACGGACGCCCGGAGTAGTTCTTGTTGAGGTCCTTCAACTCCGCGAGGAACTCGGGATCGGCCTTGGCTTTCTCGAACGTGTCCTGGACTTCGTCGAGTGCGGCGATAAGTGACTCGGGCATCCAACGGCCACCGTAGTTACCGAAGTACGGCCCGCTCGCGTTGCGCAGCGAATGGCCACCTTGCAGGAATGCGTCGGCCGCATTCTCTTCCGAGCTGGCTGTTGGCGCGTCCACCATCAGTCTCACCGTCCTGTTCGAAGTTAGTTCATCGGGTAGTTCCACGTGCCACAAGGCAGCCGCAGGCACATGCCCGGGCTGCCTCATGGCTGTCGCCTTGCTTCAGGTACTGCCTCAGTTCCTGACGGCGATGGCGGCAGCTCCAGCTGCCTTGAATTCGGTGATGCGTTCGCGCGGGGTTGAGTCGCTAACCAGCGCCTCCCCCACCAAAATGGCGTTGGCGCCGCTCGCGGCATAGTGCGTAACATCCTCGGCCGTCCGCACGCCGGACTCCGCGACAATCACTGCCTCAGCCGGAATCAAACCGGCCAGTGAACCGAAAACTGAGCGGTCGACGTCGAGCGTCTTCAGGTTGCGGACGTTAATGCCGATGATTTTGGCCTGCGCAGCGACGGCACGCTCAATTTCCTCATCGGTATGCGTTTCCACCAGCACGTTCATGCCAAGTTCATGGCTGAGGGCGCTGAAGTCAGCCAGCTCCGAGTCGGACAGCGCCGCAACGATCAGCAGAATGAGATCCGCACCATGGGCACGGGCTTCCCAGATCTGGTACTCGTCCACCGTGAAGTCCTTGCGCAGCAAGGGAATATCGACGGCGGCACGAACGGCATCGAGATCTGCCAGCGATCCGCCGAAACGTCGCTTCTCGGTAAGGACGCTGATGACCGAAGCTCCGCCATGCTCATACTGCACCGCGAGCGAGGCGGGGTCATCAATTGGTGCGAGATCGCCTTTGGAGGGGCTACGACGCTTGATTTCAGCGATGACCTTGAGATCGTCGCGGTTCGAGGAAGGACCACCCAGGGCAGCCCACGCGTCACGCGCGGGTGCTGCGCCTGCAACACGGTCCTTCAGCTCAACGAGGGACACAAGCCGGCGGCGGGCCTCCATGTCCTCCTTGACGCCGACGATGATGTCGTCAAGAACGGTCACGATTAGTGGCCGTTGTTCTGCAGCTTGCTGCCACCCACTCCGTAGCCGGCCTTGCGCATGGCCCAACCTACGATGAGGCCGGCCACCATGACCACAACACCACCGATGAAGATGGGGGTGCTGGCGATGACGAAAGCAATGGAGGAAATCAGGGCGCCGACCAGCATCACAATCACGCAGGTCCAGGCAGCCGGGCTGTTACCGTGGCCGATGGCATCAGCGTGGCTGGCCATGGTGGAGGTAGCTTGGTTTGCGGACACTGTGGTTTTGCTCATGTGGAATCTCCTCAGGATGAATACTGCTTACATTCTGCCATTTATTGACGGCGGCCGGGACATCGTCCGACGTCAGGACCGGCGCCGGCGCTTATGTTGCGCCAGACCGGCCCGAAAGACTGCTGGACGGCCTAGGTTGGGTCTTCGCCGCGGGAAAGACTGTCCCAACTGTCGATCTCGTCCACGGGTCCACTACCACGTTCTTTGACGGCAGCGGCGTCGTACTTGGTGCGGGTTTTCCAATGCCGTCCGGCCAGCGGCAAGACCACTGCACACACTGCCAGCAGGGCACCCGCCACGATTGCCAGGACGGGGAAGACGGTCGTGGCCACGCTCGCCTGACCTCCCGAGATGCCGGTTGCCGCAGCGATGGAACCCTGGGCTGCGCCGAGAGGATCGGACAGGACCGTGGCGGCTGCGAGGATAATCCCGGCAGCGGACAGGGCAAGGAGGGCCGCGATGATCCAGCGGGCGATCCGCCCCGCGATGGAGGCCGCCAACCCACCGGCAAGTGCTACAAGTGCCAGTGCGGTAACGGCCGTGGCTGCCTTGCTGCCCTGAACGTGGAGGTCACTGTTGGAGGCAGCTGTCGGATCAAGACGGACCTCGATCCAGGTCTGCGTGGTGGTCCCAAAGACAGCGAGTGCCAGGAGTGCCGTTGCTAGAACCAGCGTTGACTTCCGTGCCCAACGCGGCGAGGTGCTCGCCGTCGGTCCCGGTGCTTCAGCAGTCATGAGGCCGGCGTCCCGCCGTCGACGGTTCCTGCGTCCCGCACTGTCTCGGCGGAAATATTCTGCAGCGAACCGGCCGTGTGCACGGCCCGAAGCGGCGCAGCGGCCTTGTTCACAGTTTCAAGTGCTTCCGACGGCTTGTGTGAGTCAGCAACAATCCCGCCGCCGGCCTGCACGTAGGCCCGGCCTTCACGCAGCAACGCAGAACGGATGGCAATCGCCATGTCCATGTCACCGGCAAAGTCCAGGTAACCCACAACGCCACCATAGATACCGCGGCGGTGGGGTTCGAGTTCGTCCAGGAGGCGCAACGCCCGTGGTTTCGGGGCACCGGAAAGGGTACCTGCCGGGAACGTTGCCTTGAGGACGTCGTAGGCCTTGGCATGCGGAGCCAACTCGCCTACCACGGTGGACACCAAGTGCATGATGTGGCTGAACCGCTCCACCTCCATGAACTGGGTGACGTCAACCGTGCCGGCAACGCAGACCTTGGAGAGGT
The DNA here is from genome assembly GCA_050627125.1 of Arthrobacter sp. 21a14. Lineage (GTDB taxonomy): Bacteria > Actinomycetota > Actinomycetes > Actinomycetales > Micrococcaceae > Arthrobacter. The sequence continues at coordinate 2,574,036 of CP192487.1, read as the reverse complement.
CGTTACGGGACAGGTCCACCAACATGAGGTGCTCGGCCCGTTCCTTCTGGTCGGCCAAAAGTTCCGTGGCCAGGGCTTTGTCAGCTTCAACAGTCTTGCCACGGGGACGCGAGCCGGCGATGGGGTGCGTGATGACTTCGCCGCCGGTTACCGTCACCAACGCCTCCGGCGAAGAACCCACGATCGAGTACTCGCGGCCGTCCGCATCTTCGAGGCTGAAGATGTACATGTACGGGCTCGGGTTGGTGTTGCGCAGTACGCGGTAAACGTCCAGGGGGTCGGCCTTGCACTCCATCTCGAAGCGGCGCGAAATGACTACCTGGAAGACCTCGCCATCGACGATCGCCTCCTTGCCGCGATCGATGGCTTCCAGGTACTTGGCCTCGTCCCAGCGTTCCTGCACACTCGACGCAAAATCCAATGCGGCCGGCTCCAGCACCGAGACCGGCTGGGCAACAGGCGTACTGACCTGGTCCAGCAGCGCCTTAACGCGCGCCACGGCGTCGTGCCAGGCGTCATCCACACGCTCGGAACTGTTGTCGAAGTTGATCGCGTTGGCGATCAGGAGGACAGTGCCGTCCACATTGTCATGAACTGCCATGTCGGTGACCAGGTTCAGGGCCATTTCAGGCAGCTGGAGGTCGTCTTCCGGCGGCGCCGTCAGCTTCTCCCAATGGCGTACGGCTTCCCAGCCCAGGAAACCAACCAGGCCGGAAGTAAAGGGCGGCAGGCCTTCAAAACGATCGGTTTGCAGCGCGGCGATGGTGTCACGGACTGCTTCCACCGGGTTGCCGGCCACGGGAACGCCGACTGGCGGCTCACCGATCCAGTGTGCGTGGCCATCCTTGGTGGTGAGGGTGGCGCGGGACTTGGCGCCAATGAAGGAATAGCGCGACCAGGCACCGCCAACGGCTGCCGACTCAAGGAGGAATGTTCCGGGCTGGCCCTTGGCGAGCTTACGGTACAGCCCGATGGGGGTCTCGGCGTCGGCCAGGACTTTGAGTCGGACAGGGATGACACGGCTGTGGACGGCGAGTTCGCGGAACTCTTCCAGGCCCGGGCTGATGATTCCAAGGTCCTGCATGGCTATTGTTCTCCGCCTTTGGTCTTAGGTGGTGCGTCAGGGAAACTAGGGGATGCCTTAATCGCGGTGGCCCGTTACGACCGAAAAGTCGCGCCCGTCGAAGCAGGTCCGGGTACCGGTGTGGCAGGCTGCGCCGATCTGGTCCACGCGGACCAGGAGGGCATCGCCGTCGCAGTCAAGGGCGACCGACTTCACGAACTGTACGTGCCCGGAAGTGTCGCCCTTGCGCCAGTATTCCTGGCGGGAGCGCGAATAAAAGGTCACGCGTCCCGTGGTCATGGTGCGGCGAAGTGCCTCGTCATCCATCCAGCCCAGCATGAGGACCTCATGGGTATCGTGCTGCTGGATGATGGCGGCTACAAGGCCTGCGGAGTCGCGTTTAAGAGCGCTGGCGATCTCCTGCGGCAGGGTTTCCGCGGGGTCGCTGGAGAGCTCCACGGCGGGAGTTGGACTGGGGGCGGACTGCTCTGACATCAGATCAAGTCTAGTGCCTTTGATGGGAGCCGTATTCTGCGGCGGTTCCACTGCGCAACCTTGCCCTGATCGTGCTAGTTTCACAAGTGATGCATTTCGTCGATCCTTCCCGAGAAGTACTGGCCGAAACCCTGCTGGCGGCCGGACCTGACTCCCCCACGCTCTGCCAAGGGTGGCTCACCCGGGATCTTGCGGCGCACCTCTACCTGCGGGAGCGTAAAGCGGCCGTGGGCATTGGCCTCCTGATCCCCAGCCTCGGCAAGGCTTCGGACAAAGCGACGGCCAAACTCGCCGCCAAGCTCAAGACCACTGACGACTACGCGGAGCTCGTCAAGACGTTCCGCGCGGGTCCCCCAGCCCTTTCCCCTTTGAAGATCAAGGCGCTGGACGAAACGTCGAATCTCATCGAATACTTCGTCCACACCGAAGACATCCGCCGCGCGGGTGACCGCTGGGCACCCCGGGCCCTCGACGAAGCGTACTCGGATGCATTGTGGGATGAACTGATCAAGCGGGCGGCTTTCCTTTACCGCGGCGTAGACCTCGGCATCGTTCTGGTGCGGCCTTCCGGCCCCCGGCACGTGGCCAAACGCGCTCCAGTTTCGGTAGCGATTGTGGGCGAACCCGGCGAGTTGCTGATGCATGCCCATGGACGCACCAGCCAAGCCCTCGTCACCTTCGAAGGCCAGCCGGACGCCGTCGCGCTTTTGCAAACCGCAGACATCGGCCTTTAAGACAGACAACGCGGGGTCACTTTTGGCCCATCCTCCTTGCGGAGATGGGCCAAAAGTGACCCCGCGTTGCTTTTGGCAGACGGAGCTACCTGACTTCGAAGCCAGCCTCGCGAATAGCAGCTTTGACTTGGGCGATCATGTCATCCGGACCGAAGTGGAACACCGAAGCTGCCAGCACGGCGTCTGCGCCGGCCTCCACGGCTGGCGGGAAATGCGCAGGCTTCCCGGCACCACCGGAGGCGATGATCGGAATGTTGACGGCCCCACGAACAAGGCGGATCAGTTCAAGATCGAATCCGTCCTTGGTGCCGTCAGCGTCGATCGAGTTCAGCAGGATTTCTCCCACGCCCCGATCTGCGGCTTCCTTGGCCCAGGCGATGGCGTCGATTCCCGTCCCGGTCCTGCCACCATGGGTGGTGACTTCAAAACCGGACGACGTCGGGGCGTCGCCTTCGCGGGTACGGCGCGCATCCACGGAGAGCACCAGGACCTGGGAGCCGAAGTGGCGCGTGATTTCATCGATGACCTCAGGCCGGGCCACGGCTGCGGTGTTGATCGATGCCTTGTCCGCACCGAAGCGCAGAAGTTTGTCCACCTCTGCCACGCCGCGGACGCCGCCGCCCACAGTCAGCGGAATGAAGACTTCCTCGGCGGTGCGACGCACAACATCGAACGTGGTTTCTCGGTTGCCCGATGATGCGGTGACGTCAAGGAACGTCAGTTCATCTGCACCGCCATTGTCGTACCGGTGGGCAAGTTCCACCGGATCTCCGGCGTCCCTCAGGCCTTCGAAGTTGACGCCTTTGACCACGCGGCCAGCATCGACGTCCAGGCAGGGAATGACGCGTACGGCTACAGCCATGTGCTGCTCCTTAATTCTGCTGTGCGCTGCTCAGGGGATCCGGTCAGATACGGCAGGCGTGGATGCTGCTGACCAGGATGGCGCGGGCGCCCAGATCGTACAGCTCATCCATGATGCGGTTGGTTTCCTTCTTGGGGACCATGGAACGCACGGCCACCCATTCCGAGTCCCGCAGGGGGGAAACGGTGGGTGATTCAAGGCCGGGGGTGAGCGCAGCAGCGTCCTCCACCAGGTCCTTGCGGATGTCGTAGTCCATCAGCACGTACTGCCGCGCCACAAGGACGCCCTGCAGGCGCCGGATGAGGACGTCGATTTCCTTGGCAGTGCCGTTCGCGGCCCCACCGGGACCTGTGCGCCTGATCAGCACGGCCTCGGACTTAAGAATGGGATCGCCGAAGATTTCCATCCCGGCTGCCTTGAGGGTGTTGCCGGTCTCGACGACGTCGGCAATGGCGTCGGCAACGCCGAGCCGCACCGATGACTCGACGGCACCGTCCAGTCGGACCACCTTGGCGTTCACGCCCCGATCCGCCAGATAGTCGCGCAGGAGCCCGTCGTAACTGGTGGCGAGGCGCTTGCCTTCGAGCTGTTCGACGCCGGTGAAGTCACCTACGGGGCCGGCGAAACGGAAGGTAGAAGGGGCAAAGCCCAAGGGAAGGAGTTCTTCGGCTTCCACCTTTGCGTCAAGTAGGAGGTCGCGTCCGGTGATTCCGACGTCCAGGGTTCCCTGGCCCACATACACCGCGATGTCGCGGGGGCGCAGGAAGAAGAACTCAATGTCATTGTCGGGATCAACCATCACCAGTTCGCGGGTGTCGCGGCGCTGGCGGTACCCAGCCTCGGACAACATTGCAGAGGCGGCTTCTGACAGGGATCCCTTGTTGGGGACTGCTACACGGAGCATGGGGAGACTTTCTGTTTGGAATGGAGGTTTTCAGGCACTTCGGCCACGCAGCTGGCTCCGCTCATTGAGGCGGAGTGGCGTGGCTAGAGATGCTTGTAAACGTCTTCCAGGCTGAGGCCCTTGGCGAGCATGAGGACCTGCAGGTGGTACAGCAACTGGGAGATTTCCTCGGCAGCGGCTTCATCGGATTCGTACTCGGCGGCCATCCAGACTTCGGCGGCCTCTTCGACCACTTTCTTACCGATGCCGTGGATTCCGGAGTCCAGTTCGGCAACCGTACGCGAGCCTGCCGGGCGGGTCGCTGCTTTCTCACTCAGTTCTGCGAACAGCGTCTCGAAATTCTTCACGCCCTACAGACTACTTGCTTAGGGGCTGGCACCGCTTGTTGGGGCGTTGCATGACGAAGGGGATGTGAGTGAAGACACACCCACATCCCCTTCAACGCTTGCTGTCCCAGCGTCTGCTCGACGGCTTCAGTGTCAGCTGTACTGCTTCAGCGTCACTGCCGTGGCAAGGGCCGCGGTGACTGCCTCGTGTCCCTTGTCTTCGTTGGAGCCCGGGAGGCCTGCGCGGTCCAAGCCCTGCTGTTCCGTATCGCAGGTCAGGACGCCGAACCCGACCGGAACGCCGGTGCGGACGCTGACATCGGTGAGTCCCGACGTCGCGGCTTGGCATACGTACTCAAAGTGCGGCGTTCCGCCGCGAATAACCACACCGAGGGCCACGACGGCGTCAAAGTGCGGTGCGAGCCGGGCCGCGGCAACCGGGAGTTCGAAGCTGCCGGGGACGCGCAGCAGGGTGGGCTCGGCGATGCCGGCTTCCTTGGCCGCGCGGAGTGCACCATCTACCAGTCCATCCATGATCTGGGTATGCCAGCTTGCTGCCACAATGGCGAGCTTGAGCTGCGAGGTTTCCTCGGGCTTGAGGGTGGTGAGGTCGATGGTGGGTGCGCCGTGTCCGCTCATTGTTTGCTGGAATTCCGTTCAGTCTTGTTCGTTGTCAAAGGGGCTTCGGGACGGGGTCTTTCCGTTGCCGACGGGCTCGGTTTCGAGCGTCAGACGGTGATCCATCCGGTCTTTCTTGGTCTGCAAATAGCGAACGTTCTGTTCACGCGAAGGAACCTCGGTGGGAACCATTTCCACCACCGCGACGCCAGCCTGGGCCAGGCGGTTCTGCTTGTCCGGATTGTTGCTGAGCAACCGGACTTCATGCAGGCCCATCTCGGCCAGGATCTGACCCGCGGCACCGTAGGAGCGTGCGTCTACCGGCAGGCCCAGCTGTTCGTTGGCCTCGACGGTATCGAAACCGGCTTCCTGCAGCGCGTAGGCCTTGATCTTGTTGGCGAGACCAATGCCGCGCCCTTCCTGGCCCCGCAAGTACAGGAGTGTTCCACCCTCAGCGTGGATGAGCTCAAGGGCAAAGGCCAATTGCTCGCCGCAATCGCAACGATAGGATCCGAAGACGTCGCCAGTGAGGCATTCGGAGTGCAGGCGCACCAGTGGGGCCTGGCCATCCTTAGGCGGGTTGGGGGAACTCACGGCAAGGTGTTCCACGCCCGTAACGTGGTCCGTCCAGGCCTGGGCTACAAAGTCCCCAAAGGCTGTGGGCAGCTGGACAATCGGGCCGCCGCTCACCGGGTGGGGTGTGGGCTCGGTGTCGCCGCTGCTGCGCGTTGTCGGTGCGGTCATCGCTTCTCCTCGTCTGCCACTGAAACGTGTGCCGTCTGGGACTCTACCGCGTCGACGTATGCCACCAGATCCTCAATGGAGATGAGGGGGCATCCGTGTTCGGCGGCGAAATCACGCAGACTGTCCAGGCGCATCATTTCACCATCGTCATGTACCAACTCAGCGATCACGCCCACCGGAGCAAGCCCGGCAAGCCGACACAGGTCCACGGCTGCTTCCGTGTGTCCCGGACGTTCACGCACTCCCCCCTTAACCGCCCGAAGCGGGAAAATATGCCCGGGGCGCGTGATCGCCGCTGGAGTGCTCTCCGGATCGGCGAGGATCCTGGCCGTCAATGCGCGGTCCGTAGCCGAGATACCAGTGCTCACTCCGATGGCCGCATCGCAGGAAACAGTGTAGGCAGTACCTTTGGCGTCCTCATTGACTGCCACCATGGGCGGAAGCGCAAGGGCATCCGCACGTTCCGCTTCAAGCGGAACGCAAATGACGCCCGATGAATACCGGATGGTCCACCCCATGAGGGCGGGCGTGGCGTGTTCGGCAGCGAAAATGATGTCGCCTTCATTCTCGCGGTCTTCGTTGTCCACCACGATGACTGCCTGGCCGGCAGCCATCGCCGCGATGGCAGCTTCCACGGGATCCAGGCCCGTACGATCCGTCGCCGTCGAGACCGTCTTGGTCGGGGTACTCATCGCGCAGCCTCCGGGTTTCCGGCTGACTCGCTGGCTGACTCCTCGTTGGCAGTGTCCACGTTCGCGCGGTGCGCCGGGGAGCCCTGCGGAGCGAAGGACAGGAGCCTTTCGGTGTACTTCGCAAGCACGTCCACTTCCAGGTTCACCCGGGCACCAACCGGCTTAGCCCCCAGGCCTGTCTCCTCCAGAGTCGTAGGGATAAGCCCTACTTCGAACCAGGGAGCCGCTTCAGCAGCTGCACTCACGGCCGTCACGGTCAGCGAAACACCGTCGACGGCGATCGAACCCTTCTCGGCGATGTATCGTGCCAGCGGGCCAGGGACGCCAAACCTCAAACGGTCCCAGTTGCCCAGGGGCTCACGTTCCAGCAGCTCACCCACGCCGTCAACATGTCCTTGGACCACGTGGCCGTCGAGGCGCCCACCCGCAGGGACGCAGCGTTCAAGGTTCACCGTATCGCCCGCGGCCAACTCGCCGATGGTGGTACGGACCAGGGTCTCCCCCATGACGTCGACGCTGAAATCCTGCCCGTCAATCTGAGTGGCGGTGAGGCAGACTCCATTGACTGCGATGGATCCTCCCAACGGGAGACCTTCTGTGGTGGTCGGGGCTTTCAGCCGCAGCGTCGCGCTAGCATCGCCGTCGCGGTCAATACCCAGGACGGAGCCCTGTTCGGCAACGATTCCGGTAAACATCTAGTGTCCTCCTGTGACGTATTCCGCAGCTTCACTGCGCGGAATGGAATTCTTGGTAGTGCTGGCTGGTGCTGTCTTGGTTGCCGATCTCATTGACCGCAAATGCAGCCGAAGATCGTTGCCCAGGGTCTGTACAGCCCCGCCACCGGCATCGTCCCAGGCCCAGTGTTGGGCATCGGCCAAGGTGGTAATGCCGAGGTCGTTCAGAGCGGCCGTTCCGGACCCCAAAAGGGTGGGAGCAAGATAGACGATCAGTTCGTCCACCAAGCCAGCAGCAAGGAACGTACTGAGGATGCTGGATCCGCCTTCCACCATGACGTGCCTGACGCCTTGGTGGAACAGTTGGCTGAGCGCTTCCGCCGGGTCCCTGCTTTGCAGGTGCACAAAAAGGCCATCGGTTCCGCGTACCGCCGCGTCTTGGGGAACGTCCCTCAAACCCATGACGGCGCGGAGCGGCTGGCGCTGAGCCAGGCTACCGTCGGATGCCCGGGCCGTAAGCCGGGGGTTGTCGATAAGTACCGTGCCTGTGCCCACCAGGATCGCGTCGATGAGTCCCCGCAACGCATGGTTGTCCGCGAGGGACTCAGGACTGGAGATCCATTGGCTGGTACCGTCCACGGCGGCGATGCGGCTGTCCAGCGTCTGGGCAATGTGCAACGTGACGAACGGACGTTTGGTTGCGACGGCGTCGAACCATTCGCGATTGAGGTCAAACGCCTTGTCGGCGGCGAGCCCGGATTCGACGTCGACTCCCGCTGCTTTCAACGTGCGGGCGCCGCCCGCAGCGGGATCGTGGGGATCGTCGACGGCGTAAATCACCCTGGAGATTCCGGCCTCAATGATGGCCTGTGCGCAGGGACCGGTACGGCCCACATGGTTGCAGGGCTCCAGGGTGACCACCATGGTGGTTCCTGCAAGGTCCACTCCCTGACGGCGTGCCTCAAGAATGGCATCTGCCTCGGCGTGGGCTGTGCCGGCCCCCCGATGGTAGCCAATGGCGAGCTGTTCGCCCCCGGGACTGAGCACAACGGCGCCCACCAACGGGTTGGCTCCACGCGGCCCGCCCAAGGCCGCGGTAAGGGCTACGTCCATAGCCGCAGTCTCGGCGGTATTGAAGAATTTGGGGTTCAGAGTCACGGAGCGACTCCCACAACAGCCGGAGCGGGGCCAGCCGAGGCACGTTCGCGCTTCTCTGCCCGCCACCACACGAAGAAACCGGTCAGCGTAAAGAAGCCATAGAAGAGGTACATGACGGCACTGGCGTAGTATCCGGCGCTGAAGAGCAATGGGACGCCAACTATGTCAACGGCTACCCAGATGAGCCAGAACTCCGTCCATCCGCGGGCCATACCGTAAGTGGCAAGCAGCGAACCTGTGAACGTCCAGGCATCAGCCCACACGGGCGGGTAGGAGCCCAGCGCGTCAAAGAGCGGTGTCAAGGCGGCCGTTCCAGCCACCATTGCCCCAAGAAGGGCGATGCGGACTTTGGTACTGGCCCAGCCTGGAACGATTGCCCGTCCCTGGGAGCTGGCCTGCCGGCCTTGCTGCCAGCGGTACCAACCGTAGACGGCGACGACAATGAACATGATCTGCCGGGCAGCCTGTCCCCAGAGGGTTGCGGGAGCGGCTGCGCCGAAAACGTTGCCGAGGAAGACCGTCAGCAGGAGGATATTCCCCACGATGCCTATAGGCCACGCCCAGACTTTGCGGCGCATTCCGCCGAGGGCGCTGGCGAGCCCAAAGATGTTGCCAAGCACTTCGCGTAAAACAAGCGCAGATCCTCCAACGGGAATCTGTGCTTCGAAGAGCCATCGCAGAAAGTCCATGCCGTTCCTTCCCAGTAAGCCGCGATGGCTCCGGGGGTGTACGACAGCACACTGCGCGGCGTCCCTAAGGACGCACACAGCATGACTGTACGTGCTTCTCCCATCCAGACTTTAACTGTCGGTACCGGAATTCCACCGGTTCAACCGTTTGCCAGCGGTTTCCAATTGCTTGGATCCCAAGGCGCGCGGGTCGCGGACTATAACCGCCGGTTCGGACTTACACCGACCCCGGAGCACGTATGTGTGTTGCTATTCTGCCACAACTGCGGCGATGCCTGAGCTATTCCCCGCAATCTTCGTAACATCTGATGACGGTCGTCACGGTTTCGCCGAGCCGCCCGTCATCGCAGCCTTGGACCCGGCCGCGCGGAGCCGATCAATTGCCGCCGCAGGGTCTTCATCCCCGTACACAGCCGAGCCTGCCACGAAGACGTTCGCGCCTGCTTCAGCTGCGCGGAGGATGGTTTCCTCAGTGATCCCGCCATCCACCTGGATGGCCACACCGATGCCGGATCCGTCAATGGCTGCGCGGGCGCGGCGGATCTTGGGCAAGGTGATGTCCAGGAAGGACTGGCCACCAAAGCCCGGTTCAACCGTCATGATCAGGAGCATGTCCAGTTCGCTGAGCATGTCCAAATACGGCTCAACCGGAGTGGCGGGCCGCAATGCCATACCGGCTTTTGAGCCCCGGGCCCGCAGTTCACGGGCAAGCTTGACCGGCGCCATGGCAGCCTCGGCATGAAATGTCACCGAGGCGACGCCGGCGTCCGCATAGGCAGGTGCCCACCGGTCAGCGTCTGAAATCATCAGGTGCGCGTCCAAGGGAACCGGGCTGACAGCTTGGATCCGCTGTACCACGGGCAGGCCAAGCGTCAGGTTGGGAACGAAGTGGTTGTCCATGACATCCACGTGCACAGCATCGGCATTGCCGATCCGCTGCAGCTCCGCCTCAAGGTTGACGAAGTCTGCGGACAGGATGCTCGGGTTGATACAGCACTGAGACAAGGCAGCCCCTTTGGGTCAGTTGTTTTATCGATTGAGTTCAAGCGAGGGTGGCCGCTGGGTAGGACTTCCTGCGGAACCAGGACTTTTTTGCGGAGCTAGGACTTCTTACGGATGAGCGCCATGAACATGGCATCCGTGTGGTGAACGTGCGGCCAAAGCTGGGCCGTAAGCTCGTGCCCGGCCCCAAGGCCTCCGGTGAGGCTAACAGCGTCCAGTGCCTGTCCGGCGTCGAGCATCTCAAGGTCATCACGCTTTCCCATGACGTCACCCACAACGGCGGTGGTTTCCGCCGGGTGAGGTGAACACGTCACGTAAGCCACCACGCCACCGGGCTTGACGGCGTCGATCGCCGACGCCAGCAGTTCACGCTGCAGTGGACCAAGGTCCGCGATGTCCTTGGGTGCGCGACGCCACCGTGATTCGGGACGCCTGCGCAAGGCACCAAGACCACTGCAGGGAACGTCCACCAACACCCGGTCAAAGGAGTCGGGCTGTTCGCCGCCAACCTCCCGGCCATCACCGGTCCGCACCGCCCAGGATTCCGCAGGCACCGCAGACAGCGCCTGCTGGACCAGCTTGGCGCGGTGCGGGGCGGGCTCGTTGGCCAGCAACGTGGCGCCATCGCGGTGAGCCAAGGCGGCAAGCAAGGCAGCTTTGCCTCCTGGACCTGCGCACAAGTCCAGCCAGCGCTCTCCTTCCCGGGCAGGTGCGCCGAGATCGACGCTTGCAACGGCGCGGGCTACGAGTTGTGAGCCAACATCCTGAACTCGGGTAGTGCCCTTTCGGACTGACTCGAGCCGGCCAAGATCGCCTCCGGCCGACAGCGCGGAGTCCTCTACCAGCTCTCCGGCTGTAGCCCCGTTCTCGAAAGCTTCATCAAGGTTCCCCAACCCTGGCAGGGCAACCAGATTAACTACGGGCGCCGCGTTGTCGGCCTCCAGCAGGGCGTCAATCTCGGTTTTAGATCTCCCATGGTTCACCAGCGACTGGCGAAGTGCGCGGACGATCCATTCCGGGTGAGCGTGACGCAGGGCAGCAATCTTGGTCTCGTCGGTCTCCTGCTCCAGCAGGATGTCCAGCCACTCAGCCATGGTGTGCGCGGTGACTTTGCGCAGGACGGCGTTGATGAGCGCAGACGGCCCGGCGCCGATGACCGCGCGGGCCAGGCCAACGGTTTGGTCCAGCGCAGCATGTGCAGGGACACGCATGGAGAGCAGCTGATGGGCGCCGATGCGTAGGGCATCAAGGATCGCCGGATCGAGTTGCTCGAGGGGCCGGTCCACGCAGCGGGCCAGGATGGCATCGTAGGTGCCCTGACCTCGCAAGGCACCATAGCTCAGCTCGGTGGCAAAACCGGCGTCGCGGCGGTCCAGCCGGTGTTCCCGGATTCTGGCGGGAAGGACAAGATTGGCGTACGCGTCTTCCGAGGCGACGGCGCGGAGGACTTCGTAAGCTACCAAGCGCGCAGGATCAGCACGGCGCGTGCGTTGGGATGGGGCATTGTTGGAGTAGCCCCTCTGGGGCCCCCTGTTTCGTTCCCTGCCTTGGGCATTGCGCTTGCTGTCGCTGCGGCCTCCACGATTGGCGTGTCCGCCACCGTCCCGGCTCCCGCTGTTGTTGGGGCCTCGCCGGCCGGACTCGCTCATTCGAATACCACTTTCTCAGGTGCAGCCAAGCCGCGGGCCCAGTCGGCCGGCGACATCATCTTTTTGCCGGCGGGTTGAATCCGCCCCAATTCCACTGCATGGGAACCAGTGCCTACCAGCACTGACTTTCCATCGACGCGGACGGCTCCGGGAGCAATATCCGTGACGTCGGGCCGGAGCCCTACGGGTTCAAGCTTGATCCGTTGACCCTCCAGCGTTGTCCACGCGCCCGGCTCGGGCGTCACGCCACGTGCCCTTCGATTCAGGGCAAGGGCCGGCTGCTGCCAGTCCAACCGTCCGTCCTCGAGCGACAGTTTGGGGGCCAGGGACACCTCGCCGGTCTGCGGCTGCGGTGCCGCCTGACCGGCGTCGATGGCGGACAGCGTCTGGCTGAGGAGGACGGCGCCACTGAGGGAAAGACGCTCAAGAAGATCGCCAGCAGTGTCATCCGTCCGCACGGTTTCGGTTAGCGTGCCAAACACCGGCCCGGTATCCAGCCCTTCTTCCAGTTGGAAGGTAGCCGCCCCAGTGACGTCGTCACCTGCGATGATGGAGCGCTGCACTGGAGCGGCGCCACGCCAAGCGGGCAGAAGCGAGAAGTGGAGATTGACCCAGCCATGCCGCGGAACGCCCAGGGCAGCGCGAGGCACGATCCCCCCATAAGCCACGATGGCGGCTACATCTGGAGCAATTTCAGCAATTCGAGCCGTAGTGTCAGCATCCACCCTGGCAGCGCGAATGACCTCGATGCCAAGTTCCTCTGCTCGGGCGGCAACGGGCGACGGCGTCAGGACGCGTTTGCGTCCCAACGGTGCGTCCGGGCGGGTCAGGACTGCAACGACGTCGAACCCGGCCTTCACCAAGGCGTCCAAGGATGGGACGGCAACGGCGGGGGTTCCTGCAAAGAGGACCCTCACTCGGGAGCCTCGAAACTACCGCCACCGAAGCTGGACCCAACAGAGCTTGCCCGCTTGGACGTGGTCTGCTCGGTCACAGCGTGGTAGTTGGCGTTTCGGATGGCACGCAGCGCGGCTTTTCGGTCTTGGCCCTCAAGCCTGTCCGTGAAAAGGACGCCGTCCAGGTGATCAGTCTCGTGCTGGAAGCAACGTGCCAGCATTCCCTCCGCCTCAACCGATACCGGATTGCCATTGAGATCCACGCCGGTAGCCCGCGTTGCGCGGTGACGGCGTACCGGGAAACCAAGGCCGGGTATGGAAAGGCAGCCCTCGACTTCGTCAGGCTGGAAATCTTCGCTGTTTTCAAGGACCGGGTTGATGATGTGGCCCTCAACACCACCAATGCGATAGGTGAAGACGCGCTGGCTGACGCCCACCTGGGGAGCGGCAAGGCCTGCGCCTTCCACGTCCTCCATGGTTTCCATCATGTCTGTGACCAGCTTGGCGAGCTCCGGACCGAATTCAGTGACGGGATCGGCTACGGTGCGCAACACCGGATCCCCAATGATTCGGATACTCAAAATTGCCATCTGCTGTCAGTCCTCACGATCGTCACACTCTGGTCCGGCTGTTGCGGAGCCTAAGCCAGTTTAGTTGAGTGCAGGCTGCTGCCGTTGTCCCCAGCCCCAGCAGCGGCAGTCCCAGCGCCGGCAGGCACCAGGGACGCGGACTCCAACGACGGCGACACGAACGACGGCGGTGGGACGGGCATGAGTGCCTGCCCAGCCGCAGTTACATCGGCTGACATCTCCCAGACGCGCCTCAGGGCACAGAACTTCCACCAATGGTGCTTAAGGACGTCCGGGTTGGCTCGTTGGGGTCTTACTTCGGTTTCTCCGATGGCGACCGCCAACAACATGGGGTTCTCACCAAACTTCCATGGCTCCCACTCCCCCGCTACCGGGTCCACGAGGCTCTCTTCCGCCTTCATCCCCGCCACGAGTTGCATCACGACTTTGTCGTCGAGGGCCTTAACAGTGCCGTCGCGGGTGGTGCCCTTGGTCTTGTAATCGATCAGGCAGATGCGCCCGTTAATCCGCGCAACGAGGTCAAGAGTGCCGGCGTAGCCAACGGTCTTGTTCCAGACAGTGATTTCCGGAGCCAGCGGCTCCACCCTGTAGAGCTCCCACCATTCGTCGAAGCGGGCTGCGAAGGCCTGCTCACCGTGGGAGGCAAGCTCATCGCGGCATTCCTGCATCCGGTGCGGACGACCCAGGGCGCGCAGGGCTACCTGCTCGCAGTAATTGTGGACGCGATCGCCTCTTGCCGCGGCTTGGTCCCTGTAGGTCTCGGCAGCTTTGGAGGCCTTGTTGACCGCCTGCCGGATTCTTACCGGGCTGCCAAGCACGGCGGGAAGTTCGGGATCTGCGGCCAAGCTGCTTGCTCCCATATAACTGAACCAACCGTCCAGCGAATGCGCCTGCTGCCCTATCACCGTGGTGATTGAGGGGACAGAGAATTGCTCTGTTGTGGAGCGGGCGTACATACGTCCGTAGTCGGTAGCGTGGGCAAGAAGTGGAGCAGTCATATAAAGACTCTGACACACAGCACCGACAGAATTCCCCTCAGCTGCCAGGCGTGCCTGTCCTTATACCGCCTTCAGCGGGCCGTTCCCCAAAAATCATGGCTGCCTGTTCAGCCGGCAGGCGGGCGAGCTTTGCCGCAAGAATGGGCGACGTTGCAGCCAGGTCTTCCAGGAATGCCTTGGGGTCTTCGGCTTCTGTTGATCCATTCATGTTGATGCTGTGCACGGGCGGGCAATTTTGTGACGCGGAATGCTCTGTATTCACCGATGGGTGGCTCGCAAGATTTCGTTCCCGCCGAAACTTGCACTCAAGGCAATCTGCAGGGCATCGACGGCACAATCGACAGTGTCGTTGACATGGCAGCGCTGCTCAATGACAAAAGCCCTGGTACGGGCGCTGGCCAGGCAAAGGTAGAGCAGCAGTTGACCATCAACCAGGCGGCGGCGGAATGAAGACTGCAAAGTGGGAATGCAAGTGGGGAAGAGCGCGTGGTTGGCGTTCTTCCCCACTTGGGGTCACTGCGGGGGCCGCGGCTAGCGGCCCCTGCGGTGTTGTTTACCAGCGGTGTTGTTTACCAGCGGTGTTGTTTACCGGCTGTGGTGCTGTTGCTGGTGTTGGTGTTAGTTGTTGCTGGTGCGGCGGTTGCGGACGAACATCAGTGCTGCGCCGACGACGAGGAGGGCACCGGCTGCGTAGAGAATGCCGGTTCCCACGCCACCGGTCAGCGGCAGTTGGAAGCCGCTGTTGGAGGGGATGTTCTTCACTTCCAGGTCGATACCGACCGTGGTGCTGGTGCCGTTGATCAGGAAGGACACCGGCTCGGCGAGCAGTTCATACCCTGCCGGGGCGGTGGTCTCTACCAGGTAGTACGTGCGGTAGTCCGGGGTTCCGGGTGCCACGGCTGCGCCGTTGGCCCAGTCCGAGTACCGCAGGCCCGAGATCGTCAGGGTGCCGTCAGCGGCGACGGTGAAGACCGTCTGGCCGTTGAGGTCCACCGGGTTCGTGCCGGCCTTCGCGTCGGCTTCGTTGGTGTAAACGGAGAACGCGGCACCGGCAAGGGCTGCACCGTTCTCGTTGACCTTCTGCAGCGTCATTTCGCCCCACTTGGTCACGACCGGGGGCGTAACGACCGGGCCACCGGGCTGGCCCGGTGCAACGGTGAAGCTGGAAGCGTTCGGGTACACGAGGGCTTCGTTTTCGATCTCACCAATGGTGTTGACCTTGGTGTTGACCATGACCTGCACCCGGGTATCGGTGTGTGCAGCCAGTTTGACACGGCCTGCGGCGGTGAAGATGACCGAGACGGTGTTGGTCGCGGCGTCGAAGCTCACGGTGTAATCCGTGCCGGCCGTCAGCGGGGTGCCGTCAACGAGGGTCGCGGACGCGCCGACGTAGGTCAGCTTCGGGTCCAGGACGTCCACGATCTTGTAGCCATCGATGACGGCTTCGTTCGGGATGTCACCGGTGATGGTGAAGTCGATCTGATCCCCGAGTTTCACGTCAGGGGCATCCGTGACGGTCTTCTCGGCCCCGGCAACGGAGTTCTTCGGGTAGACGTGGACGTCGTAGATCCAGTTGTCCTTGTTATCCGGGTCCGTCAACGGCACGGAGACCAGGAACGGGGCCGAGGGTGTCACACCGGCCGGGTAGTTCGTTTCCGTAACCAGGTACAGGCCCACCGGCAAGGACGTGAAACCGGCGGTCCCGGCAGCGTCGGTGGTTTTCGCCTGGGCAGCGCCCAGGGTGTAACCGGCACCGGTGATCGAGCCCGCCGGGTTGGCCGGGGCGAACACGCCCGAGAGGTTGTGCGCTGCGTCCCAGCCGGCGTTGGTGGACAGGTCAATGGTGTTGACCTGCTGGATCGTGAACTCGATACCGGCCAACGGTGTCAGGCCGGTGGTGTCCACGGACGTGCCGTTGTTCGGCAGGCCCGTCGGGGTGGAGGGGCGTTCGAACTTGTGGACCGTGATGGAACCGGTCTGGTCCCCATCAACCAACGGTGCGGCCGAAGCCGGGGCCACGGAGAAGGACATCGCCAACACCGCCCCGGCGATCGTAGCGGCGGCGGTCTTCCAAACCCGCCCGGTGTGGTGATTACTCACTGTGTTTTCCTCTTTCATCGTGATGGTTTTTCATAGCGGTGGTGCTGATGCTCGGAAATGAACACTTTGCTAACCCCTGCCCGCAGCGCACGCGGGGATCAGGGGAACTCTTCTTAGGTGCTGATCGACCCGTGCCCGGTAGTAGTGGGCTCCTGGCGGCGGCGGCGGTTGGCGGCCATGGCCAGGGTCAGGGCTCCCAGCAGCAGGACGGATCCGGTGGCGGTGAAGGGCCACCAGCCGATGCCGCCGGACTCGGGCAACTCCAGTGCCGGTACGTCCCGGACCGTGAGGAGGAAAATCCCGTCACCGTCCGTGTCGGTACTGGTCACTACCCCGCCACCGGAACCTTGGCCCTGGGAGCCCTGGCCCAGGGTGACGGCGCCGTTGGTGGCGATGGTGAATTTCACCGGTTCGGCCAGGAGGCTGAACCCGGCCGGGGCCGTGGTTTCTGCAAGCCAGTACGTTCCGGGCTGGATTCCTTCGAGTTGGAACCGACCCGTTTGCCCGGCCACGGCAGTCACGGCCGGGCTGGCCAGCACGGTACCGGGGGCGCCGTTGTTATCGAGGTGCACCGTCCAGGTGGACCCGGCCATCGGCACCCATGTCCCGCCGGAGGACTCGCCGATCTTTTCGATCAGGACCTTGGCCGGGGTTCGGTGGGTGGTGGTGCAGTCAGGACCCGGGGCGCTGGAGCCGGGTGCGCAGGTCTGCGGTGCGGTGGTGGTCGCCGTGCCCGTCACCATGTTGACGAGCTCCTTGTTCCACGCCCCTGTCTTGACCACGACGCTGTACTTCAAGGTGGCGGTCTGCCCGGCGGGCAGGGTGAACGCTGCGGTGGCCAGCAGCGTGGAGGGCGGCACGGGGTTGGCCACCGCCACCGGGGCTCCGGTGCCGATTACCAGGGACGCGGACCCGGACACGAACGTCGCGTCATCCAGGACCTCCGCCAGGTTGTCCTTCAGCACAACCCCGGTGATGGTGCCGCTGATACTGGTCGCGGTGACCGTGTACACGATGGTCTGCCCCGGGCTCACGGACCCGTTCGCGGGAACCGACCCGTTGACCGTCGCCGTCTTTTTGATCTTCCACGCAGCAGGGGCGGTGACCTGCGCGTCATCGACCGCCGTGACGGGCAAACCCAGGGGCGGGTTGCCGGTGACCTTCGCCGTGTTGGTCAGCAACCCCGTGGTGACATCGCTCGCCGTGACCACATACGTTGCGGTCGCGGTCACGGACTGCCCGGGCAAAAGGATGCCTGGAAGGCCCGGCCAGGTATAGGACAACGTGGACATGGTGCCGGTTCCGGAGAACTGGGTCTCGGTAATGACCACCGAGGTCAGCGTCACGTTGCCCTTGTTTTTCGCCACGAACGTGTACGTGGCGGTTTCACCGGCCACCAGGATGGTCTTGTTCACCGTCTTCACCAGCGTGATGGCCGGGGCAGCTGCCGGAGCGACCGTGAAGATGTAATCTTCCACCTCGCCGGAATCAGACGGTCCGATCGGAAGCTGGACCTGGGCGGTGGTGTAACCGATCCGGAACCGCGCGTATGAAGTGCCGGGCGTGACCCCGGCAGGGACAACCCAGGTCAGCGTGGCGGTCGTGGCACCGGTCGCGAACGTGGCGCAGGCGCGCTCGGCAGTGTTGTCGAAAGTCCCGTTCTTGTTGAAGTCGATCCAGCCGCAGGTCGTGCCGGACTTGCTGGCCCCGCTGATCGCCACCGTTGTCGAGTAGCTGGTAGCGCCCTGTGTCATGGGTGCCAGGACCACGCCGTCGTCCATCAGGTCCTGGGCCGCCGTCAGACCCGCATTCGGCGAGGCGGTGCCATTGGCAACCGTCGCGTTGTCCTCAGTCACGTTCGGCCCAAGCGTCACATCCGACAGAACAGCCCGCGCCGCGTCGTTTTGGCCGAGGTTGTTTTGATCGTACGAAACAGGCGCGTCACCGAAATCCTGCGGGACGGTCATCGCAATGACGTAGTTGTCCGCGTTATGGTTTGGATTCTGGACGTCGTTGTTGGTGTATGGCGGAAGCGCGCTGGTGGCCTGCACGAAGACCGCGCTGATGTCGAAAGCCAGAGAAGTGACGACTCCGTTGATACGGACAGACCCACAGGCTGCAGTCGCCTGTGCATTCACGGGCTGAGGATCGTTCGTTTGGGTAGTCGTCTCGCACCGAGTACCCGCGTTGTCGTTGGTCGCCGTGATTGCATTTCCCGACACGCTGAGGTTTCCGCCGGAAAGCTTGGTCATGGTCAACCCCGTGGTTGCGAGATTCAACACGGCGTGGAGCTGGGACTGCTTGTCGACAGGTCCTTTCTTGTTTTCGTACCAGTTCACGTTTCCACCGACGCCAGCGATGTTGAGCACAGGATTCCTCACCGGCTGACTGAAAGTGATAGTGATGGTCCCCAAGCCTGTACAGGTGCCTACCGCTGGGCAGTCGTTGATTGCGTTGGTTGCGAATTCAACAGCCGGGGCCCCGGTTCCTACGTTTTGTGAGAAATCAGAGGCCACATATCCACGGCTGCCCATCGTTGTCTGCCCCACGAGGTCGGTATAGCCCGACTGGTCATACGTGGTGGTTAGACCGGATCCCGGCATCGTCAAAATAGCCGCCCCACCGGTGACGTTTGCCTGGTTGGTTGCTACTTCGTAGGCGTGAGCTGGTGCAGTCAGGTGGAGCACCCCCAATAAAAGTGCGCCAAAAACGACCATTAATACGGTAACGAAGGCGGTTATTTTCCCAAGCAGATACTTCAAGGGATTCTCTCCAATGAACAGTGACCGACAGACCCCACAGCCGACGGCCAAACATATGTTGCGGAGACTGACCGATTGCGTCCGGCAAGGTCGGTCTCCAGTCAAAGGAGTGCGTGATAGGAAATGTTCATGCCGCAAAAAGCGAGAACTTTTTGAGAGAAAGCTCTCGGGGCACCTGTCGGGAAGGCGGCGGGCCAGAGCTCGGACCGTGGATGGAGGCTGCTGAGCGAAACCAGCAGATCCTGGAGCGGGTGGTCCACAGCTCTATCGTCGGCTAAACGGCAGGCGTAATCTGAGTGGAATTCACTACCACCCGGCAAAAACCAGCAGAAGGGGACGTCCACGGCAATGAGCATTAAGCACGAATGGAATCGGCTCGACTCCGAGATCCGGACATGGCTCTTGGAGAATCCGGCAAGCCTCGTTCTGCCCCAAGCCTTATCGAGCAGAATCAGCAATGAAGAATACAAGGACGTCGAGTACGACGTGCACGGGCAGGTTGTACTTACCCGTGATGATCACGATTTCCTCCGGGACAAAGCGGAGGCGGCCGGCACCATCCGGATTCCGGACACGGAATACCGATTCTTCGACACGGCGCCTATACCAGTCATCGGGACACCGCCCGCTGGAAAACATACCCAAGAGTCGGCCAATAAAGGCCGGTAGGAGCAATTACCCAGCTTCCACTAAAGAGGAACGCAACACCAGCGAGAGCCCATGTGTTTGTGAATCCGTTGTTTGTGCCCAGCGGCCTAAAAACACGGAAGGCTGAGCGCCTGTTGGTCGCACCTGCTGCTGGGAGATCCCTACCCAAACCGGGCATAGATCGTGCCCAAATACCAAGCGGCTAGACAGAAACCCGCAAACCAAGCCAACGAATGGGCCATCTATCTCGATGCTGCTCCTCAGGGGGTTTCGCCCTTGCTCCAGTAGCCGGGCTAAGGGCCAATAGGAGTCTCTGCACCTTCAAGGGGAAAAGAGCCAGCGAGCCGAGCAGGACGACGGCTGAGGTAAAAGCAATTCCTGGCAGACCCTGAAAAGCAGCCAGAGGTGGCAAGACAATCATGATCAGAGCAAGGAGCCAGATCCCGACGAGGTGGATTGTTTGGTAAGTCCATTCTGTCCGGGAACCACTCCTGAGGGTCATTCCATTCTGGGCGGCAAAGGCTCTACCAATATTCATGCCAGGACTTTCTACAGAACAGAAGCGAGTCAATCCGAATTCGCAATAGTCCCGATCCCCCAACGAGTAATTGCGTGCACGGTAAGTGATCCCTGGGCAGTTCTCAACGGTCTTGATCAATCTCGCGGCCCCCGGCCCTGAAGAGGCCGTGGCCAGCGTTACGGAACGGTCGCCTGGAGCAGCCAGGACATGGCCTCATCGCGCGAGGTGAAAAACCGAGTGGGACACGGGAGTGTCCGCCGTGCCATGGCGAAGTTGGCAATCACACGACTGACCGGGTTTGAGCCCAGCAGGGCAATCCGTGAAGCGGCGCACTTGACGCTGAAAACGGATCTGGCCTGACGGGTCACCGCCTGAGTGTTCGCTATGTCGATCAACATCGGGTACTCGGCACCGGCGGCAACCTCATTGACCGTCGCCATCGCCGCATGTACGTCATAGGCCTCCAGAACAGTCCCCGGTTGCCACACCAGATGGAGAACTTCTTCGGCATCCAGTTCCACTGTACCCTTGCCGCCATCGACAGTGATTGGCTTCATTTTCTCCCCCAGAGTCTTGTGGAGCTAAGACTAGCTGCCTGTTTGAATAGGTGCACCGGAATGAACGAACAAAGGCGTGCAATTCGTTGCAAATGGTGCTTCTGAACGGACCCAGATGGTCAGTCTTGTCCGATTTCGTTGGATAGGGGCACGGTGGTGTCAGGAAACGGGTGCCTGGAGAAGCCAGGACATCGCCTCATCGCGGGAGGTGAAATACCGAGTGGGACACGGGAGTTTCCGCCGTGCCATGGCGAAGTTGGCAATGACCCGATTGAGCGGGCTTGAGCCAAGCAGGGCAATTCGTGAAGCGGCGCACTTGACGCTGAAAACGGACTTGGCCTGAAGGGTCACCGCTTGAGTGTTGGCTATGTCGATCAGCATCGGGTACTCGGCACCGTCGGCAACCTCATTGACCTTTGCCATCGCTGCATGTACGTCATCGGCCTCCAGAACAGTCCCCGGTTGCCACACAAGGTAGAGAATTCCTTGGGCGTCGAGTTCCACTGTGCCCTTGCCGCCGTCGACGGTGATTGGTTTCATCTCTTGCTCCCCCAGAGTCTTGTAGAGCTAAGACTAACTGCCTGTTTAAAGATGCGCACCCAAACGACCAGCCAAAGTTGGGGGCGCCGGGAAGCTCCTATGACGTGACCTGACCGAGCGCTTCCTCTTGAGCGTCCGGATACCGAAGCGGATACTGGTTGGGTCAACCGGCTTAGGCCGTTGTAAAAATACCGACAAGGATGACGGGGTGTTCGAAATGGGAGCTGCAGAAAACGCTGAACTCGTTCGGCGGGGGTACGAAGCCTTCAACACCGGGGATTTGGCGACCCTTGGCGAATTGTTCGCGGAGGACGCAGTCTGGTACGCGGCAGGAAGCGGCGTGCTGTCAGGCAAGAAAGAAGGACGCGAAGCCATCCTGGCCTACTTTGGTGAGCTGGGCTCACGCTCCCAGGGGTCGTTCCAGGCGAATGTCCAGGACATCGTCGGCGGGGAAAATCACACCGTGGGGATCCAGCAAAGCCACGCGGAAAACAACGGGAAGACTTTGGACGTGGCGTCGGCCATCGTGTTCGTGCTCCGCGACGGAAAGGTTGTCGAGGGCCGGGAGTTCTTCGAGGACACCGCCAAGGCGGACGAATTCTGGACCTGAGTTCTGGCCCTCGAAGCAAGGATCCTCGAAGGCCATAAAGTGACCCAGAGGCTGGACTTTCCATGCTTGAAGACTTCAGTTCCGGCGGCCAATAGAAACTTGCGTTGGGGACTAATCGGCCAGCACGGCGCCATGGCTGGCTTCCAAAATGCGCATACGGTCATCGGCCGTCGGCCCAAGTTTGACGTGGACCGCAGCGATGAGGGCTTCCACCAACACCGTTGCCGGCACGATGCTGTCGAAGGAACCCGCCGCCTCCACCCGCGCCGGCAGAACGACGTCCGCGACAAATGAAACCGGGGAGAGCCACGGGTCCGTGATGAGGACAATCTTTGCCCCCTTCTCACGGGCTGCCTTTGCCAGGTCAACGGTGTCTTTCTGGTAGCGGCGAAAATCAAAGAACACGCAGACATCGCGTTTGCTGAGGTCAGCTATGAACGTAGAGTCATTGTTCGGATGCTGGGCGTGCACCACGGTGTTGGGTCGCATCAGGCGAAGGTGCAAGTCCAAGTAGGTGGCCAGCAGGTGAGAGAACCTGCCACCGATCGAAGTAATGTCCAGTGACGTATTGCATAGAAGCGCAATGGCACGGTCGAACTCATGCTCCGGAAGCGAGGCGACCGTGCTCTCGATGCCCTCGACCGCCGTCTCTGCCACTGACTGAGCCAATTCTGGAGCGGCTGAATCAACTCGTATTTTGCCTTGGAGGGTCAGCGGCGATGCCCGCCGCGCCTGCACTTCTTCGCGTAGGGCATCCTGGAAGTCCCGGTACTTGTTGAAGCCCAATCTGCTAACGAACCTCAGCACGGTGGGGGCACTGACATTTCCTTTCTTGGCAAATTCAATGGTGGACTCGAGCCCTGCCGTCGGGTAGTTGGCGAGGAACACGCGGGACAGCTTGTGCTCTGCCGGGGAAAGTGAACCCTGAATTTGACGGATTCGGTCCGCCAGGGTCAACCGGGCAGATTGGTTCTCAGACTGTTCAAATTGTCCGGACTGCGTCATGGCGTTCCTTTTTTGCATAGACGGCAAAGCTGGAAGTTAGTGTGAACTCCACCGCTTTTATCCCCATTCAATCAGGAAACCCAGAACGGCTTGAGCGCTAGCCTGCCGTCAGCCTGTTGGGGCAGCGACCAGGGGCAGCTCATGGGCGGGCAGTAACGTTCTGGCAGCGCCTACATATCCAGCCAGGAGCGCATGCGCTACATCATGGACGTGAGAGTCATCGGGCACGAAAGTGCTTGAGTGCAACCGTTGCCCGGTTCCGCTGGTACCCACAAACATCATCAATGAAGGCATTCTTTCCGAAAAATACGAAAAATCATCGGAACCCGCAGACCTGAGATTACTGTCCACTTCCAAGCCCAGAGCCAGCAGTAGAGGGGCAGTCGCCTTGACGACGTGCGCATCATTTTCCAGGACGGGTTCACCTTCGGTGACGCTGACTTCGCCGCTGCAGCCGTGCGCAGCTGCAACCAGGCGGACTGTCTCTGCAAGACGCCGCAGCACTTCCTCCCTCACTGGCGTGGCCATAGTGCGGACAGTTCCCCGGGCGGCGGCGGTACCCGGAATGACGTTGGCCGCGGTACCAGCCTGAAGCGTAGCAATGGTGAGGACTACCGAATCCATGGGATCCACGTTCCGGCTCACGATGTTTTGCAAAGAGACCACAACGTGGGACAGCGCCAGGACAGGATCCGCTGCAATGTGCGGGTAGGCGGCGTGGCCGCCTCTTCCATTAATGTTGATGGTGAACTCGTCCGATGATGCATTCACGGCCCCCGGTGTGCACGCCACTGTCCCTCCGGGTAACAGCGGCTGAACATGAGCCGCAACTGTGGCCCGCACGTCTTCCTCCGTGAGTATCCCTGCTGCGCAGATGTCCTTTGCCCCGGACGGGTACGTTTCTTCCCTGGGTTGCAAGACCAGTGCCATGGGAGTTGCGCCGGGTGTTGAGTGGACAGCCCTGGCCAAGGCAACGACGGCAGCCAGATGGATATCATGCCCACAAGCGTGCATGACACCAGGCCTTTGGGAAGCCCAATCGAGTCCGGACTCTTCCAGGGCAGGCAGCGCATCCAGCTCAGCCCGGATAGCGATCGCCTTGCCCGGCCCCCCGATTCGCAGTACTGCCCCTGTTCCGGCCACAAACCTGGTTTGCAGGTCGTCAGGCAATGCGTTCAAGACCAGCCCAAGAGTCGGCCCCTCGGAACCGGATAAATCCGGCAAGCTATGCAATTTATGGCGCAGTTCTATTGCACGCGGAATTTCCTGGTCAATGCGTCTCCTGAGCAATTCAAACAGTTCAGAGTTCACTTCTCCCCCAGCTCATAGACACGCACCGCGTTATCCCTTCCGACCATGTGAACCACTCGAATGGCATCCTCCTCAGCCCAGTCCCCATCGCGAACCCAAGCCCCCAGGACCTTGCCCATTCCTTCGCGCCATAGTCGCGCCCCGAGGTAATGGAGTTCCGGAGGCCCCCATGCATCCGTGGAAAACAGGATTTTGGAGAACGGTGCCAATTCGAAAGACTCTTTGATCAGTTCCAGCGACTGAACGCCTGTGTAGTTGGTTCCAAGTCCGACATCGAAGTAGACGTGTGGAAATACCTGCGCAAGATAGCCTGCGTGACGATGGAACGGGTAGCAGTGGAGAAGGAGTACATCCACCTTCAATGATTCAATCAGCTTCAACCAGGGAACCAGCAGCAACGGGTCGCAGGCCTCCAGACGCAAGTCCGGATCGCCGTATCCAGTGTGCATTTGAATGGGCAGGCCACGGTCGACACCCGACCAGAGAAAGAAGCGCAAAAGCACAGGATCCGAAACACGGAGCGAGTAGCCCGCTGCTACCAGACGGAGCCAGGAAGCAGCCGCTTTCACTACTTCTTCTTTGGAGGGCCTGATTGGATCAAAGTCGAACCCGTGTCGGTAGGCGATGATGCTCTTGACTCCGACCGCGTTCTCCGTTGCCAAGGCTAGTCGGGCCGTATAGGCGTTAGCGAAATCGGCGGCTGATACGCCTTCCCACGCCAAAGATTCCGCTACGGATTCGAGTCTGACAACTTCACCTACCGCGGCTGAGCTGATGCGCTCCATCCCCCAAAGACCGTGGATTTGATCACCGCGATATCCAGTCTCGACCAGGAAATGACCTATCCCCGCAGACTTGAGTAGGCGAGAGGTTACTTCCGACGTCCCGAGCCCCATACGCCGTTCAAAGTACGCGTCGGCACTCGCATGTGCAGGAAGGCCCAGCAACGGCGCACACCAACGACGAATCGCGAATCCCAACTGGGAATCGAATTGCGTCATCCATTGAGGAATGGGCCTGTCCGACTCCGTCAGCAGTTCCTCCAGCGAGGATCGGTCAACGTCGTCCTTCAACGCTCCATGGACATGGTGGTCCACCAAGGGGATTTCCTCGATGGTGGTCAGGAGATCTTCTACGGCATTAGTAGACATCAGATACCGCTTTGACTCGGGCAGCATCGTCGAGAGTGGCCACATGGGCGAGCTCATGCCGCTTGACCGCCAAATACGTTGCCAACAGATCAGGATGGAACCACGACGTCACGCTCTGGTCCTTTTCCAATGCCAGGAGTGCGTCCTCGAGTGTACGAGGCAGTCGAGGTACGTCGTTCAATTCAGCCGGGTCTGCCGTCTCCGGGAAAATGTCTGGTTCGGGGTACTCGTCGCCGCCCACGATTCCGGCAAGACCGGCCCGGAGCAGGACACCAAGCGTGAGCCACGGGTTGGCGGTTGCATCCGCTGCCCTGTACTCAAGATTGAACTGATGGTCCGGAGCAGATCCACCTGCCGAACTGGTCGGACAGATTCGGAGAAGAGCCTCCCTGTTTCGTTCCGCCAGGAATATTCCCCCGACGCTCCATCGATCCGGGGCCAGGCGCATGAAGGAAACCGGGCTTGGCGCTGTCCAGGCCGTCAGCGCTTGGGCGTGACGCAGGATTCCTGCGCTGAATCTGGATCCAACCTCGGATAAGCGCCCCGGACGGGTGGCGTCGAACAGAACCGGAGTACCGCCGTCGTCCACCAAACTGATGTGGACATGGACGCCGGTACCGGTACCGTTTGGTTCCTGAAGCGGTGCGAAGGAAGCCCTGAGGCCGCGTCGGATGGCCAAATCGCGGACCAGTTCGCGCAAGAGTACCGCCCTGTCTGCTGCAGTGAGGGGGTCGCTCGGTTCCACCGTGATTTCAAACTGGTTCGCCCCGTATTCGGGCAACCAGTTCTCGGGTGCGAGACCACAATCCGTCAAAAGACGCAGCAGGTCCATTCCGAACGGATCGGCGTCCAGGTGCCTGCGCAAGGAAAACGGAGCCGATTGAGGCAGGCCCTCCACAACGAACTCGTGTTCAAAAGTAGCGATAACGCGCAGGCCCGTTTGCTCTCGAAAGTCGCTGATGGCTCGGCGCAGGAAGGTCCTGGGACAGCAGTCCCAGTCAGTTCCGTCGGGTTGTGTTTGGTCGGCGAGCAGAATCCTGAGTCCGGCCTCTTTGGGGCCATCGGCAACGGTGATTTCCGTGGCCTCGTCCGGCATAAGGCGCAGGTCGCCGGTTGAACCGAAGGCGCTGCCCGGCGCAATGCTGCCGAAAGCCGAAATGCCAAGGTTGGCCGGCACCCAGCCCAGACCGGAGCGAAGGACGGAGCCGTAGGCTTCGCCGGGTGCGCCTCGTCCTTTGACCTGACCAGCGAGATCGCAGGTAGCAACGAATATATCGGGGGTGTTCACGGGCGCCTCCGGCCAGTCGTGGGTGGATTGATGCTGGATTCAGTACCCGAGACGCCGCAATAATCCATTGCAGATAGGGCGTACGTCTTTACTGCGGTAATGATCTGGTGGATTGGCACGAACTCGTTTTCCGCGTGCGCGGTTCGGCCAACCCCAGGACCGTAAACGAGCCCGTCGATACCTTGGGCATCCATCCATGTGAGATCACAGACACCGAGGAACCCCTCTTGTTCAGGAGGGGTGGCCAGGTCAAACCCGCCGACGGAATCACTGTGGGCCTTCATGACCGCGGGGATGAGTTCATGGCTGGCCGGCGCGGTGTACGGCGGCCAAAGGAGCTTCCAGTCGAATTCAGGTCGGTTGGTGCTTAGCCAGGGATCGTTGGCACAAGCTTGACGCACGGTTCGTTCGATCTCGTCGATGACTTCGTCGTTGCTTCGCTCAGGGTGGTGGTAGACGCAGTATTCCACTGTGAGCGTGTCGGCGAGGAAGAACGGGACCAGGACGCCCTCCGGGTTTCCACGGATCACCCCGGGCAAGAGATTGAAGTAGCCCGGCTGGAACAGGGGGTGCCTGTCACGCCGCGCCCAAGTATCTTCCAACTGCCGCAGGGCGTGATAAATGATCCAGAACTTATCGATGGTATTGACGCCCAAAGCTTCGCCCTCAAGGGTTGGATGAATGGTAAGACCCCGCAATCCGGAGTGCGCAGCTTTGCCGACAAGGGACAGCGAGAACCACAGCAGGCCCGGCGTGGTGGGAACCAGATTGGGGGCTGCGTCCGAGAAGTTCGACGGTTCGCAGACGATTGCGGCGTCGGCCCCATATCCCGCCTGTAAGGCTGCCGTTGTACCCGAGAGGTGGTCACCGACTTCTTCTCCCACGACCGCCTGCAGTACGAGATCTCCTTTGAGCCGGATACCTGCGCTGGCTAATGCGATGGCAGCATATGCCGTGGCGACTGTGCCGGCTTTGTTATCCGTAGCTCCCCTGCCATGAACCGCGTCATCGGTAATCAACCCGGAGAACGGCGCCTGGTCCCACAGACCTTCCCGGTTGGGCGGAACAACATCGACGTGCCCGTTGAGCAGCAGCGAGCGGCCACCGCCCGTCCCGGCAATCCGCCCGCAAGCATTGTCCCGGCCCTTCTCAACTGTGACGAGTTCCGTGGAGGCTCCGGCTTCGCGATGAAGATCGTTCATGAGCGCGCTCACCTCACCCTCACCGCCCACAAGCTTCTGGTAGTCCTGACCGGGATACTTGGGGTTTATGCTCGGGATCCTGACTGCGTCGGCGACGGACTGCACGATCCTGGGCGCCAGACGATCCACAGCGTCCAGGACCGCCTTTCGCTGGTTCTGCTCTGCTCGGGCAGTGGAATCAATGGACATGCGTGGTCTCCTCGACTTCCATAGTCCGGCTTGCGGGTTTTTGGAGTGCTCTATGGGCGGATTTGTTCGGGTTTCCCGGAAGTAGCCTCCGCGCTCTGGTCCATACGTCTTCGAAGAGCCCGGAAATGCCGCGTGGAAGGAAAATGAGAACCAGAAGGGTTCCAACGCCGATGATGATCGCACGCACAGGCCCAAGGTCAGTGAGTTGGCGGTCGATGACGGTGACTATCAATGCCCCCAGGACCGGACCCCAGATGTGGCCGGTACCGCCGAGGAAGATCATGCTCAAGCCAAGGGTGACGAATCCGAAACTGAAGAGTGTGACGTCCGCAACGCGGAAGTACGCAACATAAAGGGCTCCTGTGACGCCGGCTACTGCTCCGCTGAGGATGAAGGCAAGGAGATGCTGCCTTATGCGGTTCATTCCGCGGCTCACGGCAAGGTTTTCATTGTCGCGCAGTGCGATGAGGCTCTTGCCGAACGGGCTGCGAAGGGTGGTCCGGAGCAGAACCAGGAGCAGGACCACTGCCCCGCCGAGCAACCATAAGTAACCCAATCCCGAGTACTTTGCGAAGGAAAAATCTCCTACGCTCAGAGCCGGTACACCTGTCAGTCCGCTGGATCCGCCGGTGATTCCGGGAATGGCCAACACCAGGTAGTAACAGAGCTGCACGAAGACGAAGGTGATAAGTGCGATGTAGATGCCTCGCATGCGTATCACCGGGATATAGGCCAGGGCACCAGCCAGCCCACCGGCAACGGTTGCCAGTATGAGCCCAAGCCATGGATTCATATCCCATGTCACTGTGGCAACGGCCATCGCGTAGCCACCGACCCCGAAGAAGCCAACGTGTGCGAAGTTGAAGATACCGCCGATACCCAGCGTCAGGTTCCAGCTGGCCGCGAGCAGGGCGTAAATGAGTGCTGTCGCGGCCAGCAGGCGTGCAGAGCCGCTGATGACGACATACGGCAGCAAGGCGGCGGCAAGCAAGAGCAACGGCCACGTCGCGAAGCGCTTGAGGGATCCAAGAATGTTCATCACGAACGTCCTTTCACTAGACCTTGGGGGCGGACCAGCATGATGAGGACCAGCACGAGGAATACGGCTACAGGGCTCCATTGCAGACCGAGCCAGTACGTTGTGCCCGCCTCCAACAGGCCTATGGTGAAGGCGCCGACCAAGGTTCCCCACAAAGTCGCCGACCCGCCGAAGACCAGGACGACAAAGGCCGTCAGCAGGGGTTCAAATCCCTTGGTGGGCGTAATGGTGGTGGTCGTTCCGTAGACGAAGGCAGCGGCGCAGGCCAGAATTGACGCCACCGCAAATACGCCGGCGTATATGCGCGCTGGCCTGATTCCGACGAGCATTGCCATGTCCCGGTTTTGTTCCACTGCCCGGACCGCCATCCCCCACTTCGTCTTGCGCAGCAACGTAATCAGTCCTACGACTAGAACTAATGCCAGGGCCAGGGCAATGAGGGTGGAGCTTGCGATTTTTACGTCGCCCAAGGCAAATGTTGAGGTGCTCACGGCCTTTATCTGCTTGTTCTGCGGTCCCCAGATTAGTTGTGCAGCACCTTCGACGGCGTTGGCGATGGCGAGGGTCGAAACCATGACCAAGAGAGTTCCGTTTGCCCTGCTGATGAAAGGCCGGACCGCGACGAGGTCCAGGAGCATACCCAGTAAGGCCAGCAAGGGAATCGCAGCCGCGAAAGCGAGAAGTACCGGGAGCCCGGCCTTCTCTGAGAACGTCCAGATAAGGTACGCGCCCAGCAGCAGGAGCGCGCCGTGAGCGTAGTTGAAGACCCCGAGCGTGGACCAAATGAGGGACAGTCCGCTTGCCATCAATGAGTACAGCGACCCGAGCACGAGGGCTGAGACGAGGATGGAAAGGAGCGCGTCAGACATGCTTGTCTCCCTCAATGTTGTTGGTAGCGGATGACGGGTGCGAGCCGACGTACATATCCATGACTTCCTCGTGACTGGGCTTGATGTCGGTGGTCCCGCTGGAGACGATCCGCCCGAGCTCCACAAGATGCCACCGGTCCGCGAGTTCGAAGAGGAACTCAATATCGCCATCGGCGACTATCAGGGATAGGCCCAGTCGTCGGACTTCGTGAAGTGTCTCAAGGATTTCGTACCGGATCTTGGGTGCCAACCCGAGAGTTGGTTCATCCAGCACAAGAAGTTTGGGCTTGGCCATAAGGCCCATTCCGATGGCCACCATTTGGCGTTCGCCTCCCGACAGCGTGCCCACAAGTTGCCCTCGACGTTGCAGGAGCTTGGGAAACAGTCCCTGGACCATTTCAAGAGTCTCTTCCCGCTGGCCCCTGGCTGCCGGGATCCCACCTGCCAATGTCAGGTTCTCCCTGACGGTGAGCCTGGGAAAGAGCTGATTGCCTTGGGGCACATGCATCATTCCCTGGTTGACTACCTTATAGGCGGGCATCCCGGTGATATCGCTGCCATCGAAGACAATCTGACCCGAAGAGATCCTGCCAAGGCCCGAGATGGCGCGCAGGGCGGTCGTTTTTCCATGACCGTTGGGACCCAACAAGGCCAGGGCTTCCCCCGGGGCGACCTCCATGGAAAGTGATCTGACGACAGGCAGGCGTCCATATCCGGCCGCCAGGTCACTGACGCGGAGCAGTGGGCTGACGGTCTCCTGATCGGCGTTCATGCTGCGGCCTTCCCCAGATATGCCTCCATGACCCGCGGATCCGAAAGAACGGCGTCGGGGGTTCCTTCAATCAGGACTTCGCCGGACGACATGATGACCATTCTTTTGGCCAGATCGCGGATAAGACTGAGTACATGCTCAATGATCAGCAGTGTCAGGCCGCCCTTCTGAAGTTCACGCAAAAGCAGGATTAGTTCAGCCTGATCCTCATCGTTGAGGCCCCCGGCTGGTTCGTCCAGCATCAAGAGCCGCGGCTGTGAGACGAGGGCGCTGGCGATCATTAGCTTCTTTTTTGCAAGCAGTGGTATGTCCGCCGCCGGATCATCTCTGTACTTGGTGATTCCGACTGTCTCCAAGGCAGTTTCCACGTCCCCTTTGGTGCGCCGCCCGCCGAGGTAGTGGTTGGCCACGGCGATGTTGTCCGAAACGCTCAACGACGGGAACAGCTGTTCTGCCTGGAAGGTTCGACGCATTCCCGAACGAGCGATTCTGTGCGCGGGAAGCCTGTCAATCCGCGTACCGTCAAAGAAGATCTCTCCGCCTGTCGGGCCGAACGGCACCCCGGAGATCAGGTTGAAGAGAGTACTTTTTCCCGCACCATTGGGACCGGCAATTCCCAGGATCTCCCCCTCATGAACATTCAGCGTGACGTCGTCCACTGCGACGAATCCCCCGAAGTGTCGACTGACCTGCCGTAATTCCAGGAGGTGCCCTGTGGACGGGGCGGGGACTGGTGACTTGGCGATCCTCATTTCATCCACTCGGGTCTCTGGAACTTGCCGTCGGCGAACTCTTCCGGAGCAATGTTCAGGCGTTTGCCGTTTTGGATTTGGTAGTACGTCATCGGGATACCGTCCTTGCCGGCTACCGCCAGATGGGTTGTTGGATCAAAATGGACACGCCCGAGGGTGGTTTGTTTGTCCAGCTTGCCCAATGCAGCTCCGACTTCCTCTCGTTTGTCGGGATCCCCGACTTCCTTGACGGCGTCGGCCCACAAATGGACCTGTTCGTAGAGGCCATAGCTATAAAGGCTCGGTTCGTTCTGGTATGCCTCCGTAAGCTTCCGGGTAAGGTCTTTGGTTTCCGGCAATGCCGGCAACGGGGCAAACGGCAGGTTGTAAAGCACGCTATCAGCGTTCTTCCCTGCAAGCTCAGTGAACTCCGGGACGCTGGGGGCGTATTGCGAAAACACCAGTGACTGCGTGGGGTTCTGGCGGAATTGGGTGAGGAACTTTGACGCATTTGCAGTCAGGTAGTCGAGGTTGATGATTACAGCCGGATCGACCTGCCGAATTTTGGTGATCTGCGTGGTCCAGTCGTCCACTTCCCCAAACGGAACAGTGTCAGGACCGGTGACTTCCCAGCCTTTTGTCTTGAAGTTCTTGTCCAGACCTGACGCTATGCCATTGGAATATGCATTGTCGCTGGAGATGATGTAAACCCGGCGGTTAGTGAGCGGGAACGTGCCATCGGCGTTCCATGCATCCAATTGTTCAGGAATTCCAGTGCTATACCCCTCGTATGAAGGGGCAAGGGACCAAACACCGGGGTACTTTTCGGGATTCTTGGAAATGATCTCCAGCGTCTGGCCGCTGTTGCCGCTGAGCAGGTACGGAATCCCGGCTTCTGCGAGCTGATCGATTTCGAAGTTCGTCGTGCTGGCGTAACCGGTGACAACGGCGGCAACATCGGGGTCTGAGGTCAGTTGTGTCACAGCTGCCGAGACCGCATCTGACTTCTGGTCCCGGACGTCAAGAGCTTTGAGTTCAACCTTCCTGCCGTTGATGCCGCCGTGGGCGTTGATTTCGTCGACCGCGAGTCGTGCACCCTGTTCCATGAGCTTGCCGTCGGCAGCGGCCACACCTGTGAGCGGAGCCAAGAGACCGAGCGTGATGGCCTCTCCGGATGCCCGGGAGTCACCACCTTCGCCGGTGGGAACGGTACAGCTCACCATCGAGATGGCCATCAGCGTAGCTGCTGAAAGGAGTAGGGAGGAACGTAAGTGGGGCTTGATTGAGGTGGACATAGCGCTCCGTGGGAGATGGGGATTTTGGTCCGGGTTGGGGAGTCATATCTGGATACATTTGGTGGCTGGTGACGACGATGGAGTCAGTCGCCTAACCAACGGGCGATAACGCACCGACAAGACCGAAAAGGTCTTTGGGGTCGTCGGGATTGGCAACGAGGTCGATATCTTCAAAGAAGTCGGAACCGTCCACGGAGTCCCGCACATAACGCAGTGCTGAGAAGTCTTCCACGGCAAATCCGACGGAATCGAAGATGGTGATTTGATCTTCTGAGGTGCGCCCAGGTGCGGCGCCGAGGAGGACCTTCCAGAATTCGGTAACGGCGAAGTCAGCCGGCATCTGCTGGATTTCACCTTCGATCCGCGTCTGGCTCTCGTACTCGACAAAAACGTCACCGATCTCCAGGATCAACGGATCCAGTTCCGTCTTTCCGGGGCAATCTCCACCGATCGCGTTGAGATGGACGCCAGGAGTAACGTGCTGAACGCTGAGTATCGTGGCTTGGGTTTTGTCTGCCGTGCACGTCGTAATGACGTCGGCTCCCTCAACCGCTTCCAGAGCAGATGCAGCAACGTCTATTTCGAATCCAAGCGGAACCATGTTCCGGATGAACTTCTTCACTGCGGCGGGATCGGTGTCCCAAACCCGCAGCTTCGCAACGCCCAATGCTGTTCTCATAGCCAGTGCCTGGAATTCTGCCTGGCTTCCGGTTCCAATCATGGCCATGACCCTGGAATCGGGCCGGGCCAGGGCCTTCGCAACCATGGCGGACGTGGCGGCGGTGCGCAGCGCGGTAAGGATCGTCATTTCTGCAAGGAACGTTGGATAGCCGTTGTGGACATCTGCTAGAACGCCGAATGCCGTGACGGTTTGGTAGCCGCGTGCAGGATTGGAAGGGTGCCCGTTCACATACTTGAATCCGTAGGTCTCATGATCGCTGGTGGGCATGAGTTCTATGACGCCATACGGGGTATGACTGGCTACCCGGGGCGTCTTATCGAACCGCGCCCAGCGGCGGAAGTCGTCCTCTATGTACTGGATCAGACCTTTGATGATCGTCTCCGGCCCCTGGGATCTGACCCAGCTGATCATATTGTGTACATCAACAAAGCGCGTCATCTGCGCTCCCTTCTGGTTCGTGCCGTTCACGTCCTCGGGATCGGCTGCTTCCATAATGCGTTACAAATCATTCAAAGTCACTAGTTTTGAAGGATTTGTTACATTTCTTTCAGTATCCGGGTGCGAAGAGCCGGGTGTTGCGTTTCCCGGCCAACAGCGGCGTGGACGGTCACCTCCAGTTGGCCGGTCACCCCCCCGACCAATGGACACCCGCCGCAACTTGGTGGGGTGCTTACTATGTCGCAGCTCGGCAGTACACTGAACTATCGAACATATATTCGAATAAAGGTGTGTTGTGGGCGTGATAGTTGGCCCCCGCGTGATAGATGCGGGACTCTCTCTGGTGAAGGTGCTGCTGGCACCCGTTGCAGTGCCCGCAGGCTACCCCTCGCCGGCCCAGGACTACTTCGACGGGCGGATCGATCTAAACGAACACCTGATCAAGGACGTGACCAGCACCTTCATCGTCAGGGTCACCGGCCAGTCCATGGAGCAGGCCGGAATCAGCGACGGCGACGAGCTGATCGTCAACCGCGCACTGGAACCCAAGGACGGGTCGTGGTCGTGGCTGTCCTTGATGGCGAGCTGACCATCAAGCGGCTGAGGATCACCGCCCACGGTGTCATCCTGCAGGCCGACAACCCGGACTTCCCCGATATCAAGGTTCCAGCGCTCTCGGACCTGACAATCTGGGGCGTCGCGACACGGTGTCTGTATTATGTCTAAGCCCTCGGTCATGCGCCGCATGCCGGAGATAGCGCACGTGGACGTGAACTGCTTCTACGCCTCAGCCGAGCGTGTCTTTAATCCCGCGTTGGAGGGTAGACCCCTCGTTGTGCTCTCCAACAACGATGGCTGCGCAGTAACCCGCTCTCCGGAAGCCAAGAAGCTCGGCGTTCCCATGGGTGAGCCGTGGTTCAAGCTCAGGCCCCGGGCCAAGGAATGGGGACTGGTGGCCCTGTCCAGCAACTACGAGATCTACGGCGACATTAGCTCGCGAGTCATGGAGCTGCTGGGCAGGTACTCGGCCTGCCTTGAGGTCTACTCCATCGATGAGGCGTTCCTAGGCGTCAAAGGCGAACCCGATGAGCTGGTGCAGCTGGGCCGGACGATAAAAACCGCCTGCCGGCGCCATGTCGGCGTGCCTGTCTGCGTCGGCATCGCACCCACCAAGACCCTGGCCAAGCTGTGCAACAAATGGGCCAAGAACAACCCCGCCTTCGACGGCGTCTGCCGCTGGGAATCAGTCCCGACCGAGCAGCGCGAAGCGCTGATGGCGAAGCTGTCAGTGATTGAAATTTGGGGCGTGGCCACACGGCTGACGAAACGTCTGAATGCGATGGGGATCTTCTCGATCCTGGACCTCCCCCGGGCTAACCCGGTGGCGATCCGCGACAAGTTCTCCATCGTCATGATGCGTACGGTGCTGGAGTTGCAGGGAACACCGTGCATCCCCATGGAGGAAGAGCGCATCGGTCGGGATCAGCTGATCTTCTCGCGCTCGTTCTCGACGCCCATCACGACGACGGCCGGTTTGCGGCAGGTCATGAGCGTCTACGCGCAGATGGCCAGTGCCCGTCTGGCCAAACATGACCTTCAGGCCAAAGTGCTGACGGCGTTTGCCGCGACGTCGCACTTCAACGCGAATGAGAAGTCCTTCCCCTCGGTATGTCTGGCGCTGCCGATGCCCACTGCGGATCCGGTGTTGCTGACCAGGGCGGCCCACGCGATGCTCCCCCAGTTCCACGAAGGCATCAAATACGTGAGAGCAGGCATCATGGTCACCGACCTCCGGCCCACGGGTAATCAGAAGCCCTTGGAATTGTTCGAGAACCCGCACGAAGAACGCGGCATCGGCATGCTCCTGGAAGAGATCAGCAAACGCTACGGCCGCGACTCCATTGGATTGGGCCATGCCGGCATCAAGGGCGGCCCGGACTGGACCATGAAACGCGACACGCTCTCCCCCAGGTACACCACCCACTGGGACGAGCTCCCCCTCGTCAAAGCCGCCTGACCGGCAGCTCACGAATTGAAAGGAAATCACCATGACTATTGCGCCTGATACGCCCACGACCGCCATGAAGTCGGTCTACGGTTCAGCCCCGACGGCACGCCCCTGGCGATCAGGTACGACGGCCGGATCTGGATGGTCGACCCCGAGGTGCATACAGCACACTGGTTCACCAGGGACGCCTGGTCAGAAAGCCGGGACCGGGCCGCCGCCGACACCGGTGATCTTGTCAGCGTTGAGTACTGGCAGGTGCAGGCCCGACCGTCTGGAGCCAATGCACAGCTGCATACGTTCACACTGCGGCGGGAGCCCATGGCTGAACACTGGCAACTCGAGTCCATCAGCTAGTGCGGTGTGACATTTACCGCCAGCCCCTCCCAGACCAGCTCTGGGAATGAATCCGGAATGAGTTCAAGCTACCCAGCCTTGAGCAGGTCCGCGAAAGACTCTCCATGGTGCACGAGGATCCTGAGCCAGCGATGCTGCAACTCGTGCGGGCTTCGTCGACGAAGGGACAAACTGCCCCGGGTTCCTGTTCGGGCGAACCTAACGCTGAACCCGGTCGTCAGTGCACTCTTCGAACGCGCCAGCAAGCTGCAGATCCCGCACAACTACTTCAACATCCGCCCAGGAGTCTCCGACCGCTTTGGCGACCGCGGCGGTCTCATCCAGACGATGCCCGGCCTGATGGTTTTCACCGGCCGCCGACTCCACACCCCACTGACGTCTGTGTTCTGCGTGCACCGGCGTCCTGTTACCGGCTGTTTGCTGAGACGCACACCACTATGAGGTGGAGCATCAGCTTACGGGCGGTCACTTAGCTACCAACAGAGCGGTCGTCCGCGGGCTAGTCGTTTGGTGCTAGTTTCATGCCCGCCAGCAACCGGACCAGTTGAATAGTGCTTCGTTACCCCCGCCGCCAGCAATGGTTCCACGAATTGGTCACTAGCTCGACACAAACAGATAATTGATTTGACAGGATTGTCATACTAGCTAGAGTGTTCACAGGTTCAGGCGCAGGGGGAGTCGCTTGGAATCTTGGTCAAAGTCACGCCCAGTGCCAGCTCCCCAAGAAAACAGTAGGGGAGTTTTTTGAAACATCTGCGCGTCTCTTTAACGGTCCTGATTGCCGCCGCCTTCGTTCTTCTCGGCATGTCAGCGCCTGCCCAGGCTTCTTCGCCAACAACCTTGTCGTCCTCCGATCAGCGGCACATCCTCGACTTCTTCCGTCAGTACGACGTTCCGCAGCACCAGTGGGGACCTCTCATGAAGGATTTGAACGAGGGAAGGCCGTGGGATTCCCTTACGGGAGTCGCGCCAACAAGTGTCGAGGATAGGGATACGCCCACATCAAGCGTCCGGATCAGCCGATTCTCTGATGGGTCGGTGATGGTAAGCACGCTCGAACGTCCCACTCAAGTCCTCAGCAGTAACGCTCCGGAATTGGCTGGAGATAACGCGATTACGCCAATGGCGAACCTCTCTGGATGTACGGTCTACACCGGAAGTGGATATGCCGTTTACCGCGGCTGCGGCGTATCGAATCAGTGGGGAAACGTGTACGTTGGATTCAACGCCAACTTCTCGATTATCAATGGAACCTACGACACTATCGACAGTGTCTACAACCAGACCGCAACATGTTGGGGCATCGGTTGGAGCTGCACCGCCGCAAATTTTGATCCGATCAAAACAAGCGAAGACGGCTGGGGCGCCGCTAAAGCTAGGGCACACTCGTGGGTATCTGCGCAGTGGGGATCATGGGATGTATGGGTGCAACTGAACGTTGGAGGGAACTCAGGATGGGCCACGAACTCATAGTTACTTTGCAAATCCAAGAAGCCAGCACGCAGCCGAACTATTGGATTTTGGCGCTAACCGCAATACCGACCATTATTCTGGCCATCGTTATGATCGTCACCTTGGTACTTGCCCTAACGGACCCCGGGCTGACCATCTTGCCGCGTTTGGCATGGGGGATTCTAATAGTCGCCGTACCTTTGCTCGGCGCCGTCATCTATCTCGCCATGCGCGGCCGACAACGCACGCCCTGGCCCAAGAATGGGGCAGCCAACAAAGGTTGACATAGCCGCCATTCGGGGAGCACCCGTCAACTGAGGGGCCAGCTTATGCTGGTCCCTCACGCGTTGCTCTGCAAGCCCGCGGTCGCCTTCGAATTGTTTCGACCACGAAGAATAAGTCCAAGCCCAACTGGATCTTATCTGATCCACCCCAAGTGGATCCCAATTAATCGTCGTCCTGCTTGAGGCCTTACTCCCCCTGAGATTGTTGCCAGTATGAACGGCCGAGCCCCGGCTCCTGCAGCTGTAGGACCATCCAAGGACTGAACGCCCACGGGGCTGCCTCCACGGCAGCCATGAGCCCCTCCAGCTTGACCCACCGGAAATCTACGGCCTCGCTGGGACGCGGATCCGGGACGTCGCCGCTATGGGCAAAGTAGACGGGGCAAATCTCATTTTCTACGATGCCGGAGGCATCCACCGCCCGATACCGGAACTCCGGTACGACAAGGCGAGGAGCTCGGATTGTCATCCCGAGTTCCCACAGTGAGCGTCGCCGCAGCGCATCCTCCATCGCTTCCCCCGGAAGTGGATGACCGCAAAATGAATTGGTCCAAACACCCGGCCAGGCAACCTTTCCCAAAGATCGGCGCGTGACGAGGACTTCGTCATTTTCGTTGAAGACGTAGCACGAGAACGCAAGATGAAGCGGGGTTTCTGTCGTGTGAACGTCAGCCTTGGCGCACACACCTACGGACTGCCCCCGGTCATCCACCAGCACAACCTGCTCGATAAAACTCACGCAATCCCCGCCCCTCAACTTTTCATCGGTGCAAACTGGAATTCACTCCTAAATGACTTGATGCCTGTACAAAGTGCTAGTGTTCGGGAATTTTGTCAGCGTGCTGAAACTTTCAAGCAAAAACGCTTCTGGACCCTATCCGCCCATTTGTCACTTCGCAATCCTACCTATTCAGCATTCGCATTGGAAACTTTCGACCGCCAACGGAATCCACACACTCTGCTCTGAACTGTGACTAACAACAACGGCTACGACATATCAACGATCGTGTCAAGTCAAAAGACGGTAAACGGCGGTGTGTTAGTGTCGTTCCGGTTGAGAAGAAGGGCGGGAAGTCCCAAGCGGATCACCACGACTTTCCTGTGGGGGACAGTGAATTATGAAAACATTGCAAGCTGATCCGATTATGGACGTGCGACACGTTCAACAACATGTTGATTCTATACTTCGCGCTTTTCTAGACCGTCAAGATGAGTCCGCTTGTGGTCCAGAGATCTCAGTATTCACAGATCTGCTTCGCAAGATGCTCGCAGCTGGTGGAAAACGAATTAGACCGTTTCTGTGTATTGCTGGCTGGTCCAGTATCAGCGATCAAGTCCCACCACAGCTGGTCTACCGGATCGCAGCATCCCTGGAACTCTTCCATGCATTTGCGCTCATCCATGACGACATCATGGATAAATCAGCTACGCGTCGCGGGTTGCCGACAGCTCAGCATGCTTTGGCCTCGCATCTCCAATACCTGCCAAATGCAGACATCCTGGGAAACAACGCGGCCATCTTGTTAGGTGATCTGGCCTTGGGCTGGTCTTATGACCTCATTCAGCCCGAACTCCCCCAGGAGGATCATCTGGCCGTGCCGTACACAGTTTTGAGTTTGATGCGAACTGAAACGGCTGTAGGACAATACATGGACCTCCTGGCCAGCGCTCCGACCACACCCAGTCTGGCC
Organism: Arthrobacter sp. 21a14; assembly: GCA_050627125.1. Taxonomy (GTDB): domain Bacteria; phylum Actinomycetota; class Actinomycetes; order Actinomycetales; family Micrococcaceae; genus Arthrobacter. The sequence continues at coordinate 2,534,444 of CP192487.1, read as the reverse complement.
TCCGCGTGGAAAGTCATCCTATACAAGACAGCGAAATACACCTTTGAACGACCGATTCAGATAGGCGCCCTGCTGGCCGGAGCCAGCGAGAAGCAAACTCGTTCTCTTTCTGAGTTCGCGCTTCCACTGGGTGAGGCCTTTCAGCTTCGGGACGATCTCCTAGGGATCTTTGGTGACCCCAAGACAACTGGTAAGCCTGCGCTCGACGACCTCCGGGAAGGAAAACACACCGTTCTGGTCTGTTCCGCATATGAGCGGGCGACGAAATCACAGGCGCGGATACTCCGAAAAAACCTTGGCAACGCTCAGCTTACCGACGATGACGCACAGGAAACCCGCGAGATTCTGTTGACCACGGGAGCCAAAGAGGTGGTTGAGGAATTGATCACCCGCCGATATCGTACGGCCGTCGAAAATCTAGATGCCGCCCCTATAAGACCTGAAGCGACAACCGCTCTTCGCCATCTCGCATCGAACACGATCGCTCGAACCGTCTAGAACGGCGGCTGCGCCAGACTGACCAACGGCTTCCCATCCCAAGGATTCTCTATGACTACTTCTGCACTCAACGCCCTGGATATACGGCCCGTACCGGGGAAATTGCCGTTTTTCGGACACGCGCTCAGCTTCGCGCTTCGTCCCCAAAAGTTCCTGGAAACGCAGCGCAGTCTGGGAGCAGTGACTTCCATCAAGTTGGGCAGCAAGAACGGCCAAATTGTCAACGACCCGACTCTCGTCCGTGAACTTCTGGTTGTCCGCACCAGAGATTTCATCAAGTCGGGCCCCCTCTATGAGACGAGCAGTCGCTTTGTAGGGAACGGTCTCGCTGTTAGCGAGGGTCCATATCACCGCAGGCAGCGCCGCTTGATGCAGCCAGCCTTCCGGAAGGCCCGCATACCGGAATATCACTCTGCCATGCGTGAAGCAACTGACCTGATGATCGGGGCATGGCAGACAGGTCAAACGATAGACATGTGGGATGACCTGTCGAAACTAACAGTGACCGTAATAGGTAAAAGTCTCTATCAGGGCGGCTTCACGGACGAAATGACCGAGCAGATCATGCACTCGGTCGCTACAGCCTCCCGGGGCATCGGCTGGCGAAGTCTCATGCCCAAATGGATGCATCACGTGCCAACACCTGAATCAAGAGAGTTTTCACGGGCGCAACAAACTCTTCATGCCGTTGCAGACCACGTAATAGCTGACCATAGAGCACACAACGACGACTCACAGCACTTCCTCACTGAATTGTTGTCTGCCCGCGATGAGCAAGGAAACCCTTTGACTCATCAACAACTACGGGATGAGGTCGTAACACTCTTCTCAGCCGGAAGCGCTACCGTAGCCACCACGCTGGCCTGGACGCTCCATTTGGTTAGCGAACATCCGGAGGTCGGGCAGCGTATTCACGACGAAACCGTCGCAGTACTTGCCGAGCGTCCAGTGACAGCCGATGACATCTCCCGCCTTCCTTACACCGCGAGAGTTGTGAGCGAAGTACTACGGATCTATCCACCGGCATGGCTTCTCCCCCGCGTAACGATCGAAGACACAGCCCTCGGGGACCACTTCATCCCGAAGGACACAATTGTGTTCTTCAGCCCTTACGCAATCCACCACGATCCCCGCTGGTACCCGAACCCCAAGCACTTCGATCCGGATCGGTGGCTTCCCGATGAGATCGCCAAACGCCCACGTGGCTCATATGTTCCATTCGGTGCCGGAGTCCACCAATGCATAGGCAACGACTTTGCGCTGTTTGAAATAATCACGGCGCTGGCGACCATATCGAGGGGGTGGATTCTGACCAAGCCGGTCGGAGCCGTGGTGCAACCTCGAGGCGGCCGAGCGGTTCTGGAACCCAAGGAGCTGCAACTGAAAGTCCACAAGCGGACATTAGGTCGACCGCAGCATGTGAGTGCTGCACCAAATGAAAGCCAACCCGGCTGCCCCTATGGCCGGGACTCCGCCTAGCCACCACAGCCGCGCGATCAAGTCCTCGTCTCCCCTGCCCCAAGGAGTGCAACATGCTCAAAACCCTGCCAGACTGCCCAGGTTTGGAACCAAACACACTCGTGCAGTTTCCTCGGATTGCACAGCGTTTCAGCTGCGGCCTACACCCGGACTACTACCAAATTCTTGGGAGGCACGAAGCGTGGGTGCGACGGCAACTGCTGCCAAACGACGAGAACTTGGCAAACAAGGTACTCAAAGACAATTTGAGTGCGCTGTTCGTGTGTATGTCGTACTACGATCTCGACGCGGAAAAAGTTCTGGACATCTGCGACCTCACCGACTGGCTCTTCATACACGACAACGACGTTGCCGTACTCAGGACCGACCCCAACAGTTCCGATGGCACACGCCAAGCGTCAGTCAAAAAGTACCTTCAGGATCTTCAAACGATGCTCGCCGGCGGAGTACCCCCCGAAATGCCTTGGGCCATGGAGAGTATCTACGACCTGATTTCGCGGTTCCGCGCGAAATCGACCCCTGCGATGTTCAAACGGTTGGTTGAAGCATTCCGTTACTACAGCACCGTCACCATCGGCACCGAGGCCTCGGAGCTACTGGAACAAAAGGTGACAGATCTGGAAAGCTACATGGAGTTGCGGTCTGTGGGAGGCAGCTCGGCAACACTCTTCTTCCACGTCGTCACTGAGTACGTTCTGGGCGTTGATCTGCCGCCAGAAGTCCTCAGCAACGAACTGGTAGATCGATACTGGCGAAGTGTCATGGACCATTGGTACCTGCCAAACGACCTTCTCTCCTTCCGGGCTGAATGCGCTCGTGGGGACCACAACAATGCCATCTGTGTGTTGCGTCGAGCCGAAGGCCTCTCTCTGCAAGAAGCATTGGACAAGGTCGCAGAAATGATCGACCTATGTCAGGACGATGCCGTTCGTCTCTTCGCCGAGATTCAGAATTCTGCGCTGGCGGAAGTACCGGGCCTCCTCAGGACTCTTGAGACCTTCCAGCACATAGGCGCAGCAAACCAGCGTTGGTCGTACATGGCCCCTCGTTATCATGGTGATGGATTTGTTTGGAACGGCGTACTAACTGGCGACGTGCGCCTGACACCTTCGCATACCTTCTTCCCGGATGTCCCGTTGTCCGCCGAATCGGTCACGAGCACCAGGTCGCTGCAAGCATGAGTATGGCTGCCAAAGTTCTCGGCAATCCCGATCTGAGGTCTCGTGGGAAGAAACGGATAGCGGTCATTGGGGCCGGAATATCCGGTCTGACGGCTGCTTACGTTCTGTCGAGGGAGCACGATGTCACAGTCTTCGAAGCGAGGTCCCGTCTAGGTGGCAACGCAGACACGCGAACCGAAGTCAGCCCGTTTCACATTGATCTTGGATTCGTCGGATTCAATGAAGTGACGTATCCGAATCTTGTAAGACTCTTTGATGAGCTTGGGATCCAAAGTCGGCCCGCTGTGCAAGCCACTGATGCCGTCTGTGGCGACTGCCAATTCAGACACATGGACGGGGACACTTTGGGTGCTAGCGGGCTTCCGCCAAAACCGCTGGACGTTGCCGATGATGATTGGCGCAATTTTGCCGCGGACATGGCCCGCTTCGGTCCTCAGCTGAGCGAACTGGTCGATGGTAGGGATGTCGCTCAAACCACCGGACAATTCCTGAAGGAACACGGGTACTCCCGATACTTCACACATCATTTCCTTTATCCACGGATTGGCCCGTGGTTTCTTCTCAGCTCGCGAGACCTTGACCGAATGCCCATACAGTTCTTGAGGGAATCCATGGCACCGCTGTCGAGTCCCGAGGTTCAGAACTCGTGGAGAACCGTCGAGGGCGGGAGTCAAAACTATGTGAGCCGAATAGCCCAAACACTGACCGATGTTCGATTGGCCACTCCGGTACGCTCTATCCGTCGAAAGACGGATGGCGTCGAAGTCCTTGATGCAACTGGACTGAAGCATGTCTTCGACCAAGCCGTAGTCGCGGTGCATCCGCTCCAGGCCCTTCGAATGCTGGAAAATCCAAGCCAGGTTGAACGAGAGGTTCTTGGTGCCTTTGAGTTCGCAAAGGTCGCAGTTGTACTGCATACCGACGAAAGCGTACTTCCTGCTGACGACTGTCAGGGAGGACTGATGATGCGCCTGACCTGCGCCGCAGATACCTCGCCCTTTGGCAATTGTCATGTGGACGTCACTAAGGCACTCCACCTGGAGACAGGGGTCCGCTATCTGAAGACGTTCAACCCCATCGACGCAATAGATCCCACGAAGGTGCTTGTTCGCGAACTTTACGAAGTCCCGCTGTTCACGAGCGCCAGCGTGGAAGCACAGCATAAGCTCCGCAATATGTCAGACGATGTTCTGGCCTGGGCTGGCGCCTATCACGGCAACGGCTTCCATGAAGCTGGATGTGCTTCCGGCGTCAAAGCAGCGGAACAGCTCGGCGTCAGCTGGGTTTAGGAAACAGCTCTCAATGACGGTATCCGTCTCCATACGGTGCCGTCTTCAGCAAACAACCCATAGGAGAACCTCGTGACTGTGTATGTACCCGAAAAAAAGGCCGTTGCTGATTTTTACGACAACGCCATTCCTATGTTCAGCCGCATCGACACCAACGTCCATGTCGGGTATTGGGACTCCCCTGCGGACGAGAGCACTCTACAGGAAGCTACCGTTCGCATGACTGACGTTGTGGCGGAGCTCCTGAAAGCACAGCCAGGCGACCGAATTCTTGATGTGGGTTGCGGCCTCGGTGCACCAGCAATTCGCATCGCTCAATCTGTCGATGTAGAGATTGTCGGAATTGCAACCAGTCCAAAACTGATCGCGGAAGCGAACAAAGCCGCCGTTGTCGCTGGCGTCTCTGATCGTGTGATGTTCGAGACCGTCGATGCCGAAGATATGCCCTACCCGGCCTCGTCTTTCGACTCAGTGATCGCCATAGAGTCCTTGGTTCATATGTCTGACCGACCCCGAGTGTTCAAGAACATAAGCCACGTTTTGCGCCCAGGTGGGAAACTGGTCCTGACCGACCGGATCGAGATCGCCGAACCAACGTCGCACGAGCGAACAGTCGTCGACAACTACAGGAAGCTGGCATTCCAGAGCCCCTTCATGCGGCTCGATGACTATGTGGCGGCATTGATCAGTGCAGGACTCCTGCCATTGGAGTTCCGCGACATCACAGCCGAAACGAGTCGACACCAGATTCACACGATCGAGTCACTCAACCGCCAGGCTGAAGAACTCCATGAAGTCTATGACGCTGCCGTAATGGAACAGTGCAAATTGGTCTTCCAGGCCTGCTTCAACGCCGGTCTGCCAACAAACATGCTTATGGTGGCTCGTCACGGAAAGCACACTCGCTGAATCTAAACCAAGACAGCGTTGCCAGAGTGGCGCTTTCAGAGACCAGCAAGATTACCTATAGTAAACTGAGCCGTTGTAATTTCACCGGGCAATCTAGCTTGGCGCTGAACTTGGTCTGCCAGAATAATGACAAGAAACATGGAGTTTAATTTTGACCGCTGCTAGTCCCAAAATCACCGTTGTCGTACCCACGTACAATGAGCGACTGAATCTACCGGTGCTTGTCGATCATTTAAGTCAGCTCAGTCTGCCGAATTTCAACGTTCTTGTTGTCGACGATAATTCCCCAGACGGAACGGGGGAAATAGCCGACAAGTTGGCTGAGCAATCCAACAGTACGGTCTCTGTACTGCATCGGACGGTTAAGGATGGCCTCGGACGGGCGTACATCGCTGGAATGACTCGCGCATTGACCGAAAACGCGGAAATCATCATCCAGATGGACGCCGATTTGTCGCATCCTGTTTCTGTGATCCCAGCAATGGTCGAACGCCTCCAAACAACAGACGCAGGACTGGTCATCGGCTCACGCTACGTACCGGGCGGTTCCACCGCTTCTGAATGGCCTTGGCATCGAAAGGCACTTTCAGCATGGGCCAATTTTTATGTTCGCTCCATCCTCAGACTCAAGGTCAAGGATTCAACAGCCGGGTTCAAAGCTTGGAAGGCATCAACCCTCCAAAAAATTGACGTATCAACTATTGAGAGTAACGGTTATTCATTCCAAGTTGAGATGAATTACCGGACTGCCCTTCAGGGCCTTGATATTGCAGAAGTACCCATCCGATTTGAGGAGCGAACGGAAGGAGCGTCAAAGATGAATCTTCGTGAGCAACTCGAGTCCGCCGCTACCCCTTGGCGACTACGGGCACAGCGCCGCTCATTCGAACAGCGCGACCGAATCCAAGGCGGCGACCAGATGCCGATCAAAGAACACGACACCCTGATCTAATTGTTTGGGCCAGTACGGACAAGATTCAACGCGATACAGCCTCTGAGCTGCCTAATAAAGTCCATTCAGTCATACGCGGCCACTTTGGTGCACAGCGTCCAGCCATCACTGCGATACTGCCCCACGTGCAGACAGCGACGAAAACTTGGTCGTCGACCGCGGGAGTGCCGGGGCCGATGTGGCCGTTCCTGGCGCCGAAGGTAAATCTCGTTGTTGGTGTTGGCGGCCATGAAAACTGCCCGGATGCAATCTCAGAGTTCGAAGACGACCACATCCGGCAAGAACGAACACAGGAAGAGATGGCAGTGGCGAAGGCTTAGGGCCGACTCTGGGGATGCAACCAAGACTCTGCAAGGCCCAGAAGCCCACATCGGCAGCCTGCATCGGCATAGGCACACACCAAATGCTTCCTCCATCGCGTTGGTTGACGAGTGCAAGTGCCGCCCTCGCGACCAGCGCAGCGAAGGCCTTGGTCTTCGAGATCGCAAGGGGCTTGAACTGGACGCTGGGAGTTTGGAGCCGGCAGACGCCAGAGCCCACGCCGGCGACATACACCAACCCTGCCCAGGCTCCCGGTCGCTCTGATTTATCAGCGACCGGGTGACCGTGCCGGTCAAAGGGTAATTGCTGTGCCCGGCACCGTGTTTTCCTGAAAGCAACTGTGGCTGTTAGCTCAGCAGGGCGAGTTCCAGAATCCACAATTTCCCTTGGGTTCCCTGGAGCATCTCAGCTTGGCGAATTTACGCTGGGAACATGACCGAATCTGGAATTGAATCACATGAGCCCTTCTGGTTGATGAGGATGCGTCTAGCCGCCAAACAGAGGCCCAGGACCCGGTTCGTGAAGATCCGTTGGCTCGAATTGCAGTACCTGCTTCGCGAGCGGGATGCTCTCTGGCTCGCCGCAGGTCCAGCAATGCGCGAACGGCTTCTGGAGCTCCGGGCGACCGATGACTACACGTATCTGTCTCGTCAGGAAATAGCTGCTCTGCAAGCATCCCAGGACGAATAGCCGAGCACTTAGCATTCCGGTTGCCGCTGACCTGTCCGCTCGGCCGTTAATAGTGTCCCGATTCCGTGGACAAGGAGCGGTTCGTCCCACGCTCTCGGCCGTGAAGAGACCAGGGTCAGGGAAGGTGCGTCTGGAGTAGCCAGTGCATGGCCTCATCGCGGGAGGTGAAAAACCGAGTGGGACACGGGAGCGTCCGCCGTGCCATAGCAAAGTTGGCAATCACACGACTGAAGGAGAATGCTCGACGAGCCACCGCGGGCAATCAGCCCGAGACCAACCCGCCTCCCACGAGTGGCACCGCGAAAACGTCCCCCGCACCGTACTTCCTTTTCGGCATTGGATCCCTCGAATTTCTGGCAGGTGCCCGACGTGCGATCTGCTCGCGTCGCGTCTTCAGCCCTCACACTTTGGACGTTCGCTGCTTCTCCATCATCGTCACAGCAACTGCAAGTGCGTTGATAGACGTCTCGGACCTGTGAAACTGAAACCGAAAAGCGACTCCCCCAAGCATGCTGTCGGACCTACTGGACTTTCTCACTCCCGGGTGATGCATCTGTTCCTGCGGCTGGAACCGTGGGCGGTGGCTGCTTGAACCGGAGCAGTCGGATCGCCAGTGCGAGGACAGCAACATGCCAGGTCAAAGCAAAGAGGTTTCGCAAATCAGCACCGGAGGTCGCTACCTCCACGAAGTTGATGACGTCAGGAATGATGAAGAAGCCGGACAACGCCACCGCGGCAACCAGAGGCAGTTTGGTTGTGCCCATTCGGGACTTGATGTTCCAGATACCACCGCAGATCAAGGCTATGGCAAGTACCGCTTCATAGGCGTCGTGTCCGAATATCGAGTTCCGTTCGCTCTCGCTGAGCGTGGAGATAACCGATCCATACGTCGCATACCGCCAAACAAGCAGCAGTACTTTGAGCACGCCAAGTATGACCAGAACGGTTCCCAGAGTCATCCGGCCTTTGCGGTGCTTCTTCGCTTGTGGATCTTCCGTGACCGGCAACAGTTCGTTCGAATAGGAGACTGCGGACTCATGAGGGTCCCCTTTAAGAGTGCAGGGAGTACCCAGTGCGCCCCCATCGAGAACAATGTAGCAGTCGCCATGTCTGCTGAAGTTTTTCGTTGCTGCTCAGCGACCAAAATGAACGCAGGCCCGCTATACACACACCCAGCAGTAGAGGCGTTTCCCTGCTCCTACGGACCGTCGGGCAAGGCCGGTCAGGTCTTTCAAGAAGCCGGCAAGATCTGCGCGATCAGCCGCGTTCCAGAATTCCTCGGTTTCCGACCATGGGACCGCGACTCGCTCAAGCGCCTCCTCTGAAGCGCTGGCCAGAGCCAACGAAAGTGTATCGGTGAGGGTCAGAACAAGGCGCTCACCGCCATCCCGGATGGCAACAGCGTGACCGCTCCGAGGATCCTCCATAGCATCGTCAAATGAGCGTCCTGTGAGCAGCTCCTCGAGAGTTCCCAACTGCACGACGGGATCAATGTCCTTGGCGGACACAGTGTCGAAAACTGCCAGCTCCGGGTCGATCCCGGAAGTCGGGGCAGGCTGCGGACGTTTCCGGCCAAAGATGCCACGCGTGGGCTCCGGCCGGGGTGCGATCGTCGCCGGGGATCCAGGGCCGCCAGCACGCTCGATCACGGAGACGGCTTCCTCGTCGGAAGCAGCAGAGAAATAGTCATAGAGGACACTCATGATGGACATTCTCCACGACTTGAGGCGAGCCGCCGTTCAATGCAGGTCATCGCTCAGGATCGACTGACTCCGAAGCCATCCGAAGCGGTGTTGGACATGCTCGGCTATCTCTAGAGTGTTAGTGTTTCAGCGGATAAGCTCACTTTAGCGTGGACGTTCTCGATCACCACAGCAATTCGAGGCTTACGACGTCCACAGCAGGCCTTGACTGCTGCCACACCTCAATCAGCTCGCCCACATCAGATTCATGACCGGCCAAGCCCAGCAGCAGAGCATCCGATGCCGGCGCTGCATGGTCATGTCCTTCGCGTGGCGAGCCGTGAGAGCAATCCGAGCACATCATGCGCATCCCAGACCATTCATCAGTGCCCAGTCCCCGCGGCCCGAGAGTATCCGCCAGAGCTTGCAGGTCCTCCTGACCGGCGCCGGTGATCTGGGCCTGCCACTTCGGTATCCCGGATGATTCCAGCCGTTCGAGTTCATTGAACACCGGCACTTCCTGGCCCTCACGCAGTCGCGTCCCTTCAGGCGCCCCGTCATGGAGAAGCACGTCCCTCAACCGGTGACCTGACTTAGGCAAAGGAACGCTGTTGATCACCGCATGCGCCGGGCTTCGCCGCCAGCACCATACGACCTCCTTCGCTCCCATATCGGGCAGCAGCTGGTGAGCAAGACTTGGCCGGTCCGGATTGATCCGGACAGGGGCCACGCCGCAGTCCACGTCAATGGGCCCATCCTCGCCGTCAAACCCTGACAGGCCGTAAGCAGCCCACGCCCGGCGCGCAGTCGCCCAATCCCCCAACGCCGTAGCCGCAATACCCATGTTCCACGCAGCAGGACTGGCACCCTCAAACTCAATCGCATCGCGTTCGGTAAACAGGTCCAGAGCGCGCTGGTTACGTGCCACGCTTTCGGCCCAGTTGCCGCGTGCCTTCGACAGCAGGCCTGCCTCGAACCAACCGAAGGAGGAATCCGGTGTGACCGTCAAGAGCTCAGAAGCGTACTTTGCCGCGCTCTCGGCGTCGGCGGCCTCGTTGGCAGCCTGCCCACACGTCCTGGGGAGCCCCCTTCTTCCTGAACCCTGACCACACTCGTCCACTCATCGGACAATAATGCAGGCTGCGCTGACATCTTCGCAGGTGAGAGTGTCGGGTTTCTGTCAGAACGCTAGGTGCGTGGCTTTGCAGGGCACCCTTGGCGGAAAACCCCTAGCTCCCACCGGCCAGAACGGCGCAGACGTCCGCCAAGACCACACCATCGAGGGAATACGTGGAGAACTTGTTGGTGTCGACGTCGTACGTAAATGTCTGGTGTCCAGCGACGCTGTAGGTCTGGGTCTCTGTCACCGGTCCTGAGAGGCCGATGTCGCCTGCGGCGAACCCTTTCATGTAGCGACCATTGATGGTGACGAGGAAGTCGTTGTTTGCTTCGTCGTAGGTCACAACGGCAGCGTATCGCGAGCGTTGCGCATAGGTCTGGCCGGACTCTGCGTTTGTCCATGTGCCGTTCGCGACATTGTGGCTCCAGGATCGGTCACCGGGGAGGGTTTTTTCCGAGCCCTTTACCGTCACAAGCCCCAAAACAGCGAACCCCGGACAGAAGTCCCCCGCCGGGATCTCGACTTCAGGTTCCTCAGCACTGGCGCTAGGAACCGGCCCGAGAAACCCGACGGACAAGATTGCTAACGAAGCTAAAGCGCGACGTAGCACTGGCATGGCGGCCTCCACTTACAAACCTGTGTGCTGTGGACCCTACGCTCCAGCTTCAGCGACGACAAGAGTGCATCCCATAACCCGGCCACAGGAAGAAACCCAGAAACACCAGGCCGGCGATCGCCACAATTGAACGTCAGAACCAGAATGAGCAGGCCCGCAACGATCAGCAATGAGCTGAAGAAAACGCCGAATAGCTCGAAGCCCCGTACCCGCTACTCCTAGTCGTGTCATCATCCTAGAAGCGAAGTCCCCTGCACCGACCGCTCGACCAGCACAAAAGAGGTCCTGCAGATCTCGGCTGCGACGACGGATCGAGCCCGTAAGCTTGTCCCGAAAGGGGCCCACGTGAATTCACAGCGAACATGCGTCGTCATCGAAGACGATCCTGACATCCGCGAACTCATCGCACTGATCCTCACCGGTGCCGGCTTCGAAGTCCATGCCTGCGAAACAGCACATGAAGGCATGACCGCAGTCGAACGGCTGAACCCTGGACTGATCACTCTTGATCTGGGCCTGCCCGACATGGACGGTCGCGAAGCCGCCCGCCTGATTTCCGCGGTTTCCCAGGCCCCGATATTGATGATCACAGCTTTCGCTGAACGGGACGATGAACTCCATGGCATTGCCTCCGGCGCCACGGCGTACCTGATCAAGCCCTTCCGGCCCCGCCAGCTGCGTGAGCTCGCGTTGAAACTGAGCCCGCAAGAACTCACGTCCCCGGATCCCTACAGCACGCCCTGAAGGGAATGAGGTGGCAGACCTGCCCGTCGCCCTCCGCCGCCCTTCCCGGATGGCAGACTGCACGTATTTACGACGTCGCGCAGTACTTCGCGGATGCGGCGGTGTTCTCCGCGGCGCACATCTAATTGCTTGTTTGATGCGGCATTTAGTGGCGAACGGAGGACCCGTCCAGCTAAGGCTTCACGAGCAAGAGCCTGATTGTCTGAACGCAGATTCCCACATTCAGGAACAACATAAACAGACTTGGAATCCTGCCGCTGGTCGCCGCGAAGTCAAGGATGTTGATAACAGTGAACGTCAGCGCGAGGCACGACATGACAAGCGCAGCAATGAGCGGCACCTTGGATGCACTACGCCTGGCAGTGATATTCCAAATGCCAACTGCAGCCAACGCCATGAAGTAGAAGATGTTGAGGGCCACGAAGACTGCTTGTTCAGACCTATCGCTCTCGGTGAGGGTGGCCAGCCCAGCCCCATACAACGAATACAGCCAAATCATTGCTGCCGCGCTGATCACGGCGACAGTGATGAGGCCGATGCCAATGGAAGTACGGGCTTTGCGGTTTTTCTTCGGGTCCTCGTCAGCCGTCGCTGTGGGTAGGTCGCCAGGGCGCGGAATCTGAAGGCTCATACGGGAACTCCTCGGCGTGCAGGAAGCACCCTTTGCACCCCCATCGGAAACAATGTAGCAGTGAGCGCAGTCACATACGGAGCTTCTCGCCCACCCCGGGTTCATGATCCACGTGCGGTAGCGATCGATGCGACGCTCTGGGCGCAAAACGAAGAAACCCCCGGAAGATCCGGGGGTTTCTGTTGGTGGGCGATACTGGGTTCGAACCAGTGACCTCTTCGGTGTGAACGAAGCGCGCTACCACTGCGCCAATCGCCCGGGTGAAACCTGCATCAACTCGCTGATGCATACAGAAGACTAGCCCACCCTGGCTGGATTGCAAAACGCGCTCAAACGGCCGAATCACAAGCCTGAAATTACAGCCATGAAACTCCCCAGGAGCCGCGTAAATTCAAGGATCCGAGCCCCTTAGGAAGCCAAAGGAACCAACCGATTTGGAGTTTGAAGCAACCTCCTATAGAGTTTTTACTCGTCGGAAAGCGACGGAATGCCTACTGGGCAGGCCGGCGCAACGGCACTGCGGACGTAGCTCAGCTGGTAGAGCACCACCTTGCCAAGGTGGATGTCGCGAGTTCGAATCTCGTCGTCCGCTCGCAAGGCACTGTCAAGGCAAGAATTCCTCGGAATCTGCTTACACGGTGGGTTGGCCGAGAGGCGAGGCAGCGGCCTGCAAAGCCGTATACACGGGTTCGAATCCCGTACCCACCTCGGTGAAAACCATGTCTTCCAGCCACGGCTGGATGCATGGGCGATTGGCGCAGCGGTAGCGCGCTTCCCTGACACGGAAGAGGTCACTGGTTCGATCCCAGTATCGCCCACCAGAACAAGGCAACTTGTTTGTTGTTGTCTGCCCGGCATGTGCCAGGCAGACAACATGTGCGGACGTAGCTCAGCTGGTAGAGCACCACCTTGCCAAGGTGGATGTCGCGAGTTCGAATCTCGTCGTCCGCTCTCCTTTCATTAGGACCCGGAAACGGGCGATTGGCGCAGCGGTAGCGCGCTTCCCTGACACGGAAGAGGTCACTGGTTCGATCCCAGTATCGCCCACCAGAACAAGGCAACTTGTTTGTTGTTGAAGGCCAGGCATCCGCCGGGCAGACAACATGTGCGGACGTAGCTCAGCTGGTAGAGCACCACCTTGCCAAGGTGGATGTCGCGAGTTCGAATCTCGTCGTCCGCTCCAATGAAAAAAGGCAGCTCCTCGGAGCTGCTTTTTTTATGCCCACTTGCGAGCCAAATGCCATTCATTAGGGTTATAGGACAAAACGTGTGTAAATCCCGGGTGTGTCATGTTCGTCCTGCCCATTCTTTCCGGTGCCTGAGTCCTTCGTCGGCGCTGAGTCCGGTGCTGTAGAGCTCGGGCCCGGGCTCCTGCTCGGTCGTGATGATGGCTTCGGTCCTGGCCGGACGGCAATGCTCGGCTTTGATGAGTTTGGCCGGCGGCAGGGGCTGTTCGCTGTGCAAGTAGAGATACCACTCGATCGCGCGTTTGCGGTGTTCTTCGCTCATGCCCCTGTGGGCCCGCAGCAGTAGCCGGAGTTGGGCGTTGGTGCCGCCTTCAATGCGATTAGTGGTCGATGCGATCTGCAGGCCAGCGAACTCGGTGCGCAGATACGTGAACAGCGTCCCGGCCTGGCTAAGTCGTTCCAGCAGCCGATAGGCCTTACGAAGCCTGTCGTGGGGGTGTACCACCAGGTCTGATTTGCCCTAACCCACCCCGGGATGATGGCGGTGCCGGTGCGGTACGTGCGGGCTTTGACCAGGTGCCCGTAGCTCTGGTGCCAGTCATTGAGCCCGCCCAGCCACGCGGCGGCTTCGGCCGCGGTGGTGATCCTCGTCAGGGCCCGTCCCAGCCGCAGCAAGGCCTTGCCCGCCTCAGTCCTGGGGCGGCCGGTGAGGTAAGTGCGGACGTTGCGTTGGACGTGGACAAGGCAGCGCTGGACCGCGGTCTCACTCCAACACTCGGACAGCGCCGCTGCGATCCCGGAGCCACCATCGGTGATCACGACGGTGGGGGCGGGGAACCGGGCGAGCAGGGCAGCCCATGCGGCCTTCTTCTCGGTATCGCACCACTGCCAACCCAGGACGTGATCCCCAGCCACGGCGATCAAACAGCACCACGAGCCCACATAAATCCCGTCGACCTGGATCTGGTCATGAACTTCGCCCGTGACTGGGATCTCAGGGGCGATGTTCCAGCACCACCCGGTGCGGCGCCGGAAGGAACGGGCCGTGCCGAACGAGGTCGGGGCTGATTGGTTCGAGGTGCCCAGCAACCAGCCCAGAAACGCATCCAGTTCAGCCCGGCGGCTCACATCAGGACGTTCACCCGAGCGGCTCGCCCCGCACTCCAGGCACCGGTACCGCTGCTTACCGGCAGCTGTTTTCCCGTTCCGAACCAGCCCGTGACCACAAATCAAACACTCCAGAGATATGCAAGCACCCCAGCCACCCTAAGCTTCAAAAGCTTAGCTACCCCGGATTTACCGCGCTATCACTGGGAAGCAAGCCCCTCCCATACACACGTTTTGTCCTATAACCCATTCATTATTTGAAGTAACTGATACACCTAAGAAAAAGTCGCTTTATCTAATGTGATTCGTCTCGCACAATGTAATGCGAGCTCATCACCGTTCCACGCCAACTGGCAGGAGTACCCCATGAATCAACAGACGGCTTCCCAATCCGTCATGAGGCGCAAGCCCATCGACGACATCGAGGAAGAAAGCAAGCACAGTGGACTCTTCAAGAGTCTTGGCCTCTGGCAACTGACGGCCATCGGCGTCGGCGGCATTATCGGCGTCGGCATTTTCTCGCTGGCCGGCCTCGTAGCCCACGGCGACGCAAACAATCCGGGCGTAGGCCCGGCAGTGCTCGTCTCGTTCCTTATTGCCGGACTTGCTTCCGGCGCAGCCGCTCTGTCCTATGCCGAATTTGCCGGCATGATCCCCAGGGCCGGCTCCGCCTACACCTATGGCTATGTGGCCTTGGGCGAGATCATCGGCTGGTTTATCGGCTGGGATCTCCTGCTTGAATACATCGCCATTGTTGCCGTTGTGGCAATCGGCATCTCCGGCTACTTCGATGCTTTCTTGTCCGGCATCGGAATCCACATGCCCACCTGGATGACGTCCACAGCGGATGAAGGAAAGGGCGGCATCATCAACCTCCCGGCGATCCTGGTGTGCCTCTTGGTGACCTGGATCCTGAGCAGGGGAACCAAGGCTTTCGGCCGCTTCGAGTTGGTGGCTGTCGCCATCAAGGTGGTGCTGATCCTGTTCATCATCGGGTTGGGCATTTTCTACGTCAACACCGAGAACTTCAATCCGTTCATGCCCAGCGGCTTCGGCCCGGTCTTCGCCGGTGCAGCCACGGTGTTCTTCGCTGTCTTTGGTTACGACGCCATGAGTACAGCCGCGGAAGAAGCCAAGGACGGCAAGAAGCACATGCCCAAGGCGATCGTCCTGTCCCTGATTATTGCCATGCTGCTGTACGTGGCAGCTACGCTCGTCCTGACCGGCATGCAGAACTACAAGGACATCGATCCCAAGGCTGGCTTCGCATCCGCGTTCACCGGGGTGGGCTTGCCTGTCATCGCCACCATCATTTCGGTTTTCGCTGTCCTGTCCATCCTGACGGTTATGCTCACGTTCCTTCTGGGCGTTACCCGCGTGTGGTTCTCCATGAGCCGCGACGGCCTGCTGCCGGGCTGGTTCGCCCGTACCGACCGTCACGGCACACCGCAGCGGGTGACGTGGATCGCGGGCATCGCCTCAGCGTTCCTGGCCGGCGTTTTCCCGATCAAGGAAGTGGCCGACCTCACCAACATCGGCATCCTGGCAGCGTTCGTTGTGGTCTGCATTTCCGTCATCGTCTTCCGCTACAAGAGGCCTGAGGCTCCCCGTACCTTCCGTTTGCCATGGATGCCCGTAGTTCCCGCCTTCGGCGTACTGGCTTCCGGATTCCTGATGTCCCAGCTGCATTGGGAAACCTGGCTACGATTTGTGGTCTGGCTCATTGTTGGCTTGATCATCTACTTCTCCTACGGCCGTAAGCACTCGCTCATGAATCCGGACAGCCCACGTCACCTTGAGCTCAGTAAGCCCTTGGCGTAGCGCATCTGGAATCCTTGGCACACCCTGAATCTGGTGTTAGGGTCGGACGCGGAGGAGCGAACTGGCTCCGCGAAGGAAGGGAGGTGCCCGTGGGTTTAATTGACGACCTGAAGGGTAAGGCTCAGGGTCTCATTCAGGGCAACGAAGAAGCCATTCAGAATGGCATCGAAAAGGCCGGAGACTTCGTCGACCAGAAGACAGGCGGCAAGTTCGCAGGTCAGGTTGACGCGGTTCAGAATGCCGCTTCCGACTTCGTGGCTACAACAGACGGGGACGCCGCACAGGCTCCCGTCGCGGATGAGCCTAAGCAGCTGTAGCTGCCTGAGCCCGCCGTACCAGATACGTCAAGGGGGCACCGGTCCCGCCGAGAGGCGCCACCGGTGCCCTTGGCGTTTAACCGGCAACCGGCTTCCCGTCCGGTATTTTGGTCCTTATGCCATCAGCCTCTTACGCAGTCCAGCGCCCCTCCCGCCAGGACACGTTGGGGCCACCTATTACGGCTGGCATCGTCACCGCCCTCGTCGGTTTCACGTCCTCCTTCGCTGTGGTCCTTGCCGGACTCCGGGCTGTGGGAGCCAACCAGGCGCAAGCCTCCAGCGGCCTCCTGGCCCTCACGCTGACGTTCGGACTGGGCATCTTATGGCTGGCGTGGAGGTCGAAAATGCCAGTCACCTTGGCCTGGTCCACCCCGGGTGCGGCGCTCCTCGCCTCGGCAGGAATGGTCGACGGCGGCTGGCCGGCAGCGGTGGGTGCGTTCGTCGTCGTCGGGGTGCTGATCGTCCTGACGGGGTTACTGCCCAGCCTTGGCAGGCTCATGGCGAAGATACCCACAGCGCTTGCGCAGGCAATGCTGGCGGGCGTGCTGCTCCCCCTGTGCCTGGCACCTTTCCAATCCCTGGGAGAAGTGCCCTTGCTGGTTGGCCCGGTGGCCCTTTGCTGGTTGGTGATGATGAAGTTCGCGGCCCGCTGGGCGGTCCCGGCGTCACTCGTGGTCGCCCTCGCCGTCATCGGCATCCATATCGTGGCGAACGGCGTTCAGATTCCCGGAGACGACCTGTTGCCGCGGCTCGAATGGACTACTCCAACATTTACTGTGGAGGCAGCGGTGGGGCTTGCTCTGCCCCTGTTCATTGTCACGATGGCATCGCAGAACATTCCCGGCGTCGCCGTGCTCAAATCCTTTGGCTACACAACGCCCTGGCGGGCATCGATGGTGGTCACGGGAGCCGGAACCATCGCGGGCGCTCCGTTCGGAGGCCACGCCATCAACCTTGCTGCTTTGAGTGCGGCGTTGGCCGCGGGCGAGGAAGCCGGGAAAGACCACGGCAGGCGCTGGATCGCGGCATTCGTGGCTGGCTTGGCCTACCTGATACTGGCAGCGTTCTCCGCGGCCCTTGTCACGGTCGTTGCTGCTGCACCGGCGGGTTTGCTTGAAGCGGTGGCAGGTCTGGCCTTGCTGGGCACCTTGGCCTCAGCCATCTCCTCCGCACTGGCAGTCGCCGAAGAGCGCGTACCGGCGTGCATCACTTTCCTGCTTGCCGCCTCAGGGATCAGCTTCGCAGGAGTGGGTGCCGCCTTCTGGGCTTTGGCGGGAGGTATCCTGGTCCGCTGGTTGCTTAAAGACCGGGAACCGCTGACGCCTTCACACAAGTGGCGCCGGAACCGATTCAGGCAGGTTCGTGGTTCTGTCCCTCACGGGCAAGAGCCGTAAGCCTGGACACGGCCCGGAAGTACTTCTTCATGTACCCGCCCGTCATCATCTCTTCAGTAAAGAGTTTGTCGAACGGGACGCCGCTGGCAAGAATCGGCACATCTTTGTCGTAGAGCCGGTCGGCAAGGACCACGAAGCGCAGCGCTACTGCCTGCTCGGTAATTGTCTCGACGTCGCGCCACACCACGGCTTCGATGCCTGAGATCAGCTGGCGGTAGCGACTGGGGTGAACGCCGGCGAGGTGGTGCACAAGAGTCCCGAAGTCATCCACGGCAACTGTTTGTCCGTCGAACTCGGCGTGCATGCGGTGCTTGAGATCTTCAGTCTTCAACGGTGACGGAGCTGCGGGCAGGCCACGGTGGCGGAAGTCTTCGCCGTCAATCCTGACCACATCAAACTGGTCGGCAAGGACCTGGATTTCCCGTTGGAAGTCCACTGCTGCGAAGCGTCCTTCGCCCAAGGAACCCGGCAGGGTGTTCGAAGTTGCGGCCAGCTTTACGCCGGCGTCGGCCAGTTCGCGCATCAGCCGGGACATCAACACGGTGTCGCCCGGATCGTCGAGTTCGAATTCGTCAATGCAGACAAGCTTGTAGTTGCTGAGGGCTTCCACGGTCTTGCGGAACGAGAGCGCGCCCACGAGGTTGGTGTATTCAACGAACGTCCCGAAGGCCTTGGGACCCGGAGACCGGTGCCAAAGGGAGGCCAGAAGGTGGGTCTTTCCGACGCCGAAGCCACCGTCAAGGTAAATGCCGGCCCGGGTGGCGGGAGCCTTCTTGGCGAACAACTTCTTGAACAGGCCACCGCCGTCATCGGCTCCAACACCGTCAGCGAAAGCCGACAGCAGCTTGACCGCATTCGCCTGGCTGGGCTGGGCAGGGTCCGGGCGGTAGCTATCGAACGATACCTCTCCGAATCGCGGAGACGGGTAGAAACCCTTAAGGAGTTCCTCCACGGAGACTGCCGGTGTTCGGGCAGCCAGTTGTTCGATCTGTACCACGGTGGTCCGTTCTTAGAGTATTTGGGTCCCCAGCAAGAATACCGGCATCCGGCCTCCCGAAAACGGCGACGTGACCAAGGCCATGTTTCACCATATGACCAGCGGGGAAGCATTCCTCGCGGCCCGTGGTTAGTGTTGGAGCACGCCGGGCCGGCAACTGATGCAGCTTCCAGGGCCTGGCTCCGCCCGTTGTCAGTGAAAGGCCATCATCATGTCCTACCCCGTTGAACAAAACGAAAAGTTCGCGTCCTACGCCAACCCTGAACGACTCGTATCCACGCAGTGGCTTGCCGAGGCACTTGCCGAAGGCGCCATCGCCGACGGCAAGCTGGTGGTTGTGGAGTCCGATGAAGACGTCCTCCTGTACGAAACCGGCCACATTCCGGGTGCCGTAAAGATTGACTGGCATACGGACCTGAACGATGAAGTGACCCGCGACTACGTGGACGGCGCCGCATTCGCCGCCCTTGCAGCGTCCAAGGGAATCTCCCGCGACACCACCGTCGTGATCTACGGCGACAAGTCCAACTGGTGGGCTGCCTACGCCCTCTGGGTGTTCACCCTGTTCGGACACGAAGATGTCCGCCTGCTGGACGGTGGCCGCGACAAGTGGATCGCTGAAGGCCGCGAATTGACCACCGACGTACCGACGCCGGCCCCGGGCACCTACCCCGAAGTAGAGCGCAACGACGCCCCCATCCGGGCCTTCAAGGAGGACGTCCTTGCTCACCTGGGCAACCCCCTGATCGATGTCCGCTCCCCGGAGGAGTACACGGGTCAGCGCACCCACATGCCCGCCTACCCGGAAGAAGGCGCACTGCGTGGCGGTCACATCCCCACGGCCGCTTCGATTCCGTGGGCCCGCGCTGCTGCTGAGGATGGCACTTACCGTTCCCGTGAGGAACTGGAAGCCCTCTACCTGGGCGAAGCCGGCCTGACGGCGGGCGACGACGTCGTGGCCTACTGCCGCATCGGCGAGCGGTCCAGCCACACCTGGTTTGCGCTGAAGTACCTGCTGGGCTTTGAGACCGTCCGCAACTACGACGGTTCCTGGACCGAGTGGGGCAACGCGGTCCGCGTACCCATCGTCAAGGGCGCCGAGCGCGGTTCCGTGCCGGCAGCCTTGGTCCGTAACTAGCGATACAACGTAACTAGCAATGCAATCAGCGCCGTTGTGCGTAAGCTGGAAGTGATGAGTACCAACACTTTGCCCGCCGCACTGGCGGAAATCGTCGATGACTTCCAG
This sequence comes from Arthrobacter sp. 21a14, assembly GCA_050627125.1. Taxonomy (GTDB): domain Bacteria; phylum Actinomycetota; class Actinomycetes; order Actinomycetales; family Micrococcaceae; genus Arthrobacter. The sequence goes on along the minus strand of CP192487.1, from coordinate 2,514,263 downwards.
GCACTGACGGAACCTGACCGCCTGCAATTGCTGCTTGAGTTCTCCCGTGGGCTGCCCGAACTTCCGGAGCGCCTCAAGGACCACCCGGAGTTGCTGGAGCAGGTTGTGGAGTGCCAGTCGCCTTTGTTCCTCACGATCGAATCCGAGAAAAACAAGGACAACGCCGAAGGCCCCCGCGCCTACCGGTTGTTTTTCAAAGCTCCTCCGGAAGCTCCCACCACGCGTGGATTCGCCGGGGTGCTGCACGAGGGACTCGATGGGTTGACGGCCCAGGAAATTCTGGACGTTCCGGATGACATGCCGGAGTTGCTGGGATTGACCAGGGCCATCACTCCCCTGCGTATGCGCGGCATGACCGCCATGCTCGGGCGTATCAAGCGGAAAGTGGCGGCGGCAAGCCGCTTGGAACGCTAAGCCGTTTCTGCAAGGCAAAGCGGACTTTTCCGCAAGGCAAAGCCACTTTCTGTACGGCAAAGCTGAGAGGCGTCCTGGCACATGGCCAAGAAGATGGCATCACAGGGAACGCCGGCCACAGCAGCACTCGCTGCGGCCGGTGTTCCCTTCGTGCTGCACCCGTATTCCCACGATCCGTCGGCCGCAAGCTATGGGTTGGAAGCCGCCGAAGTCCTGGGCATCGATCCCCAGCGGGTTTTCAAGACATTGATGGTGGAAGTCGAAGGCAAACTCGCCGTGGGCATCGTCCCCGTTTCAGGAAACCTGGACCTCAAGTCCGTGGCGGCAGCCCTCGGTTCGAAGAAGGCAGCCATGGCCGACCCCAAGGCGGCCGAGCGCAGGACAGGCTACGTCTTGGGCGGAATCTCCCCCCTGGGCCAGCGCCAACCCTCCCCCACCGTCCTGGACGAGTCCGCGTTGTCCTTCGCCACCATCCTGGTGTCCGGTGGGCGCCGCGGGCTCGACATTGAAATTGCCCCAGGGGACCTGGTCCGGCTGACCAAGGCAGTGACGGCACCAATCGGCGCCAAGGGCTAACGTCACCCAGGGTTAACGTCACCCAGCCGGTGCGTTACCCTCTGACTGCCCGGCACGTTCTGACAGACCAGCACCCTCCGACTGCCCGGGATTGTTCCGGGGAGCCAACTGACGCTGCAGCCATGAGCGAACCAGTCTTTCCCATTTCTCCGGATCAACGTTCCACTCCTTTGTGTGCCGCGCTCCGTGGAACGGTTCGAACGTCACCATGTCCGGGTTCTTCTCCGCAAGGCTCGCAGAAGGCTCAAAGGGGACGTAGTCGTCGTCGACACTGTGGATCAGCAGGGTTGGGGTTCGTAACTCAACGGCTCGTGCTTCCCAGTCCATCGCTTTGAAATCCACCGGAGCGGAAAGTCCGGTAAGCCTGCGGCCCAGTGGATGTCCGAGCATCAACTGTCCGTACCGGCCTACGTTGTAGGGGATCCTGTTCATCTCTGCATGGTGGGCCATCACGTTGACCCAATTGATCACTGGCGCGTCCAGCACCAATGCACGGATCAGGTGCCTGTGCTTGGACAGATCGGCTGTTTGGAGGCTGATCGCGCCACCCATGGACCAGCCGAACAGGACCACTTCCCGGGCACCATGTGCCATTGCATATTCGATCGCGGCTTCCACGTCCCGCCACTCCGTGGAGCCCAGGCCGTACCGTCCATCAAGTGCCGAGGGCGCAAGTCCGTCATTGCGGTACGAAATCAGCAGGCTGTCCAGTCCCAACTCCCGCGCGGTCCGAACAGCCCTGAGGCCTTCAAGCCTGGTGGCACCGCGTCCGTGCACCATGATCGCCCAGATGGGTGCGTGGGTAGCTGCATCGGCCCGGACAAGCCACGCTGGCGCTTTTCCGACGTCGAGGTCAATCTCCACGTCCTCGGCGGCCAGGCCGATGGCCGCGGGATCCGGGTACGTTGCGCCGCTCCACCATCCCCGGCGGGCTTCAGCCAGGTTGCCGCTGTAAACCTCTTCGACCTCGCGCAGCACCGTTTGTTCAGCTGGTGAGTAGGACACGATCCTGCCAATCCTGGCATGGCCTTTTCCGCCCTCGAAGAAGAGGCTGAACACGCCGTCAATGGTGGTGTCAGGGGTGGCCGCCAGGATGACCTGCAGTCCCTTGTCGCTGCGGATGACGGCGAGGACCTCCTGGTCCTCATGACGGGCAGCGGGTGTAATGACGCGGCGGGCAAAATACACTGCGAGCGCGGAAGATCCGGCACCGACGAGTCCTGCGAGTGTCCCTCCGGTGAGGATTCCGGCGATGGCCCATTTTGTGCGCAGGGACATTTTCTTCTCTGCAGCGTCGCTCGCTGACCGGGTATTCAATGCCATGGCTCCATTGTCGCCGTTCAGTGGCCGTGGTCCATGCACGTGGAGGCCGCGCGGCGGATTGGTTGCCGGGAATGGCCTGGGAGGAATTCAGTACCGAAAATCTGCGTCGTGTTGTTCGGCGGGACTACGCTGTAGCCATGAGCGATCCCATCGTCATCCTGACAGAAGAGCCCCTTGGTCCCGACGACCGCGTAAACATCGCCAAATTGGTCGACGGCGGCGACGCACCCTTGGTTGTCCTGGTCCCGGCCAATACCGAGCGACATCTCCTGGTTGATTTCCTGGAGAACCTTTCCATGCTCGATATTGCCAAAGCGTTCCGGGAACTTGGTGGCCAGTCCCCCAACCCGGACGTTGAGAGGGCGGAGGCGTCGGAAACCCTGACCACCTCTTTGGCAGCGCTGGAAGGTTTGGGCGGCGGTGTCACAGGCGAGATCGTCGACGGCGGTGCCGTGGCCGGCTTGGTAGCGAAGGTCCGGGCCTTGGATGCCGCGCAAGCTGTGGTGGTAACGCGTCCGCACGCAATCGCGGATACTTTCCACACGGATTGGGCCAATAAGGCGCAGGACCAGTTGGGGCTTCCCGTTCTTCACTTGTACGCGGGTTCGGGATTTATCGGCGACTCGTGAGCGTTGCATAAGACATGAACACTCCTGACAACATCAGCAAGACCACGGGCGTGCCCATGGAGAAGTCCGATGCCCAGTGGCGTGAAGAGTTGACTCCGGATGAGTACCGCGTGCTGCGCCAGGCCGGTACTGAGCGGCCTTACACCGGCGAGTACTGGGACACTCATACGGAAGGCGTTTATCAGTGCCGCGCGTGTGGCAGCCAGTTGTTCACCAGCCACGAAAAGTTTGATTCCCATTGCGGTTGGCCGTCCTTCTGGGCTCCGTTGGCTGAGGGCACTGTGCGTTATCTCCATGACCGCACGATGGGGATGGACCGGGTGGAAGTCCGGTGTGCGAACTGCGACTCGCATTTGGGTCACGTGTTTGAAGGCGAGGGCTACGGCACTCCCACGGACCAGCGGTTCTGCATTAACTCGATCTCGCTGCGGCTTGTGGAATCGAACGAGCCAGCTGAGTTCGACAATAAGTAGGCCCTTTCGGGGCGGGCTCGCATACGGTGCCCGCCCCGGAAAGCGCAGCTGCTGCATCTCGGAACCTTCGAAACAACCCTTTGCACCAGAGTTCCTTATGCTCAACCCTTTTTTGGATTAGCTAAACTTCTCGGTTGCTACGCTCACATCAGAAGCATGAACGACTTCTGAAAGGACGAGCATCAATGACCATCACCGCCACCGCCGCCCTCCCGCGTGTCACTGCCGACAACCCGGAGTGGACTGCGCTCAAGGCCGCTGCCACCGCACTCCAGGCCTACCAGGAGCAGGACGGTTCCATTACGGATCCGGCCGCCCACGATGAAGCCGCCCAACTGGTAGCAACGATTTCGGACGCCATCAACACGCTGGCCCCGCACTTCCCGCATGACGCCCGATACCTTGAACTCTTGGTGGAAGACTTCAGCCGCTGGGTCCAGGGGGGTTTTGGAGTTCCGGATTTCCTGGACTCCCTCCAGGCCTTCCAGCCGCAGGAACAGCGGGTGGATGGACTCCAGCATCTGGTGGTCTTCCCGATGTACACCCAGAACGGCAGCACCAACCGGCTGGTCGAAGCTGTCTTGATCGAGGTCATTTGGCCGGAGTTCATTGGCGGACTGGAAGCCGGCGAGTACTCCAACAAGCTGTTTGTTCCGATCCGTTTTGTGGATTTCACACCGGGCTACGACACCAACTCGGCAGTCCTCTTCCCGGAGACAGTGGCTGTCCGCCAGACGCCGACGTTCACGTGGGGCGCCATCTTTGCAGACCGCGAAGCTGCCCGCTTCCGCCGCGTACTCAAAGCTGCGGCTGCCACCACGTCACTTGAGCTCCCTGCGGACGCCGCGGAGCTCCTTGAAGACCAGGAACTCACCCAGCGCACCTTCGTCATGTGGGATTTGATCCACGACCGCACACACATGCGTGGCGACCTTCCCTTTGATCCGTTCATGATCAAGCAGCGCATGCCCTTCTTCCTCTACTCCCTGGAAGAGCTCCGATGCGATCTGACGGCCTTCCGCGAGTCCGTGCGCATCGAAAAGGACGAGAACGCCGATCCTGATGCCCGCAAGCACGCCAAGCTCGTGCAGTACGCGGTGATTTTTGACCGGATCTTCCGGTTCGCCATCACAGGCAGCCGCGTCCGCAATTACGACGGGCTTGGTGGCCAGCTCCTGTTCGCGTGGATGCACCAACACCACGTGCTGCACTGGACGGACAGCAGGCTCAGCATCGACTGGGATGAAGCAGCAGAGGTAGTTGTGGAGCTTGGTGCCAGGATCGAAGAGCTGTACTGGCGTTCCATTGACCGCCCGAAGGCCGCCCACTGGCTTGCTGCCTATGAACTCATTTCCGGTACAGTAACTCCACACCCGGCGTCGATCTGGGCCAAGGGTCCTGAAGCCCTGCCTTTGAACGGTGCCCCCCGCGGCCTTACCGATCAGGTCCTGGACGATGAGTTCCCGTTGTCCATGTTCTACGAAGCATTGGAGAAGAAAATGCGCCCTGTTATCGAATCCACCACCGGCATCACTGGCGCGACGGCGGCCTGATGAGCCCACTGACAGTCCTCGTGACCGGCGGCAGCAGCGCGTCCGGCGTCGCCGCAGCGCGCGCTTTGGCGGCCGCCGGTCACAGGGTTTTCACCATCGGTTCAGACGATGTCCGCATCAAGACCGCGGCCTTGGAGGCCGGAGATGGCGTGACTGCGCTGGTTTGCGATCTCGCAAGCCTTGAAGCCGTCCACGAACTTGAAGAGACGATTCGTCAGCTCGGCAGCGAGCGGGTAGACGGCGTCGTCCATCTTGTGGGCGGCTGGCGCAGCGCGGCCGGCATCGAGGACCAGTCCGACGACGACTGGGCTTCCCTTGAAGAGGGCGCGATTACCACCTTGCGCAACGTCTCGCGCGTCTTCTATCGCCAGTTGGAAGAGTCACCCCATGGCCGCTTTGCCATGGTCTCATCCACTACCGCGTCTGCGCCGACCGCCGCGACAGCCAGCTACGCAGCTGCCAAGGCCGCGGCGGAAGCCTGGACCCTTGCGGTAGCTGACGGTTTCCGGCAGGACCAGTCAGGAAACAAGCAAGCCCCCGCACCTCAGCACAGTGCCGCTGTGATTTTCGTGGTCAAATCCCTCGTCGATGCCGCCATGCGGCGCGAGCACCCGGAGCGGCGCTTCCCCGGCTACACGGACGTCGAAGAACTGGCTGCTGCCGTCGTCGAACTCTTTAGCGAACCGGCGGAAACCCTCAACGGCCAGCGCATCCTGCTGGCCAAATAGACTTGAAAGCGTGAATGAACAAGTGACGAGCACAACAGAGGCGCTCCATAGCGCCCCCGCCACAACCGGCCACGGCCAACTCCACGACCCCTCGGTTCGAGGCTTTGCGTCGGACAATTATTCCGGAGTCCACCCTGAGGTCCTCGCTGCTCTGGCTACCGCCAACGGAGGCCACCAGGTCTCCTACGGTGAGGACGTTTACACCGCCCGGCTCCAGGAGGTCCTGGAACAGCAGTTCGGCAGCGGCATCGAGACCTTCCCGGTCTTCAATGGCACAGGCGCCAACGTCCTGTCCCTGCAATCGCTCCTCCCCCGCTGGGGTGCCGTTATTTGTGCCTCCACGGCGCACATCAACATGGACGAGAATGGTGCGCCCGAGCGGGTTGGCGGAATCAAGCTCCTGCAGGTACCCACGGAAGACGGAAAGCTCACGCCTGCGCTGATCGACCGTGAAGCCTGGGGCTGGGGGGATGAGCACCGCGCTCAGCCCCTGGTTGTCTCCATCACCCAGACCACGGAGTTGGGCACGTGCTACACGCCTGAAGAAGTGCGCGCCATCGCCGATCACGCCCATGCCAAGGGCATGAAGTTGCACATGGACGGAGCGCGGCTGGCAAACGCGGCAGCACACCTTGGCGTACCCCTGCGTACGTTCACGCGCGACGCCGGTGTGGACATCCTGTCGTTCGGCGGAACCAAGAATGGACTGCTTTTTGGTGAAGTCGTGGTTGCCCTCAACCCTGAAGCCGCCGACGGCCTGAAATTCCTTCGCAAAATGAACATGCAGCTGGCTTCGAAGATGCGCTTCATCTCGGCGCAGTTCATCGCCTTGCTGGAGGACGGCCTGTGGCTGCGGTCAGCTGCCCACGCCAACGCGATGGCGGCACGCCTGCGCTCGGCCATCGAGGGTATCGACGGCGTGGAGCCCACCCAGGCCACACAGTCGAACGGCGTCTTTGCAATTCTGCCTCCCGGAGTCGCCGACCGCCTGCGCGCATCCTTCGCCTTTTACGATTGGGATGCTGCCCGCGGCGAAGTCAGGTGGATGTGTTCCTTCGATACCACGGAGGAAGATATCGACGCCTTCGTCGCCGCCATTAAGCGGGAGCTGGCCACCGATTTGGCGGCCAGCTAACAAGTGAACAAGGAATTGTCCGGGGCGGCGAGCCTACAGGGATTCGCCGCCCCGGACACATAATCTGCGATGGTGAACGCCCTCGCCCAGGTTCCCTCGGAATTTCTTTTCGCCTTGGGAACGCTACGAAAAGCACAATGCCGCAGCGAATTGCGGTTGGACGAAATCCCCGCGCCCGCCCGTCTGGCACCATATGCCGTGGCCCTTGGAGCGGAAGTGTTCAGCCCCACGGCAGCCACCCGCCAAGTACCGGTCCATGGCCCTGCAGCCAAGGCCTTCGCCGAAAAGCAGAAAGCCGGCCCTCCGGACGAAGAGGACGAGGAACTGGCCACGGGCCGTTTCATCCTGCTGTACGATCCCGATGGATCAGCCGTATGGGAAGGTGAATTCAGGATTGTTACCTACATCCGCGCCCAGATGGATGCCGAAATGGGAAACGACACCATGCTCGGTTCCGTCGCCTGGACCTGGCTGGTGGAAGCCCTTGAAAACCATGCTGCCCAGTACCGTGCTGCCGGAGGGACTGCAACAAGGATTCTCTCGGAGAGCTTCGGCACCCTATCCGATCGCCCCGACACGATAGACATCGAATTGCGCGCGTCCTGGACTCCTGCCACGGCCAATGTCCAAGCGCACCTGGAGGCCTGGTCTGACATGGTTTGTACGTTCGCCGGACTGCCGCCCCTTCCGCCAGGCGTCACTGGACTACCCAACAGGAGGCTCAATTGATTGCCCTGAATTCGTCCGCAAGGGCCTGCAGCAGCAGGAATCGGTAAGCTTAAGCCACCATGACCCCTGAAAACCTGGATAAAACCACAGCCGGCGATCCGGTTGCTGATCCCACGACCCACATCAAAGTTGAAGGCTTCGACAGCCACGTTCCTGAAGTCATCGATCTCGATACCCCGCGCGAAGGCGTACCCCTGGTCATCGATACCTTGGCAGGCCTGGAGCGATGTGCCGCGGCCATTGCGGCCGGAACCGGTCCCGCTGGCGTCGATGCCGAACGCGCTTCCGGATTCCGCTACGGCCAGCGCGCCTTCCTGGTACAAATCCGGCGCGAAGGAGCCGGCACCTGGTTGATCGACCCCGAACCCTTTGACAACCTTGACATCGTCAATGATGCTCTGCGGGGCGTCGAATGGATCCTGCACGCTGCCACCCAGGACCTTCCGTGCCTGTCCGAGCTGGGCATGTGGCCGGACAAACTCTTCGATACGGAACTTGCGGCACGTCTCGCCGGACTTCCCCGTGTAGGGCTCGCTGCCGTCATTGAACAGCTCCTGGGGTTCGGTCTCGCCAAAGAACATTCCGCCGCAGACTGGTCCACCCGGCCGTTGCCGGAACCTTGGCTGCGCTACGCAGCACTCGACGTCGAAGTCCTGGCTGAACTGCGCGAGGAGCTCATCGAACTTCTGGAGGCCGACGGCAAGCTCGGATTCGCCGAGCAGGAATTCGCGGGGATCCTTGCTGCGGGTATCGCTCCCCCGCGGGTGGATCCATGGCGGAAGACATCAGGGCTGCACCAGATCCGTGACCGCCGCCAGCTGGCCGCCGTTCGGGAACTGTGGCAGGAGCGTGATCAGCTTGCCCGCAAGCGTGACGTGGCTCCCGGGCGGCTCATCCCGGATTCCGCTCTTGTCGCTGCAGCCAAGGCGCTTCCCACCACCGTTCCGCAGCTTCTGGCCACCAAGGGCTTCCACGGCAGGTCAGCCCAGCGCGAAGCTCCGAGATGGCTGCGCTGCATAACGATAGCCCGCACGCTCACAGACTTGCCTCCCCTGCACCTGGTCACCAACGCCCCGCCCCCGCCGCGCGTATGGGTGGACAGGGATCCGGCAGCTGCGGCACGTCTTGCCACAGCCCGCCCCGCGCTCCAGGAAAAGGCTGACGAGCTCAAGCTTCCTATCGAGAACCTGCTCACCCCGGACTACCTCCGGCGCGTTGCGTGGCGGCCGCCGTCGGACGTTTCGCTGGAATCGATAGCCGATGAGCTACGCACCCTGGGTGCGCGGGAATGGCAAATATCCTTCGCCGCACCCATCTTGACCGAGGCATGCCTGAACCCGAAGCCACTCCCCGGCAAGGAGTCCAAGTCGAGGGAAACACAGCAGTCCAAGGATTCTGACTGAATCAGTACCCTGCTCATAGGCCCGTCACGCGAACTACGGTTCGAGGTGGCGGGCCTTTTGCGTCCCGGGACACGTCCGGCATCCACAGCACCCTGCATCCGAACCACCTTGCGTCCTCAGCACCTTGCACCCTAAGTTACTCACGAGTAACATTGCATCAATGCCAACCGGAGATCCTTTCTACGGAATCCGGCACCATGTCTCAACGAGGAGTTAACACATGAGTCCATCACGCAGTGCTCAGAGGAGCGTCCGCGACGTCGTGTTTGTGGACGGTGTACGGACACCCTTCGGTAAAGCCGGCGAGAAAGGCATCTATGCGGGTACGCGGGCTGACGACCTCGTCGTGAAATGCATCCGGGAACTGATGCGCCGCAATCCGTCGTTGCCTGCTGACCGCATTGACGAGGTAGCCATCGCCGCGACAACCCAGACAGGCGATCAAGGCCTCACCATTGGCAGGACGGCTGCCCTCCTGGCAGGCCTTCCCCGCACGGTGCCCGGCTTCGCAATCGACCGCATGTGCGCCGGGGCAATGACAGCAGTAACGACGACGGCGAGCGGCATCGGCTTCGGCGCGTACGACGTCGTCATTGCCGGCGGCGTGGAGCACATGGGCAACCACCCCATGGGCTCAGGCGCTGATCCCAATCCGCGGTTCATGTCCGAGCGGCTTGTGGATCCAGCAGCGCTGAACATGGGCAACACGGCCGAGAATTTGCACGACCGCTTCCCGGCCATCACCAAGGAACGAACGGACGCCTACGCGGCTGCGTCGCAGGCGAAACTGGCCGAAGCCTATTCCCGCCAGCAGATACAGGACGATCTTGTCCCGGTAGCCACCATGAAGCCAGGGCAGGGTTGGGCGCTTCACACCAAGGATGAGCCGCCCCGTCCAGGAACCACGGTGGAGGATCTCGCCGAACTGCGCACCCCCTTCCGGGCCCATGGGCGGGTTACGGCGGGCAACGCAGCAGGCTTGAACGACGGCGCCACAGCTGCGGTACTCGCTTCGGCAGAAACCGCAGCAGAGTTGGGCCTGCCAGTGAAGATGCGCTTGGTTTCCTATGCCTTCGCGGGAGTGGAACCTGAAGTCATGGGAATCGGTCCCGTGCCAGCCACGGAAAAGGCCCTCAAGAACGCGGGCCTCGCCATTGAAGACATCGGATTGTTCGAGATCAACGAGGCTTTCGCCGTCCAAGTCCTGAGCTTCCTTGACCACTTCGGCATCGCGGATGACGACCCCCGGGTCAACCGCTATGGCGGGGCGATCGCCGTCGGACATCCGCTCGCTTCCTCGGGAGTTCGGCTGATGAACCAACTGGCCCGTCAGTTCCAGGAAGACCCGTCGGTCCGTTATGGCATCACCACCATGTGCATCGGCCTGGGCATGGGTGCCACAGTGATCTGGGAAAACCCGAACCACGCCGACTTCGAATCCCCTGACTTCGAATCCACCGTCCAGACTTCAGGCCAGACCACCACAGAAGGAGCCGCCGCATGAGCGCCACAGAATTCCAGAAGCTCGCCTCCCTCTTCCCCGACGAGATCGTGACGCATTCCTACGTCCAGGACATCCAGCTTCCAGGCGCTGCAGGCACCTTTGCCTTGATCACCCTGGACAACGGACTGGACCACTCCAAACCCACCACCCTGGGTCCAAACACCTTGGTGGAATTGGGCGAAGTCCTGGAAGGGCTCAAGGTGCGTGCCGCCAAGGGCGAAATAGTCGGTGTCGGCGTCACCGGCAAACCATACTTTCTGGTGGCTGGCGCAGACTTGTCTGCCGTGAAGACCCTCAAGGAACGCGAGCATGGGTTGTGGATGGCCCAGCTTGGACACGCGGTGTACTCCACCCTGGCCAACCTCGGGGTGCCCAGCTTCGCCTTCATCAATGGATTGGCGCTTGGCGGCGGACTGGAGATCGCCCTGCAGTCCACCTACCGGACCGTCTCCACCGGCGCAGGTGCCCTCGCATTGCCTGAGGCGTTTATTGGCCTTGTTCCGGGCTGGGGCGGCGTGTACATTCTCCCCCGCTTGATCGGTCCCGAAAACGCCGTCAAGGTAATGATCGAGAACCCGCTCAGCAACAACCGCACACTCACCGGCCCGGAGGCATTTAAGCTCGGTATTGCCGATGCCATCTTCGAGCCGGCCGATTTCGTGGAGCAGTCCCTGGCATGGGCTGCCCGTGTCATTGCCGGAGAAGAAACACCAGCGCGGAAGAACGCCGTCGACCCCTCGGACGAGGGCGTCGCCCGTCGCTGGGCTGCAGCGGTCGCCGCGGGCCGTGCGTTTGTGGAGGCGAAGACCTCCAATGCTTCTCCCGCGCCTGCCAAGGTGCTGGACATCATGGAAGCAAACCGCACCATGAGCCAGGGCGAATCGGCTGAACTGGAATGTGAAACCCTTGCCGGCCTAATGCAGACGGATGAGTTCCGCTCCACCGTGTACGCCTTCCTGGACCTCGTCCAGAAGCGCTCCAAGCGGCCTGCAGGCGCACCGGACCGTAAGCTGGCCCGCCCGGTCACCAAGGTGGGCGTGGTAGGTGCGGGGCTCATGGCAAGCCAACTGGCGCTACTTTTCGCCCGCCAACTCAAGGTACCTGTCGTGATGACAGACATCGATCAGGCCAGGGTGGACAAGGGCGTTGCGTACGTCCACGCAGAAGTCGACAAATTGCTGGCAAAGAAGCGAATCAAGGCCGACGCCGCCAACCGGACCAAGGCGCTCGTCACCGGTTCGGTATCCAAGGAAGTCTTCGCTGATGCCGACTTCGTCATCGAGGCCGTGTTTGAAGAACTGCACATCAAGAAGCAGGTCTTCGCGGAAGTGGAAGCGATCGTCGCCCCCGAGTGCATCCTCGCCACCAACACGTCCTCGCTGTCCGTTACCGCCATGGCCGAGGACCTCCGGCACCCGGAGCGGCTGGTGGGCTTCCATTTCTTCAACCCTGTTGCCGTCATGCCTCTCCTGGAGATCGTCAGGGCGCCAAAGACTGACGACGCCGTACTTGCCACGGCTTTTGAACTCGCCAAGGGCCTGAAGAAGACCGCCGTCCTGGTTAAGGACGCCCCGGCGTTCGTCGTGAACCGCATCCTGCTCCGCCTCATGGGTGAAGTTATCGCCGCCTTCGACGAAGGCACCCCCGCCGAGGTGGCAGACACCGCTTTGCGGCCCATGGGGCTGCCGATGACTCCCTTCACCTTGAGCGCCATGGTGGGGCTGCCGGTGGCACAGCACGTGCAGGAGTCCCTCCATAATGCCTTTGGAGACCGTTTCCCCGTTTCACAGAACCTGCAGAAGCTCATCGACAACGGCGTGAAGTCCCTCTGGGTCCCAGGTCCGGATGGAAAGCCACTCATCCCGGCTGAGACCCTGGCCATCATGTCCTTCGGTAACACTCCCTCCACACGCGAGGAAGTACTGCGCAGAACCCAGGATGCACTGGCCGAGGAAATCGGATTGATGCTTGAAGAAGGTGTGGTTGCCGGGCCTGAGGACATCGACCTCTGCGTCATCTTGGGAGCGGGCTGGCCCATGTTCCTGGGTGGCATCACTCCATACCTGGACCGTGTTGGCGCCTCTGAGCGCGTCAATGGCAAGCGTTTCCTGGCACCGGGCGTCGCCTCCGCCCCGGCCTAAAGCGGCAAGGAAGAAGGGCAGTGGCCGGAACGAAAGCTCCCGCCACTGCCCTTCCTTGTTTACGAGCGCTTTTGCGGTCTAGAAGAGTGCCACCTTGGGCGCACGCGGGAAGATCTCGTCCAGTTCATCGCGCTCCTCCTGGCTCGGGACCCAGCACACTGCTTCCGCGTTCTCACGAATCTGCTCCGGACGCGTCGCGCCAGCGATGACACTGCTGACGCCGGGTTGGGCTGCCAACCACGAGAATGCCAGCTGCAGTTCGGTGATGCCCCGTTCCTTGGCGAACTGGCCAAAGCGGCCTAGCTGCTGCCAGTCTGCATCATGCACCAGATTGGTCCGTGTGTGGCTCAGGCGGGAGCCCTCGGTGGCATGACCTGCGGAGTACTTGCCGGTGAGCAGGCCATTGGCCAGGGGGAAATACGGAAGCACACCAAGCGAGAAGGCGCTGGCTGCTGGAATGACCTCGAGCTCGGCCCGGCGGTCCAGCAGGTTGTAGTGGTTCTGGGTTGAAGTGAAGCGAACCCCTCCAGACTGCCGCCCAACGTACTCGGCTTCAGCGATCTGCCAACCGGCAAAGTTCGAGTGTCCGATGTAGCGGACCTTGCCGCTGCTGACCAGGACATCCAACGCTGCAAGGGTTTCCTCGATGGGTGTCTGTGGGTCAGGGGTGTGGAACTGGTAAAGGTCGATCCACTCCGTGCCCAGCCTGCGCAGCGAGGCTTCCACTGCCTTAAGGATGTAGCGCCGGGAACCCCGCGCGCCAAAGTCGTTGCCATTGGCCCCGTGCATATCCATACCAAACTTGGTACCGATGACGACGTCGTCGCGATGTCCCTTCAGCGCTTTGCCCAGCATGGTCTCGCTGAGGCCAGGCTCCCGGCCGTAAACATCTGCGACGTCGAAGAACGTCACCCCGGCATCGATCGCGGCGTGGACAACGGCATCCGTGCCTTCCTGCGACTCCGTGGGAGTGTTGGCGCGCCCCAGGTTGTTACAACCCAGCCCTACAGCTGAGACGGTCAGTCCGGAGTGGCCAAGGCGTCGATATTCAGTCATGGAACCCAGCCTATAACGCCCTTCCGGAGACTATGGCCGAGGTTAGCGCGAGCTGAACGTGATGCCGGATTCCTCCATTGCCTCCTCAAGTTGGGCTATGGCTACCGGTCCCATGCCGTGGAGCTTGGAGGCCTTCTGTTCGCCAAACTCGGCCAGCTGTTCCAAAGTTTCGATGCCTTCGTGGGCCAGCGCCCGTTTTGCCGGCGCCGCAAGGCCCTTGGGTAACGGCGTGTGTCCGGGCCAATTGCTCTTCTTGGACGACATGGAACATCCCTCCTGAGTGCGTTAGGTCCTACTTAGAGGGTAAAGCCCACACCTTGCTTGGGCGAGTGCTTCAGGCGGAATGCGGTGGGGTCGCTGTGCGGAGCCGCTGCGATGGAGAGCTTGGTGAAATCAAGGTCCTCATTGCGAACGCAGATCTTAATGGCATTGACGGCCTTGTTGACATCCGGGCAAAGGCAAAAGACGTTCAGCCGCGAATTGCCGATCTGCGTGCGGTCCACGATTCCCAGTCCTCGCCAAGCCAGTTCACCCGTGAGCGCGGCCTTTGCCTTGCGCTCAAAGTGATGGTCACGTTCGGTGCCGTCCTTGGTCTTCAGAGCGAACTGTGCCACCACCCAAAACTGCTCGGACTCCGGGATCTCGGCGTATCCGTCCTCTTCACACTGGGCAGCGAAAGCCGCCATCAAACCGTCTACCGAAGTGTCGTCGTCGACGTCTGTTTCATCCGTCTTGCTTTGGTGGCCCACCACGCCGTGATTGATCACGAACTGGTGGTCGTCGTCGTCGTACCAGGCTTCACGGAAGTGAAGTACTCCCTCGTCGTCGCGTTTGTATGCGCGGATAATGCCGCTCATGTTCGTCCTTTCCTGAACCACTCTGCACTGGTGTTGCTGGTGCCCTCGACGTCGAATGGAGCCGTCATGGCGTCCACTGCTTCACGAAGGGCTGCGCACTCCGCACGCATGGTTTCCACGGTTTCTGCGGGATATCCCATGCCTGCACTGTGGTCCTCAAACTCGTCCTCGTCATCGACGAACACACCGTGAAGGGTGGATCGGATGACGTCCAGGTCCATATCGATCACGTGGAACTCGGTAACGCCTGGCCTGATGGTGTTCCACCCATGACCGGTTGCCAGATCTACGTAGATCCGGAAGTCACCCGGGTACGTGTCGTCATAGAAAGTGGCTACGAATTCGCCCGTCCGCGGTACCAGCAGGACGGCATCCGAGGCTGTGTAGAAGGCAGCACCGGGACGCGAACAGAACTCCCCCGCACCTTGGAAAATCCACCAGCCGTGGATGTCCTCACCCAAGTAGCGGCCGGGCACAACCCAATGTGCCTTGCCGGTCCATTTCCTGTTTCTCGCCACCACGAGGTCGCCGGGCTGCAGGGAGCCCGGCTCGCGATCGGGGCTCACAGCTTAGGCAGACTGCCGGTGGTGGGGTGTTCCTGACCTGGCAGGGGCCGTGCAAAGGGGACCTTTGTACCCAGGACCTGGGCTACGACGTCGTGGGCTATCTTCTGGGCCGTCAGTCCGACGCGCTCCAGGACCTGGCTCCTGGATCCGTGCACCAGGAACTCAACAGGCAGGCCGACCTCGTTCAGCGCCGTGTCAACGCCGGCTGCGCGCATTTCCTGGCGGATGCGTGAACCCACGCCGCCGGCGCGGACGCCGTCTTCGATGCAGATGACCAGGCGGTGCCGGGCGGCAAGGGCGATGATTGACCTGCGGACCGGCAGGAGCCAGCGGGGATCGACCACGGTTGAGCTGATTCCCTGGGCGCCAAGACGGCTGGCGACATCCAGGGCGAGCTCGGACATGGCGCCAACGCTGACGATGAGGACGTCGTTTTCGGTGGACCCCTCGGGACGGCGTGCCAGGATATCCACGCCGTCGTGGAGCCGCTCAATGGCCTCCACTTCAGAGCCAACGCTGCCCTTGGAGAACCGCACCACGGTGGGGGCGTCATTGATGGCGACCGCCTCACGCAGTTCTTCCCGGAGCCGGGTGGCGTCACGCGGGGCGGCTAAATGGAGTCCCGGGACAATCTGGACCATTGCCATGTCCCACATGCCGTGATGGCTGGGACCGTCCGGCCCGGTAACGCCTGCACGGTCCAGGACAATGGTGACCCCTGCCTTGTGGAGTGCGACATCCATCAAGAGCTGATCGAAAGCACGGTTCAGGAAGGTTGCATAAACCGCCACCACTGGGTGCAGGCCACCGTAGGCCATCCCCGCAGCAGACGTGAGTGCATGCTGTTCGGCGATACCGACGTCGATAACGCGTTCAGGATGGCGCTCCGCGAACTTGTGCAGACCGACGGGTATCAGCATTGCCCCGGTGATACCGACAATGTCAGGACGCTCATCAGCGATGTCGGCGATTTCCTCGGCGAAAACCGATGTCCAGGATCTGGCGCCGGGCCTTTCGGTCGGCTCACCTGTCTCTGGATCAATGATTCCCACAGCGTGGAACTGATCGGCCTCGTTGGCAAGGGCGGGAGCATATCCGTGGCCCTTTTCGGTCATCGCATGCACGATCACCGGGCCGCCGTAGGCTTTGGCCGTAGTGAGGGCGTGCTCCATGGCCTGGAGGTTGTGTCCGTCCACCGGCCCGATGTACTTCATGCCCAGGTCTTCAAACATGCCCTGGGGTGCCCACCAGTCCTTGATGCCCTTCTTCATGGCGTGCAGGCTCTTGTAGGTGAATTGACCTACGGGACCGCCGTTCTGGAGCTTCTTCTTCCACCAGTCAAGCATCCGCTCATAGGCCGGCGTCGTCCGCAAAGTGTCGATGGTGGGGCGCAGCGATGCCAGGTAGTCGGCAAAACCGCCCACGGTCGGTGCGTAGGAGCGGCCGTTATCGTTGACCACAATCACCACGCGGCGCCGCTTATCAGCGGCAATATTATTGATGGCTTCCCAGGTCATGCCACCAGTGAGGGCACCGTCACCTACAACCGCGACGACGAACCGGTCACCTTCGCCGGTCAGCTGCCGGGCGCGGGAGATGCCGTCCGCCCAGGACAACGACGAGGAAGCGTGGGAGCTTTCGACGATGTCATGCTCGGATTCGGCGCGGTCGGGGTAACCGGAGAGGCCACCCTGCTGCCGGAGCGTACTGAAGTCCTGCCTGCCCGTGAGGAGCTTGTGGACATAGGACTGGTGCCCGGTATCAAAGACAATGCTGTCTCGGGGCGACTCGAAGATGCGATGCACAGCAAGCGTGAGCTCCACGACGCCGAGGTTGGGACCCAGGTGTCCACCCGTAGCGGCTACGTTGGTGATCAGGAAGTTCCTGATCTCGCCGGCCAGCTGTTCCAGCTCTTGGCCGGACAGTTTGGCCAGGTCCTGTGGATCCTTGATGGTTTCCAAGAGTCCCAACGGCCCTCCTTAGGGTGAATGACGTGCTTGTTAACTCTAGCGCGTGCCCGGGGCCAACGTTTTCGCACCTGCGTGAGGATGAATAGTCGTCCGGAGACGCAGGAGCCCCGGCTGGTCGGGCGACCAGATGAATTAGGCAGGCGGCAACACTCCGTCGAGATCGGTTTCGACCAGGGCTACCAGCTTGTCCAAGGCCTCCTCGCTTCCTGGACTCTCGGCGCGGAGCACCACGATATCGCCGTGGCTGGCACCCAGGGTCATGAGGGAGAGGATGCTGGAGGCGTCCATGGCCTCGTCTTCGGGTGTGCCGTCCAGGGCGATTGTGACCTCGATGTCCAGGTCCGCGGCGGCCTCGGCGAAGACGGCGGCGGGACGGGCGTGCAGGCCGGAGGCGCTGGCAACGACTGCTTTGCGTTCGGGCATGGGGTTCTCCTTCAGGATCTTGTGTTTCTTTTGGTTAAGGGAATGGAGATTTGCTCGGCTTTTCAGCTCAAGCACAATATGAGTCTGTCTCTGGTTCAGACTGCCGGTTGTGTCAGACCATTGAGGAACGCGGCCTGTTGTTCATCCACGGTGAGGATGTAATCTTCACTTCACGACTCACGCGCCGATGGCTTCTACAGGCCGAGTTCGGCGAGCATTCCTGCTAATTTCAGCGCCATGGCTTCCATCGAAGTTCTCTTTCGCCTGTTCGGCTCAACCGCCGCGGGGCACGACGCATCTGGGCTTTAGCGGTATTCACTCACGTCCGCTACCAGGCGTGCGACGTGCAACGCCAGGTATGCCACCTCGTCCCGGGTGAGGCTGGTGTCCAGTCCCATTTCCAGGAGGTACTGGATCTTGGCGGCGCACACCACGGCCTCCGGGTGGCTCTGAATGATCGCGTCAACCAGCACGGAGGACTTCTCTGAGATCTGTTTGCCCGAGGCGACTCGGCTGAACAGGTATCTCAAATGGGTGACGAAGCGTGCCGCGTTCATGGACTGCTGGTCCACGGTGAAGCCGAAAGTCTTATCCACCAGCGCGAATGCCTGCGCGATGACACCGGTCATCTGCATGGCCTTCTCCATGCCGGGCGTGGCGAACTGAGCGTTCACGAAGTGCATGGCCAGGGCCACCGCCTCGTCGTCATGCAGCCTCACCCCCAGGGACGCCTCCACCAGGCCCAACGCCTCGCGTCCCGTGGCCAGCTCCTTCGGGTAAAGCTGGGAGACCTCCCACGCCAGCGGGAACTGGGCAGGGATCCCCTCTTGCAACCGTTCGACGGCGAAGCTGAGGTGATCCGCGAGCGGCACCACCAGGGCTTGGCTGACACGCAGGTCGAGTCGCTTCTGCGCCAGCTCCGCGACCTCGCCGGCTGCATTCAGACAGTCCAGGGGGATGTCATCCAGGAAGCGGGCGAGCCGTTCCAGATTGGCGTTCTCCGCCGCAACGAAGACCTGATCCGCCACCTCGCGGGAGATCTCGTCACCTGGCCTGCGGCCGTGCCCGAGGCCGCGGCCGATCACCACGAGGTCCTTGCCGTCGTCATCGACCGCCAGCACCGCGTTGTTGTTGAGCACGCGCTTGACTTGCACGTCTCACCGTTCCTTCCGTCAAAAAATCATGGTGGTGGTGCGGGGCGGATTCTGCCCCGCACCACAGCCCGGCGGGATCCCGCCGGAGCCTCAGGCGGAGAGCGACTCGCCACCGGAGGCGATGACGCCCTGGTACCAGAAGAAGCTGTCTTTCCGCACGCGCGCCAGATCCTTCAGATCATCCTCCGTGCGGTCCACATAGATAAAGCCGTACCGCTTGGAGATGCCCTGATGCGTGGACACCAAGTCGATCGCCGTCCACGGGCAGTAGCCGAACACGTCCACGCCGTCGCTGATGGCCAGCCGGATCTGCTCCAGGTGCAGGCGCAGGAACTCGATCCTGTAATCGTCCCGCACTCTGCCGTTCACCAGCTCGTCAAAGGCACCCAGCCCGTTCTCGGTGATGATGAGCGGCAGCCGATACCGGTCCCAGAGGCGGCGCATAGTGGTGCGGAACCCCACCGGGTCGATCTCCCAGCCGAAGGCATTGACGGGCAGATGCTCATTCTTCACCGCACGGTAGAGGCCCACCTCGCCCCGCACGATCTGCTGGTCCCCACCCCGCACTTGGATGTCCGATGAGTCCCCACGGGACGCACCGACCGTCTGAGTCGAGTAGTAGTTGAACGCGAGGAAATCCGGCTTGGCCGCAGCCAGCAGCTCAAGATCACCATCCAGGATCTCCGGCTCCCAGCCCTTGGCACAGAGGTAGGCCCACGCCAGATTGTGGTAACTGCCCCGGACGGACAGGTCCACATAGAGCAGGTTGCGAACGGCATCCCAGTCATCCGCCGCGATGATATCCTCCGGCGCGCAGGTGGCCGGGTAGACGGACACGATGTTCGGTGCCGGCCCGATCTTCGCCTCTGGCAGCAGCTCATGACAGAGCACCATGGCCCGCGCCTGCGCCAGGAACATGTGGTGGTTCTGCTGATAGAGCTCCTTTCCTCCCACCTGGCCACTGCGTCCGGTGGTCCCGATGGCGCGACCGTGCAGGATCATCATGTTCTGCTCGTTGATGGTGAGCCAGTACTTCACCTTGGAGCCGTACTCCTGAAAAAGTACCCGGGCGTAACGCTCGAAGGCGTCGATGGTGGCCCGCTCCGACCAGCCGCCCTTGGCGTCCAGCGCCGCGGGGAGGTCAAAGTGGTACATGGTCACGACGGGCTCGATGCCCTTGGCCAGGAGCTCGTCAATCACCCGATGGTAATGCGCTACGCCGGCCGGGTTCACCGCGCCGTCGCCGTCCGGGACGATCCGGGTCCATGCGATGGAGAAGCGGTAGGCGTTCAGACCCATCTCCGAGAACAACTCCACGTCCTCGGCGTAGCGGTGGTAGTGGCCTGCCGCCACGGTGAAGTCCGTGACGCCGTGCGGCCGGTGCATGTGGATGTCGATCACGGACGGGCCTTTGCCGTCGGCGTCCCAGCCGCCCTCCACCTGATAGGCGGAGGTGGAGGCTCCCCAGAGGAAGTCCTCGGGGAACGGGGTGAGCTGCTCGTGCTGCATTCTGCGGTTCCTTTCGTGGCTTCCTGGTCAGCGTCCGACGACGGCGATCGCCGCGCCTGCCACCACGGAGCCGCCTTCAAGCTGCTCCACCGGCGCGTCCTTGGGTCCGTTGGTCACGACCACCAGCACGGTGGCCGGATGGCCGGCGGCGCGAATGGCGTCCAGGTCGGCCGTGACGAGCGGCTGCCCTGCCTCCACGCGTGTCCCGCGTTCCAGCGCGCCCTGGAAACCCTCACCCTTCATGGTCACCGTGTCGATGCCCACGTGCACCAGTACCTCTACGCCGTCGTCGGTCTTGATGCCGAAGGCGTGGCCGGTCTTCATGGCCACGGCTACTGTTCCGCTCACCGGGGAGACGATGATGCTCTCGGACGGTTCCACGGCGACGCCCGGACCCATGGCTCCGGAGGCGAAGACCGGATCGCCGACGTCGGCCAACGGAACAACGGTGCCGGCGCACGGCGCTGCCAATTCGATGGTTTCGGTCCGCACCAGAGTTGCTGTGCCACCGGCGACGGCGGCGGTCTCATTGGCAGCAGGGCGACGGCTGGACGGGGCCGCATCGTCGTCCGCTGCCGAGGCCGTTTCGACGGCTGGCTTTTCGAACTTGAACGAGAGGACAAAGGTCAGCACGGCGGAGACGACGGCGGAGATAACCAGGGCGATGATGATGTTGATCATGTTCACCAGCGTGTTGTCACCGATGTAGAGCAGAACGTCGGGCAGGCCGGAGGAGCCGGTGGCAAAGCGGTGCGTCTGGGTCAAGCCCGCGTACAAGCCGCCCGCGCCACCGCCGATCATGGCCGCGATGAGCGGGTAACGCTTGGGAAGGGCGATGCCATAGAGAATCGGTTCCGTGATGCCCATCAGGCCTGTGATGCCGCCTGCGGTGGCAATCTGACGCGTCTTCTTGTCTTTGGTTCGGAAAGCGACCACCAAGGACGCTGCGCCCATGGCGATGTTGGAGACCAGGGCACCGGGACCGAAGATACTTTCCTTGCCCGTCTGGGCGAGCTGGACGACACCGAGCGGGGCGATGCCGTTGTGCAGGCCGAACATGACCATGACCGGAAGTGTCGCACCGACCAGCAGGGCCGGGGCCCAGGCTGCGTTGGTGCTCAGGAATGTGAAGAAGGAACCAAGGTAGCCGCTCAGAATGCTGCCAATGGGTCCGAGCACACCGAGGGCCAGAGTACCCATGATGAGGAAGGTCAGCATCGGCACGAACACCAGGTTCACGGACTTCGGGACCACCCGGGTCAGACCACGCTCCACGTAGTACTGGGCGAACACGACCAGGATGATCGGAATGACCGCGCCCGAGTAGTTCACCAAGGGGAACGGCAGGATGTCGAAGAAGGTGACCGGGTCCTTCTTCGTCACCAGGGCGACCCAGTTGGGGTGCAGCATCATGGCAGCGACCGCGGCTGCCAGGATCGGGCTGATCTTCAACTTCTGAGCCGCACTAAAGGCCAGCAGCACGGGGAGGAAGTAGAACACCGCATCTGCAAAAAGGTTGACCAAAGCGTAGGTCTGAGATTCCCTGGACACGAGATTCAGCACTACGAGCAGGGCAAGGAGCGCCTTGACCATACCAGCTCCAGACAATGCTGGGATGAGGGGCTGGAAGACACTGGAGACGAACTCGATCACCGCGCTGCCCACGTTTTTGCGCTTGCCCTTGGCTGCGCCGCCGTCGTCCTTGGCGTTGACAGACAAATCGCCGAGCTCGCGCTCCACTTCGTTGAACACGTCCTTGACGTGCATGCCGACCACAACTTGGAAGACCCCTCCCTTGGAGAGGGTTTTTGCGATGCCTTCAGTGGCGTTCAGCTCGTCCAGCGCGACGGCGGATTCATCCTTTAGGGCGAAACGAAGCCGGGTCTGGCAGTGGTAGGCCTCGGTGATGTTGGCTTTGCCGCCAACGAGCCGCACGATGTCTGCGGCTAAGGGAGCGTATTGCTTGCTCATGATTTCCTCGCATTCTCAGATCCGCCCTTCATTGGGCGGAGGTGTGAGGTAACGCGGCTTGAGCTGTTTCACGTGATCCTGTTTCAGGGCACGAAAAAGGCCCAAGCCGGTTGACCGATGAAGGTCGCAGAGCTTGAGCCTTGCCTCGCCCGAAGCGAGTTACATACCCAGGTCTCGAAAGAACCAGAAACCATCATGTCAGGTGATATGAGTCACGTCAAGCCGTCCAGAACACCGGACGATCGGGGGACGTAACGGCGTCACCGGTCAGCCGACCGAGTCCTTGTTGAGATCATCGGCGGCAGATACGGGCTTCCTGCGTATTTCAGTCATGCTACTTCGTCCTTCTGCGTCACTTGCCGCTGTAGACCGGGAATACGCTGTGCTCGCCATAGTCCACGTCGTGCAGCTCGCGCAGGGCGGCCATGTCGTCATCGGCGATGACGAAGTCGACTTCGGCGTTGGAGCGCATGTGTTCGGGGTTTGCGGTCTTCGGCAGCGACACCGTGCCCAGCTGCAGGACGTAGCGGATGAACAGCTGCGGTATGCTCACCGCGTACTTCTCCGCCAACGCCCGAATCTCGGCGTTCTTCAGGATCTCTCCATGGGCGATGGGCGAGTACGCCTGGACGAGGATATCCTTGTTCGCGCAGTAGGCCAGAAGGTCGGTCGGGGTGTTGCCCGCGTGGACGAGTAACTGGTTCACGTGAGGGACAACCGTCGCACCCGAGAGGATGTTCTCCAGGTCCGGCTGCTGAAAGTTGGAGACCCCAATGGCACGGATCTTGCCGTCCTTGTACGCGTCTTCGAGGGCGCGCCATGCCTGGCGGTTCCCGTATGCGTACTCGCCGCCGCGGAAGTCGGCCCACGGCTGCGGGCTGTGGATGAGCATCAGGTCGATGTAGTCCAGGCCAAGGGAATCGAGCGAAGCGTCGATCGCGGCGACCGCGCCGTCGTAGTCCTTGATCCCCGCAGCGAGCTTCGTGGAGACAAACAGTTCGTCCCGGGGCACGCCGGAGGCGCGCACGCCCTCACCGACGCCGCGCTCATTTCCGTAGGCCTGAGCGGTGTCAAAGTTCCGGTAACCGACCCCGACAGCTGCGAGGACCGCGCCAGCTGCCTTGTCATCGTCGATGAACCAGGTGCCGAGCCCCAGCTTCGGGATCTCGATGCCGTTGGACAGGGTGTAGCTCTCGTTCACGATGCTCATGCGTTCTCTCCGTTTGCCGGGAGAGCGCCGTACACCTCGTCGGTGACGGGCTCCAGCCATTCGTTGCTTACGCCTTCGCCCGGGGTGATGAAAGCAAGGTGGGAGAACCACGAATCGGCCTTCGCACCGTGCCAGTGCTTCGTGCCGGCCCGGACGTGGATCACCGTTCCGGGCTCCAGGCTGATCGGCTCGGTGCCCTCTGCCTGGTACCAGCCGCTGCCCGCAGTGCAGATCAGGATCTGGTCTCCTCCACCATCGGTGCCGTGGTGGATGTGCCAGTTGTTGCGGCATCCCGGCTCGAAGGAGACGTTGCTGACCGGAACACTTCCCGAGGCGAGCGGGGCCAGGTAGCTCTGGCCGATGAAGTACTGGGCGTAGGCGTCGTTCTTCTCCCCGAGCGGGAAGATCTGGTCGAATTCGTTGTCAGTCATTTTGCTTTTCCTTTTGTTGCGCCTAGCGGTTGACGTAAGCCATGTGCTCGGCGTTGCAGCGGTCTCCGCGGACGCCGATGCGCTGGGCAAGGCGGTCGAGATCGGCGCGTTCGTCCGCCGAGGGTGCGAGCTGGGTGGCCGCCGCGTTCTCGCGGATGCGCCCGGTGCGTCGGGTGCCGGGGATCGGCACGGTCCACGGCTGCTGTGCGAGCACTCAGGACAGGGCGGTCTGGCTCGGCGTCGCGCCCTTCGCCTCGGCGAGGCGGCGGATCTGCTCGGGTCGGCTGTCCAGGCCGACGATCCTGCCCTCCCGGATGAAAAAACGTCACGCCCTCGTCGAGGGCCGAACGCAGCACGGCGATCATCCCATCGCGATCGCCGGGGTTGGGTCCGTAGCTCTGGGACATGCCCATCGCGCCGAGCCCGATCGCGGAGACCTCAAGCCCCTGGCCAAGTGCTCTGGTGTGCATGGTCAGTCCTTCGTAGTGGTGGTGTCGTCGAGTACGGGGTGTGACGGCGTCGCGGTTACGGTGGCGGCGAGGCTTGCCAGCAGCTGCAGCCGTTGATCGCTCGGCGAACCGGGCTCGGCGGTGTAAATGAGGAACGAAAGCCCCGGCTCGGCGGTCAGCTCGAGTCCTTCGTACGTGAGGGTGAGGTCGCCGACCTCGTGGTGGTGAAAGTCCTTCGTGCCCGAGCCATGGCGGCGGACGTTGTGCGCACCCCACCGCGTACGGAACGCGTCACTGCGGGTGGAGAGTTCACCGACAAGGTCATGCAACTGCTTGTCACGAGGATCATGACCGGCCTCCGTGCGCAGGATCGCCACGGTGACGTCGGCCGCCGCCTCCCAGTCCGGGTAGAACGTCTTTGCTCGCTCGTCGAAGAAGCAGTACCGGGCGAGGTTCCCCTGCCCGGGCCCGTCGAAGACCTCGTCATAGAAGGCGCGACCCAGGGCGTTGGTCGCCAAGATGTCCATCCGTCCGTTGCGGACGAACGCCGGACCGTTCACGATGACGTCCAGCGCACGGGTCAGGCTATCCCGCGCCACCCATGTCTTCAACTTGCGCCGGCGCACGTGCTGCGCTCCTCCGTTTGCGGCCCGGGCGAGATCAAAAAGGTGCTCGCGCTCGGCATCGTCGAGCTTCAGGGCCTGGGCGACCGACTCCAGCACGGAGTCGGACACCCCGGCGAGGTTGCCTCGCTCGATCTTGGCATAGTATTCCGGACTCACGTCCGCAAGCATTGCAACCTCCCCCCGCCTCAAGCCCGCGACGCGACGGTGCCCCGAGACGGTCAGTCCGGCCTGCTCGGGGCTGATGTTCGCCCGACGGGATATGAGGAACTCCCGTGCTTCGTCCTTGGTGTTCATGCAGGCAACGCTATTCGGGTCACCGGCTTGGAGGGAGTCCCCGCTGGTACACCCTTCACTAGAGACTCCCCTCCCCTGCCGCAGTGGCGATGGAATAGAGGCATTCGTGCAACTACGACGAAGGAGAAAGACGATGAGCAATGAAGAGCAGAGCACCGGCTGGAGCGGCGGGAACAACGCCTTCGGCGACTTCGCACCCGGAATGGTCCATTACACCGACCGTGTCCTCTTCGATGAGGTCTGGGAGCGAGAGGAGCTGTCCAAGCGCGATCGGAGCCTGATCACGGTCGCGGCGCTGACCGCACTGGGCAAGATGGACCAGCTGAAGTTCCATCTCGGTTTCGCCCGCCAGAACGGCGTCACCGACGAGGAGCTCAAGGAGGCCTTACTGCACCTTTCCTTCTACGCCGGCTGGCCCAACGGGATGGGCGCGACGACCGTGCTGAAGAACGTCGTGGAGGACGCCTGACACCAGTCTCTAAATACACGCGAAACACCCGACGCGGCGGGGAAACCCTCACCGCACGGCCCGGCACCGGCCGCGGTGCTGTGGCTGTGCACCCCGGCAGCCAGCTTCGTCGTCGGCGTCGCGTTGCCCGTCGACGACGGCTACACCACCCAATAAGAAGGAGACACCACCCATGACCACATGGATCCCGGACGGAACACCAGAGACGCCGCAACGTCTCAGCGGAGCCACCCGCTTGTTTCCCATCATCGGAGACCCCATCACGCACGTGCAGTCCCCCATATGGCTCACGCGGACTTTCGCCGAGCGCGGCCATAACGGGATCTGCGTACCGATGCATGTACCCGAGGGCGCACTCGATGCTGTCATGGCCGGACTCACAGCAACGCCGAACGTCGACGGGATCCTGGTCACGATGCCGCACAAGCACGACGCCTTCACCTATTGCTCCACGAGCACCGACCGTGCGGGCCGCTCTGGCGTCGTCAGCGTCATGCGCCGCAACCCGGACGGCACCTGGCACGGGGACATGCTCGACGGCCTCGCGTTCGTCAAGGCGCAGCAGGACCACGGCGCGACCATCCACGGCTCACGAGCGCTGCTAATAGGCACCGGAAGCGCGGGCAGCGCGATCGCAATCGCCCTCATCGAAGCCGAGGTGCGGGAGCTCGTGGTCCACGACACTGACCTGTCGCGCGTGAACGGTGTACTGGACGTGCTGGAGACGATGGATCCTGGCCGGGCGCGTGCCGGGACGGCCGACCCAACGGGCTTCGACCTGGTCTTCAACGCGACCCCTCTGGGGATGGGAGACAAGGACCCGTTGCCGGTGGATCGCACATTGCTGACCTCCTCAATGTTCGTCGGCGACGTGGTCTCGGGACACGGCACTACACCTCTCATTGCTGCCGCCCGTTCCGTTGGCTGCGGAACTGCCGCCGGTGAGCACATGGTTGCGGCCGTGCAAGATCTTATGGCTGATTTCATGCTCGGTCGCCGGAGTGAACAGTGACCACTCGCATTGCACCGCAGAATAGACCCAAGGAGACATGATGAACCATTCGCACCCACCGCTCCGGCGCAGCCCCCGCGGGCAGGCCATGGCCCCGCCAACTATGCCAATTCGTGCCGAGGCCTTCGATGACCCGCACGGTACCCACCTTTACTGGCTCGGCATGGCGGGATTTCTGATCAATGCACGGGGGACGCTGATTATGGTCGATCCGCTGCTCCAGGACTTTGACATGCCTGTGCTCATCGACTTCCCGCTCCAGGCGGCAGACGTCCCCCGAGTCGATGGGATCCTGGTCACTCACGCGGACAATGACCACTTCAGCGTGCCGACATGTAATGCCTTGAATGAAGTCACCCAGCGGTTCCACTCGACCCGCTACGTCTCCGATCTGATGCAGGAACTGGGCATGCCCGCCGAGGGCCACGGCATCGGCGATGCCTTCTCCCTCGGCGGGGTCCGGGTCACGGTCACACCGGCCGACCATGCCTGGCAGAATGCCGCGCCCAAGCCGGGGCAGCGCACCTTCCGCGATGAGGACTCGTGCGGCTTCTGGATCGAGACCCGTGACGGCGTGATCTGGGCACCAGGGGACTCACGGCTGATCCTCGAACACCATCTGACCATGCCGACCCCGGACGCGCTGCTGTTCGACTTCTCGGACAGCGAGTGGCACTTCACCTTCGACGGCGCGGTCGAGATGGCCAATGCCTACCCCGACGCGGACCTGCTCCTGCACCACTGGGGCTCGGTGGACTCCCCCGATTTCTCCTCGTTCAACGCCGACCCGGACACGCTCTGGGACGCCGTGGTCAACCCCAAGCGCATCCATGTACTTGCCCCGGGCGAGCCTTTCCGGCTGGGCGGCGCGTCCGCGTAGGCGCGAAGCAATCAGCGGTTGAGGCAACCGAGGTGGCGGCCGTGACAGTTGACGGAGCCGGACCCACAAAGCACAAGTGCCCCGCCAGGCCGAAGCCTGACGGGGCACTTATGCGAGACTCCAGTGTGACCGCCGGTGACAGCAAGTCAGCACCCAGATCCTCTGGTATCCGAGCCAATCAGCTCAAGAACCGCTAATCTGCCGAAGCACGTACTGCAGGATGCCACCGTTGCGGTAGTAGTCCGCTTCACCCGGGGTATCGATGCGCAGGACGGCGTCGAAGGACTTGGACGTGCCGTCCTCGGCCGTTGCCGTCACCTTGAGCGTCTTTGGCGTGGTGCCGTTGTTCAGCGCCGTGACGCCTTCTACCGAGAAGGTCTCCGTGCCGGTCAGGCCCAGCGTTGCCGCGGACTCGCCAGCGGGGAACTGCAGGGGAAGAACGCCCATGCCGATGAGGTTGGAGCGGTGAATGCGCTCGTAGCTCTCGGCGACGACGGCCTTGACACCCAGGAGCGCAGTGCCCTTGGCTGCCCAGTCACGCGACGATCCTGAACCGTATTCCTTGCCTGCAATGACAACCAGCGGCGTTCCCGCAGCCTGGTAGTTCTGTGCGGCATCGTAAACGTAGGCCTGCGGTGCACCTTCCTGGCTGAAGTCGCGGGTGAAGCCACCCTCGACGCCGTCCAGCAGCTGGTTCTTGATGCGGATGTTGGCGAAAGTACCGCGGATCATGACTTCGTGGTTGCCACGGCGCGAGCCGTAGGAGTTGAAGTCCTTGCGCTCCACGCCGTTGGCCAGGAGGTACTGGCCTGCCGGAGTGTCAGACTTGAAGGAGCCGGCCGGGGAGATGTGGTCCGTGGTGACGGAATCGCCAAGCTTCAGGAGCACGCGGGCACCTGCGATGTCCTTGACGGGATCCGGCTGCGCCTTCATGCCTTCGAAGTATGGAGGCTTCCGGACGTAGGTGGAGTCCTCGGCCCAGGCGAACGTGTCGCCTGCCGGGGTGTCGAGTGCCTTCCAGCGCTCGTCGCCGTCGAAGACGCCCTCGTAACCCTTGGCGAACATAGCCTTGTCGATGGAGGAGTCAATGACTTCCTGCACCTCGATGGGGTTGGGCCAGATGTCCTTCAGGAAGACCTCGTTGCCGTCCGAATCGGTGCCCAGGGCATCGGTGTCGAAGTCGAAGTCCATGGAACCGGCCAGGGCGTAAGCGATGACCAGCGGCGGGGAAGCCAGGTAGTTCATCTTGACGTCCGGGTTGATACGGCCTTCGAAGTTGCGGTTGCCCGAGAGGACAGCCGTCACCGAGAGGTCGTTGGCCTGGATGGCTTCGGAGATCTCCGGCTCCAGCGGGCCGGAGTTGCCGATGCACGTAGCGCAGCCGTAGCCCACGATGTAGAAGCCAAGCTTCTCCAGGTACGGCGTCAGGCCGGACTTTTCGTAGTAGTCCGTGACTACCTTCGAGCCCGGGGCGACGGAAGTCTTGACCCACGGCTTGGAGGTAAGGCCCTTGTCCACGGCGTTGCGGGCGAGAAGCGCCGCTGCCAGCATGACCGAAGGGTTGGACGTGTTGGTGCAGGACGTGATCGAGGCGATCGACACTGCACCGTGGTCCAGCTCGAACTCGCGGCCGTCGGCTGTCTTCACGTGCACCGGGGAGGACGGGCGGCCGTGCGCACCGTTGGCGGCGGACGCAACGCGTGCCGTCTCCGTGGTGTGCGAGTCGGCGTGCGTGAAGGACGGTGAATCCGAAGCCGGGAAGGACTCGTCCAGGGATTCGTCTACGCTGCCATCTTCAATGGCGACGTAGTTGTGGATGTCCTTGCGGAACTGCTCCTTGGCATCCGTCAGCTCAATGCGGTCCTGCGGACGCTTCGGGCCGGAGATGGACGGAACAACCGTTGACAGGTCCAGCTCGAGGAACTCGGAGAAGCGCAGCTCGCGGGAAGGATCGTGCCAGAGGCCCTGTTCCTTGGTGTACGCCTCCACAAGGGCGACATTCTCTTCGGACCGGCCGGTCAGGCGCAGGTATTCCAGGGTGACATCATCAATCGGGAACATGGCGGCCGTGGAACCGAATTCCGGGCTCATGTTTCCGATGGTTGCGCGGTTTGCCAGCGGCACAGCGGCGACGCCTTCACCGTAGAATTCGACGAACTTGCCCACCACGCCGTGCTTGCGCAGCATTTCGGTGATGGTCAGCACAACGTCCGTTGCGGTGGCGCCCGCCGGGATGCTGCCGCTGAGCTTGAAGCCCACGACGCGGGGAATCAGCATGGAGACGGGCTGGCCAAGCATGGCAGCCTCGGCTTCGATGCCGCCGACGCCCCAGCCCAGGATGCCCAGGCCGTTGACCATGGTGGTGTGGGAGTCGGTTCCAACGCAGGTGTCCGGGTAAGCACGAAGCACGCCGTCGATCTCGCGGGTCATGACGGTGCGGGCCAGGTACTCGATGTTGACCTGGTGGACAATACCGGTTCCCGGGGGAACAACCTTGAAGTCATCAAAGGCCGTCTGGCCCCACCGCAGGAATTGGTAGCGCTCACCATTGCGCTGGTACTCGATCTCCATGTTGCGCTCCAGCGCACCGGAGTTACCGAAGGCGTCGATCTGGACGGAGTGGTCGATGACCATTTCGGCGGGTGCCAGGGGGTTGACGCGCTTGGGGTCGCCGCCAAGTTCTTTCACGGCCTCGCGCATCGTGGCGAGGTCTACAACGCAGGGTACGCCGGTGAAGTCCTGCATGATGACTCGGGCCGGGGTGAACTGGATTTCCGTGTCGGGCTCCGCATTGGGGTCCCAACCGGCCAGGGCGCGGACGTGGTCAGCCGTTATATTGGCGCCATCCTCAGTCCGCAGGAGGTTTTCAAGCAATACCTTGAGGCTGAACGGAAGGCTGTCTGCGCCCTCTACGGAGTTCAACCGGAAAATTTCATAATCGGTGCCGGCTACATTCAGTACGCCTTTGGAACCGAAGCTGTCCACAGTGCTCATGGCAGGACTCCTCTCGCAACAGTTTCATCTTTGTCGCGTGGTTGGCCGCTAGCCAGTTAGGCGCACCTTACTTAGCCGGGCGGCACTCTCAGTTGGTCAACCCCTGTCCCCCGCGCGGAACCATGCGGAGTGGGGCTGCTATGTGGGACTACTATGCCCATCGTAGTGGTAGCGATCATGTTCAAGCACCGCTCCAGGGCAGCTCCACGAAATGCGGCACCCCAGGCATCGCCCGCCATCCGGTGGCGTGGCGGGCGATAGAGGGCTAACCGGCGGGAACGATGAGGCTTACGGTCTCCAAGTGATGCGTGTGGGGGTACAGGTCCAATGCCCTCAACGACTCCAGGCGCCAACCGCCTTGCTGGAAGTAACCCAGATCACGTGCAAAAGAAGCCGGATCACAGGACACATAGGCGATTGCCCGGGGATGTGAGGCCATGAGTTGGTTAACCACGGCTTTTCCAGCCCCCACGCGCGGCGGGTCCAGCACCAGGGAATCGAAGTTCCGGGGACGCTGGTGCAATACCCGCTCCACTCGTCCCTGCACGATCTCAACATGGGATTCTCCATGCAGGTTCTTGCGGGCATCACGGCTGGTGCCAGGCGATCCTTCAACGGACAATACCGAACCCGTGACGCCTACCGCATCAGCCAGGGGTGCAGTAAACAGGCCGGCACCGGCGTAGAGGTCCGCCACCGCAGCACCGGGTTGGAGATACCCTCCACCTGCGAGGTAGCTGGTCACCGCGTCCACCAGGGTGTCCGGCGCGTCCTTATGAATCTGCCAGAAGCCCTCGCCTGTCACACGGTATTCATGCCCCGCCGCCGATTCCTGCACCCAGGTCCGCCCCCGAAGCTGCAGCACCTGGCCCTTGCCGGGATCGAAGCTGGCTACGGAAACGTCGTGCGGCAATTGCGAAAGGATGCTGTGCAGCCGCTTGGGACTGGTCGTTTCCTCCGGCGCCAGCAACACCAGCGGCCTGGAGCCATTGGCCGGCGCCGCCACTTCTACACGTGCTATCCCGCTGAGATCGAGGTCCCACAACTTGAGGTGGTTGATTCCGGGAAGCGCCAACGGCATCTCCCGGATGGGCACCACGACGTCGGAACGGTGGGCATGCATACCCAGCCGCCCCTTGGAGGTCACAGCAAAGCTGGCGCGCGTACGCCAGCCGAGTCCGCCGTCGTCGTTGGCACCTACGCCCTCAACCTCGACCGCGAGGTCCAGGCCAGCGAGTCTCTTGAGCTGTTCAGACAACACTTCAGCCTTCAGGGCACGCTGCCGCTGCAGGGAAATGTGGCCGAGCTCGGCACCGCCCACGGGTGGATTCCCGTGCTGCCAGGCCGTCAACGAATCGGCCGGCTTCCAGAAGTGCTGCACGCGGTCCGGCGAGGCTTCCAGGACCTCCACGACGTCGGCACGCCAGAAGCGGGACGAGTCGCCGGAGTCGGTCAACCGGATCCGGACCTTCTCCCCCGGAATGCCGTGGCGTACAAAGATGACGCGGCCCTCATGGCGTGCGACGAAATGCCCGCCGTGCGCGATCGGGCCAACGTCAACGGTCAGTTCGGTGCCGGGCGTACCTTGGCCTCCGCTGTTGTCAGTAAGGGGGGAAATGCTGTGGGAGGTCATTGGGTATCCTGCAGTGCCTTTGCTTCTTCGGAGGACTTGAGCTGCCACGGAACGCTGGCAACCATGACTCCAGGTTCAAAGTGGAGCCGCGTCTTGATTCTGAGTGCCGTCTGGTTGTGAACCAGCTGCTCCCACCATTTGCCCACGACGTACTCAGGGATGTACACCACGATCAAGTCCCGGGGTGAGTCGCGTCTCATGTTCTTGATGTACTCCATGATGGGAGTCACGGTCTCACGGTAGGGGCTGGCCAGGACGGTGAGCGGTACTGGAATTTCCAGCTTCTCCCAATCCCGAACGGTATGTTCTGTCTCTTCGGAGTTGATATCCACGGTAATCGCATCCAGTCGCGACGGCCGGGACGCCCGCGCGTAAGCCAATGCCCGCAGTACAGGCTTGCGGACGTGCGAAACAAGCAGGACAGCGTGGACACGGGTAGGTAGCGCGCGGGGCGATGAATCCTCGTCGACAGCCAACTCCTTGGCAACATTGTCATAGTGCGCCCGGATACTCCACATGATGAGGAACAGCACGAACATTGCCAGAAGTGCGATCCAGGCACCTTGCTCAAACTTGGTGATGAGGACGATGACCAGGACCAACGCAGTCATGCCGAAGCCCACCATGTTGATGGTCCGCGACTTGATGATCCTGCGGCGTACCGATTTGTCCCGCGCCAGTTTCAGTTCACGGCCCCAGTGGCGGACCATGCCGAGCTGGCTGGCGGTGAAGGAAATGAAGACGCCCACGATGTACAGCTGGATGAGCTTGGTGACATCGGCGTTGAACGCAATGATGAGGACCAGCGCTCCGGCAGCCAGGGCCAGCACGCCGTTGCTGAAGGCCAACCTGTCGCCGCGGGTTCGGAGCTGGCGGGGCAGGTAGCCGTCCTGGGCCAGGATGGACCCAAGCACCGGGAAGCCATTGAACGCCGTGTTGGAAGCGAACACCAGAATGACGCCGGTGGCAGCCACCACTATGTAAAACGGAATGGAACCGGCCCCAAAAATGGTGTCCGCGATCTGGCTGATGGCTGGATTCTGGATATAGCCCTCAGGCAACGGCTTGCCGTCAAGAAGGAATTCCTTGGCGGGATCCAGAACAATGTGGACCTTCGTGGCGTTGGCGAGGTAAAGGATGCCGGCCAGCATGGCCGCCGCGATCGCGCCAAGTAGCAGCAATGTAGTGGCAGCGTTCTTGCTCTTGGGCTTTTGGAAGTTGGGCACGCCGTTACTGATCGCCTCCACACCCGTCAGGGCAGCAGCACCGGAGGAAAAGGCCCTCAGCAGCAGGAACGCACCGGCAAGGCCGACGAGGCCTTCATCGAAGCCGGCCTCGGGCACGATAGTGAAGTTGGCGGACGCCGCCTGGCCCAGTTGTCCCGTCAGCGCCTGGAAGATGCCCACGAGGGTCATGCCCAGGATAGAGGCCATGAAAATGTAGGTGGGGACGGCGAAGACCGTACCGGCCTCCTTGATGCCGCGCAGGTTGACCAAGGCGAGAACGATCACGCCCACTGTTGCGATCATCGCCTGTTGGCCGTGCAATGAAGGGATCGCCGTGGTGAGATAGGCGGCGGCGGAGGACATCGACACCGCAACGGTCAGGACGTAGTCCACCAGGAGCGCCGAAGCGACGGTGAGCCCGGCATATTTGCCCAGATTGACGTTGGCGATCTCATAGTCGCCTCCGCCCGATGGGTAGGCGTGCACGTTCTGCCGATAGGAGGCAACCACTGTGAGCAACACCACCATCACGGCCAAGCCGACGAAGGGGGAGAACGCCACGGCGCTGACTCCGGCCAAAGCCAGGGTCAGCAGGATTTCATCCGGCGCGTATGCCACTGAAGACAGGGCGTCCGAGGCGAAGATCGGCAAAGCGATGCGTTTGGGCAAGAGGGTGTGGGATAAGCGGTCATTCCGGACTGGCCGGCCCACCAACACACGCTTCGCAGCATTCAGTATTGTCAACACTTTCGCAAAACTACTCTGAATCCCCAGCGATGTCATGACGGCGGTCTCCGCCTTACGTCCATCGCACCGGTAAAGTCATACGCAGCGCACGGTAAACACACATAAGGAGACACGGTGGCTCACTTCGTGATCATGGGTTGCGGCCGTGTTGGCGCAACCCTGGCACACACTCTGGAAGACGCCGGCCATTCGGTGGCCATCATCGACCAGGACGAGCGGGCGTTCCGTCGGCTTCGCAACACGTTTACCGGCCGCAAGGTCACCGGCGTAGGTTTCGACAGGGACACACTCAAGCAGGCAGGCGTGGAAGAGGCTTACGCATTCGCCGCTGTTTCCAGTGGTGACAATTCCAATATCCTGGCCACCCGGGTAGCACGTGAGACTTTCCATGTTGGACACGTCGTGGCCCGCATCTACGATCCCGGACGCGCCGAAATCTATCAGCGCCTCGGCATTCCCACCGTGGCCGCGGTGCGCTGGAGCGCCGACCAGGTCCTCAGGCGCATCCTTCCCGAACAGCATCTCGCCGGCGATTACCGGGAGCCATCCGGGCGGCTCGTCCTGGCGGAGGTGGACCTGCACGAGGGATGGATTGGCCATAGCGTGACATCCATTGAAGCTGCCGCAGGCATCCGTGTCGCCTTCCTGACGCGTTTTGGTGAAGGTCTCCTGCCCCTGCCGGGCACGGCCTACCAGGAGGGCGATACCGTCCACGCAATGTTGAGCCTGGACAGGACCTCGGAGATCAGCCGGGTCCTCGCCAAAGCACCGGTCAAGGAGTCTTAGTGAAAGTTGTCATCGTTGGCGCAGGCAGCGTCGGCTCGTCCATCGCCCGTGAGCTCCTGGCCCACAACCATCAAATCCTGCTCATCGACCTCAAGCCTGAAGTCATTGGCCGCAGCGGCCTTCGGGGTGCGCGCTGGCTGGTGGGCGATGCCTGCGAACTCAGTACCCTGCAGGACGCAAAACTTGAGGATGCCGACGTCGTGGTTTCCGCGACGGGTGATGACAAGGTGAATCTGGTGGTGTCCCTGCTGGCCAAGACGGAATTTGCCGTTGGCCGCACTGTTGGCCGCGTCAACAACCCCAAGAACGACTGGATGTTCAATGACTCCTGGGGTGTGGACGTCGCCGTCAATACTCCCCAGCTCATGACTGCCCTGGTTGAGGAAGCCGTGGAAATCGGCGACATCGTAAGGCTCTTGACTTTGCAGACAGGCGTCGCCTCGATCGTGGAATTTACCGTTCCCCACGACTCCCACGTCATTGGCAGCACAGTGGGCGCCATTGAGTGGCCGGAAGACGCCACCTTGGTGGCCATCCTGCGTGATCAGGCACCCATCACCCCAAGCCGGGACGATGTCCTCGATGGTGGTGACGAACTGTTCTTCGTCACCACCATTCAGGCAGAGGACGGCCTGCGGGCACTATTGTCACCGTCGTCGATGGCAGGCCAAGGACCCCGCGACGGTGATGCCAACGTTGCTGATCAGGCGGAGGACGACGGCTTCGACGGCTGAGGTGCGGGCTTGGTAACAAGCCATGCCACCCAAAGGCCCAGGATGTAGAGCGGCGCACCCATGAGGAGCCGGGTAGTGGCCAACGCCGTCAAGCCTGGCTCACCCAGGAAGTACAGCGGTACCTGCACCACCAGCCGCAGCGCAAGCACCGCCACAACAATCCAGGTGCCAAGCTGGTACGCCCGCAGGCGTTCAGGATCCTTGCGCCATTCGAGACCCTCGTTGCGGACGAATCCGAACAGCAACCCGGCAAGCGGCCATTTGAGGACGACGGAAAGCACCATGCCCGCGATATAGGCAATGTTGGTGAAGAAGCCGAGAACGTAGAAGTCCTCAGCCTTCCCTGTGGTGTTGGCCAACCAGGCAGAAATCCCGACGCCGACCACACCGGCAAGTGCCTGCGTCAACGGGCGTCGTTGGATCAGGCGGACAACAGTGAAGATTGCTGCCGTCGCCAACGCCGCGACCAGGGAAACCGTCAAGTCGCGGCTTATGGTGAAGGCCACGAGGAAAACAAGGCCCGGCAGGATGCTCTCGGCGATGCCTTGCACTCCCCCGGCAGACTTCAACATGTCCACATGGCCGGCACTGTTGCGCTGAAGGCCCGCTTTTTCTGCATAGCCCGCGGCTAGATCCGCGACCCCCGGGCTTTGGGTTGCCGGGGTCTTGGCTGACCCCGCGGCCGTGGTTTCACTCATGCCTGACGTAGGCTCGGCGGAATCCTTCGGCTCTGATCCATTGGCCACGGTCATAGGTGCTCCTGACGGGAAAGTATTTCGTAGCGTGGATTGAACATCGCAGGCACGCCGTCCTTTTGTGTTACCACGCCGTTCAAGCGCAACTCCGCTCCTGCTTCAATCCCAGGTACCCGGTTCCTGCCCAACCAGATGACGCGCAACCGTGCATACGGCCTTTTCACGCCCCCGCCACCCACTGATGGTTGGGAACTGTGCTCCAGCGCGTCCACGACAATCGCTGAAAAGAAGGGTTGCTCACTTGGCGGCTGGTACGTGACAGATTCGACGAATCCAGTACAGGTGGCCCTGCCGCGGGCAGGGAGATCACGGACGCCGTGTTGCCGCGACTGCTGCCCGGCGGAAGCTGGCGAGCCGGGCGTATCAGCCAATCTGGGTAATCTCCGGTCCCCGCTCCGGCTGGTGCAGGGCGGGACCACCTTGCTGTGCACCGGGATCTGGAACTCCAGCGGGGGCCTGGGCTGGGGCTTGGGTAGCAGCGTCCTTGGGCAGACGCAGCTGCAACAGTTCGCGCGGCGGCATCGGATTGTCGCCGCGGACAACAACTACGCGCCGGAAGAGCTCCTCCAGGGCTGCCGCGGCCTCCCGGTCCAGTGCGGCTTCGCCGCCGAGGACACCTCGCAGGAACCACCGGGGACCGTCCACGCCCATGAAGCGGGCGGCGCGGAAACCCCGGCTGCCGTCGGTAGCTTCCGCCGGGAGCTTCGCGACGAGCTCTGTGCCAAACGTTCCAGATACTTCCTCTGTCTCGCCACCCTGGCTGGCTACGGATTGGCCGATCTGCTCGCGGATCTCGTCCCACAGGCCCTCCGAACGCGGAGCAGCGAACGCCTGGAGCTGAAGGCTTGAGCCAGCCAGGTCCATGGTCACCGCCACAACGCGCTGGGTAGCTTCTTCCACTTCCAGCCGCAGCTGGAGCCCATCGGCGGGTGCGATCAGCAGTGCGCCGAGGTCCACGTACCCGTCGCGGTCCTCGATCTCATCGATGTCCCAAGGACCTTTGCCAAGCCGGAAATCACCCTTGGTACCGGACGCGCCGGTCGCAGGGGCTGTTGCCTCAGCCGCATCGTTTTCCTCGACGGTGCCAGCGGTTTCCGGCCGCTCGGCCTTGGACTTTTTGCCGCGCCCAAAAAGCATTGGGTTGTCTCCTTAGTAGTGGTCTATCCCCAAGTAAACCGCAACCCCGTGGGTTATCAGGCCACCGGTGCGTTGAATCCGCCAGTGGAACCAAAGCCGCCCGTACCGCGGGCGGAGTCGGATAGATCATCAACCATCACGAAGCGCGCGTACTCGACGCGCTGAATCACCATCTGGGCAATTCTATCGCCGCGCTTGAGCTCAATGGCGTGGTCTTGGTCAGTGTTCAACAGCGTGACCGCGATTTCGCCGCGGTAACCTGCGTCCACAGTCCCGGGTGCGTTGACAACGGTGAGGCCATGTTTGGTCGCGAGGCCGGACCGCGGGTGGATCAGTGCCACGAAGCCGTCCGGGAGGGCAATCGAAACGCCCGTAGGAACCAATTTCCGTTCACCCGGGGCCAGTTTCACGTCCTCACGGGCACGCAGGTCCGCGCCGGCATCGCCCGGGTGCGCGTAGGACGGTGCTTCCAGCCCGGCGTCGAGCATTTTCAGCTGAACGTCCAAAGTGGGCGCGCCATACGCTGCGGTGGTGTCATTACTGAATACTGCGGTCTCGTTGCTCACAGTGGACCATTCTACGTGGGGCACCTCCATGCGGGCACTCCGGGCAAATAGCCGGCCCAAGGGCCGATAAGCTGGACCCATGCCTACGCCTGACCAGTCCGCCCCCATGCCTGCCCGGAATAGTCCCTCCGCCTCCGAGGTCTTGTTCACCGAGAAATTATGGCCGACCATCTGGATCTGGGTTGTCGTCGTGGGCCTCTCGAGCGCTGGAATCCTGATGTTCGCACCGATCAGTGCCGCCGCGGGCATCATCGCCGCCCTGGTGCTTCTGGCCGTCATGACCACCCTGTTGGTGGTTTCAACACCCACCATCACCGTTACGCGGGACAGCCTTAGGGTGGGACGCGCCACTATCGACCGCAAATTCGTCGGCACCGCCGAGGCATTCAAAAAAGGCGAGGCCACCGCCGAACGTGGAACCCGCCTCAATGGCCTCGCCTACATGTGCTTCCGCGGGTGGATCGATGCCGTAGTTAAAATCGACATCACTGATCCCGCCGATCGGACGCCGTACTGGCTGGTGTCTTCGCGCCGCCCGGACGAACTCGTCGCTGCGCTGGGCGCGCACTAGCTCTGCCCTGGGTGGGCATTAGCGCTGCGCTGGGTGCGCTGGTCCTGCTAGCTCTCGCATTCCGTGCAGTACAGGTGCCCGTCCCTCTCAGTGGCAATCTGGGAGCGGTGCTTCACAAGGAAGCAGTTGTAGCACGTGAATTCGTCAGCCTGTGGTGGCATGACCTGAATCAGGAGCTCTTCTCCGGAGAGGTCCGCTCCGGGTAGCTCGAAGCCATCGGCAAGATCGGTCTCATCGACATCCACCGCAGAGGATTGCTTCCCCGACTGGCGCGTCTTGAGTTCCTCAATCGAGTCCTCGCTGACGTCTTCCTCGGTCTTTCGAGGGGCATCGTAATCCGTGGCCATGGTCCTTCTTCATCCTGTCGTACTTGCTCCGGGTAGGATTCCGGCCTGGCGGATTTCCTGCCCGCCGCCGGTCTAAGGGTGTAACGCCGGACGCCCCGGATTTGTGCCCGATATCGGCCAGATTGTCCTCCCCTGTCCAGCGATTGTCCAGAGGCGGCAAATTACGCTCGGATTGCGGGGACGGATCCGCCCGATAATGTGCCACTTTCGCCGGAATATCACGGCACGCCCTTTGTCCTAGTAGGAAAAGGGCAATGGGGGTGGCAGAGTTTCGAATGTCAGTTATGCCATGTGGTGGAGGGTGTTATGCAGGATCTACGGCTGGTAGGCGTCCACGACGACGGCGGGCATCTGCTCCTGAGCGGACCCGGCGGTGCGATGTTCCAGCTTCCGATCGACGAGGCACTTCGTGCCGCGACGAGCAGGACCCCCGCCCAGGTCGCTGCGCGGGCGTCAAACACCCCGATTGCCATGTCCCCCAGGGATATTCAGTCCAGAATCCGCAGTGGAGCCACGGCGGCCGAAGTAGCGGAGTTGTCCGGGCTGCCCCTTGCCAACGTGCAACGTTACGAGGGTCCTGTCCTGGCCGAACGTGAGTACGTTGCGCAGCAAGCCAGAAACATTGAAGTAGCTTCCCCGGCCCCGGGCCAGGACATCTATCGCTCCGCCTTTGGCGACAATCCAGCGACGCTCGGCGAAATGGTGGCCCACCGCCTGTCCGCGCACGGCATCGATTCTTCAACTGTTGAATGGGACTCCTGGCGCCGTTCGGATGGTTCCTGGACCGTCGTCGCGCGCTTTGAAACGGTCCCCGGTACGCACGGAAGCATCGGCGAGGAGCCACCGGCGATGTGGACGTTCAGTCCGCAGCGGAAATCCCTGCAAAACGCCAACCGCTGGGCCCAGCAGCTCAGTGAACTGGAGCCACTGGACGGGCCCGTTCCTGCACGCCGGCTTGCCGCCGTCTCGGATCGTCCTTTCGACTTCGAGACGGACGCCGAAACTGCGGCACGCGCGTCTGCGAAGGAATCCGACAGCCTTCTGGAAATGCTCCGCTCACGCCGCGGGCAGCGCCTGGGCGTGGACGAAGACGGCGATGACGCCTTGGCCGTCTTGCTCAGCAACGTTCCGGCAGCCCACCCGCGTTCTGGCGGTGAAGACCAACACCCAGCCGAGGAAGCCGCCGGGGATCAACCAGAACCGGAGGCTTCTCCTGTGGCTGAGCCTGCGCGGAAGGACGGACGCCCTTCCATGCTGTCCCGGCTGAGCCTCGCGCCCCGGAACCATGACTCAAACGACGACGACTCACTGAAACTCCACGACGGCGTCAGCACGGAGACGCGCGAAATCACCGTTGTGGCCAGCCCATTGCGGCCCGTGACTTCCTTAACCGACCGCAAACCGGGGGCGGCCAGCGCTCCTGATCCCAAAGATGCGGATCGAATCGATTCCGGGACGAACCAGATGCAACGGGCAGGGCTGGATGAACTGCTTGGCGGAGCCACATCCCCGCAAACACAGACTGATCGTGCTGCCTCGCGTTCAGAGTCAGCCGCACAGGACAAGGCTCCCCTCGAAGCCGGGGACCATAACACACACAAGGATGCAGAGGCACCCGTAGAGCGCCAGCCCTCCCGTCCCAAACGGTCAAGCATCCCCAGTTGGGACGAGATCGTCTTCGGCGCCCGCGGCGACTAGCCCCTAGCGCGGCGTCAAACCGGAGCCACTGCCGGAGCCGGCTCCCGGCCACAGGCAGGCATCGACGTCGAACGGAAGAGTCGGGTCTCCCCCGGCCATGAGGTTGGCACCGTGGGCTGTCACGCGGCGCATGTAATGGCGTCGGCACAAGGTCTCATAGCCAACCACGGGTTCATGGCCAACAGCTTCCGCTGTCTGAGCTTGATCACTCACGCCCGGGACGTCGCTGGCAGTCTGGGGAGCGACATCGCCAACCATGACCTGGTCCCCTTCCACCACCATGATGCCGTCCACCGTTCGGGCATTTTGAGTTGCCCGGCGCCCGCACCAGCACAGTGCTTCGACCTGTAGCACCTGCACTTTGTCGGCGAGTTCGATCAGACGTTGGGAGCCGGGAAACAAGGTGGTTCGAAAGTCCGCGGTGATCCCGAACGCGAAGACGTCCACCTCCATCTCATCCACCAGGCGCGCCAACTGCTCCACCTGGGCAGCGGAGTAGAACTGGGCTTCATCGCAGATCAGATAGTCGACGCGAAGCCCACTGGTCCGGCGTACAACCACTTCGTCCCAGAAGTCCGTGTCCGCATGAACTTCAACGGCGTCTGTCTTCAGGCCCAACCTGCTGGAAATCGTCGAATCACCCGCGCGGTCGTTGCAGCTGAAACGTACCCCGCCCCTGCCCCGCGCGCGGTGGTTGTAGTCCATTTGCAAAGCCAGTGTGGACTTACCGCAGTCCATGGTGCCCGAGAAGAAGACGAGTTCAGCCACGCTTGCCCTTTTTACCGGCTGCCGGGAAGCAAAGGAATGGCACTTCTCTTTCCGCCTTGGTCAGGGAACCGTGTTGGCCGACTACTTCCAAGGATGCCGGACGGACCCTGCGGGTGTCGTAAAGGGCAAGGGTGTCCCGGGCGGCGATCATGACATCGCCTATTCGCGGCGCTACCTCCGGCTGGACGTCACCGAACAACCCGGCGCCTATCGCCTGCTCACGGGTGAAAGCCCAGATGCGTTCGCCAAACCTTACCCGCCAGGCCGAGATGAGCAACTCGCGCTGCGTATCCGGGAGGCCGGGCTCAAGGTAAAGATGAACCATGCGGGGCTCGCCCGCAGTGTGGCGGACCCCGGCAACGAGTGAAGCATCAGCTGAGTAGTCAATGCGCTGGGACTCGGGAACGTCCAGCATTCCGTGATCCCCGGTCAGCACGATAGTGGTCCCCGGGGGCAGCGTCGCGGACAGTCTCTTGACGGTGGAGTCGAGTTCTTCCAACTGGTGTTCCCAGCGGTCGGACTGGCAGCCGTAGCGGTGACCGGCTTTGTCCAACTCGTTGACGTAGAAGTACATCAGGGAGCGGCCCCCACCGGACATTGCCTCTGCTGCGGCAGCTGTGCGCGCATGCAGGCTTGTGCCGCCCACGAAACGGCTGCCCCGGAGGGCTGCCTGCGTCATCGGGGAATTTCCGAACTGAGGGAGGCTCACGGTGACGACGTCCGCCTCGGCCCCTATGCGTTCGAACACGGTAGCGTGCGGCTGCCAGAGCGCAGGGTCCACGTGGGCGTCCCAGTTGCCAAGCAGGTTCACTACTTTGTCCTGGGAAGGATCCAGGACGTCATAGCCCACCATGCCGTGCTGCCCGGCGGGAAGCCCTGTACCCAGGCTGGCCAGGGAAGCCGCGGTGGTGCTGGGAAAAGCAGAATCAATCCAGTTGGGGACGCTGCCCTGTCCGCCGGACAGGATGGAACGCAGGAACGGTGTGTGCGAAGCCTTTTGCTTGAGCAGGCTGCGGCCCAGGCCATCGGCGAGGACTACACAGACACGCTGCGCGGCAGGCAGGTGAAGCTGGTTGGCAAATCCGGGGATGCCCATGCTCGCGGCAGCACTGGTGAAGACTTCGGCGATCGATCTGCTCCCAAAAAGCGGGGGCGAAGGGAGGTCGAGGGCCGGTGCTGTACCGGACGTTGGCTGCATGTGCTCCTGTGCAGTCACCCTCAACGCTGGTGTCCGCGGCTCAAGCGGTTGCTGAAGACCCCCGAACGTGGCCGCGGCGCGGGAATGCCGGTGTGCGGGACGGGAGTGGGATTTGCCGTGTTCACGGCACGAAGGGCGCGCGCAAAGACCTTGGCATCCTGGACCGCTTGGAGGCCGTCCGCTTCGGCACTGATGCGCAGGACGATGTCCTCCTGGGCGATGGTTCCGCTGTAGCCGTGGTCCGCTTCGCACTGCGGATCACCGCAGCTTGCCGGGCCCATATCCAGGCGCTGCCCACCGGACCAGGCAATGGACACCGTCATTTCCCGAACGGGATCCGACGGCTTGTAGTCCTGCGGCTGGGAATACATGTAGCTAAGGACCACGGAACGGATCTGTGCCACGGGTACGGACTCCGTGGAAATCTGGGCGACGATCTGTTCCCCGGCTTCATCCAGCTGCTGATCGTCAACGTGCGTGATCACCAGCATGTCTTCCGTGAGCACCAGCACTGTGATGTGACGGCGAACCTCGGCGCGATCGAAGTGCGTCTCAAGGTGCACCAGGTGTGACAAGCAATCGCGGCCATCCAAGGCGTCATCCACGACGTCGGCCACCAGCCGGGGGTAGAAACCAGCCTGTTGCAGCGCTTGGTCCAGGCTCTGTCCCTGCAAGCTGTGGTTATGGGCGCTGTGGTGCCCGGCATTGGACGGGCGGGATTGAGGCGTCGGAGACTGGGTGCTCATTCCCCCATTTTCACAGATCCACTGGGGACTTCCTAACTGCCGGCTTCGCCACTGGGCCGGTCGCTGGCGTGCAGGGAGCGCTTAACCACGCATTGCCCTGCGAGCGCTGTCGGTGCGCCGGGCGGCGTTACCTATCCACACATCGGCACCCAGAATCGTTGCACCGGCGGGGCCGGCGAGCACAGGGTTGAATTCCACCAGGGCAATTCCGGGGTGGTCATCCTTGAGTTTGGCCAGCCTGGCGGCGATGTCCTCAAGTGCAGGTACGTCCACGGCGGGCAGGCCCTGGTAGCCGAACAGTTTCCTGGAAGCCCGCGGTGAGCGGATGAGGTCGTGCAGGTCTGCCGCGGACAACGGTGGGACCCGGTGTGCCCAATCGTCCAGCAGATTCACTGCGTCCCCTGCCAAGCCGAATGACACCACTGGACCCAGCAAGGGATCCTCCATGGCACGGAAGGTGCACGCCTGGCCTACCGGGGCCATTGCCTGAACTTCAAGCGACGGCGAACCGTAAGGTTCCAGTGCCCGCCTCATCTGGGCGATGTTCTGCAGCAAGGACTCTGCATCCTGGATGTCCAGCCGGACGCCGCCCAGGTCCAGGCGGTGCCTCAGGGCGGGATCGGTGGTCTTCAGAACCACTGGCCAGCCCACGCGTTCGGCTGCTTCAACAGCTTCCTCCGGTGTCCCGAAGCCGATTGTCGGCACCACGGCGATACCGTAGCGAGCGAGTAATTCTGCGGCAGCACCGGCGTCGAGCTTGCGGAGTTTCTCGCCCGTCACCCCGGTCAGCATCGTGGCCAGGCTTTCCTGGGTCCCTTCGACGTCGCAGCCATCGGGGTCCACGAAGAGTCCTTGGTCGCGGTCCAGCCATTGGGCGTAGCGGACGATCGCGGCCAGGGCGCCTACTGCGGCGCCTGCATTGGAATAGCAGGGCAGTAACGGACCATCGGAGCTGCCTACCATTCCTTCCACGGGGATGGAGGGGTCCAGAATGCCGGTGAACACTGCCACCACCGGCTTGCCGGCTTCCGCCGCACACTCGGCCAGTACACCCGCCAGCGCTTCTACAGTAAGTCCGCGTGCAGGCAGGAGTGCGGCCACGACGGCGTTGACAGATTCGTCCGCGAGGCTTGCCCGCAGGCTCTCCCGGAGCGCTGGGAGGGCGAGTGACATGCCTGCGTCGAGGTCGACGTCCGTTACCATCCGGTTCACATCAAGCCCAAGGGGTCCGGCACTGTCAGCGACGACTTTCGCCAAGGCGACGGAATTGGAGTAGACAGCCACACCGGGGCCGGCGGGCAATGCCTGGGAGGAGACGATCTGGGCAATGTCCATTAATTGCTCGATGGTTCCCACCCTGATGACGCCTGCCTGCCGCATCATTGCGTCCACTGCGGCGGCGGGTGCTTGCGTGGTCCGGACCTCATGTCCAGGCGGAAGGCGGAGGCCGGTGACATCGGATTTTGCGACGATCACCGGTTTGCTCCGGGACAACCTGCGGGCAAGCCGTGAGAACTTACGGGGATTCCCGAT
The DNA here is from genome assembly GCA_050627125.1 of Arthrobacter sp. 21a14. GTDB lineage: Bacteria > Actinomycetota > Actinomycetes > Actinomycetales > Micrococcaceae > Arthrobacter. Next base: position 2,469,339 of record CP192487.1, on the reverse strand, counting down.
GGATTCGAGGTAGAGCCCTACAGCGGAGGTATCGGCGTCGTCCTCCCAGTACTGCATGGCGTCGTTGCCCGAGACATCCGCGCGGTTCCCGGCGGAGAGAAATGTGGACAGGCCCAACCGGCGCCGCCTGGCCGCCGCGTAGACGGCAACACCCACGGCCGCTGACTGGCTGAAGAGGCCCAGGCCCCCGCGGGGCGGCATGCTCGGAGCCATGGAGGCGTTGAGCGATACAGCTGGATGGGTGTTCAGTATCCCCAGGGACTCGGGCCCAATCACCCGCATGCCATTGGCCCGGGCGCGCCGCACCAACTCATGCTGGCGCGCAAGGCCCCTTTCGCCGTCATCGGCAAATCCGGCGGTTGCCACCACGATGCCCTTGACGCCTGCTGCTGCGCAGTCGTCCACTACCTTGGGCACTTCCTCGTAGGGAACCGCGATAATCGCCAGCTGAACGGGCCCGGGGATCTCCGATAAGCGTGCAAAGGAGATCATGCCGGCGAGCTCGAAGGCCTCGGGGTTGACCGCATAGACCGGGCCCTTAAAGCCACCCTCAATGATGTGTTCCAGGAGTTGGTAGCCTACTGTCCCCCATTTGCGGCTGGCCCCAATGACAGCCACCGACGACGGCGCCAGCAGGTCGCGCACGCTGCGGGCCTCTGCGCGGTGTTCGCGCGACTCCATAACTGCCCGGGATTTCTCGGTGGGGTCGATATTGAATTCGACGCTCACCACGCCGTCGTCAAACCCGCGCTTGAGGTCGTAGCCGGCATCAGCGAACACCATGAGCATCTTGCGGTTTTCGGGCAGGACCTCGGCGATGAATCGACGAATACCTTTCTCGCGGGCGGCTGCGGCGAGATGCTCTAGGAGGATCGAGCCGATACCGCGGCCCTGATGGGCGTCCGAGATGTTGAAGGCCACCTCGGCTTCGTCGGGGTCCTCCAGCCGGTCGTAGCGGCCCACGCCCATGATTTCGCCACCGATCGTGATCACGAATGCCACCCGGTTCACATGGTCCACTTCAGTGAAGCGCCGCACTTCTTTTCCAGACAGTTTGGGCTTGAAGGAGAAAAACCGCATGTAGATGGAAGCCTGCGATTGACCGGCGTGGAAGGCCTGCAGGGCGTCTGCATCCTGGGGACGGATGGGACGGAGGTGGGCTGTCCCGCCGTCGCGCAGGACGACATCGGCCTCCCAATATTCCGGATAAATGCCGACGCCGGGCTGATCCACCATAGGCTTAGCCTAGCTAAAACATCCGCAGTACATCTTTAAGGATCCACCGACCCCATGGCCCGCAGCCAAACTCCCGCACGCAAAGGCGAGCCTCTCGGCGATTTCACCGAGAACATCGTCGACATCGACGTCACTTCCGAGATGGAGGGCTCCTTCCTGGAGTACGCCTACTCGGTGATCTATTCGCGAGCCCTTCCTGACGCACGTGATGGCCTGAAACCGGTTCAACGCCGCATTCTCTACATGATGGCGGACATGGGCTTGCGCCCGGACCGGGGCCACGTCAAGAGTGCGCGCGTCGTGGGCGAAGTCATGGGAAAACTCCACCCGCATGGCGATGCCGCGATCTATGACGCCATGGTCCGCATGGCCCAGGACTTTTCCCTGCGCCTGCCGTTGATCGATGGCCACGGCAACTTTGGATCGCTCGACGACGGTCCTGCCGCCCCGCGTTACACCGAGGCGCGCTTGGCAGCGGCTGCGCTGAGCATGACGGACCACCTCGACGAAGACGTCGTGGATTTCGTCCCCAACTACGACAACCAGTTGACCCAGCCTGAGGTCCTTCCGGCAGCGTTCCCCAACCTGTTGGTCAACGGCACCACGGGCATTGCCGTCGGCATGGCAACGAACATGGCCCCGCACAACCTCGTTGAGGTCATCGCGGCCGCACGTCATCTGATCGCGAACCCGGACGCGACGCTGGATGACATCATGAAGTTCGTCCCGGGTCCGGACCTTCCCACAGGTGGCCGCATCGTGGGCCTGGACGGCATCCGAGATGCCTACGCCACGGGCCGCGGTTCCTTCAAGACGCGCGCCAAGGTGGAAGTGGAGCAGCTGTCTGCCCGCCGGACCGGCCTGGTGGTGACGGAGCTGCCTTACATGGTTGGCCCGGAAAAGGTCATCGAAAAGATCAAGGACGCCGTCAACGCGAAGAAGTTGACCGGCATCAGCGATGTAGTGGACCTCACGGACCGCAACCATGGCCTGCGCCTGGTCATCGAGCTGAAGAACGGCTTCAACCCCAACGCCGTGCTTCAGCAGCTGTACCGCTATTCGCCCATGGAAGATTCCTTCGGCATCAACAACGTCACGTTGGTTGACGGCCAGCCGCAGACACTTGGCCTGCTGGAGCTCCTGCAGGTTTACGTGGACCACCGTCTGAACGTGGTCCGGCGGCGGACGGCTTTCCGCTTGGGCAAGAAGAAGGACCGCCTGCATTTGGTAGAGGGCCTGCTGATCGCGATCGTCGATATCGACGAAGTCATCCAGATCATTCGTTCCTCTGATGAAGCTTCCGCAGCCCGTGAACGGCTGATGTCCATCTACGACCTCACCGAGATCCAGGCCAACTACATCCTGGAACTGCGCCTACGGCAGCTGACCAAGTACTCCCGCCTTGAATTGGAGAAGGAGCAGGACGAGCTTCGCCGCGAGATCGAAGCCCTGGAGGCCATCCTTGCCTCCGACGAGCTGCTCCGCGACCTCGTTTCCGGTGAGCTGGCCGAAATCGCCACGAAGTACGGTACTCCCCGGCGCACCGTGCTCCTGGAGTCCGAGGCAGTCTCACCCACGGTCGCCGCGGCCCTTGCGGTTGCGGTACCTGGGCCCAAGGGCAAGGCCGCAGCCCTCCCCCTCGAAATCCCGGACGACCCCTGCTGGGCCCTCCTCAGCGTGTCCGGACAGATCGCGCGGACAACCAACCAGGAACCGCTGGCCGAGGCTGGTCCCCGGGCGAAGCACGACGTCTTCCGTTCAGTAGTGAAGACCACGGCTCGTGGTGAGATTGGCGCCGTCACTTCCCTGGGCCGCATGTTGCGCCTACAGGTCATGGACATGCCCGCCCTACCCCCTGTCGGAGGCCTTCCAAACCTGGCCGGTGGAGTGCCGGCCAAGGATTTCATCACTCTTCTCAAGGGCGAGACGCTGATTGCGTTCGTTCCGTTGGATGCCATCCTTGCCGTTGGAACCGTGCAGGGCGTAGTGAAGCGTGTTCAGCCGGAGTACCCGCTGAACCGTGAGGACTGGGAAATCATTTCGCTCAAGGACAAGGACACCGTTCTTGCCGTGGAGCCCGCGCAGGAGGACGACGTCGAACTCGTCTTCGTCACCAAGCAGGCCCAATTGCTGCGGTTCAGTGCGTCAAACGTGCGTCCGCAAGGCCGGACCGCTGGTGGCATGGCCGGCATCAAACTCGCTGACGGCGACGAAGTCATCCACTTTGGCACCGTGCGCGCGGACGATCCCGCCGCCGTCGTTGTCACTATTGCAGGAACCAATGGCGCGCTGCCGGGCACTGCGCCGGGGACCGCGAAGGTGACTGCTTTCGACGAATATCCATCGAAGGGACGCGCCACCGGCGGTGTCCGCGTACACCGCTTCCTCAAGGGCGAAGACACCCTGCTCCTTGCGTGGGCCGGACACGGACCAGCAAAGGCGTCATCGGCCGCCGGTGTGGCCAGGGCACTGCCCCACGAGCATGGCCGCAGGGACGGCTCAGGGGTGCCGCTGTCACAGCCAGTGGAGGCGATCGGTCCGAGCATGGCCTGGGACGAAACGGCTGCGGCAACCGAGTAGTAATCCCGCAAGGAAATACAGCAGGGCCGGCGGTTACAGACCGCCGGCCCTGCTGTTGCCTTGGCCCCTGTCAGGCCATTTCCGGCTGGGTCAGGCGTTCTGGTTGATGCTCAGAATGTTTCCCTCTGAGTCCAGGAACCAAGCTGCTGCGCTTCCGTCCGGCATCGTTGCAATGCCGTTTTCAGTCTTCAGGCCCGGGAAATCGTAGTCCTCGAACTTGACACCCTTCTCGCGGAGTTCCGTTACGGTGGCGGCGACGTCACTGACCATCCAGCCTATCTGGGTGTTCTTGGCGGTCCCTGCGTTGGATGTTTGGTAAATGAAGAAGCCGGTCCCGTCCCCGCACCTGTACTGGAGGTTGTCGTCGGCGTCTGGATTTTCTGGTTCGAGTCCGAGTTTCTCGCTGTAGTACGCGCGGGCCCGGGCGATATCCGATGCCGGAAGAACGGCACCCACTTGCTGATCCTTGAGCATGTTTTTCTCTTTCCGACTCTCTCCCCGGAGCGAACTTTACTCCTGGGGGGCAACGAAGTCAGGGGCAAACAGATGTTGGTTTTATCCCATGCCTGAGATTGCCGGCGGTGACCCTTTAGACTGGCGGCATGCCGATCATCCCTGACGAAAAAGACTGGACGTGGGTGCTGTCAAAGCCCTGCCCCGAATGCGGCTTTGACGCCTCCACAGTGACGCCGTCCACGGTCCCGGGGACTGTGCTGAATATGCTTCCAAGGTGGCGCGCCGTCCTGCGCCGCGAGGACGTCGCCGTACGCCCGAATGACCACACGTGGTCTCCCCTGGAATATGCCTGCCACGTTCGCGATGTCTTCAGCCTCTTCGACAAGAGGCTGAACCTGATGCTCAGCGATGACAACGCCGAATTTGCCAATTGGGACCAAGACCAAGCGGCCATCGACGGCGAATATGGACGTTCGGATCCCCGCACTGTCTCTGACGAGCTGATCGCGGAAGGGGAGCAGATCGCCGAATCCTTCGCACGTGTTGTGCAGGATGAATGGCAGCGCACAGGACGGCGAAGCAACGGTTCCGAGTTCACAGTGCTCACGTTCTCGCAGTACTTCCTGCACGATGTTGTCCATCACCTCCACGATGTGGACGGCTAACAGCGCCGGGCTATAGCATCTTCTCCCACGTCATGCTCCGGTTCACCGGGCTGTATCCCATGCCAAGGTAGAGTGCCAGGGCACCGGTGGGATTGGCAGAATCGACGTCCAGCGATGCAATGTCCATCCCGGCGGCGGTGAACCGGCGCAGGGCGTCTGCCAGCAGTGCTTGTGCTATTCCCCGGCCACGGAAGGCACGCCGGACACCAAGCAGTTCGGTATAGCCCTCCTTGAAACCCCGGTCAACCGCTGAAGCCGGATCGTAGCTGGCCAGCTGGTACCCAGCTACCTCGCGTGTGGAAGCGTCAATCACCACGGCGCTCCAATCAGGCCGTGCAGTGGGTTCCTCAACGGTGAACCGCCAGGTTTCTTCGTCGCGTGGCTCGCTTCCCCAGTGGTCCCTGAAGGCATCGTTGTGGGCCAGGCGAACAGCCTCGTGCAGGGATGGGTCAAACGTGCATAGTTCCAATCCGGGCTCAAGCCGTGCTCCTGGAGCAGGCTTGGAAGCAGGCCCTGACAACGGCCTATGCATTTCATTGAACCAGCGCACAATGTCATAGCCCCTGGCCCGGAGCACCGCCGCCTGGTGCGGGTGCTGTTCTTCCGTTTGAATGCGGAGGCGAGGCGGCGCAGTACTGTGCCCTGCAGCCTTGTCAGCGTGAAACCTTCTCCGGGTCTGTGCTTCCTGCCATGCGAGAACAGCCGAACCGACGCCGCGGCGTTGCCAGTCCGGGTCTACGCAGCCCATGCCTGTGGCCTTGTCCCCTTCGGGGTTTTTCGTGATTCTCCCGTACGCGCGGGCAACGCCATCCGCATCGAATCCCAGAATCGTGTTGGTCCTGGGATCATTCTTGGTGGACTCCAGGACGTGGACAAGATCGCCACGCTTTTCGAACCAGACAGGATGCTCGACGGCGGCAGTCCGGGCGATCAGTTCCGCCCAGTTGTCCAGGTCTGCAGTTGTTGCAGGCCGCCACTGCAGGCCCGTTTGGCTGGCATCGGGCTGAATCAGGGGTGGAACCTCAGAAGGCATGCCAACAGGCTACTGGGGAGTAGGCACTCTCACCAGCTCGGCCGCGCTGGGGAGCTGGAGCCTGGCATCGGCTGGATCGATGTCCTCCGGATTGTGCGTCACCAACACCACTGTGACGTTCCGTAAACCCCGGCGAAGGGTGGCCATCATTTCGCGTGCCGCCGCAGCGTCAAGGTGCGCCGTAGGTTCATCCAGCAACAGCACGCGCGCGCCCGTCAGGAGAGTCCTGGCCATCGCGAGGCGCTGCCGCTCACCACCGCTGAGGAAAGCACCGCCTGATCCAATGCGTGTGTCGAGCCCCTGGGGCAACGTGTCCACCAACGCGTCAAGCCCCACGTCCTGCAAGGCCTCGTGCATTTCCTGTTCGTTTGGCTTGTTTCCCGCGGGCCTCGCCAGAAGGAGATTCCCCCGGATGGTGGAGTCGAAGAGATGGGCTTCCTGCGGGCACCACGCCGCGGTCCCCGTCAGCAGTGCCCTGCCTTCCTTCACAGGAAGGAAGCCCAGGAGGACGGAAAGCAGCGTCGATTTGCCCGCACCCGACGGGCCGGTGACTGCCAGCCATCGGCCCGGCCTTGCCTCAGCGGTGACTCCTGAGAACACCGTGGGGCCACCTGGCCATGCAGCGGCAAGTCCGTTCAACTCCAGCCCCGCCTTGCCGTCGCGGTCAGGCAAAGGGTGCGTACCGGCGTCGTGTTCTGCGTTGTCCGCATCGACGGGGGCGGACAGCGACCCGGTAGCTGCCACGCGGCCCAGGATGTCTGCGAGCGCCGGTCCTTGGCGGACGGCGGAAACGGTTGCCGCAAAAGGCTCCACGAGGGCCAGCTGCATGAGTACGATCACGGCAACCAAGGCAGGCGCGGCGGAACCATCCTGCACGGATTCAGCGCCCAGGAGTGCCGCCCACAGGGCGGCGAGCGAGCAGGCGAGGACGGTGACGGCTTGGCCGAGGCCTTCGGCCCAGGCAGAACGTTGCGCCGAAACAGTAGCGGCACGATCCTTGTCCCTGAGTGTGGTCAGGATGGGGCCGGCCACGCCGTTGGCGGTTAATTCGGCGCGGGCATCCAGGGCGGCCGCGACACCGCGGAGCACCACCGAGCGCAGCTGTTGTTCTGCCTTGGCGGCGTTCCGGTCTGCAAGTATGGCAAGGAGCGGCGCAACAATGAGTCCCACTACGGTGGCAGAGGCAACGGCGGGCACAGCAACGGGCAACACCATGGCAGTTGCGACGATGGCCGCACCGCCCACGCCCACGGCAGTCAACGGAGGGAGGGCGACCCTCGGGAGAAGGTCCCTGAGTGTGTCAACGTCGTCCACGATGGAGCCCAGGACGTTGCCGCCCTGCAATAACCGGCGGAGTGAGAGTGCACGGCGGCTCAGGTTGGCCCAGAGCGTCCCGCGGAGGCGTGTCATCGCAGCAAAGACGGCGTCGTGCGTCAGAAGTCGCTCGCAGTAGCGAAGGACAGCCCTGCCGATGCCGAAGAAACGCACACCAACGATCGCTCCCAGGAGGTACAGAATGGGTGGCTGTTCGCTGGCCCGGATGATGAGCCACCCGGACAGGCCGGACAGGGCGACTGCGAAAAGTGCGGCGAGGACTCCTACCAAGGCCGCCGCGGCGAATTTGGCCTGAACCGGCCGGAGGACCAGCGCGAGCCGTTGCACGTTGGGAAGCCATCCCTGGTTGAAGGCTGTGTGAAGGGCCCCGTTCTGTGCTTTCAGGCTGCCTGCGTTCGCCCCGGCAGGGACAGCCAGGGAGGACTGATACGCGGTGGTTGAATCGACTGGGGCGGTAGCAGCAGCACTTCGTTCCGGCACGCCGGTGTGCCGCTTCGCTGCGGTTAAGTGCTCGATCTGAACTACGTGGTCGGCGAGCGCCCTCGTGCTGGAGTCGTGAGCTACGAGGATCACGGTGGCAGAGTCCCGAAGGGACGTGATGGCGGAGCGGACAACGCTGGCTGAGTAGTGGTCCAAGTGTGCAGTCGGCTCGTCCAGGAGCAGCACGGCAGCACCGGACTCGAGGCGGGCCAGACCGCGGGCAAGTGCCACGCGGCGCAACTCCCCCGGGCTGAGTTCGGCAGGGTGCTTGGCAGCGAGGTGGTCAGCAGAGACCTTCCTAAGGATACTTGTCACAGCCTGTGCGGTATCTACTGTGTGCTGCCCGCCAAGGTACAGCTCGATTTCCTCCTGCACGGTGTCGGCCACCATCACGGGGTGTTGCGGTACCCAGGCCACGGTGCCCGTTGCCACGCCAGTTACCGTGCCGGTCACGGATGCGCCGGGGCCCGGCCCGATAAGGCCTGCCAGGACGCCCAGGACTGTGCTTTTTCCGGCGCCGCTGTCTCCGTCCAGAGCGGTAACCGCCCCTGCCGGTGCCGTAAAGTCCAAACATTCGACGGCGGGTGCGGACCGTCCGGTATAGGTGACCGTGAGGCCTGTGACCACGATGTCAGCCAGCCCGGCGGGGGATGTCTGGTTATCAGTAAGACGCTGGTGTGTGGGTGCCTTCAACACGGTGTTGGCAGTTTCCAAGGCCGCCCTGCCGTCATCGCTGGCATGGTGGGCGGTACCGAGCTCACGCAGGGGCAAGTAGCAGTCAGGAGCAAGGATCAGCGCCAAAAGCCCGGCTTCCAGGGCCATGTCCCCGGCAACCAGGCGCACGCCGATGAAAACCGCCACGACAGCTACTGAGATGGTTGCGATGAGTTCCAGGGCAAGAGCCGAGAGGAACGCCGTCCGCAGCGTGGCCATGGTTCGGCTGCGATACTGCTCGGAGATGTCTTCAAGTGCTGCGCGTTGCTCGCTGGCCCGTCCCAAACCCACCAGCACAGGCAGGCCTTTGGCAAGCTCAAGGATGTGCCCGGACAATCTGCGCAGCGTGGTTTGGGCGTCCCTGACGCTGTCTTCCGTGTGGCGGCCTATCAGGATCATGAACAGCGGCACCAAGGGAACAGTCAAGACAATGACCACGGCGCTCACCCAGTCGGCAAACAGTATCCGGGCGCCGATGAGCAGCGGAACGGTGGCGCAGTTCACCAGGGCGGGCAGGTATTGGGCGTAGTAGTCATCCAGTGCGTCCAGGCCCCGCGTGGCGAGGATCGCCAGCCCGCCGTCGTTGGTGCCCTCAACGGCAGGTGTTCCGCCCTCCGCCAGCGAGCGCTTGAGAAGCTGCGACCGCAGTTCCTCTTTGACCCCCAGCGCGGCACGGCGCGACGCAACGCCCTGGCCCCAGACGGTCAGGGACCGTAGCACCGCTCCGACTGCCCCCCATACCAGCCCGTTGGTCCATTCGGAGGGACTTCCGGCCAGACCGGCCAGTGCACCGGCCACCGCCTGTGCCATGAGTACCAGCGAAAGTGCCTTGAGGGCTGAGAGCAGTCCTATTCCGTAGAGCGCAGATCGGGTGGCCGGGCCGGAGGGGAACACGGGCTTCATGTGGCGGCTAGGCTCCCGGGTTGGAAGGGTTGGTGTTTTCCTTGGCAACCAACACCTTGGCGGCGATGGCCGGAAGGAAACCGTGGGCTTCGGGAATGTGTGCTGCGCTGACACGGCGCCGGAACACCCAGTATGTCCAGGCCTGGTAGGCAATAACCAAGGGAAGCCCCACCGCAGCCACGATGCTCATCAGGCCCAGCGTGTAGTCCGAGGAGGAAGCATTGGAAATAGTCAGGCTGAACGCGGGATCCATGGTTGAGGGGATGACCACCGGGAACGCGGCGCCGAAGATCGATGCCGTGGCGCACACCACGAAAGCTCCGATCGCGGCGAACGCCCGGCCCTCGGACCCGTTGCGAGCCCACTGCCAGGCCAAAACCACGGACACGACTCCAGCCACCACAATGACCCAGGTCCAAGCCTTGCCGCTCAGGAACTGCACCGCAACCATCCAGGCGAGCATGGGCAGGACGGCAACCGGCACCAGCCGCACAAACCAGCGGCGGGCACGCAGCCGCACCCCGCCGTCGGTCTTCAATGCCAGGAAGGCCAGGGCGTGAACCAAGGCGAAGGCGACAACACCGAAGCCGCCCAGGAGTGCGTAGCCGCTGAACCAGGCGAACGGTCCACCGCTGCGGTCCCCGTTGGCATCCAGCGGCAACCCCGTGGTGGTAAGCGCCAGGGCTGCTCCGATGCCAAAGGCGGCCACAAAGGATCCAATGGCGATTGCCCAGTCCCAGGTGGTGCGCCAGCGTTCAGTGTCCACCTTGCCCCGGTATTCGAAGGCGACCGCCCGGAAGATCAACGCCACCAGGACGCACAGAAGCGGAAGGTAGAGCGCCGAAAACAAGGAGGCGTACCAGAGGGGGAAAGCTGCGAACGTGGCTCCGGCTGCAGTGAGAAGCCACACCTCGTTGCCGTCCCAGACAGGGCCGATGGTATTGAGCAGTACGCGCCTGTCCGTGTTGTTCCGTGCAAACAGCTTCATGAGCATGCCTACCCCGAGATCAAAGCCCTCAAGGAAGAGATAGCCGGTCCACAGTACTGCGATGGCCACGAACCAGATGGTTGGCAACAATTCCATGGTCTATTCCTCTGTTTCTAGTACGCGAACGCCAGGACGTCGTCGGCTTTGTCGGGGCCGGGTGCGCCGTCGTCGTTATTGTCACTTGCTTCATCCTTGACGCGATGCTCGCCCTTGGCATGGGCGAGTTCGGGCATGGCTGAGGCGACGCCGCCACGGACGTACTTGACCAGGAGCTTGACTTCCACCACCAGCAGGACGGCGTAGATCGCAGTCAGGACAACCAGGGAGGTCATGAGCTCGCCGGCACTGACACCGGGTGAAACGGCAGCGGCGGTGAACATGAAGACCTGGTCAATACCGTTCATGTCAGGATTTGGGGCTACGACGAAGGGCTGCCGGCCCATTTCCGTGAAGATCCAGCCAGCGGCGTTGGCCCCGAACGGTGCCAGGATTCCGAAGACGGCAAGACGCATGAGCCACTTTGACCCAGGGACGACGCCCTTGCGGGTAACCCACAGGGCTACCAGCGCTGCCAGTGCGGCGACGCCCCCGAAGCCGATCATCATCCGGAAGCCCCAGTAGGTAACTTCCATGACGGGCACGTACTGGATTTCCTGGCCGGCCCGGTCGCCATACAGCGGATTGTCCGGCAAGTGCGTGCCGTACTTCTCCTTGTACTCCCCAAGCAGGCTGTTCACACCCTTCACTTCGGTGGTGAAGTCGCCCTTGGCGAGGAAGGAAAGGATCCCGGGCACTTCGATGACAGCCACGATGTCGTCACAGTTCTTGGCACCCAGGTTGCCGACGCTCAGTACGGAAAAACCGGTGCCGTCGTGGCATGCTGCCTCCGCGGCTGCCATTTTCATGGGCTGCTGCTCGAACATGAGCTTGCCTTGCAGGTCTCCCGTGAGGGCGGTGCCGGCGAAGGAGATCATCGCCACCACGGCGCCGATCCGGAGGGAACGCATCCATACGGTGTAGTCACCCTTGTCGCGGCCCGGGATGTCAGCTTCTCCGACAACCAGCCGGCCGTCCGCGCCAACCACGTCAATGCCGTCATGGCGGCGGCGCCACAAGTGGTACCAGGCGATGCCGAGCAGGAAGGCACCGGCAACACCAAGGGCACCGAAGAGAGTGTGCGGTACGGCAACGAGTGCAGTGTTGTTGGTAAACACCGCCCAGGCATCCGTCATGACAGGCCGGCCATCCACCATCTCAACGCCCACAGGGTGCTGCATCCATGAATTGGCCACGATGATGAAGTAGGCGGAGAAGACGGAACCGATCACGGCGATCCAAAGGCATGCCAGGTGGACACCGCGTTTGAGTTGCTTCCAGCCAAAGATCCAGAGTCCAAGGAAGGTGGACTCTACGAAAAACGCGAGAAGGGCTTCGAGGGCAAGCGGTGCGCCAAAGACATCACCAACGAACCGGCTGTATTCGCTCCAGGCCATGCCGAACTGGAATTCCTGGACGATGCCGGTTGCCACACCCATGATGAAGTTGATGAGGAAGAGCTTGCCCCAGAACTTGGTCATCCGAAGATACTCGGGCTTTCCCGTGCGGTACCACAGCGTCTGAATGACGGCCACCACCAAGCCAAGGCCGATAGTAAGGGGCACCATCATGAAGTGGTAGACGGTGGTGATCCCGAATTGCCAGCGTGCGATTTCCAAGGCGTCCATGGCTGTCCTTTGTCCGGCGGCCCGAAGTGCGGTGTACTTACTTCTACGTTGTGTAGAAAACTAATTCTTCTACACAGTGTAGAACAAATAGCCGAACCACATGCCCATTCTTCAAGTGGCGTTACACACCCGCAAGGGTGAATCGACGTCCGCGGCGCGCCGATAGTTCTACCTCACGTAGAATGAAGGGCTGAAAAGCGGTAGATTTGTTGTGGAATGTTGGATCATCGCTCCCGGGTTGCGGCTTTTGCCACCGGGACGCGGAAGGTAGGGAAGTATTGATGGCGAGTCTTGGGGAACTGGAACGGGCAGTGATGGACCTGCTCTGGGCGGGCCAAGAGGCTGCAACTGCCAACACTCTGCGTGACCTTCTCGCGCAGGACTCCGAGGCCGGCGACGGCACAGCGGGACACCAGGGCAAGGACCTGGCAGTGACCACAGTCCTGACCGTGCTCTCCAGGCTGGAGAAGAAGGGCCTGGTGGAACGCGAACGCGGGACCCGGCCACACCGCTACCAGGCCGTTTCGAGCCGCGCTGACCACACCGCGGAACTCATGCACGAAGTCCTTGGCTCGGCTCCCGACCGCGAAGCGGTCCTTGCCCGCTTCATTGGCTCTGTCTCCGAAAGTGAAGCCGCTACCCTGCGCAAACTGCTCGGCTACAATTAGCCAGTATGTTCTGGACCTCATACTTCCTGGCGGTCCTGGCATTGATACTGGCGTGGCCGGTACCCGTTTTGCTTTCGCGCGCGCAGTGGCCTGCCCGCTCCCCCTTCACCGCAATGGTCCTCTGGCAGGCAATTGCCCTCGCAGGTGGCCTGTCCATGATCGGCGCAATGCTGGTCTACGGGCTGGAACCAATCGGTGACAACCTCCTCGCGGGGCTCAGGAGCCTTGCGGGCATGGTTTTCAACAACGAGCCAACCACGGCGCTGGGCTTCTGGCACCTCTTCGCCCTGTCTGCGGCCGCACTCCTAACGGCGCACCTGGTCTTCACTTTGCTCTTGACCTACTACAAGATTGAACGGCAACGCAGGCGACACCGCGAATTACTGACTCTTCTGGCATCACCCTCGGACGACGGCCCGGGCACCGTGGTGATCAACCACGACTCCCCTGTGGCTTACTGCTTACCCGGCGGCGCGCGCTCGGTGACAGTCTTGTCCGACGGCCTCATGGCTGCCTTGGAACCTGCGGAGTTGCGGGCTGTGCTCATCCATGAAAACGCCCACCTTTCCCAGCGTCACGATCTCCTGCTCTGGGCGTTCGCAGCATGGCGGCAGGCACTCCCCTGGTTCCCCACCACACGGCTTGCCCAGACAGCCGTGAACTCCCTGATCGAAATGCTGGCGGATGACGTCGCCCTCAGGACCGAAAGCAAAGGCACCTTGATCAAGGCCATCGCCATAGTCTCCAGCGGGTCCTCAACGCCAGGGCGTGGCGGCCAGGCACTCAGCCCGCAGGCACTCGGCGGCGGGGGCGCCGTCGTCGAGGGTGGCAGCATCAGCGCCACCGGCGGGGCAGATTCACCGCGTACGACGGCGTCACGCGTCAGCCGCCTTCTCTCGCCACAGCCTCCACTCGCCACGGCTCTTCGCGCCCTGGTGCTGGCCACCTCAGCCTTGCTCCTCGCTGTCCCCACGGGGCTCCTTATCGTCCCGGGATTGCTTGGTTAAGGACAAAGGTCCGCGCTGGCGGTGTTGTTTCACGGCGGTGTTGTTACATTGAGGGGCGTGAACGTCGATAAGTCACGCTTGAGTGCAGACATCTCCCCCAGCCACCGATGGCCCCTCTATGCAGCCGGCTTCACCACCGCTTTTGGCGCCCATGCCGTAGCCGCCGGACTTGGCGCCGAGAGCGCGGACATCGGTTTGAGCCTGCTTGGCCTGGGCGTCCTGTTGGCCCTGTACGACATCGCGGAAGTCTTCCTCAAACCGGTCTTTGGGGCCGTCAGCGACCGCATCGGGCCCAAACCTGTGATCTTCGGAGGGCTCCTGGCCTTCTCCGCCGCGTCCCTGATCGGACTGTGGGCTGATGAACCCCTCATGCTGGCCGCAGCGCGTCTTGGCCAAGGCATGGCTGCTTCGGCGTTTTCACCGGCATCTTCTGCCAGCGTTGCCAGGCTGGCGGGCAAGCACACGGGACGCTACTTTGGCCGTTACGGCTCATGGAAGGGCCTTGGCTACGCGATCGGTCCTCTATTGGGCGCTGTCGCGATCATCGCAGGCGGGTTCAGTCTGCTCTTCCTCATCCTCTCCTTATTGGGCTTGGCAGTAGCCGCGTGGGCGGCCATCTCGGTGCCGCGCCTGGTGCCCCTGCCCCGACCCAGATACACCATCATTGACGTCTGGAAGCAAAGAACCGAGCGATCATTCCTTGGACCTACCGTGGTGCTGGCGGCCTCGACTGGCGCCTTGGGGGCAGCAGTAGGCTTCCTCCCGGCGCTGGCGGCAAGGGAAGGGCTCGGCACCGCCGGCAGTGTCGCCGTCGTCACGGTATTGGCCTTGGCGTCATCCCTGGTCCAGCCAAGGATCGGACGATTGCGTGACCGGGGAGTCCTCGCAGACCGACCAGGCATGGTGGCCGGTCTGCTCGCCATAGCCCTCGGCGTACTCATCGCGGGCCTTCTACCCGGAGCAGTGGCCATGGACGGTGCAATTTCCATGTATCACGCCGTGCCGATCTACTGTGCTGCCATTTTTATCGGCCTGGGAATTGGCATTGCCACCCCACTGGCCTTCGCGCACTTGGCCGACGCGACTCCCGCTGAACGCCTCGGCCGCACCATGGGTTCGGCCGAACTTGGCCGGGAGCTTGGCGACGCCGGCGGCCCCTTGTTGGTGGGCGGGGTTGCCGTAGCCGCGGGTCTCCCTTGGGGCCTGGGGGCGCTGGCTCTGGCCGTAGGAGCAGCGGCCTTTGCGGCACCAGCTTCGGCGGCTTCGGGCTCCGTTACGAAACCAAGCCGGAAACCGCGGGTCTGAACCTAGGCGTCGATGCGTTCCCGGTCCAGCGTCGCTGCCCCTGCGATGATGAATTCCTTACGGGGCGCGACGTCAGAACCCATGAGGAGATCGAAAACCTCTTCCGCACGCTGGGCGCTGTCAATGCCCACCTTCCGAAGGGTCCGGTGGCGCGGGTCCATGGTGGTCTCGGCGAGCTGTTGTGCGTCCATTTCGCCCAGGCCCTTGTAACGCTGGATGGGCTCCTTATAGCGCTTGCCCTCCTTGGCCAGGTTGGCCAGGAGAACATGCAATTCTGCCTCGGAGTACGTATAGATCATCTCGTTGGCCTTCTGGCCCGGATTGATGACCTCCACGCGGTGCAGGGGCGGAACTGCCGCGAACACCCGGCCCGCCTCGACCATGGGCCGCATGTAGCGGAAGAAGAGCGTCAGCAGCAGCGTGCGGATGTGCGCGCCGTCGACGTCGGCATCTGTCATCAGGATGACCTTGCCGTAACGCGCTGCATCGAGGTCGAAACTCCGGCCTGAGCCTGCGCCGACTACCTGGATGAGTGCAGCACATTCTGCGTTGGAGAGCATGTCCCCTACCGACGCCTTCTGGACATTGAGGATCTTGCCTCGAATAGGGAGCAGGGCCTGGAAATCCGAAGACCGGGCAAGCTTGGCGGTACCGAGCGCGGAGTCACCCTCAACGATGAAGAGTTCGGATCGCGCCACGTCATCAGTGCGGCAGTCGGCAAGCTTTGTGGGCATCGAGGAGGTTTCCAGTGCGTTCTTTCGGCGCTGGGTCTCCTTGTGCACCCTGGCCGAAATGCGCGACTTCATCTCCGCAACGATTTTTTCCAGCAACAGCGCCGACTGTGCTTTGTCATTGCGGTTGGCAGAGGACAACCTGCTCGAAATTTCCTGCTCCACCACCTTGGCGACGATGGCGCGAACAGCGGACGTGCCAAGGATTTCCTTGGTCTGGCCTTCGAACTGTGGCTCGGCCAAGCGGACGGTGAGCACAGCGGTGAGGCCGGCCAGGACGTCGTCCTTCTCGATTTTGTCGTTGCCCGCCTTGAGCTTCCTGGCGTTCGTTTCCACGGCCTTACGGAAGGTCTTCAGCAGGGCTGCCTCGAAGCCCGCCTGGTGCGTGCCACCCTTGGGGGTCGCGATGATGTTGACGAAGCTGCGCATCGTGGTCTCGTAACCGATCCCCCAACGCAACGCAATATCGACTTCGCAATCGCGTTCAACTTCGGCGATCTTGCTGTGCCCGTTTTCGTCAAGGACAGGGACCGTTTCCTTGAACTTCCCCGAACCGTGGAGACGCCACACGTCAGTCACTCCGGAGTCGGCCGCGAGGAACTCCACAAATTCCGAAATGCCGCCGTCGTGGTGGAAGACTTCCTCGTGCACACCGTTCTCACCAAGAGTGCCCGCAAGCTTGCGCTCGTCGCGGACCGTGATCTTCAATCCGGGGACCAGGAACGACGTCTGCCGTGCACGCGAGGCGAGGTCATCGTAAGAGAACTTGGCATCGGGAGTGAAGATCTGGCGGTCGGCCCAGTACCGCACCCTGGTACCCGTGACCCCGCGTTTGGCCTTGCCAACCACGTCCAGCACAGAGTCTTCAACGAAAGGCTCGAAGGTCGCGTTCGGGCTGGGCTTGGCGCCGGCATCAATGAAACGTCCCGGCTCACCACGGCGGAAAGACATCTGGTAGGTCTTGCTGCCACGATCGACCTGAACATCCAGCCGGCTGGACAAAGCGTTGACCACGGAGGCGCCCACACCATGGAGGCCACCGGAGGCCGTGTAAGAACCGCCGCCGAACTTGCCGCCTGCATGCAGCTTCGTAAAGACAACCTCGACGCCGGAAAGTCCCGTCTTCGGTTCGACGTCTACGGGGATGCCCCTGCCGTCGTCATGGATTTCGACCGAATTGTCAGCATGCAGGATGACTTTGATGTCATGTCCGAAGCCGGCCAAGGCCTCATCAACGGCGTTGTCGATGATCTCCCACAGGCAGTGCATAAGGCCACGGGAGTCGGTGGAACCGATGTACATGCCCGGGCGCTTGCGAACGGCTTCCAGGCCCTCCAGGACAGATAGATGCCGGGCGTTGTATTCAGAACTCGGTGCCACTCGCGGTGTGCTCCTTCGGGGTATATCTCAAGGCAAACACTGCCCATCTTAGGCTAGTCGCGGTCCCCCATCGGCACCGGTTGCCACTCCCGGAAACCGGCATTCTACTTCGTTACGTTACGCACATGTGATACGCGGACAGCGAAAGTGATCCATCCTTGCCATGGTTCTGCTCCGAATACTGGTTATATGGATGTACAGAACTACTAAGGAGGCCGACATGACAACAGCAGTTGCAGACCGCACACTGAACGCAGCTGACCGATGCGATCGTTGCGGGGCTCAAGCATATGTCCGCGTTGTACTCGAGTCCTCCGGCGGTGAGCTGCTGTTTTGCGGCCACCACGCACGCGCAGTTGAGGCCACGCTTCGGCCCCTGACCTCCGACTGGCACGATGAGACCGAGCGCCTCAACGAGAAGGCACCCGTTCCGGTCGATTAGACAGGACTGGCGGTAAGGCTGGACACTCTCCTGCCACATTACTTCGAGCAAGAACAGGGCTCCTCCCATCCGGGAGGGGCCCTGTTTAGTTTGAAGCCAGGATCGCTTTTTGTTGAATCGGGAATCGCAAACAAAGCCAGGATGCCCCACACAGTAACGGCCCGATCGGATACTCCGACCGGGCCGTTACGGTTTGACTGTGGACTCTTTAGTCCAGATAGTCCTTCTTTAGTCCAGGTAATCCCGCAGGACCTGCGAGCGGGATGGGTGCCGCAGCTTGGACATGGTCTTGGATTCGATCTGGCGGATGCGCTCACGCGTAACGCCGTAGACCTTGCCGATTTCGTCTAAAGTCTTAGGCTGGCCATCGGTCAAGCCAAAGCGCATTGCTACGACTCCGGCCTCGCGCTCGGACAGTGTGTCCAGAACCGAGTGCAGCTGCTCCTGGAGGAGCGTAAAGCTCACGGCATCAGCCGGAACAACAGCTTCAGAATCCTCGATGAGGTCACCGAACTCGGAGTCGCCATCTTCACCCAGCGGCGTGTGGAGCGAAATCGGTTCACGGCCGTACTTCTGGACCTCCACGACCTTCTCAGGCGTCATGTCCAGTTCCAGCGCCAATTCTTCAGGCGTGGGTTCACGGCCCAGGTCCTGAAGCATCTGCCGCTGGACACGGGCGAGCTTGTTGATGACTTCCACCATGTGCACCGGGATGCGGATGGTGCGGGCCTGGTCAGCCATGGCGCGCGTAATGGCCTGGCGGATCCACCACGTTGCATACGTGGAGAATTTGAAGCCCTTGGTGTAGTCGAACTTCTCCACGGCGCGGATGAGGCCCAGGTTGCCTTCCTGGATGAGGTCCAGGAAGAGCATGCCACGGCCTGTGTAGCGCTTGGCCAAGGAAACAACGAGGCGAAGGTTGGCTTCGAGCAGGTGGTTCTTGGCCCGCTTGCCATCGTGGATAACGAATTCAAGTTCACGCTTGAGCTTCGGGTCCATGGAACCGTCGTCGGCGTTGATCTTTTCTTCGGCAAACAGGCCGGCTTCGATGCGAAGCGCCAGATCGACTTCCTGTTCAGCGTTCAGCAAGGCGACCTTACCGATTTGCTTCAGGTAGTCCTTGACGGGGTCAGCCGTGGCACCGGCCGACATGACCTGCTGGACAGGGGCGTCGTCGTCATCGGCGTCCGAGTAGACGAATCCGGATCCGGAGGGCGCTGCCTTGTCTTTGCCGGTTGCGGCGCCGTCCTCGACATCGTCGTCTCCGACTTCAACTTCCTCAGCTGCTGCGGGATCGAAATCTTCGTCCTCGACAGCCACTTCTTCGGTGTCGGCCTCGGAGTCCGAAGACTTGTTCGCGGCTTCGGCCGCGGCCTTGGCGCCGGGCTTGGGTCCACGCTTCTTTGGTGCCGGCTTGTCAGAGGTGTCCTCTGAGGCCTTGGTGGCAACACGTGTCGCCGCACGCTTTGCCGAAGTGGCCGCCTTGTTTTCCTCAGCGGACAGTTCGGCCTGGGCGGCGGGTTCCTTCTCGACGGAAGACGGGGTCACAGAAAACCTTTCTAGCGGCGGTCTGTGGAATCACCATGCGGGCAACACCACTATGACCCTGTCAAGTCCGCGATCAATTTCAAATGCGATCGCCGTCTGCAGAGTCACTATGTACAACTGCCAACGACACCGTAATGTTCCCGGATTCCGGGCTCATTGCGGGCATTCAAACGCGGACCCAACCGGGTCTCGGCATCCATTGTCTCACGGTTTTATGAATCCCACGCTTGATGAAGCGTAAAGGCTACTAATGGCTACCGAAGGGATCCTTTGTAGGTTCCCCATGCGGACTCGGGACGACTTGCCCAGGCGCAGATGCTTCCCTGCCCCAGAATCTCGTCCAGCAATTCGGCGAGCCTGTAGCCGGGGCTGGCCGAATTGGCGCGCATAAGGCAGGCGTGTGCAGAGGACCCACTCCCCTTGCACCAGGCAATCCAGCCTTGCAAGGTCAATGCAGCAGCAGCAACTTCCCCCATTTCTCCTTGGACGCACAGGTGCGACAGGACGCGCTGCAAGGCATCAAGCTGGCTCCAGTCAGGAATAGCTGGTTCAACGCCTAGAAGGATGTCTGCGTAGGCAAAGACGCTGAGTATCCCATCTTCTTCAAGGGCAGTGCCAGCCCCTTGGTGGGTGCCAGTCGGCGGCAGTGCCAGCTCTCCGGCGTCGAAGGGAAGTGCCCCAAAGTCGTCGTCACCGCTGCACAATCCGAACGCTGCTGCCCCTGCCTTCGCGGAGCCGGTTCCAGCTGCTGCCATGATCATGACAGCGTCCCGCCATGCAGGAACACCGAGGGTCGACCTGAGGAAACCCGCGAGTTGCGGGGTCAGCACATCCACCGTTTCACTGTCGGGACGGATCCGGGCGTCGTCCAGCACCTTCCGCCACACCTCCAGCACGGCATCAAAGCACCTCCCACTGCGCCATGACGTTCGCATCCGCTTTGCAAAATCTGATTCGGCCTCTGACACGGCGGGATCGAGGGCACCACGACATTCCGGAACGGGTGGATTTTGCTTGTTCCTTGGAGAAGCTCCGATGGTGCTGCCTCGATAGACCATCTCTGCGCTGAGCCGGCTGTTCCGGATTCGTTCTATCGGCAGGCCCGGTGCCGGGCAGCACTCCTGGTCGGCGCAGAACGCGCCGCGCCAATACTCAGGACCAACCAACCACCCATCCCGGACAGGCAAATCAGCGTGGCCAAGTGTTTCTTGAAGTTCAGCCAGCAGTGGGAGTGTCCTGGTGACAACCATGCCGTCGTCCCAACCGTCGTCGGTGTAAAGGGCAAGCACCACGCCGTCGGCAAGGGTGTCCGCCGCCAAGTAATGACGTACATGCTCCGCAAAATCAGCAAGCACACGGCGCGAAGCCCGGGCAGGCAGGTCGACGCGGAGAGCGGCTCCAAGCAATTTCCCCTGCATCGTGATGGCCACAAGGCTGTCCTCGGGCCAATAGCCCAACAAATGCGGGATGTAGCCCAGGATGTCTTCTGGTTGATGAATGCTCAGCGTCTCTTTGGTGGTCATGCTTCAAGCTTGGGCAACATCAATGGTTGAAAACAGGGACCATCACGCCTATGTGGATAAAGGTGGCCACATATGGGCAAACCACCGAAACTGCCCCTTACAGGAGGATGGTGCCTGCAGTTATCCCTTGTTGCCTTCATCGGACTGTGCACGTGCCGCACGCCGGCGCTCGATCCTTTCGCGGCGCTGCCGGGCCAAGGTTGCAGCCAACGGAGGCACGTGGACGCCCTGCTCGGCCATCTGCAACCTCACCTTCCGCCGGGTCAGCATAATAAGGACCGTCCCGATGCCCAGCAGGACAAACTGGACGCTGAGGGCTACACGGAACGGATCAAGGCCGTACAAATCCCCGCCTGAGAATCCGCTCGCATTCAGGACGTCCAGGACCAGGCCAATGAGGTAGATCGCCACCAACGCAGCGATGAACCCGCCCACGTTGACGATCCCTGTCGCGGTACCAATACGGTGGGAAGGATTGAACGTCCGCGCGAAGTCGAAGCCAATCATGGAGCCCGGGCCGCCAACTGCCAACACCACCACCAGGATCACGAGGAGCCACAGTGGCGCGCGGTCCGGAAGGATCAGCACCGCTGCCCAAGCCAGCGCAGTGGACGCAGTGATCAGCAGGACCATGGCCGAGCGGCGCATGGGGTGTTTGGAGACGAACCGTCCAAATCCAGGCCCCGAGACGATGGCTGTTGCCACGAACAAGGCCATCAAAGCTGAAACCGTCCCCGCATCAAGTCCCTGGGCAGAGAGGAGGAACGGATAACCCCACGTCATCGCAAAGAGGTTGCCACTGAACTGGACGGTGAAATGGCTCCACAAGCCAAGTCGTGTGCCTGGCTGCTTCCAAGCACGTGACAGGGAGACTCCGGTAGCCCGAAGGCCCTGCCCCGTTTCCCGAGGCGGATGCCCGGGAGGCTGGTCCCGCAACAGCACGAGGACCAGGACGACAGCCAGCACGGACATCGCCGCGAGTGACATGAACGCGGGCGTCCAGCCGGCAGAGTGAAGAAGCAAGGCGAAAGGCACCACGCTGAAGAGCTGGCCCAACTGCCCGCACATCCCGGTCAGCTGCGTAACAACGGGGACCCTGGCCGGGCTGAACCACAAGGGAACGAGCCGGATGACGGAGATGAATGTCATGGCGTCCCCGGCTCCCACCAGGACACGCCCCAAAACCCCTCCAGGGATGCTATCGGCGAAGGCGAGCTGCAACTGCCCCAGTCCCATCAGGATGGCACCGCCGGCAATCATGACCCGCGATCCGAACCTGTCCACCAGGACGCCCACCGGAATTTGTAAGCCGGCGTAGACAAGCAACTGCAATACGGTAAAAAAGGAAATGGCCGAAGCACTGGCATGGAAGCGTTCTGTTGCTTCCAAACCCGCGACACCAAAGGAGGTTCGCTGTGCTACGGCCACCAGATAGGCAAAGACGCCGATCGTCCAGATGAGCCAGGCGCGGGGAGCAGTCACTCCTCAATTATGCCCGCCAAGGGTTCAAAGCTGATTTATTGAGGCGAGTCTTTACGCGCCAAGTACGCCTCCACAGCCGCTCCGATGTCCTCGGCGTTGGGCAGTTCGTCGTTCTCATCGGCGAGCAACGAACGCCGGACGATTCCCTCGGATTTCTCGTCGTACCGGGCCTCCAGGTTGGCGACTACAGCCTGCACTTCCTCCGAGGCTTCAATCTGTTCGGCAATCTGGCGGCCTACTTCCCGGCCGGCTTCCCGGAGCCGGTCAGTGGGAAGCATCAGGGATGTGGCCGCTCCGAGGTACTCCAGGCCTGCCACGGCCGCTGGAGGATATTCGGCCTCGGCCAGATAGTGGGGCACATGAATGACGTAGCCGGCCACATGGCGTTCGGCCTCGGTGAGCCGGAGTTCAAGGATGTGGCCAATAGCGGCGGGAACTTCGACCGTTGGCTTCCAACTCGAGATGCCTTCGATGAGTTCGGGCCGGTTGCCGTGAACGGTCACTCCCACTGGCCGTGTATGCGGCACGGGCATGGGAATGGAGTGAATCCACGTCACCAGGTTGACGTCGAGCTTCTCCACGATTCCCACCACGGCACGGGAGAAACGCTCCCACTGCAAGTCGGGTTCGAAGCCGGCGAGCAGCAGGAACGGCTGGCCCAGGCCGTCCGTAAGTTTGTACAACGCCAGCTTGGGTGCCTGATAGTCCTGCAAATGGTCTTCGACGAAGCTGATGTGGGGACGCCGCGAGCGGTAGTCGATGAGCTGGTCGGCGTCGAACATGGCTACGACCTCAGCGTCGAGTTGGTCCAGGAGTTCCGCGTTGATCTGCCTGACCACATGACCGGCATCGGCAAAACCCGTGAAACCCATGACCATATTCAGCCCCCGCAGTTCCGGGCTGTGGAAAATCTCGATGTTGCTCGCATAGAGCGCCTCGGGGTCCAGGAGGGAGCCGGATATCCGTTCAAACACGGCGTGTTCCTTTCGCAGTGGCAAAGTTCGGTGTCCCCATGCACCACTGCTCATGGCGTCGCTGACTCCATGAATGTGGTGTGGGACTCTGTGTTTCTTTGTACAACGCTGCACGTCCAGTAGGCATTCCTGCCCTTGGTGTGCCGCAGCTCTCATTTAATTGCTGTCAGCAGCCTGCGAGAGACTACGATCGAAACGGGCCGACGTCCTTTTGCGACGCTGGACCTGAAGACCAAGGCCGCCGTCGGAACAGGACGTCGGGCGCGTACCGGGGGCAGGCCCGCCAAACATGCGGCCCCGCCATGCAATGCAGAGAGAAGTGAGGAAACATCCTCGTGGTCAAGACTACTGACATCATCCTCGGCGTCATCGCCAAGGACCTGAAAAAGTCACCCAGCGACGCACTTGTGATCGGAGTTGCCCAAGGCTCGGACGGACCAGTGCTGCTGGAGAACCCGCTGAGTGCCAAGGCCGCCGAATCCCTTGAGGGATCACTGAAGCTCCTTGGAGTCTCGGGTGCCCCCGACCAGGCGCACCGGCTTCCGGGTTTGCCGGAAACGGGCTCAGGGATCCTGGTCCTGGCAGGCGTGGGCAAGTTGTCCGAGGACGGCATCATCCCTGAAGAGGCGCTGCGCCGGGCGGCCGGGTCCGCGGTCAGGCAACTTGCCGGAGTCCCCTCAGTGACCTTGGCGTTCCCGACGGCGTCCGTGACCGACGTCGCCGCAGTCGCCGAAGGTGCCGCCATGGGCGCCTATTCCTACACCGAACACCGTTCCAGCAGGGACGGGCTCAAGGACCCGGTTGCCAAGGTTCTGATCTTCACCGGCGTTGACGCCAAAGCTGCCCAGCCTGCACTTGACCGGGCAACAGTACTGGGCAGGGCCGTCAACGCAACGCGTACGCTCGTGAACCAGCCGCCCAGCCACTTGTACCCCGAGTCATTCGCCGAATCTGCCAAGGAACTCGCAAAGGGTCTTCCCGTAAAGGTGACGGTCTGGGACGAAAAGCGCCTGGAAAAGGAAGGCTTCGGCGGCATCCTTGGCGTTGGCAAGGGTTCAACCCGTCAGCCACGCCTGGTCAAGGTGGAATACGCTCCGGCAAAGGCCACCCGGAAGATCGCGCTCGTAGGCAAGGGCATCACCTTCGACACCGGCGGAATCTCCATTAAGCCCGCCCTCGGCATGGGTGACATGAAGAGCGATATGGCGGGCGCCGCCGTCGTTCTTAATACAGTCCTCGCCATCGCCTCGCTCGGCTTGCCCATCAAGGCGACCGCCTGGCTTTGCATTGCGGAGAACATGCCGTCCGGCGCTGCCCAGCGGCCCGCCGACGTCCTTACTGTCTATGGCGGAAAGACAGTCGAAGTCCTGAACACCGATGCCGAGGGCCGTCTGGTCATGGCCGACGGCCTGGTGGCCGCAAGCCTGGAAAAGCCGGACGCAATCATCGACGTCGCAACACTCACAGGTGCCCAGCTCATCGCGCTCGGATTGCGCACGGCAGGAGTGATGGGTTCCGATTCGGTGACAGCAGCATTGAAATCCGCCGCTGACAGGGCAGGCGAGCTTGTCTGGCCAATGCCGCTGCCCGAGGAACTGCGCCCCAGCTTGGACTCCCAGGTCGCGGACCTTGCCAACATCGGCGAACGTAACGGCGGAATGATGACAGCCGCCGTCTTCCTGCGTGAATTCGTGGGCCAGAACGGCGACGGCCAGCAGATCCCCTGGGCCCACGTCGATATTGCCGGCCCATCGTTCAACAACGGCAGCCCCTACGGCTACACCCCGAAGCAAGGAACCGGATGCACAGTCCGTACCTTGGTGGCCTACGCAGAGGATCTGCTGGCAGCCTCCGCGTAAGCAACGCACTCCACTGCGGCTAAAACGGGCAGTGCGGGTAGGGCGGATAGGTCCGCGCTACCCGCACAACCCCGGAATTATGCGGTGTGTAGCGCTGTGTCACAAGTGAACGTGAGTCTGGACACAAGCGCTCCACAAACGCCCGTGGAGGGTGGAGCATGGGTAGGTGGTTCGCTAAGGTGAACTCGATAGTCACAAATGCAAGAGAACTTAGGTGCTGGCATAATCACGGCAGAACAAGTTCCAAAGACCCGATGACACCAGTCCCGTGTCATCATTCACGCGAGGGAGCGTTTTAGTGGCCGATCAGGCAACTGCGCAAGAATTCGACATCCTGGTACTCGGTGGCGGCAGCGGCGGCTACGCCACAGCTTTGCGGGCCGTACAGCTTGGGTTCACCGTTGGCCTTGTGGAAAAGGCAAAACTCGGTGGAACCTGCCTGCACAACGGTTGTATCCCCACCAAGGCACTCCTGCACTCGGCTGAACTGGCCGATCACGCACGCGATTCCGCCAAGTACGGTGTGAACGTCACGCTCGATGGCATCGACATGTCGGCCGTGAATGCCTACAAGGACGGCATTATTGCCGGCAAGTTCAAGGGCCTCCAGGGACTCATCAAGTCCAAGGGCATCACCGTCATCGAGGGTGAAGGCAAGCTCCAGGGCAACAACACCATCGTCGTGAACGGCACCGCATACACGGGCAAGAACATTGTCCTGGCAACCGGTTCGTACTCACGCTCCCTCCCGGGCCTGGAGATCGGCGGCAGGGTCATTACCTCTGACCAGGCCCTCACCATGGACTACATTCCCAAGAGTGCGATCGTCCTGGGCGGCGGAGTCATCGGCGTCGAATTCGCTTCCGTTTGGAAGTCCTTCGGCGTGGACGTCACCATCATCGAAGGCCTGCCCTCCCTGGTTCCCAACGAGGATGCCGCCATCGTCAAGAACCTGGAACGCGCCTTCAAGAAGCGCGGCATCAAGTTCACCACCGGTATCTTCTTCCAGGGCGTGGAACAGAACGACGACGGCGTCAAGGTCACCCTTGTGGACGGCCAGACGTTCGAAGCCGAACTCCTGCTCGTTGCAGTCGGCCGTGGTCCCGTCACCGCGAACCTTGGTTACGAAGAAGCAGGTCTGACCATCGACCGCGGCTTTGTCATCACCAACGAACGCCTCCACACGGGCGTAGGCAACATCTATGCAGTCGGCGACATCGTACCCGGCGTCCAGCTCGCACACCGCGGCTACCAGCAGGGTATTTTCGTTGCCGAGGAAATCGCCGGCCTGAACCCCGCGATCGTCGAAGACATCAACATCCCCAAGGTCACCTACTGCGAGCCTGAAATCGCAACGGTCGGCTACACCGAAAAGGCCGCCAAGGAAAAGTTCGGCGACGACCAAGTGCAGACCCAGGAATACAACCTGGCCGGCAACGGCAAGAGTTCCATCCTCGGTACCGGTGGCCTCGTCAAGCTCGTTCGCCAAAAGGATGGCCCCGTCGTCGGCATCCACATGATCGGCTCCCGCATGGGTGAACAGATCGGTGAAGCCCAGCTCATCGTGAACTGGGAAGCCTACCCCGAGGACGTGGCCCAGCTGGTCCACGCCCACCCCACCCAGAACGAAAGCCTGGGCGAAGCCCACCTCGCCCTCGCGGGCAAGCCGCTCCACGGCTAAGTCTTTACCCAAGACAAACGGAGAGGGTGCATGCGGCGGAATCTGCCGCATGCACCCTGTCCGGACCAGCAGAATTCATCCGCACAAAAGATCAATAAGGAGAACGGGGACGACATGTCTGAATCCGTTAACTTGCCCGCCCTCGGTGAGAGTGTCACCGAAGGAACCGTCACCCGCTGGCTCAAGCAGGTTGGTGACCGGGTAGAGATCGACGAGCCGTTGCTCGAGGTTTCCACCGACAAAGTAGACACCGAAATCCCTTCTCCGATCGCAGGCGTCATCGAAGAAATCCTCGTCGCTGAAGACGAGACTGCAGAGGTTGGCGCCCCCCTGGTACGCATCGGCGACGGCTCCGGCTCTGCCGCACCGGCTGCTGAGGAAGCACCCGCCGCTCAGGAAGCACCCGCTGCTGCCGAGCAGGCTGCTCCCGCCGAAGAGGCTCCCGCTGCCCCGGCTGCTGAGGAAACCCAGGCTGAAGCTCCTGCCGCCTCCGGTGGCGAAGGCCACGAAGTAACCCTCCCCGCCTTGGGCGAGAGCGTTACCGAAGGCACCGTCACCCGCTGGCTCAAGGCTATTGGCGACACCGTGGAGGTGGATGAGCCACTTCTTGAGGTTTCCACTGACAAGGTCGATACCGAGATTCCTTCCCCGGTTGCAGGCACCCTGCAGGAAATCCGCGTCAACGAAGACGAAACCGCCGAAGTTGGATCGGTTCTGGCTGTCATCGGCTCCGGCGCGGCCGCCCCCGCTGCGGCTCCGGCACCTGCGGCTCCTGCCGCTGAAGCTCCGTCCGCACCGGCTCCCGCTGCTGCACCGGCCCCCGCTGCCGCTCCGGCACCTGCTGCCGCACCCGCTGCTGCACCGGCTCCGGCTGCTGCCCCCGCACCGGCAGAAGCCAGCTCGTCCTCCGAGTCTGGTTACGTCACTCCCCTGGTGCGCAAGCTGGCAAACCAGCAGGGCGTGGACATCGCATCGGTGTCCGGCACCGGCGTCGGTGGCCGCATCCGCAAGCAGGATGTCCTTGCCGCTGCCGAAGCCAAGCAAGCCGCCGCAGCAGCGCCGGCCGCAGCTCCTGCTGCAGCTCCGGCCGCCAAGGCTGCGGCACCTGTTGTTGCCTCCTCCCTGCGCGGCACCACCGAAAAGGCTCCGCGTATCCGTCAGGTCATCGCACGCCGCATGCGCGAGTCGTTGGAAGTCTCCACGCAGCTGACCCAGGTGCACGAGGTCGACATGACCAAGATCGCCAAGCTCCGCCTCAAGGCCAAGAACTCGTTCCAGGCCCAGAACGGCGTGAAGCTGACGTTCCTCCCGTTCATCGCCAAGGCTGTGGCGGAAGCACTGAAGCAGCACCCCAAGCTGAACGCTGCCTACGATGAGTCCAAGCAGGAAATCACCTACCACAACGCCGAACACCTGGCCATTGCGGTAGACACCGACAAGGGCCTCCTGGTGCCGGTCATCTCCGACGCCGGCAACCTTAACCTCGCAGGCCTGGCCGGTAAGATCGCCGACGTCGCAGGACGCACCCGCGATGGCAAGATCGGCCCGGATGAGCTGTCCGGCGGTACGTTCAGCATCACCAACATCGGTTCTGTTGGCGCCCTGTTCGACACCCCGATCATCAACCAGCCGCAGGTAGGCATCCTGGGTACGGGAGCAATTGTCAAGCGCGCGGTGGTGGTGGCCGACGAAAACGGCGACGACTCGATTGCCATCCGCTCCATGATGTACCTGTCCCTCACGTACGACCACCGTTTGGTGGACGGCGCGGACGCTGGCCGCTTCCTCCAGACCCTCAAGGCCCGCCTTGAGGAAGGTGCTTTCGAAGCAGATCTTGGTCTCTAAGCCCAAGCGTTAGCAGAGACCCCCTCACGGAGGGCGCTCTGGTCAACCAGGCGGGGCAGGCTCCGGGGAAACCCGGTAGCTTGCCCCGCTTCGTTGTTCCACACGGTTTTGTCCGCCGCGCTGTTTCTCTGCCTAAGCGTGGCTTTGCTACGGGACGTAGAACCAACTGGATAAGCTGGGGCCATGAGTATTCTCTTCAGCATCCTGGTGTTCTTGCACATCGTCGGCGCAGCCATGATTGTGGGCTACTGGATCGCCACCATCAAGACGCCTACCGTCCACCCCCGCCAGCGGGATGGCGCATTCCTTCAGCTGCTCACGGGCATTGCCATGATGGGCCTCCTGCCACTGATGCCGGACGCCGATCCCAACTACTTCAAGCTCGGCATCAAGTTCGCCATCGGTGTGGCTGTTGCCGTTCTGGCCGTGATCGGCTCCCGCAAGGTCAAGAACGGCGAACCCGTCTCCACCGGCCTGGCTCACGGCGTGGGCGGCCTGGCCCTGGTGAACATCGCCATTGCAACACTTTGGAACTGAACGTACGCAGAAGCAGCCCATCCGCCTTTGCAGGGCGGGTAGGCTGCTTTCTTCAAGGCAAGCCAGGGGTCACAATCCACTGACAGCGGAATGACAGTGCAGCGTAGCCGGCAAATCCATAGGATTGATCCCGGTGGCATCCGGCGATGGCTGGTTGCCGACGCATAAACGACCCCAAGGAGTGGACATGGCAGCAACACGCACCGCACACACGGTTTGGAACGGCAACCTGATCGAGGGCGCTGGAAACACGACGCTGGATAGCTCAGGCCTGGGCACCTTCGATGTCACCTGGAAGGCACGCACCGAGCAGTCCGGTGGCAAGACCAGCCCGGAAGAGTTGATCGCTGCAGCCCACTCTGCATGCTTCTCCATGGCGTTCAGCCACGCCCTTGCCGGCGAGGGATTCACGGCTGAAGAAGTTCAGACCAAGGCTGACGTTACCTTCGTTCCCGGCACAGGCATCACGGGCAGCCACCTGACGATGACCGCGAAGGTTCCGGGCCTGTCCGAAGAGGACTTCCGCCGTATCTCCGAAGACGCAAAAACGGGCTGCCCCGTTTCCGGCGCGCTGGCCAGCATCGAAATCACCTTGGATGCCACCCTCGCGCAGTAATACCACCTTCAAAGCGCAGAAGAGCCCCGCCACTCCCCTCAGGAGAGTAGCGGGGCTCTTGTGCGCTCACCCGCTGCTAGCCCTCTTGCGGACGGGCGGGCAACGGCGCTGGCCGCACCTGGCGGTAGCCTTCACGCAACGGCGGGCGGTCAGTAGGTAGCTCCTGGATCATCTCTTTGAGGGCACCAATGCCATACTCGAGTTGCGGATCGCTGCCTGCTGCATAGGCGTGCGGCGGGAAGAGCACCTCGATATCCGGCTCCACACCACGATTTTCAACATCCCAGCCGATCCCACCGCCAAACCACGTGGCGTAGCGGGGCTGCGTTACCCCGGTACCGTCTGCCAGCGCAAAGCGGTTATCAATACCCACCACGCCGCCCCATGTCCGTACTCCGATGACAGGGCCAATGCCCCTCAGTTTGGACACTTGGGTGATGATGTCGCCATCTGATCCGGCAAATTCGTCTGCCAGGATGATTACTGGACCCCGGGGAGCATGGTGGGGGTAAGTCCGCGGCTTCTCGCCACGCGGCATACTCCAGCCAGTGACCTTCCGGCCAATGAGCTCGGCCACGAGCTGCGAGGTGTGGCCCCCACGGTTACGCCGTACGTCTACGATCAACCCGTCCAAGGCGGTTTCTGTATCGAGGTCACGATGCAACTGTGCCCAACCATTGGCCATCATGTCCGGGATGTGCAGGTAGCCGAACTTGTCGCCGGATGCCTCACGCACCGTGCGCCGGTTGGCCCGGACCCAGTCCTGGTAGCGCAACCGCTCCTCGTCCCGGATGGGGACAACGGCAACGCGGCGCTGGGCACCCGCAGCTCCGCCATGTCCTGGGCCATTCAAGAGTGTCAATTCAACGGTTCGCCCCGCTGCACCCACCAATTGCATGGCAGGCGTCAGCGCCGCGGAAAGCTCGACGCCGTCAATCGCCAAAAGGACGTCGCCCACCTTCGCATCCGCGCCGGGACGCGTTAAGGGCGAGGTTGCGAGGGGATCGGAAGACTCTCCGGCCAGGATTCTGGTTATCTCCCAGCCTTTGCTGCCGAGCTGAAACTCCGCGCCAAGCCTGCCTTGGCCGTTACGACCAGGTTCAGTCACAGCGGCGGGCCGCACATAGGCATGCGATGTTCCCAGTTCGCCGTGGATCTCCCACAACAGGTCCACGAGGTCGTCATGGGACCCCAAGCGGTCCACGATCGGACGGTAGCGTTTGTAGACGGAATCCCAGTCCTGGCCAGCCATGTCCGGAGCCCAGAAGAAGTCCCTCTGCAAGCGCCATGCTTCATCAAAGGCCTGGCCCCAGGCAGCCACGGGATCCAGGATCACGCGGATCCTGTTCAGGTCCACTTTGACCAGTTCCCCGGATTCCTCGTCCACTTTGCTGTCTGACGGGACTGACATGATCTGCTTATCAAGGACGTAGACAACCCTCTTGCGATCGCCAGACAACCGGTAGCTGTCCACAGCAGCGACGAGGGTGCTTTCCTTGCGCTTGGCAAGGTCAAAGCGCACCAGGGAGGGGGCTGTCTTCTTGTCCTGCAGAGTGCCCTTTCCTTCGCCGGTGACACCGGATAGCTCAGTATCAAGCCACAGCAGCGCCCCGTCACCGGCAGCGAGTCCGGAGTAGTTTCCCTGTGGCACGGGAACCGTGATGACCCGGTGTGCCAGGCCTTCCGCGTCCACGCGCACAACTGGCGCGTCGCCGTCGTCGTGCTTGGCTGTTGTGGTGGGCGCGTCCTCAAGGGTGTCTACGGACGGCCCGAAAGGGGACGGCGTATCAGCGGCCAGGGCCAGCAGGTACGGCTTGATGGGACTCGGGAAGGAGAGGTCGAACGAATGGCCGTCATAGACGGGGTCGAAGCTCCTGTTGGACAGGAATGCCAGGAACTTCCCGTCGGGGGTGAACCGGGGTGATTCATCGCAGAAGCGTCCGTCGGTGGCATCGATGATGCCGGCGTCGGATGCCGAAGGCCTTGCCAGGCGAAGTTTGCTGCGGGAACCAAAGGACGTCACTGGCTCAGACCAGGCAAGCCACTGCGAATCAGCGGACCACGACAATTGATCCACGCTGCCTTCCCCAATACTGACCAAACGAGTCAGTGCCCCGGAGGCAGTGTCGGCTACGAAAACGTCGCCAAAAGCCGTGCCGATGGCCAGCCAACGGCCATCGGGGCTGGCCTCCAGTGCGCTCGTCCTTGTAGGTGCAGGGAAGTCCAGCCGGAGATCGTCCGCTTGATCTTCTCCTGTGGATGCGACAGGTACCGCCGTTCCCCCCACAGTGTCTGGTGACGGGTCCGCATGGGCGGCTTCATCCGAGGGTTCGGCCGCTTGGCCCATATTCACGGACTGGTTTGCGGAGGAACCTTGGCCCAGGACGTTGGATGCAGAGACCGGCTTGGGGAGACCGTCGGCTTCACCGGAAACAACAGCGGGTTCCGCGGCCTTCGGCACCTCAACAACTCCGGACAAGCGTGCGGCGATGCGCTTGACGTACAGAGCCTCTACTCCCCCGTGGTCGGCCACATAGGCGATCCGACCATCCGTCAACGGACGCGGAAGGCGGGCACGGACGCCCGGCGTCGCTTCCACCACCCGCGATGGCCCGTCCTTATGGCGGAGCCAGTGGATAGTGCCATGTGACTCCACGGCGCTGGCTGTTCCTGCAACGTTCGGAAATACGTCGCCCAAATGCGCAGATGCTTTGAGTGGGGCAGGACGCCGCGCCGGTGACGCAGAACCGAGCGTGATCTCCAGCTTCACAGCTTCAGCATCGGCATCGAGCGAGGGCAGGATCCAGAGTTCACCGGCAGATTCGAAGATAATCCGCCGGCCGTCCGTGCTGGCGTGCCGAACATAAAAATCCTCGTGGTCCGTGTGGCGGCGCAGTCCTGACCCATCAGGAAGAAGGGAGTAGAGGTTTCCGTAGCCCTCGTGGTCCGAAAGGAAAGCGATGCGCCCCTGGATCCACAGCGGGTCAGTCAGGTTGCCCTCAATTTCGGGGATCAAGCGCTCGAACTCACCATTGCCGTCTGCGTCGATCCACAACTTGCCGGCAGTGCCACCCCGGTAACGCTTCCACCAAGCCGGCTCCCGGGAAAGGACGCTCGCCAGGACAACGGGCTTCTCGTCACCGATTTCAGGTCCGAAGGCAACGCCCTCCACCGGTCCGAACGGAAGTTCGACGGCGGCGCCTCCCTCCAGGGGGAGGCTATAGGCGTACGTGTGGCGGCTCTCGGACTGCTGGAACGCGCTGGTCACCAGGACGTTCCCAGCAGGCGTGAAACCCTTGACCCGGGTTGTGGCGTGTCCAAAGTAGCTCAGCTGCTTGTGCCCGCCACCATCGACGTCCGCGGTGACAACCTCCGGTGAGGTACCAACAACAGCAGTCCACACGAGCCGCTTGCCATCGGGAGTGAAGCGTGGGTTCCTTGCCGGCATTTGCTGGGACGAAACACGCCAGGCCCGGCCACCTGAGACGGGGGCGATCCAGATGTCGTCTTCGGCCACGAACGTGACCAATTCGCCATGCACATGCGGGAAACGGAGGTAGCTGGAGGAGGTCATTGTTCGATCATAGTCAAGAGGCACGGTGTCAAGAGGCACCCGCCCCGCGCTTCGCACGCTGTTTCTGCCTCATGCTTGGCTCGTGATGAGATGAGTCATGCGAATCGTAATGTCCGGAGCCTCAGGGATGATCGGGACGGCAGTGTCCGAGCACTTGAAAAGTGCAGGTGACGACGTCATCCGCCTGGTGCGGCGGCCTGCAAAGACTGACGATGAAAGGACATGGGATCCAGCCAAGGGAGTCTTGGACGAGACCGTCCTGGAGGGCGCGGACGCTGTGGTCAACTTGTCCGGCGCCGGCATAGGCGACCGGCCTTGGACCAGGCGCAGAATTGCTGTCATTCGTGACTCGCGCCTTCAGGCCACCCGGACACTCACTGCGGCCATGCGCCGCCTTGGCCAGCCTGCGTTGTCCTTCGTCAGCCAGTCAGCGTCGGGCTACTACGGCGCCTCCCGGCAAGGCCCGCTCCGCGAGGACTCGGGCCCAGGTGCGGGAGTGCTGGGCTCGCTATGCGTCGAGTGGGAGCAAACTGCCAGAACCGCTCCATCCAGCGTGAGGGTAGTGACACCCCGGACCGGAGTGGTGCTGAGTACTTCCGGCGGTGCGCTCGGACCGTTGCTTCCGCTGCTCAGGATTGGGCTTGGCGGGCCCTTCGGAAACGGGCGACAAATCTGGCCGTGGATCACCCTTGCCGACGAAGCCGCTGCCCTGGCCTTCCTCCTCAAGTCCGATCTGGAAGGTGGGGTCAATGTCTGCGCCCCGGAAAGCGCAGACGTCAACACCATCGTCGAGCGGCTCGCGAAAGCGTTCCACCGCCCAGCCTTCGTACGCATCCCCCGGCCCGCCCTCCGGCTTGTCCTTGGCCAGCTTGCTGACGAACTCGTCCTGGCGAACCAAAGAATGGAGCCAGCAAAGCTTGCCGCCGCTGGTTTTCACTGGCAACACCCCGGGCTCGATGAAGCCATGGAGTGGCTGAAGACTAAGCCCTCCAGCTGAACCGGTCCGCACCTCAAATTCCCACCCCACGTCTACGCGCGTCCCATGACAGTACGGCTAACCGGGGCCGAGAATCTCCGAGATGCTCCACTGCCCTGCCAATCTGACAAGGACGAGGCGCAATTGCTGGGGCTCCCCGGCGGGCTGGGACTTCACCAAACGATCCGACCGGTCGCGCTCGTCATAGCCGGAGGTCGTTGCGGTCAGGGCAACGACGGCGCGATCAACCTCGTGGGGATCCTGCACCGATACATTGCTCAAGCTGGTGGTGAGTCCGGCAAAGTGGATACCGTCAGCCCTCAATTGATGCCCCAACGTCTCATCTGCAGCTTGGGCAGGTGAGCCTGCTGCGTTGACGCTTGCAAGCAAGTCAAGACGATCCAGCCCCAGCGCCATGTCCCGCACGGCCGATAACGCGTGCACGGCGATGGTTGGATCCACAGAGCGGAGCGCATCCAAACGCGCGTCCGGAATGGGCTGGGTGGCTTCGGCTGCCTGGGTCGTTGTCGCTGTATTTACTACGGACGTCGAACCCGACGCGGGCTCCTGTATTCCCAGCCAGAAGGCCCACCCAACCGCACCAACCGACACTCCCGCAGCCACCAGCAAGCCGACCCGGATGCTTAACCGTCGCCCACGCTGCGGTTGCGTTCTCCGCTGCGGTTGCCTTTTTCGCGTTCGACGTTCGGGACGCGGAGTCATTGCTGTCCGCAAGGGCCGAAGCCGCAACACAGCCCCGGTCAATGGACTCCTGCTCAGTGGATTTCTGCTCAGTGGACTCCTGCTCAGCGGACTTCTCCGCTGAGGTCGTCCCCCGGCCTGCCGGCGCGTGAGCAGCTCCGGAATCACGGAGGAATGGACAGACCCAGCCAGATCCACGGGCTGTGCGGCGGCGCTGCGATAGATAGCTGTTCCCAGCTCCCGGGCGGTGGGACGCGCCCGGGGATCAGGATCCAGTCCCGCCTCAAGGGCAGCGGCGAGCCCTTTGGGGACATCAGGGACCAAGAGAGGCAGTGGCGGGCGGTGCTTGGCGATTTCCGGCGCCATGCCCGTCAAGCAATACCAGCCGAGCGCCGCCAGCGAATAGACATCCCGTTCCGGGTGCAGGGCTTCTCTGGCTCCATTATCGGACCCGCCCCGGGCGGCAACAGAAGTATCAACGAAGCCGTCAGTGCCGACGTCGAGGCTTTGATTCTCCTCACCCACAACGCCGGCGACGCCAAGGTCTGTCACCAGGGGCTTCCCCTGTGCCGTAAACAGCACGTTGCCAGGGGAAATATCCCCGTGGGCCGTTCCCTGGGCATGCAGGTAAGCCAAGACCTGGGCAACGGGGGTCAGAATCGTCACCGCTTCACCGACTCCAAGCTTGCGCCGGCCGCCCATCAGATTCGCGAGGGAACCTCCTGCGGCAAAGTCCATGACGAGCCCAAGGCTGCCCGCACCCATGCCGTGCAGCTTCACGACGTCGTGAAGTCGGATGAGGTGCTCATGCTGGAGGCCGGACAGGATCCGCCCCTCACGGAAGCCGCGTTCGGAATCTGGTCCCGCCGGGCCACGGGAATCCTCGCCGGGCCCGCCCGTGAGGCATTTGATGGCGAAGCGGGCACCGTCCTTGTCCCTGCTGGCAAGCCAGACTGTCGAGGAGCCACCACTACCCAGTGGGCGTAATGGCGTGTACCCCGGAATGTGCGGGACCAAGGGGGCAGGAGCATCCGTAGTTTCCATATCCAAGGTCTACCGGATGATCGGATTTCCCGCAGAAGTTATCCACAGGCAGGCTCACGTGCGGGGCAAGGAAGCTACGCCGACGGATGCGACTGAGAGGTTCACCACAAAATCATGGTGAGTGACCTGCTGGGTCTAAGCTTGAACCCATGACTCTTGAGTTTTCAGAACTGGGTCTTGCCCCGGATTTCGTTGATTACGTGCAGGGCTGGGACCTACAGCGCGAGATCCACAACAAAGTTGTTGCCGGCGAGAAAAACAGCACCGTCCTGCTCCTTGAGCACTCCGCCGTCTACACGGCAGGCAAGCTCACCGAGGACCACGAACGCCCCTTTGACGGCACCCCCGTGGTCCCCGTGGATCGTGGTGGCAAGTTAACGTGGCACGGCCCGGGACAACTCATCGCCTATCCGATCCTCAAGCTCAAGAACCGTGCGGGAATCCGGGACTATGTCGAGCGGCTCGAAGCCACCATGATCGCCGTCATGACGGACTACGGAATCCCGGCAGTCACGGTGAAGGGCCGGGCAGGCGTATGGATCCTTGCCGATGACAAGGGACCGGACCGCAAGATTGCCGCAATCGGCATCCGCGTTCTTGACGGTGTCACCATGCATGGTGTTGCCATCAACTGCAGCAACGACCTCGCGCCGTATGCGCAGATCATCGCGTGCGGAATCACTGACGCCAGTGTCACCACCATGTCGCTGGAGACTGGCCGGACCATCAACCCGGCAGACATCGTTGACCGCTTCGTGGAAGAGTTCCGCAAGCATGAAGAAGCACTCGTTTCCACCCCAGAAGGAGCACTCCAGTGACCCTGGCACCTGAAGGCCGTAAGTTGCTGCGCGTTGAGCAGCGTAACTCGGCTGTCCCGGTTGAACGCAAGCCCGAGTGGATCAAGGCCAAGGTCCAGATGGGGCCGGAGTTCGTCGGGTTGAAGAACCTGGTGAAGAAGGAAGGCCTGCACACGGTTTGTGAAGAGGCCGGCTGCCCGAACATTTTCGAGTGCTGGGAAGACAAGGAAGCGACGTTCCTGATCGGCGGGTCCGAATGCACCCGGCGCTGTGATTTCTGCCAGATCGATACCGGCAAACCCTCCCCGGTGGACATGTTCGAACCAACCAAGGTGGCCCGCTCCGTGCAGGCCATGCAGCTGCGCTACGCCACGGTCACGGGCGTGGCCCGTGATGACCTCGCCGATGAAGGTGTCTGGCTGTACGCCGAAACGGTCCGCAAGATCCACGAACTGAACCCGGGCACCGGGGTGGAGCTGCTGATCCCGGACTTCTCCGGCAAACCCGAACACATCGCCGCGATTTGCGATTCCAAGCCCGAGGTGTTCGCGCACAACGTCGAGACCGTGCCCCGGATCTTCAAGCGGATCCGCCCGGCCTTCCGGTACGAACGTTCCCTGGATGTCATCACCCAGGGCCGGGACCTGGGCATGGTGACCAAATCCAACCTGATCCTGGGCATGGGCGAAACCCGCGAGGAAATCTCCGAAGCCCTGCGTGACCTGCACGCGGCCGGGTGTGATTTGATCACGATCACCCAGTACCTGCGCCCCTCCGAACGGCACCTGCCCGTGGACCGGTGGGTCAAGCCCCAGGAATTCGTGGACCTCCAGCACGAGGCCGAAGAAATCGGCTTCCTCGGTGTCATGTCCGGTCCCCTGGTCCGCTCCTCGTACCGGGCCGGACGTTTGTGGGCCACCGCAATGCGCAAGAAAGGCTGGGAAATCCCCGCCGCCCTGGCCCACATCGAGTCCTCCGGCACCACCCGCCAGGAAGCCTCCACCATCCTCGCCGCCCACGCCTAAACCCGGGTCGGCAAACACTTCACCAGCAATACCATGAAGCAACACCGAAGGGCCGGATGCCAAGCGTAATGGCGTCCGGTCCTTCGGCGTCCATCACGTAGAATTAAGGCACTATGGCGAATTCCTCTGATTCCAGCAAATCGACCCCCTCGGCCGACGCCCCCAAGCGTGGGCTGTTCCAGCGCAAGCCCAAGGAAGCCAAGGCCAAGAAGCCGAGCCAGCTGAAGCAGATCGCTGAAGTCTTCAAGATGACGCGGCGCAATGATCCCCAGGTTGTGTGGATCATGTTGCTGGCATTCCTGGCGGTAGTTGCCGTGGCCTTCCTCGTCGGCTACCTCCTGGAAAACTGGGTTACCGGCCTCATTATCGGTATTCCGCTGGGTCTCCTGGCCGCCGTTTTCATCCTCTCCCGTCGGGCAGAGAAGGCTGCCTTCGCGCAGATCGAGAACCAACCTGGTGCTTCCGGCGCGGCCTTGGGTACTCTACGTCGCGGCTGGGTCACCCAGGACCAGCCTGTCGCGGTTAACCCGCGCACTCAGGACGCCGTGTTCATGGCAATTGGCCGTCCCGGCGTCGTTTTGGTCAGTGAAGGTCCCACGCATCGCGTCAAGCCGTTGGTGGAAGCGGAGCGCAAGCGCCTCACGCGCATCCTGCCCAACGTCACCATCCACGTCCTGGAATCCGGTCGCGGCGAGGGCCAGGTGCCTTTGAACAAACTCGCCAAGACCATGGGCAAGATGAAGAACGAACTCACCAAGGTGGAGGTCAACGCTGTGTCCAAGCGCATCAACTCCCTTGGTACCCGCCTGCCGATCCCCAAGGGCATCGACCCCTACAAGGCCCGCCCGGACCGCAAGGCTGCACGCGGACGCTGATTGTCCGCAGGTGCTGATTGCCCCACAAAAAACCGCCCCTGTCTCGAAGGAGACAGGGGCGGTTTTTATTGGTCCATGCTTTTTATTGGTGGACCCATGCTTTTTTATTGATGCTTGCTTGCTATGGGGTTGGTTCCAACCGGTGAGGACTGAAGACGCTACATCCGAATGAGGATGGTGTTCATGGCTTTATCGTGAAGTCCACGCTGATCCGGATCAAAGATGACTGCGGGGATAACCAGGCAGAGGAGCAAGGTACGCACCACAGCGGCCAGGGGGCCGGCGGGACCTCCGCCCAAGCGGACCACATGAATGCCGGCAATCCTGTGGCCGATGCTGTACCCAAGGGTGCCGATCAGGAGAATCTGCTCCGCGGCAAAAATTGCGAGCGTTGCCCATTGGTCGCCGCCAAATGCGAAGTTGCTGATAACCAGGGCAATCGTCCAGTCGATCACGATAGCAAGGATTCGTCGTCCGGCCCGTGCCATCGAGCCTGGTCCGGCCTCAGGAAGGCCGAGTCTCTCACCCGGGTATTTGGAGATGCCGGACGTATCCGGCCCGCTCAGCCAGGAACCTATGTCTTTTCGATCAACCACCCTCCAAGCCTAACGGCTGGCGGACGGACAGTCCGACGACGAAGGCCGCCTTTCGCGCCTTCCTCTGGGCATATATTGCGCGAAAGTGTTCGCCCACTGGACCCGCGTGGACCTGACACCGGAAAGCCGACTACCGTTTACACAACAGATCATTCTGTAACCTGCCCGAAACAATACTGACACTCCCGGGAAATCCCATCTCCCTAAGGTGGTATGAGTTGCTAGCCACCGCGGCAAGGGGAATTTTTTGTGTCTCCGGGCCTCCGGCATGGGCTGGCTCACGCGGCCTTCCGGGCCTGTTACTTGATATGCATAAGGAGCATAGATGTTCAAGACTGCGGACGAAGTCCTCAAGTTCATCAAAGACGAAGACGTCAAATTCGTCGATATCCGCTTCACCGACCTTCCGGGCGTCCAGCAGCACTTCAATGTGCCGGCAAAGAGCGTAGACCACGACTTCTTCGTGAACGGTCAGCTCTTCGACGGATCTTCGATCCGCGGCTTCCAGGGCATCGCTGAATCCGACATGCAGCTCATCCCGGATGTGACCTCGGCTTTCATCGACACATTCCGCATTGAGAAGACGCTTGCGCTGAACTTCTCCATCGTGAACCCCCGCACGGGCGACCCCTACCACCGCGACCCCCGTGGCGTGGCGGAGAAGGCTGAAGCGTACCTGGCTTCCACCGGTATTGCGGACACTGCGTTCTTTGCCCCCGAGGCCGAGTTCTTCGTCTTCGACAACATCCAGTACCAGTCCTCCCCGCAGGGCAGCTTCTACAAGATCGACTCTGAAGAAGCCCACTGGAACACCGGCCGCAAGGAAGAGGGCGGAAACCTCGGCTACAAGACCCCCGTCAAGGGCGGTTACTTCCCGGTTTCCCCCACCGACAAGCAGGCCGACCTCCGCGACGCCATGTGCGTTGAACTGGACAAGGCCGGCCTTGAGGTCGAGCGCTCCCACCACGAAGTTGGCTCCGCCGGCCAGGCAGAGATCAACTACAAGTTCACCACGCTGACTGCAGCTGCTGACGACCTCCAGAAGTTCAAGTACGTCATCAAGAACACTGCAGACGCATGGGGCAAGTCCGTAACCTTCATGCCGAAGC
This sequence comes from Arthrobacter sp. 21a14, assembly GCA_050627125.1. Classification (GTDB taxonomy): domain Bacteria; phylum Actinomycetota; class Actinomycetes; order Actinomycetales; family Micrococcaceae; genus Arthrobacter. The sequence goes on along the minus strand of CP192487.1, from coordinate 2,428,929 downwards.
CGGTCTTCGGTGACAACGGCTCGGGCATGCACTGCCACCAGTCGCTCTGGAGCAACGGCGACCCGCTGTTCTACGACGAAAAGGGCTACGCTGGCCTCTCCGACACCGCTCGCTGGTACATCGGCGGCCTGCTGAAGCACTCCTCAGCAGTCCTCGCGTTCACCAACCCGACGGTCAACTCGTACCGCCGCCTGGTCAAGGGCTTCGAAGCTCCCGTCAACATGGTGTACTCGCAGGGCAACCGCTCTGCTGGTATCCGTATCCCCATCACGGGCTCCAACCCGAAGGCCAAGCGCATCGAATTCCGCGCTCCGGACCCCTCCTCCAACCCGTACCTGGCCTTCGCTGCCCAGCTGATGGCCGGCATTGACGGCATCCGCAACCGCATCGAGCCCCCGGCTCCCATCGACAAGGACCTCTACGAGCTCCCGGCCGAGGAAGCCAAGGACATCCCCAAGGCTCCGGGTTCCCTGGAAGAAGCCCTTGAGGCCCTGCGCGAGGACAACGAGTTCCTGCAGGCTGGCGGCGTCTTCACCCAGGACCTGATCGATACCTGGATCGAATACAAGTACGAGAATGAGATTCGCCCGCTGTCACTGCGCCCGAACCCTTACGAGTTCGAGCTCTACTACGGCGTCTAGCAACACCGGCGGCTAAACCACGTTTAGTCTGCACAGAACCCTGCGGGGTTCCCGGTTAAGAAAGGCCGGCAACAGGTTTGTACCTGTTGCCGGCCTTTCTTTTTGCTGTCACTGCCGCCCGAGTCAGCAAGACCCGCAAGGCTCCGGCGAACCAGAGCTGTGGCGAACTGCGATCTATTCGGATTCCTTGCCCTGATCACGGTCCCGGATGTTTTTTCCGAACTCGTCCAGCTTCTCCCTGACGGCCTTCGCGGCATCCGCAAGGCCCTTTTCCGCTGTGCTCAGGGGATCCAATTGAAGGTAGACGTGCTGATCGATCGGGAGATCGTACTCGTCCTTCAAATGCGTGCCGCCGGAAACGCCATCGAGCGACAAATATACAAGCGCCTCAGTTCTTGCGATGCCCGCGATCGTCCCGAAGACAACCGTGAAATCGTTGGGCTGAAAGCTAATGGATTGACCCACGTGGCGGCGATCCAACTCTCCAGCAGGAATGGCCTTCTCAAACGAACTTCCGTTGTATTCCATGTACTTCTCCTAAGCATCGAGAGTAGTTACGGAATCGAGTCTATAAGGCTTTTCAACGGACGAACCAGCACCTTGCCTTGGTCTTTAGTGCCTGGTTTTCGGGACTTCTCCATGTTGTTGTGGTGCTGCGCAGTACGCGCAAAACACCCGATCGGTTTCTTCGCCGCAGCACTGACAGCGGTGAACCAGTGCCGCTTGTTCAATCACATAGGTTGTCATAGCAAATATGGTGCCTACCCAGGGCAGGTCAGGGCACGAGTAGTGTGTACTCGTTTTTCACCCTGCCGGCACAGCCAACTACTTGGTTTCGAAAAGGCCCTGCGCTCCCCCATCATCTTGCCGCCACTCGGCGTCAGTAAAAGTGGCGAAACAGCGCCGGCACGCATAGACGTCGCCGCGGCCATGCCTGGAAGACCAGTGCGGCCCCGCCTGCTCACACCGGAAGCACGACGCATCTGAGAAGGGTGCCCCCTCCGAATCCCGCCTGACTGTCACGCGAGAATCCTAAGGGACACCGTGCCCGGACGAACAGACCCCAAGGGACCCCCGACGCTGGTCGCCCGGACTGGTCCTACTGTTTCCCGTACTTTTTATGTACCGCCTGCTTGGTCACGCCGAGGCAAAGTGCGATTGCCTCCCACGACAAACCGGACTGCCTGGCTGCGCGTACAAGGGAAGCCTCAGCCCTGCCAACTTCCTTGTGAAGTTCAGCTACGGCATACAGCGCCTCCGCGGGCCCCATGCCGTCCATCGATCCAACAAGTGTTTTCATCCTGTCCACCTCCATGGCGTCAACCATAGTTGACGCCATGATCGTCGTCAACGTTCGTTGACACCAGTTTCTCCGGAGGACGAAACGTGGGCATCCTCGAAGGCCTTGTACATGATGCGTTGAGGGCCGGAGTTGCCGTCGAGGTAGCGGCCGGCGTCCACAAAGCCAGCTTTTGTATAGGCTGCAATGCCTGCGGGGTTGCGCTCGTTGACGGAAAGCACGACGCCGGACTGGCCGCCAGCGTGCCTGGCCGTCAGTTTGCGGGCCTCCTCCACTGCGGCCTCAGCAGCCAGCGCGCCGAGCCCCCGCCCCTGGCATTTCGAGTCGATGAGGAATCCCCTGAGAAGCCACACCGAATCGTCATCCTGCCATCCCGCGAGGCTGGCGGCGCCGGATTGGAGGGTCAGGACTCCCACACCCGCCCCTTCGGCCTCGATCACGTAGGGCAACCGGGACTCCTCTTCGAGGCTGATCAGCATCATGCGCAGGGGGTCCCCCACGAAATCACGCTGCGCTTGCTCCACCGCCATTTCCGCCACCGCGCCCAACTGAATTGCGCGCGCGTCATCGTCCAGCAGCTTGAGCGGAATAAGCCAGATACTCATCACCAGCCGGCCTCAGTTACCGTAGAACTCTTTTTCGAAGACAGCCCGGGCACGGCGGCTAAGGCGCAGGTAGTCCTCCTCGAACTGTCCTGCGGCCCCGGGCGCGTAGCCACACCAACGCGCCACAGCTTCAAGATCCCTCCGTGACGATGGAAGTACATCCGAGGCCCGGCCTGTCACGATGACGTTTGCCGAGCGGATACGGCTGGCGAGCTTCCATGCCTCCCGCAAGAGTCCGGCGTCGTCCTTGCCAACAAGCCCAAGGGTCTCGGCCGCGGCAAGTGCCTCCAACGTGGACGTAGTGCGCAATGCAGGCTGCTTGCCCGCATGCTGCAGCTGGATGAGCTGGACAAGCCATTCAACATCGCTCAAACCACCGCGGCCAAGCTTCACGTGCCGGGCCGGATCAGCGCCACGAGGCAGCCGTTCCGATTCCACCCGCGCCTTGATGCGCCTGATTTCCCTGACATCCTGTTCGGAGAGCTCTGCCGGGTAGCGGATGGGATCAATAAGCTGAAGGAAGTCCACTGCCAGGTCGTCTGAACCTGCCATGGGACGCGCCCGCAGCAGCGCCTGCGCTTCCCATATCAGTGACCACCGGCGGTAGTACTCGGCGTAGGACTCCAAAGACCGGACCATGGCGCCGTTCTTGCCTTCGGGCCGCAGGTCCGCGTCCACCATCAACACCCGCTCGGCCATGATGGCGGGCTTGAGCGGCTGGGTAAGGAGGCTGGAGACTTTGGCGACTATCGCCGTCGCCTGTTCCTGCGCTTCCTCATCGGTGAATCCGGGCCGGGCACGATGAACGTACATGACGTCGGCGTCTGAGCCGTAGCCGATCTCACGGCCACCCTGCCGGCCCATCGCCACCACCAGAACCTCGGTTTTCAGGGGATGGGACTGGGTAGCGATGGCTTCGGCCACATGCAGGGCTCCGAGCACGGCCGCCCGGTCTGTTTCGGCCAACGCCAGTCCCACGGCGTCCTGGTCAAGCAAACCGGCACTATCGGCAATCGCGGTCCGCAGAATCTCCCGGCGACGGATCAACCGGATGAGGCGCATGGCACTCTCCGGATCCGGGTGCCGGGACAATTTGGACCGGATTTCCTGCCATTGCGCCTCAAAGGGAATGGGAGCCAGGTCCTTGTCGCTGCCAAGCCACGCCACGGACTCCGGCGAGACTTCAAGGAGGTCCGAAATGAGCCGGGAATTGGCAAGTACCTGGCAGAGGCGTTCGGCTGCCGCTTGGGAGTCACGAAGCATCCCCAAATACCAGTGCGTGGTGCCCAACGCTTCGCTGACCCTTCGGAAAGCAAGGAGCCCGGCGTCAGGATCCACGCCTTCGGCAAGCCAGCCAAGAAGAATGGGCAACAGCTGCCGCTGCAGTGCCGCACGTCGGCTTACACCGGCAGTCAGCGCCTCAATGTGACGCATTGCGCCCTTGGGATCGTGGTAGCCGAGGGCGGCAAGACGGCCCTGGGCTGCTTCCGGGCTCAGTTTGGCATCTTCGCTGCTGAGTTTCGCGGCGGTGTTGAGCAGCGGCCGGTAGAAAATACGCTCGTGCAGTTCCCGAACGGACCGCTTGGTCTTCTGCCAGGTGGCCATCAGCTGGTCAGGATGGGGGCGTTCAAGCGAGAACGGCCCCAGGACAGCCTTCGCCAACACCCTTTGGGCATCCTCCGCCACTGGCATGAGGTGAGTTCGGCGCAGCTGGAACAATTGAATCCGGTGCTCCAGAAGCCGAAGGTAGCGATACGCGTTGTCGAAACCGGCGGCATCGGCACGTCCGATGTAGCCGCCGGCGGACAGTGCCGCGATGGCCGAGGTGGTGTCGCGGCAGCGAAGAGACTCGTCCGATTTGCCGTGAACCAGCTGCAACAACTGCACAGTGAATTCGACGTCGCGCAGCCCGCCACGCCCAAGTTTGATCTGCCGCTGTTCCTCGGCGGCCGGAATGTAGTCCGTGACCCGGCGCCTCATGGCCTGGACGGATTCGACGAAGCCATCACGGCCTGCGGAAGCCCACACGAGTGGCTCCACTGCCTTTTCATAGCGCTGGCCCAGTTCCCGGTCGCCGGCAATCGTGCGGGCCTTCAGCAACGCCTGGAATTCCCAGCTCTCAGCCCATCGGGCGTAGTAGCTCAGGTGTGAGGGGAGGGTCCGCACCAACGGCCCGGATTTTCCTTCCGGGCGAAGGTTGGGGTCCACTTCCCACAAACCCGGCTCAGGCGCGGATGAGGAAATCGCCCGCGAGATGCCGGACGCCAGGGCGGTCCCGATGGTCGCGGCGCGGGCGTCGTCCAGGTCCTCTGCCTCGATGACGTAAATGACGTCGACGTCGGAAATGTAGTTAAGTTCGCGGGCACCACATTTGCCCATGCCAATGACTGCGAGTCCGACGTCGGCCAGCTCGGAGGCGTCGAACTGGGCGGCCGCCTCGGCCCGGGAAACGGCAAGGGCAGCTTCAATGGCGGCACCAGCAAGGTCTGCAAGCTCTGCACCCACGGCGGGCATGAAGTCCTGCGGCGACGCAGCGCAGAGATCCTTAATGGCAAGCTCCGTTAGCCCGCGGCGGTACGCCGTCCGCAAGGCCGCATACGCCGGAAGCCCCGTCAACCCAGCCACCGGACGCTGCGCGCCTGGCTCTGCCTTGACCGAACGAAGAAGCAGGGACCTGAGCTCTTCGCTTGATGCCGGGAGTGGCTCCGGACTTACCCGGGCATTAAAAACGTCCAGATGCTCCGGCCTGCGCATGAGGAACTCACCCAGCGCCTCCGATGCCCCCAACAGCCGGTACAGGGATTCGCTCGTGTCCGGGTCAGCGCCGGCCAACTTCTTGAGGCCGGGATTCTTCTCAATCAGCCGGACGAGTGATTGCAACGCGGTATCCGGGCTCGCCGCCAAGGAGAGCCCGGCGAACAGGGCATCCTGTTCGATGCCTTCCAGTTCCGGGGCAGCAAGAAAACGCTCGCCCTTTTCCAGGTCACTGAATCCGGCTGAGATGAGCCGACGTGCAAGGCTCATTGGCCCTGCCTACAGAATGCCGAGGTTGCGCTGCAGCTCGTACGGCGTGACCTGGAGGCGGTAGTCCTGCCATTCCGCGCGCTTGTTGCGCAGGAAGTGTTCGAAGACCTGCTCACCCAGGATCTGGGCCACCAGCTCCGATTCCTCCATGGCACGGATGGCATCGTGGAGGCTGGCCGGCAGCGGAGCGTGGCCCATGGCTTTGCGCTCTGCGGTGGTCAGCGACCAAACGTCGTCTTCGGCAGCTGCCGGAAGTTCGTAGCCTTCCTCGATACCCTTCAAACCGGCACCCAAAAGGACGGCATAGGCCAGGTACGGGTTGGTTGCGGAGTCGATGCCGCGGTACTCGATGCGCGCCGACTGGCCCTTGCCGGGCTTGTACAACGGCACGCGCACCAGAGCGGAGCGGTTGTTGTGGCCCCAGCTCAGATAGCTCGGTGCTTCACCGCCGCCCCAGAGTCGCTTATAGGAGTTGACGAACTGGTTGGTGACCGCCGTGAATTCGGGAGCGTGCTTGAGGATACCGGCAATGAATTGGCGGGCCGTCTTGGACAGCTGGAACTCCGCGCCGGCCTCGAAGAACGCGTTGGTATCGCCCTCGAAGAGGGAGAAGTGCGTGTGCATTCCTGAGCCGGGGTGGTCCGTAAACGGCTTGGGCATGAACGTAGCGTACGTGCCCTGCTGCAGGGCAACTTCCTTGATGACCGTGCGGAAGGTCATGATGTTGTCCGCAGTCTGCAGGGCATCCGCGTAACGCAGGTCAATCTCATTCTGGCCCGGGCCGCCTTCGTGGTGGCTGAACTCCACGGAGATCCCGACTGATTCCAGCATGGTCACCGCTGTACGCCGGAAGTCCTGCGCAACACCACCAGGGACGTGGTCGAAGTAGCCGCCTTCGTCAACGGGGACCGGCGCACCGTTGGGGCCAAGCTCCTTCGACTTCAGCAGGTAGAACTCGATTTCAGGGTGGGTGTAGCAGGTGAAACCCATGTCCGCGGCCTTGGCAAGGGTCCGCTTGAGGACGTTTCGGGGATCTGCTGCTGAGGGTTCCCCGTCCGGCGTCAAGACATCACAGAACATCCTGGACGTTTGCTCGGTCTCACCACGCCAAGGCAGGATCTGGAAGGTTGAGGGGTCAGGCTGTGCCAGCATGTCCGACTCAAAAACCCGCGCAAGGCCCTCGATCGCTGAACCATCGAATCCCAGCCCCTCTTCGAAGGCACCTTCAACTTCTGCCGGCGCCAGAGCCACAGACTTCAGTGAACCCACGACGTCGGTGAACCACAAGCGTACGAAGCGCACGTCACGCTCTTCGATCGTCCGCAGAACGAACTCTTGCTGGCGGTCCATAGGGCCTCTTTTCCGGTTCGGTGTCCATGCCGCAGTTCCCATCATTGAAGCCACGGCAGCTCAGACTTCACTCTACTAAGCATTCGGTGGGAATGCCGCCGCAGTAGCTGCGCGTAACACAGCGTTTACAAACAGTGACGCTTGGCACACTGCTGGCAGGCGTCGTCGGCACGGCTTAGGCTCTATCCATGGCCCCAAGCAACCTTCCTGAGTCCACCACGCCCGCCGAAGTCCCCGCGCCCTATGGCAACGGTCCCGCGGCGGCAGTCCCGGCACCGTTAGCGGGCGCCAAGAAGCAGCTCAGCAGGGTGCGCATCCATCACCTTCAGCAGGCCAAGGACAACGGCCAGCACTTCGCCATGCTCACCGCCTACGAGCAATACACCGCTGAGATCTTCGACCAAGCCGGGATCGAAGTCCTCCTGGTGGGCGACTCCGCCTCAAACAACGTCTTCGGCAATGAGACCAGCCTTCCTGTCACCGTGGACGAGCTGCTGCCCCTGTGCCGGGCGGTAAGCCGTTCAGCCAAGCGCGCCCTGGTCCTGGCGGACCTGCCCTTTGGCAGCTACGAGGTTTCAACCGAGCAGGCAGTCGCCACAGGCGTCCGCTTCCTCAAGGAAGGATTGGCCCACGCGGTCAAGATCGAAGGCTCTGCCTACTATGCGGAGACTGTGAAGGCCATGGTCCAGGCGGGCATTCCTGTCATGGCCCACATTGGATTCACTCCCCAGAGTGAACATTCCCTGGGTGGCTACCGGGTCCAGGGCAGGGGCGATGACGCCCAGCGGCTGATCGAGGACGCAGTGGCCTTGCAGGATGCGGGCGCCTTCAGCGTCCTCATGGAAATGGTGCCCGCGGATACTGCTGCTGCCGTCGATGCCGCGTTGCGTGTACCGACTGTAGGCATCGGAGCGGGCAAGAGCACCACCGGCCAAGTGCTGGTCTGGCAAGATATGGCCGGACTCCGAGGGGGCAAGATGGCGAAATTCGTCAAGCAGTATGCAGACCTTCGCACGACGCTCACGGATGCCGCCGCCGCCTTTGGAGAGGACGTCAGGTCCGGGGAATTCCCCGGACCCGAGCATTCCTTCTAGCTAAGTCAGGGGCGCCTTAGTCGTCGTCCTGGGCGTCCCAGGCATCGTTGCGTTGCTTGACCTTTTCCAGCGCGTGCTCGGCTTCTTCCCTGGTCTTGTAGGGGCCAATCAGCTGCGTCCAATCGGACATGGCGTCCTCTTCGATCTCATGCGTCTTGACGTTGTACCAGTACTCCGTCACGTCTCCTCCTCGTCCCGCTTGCCCTCAAACGCGTAACGTTGGCGTCAGTCACGTGGGCCCAGCCGCGCTTTGTTACTTGCGTCTCTTGTGTGCCTTATATGATCAATCTATGCCTTCTCTTGCTTCGACCGCACCCATCGGCACGCTCACTCCGGGATTCATCAGCCCTGAACGGCCCGTCCCGGCGTCGATCCCCCGTCCCGAGTACGTCGGCAAGAAGGCACCCAGCAAGTTCACCGGCTCCGAAGTGAAGTCAGCGGAGACCATCGAGAAGATCCGTATCGCCAGCAGGATTGCTGCCCAGGCCATCGTTGAAGTTGGCAAGCACATCCAGCCCGGCGTGACGACGGACCAGTTGGACAAGATTGGCCATGAGTTCCTTGTGGACCACAATGCCTACCCATCCACGCTGGGCTACCGTGGCTTCCCGAAGTCCCTCTGCTCTTCCCTCAATGAAGTTATCTGCCACGGCATCCCTGATTCCACGGTGGTTCAGGATGGGGACATCCTGAACATTGACATCACCGCATTCATCGGCGGAGTGCATGGAGATACCAATTACACTTTCCTGGTTGGCGACGTGGACGAGGAATCCCGTTTGCTGGTTGAGCGTACGCAGGAGTCGCTCAACCGGGCCATCAAGGCCGTGGCCCCCGGCCGCGAAATCAACGTAATCGGCCGCGCGATCCAGTCCTACGCCAAGCGCTTCGGCTATGGCGTGGTGCGGGACTTCACTGGCCACGGTGTTGGTGAGGCGTTCCACACGGGCCTCATCATTCCGCATTACGACGCAGCCCCGGCGTACAACACCGTGATCGAGGCAGGCATGGTCTTCACCATCGAACCCATGCTGACCCTTGGCACGATCGATTGGGATATGTGGTCCGACGACTGGACGGTTGTTACCAGGGACCACAAGCGCACGGCCCAATTCGAGCACACCCTGCTGGTCACCGAGACCGGCGCGGAAATCCTGACCCTTCCCTAGCTTTCCGGAAGGTCCATCGCAGCCCCGGGCGGCTGCGCCATGCCCACCCCTCCTGCCATGATCGGAATTGCATTGTCCAAGAAGGATGAGAAGACCCACAAGAACGCTCCGCTGATCGGAATCGACATCGGCGGCACGGGCATCAAAGGCGGCATCGTCGACCTCAAGAAGGGCAAGCTGATCGGCGAACGCTTCCGGGTTCCCACGCCGCAGCCGGCCACCCCCGAAGCAGTTGCCGAAGTTGTGGCCCAGATCGTCGAAGAACTTTCCAGCCGCCCCGACGCCCCTGCCGCGGATTCCCCTGTGGGTGTCACCTTCCCGGGCATCATCCAGCACGGTGTGGTCAACTCAGCCGCAAATGTGGACAAGTCCTGGCTGGGCACCGACATCGACAAAAAGTTTACCGACCGGCTCGGCCGTCCCGTCGAAGTCATCAACGATGCCGACGCCGCGGGCCTCGCAGAGGCCCGCTATGGCGCCGGCGAGGGCGTGGACGGCACGGTCCTCGTCATCACGCTTGGCACGGGAATCGGCTCCGCCTTCATCTTCAACGGTCAATTGGTTCCCAACGCCGAGCTCGGCCACCTTGAGGTGGACGGATTCGACGCCGAAACCAAGGCCTCAGCCGTGGCCCGCGAACGCGATGGCTTGAGCTGGGACGAGTACGGCGTCCTGCTCAACCGCTACCTGCAGCACGTCGAGTTCCTTTTCTCCCCCGAACTTTTCATTATTGGCGGCGGCATCTCCAAGCGCTCGGATGAATACTTCCCGCACCTGGAATTGCGCACCAACATTGTCACCGCCAAGTTGAAGAACGACGCCGGCATCGTGGGCGCCGCACTTGAGGTCGCCTTGCACCACAAACTCGCCAAGTAGCCGCGAAGTGACTGTGGACAACGACGCCATAGCTGGAATCGCAATCGTCACGGGTGCCAGCCGCGGAATTGGCGCGGCAGTTGCAAACGCGGCGGCACGTTCCGGCTATGGCGTCGTGGTCAACTACTCCCTGGATGCTGAGGGTGCTGATGCGGTGGTGAAGGACATCCAGGCACAAGGGGGCAAGGCGGTGGCCGTGCAGGGCGACGTCAGCCGGCCCGCCGACGTCGGGCGTCTGTTCGACGCAGCCGCAGCTTGGGGTCCCGTAACAGCGGTCATCAACAATGCGGCCATTACGGGCAACCTGATTGGAACGCTGGCCGAGGTGCCTGCAGAGACAGTGCAGCGCGTCATTGATGTGAACGTCGCCGGCATGATCTTCATGTGCCAGGAAGCAGTCCGAAGACTATCTACCGACCACGGCGGTTCGGGTGGTTCCATCATCAACATTTCCTCGACAGCAACAAAAGCCGGTTCCCCCGGGACATGGGTTCACTACGCGGCGTCGAAAGGTGCCGTGGACGTTTTGACGGTGGGCCTGGCAGCGGAAGTGGCAAAGCAGGGCATTCGTGTCAACGCTGTGGCTCCCGGCAGCACCAACACCGGACTCCACGCAGCTGCAGGAATGCCCGACCGCGTAGAGCGACTCAATCCAACCATTCCCATGGGCCGGGGCGCTGAACCTGACGAGGTGGCAGCAGCTGTGATGTGGTTAATGTCCGGCGAAGCCGGCTACATTACTGGAGCAGTCCTCCCCGTATCCGGCGGCCGCTAGAGCTGGCTTTTCTCGGAACCTTTGGCTTCCTTGGCCCCGGCTATGGCTTGCGTCCCGGCTTTGGCGTGGGCTTGGGCCTCATGCCGTAGCAAGGATATTGCGGATTCGAAGTCTTCGAGCGACTCAAATGCTTGATAGACGCTCGCGAACCGCAGGTACGCCACCTCATCCAGTTTCCGCAACGGACCGAGAATGGCCAGGCCTACTTCGTGGGCGTCGATTTCAGCGGCACCCGAAGAACGGATGTTTTCCTCGACTTCCTGCGCCAGCATGGCGAGATCGTCTTCGGTGACAGGGCGGCCTTGGCACGCTTTCCGCACACCGCTGATGACTTTGATGCGGCTGAACGGCTCCCCGACTCCTGAACGCTTGATGACGGACAGGCTGGTGGTTTCCACCGTGGTGAAGCGTCGCCCGCACTCAGGGCATTGCCGGCGGCGCCGGATGGAAGTTCCGTCGTCAGCCATGCGGCTATCAACGACGCGCGAGTCAGGATTCCGGCAGAACGGACAGTACACGCTGGGCCTCCCCTGATCAGCTCCGGCCCGCGTTCTACCGGCAGGGAGCCGAAAACGCAAAGGTGCCGGAAGATTCTCTTCCGGCACCAGTTTACGTTCGATGACACTGTAATGACAAGCTTGTAATTACTACATGTAGTGGTCTTGACCCGTATATGTTGTGGTCAGGTCCCGTTTAGCCTGTCTGGGTTGCAATGTCAGCTTTGTCCGCTGAAGCGGATCCTGACCGCATCCCCATGGCCTGGAAGATCCTCGGCCCCAGCCAAACTCACGATGTGGCCACTGACCTGCTCCAAAGCCGCACGGTTGTAATTGATGACCTGCACTGCCCGCAGGAAGGTGGTGACGTTCAGCCCCGAGGAGAAGGCAGCGGTACCGCTGGTGGGCAGCACGTGATTGGACCCTGCACAATAATCCCCAAGGCTCACGGGGCTGTAGTCCCCCACGAAAATGGCGCCCGCGTTGCGGATCCGCGCCGCCACCGCCGGTGCGTCCGCCGTCATGATCTCAAGGTGCTCAGCGGCGTAGGCATTGCACACCGCAATCCCCTGTTCCAGGTCATCCACCAGCACTACACCCGATTGCGGACCGGAGAGTGCCTCAAGGACGCGTGCGCTGTGCTTCGTGGCGGCTGCTTGGCGTGCCAATTCACCCACGACGGCGTCCGCCAGGTCAGCGGAGTCCGTCACCAGGACAGAGGCGGCTTTGGGATCGTGCTCGGCCTGGCTGATGAGATCCGCAGCCACCAGCGCGGGCTGGGCAGTGGAATCGGCCAGGATAGCGATCTCGGTAGTTCCTGCCTCGGAATCGATGCCAACGACTCCCTTCACCAGCCTCTTGGCCGTGGCGACGAAGATATTGCCAGGCCCCGTGACGAGATCCACAGGTTCGATAGGAGGTACTCCGTCCGAACCGGGGATGCCGTAGGCAAAGGAAATGATTGCCTGGGCACCGCCAATTGCGTAGACCTCATCGATTCCCAGCAGTGCTGCCGCCGCGAGGATGGTTGGGTGCGGGAGGCCGCCGAAGTCCTTTTGAGGCGGCGAAGCCAGAGCGATGGATTCGACACCTGCAGCAACGGCGGGAACAACGTTCATGATCACGGAGGAGGCCAGGGGCGCGAGGCCACCCGGCACATACAGCCCAACACGCCCCACGGGAATCCAGTTCTGGCTGACAACCGCGCCATCAGCCAAAGCGACGTCAACATTGGCTGGACGCTGCTGATCGGCGAACTGCCTGGCCCGGCTGATCGACTCTTCCAGCGCGGCGCGGACAGTGGGATCAATGTCCGCCAGGGCCTTGGCAAGTGCCTCCGCCGGTACGCGCGGGTGGGACTGTTCAACGCCGTCGAAGTTTTTTGCAAGTTCGGACAGAGCGGCAAAACCGCGGCTGCGGACGGCTCCCATAATGTCCAGGACCTTCTGCTCCGCATCTGCCATCGTCTGATGCTTCGCCCTGGGTACCGCAGCGCGCAGCTCAGCCAGCGAGAGGTGGCGGCCGCGGAAATCGATACTGCGGAAATTCAAGGACGCAGCGGCAGGGGCGGAGGTATCCGAAGAAGTGGTCACCCGGCTATTTTACGGGCTTCCTTGAAAGAACCCCGAACAGCGCAAGTACGAACGTCACGAAGGCGATCGCGCCGGGCCACAGTACGAGGACGGCGTAGGAGCGAAGGGTGAAACCGTAGTCCGCACCCAGGGAAGGGTCCGGAGCGGGACCCCATAGCTGCGCTGCAACCAAGCCCACCACCCAGGCAACCGCTGCGCCGGCCGCGCCCCCTGCCAGTGCCAAGGCCAACCGCCTGCCGACCCCAGTCCCCTGGAGCTTTCCGTCGAGCATGAGGCCGGTGACACACCCGGCCACCAACATCAGCCCGGCAAGGACCAAGTCGCGCGGCAACCACGAATCAGGGTTTGCAGGATTTGCCAGTTCGGGGTTGCCCGACACCAGGTTTCCCCCACCCGGTGCCAGGATCCACCAAAGAATGCCTATGACTACCCCCGCGGCCGCAGGCAGGACAAGCCACAGGGCGTCCCGCGAACGCCAGCGAGTTGCGGCGTCGGGCTGGACTTCCGCGGGAACGTGCACAGTGGGCTCAGTCATGGAACTCACATTAACAAACGTTCACGTGTGCTCATTAAAATGGAGAAGTGGGGCACAGGGAGGAATACCCTGAGAGGAAGACGCCCCCGACCCCAGTTCCAGGAGATTCATCAACGTGGCAAGCGAACTATCCGGCTTCGAAAAGACGTTCAGGGAAATGTTTCGCCGCCATGCCGCCGGGGTGGCCATCATCACAGCCAACCTGAATGGCAAGCCCTTCGGCTTCACTGCCACTTCCGTTGCATCCCTGTCCGCCGAGCCGCCACGTTTCACCTTCAACATGGCCCGAAGCTCAAGTTCCTGGCCCGCCATCGCCAATGCCAACTATATTGGCGTGCACATGCTCGGACTGGAGAACCAGGCGCTGGCAGATCGCTTCGCCAAGACGCGGGACCGCTTCGAAGGAGACCACTGGGAGCCAGGTCCGTATGATGTCCCCATTCTCAAGGACGTCGCAGGTTGGCTGGTGGGAAAGATCCAAATGCGGTTGTCGTTTGAGAACAACGCTGTGGTGGTCGTGGAGGTCGTGGATGGCCAAGTGGGCGACGACGGCGCTCCCCTGCTCTATCACGGTGGCGGCTATAGCCAGCCGAGGCCGCTGGACTACGAAATCTAGCCTTCTCCAGGATTCCGGCCTTCCAGTGCGCTAATTATCCAGGCAGGCCGGACCCAACAGGACTTTCAGGTCGCCAAAGAGCGACGGGCTGGGGTTGACCCGCAGGTGCACGGGAAGCCCCATGACCTCAACTTTGGTGTCCCCCATGAGCTTGAGCCGGACCTCGGAGTTGCCCCGATGTGTCCGCAGCACATCCCGAAGGTCAGTAACCACTGCCTCGGTGGCCTTGAACGTTGGAATGGTGATCACGACCGGTCCGTTCACGCTCTCACTAAGATCCGGTACCGAGAGTTCCATGCAGTTCAGCGTCACGGCTCCGTCGTCCCTGCGCTGCAGGCGACCCTTGACCACCACGATCAGGTCTTCAGCCAGGACGGAGGCGATGGGCCCGTACACCTGGCCGAAGAACATGACCTCCATGGAGCCGCCCAGGTCTTCAATTTCCGCGCGGGCGTAGGCGTTGCCACTGGCCTTGGCAATCCTGCGGCTCAACGAGGTGATCATGCCCGCGATGGTGACTATCGCGCCGTCGTGCGGTCCGTCCTCGGCGATGATCGACGTAATGGACTGCTCCGCATGCTGGCTGAGGACGCCTTCCAAGCCCTGCAAGGGGTGGTCCGAAACATAGAGACCCAGCATGTCGCGCTCGAAGGACAGTTTGTCCTTCTTCTCCCATTCCGGGAGGTCCGGAATTTCAGTGGTCAGCGAGGCCTCAGGTTCCTGGTCCTCGAAGCCGGCGAAGAGATCGAACTGGCCGATTGCCTCGTTGCGTTTGAGGGTGATGACGGAGTCGATGGCCTCTTCGTGGATCATGGCCAAAGCACGGCGATGGTGTCCCAGCGAGTCGAAGGCACCAGCCTTGATCAAGGATTCGATGGTGCGCTTGTTGCAGACAACTGCCGGGACCTTCATCAGGAAGTCCTTGAAGGATGTGTAGCTGCCTTCCGTGGTCCGCGCAGAGACCATGGCTTCCACCACGTTCACGCCGACATTTCGGATGGCCCCCATGCCGAAACGGATGTCCGTTCCCACAGGAGTGAAGTTCAACGAGGATTCATTGACATCCGGCGGAAGAACGGTGATGCCCATCCGGCGGCACTCGTTGAGGTAGATAGCGGACTTGTCCTTGTCATCACCGACGGACGTGAGCAGGGCAGCCATGTACTCGGGCGCATAATGTGCCTTCAAGTAGGCAGTCCAGTAAGAAATGACCCCGTAAGCGGCCGAGTGCGCTTTGTTGAAGGCGTAGTCGGAGAACGGAAGCAGAATGTCCCAGAGCGTCTTGACGGCGGCCATGGAGTAGCCGTTGTCCTGCATGCCTTGGGAGAAGCCGGCGAACTGCTTGTCCAGCTCCGATTTTTTCTTCTTGCCCATGGCACGGCGCAGGATGTCCGCTTGGCCCAGCGAGTAGCCGGCAAGCTTCTGCGCCACCGCCATAACCTGTTCCTGGTACACGATCAGGCCGAATGTCCCACCCAGGATTTCCTTGAGCGGTTCTTCCAACTCCGGGTGGATGGGAATTACTTCCTGTATCCCGTTTTTGCGCAGGGCGTAGTCGGTGTGGGCGTTGGCGCCCATGGGTCCAGGCCGGTACAGCGCGAGAACTGCGGAAATATCTTCGAAGTTGTCAGGCTTCATGAGCTTGAGCAGGGACCGCATGGGTCCACCATCGAGCTGGAACACACCCAAGGTGTCACCGCGCGCAAGGAGCTCGTAGGATGCAGCATCGTCCAGTTCCAGGTTTTCCAGGTCCAGGTCAACGCCGCGGTTCATCTTGATGTTTTCCAGGGCATCCGAAATGATCGTCAGGTTTCGGAGGCCCAGAAAGTCCATCTTGATCAGGCCGAGGCCTTCGGACGTCGGATAATCGAACTGCGTGATGACCTGGCCGTCCTGGAAACGGCGCATGATGGGAATGACATCGATGATGGGGTCCGAGGACATGATGACGCCGGCGGCGTGAACACCCCATTGGCGCTTCAGGCCCTCGATGCCCAGCGCAGTCTCGAAGACCTTGGCGGCCTCGGGATCGGTGGCGATCAGCTGGCGGAAATCTCCTGCTTCGCTGTAACGCTTGGATTCCGGGTTCTGAATGTCCGCCAAGGGAATGTCCTTGGCCATGACGGCAGGCGGAAGTGCCTTGGTCAGCGTCTCGCCCATGCTGAACGGGTAGCCCAGCACTCGCGAGGAGTCCTTAAGCGCCTGCTTGGTCTTGATGGTTCCGTACGTGACGATCATTGCCACGCGCTCGTCGCCGTACTTCTTGGTGACGTAGTCAATCACCTCGGAGCGACGGCGATCATCGAAGTCGACGTCGAAGTCGGGCATGGAAACGCGGTCCGGGTTGAGGAAGCGTTCAAAGATCAGGCCGTGCTGCAGGGGGTCGAGGTCGGTGATGCGCATGGCGTAGGCCACCATGGAGCCTGCACCGGAACCACGCCCCGGACCAACGCGGATCCCGTTGTTCTTGGCCCAGTTGATGAAGTCGGCAACCACCAGGAAGTACCCGGGGAAGCCCATGGAGGTAATAACCCCGAGTTCGTAGTCCGCCTGCTTGCGGACCTTGTCCGGAATGCCTTGCGGATAGCGGTACTTAAGGCCAGTGTCTACTTCCTTGACGAGCCAGGAAGTCTCGTCTTCCCCGGGAGGACAAGGGAAGCGTGGCATGTAGTTGGCGCCGGTGTTGAACGAAACTTCGCAGCGCTCGGCGATGAGCAGCGTGTTATCGCAGGCCTCCGGGTGATCGCGGAACAGCTCCCGCATTTCCTGTGGAGATTTCAGGTAGTAGCCACTGCCCGAGAAGGCGAAGCGGGAACCGCCGTTGTCGTACGTCGGTTCCAGGAGTGTGGAACCGGACTGGATAGCCAACAAAGCTTCATGGGCCTTGGCATCGTGTTCATGCGTGTAGTGGAGATCATTGGTGGCCACCAGCGGGAGGTTGAGCTCCTTGGCAAGGCGAAGGAGGTCGCCAGTAACGCGCCGTTCAATGTCCAGCCCGTGGTCCATCAGTTCGCAGAAGTAGTTCTCCGCTCCAAAAATGTCGCGGAACTCTGCTGCGGCTTCGACAGCCTCACGGTAAAGGCCGAGCCGCAGCTTGGTCTGGACTTCCCCGGAAGGGCAACCTGTGGTGGCGATCAAGCCTTCGGAGTACGTATTGAGCAATTCCCGGTCCAGGCGGGGCCACTTGCCAAAGACTGAATCCAATGAAGCGATGGACGAGGCCCTGAACAGGTTCCTCATGCCCACGTTGTTGTAACTCAGGAGCGTCATGTGGGTATACGAGCCACCACCCGAGACGTCGTCCTTGCGCTGGCTTTCGTCGCCCCAGCGCACACGTTCCTTGTCCCCGCGGGCGGTACCCGGGGTTACATAGGCCTCGACGCCGATGATC
Source organism: Arthrobacter sp. 21a14 (assembly GCA_050627125.1). Classification (GTDB taxonomy): domain Bacteria; phylum Actinomycetota; class Actinomycetes; order Actinomycetales; family Micrococcaceae; genus Arthrobacter. The sequence goes on along the minus strand of CP192487.1, from coordinate 2,411,464 downwards.
GGCTTGATGCCCTTGTCGGTGGCCTTACGCCAAAAATCGAAGGCACCAAAGAGGTAGCCGTGATCAGTGGTGGCCAGGGCGGGCATCCCCAGGCGTTCGGTTTCATCGAACAGCTCACCGAGCCGGGCAGCTCCATCCAGCATGGAGTATTCGGTGTGGGTGTGCAGGTGGACGAACGAATCATTGCTGGAAGTCACCACGACAGTCTACCGTCCCGCCCCCGACAAAATTCGGAACCCTTGGACCGGGCAGGCCCGGAAGGGTCGCCTACGCTGAGCCCGTGGCCAGCAGGTCCAAGGCGTACTGAAGGTCCGCTGGGTAGTCGCTGGTGACTTCCACCCACTCGCCGCTCCGTGGGTGTGTGAAGCCCAGTTGCCGTGCATGAAGCCACTGCCGGGTCAGTCCCAGGTTTGCCGCGAGGCGGGGATCAGCACCGTAGGTGAGATCGCCGGCGCAAGGGTGCCGCAATGCAGAGAAGTGGACCCTGATCTGGTGCGTCCGGCCCGTTTCCAGGTGCACCTCCACCAACGTAGCTTTACCAAAGGCTTCCAGGACCTCGTAGTGGGTCACTGAGGGCCGGCCGTCTTCGATCACCGCAAAGCGCCAGTCGTGGCCAGGATGGCGGCCGATCGGGGCATCAATAGTGCCCTCGAGTGGATCCGGAAGTCCTTGCACAACCGCGTGGTAGACCTTGTCCACCGTGCGCTCCTTGAAAGCCCTTTTGAGGACTGTGTAGGCATGCTCCGTTTTGGCCACGACCATCACGCCGGAAGTGCCGACGTCGAGCCTGTGGACAATGCCCGCACGCTCGGGTGCTCCCGACGTTGAAATCCGGTAGCCGGCTCCAGCCAGGCCGCCGACCACCGTGGGTCCCACCCAGCCAGGCGATGGATGCGCCGCCACTCCCACTGGTTTATCGATGACAACGAATTCCTCGTCATCCAACAGGATCTTCAGGCCTTCCACAACTTCCTCCACGACTTCCAAGGGATCCGGCCGCTCGGGAACCGTGACGTCCAGCACCGCGCCCGCAATGAGCTTTGCTGATTTGCCGAGGGCCGCACCGCCGCTGGTGACGTTGCCTTCGGCAATGAGCAGCGCCGCAGCAGAACGGGAAATGTCCAGCAACCGTGCAAGCCCGGCGTCAGCCCGCGCTCCTGCAAGATCCTCAGGTACAACAACCGACTCACTCACCAACGGTCTCCTCGCTGGAGCCAGGAACCGGCTTTGCTGGCTTCGCGGACTTCGGTGCTGCCACTTGCCGGGTGCCATCCATGCCCACCCCGCGCAGGGTCAGCAGGCAAATGATGACAACGCCGGACACCACAGCTGAGTCGGCGATGTTGAAGATCGCAAAATTCGGTACCTGGATGAAATCAACTACATGGCCCATGGCGAAGGACGGTTCACGGAACAACCGATCGGTCAGGTTGCCCAATGCACCACCGAGCAGCAGCCCAAGTGACAACGCCCACCAGGCGGAGCCGAGCCGCCGCAACTGCAAAAGGATGGCAACGGAAACACCGGCCATGACGATCGTGAAGATCCACGTGACGTTCTCACCGATGGAAAAAGCTGCCCCTGAATTCCGGATGTAGTACCAGTGCAGCAGTGGTGGCAGCACTGGAATGCGCTCACCTTCTGTCATGGTGCTGGTCACCCAGAGCTTCGTGAGCTGGTCAAAGGCATAGGCAAAAACTGCAAAACCGGCAAAAAGCCACAGCATTGCAGGACGCCATTTTCGGACGGGAAGTTCCGGCCGCGATGCGTCGTCGGTGAGGTCGTCGGTCATAGTGCTTTCGTTCGTGGAGCGTTGCGGGTTGCTGGCGGGGTGTTAACAGCAAAAGCCGGTGGCAGAGGAGACCCCAGCCACCGGCTTTCAGAATACTTGCTAAACGTCAGCGGTTGCTTCGCCGACCTCAGGGGCAGCGACGGAACCACGGGCGTCGAGGTCGCGCAGCTGGCCCTCGATGTAGGCCTTCAGGCGCGAGCGGTAGTCACGTTCGAAACCACGGAGCTGCTCAACCTTGCGCTCCAGGACCGAACGCTGCTGCTCAAGGGCGCCAAGGATCTTGCGGGACTTCTCCTGGGCGTCGTTGACAAGGCTGGAAGCCTCGATCTGCGCCTCAGCGATAATCTTTTCCTTCTGCTGTGCACCGTCGGCAACGTGTTTGTCGTGCATCTGCTGGGCCATGGCCAACAGGCCTGCAGCGGACTCAGCGGTAGGCGTAACACCGTTGCTGGGAGCCGGTGCCTTGGCGGCAGCAGCCGCAGCGGCCTGCTCGGCTTCCTTCTTCTTGGCAGCCTCAGCAGCCTTCGCTTCGGCTTCCGCCTTGGCCTCGGCTTCCTTGTCCACCTTGACCGGGGCCGGAACCTTCTCGACGACCGGAGCCGCAGCAGTTGCCGCGGGCACAGCCGAGCCAGCTTCGCCGAGCTTCTTGCGAAGTTCGTCGTTCTCCTGGTTCAGGCGGCGCAGTTCAACCACGATCTCGTCGAGGAAGTCATCTACCTCGTCCTGGTCGTAGCCTTCGCGGAACTTGGTCGGCTGAAAGCGCTTGTTGACAACGTCTTCTGGCGTCAAAGCCATCTGGTCACCTCGTTGGTCTAGTTAGTCAGTAGGCCTTCCGGCCGTTCAAAACTACGGTACCTAAATATCATCTGGTTCCTCCAATTCAACACCATCGTGTTGAATTGGAGAATTTGCGGCCCTCGGACCCTTGCGAGCCCCCGGTTCCGCGGTACAGCATCACTGCGCAGCTACGCCAGGCTGTTGCTCACCGCCATGGCAATGCTCACGGCGATAATCAGGATCAGGAAGCCCAGGTCCAAGGAGATTCCACCCAGTTGCAGTGGCGGTATCAACCTGCGAAGCCTCCTCAGTGGTGGGTCTGTCACAGAGTAGACAACATGGGCTGTTACCAATGCCACACCGCGGGGCCGCCATTGACGGGCGAACATCTGAACCCATTCGAAGATCAGCCTGATGATAAGGGCAATGAAAAACAGCAACAACACAATATAGATAAGGCCGAAAACAATGCCCACGAGTTAGCTCAGATCTCCCACTTGTTCCGGAATGCCGATCAGTCCCTGCTCTTGAAACGCCGATCGGTCCTTACTATTGCAACACAGATGCCAGGCAGGTTGACCCGCCTGGCATCCTCGTAGCGATCGTTCTTAGCTCTGGTTAAAGAAGCTGGCCTGCGTTTCGCTGGCCTTCTTGTCGTCCCCGATGACTTCAACATACGACGGCGACAACAGGAAGACCTTGTTGGTCACCCTCTCGATGCTGCCATGGAGGCCAAAGACCAAACCGGCCGAGAAATCCACCAGACGCTTGGCATCTGCCTCGCCCATATCGGTGACGTTCATGATCACGGGAATGCCATCCCGGAAGCTCTCGCCAATAATCTTGGCGTCGTTATAGGAACGCGGATGAACTGTGGTGATCTGCCTCAAACCCGAGGCATCTTCGCGGCTCGACGCCGCACGCTTAATGGGTGTCACGGGTGCGCGGTATTCCTCTTCGGCGTCAACAGTGGGCATTTCACGGACAACTTCCCGGACGGGTGCAGGAGCTCGGCGCTCTTCCCGGTCCTGTGCCTGGGGGCGTTCTTCGTCGTGGTGCGCGACGGCCTGCTCAGATTCGTAGTGTTCATCGCCGTCGGCGAGCCCAAGATAGATCATTGTCTTGCGCAGAGCGCCAGCCATGGTGCACTCCTATCGTTTCTGCAGTAGGCGGGCCGCCATGACTTGACATATTGGAACCCCGGCCCGTCATTCCAATACTTTGACGCTACCCCACGGCCGGACGCGAACCGAGAATATCGGAGCCAATTCTCAGGTGTGTCGCCCCGAACTTGATAGCGGCCTCAAGGTCCTGGCTCATCCCCGCTGAAATCCCTGAAGCAGCCGGATGATTGGCCCGCAGTTCCCCGGAAACAACCGCAAGTCGTTCAAAGGCGGCTTCGGGATCGACACCCAGGGGGGCCACAGCCATCACCCCGGCGAGCCTCAGTCCTGGTGCGGAAGCGATCATTGCCGCCAGGGATTCCACCTCTGAGGGCCGCGCCCCACCACGGTGCGCCCCGGCGTCGTCATCCAAACTGACTTGGATGTAGCACTCAAGGTCATTCCGCCCGGTGGCGTCCTGTTCACGGGCGACTGCCTTTTCAAGTGCCTCGATCACCTGGGGACGATCTACTGACTGCACCGAGTAGGCGTATTTGGCCACTGATTTCGCTTTTTTGCTCTGCAACTGGCCAATGAAGTGCCATCGGATGTCCAGGTCGGTGAGTTCGGCGCTTTTGCCTGCAGCCTCCTGGTCACGGTTCTCGCCGAAATCCCGGACGCCCAGCGTGGACAGTCGCCGGACATCAGCTGCCGGGTGGAACTTGGTCACGACGATCAGCCCAGGAAGATCTACACGTCCCGCAGCAGCCGTCGCCGCCGAAATCCGTGTCCGAACAACCTCGAGCCGCCGGGCAAGTTCGGCGGTGCGGGCATCCGAAGCTGCAACGCCGGACTGGGCGTCGTCTTGTAAGTGGCTAGTCATGCGTCCACACCAAACCTGCGAATCGACCCGTACGGGAATCCCGCCGGTAGGAAAAAAGGGATTCATTTTCCAGGGTGCACTCCCCTGAATATTCAACGGTGACGCCGCCTTCGGCCAGCTGGGCGCGAACACCGGCGGGAAGATCCAAGGCCGGCGTTCCCCACGATGTACTCGACCAGGCGGCAGGTGCCACCGCGGCAACTTCTTCGCGAAGCTGCTCGGGAACCTCATAGCAGGAGCCGCAAATAGAGGGCCCCAGCCAGGCACTGATGTTCAGGGCACCGAGCCTGCGCATCTCGTTGACGGTTGCCCGGACAACGCCGGAGGCTACGCCTGGCCGTCCTGCATGCGCGACAGCGATGAGTGGACCTTCATTGCCTGCATCTCCAACGATGACCACAGGAACACAATCAGCCACCATGACGGACAATGGCTGCGGAGCCTGGCTGCCCGAAGGCATGGAGACCATTGCATCCGCAGTGGGTCCGGAACCGTAGCTCGAAATGAGGGCGACCTCATTGCCATGAACCTGGTCCATGTACTGAAAGCTACGGTTGCCCAGGTTTGCGGCATCGTCCAACCGGGCACGACGCACAGTCACATCCCCGGGGTTGTCCCCAACGTGGAGGGCCAGGTTCCCGGCGTCTATGTCCGTGAAAGCAACAGAAACGCCGGGCTGTACTTCATTGCGCCACCAAAACACGGGATATTGACTCTCGAAGCCCGCTTACTTCAGGAAATCGGGAACGTCGAGGTCATCCGAGCGGCTACCCGACAGATCCGGCTCCACAACGGCCGGAAGGTCGACGTCGAAGCCGGAGTCCGCGGGGAGCGCCGAGGGACGCTGCTGGCCCCAGTTGCTCAGGCCTGCGGCGCCGATGCCTGCAGTTGCATGCTGCGGCGCGTTCGCGCTGGAAGGAGCCGTGCTTGGCGCAGCAGGACGCTCTGCAGGCACGGGGTTCTGCGCGGGACGCGACTGGTCCATGGACGGAGAGGTTGCCTTGACGTCGTCGAATCCGGCGGCGATGACGGTGACACGGGCTTCGTCGCCGAGGGCGTCGTCGATGACCGCACCGAAGATGATGTTCGCTTCCGGGTGCGCGACTTCCTGCACAAGGCGGGCTGCCTCATTGATTTCGAACAGGCCGAGGTCTGAACCACCCTGGATGGACAGCAGCACGCCATGCGCGCCGTCGATGGAGGCTTCCAGGAGTGGCGAAGCGATGGCCAGCTCGGCAGCCTTCACTGCGCGGTCTTCGCCACGGGCGGATCCGATACCCATGAGCGCGGAGCCGGCACCCTGCATGACGGATTTGACGTCGGCGAAGTCGAGGTTGATGAGGCCCGGGGTGGTGATGAGGTCCGTAATGCCCTGGACACCGGAAAGCAGGACCTGGTCAGCTGAGCGGAAAGCGTCCAGGACGGAGACGTTGCGATCGCTGATGGACAGAAGGCGGTCGTTGGGGATGACGATCAGGGTGTCGACTTCGTCACGCAGGGCGTCGATACCGGCTTCGGCGGAGCCTGCACGACGGCGGCCCTCGAAAGTGAAGGGGCGGGTCACTACGCCAATAGTCAGGGCACCCAGGGAGCGGGCGATGCGCGCGACTACAGGGGCTCCACCAGTGCCGGTGCCACCACCTTCGCCAGCCGTCACGAAGACCATGTCTGCGCCGCGGAGAACTTCTTCGATCTCGTCAGCGTGGTCTTCGGCGGCCTGCTTGCCGACCTCTGGGTTGGCTCCGGCGCCAAGGCCGCGCGTAAGCTCACGCCCGACGTCGAGCTTGACGTCGGCATCGCTCATGAGGAGCGCTTGCGCGTCAGTGTTGATGGCAATGAACTCGACGCCCCGGAGGCCGACCTCGATCATGCGGTTGACTGCGTTCACGCCACCGCCGCCGATGCCGACGACCTTGATGACGGCCAAGTAATTCTGCGGTGCTGCCACGTTTCGTGCCCCTTGCTTGTGTCCTATAGCGAAACTGATCGAGTCCAACTTGAATACTTGGACCTTAACCCTCTAGTTGAAGGTTATAGTTATGTCAAGTAACTCTACTGCGACGGTATTTCCTCCGCTTCGCACATGCAATGACCGCTTGCGCGTGTCGCTTGATTGTCGCGAAATAAGGTCACCGAGGCCCGCAGGTTACGTGCTCAATGCTCTTTATTTGGTGAATGGATGCCGGGGCACACTGACGTCGTAGACGTTCACGGGAACTTTGGGATCCGGCGGCATCTTCAGTAGTGCCTCAAGTGCCTTCGCCTTCAGTTCCTTGTCCTCGGCATTGCCCCACACTACCGTCTTTCCGTCCACCAGTTTTAGCTCAACGGCATCAGCCGACGCAGCAGACGCGGTGGACATCCTGGCGAGCACATCGGCCGGCAAAGTGTTCAGGACAGCAGCAATCGCTTTAAACAATCCAGTGTTGGTGGCACCTGCACCAGCGTCGATCAGGGGCAGCGCCACCGCAGACTGATCCTGCGTGGCTACAAGCTGAACCCCATCTACATCCACCATCACAAACGAGTCACCTTGCTTCAACAGGGCCACCGGTACGCGCTCATGGACGTGCACCAGCAATTCCGACGGCGGCCTTGCCTCCACAGTTGCCGAACGCACCTGGATCAGGGGCTTCAGGAGCTCATTGACTTCCTGCTCGCTCACCTGCGGCAGCGGCTTGCCCTCCACACCCGACAAAGCCTTCTGCACAGCCTCGGGCGTCAGCAGCTTGGTGCCATCCACAGTGATGGTCCGGACCGCGAGCACGGGCGAATAGATGGCACCCGCTATCAGCACCGCGACGAAAGCCGTAACGATGGAGAGCGTCCACAGCAGGAGCCTGCGTTTGCGTTTGCCCTTCGGCTCGGGAAAAGCAATGACATTGTCGGCGCTGTTTTTTGGCGAAGCCTCTACTGACCGTTGGGCGCTGATGACACTTTCCCTGGAACCGCCGGCCGGACGGCTCCTATTCTCCCGGCCGGAATCTGCCCCGGGCTTGAAGGTTGGCTTGCGGGTGCTAGCCACCCAATGCCTCCACAATCACCGGGCCGTAAGCGGTGACATCGCCGGCTCCCACGGTCAGCACTATGTCCCCCTCACCAGCGGCCGCCACAATAGCTTCCACGGCTTCGTCACCAGAGACCAGCCGCCCCCGGGAGAGTCGGTCAGCAATCAACGAACTAGTGACACCGGGGATGGGGTCTTCACGGGCAGGGTAGATATCAAGGACCAGCGCTGTGTCCGCGGCGTCCAGTGCCGTTGCAAACTCCGCAGCGAATTCCCGGGTCCGTGAAAACAAATGCGGTTGGAAGAGAACGTGGACTTTGTTGCCGCCAGCCACAGAGCGGGCGGCGGACAGGGCCGCACGCACTTCGGTTGGGTGGTGGGCGTAGTCATCGTACACACGCACGCCCCTCCCCTGCCCTTTGAGTTCAAAGCGCCGGGACGCACCGGTGAAGTGTCCAAGTGCCGTAGCCGCCGTCCCGGGCGCTACGCCAAGCTCCAAGGCCACGGCGAACGCGGCAGCGGCATTGAGCGCGTTATGCCTTCCCGGGACCTGCAGGTCCAAGGTGTACCCGGCTCCATCCACGGCTACCGAGACATCACCCGGGCCGCCATCGTGAAGGCGGATATCGGCGTCGTGACTTGTCCCGTACGTAAGCACACGCGTGGTTCCCTTGGCGGCTGTCCGCTCCGCCAACGCGCGGGCGCCCGTGTCGTCCGCACATGCCAGAAGGACTCCGTGGGGCGGCAGGAGTGCCGCGAAGCTATCAAAGGAGGCGTAAACAGCTTCAGCGGTTCCGTAGTGGTCCAGATGGTCCGCTTCCACATTGGTGACGACGGCGATCAGGGGACGGTAGTTGAGGAACGAACCGTCGGACTCGTCCGCTTCAGCCACGAAGATGTCCGAGGATCCATGAGCCGCGTTGACTCCCAGTGCCGGGACGTTCGCGCCAATGGCGAACGAGGGATCCAGTCCTGCTTCCTTGAGCAGGACCGCGACCATGGAGGTGGTAGTGGATTTGCCGTGCGTACCGGCGATGGTGACCACCCTGTGGCCGTCCATGGTCGCGGCCAATGCCTCGGAACGATGCAGCACGGGCAGACCGGCCTGACGTGCCGCAGACAACTCAGGATTGTCGGCACGGATTGCGGAGCCCGCGACAACAGTCTCGGCGTTACCCAGATTGCCGGAATCGTATCCCACGGCAATACGGGCACCTGCTGCGGCCAGGTCGTGCATGACCGGAAGGTCTTTCGCGTCCGTACCACTCACGGGAACACCGCGCGCCACCATGATCCGGGCGATGGCTGACATTCCCACTCCGCCGATGCCGATGAAATGTACTCGTCCAAGGGACTCAAGTGGTGCAATCGCGTGCGTCATGCGGATACCGCTTCCAAGACAAGATCAGCCATGCGCTGATCGGCGTTTCTGATGCCAAGGGCCTCGGACCTGCGGGCCATTTCATCCAGCCTGCCGCGATCCGATACGAGTGGAATGAGTTCTTCTTTGAGCCATTCCGGGGTGAATTCTTTGTCCTGGACCATCAGCGCACCGCCAGCTTCCACCAGGGCAGCCGCATTCAGCGCTTGCTCACCGTTACCGATAGGCAAGGGCACGAACACTGCAGGAACGCCTACTGCTGCCACTTCGCTGACAGTTGCGGCCCCGGCACGGGCAAGCAGGACGTCAGCAGCAGCGTAGACATTCTCCATTCCATCCACGTACTCCACCTGCCGGTAGCCATCAGCGGCAAGGAGTCCGCCGTCGTGATCCAAAACAGCCTTGCCGGTACCGGTGATGTGCAGTGTCTGGATCCCCGCAGCTGCAAGCGCGGGCAAGGCCGCAGCCACAGCACGGTTGATGCTCAGTGCTCCGGAGGACCCGCCAGTCACGATCAAGGCAGGACGGTCCGGATTGAGGCCCAGCGAAGCCTTGGCATCAGGCGCTGCCTCGGAGCGGTTCAGTCCTGAGATGGCGCGGCGCATGGGCATTCCCACGTGCCGGGCGCCGCGAAGGCGCGTACCGGCAAACGCCACGGCAACGTGGCGGCTGAACCGTGCACCCACGCGGTTCGCCAGCCCCGCTTTCATGTTGGCCTCGTGGATCACGATAGGTGTTCCGCGCCTGCGGGCTGCCAGGTACATGGGAGTGCAAACGTAACCGCCCACCCCTACCAGGACATCGGCCTGGGCGTCATCCAGGATTCGTTCTGCCTGCTTGACAGCTCCCCGCAAGCGCCCCGGAAGCTTCAGGAGATCAAGGGACGGTTTTCGTGGCAACGGGACCCGGTCAATAGTGGCGAGCTCGTACCCGGCCGCCGGGACAAGCCTGGTTTCCAGGCCCGACGGCGTGCCGACAGCCAGGATGGCAGCTTCCGGACGCTTTTCCTTGATTGCGTCCGCGATGGCCAGCAACGGACTGACATGGCCGGCCGTACCACCGCCTGCAAGCACGACGGACAACGGCTTGGACGCGTGGGGGGAATCTGAAGTCATGAAGTGCTATTTACGCTTTCGTGCGGTCTTGGACAAACGACGCGGCAAGAGCCGGGGACGCTGTTGTGGTGGCAACTGTCCGCGGGCCAAGGACAACACTACGCCCACGCCGCACAGCGACATCACCAAGGCCGAGCCACCTGCCGAAATGAAAGGCAGCGGGACACCGATCACTGGAAGCAGCTGGGTCACCACTGCCATGTTCATGCTTGCCTGTCCCAGGAGCCACACCATGATGCCACCGGCGAGCGTGCGCTGGAAGGGGTCGGTCTGCCGGACAACGACACGGAAAATGGCGATGCCAAGGATGGCGAACAACACCAGGACCACAAGGGTGCCCACCAGTCCGAGTTCCTCGCCGATGATGGCAAAGATGAAGTCATTGTGGGCCTCAGGAAGCCAGTTGTACTTTTGCCGGCTCTGCCCCAGCCCAAGTCCCGTCCAACTGCCCTGCGCCAATCCGTACATGCCATTGGTGGACTGGTAGGTGAAGTCGGAATCTGCCGTGCATGAATCCCCTGCCATGCCCAGCCAAGCCGTCACCCGGCAGATCCGGTTGGGACTGATGATTGTCATGGCTGTAGCGCCAATGGCTCCGGCGACGCCCGCAATTGCCAGCATCTTCGTGGGAACCCCGGCAAAATACAACCCCGCAGCCACAATGGCCATGACAACGATCGCGGTGCCCAGGTCATTGCCCACCAAGATCAGCCCAAGGACCAGGCCAGCCCCTGGGACCACCGGTATGATCACGTGCATCCAGCGATGCAGGTACTTCTCCTTGCGTGCCAGAACCGCTGCTATCCAAACACAAAGAACCAGCTTCGAAATTTCCGAGGGCTGGATGCTGATCCCGCCGATGTCGATCCAGTTCTGGTTGCCCAGTGTGCTGCGACCGAAAACCTGGACAAGTATCAGAAGGACCACAACGGCACCGAGTCCCCACCAGGACAGCCTCTTCATCCAGCTGACGTTGGTCCGGGAGATCAGGTACATCGCCACAAGTCCGACGACGCCAAACATCGCCTGCTTCAAGGCATCGGCGTACGGCGACTTGCCTTCAGAGATCGCTTCCACACTGGAAGCAGAGAGCACCATCATCACACCGATGGCGGTCAGGGCAAGGGCGCATCCAAGAATGAGGTAGTACGTGGAGCTGTTCGGCGCTTTGCTCTTGCCTTCCAGGCCTTCCCAGAAAGAGCGGACGTGGCCCCGAAGCCCGGCGGGTTTCTTGCGGGCAGCCGGCGAAGCCTGGGCTCCGAGGTCCCCGGAAACCCTGCCGCGGCTGCGGGTGGGCGTGCTGACCATTGTTACTCCTCGGTGGTCTTTGCCTGCCCTTCCACAAGCTCGTGTACTGCCTGGACGAAAGCGTCGCCACGGTGAGCGTAGGAAGAGAACTGATCCATGGATGCAGCCGCTGGAGCCATGAGCACGGTGTCCCCCGGCTCCGCCACGCTGGCCGCTGCCCTCACAGCCTGGGCCATGATGGTCTCACCAAAAATCGGCGAGGAGGCGTTACCGTCTGCGGTCTGCACACTTTCAGTGTCGCCCTTGGGCTGGGCTATCACGGGGACATCCGGTGCGTGTCGCTGGAGGGACGCTTCCAGGGCCTCGGTGTCCGTGCCGATGAGAACCACGGACTTCAAGCGGGGAGCGTGCTCCTTGACGAGGTCATCGTAATTGACGCCTTTGGAGAGGCCCCCTGCGATCCACACCACGTTGTGGAAAGCAGAAAGAGCGGCCGAGGCAGCGTGGGGGTTGGTGGCCTTTGAATCGTTGATCCACAGGACGTCGTCGTTTTTGGCCACGAGCTGGATACGATGCGCGCCGGGCAGATAGTTGACCAGGCCCTGCTTCACGGCGGCAGGCTCAACCCCGTAAGCACGGACGAGGGCCGCGGCGGCCAGAGCGTTGGCCACCATATGCCGTGGTGCCACTGGCCCAAGATCGGAAATGGATGCGAGTTCGGCGGCTGAGTCTTTCCGCTCTTCGATAAACGCGCGGTCAACCAACAACCCATTCACGACGCCCAGCATGCTGATGCCGGGGGTGTTCGTGGTGAATCCGACCGCGCGGCAGCCTTCCACGACGTCCGCGTTCTCCACCATGCGTTCGGTTTCAATTTGATCGGCGTTGTAGATGGCCGCCTTCTGCGTGTTCTCGTAGACCTTGGCCTTATCGGCAAGGTACGAGGCGTAAGAGCCATGCCAGTCCACGTGGTCTTCGGCGACGTTCAGGCATACGCTGGCCACCGGTGACAACGAATGGCTCCAATGCAACTGGAAGCTTGAGAGTTCCACTGCAAAAGCGTCGTACTCCACCGGATCCCTGAGCGCGTCAAGGATGGGCGTGCCCACGTTGCCTACGGCAATGGCTTTGAGTCCGGCCGCCTGCAGCATGGACTCTGTCATCCCTACCGTGGTGGTCTTACCGTTGGTGCCGGTGATGGTGAGCCAATCAGCGGTCTTCCGGCCAGCCCGTTCGCGGACGCGCCACGCCAATTCGACGTCGCCCCACACGGGAATGTGCTTACGTTTGGCGGCGGCCAGCAGGGCTTGGTCCGGGCGCCATCCCGGCGAAGTCACAATGAGCTCCGGCTTGTTGCCGTCAATGAGGGGAAGGACCTTCACGGCGTCTTCGCCCAGCAACACATCCACCGCACCCACGATTTTCAGGGTGTCAGCCTGCGCCTTTGCTTTCGCCGTGGTCGAGGAGTCCACCACCACAACTTTTGCACCAAGTTCGATGAGGGTATCTGCGGCAGCAAAACCGGACACGCCGATTCCGGTCACCACCACCCGCAGGCCACGCCAATCAGCATCCCAGCTGGTGAGATCCTCGAGGCGGTCGTTGGCCGAGGCCGCGCTCTCCTGGTTTGCGTTCACAGCAGCACCACCCATTCAGCGTAGAAGATTCCCAGGCCCGCTGCCACGAAGAGCCCGGCAAGGATCCAGAAGCGGACAACAACGGTGACCTCTGCCCAACCCTTCAGTTCAAAGTGATGTTGCAGTGGGGCCATCTTGAAGACCCGTTTGCCACCTGACAGCTTGAAGAAACCCACCTGGATGATGACGGAAAGGGTGATCAGGACGAACAAACCACCGATGAAGGCCAGCAAAAGTTCCGTGCGGGACAGGATCGCGAACGCGGCAACAGCGCCTCCGATTGCCAGGGAACCGGTGTCTCCCATGAAGATCTTGGCCGGTGAGGTATTCCACCAGAGGAAGCCCACCAAAGCAGCGCTCAGGATGGCCGCCAGGAGCGCCAGGTCCATGGGGTCGCGCACCTGATAACAACCGCTGCCGGCCTCACGGGGCGAACCGCAGGCCTGGTTGTTCTGCCAGATACCCATGATGGTGTACGCGCCGAACACCATGATGGACGCTCCCGACGCGAGGCCATCCAGGCCGTCCGTCAGGTTCACGCCGTTGGTAGCTGCGGTGATGATGAGGTTGGACCAAACGACAAAAAGAATCGCGCCCAGGATGGTCCCACCAAAGGCGAGATCCAGCCAGGGGATGTCGCGGACGAGCGAAATTTGCGTGGACGCCGGACGGAGTCCGTCCTCGTTGGGAAACTGCAGCACCAGAACGGCAAAAATGATGCCGACGGCGGCTTGCAGGATCAGCTTGGCCCGGGCGTTCAGGCCCAAACTGCGCTTGTTGGAAATCTTGATGTAGTCATCCAGGAAGCCAACGAAGCCCATTCCTACCATCAGGAACAGCAGAAGCAGCCCGGACGCGGAGGGTCCCTCGGACCGCGGATTCATCATCCACATGATCAAGTGGGTCACGAAGTAGCTGATCAGAACCGCGGCAACAACCACAGTTCCGCCCATGGTGGGCGTGCCGCGCTTGGTGTGGTGCGAGGTAGGGCCGTCGTCGCGGATGAACTGCCCATAGCTCTTGGCCACCAGGAACCTGATGAACAGGGGCGTCCCTATCAGGGCCACCAGAAGGGCGACGCCGGCGCCGATCAAAAGTGCAATCACAGCAGCTCGTTCCCTTCGCTTGCGGCATCTTCAGCCGCGCTTTCCCCGGTGGACTCGGCCCGTGGGGGTAATGCTATCCGATCACCCAAATGCCTCAGCCCCACTCCGTTGGAGGACTTGAACAAGACCAGGTCTCCGGGTTGCAGCTCCCTTTGCAGGAGTTCGTAGGCTTCTTCGGCAGTCTCCGTGAACGAACATTCGTCCCCCCACGAGCCTTCCTGGATGGCCGATATATAAAGGGCCCGCGCTTCGCGTCCTACCACCACGAGCCTGGAAATGTTCAAGCGCACCACCTGTGTTCCCACGGCGGTGTGCTCGCGGATGGAATCCTCACCGAGCTCCAGCATGGCGCCAAGGACGGCCCAGGTCCGCCTGCCCTGGCCAAGATCAGCGAGTGTGCGCAATGCAGCCCGCATCGACTCAGGATTGGCGTTGTAGGCGTCGTTGATGATGGTGACGCCGTCGGCGCGTTCGGTTCGTTCCATGCGCCATCGGCTGGCCGCGGATTGGGAACTAAGCGAGGAAGCAATGTCTGCCGCCGGGATGCCCGCGGCAAATGCCGCAGCAGCAGCAGCCAGCAGGTTCGTGACGTGATGGCCGCCGATCAGGCGGCTTCGGACGCGGACGGAAGGGCCGCCGTCGGGCAGTACAAGATCAAACTCGGGGTGGCCTTCGGCGTTGACCACAACGTTGCGCGCTTCCACGTCTTCGTTCGTCGCTGGAGAGGCACTAAAGCCCAGGACTTTGGCCCTGGTGCGGTTCTTCATGGCGGCAACGCGGCCATCGTCCAGATTCAGGACGGCCGTGCCGTGCTCACTGAGCCCTTCAACGAGTTCGCCCTTGGCCGTGGCGATGTTTTCGACACCGCCGAATTCCCCGGCGTGGGCGGTGCCGACCACCAGCACCACTCCGATGTCCGGCTGCACCATCCCAACGAGGTACTTGATGTGGCCGATGCCGGTGGCTCCCATCTCGATGACGAGGAAACGAGTGTCCGTATCGGCAGCAAAGACCGTCAGGGGGACGCCGACCTCACCGTTGTATGAGCCCCGCGGAGCCACCGTGGGCCCGGCTTGGGACAACACGCCGGCGAGGAGGTCCTTGGTGGTGGTCTTGCCGGCTGAGCCGGTAATGCCGATCACCGTAAATTCCTCGCCGCGCTCTTTGCGGGCAGAGCGGATCCGGCGGACGGCTTCGGCAGCAAGGGCTCCCATGGCGAGCACAGCATCGTCAACAACGACGGCGGGATACGGCTTGCCGTCGACGTCGGTGACATCGCGTTCGGCCAGCACCAGGACGGCACCCCGCTCGAAGGCAGCGTCAACGAAGTCATGACCGTCCGCGTGCTCGCCGGGCTTCGCCACGTACATCGAACCAGGTGTAGCTTCCCGGGAGTCAGTGACGACGGAAGTGGGCGCGATGTCCCCGTCTCCGGTCAAACGGCCATGGGTGATGTGGGCGATCTCCGCCGCAGTAAGTGCAATCATCTCGGTTTAGGACTCTATCCGCTGGTCCGTTGAAACGCTGAATCCCCTGGATGTCAAGGCGCTCCGCAATTCCACTCTGTCGTCAAGGGCAAGGTTGACCCCCTTGACCTCTTGCCATACCTCGTGGCCGCGACCTGCGATGAGGATGGTGTCCTTCGGGGTGGCCAACTCCACTGCGAGTCGGATGGCGGCATCCCGAGGCGAGGACTCGATGATTTCACAGGTCAAGTTCCCAGCCTCTCGGGCAGCATGGGCACCTGCCAGGACCTCTGACCGGATAGCCGCGGCATCCTCGTCATGGGGGTCGTCGTCACTGACAATGACAATATCCGCCAAGCGTGCCGCAATGGCGCCCATGGTAGGACGCTTGCTTTGGTCCCGCTGCCCGGTAGCCCCGAACACCACGATCACGCGGGAGCCTTCTTCACGGGACCGCACAGCCTGCAGCGCGCGGGCCAGGGCATCGGGATTGTGGGCAAAATCAACCACGGCCGCCGGCGCAGTGGAGATGAGTTGCATGCGGCCCGGAACGGCAACAGTAAAGGGATCGTGGGCGTCGAGTGCGTCCTGGAGGGTCTCTACATCCATGCCTGATGACAGGACCATGATCGTGGCCAGGGCCGCGTTCGCCACGTTGAAGTCACCCGGCAAGCCAGTGTGTACGCGCAGGACACGGCCGTCTGTGTGCCGCAGTTCAAAATCGGTGCCGAGTCCACGGGCGGTGGTTGAGGCAACGGACCAATCGGCAGGGCTGCCTCCTGTCGTTGCAGTAAGTGTGGTGACCGGAATGTCCGCTGTTCGCGCCAGGTTGCGGCCCCACTCGTCATCGACCATCACCACTGCCTGGCGTGCCCGTCCTGCGGTGAACAGCTCAGCTTTGGTGCGGAAGTACTCTTCCATGCTGCCGTGCAGGTCCAAGTGGTCCTGGGTGAGGTTCGTGAACCCGGCGACGTCGAACATCACGCCGTCCACGCGGTGATAAGCAACGGCGTGGGAGGACACCTCCATGGAGGCCGCCTCCAGCCCGCGTTCCCGCATCAAGGCGAGCAGTGCATGGACGTCTGTGGATTCCGGCGTCGTCAACAGGCTCGGAATAGGATCTCCCCCGGCCAGGATCTCGATTGTTCCGATAAGTCCCGGGGTTTTACCCAAGGCACGGAGCAGGGAGTTGATGAAGTACGTTGTGGTCGTTTTACCGTTGGTCCCGGTCACTCCAAACAGCGTCGGGAACCCGCCGTCGTCCGGCTGGCTGCGGTAGATCAGGGCAGCCAAACGCCCGACGACGGTGCGCGGCTCGTCGACGATAAGGACAGGCACGGGCTGCTCGCCTGCCAGGGCAAGCTGCCGTGCCCCGGCGTCGTCCGTGACTACGGCGACGGCGCCAGCCTCAACGGCCTGTGGGACGAAGTCGGCACCATGGCGCGAAGCCCCGGGCAGGGCCATGTAAAGGTCACCAGGTTCAATGGCCCGGGAATTCAGCGAGATCCCCGTCACTCCCCTGGTCCCGCCGTCCGCCGGGACGGCAACACCCAGGGCTTCTGCAAGGGTCGACAAAGGCACTGCAGCCACAGACGCCGGACGGAAGCCGGATGTGCCGGTCTCCGGCGTCTCGGCGTGGACAGCGGCCTCATTGTGCTCTGACACGTGGTTCTCCGTTGATGCTCGGTGGAACGACCGGCTTGGGGCCAGCGGCGCCCAGCCGGTAGTGATGGATCAAATTCTTTGGCCGAAACAGACGCCCAAGAAGCTTACTTGACGAACTGCGGCAGGCGCGCGGGGGTGCCGGTGGATGGTGCCACGTTGTAGGTCCTGAGGACCTGGGACATGACGGAACGGAACACGGGACCATTGGTGATGCCGTAGATATTTCCCCTGGGCCGCTGCAGGACGACCTCGACGATGAACCGGGGGTCATCCATGGGCGCCATGCCCACCATCGAGGCCGTGTACCCGTCAAAGCCGGCGAGTCCATCTTCGCGGGGTGCCTGTGAGGTACCCGTCTTGGCGCCCACGCGGTAGCCGTCAATGGCTGCGTCCTTGATCTGGCCCTCGGTCACTGCGCTTTCCAGAATGTCCCGCATTTGTTGTGCAGTTTCCTTGGACACCACCTGCCGGGACTCCTTGGCCGGAACCTTCTGCTCTTCGCCCTCGGGGGTGATGTAGCTGTCGATAAGCCTGGGCTGCAACATCACGCCGCCGTTGGCAATCGACTGGAAGGCCCGCACGGTTTGCAGCGTGGACTGCGAAACTCCCTGACCGAACAGGACCGTGTATTGCTGGCGTTCGTCCCACTGATCAGGCTTGGCGAGGATACCCGTCGCTTCCGCGGGAAGGCCGATATCCGTTTGTTCGCCAACGCCAAACTTCTTCAGCCATTCATAGCGCTGCTCTTTGCTCAGCCTGCTTCCCGCCATCACGGTGCCGGTGTTCATGGACCAGCCCAGGATTCCGGCCAGCGTGCGTTCTTCGGTGCCGTGCTCGAACGCATCCGTGAACGTCTGGCCGTCAATGGTGTACGACGGCGGGATGGTGAAATGGTCCAGCGGAAAGGACTTGCCCTCCTCGATCACGGCAGAGGCAGTGATCATTTTCTCGACCGATCCGGGCTCGTAGGCGGCCGTCACGGAACGCACACCCCGGTCCTTGGCATCAACTTTCCCGGGGTCGTTGGGGTCCGGGGCATTCGTGTCGGCCAAGGCGATGAGGTTGCCCGTCTTGGTGTCGATCACAATGATGGAACCCCACTCGGCGTTCATCTTGTTGACCTGGCTTTGGATGGCCTGCTGTGCGAAGTACTGGATGTCCGTGTTGAGGGTCAGCTTGACGTCGCTTCCATCCACAGCCGGCGTGAGTTCATCAGTGGCCACGGGGATTCTGAGGCCATCAGCGCCAATCTCAAAAACACGCTTGCCCTCGGTACCGCGGAGGACCTGGTCCTGGGTTTGTTCGATGCCTGCCTGGCCTGTTGTGCCGTCCTGGAGGAAACCCACCACTCCGCCTGCCACGCTGCCGTTCGGATAGACACGCTTACTGACGCCTTCGGCGGCCACACCGGGTATATGCAGCTTGGAGATGCGGTCTTCAAGCTCGGGTTTCACATCCTTGGCCACCGTGAAGTACTTCTTGTCACCAGTGAGCGACTCCCTGACCTTGGCGGGATCGTCCCCGAGGAGCGAAGCCAGTTCGGAGATACCCTGGTCGCGCGGGATAGTCTCCACTTCCTCAGTCTTCTCGTTGTAGCGTTTGAACTCAGCGGTGGCGGTGTTCAGGACCTGATCCACAACAATGTTGTAGCGGATGACACTGCTGGCCAGGACGGTGCCGTTGGCGTCCAGGATCCTGCCCCGTTCGGCCGGCAGAACCTGCGGCGTGAGACGGTTCGCGAGGGCGGCCTCGGCCATGCCACCGACATCAAGGCCTTGCACCATGAAGAGTTTCCCGCCCACCACCAACAGCAGTGTCAGCATGATGCCAAGACCAACCCGGAGCCGCTTCCTTGCCGCCGGCACCTTCGTCTTTTTTGATTTGCCGGGGTTTCGCGCCACGTGGATTCCTTGCTGCTGGCCTTGCGTCGGTGATCTTGCGGGCTAGTGCCCTGGTGCCTTCTGCTGGGGAGCCGGAACGGATCCGCCGTGAAGCTCCGCAGGCGCAGCCGCCGGAGTTGCGGGCTTGGCAGCAGGCGCAGCCGGTGTGGCCGCGGGCCCTGCAGGTGTTGCCCGTTTGAGGTTCTCCAACGGATCCTTGGTAGTCACCGAAGGCACCACATCAAGCTGACCGGCAACGGCCGGAGGGGCGATCACGGCCGAGGGGTTGTCTCCCTTGACGGCCGGGGTTGCCTTTCCGGTGACCGTCATGGTGTTCAGATCGATCTGACCCTTGACGGTGGACTGTACCATTCCCAATTCTGCAGCCTTTGCAGCCAGATTCTGGGGAGCCTCGAAGTTCTGCTTCTTCTGTGTCAGGTCCTGGTTTTCCTTGTTCAGCGTGGCTGCTTCCGATTTGAGCTGCACCAACCGGTACTGGGCTGTGGATACAGAAATGTTGAGGACGAGCACCGTCAGCAGGGCGGCCGCCATCACCACGAAGCATAGGACAACAAAGGGAGTGCGCCGCTTCCCGGGGGCGCTGCGCACAATCGAAAGCGGCGTACGCGCCTTTCGGCCGACGTCGGGCTTGCCGGCTGGAGCCGGGAGTGCTCTGGCCGTGTTGCCTACCACGGAGGGCAGTGTCTTCGCTGCGGCGGTGCTCATGCGACTCTCCTTGGCTTGATGCGCTCCACGGCCCTGAGTCGGGCAGACGCCGCGCGGGGGTTCTCGGCAATTTCTGCGGCCGTAGGCACTTCCGTGCCTTTGGTCAGCGTTTTCAGTTCGGGTTTGTGTTCTTCGAGTTCAACGGGGAATCCAAGCGGTGCTGAGGACTTGGAGCCGGCCTGGAAAACAGACTTTACGATCTTGTCCTCCAATGAGTGGTAGGACATCACGACTATCCGCCCACCCATGGCCGTCGCTGCGACGGCCGCTGGAATAGCCCGTTCCAGGACGTCGAGTTCTTCGTTGACCTCGATACGCAGCGCCTGGAAGGTCCGCTTGGCCGGGTGGCCACCGCTCTTGGCTGCAGCAGCAGGTACTACACTGCGGATTTGCTCAACGAGTTCGCCGGTGGTGGCAAAGGGCTTCTCAGCCCGGGCAGCGACGATCCTGTTCGCAATCCGTCCGGCAAACTTCTCTTCGCCCCACTTGCGGATGATACGAACGAGCTCTTCTTCGCTGTAGTTGTTGACGACGTCTGCGGCGGTTTGACCCCGGCTGGTATCCATGCGCATGTCCAGCGGAGCATCGTAGGAGTAGGCGAAGCCACGCTCCCTTTCGTCCAACTGCAAGGACGATACGCCCAGGTCCATGAGGATGCCGTGGACTTCAGGGATGCCGAGATCGGCCAGGACGTCCTCGATTTCGTCGTAGACCGCGTGAACCAGATCCGTGCGGTCCGAGAAGGGTTCCAGCCGCGCACCGGCCAAGGCCAGCGCTTCCTCATCGCGGTCGATCCCCACGAGGTGCAGATCAGGGAAACGTTGCAGCATGGCCTCGGAGTGACCACCCATCCCCAGCGTCGCATCGATGACGATCGGAGTCTCACCACGGTCCCGGGCTGCTTCGAAGCCGGGGGCGAGCAAATTGATGCAGCGGTCCTTCAGGACGGGCACGTGGCGCTCAGATGTGGGCTTTGCCGCGTCCTGCTCTTCCACGTTGCCTCCTCTTTCTTCAATCGCTTGCATTCAGTTCCTTGGATCGGATCCCCATCCGCGCCTATCGTTCCGCCGGCCTGGCTCAGGGGAAGTTGAGCCAGGAAGACAGTTCGATGGGCGGCTGGAGATCCCATCCAAGGACCGGGGCCAAGGCCCCATCCCCCGGTTAGATGAACCCGGGCAGATTGTCATCGTCGGTTTCCGAGAAGGCTGCTTCCTTCTCGGCGAGGTATTCATTCCAAGCCTCGGCATCCCAGATCTCCGCGCGGGTACCGGCACCGATAACTGCCAATTCCCGGCCAAGCCCCGCATAGGCCCGGAGCGCCGGCGGAATCGTCACGCGCCCCTGCTTGTCAGGTACCTCGTCAGAGGCCCCAGACAGGAAAACCCGAATGTAATCACGAGCCTGCTTGGAGGACAGTGGTGCCTCCCGCATCGATTCGTGAATCCGCTCGAATTCCTTCTGGCTGAAGACGTAAATGCAACGTTCCTGACCCCTTGTGAGAACCAGGCCCTCGGCAAGTTCCTCACGGAACTTCGCGGGAAGTATGATCCGGCCCTTTTCATCAAGGCGTGGGGAATGGGTGCCAAGAAACACCGGCCCACCGCCCCTCAGTCAAGGTGCCCGTTCATACCAAACCTGCCATTACCCTCTTATGCGCTCCACTTTACTCCACAAAGCCCCACAGTCAACGCACTACAGGGTGTTTCTCCACCACTTTGAGTTTCCGGAGGCCCGTAATTGCGCGGATCCAAGAGGTCTGGTGGGAAGTGGAGGACAGAGGAAGGCCTGGGTGCACGCCCAATGGGCCACGGCTGGAATCAGGCGCAGAGGTGGTGGCGCTGCGACTCCACAGTGGGCTGCCAATCCTGAAGGGGTGGAAAGTGGAGGACGGTGCAGCAAGGAGGACTGGGGGTTAAACGCAAAAAGACCCATCAAGGGTCCTTTGTGTCCCCTGCAACTCAGGGGCATGCACCATTTATCGGCGCAGGTATTAAGGAATCGTCGCTTGGAAAGGTTCCAGCTCCAGGCTTATGCTGGCGCTCACGCTCAATTATCGTCGCGGCGGCGCTCGTCCCAGCGCTCCTCAAGGTTGCTCATGAACGAACTCTTGGACTTTGACCTTCCGGCTTTCCCTTTCCGGGCCTTGCCGAACGCCGCGCCCCTAAGAGTCGCAAAATAGACACCTGCGCCCATCACCACGAAGCCGAGGACACCCACGAAAATCTGTTGGAGTGACACGCCGACCAGTAGCAAAAGGATGCCTGCGATGGCACCAAGGACACCAATTATGACGTGCCGGGTTGACCAGCTGCGGATGGGATCCGAACCCATGGTGTTGGCAAACTTCGGATCGTCCTCATGAAGCTGCTTCTCAAGTTGCTCAAGCAGCTTCTGTTCATGCTCCGAGAGGGGCATCGCGACCTCCTTTAGTCAGCCAGCGTCTGGACGAATCGCGGCCTGTGCGTCTGTTTCCAAAACGATCGGGCCACGAAAAGCGTTCCCAAAAATTTCCGCTTTGTTAGCGGACATCCTGGGACCGACTGCTCAGGAAACAGCTGTCCAGACGATCTAAATATCTGTACTAATTAGGATAGTTTGTCAGGCGCTGTTCTGAAAGACGCGCGGAAGGCACCTGCGGGGCATCGATGCGGTCATTAGACGTCAGGAGTCTTGCCTGGATCCAGGAGCCTGGCCGGGAGCAACGTTTTGGAGCCGAATCGTTCCGCAACGCGGTCAAGGGCCTGCTCCGCGGCCCGCCAGTTGTCATCGCGTCGATCAAGGCTGAGCTGCAGGGACGCTTGGCCCGCCGGTTCCAACTGCTCCGCACGGACACCCACAAGACGAACACTCATGGATCGTGCCCCCAGGGATTCCAGCAGTTGCACGGCAACCTGGTAAATAAGCTGGGCGCTGTCAACCGGAGTATGCACCGTCCGGCTGCGGGTCACAGTGGAAAAGTCGGCGTATCGGAGTTTCAAAGCTACGGTTCGGGCCAGCATCCCGGAACTGCGCAGCCGCGCTGCCGTGCGATGGGACAACCTGAGGAGCTCGCGGTGCAGCAGGGCGTCGTCTGCCGAATCTGTGGCGAAGGTCTCTTCCGCCCCGATACTCTTTTCCAGCCTCGTAGGTGTGACTGGCCTGGGGTCTATTCCCATGGACAGCCGGTGCACATGCTCTCCGCTTGCGCCAAGGACCCCTTTCAGCGATGCCACCGGCGTAGCCGCAACGTCGGCCACGGTCCGGATACCGAGGCGTGCCAGCACCTCGGCGGTCTTTCCACCGACGCCCCAGAGGGCACTGACCGGCAGGCTGTGGAGGTACGGGATGGTGTCCTCGGCGTCGATCTGGAGGATGCCATCCGGCTTGCAACGGGTGGATGCGATCTTGGCCACAAACTTGGTTCCGGCAATCCCCACTGAAGCGGTGATACCAAGCTCAGACCGAACCCGTTTGCGGATGAGGTGGCCGATGTCCAAGGGAGATCCGAGACGGCGGATTGCACCGCCGACGTCCAGGAAAGCCTCGTCAACGCTCAGCGGCTCCACGAGGTCCGTGATGGAGGCGAAGATCTCCATGAGCTGCGCTGAGACCTCGTAGTAGAGCTTGTGGCGCGGCTGGATGATGACAGCTCCCGGGCACATCCGCATGGCAATAGCCATGGGCATCGCTGACTTCACACCTGTGGCCCGGGCTTCGTAGGACGCCGACAACACGACGGAACGTTCAGCAGGGAAGCCGACGATCACTGGCTTGCTCCGCAGGTCCGGCCGGCTGCGCAATTCCACGGAGACGAAAAAGGCGTCCATGTCCACGTGCAGGATGCTGGTTCGCCGCTGTTCCCGCAGTGCATCTTGAGCGCTGCGGGCCGGTTCGCTGCCCGCGCTTTGGGCGCTACCGAATGCTTCCTGACTCACAACGGCAATACTATGCCCGGCCACTGACTAAACTGGAGGCATTGTCCCCCGTCAGCCCAAGGAAGGATACCCCTGTGAAGCTCTTTGGAACTCCTCAATCGCGAGGGTTTGCCCTGCTCGCAGCGAGTGTCGCCCTGGCGGTTTCCGCCTGTACTCCGTCCACCAACAGCCCGGCTGCCCCATCCGCATCGGGGAGCTCCTCTGATTCCGCCACGGCTGCGCCCTCTTCCCCAGCCTCCCCCTCATCCTCGTCACAGGCTCCTGACTCATCCGGATCAGCCGGACCTGTTCCCGGCGCGACGGCTACGGTGGGCGCCTTGGTCCCCGGCTTTCCGGAACAGCTCATCCCGGTGATGCCCAAGACGTCCGTGCGCTCAAGCAGCTTTGACAAAAACGTATCTCCTGCCACCGTTGCCCTCGTAGGAACGGTGAAAGCCCCGCCGGAAAGCGTGGTGGATTACTACAAGACTTCGCTTGAAGCGCAAGGATTCAAGGTTGTTCCGGGCGCCCAAGCCGTAGGCAACGTCACGTCGATCGACTTCATCCGCGGTGACGGTGAAACCGTGAACGTATCGGTGAGGCAAAAGGAAGGCGTTTCCACGTTCACCATTGGCGCGAACGTGGCGGCCGGGTCCGTCAAGTGACGCCGGCTTCCCAACTCCACACGGAGCAACTCGAGTTTATTGGTGGCGTAGCCGGGAAGCTGAATGAGTTCCTGGCCGTCCAGCAGGACATGATGGCTACGATTTCGCCGGACGTCGCGCCCCTTATGGGGTCAATATCGAACCTCGTCACAGGCGGAAAACGGCTCCGTGCACTGATGTGCTACTGGGGCTGGCGGGGTGCGGGCGGTCCCGCCGGTGACGC
Source organism: Arthrobacter sp. 21a14 (assembly GCA_050627125.1). Lineage (GTDB taxonomy): Bacteria > Actinomycetota > Actinomycetes > Actinomycetales > Micrococcaceae > Arthrobacter. The sequence continues at coordinate 2,386,897 of CP192487.1, read as the reverse complement.
AGACATCCTGACGGCCGGCTGCGCTTTGGAACTTTTCCAAGCCGCGGCCCTCATCCATGACGACATCATTGACCGTTCGGATACGCGTCGCGGAGGTCCCAGTGTGCACCGTCGCTTCAGCCAACTCCATGAGGCCAATGGATGGGCGCTGGACAATGAACGGTTCGGCCATGCAGCGGCGATCTTGACCGGCGATTTGTGCCTTTCCTTCAGCGAAGAATCCTTCACGGAAATCGGCCCCAGGGCAGCTGCAGGAAGCGAAGCACGCCGTATTTTCAACCTCATGCGGGCCGAGGTAATGGCAGGGCAATACCTGGACATTCTCGAGGAAGTAGCCGGTCCTGTACGCGATCGCGCGGGTTCCGTGGAGCGCGCCACCTCGATTATTCGCTATAAGTCCGCAAAATATTCCACCGAGCACCCTCTGGCCCTGGGTGGAGCGTTGGCAGGCGCATCGAAGGACGTGTTGAAGGCATATTCGGCATTTTCATTGCCCTTGGGCGAGGCGTTCCAATTGCGCGATGATGTCCTGGGCGTTTTCGGCGATCCGGAGACGACAGGAAAACCTGCGGGCGATGACCTCCGCGAGGGCAAACGGACAGTGCTCGTTGGATTTGCCATTAACCTCGCTCCCGCGGACGAGGCCACCTACTTGGACGAAATGCTGGGGAAGCCGGATCTCGGCGAGGACGAAGTTTCCAGAATCCGCCACATAATGGTCGACTGTGGAGCCCTTGATGCCACGGAGTCGCTAATTGCCGAGCTGAGCGACAAAGCCTTCGCCGCCTTGGAACAGCTGCCACTGGAAGAATTACCGCTCACGGCATTGCGCCAACTGGCTGAGGCCGCTGTCAGTCGGGCTGCTTGACTGGGTTTTCCAGGCGTTAAGTTTTTCCAGGCGTTGAGACGACGACGGCGGTCAAGAACCGCCGTCGTCCGCTGTTTAACTGCTTATGACGGAATCTGAACTGCCGACTACCAGGCGAGAGACTGGGCGCGACGCCGAATCTCCGTCTTGCGTCCTTCGCGCAACGCATCCACAGGCCGTCCCCGCAATGAATCATCAGGCGTAAACAACCACACAATGAGTTCTTCGTCGTTATAACCAGCATCGCTAAGAACCGCAATGGTTCCCTTCAAGCTGTCTACGACGTGTCCATCCTGAATAAACAGCGCCGGAATCGAGCGGATATTCCGCTCTCCCCGCCTGATGGCCACCAGCGCACGCTCATCCAACAGTCCATGGACTTTGGTGATGGAAACTCCCAACAGCTCGGCGACATCCGGCAGCGGCAACCAGTCGGAAACAAGGCTTTCTACATTACTCACGGAACAAGGTTGCCACGCCGGGCTGCCAGTCGCCTAGCCGGAGCACGACGGCGGTCCCTCCGTGCGGGAGAAAGTCGCCTTTTGAGGGGTATGAATTCCGCGAAGAGATTTCCATGGTGCAGGAATTGTTGTGCCGGATGAATAAGTGTGAGAGATTCACACTGATCACACTTGCAACATTGATAACATCAGTAACATTGGCAACACTGGTAACAGCGGCAACACAAACTATTCCCGCTGCTGAGATGAGGACACACTCCATGACGACGCCCCGCTCGCCGAAACGAACCATGAGCATGCCGGTAATTGCGGCAACCACGGCTGCGCTTCCCGCCGTGGTTTTGTCCTCGCTTGCCTTGGCCCAGCCAGCCACGGCTGCACCGGCACCCCAGCCGCGCAAGGTTCCCGCTACCCTCGCTGCTGCCATGAAGGCCCAGGCCACCAAAGTGGGCAATGTGATTCCCGCCCAAGCGGTTGCGGCAACGCTTCCTGCCGCCCTGCGGCCTATGGCTCCCTCCGTGCCGGACACATACAAGATCGTCCGCGGAGACACCATCAGTGCCATTGCGCGCCGCTTCAACCTGGACACGTCCGCTGTCCTTCAGTTGAACAAGCTCACGGCAACAACGCTGATTTACCCTGGCCAGACCATCAAACTCACTGGCACTGCCCCGGCCGCCCCTGACCAGGCGCCGGCCCCGGCGCCAAGCGTACCTTCAAGTGCCACCACCTACACGGTGGTTTCGGGCGATACGCTGGGCGCGATCGCCGCCCGGCACGGCGTCCCGCTGTCCAGCATCTTCAGCTGGAACAATCTCAGTGGAAGCTCCATCATCTACCCCGGCCAGAAGATCAAGGTCAGTGGCGACTCTTCGCCCTCGGCTCCCTCTGCTCCTGCGCCGGCACCCGCACCTGCGGCCACTCCCGTGGCCAATACGGGCTCCTACACCATCAAAGCGGGCGACACCCTGAGCTCCATTGCATCGCGTCACAACGTTTCGTTGTCAGCGCTGATGAGCGTCAATACAGTTTCGGCAACGACTGTTATTTACCCAGGACAGAAGCTCACCATCCCCGGCACTGCGTCACTGCAGCCGGCCGGGGAAACCAAGCCCCTGGTGCCGAGCTCGTTCTTGGGCTTTACGTACCCGCCCGCTGTTGTCAGCTCCGCCAACGAGAACAAGGCGTTGCTGAACGCTTCGCCTGTGCCTAGCCGGGATGAAATGAAAGCAATCGTGGCTGATACCGCCCGGCGCATGGGAGTCAGCCCCTCATTGGCACTTGCCTTCGCCGAGCAGGAATCCGGCTTCGACCAGCGCGCGGTTTCCCCCGCCAACGCCATTGGAACCATGCAGGTCATTCCTTCCTCCGGCCAATGGGCATCTGATCTGGTGGGCCGCAAGCTGAACCTCCTGGATCCATATGACAATGCAACGGCCGGCGTCGCCATCATCAGGGCACTCATCGCCACCAGCAAAGACCTGGACAACGCCATCGCGGGTTACTACCAAGGGCAGTACTCGGTCAGCAAGTACGGCATGTACGACGACACCAAGCGCTACGTCGAATCGATCAAGGCCCGCCAACGTACTTTCGGCTAGGCCGTCCCCAAGCACCTTCGGACGAGGCCCGGGTCCTTTGCGGATTCGGGCCTCTTCCCTGCCTCGTTTAGGATCGTATGGTGCAGGAACAAACGCAGGACCACCTCATCGGGACCACGGTGGACGGGCGCTACCACGTCCGATCACGCCTTGCCAGGGGTGGAATGTCCACCGTTTACCTGGCCACGGACCAGCGCCTGGAGCGCGACGTGGCCCTCAAAGTCCTGCACCCGCACCTGGCCAATGACGAGACGTTCCTGGAGCGGCTCAGCCGCGAGGCCAAGGCCGCCGCCAGCCTGTCCCATCCCCACGTTGTCAGCGTGCTGGACCAGGGCGAAGACGGTCATATCGCTTATCTGGTGATGGAGTATGTCAAAGGCCATACACTCCGCGACGTCATCAACCAGCAGGGTGCACTTCCACCGCGCCTTGCCCTCGCCCTGATCGACCCGGTCATCGAAGGTCTGGCGGCAGCCCACGGATCCGGACTCATCCATCGGGACATCAAGCCCGAGAACGTGCTCATAGCCGAAGACGGCCGGATCAAGGTAGGCGACTTCGGACTAGCCAGGGCTGTCACTGCCACCACAAGCACTGGCGCCTTGATCGGCACGGTGGCGTACCTCGCTCCCGAATTGGTGCTCGGCAAACCCGCCGATGCGCGCAGCGACGTCTACTCAGCGGGCATCATGCTTTACGAAATGCTCACAGGCAAGCAGCCATACGCTGGCGAGTCCCCGATTCAAGTTGCGTACCAGCACGTCAACGCCGTGGTTGGCCGCCCCTCCGAGGCTGCTCCCGGTCTTGCCGAAGACCTGGACGAACTGGTGCAGTGGTGTACTGCTGTGGACGCCGAAAACCGACCCGTGGACGGCTCCGCCTTGCTATCCGAACTGCGCCACATCCGGACCACACTGAGCGACGAACAATTGGACCACAGGCAGCCGTCCTCCCGGCCCCTCTCCCCTGGCGCTGCTGCTGGGGCAGCGGGTTCCATCGGGGCAGTCGCTTCCGCGGGTCCTGCTTCCGGCGCCGCCCGACAGGGGGCCACCCCGCAGGAGAATCCCACCGAGGCCCTTGCCGCGACAGCATCGCCCACCGAATTCATCCCACACCAGAGCAACCCGACAACCGTGATGGCAGCGTCTGCGCGGCAACCACGCAACGCCGGCTTGGCCCTTCCCGGTGTGGATGATGACCTGCGCCAGCCTGGCAAACGGGAGCAGAAAAAACTGGAGCGGCAACAGGCTAAAGACCAAGCCCGGGCTGCTGCCACCCCGGTGCGCCCCTTGCGTGAAGGAAATCCGCGGCGACGCGCTGTTATTTGGACCGTCGTGATCGTGATCCTGGCGCTGCTGGCAGGTTCTGCCGGATGGTTCTTCGGCATGGGGCCTGGATCTCCAGGCACCGTTCCCGATGTCAAGAACAAGACAGTGGCCGAGGCCCAACAACTCCTGCGAACAGCAGGATTCCAGTCCGAGCCCAAGGACGTGTTCGACGACGACGTCCAGGCTGGACTCGCCGTCGGGACTGAACCCAAATCGGGGGAAGTGGTACGGAAATTTCAACCCATCGCCCTTTTCGTTTCGAAAGGCGCACAGCTCTTCGCGCTGCCCGCGCTGACAGGCGGAACCCTGGATCAAGCAAAGGCTGCCCTGAACGCCGCCCAAATGACCCTCGGCAATGTCGCTGAGGCTTTCGACGAAAAGATCCCCGCGGGCACTGTCATCTCCCAGGACCCTGCCCCGGGCAAAGAAGTCCGCCATGGCACGCCGGTATCCTTCGTTGTGTCCAAGGGACCCCAGCCCATCCCCGTCCCCGATGTTCGGGGTTTGCCGCAGGATGCTGCCGTGAAAGCACTTCAGGATGCCGGGTTGAAGGCCGTTGTCGCTCCGGAGACAGTCAACGACAAATCTGTTCCCAAGGGCGCCGTTGTGGCACAGTCCCCTGGCAACGGCACGCTCGTCCGCGGCGAAACGGTGACCCTGACGCTGTCCAAGGGACCCAAGATGGTCAAACTCCCCAATTACGTTGGCCAGCAGGCCAAGAAGGCCGTGGAGGAGCTTGGCAAATTGGGTTTCGAAGTCAAGATCACCGATGTCCTCGGCGGTTTCTTGGGAATCGTCCGCGACCAGAGCCCAGCAGGCCCAGAAGCGCCGGAAGGGTCAACCGTTAACCTAACGGTGGTCTAGCCGTTCCATCCCCGTCGCAGACTATAGAAACTGGGGCGGTCAGGATTCATCCGGACCGCCCCTTTTCTCGTATTTACTAGCGTTTACTATCGCTTGGACAGGGCTCCTGCTACCAGGAACGCCATCTCAAGTGACTGCATGTGGTTCAGGCGCGGATCGCAGACAGACTCATAACGGTCCAGGAAAGCGTCCTGGTCGATCGGATCTGCGCCACCGAGGCACTCGGCGACGTCGTCGCCGGTCATTTCGACATGCAGGCCGCCCGGAACCGTTCCCAGGGAGTGGTGTACCTCGAAGAATCCACGTACTTCATCGATGACGTCGTCGAAGTTGCGGGTCTTGTACCCGTTTGGCGAGGTCACCGTGTTGCCGTGCATCGGATCTGTCACCCACAGGACCTGGGCACCGGAAGCGGTAACGCGCTCGACGACGGCCGGCAGCTTTTCGCGGATGTTGGTGGCTCCCATGCGGGTAATGAATGTCAGGCGCCCGGGTTCGCGGTTCGGGTCCAGCTTGTCGATAAGGCGCAGGGCATCGTCGCCGCTGGTGGTAGGGCCGAGCTTGACTCCAATGGGGTTCCGCACACGGGAAAGGAAGTCCACGTGGGCATGATCGAGTTCGCGGGTCCGCTCGCCGATCCAGAGGAAGTGGGCGGAAGTGTCGTACGGCAGGCCAGTGCGGGAGTCGATGCGGGTCAATGCCCGTTCGTAGTCGAGCAGCAGTGCCTCGTGGCTGGCGAAGAACTCAACCCGCTTGAGGGCCTCGAAGTCAGCACCACACGAGTCCATGAACATGATGGCTCGGTCAATGTCACGGGCAAGGGACTCGTACCGGGCATGTGCCGGGTTCTCAGTGAAGCCCTTGTTCCACTGATGGACCAGCCGAAGGTCCGCGAAGCCACCCTGGGTGAATGCCCGGATCAGGTTCAGTGTGGATGCCGAGGTATGGTACGCCTGCAGCATCCTGCCGGCGTCGTGCGCGCGGGACTCGGGTGTGAAGTCGTAGCCGTTGACGATATCTCCGCGGTACGCGGGAAGTGTCACGCCGTCGCGGGTTTCATCGTTGGACGAGCGTGGCTTGGCGAATTGGCCCGCCATGCGGCCCATCTTGATGACCGGCATCGCAGCACCGTACGTGAGCACGACGGCCATCTGGAGGATCGTCTTGACGCGTGCGCTGATCTTGTCCGCTGTGGCGGCTTCAAAGGTTTCTGCGCAGTCTCCCCCCTGCAGGAGGAAAGCCTTGCCCTGGGCGGCCGCAGCCAAGCGCTCCCGAAGAACGTCAACTTCGCCGGCAAATACCAAAGGCGGAACGACGGAAAGTTCCTTAACGGAGGCCTTGAAGACCTCAGAGTCAGACCACGTGGGCTGCTGGGAAATCGGCAGGTCCCGCCAGGCGTCGAGACCGGGGTAATTTGCAGCCCCACTCTGAGCCGTGCTGGCGAGTGGGTCTACTACGGGGGGTGCGGTGTTCGCGGTTAGCTCAGTCACCCTTCAAGAGTAGTAGCCTCCGCCAATGTTGGGGCACTGCAGGCGTAACTGTCCCTGCCGGATGCGTCACAGTCCCCCGCTGGCTGCTCCCCCGTCTTCCGTGGGTCCGTCCTTGTCATCAGCGATGTCTGAAGGAGCCTCTTCGGCTGCTTTGACTTTCCCAACAGTCCCGGGACCTTTCCCATCCATCCGGGCTTTGACCACAGCTGCATATTCGTCCACATACTCCTGGCCGGAAAGCCGCATCAACTCGTACATGATTTCGTCAGTTACGGCCCTTTGAATGAGCCGGTCATCTTCCATGCCGTAATAGCGGCTAAAGTCCATGGGCTGCCCAAAGATCACACCGATACGGCGAATGCTGGGCAGCCTCTTGCCAATGGGCTGGACCTTTTCCGTGCCAATCATGGCCACCGGCACTACAGGGACACGGGTCTGGAGTGCGAGCCGGGCAACACCCACCTTGCCGCGGTAGAGCTTGGCGTCCGGACTGCGGGTGCCTTCGGGGTAGATTCCCAAGAGCCCGCCGGAATTCAGGACGTCCTTCCCGGCTTGCAGCGATAGCTCCGATGCGGCTCCGCCGGAACGGTCCATGGGCAGTTGGTTGGTCAACCTGAAGAACAGCGCCGTCGAGCGGCCCTTCATGCCCTTGCCGGTGAAGTACTCGGACTTGGCAAGGAAGATCACGGGCCGATCCACCATCAGGGGAAGGAATATGGAGTCCGAAAAAGACAAATGGTTGGACGCCAGGATCGCTGGGCCGTTTTCGGGGACGTTGTCCAGGCCTTTGACCCATGGCCTGAACAGGAGTTTGAGAACAGGACCAAGAAAGATCCTCTTCATGACCCAATAGAACACGTTTGTCCTCTCACGGCCGGTTTACGGGCGTCCTTCCGGCCAAGCCGGCGGCACTCAACAGCAACCCTACTCCAGTGAGAAATGTCGGGAAGAGTGACACGATGGAGCCATGACGGAACGCAACCAACCAGCCGCGCCGCTCGCCTTCCACCATCCCGGCCACGGAGCCAATGCTTCCACCGGAGTGGCCATCTGCCACGGATTTACGGGTAGCCCGCTGAGCGTCCTGCCTTGGGCCGAGTATCTGGCCGGGCAGGGCTTTTCCGTTTCAGTGCCTTTGCTTCCCGGTCACGGAACCAGCTGGCACGATCTCGCCACCACACGCTGGCAGGATTGGTACAGGACATTTGAGCGAAGCTATCTGGACCTTGCCGCCAGGACCGAAAGGTGTTTTGTGGCAGGCCTGTCCATGGGCGGTGCAGTTGCCCTCCGCGTCGCTTCACTGCACGATGTTCCGGGCCTGGTCCTGGTGAACCCGGGGTTGAGTTTCTACGATCGCCGCGTCAGGTACGTCGGAGCACTCAAGTACGTCATGCGGACCACCTCACCCATTGAGGAAGAAAAGCCGACGGCGGCCGCCACACAGGACGGTGACTACTCAAAGACGCCTTTGAAGTCCGTGCACGAACTGAAGAAGCTCTTTCGCCAAGCAACCCGTGCCCTCCCACAAATTCAAGCACCGGCGCTTGTCTTCAAATCTTCAGTGGACGGTGTCATCCCGCCCAGTTCCGTAGCGATGATCAGCAGTCATATGGACCCATCACGGCTCAAGGTGGTGACCCTCCCGGCGAGCGGGCACGTGGCCACGTTGGATGTGGATGCACCCACCATCTTTGAAGAATCGGCGGAGTTTTTCCGTCAGCATGCCGCGGACAGAGTAGCCTCAGAGTCATCATGAAAATGCTTCCCGATTTCTCCCCGTTCCTCAGCAACTGGACTGGCTCAGGCCCCCGGGTTGGCGTCGTCATGTCACACGGGTTTACGGGAAGCCCCCACAGCGTCCGGCCCTGGGCCGAGCACCTGGCAGCAGCGGGATATGCCGTCAGGGTTCCGTTGCTCCCCGGGCATGGAACTACCTGGCAGGATATGGCCACGCGTTCTTGGCGTGAATGGCACCGGGCCGTTGACGATACCTACAGGGACCTGGCAGGCGAATGCGATTTCGTCTTCGCGGCCGGACTGTCCATGGGCGGAACACTGGCCCTGCGCATTGCGGCGACACGGCCCGTGGCCGGCACTATTGTGGTCAACCCAGGTCTGGTACTTGATGACCCTCGGGCTGTCATCGTTGCGGCCCTGAAGTACGTCGTGAAGAGCACTCCGGCGATCGCCAATGACATTTTGAAGCCGGACCAGGACGAAGGGGCATATTCCCGCACCCCGGTTGCAGCGGCCCACGAGTTGAAGAAGATGTACAAGGATACTGCCGCGCTATTGCCCCGCATTAGTTCGCCCGTCCGGGTCTTTCGCTCCACAGTGGACAATGTCATCTCCAACGCCAGCCTCGAGTTCCTCCGTGCACGGGTCCAGGCGCCCGTTGACGTCACCTACCTCAGCAACAGCCATCATGTTGCGACCCTGGACAATGACGCCCCTGAAATCTTCACGGGAACTGTCGACTTCATCCAAAAGACCATGGCGGCACTGGCCGGCAACGGGTCTTCACTCGAAAAGGACAAAGCCGATGAACAGGCCTGATCCCAACTCTGCCGATCAGAGCGCCAACAAAGATGACGACGCCGTCTGGTTGGATCTGGTGGCCCGTCTGGAAGCGACGGAATCCTCACCCCTCCCAGAGGCCTCCGAACCGGGTCGGCTGGAAAGGGACCAGGCAGGATCCTCGCCGGTCGGGAAAGACGCGCCAGCCAGGGAAGACGCACCAAAGGCCTTCAGGGACTTTGATCCGCTGGGACTGTCGTCTCAGGCCACGGCGCCAGCGCCTGATGCCCGGACACCACAAGGAGAAAAGGAACAATCAGACGGCGGGCCCCCGGGTCCCCGCGATTTCGAGGTGGACGACGACGACGGCGCCTTCGTGCCCGAGGAGCCTCCCAGCCTGGTAGGAACCGACCCGCTGACCATGCTGGCATGGATCGGCGCTGTGGGCGGCCCCCTCGCCCTGCTTTTTACGGCGATGTTTTGGCGTTCGGCACCGTTGCTGGCCATCCTTGGCATAGTGGTGGCCTTTGCAGCTTCCGTCGTCTACCTGATCATGCGGCTACCGCACGAGAAAAACGAGGACGACGACGGCGCCCGCATCTAGCTGCTCTCGCGCCTGCTAAATTGTGGGCTTTCCTCGCTGTTGGCTTTCCTGTATGTGGTCTTTATCAGCTGTGGGCACGGCCGCTGACCCTGGAAAGGTCAGCAGCGCCGATCATGCCTGCACGGGGTCCGAGAGCGGCGAGCTCAATCCTTGCCATCGGACGGAATCCACGCCCCGTCAAATTTCGGGCGAATGCCTCACGGGCCGGTCCGGCAAGCAGATCTCCTGCGTCGCACAAACCGCCGCCGATCACGAACATACCCGGATCCAGTGCAGCCGCCAGGTTGGCAAGCCCCAAGCCCAACCATTCACCTTGGTCCGCCAACAGTTCCCTTGACGTGGAATCCCCGGCAAGCGCCAACGCGGTAACTGCAGCACCGGTGATGCTCTCCTCCACACCGCCCGCCCGCTCAAGGAGCGCGCGGCCCTCAGGCGAGTTGGTTCGCACCAATTGCCGGGCCTCACGGCCGAGGGCGTTGCCTGACGCGTATTGTTCCCAGCAGCCACGGTTGCCGCATTCGCAACGGTGCCCGCCGGGGAAAATGATCTGGTGGCCGAATTCGCCAGCCACACCGTAGCGGCCGCGTTCAACCCGCCCGTCCATCACCATTGCACCGCCGATGCCCGTGCCCAGCGTGATGCACACCAGGCGGCTCTCACCCTGGCCGGCGCCAAAGCGCCACTCCGCCCAGGCGGCCGCGTCGGCGTCGTTCGTTAGCAAGACCGGCCGCCTCAACAGATTCTGCAGGGCTTCCCTCAGGGGTTCGTTGCGCCAGGCGAGATGCGGGCTGAACAGGACCGTACCGCCGTCGAGGTCCATCCAACCTGCCGCGCCAATACCCACGGAGGCAATCCGGTGGTCCGCGCTGAGTTCGTCAACCAGTTCCACGATGGTCTGCTCCACGGCCCGGGGGTCGGCGCCGGGAGTGGACCTGCGCGCCTCAGCAAGGATCCTGCCCTCGGCGTCAACCACGCCGGCAGCTACCTTGGTGCCGCCGATATCAATGCCGATGGCCAGCCCACGCCGGCCTAAATGACTCCTGCGCCCAGCCCAAGGAACGTCCTTCCAGGCAGCGACTGGCGGCCGGGGCCGGGCACGGGAACTGGACCGTAGTGAAGGCATCCCAACATCCTATTCTGCCGGGCAGGGCATGCAGACATCGCCAAGCGCTGGACAACACCAAGTTGCTCGAAACGGACGGTCATCCGTAAAGTTACTCGCCAGTAGGTTAAATAGGACACACCTCCGCGAGTGGACATACTAGAGTGAAAGCAGCCTCTCGCGGCCCATGGATATCAAAGGAGCTACCGTGCGTGAATTCAGTGTTCCGCCCCTTGTCAATGTTGCCCCTGAAACCAACATCACGGACCTCGTGGTCCGGGAAGCCGCCAAGCCTTCAAATCCGGCCCTGTTCGCCAAGCTGGACAGCAATGCACAATGGCAGGACATCCGTGCCACGGACTTCCTTTCCGACGTCAAGGCCTTGGCCAAGGGCCTGATCGCCAGTGGAGTGGGCGCCGGTGACCGCGTCGGCATTATGTCCCGGACCCGTTATGAATGGTCGCTGGTGGACTTTGCCATCTGGTTCGCCGGAGCCGTTTCTGTCCCGATTTATGAGACCTCTTCCCCGTCGCAGGTGGCATGGAACCTGGGCGACTCCGGTGCTGTGGCCGCCTTCGGTGAAGCCGCCCATCACGAGGACATCATCAGGCAAGCTGTCGCGGCAGAAGACATTCAGTCAGTGGCCAACGTCTGGCAGCTTGAGGGTGCCGGCCTTGATGCCCTTCGCGCCGCCGGCACCAGCGTCACCGATGAGGAACTCGAGACGCGCCGCTCCGCTGCGGGCCTGACGGACCTGGCCACCATCATCTACACCTCCGGAACCACAGGCCGGCCCAAGGGCTGCGAGCTGACCCACGGAAACTTCGTGGAACTCTCCGAGAATGCCCGTGCGGCGCTGGGCGAAATCATCAACGAGTCGGCCAAGACCATCATGTTCCTCCCGCTGGCCCACGTCTTTGCGCGCTTCATCTCCGTCCTGGCCGTTGCAGGGGGCGTCAAAGTTGCCCACACTCCGGATATCAAGCATCTGCTGGCCGATCTGCAGAGCTTCCAGCCAACGTTCATCCTTGCTGTGCCGCGTGTCTTCGAGAAGGTCTACAACTCGGCACTGACCAAAGCCGAGGACAGCGGCAAGGGCGCCATCTTCCACCGTGCAGTGGACACGGCGATCGAGTACTCCAAGGCGCGCCAGGCCGGCTCCCTGGGCTTGGGGTTGAAGCTCAAGCATGCAGTGTTCGATAAACTCGTCTACGGAAAGCTCCGCGACGCCATGGGCGGACATGTGGCACACGCCGTCTCCGGTGGCGGACCCCTGGGCGAACGCCTGGGCCACTTCTTCCAAGGCATAGGCCTGCAGATCCTGGAGGGATACGGCCTGACGGAAACCACGGCACCGATCTCGGTCAACACACCCTCGATGATCCGGATCGGCACCGTGGGCGCCCCGCTTCCGGGCAACGCCGTAAAGATCGCAGACGACGGCGAAATTCTCGCCAAGGGTGTCTGTGTCATGCGTGGCTACTACAAGCGCGAAGACCTCACCGAGGAAACCTTTGCCGACGGGTGGTTCCGCACGGGAGACATCGGTGAGCTGGACAGTAATGGCTTCCTCAAGATCACCGGGCGCAAGAAGGAAATCATCGTCACGGCGGGCGGAAAGAACGTGGTTCCTGCGCTGCTGGAAGACCAGATCCGCGCGGACGCGCTCGTTTCCCAGGTCCTGGTAGTAGGCGATAACCGTCCGTTCATCGGTGCTTTGGTGACCTTGGATGAGGAGGCGTTGCCGGGATGGCTGGAACGCCACGGACTTCCATCCGGTACCTCCTTGGCTGAAGCTGCCGGGAACGCGGTTGTACGGGCTGCCGTCCAGGACCTCATCAGCAAAGCCAACCAGTCTGTCTCCCAGGCGGAGGCGATCAAGTCCTTCCGGATAGTCCCCGCGGACTTCACGGAGGCTTCAGGCCACCTCACTCCGTCGCTGAAGGTCAAGCGCGCTCAGGTCATGAAGGACTTTGACGCCGTGATCGAAGAGATGTATTCAGCGCCCCGCGCGCAGTAGTTACTGAACACAGCACAGCAAAAACACCACCGTAAACGAAAAACCCCTTCCGGAATTCCTCCGGAAGGGGTTTTTCGTTGGTGGATCGTTAGCCGATCACGAGCAGCAAATCGCCGCCCTGGACCTGCTCCACCGAGGAGATGGCCAGGCGCGAGACCGTGCCGGCCACCGACGTCGTGATGGATGCTTCCATCTTCATTGCCTCAATGGTGGCAACGGTGTCGCCGGCGTTGACGACGTCGCCCGCTTTGACCGTGACCGTGACGGCTCCAGCGAACGGGGCTGCGACCTGGCCGGGCTGTGCTGGGTCGGCCTTCTCCGCCGCCTTGACGTTGCTCACTACGGAACGGTCACGGACAACCACCGGACGCGACTGGCCGTTGAGCGTACACATCACTGTACGCATGCCCTTCTCGTCAGCCTCGGACACGGCCTCAAGCTGGGCAATGAGGCGGACACCCTTCTCCAGCTCGATCACGTGCTCTGAGCCCTGCTGGAAACCGTAGAGGTAATCACGGGTGTCCAGCACGGAGATATTGCCGTAGGTCTCCACACTCTTGAGGTAGTCCTTGGTAGGACCTGCGAAGAGCAACCGGTTCAGGGTGTGCTGGCGGGTCTTCGAATCACCCTTCAGCGCGGCGCTGTCCTCTGAACTGATCTCGACGTCCCGGACCTTGATGCTGCGGCCTTGGAGGGCCTTGGTACGGAACGGCTCGGGCCAGCCTCCGGGAGGATCTCCGAGTTCGCCGGAAAGGAAGCCGATGACGGAGTCCGGGATGTCGTAGTTCTGCGGATTCTCGTTGAAGTCTTCCGGATCCGCGTTCAGTCCAACGAGGTGCAGGGCAAGGTCACCCACCACCTTGGAGGAAGGAGTCACCTTGACCAGGCGCCCCAGGATGCGGTCTGCCGCCGTGTACATGTCCTCGATGGCTTCGAACTGCTCCCCCAAGCCCAAGGCAATGGCCTGCTGGCGAAGGTTGGATAGCTGGCCACCTGGGATCTCGTGCTGGTACACACGCCCTGTGGGACCCGGCAGGCCGGACTCGAACGGCGCGTAGACACGCCGAACCGCTTCCCAGTAAGGCTCCAGTGCACCGACGTTGGCAAGGCTCATCCCGGTATCGCGCGGCGTATTGGCCAATGCCGCCACCAGCGCCGAAGCGGCAGGCTGGCTCGTAGTCCCGGCCAAGGAGGCAGCAGCGACGTCAACGGCGTCCACTCCGGCGTCGACGGCCGCCAGAAGCGTTGCGAGCTGCCCACCGGCGGTGTCATGCGTGTGCAGGTGCACGGGCAGGTCGAAACGCTCTCGCAAGGCGGAGACGAGCTTGGCAGCCGCAGCGGGACGCAGGAGACCTGCCATGTCCTTGATGGCAAGGATGTGGGCACCGGCGTCGACGATCTTCTGGGCGAGGTCCAGGTAGTAGTCGAGGGTGTACAGGTCCTCGTTGGGGTCAAGGAGGTTACCGGTGTAGCAGAGTGCGACCTCTGCGACGGCAGTCCCTGTTGCACGCACAGCCCGGATTGCCGGGGCCATCTGGTTGACGTCATTGAGGGCGTCGAAGATGCGGAAGATGTCAATGCCGGTAGCCGCTGCCTCGTTGACGAACGCCTCGGTCACCTCTTCCGGGTAAGGCGTATAACCAACAGTGTTGCGTCCGCGGAGAAGCATCTGGATACAGGTGTTCGGCAGCGCCTGGCGCAGAGCAGCCAAGCGGTCCCAAGGGTCCTCCCCAAGGAAGCGAAGCGCGACGTCGTACGTTGCACCGCCCCAGGCCTCCACGGAAAGCAGCTCCGGCAGCAACGCCGTGACGGCCGGGCCGGCCGCTACGAGGTCGCGGGTGCGGACTCGTGTTGCCAGGAGCGACTGGTGTGCGTCACGGAAAGTGGTATCAGTGACGGCCACGGCCTGCTGCTCGCGAAGCGCCTTGGCGAAGCCCTCCGGTCCAAGTTCCAGCAGTTTCTGGCGCGAACCTGATGTGGGAACCGGGCCATCGACCACGGGCAGCTTGCTGGCGGGGTCAGAGTGGACCTTGAGCTCGCCATTGGGCTTGTTCACGGTGACCTCGGCCAGCCAGGTGAGCAGCTTGGTTCCACGGTCGGCAGAGATGTGGGACTTGAGCAGTTCAGGGCGCTTGTCGATAAAGTCCGTGGCTACGTTACCGGCGTTGAAGTCCGGATCGGCCAGCACGGCCTGCAGGAACGGAATGTTGGTGGACACGCCGCGGATGCGGAATTCTGCCAGGCCACGCCGAGCACGGGCAACCGCAGCCGGGTAATCGCGGCCTCGGCACGTCAGCTTGACGAGCATGGAGTCGAAGTGCGGGCTGATCTCGGCACCGGAGTAGACCGTACCGCCGTCGAGACGCACGCCCGCGCCACCTGCGGAACGGTAGCCGGTGATCTTTCCGACGTCCGGGCGGAAGCCGTTGGCCGGATCCTCCGTGGTGATGCGGCACTGCAGCGCGGCACCCTTGATGGATACTGTTTCCTGGCTCAGGCCAAGGTCCGCGAGGGTCTCCCCCGAGGCAATACGCATCTGCGCCTGCACGAGGTCCACATCCGTGATTTCTTCGGTCACAGTGTGCTCAACCTGGATGCGGGGGTTCATTTCAATGAAAACGTGCTGGCCGGCGCGCTCACCCTCGGTGTCCACCAGGAACTCAACCGTTCCGGCGTTGACATAGTTCAGGGCCTTGGCGAAGGCTACGGCGTCACGGTAGAGCGCTTGGCGGATGTTTTCATCCAGGTTGGGCGCTGGCGCGATTTCCACTACCTTCTGGTGGCGGCGCTGCAACGAACAGTCACGCTCGAACAGGTGCATGACGTTACCTTCGGCGTCCGCCAGGATCTGCACCTCGATGTGGCGCGGGCGCAGCACCGCCTGCTCGAGGAACATCGTGGGATCGCCAAACGCGGCATCGGCCTCGCGCATGGCGGACTGCAGGGCCTCGGGGAGGGCTTCACGGGTCTCCACGCGACGCATGCCACGTCCACCACCGCCGGCAACGGCCTTGGCGAAGATCGGGAAGCCGATTTCGTCGGCTGCCGCGATCAGTTCGTCGAGGTCCTTTGAAGGCTTGCTCGACTTCAGCACGGGGACACCTGCCTTGCGGGCAGCTTCCAAGGCAGCAACCTTGTTGCCTGCGAGCTCCAGGACCTCCGCGGGCGGACCCACGAAGGTGATTCCCGCAGCCTTGGCTGCACGGGCCAGGTCCGGGTTTTCCGAGAGGAAGCCATAGCCGGGGTAGATGGCGTCGGCGCCGGCTTCCTTGGCGACGCGGACAACCTCCTCGACGTCCAGGTAGGCGCGGACAGGGTGGCCCACCTCGCCGATCAGGTAAGCTTCGTCGGCCTTCTGCCGGTGGATCGAGTTGCGATCCTCGTGCGGAAAGACGGCTACGGTCTTGGCGCCCAGTTCATAACCAGCGCGAAACGCCCTGATCGCGATTTCGCCGCGATTGGCCACCAGAATTTTCGAAAACATACTTCTCCTGCATCATTGCGGGTGGATCGGTCGGTGGTCACAGTGTGTAGTGCCGCCAGCATCAAACACAAATCTTTGTGGCAACCATCACAATGGAATCGTCATCTGGGCTGTATATGCGTGCGCGCGACTCCCCATCGTGCTAATGCTCTCAGCATCCCCCGGCGTCCGGGCGCGTAGAAAGCGGGAATCCACGGCCCCGCCCCATATGATGTTGGAGGGGCTTCGGCAAGCCCCGGCTCCGGCGTTCCCGGAGCGGAAAACAGCGCGATACGGCAACCGGCGTTAGGTTTTGGGTTTTCAAGTGCAAGTAGTCAGCATCAGCAGCCTCAAAGGCGGAGTGGGAAAGACGTCCGTGACCACCGGCCTGGCGTCCGCGGCCCTCGCGGCCGGCATTCCAACCCTCGTGGTGGACCTCGATCCCCATGCCGACGCTACGACGGCCCTCGGCGTCCAGCGAGGCGAGCAGCTGGACATTGGCCGTATGCTCAAGAGTCCCCGGAAAGCCAAACTCCCCGAGAACGTCGCCAGCAGCAGCTGGGTCTCCAACGGTTCCAGCGGCGGCAAGCTTGACGTTGCTGTCGGATCCGCGTTCACGGGCATCTACGATCGCCCGGACCTCGGCCGACGCGACCTTCGCAGGCTCTCCGCCGTTCTTGCCGGCACCACCAACTACGAACTGATCCTTGTGGACTGCCCTCCTTCGCTGAACGGGCTCACGCGCATGGCATGGAGCGCGAGCGACCGCGTAGTACTCGTGGCCGAGCCCGGTCTGTTCTCCGTGGCCGGTACCGAACGAACCATGCGCGCCATCCAGTTGTTCCGGCAGGAATTTGCTCCGCACCTGGCGCCAGCGGGAATCGTCGCCAACCGCGTTCGCACCGGGTCAGCCGAGCACACCTTCCGGCTGTCCGAGATGGAGTCCATGTTCGGCGAGTTGCTCCTGACCCCGCACATTCCAGAACAAGCGAATTGGCAGCAGATCCAAGGGGCGGCGCATTCCGTTCACCACTGGCCAGGCGATTCCGCCAAAAACTCCGCAAAACTTTTCGACGCACTCTTGCAGAGCCTGCTTCAGGGCCAAACCAGCTCGCGGAATCGGCAGCAGCGCTAACCCGCAACGCACCAGCCGTACAACGGAAGAAGCCGCACCCTGCATCGAGGGGCGGCTTCTTCCGTTACTAAGAGATCCAGTTGGGCTTTTTCAGCCAATACGGCGTGCAACCCGCCGCTTGCTCAATTCGTCGTCCGGAAAGGACTGCTCGGCGGCGTGCTCGCTCGGAAGCGCGGCAAGGCTTCCCTCGACTTCCCGCCATACACGTCCCACCGCTATGCCAAAGACACCCTGTCCGCCTTGCACGAGGTCAATGACTTCGTCGGCAGAGGTACATTCGTAGACACTGGCGCCATCGCTCATCAGCGTAATCTGCGCAAG
This sequence comes from Arthrobacter sp. 21a14, assembly GCA_050627125.1. Classification (GTDB taxonomy): domain Bacteria; phylum Actinomycetota; class Actinomycetes; order Actinomycetales; family Micrococcaceae; genus Arthrobacter. The sequence continues at coordinate 2,369,123 of CP192487.1, read as the reverse complement.
GTCTTCAACGCCACGCTCGCGAAGATGCTCAACGGCAGTGCGGATCTGCTGGAGGGAAACACCGGTATCAAGCAGTCGCTTGACCACCTTGAGCACCAAAATATCGCGGAATCCATAGAGACGTTGCGAGCCGGAACCCGCAGCTCCACGGACGGCCGGCTCGACCAAGCCGGTGCGTGCCCAATAGTCCAGCTGACGGTACGTGATACCTGCAGCTTTGCAGGCAGTCGGCCCGCGGTAGCCCGCGTCCTCGTCCAGCACGGGAAGGTCCTCTGTGAAGAGCAAACCTTGGGCGCCGGATGCGGGCGCAGCAATGCCGGTCGAGGCCTGCTTCAGCTCGCCTGCTTCGCCTTTCGGACTCACGTGACCTCCTTGTTCTCAGTTCCCTTGGGGACGGTGCGTACCACTGATCACAACGCCGAAAATCAGCCGTGTAATTCCCACAAGTCGGCACCTTCCAGTGTGACTTGCGCGGGCAGTGTATGCAACGGGAACTTGATACCTTCGACGTTAGGCCCGGGAGGGCCCTAGGTCAAAGACCCCGGGCGCAAAATCCGGTCGTGTCGAAAGTTTCACCCTCAACTTTAGGCTTAGGGTGATTCAGCCTTCGAAATCCTCAGGTTCCACGTCGTCCAGGAACTCGCGGAAACGCCGCATCTCACGTTCTTCGTCCACACTGGGATCCGGCTCTGAATCTTCGCCTTCGTCATGCTCGGTGATCCGGACACCGGCTTCCTCCATGACTGCATCCGCGCACCAAATGCGGCATTTGGCCCGCAATGCAAGGGCCAACGCATCAGAAGCGCGCGAACTGACCACCGTGCCGTCATCGAATTGCAGCTGCCCATAGAAGATGTTGTCTTCAACTGCCACGATGTTAACGCTGATGATTGAATGCCCCAGGGACTCCACGACGTCAATCAGGAGATCGTGGGTCATGGGTCGCGGTGGGACAACACCTTGCTGGGCCAGGGCGATGGCACTGGCTTCAGGTGTTCCAATCCAGATGGGGACATGCCGCTCCCCCTTGATTTCGCGAAGGAGGACCAAGGGCTGGTTGGACGGCAGTTCTATCCGGACGCCGACAATTTCAACTTCGATCATCAGGTGTCCATCCGGGAGATACGGTCGTGGACGAGCGCCCTGTGCAGTGTCAGGCACAGTTCGCTGATTTCACGCGCTGCCTCGGCAGCCCGTGCTTGGGAGGCTGCGTCGCGCCTGGATGTCAGGGGCGCAACCGCTCTTTCCACCAAGCCGAACTCGCGCTCGGCTGCAGCCTGGAACGGCCGGAGATGGCGAGGCTCCAAACCGTGACCCTCCAACTGGACGCAAGCACGCGCAACCTGGAGGGCGTGTTCGTCGAACTTGCCGCCAACGTGGCTGATCAGCCCGAAGCTCAGGAGTGACTCCAGCAAGGGAACGCTTGCACCTGATTCGGTCCGGAGTTGCTCTTCGGTCAGGGCGCGCGCACGGCCTTGGATTTCCGCAGCCATCTCCGCCGAAACCACCCGGGGTGACACCGTGACACCCGGAGGAAGGTTCTCAGGCCGCTCGCCGCGATCAATCGCGTCCAGGTAATCCTTGATGACTTTCAGCGGCAAGTACTGGTCGCGCTGAAGGGCAAGGACAAAACGGAGTCGCTCAACATCACTGTCCGCGTACTGCCTGTATCCGGCAGGGGTCCGCTTGGGATTGATGAGGCCCTTTTCCTCAAGGAAGCGGATTTTGGACGCACTCATACCGGGGAAGTCGTCGCTCAATTGAGCCAGTACTTCCCCAATGTTCAGGACCTGCGGTCCGCGACGTTCCGGCTGGGCCATTGCCACAGGCAGGTACCCCGGGGTCAGACTTGGCCCGCCGGGCGGCCAAGGCTCAAGTAGTAGGTCAGCCGGAATTTGCCGATCTGAACCTCATTACCACTCTTCAACTGCACTCGATCCACGCGGTCGTGGTTCACGTAAGTTCCGTTGAGGCTGCCCATATCCACCAGTTCGAAGCCCGTTGGGGTGCGGTGGAACTCCACGTGCTTGCGGGACACCGTGACGTCATCCAGAAAGATGTCGGCGTCGGGGTGCCTGCCGGCCGTCGTGGTATCGGCGTCCAGGAGGAACCGGGCTCCTGCGTTTGGTCCGCTGTGCGCAATGAGCAAGGCAGAGTCCGGCGGCAGGGCATCAACGGACGCACGCTCTTCGGGTGCAAGCCTGGGTGCAACGCTGGGCTCGTCCCACGTTGGCGTGATGCTGATCGAGGTGGTCTCCGACGTGGGTTGCTCTTCCGCGCCCTTCCCGACATTGGCTTGATTCTGTTCGCCGCCAACCATGGAATTTCCTCCTCATCCGCCGGCAGTTCCAAACCCTGCCAGGCACTTCCGCCTCCCGGTACCGCCGGGCAAATCGGTTGCTGGCCCGCCTTCCCGCGTCCTTGGCTAAAAGAATGCAGCCGGGCGGGCCAGATAACTTTAGCCTACCTGTTGTTCGTACTCCGATGCACTGAGCAGGGAATCCACTGCATCGGCTTCTGCCAGCTTTACTTCAAAAAGCCAACCATCGCCATAAGGATCAGAGTTGATCAGTGCCGGATCCTGGTCCAAAGAGTCATTCCGATTAATGACTTCTCCGCTAACAGGAGCATAGATATCGCTGACGCTCTTGGTGGATTCCACCTCGCCAACAACTTCATTCCCGGTGATCTTGGTCCCGGGTTCGGGCATCTGGGCGTAAACGACGTCACCCAGGGCGTCCTGCGCGAAGTCGGTAATACCAATCCGCACCACGCCATCGGCGTCAGGGGCAGAAACCCACTCGTGCTCTGCGGTGTAGGAAAGATCGGCTGGAATATTGCTCATGGGTCGCCTTTCATCGGGACATTTACGGATCTCGACGGCGGCCCGGGCATCCGGCCACCGCTGAAAGTATAGGCACAATTCCCCTGTGCCTGATGAGGTCTCTGCCATGATTGACCCATGACTGAACAAGCACAAGTACCGGCTCGGAAAAAACGCAATTGGGGCGTCAAAATTATTCTGATCCTGGTGGCATTGCTTGTCGCTGTGGCAGCATACTTCATCCTCGGGGCCATTCTGCCGCGTTGGTGGTCCGACGTCGTGGCGGGGCAGATCCGGCGGGACCTCGGCGCGAGCGTACTGGTGGGCATGTTCTACGGCTTCGTCTTTACCTTCATTCCCCTTGTGGTGGCGTGGCAGGCAACCCACAAGGCTGTCTCCTGGCCTTGGAAGATCGTCATCCTGCTGGCGGCCGTCGCCATCGCCACGCCCAACCTGCTGACGGCAGGCATTGTGTTCGGTTCCACCGAATCAGCGCACGCCGGCCAGCGCACCTTAAGCGTGGATGCCGGATTCTTCACCACCTGGACCGCGATCTCGGCCGTAGCGGCTGCAGTGATTTTTGTGGTGGTTACTGTTCTTTGGGCCCTGTGGCGCCGGCGGGGCAAGCAGATGCGGGTGTTAAAGCATGCAGAGAGCGAACGAACCAAGGCTACCAAGAGAGCAGAGCAGGAAGCCCGCGACAGCACACCCAAGCCATAACCAGGCCTGAGACGCTGAAAGCCCGCCGTGGAACGGTTGAACCGTTCCACGGCGGGCTTTCATTTTCCCCGGTCGGCTTTCACTTTCCCTGATACGACGTTAGGTGACGGCCGCCCCTTGAGGTTCGCGTTCGACGTCGGGCGTGGCCTTTGCTGCGGGAACTTCCTTGCGCTTGGCTGCTGCAGCGGCAGCAAGCATGACCAGTAACGCGGCCACAGTAATCGCGGTTCCTGCCCAGATGGGCGAGGTGTAGCCCAGGCCAGCCGAAATGGTGACTCCTCCGAGCCAGGCGCCCAGGGCATTACCCAGATTGAAGGCACCAATGTTGGCACCGGATGCCAACGTGGGCGCGGAGGAGGCAAAGTGCATCACGCGCATCTGCAGACCGGGGACCGTAGCGAAACCGAAGCCGCCCATGAGGGCCAATGAGACCAAAGTAGCGATGCTGCTGGATGCGGTGAGGGCGAAGAAAAGCAGGACCAGCACCAAGCCGGCGAGGATGATGACGAGCGATCCGTCCAGGTTTTTGTCGGCCGCCTTCCCGCCCAGGAAGTTGCCGACGAACAGTCCGCCGCCGAAGAGCACCAGCAACCACGGAACTGCGCCAGGCTCAAACCCGGAGACTTCAGTAAGCGTGAAGGCGATGTACGTGAAAGCGCCGAACATGCCGCCGAAACCCAAAATCGTCACCAGGAGGGACAGCCAGACCTGGCCGGATTTGAAGGCACCCAGTTCGCTACGGAGGCCCTTGGTCGGCTCCGCACTCCCCTTCGGCACCATCAACGCGATACCAAGCAGTGCCACCACACCGATTCCGGTGATGGCCCAGAACGTTGAACGCCAGCCCAGGTTCTGGCCAAGGAGCGTGCCGAAAGGAACGCCAAGGACGTTGGCAGCAGTAAGTCCAGTGAACATGATGGCAATGGCACCGGCCTTTTTGTGCGCAGGTACCAGGCTGGCCGCCACCACCGAGCCGATTCCGAAGAACGCACCGTGGCACAACGCCGCAATAATGCGGCCCACAAGCATCGCCGGGTACGAGTCGGCGATAGCGGAGAGGAAGTTGCCGACGATGAACAGAACAAGCAGTCCAACAAGGACGGGCTTGCGCGGAAGCCTGGTAACGGCGGCAGTAACCAGAAGGGCGCCGACTGTCACGCTGAGCGCATAGCCGGAAATGAACCAGCCTGCCGAGGCCTCGCTCACTTGGAAATCTGCCGCTACTTCCGGCAAGAGGCCCATGATGACGAACTCGGTTAATCCGATGCCAAATCCGCCAAGGGCGAGGGCTATCAACCCTGCGGGCATGTGGAACTCCTTAAATGGGGGCTCCCAAAAGCAAAGTGGATGTGCGCCTCTGGAAACCCGTAGAATAATAGTTGCAGACGCTGTATATATAGTTGCACACGCTAGATAATTGCGCAAGCAACTACTTTCGGTCGGCTGCACTGATACGCAAACCAAGGCAGGAGCACAACAGGCATGGGCATCAAGGATGACGCCGTAGAAGTACGGGCACAGGGATGGCGCACCCTCGCTGCCCTGCATGGAAGCATCGAGGCAGAACTCGAGAAAGCACTCCAGGCTTCCACCGAGCTGTCGGTGGTGGAATACACGGTTCTTGACGCCCTGAGCCGCCAGGACGGATGGCACATGCGCATGCAGCAACTTGCCCGGGCCACGGCTCTTTCCAGCAGCGCAACCACCCGCCTGGTCAACCGCCTGGAGGACCGGGGGCTGCTGACGCGGATCCTCTGCGCGGATGATCGGCGCGGGATCTATACCGAGCTCACAGTCGCCGGCCAAAAGCTGCTTGAGGCAGCAAAGCCTGTCCACAATGAGACCCTGGCGTCGGCTCTGGAAGCCGCTGAGCAGGTTCCGGAACTCGAACCCCTGGTACGCGCGCTGGGGGCGCTGCAGAAGGCCTGAGCTTCGACGTCGGGGTTGGCCATTCCCGCCCTTGTTCGCCCTCCTCACCGCACAACGGCGAGAGGAGCGAACAAGAGCGGGCTTGCCGCTGCCCACGCAGATTCGGACTTAACGACCAAAGGCCGGAACCCCGCGTTTCCGCGCGATTCCGGCCATTATGGTCGGGCTGACAGGATTTGAACCTGCGACCCCTTGACCCCCAGTCAAGTGCGCTACCAAGCTGCGCTACAGCCCGCTGGTTCCACCGTTCTCCGCCCAGGTTTTCCTCCGAAGAGTCCCACCTAAGCAGTCCGGCCGAACCACCTCCAAAAGCTTACACGAAGTTGGAGGGTGCCAATGCCATCAGAGCCAAAGTCGACTGTGATGCCCGTCTCATTTAGCGCTTCTTGCCGCGCTTCTCACGAACGCGCATGTTGACCTCGATGGGCGTGCCTTCGAAGCCGAACGTTTCGCGCAAGCGACGCGTGATGAAGCGGCGGTATCCAGGATCCAGGAAACCGGTGGTGAACAGCACGAATTTCGGCGGGCGGCTGGAAGCCTGGGTGCCGAAGAGGATACGCGGTTGCTTGCCACCACGAACCGGGTGCGGGTGGGCAGCAACCAGTTCACCCAGGAACGCGTTCAGGCGGCCAGTGGGGATACGGCGGTCCCAGCTCTCCAGCGCAGTATCCAAAGCAGGAACCAAGCGGTCCTTGTGCCAGCCGGTCTTCGCGGAAATGTTGACACGCGGAGCCCACTCAACGTGGGCCAGGTCCTGCTCGATTTCACGCTCGAGGTAGCGGCGGCGTTCGTCGTCCAGCAGGTCCCATTTGTTGAACGCGAGCACCAGGGCACGGCCGGACTCAATGGCCAACTGCAGAATGCGGACGTCCTGTTCGCTGAGGACTTCGTCCACGGCGAGGAGCACGACGGCGACCTCCGCCTTTTCGAGCGCGGCCTGCGTACGCAGTGAAGCGTAGAAGTCGGCGCCCTGTGCCATGTGCTGGCGCCGGCGGATACCTGCGGTGTCCACGAAGCGCCACGTGCGATCGCCAAGTTCGATGAATTCGTCAACCGGGTCACGGGTAGTGCCGGCCAGCGGATCCACCACTACGCGCTCGGAGCCTGCAAGCTTGTTCAGCAGGGAGGACTTACCGACGTTCGGGCGACCGATCAGGGCGATACGGCGGGGTCCACCGGAACGCTCTACGCCCTCCACGAGGGAGAACTCAGGCAGGGTGTCCATGACGTGGTCCAGGAGGTCGGCTACGCCGCGGCCATGGAGGGCGGACACCGGGTACGGCTGGCCGAAGCCCAAGCCCCACAGTGCAGCGGAGTCAGCTTCCTGCGCGAAGTCATCCACCTTGTTGGCCACCATGATGACCGGCTTCTTGCTCTTGCGCAGCATCTTCATGACGCCTTCATCCGTTGCAGTCGCGCCAACGGCGGAGTCCACGACGAAGAGAACAGCGTCGGCAAGCTCAACAGCCATCTCGGCCTGCTCGGCAACACGGGCGTGGATGCCCTTGGCATCGTGTTCCCATCCGCCGGTGTCTACCAAGGTGAAGTTGCGGCCGTTCCAGCGGGCAGAGTACATGACGCGGTCGCGGGTAACGCCCGGGGTGTCCTCAACGACGGCTTCGCGGCGGCCAAGGATGCGGTTGACCAACGTGGACTTGCCCACGTTGGGGCGGCCGATGATGGCCAAAACCGGGTCCAGCTTGAGGGGACCTTCGTCGCCTTCATCGCCGTATTCGCCGCTGAGCAGCGCCGCATCTTCTTCGTCGAGGTCGTAATCGTCCAGGCCGGCCCGGAGGGTGGCCGCACGGAGTTCGGCCTCTTCGTCGTCCAGGGCAGCCAGGTTTTCAGCCACCTGGTCGGTGCCGGTGGGCGTGTATTCGTCGTCGCCGGCTCCGTGGAGGCCGGATTTTTGAGTCGTATCGCTCATTGCACGTTCCTTAATGGTGGTCTGCCGGCGTCCCGGCTACTTCTGTTTGGCGGTGCTGCGGTGTGGATGGTCCGGACGGAGGTTCCTGGGGAAGGCCCTGCCCTGTAGTCCTGACTGCATCCTGGACGTGTTCGGCCAGTGCATCGCGGATTGCCGCAGCCGCCCTGTCCATTGAAACACGCCCCGGTTCGCCCTTCCGGCGCTGCACCGTGAGGGGTTCGCCGAAGCTGACATACAGCCTGCGGCGGAGTTTGGGAATATGGTCGCGGTGCTCATCACCCGCACGGGTTCCGAGAATCGCGACGGGTATGACGGTGGCTCCGGAGTTGATAGCCAGCCAGGCGACACCGTTGCTGATGCTCTCAGCAGAGCCGCTCCCCCGGGTACCTTCGGGCAGGATCCCCACGCAACGGCCGGCGTCGAGCAATTGCTTGCCCACGTGCAGGGCGCTGCGGTCACCGCTTCGGTCCACGGGAATCTGCCCTGATCCCTTGAGGACGCGGCCCAGGAATCCACGGAACATCTCTTTCTTGACCAGGATGTGCATGGGACGCGGCGAAGCGCCGAACATCACTGGACCGTCCAGGAAGCTGATGTGGTTAGCGGCAAAGATCACTGGACCAGCGGCGGGTATGTTGCTCTTGCCCGACACCACCGTCCGGTAGATGACATGATCCAGGAACCAGCCAACGGCCCGGCTCCAAATGCGTGTCCACCTAGCCGGAAGGTGGAGCGCAGGAAGCTGGTTATTAGTCGCCATAGATGACCTTGCTAACGATCGCGAGGGCTGTTTCCACTGTTTCCTCAAAGTCCAGGTCCGAGGAATCGAGCGTCACAACGCCGTCAGCCGCTTGGGTGAAGTTCACCACCGTGGAGTCCTTGGCATCACGCTGTGTCACCTGCGCGGCTAGCTGTTCCTTGGTCTGCGTACCGCCCAACTGAATACCACGACGCCGGAGCCTGGCCTCTTCGCTTGCGGTCAGGAGCATGCGGACCTCGGCGTTGGGGGCAACCACTGTGGTGATGTCGCGTCCCTCCACCACCATCCGGTGATGGTGCTGGTCGATGAGCTGGCGCTGGCGGCGGATCAGCTCCGTGCGGGCACCCAATGTAGTAGCGACGGCGCTCACGGAAGACGAAATCAAGGGATCACGGATTTCATCGGTAATGTCCGTGCCGTCTACTGCCACATACTCGGTAGCGGTGCTGGTGCTGATTTCCAGGGGCATGAGCTTGGAAGCCTGCTCCACCGCAGCGCCGTCCTGGAGGTCGAGCCCTGTTTTGAGGCAGTACCACGTGAGTGCGCGGTACATCGCACCGGTATCCAGGTACGCCAGCTTCAAGCGCCGGGCAACTTCCTTGCTGACGCTGGACTTGCCCGACCCCGAGGGGCCGTCGATCGCGATCACGAGCGGCTTGCCGGGGCGGGCGACTGTCTCCGGCCCAAAGAATTCACGCGTCATTACTGGAGTACCCGCCATCCACGGTCGGTTAAGGCTTCAACAAGGAGGTCGTGCTTGCTCGGCAGGACTGAGAGCTCCACCATGCCCACGTTCTGGCCCGATGAATGATCGAGCCGGAGGTCTTCGACGTTCACGCCGATCTCCCCAATTTCGGTCAGGAGCTGCGCGATCTGGCCAGGCTTGTCATCCACGAGGATCGTAAGCCAGGAATACGCTTGTGGAGGCCCGCCGTGCTTGCCCGGAATCCGGGCCTGTCCGGCGTTGCCTTCACTGATGAGCTGGGCGAGATCCAACCGCGCTCCGGGCGCACTCGGCGCTTCCAAAGTCCCTATCAACCGATTCAGGTCCTCACGAACGCCGTGGAGGATGGAAACAACCTTTTCCGCGTTGCCACCCAGGATCTGCACCCACAGGGTGGGATCGCTGGCAGCGATGCGGGTGGTGTCCCGCAACCCGTTCCCGGCCAAGGACAGCGCATGCAGGGGTGTCCCCTGCAAGCGGCTCGCCAAGAGCGAAGACATGATCTGCGGCAGATGCGAGACCAAAGCCACCGCTTCATCGTGCTCATCAGCGGTGAACTGGGAGACGATTGCCCCCAGGTCCCCCGCCAGCGAACGTGCCGTCTGCAGTGCGTCGGTGTCGGTTTCCTCCGTTGGGCAAACCACCCACGGCATGGACGTGAAAAGCTCGCCCCTGGCTGCAACCGGCCCGGACTTTTCCCGTCCGGCCATCGGATGGGTCCCCACGTACCTGGCCAGGTCCACGCCGCGCTCCCGCAATTGGGATTGAATCGTGGCCTTGACACTGGCAATGTCAACGACGACGGCGGACGGGTAGTCCGCCAGGGCTTTCTCCACGACGTCGGCCGTCACGTCAGGCGGTGCAGCGACAACAACCAACTGAGGTTGCTCGTCAAGCTCAGCCAAGGGCCGGCCAGCACCAATGTCCACCGCGACCGCCTGGTTCGTCGGCGAGGGGTCGAAAAGGAAAACGGGAACGCCGCGCCCGCGCAGGCCAAGGCCAATGCTGGCACCAAGCAAGCCTGTACCAAGAACCACGACCGGGCCATCAAGATGGCCGCGGCCGTGCGAGCGGAATGCCGACATGCCCTAGAGCCCCACAGATGCCAGAAGGTGACCGACTTCCTGCCTGCCGAGGTTGCGGATGCTTCCTTGGCGCTGGTCTCCCAGGCCAATGGGACCGATCTTGACACGGACAAGACGCTCTACCGGGAAACCAACAGCGTCGAACATACGGCGAACGATGCGGTTCTTGCCGGAGTGCAGGACAACCTCAATGAGCACGTGGCCAGGGGTGGAGTCAACAAGGCGGAAGGAATCCACTGTTGCCAGACCGTCTTCAAGCTCGACGCCGGACTTCAGCTGCGCGCCGACGCCCTGCGGGAAGGGGCCGCGAACCTGAACCAGGTACGTCTTGGGCACCTCATAGGAAGGGTGGGTCAGGCGGTTGGCGAGTTCGCCGTCGTTGGTCAACAACAGCAGCCCTTCGGTGCCGACATCCAAACGCCCGACGTGGAAGAGCCGCTCACCCTTGGCGTTCTTCAGGAAGTCGCTGATGCACGGCCGGCCCTCGGGGTCTTCCATGGTGGAGACAACGCCCTTGGGCTTGTTGAAGACCATGTAAACGAGGGTTTCGTCCAGCTGGATGCGGATACCGTCAACGTGAATCACGGCGGTTTTGGGGTCAACACGCATGCCAAGCTCGGTAGTGACCACGCCATCTACCTCGACGCGGCCTTCGAGGATCATTTCCTCGCACACGCGACGTGAAGCCACGCCGGCCTGCGCCATGACCTTTTGCAGGCGCACGCCGTCCACATCGTGGAGGTCCGACTGCGGGACTTCCTGGCGCGGACCGCGGTTGCGGCCAGGCTTGCGGATGGGGCCCAGGTTCTGGCCGAAGCGTTCGCTGCCGAAAGCCTTGGAGCCGTATTGCCTGGCGGGCTTCGCCTTGGGCTTCAACGCACCGGGTGTTCCGGGAGCCTTGCCGTAACCGGGCTTGTTGGAGCCGGGCTTGCGGAAGGGCTTGGCAGGCCGGGCGGCCTGGCCGCGATCGTAATCGCCAGCCGTTGTGGGGTTATCGGGATCGAAAGGGGCCGCTTCCCGTGGCTTTGAAGCCTTGAACGGGCGGCCCTCGCCCTGAGTGAAGTTGCGCTTTCCAGCGCCGGCACTGCCGCCGCGGCCGGAGAAGCCGCCGGCGTTGGAGCGGCCTGTGCCGCCCCTTGCCTCATTGCGTCCAGAACTGTTGCGTCCCGAACTGTTACGTGGTGAACCCTGGCGTCCCGCCTGTGTCATGACCCGTCCTTGTGTAGTAATGGCCGGCATTTAGTGCTGCAATCAACACTAGCCAGCCGGGCAGACATCGTCTGCCCCTTGTTGCCGTGGCACCGTCCATGCGGTGCCGTGAATCAGTATGTAGTTATCGTGCGGTGCCGGGCTTACATCCGGCTGGCGTCGTAGTACTCGTCGATCCCTTCCAAACCCGGAAGGTGCGGCGAGAGCTGGGGCAGTTCCGCCACCGAGCCGATTCCCATCCGCTCCAGGAAGTAGGAGGTTGTCCTATACAGGACAGCCCCTGATTCGGGATCGTTCCCGGAGTCTTCGATCAGACCACGCTGGGTTAGAGTCCGGACCACAGAATCGACGTTGACGCCTCGAATTGCGGATACCCGGGCCCTGGAGACCGGTTGCCTGTAGGCAATGACCGCCAGTGTTTCAAGCGCTGCCTGAGTGAGCCTGGTGGTCTGCCCTTCGAGGACGAACCTGCCCACGATGTCCGCAAAATCAGACCGTGAATAGATCCGCCACCCACCGGCGACGTTCCGCAATTCAAAACCCCGGGGGGCAGAGCTGGCAACGGCAAAGCCGACAGCATCCACGTCCGGGGCTTTAACAGTATAGCCGCTATACTCCCGCTGCAGGTCCTGCAGCAAATCCTCGACGACGGCGACCGTTACGTTCAATCCCGCGGCCAACTCCTCCGAGGTGGCTGGCTCGTCGATGACCATAAGCACAGCTTCCAACGCTGCCCGCGCCCCGCCAGGCAGGGTTTCGAGCTCAGCAAGGCCGTCGGCGGCTATGTCCTGCTCAGTCATTGACTGTCCCTTCGCTGGTTTCTTCGTATTCTTCGCTCAGGTTCGAGCTGTCCCAGTCAGCCACATCCCCTGTCCATCGCACTGTGAGTTCTGCCAACGGACCTGCCTGTTCGAATGCCACAACCCTGTCCCGGAACATCTCCAGCAAGGCCAGGAAGCGGGCCACGACAACCAGGGTCGTCTCGGCGTCGGCTATCAGCGCTCGGAAGGAGAGCGGGGCTCCACGTTGAAGCCGGTCGCCGATGATCCCGGCTTGCTCCTTGACGCTCACCGGTGGCGCGTGGAGGTGGTCCAATCCCACCTCTGCGGGCGCCGCGTCTTTTGGTTTCAGTGCCTTGGCGGCAAGCTCCGCAAATTGTTCGGGGGTGTGCCGCCACACGAGTTCCGGCAGTAGCGCCGCGAAATGCCCTTCCAACGCCACCTGGCGCGGGAATCTCCGGCCCTCCTGTTCGAGGGTTTCATTGATGAGACCTGCTACGTGCTTGAACGCCTTGTACTGGAGCAAGCGGGCGAACAGCAGATCCCGGGCTTCCAGAAGGGCAATATCTTCCTCATCCTCTACTTCGCCAGCGGGAAGGAGGCGGGCAGCTTTGAGGTCCAGGAGCGTGGCGGCAATCACCAGGAATTCGCTGGCCTCGTCCAGCGCCCAGTCCTCCCCCAGTTCCTGGAGGCGGCGAATGTACCTGATGAACTCATCCGTGACGGTGGCCAGTGCTACCTCGGTAATGTCCAGCTTGTGCTTGGATATCAGGCCCAGCAGGAGGTCGAACGGCCCGGTGAAGTTTGCGAGCCGAACCTCAAAGCCCGCCTTGCGGGCCTCGGAGGTGCCGGCGTCGGACGTTTTTTCCGGACTTGCCGCCTCGGCGAGTGACGGTCCCACGTGTTCGCTACGGCGCGCCGCCGCGCGAGATAAGTTCCTTTGCGAGGCGGCGGTAGGCGTCTGCACCGATGTGGTTACCGGCATAGCTCGTAATAGGCTCCGCGGCCACGGTGGCGTCCGCGAACTTAATGGAACGCTTGATGACGGTCTCGAAAACTTTGTCACCGAAGGCCTCCACGAGGCGCGAGATGACTTCACGGCTGTGCAAGGTGCGGGCGTCGTACATGGTGGCGAGGACGCCATCCACCTGCAGACGCGGATTCAAACGGTCCTGCACTTTCTCGATGGTTTCCACGAGGAGCGCTACTGCGCGAAGTGCGAAGAACTCGCAGATCAACGGAATGATGACGCCGTGGGCGGCGGTCAGTGCGTTGACCGTCAGCAGGCCGAGCGATGGCTGGCAGTCGATCAGAACGACGTCGTAGTCATCTTCAACCCTCTTGAGCGCGCGGTCCAGGACTTGCTCGCGGGCGACTTCGTTGACCAGTTGCACTTCAGCCGCGGAGAGATCGATGTTTGCCGGCAGAAGGTCCACGCCTTCCACTCCGGTCTGCTGGATGGCATCCCGGATGTCCACTTTGCGGTCCATGAGGACGTTGTAGACGGTGAGATCGAGTTCGTGCGGATTGGCGCCGAGCCCGGCAGAAAGAGCACCTTGTGGGTCAAAGTCCACCAAGAGCACGCGCCGGCCATATTCCGCGAGCGCCGCTGCAAGGTTGATGGTGGACGTGGTTTTGCCCACGCCGCCCTTCTGGTTGACCATGGCAATGACCCTTGCAGGGCCGTGGGAGGCAAGCGGAGCCGGTTCCGGGAAGTCGCGGTGAGGACGGCCCGTGGGCCCCATGATGGCGTCTTCCAGATCGAGCTCGGTGTCTCCCAGCGTAGCTGTTCCCCGTTCGCTGCTCACGTATCTAACCACTCTTTCGACGACGATCTTCCCTGCCGCTGTTCCCCTGGGTACAGCGCTGCTACCCACCTAGGCTACAGCGCCCGACACGGCATTTCGGGGAACTTGACTTTCGTTGCTCTTTGAGCCTTTACCCTCTAGTTGAGGTCGAAGGTTAGTGGGTTGAGCCGTATTTTCCCCGGCGAACTGCAGAGGACCGGCACCCTGCCTGGGTGCCGGTCCTCGTTGCTTTGTATTGCGTGAAGCTGATCCTGCTAGATGGTTGCCTTGTGGCGGGTTTCAGGTTCCGGAGCCGCCTCAGCCTCTGCGCCGTGGGCGATCATTGTGGTCTCGTCGAACGGTTCGCTGCCGGAAAGAACGCGCTCCACCTGGTCGTTGTCGATTTCCTTGACCCAGGTGCCGATCAGAACGGTGGCAACGGCGTTGCCCGTGAAGTTCGTCAGTGCACGGGCTTCTGACATGAAGCGGTCGATGCCAACGATCATGCCCACGCCGCCCAGGAGCTCGGGCTTGTGTGCCTGCAGGCCAGCGGCGAGCGTTGCCAGGCCAGCTCCGGTGACGCCTGCGGCGCCCTTGGAAGCGATGATCATGAACACCAGCAGCGAGATCTGGGCACCCAGGTCCAGCGGCGTACCCATGGCGTTGGCGACGAACAAGGAGGCCATGGTGAGGTAGATGGCCGTGCCGTCAAGGTTGAAGGAGTAGCCGGTGGGTACCGTCACGCCGACAACCGGCTTGGAGACACCCAGGTGTTCCATCTTGGCGATGAGGCGGGGCAGGGCTGCCTCGGAGGAGGACGTGGAGAAGATGAGGAGGTATTCCCGGGCCAGGTACTTCATCAGCTTGAAGATGTTGACGCCGGCCACGGCACGGAGCAGGGAGCCAAGGATGACCACGATGAACACTGCGCAGGTGATGTAGAAGGCCAGCATCAGTGTGAACATGCTGAGGATTGCCTGGGCGCCAGTGGCACCAACGACGGCGGCGATCGCACCGAAAGCGCCGACGGGAGCCAGCCACATGATCATGATGAGGATGCGGAAGACAAGGCGTTGTCCGTGGCCGATTGCGGTAAGGATCGGCGTGCCCTGCTTACCCATCTTCTGGAGCGCGAAGCCCACCAGGATGGCTGCGAGGAGGGTGGGCAGGACGGGAATGTCGCTGGGGATGATGCCCATAAGGAAGTCCACGGTGCTGTCCGTGGCCGCCTTCTTGTTGGGATCGTACGGAGTCAGCTTCAGGCCCTCACCGGGGTGGATGAGGTTGCCGACAACCAGGCCGATAGCCAGCGCGAAGGTCGACATGGCCACGAAGTAGCCAAGTGCGAGTCCGCCGACCTTGCCGACGGTGGCAGCTTTGGCGATGGAACCGATGCCAAGGACGATGGTGCAGAAGATGACCGGAGCGATCATCATCTTGATGAGCTTGATGAAGCCGTCCCCGAGCGGCTTCAGGGACTTTCCAACCTCAGGGAACAGCAGGCCGACCACGGCACCGAGCACTACGGCCAGGATGACCGCGATGTACAGGTAATGCGACTTGTCGAGCCCCCTGCGTCCACCGGTGGTGGCTACTGCCGACTCTCCTCGTTGAGAGGTCATGGGATTCTCCTTCTGGATACTGTGTAAGGCGCTGCGGTCCTGCACTTGTGTCCAATCCGCTGCCCTTGTGTGATATCCATCATTCAGCCATGGGTGACACACATCACCGTTGCGGTCATATTGGTCATGGGAGGCCTACTTGTTTCATCGCTGGAGCATCGCCCGCCGCTTGTTTGTGGCAAACCTGCTGTTCGTGCTGGTGCTGACAGCTGTCTTCGGCGCGTTCTCGGTACTGGAGGCGCGGGACAGGGCATACGAGGATGCGGGCAGCCGGATGCTTGCGATCGCAACGTCCATTGCCAACAACCCCCTGGTGTTGCAGGCGGCGGCAACTTCTGATCCGTCGTCGATACTGCAGCCCTATGCGCTGGAGGTCATGAAGGACGCGGACGCGGATTTCATCACCATCATGGCTCCCGACCGGACCCGATGGACCCATCCCCGTCCCGAAGAGCTGGGCAAGCCCTATATCGGCACGATCGACCCTGCTCTCCGGGGTGAGACTTTCACTGAAGTCACTGCCGGTACCTTGGGGCCCTCGGTCCGGACCATCGTGCCGGTGAAGGACGCCGGTGGAACAGTCAAGGCCTTGGTGGCGGCAGGCATCACCGTAACGACAGTGGATACCGATGTCGCCGAAAGGCTGGGAGTGATTGGCGGCATCGCGCTGGTGGTGTTGTTCTTTGGATCCATAGCCTCCTGGCTGCTCGGACGTTACCTGCGATCCGTGACGCGCGGCTGGGGTCCGGAACAGCTCGCGCAGCTCTTCGCCTACTACGAGTCGGTCCTGCACTCCGTCCGTGAAGGCGTGATCCTGATCGATACCCGCGGAAAAGCAGTAATGTACAACGATCAAGCCGCGGAGTTGCTGGGATTGGAACCTTCCGAGGCCGACCGCTCCCCCGATGATGCTCCCAAGCTGTCCGACCTCCCCTTCGACGGGAGCCTGCGAGCGCTCTTTGAATCCGGCAGGCCAGCCCACGACGAAATCCATTTGACTGGTTCGCGGATCCTGGTGGTAAACCAAGCCCCTGCCGTGGGCCCCGTTCCTGCCCGCAGCCGGCAAAAGCCATCGGTCTACGGCACAGTGGCCACCATTCGCGACCGCACTGAGATTGAATCCTTGGGAACTGAGCTGGAAACCATGAAGACTCTCTCGGATGCGTTGCGGGCCCAGACCCACGAGCACGCGAATCGCCTGCATATGATTGTTTCCCTTCTTGAGTTGGGCCGCACGCCCCAAGCGCTCGAGTTCGCCACCAAGGACCTGGAGCTCAGCCAGCAGCTCACGGACGACATGCTTGCTTCGGTGGATGAACCGGTGATGAGTGCTTTGGTGATGGGCAAGGCCGCCGAAGCACATGAGCGCGGGGTGGAACTGGTGGTTCGGACGTCAGGGAGTTCGGGGGTCCGCGGTCTGGAAATCCAGGACCTCGTGACGATTCTGGGAAACCTCCTGGACAATGCCATTGATGCTGCGGCGTCCGGTGAGATGCCTCGAAAGGTGGAACTGGACGTCGAAGCCGGTGCGGCCGGCGTTGGATTTACCGTTCGGGATTCCGGGGCCGGGATCGATCCTGCTTCGATCGATGACGTGTTGCAGTACGGGTACAGCACCAAGTCCGCGCAAGAGAATCCGCGGGGAGCCCATGGACGTGGTGTCGGCCTTGCCTTGGTCCGTCAGGCTGTCCAGCGGCTGAACGGTACTATGACGATCAGCAATCCAGGCGGCGCCCAGTTCCATGTTGTGCTGCCCACGCCCATCCCCGAGGAAGAGAAGGCATGACAGACATCCGCGTCCTGGTGGTCGAGGACGAGCCCATCGCCTCGGACGCCCACTCCATTTACGTGGGCCGGCTCCAAGGGTTCACGTTGGTGGGGACGGCCCCGGATGGACAATCTGCCCTGCGCATTCTTGGCGAGTTCGCGGCGTCCGGCTCGCCCGTGGACCTGGTCCTGCTTGATATGAACCTGCCGGACCTCCACGGGCTGGATGTTGCCCGACGCATGCGCTCTGCGGGAGTCTTCGCCGACATTATTGCCATCACAGCCGTCCGTGAACTGAACATCGTGCGCAGCGCCGTTTCCATCGGCGTCGTGCAGTATTTGATCAAGCCATTCACGTACGCAACCTTTGCCGACAAGCTGAACAGCTACCGCACTTTCCGTGATCAATTGGCGGGCTCGATTTCCGGCATCTCCAAGGCCGGAGCTTCCCAGAGCGATGTGGACCAGGCCTTCGCGAGTCTTCGGGCGCCAACTGAACTGCCACTGCCGAAGGGTTTGTCCGGTTCCACGCTGGAGTCGGTCAAGGATTTGGTTCGCGCCCGGCAACAAGCCGTCTCGGCGAGTGAAGTCATGGATGCCTTGGGAATGTCGCGAGTCACGGCCCGCCGGTACCTGGAGTACCTGGCCGACGCCGGGACGGTCACCAGGGCGCCGCGCTACGGAACACCAGGCCGTCCGGAGAACGAGTACGGCTGGAACCGGGGCTAGCCTTCTGCCGAAGGAACGGCTCGCGCAGTAAGCTGGAGCCGAACCCGTGGAGAGCCCATGTCCCAACAGCTGCAGCAACTTTCCGAGGCCCGCGAAGCCTTTGCCCGTGGGGAATGGGACGTGGCGCGCCGAAACTTGGAACGGGCAGCCGAGGACGCTCCACTCAGCTCGCCGGACCTTGAGATCCTGTCCCGTTCCGCCTGGTGGGTGGGAGATGTTCAACGCTCCATGTCCCTCTCGGAGGAGATCTTCCATCGCTTGGATGACGACCACCAGACGCAGGCCGCGGCCCGGACAGCACTCACGCTGTCCATGCAGTGGGGCATCCGCGGCAACCTCGCAGTTTCTTCGGCGTGGCTCAATCGTGCGCGCCGGCTGCTGGAGAATATGCCCGAGGTGCCCGAACACGGCTACCTTCTCTACCTCGAGGCCAATGACGCAATGAACCTCGAAGGTGATCCGGTTCCTGCCCTCGCCGCCTCGGTTTCCCTCAAGGAGATGACCCAGAGGCACGATTCACCCGAACTGGCCAGCTTTGGGTACATGTTGTCCGGCTTGGCGGCGGTTCGGACAGGACAGTCCGCACGAGGATTCCAGGACCTGGACGAGGCCATGCTGCCCGTGATGGCGGGGCAGGTTCCGGCAGAGTGGGGCGGAGACATTTACTGCTCGATCATCCACCTCTGCTACGAGATGGCTGACTTCGCACGGATGCGCGCTTGGACCGACGCGCTGGCCACGTGGTGCGCCGGACTCTCCCAATCCTTCATGTACAGCGGGATATCGCGTGTTCACGAACTTCAATTGCTCGGCACTGAGGGCAATTGGGGACAGGTTGAGGCTGAGATGCCCCACGAAGCCGAGCGCCTCAGGAATGCCCACGGCTGGATCGCTGCGGACGGCTACTGTGAGCTGGGCGAAATCCGTCGGCGCCGGGGTGACGTGGTCGGCGCAGAGTCCGCCTTTGCCCTGGCCCGCCGGCTGGGGCTGGATGCGCAGCCAGGACGTGCCCTGCTACTCGCGGATGCGGGAAAGACAGACGCCGCCATAGAGGCCCTTCGGGCTGCCTTGGCGGACCGCGGAACCCTGGGGAGGGCCAGCCTTCTCTTGCCCCTTGTGGAACTGCTGGCTCCCCGGGATCCCGGCGCGGCGGCCACCCATTGCCTGGAACTTGAACAGACCGCAGCTTTCTACAGGACCCCCGGTTTCCTGGCGTGGGCTCACCATGCGCGTGGTGCCGTGTTGATGGAGGAGCGGAGCTGGACTGAGGCGATCAATGAGCTTGAATCCGCAGCACAAACCTACCGTTCCCAACACATGCGCTACGAACTGGCACGGATCCACGAACGCCTGGCAACTGTCCGGGCTGCCCTGCGTGAAACCGGACGCGCAGAGGCCGAGCGCGCCACCGCGGCCGCCATCCGGAACCAGCTCGGCGCCAAGCACATCTCCTGGACGCGGCCTGCCCAGGAGCCTGGCGGCCTGACGTCCCGGGAAGTGGAAGTACTGGGCTGCGTCCTGGCTGGTTCCAGCAACAGGCAAATTGCCAAGTCGCTGACTATTTCAGAAAAAACAGCCGGACGTCATTTGGCCAACATCTTCACCAAGATCGGCGTAACTTCCAGGACGGCCGCCGCCGCTTGGGCGCACCAGCACGGGATCTCCGAGCGGCCTGGAGCGTAGCTGCCGTTCCACCGGGCCCTGCATGGTTCGACCCACGCTCGGTCGAAAAAATGCAGAAAATGCCCGAAGAGGCTCATGGGGACCTGAATCTACCGTGGGGATTGGGACAACAGGCCGGATCCACCGGCCCCCTGAAGACCAAGGAAATGCCATGGAGACCACCCAGCCCGGGAAGTATGAAACGGCGACGATGCCCGAACTGTCACTTGAGGAAGCGGTGCAGGAAGCGAGCGGCAGGTTGCTTGACATCCTGAACAGCTCGTCCATCGGACTGCTCATCGCCGTGGGCCACCAAACCGGCCTCTTTGAGACCCTCGCCGCGCTCCCTCCGGCGACTAGCCAGCTTGTGGCGGACGCTGCTGGAGCACATGAGCGTTACGTCCGCGAATGGTTGGGAGGGATGACGACCGCAGGATTCGTGCACTTCGAACCCAGCGATTCCACGTACTACCTTCGTCCTGAATTTGTTCCGGTTCTGTGCGGGACGGGAACGGAAAACCTGGCCCGCACATTGCAGTATCTCCCACTGATGGGTGAGGTGGCTCCCAAGATCGTCAGGGCGTTCCGGGAGGGGGGTGGAACAAACTACGGTGACTACCCGCAGTTCCACCACATCATGGCCTCCGAAAGTGCAGCAGTGAATGACGCGGCGCTCCTGGACGCAATCCTCCGTTTGACTGGCTGCGAAGATGCATTGCACACAGGAATCGCCGTGGCCGATATTGGCTGCGGCGAAGGCCATGCAGTAAACCTGCTAGCCAGCACTTTTTCCCACAGCACCTTCACCGGCTACGACTTCGCTGACAACGCGCTGGCTGCGGCCAGAGCCGAAGCCGCCGCGATGAAACTTCCCAACGTCCGGTTCGTGTCCAGGGACGTAACCCAGCTTGAGGAAGAAGGCCAATACCACCTTGTGACAGCCTTCGACGCCATCCACGACCAAGCGCATCCTGCGCAGGTCCTGGAGAATATTCACAAGGCGCTCAAACCCGGCGGAACATTCCTTATGGTGGATATCAACGCGTCGAGCAACCTGGAAAAGAACACCGACCTTCCGTGGGCTTCCTTCCTTTACACCATCTCCACTTTTCACTGCATGGCCGTCTCCTTGGGACAAGGCGGGGAGGGTTTGGGGACCGTCTGGGGAAAGGAATTGGCAACAGCCATGATCCGTGATGCCGGCTTCAGCAGCGTGGAAGTCAAGGAACTCGAGGAAGATCCATTCAACGTGTACTACGTTGCCGGGCGCTAGTGATGTATACATCAATAACAAATTGAACCTTTTTTGGTGACTAAATCGACGTTTGTGTATACACTGAAGCCATGCGCGCCAGTGACCGGGCCTACGCGGCTCTTCGTGAAGACATCATTGAGTGGCGCCTTCGGCCGGGCACCGTCCTCGCGGAAGTGGAGCAGTCCGAGCGGCTGGGTGTGTCCCGCACGCCGGTGCGGGAGGCGCTGGGACGGCTGACCGCTGAGGGATTGACGACGGCGGCTGGTGGGCGCGGTGTCGTCGTGACCGATATTTCGCTGGACAGCATCGATGAGTTGTTTGAATTGCGCGAAACGCTGGAGGTCAGGGCCGCGGCGTTGGCCGCGCAGCGCGGAGAGCCGGGCGTTTTTGCCGAACTGCAGGCCCAGTTGCTGGGGGCGCCGGGTCTGCTGCGCGATACCGATCCTGCCCGGCACGAGTATTACGCGTTGGTGGGCCGCCTGGATGAGGCAATCGACGCCGCGGTTTCCAACTCCTACCTTGCCCAGGCGATGCGGGGCCTGCGGGTGCACCTGGTCCGGGTGCGGCGGCTGGCTGCCGATGACGCCGCGAGGCTCCGTGCCGCGGCCGGCGAGCACGCCGCGATTGCCGAAGCGATCGCCGCAGGCAACCCGCGGCTGGCCGAAGCCGCCACCACACTTCATTTGCACCGAAGCCTCACCCACGTCAAGGCCGCTCATGTGGCCCGCTGAAGACCTTGCCTAGAACCACCCCTGCCTAGAAGGAGCATCATGGTCAAGAACCATCACGTCCGCGTGTACACGTCCGAAGAGAACCTCCCGCGTGAGGAGCAGTTGGCGCACAAAATCGCCGTGGTCGCCGCCGACCCCGTCGACGTCACCCCGGAGGTGACGGATATGGTGATCAACCGGATCATCGACAACGCCTCGGTGGCCATCGCCTCGCTGAACCGCGCCCCGATCATCGCAGCACGCGCCCAGGCCCTGACCCACGCCCCGTCCGCCAACGGCACGGGCGGGCACGTTTTCGGTATCACGGAACGGGTCTCCCCCGAATGGGCCGCCTGGGCCAACGGGGTGGCCGTGCGGGAGCTGGACTACCACGACACGTTCCTGGCCGCGGACTACTCCCACCCCGGCGATAACATCCCGCCGATCCTGGCCGTCGCCCAACACGTCGGCTCCAACGGCAAGGACCTGGTCCGGGCCATCGCCACCGGCTATGAAATCCAGGTGAACCTGGTCAAGGCCATCTGCCTGCACCAGCACAAAATCGACCACGTCGCCCACCTCGGCCCCTCCGCCGCCGCAGGTATCGGCACGTTGTTGGGTCTGGATGTTGAGACGATCTTCCAGTCCGTGGGCCAGGCCCTGCACACCACCACCGCCACCCGGCAGTCCCGCAAAGGCGAAATCTCCACCTGGAAAGCCCACGCCCCCGCCTTCGCAGGCAAAATGGCCGTCGAAGCCGTGGACCGCTCCATGCGCGGACAGACCTCCCCCGTGCCGATCTACGAAGGCGAAGACGGCGTGATCGCCTGGATGCTCGACGGACCGGACGCCTCCTACGAAGTCCCCCTGCCGCTGCCCGGTGAAGCCAAGCGCGCGATCCTGGACACCTACACGAAAGAACACTCCGCTGAGTACCAGGCCCAGGCGTGGATCGACCTCGCCCGCAAACTCAACCGCGAGCACCCTGAGCTCACGGACCCGGCGAACGTGGCCTCGGTGCTGATCAAGACCAGCCACCACACCCACTACGTGATCGGTTCCGGCGCGAACGATCCCCAAAAATACGATCCGTCCGCGTCCCGGGAAACCCTGGACCACTCCATCCCCTACATCTTCACCGTCGCGTTGCAGGACGGCGCCTGGCACCACGTGGATTCCTACGCCCCCGAACGCGCAGCCCGTCCGGACACCGTGGACCTCTGGCAGAAGGTCAGCACCGTGGAAGACCCGGAATGGACCCGCCGCTACCACTCCCTGGACATCACCGAGAAAGCCTTCGGCGGCACCGTGGAAATCACCCTCACGGACGGCACGGTCATCACCGATGAGATCGCCGTGGCCGACGCGCACCCGCTCGGTGCCCGGCCGTTCGCCCGCGAGCAGTACATCAACAAGTTCCGCACCCTCGCCGCCGGGCTCGTGGAGGAAGCCGAAATCGAACGGTTCCTCACCGCCGTCGAACGCGTCACCGACCTCGGCCCGGGCGAACTGGACCAACTGAACATCACCGCAGCCCCCGGCGTGATCGACCCCAGCAACGCGCCGAAAGGACTGTTCTAAATGCTGTACTCCAAAGTCACCCCCGAACAGAAACGCCTCAAGCTCCGTGAGTTGCTGGCTTCCGGCACCGTGCACCAGTTCCCCGGCGCGTTCAACCCGTTATCGGCACGGCTGATCGAGGAGAAGGGCTTCGCCGGGGTCTACATCTCCGGCGCCGTCCTGGCCAACGACCTCGGCCTGCCCGACATCGGCCTGACCACCCTCACAGAGGTAGCGACCCGGGCCGGGCAGATCGCCCGCATGACCGACCTGCCCTCCCTCGTGGACGCGGACACCGGCTTCGGCGAACCCATGAACGTAGCCCGCACCATCCAGGAACTCGAAAACGCCGGCCTCGCCGGCTGCCACATCGAAGACCAGTTCAACCCCAAACGCTGCGGGCACCTGGACGGCAAAAACGTCGTCGACATCGACACCGCCACCAAACGCATCCGCGCCGCAGCAGACGCACGCCGGGATGCGAACTTCCTCATCATGGCCCGCACCGACATCCGCGCCACCGACGGAATCCACGCCGCCCAGGACCGCGCCAAAGCCCTCGTGGACGCCGGCGCCGACGCGATCTTCCCCGAAGCCATGGCCGATTTGAGCGAATTCCAGGCCATCCGGGACGCCGTGGATGTACCCATCCTGGCCAACATGACAGAGTTCGGCAAAAGCGACCTCTTCACCGTGGACCAGCTCCAAAGCGTGGGCGTGAACATGGTCATCTACCCCGTCACCCTCCTGCGCATTGCGATGGGCGCTGCAGAGCGTACGCTGGAATCGATCAAGGCTGCGGGGACCCAAGAGGCACAAGTGGAAAACATGCTCACGCGTGCGCGCCTCTATGAACTCGTTGATTACGAGGCATACAACCAGTTCGATACCGGCGTTTTTAACTTCCAGGTCCCTGGCATCCGCTAGGTCCGGGAATCACCAAGGGGAAAGCAAGCACTCCGGCAAACCGGGGCGCTTGCATAATGAACGAAGGAGTTCAGCATGGCTGCTGAAGACATCAAAAAAGGCCTTGCCGGCGTCGTGGTGGACTACACCGCCGTCTCGAAGGTCAACCCGGACACCAACTCGCTGCTCTACCGCGGCTACCCGGTCCAGGAACTGGCCGCCAAGTGCAGCTTTGAAGAGGTTGCCTACCTGCTCTGGAACGGCGAACTGCCGGACGATGCCCAACTGGCTGAATTTGTTGCCCGCGAACGCGCGGGACGTGCCCTGGACCCGGTGGTCAAGTCAGTTATTGACACGTTGCCCACCACTTCGCACCCCATGGACGTTTGCCGTACAGCTGCTTCCGTCTTGGGAGCCCGGCATCAGCTGGCCGAAGATTCATCCCCCGATGCCAACATGAAGAAGGCGATCGACCTCTGGGCTGCCATGCCCGCGGTAGTGGCCTATGACCAGCGCCGCCGCCGCGGCCAGGACGTGGTGGAACCGCGGGAAGACCTCGACTACTCCGCGAACTTCCTCTGGATGACCTTCGGCGAAGAAGCAGTAGTGGAGGTGGTGGAGGCTTTCAACGTCTCGATGATCCTCTACGCGGAGCACTCCTTCAACGCCTCCACGTTCACAGCCCGCGTGGTTACCTCCACGCTCTCGGACCTGCACTCAGCCGTGACCGCTGCCATCGGTGCCCTCAAAGGCCCCTTGCATGGCGGCGCCAACGAGGCCGTCATGCACACGTTCGACGAGATTGGCATCCGCAGCGAAGAATCCATGGAGGAAGCAGCGGTCCGGGCCCGGGCATGGATGGAAGACGCCCTGGCCCAGAAGAAAAAGGTCATGGGCTTCGGGCACCGCGTCTACAAGCACGGCGACTCCCGCGTGCCCACCATGAAGGCCGCCCTGGACAAAATGATCGCCCACTACGGACGGCCCGAACTCCTGGGACTCTACAACGGACTTGAACAAGCCATGGACGAAGCCAAGGCCATCAAGCCCAACCTCGATTACCCCGCCGGGCCCACGTACCACCTCATGGGCTTCGACACCCAGACGTTCACCCCGCTGTTCGTCGCCAGCCGCATCACCGGCTGGACCGCGCACATCATGGAACAGTTCGCCTCGAACTCCCTCATCCGTCCGCTCAGCGAATACAACGGACCGGAGGAGCGGCACGTGCCGTAGCCTTTGGCGCCTGGCCGCGCTGGAAGCAGACGACGGCGGGGAAGCATACGACGGCGGGCTGGTCACCGAAAGGCGACCGGCCCGCCGTCGTATGCTGGAAAGGCTGTTTTCTAGTCGGTTCCGACCCAATCGATGGTGTGCACTTCGGCCACGCTCTCGTTATCGGCAGCCAGGTCCACTCGAACTGCGATCCGCTGCCCCGAAATCATCGCGGGCAGCCAGTGCTCGGCGTCGGCCCACATGCGTTCCACCGGTAGCTTGGACACCGGGAACCATTCCGGCGCAATCTCATCGCTCTCGGACGGTTCGCCTACCCAAGCACGCGTCAGATACACGGTGGTGTACATGTTCCATTCGGGTCTGGCAGGAAACACGAAATCAATGATGCCGGCGGGGATGAGGTCTGCGGCTTCAACCACCACGCTGATCTCCTCCATGACCTCGCGGCACGCCGCCTGCATTGCCGTCTCCCCCGGCTCCACATGCCCACCCACGCCCACCACTTTCCCACGCCCAAAACCGGTCTTCTTGGTACCGAGGAGGACGTGTTCCCCGTCCGCTCCGTCACGGAGAAGGAAGCACAGTGTCACATGGGCTGCTGTCATGCTGCCTACCTTAACCCGATCTCGTGTAGCAGGGCTGCCATTGCCACAGTCAGCCCAATTGCTACAGTGAGCCCTGTTGCCTACAGTGAGCCCATGAGCGAAGGTGGGGGCGAAACGCGTGCGGAGACACAGGCACAGCCGCAGGCCATCAACCATGAGGTGAAGTCCCAAGCCGGGGAAGATGTCGAAGCAGCCCCTGTGGCCGAGGCCCCATCACACACCAGAGCCGGGCAGGAGCGCGACGCCTGGCTGCCCCGTTGGGTGGTGGCGCATCCCCTCTACGCCGGCTGGACCTGGACGGTGGTGTGGGCCGGACTCATTGTTCTGGATGAAGTGGTGGACCTGGCTGGATGGACCTGGTATTTGTTGGTCCTCGTCGCTGCCCTGCCAACGCTGCTGTCCACGCTGGCGGTGCTGCATGCCACGCCCCGCAGCCACCTCAAAGCAGTGGACGCCACGGTCCTGGGCCATTTTTTCGTCCGCTTCCTCGCCCTGGTGGTGGCCTTCATGGTGTGGGCTGCCTCCGTGGTGATGAGTGCTTCCATCTCGACCACAGTACAAACCGTCATCGGTGACTCCGAAAAGGAGGTGACCGCACTCGGCTTCAACCTCATGCTGGCCTCGGTCCCGCTGGTGCTCTCTGTCCTGTGGATGGCGTTCATCGTGCGGTGCGCCTGGTTCCTCCGGCGGTTACGCGGTTGGCGGCAAATACCGTTGAAGACGCGGGTACCCAAAAAGTTCCTCAAGGGACAGCCGCGGTTGAAGCGGGTAGTGGTGGGCCTGGCCCACCCGGGGCTTTTGCTCGTGGCCGGTTTGGGGACGTCGCTTCTGGCCTTGTTCGTCGATGCCGTGGAGCTGACGTTCAGTGTGCTGGACTAGCGGGCTACGTCAGCCGAGCGCCCTGGGATGGGCTGCAGCGTAGACTTCCCGCAAAGTGTCAGCCGTGACCAACGTGTAGACCTGGGTGGTGGTTACCGATGCGTGCCCCAACAGCTCCTGGACTACGCGGACGTCAGCCCCGCCTTCCAGAAGATGCGTGGCAAACGAGTGCCGCAAGGTGTGCGGCGAAACATCCTTGGTGATGTTTGCCTTCTCCGCAGCAGTCTTGAGGATGGTCCAGGCACTTTGCCTGCTGATCCTGCCGCCCCGGGCGTTCAGGAACAACGCTGGCGTTCCCTTGCCCTTGGAAGCGAGCAGCGGCCTGCCCCGGACCACATAGGCCCCGACGGCACGTGCACCGTAAGAGCCCAAAGGAACCAACCGCTCCTTGGAACCTTTGCCGAAGAGCCTGACGATTGCAGGTTCGCCACCGGCGTGCTCCAGGGATACATCGTCAACATCCAGCCCTACGGCCTCGCTGATGCGCGCACCGGTGGAGTAAAGAAATTCAAGCAAGGCCCGGTCCCTCAGGCCGGTCGCAGAGTCCGAACCCGCAGCTTCAAGAATCCGCGTTACTTCACCAACGCTGATGGCTTTCGGAAGCCGTTTGCCCGGCATCGGCGGGTGGACATCGCTGGCGGGATCCGACGTCGTGGTTCCTTCAAGGGCCCAAAACTTATGGAGCCCCCGCACGGCCACTATGGTCCTGGCAGCAGAGCGGACACCCAGGGCCGCAGCTCCATCGGAGCCGTCGGACAAGGCTTGGGCAAAGGCGGTGACATGATGCCGTGTAACGTCTTCGGGCCGTTCCGCGCCTTGACCAGCCAGGAAGTTCGAATATCGGGCAAGGTCACGGCGATAGGCAGCCAGAGTGTTGGCGGCCAGGCCACGTTCCACTCCGACGTGCTGGAGGTAGTCCGTAACTCCGCGATCAATGCCGGTGGCGGTACGGGTGGCGGCTTCGGCCATTCTCAGCGCTGGCTCGGGTGCGCGGGCCATGGCGCGTCAGCGGGGCGCAGGCTGGAAAAGCCGTCAGCCTTCGCGGCGGCCGCTGCAAGGATTCCCAGGACCGCGGACGGATTGTGCAGGCGCCCTTCAAGGACGGCTTTCACGGCGTCGTCAAGCGGAATCCAGTGGAACTCAATTTCTGACTCTTCGTCCGTGCGGACATGCAGGTCAGCCTCGGGAACAGCGCTCAGCCCGCGAGCCAAATAAATCCGAACAGCCTCGCTGGAGGATCCCGGAGAGTTAAAGAAATCCACCAGGACATTCCAGGTGGCCGCAACAAGATCAGCTTCCTCAGCGAGCTCCCTGGCAGCACCCACCACGAAATCCTCGCCCTCAACGTCCAGCAAGCCGGCCGGGATTTCCCAAAGGTCCATGCCAACGGGGTGCCTGTACTGCTTCAGGAGCAGGATTTCGCCGTCAACGTTCATCGGCAGCACGGCCACCGCCCCAGGGTGGTCGATGTAATCCCGGACCAGGGTGTCCGTATCCTCGCTGAGCTGGAAGGCGTCGCTGACCACATCCCAGATACGGCCTTCGTAGACCTTGCTGGTGGACAAAAGACGGCGCGGGCTCGGCACATCCGAAACCTGCCTTGAGGTGCTGGGGGTTTCAGAAATGCCGGGCATCGCGCCGTCCTTCGTTAGTGCTTGCGTTTACCGTCTACTTGGCAGCTACTGCTTACTTGGCAGCTACTGCGCGGGCACCGGTGTTCGTTCCCGCAACGCTGCCTTCACGACGCTCCAAGGCAGCCTTCACGAGGCCTGCGAAGAGCGGGTGCGGACGCGTCGGGCGGGAGCTGAGCTCCGGGTGTGCCTGCGTAGCGACGTAGTACGGGTGCACTTCGCGGGGAAGTTCAACGTACTCAACCAGCTTGCCGTCAGGAGAGGTACCCGAGAAGACCAGGCCCTCTGCCGCGATCTGGTCACGGTACTTGTTGTTGACCTCGTAGCGGTGGCGGTGGCGTTCGCTCACGGACGTGGTGCCGTACGTCTCTGCGACAACGGAGCCCTCGTCCAGCTTGGCTTCGTAGAGGCCCAGGCGCATGGTGCCGCCAAGATCTCCCTTGCCTTCCACAATGTCCAGCTGCTCTTCCATGGTGGCGATGACCGGGTACTTGGAGTCCGGCTCGAACTCACTGGACGAGGCGCCTTCCAGGCCAACCACGTTGCGCGCGTATTCGATCACCATGCACTGAAGGCCAAGGCACAGGCCCAGCACCGGAAGCTTGGATTCGCGGGCGAACTTCAACGCGCCCAGCTTGCCCTCAAGGCCACGGATACCGAAGCCGCCCGGCACGCAGATGGCGTCGACGCCGGCAAGGGACTTGGTGGCCCCCGCAAGGGTTTCGCACTCGTCAGAGGGGACCCAGCGGATCTTGACTTTGGCTTCATTCGCGAATCCACCTGCGCGGAGGGCCTCGGTCACCGAAAGGTAGGCATCGGGAAGATCGATGTACTTGCCCACCAGGGCGACTTCGACCTCGTGCTTGGGGTTGTGGACGGCTTCGAGCAGCTTGTCCCACTTGCTCCAGTCAACGTCCTTGAACGGCAGGTCCAACGCACGGACGATGTAAGAGTCCAGGCCCTGGGAGTGAAGCGTCTTGGGGATGTCGTAGATGCTGGGTGCGTCAGCGGCGTTGACCACGGCGTCGATATCGACATCGCACATGCGGCCGATTTTTTCGCGCATGGCGTCCGGCACTTCGCGGTCCGAACGGATCACGATGGCTTCGGGCTGGATACCGATGGAACGAAGGGCTGCCACGGAGTGCTGCGTAGGCTTGGTCTTCAGTTCCTGGGAAGGACCGATGTACGGAACCAGGGAAACGTGGAGGAAGAAGACATTGTTCCGGCCGATGTCCTGACGCACCTGGCGGGCCGACTCAAGGAAGGGCTGCGACTCGATGTCGCCAACCGTGCCACCGATTTCGGTGATGATGACATCCGGAGCGTTCTTGCCTTCGGAGGGAAGGCGCATGCGGCGCTTGATTTCATCCGTGATGTGCGGGATGACCTGAACGGTGTCTCCGAGGTATTCACCCCGGCGTTCCTTCGCGATGACCGTGGAGTAGATCTGGCCCGTTGTGACGTTGGCCGAACCTTCGAGGTTTTCATCGAGGAAGCGCTCGTAGTGTCCGATGTCGAGGTCGGTTTCGGCGCCATCATCAGTCACGAAAACTTCGCCGTGCTGGAAGGGATTCATCGTGCCCGGATCCACGTTCAAATAAGGATCGAGCTTCTGCATAGTTACAGACAAACCGCGTGCCCGCAGCAGGTGGCCGAGGCTGGAAGCCGTCAGACCCTTACCGAGCGAGGACGCCACACCACCGGTGACGAAGATGTGTTTGGTCGTCTTGGACGAGCCCGGGAACCGGGAATTTACACGGGAATTTGATCGCTGCACCACGGAATTCGAGCTTATCATCAATTACGCCTTCCAAGCGTCCGTCCGGATTCCCCAAATGGTCAATAGTTGCCCAAGACCATGCCTGCAATCAAGAGCCGGGCGGGACCAAGTGCACGGATGTGATAGTGGTCGCAGTCCGGCAGCAGCCGTGTGCCCGGAATTTCCTAGGCTCGCTGGGGAAGCAATTTCGCGTCGTCCAACAATTCCTGCGCGTGCGCCTGGGCAGATTCTGAGTCTTCCTGCCCGGCCAACATACGGGCAAGCTCCTTCACGCGCTCGTCGTCGTCCAGCAGTTGCACATCGCTGGAGGTGAATCCGGTGGACGTTTTTCCGTCGGCGCCCCGCACTGAAGTTTTGGTAACCCGGATGTGCTGATCAGCGAAGGCAGCAACCTGCGGCAGGTGCGTCACCACGAGGACCTGGACGTGGCGGGCCAGCATCGCCAGCCGGCGCCCGATCTCGACGGCGGCCCGTCCACCTACTCCGGCGTCCACCTCGTCAAAGACGAAGGTAGGAACAGGATCCACCGCAGCGAGCACTACCTCGATGGCCAGCATCACCCTTGAGAGTTCACCGCCGGAGGCTCCCTTGCCCAGTGGGCGCGCCGGAGCACCGGAGTGTGGCTGGAGGAGGAAGGCGATCTCGTCGGTTCCCCAGAGGCCAAGCGATCCACTGTCCTCTATTTGGATGATCAACGTGGCATCCGCCATGGCCAATGCCTTCAACTCTGCACTCACGCGGGCTGAGAGGTCCTTGGCCGCCTTGAGCCGGGCCTTGGTGATCGCTGCGGCCTGCTTACGCAGGGTAGCTTCGGTCGAAGCCACCTCGGCATCCAAGGATTCGATGCGGCTTGAATCGTCTTGCAGCTCGTCCAAACGCATCCGGGCCGTGGCCGCCCACTCCAGCACTTCATCGATGCTGGGGGCGTACTTGCGGATCAGTTTGGCCAAGGCGGCACGGCGTTCCTCGATTTCAGAGAGCCGTTCCGGGCCTTCGGTGTCCAATGCGGCTTGGTAGCTGGACAAGTCAGCGGCGATATCGTTCAGCAGGAAGCCAACTTCTGCAAGGCGTGCAGCAGCGGCTCCCAACGCCTCATCATGTTCTGCAACGTGCTCCAGCGTCCGCTTTGCCGCATCGACCATCGATGTGGCATCGTCGGCATCGCCGAATTCCTCGGCAATGAGCGACTCATGCGCCGCGGCCGCTGCGAGCCGGAGTTCTTCAACATTGGCAAGCTTCACGGCCTCAGCCTTGAGGGTCTCATCCTCACCCGGCTGGGGATCCACGTCATCGATCTCTTTGAGCGCCGCGTCCAGCGACTCCGCCTCACGAAGCCTTTCCCGCGCTTCGCTGCGAAGGGTCTCCAGCTCGGCCTGAATGGACTTCCAGTGGTTATACAGGTCCTGGTACTCCCCCAGGACCTTGGCCAGCTGTGCACCAGCGAAGCGATCCAGGGCGTGTCGCTGCGCGGTGGCGCTTTTCAGCCGGATCTGATCCGACTGGCCGTGCACCACCACCAGGCTCTCGCCAAGTTCGGCCAGAACTCCAACCGGCGCCGCCCGTCCCCCAACGTAAGCCCGGCTGCGGCCATCGGCACCAACGGTGCGGGCCAGCAGGAGTTCGGCGACGCCGTCGAACTCCTCAGCCTCGCCGCCGGCCTCCTTGGCACGCTCCACAGCACTGTGCCCTGGATCAAGCTTCAGGACTGCCTCGGCGGAGGCAGATTTGGCGCCGCTCCGAACGGCGCCGGCGTCCGAACGGGCACCCAGGAGGAGCCCGACGGCGGTCACCACCATTGTCTTGCCGGCACCTGTTTCACCGGTAACGACGCTAAGGCCGGGACCTAGAGGCAGGGCGGCATCGGTAATGACACCGAGGTCACGGATTCGGAGTTCTTCAAGCATGCTTCACTTCGCATTCGTGGGATCGGATGGCTCACCGTGCCCCGGGTTCAGGGATGTTTCGGCGTCCCGGGGAGCACTCGTTTCCCGGGAATCACTCGCGTCCCGGGGAGTGGGCAAAGGAGCCGGTGAAAGGGTTCGGATCACGGGAATGGGGCCAGTGTGGACTTCCCCTGACCGGGGAGCCGGACCGCGCCAGCCGTGGATGGGAAGCTGGAACTTGCGCACAAGACGCGCCGAAAATGGAGTCTTGTGCGTCCGTGCCAGTCGTACAGGCGTGGCTGAGCGGGTCACCTCGACACGCGCTCCCGGAGGCAAGTCAACGGAGCGCCTGCCATCACACCAAAGGACACCTAAGGCATCCGTTCGATTCATGATTTCCACAGCCAGCTTGGATCGCGGAGAGACCACTAAAGGTTTGGCAAAAAGAGCGTGGGCGCTGATCGGGACAATGACGAGCGCTTCGACTTCAGGCCACACCACTGGCCCACCCGACGAAAACGCATACGCCGTTGATCCTGTTGGCGTCGCAAGGACCACGCCATCACAGCCGAACGACGTCAACGGCCGTTCATCCACCTCAGTGACGACTTCGAGCATCCGTTCCCGATTGGCCTTCTCGATAGCGGCCTCGTTCAGGGCCCAGGTATGCCAGATCTTCTGGCCCTTGATCCACACTTGGACATCGATCGTCATGCGCTCTTCAACGGTGTACTGGCGGCTGGCGATCCACTCAACCGTCTGCGCCAGGTCAGCACGTTCGCTCTCTGCAAGGAAGCCCACGTGGCCCAAGTTGACGCCCAGCAAGGGAACGTCCACCTCCCGGACCAGTTCCGCCGCGCGCAGGATGGTTCCGTCGCCACCCAGAACCATCACCAGTTCCACGTCTTCCAAACTCACGTCGTCGTGGAGGATCTCAATGGGGGTATCAACGGCACCAAAGAAGCGCTCGACATCTGCCAATTCTGACTTCTGAAGGACGGGCACCAGGCCCGACGAGTGCAATTGCGTACAAGCATCCCACGCCGCCCGGAGCGATTCCTCCCGCCCTGTGTGGGCAAGGACAAGTACATGCCTGCTCATCGGGTTCTGCTTTCTAGTCGTTTGGCCAGAGGTTCTTTATCAACGCAGCAACGTCCTCGTCCCGCTCTTCGATCTTAGGCAACACAGCGGACATCCTGCGCTTCATCCACAGGAAGTACTCAACATTTCCGTCCTGGCCCGGGAGTGGACTTGCCGCCAGGCCATGAAGTTCCAGCCCGGCATCCACTGCAGCGCGGGCCACTTGGGCCACCGCCCGGCGTCGTTCATTCTCGGAAGACACAACGCCCGTGCGGCTTAACCGCTCCTTGCCGACTTCAAACTGCGGCTTGACCATCAGGACAAGGTCTCCGCCATGTTCCGTGCAGGCAGCAAGGGCGCCCAGGACCAACGTCAGCGAAATGAAGGACAGGTCCGCAACGGTCAGCGCCGCGGTGCCGCCGATCTGGTCCGGCGTCATGTACCTGACATTAAGCCCCTCATGGACCACCACCCGGGGATCATTGCGAAGCAGCGGCACCAGTTGGCCGTGCCCGACGTCGACCGCCACCACTTGTGCCGCTCCTTGCCGAAGCAACACGTCAGTGAAGCCGCCAGTGGAGGCTCCGGCGTCGAGACACCGCCGGCCGAATACAGCGACCCCCGGAAACGCGGCCAGCGCGCCCGCCAGCTTGTGCCCAGCGCGGCTCACGTAGATGTCCTCAAGGTGGGATTGGACGGCCAGGTCTGTACCGGCGTCCACTTGCTGGGCAGCCTTTGCGAAGACAACCCCGCCCGAACTCACCTTGCCG
The DNA here is from genome assembly GCA_050627125.1 of Arthrobacter sp. 21a14. Taxonomy (GTDB): domain Bacteria; phylum Actinomycetota; class Actinomycetes; order Actinomycetales; family Micrococcaceae; genus Arthrobacter. The sequence continues at coordinate 2,335,301 of CP192487.1, read as the reverse complement.
TCGCTAATGAGCTTGGCAGCATGCGTCCGGGACCTCGCCAGCCCACGGGTGACGAGTTCCTGATCAAGTCTTGCCATTCGCTAATTCCCGCCTGCCGGGCGGGAACGAGTGGTATCCAGGTCCGCAGCAGGCGGCAGGCCAGGCTCAGCATCCAGAGCCTCCAAGAGGGAGTCATGAATTGCTGCGTACAACCCAGCATGATCGGCCACCGGAGCACCATGAACGCCCTCCAGCAAGCTTAGGGCACGGTCCACCGGGGCGTCGCCGGTGGAATCGAGAGCCTCCGGCCAGTGCACAGCGGTCCCTTCAGCCTCAGCTTCCGGGAGATTGTTGGGCTCAGTCATCGCACCAGTCTAATGAGTTCGCCATTCCAGCTGCGGCGCTTGGGCCACGGCAGTGTCCGGCACCGCAGCCCACCACGCGGCGCACGCCGCCCGCCAGGCGTCGAGGTCATCCTTATCCCCCGTGAGCGTGACCTTCCCGTCCTCGGCAATTGCCGATGCTGCACCGCAGCGGTAAGTGCCGGCGTCGCTCACGATTTCCGGGTATGGACTGTAAAGATCACCCAGATCCGCCAGAAGGTAATCGGGACGCTCTTCCGTCCGTGCAGCCAGAATCGTCAGCGTGGTATCGACGCCGGTGAGTACCGCCGCCGTCGCAAATCCAGCACGGTTGCCGCCCAGGATGTCCGTATCCAAACGGTCCCCCACCACCAAAGGGCGATCAGACTTCAAGCGCTTGGCAGCAGCGTGGAACAACGGCGCTTCGGGTTTACCGGCTACCAACGGCGTCTTGCCCGTTGCGGCGGCAACTGCCGCAACGAGCGTACCGTTGCCAGGAGCCATACCGCGCGCCTGCGGGATGGACATATCCGTGTTGGTCGCGAACCATTGGGCGCCACCGGCAACAACATAGGAGGCCTCAGCGAGGTCCTTCCAGCCGATCTCCGGGTTGAAGCCCTGGACAACAGCCACCGGCGATTCCGCCGCACTATGCACGGGCTTGAGGCCCACGAGTTCGATCTCGTGGGCCAAGGCCGCACTGCCCGTGATGAGCACGTGAGCCCCGGCCGGCAGCATGGAAGCAAGCAACTCCCCCGCGGCCTGCGAAGAGCTGACCACCTGGTGATCCTCCGCAGGCGCCCCGAGTTCCCTCAAGTGCGCGGCAACCTGGGCGGGAGTACGCGAGGCGTTGTTCGTCACGTAACCCAACCCGACGCCTACCGTTTCCAGGCGCTGCAGCGACTCCACAGCGCCGGGAATGGCATGGGGACCTGCATAAACAACACCATCAAGATCGGAAAGAACCGCGTCAAAGGACGAAATGAGTGAATCAGCCATGCTGGGAGTCAGTGCCCTGTTCCTCGGTGGGTTCCGTGTGGGAAACGGATTCCTCGGCTTCTTCTGCTTCCTCAGCTTCTTCTGCTTCCTCGGCTGAATCGATGTCCGATTCGGCGTCGTCCGACTCGAAGTAATCGGACTCGGCATCATCGATGTCAACGTCGTCACGTTCGGCATCTGCAGCAGCCGCCTCGGCGATCACCGATTCGCTTTCCGGCCTCACGACGTCGGAATCCTCGTTGCGCTTCTCGAAGCGCGGCTTCCGTGCCGCTGCTGCTTCTTCCTGCTCGTCCCAGCCGAGATCAAGAATTTCCGGTTCCGCGAAGTCGCCAACACCCAACGCGTTCTCGGCAACCAAGGCCTGACGAGCCCACTTTTCGGCTTCCTCAGTGCGACCCACCGCCGTCAGCGCTTCCGCATACGCACGGAACAGGCGGGGGCTGTAAGAGAACGCCCGGTTGATGTCCAGCTGCGGGATCTCAAGCTCGGCAACAGCAGCATCAAGCTGGTTGAGGTCCGCGCGGGCGCCCGACGCCACAATCGCCAGCTCTACCTTGCCCGGAGCATCCAGGTCCTGCGCTTCAGGAGAGCGGACCATGTCCAAGGCACGGTCAGGGCGGCCAAGGCCACGCTCACAGTCCGCCATGACGGGCAGGTGAACGTTGGATCCGCTGATACGGCGGTACGTACGGAATTCGCGCAGCGCTTCGCCATAGTGACCCGCAGCGTAAGCCGTCAAGCCAACAGCTTCCCGGACAACCGAGAGCCGGCCACCCCTTCGGCTGGCGGCCAAAGCGTGCTGGAAGGCCAACTCCGGCTCGATGTCGATCAGGCGTCCAGCCATGACCAGGTGCTTGGCAACCCAGCCTGCGCTCTGCTCTTCGAGGGTCTTGATCTGATGCCCGGTGGCGCGGTCAAGTTCCTTCCCCGTGACATCCTCATCGATCTCGGGAGAACGTTCGCGGTCAGGGCGGTTGGCGCTGCGAATGTCCTTCGCGTTGGGAACCCGGGCCGGGCGCTCTTCCCAGGAGTTGGCACGGTCATTGTTGAATGGACGACGCTCGCCGCCACGCTCAGGACGGTCACCGAACGGCTTGCGCTCGCCACGATCATTGCTGAAGGGACGACGCTCCTCGCCATCACGACGCGGGCCATCAAAGTTCCGCGGGCCACGCTCGGGGCGGCTACCGAAGGGCTTACGCTCGCCACGGTCGCTGTTGAAGGGACGACGCTCCTCGCCATCACGACGCGGGCCATCAAAGTTCCGGGGACCACGCTCGGGACGGTCACCAAACGGCTTACGCTCGCCACGATCATTGCTGAAGGGACGACGCTCACCATCGCGCGCCGGACGATCACCACGGTCGCCGCGGTCACCAAAAGGCTTACGATCACGATCGCCACCGAAGGAACGACGCTCACCATCGCGGGGCGGGCGGTCGCCGAACGGCTTACGCTCGCCACGGTCATTGTTGAACGGACGACGCTCACCATCGCGCGCCGGACGATCACCACGGTCGCCGCGGTCACCAAAAGGCTTACGATCACGATCGCCACCGAAGGAACGACGCTCACCATCACGGGCCGGACGATCAGCGCGGTCACCACGGTCGCCGAAGGGCTTACGGTCACGATCGCCACCGAAGGAACGACGCTCACCATCACGGGGCGGGCGGTCGCCGAACGGCTTACGCTCGCCACGGTCGCTGTTGAACGGACGACGCTCACCATCACGGGCCGGACGATCACCGCGGTCACCGAAGGGCTTACGGTCACGATCGCCACTAAAGGAACGACCCTGCTCGTTGCCGTCGCGATTCTCCCTGGAACGGAATCCGCGAGGATCTCCACCGGAGTTGTTGTTGGGGCGGAAAGAACCGCGGTCACCGCGATTCCCGCCAAAGTTCCCGCGATTGCCGTCGCGATTGCCGCCGTTGTGCTCAGCCATGGTGGATTCCTCCTGTTGCGAGCCGACCACTGGCGCGTGCGTAGTCGCTCATAACCCTTATTTCGTTGTCACGCCGTCTGCAGCACTGGGCTGCCGACTCGTATGTCTTATGCAATTCTAGGCGACAGCGCCTCAGGCGCCGAACGTCAAGGCACTTCCATGGGCGCCCCGTGGCAAGTCTCACAGCATTGTTGGCGCTGCGTCTTCTGGGCTTAAATGGGGCAAGCCCCGGCCGTGGTGGTCGGGGCTCGCGTTGGTTCTGGTTTGGTGATCGTGGCGTTAATGTGTTCGTGGCGTTAAATGGGAGACCCCCCGACCCGTGGTGTGGGTTGGGGGGTCTCGACCTAATGTGTGTCCGGCGGTGTCCTACTCTCCCACACCCTCCCGGGTGCAGTACCATCGGCGCTGTGGGTCTTAGCTTCCGGGTTCGGAATGGGACCGGGCGTTTCCCCCACGCTATGACCGCCGTAACCTTGTTACCCGTTCCCCGCACCGGTTTGGGTGGTGGGGGTGGGAAGATTCGTGGTTACAACATGTGTGTTCCCTCGGTGTTGAGGGTCCTGTGGTGTTGTTATTCAGTTGTTGGTTCCTGTGAGCAACGGGTTGTTGTTCGGGAACCACATAGTGGACGCGTGCAGTGTTTTGTGTGTGGTGTAAGTTGTTGGCCTATTAGTACCGGTCAGCTTCACGAGTCTTTGGTCCTCGCTTCCACATCCGGCCTATCAACCCAGTGGTCTGGCTGGGGGCCTCTCACACAAATTGTGTATGGAAATCTCATCTTGAAGCGAGCTTCCCGCTTAGATGCTTTCAGCGGTTATCCCATCCGAACGTAGCTAATCAGCGGTGCACTTGGCAGTACAACTGACACACCAGAGGTTCGTCCGTCCCGGTCCTCTCGTACTAAGGACAGCCCTTCTCAAATTTCCTGCGCGCGCAGCGGATAGGGACCGAACTGTCTCACGACGTTCTAAACCCAGCTCGCGTACCGCTTTAATGGGCGAACAGCCCAACCCTTGGGACCTACTCCAGCCCCAGGATGCGACGAGCCGACATCGAGGTGCCAAACCATGCCGTCGATATGGACTCTTGGGCAAGATCAGCCTGTTATCCCCGAGGTACCTTTTATCCGTTGAGCGACGGCCATTCCACAATGTACCGCCGGATCACTAGTCCCGACTTTCGTCCCTGCTTGAGATGTCTCTCTCACAGTCAAGCTCCCTTGTGCACTTACACTCGACACCTGATTGCCAACCAGGCTGAGGGAACCTTTGGGCGCCTCCGTTACTTTTTAGGAGGCAACCGCCCCAGTTAAACTACCCATCAGGCACTGTCCCTGACCCGGATCACGGGCCGAAGTTAGATGTCCAAAGTGACCAGAGTGGTATTTCAACGATGACTCCACCCGAACTGGCGTCCGGGTTTCAACGTCTCCCACCTATCCTACACAAGCCACTCCGAACACCAATACCAAACTATAGTAAAGGTCTCGGGGTCTTTCCGTCCTGCTGCGCGTAACGAGCATCTTTACTCGTACTGCAATTTCGCCGAGTTTATGGTTGAGACAGCGGGGAAGTCGTTACTCCATTCGTGCAGGTCGGAACTTACCCGACAAGGAATTTCGCTACCTTAGGATGGTTATAGTTACCACCGCCGTTTACTGGGGCTTAAATTCTCAGCTTCGCCCCCGAAGGGGCTAACCGGTCCTCTTAACCTTCCAGCACCGGGCAGGAGTCAGTCCGTATACATCGTCTTGCGACTTCGCACGGACCTGTGTTTTTAGTAAACAGTCGCTTCCCCCTGGTCTCTGCGGCCCACACCCGCTCCACAGAGCAAGTCTGTATCACGGGGCAGGCCCCCCTTCTCCCGAAGTTACGGGGGCATTTTGCCGAGTTCCTTAACCATAATTCTCTCGATCGCCTTGGTATTCTCTACCTGATCACCTGTGTCGGTTTGGGGTACGGGCGGCTAAAACCTCGCGTCGATGCTTTTCTAGGCAGCATAGGATCACCGGATCCCCCCGAACGGGGGTCCCATCAGATCTCAGGAGCGTGCTCGAAGCACACAGGAACGGATTTGCCTATCCCTGACCCTACATCCTTGGACCGGGGCAACCATCGCCCGGCCCGGCTACCTTCCTGCGTCACACCTGTTAATACGCTTACCTCCCGGGATCAGGTCCCGCGCTCGGCCAAAACCCACACACCACAAGGGTGGGCGGGCAGGCTCCGGGCGGTTAGTATCCCCCGCTTGGCATGGGCGGTTTTTCGCCGGTACGGGAATATCAACCCGTTGTCCATCGACTACGCCTGTCGGCCTCGCCTTAGGTCCCGACTTACCCAGGGCAGATTAGCTTGACCCTGGAACCCTTGATCATTCGGCGGACGGGTTTCTCACCCGTCTTTCGCTACTCATGCCTGCATTCTCACTCGTGTAGGCTCCACCGCTGGTTTCCACCGCGACTTCACTGCCCACACGACGCTCCCCTACCACTCCACACCCCTGAACCACGAAGGCTAGGGTACTGTGTGAAATCCACAACTTCGGCGGTGTACTTGAGCCCCGCTACATTGTCGGCGCGGAATCACTTGACCAGTGAGCTATTACGCACTCTTTCAAGGATGGCTGCTTCTAAGCCAACCTCCTGGTTGTCTTCGCAACTCCACATCCTTTCCCACTTAGCACACGCTTAGGGGCCTTAGTTGGTGGTCTGGGCTGTTTCCCTCTCGACTATGAAGCTTATCCCCCACAGTCTCACTGCTGCGCTCTCACTTACCGGCATTCGGAGTTTGGCTGACGTCAGTAACCTTGTAGGGCCCATCGGCCATCCAGTAGCTCTACCTCCGGCAAGAAACACGCAACGCTGCACCTAAATGCATTTCGGGGAGAACCAGCTATCACGGAGTTTGATTGGCCTTTCACCCCTACCCACAGCTCATCCCCTCCATTTTCAACTGAAGTGGGTTCGGTCCTCCACGACGTCTTACCGTCGCTTCAACCTGGCCATGGGTAGATCACTCCGCTTCGGGTCTAGATCACGCCACTACACTCGCCCTGTTCAGACTCGCTTTCGCTACGGCTACCCCACACGGGTTAACCTCGCGACGTAACACTAACTCGCAGGCTCATTCTTCAAAAGGCACGCCGTCACCAGAATCAGACTGGCTCCGACGGATTGTAAGCACACGGTTTCAGGTACTGTTTCACTCCCCTCCCGGGGTACTTTTCACCTTTCCCTCACGGTACTGGTCCGCTATCGGTCATTAGGAAGTATTTAGGCTTATCAGGTGGTCCTGACAGATTCGCACGGGATTTCTCGGGCCCCGTGCTACTTGGGATCCTCTCCAGGCGGTACACAACATTACGGTTACGGGGCTCACACCCTCTCTGGCCGGCCTTTCAAGACCGTTCACCTATGCCTGCACTACACACCCCACCAGTCCGGCAGAACCAGTACGGAAAGTCCCACAACCCCGCCCATGCAACGCCCGCCGGCTATCACACATGGAAACGGTTTAGCCTGATCCGCGTTCGCTCGCCACTACTAACGGAATCACTCTTGTTTTCTCTTCCTGCGGGTACTGAGATGTTTCACTTCCCCGCGTTCCCCCCACGCACCCTATGTGTTCAGATGCGGGTCACACAATCACCCAAAAGCGTTGTGCGGGGTTTCCCCATTCGGACATCCTGGGATCAACGCTCGGTTATCAACTCCCCCAGGCTTATCGCAGATTCCTACGTCCTTCTTCGGCTCCTAATGCCAAGGCATCCACCGTGTGCCCTTAAAAACTTGACCACACAAAGATCAAACTCTCGTTTGACCATGCATCATCTATTCGAGAGAACCATGACCACAAAGGGCCAGGTTCATTCATAAGAAATTGCTGTAGGAACACACACACGTGTGTGTTCCAGATGCTCGCGTCCACTATGTAGTTCTCAAACAACAACCCCATCAACCAGACCCCCGGACACCACAACCCACACAAAAACAGGGCTGCTGACAGTGACCGGTGATACCGGAAGCAGGAACAAAAGAAACACCAGAAGATGCCCCCATGCATTGCTGCAAAAAGGTCCTGTTGCCTCAGGACCCAACAGTGCGCCAAACACAACCCACACAAACCACGCCCCGGGCGCGTTCCTGACACCACCACACCCCCAAAGGGACGCGGCACTGCCGTACTAACACCAGGACACAACCGGTAAGGCCATGCCAAAAAAACTCTTGATTCGTTGATGTTTCCACCCATGAGCACCCACCGCAGAACATGCGCCTGCGCAATGGGCAACACTGACAACCCGTCATCCACCCATGCAGGCAAACAACACAGCTGTTAGCAGCTCCTTAGAAAGGAGGTGATCCAGCCGCACCTTCCGGTACGGCTACCTTGTTACGACTTAGTCCCAATCGCCGGTCCCACCTTCGACGGCTCCCCCCACAAGGGTTAGGCCACCGGCTTCGGGTGTTACCAACTTTCGTGACTTGACGGGCGGTGTGTACAAGGCCCGGGAACGTATTCACCGCAGCGTTGCTGATCTGCGATTACTAGCGACTCCGACTTCATGGGGTCGAGTTGCAGACCCCAATCCGAACTGAGACCGGCTTTTTGGGATTAGCTCCACCTCACAGTATCGCAACCCTTTGTACCGGCCATTGTAGCATGCGTGAAGCCCAAGACATAAGGGGCATGATGATTTGACGTCGTCCCCACCTTCCTCCGAGTTGACCCCGGCAGTCTCCTATGAGTCCCCGCCATAACGCGCTGGCAACATAGAACGAGGGTTGCGCTCGTTGCGGGACTTAACCCAACATCTCACGACACGAGCTGACGACAACCATGCACCACCTGTAAACCGACCGCAAGCGGGGCACCTGTTTCCAGGTCTTTCCGGTTCATGTCAAGCCTTGGTAAGGTTCTTCGCGTTGCATCGAATTAATCCGCATGCTCCGCCGCTTGTGCGGGCCCCCGTCAATTCCTTTGAGTTTTAGCCTTGCGGCCGTACTCCCCAGGCGGGGCACTTAATGCGTTAGCTACGGCGCGGAAAACGTGGAATGTCCCCCACACCTAGTGCCCAACGTTTACGGCATGGACTACCAGGGTATCTAATCCTGTTCGCTCCCCATGCTTTCGCTCCTCAGCGTCAGTTACAGCCCAGAGACCTGCCTTCGCCATCGGTGTTCCTCCTGATATCTGCGCATTTCACCGCTACACCAGGAATTCCAGTCTCCCCTACTGCACTCTAGTCTGCCCGTACCCACTGCAGAACCGGAGTTGAGCCCCGGTCTTTCACAGCAGACGCGACAAACCGCCTACGAGCTCTTTACGCCCAATAATTCCGGATAACGCTTGCGCCCTACGTATTACCGCGGCTGCTGGCACGTAGTTAGCCGGCGCTTCTTCTGCAGGTACCGTCACTTTCGCTTCTTCCCTACTGAAAGAGGTTTACAACCCGAAGGCCGTCATCCCTCACGCGGCGTCGCTGCATCAGGCTTTCGCCCATTGTGCAATATTCCCCACTGCTGCCTCCCGTAGGAGTCTGGGCCGTGTCTCAGTCCCAGTGTGGCCGGTCACCCTCTCAGGCCGGCTACCCGTCGTCGCCTTGGTAGGCCATTACCCCACCAACAAGCTGATAGGCCGCGAGTCCATCCAAAACCACAAAAGCTTTCCACCACCATGACATGCGCCAGATGGTCGTATCCGGTATTAGACCCAGTTTCCCAGGCTTATCCCAGAGTCAAGGGCAGGTTACTCACGTGTTACTCACCCGTTCGCCACTAATCCCCCAGCAAGCTGGGATCATCGTTCGACTTGCATGTGTTAAGCACGCCGCCAGCGTTCATCCTGAGCCAGGATCAAACTCTCCGTTGAAAAATAACAGACACAACCACACCCACCGGAAATAACGGTAGGGCGCGGCTGCACAAAATTCGAAACCAGCTGAAAACCAGACCACCACACACGGGGGTGCGCAGCAATCCGGCCATAATTTCAACCAATCAATAAAACAATCGGCATCAACAAACTTGGCACACTATTGAGTTCTCAAACAACAGACACTAACCGGCACCACCGGACCCCTAACAGGGCCACAGGATCGCTCCGGAGCAACTTTTCAAACTTACCCGATCAACCCGATCCATGCAAATCAACGTTTCCGCGATTTCCGATCCGATCTTCGGCCCCCACCCGGCACCGGCACGCCCAAAAGCGCACCATTTTCCAGGCTGTTATCAAAGGGGTTGGCCCCCGCAGTTCCCAGCACCAGGCTGTCTCACTCGCGGCGACTCAGAAGACATTACACGCCCACCAGCCCCGACACAAATCCACCCCCACACCCCCAAAAACCCCGCAAACACGGGCCAAACAAGGCCACCCAAACCCAAAACCACCCCAAAACCACGAAAACAACCACCCGTGAAGCCCGTCACACCACCCAACACCCCACGACCCGACCGCCCAACACCAAACCCACCCACCGCCGTCGAACATTCCCAACCCCACCACCAAGAACCAACAAGACATGAGAGAAGGACCCCCAAACACGCCCCGACGTGAGAGAACGATCCCCAAAACACGTCCCGACGTGAGAGAAGGATGCTCAAAAACACCGACGACGTGAGAGAACAACCGGGGGCGGGGGTCATCCGGCAGCGCGCGTCCAAGCGAGGCACGAGCGAGCGCGCAGAGGATGACCCCCGCCCCGCGGGACGCCACCACTCCACCCCCGGGTCCAGGACAAGCACGCTTAAACGCAGAAAAGGCCGGCAACCATAACGGTTACCGGCCCTTTCGAAACTGGACTACTGAGAAAACCTAGGCTGAAACCTCAATGGTCGCCAGGTTCTTCTTGCCCCGGCGAAGGAGCAGGTACCGGCCGTGCAGGAGCTCGTCCTGGGCGATGACGGCGTCGGGATCGGACACCTTGGTGTTGTTCACGTAGGCGCCGCCCTCCCCCACGGTACGTCGGGCTGCCGACTTACTGTCGGACAGACCGGAGGCCACGAGCAAGTCAATGATGCCCAGACCGTCGGCGCTGATCTTCGCGGACGGAAGTTCCGCCGTCGCTGATTCCAGGGTGTGCTCGTCCAGGACGGTGAGGTCGCCGTTGCCGAAGAGAGCTGCGGAGGCGGCGATGACCTTTTCGGTCGCATCGATGCCGTGTACCAACGAGGTCACTTCGAACGCAAGCTTCTTTTGGCCTTCGCGGGCAAAGGGCCGCTCAGCAACAGACTGGCCAAGCGCTTCAATTTCCGCACGCGAAAGGAAGGTGAAGACCTTCAGCCGATCGACAACATCGGCATCGGCCGTGTTCAGCCAGAACTGGTAGAACGCGTACGGGCTGCACATTTCGGGGTCCAGCCAAATGGCGTTGCCCTCGCTCTTGCCGAACTTGGTGCCGTCCGAGTTGGTGATGAGCGGCGTACCCAGGGCGTGGACGCTCTTGCCCTCCACCTTGCGGATGAGTTCGGTGCCGCTGGTGAGGTTGCCCCACTGGTCCGAGCCACCGGTCTGCAGTGCACAGCCGTAGTCGCGGAACAGTTGGAGGTAGTCCATGCCCTGCAGGATCTGGTAGCTGAACTCGGTGTAGCTGATGCCCTCGTCGGAGCTCAACCTCGACGCGACAGCATCCTTGCGCAGCATGGTGCCCACACGGAAGTGCTTGCCGATTTCACGCAAGAAGTCGATGGCGCTCAGCGGCGCGGTCCAGTCCAGGTTGTTGACCATGCGCGCTGCGTTGTCGCCCTCAAAACTGAGGAAACGGCGCACCTGGCCCTGAAGGTAGCCGACCCACTCCGCAACGGTGTCCTTGGTGTTCAAGGTGCGTTCCGCCGTCGGACGTGGATCGCCGATCAGGCCCGTGGAGCCGCCCACCAAGCCGAGCGGCTTGTGGCCGGCCAGCTGCAATCGACGCATCAGGAGGAGCTGCACGAGGTTACCCAGGTGAAGGGACGGCGCGGTGGGGTCGAAGCCACAGTAATACGTGATCGGGTCCCCGGCGAGCAGCTTTTCCAGTTCCGTTTCATCGGTGGAAACGTGGACAAGGCCGCGCCATTTGAGCTCCTGCCAGATGTTGGCAAAGGCGGGATCGTTGTGCTGGGACTCGATGTTGTTTACGTGTGACACGAGTTCTAAGTTAGCAGGATTGTTGAACCTGCTTTTCCTAGCGTTCAATGCCGGCTGGCAGCGGTGCCGCGGCGATGAGCCTGAGCCGCTGCGTGGGTCGGGTCATAGCGACGTAGAGGTCGCCCACCTTGCCGTGCTCGTGATTGAGCATGGCAGCCGGTTCCAGGACGATGACGCCATCAAATTCCAGGCCCTTCGCTTCCTTGGGGCTGATGACCACGATGTCCTGCTCGTAGCTTCCGGCACCCGCGCCGATGCGGCGGCCGTAGATCTCACGCAGCGCCGCAGTCGCCTGGGGCAGCAGAGGGCCGTCGGCGATCACAGCCAGCAGGCCGCCGTCGATTGCTTCCACTTCCTCAGGCAGGACCTCGACCAGGCGGGAGACAATTCCGTCCGCATCGACGCGGTCCACAATGGGCGACCATTTGCCTTCGCGCACGGCCTTCGGAGCTGAGACCACAAGGCCTGCGCGGTTGGCCATCCGGACAGCGGCTTCCGCGATCTGGGACGGCGTGCGGTAGTTCACGGTGAGCTCTTCGAGCTGCCACCGGTCACCGAACGACGGCGCCAGCGCGCTTTGCCACGAATTGGCGCCGGCCGCGGCACTCGTTTGGGCGATGTCCCCCACGATCGTGAAGGACTTCAGCGGGCAGCGACGCACGAGGAGCCGCCACTGCATTGCCGAAAGTTCCTGTGCCTCATCAACCACGATGTGGCCGAAGGCCCAGGAACGGTCGCTCGTGGCGCGCTCGGCTGCGGTGAGCCGGTTCTCGCGTTCCTGGTTCTGGTCTGCCAGTTCTTCGGCGCTCACCAGGACATCCACGCCCATGGCTTCCATGTTGGCCAGGGTCTGCTTGGCATTGGCGAGATCGCGGGCGCGGTCAGCTTCCTGCTGGGCCAGTCCCCTGCCCGCGGCAGGGTCCAGCTCACCGAGCAGCTCGGCAGCTTCGTCCAGGAGCGGCACGTCCGCCTCGGTCCAGGGAGCATCGACGGGCCTCTGCAGGAGGGATCGTTGTTCCGGTGTGAGGTGCGGCGTGCAGGCTTCCAGGATGGCAGGCTTGCTGAAGAGCTCGGAGATCAGCTTCTCCGGCGTCATCGGCATCCAGCACAGGTTCAAGGCGATACGGACGTCCCGGGCAGACCGGACATCTTCGGCGAGGTAGGCGCGATCGGCGTTGTTGCCGATGTTCGATTCCTCGACGAGGTCCGTCAGTTGCTCCGTGAGCTCACGGAGGAGGATTTTGACGAACGTCAGCCGGGCTTCGTTGTGGGGTTTGCCGGTGGCCCGGGCCTTTTCCCGAGCCCGGCGCACCTGGCGGACGGTCAGCGTGAGCTTCCGGGAATCTACTTCGAGAATGCGGTCTTCTGCAGGCGTGCGCTGCCGGTTTGCCACAGCGTTGGCCACCACCGTGGCCATGTCGAGCTTGCCTTTGAGGGCCGCGACGTCGGGATCTTCCTCCGGAACAGCGTGGATTCCCGGCATAAGTCGGCCAAGACTAGCCATGACGACGCCGGTCTCGCCCAGCGAGGGCAGCACACGTTCGATGTAGTGCATGAAGGACGACGACGGTCCCACCAGCAGCACGCCAGCACTCTTAAGGCGATCACGGTGCGTGTACAGCAGGTAGGCGGCGCGGTGCAGTGCCACTGCGGTCTTACCCGTGCCGGGACCACCTTGCACGACGAGCGCGCCCGAGATCGAGGAACGGATGATCCTGTCCTGCTCCGACTGTATGGTTCCCACGATGTCGGACATGCGGCCCGTGCGCTTGGAATTCAGGGCCGCAAGGAGCGCGCCCTCGCCCTGCAGGGAATCGTTGTCCGCGAGCATCCCGGCATCCAGGACATCGTCCTCGATTGCCTTCACATCGCGGCCCTGCAGGATCAGGTGCCGACGGCGGCGCACACCCTGGCGGTCGAACGCAGTGGCCTGGTAAAAATGGCCGGCTTCCGGCGCGCGCCAGTCAACCATGAGCCGCTGCAGATCGGCAGTAGACAACCCGATGCGGCCAATGTACTGGGCCTCACCCGAGTCCAGATCCAGGCGGCCGAAAACCAGACGGTCATCGACGGCGTCGAGCTGGGCAAGGCGGTCCTCATACAGCGCGGCGAACGCGTCACGTTCGGAGACGTTTTGCATGGTTCCCACTGCACCAGCCTTGCGCACCTGGGCCAGCTGGGCGCGCTTTTCTTCGCGCAGCTCATCGAGCCGGGCATATAGCCCAGCAACGTATTCCTGCTCGTGGACCAAATCAGCGTCGTGCATCGAACCGTAACCCCTATCGCAAAAGACAGACCGTCCATTCTACAGCGATTTTGGTAAACGCGTGGGGTCCAGGTCATATGGCGGACCAGCGGCCAAAGTTCACGCCCTGCTGCGTGGCCGCGCCGCTTTGTACCGTGACACCGTTGGATCATCTTCGATCCAGAAACGCCAGGGATAGTCCGTACTTCCACCGGGGCCAGCCACCCCAACCCGCGGTCCGCTGGCCACCGCCGCTGCCGGCGTCTTAGGCAACCAAAAGCTGAACGGTGACGCAAGCGCGTCACGGCCCGTATCCGCCGTCGTAAGTCCTAAAGCGGAGGCTAGGCGCGCCGGTCCACTGGCCAAGTCCTTGTGCGTTTTGGAGGCAGGCCTTCGGACAGTGGCAAGCCTCTCCCCTTCAACAATCTCGCCGGCCCGCAAGAGCAGCGCAGACGGTGAACCTTTGGGACCGCAGACGATGTTGGCGCAGTAATGCATGCCATAGGTGAAGTAGACGTACAGGAATCCTGGCGGTCCAAACATTGGTGCGTTACGGGCCGTGGGACCGCCGAAAGTGTGCGATCCGGGATCGGGGTGTTCGGAATCGCGTGGGCCCATATACGCCTCCACTTCAGTAAGCCTCACCGCGACCGGACCAGCTTCGGAGTGGTGGGTGAGCACCGAGCCGAGGATCAGTGGGGCGATGACACGGGGGTCGCCCTCGAGGAACTTACGCACTTTGTCGGGATCGCTGACTCCCTTCTCCATGGACGAGCACATGCCCAGACCCTAGCAAAAATCGTGGAACGGCCATGTCCGATTTCCGCTAGCAGTGGACTTGGGCTGCTGGCAGGATGAAGGAATGGACTTCTGGCAGCGCTACAGGGCAATTGACGCCCGCGACACCCGCTTCGACGGACAATTCTTCACGGCCGTCAGCTCGACGGGTATCTACTGCCGGCCGTCCTGCCCCGCCCGGACGCCGAAGGCTGAAAACGTCACATTCTACGAGACCTCGGCCGCTGCCCATGAGGCCGGGTACCGCGCTTGCAAGCGATGCCTTCCCGAGGCCGTCCCCGGAACACCGGCGTGGAACATCCGATCTGACGTTGCCGGCCGTGCAATGCGCTTGATCAACGACGGCGTTATCACCCGCGAGGGGGTCGACGGCCTGGCGCACCGTCTGGGCTACTCCGCGCGCCAGCTCAACCGGATCCTCAGCCACGAGCTGGGCGCAGGCCCCCTCTCTCTGGCACGGGCAAGCAGGGCGCAGACGGCCAGGACGCTCTTGGTTTCAACGGACATGCTCCTCGCCGATGTCGCCTTCGCTTCGGGGTTCAATAGCGTGCGGCAATTCAACGACACCATCGGCGAGGTTTTTGCGATGACCCCGACGGCGTTACGCGCCACTGGTGCAAAACCGGGAGTTCGCCGGGGTGCTGCTGCGCCCACTGCCCTCACGCTTAACCTGCCCTACCGGGAACCATTCGATCAAGGCATCTTCGACTTCCTGGCCGTGCGTGCCGTGCCCGGAATTGAGGTGGCACGTACCGAAGCCGACGGAACCAGGAGCTATGGCCGCACCCTCCGCCTCCCCCGAAGCACCGCCTCTTTCTCCGTGGTTTACAGCCCCTCGACGTCGGGCAAATCCTTGCAATTGACGGCCACGGCTGTGGACCTGCACGATCTTCCTGCGTTGTTGAGCCGCGTCCGGAGGTTGTTCGACCTGGACGCGGACCCGCAGGCAATCGACGAAGCACTGGGAACAGACCCGCGGCTCACGGGGAGCATCACGGCGATTCCCGGAATTCGCGTGCCGGGAGCAGTGGACCCCCAGGAATTGCTTGTCAGGGCAATGATTGGTCAGCAGATCACAGTTGCTGCTGCTCGAACAGCACTGACACAGTTGTCCGCTGTTGGCTCCCTCGCCAAGACCCCCACCCCCGGGCTGGAGCGGCTGTTTCCGACGCCGACTGAAATCGCCGGACACGGACGCGAGCTGCTGCGGGGACCCCGGCGTCGCATCGAGTCCGTCATTGCTGCGGCCGAAGCTATGGCCACAGGGGCCCTTGAGTTTGGCTACGGCGACGATGTTGCCGCGCTGGAGCGCAAGCTGCTGCCGTTGCCAGGAGTTGGGCCGTGGACCGTAGGGTACGTCGCCATGCGGGTGCTCGGAGCGCCGGACGTTTTCCTGGGCAATGACGCGGCAGTTCGAAACGGATTGAAAGTCCTCCCGCCTGGCCCGGGCCTCAGCTCTGACTTCCGGGAAGTGAGCCCCTGGCGGTCCTACGCCACCATGCACTTGTGGCGCGCGGCAGCAAAGCCCAACGACGCATCGCCCCAAAAGCGTCAGGACGTGAGAGAAGATCGGCCCAAAAGCGTCAGGACGTGAGAGAAGATCGGCCTAGCGGGGTGCGGGAAGTGCAGCGGGCCATGGGAGCAGGTCCGGCAAGTCGACGCCGTCGGCAGCCGCGGTAGCTCGCAGGCTTCCCAGGCTCGGTTCGCGGCCGGCGAGCCATGCAGCAATGTCCGTGAGCATGCCCGTAATGGCAATCGATGTGCCCCCGTGGCCGATGACCCGCTGCGGCAGTCCTGTGGGCTGCAAGACAAATTTGTACGTCTCCGGAACGCGTGCTTCGAGGAAAGTGAACAGGTGCTCGCAGAAGGGGCGGCTCCAGGTTTCAGGGCCGTAGCCCAAACCCACGTCCGAAGCGTGGATGATGAGTTCGCGCCACAGCGCCAGGCCGCCGTCGAGGACTGTTCCGTTCCGGTAACTGATACGTGCAGCCCAGTCGTCGGGTCCCAAGGCGTCGAACGCTGAGAGCGCCCGCGTCAAGGCGGTTTCCACGGACTGCTTGTGTTGCTGAAGGCTGTGCCCGGCGGCAAGTTCGATCGCTTTCGTGCGGCCTTGAACTCCACCGTCGTACAGTTCGATGGTTTCGCCACGCCGGGCGAACTCCAGTTGCCTGGCCATGGCATTCGCAATTCCGGCGAGGTGGGCCAGAACATGGCCGCGGGTCCAGTCCGGGAGCTCGGACGGTTCCGGGATCGAAGCGTCATCGAGTTTGGCAAGGATGCGGGTGACGACGTCAGCGGCTTTGTGAAGCTCGGCGGGCAGCGTCTCAGCTGTGATTGCGGTCATAGCGCCATGTTAACGCACAGCGGGACGGCACCCCGTGGCAGATAGGCCTGGAAGCCTGCCTGCGGGGTGCCGTCCCGTCGTAGTTCACTGGCGAAACGGTTCAGCCGGCGTAGCTGCGCGCTGCGTCGAGTTCTGCCTTGAGCGCCACCAATTGGCGTTCGACGGCGGCCGGTGCAGTTCCGCCCTGCGAGTTGCGGCTGTTGAGCGAACCTTCAGTGCTGAGCACGCTGCGAACCTCCGGAGTGAGGTGCTCCGAGATTGCTGCGTATTCCTCATCCGTCAGGTCCCACAGCTCCACGCCACGGCCTTCGGCCTGCTTGACGGCAGCACCGGACAGCTCGTGTGCTTCACGGAAGGGAACGCCCTGGCGGACGAGCCATTCTGCAATGTCCGTGGCCAGCGCAAAGCCCTGGGGAGCCAGGGACTCCATGCGCTCGGTGTTGAACTTGAGGGTCGCGATCATGCCGGACACGGCCGGAAGCAACAGCTCCAGGGTGTCGGCGGCGTCGAAGACCGGTTCCTTGTCCTCCTGAAGATCGCGGTTGTATGCGAGCGGCAGGCCCTTGAGCGTTGCCAGCAGCCCGGTCAGGTTGCCAATGAGGCGTCCTGCCTTGCCGCGCGCGAGCTCGGCAACGTCCGGGTTCTTCTTCTGCGGCATGATCGAGGACCCAGTGGAGTACGAGTCGTGCAGGGTCACGAAGGAGAATTCCTTGGTTGCCCAGAAGATGACTTCCTCGGAGATCCTGGACAGATCAACGCCAATCATGGAGCAGACCCAGGCGAACTCGGCGAAGACATCGCGGGAGGCGGTGCCATCGATCGAGTTATGGACAGCCGAGAAGAAGCCAAGATCCGCGGCAACAGCCTCTGGGTCCAGTCCCAACGACGAACCTGCCAGGGCACCCGAACCGTATGGCGAAACGCCGGCACGCTTGTCCCAGTCCTGGAGGCGCTGCACATCGCGCAGTAATGCCCACGCGTGGGCAAGGAGGTGATGGCTCAGCAATACCGGCTGGGCGTGCTGCAGGTGCGTCCGGCCAGGCATGGCCACACCTTGGTGTGCCTGGGCCTGGTCAACCAGGGCATCAATCGTGGCAAGGACCCCACTGGCAATGATCCTTGCGTGATCGCGCAGGAACATGCGGCCGAGCGTTGCGACTTGATCGTTGCGGGAACGGCCAGCACGGAGCTTGCCGCCCAACTGTGTTCCGGCGCGCTCGATCAGGCCACGTTCCAGGGAACCGTGGACGTCCTCGTCGCTCTCGGCCGGCAGGTAGGCGCCGCTCGCGACGTCCTCGTCCAGCTGGGTGAGGGCTGCGAGCATGCCTTCAAGCTCGGCGTCGTCCAGTAGGCCGGCCTTGGCCAGCACGCGGGCGTGCGCCTTCGAGCCGGCAATGTCATAGCGGGCCAGCCGCCAGTCAAAATGCGTGGACTTGCTCAATGCTGCCAGCGCATCCGCGGGGCCGCCGGCGAACCGGCCGCCCCACAGTGCACCTTCGTTAGTTGCGGACGTCATTACTCGCCTGCGACGCGCAGGTCGCGGCCGGAGGCAACCTTGGAGGACATGCCCCACAGCTCGATGAAGCCGCGTGCCATGGACTGGTCGAAGGTGTCGCCTGTGTCGTAGGTGGCGAGGTCGAAGTCGTACAGCGAGGTCTCGGAGCGACGACCGTTGACGATTGCCTGGCCTCCGTGGAGGACCATGCGGATGTCACCGGAAACGTACTGCTGCGTGTCCTCGATGAAGGCGTCCAGGGAGCGCTTCAGCGGGGAGAACCACTGTCCGTCATAGACCAGCTCAGCCCAGCGCTGGCCAACAGTTGCCTTGAAGCGGGCTTGCTCGCGCTCGATGGTGATGTCCTCGAGGTGCTTGTGCGCGGTGATCAGCGCCATGGCACCCGGGGCTTCATAGATTTCGCGGGACTTGATGCCCACCAGGCGGTCCTCGACGACGTCGATGCGGCCAACGCCCTGTGCGCCTGCACGGCGGTTCAGTTCCTGGATGGCCTGCAGCGGGGTGACCTTCACGCCATCGATCGCTACCGGCACACCGGCCTGGAAGGAAATGGTGACCTCATCCGGCGCCGGCGGGAATTCCGGGGTGGCGGTGTAGTCGTAGATGTCCTTGGTAGGAGCGTTCCAGATGTCCTCGAGGTAACCGGTCTCGACGGCGCGTCCCCAGACGTTCTGGTCGATCGAGTACGGGTTCTTCTTGGTGGTCTCGATCGGCAGACCCTTTTCCTCGGCGAAGGCGATGGCCTTGTCGCGGGTCAAGGCGAGGTCGCGGACCGGTGCGATGCACTTCAGGTCCGGGCCGAGGGTCTGGATGCCAACTTCGAAGCGAACCTGGTCATTGCCCTTGCCGGTGCAGCCGTGGGCAACTGTGGTGGCACCGAATTCGCGGGCTGCCTTCACGAGGTGCTTTACGATGACCGGACGCGAGATCGCCGAGACCAGCGGGTAGTGGCCCTGGTAGAGGGCGTTGGCCTTCAGCGTGGGCATGGCGTACTCGTTGGCGAATTCGTCGCGGGCGTCGGCCACGTAAGCCTCAACCGCGCCGCAGCCGAGGGCGCGCTGGCGAATGGTCTCCAGCGACTCGCCGCCCTGTCCGACGTCGACGGCCACAGCGATGACCTCGGCGCCGGTGGCTTCACCGATCCAGCCGATGGCTACGGACGTATCAAGGCCACCGGAGTAGGCCAGAACAATGCGCTCAGTCACGAGAGTGCTCCTTTGTTGTTGCTTGGTTCATTTGAAATCAATGCTGTGTGAATCAATGCTGTAAAAGTCATGGGCCGCGTCCACGGCGGTTAGTTTCCGGGTCCGGCTTCCTCGGCAAGTTGAAGGAAGCGAGCCGCGAGTTCCGCCCCGCCGTCGGGATCCCTGGCAACCAACAGCAGAGTGTCGTCGCCTGCGATCGTACCCAATACTGACGGCATCACCGAGTGGTCGATGGCCAGTGCCAGGAAGTTCGCGGCACCCGGGGGTGTTCGCAGGACCACAATGTTGCCCGAGGCCTCGGCAGTGACCAGCAGTTCACCACATAGCCGGGAAAGCCGTGCGTCCAGGATCTCCTGCGTGACGCCGCTCTTGGCATTGCGGTCCCCGCCCTCCCCCGGAACGGCATAGACCAGGGCGCCTTCCTTGCCCCGGACCCTCACCGCGCCAAGTTCCACAAGGTCCCGGGACAGCGTGGCTTGGGTGACCTGAACGCCGTCGTCCGCCAGCAGGGCTGCAAGCTCTGCCTGGGAACGCACGGACTCACCCGTCAGGATCGCGGTGATACGCGCCTGACGGGCAGTCTTGGTGGCCGGGCTGGCGCCCGGAACCGACGGATTCGTGGACACTAGAACGTGCTCTCCCCGGTACCTTCAACAGGTGAAAGGCCATCGACAAAAGCGAGCCCCGACCGGTGCATCAGCCATGCCATGAGTGCCTTCTGGGCGTGGAGGCGGTTCTCCGCCTCATCCCAGACGATGGACTGCGGGCCGTCGATGACGCCAGCGGAAATTTCATAGCCGCGGTAGGCCGGAAGGCAGTGAAGAACGACGGCGTCGGGTGCGGCCTGTGCCATGGCTGCCTCATCGACGGAGTAGTCGCGGAACAACTGCATCCGGGCTTCCTTCTCCGCTTCCTGTCCCATTGACACCCAGGTGTCTGTAGCCACGACGTCGGCGCCCTTGAGGGCCTCTGCGGCATCGCTCGTGATGAGCACAGAGCCACCGGTCTCGGCAGCACGCTCTTCTGCAGCGGCGACGATGTCGGCTGCGGGCAGGTAGCCTTCGGGTCCTGAAATGCGAACGTGCATGCCAGCGGTGACGCCAGCCAGAAGGTAGGAATTGGCCATGTTGTTGGCCGCATCACCGAGGTAGGCCATGCTCAGGCCCTTCAGTTCACCTTTGTGCTCCTTGACCGCCAGAAGATCCGCGAGGAGCTGGCAGGGGTGGTAATCGTCGCACAGGGCGTTGATGACGGGGACCTTGGAGTTTTCCGCCATGGCCACAAGGCCGGAGTGGGCCCCTGTGCGCCACACGATGGTGGATACCATGCGCTCCAGGACCTTGGCGGTGTCCTCCACGGATTCCTTGTGGCCGATCTGCGCTTCACCGGGATTGATGATGAGGGCGTTGCCGCCCATGTCCGCAATGCCGGTTGCGAAGGAAACACGGGTACGGGTGGAGGTTTTGTCGAAGATGACAGCCACGGTCTTGCGGCCATTGCCATCGGCCGCGAAGGGTTGGACGCTGTACGGCGCCGCTTTCATGCGGGCAGCGAGCTCAAGAACCTCGGCTTGCTCAGCCGGGCTCAGGTCCGTGTCCTTGAGGAAGTGACGGGTGGTGGTGGGTGTAGTCACTGTGCGTCCTTAGCAGTTTGGGCGGTAGCCGTGGCAATCAGCTCAGGCAGGGCCGCCAGGAAACGGTCTGCCTGTTCGATCGTGAGGATCAGCGGCGGTGCCAGCCGGATGGTCTTGGGCCCCGGGCTGTTGATGATGAATCCAGCGTCCAGTGCGGCGGTGACCATGGCGGCCGCAACGGGTGCGTCCACGTCAAACCCGATCAACAAGCCCTCACCGCGGACCTCGGTCACGGCGCCCACTCCGGCAAGGCCCTCGCGTAGGTGTGCCCCGACGCTCAGGACATTCTGGAGGACACCCTGGCTCTCGATCGCGTGCAGCGTGGCAAGAGCGGCCGCCGTGGCCACGGGGTTTCCACCGAAAGTGGTTCCGTGTTGTCCGGCGGTGAGCAGGGCCGACGTCGTGCTTCCGAAAGTAATCAGCGCGCCAACCGGGAACCCGCCACCAAGTCCCTTGGCAAGCGTGATGGCGTCTGGCACGATGCCTGCATCTTCGCTGGCGAGCCACTTGCCGGTCCGGCCGATGCCGGTCTGGACCTCGTCCAAAATCAACAAGGCACCAGCCGCCGTGGTGGCCTCGCGGGCTGCCTGCAGGTACTCGGCGCTCAGCGGCCGGACACCCGCTTCGCCTTGGATTGGTTCCAGGAAGACGGCTGCTGTGGATTCGTCGACGGCGGAGCGCAGGGCTTCGATGTCACCGAACGGGATGTGGACCACGCCGCCGGGCAGGGGCTCGAACGGTGCCCGGTAAGCCTCTTTTGCCGTGAGTGCGAGGGCACCCATGGTGCGCCCATGGAAAGCGCCTTCAAGGGCGATGATCTTGGTGCGTTTGGCGTCGCTGTTCCGGCGGGCCAGCTTGAACGCTGCCTCGTTGGCTTCCGTGCCGGAGTTGGCAAAGAAAACCTTGGAACCGGCGGGAGCGTTAGTGATGGCCAGGAGCTTTTCAGCCAGGGCAATCTGCGTGGGGCTCGTAAAGAAGTTGGACACGTGTCCCAGCGTGGCGAGCTGGCTGGAAATGACCGAGGTGACGAACGGGTGGGCGTGGCCCAGGGCGTTCACGGCAATACCGCCCAGGAGGTCCAGGTATTCCTTGCCGTCGGCGTCCCACACGAGGCAACCCGAACCCCGAACGAGGACCCGCTGCGGCGTGCCGAAGACACCCATGAGGGACGACGAGTAACGGGCCAGCCAGTCAGCGCCTGAGCTCTGGGAAACGAGCGTGGTTGCGGCAGCCTCCGCAGCGATAGCGGAATGGCTCAGTTCGGTACTCATGCGTCTACTTCCTCGTCGGGTACTACCTGCGTGCCGATGCCGGCCGTGGTGAAAGTTTCAAGAAGCATCGAATGCGGGAGGCGGCCATCCACGATGTGCGCGCGTTCCACGCCTTCGTCGATCGCCTTCAGGCACGCGGCCATCTTGGGGATCATGCCCGACTCGAGCCTGGGCAGCATCTCGCGGAGTTCGGATGCCGTCAGCGAAGAGATCAGCGACGATTTGTCAGGCCAGTTCGCGTAGAGGCCCTCGACGTCCGTCAGGATGACGAGCTTCGTGGCGCCCAACGCCGATGCGACAGCTGCGGCAGCCGTGTCCGCATTGACGTTCAGGACCTGGCCGGTAGTGGGACCGGAACCGTTGCCGTCGTCGAGAATTTCGGGGGCGACCGTCGAGATCACCGGGATGCGGCCGGCGTCGAGGATGTCCTTGATCCCGGCGGGGTCCACGCCTACGACTTCGCCCACCAAGCCGAGGTCAACTTCCTCGCCGTCCACCACGGTGCCGGTGCGGACTGCACGCAACAGGCCGCCATCCTCGCCGGACATTCCAACAGCGTACGGACCATGGGAATTGATCAAGCCCACCAGTTCGCGTCCCACCTGACCGGTGAGGACCATGCGCACCACGTCCATGGCTTCCGGAGTGGTGACGCGGAGTCCACCCTTGAACTCGGACTCGATGCCAAGCCTGCCCAGCATGGAGTTGATCTGGGGGCCGCCGCCGTGGACCACCACAGGGTGGATGCCCACGTGGTGGAGGAACACGATGTCCTCGGCGAAGGCACGCCGAAGGTCATCGTTGACCATGGCGTTGCCGCCGTACTTGATCACCATGGTGGTGCCGGCGAAACGCTGGATCCACGGCAGTGCCTCGATCAGCGTGCCCGCTTTGTCCTGGGCGTCGCTCATGGACGTGGTCTCGCGGGTGTGCGCAGTCATAGTCATCCGCTCAGCTCGAGTATGCGCTGTTCTCATGCACGTAGTCGTGCGTGAGGTCGTTGGTCCAGATGGTTGCCTCGGCGTCGCCGGCCTGAAGGTCGATGTCGACGAGCACCTCACGCGGTTCCAGGTCAACAAGGTTACGGTCCTCGCCGATGCTACCGTTGCGGCAGATCTGCACACCGTTCATGGACACGTTGAGTTGGTCCGGCTCGAACACAGCATCGGTGGTGCCCACGGCGGAGAGCACCCGTCCCCAGTTGGGGTCCTTGCCGAAGATGGCGGCTTTGAAAAGGTTGGAGCGTGCTACGGCGCGGCTGACGATCTCGGCGTCGCGTTCGCTTGCTGCATTGAAGGTACGGATGGCGATGTCGTGGCTTGCACCTTCGGCGTCGCCGATGAGCTTACGGGCCAACTCGGCACAGACCTTCGTGATGGCCTCGCTCAGCTGCTCCGCTGAGGGCAAAGCTTCCGAGGCACCTGATGCCAGCAGCACCACGGTGTCGTTGGTGGACATACAGCCGTCAGAGTCGGCACGGTCAAAGGTGACACGCGTGGCGTCGCGGAGGACGACGTCGAGCTCGATCGCAGGTACCTCGGCGTCGGTAGTGAGGACAACCAGCATCGTTGCCAGGCCAGGGGCCAGCATGCCGGCACCCTTGGCGATGCCACCAACGGTGAATTGCTTGCCCTCAGCATCAGTCCCTGTGAAGACGGCTTCCTTGGACACGCTGTCCGTCGTCATGATGGCTGTTGCAGCAGCCGAACCGCCGTCTGCGGACAGCTCACCGAATGCGGCTTCAACGCCCGGGAGGATCTTGTCCATGGGCAGTTGCTCGCCGATCAGGCCAGTGGAGCAAACCACGACGTCGGAAGCTGAGACTCCCAGCACTTCCGCCACTTTCTCGGCTGTGGCGTGCGTGTTCTGGAATCCCTGCGGACCAGTGCAGGCGTTGGCTCCCCCGGAGTTCAGGATCACGGCATCCACACGCCCATCGCTGACCACCTGGCGTGACCAGTGAACCGGGGCAGCGGCTACGCGGTTTGAGGTGAATACGGCAGCAGCGGACTTTTGCGGACCGTCGTTGACCACGAGGGCCAGGTCCGGGTTGCCGGATGCCTTGATGCCGGCTTTGATGCCGGATGCCCGGAATCCCTTGGGTGCGGTAATGGTCACGGTGCAACTCCCTGCAGGTTCAGGCCGGCGGTTTCGTCCAGGCCGAGGGCAATGTTCATGGACTGCACGGCTCCGCCGGCAGTTCCCTTGGTGAGGTTGTCGATGGCGCACGTCACGATCACACGGCCAGCGTGCTGATCAAAGGCCACCTGCATGACGGCATGGTTGGAACCCTGCACCGACTTGGTCGTCGGCCATTGGCCTTCAGGCAGGAGGTGCACGAACGGTTCGTCGTCGTAGGAGTCCGCCCAGGCTTGGCGCAGCTCCGCGTAGGTAACGCCGTGGCCAACTTTTGCTGTGGCCGTGGTGAGGATGCCACGGCTCATCGGGGCCAGTGTGGGAGTGAAGGACACTGTCACCGGCTCCCCTGCGGCATTGGACAGTCCCTGCTCGATTTCCGGCGTGTGCCTGTGGCCGCCGCCAACACCGTAGGGACTCATGGAACCCATGACTTCGGAGCCGATCAGGTTCACCTTTGCGGCCTTGCCGGCACCGGAGGTTCCAGAGGCCGAGACAATCACGACGTCGTCCGTCAGAAGGAGATTGTTGGCGAACCCGGGCGTCAAGGCGAGCAGGGCCGACGTCGGGTAGCAACCGGGAACGGCGATGCGCTTGGCACCCTTGAGGGCGTCGCGTTGGCCCGGCAGCTCAGGGAGCCCGTACGGCCAGGTGCCGGCATGGGCCGAGCCATAAAACTTTTCCCATGCAGCCGCATCCTGCAGACGGTGGTCGGCACCCGCGTCGATGACCACTGTGCCTTCCGGCAATTGTGCAGCGATCTCTGCCGAAGCGCCGTGCGGGAGTGCCAGGAACACGACATCATGCCCGGACAGGTTCTCCACAGTGGTGTCTTCGAGAATCCGGCTGGCCAAACCGTGGAGATGAGGCTGCAACTCGCCTAGTCTGGAACCTGCGTTGCTGTGCGCAGTGATGGCACCGATAGTGACGTTCGGATGGCCTGCAAGCAGCCGCAGCACTTCTCCCCCGGCGTAGCCGCTGGCACCGGAGACGGCAACAGAAATAGTCATAGCTCCACTGTACAGCAAAACTATTCATGGTTGCCGATATTTATGCATGCCGTCTTCTGGTAAGTGCACGGCGTCACATAGGTTAGTGCCGACGGCGTATGCTTAGTGGAGGGTGATCCAGACCGTGCAGTCCGAACGTCGGCTGCAGCGTTGCCCGTTAGCGATACGGGGCACATATATGGCACCCACGTCCACCGCTGAGCGCCCCAAAACACGCGCAATTCAGCCAAACCCCGTTGTCCAAAGCTATTCGGAGCTCCTTAAGAGCGTGAAAGCTGCCGGCCTTCTTGAACGGCGCAGCGGGTTCTACATCTGGCTCTTCGTAGCCCTCATGATCCTCATGGCCGCCACCTGGACAGGCTTCGCCCTCTTGGGTGATTCCTGGTTCCAGCTCCTGATCGCTGCCGCCGTGGGTATCTTCTGTACACAGTTGAGCTTCCTGGCCCACGAGGCCGGACACAAGCAGATCTTCGCTTCCCGTCGTGCCAACGATTGGTCAGCCCGCCTCCTGGCAACAGGAATCGCAGGCATCAGCTACTCCTGGTGGGAGCAAAAGCACGGTGCCCACCACAACCATCCCAACGTCATTTCCAAGGACCCCGACATCCGGAACAACGCGTTGGTCTTCTACGAAGATGCAGCCGCGGAACGCAAGGGACGCCTGGCCTTCCTGACCAAGAAGCAGGGCTGGTTCTTCTTCCCGCTCCTGACACTCCTAGGCCTGAGCCTGCAATTCGACTCTCTTCGCTTTATCTTCGGCAAGCAGAAGGTACGCCACCGCTGGGTGGAGACGCCTATCCTCGTGGCACGTCTTACCGCACTTCCGGTCCTCGCCTTCACCTTCCTGCCCATCGGTATGGCCTTTGCATTCCTCGGCGTCCAGATCATGGTCTACGGCTTCTACATGGGTGCTTCGTTTGCCCCCAACCACAAGGGCATGCCGGTCCTTCCCAAGGACAGCCGCGTCGACTTCCTCAACCGCCAGATCCTTACCTCCCGCAACATCTCGGGCGGACGCTTCATGGACTTCCTGCTGGGCGGACTGAACCGCCAGGTGGAACACCACTTGTTCCCTGACATGGCCCGGCCCCACCTTCACAAGGCAGCAGGAATCGTCCGGGAGTTCTGCACGAAGCACTCCATCCCCTACACGGAAACCACGCTGATTCAGTCCTACGGGATAGTGGTCAGCTACCTCAACGAGGTAGGCCTGGCAGCTGGACGTGGCTTCGACTGCCCCGTGGCTTCGACGCACGGACGCTTCTAGGCCTCCACAACCAAAGGCGGCATCCTTCATAGGATGGGTTCTGGAACCGGGCACCGGAAGGACCGTCCCGGAGTAAGGAGCCACCATGACGCACGCCATTGTTGCCAAGGAGCCCGGAGGACCTGAAGTCCTCGAATACGCCTCCGTGGAGCCACCCGTACCAGGTCCCGGGCAGCTGCTGATCAAAGTCGCAGCTGCCGGGGTCAATTTCATTGAGACCTACCAGCGCAGCGGCACCTACAAGGTTGCCTACCCCTTCACCCCCGGCGCGGAAGCCGCCGGAACGATCGAAGCAATCGGTGAGGGCGTGGAGGACTTCTCGGTAGGTGACAGGATTGCGACGGCCGAAGGCTCCAGGACCTACGCCGACTATGCGCTCGTGGAAGCTGAGAAGGCGCTCCCCGTGCCGGCCGGCGTCGACGATCACACTGCCGCTGCCCTGCCGCTGCAGGGAATTACCGCCCACTACCTGATGAACTCCTCCTTCCGTGTGGAACCCGGGCACACGGTGCTGCTGCACGCAGGAGCCGGCGGTGTGGGACTACTCCTGACCCAACTGTTGAAGGCACGTGGCGCAAGGGTCATCACCACGGTTTCTTCCGACGAAAAGGCCGACCTCTCCAAGCTCGCCGGCGCCGACGAAGTCCTGCGCTATGAAGGCTTCGCGGACAAGGTCCGCGAACTCACCGACGGCGAGGGCGTCAACGTGGTGTACGACGGCGTCGGCAAGGATACGTTTGACGACTCCCTGCGAAGCCTGCGCATCAGGGGTGCCATGGTGCTCTTCGGCGCCGCTTCAGGGCCCGTCCCCCCGTTCGATCCCCAACGCCTGAACTCCGGCGGCTCCCTGTCATTGACCCGCCCCACGATGGGCCATTTCGTCCAGAACACCCACGAACGGCGTTGGCGTTCAGCTGAGATCTTCGAGGCCGCAGCGAACGGTACGCTGGCGGTTCGCGTCGGCGCTACCTACCCCTTGGCCGAAGCGGCGCAGGCGCACCGAGACCTTGAAGGGCGCCTCACCACGGGGAAGGTCCTCCTGCTTCCCTGATCGGCCCGATTAACGGAAGAACCTCTAGTGGGCCGGCCGGCTGTGACGGCAAAGCGAACATCGGTGCAACAAACGGTGACAGGCAGGAAGCGTCCGACACCTTTTGTTCACCTTTCTGGGCAAAGCTGACTACGTGAGCACAGAACAATCTGCCGTGGCCGGGAACATGCATGACTTGGCCAGCTACCGCCCCCAGTTTCCGGGGGCGTCTGCAGCACCGGCCCAGCGGACTCTGGTGGATATCCTCGAAGCGACCGCAGCCGCTTTTCCGGAGTCCTCGGCACTGGACGATGGCCGGAAATCACTGAGCTACACCGAGCTGCTCGCAGCAGTCCGCACGTTCGCGCGCGCCCTGAACGCCGCAGGTCTTGGCCGAGGGGACAAGATCGGCGTCCGCATCCCATCAGGCACCAGTGATCTCTACGTCGCCATCCTGGGAATCCTCATGGCCGGGGCAGCCTACGTCCCCGTGGATGCGGACGACCCCGAGGAGCGCGCCCGGCTGGTTTTTGGCGAAGCAAGGGTGGCCGCTGTCATTGGTGCCGGCCTGGCCGTTGAGCTGGCAGGCGAGGCACGGGAGGCTGTCCCGGAGGCGCAGAAACCTGGGCTGGATGATGACTCGTGGATCATCTTCACCTCCGGTTCAACAGGCACGCCAAAGGGCGTAGCCGTCAAGCACCGCTCCTCGGCCGCTTTCGTGGACGCCGAAGCCCGTCTCTTCCTGCAGGCCGATCCGATCGGCCCGCAGGACAGGGTCCTGGCCGGCCTATCGGTTGCGTTCGATGCTTCCTGCGAAGAGATGTGGCTGGCCTGGCGGCATGGTGCCTGCCTGGTACCGGCTCCACGTGCCCTTGTACGGACCGGCATGGATCTGGGCCCATGGCTCATCAACCACGGCATCACCGTTGTTTCCACAGTGCCCACCCTCGCTGCCTTGTGGCCAGTCGAAGCCCTCGAGAACGTGCGTCTCCTCATCTTTGGTGGGGAGGCCTGCCCACCTGAACTCGCCGAGCGGCTCGCCGTCGACGGCCGTGAAGTCTGGAACACCTACGGGCCCACCGAGGCCACTGTTGTCGCCTGCGCGGCTCCCTTGGGCGGACCTGGCCCCGTTCGGATCGGACTGCCGCTGGACGGCTGGGACCTCGCCGTCGTCAATTCCGCTGGCGTTCCCGTGGCCGAAGGCGAAATTGGGGAATTAATCATCGGCGGAGTCGGGCTTGCCCGATACCTTGATCCCAACAAGGACGCCGAGAAGTATGCAGCCATGCCGACCCTGGGCTGGGAACGCGCCTACCGGTCCGGGGACCTTGTGCGCTTCGAAGCCGAGGGGCTGGTCTTCATCGGGAGGGCCGACGAACAGGTCAAACTGGGTGGCCGACGGATCGAACTGGGCGAAGTCGATGCCGCACTGCAGTCGCTGCCTGGGGTGGGAGGTGCGGCCGCCGCGGTGCAAACGACAGCGGCAGGTAACCAAATTCTTGTCGGTTACCTGGCGCCCACCGAGGGCTACGTACTGGACCTGGACGAAGCACGCAGACAGTTGGGCGAGAGCCTGCCGGCAGCGTTGGTCCCCCTGCTGACGGTTGTTGATTCGTTGCCGACAAAGACCAGCGGCAAAGTGGACCGTCATTCGCTTCCATGGCCTCTTGCTGGCGCCGGAGCAAAGGAGGCAGGCAAAGCACCGCTGAATCTGCCGGACGACGCCCGATGGATTGTGGAGCAGTGGGAGTCGGTCCTCGGCAGCCCTGTGAGCTCCCTTGACGCCGACTTCTTCGCCTACGGTGGCGGCTCACTGGCGGCTGCACAGCTTGTTTCCGCGTTGCGTGTCCGCTACCCGACCATCACGGTGGCGGACATCTACGCGACACCTCGGGTTGGCGCATTGATAGATACTGCGCGGCAGTCTCTTCCCGACGGCGGCATGCCGGGTCCCGCCGCGGAGCGCACCGTACGGCCCACAGCCTTTAAGTCACAGCTCTTCCAGGTGCTCATGGGCGTACCCCTGCACATCCTCGTCGGCATGCGATGGTTGACCTACCTCATGGCTGCCAACAGGCTGTTGTCCGATTTCGCGGGATTCACCGCAGCCCCCGTTGTTTCCTGGTGGTGGATCGGGGCATCGTGGCTGGTCTTTGTCAG
The DNA here is from genome assembly GCA_050627125.1 of Arthrobacter sp. 21a14. Classification (GTDB taxonomy): domain Bacteria; phylum Actinomycetota; class Actinomycetes; order Actinomycetales; family Micrococcaceae; genus Arthrobacter. The sequence goes on along the minus strand of CP192487.1, from coordinate 2,305,272 downwards.
TCCGCTCGGTCGCATGGCGATCTCGGTGGTGGCTGCCCGCATCCTGTTGGGCAAGGTTGAGCCAGGAACATATCCGCGGTCCGGCAAGACGCACCTGCGGCTTTGGCTGGCAGAGCAAATACAGGACCTCTCCGGTGCCATTGGTCTGGCCAGCGCACCCTTCGTGCCCTACTACGCACGGGCCCTCGGGGCAAAGATCGGAAGAGACGTCCATCTGCATTCATTGCCGCCGGTCACTGGCCTGCTGTCCTTGGGAACAGGGGCCAACATTGAGCCGGAAGTGGACCTCTCCGGCTGGTGGGTGGACGGTGATTCCGTCCACATCGGCCAAATCCATGTTGGAGCAGGAGCAGTGGTGGGCTCCCGAAGTACGCTCATGCCTGGTGCCACCATCGGCGCTGGCGCACACGTTGAAGCCGGGTCTGCCGTGCTGGGCAAGGTCAAGGCCGGACACCTCGTAGCCGGCTCCCCGGCAGAACGCCGCGGAAAAGCGAAACACGAGTGGCCCGAGCCCGGTAGCCGGCGTTCCCTGATGGACCGGCTCTGGTTCTCCGCCTTCGCTGCTGCGTCTGCATTGCTGGCATTGATCCCCTACGTCTCGGCTTTCGCGGGCGCGATGGTGGTCCTTGCTTTCATCCAGGGCCAAGATTCCCTGGAGACTGCAGTCCCCCGGATTGCACTGGCACTGCCTCTTGCAGCCCTCGTCTGGTTCTTCGGCAACCTCATCCTCATCCTGGCCGTGGCGCGGCTCCTTGGCCTGGGGTTGAAGGAAGGCTACTACCGGGTCCGAAGCCGCATTGGCTGGCAGGTTTGGGCCACCGAGCGGTTGCTGGACATGGCAAGGGACCTGCTCTTCCCGATCTATGCGAGCCTCTTCACTCCCGTCTGGCTACGCCTGTTGGGGGCAAAAGTGGGCAAGAACGTGGAGGCGTCAACCGTGCTGTTGGTGCCCCGGATGACCACCATCGGCGATGGAGCTTTCCTCGCGGACGACACCATGGTGGCGTCCTATGAACTGGGCGGCGGTTGGATGAGGATCGCCCCTGCCAAGATCGGAAAGCGCTCATTCCTGGGCAACTCGGGGATGACGGCAGCTGGACGGAACGTACCCAAGAACTCGCTGGTGGCGGTGCTGTCAGCAACGCCCGCAAAAGCAAAGTCAGGGACGTCCTGGCTGGGCAGCCCACCCGTCAGGCTGCGCCGCACCGCCGTCGATGCCGACCAGACGCGCACGTTCCAGCCACCCCTGAAACTCAAAGTAGCCAGAGCACTCTGGGAGGCCTGCCGGCTTGTCCCGGTCATCCTCACAGTGGCTATCGCAGCCGGCGTGATGCTGGCTTTGGATTGGATCGCCCGTGGTTGGGGTTACTGGGTGGCGGCCCTGCTGGGCGGTGTTGTGGTTTTGGCAGCAGGCGCCGTGGCCGCGTTCAGTTCCGTCATTGCCAAGTGGGTCCTGGTGGGTGCCATCCGGGCCGGCGAGCACCCACTATGGAGTTCGTTCATTTGGCGGAACGAGGTAGTGGACACGTTCATCGAGATGGTGAGTGCACCCTGGTTCGCCCGTTCGGCCGCGGGCACCCCGGCCCTGGTGTGGTGGCTTCGTGGCCTCGGAGCGAAAATCGGACGGGGAACGTGGTGTGAAAGCTACTGGCTGCCCGAGGCTGACCTCGTGACACTTGGGGAGAATTCAACCGTCAACCGGGGCTGCGTTGTCCAAACACATCTTTTCCACGACAGGGTCATGAGCCTGGATACGGTCACGTTGGGAAATGGTGCCACAATGGGACCACACGGCGTCATCCTCCCCGCGGCCAGCATCGGGAACGGCGGAACTGTTGGGCCGGCGTCGTTGGTCATGCGCGGCGAAACCGTGCCGGCTGGAACATACTGGATGGGAAATCCGGTGAGCCCTTGGGAGGGTCCTGCGGCACTGGCCGCCCGGCTCAAGTAGATTGGGGCAGATCATGACGGAACCGATCACCACACTTGTGACCCCTGCTGACCCCTATACCCTGGACCACGGCAGCACGAGCTACCGTGTGGATCGGTATGAATTGGATCTCGATGTCAGGCTCGGCAGTAACAAGCTGATCGGAAAGGCGATCCTCCGCTGCACTGCCCTGGAGCCGGCTTCCCAGATAATCCTGGATCTGGTGGGACTCCGGGCGTCCAAAATCCAGATGGATGGCAAGAAGGTCCAGAAGTTCAGCCAACGGGCCGAACACCTTGTGGTCACCACTGCGTCCCCTTTGAAGGCCGGTCAGCCCTTCATCCTCGAGATCCGTTACGAGGGCAACCCGCAACCGCGCCGAGGCTTGTGGGGCGAGGTTGGCTGGGAAGAACTGAATGACGGCGTCCTGGTGGCCGGCCAGCCCAACGGCGCCGCGTCGTGGTTTCCTTGCAACGATCATCCCCGCAGCAAATCCTCGTTCCGGATTTCAGTGACCACGGATGACAATTACCGGCCGGTGTGCAACGGCCAGCTGGTGTCCCGATCACGAAAATCGAGCCGTGAGACCTGGGTCTACGAACATTCCGAACCCATGGCCACATATCTCGCCACGATGCAGATCGGCCGGTATGTCATGGTCCCGCTCAACCCGGCAGACACCCATCATCGGGTCCCGCAGTTCGCCGCGGTCACCGCAGACATGGCTGACGACGCCCGCCAGGGACTTCAACGCCAGCCGGACATGATGAAGACCTTTGAGGACTGCTTCGGCCCCTACCCGTTCAGCGATTACACCTCGGTTGTCACCGAAGATGAGTTGGAAATCCCGCTGGAGGCACAGACCGTCTCCATTTTCGGCCGCAATCACATGCGCGGCACGTGGGAGGCCCAACGACTGATCGCCCATGAATTGTCCCACCAGTGGTTTGGCAACTCCCTGACCGTCACCAATTGGAAGGACATCTGGCTCCACGAGGGATTCGCCTGCTACGCCGAGTGGTTGTGGTCCGAGGAGTCCGAAACCATGCCAGTTGCGGCCCGTGCCCTCGCCGCGTGGAAAAAGCTCGACGCCGGGCCGCAGGACCTGCTGGTTGGCGACCCCGGTCCCGAGCTGATGTTCGATGACCGCGTATACAAGCGAGGCGCCCTTGCTGTCCACGCCGTCCGACTGGCAGCAGGGGACGAAGCGTTCTTCGGGCTCCTGCAGCATTGGACGGAGCGGAACCGGCACGGATCCATTTCCACGGCGGCATTCATCGACGCCGCCGACTCTTTCATTCCGGGGTTTGATGCCGCGGGCATCCTTGGGCCGTGGCTCTACGAGGCAGCACTTCCTTCGCTGCCATTGCCTCTCTAGCCCACGGCCAAGGCGGCGACGAAACCTTCCGGCAGATCAATGCCCCCACCGCTGTTGCTGTTCAGGTCCCGTAAGCCCGGACGCTCCAGCACATCCACCTCCGCTGGGTTCCTTCGAAGGCCTTCCCCTGTCATCTTCAGCCAGGCCTCCTTGCGCGCCCACAGCTGGGCGCGCTGCTTTTTGCGCTGAGTATCCGGCACGGTGGAAAGGAAGTGATTCTCCCCTGCCGACAAGGCGACGTCGTCAAAACCTTCGAAGCCAACCCTGCTCACGGCTTCCACATCCACTCCCAGCCGAAGGCCGGGCCCTGGATTCACGACGGCGGCCAGCAGCAACCAGCCCTGCGCTTTGGATGCGCTCAACGCCAGGGGCGCGGGGGCGCCGTCGAGTATGAAACCGGGACGGCCGTGGTCCTGTCCTTTACCGCACTGTGGGCAGTGATAGTCGGGGGTCAACCGGCTGGGGCTTACCTCAAGGAGCGAGGCCGCGAAGTGCCGCAGGGCAACCCGGCCAGCGACGAATTCATTTCGGTCTGTGGGGTTGGCAAAGCGGCGTGCCCGTTCCAAGGCGGGGTCACCGAGGTGCCCAAGGCTCACGCCTGGGCCGGGCGCATCATCGAGCTCGCGCAACTCAAGCACCGGACTATCCATCGAGACCCCTCTCACAGCTTTGTCCCCAGTGAGTTACGCGGAGCGTTGAATGCGTTGAGCAGTGCAGTGAACCGCTTGATGTCTTCGACCGCCCAGTCCTCTATTCGGGAGAAGAAGGATGCGCCACGCAGATCAAGAGCTTCGACGACGCATTTCACGCCCGCGTCCGTAAGCGAAATCTTTACAGCCCGACGATCGACAGGATCAGGGGTGCTCTGGACCAGCCCGAGAGCTTTCATGCGGCCTATCAGGTTACTCGTCGAGCCCCGATCCATCGCAACCGCCGAGGCCAGGGCGCTCGGGTTGGCGGGGCCGTAGGCGTAAAGCCACCGGGCCAGATGGAACGCCGCTGGCTGGAGATCCGGATGAAACGCTGCAGCAGTTCGCTCTGTCAATGCCCTCGACGCACTGAGAAGAGCATTGATCTCCACGCCCAGTGCGAGCCCGGCTTCCTGACGTTCATGGTTCCCGGCATCATCAACATCATTTTTTGAACTAGTGGACATTTCCCCATCATATCTATATGTTTGGCAAATCCCAACTATATTCCCGTTGGGTCTTGCCGACCAGAGGAGCCTTGATGATGTCTACGCCGTCTCCAACAGACCAACCTGCTCCCCCGCTCGACCAGCGCACGGGCTGGTTCTCGCTCGTCGCCGTCACTTTGGGTGCACTGATGCCAGGATTGTCGACCACGATCCTCGCAGTCGCCAGTGGCGACATCGCCCGCGATCTCCAGGTCGGTCTCGGAGAGTTGCAGTGGATCACCACCGCCTACCTTCTCGGCCTCACAGGTTCGCTCGTGCTTGCCGGGAAGCTCGGCGACAAATTCGGGCGCCGCAGAATCTTCCTCCTTGGCATCGTGGGGTTCGGGCTCTCGTCGCTGCTGACTGGGCTCTCCACACCAGTGGTGTTGATCATCGCGCTTCGCGCTATTCAGGGCATCTTCGGCGGTTTCCTGACCACAAACGCCCTGTCGCTGCTGCGGGCAAACTTCCCGGAAACGCGTCTCCCCGCGGCGATCGGGATCTTCAACTCCGTTCAAGGTCTGTCTATCGCTGCTGGGCCGATCCTTGGTGGCCTGATCGTGCACAGCCTCGGCTGGCGCTGGACAATGTTCGTCAACGTGCCCATCGCCGTGCTCTGTTTGGCGCTTGGCGTAGTTCTTCTGCGCGAGGTGAAAATCCCGACGACGGCGCGGTTCGACTATGCCGGCACCGTATTCCTGATCGTCGCACTCACCGCCATCGTCTACGACCTCATCACTGCACCGGAAAGCGGTTGGGGATCGACCAGTACACTCATCCTCTTCGGCGTGGCCCTTGTTTCGTTCATCGCGTTCATCCTCGTCGAACGGCGGGCAGTGGACCCGCTCGTGCCGCTGTCGCTGTTCGCGAACCGCTCCTTCACCGCTGGATCGGCGCTAAGCATCCTGGCGTTCTTCGCGCTGAACGGCGGACTCTTCCTCGTCTCGCTCTTCTGGCTGCAGATCCAGGACGTCGCCGCAACCACCGTTGGCGTCTGGCTGCTGCCACTCGGCGGCGCGATGCTCATATCCGCGGTCCTTTCCGGCCGCATCATCGACAGGATTGGAGACCGGACCGCCCTGGTGGCCGGCTCACTCCTTCTCGCTGCGGGATTGGTCAGCATGTCATTCGCCCAGATCGAAGACGGGTATTTGCAAGTGGCTGCAGGGCTTGCGCTGGTCGGCCTCGGCCTTGGACTGCTGGTCACGTCCACTGTGAACGTCACCGTCGGCAATGCTGCCGTCGAGTTGGCCGGGTCCGCCGCCGGTCTACAACAGACCGCGAGCCGATTCGGCGCGGCCCTTGGCGTCGCGGTACTCGGCGGCATCATGGCGGCGGCGACAGCGACAGCATTCGCATCGAATCTCGCCGCCTCGGGCCTCCCCGCCGAAGTCACTGGACCGCTGAAGGAACTCGGCAGCACGACCGTCGCCGGCGGCATTGCCCCGATTCCCCGTGACTCATCCACTCAGGTCTCCCACCTCATCCAAGCCATGACCGACACGGCTTTCCTCCGCGGCATGAGCACAACGCTATGCATCGCTGCCGGGATCTGCATCGTCGGAGCTGTTGTTGCGCTCCTGGTCAGGACCAAGGCCAACCAAAGGGACGACGCCGAGGCGTTCACGGCAGCTCACACCCTCGTCACCGACTGACACCTCAACCGAAACGGAAACCATCATTGTGGAAACACCTAAAAGCACCCCCACGTTTGTAATCACCGGGGCCACCAGTGGCCTTGGTCGCATAGCAGCCACTGAACTCGCCCGGCAAGGCGCACACCTCGTGCTTACCGCCCGGAGCGCAGAGCGCGCCGAGGAAACCCGGGCCGAAATCCAGGCGGCCGCGCCTGGCACCGACGTCGACGTTTTCCTCGTCGACTTCACCAGCACCGCCGACGTGCGCCGTGTCGGAAAAGAGATCGCCGAACACTGTGAACGCATCGACGTCCTGATCAACAACGCGGGAATACACGCGTTCGAACAACGCGTCACAGCAGAGGGCTACCCGGAAATGGTTGCAGTGAACTACTTCGCACCTTGGCTGCTCACCCACGAACTGCTCCCAACACTCGCCATGACCGCAGGCGCACGGATCGTGAACGTCGGTTCCGAAGCATCCCGCCGACACGGCAACCTCATGCTCCCCGCAGACCTCACCGACACGACGCCTTTCACAAGCCGGGGCTCATCGCCGCGATACGGCAAGACCAAACTCTTTGACATCATGTTTACCCTCGAGCTCGCAAGACGGATAGAAGGCACCGCCGTCACCGCAAACGCCCTGGACCCCGGCTTCAACGTCACAGGCCTCGGCCGCGAACTGGGATTCGCAGCACTACTGGAGAAGATTCTCACTTACCTGCGCATCGGCGACCCGCGCCGAGGTGCAGGCCTCATAGTGAAACTCGCCACCGGCTCGGACTTCGAGGGATGCAACGGCGGCTATTACACAGTCAAGGACGCCAAACGGCTCACCCCGATTCACCCCGGAGGCGACGCCGGCTGGCAGGAGAAACTCTGGACCGAGACCGAGCGACTTCTCAACGCCCAGTGATTGCCAACGTAATCGCCTAAGCAATCCGGAGGCGAAGTGCTCTCGACGATGCCGCGGCGTCCTTCGCGCCCTCAACGATCCAAGCACCATCAGGTTTCACATTGCCCGCACTTGTGTCCGCGAGGTGGATGTTGACCTCGAGAACGTTCTCCATGATGAGGAAGGCGATCTCTCCCTCACGGCTGGCCTTGGCCAGACCCGCGTAATTCCGGGGATTTTGATACCCACCTGCTATACGAACTTTGGCGTCACGGAACTCACGGGGTCACGCCAGCAAACCTTAGCCTGCCTCTGGAAGAGAACCTCAGTCAAGAGAAATCCCCGGAACCAGAAGGTTCCGGGGATTTCGCATAGCGAGAGGCCTAGCGCTGGACTGCTCCAAAGCGCTCTGCAGCAACAGCCACGGCGCCAGCGCGGGCCTCCGAGGCCTCGTCGGCAGTGAGTGTGCGGTCGTCGGCACGGAAGCGAAGGCCGAAGGCCAAGGATTTCTTGCCTTCCTCAATGCCCGGTCCAACGTAGACATCGAATAATGCGACGTCTTCGAGGAGTTCGCCCGCACCTTCACGCAATGCTGCAAGGACCTGGTCAGCTGGCACGTCCTGCGGAACAACCAGGGCCACATCCTGGGTGGCCACTGGGAATCCGGAGATGTGCTTGGCAACAATGACGTCGGCAGCAGCTTCAAAGAGCGCCTCCACGTTGACCTCAACCGCCACAGAGCGTGCTGGCATGTCGTGGGCTGCAAGGAGCTTCGGGTGCAGTTCACCGGCGTAGCCCACCACGTCGCCCGACCGCAGCGAGAGCTGTGCGGCACGTCCTGGATGGAACGCCTGATGGCTTCCCTGGCTGACGACAAGTTCAACGCCGAGAACATCCGCGATGAGCCGGGCTACGTCCAAAGCATCGGCCCAGTCCCAGGGACGCGGCGTGTGCGTCGCCGCCGCAGGCGAATCATGGCCAGTCAAGACAGCGGCGATGTGCAACGGCTGGTGCGGGACGCCGTCGTACAGTGCGTCCAATACCTCGTCCGAAGGCTTGACGCCCAGCGGCGGGATGGATTCAGTACCGAGCTTCTCGCCAGGGAGGAAGACAGAGCCCGCCTCGTAGAGTGCCAGGTCACGGAAGCCGCGGGAGTGGTTGCGGCGGGCAACCTCGATCAGACCCGGCAGGATGGACGTACGGAGGTAACCGTGTTCCTCGCTGATGGGATTCGCCAGCTTCAGGGCGGGACGTTCTTCGCCTTCCGCAGGCACGCCGAAGGTGTCGTTGGCTGCCTTGGCTACGAACGGATAGGACAAGACTTCCGTCAGTCCGGCATCTGCCAGTGCCTGCACCACGCGGCGCTTCTGCTGCTGGCTGCGGCTCAGGCCCCGGCCCGGAGGCGCCACGGGCAGCGTGGCCGGGATGTTGTCATAACCGACCAAACGGGCAATTTCCTCGGAGAGGTCTTCCTTGGTTTCGAGGTCGTTGCGCCAGCTCGGAGCCGTCACCAAATAGCCGGTGGCAGTCTTTTCTACGGCAGCACCAAGATCCACCAAGGATGTGGTGATCTGCTCTTCCGTGAAGTCGATGCCAATCCGGGCGGCAGCGAACTCTGCCGGCAGTTCAATCGTGACGGCGTCAGGGGCGGTTCCGACGTCGGTCCCGCTCTCGTCAGCCGTGCCACCAGCGAGTTCAACCAAGAGGTCCACGACGCGCTGGGCGGCGATACTGGCAACGTGCCAGTCAACGCCGCGCTCGAAACGCTTGGAAGCCTCGGACGGCAGCTTGTGCCGACGACGCGAACGGGCAATCGATACTTCATCGAAGTGCGCGGCTTCCACCAGGATGTTCGTGGTGGAATCGGAAACCTCGGTGTGGGCACCGCCCATGACCCCGGCGATGCCGATGGCTCCGGAGTCATCAGTGATCAGCAGGTCTTCGACGTCGAGCGTGCGCTCTTTGTCATCCAGCGTGGTGATCTTCTCCCCCGCCACGGCACGGCGGACCACGATGTCGCCCGCAAGCTTGTCGAGGTCGTAGCAGTGGTTTGGCTGGCCGAGCTCAAGCATGACGTAGTTGGAGATATCAACCGGCAGGGAGATGGAACGGACGCCGGCCAGACGAAGACGCGCGGACATCCACGGCGGAGTGGGACGGGAAGCGTCCACGCCACGCACTGTGCGTGCCACGAACCGGTCACAGCCCGGCTTGCCATAGATGGGGGCGTCGTCGTTGAGCTTGACGCCGTAGCCGCCTTGCAGGCTGGCCGGAGCGTTGACCTTGGAGGCCGGGTCAACGAAGGATGTTCCGGTGGCGTGTGCGTACTCACGTGCCACACCACGGATGGAGAAGGCGTAGCCGCGGTCCGGGGTGACGTTGATTTCTGCAGCCTGGTCATAGAGGCCAAGGAGTTTCATCGCGTCCGTGCCGATTTCCGGATCCAGCCCGATCCGTGAGAGGACCAGGATTCCATCGTGGTCATCGCCGATACCCAGTTCGCGAACGGAAGCGATCATGCCTGCGGACAGGTGACCGTAGGTCTTCCGCGCCGAAATCTGGAAGTTTCCGGGCAGCACAGCTCCGGGAAGCGTGACAACAACTTTGTCGCCTTCCACGAAGTTGTGGGCACCACAAATGATGCCCTGCACGCCGGAGGGATCGATTCCCTCGCCAGTCAGGGTCTGTTCCTGCCCTTCAGGGACAACACGGACCTGACACCAGTTGATGGTCTTGCCATTGGATTGCGGTTCCTTGACCAGGCTCAGCACCTGGCCAACCACAATGGGACCCGTGAGTTCATCCGTGGGACGGTGGACTTCTTCTTCTTCAAAACCGACCTTGACCAGGTCCGCCATGACATCTTCGGCCGTAGCATCGGCCGGAACCTGCGCAAATTCGCGCAGCCAGGAAAGTGGGATACGCACTGTTAGATCTCCATCCCGAAGTGCTCGCTGAAACGTACATCGCCCTCGATCATGTCGCGCATATCGCCGACCTCGTTGCGGAACATGAGCGTGCGCTCGATGCCCATGCCGAAGGCAAAACCTGAATAGACGTCCGGATCGATGCCGGCAGCCCGGAGGACGTTGGGATTGACCATGCCGCAGCCACCCCATTCGATCCAGCGGGGACCACCCTTGGCACCGGGGTGCCAGATGTCCAGCTCAGCAGAGGGCTCGGTGAACGGGAAGTAGTTCGGGCGCAGGCGAATGGAGGCTTCGTCGCCAAACATCTGGCGGGCGAAGTGCTCCAAGGTTCCACGGAGATCGGCCATGCTCAGGTTCTTATCGATCGCCAGGCCTTCGAACTGGTGGAAGACAGGCGTGTGTGTTGCATCGAGTTCATCCGTGCGGAACACCTTGCCCGGGCACAGCACGTAAATGGGAACTTCGCGCTCCAGCATGGAACGCACCTGCACCGGAGAGGTGTGCGTGCGCATGAGCAGGTGTGCCTCGGGAGGCTCCACGAAGAACGTGTCCTGCATTTCACGGGCCGGGTGGTCCGGCTTGAAGTTCAGGGCGTCAAAGTTGAACCACTCGGACTCGACCTCTGGGCCTTCGGCAATTTCCCAGCCCATGCCGACGAAGATGTCCGAAACACGGTCCTGCAGCGTGGACAGCGGATGACGTGCTCCCGCCCGGCGTCGACGCGGAGCAGCCGTGACATCAACGGTTTCCTCCACCAGGATCCGGGCGTCGTTCTCGGCTTCCAGGACTTCGGTCCGGGCTGCGAGCGCTTGGTTGACCCGGCCGCGCGAGGATCCCATGAGCTTTCCGGCCGCAGCCTTGTGCTCCTTGGCGAGGCCACCGATTTCACGGTTGGCCAGGCTCAGGGGCGACTTCTCTCCGGTGTGGGCGAGGCGGACAGCCTTGAGTTCTTCGAGGGAGGAGGCAGCCGCAATCGCGGCGATCGCATCCTCAACGGCGGCGTTGATGGCGGCTTCATCCAGCGGATTCGGGATGGCAGCGCCTGGCAAAGTGTCAGTCATCTACTGTTCTTAGCTACGAGTCGGGAGCGGCCGGCATGGCTGGCCTGCAAAACGAAAGGGCAGTGCTCACCGCGGACGGCAGGCACTACCCTTCAGTCTAGTTGAAGCTCACAGGCGCCATTTAACCCCTGGTTTGTGTACGCCAGGGGTCTAGCATGGCTTCATGACTCCCGGGCAGCGCTTACGGCAAGTTGCCAACATCCTGAACCTGACCACACCGTTGGGGCTGTTGGTCGCGCGGACGTCCCGATCGCGCATTTCGCGTGGGCCCCGGGGACTGCTGATAGCAGCAGGGTATGCGTGGAAGCTTCCACACGCCGGGGCGTTTACGGTGGGGAACGTCATCCTCTACCGCGCAGCCCACGGCGTGGCAGGACGCAACGAGCTGCTCCTTGCCCACGAGGAACGGCACAGCACTCAGTACGCCTACTGTCTGGGGTTGCCGTTCCTCGTTTTCTACGGTGTCGCCGCCGGCTGGTCCACGCTGCGTGCGGGCAATCCGGCGTCGAGGAATTTCTTTGAACGGCAGGCTGGACTCGCAGCAGGCGGCTACATTGACCATCGAATCGAGGCCGAAGCATGAAACGCACCATTACCGTCACGGGAACGGCGAGCGCCAAGGCAGTTCCGGACCTGGTGACACTGACTTTGGGCGTCGAGACGCGAAGGGAGACTGCATCCAAGGCATATGACGACGCCGGCAAGGCAGCGGCCGACGTCGCCGCCAGTTTGCGCGCGGCTGGCGTGCAGGGTGCAGATCTGCACACCAGCGGCTTAAACCTTCGAGCAGACCTGGTGTGGGTGGAGGGGCAGGGACAGAAGGTCGCTGCCTATGTGGCGTCCACCAATGTGCGCGTCGGCATCCGCTCGCAAACGGACGCGCCTGCCACCATTGCTGCGGCGGTGGCCGCCGGTGGGGACGACATCCGGATCAACGGGATAGAGCAAGGCTTTGCAGATGCCTCTGCGGTCACGAGCCAGGCGCAGGAGGCGGCATGGCAGGACGCGCTCCATCGGGCGGAGCAGTACGCGTCCTTGGCGTCCGTCCGGCTGGGCTCGGTGGTTTCCATTTCCCAGCAACCTCTGCCGGGCTCTCCCATTCCGATGGGTGGACTCGTCAGGGCCTCCGCTGCTGAAGCACTTCCCATCCAGGCCGGCGAGTCGTCCGTAGCGGCAAGCGTCACTGTGGAATGGGAACTCTTGAAGCCTTAGGTCCATCCACCGGCGCCTGGACTGCCGTCCGCACCACCACTGCGATGCCAGCAGCCATGGCCTCAAGCGGCATGGACGGCGTCGCGCTCCCCTCGGGTACCTGCTCCGGAAGGTAGGGAAGATGGACAAATCCTCCCCGGATACCGTCCTTGGTTGCGAGGGCATGCATCAGCGCATAGAACACGTGGTTGCAGACATAGGTTCCTGCAGACTGTGAGATCTCACCCTTGATGCCTTCGATCTGCAGGTTCCGTAGCACGGCTTTGATCGGCAACGTCGAGAAGTAAGCAGCCGGGCCGCCAGGAACCACTTCCTCGTCGATGGGCCGCTTGCCCTTGTTATCCGGGATGCGGGCGTCATCGCAATTGATGGCTACACGCTCCAGGGAAACCCTTCCCCGCCCTCCCGCCAATCCAGCGCACACCACGACGCCCGGCGTCAGGGTTTCGACGGCGGCCAGCAGGAGGGTCGCCGCTTCACCGAACACGCAGGGCAGCTCTAAAGCTTCCACCTTGCGCCCCTCAGAGCGAAGGATGTCGCGTGCGCGCAGAACAGCCTGCCAGGAAGGATTGACCTTCTCTTCACCAAACGGTTCGAAGCCAGTCAGCAGAATCATGGGCCAACCTTAGCAATGTCCGGAATCGACATTCGTAGTGCTTGACATTCGTTCGAACATACATTCGAATGGAGTGCATGAGATGGGACGCACAAGCACTTTCGCCAACGCATGGATCGGCGTCCGAAGGCCTTGACAGTATGGCACCTGGCCCTGCCCCGGCCATGGACGCCCTGCTGCCGCTGGCCGGGCTTGTGCGTTCCATCTCAACACCCGAATTCTCCGGAGTCACCTTCCATGAGGTCACCGCAAAGTCAGTGCTCAACAAGGTGCCTTCCGGTTCCAATATGCCTTTCGAATGGACAGTGAATCCCTACAGGGGCTGCAGCCATGCCTGCGTCTATTGCTTCGCCCGGAAGACGCACACCTACCTGGAGTTCGACGCCGGACGCGACTTCGACTCCCAGGTGGTAGTGAAGATCAACGCTGCAGAGGTCCTTCGGAAGGAACTGGCCAAACCATCGTGGGAACGGCACCAGGTTGCCCTCGGAACCAACACAGACCCCTACCAGCGCGCCGAAGGCCGATACGCGCTGATGCCGGGGATCATCCGGGCCCTCGCCGATTCCGGCACACCGTTTTCCATCCTGACCAAAGGCACGTTGCTTGCCCGGGATATTCCCCTGCTCAAGCATGCGGCGACCCAGGTTCCAGTGGACCTGGGCATCTCACTGGCCATGACCAACGAGGACCTTGCCGAGATTGTTGAGCCCGGCACCCCCTCGCCGAGAGCCCGCCTCAAGCTCATTGCGCGGCTACGTGAGGCAGGTCTGGGTTGCGGAGTCATGGCCATGCCCATTCTGCCTTGGCTCACGGATTCAGACGAAGCCCTTGAGTCCTTGTTCTCAGAACTCTCCAAGGCCGGCGCCACGGGCGTCACTGCAGGAGCCCTCTACCTCAAGCCCGGTACACGTGAGTGGTACATGAAGTGGCTCGCCGCCCACCATCCCGAACTTGTAGGACGGTACCGTCGCCTGTACGGGCAGGGATCGTATGCGTCAAAAGAGTACCGCTCCTGGTTGTCGGCCAGGATCAATCACTTCAAAGCCAAGCATGGCTTTACCGGAACGCAAGGCTTCAGCCACCGCAATGCCCGGCCAGCCACCACTCCAGCTTCGGGCACGGATGATGCCTTTGGGGCGGCGCTGCCAGGGCAGGATCCACTTTTCTAAGCCGCTGGGCCACTGCAGTAACGGCAGCTACGCCCGCGCAGTCACGCGTTCCAGCAACGCCCGGACTATAGGAAAGTCAGCCGGGATCCAGGCAAGGCCAAGAGCTTCTTCGTCATCAACCAGGGATACCCAACGCAGCTCGTCGTGATCCTCAAGGGCACGAGGTGTGCCTTCAGCGAGTTCCGCCAACCAGACACGCATTGCCGCGCGCTCATTGAGGGGCCACCCCTTGGCCTCACCGGACTCCAGCTCCGGCCCGAGCCGAACAGTAACTCCCAACTCCTCCGCAAGCTCCCGATGAAGGGCAGCTTCGGCCGACTCGCCCTCCTCTACTTTGCCGCCGGGAAATTCCCACATTCCGGCGAACTGCGGCGGCGCAGTCCGACGTGCTACAAGGAGTCGGGCCGGGGCGTCCAGGGAGTCGACGACGGCGGCGCCCACCACGTTTATCAATCCAGTCACTGAAACAGTCTATGGGTGTGGGAATCATGGGCATCGTCACATAGCGACGTCAAGACACGGTCACAGGACTAAGCTTGTTATCGGATTTTCTCCACCTTTTCCCAGCCCTCAAGGCACCTCACGAAGCAGGCTCATGACTATCACCGTGTCCCCACCCGCCGTCGCCAAAAAAGCAAGGCGCCACCTAGGCTTGGCTATCCTCGCGCTGGCCACGGGCGGGTTCGCCATCGGCACCACCGAGTTCGCCATGATGGGTCTTCTCAAGGAAATTGAGGAAGGACTGGGCATCAGCACTCCCGAGGCTGGCAACCTCATCTCCGCCTATGCCTTGGGCGTTGTCATCGGAGCGCCCATCTTCGCTGCGTTCGGGGCCAAACTTCCCAGGAAGCACCTGGCGCTGGGTTTGATGCTGTTCCTCTCCATCGCCAACCTGACCTCTTTCATTGCTCCTGACTACGGTTTTATGCTGCTCTCCCGCTTCGCTTCCGGGCTCCCCCATGGAGCATTCTTTGGTGTGGCTGCTGTCATCGCTGCCGGCTTGGTGGCACCCACAAAACGCGGTTGGGCCATCTCGATGGTGATGGCAGGCCTCACAGTCTCCAACGTCATCGGCGTGCCTCTGGCCACCTGGGTGGGGCAGACCTTCGGCTGGCGCCTTCTGTTCATCATCGTGGGGGCCATAGGCCTGCTGACCGTGGTCATGGTCTGGAAATTCGTCCCCTTCGAACCAGCGCACCCTGAGGCGAGTATTCGACGCGAACTCGGTGCCCTCAAACGGCTTCAGGT
Organism: Arthrobacter sp. 21a14; assembly: GCA_050627125.1. Classification (GTDB taxonomy): domain Bacteria; phylum Actinomycetota; class Actinomycetes; order Actinomycetales; family Micrococcaceae; genus Arthrobacter. The sequence goes on along the minus strand of CP192487.1, from coordinate 2,290,013 downwards.
ATGGCTTGCCTTGCTGATCGGCATCATTGGCTTTGGTGGGTTCTTTGCCGTCTACACCTACATCGCGCACACCATGACGGGCGTAGCAGGCATACCCGAAAGCCTCATTCCGGCAGTGGTGGCGCTCTACGGGCTAGGCATGGTTGCGGGCAACATCATCGGTGGCCGCATCGCGGATAAGTCCGTTATGGGCACCATCTACTGGGTCATGCCGGGCATCGCCGCAGCACTGGTGGTTTACGCCATCGCAGCCCACTGGGCTTGGTCCGCCTTCATCATGGCCTTCGTCGTTGGTGGCATAGGCTCCATGCTCACGCCAGCGTTGCAGACTCGTCTCCTGGATGCCGCCCCAGGCGCAGCCTCGCTCGCTTCGTCGCTGAACCACTCCGCCCTCAACATTGCCAATGCCCTGGGGGCCTTCCTCGGCGGGACCGTGATCGCCTGGGGTTGGGGCTACGTGGCTCCGGCCCTCGTGGGTGCGGTCCTGGCCATCCTCGGCTTGGGAGTTGCCATCATCAGCGGGCTGCTGGAACGCAAGAAGCCGCTGGCTACCTCATGAGTCGCTAGAGCGTAATCCACCTGCTGGATACCGCTGCAAAGAAAGATGGGCTCTTCAACGTGAAGAGCCCATCTTTGGTTAATGCTGACCTGACTACGCCTGGACGCGCTCAACATCGGGTTCAAGGTAGATGACCCGCGCGATCGGTACGGCCGCTCGGATCCGTTGCTCGGCGTCGTCAATCACCCGGGCAATTGCTTGACCGGTATCGGCGGCACCCATGGTGATCTTGGCGGCAACCAGCAGTTCCTCCGGACCCAGGTGCATGGTCTTGAGATGGATGATCCGGGTGCCATCCGCCTGCAGTGCCTCCGTGATGCGTGCGACGTCGTCTTTGGTGGCCGACTCACCCAGCAGGAGCGATTTGGTTTCGACCGCAAGGATGACGGCGATGGCGACAAGCAGCAGGCCGATCATGGCTGTACCGAAGGCGTCCCAGATGCCATCGCCGGTTACGAGGGTCATGCTGACGCCGAAGAGCGCGAACACCAGGCCCAGCAAGGCGCCGAAGTCTTCCAGGAGGATGACCGGCAGCTCGGGCTGCTTGGCGTTGCGGATGAACTTGGCCCACGTCTGCTTGCCACGGATATGGTTCGATTCCACAATGGCGGTTCGGAAGGAGAATGACTCGGCAACGATGGCGCCAACCAGGACGGCCAACGGCACCCACCAGAAGTCGCCTTCGATGCCGTGCGGGTGCTGGAACTTCTCCCACGCTTCGTACAGGGCAAAGAGGCCGCCCACGCTGAACAAGACAATGGAGACGATGAACGCGTAGATGTACCGCTCGCGGCCGTAACCAAAGGGGTGCTCGGGGCTTGCCGCGCGCTGTGCGCGCTTGCCACCTACCAGGAGAAGGAGCTGGTTGCCGGAGTCAGCTACCGAGTGAATGGCCTCAGCGAGCATGGACGATGACATCGTCAGGACGAATGCAACGAACTTCAGGACAGCGATGGTCAGGTTCGCGGCGAGGGCCGCCACGATCGCTTTGGTACCGCCACTTGCAGCCACGAAAGCTTCACCTCTTCGGTTTTGGGAAAGTTTGGAATGGGCCAGGAAGAGTCGTCATCGTGACGATCTTGCAAGAAATACCGTACCGGGCGTCAGGCTATTTCTACATTCCGGACCCGGGCGCCCTGCTGCGAACGGGCGCTTGCATAGAGGCAAACGGTGGCGGCTGTACCCAGATTCAAGCTCTCGGCTGCGCCATAAACAGGCACGGCTACACGGTGATCCGCGAGTGCCAGTTCGGCATCGGACAGCCCTTGAGCTTCGTTCCCGAACAACCATGCTGTGGGTGCTTCAAGGGCGTAAGCCGAGGCCACAGAGCCATTTCCCAGCCTCCGGGCAGCATTCTCGTCCTGGAGCTGGTCCAGGTTTACCGTCCCGTAGCCGTCGGCAGCCAGGACCCCTATCCCCTGTTCCCGGCAGCGCCCTACGAGATCTTCAACATCAGCCCCCAGGACCACCGGCAGGTGGAACAACGAACCGGCCGTGGACCGCACCGCCTTGGGGTTGTAGATGTCCACGCTTGAACCCGTCAGGATCACAGCGTCGGCACCTGCAGCGTCGGCCGCGCGCAAAACTGTGCCTGCATTGCCGGGGTCCCGGACCTGGCACATCACCGCAATAAGACGAGGACCGGCGTCGAGGACTGATTCGAGGCTGACATCCACAAAACTACACACGGCAACAATGCCCTGCGGGTTGACGGTGTCCGCCATGGCTGCCAGGACGTCGTCGCTGGCCAGCCGAAGCTGTGTTCCTTCTGCAAGGTCTGCGAGTTCCGGGAGCCGCTCCAGGCAGGCCTCGCTCGCAAAGACTTCATGCACGACGGCGGAACCCCCTGCCGCAGTGCGCTCCCGGTGAAGGGTCAAAGCCTCGCGAACCGCCTGTGGACCCTCAGCCAGGAAACGGCCGCGCTTTAAACGGGCCGGGCGCCCGGCAAGCTTGGCGACGTCCCTCACCCGATCTGCTCGGGGGTTGGTCATCGGAAAGTCTTGCGGGCGCCCGGTTTGGTTCATATAAAGAACTTTAGTGGCAGTTGCGACTAGTTCTTGATCTGCTGGCGGGCTTCGCCGCCGGCCGGCTCGAAGCCAGCAGCCTTTGCAGCCTCAACCGTGGAGAACCAGTATTCAGCAGCAGTGTTCTCGTACCAAGTGGAACCCGGTACGTGGTACTTCTTGGACTCGGCGTTGCCCTTGATGGCATGGCCTTCCGGAGCACCTTCGCCCTCAACGGCAGCAATGGCGCCATCGATGGCCGGCTTCTCGGAGACAGAAGCCTTGACAGCCGTTGCGGTAGCAGCAGCCGGAGCAACCTTGGCAGCCTTCGGAGCTGCAACCTCGGCCTTGGCAGCCGGAGCAGACGTGTCGGCCGGGAGGGCAGCCTTGGCGATGTTCACCAGTGCGGCGAATGCGTTGGCGTCCGAAACAGCCAGTTCGGCCAGCATGCGGCGGTCAACCTCAACCTCAGCGGCCTTCAGGCCCTGGATCAGGCGGTTGTAGGTGAGGCCGTTGGCGCGGGATGCAGCGTTGATGCGCTGGATCCAGAGGCGACGGAAGTCGCCCTTCTTCTTGCGGCGGTCGCCGTAGCTGTACACAAACGAGTGCAGCAGCTGCTCTTTGGCCTTGCGGTACAGGCGCGAACGCTGACCGCGGTAACCCTTGGCGCGTTCGAGGATAACCCGGCGCTTCTTGTGGGCGTTTACCGCCCGCTTCACACGTGCCACGTGCGTACTCCTTCAGAAATCTTTATCCCAAGCTGCTACTGCCGGAAATCCGGCCGGCCTGAGAAGGCTTTTGGTGTAGTCGGCCGCTACCGGATGGCAGCAACCAAAGAACTTGGAACTTAGACGCCGAGCATCTTCTTGATGACCTTGGCATCGCCCTTGAAGACGATCTTGTCGCCGGCGAGGCGACGGGTCAGCGTGGAGGACTTGTGCTCCAGGTAGTGGCGGCGGTTGGCCTGCTGACGCTTCAGCTTGCCGGTACCGGTCAGCTTGAAGCGCTTCTTAGCACCGCTGTGGGTCTTCATCTTCGGCATGGGAACCGATCTCCTTACGTGTCCACGGACAAAGTCCGCAGTTCTTTCGTGCAGCCGGCCTACAAGGGCCGGCGTGCTGGTTGCTTGCCGTTGGAGGCCAGGGCCGCCGCGGCGTTGAACTAGTTGGTCTTGCGTGATGCAGGCTTCGGCGCAGCCTTGGGGGCTGCGGGCCGAGCTGCGGGCTTGGGAGCTGCCGGCTTGGCGACGGGCTTCGGAGCCGAGGGAACCGCAGGCTTCGGGGCAGCTGCCGGAACAGCTGGCCTCGGAGCTGCCGGTGCGGGGGCTGCCTTGGGGGCCGGTGCTTTCTCCGCCGGTGCAGCCTTCACAGCCGGGGCTTTCTCAACCACGGGTGCTTCTTCGACTACCGGAGCTTCCTCAACAACCGGAGCCTCTTCGACTACGGGAGCCTCCTCGACTACGGGAGCCTCTTCGACTGCCGGAGCTTCTTCAGCTACGGGAGCTTCTTCAACAACCGGAGCTTCCTCAGCTTCTTCAAGAACCGGAGCCTCTTCGGCAACAGGTGCTTCAACCTCGGAAGCCTCCACAGCCTCTTGCTTGGGCTCTTCTTCGGAAGCCAGCAGGCCTGCCGGAAGAAGGTCGCCCAGGGTCTGCGTCAGCGGAGCCTGGTCACCCGTGGTGTCCACGCGTCCGGATGCCTTGGCCTCATTCTGGGCCTTGGCTTCAGCACGCTGGGCTGCACGCCGGGCTTCAGCCTTGGCTTCGGCCTTGTTCTTCAGCGGACCGATCACCATGACCATGTTGCGGCCATCGATACGCGGGCTGGACTCAACAATGCCCACCTCGGCAACGTCTTCAGCAAACTTCTGAAGCAGGCGGATGCCCATCTCCGGACGCTGCTGCTCGCGGCCACGGAACTGGATCATTGCCTTGACCTTGTCACCGGCGCCGAGGAAGCGAAGTGCGTGTCCGCGCTTGGTTTCGTAGTCGTGCTTGTCGATCTTGAGGCGGAAACGGATTTCCTTCAGAACCGTGTTGGTCTGGTTCTTGCGGGCCTCGCGCGCCTTCACGGCAGCTTCGTACTTGTACTTGCCGAAGTCCATCAACTTGCAAACAGGAGGCTTAGCCTGCGGGGCAACTTCAACGAGATCGAGATCGGATTCGGCAGCAAGACGCAGGGCGTCCTCGATGCGGACGATTCCTACCTGTTCGCCGGCAGGGCCGACCAACCGCACCTCGGGGACGCGGATACGCTCATTGATTCTTGGCTCGCTAATGTTAAAGCTCCTGTGGTTGTGGTGAGTTTCACCGGCAAATAGAGAAGGCCTCCAATTGCTGGTGCAATCGAAGGCCTCAAGGATCGGGTGTGCTCCCTTGAAGAGAAGCACGCACTCCGGAGGCTACGCCTCCGAGTGTCCGACCTGTACCCGGCAACCTCTTGTTCCGTGAAGGAATCCTGCTCCCCGAAGGGAAAACGGCTGACGCGGGTGGGAGAGAACTCCGCTTGCAAACTGAAAATCAATTCTACAGAAATAACCCGCCAAGCGCACATTGCACGCGGCGGGAGCATTTAATGCGAATAACGACTTCCAGTCGGTCTATGACAAGCTTACCAGTATGAGCACTGAAGACAGCAATTCGCGCAACTCCTACTCCGAGGACACCGCCACAGCCCCCGCCGCCGATGCCGGGGTATCCCAGCAGATCCGTGACATCGCGGAAGTTCCGGCAGTAGAAGTCATCACCACCGGCGCGGTCCACCTGATGAGCGCCGCCGCTGTGAAGGTCGGCCTCGCCGATGACCCCAACGCAGAAGACCTCAAAGACCTGGACGAGGCCCGCAAGCTCATCACTGCATTGGCCGGCCTCGTAACGGCGGCTGCCCCCGAAATCGGTTCACAGCATGCCGGGCCCTTGCGTGATGGACTGCGCTCCCTCCAGTTGGCTTTCCGCGAAGCTTCCCTTATCCCCGACGCACCGGGCAAGGGCCCCGGTGAGAAGTTCACCGGGCCGGTGAACTAGCCAGGAACTGCCCAAAGTACATACGACGGCGGCCCGACCACATGTGGTCGGGCCGCCGTCGTCGTTAATGCCGTGCGATTACTGAAGATTTACCGACGCTGGAGCTACACGCGGGCGCGGCGCCGCCTGGACATGAGGGCGAATCCCGCGATGCACAGTACGACTCCCGCGGAACCGACGGAGGCAAAACCTCCGGACGGCCCAACAGTGTCAATAAAAATCCCGGCTAGCGGCGCGCCGAAGGCAATCCCGGCCGTCAGCGCGGATCCATACCAGCCCATGGCCTCGCCGCGTCGTTCCTCATCTACGAGGTCCGCCACCTTCTCCGATGACGCCGACAACACCGGAGCGCAAAGAAGGCCAGGGAGAATCGAGAGCACCGCAAGCGTCCAGGTATCGTGTGCGAAACCCATCGGGATGGTGAGCGCGGCCATGCCCAACAACAGCAGCATGGGAGAGACTGAACGGTTCATGGCTCCGTAGATGAGCCCGCCCACAACCGATGCCGCACACCAGAAGAAGAAGACGATGCCAATCTCGTTCTGGTGACCGCCGCGCTCCAACAGGCCAACAATACTGACGTCCGAGCCGCTAAGTACCATCCCCGATCCCGCGGCTACGGCGAAAAGTGCCGCAACGGAAACCGTAAACCAGGTGAAATTGCGGGCCACGCGGTTCCGAAGTCCGGCGGTGCGGGACGTTACTGCCGGCGCCATTTCAGATGCCGCCTCCTGCACATGGCCTGGTGCGGAGGCCACCATGGCCGCCTCGGCAGCGGCAAGGTCCGCGGCGGCCCGTGCCGCGGATTCCTCCGGAGTGCAATTGGCATCGCTGCGGGTCGGAGGGTTGAACCAGATCAAAAACAGGCCAGCCACGGAGACAGAAATTCCCACCGCGGTGAGTCCCACTGCCGAGAAGCCGCTCGTGGCGACTATCGCACCAACAGCGGGACCAATCATGAACACGAGCTCAGTAGCGATGGAATCGAGCGCAAACGCCGAGCGTCGCTGGTCGCCGTCCACCATGACACCCAGCGATTGACGGACCACGCTGAAGATCGGCAACGTGAACAAGCCCCCCACGAAGACCAAGGGAAGCAGCCAGGCGTACGGGACGTGCGGAACAATTGACCAAATCACTGTTTCCGAGATGACGGATGGGATCAGGGCTTTCCGCAGGCCCACCATGTCAACGCGCCGACCACGCCAGGGCGCCCCCAAGGCAATGCCTATGGTCATGACGGCAGCAGCGGCGCCGGCGGCGGCATACCCTTCCCCCAGCGACAGGACAATGTGCAACGTCAGGAGCACGCCAGCCGCCGAATGCGGAATGCGGGCGATCATGCCCACCAGAAGGAGCCGCCGGACAGGGCGGATGGACAGCATCTCTTTGTAGAGAGCGAAGTTCACGGGCTAATTCCTCTTGTTCCCCCGGGGCAGTCCCCGGTGGACGGGTACTGCCGTTAGTGCCGCCCAGGCTCCTGCGCCGCACGCTGCAGTTTTACTTCAATGGAATCGACGCCTTCGGCAAACGACTCCACCTGCGCCCACGCCTCGTTCAGGTCAGCCACCAGCGATTGGACGGCAGCGGCGTCGAGTCCGTCCTCAAGGAAGAGCACTATTCGCAGTTCCGGGCCAGCGCCTCCGCCCGGGACCGTGCGGCCGTCCGCAGTCAGGGAAGCGACGCCACCACCAGCCTGTGTTTCGAGCCGGCGCACCGCCGGAAACGCCTCAGCCTGTGAAGCGAGAGCAAACTCCAGTTGATCATCAAGGTATGACGGCGTCCAGTCCCGCTGCTGCGCCAACGCCCACATAGCTGGCCGCCGAACCACGAAGGTGAACGCTGAACCGGGGTCCAGCACCAACAATTGCGCCTCTTCTGAAACGGCCGAAAGGGCCGCCCTTGCCGCATAAACAGCTACGGGCCGGGCCTGGGCATGCCACGCTTCGAGAGCGGCGGCAGTGGTGAAGACCGGCATTGCCTTCCGACCATCAGGTGCCTTGAGTGTGACTAATGCCATATCGGCCTGCTTGTCCGCGTGCAGCCCATCAACACCTTCAGCTTCCTCGGCGAGCTGGGCTACCACGGGAACGAAGACCCGGGCGGTAGCGAGTGAAGCTACGACCTCTGCCTCAGTGCCCGTCCCGTTCAGCAGTGCAACAACGGCGGCGAGGTAACCGGAGTCAGCCGTACCGTCGTCGTCTTCGAAATTGTGGATCCTGGCATCGTCACCACTAAGGCTGCGGCCTTCCCAAGGTTGCCCCGCCGAGTCTGTGGCACCGCCGGCGCCAGCCAAGGCAGCGGCAATGTGGCCTGGAAGTTCGCGTCGTGAAGCAGCCATCAGCGACGACCGGCTACATCCAGGGCTTCGGGCAGAGTGAAAGCACCTGCATAGAGGGCTTTGCCAACAATCGCGCCCTCGACGCCCAAGGGCACGAGTTCACGGAGCACGCGAAGATCCTCAAGGCTGGAGATACCGCCTGAAGCCACGACGGGCTTGCCCGTTTTCTGCACCATCTGGCGCAGCAAGTCAACGTTAGGGCCCTGCAGCGTTCCGTCTTTGGTGACGTCGGTGACCACGTAGCGTGCGCAGCCCGCGTCCTCCAGGCGGGCAAGAACTTCCCAGAGGTCGCCGCCTTCTTTGGTCCAGCCGCGACCGGCCAGGGTGGTACCACGAACATCGAGGCCGACGGCGATCTTGTCACCGAAGCGGTCGATGGCGCGTCGTGTCCACTCGGGGTTCTCCAATGCTGCTGTACCGAGGTTCACCCGCTCCACGCCCAACTCCAGGGCGCGTTCCAGCGACTCGTCATCCCGCAGGCCGCCGGACAACTCAACTTTGACGTTGAGCTGGGACACGACCTCGCTGATGAGTTCCGCGTTGTTGCCACGGCCAAAAGCGGCGTCGAGGTCCACCATGTGCACCCACTCAGCACCGGCGTTCTGCCAGTTCAAGGCAGCTTCCAGAGGCGTGCCGTAACTGGTTTCCGAGCCTGCCTCGCCTTGCAGCAGGCGGACTGCCTGGCCATCAACGATGTCGACGGCGGGGAGGAGTTCCAGAACGGACTGGGCAGAGGTGGTCATGTGTGTCCTAGGAGTTGATAGGGACGCGAGGCGTTCAGTTGCCCGGCAGCGTCAGGAGATAGGCGGCAAGCAGGGACATCCCCGCCAGCACATAGAAGGAAACGGAAACCCACAGTGGCTTCTTCTGCTGGTGGAAAGAGATACCTCCACCCACCAGCACGCCGGCAAGGCCCATAAGCACTACCGACCACACTTAGGCTGCACCACGATCATCCGCTGCCGGAGCCTGTGCCACCGTGGATCCAGGTTTGCGAAGCCCATCCACCCAGTTGCGCAGGAGGCGCGCCCCGGCGTCTCCGGATTTCTCGGGGTGGAACTGGGTTGCGCACAGCGGACCGTTTTCAACAGCAGCGATAAAGCGGGCACCGTGCTCGGACCACGTCACCAAAGGTGGAGCCATCCGGGGCTGAACGACGTCGAAGTTCCACTCTTGCACGCCGTATGAGTGCACGAAGTAGAAGCGTTCCTGCTCGACGCCTGCGAAAAGCTTGGATCCTTCAGGCACGTCCACCGTGTTCCAACCCATGTGGGGAACCACGGGGGCCGGAAGGAGTTCAACCTTGCCGGGCCATTCGGCCATGCCCTCGGACTCGGTGCCGTGCTCGACTCCCGCTTCGAAGAGCACCTGCAGCCCAACGCAGATTGCCAGGACGGGCCGTCCACCTGCGACGCGGCGGCCAATCATGCGGATGGCATCGACGGCCTTGAGTTCCCTCATCACCGTTTCAAAGGCACCCACGCCAGGGACCAGCAGCCCGTCGGCATTCAGCACGTCCTCAGGCTTGGAGCTGAGAACCACCTCGGCGCCTGCACGCTCAAGGGCGCGAACGGCCGAACGGACGTTGCCCGAACCGTAGTCCAGCACCGTAACCGTGGGCTTACCTTCAGGCGACTCCGGCTTGACGGTAGCCGAAGCGTCAGTAACCGCACCGTCCTTCAGGATTTGCCCACTCATAGCGCCCCCTTGGTGGATGGAATGCCCTCGACGCGGGGATCCGACTCCACTGCCGAGCGAAGAGCCCGCGCAAAGGCTTTGAACTGGGCCTCGACGATGTGGTGGGGATCGCGGCCTGCAAGAACGTTCATGTGCAGGCAGATGCCGGCGTGCAACGTGATGGCCTCAAAGACGTGACGGGTCAGCGAACCCGTGAAGTGGCCACCGATCAGGTGGTACTCCTGCCCTGCAGGTTCTCCTCCGTGCACCAGATACGGGCGCCCCGATACATCCACGACAGCGTGCGCCAAGGCTTCGTCCAAAGGAACCGTTGCTTCGCCGAAGCGGCGGATTCCGGCTTTGTTGCCCAAGGCAGTACGCAAGACCTCACCAAAGGTAATGGCCACGTCCTCCACGGTGTGGTGGGCATCGATGTGGGTATCACCCGTGGCTTTGACGGTCATGTCAATCAGGGAGTGCTTGCACAACGCCGTCAACATGTGGTCATAGAAGGGAACCGTGGTGCTGATGTCCGAGACACCGGTGCCATCCAGGTTGATCTCCACCAGGACGGAGGATTCGCTGGTGGTGCGCTCCATGCGCGCAGTGCGGTCCGCGGACGGCTTGGCGCCGGTTTCGCTCATTGGGACGTCCTTATACACGAAGAATGGGGTGGGTCTATTGACAAGTTTAGTTGGGCTGGGACGCAGGGCTGTCCAGAAGGGCTTCCAAGGCCTCAAGGAAGGCCGTTGTTTCCTTTTCTGTTCCCGCAGTCACCCGCAGGTGCCCTGGAATGCCGACGTCGCGGATCAGGACGCCCGCATCCAGCAAGCCCTGCCAGATCGCGTGCGGGTTCGAAAGCCCACCGAAGAAGACGTAGTTTGAGTCCGAGGCGGCCGGCTTGAGTCCCATTCGGAGGAGCTCGGTAACAATCCGGTCCCGTTGGACCTTGATGTCCTCGACGTCGGCCATGAGCGCTTCGCGGTGGTTGAGGGCGGCCAGGGCCGTAGCTTGCGTGACGGCAGAGAGGTGGTAGGGCAGCCGAACGAGCCTGATGGCATCGGTAACCTCAGGTGCGGCAGCCATGTAGCCCAGGCGGGCACCTGCCAGGGCAAAGGCCTTGCTCATGGTGCGCGAGACGATCAAACGCTCCCGCCCGGGAAGCAGCGTCAGCGCGCTGGGCGTGTTGTCGTGCGCGAACTCGTGGTAAGCCTCGTCCACGATGACGATGGCTTGGCTGGCCTCGCCGGCTTCGTACACGGCTTCGACCACGTCCAAGCCCAGTCCCGTTCCGGTGGGGTTGTTCGGAGAGCACAGGAACACGATATTTGCGCCAGTCTCCTTCACCTGGGCAGCAGCAGAGGCCGCATCGAGGCCATAATCATCAGCCCGCACTCCGCGGAGATACTCAGTGTCTGTGCCACTGGCCAGCAGCGGGTACATGGAATACGTGGGAGGGAAGCCCAGTGCCTTGCGCCCCGGACCTCCAAAGGCCTGCAGAATCTGCTGCAGGACCTCGTTGGAGCCGTTGGCCGCCCAGATATTCTCCGCGGAAAGCCCGTGGCCGAGGTAGTCGGCAAGGGATTCGCGGAGTTCCGTAAATTCGCGGTCAGGGTACCGGTTCAGACCGGTGGCCGCGGCCGCAACAGCCTCGGTAATGGCCGCTTGCACATCGGCCGGCACGCCATGGGTGTTCTCGTTGACGTTGAGCAAAATGGGGACGTCAAGCTGCGGTGCGCCATAAGGGCTCAGTCCACGCAGGTTGGTCCGGAGGGGAAGTCGGTCAAGTCGCTCAAGCTGGTCACTCACCAAGACAGTTTAAGGTGCCGGTGCGACTGCAGAGTAACTGTGACGCCGGGGACGCCGACCCATGGCCCCTTGGCCACTCAATTGGCGGGAACGAACAGCTGCTGGCCCGGCTGGATGCGTCCCCCGCGGAGATCGTTCAACTGGATGATTTCTGCAATGACATCACGGGGGTCCCGCTCCGGCGCGGCCGCACCGGCGATGCCCCACAGGGACTGCCCGGGCTGGACAGTCACCGTGACGGCCACCGGCGGCTGCAGCTGGCCTTGGGAGTCAGAGGCCTTGGCCGGGGAGTTAATGAAGCCGGCAAGGCTCAGCAGCGCGGCAAGGAGCAGCATGGTGGGGATTCCGAAGAAGACGATCCTGCCGCGTTGGGTAAGCCGGAGACGCGCAGGAGCCGGAGTGTTGCGGAATTCATGGAACGTTGAGATTGCGGACATGAGCTGAGCCCTTCTGAGCGATTGCCTGCATCGGATGCCCGTTGCCGGCTGCCAATTCCTTGTGTTCGTTTGGACCCGGCCCGAATGTTCGAACACTTTCTTCGAACATCCGAGCTGCGTTCAACTTTTATAGAACACATATTCGAACCTTGCTATGACATTTTTAGCACTTATCAACGAACGGTGTCGAGACTCGCTAGAACGAATGTTTGATAAACGCCTGTGCCTGGCCTAGGTTTGAGTGAAGAAACAGGCACTGTTTCAGTGGAACAGGAGGGTCTGACATTTTTTCAGATCCAACATCCCCGGGCGCACTTCAGACCGTGACCGGGCGGAACGGAAGGGCATTGGCGAACATGGCAGCGAAAGCCACCGGCGGCGGGGCACCCCTGCGGAGCCAGCAGCCTCAAAAGAGTCCCAAAAGCCTGACTGTCCGGCAGAAGAAAATCCTGGAAACCATCCAGCGCTCTGTCAATGACAACGGGTATCCGCCCAGCATGCGCGAGATTGGCGACACCGTTGGTCTCGCGAGCCTCTCCAGCGTCACGCACCAACTCTCCCAGTTGGAGAAGCTCGGCTACTTGCGCAGAGATCCCAAGCGCCCCCGCGCCATGGAAGTACTCATGCCTTTGACCCTTGACGGCGGCACAATTCCCGGAGTTGAAGCAGCTACGACACTGCGCAGCGCAGGTGGACTCGCCGTGACGGAATTGGCCAGCGCCAGCGACACCGCGATGGTGCCCTTGGTGGGACGCATCGCAGCCGGTGGGCCCATCCTGGCCGACCAGACTATTGAGGACGTCCTGCCCCTGCCCCGGCAACTGGTGGGCCACGGCGAACTGTTCATGCTGAAGGTCGCTGGGGACTCAATGATCGATGCCGCAATTTGTGACGGTGACTGGGTGGTTGTCCGCCGCCAGAATGACGCCATCAACGGTGACATCGTGGCAGCACTCCTGGATGACGAAGCCACAGTAAAAACCTTCCGCCAGCGGGACGGCCACACCTGGCTGCTCCCCCAGAACACGCAGTACGAACCGATACTGGGAGACCAAGCCACCATTATGGGCAAGGTCGTCTCGGTCCTGCGCTCCCTCTAGGGCGTTCGCCTACGTTTTCTTTGCGCCCAAGCGTTCCAGGACGCCGCGCACCACGTTGCGGTCCGTCGTTGCCCAAAATGGCGGCAAAGCGGCACGCAGGAACCCGCCGTACCGTTCGGTGGAAAGCCGTGAGTCCAGGACAGCGACCACGCCTTTGTCGCCGGTGGAGCGAATAAGGCGTCCTGCTCCCTGTGCAAGACGAATTGCCGCGTGGGTAGCTGACACCGCCATGAACCCGTTGCCCCCGGACTGTGCAACGGCTCGCGAGCGTGCGGTCATCAGCGGGTCATCGGGCCTCGGGAACGGAATGCGGTCAATCACCACAAGGCGGCATGAACCGCCAGGGACATCGACGCCCTGCCACAGGGACATGGTGCCGAAGAGGCAGGTGTCCGGTTCATCGGCAAACTGCTTCACCAGTGCGGCCATAGTGGATTCCCCCTGGCAGAGGATATCCACATCCAGCCGTGGCCGCATCGCGTCTGCGGCTTCCTCGGCCGCTCGACGTGAGGAGAACAGGCACAGGGCTCCCCCACCGGATGCACGGATGAGGTCTTCAAGCTCATCCAGTGCCTCGGGAGAAGTGCCCCTGCCGGGCTTGGGCAGGTGCTTGGCCACGTAAAGGACACCCTGCTTCGGATAATCAAAAGGCGATCCGACGTCCAACCCGGTCCAGCTGGGCGCACCATCTCCAATGAGGCCCAGGCCAGCTGCTGCGGGCTCAAAGGCGGATCCAATAGCCAGCGTGGCAGAAGTAAGCACCACTGTGTGCCCCGCGAAAAGGCCTTCCCGCAGCCGGCCAGCAACGCTAAGCGGGGCGATGTTGATCAGTGCGGGGGCTGTCTCGTCCGGGTGCGAGTACCCCTGCTGGGGATCGAAGGTGCTGTTCCTGGAGAACCACACCACTTCACGGTTCTCCTTGGCTGCGAGCATCCGCTCGCACAGTTCCAGAATGAGCATGAGCCGTGAGCGCGCAAGCTGCCTGCCGCCGTCGACCGCGTTTGAAGAGTCAGTCTTCGAGTCAGATAATGCGGCACGCGTGGCGTCCCGCAGTTGGTCCAGGCAATCAAGTTGTTCGTCATTGAGTCCAGTGGGCAGCAGACCGTTGGGGACTCCGGCAATGGCCATATCCAGTCGATCAGCTGCCGCGTTCAGGGCGTCTACGGTGATAGCAGTGTGCTTGCGCGCGCTCGAAGCCGCAGCATGCACCATTGCCACGGACAGCTGGCCTGTAACAGCCCCCGTGACCCGGTCCTGCAGCTCATGCGCTTCGTCAACCACCACGACGTCGTACTCGGGCAGGACAGCAAGTCCTTCGAAGGCACTGACAGCCAGCATGGCATGGTTGGTCACCACGACGTCGGCCTCAGCCGCCCGGGCCCGCGCCTGCTCGCTAAAGCATTCCTCGGCAAGTGGGCATTTTTGCGCTCCCAGGCACTCCATGGACGTCACGGACACCTGCCTCCAGGCGCGGTCGGTAACCCCCGGCATCAGTTCATCGCGGTCGCCTGTGGCCGTCTTTTCGGCCCATTCACGGAGCCGGACCACTTCCTTGCCCAATTGCGACGACGGGCCGCCAACCGCCGCTGCGAAATGCGGGACGCTGGTGTCCTCACCCAGGGAAAAAAGTTGGCCCTCGGACGGCTCTTCGCTGGGGAACCCGCCCTCCAGCTTTTGCAGGCAGACATAATTTGCCCGGCCCTTGACCAGTGCCACGTTCACGGGACGCTCAAGGGCCGGGCTTATGGTCTCCAAGAGCCGGGGCAGGTCCCTGCCCACAATCTGTGTTTGCAGGGCCAAGGTAGCGGTGGACACAAGCGTGGGTTTGTCGCTGTCCATGGAATGTGCGATCAACGGAATCAGGTAAGCCAAGGACTTACCCGTTCCCGTTCCCGCCTGGACCAGCAAATGTTCACCGGACTCGATGGCCCTGGTGACTTGCCTTGCCATCTCATGCTGGCCTGAACGGCTTTGACCGCCCATCCCGGCAACAGCTTTGTCCAACAGCTCGAGGGTGAACTTCTCCCCCACTGACTCGACGACGTCCGCCGCCACCTTCTCAACCATTGCTGACGAATGACTCCAGCTCGGCGGCCAATCCTTCACGAACCATGGCGACCACGCGGGTTCCGTTTTCCTCGTGCTCGAGGCTCAGGATTTCCGAATCGGAGTTGTGCAGCTTGTTGACCATGTCGCCGCGGTCATACGGGATGAGGACCTCGAGACGGACTCCCGGCCGGGGAATGGACCGGCTGATCTCTTCCAGGAGTTCAGGAATGCCCTGGCCCGTGCGGGTGGAAACCACGGCGTGCCGCGGCTCCTTCTGCTTCAGGCGTTCCACCACGAAAGGATCCGCTACGTCCACCTTGTTCAGGACGATGATTTCCGGAACCTTGCGGGCGTCGACCTCGGTGAAGACAGCACGCACTGCCGCGATTTGCCCTTCCGGGTCCGGGTGGGAGGCATCTACGACATGCAGGATCAGGTCTGCGTCCGCTACCTCCTCCAGCGTGGAGCGGAAGGCCTCCACCAGCTGCGTAGGCAGCGAGCGGACGAATCCAACGGTGTCAGCCAAGGTGTAGCCGATGCCATCCGGGGTCTGTGCCTTCCTGACCGTCGGGTCAAGGGTGGCGAACAGGGCGTTTTCCACCAGCACTCCAGCATCGGTCAGCCGGTTCAGGAGCGAGGACTTTCCGGCGTTGGTGTAGCCGGCGATGGCAACCGAAGGTACGGCATTACGACGGCGGTTGGCCCGCTTGGTCTCGCGCGCCGGCTTCATGGCGGCAATCTCCCGGCGGAGCTTGGCCATGCGTGTGCGGATCCTGCGGCGATCGAGTTCGATCTTTGTTTCACCGGGACCACGGGAACCCATACCGGCACCGGCTCCACCCACCTGGCCACCGGCCTGGCGGGACATGGAGTCACCCCAACCACGAAGCCTGGGGAGCAGGTACTCGAGCTGTGCGAGCTCAACCTGTGCCTTACCTTCCCGACTCTTGGCATGCTGGGCGAAGATATCCAGGATCAGCGTGGTCCTGTCCACCACCTTGACCTTGACGATGTCCTCAAGTCCTCGCCGCTGCGAGGGGGAAAGCTCGGTGTCGACCACCACGGTATCGGCTCCCGTTGCGGCCACGATGTCCTTGAGTTCCTGGGCCTTGCCCGACCCAAGGAACGTTCCGGGATCCGGCTTCGTGCGGCGCTGAACCAGGCCGTCAAGGACCTCGGATCCGGCAGTTTCTGCCAGTGCTGCGAGTTCGCGGAGCGAATTCTCGGCGTCAGCCAAAGTGCCTTCTGTCCACAGGCCAGCCAGGACAACGCGTTCCAGACGCAGCTGCCGGTATTCAACCTCGGTGACGTCTTCGAGTTCGGTGGAAAGGCCCGCGGTACGGCGGAGGGCACGGCGCTCGGCCAGGTCTTCCTGGTCGCCGTCGTAAATGCTGTGTTCGTGGTCAAGCGTGGAGATCGCTTGAGCCCTGCCGAAAACGCCTCTGGCATCATTGTCATCGGATGCCTGTGCGGGTACATCCTTGGAAAGAATCCGGTCGATGACGGCCTGGATTTGTTCAGGACTCATGTCCTGGGCGTCGGAATCGGATCCGGAGTGCTTCTGGGTGGTCATGGTCTCCTTAGACTGTTCGGCATATCCAGAATAGTGCTGTTTGGTGTCCAATGGGACGGTATTCGCGGTGGGCTGACGAGCTTCGGCCATATAGGGCCTCCTGTGGTGCTTGAATCGAGCGGGTTGGTCCGCGGGAGGTCCTGTCCTACAGGAGAATTCATCGCCAAACCATAAGCCAGGAGCTAACAGCAGATGGCTTGGCCACTGCTTTCGCGACAGCTGGGGTGGGACATGTTCTACTGAGCAACCGCGATCCACCAACAATGGGAGGTGCGGAGTCTGCCGGACGGAACCTGCGGGCGGAATGGCCATGCGCTGGGCCGGTACGCCAAGCGGGCCTGCATCGCGGGCAGGTGCCTTGCCGACGTGTTGGGTCGGCTCGGGCTGATTACTCAAAGATCAAGAACATGCCTTCAACATTAGCAGCACTGTCAAACCGTCCCTGCCCGAGGGCAGTTTCCCAAGCCGCCGATAGCCAACTAATCTGGCAAATTATGGAGTCTGCACACTATTTCAGCGCCCAACCGGCCGGTCCCTTCACCCGCAAGCCCCTCACTGTGGAACTCGCTGGAGCTACCCGCCATGTGCAGACGTCGTCGGGCATCTTCAGCCCCGACGGTGTGGACAAGGGCACCAAGGTACTTTTGGCCGAGGTTCCACCGCCATCGCCCCGGGGCAACCTGCTGGATATCGGGTGCGGTTGGGGTCCCGTTGCCCTCACCATGGGGCTCATGGCGCCCCTGGCACAGGTCTACGCCGTGGACGTCAACGAGCGCTGCATCGCCCTGACCAATGAGAACGCAGTTGCCCTGGGCTTGAACAACGTAAAGGCCAGCCTCCCGCAAGAGGTAGACCCCGGCGTCGAATTCGACACGATCTGGTCCAACCCGCCGATCCGCATCGGCAAGGACGAACTACACTCGCTGCTCCTGACGTGGCTGCCCCGGCTGGCACCTGGCGGCAACGCGTGGATGGTGGTTCAGAAGAACCTGGGCTCGGACTCCCTCCAACGCTGGCTGGCCAACGAACTGGACAAGTCCTTCACAGTCTCCCGCGAGAGCACTTCGAAGTCCTTCAGGATCCTTCGGGTCAGGAAAGCGTCCCACTAGCCACAATGACTGCGGGGCCGCTGAGCTCAACGTGTTCGCGGCCATCCGCCCCCGGGAAGAACTTGACATCCACCACGCCACCGGGAACGTTGACGTGCCAAGAGTTGGGTGCGCTGCTGCCGGCCCAATGACGGATCGCGACGGCGGCGGCACAAGCCCCGGTGCCACACGATTGGGTTTCGCCGACTCCGCGTTCGTGGACGCGCATGGTGATGGTTCCAACACCGTCGTGAACCAGCGGCTCTGCGGGCACCACAAACTCGACATTGGTGCCATTGGCAGGCTTGGGATCCACTGCCGGCGCAGTGAACAACTTCGTGGCGGAGAGCTCGCTAAGCTCGGCAAGCGCTACCACCGTGTGCGGATTCCCCATGCTGATTGAGAGTCCAGGCCGCGCCACCTCCAGACCTTCTGCGCTGACCAAGGCATCCATGGCTTTGCTTTGTGCTTCTGCAGGGAAAATGAATTCCCAAGGGCCCATATCCACGGCATAGCCGTCCGCCGTGCGCACAATCTTCTTAATGCCGCCACGTGTTCCGATGGTCAAGGACTGACCCGGCCCGAGCTCAACCAGGCCTTGGGCGATCAGGAAATGCACGAACACGCGGACGCCGTTGCCGCACATCTCGGACAGTGAGCCGTCGCCGTTGCGGTAGTCCATGAACCATTCCGCAGAGTCGTCCTGCTCAAGCAGGACGCGGCCTTCGGGCAAATACCGCGAAGGGACAGCCCGGATAAGGCCGTCGCCACCTATCCCCCGATGCCTGTCGCACAGCTGTGCTACTTGCTCGGGAGAGATCTCGTGGACATCACCGGGATCAGCAATCAAGACGAAGTCATTACCCGTTCCATGGCCCTTGGAAAACGCCAAACCGGAAAGGCTGGCAGTGGGCACGGGGGCACCGGCAGCGGCGGACTGCTGGGCGGGAACTGCGGCGGTTTGATCCATGGGACTAGGCTACCCGCCGGGCAGGTTCGGCCAGAAATTGCTGTATGGAGTCCCAGCCCGGCTAGGCCAGCGCCACTGCTTTGGACACGAGCTCCGGATCCTGCCAATCGAGCCAGGCGATGCGGGGATCGGCCCGAAACCACGTCAATTGTCGCCGGGCGAACTGCCTCGTGGCCACAATGGTTTCTTCGGCCGCCTCCGGGATGCCGGCTTCGGCGTCGAGCACTCTGAGGAACTGGGCATATCCCAGGGCACGCGAGGCTGTTTTGCCGCGCCGCAGGCCAGCCGCATCAAGCCGTTCCACTTCCTGCAGCAACCCCGCATCCACCATCCGGTGTACCCGGATCGCCAGCCGTTCCCGCAGAACCTCCCGGTCCACAGACAGGCCAATCTGTATGGCCGGCTGGAAGTACTCGCGTTGCGGCATGAACGAGCTGAACGGCCGTCCCGTCATTCCATAGACCTCCAGGGCCCTGATCACCCGCCGGGCATCCCGCAGACGGCCTGCCGAGATGGGATCCACCTTTTCAAGCCGGGCCCGCAACGGCGCCAGACCGAACGTTTCCCATTCATCCTCAAGCCGTTTTCGCAAGTCAGGATCCGTGCCAGGGAACTCCAGTACATCCAGGGCGGCCCGCACATAGAGGCCGGAGCCTCCCACCATGATGGCGCGCTTGCCCCGGGCGTGGACGTCATCAATGATGGCGCGGCATTCCGCCTGGAAGTCCGCCACGCTGGCTTCCTCCGTGACGTCTTTTGTGTCCAGCAGATGGTGTGGCACACCCTTGCGCTCGTCCACAGTGATCTTGGCCGTACCGATGTCCATGCCCCGATAGAACTGGAGGGCGTCAGCGTTGATGACCTCACCATTGAGTGCAAGGGCCAGCTCGACGCCCAGGTCCGATTTACCGGAACCGGTTGGGCCTACGACTGCGATTACCGCCGGCGCGGCATGGGAAAGAGCCATTCGATCTCGAATAATCGCCGTCAGGCGCTGCGGACAGGCAGCGACGGCATGCCCAAAGACACACCCTTCTTGCCCGGGGCCGCGCCCGGCGTGGGAACACCGCAGGAATCTGCCTGCGAACGATCCCAGGCGTCACCCGCCCGTGAGCGTCGCAGCATGTAATCCTCAAGGCCGGCAGGGTCGGCAACCAGGTGGAATGCCGCGGCTTCGGTGATAGTCACGGTGACAAAGTCGCCGGGGCGAGGGGTTTCCGCACCATCAGGTACTGAGAAATGAACCAGTCGCTGATCCTTGGACCGGCCGGACAACCGGTGCGTTTCCTCTGCTTTGCGGCCGGACTGCGCTGTTACCAGAACCTCCACGCGGCGCCCCAGTTGCTTGGCGTTCTCCTCGGCGGCGATCCGGTCCTGCAGGGCGGTCAGCCGCTCAAAACGCTCCTGGACCACTGCTTTGGGAAGTTGCTCCGGGAGCTCGGCAGCAGGCGTACCAGGCCGTTTCGAGTACTGGAAGGTAAAGGCTGAGGCGAACCGGGATTTCTCCACGACGTCAAGCGTCGCTTGGAAATCTTCCTCGGTTTCTCCCGGGAAGCCAACAATGATGTCCGTAGTAATGGCCGCGTTCGGGATTCGCTCACGCACCTTGTCCAGGATGCCAAGGAACTTGCTGGAGCGGTACGAGCGCCGCATATCCTTCAGGACCTTGTCCGAGCCCGATTGAAGGGGCATGTGCAACTGGGGCATCACGTTGGGTGTCTCGGCCATCGCATCGATGACGTCGTCCGTAAATGCGGCAGGATGCGGGCTGGTGAAGCGTACGCGCTCAAGGCCTTCGATGTCCCCACAAGCACGGAGAAGTTTTGAGAAGGCCAAGCGATCACCGAACTCAACGCCGTAGGAATTCACGTTCTGGCCCAGCAACGTGACTTCCACGGCGCCGTCGTCCACCAAGGCCTGAATTTCAGCCAGGATTTCTCCGGGACGACGGTCCTTCTCCTTGCCACGGAGCGATGGCACGATGCAGAACGTGCAGGTGTTGTTGCAACCTACTGAAATCGAAACCCAGCCTGAATAGACGGAGTCGCGCTTGGTGGGAAGGGTGGAGGGGAACACGTCCAGCGATTCCAGGATTTCGAGTTGGGCCTCGTTGTTGTGCCGCGCCCGCTTCAGCAATGCCGGAAGTGCTCCTACGTTGTGGGTGCCAAACACAGCGTCAACCCAAGGAGCCTTCTTGACGATGGTTTCGCGGTCCTTCTGGGCGAGGCAGCCGCCGACGGCGATCTGCATGCCAGGGTTGGCTGCCTTGACCTGCCGAAGCTGGCCAAGGTTCCCATAGAGCTTGTTGTCGGCATTTTCCCGAACGGCGCATGTGTTGAACACCACGATGTCCGCGACCTCACCCTCCGCGGGCACGTAGCCTGCGTCCTCAAGGAGGCCAGCCATACGTTCGGAATCGTGGACGTTCATCTGGCAGCCGAAAGTCCGGACCTGATACGTCCTCGGTTCAAACGGGGCCGGTTCAAACGGGGCAGAGGCATCCGTCACTTGGGCATCAGCATTGGTTGCCAATGCTACGGCCGAAGGCGTGGTTTCTGCTGAGGGGGAAGGAATGGTCAAACTCACTACTCAAGGGTACCGGCTTGGGCAAGTACCTCACCGACGATCCGGAAGGCCATTGAAGGGGCATAGCCCTTCCGTGCCAGCATGGATGCCAGCCTGCGGGTGTACTTGTCACGTTCTGCACGATCGGAAAGATCCACGCCTGGCCTCAGTTTGCGCTCAACAAGCTCACGGGCGGCGATTTCCTCATCTTCATCGCTGAGCTGTGAGAGTGCTTCCTCGGCATCATCGAGCTCGATACCTTTCTCCGTCAGCTCCCGGCGAATGGCACCCTTGGCCAGTTTTCTGCTTTGGGAGCGGCTGCGTACCCACATTCTGGCAAACTCAGCGTCATCAATGAGCTGCACTTCCTCGAAGCGGTCCAGCACAGCCTCAGCAACGTCCAGGGGGACATTCCGCTCGGCCAGCTTGCGGGACAGCTGCAGCCGACTCCGTGGCGCCATCGTCAATTGCCGCAGGACGATGGCGCGGGCCACGGATTCGGGATCAGGCTCAGGATCGCCGGATACGGAGGACTCCGGGTCCGGCCCGGTTCTAGCCGTCAACGGCCTTCAGCTTCGGGGAATCGGCCTCCGGCTTGACACCCACGCCAAGCTTTTCCTTGATGAGGCGCTCAAGTTCCTGAGCCAACTCCGGGTTGTCCCGCAGGAAGCGCCGTGAATTCTCCATACCTTGGCCCAGCTGATCGCCGTCGTACGTGAACCACGAGCCGGACTTCTTGATGATGCCGTGCTCGACGCCCATGTCAATGATGCCTCCCTCGCGGGAGATGCCCTGGCCGTAGATGATGTCGAATTCAGCAATCTTGAAGGGCGGGGCCATCTTGTTCTTGACGATCTTGGCCTTGGTCCGGTTACCGACGGAGTCAGCACCTTCCTTCAGCGTCTGAATGCGACGGACATCGATGCGCACCGAGGCGTAGAACTTCAGAGCCTTACCACCGGTGGTGGTTTCCGGCGATCCAAAGAAGACGCCGATCTTCTCACGCAACTGGTTGATGAAGATGGCGGTGGTCTTGGTCTGGCTCAGGCGGCCGGTAATCTTTCGCAGGGCCTGGCTCATGAGCCTCGCCTGAAGGCCGACGTGGGAGTCGCCCATTTCGCCCTCGATTTCAGCACGCGGGACCAAGGCAGCCACGGAGTCAATGACGATGACGTCCAGGGAGCCGGAGCCCACCAGCATGTCCATGATTTCCAGGGCCTGCTCACCAGTGTCCGGCTGCGAGACGAGCAGGGCGTCCGTGTCCACCCCAAGCTTGGCGGCGTAGTCGGGGTCAAGGGCGTGCTCAGCGTCGATGAAGGCCGCGATGCCACCGTTACGTTGCGCATTGGCTACAGCGTGCAGGGCCACTGTGGTCTTACCAGAGGATTCCGGGCCATAGATCTCCACGACGCGGCCACGGGGCAGGCCGCCAATGCCAAGAGCGACATCCAGTGCAATGGATCCAGTAGGAATGACTTCGATCGGGGCGCGGGTGTCATCACCCAAGCGCATGATGGAGCCTTTGCCGAACTGCTTGTCGATCTGGGCAAGCGCTGCTTCGAGCGCCTTCTCACGATCCGGGGTTGCCGCCATGGTTCACACCTCTGATGCTTTCTCGCTGTGGAGTGGCCTGGATGGCCGCTTTCCTGTCATGTCAGACGCTATTACGGCTCCCTGACATTTTTTGAAGCCGACGTGGGCTATGTGGATAACCAACCCTCGGATTGCCTGTGGAATGCGTCCTTCAGGAACAATTTTCCTCTCACAGGAGCATATCCCCATCCGAACAGATATTCGAACAATGCGTGCGGGCGTGTCACCCACAGAGCTGGAAGCCCCTCGGCAAACAAGGCCGGACTTCAGTTGGCAGCAGGCTTGATGTCTCTGCCGAGCCTGCGCTCCATGGGGACATCCTGGACTTCGCACATCGCCAGCCAGACTTCCCGTGGCTGGTAGCCGGCAGCCAGCGCCTCTACGGCGGTCCGGCCTCCCACCCCGGCCAGCACGAGGGAATTGGCCAGGACGCGGGAATAGCCTGCCCCAAATTCATCGTCCATTAAACGCCAAAAGTCACTTGCCCTCACCGATAGAGTCTCTCACGACGCCGGACTCTAGAATGGTTGCCATGAGCAATCCTCTCCAGAGCACGCCCCCCGAGGCCGTGCCAGGTGACACCATAGACGACGCCCTTCAGCAGGTGGAACACCAGCTGAGCCTGCTCTGGCGCCGTGCCCGTTCCATCTCGCATCAGTTGTCCCGCCAGGTCCATCCCGACATGGAGCCTGCCGCGTACGGCCTGCTGACGATCATTCGCCGCGAAGGCCCCATCCGCCTGACGGACCTTGCCTCGTGCATCGGAGTGGGCAAGCCCTCAGTGAGCCGCCAGATCGCATTTCTGGAAAGTATTGGCCTGGTCTACAAGGAGGCAGATCCGCAGGACGGACGGGCTCAGTCCATCCGCCTGACGGAAAAAGGCGAGGAGAAGATGCATCAAGTCCAGGACGCCCGCCGCCAGGTGTTCCGTGAGCGGCTCGGTGAGTGGCCGCTGGAAGACGTCCAAACCTTGGCCGACTACATGGGCCGGCTCAACGCCGTCTACGGCGAAAGCATCATCAAGGACGCCACTCTGAAGGAGACCGAGTCCGCGGAGACTGCCAATCCCACCGAGGACTGACGCGCCTTCCAACCCGGCTCCAGACCGCGCAGCAGCATCATCAGCACCATGAGCAATGTCACCGGACGCAAAAGGTCCCCAGCCGTAGGCTGGGGACCTTTTGTGATAATTCCTGGTGTGGGTGTGACCGTTACCGGGCTCCGGAGAGCATGCCCTGCGGGAAGTCGTCGGTAAGGTCAAGATCGCGACCGTAGCGCTGGGAGAATTCCTGCGGAACGGTGTCCGGAACAGCTACGCCCTCCGCAACGGCCACGCGGTCGCTGACTTCGCGGAGCATGCTGGACAACGGAACGTCCAGGGCGGTGCAGATAGAGGACAGGAGCTCGGAAGAAGCCTCCTTTTGGCCGCGTTCAACCTCACTCAGATATCCGAGTGAGACACGGGCGCTGTGCGAGACCTCGCGGAGGGTACGGCCCTGACGCTGGCGGACATCGCGCAGTACATCACCGATTTCGTGGCGTAGTACAACCATTTTGCGCTCCTTCTGTTCGCTCTGTGCCTGCTTAGCCAAGCCCACATCCTTCCAGCGGACAACGCCGTTTACGGATACGGGCTGCTTTACCATCTGTATCGCCTTGCTCCCTCGTTCATCCGGTTCGCTGGCTGGCGGACCGGTGTGGTTTTCTACATCCTAGGCGCCCCGGCTGTTCCGAAGCGACACAATGACACAACTATTGGCAATGAGTTTTTGTTCCCGGCTACTTTACGAACGGTAACCAACCCCTTCCAGTGCATCGATCAGGCGCGCCAGCGCAGCTTCACAGGCTTGTTGCCTGATACTTTGCCTGTCCCCCGAAAAGCTGAGTTCAAACGATCCGGTGCCGGTACTCGTGGCAACTCCGACGAAGACAGTTCCCACGGCTTTGCCGTCGTGGGGCTCCGGACCAGCCACACCAGTGGTGGATATCCCGACGTCGGCCATGCAGGCGCGTCTTGCTCCCTCGGCCATCGCCGCAGCTACTGCGCCATCGACTGAACCAACTGCAGCAATCAGTTCCCTTGAAACACCGAGGACGGAGACCTTCACGGAGTTCTGATAAGCAACCACGCCGCCCTGCAACGTTCCGGACGCACCGGGCGTGTTGGCCAGGCTTGCCGCCACCATCCCCGCGGTCAGTGACTCCGCCGTCGCCACGGTCAGGCTCTTTCCGAGCGCGAGCGCCACTGCCGTCGCCGCTAGCTCTGCCGCTCTGGCAGCGTCTGCGGGGTGACTCATGCGCGGCGGCCCGCAGCACGAAGCCGGAGCGCCTGGACGACGTATTCCCCTCCGGTCCACAGCGTGATGGCAAGGGCGGCCATCATGACCCAGAAGGCCACAATAACCAGCCACGGTGCGATCGCCTCAAGCGGCAGGATGTACAGGAAGATGGCTACTGTTTGGATGACGGTCTTCAGCTTTCCGCCGCGTGAGGCCGGCATGACGCCGTATCGGATCACAAAGAACCTCAGTGCCGTGATGCCCCACTCACGGACCAGGATGAGGATCGTCACCCACCAGGGCAGTTCCCCGAGGATGGACAAGAGCACCAGTGCTGAACCGATCAGCAGTTTGTCCGCAATGGGGTCCGCGATCTTGCCGAAGTTGGTGATGAGGCCACGCGCACGGGCGATGTCGCCGTCGAGCTTGTCCGTGTAGATCGCTACGGCGAAGGCCACAACAGCCGCCCACCGCCAAATACCTTGGTGGTTGTCATCCGCCACCAGGAACCAGACGAAAAACGGAACCAGGACGATGCGGAGCATCGTGAGGATATTGGGAAGGTTCCAGACATCGGAGCTGGTGGAAGAGGCGTTGTCACCCTCGGCTGTAGTCACCCCTCTAGGCTACCGTCCGGTGAGTGACCAGGCGTCCTCGCCGCCGTCGTCCTCGTCATCGGAGGCGTCGGCGCCGTCGAAATACTCAACGGCTTGGGCCCGGTTGTCCAGATCCGCTGCCACCAGGTCCTCGGCATAACCGCCGACGGCGATGTTGGAGTTCGCGTTATCGCTCAGGGCGGCGGTGTGGGCGTCAGGCGCAGCCGGGGATTCCTGTCCCTTCATGGCAGCGAGCACGGCAGCGAGGTCATCCGGCTTGACCAGGACGTCCCGGGCCTTGGAGCCTTCGGAGGGACCGACGACGCCGCGGGACTCCAGGAGGTCCATAAGGCGCCCGGCCTTGGCGAAGCCGACACGAAGCTTGCGCTGCAACATGGAGGTGGAACCGAACTGGGTGGTGACCACCAATTCTGTGGCCTGCAGCAGCACCTCGAGGTCGTCTCCGATGTCGTCGTCGATCTGTTTCTTGGGGGCCTCAGCAGCGACGTCGTCCCGGTACACGGCCTGCAACTGGCCCTTGACGTGTTCCACAACTTTGTGGATTTCGGATTCCGTCACCCAGGCACCCTGCACACGCATGGCCTTGGAAGCGCCCATCGGCAGGAAGAGCGCGTCACCCTGGCCAATGAGTTTTTCGGCGCCCGGCTGGTCCAGCACCACACGGGAATCCGTAACGGACGAGGTGGCGAACGCCATGCGGGAGGGAACGTTGGCTTTGATGAGGCCCGTGACGACATCCACGGAGGGTCGCTGCGTAGCCAACACCAAGTGAATGCCCGCGGCACGCGCCAGCTGGGTGATGCGGACGATCGAATCTTCGACGTCGCGTGGCGCCACCATCATGAGGTCCGCGAGCTCGTCCACGATGACCAACAAGTACGGGTAGGGCTTGATGACACGCTTGGAGTCAACCGGCGGCGTGACCTTTCCTGCCCTGACAGCCTTGTTGAAGTCGTCGATGTGCTTGTAACCGTAGTTGGCGAGGTCGTCATACCTGGCGTCCATCTCGCGAACCACCCACTGCAGGGCCTCGGCGGCCTTCTTGGGATTGGTGATGATGGGCGTGATCAGGTGTGGAACGCCTTCATACGCAGTCAGTTCCACACGCTTTGGGTCCACCATGACCATGCGGACTTCGTCAGGCGTAGCGCGCATCAGGATCGAGGTGATCATGGAGTTCACAAAGCTGGATTTACCAGCACCTGTAGCGCCGGCCACCAAGAGGTGTGGCATTTTGGCAAGGTTGGCAACGACGTAACCACCCTCGACGTCCTTGCCGACACCCATGACCATGGGGTGGTCGGTCCGGCGTGCGTTCTGGCTCCGCAGCACATCGCCCAGGGAGACCGTTTCGCGGTCCGTGTTGGGAATCTCGATGCCGATTGCGGACTTGCCGGGAATCGGGCTCAGGATACGTACGTCGCTGGATGCCACCGCGTAGGAGATGTTCTTGGACAGCGCCGTTACGCGCTCCACCTTGGTGCCGGGAGACAGCTCGATTTCATAGCGTGTCACTGTGGGGCCGCGACTGAAGCCGGTTACAGCGGCATCGACATTGAATTGGGTCAGCGTGTCCGTCAGGGCGGCCACGACGGCGTCATTCGCTTCGGTGCGCTCCTTCGGAATGGAGCCTGGCGTGAGGAAGTCAGAGGCAGGCAGGGTATACGTGACGTCCCCTGCCAGGGACAGTTGCTCCGTGCGCTGGGGAATTGGCGTGGGCGGCGGAGGTGGCGTTGCCGGCCTGGCCGGAACCTGCGCCACCGTGGGCGCAGTCATCTCCGGAGTGAGGACGGGAATGGCCTCTGTGGGGTTGTCGATTCCGGGAGCAGCGCCCAGGCCCTGGGCAGCCTTGATCTTACCCACCGCTATCTCGGCCTGGGTGGGGCGGCGTACGCCCGGTGGAACGCGGGGTACAGACGCTTGGGGAGTTTCGTCGTCGTCGACTATTGCGTGCTCAAAGGCCTCGTCACCGACGTAGCCTTCCAAGCCGGCGTCGGTATCCTCATCCTTGCCGAAGAAGCGCATCCGCTTCTTCTTCTTGGGCTTAGCTACAGCCCCGTTTTCATAGAGGTAGCTGCGATCATGGGCGTCCTTGCCGGACTCGGCGTCCATGAGGTCCACGCCCATGAGGTGCTCGTAGGCGGAGCGGATTCTGGAAGGGATCGCCCCGAACGGCGTAGCCGTAACGATCAAGACCGACACGAAGGCCAACAGGCTGTAGACGATCACCGGGACAGCGGCATGAATTGCGGCAAGTGGCGACGCTGCAAGGAAGCCCAGCATTCCGCCTGCCCTGCGCAGTCCATCGAAGCCATCAGCCACGGTGGGCTGGCCGCCAATGATGTGGGCCAAACCGGAACCGGCAAAAGTCATAATCATGAAGCCGATGCCAACGCGGTTGTTGCCGCGGCCATCCTGCGGTTTGCGGAAGAGGCGGAAAGCGCAGATGAAAAGCATGAAAGGCAAAACAAGCGACATCCAGCCAAAAGTGCCATTGACCACGCTGTAGACGGCGTCAGGCAGCCATCCGGTCAGGCCCCACCAGGCGAACGTTGCAATGCCGATTCCCAACACGAGGTTGAACAGGGCTGCGCCATCGCGGCGATCGGCGGGATCCAGATCGCTGACGTCGTACCCGATCCGGCGGACTCCTGCGCCAACGACGTGGCCAATACCCTGCCAGGCGCCTGCGAGCATGCGCAATGGCAGCGGTGCATGGGGCTCGACGGCGGCCGGCTGCTTGGACCGTGCACTGCTGCCCCGACCGTTTCTGGGCGTGGCTGCACTGCTTTTGGATGCAGCTCCGCCCCGGCCTGTGCCGCCGGATTTACTACTGGAGCTGCCTCGTGGCGTGGAGGAAGTACGGGTCGCCATGGTTGCCACGCTACCCCAAGGAGGCCCGAAATCCGCGGATTTCAGGCCCCCTGGGATGCATGTTGCCGGTGGACTAGGCCTCCAGGACCACCGGAATGATCATGGGACGGCGACGAAGCTTCCGGTTCACCCACGTTCCGATGATCCTGCGCACTACCTGCTGCAGCTGGTGGTTGGTGTGGTCTGCGTGGTTGAGCACAGCTTCTTCCAACGCGGCGTTGATCTTGGGGATGATTTCGTCGAAGACGGCGTCGTCCTCCGCCACGCCGCGTGCATGGATTTCCGGTCCGGAGACGATCTTGCCGGTGGTCCGGTTAATGACCGTGATGATGGAGATGAAGCCTTCGTCGCCCAGGATGCGGCGGTCCTTCAGATCCGCATCGGTGATTTCACCAACGCTGGAACCGTCCACATAAACAAAGCCGACCTCTACCTGGCCAACGATGTTGGCCTTGTGGTCCTTCAGGTCAATGACAGTGCCGTTATCGCTGAGGATGATGCCTTCGGACGGCACGCCCGATTCTTCGGCGATATTTCCATTGGCAATCAAGTGACGCGTTTCACCGTGAACTGGCATCGCATTGAGGGGCTCAAGGATGTTGTAGCAGTACAGCAATTCGCCGGCAGCGGCGTGGCCGGATACGTGAACCTTGGCTGTCCCCTTGTGGATGACATCGGCACCGAGCTTCAACAATCCGTTGATAATGCGGAACACCGCATTCTCGTTGCCTGGAATAAGGCTCGAGGCCAGGATCACGGTGTCGCCCTGGCCGACAACCACGCGGTGGTCGCCGTTGGCCATGCGTGACAGTGCTGCCATGGGCTCGCCCTGCGAGCCGGTGGACATGAGGACAACGCGATCATCGGGGAGATTGTCAATGTTCTTGATGTCCACCAGGATCCCGTTGGGCACGTCAAGGTACCCCAGCTTCGCCGCGATGGCCATGTTCCGAACCATGGAACGGCCGACGAACGCAACGTTGCGGCCGTGCTTGGCTGCGGCGTCGAGAACCTGCTGTACGCGGTGAACGTGGGAAGAGAACGAAGCCACGATGATGCGCTTCTTCGCCTGCCCGAACAATCGATCAAGGGTGGGGCCGATTTCCTTCTCGGCGGTGGTGAACCCGGGAACGTCAGCGTTGGTGGAGTCGGCCATGAAAAGGTCCACTCCTTCTTCGCCCAAACGGGCGAAGTGCCGGAGGTCGGTAATGCGGCCGTCCAAGGGCAGTTGGTCCATCTTGAAGTCGCCCGTATGCAGGACAGTGCCGCCCGCGGTGCGAATGAAGACAGCCAAGGCGTCCGGGATCGAGTGGTTCACTGCGATGAATTCGCACTCAAACGGGCCGAACTGCTCAACCTGGCCCTCAGTAACGGTCAGCGTGTACGGCTTGATCCGATGCTCCTGAAGCTTCGCCTCCACCAGGGCCAGCGTCAACTGGGAGCCGATCAGCGGGATGTCGGCCTTGAGGCGCAGCAGATAGGGAACAGCGCCGATGTGGTCTTCGTGGCCATGCGTGAGCACCACACCAACAACATCCTGCAGCCGGTCCTCGATGTAAGAGAAGTCGGGAAGGATCAAATCAACGCCAGGCTGCGTTTCCTCAGGAAAAAGTACGCCGCAGTCAACGATCAGCAACTTGCCGTCGATTTCGAAGACCGCCATGTTGCGGCCTATCTCCCCCAGTCCACCCAGCGGAACAATCCGCAGTGTGCCTTGCGGCAGTTTCGGCGGAGTAACCAGTCCAGGAAGGGCTGTTTGGGTCATATTGTGCTTCTTTCCGGCGGAACCGTCCTAGACGTTGAAGTCCATTCCGGCTTCCGCCAAATCCCCGCGGATGGTTTGGATCTCGGCCTCGTCCGGCTCCACGAGGGGCAAACGGACAACCGAGTTGGGCAGGACTCCCTGCCACTTGAGAATCTGCTTGGCGGCTACGGCGCCTTGGACCCGCGTCATGGTTGCACGCACCACGGGTTCCAGTTCAAAGTTGATGGCCCGCGCCTTGGCAAGGTCATTTGCATTGACAGCGTCAATGAGTTCGCGGAATCGGCGCGTGGCCACGTGCGTGGTCACGCCCACGAGGCCTGCTGCGCCCAGCGCCATCCACTGCAGGGTGAGGCCGTCGTCGCCGGAGTAAAAGACCAAATCAGTCTCGGCCATGACGCGGGTGGCTGCTGCGAAGTCCGCCTTGGCGTCCTTGACGGCCACGATGTTCGGGTGCTTCGCAAGCCCGATCATGGTCTCGGGCGCGATGGCAATGGACGAGCGGCCGGGGATGTCGTAGAGCATGACCGGCAGGTCCGTAGCGGACGCAATCGTCTCAAAATGTGCTCGAACACCGGCCTGGCTGGGCTTGTTGTAGTACGGAGTGACGATCAGAAGGCCGTCGATGCCAATCTGGGCCGCGCGCTGAGACAGATGCACCGAGTGCGCGGTGTCGTTGGTGCCGGTTCCGGCAATGATGGCGGCTTTGCCCCCCACGGCTTCCTTGACCGCACGGAACATGCCGAGGTTTTCTTCGTCAGTAAGGGTTGAGGTCTCTCCAGTGGTACCGGTGACCACGAGTCCGTCGCAACCGTCCTGGACCAGCTTCTCCGCCAACGCCGCAGCTTGGTCGTAGTCCACCTTGCCATCCTCGGTGAACGGGGTGACCATGGCGGTCAGCAGGGTACCAAGTGCGGGAATGTGGGCGCGGGAGTCAGACATAAGAAAAACGTTACCCTGTCACGGCCATGTTCCGGGAATGGGTTCCGCGTGATGGTCGTCATCGGTGCTGCTGCCTATGCGGGCTTGGGCGTCCTCGCCGTGCCCTCAGAGCAATATTGCGCCACCGCTTTTTCCTTCAACTGTTCCGCCCAGGCGACCAAACGCTGGGAAGCGCGGACGTAGTCGAAGAGTTCCCTTGGCGTGAGGGCCTCAAGGTCTGTTTCAGCCAGGCGACGTGCAAGTTCAGCACCTGGCGCCTGCTCAGCAAGGACCGTTCCCTCGCGGCGCCACTGGACATCTTCTGGGGGTTCGCCTGCCACGAGTTGCCTGAAAAGGAAGTCGACAACACCTGGACTCATAGCCCTCATGGGTCCTTGGAGGCCTTGCCGAGGATTTGGAGGCGGAGGCTTTGGAGCATCGTTCATGAAGCCATGTTATTCGAACATATATTCGAAGACAAGGCCTGTGAGCCAGCACCGCGCTTCCTACATACTGGTTCCATGCGGGTGACGACTGTGTTGGTCGAGGGCGAAAGTGACCGGCTTGCGGTGGAGACACTGGCCGTTCGCCTTGGCCATGACCTCATGGCTGAGCGCGTCTCTGTGGTGCCGATGGGAGGCGCGACGAACATCGTCCGCTTCCTTGACCGCTACGGCCCCAACGGCACGGACCACCGCATACTCGGACTTTGCGATGCAGGCGAAGCACAGGGCATCGCCCGCGCACTCACCCGGGCAGGCCTCGGTTCCGGCTCCTTGTCCGAGAACGGCTTCCACGTTTGCCAGGCGGATCTGGAGGACGAACTCATCCGCTGCCTTGGCGTCGATGCCGTGCTCAACGTCATTGCGGCCCAGGGAGAGCTTGCCTCGTTCCGGCTTCTCCAACGCCAGCCCTCACAGCGCGGCAAGCCGGCATCGGCGCAGCTGCGCCGGTTCTTCGGGGGACGCAGCGGCAACAAAATCCGATACGCCTCCCTGCTCGTCGACGCACTGCCGGCAGGACAGGCACCCACACCGCTTGCCCGCCTCGTGGGATCATTTGCGTGAATCATTTCCGCAATGAGACGTCTGTCCCCGAAGATGCTTCCAGCCCGCTTCACAGCAGGGCCACAGTCCCTTGTGAGACGATCGCAGCATGACTTCGCAAGAGACGGCGCCAGCCCGGAAGGTGCCCAGGGGACGCAAAGTCTCCACCCGCCTTACGGGCATAGATGCCGCCCGCGGCCTGGCCTTGCTCGGAATGATGGCCACCCATCTGATGCCAACGTTCGGCCCCTCCCCCCAGTGGGAACCCACATGGGTGGGACTGGTTTTCTCGGGCAGGTCCGCTGCGCTGTTCGCAGTCCTCGCCGGAATCGGGTTGGCACTCACCACCGGAAAGCAGGAGCCGCGCCAGGGCCTGGACCTCTGGGCGGCGAGAAGCGGTGTCGCGATGCGCGCCTTGGTGATTGCCGTCGTCGGGCTGACTCTTGGAGGTCTGGACGTCAACATCGCGATCATCCTGGTGCACTATGCCATCCTGTTCCTGTGCATCCTGCCGTTCCTGGGATTGCGACTGAAAGCGCTCTTCTTGTGGGCGCTCGGCTGGGTACTGGTGTCACCCTTGATCGCCTACCTCGTCCGACCCTGGCTGCTCGACGCCAACCCTCCCTTGCAGCTGGGGCACAACCCAAACAGCGAGGATCTGGAGACGCCGGGACGCCTCATCGCCGACTTGTTCTTCACGGGCTACTACCCCGTGTTCCAATGGATCGCCTATTTGCTGATCGGACTGGCGATCGGCCGTTTGGCACTCACGACGGCGAACGTCCAGTTGCTGCTGTTCACCTGCGGAATCGCCGTGGCCGCTTTGTCGAAAGTCGCAGGAACCCTGGCCATGGAGGTGTGGGGCGGCCGCGCCGCACTGGAAGCACTGCCCGGAACACGGGGATACCCACTGGAGAGCATGCTCCAAGTGAACCTGACCGGGTTGCAACAGGTGGATTCGTGGTGGTGGCTGGCAAGCGCCGCACCACATGCTGGCACCACCCTGGACCTGCTTCATACCGGCGGGGTGGCTGCCGCCGTCGTCGGGTTCTTCCTGATGCTCGGCACCCTTGCCGAACGCATCAAGGTCAACTTCCTCATACTCCTCAGCGGTCCGGGCGCCATGACCCTCACGCTGTATTCAATCCACGTGTGGGTGGTATCCGGTTTCCACAACAAGCCACTTCCAGCGGGGTGGACTGATGAAGGAATGTATTGGGCACAGGCCGTGGCCGCGGTGGGCATCGGCGTGTGCTTTGCCTTGTTACGCCGCCGGGGACCACTGGAGTGGCTGGCCCACCAGGCCTCGCGCCTGGGCAGTTACCGTCCGGCCGCCGTGGGCTGAGAGCGGAACAGCTTCACGGCGTCGCGCATTGAAGCACGGGCACGTTTGCGATCGCCGGAGGCGTCGTAGGCGCAGCTCAACCGGAACCAGGAACGCCAATCCCCGGGTGCTGCCTCAGCCTCCGCACGGTACTTTTCGAACTCGGCGTCAGCGGCCGCACGGACAATCCGGCCACCGGGCGTGCGCGGCAGGGTGTCCACAGGCAGGCCGCCTTCGGCCTCCAAGACCTTGGCCATCTGTTCGGTCCGCGCCCCAAACAAGAGCTCACGAATGAGCGCCCAAGCGCCAATCATAGGCAAAACGAGGTAGGCAGCGCCGATACCCTTAGCCACCAGGTTGGGATCACCAAGCAACAGGATGGACCTCTGGAGGGAAACCACCAGATACAGCACCAACAGCAAGGTAATGGCACCAACCCAGATTTTGGTGCGGTTTTTCTTCACGGACTCCCAAAGAGTTCCCATGATCCTAAAGCCCCAGGTCCAGGTAGCCATCCAGGCCCACCGTCAGGCCTGGGTGGTCCGCAACTTTGCGAAGCCCGAGCAGGACACCGGGCATAAAAGAGGCACGGTCGAAGGAATCATGGCGCAGCGTCAGCTGTTCACCGGGGCCACCGAAGAGCACCTCCTGGTGTGCCACCAGCCCTCGGAGCCGCACGCTGTGGACACGTACACCCTCTACGTCGCAGCCCCGGGCTCCATCCAGGGAAGTTTCCGTGGCGTCAGGACTTGCAGGCACACCCGCTTCCTCCCTGGCCTGGGCAATCAGCTGTGCGGTACGCACGGCCGTACCTGAAGGCGCGTCTACCTTGTTCGGGTGATGAAGTTCAATGATCTCCACGGACTCGAAGTACTGCGAAGCCTTCGCCGCAAACGCCGACGCCAGCACAGAACCCAAAGCAAAATTCGGGGCGATCAGAACGCCAGTTTCCGGCTTCTGTTCCAAGAGAGCACGCAACGACCCAAGGCGCTGTCCGTCCCAGCCGGTGGTTCCAACCACCGCGTGGATGCCATGCTCAACCGCGAAGCGCACATTGGCCTCGGTAGTGTCCGGAACAGTCAGGTCCACAACATACTCGGCACCTGCGTCGAGCAGCGTCTGCAGGGAATCGCCGCGACCGAGAGCTGCTACCAGCTTCATATCGTCGGCTGCTTCAACAGCCTTCACGGCTTCAATTCCCATGCGCCCGTAGGCGCCCAGCACTGCAACAGCAAGTTGTTCGGTCATGCCTTTAACCCTACCGCCGGGCCGGGGAAGGGCAGGAACCGTGACTCCGCGCCTACTCCCCGGGGTTCCCAATTACTCCCCGGGGTTCCCAATTACTCCCCGGCCCCGACCCATTCCACGGTGCCGTCGCTGAAGAACTGTTCCTTCCAAATGGGCACCTGTTCTTTGACCCGGTCCACGAGTTCCGAACACACGGCAAACGCCTGGCCACGATGGGCGGCCGCCACGGCACACACCAGCGCGGGATCCCCGATCTCCAGCATCCCGATCCTGTGAGCGGCCCAAATCCTGACGGGTTGCTCTGCTTCGCCGGAGTGCTCCGCAACCAGCTGCGCGACGACGTCGGACATGATCCGGTGCGCGGTGGGATGCGCGCTGTAGCTCAGGCGGTCCACGGGCTTACCGGAATCGTGGTTGCGCACCACGCCGCTGAAGCTGACTACTGCCCCGGCGGTGTCAGACTCCACCGCGGCAATTGCCTGGTCAACGGAGATCGGCTCGGCGCTCAGGACCGCGCTAACAACTTCAAAGTCTGTTTCAGTGCCCATGGTTTCCTTCCAATTGATCGCAAAGGTGCCCGATCACCGGATCCAGGACGGTCAAGCCGTCCATGACGCCCTTCGGGGAACCGGGCAAGTTAATGATGAATGTCTTTCCCGCTGCTCCTGCGTGCCCACGGCTCAGCATTGCCATGGGCGTCTTTGCAGTGCCCGCCCGCCGAATACCTTCCATGATGCCCGGGATCTCACGATCCAGCAGCGGCAACGTTACTTCCGGCGTCCGGTCGTCCGGGCTCAAACCGGTGCCGCCACTGGTGATGACGACGGCGGGCTGCTGGGTCAGGAGCGCCCTCAAAGCCGCGCCCACGGGCTCGCCATCCGGCACCACCATGGTGGGGAAGGCATCAAAGCCATGCTCCTTGAGCCAGTCCAGGATGACGGGGCCGGTTTCGTCGGCGTAGATTCCCGCTGCCGCACGGGTGGAGGCAATAACGACGCCGGCCTTCCGCGGCCCGTGGGCGTTTGGTTCGCACGCACTCATGCTTGGGCTCCTTCCGGAGCGGATTCCGAGGCAGAGCTGCCCCGGTTCCAGTTACCGTGCTTCCAATCCCCACTTTTGCCACCGCTTTTTGCCAGCACCTGGATGTCTGTCAGGACTGCGTGCTTATCCACGGCCTTGATCATGTCGTAGACGCTCAGGGCCGCTACAGAGGCAGCCGTAAGAGCTTCCATTTCGACGCCGGTGACACCGCGCGTCTTCACGGTAGCCAGTACTTCGATCGAGTCGGCTCCCAACTCAAAATCGACGGTGACTTTGGAAATCGGCAACGGGTGGCACAGCGGGATCAATTCGGGTGTCTTCTTAGCGGCCATAATCCCGGCCACGCGCGCCACTGCGAGCGCGTCGCCCTTGGGAAGTTCGCCAGCGCCGAGAAGGGCCAGGACTTCGGCAGTGCTGCGCACCGTGGCCGTGGCGGTTGCCTCACGGGTGGTGACTGCTTTCTCTGAGACATCCACCATCTGGGCAGTACCGTCTTGCCGGAGATGGGTCAGGCCGCCGGTGTTGCCGGACGTGTTCGTGGGAGTTTCATTCACAGCATCCATACTTCCACTTCGCTTCCCTCCGCGAGTTCCGTGACGTCGCTGGGGATCTGCACCAGGGCGTTCGAGCGGGCCAAGGCGTGCACCAGGTGGCTTCCCGCGCCACCCTCCATTCGGACGGAGCCGTCAGGCAGCACCGTTCCGCGGCGGACTTGATGCTTGCCCTCTGGTGAACGCAGTGGTTCCACCAAGCGCACCCGCTGTACCGGCCGGGGTGCCGGGGCGCCGTGGATCAGCGAAAGGGCAGGGCGCAGGAACATTTCGTAGGAAACGAGGCAGCTGACAGGGTTGCCCGGAAAGCCGAGGAACGGAACCCCTTCAAAGCGGCCGATTCCCTGTGGGCCTCCGGGCTGCATGGCCACTGGCAGGAACTCCACGTGCTGGGCGGACATGGCTTGGCGGACAACCTCGTATGCCCCCTTGCTGACGCCGCCGGTGGTCACGATCAGGTCTATCGGCCGCTTGCCGTCATCGCTTCCAAGGTGGCTGCGAAGGAGTTCGAGCAACTGTGCTGGATCATCAACGGAGATTCGGCTTCGTGCAACGTCAAGGCCCGCTTGGCGCATGGATGCTTCCAGGAGGGTTCCGTTGGAGTCGTAGATCTTGCCGGGCGTGAGATTCCGGCCGGGTTCCAGGACCTCATCGCCCGTGGTGACCAGCAGGACGTTCCATGGCTTGCGGACTTCAACGGCGGTCAACCCCAGCGCGGCCAACAGGCCAAGCTGCGCTGGTCCTAAACAGGTCCCCGCGGGAAGGGCCAGATCGCCTTCTTTGATGTCACTGCCCGCGTTTCGAACATAGGTGCCCGGAGCAGTGGCGGGGAGTTCAACATCAACGTCCTTGGCCCCAGGATTCGGGAAGGTGCTGGGGCGTGCCCGCTCAATGGGAACTACGGCGTCCGCACCCTCGGGAATCATGGCGCCGGTCATGATGGGCGCGGCAAAGCCTGGCTTCAACGCCTCCGGATCCGCCCCCGCCGGAACAGGTGACGCCACCCGTAGCTTCGCGCCGCCGTCGGGAATCTCGGCAGAGTTGACGGCAAAGCCGTCCATTTGGGAGTTGGCGAACGGCGGCAGGGAAAGCGGCGCGTGGAGGTCCACGGCCAGCACCTTGCCCAGCGCTTCAAGCAGTGGCAGTTGTTCAGTGGCCATGGTGGCGGCCGGACCGCTCAGTAGTTCCACCACGGCGTCGCGATGGGCAGCAACGGATCTGGGCAAGGACATCCTCCTGTGTGGTCACGCTGGATCACGCTCGTGTCCGGAGATTATCCGGACGTACCCAGAGTAGGGCCTTAAGTGACCTTGACGTTGATGGTGTGATAGCCGGTGGCGCCGTCGGGAGCCACCGGGGCCCGGTCTTCGGTTTGTGGTTTGCCCGTGGAGTCAGTGGCACGCACTTGGACTTCATAGTCGCCGGGTGTGAGGTCAAGTCCCAGCTGCCACTGGTACCAGGTATCCGTGGATATCCCTGGTGCAAGCATCGCCTGTCGCCAAGGACCACGGTTGACGCGGAGCTCCACGTGGTCCACCCCACGATGCTGGGCCCAGGCAACGCCACCAAACTGGACTTTGCCTGCTTTGACCGTGCGGCCACTGCGCGGGACATCGATGCGGGACTGCGTCTTGATGGGGCCGTGATCACTCCAGCCACGGGGAGTCCAGTAAGCAGTATCGTCCGCAAAACGGGTGACCTTGAGTTCGGTGAGCCATTTGGTTGCCGAGACGAAGCCGTAGAGTCCGGGCACGATCATCCGCACTGGGAAGCCATGTTCCAGGGGCAGCGGCTCGCCGTTCATGCCAACGGCCAGGAGGGCATCGCGGTTATCCGTGAGCGCTTCCAGCGGCGTACTTGCTGTAAAGCCATCGTTGCTGGTGGACAGCACCATGTCCGCTCCTGGTTTGGGACCCGCCATGGCCA
This sequence comes from Arthrobacter sp. 21a14, assembly GCA_050627125.1. Lineage (GTDB taxonomy): Bacteria > Actinomycetota > Actinomycetes > Actinomycetales > Micrococcaceae > Arthrobacter. The sequence continues at coordinate 2,251,638 of CP192487.1, read as the reverse complement.
AGAGCTCCCGCACAGGCCAGCCCAGCCACAGGGCATTACCGATGAGATCGCCGCCCACATCATTGGACACGCACGCGATGGTGATGTGCCGCTCCGTCATGGGCTTGGTGAGGAGCGTGGCGAAGTCGAGTTCGACCTCGCGATCCACCATTCCGGTCACTTTCAATTTCCACTGTGGAGGATCGATGGCCGGAACCGTCAATGCGGTGTCGATACGGTAGAAGTCAGGGTTTGGTGTCACCAAGGGGCTGATCCCTTCCAGCGGCAGCGATGCTCCTGCAGGGATAGCCTGCTGCGTCGTGGATGGAGCTGGCAGCGTCAAAGAGCCCCTGAAACCGGAAGCCACGGTTGTGGCCCGCGTAAGGATACTGGTGACCACTCCGCCCACTGCTGCCGCAAGCGATGTGGCCGCCAAGGCGTTCAGGAAGCTCCGCCGTGCCAGAGGTGCAGGTTCCGGCGAGGGTGAGGCACTGGCTGGAGCTGATGCCACCACACCGGAAGACAATTCACGTGGCGGCACCCAGGTGCCCAGCCGGCGAATCAGCATGCGGAGCAGCAGCATGGTGACGACGGCGGCCACGATAGGCGCGATGGCCGCCTGCGGTGTTGTTTGGGCCCGGGTCAGGACGGCGCTTAGGCCCGCCGCACCTGCCAAGGCCGCCAGAACAAGTCCGAGTCCGGTTCGGCGGCGCTCCAGAATCCCGGCCAGGGCGGCCAGAACCACGGCCACGATCAGGATAGAAGCCACCAGCACGATCTTGTCCGCCGTGCCGAAGAGCTGCACGGCGAGGTCCTTCACTCCCGGAGGAACGGAATCGATCACGGCACCGCCCAGTGCCGTCACTGGCGAAACGAGGGGGCTGAGGAAGCCGGCGCTCAGTTCGCCCGCTGCAATGCCTGCTGCCCCGGCAGCCACCCCGGCAACTGCAGCCCAGAATCCAGGCTTTCTCATGCTGCGCCTCCTTGGCGATCCACGACAGACGCAGCAGGCAGGGGGCCAACAGGCAGGGATCCCTCCGGAAGAGAGCCAGCCGGAAGCGACAGCGCAAACCGACATCCGCCGTCGACGTTTTCCACGTTCACAGCTCCCCCATGCGCCTTTACGATGCCTGCCACCATGCTCAGTCCGATTCCTGCTCCTGTGTAGCTTCCCTGCGCTCCCGCCGGGCTCCCCCGCGAAGGGTCCTTCTGCCAGCCGGTTTCGAAAAGGTGGGAAAGGTCGTCCTCCGGGATGCCCCCGCAGTGGTCTTCCACGGCGACCACGGCGTTTCCGTTCTCGCGCCCAACGCTGATGTGCACGTCCGTGTCCGGCCTGCTGTAAATGATCGCGTTGAGAAGTACGTTCCGGACCGCCCGGGCCATGCTGGGTCCGTCGGCTACGGCCATGCACTCGCGGTCTCCCCCGCCGGTGAGCGTGATGCCACGTTGCGCGGCAAGTGGCGCCAGATCGGACAGCGCATCGCTGACAAGGTCATAGAGGTCCAGTGACTCGGCGCGCAAGCGAAGGCTTCCCGCCTGGATCTTGGACAACTCCAGGAGGTCGTTGACCATGGCGGTCATTTGTTCGGTCTGCCCGATGATCTTCCTGTAGTACTCCGGGATATCGGCCACCATGCCGTCCTCGAGGGCTTCGGTCATGGCGCGCATGCTGGCAAGTGGAGTGCGGAGGTCATGTGAAATCCACGAGACGAGTTTGCGTCGAGCGGTTTCAATTGCGGTCTCCCTGGCCCGCGACTCCGCCAGGTTTCGGCTGCTGGCCTCCAGCTCCTGGGCAAGTTCAGCGAGTTCTGAGGTCATGGCAGGTTCGGCCCGCTTTCCGTTCTTACTGCTGTGGTCCAGGGTTTCGCCCCGGCCGAGTCTCCTGGCCGCCGCCACAAGGCGCGCCGCGTTCCGGGATACCCCGGCTCCCAGCACGAGCGATAAGGCCACTGCTACTGCCGAAGCCGTTGCCAGGATGTACCACATGACCTCAAGGTCCCTGGCAGAAATGAACATAGCGTTGAAAGCACTGACCATGCCTGCCACGAGGACTGCCACGGTAGCCACCACAACCAGGCAGATCTGCGCCAACACAGAGGCCCTGCGCAGGACGCGTAGCAGAACCAGCGTGATGGCACCGATGACCATTGCCCACAGGAGCACCCAGGCAAGGATGGTGGCAAGCTCAGTGCCCTCCATGGCCATCCCCCTTGGCGTCGAACCTGTAGCCAACGCCCCAAACCGTCTTAAGGAGCTCAGGCTTGGTGGGGTTGACTTCGATCTTCTCGCGGAGGCGCCGTACATGGACGGTCACGGTGGAAAGATCGCCAAAGTCCCAGCCCCAGACTGCCTTGATGAGTTCTTCCCGGCTGAAGACCTGGTTGGGCCTGCGCAGCATGAAGGCCAGAAGGTCGAATTCACGCACTGTCAACGTCAGCGGCGCTCCACGGTGAGTGACGGTCCGGGATGCGGGATCCAGTTCAAAGCCTGCCAGTTCGACAGGTGGTTCAGGGGAGAATTCCTTCACACTGCGGCGAAGCACGGACTTGACGCGAAGGACTAGCTCCCGCGGCGAGAACGGCTTGGTGACGTAATCGTCCGCGCCCATCTCCAAACCAAGGATGCGGTCATCTTCGGTTCCCAGGGCTGTAACCATGATGACCGGCACGCTCATGCTCTGGCGGAGCCGACGACACACTTCCACACCGTCCAGTCCTGGCAACATGCGGTCCAGGATCACCAGATCCGGCTGTCGGGTTGCAGCGAGGTTCAGCGCCGAGAACCCATCCCCGGCTACGTCAACCTGGAATCCGGCCTGCAGGAGATAGTCGCGCACAACATCGGCAATGGTCTGCTCGTCTTCGACGAGGAGGATGCGGCGATTGCCAGGCTCTGCCGCTGATGATGCCGATTGCATGGTCACGCTTTCAGCATAGGTACGCCGGAGCTGCCCGGCACCGGATACGGGCCACTTCCGGGCGAATGTCCGCATTCCGTAAGAACTGACTACGGCGCGGGACATGACTGCGACCTTCGCGGGAGCATCCGAACGAATGTCCGCTGAGTGAAACGAAATGTTGCCGGTATCACTGTTCAGGCCAGGGTGGCGTAGCCTGAATTTATGAGTGTTCAGCTAGGCATGCCTGTGCCTCCTTCGGGCAGCGCTGTAGGCGGCCCGGTTCCGCCGCCGCGTCCGGCTGGCACGCCCACCGGTTTGTGGGACCGCTACGGACGCCGGGCGACTGATATGCGCCTGTCCCTGACGGATAAGTGCAATCTGCGCTGTACGTACTGCATGCCTGCGGAAGGGTTGGAATGGCTCTCCAAGCAGGCGGTGATGACCAAAGACGAAATCATTCGGATTGTGCGTGTGGGCGTTACCGCCCTGGGTGTGCGGGAACTGCGGCTCACCGGAGGTGAGCCGCTGGTCCGGGCTGATCTGGTTGACGTCATCGCATGTATCCGGAACGAGCACCCTGAACTTCCCATTTCGATGACCACCAATGGCGTGGGCCTGGACAAGAAAGCGGCCGCCCTCAAGGCCGCAGGACTCACCCGGATCAACGTCTCCCTGGATTCGCTCCACGAGGAAACCTTCACCAAGCTCACCCGCCGGCCATTCCTGGACCGCGTCCTGGCTGGCGTGGACGCCGCCTGGGCTGCCGGCCTTGGTCCGGTCAAGTTGAATGCCGTGCTGATGAGGGGCATCAACGATGCCGAATCTCCGGACCTCCTCGCTTGGGCCTTGGGCCGCGGCTACGAACTTCGCTTCATCGAACAGATGCCTCTCGACGCAGACCACGGTTGGACCCGGCGCAACATGATCACCGCGGCTGAAATCCGGGAATTGCTGTCAAAGGACTTCGTCCTCAGCCGGGATCCACGTGAACGCGACGGCGCCCCCGCCGAACGTTTTGAAGTACGACGCCGGGACCAGGCAACCGGTGAAGCTACGGGGGCCGTCCTCGGTACAGTCGGGATCATTGCATCGGTCACCGAACCGTTCTGTTCAGACTGCCGCCGCACCCGCATTACTGCTGAAGGCAAGATCATGAGCTGCCTGTTCTCCCGTGAGGAGTTCGATCTCCTCGGACTGCTTCGGGAGGGCGCAACGGATGACCAGCTTGCCCAACGTTGGCAGGACGCCATGTGGGTCAAACCCAAAGCCCACGGCATGGACCATACCGGCCTCGGCGCACCTGACTTCGTGCAGCCGGACCGCAGCATGAGCGCAATCGGAGGCTGAACCCTTGCTCGTACGTTACTTCGCTGCCGCACGCGCCGCTGCAGGTGTCGAAGAGGAGATCCACCCGCTCCCGGAAGGATCGAGCCTCGAGGCGTTGCTGGAAGCTGCCCTCGCCGTCGAACGTCCAGTGCCCCCGGAGGGGACGCCGACGCTCGCCCGCGTCGTGGCCCGCAGCAGCTTCCTCAGGAACGAAGTAGCCGTCCGGGACCCTTCTGCCCCGCTGGGTGCGGAGGACGTTATCGACGTCCTTCCGCCGTTCGCAGGCGGCTAAACGGCAGAGTCAACAAATTCGGCGTCACCGCCTGCGGCGCTTCCAAGTGCCAACGCCAAGACGCCGGCACGGCTGTGCATTCCGGTTTTCGCGAAGATGCTCTTGAAATGATCCTGTGCGGTGAGGGGCGAGATCCGCATCCGGCCGGCGAGGACCTCGTTATCCATGCCTGCCCCCAACAAGGCCAAAGCCTGCCTTTCGCGTGCCGTCAATCCGTAGGCCCGAACGAATACGCCAAGCCGGGCTGCGGGCAGGCATTCCTGGATGGTGACGGCGATGGCCGGACCATTTGGCGAGTGAGTGGGACTATCCATCCGCGCGGCCCGCAAGGAGGCCCACTGGCCTCCACCGACATGGATTCTGGCTGCAGACGCACGATTGTCAATATGCGCTTCCTTGGCCAACAGCTGCGCCACCACGTTGTATACCTCTGCCGGGATGCCGGCGTGGGGCCGGGGCGCCCGTTGCAGAAGGGACAACCAGTTGCTGGCGCTGCTTGTCTGCCCGAGGACCTGCATGTCTTCGTCCATGACCAGAACCGCTTGGGCGGGCATGGACCCTTTGGACCCAACAGGAGATGCGGCGAATTGCCGGGCCCGGCTGCGGCGCAGTCCGCGGGTCATTGCCGGCGCGAGCGAAACAAGGAAGTCGAGGTCCTCCTCGCTGAACGCAGGATCTGTGTCCTCCCTCCAGAGATCAAGCCATGACCAGATACCGTGCTGGTCCCCCAGTGCAAGTGACGCTATGTCTCCCACTCCGTATCCGCGCAGGACGGAGTCCCAGAGCGGGTGTCGGGCGGGATCGCCATTTGTGGCCGCAAAGAGTGAGGCAGCCGGCCGTTCGGCTTCGGACAGGACTGTCCAGCGGTTTATTCGGCTGGCATATCTGGCCTTGATGACCAGCGGCACTTCGCTGGGGCACGGCACAGCCGCCATGGGCGCAACACCGGTGGCCGACTCGGGATCAGTCAGGGGCCAGACGAAAGCGCTGAAACCCACCACGTGCCCGAGCTCCGCCAAAGCAGCCTCGCGAAGGGCATGGTCATCCCCGGCGGAGAGAAACAGGTCCTCAACCCGTTCCCGTGTCCGGTGGGTTGCCCATGAACTGGCCATGGAGCAAGTATGCGCCGCCGCCGGCGGTTCCTGACCCCCATAAATCAGGGATATCGGCGGCCGTCCCTCGCCTCCTAGGCTGGCACCACCAACGCGGACTCCACAGGAGGGATTGCCATGTACACCCTGTACATCGAACACGGAATCAAGGACTTCACCCAGTGGAAAGCCGCCTTTGACCGAGATCCACTGGACCGAGCCGCTTCAGGAGTGAAACAGTTCCGGGTGGGGACGCCCCTGGAAGATGCCCGCTATGTGCTGGTTGAAATGGATTTCGAGCGTGCAGAGCAGGCAGCGGACATGGTGGAGCGACTACACGCGACGGTCTGGAGTTCCCCAGTCAACGCACCCGCCCTTCAAGGTGCGCCAAAGACGCGGATTGCCGAAACGGTGTATACGGGAACATATTGACGGAGTACCTGCCTGGCCGCAGCGCTGGGCGGCTTCCCTCATGCCGCCGTCAGGCTTTCCGGAACACGCTCTTGAGCAAGGGACTGAACTCGGCCGTGCCCTCGAGCCGCAGTTCCGCGGTGTGCACCAGGACGCCATCTTCAACACGGAAGGTATGCCGTGCTACCCCCTCCGGGGTTCGCCGTTCCACTGTCAGTGTCCCCGCGTGCCACGTACCGCGAACCGGGGCAGTTGGCGGCCGGCCCATGCTGTCCACGTAATACCAGAGCGTGTCCCCATGGGCCGGATCCACGGTGAACATCCCGTGCCCTTCGAAGTGCGTTCCATCCGGCTCACGGTGTCGGTAGCTCTGCACAACGGCGTAGCCCCCCGCGGCTTGCGTGAAGACGGCTTCGGCTTCCGCAGTCCGCGCTGCACCCCAAGGAGACTGTGCTATTTCCGTGATGCCCCGCCAATGTCCGATGAAGTCCTTCAGCAGTTCTGCGGCATGTCCCGTTGGGGGCAGATCCATAACGACTCCAATGTGAGCAGGGCAGCATGATCGTGTGATCATGCTGCCCTGTTTACACTGCGGGAGTCCAGAGACGGTGGACCAGCTGCAGGTGCTGTGTCCTAAAGACCGAAGGTCTCACTCTCTTCAAACGGTCCGACGACGGTGATGGTGCGGGGAGCTGCGGCAAGTTCCCGGGCGAGCTCCTGGACTTCATCCACAGTGACTGCCTTGATCCGGGCCAAGGTCTCATCAATATCCTGGAACTCCCCGGATACGAGTTCTGCCCGGCCCAACCGGGACATACGCGAGCCCGTGTCCTCGAGGGCGAGGACGATGCCGCCACTGAGTTGTCCCACCGCCTTCCGGAGTTCCTCCTCAGTGATGCCCTCCTTGGCGAGCTTGTCCAACTCAACACCAAGAAGATCGAGCACTTGGCGGACTTTTGACGGCGTGCAGCCCGCATACATGCCGAAATAGCCGGCATCGGCGTAGGCGGCGGTGAAAGAATACGTGGAGTAGACAAGGCCACGCTTCTCCCGGATCTCCTGGAAAAGCCTGGAGGACATTCCCCCGCCGAGCACGGCGTTAAGCACGCTCATGACAAATCGGCGATCATCCGTTGCCACGATGGTGGGGCAACCCATGATGATGTTTGCCTGTTCCACGGGACGCTTGACCACGTGAAGGCCGGATGTGCCGGTGATCACGGCGCGGTTGGTAGCCCTGCGATCTACCGGAGCTGCTTCCGGATCCAGCTGCCAGCCTGCTGCTTCCAACGCCTTCTGCACGAGATCGCAGACGACGTCATGGTCCAAACCGCCGGCCGCGGTGATGACCAGTTCTTCCGGACGGTAGTAGCGCTGGTAGTGTTCCCAGACCGAGTCCCTGGCGACCGCTTTGATAGCGTCCGGAGTTCCGCCGATAGGACGCGCGAGCGGGTGGCTGCCGAGTACTGCTGCTACGAATTTTTCGTGGGCTACGTCTGTTGGGTCATCGCTGTCCATGGCGATTTCTTCAAGAATGACGTCCCGTTCCTGTTCCAGCTCCGCCGGATCCAGGACAGCACCGGTGATCATGTCCGCTATGACGTCGATGGCCATCGGCAGATCCGAATCCAGGACCCGGGCAAAGTAACAGGTACTCTCCTTGGCAGTCGCAGCGTTGGACTCGCCACCCACCTCATCAAAGGCTGAAGCAATTTCCAGGGCGGTGCGACGCTTGGTGCCCTTGAAAAGGAGGTGTTCCAGGAAGTGAGTTGAACCATGCTGGCCATCGGCCTCGTCGCGGGAACCGACTGCCACCCAGAATCCGATGGTGGCCGAACGCTGCCCGGGCATTGCCTCGGTGAGGACGCGGACGCCGCCGGGCAGGACCGAACGCCGTACGACGGAACCGCCCTCGGCACCATGGATCAGGTCTCCGCCGGGAAGTGTCTGCTCCAACGGCAAGGGTACGACAGTCATTAAGACCTTTCAGGTTTTCGAGTTAAGGCCGGAAGGGCCGGTGGTGCTTTTTCAAGCCCACCGGCCCCGCCGGATACTGCTTTACAGACTACTCTGCGGAAACTTCAGCTTCTTCCGGAGCTTCCTCGGAGGCTGCGCCTTCTTCCTCGGCAACAACCGGGGAGAGGGAAAGCTTTCCGCGGTCATCGATCTTGGTGATCTCGACCTGGACCTTCTGGCCCACGGAGACGACGTCATCAACGTTGTCCACGCGCTTGCCGTTGGCCAGCTTGCGGAGCTCGGAGATGTGCAGCAGGCCGTCCTTGCCCGGGGTAAGGGAAACGAAAGCGCCGAAGGTGGTGGTCTTGACGACCGTGCCCAAGTAGCGCTCACCGATTTCCGGTACCTGCGGGTTGGCGATGGCGTTGATGGCGGAACGTGCTGCATCAGCAGACGGACCGTTGGTGGCGCCAATGTAGACCGTGCCGTCATCTTCGATGGAGATGTCCGCGCCCGTGTCTTCCTGGATCTGGTTGATCATCTTGCCCTTGGGGCCGATGACCTCGCCGATCTTGTCTACGGGGATCTTGACGGCGATGACGCGGGGGGCGAACTCGGAGAGCTCGTCCGGGGTGTCGATCGCTGCGTTGATGACCTCGAGGATGTGGAGGCGGGCTTCGCGGGCCTGCTTCAGCGCTGCTGCCAGCACGGAAGCGGGGATGCCGTCGAGCTTGGTGTCCAGCTGGATGGCCGTGACGAACTCGGACGTGCCGGCAACCTTGAAGTCCATGTCGCCGAATGCGTCTTCGGCGCCAAGGATGTCGGTCAGGGCTGCGTAGCGGGTCTGGCCGTCAACCTGGTCGGAAACCAGGCCCATGGCGATACCGGCAACAGCTGCCTTCAGCGGGACGCCTGCGTTGAGCATGGAGAGCGTCGAGGCACACACCGAACCCATGGACGTCGAACCGTTGGAACCGAGGGCTTCGGATACCTGGCGGATGGCGTACGGGAATTCCTCGCGGGAAGGCAGAACCGGCACGAGGGCGCGCTCTGCCAAGGCGCCGTGACCGATTTCGCGGCGCTTCGGGGAACCGACGCGGCCAGTCTCACCGGTGGAGTACGGCGGGAAGTTGTAGTTGTGCATGTAGCGCTTGCGCGTCACCGGCGACAACGAGTCGATCTGCTGTTCCATCTTGAGCATGTTCAGCGTGGTGACGCCCATGATCTGGGTCTCGCCGCGCTCGAAGATCGCAGAACCGTGAACGCGGGGCAGAACCTCTACCTCGGCGGTCAGCTGGCGGATGTCCGTCAGGCCACGGCCGTCGATGCGGACCTGGTCCTTGAGGATGCGCTGGCGGACAACGTGCTTGGTGACCGAGCGGAAAGCTGCGGACAGCTCCTTCTCACGGCCTTCGAAGTTTCCGGCGAGTGCGCCCAGGACTTCGTCCTTGAGCTCGTCGGAAGCGTTGTCGCGCTCCTGCTTGTCAGCGATCTGGAAGACTGCAGCCAGCTTGTCGGCAGCAGCGGCTTCCACAGCTGCGTAAACGTCATCCTGGTAGTCCAGGAAGACCGGGAACTCGACGGTCGGCTTCGCTGCACGGGCAGCAAGATCGGCCTGGGCTTCGCAGAGAGCCTTGATGAACGGCTTTGCGGCTTCGAGGCCCTCGGAAACAACTTCTTCGGTGGGAGCAGTTGCGCCCTGTTCCTTGATGAGGTTCCAGGAATTGTCGGTTGCTTCGGCTTCAACCATCATGATGGCGACGTCGTCACCGGCAATGCGGCCGGCAACAACCATGTTGAACACGGCGTTCTCAAGCTGCGAGTGCTTGGGGAAGGCAACCCACTGCGAACCCTGTTCGTCGGCGATGAGGGCAACGCGGACGCCGCCGATCGGGCCGGAGAACGGGAGGCCGGAGAGCTGGGTGGACATGGAAGACGCGTTGATGGCTACGACGTCGTAGAGCTCGTCCGGGTTGATTGCCAGGACGGTCACGACGATCTGGACCTCGTTGCGCAGACCCTTGACGAAGGCCGGGCGCAGCGGGCGGTCCATCAGGCGGCAAGCCAGGATCGCTTCCGTGGACGGGCGGCCTTCACGGCGGAAGAATGAACCCGGGATACGTCCGGCAGCGTACATGCGCTCTTCGACGTCAACCGTCAACGGGAAGAAGTCGAAGCCTTCGCGCGGCTGCTTGCCTGCGGTGGTTGCCGAGAGGAGTGCGGTGTCTTCGTCGATGTAGACCATCGAAGCGCCGGCAGCCTGCTTGGCAAGGCGGCCGGTTTCAAAGCGGATGACACGCTTGCCAAAACGGCCGTTGTCAATGATCGCTTCGGAGAACTGGATTTCGGGACCCTCCATGAGAGTCACCTCCGTTTCTGATTTAGCGGAAGTCCGCCGCATCAACCCAGGCCTCTTCTTTATTCCTGGCCTGTACGACACCCGGTCATCGATCGAGATCCACGGGCTTCATCGTCACCGATGACCCTCCCGGGAATCACTACCGAGGACCGCGAATGCGCGATGCGGTTGATTTCCTGTTTTTAGTTGTTTTTGAAGAAGGCGGCCCGTTCCGCGAGGGATCGGGCCGCCCCCAAAGGCAGACTAGCGGCGCAGGCCGAGGCGCTCGATGAGCGAACGGTAGCGGGCGATGTCAGTGTTCTTCAGGTAGGAAAGCATGCGCTTGCGACGACCAACCATGGCCAGCAGACCGCGCTGGGTGTGGAAGTCGTGCTTGTGCTCCTTCATGTGCTCAGTCAGATCCTTGATCCGCTGGGTCAGGACTGCAACCTGGACCTCGGGCGAACCGGTGTCGCCTTCAGAGGTTGCGTATTCCTTGATGATGGACTGCTTTACAGCGGCGTCAAGTGCCACGTGAACTCCTAGAGTTGTGCCGTGCCTCCCGGTGCAGCGCCTCGCTGACGGGTTGCTTCCGGTGCGTCTCCGCACACAAAAACAGGTCCAGCCGCCACGGACTGCAGCCGGATCCAGTAACAGTTTACCGGCAGGTCAGCATTGTTGTCGAAATACCCCTACCGCTGGGTCAGCAGCTCGTGTGCCTGGGCTACATCCAGGCACATCTGCTCCACCAGGGCCTCGGGCCCGCGATATGCCACCATGCCGCGGAGGCGCTGGGTAAATTCGACCGCAACAGTCTGGCCGTAGAGGTTAAAGTCCTCCACGTTTTCCTCGGGACGGTCAATGACGTGGGCCTCCACTTGACGGCTCACACCGTCAAACGTGGGGTTGGAGCCGACGGAAATGGCAGCGGGCCACCGCGTTCCGGACTGGTCTATCAACCAGCCGGCATAGATGCCGTCCGCCGGTACGTAACCCGTGGAATCATGCGCAAGGTTCGCGGTGGGGAAACCGAGGTTCCTCCCGCGGGCAGCTCCATGAACCACCTCGCCGCGCATGCGGTGGGGGCGCCCCAGAACGGCGGCAGCGGTAACGACGTCGCCTTCGGACAAGGCTTCCCGCACCCAGGTGGAGGAGCAACGGCGGTCGGCATCGCCGTCGTCGTGGACCGGGAAGCCTCCTGCGCCATACTCATTGACCACCTGGACGCCAAAGCCCAACTGCTCGCCGAGTTCCTGCATGGTCACGACATCGCCGACGTTCCCTGCGCCGAAGCGGAGGTCGTGGCCGACCACAACGTGCTCGGCATGAAGGGCCTCGAGGAGGATTTGGCGGACAAACTCGATGGGTGTCATGGAGGCGAGGTCCAGCGTGTACTTCATGACCAGGACGGCATCCACGCCTGTTTCGCCGAGGGCGTCCAGTTTGTCCTGGAGGCCCATGATCAGCTCCGGCGCCGATTCCGGGCGGTGGACCTGGGCGGGGTGGGGATCAAAGGTGACGGCCACTGAAGGGATGTGGTGGCGTTTGGCGGTGTTCGTCAGTTGCGCGAGAACATGCTGGTGGCCCCGATGGACGCCGTCAAAGTTCCCGATGGTAACGACTGTTGGTCCGAAGTCCTTGGGGACTTCGGTGGGATCGTTCCAGATGTGGACCATCAACCTCGCCTTTTACTGCAGATATTCGTTCCGTCCGGCAACCTCCCGGCGCCGGAACATTCTAAGGTTACCCGCTGTGGCTGTTCGCCTTGGACGGCCGCCTCTTGTTCAACCACAGGAGTCCAAGGATGGGCAGCACGAGCGGGACGAAACCATAACCGCGCCCAAACAGCGACCACACAGTGTCATGCGGAAAGGCCACGGGATCGAACAGGCTTATGGCTCCAACTACCAGCACGCCGAGGAGTTCCACCAGTACCGCGGTCAACGACACTTTGAACCACGTGCGGCCCGGTTTTGCCAGCGAAATGGTCGCTACGACATAGACGACGGCGGCGAACGCCGAGAGGATATGCGCCAGCGGAGCTTCGGCAAACTTGGTGGCAATCTGATAGCCGGCACGGGCAGTGGCCGAGAGTGCGAAGACGGCATAGACCGCGATCAGCAAGCGCCCAGGGCCGGTGTTCCGTGTGTCTTTTTGGGGTGTCCGGCCGGCATTTGCCTCAGTCTCGGTTCCAGTCATTTTGCGTTTTTCCTTCAAGGTCAGTACCAGATCTGGTTCATGCGGGCAGCCATGACGAGCGCGGTGACGCCCACCGCCGCCAGGACGAAGTTGCTCCAGCGGGTGCGTTCAAGGATGGCCCAGTACACGGCCCCCAGCGGAATCATCAGCGCCGTGATCAGGTATCCCCAGAACTCCCAGGCTTCACCGGACATCCGTTCACCCACCGCAACGCGGACAATCGAGCCGACCAAGTAGACCAGCAGGGCCAGCTCCACGGCCAACACGGAAAAGATGGTGACGTCGTTGGGGGCTTTCTTCATCAAACCTGCCACGACGCACGCGATCGTGGATACCAAACCAACAATCAGGATGGAGTAGAAATAACCGTCCATGCCTACTTTTCCTCGCCGACTGTGGCGGCGCCGGTTCCGGTTCCGGTTCCGGGGGCAAAGACCAACACAGGCTTCGCGAAGCTCCCGGTATCGGCTAGCAGGGCCACCAATTCTCCCGACGGCGCGAACGCTGCGGCAGGATTCTCAGCGGTGGCAGCAGCTGGCGTTCCGGCTCCAGGGCCTGCGGCAATGCGCCTGCCAAAGGAGATCTCGGTAGTTTCCTCGTCACTCAATTCGCGATTGGGCATCAGGGAACGCGCGGCAAGGGACATGTCCAGGACTTCGAGTTCCCCGGCGAGTTCTTCCAAGGTCCGCGCTTGCTCGATCGTGTAAGGGCCCACCTGGGTTCGCCGCAAGGCAGTGAGATGTCCACCGACGCCCAAAGCGATGCCGAGGTCACGGGCCAAAGCCCGGATGTAGGTGCCGGAAGAACATTCCACGGTGACATCGACGTCAACTACGCGGCCGCCGTCGATCCTGGTAATTGAGTGGATGTCGAAGCGGTGGATGGTCACGGGCCGGGCTGCAAGCTTGACTTCTTCGCCGGAGCGGACACGGGCATAGGAGCGTTCACCATTGACCTTGATCGCGCTGACGCTGCTCGGTACCTGCTGAATGGGCCCGGTGAGGGCGGCGACACCCGTCGCAATGGCGTCATCGCTGACCTCCGCCGCGCTGCGCGCCTCAGTGACGTCGCCCTCGGCGTCATCGGTGATGGTGGTCTCGCCGAGCCTGATAGTAGCCGTATACGTCTTGGACGTTCCCACAATGTAGGTCAGGAGCCGTGTGGCCTTGTTGATCCCAAGGACCAGGACGCCGGTAGCCATGGGATCAAGCGTGCCCGCATGGCCCACTTTCCGGGTGCCGGCCAGCCGCCGCATCCGGCCAACCACATCATGGCTGGTCCATCCCTGCGGTTTGTCAACGATTACCAGTCCAGAAAGCACGCTTACCAGTATATGGGTGGCTAGGATAGCTCCCATGCCTGAGCTTGCCGCACACGTCCGCGACGTCCCCGTGAACCAGATCCGTGAAATCACCGAGGCCGCCTGGACCACCCCAGGGGCGATCGTGCTCAGCATCGGCGAGCCTGGCTTTGCACTCCCGCGGCACGTCCTCGACGCCGGAATAGCATGCCTTGAACGGGACGAAACCAACTACACCCCAAACGCAGGAATTCCCGCACTCCGCGAAGCCTTCGCCAAGAGGTTCCGTGAGCATCATCACGTGGATATCGGTGCCGAACGCGTGTACGTGGTGGACGGAGCCCAACAAGGCCTGCACTTCGCCATGAGCCTGCTTCTCTCCCCCGGCGATGAAATCCTCCTGCCCAACCCCGGCTACCCCACCTTCGCCATGACCAGCCGGCTTCTCAATGCAGTGCCCGTTCCGTATCCCCTGTATCCGCATAACGACTTTCAGCCGGACATTGAGGACATTGAAGCCCTCATCACTCCGCAGACCCGCGTCCTCATGCTGAACTCGCCCTCCAACCCGCTGGGCGCGGCCATCAGCGAGGACGCAACCCGGCAGCTTGTGGAACTCGCTGTCCGGCACGATCTCTGGATCCTCTCGGATGAGTGCTATGAAGCCTTCACCTTTGACGTCCCGCATGTCAGCCCTGCCCGCTTCGACAGCAACACTCCGGGTGAGGCGCGCGTCTTTACGTCACTGACGCTGTCCAAGACCTACGGGCTTACGGGCCTCCGGATCGGAGCCTTGATCTGCCCGCCCGGCTTGGAAAAGAAGATGAACAATGTCATGGAAGCGATCGTTTCCTGCGTTGCCTCGCCATCGCAGTATGCCGCCTTGGCCGCGTTGACCGGCCCCCAGGACTACGTGACGGACGCGCGAGACCACTATAGGAGCAACCGCGACGCCGCCTCCGCCGTCCTGGAAGAGAAGGGCATCCCATTCCTTGACGCGCAGGGAGCTTTCTACCTGTGGGCTGATGTCTCCCACGTCAGTGGCGGCGATGTCCGGGCCTGGGTCCATGCCTTTCTGGCGGATTCGGGCGTTGCCTTCGCGCCGGGCACTGCTTTTGGGTCGATCGGCGAGGACTGGATACGGATTGCGCTGTGCGGGGATCAGCAGGAACTGCTCGACGGCGTTAGCCGGCTTCCTGCCCGGCCCTAGGAGACGCTAGTAGTCGGTGCGTTCGGTGTTGTTACGCCAGGCCTCGAAGGGTGTCTCGGAGGCGGCTACCGGCGCATGTTCCACGGGAAGCAGCTCAGGCCGGGTACCGGCGAAGTACTCGTAGAACACTGCATCATCGAAACCGGCTCTGGCGGCTCCGTGCCGGTCCGCAGCGAAATACACGCGGCCAATCCTGGCCCAGAGTGTGGCGGAGAGGCACAAGGGGCATGGCTCGCAACTGGCATAGAGTACCGAGCCGCTGAGATCGAAGGTGCCCATGTCCGCTGCGGCTCGGCGAATGGCCACCACTTCGGCATGCGCCGTGGGATCGTTGTCGCGCGTTACCCGGTTCACGCCCTCATGGACGCTGCCATCCGGGGTAACGACAACAGCGCCGAACGGCCCACCGCCGTCGGAAACGTTCTGGACAGCAAGCCGTATGGCCCGGTTCAGGAATTCATCACGGTTCAGGAATTCATCATGCTGCTGTGCATTGTGCGCGGACATGCTTTCGATACTAACGACTTTGAGTACACGTAATGCCCCTGGGAACGCGTCCCAGGGGCATTAGGTGTACACAAACTCAAAAAGACTTTTAGCGGTTGGCGTCTTCGTCGAGTTCGTCATCGTCCGCGAGGTCGATGTCTTCTTCGTCGAAGTCGTCTTCGTCGATTTCTTCGGAGGCCTCGCCCTTGTAGGGGTCAGCCTCGCCTGCGTGCTTGGCGCCGGCAGCCAAAGCGGCTACCTCGGCGTCGCGACGCTTTGCTTCACGGAGCAGTTCCTCAAGGTTCGATGCGTTGACCGGGATCTGGTCAGCAACGAACTCGAGGGTGGGAGTAAGCCGGACGGTGATGTTGCGGCCGACTTCCTGTCGCAGTACACCTTTGGCCTTCTCCAATGCCCTGGCGGCATCGGCGTGGGCTATCTCGTCACCAAAGACGGTGTAGTAGATGGTGGCGTGCTGAAGGTCGTTGGTGACGCGGGCGTCGGTGATCGTGATGGACTCGACGCGCGGGTCCTTGACCCTGCGGCCGAGAGCCTCGGCGACGACGACCTTTATCCGCTGCGCCAACTTGGCAGCGCGTGCCGGATCGGCCATGACTTCCTCCTGGAAAGTAGAAACGGGTACGGAACGGGTCCGCCGGGGCTACCCGACGGACCCGCTCCAAGCGGAACCTAGACGCGCGGCTTTTCGCGCATCTCGAAGGTCTCGATGATGTCGCCTTCGGTGATGTCGTTGAACGAGCCAAGACCGATACCACACTCGAAGTCGGTACGGACTTCGGTTGCGTCATCCTTGAAGCGCTTGAGCGTCTCAACGGTGAGGTTGTCACCGATGACCTTGCCGTCGCGGCTAACACGTGCCTTGGTGTTACGGCGGATGATGCCCGTGCGGACGATCGAACCGGCGATGTTTCCGAACTTGGAGGAACGGAAGACTTCGCGGACCTCGGCAGTACCGAGCTGGACCTCTTCGTACTCCGGCTTGAGCATGCCCTTGAGGGCCATCTCGATGTCATCGATTGCTGCGTAGATGACGGAGTAGAAGCGCATGTCCACGCCTTCACGGTCAGCCAGTTCAGCGACGCGCTCAGCCGGCTTGACGTTGAAGCCGATGATGATGGCGTTGTCCACCGTTGCCAGGTTGACGTCGTTCTGCGTGATGGCACCCACACCGCGGTGGATGACACGGAGCTGAACGTCGTCGTCTCCGACATCGATCTTGAGCAAGGCGTCTTCGAGGGCTTCCACGGCACCGGACACGTCACCCTTGAGGATGAGGTTAAGGGTGTCGATCTTGCCTTCAGCAACGGCCTGGTCAAAGTCTTCCAGGCTGATGCGCTTGCGACGCTTGGCCAGTGCGGCGTTGCGGTCGGCAGCTTCACGCTTTTCGGCGATCTGGCGGGCCGTACGCTCGTCCGGCGTCACCAGGAAGGTGTCACCTGCACGCGGCACGTTGGACAGGCCGAGGACCTGGACCGGACGCGACGGCAGTGCGACATCCAGTGCCTCGCCGTTCTCGTCGAACATGGCACGGACGCGGCCGTGGGCCGTACCGGCCACGATCGTGTCGCCCACGGCCAAGGTACCGGACTGCACCAGGACGGTGGCCACGGAACCGCGGCCCTTGTCCAGGTTCGCTTCGATGGCAATGCCTCGAGCGTCCTTGTCCGGGTTGGCGCGCAGGTCCAGTGCGGCGTCGGCCGTCAGCAGGACGGCGTCGATCAGTTCGTCGATGTTCAGGTTCTGGCGGGCAGAAACCTCAACGAACATGGTGTCGCCACCGTATTCTTCGGGAACCAGGCCGTACTCGGTGAGCTGACCCTTGACCTTGTCAGGGTTGGCGCCTTCCTTGTCGATCTTGTTCACTGCGACGACGATCGGCACGTTGGCTGCCTGGGCGTGGTTGAGTGCTTCCACCGTCTGCGGCATAACGCCGTCGTCGGCTGCAACAACCAGGATCGCGATGTCAGTGACCTTGGCACCACGTGCACGCATGGCCGTGAAGGCCTCGTGACCGGGGGTGTCAATGAAGGTGATGTCGCGGGCCGTGCCCTCGTGGATGTGGCTGATCTGGTAAGCACCGATGTGCTGGGTGATTCCACCGTGCTCGCCGGCCACAACGTTGGAGTTGCGGATGGCATCAAGCAGGCGGGTCTTACCGTGGTCAACGTGACCCATGACGGTGACAACCGGCGGGCGTGCCTCAAGGACATCGTCACCCTCGGCGTCGAGCTCGTCCTGGATGTTGATGTCGAACTGGTCCAGCAGCTCGCGCTCTTCGTCTTCCGGCGAAACAACCTGGAGCTTGTAGCCAAGTTCGGCACCAAGCAGACCAAAGGTGTCTTCGTCGAGGGACTGCGTAGCCGTTGCCATCTCACCGAGGTGGAACAGAACGGTCACGAGCGACGCGGGGTTCGCATCGATCTTCTCTGCAAAGTCCGTGATGGAGGAACCACGGCGCAAACGGATGATGGTCTCGCCATCGCCGCGGGGTACTGATACGCCGCCCAGCGACGGAGCACTCATCTGCTCCAGTTCCTGGCGCTTTGCACGCTTCGACTTGCGCTGCTTGCCACGACCGGCGCCGCCCTTGCCGAAGGCACCCTGGGTACCACCGCGACCGCGGCCACCCTTGCCAAAGCCACCGCCGGCGGGAGCGCCGCCACCGGTACCTGCACCTGGTGCGCCACCGGGACGACCCGGTCCGCCACCCGGACGGCCTGCGCCACCGGGACGACCTGCGCCACCGGGAGCCGGACGCTCAGTGCGGTTGGGCATCATGCCCGGAGTAGGACGGTTTCCGCCACCGGGACCGCCAGCGGGACGCGGAGCACCACCGGGACGGGGTGCACCTGGACGCGGAGCACCCGGACGGGGACCACCGCTGCCTGCTGCGGGACGGGGTCCACCAGCACCGGCTGCGGGACGGGGACCACCGGGGCGTTCGCCATCGTTGCGGCCACCTGCGCGGGGCATGCCCTGTGAGGTTGCAAACGGGTTGTTACCCGGACGCGGCGGACGTTCGCCGTCGCCACCACGGCCGCGGGGCATGCCCTGGGACGTAGCGAAGGGGTTGTTGCCCGGACGGGGACCGCCGGGACGCGGGGCCTGGCCGCCCTGGCGGGACGGAGCCGGAGTCTCTGCCTTGGGAGCAGGACGGGCACCAGGCTTTGCCGAAAACGGCGTCGTGGATGCGGCGGGAGCCGAGGGCGCTGCCGGGGCAGGCGCCGCAGGAGCAGGTGCAGCGGGGGCAGCAGGTGCCGCCGCGGCAGGTGCAGCCGGGGCCGGAGCCTTGGGTGCTGCGGGGCCCGGAGCCGGAGCGGCCGGACGGGATGTTGCGGGAGCAGCCGGAGCCTTGGGGGCGGCTGCAGGTGCGGGGGCAGCTGCCTTTGCAGCGCCTGCACCGGGGTAGGCGTCGCGAAGCTTCTTCACGACGGGGGCCTCAATGGTGGAAGAGGCGGAGCGAACGAATTCGCCCAATTCCTGCAGTTTTGTTACTGCATCTTTGGAAGTAATACCGAGCTCTTTGGCGAGCTCATGTACGCGGACCTTGGCCACATTTCTCCTGTCTCGGTCCGCACCGAGCCAGGCACGAACCGTCTACTTCTTACTGCGGGCCCCTGCCGCTAGCGCGACTGAAAGGCCCATTGCAGAGCGCAACAAAGTTGTCATCGTTACGCACTCATCGCTGGGAACTCATCGGGTTTCCATCAGTTTTCTGACCCGCTTTCAGGTTTGGACGGTTTTCCTGTGGCAGCCGGGGCCTCCACAAGTGGCGCGCCTGACATGAAGTAGCTTTCGACGGCGCTTGTTTCAGCAGCGCCCGCAAGGGCCCTTCCGAAAGCACGCCGCTTGATTGCCAATGCCAAGCACTTTTCGCTGGGGTGCAGCCACGCACCCCTGCCGGCCATCCGGCGTCGAACATCGACGAGGACAGTGGACGAACCACGGTCTTGGGCGACGAGCCGGACAAGCTCGGACCGGGAGCCTTGCTTCCGGCATCCGATGCACGTACGAACAGGGCCATGGCCGCGTTCAAGCAGTTCAGCCACGACGTGTCCTTACCTGCCTCTGCAAACTTGCGCTGACGGCCGATACTGCACATGCAGATAAGGCACGTCAAAACGCGCGGATACCGGACGTAAGCCCGGTTCCATCTATTCTAGCCCCCCGGCCCCGGACAGCCGAAACCGGCCGCACCGCCAGCGCGGCGCGGCTCCCGACGGCGAGGCCGCCGGAACGATCGCTAGTCGGTCTTGGCCGGGGCGGCGTCGGACACGATATCGATCCGCCATCCGGTCAGCTTCGCAGCAAGGCGTGCGTTCTGGCCTTCCTTGCCAATCGCCAAGGAGAGCTGGTAGTCCGGCACAACTACCCGGGCCGAGCGCGTTGCCTCGTCCGTGATAGTGACCGAATTCACCCTGGACGGTGACAAGGAGTTGGCGATGAAGGTCGCAGGATCCTCGCTGAAGTCCACGATGTCGATCTTTTCGTCATTGAGCTCAGTCATGACCGCGCGGACGCGGGAGCCCATTTCGCCGATGCAAGCGCCCTTGGCGTTGACACCGGGGGTGTTCGCTTTGACGGCGATCTTGGTCCGGTGGCCGGCTTCCCGGGCAAGTGCCACGATCTCCACGGAACGGTCCGCGATTTCCGGAACTTCCATTTCGAACAACTTACGGACCAGTCCGGGGTGCGAACGCGACAACGTAATGGACGGGCCCTTCGCCCCGCGGTGGACATCCACCACGAAGGCACGAAGCCTGCTGCCGTGAATGTACTTCTCACCAGGAACCTGCTCCGGTGGCGGCAACAGGGCCTCCACCGATCCGAGGTTTACCTGGATCATGTGCGGGTTGTTGCCCTGCTGGATCATGCCGGCGACGAGTTCGCCTTCGCGACCCTTGAATTCGCCCAATACGTTATCGTCCTCAACGTCACGAAGACGCTGCAGGATGATCTGGCGTGCCGTGCTTGCAGCGATGCGGCCGAAACCGGCCGGGGTGTCCTCGAACTCCCCGATGGCCTCGCCGTCGTCGTCGATTTCCGTTGCCCAGATGGTCACGTGGCCGCTCTTGCGGTCCAGCTCGGCGCGGGCCTTCTCGAAGGCACCGGGCGTCTTGTGATAGGCCACCAGGAGCGCTTGCTCGATGGTGGGAATCAGGAGGTCCAGCGGGATTTCACGCTCACGCTCCAGGAGTCTCAGTGCGCTCATGTCAATATCCATTAGGCCTCCTCGGAAGGTCCATTGTGTTCGTCTGCCAGCCCGGCCTCGTGGAGGTGGCTGAATTCAATCTCGACTTTTCCGTGGCGGATCCTGTCGAAAGGAATAGTGATGGGGTCGCCCTGTTTGGGCTTCATGCCCTTCTTGACCTCGTGCTCCGGGATGAGGGTCACACCGGCGTCATCTACTGACGCAATCCGGCCAAGGACGTTCTCACCCTGGATGACGTTGACCCTGACCATGCGGCCGCGGGCCCTGTGCCAGTGGCGTGGTTCCGTCAGCGGACGGCCTACTCCTGGCGAAGAAACTTCGAGGTCGTAGGGACGGCCGTCGTCGTGGGGATCGTTGTCCAGAATATCGGACAACCCACGCGAGACATCTGCGATGGCGTCAAGGCTGACGCCTCCGGTCTCCTCCTGCGGAAGATCCACGACGACGTGGACCGTGCGGTGTGAACCGGCGACGTGGATGGAAACATCCTCGAGGTAGAGCCTGTTGGCAAGGACTGCCGGTTCGAGCAGTGCCTTCAGCCTGCGCTCTTCCGGGTTGTGGATGGTGGCCGTTGAATTCGACTCAGTACGGTCTGTTGAAGTCGTGGCTTCCGAGTCACTCACGTTGCCCGCCGCCTCCCGATAGATGTTGTTGTGACTACTAGCCTAACGATTTTCGGCAGCACATGGTGCACGGAGTTTCCCGTCCACATGACACCATGGTCTGTTGTGGACGAGCAGACAAGTGAAAAACGACGATCACCAGCGTGGGGTCGACTCCTTCTCATTTCCGTGGTTGCTCTGCTCGTTGCGGGCACGGGAATCGTACTTCTACCGCGGGATTCCGGGACTCCCCCTGAGGTTTCTTTCTCCGAGTCCGCCCTCGCGGACGCTTTCGCCGATACCCAGGGGCTGCGTGAATCGGCTGCTGGATTGATGGCAGGTGCAGGATCCAGTTCCCAAACGGCGGCCCTTGACGATGCTGTGACATTGCTGACAACACAGTCCCGGGCCCTCCTTCCGCCATCTGCCGCAGTTGCTGCCTCCTCCTCCGCAGCCTCGACGGCAAGCCACAAAGATGACCAGGCTGAAGATGACACGGCCCCGCAAGCGACGCCCGCTTCCGTCGTTTCTGGTCTGACCACCAGCGGCCGGCAACGACTGGAGGACGCCCGCGAGGCCGACGGCGGGATCGCCCGGTTGCTCGCCGCCGTCGGATCCGCCCAACTTCTCCAGGGCGAAAAACTGGCTGCGGTGTGGCAGCTGCCGGTACCGTTGCCGACGTCGAGCGGTAACCCCCCTGCCACAACACCAGCTGTGCACCAGTGCCCTTCAGTCAGCCCCACCCCGGACGCAACCGCTGCCACTACCGATGCGGCTCTTGCGGCCACTGTCCGCTCCGAACAGGAAGCCGTCTACATCTATCAGGTGGCGCTGAAGCGATTGGACGCTGGCGCAACTGCCCAAGCCGCCAAGGACCTTGCGGTGCACGAGCGTCTCCTTCAACAAGCAGAAGCCCTGACCCGCCGTAACTGTGGCGACGTCCCTACCCGGGAGGCCGGATACAGGCTGCCTGGACAGTTCGCTGAAGACCCGGCCGCGGGCTTGGGAGCCCTGGAATCGGACTCCCTGCAGGGATTTGGCGACCTCATCGCGCTTTCGACAGGAGAGACCCGGGACTGGGCTACCAGCAGCCTGCTGGCTGCTGTCCGCAGGAGCCTGGATTGGGGCGCCACGCTTGCAGCCTTGCCGGGGTTGGAGTTCGACGACGATGACTTGCCTCCCCTGCCGACGCCCACCCCCAATTAATCCATGCCCCAGTTAGTCCCAACCTGAAGTGAGTCCAAGCGGCGGATGGGATAGGCGAGCCTAGCCATGCTGGTCAAGGCGGCCTGCCGGTGCTTGGCTTGATGCATGGCTTCCGCAGAAACTGCCACCACGCACGAGAACGAACCGCATCGTGATGACCTTGCCCACAGGCTGAACTGGCTGCGAGCCGGAGTTTTGGGCGCGAACGACGGCATCGTCTCCGTCGCCGCGATAGTTGTCGGCGTGGCCGGTGCCACGACCAACACCGGCAGCATCCTTGCTGCGGGCACGGCTGGCCTGGTGGGTGGCGCCATTTCCATGGCCTTGGGCGAGTACGTATCCGTCAGCAGCCAGAGCGACACGCAGAAGTCGCTCATCGAGAAGGAACGCCGGGAGCTCGCCGAGCAACCTGAAGAAGAACTCGAGGAGCTCACCGCGATCTACCAGGCGAAGGGGCTCACAGCCCGCACCGCCCGGACAGTGGCCGAAGAACTGACGAAGCATGATGCCCTTGCGGCGCATTTGTCTGCCGAGCTCAATATCCACGAAGACGACATTGTGAGTCCGTGGAACGCTGCCTTGGCATCGGCAGTGGCATTTACCCTGGGTGCCGTGCTTCCCATGCTGGCAATATTGCTCCCTCCCCCGGCAATGCGCGTTCCACTGACGTTCGCTGCTGTCCTGTTGGCCCTCGCCATCACTGGAGCCGTGGGCGCTTGGATTGGTGGGGCTCCCAGATTCCGGGCAGCTGCCCGGGTGGTGTTGGGCGGAGCCCTGGCGCTTGCAGCCACGTTCTCGATCGGAAGCCTCTTGGGCGCCAGCGGCGTTTTCTGAGGGTACTACCGCTTGGCAGAGCTAGGCTGATCGCGTGACCCTTCACGCCATGATTCCGATTCCGGGTGACCTGCACGCCCGTTACAACCGCGACTCCGCGGGGCGGGACTGGCTGGCGAGCCTTCCGGGGCTTATCCGGGACGCTATGGACCGCTGGCAGTTGTCCGTGGACCTTGTACCCGGTGAAGAGCCCTGGAACGGGCACGGAGCCTTGGTTGTGCCCGTTCTCCAGTTCGGCAGGCAGGCTGCCCTGAAGATCGCCTATCCGCATGAGGAAGCACTCGTGGAGCGCCATGCCCTGGCCCTGTGGGGCGGCCACGGAGCTGTCCGGCTCCTGGCTGCCGACGCCGCCAGTTGCTCCATGCTCCTGGAACGCCTTGACGCGTCCCGGTGGCTGCAGGACGCCCCCATGGACGAAGCCCGGCAGGTCTGGGGTGACATCATGCGCGAGCTTTCAATTGCCCCGGATGATCGTCCCGAGTGGCGGGGCTTCGATCACATCGCTGCCACGGCCGAGCGCTGGAGCGACGAAATGCCTTCGGAGTGGGAGCTGCAGGACCGGCCCTTCCCGCGATGGTTATTGGAGGCCGCGCTGGAAGTATGCCAGACCCGCGGTGCTGTTGGCCGCCGATCCAGCAGAGACGTTCTGGTGCACACCGATCTGCACTTCATGAACATCCTCGCCATCTTGGGCGCCGGCCGCCGCGACTACCTGGCCATTGATCCCCAGCCGCAGATCGGTGAGGCCGAATTTGCGGTGGCACCTGTTCTGTGGAACCGGATCAAGGATCTGTCACGTCGCGACCCTGCAGTTGCCCTGCAGGAGCGATGCCGGGATTTCAGCCTCGCCGCTGGGCTTGATCCGGAGGTCGCGCGACAGTGGAGCGTTGCCCGCGAAGTGGACAACGCTCTGTGGTACGCGGGAAAACGAGGACACGAAGGCGATCTGGCCCGTTCCCTGTGGGTGGCAAGCACGCTGGCGGGCAGGACACTCGAAGGACTTCCGGCAGCACATGATTTGCCCGAGCCCGGGGACGCAGTCAGCTGACGTTGTCGTTCCAGACGTCCACGCCGAGCTTGATGATCAGTGCCGCCACGACGATCAGGAAGACGATCCGTACAAAGCTGCTCCCCCTGGCTACAGCTGTCCGGGCACCAAGGTATCCGCCCGCCATGTTCGCCAGCCCCAGCACCAAGCCCACTCCCCACAGCAAGGAGCCGTGAGGGAGGAAGAAAATGAGGGCACCGGCATTGGTGGCCATGTTGACGATCTTGGCCTTTGCGCTGGCTTCAAGGAAGGCGTAGCCCATGGCCGAGACCAAGGCGATCACCAGGAATGATCCCGTACCGGGACCGATCAGGCCATCGTAAAAACCGATCACTGCACCGATCAGGCAGGCCACCACATAGTGCTTGTGCCCATCGTGCCGCAGAGCCGTCAGCTCACCTGCGCTGGGGCGGAGTGCGGTGAAAATCGCGACGGCGATCAGCGCCACCACAATGATTGGCTTGAAGACGCTGGCCGGCAGCGATGCAGCGAGGATGGCACCAACAAAGCTCCCCGCCAGTGCAATCACCGCCATGGGTATTGCCGTTTTGAGGTCCGGTCCCACCCGCCGGTAATAGGTTGTGGCACTGGTGGTGGTGCCGAAGATGGAACCCATCTTGTTCGTGGCAAGTGCCTGGACTGGAGTGATGCCAGGTACCAGCAGCAGTGCGGGGAGCTGGATCAGCCCCCCGCCTCCTACTACCGCGTCAACCCAGCCGGCTGCGAATCCAGCCACCACAATCAGGATGATGGTGGTGAGCTGGATGGTCTCGAAGCCGGAAATCACCGGTTACGGACAGCGTTGACCACGTAATCCACGGCTTTTTCCACCGAGATGTTCTCGGCTTCACCGCTGCGACGGTCCTTGATCTCCACAACGCCGTCCACGAGTCCACGGCCGACGGCCAGGATAGTGGGCACGCCGACGAGCTCGGCATCGCCAAACTTGACGCCGGGAGAAACCTTGGGCCGGTCATCAAAGATGACGTCGAGGCCTGCAGCCTCGAGTTCCGCCGATAGCTTCTCTGCAGCTTCGAAAATTTCGTCACCGCGGCCAACAGCCACAACGTGTACGTCGGCCGGGGCCACCGAGCGTGGCCACACGAGGCCGCGGTCGTCATGGTTGGCTTCTGCAAGGGCTGCGACAGCACGGGTGACACCAACACCATAGGAGCCCATGGTGACAACTACCTGCTTGCCGTTCTGGTCCAGTACCTTCAGATCCAGCGCCTCGGCGTACTTGCGTCCGAGTTGGAAGATGTGGCCCATTTCGATGCCACGGGCAGTTTCAAGCGGTCCGGAGCCGTCGGGCGCCGGATCCCCTGCGCGGACGTCGGTGCATTCGATGACGCCGTCCCAGGTGAAGTCGCGGCCCGCTACCAGTCCGAAGACGTGCTTGCCATCGATGTTGGCGCCCGTCACCCAGGTTGTGCCTGAGACGACGCGGGGATCCACGAGGAATAGCAGCTTGGAAGAGCCTTCCAGGCCCAGCACTGCTTCATCCAGGGACAAACCAGGCCCGATGTAGCCCTTCACCAACCACGGCAGCTTCTTGAGGTCTTCCTCGTTGGCTGCCTCCAGGCCGATCTCGCCGGCAATGGGAAGGAACGATCCTATGTTCGCTTCCACCCGTTTGAGATCCACGGCACGGTCACCCGGAACGCCGAGGACGACGATCTGGCGTTCGCCGGTGGGGAGAGTCACGGCGAGGACGACGTTCTTCAGCGTGTCAGCGGCAGTCCAGGCGCCGCCGTCGGCCTCGCCACGGGGTGCGAGTTGGTTGGCTGCGTCAACCAGCGTCTCGATGGTGGGGGTGTTCGGGGTGTCCAGAACCTGGGCAGCCGGCGCGTCCGTGAAATCAATATTCTCAGGGACAACCGTGGTGACGGCCTCGACGTTGGCGTAATAGCCGCCGGCCGAGCGCACAAAGGTGTCCTCGCCGATCTCCGTCGGGAAGAGGAATTCTTCGCTCTTGGAGCCGCCCATGGCGCCTGCCGTGGCAGCAACCGGAATGACTTCCAAGCCCAGGCGTTCGAAGATCTTCAGATAAGCAGCGCGGTGGGCGGCGTAGCTTGCGTCCAGGCCGGCGTCGTCAACGTCGAACGAGTAGGAGTCCTTCATGATGAACTCGCGCCCACGGAGGAGACCTGCACGGGGACGCGCTTCATCGCGGTACTTGTTCTGGATCTGGTACAGGCTCAGCGGCAGGTCCTTGTACGAGGAGTACAGATCCTTGACCAGGAGGGTGAACATTTCCTCGTGCGTCGGAGCCAGGAGGTAGTCGGCGCCCTTGCGGTCCTGAAGCCTGAACAGGCCCTCTCCGTACTCGGTCCAGCGGTTGGTGGCCTCGTAGGGTTCGCGCGGCAGCAGTGCCGGGAAGTGGACTTCCTGCGCGCCGATGGCGGACATTTCCTGCCGGATGATTTCCTCCACCTTGCGCAGGACGCTGAGTCCCAGCGGCAGCCACGTGTAAATGCCAGGCGCGGCACGGCGGATGTAACCGGCCCGGACCAGGAGCTTGTGGCTGGCGACCTCGGCGTCGACGGGATCTTCACGCAGGGTGCGCAGGAACAACTGGGAAAGGCGAAGGACCACGGGTACGTATCCGTTTCTATGGCAGATATGGCAAAAACAACTGTCTACTAATCTACCGGCTGCCAGCGGGCGGCTTGGCACAGAATGGCTCAGCCCCAGAACGGTTATCACAGAGAAGAGCCACGCCGTCGCGTCTGGAAGCCCCTGGCCAAAGATCGGCTGGTCATCCTGCGATGGCGTGGCTCAGCGGCCGGCCGGCCGCAGACTCTGTCCGGGGACTAGTCCCCCGTTCCCTCCAGCGGAACGGGATCGCCTGCGACTGGGACGCATTGGTGACTGCCGAACTCACGGATGGTGCGGCTGCCAAAGGCATCCTTCAAGGTCTTTGCCATGATTCCCCCTGTAACCACCCGTGCCCCATCGACACGGCTTGGGAAAAACCTATGTGATAGCGGACACGTTTTCAAGGATTTTGATGGCAAAGGCCTATTGACCGCCCCACTGGCCGGACTTAGCGTTAATTCATCACTTGGTGAATTACTCGCTGGTGCCGGAGGCGGCCATGTCACAAGCAGCAATAGAATCCACGGGCCTGCACATCTCCCGGGGCAGAACAAGAATCCTGCGGGGCCTGGATTTCGCCGTGGCCAGCGGGCGCATCACGGGGCTTCTCGGCCCGTCAGGAAGCGGCAAGACAACACTTATGCGCGGCATCGTGGGGGTCCAGCGGATCACCCGTGGATCCATCAGCGTCCTCGGCCGCCCAGCAGGCAGCGCACCGTTAAGGCACGACGTCGGGTACGTCACCCAAGGTGCCAGCGTCTACGCGGACCTCAGCGTCGAAGCCAACGTCAAGTACTTCGGCGCCATGCACAAGGCAACGGCGACGGACGTCGCGGAGTCGATTGCCGCCGTCGGGCTCGAATCGTTTGCCAAGCAGAAAGCCGGGAACCTCTCGGGCGGGGAGTTCAGCCGCGTGTCCCTGGCATGCGCGCTGGTGGCGCACCCCAAGCTCCTGGTCCTGGACGAACCGACAGTGGGTTTGGATCCGGTACTGCGTGCGGAATTGTGGGAGCGGTTCGTTGACATGGCCGCCGGCGGAACAACGCTCCTGGTTTCCAGTCATGTGATGGAAGAAGCGTCGCATTGTTCTTCGTTGCTGCTTCTGCGGGACGGCCTGCTGCTGGCGCAGCTCACACCCGCCGAGCTCGCAAGCCGGGGACGCAGCAATGACCTTGAGCGCGCGTTCCTGAACATGATCAAAGACGCCGAACGTGGCCCGGACAGCGGTCAGCCGGCAAAGGAAAGCCAGGTGGCATCATGAATCTTCGGATGACCTTTGCCACCACCGCCCGGGTCCTTGGTCAATTGCGGCACGATCACCGCAGTGTGGCGCTCATTATGGTGGTTCCGGCGCTGCTGCTCACCGCCGTCTATTATCTTTTCGAGAACGAAACGCTGCCCCCGGGCTTTCCACGCACCTTCGACCGCGTCGGCCTGATGATGTTGGCGATCTTCCCGTTCGTCGTCATGTTCCTGGTCACGTCCATCACCATGCTGCGGGAACGAACCTCCGGGACCTTGGAGCGGCTCCTCACTACACTCATCCATAAAGCGGACCTCTTGTTCGGCTACGCCATTGCCTTCTCCATCATGGCCGCGCTGCAGTCGCTGGTTGCCACGGCTGTCGCATACTGGATCTTCGATCTCGACATCAAGGGCAGTCCCGGGTTCGTCGTGCTGATCGCGGTCATCAACGCTGTCCTTGGCGTGGCCCTGGGGCTGCTGTGTTCGGCCTTTGCACGCACCGAGTTCCAGGCTGTGCAGTTCATGCCGGTAGTGGTGGTGCCACAGATCCTGCTCTGCGGACTCTTCGTGGCCCGGGAGCAGATGAACGACGTCCTCGAGGCCATCTCCGGAGTTCTTCCCCTGACGTTTTCTGTTGATGCCCTTCAGGAGATCGCAGGGAACATCGATGCCACTGAAACCATGTGGCAGGACACTATGGTGATGGGCGGAATCGTGGTGGGAGTCCTTGTCCTGGCCTCATTGACGCTGAGGCGGCAGACCTCATGAGCCTGGAACCCCTGCGCCGTGGCCGTCGAAGCGGGAGCGACCATTCGCGCGAAGCCATTGTGGTGGCGGCCCGGAAGTTGTTCGCAGAGCACGGGTTCGACGGCACCAGTCTTCGGCAAGTGGCGAGGGAAGCCTCAGTGGACCCGGCCATGGTGCATCACTTCTTCAAAGGCAAAGACGAATTGTTCGCCTCCAGCGTGGAGTTGCCTGCCGATCCTGAAGAGGTCCTGGCCGGCGTTGAAACCCTGGAACCGGAGGCGAGGGCAGAAGCACTTGTCCGTGCGGTCGTCCGGCTATGGGAGGGCCCGGCGCAGCCCGGTCTGGTGGCATTCGTTCGGGGAACCATCGGATCGAAAGCCAAAACGGCACTGCTGCGGGAGACCGTGAGCCGGACCATCCTGTCCCGGGTCATGGTGGGCGTGCAAGGTCCTGCTGAGGAAGTCCGCCTGCGTGGCAACCTGGTGGCGACACAAGTGGTGGGACTGATGCTGCTCCGCTACGTGATCCGGCTCGAACCTCTGGCGAGTGCTGATCAGGAGGAAGTGGTGAGCATGGTGGCACCCACCATCCAGCGGTATCTCACCGGGAACCTGAACTCCCCCGGCTAGAACAAGACCGTTGCGAACGTGCCCACTTGCTCGAAGCCGACTCTTTCGTAGGTGGCCCGCGCTTTAGCGTTGTAGTCATTGACGTACAGGCTCGTTACGGGCGCAAAGGTACGTGAAAGATTTACGACGGCGGCCATGTAACCGGCGCTTTGGTGGTGTCCACGCATCTCCGGATTCATCCATACGCCCTGGACCTGCGTGACGTCCTGGGTAACTGCACCCAACTCTGCCTTGAAAACCACGCTTCCGGCAGCGTCGATGTGGACCAGGGAATGCCCTTGGCGGATAAGCCCGGCAACGCGCCTGCTATAGAAGTCCTGACCGCCCAGGAACGGCGAGTAGCCAACTTCTTCTTCGAACATGGCGGCGCAGGCGGGCAGGATGCGTTCGAAGTCCGCCATAGTGCCGAAGGTCAGCAGCGGATTGGCTTCGATGGCCGGCCCGCCGGAAATGGTCAAAAGGGGCTGCCTGGAGCGGACTTCGTGCGCGAAGTGGCCCAACTGCTCAAAGCGGGAGTAGAGCGCGAGGACTGTTTCCGCCGGCCCGAAGATGGAGGCGTACCGCCTGCCGGATTGGTGGGCCGCCGTAGCTACATATCCGGTAAGCCCTGGGTCGAGTTGCACCGGGACCAGATTGGCCCCCGCCCAACAGGCTCCAAGGAGGGTGTCGTCGTCGAACACGCCAAAGACGCTGGCGCCGCCGCTGGTGGGCGCTGCCGTTCCTACGCTGTCCAGATGCGCAAGGATGAAGACGTTGGCAACGGGATCTTCGCTCGCAAGCGCGCGAAGGGCCAAGGTGTCGGCACTGCCGAGCACCCTGACCCCCAGGCCTGTCTCGTTACGAGACGCTAACCACGGGGCTACCCTTGACAGCATCTTCGCCATCGGCCTCCCCCATCTCTTCAGCGATACGCATGGCCTCTTCGATCAGTGTCTCAACAATTTCGCTTTCAGGCACTGTCTTGATGACTTCGCCCTTCACGAAAATCTGGCCCTTGCCGTTTCCGGATGCCACACCGAGATCTGCTTCACGGGCTTCACCCGGACCATTGACTACACAGCCCATAACGGCCACGCGGAGGGGGATTTCCATCCCCTCAAGGCCGGCGGTTACCTGCTCAGCCAACGTGTACACATCCACCTGGGCGCGGCCACAGGACGGGCAGGACACAATTTCAAGCTTTCGGGGGCGCAGGTTCAACGACTGCAGGATCTGGTTGCCAACCTTGATTTCCTCCACGGGCGGCGCCGAGAGGGAAACGCGGATAGTGTCACCGATGCCGCGGGACAGCAGTGCCCCGAAAGCAGTTGCGGACTTGATGGTCCCCTGGAACGCCGGACCGGCTTCGGTCACGCCAAGGTGCAGGGGCCAGTCGCCCTTTTCGGCGAGCATCTCGTAGGCAGCCACCATGATGACGGGGTCGTTGTGCTTCACAGAAATCTTGAAGTCGTGGAAACCGTGCTCTTCGAAGAGCGAGGCCTCCCAGACAGCGGACTCCACCAGTGCTTCAGGGGTGGCCTTGCCGTACTTCTTCATGATGCCCGGCTCCAGGGAACCAGCGTTGACGCCAATCCGGATGGATGTGCCGTGGTCCTTCGCGGCTGCCGCGATTTCCTTGACCTGGTCATCGAACTTCCGGATATTGCCTGGGTTCACACGAACCGCTGCGCATCCCGCTTCAATGGCCGCGAAAACGTACTTCGGCTGGAAGTGGATATCGGCGATCACGGGGATCTGGGATTTGCGGGCAATGATCGGCAATGCCTCGGCGTCGTCTGCCGACGGGCACGCAACGCGGACGATGTCGCAGCCGGAGGCCGTCAGTTCAGCGATCTGTTGAAGCGTGGCGTTGATATCCGTGGTGGGCGTGGTAGTCATGGACTGCACGCTGATGGGCGAATCGGAGCCAACGCCAACAGACCCAACCTTGATCTGCCGCGTCTTACGTCGCGGGGCAAGGACGGGGGGTGGGGCGGCTGGCATTCCCAGGCTGACCGAGGTCACGTGGACTCCTTGGGTTTGGGGTGGATCGTTGTGGTGAGGACGCCGGAGCTAGGACGCGTGGGCAGCCAGGACGCCGATGATGGGGTCCCATTCCGTGGTGCGGATGCCGGCTATCACTCCGGCTTCAGCGAACGGATCCTGCTTCAGGAGGTCATTGAGTTCGGCTTCATCTGCTGACTTGAAGATGAGCAGTGCGCCGGCACCATCACCGTAGGGTCCGCTCGCAAGCAGCGTGCCATCCTCTGCGAGATCGCCCAGCCAGGCACGGTGCGCCGCGCGGGCTTCGTCGCGGAGGGCGCCGGACTCGGCGACGTATACATACTCAACAGCGAAAACAGTCATGAAGCTAGCCTATCCCGCCGCGTGGCGATGATCCGCCATCCATTCGAGCTCACTCTGCAGGCCCCCCGGTCCCGGTCAGCGGTCTCAGCCAAAGATATTGACGGGCTTGACGATGTCCGCGTAGATCAGCAGCGCGCCCATGGCCATCAGCAGCGCTGCCACCACATATGTGGCGGGAAGCAGCTTTGCGATATCGAAAGCACCTGGATCCGGCTTTCCCCTCAGCCTGGCCACTTGGCGCCGCGCCCCCTCATACAGCGCACCTGCCACGTGGCCGCCGTCGAGAGGCAGCAGGGGTACAAGGTTGAAGATGGCCAGCGCGAAGTTCAGTCCGGCAAGCAGCCCTACCAAGGTTCCGATGCGTGCTTGGAGCGGTACCTCTTCCATCGCAGCAACTTCGCCGGCCACCCGACCGACGCCCACCACACTGATGGGCCCGTTCGGATCGCGGGGTTCCTCGCTGAAAGCGGCCTTCGCCACACCAACCACACGGGCAGGCAGGTTAAGGATTACTCCGGAAATCTGCTTGATATTCTCCCCCGCCATGGGAAGAACCGACGACGCCGGCTGGGGAACCAAGGCGCTCTGCGCGCCGATTCCCAGGAAGCCAACCTCCTGGTACTTCAGCACGCCGTTGGCGTCCTGCTCCTGGCGTCCATCGGCACCCACAACCGGCCGCGAGGACAAGACCGGAGTAACGGTGGTGGAAACTTCCGAACCGTTGCGTTCTACTGTGATGGGTACCTCCCTGCCCGCCGAGGCCCGGATCCAGCCGGTGAGTTCATCCCAGCTGGTGACGGCTTTGCCGTCGAAAGTCTTGACGGTGTCGTTCGGCTGCAGGCCGGCGGCCGCCGCAGGTGTTGGCTTGCAGTCCGCCGAATCAGGATCCACCGTTTTCCCCGCAGCCACCTGGCACTTTGAAACGTCCGCGATGGTGGTGGTGGCCGTGGCAACGCCAAAACCCATGAGCAGGATGGCAAGGAGAACCAAACCGATCAGCATGTTCATGGCCGGGCCGCCGAGCATGATGATGATCTTCTTCCAGACCGGCAGCTTGTAGAAGACCCTGCCTTCGTCCCCGGGGCCTACTTCTTCATGCGCAACGGAACGGGCCTCGCTGGCAAGTGTCTGGAACATGCCCGTGCTGGAGGGACGTACCCCGCCATCTTCTTTGTTGGGCGGGTACATGCCGATCATGGCCACGTAGCCACCCAACGGAAGGGCCTTGAAGCCGTACTCCGTTTCACCCTTCTTCCTGGACCACAAGGTTGGCCCGAAGCCAATCATGTACTTGGTCACGCGCACCTTAAAGAGCTTCGCGGGGACCAGATGGCCAACCTCGTGCAAAGCGATGGATACCGCGACGCCAAGGGCGACGAAGACGACTCCGAGGATGAACAGAAGGACGGGACTCATGCTGACGGGACTGCTTCCATAGGGGTTTCTCTGCTGGGTTTCTGAGCTATACGGCGCTGTTGGCTAAACGATCATGGGTGCGGGTGCGTGCCCAACTCTCAGCATCCAGCACGGACTCCACCGTAAGCTCCGAAGAACCTGAATGTTCGCTGAGGACGGACTCCACCGTGTCCACAATGTCCGTGAAGCGGATACGACCCGCGTGGAAAGCCTCCACAGCTTCCTCGTTGGCCGCGTTGAAGACGGCAGGGTAAGTGCTGCCCTGCTTCGCGGCCTCCTTGGCGAGCTCCACGGCCGGAAACGCAACCGAGTCCAGTGGTTCGAATGTCCAACTTGTGGCTTGGGTCCAGTCGCATGGCTGGGCAGCCCTTGGAACCCTTCCGGGCCAGCCCAGCCCTAAGGCGATGGGAAGCCGCATGTCAGGCGGCGACGCCTGGGCAATGATGGACCCATCCACAAACTGGACCATCGAGTGGACCACCGACTGTGGATGGACCACGACCTCGATCCTGTCCAGGGGTACGTCGAACAGCAGATGTGCCTCGATCACTTCAAGGCCCTTGTTAACGAGGCTCGCCGAGTTGGTGGTGACCATGAGGCCCATATCCCAGGTGGGATGCGCCAGGGCCTCGGCCGGCGTGACATCGTGAAGCTGCTCACGGCTGCGGCCCCGGAAAGGTCCGCCGGACGCCGTGAGAATCAACTTCTCCACCTCCTGCTCAGTACCTGAACGCAGGCACTGGGCGATGGCCGAATGTTCGGAATCGACAGGCACAATCTGGCCGGGGCGGGCAGCTGCTTTCACCAGGGCACCACCGACAATCAGCGACTCTTTATTAGCGAGCGCCAAGGTGGCGCCGGATGCCAGCGCGGCCAGGGTTGGCGCCAGGCCAATGGAGCCGGTGATGCCGTTGAGAACGACGTCGCATTCCACTTCGGCAATGCGGGTGGACGCGTCCGGTCCAACGAAAATCTGCGGGGCGAAGTTGCGCAAGCCGCTTCGGGCCGCCGCGGCGTCAATCAGGTTCTGCAATGCTTCCGGATCGCCGTGGGCAATGCCAACGGCCTGCGCCCGCGTATGCACAGCTTGGTGGGCAAGCAGTTCCAGGTTCCCGCCGCCGGCGCTCAGTGCCACCACTTCGAAAAGGTGCGGGGCGCCGTCGACGACGTCAATCGCCTGTGTGCCGATGGAACCGGTGGACCCGAGGATGACGATCTTGCGCGGCTGCATTGCTTAAGTATCCCAGCAGCCGCAGAAGGGTGCGAACGTAGCACCCAGGTAAGTGGAAAACCCCGCTTGACCACTTCTTTCCCGCGCGTAACGTGGAATTGTGGAGTGGCTGGCCTGGTTTGACGCGCAGGACTGGTTTGACGCGCGGGACTACGAATTCGCGCGGCAGGTATTGCAACGCGGTACTGCCGCCCTTTATCTGGTTGCGTTCCTCTCCACCATGAACCAGTTTCCGGCACTCCTTGGCGAGCACGGCCTGCTTCCCGTACCTTCGTTCCTTGAGATGGCCCGCCGCCTGGCTCGGCCCACTCTCTTCCAGTGGCGGTACTCCGATGCCCTGCTGCGGGCAGTCTGTTGGGTGGGAATTGCCGTGTCCGCCTTGCTGGTGTTGGGCTTGCCGCAGCTGGGACCACCGTGGCTGCCGATGCTGGCGTTCCTCACCCTCTGGTTCCTGTACATGTCGATCGTGAATGTGGGCCAGACGTTCTACGGCTTTGGCTGGGAGATCCTGTTGCTGGAGGCCGGTTTCACCGTAGCTTTCCTTGGCTCGGACCAGGTTCCGCCACCCACCACCATCCTGATCCTGATTGCGTGGCTGGTGTTCCGGCTTGAGTTCGGCGCGGGAATGATCAAAATCAGGGGCGGCCGTGAGTGGCGCGACCTCACGGCGATGTTCTATCACCACGAGACGCAGCCGATGCCCGGACCGCTGAGCAGGCAGGCCCATCTCCTCCCCCGCCCATTGCACAAAGTGGAAGTGGTGGGAAACCACTTCGCGCAGTTGGTGGTTCCGTTCTTCCTGTTCGCGCCCCAACCGCTGGCCAGTATCGCGGCAGGAATCATCATCGTGACGCAGCTTTGGTTGGTGGGCAGCGGTAATTTTGCCTGGCTGAACTGGATGGCAATCGTTCTCGCCTTCGCTGCCGTGAGTGATCCGGTGGCGCATGCGGTTCTTCCCGTCATCCCGCTCCAGTGGCACACAGGTGCCGAAACTCCGGTGTGGTGGCTCGTCGTCGTACTTGCCGTGACGGTCCTGTTGCTGGTCCTTAGTTATCGCCCCCTTTTGAACCTCTTCTCGCGCCAGCAACTCATGAATGCGAGCTTCAATCGCTGGCGCCTGGTCAATGCCTATGGCGCGTTCGGCACGGTGACGAAGCAGCGGATCGAGATCGTCGTTGAAGGCACCATGGCAGAAGAGCCGGATGCAGCTGACGAGGAATGGCTGGAGTACGGCTTCAAAGGTAAACCCGGGGACGTGCGCCGCCTCCCGCGGCAGTGGGCGCCGTATCACCTCAGGCTTGATTGGCTCATGTGGTTCCTGCCGCTGCGGACCGTCCACGAGGGGTGGTTCTACGCCTTCCTGGAGAAGCTGTTGGAGGCAGACAAGCCCACTCTTGGGCTGCTTCGCCATGACCCGTTCGACGGCGAACGCCCCCGTTGGGTGCGTGCGCGCAGCTATCTTTATCGTTTCGCCAGCCGTGCGGAGTTCCGTGAGACGGGTGAGCGTTGGGTGCGGGTGTTGCTGTATGACGCCATTCCGCCGGTCTCGCTTACACCTCGACGGCGGCGGCTCCTTTAGCGTTGTCTGATTTCGCCTCGGACGCGGGCTTGGCCTTCGACGCGGACTTGGTCGTGGACGCGGGCGGTGGCGCCGTGGACTCACGAACCACCAGATGCGTAGCCAGTTCCACCCGGCGGGAGTCGATATTCTCGCCACGGACCTGGCGCAGGATGAACCGCAGGGCCGAACGGCCCATCTCCTGAAGCGGCTGTGACACGGACGTCAGGGGTGGAACGGATTCTTCCGCTTGGTGTGTGCCGTCGAAACCGACGAGGCTCATGTCCTCCGGAATCCGGATGTTCTGCCTTCGCGCTTCTGCCAGGACACCGAGCGCGATGCTGTCGCTTCCAGCGAATATTGCCGTGGGCGGATCCTCAAGTGCCAGCAGGGCCTTCATGCCTCTTACACCGTTCTCGGGCCGGAACGCGCCGGAGGACACATAGTCGTGGTCCACGGTGATGCCCTCTGCCATGAGTGCCGCCATATAGCCGTGGAGCCGTGCCTGGCTGCATTCTGCCGTGGCAGGACCGCCTATATAGGCGATCCTGCGATGTCCCAACTCGAGCAGGTGCGTCGCCGCGGCCTTGCCCCCGGCCCAGTTGCTGGCACCCACGCTGAAGACGTCTGCCGGCGGCGGATTGAGGGGGTCAACCACCACGATGGGGATCCGGCGGCGTTGGAAGGCTTCCAACTGTGCGGACCCAAAGGCGGAAGTGACCACGATCATTCCGCTGCGGCCTTCGTCGATGATGCGCTGGGCCCGCTCTTCGGGGCCCAACGGCGACGCTGTTTGCCTGCTGGTCACCGAGAGGATGACCTCCATGTCCGAGACCGCCGCGTGCTCCATGACACCGTTGAGGACTTCCACGGAGTAGGCCGAGTTCAGGGAGTCGAAAACCACCTCAACTGACTGCTGGGGCGGAGGACTCTTGCGTTGCAGGGGCGACTTGTATCCGGTTCGCTGCAAGGCCGCCAGCACGCGCGCCCGGGTTTCCTCGGCCACGTCCTCTCTGCCATTCACCACTTTGGAAACCGTGGGCGCTGAAACCCCCACTTCTTTCGCTACCGCAGCCAGCGTGAGCTTGAGCGGACGCTGCTTGCGTTCCATGAATCCCCCTGCTTTCGAAATATTTCGGCTTGCTTCGAGTATGCGGGAAGCCGATGGAAAGCTCAAGAGAGCTGTAATATCGGGCCAATCAGAGCCAAAGTAAGCCTTGACGTGTGATGAATTGCACTTTAGTTTAGACCGTGACCTAAACAGCACTCACGAAATATTTCGATATTTTTCGGGCAATGGTCACTCCTTTTGGGAGATGGGCACCGCAACGTGCCCAACGAGGCGACTACACATGGAGAAGCAATGAAGCAGTTCCAATCATCACGGCGTTCTTTTCTGGCTCTAGCGGCAGTTACGCCATTCGCAGTCATGGCAACCAGCGCCTGCGGTACGTCCGGACCGGGCAGCGCAAGCGGAGGAGGCGCCAGCATGTGGTTC
Organism: Arthrobacter sp. 21a14; assembly: GCA_050627125.1. GTDB lineage: Bacteria > Actinomycetota > Actinomycetes > Actinomycetales > Micrococcaceae > Arthrobacter. Next base: position 2,213,960 of record CP192487.1, on the reverse strand, counting down.
CTCTCCGGTGAGCCGAACCAGACCACCATCCAGAAAGCCGTCGATGCTTTTGGCTCATCGAATCCCGATAACAAGATCGCTGTGACGTACTTCCAGAACGATGCTTACAAAACGAAGATCAAAACCGCGATCGGCGCCGGCCAGGCCCCCACCATTGTTTATGGATGGGGTGGCGGGACGTTGAAGACGTACGCCGAGGCCAAGCAGGTGGAGGACCTCACCAGCTGGTTCGAGGCCAACCCGGATCTGAAAAACAAGTTCTTCCCCGCTTCTTTCGGTGCAGCCACCGTCAACGGCAAGATCTACGCCCTCCCCAACCAGTACGTGGCCCCTGTTGTCCTGTTCTACAACAAAGAGCTCTTTGAAAAGGCCGGGGTGCAGCCACCCAAGACCTGGGACGACGTCATGTCGCTGGTAAAGACCTTCAACGACATGGGCGTAGCCCCGTTCTCCTTGGGCGGTCAATCCCGCTGGACCTCCATGATGTGGCTGGAATACCTGCTGGACCGCATCGGAGGGGCCGAGGTGTTCACTTCGATTTTCGAAGGCAAGCCCAATGCCTGGATGGATCCGGCCGTGATCGAAACGGGTACCAAGATCCAGGAACTGGTGTCCGCCGATGGCTTCATCAAGGGCTTCTCCTCCATTACGGCAGATTCGAAAGCGGATCAGGCGCTGCTGTTCACGGGCAAAGCGGCAATGTTGCTTCAAGGCTCCTGGACATACGGGCCCATGAAGAAGGAAGGCCAGAACTTCGTCCAGGACGGAAAACTGGGCTTCGTCACCTTCCCGACGATCCCGGGAGGCAAGGGAAACCCGAAGAATGGCGTAGGCAACCCCGCCCAGTACATGTCGATTTCGGCAAAGGCCACCGACAAGGAAAAGGAAACGGCGAAGAAGTTCTTCAAGGAGGGCATCATGACGGATACAGTCATCGACGCCTACATCAACTCCGGCTCGGTCCCGATCGTCAACGGAATTGAAGACAAGCTCGCCACGTCCCCGGACAAGGACTTCCTGAACTTCGTCTACGACCTGGCCAAAAATGCCCCGAACTTCCAGCAGTCATGGGATCAAGCCCTGAGTCCGACCGCGGCCGAGGCCCTGCTTAACAACATCGACCAGCTCTTCCTCAAGTCGATCACGCCACAGCAGTTCGCCGAGAACATGAATGCCACCCTGGGCAAATGAGCTCAACAACCACTCAAAGGGCTGCCACTGCATCGCGGAAAATCGAGCAGAGCGGGCAGCAAAAATCTGCACTTGCGTGGCTGACGGTGCCAGCTTTGATCTTCTTCGTGGTGTTCGCACTTGCGCCACTGGTAGGTGTCCTGGTTCTGAGCTTCGCCAACTGGGACGGCATCGGCGCCATCGGAGCAGCCGGCCTGGAGAACTGGTCCTCAGTTCTCAGCGACCCCGGACTGTACAACGCACTGGGCCTGACTTTCCTGATCATGATCGTCTCCTGGCTGGTTCAGACACCCATCAGCCTTCTCCTGGGAGTCTTCACCGCCGGCACACAGCGTTACAGGGCTGCCTTGGCGGTGTTGTACTTCTTGCCGCTTCTCCTCTCCTCCGCGGCAGTTGCTATTGCGTACAAAGCATTGTTGGACCCTAACTTTGGGCTGGCCATGGGGCTGGGTTTGCCCTTCCTGGCCCAAGACTGGCTGGGCGTCCCACAGTTGGCAATGGGCCTGGTCATCTTTGTGATCGCCTGGCAGTTCGTGCCCTTCCATACGCTCATCTACCAAGGTGGTGTCCGGCAAATCCCCAAGTCCCTGTATGAGGCAGCACAGATCGATGGTGCGGGAATCATTAAGCAGTTCTTCCACATCACGCTTCCGCAGCTGAAATACACCATCATCACCTCGTCCACCCTGATGGTGGTCGGATCGCTGACGTACTTCGACCTCATCTTTGTCCTGACCGGTGGCGGCCCGGGTAATTCCACCCGCATCCTGGCGCTTGACATGTACTTGCGCGGCTTCCGGGCCAACCTGATGGGCCCGGCAAGTGTCATCGCGGTCATCCTCGTCGTCATCGGCCTTGTCCTTGCCTTGTTCCTCCAGCGCCTTGGAGGCAAGGACAAGCAGGGCAGCCAATTGGAAGGTTTGTAAGGTGAGCACTGTCCTTCACAGCGATTCGAAAATCGCTCCAGCCACTCCCCCGGGCCATTCCATCAAGGCCAAGCAGAGCCTTGGTTCACGGGTCAGGCGGCTGAACATTCCCGGAGGCCTTGGCGGTTGGATATGGCTGGCCATCATCATTGTGCCGATCTACTACATCGTCATCACCAGCTTGAAGACGTCCGAAGGGTACTTCGGGCAGAATCCGTTGGCCCTCCCGGCGGCTCCTACGTTGGAGAACTACCAACTGGTTCTCGAGGCCAACTTCACCACGTACTTCATGAACAGCGTGATGGTCACACTTGGCTCCGTGGTCCCCACGGTGTTGATCTCCTTCATGGCCGCCTTCGCGATCGTTCGTGGTCGCGGCCGATACCTGAAGTTTGTTAACGGCATGTTCCTCATGGGCTTGGCGATTCCGCTCCAGGCGACCATCATTCCGATCTACCTGATGATCATCCGGCTGAACCTGTATGACAGCCTCCTTGCCATCATGCTTCCCTCCATAGCGTTCGCCATTCCGTTGACGGTTCTGATCCTGTCCAACTTCATCCGCGATGTGCCGAACGAATTGTTCGAGTCAATGCGCCTGGATGGCTGCAGTGATTGGCAAACGATGTGGAGGTTGGCGCTGCCCTTGACCCGTCCGGCGATTGTAACCGTGGCAATTTACAACGGCTTGCATGTCTGGAACGGATTCCTGCTGCCCCTGGTACTCACCCAAAGCCCCGGACTCCGCGTCCTCCCGTTGGGATTGTGGACTTTCCAGGGCGAGTTCAGCGTCAACATCCCCGCCGTGCTTGCCTCCGTTGTCCTGAGCACCCTGCCAATCCTGGTGATTTACGTCCTCGGACGCCGTCAGCTGGTCAGTGGCCTTACGGCAGGCTTCAGCAAGTAGAAAGGACCTTCACATGTCAGAACCCAAACGCCTCCGCGTGGGCATGGTGGGCTATGCCTTCATGGGCGCTGCCCACTCGCATGCCTGGCGGACAGCCCCGCGATTCTTCGACCTCCCCCTGATACCTGAACTGACTGCCGTCGCCGGCCGCAACCCGGACGGCGTGCGTGCAGCTGCCACCAAGTACGGTTGGGATTCCGTTGAAACCGACTGGCGCCGCCTGATCGAGCGCGATGACATTGACCTCATCGATATCTGCACCCCCGGAAACACGCACGCCGAGATCGCCATCGCGGCCTTGGAAGCGGGCAAACACGTGCTCTGCGAAAAGCCACTGGCCAATTCAGTGGAAGAGGCGGAGAAAATGACAATGGTTGCCCAGGCGGCAGCCGAGCGCGGCGTACTGTCCATGTGCGGCTTCAGTTACCGCCGCACTCCGGCTTTGGCTTTGGCCAAACGGATGGTGGAGGAAGGGCGCCTGGGCAACATCCGCCATGTCCGGGCGCAATACCTGCAGGACTGGCTCAGTGACGCGGATGCGCCGCTCACGTGGCGCCTGGACAAGTCCAAGTCCGGCTCCGGTTCCTTGGGCGATATCGGCGCCCACAGCATTGACGCCGCGCAGTGGATTACGGGCTCCACAATCACCGGAGTCTCGGCCCTGCTGGAAACCTTCGTGAAGGAACGGCCAGTAGGTGGAGACTACGTGGGACTCGGCGGCCGCGGCGGTTCGGACGCTCCCAAGGGCCCCGTCACCGTGGACGACGCCGCGCTGTTCACCGCCCGGTTTAGCGGAAAGCACGACGACGATGCTGCCGCCGCCATCGGCATCTTCGAAGCCACCCGTTTTGCTCTGGGCCGCAAGAACGCCATGCGCCTGGAGCTCAACGGGACCAAGGGCTCGCTGGCTTTCGACTTCGAGGACATGAACTCGCTTCAGGTCTACGATTCGGCGCTGGAACCTGACGCCGGATTCCGCAAGATCATTGTCACCGAGCCGTCCCATCCGTACACGGGCAATTGGTGGCCCACCGGTCACGGCCTTGGTTACGAGCACGGCTTCACCCATCAGGTGGTGGACCTGGTGAATGCCATCGGCGCCGGGGAGCAGCCCTCGCCGTCGTTCTCTGATGCCTTGCAGGTCCAAAAGGTGCTGGCCGCCGTTGAGGCGAGCGCGGGCAACGCGAGCCGCTGGCAGAACGTCTGAGAGGAATCATCATGACCCGACCCATCACCCTTTTTACCGGCCAGTGGGCCGATCTGCCGTTTGAGGAAGTAGCGCGCCTGGCTGGCGAGTGGGGCTTCGACGGCCTGGAGATTGCCTGCTGGGGCGATCATTTGGATCCCCGGCGCATCGTCGAGGACGACTCGTATCTTCAAAGCAGGCTGGACATCCTGGAGAAGCACCATCTCTCGGTCCATGCGATCGCCAACCACCTCACCGGACAGGCAGTGTGCGATGACCCCATCGATGAACGTCACCGGGACATCCTGGCACCCGACGTCTGGGGTGACGGCGAACCGGAGGGCGTCCGTCAGCGTGCTGCCGAAGCGATGAAGACCACGGCACGTGCGGCAGCAAGGCTTGGCGTCAAGACCGTCACGGGGTTCACGGGCTCGTCCATCTGGAAGTGCGTTGCGATGTTCCCGCCGGCTTCAGAAGGCATGATCGAGCGGGGCTACCAGGACTTTGCAGACCGTTGGAACCCCATTCTGGATGTCTTTGACGAGGTAGGAGTCCGTTTTGCCTTGGAAGTCCATCCTTCGGAGATCGCGTACGACTACTGGACCGCAAAACGCACCCTGGAAGCGATCGGGCACAGGGACAGTTTTGGCCTGAACTTTGACCCCTCCCACTTCATCTGGCAGGACCTTGACCCTGTGATGTTCCTGCAGGACTTCGCGGACAAAATCTTCCATGTCCATGTGAAGGAATCCGTTCGTCAACTCAATGGACGCAACGGGCGCCTTGGATCCCACTTGCCGTGGGCGGATCCCCGCCGTGGCTGGGACTTCGTCACCGCAGGCCATGGCGATGTGAACTGGGAACCCATTTTCCGGATGCTCAACTCGATCGGGTATGCCGGACCCACCAGCATCGAATGGGAAGACGCAGGCATGGATCGGCTGATCGGCGCTCCGGAAGCGTTGGACATGGTCCGCCGACTGGCTGCCATCCGGCCCCCGGCTGCAGCTTTCGATGCCGCATTTGCCGCCCGCTGAACCCGCTCTCGATCAGCCAACAGACTCACCCGGACGTTTACAGATATGAAGGAAAACATGACAACCAAGAGTAAGACCGCACTTGTGGTTCGAGGCGGGTGGGACGGACACCAGCCGGTGGAAGCTACCGAACTGTTCCTCCCGTTCCTCAAAGCGAACGGCTATGAGGTCAGGGTGGAGGAATCCCCCAAAATCTACGCTGACGCTGACTACATGGCAGGCGTAGACCTCATTGTGCAGTGCATGACGATGTCCACCATCGAAAAGGACGAGTTTGAGGGGCTCCGCACCGCCGTCGAAAATGGGACTGGGCTGGCCGGATGGCACGGCGGGATCGCGGATTCCTACCGCGACACTTCGGACTACCTGCACTTGATCGGGGGCCAGTTCGCCTGCCACCCGGGCAAGCATGAGGACGAACGGATCGGCGAACAGTCGGATAACTACGTTCCCTACACGGTGAATATGCTCCCGACCGCAGCAGAGCATCCCATTACGCAGGGAATCGGAGACTTTGACCTCGTCACCGAGCAGTATTGGGTTCTGGCCGATGACTACATCGACGTCCTGGCGACCACTACGCAAAAAGTCCGCGAATGGGACCCGTGGAACCGTGAGGTCACTTCCCCCGCCATTTGGACCAGGCAATGGGGCAAGGGAAGAATCTTCGTCTCCACTCCCGGCCACCGCGTGGAAATCCTCCAGGACAGCAACGTCCGCACCATCATCGAAAGGGGCATGCTGTGGGCATCCCGCTGAATGTAGGAATCATTGGCTGCGGCGCCATCATCGCCCAATACCTGGCAAACTTCCGCCGGCTGGATTCCATCAACCTCGTGGCCGTCGCGGACCTCGATCCCGCCCGCGCCCAGGCAGTCGCCGACTCCTACGACGGCGTCCGTGCCTTGTCCGTTGATGAGCTGCTTGGGGCGGACGACGTCGAACTTGTCCTCAACCTGACCATCCCGGCAGCGCATGCTGACATCGCGCTGAAGGCCATCGCGGCGGGCAAGTCCGTTTATGGCGAGAAGCCGTTGGCGGCAACCACGGCCGAGGCCCGGCAAGTACTCGAAGCAGCCGACGCTGCGGGAGTGATTGTGGGGTGCGCTCCGGATACTGTCCTCGGCACCGGTATCCAGACCGCCCGAAAAGCGATCGACGACGGCCTGATTGGCGCTCCCGTTTCGGCGACAGCCACCATGGCTACGCCAGGGCATGAGCGCTGGCATCCGAATCCTGATTTCTATTACCAGCCCGGCGGCGGGCCGCTCCTGGACATGGGCCCTTACTACGTGTCCGCACTGGTCACGTTGCTTGGCCCCATCGTGTCGGTGGTGGGTGCGGCCAGCCACACCCGCAACGAACGCACGATCGGTTCCGGTCCCCGCCAAGGGCAAAAAGTACCCGTGGAGATCGATTCCCACGTCACGGGTGTCCTTGTCCATGCTTCCGGCGCGCTGTCGACGCTGTTCATGAGCTTCGATGCCGTCAAGACCAAGAGCCCCAACATCGAAATCCACGGGGAGAGGGGTTCGCTCGTTGTTCCGGATCCCAACCACTTCGACGGCGATGTGCAGCTGTTCGGGTTGGGAGCCGAGGAGTGGAAAACGCTGCCTGTATCCGCGGGTTACGTTGACGCCGGCCGCGGCTTTGGCATCGCCGATTTGTCAGCCACTCCGGCCGGACAAGAGCCCCGCGCCGGCGGCCAACTCGCTTTCCATGCCCTTGAGGTCATGGAGTCCGTGCTGGAATCCGCCAAGACAGGACAGGCGGTAGCCATCCAGAGCACCGTCAGCCGCCCGGACATGGTGGAACTGGCAGAACTTTCGACGCCGGTACGCGCCTAGCGCTGCAGGGCAACCGTCGAATCCCATGTTGCCCAACTGGGGGACAGCAAACGTCGCAATGAACCCTCATAGCGACGTTTACTGTCCCTTAGTTGGGTTTTCAGGCGAACGTGCGGGTTCAACTGTTACTTCGTGTGGCGGGCCCGGCGCAGTGTTGCCTCGGCGTGTTTGAGGATGGGGCCGTCGATCATCTTGCCTTTGAACTGGAAGACGCCCGTTCCGGCCGCAGATGCTGCGTCGAGAAGCTCGGCGGCCTCGGCCACGGCTTCAGGCGTTGGTGCGTAAGCTTCGCGGACTGTTGCCACCTGGCTCGGGTGGATGCAGGCTTTAGCACCGAAACCGCTGGCCACGGCATCAAGGGATTCCGCGGCCAGGCCCTGAAGATCGGGGATGTCCACATACACGGAGTCGATGGCTTCCTTGCCTGCGGCTTTGGCGGCTAGCAGCACAGCGGACCGTGAGTGCAGGGCCACGGCCCGGTAACCGCCGTCGTCGTTCCTGCTGGAGAGACCGCCCAGGGAAGCGAGCAGGTCCTCCGCGCCCCACATCAAGGCAACCACGTTGGGTTCCGCGGCGATGGCTGAAGCATTGACGATGCCAGCGGCCGTTTCACAGAGTGCGATCACGCGGTAACCCTCCAGCGCCTTGAGCTGCCTGGCGCTCTCCGCCTTGGCGAGCATGACGGTGCGGTAGGGAGTGTGCGCCAGGCTGTGCAGGTCCTTCTCCAATTCCGCGGAGCCCACCGGGTTGACGCGGACAATCGTCCGGCTCGGGTCCAGTTCAGCCGTGTCTCCTTCGGATCCGAGCTGTGCGAGGATCGCACCCCGGGCGCGCTGCTTGTCCCCCGGAGCCACGGCATCTTCGAGGTCCAGGATCACGGCGTCCGAGCGCTCCGCAGCCTTGCCGAAACGCTCTGGCCGGTCAGCGGGGCAAAAGAGGAGTGCCGGCCCCATGGTGAACGGCGTAACCGCGCCGCGGAGGGAAGAGTCGGGAGAAGGCATGAAGAGTTCCTTGCTGCTGGAATGCTGGGCTACTGGAATGCTGACAAATGCGGAAAACAGCCTAGGACTGCGCGGCGTGTGCTTCCTGGGTCCACATCAGGCAGGTACGCGTGGCAAGTGCCACCACCACTCCGTCCTGGTTCCTGCCAGTATGTTGCATGGTCACCACACCCTGGCCCGGACGCGAGGACGACAACCGTTTGGCGGTGATCACCGTTTCCGTGTACAGGGTATCCCCGTGATAGAGCGGGTGGGGAAAGGTGACATCCGTCAAGCCCAGCTGAGCGATGATGGTGCCCTGCGTCAACTGGGTCACCGACTGCCCCACCATTGTGGACAACGTGAACATGGAGTTCATCAGCCGCTGCCCGAACGGCTGAGCGGAACTCCATGCTGCGTCCAGGTGCAGCGCCTGGGTATTCATGGTCAAGGTAGTGAACAGGACGTTGTCCGTCTCCGTCACGGTTCGTCCGGGCTTGTGGGCGTAGATCACGCCCTCTTCCAGCTCATCGAAGTACAGTCCACGCTGCTCAACAACACGCGTCATACGGTGAGTTCCTGGTCCTCTTCGAAGAGTTCAGCCCCGGTGGCAGCCACGACCTCGTCCAAAGTGACGTTGGGGGCCAGTTCGCGAAGGACCAGCCGCGGTTCCCCCTCGTCCTTGACGACGTCAATCACGGCGAGGTCGGTGATGATCCGGTCTACGCAGCCCTTGCCCGTCAGGGGCAGAGTGCAGTCCTTGACGATTTTGGGCCTGCCGCTGCGGTCCACATGCTCCATCATGACGATCACCTTCTTGGCGCCGAACACGAGGTCCATGGCCCCGCCCATGCCCTTGACCATCTTTCCGGGGATCATCCAGTTGGCAAGATCGCCGTTGGCAGCCACTTCCATGGCACCCAGGACGGCCACATCCACGTGGCCGCCCCGGATCATGCCAAAGGACGAGGCCGAATCGAAGAACGCAGCGCCCGGTTTGATGGTGACGGTTTCCTTGCCGGCATTGATGAGGTCCGGATCCACCCGGTCCTCGGCCGGATAAGGTCCGACGCCCAGGATGCCGTTCTCGGAATGAAGGATCACTTCCACACCTGCGGGAATGTAGTTGGGAATCAGGGTGGGCATCCCAATCCCCAGGTTCACGTACTGGCCGTTGGTGAGTTCCTGGGCCACGCGTGCGGCAAGTTCGTTGCGGCTCCAGCCTTTGGCTTCGTGATGTTCGACGTCGGCACGGCGGTACTCGTGCCGCACGGCTTCGGGGCGGGGCGGGATGTCATGATACGAGTTGTCGTTCACTGTGCTGCTCCTGCCTGCCCGGTTGCCTGGCCGGTGGTCAGAGCTACCGTCCGTTTCTCAATCCGTTTGTCCGTTGCGGGAGCCACCACCACTCTTTGCACGAAAATGCCAGGGGTATGGATGTGTTCCGGGTCCAGCTCGCCGGTTTCCACGAGCTCTTCGACTTCGGCAATGGTTGTCTTCGCGGCCATGGCGCAAAGGGGGTTGAAGTTCATGGCTGTTGCATGGAAAACGAGGTTGCCGTGGCGGTCGCCCTTCCACGCATGGACCAGCCCGAAGTCCGGCGTCAGCGATTCTTCCAACACGTAGTCGGCGTCCTGGAAAGCGCGCACCTCCTTGGGGGCCGAGGCGATCGCAACGTTCCCTTCGGCGTCGTACTTTTGCGGCAAGCCGCCCTCAGAGACCTGGGTGCCCACACCGGCCTTCGTGTAAAAGGCGGGAATTCCGGCGCCCCCTGCGCGCAGTTTCTCGGCGAGCGTTCCCTGCGGGGTGAGGACCACTTCCAGTTCACCGGCGAGGTACTGCCTGGCAAACTCCTTGTTCTCACCCACATAGGAGCTGATGGTGCGTCGGATTCGTCCATCCTTCAGGAGGATTCCGAGGCCCCAATCGTCCACGCCACAGTTGTTGCTCACGGTCTCCAGGTCCGTGGTGCCTTGGCTGTGGAGCGCGTCGATCAGCGACACGGGGATTCCGCATAAGCCAAAACCGCCGACAGCGAGCGAGGCACCGTCCGGGATGTCCTTCACTGCTTCCGCGGCACTGGCAACAACCTTGTCAATCATCCTTGATCCTTCCCGTACGGTTAGAGACCCAGCTCGCGGGCGATGAGCATCAACTGGACTTCAGTGGTTCCCTCCCCAACTTCAAGAATCTTGGAGTCGCGGTAATGGCGCGCCACTGTGAATTCGTTGATGAAGCCATAGCCACCGAACACCTGGGTGGCGTCCCGTGCGTTGTCCATGGCTGCCTCGCCTGCGACCATCTTAGCGATGGCCGCTTCAGTCTTGAACGGCTTGCCGGCCAGCATCCTCGCTGCTGCATCGTAGTAGGCCAAACGAGCCGTATGGGCCCTCGCCTGCATCCTGGCGATCTTGAATTGGATGGCCTGGTACTTGCCGATGTTCTGGCCAAAGGCGCTGCGTTCCTTGGCATACTTCACCGAAAGGTCCACACAACCCTGGGCCGCACCTGTACCCAAGGCGGCAATGGCAATGCGGCCCTCGTCAAGGATCGAAAGGAAGTTGGCATATCCCCTGCCCCGCTGGCCCAGGAGGTTCGCTTCAGGAACCCGGACGTTGTCCAAAGTCAGAGGGTGCGTGTCCGACGCGTTCCAGCCCACCTTGTTGTAGGCCTTCTCTGCCTTAAAGCCCGGGGTTTCGGTGGGCACCAGAATGGTGGATATTTCTTTCTTGGCGATGCCATCGGGGTTTTCCGCCTTACCGGTGACGGCAGTGACCGTCACCAAAGTGGTGATATCCGTGCCCGAGTTCGTGATGAACTCCTTATTGCCGTTGATAACCCATTCCCCGTTGTCCACGTGGGCGTGGGTCTTGGTACCACCTGCATCGGAACCGGCCTCACGCTCGGTCAACCCGAATCCGGCCAAGGATCGTCCGGATGCCAACTCCGGAAGCCAGCGCTCCTGCTGTTCCTGCGTGCCGAAACGGTACACCGGCATGGCGCCCAGGGACACGCCGGCCTCAAGCGTAATTGCCACGGACTGGTCCACCCGGCCCAACTGCTCCAAAGCCAGCGCCAAGGCAAAGTAGTCCCCGCCCATTCCACCGAACTCCTCCGGGAACGGCAGGCCGAACAGGCCCATCTCCCCCATCTGCTTGACCACTTCATAGGGAAAGCTATGTTCTTCATCGTGCTTGGCAGATACGGGTGCCACCACTTCGTCGGCGAATTCGCGGACGGAATCACTGAGGTCCTGGTATTCCTCGTTCAGGTCAAAACTGCTCATGGCTGGAGGTCCTTGTCTGTATCTGCGGGCTTGTCTGTCTCTGCAGGTCCTTCAAGAGGGTCTGCTGCGTGAATGGTGGCGAGTACTTGGTCGGCTTTGACCAGGTCGCCCGGTTTGCTGGTGAGGTGGACGGTTCCGGAGACCGATGCCACCAGTTGGTGCTCCATTTTCATGGCTTCCACTGCCAGGAGCGGCTGCCCCTCTTGGACCATGTCTCCGTTGGCCACTGCCACCGAAACCACCGTTCCGGGCATCGGCGAGCGCACCTCCGGGTCTGCAGCACCTTCTTCGCGCTGGATGCCTGCCAGCATCCTCTGAAGACGTTCGGCGCGGTCCAGGACTTCCAGGCGGCAGGACCAGCCGTTGTTGCCAAGGTAGATCGCCCGGATTCCGTGCGCCTCGGCTGGTGGCAGCCCCACCGCATAGGTGACCCGACCGCCGTCGAGCTCCAGGACGATGCCGTCTCCGGTCCGTTCCACGGCGTTGACTTTGGCCGAACGGCCGGCGTCAGGTCCGCCGTCGATGACTGCCGAGAAGGTGCCGGAGTCCTCAGTCAAAGCAACGGTGGAGGTGCCGCCACCCGGCAGTCCGAACGTGGCATTCCAGGCGCCGCGGGCGCCAACGCGCCACGAGTCAGGCGAGCTCCAGGCGTTGCCGGCTTGGGCAGAAGCACCAGAGTTTGCCTTCTTTTCGAGCCACAGCGTCAGGGCGGCGGCGATCAACTCGTTGGCGCCTGCGTGCCTGAATTCCATGGACGGCAGCTTGCGTTCGATCAGCCCCGTATCCAGGTGGCCGGCGCGGACGTCAGGATCATTGATCAGCAGCCGGAGATATTCCACGTTCGTGTCCAAGCCCAGCAGGGTGTACCTGCCCAGGGCAGCGTCCAAGGTGTCCAGGGCAACAGCACGGCTTTCGCCCCAGGCGATGACTTTGGCCAGCATGGGATCGTAATCGCCGGTAATCTCAAGGTCCTCGCGCATAGCGGAGTCGATCCGGACGTTCGCGTGGGAGCGTTGCTCGCCGAGCACCTTGGGATCAGTCCCGCCATTCTCGGCTAGCGCCACGACGCGCCCCATCGAGGGCATGAAGTTCCGCTCCGGTACCTCGGCATAGACGCGCGCCTCTACGGCGTGGCCTTCAAGAACGACGTCGGACTGCGCAACGGTGAGTACCTCACCGGCGGCGATCCGCACCTGCCATTCAACGAGGTCTATCCCGGTGACCATTTCAGTGACGGGGTGCTCCACCTGCAAGCGCGTGTTCATCTCCATGAAGAAGAACTCATCGGGATGTTCGTCGGACACGAGGAATTCCACCGTGCCGGCACCGCTGTATTTGACCGAACGTGCTGCGTTGCAGGCTGCCTCTCCAATGCGGGCCCGTTCGGCCGGGCCGTCCGCCAGCGACTCAAAGAGTGCTGAAGGAGCTTCCTCAATGACTTTCTGATGGCGGCGTTGGAGGGAACATTCGCGCTCGCCCAGGTGGATGACATTGCCGTGGTTATCCGCGAGGACCTGGACCTCGATGTGGCGGGGTGCCTGGATGAGCCGTTCCAGGAACAGCGTGTCATCCCCAAACGCCGAAGCTGCCACGCGCCGTGCGGTCTGCAGCGTGGCAGCCATGTCCTCGGGCCGCTCCACGATGTGCATCCCTTTGCCGCCGCCGCCTGCCGAGGGCTTGATGAGCAAAGGAAAGCCTACCGACGGAGCAGCGTCGATCAGTTCCTGGTCCGTAAGGCCGGGTACTGCAATTCCAGGTACGCACGGGACGTCGTAGGCCATGACGTGGTTCTTGGAACGAATCTTGTCGCCCATAACCTCGATCGCGTCAATGCCAGGTCCGATGAACGTGATCCCCGCCGCGTCAAGGGCTTTGGCGAACTCCACATTCTCGGACAGGAAGCCGTAGCCAGGATGGACAGCGTCTGCACCGCTGCGGTGGCAGGCATCGATGATGGCGTCCATTTTCAAGTAGCTCTCCGAGGGCGCCGTCCCCCCGATTGCCACTGCGGTATCGGCAAGCGCCACGTGCTTGGCGTGCTTGTCCGCGTCCGAATAGACGGCAATGGAGCGGATGCCCATGTCCCGGAGGGTTCGGATCACGCGGCAAGCGATCTCACCACGGTTGGCAACGAGGACGGCGCTGAACGGACGGGACGCCACGGTGGCGGCTGATGCTGTGGTGGTTGGCAGAGTCATGGTCACATCCTGAAGAGGCCGAAGGAGGTCTCGGGCAGTTGCTGGCGGGAGACGACGTCCAAAGCCATGCCGAGGACCCGTCGGGTGTCTGCGGGATCGATGATGCCGTCATCCCAAAGCCGGGCGGTGGAGTAATAGGGGCTGCCTTGTTCCTCGTACTGCTGCCTAATGGGAGCTTTGAAAGCCTCCTCTTCCTCGGCAGACCAGTCCTGGCCAGCGGCCTCGTACTGGTCCCTTTTCACCGTTGCAAGGACACTGGATGCCTGGTTTCCACCCATGACCGAAATACGGGCAGCGGGCCACATCCACAAAAAACGCGGCGAGTAGGCCCGCCCGCACATGGAGTAATTACCGGCGCCGAAGGAGCCGCCGATGACAACTGTCAGCTTGGGGACCCTCGCCGTTGCGACGGCGGTGACCATCTTTGCGCCGTTCTTGGCAATGCCGCCTTGCTCGTAGTCTTTGCCCACCATGAACCCGGAAAGGTTCTGCAGGAAGATCAGCGGGATGCCGCGCTGATCGCAGAGTTCGATGAAATGGGCGCCCTTGAGCGAGGACTCACTGAACAGGACCCCGTTGTTGGCCACGATGCCAACAGGATGTCCATGGAGATGGGCGAATCCGGTCACCAGCGTGGTGCCGTAGTTCTTCTTGAACTCATGGAATTGGGATCCGTCCACGAGCCGGGCGATGACTTCGCGGACATCGTACTGGGCGTTGACGTCTGTGGGGACCACGCCATAAATCCCGGAAGGGTCGACGACGGGCGGCAGGACGACGTCGAGTACGTCCCACGCCGGCGTGGCTGGCTTGGGCAACGTGCCGACGATGTCCCGGACGATCTCCAGCGCATGCTGGTCGTTCTCGGCCAGGTGGTCCGTAACCCCGGAAATCCTGGAGTGCACGTCGCCGCCACCCAGTTCCTCAGCGGTGACAATCTCGCCAATCGCTGCCTTCACCAGTGGCGGCCCACCAAGGAAGATGGTGCCCTGATTTCTTACGATGACCGTCTCGTCACTCATGGCCGGTACATAGGCGCCGCCGGCCGTGCACGAACCCATCACCGAGGCGATCTGCGGGATCTTGGCCGCTGACATCCTGGCCTGGTTGTAGAAGATCCGGCCAAAATGCTCTTTATCGGGGAAAACCTCATCCTGCTTGGGCAGGAATGCTCCACCGGAATCCACCAGGTAGATACATGGAAGCTTGTTTTCCAAGGCAATTTCCTGGGCCCTGAGGTGCTTCTTGACCGTCATGGGGTAATACGTGCCGCCCTTGACCGTGGCGTCGTTGGAAATCACCAGGACATGCCGGCCACGGACCAACCCAATACCGGCAATCACTCCTGCGCCCGGCGAATCATCGTTGTACATGCCATGTGCGGCCAGGGGTGCTATCTCAAGGAACGGGCTGCCTTCGTCCAGGAGGTAGTCAATTCGCTCGCGGGGCAGCAGTTTGCCTCGGGCGACGTGACGCTCCCTGGACTTCGCGGGTCCCCCCCGGGCTGCCGCGGCAAGACGTTCCTTCAGTTCCCCCACGAGGGCCAGCTGTGCTTCCTGATTGGCTTCAAAGGTGCCACTGTTGGGTCCTGCCAAGCTGGCGATTGTCTCCATTGACCACTGTTCCATTCCCGGCCCCTGGCCATTTCGGTTAGTGCCACGTAACTGAAATTTAGGTTAGTCTTTATTAACTGTGATGTCCAGCACAGTGGGACCCGCGCAAACCCACATCTCTGGCAGTGGCACCAAGGAGGAGAACGTGACCGGAGGCCCGGAAACAGGCACAGTCCGCAGCCCAGCCGCAGCAACCCCAGCCGCAGCAACACAGCGAGGCCAAGCCAAGGAACTCCGCAGGCTGGCATTGCTTTCAGCGGCCGCGGGACTCTTTGCAGAAAATGGCTTCACCCGGGTTTCGCTGGAGGATCTTGGTGCTGCCGCAGGCGTCAGCGGGCCTGCCGTTTACCGGCACTTCCCCGGCAAGCAGGCTGTCCTCGGCGAGCTTCTCCTCAGCGTCAGCCGCGACCTGCTCGACGGCGGCCTCCGCGTGGTCTCCGAGTCCGAAGATCCCGGGACCGCGCTGAAGGGGCTCATCCAGTTCCAAGTCGATTTCGCCCTCAGCAATCCTGACGTCATCCGTGTCCAGGACCGGGACTTCGGAAGTCTCAGCGACGCGGACCAGGCAGAAGTCAGGTCCTTGCAGCGCGCGTACGTTGAAACGTGGGTGGACGTCCTTGCACGCATTCACCCGGACGCGGATGTCGCCGGCCTCCGTGTCCGTGCACACGCAGCCTTCGGTTTGATCAACTCCACACCCCACTCTGTGCGCCACCACGGCAGGAAGATCGCCGTGAAGTCGGCCAGGCCGATCCTGGAACAGATGGCTTTGGCCGCTCTCACGTCAGCCTGATTGTTTACTCTTTTAGGGAGATTTGGGGCCGTCTTCCAGATGCCCTTAAATTGTCGGACCCCAATGAAATGATTTGATCATGGAAGATATGGGGCAACTGACGGCACTTCGGACGGAACCGTCCCCTGTTGTCGCTGCCCTGGCCACGGCCCGGTCACGGCGCTTCTTGAGCATGCCGGACTTGGTCAGGGCCGGATTCAAGGATTCGACGGCGTCCGTCATCGCGATGGGCCATTTCCACGGCGGGCTGGGCAACGACGCCGGGCTGGGCAACGACGCCGCGCTTGCTCAGCCGAGCCCCCATTTCAAAAACAGGCATCCCAATCCTGCGGCTACCGGACGGGACCTGGCGGCACTTCTTGAGGACGTCGCGGCTCTTCTGGACCGCTTTAGGTTGTCCGAAGCGGCCGATGCGGCGCGGCTGTTTGGGTTTGTTGAGGCCGCTGACTTTGCCGGCAGGATCGAGGAGATCTCCCGGTCCTTGGAGTACTTGCAGGTTGTCGCGGCGCAGGCGGTGGAAAGGACCCGGAAGGAAGCACACCAAGCGTCGCCGGGGTCGTCGGCTGACGCGCCGGGGTGGCGGACCGGTTGGACCGAACCAGCCACGGGTGCGACGGTTTCGGGGACGGCCAGCGTCCTGGACGACGGGTACCGGAATGCCGCTGAGTTCCTTCGGGCCCGGTTGCGGATCAGCAAAAGCGAAGCCAACCGCCGGCTCGCCCTCGCACCCGACGTCCTTCCGCAGGCCGGAATGGCCGGGCAGGAGATCCCGGCCCGGCGCGAAGTGCTGGCCGAAGCCCTCTCCTCAGCCCTGCTGCCTTCCCGCTCCGCGACGATCATCAGCAGCGCACTGGAAAAAGTCCGGCTGCTCACTGATGACCACACCCTCACCCGGATGGAACACGCCCTCACCCGCACCGCCATCGAATCCGACCCGGACTTCGTCACCAAAATGGCCAAACGCTGGACCGACCAGATCGACCAAGACGGTCCCGAACCGTCCGAAGAAGTTCTCCGCCAACTCCAAGGCGCGTTCTTCCGCCGCCGACGCCGCCATGGGCTCCACCACATCGAAATCTTCGCCACCGCGGAACAATACGAAACCCTGGCCACCGCCATGCACACCGCCACCAACCCCCGACTCACGGGCCACAACGGCGAGCCCGGCACCGCACCCGACGGCAGCACCGGCACCAGCCGAGACGATGACACCGGAACGGCACTCCACCCCGGACCAGAACACAGGTCAGACGGACCGGATCTGGACCGGCGTTCCCGCCCCATGAAACTCCTCGACGGACTCGTCGGAGCCTGCGCCGTCGCCATGACCACCGGGAAACTGCCAGCCAACGGCGGACTCCGACCCCAGCTCACCCTCACCATCGACGAACGCGACCTCTCCGAACGACTCACCGACCACCAACGACTCAGCACCGGCACAGCAACGTTCCTGGGTCCGATGCACCCGAACACCATCCGCAAAATCGCCTGCGACGCGGACATCATCCCCGTCCTGCTCGGCAGCGACTCCCGCGTCCTGGACATCGGCCGCACCACCCGGATCTTCCCGCCCCACATCCGCAAAGCCATCACCGCCCGGGACGGCGGCTGCGCCTTCCCCGACTGCACCATGCCCGCCCCCTGGTGCGAAGCCCACCACATCACCTACTGGTCACACGGCGGCACCACCTCCACCGAGAACGGCACGCTTCTCTGCAGCCACCACCACCACGTCATCCACAAGGAACAATGGCGGATCGACATGACCACCGGCGTGCCCTGGTTCACCCCACCACCACACATCGACCCCAAACAAACACCACGACGCAACCACCACCACACACCCCAGAGAACATAAACCTGCCCGACAGTGATGCCGGGTGCGGCGAGGGCAGTGCCCCGGGTATGCGGAAGTGTGCCAGATGCTCATGGGTGCCAGATGCTCATGGGTGCCGGATGCCTGCGCGCGTATATTCTTGGGCCGTTCCAGTATTCCTAGGACTCACAGGGCCAGTTTCAGGGGCTGTGCGGGGCGGAAGTGGAGCCTAGGCTGAAGCTCGAACCCATACCGAATCCGTACAGCAACAGGGTTGGTACCAGCCATTATCGAGGAGCGCACCATGAGGATTGCCGTAACCGGCGGAAGCGGAAAACTGGGCAGGAGCGTGGTCCGCCGGCTGAGACAGGATGGCCACCACGTGCTCAACATTGACCGTGCAGGCAAGAGGGGCCGCGGCTACGTAAATGTGGACCTTCGCAATTATGGACAGGTCCTGGACGTCGTCCTCGGCTTGGACGACCAACACAGCGGCTTGGACGCGATCGTCCATTTGGCCGCCATCCCCGCACCGGGCTTGGCCCCGGACGCCGCAATTTTTGAAAACAACATGCTCTCCACTTACAACGTCTTCCAGGCAGCCCGGCGGGCGGGCATCAAGAAGGTGGTTTATGCCTCCAGCGAGACAGTCCTGGGGCTCCCCTTCGATATCGACCCTCCCTACATTCCCGTGGATGAGGAGTACGCGGCTCGGCCTGAAAGCACGTACTCCCTCGTGAAACACCTCGAGGAGCAGATGGCCATCCAGCTCACGCGCTGGGACCCGGCGTTGAGCATCACCGCACTCAGGTTCTCCAATGTGATGGACCCCGAAGACTACGACGCCTTCCCGTCCTTTGATTCTGACGCCACCCTGCGCAAGTGGAACCTGTGGGGCTATATCGATGCCCGCGACGGCGCACAGGCAGTAGTTCGCGCCTTGGAGAAAGGCGCACCCGGTTTCGAGACCTTCATCATCGCCGCTTCTGACACCGTGATGAGCCGAAGCAGCGCCGAGCTTGCCGCGGAAGTCTTTCCCGGCGTCGAGGTTGTCAAGGAACTGGGCCAGCACGAAACGATGCTGTCCATCCACAAAGCCCGCAGGCTCCTGGGCTTCGAGCCGGAACACAGCTGGCGTGATGTCCACTCCAATCGGACCACGCCCACAGAAGACTGAACGCGCGACGACCCACCCCTTAGCCGCAGTTTCCTGCAAGCACTCGTAAAGGGGTGGGCCGGCGCAGCTTCCTACGTTCGTGAAGCTAGACCATAGTCAACACCATGGCGGGATCGGAAAGGATAGCGCCAAGGTCCGCCAGGAAGCGTGAGCCCTGTTCGCCATCCACCAAGCGATGGTCAAAGGACAAGCTCAAGGACATTACCTGCCGTACGGCGATCTCATCATCGACCACCCACGGCGCCTTCCGCACTGCACCCAAGGCCACAATGGCAGCCTCGCCCGGATTCAGGATGGGCGTTCCGGCATCGATCCCAAATACTCCGATGTTGGTGATGGAGAGGGTGCCGCCCGAAAGGTCTGACGGAGACGTCTTGCCGGCACGTGCGGTGTCTGTCAGGTCCGACAACGCTGTAGCAAGTTCCCGCAGTGTCAGGCGATCGGCATCCTTGATGTTCGGTACCGTCAGGCCCCGCGGCGTAGCAGCCGCGATGCCAAGGTTGACGTAGTTGAACTGGATGATCTCCTGGCGTGCTTCATCCCAGCGCGAATTCAACGTTGGGTTGTTCCGCAGTGCTATCAGGACCGCCTTGGCCGCGATCGTGAGCGGGGTGAGCTTGTAGCCCTCAAACGCTTTGCTGGCCCTAAGCCGCGCCAGCAATTCCATGGTCGCAGTGACATCGATCGTCAGGAATTCCGTCACATGCGGCGCGGTGAATGCGCTCTGCACCATAGCGGCCGCAGTGAATTTACGGACACCCTTGATAGGTGTACGCGTTTCACGCTCGCCGGTCGCTGCCGGCCCTGTTGGTTCTGCGCTTGTGGCTTCCGCCCCACCCGTGAAGTTCTGGACGTCTTCGCGTGTGATGAGTCCCCCTGGGCCAGTGCCGGGAACAAGCTGCAGGTCGATCCCAAGATCGCGCGCCAGCTTACGGACCGGCGGTGTGGAACGTGGACGCTCAGCCGTGGCTGCGTCAGGGTGAGGTGTTGACTCCCGCGGCACTTCCATGGGGCGAGCCTGTGGCGTTTCGGCTTGGACGGTTTCGGCTTGGACGGTTTGGACGTTGGCACGGACCCGGCGCGTCGGCCGTCCGGTGTGCTCGACGACGGCGCCATACCCCACCAGGTTCGGCTCACGTTTGGCGGGACTTGCGGCCGCCACACTCGCCTCGACTGGTTGCGACCCGCCGTTCGATACGCCGTTAGATCGAGACACGCCGTTTGATCCAGATCCTCCGTTTGACGCAGTTTCGCTAGTGGACGTCGGTTCGCCGGCAGCCTGATCCCCAGCGGCAGGTCCGTTGCCCCCATTGGAGGCTCCGGCGTCGTCCACTTCGAAGGAGACGATCGGTTTGCCGACCTCCACCACGGAACCGGGCTGCTCATGCAGGGCCGCCACGACGCCGGCGAAAGGCGACGGCAGCTCGACGACGGCCTTGGCCGTCTCAACCTCGGCGATGACCTGATTGAGGGTGACGGTGTCCCCTACTGCGACCTTCCAGCTCAGGATTTCCGACTCGGTCAGGCCCTCGCCAAGGTCCGGCAGCCTGAATTCCTTGATCATGGTGGCGGTCATCCTTCCAGTCCACTCAGGGAGTTGGGGCGGCCCAAGGTGCGGTCCACACCATCCAGAATCCTGTCCAGATCCGGCAAATGGTGCATTTCAAGCTTCGAGTAGGGATACGGAACATCGAAGCCGGTAATCCGAACGGGTGCGGACTCCAGATAATTGAAGCAGCGCTCGGTAATGCTGGCAGCAATCTCCGCCCCGAGGCCACCGGATTGTCCGGCCTCGTGCGTGATGACCAGCCGGCCCGTCTTGCGCACGGATGCTTCCACCACGGGGTAGTCAACGGGAGCCAACGAGCGCAGGTCGATGACTTCCACGGACACTCCTTCATCAGCCGCAGCCTGTGCCGCATCCTTGGCGGTCTTTACCAGGGGGCCGTAGGCCACCAGGGTGACGTCCGAACCGGCGTTGAGCACAGCTGCCTTGTCCAATGGCATCGCCTTGGAGAGGTCGATGGACTCATCGACGTCACCTTTGTCGTGGTAGCGGCGCTTGGGCTCGAAATAGAGAACAGGATCGTCCGAGGCAATGGCCTGCTGGATCATGGTGTAGGCGTCCTGCGGGTTGGACACCGCCACCACACGAAGCCCTGAAGTGTGCGTGAAATAAGCTTCCGGCGATTCTGAGTGGTGCTCCGGCGAGCCAATGCCACCGCCGAAAGGAACGCGGATGGTGATGGGCATCTTGACCCGCCCCTGGGTCCGGTAGTGCATCTTGGCCACCTGGCTGACGATCTGATCGAAAGCAGGATAAATGAAGCCGTCGAACTGGATCTCGCACACTGGGCGGTAGCCCCGGTAGGCCAGGCCCACGGCGGTTCCGATGATGCCGGACTCGGCAAGGGGCGTATCAATCACACGGTGCTTTCCAAAGTCCTTCTGGAGTCCGTCGGTGACACGGAAGACACCACCGAGGGAACCAATATCCTCGCCCATGAGGATGACTTTGGGATCGTTTTCCAGGGACTTGCGGAGGCCGGCGTTGATAGCCCGGGCAAATGTGAGCTTGGACATCAGAGTGCACCTTCCTCGACGGGCTGGCTGAAACTGTTCAGGTATCGCGAATAGTGATCCTTCTGGCGTTCAATCCAGGAATTGGGGGTGCTGTAGACGTGGTTGAAGACGTCCAAAGGCTGCGGATCAGGCATGTTGACGCAACTGGTACGTAGCTCGGCTGCGACGGCGTCGGCCTTGGCTTTGACTCTGCTTTCAAGGTCTTCGGTGAGCAGGCCTTTGGCGTCAAGGAGCCTCCGCAGACGGAGAATGGGATCCTTGGCAGCCCAATCCTCCAACTCATTCGGATCCCGGTATCGGGTGGGGTCATCGGCAGTAGTGTGTGGGCCCATGCGGTAGGTGACTGCTTCGATAAAGGTTGGGCCGCCTCCGCTGCGGGCACGGTCCAAAGCCCAGCGGGTAGCGGCCATGACGGCAAGGACATCATTTCCGTCAACGCGCAGGCTGGGGATGCCGAACCCTGTTGGCCTGTCGGCCAATTGAACGTGGGACTGAACCCGCACAGGTTCGGAAATAGCCCAGTGGTTGTTCTGGCAGAAAAACACCACAGGAGCCTGGAAACTTGCGGCAAACACCATGGCCTCGCTCACGTCGCCTTCGCTCGTGGCGCCATCTCCGAAGTAGGCAAGGACCGCCGTGCTGGCGCCGTCCAGTTGGACTCCCATGGCGTAACCCGTGGCGTGGAGGCTCTGGGAACCAATAATGATTTGGGGTGTCGCCATGTTGATCCGCTGGGGATCCCAGGAGTAGAGGGCGTTTCCGCGCCAAACCTGGGCGATCTCGGAGACATGCGCGCCACGGATGTAGGCTACGCCGCTTTCACGGTAGCTGGGGAAAACAAAGTCGTCGTCCCGCAAGGAACGGCTCGAGCCGATCTGCGCTGCTTCCTGCCCCAGCAACGGAGGCCAGAGGGCCAGTTCACCCTGCCGCTGGAGGGCTGTGGCTTCGGTATCGATGCGGCGGATGACTGTCATGTCCTCAAACAAGGAGCCCAACTGCTCATCGCCGATGTCCTTGATCCAGAGATCAAATTCCGGGTGGCTGATCCGTTCGCCTTCCGGCGACACCAGCTGGAGGAGGTTGCCCCCCGTCCGCAAAGGATTTTGTGCACTTTGTCCGGGGCGCGGAGCGTCATTTTGCACTCCCTTGCCCGCCTTATCCGTCAACACAGGTGATCGCAACCTTCCGGCTAGGTTTTGCCGGCCCTGCTGGACTTGTGATCCAAGCGCAGACCGACCCCCTGGCTCCTTCGCCAGCGTTAATTGTGACCCTACTCACAAGACGCATCGGGTACAACTACCGTTCAAAAACTTGAGCATTCTGCCATGTTGGGAGCGGCCAGGCCGTGCTAATCTTGCGCATTATGCAACCTTTGGATGGCACTGACACCCGGCTCCTTTCAGCGATGGCAAAGGATCCCAGAGGGACCGTTGTGGCCCTCGCCCAGAGTCTTGGCCTGTCCCGCAATACGGTCCAGGCACGCATGGCCCAGCTCGAGAAGAAGCATGCTTTTCTCTCCTTTGAGCGGCGAATCAATCCGGTTGCCCTCGGCTACCCCCTCACGGCGTTCATCACCGTGCATGTCCAGCAACAGAAGCTCGCCTCGCTTGCCCAGGATCTTGCCGACATCCCGGAGATCCTGGAAGGCTTTGGCCTGACCGGATCAGCCGATTTGCTCTTGCGGGTGGTGGCGCTGGACGCCGAAGACCTCTACCGGATCAACGGCAAGATCCTTGCGTGCGACGGCGTTGACCGCACGGACACTGCCTTGGCGATGCGGGAAATGATTCCGTACCGGGTACAACCCCTCCTGGGTCGGCGCTCTGAAGGCTAAACCCCCGTTTTCGCCTGCCGTTATTACCCTTGTGGCCCTTGCCTGTGGAACTGTGAATGCGATTTGATTCAGATGGACGCATCGGGGGCCGGCCAGCGGTTTCCGGCTACGTGGTGGCGCTGCCGCAGGCTGCCGAAAGGGGCACTACAGTGAGCAACGCGCAAGAACCGAATGGTCGCGACGGACAGCGCAGCGGAAATCAATACGGTGGAAGCGAGTACGGCCAGAACACACCACCCGTCCCACCCGGTCCTGGGTACCCACAACCGAACGGGACTCCGCCGCAGTGGCAACAGCCGCCGTCGTCCCCGGACTCCCAAGGCCAATACGCCCCGGGACAGTACCCACCGGACCAAAACCCGTACCCGCAAGGCCAGTACCCCCAAGATCAGTATGCGCCGGGACAGTATTCGCCCGGCCAGTACCCGGGGCAGTACGGCGAGCAGTTTCCGCAGCCGGCCAAGAGTAGAAAAATGCTCTGGATTGTCCTGAGCATTGTGGCAGGAGTGATCGTCCTGGCCGTAGTGGGCGTCCTGGTGCTGGTGAACGTCGTGGGCGGCGCGACGTCGAAGGCGAGGTCTTTGGCTGACGAGTTCACCAACCTGGTGGTTTCAGGTCAAACAGAGCAGGCCTACGACAACTACCTGCACCAGGCCTTGAAGGACGAACTGGATAAGCAGTCCTTCATCGACGGCATAGCCAGCCTGGAACTTGATGACTCATGCAAACCCAATTACAGCTCGGTGAGCGTGAACTCGAACAACGGCAATAATAAAGCGGACATCGCGGGAACCCTGCAATGCAGTGGCAAGACCATCGATCTCAAGTACGTTTTCGAAGGGACCGACGATCTCAAAATGAGCAGCATCCGCCTCCGTCCATAACGGCGGAAAAAATATCCCGGTTTCCACCCATCCGCGTCAACGCATGGTCCGAATCACTGTTTGAGAACCCCGTCCGGGGTTCCACAGGACGGCCGGGAAACTCCCTGCCATCACCGGAAGGTTCGGACCAATGCGCACTTCGCCCAATCGCTTGATCGCCACCATCTTCGGAGCCGTGTACCTTTTGGTAGGCGTGCTCGGATTCTTCGTCACCTCGGGAACCGGGTTCTTCGCCACAGAAGGTGCCAACCTGATCATCTTCGCGGTGAACCCCCTGCACAACGTCATTCACTTGGCCATCGGTGCCGCCCTTCTTTATGCGGGCATGAACAGTGTCACGCTTTCCAAATCCGTCAACACGGCTGTCGGCGGCGTCTACCTGCTGGTGGGTATCCTCGGGCTGTTCCTCGTGGGAACTTCGCTGAACATCATCGCCCTGAACGGGGCAGATAACGTGCTGCACCTGGCCAGCGCTGTGGTGCTTCTGGGTGTGGCCCTGTCCCAGGACAAGGCCGTCGTCGTCTCAGCCCGCGCCTGATAGCGGAACCCCTGACCGCGAAACCATCGAGACCGAGGATAGTGCCATGGCAGTCAAACATCACCCCACGCTGAACGCCGCCGCGTTGTTGTTCGTCTACTTCGCTGCCATGGCCAGCGGAATGGTGGAGCTGTCCATTGCGGCCGGCTACCTCACAGAAGCTGGCGCGCCTGGCTTGGTGGTTCTCGGAGTGGTGGCCCTCGCAGCTGGCCTGGCCTTCCTGGCGTGGTCTTTGTGGGGGCTCCACCGGAACTCCCTCGTCTTCCGTCGGCTTGCCTTTCCCGCCATGGCGGTTGCCGCCGCTGCCCACATCGGCGTCCTCGCAGGGGCTTTGGCGGCTAGTGAACGCTCTCTTGAAGTGAGCCATCTTGCCGCCCTGGGACTAACGCTGATGGTACTTGGTGGAGGCGGTTGGCTGGGCCGGCAGCAAAAGACCAACGACGGCGGCGCCCACGGCCTGCCAAGGACCGGGCGGCTTCTGGCAGCCGCGTTCGGGGCCGCCGTCGTTGTTGCATCAGTGGCCACGCCGGGATTGGCCGCATCCATGGCCGGCCAACACGCCGTGCCCCACGGGGAGCACGGGGAACATGGACTGGCGCCCTCTGGAGGAACACCTCCAACACTGATTCCAAGCCGCCACCACTAGTGGCAATGGGCCCGGACCGGCTCACCATCAGCATTGCCCACTGTTGATGGTGCGCTCGGTTCGTGGATCATGGAGCCATGGATCCCGTTGAGGCGCTCGAAGAAATCTCCTTTTGGTTGGAACGCGGCCAAGCCCCTACCTTCAAGGTCCAGGCCTTCAGGAAAGCGGCCGACGCCGTTCGGCAGCTTCCGCCCGACGAGTTGGCCAGGCTCGTCCGGAACGGAAGAGTCACCAGCCTGAAAGGTGTGGGGGACCGAAGCGCTGAAGTCATCACCCAGGCAATGGAAGACAAGGTCCCCGATTATCTGGCCGACCTTCGCGAGCGCGGAGCCGAATCCTTGGCGTCCGGCGGCGACACCCTCAAGGCTGCGTTACGCGGTGACCTGCACAGCCACAGCAATTGGTCCGACGGCGGCTCACCGATTGAAACCATGGTGGCTGCCGCCAAAACCCTGGGTCGTGAATACCTCGCCCTCACTGACCACTCCCCCAATCTGACCATCGCCAATGGCCTCAGCGTGGAGCGGCTTGAAAAACAGCTCAGTGTGGTGGATGGAATCAACGCCAATCAGGACGGCTTCCGCCTGCTCAAAGGCATCGAAGTGGACATCCTGGAGGACGGGACACTGGACCAATCGCCGGAAATGCTGGACCGGCTGGACGTGGTGGTGGCCAGTGTCCATTCGAAGCTGCGCTCGGACAAGCAGACCATGACCAAGCGGATGTTGGGCGGAATCAGTGATCCACACACCAACGTCTTGGGGCATTGCACTGGCCGTCTGGTCCAAGGATCGCGCGGCACCCGGCCTGAGTCCGAATTCGATGCCATGAAGGTCTTTACCGAATGTGCCGAGTGGGGAGTCGCCGTCGAAATCAATTCACGGCCGGAGCGGCAGGACCCTCCGGACGCGCTGATCAAGATGGCACTGGACGCCGGCTGCCTGTTCAGCATTGACAGTGATGCCCATGCCCCGGGCCAACTCGATTTCCTTCAATACGGCGCCGAACGTGCCGAGGCACTTGGGGTGCCAAAAGAACGGATCGTCACCACATGGCCTTTGGAACAGTTGAAGGAATGGCTCAGCCTCAAGAAGTGATTTAGTGGTCATGCCTGAGGGCTTGGATGACCAAGGGGCTCCCCCGCCGTTTGGCAGAAGGAGCCCCCGTGTTTGGCCCTGATTCTTGTTGAACTTTAGTGATCCACCGCTTTCTCTGCACCGATACCTGTCAGCGAGCGGACTTCCATCTCCGCTTGCTTGGCCGGATCCTCACGGCGCTTATCCAGGACGGTCCCCAGCCAGCCCAGCAGGAAGGCGAGGGGGATCGATACGATGCCCGGATTGCTCAGCGGGAAGAACGCGAAGTTGGCTCCCTGGATCATGGACGTCTTTGCACCGGAAACCACAGGCGAGAACGTGATGAGCAGGATGGCCGAGGCCAGGCCGCCATACATGCTCCATACGGCGCCCTGGGTGGTGAACTTCCGCCAGAACAACGAGTAGACGATGGTTGGCAGGTTGGCCGAAGCTGCCACTGCGAAGGCAAGAGCCACAAGGAAGGCGACGTTCTGGCCGTTGGCGAAGATACCACCCAGGATGGCCAGGATACCGATCACTACAACTGTGCGCCGGGCTACCTTGACCTCTGTGGTGGCGTCGGCTTTGCCCTTTGAGATGACATTGGCGTAAATGTCATGGGCAAAGGACGCTGCCGCGGTGATGGTCAGTCCGGCCACCACGGCCAGGATAGTCGCAAAAGCGACGGCGGATATGAAGCCGAGCAGCAGCGGCCCACCGAGGTGGAAGGCCAGCAGGGGTGCGGCAGAGTTGACGCCGCCGGGTGCGGACTTAATGGTGTCTGCTCCAACCAAAGCTGCTGCACCGTAACCCAGTACCAGCGTGAACAGGTAGAACAGGCCGATCAGCCAGATCGACCAGACCACGGATTTGCGCGCTTCCTTTGCCGTGGGGACCGTGTAGAAGCGCATGAGAACGTGTGGCAAAGCTGCCGTGCCCAGGACCAACGCCAAGCCCAGGGACATGAAATCAAGCTTGGACGTCTCCGTCTTTCCGTACTGCAGGCCCGGGTTGAGAACGTTCGGGTTGTTGGCGGCCTCAGCGGCGGACCCCAGCAGGTTGGACAGGTTGAAGCCGTAGATCGCGAGTACCCAGGCTGTCATGACGGCAGCACCGGCAATCAGCAGGATGGCTTTGATAATCTGCACCCACGTGGTGCCCTTCATGCCTCCGATGAGGACGTACATGATCATCAAGGCGCCGACGACGATGATCACCAAAGCTTGTCCGCCCCAGTCGCTGATGCCCAACAGGAGCGAAATCAAGCTACCGGCTCCTGCCATTTGCGCGAGGAGGTAAAAGAAGCAAACCGCAAGGGTGGAGAGGGCAGCCGCGATGCGGACCGGCCGCTGGCGCAGCCTGAACGACAAGACATCGGCCATGGTGAACTTGCCGGTGTTGCGCAAGAGCTCGGCCACGAGGAGCAATGCCACCAACCATGCGACGAGGAAGCCGATGGAGTAAAGGAACCCGTCATATCCGTTGATCGCAATGGCGCCCGTGATGCCCAGGAACGAGGCCGCGGAAAGGTAGTCGCCGGCAATCGCTGTACCGTTTTGTGAACCGGTGAATGAACGGCCTGCCGCATAGTAGTCCGCCGCGGTCTTGTTGTTCCTGCTGGCCCGGAAGACGATCACCATCGTGACCGCCACGAAGAGGGCGAAAATGCCCATATTGAGGAGCGTCGTATCCTTCAATGCGGCGACGTTGACCGCGGGGACAACGGTGCTGATGTGGTTTGTGTTCATTTGGCTGCCCCTCTGATCACATTGCCGTCCTTATCGAACTGGTGGCCCTCGATCTCGTTGCGGATCTCGGCCGCGATGGGGTCCAGCTTCCTGTTGGAGTAGCTCACGTACCAGGCGGTGATGCCGAAAGTGGTGACAAATTGGAGCAGCCCGAGGATCAGGCCGACGTTGATGTTGCCCCAAACTTTGATGGACATGAAGCCGACGGCGTAGTCGGCCAAGAGAACGTAGGCGAAATACCAAAGCAGGAACGCCACTGCCATCGGGAAGACAAAACTGCGGTGCCGCTTGCGCAGCGTCGTGAACCGTTCCGTCTGCTGGACTTCCTGGAAGTCCACGGACGCCGTTGCGTCTTGGGGTTGGGCCTCATTACCCATGGTTCCTCCTGATTGTGATGTGTCCACATCAGCTCCACACGCTTTGCCAATGTGACTGCAATCACTATCGAACGCGCCGTGCCAGCGGTTCCAGAGAACCAGCTGCCACCGTCGCCCAACGGTCAGGATGCTGCGCCGAACGGTGGGATATGCGAGAACGTTGGGGAAAACCCGGTGGGACGTGAGAGAACGTTGGGGAAAACGGCGCAGTGAACTGCTCCCCTGAAGTTGGACTGTGAATCGCAGTTCCGTTTTGAGGGGAGCAGTTTTATGAGTTCGCGTAGTTCATTGTCTGTGGTGCAGCGGGTGTCGGCTGTAGCGTGTTTTGAAAGGGGTCTGGGGTATCGGACGACGGCCCGGTTCCTGGGTGCCCCTGCTGTGGCGGTGAGGTCGTTGTATGGGTTGTGGAGGATTCATGGGCGAGGAGTGCTGGTGAGCAGGGCACCGAAGTCATACTCTTTCGAGGTCAAGCTGGCGTTGGTGCAGCGCTTCCTTGCGGGCGAAACCGGGCAGGATCTGGCGGTTGAAGCGGGCCTGTCTTCGCGGCAACAGCTCCAGAAATGGGTCAGGGATTATCGTTTGGAGGGTGAGGACGGGTTGCGGCCCAAACGCAACGGCAGGCCAGCGAAGTCCGAGACCGCGGCTTCCCGGGAACCTGGGGTCGTGCCCTCCGCGAAGTCGGCGGCCGGGCCGCGGGCCGGGGAGGCTTCGGAGCTTGAGCAGTTGCGTCGGGAAAACGAACTGTTGCGGGCACAGGTGGCCTACTTGGGAAAATTGCGTGCCTTGAGGGCTCAGGAACAACGGTGAAGGTTCAAGCCCTCATCGCTCTCAAGGCTGATTACCGGCTCCCGGTCCTGCTGCAGGCCGCGGGTCTGGCCCGCTCGACGTTCTTCTATCACCAGGCCCGGCTCGAGTCCCCGGACCCGAAGGAAACACTCAAGAGCGCCATCACGGAGGTTTTCACGGCCAACCATGGCCGCTACGGCCACCGGCGCATCCATACCGAGCTGATGAAGAAGGGGTGGGTGGTCGCGAAGAAGACCGTGTTGAAGCTGATGCGCGCGTTACACCTGCGCTGCAAGGTCCGGCGGCGGAAACGCTATAACTCTTACCAAGGCGAACAGGGTGTGATTGCACCGAACCTGCTGAACCGGAAGTTTGACGCCGATGCTCCGAACCAGAAGTGGGTCACCGACGTCACCGAGTTCCGCGTCGGGGACCACAAGCTCTACCTTTCACCGGTCATGGATCTTTTTGACCGGCAGATCATCTCTTATTCCGTTGGCAGTTCACCGAACCTGGAACTTGCCAACAGCTCACTGCGCCAGGCCATCGCCTGCCTGGAACCGGGACAGCACCCGCTGGTGCATTCGGACCAAGGCTTCCAATACCAGCACCACTCCTGGCGGGTCCTGCTCAACGATGCCGGCGCCACCCAGTCAATGTCCCGCAGGGGCAACTGCTACGACAACGCCGTCATGGAAAACTTCTTCGGACACCTCAAGGAAGAACTCTTCCACCACGTCCGGTTCCTCAGCACCGAAGCCCTGGCACCAGCACTGCACGAATACATCACCTGGTACAACAACGAAAGAATCTCCACCAAACTCAAGGGCCTAAGCCCGGTCCAATACCGGGCCCAGACCCTCGCAGCCTAGAATCCCAATTAGCCAGTCCAACAAACGGGGACCAGTTCACAGGATGTGAGCGGGCATCCCGATACGCTGGCTCTATGCCTGACTCCCCGCTCTTCACCGCAGCCGCGATCGCCGTGATCGTCCTGGCAGTCGCCGTCGTCGTGGGTGTTGGGCTGAAGGTAATCCGCTCCTTCCGGGACCTGGGCACGGATGCTGAACGGGCCACCTACAACACACTTCATGCTGCCTCGCGTGCGGGGCAGCATCTGCGTGGCGGGCTGCAGGCAGCCGGCGCGGCCAAGGCGAGCAAGCAACTGCGGATGCTCCTCGGCTGCGATGCATTGGCCATCACGGACACCGGTTCGGTCCTTGCCTGGGACGGAGTTGCCGAGGAGCTGAGGCCCTCCCTCATGCGTCTCGCCGCTGAAGTGCTGGCGACGGGCCGGACTGCCGTGGTGCCCCACGCCGGGCATTCGGCGTCCGCAAAATCCGAGCACGGTCACCACGATTTCAGTGCTGTCATTGCCCCCATCCGTGCCGGCTCCAAAGTGGTCGGTTCGGTGGCAGCACTGGCGCCTGCAGCTGGCGCCGGGCTGGTACGGGCCACCAGCGAAGTGGCTGACTGGATTGCTGCCCAGCTTGAGCTGGCTGAGTTGGAGGCTTCGCGGACGCTGCTGATGGAGGCCGAAGTCCGGGCTCTTCGTGCCCAGATCAGCCCGCACTTCATTTACAACTCCTTGAACGCGATCGCTTCCTTCATCAATACGGATCCTGCCCGGGCAAGGGAGCTCGTGGTGGAGTTCGCCGACTTCACCCGGTACTCCTTCCGAAGGCATGGCGACTTCACTACCGTGGCCGAGGAACTGCGCTGCATCGACCGCTACCTCCTTCTGGAACGGGCCCGGTTCGGCGAGCGCGTGCAGGTGAGCCTTCGGATCGCACCCGAAGTGCTGAGCACCGTCATACCGTTCCTTAGCCTGCAACCGCTGGTGGAGAACGCGGTCCGGCACGGCCTTGAGGCGAAGGAAGGCCCCGGACACATCACCATTTGCGCCAATGATTCCGGCGCGTTCGCCGAGGTCACCATCGAGGACGACGGTGTGGGGATGGAACCTGAGCACCTGCGGTCGGTGCTTGCCGGACATACGGACGGTGAGCACGTGGGCTTGCGGAACGTCGATGCCCGCTTGCGGCAGGTCTACGGGGACGAGCACGGTCTCGTCATCGAAACGGCTCCGGGTGAAGGAACGCTGATCACCATGCGGGTCCCCAAATCCCAGCCCGGACATGACGCCTGACACACGGGGCTAATCTTTAATCATGATCAACGTGCTCGTCGCTGACGACGAACTGCCCGCCGTGGAGGAGCTCGCTTTCCTGCTAGGGCGGGATGCGCGCATCGGCACTATCCATCGGGCCTCTTCCGGGGCCGAGGCTTTGCGGATGTTGGAACGGGAGTCAGTTGACGCCGTGTTCCTTGACATCCATATGCCTGCCCTTTCCGGTTTGGACATCGCCCGCGCCATCGCGCGCAGCAGCAGCCCGCCCGCCGTCGTGTTTGTCACCGCTGATGAAGACTGCGCGTTGGAGGCTTTCGACCTCGCGGCCATTGACTATCTCCTCAAGCCGCTCCGTGCCGAACGGCTTGCACGTTCCGTGGACCGGATCAGCGAGCTGATCAAGGACGGCGCTCCTGCTCCCGAAATGATCACGGTGGATCTGGGAAGCACCACCCGCATGATCCGTCGCGATGATGTCAGCTATGTGCAGGCGCAGGGCGATTACGCCAGGTTGCACACGGCCGAGGCCAGTTACTTGATCCGCGTCCCGCTCAGCGATCTGGAACAGAAGTGGGCCGAAGCCGGGTTCATCCGGATCCACCGCAGCTACCTGATTGCCTTGGACCACGTGGGGCATCTGAAGCTCTCTGCGACTGCGCCCAGCGTAAGAGTGGCCGGCGCGGAACTGCCTATTAGCCGGCGCCACCTGCCATCGGTGCGTGACAAGCTGCAATCCACCCGCATCCGGCCTCAAGGATGACGCGCGTTCGGGTCACAGCACCACGCCAAGCAGCGATACCGGCCCCCACCCGGTTCCCTTACGGTGGCGAAGTCGCCGAGGATTCGGACGTGGGACGCGTTTTCGTCCGTTCCCTTATCCGCTCACAGTTGCGCCTCGCCCTGGTGGTGGCCTGCGGCTTCCTGCTGATCCTTGCTTCGTTCGCCGTGTTGCTGGTCTTCGGACCAGGGGTGGCTGAGACCAGGATCCTGGGCATTCCGCTCGACTGGCTGTTGCTGGGGCTGGGGATCTACCCTGTGATCGGCCTCAGCGCCTGGCTCTACAACCGCGCGGCGGCACGCAACGAAGCCCGATATCGGGACCTTGTGGAGGACAAGTGAACCCTGCTGTTGGCTTGGTCGCCTTTCTGGCAGTTTCGATCACGACGGCGGTCATTGGCTTCTATGGGCTGCGCATCTCCCGCACAACGGGAGACTTCTACGTTGCCTCACGCACAGTCCCGCCGTGGTGGAATGCTTCAGCGATTGGCGGCGAATACCTGTCCGCCGCGAGCTTCCTGGGAGTCGCGGGACTGATCCTGCTGTCCGGAACCGATGCCTTGTGGTTCCCTGTTGGCTACACCGCCGGCTACCTCATGCTGTTGCTTTTCGTTGCCGCTCCCCTGCGGCGCTCCGGCGCGTACACCATCCCTGACTTCACGGAGGCGCGCCTGGATTCAAGGGTGGTTCGACGCGTCACAAGCCTGGTGGTGGTGGCCGTCGGCTGGCTGTACATCGTGCCCCAGCTTCATGGCGCTGCGCTCACCATCCGCATCACCACGGGCCTGCCGTCGTGGGTAGGCTCGACGGCGGTGGTGCTGGTGGTGTGCCTGACGGTGGTGGCTGGTGGGATGCGGTCCATTACGTTCGTTCAGGCTTTCCAATATTGGCTCAAGCTGACTGCGTTGGCCGTTCCTGTGATATTCGTGCTCCTGGTGCTGGCTGGAAACGACACCCCGCACCAAGCCCAACTCCCGGTCAATCCCACTGGTCAGCCAGCCGCCAGCGCCTATCAGAACATCTCGCTCATGGTGGCATTGCTTTTCGGGACACTGGGCCTGCCCCACGTCCTAGTGCGCTTCTACACAAATCCCGATGGACAATCCGCACGACGCACCACACTGATCGTCCTTGGGCTGCTTTCCGTGTTTTATCTCTTCCCCACGCTTTCCGGCGCTTTGGGAAGAATCTTCGCCCCGGAACTTGCACAGTCCGGACAGGCCGATGCCTTGGTGCTGCTGTTGCCCGGCAAGCTCGTGGGTGGAACAGCCGGTGAACTCCTCTCAGCCCTCGTGGTCGCCGGCGCTTTTGCCGCGTTCCTGTCCACCACGTCCGGGCTGGTAGTTTCGCTCTCAGGCGTCATCAGCCAGGACCTCTTTGGAGGAAGCGTCCGGGGATTCCGCCTCGCAGCGCTGCTGGCCGCCGTCGTGCCTTTGGGTTTTGCTTTCATGACAGACACCCTTGCCTTGGCCGGAAGTGTTGGACTCGTCTTTGCCTTTACGGCCTCCACCATTTGTCCCGTATTGCTGCTGGGAATCTGGTGGCGTGGGCTGACCGATGCCGGGGCAATTGCGGGGATGGTGACAGGTGCGCTGCTGTGCGGCGGGGCCATGGTGATTGGCACTGTCATGGGCCAAGGCAACGCTCCTGCATGGCTGGCCCAACCGGCTGCGTGGACGGTCCCCGCTGCTTTCGCAGTGACGGTGGCGGTCTCGGTCTGGACCAAGAACCGTGTGCCGGCTTCCGTGAACCGCGTGATGTCCCGCCTGCACGTTCCGGAACGGCCAGTGGCTACCGAACGGTGACCACTGGCGAAGGACAGACCACTGGCGAAGAAGACCACTGGCACTGAAACCGGCCACCTGTTGTCCGCGCATAGGGCAAGGTGGACAATGACGCCATGTCCGAAGAACCGCCGGCCGCGTCCCTGAGCATCCGGGCCCAGTTGCTGGCCACCGAACATTGGAGCCTTCTTGCTTCCAGGAGCACCACCCAAGGTGAGGTCCTCACACGTATCAGCATGTTCCTGACGTTCACATCGGCCAGCCTGCTGAGTGTGGCCCTGGTGGGTCAGGCGACGCAATTCTCCGAAGCCTTCAGGGCATTCGCGCTGACCATCCTCACCATTGACCTTATGGTGGGGCTCCTCACCCACATACGCGTCATGAGCGTCGGGATGGAGGATCTGATGTACGTCATCGCCATGAACCGGTTGCGAGCCGCGTACGTGGATCTGGACCCAGGCATGGCGAGGTACCTTATGGCTGCGTCCCACGACGACGAGGAAGGCTCGAAACGTACATACTACTTCTTCGGCGGCAGGAAGGACTTCAGTCAGGTAGCTGGCAGCAGCATGGTGTTCATGGCAACCGTAAACGCAGCACTGATCGCCTTATTGGTGGGCTCGGCGCTGTTGGTTGCAGGACTGCCAGCCGCTGTCGCAGTAAGCGTTGCCCTAGGGGCAGCCTTGGCTTTTTTCGTTACAGCACTCGCCCGCGGCAGGCGCCGCTACCTCGATGTGTGGAAGAACAACCCACCCATCTCTCCAACGCCACGTTAGTTTTGTGGCTTTGTTAGTCGATGGCCGCCATCAGTTCAACCACGCGGTCAAGGAATGCATCCACCTGGGCCTCGTCATAGCCTTCGTCCCCCTTGGCGGCGCGGAAGACTGCCCGCCGCACGGTGTCCACGCTAAGGGGCTGATCGTGCTCCAGGTAACCGATGAGTTCGGCGCAGAGCGCATCCACGTCCTGGACGTTGTAGCTTCGGACTTTCTTCTTGGCCGGGCGGCGGAATCGTTCGCCGTCGGGCCGGTGCAGCCGTCCACGAAGGATGCCGGAGAGCTTACCGATCTGCCGCAGCCAGGCTTCCTCACCCTGCTGGCTGATGAGGTCGTCGCGTTCCCGGCGCGCGAAGGCGTCCTCAAGCCGGTCCAAGGCGGCGTCGACGCTGTTGGCGTCGTACCCACCCTTGACCGGGTCAAAAGCTACATCGCGTACATCCGTGCTGGCCACTTGATCGGCGGCACCCACAGGGTTCTCGAAAGAAGTCCTGGCACGGCTAAGGAACGCGTCCACTTGCTTGGCGTTGTAGCCGTACTTTCTGCGCTCAACGCGATCGAACGTTGCGGGAATCTGGCGACGAATATCCAAGGCCACTAATTTTCCTTCATCGGGGTTGTCAGACGCCGCTCAGCAGCGCGAACAGAACATAGGCTACAGGGGCCGCGAAAACGATCGAGTCCAAACGGTCCATGACGCCACCGTGGCCGGGGAGGATGCTGCTCATGTCCTTCACGCCAAGTTCGCGCTTGACCATGGACTCGGCGAGGTCTCCCGCCGTCGAAGCAGCAACCATGCCGGTAGCCAGCACCAGGCCAACCCACCACGGTTTGTCCAACATGAGGACACACGCGAGAACGCCAATGATCATGGCGCCCGCGACAGAACCTGCAAATCCTTCCCAGGACTTCTTGGGACTGATTTTCGGTGCCATGGGGTGCTTCCCGAAGGAGGCGCCCACGATGTAACCGAACGTGTCATTCGATACGACCAGGAGCAGCATCGTGGCAATCTGCCAGGCTCCCCCTGGGATTCCGTCCGGCCATAAGCCAACTGGAGTCGCGCCACCGCTGGCATGCAGCGGCAGCGCGGCGAAGCTGATCAGGAAGGGTATCCAGGCGAGAGTGAAGACACCCGCGAAAACGCTGCGGGGAGCGCCTGCGGCACTCTCGATGGAGCGCCACAGCAGCACCGCGACGCAGCTTGCCGTCATGGTGAACAACAAGCCTTCCAAACCGCCGAAGTAGGCGGAAACCGGCATCACCAAAGTTCCGATCATCACGGGGATGATCGGCATCCTGGTTCCCTGGGCCTCAAGGGCCCTGAAAACTTCCCAAACGCCCAATACCGCAAACGATGTGGTGAGCAGGACGAATCCGAGCGGAAGGAACAGCAATCCCCCAAGAACGGCGAAAAGCATGGCAAGCCCGACGCCGATGGCAGCCGGTAGATTACGGCCTGCCTTCGGCGTCGGGTTCCCTCGCAAGCGCCTGACGCGTTTGCTCGTGTCGCGTGTCGGGACCCTCCCAGCGGGTGCCGGCTCTGCCTGGTTCATTAGACCTCGAGCAGCTCGGCTTCCTTGCGCTTGAGCAGTTCGTCGATGCTGTCGACGTGCTGCTTGGTGATGGCGTCGAGTTCCTTCTCACCGCGGGACCCTTCGTCCTCGCCGGCGTCGCCGTCCTTGACGAACTTGTCGATAGCGTCCTTGGCCTTGCGGCGGATGCTGCGGATGGAGACCTTGGCGTCTTCACCCTTGCCCTTGACGATCTTGACGTATTCCTTGCGGCGCTCCTTGGTGAGCTCCGGGATAGTGACACGGATGATGTTGCCGTCGTTGGAGGGGTTGGCGCCAACTTCGGAGTCGCTCAAGGCTTTCTCGATGTCACGCAGTGCCGTTTTGTCGTACGGCGTGATGAGGATGGTCCTTGCGTCCGGAACTGCGAAAGATGCCAGCTGCTGCAGCGGGGTGGGAGTGCCGTAGTACTCCACGATCACCTTGTTGTAGAGCCCGGGGTTTGCCCGGCCCGTACGGATCGAGGCGAAATCTTCCTTGGCTACCTCAACCGCCTTGTCCATCTTCTCGCCGGCTTCGAGCAAGGTCTCTTCGATCACGGGTTTCTCCTCAGAAAATAGTCGCTGCCCAACTGCGGGCGGCAATGCACGTTACAGGAATGCACAGTAAAGATCCGCCACGAGGGCGGACGGTCCTAGAAATATCCTAGCCGCTGCTAGGGAGTAACCAGGGTTCCCAGCGTTTCACCCAGGATGGCGCGGGTAACGTTGCCCTCGCCCTCCATGCCAAAGACCACCATGGAGAGGTTGTTGTCCTTGCACATGGTCATGGCTGTCTGGTCCATGACACGGATGTCCCGGCGCAGGGCGTCGTCATAGCTGAGGACATCAAGCTTTTCGGCCGTGGAATCCTTCTTGGGATCTGCGGTGTAGACGCCATCCACACCGCTCTTGGCCATCAGTACGACGTCGGCGTGGACTTCGAGCGCACGCTGGGCAGCTACCGTATCCGTGGAGAAGTACGGCAGACCGGCTCCTGCACCGAAGATGACCACGCGGCCCTTTTCCATGTGGCGGATGGCCCGGCGCGGAATGTACGCCTCTGCCACCTGGCCCATGGTGATGGCGCTTTGGACGCGGGTTTCGACGCCCGCTTGCTCCAGGAAGTCCTGCAGCGCAAGGCAGTTCATGACCGTGCCGAGCATGCCCATGTAGTCCGCACGGGACCGGTCCATGCCGCTCTGGGATAGTTCGGCTCCGCGGAAGAAGTTTCCACCGCCAACCACAATGGCTACTTCAACGTCAGCGACGGCAGCAGCGATCTGCTTGGCAATGGCGCGCACGGTTTCAGGATCGACGCCGAGCTTGCCTCCGCCGATGACCTCGCCGGAAAGTTTCAGAAGTACACGGCGGCGGGTCTTCTCGGGCTGGATTGCAGTATTGACGGTTTCCATGGTGCCTTCCCGTTGGTGGACTCTGGCTAGATTATCGTGCTGTGGGTCCGCGCAGATACTACCCGGACGGGTGCATGAAAAAGGGGCGGCCACCGAAGTGACCACCCCTTTTCATGAATTACTAGTTTCCGACGCGGAAACGGGATACTGCGGTTGCCTTGACGCCGGCTTCTTCGAGGACCTGTGCAACAGTCTTCTTGGAATCCTTGGCGAATGCCTGGTCAACCAGGACCTCGCCCTTGTAGAAGCCCGTCACGCGGCCTTCAACAATCTTGGCGAGTGCAGCTTCCGGCTTGCCTTCAGCCTTGGCAGTCTCTTCAGCGATGCGGCGCTCGGACTCGACCAGTTCGGCCGGGACGTCTTCGCGGGTCAGGTAGTTCGGAGCCATGGCTGCCACGTGGACGGCGATGTCGTGTGCTGCGGTGGCAGCGGTTTCGCCTTCACCGTCAACAGCGAACAGGACGCCGACCTGTGCAGGAAGGTCCTTGGAGGTCTTGTGCAGGTAAGCGTCAACCGTGGTGCCCTCAACGCGGGAAATACGGCGGACAACAACCTTTTCGCCGAGGACAGCGCCCTCTTCGATGACGATCTCGGACAGCGGCTTGCCGTCGACCTCGGTGGCGAGCAGGGTTTCGAGGTCGGCTGCGCCGGACTCGACTGCAACGTTGAGGACCTTGTCAGCGAGCTGAATGAACTTGTCAGCCTTGGCGACGAAGTCGGTCTCGCAGTTGACCTCGATCATTACGCCCACGCCGCCGGTAACCTTGGCAGCAACCAGGCCCTCAGCGGTGGAGCGGCCTTCGCGCTTGGTAGCGCCCTTGAGGCCCTTGATGCGGATGATCTCGATGGCCTTCTCGGCGTCACCGTTGGCCTCGTCAAGAGCCTTCTTGACGTCCATCATGCCGGCGCCGGTGCGCTCGCGCAGGGCCTTGATGTCAGCAGCAGTGTAGTTCGCCATGTGAACCCCTCTGTCTAGAAAGTTGTGTGTTTACGGACTGACAGGACGGCAGCCCACCATGTGAGCCGCCATCCTGTCAGTTGCCCCCGATGCCGTTTCCGGCCTCAGGGAAGGTCCAGATTTACTTGGCTTCTTCGGCTTCGCCGGATGCAGCTTCAGCAGCGGGAGCTTCAGCAGCCTCGGCGGCCGGAGCTTCTTCAGCCTTGCTGCCTTCGAGGAGCTCGCGCTCCCACTCGGCCAGCGGCTCTTCCGGAGCCTCGGTGGTGCCGGTGGCGCGCTGGTTGCGGGCGATGAGGCCCTCAGCAACGGCGTCGGCAACAACGCGGGTGAGCAGGTTGACGGAGCGGATGGCGTCGTCGTTGCCCGGGATCGGGAAGTCAACTTCGTCGGGATCGCAGTTGGTGTCCAGGATGGCAACAACCGGGATGTTCAGCTTCTTGGCTTCGTCGACAGCAAGGTGTTCCTTCTTGGTGTCAACAACCCACAGAACAGACGGGGCCTTGGTCAGGTTGCGGATACCACCGAGGTTGGACTCAAGCTTGGTGAGTTCGCGCTTGAGGAGCAGGAGCTCCTTCTTGGTGTAACCCGAGCCGGCGACGTCCTCGAAGTTGATCTCTTCGAGTTCCTTCATGCGCTGGATACGCTTGGCGACAGTCTGGAAGTTGGTGAGCATACCGCCCAACCAACGCTGGTTCACGTACGGCTGGCCAACGCGGGTAGCCTGCTCGGCAATTGCTTCCTGAGCCTGCTTCTTGGTGCCGACGAACAGGACGGTGCCGCCGTGGGCGACAGTAGCCTTGACGAACTCGTAGGCGCGGTCGATGTAGGACAGCGACTGCTGGAGGTCAATGATGTAGATGCCGTTGCGCTCCGTGAAGATGAAGCGCTTCATCTTCGGGTTCCAACGACGGGTCTGGTGTCCAAAGTGGACGCCGCTGTCAAGCAGCTGGCGCATAGTTACGACGGGCATGCCGACGCTCCTTCCGGCAGGTCATTCATGAGAGAGCCCATGGGGCTGCTCTTACCCTGCCAATAGTTGACGGTTGTTTAGCCTTTGCCCGGACGGGCGCGGCTCCTGGCATCCATTGCACTTCTCATCCGGAGTGGGGCCACAAAGGCTCAACCGGACCGCAAGAGGCACAATCCTCCGCAGCCTAAAGCCAAGAGGCTTCGCTGGTGGTGGGCTGGATACGCGTAGTCAGCTCGGGACCCTCACATATCTGAATGAGACATGCTCCTGAACTAGCTTGAGGGCACAGCAAACTGCTCCACCAAGTGTACTACAGGAGCACCACTCGTTTGACCGCCCGAAAGGGATGTTGTCCACATAGGGCAGCCCGGGGATGGCACGGCAGCGCGGGAGCGGAAAGCCTTGGTACATGGCTATTTTGAAGCTCTTCATATCCACTGTTGTCCTCGCCGTGACCATGGCCGGAAGCCCCGGCGCGACGTCGTCGGAGAACGAGCGGTGGAGCTGGCCCCTCTCCCCTGAACCCGCCGTCCTTCGGACCTTCGATCCGCCGGACAAGCCTTGGCTAAGCGGACACCGCGGCGTGGATGTGGGGCCAGCGCTCGACGGCGCTACGGTCACCGCGCCGTCCGATGGCGTGGTGACCTTTGCCGGCGTCGTGGTTGACCGTCCGGTCCTTACGATCGATCACGGCGACGGCCTACGCAGCAGTTTTGAGCCGGTGACGAGTGACCTGAAGCCCGGAGATACGGTGCGCAAGGGCCAGGCGATCGGCTCCCTGGACGCCGGACACTGCAGCGCCACTGCTTGCCTGCACTGGGGCGTCCGCCGCGGCGAGGACTACGTGAACCCCTTGGGATTCGTGGAGGACCTGAGGCCATCCATCCTGCTGCCGCTGGATTAGGCCCGATTGAACGGGAGCCCGGCACCTGGACGATGGCAGAAAACCTACACGATGGCCGAGACTCCAGTGATAGCCCGCCCAGTCACCAGGGTGTTGATCTCGTGCGTGCCTTCGTAGGAGTAGATGGCCTCGGCGTCGGAGAAGATCTTGGCCATTTCGTAGTCCGTGACAATGCCATTGCCGCCCAGGATCCCGCGGCCAAGGGCAACACTTTCCCGCATGCGTGCAGTAGTGAACGCCTTCGCCAAGGCTGACTGCTCGTCCTTTGCAACGCCCGCATCCTCAAGCTGGGCCAAACGCACCATCATGCCCATTGATGCCACCGCGTTGCCCAGGATCTGAACCAACTGGTTCTGCACCAGTTGGAAGGCCGCCAAGGGCCTGCCAAATTGCTGGCGCTCCACCGCGTAGGATCGGGCCACATCGAAGGCAGCGAGTTGAAGACCCACGGCTTGCCAGGCCACGGCGAGCCGGGTGACCTTGAGGACTTTATTGGTATCGCGGAAGCTGTTGGCGTTGGCCAGCTTGAAGAAGTCCGGCACCACCACGTTGTCCAGGGTGATGTCCGCGTTCTGAACAGTACGCAGGGAGATCTTGTTCTCGATCTTGCTTGCCGAGTATCCGGGCAGCGAAGTATCCACGAGGAAGGCCTTAACTTGATTGTCGGCCACATCCTTGGCGTAGATGACCACCCAATCGGAGAACGTGGCGTTGCCGATCCATCGCTTGGCACCGTTGAGGATCCAGTGGTCCCCATCGCGCCGTGCGGTGGTCCGGGTACCACCAGCCACATCGGAACCACCCAGAGGCTCGGTCAAACCGAACGCGCCGATCTTCTTCAGGGAGTAGATGTCCGGAAGCCAGGCATCCTTCTGCTCCTGGGAAGCCAGGGCTTCGATGGAGCCGGTGAACAGGCCGTCGTGCACGCCCATGAACGTCGCAACGGAAGCATCGGCGCGGGTCACTTCCGCATGGAGGATGCCAGCGAACAGATTCGAATAGCCTTGCCGGCGCACAGGGCTGACGAGGTCGAT
Organism: Arthrobacter sp. 21a14; assembly: GCA_050627125.1. Classification (GTDB taxonomy): domain Bacteria; phylum Actinomycetota; class Actinomycetes; order Actinomycetales; family Micrococcaceae; genus Arthrobacter. Next base: position 2,172,230 of record CP192487.1, on the reverse strand, counting down.
CTCCGCCAACTTGGGGATGAGCTCCATCGGAAACTCAGCGCGGTTCCAGCAGTCCACGGCGATGGGCTTGACCTCGCGGGCCAGGAATTCACGAACCTCGGCCAGGCGGTCCTGCTCCTTGCCCGTCAGCATCTGCTCACAGGCGTAGAAGTCACCATCGGCATAAGGGAGATTGTTGGCATCGAATGCAGCGTTGGACATGTGCGCTCCTTCAAGGGTGGTCACCTGCGACCACGTCACGGCCCCGGAAGTTACCGGCGAGTAGTAAGTTACTGATGAGTAACATACCGCAGTTGCACGGTTCACCGCAACGAGATGAATGGAGGAATTCAGGCTTCGGGGATTTTCACACCGGGATCTCTTACCCGGCGATAGCGCACAGCGGGAACGCAAAGGAGCCGTGGCTGACGTATGAAACGCCAACCACGGCTCCCGTGTAAATGTAGGGCTACTCGGACTTGAACCGAGGACCTTAGGATTATGAGTCCCGCGCTCTAACCAGCTGAGCTATAGCCCCGTGACGCCCCGCCAGCCGCTAAGAAGCAGCAGTTGGGGCAAATGCACTCTAGCAATACTAATAGCTACTTGAGAGTGCTTTTGTCACACCACCATGTCCTCGTAGGAAGCCCCGCGGTAGAGGTCCTCGAAGGTCTGAAGGGTGCCGTTGATGCTGTGCGGCTCCACCATTTCGCGGCTCACCTTGCCCATAGCCTTCAGCTGGTCCTCGGGAAGCTCCACCAGCTTGGTGATCTTCGCTGCGAGCTCCGTGCTGTCGTTCGGTGTGAAGAGGTATCCGTTTTCGCCGTCGCGGACCAGATGCGGAAGTGCCATGGCATTGGCCAACAGCACCGGAGTGGAGGCAGACATTGCTTCGAGCGTCACCAACGATTGAAGTTCTGCAGTGCCTGGCATGCAGAAAATGTCCGCCTTGATGTAGGCCTCGCGCAGGTCCTCGTCGCTCGCCAGCCCGAGGAACCTCACCCGGTCCCCCAGCCCAAGCTTCGCAACCTGGGCTTCAAGGGCAGGCCGGACTTCGCCGCCACCCACGATTTCCAGGTTCACGTTGAGTTCGCGCGGGGTCTTGGCAATGGCGTCGATCAGCACATTGACGTGTTTCTCTTCCGCAAGCCGTCCCGCGAAAAGAACGGTGGGATTGGCATGGGGTTCGATCGTTTCGCCCGGTTGAAGCTCATAGGCTGCGGAATCAATGCCATTGGACAGCGGCAGGACCTTACGAAGGAACGCGTGCTGGTGCATGGCCTTCGCCGCCAGAGGGGTAGGTGTGGTGACGACGTCCGCCTGGCCCATCACTTTGCCCATATCCTTCCAGGAGATGCGGCCCACGATGTCCTTGAACCACTGCGGGAAAGGCAGGAAGGGGTTCAGGTTTTCAGGCATGAAGTGGTTGGTGGCAATAACCCTGATGCCACGCTTTACAGCCTCATAGAGTACGTGTTCGCCAATCATGTAGTGGCTTTGAATGTGCACCACGTCCGGTTGGACCTTGTCGAACAGGAGGGTGATTTCCTTCTTGATTTCCCAAGGGAAGCAGATGCGGAAGTATTCGTGGGTGAACACTCCATGCGAGCGGAGGCGGTGCACTGTGGCCTCGTCACGGAACTCCGTGTAGCTCTTGCCCGTGTCCGGACGGCAGGCCAACACGTGCACGTTGTGTCCACGCGCGGTCATACCCTTGGCCAGGCGGTAGCCGAACTGCGCAGCACCGTTCATGTGCGGCGGGTAGGTGTCCGCCGCGATCAGGATGGTAAGGGGTTTGTTGGTGTCGGGAATGGTCACGTGGAGAACTCCTGATGGTCACGGTGCGGAACAGCGCTGAACGGATCAATGCTGTGGTGTCGCCGGGTTGCCGGACCGCTGGGAAGCGGTGGCGCAAGATAAAGCTTTGCCTAGGCCTTCCGGCTTGCAGCCGCCTTCGCGTCCTTCTTACGCTTGGTGACTTCCGGATGGTGCCGGCTCAAGGCAATAACCCCCACGATAGCAAGGGAAGCTGCGGCGGCCATGCTGATTGCCATCACAGGCTGGACATCGGGACGAAGCTCACCAAGGATGACGATGCCGATGGCGATGCCCACCATGGGGTCCACCACGGTCAGTCCCGCAATAACCAGATCCGGAGGGCCTCCTGAATACGCGCTCTGGACGAACCAGGAACCAAGGCCGCCGGCGGCCGCGATGGCAATGAGCGTGTACCACTGCACATTGAGCAGGAACAGGCCGTTGGGATCCAGGAGGTGCTTGCCGATGATCCGGGTCAGGACGGCCACGAAGCCAAAGAGTACGCCAGCTCCCACAATGTATACGAAGGCGCTCATGCGGTGTTTGAACAACACTGCAAGGGTGCCGAAAAGACCCACGGCCAGGGCCAGGAGCAGCACGATTGTCAGTTCGTCTTCAGCGTTAACATGGTGGTTTTCCTGCGTGACGTTAACTGCCAGCAGTACGAACAAAGCGGATCCGGTAACGCAGGCCGTAATGGCAACCACGGTGGCGCGGTTGATGCTCAGGCCTTGATCCTTCGCATTGACCACGGTGGTAATGACCAGTGCGATCGCACCAATCGGCTGAACCACCGTCAGGGGTGCCGATACGAGGGCGATCGCATTCATCACCATGCCCAGGCACAACAGCAAGAGCCCGAGCATCCATCGTGGGTTACGCAGAAGCCGCAGGAACCCGTTGGAGCTCAGCGCCAGGCCGCCGGTATCGGCCTTGACCGCGCTTCCTTGGCGTTGGGCACCAATCGCAAGGAAAAAAGCGCCAAGTACGGCAAGGCAAACCGCCAGCCACACCATCAGCCGTGTCCGCCGTCGTTGGCCCGCAGTTCTTTGCCTTTACGCAGGATGGCCCAGTAGTAGTTGTAGGCCGCAATCCAGTGTCCCAGCAGGCCGAGGCCGAGGAAGACCCAAGCGGCGGCAAAGTAAGCGTCGGTGTAGGGAACCGGCAATTTGGAAAGTACCAGCAACGGCGTGCCCACCAGCAGGAGCCCGGTGCGGATCTTGCCGATGATGCTGACAGGAAGGTCTGGGTGGCTGCGGAAGTAAATCAGCGAGGCAATGGCAAGAATGGCGTCAGGGACCACCAGCGCGGCCAGATACCACCACTGCACGACGCCGGCGATCGCCAAAGTGATGGCAACGGCTATGAGCGCGGCCCGGTCCGCCAGGGGGTCCAGGATCCTGCCCAACTTGGAGGTTTGGTCGTAGCGGCGGGCGATATAACCATCCACCCAGTCGGTGCTGCCCATGATGACCAGGACGAGCACAGCGAAGCCATATTCCTTCTGCCACAGGACCAACCACACAAAGAGCGGAACGCCCATGAAGCGCAGAACGGTGAGCACATTGGGAACAGTAAAGACGAGGTCGTGGTCCACCTGGGGACGGTCCGGATGCGAACCAGCACCGATAAACCTCATGGTGTCCCCCTTTCCTCTACTCCAGTGTGTGCGGTACCGCGGCAGGCTGCTACTTCTTCAGCAGCTTCCGCAGGGCAACCACGAAGACTGCAGCAGCGGCGGCGAAAGCCACCAGGTTCTTCCATCGGGAAGCAAGGCGTCCGGTGAGGTCCTCGGGGACGGCCTCCCCAAGGTCAGCGAACTTCGCCGAAGCAAAGTCCTTTCCCTCCTGGAGTTTGACGGTGGCGGTGCCCAGCAAAGCCTGGCCCTGCTTTTTGACGTCCAACTGCTCGCCAAGTTCATCGCGAACACCCGTGAGATGTTCGCGTCGCTTGTTCAGGCGCAGGCGGAGTTCTGCCTCCGTGGGCGCCTTGGCCGCGTCCGCTTCCTTGGCAGCTTCCTTTGCAGCCTTTTCTGCCTTCGCCTTTTCGGCGGCAGCTTCCTTGGCGGCTTTCTCCGCCTTGGCAGCGGGCGAATTGGGATCGAGGATCGACTCGTCGAAGGCCGAGCCTTCCTTCGCAATTCCCAGATCGTGCTTGAGTCCACGGATGGTGTCTTCAGGCATCAACGGCATGGCCTTCTTGAACTTGGCGACGCCGATCAAGGCTCCGAGCGCGACGATCACGAGAAAGACTGCTGCAACAATCAACGCCGCAAGCCAGCCCGGCATGATGGTAGCCAAACCGAGAATCGCGGCCACCACCAGCGCGATCACAAGGAGCGACATGAAAACAAGGGCTACGCCAAAGAACGCGCCGGCCACCCCAACCTGGGTGGCCTTGCGCTTGAGTTCGACCTTGGCAAGGGCGATTTCATCGTTGAGTTGCCTGGGAGCCAAACGGGCAACGAGCTTGAGGGTCTTCGGCAAAGTACGGATGGCTGGTCGCGTGCTGGTCCGGCCGGTGTGACGTCCACTCATTGGGTTCCGCCTAACTGCTTCCTCTGGGCATCGTGTCGGGCGAACGCGGCCGGAAAAAGATCGCCGCGGGCACCTGTCCTCAAAACTATCATTCAGGTTCCGGCTCAACTTTCGCCGATGACACCGCGGCGCGCCTGACGTAGCTGCATAAATATGATGTGACGGCCATAGGATAGATGATCGTGACCAATCCAATTGCTCCGGGCGATTCCCTGAGCCGACGCGAAAAGCTTGTCTACATTGTCCTCCTCGGTGCCCTGACCGCTCTGGGGCCCTTCACGGTGGATCTCTACCTTCCTGCGTTTCCTGCGCTGGAGGAGAGTTTTGGCGTATCAGCCACGGCGATCCAGCTGACACTGACCGGCACCACCGTTGGGTTTGGCCTTGGACAGTTGGTGGTTGGTCCCTTCAGCGACAAGTTTGGCCGTCGCCTGCCCTTGATCCTGGCCACTGCACTGCATATTGGATCTTCGTTGGGCGCTGCATTGGCTACGGACATTGGGTTCCTGTCCCTCTTCCGTGTGCTCATGGGTATCGGCGCCGCGGGTGGAGGCGTTGTCGCAATGGCCATGGTCCGGGACTTGTTCCACGGCTATTCGATGGTCCGCATGTTCTCCCGGATGTCCTTGGTCAACGGGTTGGCCCCGATTCTGGCCCCAATCATCGGTTCCCAGTTGCTGCTGGTGTTCCCGTGGCCCGGCATCTTCTACTTCCTGGCTTGCTACGGCACGCTGGTGATACTGGCCGCGATCTTCTTCATTCGCGAAACCCTCCCGGCGGAACGGCGCGGGAAGTCCACAGTCACTGTGCGGCAGCGGTACAAGACGGTGCTGACGGACCGGATTTTCGTGGGCATGTTGATGGTAGGCAGCCTCAACTTTGGTGGTTTGTTCGCCTACCTCTCCGCCTCCACTTTCCTGTTCCAAAACATTTATGAGTTCTCTCCCCAGGAATACGGCCTCCTCTTCGGCGTCAATTCGCTGGGCATCGTTGCGGGCGTCCAGATCAGCTCAAGGTTGATCCGACGCGTGGCTCCGCAGTGGATCGTGGCCGGAGCCACGGTGTTCATGCTGCTGATGGCGGCCCTGATTATCGTGCTCGATCTCCTGCACGTGGGTCTCTGGGGCATCCTGATTCCGCTCTGGTTCTACATTTGCGCTACAGGCTTCCTGTTCCCCTGCGTCCAGGTCCTCTCCCTGGCGAACCATGGAGCCCAAGCGGGGACGGCGGCGTCGCTCCTGGGCGCAGCGCAATTCATGATGGCGGGCATCGTCCCCCCGGTGGTCGGCTGGCTGGGAGTCGATTCAGCGGTACCCATGGGCGCGGTCCAGGCTGTCTGCATCACCGGAGCCATTGCCGCACTGTGGCTGGTGGTCCGGCCTCGGACTGTCCCTTCAATCCACTAGTCCCATTAATCCGCTAGTCCCGTCAATCCACTAGTACGGCATTCCCCAGAACCGGACCATAGGCTGTGACCATGACCAAGAAACCGCACCGCAACGGCAGGGGCCTTTTCCTCGGGGCCGTGCTTGGCGCCCTCGTCGGGGCACTGTTGGGCCGCCTCGCTGGGAGTGCCCTGTTCGGGGCGATACTTGGCGCCGTCATTGGAGCGGCCCTGCTGTACCGGGTGAACCCGGGTCCCTGGAATCGGGACTAACAGAGACCCGTAAGCCCTCCCCTTACGGCGCCTGGCAGGGCAGAATGGTGGCCAGCCGGGGGTTTCCCCCGCTTCGCCGGTGAAGGGGACATCACATGAGTGCGGCTGTGGGATATAGGGGCACTGTTTACGGCCTGGCGGCCATACGGCGGCTCCCCCTGACCTTGGGACTCGTGCTGTTCCTTTGGGTTGTCGGGGCAGTTACAGGGAGCCTTATCGCCGGTCCCAACGAGGCACTCCTGGAACAAGTCGGGCTGGGTTTGGCGCTGGATCCGGGGCCGGGTTGGTCCATCTTCACATCATCTTTCTTCGCCTCATCCTTGCTCGACTATCTGGCATGCACCGTGATGATCCTGGTGGGCGTGGGTATCGCCGAGCGCACCATGGGTCCATGGCTGGCGTTGGCAGCATTTATCTTTGGTTCTGCCCTGAGCGCCTTGGTGTTGATGGGGCTGGTTGCTTTTGGAACGGACAACAGCGACCAATGGCTTAGTTTCCTGGGTGGCGAGTACGTTGTGGGCGCTTACGGTGGTGCCGCCGCTGCGTTGGGATGTTCGACGGCGGCACTGGAGGCACTGTGGCGTCGTCGCCTCCGGACATGGTTGCTGGCCGCCACGCTCATGTTTGCGTTGTTTGTAGGCGTCGCACAAACACTCCAGGCACTGGCCGGCGCTGTCATCGGCATTCTGGCCGGTTGGGCCGTTCAGGCCCTGGTGCTGCGGCGACGTGCGGGCTCGCTTCATTCCTCGAGTCTTCGTGAGACCCGGTTCCTCGTGGGCACCGTGGTGGGTGTCTTCGCCCTGGGCCCCTTGCTCACACAGTTAACGGGCACGTTGGAGGTGGGACCGCTTTCTGTGGTTTCCGAGGTGATGCTGCAAGCAAGCCCCAGCGTGGACGAAGTGAAGGAAGCCTGCGACAACGACAAGAGCTGCGTCACGCTGCAGAGCGTTGTGGGTGTGCAGAGTTTCGGCGCCACCATCCTGTCAGTGATCCCGGTGCTGTTGCTGCTTGTCTGTGCTGAGGGGCTGCGCCGTGGTCGTCGCCTCGCCTACAGACTGACCCTGGTCATCCAGCTCTACCTGGCGTTCGTGACGAGCGTGGCAATCCTGCAGTACGTGACGGATCCGGAAGTGACACTGGGCATTGACGACATCGGTTACCTCCTGCTCTATGCCGTTCCCGCTATCCTGGCGCCGCTGATCATCGCGGTCCTGCTGGTGATCAACCGCCACAAATTCCGGGTGGAGTCCAGCGACGCCGGATATCGCGTCCTGGGCAGGACAACCCTCATCATGGCTGCTGTGGCGGCGGCCCTCTACGTGGTCTTCTGGTTCGTAGAAGGGAACCCGGGCCGCTCATCGTTGTGGGACCTCGCAGGCCAATTGACCCATATCCTGGTCCCCTTCCCTGTTCCCTTCGTCGTTGAACTGCCGCAGGGACTGCTGAGCACAGTTCTTTACGGACTGGGCGGGGACGTCATCTGGCTCTGCATCCTTTTGATGGTCCTGAACAATTTCCAGCGGTTCCGGACGCTGGCAAAGGACCCTGCTGCGGACCTGGGACATACCCGTGAATTACTTCACGACGGCGGAGGCACCTTGTCCTGGATGGCCCTGTGGGACAACAACCAATACTGGTTCACTCCGGACAGGAGGGCTGGCCTCGCCTACCAAGTGCACAACGGAGTGGCACTGACGGTGGCGGGTCCGTTCGGGGCCCGCCAGCACCATACCGAGGCTGCGACAGGCTTCCTGGCCCATTGTGCGGCACTGGGACTCACACCGTGCTTCTACTCGGCCACGGCGGAGCTTGACGAGGCCCTCCTCCCCCGCGGCTTCCGCAAACTGGAAGTGGCGGAAGAAACCCTGCTGAATATCCAGGCCATGACGTTCAAAGGCAAGGAATGGCAGAACGTCCGGACCGCGCTGAACAGGGCTGGGAAGCTGTCCATCAAGGACTACTGGTACCACTACGCGGACATGCCGCCGGGGATCCGGGCACAACTGGCCGAAATCTCGGAAGAATGGGTGGCGGACAAGGCCCTCCCCGAGATGGGGTTCACGTTGGGCGGACTCGATGAACTGAAGGATCCCGAGGTCGTGTGTTGCGTGGCGGTGGACGATGATGGCTTGGTCCATGGCGTCACGAGCTGGCTGCCGGTCTTTACCGACGGCGTGGTGTCGGGCTGGACCTTGGACTTCATGCGCCGCCGAACCACTGGTTTCAAGGGGGTCATGGAATTCCTGATCGCCTCTGCCGTTACGCACTTCAAGGACGACGTTCCCCGGATTTCGCTGTCAGGCTCCCCGCTGGCCAACACAGGGGCCGCGACGGACGACGGTGACCACAGTGCCTTGGACCGGGTCCTGGCAATGCTGGGCAATGCACTGGAACCCATGTACGGCTTCAAGTCCCTGGCAGCTTTCAAATCGCGGTTCCAGCCCGAGCACCGCACTCTGTACATGTATTACCGGGACCCGCTGGCTCTGCCTTCCATTGGTCTTGCCGTTGGCTCGGCGTACTTGCCGGGGTTGTCCCGCGCACAGAGCGCCGGTTTGCTTCGGCAAATGGTTGCCCGGGAACCCGCCGCATGACCGCGCGACAGATGCCGCGGACATGAAGGGCCTCCTGGAAATCGAGATCAGCGGCCCGGTGGTCATGACGATAGCCGTGGTCATCGGCGTCGGGCTTTTCCTGTTGCTGTTCCTCAGGCCGTCTTCGCGCTGGGTCATCACCGCGGTGGTTGGCATTGTGATAACAGCGGCACTGGGCTGGTTTACGGTCTGGATCGTGGAAGATGTCCTGGACGTCTTCCACGTGGGCCTGACACCTCGCGTGTGGTTCTGGGTGGTCACCGGCTTCGCTGCCCTTGGGCTGGCCGTGGTGAGTTTTCGCCATAGTCCCCGGTGGCGGAAGGTGGTGGCGGCGATATCGATTCCTGTATTCCTCCTGGTCACTGCGCTGGGCGTCAACATGGAGTTCGGGCTCAACAGGACCCTGGGCTCAGCGCTGGGGATTTCCACTGAGGAAGCCATCCAACTGAGCAAGCCGGACCCGGACGCTCCCCTCCCTTCCGGGCCCCTCTGGCAAAACTGGAAACCACCATCCAACATGCCAACAAAGGGCGAGGTGGGAACGCAGGTCATTCCAGCCACCGCATCGGGTTTCAATGCGCGCCCCGCCGGGATCTACCTGCCGCCTGCAGCCCTGACGGAGAACCCTCCCCGTTTGCCCTTGTTCGTCCTCATGATGGGCCAGCCGGGCCTCCCTGATCCCCAGTACGTTTCGGCCGCGTTGGACGAATTTGCTGCGAAGAACAACGGCTTGGCGCCCATCGCGATCGTGGCCGACCAGATCGGACCGGATCAAGACGACACTCTGTGCCTGGACACAGCCAAGTACGGAAACGTGGAGAAGTACATCAACGTTGACGTCGTGAACTGGGCCAAGGCGAACCTGGACATCCTCCCGGACCGCGACCATTGGACCATCGCCGGATACTCCAACGGCGGGCAGTGCGCCATCTCCTTTGCCCTCAAATACCCGAAGATGTGGGGCAATGTGGTGGACATCTCAGGCGAGGAGTTTCCCGGGGCGGAGGACCCTGCAGGCAACCTGGCAGAGATCTTTGGCGGCAACCAGGCCGCCTATGACGCACAGAAACCCATCAACATCATGAAGGGTAAGCAATTTCCAGACACCACTGCCGTTTTCACCGTGGGCTCGGATGATGTGACCTATGTTGCAGCTGCGAAGGCTGTCTCCGCGGCTGCAAAAGCTTCCGGAATGACGGTTACTTATTACGAAGTGCCAAACGGCGGGCATGTAGGCATCGCATTGAACGCCGGCCTGACCAAGGGCTTCGAGGTGCTGTATCCCAGACTTGGTCTGTCCGGCTAGGCGGGGCCTGTTGCCGGCCCGTCCCCGGCGATAAAGTTGAGATGTGCCACATTGGCAAGAGCTGCAGCCGCTTCCGGCACCTTGGCAGCGTCGGGATGAACGCATCCTGCCGCTCTGGTGGGACCGTCTGTGCTCTGTGACCAGTCCCCAGTCTGCGGCACTGTATGCTGCCGGCCTTTTCACGGATGATCGCCGCCGGCCCATCGCCCAGTGGTACAACCCCGAAGCCGACGCCGCGTTGCTGGTTGCCCCGGAGACCTCACCTGAGTGGCCGGTCCAGCGGTTTGGAATCTTCTATGCGCCCCCGGGCGGAGGTTTCAGCCGCGTTTACTCCGCACCCCACGAATGGCATCCGCGTGAACCCCGGACACCCCCGACCGAACAGGAAGCCTTCCTGGCAGCCGTGGCCGAAGCCGCACGGTTCCTCCAGGTGGAGATGGATTTCGTGTAAAAAAGTGGACCCCGCACCAGTACGAAACCGATGCGGGGTCCTTGCGCTCCTCCGACTGGACTTGAACCAGTAACCCTTCGATTAACAGTCGAATGCTCTGCCAATTGAGCTACGGAGGAATGAAGCGGTTATGACTTTAGCAAAGGTTTTATGCGAATGCGAATCGGCCGGAGATACCCCCTGGGGGTATAAAAATACCCCCGTTCCGAGACTCCGGAACGGGGGTATTGTGCGCTCCTCCGACTGGACTTGAACCAGTAACCCTTCGATTAACAGTCGAATGCTCTGCCAATTGAGCTACGGAGGAATGAAGCGGTTACTAGCTTAACAGGGCCCCGCCGGAAAACGAAATCGAGCATCCAGGCCGCTTCCGACAGCCCTCGGCAGAGACCGTCACGAGTCTGAACGCAGGGCTCGACGCTGCATTTCCAACATCATCAGTTCCCGGTTCAGGCGCTGGAATTCCTCGGGAAATGCAGTTGCGTCAAGGCGCTGCAGCTGGCCCATCTTGTCCGCTTTAATGCGGGTGATCTGCAGTTCGAAAAGCCTCGCCAAAATATCCCGGCAATAGCGTTGCATGGCCTCCGGGGTACTGGCCGGCAGAGGAGTTACCGCCAACTCAGAAACCAAGGGCCGAAGAGGCTCCGGGACTTCCTGCCGGATGTGCTCCACCCATGCCACGGGATCAGCAGCGTGGGCCAGTCCTGTGGCACGCACGGCTGCATGCACCGCCGCATAGGCAGGAGTAGCAAAATGGGACGCCTCAAAGCGTTCCCATGCCCCGTCGCCCAGGACTGAGGGCTCCTGGAGGACCACTTCCAGTGCTTGGCGCTCCATCCCTGCCACGGGGTCCCGCGGGTCGGGACGGTTGAAGACCTGACCGCTCGACGCCTGACCGTTCGACGATGCTGCCGTCGTCGTCGATTGCCCCACAGCGCCGGACTGAGCAGCGCCAGATGAAGCAGCGCCAGATGAAGCAGCGCCGGATGAAGCAGCGCCGGATGCCGCGCGCTTGGCTGCCGCCCCAACGTAGCGGCTGACTTCCTCAATAGGCATGCCCAACCAGCCAGCGAGTTCGCGGATGTAGGCGGGACGTATGGCGGAGTCGCGGATTTGTGCCACAACGGGCGCCGCTTCCCGCAGCGCTGCGACGCGACCTTCTACCGTGTCCAGGTTGTGCCTGCGGAGCGAGGCCCGGATGGCGAACTCGAAGAGCGGCTTCCTGCTGTCGATGAGTTCACGTACTGCGGCATCGCCCTTGAGTTGACGAAGATCACAGGGATCAGCGCCAGTGGGTTCTACCGCGACGTACGTTTGCGCGACGAATCGTTGGTCTTCCTCGAAGGCGCGGAGGGCGGCCTTCTGGCCGGCGGCGTCTCCGTCGAAGGTGAAAACCACTTCTCCCCCGGTGCCGTCGTCCGAAAGCAGGCGCCGGGCGATCTTGATGTGTTCGGTGCCGAACGCCGTGCCGCAGGTGGCCACCGCCGTCGTGATTCCTGCCAGGTGACAGGCCATGACGTCGGTGTACCCCTCAACCACCACCAGCTGCCGGTCCTTGGCGATGTTGCGCTTTGCGATGTCGATCCCGTAGAGGACCTGGGACTTTTTGTAGAGAGTGGTTTCAGGAGTGTTCAGGTACTTTGGACCCTGATCATCCTCGTAGAGCTTCCGGGCGCCGAAGCCGATGGTGTCACCGGCGATATCCCGGATGGGCCAAATGAGCCTGCCACGGAAGCGATCGTAGATGCCCCGGTTTCCTTCGGAAAACATGCCCGTCAGCTTGAGTTCAGCATCTGTAAGTCCACGGCCGCGCAGGTGCTTAAGGAGCGAGTCCCAGCCCTGCGGCGCATAGCCCACACCGAAGTGCTCGGCCGCCGCGCGGTCAAAGCCCCTGCCATCGAGGAAGTTACGGCCCTCGGCGGCTCCGGGCGTCAGCAGCTGGGCGCGGAAGAACTCGTCGGCGATCTTATGGGCATCCAGGAGTCGCTGGCGCTTGCCCACTTCTTCGCGGCTCGGACCGGTGCCGCCGTCCTCATAACGCAGCTCGTAGCCGATCCTGGCGGCCAGCTTTTCCACTGCCTCGTGGAAGGAGCTATGGTCCATTTTCTGGACGAAGGAGATGGCATCCCCGTCTTCGCCGCAGCCGAAACAGTGATATCTGCCCACTTGGGGGCGGACAGTGAAGGATGGTGAGCGTTCGTCATGGAAGGGGCACAGGCCCTTGAAGCTGCCCAGGCCGGCACTCTTCAGGGTGACGTAACCGTCAACGACTTCCTTGATATCCGTGCGCTGGCGTACTTCGTCGATATCTTCACGTTTGATCAAGCCAGCCACGTGACCATCCTAGCCGCTCCAGCTTGGCGTCCCTGGCTGCCAGGGTGCCGGTGCTACCAGAGTGACGGCAGGCTCCCCACCAGGCGCTCGTACATGGCCAGGGCTGAACCATCCGTCAGCGACGCCACCTGGTCAATGACTACCCTCAGCCGCGCACCGTCGTCGGCAGCGTCACGCCAGTCAGCAGCGAACATCGGCTCGAGGTGGCGGTCGCCCGTGGCGTTAAGGACGCCCACCAAGGCGTGCAGGACTTCGCGCTGGCGTTCGTAGACGGGCTGGCGGTGATCCGTGGAAATGACGAACGTGGTGGCCAGGCCCTTCAGGACCGCGATTTCGGTCACGGTGTCCTCCGGGACCATCAGCTCGGCGCCATAGCGGGTCAGGTTTGCGGGGCCAAAATGGTCACGCGTGGTTTCCATGGCGCTCTGGCAGAACCGGCCGATGAGCTGGCTGGTCATATCCTTCAGCGCTGCCATGGACTTTCGGCTGCCATCGGCCTCGCGGACCCACACCGTGGTGGCCTCAAGCCTGGCAAGGGCAGCATCAATGTCAGCAGGATCGTTGTGTGGGAGGTACCACTGCTTGGTGTAGCCCACGACGCGGGCGCGGTGGTCCGGATTTTCCATCCACTTCAGTTGGAAGTGGCCGGCAACAATTGCGTCCTCGACGTCATGGACCGAATAGGAAATATCGTCCGCGAGGTCCATCACCTGGGCCTCGATGCAGGAGCGGTTACCGGGAGCGCCCTCACGCAGCCATTCGAACACGGGAAGATCGTCCTCATAGGCGCCGAACTTGCTGGTGCGGTGGCCATGGATGACGGGGGCGTCGACGGCGGACCACGGATACTTGGACGCAGCATCCAGGCTGGCGCGGGTCAGGTTGAGCCCGGCGGGCCTGCCATCCTCGGCAAGGACTTTCGGTTCCAGGCGCGTCAACAACCTCAGTGTCTGCGCGTTGCCTTCGAAGCCTCCAATGGTGTGTGCCACCTCATTCAGGGCGGACTCACCGTTATGGCCGAACGGTGGGTGGCCCAGGTCATGGCTAAGGCAGGCAGTATCCACGACGTCCGGGTCGCAGCCCAGCGAACGGCCGAGTTCACGGCCTACCTGCGCAACCTCCAGGCTGTGCGTCAGACGGGTGCGAACGAAATCGTCCGTATCCGGAGCAACAACCTGCGTTTTTGCCCCCAGCCGTCGCAGGGCGGAGGAATGCAGGACCCGTGCCCGGTCGCGTTCAAAATCGGAGCGGTACGTGGTCTTTCGCGGCTCTTCCACCCACCGCGCAGAATCCGCTTCGGTGTAGCCCGGAATTGCCAGCACGTAGTCGTGCGGCGTTCCAGTGCGGCCCAGCATCGCTTCGGTTCCCATGGGTATCTGCCTCCTTCAAGCGCCGTTGTAATGGTGCCTCTTGAGCCAGTCTTACACGTGTGAAGCTAGCCGCCTGACACGTCCAGCTCTGCTGCGGAGATTTCGGCACTCTGTTCCGCGTTCAGCTGACGGCTCACGAGCCAATCCTTGGGCAGCGCTGGCTTCTTCGGTGATCCGGCACGGCCGCGCGGGCCCTCGGAATCGATGCCCGGATACGGCAAATCCATGTCCAGCTCCTCAAGGAGTCCGCGCAGGACCTCAAGGGTGGGAACCGTGGCCAGCTTGGCGCGAAGCTCCCCGCCAACTACGTAACCCTTGAAGTACCAAGCCATGTGCTTTCGGATTTCCCGCAGCGCCTTGTACTCATCGTTGCCGAAGGTCTCCACCATGAGCTCTGCGTGACGGTAGACGCCTTCGGCGACCTCCCGCAGGCCCGGACGGTGCCGCTGGTCGCTGCCTTCAAACGCCGCCTGCAGATCGCCGAACAGCCACGGACGGCCCTGGCAACCACGGCCTACCACTACGCCGTCCACACCGGTTTCCCGGACCATACGGACAGCGTCCTCTGCGGACCAGATGTCACCGTTTCCCAGCACCGGAATGTCAGGCAGCGCCTCACGAAGGCGGGCGATGGCGGACCAGTCAGCCTGCCCGGAATAGAACTGGGCGGCGGTGCGGCCGTGAAGGGCGACGGCGGCCACTCCCGCATCGCGGGCGATCCGACCGGCGTCGAGGTACGTCAGGTGGTCCTCGTCAATACCCTTGCGCATCTTGATGGTCAGCGGGATGCCACCCTTGGAGGCTTCCTTGACGGCGGTTTGTACGATCGACGTGAACAGATCGATCTTCCAGGGCAGCGCGGAACCGCCACCGCGGCGGGTGACCTTGGGCACCGGGCAGCCGAAGTTGAGATCGATGTGGTCAGCGCGGTCTTCCTCGACGAGCATGCGGACTGCCGCGCCGACCGTTACGGGGTCAACACCGTAGAGCTGCACGGAACGCACTTTCTCGTCCTCGTCGTGCGAGATGATGCGCAACGATTCCGGAGTCCGTTCCACCAGGGCACGCGATGTCACCATCTCAGCCACGTACAGGCCACCACCGTATTCACGGCAGAGCCTGCGGAAGGCTGAGTTGGTGATGCCCGCCATGGGGGCAAGGATCACGGGAGTGTCCACGGTGATCCCACCGAGCTGCAAAGGCGGAAGCTCAAGCTTTGGGGCAGGGGGTGTTGCTACTACAGTCACCCATCCATTGTTGCAAATCAGGGCAAATCGACTATGGAGAGACTTTTGGGCAGGGTGCGTTCCGGCGGCTGTTCCGGAAATTGCCTACAGGAGCCAGCCGTTATCGGCTGCGATTCGTACGGCCTCGGCTCGTGTCCTTCCGCCGGTCTTGGCCATCGCCGCAGAGAGGTAGTTACGCACGGTCCCTTCGGAAAGGATTGCTGCTTTGGCAATGTCGCCCACAGTTCCACCGGCAGCGGCAGCCCTCAGCACTTCCGTCTCGCGCAGAGTCAGCGGGCTGTCGCCGGATGTCAAGGATTCTGCAGCCAGTGCCGGGTCCACCACGCGAAGCCCACGGTGAACGCGACGCACGGCCTCGGCGAGCTGCCGCGCCGGTGTGTCTTTGACGACGAAGCCGGATGCCCCGGCCTGCATGGCTCGTTTGAGGTAGCCGGGCCGCCCAAAGGTGGTAACCATCAGCACCCGGCACGAGGGCGCCGCCCGGCGGACGGCAGCGGCTGCGCTGATTCCGTCCAGTCCCGGCATCTCGACGTCCAGCATTGCGACGTCTGCGGAATACTCCACCACCGCGTCGGCGACTCCTGTCCCATCGCCCAGTTCCGCAACCACCTCGATGTCCGGCTCCAATCCCAGCAATGCCACCAACGCCCCACGCACCAATGCTTGATCGTCTGCGATCACCAATCGGATACTCATACGTCAACTGCCAATCTGAACCCTCCGAGGTCACTGGTGCCGATTCTGACGATTCCGCCAGCCACAGCGGCCCTCTCCCGTATGCCGTCCAGACCGCTTCCGGGACGGGCTACGGGACCCGGCCCCACGCCGTCGTCCTCCACCAGGACGCCGGAGGCAGTCAGCATGACCCGACAATGCGTGGCACGGGAATGCCGCACTACGTTGGTGATGCCTTCCCTCAGGACCCAACCGAAGAGCTCGCGATGCCGGGCTGGAACTTGCTCAACAGTCGCCGGCAACTCGGCCTCGATACCTGCCGATTCCAGTGCAGTCCTGGCGTTTGCGAGTTCGGCGAGGACATTGACGCCACGATATCCGGCCACGGTGGCACGGACGTCAGCCAGCGCGCCGCGGGCGAGGTCCTGCACTTCCGTGATCTCCGCCGCCGCCCTGTCCAAGGAAGGCCCGGTAGCTCCTTCCATCAACCGGCCTGCCAGTTCAGCCTTGACGGCGATCACTGTCAGGGAGTGTCCCAGGATGTCATGCATGTCCCGGGCAACCCGGCTCCTCTCGGCAGCAACCGCCGCATCCGCCAATTCGCTTTGCGCCGCACGCAACTGGGATGTTTGCCGGATCATACGTGCAAAGGAAGACATCATGAGACCCAACGACAAGATGAGTGCGGGCTGGAAGAAGGCCTGCCCGGGTGTCCCTGTGGACAGCCCGGTACCCAAGGAGACTGCGGCAAGCGCCATGATCAAGGCGAAGTCGACGCGGGGCGGCAACACGGTCATGGCAATCGCGCACGCGAGGAAGGGCCACGTCCAGAGTGCCTCCGGGCCGACCAGGAAAATCACCAGGCCGTTCAGCGCCAACAGAATGCTGACGCACACCAGACCGGTCCCGCTGCCCCGGCGTCGGCTGTACATCGGAAGAATGGCATAGGCGGCGAAGAAGGCGATCAACGATGTGGAGGCTGCAAGCTTCCAGGGAAGCGGTTCGTCGACGGACCACACCAGGTTCCACGTGGGCCAAGCCCAGAGAAGAATGGAAAATCCGGCGCCTACATACCACCGGCCGGGTCCTCTCCCAAGGAACGTTCCGCCGGACTTCTCCGAGCTCATGACTCCCACCCTAGTCAAAGTGGACAGGATCAGACGCGCTTGGTGTCGCGGCGAAATGCCAGCGCGGCTCCGCCAACGAAAATCGCCAGCCAGATCACGACGTTAACGATCCACATGGCGTCGAACTGTCCAGTGATGGGGCTCCGGGCCAACTGCCCGATCCCATATGCCGGGGTGAACTTGGCGAAGGCACCAAAGGTCTCGCCCATGATCTCGATCGGCATAAAGAGCCCGCCAAGCATGGCCAGGATAGCCAGCGCCGGGCCAAGGATCTGCATCACATTCTGGCTTGGCATGAGATACCCCACGAACAAGCCCAGGGCGGCGAAGACCAAGGAACCCAGCCAGGCAACCAATCCAGCTGTCACCCATGTCTGAACGTCCATGGTGACCCCGGCCAAAGCGCCGATGACGAATTGGGCGATCACAGCGACGAGCGACAACGTCAGGGCTGCCGCAGCTTTCACAGCAATATAGGCACCGGGAAGCAAAGGAGTAAGCCGGAGCTGCCTGCTCCACCCTTGCGAACGTTCCACCGCCACCTGGCTGCCGGCTCCGGTGGCCGCGGTCATGGCTGCGTAGACCGTCAGACTGATCAGGATGTACTGACCATAGCTGTGGCCGTTGGGCAACTGCTGGTTCTTGTTGGACAGGCCGAAGATGAAGAAGAAGATCGCGGGCATGACGACTGTGAAGATGACTGTCCTGCGGTTGCGGAGCATCCGCTTAATCTCGATCCACAGGAACGTCCGGTTGATACCGCCCGCGGAGGGCTTGCGGTCTTGCATTGCCGTTGCCGTACTCATGCCCGGTCTCCTTCGAGTGCGGGTTCAGTGGTTTCTGATTCTGCTCCATCCCCTGTGAGCACCACGAAGGCCTCCTCAAGGTTGTTGGCCACGACTTCCAGATCGTGTGCAGCAGTGCTGTTCAGCAGGTAGCGGACTACCGAGTCTGAGTCCGCCGTGCGTACGGTGAGCTTTCCGGCGTCGTAGTCCACGCTGTCCGCTGATGGGAGTCCCGCCAGAAGATGCCGGTCAGTGGCTGGCAAGGAAGCCTTGACCGTGCGGCCGGAGGCAAGGTTCTTGATCTGGGCCGCTGTGCCATCGGCAACCACCTCGCCCTGACGGACCAAGACGATCCGATCTGCGTAAGCGTCCGCTTCCTCAAGGTAGTGGGTGGCGAAAATTACTGTGCGGCCGCGCGAGGCGTCCGCCCTGATGGCGGCCCAGAAGTCGCGTCGGCCAGCGACGTCCATGCCAGTGGTCGGTTCGTCCAGGATCAGCAGGCCGGGATCAGACACCAGGGCCATCGCAAAGCGCAGGCGCTGCTGCTGGCCGCCCGAGCATTTCTCCACCTTGCGGTTGGCGATATCCAGGATGCCGGCACGGGTCAGTGCCTCTTCCACTGGTCGCGACGAGTCAAACATTGCGGCCGTTAGCTGCACCGTCTCCCGGACAGTAATATCCCGCAGCAACCCGCCGGTCTGCATGACCGCTGCCACTTGGCCCCGCGCAATGGCGCCGCGTGGCGAGTGGCCGAAAATCGAAACCTCACCTTGGTCGGGGGTGCTAAGACCGAGGATCATGTCGATGGTGGTGGTCTTGCCTGCACCATTGGGCCCAAGGAAGGCCACAACTTCGCCTTGCTGCACGGTCAGATCCAAGCCACGAACCGCGCGGACCTCCCCGAAGCTCTTGTGCAATCCGACGGCGTGGACTGCCGGCACTCCCGTGATTCCCATGGTTCTCCCTGGTTGGCGGTCTTGTTCCACCATCCATTCAAGCCGGGATTGCCCACCCGGACCCGTGGAGGCTGTCACCGGTCCAAGATGACAAATGTCATTGCCCTGCCGTCACACGGGGCCGCGCGCACCGTCATCGTCGCCGCGGCGCTCCGCCTCACGCTGGGCACGGCGACTCCCCGGGCGGGCAGGCTTGCCGACCGCGCGGGAAGACCGGCCGTCGAGCGTTTCGACCCGGCCAGAACCCACGACGGCGGCCGCGGCTGCGAGCGTACCGGTATCGTCGACGTCGTCCGGATTCACGGACAGAGTCGGTGCCGGGACCGCCCCCTTCACGCCCGTGGCCTTGACCACCAGGACGGCAATCAGCGTGGTAACGGGGATGGCGAGCACAAGCCCGATGGAGCCGACCAGCGTCCGGATGACTTCTTCGGACAACTCCGCACTGGTCAGGGCCTCGGCAAGTGGGCGGTCGTAAAGCATCACGATGATGAGGATCGGAAGGGCGGCACCAGCGTAAGCGAAGGCAATGGTGTAAACGGTGGAGGCGATGTGGTCCCGGCCAATCCGCATCGCCGAGGAGAACAGCTTCCGGGCACTGGTGTTCGGGGCCAGTTCGTAAAGTTCCCACACAGCAGAGGATTGGGTAATGGTGACGTCGTTGAGGACGCCGAGGCCTGAGATGATCAGTCCGCACAGGATGATGCCGGAGATTGAAATCTTGTCCGACATATTTATCAGCGTGGCAGCGTCATGGTCACCGACGCCTGCAAGGTTGGCAGCATCCGTGGCCCACGCCGCCAACAGCGCTGTAATGCCCAACCCGAAAATGGTTCCCAGCAGGGCCGTGGACGTCCTCGCCGAGAATCCGTGGGCGAAGTACAGGACCCCGATCATGATCACCGTGGAACCCACCAAAGCCAGCATGAGTGGCGGCTTCCCCTCCACGAGCCCCGGCAGGATGAAGCTGACCAGCACGGCATAGGCGCCAACCAGGCCAAGGAGCGCCCGGAAGCCACGCCAGCGCGCCACAGCGATCACTACCACCGCATAGAGCACGGCCAGCAGGGCAATTGGCAGGCTCCGCACGAAATCCACAAAAACGTACGACGGCGAGCCGTTGCCTTGCGATGCGCCTTGGACACCGGAAAGGTTCAGATAGCGGATCGAGTCTCCCACATCCACCCCGTGGGATTTGGCGACGTCGGGGTTGATCACTACTTTGACGGCTTCCCCGCCCTTGTCGGGCTGGGTGAAGGCGAAAGTGCAGTCGGATCCGCCGGACTGGCCTGCACCGGTTTGGCCCGTGTCTGTTTGGCCTTGCGTGGATTGTCCGGTTTGTGTGCAGCTTTCCTGCACCACGCTCTGGATCTTTCCAGTATCGAACGTCACCCCCGGGGCAGCCTGGTAGGGACTCGCGAAGGAGATTCCCTCCCGGCTGCCCGAGGGCCACATGACCATCATGGCGATGACTGTGAGCACTCCCAGTGGAACCAGCACCGCAGCGAGGAGCCAGTTGGCGCGCTTCCGGGATGCAATCGCCTGTGGGGTTGGCTCGGAACTTTCAGAATGACCGTGACCGTGTGAGTGTCCGTGACCCATCAGCTGCAAAACCTCATGGCTTCAAGCCTAGCCGGGTCACATGCAAAGCCTTCCCTCAGGCGGGCTTGATGTTCTGGTTCACATGGAAAAGGTTGCCAGGATCGTACTGGCTCTTGACCTGCACCAGACGATCCCAGTTGGGGCCGTAATTGTCAGTGACCCGGTTCTGGTCTTCGGTGTCCATGAAGTTGATGTACCCGCCCAGCGCCGAGTGCGGTGCAAGAGCCGCCGCATACCCTCGCGCCCAGGCGATGTTGGCATCGTTGTCCGTAGGTTCCATCCATTGCGCGGCAATGACCGGAGCAAACTTCATGTCCCGGTGCGCAAAAGCTGTGTCGTGGACGCCAACGCGTGAGACGGCGCCGTCGATCGGGTAAATATGGACAGCCGTATTGACGCTGGTGACCGTCGCGCCATGCTCAGCGTGAGCTTGGATGGCGCCATCACTGAGTTCGGGGAGGAAGTTCGCCTTCCAGTAGCCCTGCATTCCTTTCTGGTTGAGAGCGTCAAAGGCAACGTTCAGGGCTGGGTAGGGCATGGGAGCTACCAGCGAGCCTGCAACAGGTGCGGCATCCAGGAAGGGCTGCCACCGTGCTTCACCTTCTCCCATATCCCCCGTCCACATCCCCACCACCACACAGACAGGCTTGCCATGCCACTCTTCGGGAAGGAACGGAACGGGCGGACCTTGGTGGAATCCCAGGAAGGCGCCAAACTCTTCCGGCGCGTTCGCGATGTAATCGCGGTAGAACCGGGCAACGGTGTCCGTATGTTCTGCGCCATAGAGAATGACTCCGGCATGGACCATATCAACGGGATGGAGTTTGAACTCGAACGAGGTCACCACGCCAAAGTTGCCGCCACCGCCCCGAAGCGCCCAGAACAGGTCCTCGTTTTGGTCTTCGCTGGCCACCAGGAACTTTCCATCCGCCGTGACCACATCGGCTGAAACGAGGTTGTCGCAGGAGAGACCGTACTTTCGGGCCAGGTAGCCTATCCCGCCGCCCAAGGTCAGGCCGGCCACTCCCGTGGAACCGACGATCCCGCCAGTGGTCGCCAGTCCGAAGGCGTGGGTTGCGTGGTTGAAGTCAGCCCATGTGGTCCCGCCTTCGGCCCGCGCAGTGGCCGTCTCCGGGTCCACCCTGACCCCTGTTCGGTTGACGAAGTCCAGCACCAGTGCGTCATCCTCTGTTCCAAATCCAGGGGCGCTGTGTCCGCCGCCCCGAATGGCCAGAGGCATGGAATTCTCTCGTGCGAAGTTCACTCCCGCGATCACGTCCGCCACCTGGGCCACCCGGACGATGCCCGCCGGACGTTTGTCCACCATGGCGTTGAAGACTGCCCGTGCCGAATCATATTCAGGGTCTTCGGGAGTGATGAGCTGCCCACGCAGTTGGTCCCGCAGCCCGTCCAAGGACGTTCCATTCATTGTTGTTACCGCCGCTTCAGGCGAGACCGGAGCTGTTCCACAGACGCCGCTTCCCTCCGAGTGTGCCGGCGCGTGGCTTACGTCGCCTTCCTACTCCTGCGCCGTGGCCGCGTCAAGACTTTTCCACCATGAATGCGATTAGGGGCTTAAAGCCAGGATCCCGCTTTGCCCATCGGCGATGGGCAAAGCGGGATCCGGACACGCAGACACCTGGTCAGTCGCTGTCAGTCGCTCACGATCAGAGTGTCAGCGCCACGAACGTGGGCCTTGCCCGACTCCAGCAAGGGTGCCAGGACGCTGCGCATCGCCGTCATGGATTCGTCCACTTCCAACAACACAGGGTGCTGGTAGGCAATGAGCGCCAGGAGGTCCCGTACGGCAGCCTCTGCGTCGTCGGCGGACATCTTGGGATCATGACCCAGGAAGACATCCGAAGGCTCCTCGGAGTTGCCCTGGGCGTAGCTGATGGCGAACGCCTGGATCTTGCCTTTTCGGCTGGCCGGCACTCCCCCACCAAACGCGCTTGCCTTCGGTGCCCGCAGCACAATGGCCCCATGAGCCCCTGTGAGATCGTGCAGGAAGAGTCGCTGAACCGTAGGAATGCTGAGCTCACCCGGGCTGTCCCAGTGATGGACGGCTGAGTAGTAGCTGCCCACCACTTCGCTGAGTTCCACGGATCCGGTCGCGAGGTCTTCCACCCGTTCGGAGGCAGCTTCTTCAGAACCATCGCCGAACCGCGGCAGCTTCAGGGGCTCAGGCTCCACCACTACCAACTGGGAACGCTGGATGGGTCCAAGACCTGCGGCATCGGCGAAAGCAGCGCCCGGCGTGCCCGGCTCAACTTTGCTGCGGAGCTTGGAAACGCCCGACGGCGAGTTCCCGGCTTCTCGGCGCAGCATGGTCAGCAGGGTGGCCCCAACGCCGTTCCGGCGATGATCCTTGGCAACCTCGATGTAAGCCCAGAGACGTTCCGGGTGCAGGGACGCTTCATGAACTACGCCGGCAGCAACGGGGATGCGAACGCCGTCGACGACGTCCTCGGCAACGATGCAGCGGCGCCAAGGCTGATTGCTTGAAGGCGCCAAAGCAGCACGGAACTGTTCTGCGGGCAGCGTCTCGGGGCCGCCCCAGATTTCCAGGAGGGCGAGGTCGTCGCCTTCCTTCCACTCGCGGTACTCCAAAGCCACGGTTAGGCGCCGATCAGTCGTGCTGCCAAGTAAGCCTCAACCTTGTCCAGGGACACGCGTTCCTGGCTCATGGTGTCGCGCTCACGGATGGTCACGGCTTGGTCTTCGAGGGTATCGAAGTCCACGGTGATGCAGAACGGAGTACCGATCTCGTCCTGGCGACGGTAACGGCGGCCGATGGCGCCGGCGTCGTCGAAGTCGATGTTCCAGTTCTTGCGCAGCTGGGTGCCCAGCGCCTTTGCCTTCGGGGACAGGTCCTCGTTGCGGCTCAGCGGCAGGACTGCTGCCTTGACCGGGGCCAGCCGCGGATCCAGCTTCAGGACCGTGCGGACGTCGACGCCGCCCTTGGCGTTGGGTGCCTCGTCTTCGGTGTAGGCGTCGATCAGGAAGGCCATAAAGGAACGGGTCAAACCGGCGGCGGGCTCGATCACGTACGGGGTGTAGCGCTCGTTGGTGGCCTGGTTGAAGTAGCTCAGGTCCGTACCGGAAGCCTTGGCGTGGGTGGAGAGGTCGAAGTCCGTGCGGTTCGCGATGCCCTCGAGCTCGCCCCACTCGGAGCCTTGGAAACCGAAGCGGTACTCGATGTCCGTGGTGCCCTTGGAGTAGTGGCTCAGCTTCTCAAGCGGGTGCTCGAAGAAGCGGAGGTTTTCTTCCCGGATGCCCAGGCTGGTGTACCAGGACATACGCTCCTTCATCCAGTACTGGTGCCATTCCTCATCCGTGCCGGGCTCGACGAAGAATTCCATCTCCATCTGTTCGAACTCGCGGGTGCGGAAGATGAAGTTGCCTGGCGTGATCTCGTTGCGGAAGGACTTGCCGATCTGGCCGATGCCGAACGGCGGCTTCTTCCGGGACGTGGTGAGGACGTTGTTGAAGTTCACGAAGATGCCCTGGGCCGTTTCCGGGCGCAGGTAGTGCATGCCTTCGTCGTTGGCCACCGGGCCAAGGAAGGTCTTCAGGAGGCCGGAGAACTCCTGCGGCTCGGTCCACTGGCCACGGGTGCCACAGTTGGCGCAGGCAATGTCCTTCAGGCCGTTCTCGGCGGGACGGCCCTTCTTTTCCTCGTACTCTTCCTCAAGGTGGTCAGCACGGTAGCGCTTGTGGCAGGAGAGGCATTCCACCAGGGGGTCCGAGAACACCTCTACGTGGCCGGAGGCTTCCCAGACCTGGCGGGGAAGGATGACTGAGGAGTCCAGGCCTACGACGTCTTCGCGGCCGCGGACCATGCTCTGCCACCACTGGCGCTTGATGTTTTCCTTCAGTTCCGCACCAAGGGGTCCGTAGTCCCACGCCGAACGGGAGCCACCATAGATTTCACCGGCCTGGAAGACAAAGCCCCTCCGCTTGGAGAGGGAAATGACCTGGTCAAGGACGGATTTTGCTGCCATGGGTACTCCATTTGTTCTACAGGGCCGCTGGGTGCGGTCCGCGGTGGTTGCCCCGGATCCCGGACGAGGTTGTCCGGCGGGGTGGGCTGGGGAATTGGTGCGGATAATAACTGTGCAGAAAGCTGCGTGTCCTAGCCTACCGGCCTTTGCCCGGGACCTTTCGTACGAATGCTCCCCTGGGCCAGGGCAGCGTGGCCACGATGATGGCCGCGAGCGTCAGCACCGTACCCAACACCGTGGGCAAGGCGACCACCGCACCGGGACTGGGGATCACGACGTCGAGCACTAAGGAACCCACCAACTGGCCGGCGATCATACCCAGACCGGTGACCAGCACACCAAGGCTTCGGACCAAGAGCGCCGCAAGCCCAATGAAAAGGCAGCCCATGGGGCCGCCCAGGTAGAACCACCATTCACCCGGAAGCGGGTTGCCCGCGCCTGCCACGGAAAGCTTGATCAGCCAGGCAATCCAGAGGATGACGGCACCGGCAATGAAGTTGACCAGCGTGGCGGCCACAGGCGTCCCGTAGTGAACAGTGGCGGTTCCGTTCATGGCTTGCTGGAAACTCATGAGAAACCCTGCCGCCAGAGGCAACAGGACGGGCAACACCAGCGAGGCGATGTCGGTATTGCCCCCGAACCGAGGGGAAACAGCCCAGGCAACGGCGGCCACCGTCAGCACACTGCCCAGGATCCGCACTCCCGTAATGGACCGTTTGCCGCCGGGACCTATGCCCATGCGGTCCACGAGGAGGCCGCTCAGGGTCTGCCCCGTGACCGCAGCAACGGTGAACAAGGCCACACCCAGCAGGCCAATGGTGAAGGACTGGGCAAAGACGAAGAGAGCGCCGATTCCGCCGGCCATGACGTAGAAGCGGGGAAAGCTACGGTTCCGGACAGCCGGGACGATGCGGCGAAGGCCCGCCCTGCCTTTTGGCGTGGCAAGGGAAATGACCGCAATGAGCACCAGGCCTGTGGTGAAGCTCACCACGGCGGCGGCGATGCCATCGTTCAACCGGGCGCCGAGCGCCCCGTTAATCCTTCCTTGAAGCGGAATGACCAGGCCAGTTGCTACCGCAACAGGGAGGCCAACGGCGAGCGGAAGGGTTGAACGGAGCGAAGACTGCGGCACTGACCCCACACTACTTCAGGCATCATTGCTTTATGAGCAACCCGGAAATCGAAGAGATCCCCATCCGCGACGACATGATCCGCCTCGGCCAGCTGCTGAAGCTCGCCAACCTCGTGGAGGACGGCGTTGAAGCAACGGAGCTCATCAAGAACGGCTTGGTCAAGGTCAACGACGAAATCGAAGACCGCCGCGGCCGCCAACTCCACGCCGGAGATACCGTTACCGTCAACGGCCAGACCGTCCGGATCGCCACCGCCTGAAGCAACGCAGGGTCACTTATGGCCCATGGTGAGGCTTCCAAAGGGCCATAGGTGACCCCGCGTTGCTTTCTAGGCGACGGAAAGAACTTTGTGGGTCAGGAATTCCCCCACGTGGCCGATTTCCTGCTGGTTGATACCGTGCCACATGCCTGTGTAGAGCACCTTGGTGAGGTCCACGTGCTTGCGCACCCATCCCATGGTGTATTCGATCTTGTCCGGGGTAATGACGGGGTCCTGCTGGTCGCGGCCCCAGAACATCGGCAAGGTGCCGTCCAGTTCGGCATCGCGGAAGGCTGGGTCATCGCCTGCGTCCACCACAAAACCCGAAAGCCCAACGACGGCCGCGAAGTCCGCGGGACGGTAGCGGAGCATGGTGGTCGCCATGGCCATGCCCATCGAGAAGCCCAGCAGCGTCACTGAAGAATGATTGGCTTTGACAGTGTCCAACCATTCAAGGGCATACTCAGCGGCAAGCTTTACTGCTTCAAGGGAATATTCGATTGACGCCGTGAGCGGGAACCAGGTGAAGCCGGGGCCCATGGGCATGGGCGCGCGCAAGGAAGCCACCACAAATCCCTCGGGAAGCAGGCCGGCAAGGCTGAAGAGATCATCCTCGTTGGAGCCATAGCCATGCAGCAGCACCAGAAGCGGCCTGCCCTCCCGCTCGGCTTCGTCATGGGACCACAGGACAACGGGCGCGGGGAATGCAACGGCTTCAGTCATGGGTCTATTCTTGCAGTTACTGATGGGTAACAACCTACGGTGGCGTAGGTTTGCAGGTTCAAGGCAGGATGGAAAGCGTGAGTGACGTCAATTCATTGGTGAAGCCGGGCGATCCGGTTCAAACACACCCTTGGAGCCGTTACGTGGCACTGGGGGATTCGTTCACGGAGGGCATCGGTGATCCCGAGCCCCAGAACCCCGGCGGCTTCCGCGGATGGGCTGACCGTGTAGCGGAAGAACTAGGCCGCGGTCATGAGGATTTCGCGTACGCCAACCTTGCTATCCGTGGGCGCTTGCTGCAGCAGATCGTGGATGAACAAGTTGGTCCTTGCTTGGAACTCCAGCCGGACCTTGTCTCGATTTCCGCTGGCGGCAACGACCTCATCCGGCCCGGTGGCGACCCGGACGTGTTGGCCGAGAAGCTGGACGCTGCAGTCCAGGAACTGGGCTCCGGTGGTGCCACTGTGGTGTTGTTCAACGGACCGGACACTGCGTCCTCGGTGTTGGGCCGTATCCGCGGCAAGGTGGCCATTTACAACGAGAACCTCAGGACGGTGGCTGCACGGCACGACGCAATCATCGCGGACATGTGGTCCCTGAGGCAGTTGGCCGATCCCCGGATGTGGGACGAGGACCGACTGCACTTCTCACCGCTGGGACACCACACCATCGCGATGATGGTCCTGGAAGCGCTGAACGTCCAACACACCCTCGAACCCCTGGTGCCGAAGCCCCTGCCGGTCCGCACCTGGCGTGAAGCCCGTTCCTCGGATCTGGTGTGGGCCCGTGAGTACTTTGTTCCCTGGGTTATCCGCAGGTTGCGGCATCGATCCTCCGGCGACGGCATTACCCCCAAACGCCCGACGGCGGGACCGGTCTTCGGTCCCAACGGCACCATACTGCCGCGCGGCTAACGTGAGGATCGCTTGCAGGACTGACGCCCGGAAAGAACTCCGCGATGCACGCTGACATTTCACTCGCGCCGGACGAGGTTGTGCAATCCAGGCTTCGGCGTCAGCAGTTGCGGGCTCCGTACGGCGAAGGCGTTGATGACGTGCTGCGCAACCTCCTCGCGGTGCAGTCGCAGGAATTTCCCTATGCGAGGTGGACCCTTGCCCAGCGAACACCCGGTACCACTGCCGATGAGGTGGAGCAGGCGGTGGCTGACGGCAGGATCCTCCGGACGCATATCCTGCGGCCGACGTGGCATTTTGTGCATCGTGAGGACCTCGGCTGGTTGATGGGGTTGTCTGCGGATCGCCTTCATCAAGGCAACAAAGGCATGTACAGGCAGACGGGAGTTGATGAGCACGCCGCCGCCCGCAGCGGGCACATCCTTGCCGAAGCTGTGGCCGGTGGAGCCCACAAAACACGCGAAGAATTAGCCGGGGTCCTGGAACAGGCAGGGCTCCCCGGCAAAGGCCTTGGCTTCGTTTACCACCTCATGCACGCGGAGATCAGCAAAATTCTGGTGAGCGGCGCCCCGGTCCGTTCGGCAGGAGGTGCACTCAAACAGACATACGCCTTGTTCGAGGAACGAGTGCCCGCTACGGGCGCCACGTCCTTAATCGGGGACGACCGCGAGTGGGCTTTGGGCCAACTGGCCTTGCGGTACTTCACCAGCCGCGGACCTGCCACTATCAAGGACTGTGCCGCGTGGTCCGGACTGACCATGAAAGATGTACGGCTTGGCTTACAGATAGCTGAAGAGTCCGCTCCCGGCGCCTTGGTGCCTGTGGCGATTGAGGGCCTGGACTTCTACTTGCCAGCAGAAGACGTCGAAGCACTTGCTGCGACTCCGCCGCCAGCTGATGATGGGCCGCTGCTCCCCCGCGTCGATCTCATCCAGTGCTACGACGAATACGTGATGGGCTATTCCCAGTCGAGGCACTACCTCGGTGGAAGGGCACCCTATTTCCCGGAGGGCGATGCTCCCATTCACGTGGTGTTGCTGGATGGCAGGTTGGCCGGGTGGTGGCGCCATGGCTTCTCCGGTGGGCTCTGCGAACTCGACGTCAGAATGAACCGGCCCGTCACAACAGCCGAACAACAGGCTTTGGAGGCAGAGGTGGAACGCTATGGGAGGTTCCTGGGCATGGAGACAAAGCTGGTGTGAAACGGCGGGACTAAGCTGGGTTTAAGACCTAGGAGGCCTGCACCGTGAACAATCTGATCTTCTGGATCATCGTCTGCTCGTGGCTGATTCCCATGGGAATCCGCCTATACAACAGGTCCCGGGCGCGGCGGCTCCAGGACCGTAATTTCCAGGACCGTAGCTTCCCGGGTCAGAACTACACTGGCCAGAACTATCCGGGCCCCGGCTATCCCCCGCAGAATCTTCCGGGACCGGGTTACCCGCAGCAGAGCTACCCGGGCTATCCCGGGGAGCCCGCCACCGTCCGCCCTGCCGATGCGCAACCGCCGGCAGGACCGCCGTCGAACGCTTCTTCACCTACTTTCCCCAGCAACAGCGGCTCTGAGCAGCAAGGCTTCCGCGCGCGAAAACTGGCCGAACTGGACCTCAAGTTCAGCAATGGCGAGATCGCCATGGAGGACTACATGAAGCAGCGCGGCGAAATCATGAACGGCTGAGCCGGCCTAGTCGAAGAAAGCCTGGCCGTTAGGCGAAGAAGGCCTGATGCAGTTGGGCTGACAGTTGCCCGATTTCGGTGAGGAAGCCGTCGTGCCCGATGGGGGCCTCGATCACGTGGACGGGCACGTCGCCAGGCAGATTTTGAGCCAGTTCCAATGACTGGGCCGGGAAATAGAGGCGGTCGGAGTCGACGGCTGCCACAAAGAATTCAGCAGTGGCGCTGGCCAAGGCTTCCTGCAAGGTGCCCCGGCCCCGGCTGATGTCGTGGGACATGAGTGCCTCAGTGATGGCGATGTAACTGTTGGCATCGAACCGGCGCACCAGTTTGGTGCCTTGGTGGTCGAGGTAGCTTTCCACCTGGTAGCGGCCACGCTCCCCCAGGACCGGAGCAGCCAGGGGCGTCTCCTGGTGCTGGGCTTCCCGGCCGAAGCGGAAATCAAGCTCCAGCGCTGATCGGTACGTGATGTGGGCTATCCGTCGGGCCAGGGCAAGGCCCGCCTCAGGAGTTGGTCCACCGTAGTAATCGCCGTTGTTGAAGTTCGGGTCCTGACGGATGGCGAGTGTCTGCGACTGGGCGAAAGCGATTTGCTCGGCTGTGCTGTAGGCGCCGACAGAAATAACTGCGCACCGCTGGACACGCTCAGGGAACGTCACCGCCCACTCAAGTGCCCGCGCCCCACCCATGGAACCACCGAGGACGGCGTGCCATGATTTGATCCCCAACGCGTCGGCGAGGCGGGCTTCAGCCACCGTGCTGTCGCGCAAAGTGATCAGGGGGAAGCGGGATCCCCAGGGCCGCCCGTCCGGCGCCTCGGACGATGGGCCCGTGCTGCCGTAACAGCCGCCCACAATGTTGATGGAGATAACGAAGAACCGGTTGGTGTCGATCGTGGCGCCGGGGCCAACGAGTTGTTCCCACCAGCCTTCTTCATCAGTGGCACCGCGGGCCACATGAGTGCTTCCCGTCAGTGCGTGCTGGACGAGGACCGCGTTGGACGCATCCGCGTTCAACTGCCCCCAGGTTTCGTAGGCCAGCACAACGTCAGGGAGAAAACCGCCGGCTTCAAGTTCCAGCGAACCTACGCCGGCGTACTTGACCGTCCCGTCTTCTTTGCCCGGTTTTGGGGGTGCTGTAGCAGTAATGGTCATTCCTTTGACACCTAACCTCGCGCTTGCCTGCCGCCTTGCGTGCGACAGGCCAGGTCTTCACCCGGGGCACCCCACCGCGGAGGAGGGTTGCCGGCCAGCAAGCCGGGGCTGTCACTGGCACTCATGACCTAATACGTAGAGTCTAGGAAAAATACCGCTGTTTTGGCGAAGAATGTGACAGCTGTGTGACGGTTTGGGGGCGCTTCGTTCAGGAACACACATGCTGAAGGGCCGCCCGGCGAATTTTCGTCGGCGGGCGGCCGCTCCGCTAGGCGCCTTTGGCAGCCCGGAAACCAGCCTCCAGGTCAGCAATGATGTCGTCCACGTGCTCGATTCCCACGGACAGGCGGACAAGGCCGGGATTCACGCCCGCAACCAGCTGCTGTTCAACCGTGAGCTGGCTGTGGGTAGTCGACGCCGGGTGGATAACCAGCGAGCGGACGTCACCGATGTTGGCAACATGGGAGTGCAGCTCCAGGCCATCAACGAATCGCTTGCCGGCCTCGACGCCACCCTTGATGTTGAATGCCACCACTGCACCGGTACCCCTCGGCCCGTACTTACGGCCGCGCTCGTACCAAGGGCTGGACGGCAGACCCGCGAAGGCGACCGATTCGACGTCGTCGTGGGCTTCCAACCATTCCGCCACCTTGTTGGCATTGGAGACGTGGCGCTCGACGCGCAAGCTCAGGGTTTCCAGCCCTTGAGCGATGAGGAACGCGTTGAACGGGGAGACCGCCGAACCCAGATCGCGCAGCAACTGCACGCGGGCCTTGAGAATGTAGGAGAGGTTGGCTCCGAGCGCGCCGTCCTTGCCAAGGTCCCGGGCGTAAACGAGCCCGTTGTAGCTGGGGTCCGGAGTGTTGAATCCAGGGAAGCGCTCCGGGTCCTTGCCGAAATCAAAGTTTCCGGAGTCCACGATCACACCCGCGATCGCCGCACCGTGGCCGCCCAAATACTTCGTAGCCGAGTGCACCACGATGTCCGCACCCCATTCGATGGGACGGATGAGGTACGGGGTGGACAGCGTGTTATCCACGATCAGCGGCACGCCAGCTTCATGCGCCACGCGTGAAATACCCTCGATGTCCAGCACGTCCTGGCGCGGATTGGACACCACCTCACCGAAGAACAGCTTGGTGTTGGGCTGTACGGCCTCCCGCCACTGGTCCAGCTTGTCCGGGTCCTCCACGAACGTCACGGAGATGCCGAACTTCTTCAGCGTGTGCGCCAGCAGGTTGTAGGTGCCGCCGTAAAGGCTGGGGCTGGCGACGATATGGTCTCCGGCCTCGGCAATGTTCAGGATGGCGAAGGTTTCCGCGGCTTGTCCTGAGCTAAGGAGCAATGCGCCCAGTCCGCCTTCGAGGCTGGCGATCCGCTGCTCCACGGCATCTTGTGTTGGGTTGCCGATACGGGTGTAGATCGGGGCGAGCTCGGCCAAGGCAAAGCGGTTGGCTGCGCTCTCTGCGCTGGGGAAAACAAAGGACGTGGTCTGGTAGATCGGAAGCGACCGCGCTCCCGTGGCAGAGTCAGGCTCCTGCCCTGCGTGGATCTGGCGTGTTTCGAAAGACCATCCTTGGGACATTGAATTCTCCTCTTAGTGGCGCGCGGGTTTGCCGTTGATCGCTGTAGGCGTGGGCTGGGGCCAGTCTAGGAAGCGCCCGGGTACTTGGACAGCTTTGTGACGAAGGCAGTATTTTTCAGTCTTTGCGCGACCCGGCGTGACGCATTCCGGCGGCGCGCAATAAGGTCCCATGTTAGTTAGGCTTCCCTTAGCTGAGACCCCGATCACAAAGTGCCAAGATGAAGCCATGCGCATGGATCACGTCTCTTACGCTTGTGAACGAGATGGCCTTTTGGCCACTACCGAACGAATTTCCGCAGCTCTGGGAGTGGACGCAGTCCGGGGCGGAGTGCACCCGCGCTTCGGTACCCGGAACATGATCATTCCCTTGGCGGATAACAAATACCTGGAAGTCGTAGAGGTCCTGGACCACCCTGCTTCTGACAAGGCACCCTTTGGCCAGGCAGTCCGCGCACGCTCGGCGGCTGGCGGCGGTTGGATGGGCTGGTGCGTCGCCGTTGACGACCTCGCCCCCTTCGAAGAACGCCTCGGCCGTTCCGCAGTTCCGGGCAACCGCAAGTTCCCGGATGGCCGCGAACTTGTATGGCAGCAGATCGGCATTCTCGGCTTGATCGCCGATCCCCAGGTGCCGTACCTGCTCAAGTGGGAGGGCGATCCCTCACTGCACCCGTCCAAGGTCTATGAGAGTGACGTCAAGATGTCCAGCCTCACCATTGCAGGCTCGGCGGAACGCGTTACCGAATGGCTGGGCGAACCCGTGGAGAAGCCACTCGAGGACGTCGCTGTCCAGTGGATGGCCCCGCACGGTACGCCTGGCATCATGTCCGTCACTTTCGAAACCGCATCCGGCGCCGTCACCATCTGACGCGTCACTTCCTTGGGGCATGGTCCCCTCCCGGTCCAGCGTGTCCGGTCAAGGACCAGTGTGTCCGGTCAAGCTTCGGCCGCCATCAGCGGGTGCCAATGACGTCACCCACCGATGGCGGCCGAATTTCTTTAACGGATGCCTAACCCAGGCCTATCGCCTTGCCGAAGAGGCTGAAACCAACGAAGGCTACGATGTCCAGCAGCGCATGCGCAATGACCAATGGCATCACCCGCTTCGTCTTGGTATAGATCCAGGCGAAAACCAATCCCATGGCGAAGTTGCCGATGAACGGTCCGAAACCTTGGTACAGGTGGTAGCTGCCACGAAGGGCCGCGCTAAGGACAATGGCCAGCGGCGTACTCCAGCCGAATTTTCCGAAACGGTCCATGAGGTATCCCACGACGATCACTTCCTCAACGATCGCGTGGCGAACCGCCGAGAGAATCAGCACAGGCACCGTCCACCAGTAAGCTTCCAGGCCGCTGGGCACAATGGCGGTGGTGATTCCGAGGGCCCGGCCGGCCGCGTACAAGCCAAGTGACGGGATACCAATGGCAGCTGCCAGTCCCAATCCGTGCAAAAGGTCCTTGCCGGGGCGTGCGAAGTTGAAGCCCAACCGGGCAAAGCCTGAGCCACTTGCACCTTCCCGGCCGCCTTGGGCATTCAATGACAGGAAATAGAACACCAGGACCACCGGAACCAAAGCGAAGATAATGTCCAGCAGTTGGTACGTGAGATCGAAGTACTCGCGGGTGCTTTGGGACCGGTTAAGTGTCGAAGTTGCCTCGGACAGCGGCGCGCGCGTCATCTTGTCCAGGAGCTGCACCACGGAGTACACGGCTGACTGGCCCAGTGACAGGCCCAGCACGATGAGTACTTCGGCGCGCAGGCGGCGGCGGGAAGCAAGGAGCATGTACCTATCTTGCCTGCAGTTCCTGCCACTTTGCCGTGAACTGCGCACGTTGGAGTTCCACCCGCAGGCAGACCCTATGCTTGGTGGGATGAGTGCCCCAGGGAGAATCTTCATGATCCGGCACGGCCAGTCCGCCGCGAATGCCGACACGTCAATCTACAACCGTGTGCCGGACTACCGCATTCCGCTGACCGAACTCGGAATTGAACAGGCCCGGATAGCAGGCGAGGCCCTCCGGCGGAAGCTCGGCGGCGAGCAGGTCTGCGTCTACGTGTCCCCGTATTTGCGGGCATACCAGACTCTTGAGGCGTTGAACCTCGGACCTCTGATCGAGCGTGTGATCGAAGAACCCAGGCTACGTGAGCAGGACTGGGCCAACTTCCAGATCGCCGGGGAGATCGAGGACCAGAAGGAGCTTCGCAATCTTTACGGCCACTTCTTCTACAGGTTCCGCGAGGGCGAGTCAGGCTCGGACGTCTACGACCGCGTGTCCTCGTTCATGGAGACCCTTTATCGCCATTGGGAAAAGCCGACGTACGCCCCAAATACCCTCATGGTCACCCACGGACTGACCATGAGGCTGTTCTGCATGCGCTGGTTCCACTGGACTGTTGAGTATTTCGAATCGCTGAACAACCCGGACAACGCCGAACTCCGCACGCTGATAAGGACCGACGACGGCCAATACAGTCTGGACAAACCGTTCAGCCAGTGGGTGCCAAGGGATGTTGACGATTCAGTGCTCCACGCACCGAGAATGCGTTTCTAACGGGGGGCACTTAGCTGCCGGGCGCGACGATGACTTCCGTGCCCTTGGCTTCGAACGCGGCCTTGTCCTCAGCGCTGATCCCGGCGTCCGTGATGAGGTGCCGGAAGTCATACCCGGCCATGGCAGCAAAGGAGCGGCGGCCCACCTTGGAGGAGTCAGCCACGACGTAGGACTCAGTGGCCCGGCGCGCCATGACGGTGTTCACCATGGCTTCGCCTTCGTCGGTGATGGTGGGGCCGAGGTCCGGGTCAACACCATTGACCCCTATGAACGCAATGTCCAGGGCAACCTTCTGCATGATGACGTCGGTGTAGGGCCCCACGAGCTCGTAGGAGCGCGGATTCAGGATTCCCCCGGTGACCATGATCTTGATGTTCGGACGAACGGCGAGCTGCGAGGCAATGTTGATCGCGTTGGTCACCACCGTGAGAGTGGGCCTGTTGGACGGCGCGTTGAGGTCCTCACGGGTGGACAACAACTGCGCCAGCGCCGTGTTGGTGGTGCCCCCGCTCAAGCCGATCACCGCTCCAGGTCGGATCAGGGCCGAAGCGGCTTGCGCGATCTCCTGCTTGGCCAGGGCGTGGTCGTCACGGTTGTACCGGCCCGGGAGATCGTAGGATACGGATCCGGTGGTGGCGCCACCGCGGGTACGGCTGAGCAGCCGTTGTTTCGCAAGGCTGTCCAAGTCCCGGCGTGCCGTGGCCGGTGACACGCCAAGCCGCGTCACGATGTCCTCGACTTCCACATGGCCGGATTCGGCCAGGAGGTCAAGGATGGCGGTCAGCCGATCGGTGCGGGTCATGACGAGCCTTTCGCGGGGTCTGGCTATTTCGCTTTGGCGAACAGCGTGAGCAAACGTGCGGATTCCAGCACCAGTGCGTCCCGGCCGGCCTTGATGTACTTCCGGGAATCCACCACTGCAGGGTTGGCATCGAGGTACTCACGGACGGCGCGGGTGAAGAACCCGTTCAAATGTGTGGATACGTTGATCTTAGTCATACCTGCGCCTATCGCAGCTACGAGCATCTCATCTGTGACGCCTGAAGAGCCGTGGAGGACCAGCGGTTTTCCGACCGCAGACCTCAGCCGCGTGATCAGGTGCAGGTCCAGCGCGGCGCTGCGTTCGGTCATGGCGTGGGAGGAGCCAACGGCCACCGCGAGCGCATCCACACCCGTTGCTTCAACAAACGCCTGCGCCTCCGCGGGGTCGGTCCGGACACCGGGTGCATGGGCACCGTCCTTGCCTCCCACTTTGCCGAGTTCAGCCTCCATGTAAACGCCTCGCTCGTGTGCGTAGCGGGCCACCCGTTGCGTGACTGCGACGTTCCACTCATAAGGCAAGTGCGCGCCGTCGTACATGACGGAACCAAAGCCCAGGTCCACGGCGGCGAGAGCGAGGTCCTCGGATTCGGCATGGTCCAGGTGAACCGCGACGGGCACTGATGCGTCGCGGGCGATCGCCAGAGTCGCCACCGCGATCGGCTCGAGTCCACCGTGGTACTTGGCGCAGTTCTCCGAAATCTGCAGGATCAGGGGAACTCCCGCAGTCTCGGCACCCGCCACCAGCCCCTCGGCTGTTTCCACATGGATGACGTTGAATGCGCCCTGGCCGGTGCCGTTGCCCGCGGCCTTGTCCATCAATTCCCGCGTGCTGACAAGGGTCACCGGGTCTCCTTCCATGCCACGATGAGTTGTTCTTCAAGTTCCTGGTACCGCGGCGAGATCTCGCCTGCTGCGGGCATGAGCACTGCCGCGGCGGACCAGGCGGTGGCCCGGCGGAGAATCTCGCGGGGTTCGGTGATGCCTTCGGCGAGGGCGACGGCGGCAGCTGCCACACCGGCGTCGCCCGCCCCTGTGGGGTTGCCGCTCAGCGGCCCGGGGAGGCTGGCACTCCAGTACCCGCCGGGTGCTGCGTGGTCGAAAGCGAGCATTCCGTCCGCACCGGCGCTGACGAGGACGGTGCGCGCGCCCATGGCAATCAGCGAGAGCGCAGCGGCTTCCACGCTCGACTCCCCCGTAGCTTCGGCGAGCTCGTGGTGATTGGGTTTCAGGACATCGGCGCCAGCCTGGGCTGCGGTGATGATTCCCGGTCCGGAGGTATCGATGATGGCGGGGATGCCGGCGTCGTGTGCCAGCTTCACCAGGGAGGGGTAGAAATCGGCTGGTGCCTCCGGCGGCAGGCTGCCGGACCCCACCAACACAGCGGCCGGAGCTTCTCCGTCATCGCCGTGTACGGCTTTAACGACGGCGGCGGTCAGCGAGCGCCAATCGTCCGGCAGGAGTGCTTGGCCTTCCTCGTTGAAGATGGAGGTCTCGCCGGCGAGGGTGTCCACGAGCGCGATGCTGCGGCGGGTCTCGGCGGCGACAGACACCAGCGTGTGGGGCACGCCGCTGGTCCAGAGTTCAGCAGCCAGGGTCTGTCCCGCGGCTCCTCCGGTGGGAGCAATGGCCAGCACCGGATGGCCCACTTGATGGACCACCCTGGCAACGTTGAGCCCTTTGCCACCGGCGCGGCTGATGGGTGTGGGCACCCTGTGGCTGGCGCCCTCGGTGATTCCCTGGACGGTGTAGGTCATGTCGATGGCCGGATTGGGGGTCACCGTGACAATGCGCGTTGCGGCGTTTCGGGACGTGCCGTTGCTGGGCGCCGCCAGGCCGGTCATCGGGCACCATCCAGGAGCGCACGTGCGTTCAACGCCGCGCCAAGGAGCCCGGCGTCCTGGCCCAGCTGGGCTTGAATCAGCCTTGGGCGTCGTTGGAAGTCCAGGATCTGGTCGACCCGTGCCCGGAGCGGTTCAAGGAGGTCCTCGCCCGCTTCGGCCAGGCCTCCCCCAATCACTACCGCTTCAGTGCCGATGATGTTCACGCATTGGCAGATGGTGAAGGCGAGGGCGTCCACGGCGTCCGCCCACACACGGGCAGCCACGGCATCTCCATTGTGGGACCGGAGCAGGACGTCGCGGGCACCGTCCACGGTGTTGCCCGACTTCCCGCTGTATCGCTTGGCGATGGCGCCTGCCGAACCCACGGCCTCAAGGATGGTGGCACCTGTAGCTTGAGTTCCTGGTGCCTCAGTTCCGGCGTCGGGGTCCGGTACCTGGGCGTGGCCGAGCTCGCCGGCGAAACCACCGGCCGTGACGGCCACACCACCGGAGAACACTGCGGCGGCGATTCCAGTGCCCACCACCATGACCACGACGTCGTTGAACTCCTTGGATCCGCCAAAAGCGTGTTCCACGGCAGCGGCGGAGCGGACATCGTGATCGAACGCCACGGGAAGCCCCAGCCTCTTCTCTGCCTCGGCGGTGAACGGGAAGTTGCGCCACCCGAGGTTCGCGGAGTAGATCCCGATTCCTCCCGCGGAATCCACGATGCCGGGGACGATGACGCCAGCTGCTTTGGCCGGGATGTCCGGAAACTCGGATGCGAGTTCATCAGCGAGCCCTGCGAGCTTGTCCAGCACGGCTTCCCCTGGATGTGCTGGATCCAAGGGCGTGGGGACCCGGCGCATGCCCAGGACGTTTCCAAAGGCATCCACGAGTCCGGCCTTTACGTCTGTGCCGCCAACGTCGAAAGCGAGGACTGCTGATTCTGCGTGCCCGAGAACCATGACGGGTGCCTAGGCGGAGGGGTCGAGAATGACGGAGCGCGTCAGGTTCCGGGGCAGATCCGGGTTGAGGCCGCGGACGCGCGCACGTTCCAGGGTCACTTTGTGGACGCGGGCCAGTTCAGCGAGCGGGTGCTTGTCCGTGTGGAGGTAAAGGGCACCCGTGGCGGCCATGTCCTTGTCAAGGCCCTCGGGCTGTGCGCCAAACAACCACGTCACGCGTCCTGGCGCCGCGATGGAGATAGGACCATGGCGGTATTCCATGGCCGGGTAGGACTCGGTCCAGCCCTGCACGGCTTCGCGCATCTTAAGTCCTGCCTCATGGGCCAGGCCAACAGTCCATCCTGTACCGAGGAACGTGAATTGCTCAGCATCCAGGAGTTCCTGTGCCACGGGATCTGTCACTGCATCCCTTGCGTCTTCGATAGCTTGCTTCAGGTCAATCCCAAGGCTGGTGAGCAAGTACACCAGTGCCGAGGTTGCGAATCGGGTCTGCACCACGGATCGCTCATCTGCATACGGGAGACCGATCACGGCGTCGGCCAGATCAACGATTGGAGACGCGGTATCGCCAATGATGGCAACAGTGGGGACGATGCCCTTCAGCCCGGTCAGGATCTCCAGCACCTCAGTGGTGGTGCCGGACCGCGTAATGGCCACAACGGCGTCGTACTGGCGATCAGCACTGTTGCTGTTCAGGAAAGCCTCCGACGCCGCAAAGGCATCCGTCACGCCTTTGCCCGCGGATTCACGGGCCGCAGCATAGCTCTGGGCCATGAACCAGGAGGTGCCGCAACCGATGACGGCGATCCGCTGACCGTCGGCGGGAAGCAGGTTCTCAGCACTGGCCTGGTCAATGGCACGCTGCCAGACATCGGGCTGTGATACCAGCTCTTCTTCCATGAAGGCGCCCAGTGTGTTCTCGCTCATCGTGTGTTTCGCTCCTGCTCAGCCAATGACGTTTTATGATCTATAGAAACACTAAACGATCAGTTTCGATCTCACAAGGATCATCTACTGGAGTGGATCTGGCAATTGGGCAGGCCAGTAGTCAGGACGGTGGCAAAGTGCTGGCAGTGGAAACGGTGACGAGCAGCAGGGAAGGCTCAACCTGTTCCACTTAGCCGATGATGGGCCGTTCTTCGGGCAGGTTGAACAGGCGCGGGCGCGAGGATAAGGCCAGTGCCGAAGCGACCGTGACCGTCCCGATGCGGCCTGTAAACATCAGAACCATGAGTACCCACTCAGCCGATGGAGGGAGGTTGTACGTGATTCCTGTGCTCATGCCGACGGTGGCGAACGCCGAGATGGATTCGAACAGGACCTTCTCGAGGCTGTAGTCGGTGAACATGAGCAGCAGCATGGTTCCAGTAATGACTGCACCGATGCCGAGCAGTGCTACCGAGAGGGCCTGCCGTACCGAGGCCGGGCTAATGGACCGGTGGGCTATGGTCACATCGTCCCGGCCCCGGACTTCATTCCAGATGGCGAATGCCAGGAGGAGGAAAGTCGTGATCTTGATTCCACCGGCAGTTCCCGCACTTCCCCCTCCGATGAACATCAGAATGTCACTGACCATGAGCGTCTCTGGTGAGGCCACCCCGTAGTCGATGCTGTTGAATCCCGCGGTGCGCGGGAACACGCTTCCAGCGAGGGAACCGACGATCTTTCCCGGGATGGACAGCGGCCCCAGGGTTTCGGCCCGGTTCCATTCGAACGCAGCGAACAACACGAAGCCGGCCGCGAGCAGGAAGACCGTGCCGAAGACTGTGAGGCGCAAATGTACCGTCCAGTTCCGGACCCTCAATCCCCCGCCGTTGAGCAAATGGATGAGTACGGGGAATCCGAGGCCACCGGAAATGATGGCCAAACAGATGGGCACCAGAATGTATGGGTCTTCGCGGAAACTGATGAGGTTGTCGCTGTAGAGCGCGAACCCCGCGTTGTTGAAGGCAGATACTGCGTGGAAGACGCCGTGCCACAGTGCAACGGCCGGGTTGGAGTCGTACACGAGCCAGAACCTGACAGCCAGGATTGCTGCTGTTACCGCTTCAAAAACGACCATGATTCTGGCGACCCGGAACAGCACGGAGCGAACATCCCCGAGGTTGAGGGTGTGCGTTTCTGACTGCACAACAAGCTGCCCGCGGAGGCCGATGCTTTTGCGGACGAGCAGGGCCAGCAGGGTCGCGAGGGTCATGATGCCGAACCCGCCAACCTGAATGAGCGCCAGAATCACGACATGCCCGAAAGGTGTCCAATAGGTGGCCGTATCAACGGTAATCAGGCCCGTGACACACGTCGCTGACACGGCGGTGAACAGTGCCGTCATGAGGGTGGCTGGATCAGTGCCATTGCGGGAGACTGGCAGCATCAGCAGGGCTGCGCCGAGGAGGATGACCGCCAGGAAAGCGAGAGGTACGGATCGGACTGGATGTGAGAGGGCGCGCCTAAGGACGTTCTCACGTCGCGTCTGCGGGTCTCGGTGCTTCCACTGCATGCGTGCGTTGCCGTTCCCGGCTTGGGGTGGTCCGGGAGTCCGGACCCGGGGCTTCGGATTAGCCGATGGCTTTGGGTTAACCGACATGGATGCCTGGGCGAAGGTCGGGATCGGGTTCGTTTTCGCGGATGATTTCCCGCACCACGGGTGCGGTGTCCCCCCGGCCCAGCAGCAGGTATCGCATCAGGTGTGCCAACGGGTTGCCCTCAGACCATTCGAAGTAAGCGTGGGGACGGACGCCTGTGGCGTTGCGCAGAGCCAGGAGGATCGCTGCGATCGCGTTCGGTGCGGCGGGGCTTTGGGCCCGCAGGATGCGGTGACCTGCAACTTCGACGCCAGTAACAGTGAGGGTGTCGCTGAAGCTGGAGGGGTCGCTAACATCGATTTCGAGGAAGATGACGTCGGCGGAGCCAGGGACCGGGTTCAATTCGCGCTGGTCAGTTTCCTTGGCCGCGTATTCGGCAGCATCCCGTGCTTGGGGACGGTTGGCAATGAGGTTGAGCCGCCCGTCATAGTCGAGCGAATCTGCGATGAAGCGACGCGCGTTGTCGTCGAATTCGATTCGATCCACGCGCAACTCGGTGGTCCGGCTGACCCGGGAAACGAGGGACACAACAATGATGCCCAGGATGAAGAAACCGGAGATGGTGAGTCCGTCAGGTTTCTCAATGACGTTCGCTATCAGGGCGTAAAGCAGAATGAGAGTCAGGATTGTGAAACCGGTGGCTGCCTGGCCTTGTTTTCGTCGGAGGGCCGAGATGGTCACGGCAGCCGATCCAGAGACCATCATGGCGAGGATCCCCGTGGCGTAGGCTCCTGCCTGGGCGTTCACATCTGCTTTGAAGCCAACAGTGATCAGGATGCTGATGGCCGTGTAGACGAGGACGACGGGGCGCACCGCCCGGGTCCAGTCCGGTGCCATGCCATAGGACGGAAGATAGCGCGGGACGATGTTGACCAGCCCCGCCATGGCCGATGCCCCGGCGAACCAGAGGATGAGGATACTGCTGATGTCGTATACAGATCCGAATCCTTCACCGAGCCTTTGGTGTGCCAGGTAGGCCAGGGCACGGCCATTGGCTGCCCCGCCTTCCCGGAATGCTTCTGCCGGTATCAGGACGGTCGTGACGAAACTGCTGCCAATCAGATAGACGCTCATGACGACGGCAGCGGTCGTGAGGAGTTTGCGGGTGTTCCTGATACGGGCGCCGAGCCGTTCCTCGGGAGTCTTACCCTTTGCTGAGACCAGGGGCATCATGCTGACGCCGGTCTCGAATCCTGAAAGGCCCAGGACGAGAAGGGGGAAGGCAATCAAGGCAGGCAGGATCAGTCCACCCAGGCCACCTCCGGACGCGGCAGTCAGTGCTTCGGACCAGGAGGACAAGAGCGCCGGGGAGGCTGCGATGTCCACAATCCCAACGCCGATGATGATGGCGTTCAGTCCCAAAAACACGGCCACGAGCGGAATCGCCACGGCGACGGCCTCGCTGAAGCCCATCAGGAACACTCCGCCCAGGATCAGCAGGAGAACGACGGTCACTGTGACTGCTTGGCCTTCAAGGAAAGGCGGGAGGAACGGGTTCTCCAGAAGGTGTACTGTTGCGTCGGCCGCGGACAGGGTGATGGTGATGATCCACGATGTCGCAACAAAGCCGAGCAGAACGAGTACGAAAATTTTGCCGCGCCAGAAAGGCAGCAGGTTCTCCAGCATGGCCACGGATCCCTGGCCGTGGGGGC
Source organism: Arthrobacter sp. 21a14 (assembly GCA_050627125.1). Lineage (GTDB taxonomy): Bacteria > Actinomycetota > Actinomycetes > Actinomycetales > Micrococcaceae > Arthrobacter. The sequence goes on along the minus strand of CP192487.1, from coordinate 2,129,952 downwards.
TTTCCTTTGCCACCCTTCGGTACATCGGCAGCATGCCCAGCAAGGTCAGAGCGACGATTAACAGTGTTGCCAGCGGGGAAAGCGCACCCGCTGCCAAGGCTGCTATGCCGGGAAGGTATGACAACGTTGAGAAGTAATCGACGCCCGTCAGGCACATGACCTTCCACCAGCTTTGTTGCGTGGCATGATCCTCAACGGATTCCGGACCGACGGGCTGGTGGACGCGGTGTTCCAACAACCATCGCACCAGCGGATTTCCGGATTGCCGTTTGCGTTCAGGTGTTGGGATGCTGTCCGGAATGTCCTTCCGGGCCGATGTTGTCACTGCCTCATCTCTCTGTTTGCCGACGTGATCTCCGGGAGCGTAGCACCGGAGAAAAAACGGAAACAGGAAAACCGGAAATCCTTTACGGTTCCTTTACGCCCCCGGGGATGCTTGCGGCAACCCTCGCCGCCTCTTCGTAGCTGGAGGGTGCTTGCTGACGGAAGGCAGAATCAGCATCTGCACGGAGCACGTCGGCGGCCAGCACTCGGACGTGAACAAGCTCGTCGTAGGCTTCGCTGCAGCCCAGGACATCTCCACGAACCTTGGGTCCGTGAGAACCCGGGTCAGGAGATACCTGGAAAATAATCCACCAGGTATCTCCGGCTTCGTCCCTGAAAAGGTAGCCCGCCGGAGGCCGATACGCTGCGCCGTCTACTCCGCGGCCTCCGTAACCCTCCACTGAGTCCGGAGGCGCAGCGAACCTCAGTCCGCCGTCTGTATGGTCCTGATGCGGGCCCATCCGCGAGCACCTCCTTGGTCAGCCGACGTGAACCCAGGGGCGTTGGGTGACATCGGGAACTGCTTCCCGCAGCACTTCCCTTGTGACGGGAGCGATTTCGCCCTCGCCCAGGAACAGGAAGCGCAGGAGGTTGGTGAAAGGATTCCCTTCGGTCCACCGGAAGTAGATGTGTGGCATGAGCCCGGTAACGTCCCGGATGTGGAGCAGGACGGACGCGATGGTGTTCGGTACGACCGGGCCGTGGACCTCCAGGATCCGGTACCCGTGCCGCGTCACGCCGTGTACTTGTAGCTCCGTTTCGAAGTCCGAGGAATCGTCGACGATCACTTCCAGGAAGATGGCTTGTTGCTCCAGAGGCAGATGGCTGACCTCGATCGCTGAGGTGAGCTTGTCCCGGTACGCTTCGGCGGTGAGCCGGAGCGGTTCGTGGGCAATGATCGCGATGGGTCCTTCGAGGGTGTCGGACATGAATTCCAGGGCCTGACGGTCCAAGTGGACACGGGTGGCGTGGAGTTCGAAGGAACGTCGGATGCGGGAGAGCAGGGAAATCACGATGATCCCCAGGATGAAGATTGCCGCGATCCTGATGCCTTCGGGGCGTTCGAAGATATTGGCGATGGTGGTGTAGATGAAGACCAGGGAGATGATGCCGAAGCCGATGGTGCGTTTACGCTGCCTGCGTCGGCGCGCAGAGAGCGTGACGGCAACGGCTGCGGAGGTCATCAGCACCAGAACGCCGGTAGCGTACGCGCCGCCCTGGGCGTCGACGTCGGCTTCAAAGAGGAAGGTGATGAGGAAGCCGACGAGAGTGAAGACGAGAACCAGTGGGCGGACGGCCTTGGCCCAGCCGGGGGCCATCCCGTAGCGGGGCAGGTATCGCGGGACGAGGTTCAGCAGTCCTGCCATGGCGGACGCTCCGGCGAACCACAGGATGGCGATGGTACTGATGTCATAGATGCTGCCGAACCCGACGCCAAGGTACTCGTGGGCTAGGAACGCCAGGGCGCGGCCGTTGGCTTGCCCGCCGGGTTGGAATTCCTGTTCCGGGATCAACACGACAGTGATGAAACTGGTGGTCATGAGGAATCCGCTCATGATGACAGCGGCCGTGGTCAGCATTCTGCGGGTTCCGCGGATGCGCCCCGCCGGGTTTTCCTCGGTATCGGCCTCGTCTCCCCGGACCTGGGGCATGACGGCGACACCTGTTTCGAAGCCTGACAGTCCGAGGGCAAGCTTGGGAAAGACGAGCAGGGCGATTCCCACGACCATGATCGGGTCCCCGTGCGAGGTCCAGAGCGCGTTCCACCAGCCGCCCATGGCGACAGGGTGCATGAACACCTGGCTGAGGGTCACGGCCACGACTATGGCATTGAGGCCCAGGTAAAGGACGACGAGGACAACCGCGACTCCGATGGCTTCCTTGAAGCCGCGGAGGAAGACGGCAGCCAGCAGCGCGAGAAGGAAGAGCGTAACGAGGATGTTCTGGCCCTGCAACCAACCAGGGGCGACAGGGTTCTGGATCAGGTGTGCACTTGCGTCAGCGGCGGAGAGGGTCATGGTGATCATGAAGTCGGTCGCGGCGAATCCGAGCAGGATGAGGACGAAGAGCTTGCCGCCCCAGCGTGGCAGGAGCCGTTCAAGCATCGCGATGGAGCCTTCGCCGCGATGGCTTTCCCGGGCCACGCGGCGGTAGACCGGCAGGGCGCCCAACAAGGTGACGGCAATGAGCACCAAGGTCGCCAATGGTGAGATCACACCGGCGGCCAGTGCAGCGATTGCCGGCTGGTAACCCAAGGTGGAGAAGTAATCGACGCCGGTGAGGCACATGACCTGCCACCACGGATGCTTCCTCTCGTTGGCCGCAGTCATTCCGCCGGGACCCTGGTGGGTGCCTTTGCTGTCCTGGAGCCCGAACAGCAGCCAGTTCTTCAGTGCGGCTTTTCCGGCTGGCTTGGGAGCCGATGGGTCGGCCGGCGGCCTGCTCAACGTGGTCATTATTTCCTTTCCGCGCGGCACAATGCGCCGCGGTCACAGCCGAAGCTAACACCGGCGGAAAGCATCGAACCGGGAAAGGCGTTTCTATTTACGAATCATTTACACCCCTCCGGGCTGCTCCGGCTGTCCCTCGAGGACGTCCACGTCGCTGCCGGTTATGGCTCGAAGCGGTAACCCATTCCAGCCTCGGTGAGTAGATGCCTGGGCCGGGCAGGGTCAGCTTCAAGTTTGCGGCGCAACTGACCAATATAGACCCGGAGGTAATGCGTTTCTCCGTCGTAGCCCGGGCCCCAGATCCTGGCCAGCATCTGCTGCTGGGTGATGAGCCGGCCTGGGTTAAGGACCAGCAGTTGCAGGATGGCCCATTCGCGCGGGGTGAGCCGCACTGGTGCGCCGTCGCGTGTCACTTTCTTCTTTTCGAGGTCCACTTCGAAGTCACCGACGTCGACAATCACGACTTGTTCGCCGCCGTCGGACGTCCCGAGACGGCGTTCAGCGACGCGCAACCGTGCCAGCAGTTCGTCCAGGCCAAAAGGTTTCGTGACGTAGTCATCCGCCCCGGCGTCCAAGGCGCGGACTTTGTCCACGGACCCTTGCCTGGCGGACAAGACAATGATCGGCGTGCTGCTGGAACGACGGATCCGGGTGATGACGTCTACGCCGTTAATGTCCGGCAGTCCAAGATCCAGAACGATAAGGTCCGGATGTTTGCCCGCGACCTGCTGCAGCGCAGCGGTGCCGTCCAGTGCGGTGAGCACCTGATATCCCTCAGCGCGCAGATTTACCTGCAAAGCGCGCAGCAGTTGGGGTTCGTCGTCTACGACAAGTACGGTCCTCATGGCTCACCTCGTTCCGTGTGGCCGGATGCGTGATGCGGGTTCCCGTCCCCGGTGGAAAGAGGAAGCCGGATGACAACCGTCAGTCCCCCTCCAGGCGTCGGTTCAGCGTTTAGTTGGCCGCCCATCGCTTCGGTAAAGCCTTTCGCAACGGCCAGTCCGAGCCCTATGCCCAGGCCAGCAGGAGCGTCATCCAGCCGCTGGAACGGCTCAAACATGGCGATCACGTCCGCGGCGGCCACACCCTGGCCGTGGTCCACGATCCGCAGTTCTCCGCAGGGTCGTCCTTCAATCGTGGCCACCCCTGATCCATTGGCAGATCCCACGATGACGATATCCGAGCCCGCAGCGTATTTCAGGGCGTTCTCGACGATATTGGCAATAACGCGTTCCAGCATGCCCAGGTCGGCATCAATGGCTGGCATGTTCGGAGGCAGATCGATCCGGATGTCTCCTTCCGGCAGTCCCCGCAGCGCGTCTTCTATGGCATCACGCCAGGTTACCGAGGATGTGAGCGGGGCGGCGGATCCACTGGAGATCCGGGACATGTCCAACAGATTGTCCACCAAGGAGTCAAGGCGGTCCGCGTAGGAGTCGATGGTACGGAGCATCTCGTCCTGTATCTCTTCGGGAAGCCGTGGCTTCTGGCGCTGCAAGGCGGTCACAGCCAGCTTGATTCCGGCCAATGGTGTCCGAAGGTCATGGCTGACAGCGTTCAGAATTGACGTCCGGATGCTGTTGCCCTCAGCGAGTTTCGTGGTCGCCTTCAGCCTGAGCTGGAGTGCATGACGTTGCCTTAGTAAAAGCAGGTGGGTCGCGTGAGCCGCTAGCAGCCGCCGCTCGCTGGCAGTGAGGGTCCTGCCAGAGACCACAAGAGCCGTCCCGGTATCTGCCATCTCGAACGCACCGCCGCCTGATTCGGGCGAGCCCGGAGGCTGTGGCGGTGATTCACCTGAGAGCGCCTGGAGTTCCCAGCCGCCCCTGGCGCCGGAGGTTCTTGTAAAGAATCCCACCGAGCGGACCTGGAAGGTCTCACGGACCTTATCCAGGAATGCTGCAATGGTGTCGTCCTCGATCAAAGCATCCCTGGCCAAGTCCAAGAGTGTCGCTGCCTCGGCACGGGCATGAATAGCCTCCTGAGCCCGCGTGGCCGAGAGGCCTACCACCAAGGACACAGCAATCCCCGCCCCCAGGAACACGAGCAAAGCAAACAGAATCTGCGGGTCATTGATTCTGAAAGTCCCCACGGGTTCGGTCTCGAAATAATTCAGCAGCAACGAGTCCAGAATCGCGGCCAGCACGGCAGGCCAGAGACCACCGATGAACGCCACCGCCATCACCCCGGTCAAATGCACCAGGACATGGGTGGCAAAGTTCAGATCCGGGGCAAACGACATCACCACCGTGGTCAGAACAGGGATGAAGACCGCCAAGACAAAACCTGCCGTGGTCCTGGCCCGGCCCAGCCCTCCTGAGCGTATGCGAAGAATTCCCGTTGCCATGTCCACAGTTTGTCAGCTGTGCCAGGGGTCTGCCTGATCCCAAGGTAAGAACAAGGTAAGAAAGGGCGCCGTCCCAACCGGAACGCCGACCTTGCTTCTTTCCAACTTGATCCTTACACGGCGCGAACGCCCGCCCGCCACACCGAGTGCGTCAGCGGGATCCCCGGCCGGTACGCCAGGTGCGTTGCCGACGGCGCCTTCAGCATGTGAAGGTCCGCGCGATGACCGACGGCGAGCGAACCCACCGCCCGTTTGCCGTCGACGTCGTTTCCTGACTCCCGGCCCAACGCCAGGGCGCCGCCGTACGTCGCCGCGCGAACCGCTTCGTGGACGCTGAGGTGCATCTGCAGGACCGCCGTGGTCACGCAGAATGCAATCGAACTCGTATACGAAGTACCGGGGTTGCAGTTGGCGGCAAGGGCGATCTGGACGCCGGCATCGATCAGCTCCCGGCCTGGCGCGAGCGGCTGACGCGTGGATAAGTCACAGGCAGGCAGGCAGGTTGCGACAGTTCCACGCACGCCACTGCCCGTAGCCGGGTCCCAGCCCTTCCAGGTTCCCGCGAGCGCGTCAATGTCCTTTTCCGAGAGATAGTTCACGTGGTCCACGCTGGCGGCCCCGAACTCCACGGCCAACGCAACACCTGGCCCCTCGCCCAGCTGGTTGCCATGCACACGCAGCCCCAACCCCGCGTCCCGGGCAGCCGTCAGGACCCGGCGCGACTGCTCTTCCGTGAAGGCACCTCGCTCGCAGAACACGTCCGCCCAGCGCACGTGCGGCAGAACGGCGTCGAGCATTTCACCGCAGACGAGGTCCGTGTACTCCTCCGGATCGGACCCGGCCGGCACCAGGTGCGCGCCGAGGTAGGTGACCTCATCCACCAGGGCCGCGGCGATACGTGCACTGCGGGCTTCGTTCTCGACGTCCAAGCCGTAGCCGGTCTTGCTCTCTAGGTAAGTGGTTCCCTGCGAAACGGCTTCAGTGACACGATCCCTCACGAGGCGCGTCAGTTCATCGTCACTCACGCTTCGGGTGGCCCCCGTGGTGACGGCAATGCCGCCGGCACTGTAGCTCTGCCCGGCCATCCGGGCCTCAAACTCCGCTGTGCGGTCACCGGCGAAAACGAGGTGGGAGTGCGAGTCGACCCAGCCAGGCAGGACGGCGCGGCCTTCGGCGTCGATCTTTTCCTCCGCCGCGGGAGCGTCTTTGCTGGACCCTATCCAGGCAATGCGCTCGCCTTCGAACACGATCGCGGCGTCCTTGAGGACACGATGCTCCAGGTCCTGGGTCATCAGCTCGCCGATGTTGGTGATGAGAGTGCTGTTTTGTCCTGGACTGCTGATTCCGCTCATGTCCCTATTGTTCAGCGCCGGATGGACCAGCGAACGGCCGCAAGCTGCTCAGCTGTCCGGGATTCCGGACTGTCCGCCTCTACATTCCCCAGGATGAGGTCTGCGGCAAGTCCGGCGATGGCCGAGGACGTCTGGAATCCGTAGCCGCCCTGCCCGGCCAGCCAGAAGAAGCCCTTCGCTTCGGCGTCGAAACCAACCACCGGGATTCCGTCCGCAGCTTCTGTCCGCAACCCCGTCCATGCCCGGTCCACTGAACGGATGCCCAAGGTTGTCACTGAGTTGAGCCTGGTGATGAGTTTGTCCACATCGCCGGCATAGGGTTTGGCGTCTTCGGCCCCGCTGGGCACGGTTTCCGACGGAGAGATGAGCACTTGGTTGCCCTCGGCGCGGAAGTAGAACGAGTGATCGGCTGCAGCCACCATTGGCGTTTGCCGTGTCAACGATTGCTCGACGTTCACAATCGCCGCAGTTCGCCGATACGGCTGCAGTCCCAGCTTCTCCACGCCGCTGATGACGGCCAACTCGTCCGCCCACGCACCCGCGGCATTAACCACGACGGCGGACTGGAAACCTTCCGTTCCGGCACCCACCTGCCAGCCGCTTCCCAGCCGCTGGGCCGAATGAACACGCGCACCGGTGATGATGTCGGCTCCGGCGGCCTCGGCCCTCATCCGGTGATCCTCCAACAAGGCCGGTGCATTGCAACCATATGAGCCATTGTCCAACCCCGCCGCCGTGAACGAGTCCGGATTCAGGACCGGGCACAGCTCCATGGCTTCTACGTGAGTGATTGTGTGCATGTTGCCGCTGGCCTCTGCCCGGACTGTTTCCTCATCGCCCACCAGCATGAAGCCACGTGGGGTAAGGACCGGCTCAGGAAGTTCGGCGTCGCGCGCCCTCATCATCTCCAAGGTCCGGACGGTGAGTTCCTGCACTATGGGCGGCCCGTAACTCGGAATCAGCTGGCGGGCTGAGCGCGAGGAAGTGTGGAAGGCCAACGATTGCTCCGCCTCCACCAGTGCAACGGTGCACTTGCCTGCGAGCGCAGAAGCCAGAGAGAGCCCCGCAATGCCGCCGCCAACGATTACCACGTCATAATTCGAAGCCATGGCTCCATCCTGTCAGAAGGCATGAGGGGTGCACAGATCGATCCTCTCCCACATCCACCCCCCAACGCCCCGATGTTCTCTCCCTTGCGCCAAGAAAGTGAGAGAACATCGGGCCTGACGCTGCAGGACGTGAGAGAAGATCGGGCGTAAAGCCGCAGGATGTGAGAGAACGTCGGGAACGGTTAGGCGACCGCTGCGCGACTCTTCACAAACGCCTGAACGCAAGCTTCGACGTCGTCGCTGCTGTGTGCGGCCGAAAGCTGGACGCGGATGCGGGCCGCCCCCTTTGGCACCACGGGGTAGCTGAAGGCGGTAACGAAGACACCGTGACCGAGCATCTCGTCAGCAACCTTTGCGGCTATTACGGCGTCACCGAACATCACGGGAATGATGGCGTGTTCGCCGTCGAGGAGCTCGAAGCCTTCCTCGCTCATGCGGCGGCGGAACAGTGCTGCGTTTTCGAACAGGCGGGTCCGGAGCTCCCCGGATTCCTGGACGAGTTCGATTGCCTTGATGGTAGCGGCCACGATGGCAGGCGCCAGTGAGTTGGAGAACAAGTACGGGCGGGCCTTCTGGCGCAGCATCGCCACGATTTCGCCGCGGCCTGAAACGTACCCGCCGGATGCCCCACCCAGGGCCTTGCCGAACGTGCCGGTGTAAATGTCCACGCGGCGGGAAACACCGGCGTGCTCGGGAGTACCGGCACCCGTGGGTCCCATGAAGCCGACGGCGTGTGAGTCGTCCACCATCACCAGGGCATCGTGCTTCTCGGCGAGGTCGCAGATGGCTTCAAGCGGGGCGAGGTAGCCATCCATGGAGAACACGCCATCGGTGACGATGATCTTGCGGCGGGAGCCCTCGGCCTCAACGAGCTTGGCCTCAAGGTCAGCCATGTCCTGGTTGGCGTAGCGGAAGCGCTTGGCCTTGCTCAGGCGGATGCCGTCGATGATGGATGCGTGGTTGAGGGAGTCCGAGATGATGGCGTCTTCCGGGCCGAAGAGGGACTCGAACACGCCGCCGTTGGCGTCGAAGCAGCTGGAGAACAGAATCGTGTCTTCGGTGCCCAAAAAGGCCGAGACGCGGGCCTCGAGCTCCAGGTGAAGATCCTGGGTGCCGCAAATGAAGCGCACAGAGGCCATGCCAAAGCCGCGCTCGTCCATCGCGGCCTTGGCTGCGGAAATGATGTCCGGGTGGTCGGCAAGGCCAAGGTAGTTGTTGGCGCAGAAGTTCAGCACAGTATTGGCTGGCTGGCCGAGTTGGCCGGCGGCGATGTGGCTGGCCTGCGGGGAGTCGATATGGCGCTCGGTTTTGAAGAGGCCGGCGCTGCGGATTTCGTCGAGTTCGCCTTGGAGTTGGTCTTTGATGGCTGAGTACATGGTGTGCTCCTGAATACGTCGGGAAAGGTTCGGTGGCGGAAGCAGGGTTACAGTTCGGTCCAGTCGAGGACCACTTTGCCGCCGGTTCCGGCGCGGGCGATGTCGAAGCCCTTCTCCCAGTCGGCCGCCGACAGCTTGTCGGTAACCACAGCTGAGATGTTCCGGTGCAGCACAGGGTTGGAAGAAAGCATGGCGCTCATCGCGTACCAGGTCTCGAACATTTCGCGGCCATAGATGCCCTTAAGCGTGAGCATGTGGGTGACCACCTTGCCCCAGTCGATGTCGATGGACTGGCTGGGAAGACCGAGCATGGCGATCCGCCCGCCGTGGTTCATGTTGTCGATCATCTCAGGCAGTGCCGTGGGGTGTCCGGACATTTCCAGGCCGATGTCGAAACCTTCGCGCATACCCAGCTCCCGCTGTGCGTCGCGGACGCGCATTTTGGAAACGTCGACGGCGAGGTCAACGCCCATTTGACGGGCCAACTCCAGTCGCGGAGCGGATACGTCAGTGATGGCGATCTTGCGGGCGCCAGCATGGCGGGCGACGGCAATGGCCATCAGACCGATGGGTCCTGCGCCAGTGATGAGGACGTCCTCGCCCACCAAGGGGAAGCTCAGGGCCGTGTGGACGGCGTTGCCGAAGGGATCGAAGATGGCACCGAGTTCCGGCGTGACGGATTCGTCGTGGTGGACCCAGACGTTGGTCTCCGGAATGACCACATATTCGGCAAACGCGCCATCGCGCTGCACTCCAACGGAGACGGTGTGAATGCACATCTGGCGGCGTCCTGCACGGCAGTTGCGGCAGATCCCGCAGACCACGTGGCCTTCGCCGGAGACCCGGTCTCCTACTTTGACGTCACGGACATCCTCGCCGATTTCCACTACTTCACCGTAGAACTCGTGACCCGCAATGAGCGGCGTTTCGATGATGCTTTGGGCCCAGGCATCCCAGCTCTGGATGTGGAGGTCGGTACCGCAGATGCCCGTGGTCATGACACGGATCTTGACGTCGCCGGGTCCCGCTTCGGGCTCGGGACGGTCAACGAGTTCGAACCCTGCGTGTGGTCCGGATTTGTAGAGAGCCTTCATGGGATTCCTCACTGCTGGGGCTGCTTCGCTGCTGCTGACTCCATTAGAGCGCCGCTAACGATTTAGCACAACTAGATTCTTCTCAATCAACGATTTAGGATTTGCTAATGGAAATTCACCAGTTGCAGATGCTCCGTGAACTCGGGGACCTGGGCAGTGTTAAAGCTGTGGCCGAGACTCTTATGGTCACCCCATCGGCGGTTTCGCAACAGCTCGCGCTCCTGCAGAAATCGGTGGACGTTCCACTGACACGCAAGGAAGGCCGCGCCCTGGTGCTGACGGACGCCGGAAAGGTCCTCGCCGAGGCCGGTGCCGCCGTCGTGAACGCCATGGCGGATGCGCGGGCAGCGATCGGCGCCTATCACGACGCTCCGGATGCGCCTGTGAGCGTCAGCGCCTTCCACAGTGCGGGGCAGGCGCTGTTCGCGCCGTTGGCAGCGCTGTTGGCGTCCGACGGCGGGAAGTCGCCTCGTCTGCGGCTGTCTGATGAGGACGTTGCCCAGGAAGATTTTCCGGGCTTGGTTGCCCGCTACGACCTCGTCCTTGCACACAGGATGGACAACAGCCCTGCGTGGCCCGAGGACAAAGTGGCCGTGATCCCACTGGCGGACGAACCCCTGGACGTCGCCCTACCCGCGGACCACCCGCTGGCATCCCGGCGCGAACTGAAGCCGTCCGACGTCGTGGGTGAAACCTGGGTGACGAGCCGCGACGGCTACTCCCCCGCGGACGTGCTCGCCGCCGTCGTTGCCGTGAGTGGACGGCCCGCCGAAGTGCTGCACCGCATCAACGACTACTCAACTGTTGCCGCGCTTGTCGCGGCGGGCGGCGCGATCGGACTCCTGCCAAGGTTCACGGCGCGGCGCGTCCTGGATGCGGGTGTTGTGCTGCGGCCCCTTTCCGGCGTGAACTCGGTGCGCAAGATCGACATCCTCGCCCGGCCGGAAACGCTGAAACGGAAATCGGTCATGACGGTTTGCGAGTCACTTCAAACCGTCATGACCGAGCTTATCGAGCTATCCAGCCCCCGCTAGTTGTACTGCCCAGGGAGGTTGGTTAGCCGGCTGACGGGTGGTTTGTTCCCGGTCGCGGTGTGGGGCCTGTGGTGATTGTAGTAGTGGATCCAGCCGGGGAGTGCTTCACGACGCGCTGTTTCGGTGCCGTAGAACTTGGCGTAGGCCCAGCCGTCGTTGAGTGTTCGGTGGAACCGTTCGATCTTGCCGTTGGTCTGGGGCCTGTAGGGGCGGGTTCGTTTCGCGGTGATGCCCAGCTCGGCGCAGGCAGCTTTCCAGGCGTTGGAGACGTAGGCGGATCCGTTGTCTGAGAGCACCCGCTTGGTGGTGATCCCTTGCGCAGCGAACCATGCCACCGCCCGCTGGAGGACCGCGATGGCGGTGACGGCTTTCTCGTCGTGGTGGATTTCGGCATAGGCAACGCGGGAGTAGTCGTCCAGGACCGTGTGGACGTAGGCGGTGCCGTTTTTGGGGTGTTTGCTGGTGCGGGTGTGACCGCTGCGTGCGGCGGAGGCTCTGGAGTTCTTCGCGCCTTCGACCCGGCCCAGGTAGCGGTGGCCCCCGCCGTCGGGGATGTTCCCGAATTTGGTGACATCGACGTGGAGCATCTCGCCCGGGGCTGTGTGTTCGTAGCGGCGGATCGGTTCGCCGGTGATCCGGTCGATGTAGCGCAGCCGGTTGATCCGGCAGCGGACCAGGACTGCGTGCACGGTCGAGGCCGCGATGCCCAACTGGCCTGCGATCTGCACGGGCCCCAGCCGCTTGCGCCACCGCAGGGCAACGATGCGCCTGACCAGTTTCCGCGGGGTGCGGTTGGGGCTGCGGCGTGGACGCGATGACTTGTCACCCATCCCTTCGGCCCCCTGTGCGAGGTAGCGGGTGACCCAGCGCTTGGCGGTGGGCCAGGAGACCATGAAGAGCTTGGCTGCCTCGGTGATCGTCCAATGGTGGTCAACGACCAATTGGGCGAGCTTCAAACGGGCTTTTGGGGTCAACATTGCGTTAGCGTGGGACACGAAGGCCTCCTGGGTGTGCAGCGGTTTCTTAGACAGCTCCACTCCACACCGGGAGGCCTTCGTCATCCCGGAAATCTCACGCCGTGTCCTCACACGGCCTCAACCAACCTCCCTGGGCAGTACAGCTAGTTGGGTGTGTTGCGTGTCAAGGCGGGTTGGCCGGCGTCGAAGTACTCCACTAGTTCGACCGGGAGCTCCGGTACCTCCCGAGCCGAGCCGTCACCGCGTAACGATTCTGCCGCGAGGATGCCGGCCACTACCGCCTGTCGCGCTGCAATCGGGCTTGTCTGGGTCTGGCCGCCCTCGGAGGCAAAGCGCAGGAACTCCTCAATCAGGCGAGGGTCCGCACCGCCGTGGCCACCTTCGCCGTCCTCAATAGTGATCACCTCGTCTGGTGCCGCGTAGCCGGAAGTCCGGTTGGTCCAGACGTTGATGGTCTGCCCGGGGCTGTCGCCGAAGTTCTCGATTCTGCCCTTGGTGCCGATGATGGTGTAGTTGCGCCAGTAATCGGGTGTGAAGTGGCACTGCTGGTAGGAGGCCAGCACGCCGTTGTCCAGGACCATGTTCATCATGGAAATGTCCTCGACGTCGATCACCTCAGCCAGATCTTTCTGCTCCGTGGGGGGCCAGTTGTCCACCGAGAACCATTCGCCCATGCGCTTGCCGGAGTTGTTGCTGCGGTTGGTGACGTTGCCATAAACCGCAAGATCGCCGACGGCGGCAACCCGCTTGGTGTACCCGCCGGCAAGCCAGTGGATCACATCGATATCGTGCGCGCCCTTTTGGAGGAGCAACGAGGTGACATTTGCGCGCTGGGCATGCCAGTCCTTGAAGTAGTAGTCCCCACCATCGCCAACAAAGTGCCGGCACCAGATGGCCTTGACCTCACCGATCCTGCCCTCCAGGATGATTTGGCGCATCTGTACTACAACGGGCATGTGCCGCATGTTGTGCCCAACGTACAAGCGCGTTCCGGTCTCGTACGCCGTCTTCAGGATCAGGTCCGCGGCCTCCACCGTGATATCCAGCGGCTTTTCGCAGAAGGTCGCTATGCCCGCCTTGAGCGTACGGACCGCGACGGCCGCATGCTGGTTATCGGGGGTTAACACCAGGACGGCGTCAAGGTCGCTGGCGAGCACTTCCTCGAGGTCGCTGGTGATACGGGCCGAGGGGATGCTCGCCGCGGCGTCCGCCCGTCCCCTCTCGCTCACGTCACAAACGAGGGTGACTTCAGAGCCCTTGCCCGGCTTATGGGCGTGTCTCCACAACCCGGAGCGCAGGCCGAAACCCACGATGCCGACCTTCAAATCCTTTTCCATGAGGTGCAATTTCCTTCTGCTGGTTCGTCTAATAAAGTCTGGTTGCGGAGCTGCGGTGGGGTGCCGATTCGCGCACGAACAGGTGCCACGGGAAGTCCAGGACTGCAGGCTCGCGCCTGGCGTCAGGCGAAGCGGGTGACGTGGCCCGCTGCAAGAGCAGCCGGGCAAGCTTGCCGAAGAAATCCACGGGGCCCACAGTGCTGAGCGACGGCGACATCCTCTCCCCCTCCACCGTGTTGCCCACGCCGATGATGTCCACGTCCACACCAACGGCGAGCCCAAGCCGTTGAGCCGCATTGATGGCTGCGACGGCGGCGAAGTCCGTGGTGGCGTAGATGGCAGTAGGCCGGTCCGGCACGCTGAGCAGCCGCGTTGCGGCAGCATACGCACCGGCAGACGTGCCATCGAAGAGGCCCAAATAATCCTCGTTTTCCGGGATGCCGGCGTCCACCAAGGCCTCTGAGTATGCCCGATAGCGGGTGCCGCCGGCAGCCCCGGCAGCCGTGGCAGGGGTGAGGCAAGCGATCCTCCGATGGCCGTGGAGGAGGTGCTCCACGGCCATGCGGCAACCCGGGCCCGCAATGGACCTGATGACGTCAAAGCCCTCGGGTTCAATCCCTTCGTCGAAAACCACCAGCGTGGTCCCGTGCTCCGCGAGCTTCCGAAGGGCGCCCCGTTGCTCGGGACGGACTGCATCCACGAAGACGGCATCGGCGTTATGCGTGCCCAGGACCTTCACCCAGTCGGCGTCGCCAAGGATCATCGGCGTAATTCCCAAGGGAGCTGCCGCCTTTTGCACCGCCTCGATGACGGACAACGACCAAGGATCGGACAGCATCGTCAACGACAGGATGACGGTGTTCGTCCGCCCTGTCCGGATAGCCCGGGCAGCCTGGTTGGGGCGATAGCCAAGCCGCTCCGCAACAGCCTTGACCTTCTCCGCCGTCGGATCCGAAACTCCCGGTCCCGCATCGCCCCGGCGACCCGACAACACATAGGAAACCGTGGCGGTGGAAACACCCGCGAGTTCGGCCACCATGCGGATGGTGGGCCGGACTCCCGAGTTGCTCGCTTTTGCCATGATTTCCCCCTGCTTGTTTGTGTCTGATGTCGCCTGGTGTCTGATCTCGCCTTGTTTTTTGAGGCTAGCTCCTGAACACGGGAGCAGCGGGATCCAACGCGGCCTGGTATTCGTCGCGCATCTTGTCACCACCTTCGCTCTTCCAGCGCTTGACCGCGTCCTTGAGTTCATCGATCTTGGCCCGTCCGGTGATGATGTCCACCACCTTGTCGCGGAGCTGTTTGGTGATCTTCGCCCCCACCTTGGCGTTCGTATCTGAGTAGGAACCATTGGTGGGGTTGCGCCATGCGAGCTCCAGCAATTTTTCTTCCTGCTGGCTGATATAGCGGGTGTCGTCGTCGAATCCCGGATTGAAGATGACGTTCTCCGGGCTGGACATGATGTTCAGCGCCGAGACCAAGCCAGGCGCATTGGTGGTTCCAGTCTCCGTACGCACCGGGTTGCCCGAACCATCCAGGGTGTAGTCCTGGCCAAGCTCGCCGAAGTTCTTCTGCATGTACTCCACCGTGCCAAACGGTGCCGATAGGTAGTTGATGAGGGCCAGAAGTTCGCGGATCTTGGCCTCCCCAGCCTTCTTGAACGGCGTGAAACCCACCGTCCCATAGCCCATATCGTAGGTTGGCTTGACCTTCCCGTCGGCGCTGAAAGGAATGAGGATGTCAAACTTCGCGGTCTTGTTCAGTGCCCGGTAGCTGCGGAGGTCATGGGGACCCACCACCACCTGTGCCGCAACACTGCCATTGGCAACGCGGGAACGAATGTCCGTGGCCTTGGAATCCGGGTAGAAAACGCCGGCTGCGAACATCTTGGCCGTGAACTCCACGCCGGCCATGTACTCATCAGTTTCGTACAAGTGCGTCAGCGTACGGTCCTTGTTGATGGCCCAGCTGTTCGGGGCGCCAAACCACTCGGTAACCATGTGCAGAGCATTGATATACGCGGGCTCCAGGGCATACTTCTGATCGCCAGGACGGGTCAGTTCCTTCGCCTTGTCCAGGAACTCGTCCGCGCTCGCAGCCTCAAAACCACCTACTTGTGCCCATGCGTCGTGGTTGCCCAGGTACACCTGGCCGAACGGGGTGCTCGGGATGGGCGCTCCCCAGATCTTCCCGTTCACGACGGCGGTCTTCCAGGAATCGGGCTTCAGCGCGGCCAGATTGGGGTACTCGAGCACTGCGTCACCGGAGAGGTAGGGCGTCAGGTCCTGGAACTTCGCTTCGAGCATCGGGCCAACATTGGGAATTCCCTGGTTCGGCGGCACCCACATCATGTCCGGCAGTTCATTGCTGGCAAGGACAGTGGCGAACTTGGCCGGATAGCCGTCTCCAATGTCCTCGGCGATCTGCAGTTCCAGGTCACCACCGAGCTTGGCGTTGAGGCGCTGCCAGAAGGGGTTGTCCTTCAGACCGGGGCTCATGGTGTCGAAGGTTTCCGTCAGACCGGTCACCTTGCCCTTAAGCGGCGGAGTCTTCACGGACTGCACAGCGGTGGGCAGCTTGAAGTAGCCGGCCTGCAGGCCTTTGGCGTTACCGGCAAGGTCCGGAGTCACACCCGTGAATTCCTTGTAGGTGGGCAGCTTGACTGAAGCGGAGGCCGCTGCGCCTCCGCTGCTCGCAGCTCCCCCACCCCCACAAGCAGACAGGCCGACGGCGGTGACGGCCAGGCCCGCGAGGCCAAGAAAGCCGCGACGGCTGAATCCAGCCTGTCCTGAGGTAGTGCTCGTCATGGCATAACCCTTTCTGGTTATTTACTGGTAGTTGATGCTGCTGTTCTTGTTGCAGGCAGGCCGCTGGAGCGGCTAACCCTTCACAGCGCCGGTGATGACGCCCTTGGAAAAGTGCTTTTGAAGGAACGGATAAACCATCAGGATCGGAACCAGCGCCACCACTACTACAGCCATCTGGATGGATTGCGGCGGAGGTGTGGTGGTGATTCCCAGCTGGTCTGCCGCCCCGCTGCCCTGGACTACGAAGTTGCGGAGCAGCAACTGGATGGGCCATTTGCTGTGGTCATTGATGTAGAGCAGTGCGTTGAAGAACGAGTTCCAGAAACCAACGGCATAGAACAAACCGACGACGGCGATGACGGCCTTGGACAGCGGCATGACGATCCGCCACAGGATCTGCCAGTCGTTGGCGCCATCGAGCCGGGCGCTTTCGATCAATTCGCCCGGGATGTTCATGAAGAACGAGCGCATCACCACGAAGTTGAAGGCGCCGAATATGCCCGGGAGGATCAGCGACCACAGGGAATCCAGCAGCCCGAGCTGACGAATCATGAGGAAGGACGGGATGAGGCCCGGTGCGAACAACAGCGTGAACAACACCGCGAGAACCACGGGGCGGCCGAAGAGGACTGATCGGCTGGTGGCGTACGCCATGGTGATGGTGACGAACAGCGCCAGGATGGTGCCCACGGCGGTGATGAGCATGCTCACGCCGAGGGACTGCAGAACCATGGGGCCTTTGAAGATCGTGGCGTAAGCCTCCAAGGTGGGCCGCTCAGGCCAGAGCACGAATCCACCGGCCTGTACAAGTTGTTCAGTGTCCGCCAATGACGTGGACACCACCAGGAGGATCGGCGTCAGGATGGACAGGCTGAAAAGGACGAGGACCACGGCCTTTACCGTTTGGTACAGAGGAGAAGGACGTTCCTTCCATACGGGTCGTTTGGGGTTGTAGCTCAATTCCCGCGGTTTCCTCGTGAAAAGTGTTGTTGCCATGGGGTTCTCCTTGTGCAGCAGCCGCGTAGGCTCAGCGTGCTTGCTTTGCAAAAATTCCGTCTTCGCCGAAGCGGTGGGCAAGTTTGTTGGCGCCGTAGATCAGCAGGGCACTGACCACACCCTTCGCCAGGCCCGCTGCGGCACCTGAACTCCAGCCGCCACCCACCACACCCGTGTAGTAGGTGAAGGTGTCCAATACTTCCGCTGCCCCTGCACCCACGGCGTCGCGTTGGAGGATGAACTGCTCAAAACCGACGGAAAGTATGTCGCCGATGCGCAGGATCAAGAGGAGCACGATCACGGGCCTTAGCCCAGGCAAGGTGATGTGCCACATCCTGCGCCAACGTCCCGCACCGTCAGCAGCCGCTGCCTCATACAAAGAGGCATCAATGCTTGCCAAGGCTGCGAGGAAGATGATCATTGCCCAGCCGGCGTCCTTCCAGATCATCTGGACAACCACCATGATGGGGAACGTCTCCGGATTGGTCATGAACGGAATCGGATCCATGCCCATATCGCGAAGCAGGTTGTTGACGAAGCCCGCACCGCCCAACATCTGCTGGAAGAAAGCGATCACCAGGACCCAGGACAAGAAGTGCGGCAGGTAGGCGATGCTCTGGAAAATCCTGCGGACCCGCGTGCTGATCAGGGAGTCCACAATCAGTGCAAGCACCAGCGGCACCGGGAAAAGGAAAACCAGCTGCCATGCCGCAAGGTAGAGCGTGTTCCAGAACGCGTGGATGAAGTCGGGGTTGCCGAACAGGTCCACGAAGTTCTGCCAGCCAACAAAGAGGCTGTCCCCGATGCCGAGGTAGGGCTGGTAATCCTGGAACGCGATGACGTTGCCCAGGATCGGGATGTAGAAGAAGAGCAGCAGGAAAGCGACACCCGGGAGCATCATCAGGAGCATCTGCTTATCGCGCCTCAGCCTCGAACGGAAGCTTTGCTGGGGTGCCCTGTCGCGCTTACGCCTCCCCATGCCGGATTTTCCGGCCGATGGCTCAGGGACGCGGCGCGCTTCCGGCAAAGCCGGAGCTTGTTGCGTCGAGTTCATGCTGTCTCCTCAGTGCTGGGGCAGGGTTCTCAAATGATTGAAGAGTGTGATTCAAAACACGCTCGTTAACCGTTTAACAAACCATAAACGACGACCTTCCCCTTTGCAAGATCATGATTGAAACTGACGATAGAAATCAGTTTTGATCATTATTGGCGGTGTGGCCCACCCCACTAAGATTGATGGAGAACCGCAGAGGGAAGGTTGACATGGCAGATTGCTGCAGCCCGGGCGCCGGCGCCCGGGAACACACCACACCCGGACTGACGCTCCCACTACGCGCGGCGGGCGGACACCGGAACCCGACGGCCGGCGTCATACGTTCCAGCATCGACGCCGTGACGGCGGTTAATGGCGACATCGAGATCCCGTCCGGGACCTTCGCCATGGGCGATCCTTTTGGCGAAGGCTACGACGGCGACGGCGAGACGCCAGTCCACGAAGTGTCCGTTTCCGGATTCACCATCAGCGCCACCACCGTCACCAACACGGAGTTCGCGGCATTCGTGGATGCCACAGGGCACAGCACGGAATCTGAAGAGTTCGGGACGTCTGCGGTGTTCCATCTTGCAGTCAAGGCCGAGCCGCACGACATCCTGAACAGGGTAAACAACGTCCCTTGGTGGCTCAATGTGCGGGGCGCAGACTGGGCCCACCCGGCCGGACCCCTCTCGCACTGGACGGACATCCCGGACCATCCAGTGACGCATGTGTCCTTCAACGACGCCTTGGCCTACTGCGCCTGGGCGGGGCGACGACTGCCCACCGAAGCGGAATGGGAGTATGCAGCCCGGGGCGGTGCGTCCGGGCAGCGCTATCCATGGGGCAACGAACTTCACAATGACAGCGCCGAAGGCAGCGCCCGGCACAACTGCAACATCTGGCAGGGCGAGTTTCCGGTGCGTAACGACGTCGAGGACGGCTACCTCACCACAGCGCCGGCCAGGTCCTTCGCCCCCAACGGCTACGGGCTGTACCAAACCAGCGGCAACGTGTGGGAGTGGTGCAGCGATTGGTTCCTGCCCAAGTACTACAAGACATGCCTGACCGCCGGAACCGTAGAAGACCCGCAGGGCCCAACGATTGGCCGCGGAAGGGTCATGCGCGGCGGCTCATACCTTTGCCACGACTCCTACTGCAACCGTTACCGGCTGGCCGCGCGGAGTTCCAACACGCCTGACTCGGCAAGCGCCAACCTCGGATTCAGGACCGTAGCGCTCTAAGGTTCCCGGGTCAGCGGTTCCCGGGTCAGCCAAGGATCCTCGTCAGTTGATGATTTCGCCACGTTCATCAGCAAGAATTGCCGCCAGGCGTTCCTTCCACACTCGCAGTGCCTCGGGCTCCAGCCGTGTCCAATCCGTGACTTCTCCGAGGACCCTGAGTGGGGCCGTGCTGCGGTATGACCGGGTGGGGTTCCCAGGGAATTTCTTGTCAGTCACGTTGGGATCGTCCTCGAATGGCCCGGTCGGCTCGACTGCGTAAACGCGCGGAGCCCCGTCGCCGGCCGCGAGTTCGGCAGCCAGTCCCGCGCCATCCCGCAGAGCAGTGAAGTAGATGTGGTTCATCACCACCTCGGGACGGTAATTCGACCTGAAGCCCGCGCTCAGGAGATCACCCTCCCGAAGGTTGGCCTTTGTGCCATGAAAGAACGGACCCTCGTCCAACGGTTGATTCACAGTTACACCCTAATCGCATGACGCGCAGGGCAGGTTACTGCGAGCTCCGCGGTCAAAGCCCCTTGTGTCCGTGCCCCCTGAGACCATGCCCCTTGAGGACAGCCGGAAGCTCACCAGCCACAATGCGCTGTGCCGTCACGGTGTCACCGTCCTTGGTCCCTGCTATCCGTACGGTGTCGCCCGCCCTAAGATCCGCCGCGGTAGCCGAAGGCAGCGTGGGCTTGCCCTTGCCATTGCGCAGTTCTGAGAGGTCAGTGGGCATGCGTGAGATGCGGGTCCCGGAGTTGATCGCATAGCTCTGCGTGAAGCCATCCTCGCTCTTGACGGTGATGGCAGAATCGCTCACGGACTCGATCTTGCCGGCCTGCGTGACCACAGTGCGGAAGGTACCGTCCTGCTCTTTCACAACGTGCTCGCCATGGATCCCATGGGCTCGCCCCTCAGGGCGCTTGGCGCCATCAGATGCGGAGGGACTTGGTGAGGCAGTAGCGCTCGACGGCGATGGGCTGGGTTGGGTGCCTGCCCACACTGCGGCTGCCCCGCCGCCGGTCAGGGCGACGGCGATGCCGCTGGCGATAAGGGCCTTGCGAAGGCCCGGTGTAATGGTGGCCATGCATCCATTCTGCGCCCCTTACACAAAAAAGTAGCTCGCAGTTGTGGTTGTTCTGAGCTCTCAAAACAACCACAACTGCGAGCTACTTGGGCAACTGGCTGCCGGATTTAGCCTTCGACGCCGAGCTTCTCCAGGATGAGTTCCCGAACGCGGTTGGCATCAGCCTGGCCACGCGTTGCCTTCATGACACCGCCCACAATCGCGCCGATGGCCTGGACCTTGCCGCCACGGATCTTCTCCGCGACGTCAGGCTGTGCCGCGAGGGCGGCGTCGATGGCTTCCAGCAGCGGACCGTCGTCGGAAACGACCGCAAGGCCGCGCTTTTCAACGATCTCGGCCGGTGTACCTTCGCCGGCAAGAACGCCGTCCAGGACCTGCGTGGCCATCTTGTTGTTGATCTTGCCGTCCTCGACCAGCTTGTTCAGCTCGACGATGACCTGCGGTGTGACACCGAGTGCGGAAGGATCGACGTCGGCAACCTTGGCGCGACCAACGATCTCACCCATCCACCATTTCCGGGCAACATCTGCGCTGGCACCGGCTGCGATGGTTTCCTCGATGGAGTCCATGACGCCGGCGTTGACCACATCGCGGAACTCCAGATCCGAGTAGCCCCAGGCTTCCTTGAGCCGCTTGCGACGCTCGGCCGGCGGCTCCGGAAGGGTGGCGCGAAGCTCCTCCACCCACTCACGGGAGGCGACGACGGGAACCAGGTCCGGCTCCGGGAAGTAGCGGTAATCGTCGGCGTCGGACTTGGCGCGGCCCGACGTCGTCGAACGCGTGTCCTCGTGCCAGTGGCGCGTCTCCTGGATCACCGGCTGGCCGGAGTCCAGGACTGCAGCGTGGCGCTGGATCTCGTAACGAACGGCGTGCTCGACGGCGCGCAGCGAGTTAACGTTCTTCGTCTCCGAGCGGATGCCGAAGCGTTCCTGGCCGTGCGGGCGCAGGGAAACGTTGGCGTCGCAGCGGACGTTGCCGCGTTCCATCTTGGCGTCCGAAACACCAAGGTTCTTCACGATTTCGCGGACTGCGGCAACGTAGGCCTTGGCCAGCTCCGGGGCACGGCTTCCGGCACCCTGGATCGGCTTGGTGACGATTTCCACCAACGGAACACCCGAACGGTTGTAGTCCACCAGCGAGTAGTCGGCGCCCTGGATGCGGCCCGCGGAACCACCCATGTGGGTGAGCTTTCCGGCGTCCTCTTCCATGTGGGCACGCTCGATCTCGACACGGAAAACCGTGCCGTCCTCAAGCTCGATGTCGAGGTAACCGTCGTACGCGATCGGCTCGTCATACTGCGAGGTCTGGAAGTTCTTCGGGGTGTCCGGGTAGAAGTAGTTCTTCCGGGCGAAGCGGCAGTACTCGGCGATCTTGCAGTTCAGGGCAAGGCCGATCTTGATGGAGGACTCCACAGCCGTCTTGTTCACCACCGGGAGGACGCCGGGCATGCCGAGATCCACCTCATTGACGTTGGTGTTCGGCTCATCGCCGAAGACGTTCGGTGCGGAGGAGAACATCTTGGTCTTGGTGTTGAGCTCCACGTGGACCTCGAAACCCAGAACAGGATCGTACTTCTCCATAGCCTCTTCGAAGCTCAGGGTTGCGTCGACGGACATTAGTTTGAACCTCCGGCGGAGTTGGATGCGGCACCGAGAGCGGGTGTCTTCAATTCAGGAGCCTGGGCAAGAAGCGGGCCGCCCCACTTTTCTTCCAGGATGGATTCAAGCACAGCACCCACACGGTACAGCCGGGCATCCTGGCGGGCAGGGGCCAGCAGCTGCACGCCAACGGGCAAGCCGTCCTCGTCAGCCAGGCCACCGGGCAGCGACAAGCCCGGGATACCAGCCATATTGGCGGGGATGGTGGCGACATCGTTCAGGTACATGGCCAGAGGATCGTTCGCCTTCTCCCCCAGTTTGAACGCTGTGGTGGGAGCTGTAGGCGAAATGAGGACATCCGCCTTCGAGAACGCGGCGTCGAAGTCGCGCTGAATGAGCGTGCGGACCTTCTGCGCCGAACCGTAGTAGGCGTCGTAATAGCCAGCGCTCAGGGCGTAGGTGCCCAGGATGATGCGGCGCTTGACCTCATCACCAAAGCCGGCGGCGCGGGTTGCACCCATGACGCGCTCGATCGTCATTGGGCCGTCCTTGGGCAGGGCACGCAAGCCGTACCGAACGCCGTCGAACTTGGCCAGGTTGCTGGACGCCTCGGACGGCATGATCAGGTAGTAAGCGCCCAGGGCGTACTTCAGGTTGGGGCAGGAAACCTCAACGATTTCAGCGCCGGCATCCTTCAGCAGCTGAAGGGACTCGTTGAAGCGGTTCTCGACGCCGGCCTGATAGCCCTCGCCGTGCAGCTCCTTGATGATGCCGATCTTCATTCCAGCAACATTGCCCACGCGGGCAGCAGCGGCCAGGTTGTCGAACGGATCGGTCAGGGACGTGGAATCGAACGGATCATGGCCGCCGATGACTTCCTGCAACAGAGCCGCGTCCAGCACCGTGCGGGACACCGGGCCAATCTGGTCCAGGGAGGATGCCATGGCAATCGCACCGTAGCGGGAAACTGCACCATAAGTCGGCTTGACGCCGACGGTTCCGGTGACAGCACCGGGCTGGCGGATCGATCCACCGGTGTCAGTGCCCAGCGCCAGCGGCGCTTCAAAAGCAGCGACGGCGGCAGCCGAGCCACCGCCTGAACCGCCAGGAATGCGGTCCAGGTCCCACGGGTTGCGGGTGGGCCCGTAGGCCGAATGCTCCGTGGAGGAACCCATGGCGAACTCGTCAAGGTTGGTCTTGCCAAGGATGGGCATCTTGGCCGCGCGCAGCTTCTTCACCACGGTGGCGTCATAGGGGCTGTGCCAGCCCTCAAGGATCTTGGAACCAGCCGTCGTCGGCTGGCCAATCGTCACGATCAAGTCCTTCACAGCGATCGGCACACCGGCCAGGGCATGAAGTTCATCGGCAGCGGCGCCACCAGCGGCACGCGCAGCGTCAACCTCGGCCGCAACAGCCAGGGCTTCCTCGGTGTTAACGTGCAGGAACGCGTTGATCTGGCCGTCCACGTCAGCAATACGGTCAAGGTGCGCCTGCGTCACTTCAACAGCGGAAACCTCGCGGGCAGCAAGCTTCGCAGCAAGATCGGCAGCGGAGTGGCGAATGAGTTCGTTCTTCAGCTCAGTCATGGTAATTAGTCCTCATCCAGGATTGCCGGGACCTTGAAACGGTTCTCGTAAGCATCCGGAGCGCCGGACAACGCCTGCTCAGCCGTAAACGTGTGGCCCACGACGTCCTCACGGAACACGTTGGTCAACGGAATCGGGTGGGACGTGGCCGGGACATCCTCCCCGGCGGCTTCGCTGACGGACTTCACCGAATCCACGATGACGGCAAGCTCAACCGCCATCCTGTCCAGCTCTTCGGCACTCATTTCAATGTGAGCCAGACGCGCAAGATGCGCGACGTCGTCACGGTTGATCGCAGCCATGGATCTCCCCTGCAAAGTTCAAATGGTTTTCCGAACCAGTCTACTTGGCTGTGCGGGACGATACCGACGCCGAATAGGTGAGCAGCAGGTGACGTAGCGCCTTTCGGCGGCCCGCGCGACGCTCCCTCGGCTGCTCGCTCGTTCCTCGCTTAGACGCAGCCTACGGGAGGTCCCGCCGCCCGCCGATGTGCCTCCCTCCCCTAACGCCGAACCCACCCAGCCCCGAGTCACCCCCCACAACAAGCGAGACAGCAAAGCGGACCATTCGCGCTTTGCTGTCTCGTTTGTTTTATTGGGTTGGGGGCTGGGTGGGTTTGCGGGGCGGACTGGGTCTGACTCCGCAGCGGCCGGTGGGCCTCCTACGCAAAACCGGGCCAGGCATCCGGAAGCGTGCGTCAAAGCGACGAAGGAGCAGCACGCGGAGGATGTCTGACCCGGTTTTGCACCTCAGGTGCAGACCGGTGCTTTGGGAACGGCAGCCTAGCCGATGCCGATTGCTCCGGTCAGGACTCCGACCGCAAGCATGACGATCGAGATGACTGCAGTGCGCCAGAGGACCTTCTTGTGGTGGTCGCCCAGATCGACCTTTGCCAGCGACACCAACAGCAGGATCGCAGGGACCAGGGGGCTCTGGAGGTGGAACGGCTGGCCGGTGATGGAAGCGCGGGCCATGTCCGCTGCGCCGACGCCGTAGTGGGCTGCGGTTTCGCTGAGGACCGGAAGTACACCGAAGTAGAAGGCGTCGTTGCTCATGAAGAAGGTCATCGGAATACTGAGCACGCCGGTGATGACCGCCATGAACGGACCCATGTCAGCGGGGATGATCTGGACGAGCCACTCGGACATTGCCTTGACCATGCCGGTGCCGTTGAGGACACCGGTGAGGACTGCAGCGGCCATGACCATGCTGACGACGGCGACGATCGACGGCGCGTGGGCGATCAGCTGGGCGCCTTGGTCCTTGACCTTGGGGAAGTTGACAAGCAGTGCGATGGCGGAGCCCACCATGAAGACGAACGGGAGCGGGACGATGTTCGCTACCAGAGTGACCATGACGGCGACCGTGAGTCCCAGGTTGAACCAGAACAGTTTGGGACGCAGCGTGGTGCGGTTGGGATCCAGTGCGGTGTCAGCCATCGCGGTGTCGTGATCGTCCACCAGCTCTTCAGTACGTTCAAGAACTGCGACGCCGGCGCCTCCGCCGGTTACCGGCTTGGGTGCGGTGCGGCCAAAGCCGAAGCGGCCCTTGCTGAGGCCCGAACCACCAGTACCAGCACCAGTGGCGACCGAACCACCAGTACCAGCACCAGTGGCGACCGAACCACCAGTACCAGCACCCGTGGCGGCCGAAGCGCCGCGGCCAGTGCCGCCGTCGAACGCGTCAGCAGGATTGGCGACGTCGCCCCAGATTTCGGGGGCGGTGGTGCGGAGGCGGTTACGTTCCTGCAGACCGAGCAGCCAGGAGAAGACGAGTACGACGATGAGGCCAACGATGAGGGACGGGACCATGGGGACGAAGACGTCGTTGACGTCCAGCTTCAGTGCGGTAGCGGCGCGGGCTGTGGGTCCGCCCCACGGCAGGATGTTCATGGTGCCGTTGGCGAGGCCGGCCACGCAGGTGAGGACAACGGGGCTCATCTTCAGGCGCAGGTAGACCGGCAGCATGGCGGCGGTGGTGAGGATGAACGTGGTTGAGCCGTCACCGTCCAGCGAGACTGCCGCGGCCAGGATAGCTGTGCCAAGGACTACCTTGGCGGGATCGTTGCCCAGCTTGCGCAGAATGAACTTCACCAGGGGGTCGAACAGCCCGACGTCGATCATCAGGCCGAAGTAGATGATGGCGAACATGAGGAGCGCGGCCGTGGAGGTCATGGACTTCATCGAGTCCATGACCATGGGGCCTATGCCCAAGCCGGCCCCCGCGAAGAGGCCAAAGATGGTGGGGACGATGATCAGCGCCAAGACGGGCGTCAACTTTTTGGTCATGATCAGGACCATGAATACCGCAATCATTGCGAATCCAAGCAAAACCAGCACGGCCGGCTCCTTACTACTGTGAATGGCACCACTTCGGTGTGATGCGCACTACAGACGTTATAGTGGCGCCCGTCACGGGCTGGGGTTTCCGGGAATTGTTGGGAATACTGATCATTGCGAGCGTTTTGCGCATTGTGCTCAGTGCTTCAATGGAGCTGGAGGAAAGGAGTAACGGTGCCGCGCTTTACCAGGGTCAGTATGCGTTTCTCCACCCAAACACTCCTCCTCCAACTGGGGGTAGTTCTGCTTGTAGTGCTCCTGAGCGGCGCCGTCCACGCGTGGCTGGTCTACGAACGGATCGGCGACGAAGCCGAAAACCAGGCACTCACCCTCGCCCGCACAGTTGCGGCGGATCCCGATATCAGGGAAGACGTCGAGGCCATCAGCAAGGAAGAAGGAACGCCGCCGCCCAGCATTCTTGCCGCCGGACCCTTGCAAGCAGCAGCAGAAGCGGCCCGGATCCGCACTGGGGCCCTCTTCGTGGTCATCACGGACGAAACCGGACTCCGATTGGCCCACCCGGAAATTGCGCGGCTCGGTGAACGCGTGAGCACAGATCCCTCTGTGGCCTTGGCCGGCCAGGAGATCACCACCCGCAACACCGGCACGTTGGGTCCATCGGCGGGCGCCAAGGTGCCGGTGTACGCACCATCATCCGACGGCGCAGCAACCGCTGGAACCATCGTGGGCGAAGTGAGCGTGGGCTACTCCATGGAGTCCCTCAGCAAGAGCCTGGCACAGGACATTGTGCCCATTGCCCTGACTGCGGGCGGCGCACTCCTGGCTGGCGTCCTCGCTTCATTCCTGCTGCGGCGCCGCCTGCAACGCCTCACATTGGGCTTGGAACCAGAGGAGATCAGCACCCTCGTCCACGACCAAGTGGCCGTGCTCCAAGGCGTGGACGAGGGCGTGATCGGGATCGCCGCCGACGGACGCATCTCCGTGTTCAACGCAGCTGCCGCCAGGCTCCTGGACCTGCCCGACGCCACTGGCCAGGACTGGGCCACAGCCAACGTTCCCGGGCAACTCAAACAGCTCACCCAACCGGCAGCCCGTGACGCCGACGCCGTGGAACTGGTAGCCGGCGGACGGGTCCTGGTGGCCAGTGCCCGTAAGGCCTGGCACCGCAAGGAAGACCTCGGCTGGGTAGTCATGCTCCGCGACCGCACCGAACTGCAGCAACTGACCCGACAGCTGGACGCGGTGGGAACCATGTCTACCGCCCTGCGCGCCCAGCGCCACGAATTCGCCAACCAGCTCCACACCATTGCCGGCTTCATGAGCATCGGCCAACACGAGCAAGCCAAGGAATACCTGGCCCGGATCTCCGCCACAGGGCCGCTGAAGTTTCCTGTAGAGCAGGCGGAACTCCTTCAGGACACATACTTGCAGGCTTTTGTCGGCGCCAAGAGTGTAGAGGCTTCCGAACGAGGAGTGGCACTGCGGATCGGGCCGGAAACGCTGGTCCGAGGACACGTGGCCGATCCGCAGGACGTCACCACAGTGCTCGGCAACCTGATCGACAACGCCGTGAGTGCCGCCGTCGCCGGTTCCGCTTCGGAGCGCTGGGTAGAACTTGAGTTGCTTGACGATACCGGCCAGGACAGCGGAACCCTGCATATCGTCGTCGGCGATTCCGGGGACGGTTTGGGTGGCCTGGAACCCGAGGAAGTCTTCGCCGAAGGATTCACGACGTCGGAACAACCGGTACGCCCGGGGGCCGGACAAGGTTTGGGCTTGGCTTTGGTGCGGCAGTTGGCCCGCCGCAGGGGTGGGGACGTCCGCGTCCTGGAGACCGGCAGAAATGGCGGTCCCGGAGCCGTTTTCATGGCCACAATACCTGGCGTGATGGGGCGAGCGGCATACGGCGGCGCTGAAGCCACAACCGGCACGGCATCTGGCACGGAAGCCGGTACGACAATGCGGGAGGACAGCAGTGGCTGAGGATTTGAGGGTGCTCATTGTGGATGATGACTTCCACGTGGCCAGACTGCATGCAGCCTACGTGGACTCGGTGGCCGGATTCATGGCTCTCGCTCCGGCCGGTTCGGTGTCCCAGGCTCTGCAGGCGATCCACAGCCTGCGTCCTGATTTGGTATTGCTGGACGTCTACTTGCCAGATGGTTCAGGGCTCGATTTGCTGGGCCAGTTGGACATCGATGCGATCATGCTGACGGCGGCCTCTGATGCCCCGTCCATCAGGGTTGCGATTCGGCGCGGCGCCCTGGGGTACTTGTTGAAACCCTTCACCGCGGAATCCTTGTCCCAGCAGCTGAGGTCCTATGCACGGTATCGCCGGATCCTTGGGCAGCAAACGGGTGTAGACCAGACCACCATTGAGCGTGCCAAGAGGGCACTGATCCCAGGTGACGTGACGCCCACGCAAAAACCACGCTCGGCAACCGAAGCCGCGGTCCTGGAATCGCTGCTTCCCGGCGAACAGTACTCAGCCGCCGAGGTCGCAGACCGGGTGGGCGTTTCCCGGGCGACCGCGCAGAGGTACCTGTCCTCGCTTGCCGACGACGGCGCCGTCGAAATCCAATTACGCTACGGAAGTACGGGCCGCCCGGAACACCGGTACGGCATTCCGGGCTAGCCCCAAGCTACGCGGACTTCTGCGCGACGAGCTCGATCTCCACCAGCATCTTGGAATCCAGGAACGGCAGCACGTGCACCAGGGCCAGGGTGGGACGGATCTCGCCGAAAACCTCACCGTGGGCGCGGCCAGCGTCTTCCCACTTGCTGATGTCCGTCAGGTACAGCTTGGACTGGACGACGTCCTCGTAGGAGAACCCGGCTTCTTCCAGGACCGCTCCGAGCTTCTCAAGAATGTATTTGGTCTGCGAGTAAAAGTCGTCGCCGACGATGCCATCAGGCCCACTGGCCGCCGTGGCAGAAATGAAGAGTGTGTTGTCCACCTGGACCGCGCGGGAGTATCCCAGGGTCTGTTCCCAGACGGAACCCGTGCCATATGTCTTGCGCATGCCGCGCCTTTCCTGATCGCTGTTCCCGTCCCGGTTTGTACAAACCTAAATGGGGTTTACGAAAGGAAACTTTATGACTGCGGGAGGTCCAGCCGGTAAACGAACAGCTTTATGTCGGTGCCGGGGACGAACCAGTCGCGGTGCGGAGCGCGGGCAAAACCGGTCCGGGCGTAGAGGGCATTGGCACTCTCCCAGGTGGCTCCCGTGGTGAGGGAGACCGCACCGATGCCGTCCATCGTTTTGGCTTGCTCGACGACGGCCTGCACCAAAGCGCGTCCGGCGCCGGAACGCTGCACTGCCGGATCTACCACGAGGGTGCGCAGTTCCAGTTCGTCGTCCAGGCCAATGTCAGAGAAACCGCCGCCAGCTGGTGCTGCCGTGACGGAACCGATCACCTGGCCGTTCCGTTCAGCAACGAAGATCTCGGCGTGCTCCGCGCGCGCTGCCACGTCCTGGAGTTGCTGCAGGTACGGGTGGTCCGCGCTGCCGTAGTACCCCGCGGTGACGTATGAATCCTGCGTGATGCGGGCAACGTCGTCGTAGTCTTCGGGCAGGGCTGGGCGGACAGTAATCGACGAATGCACTTATCAATGGTAGTGGCGCGGTCACCGCACCAAACGCCAAACAGCCCTTTCCGTGACCGAACTATCAGTCCGCCGCTGAATTCCCGACGGCGGATTTGTTGCGTCATGTTGATGAGGCCGGGTATCGCCGGGCTGCTTTTCTGTTGCCTTCTGTGGCGCTTGATTGAGTCCTATGGCGTGCTGTGAAGCCCGGTTTCCCGGTGTTGCGGGCACGTGTCGAAGAGCTGGCGAAGGGTGCTGCGACCGTGTTTGAGTTGCCACACGGCAACCGCACACTGCCGTTCACCCGCTTGGACAAGCTCGGAAAGACGAGCATTCGCCATATGCCAGGATTCGGAAAATGCCGGCATTCGGACATACAGAACAGGAGGAACGATGCCCCCGGTCCAGATCAGCGTGACGCAGGCTCGCACCTGCTGTCCGTCCTGCCTTCAGAAATAAGCGATTTGCACCACCGCCGCCCGTTTGACGCCATTGGCTCCGGGCTGCGGCGACCTTACCCGCACCTGAAAGGCCTCACATGTCCGCGTCCCCCCGCGTTCGAACACTGATCAACACCCCTCATCATCACACCGCACCCCACAGCACCGCACCCAATCGCCGCCACATCCTCGGCGCCTTCCTTGCCCTCCCCGTCGTCGGCCTGCTGGCTGCCTGCGGCGGTTCGGCAACGGCTGGTGGCGGATCCACCCAGGCCGCGCAGGTCACCGCGCCGCTGGCCACCACTGTCCCGGAAGGAACCACGCTTGTGGTGGGCGACCCCACGGTCCAGGTTGCCTTGGAACTCTCCGGGCTGGACAAGAAACTCAGCTTCCCCGTGAAGTTCGCCAACATTTCCGGCGGCCCGGCTACCACCGAAGCCTTCCGCGCCAATGCCCTGGATGTTGGTTCGGTGGCCGACATTCCTCCTATCCACGCCACGTGGACCGGCCTGGACGTCCGGATCATTGCCAGCGTCTTCCGCCAGGACGCCGTGAACCACCCGCTCTACGAGCTGGGCGTGGCACCCGGTGCCGGGATTAAGGATCTGCAAGGACTTCGCAGCAAGAAGATCGCGTACAGCCCCGGCCAGGCGCAGGGCGCGCTCGTCCTGCGCATCCTGGAAAAGGCAGGCCTGCAGCAAAGCGACGTCAAGCTCGTGGAACTGCCCAGCACCGGGGACACCTATTCCACGGCCCTGTCCAGCAAGCAGGTTGATGCTGCCCCACTGGGCGGCGTTCAAATCAAGAGATACCTTGCCAAGTACGGCGCCGACGGCGGAACCACGCTCCGGCACGGCCTCCGCGACGATCCCGGCCATCTGTATGCGCCGGCCAAGGTCTTGGAGGATCCGGCCAAGGCTGCAGCACTTGCGGAGTATGTAGGGCTGTGGGGTCAGGCACAGCGATGGATTCAGGACCACCCCAAAGAGTGGCTTGAAGGCTATTACGTCAAGAACCAGGGGCTCTCCGCCGAGGACGGCCAGTACCTGATCGACGCCGCCGGCAAACGCGACCTGCCCACGTCGTGGACGGAGGCCATCGCCCGCCACCAGCAAACCATCGACCTGCTGGCCCGCGAGCAGAAGAAGCCGAAACTGGACGCCGCCAAGCTGTATGACCTGCGTTTCGAGGCCATCGGCGGCACGGCATACGCCGCGGCAGGGGGTGCTTAGCCATGACAACAACTGCTGCCCGGCGTGCGTCTGCCGCTACTGCCCGTGCCCGCACCGCTCCCCCGCCAACACGCGACGTCGTCACCCCGCCGTTGGCCGCCGTCGAACCTCATGGAGGTGCCGAACCTCATGTAGGTGTCGAACCTCATCTGGGTCTCGAGCCTCATCTGGATCCTGCGTTAACAGGCCGCCCGGATGTCCGGCCCGCCAGCCGGCGCCTTGGACCTGGTCGGCGTCGCCGCCTGGCCGGTTTGGTGGGTCCCGCCGCGCTGATCCTTGGGTGGGTTGCGGCCTCGGCCACCGGCCTGCTGGATCCGCGGATCCTGTCCGAGCCGTGGACTGTGGTGTCCACGGCGGGCGAACTGATCGCAGACGGCCGGCTCCAGGAGAACCTGGCCATTTCTGCCCAGCGTGCCGGTTTGGGGCTTTTCTTTGGGATTGTGGTGGGCGCCCTGCTGGCGCTCGTGGCTGGACTGAGCCGGGCAGGTGAGGCGCTGATAGATGGGCCTGTGCAAATCAAGCGCGCCATCCCCGGCCTGGCCCTGATCCCCCTGCTCATCCTTTGGTTCGGCATCGACGAAACCATGAAGGTCCTGACCATCACCTTGGGTGTGTTCGTTCCGATCTACCTGCAAACACACGCGGGGCTGCGGGGAATCGATCTTCGCTACGTTGAGCTGGCCCAGACTGTCGGGTTGACCCGGTCCGGGTTCATCCGCCGCGTGGTGCTCCCCGGGGCGTTGCCCGGATTCTTCCTGGGGCTCCGCTTCGCCGTTACTGGCGCCTGGGTGTCCTTGGTGGTGGTGGAGCAGATCAACTCCACCAGCGGCATCGGCTACATGATGGAGCTCGCCCGCACCTATGGCCAAACCAACATCATCGTCCTGGGCCTCGCCGTCTACGGCGTCCTTGGGCTGCTTTCCGACGCCGCCGTACGGCTCCTTGAACGAAAGGCATTGTCATGGCAACGCACACTGGCAGGCTGACCCTGGACCAGCCGCTTCAGGCAGGAGCCTCCTCTGCGGACACTTCCTTTGAGGTCTCCGTCCGCAACCTCATCCGCAGTTTCGGACCCAAGGGCGTGCTCAACGGCGTGGACCTGGACATCGCTCCTGGTGAATTCGTCGCCCTGCTCGGGCCAAGCGGCTGCGGTAAGAGTACGCTGCTCCGCGCCCTCGCCGGCCTTGACCGCGACGTCCGCGGCAGCGGAATCGTCAAGGTCCCGGAACAGGTCTCGGTAGTGTTCCAGGATTCGCGGCTCCTTCCATGGGACACCGTCCTGGGCAACGTCACCTTGGGCCTGAGGGATCACGACGCCGATGCCCGCGGCCGCCGCGCCCTCGCCGAAGTGGGACTCGGCGGCCGCGAAAAGGCCTGGCCACATGAACTGTCCGGAGGTGAGCAGCAGCGCGTCGCCTTGGCGAGATCGCTGGTGCGGGAGCCCCGGCTGCTTCTGGCCGACGAACCCTTCGGTGCCCTCGACGCCCTGACCCGGCTGAAGATGCACGTCCTGTTGAAGGATCTCGTGGCCGCACATCGTCCCGCCGTCTTGCTTGTTACCCACGACGTCGATGAAGCGATCACGTTGGCCGACCGCGTCATTGTCCTCCAAGACGGCCGCGTCGCTCTGGAGCGCAAGGCCGGAGCCGCCGTCGACCATTCATCGCTGAGGGGCGAGCTCCTCGCTGCCCTCGGCGTCCACGTAGCTGCCTGAAACCCAACCTCTCACTCATCCCAACACCTCACGTAATCCAAGGAGAAACACATGTCCACCCCACCACGCCAACTCCACCTCAACGCCTTCCTGATGAGCACCGGCCACCACGAAGCCTCGTGGCGCCTGCCGGAAAGCGATCCTTTCGCCGCCACCAAGGTGGAGCACTACCAGCACCTGGCCCGCACAGCCGAACGCGGGAAGCTGGACTCCATCTTCTTCGCGGACTCCCCTGTCCTCTTCGGAGAGGTGGGCCGTCGCCCTGCCGGCAAGCTGGAACCCACGGTCCTGCTGACCGCCATCGCCGCCGCAACACAGAAGATCGGTCTGATCGCCACTGCCTCTACCACTTACAACGACCCCTTCAACCTGGCACGCCGCTTCGCTTCGGTGGACTGGGTGAGCGGAGGCCGCGCCGGTTGGAACGTCGTCACGACGGCGGGGCCGGACGCTGCGCGGAACTTCGGCGTCGATGACCAGCCGGCACACGCGGTTCGCTACGAGCGGGCGGCCGAGTTCATCGAGGTGGCCCAGAAACTGTGGGACAGCTGGGAGGATGACGCAGTGCTCGCCGACAAGGCCGAGGGTGTGTGGGGAGACGCCCACAAGATCCGCGCCATTGAGCACGAGGGCAAGCACTTCCGCGTCCGCGGTCCGCTAAACGTCCCCCGTTCCCCACAAGGCCACCCGCTGATCGTGCAGGCCGGATCCTCGGAGGACGGCAAGAAGCTCGCCGCCCAGTACGCCGAGGCAGTCTTCACCGCCCACCAGACAGTGGAGGATGCGCAGGCCTTCTACGCCGATCTCAAGGCCCGCACCTTGGCCGCTGGACGGGACCCGGAAGGCATCAAGATCCTGCCGGGCATCGTCCCGGTGATTGGTTCCACGGAGGCAGAAGCGCTGAAGCTCGAGCGCGAACTCGATGAGCTGATCAAGCCTGAATATGCCCGGGAGCAGTTGGCAAAGACCCTGCGGGTGGCACCCCAGGACCTGCCTCTGGACCAGCAGCTGCCGGCGGACCTTCCCTCCGAAGACGACATCGAGGGCGCAAAGAGCCGCTACACGCTGATCGTGGAGCTTGCCCGCCGCGAGCAGCTCACAGTCCGGCAGTTGATCGGTCGCTTGGGTGGCGGGCGTGGCCACCGCACCTTCTCCGGGACGCCCGAGCAGGTAGCCGACGCCATCCAGGACTGGTTCCAAGCAGGCGCAGCCGACGGTTTCAACATCATGCCGCCGGTTCTCCCCTCCGGTTTGGAGATCTTCGTGGACCAGGTGGTGCCGATCCTCCAGCAGCGTGGCCTCTTCCGCACCGAATACACGGCGTCGACGCTGCGCGGGCACTACGGGCTTGCACGGCCCGCGAACCGATTTGCAGGTTCTGCGGCACAGCAGCTCACCTCCATCGGCTCGGCATTCTGATGACCGAATACCGCAACCTCGGGCGCACCGGCGTCAAGGTCAGCCAGCTGACCCTGGGAACCATGATGTTCGGGGCCATCGGCAATCCTGACCACGACGACAGCATCCGCATCATCCACAAGGCCTTGGACGCGGGCATCAACATAGTGGATACGGCCGATGTGTACTCCCAGGGCGAGTCGGGGCCTTCGTGCTGGAGCACCCTGCGGTGACCTCGGCGATCATCGGGCCACGGACACTGGAGCACCTCGAGGCGGCGCTCGGAGCGGACAAGCTCACGCTGTCCCCCGACGTCCTGGACAGGATCGACGAGATCGTGGCGCCGGGCACAACGCTGAACACGGCTGACGCGGGCTACGAGCCGGCATGGCTGACCGACCCGGCCCGGCGGCGTCGTTCATCGCGGTAAAACCCGGTTACCACGGTTGTTGCTGTTACCGCTTGGGCCAACTCCACAACGGGCCTTCCAAGGAACCGAGTCCCTTGATCCGGGTCTCGCCCAAATCCTTGTAAAGTTCGTGCTCGTGGGCCGCTCCACTTTCCCGGAGCGCCCTGAGCAGCGCTTCGGAGTGTGTCACCACGATCATCTGGCTGTTGGCACTGGCTTGGACGATGAGTCCAGCCAGTGCCGGCATCAGATCGACGTGGAGGCTCGTCTCGGGTTCGTTGAGGACCATCAATTCCGGTGGGCGCGGAGTGAGCAATGCGGCGGTCAACAGCAGGAACCGCAACGTTCCATCCGAGAGTTCGGCTGCCTTCATGGGCCGCAGCATGCCAGGCTGCCGCAACTCCACGCTGAAGCGGCCATCGCTCACGGCGATGCCGAGGCGGCTCCCCGGAAAGGCGTGATCGACGGCGGCATCCAACTGCCGCTCAAATCCCACTTCGCGCAGGGTCTGCAGCGCCGCAGCCAGGTCCTTCCCGCTATGGTGCAGCACGGGAGTGCGGGTGCCGAGCTGCGCTTGCCGGGCGGGCGCTTCCGCATCTGTCCGGAAGTGGTCATAGAACCGCCAGGAACGCACGGAGTCCCGGACCCGCAGTACTTCAGGAGCCCGGTCCTGGTCCGAAACTTCCGTCAGCATGCTCTGGAACGTGTCCAGCCGACGCGAAAGTTCAGTCCAGTCCCCGTCAGGTCCCCGGAGCTTCGCAAGGCTTCCTTTGCGATCCACCAACAGGGAACCTGGCCTTGCGACCGGCCCGGAAAAGATCTGCTCGCGCTTGATCTCGGGATCGAGGCTAAAAGCGGAGGGGCGGGGCCTGCCTGTTTCCTGGTCGAATCCGGCCCCACTGGACACGGGCATGCCCAAGTCCACGAGGTAACCGAAGTCGTCCCCGGAATAGCCCAGTTTCAGGTTGACAGAATCCCGGCGGACGGTTCCTTGGACCGGAACTTCGCCACGCCGCATTGCCTCGCTGATTGATTCAGGACCGGCCCAGAGTGTGGACGCCAGTCCGCCATCCCTGGCCAAGGATCCCACCACGTTTCCGGAGTCGCCCCCGGCGCATTCGGCCAGGAGGCGCAGCGCGCGGTACAGGGAGGATTTGCCACTGCCGTTGGCTCCTGTGACCACGTCCAGGCCATGCAGCTCCACCGCGAGATCGCGAATGGAGCGGTAATTGGCGATCGCAAGGGTCCTGATCACGGCGAAGGGATGCTGGTCATGGGTGCAGGAGGGTCATGGGTACAGGAGGGTCACAGCGGAAATTTGCCGGATAGCTCCAAGGCCCCGGCGCACGTCCACGCGGCCAAGCGATCCTCGATGGTTGGACCGCCGTCGAGCGGGCTCTCAAGCCGTGGCCTGCGCACCCAACAGCCCGCTTCTTCGGCGATCAGGGCGCCAGCGGAGAAATCATGCTCGTTCAATCCCCGCTCCCCGAAGGCGTCGTAGGTGCCATCTGCCACCAAGCACAGATCCAAGGCCGCGGAACCCAGTCTCCGAACATCGGCGAAGCCGTTCATCAGTTCGGCGAGGCCTTCCGCTTGATTGGCGCGGGTAGCGGGATCGTAACTGAATCCTGTGGCAAGAATGAGGCCGGTACGTCCGGGAACAGGGCCAGCCAGCCGGCTGGTCTCCCCCGCGACTTCCAGCCAGGCGCCCTCGCCCCTGGCCGCCGAATAGACCCGGCCCAGGGCCGGCGCGTGAACTACTCCCGCCAGCCAGACGCCGTCGGCATCTGCCACGGCCACTGACGTGGCGTAATAGACGATGTTGCGGATGAAGTTGGTGGTGCCATCAAGGGGATCAATAGACCAGCGGTAACCCGAGGCTTGCTCGGGACGCGTGGTACCGTGCTCCTCGCCCGTGATGGTGTCGTTGGGCCGTGCCGCCAGGATTGCTTCGCGGACTGCGTTCTCGGCTGCGACATCGAACTCGGTCACCCAGTCACCGGCATCGCCCTTGTTGGATATTCCCAACCCCACGCCGCCTGTGCCCGCGGCAGATCTCCGGGACAGGACAGCCGCGCCCGCAGCAGCAGCCCGTTTCGCAACAGTGAGCAGCTCGATGGCGTCGGTCATTCTGCTTCTGCTTTCGCTGTCTCGGCAGCTTCGGCTGCGGTTTCGGCCACGGCCTGGGCCTCGGCGTCAACGTCAGCATCGGCGTCGGCCTTGGCCGGGCCATTCGCCAACAGCTCGCGGAAGCCGTCCTCATCCAATATCGGAACACCGAGCTGCTCGGCTTTATCCAGCTTGGTCCCGGCACTTTCACCAGCCACGAGGTAGCTGGTGTTCTTGGACACGGATCCGGAGGCCTTTCCGCCACGGATGATGATGGCTTCCTTGGCCTCGTCCCGGCTGAAGTTGGGCAGCGTACCCGTGACCACGATAGTGAGGCCCTCCAGGGTTCGGGGCATGCTGGTATCGCGTTCGTCTTCCATCCGCACACCGGCAGCAGCCCAGCTGTCCACTATCTCGTTGTGCCAGTCCACGGCGAACCATTCCTTTAGTGCTGCCGCGATGGTGGGTCCAACTCCGTCAACATGCGCAAGCTGCTCTTCGGTGGCGTTCCGGATCGCGTCCATGCTGCCAAAGGCCGTTGCCAGGGCCCGGGAGGCAGTGGGTCCTACATGGCGGATGGACAAAGCCACGAGGACACGCCACAAGGGCTGCCTCTTCGCTTTCTCCAGCTCGGCAAAGAGTTTTTGGGTGGTTGCCGTTGGCTTGGACGGCGACTTGGCCGTCCCCCTTGAGTAGAAGTACGGAACAAGCTCATACTGGCCCGTGCCTACGCCCTTGGACCTCTTCTCCCGGCGGATCATGACATTCGCCAGATCCTCACGGGTCAAAGAGAACAGCCCGGCTTCGCTGGTCAACGGAGGAGTCTCCGGTTCCGCCGGCTGGGTCAAGGCGATCGCCGCTTCCCAGCCCAGGGCCTCAATGTCGAACGCACCGCGGCCAGCCAGATGGAAAACACGCTCACGCAGCTGGGACGGGCAGGACTTGGCATTGGGGCAACGGATGTCCACGTCGCTTTCTTTTGCCGGTGCCAGCGGGGTGCCGCACGACGGGCACTCGGTGGGCATTACGAATTCGCGCACGGGTGGATCCTGTTGGTCGCGCAGCGCCAGGACAGGTCCAACGATCTCTGGAATCACATCGCCGGCCTTGCGCAGAATCACGATGTCGCCGATCATGACGCCCTTGGCCTTGACCACATCCTGGTTGTGCAGAGTGGCCATTCCCACGGTGGAACCCGCCACCTTCACCGGCTCCATCAGGCCGAACGGCGTGACGCGCCCGGTGCGGCCCACGTTGACGAGGATGTCCAACAGTTTGGTGTGGACTTCCTCCGGCGGGTACTTGTAGGCGGCGGCCCATCTGGGGACGCGGGAGGTGTAGCCGAGGGCACGTTGTGTGGCGAAGTCGTCAATTTTGACCACGATGCCATCGATTTCGTGAAGGAGGTCGTGCCGGTGCTCGCCATAATGGGCGATAAATTCCAGGACGCCTTCAAAGGAATCCAGAACTTTGAAGTAGGGGCTGACAGGCAGCCCCCAGTCGGACAGCAGTTTGTAGGTCTCGGATTGGCTCTTGGCATCCAGGCCTTCCCGGGCGCCGATACCGTGAACGAACATGCTCAGTGGACGCTTTGCTGTTTCTGCCGGGTCCTTCTGGCGGAGCGAGCCCGCAGCAGCATTGCGTGGATTGGCGAGGGGGGCTTTGCCTGCGGCAACCAGGGCTTCGTTGAACTCAACGAAGGCCTTGGAGGGAATGAACACTTCCCCACGGATCTCTACTTCCGAGGGGTACCCCGAGCCGCTGAGTTGACGCGGGATCTCCTTGATGGTAAGGACGTTGTGGGTGATGTCCTCACCGGTTGTGCCGTCGCCGCGGGTGGCTGCGCGGACCAATTTTCCATCCCTGTACAGCAGGTTGACGGCGAGTCCATCGATTTTCAATTCCGTTAGCCAGGCAATGGGCGGGACGCTGTCCCCGAGTCTGGCCACTGAAGCTTCAGCCTTGCGTACCCAGGCCTCGAGTTCTTCGAGAGAAAAGACGTCGTCCAGGCTGTACATCCGCTGTAGATGCGCGACGGCGGTGAAGGCGGCAGAGACTTCGCCGCCGACTTCCTGCGTGGGTGAGTCGTTGGAGACGAGTTCCGGGTGCAGCGCTTCGATTTCTTCCAGGCGACGGTAGAGTTCATCGAACTCGGCGTCGGAAACCGTGGGCGCGTCCTCTTGGTAATAGGCATACCGGTACTTGCGCACA
Source organism: Arthrobacter sp. 21a14 (assembly GCA_050627125.1). GTDB lineage: Bacteria > Actinomycetota > Actinomycetes > Actinomycetales > Micrococcaceae > Arthrobacter. Next base: position 2,090,823 of record CP192487.1, on the reverse strand, counting down.
AGATCGGCAAGTTGCTCGTACTCATCCCGCAGGCTCTCCGAAGGAGGTGTTCCCTCTTCTGCGACTAAGGCCGCATCGGCAACCTGGGTTGTGGTGCGGACCGGATCTGGATTCTCTGGTGTGCTCACAGGTCTATCTTGCCGCAACCCACGGACATTATTGACCCGTCAGGATGAGAGCACATGCCCGCCGACTCCTAGCTGCGGTTCTCCGGCGGCATGGCAATCTGCAGCTTGCGTACCTTTCCACGTCCCACGATGTAACCGCGGCCAGGGATGAAGTCCTTGCTGATCCTGCCCAGCGAGGTGTTCAGGAGAGTATCCCCTTCCACATCTCCAGGGTTGAGCAACAGTCCACGCCTGCCCGATTTGAAAGGCTGGGCCAAGGACCATGCCTGGGACCATGTAGACGTTTCGGACTCACCTACCACCCACTGATCGGCCTTGATGGCAGCCGTGACCAACCGTCCCACGCCCGATTCCGCCAACGTGTCCGTGAACTCGGTCAGGCCCTCGATGAAGATGGCCATGCTGCCGGGGTTGTCCGTCGCTTTGTCGATGAGATCATCCACCACGTCCGAGACCTCGTCCGGCCCCACCAGGGACCTGCTCCAGATGTTCAATGAGGCAACCGCAGAACGGCGGGAGCCGATGTAGATGAGGTCTGTCCGCGGGTTGGACCGCCGCAGGGCGTACGCCAACGTGACCAAGGCAACTGTACGTCCGGCACCGGGCGGCCCCGCGAGCAAGAGCGAACCCTTGGCAGCGATGGTGGCCGAACCCAAGGTCTCGTCGTCCACACCAATAACAGGAGTGTCCGGGGCACCGGTGGGCAGGATATCCAAATCCACGAGTTCCGGAAGCCGCTGGATCTGTGGTGCCTGCTCCAAGCCCTGGCGCACCATGGCCTGGCTGAGTTTGGACACTTCGCGGGCCTGCAGCGCAAGGTTCGAGTTACCACCCAGCACGGCCAACTGGACTTCCAGGCCATCGAGCAAACCGCGGCCTGGAGGTGAGGCTGCGTTGAGGACGTCCTTGGGCACATCGAGCGTCATGTAGTCGTCTTCGGAGCTAAGACGCAGGACCAAACGCTTTTGGATCGAGGCAAGGAGCGACGCCGGAACAGAGTTGGTTCGGTCACCGCTCACAACCAGGTGGATACCCAGGGGACGACCGTCGGTGGCCAACTGCAGGAAGATGTCCCAGAGTGCGGACAGGTTGCTGTACTCATAGCCTTCACGGAAGGCGGACATACCGTCCACCAGGATGAAGATGCGCTTTTCGTCCGGACGGTTTGCGAGTTGCCGGTATTCAACAATGGTGGAAGCCCGGACCTCGGCGAACCGCGTAGCGCGGTCATCGGCCACCTCCTTGAGCCAACGCAGAAGGCGCCCAACCCGCTCGACGTCGTCGCCGTTGATGACCTCACCCACGTGCGGAAGTCCATCCAGCATCTTCAAACCTGAAGAACCGCAATCGATACCGTACACGTGGACGGGACCACCACGAGGCGTGACGGCGGCGGCGATGGCAATTCCGCGCAACGCTGCTGACTTGCCCGAACCACCCGTACCGTAGACGGCCATGTTGCCGTCCTTGTCCGGTTCATAGAACACGGTGGGCTGGTCCTGGTGCGCGGGGTCATCGGCCACGCCCAGCAGGAGTCGCTCGTCCGTGCGTGGGTTTGGCAATTTGGAGAAGTCGTAGGTCATGGCGAGTTCGTTCAGCCACGGCTTGCGTGGTGGTTCAATCGCAAGGAAGTCCGCCGCCCGGATGATGTTGCCGGTCATTCTGGCGATGTCGTTGGGGCCTGCGGGTTCTTCCTCCACAGCTGTGGCAGGAGGTGGTTCCCAGGAGGGACCGGATCCGAAGGCCATCTCCACGATGTCGATCCGTGGGCGCTGTGGCTTCTCGGTGGTCCAGCCACCGGCATATCCGGTCTGGAAGCCCTGGATGCGGCCTGGCCCGGTCTTCGCAGCACCGCGGCCTGGAATGGAAGGATCGAAGTAGGCGGCCGTCGGGACGCCAAGAATGTCCACCGCATCCACTTCATCTGCCATGCGCAAGGCAACGCGGAGGTTCGTGTTTGCCCGCAGGTTGTCCTTGATGACGCCTGCAGGGCGCTGGGTGGCCAGGATCAGGTGCAGCCCCAGGGAACGTCCACGGGCAGCAACGTCCACCACGCCATCAACGAACTCAGGAACCTCGGTGGCCAGCGCCGCGAATTCGTCCACGATGATGATGAGGTACGGCGGCGCTTCGGGGTCTGCTTCCCGCTGTAGCGCCAGCAGGTCCTTGGCCTTTTTGCGGTTCAGGAGGCGTTCACGATAGTGAAGTTCGGCCCGCAACGAGGTCAGGGCCCTGCGTACCAGGTGCGGAGACAAGTCGGTGACGAGCCCCACGGTGTGGGGCAGGTGCAGGCAGTCCGCAAAGGCAGCACCACCCTTGTAGTCCACGAACAGGAAGCTGACGCGGTCCGGGCTGTAGGCCGCTGCCATTCCCATCACCCATGACTGAAGGAACTCTGATTTGCCCGCGCCAGTAGTTCCGCCCACCAGCGCGTGTGGTCCTTCGTTCTTGAGGTCCAGGTAGAACGGTTCAACGCCCTTGGAGCCCACCAAGGCACGCAGGCTTCCGTTGTCCTTGCGGTTGGGCACGGCCGTGGCATGGACTGAATTGTTCTCCTGCCAGCGCTCGGCCACGGCCTGCGGGTTGTCCATCAGTTCCTTGCCGATCAAGGTGGCGTAGGAAACAGCACGCGGGAGGTCCGAATCGTCCTCGAGCGGATTTCCGACGTCTACCAGCGGCGACATCATGCGCGCCAGCTGCGTGGCGAGATCGGCGTCGAGGCTTTCGCAGCTCACCGGGTAGGTGTGGCGGCCAAGGCGGACCTGGCCGGTAGTGGTGCCGTGATCGCCGTCGACGGAGAGGAAGTCCCGGCAAGCAGCAGGCAGGGACTGCACATTCGCTGCCACCCACATGACGTGCACCCCGAAGTCCGGGCCGCGTTCCACCAGCCGCGTCAGCCGTCCCCGGTCCACAGGTGCATCGTCCTCAACGACTACCAGGACAGCAGGTACAACGGGGCCGGGAATCTCTTCGTGCTCGTCCTTGAGCGCTGGACGTGGCTGCGGACCGGGCTCTGTGGCCTGGGCCTCGCGCTGCTCCACGAGGTCTTCCAGGCGCGAGAGCAGCGAGGCACCAGCAGCAGGGCCGGCGGCCAGATGGTCGCCGGAGAGCGGGCTGTGGCCGGAACCAACGTGCGGGAGCCACTGCAACCAGTCCCAACGCTCACGCGAGCGGGCCGAGGTCAGTGCAGTCAACACCACCTCCGCGGGCGAGTGGAGGCCCACCAACTGAAGCACCATGCCCCGGGCGACATCGTCCACCACGCTGCGGTCCCCTGCCACGCCGAACGAACCCGAAGTGCGCAGCTGGGACACAATCGGCACGCCATCAATGACGCGGACCTGCTGCAGGCATTCCTGGATTTCCCTCATGTACCGGGGTTCGGTTTCGTTGGCGCCGGGTTCTTCGAACTGAATCCGCGACGGCGAAGATCCGAGTCCGAACCGGACACCAAGGAAATGCTGATGCTCAGGACGGTTGGTCCACAGAAGTGGTCCGAGTTTGTAGATGGCATCCACGGTATCGCTGACGGACGGCGCTTCCTGAAGCCTCACGGCCCGTTCAATGTTCTGTTGCCGGTCAATGTCCTCGCGGAACGCAAGCATGGAAGCCTGGAACTGCTTATGGCCTTCTTTCGCCTGGCGCTTGCTCTGCATCTTGTGGTCCACATAGTGGCCAACAATGAACAGCGGCATCATGGCCATGAAAAGCACCGAAAGCAGGTTCTGGGTGAATGCGAAAAGAACGCCACCCATCAGCAGCGGGGCGATCAACATGATGTACGGGAATGGTTGGTGTTCGGGGCGTTTGGGGCCGGCTGGCGGCACGCGCTTGGGAGACTCAAACCTCGGCAGCACACGCGGCGAGCGGTTGAAGTCGACCAGCGGCGATGATGGGCCGCCTCCATGGTTCCGCGACAGTGACACAACCCCAACGGTGGTATCGCCAAGGGTCACCGTATCCGAGGATTCAAGCGTGGCCCGGGTGACCGGCAAACCTTCCATGAGGAGTCCGTTGGCCGAGTTCGTGTCCACGATCTCCACGGTCTCGCCAACCGTGATGCGCGCGTGGCGTTTGGACGTCAGCGGGTCCGAAAGACGGATATCGGAGTCCCTGTCCCGGCCGATGTAGCTGGTGCCGAAAGGCAGTGAAAATTCGCGTCCGACGTCGGGCCCTGACATAACCCGCAGGGTCGCCGCGGCTGGTCCCCGGTTTTGGCCGTTGGTACCGCCGTTGCCGTTCGACGCGAACTGCTCGCTCACCTGCGCGAGCGAAACCTTGGAGCCCGGCCGCAGGCCGGACTCGAGCAGGTTATCCGAGGGCCTGAGGACATGGCCGGAAAGCCCGCCGCCCACGAACGCTTCGTCCACGCTGATGGACAGGTTCGACGGCGGTTCTGTGCCCTTGCGAGCGGGGTCGGCAGCCCAAAGTTCAGTGGCGATGTCCGCCACGGTGGCGCGACCATCCACCGTAACGGCGAGGTCCTTTGCTTCCGCGGGGTCTCGCCGCAAGGTCAAGCGGAACTTCATGCTTCGTCTGCTCCAGTCATGGTTTCCAGAAGGTACAGGTCCGCGGCAGTCACCAGGTGTGAGGTCACGGCGTGCTCCACCAGGCGGGCGCGACGGTTGGTGGCGAGTTTGCCGGCGCCACCACGCAAGCCCACCACGCCCACGCGGTCCAATTTGTCGCAGACGTTATCCAGCTTGCGATTAAAGCGCGTCAGGGCCCAACCAAGCCTCTTGGCTGCCTCCGCCGAGGACGGAATAGCGCTGAAGCCGGTGCCATCCCGGCGCAGCATGGGCTCAGCGAGGGCCACGATCAGTGCTTTCTGCGAGTCGGTAAAGACCACAGGCCCGATGGTGGTGTCCCCCGCTTGGTCCTCGTCCCTGGCTTCATGCCGGAAGGAGGGCGTCTTCAAATGCACAGCGAACTCGTACGTAGTGGGCCCAGCGGTGAAGATGACATTGGTGTGGCTGAAAACGAGCGGAATCCGGGCACCAGGGGCCAGCCACGCCTGCATGCCGCCCGATCCGTCCGCGACGGTTGCAGAGAGCATGCTGCCTACATTGCTTAGCCACCACATGCCGTCATAGCGTGCAATCTGCAAAAAGCGCCGGTGCAGGTACGGGTTGTCGTCGACCTCCAGGTCGCCTTCCCGACCGATGTCAAAGACGTCTTCGTCGGATGGTTCGTACCATTCCCCACAGAAATCTATTGCTAGATCCCCCATGATCTGTGCCTCCTCAGTCGGCGATAAGTAAGTCTCATGTGCGGGCTACTACTCCACGCAGGCGATGGATCCCGAGCCGCCGGACGAGGCGCTGCCGTCAGCACGGACTATCAATACCTGGATGCAGAGAGGCGATTCCGTGCCATAGGCCAGTGCATGGGGTTCCACTTCGGAGTTGCTGTATTCACCCTCAAGGACGGCCGTCTTATAGCGCCATTTGTACGTGTCGCCCTTCTTGGGCTCCGGGTTCTTCCACTCGAAATCTGCGAAGTCGGGTTTGCCCGGCCGACGCGTGCCGAACAAGTCTTCCACGTCCGGAACCCCGCCGTCGCCCAAGGCGTCGACGGCTGACTTGCTCGCCGTCTCCGTGGGTACCACTTTCGGCTGCGCCTGGGCACCCAGGACCACGCCAATCGCAACGGCGACCACCAAAACCGTGGCACCAGTCGCCGCCAGCCAGACATTGCGCTTGCCATGATCCACGCCGGGCGCAGCGTCTTCGGACGCCGGCGATGCGCCGGCAAGCGCCTTGGAGCGCCGGACCGTTGCGCCGACGTCGTCCTGTGGACGCGAAGGCTGCCAGCCGCGCAGAACCGTAGACTCCGCCACGTCCGGTTGCCCGGGCTGTCGGTAGTCCCTGACTGGCACGTGGAACTGCGGCGGGGTTTGCTGGGCCGGGTTTGACTGGCCCGGACTTGGCTGCGTGGGACGGTTCTGGCCCGGCTGGATCGTTTGCGGCGGGCCGGCAGGCTGTGCAGGGGCCTGGGTGGCGCCGGGAAGAGTGGACGGGAAGGTCCGCGCCGGGAACGTGGGAGCCGAGCCAGTGGTAGCTGTTCCCGAAGCGTCCGGATCGATCGAAGCGATGCTGCGGACGCGCGTTTCCTCGAAGTTATCGTCAGGGTGCTGCTCGTCTCCGTGACCCGGTTCTTCGAGCACCTCGAAGGGCGTCACGGACAAGTTCAGCTCAGTCTGGATCCGCTGCAACGCCAAGGCAAAAGCGTGGGCCGACGAATAGCGGGATTCCGGGGACTTCGCCATGGACGTGGACAGGACGAGTTCCAGGGACTCCGGAACGTCGGCACGGCCGAGCCTGGGCAGGGGCGAGTTGGTAATGCGGGAGATCAGTTCCCGTTGGGAGTTGTCCTGGCCGGGAAGAACAAACGGTGAACGACCGGCAAGGAGCGTGTACAGCGTGGCACCGAGCGCCCAAATGTCCACCGGAACGCCATCAACGGCCCCGCCGCGGAATTGCTCCGGCGGTGACCAGGGGATGGACATTCCGGCGTCGTCCTCGGTATCTGCCCCAATGGTCCCGGAAATGCCGAAATCGGTGAGGGCGGGACGGTTGTAGTCGGTGACCAGGATGTTGGCGGGCTTGATATCCCGATGCACGATGCCGGCCCTGTGGGCGGTCTCGACGGCGGATGCCACCTGGATGCCGACGGCAAGGACCTCATCCACGCTGAAGCGCTGGCGGCGGTAGCGGACATCGAGGCTGGGCCGGGAGCAGTACTCCATGGCCAGGTAGGAATGGCCGCTCTCCGTGATTTCCGCCTCAAAGATCGTGACGATGTACGGGTGCGAGGACAACTGAGCCATCAGGTTCGCTTCGGACTCGAAACGGCGGCGTGCGCCCTCGGTCTTCAAGTCGGACAGCAGCACCTTGACGGCTACTTTACGGCGCGGCCTGTCCTGCTCGTACAGGTACACGTCAGAGAAGCCACCGGAGCCCAGCAGGCTGATGTACTTGAAACCGGGGATGGGTGGAGGCGGCGCGGGTGGCCTCTTGGAACTCAAAGAATCTCCTCGAAACGCAATGAAATGTCGTCGCCCAGTTCAGCGATATCGCCGTCCAAAAGGATGGCCATCTCGTTTTGGGCGAGTCGGCGGGGTGCTTGGCCTTCTCGAATGAGCACGGTTCCGTTGGTCGCTTTGAGGTCGCACAGCATGACGTGCCAACCCTCCAACCGAACCTCGACATGTGAGCGGGAAATGTCCCCTCCGGGGCTCTCCACCTGCACCAGCTTGGGCATTGTGCCGCCTTGCACGCGGGACACTGACGGCTGCCTCCCGATGATGAGTGACTGGTCCAAATCGATCAGCTCACCGGTGGATAACCGCATCCTGCCCAGGCGGGGCCGCGGGACCTGGAGGGAATCACCGGATAGTGCGAAGCCACACGTGGCACATTGGGAGTACGTCGGCGGGTTCGCATGACCTTGGGAGCACACCCGTGCTAAAACGCTGGGACCGTTGCCGGCCGCGGCTTCCTTTGGAGCAACCCCAGGCTCAGCACCTTGTGCGTCCTGGCTGGCGATGCTGCTCTTCATGATCGTCTGCCCGTCATGATCAGCATCGCCCTCTGTGGGGACGCTATCCAGGCGCGGACTGTTCGTTGGCACGGTGTTCGTTGGCACGGTGTTCGTTGCCATGGTGTTCGTTGGCATGGTGGGCCGAAGCGCGGGCATCGACGCCAAACCCGCCGGGGCCGACTCCCATCCCGCCGGAACCTGTGGCGCAGGCCGTTTGCCATTCGCTGAAGCGGGAGGGGTTTGTGGCCGAGCAATCGATTCAGCCTGTCCCTCAGGGGCGGGCACTTCGCCAGGGCTGCGCAGCCAGGGAACAGACTCGATCAGTGCAGGCACATGCCCGACGCCGGATCCGCCGTCCGCTGCCTTGTCACCCTCCCCTGCCTTGTCGCTGCCCGCTTCGGCCGACCCAGGCGCGGGACGTAGTGCCGAAGCTGCCGTGGGTGTTTCTGGTGCCCGAGCTTCTGATGCCGGAGTTTGTGGCGCAGGCGTGTGGGCCGCCGGAGCATCGTGATCGTCAGATTCGTCGTCCACGCGCACAGCTGCGTCTTCGATGTTGCGCATCACCGTCTTGTCCCACAGGTGGTCGTAGTTGGTGGTGGTCTCCAGCGAAGGAACTATGGGATCCGTGGTGCTCGTGTGGACGGGCACGCCCGAGGATTCTTCAGCGCTTTCGGGGTGTTCAGCGCTTTCGGGGTGTTCAGCGCTTTCGGGGTGTTCAGCGCTTTCGGGGTGTTCAGGGTGTTCCGGAGTTTGAGGGTCTTCGGGACTTTCGAGGTGTTCGGGCTGTTCATGACCTTCGGAATGTCCAGGCGCGATGGTCAAACCCAGGTCCGCATCGGCGTAGCCAATCATCGTTTCATCGGAAACCACAGCCGCCGCCGGAACCTTCACAGAGGCGGCTTGGAGCACCACGTCGAGGGAGGCAAGCAGAACCACGCCCTCCCCCAGCGGCAAGCTGCCATCCGGCGTCGAGGTTTTAGCAAGGTTTGCCGGGATTCCAAGGTCTGCCGGGACGGACGGGGAACGGGATCCCGAGCCTATCCGCAGGCTGTACGAATCAGCCGCGGTGAGCCGGCGCTCCGTCCAGGTAGTCACGTCGCGTCCAGAGAGCACCTCTTCCCCTGCGGACATTTTCACAACGAGTTCAAGGTCGCCGCGAAGGAACACGCGCAGAGCGTCCTTGGAGTCGATGATCCCAAAGGGTGGAATGCGGCTAAGGGAAACCCCGAAAGCCTCGGTCACTTCGTGGAGGACCTCATGGGCTTCGGGCGCGGACGCGAGAAGTTCCCACACGGAATCGATCAGGGCGGGCGAGGTGTCGGGGCCGAGCAGCACCACAGTGCCCTGACGGACGACGCCGAACCAGTCACCGCGCTGGTATCGGGCGTGGGGTGGGTTGTTATTGCTTTCCATCTACGCCCTCCTCGTGATCCGTTCCGGTGACCCAGGCCCTGGGGAGGGTGTCCTCCTCCACCTCGGATTCGATCTCGGGGCGTGGCGCGGTGGTGGCGATGCCGGCGTCGTTAAGGACGTTCTTGGCGTCAACCACAATCACCGTGACGTTGTCCCGTCCGCCGCTGCGCAGGGCAGCCTGGATCAAAGCATCCACTGCGTCCTGTGGATGGGCCACGGTGCTGAGGATGCGGAAGAGATGGTCATCCCCCAATTCACCATTCAGCCCGTCGGAGCAGACCATGATCCGGTCCCCCTCCTGGATGGGCAGCAACCAGAAGTCCGCCTCGGTCTCGTCGCCAGTGCCCAAAGCGCGGGTGACTACGTGCCTGCGGGGATGGACGGCAGCTTGCTCCGCGGTGATGTCACCGGAGTCCACCAGTTCCTGGACTTCTGAATGGTCCACGCTGATCTGGGCGAAATGGCCTTGGCTGAGGCGATAGGTCCGGGAATCCCCGATGTTCATGACCAGCCAATAGGGCACGCCCATTTGTTCCACCACCACGACGCCGGAGAGCGTGGTGCCCGCGCGCGCTCCTGTGGCTTCGCGGATGCTGGCGTCGGCCTTCAACAGGCACTCCTGCAAGTCCGCTGCCGAAGCCGAACGGACCCCTGCCGCCAGGACAGGGGCACTGCCCAAGGTCCGCACACACACGCCACTGGCGATCTCGCCTGCCTCATGGCCCCCCATGCCATCGGCCACCGCGAACACGGGATCCGAGGCTATGAAGGAGTCCTCGTTCAGCTCGCGACGCAGTCCGCGGTCCGTGCCGTATCCGTAACTGAGTTGGAAGGCGGATCCAGCGGCGTTGGCATCCGCGTCGGCGGGGCTGGCCGGCTGAGAGTTCATGCTTGTCCTAGGTGGAAGGAACGGTCCCCGAAGTGAACGGTGGAACCGGGTCTGACGAAAACTGCTTCCCCCGCATGAAGCCGGGTCTGGAGGCCATCGGGCGTAGTGACAGCGCTGCCATTGGTTGAGTTGCGGTCTGTAACCCACACACCATCGCCATCAACCCGGAGGTGCAAGTGGGTCTTGGAGATGGACCTTCCGGGATCCGCAACCGCCAACAACTGCTCGGCAGCTTCCCCAGGCTGGGGTGCGGGATTGCGGCCAACCAGCACGGTCCCACCCAGTTCGACGTCCTGGCCATCGTCGACACGGATGCGGAGCACGGCCTCCGCCCGGGCAGTCCCGGGCCGCATCTGCGTCCTCTCGACGTCGTCGTCCGGGTGCGCAGGGGCAACGGGAGCTGGCTGCGGGACCGGCTGCGGGGCCGCAGGAGGACGCCACTGGTTGGGGTTGTGGGAAGGCTGCGCTGTGGGCATTGGGGCTGGAACCGGGGTTCCCGTTGCTGCTGGCCCGGGCTTTGCTGTTGTCCTGGACATTGCTGTTGCCCCGGACATTGACGGCATGGGTGACACCACTGGCTGCACGGGCGGCAGCTCCACGGGCGCGAAGCTGTAGGGCCCCTGGATTCCTCCGGTGGCAACCGGGTTGCGGCCCGCGTGGACGTCGAAGACCAAGGACTTCGCCGCTTTGTCATGCCAGCCACGTAGCTTGCCGTTCCTGTCCCAGGCATTGGAAAGAACCACCAGGACGGCCCAAACCACTCCAAGGACCATGAGCGGGAGGGCGATCCACAGGACCAATCCAAGCAGGCCCAGGCCCAACAGCACAGCACCCAGGATTGCCCCCAGCAGAAGGAGCCCGCCCGTGAGAATGCCACGGACAAAAACCACACCGCCGCCCGGAGCGTAGCCGTCGGCATCGGCACTTCGGATACCCATCAGTTGATTACCGATGGTGTTTCCGGACCGGGCTTCGATTCCCAGAAGTACAAACACGTACAGGACTGTGACACCGAGGCCGATGCTCCCCAAGAGGACCAGCAGGGAGGTGTCGTAGACGATAAAGCCATTCCGCCGGCTTTGGGTGATGCCCGCGATGCCAAGTGCGAACGTGGTTGCCAGGACGGCAACAGGTCCCAACCAGTCCAGCACTGCCGCACCCAGGCGTTTTCCTGCAGATGCCGGTACCAGCTCGAGCTGTGTAGTCATTGTGGTCCCTCCCCCTGGCCCCGGATGTACGTTTGCAGCTGCTTCACGTCCCGGCTGCATCGGTGCTGTTGACGCCGGCACTACCGAGATACTACCGGGATCGGGCAGGCCTTGCCGGGTTGCGAAGTCAAGGGCGGCAGCCTGGACACGGTTGACGTTGCGTTCCTTCCGGGCTCCACGATTGGTCAGCGGCGATCCGCAATGAGTACAAAAGGCTGCGCCGGGACGCACCGGGTGTTTGCAGGCCGGGCACAGCTCAGCTTCACTACTCATCAATGCTGCCCTTCTTCTTGAACAGGGTGCGGTTGGTGAACATGCCACCCTTCGTGGAATCCGGGGGTGTCTGTTCCCGCCGGCGCAGCGCGGCCCGGCCATCGGAAAGCAACGACCTCGGCGAGAACCGGGCCTGCTGTCGCTTCCAGAAACCAACGCTTCCGGTGATGTCCTCAAGCGAGGAATCCACGATCTCCCAGTACTCCTTGACCTCTTCCTCGCTGGGTTGACCCGCCCCGAAAACTGCGGCGTCAGCCCTGTGCGCCAACATCGTGGTGGTGGTTCCCGTAACAGGGAAGGCATCCGCGATGACAGTAGCCGATTCCCGCCGCGTGGACTTGGTGTCGATCGAGGCGCCCATGTCGGTGGCAAGGCTCAGCACCTCGTTCCACCCACCGCCGACCCGCTGGGCGGGGTGGCCATCACGAAAACGTGCCTTCCGGCGTCGTGATTTCAGCAGAAGTATCAGCAGCAGCGGGACGGCGAGAATCCCCAACGGAATCATTGCCACCCCGATGGCGGCAAGCAGCGGCCCCCAGAACAGCCAGGGGTTGTTTTTCTTCTCGTCAGCATCCAGGGCATCCGGGGTGGAGTCCGGCGGGAGGTCCGCGGGCTCCTGCGGCGGGGGCGGCGGCTGCAGCACCTGCGGCTTCGGCTTGGATTTGTTCTCCGGGTCCGGCGGGATGGGCACGTTGTCCTTGGGCGGAGTGGGATCGAAGGATACCCAGCCGACGCGGTCGAAGGCCACTTCCACCCAGGCGTGCACGTCCTTGCCCATGATCTTGACGTCCCCTGCACCGTTTTCCGGGCTCTTGGGATCCGGATAGAACCCCATGACAACGCGCGAAGGGATGCCGAGGTGACGCAGCATGAGTGACATCGCCACAGCGTACTGTTCGTCATCGCCCAGCATTTGCTTGGCGGAGAGCAGGCTGCGAACACGTGCCGCGCTGTGACCAGGCAAGCTAGGCAGCTGGCCGTCAGCCACGAGGCCGTTGCTGAACGCCCCGCTCTTCTGGAAATGGGCTTCGATCTGCCGAACACGGTCGATGGCCGTGGGAGCGTCAGCCGATAGCTCGTTGGCCTGCGAGGCGACGATCGGCGGTACTTCCTGGGCTTCGGGCAACGTGAGCTTAGCGAAGTCGTATTGCGTCAGCTGGCCATGTTCAAGAGTTCCCGGATCAGAAACCTGGACTGTGTAGTTGTCGCCCTTTGCCAGGCCCTTGGTGGTCACCGCCGTGTCGGTGCCGGCGTTGAAGTACAGTCCCGACGCCGCCCCGGAGCTCTGCAGGAAGCTCATACCTGTGGTGTGGCGGCCTCCGGGAACAAAATATCCCTGGTAGTCCTCGATGCTGATTTCCAGCGTGTAATTGGTTCCGGCTACAGGGCTTCCCGTATCGGCCAGCGTGTTCAGCGAACGGGCATCACCCACCTTGCTGAAGTTCCCGGAACTGTTGGGATCCATGGTGTAGTTCAGGCCGTTAAAGGCATCCAGTGCCGCCAGTCGCACGCGTGCGTCCTTGGGTAGACCCTTCACAGTGAACAGCGTCTGGTCTTTCTCGTCCTTCACGAAATTACGGAAGCTCGCAAGCGGCGTGATGTAGTCGCGGGGGTCGAACGGCGGAACGATCGTGTTGCGCAGTACCTTCCGGTCGTCGCTGGCAGTCACCAAAGGCGAAGCGACTGCGGTGATTCCGACGGCGGCGACCACCACGGCAGCAGCAGTCCCCAGGCGGCGAAGCTTCCCGCGGCGGGCCGCACCGGCGTCGGACTCAACCCTGTTGGCCGAAACGGTCTTGGTGCTGCTCTGCCGGAGTGCGTCACGGCGGAACGTCGCCCAGACGATCGAAACAATGGTCAGCGAAACGCCGCGCTCCACATTAAGGAAGCCCGCGCTGGTACTGAAGGCGATACCGGTGACGAAAAGGACCAGCACCGGCAACAGCGGCCAATACGGACTCTTCAAGCGCCAGGTCAACAAACCCGCAGCCAGCGCGGTAATCATTGAACTGAGGAACGGCACAATGAGCATGCCGTTGGCGGTGCCCACGGGCACGCCGACCGTGAGCATGTCCTTCCACGCAAAGACGATCCCCAGCAGCAACGTCCGCAGCGAGTCCAGGCTCGGCAGGAACCCGAGGACGGCTGAGTCCGGTACTGCCAGTGCCGAACCGAACAGCATATATGCACCGAAACCCAGTGCGGTGGTGATCAGCAGTCCCAAACGGAGATGCGCGTTCAGGATCGCGATACCGAGTCCGAGGAAAATGCCGCCCAGGCCGGCGATGATGTAACGCGGGTCGCCACCGAAGCTCAGGCTGAAGCCAAGCACGCCCAGGAACAGCAGGACCACCAGGGCGCCGCAGTCCACGGCAAAGTGCCACAGGGGTCGGCCGTCGGCAAATACCGTGCCTGCGCTGGCACGCCTGGCGCCGCTGCTGGTGTCGCTGCGGTTGGTGTCCCTGCGGCGCGCGCGAAGATTTGGTGCGGTGCTCATGCTGCCGCCTTTCTCAGCACGATTGCCAGGTCATCGAGGTCGCCAACGGTGAGGACCGTCAGGTCTGCAATGTTGGCCCTCGACGGCGCCGCTCCGGGTTGGACACGGACGGCCAGGCTGCGAACGCCCGGGGGAACGGACGCGGCCGCAGTGCGAAGCTGCGTTGCCGTGATGTGGCTGCCGACGACGAAGAACACCACCGATGCATTGGGAACAGTGTCCGAGAGGTTCCGGGCGAGGTCGACGGCGGTCTTCCGGAGGGGTGCCCCCACAATCCTGGTCATGTCGTCCAGCAGGTTGCGGCCCGTTTCACAGCGGAGCGGTCCCTTTTGGGTCAGTACGTCCAGCTCACGCTGCTCCCGGATGGCTTGACGGCCGATGGACGCCGCAACGGAAATGGCCATTTCGAATTCGGGTTCGGAATCGTACTCGTCGGTGTTGATGGAGAGCGAGATAGCCAGGTGCGCGCGGCGCGTTTCCTCGAACTGGCGAACCATGAGTTTGTTGGTGCGCGCTGTGGTCTTCCAGTGAATGTGACGGCGATCGTCCCCGGGAACGTAGTCACGCAATGCGTGAAAGGACACATCGGCGCTGGAAAGTTCCGTGGTGGGCATGCCTTCAAGGTCACGGATGAAGCCGGCAGCCGAGCCTCCCAACGGTACGGTGCGCGGGTGGACGAAAAGGTCCACCGGCTCAGTCCAGAGCACGCGCCGCCGCAGTAGATGGAGCGGATCAGCACGCACGGATCGTACGGGACCGACAACAATCACAGCACGCCGTGCCGTCGGAATGGTGAAAAGGTCCTCATGTATCTGGGCCGGCTTCATGCGCGGCAAGTGGAAGACAGCGGTCGCGGCGCCCACCGGCAACTCCAACGCGGCGGGCAACAGGGGCCTGGCCGAAACGTTGGACACGGCGATGCTGCCCACTGCGTCGTCCCCCACCGCCACACGGGTGCGGGCCAGATCCAGGACCACGCCGTAAGCCGAGCGGCCCACGATGAAGCCCACCGCCAACACAAACAGCAGGAAAGCAACCATCGCGGCAGACTTCGCCTCTTGCCAACCCCAAGCCTGCCCGGCGATCCACAACCCAATGGCGGCGGCAAGGACCACCCAGCCGAGCACACTCACCACGGAAAGGACAGGCCAGGCGAAGCGAAGCCACAGTTCCCGCACCTTGGCCCATGCCGGTGCGACAAACTCACCCGCTGTTCCTACTGCTTCAGCCCATACGGCCGAGGGATGGAGTTTGCCAGCCTTCTGGATGCCGGGCTTCTGGATGCCGGGTTTACGCTGCCAAGCACCGACTACTTTGTTAAGCGTTCGCACAGCCCTATGCGCTCGCGCGTTGCTGCGGGGCCGCGACCTCGGCCAGGACACGCGTGAGCACGACCTCCGGCGTCGCGCCCGAGAATTCGGCCTCGGGATCCATCACCAAACGGTGTGTCCAGACCACGGGGGCAAGTTCCTTGATGTCGTCCGGAAGGACAAAGTTGCGTCCCTGTCCGGCGGCCCAAACCTTCGCGGCGCGCACCATGGCCAAAGCGCCACGGACGGAGACGCCAAGGCGGGTCTCGGAAGCGTTGCGCGTCTCTTCGCAGAGCCGTGAAATGTATTCCAGCACTGCAGTGTCCACGTGGGTGGTGGCGGCGAGGTCAGCCATGTCAGCCACGGCCTGGGTGGTGATGATGGGAGTGAGATCCTTGGAACGGTCCTTCAGGTTGGCCCCACCCAGGAGCCGCACGGTGGAGGCGTGGTCCGGGTAGCCTATGGACGTTTTGATCAGGAAGCGGTCCAGCTGCGCTTCGGGCAGGCGGTAGGTACCGGCCTGTTCAATCGGGTTCTGCGTAGCCAGGACCATGAACGGACGGCCTGCCTCGTACGTGGTGCCATCCACGGTCACGCGTGATTCTTCCATGACCTCCAGCAATGCCGACTGGGTCTTCGGCGAGGCGCGGTTGATCTCATCGGCCAGGACGATGTTGTTGAAGACCGGGCCCTTATGAAACTCGAATTTCTGGGTCTTCTGGTCATAGATGGTCACACCCGTAACGTCCGAAGGCAGGAGGTCCGGAGTGAACTGGATGCGGTTATGGGAACCCTGCACTGTCGCAGCCAAGGCACGGGCCAGCGAGGTCTTGCCGGTACCCGGTGCATCTTCAAACAGGACGTGGCCTTCAGCCAGCATCGCCGTGAACGTCAGCCGGATCACGTGGTCCTTGCCCAGAACGGCCTGGCCCACGTTGGCAACGAGCTTCTCGAACGTTTCTGCAAACCACGCGGCCTGCTCGTTTGTCATGGTCATGGGGTTGAGTCCTTTTCTGGGTATGACGGGTTGGGATGACGTGTTGTGGGCAATTCAGCAACCGCCGGGCCGGGGTCCGTAGAGATCCACCGTGGTGGACTTGACGAACCAGCCGTCCTTGGCAGTGCCTTGGAGCCGGTACCAGGGGGTGCCGTTGCCGTAAATGTCCTTGGTGCAATTGATGGTGATCTTGCCCCAGGAGCGCTCCACCCAGCCGACGCCGCAACTGGCAGGGCTGCCCGGAGTGTAGGAGTCCGGCAGACCGGGTTTGCCCGGGCAGGTCCGGACGCTGCTGGCGTCCACCTGGATCTGTGACGCTGGCGGCGGAGGGGTGGGATCGTCGCCGCTGGTGGAATTGGCGCTGCCGGCCGGTCCGGCCACAACAGTGACAGCCCTGACCTTCAGGTTGCGGGTGTTGTTCCATCCCCCGCCGGAGGCATCAAAGCTCGTGGCCTTACCCACGCCGTTCCAACCGCCACCGTCCAGGCTGACTTCGTAGTGATCCAGGGGACGGCCGTTCATGGATGGGTTGTTCCACGTCCAGTGCACCTGGCCATCTCCCTTGGCGGACTTTCCACCGTTGACGTTCGGCGCATTAGGGGGCCCATAGGGGTTCCCCGTGCCGATTGCCTTGGCATCGCCGGACATGCCGTTCTTCACTGAAGTGGCGATGATGTTGACCACCACGTTGGTGCCGTTCGGCTGGCCACCGATGTCTCCTCCGCCCCGGCCAATCGGACCGGAGCCGTAGGCGGTCTGCCAGCGGTAGGTGATCTCGTTGTCCTGCGAACCGTTGCGTTCCGCGGCGGTCAGCGGGGTGAACGTCACCCGGAGCTGTCCACTGGTGCCAGTTGCAGCGACCGAACCGCTTCCAACCGTGCCGGGTTTGCCCGCAGCACGAATCGCAGCCGACTGCTGGCTGACTCCACTGACACCGGCCTTGTTGGTGGCCGAAACGGTAAAGGTGTAATCAGCTTCAGCGTTTGCCACCGTGACGTTCTGCGATGTCGCGGCCACTGATTGGGAACCCACGACGGCGCCACCCCGGTAGGTGGTCAGCGTGTAGGCAGACACGGGGTCGCCATTGTTGTTGGGAGCTACCCAGCTGACCTTCAACTGGCTCTGGGTGCCAACTGACCCTGCGCCGGACACAGAGGGAGCAGCCGGTGTTGCCGGTACCCCTGCCGGAGTTTCCGCGGCGGAGTAGGGACTCCACTCCGAGGGTTCTTTGGCATCGTTCCTGGCCAGGACGCGGACCTTGTAGGCAACGCCGTTCGTCAGGCCTTTCCAAACGTAGCTTGCACCGGTGAGGTTCTGGATCTGGGGATTCTGGCCCGCGGGAGCCGGTGAGATCTCAAGATCGTAGGACTTGATGGGCGAGCCCTTGCTGGCTGGCGGGACCCAGGCCACGGACAACTGCTTGTCCCCGAACTTGAGCGTCGGTGCCACGGGAGTGTCCGGCTTGACGTCGGGTCGAACCTCAGCGGACACCGGCGAGCGATCGGACTCGTTGATGGCGTTGGTGGCCGTCACTGTGAAGTGGTACTTCACGTTGTTGGTCAGGCCAGTCAGCGTGCAGGTGTTGGCAGGGCAGTCCTGTTTGAAGCCGCTTTCGCCGTACACCGTGTACTTGGTGATGGGCGAACCACGGTCTGCAGGGGCATTCCAGGTCAGCAAGGCTGTTTGGTCGCCGACGCTCTGTGCCAGCGGAGTGGTGGGGGCCGCCGGCTTGTCCTTCACCGTGAGCCGGATGCGTGCCGTGGCGTACCGCGAGAGCTCCCCGGTCTTGTCCTGCACTGTGTATGCCACAACCATTGTTCCGGTGAAGCCTGTTGCGGGCGTCACCGTCACGTTTCCACCACTGGAATCCGCCGTCCCCTGGCCAGTCTCCGTCACAGCCGAGACGATTTTCAGGGGTGTATCCGGGAACGGGTTCGAATCGTTCGCCAGCGCATTGACCGTGACCGGTTTGCCCGATTGGGCATCAGGTTCCACGTCATCATTGGCAACAGGTTTAGGGCGGTTGGATGCCGACAGGGAGAGCTTGTACGTAGCCAGCGCTTCCAGCCCGCGGCGGTCCTTGGCTTTCACCTGGACTGTGCCGCTCTGGCCGATCTGCACGGAATCGTCAGCGGACACCTTGAGTGTCTTGCCGTCGACGTTCACCCGGAACCCGCCGGGCGCCGCGCCCACCAGCTCATAGCTCATGTTCTGGACATCGTCGGAATCAGGATCCGAGGTCAGTTTCTCCAGGTCCAGGCTCGCCGAGTCCCCCTTGGGAACCTCAACCTGGCTGCCAAGCAGCGTGGGCGGATTGTTCTTATTGGGGTCCGGAAGCACCTTGGTACGGATGCTGAGCGTGGACTTCAAGCCGTTGGGATCATCAGGACCTGTTCCATCCGTGACTTCAAAGCTGATGGATCCAGGGCCCACGTATTCTGCACCTGCGGTGTACTTGATTGCAGTGCCACCATTGGCAATAGGATCGCTGCCGTCAGCCCCGATGAGCTTGATGCGGTCCGCCTGGGTGAGGCGTGGTGAACGTCCATCACGGACCTTGACCCAGTCGGCCAAATTCACGGTGACGGACTGGCCCGATACCAGCTCCACCACCTCGTCCTTGGCCAAGGTGGGAACCTGCTGCCCGATGCCCGGCACCCAGATGATGGCCGTGGACTTCTGTCCGTCCACGTCCTCCACGGTGTACGGCACCAGTTGGGGCTGCTCCGTGAGGTCAACGATCACGTTGCCCTCAGAACCGGGCCGGGCCGTCTCCAACCCAGTACTGATCTTGAGATTCTCCCCCACACCATCCGGGTCTTCGTCATTCTTCAGGACGGGCACGTCCACAGCCGTCTTCCCGAGGGTCTGGGCCGATGTCACGCGGTCGTCGCGGGCAACCGGCGCCTGCAGCGGGATATCGTTCTTGACGATCACCCGGATGCTGGCCTGGCCCACGGCGTCGCGGTCGTCGGCCACGGAATAGCGGACGTTCACCGTGCCTTCGGCAGCAGGCGCTGTAATAAGGATGCGGCCGCTGGTCTTGCTCACGTGGGCGTCCAAGCCGGCGTCAGCTTCAATGCCATCGGCCACGATCCGGATGAGGTCACCATCCGGATCGGTGTCGTTGGCAGTAGCATCCACGGCAATCTGCCGGCCTGGACGGACCTTGACTTCGTCATCCACCGGAGCCGGCTTCTGGTTGTCTTCACCGCGCGGCGCGACCCCCACTGTGACAGTTCCCGTGTTGACGGCTCCTTGGCGGTCAATCACCTTGTATCGGAACGTGTCGGTACCTGCACCGTCGCCTGCGCCGACGAAATCGATGAAGTTGCTGCCCGCCGTCGCGGTTCCCATGCTGGGTGTGCTGTCGATGCCGGTGAGCTGTACCGAGTCGCCGTCGGGGTCGATGCCATCCAACGGAACCGGAATGCGGACGCTGCCGCCAGCCACTACCCGTGCCGTCAGGTTCTTGGGCTGTGGCCGCGAATTCTGGGCGCCTTCCAACGGGAGGATGTGGATGGTCACTGCAGCGGCGCTCTTTTGTCCCTGTGGATCCACGGCGTTGTAGATGGCGCGAACGGTCTTGGGGGCAGGACCTGCGATGAAGCGGAGCGTGTCTTCGGAAATGAACGCCTTGCCGTCTCCTTCGGCAATGGGCTGGGCCAACACCGGATCAACAGAGAGCTTTTCGCCCTGCGGATGCGTGTCGTTGTCCAGGACAGGAATGGTGACGACGTCGTTGACGCGCACGTTCACTTCGTCGGGTTTCGGCTGGGGAGCCTCCACGACGGCGGGGGCCGGCACCGGGACGACGCCCACCGTTCCGGTAGCCGAGGCGCGGCCGTTGGACATGGTGTAGCTGAACACAAAAGGTTCCTTGGCGCCGAGGACGTCAGTGACGCGAAGGACGCTGTGGTCGATCACACTGACCGATGCCGAGGAGCCGTCGGGCACCGTAACCGACTGGAGGACGAGGACTCCGCCGGAAGGGTCGGAGTCATTGGCCAAGGGATCCACCAATACGCTTCCACCCACAGGCAGCAGGGCGACGTCATGGACGGCAACCGGGGCTCCGGCGTCCTTGCCGGACTCCACATCCACGCGGATCAAGCCTTGGCTGCTTTGTGGTCCGTTGCTGGCGATGTAGCTCAAATACACAGGGCCGGGGGTATTGCTGCGGAAAGTGAAGGTTCCGCCGTCGGTTACTGGCCCCAGCTCTGCCGGGCCGGCAGCCTCAACATGGGCCACGCGCAAGGCGCCGCCGTTGGGGTCAACGTCATTCTTCAACGGGGAGATGACCAGGTCCTGGCCCACCACTGCTGTGACGTGGTCCGCGTTAACTACCGGTGCGAGGGCTCCGGGCGGTTGCACATTCACCACCACCCGGCCTGTGGTGGTGGCGCGGCCGTCCCAGACGGTGATGGTGACGTTCTTTTTGCCGGGCGCTGCCCCTGAATCCTGGTACGTGAGCAACCCGTCCCGGCGGACCTTGACTTGGTCCTGGTCATTGTCAGCCTTGGCGTCCAACAGGACGAGGTCGTCGCCGTCGGGATCCATCCAGTCGGTAAGGATGTTCTGGCTAACGGACTTGCCCTGCTCCACGAGCATCGTAGTGGGCTCGGCACGCTTGAACAGTGGGGGCTTGTTCTCTTCCGGCGCGACGACGTGCAGCGTCACCTTGCCGCCGGCCGACAGACCACGGCCGTCCGCTGCGTTGTAGTCGAAGACCTCCGTGCCGGGCTTCGCCGTGGGAGGGACCTTGATCTGGAATGCTGAGCCACCGTAAATGTTCTCCAGCGCACCCGACTTCGGGCCGTTGGCGCCAACCGAGGCGGTGAGGACATCGCCGTCGGGATCTGAATCGTTGTCCAGGACGCTCAGGACTGAAGTGCGGCCGGGACGTACGCCGAACTCATCGGGTTTGGTCTCGGGCGGACGGTTCGGCTTGGTACGGTCCGGGAGGACGTTGATGGTGTTGTTGTCCGCGGATTCCTGGTCCTGGTCATCGGATTGGTTCTTGGGCGGGACAACATCGTCCCAGTTGTTCACGAGCTGCATGTTCTGGTTGACCAGCCACACGCTGCCGGAGTTGATGTCGTTGAGGACCACGAGGTCCCGGTTCACGCGGAAGACGTAGCTGGGCGATGCGCTGGCCTTAGGGACATCGTTTTTCTTGTCGTCTGCGTCGTTATCGCAATCACGGATGTATTTGTTGGCCCCGGCCCACGCTGCGTGAACACATTTGCTTACTTGCACGGGCGCGGCGGGAACTCCCTCTCCATCCACGTTGACAGTCGCTGCCGTGGATCCGTCCAAAGGCTGCTTCAAAAGGGCTTTGCGCGTAGCGATGGCCACATAGCCGCTGTCTTCGCTGCTCTGCTGGAGCTTGGCCTCCCGGACGTCCTGCAGCTGAAGCTTGCGGCCACCCGGGAGGAAGAGGTTTCCGGATGCTGCATCCAGCACTACCGGCTTGTCGCCCACAACAGCAATCTGGAGATCACCGGCGCCCTTGAGCTCGTCCACCTTGGTTACTTCCGAGGCTGTCCGTTCGCCGTTGGCGTCCACCGTGGTGATGGTGATTTCGCCCTTGCCCGGGTCCGCCGTGTAAATGCGGTTGTCCTGTCCTACTGCCGACACCATGTTCTGCGAGCCCGTGAGGACGGGTTCGGTGGATTCTTCGTCGAAGCCGTTCACGGTGGAGGGCGAAAGTGCCCACACCTTTCCACGGGCGGGGTCCGTGACCGAGAGGACGCTGGAACCGTAGCTGACTTGCGAGGACGAGGGCAGTTGCTTGTCGCCACCCAACTTCAGGTTCGCCGCGGAGACCTGGTTGATGGTGGAGCCGGATTCATCGTCCACAAAAACGTTGCCGTCATGCTGCAGGACATCGAAGGTGGTGGTCGCCGGTGTCACGGCTCCATCAAGAACCCGGGAAGGATAATTCAGCCGTCCCACGGCGTTCTTGGTCTTGCTCACAACCCACACGCCGCCGTCGTTCAAATCGACCTCGGCCGTCTTGAACCCCGGATAGAGCACTGCACCCGCTACCAGCAAGGCGCCGGCCGCAGTCACGGCAGTTGCAGATACGAGTTTCTTGTTTCGACGCTTTTTCAGCCCCAGCTTGCCGAAGAAAGATGTCACAGCCCCAAAATTCCCTTGTTGTACAGCCGCCCCCAGGCGGCGTCCAGGCCAACCGGCATGTGCCGGCAGCCTTGCATTCCGCAGTACCCCCATACGGCGGCGGAATTTTCAGTCCCTAAGACTATCCCACGCACCGCACGAGTAGCCAAGGGAACCCGAGACTGGACTCTCCATTGGCTTTGACAGCCTATGGCCTTCCCCGGGGATGCGGCGATGGGGAGAACTCCCCTCCCGTGGACGGCGGCTAGCATTGCGGCGCCCCCACCCGACCAGGCTCACCCACAGTGGTGTGGAAGGAGATGATGTAGCGGCCCACATTCCTGTCCGAACCGTCTTCGATCCTCCACCAGGTGAACATTTGGTTGGACTGGTCGCCTTGGACGATGTAGCACTTCACCACCATCTTCTGCCCGGGGTATTCCCATGGGGGCAGGTTGGCATTCACGCCATCGCAGTCAAAGTAGGGCGTTGGCCGGTAGTTGTCTCCGCCCAACGTGTAGGTGCAGGAACGCTGAACCACCGAGGTGTTCAGGACGCCCTCCCAGACTCCCTGCCGGCCCGATGTAGCACTTGCGCTGACTTCCGGCCCTGCTGTCCCGAGGGAATTGAACGTCTGGACATAAATGGTGCGGGTTTGCTCCCAGCCGCCGGTATTGATTGTCCTGCTTCCGGAAGCCGCAACCGTTTCCCAGGCACCGTTGTCGATCCTGATCTTTGTGGTCTTGACGTCGTTGCTGGACGGCGGGGGCGAGGCCCAGTTAAGCGTTACGGACTGATTGTTCAGAGCACCGTTCGTTCCAGATGCAGAAGGCGTGCCCGGGGATCCATACGGCGTGGCCGTTGCAGGGGCACTCGCATCCGAGCTGGGCGCCACCGAGGAATGTGCGGTGATGGTAACGCTGCTTGCCTGGCCGTTGGCGAAGCCACCCACAGTCTGGCCCGGCTGGATAGCCCCAGATTGGCCGGTACTCGCCCTGTAGGTATAGCTGACTTCATTCGCACTTGAGCCGTTACGTTGCGCAGCAGTCAACGGGTTGAAGTTGATGGTGAGCTGGGTGCCTGCTCCCCCTGTGTTGGCGGGGGTGGCACTGACATTTCCCACGGTTCCGAGCTTGCCCGTGGCGCGACGCGGTGCCGACGCGGCACTGACTGCACCCTTGCCCGCTTTATTCTCGGCCTGCACGGTGAATGTATAGCCGGCCTCGGAGTTGCTGGCAGTGAAGGTGGCACTGCGGACGTTGCCGGGTACGGTTTGCGACTGCGCTGCTCCGCCGCCGCCACTCATCGTGACGTAGTAGTTCTTGATGGGGTCGCCGTTGATGTCCGGTTCAGACCAATCGGCACGGAGCTGGTTCTGCGTGCCAACAGAAGATACGACGGCGGTGCTGGGCGCCGCCGGGGCGCCGGGCAGCCCGGCTGGGTGGTCTTCCGCGGAGTACAGGCTCCAGTCCGAAGGGCCGAGCTCGTTGACAGCCTGCGCGCGGACTTTGTACTTCACGCCATTGGTCAGGCCCGGCCACGTGTAGCTCAACCCGGTGACCTCGTTCTTGACCGCGATGCCGCTGGCCGGTGGCGGTGAGATCTCCAGGTTGTAATGCTTCACCGGTGACCCCTCGGTCTTCGCTGGGGTCCAGGTGATGGCCAGGTTCTTATCCCCGGCTTTGACCGACGGCGCGTCCGGTGGCGAGGGTTTCTCGTCCGGGCGGATCTCGTTGGATGGGACGGAGGCGGCCGAATCACCTACCTCGTTGGTAGCAAACACCGTGAAGACGTACTTGACATTGTTGGTCAGGCCGGAGAGCGTACACGTGGTGGTGGGGCACTCCTGCTGGAACCCGGCTGCCTTGACCGTGTACTTGGTGATGGCTGCGCCATTGTCCGACGGCGGTGCCCACTTGAGCACGGCCGTGCGGCTCCGAACGTCGGTCGCCACTGGAGCAGATGGGGCGTCGGGCTTGTCGCGGACGGTGATGCGTACCCGTCCAATGGCCTGCCGGCTGGGGTCCCCGGTCTTATCCTTCACCGTGTAGCGGACCACCAGCACGCCCTTGAACCCGTCCGCGGGCGTTACCGTGATGGAATCGCCGGAGATGGCGGGCTGACCCGAGCTGGATCCGGTTTCCACCACCGCTCCCACGATGGTCAGTGGCGATTCATTGAAGGGGTTGAAATCGTTCCCCAGCACGTTGATGGTTTCCGATCGCCCGGCGTCGGCCTTATCCACCACATCATCGTTGGCCGCCGGCAGTGGACGGTTGGAGGAAACCACCGTCACTGTCACAGCAGCCCTGACGGGCTCGGACCTGCCGTCGGTGACCTTGAGCGGGAAGGTACCACGGGCTCCGGGGTTGATGGACGGGCCCGGGGTGACTTTGAGGACGGTACCGTCAATCCGCGCGTCGAATCCGCCCGGCTGTTGGCCGTCGAGCTCGAACTTCAATTTGCCTTGGTCCTGTGCGTCCACATCCTTGGCAAGGTTGGCGAGGTCAAGCTCTGAGGCGTCGCCCTTGGGAGCATCGATCGCAGCGCCGCTGAAAGTAGGGACGTGGTTGGCATTCGGATCCGGGAGCACCCGCGTCATGATGGTGAGGGTGGACTTGAGCCCTTCGGCGTCGTCCGGTCCAGCGCCGTCCGTCACTTCGAAGGTGACAGAACCTGGACCGACATAATCTGCTCCTGCGGCATACCGCAGTGCCGTCCCGTCGCCCGCGATCACGTTCAGGGGATCTCCGCCCAGGACCTGGATCTTGTCCGCCACGGTGATGCGTGGCGTCCGGCCCTCCCTTACCTTGACGTATTCCTGGAGCGCCAACGTGAGCTCATCCCCGGCGGTGACTTCCACGACGTCGGTCTTGGCGAGGGTCGGGTACTGAAGACCTTGGCCGGGAACCCACATCACTGCGGTTGCCGTCTGGCCATCGATGTCGGTGACGGTGTAGGGAATCAACTGATCCTGCGGGACCAACGTCACCACTACATTTCCGGCGGTACCCACCCGGGCGTTCGGGTTTCCATCGGGAAGGGAAATCTTCAGGTCTTCGGCTATGCCATCGGGATCGGAATCGTTCTTCAGGACAGGTACGTCTACTGCGGTCTTGCCGAGCGTCTCGGCCAGGGTGACGTGGTCGTCCTGTGCCAGCGGCACGTGCAGGTCCGCCGTCGGGCTTGTTTGAACCCTGATAACAGCGCTGGCTTCCGCCTTTTTGTCGTCCTGGATCTGGTAACTGATGCTTTCGTTTCCGGCCACACCGGGCGCAGTGAGCACTACCTTCCCCGCGGCTGCCTCGACCTGCAGCCCAGGATTCGCTTCGAACGCAGACGCCAAACCGATGGGATCGCCGTCGGGATCTGAATCGTTCTGGAGTGCGTTCACTGCCACCCGGCGTCCGGGACGGACATCAATGGCGTCGTCAACGGCGATCGGCTTCTGGTTATCCACGTCAGCCGGGGCGATGCCCACGATCACCGTGCCGGTGTTCTCTGCCCCGATCCGGTCCTTCACACGGTAGCTGAAAGTGTCCGTTCCGGAAGACTTGCCGCCAGCCGTGAACTCCAGGTAGCCGTCCCGCAGAATCGCAGTCCCCAACGTGGGGGCTTTGTCGATCCCGATGAGCTGGACAGAGTCGCCGTCGGAGTCGATGCCGTCCAGGGGAACAGGGATCTTCACGGTCATGCCCGCCACAACGCGGGCCGTGAGGTTCCGGGGCTCCGGCCGGCTATTCGTGGCGTCATCCCGGGCACGGATTCGGATGGTGACCTGCTGGGAGTCCGTTTGACCGGACGCGTTGCTGACCTTGTAGATCGCATAGACCGTCTTGGGCTCGTCCCCCGCAATAAAGCGGAGCGTGTTTCCGGCGACGAACATGCGGCCGCTTGCTTCGTCCGGCTGCTGGGCCAAGGCAGGGTCCAGGTCGAGTTCGCCACCATTGGGATCCGAGTCGTTCTCCAGGACCGGAATCGTTACGACATCCCCGGCGCGGACCGTCACTTCGTCGGGCTTCGCCTGCGGAGCCTGCAGCTTGGTGGGCGCCGGAACCACCTGGACCGAGATGTCACCTGTCGCCGAAGCCTTGCCATTGGAAATCGTGTACTTCAGGGACAGTTGCCCTTCTGTCCGGATGTCGCTGATCTTGACCACCGAGTGGTCCAGCACGGCCACGCTCACCGGCAGCCCATCAGCTGCCGTCACCGACTGCACTACCAGGACGCCGCCTGCGGGATCCGAGTCGTTGCCGAGGACATCCACCACAGTGCTCCCGCCGCTGGGCAGGAGGGCGATATCGCGCACGGCTACCGGCGCGCCGTCGCTGTTTCCGGAGACGACGTCGATGCGCACCAGCTGCTGGGCACTCGCCGGTCCGTTGGTCACCATATAGGTGACGTAATGCGGTCCGACAGCACCGGAATTGAAGGTAAACGTTTGCTGGTCCGGCCCGACCACCGCCGTCGATTGGCCGTCGGGCTGCGCCTGGGCGAGACGAAGCGTGCCGCCTTGGGGGTCCGTGTCGTTCTTCAGTGGGGCGATCACCGTGTCCTGGCCCGCCACAGCAACCACGTGGTCCGCATTCGCGATGGGTGGCAAGGCTCCGGGAGCGCGCACATCCACGCTGATCTGGCCCTCGGCGGTGAGCGTGCCGTCCGAGACTTTGACGTTGAGGGTCTTCCGGCCCGGCCCCGCACCCGAGTCCTGGAAGGTGAGCAGGCCGTCCGGCCTGACCCGGACCTGGTCAGCCGGGTCGCTGCTGGAAGCAGCAACGGCGAAGATGTCGTCGCCGTCGGGGTCCGTCCAATCAGTGAGGACAAACTGGCTGGCGATCTTGCCCGACTGAACCACCAGCGCGTTGTTGCGGTTCGCCTTGGGCTGGGGCGCCTTGTTTTCCTCAGGAGGGACGATTCGGAGGTCTACATCAGCAGCGCCCGATCCCCCGCGGCCATCATCCACCGAATACTTGAATGTTTCCGAACCGGAAGCGCCGGACGGCACGGCAATCTGGAAACCCGTGCCACCATAGACCGCTGACAACGCTCCCGACTTCAGCGGCTCCCCCACTCCGACCGTCAACACGTCGCCATCGGCATCCGCATCGTTGTCCAAGACCGGCAAGATGGTGGTCTTTCCTGCCCGGACACCGTACGAGTCCGGCTTCGCGATGGGTGGCGTGTTGGGTTTGCTGCGGTCCGGAAGAACGGTCTGCTGGACTTCGTCCGCAGAGTCCTTGTCGGCGTCGTCCGAGGTCTGCTGCGGCGGAATGACGTCATCCCAGTTATTGACCAGCTGCATGTTCTGGTTGACCATCCAGACGTTTCCGGAGTTCACGTCGTTCAGCACCACGAGATCACGGTTGACCCGGAAAACGTACGACGGCGATGCACTCGCCTTGGGCACGTCGGCGCGCCGGTTGTCCGCTTCATTGCTGCATTCGCGGACGTATTTGTTGGCCCCGGACCAGGCGGCGTAAGTGCAGGAGCCCAGATGGACCGGCGCCGCGGGAGTTCCCTGGCCGTCGGCCTGGACCGTTTTTGCTGTTCCGCCATCCAGCGGCTGCAGGAGAAGGGCTTTGGGCGTAGCAATGGCCACGAAGTCGGCAGCGGGACCGCTCTGCTGCAGCCTGGCGTCCCTGGCATCGTCCAAGTGCACCTTGTTTCCGTTGGGCAGGACGATGTTGCCCGTGGCCTGGTTGAGGACGATCGCCTGGCCGCCCACCGCGGCAAGCTGGACCTCGCCGTCAGCCTTCAGGGCGTCATCGGTCCGCACTTGCGAGTCGGTTGCGTTGCCATCTGTGTCTACCTTCGTGGCAGTGAGCTTTCCTGCTTTCGGATCCAAGGTGTGGATGGTGTCATCCGTGCCGACCACCGAGGCGATACCCGTGGACTGCTCAAGCAAGGGCTGGGATTCATCGCTGAAGCCCCCGATGGACGTTGGCGAAACAGCCCAGACTTTGCCCTTGGAGGGATCGGTGACCGCTAATACCTTGTTGCCGAAGCTGACTTCCGCCGCGCCGGGCAGCTTCTGGTCTCCCCCGAGGCGCATGTTCGCGGCACTGACCGGGTTGATGCTGGCCCCGCTGGCGTCGTCGATGAAGATGTCGCTTGCCTGCTGGAGAATCTCGAAGTCAGTGCTGGCCGGGGTGACGGCACCGTCCAACGACTTTGACGGGTAGTTAAGCCTGCCTGCCGCGTTTTTCGATTTGCTGACCACCCAAACGCCGCCGTCGTTGAGGTCTACGTCAGTGGTTTTGAAACCTGGATAAAGGATGGCACCGGTGACAACCACAGCTGCGGCGCCGAGGAACGCTGTCGCGCTCAGACCCTTTGGCCGGCTGAATGGGCGTGTTTTGGAACGTGTTTTAGAACTGCCCTTGCCGGACACATCAGGCAGAGCCATTCACATTCCCCCACTATGCGGCGACGGGGCCTGAGCCTGACGCCATACGAGCACGAACCATCCCCAAGACTACCCGTTTTGTCCATCGATTTGCGCAGATGTGACGGGTGGCCTCAACCACATCCCTCTCTCACATCCCACCGCTTTCCTCGATCCTTCTCTCACATCCCCACCGCTTGTCCCGATCCCTCTCTCACATCCCCACCGCTTCCCCCATCCCTCTCACATCCCCACCGCTTGTCCCGATCCCTCTCTCACATCCCCACCGCTTCCCCCATCCCTCTCTCATCCGCACCGTATTCCTAGGGTCGTGTGATTTTCTGAGACAGCCTGATGGGAGCTTCACTTCAGATCACCACGCCCAGAAAAAATATGATGCCGCTTTCCGTGAGGACGCTGTGCGCCTTGTTTTGTCCACGAGCAGGCCGGCGCGACAGATCGCCGAGGTGATCGGGGTGGAAGGAAGACAGGCTGGCAATCTGGCTTCGCCGGCATCGGGAATCTCAACCCGCCAGTCACCGACGCGGGCTACGAGGTTCAATTCCCGGCTCAGCCGTGCGGCGGAACGCCTCGTCCCCGTTCAAATGAACTCCTAAGAGTCGTCGTTGGCCGCCCAAACAGGACCCAAGGCGTCTTGAGAGAACGATCACCAACAACCCACACGACGTGAGAGAAGGATCGCCAAAAACCCGCGGTGAACTGCTCCCCTGAAGTTGGACTGTGAATCGCAGTTCCGTTTTGAGGGGAGCAGTTTTATGAGTTCGCGTAGTTCATTGTCTGTGGTGCAGCGGGTGTCGGCTGTAGCGTGTTTTGAAAGGGGTCTGGGGTATCGGACGACGGCCCGGTTCCTGGGTGCCCCTGTTGTGGCGGTGAGGTCGTTGTATGGGTTGTGGAGGATTCATGGGCGAGGAGTGCTGGTGAGCAGGGCACCGAAGTCATACTCTTTCGAGGTCAAGCTGGCGTTGGTGCAGCGTTTCCTTGCGGGCGAAACCGGGCAGGATTTGGCGGTTGAAGCGGGCCTGTCTTCGCGGCAACAGCTCCAGAAATGGGTCAGGGATTATCGTTTGGAGGGTGAGGACGGGTTGCGGCCCAAACGCAACGGCAGGCCAGCGAAGTCCGAGACCGCGGCTTCCCGGGAACCTGGGGTCGTGCCCTCCGCGAAGTCGGCGGCCGGGCCGCGGGCCGGGGAGGCTTCGGAGCTTGAGCAGTTGCGTCGGGAAAACGAACTGTTGCGGGCACAGGTGGCCTACTTGGGAAAATTGCGTGCCTTGAGGGCTCAGGAACAACGGTGAAGGTTCAAGCCCTCATCGCTCTCAAGGCTGATTACCGGCTCCCGGTCCTGCTGCAGGCCGCGGGTCTGGCCCGCTCGACGTTCTTCTATCACCAGGCCCGGCTCGAGTCCCCGGACCCGAAGGAAACACTCAAGAGCGCCATCACGGAGGTTTTCACGGCCAACCATGGCCGCTACGGCCACCGGCGCATCCATACCGAGCTGATGAAGAAGGGGTGGGTGGTCGCGAAGAAGACCGTGTTGAAGCTGATGCGCGCGTTACACCTGCGCTGCAAGGTCCGGCGGCGGAAACGCTATAACTCTTACCAAGGCGAACAGGGTGTGATTGCACCGAACCTGCTGAACCGGAAGTTTGACGCCGATGCTCCGAACCAGAAGTGGGTCACCGACGTCACCGAGTTCCGCGTCGGGGACCACAAGCTCTACCTTTCACCGGTCATGGATCTTTTTGACCGGCAGATCATCTCTTATTCCGTTGGCAGTTCACCGAACCTGGAACTTGCCAACAGCTCACTGCGCCAGGCCATCGCCTGCCTGGAACCGGGACAGCACCCGCTGGTGCATTCGGACCAAGGCTTCCAATACCAGCACCACTCCTGGCGGGTCCTGCTCAACGATGCCGGCGCCACCCAGTCAATGTCCCGCAGGGGCAACTGCTACGACAACGCCGTCATGGAAAACTTCTTCGGACACCTCAAGGAAGAACTCTTCCACCACGTCCGGTTCCTCAGCACCGAAGCCCTGGCACCAGCACTGCACGAATACATCACCTGGTACAACAACGAAAGAATCTCCACCAAACTCAAGGGCCTAAGCCCGGTCCAATACCGGGCCCAGACCCTCGCAGCCTAGAATCCCAATTAGCCAGTCCAACAAACGGGGACCAGTTCACGGGACGTGAGAGAACGATCGCCAAAAACCAGCCCGACGTGAGAGAAGGATCGCCGAAAACCAGCAGGACGTGAGAGAGCGTTTAGTCCAGCACCAGGCCCTTGCCGCGGCCACGCGCGAGCATCACGGGGTGGATCTCACCGAAACCACGGACATTCTCGGACTTTTGCGGGACCAGCACGAAGCGTTCGTCCTGTCCAAGTGCAGCAGCGGTCATTGCATCAACCAGCACCGTCCCCGGCTGGGCCAGGGTGGTCAGCCGCGCCGCAAGGTTCACGGTGGGACCGTAGATATCGCCGAGTCGGGACAGGATGCGACCCCACACCATGGACACCCGCGCCTGGGGCAGGATCTCGTCTTCCGTGAAGGCCTGCGCCAAAGCCAGGGAAATTTCCGCGCCTGCAGCCGGGGTCTCGGCAATATAGAGAACTTCGTCGCCCACGGTCTTCACCAGGCGTCCGCCACCCACGGAGATGATCTCGGCGCACTTGTTCTCGAAGCGCTGGACCATTTGGGCCAGGGTTTTCTCGTTCATCCGCCGGGAGAGGCTTGTGTAGGAGACGAGGTCGGCGAACCCTACGGCACGGGCCAAGGGCAAAGGAGAATCGTCCTCGTCCCCTTCGCGTCCTTCCTCGCTCGCTTGCAGGCCCGCCTCGGCACGAACGGCAAGCCGCTGAACGCCGGCGTTGAGTTGACGACGGTAGGAGTAGACCAGGATCTCTTCCAGGGAATCCACCAGGGCCGGCAGCTGGCCCACCAGTTGCTTACGGGCCACGGCATCCGGAATTCCCTGCTCCTGGACCATGTCTTCAACCAGGGCTTCGATCTGCCAGACCACCATGCGGTCCGTCATCTGGCCGATGGAGCGGGTAACGGATATCGCAGCTTCCTCGGTGAGGATCCCGGCACGGACGAGGTCAAGAATCGTGGACAACGCTGCTTGGTCACGTTCGGTGAAAGCGACGTCGTCGTCGCCGAAGTTGGGGAAGCCCAAAGCCCGCCACAACTTCCGCGCGGAAAGAATGGAGACACCGGCACCTGCAGCAACTTCACGACGGCGGAGCTTGCGTTCGCCGCCAAGCAACCTCGCCTCAAGCGCTTTGATGGCCAGGCGTTCTGCGGACATCACGCCGGTGGGCGGGCCGGTGGTCACGGGCGCCTGGACGGGCGCTGGTTCCGTGTCCTCATCCACTGAAGGTTCGGGTACGGCGTTGAACTCCTCGTCCAGGTCCTCGCCGGACTGCTGATCCTCAACGCTCATCTCTTCCACCTTCTCTCAATTCCCACGGCAATCCATCAAAGTCCGACAGGACTTCACCCTCAAAAACCCCACCTTTGGGCAGTTCATCCATGGCGTCAAGAATGTAGCCCCTGAATTTTCCGACCTCCGGTACATCCGTCAAGACGGCTTCGCCAGAGGGCCCGGTATCCAAGGATATATTCCCGGAGTGCAATGTCCGCTGCAGCAGGTTCTGGTGGACCCCCACGCTGCGGACCGCCATCAATGACACCTGCCAGTCGCCGCGGCGAAACATTCCGTACTTGGCAATTATCCGGCGGTTTGTCAGGATGAACCGGACTGAACGCCATTTCAACACCCGCTTCAAGCTGTAGGCCACCAGCACGAGCCCTGCCAAGCCCACACAGGCACCGACAAGCCATGGCGTCCATTCCACTGTAATGAATGGGGCAAGGCGTTGCGGATTTCCTTTGATAATCCACGCACAGGCGTAGGCTGCCAGGGCAGGAACCACTATGAAGGCCAGCGTTGGCAAGAACAGCGAGCGGGCCTGTTGCCGCGTGATGGTGATGACCTGCTCCCCCGGAAGCAACTCTTTACGCATAACCGCTTTCCGTGGCGCGCAGATGGACCACATCACCAGCCGTTACAACATGTTCCCGGCCGCCGTGGTCCACTACCAGGAGCGATCCGTGCTCGTCCAAACGGGAGGCATGGCCCACCACTTCGTGATCACCGGGCAGGTGCGCGCGCACCTCGCGTCCCAAGGTGACCATTGCCGACTCAACGCGCTTATGCAGCGAGGGCCCACCTGCCAACCCTGCCGCGGGATCGCCTTCTGAGTTGCAGAAGCTGCGGTAAAGCCGGCTGAAGCGTGAAAGGTAGCTCTTCAGCAGCGCGGTGCGGTCCGTCGTCGTGGCCCCTTCCAAGGCCAGCGATGTAGCGGTTGGTACCGGCAATTCATCCTGCGCCAGCGAGACGTTGAGGCCAACGCCCAGGATCACTGCAGGGACCGACCCGTCACCCAGCGGCGTCATCTGGGCCAGGATTCCAGCGACCTTCCGTCCATTAACCAGGACGTCGTTGGGCCACTTGATCTCTGCCGTAACGCCAGCCGTTTCCTGCAGTGCTTCGCGCAGGGCAACGGCGGCAAGCAGTGAGAGCCACGAGTAACTCTGCGTCGGCACGGGCATGCCTTCGGCTGTGACGGGCCGCAGCACCATCGACACTGAAACGGCAGAGCGCTCCGGCGATTCCCAGTGCCTGTCCAGCCGTCCGCGTGCCGCTGTCTGGTGCTCGGCGGTCAACACGGCGAGATCAGCCCATTTTTTAGGCTCCACGGTTACGGCACGCACGAGGTCCTGGTTGGTGGATCCCGTGGACTCGACAATGTTCAATTGGGAAATACCGGTTGCCGACAGGAAATCAGGCTCGAGCAGCGCCTCACGGTCCAATGATGGCCGGTCTTCCCCGGACCTGGGGACAAGGGGTTCGCTGCTGGCAGGCTGTTCGGCATCCATAGCTGAATCCTATCCAGTTGCGGCCCGCAGAACTTGCCCAAAACATGGGAATCCGCTTAGAGGAAGATGTCTGGCACCAGGCCGTCCTCAGGCGCGCCGAGGCTGTATGGCGCAAACTCCTTCACACCGGCTGCCCTGAGGACTTCTTCGTCGGTGTAGAAGTTCCCCGAACCCGTGACGCCGTCAGCAAGGTTGGCGCCAGTCAGCACAGCGTGCGCAGCATCGGCCATGATCTCCGGTCCGCGGGCGGCCTTCACAATTTGCTGCCCACCGGGCATGTTCCGGATCGCCGCGGTATCGATCAGTGTGCAAGGCCAGAGCGAGTTGACCGACACGCCGTCGCCCTTTAACTCTTCGGCGAGTCCCAAGGTGGTGAGGCTCATTCCATACTTGGCCATGGTGTAGGCCAGATGCATCCCGGCCCATTTTGGATCGAGGTTCAGCGGTGGAGACAGCGTAAGAATGTGCCCGTTCCCGGATTCCCGCAGTGCAGGGAGGGACAGCTTCGAGAGCAGGAAGGTTCCCCGGACGTTAATGTCCTGCATGAGGTCGTAGCGCTTCATGTCGATCGCATCCGTGCGCGAGAGGTCGATGGCTGACGCGTTGTTGATGACGACGTCGATTCCCCCAAAACGCTCGACGGCGGCACTTACCGCCGCGGCGACGTCGTCGTCATTGCGGACATCGCCCACGAGGGGCAGAGCCTGACCGCCGGCAGCGACCAGTTGATCAGCCGCGGTAAAAACGGTCCCTTCCAGTTTCGGATGAGGTTTTCCGGTCTTGGCCATCAGCACGATATTGGCGCCGTCGCGGGCCGCGCGGGTGGCGATGGCCAATCCGATGCCACGGCTGCCGCCGGACATGATGATGGTGCGGCCCTTGAGCGAACCGCTGGCTATATAAGGGGTACTGCCCTTCGGCTTACTCTCTTCGGAAGCTGGGGAAGCATCGTTGCTTGGAGTCATGGAGACACTCTAACCCAAGTATGTTACTGACGGGTAACATAGCGGCAGCTTTGGCTTGGGCGCTGAAAATTGTAGGGTTTCTACAGCGGTTCGCGGCAATGGCGTCACTAGACTGGCCAGCGGGGCCTGTTCTTTGTACGGAAGCTACTTAAGTCAGCTACTTGTTTGCACCAGAACTGCGCCAGCGAAAATCAGCTACAGAGCCGGAGACACTTGATGAGCCACGATCTGACAACGACAGCGGGAAAGATTGCAGACTTCCGCGACCGCCAGGCCCGTGCAGAGCAGCCTTCCGGCCCGGAAGCGATCGAAAAGCAACACGCACGCGGTAAGAACACTGCCCGCGAACGCATTGACCTCCTGGTCGATCCCGAGTCATTCGTTGAGTTCGACGCCCTCGCCGTCCACCGCTCCACAGCCTTCGGCATGGAGAAAAAGAAGCCCCTGGGCGACGGCGTCGTCTCCGGTTACGGCACAGTGGACGGGCGCCTCGTTGCCATCTACAGCCAGGACTTCAGCGTCTACGGCGGCTCGTTGAGCCAGGTCAACGGCGAGAAGATCGTCAAGGTCCAGGAATTCGCCCTCCGCAACGGCTGCCCTGTAGTGGGCATCAACGACGGCGGTGGCGCGCGCATCCAGGAAGGCGTGGCTTCCCTTGCCATGTTCGCGGATATCTTCCGCAACAACGTCCATGCCTCCGGCGTCGTCCCCCAGATCTCGCTCATCATGGGTCCGTGCGCCGGCGGCGCTGCCTACTCCCCCGCCCTGACCGACTACGTGGTCATGGTGGACAAGACGTCCCACATGTTCATCACCGGCCCCGATGTCATCAAGACCGTCACGGGCGAGGACGTGGATATGGAAACGCTGGGCGGTGCCCGCCAGCACAACGCCACCACCGGAACGTCCACTTACCTTGCCTCCGACGAAGCCGATGCGATCGAATTTGTCCGCGAACTCCTGGATTTCCTGCCTTCCAACAACCTCTCCGAGGCGCCGGTTGTAGAACACGACCAGGAATTGGAACTCGACGACGACGATCTCGCCTTGGATGGGCTGATCCCTGATTCGGCCAATCAGCCGTACGACATGCGCAAGGTCATTGAGCAGATCGTGGACGACGCCCACTTCCTTGAAATGCAGTCGCTGTACGCCCCCAACGTGATCATTGGCTACGGGCGGGTCGAAGGCCACACAGTTGGCATCGTTGCGAACCAGCCCATGCAGTTCGCAGGCACCCTGGACATCTCCGCATCCGAGAAGGCCGCCCGGTTCGTCCGGCACTGCGACGCTTTCAACATCCCCATCATCACCCTGGTGGACGTGCCCGGCTTCCTCCCCGGCAAGGACCAGGAATTCCAAGGAATCATCCGTCGAGGCGCCAAACTCCTGTATGCCTACGCTGAGGCCACCGTGCCCAAGCTCACCGTCATCACCCGCAAGGCCTATGGCGGCGCGTACATCGTGATGGGCTCCAAGAAGCTGGGCGCGGACCTGAACCTCGCGTGGCCCACCGCCCAGATCGGTGTCATGGGCGCCCAGGGTGCGGTGAACATCCTTTACCGTCGCGACCTCGCAGCGGTTGCCGAGGCCGGCGGCGACGTCGAAGCCAAACGCGCCGAGATCATCCAAGGTTATGAGGAAGAACTCCTCAACCCTTACCAGGCAGCTCAGCTGGGCTATGTGGACGCCGTCATTGCACCCTCTGACACGCGTCTCCAGATCATCCGCGGCCTGCGCGCCCTTCGCGACAAACGCGCCAGCCTGCCCACCAAAAAGCACGGGAACATCCCGCTGTGAGCCCGGCAAAGCATCGGGCAGACGAAAGCCCTTCAACACCCGAACCCGTTGCTCCCATGTTCTCCGTGGTCAAGGGAGAACCAACCGCCGAAGAGCTCGCGGCACTTGCCGCCGTCGTCGCCTCCGTCGGAGTACCCCAGACGCCGGAGCCTGCCAAGCCGAACGTTCGTCATTGGGTGCGCCGTCAGCAGCTGCGCCTGGACCCCACGCCGGGTCCGGGCGCGTGGAAGCGCAGCCGCGGCTAGCTTCGCTTCAGGCGGCTGGCGGCTGGCGAAGAAAGTGCAACAACCCTTTCACGTGAGCCGACTCACGGTTAGGCTCTGTGGGTGACTACTGCAAACACGCCTGCACGACCCAAGACCGCCATCGATTCCGTTGCCGACGCGTACACGGAAAAGCTGATGGAACTCAATCCCAGCTTCGCCACCACGTTGGGGTTGCCGGGGCACGAGACTGAATATCAGGACTACTCGCCCGCGGGTGCCGAGGCCCACGCACAGGCTGCCCGGCAGGCGTTGGAATCGCTGGCGGCGTTGGAACCGACCGACGAATCCGACGTCGTCACCCTGGACGCAATGCGCGAGCGGCTCGGCCTGGAGCTGGAGATCCACGAAACCGGCTGGGATGTTGCCGACCTCAACAACATCGCCTCGCCCCCGCAGGATATCCGCGCCATCTTCGACCTCATGCCCACGGACACCTTGGAGCACTGGGAGCACATTGCCGGCCGAGCCGCCAACGTTCCCGGCGCCATCGAGGGCTACATTGCCTCCCTCCGCGCTGCCAAGGAGGACGGCAAAGTAGCCGCCGCCCGCCAGGTTCGGATCGTTATCGAACAGACCGCCCGCTACGCCGCCGAGGATGGCTTCTTCGCCAAGATGGCTTCGTCCGCTTCCCTTGGCGGGCAGCCGCTTCCCGCAGACGTTCAGTCCAAGCTCGACGCCGGTGCCTCCGCCGCGCGATCAGCCTACGAATCGTTGGGTACTTTCCTCCAGGACGAGCTTCTCCCCGTTGCCCCGGAAAAGGACGCGGTGGGACAGGAACGGTATGCCCTGGCCTCCCGCTCATTTATTGGCGCGTCCGTCGACCTTGAGGAAACGTACGCCTGGGGCGTCCAGGAGCTTGAACGGCTCATCAGCGAACAGGAAAAGGTAGCCGCGCAGATCAAACCCGGAGCCAGCATCGAAGAAGCCAAAAGCATCCTCAATAACGATCCGGCCCGCCAGATCAAGGGAACGGACGCCCTGAAGGCGTGGATGCAGGAGCTCTCGGACCGCGCAGTATCCGAGCTCGCAGACGTCCACTTCGACATCCCGGACGTCATGAAAACCCTCGAATGCATGATCGCCCCCACCGACGAAGGCGGCATCTACTACACCGGCCCGTCCGACGACTTCTCCCGGCCCGGCCGCATGTGGTGGTCCGTTCCCGCCGGCGAAGACACCTTCACCACCTGGTCCGAAACAACTACTGTCTTCCACGAAGGCGTCCCCGGCCACCACCTCCAGGTAGCCACCGCGACCTACCGCCGCGAACTCCTCAACAACTGGCGCCGCAACGTCTGCTGGGTCTCCGGACACGGCGAAGGTTGGGCACTCTACGCCGAGCAGCTCATGCTCGAACTCGGCTACCTGAAAGACCCCGGCGACCACATGGGCATGCTGGACGGCCAACGCATGCGTGCTGCCCGCGTTGTCTTCGACATCGGCGTGCACCTGGAACTACCCGTCCCCGAACGCTGGGGCACCGGGACCTGGACGCCCGAGAAGGGCTTTGACTTCCTCAAGGCCAACCTCGACATCAGCGAAGGCCAACTCCAGTTCGAATTCACCCGCTACCTCGGCTGGCCCGGGCAAGCACCCTCGTACAAGGTGGGTCAGCGGCTCTGGGAGCAGATCCGGGCCGAGCTTGAAACCCGCGAAGGGTTCGATCTCAAGTCCTTCCACAGCAAGGCACTGAACATCGGCTCGGTCGGCTTGGACGTGCTGCGCCGGGCGTTGCTGGGGTAATCGCCAACCGCCCCGAGACGCACGCCACACCTACGGCGGGAATAACTTCATAGGTACGTAATATTTCTAAACGTCCGTTCGCTATGTTATTTGGGGTGCACCTAGCGTGTTCCTGTGAGCACCTCAAATAACATCACTTCAGCGCCTGGAAAGAACGGCTTCCAGCTTCCCAAGTGGGCAGGATCCTTCGGCGTCCAGATCATTGCAGCCCTCATCATCGGCCTCGTACTTGGCCTCATCGCCAAGTACACGGGCAGCACCAAGACCGCCCCCAACGGCCTCGGCGCTACTCTTCAAACGATTGGCTCCAGCTACGTCTCGTTGCTGCAGACCGCCGTCGTTCCTTTGATCTTCACCGCGGTGGTGAGTTCCATCGCGAACCTTCGCCAGGTTTCCAACGCGGCCCGCCTCGCCTGGAACACGCTGCTCTGGTTCGCCATCACCTCACTGGTTTCGGTGCTCATCGGCATCGGCCTGGGTGTGCTCCTGCAGCCTGGTGCAGCTACCGGGATCACACAGAAGGCCGAGTACGCCGGCAAAACCGGTGACTGGTGGGCATTCCTGATTGGGCTGTTCCCGAAGAACTTCCTCGGACTCGGCGCGAGTTCCACTGTCACGGAGAGCGCCAACGCTGCCACCACGGTCAGCACCTCCGTCAGCTTCAATGTGCTCCAGATCCTGGTGGTCGCGATCGCCGTCGGAATCGCTGCCCTCAAGGTCGGCAAGCAGGCAGAAGCGTTCCTTACCTTCAACGCCTCCGCGTTGGCCGTCATCCAGAAGGTGCTGTGGTGGATCATCCGCATCGCCCCACTGGGCACTATCGGCCTGATCGGTAACGCCGTTGCCATCTACGGCTGGGACACCATCGGCTCCCTTGGCAAGTTCACTGCCGCCATCTACATTGGCCTGGCGCTGGTGCTCTTCGTCCTGTATCCGATCCTGGTCCGCGTCCACGGCCTTTCCATCAAGCAGTACTTCTCCGGTGTATGGCCGGCCGTGCAGTTGGCCTTCGTTTCCCGTTCCTCGATCGGTACGCTGCCGCTCACGCAGCGCGTCGCCGAGCGCAACCTCGGCGTTCCATCGGGCTACGCTTCCTTTGCCGTACCGCTGGGCGCCACCACCAAAATGGACGGTTGCGCAGCGATCTACCCGGCCATCGCAGCGATCTTCGTGGCCCAGTTCTTCGGTATCAACCTGGACTTCAGCCAGTACCTGCTCATCGTGCTGGTCTCGGTGCTCGGTTCCGCTGCCACGGCAGGTACCACCGGCGCCGTCGTCATGCTCACGCTGACACTGTCCACGCTGGGACTGCCGCTGGCCGGCGTCGGACTCCTGCTGGCGATCGACCCCATCCTGGACATGGGCCGCACGGCCGTCAACGTGGCGGGCCAGGCGCTCATCCCTGCAATCGTCGCCAAGCGCCAAGGCATTCTGGACGAATCGCTGTACAACGCGCCCCGCAATGGTGCCGCGTTCGCTGACGAGTTCGCCAACGACACTGCTGCTGCCGAGAACGAGGCGCGCGAACTGGCCGATTCCAAGGCGTAGCACCAGCTGGCTTTTTGCACCGCGCAATCCCTTGGGGACTTCTCCCCCG
This sequence comes from Arthrobacter sp. 21a14, assembly GCA_050627125.1. Lineage (GTDB taxonomy): Bacteria > Actinomycetota > Actinomycetes > Actinomycetales > Micrococcaceae > Arthrobacter. The sequence continues at coordinate 2,050,724 of CP192487.1, read as the reverse complement.
GGGATTGCGCGGTTTAACAGCGAAAGCTGGATAGGCTCGGAACATGTTGATCGTCACCTCCAATGAGATACCTGGCCACCGGATCGACGCCGTCTTCGGCGAAGTCATGGGCCTCACTGTCCGTTCCCGCGATATCGGCTCCCAGATGCTTGCCGGTTTCCGCTCCCTCGGTGGCGGCGAGCTGCCTGAAATGACCAGGGCACTCTACGAAAGCCGACAGGAAGTCATGGCCCGCATGGTCAACGAAGCACAGCAGCGCGGCGCCAATGCAATTGTCGCCATGCGTTTCGACACGTCCGAAATGGGGACCAACTGGACGGAAGTCTGCGCGTATGGCACGGCCGTTTACGTGCTCCCGCTCGGCGAAGGCGAACCCGGCGCGACCGGCCAGTCCGTGTACTTGACCAAGACAGCGTCCCAGCCCGCACAAGGGCAGCAGGCTCAGCAGGCGCAGCAACAGCCAGCGCAGCCGACTCACCCTACGCCCCAGGCTCCCCCGCACCAGTTCTGACCTACTTCCCTCCGCGTCACAGCGTCCCGCTCTTGTTCGCTCTCCTCGCACTTGTGCGGTGAGTAGGGCGAACAAGGGCGGGATTCGTCGTACCGGGACGTAAATCTTCCTGTTGTGGGCCTAGGTTTTGGACGCCAATGTTGACCGGGGTGGGTGACCGGGCACAGGTGGGGCCTTGGATTGGTATGTATGGCCCGTCGGTGTGCTGATGCGGCTGGTATGGACGCTTCCGGGCACAGTTTTTGCCGCCCAGCCAGGGTTTTCCTTGGTGTGGTTGCAGGCTTCACAGAGCCCGGCCCCGTTGGCCAAGCTCGTGGCACCGCCGTTATGCCACGGGACGATGTGGTCGATGTGGCGGATGGGCGCGTCGCAGTAGGGTGTGCGGCAGGTGTCGTCCCGGGTTTCGATGAAGCGTCGCATTCCTCGTGGGAAGGTCCGGGCTTTGGAGTCCATGGCCAGCAGTTCACCGGAGGTGGGTGCGGTGTAGAGCCGGCGGAGCAAGACTTTGAACTCCTCACGGCCCGTGCGTTCCGTATCCGAGTTGGCCTGCCCCGATTCCCCTTGCCTGGCGACCTCGGCCTGACGTTCGATTCTGGCCTGACCTTTGATTCGCGCCTCTCCGTCTGCGTCGCCGTTCGCTGGTTCGCCGTGCGTCTGGTTGCTGCCTCCGGCGATGAGCGTCCTGGCCCACCCTGCGGGGACGATTCCGTAGCCCTGGAGGCGGGCTGGTTCGCTGTCGCCTTGGAAGAGGGTGCGGTCGGTCATGACGAGATTGAGGTTAACGCCCGTGATCCCGCCGGGTGTGCCGGTGAGGCGTTCGACGAGGGTGTCGGCCATGACTTGGCCCCGGTTCCGGGTGTCCCCGCCGGAGCGGGCCGAATCGGCGTGCCGGGTCAGCGCGGCGTAGGCGGCGACACCCTGGGCAACGGGGAGCAACGCCGTGAAGATGGTCATGGTGTCAGGGGCTGGGCGGAGGCTGACGTGCCGTTCGGACGCGGCATGGGCTGCTCGTTGGGTCACGGAGCGTGGGTCGCGCCGGTAGGCTGCGGCTCGTGCGGCGGCGATGATGGTTTTGTCTCCGGCGCCGTCGAAGGTTCCGGTATCGGGGGCGAGTTCTTCATCCACGGCGGCCCGGTCTTCGACGGAGAGGCAGGCTGTTTCCTTCACGAGCAGTGTGGCACGCCATTCGTTCAAGTGTCCGGTTTCCAGGGCTGCCATGGTCCGCGGCATTTCCGAGACCAGGGCCTTGGCCAGTCCGAGGAGCCGGGATCCTTTGTTCGGTGATTCCCGCCGGGCGAGGGCGATCTGTGCACCGACACCCTGGCCCTGCTCAGCCGCCGGAGTGCCCATCTCCGCCTGGGCTTGGCGCTGGGCGAGATCGAACGCCACAGCGATCTTGGCCTGCAAACCAGCGATGGCGGACTTCATGTCTTCCAGCACACGCAACTGATCAATGAGGTCCCCGCTCACCACGCTTGCCGGAACGGGAGGGATTAAGCGAGCAGGAACACGTGGCGACGCGACTGCTGTCATTGTTTTCCCTCCCGGTTCTGCTGCATACACACACTCTTCCAGTGGGCACGGACATTATTAGCCCCCCAGATTTTGCGTACAGGAGTAGCCGTGCTCGCCCCGCGTCGGATTGAGTTTGCGTGCAATGCGAACCAGATTTTTCGGCGCCCTCCAAGAAAAAATTGCGCAGAGTGCAAAGTTGCACTTAGTGTAAGTATGTGACCCCAGTAAACAATCAGCCCACCACCGTGGAGCCCGCCGAAACCAGCGGCCCCTCACGGCGCGAGCTCAACAAGGCGGCAACCCGCGCCTCCATCGCCACCGCAGCCCTTGACCTTCTCCGCAGCAACGGCCCCGGCAATTTCACGGTGGAGGACATCACCGCGAGTGCAGGCGTTTCCCGACGGACCTTCTTCAACTACTTCGCGAGCCTCGAGGCTGCCCTCGCGTCCGTGGCCGACGGCTTCATGGATCGCGCCCTTGAGCAATTCCGGTTGAGGCCAGCCGAGGAATCGATCCTCGAATCCGCACAGGCCGCGCTGGTGGCCCTCGCTGACCCCATGTCGGTAGCACCTATGGCCGAACTTTTCAGCCTCACCCAGGAGAACCGTTCCCTGGCCCGTTCCGAACTCGAAGCATGGGAACACTGCACGGGGCAGATTATCGACGCCGCCCGCAGCAGACTTGGACCAGAGACCAGCGAGCTCTACTTGCATGCCCTTGCCGGATCCGTCATCTCATGCGGCAAGGCGGCCATGACAGTCTGGTTCGCCGAGCGGGGTCCCGACCTGTCGGCCGAATCGCTGGCGACTCTCCGGCAGTACCTCATCGACGCCATGGGCCTGCTGGGGGCCGGCTTCGCGCCGTCGTCGGAAGTCACCCCGCAAGCGGCGCCAGCCGCGCATGCATCATCCTCCTCCTCCACAGATCGGTTCTGACATGGCCTCGTTCCTCTACCGCCTGGGCAAGTTTTCTTACCGCCGCCGCTGGCTGGTCATCTCGCTGTGGCTGGCAGTCCTGGTGGCCGTCGGAGGTTCGGCCGCCGCCTTCCACGGCACCATGTCCAACAACTTCAGCATCCCTGGCACGGAAACGCAGAGGATGGCCGACAAACTCAAAGAAGCCCTGCCCGACGCGTCCGGCGGTTCGGCGAGCGTGGCCTTCGACGCCGGCGACTCCGGTTTTGACCAAGCCAAGAAGGATGCCGTAGCCACTGCGCTCACCAAGCTTGAAGCCATGCCGGACGTGCAGGGAACGGTGAATCCGTTCACCACCCAGGACCAGCTGGACAAGGCGGCCGGCGAGATTGCCGCAGGCGAAGCGAAGGCTGCCGAAGGCAAGACCCAGCTGGACGCGGCCCGCGCCCAACTGGAAGCGGGCGAAGCCCAGCTCGCGGGAGCGGAACAGCAGATGACGGCCGCAGGCCTCCCGCCTGCACAAATCGAGGCCCAACTCGCGCCGCAGCGTGCCGAACTCGCCGCCAACAAAGCAAAGCTCGACGCCGGCGCCAAGGAAGCAGCCGACGGAGCCACCGCGTTGGCCTTGGGAAAGCGCCAGCTGGAGGCCTCCCAAGGGATGCGTTTCGTGTCCACCGACAACAAGGCCGCCATCGCCCAGGTCCAATTCAAGACCTCCATCAACGCCGTTGATCCCGCCGTCCGCAAGCAAGTTCAGGACGTTGTTCACGGTGTTTCCTCGGCCGGTGTCACGGCGTATGCCAGCAAGGAAATCACCGAGGACGTCTCACAGATCTTCGGAGTCGCGGAGATCATCGGTGTCGCTGTGGCAGCCCTCGTTCTGATCCTCATGCTGGGCACCCTCATCGCAGCGGGCCTGCCCCTCGTCATGGCACTGATTGGCGTGGCTGTGGGCGTCGGCGGAACATTCGCACTGACTGGCGTGATCAACATGAGCTCCATCTCCCCGATGCTCGCCCTGATGCTTGGGCTTGCAGTCGGCATCGACTACTCCCTGTTCATCGTCAACCGCCACCGCAACCAGCTTCTGGCCGGGATGGACGGCGAGGAATCCGCAGCCCTCGCCACCGGGACGTCCGGAAATGCCGTGCTGTTCGCGGGCCTCACCGTCATCATCGCGCTGGCGGCACTTGTGGTCCCGGGGCTGCCCTTCCTGGCTGTGATGGGTGTTGCCGCCGCAGCGACAGTTGCCGTCGCCGTCGTCGTGGCTTTGACGCTGACCCCCGCCATTCTGGCGTTGATCGGCCGCAAGCTGATCTCCAAGCGCGCATGGGCCAAGGCCGCCAAGCACAATGCCGAGCCGGGCCACGAAGCCGCGGATCGGGCCCTGGAAGAGAAGCGCAGCAGCAGTGGCTGGGGCGGTTTGGTCACACGGCACCCCTGGGTTTCCCTCGTGGCCAGCGTCGTGCTGTTGGGCGCCCTGGCGCTGCCGGCTTCCCAGCTTCGACTGGCACTCCCCGACGGCGGATCCGAGCCTGTCGATTCGCAAGCCTTCAAAGCCTACGACCTCACACGCAACAGCTTCGGCGAGGGCGTCACGGGGCCGATCGTCGTCGTGGCCGGGTTCCCGGAAGGCCTCAGCGAAACCGATGCCAAGAACAAGCAGTTCGACGTCGCCGAACAGCTGCGCAGCGTGGAGAATGTCACAGCGGCGGTGCCGGTGGCCCTGAGCGAAGATCGCCAGACGGCCGTCTTCCAGGTCATTCCCAAAGAAGGACCAGCAAGCGCCAGCACAGTCCAGGTAGTTTCCGACGTCCGGGCCAAGGGCACCCAAATCCGCGAGGACCTCGATGTCAGCATCGGCCTCACCGGCCAGACTGCCGGCAACATCGATGTCTCCGCAAAGCTCGGCGCTGCCCTGCCGCCGTACTTGGCGATCGTCGTCGGACTTTCGCTGATCCTGTTGCTGCTCGTCTTCCGCTCGATTGTCGTGCCTCTGCTCGCCACCGGCGGGTTCCTCTTGTCGCTGGCTGCCGCATTTGGCGCCGTCGTGGCGGTTTACCAGTGGGGCTGGTTGGGTGCGATTTTCGACGTCGCCAACCCGGGCGCAGTCCTGAGCTTCCTGCCGATCATCCTGATCGGTGTGCTATTTGGCCTTGCGATGGACTATCAGGTGTTCATCACATCGGGCATGCGTGAATCCTTCATGCATGGTGAGAACGCTAAACACGCCGTACGTACCGGCTTCAGCCACGCGGCAGCAGTGGTCACGGCGGCCGCGATCATCATGGTCAGCGTGTTCTCAGGCTTCATTTTCAGCCACCTCACCATGGTCCGGCCGTTGGGCTTCGCGATGGCGTTCGGTGTGCTCATAGATGCGTTCGTAGTCCGTATGACCATCGTTCCCGCCGTCATGTACCTGCTTGGCGAGAAGGCGTGGTGGTTGCCCAGGTGGTTGCAGCGCGTCCTGCCGGATGTGGACGTCGAAGGCGCCAAACTGAACCGCAGCGATCGCCCGAAGGCCGGCTCCGAGGAACTGGTCCACTAACCTTCTCTCACATCCACCCCCGATCTGACAGACGTTCTCTCACATCCACCCGGAAAGCTCGACGTCGGCACTCAACTCTTGGGCGCCGACGTCGGGCATTTCTGCGTGCATCGTTAGCAGGTGCCCTTGTCACACGATGAGGTCGTGCTTGGCGTCGAGCTGCATCAGAGCATTGATAACCCCGGCCGCCGTGTGGCGAGTGAGGGTCGGCGGCGGCACATCGAGGTGATGTGAGAGAACGTGCCCCGAAAACCGGCAGGATGTGAGAGAAGATCGGCCGAAAACGGACAGTGAACTGGTCCCCGTTTGTTGGACTGGCTAATTGGGATTCTAGGCTGCGAGGCTCTGGGCCCGGTATTGGACCGGGCTTAGGCCCTTGAGTTTGGTGGAGATTCTTTCGTTGTTGTACCAGATGATGTATTCGTGCAGTGCTGTTGCCAGGGCTTCGGTGCTGAGGAACCGGACGTGGTGGAAGAGTTCTTCCTTGAGGTGGCCGAAGAAGTTTTCCATGACGGCGTTGTCGTAGCAGTTGCCCCTGCGGGACATTGACTGGGTGGCGCCGGCATCGTTGAGCAGGACCCGCCAGGAGTGGTGCTGGTATTGGAAGCCTTGGTCCGAATGCACCAGCGGGTGCTGTCCCGGTTCCAGGCAGGCGATGGCCTGGCGCAGTGAGCTGTTGGCAAGTTCCAGGTTCGGTGAACTGCCAACGGAATAAGAGATGATCTGCCGGTCAAAAAGATCCATGACCGGTGAAAGGTAGAGCTTGTGGTCCCCGACGCGGAACTCGGTGACGTCGGTGACCCACTTCTGGTTCGGAGCATCGGCGTCAAACTTCCGGTTCAGCAGGTTCGGTGCAATCACACCCTGTTCGCCTTGGTAAGAGTTATAGCGTTTCCGCCGCCGGACCTTGCAGCGCAGGTGTAACGCGCGCATCAGCTTCAACACGGTCTTCTTCGCGACCACCCACCCCTTCTTCATCAGCTCGGTATGGATGCGCCGGTGGCCGTAGCGGCCATGGTTGGCCGTGAAAACCTCCGTGATGGCGCTCTTGAGTGTTTCCTTCGGGTCCGGGGACTCGAGCCGGGCCTGGTGATAGAAGAACGTCGAGCGGGCCAGACCCGCGGCCTGCAGCAGGACCGGGAGCCGGTAATCAGCCTTGAGAGCGATGAGGGCTTGAACCTTCACCGTTGTTCCTGAGCCCTCAAGGCACGCAATTTTCCCAAGTAGGCCACCTGTGCCCGCAACAGTTCGTTTTCCCGACGCAACTGCTCAAGCTCCGAAGCCTCCCCGGCCCGCGGCCCGGCCGCCGACTTCGCGGAGGGCACGACCCCAGGTTCCCGGGAAGCCGCGGTCTCGGACTTCGCTGGCCTGCCGTTGCGTTTGGGCCGCAACCCGTCCTCACCCTCCAAACGATAATCCCTGACCCATTTCTGGAGCTGTTGCCGCGAAGACAGGCCCGCTTCAACAGCCAAATCCTGCCCGGTTTCGCCCGCAAGGAAACGCTGCACCAACGCCAGCTTGACCTCGAAAGAGTATGACTTCGGTGCCCTGCTCACCAGCACTCCTCGACCATGAATCCTCCACAACCCATACAACGACCTCACCGCCACAACAGGGGCACCCAGGAACCGGGCCGTCGTCCGATACCCCAGACCCCTTTCAAAACACGCTACAGCCGACACCCGCTGCACCACAGACAATGAACTACGCGAACTCATAAAACTGCTCCCCTCAAACGGAACTGCGATTCACAGTCCAACTTCAGGGGAGCAGTTCACAGGACGTGAGAGAACAACGTATTAGGCTGGGACGGTGACCCGATTGATCCTTGCCTCGCAGTCCCCTGCCCGCACCAAGTTGCTGACGGAGGCGGGGATCCAGCACGACGTCCTGGTTTCGGACGTGGACGAGGACGCAGTGCAGGCGCACTACGGCGTCACCGACGCACACGACACCGCGCTGCTGCTGGCCCGGGCAAAGGCCGAAGCGGTCGCCGCACTCCCCGAAGCCGAGGGCGCCTTGGTGATCGGCTGCGATTCGGTTTTCGAGTTTGACGGCGAGTCCCACGGGAAGCCCTACACCGCGGAGGTCGCTCGCGAGCGGATGCTGCGCATGAGCGGATCCAAGGGAGTTCTCCACACGGGTCACTGGCTGGTCGATTGCCGGGACACCGCTGCCGAGGTGGACGAGGACGAGCCCGCAGACGGAACGGGAGCAACAGTCGGCTCCGTGTCCAGTGCCGAGGTTCACTTCGTCGAGATGACCACAAACGACATCGACGCCTACATCGCCACCGGAGAACCACTGCACTGCGCGGGCTCGTTTACCATCGACGGCCTGGGTGGCGCGTTTATCCGCAAGGTGGACGGTGACCCGCACGCCGTCGTGGGTCTTTCCATCTCTACCCTGCGCGAATTGCTGGTCCACGCGAACGTTGGCATCACCGAACTGTGGGACGCGCACGACGCGCACCAGTAGAAGCGATTTGTAGCAACCCTACAAAGGAACATCTCCTCACACACGGAATCCCCCATCAATATGGGCGGAACCCTCACAATCACGCTAGGCTCCTCAAGGACAGAAGGAGTCAACAACTTGTCAGCTAACCCGGCGCAGCCCATTTCCAGCCCTCTCACCAAGGTCTTGATTGCCAACCGCGGCGAAATCGCGGTCCGCATCATCCGAGCCGCCCGGGACGAAGGCATCGCCTCCGTAGCCGTCTACGCAGACCCGGATCGTGACGCCCTGCACGTCCGCCTCGCCGACGAAGCGTATGCCCTTGGCGGCAACACCGCAGCTGAGTCGTACCTGGTCATGGACAAGATCATCGACGTCGCCAAGCAGGCCGGCGCTGATGGGATCCACCCCGGGTACGGTTTCCTCGCCGAAAATGCAGAGTTCGCTGCCAAAGTCATCGACGCCGGCATCACCTGGATCGGCCCCTCCCCCGAGGCGATCTCTGCCTTGGGCGACAAGGTCCAGGCGCGCCACATCGCCGAAAAGGTAGGCGCCCCACTGGTTCCCGGCACAGCTGATCCCGTGGAATCCGCGGACGAGATCCTGAAGTTTGCCGAGGAATTCGGCCTGCCCATCGCCATCAAGGCTGCCTTCGGCGGTGGCGGACGCGGCATCAAGGTTGCCCGCACCATGGAAGAGATTCCTGAGCTGTACGAATCCGCGGTCCGTGAGGCGATAGCAGCTTTCGGTCGCGGCGAGTGCTTTATCGAGCGCTTCCTGGACGCTCCGCGCCACGTCGAGACCCAGTGCCTGGCGGATGCTTACGGCAACGTTGTGGTTGTCTCCACCCGCGACTGCTCGCTACAACGCCGCAATCAGAAACTCGTCGAGGAAGCCCCGGCTCCCTACCTGAGCGAGGAGCAGAACAAGCGGCTCTACGAATCTTCCAAGGCGATCCTGAAGGAAGCCAACTACCTCGGCGCCGGTACTTGCGAGTTCCTGGTGGGCCAGGACGGCACCATCTCCTTCCTCGAGGTCAACACCCGGCTCCAGGTGGAGCACTGTGTTTCCGAGGAAGTTACGGGCATCGACCTCGTTCGCGAACAGTTCCGCATCGCCCGCGGCGAAGCTCTTGGCTACGAGGACCCCGAGGTCCGCGGCCACTCCTTCGAGTTCCGCATCACCGGCGAAGACCCGGGCCGCAACTTCATGCCCGCCCCGGGCACGGTCAGCACGTTGAAGAACCCCACGGGTCCAGGCATCCGCGTGGACTCCGGCATTGAGGAGGGTGACGTCATCAGCGGAAACTTTGACTCCATGCTGTCCAAGCTGATCGTCACCGGCGCCACCCGCGAGCAAGCCCTCCAGCGCTCGCGCCGTGCCCTTGAGGAGATGGTGGTGGAAGGCATTCCCACCGTCATCCCCTTCGACCTCGCCGTTGTCACGGACCCCGCCTTCGCCCCGGTGGAGGGACCGTTCAGGGTCCACACCCGTTGGATCGAAACCGAGTTCGTCAATAACATCCCCGCTTGGACGGCCAGCGGCGCGGGTACGGAAACGCCCGACGCCGGTGAACGCCAGCGCGTCGTCGTCGAGGTTGGCGGCAAGCGGCTTGAGGTCGTTCTGCCGTCCGGCTTGGGCGCCAGCGTTGCCGCTGTTTCCAGTGGTTCCGGTACCAAGTCGGGCAAGTCCAAGAAGCGTTCCCGCTCGGCAGGAGCCACAGCGGCTGCGGCCGGTGGAGATGCACTGACCTCACCGATGCAGGGCACCATCGTCAAGGTGGCAGCTGCCGAAGGCGACATCGTGGCCGAGGGCGATCTGATCGTTGTCCTGGAAGCCATGAAGATGGAACAGCCGTTGACCGCACACAAGTCCGGCACTGTTCGCGGGCTCGCAGCCACAGCGGGTGAGACGGTCGCTGCCGGCGCTGTCATCGCCACGATCGAGGACTAAGAACCCAAGCTTAACGACGTCGGCCCCGCACCTTCCGGTGCGGGGCCGACGTCGTTAATTCACGAATGTCAGGCGACGTTGTTCTCGTAGTCCATGTCCTTGGTTTCGCGGGTGAGCCATAGCGCCACGAAGGTGATCACCGCAGCGATCGCCATGTAAACGCCAACCAGCCACGTGCTGCCGTTCGCTGCCTGCCAGAGAGCGATGGCGACGAACGATGCCGGGGCCGCTCCGATCATGGACGACAGGTTGTACGCCACCGCAGAACCGGTGTAGCGGACGTTGGCCGGGAACAGCTCAGGCAGGATGGCCGCCATGGGCCCAAAGGTGAGGCCCATGAGGGTGAAGCCCACAATGAGGCCAACCATCGCCGCTGCCTGGCCGGGACCAAACATGGTGAACCACAGCGCACCGAACGCGAAGATGCCGACGGTGACGCCCAGCAGGAACTTGCGGCGGCCCCACTTCTCGGCCAAAGGTCCGGAGACCACGGTGAAGATACCGAAGAAGACGACGCCGATGATCAGCATCCAGAGGAAGTCGGACCGGGTGATGCCCAGGCCGGGGACAAAAGCCGCAATCTGGTCCGCCGTCATCGGCTTGCCTGCCTTTTCAGCCGCGGCCTGGGCGCCCGCCAGGGTGGGCTTGGTGCCGTAGGACAGGGTGAACGTGGTCATGATGTAGAAGAGCACGTAGGTGGCAAACATGATGAAGGTGCCGGCCAGAACCGGCCGCCAGTGGCTCTTGAGAGTCGCGGCGAGGGGCAGCTTCTGGACCTTTTCCTGTTCGATCACCTTGGTGAAGGACACGCTCTCCACCAGCTTCAGGCGAACGTAAAGACCCACAATCACCAGGATCGCGCTAAGGATGAACGGAACGCGCCAACCCCACGCGAGGAACTCTTCGGCCGTCAGCGCAACGTTCATCCAGATGAAGATGACGTTGGCGATGATGAAGCCAATAGGGGCACCCAGCTGCGGGAACGTTCCATAGATGGCACGCTTACCCTCCGGCGCATTCTCGGTGGCCAGCAAAGCTGCGCCGGACCATTCGCCGCCCAAGGCCAGGCCCTGGAAGAAGCGCAGGATAACCAACATGATCGGGGCCAGGATCGCCCACCCTGCCATGGAAGCCGTAGGCAGGAGTCCGATCAGGAAGGTTGCGATACCCATGGTCAACAGCGAGGCAACCAGGGTCCCCTTGCGGCCGATCTTGTCACCGAAGTGGCCGAAGACGACGGCGCCGATGGGACGCGCGAAGAAGGCAACACCGAAAATGGCGAACGCACTGAGGAGCGCATTGATGTCTGTGGCATCGGGGAAGAAGAGCTTGGGGAAGACGAGCACTGACGCGGTGGCATAGGCGTAGAAGTCGTAGAACTCGATCGTCGTGCCGATCAGGCTGGCGAAGATCACTTTGCCCCGCGAGTTCACTGGCTTGGTGGACTCGCCTTCCTTGGACGTGGCAGTCGATGACATGTAGTAGCAGCTTTCGTTCACACCGGCCGATGCCCCTGACGAGCCTGCCCGGCGAAGGATTATTCGAGAGTTCAATAATAGTTCCCGTAGTCCATTGACTGGACAACTAAGTCCACTATGCGGACCAGTCGAAAAGTCTCACACTGTGGTCCGGGCCACACTACCTCACCATTGCCTCACGCGCCGGTGACCCCGCCGATAGGGAAATGTCACAGCACGTTTACAAAGGGCGACGGTCCGTGAAACGCGTGAAACCTACCTTGGAAGAACAACGTCCCCACAAAGGAGGCACTCCGTGACTGTTGACCGCACTGCAGAAGAACTGGCCCCCACCCAGTCCACTGCTACCGCCGTTCCCACCCTTGAACACCGCCCCGGCCGCTGGATCGCCAACTGGGATGCCGAGGACAAGGGCCAGTGGGAAGCTGAAGGCCGGTCCATCGCCAAGCGCAATCTGTACTGGTCGATCTTCGCCGAATTCCTCGGCTTTGTCGTATGGCAGCTCTGGTCGATCGTTGTCGTCCAGCTCCCCGCAGCAGGTTTCAAGTTCGACACCAACCAGATCTTCTGGCTCATCTCCATCCCCAGCCTCGTAGGCGCCACGCTGCGAATCCCCTACACCTTCATGGTGCCGAAGTTCGGTGGCCGCAACTGGACCATCGTCTCGGCACTGCTCCTCCTGATTCCCGCCAGCGGCCTGGCGATCTGTGTTTCCACTCCGGAAACGCCGTTCGGCATCATGCTCCTGGTAGCAGCCCTCGCCGGCTTCGGCGGAGGCAACTTCGCCAGCTCGATGGCCAACATCACCTTCTTCTACCCGGCACGCGAAAAGGGCTGGGCACTGGGCCTGAACGCCGCCGGCGGAAACCTTGGTGCCGCCGTCGCGCAGCTGGTGGTTCCCATCGCCATCACCCTGCTCGCAGCTGGAACCGTGAACCTGCCCATGGCCGGCATTATCTGGATCCCGCTGATCCTGATCGCAGCTTTCGGTGCCTGGAAGTACATGAACAACCTCACCAGCGCCAAGGGTGATGTGGCCGGATCCGTAGCGGCCCTCAAAGAACCGCACCTGTGGATCATGGCCTTCCTTTACATCGGAACGTTCGGCTCGTTCATCGGCTTCGCCGGCGTCTTCCCGAAACTGATCAAGGACTACTTCCCCGATTTCTCCTCCATCCACCTCGGTGCAGTGGCCCTGTCCCTGGCATTCCTCGGCCCGCTGGTCGGTTCCCTTGCACGTCCCTACGGTGGCCGCATGGCAGACCGCATGGGTGGCGCCCGGATGACCATTGCCTCGTTCGCTTCCATGGCTGTCATTACGCTGACCATGATCTGGACCCTGCCGCTGAAGAACTTCTGGTTGTTCCTGACCTTGTTCCTGGTGCTCTTCCTGGCGAGCGGCTTCGGTAACGGCGCTACCTACCGAATGATCCCGGTGATCTTCGCGACCTCCAGCCGGGCAGCACGTTCAGGCGCCCCCAGCGCCACCACCGCACGGTTGGCGTCCTCTTCACTGGGCCTGATCTCGGCGATCGGTGCCTACGGCGGATTCGTGATCCCCCAGGTGCTCAACGCATCGAACACAGCAAGCGGCTCCTACACCCCGGCGTTCTACGGATTCGTTGGAGCCTACGTCCTGATGCTCACCGTCTGCTGGGTCTGCTACATCCGCCCCGCCCAGAAGCGCAACACGATCGGACACATCTAGATGCCCAACGGCGCCGATACCCACTGCCCCTACTGCGCGCTCCAGTGCGCCATGACGCTGACCCCGGCTGCCTCGGCAGCCGGGGCAGCGCCCGCGCCCTCGTCCGACGCAGCACCGGCAAGCCCTGCCACACCTGCAATGCCCGGTGAAGGTGCCGTGCCCCTGGAAGTTTCAGGGCGCGATTTCCCCACCAACCGGGGCGGGCTGTGCCGCAAAGGCTGGACATCGGCGTCGTTGTTGCGTCACAACGGCCGCGTCACCGAACCGATGCTCAAAGGATCCGACGGCGTCCACCAGCCGATCTCCTGGGACCAGGCGCTCATGCTGATCACCGCTGCTGTGAAGGACACCCAGACGCAGCACGGAAACGACGCGGTCGGAGTTTTCGGTGGTGGCGGCCTCACCAACGAGAAGGCGTACATGCTGGGCAAGTTCGCCCGGCTGGCCCTGCGCACCTCACGCATCGATTACAACGGCCGCTTCTGCATGTCATCGGCAGCCGCCGCAGGCAACCGCGCCTTCGGCGTGGACCGTGGACTCCCCTTCCCCGTCACGGACCTTGACTCCGCGTCCGTGATCCTCATGCTCGGCTCGAACGTCGCCGAGACCATGCCGCCGTTTGTCCAGCATCTTCAGGGCGCGCGCGACGCCGGCGGGCTGATCGTAGTGGACCCCCGCCGTTCGGCTACGGCAGCGTTCACGGGCGACGGCGGCGGCATCCACTTGCAGCCGACGCCCGGCACAGATTTGGCCCTCCTTCTGGGCATCAGCCACGTTGTGGTCCACGAAGGCCTGGCCGACACCGGCTATATCGAGGCAAACACCAAGGGCTATGCCGCCGTGGTCCGCAGCCTCAACGCCTTCTGGCCCGAGCGCGTCCAGTCCATCACCGGCGTCCCGGCCACCCTCATCCGTGAGACGGCCCGACGCCTGGCCCAGGGCGCCCGCAATGGCGGCAGCTACATCCTCAGTGGCCGTGGAGTGGAACAGCACGTGGATGGTACGGACACCGCAACCGCTGCCATCAACCTCAGCCTCCTCCTTGGCCTGCCGGGCTCGGCCCGCAGCGGCTACGGCACGCTGACTGGCCAGGGCAATGGCCAGGGCGGCCGCGAGCACGGCCAAAAGGCTGATCAGCTTCCCGGCTACCGCAAAATCACCGACCCCGCTGCACGCGCCCACATCGCCAAGGTCTGGGGTGTGGACGAGTCGCTGATCCCCGGAGCCGGCCTGCCCGCCGTCGAACTCCTCAAGTCGCTCGGAAAGCCCGACGGCGTCCGTTGCCTCTTCGTGCACGGCGCCAATGTGGTGGTTTCGGCGCCGGACACCAACGCGGTAACCCAAGGACTCCGCAGCCTGGACTTCCTGGTGGTTTGCGACTTCTTCATGTCCGAGACCGCGGCCGAAGCCGATCTGGTCCTGCCCGTGACGCAGTGGGCCGAGGAAGAAGGGACACTGACCAACCTCGAAGGACGCGTCATCCGACGCCGCAGGGCAATCACCCCTCCCCCGGGCGTCCGCAGCGAACTATGGCTGATGGCACGGCTCGCGGAAATGCTCGAGGCTCCATCCATGTTCAGCGATGACCCCGAGACAGTGTTTGAAGAACTCAGACTTGCTTCCGCCGGTGGGCTGGCTGACTACTCCGGAATCGACTACGCCATGCTGGATCGTGGCGAAGCTGCCTATTGGCCGTACCCCGTGGGCAGCCAGGGAACGCCGCGACTCTTCGCGGACGGGTTCGCACACGCTGATGGCCGGGCCGTGATGGTCCCGGTTACCCCCTCCAAGCGGGCTGTACGTTCGTTTGCGGACGACTCTCTGGCCCTCGCCACTGGCCGCCTCCTGGAGCACTACCAGTCCGGCGCCCAGACTCGCCGCGTGAGCGAGCTGCTGGCGTCGCAGCCCCAGGCCAAGCTCCTGATCCACCCCGGCACGGCTGCAGCGCGCGGCATTGCCGACGGTGACTATGCAACAGTGACCAACCAACGCGGTGAGGTCCTCTGCCGGGCGGAGCTCAGCAACTCGGTCCGCCCGGACACTGTGTTCCTCCCGTTCCACTTCCCGGGCCAGGAAAACGCCAACCGCCTCACTGAGGCGGTCACCGATCCCATCTCCGGCATGCCGGAGTTCAAGACCAGCCGGGTATGGGTCCGGCGGGCAGCGTCCACCACAGTGTCAGCGGCTCCAGTCGCCGTGCCTGCCGGATCCGGGCTGCCCCTGCACGCCAAGGAGGCATCATGAGCGAGCGCATTGTTGTTGTTGGATTCGGCCCGGTTGCTGCGCGACTGGTGGACGAACTGCTTCCCGCGGTCCGCGCAGGACTCGTGCAACTGCTGGTGGTCGGACAGGAAGCCGAGGCCGCCTACAACCGCGTCATGGTTGCAGAACTCGGCGTCGGACGGACCACTCCTGAAGCCCTGGCCATGGCTGATGCTGCTGAACTGGAGGCCGACGGCGTTGACGTCCGGTTGGGTGTCAAGGTGAAGAGGATTGACCGTGCACGCCAGCACGTGATTCTCTCCGACGGCACCAACGAACACTACGACCGCTTGGTGTTTGCCACCGGTTCCCGGCCCGTCATTCCCAACCTCACCGGTTTGAACCCTGATCCGGCCGGCCCCGTTCTTCCGGCCGGTGTCACTGCCCTGCGCGATCTTCGCGATGCCGCGGTCCTCCGTGAAGCTGTCGCTGGCGGTAAACGCGTGGTGGTCCTGGGTGGTGGCGTGCTTGGCCTGGAAACCGCCCTCGCCGCCGCAGACGAAGGCGCCCAGGCAACGGTGGTCCACAACGGCCCCTTCCCTTTGGGCCGCAGCATTGACCGCGGCAGCGGATCCGTCCTGACGAGCAGCCTCCGTGCTGGCGGCGTCCGGATGGCCGGCAACGCGAGGTCTACTGGCGTGGAAACCGCTGGCCCCGGCGGTAGCTTCTCCGCTCTGCTGCTGGAGGACGGCTCGGCGATCGACGGCGACCTGCTGGTTCTATCCTGTGGTGTGCGCCCGAGGATCGAACTGGCCGAAGGCTGTGGTCTTCCCACGGGTGCCGGCATCCTGGTGGACCACCATCTCCGGACCTACCACGAGCCCCACATGTTCGCAATCGGCGATTGTGCCGAAGTCCGCTGCCCTGACGCTTCCTGCCTCGATTGCCGGACCGCCACCGGCCCCTCCGGCTTGGTAGGCCCGGGCTGGCGTCAGGCCGAGTGGCTGGCCGAATACCTCGTGGTCCTGGCCCGGGACGGCCAGGAAACCGCGGACGCGCTGGAAGCCCTGCCCACAGAAAAGCCCGGCGTCGTGGTTCTGAAAGCACGCGGCATCAACCTGGCTGTTGCCGGCGATAACCAAGCCGATCCATGGGACGAAGAGCTTCTGGAAGCCGGGGCCACTTCTGGCCGGGCACGCCGCCAGATCTCCCAGTGGGCCGATCCCGAGCACGGCCGCTACGTCAAGATGACCACGCGCGGTGGTGTTCTGGAGGGTTTGGTGGCTGTGGGCATGCCCCGGACTGCCGCTGAACTGGTGGTGCTTTTCGAACGTTCCTCGGAGTTGCCGGCCGACCGTTCCCTGCTGCTTCGCCTGGACGGCCCGGACCAGTTGGATTCCGGCGCCACCAGCAACGATCCCCAAAGGACCGTGTGCCGCTGCGCCGGGGTGAGTGCGGCCAGCATCGAAGGTTCCGTCGTGGAAGGCTGCAGCACTGTTGGGGAGGTCTCCAAGGCCACCCGCGCGGGCACAGGGTGCGGCGGATGCCACGAGGACATCAAGGGGCTCATCGAAAAGCACTTCCAAGCGGCGGCCGCCTGACGCGTAGCCCGTCGTAGCGGATGGCACCCAGTACGCGGGAAAGCTGCGCGTTCGCTGGAAGTTTCCCTGCGAGCCCGCAGCTCTCCCGCGAGTTCGTATCCAGCGGTCTAGAATTCCGGGGTGAACGTATCTGAGCAGGCGCCGGGAGTCTTCTTCGTCCAGGGGCCCGCGTCCAACTGGGTCATTGTCCGGGACGGCACGGGCTTCCTACTGATCGACGGCGGATACCCCGCCGACCGTGACTTGGTCCTCGAATCGATCAAGGGGCTCGGCCTGGATCCCGCCGATGCCAAAGCCATGCTCATCACCCATGGCCACGTGGACCACACGGGCTCCGCTGCCTTCTTTTCGCGGACGTTTGGCACGCCCATCCTGTGTTCCCCGGAGGAATTGGCACACGTTCAAGGCAAGGAGAAACACCAGGTCACGTTCGGTCAGGTGATGATCCGGGCTTGGCGTCCCCGCGTTTTCCGCTGGTTGCTCCATGTCATCACAGCGAAAGCCCTCCAGGCGGAGCCGGCAACCCGCGCCGAGGCGTGGGACGAGGACAGGCTCCGGAACCTGCCTGGCCAGCCGGAAGCCATCCTCTTGCCCGGGCACACTCCAGGCAACGTTGCCCTACTGCTCCCCGGGGCGCAGGCCATCGCCGTCGGCGACACATTTGTCAGTGGCCACCCGATCAGCACACAATCCGGGCCCCAGATGCTGCACCGGATGTACCACTCGGACCCGGAGACCGCCCTCGCAGCGGCACGCTCATTGAACACCGTCCAAGCCAACGTGATCCTGCCGGGCCACGGTCCCGCGTTGCACATGTCCCTCGCTGAAGCCATCGCAGCCCTCCAAACGTAGGAAACAGAAACGCCCGTTTCGATGACGCGCTGCGTGCCAGACGGTAGGAATCGTCTAGCACGCAGCGAGTCGTCGAAACGGGCGCCACAGGAGCAAGAAGCTACATGTGCACGTGCAAGCGCCGCGCTGCCTCCGAGATGGACCCGGTTAGCGACGGGTACACCGTGAACGCACTGGCGACGTCATCAACGTGCAGTTTCTGCGTGACGGCCACGGAGATCGGGAAGATGAGTTCCGAAGCATTCGGTCCCACCACCACGCCCCCAATCACGGTGCCGGATCCCTTGCGGGCGATGATCTTGACGAAGCCATCCTTGGTGTTGCGCATCTTGGCGCGGGCGTTGCTGAGCAGCGAGAGCATCACGACGTCGCCCTGGTACTTGCCGGACGCGAGATCGGCCTCGGACACACCCACCGAAGCGATTTCCGGGGACGTGAAGATGTTCGACGCCACCTGGTTGAGCTTGAGCGGCTTCACGCCATCACCCATGAAGTGTGCAACGGCGATGCGGCCCTGCATGGCGGCCACGGACGCCAACGCGAACACGCCGGTGCAGTCGCCGGCTGCGTAAATATTGGGGGCAGTGGTGCGCGAAACACCGTCCACCTTGATGTGCCCGGACTCCGTCAAGGTCACGCCGGCTTCCTCAAGCCCGATTCCCGCAGTGTTGGGGATGGAACCCACACACACCAGGCAGTGCGAGCCCGTAACTACCGATCCGTCGCCCAGGGTGACCTTCACGCCGTCGTCGGTCCGCTCAACCGCGTTGGCGCGCGACCGGGACAACACGCGCACGCCGCGGCGCTCGAACACGCCTTCCAGCAGTTTGGCGGCGTCCGTGTCCTCACCGGGGAGGACCTGGTCACGGCTGGAAATCAGGGTGACCTTGGAGCCGAGGCCGTTGTAGGCGGAGGCGAATTCCGCGCCGGTGACACCGGAGCCCACTACGATCAGTTCCTCGGGCAGCTCGTCCAGGTTGTAGATCTGGGCCCAGTTGAGGATGCGTTCGCCGTCGGGCTTGGCCGTGGGGAGCTCGCGCGGGTGTGCACCGACCGCCAGCAGGATGGCATCAGCATCAACGGTTCGTGTGCCCTCAAGGGTCAGGACCTCAATCGTGTTGTTGTCCAGCAATTTGCCGGAACCGATCACGATCTCCACGCCGAGGCGCTCCAGTCCCGCGCGGATGTCGTGGGACTGGCCACGGGCCAGATCCAGGACGCGGTCGTTGATGTGCTTCAGGTCCGCGCGAGGCTTGGAACCGCCGCCGTCGCCGTCGAATTTGACGCCCAACTCGTCCGCCTCACCGACGCGGGTCATGAGGTCGGCGGTGGCAATAAGGGTTTTGGAAGGCACGACGTCGGTCAGCACGGCAGAGCCGCCAAGGCCTGCCCGCTCGATGATGGTGACTTTTGCGCCGAGGGAAGCGGCCACCATGGCGGCTTCATATCCTCCGGGACCACCCCCCAGAATCGCGATACGGGGGGAACTGAAGTCAACTTGGGTGGTCACAATTCTCAATTCTCGCTCATTGCACCGCAGGCTGCCAGTCAGCCAAGCCTCACCACCGGCGTCGAACGCGTCCCTACCAAATTGCTGCACGCGCAAGGTAGCTTGTACCAGTGAGTAACACTGAGCTGATGAACACAGACCCTTTCGAAGCTGCCCGGGCCGCCGCGGACTTCATTGCCGCCGAGACCGGTGTTGAGTCCCACGACGTAGCCCTGGTGCTCGGTTCCGGCTGGGCCGAAGCCGCCGACCTCATTGGTGAAACAACCGCCACCTTGAATGCTTCGGAGGTTCCCGGCTTCCACCAACCTTCCGTTGTGGGCCATGTGGGAACCATCCGCTCCGTTCTGACCAAGGAAGGCAAACGCGCCTTGGTTCTTGGAGCCAGGACGCATTACTACGAAGGCAAGGGTGTCCGCTCAGTCGTCCACGGCGTTCGCACGGCCGCAGCCGCGGGTTGCAAGACGCTGGTCCTCACCAATGGCTGCGGCGGCCTCAACGAGGATTGGACCCCGGGCACGCCTGTGCTCATCAGCGACCACATCAACCTGACGGCCACGTCCCCGCTTGAGGGCGCCACGTTCGTGGACCTCACGGACCTGTACTCCTCACGCGTCCGGCAACTGGCCCGCGAGGTGGATCCGTCGCTGCAGGAAGGTGTCTACGCCCAGTTCAGCGGTCCTCACTACGAGACGCCGGCCGAGGTCCAGTACGCCAAGCGGATCGGCGCGGACCTCGTGGGAATGTCCACGGCGCTGGAAGCCATCGCCGGACGCCACGCAGGCATGGAGGTCTTCGGCATCTCGCTGGTCACCAACCTTGCCGCGGGCATCAGCCCGGTTCCGCTGAGCCACGCCGAAGTCCTCGAGGCCGGCCAAGCGGCAGGGAAGCGTATCTCCACGCTGCTGGCGGAAATCATCGCGAAGCTCTAAAGGCCTGGAAGCTCTAAAGGCCTGCTTAGCCCTTTACCGGCCCTTGGGTCGGAAGCGTTGGACCAACGCTGACCACCACTCCGTTGCTGGACACGCCGTCCACTGTGGCCGTGATGATTGCCTGCCCTTGCAGGGCGCCCCGTACCAAGCCATCGCTGACGGTGGCGACGATCCGGCGGCTCGACGCCCATGCAATGACCGGGTTCCCGGGCTTGCCGTCGCTGTACTTGACAGTGGCGGTCAGCTGGACGGTAGCACCCGGTTCCAGTGCATGCGGACCCGCAGGACTCACGACGACGGCAATCACCGCATGCTCCACCGTCACCTTCGATTGCGCTTTCCATTCCTTGCCATCGGTGTCCACGTGCTTGGCTTCGATGAGCACTTGCCCCAGGCCCTGCGCGGTCAGGAGTCCGGAGGCGGAGATTGTTGCGACCTTCGGGTTGCCGGTGGACCACGTCACGTTGGGTTCGGGCTTGGTGGTCCCGTCCGTGTACGAGGCAACTGCGGTCAATTGGTGCGTCTGCCCTTGCTTGATCGTGAGTTCGGCGGGGTCGATCGCCAAGCCCGAGAGCTTGGTCGGCGGTGCCGTGTTGACGGTGATGCGTGCGGTGGCCTCGAACCCATCCTGGGAGGCGGAGATGGTGGCGGTGCCCGGCTTTGCAGCGGTGACCAGGCCGTCGCCGTCCACGGTCGCAATGCCAGGATCATGGGACCCCCATATAGCTGTGACGTTGAGCCTCCCGAGTGACCCATCGCTGTACGTTCCCTCGGCGACGAGCGGTATCTTGCCTCCAGGGCTGGTCTCAGCATCGCCCGGGGTGATGCGCAGGGCCGTCAGCGAGGCCGTTCCCGGCGTGGTGACCTTGAGCTCGAAGCGTCCGGAGACGCCGTCGACCGTTGCTGTCAGGCCAGCGACACCCGGCGCGACCGCCGTCGCCTGGCCATCAGCGGTGATTGCGGCCACCGCGAGGTTGTCCGAAGCCCACTCGACGCCTTCCTGTAAAGGACGTCGGGTGCCGTCGGTGTAGCTTGCTTCCGCAGACAACTGAAGGATGGCCTCGGGATGGAGCGAGCTTGCCGGAGCGCTGACGGCGATGGATTCCAGCACTACTCGTGGCTGGTCAAGGAACACGCGGACAGCCACCAGCCCGGCCGTCACTAGCACCGCGGCCACAATCACCACCACCCAGGTTCTCACCAGCCTTCGCCGAACAGTGGACATGCCTTCGCCCAAGGCACGGTCCAGGTCGGCCGGGTGGGTCTTCGCATGAACCGCAGCCTCGGACAACAACCGCTCCCGCAGCGCGTCCCTCACGGCCGGCCTTCTTCCAACGCCAGGCGGTTGGTTTTCTCTTCGGCAGCCGCCAATGATTTGCCGACGTCCAGGGCGGGACGATCCGTCATCCCGGCAATCTCACCAACAGTCAGGTTCGCGAAGACATGAAGCACGACGGCGACCCTCTCGTCGTACGGCAACCTCGCCAACGGACTCTGGCTGGCTTTGGCCTTCTTCTTCTTGCCTTCGCGGCTCTGGAGCCAGTGTTCGTGTTTCTTCAGGAGTTCCACGAAGACGCACAGTGTGTAGACGCGCAACTGGGGCGTCACCGGACCCTTCCACACATTGGTGGATTGGGACCACGCTGCCTCCAGCAAGTGACGGGCAGTTTCGGGGTTGTCGCAGAGCAAGTGGGCGCAGTACTCCATGTCCCCCCTCTGCCGTTCGAAGACGCTGCGAAGCTCGTCTTCGCGGTCTTTCAGGGCGGGCGCGAGCTTGATGCTGGGAGAAGCTCCGAGTTCGATTTCCCGGATGGCGGGCATGAGGACGGCAACGGCCAGGGTCAAGAGGCCCGCACCAAGGGGCAGGGCCGAGAGCAGGGCCGGAAACAGCAAACTCACCACGATCGCTGCCAGGGCAAGGACAGCGAGGACCAGCCGCAATGGAGTCAGTGAGGACCGCCAACGCCGCTTTGGTAACTCACACATGCTGCACCAGCTCACACCAGGCGTGATCCGGTTTCCTTTGATGGCTCCGGAGTCGCTACCACATTTTACGTCCATCGATTGGACATTTGAAGGCTCCAACAATGCCCTCCATTACCCGCCAGTAGGCCTCCATCGCCTCTGTGACTTGGACCATTTCAAAAGTAAACACACAGCAAATTCTCAGATTAAATCTGCTTTATTGCGAAACATTTGATTCCCCTCCAAGGTTGTGGCACGCGCACGCGTTGAGAAATGTAAACGCTTGCACACGGACGTCTGACAACCCGTTTTGGCCTTCGAAACGTGCTTTGATTTGTCCCGCGAAGCACGTCTAGCGTGGGAGTCGTTCCGGTAAGTCGACGTATCGGAGCCGCCGCGGCGAGAACCCCACAAGGGATCGCCGCACCTCGAAACGATGGCGTCCCTCGAAGACGCCTTCAGCGGATCGAGCGGACACCGTAGTAGCGAGCCCCCTTAACAGGGGACCAGGGCATGCGCCCCACTCCACGAAGTCCAACACTCCGCGAGAAGAGCAAGCATGAACACGCACTCAACCCTTCAACGGCCGCGCCGCCGGCTGCGACAGGCAGCCGCCCTCGCAGCCGCAGCAAGCGTGGCAGGCAGCATCCTGCTGGTGACGCCGGCTGCGCAGGCCAACCTGCCGGCTGACCCGCCGTCGAACACCATGCCGGCACCCACGCCCGGCTTCCCACTGCCCTCCGTCCACACGCAGGAGGCGTATGATCCTGCCGCCGACTTCACGTCCAAATGGACCCGTGCAGACGCAAAGCAGATCATGGCACAGAGCAACACCAACGTTGCTCCGGGCCAGAACTCCATGAGCCCCGACGTCACCATGCCGGAAATCCCCAAGGACTTCCCCGCCATGAACGACGACGTCTGGGTTTGGGACACCTGGTCCCTGACGGACGAGAACGCGAACCAGATCAGCTACAAGGGCTGGGACGTCATCTTCTCCCTGGTTGCTGACCGGCACGCCGGCTACGGCTTCGACCAGCGCCACTGGAACGCCCGGATCGGGTACTTCTTCCGCAAGACCAACGCTGATCCGGCCAAGGACAAGTGGAACTACGGCGGACACCTGTTCCTGGACAACTCCTCCATCGGCAACACCGAATGGTCCGGCTCCACGCGCCTCATGCAGGGCAACAAGATCAACGTCTTCTACACGGCCACCACGTTCTACGACGTCGCCGAGCGCAACGCTGGCGGGGGCGGCATCGCTCCCGACGCTGTCATTGCCAAGGCACTGGGCAACATCCACGCCAACCAGGACGGCGTGACCTTCGACGGCTTCGAGCACACCAAGCTGCTGGAGCCGGACGGAAAGATGTACCAGAACAAGGCCCAGAACCCGGGCTTCGCGTTCCGTGACCCGTACACCTTCGCGGACCCGGCGCACCCGGGCAAAACCTTCATGGTCTTCGAAGGCAACACCGGTGGCACGCGCGGCGACTACAAGTGCAAGCAGGAAGACCTCGGCTACCGCCCGGGCGATCCCCACGCTGAGACCCTGGACCAGGTCAACACCACCACAGGTGCCTGGTACCAGACCGCAAATGTTGGCCTGGCAGTGGCCGACAACAAGGACCTGACGAAGTGGAGCTTCCTGCCCCCGATCCTGTCCGCCAACTGCGTCAACGACCAGACTGAGCGTCCGCAGATCTACATCCAGAACGAAAACGGCAAGAACAAGTACTACCTGTTCACCATCAGCCACCAGTTCACCTACGCCGATGGCATGCGCGGCCCGGACGGCGTCTACGGCTTCGTGGGCAACGGCGTTCGCTCCGACTTCCAGCCGGTGAACAACAGCGGCCTGGCACTGGGCTCCCCCACGGACCTGAACATGCCGGCCAACGCGCCGGAGGGTCCGGACCCGCGCCAGAATGGTCGTCAGTTCCAGGCTTACTCGCACTACGTACAGCCTGGCGGCCTCGTGCAGTCGTTCATCGACAACGTCGACGGCGTCCGCGGCGGCTCCCTGTCCCCCACCGTGAAGATGAACTTCCAGGGTGGCGTGACGCAGGTTGACCGTACCTTCGGCAAGAACGGCCTCGGCCCGTTCGGCTACCTGCCCACCAACCTCCGCGTTGGCGGCGAAGGCCTCTACAAGTAGGCCGCAACACCCCCGGCCCTTAGGCCACGGCAGGGGTGCGGGCTCCACAAGGGCCTTCACCCCTGCCACTCCCCAACCCCAGGATCTCTCCCCATGACTTACCCCAATCCCCGCCTGTCCCGCCGTCACCTGCTGGCCGCAAGTGCCGCCGTCGTGGTCGCCTTTTCCGCTGCCGCCTGCACTGCCCCAGCACCAGAAAGCCCGACGTCGGCCCCCACCCCAGGCGGGCACCGGCCATCCGCTTCGGATCCGTGGCGGCCCGCAGCCCACCTGACTGCTGAAAAGAACTGGCTCAACGATCCCAACGGCCTCGTGTACCACGACGGGACCTACCACGCCTTCTACCAGTACAACCCTCGCGGGAACTCGTGGGGCAACATGTCCTGGGGCCACTCCACCAGCAAGGACCTGGTGCACTGGGAACAGCAGCCTGTTGCCATGGAGGCGAGCCCGCGGGAGGAAATCTTCTCCGGTTCGATCGTGATGGATAAGAACAACGCGTCCGGTCTGGGATCTGCGCAGAACCCGCCCATGGTGGCCCTCTATACCAGCGCATATGGAAAGAACGGCGCGCTCCCCCAAGGTGCGCAAGCGCAATCCGTGGCCTTCAGCCTGGACAACGGAAGCACCTGGCAGAAGTACAAGGGCAACCCCGTCCTGAACCTGGCGCCCACCAACAACAACTTCCGCGACCCCAAGATCACCTGGTACGAACCCGGCCGATACTGGGTGATGACCACGGTCGTGGCGGACGCGCAGGTAGTGAAGATGTTCAAATCCACGGACCTTCTCCACTGGGACTTCCTCAGTGACTTCTCCGGGGTCGGCGCCCAGGGCGGACTCTGGGAAGTGCCGGAACTTGTCCAGATGGACGTAGAGGAGTCCACCGCGAAGAAGTGGGTCATGCTGCTGAGCATCAACCCCGGCGGCATCGCGGGTGGCTCGGGCATGCAGTACTTCGTGGGCGAATTCGACGGCACCCGTTTCACGGCCGAAAACGCCGCGCCCGCCGATGCTCCGCTCACCGAGTCCCAGTGGTTGGACCATGGCGCCGACTACTACGCGGCAAACTCCATCTCCGGAGCGCCCGGCGGCAAGCCAGTACTCCTTGGCTGGATGGGCAATTGGGATTACGCCCAACACGTTCCCACCACGCCGTGGCGCGGGTCCATGGCAATCCCCCGCGAACTCACCCTGGTCCGGGGCCAGAAGCGGCTCGAACTGCGATCGGCCATTGCCGGCGTGGCGCGGGAAGCACTCGAACACTCAGGTGAGATGAAGAGCAAAAACCTCACCGTCGGCGCTGATCCGCAAGATCTTGGCGCCGATTTCGCGAGTCGTACGCAGCTCATTGAGCTCGAAATGGACCTTACCTCTGCCCGGGAAGCAGGAATTCTCCTTCGTCGATCCGCTGACGGCAGCGCTGGCCTCCGTATCTCCTACAACAAGGAAAAGCGCACGGTAAAGGTTGACCGTTCCAAAGCCGGGACCAGCAACTTCTCCGAGAAATTCAGCCCTTATCACGAGGTTGCCCTGCCCTCCTCCGGCAGCGATGGCACGGTCCACCTGCGCATCCTCTTGGATTCCTCGTCCGTGGAGGTCTTCGCCCAGGATGGGGCGGCAGTTATTTCGGACACCTTCTTCCCGGATTGGGACAACACGGGATGTTCTGTGTTCAGCATGGATGGGAACACGGACTTCACCGTCCAATCCCGCGCCCTCTAAAGCAACGCGGGGTCAGATACGGCCCATTGCGACTGGATTTATGGGCCATATCTGACCCCGCGTTGCCTTTGACGTGGGCAATGAGGATAGTTTTGTCCCTATGACATCAAGCGATGCCGCCCTTAACCAGCTGCTCACCGACGCCCGCGAATGGGCTTCCCACGATCCGGACCCCACGACGTCGGCCGCTCTCCTTGAGCTCACCGACCTCGCCAGCGGCGGTGACGCAGGAGCAGTCCAGGAATTGGGCGACAGCTTTAGCGGCACCCTGCAGTTTGGCACCGCGGGCCTTCGAGCGGCTCTCGGCCCAGGACCCAACCGGATGAACAGGGTGGTGGTCCGCCGGGCAGCGGCTGGCTTGGCTGCATTCCTGACCGAAGCGGTGTCCGCAGCTGCTCCGGGTACCGGGCCGCGCGCCGTCGTCGGCTTTGACGCCAGGTATAACTCGGACATCTTCGCGGAAGAGACGGCTTCCATCTTCACTGCGGCCGGGATCGAAACCTTCCTCATGCCGGCAGCGCTCCCGACGCCGTTGCTCGCCTATGCGGTCAGGGCGCTGGATTGCGATGGCGGCGTGATGGTCACTGCGAGCCACAATCCGCCGCAGGACAACGGCTACAAGGTCTATCTTGGCCGGCACGCCGTGACCGAGAGCGGCAGGGGTTCACAGATCGTTGCCCCGTACGATGCCCGGATTGCGGAAAAGATTGAGACCGTGGGCACCCTGGAGTCTATCGAATTGGCCGAAGCTGGCTGGACCGTACTTCCCGGCTCAATCGCCACGGAATACCAGGCGGCAATGGCAGGCTTGGTGGATGCAGAGCACTTCCCCTCGCGGGACTTGAAGATTGTCCTCACCCCCATGCATGGCGTGGGTGGTGAAACAGCCGTATCGGTATTGAACGCAGCAGGCTTCACGGACGTCACCCTCGTCGCCGAGCAGGCCGAACCTGACCCCGACTTCCCCACCGTCGCATTCCCCAACCCGGAAGAACCAGGCGCCCTGGACCTGGCGCTTGCGGCCGCGGCGGACCTGGGTGCCGACATCGTCCTGGCCAACGATCCCGACGCCGATCGGGCTGCGGTTGCTGCGGTTGACCCCGCCACCGGGGCTTGGCGGATGCTGCGTGGGGACGAAGTTGGGGCGCTCCTGGGCGCACACATCGTTGCGCGCATGGCTGCCGGCGCAGGCGACGAACCGCGGGCAGGCGTCTTCGCCAACTCCATTGTTTCCTCACGGCTGTTGTCACGCATTGCGGCCGCTGCGGGCTATGCCCATGAGGAGACACTCACGGGCTTCAAGTGGATTTCGCGCGTCCCGGGACTCACTTATGGGTACGAGGAAGCGCTGGGATACTGTGTGGCTCCGGATCTGGTCCGGGACAAGGATGGCATCTCAGCGGCCGTGTTGATCGCGGAATTGGCGGCAACCGCAAAGGCCGAGGGCAAGACGATCTTCGACACCCTGGATGAGCTGTACCTGGTGCACGGGCTTCATGCGAGTGACCAGTTGAGCATCCGCGTGGCAGACCTGGGGCTCCTGGATGCCATGATGAACCGCTTGCGGGTCAACCCGCCGGAAGCGTTTGGAGGCTCCGCCGTCGAGGTTTTCACCGATCTTGCCGAAGGCAGCGAATCCTTGCCGCCTACGGACGGGCTTTTGTACCTCACGCGGGATCAGAGCCGCGTGATCATCCGGCCCAGCGGCACGGAACCAAAGCTCAAGTGTTACCTGGAGGTCATCCAGGCTGTGGAGTCGGCGGCCGAGCTTCCCGCTGCACGCCAAGCAGGGCGGACATCCCTGGACGATGTCCTTCGGGATGTCCGCGAAGCGTTGGGCTTGTAGCCGCCGGAGTCTGGCGGGTTCTTAGAGTTCAACCTCGATGTAGCCATCCACAAGGCGGGTGGCAAAGGTTGCGAGCTTGAGGCCCGGGTCCGTGAAGCACTCACCGGTTTCGAGGTCGTAGACCTCTTTGTGCAGCGGCGACGCAATGGTTGGCCGGCTGCCGCGGGACCCGATAATGCCGCGGGCCATGACGTTGGCCAGGGTGGCCGGGTCCTGCTGTGCGACGGCGAAGACTTCGCCGGGTGCGATGCGGAACAACGCTACCTGCCGGCCTTCGATGAGTGCCGCTTCGCCCCAGGCCACTTCGAGTTCGTCCACCGGGCACACACGGTGCCATTCGCCAACGGCGGTAGTAGTCAGTTCGTCGGCACGGTCCAGAATTACGGTCATTTCAGCCCCTCTCACTGTGTCCGGGCGCTGGCAATTTCCACCTTCACTCCCCCGGACCGGGCCACGCTTGCGGCCACTCTTCAAAGCTAGGGCGCGGGTGTTTCATCGGGGGTCCGCATTTGTGTCCGGTGCGTAAAAGAGACCTCACACCCCGCGAAATGCGTTCGTGATGCAGAAGTTAAGATCACGAAACAAAGGGGAAACTGAAGCGAAACTGCCCGTCCCTAGGCTGGAAGCACAAGTTGCGGAGATCCGTCTGCAACATCTGCGAAAGGCCCACCAGTGACCGGACACACTTCAAGTACAGAGAACCCGCGCCGCATCGTTGTCGTCGGAGGCGGCCCTGCGGCCCACCGTTTCGCCGACGCAATGTACAACCGCGGTCTTGAAGGCTGGCAGGTTACGGTGCTGACCGAAGAGGCACACCTCCCCTACGACCGCGTCGCGTTGAGCAAGGCCCTGACGGAAACCGATGTAGACCTCACCCTGGGCGATGCTGCCATGTGGGAGCACGAGGCCCTGACGCTGAAGACCGGCGAGCGCGCAGTCAAGATCGATTCCGTTGCCAAGAGCGTCCTCACGGCGGCAGGCAACAAGTACGAATACGACCACCTGGTGGTTGCCTCGGGTTCGGATGCAGCCCGGCTTCCCATCCCTGGTTCCGAGCACACTCACGTTTACCGCACGCTCGAGGACGTTTGGGCCATTAACAAGGCCATTGCAGAGCTTCGCGAGAAGCTGGGCCGCAAGGTTAACGCGGTCACCATCGGTGGTGGCTTGCTGGGCCTTGAATCCGCTGCAGGCACCGAGCAGTTGGGCGCCACGCCGATCGTCATCAACGGTGCACCGTGGCTCATGAACACGCAGCTGGATGAAGGCGCCGGCCAGGCGCTCGGCCGCTTGATCGAGGCGAAGGGCTTCGAGGTCCACGGTGGCGTCTTCCCGTCCGAAGTACTGACGGACGACGACGGCAACGTCACCGGAGTCCTGATGGCTGACGGCCGGACTATTGATGCGGACCTCGTGATCGTGGCTATCGGTGTGAAGCCGCGCGATGACCTCTTCCGCGCAGCTGAGGGCGAAGAGCAGCTGTTCAGCCTGGGCCAGCGCGGCGGCGTGGTGATCAACGATTTCTGTGCCACAGAGGTGGACGGTATCTGGGCGATCGGTGAAGTGGCCAACTTCGAAGGCATGTGCCTGGGCCTCGTTGCCCCGGCAAACACCATGGCCGAGATCGTGGCGGACCGCCTGCACGGCGGGGCGGCCACGTTCCCCGGTTTCGATACCGCCACCAAGCTGAAGTTGTCCGGTGTAGATGTTGCGAGCTTCGGTGATGCCTTCGCCCGCACCGAGCACTCCCTCGAAATCGTCTATGCCGACCCCGCCCGTGGCGTTTACCAGAAGATCGTCACTACTGACGATGCCAAGACCCTCCTGGGCGGCATCTTCGTGGGTGACGCATCCCCTTACATGAGCCTGCGCCCGCTGCTCGGACGTGAACTGCCAGCCGAACCCGGCGCTTTCCTGAGCGCTGCCGGTGGCGGCGAGGCACCGGAAACCGAGCTTCCGGACGATGCCATCCTGTGCTCCTGCAACAACGTGTCCGCCGGAACCATCCGTGACACCGTCAACGGTTGCGGTGCCTGCGAGGGCAACGCTCCCGTGCAGGAGCTCGGCGAGCTCAAGGGTTGCACGCGTGCCGGCACCCAGTGTGGTTCCTGCGTCCCCATGTTGAAGAAGCTCCTCGAAGGCGAACTGAAGAAGTCCGGCATCGAGGTTTCCAAGGCCCTGTGTGAGCACATCAGCCTGTCCCGCCAGGAGTTGTTCGATGCCATCCGCGTCCTGGAACTGACCTCCTTCGAGGAGATCATGGCCAAGTATGGAACGGGCGCCGGCTGCGATATCTGCAAGCCGACCATCGCCTCCATCCTGGCCAGCCAGCACTCCGCCTACGTCCTGGATGCCGGCCGTGGTTCCCTGCAGGACACCAACGACCGCGCCTTGGCAAACATGCAGAAGGATGGCACCTACTCGGTGGTTCCGCGCATTGCCGGTGGTGAAATCACTCCCAAGGGTCTCGGCGTCATCGCAGCGGTCGCCGAAAAGTACAACCTTTACACCAAGATCACCGGTGGCCAGCGCATCGATATGTTCGGTGCCCGCCTGGAGCAGCTGCCGGACATCTGGAAGGAACTGGTTGATGCCGGCTTCGAGTCCGGCCAGGCCTACGGCAAGAGCCTGCGCACGGTGAAGTCCTGCGTCGGATCCACATGGTGCCGCTTCGGCGTGCAGGATTCCGTAGCCATGGCTATCGCTTTGGAACTGCGCTACCGGGGCCTGCGCAGCCCGCACAAGCTGAAGATGGGTGTTTCCGGTTGTGCCCGCGAGTGTGCAGAAGCCCGCGGCAAGGACGTCGGCGTCATCGCCACCGCTGATGGCTGGAACCTGTACGTGGGCGGCAACGGTGGTGCTACCCCGGCACACGCGCAGTTGCTCGCCAAGGACCTGGATGACGAAACGCTGCTGAAGTACATCGACCGCTACCTCATGTACTACATCCGTACCGCAGACCGCCTGCAGCGCACCGCGCGTTGGCAGGAAGAGCTCGACGGCGGCATCAAGCACGTCGAGGAAGTAGTGGTACACGACTCCCTGGGCATCGCCGAAGAGCTTGAGGCCGCCATGGCCAAGCACATCGACACCTACGAGGACGAGTGGGCTGAGACCTTGAAGGACCCGGAGCGCCTCCGCCGTTTCCGCTCCTTCGTCAACGCCCCCAACCAGAAGGACGAGTCCATCTCCTTCGTTCCGGAGCGCGGCCAGATCCGTCCCGCGACGAACGAGGAAAAGGGCGGCGTGCTCATCGCCTCCACTATCCCGGTCCGCCGCGAAACCGTCGGCGCAGAACCCGTCGGCGCAGAGAACTAGGGGTATCCATGCAGCTCACCATTGATCTAACAGGCCGCGAAGTACTCGTCACCGGATCCGAAAAGACCGCCCGCCAAGCGGTTCGCCGCTACCAGGCTGCTGGGGCCAAGGTGTTCCGCCTCAGCACACCTTCTGGCGCACCCGGAGACGGTCCGCTTCCGGAGCGTCCGTTCCTGGTAGCAGTGGTGGACGACGGCGACACCGGCTGGGAGCCGTTGGTGGAACGCTGCGGTGGTGCCGGGATTCCGGTTGCCTTCGAGCCGGCACCAGGCATCGAGGGTCATGTGACCCTGGTGGGCGGTGGTCCGGGCGCCCTGGATCTCCTCACCGTTGGTGCGGTGGACGCCCTGCGGGATGCCGACGTCGTGTTTTACGATCGCCTGGCCCCGTACCAGGAACTGGCCGACCTGACGTCCGGCGAGCTGGTGGACGTTGGAAAGCAGCCCGGGCACCACAAGGTGACGCAGCGTGACATCGAAAAACTGATGGTGGAAGCTGCCCTCCTGGGTAAGAACGTGGTCCGGCTCAAGGGCGGCGACCCGTACGTCTTTGGCCGCGGTGGCGAAGAAGTGGCCGCCTGTGTTGCCGCTGGCGTTCCCGTCCGCGTGATCTCCGGCGTCACGAGCGCTATCTCCGTTCCGGCCGCAGCGGGAATTCCGGTGACGCACCGCGAGGTCAGCCACATGTTTACCGTGGTTTCCGGACACGCCCCCCTAACGGAGAAAGAACACACGCACCTGGCAGGACTCGGCGGCACGATCATTGTCCTCATGGGCATCGGAACGCTCCCGCAGCTTGCCGCCGGCCTGCGCCGCGCGGGCATGGAGGCCGACATGCCGATGGCCGTGGTGGAGCGCGGCTACCGCCCGGGTCAGCGCACCACCATCGCCGATCTGGGTACGATCGAAACGGCAGCTACCGGTTGCAGCAACCCGGCCGTGCTGGTCATTGGCGAGGTGGTCCGGGTGGCTGAAGCCAACCGTAATCATGCCGAAGCATCCGCTGAACTGAGCCGACTCGCGGCTTCGCTCCTTGAAGCCTGAAAGTAAATCAATGACTGTTGCACGTGCCTTTGAAATCCAAGACGTCACAACCGCCACGGACGTTTCAGAAGCTACCGAAGCGCCGCTGGACGGGTTCCGCATCGGCGTCACCTCGCACCGCCGTTCCAGGGACCTCATCGAGGCCCTGGAACGCCGCGGTGCGAGCGTGCTCCATGCTCCGGCCTTGAAGATCGCGCCCGTGCAGGAGGACATGGTCCTCATCGAGGACACCCGCACCATCATCGCCGCCAAGCCCGATATCTGCATCGCCACCACGGCCTACGGAATGCGCCGCTGGTGCGAGGCAGCGGACTCCTTCGGCATCGGCGAGCAACTTCTGGAAACACTCTCGGCGTGCCGCATGTTCGTTCGGGGACCCAAAGCCCGCGGTGCCGTCCGCGCGGCCGGCCTTGCCGACGTCGGAATCAGCAGTGACGAAACCACGGCCACACTCGTGGACATGCTCCTGGCGGAGGGCGTCCGGGGCAAGACTGTTGCTGTGCAGCTGCACGGCTACACGGATGTGCGCCAGCTGGAGCGGCTGCGCATGTCCGGCGCCACCGTCCTGACGGTGACGCCATACCGCTGGGTCAAGCCCGACGGCGAGGACAAGCTGCCGCGCCTGATCGAGGCCGTGTGCAACGGCAACCTTGACGTCCTGACCTTCACCAGCGCTCCGGCAGTGGACGCAATGTGGAGCACCGCGCACGAGATGGGTCTGTACCGCCAGCTTATTGAAGCGCTCAAAGGGCCTGTGACGGTTGCCGCCGTTGGGCCCGTGACCGCACAGCCACTGGTCGACGCCGGGCTGACGCCACTCATTCCCGACCGCTACCGCATGGGCGCACTGATTCGCCTGGTGACAGAGCACCTGTCCCTGAACCATGTGCGCCGCCTGGAAACCAGGAGCGCCACCATCGAACTCCGCGGGCGCTGCCTGCGGATCAACGGCGAAGTGATTGACCTTGCACCAGCCCCGCTCCTGCTGCTCCGGGCCCTGCTCGGCGCCGGTGGTGCGGTGCTGTCCCGTGAAGCGCTCTCGGATCTCTTGGACCTCCGCGGTTCCGTGCACGCCTTGGACATGACCGTCAGCCGTCTGCGTTCCTCGCTTCCGGACGGCAAGCTCATCGAAACGGTGGTGAAGCGCGGGTACCGGCTGCGGGCTTAGATTCGCCCCAAGAAAGCACCGCAACGTCCAGGACGTTGCGGTGCTTTTCGCCGTTAACCGGATCTGCGCTGTTGTCGCGCGCCTTGTCCTGACAGGAACATTTCCTTGGCAGAAACCTTGTCCTTGACAGCTGCAAAACGTTTTAGGTAATGTGATCCAAACAACATCCAAAACGTTTTGCAAAGGACTGTCGATGACGACGAGGGTAGGCATCCGCGAAGTGGCGAAGGCTGCCGGCGTTTCGATCACCACGGTGTCCCATGCACTCAACGACGCCACGAGCGATCGCGTGAACCGCAAAACGCAAGAACACGTACGGGCCGTGGCCAAGGATCTGGGCTACGCCCCCAATCGCCTGGCGAGCGGACTGCGGAACCAGCGTTCGCAGATCATCGGCCTCGTCAGTGATCAAATCACCACCACGCCCTTTGCCGGGGCCATGATCCGCGGTGCCCAGGAAACCGCATATCAGCGGGGCTACCTGCTGATGGTGCTCAATTCAGGGCTTGACAACGATCTTGAGAAACACGAAATCCAAACCCTCCAGCAACACCAGGTGGACGGGATCATTTACGCCCGGATGTACCACCAGGGCGTCACGGTTCCGGAGGAACTTTACGAAGTACCTACCGTCCTGCTGGACGCGGCCTCCGCTGACAGTTCAATCTCCTCGGTGGTCCCGGATGAAATCGCAGCCGCAGAAAGTGCGGTGGAAATCCTGGCTGCTGCGGGGCATACGAGGATCGGGATGATCAACAATATTGATGACATCCCGGCCACGCACGGACGGCTGGAGGGCTACCGAAACGCCCTCATTCGCAACGGGCTGCCGGAAGATCCCCGGCTCGTCGCCTCCGCACTCTCGGACACTGTCGGTGGCAGGCAAGCAGCGGCACAACTGCTGTCCTTACCTGATCGGCCCACTGCCCTGTTCTGCTTCAACGACCGCATGGCCATGGGCGCCTACCAATCAGCTTCGGCAGCAGGCCTCCGCATCCCGGAAGACCTCTCTGTGGTGGGAATGGACAACCTCGAACTCATCGCAGATGCGCTGTGGCCAGGGCTGACCACCGTTGCCCTTCCGCACTACGAGATGGGGTGCTGGGCCGTTACCCGGCTCCTGGACGACATTGAAAAACCCGGCACGCCGCCGGGGCAGAAAAAACTCCTCTGCCCCGTCATCGAACGGGGCTCGGTGGCGCCGCCACACTGACACAGACCACTGACTCACGTAAAACACAGCGTCACAACACCGGATTCGGCAAAGAAAGGGACGCAGCCGTTGCAGCGGCTGCGCCCCAAAGGACCCGGGCCAATCATCCACACCCAAAAACAGCAGAAAGATTGAGAATCATGAACACACGATTCACACGGATCCTGGCAACCAGCATAGCTGCGGCTGCCCTCGTTGGCGGCCTGGGCGCCTGCAGCAAGGGCAGTTCCTCGTCCACAAGCGAAGGCCCCAAAGAGATCACCATGTGGACCCACGCCGCCGGAAACCCGGAGGAACTGGCGGCAACCCAGGCGATCGTTGACTCCTACAACAAAAGCAGTGGCGCGAAGGCGCAGATCAAGGTGCAGGCCTTCCCGCAGGAGTCGTACAACGATTCCGTCGTTGGGGCCGCGTCAGCCGGGAAACTTCCCTGCATCGTGGACATTGACGGGCCCAACGTTCCCAACTGGGCGTGGGCCAAGTACCTGGCGCCACTGAAGCTGTCCGCTGACCTTTCCAAGAACCTCCCCAGCACCGTTGCCAAGTGGCAGGGCGAGACCTATGCGGTTGGGTACGGCGACGTCGCTTTGTCCATGTTTGCCCGCAAATCCGATCTCGCTGCGGCGGGCGTCCGGGTGGCCACCATTGAGAAGCCATGGACGAAGGACGAGTTCCAGGACGCGCTCACCAAACTCAAGGCACTGGGTAAATGGGATTACCCGCTGGACATGGGTACTGCCGGAACGGGTGAGTGGCTTCCCTATGCATACTCGCCGTTCCTGCAGTCCTTCGGCGGAGACCTGATCAACCGCGAGGATTACCAGTCGGCTGACGGAGCCCTTAATGGCGACAAAGCTGTGGAATGGGCCAAATGGTTCCGCGGGCTGGCGGATCAGGGCTTCATGGCGACGAAGAGCGGGAAAGATTCCACCCAGGACTTCCTGAACAACAAGAGCGGCCTCCTCTACACCGGTTCCTGGGCAGGCGACAAGGCCCGGGCCGCCCTGGGAGATGAGCTGGTGGTCATGCCCAGCGTGGACCTGGGCAACGGTCCCAAGATCGGCGGAGCTTCCTGGCAGTGGGGCGTCACCAGCGGCTGCAACAACATGGATGCCGCGATGGACTACCTGTCCTATTCCCTGAAGCCGGAAAACGTTGCTTCGGTCATCAAGGCAACGGGAGGCATCCCCGCCACCAATGAAGCCGCGGCCCTGATTCCCGCATTCGCCGAGGGCGGTGCCAACCGTATCTTCATGGAGTTCTCCCGCCAGTACGCGGTATTGCGGCCTGAAACCCCCGCTTACCCGTTCATCGCTACCGAATACGGCAAGGCTGTCCAGGACATCCTGGCCGGCGCGGATCCCAAGATGGCCCTGGACAAGGCGGTCAAGGCGATTGACGCCAACATCAAGTCCAACGGCGGCTACAAGAACTAGCCGGTGGCAGCCGAACGGAACGGCGACGGCGGCACTCACCCGCCGTCGTCGTCGGACCTCCCGGCCCCCGACTGTCAACGGAGAACCCCATGACAACCACCCAAATTCCCCCGACTCCTGGCCGCCGCCTGGCGGCCCCGGCCCCTGCCGCACCGCCCAGCAAACCGCATCGCCGACCGCGCCATCTGCGCGAGCAGCTCAGCGGATGGGCAATGATCGCCCCCGCCGCGGCCCTACTGCTGCTCTTTGTCTTCCTCCCGGCGATCCTGGGCTTCGGACTGGCATTCACCAACGCCCGCCTTGTCTCACCGCGACCCGTTGAGTTTGTGGGTGCGGACAATTTCGTCCGGCTCTTCACGGATCCCACGTTCTGGCGGGCACTGCTGAACGTCAGCTACTTCGCGGTTGTGGTGGTGCCCGTCCAGTCAGGCCTTGCCCTGGCGATGGCGCTGCTGATCAACAAGAAGTTCCGCGGGGTGAACTTCTTCCGCACCTTGTACTTCCTGCCCGTGGTGACATCCATGGTGGTGGTGTCCCTGCTGTGGCTGTTCATGTACCGCAAGGACGGGCTGATCAATGAGTTCCTGTCCGCGGCCAGCTTCGGCCTGATCGACGGCCCGGACTGGCTCAACGATCCCGCCACATCCATGCCGGCCATCATCATTCTGTCGATCTGGCAGGCCGCCGGCTTCCACATGATCATCTGGCTCGCCGGCCTGCAGAGCATCTCCGGGGAACTGTACGAGGCAGCCCAGCTTGACGGAGCAAGCCGCTGGCACCAGTTCCGTTACGTGACCTGGCCAGGCCTCAAGCACACCCGCACCCTGATCCTGGTGACCATCACCATCCAGGCGCTCGGGCTCTTCGACCAAGTCAGCGTCATGACCCAGGGCGGCCCGCTCGATTCCACCACCACCATCATTTTCGAGGCGGTGCGCTCCGGCTTCAAGCAGCAGGAAACATCCTATGCCTCGGCCATCTCCCTCGTATTCTTCGTCCTGGTGCTGCTGATCTCCGCAGTGCAGCGCTACCTGACCCGAGAGAAGGACTGACATGAAAGAGACACTCACATCCAAGGGTCTCAGCAGTGCAGGCACCATGGTCGTACGGATCCTGTTCGCCGTCGTCGCCGCCTTCCCCCTCCTTTTCATGCTGGTGTCTTCACTCAAGCCGGACCAGCAGATCTTCGGGGACATGTCCTCAGTGGCAGCCTTCCTGCCCATCGGCAATATCTCGTTCGACAACTACGCTGCCGTGTTTGACCGCGTGCCAGCCGCCCGCTTCCTGATCA
The DNA here is from genome assembly GCA_050627125.1 of Arthrobacter sp. 21a14. GTDB lineage: Bacteria > Actinomycetota > Actinomycetes > Actinomycetales > Micrococcaceae > Arthrobacter. The sequence continues at coordinate 2,013,380 of CP192487.1, read as the reverse complement.
ACTCCATCGGGGTCTCGGCCGTGACGGTGGTGTTGGGGATCTTCATCAACAGCCTCTGCGCCTTCGCCTTGTCCCGGATGCAGGTCCGCGGCAAGCGCATAGTGTTCACGGCGATCCTGGCCACGCTGATCGTGCCCTTCCAGACTCTGGCGCTGCCGCTGGTGTGGTGGGTGAACCAGTTGCCGTTCTTTGAGCTCAACGGGTTCAGCCTGGAGATTTCGAAGGGCTGGCTGGACACCTACCAGGTCCAGATCATCCCGTTCATCGCCAATGCGTTCTCCATCTACCTGTACCACCAGTACTTTGAGTCCATCCCGAAGGAACTGGATGAGGCCGCGAGGATTGACGGCGCTGGCTGGTTCAAGATCTACCGCCTGGTGGTGATGCCCCTGGCAGGCCCAGCGACAGCCACGGTGGCGATCCTGACGTTCCTTCCCGCCTGGAACTCCTACCTGTGGCCGCTCATGGTGGTCCAGTCCGAGGAGCTCCGACCCGTCATGATCGGCATCCAATACTTCTTCCAGCTCAACGTCTCCTGGGGCGAAGTCATGGCTTATGCCTCCCTCATCACCGTCCCGGTGGTGGTGCTGTTCATCGCATTCCAGCGCTCCTTCATCAACAGCATCGCCTCCAGTGGCGTCAAGGGCTGACCCGGCCTGCCTCTCATGCGAAAGAAAAATACTCCCATGAACACAACCACCGACCTCGACTGCCGGTACCGGCCCAAGTGGCACTACTCCGCGGAGCGCAACTGGCTCAACGACCCCAACGGACTCCTCTACTCAAATGGCGTCTACCACCTCTTCTACCAGCACAACCCCGACGGCGATACGTGGGGCAACATGTCCTGGGGTCACGCCACCTCGGTGGACTTGCTGCGTTGGGAAGAGCAGCCGGTGGCCATCCCCTGCGACGACGAGGAAGCCATCTACTCCGGCTCCGCTGTGGTGGATATCCATAACACGAGCAGTTTCGGCACCCCGGACAACCCACCCCTCGTGGCGATCTATACGAGCGCCTACACCTCCGGCTCGCCCATGGCCGGCCTCCAGGCGCAGTCCCTTGCCTACAGCACGGACGACGGAACCACCTGGACGAAGCATTCGGGAAACCCTGTGCTGGACAGGATCTCCCCGGACTTCCGGGATCCGAAAGTGTTTTGGTACGACGGCGCCGCCGGCAGTTACTGGGTCATGGTCGCCGTCGAAGCAGCCCGTCGCGAAGTCGTGCTCTACAGCTCACCGGACCTGCTGTCCTGGGAATACCTCAGCACCTTCGGCCCGGCGAACGCCACCGCAGGCGTGTGGGAATGCCCCGACCTGTTTGAACTTCCGGTGGACGGCGACGCCTCCAACACCCGGTGGGTTCTGGTGGTAAACCTCAGCCCGGGCGGTATCGCCGGCGGCTCCGGCGGCCAGTACTTCCTCGGAACGTTCGACGGCGTGACGTTCCATTCCGAAACTACCGTCACCGAAGGCCTCCAGGCCGATGACACCCGGATGGCCGAGTACGGCTGGCTCGACTGGGGCCGGGACTACTACGCCGCCGTGTCCTTCAGCAACGTACCCGACGGACGCCGGCTCATGATCGCCTGGATGAACAACTGGCAGTACGGCGCTGAGACGCCCTCCGACGGCTGGCGCAGCGCTATGTCGCTCGTTCGCGAAGTGAAGCTGGTTTCCCGCGGCGGGCGTCCCGTGCTGGTACAGGAGGCCATTGACCCTTTCGAAGGCCATGGGACGGAGATGACACTGGGGCGGCAACGGCTGGAATCCGGCCTGACGTGGCTTCCCGAAGCGGTATCCAGGGACGTGCTGAGGATCGAGGCCGAGTTCGAGCCCGGGCATGCCGGAAGGGTCGGCATCGTGCTGCGGGCCGACCCGCAGCGAGACGCCGCGACGGGTGTCTTTTCCGCAGGCTCAGAGCGCACAGTGCTGGCCTACAGCCCGGCAACGGGGGAACTCAGCCTGGACCGAACCGAATCCGGCAACGTGGGATTCCACGAGGCATTTCCGTCAGTGGATCGCGTTGCTGTGCCGTTGGAAGATGGCCGGATACGGCTTCGGATCTTCCTGGATCGCTGTTCCGTCGAGGTCTTCGCCCAGGACGGGAGGGCGACCATCACCGACCAAATCTTTCCCGCGTACTCCAGTACCGCCGTCGCCCTCTTCGCGGAAGGTGAGGGGGCAAGCCTGGTGAGCTTCGCCGTCGTGCACTAACCAGAGGTTCGCAAAACCGCCGGAGGGGAACGACGCGTTGAGCGTCGCTCCCCTCCGGCGGTTTTGGAAAAGCGACTAGTTCTTGTGCACCAGGTAGATGGCGCCGGTGGTCACGTCCTCTTCGAGAGCCTCCAGCGTACGCCCACGGGTTTCGGGGACCTGGGTGTAGATAAACACCAGGGCTAGGATGCCCACGACACCAAAGAGGAAGAACGTTCCCGTGATCCCCATCCCTGCAACGAGGGTGGGGAAGAAGAGACCCAGCAGGGCGTTTGCGATCCACAGGCAGAACACGGACAGGCCGATGGCGAAGCCGCGGACGTGCAGCGGGAAGATCTCGGACAGCATCACCCACACCGCAATGTTCAGGAACGTCTGCATGGATCCCACGAACGCAACCACCAGGAAAAGGATCACGAACGGCCTTGCCGGGTTGCCCACCGGGAGGACGATCGACGCGATACCGATGAGGAAGTGGCAGACCGTAGTCAAGGTGAAACCCAGGAGCAACGTTGTGCGGCGGTTGACGCGCTGCATCAGCGTCAGCGCAATGACACCACCGACGACGGCGATCACACCGGGCGCGATGTTGGCGATGAGGGCGGCATTGGAGTCGAATCCAGCCTCAACGAGCACGGATTGGCCGTAGTACATGATCGAGTTGATGCCCGTCAGCTGCTGGGCAACGCCCAGCCCAATGCCTACAAGAATGATGCGCAGGATCCACTTGTCCTTCAGTGCACCCCATGAGGTAGCCCTCGATGCCCTTTCTTCGTCCGCCAGGTGCTTCACGTCTGCCATTTCTGCCTCGGCGCGCTCGTCCGATCGAATGGTCTTCAGCACCGCCAAGGCTTCCGGGTTCCTACCCTTTGAGATGAGCCAGCGTGGAGATTCCGGCATCCGCAGCATGCCAAAGAACAGTGCGATGGCGGGCAGGGCGGCAACAGCGAGCATGATGCGCCAGACTCCCCCCACTTCGCCCCAGACATTACCGATGATGGCATTGACAACGAACGCGGCCAGCTGGCCGATGACAATCATGAGTTCGTTCCGCCCGGCCAGGGAACCACGGATTTCGTAGGGCGCCAACTCGGCAAGGAAGACGGGCACCACGGTGGAAGCACCGCCAACGGCCAGGCCGAGGATGACGCGCCCGATGACCATTACCTCGAAGCTTGGCGCCGAGACACAGGCCAGCGTGCCCGCAAGGAACAGCACGGCCAGGAGGATGATGGTCTTCCTGCGGCCCCAGCTATCCGAGAGGCGGCCACCGCCGACTGCTCCGGCAGCTGCCCCAAACAACAGTGAACTGGTGACGATCCCCTCCGTCAGTGGTGTCAGTCCGAGGTCCGCTGTCATTGGCCTCAGCGCGCCGTTGATGACACCAGTGTCATAGCCGAACAACAGGCCCCCGAACGTAGCCACCAGGGCAACAAGGCCCAAGCGCTTACGATGCGGGCCATTGGTTAGCGGAGGAAGGGCGGCATTGCCGGTTCCTTTGCTCTGCGTTTGCGTAGCAGCCATCAGGACTCCTTTGTCAGTGTGTTGCAGGCCATACTCGCCTGCCCTGAAGTACAGACTAACGCGCGAAAGGCCTAAATGTAAGGTCAAACTAACAAATGACGAATTTTCCTTCTTTCCCCCGTGGGAGGATGAACTATGGCTCCTGACGCTCAGCACCGCCCCGCCACGCAAAGCGACGTCGCGCGCGAAGTGGGCGTGTCCCGGACCTTGGTTTCCTTCGCCTTCCGCGGCGCACCAGGTGTCAGCCACGAGACGAAGCAGGCCATCTTCGAGGCCGCCAAGCGTCTGGGGTACCGGCCCAACGCGGTAGCGGCCGATCTGGCACGTAAGCACCGTTCCGCCGTCGGGCTTTATCTGCTCGACATCCGCAACGAGATCTACGCTGATGTCCTCAGCGGAGTCCGCACCGCGCTCCCCCAAGACAGTAACCGACTCATCTTAAGCGTTTCGCGGTCCGTGGACGGCGTCGATCCCGGCGCGTTGGAATCGCTCATTGAGGCCCGGGTCGGAATTATCATCGCAGCTACGCTGCTGGACTCCGACGAACGGGTGCAAGAGATGGCCCGGATCGTCCCCCTGGTGAGTGTGACCCGGCCGGTGCTCGGCGTGGACAGCGTGTACTCGGATGACCTGGCGGGCGCACGGGCGGCAACCGAGCATCTCCTCGGACTCGGGCATACGCGCATCGCCCATCTCTCTGGCCCGGTCTACGACGGCCACGTCGTCCGCCGCCAGAGTTACGAGCAAACAATGCGCGACGCCGGGCTCTCACCGCAGACGGTCGCAGCAGAGGACTTCACACCGGATGCAGGACTGCGGGCCGCCGCACAGATGCTAGACCATTCCGACCGGCCGACTGCGATTTTCACGCACAACGACCAGTTGGCGCTTGGCGTACGTGAAGCCGCCTACGCACGGGGACTCTCGATTCCCGAAGATTTGTCCCTTGTGGGCTATGACAATACCAAGACCGCACATCTGCACGGCATCGACCTGACGTCCGTGGACTTGCATGCTGTTGAATTGGGTCGGACCGCCGGCACAGTAGCCTTGGAACGGCTCAATAATCCGGATGCCCCTATCGCGGACGAACGCCTCATGCCGCAATTGGTGGTGCGCAACTCGACAGCGCCGGTCAGGCGCGTGGCGGGTTAGTTATGAGTGGGTTCGCCAGTGACCTGGTGGTCGGCGAGGTTGATGGTCTCCTGGATGAGCCTCACCAAGTGGCCGTCATGGAGGCTGTAGATAACGTGCCGCCCGTCCTTGCGGGTGTCCACCAAGCCGCTAAGCCTCAGTTTGGCAAGGTGTTGACTGATAACGGTGCGAGGGACCAAAGCTGCTTCGACCAGTTCCGTGACGGTCTTGGGGCCTTGGGCGAGCTGCCACAGCAGGTGCAACCGCGTAGGTTCTGCGAGCATTCGAAGAGTCCCGGCTGCGCTTTCCAGCAGTTCGGGTCCCGGCGTGACCGGGTGGAAGAGCGAGGGCTCGTTGGGAGCGTCAGGGAAAGGATTACTCGGCTGGCTGCTCAACGTAGCGCTCCTTCAGATCGGGTGCTCCTGCTCCCCCGGCATCATGCCGCGGCCAGGACAGGAAAGCTCCTGCACTGCCTAGTATCGCAAGAATTGTCAGGGCCCCTGCAGCCCAACCCAAACCGGCGGCAGCACCAAGCCATCCAGCCAACGGGTAGCTGAGGATGTAGCAGGCGTGAGACAGCGAGAACTGAGCAGTAAATACGTAGGGCCGAGTCTGTTCCGTGGATGCTTCGCGCAGCAGGCGTGAGGACGGAGTGAGGATGGTCGAATTGCCTGCGCCCAGCAGGAACCACAGTCCCAGCAGCAGCCACCATCCCGCCCCAGGCTCGGCAAAAAGGGTGACAGCCGTCGCCCCAGCCAGCCCGAGGGGAATCAGCGTTGCGCCTGTGAGCATCACAGCCCGGTCCCCGAACCGTTCCAGCACTTTGGGGGCCGAGATAGCAACAATCATTGAGCCCACTCCGAAGCAGGCGAGGGCCAAGGCCAAATCTGTCTCAGGCCGGTGAAGGACTTCACGCACGTAAACCACAGAGTTGACCAGTATCAGCGCTGTGGGTGCTGCCACCACCACATTCAAGGCGAGCAGGGACCTGAGCCTCCGGTTCCGCCAAAATATCCTGGCACCCAAGGTTGTGCGGTGCCAGAGAGATCCCTGCGTGGTGGAGCCAACCGGAGCCGCCGGAAGGGCAGTCATGGCCACCAAGCCAGCGGAAACCAAGAACCCTGCGACTGTGCCCAGGAACAGGTTGTTATAGCTGGTGATACTCAACAGCAGGGCCGCCGCTGCCGGGCTGACGAGGGCCTCCATGTCATACGCCAGCCGCGACAAAGACAGGGCCCGCGTGTAGTCTCTTTCATCCTTGAGCACAGTGGGAATCAGGGATTGGAACGCCGGCGTGAAGGTTGCGGATGCCGATTGCAGAAGGAAAATCACGACGTAGATTTGCCAGGCTTCGGTAATGAACGGCAGGCAGAGAGCCATCGCAGCCCTGACCAGGTCCGCGCCGATCAGCACCGGCTTCTTTGGAAGACGCTCCACCAAGGCGTTGATCACCGGGGCGAGACCAACATACGCGAGCATCTTTATGGTTAGCGCCGTTCCCATCACGGCACCTGCGTTGCTGCCAGCCAGGTCAAACGCCAGCAAGCCAAGAGCCACGGTGAGCAGGCCAGTCCCCACCAGAGCGACGACCTGCGCTGAAAACAACCGCCGGTACGTCGAATTCCGCAAAACGGACAACATCGAATCCAACCCGTCGATAAGTACATATGTGCACTCGTGTGCACCTGTTGCTTAAAGACTAGGCATTGAAGGCCTTTTGTTCAAAGTGGCCGATGCTTGGGCTGGATGTGGTGCGCCGGCGTGTCAGGCCGGGGTCTTACCGGGGCAGGCGGTACCGCACATGGGTGACGAGCTTGGTGCCTGCCACTTCCGTCGGCTCAAGCTTGAGATTGCCCACGCCGTCCAGCAGCCGCTCGCCTCCGCCCAGAATCATGGGCGAAATATGTAGCCGTAGCTCGTCCATCAACCCTGCGTCGAGGTACTGCCGGGCTGTCTGGGCTCCGCCAGCGATGGCTACGTCTTTGCTTCCCGCAGCTTCCCGTGCCTGGGCAAGCGCGGATTCGATCCCGTCGGTCACGAAATGGAAGGTGGTGCCGCCCTGCATTTCCAGCGGCTCATGCTGATGGTGTGTCAGGACGAAAACCGGGGCGTGATATGGCGGTTCTTCACCCCACCATCCGCGCCATTCCTCGTCCCAGACGTCTGGTCCGGGGCCTGCGAACATATTCCGCCCCATGATGAACGCACCGGCTGCGAGGATTTCTTCAACCTGGGCCGCGTTGGCTTCGGCCTCTTCAAACATCCATCGGTGCAGGAGTTCGCCGCCGTCGCCCAGTGGCTCCGAGACTCGCTGGTTGGGACCGGCAATGAAGCCGTCCAGGGAGATGGTCAGATCGCACGTCACTCGGCTCATGGGCCCATCATGCCACCCGGCAACGCGGGAAGGCGTTGCTTCCTGACCTTCTTTGCCAGCGAGCACGGCCACAATCAACCTCCTTTGGGTGATTTGTGGGCCAGTGCCCGCCAAACAGGGTCAGGAAGCCAGCCTGCAGCCCTCGCCAACCAGGGCAGCCCTCGCCAATCTGGGCAGCCCTCGCCAAATCCTCACCTGCGGCGGAAACTGGGGCTACACATCTCAGGAGGACCACATGACATCCGAACTGCTGGAGCGGCTCAACATCCTGGTCGGCGAATGGGAGACTACTGCCCCAGGCATGGACGCGGTCGGCATAACAACGTTCGAATGGCTGCCAGGCGGCGGTTTCCTCATCCAACGCTCCACTGTTGAGAGGCCCGAATTCCCGAATGCAATCTGCGCCATCGGCGCTACAGGATCAGACGGCGCACTTCAGCAGCACTACTTCGATTCCCGAGGCGTCGCCCGCCTCCTGGACATGACCCTGGAAGGGAACGTGTGGACCCTTTTCCGGGATGGGCCCGATTGGCCGCAACGCTACATCGGCCACATCAGCGAGGACGGGAGCACCATCACGGGCCGCTGGGAGCGGGGAACCTACCTCGGCGGACCTCTTGAGCACGACTTCGACCTGGTGTACACACGGATCATCGCGTGACATCCAACCAGTCACGCCGGATCAACGGAATAACTCCACCTCATGGACAGATCCCCGGCCCGGTGGGAACATAAGGGCGATAGTCCGGAGGCACCGCCCGGTCAGGCCGGGGCTGCCTTCAGGTCAGCTTTCCTCTGAGAGGAACGGCCATGGGTCGTCTGGGGACCGGGAACAGCGGGAATACGGGTGCGGAACCCGCAACCGATCCGGCACGCCACAGTGCACGCCACACCGCCCGGGACGGAGAAGCAGGCGTCGAAACGCAGAACGTCCAAAGACAAGGCATCGAAAAAGTTGACGCCGTGGTGGTCGGTTCCGGATTCGGCGGTTCGGTGGCTGCCCTGCGCTTGGCCGAGGCCGGACAATCCGTGGTGCTCATGGAACGTGGCAAACCCTATCCGCCCGGTAGTTTCGCGCGTTCGCCAGCCGAGATGGGCAGGAATTTCTGGGACCCGGATCGCGGCTTGTATGGGCTTTTTGATGCCTGGACATTCCGCGGCACGGAAGGCCTGGTGTCCAGCGGTCTGGGCGGTGGCTCACTGATCTACGCCAACGTCCTCCTGCGCAAGGACGAAAAATGGTTCGTCAACGAGTCCCCCATCCCCGGCGGCGGTTACGAGAATTGGCCTTTCACGCGGGCGGACCTTGATCCGTACTACAAGGCCGCAGAAGACATGCTCCAACCGGTCCGTTATCCGTACAACGACACGCCCAAAACGATGGCCATGGAGAAAACGGCCGCAACCCTCGGCCTACCTATCAGCAGGCCACCCATCGCCGTCACTTTTTCCACGGATCCCACCAAGGAACCCCAAACCAACAGGCCCCTCCCACTCCCCTCCTACGGCAGCATCCACGGACCAAACACCGTCCGGACCACGTGCACGCTCAGCGGTGAGTGCGATATCGGCTGCAACGCCGGCGCCAAGAACACGCTGGACCACAACTACATTTCGGCCGCAGCTCATCAGGGCGCGGATATCCGCACCTTCCACGACGTCCGCGGGATCAGGCCACTTGCGAGGGGAGGGTACGAGGTCCGCTACGTGGTGCATGATCCCGAGCGCCAGGGCGAACTCCTGAAAGAGAGGATCATTCACTGCCACAGGCTCATCCTTGGCGCCGGCACGTTCGGCACCAACTTCCTGCTCCTGCGCAACCGAAGCTCCCTCCCGGCCCTGAGCGACGCCGTAGGCACCCGTTTCAGCGGCAATGGCGATCTCCTGACGTTCATCATGGGCGCCAAGACGCCCGCGGCCAACGGATCCCCACCCGGCGTGCGAACACTCACCGGCAGCCGCGGACCAGTCATCACCACCGCGATCAGGATCCCCGATTCCAACGACGACGACGGCGATGGTCGCGGCTACTACGTGGAGGACGCCGGGTATCCGGCCTTCATGAACTGGCTCATGGAGACCGCCCAGCTCGGCACCACCGTCAAACGCACAGCCAAAGTTGCCCGCCAATTGCTGAAGGACAGGCTCTTCGACGCCGGGCGCTCGAACGTCTCCGCCGACCTCGCCGCCGCACTGGGTGACGGCCGCCTATCCTCCAGTTCCGTGCCGCTGCTGGGGATGGGCCGGGATATTCCCGACGGCGTCATGACCCTTCGCGACGGAAGGCTCGCCATTGCCTGGACGATGGCCACGTCCAAGGACTACTTCGGACGCGTCCGCGGAACAATGTCCGAAATCGCCAAGGACCTCGACGGAGATTTCATAGACAACCCTCTGTGGTGGGCCAAACGTGTCATCACGGTCCACCCCATCGGCGGAGCACCGTCGGGCCGCCACCCGGGCGAGGCGGTGTGCGACTCCTACGGCGAGGTGTTCGGTTATCCCGGCCTGTTCGTGATGGATGGGGCAGCCATGCCTGGCCCCGTGGGCGCCAACCCTTCGCTGACCATTTCTGCTTTTGCCGAACGGGCGTGCCGTCACATCCTGGAGAACGCCCACAGCGCCGGACACAAGGGAATTACCCCCGCCGACGCTGCTGGAAGTGACGACCCGGCCACTGACCACTTGGTCGACGCTTCGGCTCCGCGCGAATTGGCACCGGATGCTACCAAGGGCAAGGGCGCGCGGAAGGAGCGGCCTGCGAGCGCAGTCGCAGAGGGCGCAGTCGCAGAGGGCGCAGCCGCCACCACGGGAGCAAGGAGCCGTGATTTGGGGCTGCCACAACCCCAAACCCAGCAACCCCAAGACCAGAAACCGGCGGCTACAGAGACCACCACCTCTGTGCGTTTCACGGAGCAGATGCACGGCTGGTTCAGTCCCGGTCTCAGTGATCCCGAGAAGGGGCGAAGCCTGGGCAGGGACCGTGGCCGCAGGATCATGTTCGAGCTGACAATTACCGCCGAGGACATGGACGCGTTCGTGGAGGATCCGAGCCACCCTGCGAAGGCTGAGGGTTATGTCCTCGCAGACTATTTCGGTGGCCGCATGCCGGTGGAGCGCGGCTGGTTCAACCTCTTTGTGGAGGACGTTTCCGACGACGGCAGGCCGGCCAGGCGCATGCTCTATCGGTTGTGGCTGCGGGACCCGGGCGGAACGCCGTTCACGTTCACGGGGTACAAGTTGATCCATAACGAGGCGGGTCTGGATATCTGGCAGGACACCACCACCTTGTACGCGAGGATCCTGCGTGGCCACGTTCCGCCGTCGGAAACGGCTGACGCTGAAGAGCCAGCCAACGAGGATATCTTCGGTGCCGGCATTCTGTACATCCGCCCCCTGGACTTCGCCAAGCAACTGACCACCTTCCGTGCCGAGGGCCCGGCGCCTGCTGTGGGTTTGGCGTCCTTCATGAAATTGTTCGCCGGCGAGTTGTGGGAGGTCTACGGGCGGGGCCTCAAACGGGTCCCGTTCCCGGTCCGGAGCCCACTGCGACGGCCACGCAGATGAAGAGCTGGGAGCTTGCGAAGCACCGTAATGTCCTGGGCTTCACTCCCCAGGCAGCGGTTCGCTGGCTCTCGCCGATGTCGCTGGCACGGACGGCATTGAAGGTCATGGCAGCTACTGTGTTCGCAGACTTCGGTGACAAGAGGGAACTTGAGGGAAGCTTCCCGGCCGATCCCCTGCGCCTGGATAAACTCCCGGTCCCCGGCCAACCAGCCCAGCCACCGGTCACCAGCCGCGGGCTTCCAACCCCCGGGGAGCTTGAGGCGTCCCGCAGAACAAACCCCAGCGAGCCCCTAAGCCCTGCTGATTTGTGGATCGATTACACCGCCGATCTTGGAGATGGCTTCGACGCGACCTACTCCGTCGCGCTGCTGCTCGCTCAGGACAAGCTAACCGTTCAAGGCCATGAGCTCCCCCGCGGAAAGGTGCTGGTCCTCGGCGGCGATGAGGTCTACCCCGTTGCCTCACCGGCTGCCTACGAGAATCGGATGGCAGGACCATACCGGACGGCGCTGCCCACCAAGCACAATCCCACACCCATCATGCTCGCACTCCCCGGCAACCACGACTGGTACGACGGCCTGACCTCGTTCATCCGGATGTTCACCCGGCAACGAAGCATCGGGGGCTGGCGGACCATCCAGACGCGCAGCTACTTCGCGGTCCGGCTCACCGGAAAATCACCCAAGCAAGGTTCCGGCGGACCACAGGACGGTACGCCGGGTTGGTGGCTCCTGGGCCTGGACAGCCAGTTGGGGCAATACATCGACGAACCCCAACTGGACTACTTCTACCGGAACGTCACCCTCCAGCTCCAACCAGGAGACGCCATCATCCTGTGCGTGGCAGCTCCCTTTTGGGTTGACGCCGAGCACGCGGGGCCGAATGAGTTCAGGCAGGTCAACTTTTTCGAGCAGGACTACCTCCGGCGTCGGTTCGATCCTGAGACGGGCCTGTTCGAGGCCACGGGCGCTAACGTCCGCCTGTGGCTCACCGGCGACCTCCATCACTATTCCCGCTACGAGGAGCGCCCCTCTCCTGACGAACTGGGCACGGATGAATCAGGCGCCCAAAACCTCCCACCGGACCCAACGAGAACGCAAATGATCACCTGCGGCCTGGGTGGTGCCTACCTTTCAGATGCCCATTGGCTCCCTGAACACCTCGTCCTTCCCTGCCACGAAAACGCACCGGGCCTGTCCTCCAGCGTCACCCAACCCGGAAACCCCCACGGCGTCCACGAACAAGCACCAACCCGCCACTTCACCCGTATGCCCACCCTCTACCCGGACCAGGCCGATTCCCAGTTGCTCGGTCCACGTCTCGCGAACCCCTTCTCGCTATATTGGCTCCCCATCCGCAACCCCGGCTTCGGTTTGTCCCTGGGCATTGTGCACGTGATCGCGGCAGTAACGCTCTGGACAGTCTTCAGCGCATTCCGCGGGGAATCCTTCGTGGACAGCCTCCGCAGCCTGACCCGCGGAAACACGCTGCTCCTCACCGTCATCCTGATCCTTGCGGTGCCCCTCCTGCTCGCAGTCGTCTCACTAGCGGCACGACTGATTGGACTGGCCAAGGCAGGGATCGTGGTCTTCACCCGCGGCGCGCTCTACCAGCTGTCCGCGCTCGCGGTGAGTACCGCCGTCGTGATCCTGCTTCCTTGGCCGGACGGCTGGCCGGACGTCGTCATCCTGCTGCTGGCGCTCGCGCTGGTGTACCTGGGTGGCTGGGCCCTTGGCAGCGAGGCCTTCGCGCTGTTCATCCTTGCGACGCCAAGTGGGGAGGTCTCTACCTGGAAAATGTCCGGCCAATCCATTGAGGACCACAAAGGATTCCTGCGCCTCCACCTCGCCGCTGACGGCAGCCTCACTGTCTACCCGCTCGTGGTGGATAAAGTCTGCCGCGATTGGCGGCTGGCACAGAACGACGACGGCGCGCGGCTGGTTCCGGAGTCCAGCCTGCCCGCCGTGCGGCTGCTTGAAGAACCCATCACCATCACGCGGAAAGGAACCGCACCATGATCATCACCCGTGCCGAGCACCGGACCGAGGTCATCCCGTTCCGGGCCCGGGACAACACGCCCTTGAGCCTGGTCCATGTGACGTCGCCCGTGGAGGTGACTAAAGGACCGGTCATGTTGGTCCACGGCTCCGGCGTGCGGGCGGAGCTGTTCAGGCCCCCCGTCCGGACCACCATAGTGGACGTCCTGCTAGAGGACGGATGGGATGTGTGGATGCTGAACTGGAGGGCATCCATCGACCTCGATCCCCTGTCCTGGACGCTTGCCGACGCCGCGGTGTACGACCACCCCGCCGCCGTCGAGCATGTCCTGAACGCGACCGGCGCGGAAACGATGAAGGCCGTCATCCACTGCCAGGGCTCGACGTCGTTCACCATGTCCGCTGTGGCTGGTCTCCTGCCCCAAGTGGACACCATCGTCTCCAACGCGGTGTCCCTGCATCCCGTGGTGCCTGCGTTCTCGCGGCTCAAGATCGACTACCTGACACCCGTGGTCAAGATCTTCACTCCCTACCTGTCCCCCGCCTGGGGATACAAATCGCAGGGCTACTTCACGCGGGCCATCCGAGGCCTGGTCAAGGCCACGCACCGCGAGTGCGACAACATCGTCTGCAAGATGGTCAGCTTCACGTACGGCAGCGGCCGCCCCGCGCTGTGGGCCCACGAAAACCTCGACGACGCCACTCACCAATGGCTCAGCGGCGAGTTCGCCGAGGTCCCGGTGACGTTCTTCGAGGAGATGGGCCGCAGCATCAAAGCCGGGCACATGGTAGCTGCCGGAAACCATCCGGAACTGCCGGACAACTTTGTGGCCGAGGCTCCCCAAACCGATGCACGGTTCGCGTTCATCGCCGGGCTGGACAACCTCTGTTTCCTTCCCGAAAGCCAACAACGCACCTTCGACTTCTTCCAGAAACACCGACCCGGGAAGGACTCGCTCCACCTCATTCCCGGCTACGGACATCTGGACGTCTTCTTTGGCCAGCATGCGTGGCAGGACACCTTCCCGGTCATCGTCGAGGAGCTCAACAAAACCCAGAAACTCAATCCAGTCCAGGAGCCAAGGTCATGAAAACACTCACCGAACTGGTTAGCCCCCTGCTCAAGCTCATGCCATCCCCGGTTCCCCGACGCCAGGAACGCCTCCGCGGCCAGCACGCACTGGCCGATGGCATCAAGTACGTCATGCCGGTCAATTCCGATGACTCCCCTGTGCTCATGGCGGCCTTCCCCATCAACAAGAAAGCCGCAGCGGCAGCACTCCCCGGCACGGAGATGCGGCCCTTCAGCCTGGGCGGCAAAGGGCTGCTGGTGGTCACCGTGGTCAACTACAAGTCCACGGACATCGGCAAGTACATCGAATACTCACTGGCCATCGCCATCACCCACGGCAGCAGGCCGGCCCCGCCCATCCTCCCGCTGATCTTCCAAAAAACCTTCAAGCTGGGACAGTTCGTGGTGGACCTCCCCGTCAGTTCGGAGATTTCGGTCAAGGGTGGCAAGGGAATCTGGGGCATGCCGAAGCACCAGGCCAACCTGGACTTTGTGGTCACTGATTCCACCGTGTCAGCACAATACGACAAGGACGGCCGGCTGGGTTGCTACATCGAGATCGAACGTCCCGATTCACCAAGCGCAACTCACCTGCCGCTGAAGCTTGCTGCCTCGAACTACTGCGTCTTCCGGAACATGCTCTGGAAATCGGACATCTACTTTGAAGCTACCGGTGACATCGCCCTCGGAGCACAGGCCAAGGCGCGGCTCATCCTCGGTGACGCGCCCGGCGTCGAGCCTTTGAAGAACCTGCAGGTGGAAAGCAAACCTGTGTTCACCGCCTGGCTGCCGCAAGCCCACGGTGTCCTGGACGACCACTACGAAGCCTGGTTCCTCACCGCACCTACAGAATCCGCCGCAGCCGCCCTTCGCGGAGGCGACATGCTGGACAGCGTCGTGAACCTGGGCCAGAGCCAGGAATGGCTGGCACCGCCGGACCGGAGCCGCATCGCAGGCACGGCACCAATGCGCACGGCACCAGACTCCGGCGCCATACCCCGCGCCACTCCGGGAAGCATCCAATGAACTGGCTACTGCTCATCAACGCGCTCTACTTCCTGTTCGGCGCCACCATGTATGTGGGCACCATGTGGGTCCTCAAGTTCTTCCTGTACCCCACGTGGCGCTCGCTGGCCCGCGAGAACGTCGACATGCACTTCGGCATCCCCACCCGCGCAGCAACCAAATTCTTCACCGTCGTGGTGCCCATCATGTTCATCTCAGGAGGCATCCTGGTGTGGTCCGAGTGGGGCACCATCCGGGTCATCCCAGCCATCATCTGCCTGCTGGGCATCATCGTCCTGACCTGGGTGGGCCAAGGCATCATCATCCCCATCAACAAGCGCATCCGCGGCGGCGACTTCGCGGACGACGCCGAACTCCGCACCCTGCTGAAACGCTGGATGATGCTCAACGACATCCGCTTCTACGTCTCCACGCTGACCTGGGCCGCCATGGTGTGGCTGCTCGTGGACCGCGGACGCCTGCTGGAGTCCTTCGCATGACCGCCCATCAGCCGGCACAGCCCACGCCCCACCACCAGGACCACCACCAAGCGCGACGCCCTGGCGTGTTGGCCTGGGCCACCGCTGATCCGCTGCGCGCCGTCCTGGCGGCGATCGCCATCATCACGGTGCTGACCGGTGCCGTGCAGGTCCCGTTTGGCGGACAAATATTGCCCTTGATCGGCGCCGACCCCACCCCCGGAATGCGGCAACTCTTCGGCACGGTGGGCATGTTCATGGTGGTGGTGGGCGGACTGCTCCTCCACACCCTGCTCAACGCCGTGGCCTCCCCCGAGGTGGTGCTCTGGTCCGGGCTGCAGAAAGCCGGGGCATTCGGAGCCGTCGGCATCGGGGTACTGAACGGCGTCTTCTCACCCATCGCGCTGCTGGTGGCCTTCTTTGACCTCGCGACGGCGGTACTCCTGTTCGTCTGTTGGCGCAGGATCAGTGGGGGCATGACCGGAGAGGGCATGACCGGGAGTGGCATGGCTGGCGGAAACGTACTGTGAAAAGGTCTTTGGTGCTCGCCGGCGGCGGAATGCGCGTGGCCTGGCAGGCAGGCGTCATGCGGGCGCTCGCCGAGGAAGGCCTGGAGTTCCACCATGTTGACGGCAGCTCCGGCGGGATCCTGACGGCGGGGATGCTGCTGTCCGGGGTGTCGCCGGAAGAAATGTGCACCCGCTGGTCCGGTGTGGACGTGAAGGACTTCGGCTCGGCACTGCCGATCGGTGACTACCTCAAGGGCCCGTGGGCGCTGCCCGCTATTGGTGACGCGGACGGCATCCTGAACAAGGTCTTTCCCGCACTGGGAATCAACGACGTGACTATCCGGGGCCGCGCGGCGGAACCGGGCGCCGTCGAAGGTTCCTTCAACGTAGTGGAGTTCACCGAAAAGCGCTGCCACGCCATCGATGCCACCGCCATTGACGCGGAGCTCATGGCTGCGGGAATGTCACTGCCCATTTTTCTGACACCGCTGCGCCGGGATGGAAAGATCTGGACGGATGCCGTCTGGATGCGCGACGCCAATGTAGCCGAAGCGCTGCGTCGGGGAGCGGAGGAAGTGTGGCTGATCTGGTGCATCGGCAACTCGCCATATTGGGGTGACGGGCCCTTGGAGCAGTACGTCCACATGATCGAAATGAGCGCCATGGGAGCCCTTCTCGCTGATTTCGAGGTTGCGAGCGCGGCTGGACGCGAGTTTGTGCTGCATGTGGTGCGTCCTGAGCATCCGCTCCCACTGGACCCCGAGTTCTATCTGGGAAGGATCGACGCCGGCACCCTGATCGGCATGGGTTACCGGGACGCCCGGGCGTACCTGGACACCATGACGCCAGCGGGCGTCCCGAAGGATGCCAGTTGCACCGCCATGACAGAACCGGCTGCGGGCGTCCGTTTCAGCGACACCCTGCGCGGAGAACTGGAGGGCTCACCCCTGACGTTCAAAGCCACCGTCATGGTGCCCACGGCCGGGTCCACTGTGCCGCCGCAGTTCACGGGATTCCTGGAGCACCCGCTCTTCGGCGGCCGCGTCTTTTTCGCGGATGGACGCGTTGAAACGGAGGGCCACGACGTCACGTACCGTGCTCGGATCAGGCTCGACGGCGAGTGGCAGGACGTGTCCCTGACGCGCACCTTGCGGGACGATCCCGGGCCGGATGCCTGGACCGACTCGCGCCAGGCAATATTGCGCGTGGACGGGCCACAGGTGGGGAGCCTGACTGCCGAGCTGGTCATGAGCCTGGCCGATGCGGCAGGGCTTCTGGCCTCTGTGGAGCCAGTGGGTGCCCACGGCTTCGTTGACCGGGCTGAGGCCGTGGCCAGCTTCGCCGCCAACGGTTTGCGGGAGTTGCTGGCACGGTACTGAATTCCAGTGTGATCCACGTTATTACCGGCGGGTAAACAGCGCGCTACCGATCTGCAAAAGATGGCAACAAGGGGGAAACACCCGCGAAAAACCGGCACCCTACGCTGATGATCAACAGGTCACGCCAGCGAAAGGGCCAAACATGTCCTCCACACCCGTTCACATTGTCATTGCAGGCGCAGGTCCGGCAGCCCAGGCTTTGGTGCGGCGGCTGGCCGGCAGCGGCTCAGGTTCCCGGCAACGCCCCTTCGATGGCACCATCACCGTGCTCAGCAATCGCGACGAATGCCCCGAGGCGCTCCTGGAACTGGCAGAACTGCCGAAGGTCTCGGTCCGGTTCGGGCAGGCCGCAAGTTTCATTGACGCCGAAGCGAAGATCGTCACCACCGTGGACGGTATGGATTTCTCCTACGACCAACTGGTGATCGCCACAGGTTCAGCTCCAAGCCTCCCGCCGGTCGCCGGCGCCGAAGCCGGTCTGAGTTACTCCACCATCGACGACGCCGCGAACATTGGTGAAGCGGTCAAGGACGTCACCCGGATCGTCGGCCGGCGCCCGCTGGGAATCCTCGTAGGCAATGGTCCCGCAGCGGGCCAGGCAGAGGCCGTGCTCCGGGCCCGCGGAGTCCGTCCCGTCCGCACCACCCTCCGCCCTGCCGCCGTCGTTCCTTCCACTGCAGGTTCCGTCCCGGCCGCCACCGGCATCCTTTTCGAGGACGGCAGCAGCATGAACGGGGACCTCGTGGTCCTCGCCGAGGAACGTACGGCGCGTAGCGAACTCGCCGAAAGTGCTGGTCTCCTGATTGCGTCCGACGGCGGCATCGCAGTAGGGCGAGACCTCACCACCTCCGTCCCGGGCATCTGGGCGATAGGCGACGCCGCTTCCTGCGACGGTCTCCGACTGGGTCTTCTTCTCTCCGCCGAATCCTCCGCGATGCTGTGCGCCTCGGGGATGCTGTTGGGCGTACGGGGCAGCAACCAGCAGGCCGCGATGGCGGCTTAGCTGCGGCCTCCATCTGCCTACATGGACAACCCCGACTGGCAATCGGACCATGTGGCAAGATGGTCCTTTGACGGGCAGTGACAACCCTGCGGCCATCGGGCCGGCCACGCCCGGCACGGAAGGATCCCATGAGCAACGAAGCCGTCGCGCCTGTAAGCATTGCCTCGTACATCGACCACACACTGTTGAAGCCGGAGGCCAGCGAGGCCGAGGTTTTGAAGGTTTGCGCCGAGGCCGTCGAGTACAAATTCAAGTCCGTCTGCGTCAATCCGATCTGGGTCAAGACCGTCACCAAGGCCCTCAAAGGATCCGGAGTACTGACCTGCTCCGTCATCGGGTTCCCGCTGGGCGCCACACCCAGCGACGTCAAGGCGTTCGAAGCCCGCGGGGCGGTGTTGGATGGCGCCGATGAGATCGACATGGTGATCAACATGGCGGCCGCCCGCGCGAATGACAAGGGCGCCTTGGTGGATGACATCACCGCCGTCGCCGAAGCTGTCCACGCCGGCGAAGCGATCCTGAAAGTCATCATCGAGACGTCGATGCTGACCGATGAACAGAAAGTCATTGCCTGCGAAGCCGCCGTGGAGGCCGGGGCTGACTTCGTCAAAACCTCCACCGGATTCAACGGCGGCGGAGCAACCGTTGAAGACGTTGCCTTGATGCGCAAGACCGTTGGGCCCGAGGTTGGGGTCAAAGCGTCCGGCGGAGTGCGGTCCCTGGCTGACGCACAGGCTATGATTGCTGCTGGTGCAACACGTATCGGAGCGAGTTCCGGAATAGCCATTGTCAAAGGTGAACAGGGTTCATCGGATTACTGAGGCATCCGCGACCGCCACAGATTTTGAGCCCTGCGGGGCCGAGGAGGAATGAATGTCCAAGAACGCAACAAGCGCCCCCATTGAAAAAGAGAACAACCTCGGCGTAAGCATCGTCCTGTTCCTGATTATGATCGTGCTCTTCCTGGGCGCCATCTACTCCCTGTCATTCCTCAGCCTGGACAACCCGTGGCCGATGGCCGTCTGCCTGGGCCTGTTCGCACTCGCATTCTGGATTCCGCAGACCATCCTTGGCCGCTCGGACTCAGCTGGCGAAAACTAAACTTTCACGCATTTTCTCAATGGCCCGGGCATGTGCCCGGGCCATTGCTTTTTGGGGCGGGCTTCGTTGCTTGAGCTTCAGGATGAACGCGGGACAAAGTAGGTTTCCGCTTTGATGGGAATTACACCGCTGGGGAACAACCCGTCCGCTTGCGTGGAATACTGCCTGATCCGCGGGTGCTTGGATGACAAGCCTTGTTCCCAAATCCACGGCTGGTACCCGAGGCGCGCCAACCCCGCCGTATCCGGCGGCGAGACCAGATCATAGGGAAAGTCCGAGTAGAGGACCAGGTTTTCAGGGTGGCCCTCCCCGGCCTTGCGGGTGATGAGGTGGTCAACATGGCTACCCACACCTACGGGAACGAAGAGCAGTTCTGCCTTGGTCACCGCCATTAGCTCGGCAACGTTGTCCTGGAGTTGCCGGATGAGCGCATTATCTCCCCGTGCTATCCGTCCGAGCGCGATGTCGAATCGATACGTCGAGTAGCGGTGCGTCAATTCCGGCAGGAGCTTGTTCCACGCGCCTTTGGCGAGCCGCGGTAAAGCTCGACGACGGAACAAGGCATCCACGGCGCCCATATGTACGAGCTGTACCCCCATCGCATCAAGGACAGCCTTGTCCTCTGCTTTGCGGGCCTCGAACAGTTGCACGCCATCCTCCAGCGTGGACTGGCGCACGAAAGAGCGGGCGGCCCGGGTGTGCGGTGCAGGGGAGGCTTCCGTGAACACTGTTGCCACGATGATCTCCCGTTGCTGCGCCTGCGCCTCAATAAGCGCGCCACAGGACAAAACCGCGTCATCAAGGTGGGGCGACAGGAACAGCCAGGGAGCGTCGCCTGCCAAGGATCGTTCGATTTTTGACTCAAGTACCATGCGGAGGCCCTCCTTGTGGATGAGGCCCGGTTGGAGCTGCTTCAGCAACTGCACTGCGAAAGGATGTGGCCTGCATTTCGGCGAGCCGGTCCCAATTGAAACCGGAAGCAAACGCCCTGCCCTGGGCCCCCACCTCCATGAGTCCATCCTGCGGGTATCTGCGCGTTATCTCGGCAGCAAGGGCGTCGACGTCGAACGCCGGAATCAACCAGCCGGCGGCGTCGGGGACAATCTCCCTCAAGCACGGGATATCGAAGACAATGACCGGAGTTCCAACAGCCAGTGCCTCGATGGCCACCAGCCCGAAGGTCTCCTGCCTGGAGGGAACAACCACAAGCCGCGCATCACTCATTGCCTGGAATTTCTGCTCCCCGGAGAGCCACCCCAGAAGGCGTATCCGGTTGGAGAGGCCTCTCTCTTCGATGACGGCGCGAAGCTTGGCTTCGTCGGGACCGGCACCTGCAATCAGGAGCTGGCCATCAACACGTCCGGCACATTTTTCCCAAGCGCCCAACAGCAAATCGAGACCCTTGCCACTGAATTCCAAGCGCCCGATGCACAGGATGTCCTGTCCGAGCTTGGGTTCCGGTTTCCAAGCGGCAGGATCCACGCCGTTACCGATCACCTCCACGCGGACGTCCCTGTTCATGGCCGTCAAGCGGTCGGCTATTCCCTGCGACACTGCAATCATCCGCCGGTAGCGCCTCACACCCCAGCGTTCCACCCAATGCAAGGGCAGGCCGTATTCGCGTGCTTTCTCACGCGCATGCAGCCACTGGACCAGGCCAATGGTGGGGCGCTTGGTCCAGAGCGGCGCAGCCATGCTGGAGAAGGGCGCGAAAAAGTCCTCCACCACCAGATCAACGGCTGCGCGACGCCGTCGAACCTCAAAGGGCAGCATCAGCACATATCCCAGGAGCCGGGTCAGCCTGTTCCGTCCATGGCCTATTCCGATTGGCACGTAGTGAACGCCGTCCTGCACACGTTCAGACCACCCGGGGTACCTGGTGGTCAGGACGGTCAACCGGAAGCCGTTCGCAGCCAGCCGGCGATCGACCTCGTGTGTCCTCACTGATCCCCCACCGGCGCCGGGCATGCCTGGGTCTTCGAACCCAAGATGTAAAACCCTCATGATCTTTACCGTTCTGTGCCATGGTCTTTGGACGGGAACCCGATATTCGCCGATGCAGCAACGTCCAGGTCGGCTTCATGCACGAACCAGAGCGTCGTATCACCATTGGTGGGTCCCTCGGAAGTGAAAACAGGGGTTGCGTGCTCCTTTAGCCAAGTGAGCATGGTGGGATTCGCGTAGCCGTATCCCTGGCTGGTGGGCAGCGACTGGGTCAGGATGTAACTTGCTCCGTGCTCTTTCATCGAGGGTGCTGATGGCCAGATTCCGAACCTGGCGTCATCCCTGAATATCAACTCGGCAGTGCTGTTGGTGACGCTGACGCGCGCATCAGCCGGCAGGTTCGTTTTGACCCACTGCCTCGCAGTGACAAAGCCATTGTCCACGGTGAGGGCGGTGCGCATCCCAAGAAGCACCGTCACGGCGATGAAGCAGATGGAGATCGCCGTGAGGGCCCTTCGAGCCTTGGGGTATCTCTCCCTGAACTCCACCACGGCCAGCACGGAGCACAAGACCGCTGCCACCATGACGCCATACCCATATTGCTCTTCGAAGGTGCCGAAGATGGCACTGTAGGCACCAGCGACACCCAGAGCGAACCCTGCGAGTCCAATGAACCGCCGCCCTGCATGAAGGCTGAAGCACAGGAGGAGGCCCACTACGGGACACAGCGCCAGGAGGACATAACTGGTGCCGAAGTGACCGCTCTGCTCCATCAATCGGGACACGATGCTGGGCGAGCCTTCCGCCGTGAAACCCGTGTTCTTCTCAACCCCGGACATCCGAAGCAGCCCATTGCTTTTGGCCCACACCCAATCGGGCATTTGTCCCCGCAGGGCTACCACGGCGAGGTAAGCGGTATAGGGAATGACAGCCACTGCCACCACAACGGCAGCCTTCCGCCAGGGCAGCGTTCGCTTCCACAACACAGCAACCAGCACCGGGGCAATGGTGCAGATGATGAAGAAGTCCTTACAGAGAACTCCGTATCCCAGGAGTAATCCAGCTAACGACCAACGCAGGATAATGGTCAGCCTCTTCGCGGGTTCCGGCGTTCCTACCAATACCAAAAACCCTGCAAGCACAGCCGCCATGGCCGAGGTCTCAAGGAAGGCATGGCTGTTGTTGCGCAGGATGAAAGGCTCGAAAGCAAGAAGCACGGCGCAGAACCACGCGGGCCTGATACTGGCAAGCCTTTTGACAAGGAGGAACCCCAAGCCCACGGTCAATGCTCCGAGCGCCGTATTCAGCCACCGCAACTGCACTACGACATCCACAATTTCACCAGAGACGTTTACCAGCCTGATGACGCCGGCTTCAAGGAGGAAATAGCCGGGCGGGTGGAGGAAGAATGGCCCATCAGGGAGCGTGGGAAAGTGGCCGGCACTGACAGACTCGCCCAAACGCACGTACAGCAACTCATCCACCCAGAGCTCAAAACCCTGTTCCAAACCGAGGGCGCGAACGCCGAAGGCTCCGGCAACCACAGCTAAGAACGACATCCAGGTGCCCGTGAGTCCCTGAAGACGCCGCGCAACCTTGCTCCAGCCGGGCAACAAGCCACGCTGATGTGCCAAGATGGCAAAACCGGCAGCGGCTGCTAGGAGCAGCCACACTAATGGTTGAAACTGGCTGGCCACGCCCAGCACCACAACCAGTCCGGCTGGGTAGGCAAACCACCGCCAGGCCACACGGCCCGGACGCGCGGTGGCGGCAAGAACCGGCTGAGCGATGAGCGCCAGGACCACGGACGCCAGCACCGAGCCCGCCGCTGAGCCCACTGCCATGCCGCTAACAGCATTCAGATGCCATCCAGCCCACAAACCGCCCACCACCAGAAGGCAAGCGATGGCAAGGCCTACCTGGCATCGCCGGTAGGCCCTCACCGCGAGAAGGATTGTGGACAGTACCATCAGCATCGCGTAGCCAAGGCCAGCTACTGCCAACCATGGCAAGAGCTCCAGGGAGCCGTGATACTTCTGGGGCACAATCAGCCCTGCAAGCTCATGCGGTGCCGTAGCGATAATGACGAAGGCCACTGCCGCCAGTTGCCCAAAGGAGGTGAAGGCGGCTCCAAGAATCTGGCGCACCTCCGCGCCCGGGCTGCGTAGCAAGGGGAAAACAACCAAGGCAGTCCCGGCCGCCACATACACCGGCCCCTTGGCAATTGATGCCAAGGCTTGGAATCCGGCTGCAGCTGAGGATCCCTCATCCAGAAACCCAACCACCACAACATCGAGGCCAACCAGCACCGAAACTACGCACAGCACCGACGCGATCTCGATGGTCTCCGCCCACCGCCATTTGTCCAGCAGGACCCGCGGACGCCAGTGCAGGTCCCGATAGAAGGAAAGCGGCACGGCGAGCGGAGCTACTGAGCCCACCGCAAAACCGAGAACCGCTCCCCCTGCACCCCATGCCAGGACGATCACCAACACGCTGAATCCGAACCTGAGGACAACTTCGCCGATGTTTGTCAGGGCAACCCAGGTGAAACGCAATTCACCCTGCAACCAACCCGAGGGCGCCGTCACGATGAAGATAGCCAGCGAACCCAACGCCACAGCTCCTGCGAGCGCTGGTGTGGCAAAGGCCAGAGTCACCATTCCTGTTACTGCGGCTGCCGCGGCTCCCGCCAGGCATGACACAAAGACCGAGAAGGCCATGCCATCCTTGCGTTCCTCGGAGCCTTCAGGATTGACAGCGACTACGTGGGACAGCGGAAGCGGCACCAAGGCTGATGCAACAATCCCTACGATTCCCATCAGCATCGCCGCCGACGCAAAGTGCGTGTAGTCCGCAGTGGGCAGCATGTTGGCCATGAGTAAACTGCAGGCGTAACTGACTGCCCCCACTACCCCGGCCGACATCGCCAGGAAGACGCTGTTTTCACCTACTTTGCTGTTTCCCCCGACTTTGCTTCTGTGTCCGGATACCCTTTTCACCCCACCGGACGTGGCTTCCTGATCCGTTTGAAGCAGGGTGTTAGCCATGTTCGCACCCCTGGCCGCTCGCGGCCGGATACGCCCTACAGGCCATCAACGGCGTGGGCAGGCGAAGCAGCGCTTCCGGGTCCAGCCAGCAGGACGCTGCGCCCGGCCGGTTGCAACTCAGCTGAGTCAACCCCAATTTGCTTCAGGACAGCGAAGGCTTCGAACTCATCCCGGCCTTTCATCAATACCGAGGCCTGGCCTTCGCCCTCCCACACTTCATCCGTGGGGCGCAGTATGGCCCGGAGGTCGGTCCCTGGCGGTACTTCGAAACGAACAAGTGTGGACATATCGGAGCGGGAACTGCGTCCTCCGATTGCCTCCAGGCTTTGCGTCTCTTCAAGGACAACACCAGCCAGAAGTGCCGAACTCCGCTCCCACGTAAAGCAACGTGCCCACTCCTGGCATTGTGCAGAGAACTCCTGCGATGCCTCGTGGGCGGCCAAGGTCTCCAGGGCGCCAACCATGGCACTCCCAAATTCCCTGGGGGTATCCACCAACCATCCTGTGCTGCCGTCCACCACGGAGTCGCGGATGCCCGGAACACGCAAGGCAAGGCAAGGAACGCCCCAGGCGGCCGCCTCGATGACTGAACATCCCCAGCCCTCGGACGCCGACGTGGAAGTAGTAAGCCAAGCCCGGTTCAGCAGCCTGTTGCGGACTTCGTTGGGCTGATAGCCGTGGAAAGTCACAACGTGGCTGAGCCCCAGGTCCATTGCAAGTTGCTGAAGGCGGCCTCTTTCGGGCCCATCACCCACGATTTCCAGGCGCAGATTGGGGATGAGGGAGGCTGCAACGGCAATCTGGCCCAACAACAAGTCCAGCCGTTTGTGCGGCACCAAACGACTGACCACGGTAATGGTGGGCTCAGGGGCCCTGGGGCCGACCTCTGCGGGAACGTCGATAGTGCCATTGGGTACTACGTGAATTGGTCCGGAGAATCCAAGCTTGCGAAGTTCCAACCGCGTAGAAGGTGATACGGCAACAATGGCCCGCTGGCCATAGACAGCTTTCGCGCCGCGGCTTTCCAGGAAGCGGCCGAGGGCAGCCAACGGCGGCGAGAATCTGCTGCGGAATTGCTCTTGGTGAACGTGGTGAATCAATTGAATGATAGGAGTCCCGCCTGGCATGAAGAGCGGCGAGAAGAAGGGGATGCCGTTTTGGCAATCCACCACAGCATCGTAAAGACTGCCTGTTCGCACGAGCTTGAGGGCCGCGTGGACATAGATTGCCAAGGGACCGCCAGCGCGTAGGATCCGGATGCCATCGATGACGTCCTCCGCAGCCTGGTTCCCTTCTCGCCCGGTGAACCACGTGACTTTGACCCCGGCTTCTATCCACCTGCGGGAAATCTCGTGCATGTATTGCTCGGCGCCCCCGGCTTGGGAATGACCGACGTCGCGCCAGTTCAGGATGAGTACGTGCTTTCCAGCAAGATGTGTTGGGGACATTGGGAAAGCAGTGGTCATAGGATCGATTTCTCTAGTTGAAGCACGGAAGCAAAACTGGCGATTCCGTCGTGGAACGGCCGGAAGGTTGACGATTCTCCGTCAGTCCAGGCGACAGGCAGTTCGATGATTCGGGCCCCTTGGTGTTGCAGCCTCAGAAGCAGCTCCACATCAAAGGCAAATCCGGTCGCGCGGCATTGGACCATGGCCGCTGTCAGCGAGGACCGCTCAAAAAATTTGAAGCCGCACTGGGTATCGAAGATGCCCTTCACTTTGGACTTGGTCAGTGCGCGGAAAGCAGTACCGCCCACCCGCCGTCCCAGTTGTTGTCGCCGAACAAGGGTGGAACCCGGCGCGTGGCGCGAGGCAATAACTGCTGCAGCACCCTCTTCGAGGTGGGACATGGCAGCAGTCAGCGTATCCAACGGTGTGGCCAGATCCGCATCAAAGAACCCGGTGAAACGTGACGTACCGCTGAGGAGGCCCCGGCGGACCGCTGCCCCCTTGCCGCGACGGGAACAACCGATCACGGAAATCGGGACGGTGCTTCCGGTCTCGGGGCTTCCTGTCTCGCGCGAAATACGGCGGACTACAGCCCCGGTCTCGTCAACGCTGCCATTATCTACAACCACGATCCGCGAAGACCACGGCTGACTTGCCAGGAAATCGACGGCCTGCAGCAGGGTATTGGGAATTCGTCCGGCCTCGTTGTAGGCCGGAATTATTACTTCAAGATCAACGAGGGAACGACGCAGTGAATCCGCATGTCGCAGTGCCTTGAGGCCCCCCCTGCTGCCGATGTGCATACTGCGTGAGTGGAGCACAGCCATCTGAACCTCCATGTACGTGAAAACGTAAAAGTTCGTTTTCTCGTAAAGGGAGTGGGCACAGGCCGCGAGTCATGACGCCAACTTGGCGTCCCGATCAAGGGGCCTGGATCACACCGCCCAATGCCGCCAGCACTCCGGGCCAATGTTGTTGGGCCAGGGCCCAGCCCGCCGCGCCCATGCCCACCATGGCGTATCCGCTGACAGGAATCAGCACCAGCCACTCGCGCCGTGATCCGGCCCTTCCCAGCAGCGGGATCGAAAAAGCCCCGTTGGCCCGCCAGATGCCACTGATCAGAGATTTCCGCAGGAATTTAGGTGGCTTGATGACGATCGGCCACAGCAACGGTACGCCACCCACGGTGATCATGTCCCCCACAATATGGACCACGACGCCCGTCAGCATTGACAGCGGCAACCAGCCCCATTGATCCGGCGCGAACCAGGTCACCAGGCCAGCCATCACCACAGCGAACAGCCAATTGGTGATCCAGCCCGACTTCGGGAACAGGTTCAAAGCCTTGGCTGCCAGGTTGATCATGAACATGCACAGCAAACCAGCTCCGACGGAGAGCTTCCCTGCCGGTGTGACCATCTGAAATTGAGCTGCCATGGCCGCCAGCACTACAAAGGCCGAGGCTCCCAACAGAGAGTGAGTTCCTTGCCGGTGGCCGCCGCTGGCTTTCTCGATTCCCACCGCAATCACATTGGACAGCGGCGGCAGCGAATTCGCTATCGTGCTGTGCCGGTGGTCCCAGTCGCACACCAACGCTGTGCCCGCCGTCGCCATGGCTCCGATGAGGATGCCTGTGGAGTCCAGCGGGTACCAGCCCAAGGCGTAGGGACCGGTCGAGGCAATAGCAATCCACGCCGCGGCTCCTGACGCGGCGTGGTGTCCTCCCATCATTCGGTTAGCCTGCCTTTACGGGTACGTCTGAGAAGATCGCTTCGATCACGTTGTTGGCCCACTGGAGGATCTCGGCGTCCTGCAGATCACGGCCGCCGATCCTGGCCGTTTTGGGCTTGGGGATCAGGACGGCGTCCAGCGCAGGCTTGACCTGGGAACCCGGGTACATGCGGTTCAGGCGCATGGTTTTGGACTCGGGCAATTGCGCCGGCGAGAAGCGGATGAAGTTGCCTTGGAGTGCGACGTCGGACAGCCCGGCTTCGCGGGCCCCCACCCGGAAGCGGGCCACGGCGATGAGGTTCTGCGCGGGCAGCGGCGGCTCACCATAGCGGTCCACGAGTTCCGCGAGGACCTCATCGATGGCCTCGTTGGTCACAGCGGCAGCCAACTTCCGATAAGCCTCCAGGCGCAGCCTCTCACCGGGCACATAGTCATGCGGCAAGTGGGCATTGACTGGCAGTTCAATCTTCATCTCGGCTGCCTTTTCCTCGGCCTCGCCGCGGTACTCGGCAACAGCCTCGCCTACGAGCCGGATGTAAAGGTCGAAGCCCACTCCCTGGATATGGCCCGACTGCTCCCCGCCCAGCAGGTTGCCCGCACCACGGATTTCGAGGTCCTTCATGGCCAACTGCATGCCGGCGCCGAGCTCGTTGTGCGCTGCCACAGCCTTGAGTCGCTCCAGGGCTACCTCGCCCAGGGGCTTTTCCGAGGGATAGAGGAAGTAGGCGTAGGCACGTTCACGGCCGCGACCAACGCGGCCACGGAGCTGGTGGAGCTGCGACAGTCCGTACTTGTCGGCGCCGTCCACAATCAGGGTGTTGGCATTGGAGATGTCCAGCCCGGTCTCAATGATGGTGGTGCAGACCAAGACGTCGAACCGTTTCTCCCAGAAGTCCACAATGATCTTCTCGAGGCGGCTCTCGGACATCTGCCCGTGCGCCACTTCCACCCTGGCCTCGGGGACAAGCTCGCGGATCTGCGCGGCAATTCGTTCAATCGAGGACACGCGGTTATGCACGAAGAACACCTGCCCCTCGCGCATCAGCTCGCGGCGGATGGCCGCTGACGTCTGCTTGTTCGTGAAGGGACCCACATAAGTGAGCACCGGGTGGCGTTCCTCCGGCGGGGTTGCCAAAGTGGACGTCTCACGGATGCCCGTCAAGGACATTTCCAAGGTACGGGGAATCGGCGTGGCGCTCATGGCCAGGACATCCACGTTGGTGCGCATCTTCTTCAATGCTTCCTTATGTTCCACACCAAAGCGCTGCTCTTCATCCACGATCACCAACCCCAGGTCCTTGAACTCAAAGTCCTTGGACAGCAACCGATGCGTACCGATCACGACATCCACGGCGCCGCTCTTGACGCCCTCGGCTGTTTCTTTGGCTTCCTTGCCGCTCTGGAACCGCGAAAGGGGCTTGACGCGCAGCGGGAATCCGGAGAAACGTTCGGTGAAGGTTTCGTAATGCTGCTGGGCCAACAGCGTGGTGGGCACCAGGACCGCTACCTGCTTGCCGTCCTGGACAGCTTTGAAGGCCGCTCGGACTGCAATCTCGGTCTTGCCGTAGCCGACGTCCCCGGAAACGAGGCGGTCCATGGGGATTTCCCGCTCCATGTCCGCCTTGACCTCGTTGATGGTGGTCAGCTGGTCGGGGGTCTCCACATACGGGAAGGCTTCCTCGAGCTCGCGCTGCCACGGGGTGTCCGGGGCGAAGGCGTGTCCACGGGATGCCATCCGGGCCGAGTAGAGCCGGATGAGCTCTCCGGCGATCTCCTTGACGGCCTTGCGGGCCTTGGACTTGGTGCTGGCCCAGTCAGCGCCGCCCATCTTGCTCAAGGCAGGGGCGTCCCCGCCGACGTAGCGGGTGACCTGATCCAGCTGGTCCGTGGGGACAAACAAGCGGTCCCCCGGAGCGCCGCGCTTGGATGCTGCATACTCCAGCACCAAGTATTCACGCAGCCCGGCATCGGAGGACGAGGTACCGGTCACCTTGCGTTGAATGAGCTCCACGAACCGGCCGATTCCATGCTGCTCATGCACCACAAAGTCGCCGGCGTGCAATTGCAACGGGTCCACGGCATTCCGCCGCTTGGACGGCATGCGCCGCATGTCCTTGGTGGAACTGGCGGTGGCGCGGCCCAGCAGGTCCGCTTCGGTCAAGAGGCCCAGTTTGAGGCCGTCCAGGACAAAACCACGTCCGACGGCGGCAGTGGTCACCTCGATGATGCCCGGCTGCGGATCCTTATCCAGCGAGTCCACGCGGGCACAGGGGATGTCGGCGTCGTGGAAAAGTTCAACCAGGCGCTGGGCTGGTCCCGGACCGTCGGTTACAACAACCAAGCGCCACTGCTCGCGGACACGGGAGCCAATGAAGTCCAGCATTTCCGCGACCTCGCCTTGGTAACCGCGCGGTTCCCGGGCATGGAGGTTCAGGACGTCGATGTCCAGCACCAGGTCCTCATCAGTCGCGAGCGACGTGATGGACCACCAGGACACGCCGTGTTCCAACGCGGCGGATCGGGTGTCCGTCAGTGAACGGAAGCTCGCGGCGTGCAAGTCAGTGGATGCCTGGGAGGACAGATCCAGAGGCGCCGAGCCGCCGTCGGACGCCGTTGACCAAGCAGCTTCCAGGAACTCTTCGTTGGTAGCAGCGAGGTCGTGCGCGCGGGTGCGCACCTTTTCCGGTTCGATGACCACGCTCAGGGACCCGGCCGGAAGCTGGTCCACGAACGGGACCATGGCATCCACCAGCACCGGGGCCAGTGACTCCATGCCTTCAACGGCGATGCCACCGGCGATCTTCTCCAGCATGTCAGCCGCGGCCGGCATATCGGCCTTGAGCTTGGCGGCACGGGACATGACGGAGGGTGTGATCAGGATTTCACGGCAGGGCGGTGCATGCAGTTCCGTGGGGTGGTGGATCCCGGGTGCGGACAGAGAGCGCTGATCGGCCACAGCAAACCAGCGCATCTGGTCAACTTCATCGCCGAAGAACTCCACACGGATGGGGTGGTCCTCCGTGGGCGGGAAAACGTCCAGAATGCCGCCGCGAACCGCGAATTCGCCGCGGTGCGTCACCATGTCCACTCGGGCATAGGCGGCGTCGGAGAGGGCCCGGACAACGTCGGTGAAGGAGCGTTCCTGCCCTACCTGCAGCGTGACGGGAACGAGGTCACCCAAACCGGCAACGATCGGCTGGACCACGGCGCGAACCGGAGCAACCACTACACGCAAGGGTGCCGCCGTCGAGGTTTCAGGGTGGGTCAGGCGGCGCAGGACAGAGAGCCTTCGGCCCACGGTGTCCGACCGCGGCGAGAGCCGCTCGTGAGGCAGGGTTTCCCAACTGGGGAAAGTGGCCACGGAGTCCGCGGGGAGATAGGAGGCGAGCGCCGCTGTCAGGTCTTCCGCCTCACGCCCGGTGGCGGTGACTGCCAGGACAACAGGCGTGCTCCCGGCTTCAGTACCTTGAGCAGCCAGGGCGTCGGCCATTTCTGCCAGCAGCACTGCCCGCATCCCGGTGGGGGCGCTGATCTGGTAGTCCGTGCTCCGGGCCGAAAAGGGCCGCTGAGCCTCAGTTCGGACGCGCGCAAAAGTCTTGTCCTCCGCCAGTGCGCGGCGCAGACCGTTGAGGCTCATGGCTGAAACTCCTAGGGTGGGTCCAAGGGCAGGCAACACAAATGCCCGGAAATTCGAATGAATGCCGGGTCATTCCAGCCTACCCCTCCCTCCAGCCCAGGAGTTCCGTTGCAGCCATCCCCAAACCAGTCATCTCCAGACCAACCTTCCAAGACCGTCCTCGTCACGGGCGCCACCGGTTACATCGGAGGCCGCCTGGTCCCCCGGCTTCTCGAGGCTGGCTACCGGGTGAAGGTGGTGGTCCGCTCCCCTCAGAAGATCGCCGACGTTCCTTGGCACGACGACGTCGAAATCATCACGGATTCCCTCTCCGACACTGGAAGCCTGGAGAACGCACTCCAGGGTGTGGATGTGCTCTATTACCTGGTTCACTCCATGGCTTCGGGCAGTGGATTCGAGGCGAAGGAAGAAGCCATGGCCCGGCTCGTGGCAGATGCAGCCACCCGGGCCCACGTCGACAGGATTATCTACCTCGGCGGCCTGCATCCGGAGAACGCGGAGCTCTCCACGCACATGCGTTCCCGCGAGACGGTCGGACACGTCTTCCTTGAATCCGCGGTGGATTCCATCGTGTTCCAGGCAGGCGTCGTCATCGGGTCGGGTTCGGCGTCGTTCGAAATGATCCGCCACTTGGCCGATACCTTGCCCGTCATGCCGGCACCCAGCTGGGTTAATAACCGCATCGAAGCCATCGCCGTCCGGGATGTGCTGCACTACCTTGTGGCTGCTGCCACGCTCCCGGACGCCCTGAACCGGACGTTCGACATCGGCTCCCGTGACGTCCTGAAGTACAAGGACATGATGAACGAGTACGCCGTGGAGCGGGGCCTGCCCCGGCGCTTGGTGATCGCCCTTCCGGTTCCGGCGCCCAAGCTCGCAGGTTTGTGGGTTGCACTGGTCACGCCCATTCCACTGTCCATGTCTTTGCCGCTGGTGCAGTCACTGCAGCACGACGCAGTGTCGCGGGAGCACGACGTCGATCATTACATTCCACAGCCCGACGGCGGCCTGACACCCTACCGCCGTGCCGTCGCCTTGGCGTTGGGCAAGGAACGGGACGGGCAGGTGGAGACCACCTGGGCAAATGCCGGAATCGACGCCGACCCTCTTCCCAGCGATCCCGATTGGGCCGGTTACAAGGTCTTCCTGGACGAGCGGACCTTCCACAGCGACGCGAAGCCTGAGCATGTGTGGACCGTCATTGAGGGCATCGGCGGCAAGAACGGCTGGTACTCACTTCCACTGGCATGGCGTGTGCGTGGGTGGTTGGACAAGCTCACCGGTGGGGCGGGGCTGCTGCGGGGCCGCAGGCATCCGAAAAAGCTGGGCAGCGGCGAAGTGGTGGACTGGTGGCGGGTGGAAGCCATAGACCGCGGACATTTGCTGCGTCTCCGGGCCGAGATGCGGGCGCCCGGGCGGGCATGGCTTGAGTTGGCAGTGGAGCCCGACGCCGGCGGGAGCCTTTACAAGCAGCGCGCCATCTTCTTTCCACGCGGTCTGGCGGGCAGGCTTTACTGGCTTGGTGTGTACCCATTCCACGGGATCATCTTCCCGTCGATGGCACGGAACATTTCTGCGGCGGCCTCAGCGATGCAGGAGAGCGTGCCACATGAAGTTCAACAACCGGCCGGTTCCGGCGTGGCCACGGACACCCCGTAGGATGTTGGGAGCTAAAAGAGCTTCACCACCAACATATCCACGGAGGACCCATGGCCCTGAGTGCATCCACCACCCTGCCGCACAGCGTTGACCGAGTAGCGGCCGTATTTGTCGACGAAGACTTCCTGCGTCACACGAGCGAACTGGTGGGCGGCTCCCTGGAATCGTTCACGATCGACGGCGACCCTGCCGGCGCTTTCAGCACCACCACGGTTCGCACGCTGCCCACTACCCGCTTGCCGGATATCGCCCGCAAGTTCGTGGGCGAGCGCCTGACCGTCACGCAGACCGAGCAGTGGGAGGCGCCCGCAGCAGACGGCTCCCGCGCGAGCAAGATTGCCTTGAAAGTCTCCGGTGCCCCGCTTGATGTCACCGCCGTCCAGCGCCTCGTGGCTGAAGGCGCGAACACCCGGATCGAGCTTGAGGGCAACGTTTCGTCCTCCGTTCCGTTCCTCGGCGGCAAGATTGCCGATGCTGCTGAGCCGATGGTTGGCAAGGCCCTGAACATCCAGTCGCAGCAGGCGCAGGCCTGGCTCGAAAGCCACTAGCATGCAGCTCCCCGCCATTCTGGGCTGGGTCCTGATCGTTGCCGGCCTATGGTCGCTGGTTGTATGGCCGCAGTTCCTGAAGCGCGTCATGAAGGACCCCCGGGCCCGCGACGCCGCAGGCAAGGCCACCAGGTTCCTCACAGTCCACGTCGTCCTGGTCTCCATTTCCATGGTGCTGGGACTCGCGACGGCGGCCATCGGAATTGCAGGCCTTCTCGCCTAAGTTTCACCCAACTCAGTCGCAGCAGTGCGCGTTTTGAGAGCTCATAACGCGCACTGCTGCGACTCACTTGGGTAGAATGGACTTTGGTGTGCCGGGAAGTCTGGTCGGCGGTGTCTTTGCGATGCCTTCCCTTTGACCACTCGACCCACAGGAGCCCCCGTGGCCAAACAACACCTGACCACCATTGTTTTCAGCCGCTCCAGCTACCCCGAGTACCGCCGGATCCTCTCGATTCTCCGGACGGAGACCGTGGGCGGCGCCCTCCTTTTGGCCGCCACGGTGATTGCGCTGATCTGGGCCAACTCGCCCGCCGCTGACGGTTACTTCGCACTACGCGACCTCAAAATAGGCTATGAACCCTGGCACCTGCAGCTAAGCCTGGGGCATTGGGCCTCCGACGGCCTGCTGGCCGTGTTCTTCTTCCTCGCAGGCCTTGAGCTCAAACGGGAGTTCGTCGCCGGGGAACTCCGCAAACCTGCCCGCGCTGTTGTACCCGTGGCCGCGGCCGTCGGTGGAGTTCTCATCCCCGCCCTGATCTACGTCCTGTTCAACCTCGGCTCCGCCTCGGAGACGCTCAAAGGCTGGGCCATTCCCACGGCCACGGACATCGCGTTTGCGCTGGCCGTCCTTGCCGTGATCAACACGCACCTTCCCGCTGCCCTGCGGACCTTCCTGCTGACTCTCGCAGTAGTGGACGACCTCATCGCCATCGGCATCATCGCTTTCTTCTACTCCACCGGGATCCAGCCGCTCATGCTCTTGGCAGCCTTGGTGCCGCTGGCCCTGTTCACGTTCCTGGTCCAGAAGCGGATCCGCAGTTGGTACTTCCTGCTCCCCCTTGCCCTGGCCACGTGGGGTTTCGTCCATGCCTCCGGTATCCACGCCACCGTGGCCGGGGTGCTGCTGGGCTTTGCGGTTCCGGTCTTCAACAGCGGAAGAAAGGGTGAGCCGGCCCAAGGGCTCGCCGAACACTTCGAACACCGGCTGCGCCCCTTCTCGGCGGGATTCGCCGTACCTGTCTTCGCCTTTTTCTCCGCAGGGGTGGCGCTGGGAGGGTTCGACGGCATGCGGGCCGCGCTCAGTGATCCGGTGGCCGTGGGAATTGTTGCGGCGTTGGTGCTGGGCAAGGCCATTGGCGTCTTTGGCACCACGTTCCTGGTGACCAAAACCACCCGTGCGAGCCTGGATTCCAGCATTGCGTGGATCGACCTCTTTGGGCTGGCCTTGCTGGCCGGGATCGGATTCACCGTCTCCCTGTTGATCGGCGAGCTAAGTTTCGGCGCAGGGTCTGCACACAATGACCACGCCAAGGTGGCCATCCTGGCAGGTTCCCTGATCGCGGCGCTGCTGGCCGCCGTCGTGCTCAGGGCCAGAAACCGGCGGTATCGTCTGGTTCAGGCGGAAGAACAACGGGACGACGACGGCGACGGCGTGCCTGACGTCTTCAGCCGCGCCTAGCGCCGGGCTGCCCTGGGACTGCCAGGCGGGCTGCTCTGCGGCTGCTAGGCCGTTGCCTGGTTCAGCGCATCCTCTGCAGCAACCCACGAAATCATGGCGCATTTAACCCGGGCGGCGTAGCGGGCCACGCCTTCGAAGGCGGCAGCGTCTCCCAGAATCTCCGGATCCGCCTGCACCTTTCCACGCGAGCGGAGGACTTCACGGAAGTTGTCGATCACGGCGTGCAGTTCCTCTACCGACATTCCTTCGCCAAGGTCGGTCAACACCGAGGCCGACGCCATGGAGATGGAACAGCCTGCACCGTCCCAACTGATCTGCTTGACCGTTCCATCGGCAACAGCCAGGCGGAGCGTTACCTCGTCCCCACAGACCGGGTTGAGCTGGTGGGATTGGCCGGTTGACGTGCCCGTAGGGGCTTCCGTGTCCGCGAGCCCGCTGCCGTGCCGCTGCTTGGAGTGGTCCAGGATGATCTGCTGGTACAGCTGGTCAAGACTCATGGTGCTGGTTACCCGTTCGTGGAAGTTTGTGGGAGCGGCTGCAATGTGGCCGCGTGGGTCAGGCCTGGAAATAGGCCCTAACGCCAGACACGGCGTCGAGGAAGGCATCGACGTCGTCCGTGGTGTTGTAAAGGTACGTACTTGCCCGGGTAGTAGCAGTCAGCCCCAGGCGGCGGTGCAGCGGCTGGGCGCAATGGTGGCCGACGCGGACGGCGATGCCGCGATCGTCAAGGAACTGGCCGACGTCGTGCGCATGGACACCGGCGACGTCGAAAGCTGCCAGCCCGATGCGTTCGGCCCCAGAGGCAGGACCCACTACACGGATGCCGTCGATGCCCTCAAGCCCCTTGACCAGGCGCTGACCCAACGTGGCTTCCCAAGCATGGATGCGGTCGATCCCGGTTTCGGACAAGTAGTTGATGGCAGTGGCAAGGGCAACCGCCTGGGAGATGCGCTGGGTTCCGGCTTCGAAGCGCTGCGGAGCAGGCAAGTACTCGGCGCGCTCCATAGTGACCGTAGTGATCATGGAGCCACCTGTGAGGAACGGCGGGAGGACGTCCAGGAGTTCCTGCTTGCCATACAGGACGCCGACGCCCGTGGGAGCCAGCATCTTATGGCCCGAGAACACCGCGAAGTCAACGTCCAGGTCCTTGACGTCAATGGGCATGTGAGGAACTGACTGGCAAGCATCCAGAACCACCAACGCACCCACGCGTCGGGCGAGAGCCACGAGTTCGGCAACCGGGTTGATGGTTCCCAGCACATTGGAGGCGTGGGTGAAAGCCAGCAAGCGAGTCCGCTTCCCCACGATCTCTTCCGCGGCGTCCAGGCGAAGGCTGCCGTCATCGGTGATGGGAATGTACTTGAGCGTGGCTCCAGTCCGGAAAGCGAGCTCCTGCCAGGGGATCAGGTTGGCGTGGTGCTCCATCTCCGTGACCACGATTTCGTCCCCGGGGCCGATAGCCAGCTCTTTCAACGCCGAACTGCCACGGCCCTGCGCAGCCCACAAAGCGGCGTTGGACAACGCATAGCTGATGAGGTTCAGGCCCTCCGTGGCGTTGGACGTCCACACGGTTTCCTCGTACTGGGCACCAATAAAGTCCGCGACAGTTTGGCGGGCGTCCTCAAAGACCTCAGTCGCGCTCACTGCAAGTTGGTGTGCGCCACGGTGTACCGCGGCATTGCGTTGCTCGTAGAACTCCTGCTCGGCCTCGATAACGCTCAAAGGGTTCTGCGATGTGGCCCCGGAATCGAGATAGATCAACGGCTTGCCGTTGACCAGTTGGTCCAGGACGGGGAAGTCGTTCCGGATCCGCAGCACCTCCGCATTGTCCATGGCGGGAACCACGGACTGCTGCAGTGAGGCGGGAGTTGATACGACTGTCAAGGGGCGCTCCTTGGAAATCCTTCAGGGACACTCAATTATCCCACGGCGCGACGTCCCCGGAGATGTGCCGTACAGCACGTCAGTGTCCTGCAGTATTTCAGTGGCACGCAGTACTTCAATGACCTGCAGTACCCGGCAACCATCCCAGCGGCGGAGCAACATCGCTGTCGAAAGCCCCGTGCAGCCGCTCCATCAGGCTCCAGGCGCGGCGGCTCGCCGCGCTGCGGGTCCTTGCTTCGTAGCCACTGGCCGCCCGGGCGTAACAGAGGGCAGCCTGTGGGAATTGCCGGTCCCCGGAAAGACTCTTGCCAGCGGATTCAAGCAATTTAGGGTCATTACCCAGCAAAGCCGATGCAAAAGTTCCCGTCGCCGCAGCGCCCGCGCCCCGCAACGAGGCGGCAAGCTCACTCAGGCGGCGCTGCACCACAAGGTCCTCGACGGCGGACCTGCTTGCGCTGAGCATCATGAGGGACAACGCCTCGGCTTCCATCAAAGGACATTGCTGGTCGTGGAATGCCTCGGCTACCGCAAACAAGTGGCCGGGCTTGCGCGAAACCTTGTCCTGGGCCGCCGCCACGAACAGGGCGCTGAGCTGGGGCAACAGGCCTTTGTCAGACAGGCCGGCAGGTGTTTCGCCGGCCGCGTCCTTTGCTGCCACCAAGCTTTGCTGCACCCTTGCCATGGCCTGCTCCGAATCACCGCACATCGCCGCGGAGTACGCCAGCATCGCCGATGCCAGCTGCAGAACCGGCGGCAGGCCGGCGTCGTGCAGTTCAGCCACAACGGGTTCCAGCGTTCGCAACGCGGCACGGGGAAGACCCTGGCTGAGCTGCGCATATCCCCGCGCTACGTCCAGGCACCAGGCCAGGTGCGCTGGCACCGCATAAGCCCAGGGGCAATCCAGGAGGGCGTCCACCTGGCTCCATGACAGGTTATGCCGCAGGCAGACCACGTGGCGGAGCAGTACACCTGGCTGGAACATCTCCAGCGCGGGGTCGGCGCCGATGGCGGCTATGGCCGCGGAAGACTTTTCCAGCGCTTGGGGAGCGTCCCCGGAAAGCAGGAGTTGTTCGGCCTTGTGGACATTCCACATAACCCGGTCGGCTGGATCCGACGGTTCCTCCGGCCCCTGCGCCCCGCCGTCGGGCCTTGGCGGCATGGGTGGGGCCGCTCCCAGGAGGCTCAATGCCATCAACCGACGTGCAGCCTCGGCTTGCACCTCCGCCTGCGATCCCGTGCCCACCAACTCGCGCAACTCCGGTGCTGCTTCCTTGAGCTGGCCCTCGGCAATGAGTGCCCTGGCACGGAGCATCCTGGCTTCATCCCGGTGCCCGGGACCGTTGATGCCCACGGAAGCCCTGATGGCCAGCTCAGCGGTGGACGGTTTGTCAGCGGCGGGGGCCGCGGCCAGGATGAGTTCGTCGGAGAGGCTCAGCCCGCAATCGAGGGTCCACGTCATCCACCGCAGCATGGCGGGTGCGGAATCCGCCGTGAGTCCCGGCTCCTCGATGCCAAGCCGGAGCGCCGTGCTGCGCGAGCGGGGAACGGACAGCCGGATGCCCTCGCCCCTCAGCCATGAACTCGTTCGGACAAGCGGCGGCCTTCCGGGCACCACCCTGATGTGGTGTGCGTCAAGAAGGTGTTCCACGGCTTTCTGGCCGAAGCTGTGCTCAACAACATCCAGGGCCAGAGGCTCGGCGAGCGCAATGACCTCCAACGCCTTCAGTTCTTCAGCAGCATGGTGGGAGATATCGGCCCGGACGTGCTCAACCACCCCGGGCCATTGGCAATGTGCCCGTACGTCGATCGTCCAGTAACCGTCGCGCTGCACCAGGAGGTTGGCGTTGCGTGCATCCTGGATCGCGAGGCAAAGGAGTCCCACGTTGAACCCGCACATCGCCGCCAGAAGACTGCTGGCGCGTCTTTGAACCTTTCCGCCCAGTACGTCCTCGCACAGAGCCTGTGCCTCACTGAACGTGAAGGGAGCCAGGAAGTACTGCTCCAGGAAGCCGTCTTCCCACAACTGGTACAGATCCGGCGGAAGCGGGCGGCGGCTGTCGGCCGTAGCTACCAAGGTGGCTCCGAATCCCGGCATCAGCTGCAGCAAAACCGCCAGGGACGCCGGGTCAACGAAGTGGATGTCGTCCACGAGGAGGACCAGTGGAGGCCGTTGAGGTTCGGGGTGACGCTTGCTTCGACGCCGTGCAACCGGTGGCGTGTACAGGTATTCTGCTGGACCGAGGCTTTGGGTGAGCGCCCGCAGGACATGAAGTCCCGGGAGTGCCGTTTGTTCGCCTGAGGGCTCTACTGCGGCGCTCAACGCACCATAGACGGTTGCCTGGAGTTCCGGTCTGCCGGCGAAAGTGCGGACGTCCATGGAGTCTGGTAGTCCTGCTTTGATGGAGAGCAACAAATGGCTCTTTCCAGATCCCCTGTCGCCGATCACAACTATGCCGTTGGTGGAAGGAGAGGGTACTGCCGCGAGGATCAGATCCAGGATCTGCTTCCGGTCCGGGAATGTTGACGGCCTCAGCCCGACTGTGACACTGTCTTCGTCCAGCCAGGGATCCGGCAACATGCACACTCCAATAGCAGCAGTCCCTTGGTCCGGGAGAATTTAGGCTTCCGCGAGATTGCGGGATCCCTGGCCTAGAAGCCGGCGACGGCTGGGGGGAGAGTCTCGGTCTCAGAAGACTCTGTCGCCGCCGGCTTCGTCCAGGGCCGGACCGCCTCTCGGCGGCCGGAGCACCGGCTCAAAGAGACCACCGATGCGGTATTTCGATTCGGAATTCGGGGGATGCTTGGGGCTTTCCTTCCTTCCAAGATCAGTTAACCGCGTGCCGGAAATCAGAACACCAGTAATCGGTACTCGATTAGTAGGGCGGTTTCCGGGCCCCGGTACTCTGTTGTACTCAGTCCCTTGGAGGGGCACTACTTGGTCCCGGCAAGCTTAGGGCGCGGGTTACTCCATTGATTGGTGGAAATCGGTGCAAAACGGCGCCCACGTGGTGTTTGCGGGCGTTCGGGGCTACTCAAATGGCCGCGCGTCAATTGCGGACAGCAGCCCCAAGGTCCTCGCGCCGGCGGATGCCCAGCTTGGCATAACTGCGGTACAAGTGGCCCTCCACTGTGCGGACGGAGACCATGAGTTTCTCTGCGATCTGCCGGTCAGTGAGTCCGGAAACGGCCAGCGCCACAATATCCTGCTCCCGCCGGGTCAGGGGCACGGAACGGTCTACCTCGGTGTGGGGGTCGTGGAGCTGTGTGTCGCCAAGGCTGGCCTCGCTGACGTCGCGCAGCACTGCCGCCTGACGCGCCTCCGGCCGTTTGCCCTCGGCATCAAAGGCGGTGGCGGCCTTGTCGAAAGCTGTCGCCGCCGGCCCTGGCATGCCTCCAGCGGCGAGCAGATTGCCCGCATTGACGAACGCATCGCCGGCGCCATCCACTTGGGCGGTCGCCAGCATGTGCCAGCCGCCTGCCCATGCCCCAGCCATTGACGATGCAGTTTCCCGGATCGCTGCCATTACGTGCT
The DNA here is from genome assembly GCA_050627125.1 of Arthrobacter sp. 21a14. Taxonomy (GTDB): domain Bacteria; phylum Actinomycetota; class Actinomycetes; order Actinomycetales; family Micrococcaceae; genus Arthrobacter. The sequence goes on along the minus strand of CP192487.1, from coordinate 1,972,903 downwards.
GGTCGCCCAGCTCTGCCCTGAGGACCAGATTCTGGAGCAGGACGCCCGGGAGTTGATGCAGATGCGTGGAATCAGGGAGGTTCCGAAGTTTCTCCAGCCCTGTTCCTTTATTCAGATGCTCCTTGGCTGCCAAAGTGAAGATCTCAGCCAGGGCTTCAACATAGGCGCCACCGGCAGCCGGGACCACCACTGTATCCACGGACAGGCGTTGGGCCAGTTCGTTGTTTCCTGACCTGGCGGCAGCGTAAAACGCCAGCGCGTTGCCCAGACGGCGCAACCTCTGCGGGTCCTTCACACGGAGGGCCTCCACCGCAGGAGTCAGCACAGCGGTGGCCTGTTCCAAACGTCCCTGCCGGAGCAAGGACAGTCCTTTGAGCGCCTGGATATCGCCACCGAACGTTATAAGCCCCATGGCGGAGCTGGCGGCGTAGCGGTTCAGGGCGGTCTCGGCTGCCGCCCAGTCCCCCGACTCCAGCGCAGCCAAGGCATAGCGGACCAGGATGAAGTCGGTGAAGTACAGGAGGTCGTCATGGTGTTCATCCAACAACACAAGCGCTTCCCGGCCCATCTCCAATGCCTGCACTGCCTGGCCCTCCACCATCAGGAGCTCGCACTGCATGGCCAACAGGAAAAGCTGGTTCATGACGAAATCCGGCTCGTCCACGGCAAGACCCGCCTGGAACGTGGCAAGTCCCTCACGAAGCTCTCCATAGCGGCCGTCATGGGCCAGCGCGGCCAATTCCAAAGCTGCCGCATGCCGTCGGATCTGCTGGACCGCAGGGTCCTGCGCGTTGCGGCCCGCCACCAGTGCGTCGGCAGCAGAGTGGGCGTCGGCCAGGATGTCACCCGAGCTGTCCCCCATTGCGGACCTTGCAGCTCCCCACAGCAGTCCGGCGCCCAAGGGCCCGGACGGATCGGCGTCCAGGAACCCGGCATCTTCCCCGAGCAGCTGCACGGCACTGCGGTAGTCGCCGTCGTTGTATTTGACCATCGCCATCACGGCACGGGCACGGGGGCGCAGCGCTTCGGAGCGAACCTTGGCAGCGGCCTCCAGCGCGAGTGGATTCTGCAGGAGTTTTGCGGCGAGGAACGCCGCCCGCAGTAACTGTTCGTCGTCGACGTCGGCACCACAGTCCAGCGCCCAACTCACCATTCGGAGCAGACCCTCCGCCGTGGATGGCTCCGCGGGCAGGTGCTGAACCATACGCTGGCGGATCTGGAGGCTACGGGCAGGCGAAACGATGTGGCGAAGCGCCTCACCATACATCGGGTGCCACATTTTCAGTGGACTACCGGCGCCATTAGTGGAAATCACGAGCCGGTTGTCCATCAGCGACCGCAGCGTATCCCTGCCCACCAGCGCGTCGAGTACGGCGGCGGGGACGGGTTCGGACAAGGCGATGATGTACATCGCCTCCCGTTCAGCCTCGCTGGTTCGCAGGACTTTGTTCCGAACCACTTCAGAGAGGCCCTCGCCGGTGCCGGAGAGGGCCCTCGTGAGGAACCAGACCCCATTTCGACGCACCAGGTTTCCGTCAGCTTTTGAGTCTTCCAGGAGGCAACGGAGCAGCAGGGGGTTGCCCTCCGAAACCGAATGCAAAACATCTGTGGTGCTTGCCATGACCGATCCGCCCAAGGTTTTCCCGGCGAGCTCGGCCACTTCTTCCTTTTCCAGGGGATGGAGCTCGAAGCGCTCTGCCAGGCCGTCGTACCAGAGCTGGAGCAGGGCAGGAGGAAGTCCTGGCCGTGGCCTGCTGGTCGCCACGAGCCTCGCCCAGCCAGCCGTCACCAACTCGGCCAGAATCTGTGTGCTGGCCTCGTCGAGGTCATGGGCGTCATCTACAACCAGAAGGAGCCTTGCACCTTCGCTTCCGCGCCTTTTCTCGAACTGGGACCAAAACTCGCGGAGGATCGCCACCGGCGAGGAGGCCTGTTCCACAGGCAGGTCCAGGAGATAGGGCGCCAGGACACCGAAGGGAACAGCGGACAGGGCGGGACTTCCATGGATCCGCATCACCACCATTTCGCTGGCCAAGCGGGCGGCGATCTCTGCGGCCATGGCCGTTTTGCCAATGCCGGGATCGGCAAGGAGCAGGACGGCTCCCGCCCCCTCCTGCCTCAATATTTCAGTCGCGAGGTCCAACTCCGCGTCCCGGCCAACAAGGTACTCAGCCTGCATGGGCACGCACCCGGTTGACGGAAACTACACTCCTCAACTCACAGGAGGCCATTGAGCTCGCCTCGCGATGAGACGCCGAGCTTGGTAAACACTTGGTACAGGTGTCCCTCAACGGTCCGCACAGACACCCCAATATCCATAGCGATTTCACGATTGCTGACACCCTTTCCGGCCAGTTTGGCAATTTGCCGTTCACGCTCGGTCAACACCGGTGCGTCGCTTCGTGGTTGGATTGGCAACGCCGAGACCGATTGTTCCAGACGCTCCAGCCTAAGCTGCGCGGTCCGGGCAGCCATGGTTTCACCGGCATTACGGGCAAAGTCCAAGGCCATGGCCACGCATCTGGCTTCCACCACCAACAAATCCAGCGCAGCTGCGGCATCGGCCGCAGCCAGGAGAGAACGGGAACTGCGCTTCAGGGATCCGCGGGCAAGGTCGCGGGCGATCTCCGCCAAAGGGCCTTGACGGCTTCCAGCAACTTCTTCCAGCAATCTGTACTCGGCGTCCGTGCCCTCAACCGTGGCGCCGAAAAGGCAAATCCCGGCCGTTGTGAAGCGCCGCTTGGCGATGTCCTGATGGACCCTGGCCAGCAGCCGCTGTTTGACGTCCGGGTCCCCCATCCATCGCCCTGCCATCTCAGCGCAGAACTCGGCAACGGACTCGGAGAAATATGTTCCAACACCCCGGCAGGTGCGGTACAGGTCAAGGTACCGTCCGGCTTCGAGTGAATTGCCCAGCTGGGCATAGGCAAAGGCGGTAGCTGCATAGGCAACTTTGACCATGTTCATGGCCGGGCGGAGCTCCAGCTGGGCGGCGGCGGAACGTAACGGTTCGATCGCGCAAGAGGGCTTCCCGGCGTAAGCGTAGGCAAGGCCCACGCCCAGTTCGGTGATTGCACCCCGGTACTGCAGGCGCGAAGGTGAGGAGGGCGTCCGTCGCATGAGCTCGATGCATTTCCGCCATTGTCCGGACAGCAGCAGCACTCCGAAAGCTTGCCGCGCGAAAGACTCCTCCAACTGCGCCGGCCTGTCATTGTTCCCCAGCTGCCGGGACACAGTACGTGCCAGTTGCTGCGCTTCCAGTTCCCGGCCCATCACGCAGCGGGCTTCAATGAGGCAAAAGGCGGACTTGAGCCAGTGTTCCCGGTCCCCTGCCGGGTCCTTGGCCAGTTCCTCTTCCAGGTCTTCGGCCACAGCTGCATACTCGCCCATATACGTCTGGTATTCGTAGTTGCAAAGCAGGAGACGGTTCCGGGCCCTCATGATCATCTCCGGCGCGTATTTCTCCGGATTCGAAACCATGTCCTCCAAGGTTTCACTCGCCGCCGCGATCACCCCGGGTACCATTGCCGAACGGCCGTCAATCCATGTCATGGCCTGGCATTTGGCCGCTGTTACTTCTGCAAACTCCATGGGGTCCAAAGCTGCAATGTGCGCCTCTGACACCTCATCCAAAGCCTGGGCCGCGTGCAGGGGCAGATCCAACATGAGGTAAGCAGCCGACTTCAGGCGCTGCCCCGGCACCCATTCGGCGTCCTTCGGATCCAGTGAGAGTGTGCATTGGATGGCAAAGTTGGGGTCATAATCATCCAGGGCCGCCCGTCCTGCTGCCAAGGCATGCGCGGGCGACGGAGAGGGTTCGTCCTCACAGGCGTGCATCCACGCGGCGTAGCTCAGCAAATCCTGTGGAGCCAGCCCACCCAGCTCCGGCTCCTTGGGTCCAAGAAGCATCAGCCTCAGCTCGCGACGCCGCCGGGTACTCACCCAGCCCCGAACAACCTCACCCACGTAGGCATCGCGAAGGGAAACCCAGTGCTCGCCGTTCCGGTCAACGGTGAGCAGCCCGGATTCCTCCATCTCCACAAGCACTTCGGTGCCAAAGATCGCAGCAAGATCCACCAGTGTTGCGCGCTGCGCGCAGGCCAGGACCTCGACGACGGTCCGGTTGGTCTGGGGTTCGCGCGCCAATCTGGAACGGACAAAGTCCTCCACAACCGTGGCGCCTTCAAGCTTGATACGGTCCCGGAGCGTCCACACGGAATCGTTGAGGACGAGGTTGCCGGAATGGCGTTGCTCGTCCAGCAGCGCGTGCAGGAGCATCGGGTTCCCACCGACGGCGGAGTGGAGTGAACCAACCAGCGTCGAGGAGACGTAGTGGCCCAGCACCGAACCGAGAACCTGCTTCGTCTGTTCTTCGCTGAGCGTGTTCAGATGGACTTCGCCCAGTTGCTCCTCAAGCACCATCCGATGAAAATCGGCGGGGAGATCGCTGGAGCGTTGAACCGTGGCGATCACCTTGGCCGTTCCAGTGGCCATCAGGTTCAGCAGCACGCCCGTACTCATGGGGTCCATACCGCCGGCATTGTCCACGATGAAGACAGTCTGGCGGCCCGCAGCTTCTGCACGGATCAGGGAGGTAATCGCGTGGAGAATGCCCGTGGGCGAACTAACGGCCTCGGACGGCAGCCTCGCCAGGAGGAATCCGAGGCACCCGTAGGGAGTCTGCCCATTGGCAACCGTGTTGCGCAATTGCAGGCTATGAATTTTGGGGCCCAGCGAGGAAATTACTGCCCGGGCCAAGCCCGACTTGCCGATTCCCCGTTCGCCAGTGAGCACTACGCCGTAGGATTCCGGGGACTCAAGGTGCTTGGTGGCCCGGGACAGATCCTGGCTCCTGGCCAACAGCGACCACGTTTGCCGATCGGATGAACCGCCCACAAGGTCCGGAGCCGCAGCCCTCGCTGCGCCTCCACCGCCTCTGTTTAGCAACTCCGCCGACATTCGCATCCTTCGCTACAACATCCGCGACAGTCCCCCACCGCTTACCTGCGTACCATGCACACTACCTCCGGGCGCCGACAGTTTGGTAGGGCTAAGGGCGCCTCTAATCATCAGGCTTTCCTCAGGCTTTCCTCAAGATTTGCTCAAGTTCTTGCGGCATGATGCTTCTGCTGTGCCGCCAACAGCCCTTCATTCATGAGCAGTTCAACCGCGTCGGCCGCCTCGTCCAGCAGAAACGGCAATTCCTTCTTCTCGGCGGTGGCAAAATCCCGGAGGACAAAGTCCGCGGTATCCATGCGTCCGGGAGGCCGGCCCACCCCCACCCGCACGCGCAGATACTCCTTTGTTGCCAGCGCCTTGGAGATATCGCGGAGGCCGTTATGACCCCCCTCGCCGCCACCTATCTTGAGCTTGACCGTGTTGAAGGGGATGTCGATTTCATCGTGGACAGCAATCACGTGATCCGGTGCAATGTCGAAGAATTTGCTCAAGCCCGCCACAGGACCACCGGAAACGTTCATGTACGTCATCGGCTTGGCCAGCACTACGCGGGGCCCGCCAATTCCCAGCCGACCCTCCACTACCTGCGCCCTGGCCTTGTGGGTCTTGAACTTGCCGCCCATCCGGGACGCGAGCTCGTCAAGCACCATCTGGCCCACGTTGTGCCGGTTGTTGCTGTACTCGCTGCCGGGGTTGCCAAGGCCAACTATCAGCCAGGTGTCAGTCATGGTCTCATCCTAGGGAATCAGGTCAGGAAATCGGGGTCGCGGAGTTGCGTGGGCTGGAAGAAAGAAAGTGGCCGGGACCCAAGGGGACCCGGCCACTCAAAAGGCGTTTGCCTTATGCAGTCAAAGACTACTCAGCCGCTGCTGCGGTGGTTTCTTCTTCAGCTTCAGAAGCGGTCTCGGAGATACGGACCACCAGGGTGTCGCCTTCGGTGAGCAGGGTGGAACCCTTCGGGAGGACGAGGTCCGATGCGTGGATGTTCTCGCCAGCCTTGCGGCCTTCGATGTCAACCTCGACGGCGGTGGGCACGTGGGTTGCCTCGGCCTCAAGGGAAACCGTGGTGGCTTCGAGGCTGGCAACAGCACCCGGAACAACTTCACCGGAAACGTGGATGGCGATGTCGACGGTAACCTTCTCGCCGGCCTGGACGGTCTGGAGGTCAACGTGCTCGATGATCTGCTTTACCGGGTCGCGCTGGATGTCCTTGACGAGCGTCAGGTGCTGCTCGCCGTCGACGTCGATTGCCAGCAGGGCGTTGGAAACGCGGACGGCCAGCGTGGTGGCGCGGCCGGGCAGGTTGATGTGGATCGGCTCTGCGCCGTGGCCGTAGATGACAGCCGGGATCTGGCCGGCCATGCGTGCACGGCGGGCAAAACCCTTACCGAATTCGGTGCGCAGTTCTGCGGTGAGCTTCTGCTCAGACATGTGTACTCCTTGATTACTGTGGCGTCCGGGAAACTCCGGACAAGTCGATCAGCAAGGGCGGAGGTCTGTGGACCTTCTACGCCCGGCGATCGTTGCTGTCCAGCAGCAAGCCCGCCTGTGTCGAAGGAGATGCAGACCCAGTCGATAACGGAGACCCGCAATTCCGGTTCAAAACGCGCACCGGATGTGCTCTCCCTCGCCAAGGTATCCCCAAGAGTTTACCAGCGGATACCTTCATTACTGAAAACGGGCCATCCACACGCCCGGAGGCGGCAGATGACCCGTCATATCAGTAGTCCGGCGTCAGGCTTTGCCGTCGAACAGGCTGGTGACCGAGCCGTCGTCGAACACTTCACGAATGGCACGCGCGATCAACGGTGCGATGGACAGCACCGTGAGCTGCGGGAAACGCTTCTCTGCCGGGATGGGCAGGGTGTTGGTGACAACCACTTCGCGTGCGCCCGAATCAGCGAGGCGCTGCGCTGCGGGGTCCGAGAAAACGGCGTGAGTGCAAGCGATGATGACATCCTTGGCACCGGCATTCTTCAGGACCTGTACGGCGCCGGAGATGGTTCCACCGGTGTCGATCATGTCGTCAATAAGCACGCACGTGCGGCCTTCAACCTGGCCAACAACGGTCTTGGAGACGGCCTGGTTGGGCACGGTGAGGTCGCGGCTCTTGTGAACGAACGCCAGCGGGGCACCGCCCAGGCGTTCCGCCCACTGTTCGGCCACGCGGACGCGGCCGGTGTCCGGCGAAACAACCGTGATGTTGTCCGCCTCAACCTTGGTGCGGATGTAGTCGGCCAGCAGCGGGATCGCCATCAGGTGGTCAACAGGGCCATCGAAGAAGCCCTGGATCTGGGACGTGTGCAGGTCCACGGACATGATGCGGTCCGCACCGGCGGTCTTGTACAGGTCCGCAACCAGGCGGGCGGAAATGGGCTCGCGGCCACGGCCCTTCTTGTCCTGGCGGGAGTACGGGTAAAACGGTGAAACAACCGTGATCCTCTTGGCAGAGGCGCGCTTGAGGGAGTCGATCATGATCAACTGCTCCATGAGCCAGTTGTTCAGCGGGGCCGGGTGCGCCTGGATGACGAACGCATCGGTGCCGCGGACGCTCTCAGCGGAACGGACGTAGATTTCCCCATTGGCGAAGTCATAGGCGTCGATGGGCAGGAGCTCGGTCTCCAGCTCCTTCGCGATTTCCTGCGCCAGCTCCGGATGTGCCCTTCCGGCGGCGAGAATCAATTTCTTCTCGCCGTGTGCGGTAATTTCGCTCATGCCTATTTGCCCTCTTCTGTGGTTGCTGGAGATTGTGAGGATGTGGAGGCGGGGGTCAGCAGTGACTCCTGCGCGGCTTCGGCCAGCTTCGCTGAGGTGGTGCCGGGGCGGTTGGCCAGTACCCAGCCTTCGGCGTTTCGCTGCGCGGCCAAGCTAACTGCGAGGGCTCCAGGCGGGACATCCTTGCGGATGACGGCACCGGCGCCGCTGTAAGCGCCATCACCCACGGTCACGGGAGCTACAAACACGGTGTTTGAACCAGTCCGCACGCCCGAGCCGATCACCGTGCGGTGCTTCTTCTCGCCGTCGTAATTGGCCGTGATGTTGCCACAGCCGATGTTGGTGTCCTCACCGATTTCAGCGTCACCTGCGTACCCGAGGTGGGACAGCTTGGAACCACGGCCGATGGTCACGTTCTTGGTTTCGTAGAAGGCACCGATCTTGCCGGCCTCCCCCAGTACCGTTCCGGGGCGGAGGTAGGTGAACGGTCCAACACTTGCCCCGGCTCCGATGGTGGAACCCGAGCCGTGAGTGCGGATCACCTTGGCGCCTTCGCCAATGTTGACGTCGGTCAGCGTTGTATCGGGACCCACGACGGCGTCCCTCGCCACGGTGGTGGAACCGTGCAGTTGCGTATTGGGCAGCAAGCGGACGTCTTCATCGAGCCTCACCGTGGAGTCGATCCAGGTGGTGGACGGATCCACCACAGTCACACCCGCCCGCATCCAGGACTCGACGATGCGGCGATTTAGCTCGGCGCCGAGCGCGGAAAGCTGGATGCGGTCGTTGGCGCCCTCAACCTGCCAGCGGTCCTGGGTGACGACGGCGGCAACCCGGCCACCGGCGTCGCGCGCCAGCCCGAGGACATCAGTGAGGTACATCTCGCCCTGCGCGTTGTCAGTGGTGACCTGCGTCAGGGCGTTGCGGAGCACAGCGGCGTCGAAGGCGTAAATGCCGGAGTTGACCTCAAGGATGGTGTGCTCGGCTTCGCTTGCATCCTTGTGCTCGCGGATGCCGGTGACCGTGCCGTCTTCGGCACGCAGGATGCGGCCATAGCCCGAGGCGTCGTCCAAAACCGCAGTGAGCACCGTAACGGCGTTGCTCTGGGCTTCATGCGTTGCCACGAGTTCGCCGAGCAATTCGCCCGTCAGCAGGGGCACATCTCCGTACGTGACAACCACAGTTCCGGTGAGCTCGGCTTCGGCGTCGAGGGCCTTGAGGGCAACCTCCACAGCGCGTCCCGTGCCGGGGATTTCGTCCTGGTCAACGATCACGGCTTCCGGATCCAGCGCGGAGACATGTTCTGCCACGCGGTCGCGCTCGTGCCTGACAACAAGGGCAAGTTTCAGGGGGTTGATGGAACGGGCGGCGAGGAGGGCGTGGCCCACCATGGAGAGGCCGCCGATTTCGTGGAGAATCTTGGGAGTCCGCGACTTCATTCGCGTCCCGGCACCTGCAGCCAAGACGATGACTGCTGCGGGACCGGTGGTTTCGGGGCTCACGTACTGGCTCTCCTTGCTCGGTTTTGTCCCGGGTAACCCGGCTTCGGAATGCTGCCATTCCAACTATGGACCCAGGCACCGTTCGAGCTGTTCCAGGTACAGAGTGGAGCGCATTTTCCGACCGTTCCGCCCATAGGATTCGAACCTATACTCCACGGCTCCAAAGGCCGGGGTGCTGCCATTACACCAGAGCGGACCGTGCATGCTTGCACCCCCAGGCGGCAGGGCCTGACGGTTTCCCGGATCACCGGGATGCACACACAAGAATCTAGTTTGCCATGACCTTTGCATGGTTCGCGACTTGACCCGCTGTGACGGGTCTCCGGATGCCCTGTTACGGCCCTTCCCGATCAGCCGCGCAGGGGTTAGGGCATGATGGACACGTGAGCAAGCGCACTGAACTTCCCCGGCCCGCAGCCGCCCTTGAGCCCCTGGGAGACCGCCCAATACGGTTGAGGATGACGGGACAACAGCGACGCTCCCAGCTCATCGGCATTGGCCGGGCGCTCTTCGCAACAAAGGGCCTGGACGGGACAACGATTGAAGAAATTGCCGCCAACGCGGGCGTTTCCAAGCCGGTGATCTACGAGCATTTTGGGTCCAAGGAAGGCCTCTACCGGCAAGTTGTCGAAACCGAATTCCGGATACTCCTGGACTCCATCACGGAGGCACTGAGCACGGAGGCCAAACCCCGCGTCCTGGTGGAACGCGCAGCATTGGCGCTCCTTGGCTACATCGAAGATCGCACCGACGGCTTCCGGATCCTCATGCGCGATGCACCGCCCTCCCAGCCCGAGGGTGCCTTCTCCACGCTGCTCTCGCACGTCACCGCGCGTGTGGAACACCTGCTCTCCGACGAATTCGCCCGCCGCGGATTCAGCGCTGCCGACGGCGCTATGTACGCTCAGATGCTCGTCGGAATGGTGGCGATGACAGGCCAATGGTGGCTGGACAGCCGTGAGCCGGACAAACGCGCGGTAGCGGCTCACCTGGTAAACCTGGCCTGGAACGGACTGACCGGGCTGCAGAAGGAACCCGAGCTCCGCTCCGACGGCTGACCCCCATCCTTCTCTCACATCCTGACGCCTTTTCCCGGATGTTCTCTCACATCCCCACCCGTTTCTCCCATCCCTCGTTACCTTTTTCGTAGCCCGTTTCCTGGTGCAGGATGTGGGTGTGCTGGCCTGCTGCCCCGGCATGATTGCGTTCCTCTGTCGATCCGATGATCTTGAGAGTGTTGTCACCGGGGTTGGTAGGTGCCGGGAGACCGCTGATAGGGGCAGGACAGTTCGGGAACGTCGTGCGTAACGTGGGTGCCGGGTCCTGACACCGCTGCCGGGCCAGCATGGGAGCTGACTACGACTGGAGGGACCGGATGATCGCGAACCACGATGGTGTCGAAGTGTTTATTGGTCTGGATGTTGGCAAGGGCGTCCATCATGCCGTTGCCGTGGACCGGGCCGGAAAGAAATTGCTGGACCGGGCGCTGCCCAACGATGAAGCCAAAATCCGGGAAATCATCGCCGAACTCGAGGACGCCGGACGAGTGTTGTTGGTCGTTGACCAGCCAGCAACCATCGGCGCGTTGCCGGTAGCGGTGGCCCAGGCCGCCGGTGTTCTTGTCGGGTATCTGCCGGGGCTGGCGATGCGCCGGATCGCGGACCTGCACCCCGGAGAGGCGAAAACCGATGCCCGGGATGCGTTCATCATCGCCGAGGCCGCCAGGACCATGCCGCATACATTGCGCTCGGTTCAGTTGGCCGATGAGCAGCTCGCTGAGCTGAGCATGCTTTGTGGTTTCGATGATGACCTGGCCAAGCAGGCCACGGCGACCTCGAACCGGATCCGCGGGCTGCTCACCCAGATCCACCCTGCTCTGGAAAGGGTGTTGGGACCCTACATGGATCATCCTGCGGTGCTGGACCTGCTGCGGACCTGGCCTACCCCCGAAGCGCTCCGTCACGCAGGCCGGCGCCGGATCGGGAACCGGCTGACCAAACTCGCGCCGCGGATGGGCGAACGCCTTGCCGATGAAATCATCGAGGCCCTGGGCCGGCAAACAGTCACTGTTGTCGGCACGAATGCCGCGACCATCGTGCTGCCCCAGCTCGCGGCCATGCTCTCCGGGCTTCACGAAAACCGCGCCATGGTCCTCACCCAGGTCGAAGCTCTCGTGGAGGCCCACCCTCTTCACCCGGTCCTGATGTCTCTGCCGGCCGTGGGCATCAGGACCGCCGCACGAATCCTCACCGAAGTCGCCGGGAAAGACTTCCCCACCGCCGGGCACCTGGCCTCTTACGCCGGGCTGGCCCCAGTCACCTGGCGATCCGGGTCCTCCATCCGCGGCGACCACTCCTCCAGAAAAGGCAACAAAGTCCTCAAACGAACTCTTTTCCTCTCCGCGTTCGCTGCGCTCCACGACCCGCCGTCCCGGGCCTACTACGAACGCAAACGCGCCGAAGGAAAACGCCACAACCAGGCAATCATTGCCCTGGCACGACGACGCTGCGACACCCTCTACGCAATGCTCCGCGACGGCGCCCTCTACCAACCCCCAACACCCGCCACCACTTGACGAAAAACATAGGGGCACTCTCACATCGCGACCGCAGGGCCGCTGCGGTCGGAACACTCCTCGCTGACCTGTGAGTACACGACGGCATTGCGGCTCACCGGTCTGGGCAGGGGGAAGCCGCGGAGCAGGAACTGAAAGAGCATCCGCTAAAAGTTGGCAGGATGTGAGAGAAAATCCGGTTCCCCTAAATCCGCCCCTGACCGAAACTTCTGCTGAAGCGCTGAAATGCAGGCTGCCGGGTGCCAGCCACAACGTGCTTTCACATCCCGGGTGACCGCTCGGCCCCTTTGCGCTCGTCAAGTTTTTGAGACAGTTCTCGTTGTTGTTGGTTAGGCGGCCAGGGTTTGCTGGGCGCGGGTGTGGTGGTTTGCGTGGGCTGTGGCTGGTGGGACGCCGCCGGCGCGGCGGTTGGGTCGGCGGCGGTTGTACCAGCCCTCGATGTAGTCCATGACGGCGGTCCGGGCAGCGATCCTGGAGCCGAAGCGTTGGTGGTGGTAGAACTCGGTTTTGAGGTGGGAGAAGAAGTTCTCGGCTACCGCGTTGTCCCAGCACACCCCGACCTTGCCCATGGACTGGGTGATCCCGTTCGTGGCGCACCATTGCTGGAATTCGTCCGAGGTGTATTGGGTACCGCGGTCGGAGTGGAAGATAACGCCATGTTCGGCGAAGCGGCCGTGGTTCCGTGCCATCTGCAGGGCTGCGGTGCACAGGCTTGCCCGCATGTGGGCAGCCATGGACCAGCAGATGACCATGCCGGAAAAGAGGTCGATGACGGTGGCCAGGTAGAGCCAGCCCTCGCCGGTGCGCAGGTAGGTGATGTCTCCGACCAGGCGGGTGCCTGGAACCGCGGAGGTGAAGTCGCGTTTGCCCTGTTCATCGAGCATGTGGTTCTCGATGTGGGCGGTCTTGGCTTGCGGGTCCTGGACCGTGGTCTGTTTCCAGGCCTGGGTCCGGATGGCCCGCAGGCCCTTTTCGCGCATGATGGCCCCGACGGTGGGGGCGGAGACTTTGGTCCCGGCGGCGTTGAGCAAAAGCGTCAGTTGATCACGGCCGGCACGGCCTTGTTCCTTCGTGTAGAGGCCGGTAACCGCGGTGACCAGATCCTCATGCCGCACGGCACGCGGTGAGGGTCCGGCGGGGTTGCGCCACCGGTAGAACGAGGCCCGGGAGACCTTCAACGCCCGGCACAGCCACACCACGGAATGGTTGGCCTTCTCCGCTTCGATGAACTCGTAGAAGTCCTCTACTTTTGCTTCGCGGCAAAGAAGGCGCTGACTTTTCCCAGGAACTCGACCTCGGCCTTTAACCGCTCATTTTCGGCCAGTGCCTTCCGGTGCTCGTCCCACGGCACCGGCCCCCGTTCTTCAGGCAGGACCGGGGCGGCGCCCTGGTGGCTTTCTCGATGCCGGTGAAGCCAGTTCCCCAGCGTGCTTTCCTTCACCCCGATCTCCTCGGCGACCTGCTTCACCGAACGGTTCGTGGACAAAACAAGCCGCACAGCATCCTCACGGAAAGCGGCATCGTATTTTCTTCTGGGCGTGGTCATCTGAACTGAAGCTCCCATCAAGCTGTCTCACAAAACCATACGACCGCACTTTCCCCTTCAACATCGAAGGAAAAATCAACGCCAACCTAGGATCCACCGCTAAACGGAACTCCCCCGAGCAACGGCAAAACCCTGCAGGACGTGAGAGAACGTTCTTCAAAAACCCGCAGGACATGAGAGAACGTTCCTCAAAAACCCGCAGTGAACTGGTCCCCGTTTGTTGGACTGGCTAATTGGGATTCTAGGCTGCGAGGCTCTGGGCCCGGTATTGGACCGGGCTTAGGCCCTTGAGTTTGGTGGAGATTCTTTCGTTGTTGTACCAGATGATGTATTCGTGCAGTGCTGGTGCCAGGGCTTCGGTGCTGAGGAACCGGACGTGGTGGAAGAGTTCTTCCTTGAGGTGTCCGAAGAAGTTTTCCATGACGGCGTTGTCGTAGCAGTTGCCCCTGCGGGACATTGACTGGGTGGCGCCGGCATCGTTGAGCAGGACCCGCCAGGAGTGGTGCTGGTATTGGAAGCCTTGGTCCGAATGCACCAGCGGGTGCTGTCCCGGTTCCAGGCAGGCGATGGCCTGGCGCAGTGAGCTGTTGGCAAGTTCCAGGTTCGGTGAACTGCCAACGGAATAAGAGATGATCTGCCGGTCAAAAAGATCCATGACCGGTGAAAGGTAGAGCTTGTGGTCCCCGACGCGGAACTCGGTGACGTCGGTGACCCACTTCTGGTTCGGAGCATCGGCGTCAAACTTCCGGTTCAGCAGGTTCGGTGCAATCACACCCTGTTCGCCTTGGTAAGAGTTATAGCGTTTCCGCCGCCGGACCTTGCAGCGCAGGTGTAACGCGCGCATCAGCTTCAACACGGTCTTCTTCGCGACCACCCACCCCTTCTTCATCAGCTCGGTATGGATGCGCCGGTGGCCGTAGCGGCCATGGTTGGCCGTGAAAACCTCCGTGATGGCGCTCTTGAGTGTTTCCTTCGGGTCCGGGGACTCGAGCCGGGCCTGGTGATAGAAGAACGTCGAGCGGGCCAGACCCGCGGCCTGCAGCAGGACCGGGAGCCGGTAATCAGCCTTGAGAGCGATGAGGGCTTGAACCTTCACCGTTGTTCCTGAGCCCTCAAGGCACGCAATTTTCCCAAGTAGGCCACCTGTGCCCGCAACAGTTCGTTTTCCCGACGCAACTGCTCAAGCTCCGAAGCCTCCCCGGCCCGCGGCCCGGCCGCCGACTTCGCGGAGGGCACGACCCCCGGTTCCCGGGAAGCCGCGGTCCCGGACTTCACTGGCCTGCCGTTGCGTTTGGGCCGCAACCCGTCCTCACCCTCCAAACGATAATCCCTGACCCATTTCTGGAGCTGTTGCCGCGAAGACAGGCCCGCTTCAACAGCCAAATCCTGCCCGGTTTCGCCCGCAAGGAAACGCTGCACCAACGCCAGCTTGACCTCGAAAGAGTATGACTTCGGTGCCCTGCTCACCAGCACTCCTCGACCATGAATCCTCCACAACCCATACAACGACCTCACCGCCACAACAGGGGCACCCAGGAACCGGGCCGTCGTCCGATACCCCAGACCCCTTTCAAAACACGCTACAGCCGACACCCGCTGCACCACAGACAATGAACTACGCGAACTCATAAAACTGCTCCCCTCAAACGGAACTGCGATTCACAGTCCAACTTCAGGGGAGCAGTTCACAGGACATGAGAGAACGTCAGAGGCGGGGCGGCGGGTATCCGGTAGCGTGCGTCAAAGCGACGAAGGAGCAGCACGCGGAGGATGCGCGCCGCGCCGCCACCGCGCCGCCTCCACCAACGACCGCGGAGAATGTGAGAGAACGTTCCGCAGAAACCTGCAGGATGTGAGAGAACGTTCAGGGGAAACCTACAGACTACTCGCCTAGGGTTTCGGCGGCCTCCAGCCACTCGAGCTCCAGGCCTTCTTTCTCCTCAAGGAGTTCCTGCAGCTTGGCGTTGAGTTCGCCCAGTGCGTCGAAGTCCCCGGATTCGGACTTCGCGGCCATTTGGGTGTGCAGCTTTTCCTCCTGCTGCGCTATCTTGCCGAGCTGGCGGTCGATCCTGTTGAGGTCCTTGCGGGCTTCACGCTTTTCGGCTTCGCTGGCCCCTGAAGCAAGGGGTGTAGAGCCACCACTCGAAGCCGTCGGGGCACCGGATCCCCCGCCTACAGCGCCGGAAGCAAGTGCCGCTTCACGCAGTTCGAGGTATTGGTCCACGCCGCCGGGCAAGCCACGGAGTTTGCCATCGCCGAGGAGTGCCATCTGGTTGTCCGTGACGCGTTCCAGGAGGTACCGGTCGTGGCTCACCACAACCAGCGTCCCGGGCCAACCGTCCAGGACATCTTCGACGGCGGCCAGGGTGTCGGTATCGAGGTCGTTGGTGGGCTCGTCGAGCATCAGTACGTTGGGCTCCCCGACCAGCAGGCGCAGGAGTTGGAGCCGACGGCGCTCACCACCGGAGAGGTCGCTGACGGGTGTCCACTGCTTTTCCTTGGTGAACCCGAGCTGCTCCACGAGCTGGCCGGCGGTGAATTCCTTACCGCCTACGCTGAAGGACCGCTTTTCCCGTTCGATGACCTCAATGACGCGCAGGTCCGAGACGTCGTCGAGCTCCTTCACGTCCTGGGTGAGCACGGCGGTGACCACGGTCTTGCCGCGTTTGACTTTCCCTGACGTGGGCTGGATTTCGCCGTTAAGGAGTTTGAGCAGCGTGGACTTGCCAGCCCCGTTGACGCCCACCAAACCAAGTCGTTCGCCAGGTGCGAGCCGCAGGGTGATGTTGTCGAAGAGTTTCTGCCCGTCCGCTCCATCGACAAAATCAAGGGTCACGTTCTCAAGGTCCAGCACGTCTTTGCCCAGGCGAGCGGTGGCCATCTTGCTGAGGGCGACGGAATCCCGGGGATCCGGCACGTCTGCGATCAGGTCATTGGCAGCTTCGATCCTGAACTTCGGCTTGGCCGTTCGGGCAGGCGCCCCACGGCGAAGCCACGCCAGTTCCTTTTTGACGAGCTGCTGGCGTTTACCTTCGACGACGGCGGCCGTCCGGTCGCGCTCGGCCCTCGCCAAAACGTAGGCGGCGTATCCGCCGTCGAACATGTCCACCATGGCGTCGTGGACTTCCCAGGTGTAGTTGCAGACTTCGTCAAGGAACCAGCGATCGTGTGTGACCACCAGGAACGCGCCTTGGTTGGCGCGCCAGCGCGTCTTGAGGTGTTTTGCCAGCCATGCCACGCCCTCGACGTCGAGGTGGTTGGTGGGTTCGTCCAGCATGATGACGTCGTGGTCTTCGATGAGGAGCTTGGCCAGCGCGACACGGCGCTTTTGCCCGCCGGAGAGTGCATGTACGTTGGCGTGCCAATCGACGTCGGCAACCAGGCCGCCCATGACTTCGCGGATCTTGGGGTTGGCCGCCCATTCGTGGTCCGCGCGGTCGCCGACGATCGCAGCGCCGACTGTCAGGTCGCCGTCGAGCACGTCGCCTTGGTCGAGGTAGCCGACGTTGACGTCCCCGCGTTTGGTGACGCGGCCGGAGTCGGGCGTCGAGCGCAGGGCGAGCAAACGCATGAGGGTTGATTTTCCGTCACCGTTGCGGCCGACCATGCCGATGCGGTCGCCATCCTCCAAACCGAGGGTGACGCCGTCGAGGACAGTGCGGGTCGCGAACGAAACGGTGAGGTTTTCGCCGCCAAGCAGGTGGGCCAATGGGTACTACTTTCTACTGCTGGAATGCGGGAGCTACTAAAGGAGGGTATCGGAGATGATCCGGGCGCCGGGCACGGGTCCATGGACGGCAACTGCAGTGTGGCCTCGATGGCTCAGCTCCTCAGCGAGGACGCTGGCGGACACCGAATCCCTGGCAAGCAGTGCGATGGTGGGCCCGGAGCCGGACACCATACCTGCCAGCGCGCCCCGGGCTTCACCCAGGCCGATGGTGTCCCTCAGTTGTGGGGCAAGCGCGATGGACGCACGCTGGAGATCATTGATCAGCACCCGGCTGAGGGCCTCGGGGTCGCCGTGGCGCAGGGCCTGGAGGATGGTGGGGTCAACGTCCACGGGCTCCGGGATTTCCACGCCTTCGGAGTCCCGGAGTCCGTCGAGGCTGTGGAACACGTCAGGTGTAGAGAGCCCGTAGTCGGCAAACACCAGCACCCAGTCCATTTGTGCTTTCGCCAGTGCGGGCGACAATTTGTCGCCAACACCGAGTCCGACGGCGGTCCCGCCCAGCAGCGAGAACGGAACGTCCGCGCCCAGTTCGGCTGCCAAGTGGGCGAGTTCCTCGCGGGAAAGGCCGCTGTTCCACAGGGCATCGCACGCAAGCAAAGTAGCGGCGGCGTCGGCGGAGCCCCCACCCATACCTCCGGCAACCGGCACGCGTTTGGTGATTTCAAGGTGGACGCCGGTTGGTTTCTCGGACAGCTCAGCCATGATGGCTGCCGCCTTGTACGCCAGGTTGCTTTCGTCAAGGGGAATATCGACGCCGTCCAGGTCCAGCGTGCTGTTGGGGCTGATGCTGACGGTAATTCCCTCAGCCTCGGTGCTGGTGGCTGCCACTTCCTCGTACAAGGAAACGGCCAGGTAGACGCTTGCCACGGAGTGGTAGCCGTCGGGGCGCAACGGACCAACGCTCAGGGAAACGTTGATCTTCCCGGGCGCTTTGACCCGGACTGTCCGGGCATGGAAGCGATCGCCTGCGTATGGCAGGCCGCTGGGTTTGCGGGTGTTCGGACTCATGCGTCCGCTGGGTGGCGGGCTTCGGCAATCCGGACGTAGGCAGAGATGTCCAGGACCTCGCCCCGGGCTGTGGGATCAACGCCTGCGGCGACGAGGCACCGTTCGGCCTCTGCCGCGCTGCCGGCCCAGCCAGCCAACGCTGCACGGAGGGTCTTTCGACGCTGGGCGAAAGCTGCGTCAATGACAGCAAACACTTGCTCCCGGGTAGCGTGCGTGGCGGGTGGGTCATGGCGCGTAAAGGCAACGAGTCCTGAGTGGATCTTCGGAGCAGGCCAAAACACGTTCATGCCGATTACGCCGGCCTTGCGCATGTGCCCGTACCAGGCAGCCTTGACCGAGGGCACGCCGTAGATCTTGCTGCCGGGAGTTGCTGCCAGGCGGTCTGCGACCTCGTCCTGCACCATGACCAGGCCGTGCTGCAGGCTCGGGAAGTGTTGGAGCAAGTGCAGCACCACGGGGACGGCCACGTTATATGGGAGGTTGGCCACCAGTGCTGTCGGCTGCACTGGCAGTTCCGTGACCCTCATGGCGTCCGATAGGACCAGATGGAAGTTCTCTTCAGCCTCGGGTCGCCATGCACGAACAGTTTCGGGGAGCTTCCTGGCGAGCACGGGATCAATTTCAACGGCCACAACGGTCTTCGCCGCGTCCAGCAGGCCAAGTGTCAGGGAGCCGAGGCCCGGGCCCACCTCAAGCACGGTTTCCCCGGCGTCGATATTGGCGGCTGAGACGATCCTGCGGATCGTATTACCGTCAATGACAAAGTTCTGGCCCAACGTCTTGGTGGGGCGGACACCGATTTCCTCGGCTAACCGTCGGATATCTGTGGCGCCCATCAAAGGCACGACGGCGGCGGGTTCGGAATTCGGTTCAGTCACCTAGGTATCGTATCGTCTGTGCGGGGTCACGCTGCGTGCGCGCAGCCCCAGTCGCTGAGGCCGTTCCTGGCGTAGAGCCGGTTGGCGATATCGATCTGCTGAGCTTTGGTGGCAAGGTTGGCCGTGGGGGCGTAAGCGCCGCCGCCATTAGCCAACCAGGTGGGGCTGGAGAACTGCAGCCCGCCGTAGTAACCGTTGCCGGAGTTGATGGACCAGTTTCCGCCGGACTCACACTGGGCGATCCTGTCCCACATCGCTTCGTTCGGGGCTCCGGTGGGACCACTGGACGTGGCAGCCTTGGCAGCGACGGGGCGTGCCTTGGTACCGACCGCGATCTTTTCGGTGACGGGCTGGGTGGTGACATTGCTGGAAACAAGGGTGCGGGAAGCTTCACGACCATCCACCAAGACCAGCTTGAAGGTCTTCACAACGGAACCTGCGACGCCCTTTTGGGTTACTTTCTCGTCGCCCTTATAGAGCTCGGCACTATCGGTGCTGACGCTTTCGAACGGCACTTCCTCGGTGGCTTCGGCAGTCTTGCTGGTGTCCACGCGGGAGACCTTGATCACCATGTCCTGGATGACCGGTGCGTTTCCGGGCTGGGAGACGCGGTCGCTGGCGCCCAGTGTGACTCCGGCGTCCTTCAGGACGGTGGCGACGTCGGGCGCCGTCGTGGTGGTGCTGGTGTCCTTGCCGTCAGCTACCAAGCTGATGGTCTTGGGTGTGGAGATGGAAACGAAGGAGCCCGTGACGGCCAGGGAGGCGTCCTTGGGCTGGGAGATTTCAGAGGAGCTCGCGACTCCCAGTTCACTCACCAGGCCGGCGACGTCCGGGGCGTTGGTGTTGACGGTCTTGCGGGCGCCATCCAATTCGATGGAGACGGCCTTGGCGAGGTTGATGTTGACCACCGAGCCGTTTTCCACCTGGGTAGCAAGATCCGGGGAAACACGGTCTGCGTCCTTCAGCTCGACCTTGGCTGCTTTGACCACTTGGTCAACAGTGCCGCCGAAGGTCTGGATGGAGCTCACCTTGCCATCAACGTTCAGGGTGATGGTCTTGTTGTTGCCCACGAAGGCGACTACACCGACCACCAGTGCTGCAACAACCAGCAACTGGGCACCGACTTTGAGAAAGCTGAACTTGCCATCCGTTGTGAAGAACTTGATCACGATTGCCCATAACTCTCAGACCATCCGGGCACGGGGAAAAGCGCAAAAAACAATGCCAGCCGCAAAACTGAGGGGCCAGGCAAAAAAGCCTGGTCCCACCCTCTGCTGCCGGCATCTGCGCCGCCAAATACATTCAACTAAAGAGCCCGGACGGATCCGGGCCAGTTGTCCGAAGGCCTTCCCCGACCCCGGCTACTTGTTGTACACAGTAACCGATCTGTTATAAACGGACCAAGAATTCTACATACCGGGTATTCATCGCCGTCAGTCCAACAGACGTTCGAATGCCCGCAATCAGCCCCAGGATCCGTAGGCATTTACGGTATTTTGAGCAAGCCTGGCGCAAAGTTCTGAAAGGTCATCTTCTGTCACTTCCGCCATCGAGCGAACTGTGTAAGGCACCATGTAGCTCGCATTTGGCCGGCCGCGGTACGGGTGTGGCGTGAGGAATGGCGAATCTGTTTCCACCAGGATCCGGCTGGGCTCCGCAATGGACAACGCTGCCCTGAGGTTGCCTGCATTCTTGAACGTCATGGTCCCTGCAAAGGACATGTACCAGCCATTGTCGTTGCAGATGCGGGCCAGTTCCTCGTCACCGGAGAAGCAGTGGAAAACTACCCGCTCAGGGGCGCCTTCCTCGTTTAGCACCTGCACTACGTCATCGTGGGCGTCGCGGTCGTGGATCTGCAGCGTGAGGCCAAGCCGCTTGGCGATGTCGATGTGCCTTCGGAAGGAATACCGCTGATGTGTCAGGCCCTCACCGTGGGTTCGGAAGAAGTCCAATCCTGTCTCGCCGATGGCACGGATCCGCGGGTGTGCGGCGAGTTCCTCGATCTCTGCGAGCGCCGATTCGAGCTCCCCCCGCCCCGCGTAGATGGGTGCGTCGTTGGGGTGGATGGCAACGGCTCCCAGCAAGCGGGCATCAGCCTGGACAGCTTGCACTGTGAAGCGCGAGGATTCCAGGTCGCAGCCAACCTGGATCGCCCCTTGGACACCAACAGCTTCGGCGGCATCCATGGCGTCCGCAACGCCGACTTCGATCAAACCGTGCCGGAAGTCCAAGTGGGTGTGGTTGTCCATCACCGGGACGGGAAGCGGTTCCGGGGCTGGCGGGTACTCTTTGCGGGAATCCGATGCTTCTGTTGCACCGGAGGACGCGCGGTAGGGAGCGGGAGCGAGGGAATTGCACATGTTCCCACCTTAATCGGACCGCGGTCCCCCATGCTTCGGGACAAATTCCAGTTGGCACATAAATTCCCGGAGCACTATGTCAGGGACGGCCAAAGTCTGGGTAGTCTGGAACGGACAGACGGCCGACACCGGCGTTGGCCACGGCTGAAGGGCAATCCATGGAGTCCAAGCGACAAGTCACCGTTGAACCTTCCCCACTCCAGGGCGAGGCGTACAGTGCGCTGCCCCGGGATGCCGCCTTGCTCAATGGACACAAGCCGCAGGTCATGGACGCCGAACGTTTCCACGATGCCAGCGAGCGCATCCTGGCATCCATCGGCAAGGTCATCGACGGCAAGGCGGACGCCGCAAAACTCGCCTTGACAGTTCTCCTTGCACAGGGCCATCTCCTGCTGGAGGATGTGCCCGGTGTTGGCAAGACCTTGTTGGCGAAGACACTGGCCCGGACCGTGGATTGCACGGTGTCCCGTATCCAGTTCACCCCGGATCTGTTGCCCTCTGACGTGACGGGCGTGTCCATCTACAACCAGTCTTCGCGGCAGTTCGAGTTCCGGCCGGGTGCCGTGTTCGCGAACATCGTGATCGGCGACGAAATCAACCGTGCCTCGGCCAAGACGCAGTCCGCGCTCCTGGAATGCATGGAAGAGCACCAGGTGACGGTTGACGGGCATTCGTACCAGCTGGGATTGCCGTTCATGGTGGTGGCAACGCAGAATCCCATCGAAATGGAGGGCACTTATCCGCTGCCCGAAGCCCAGCGCGACCGCTTCATGGCAAGGATTTCCATGGGCTATCCGGACAGGGATGCCGAGATCGAGATGTTGGAAACGCATCAGGCAGCTTCTCCCCTCATCAACGTAACCCCAGTGGTCACAGCCGCCGATGTGGCAGCCATGATTGCAGCCGTCCAGCAGGTCTACGTGTCCACGGCCATCAAGGAATACACGGTGGCGATTGGCCGGGCCACGCGTGAAAGTGCCCGCCTTCGGCTCGGTGCAAGCCCGCGGTCCTTGCTGCAGTTGCTGCGCGCCGCGAAGGCCACGGCAGCTTTGGACGGACGCGATTTTGTTCTTCCCGACGACGTCGTGGACGTGGCCGAATCGGTACTCGCCCACCGCATCATCCTGGACCGCAAGGCTGCGAGTTCCGGCGATACGCCCCAAACCGTCCTGCGGGGCATCCTCGCTTCCCTCCCGGTTGCCCAGGAACCGCCTGGCGCGTGGCGCAGGGACAAGCAAAGCGCATAGGAGACAGCGGGCATGGCACTCGTGGATCGGCTCCCCAAGCATTTGTTCACCAGCCGCGGCTGGGGATTGCTCTCCGCCGGGGTCCTCTCGCTGGTCTGCGCCTACATTATGGGCAGACGTGATCTCCTGACTCTGGCCGTCTTCTTATTGATCCTTCCGTTGGTTGCGTTGGCCGGTGTGCGGGTGTTGAAACCCAAGTTCCAGGTGTACCGGGAATTCAATCCCTCCACCGTGGAAACCTCCACCGCCACCACCGTTCGCCTGGCGGTTGCCCGGTCCACGTTCTCCACAGGCCACGTGATCATGGAGGAACAACTGCCTCCACGGTTCGGTGATCCGCCGGCTTTCCGCTTCCCGGCGCGGACTGCAACAGGCGGCACCAGCCGCTACGAATACCATCTGCGATCCGGCAAGCGGGGACAGTTCCGCATAGGTCCCGTTACTGCCGAATTCAGCGATCCGTTCGGCTTGTCGCTGCGGCGCCATGCCATCGACGACGGCGACCTCCTCACCGTGACGCCGGCCGCCGTCGAACTTCCCGTAACGGGACTCGCCGGAGCGCGTGGGAACGATGGTGTAACGGCCACCCGGATCAGGGCGAACCCCAGCGACGACGACATCATGACCCGCGAATACCGGCATGGGGATCCCATGCGCCGCGTCCACTGGCCCGCCACGGCGCGGCACGGACAGCTTATGGTCCGCCAGGAGGAATCGGTCACCACTCCGGAAGCCACCATCATCCTCGACCAACGATTCGCGGCGTTCGCGTCCGGCAGTGGCTCGGTTTTCAGCTCGCACGACGACGACTCCGACCTCGTGACCAGCCCGAATTTTGAGTGGGTTGTGACAGCGGCAATGTCCATCAGCGCGCACTTGGCCGAACGGAACTACTCGCTGCGCGTCCTGGATGCCTTCGGTAGCCCGGCCTTCATTCGCTCGCCGTCGGCACCGGACCCGGGCGTGGAAGAGTTCAGTGGCGTCGCCGGCCTTCATGCCATAGCCGAAGGTTTGGCCGCCATTGAGTTGAGCGGCCCAAAACACCACTGGGTTGATCACCACAGGGCTGAACACCACAGGGCCGGAGAAAACAGTCCGGACCATGCCCAGCGCTCCCCTGAACCCACCGGTTCCACGCCTAACCCCGGCGGGGCACCTAACCGCAGTGGGGCATCCAACCGCAGTGGGGCATCCGAGGTATCGAGCCAGGAAAGCGTTGATTCCGTCTTCGACGACCGCCTCATGGACAAGCTCGCTGCACATCGCTTGCGCGGGCCGCTTCTTGCCTTGCTTGGCAATCTGACCCTGGCCGAAGCCAAGGCGCTTGCTCCGGCGGCCGGCTATGGCGCCAACGCCTTCGCGATAGTAGTTACGGACCCTCAAAGCAACAACGAGTCCCGCAACCACGACTCCCGGACTCCGGACTCCCGCAACCCGGACTCCCGCAGCAAGGACGATGTCCTGGAAACCTTGAGGCAAGGCGGCTGGAAGGCTGTCTCCGTCACGTCGAAGACACCACTGACAGCGGCGTGGTCCGGCTTCGACGAAGGCGGCCTGCTGGTTGCTGCGAGTGCGGCAATGGACGTACGGCGCGGAGCGGCGGTGCCACGATGACCGCCACGTCCCATCGTGGGTCCCCCGCAACATTCCAGCGGGGCCTACTCCAGCAGGGTGCCAGCGGAGACGGGCCTGCCCCCACTCCACTTCCACAACGACCGCAGGCTCCCGGCCTCTACCCGTGGATCATGGCTGGTTCGGTGGCCGTGGCTGTTCTCGGTGCAGCACTTTCACTGAATGGAGTATTCAGGGGCTGGGCCTGGTTCATGCCCCTGATCACCACGGTTGTAGCGGTGGCCCTGACGTTGGCCATCCTGCGGACCCTCCGGATCCAGCCTTTGGTTACCACCTTGGGTGCCTTGGCAGCGTTGGCCGGGATACTCAGTTTCACGTTCTGCCGGCAGGACAGCTTCCTGGGCTTTATTCCCACCACCGGGACCTTTGCCGCGGTAGGGCGGCTCATCAAGCGGGCCGCCGAGACGGTTGTGTCCGAGAGCGCTCCGGTAGCCCCCAACGCGGGTATTGTCTTCGTCACCTGCGCCTGCCTGGGACTACTGGTGATCCTGATCGATGCTTTGGCCGTCCCGCTCTCGATGCCGGCAGCCAGTGGAATCGGACTCCTTGCGGTCATGGTGGTTCCGGCAACCATCAAGCCGCAAAGCGTAGGTGTCGCAGGATTCGTTGGGGCCACCGTGGGATATCTGCTCATTCTTGGTTGCAGCCATTGGTTCGCCCCTGACGCCAGGCTGCAGTCCGGAGCACCACGAAGTTCCGGCCAGATCAGGCGCTCCCTGGTGACGGGGGCGCTGGCCCTGGGTTTGGCATTGGTTGTTCCGCTGGCCATTCCAGGGTTTGAAACCGGGACCTTCCCGCAAGGTTCACGGCTGAGCCCATGGGGTACCTCGAATGGCCTCAATCCGATGATCACACTGGGTAACAGCCTCCGGAGTCCCACGGGGGCAGGACGGATCACGTACTCCACCAGTTCCAGCGCAGCCACCTACCTGAGATCCGTCACTATTGACCACTTCGACGGCGAAACCTGGGCACCGGATGACCGCTCCGCCACACGGCGGCCCGGCGTGGACCGGATAGAGCCGGGTTACTCCATCCAGGGAGAAGTCGTGAATGCGGTGACGTCCATCAACGCGGGTTTGTTCACCAGCCCGTACTTACCGGCGCCGTTCGCCCCCGTGTCCGTTAACGGGCTGAACGGCCGTTGGACCTGGGATCCGGCCACCCTCAGCATCATGAGCACCGAGACGAGCACACTGGCCCAACGGTATGTGGTCTTCTCGGCAGCACCCAAGATCACGGCACAGGCCCTGTCCCAAGCCACGGGTAAGCCAAAGTCCATTTCGGATGACTTCCTCCGCGTTCCAGGGAACCTGCCAAGCATTGTGCGCCAGACGGCGGAGCAACTCACGTCTTCGGCTGGCAACAACTACGCCAAGGCACTGGCCATCCAGAAATACTTGCGCTCCGGTGAATTCACGTATTCCCTTCAAGCTCCGGTGCAAAACGGGTATGACGGCAACGGGTTGTCCGTGCTGGCGGATTTCCTGGCGGTGAAGAGCGGCTATTGCGTCCACTTCTCCTCCGCCATGGCGGTGATGGCCCGAGTGGAGGGCATCCCCAGCCGCATCGCGGTGGGCTACGCACCCGGCCGGCTGACAGGCGAGACCGTGGCTTTGGTTGGCCAGGGATCGTTCCCTGAGTATGAAGTAGACGCCCGTGATGCCCATGCGTGGCCGGAGCTCTACTTTGAAGGACTGGGATGGGTGCCCTTTGAGCCGACTCCATCGCGTGGCGTTGTTCCCGAATATGCCACCGAATCCTCAGTCCCGGGCAGCCTGAGCACCAATGCTGACGAGAAGGACGTTCCAGGCACGGCAGTGACGCCTCCCCCGACCACCGTTCCGCTGCCTGGAGGCGACGCGCAGACTGCTGGCTCTGCGCCTCGTGACCCTCTGCCAACGGTTATTGCCACAATTGCGGCAGTGCTGTTGCTCGCTGCTTTCCTTGGCTCGCCGAGGCTAAGCAGGGCAGTCCTGCGACGCCGCCGGCTAAATCCCAGGGAACCAGCGGATCGTGGATCACCGGACGCCGCATCAACAGATAGCAGATCGCCGGGTTACCACGACTCCGCAGCCCTCGCATGGGCAGAGTTGCAGGACCTCGCCACGGATTATGGCGTACCGTCCACGCCCAGTGAAACGCCACGGCACTTTTCTGCCAGACTCCGTTCAAGTTCAGTCCTGGGTGAGGCCGGGGGTCTCGACGACGCCGCCCATACCGCCGTCGCTTCACTCACCGCGGACTTCGAACGGCAACGTTATGGTCGCCCGATGGAGGCTGCCTCCCCGGCGGCGGCCAGGATCGCCGTCGTTCGTGAATCGTTGCGGAACAATACCAGCTGGCTGGTTCGCTTCCGCGCCAACTGGCTGCCGCCGTCGCTCATGCGCCGCTGGTTCCACGCACTCGGTGCCCCCTTCCGCGCTGTGGGGTCCCTGTTCCGGCGGGCGGGGCAAGGGATTGCCAGATCCTGGCGCGCTCTCAGGGGACTTCTTCCGCAACGCCGCTAGGACCGCAAACACCAGAACGGCTCGCCCGGGAACAGCAAAGGGCCCGACTCCGGAACTTATGGTTCCGGCGTCGAGCCCTTTGCTTGTCTCTACCGTTCTTGTTGCGAGAGCGGTGGACGGGACCTGGGAGCTAGTCGGCGTACGGGTCCGCGATACCTACGTACTGGGTGTAGAGGTACTCTTCGATGCCTTCGGAGCCGCCTTCGCGGCCCAGGCCGGACTGCTTGACGCCACCGAACGGTGCAGCGGCGTTGGAGATGACGCCGGCGTTGAGGCCGAGCATGCCGGTCTCGAGCTTCTCGCTGACCCGGAGGCCACGGTTGAGGTCCTTGGTGAAGACGTAGGCAACCAAGCCGTATTCGGTGTTATTGGCCAGGCGGATGGCGTCGTCTTCGGTGGAGAACGTGACGATCGGGGCCACCGGTCCGAAGATTTCTTCCTGGAGGATGCGGGAGTCGGCGGCGACGTTCTTCAGCACGGTGGGCTGGTAGAAGTAACCGGGACCGTCGACGGCGGCACCACCGGTGACTGCTGTGGCACCTCCTGCTACGGCTTCAGTGACGAGGGCGTGAACGCCGTCGCGGGCCTTGCCGTCGATCAGCGGACCAACCTTGGACTCCGGCTCAGTACCGCGTGCCGTGGTGAGGGAGCCAATCTTCGCGGCGAACTTCTCGGCGAAGGAATCGGCGATGGACTCGTGCACGATGAAGCGGTTTGCTGCGGTGCAGGCCTCGCCCATGTTGCGCATCTTGGCGGCGATGGCGCCTTCAACAGCCTTGTCCAGGTCGGCGTCTTCGAAGACGACGAACGGTGCGTTGCCGCCCAGTTCCATGGACGTGCGCAGGACCTTGTCCGCAGCTTCGCGGATCAGGGCCTGGCCTACCGGGGTGGAGCCGGTGAAGGAGATCTTGCGGAGGCGGTCGTCCTTGATCAGCGGGCCGGTGACCGCACCCGCTGTGGAGGTCTGGATGACGTTGAGGACACCTGCGGGGAGGCCGGCTTCCTGCATGACCTGAGCAAAGAGCAGGCTGGTCAGCGGGGTCAGGTTGGCGGGCTTGAGCACCATGGTGCAGCCAGCGGCTACGGCCGGGGCTACCTTGCGGGTGGCCATTGCCAGCGGGAAGTTCCACGGGGTGATGAGCAGGCAGGGTCCGACCGGCTTTTTCTGCACGAGGAGACGGTTCTTGCCATCAGGCGCTGCGGAGTAGCGGCCCGAGACGCGGACGGCTTCTTCGGAGAACCAGCGCAGGAACTCGGCACCGTAGGTGACTTCGCCGCGGGCTTCGGCCAAGGGCTTGCCCATTTCGAGGGTCATGAGCAGTGCGAAGTCTTCGGCGCGCTCGGTAACGAGTTCGAAGGCACGACGCAGGATTTCGCCGCGTTCGCGGGGCGCTGTGCGTGCCCAGTCAGCCTGTGCGGCAGCGGCGGCGTCCAAGGCGGCGGCACCGTCTTCAGCACCGGCGTCAGAGATGCTGAGCAGGACCTTGCCCGTGGCCGGGTCCTCAACATCAAAGGTCTTTCCGGATCCCGCCGGACGCCACTGACCGTTGATCAGCAGGCCGGTGGGGACGGAAGCCAGCAGTTCGCTTTCGCGTTCAACCGTGACAGTCATGGCGACTCCTTCGTCTTGGGTGCATTGGAGGGTTGCACCACTAGGGTTCCTTGCCAGAATTGGCTTGAATTACTGCCACGGTACTGCCATGCAAGAAGCAGTGTCTACGCCTTCACGCACTGCCATACGCCCGCCAAATTGTGCACCTGCACAGGGATGATCAGCGCGCTGCAAGCACCGCCGAATACAGCTCCCGCTTGCTGACACGGGCATCATCCGCCACGGCGGCAACGGCTTCCTTCAGCCGGATTCCCTGCGAGATGAGCTCGTTCACGGCAGCTACATGGTCTTCCGGTTTGCCGGGGTCCTGCTCAGGAGCGCCACCCACAACCACGGCAATTTCACCGCGAACTTCATTGTTTTCTGCCCATTCCAGGAGTTCGCGCAGTGTTCCGCGGATGACTTCCTCGTAGGTCTTGGTCAGTTCACGGCATACAGCCACACGGCGTTCCGCGCCAAAGCGCTCGTGCAGTGCCCGAAGCATCACTTCGAGCCGATGCGGAGCCTCGAAGAAGACCATGGTGCGGCGCTCGTCAGCCAAGTCCGCCAGACGGGAATTCCGCTCCCCCGATTTGCGGGGCAGGAACCCTTCGAAGCAGAAGCGGTCTGTGGGCAGCCCGGAAAGCGCAAGGGCTGTCAGCACGGCGGAAGGCCCCGGCACGGCAGTGACAGTCAGGCCAGCGGCAACAGCTCCCTCCACCAAACGGAAGCCGGGGTCAGAGACTGCCGGCATTCCGGCGTCGCTGACCATCAGGATGGTTTTGCCGGCCCGCACGTAGTCCAGCAGTTCACCGGTCTTGGCTACTTCGTTGTGTTCGTGATAGCTGATGACACGCCCGGACACCTCCACGCCCAGGGCCTGGACCAGCCGATGCAGGCGGCGGGTGTCCTCCGCTGCAACGATGTCCGAGGTCGCCAGGAGTTCGACCAAGCGGGAGGACGCATCGCCCACGTTGCCGATGGGAGTGGCAGCAAGCACAATCCTGCCGCTTGCTGTGGCTGGGCTCGCGGCGGCACCGGCGTCCGGTTCATCAACCGCCGATGCATCATCAAAGGGGGCTTCGTCCGGGGTGCTGTGTTGTTCTTCCACCTGCCAAGCCTAATGCCGCGCGCACTTCAACGCCGCAGTAAGGATGGAACGGTAGCATGGGCGGGTGAGCCAGTCCCCCGTTCCCACCACCGATTCCGGAACCCCCGCAGTGTCGGCGTTACCTTCCGGAGCCACGGACGTGGCGGCAAGCAAGGGCTCCGGAGAGCCAAGCCAGACAACAGCGGCCACCGCAACTACCTCATGGCGGCCTCCGTCCGGACAGGATGACTCAGGCGGCAGCAACAGCAAACTGTCTTCCGGACGCGGGCTAGCAGGCAACCGCTGGATCGCCAGTCCCACTGGGGCCTTCACGGTGGGCGCCCTGACATCGCGTTTGATCGGCGGGATCCAAAGCTGGCGGGATTACCCGCCGTCGCTGCGTTTATGGTTCTGGTTGATTCCCACCATTACCGCCGTCATCGGCGGAATCCTGCGCTTCTTCCGTCTTGAGGTCCCCCACAGCCTGGTGTTCGACGAAACGTATTACGTCAAGGACGCGTATTCGTACCTCATCAGCGGATATGAACGCAGCTGGCCAGCCAATGCCAACGATTCCTTCAATGCCGGCCATCCTGAGATCCTGCTCAACACCCCCGAGTACGTAGTTCATCCTCCGGTCGGGAAATGGATGATCGCCTTCGGCATGTGGTTGTTTGGGGCTGACAATCCGTTCGGCTGGCGTTTCGGTGCCGCTCTGACCGGGACGCTCACGGTCTTCCTGCTCTCGCTCATCACGCTGAAGCTCTTCCGTTCACACACTCTTGGCGCAGTGGCCGGGTTGCTGCTCGCGGTTGACGGCCACCATGTGGTGTTGTCACGAACGTCCCTGCTGGACATCTTCCTTGCGTTCTGGATCCTTGCCGCCTTTGGCGCGTTGCTGTTGGACCGCGACGACGGCCGACGTCGCCTTGCTTCCAGGCTCGCCGCCCTTGCGGCTGCTTCACCCGATGGCCGGCCTTCCGCCGCGCAACTGTTGGCCGGCCCATGGTTGGGAATGCGCTGGTGGCGCCTTGTTGCCGGCATTTGCTTAGGCCTGGCCGTAGGCACCAAATGGTCTGCGCTGTTCTTCGTAGCCGCGTTCGGGTTGTTGACTGTCTTCTGGGACATGAGCGCCCGCCGCATCGCCGGAATCCGCAGCTGGCCCAGCGCAGCGGTTATCAAGGATGGCCTTCCGGCTTTCCTGACCATTGTCCCGATCGCGGCAGCCACGTATGTGGCCACGTGGACCGGCTGGTTCCTCTCCAAGGATGCCTACTACCGCCAGTGGGCGGCCACCAATCCGGCTCCCGGGTGGGATTGGCTGCCCAATTCCGTGCGTTCCCTGGCGCATTACCACCTTGAAGCGTACAAGTTCCATCAGGGCCTCAGCGCCGACCACCCCTACGAGTCCAGCCCCTGGACCTGGCTGGTCATGGGCAGGCCCACCTCGTTCTATTACCAATCGCCCAAGCAGGGAACTGCCGGCTGCATTGCCGAAACCTGTTCCTCGGCCATCCTGCCCGTAGGCAACCCCATTGTGTGGTGGGGCGGCACCATAGCCCTGGTGATCCTGCTCTTCTGGTGGGCGGGCCGGCGGGATTGGCGCGCCGGGGCCATCCTCGCTGGAGTCGGGGCTGGATACCTGCCGTGGTTCATGTACCCCGAACGCACGATGTTCATCTTCTACGCAGTTTCCTTCGAACCGTTCCTGGTGCTGGCCCTGACGTATGTTCTGGGGTTGGTACTGGGTCGCAGCAGCGATCCTCCTTGGCGGCGGAGATCCGGACTCTACATAGTGGGCTTGGTTGTGGTGCTGGCCGTACTGGCCACAGCGTTTTTCTATCCTGTTCTGACCGCCGAAGTCATCAGCTATCAGGAGTGGCGGATGAGAATGTGGATGCCATCGTGGATCTAGGAGGAGGATCGTGAGGGAGGCAAGCACGGAGCTTCTGGTCGAGGCCGACGAGAATACCAACGTGACGGACCTCCTTCTGGAACGATGCGCCAAGGACCCGTTCGGCAACCTTTACGCCCATAAGACAGCCAATGGGTGGCTCAACGTGCCAGCTGCGCGTTTCCTCACGGACGTGCAGGCACTGGCCAAGGGCCTCATCGCCGGAGGCGTCAACCCCGGCGATCCCGTAGCTGTGCTCTCCCGTTCAAGTTTCGAATGGACCTTGGTGGACTTCGCGATTTGGATGGCCGGTGGAGTTACCGTGCCGATTTATGAAACGTCGTCGGCCAGCCAGATCGAGTGGATCCTTGCCGATTCCGGTGCCCGGCGCATCTTTGTGGAAGACACGTCCAAAGCGGACCTTGTTCGCGCCCTCGTTGAGAAGTCCACAGCCTTGGGTGAGGACCCCGTGACGATCATTCGTATGGAGCACGACGGCGAGGCCCCCAACCTGACGAGCCTCGCCGCCGTCGGAATTGGCATTATGGATGCCGAACTTGAGCGCCAGCGCAGCGCCGCCAACCTGTCCGATGTCGCCTCGATCGTCTATACCTCCGGCACAACCGGCAAACCCAAGGGCTGCGAAATCACCCATGGCAACTTCGTGCTGGTTGCCCGGAACGTCATCCCGTTCCTGCCCGAACTGTTGATGCAGCACGGCGCGCGAACGTTGATGTTCCTACCTCTGGCACACGTCCTGGCGAGGGCAGTCCAGGTGGTCTGCCTCACCGCAGGCGTCACGTTGGGGCATAGCCCAGGTGCCAGCGGCCTCATGGCGGACCTGGGTGCTTTCAAACCCACGTTCCTGCTCGCCGTTCCCCGTATCTTCGAAAAGGTCTATGCCGGGGCCGGACACAAGGCGGCCATGTCAGGCAAGTCCGGGCTGTTCGCCGCTGCGTCCGCTACCGCCGTCGAATATTCGACGGCGGTAGATCTCGCCGCCCGCGGGCAGGGGCCCGGTCCGGGCTGGTTCCTTGGCCTCAAGCACTCGGCATTCAACAAGCTCCTGTACCCCAAGGTGCGGGAGGTCTTCGGTGGCGCCGTTGGCTACACCGTGTCCGGGGCCAGCCCCCTCAGCCTGCGGGAGAACCATTTTTTCCACGGCGCGGGGATTCCTGTCCTCGAGGGCTATGGCCTGACCGAAACCACTGCCCCCTGCACCGTCAACACGCCAAGCATGTCCCGCATAGGGACCGTTGGCATACCGCTGCCCGGCACCACCATCCGCGTGGCACAGGATGGTGAGGTGCTGGTCAAGGGAATCGGCGTGTTCAAGGGTTACCACCGGAATGAGACCGCCACCGCTGAGGCCTTCGTGGACGGCTTCTTCCGCACAGGAGACCTGGGCGAGCTCGACCCCGACGGGTTCCTGACCATCACCGGCAGGAAGAAAGACCTGTTGGTCACCGCCGGCGGCAAGAACGTCGCTCCCGGTCCCCTTGAAGAGAAACTGCGCGAGCACCGGCTTGTGGGACAGGCCGTGGTGGTGGGCGACGGCAAGCCGTTCGTCGCAGCGCTGGTGGCCTTGGATCCTGAAGGGCTTGAAGACTGGTGCGCCGAGAACAAACACGACGTCATGTCCCCCAGTGAAGCCGCGAGGGACGAGCGCATTCGTG
Source organism: Arthrobacter sp. 21a14 (assembly GCA_050627125.1). Lineage (GTDB taxonomy): Bacteria > Actinomycetota > Actinomycetes > Actinomycetales > Micrococcaceae > Arthrobacter. The sequence goes on along the minus strand of CP192487.1, from coordinate 1,939,990 downwards.
CAGCCGTTCAGTCCGCCGTGGACGAAGCCAACACTCTGGTATCGTCCGCTGAATCCATCCGTAAGTTTGGCTTTATCACTGCAGATCTCAGCGTCGAGTCCGGGCACCTGACGCCGTCGCTGAAGCTGAAGCGGGCCGCGGTGGTTAAGGACTTCTCCTCGTTGGTGGAGAAGCTTTACGAAAAGTAGCGGCTCGGTGGTTATGCGACGGTGTCGTTGCTGTCCTTACGGACGCCGGAGGCATCGCTCTCGTCGTCGATCTCTGTTGAGGATGCTTCTTCTTCGGCCGCTGACTTTGAGTCCAAACCACGGCGACGGCGCGTGGGCCAGGTAAGGATGAAGGTGACCGTTGCGGCCAGGAACACGAGCGCTCCAATGACGATTCCGGCGTCCACCCAGAACTGTCCCGGGAAGAGACGAATGAGCGTGTCTTCCAGGGAGAATGTCCAGGTGCCATTGGCGAAGAAGATCCGGTGGAACTCGGTGAAGAACTGCTGCCAGCTCAGGGCTGCCAACACTGCAAGGCCAATGATGATGACCAAAGTGACGATGGAGCCGGCGAAAAGCCCACGCCTGACACCGCCTGCACTGCGCTTACGCAAGTAGGCAATGGCGATGATGCTCAAAAGAATGAGCAGCAGACCGGCACCAAACGAGGTCAGGATGACCATCTTCACGTCCGCCATATGCGCGACTTCGCTGTCTTTGAAAAGCTTGGCGCCGTCCTGGTTTACCAAGCCACCCAAATACCTGGGCCCTGACCAGTTGCTCAAGTAGTCCACGGCATAGGAGCCGTACGTCATGCGATCGTCCGTGCTGAACCCGTAGCCGTCGCCGGGGAAACCCGGCCGGTTGTATTCAACCCAGAGGAACAGGGGGCTGGTCACTGCCCGGACAGCAAGCACCAAGAGGATCACAGGGAAGAAGACCGCGAGCAGTACCTGGAAAATCCGGGGGCCGATTGGCTTGACCTTTGCTGCCTGTTCGCGTTCTGCATTACGCCTGGCAACCTCGTCCTCCGGCGGACGAACCTGGAGGGCCGACGTCGGCAACGGTTCGGAATAGTGCGCGGGTTGGCGACTTGCGGGCGCATCTGCCACGGTCTCCGCGAAAAGCGGTGGCTCCGGCTCAACGTCCGCAGCCTCGGCAGCCTTCCGATCAGCGCGGCTCTCCGGCTGAACCGGGACCGGGCCTGAGGGAGCAGCAGAAGAACCACCAGATGCCTTGGGCTTCATCCAGTCAAAGGCCGGCTCGTCGGGGTCCTCGTGGACGTCCGTCCCCGGATCTTGCGGTTTTGGGCTCTTGTCACTCACAGCGGTTTCACTTCCGTAGGCATCCCACCGGCGTAACCATGCTGCCGGCACTCTTGTCTGCATTCGAGCCTACAGTCCGGGTTTGGGCGGAGACGAGGAGCCACCCCGGGTATGGCAAGATCGAAACGCAACTGTAAGGTGCGGGCGTGTCCGCTTAGACAGCAATCCCCCGGTATCCGGCGTCATGGCTGTCAAGGTCGCCCGTAGCGCCCGAACGGAATGAACGTCGACCCAAAACCAGGGTGTACGTCCAATAGGCCGCCAGGACCAGTGCCCCGATGGCGATCTTCGTCCAAACAGGCAAGGGGCTTGGTGTCACGAACGCTTCCACCAGGCCCGAGATGAGAAGTACCAGGACCAGCCCGAGGGCAACGGTGATGAGCGAACGTCCTTCGTCGGCGACGGCCTGCATCCGGGTCCTGGGTCCGGGCCGGACCATCGACCAAAAAATCTTGAGCCCCGCTGCGCAGGCGATGAACACTGCGGTGAGTTCCATGAGCCCGTGGGGAAGGATGTAGCTGAAGAAGACATCCAACTTTCCCGCGGAGGCAAACACGCCGGCAGCCGCGCCCACGCCTTGGGCGTTGAGGAAGAGAATCATGGGCACCCAAAACCCCGTAATTCCGAAAGCAACGGCTTGGGCGGAAATCCAGGCGTTATTGGTCCAGACCGCGCCGGCAAAGGACGCCGCCGGGTTCTCCGAGTAGTAGTCGATGAAGTCGTCTTCAATGTACTGACGCACCCTGTCATCGCTGCCAAATGCTGCCCGCAGCGCCTCGGGCGACGTCCCGATCCACAGGGCGTACGCCCCACTCACCAGCACGAAGAAAACCCCACACCACACTGTCAGCCATCGGAGTCTGTAGAACGCCGCGGGAAGTGCGATAACGAAGAAGCGGGCGAGGTCTTCCATGAAGTTCGAACGTGCCCCGGTAAACCTGGTTCGAGCCTGGGCGAGTGCGGCAGACAGGGATGAGGACAAGGCCGTCTCCGGAGCCACCGAGCGGATCAGTGACAAATGTGCGGAGACAGTCTGGTACAGCCGAAGCAATTCATCGGCTTCGGACCCAGTGAGCCGCCGCTTATGTGCCAGAAAACTGAGCCGCGACCATTTGTCCCCATGCACGGCCGAAAAGGCATCAATGTCCACGGCACCACCCTAGTCCCTGTCTGCCCTATCCCTGTCTGCCCGGATGGGCGCGGCTAGACTCGTTGATGCGGGTACCTTACGCCCGCAGCGATGCTACGCACCGGGGGCGGACTTGAGTTCAATCATCACAGGCGAGGCAGTGGTCCTGGAGTTGCGCCCGGCGTCCTTCGCCGCCCGCGCTCTGGGGCTCATTCTGGACGTCATTGCCAACGTCCTGCTGTTGATCCTCCTCATCGTCCTGGTCCTCTCCGCCGCCCGGAATCTCGATGAAGCCGCGGTCCGGGCCATGGTCCTGGCCTGTGTCGTCTTCTCCTTCGTCATCGTTCCCGTCACTGTGGAGACGCTCACCCGCGGCCGCTCACTGGGGAAACTGGCCGCGGGCCTGCGCGTGGTCAGGGACGACGGCGGCTCCATCAGGTTCCGGCACGCGGTCATCCGTGGGCTCTTGGGGTTCCTTGAGATTTACATGACCTTCGGTGGACTCGCAATCGGCGTGGCACTCTTCAACGACAAATCCAAGCGCCTCGGCGACGTCGTAGCCGGCACTTACTCCCTGCGGCAGCGCGTACCCTCCGAGCCGAGGATCTTTCCCGGTGCTCCGCCCTACCTCCAACCATGGGTAGCCATGGCGGACATTGGCAGGATCCCCGACGCCACAGCCCGCCGGGCCGGAACCTTCGTTCAGCAGGCATACCTCATGGCACCATCGTCACGGGCCAGGATGGCCGCAGCGCTGGCCTCCGAGCTGGCCAACTACGTCGCGCCGCCACCGCCAGCCGGAACTATCCCCGAAGACTACATAGGGGCGGTCCTCGGCGAACGACGCAACCGCGAACTTGTCCGCCTGCGCACGGCGGAACAGCGCAACGCCGCCATCGGCGAAAGGCTCCGGAAGCTGCCGTTCACACAACGCTAAAGTGCCACGTTGAGGGCGGAGGCCTCCAGCCATCCTCGGCGTGCTCGCTCGTGCCTCGCTTGGACGCACGCTGCCGGATGCCTGGAGACCGCCGTGCAAACCTGTCAGCATTGCCAGTGCCCCGGCGTCGTGAGCCTTTCGGGTAGGCGCGTTTCGGGGTTTCCTTGTGCGGCGTTGATTTGCGGTTGGGTCAGGTAGAGGGACCTGGAGAGGTTGGTGCCGTGGAGACGGGCATCGCGCAGATCGGCGCCGAGGAGGTCCACCGCGGTTAGGTCGCTGCCCTCCAGGTTTGCCCCTATCAGGTAAGCACCGCGGAGATCCGAGCCGCATAGTTGTCTCTTTGCCAAGTTGGCGCCCATGAGGTCGGCACCCGGGTGGATGCCGCCGTCGGGCATTTCACGGCCCTCAGCCCCGTATGAAGCGCGCACCTCCTCGCTGACCTCCATGAGAAGTGCACGCACCTCGGCATGTAAATGTCCGACGTCGGCAGCCAGGACTGCGGACGCTTCGCCTTGGGATGTGGTTTCAATTTCTGTGGACAGCCGGCGGGCGGTGGCCGCGAGCTCGGGATCGAAAGCGCGTTGCTCAGCTTCGGACAAGTACCACAACATTTCGTGCAGTTGCTTGACGACTTTGAAGACAGCGAACATCGAGGACGCCGGATCCTGGATCCAACTCGTGCCCCCAAACGTGCGTTGGGAAACCGCTTGGCCTGCGCCGAAGCAGTCATAGACAGTACATCCGCTGAATCCGCGGGGCCGCAAACGTTGATGGATAGTGCAGGAAAAGTCGCTGGCCATGTTCGGGCAGGCTGATGCAACCGGTTTATCGATCGCGAAATCAGCCGAGCGGGCAAAGCCAAGGGCGGTGCAGCAGAGGGCGAAGCAATTGCTGCAGTCCGGGCGAAGGGTTGGCGAAATAGTCATTAGTGCTCCAAGCGATGAAATGGAATCCGGTGGAAGGAGCCGGGAACCCTGCGCGGGTTCCCCTAGGGAAGACTCGTAATCACCACGGAAGGCAGCACAAATAACAGGTCCGAGCAGATGCCGGAACCGGAAAGGAGAATCAAAGACCGCAAGAAATAATCACTGCCTCGATGTTAACAGCAATTCTGTCCCCGGCCGGAAATGGTGGCTACCGCTGGGCGTAGCTGGCCCAGGGAATGTTCCAGTCGCCGAAGCCCTCCAGGGGTTCCACGGCCGGCGCACCAGTATTCAGGATCTGCACCACGTCACCGGTTTTCATATTGTTGAAGAACCAGGCAGCATCCTCGGGCAGCAAGCCAACGCAGCCGTGGGAGACGTTCACGCGTCCAATGGCGCCCCAAGCGGACTCCAAGGCCTGATGGACATAGACGCCGGACCATGTGAGGCGGTTGGCATAATCCACCACCATCGGAGCGTAGTAGCCTTTGTCCCCGGGTTTGAGACCAATGCTTCCGGCGTTGAACTTGGATTTGCGTTCTTGTTCCAGGATCACGGCGTAGCCGGTGGGCGAGAGCCAGTCTTCGCCACCCAGCGATACGGGTGCGGTGTGCATCAATTGGCCATCGAAGTACACGTTCATGGTCTTGGTGTTGTCATCCACTACAGCCACGCGCTGCGGTCCCGTAGTGAAAGTGGAAACGACATCCCCGTTGCCGATCATCTTATTGCCGAAGTCGACGCCCAGGAGCTTCATATCCACCGTGACCGTGGTTCCCGACGCCCAGAATGCCTCCGGGCGAATGCGGACCTTCTTGTCCGAGTACCAATGCCAGGCGACTGGCTGGCCCGATGAAACAGTGATGGCAACGCGCTTTTCCATCGCGGCTTTGTCAACCACAGGTTCGCTGAAGTTGATTTCGATCGGCTGGCCTGAGCCGGCAACTGTGCCGTTACGCGGATAGATGGAAGCATCGGCTTCGTAGGCAGCAGAAACCGTGGTGAAGGTCTGCGTCTTCTTGGTTTCCTTACCTGCGGTGTCCACAATGGTGAAGGAATAGCTGTACTGGGTCTTGAACTTCAGGACCTCAAGCGTTGTCCACGTGCTGCCATCCGCGCTGGTCTTCCCCTGCACAGGTGTACCGCCGTCAGCCGGCGCCAAAACTACGTTCTTGACCTTGCCATTGACGGCCTTGATCTGGGGGCCAACCACGGGATTCCACTCCACAGCGCCGTCCAGCGGCGTGATGCCCAGCTCAACGGGTTTGGCCTCTGGCGTCGGAGAGGATTGGGTTGTTCCCACGCCATTCGGGGTGGAACCGGCCAGCAATCCAGGAACGGTGGCAACGCCAATACCGCCCACGACGATGGCGGCGCAGACCCCTGCAATGGCAAGGATCTTGCCCGTTTTCCGTTTGGCGACTTCCGTCATGGTTCCTGTCTTCCTGTCCCCCGGCAAGCAATACTGAACACCCAATTCTAGCCGAAAGGCCGGCCACGCTGGTCACGTGTCCGGCCTTTCACCGCGGGCTTGCGGCTATCGCTTTGAGGTTACTGCACCGCAGACTGAACTTGGCTTAGTAGCGGTAGTGCTCCGGCTTGTAGGGGCCTGCAACATCCAGGTCCAGGTAGTCGGCCTGATCCTTGCTCAGTTCCGTCAGCTCCACACCAAGGGCATCCAGGTGCAGGCGTGCCACCTTTTCGTCCAGAATCTTGGGCAGGACGTAAACCTGCTTCTGGTATTCGCGTTCGCCGGCGGGCTGGTCCTTCTTGGTCCAGAGTTCAATCTGCGCGATCGTCTGGTTTGTGAACGAGTTGCTCATCACGAAGGACGGGTGGCCCGTTGCGTTGCCCAGGTTCAGGAGCCTGCCTTCAGACAGAACGATGATTGACCGCTCGGAGTCCGAGCCGGCATCGAAGACCCACTCGTGAACCTGCGGTTTGATCTCCACCTTCTTGACGCCGGGAATCTTGGCAAGCCCGGCGATGTCGATCTCGTTATCGAAGTGGCCGATGTTGCCCACGATCGCTTTGTTCTTCATCCCCAGCATGTGCTCGGCCATGATGACGTCCTTGTTGCCGGTGGTGGTGATGAAGATGTCACCCTGGCCAAGGACAGATTCCAGCTTGGCCACTTGGTAGCCGTCCATGGCGGCCTGCAAGGCACAAATGGGGTCTATCTCCGTAACTACAACGCGCGAACCCTGGCCGCGCAGTGCTTCTGCCGCACCCTTGCCGACGTCGCCATAGCCACAAACCACGGCAACCTTGCCGCCCATGAGGACGTCCGTCGCACGGTTGATGCCGTCCGGCAGCGAGTGGCGGATGCCGTATTTGTTGTCGAACTTGCTCTTGGTCACGGAATCGTTGACGTTGATGGCCGGGAACAGCAGCTTGCCCTGTTCCGCGAGCTGATAGAGCCGGTGCACGCCCGTGGTGGTTTCTTCAGTGACGCCCTGGATTCGGGCGGCCACGCGTGTCCACTTCTGCGGGTCCGCGGCCAAGGTCCGGCGAAGGAGGTCCAGAATGAGGACGTACTCTTCAGGATCATCCTCGGTGGCCGCGGGAACGGCACCTGCAGCCTCGAAATCGACGCCCTTGTGCAGGAGCAGGGTGGCGTCGCCGCCGTCGTCCAGAATCATGTTGGGACCCAGCTCCGGATTTTCGTCCGCTCCGGGCCAGGTGAGGATCTGCTCTGCGGTCCACCAGTATTCCTCGAGGGTCTCGCCCTTCCAGGCGAAGACGGGAACGCCTTGCGGGTCCTCCGGCGTACCTTTACCGACGACGACGGCGGCAGCGGCTTCGTCCTGCGTGGAGAAAATGTTGCACGAGGCCCAACGAACTTCGGCGCCCAGGGCGGTGAGGGTTTCAATGAGGACGGCTGTCTGGACCGTCATGTGCAGCGAACCGGCGATGCGGGCGCCCTTGAGCGGCTGCGAGGGGCCGAACTCAGCACGAAGGGACATCAGGCCCGGCATTTCGTGCTCAGCGAGACGGATCTGGTGGCGGCCTGCCTCGGCAAGGGAAATGTCAGCCACTTTGTAGTCGAAAGTCATGGAAGTCCTTATAGATGTTTAGGCGTACCGTGCGGGATTGCTGTCTGGAAGTACTCAGGCTTTGGCGTGGTGCTGGCCGGAGCTTGAGGCGTTGGAGGCAGCAAGCAGTTCCGGGGGCAGAAGCAAGGGAATGCCGTCCTCGATCGCGTAACGGACCTTTTCACCGTTCTCGGCGGCAGCCGTAGAAACAAGCTCCTCGCCGTCCTGGACCAGCGGTGAGCCCGTCACGGGGCAGCGCAGGATGGACAACAGTTCAGGACTGACCTTTGGCATGAATGATGCTCCCTGGATGGCGCGGGTGTGGCGCCGCTGGCGGATTTATCTGCAGATTCCAGCCTACAGCGCAGGACCATCCCCCAAGGAGCCGACGACGATTTGAGTCCCGGGGTGGCCGCACGGGCAGAGCCAGAACGGACTTAGGACGGTTCGCGCAGAATCCGCAAGTGGCCGCGACGCGTACCTTCAACCATGGCGGGCGGCTCGACGTGCGGCCGACTGGTACGTGGTGGGGTGTCCGTTGCCGCTGAAGCTGCTTCCCGCACCGCGTTGGCAAGTGCCAGCAAGTCATCCGGGCCAGGCTCGGGAGGTGTTGTTGGCATGGCCAGGCGCAAGACTTCCCAGCCCCGCGGAACTGTGAGGGATGCTGCATGCTGGGCGCAAAGATCGTACGCATGCGGTTCGGCGTACGTGGCCAGCGGGCCGAGGACCGCCGTGGACTCGGCATACACGTACGTCAAAGTAGCCACCGCGGATTGGCGGCAGGCGGACCTTGAACACTGACGAATGGCACCCACAACATCCCAGATTAGCGCCCTTTGGCCCATACCCTGCGCATTGGCTGGCCGTGGCCGCCCGGAAGCTGCAGTCTGCGCCGGTCACGGCGCGCTGTTCACCATGATGTCGCGTTGGAGGTTCCTCGGGACTAAAGTCGATATATGCAGTCACAGCCACATGTTCCTGGCTTCACAATCCGGTGGACTGACGCCGAAGGCGATCAGGCAAAGGAACACACCGGCGCGGATGTCCGTGGTTTCCGGCGTCGCCGGAGAAACCGTCACGGCAGAGGACTGCGTGGGGAACTCATGCTCCCCAGCCTTCCCGGCTTCCGGACCCGTGCCGAGCGTTTCGACGACATGGTGCTGGACTCAGCCGAACGCCTCCAGGACATGTGGGGCAAGCAGTTGGATGGAGTGCTCTTCGCCGTCGACGAAATCCCGCCGAACCTGGAGCAATTGGTCGCCGAAGGTACGGCGGCCCCCATGGGGTCCTACACTCCGGGCAGCCGCGGCGAAGCACCCATGATCGCTGTGTACCGCCGTGTGGTGGAACAGACTGCCGGAACACGGGAAGAGCTCCAGGACCTGGTCCACGACGTCGTGGTGGAGTACACCGCGGAAATGCTCGGTGTACCCCCGGAGACGCTGGATCCCGTGTACCGGCGTCGTTACCAGTAGCGCCTAATAGCCCACTGTCACAGGAACTTTTTCGAGCCCCGCGGCAGCATCCTGGATGCCCAGCACTGAGACGTCGGCGCGGTCCTGCCTACCCAGGATAAGCGCCCCGTACACAGGGTCTCCTGATGCTGAAACCACGTACCCTGCAACCACTGCCTGTCCGGATTTTGCTGGAAGCTCGATCAGCGATGTTGTGCCACCGGACATGTCCACGTCCACGGACTTGCCCACCTTCCCATCGGCTGTCACCGGTGCGTAGCTAACAGTTGCACGTCCCTCGGGAACACCGAAGCTGAAGAAACTCTGCCCGTCACGGGGCACTGCCACCACATGCTGGCTGCCTAGGCGGGCCGAGGACGGCGACCAAGCGAAATCCGTTGGCTCCTCCGCTTTGGCCCCCCGGGCAATCCGGGTTGAAGCCACGAACGCAACATCAGAACTCGCGCTCACGGTGTAGCTGCCGGCCGGAACGCCGTCGAGGTCCAACGTAGCTACCGTGCCGCCCTTGACGGTCACTACTCCCCCATTGGGGAGCTGGCGCTCACCGTTGGCTCCGTACAGCCGGACTTGAACCACGGCGTCCGTGGACCCAGGTACGGCTATTTGAAGCGCGGGAACGGCATCGGTAAAGCCGGATTTACTGCCCAGCGCCTTGATCGCCGCTGCATCCTGGATGTCGACGCCGGCCATCACCTGCAGGTTGGACGGCCCGGAACCTGGGGACAGGAACTCCACCCCACCCGGCACCAGTCCGCGCAGCACGCTCTGCTGGATGGTCCCTGCAACGGGTCCTCCCGAACTACGCACGTGCACTGCCAGTTGGGATTCGCCGGGGGCAAGGCCAGCAAGGTTAACCGAACGCGTTGTCCCCGGAGCCACCAGGAGACCCCGTGCGCCGGGCGCCTGGATCTGTCCCTGGGCACCGAAGAGGTCCAGGTTGACGGTAGCGGGCGTTTCCGATGCATTGCTGAGGTTCAGGACCGCGGTCCGGCCAAGCGCGGTGTCCGCGCCCAATAGCCAAGCGTCGTTTCCGGGTTGCTGGCACGGAGCCGCCGCAAGGCCACGGAGGTCGCCGTCCTTGGCTGAATAGCTCAGATTCGCGGCCAAGGAGGCCTGTTCGTTTCCGATGGGATCAGCACCCACCACGGTAGGAGCGGTCACGGGGCTGACAGTCGCAGCCGCTGCCGCCAAAACCGGTGGACCGGAAGTGGGCGATGGTGTGCTCGTGGGGGTCTTTGCAATCTCCGCAACTGCGTCGCCTGCCAGCGACGTCACTTTGCTGCCGGGAATGGTTCCTGCGGGGTTGCTCAGGACCAGGGCGTTGAGCGCACTGGTTGCAGTGGTGGAAACCGGGCTGAACTCAGCATCGGTGTCCACATCGGATCCCGTGACAAGGCGCGCAGGTTCCGGGCAGACGCCCTGGGAGCGGCCCGCCGGAACATCGGCTTGCCGGATGTCCACTGCAGAGCCGCCAGAGGGCCCTGGAACCATCGAGGTGGCCGCAACCGCTCCGCCTCCCGCGGCAAGGATCACCGCTGCAGACAAGACCCCTGTGATGATCCCCTTATTGGAACTGCGCGCGCCCTTGGCGGAATTGCGGGCGTCTTTTGTGGAGCTGCGTGCATCCTGCGTGGAACCGCGCGTCCCGTGATCGTCCACCTGCTTCTTTGGGTCCTCAGACACTGCTGTACTCCTTACGGAGGGAGACTTCGTCCCTCGACATGCCGGTTCGCGAGCGGCGGGCGGGCATCGGAACGGCCAGCAGCACGGTCAGACCAAACACCACGACCTGCAGGATCCCAAACCAAAGACCCCAAGGGTTGGTGTACCGGATTTCCAGGTTGCCTCCATTGGCCGGAAGTTCGAAAGCCTGGGACCATCCGGAGGTGGTCGACTTCAGCTGGCGCCCATCCATCCAAGCACTCCAGCCGGGATCGGACCGTTCAGCCAGGACCACCCGACGGCCCTCGTCACCCGCTGGCACAGCTGTGTCAACGGAAACCTCCGCCGAGGGCAGAGAGCCGATGGCCTCACCTTGAGCGTTGAGAATGCGAACTCTATGGGCGGTGTCTGCGGCGGTGGCGGCAGCGGAATTCCGCGGCGTTACGCGCCACAACCACCCGGCGTCGGTTTGTCCAACAGCAACGAGGCCTGGAACGGCGTCGATCCTGCTGGCGGTCAGCTGGGCTGCGTCATCAGCGGCCTTGAGCACCACAAAACCGGCACCGAGCTGCTCCAGATCGTTGCGGGGGTCCACCCCTGTGCTCGCCACAATGGTGGCCACCGCCCTGCGGAGGGAGGCGGTAGCGGCGTCGTCGGTAGCAATTTCTTCACGACCCGGCGCCCCAATAATGGTCCTGGCCGAGGCGATGGTGGACAAGTCGTCCAGCGTAGTCCCGGCACCACGCATCAAAGAGGACGTAAAGGCGCCCTGCTCGCCGCTGGTGATAACCAACGTTCGCGTACGTTCGGGTCCCTCGCCACGGTCGACGGCGGTTGCCGGCAAGGTGCTGTTGTCCACCGGCCGCACCTGGCGGGCGGAGCCCAAGGATGGTTTCTTACCCGCTTCCGACGCAGCGGCGTCAGCGGTATTGGTAGCGACAGGGGCCTCGGATAGGGGCTGCAGGACGTTTTGTCCTGCCCATGCCGCAATCCCGGCCAAGGGCCCACCCAGAAGTAGGGCAAGGGCCACACCCGAAGCCACGCGCCGCAAGGGCGACTTCCACCGGGCGGCATCAGACGTTCTGGTGGGAACTGCAAAGATCTTATCGGCACCGAGCAACGCCGCACTGAGCAGCAGGATTCCGGCTGCTGAAACCGCCGGCCCGGTGAACGGACCAACAATCACATTGTTGTTGACACCGGTGGCCACATGGCCCATCAGCCAACTGCTGGCCAACGTAGCCAGCGCGGCCAACCAGAAGACGCGGGCCAGGACGGTGCGCTTGCCGGGAAGGAACAGCGCCGCTACGGCCAAGAGAAGTACAGGGACGCTGACCAGCAGGGCAAGCACCAGGGCCCACGGCACAGCGCCCGGCCCGAACATCCCAAGACCTGTGAGGCCGCCGTCGATGTCGAAAGCCAGGGGCTGGCCCAGGAACTGCTGCCACAGTGGTGCAGCGTCGAAACTGAGCGGCAGGCCCGGATCGGCAAGCAAGGAGCGGGGGCGGTCAAGAACTGAAATGCCGTAGGGAATGAACAGCGCGGCGCTGGGCAAAAGCGACCACCACAGTGTCTTTCCCCGCGGTCCGAGCACCACGGCCACCAGGACGACGACCACCGTCATTGGCCCCAAGAGCGACGGCGCCGATGCAGTGATTGCAGCCATAGCCAAGCCGGCAGCCGCCGCGGCGGTCCAGGACGGCGTGCCGTTGATGCCCGGTTTTCCGAGCACGGGCGTCGGGCGACGAGTGAAAGGTGCCCGTACGGCATGGGCCCCGCCTATCGCCGAGCCCGACGCGCGTATCAGCGCCAGCATGAGCAACGGCATCAGGACGTGGGCCACCAAGGCTCCCGGCCTGCCTTGGTTAATGGCTACCAGCAGTACAGGTGCCCCGGACCAAGCCAGAGCCGCAACAAACCGGAACCGGCGCCGGGTGGTCAAGGCCCCGGCGGCGAACCAGGCACCGATCGCAGACAGTGGCATGGCCAGGATCAGCAACCACACAGTTGCCGCGTTGCCATCGCCACCGCCAAACAAGGAAAGAAGCCACAACACGTAAGCGAAGGGATCACCGTGCCCGGGCAGTCCCGCACCGAGGGAAATCCACCACGTGGAGGCATTGGCCCAGATATCGGAGGGTGACTCGGATAACGGGAGGAGCCCCCCTCCGGCCACAGTTCCTGTGCGAAGGAGGCCGAAGAGCCCAACGAAAGAAGCGGCGAACGCAATGAGGGCAGCGGCAACTGCGCCGGTGCCTACCCATCCGCGTTCGTTGGTGGCCAGCGCTGCGAAATCGTCAGAGGCATCGCCGCTGGGTTCGGGGGCGAGGAGATCCGAGGCCACAGTAGTTTCCTCGCTGGGGCGGATGGCCTCCAGCAGGGAACGCCTGTTGGCACGGACTTCACGCGACGACGCTTGGAGGCCCCGGACCACCGAACGGTGCACGCGGCGGGTCCTCGCCGCAATCCCGCGGCCTCTTGCAATAGCGAGGGGCCGCACCAAGCCGGCGATGGTGGCCGTGAACTGGGAGAATCCGTAGCCCGGTTCCTTGACCAAAACACTCAGCACCAGACGGACGAGTGCGCCCAAGAGCGCCCCCACTGCCTGGAATGGCAGGTTCCACCACGGCGTGTGCTTGAGGCGCATGTGAATTTGTGCCTTGCGCGCCGCCGAGGACGTCCCAAGACCGTGCGGGCGGTGCTCCACATGGAACATGCGCGCGCTTGGCACCACCACCACGCGGTTTCCGGCCAGCCAGTTGCGCCAGCAGAAATCGACGTCGTCGCCGCTGCCCGGCAACGCAGGGTCAAAGCCCTGCAACTGTTCCCAGACGTCCCTGCGGATCAGCATGCCCGCAGAGTTCACGGCAAAGGTGTCAGTGCGGGCGTCGTATTGGCCTTGGTCCACTTCGTCGGCGTCGATCAGCGTGAGGCGTTCAGCCCAGCGGCTGGTGGACAAGCCGACGTCCACCACGTGGCGATCGTTGTCCCACCCAAGCTGCTTGCAGCCGGCAACAGTTACCGACGTGGTTCGTTCCACGGCGTGGAGAAGCTCGGCCAAGGCATCCGGTGCTGGAGCGGCGTCGTCATGAAGGAGCCAGATCCATTCGACAGGGCCGGGAGCTTCAGCGTTTTTGGCAACGTCCTCGTTTTTGGCAGCATCTCTGGGAGCAAGCTCGTCCAGGCCCGCCTGGACAGCGGCGCCAAAGCCAGATTTTGGCTGGACGAATTTGGTGACGTTTGCTTGCCCCAAGGCCTCACGGAGCAAGTCGAGGGAGTTGTCCGTGGATCCTGTATCAATGCCAATGGCGGCATCTGCCGAACGCGTTTGGTCCGACAGTGCCGCCAAGGTCCTGGGGAGATAGTTCCCGCCGTCGTGGGCAACCACGACGGCGGTAACGTGTACTTCCTTAAGAATTAGACTGCCCGCTTCCTTAGCCGGCGACGTTCGCGCTCGGAGAGCCCGCCCCAGATGCCGAATCGTTCGTCGTTTGCGAGGGCGTACTCAAGGCATTGCGAACGGACGTTGCACGCTCCGCAGACCTTCTTTGCATCCCTCGTTGATCCGCCCTTTTCCGGAAAGAATGCTTCCGGATCTGTCTGGGCGCACAAGGCGTCAGTCTGCCAACCTAGTTCGCCCTCGTCATCGAAGTCACCTTGGCTCGGCAGTCCGATCCACACCGGCTGTCCTGGGATTTCCTGAGGACGACGCAACTCCATGGGAGGGTCGTCCACGTCTTCGTCCGGCCCGGCAGGCAGGTCCCCGATCAACGCTTCGTGCGCAGCGAGGAGGGCAGTTGCTTGATCCTCCAACGACTGCTGCACGTTCTGGTTGTATCGGTCTGCCGCTTCCGGATCCGCTGGGTCCACGTACCAGTCCCCTGGTACTTCCCGCGAACGGTATTTCACCGACGCATGTTCTGCGACGACTGCATCTTCCTGGATACGCAACGCTTGCCCCATGGCGTCCCTCCTGATTTTGCAGCTGCTGCTTGGATGTATTTCCGATTCCCGGCGTTGTTCCTGGAATCTGTGCAGCGGCGTTGATTACTAATTACACGCGTGTAACTACCCACCAGTCAAGCCGCGCCGGGATAATAATCAAGAATCTGTAGAAACCTGGGATGCGCCACGCCCAACGTTTTCCGCCGTGGCGCGGCTAGCCAGGGCTAAAACGGAAGCCCCGCATCACTTTGCATGAACAACTCCTGACATTCCGCGGAATTCCCAAGACCACCCCCGGATGTCCATCGACTGGACTTAACAGGGGTGTGTTGCATTTCACATTCTCCTGCGGGCCGACGCCCCCACCGTGGCAGGATTGATCCATGAGCATCCCGGCAGCGAACCTGATGACCACCCTGCGATCCGGCCATTCCACGTCCCCGAGACTGACGTGGTACGGCCCTGATTCCGAGCGCGTGGAGCTCTCCGGGCGGGTCTTGGACAACTGGGTGGCCAAAACCAGCAACCTGTTGCAGGACGAACTGGACGCCGAGCCGGGCAAGGCTATCCGGCTGGACCTCCCGGCGCACTGGAAATCTTTTGTGTGGGCACTCGCCGCCTGGCAGTTGGGCATGGAGGTGGTCTTCGATGGCTCCGCCGCGGACCTGCTGGTAACTGATACTCCCGACGACGGCGCCGGGGCCGGCTTTGACGCGGTCGTCGCCGTACCGCTCGCAGCACTTGCGATGCGCTGGCCCGGCGAGCTGCCATCCGGCGTCGTGGATTATGCTGCGGAAGTCCGCTCCCATGGTGACGTCTTCATGGCGCACAACGAACCGGAAGCCGGACTCCCGGCCGTCCGTGGCACAGCGGGCCACGCCCATGACACCCTTCTGGACGGATTCGCTGCACCCCAGGAAACCGGCGTACGGCTCTTGGTTCGGGCGGCCGACGGTTTGGAGCCGGGCTTGGCAGCGGCGTTGGGCGCGTGGAAAGAAGACGGTTCAGTGGTGCTGGTGCATCCCGACCTGGAAGTGACCGGGCACCTGCTTGAGAATGAGCGCGTCAGCCGATCCTGAGATCAGTTCTTGATGGAGGGCACTTCGCCGGTCGGCGGTGCGCCTTGGCCCGCCTCCGCAGCTGACTTCTCCTTGTGATGGAGCTCCAGGATCTCGTGGTCGTGGGAGTAAGCCGGCTCGGCATCCAACTCTTCGTTGAAAACCCAAAAGCGGTATGCGAAGAACCGGAAAATGGTACCCAGGACCAGTCCGACGACACTTCCTGCGATAAACAGCGACGGCTTGTCATTCAAGTCCAGCACGTACTTGGCGAACCACACACAACCGGAGGCAATCAGCAGCCCGACGAAGTTCATGACGGCAAACAGGACGGCTTCACGGACCACGTTCGCCTGTTTGCGATGGCGGAAGGTCCAGAAGCGGTTGGCTACCCAGGAGAACACGCTTGCAACGATCGTCGCAATGGCCTTCGCCCAGACTTCGCTTCCGTGCATCGGGCCCGAAAACAGCCAGATGTAAACTGCCGAGTCAATGACAAAAGCAACACCGCCTACGGCGCCGAACTTTGCTACCTCGCGCCAAAAAAGCGAGGCAAGTCCGCGGATGCGATCTGCAAGTGTGGTGATCATGACCCTCCATGGCCGTTGAAAAGTGGGCCGATGGGCCACATCCATTTTAGCGCCCATTTCCAACCGTTCCCTTTGAGTCCCCTGTGAGAACGCCGATACCGGGGCCTGCGGCACTGCCAAAGCAGGACTGAACCAACCACTGAACCATGTCCAAATGGTGACGATATGGCGGTTGAATAGCCGCTGAATCAGTGTTCCGGCCGCTGGTTCGGTAGGCTGAACCTTGTGACTTTTCCAGTAATTGGTGTTGTTGGCGGCGGCCAACTCGCACGCATGATGGCCCCGCCTGCTACCGCTTTAGGCTTCGAACTACGCGTTTTGGCTGAGGGCGAGGACGTTTCGGCTGTCCCCGCTGTGGCCAACGCCCCCATTGGCGACTACAAAGACCTGGACGCTCTCCTTGAGTTCTCCAAGGGCGTGGACGTCCTGACCTTTGATCACGAACACGTTCCCACGGAACATCTGCGTGCCTTGATCGACGCCGGCGTGAATGTGCAGCCCGGGCCGGATGCCCTGGTGAATGCGCAGGACAAGCTCGTGATGCGCGCGGCCATCGATCGCCTCGGGCTGCCCAACCCTGAGTGGGCCGCCGTTGGCTCAGTAGAAGATCTGGTGGCATTCGGCGACAAGATCGGCTGGCCCGTAGTGCTGAAGACGCCGCGTGGCGGCTACGACGGCAAGGGCGTCCGCATTGTTGACTCCGCCGATGATGCCGCTGGTACTGCCGACTGGTTCCAGGCAATGAGTCCCCTGCTTGCAGAAGCAAAGGTGGATTTCAGCCGCGAACTCTCGGCCCTTGTAGCCCGCACGCCCAGTGGCGAATCGCGCGCATGGCCCGTAGTTCACACCATTCAGGTTGACGGCGTGTGCGATGAAGTTATCGCCCCAGCCCAGAACATTCCACTGGAAGTTGCCGCGGCTGCCGAGGGGGCTGCACTACGGATCGCCAACGAACTCGGCGTTACGGGCGTCATGGCCGCTGAGCTCTTTGAGACCCCGGGCGTTGGCGCCGGCTTCCTCATCAATGAACTCGCAATGCGCCCCCACAACACGGGGCATTGGACGCAGGACGGATCCATCACCAGCCAGTTCGAACAGCATCTGCGTGCGGTACTGGACCTGCCACTGGGCGCCACGGATGCCGTAGCGCCGGTATTTGTCATGAAGAATTTCCTGGGTGGCGACAACCAAAACCTCTTTGAAGCCTTCCCCATGGCCTTGGCGTATGAACCGGCAGCAAAGGTGCACTGCTACGGCAAGTCCGTGCGGCCAGGCCGGAAGATCGGGCACGTCAACCTGGCTGGCACATCTGCCTCGGAGGTAGATTCCGTCCGCCAACGCGCCACGGCAGTAGCCAACATCATCCGTGACGGTCGGATGCCCGCACAGACCACCCCCGAGGAGACCGAATGACATCAACATCGACAGCCCCGCTCGTAGGTCTCGTCATGGGCTCGGACTCCGACTGGCCCGTCATGGAAGCCGCTGCGGACGCCTTGGCTGAGTTCGGCATCCCTTTTGAGGCAGACGTCGTCTCGGCACACCGCATGCCCACCGAGATGATCCGCTATGGCCAGACTGCGCATGAGCGCGGCCTGCGCGTCATCATCGCGGGAGCCGGAGGCGCGGCACACCTTCCTGGAATGTTGGCTTCGGTCACTCCCCTGCCCGTAATCGGCGTCCCCGTTCCGCTGAAGACACTGGATGGGATGGACTCGCTGTTGTCCATCGTTCAAATGCCTGCCGGAGTTCCGGTTGCCACTGTCTCCATCGCAGGGGCCCGCAACGCAGGACTCCTGGCTGTACGGATGCTCGCCTCCGGCACAGACGAGCTCGCCAACCGCCTTCGCGAAGACTTGCTCAAATTCGCCCAGGAGTTGAACGACGTCGCCACCAAGAAAGGCGAGAACCTGCGCCACAAGGTGGAAGAGGTCTTTTCCCCTGCCAATGCTTCCGCCCGGAGCAGCCGCTAGGAAGGCAGCGGATGACCACCATGCACAAGAACCAGAATCAGTCCGGCACCGCCCTGACTGATCCAGTCCGCTATCCATCCGGGGCCAGCGCCCCGGTGCGGACCAAACGCGCCTTCGTGCTGGTCCTCCTCACGCTCTTCATCCCGGGCAGCGCCCAGATCGTGGCAGGTGACCGCAAGCTGGGCCGCCTCGCCCTGCGCATCACCCTCACTGTGTGGGCGCTGGCTTTGCTGACGCTCTTGATTGCGTTGGTGAACCGGAGCATGCTGCTCAGCATCGTCACCCATCCGGTGGGATCGCTCTTCATCATCGTTGTCCTCGTTGCCCTGGCTTTGGGCTGGGCCTACCTGTTCCTGAACACCCTGCGGATCATCCGGCCCAACCTGCTGGCACCCGGGATGCGGCCTATCATTGCCGTCGTCCTTGCCATCACAACAGTCCTGGCCAGCGGGTCATTGGGCTACCTTGCGTACGTTTTGAACGTCAGCCGCAACGCGATCGGCAGCATCTTCAACGCCGGCCCTGCCATCGATCCCGTGGATGGTCGCTACAACTTCCTGATGATGGGAGGCGACGCGGGTGATGACCGGACGGGCAGGCGTCCGGACAGCCTTTCGGTCATCAGCGTCGACGCCAAAACCGGTGAAAGTGCCATCATTTCCGTGCCCAGGAACCTGCAGAACGCACAGTTCAGCGAGGGCTCGCCTATGCGGAAGATCTACCCCGATGGCTATAACTGCGGCGATGAATGCCTCATCAACGCCGTTAACACCGAGGTCACCAACAACCACAAGGACCTGTACCCAGGGGTTGCCGATCCTGGTGCGCAGGCCACCCTTGAGGCTGTATCCGGGACCTTGGGTATCACTGTGCAGGCGTATGTGCTGGTGGATATGGACGGGTTCGCCAAGCTTATCGATGCCATGGGCGGCATCCGCATCAAGGCTGGCGGCTGGGTACCCATCAGTGGACCCGTCACTGACGAGGCCAACGGGATCCACGGCATGCCCGATGGCTGGATTCCCGCTGGCGACCAGCACTTGGATGGCTTCCACGCCCTTTGGTATGGCCGTTCCCGTGAATTTGTTGACGACTACGCCCGTATTGCACGCCAGCAATGCGTACAGCAGGCCATGCTCAAGCAGTTGGACCCCGGCACGCTGCTGACCAAGTTCGAGGACATCGCCAACGCAGGCACCAAGGTGGTGGAATCCAACATCTCCTCCGCGCAGCTCGGAAGCTTCGTGGACCTTGCCTTGAAGTCCAAGAGCCAACCGGTCAAGCGCCTCACTATTGGTCCTCCCGATTTCGATGCCTCGTTCTCCACGGTGCCGGACTTCGACCTGATTCACTCCAAGGTCCAGGAACTGTTGACCTCCCAGAACAGCCCCAAGGCCGATGACTCCATGGTGTCCAACAACGGCAACGTGGGCTCTCATACGGCGGGCTCTCATGTCGCGGCAGCGGGCCCGGTCCAGGGCAGCTTCCCGGCCGGGATTCCCGCGGGCCAGCAGCCCTCGCCGTCGTCCTCGGATTTCACGCCGGTGACCACCACTCCGGACGGTACGCCCATCACGGAAGAACTGCTCAACGGCCTCAAGGCCCAAGGCGACGAGCAAGGCATCCGGGATCTCGTGGCAACCAACGGGCAATGCGCCCCGCTGTAACCCCAGCAGCACCACCACCTCACGTTCAGCGCGACGATAAGGACTTTCCTTCGTGTATCAGATTGAGAATGTTTTGCGACCCTACGCGTGGGGTTCGACGACGGCGATTGCCGGCTTGCTGGGGCGGCCGGCGTCAGGTGGTCCGGAGGCAGAAATGTGGATCGGCGCCCACCCCGATTCCCCGTCCTCCGCCATTCATCCGAATGGGGTCACGCAACCCCTCGACGCCCTGATCGCCTCGGATCCCACCCACTTTTTGGGAACTGACAGCCTTGCCGAGTTCGGGCCCCGGCTTCCCTTCCTTACCAAGATTCTGGCCGCAGAGCAGCCACTTTCTTTGCAGGTGCACCCTAGCTTGGAGCAAGCGCGCGAGGGCTTCGCCCGCGAGAATGCCGCAGGGATCCCCGCTGATTCCTCCGAACGCAACTACCGGGACGATAACCACAAGCCGGAGATGATTTTTGCGCTCACACCGTTCCGGGCATTGTGTGGGTTCCGCTCCCCTGCAGCAGCCCAGAGTGTTTTTGAGCACCTTGCCTCAGTGTTGGATTCCGCCGCGGTGGAGGTCCCCGCAATCATCAGCGGTGTAATTTCCGACCTCAGCATTCCCAACGAATCCGAAGCCCTGAAAGCTGCCTTCACACGCCTGATCGAGGGCGGGAGCGACGTCTCGGATGCCATTCTCGAGGTAGAAGCCGTCCTGCGTGCAGGTGCCCCCCAAGAGCCCCACGAAGAGGCGCTGGCCGCAATGCTGGGAATCAATGAGGCTTTCCCCGGCGATCCTGGTGTGCTCATTTCCCTGCTCCTCAACCATCTTTCCCTGCTGCCGGGCGAGGCCGTGTACCTGCCGGCCGGAAACGTCCACGCCTACCTTCACGGCCTGGGCGTGGAAGTCATGGCTTCCTCGGACAATGTGCTGCGCGGCGGACTCACCCCCAAACATGTGGACGTCCCGGAATTGATCAAGACCATCCGCTTCGAATCGATGGGCGTGCCCCGTGTTGAGGCCAGCGGAACGGAGTTTGGCCAGGAACTGTACCGCCCGCCCTTCAAGGAGTTCCAACTCCAGCGGATCGAACTTGGCCCGGGTGCCGAACCGGTGCCGCTGGCGCAGTCCGGTCCCGCCGTCGTCGTGGTTGTTGCCGGTTCCGTGGTGCTCGACTCTCCCAAGAGCGACCTCCCGCTGCAGCGTGGCGGTGCCGCGTTCATTCCTGAGGTGGAGAACCCAGTGAATGTTCATCCTGTGCAAGGCGCCACGGATACGAGTATTGCCTTCGCGGTAACAACAGGACTGGGTAAATGAACGTGGACTTCTTTCTGCAGACGCCCGCTTGGGCTGACGTCCAGCGCTCGCTCGGCCGCCGGGTCCATGAGCAGTCAGGTCCTGGATGGAGCTTCCTCGCGATAGAGGAAAAGAACCCGGCGGGCAAAGTCATCTACGCCCCGTATGGGCCCGTTGCAAAGTCCGTGGACGCCTTCGACGCCGCGACGGCGGCCTTGGTGGAATTGGCGAAGAAGGAACGTGCTGTCTTCGTCCGCATGGAACCTGTATCAGCGGGCTTCACAGCGTCCGAGGCCGATGCGCTCCTCCGTTCCCGTGGCCTGCAGCCGGCGCCCGTCAACCTCCAGCCGGAGTTGAGCTGGATCGTGGACCTTGAGGGCGATTTCAAGGACGTCCTTGCAGGAATGAAGCCGACCAACCGGAACCTCTACCGCAATATCCACAAGAAGGGCGTGACGTTCCGGGCATCCCAGGATCCTGCGGACATCAAAATTCTCCTGCATTTCCTCCACCTGACGGCAGCACGCAACGGCTTCAAGCCACAAAGCGATGAGTACCTCACCCAGGTGGCTGAATGTTTGCTACCGTCCGGCGCCGGAACGCTGTTCATAGCTGAACTCGAGGGCGAGCCGATCGCTGCCGCGTTCACCTACGATTCCTCGGACACGCGCACCTATGCCCATGCCGCGCTGGATGACACCCACCGCAAGCTCAGCGCCGGTATTCCGCTCCTGGTCAACCTCATGGCAGATGCCAAGGAGAAGGGCCTGAAGCATGTGGACCTCTGGGGCGTGGCCCCTGAAGACCAGCCGGACCACAAATGGGCAGGCTTCACATCCTTCAAGAAGTCCTTCGGAGGCCGCGAAGTAGCCTACCCCGGCACATGGGACCTCCCAGTGAACAAACTCCGCTACGGCGCCTACCAACTGGCCAGAAGACTCCGCGACAAGCTCCGCTAGGCCAGTTCCCCCAAGTCAACACAAGGAACGCGTACCTCTACCACCCACTTTGACGCCGCCTGAATCACGACACGCCCAGACTCCCGGCGTGTCCGCAGGTTTCCAAAGTCAAAGTAGGTGATGAGAGCACACCTCGCCCACACCCCTCCCCCAAAAATCGCGCGCAAGCGGAGCCCGTAGCGCACACAGAAGGACGGCGAGTATCGCGAAAGCGGCATCAAATCGACGAGGTACGAGGAGATAGCCGCCGAGCGATGCTCGCCGTCCTTCTGTAGCTACGGGGTTACGGCTTGCGCGCGTACGTCTCCCACTTGGATGCGTGGTGCTCAGCATCAACGAAGCGAACTGTGCCTGACTTGGAACGCATCACGATGGACTGCGTCAGTACGCGGTCCTTCGAGTAGCGAACGCCGCGGAGGAGGTCGCCGTCGGTGATGCCGGTGGCTGCGAAGTAGCAGTTGTCCGAGGTGACGAGGTCGTTGGTGGAGAGGACGCGGTCGAGGTCGTGTCCGGCGTCGATCGCCTTCTGCTTCTCGTCGTCCGAGGTGGGCCACAGGCGGCCCTGGATAACACCGCCGAGTGACTTGATGGCGCAGGCGGCAACGATGCCTTCCGGTGTTCCACCGATGCCCATCAGTGCGTCGACGCCGGTTCCGGACCGGGCTGCGGCGATGGCACCTGCGACGTCGCCGTCCATGATGAATTTGGTGCGTGCACCGGCTTCGCGGATTTCTTCCACGAGCGGGCGGTGCCGGTCGCGGTCCAGGATCATGACGTTGAGCTGGTTGACCTTGACGCCCTTTGCCTTGGCGATCAGGTGCAGGTTCTGCTTCACGGGCAGGCGCAGGTCCACCATGTCGGCAGCTTCAGGGCCTGTGACGAGCTTTTCCATGTAGAAGACCGCGGACGGATCGAACATGGAGCCGCGTTCAGCCACTGCCAGGACGGCAAGGGCGTTGTTGATGCCGAGGGCGGTCAGGCGGGTTCCGTCGATGGGGTCGACGGCGACGTCACACTCGGGACCGGTGCCGTCACCGACCTGCTCGCCGTTGAACAACATGGGGGCTTCGTCTTTTTCGCCTTCACCGATGACCACGACGCCATTGAAGTGGACGGTGTGAAGGAACGAACGCATGGCGTCGACGGCGGCGCCGTCTGCCTTGTTCTTGTCGCCGAAACCTACCCAGTGGCCACCGGCAATTGCCGCGGCCTCGGTGACACGGACGAGTTCCAGCGCCAGGTTGCGGTCGGGTTCGTCGGTGCCGACGGCGAGCGACGGCGAAATCGTGGAATACTGCTGGGTCATTGGTGCAGGAGACACTTGAACCTCTTCTTCGAGTGACGATTCACGGGACCGGACACGGTTGCACGAGGCAACCTGGGGTCCCTCTATGAACGATCATAGTCGCCGCATGCCTTTGGAGTCGCTGGATGACCACGGCCGGCAATTCCTGCGGTGAGGTTCCCGGTTGTGTGTTCACAGCCGGGATGAGGGACTATGGAGGTGTGAGTGAAACGCAGGACAAGCCCGCTGCCGGCAACCAGCCCAAGGCCGCAGAGGCAAACCCCAACGGCGCCCCGGACGCCATGGATGCCCCTTATAAACCCGTCATTCCGGCAAAAGCCGCCAAGCGGGCCAATGCCTCCGTCATTGGCATGATCATTGCCCTGGTGCTGTGTGTCCTCGCTTTCCTTCCTATTGTGTTGATGAACCCTGCTCCGAAGGGCGAGGGCTTTCGGCCCGCCGTTGACGTTGCTTCCATAGCCCGCAACGCTGCCGATGTGGCGGGATTCACACCTGTCACGCCGGAAACCGGCGACACATTCAAGCCGAACTACGCCCGCTGGGAATCCGGCACCGGTACGGGCGTGCCCACCTGGGAGGTTGGCTACCTGACTCCCAAGGAAGCCTTCATTGGCCTCACCCAGACCAGCAAGGCGAATCCCACGTGGGTGCTGCAGCAGACCGGCAACATGCCGGTAACCGGCACCCGTAACGCCGGTGGCCAGGATTGGGAGCTTCACGATTCCGGCAAGGACAAGCGCAGCATGGTGCTCAACTACCGCGGAACCACCATCATCCTGAGCGGCACGGCGAACCTTGAAGAGTTCGCCACACTCGCCGCCGCCGTGGTTAAGTCTGCGGACCAGTCCGCTGCAGTTTCCGCATCAGCAGCGCCGTCCTCATAAGCACACGCAGCGCAACAGTTTTACGGCCCGCCACCTCCGGGCCGTAAAGTAATCAGGTGCCTACTTATCTGACTCCCGCCCTTGCCTGGCGCCGCCTCCAAGAGGGCAACGAACGTTTTGTTGCCGGCGAATCCCTGCACCCCAACCAGGACGCGTCCCGGCGCTCATCACTCATCGAGAACCAGAACCCTTTCGCCGTCATCTTTGGCTGCTCCGACTCCCGCCTCGCGGCCGAGATTATCTTCGATCTCGGCTTGGGCGACGCCTTCGTGGTGCGCACCGCCGGCCAGGTGATCGACGACGCCGTCCTCGGTTCCCTTGAATACAGCATTGCCGAGCTCCGTGTTCCACTCATCGTCATTCTGGGCCACGACAGCTGTGGAGCCGTGACTGCTACCAAGGCCGCCGTGGAAACCGGCGAGATGCCGGTAGGGTTCATCCGCGACCTCGTGGAACGCATCACCCCGTCCGTCCTGACTGCCAAGCGCAATAGCCAGGAAGACGTCAACGACATGGTGGTGGAGCACGTCAAGCAAACCTCAGCGAGGCTGGCCGACAGCTCACGTGTGATTTCGGACGCCATCGACGACGGCCGCGTGGCTGTGGTGGGCTTGTCCTACAAGCTTGATGAAGGCCGTGCGGCCCTCGTTTCCGGGATCGGCAAGCTTTAGTGGCTCGTGCTCCGGCCTCCGCGCCGGAGCACGTAGCACTCCCTTCCGGGTTTTCGATGCGGGACCCAATCGCCCTAAGCTAGCCCCATGACTTCCACCACTGAGTTCCGTATTGAACATGACACGATGGGCGAAGTTCGCGTCCCCGTGAACGCCCTGTACCGCGCCCAGACGCAGCGTGCTGTGGAGAACTTCCCCATCTCCGGCAAGACGCTTGAGCGCACTCACATCGAAGCCCTTGCACGCGTCAAGAAGGCCGCTGCACTGGCGAACGCCGAACTGGGGGTGCTCGATGGTGAGCTCGCCGAGGCCATCGCCGCAGCTGCCGATGAGGTAGCCACCGGCAAGTACGACGGCGACTTCCCGATTGACGTCTTCCAGACCGGCTCGGGCACTTCCTCCAACATGAACACCAACGAGGTCATCGCTGAGCTCGCTTCGCGTGCCCTCGCCGCTGCGGGCAGCGACAAGGTGGTCCACCCCAACGACCACGTGAACGCTTCTCAGTCCTCCAACGATGTGTTCCCGACGTCCGTTCACGTTGCCGCCACGTCTGCCCTGATCAATGACCTGATCCCGGCCCTGGAATATCTGGCAGCTTCCCTGGACCGCAAGGCCGAGGAGTTCAAGGACGTCGTCAAGTCCGGCCGCACGCACCTCATGGATGCCACGCCGGTCATGCTCGGCCAGGAGTTCGGTGGCTACGCCGCCCAGGTCCGTTACGGCATCGAGCGCATCAATGCAGCCCTCCCCCGCGTCGCGGAGGTCCCCCTGGGTGGCACCGCTGTTGGCACCGGTATCAACACTCCCGCCGGCTTCCCGGAGCGCGTCATCGAACTGCTCGCAGCCGACACCGGCCTGCCGCTGACCGAGGCCCGCGACCACTTCGAAGCACAGGCAAACCGCGATGGCCTCATCGAGGGCTCCAGCCAGCTGCGCAACATCGCGATCTCCTTCATGAAGATCAACAACGACCTCCGCTGGATGGGCTCCGGCCCCAACACGGGCCTCGGCGAGATCGCCATCCCGGACCTGCAGCCGGGCTCCTCGATCATGCCGGGCAAGGTCAACCCCGTTATCTGCGAAGCCTCCATCATGGTGTGCGCCCAGGTTATCGGCAATGACACCGCGATTGCCTGGTCCGGGACCAACGGCGCCTTCGAATTGAACGTCGGCATCCCCGTTATGGCCGCCAACCTGCTGGAGTCCATCCGCCTGCTGGCCAACACCAGCCGCGTGATGGCGGACAAGATGATCGATGGCATCAGCGCCAACGTTGAGCGCGCCCGCTTCCTGGCCGAGGCTTCCCCGTCCATCGTGACCCCGCTGAACAAGTTCATTGGCTACGAGAACGCCGCCAAGATCGCAAAGATTGCCGTCAAGGAGGGCCTGACCATTCGCCAGGCCACCGAGAAGCTTGGCTTCGTCGGCGAGGGCGAGGGCAAGGTCACCGAGGCAGAGCTCGACAAGGCCCTCGACGTCACCACCATGACGTCCCCGGCTCACAAGAACTAATACTTCAAGCACGACGGCGGCCGGTACCTTTCGCATGAAAGGTGCCGGCCGTCGGCGTGCACGGGAGTTTGCGTGCGGCTCACGCGCCTAGGCTCTACAAACTTTGCACTTTCTATAAAATAGTGCAAAACTTTACTTTGTGAGCAATAGTGCAAATATCGACGGCGGCCTCCGCGAGCGCAAGCGGGCCGCCACACGTTCGGCGATTACCGCCGTCGCCCGTTCCCTCACCGCAGAACGCGGGCTGAACGGATACACCGTGGAACAGGTCTGCGAAGAATCGGGTATCTCGCGCCGTACGTTCTTCAATTACTTCCATTCCAAGGAAGACGCGGTGATCGGCGCGTTCTCGGACGAACTGCCCCAGGACGCGATCGAAGATTTCAACCGTGGGCCCGTACAGAACGCAGACAGCATCTCGAGCACTTTGCTCGCCGCCTTGTACCAGCTCACGTTGACCATCATGGAGCGTTCGGCAATCAGCCGGTCCGAGGTCCACCAACTCATCGCCGCCATCAAAGCCGAGCCCCAACTCCTTGGCCGGATGACACTGGAAGGCGAAGCCCGTGAGCGGCAATTCGCCGAACTCATCGCGGACCGTGAAGGCCTTACACCCGGGCACCCGGAAATCGTCATGGCCGCAGCCGTATTCGGAGCCGTCTCAAAGAAGACCGCGCAGCAGTTCTTCTCTGAGGACAATGTCCGGCCCTACCGCGAACTTCTGCGTCAGAACCTCGCCGCAGCCCAAAAACTCTTTGCCCAACCGCTGGACACCACATCTGCAGAAACCCCGAAGGATCACGCATGAGTACCCTTTCCAAGGCAGCCGAGCCGCTGCTGTTGACCCAGAAAAGGATCTGGATCATTTTCTCGGCGCTGATCGCAGGTATGCTCCTGTCCAGCCTCGACCAAACCATCGTTTCCACTGCCATGCCCACCATTGTGGGCAAGCTCGGCGGGGTGGAGCACCAGGCCTGGATCACTACGGCCTATCTTCTGGCCACCACCATCGTCATGCCGATCTATGGCAAATTTGGCGACATCCTGGGCCGGCGGAACCTGTTCCTCGTAGCCATCGCTTTGTTTACGCTCGCTTCCGTCGGTTGTGCCTTCGCCACGGATTTCTGGGGCTTCGTGATCTTCCGTGCCATCCAAGGCCTAGGCGGCGGCGGTTTGATGATCCTCTCGCAGGCCATCATCGCCGACGTCGTCCCGGCTAAAGAGCGCGGCAAATACATGGGTCCGTTGGGCGCCATCTTTGGCCTGTCAGCCGTGGCTGGTCCGCTGCTGGGCGGATTCTTCGTTGATCACCTGACGTGGGAATGGGCGTTCTACATCAACATCCCCATCGGCATCGCAGCCTTCATCACGGCATGGTTCACCCTGACGTTGCCGAACAAGAAGGCTGAGAAGAAGATCGACATCCTGGGTGTCCTGTTCCTCTCCGCGGCCACCACCTGCCTCATCTTCTTCACCGATTTCGGTGGCAAGAAAGATGAGGGCTGGGATTCTCCACTCACGTGGGCCTTCGGAGCCGGCATGGTTCTGGCGGCGTTTGCCTTCGTGATGGTTGAACGGCGTGCTGAGGACCCCATCATTCCTCTGAGCCTGTTCAAGAACCCCATCTTCATCAACGCTACGGCCATTGGCTTCACGCTGGGCCTGGGAATGTTCGCAGCGATCGCTTTCGTACCTACCTTCCTGCAGATGTCCTCCGGGACCTCTGCCGCCGAGTCTGGACTGCTCATGTTGCCGATGATGGTTGGCTTGATGGGTACGTCCATCTACTCCGGCATCCGCATCTCCAAGACCGGCAAGTACAAAATGTTTCCGGTCCTTGGTGCCTCACTGACCATCGCGGCCATGTTGTGGCTGACCACCCTCACGGCTGAAACTCCGATCTGGGTCATCTGCGTCCAGCTCTTCCTCTTCGGCGCAGGCCTCGGCCTGATCATGCAGGTGATCGTTCTGGTGGTACAGAATTCGGTCCCAGCAGACCAGATTGGGACGGCCACGAGCACCAACAACTACTTCCGTGAGGTAGGCGCCTCCCTGGGTGTCGCCGTCTTCGGTTCCATCTTCACCAACCGCCTTGCTGAGTCCTTGACCAACGCCTTTACTGGCGCCGGCGCGTCTGCCGAGCAGGCTTCGCAGTCCACCAGCACCTTGGATCCCCAAGCCTTGGCTCAACTCCCTGAACAGCTTCGCGACGCGATAGTCAACGCCTACGCCAACTCGCTGGCACCCGTGTTCTGGTACTTGGTTCCCTTCATCGCCATCGCTTTGCTGTTGGCCATCACCCTCAAGCAGATTCCCCTCTCGGATACTGCCGGCATGGTGGCGCGAGGCGAGGCCGTTGGTGGTGCGGAAGCTGAACGCCTCGAAGCCGAACGCCTGGAAGCCGCTGTGGCCGCTGCCGAGGGACAAGAGCCCCAGCGGGCACCGGCTGACGCCGGCGCCAAATAGCTTAGTCCTCCGCCTGGTACGCCACGGGGCCTTCGGGCTCCGTGGCAAGCCTGATGGCTTGAAGGTTTCCCTCGCTCATGTCAGGCAGTTCATCCAGACCGAACCAGCCAACGGCGATCGATTCGTCATCGTTTACTTGAGCATTGCCGGAGACATATCTGCAGCGGAAGGTGATGTCCAGGAAGTCGCAGACGTCGCCATTCGGAAAGGTCACCGGACCTACAACCCCGACGGCGATGATCCGCTCAGTTTCGGCCACAACCGCAGTTTCCTCGAAGATTTCCCTGACCAGTCCGGGAGCGGGATGCTCGCCTGGTTCAAGGATGCCGGTGATCACCGTCCAGTGGTGATTGTCCGCCCTTTGGCAGAGCAGTATCCGGCCATCGTCGTCGAAAACCACTCCCCTGACCGCCGGCAACCACAGCGGGTCATTCCCGATCTTCTCCCGAAGCTTGAGGACAAATTCCGGAGCGCCCATGGCGTTAGCTTTCCTTCAATTCGATCGTAGCGTGTGAGTCCACCAGCAGGGTCCACTCCCCGTTGATGTGCGTCGAACTGATCTGCAGCGGTTGTGTCCCGAGCCACGCTACGTCTCCGTCGGCATCGCTCCCGTGCACCGACGTGAAGGTGGAGCAACCCAACGGGCCGCCCTCGCAGAAGGGCTCCGGCTGCTGGGTGATGAGCGGTTGAATGCTGGACCCAGGGGTTGCACCGGGAACGTTGCCGGGTTGCCCGCAGCCGGAGAGCAGCAAAGTGCAGGCAATGGTGGCACCCAGGCCGGGCCAAAAACTACTCCTCTGCACTGCAGCCCCCTCCAGGCGTGTTGAGCACATCAAACCATCTGGGCTAAGCATGCCGCAGCCCGGTGAACCCGCAGAATACGGGAAGCGTTGCAGTTCGGCCGCAGTTGGCCCCAGCGGAGCGATTTGGCAGGTTCAAGCAGGCAAAAGCACCATGCTCACCAAGGCTCCTGACAGCATGAAGGGCCCGAACGGGATGGCCGAACCCAGCGTGCCGCGCCTGGACACAAGGATCACCAGGCTCCACAACCCGCCGAGCAGGAAAGCAGCGAAGGTGCCCGCGAAGACGTGGGCCCACCCCAGGTAGCCGAGGTAGAGTCCCAGCACTCCGGCCAGCTTCACGTCGCCGAACCCCATGCCAGGTGGATAAACCAAGCGAAGCAGGAAGTAGAACAACCACAGCACGCCGCCACCGGCCAGCACGCCGAGCCCAGGGATACCGAACAGCGAGGCATCCAGCGCAGCACCAGCGCCGCCCACGAATACCAGAAAGGCAGCGCCCAGCAGCAGGACCCCGCCCACCGCATAGGAGGGAAAGACGATCCGGTTCGGCAGCAGATGGCTCCGGACATCAATGATGGTCAGGCGGACCGCCATCACCAGGAAGTATGCGCACGCAAGAACCACCAGCCAGAAGCCCAGCGGGCTGGCGTCCCAGAGGTCGGCGAGTCGTCTGATCACCCTGCAGATGCTATCCCGATTTGGTCCAGGGGCCGGGTTGTACGCGTAGGTAAACTGTGGATATGGGGCGCTACAGTGCAGGTGGATCAGGTTTCGGATCGGACTTCGGGTCTGGGTTTGCACCAACTAACGGGCATGGCGGGCAGGCGCAGGACTTGTCCTCCACATTCCGCAATCTGTGCCGTTCTTCGCCGTGGAAGTGGACGAGTCTTCGTTTCGAATACCTCGAACGGCCTGGCACAGGCGCCAATCTGGTCCGTGCATGGCTCAGGCGGCCTGGTGCCCTGCGGCTGGAGACTCCTGACGGAAAGCTGCTGCACAGCACCACGGGCATCAACGATTCCCGGGACGACCTCTATGTCAGTGCCACGCGACGCTCATGGTTGCTTCCTGCACACCTGGTGACCCCGGTCTACGATGGCGCTGGCTTGGTCCGCAGGCGCCCGGAGGCGGCCTACGGTGAACCGTCCTTTGGAAACGGACGGCTGGCTGCAGCACTGGATCCGGTGGAACTTGCCGGCAATGCGCCCGTCCCGCTGGAGTTCCCGGATTCCAATCGCGTGTCCCTGGAAGAGCCTCGGGAAGTAGACCATGAGGGACGGTCTGCCTTGGAAACAGTGGTTACCCGTGGCCGAACCTACGTGCCCTTGGATCCTTCCCAACCTTTGGCCCATCCTGGGCGTACCCTGATCCGGGTGGATGCAGCGACCGGCGTCTGCGTCGCCAGTCAAAGCCTGGACGGCGATACGTCCGGCAAGGGGCATTGGCTAAAGATCCTGGCCGTTGACGAATACATGCTGGACGATCTTTTCCTTGCCGAATCAATGAATCTGACCGACGTTCGGCGCCATATCTCCTGGGACATCGGCCCAGCCGCCTGACATCCCCTGTCCATCCAGGCTGTGTCACGAGCTCTGTGACTCGCAAGCCCTCGACAGCCGGGCTAAGCTGCACCGATGACCACGCTCGCGGAAATCTGGCCGCCCTTCGGACTCACGCTCACGACTCCCCGACTGACCCTTCGTCCAGTTCTCGACGCCGATATCCCGGCTGCCGTCGCGGCAGCCCGTTCCGGCGTCCACGAGCCCGGCAAGAGCCCGTTCAGCACCTCGTGGACAGAACTCCCGGAAGACGAGCTCGCTCCCAACATGGCTCAGTGGTACTGGCGCTGCCGGGCAAACTTCACCTCGGACTCCTGGACCCTTCTCCTCGGCGTCTGGCACAACGAGGACCTCCTGGGAGTCCAGGACATCGGCGCCAAGAACTTCAACACCCTCAAAACAGTCAGCACGGGCTCCTGGCTCAAGCAGGCCGCGCAGGGCCAGGGTTTCGGCAAGGAGATGCGGGCCGCCGTCGTGAGCTACGCGTTCGATTACCTGCAAGCGGAAGTAGCCGAGTCCGAAGCGGCCTCTTGGAACAAGCAATCCTTAGGCGTCTCCCTGAACCTCGGCTACGAACTCAACGGCCTCGTCCGCGACGGCTGGGGCGACAAAGTCGAAGAAGTCCAAAGAGTCCGCCTCACCCCGGAAACTTTCAACCGCCCCGACTGGACCCTAAAAGTCCAAGGCCACGAAGAGCTGAAAACCTATCTCAAGCTCTAACCGCACCTGAGCACGTAGCGTGGCCGCGGGCTTCCGGGAAGGAGCGCATCGCGACGCATCGGACCCGAAGGTCGCCCAGCGACCTTCGGGTCCTTTTGCGTTGTGTCTAAGCGACGGCGGGAGGCCGTTGCCGCGCGGCGGTGACCACCGTGCGGGAAGGACCAGTTAGATTTCAGCCCCTTCTAGCAGCTCCGTCACCAAGGCTGCAATCGGCGACCGCTCGGACCTGGTGAGGGTGATGTGGCCAAACAGCGGATGGCCTTTGAGAGTTTCGACGACGGCGGCCACGCCGTCGTGCCGGCCGACACGGAGGTTGTCGCGCTGGGCGACGTCGTGGGTGAGGACGATCTTGGAGTTCTGGCCGATGCGGCTCATCACGGTCAAGAGGACGTTCTTCTCCAGGGACTGTGCCTCGTCCACTATGACAAAGGCGTCGTGCAGTGAGCGTCCGCGGATGTGGGTGAGCGGCATGACTTCGAGCATGCCGCGGTCCATGACTTCTTCCACGACTTCCTGGCTGACCAACGCACCGAGTGTGTCGAAAACGGCTTGAGCCCAAGGGTTCATCTTTTCCGCCTCGGACCCGGGCAGGTATCCCAGTTCCTGGCCGCCCACGGCGTAGAGGGGCCGGAAGACGATCACCTTGCGGTGTTCGCGCCGCTCCAGGACGGCTTCGAGGCCCGCACAGAGCGCCAGTGCGGATTTACCGGTGCCGGCCCGGCCACCGATGGAGACGATGCCCACTGCGGGATCCATGAGGAGGTCGATGGCGAGCCGTTGTTCTGCTGAACGTCCGTGGAGCCCGAACACATCACGGTCACCCTTGACGAGGCGGACCTGTTTGTCGGGCCCTACGCGGCCGAGCGCCGAGCCGCGGTTGGACAGGAGGACAAGTCCGGTGTTCACGGGAAGTTCCGCGGCGGAGGGGATGAACACGGGCTCATGGCCGTAAAGTGTGCTGATTTCGTCTTCGCTGGCTTCCACTTCGGCTATGCCGGTCCAGCCTGAATCCTTGACGAGTTCGTTGCGGTATTCGTCTGCGTGCAATCCCATCGCGGAGGCTTTGACGCGCATGGGGAGGTCTTTGGACACCACGGTGACGTTGTTGCCCTCATTGGCCAGGTTCTTCGCTACGGCCAGGATGCGGCTGTCATTGTCCCCGCCCCGGAAGCCTGCGGGAAGGACCTCCGTGGAAATGTGGTTCATCTCTACCCGGAGCATGCCTCCATCGGCGCCAATGGGTATCGCGTGGTCCAGTCCGCCATGTTCGATTCGGAGGTCATCCAGGAGCCGCAGGGCTTTGCGGGCAAAATACCCTAGTTCGGGATCGTGGCGTTTGCCTTCAAGTTCGCTGATGACCACGATCGGGACGATGACTTCGTGCTCAGCGAAGCGCAGCAGTGCGTGCGGGTCTGAGAGCAAGACGGATGTATCGATCACATAGCTGCGGCCCACTGCAGACGATGCTGTCCGTTCCCCCGATGAAACCCGTTTGGCGCGAGAGGTAGCTGCACTTTCCCCGTCAGAAACCATTGTGGGCAGTTGCTCAGAAATAGCCACATCGACTCCAGCCCCGGGCGGTCGCCCGGCCTAATGGTGAAGCGGCTCGGCCGGAAGGCCGGGCGTGGCCTCCCATGTAACTGGTGCGATAGTTCGCTCCATCTACTGGCCTCCCCGATCAGCGGGCGGTTTTGCCTGCTGATGGGATTAACGTAATCCCCCTCACAGAAAATTCCGAAACGTGCGTCGGCAAGTCGCATTGCCAGCTGATTAATTCCTGGTGAACCGAAGCGCACCTAGGAGCCGAAGCGACGCTGGCGTCCGGCATAGTCCCGGAGCGCCCGCAGAAAATCAACCTTGCGGAACGCCGGCCAGAGGGCCTCGCAGAAGTAGAACTCGCTGTAGGCGCTCTGCCACATCAGGAATCCGGAGAGCCGCTGCTCACCGGAGGTGCGGATGACAAGGTCCGGATCCGGCTGGCCGCGCGTGTAAAGGAACCTTGAGATGTCGTCCACCGAAAGTTCATCTGCGACGTCGGACATGGTCCGCCCTTTGGCGACGGCGTCGCGGAGGAGTTCCTTCACGGCGTCGACGATTTCACGCCGCCCGCCATAGCCGACTGCCACGTTCACATGGATTTTTTCATGGACCGGGGTCCGGGCGGTCAACTTGTTCAGACGATCGGCCAGGTAGTCCGGGAGAAGCTCTGGCGCACCCATGGCATGCACGGAAACGTCCTCGTTTTCATCCAGCCGGTCCATGGTGTTGGCGATGATGCCCATGAGCAGGTCAAGCTCTTCGCCGGAGCGGTTCATGTTGTCGGTGGAGAGCATGTACAGCGTCACTACTTTGACGCCAAGCTCCTGGCACCAGCCAAGGAACTCGTGGATTTTGTCCGCCCCGGCCTGATGTCCCTGGCTGGTTGGCGCGTTGAATTGACGGGCCCATCTGCGGTTGCCGTCCACCATGACACCGATATGCCGGGGGATGCGGTCTTGCTTCAGGGAGCGAAGGAGTTGACGTTCGTAGTAGCCATAGAGGAAACCGGGCAGCTCCACCGGACTCTCACCTGACTTCCTTGCTCTTACGACGACGGCGCACATCCAAGGCTACCTTCCCGAGCTGCCTCGCAGGTGCAGGGCTGGGTCGCATTCACATTCAGGAGGAGTTACTGATCAGTAACTTACTGAAGCGTAGGTTACTCTTTAACGATGGCCGAGCTGCTCACTATCAAGCCCGCATGGCGCGGTTGGATCCACGCCGTTGCCGCCCCTTTCGCCCTCGCGGCTGGAATCGTCCTGGTGGCTCTTGCCCCCACAGCCGACCGAAAGATCACGTCCACGATCTATGCGGTAACAGGCGTCCTTCTCTTCGGTGTCAGTGCCGTTTACCACCGCGGAAACTGGTCCCCGAAGACCCGGCTGGTGCTCAAGCGCCTGGACCACACCAACATCATGTTGGTGATCGCTGGAAGCTATACGCCGCTGGCTTGGTCGCTTCTGGAGCGCTCCCAGGCCGTCACGTTGCTGTGGATTATCTGGACCGCGGCCATAGCCGGGGTGCTGTTCCGGGTTCTGTGGACCGACGCCCCGCGTTGGTTATACGTCCCGATCTACATTGCGCTGGGCTGCGGGGCACTCTTCTACCTCCCCCAGTTCTTCACAGCGAATGCCGCCTCTGCCACCCTCATCTGCGTGGGCGGCGCGCTCTACATAGCAGGCGCGGTCTTCTATGCCATCAAGAAGCCAAATTTCAGCGTCCAACACTTCGGGTTCCACGAACTCTTCCATGCCTTCACTGTCCTGGCGTTCGCGGCCCATTTCGTGGCCATCATGATGGCTGTCCTCAGCTAGCGCCGGAGGTCATCCGCGCAAGCATTGATTGCACCTCCGCAACCGTCCCCACCGGCCTCTCGCAGACCATATCCCTGCACAAATACACTTGTGGCGAGCCGTCAAGCGCACCCGTGCGATGAACCAGCAGCGGAACCTCGCCCTCACCAGCCGGGGACGCGGCGTCGTTCTCTTGCAACGCGACCACCAGGCCCGGGCTGGCGGACTTCAAGAGCGCACTGTGCAGTTCCTGCCGCAAACGCGACGGAGGACCAGCGACGGCGGCCTCCACCGGACCCGCCTGCGCGGCCTGTGCCGTGGCCAGGAGCCAACCGGCAACACGGGGGGCTCGTGTGGCCAGCGGAGGAAGCAGGCCCAGGATGTTCCCGGCCATGAGGCGGTGGGCGTGCGAGCCTGAGTACGCCGAATACGTCAGCAGCACCCCTGCAAATCCGGCAGCCCCGCTGGGCGTGGCATTGTCGAACGGATCAAGTGCGGCGCGTTGCCCTTGGGCGTTGAACACCTGGGCCGATTCCCCTGCCGAATCCGCAAGGTGCCCATCCTCTACAAAACGCGCTTCGGCGGCCTGGATGATGTGTTCCGCCAGGCGGTACCAGCGCTTTGTTCCCGTTACGGCGTACAGCGAGAACAAGCCCTCTGCACAGAATGCGTAGTCTTCCAGGAGTCCCCCGATCCCCCGGGGCTTGGAATCGTGCGAGACCCGGACCAGCAGCCCGTGTTCGGCGTTCCAATGCACCTTCTCGAGATACCCAGCAACGTTCTCAGCTGCAGCGACGAGGTCCGGGCGATCCAGCACCGCTCCGGCCTCGGCAAGCCCCGCGATCGCGAGCCCGTTCCACCCGGCCACAACTTTCTCGTCCCTGGCAGGCTGGTTCCGGAGATCGCGCGCGGCCAGGAGTGCGGGCCTGATGCGACGCCAGAGCGTGGTTTCGGAAGCAGACAGGGACCGTCCGGGATGCAGGGGTGAACCCAATTCCGAGACAGTCCCCTGGGCACCAATATTCATCATGCGGGCCACCTCCTCGGCGTCACCGCGGCCGAGGACCTCCAGCAAGGATTCGGGCGTCCAGAGGTACGCTGCGCCCTCGTGGTGCACACCGTCCACCACGGTATCGGCGTCCAGTGATGAAGCCAGTCCACCCCCAGGCAGCCCCAGTGAGGCCAGCGTCCAATCCCCGCACCTGGACGCTACCTCCGCCGCCTCCTCAGCGGGGAACACCTCATCGCCCCCAAGCCGCACCCAGTGGGCGTAGACGCGCAGGAGCTGCGCATTGTCGTAGAGCATTTTCTCGAAGTGCGGCACGGACCAATCCGCCGTAACCGAGTACCGGGCGAAACCGCCGTCGAGCTGGTCGCACAGCGCGGAACGTGCCATCCCGGCCAGCGCGCGCCCAGCCATGTCCCGCGCATCCTCCGCAGTCTCTGACAATGCCGCTGCGTGGCGGATGAGGAACTCAAGAACCGCCGACGGCGGAAACTTGGGGGCGCTGCCGAACCCACCGGCGTCGGGGTCTTCAGAGCGAGCCAGAACCCTTCCTGCATCTGAAAGCAGCTGGGCATCCAGCGCCTCGGGCGGGCCGTCAAGCCGAACGGCAGACGACAGCTGGGCGTTGGCCATGTTCGCGGCCAGTCCCCTCGCGTTTTGCTCAACAGCTTCACGGCGTTCAAGCCACGCCTCATGGACCGCTTCAAGCACGTTTCGGAAGGACGGCCGTCCAGGCAAGGGAACGGGCGGGAAGTACGTTCCCGCATGGAAGGCGAGGCCCTCCGGAGTCAGGAATACGGACATTGGCCAGCCGCCCTCGCCGCTGATGGCCTGCGTGGCCGTCATGTAGACGGAATCGACGTCCGGCCGTTCTTCGCGATCCACTTTGACGGGCACGAAGTGGGCATTCAGGTAGGCCGCCGTTTCCTGGTCCTCAAAGGATTCATGGGCCATGACATGGCACCAGTGGCAGGCCGCATAGCCGATGGAGAGGAAGACGGGGACATCCCGGGCTGCGGCAAGGGCGAACGCTTCGTCGCCGAAAGGACGCCAGAAGACCGGGTTACCTGCGTGTTGGCGCAAATAGGCAGACGGCTCCGAACCCAGGACATTCGCAGCCCCGGGCCAGTTGTTTCCGCGTGGGTCAGCGGCTTCCGGGAGCGGCATCGCCGTTCTCATCCGTGGTGCCGGCGTCGCCGCCCGCACTATCAAGGGTTCCGGCTTCCGCAGCCAAGCGTGTCTCCTCCACCTGCGCACGGTACCGAACCCGGCGGATACGGCGAACCATGTCCACGATGAGGAACGTCGTGAGAATCACGATGAAGGCCGTGAGGACGAAGCCCCAGGTCCCGGGCGTCACCTGGTCCTCGGACAGGCCAGGCCGCAGCGTCCCGGTGGGGTCCGGCGACGGAGTGACGGTCAAGGCGAGGATCAAGTGGTGCACGTTCAAACCTTCTATGGGAGCTGATGCATGTCGGCTGGCTTCAGCGCGGAGCTGGGCTGTTCGATGGCCGCCGGCTATTTCTACAAACGATAGAAACTGGCGGCAACACCTATCTTATCCCCGCAAACAGATCCTTTTCCGGCAGCTCCGTAGACACCCTGGACTTGATCAGCGTGTAGTCCTCCCAAGGCCACGCCGTCCGCTGCAAGTCGGGTGAGACCGCAAAGAAGAAACCCATGGGGTCGATCTGTGTCCGGTGCGCCCGGAGTGCGTCATCGCGCGCCTCGAAGAAGTCGCCGCAATCCACCTGCGTGGTGGTCTGGTGCGCGGGAGCAGGAGGCGTGTGGCCCTCGGCGTCTGCTTCAAGCCACGCCGCGAGCCGCTCAGCATAGGGCGACTGCAGCCCAGCCTCTTCCAGCGCAAAGTGCAGTGCACGGAAGCGTTCGGGGCTGAAAGCGCGGTCGTAGTAGAGCTTGCTGGGCGCCCATGGCTCCCCTGTTCCCGGATAGCGCTCGGCGTCACCCGCTGCCTCAAACGCCTCCACGGCAACCTTGTGGGCCATAATGTGGTCCGGGTGCGGATAGCCGCCGTTTTCGTCATAGCTGATGATGACGTGCGGCCTGAAGTCGCGGACCAGACGGACCAGCGGAGCCGTGGCCCGCTCCAACGGCTGCAAGGCAAAGCATCCCGGCGGAAGCGGTGGAAGAGGATCGCCCTCTGGCAAGCCCGAGTCCACAAAGCCAAGCCATCGCTGCCGAATGCCAAGCACGGCAGCCGCATTGGCCATTTCCAACCGGCGGGCACCTGCCATGTCGCGCTTGGGGTGCGGAGCCTCCACCATGCCAGGGTTCTGGATATCCCCCCTGGATCCATCAGTGCAGGTAGCGACCATGACGTCTACTCCTGCAGCGGCATACATCGCCATGGTCGCTGCACCCTTGCTGGATTCATCATCCGGATGAGCGTGGACGGCGAGCAGCCGCAGCTGCTGCTCGGAACTGCTGGACGCTGTCACTTGACGGCTCCTCTTTCATGGATGGTGCAAAATCAGGACTGTGCAGGAGGCGCCGGGATCCGCACTAAACTGGATAGGTGACTTCAGAGGACCTATCGGCCAACGAACTACCGGCAAGCAACAGCCTAGCCAATCGCTACGGTG
Source organism: Arthrobacter sp. 21a14 (assembly GCA_050627125.1). Lineage (GTDB taxonomy): Bacteria > Actinomycetota > Actinomycetes > Actinomycetales > Micrococcaceae > Arthrobacter. The sequence goes on along the minus strand of CP192487.1, from coordinate 1,901,178 downwards.
GTCAAAAGCGCGGCTTGACCCGCACATCGAAGCGGAACATCGTCATCGTGGCCCTGGTCCTTGGAATTGTGTTCGCAGCATGGGTGGCAACGTCCTCTGCACAAGCCCCGGTGACCTTCAAGGACATCGGATACAGCACTGTGGATGGCACACGGGCCGAGGTCGATTACCAGGTCACCAAATACCCGGGAGCCACGGCCAAGTGTGCCGTGAAGGCCATGGATTCCAAGTTTGCGGTGGTGGGCTGGAAAGTGGTTGAAATCGGCCCCAATGAGCCAAAGGACGGTGCCGACGGCGGCAGCACAACAGCCCAGCGCACAGTGTTGAGAACCGAGTCCCCCGCTGTCGCCGGGGTAGTGGATAATTGCTGGATCGTGGACAGCGGGAAATAACAATCGTGTGACCCACAACTCAACCAGTTTGGGTTCGTCCAGAGGATTTACTACAATGGATGAAACCTTCACCCCGTTAAGTTGGTTACTGAGTTTCACGAGTGGCCACCTCGGCGGGGTCTTTGCTTTGTCAGATCAAGAGGAGAAATCCGTGTCTACCACCAAAGGCGCCACAGCAGCTTGGCTTACCCAGGAAGCTTTCGACCGCTTGAAGGCTGAGCTGGACCACCTTTCCGGCGCTGGCCGGGCGGAAATCGTCCAGAAGATCGAAGCCGCCCGCCAAGAAGGCGACCTCAAGGAAAACGGCGGATACCACGCAGCCAAGGAAGAGCAGGGCAAGATTGAAGCCCGCATCCGCCAGCTCACCGCGCTCCTGCGCGATGCCCAGGTGGGCGAAGCTCCTGCCGATGACGGAATCGTAGAGCCCGGCATGTTGGTTGTTGCCCGCATCGCCGGGGACGAAGAGACGTTCCTGCTCGGCTCCCGCGAGATCGCCGGCGACTCCGACCTCGATGTCTTCAGCGAGAAGTCTCCGCTGGGTGCCGCCATCATCGGCCACAAGGAGGGCGACAAGCTCAGCTACACCGCCCCCAACGGCAAGGAAATTCCGGTGGAGATCGTTTCCGCCAAGCCGTACGTCGCCTAAGCAGCGCGAAAAGCACGACGCCGGTCCACCCCTTCGCGGGGCGGGCTGGCGTTTTTCGTGTGCGTGCCCAACTGGGTCGCAGCAGTGCGCGTTTTGAGAGCTCATAACGCGCACAAATGCGACTTACTTGGGTCAGCTGGTGGGCTCGGGTTTCGGACGCAACAGGACGGCTGCGATGATCCCTCCAAGGGCGCCGCCCAGATGGGCCTGCCACGAAATGAAGCCCATGACGGTGGGCAGCACCCCAAAGAGGATGCTGCCGTACGCCATGAAGAGGACCACGGATAGCAGGATCTGCCACCAGCTCCTGTTGAAGAATCCCCTGACCAGCAGGAACGCGAAGAACCCGAACACCAGCCCGGACGCCCCCACTGTCACGCCTCCCCCGCCGATAAGCCACACCATGAGTCCCGAACCCAGCCAGCTGAAGGCCAGGGCTGTGAGGAAGACCCTGATACCGGCCAGGAAAACCAGGAACCCGAAGATGATGAGGGGGAGGGTGTTGGACAGCAAATGGTTGAGGTTCGCGTGCAGCAACGGAAACGTCAGGATGTCCAGCACTCCGTCCATGCTGCGGGATCGAAGCCCAAAAGTACTGTTAAGGCCATGCCTCATCAGCGTGTTCAGGAACTCGATCACGTACAGCACGATCACGAAGCTGCCCATGAACAGCAGGCCGCCCTTCGCTCGGCCCGCGAGTGTCTCCTTGGCCTCGGCCTTGGATCCGTCAGGCGTTTCGAGCACCATGTGCGACTCCCGTCAGTGCACCACGATCGGCTGGAAGCCTTCGGCCCTCAAGGCGCCGAGGACCTGTTCGCCGTGTTCGTGGCCCTTCGTTTCCAGGTTGATGGTGATGGAGACATCGCCCATGCTGATGGAGCCACCCAGTCGCGTGTGGTCAAGGCCAGTGACGTTGGCGTCGTTTTCGGCAATGATGCGGGCGATCGTCGCCAATGAGCCCGGGCGGTCATCCAGCATCATTCGAACCGTCATGAACCGGCCAGCAGCCGAGAGACCACGCTGGATAACTTTGAGCATCAGCATCGGATCGATGTTGCCACCGGAAAGCACGACGGCGGTGTTACCCGGGTTTTCGATCTTGCCATCCATCAGCGCGGCTACTCCCACCGCGCCTGCCGGCTCCACGACCATCTTGGCCCGTTCCAGCAGGAAGATCAGCGCGCGGGCAAGGGAATCCTCGCTCACAGTCACAACATCGTCCACGAGCTCGCGGATGATGCTGAAAGGAAGCTGCCCTGGCCGGCCTACGGCGATGCCGTCGGCCATGGTCGAAACCTTTTTGAGCGGCACCAGGGCGTCCGCAGCGAGGGACGGAGGGTAGGCGGCCGCATTTTCCGCTTGTACGCCGATGACACGGATCTCGCGACCGAGCTCCTTGGCCTTGGCCTTGATGGCCACTGCGACGCCTGCAAGAAGTCCTCCGCCGCCGACGCCCATGAGAATGGTGTCCACGTTGGGGATCTGTTCCAGGATTTCCAGTCCGATGGTGCCCTGGCCGGCGACGACATCCACGTTGTCAAAGGGGTGCACAAAGACTGCCCCCGTTTCGTTGGCGTAGCGCTGGGCTTCGGCCAGTGCCTCATCCACGTTGTGGCCGTGCAGGATGACTTCGGCACCATGGCTGCGCGTTGCTGCAAGCTTGGGAAGCGCCACGCCCAGCGGCATGTAGATGCGGGCATTGATGCCCAGGCTCTTTGCGGCTACGGCTACGCCCTGCGCGTGGTTGCCTGCGGAGGCAGCCACCACACCGCGCTTCTTCTCGGCATCAGTCAGGCGCGCCATCCGTACGTAGGCGCCGCGGACCTTGAAGGATCCGGCGCGCTGCAGGTTCTCGCATTTGAAGAAAACGTTGCCGCCCACGAGGGTTCCCAGCGCCCGGGACGACTCCACCGGAGTCTTGGTAATAATGCCCTCGAGCAACTCCTGCGCCTTGAGGACATCGTCCAGCGTGACGGGCAGGGTATCGAGGGTATTCACTGACTATTCTCCTTTGTTGGTGTCAACTGCAGGCTCCTGGACGGAGGTGTTATCTGCGGCCTTGGTCTTGCCGACAGCGCTGCTGCCGCTGCGGGATCCGGCTCGCGGAAGGTGGACTTCCTTGAAGTTGGAGTCGCCATCGGTTTCCGACGACGCGGCTCCAGGCTGCAGCTCAGCCGCGCCCAATCCTTCATCATGTTCCCACGTCCGGCCGGCAATGTAGCGAACCGCCGTGTTTACTACGGCGAGCAGCGGCACTGCGAACAGCGCGCCGGGAATGCCCGCGAGATAGGATCCGGCAGCTACCGAAAGGATCACCGCCACGGGATGAAGCGCCACAGCCCTACCCATGACCAGCGGCTGCAGGATATGGCTTTCAAGCTGCTGGACAAGCAGGACGATGGCCAGCATGATCAGCGCATTGACGGGTCCGTTCGCCACAAGGGCCAGCAGGACGGCGATTGCACCAGTAACCAGCGCACCCACTACGGGAATGAACGAACCAATGAACACCAGGACAGCCAGTGGAAGCGCGAGGGGAACCTGGATGATCGCGGCACCGGCTCCGATACCCACGGCGTCGATGAAGGCAACGAACATCTGGATCCGTACATAGCTGACCATGGAGGTCCAGCCACGACGTCCGGCACCATCAGCGGCCCTCCGGGCTGTCTTGGGCAGGAGCCGAACCAGGAACCCCCAGATCCGGCTTCCTTCCAGCAGGAAGAAGATCAGGATAAAGAGTGCCAGCACCAGGCCGGCTGCAAAGTGTCCCGCAGTGCTGCCAAAGGACAGGGCACCGCTGAGGATGCTGCTGCTGTTGTCCTGCAGGGCCGTGGCACCGTCTGAAATGTACTGGTCGATTTGGGCGGCCGTCAGGTGCAGGGGTCCGGCTGCCAGCCAGTCCTGGATCTGTTGGATTCCGGTGAGTGCCTCCGTCCAAAGCTCCCCGAATCCTGAGACAAGCTGCCTGCCTACCAGGGCAAGGGCACCTCCGATTACCCCGATGAAACCCAGCACTGTAATGGCCACCGCTGCACCGTTGGGCAGATTCCGCTTGCGCAGCCAGAGCACCACCGGGTAGAGGAGTCCGGCCAAGAGCGCAGCGACCATGACCGGAATGATGAGAAAGCTGACCTTGCCCAGCAACCAGACCAAGGCGCCGATCATCAGCAGGATCAGGCCCATCCGCCACGACCACGCGGCCGCAATGCGCACCCCGTAGGGAATGTCTTGGGCAATTTGTCGGTCAGAACGTGATTTGGCGTCCGGTGTTGGCGTCATGAACCCATAATTCCGCAGGCCGCCCCGTATGGGAAACCGGCCCGCCGCGCACATGGCCTAGACGGAGGCGGTTATCCCCCACGTCATGGTGAACGTCTCCCCTGGCACAAGCCAACGCAAACCATCCCCGCTGTTAAAGGCATTGGCTGGACCGGTCATGGGCTCAATAGCGACTACTTTTGATCGGCCAGGGAAGGTGTCCGTGACGAACACGTGGACATACTGGCAGTTCGGGTCCTGCTCGAGTGACACGCTGCGTCCATCCGGCGCCGTCAGCGTATGCCGGGCCACGCCGCCGTCGAACGTCAGGTCCGTCAAGGCGACGTCGATGTCCAAGCTGCCCACCGCGCGGCCGACAGAAAGGTCAAAGTCTCCCTCCGCCGCAGCCGTGCTGCGGGGAATCAATCGTTCGTCCGCTACCAGGCGGGTGTCGGCTTTGACGGTCAGGACCAAATCTTCGGGGGCTACCTCGCCGAGCCGAAGATAGGGGTGGGCGCCCAGGACGACGGGTGCATCATCCTGGGAATCGTTGACCATCGTCTGTGAGACACGAAGGTCCAGGTTTTCGTCGAGTTCATACCGAACGATGTGCCGGACAAGGAAAGGGTAGCCGTGCTGGGGGAAGACGGTTGCTTCCAGTGTCACGGAGAACTCAGACTCGTCCACCAGGGTGTAGCCGGTGTTCCGGAGCAGTCCGTGGCTGGCGTTGTTGCGTGAGACCTCGGTGATATCGAGCTGCTGCTTTTTGCCGTTGAGGTACCAAGCGCCATCCTCCACCCGGTTGGCCCACGGGGCGAGTGTGATGCCCGTGGCGCCTGGGGGGATCTCGGCGTCTCCGTAACTTTCGGTGAGTTGGACGCCTCCCCGGGAGTACAGCCGAAGACCTGCAGCAAGCTCGGTCACGATGGCCAGCGCATCGTCCCGCCGAAGCTCGAATTGGCGGCCGGTGGCGAAGCGTCGGGGTGCTGATTCGGCCGGGCTTTGGGCAGATGGGGAAGAGGCAGACATGGCAATACCGTACTGCATGCCTTCCCGCTCCCAGAGAATGATGATGTTAGCTTTTGTTTGAAACTATGCGTTTTTGATTGCTTTGTGGGATGATGGACCCATGAGCCGTATGACCCGCACCCGCCTCGCTGACAACCGTGAGTTGATCTACTTTGATGACCCCGGAACTCCTGAGCGCACACCGGACTCGATGGTGGACCACCGCGAGCTTCCGGCCCGTGGCGAGCCCGGCGAGGTCAGGTACGACGCCCTGTCCGGCGAATGGGTAGCTGTGGCGGCCCATCGCCAAAGCCGTACTCACCTTCCTCCGGCCGACCAGTGCCCTATCTGCCCCACCACCCCGGCAAATCCCTCGGAAATTCCGGCTTCAGACTATGACGTCGTGGTTTTCGAAAATCGATTCCCCTCACTGGGACCGGCGCTGGGCCAGATCCCGGAGATCCCCGGTCATGGATTCGCTGGCCACGGCGTCACCGGGCCTGCCTTCGGCCGCTGCGAAGTTGTGGCCTTCACGCCGCAGCACACAGGGTCCTTCGCCGAATTGGGCGAGACCCGCGCCCGCACCGTCATTGAAGCCTGGGCACAACGCACAGAAGCACTGAGCGCCCTGCCCGGGATCAAGCAGGTCTTCCCGTTCGAAAACCGCGGCGCCGATATCGGGGTCACCCTGCACCACCCCCACGGCCAGATTTACGCGTACCCCTACGTCACGCCCCGGGCCGCCACCTTGGGCGCGGTAGCCCGCAAATACTACGACGACGTCGACGCGAAAGAAACGCTCGGCGCGTCCCTCCTCAGGGCAGAACGCGAGGATGGCAGCCGCATGGTTCTGGAAGCCAAGCACTTCAGCGCCTACGTGCCGTTTGCAGCTCGCTGGCCTCTGGAAATCCATTTGGTCCCCCACCGCAGCGTCCCTGACCTCGCGGCCCTGACGGGCGAAGAACGCGACGAGCTCTCCCACGTCTACCTGGACCTGCTGAAGCGCCTTGATGCGCTCTACCCCACCCCCATGCCGTATATATCCGCCTGGCACCAGGCACCGCTGGACCCGGTCCTGCGCCCGGCGGGACAGTTGCACCTCCAGCTGACTTCACCGCGCCGCGCTGCCGATAAGCTCAAGTACTTGGCAGGCTCTGAAGCAGCCATGGGAGCGTTCATCAATGACATCACCCCGGAAGCCGTGGCGGAGCGACTCCGCGACGTAGCTGCAACCACCGACTCCACACGACTGGCCAACACCCTGGAAGGCACCCGAGCATGACCACCACCACTGACACCAGCGTGCTTTCTGCCCGCTTCCAGGAAACCTTTGGTTCAGTTCCCGACGGCGTGTGGCAGGCACCGGGGCGCGTGAACCTGATCGGTGAACACACGGATTACAACGAGGGCTTCGTCCTGCCGTTCGCGATTGATAAGACCGCCAAGGTAGCAATCAGACTCCGCGAGGACTCCACGGTTCGGCTGCTGTCGCTGTTCGGTGGTCACGGCTTGGTGGAGGCAGACCTGTCCATCTCGGAACCGGGCTCCGGCGAAGGCTGGTCACGCTATCCCCTCGGCGTTGCCTGGGCCTTGAAAGAACGTGGCATCGACGTTCCCGGTTTTGACCTGCTGCTCGATTCGGACGTTCCGCTGGGCGCTGGCCTCTCGTCCTCCCACGCGATCGAATGTGCCGTCATTTCCGCCCTCAACGACCTCACCGGGGCAGGTCTAGGCGCTGAGGATCTGGTGCTCGCCACCCAGCGTGCTGAGAATGTGTTCGTCGGCGCACCCACCGGCATCATGGATCAGTCAGCTTCGCTGCGCGGAGCCAAGGGTCATGCTGTGTTCCTGGATTGCCGGGACCAGCACGTTGACCTTGTCCCCTTCGACGCCGAGGCCTCGGGCCTGGTCCTGGTGGTCATCGACACGAAGGTGTCCCATTCACACGCCGACGGCGGTTACGCCTCCAGGCGCGCCTCCTGCGAGTTGGGCGCCGAAATCCTCGGCGTCAAGGCACTGCGCGACGTCGGCGTGGAATCCTTGGAGGAAGCCGCGGGCTTGCTTGACGAGACAACCCTTCGCAGGGTCCGGCATGTGGTCACCGAAAACGACCGCGTACTCCAGACCGTGGAAATCCTCACAAGCAAAGGCCCGGCCAACATTGGCGCGTTGCTGGATGCCAGCCACGTGTCCATGCGCGACGACTTCGAGATCTCCTGCCCTGAGCTCGACCTCGCCGTGGAGACATCAAAGGCCAACGGCGCGATCGGTGCCCGCATGACGGGCGGGGGTTTCGGCGGCTCCGCCATCGCCCTGACCCCGGTAGGCCAGGAGCAGCAGGTGCGTGACGCCGTCGTGCGTTCCTTCGCGGAGAGCGGTTTTACCGCCCCGGACATCTTCACCGTGACTCCAGCAGCAGGCGCCCTTCGCTTGGCCTGACCTCTCAGACTTACGCCCGTCTTCCTTCCAGATGCCGGGCGTAAGCTGGGGCCATGACTGAGGCTGTCATCGTTTCCACTGCCAGAAGTCCAATTGGGCGGGCCTTCAAAGGCTCCCTCAAGGACGAACGCCCCGACGACCTTGCTACTGCCATGGTGCAGGCTGCACTCGCCAAAGTTCCGGGTTTCGATCCTGCCGCCGAAGATGGAGGCGGCCTTGATGACATCCTGCTGGGATGCGCCGAACCCAGCGGCGAAGCGGGCTCCAACATGGCCCGCGTCGTCGCTGTCCTTGCAGGCCTGGACCGCGTACCGGCGGCGACCATCAACCGATTCTGCGCGTCCAGCCTGCTGACCCTTCGCATGGCATTCCACGCCATCAAAGCCGGTGAAGCGAACGCGATCATCTCGGCCGGCGTGGAAAGTGTCTCGAGATACCAGAATTGGGCAGGGGCCGGGCAGACCGATGCCGGCAATCACAACCCACTCTTCGAATCAGCAGCCCAGCGGACAGCGGCCCGGGCGGCGTCGAACATTCCCTGGACGGATCCGCGGCTTGGCGGGAGGCTTCCCGATATCTATATCGCCATGGGCCAGACAGCCGAGAACGTCGCCACCAGCTACGGAATCGGCCGGGCAGAGCAGGACGAGTGGGGTGTGCTGAGCCAGAATCGCGCCGAAGCGGCCATTGCCTCGGGTTTCTACGGCCGCGAGATCACACCGTACACCCGCAAGGACGGCACCCTGATTGACCGGGACGACTCCCCGAGGGCAGGAGTGACCTTGGAAGGAGTGTCCGCTCTGGAGCCCGTCTTCCGGCCCGAAGGCACCGTGACCGCAGGCAATGCCTGCCCACTGAACGACGGCGCCGCCGCCGTCCTCGTCATGAGTGACGCCCGCGCACGCGAACTCGGACTCCAGCCGCTGGCGCGCGTTGTCTCCACCGCCGTTTCCGCCCTCTCACCCGAACTCATGGGCATGGGACCTGTTGAATCAACGCAGCGGGCATTGAAACTGGCAGGACTGACGATTGACGACATCGACCTCGTAGAGCTCAACGAAGCCTTTGCGGTCCAAGTGGTTGCGAGCGCCCGTGAACTTGGCATCGACCCACAGAAGCTCAACGTGCACGGTGGAGCCATTGCCCTGGGGCACCCCTTCGGCATGACAGGAGCGCGCATGACCACCACGCTCCTGAACGGGTTGAAGGAACGCGACGGAACCCTTGGCCTGGCCACGTTATGCGTGGGAGGCGGCCAGGGAATGGCTGTTGTTTTTGAACGCCTGAGCTGAGGCATCCCTGTTTAAACCAGGCCCCGTTTAAAGAAATATGCCCCCGAAGCAATTTCGGGGGCATTTTTCCTGAACTCGGGCGGACTTAGTCGTCGCCGCGCAAAATCGCCAGAAGCCGAATGATTTCGACGTAGAGCCAAACCAGGGTGACGGTCAGGCCGAAGGCAGCGACCCAGGAGTAGCGCTCAGGGGCGCCGGCACGAACGCCCTCTTCGATGCTGGTGAAGTCCATGATGAGCGAGAAGGCTGCCAGGCCAATCGCCAGGATGCCAATGAAGACACCCAGCGGGATGCCGGCAATCGTGATACTCGTGCGCAGGCCGAACGGTTCCTGGACCGCACCGGTCCACATCATGACGAGGTTGATCAGCGCAAAGACCGCGTAGCCGATGGTGGCGATCATGAAGAAGCGCACCATCTTGGGTGTGGCGCGGACCTTGCCGCTCTTGAAGAGCAGCAGCGTGACGCCGAAGACCGCCAGGGTACCGATGACGGCTTGGAGGCCGACGCCAGGGAACATCCCGTCAAGAATCCGGGTCAGGCCACCGAGGAAGAGTCCCTCAAGGCCCGCATACGCCAGAATCAGTGCTGGAGAAGGCTGCTTCTTGAAGGTGTTGACCAGCGCCAGGACGAAACCGCCCAGTGCACCGACGATCATGAGCATGGTGGACAGGGCCGGTGCTACAAAGAGCGTGATGCCGGCGCCGATGACCAGGGCAACAAGGCAGGCGACGGTCTTCATGATGACGTCGTCGTAGGTCATCCGGCCGGTATCGGCGGGTCCTGCTGCAGGCTGGTTGTACATCTGCTGCAGTTGTTCGTTGGTCATGTTCTGCTGTGAGGCGGACCAAGCGGACTGGGCGTCGAGGACCTGTCCAGGCGCGCGGCCAGGTGCCTGGTTAAACTGCTGGCCGTACGGGTTGGAATACGGATTTTGCGGAACAGGCGGTGCCTGTTTGGCTCCACGGAAATTCTTTCCGTTGAAGATAGGGTTTCCGCCAAGTGCCATTGCGGGTGTCCTCCTGAAAAGGGCTAAGTGATAATTCACGGTACCAATTACCACGCGCCCAAGGCACGGAAAGTTCCCTTGTTCACCCAGACGAAACTCAACCGTGACACGAATGTGGGAGATTGCTTGTTGCCTATAGCTTCACAGTTGTTATCCGATCGCTATCTTCTGACCTCCATGCTGTGCATTCTTTAGCCGCACTGAGCGGTAACATAGGCCACACATGGGTGACTTAGATCACAATCGAGGCAGCTAGGCAAGAACTGTTCACAAGCCCCATGACCGTTCGCACCGGCTGCAATGGCGCAGCCGGGACCACCCCCACTGTGGAGGTTTCCATTTTGAGAAGCACACTGCGCGACCCGTCCATGAGACGGTCCAAGGGACTGCAGAGAGCCGTGGGGGCGTTCTTCGCAGCCCTCATTGCCACTCTGTTGATCGCCGCCCCCGCGGCGGAGGCAACCACCCCCTCGCCTTCGCCATCCCCAACGAATTTCCAGAACAATATCAGCGGCTTCCTCCGCGACGATGCCCGTGCTCCCATACCGGGCGTGAAAATCAAGGCCTCGGGCAACGGGTTTGAAGGGGAAGCCACCTCCGGAGCCAACGGAGCCTGGAACATAGGCGTCCCCGTACAGGGCACGTACAGAGTTGAGCTGGATACCTCCACCTTGCCGGAGGGCATCAAGCTTGCCGATGGCCAGGAGAATCCCCGCGACGTCACGTTCAACCAGACCTCCAACCTGTCTGTGATCTTCGCGTTCGGCAAAGGCATCGTCCTCCAGCAACAGGACTTCGGCCAAAACCTCCTCAACCGGCTGGTTGCAGGACTGAGCTTCGGTCTGCTGCTCGCACTTGCCTCCGTGGGCTTGTCCCTCATCTTCGGTACCACAGGCCTTACCAACTTCGCCCACGGCGAGATGGTGACCATGGGTGCTGTGCTCGTCTTCATGTTCAACGGTTTTGGTTTGCCGTTCTGGCTGGCCATCCTGCTTTCGCTGATTGGCGGCGGGCTCTTCGGCTACGTCCAGGATGCCGGGCTCTGGCGGCCACTGAGGCGGCGCGGCTCTGGCTTGGTCCCCATGATGATTGTCAGCATCGGCTTGGCACTGGCCATCCGCTACGTGATCCAGTTCTTCTTCGGCGGCGCAACCCAACAGCTGCCCGGAGCCCAAAGCGCTGAGGTCCAGATCGGGCCCATCTCCATCTCTCCGAACAACCTCTGGTCCCTGTTGATCAGCGCCGTGGTGATTGCCCTGATCGGCATCATCCTGCTGAAGACCCGCCTTGGTAAAGCAACCCGTGCGGTGGCAGACAATCCTGCTCTGGCGGCTGCTTCGGGCATTGACGTCGACTCGGTCATCCGGCTCGTATGGATCGTCGGCGGCGTCCTCGCTTCCCTCGGTGGCATCCTGTGGGCTTACTACCGGCCCGGCGTGACGTTCGACATGGGCTCGCAAATCCTGCTGCTCATCTTCGCCGGCGTGACGCTCGGTGGCCTGGGAACCGTCTTCGGTGCCCTGATCGGCTCTATCGTCGTCGGTATCTTCGTGGAGCTGACCACGGTCTTTGGCCTCCCCGCCGACCTCAAGTACGTTGGCGCTTTGTTCATCATGATTGTTGTTCTTCTGTTCCGACCGCAGGGTATCCTCGGCCGGCGTGAGCGTGTGGGTTAGGAGCGGGCCATGGACTTCGGATTTATTCTTTCCAGCGCCCTTGGCGAATTGTTCAGCCCGACGACGGCGGCCTACGCACTTGCTGCTTTGGGCCTCGCCGTCCACTTCGGCTACTCAGGCCTGTTGAACTTCGGCCAGGCCGGATTCATGGCAGTGGGAGCCTACGGTTTCGCCATCTCCACGTTGACCTTCAAGACGCCGTTCTTCATCGGCCTGCTTATCGCGGTTCTGTGTTCGGTGATCTTCGCTTTCATCCTGGGTATTCCGACACTGCGCTTGAGGGCGGACTACCTCGCTATCGTCACGATCGCAGCAGCGGAAATTGTTCGCTACGTCGTCACTACCAACCAGCTCACCGGCGTTACGGGTTCGGCAAACGGACTGGCTGCGTTCGAGGGTGGTTTCTACTCCATGAATCCCTTCCCCGAGGGGTCCTACATGGGCATGAACAACCGTGACTTCTTCATCCGCGTTGTTGGTTGGGGCTTGGTCATTATCTGCTGCCTGCTGGTCTGGCTGCTGATGCGCAGCCCTTGGGGCCGCGTCCTGAAGGGCATCCGCGAGGACGAGAACGCTGTTCGGTCACTCGGCAAGAATGTCTACTCCTACAAGATGCAGGCCCTCATTATTGGCGGCATCCTGGGTGCCCTTGCAGGCATGATCTTCACCCTCCCCCGCGGCGCCGTCCAACCATCCAACTACGGCACAGAGCTCACGTTCTTCCTCTGGACCTGCCTCCTGCTCGGTGGCATGGCAACCGTCCTGGGCCCGGTGATCGGAGCCATGATCTTCTGGGTAGTGCTCTCGCTGACGCAGAGCCTGCTTTATGGGCTCATCGAATCCGGAGTCATCACCTGGCTGACCACCGTTCAGGCCGGCCAGCTGCGTTACATCCTTGTTGGTGTGGCACTGATGCTCCTGATGATCTTCCGCCCGCAAGGCGTCTTCGGCAATAAGAAGGAGCTTGCTTTCGCATGAGTGAGACCAACGAACCAAACAGCAACAACCCAGTCAACCCGCCTACCCCTTCCAACACTGGTAGCTCTGGCAGTTCTGCCCACCGCGCCGTCCCAAGCGACGAGGCAGGCATCGACTACATGACCGATTCGCGCCCCATTGCGGTCGGGGAAAACACCCCGGGCTGCAAGAAGCGCGATCCGATCGTCGTGGCCGAAGACGTCACCCGCTCCTTCGGCGGCATCAACGCAGTGGACGTGGAATACCTGGAGATCCCCCGCCACAAGATCACTGCATTGATTGGGCCAAACGGGGCCGGCAAGACAACCCTGTTCAACTTGCTCACCGGCTTCGACACGCCAAACACGGGCAAGTGGCAGTTCGAAGGAAACAGCATTGCCGGCGTCTCGTCCTACAAAGTGGCGCGTATGGGCATGGTGCGGACATTCCAGCTGACCAAGGTCATGGGCAAGCTGACAGTCATGGAAAACATGCGGCTCGGTGCAGCAGACCAGCCGGGCGAGCGTCTTTCCAAGGCTCTGTTCAAGGGCATCTGGGGTGGTCGCGAGAAGGAGATCACGGCACAGGCACACGTGCTCTTGGAGAAGTTCAAGCTGGACACCAAGAAGGATGACTACGCCGCTTCCCTCTCCGGCGGCCAGCGTAAGCTCCTGGAGATGGCACGATCCCTGATGGTGAGGCCCAAGCTCGTCATGCTCGACGAGCCCATGGCCGGCGTGAACCCGGCACTCACCCAGTCCCTCCTGGACCACATCAAGAACCTCAAGGCTGAAGGCATGACGGTCCTGTTCGTGGAGCACGACATGAACATGGTGCGCCACATCGCAGACTGGGTAGTAGTCATGGCAGAAGGAAAAATAGTGGCGGAAGGCCCTCCCGGGGAAGTCATGAAGAACCCTGCCGTGATCGATGCTTACCTTGGCGCGCACCACGACGTTGACCTCGGCGACGCAGAAGGCATCAAGGTGCTCGAGGCAGAACTTGAGGCTGACGAAGAGTCGGTGGTGGGAACCGAAGATGCCGGCATCCTGTCCGACATCGTAGAAACCAAGAAGGAGGACGGGAAATGAGCAGCACCAGTGCAATGCCCGCCTCGGCAGATGCCCCGGCCAGCGATTCGGTCGTCAAAGTCACCAACCTGGTGGCGGGCTACATTCCTGGCGTCAATATCCTCAACGGTTGCTCCATCGAGGCCCGCAAGGGTGAACTGATCGGCATTATCGGCCCCAACGGCGCAGGTAAGTCCACCCTGCTGAAGGCGATGTTCGGCCTGGTCAAGGTCCATTCCGGCACTGTAATAGTCCGGGGTCAGGATCTCACCGGTTTGAAGGCCAACAAGCTTGTCACGCAGGGCGTTGGCTTTGTCCCGCAGACCAACAACGTGTTCGCCACACTCACCATCGAAGAGAACCTCCAGATGGGCATGTTCCAGCGGCCCAAGGCGTTCGCTGAGCGCTTCGACTTCGTTGCCAGCCTCTTCCCTGAACTGGCCAAGCGACGTGCCCAGCGAGCCGGTTCCCTCTCAGGCGGTGAACGCCAGATGGTCGCCATGGGACGGGCGCTCATGATGGATCCTGCCGTGCTCCTGCTCGATGAGCCATCGGCAGGCCTCTCCCCCGTTAAGCAGGACGAGACCTTCCTTCGCGTCCACGAGATCAACCGCGCCGGCGTCTCAGTCATCATGGTGGAACAGAACGCCCGCCGTTGCCTGCAGATCTGCGACCGCGGCTACGTCCTGGACCAAGGGAAGGACGCCTACACAGGCACTGGCCGCGAGCTCATGAAGGACCCCAAGGTCATCCAGCTGTATCTGGGAACCCTGGCCGACGAGGTCTAGCAGCCGCATTACGCACGTATGGAGGGCCTTGGGTATACCCAGGGCCCTTCGTGCGTCCCGGATCCACAGGACGCCCCACCCCCCACCCACGCACACCAGGCCCCACAACACACGCCAACCCGGCGCCGGAGCTGAAAACAAAACAGAACAGGTCCCCTTCCTGGAAAGGAAGGGGACCTGTTCTGTTTGCGGTCTAGTCGGGGTTTGGCTTAGAGCTTGCCGAACTCTTCACGGACCGGCTTGTAGGTGTTGTTGTCCTGGTATTCGTAGATACCGATGTACGCCTCAGTGGGGTCACCGGCGTCGGAGAACGTTACCGGACCCGACTGGCCGTCGTAGTCGATGTCCTTGCCCTGGCGAAGCAGGGTTACGCAGGAGGGGAAGTCGGTGCACTTCTCGCCGCCTTGAGAGACGTCCTTCAGCTTGGCTGCAATGTCCGTGCCCTTGGTGCTCTTGGCCGCTTCAGAGGCCAGCGCGATCAGGTTCACCGCGTCGTAGGACTCACCTGCGTAGCTGTAGTCCTTCAGTGCAGGATCGATGGCGAGGAGCTTCTGCTTGAAGGCGTCCTTGGCGAACGTACCGGGGATGGTTCCCTGTGCGCCCTTCAAGGTGCCGGCCTGGAAGTCCTTGCTGTAATCCGAGGTGTTGCCGTCAACCATGAACAGCTGCGTGGGCTTGATTCCCTTGCCGGTGATCAGGGGGACGATGCTCTTTGCCTGGTCGAAGGTGATCAATGCGATGGCGTCGGGCTTGGCGGCGATGACCTTGTCCACCTGGCTGCTGAACTGCGAGTCACCTTCGTTGAAGAGTTCCTCGGCCACAACCTTGCCGCCAGCGGCTTCGAAGGCTGCCTTGACGTTCTTCTGCAGCCCGGTGCCGTAGGCGTCGTTGAGGACGATCATGCCCACAGTCTGGGCGCCACAGGTAGCCATGTAGTTACCCAGAACCTTGCCCTGAAGGACGTCGGAGGGGGCGGTACGCCAGTAGAGGCCCTTGTCGTCCCACGTGGTGAAGTCAGGGGAAGTGTTCGCAGGCGAGAACTGGATGACTCCAGCGCCAGTGATCTGGTTGATGACCGTCTTGGAAACACCGGACGAGGCTGCACCAATAACTGCGCTTACGCCCTGGCCCAGGAGGGCGGTGGTGGACTGGGTTGCGATGTCGGTCTTGGTGTCACCGGAGTCACGGTGCACCACCGAAACGGGAGCGCCCAGGACGCCACCAGCATCATTGACTTCCTTGATGCCGAGGTTGACGCCAGCAATTTCCGGTGGGCCGAGGAACGCGAGCGACCCCGTCGTCGGCAGAAGCGATCCAAGTTTCAGAGGAGTGGCGGTAGTCGTGGTCGAGGGAGGTACGGGTCCCGTATTGGTAGCAGCCTGGCTGTTGCCGGCTCCTGCCCCTGCACTCGGAGCCGGGCAGGAGATGCCTGCGGCGGCGGCGGAACTGGACCCGGTCTGGCTCGGTGTGGAGGACCCACCACAAGCTGTGGCCAGGAGGGCAACCCCAATGCCAAGCGCTGTAAGCTTGGCGGCTCGGGGCGCCGCTTGGGAAAGATCAAACATTCGTTGTCTCCTCGATCGAAAGGTGCGAACTGCCTTTGATGCGATAACTCAGGTGTTCCTGATTAAGACTCAAACTAGTGCAATTGATCCGGGAAGATAAGTGATTCAGGTCACATCCCTATAACACTCGTTGCCTGTGGGGAATCTACGAGCCTGCTGGGAAAAGTCTCTGACGAATAGCTGACAAATGGAAGGGGAGGAAACGTCCTCCCCTTCCGGTCTGTGCCCCAGGTGGGACTCGAACCCACAACACGCGGATTTTAAGTCCGCTGCCTCTGCCAATTGGGCTACTGGGGCGCCCGCACCATGGTATCCCAGCTACACGCGTTCGAATGGCGCCGCGTAGCGAAAGGTGCCCCGAACGCCGTCGGGCCATGCCGTAAGCGGCAGCAGCTGGAAGTGATCGCCCCAGGCAGCCTCCGGCGGTTCCACACCCAAGGAGGTGGCCGGTACATAGCCGAAGCGCGGGTAATAGAGCGGGCTGCCCAACAAAGCTATAGCCGGCTCCCGCGCGGCCGTGGCTCGCGCGGCGGACTCACGCATGAGGGCCGAACCGACGCCGCGTCGTTGAAACTGGGGAAGGACGCCAATGGGACCCAACCCTACGAGTTCCAGGTCGCCGATCCAGCCGCGCGTGCTGATGGCGTGGCCAACAATGTCCCCGCCAATCTCAGCTACGATGCTCAACTCTGGAATGTACTCGTCGCACTCGAAGAGCTCGCGCAGCAAGCCAACCTCTACGGGAATCCCCTCAACCGGCTGACCGGTCACTGGAGACACTGAAAAAGCCCGTGCCGTCAGTTCCAGGATTTCAGGGCGGTCTTCTGGCCGCTCAGTCCGCAGCACCACTCCCCGGGCCAGCAAACGCAATACGTCCAGCGCGCGATCGGCGTCCGCTACGGGGACCAGCAAGTGGTCATGGTGAAAGCCGGCGAGGACGTTGCAGCTGATGCCTGCATGCGTCAGCGCCGCACTCACGGCGGCCGTCAGTCCCACCGCTTCCAAGGCGGAATGAATCTGGAGGGTGATCCAGGAGGCCACGAAATCGTAAGCGAGGCCAAGCCTGTCCGCCTCGTCCCGTCGAAGGACCACAGTCAAACCTTCGGCCTCCCGGACGGCGGCCTCGATGCCGCCTTCCAGCGGCTTGCCATGCGGCCAGAGAGCGTACACGTAGTCACCATCCCTGATGACAGGATGCAGTGACTCCAGAAGGGTCTTCAGATCAGTTTCGCCAGGCATGGCAACAGCTTAAACGACGACGGCCACTCCCCTCAGGGGAGCGGCCGTCGTCGAACGTGTACTACTTGGCGTCAGCCGATACCGGAGTCTTGTCCTCGGCAGGCTTTTCCGCAACAGCAGGTGCGGGGGCAGGTGCAGCAGCCGGCTTGGGGGCCGGGGTTGCAGCTGCAACGAATGCGCCGCGAGGGTTGTCCAGGTCAATCAGCTGCGTGGTGTCGCGGCCTGCGAAGAAGGCCAGGATCCAGCCGAAGATCACACGGAACTTGCGCTCAACCGTGGGCATCGCCATGCCGTGGTAGCCACGGTGTGCCAGCCAGGCGAGGCCGCCCTTGAGGCCGATGCGGCCGAGCAGGTTGATGTTGGCAACGCCCTTCCACTCGCCGAAGCCAGCCACAGCACCAAGGTTCTTGTGCTTGTAGTCGTGCAGCGGCTTGTCCCAGCGGGAAGCCCAGAGGTTCTTGGCGAGCTTCTTCGCCTGGCGGAGTGCGTGCTGGGCGTTCGGGACGCAAGTACCGTCCGGCAGGCCCTTGCCCGTGAGGTCCGGAACAGCGGCGATGTCGCCGGCTGCCCAAGCGTTCTCGACGATGCCTTCATCGCCGGCAATACGGAGGTCCGGGAGGACGCGGACACGGCCGCGCGGTTCCAGCGGGAAGTCCGTTGAGCGGATCATCGGGTTGGCCTGCACACCGGCAGCCCACACGAGGGTGTCAGCTTCAACTTCACCGGCGGACGTCTTGTCCGGGAGGTTGATCAGCTTGAGGTTGCCCTCAGCGCTGTCCAGGGAGGTGTTGAGGAGGACCTCGATATCGCGGCTACGCAGGTGCTCTACAACCCACTCGGCCTGGGATGCGGTGACCTCGGGCATGATGCGGCCCATGGCCTCAACGAGGATGAAGCGGACTTCTTCCTGGCGGACACGCGGGTTGTTCTTGACCGCGGCGCGGGCGAGGTCTTCCATTTCGGTGAGGCATTCGATGCCGGCAAAACCGCCACCAACAACCACGAAGGTGAGGGCCTTGGCGCGCTCTGCCGGGTCCGTCATGGTGGAAGCGGCTTCAATGCGCTCCAGCACCTTGTTGCGAAGTGCTACGGCTTCCTCAATGGTCTTCAGGCCGATGCCCTTGTCAGCGAGGCCCTTGATCGGGAACGTGCGGGTGATGGCACCAGCTGCGATGACGACGTCGAAGTACGGAATCTCGAAGGGAGCTTCACCATTGGCAGGAGCCACAACCGCGGTGCGGTTTGCGTGGTCGATGCTGGTGACGCGGCCCTGGATGAGCTCGGTCTGCTTGAGGTGCTGACGGTGGGAGACGACGGCGTGGCGTGCCTCGATGTTGCCACCAGCGACCTCGGGGAGGAACGGCTGGTAAGTCATGTAAGGCAGTGGATCTACGACGGTGACGATGCCACCTGCATTCGCGATCTTCTTCTGCAATTTAAGGGCTACGTACAGGCCGACGTAGCCGCCGCCGACGACGAGAACCCGGGGACGGTCAATGAGCTCTGGGGTGGTTGCCATGAAACCAGAGTACAGCACTTTGTGAAAATCTTCACTAGCTACTTCCGGGTGGGTGGATCCACCGCTTCCAGCGCTCCCGTTTCGGCCTCTTCTGCAGCGGCGGGAGGGCTTTTGGCCACCCTGCGCAGCTGGATGGATGCGCCCACGACGATCACCGCGAAAATGCCTCCGAATCCGAGCACGACGGCGGCAGGAAGGGCGTCATCCACGTGCGCCGGAGTGGCGGCCACAGGAACGGTTGGATCTGCCAGAGTAGGTGCCGCGCTTGTAGGACTGGCCACAGGGGCCTCGGAGGGGGTGCTGAAGTCGCCTCGCCGGTGGACGCGGATCCAGTCCGCGATCGAACCGAGCGGATTGGTGCTTGTGGTCTCTACCTCCTCCTTCAGCGCTGCCTCTGCGTTGAGCACTCCGTAACCATAAAGGGGGTCCTTGCCAGGGGCACCGGCGTCCTTGGCCGTGCTCACAATCCTGTTGATGACCTGCTTGGCACTCATGTCAGGCCACTTGGACCGGATGAGTGCGGCCACGCCGGAAACGATGGGGGCGGACCCCGAAGTTCCAGCCCATTGGGCGTATCCGCCCCCGGGAAGGCCGCCAAGGAGGTTTTCTGCCGGCGCCGCAACGCCGATGCTGATCCCCTGCGAGGAGGAGTCGACGCTGGCCCGGCCATCGCCGTCGAGCCCTGCCACTGTGAGCACACCGGGAATGGTGGCAGGAGCTCCTACCTGCACGTTGCCACCCACCCGGTTGCCCGCGGCGGCGACGATCACCACATCCTTTTGCTCGGCATACAGGAAGGCAGCATCCCAACTTTGCGGCCAAACCGGTGAGGTGCTGCCCAGGGAAATATTGATGACCTTTGCGCCATTGTCCACGGCCCAGCGCACGGCGTCAGGAATCTGCTCCTGGTCCGTCTTGCCTCCCGGGTTCGGTGAACCCAGCCAGGTTGACACTGCCAGGATTTCCGCTTCAGGCGCGACGCCGACGATCCCGTCCGGTCCCCCGGCGGGAGGAACGGTGGGCGCGGCTGAGGGCGACGGGGAAGCCGTGGGCGTGGTGTGTCCGCGCCCGGCCAGCATGGTGGCCACAAGGGTTCCGTGCTCCGTTTTGGCGCCGATGCTCTTCTGTCCGTTGGGCGCACCGGCTCCGGAAACGTCCGTTCCGCCCACCACGACGCCCTTCAGGTCAGGGTGGTTTCCGTCAATGCCGCTATCGATGATGGCGACCTTGACTCCAGCTCCCTTGGAAACCTGCCAGGCATTCGTGATTCCCGATTCCTTGAGCCAGAACTCCTTGTCCCGCCAGGCATCCGCCATCGCTGGCGGCGCAGTCAATAGCGCACCGGCGAGTGCTCCCCCGGCCAGCATCGTGGCCAGGGCAACAGAAAGCAGGCGCTGGCATCGCAGGGTCATGCGGAGTCCCGGATACTCAGGGCAATCCCATCCAGGATGTCGTGCTCGCTGGAAATTGCACCGCTGATGGCACCGTTATCCACGGTGGCAAGCCTTTCCAGGATTCGCCGCCACACCAGGGCTCCAGCTCCAATGACGTCCACGCGGCCTGGATGCATGTAGGGAAGAACCGCCCGTTCGTCGCGGGTCATCTCCAGCAGGCTGGTGCACGCGTCGCTGATGGTTTCAACATCGAGGTAGGCACCGTGGATCCGGTCCGGCTGGTACTCGCTCAGGCCCAGGGCGTGCGCAGTGATGGTGGTGATGGAACCCGCGACGCCAACCACGGCCGTGGCACGGTCAAGCGGAACCGTCTGCGCGGCAAGGTCAAGTGCGGCATCGACGTCGGCCTCTGCCGCTGCAATCTGCGCCGCCGTAGGCGGGTCGCTGCGAAGGTGGCGTTCCGTCAGCCGAACACAGCCGATGTCCACCGAACGCGCAGCAATCACGCCATTGGCGTCGCCCAGGACGAATTCGGTGCTGCCGCCACCCAGGTCAACCACCAGGACAGCGTCATCCCCTGTGACCGGCAAAACGCTGCTGGCACCTGCGAAGGACAGTGCAGCTTCCTCATCACCTGAGATAACTTCAGGCTCCACACCCAGCAGCTCCCGGATTCCGTCAACAAAAACCTGGCGGTTCCGGGCGTCGCGGGTGGCCGAGGTGGCGGCAAAGCGCACGCGAACGGCACCGTGTTCACGGATTAGCGCTGCATAGTCAGCCGTGGCGGAGAAGGTGCGTTCCAAGGCCTCCGGAGCAAGTTCTCCGGTGGCATCCACGCCCTGCCCCAGCCGGACCACGCGCATTTCACGCACGACGTCGGTCAGCGGCCCGGGCGCCCCGTTCTCCGAGGCGTCGGCAATGAGGAGGCGGATGGAGTTGGTTCCGCAGTCAATGGCGGCGACGCGGCTCATGCGTCCTCCACCAATTCGCTGCCAGACTCGGCCTTGGGCTTTCGGACCGGTGCCGGACGCCCCACGATGTCAGGCAATCCTTGAGGACCGTGGCGGCTCAGGTCCCTCGAGGGAGCCTCGCCTGCAGTGTCCCAGGCGCCATCGCAGTAGCAACGGTCCTTGGTCCACCACTCTGCGATTGCGTCCAAGGCTTCGTCACCCAAGGGGTTGACCCCGGGACCGGCAGCCAGCGAGTGGCCAACCAGGACGTGCAAGCACTTAACGCGGGTGGGCATGCCACCAGCGGAGATACCATCGATTTCCGGCACGGCCCCCGTCCCGGAACGTCCAGCGATCTCGTTGCGTGCCTGCAGGTAAGCCTCGTGGGCGCCATGATACGCGTCCGCAAGTTCCTGATCCGCGGTGAGCCGATCATTCATCTCATTCATCAACCCGCCCGCTTCCAGCCGCGACACCGCGGACGTAATGACCGGGTGGGTCAGGTAGAACGTGGTGGGAAACGGAGTCCCGTTGCTGAGCCGGGGCGCGGTGGCCGCTACGAGCGGATTCCCACAAACACAGCGCGCGGGAATTTCCACCACGTCCCGCACCGGCCTGCCCAGCTGGCGGCTGAGGACATCGAGGTCATGTGCTGATGGCTGGCGGGATTCCTGCGGCACGGCTGCCGTGTTCTCTTCCACTTGCGCTGCCAACCTTCCTGCCCTTTTGGCCATGTCCCAGTAGGACACGACGGCGGCGGGCACCGCGTCTAGTCTGTTGCCGATCGTCTGATTGACTCCCAGAGCGCATCCACCCAGGGCAGGTTTGCCGGGTTTGCGGATGATCCGGAGCCGGTGCGGCCCCCAGGGGTACCGGCGGCTTCTTCCCCGCCAAATACCCAGTAACCCG
This sequence comes from Arthrobacter sp. 21a14, assembly GCA_050627125.1. Taxonomy (GTDB): domain Bacteria; phylum Actinomycetota; class Actinomycetes; order Actinomycetales; family Micrococcaceae; genus Arthrobacter. Next base: position 1,879,064 of record CP192487.1, on the reverse strand, counting down.
TTTCACCCGGCATAACCATGTTAATGCGGTCGCGGGCCTGTTGTTTCACGTAGTTGGGATCCTGCCACCGGGAGAGCTGCTTGTTCAGCTCCGCCTGCTCTGCCTCCTTGCTGGCGATCTCAGCCTCCAGGGCCGAGATTTCAGCGCGCTTCTCCAGGAAAATCCGGACCGTGGGCGCCAGCATGATGGTGATGGCAATCATGACCACAGCCAGCGCGAGCATCCTGCCCGAGAACGCCTTGGCAGGTACAGGATCGAGGTCCTGGGCTTCACGGGTGCCGTTGGCCGAGGCTTTGTCTGAAGCTTTCGTGGACCCCGCTTTCGTGGACGCGGCGGAACTGGTCTTGGTGGCTGGGGTCTTGCCGCTGCCCGCGGTCTTGGTGGCTGGGGTCTTGCCACTGCCTGCAGTCTTGGTACTGCCGGAGGACTTAGTACTGGCTGCAGTCTTGCCACTGCCGGAGGGCCTGGGAGCCGAGGGCTTTCTGGTGGCCGTTGCCGGCGTCGAGGATTCCGCAGAGCCGCGTGAGGCGCCAAACTCGGCCTCGATGACGTCTCCGCCAGCCGAGCCTGCGCTGTTTGGCTTGCCCGCCGTGCTGGGCCGTGCCGGACCGTTGGCCGTGCCTGCGCTGTTTGGCCTGCCGAGGGCGTCGGCCCTGGGAACCTTTGGACGACGGGTGGCCATGACACTCCTGTAATGCCCGGTGCTTGCCTGGCGGGTTGCTGCGCTTGCCCTGCGCGTAACGTACGTGTGCGGAACTTGCGTAGGTCCTGCTGTGCCCGCGGTTCCGCAGGCAAGCGTTAAACAGAACCGGTGGCTATGGTCTTTCCACCATAGCCACCGGTCAGCTGTTTTCGCGGAATGCTAGCCCTTGAAACGCGGGAACGCGCTGCGGCCGGCGTAGCGTGCGGCGTCGTCGAGTTCTTCTTCGATGCGCAGGAGCTGGTTGTACTTGGCGACGCGCTCGGAGCGGGCCGGGGCACCGGTCTTGATCTGGCCCGCGTTGGTGGCAACGGCGATGTCAGCAATGGTGGTGTCCTCGGTTTCGCCGGAGCGGTGCGAGGTGATGGTGGTGTAACCGGAACGCTGGGCCAGGGAAACGGCGTCCAAGGTTTCGGTCAGGGAACCGATCTGGTTGACCTTGACCAGCAGGGAGTTGGCCGTGGCGGTCTCGATGCCCTGCTGCAGGCGGACCGGGTTGGTGACGAAGAGGTCATCGCCAACCAGCTGGACCTTGTCACCGATAGCGTCGGTGAGGGTCTTCCAGCCTTCCCAGTCGTTCTCGTCCAGCGGGTCTTCAATGGAGACCAGCGGGTAGTCGGCGACGAGCTCAGCGTAGTAGGCGCTCATTTCCGAGGCGGTCAGTGCCTTGCCTTCGAACTGGTAAGCACCATCCTTGTAGAACTCGGAAGATGCAACGTCCAGGGCAAGGGCGATGTCCGTACCCGGGGTGTAGCCGGCGTTCTTGATGGCTTCCTGGATCAGGTCCAGTGCAGCGCGGTTGGACGGCAGGTTGGGGGCGAAGCCACCCTCGTCACCGAGGCCCGTGGAGAGGCCCCTTTCCTGGAGGACAGCCTTGAGGTTGTGGTAGACCTCAACGCCCCACCGCAGGCCTTCGGAGAAGGTCTCGGCACCGATCGGGGCGATCATGAATTCCTGGATGTCAACATCGGAGTCGGCGTGCGAGCCACCGTTGAGGATGTTCATCAGGGGAACCGGCAGGACGTGTGCGTTCGGGCCACCGAGGTACTTGTACAGCGGCAGGTCCGAGGAAGCAGCAGCTGCGTTGGCAACGGCCAGGGAAACACCCAGGATGGCGTTGGCGCCGAGCTTGCTCTTGTTCGGGGTGCCGTCGAGGTCGATCATGGCCTGGTCGATGCTGCGCTGGTCCGTTGCGTCGAAACCAATGAGTGCCGGCGAGATCTCGTCGATGACCGCGTCAACGGCCTTCTGGACACCCTTGCCGAGGTAACGGCCCTTGTCGCCGTCGCGGAGTTCAACAGCTTCGTGCTCGCCGGTGGAGGCGCCGGAGGGAACTGCTGCGCGGCCGATCTGGCCGTCGGAAAGCAGGACCTCAACTTCTACGGTCGGGTTTCCGCGGGAATCAAGGATTTCGCGGGCGTGAATGGCATCGATAAGCGCCATGGATGTGCTCCTTATGGGCAAATTACAGGAATGTGGAGGGAAATTCTCAACGTCCTCGTCGCTACTAGCGTAGTCGAGAGTGGCTTAGGTTACGGAACGGGTTCAAACTCCTCACGTCATGAAGGCAGGGCCTTCCCGTTCTGAAACGATCGAACTGCTGCGCGGAGGGCACGCTCGGCGTCGAGCCCTTGCTCCCGGGCGCCGGCAACGACGGCGAGCAACAGCTCACCGAGCGCCTCTTCCGAGTCTGGAATCGCAGGAAGCCCGACGGCGGTTGCCCGGCTTTGGGCGTCGATCGACAGACCCGCACGGGCAGCACGGTCCAGGGACTTTTGCGCCCCTGCCAAGGCAGGCAGGTGCGGTGGAATTCCCTCGAACGGATCGGCACGCCCGGGCTTCTCAGCACGCTTCACGGCATCCCACTTCAGGATGATTTCCTCGACCGTCGCCGGGAACGTTGCCTGCAGCGAACCGTCCGGCTTGAACACATGGGGATTGCGGCGGACCATTTTCGCTTTGATGCCGCGGGCCACGGCATCAAAATCAAAGCTGCCGCGCTCCTCGGCAAGCCGGGCGTGAAGCACCACCTGAAGCAGTACATCGCCGAGCTCGCCGCGAAGTTCATCGTCCCTGGCCGGTGAATCCCCGGCCTCGATCGAGTCCACAACCTCGTAGGCTTCCTCAATCAAGTACTCCACTAAGGATTCATGCGTCAGCGCACCCATCCAAGGGCAGTGCTCCCGCAGTGAAGCGACAGTCCGGATCAGCTCCGCAACCCCGGTTGTGGACTCGTTAGCCGAGGTTGGCGTAGGCATCGTTGATGTACTCGACCAAAGCTTCACGCTCGTCCAGCGGCAGGAACGCGGCCTCTGCGGCATTGAGCGTCAGTTCGAGCAAATCATCGAGGTCGTAGTCGAAGGTCTCCACCAGGAGCTCGAACTCATCCGTCAGGGTGACACCGCTCATGAGCCTGTTGTCCGTGTTGATGGTGACGTTGAAACCGAGCTGGAAAAGCATGTCCAACGGGTGGCTCTCGATGCCTTCGCCAAAGCTGGAGATAGCACCGGTCTGGAGGTTCGATGACGGGCAGATTTCCAGGGCGATTCCGCGGTCGCGTACCCAGGCGGCCACGCCGCCGAGGGTCACCATGCCGATGGTGTCCTCGCCGTCGTCGTCGGAGTTGTCTTCGAACTCCACCGTGATGTCCTCGGCAATACGCACCCCGTGACCGAGCCGCAAAGCGCGTCCGTCCACGAGGGCCGACTGGATGCTGTCCAGGCCTGCGGCTTCACCGGCGTGGACCGTGGCCGGGAAGTTGTTCTCGGCAAGGTAGGTGAACGCGTCCTTGAAGCGGGAGGGCAGGAAGCCGTCCTCGGCGCCTGCGATGTCGAAGCCGACAGCGCCGTTGGCGCGGTGTCGAACAGCGAGTTCCGCGATCTCCTGGCCGCGGTCCGCGTGGCGCATCGCAGTGATGAGTTGCCCCACTTGGATCTGCTGGCCGCGTTCTTCCGCCGCATCCACGCCGGCTTCGAGGCCATCCTGGACCGCTTCCACCACTTCATCCAGGGTCAGGCCCTTCTGCAGGTGCTGCTCGGGGGCCCAGCGGACTTCTCCGTAAACGACGCCGTCCTCGGCAAGGTCTTCTACGAATTCCTTGGCGACCCGGAACAGGCCCTCCTTGGTCTGCATTACGGCAATCGTGTGGTCGAACGTTTCCAGGTACCGCACCAGCGAACCGGAGTCGGCGGATTCGCGGAACCATTCGCCCAGGGCAACAGGATCGGTGGAGGGCAGCGTGTGGCCGACGGCTTGCGCCAGTTCGATGATGGTTACAGGCCGCAGTCCTCCGTCCAAATGGTCGTGGAGGGAAACCTTGGGAAGGCTCTTCAAATCGAAGTCGAGGGCAGGGGCAGCGTCAACAATGGGCTCAGTCACGTACTAAGACTAATCCCCACGGCTGCCATGGACTCGTTTCAGGTGCCCGCTGTGGTCGCCAAGGGATGGCAGGAGCTTAGCCAGCAGGCTTGGAAAGGTCGACGCCGGCGACCGCCTTTTGCGTCAACTCCTGCGGGTTCGCCGTGGGCGCCTTTGCAGTTGCAGCGGCAGCGCGGGCCTGATCCTTCTTCTCCGTGTCTTTTTTCTCCAGGTGCTTGTGCCACCAACGAAGGACGTGGTCCACAACAATGCCCAGGATCACCGCAAACGCCACGGCGATGCCGACGCCGAGCAGCGGGTTGTTGTGCACCCATTGGCCGGCGAGGAGGCCGATGCCGATGGAGTAGCAAACCCAGGTAACACAGGCAAAGGCATCCAAGAAGAAGAATGTCCTGTGGCGGAACCCGGTTTGGCCCGCCACGTAGTTCACAGCCACACGTCCCCAGGGAATGTAGCGGGCCGTGAAGATCAGGACTGCCCCACGTTTGTCGAGCTCATAGTGGGCCCAGGCAAACATCTTCTGAACCTTGGGACGCCGCATCCACTTCCAGCGCGTCAAACCGATCTTGCGGCCCAGCATGTACGCCATGTTGTCACCGGCCATGGCACCAACCAGGGCCGTGGCCCCCAGAATCCAAAGGTTCGGCTGACCGCTGTGAAGGGACAGCGCCGAGAGCCCAACAATAGCTGTTTCACTGGGAAGAATGGTGGCGAATCCGTCGATGAAGAAGAAGACGAGGAGTACCGGGTAAATCCAGGGCTGCCCAGCTGCATGCTCGAGCATTTGGTTCAAAAACTCCACGCGGCGGTAGCTCCTAGGCGAATATGACTTGACACTGTGACGGAAGTCGCTCTTAGTGTCCCATGGCCGGGACGTCGTTCGCTACGCCCCAGCCTCGGGATCACCCGCTTAACGCTACGCGTGGACTACGCGTTCCGTCGTCAACCGCCGGGCTGATCTCCCGGCGTCGTTCATGTCATACCGTGGGTGGAGGCGGCGCTTCTTCCTCAGTAATAGTCGAAGCGTCTTCGACGTTGCTGCGGTCCAGCGGCGCCGATCCCCTGACCTTGCTGATGATGCGGTCGATGATGATGCCCAGGATCACCGCCACCACAATTGCAATCACTGCACCCAACAGGTGGTTGTGCTCGAACCAGACCCCAAAGAAGTACCCGAGGACCACTGAATAGCTGGCCCATAGGATGGCCGACATTGCAGTGAGTCCAACAAAGCGGCGGTGATGGAAGTGCGTGGCACCGGCCGTGAGGTTCACTGCCACCCGGCCGATGGGAATGAAGCGCGCCACCATGATGAGTGAGGCTGACCGCCGTCGAAGTTCCTTCCCGGCCCAGCGGAAGGCGCCCTGCATGCGCTGCGTGCGCATCCAGCGCCAACGCTGGACCCCGATCCGGTGGCCTATCAGGTAGGCAATGTTGTCACCTGAGAAAGCGCCAATTGCTGCCATGACCCCGAGCAGCCACACGTTGGGTGAGCCTCCGCCGCCGGAGACAGCACTCAAGCCGACCACCACGGACTCGCTGGGGATGGGTGGGAAGAAACCGTCGATCAGACAGCAGGCCAACACAAGGAACAACACCCACGGCTGCTCGGCCGCGGCGAGGATGAAATCGTTGATGGCCTGCACGGGATCTAAGCCTAGGCGATCCTGTCGATGATCAACTGATGGGCTGGTCGTGAGCCCTCAGGTGCAATCACCACGGCGTCCTGCAGCGCTTCCTTGGCCCGCTCGAACTTCTCAGGAGTATCGGTCAGGAGCGTCATCAATGGTTCGCCGGCCCTGACCAACGCGCCGGGTTTGGCATGAAGCCGCACACCGGCTCCGGCCTGGACTTTGTCCTCCTTGCGGGCGCGGCCAGCTCCGAGGCGCCACGCGGCAACTCCGACGGACAGGGCATCCAGTTCCACCAGAACGCCATCAGCGGGGGCGTAGACCACCTCGGATTCCTTGGCCACCGGCAACGCCGCGCGCGGATCGCCGCCCTGTGCTTCGATCATCCGGTTCCAGACGTCCATGGCGCGCCCATCGTTGAGGGCAGCCGCGGGATCGGCGTCGTGAATGCCGGCACCGGCCAGCATCTCCTCGGCCAGGCGGACAGTCAGCTCGACGACGTCTTCCGGACCGCCGCCCGCAAGGACCTCCACGGATTCCTCCACCTCGATAGCGTTGCCTGCTGTCAGGCCCAGTGGCGTGGACATATCGGTCATCAAAGCCACCGTGTGAACGCCCGCGTCCTTCCCCAAGGCCACCATGGTCTCCGCCAGCTCACGTGCCCGCGCCTCATCCTTCATGAAGGCACCTGAACCCACCTTCACGTCCAGTACCAACGAGCCGGTGCCTTCTGCGATCTTCTTACTCATGATGGAGGAAGCAATCAGCGGGATCGCTTCCACCGTTCCCGTGACATCGCGCAGGGCGTAGAGCTTCTTGTCAGCCGGCGCCAGACCGGATCCGGCAGCACAAATGACCGCTCCGACGTCCTGGAGCTGCGCCATGATCTCCTCATTGCTCAAGTTCGCACGCCATCCGGGGATCGCTTCGAGCTTGTCCAAGGTGCCGCCGGTGTGGCCGAGTCCACGGCCGGACAGCTGCGGAACGGCCACCCCGAAGACCGCCACCAGCGGGGCCAACGGGAGCGTGATCTTATCCCCCACCCCACCGGTGGAGTGTTTGTCGCTGGTAGGCTTCCGGCCGCCGTCGGGCGTTGTCAGCGAGGAAAAGTCCATCCGCTCCCCGGAGGCGATCATCGCCGAAGTCCAGCGCGAGATTTCGGCGCGGTCCATGCCGTTGAGCAGGATGGCCATGTTCAACGCCGCCATCTGCTCCTCGGCGATAACACCCCGGGTATAGGCGTCGATGGTCCAGTCGATCTGTTCGGGTGTGAGGGTGCCTTTGTCGCGTTTGATGGAGATGATCTGAACGGCGTCGAAGGCTTCAGTGCTTCTCACGTGGTTTCCTCCAGGTTTTCGGGACCAAAGGCGTCAGGCAGCACTTGGTCCATGGATTTGATTCCCTGCGTTGTCATGAGCTGCATTCCGGGAGCCCGGAATTCGTAGAGCAGCTGACGGCAACGCCCGCACGGCATGAGGACGTTCCCTTGGCCATCGACGCAGTAGAAAGCCGCGATCCTGCCCCCGCCGGTCATGTGGAGTTGTCCCACCAGGGCGCATTCAGCGCAGAGCGTCAGGCCATAGCTGGCGTTCTCCACGTTGCAGCCGCTAACGATCCTGCCGTCCTCGGTGAGGGCCGCAGCCCCCACCGGGAACTTGGAATACGGGGCATAGGCCCGTTCCATGGCCTGTACTGCAGCTTCTTCCAGTGCATGCCAATCGACGTCAACCGTTGGCATCGTCAACCCTTCACATACGGTATGCCGCTTGCGGCGGGTGGCCGCGACCTACCCACCAAACCGGCGACGGCGAAGATGGTCACCAGATACGGCAGCATGGCCATGAACTGGCTTGGCACCGGGGTGCCAATGATGCCCAGAATCGATTGCAGGTTGTACGCAAAGCCGAACAGCAGCGAGGCGAGGAAGGCACCGATCGGATTCCACCGTCCAAAGATCAAGGCCGCCAAGGCGATGAAGCCACGGCCACCGGAGATTTCCTTGGTGAAGGAGTCAATGGTCACCAGCGTGAACACGGCACCACCGATGCCGGCGATGGCACCGCCAAGCGTCACGTTCCAGAAGCGGGTGGCGTTGACGTTGATGCCGAGGGTGTCCGCGGCCTGCGGGTGCTCGCCGACAGCGCGGACTCGCAAGCCCCAACGGGTCTTGAACAGGCCGAACCAGACGACTGCTACAGCCACATACATGAGGTAGCCGGCGATGGATTGCTTGAACAGGATGGGCCCGATGATGGGAATGTCCGAAAGGAACGGAATTGGCAGAATATCCAGGCGGCCAGGGGTGTTGAAACGCTCCTTGTTGGTCACCATGACTGTGCCGAACAGGAAGCCGGTGAGACCTGAGACCAGCACATTCAGGACAACGCCCACAATGATCTGGTTGACGAGGTACTTGATGCTGAAGACCGCGAGGACCATGGACACGACGGCGCCAGCGGCTGCGGCAGCAATCAAGCCGACATAGGGGCTGCCGGTCACCGTTGCCACCAAAGCGGCGGTGAAAGCTCCGCCCAGCAACTGGCCTTCAATGGCAATGTTCACCACGCCCACCCGCTCGCACAGGACACCGGAGAGGGAGCCAAACACCAAGGGAACAGCCAAAGTCACGGAACCCGCAACCAGGCCGGCAAGCGAGATGGACGGCTGGCGTGCACCGGCAACAATCCATACCAGCAAGGCGAAAACGAAGACCACGGCGAAGGCGATCGGCAACCACTTGGGAGACCGCTCCCCCCGCGTCCACAGGTAGATCGAGTAAGCGGCCATGGCCAGGAGCACGATGGCCAGGACTATGCCACCTACCTGGCCTGGAATCGCCAGCGCCGGGACGGCAAAGGCATCGCCGGGATCGCTGATCTTCATCTCTGCTGTCTGGTCCGGACCCATGAGACCGAAGAATACGAGCGCAATGAGCGCCAGGACGCTGAGCGAAACCGGGACCTTCAAAGATGGGCGGAGCCCGGGCAATGCTGTTGCTCCCGCTAGGGGCGCGGTGGATGTTGCGCTCACTTGGCACCTCCGGTGGCGTTGGCAAGGGCAGCTTTCCGAGCGGCCTTCGGTGTCTTGTTCTTCTTCTTGGGCTCAAGCCGGAAAACCGACCTGATCAGCGGGGGCGCTGCGATGAACAGGACGATCAGCGACTGGACCACCAACACGATGTCGATGGGCGTGCCCGTCTGGATCTGCATCTGAACCGCACCGGCCCGGAAAGCACCGAAGAGCAGGCCCGCGAAGAACGTCCCCCATGGAGTGCTTCGGCCAAGCAGTGCAACGGTGATGGAGTCGAAGCCAATCTGGGCCGCAATTCCGCCCGTCAACACCTTTTCCGTACCGGCCACCTGGGCAACCCCGCCGAAGGCAGCGAGCGCGCCGGCAAAGGCCATCACCAGGATGGTGGCACGGGGTACCTTGACCCCGGCCGTCCGTGCGGCCACCGGGTTGGCACCAACAGCGCGGAACTCAAAGCCAATGGTGGAGCGGTTCAGCATCCACCACACGCCGTACGTCAGCAGGACGGCCACCAGGAAGCCCAGGTGAAGCCGGGAATTTGGGATGAGCACAGGGTAGGTGGCAGTCTCATCCAGCCGGGGTGAGATGGGGCTGTTGTCCCCCGGGCGCCGGAAGGCCGCGGTGTTCAGGAGGAAGTCCAAAAGGAACAGCGCCACGTAGTTCAGCATGATCGTCACGATGACCTCGTGAGCGCCGGTCCTGGCTTTGAGGATGCCAACTATCGCACCCCATGCAGCGCCTCCGAGGACGCCCATGATGATGACCAGCAGCAAGTGGAGCCCGAACGGCAAGTGCCAGGTGAAACCAACATAGGCAGCCAGCGTGGCGCTGATGATGATCTGGCCCTGGGCACCGATGTTGAACAGGCCGGCCCGGAAGGCCAAGGCAACGCCGAGGCCTGCACAGATCAGGGGCGTGGCTACCGTCATTGTTTCAAGCAGGGGCATGAAACCTTGGCGGGGGTTGAAGACCGAGCCTTGGAACAACGCGACGTAGCTCTTGGTCATGGCATTCCACAGCGCCAGCAGGAAGTCGCTGGGCCGTGCGAAGAAATAACCCGCGCTCTCGGAAACCTTCTTATCCGTGCTGGCAATGAGCAAACCGCCCAGGAACAGCGCCACGATAACCGCCAGGACGGACACGAAGCCGTTGCCCATGACGATCCTGCGCATCGTGCTGCCTTGCCGGTGACCGGTGTCCCCGCTCTGCGAGGACACGGGAACGATTGACGGTTCCAGCGTGCCGCCAGCGGTGTCGAGTGCGACGTCCGCCGCACGCACTTCCGAGGTAGATTCCTCGGGGGTCTGGTCCTTACTGGGGGTGTGGTCCTTATTGGGGGTCTGGTCCTTACTCGTCATGGGAGCCTCCTTCCGGGCCGACGCCAGCCATCATCAGGCCGAGGGTGTCACGGGGAGTTCCGGCAGGGACAATGCCCACCAGCTTCCCCTTGTAAAGCACAGCGATCCTGTCCGCGAGTTCGATCACTTCATCGAGTTCCGTGGAGATGATCATCACCGGTGTTCCGACGTCCCGCTCGGCAACTATGCGTTTATGCAGGAATTCGATGGAGCCAACATCTACGCCGCGCGTGGGCTGGCTTGCGATGAAAAGCCTCAACGGCCTGGACAACTCGCGTGCCATGACAACCTTTTGCTGGTTGCCACCGGAGAGGGTTCCGGCCGCAGCTCCCGCCGACGGCGTCCTGATATCGAACTCCTGAATCTTGGCTTCGGCATTTTCCGCCACTTTGGAAGGCTTCATGCTGATGCCGCTGGCAAACGGTGCTTGGTCGTAAAGGTCCAGCACCAGGTTCTCGGCAACAGAAAAGGGGCCTACCAGCCCGTCCACTGTTCGGTCTTCCGGGACAAAGCCGACGCCGGAGCGCAGCACGTCCTTGACCGGAAGGCCCAGGAGCTGCTTGCCGTCCAGTGTCACGGATCCCGTGACGTGCGGCTGGATACCGAGGATGGCTTCCGTAAGTTCCGTCTGGCCGTTGCCTTGGACACCGGCGACGGCGAGGATCTCGCCTTGGGCGATGTCGAAGCTGATGCCGTCCACCACGTTGGTTCCATTGGGGGCGCGGACTGTCAGGTCCTTCACCACGAAGGTTGTTTCCTTTGGCTGGGCGGCGGCTTTGTCCAAGGTCAGGCTAACGGGGCGGCCCACCATCATGGAGGCAAGTTCCGTGGCCGAGGCCGTGGGTGGAGCATCGCCTACTACCTTGCCGCGGCGGATTACCGTGATGACGTCGGCGACAGCCTTCACTTCTCGAAGCTTGTGCGAAATGAACACGATGGATGTGCCGGATGCTTTGAGCTGGCGCATGATGTCCAGTAGCTCATCCGTTTCCTGCGGTGTCAGGACTGCCGTGGGTTCATCCAGGATGAGCACCTTGGCGTCCCGGACCAACGCCTTGATGATCTCGACGCGCTGCTGGACGCCCACGGGCAAGTCCTCCACCAGGGCGTCAGGATCGACGTCGAAGCCGTACTTCTTTGAAATGTCCCGGATTTTCTTCCGGGTTTCATCAATGCTGAGGACGCCGCCAAAGGACGTCGGCTCTGCGCCGAGGGCCACGTTTTCGGCGACTGTGAAGACGGGAACCAGCATGAAATGCTGGTGGACCATCCCAATACCGGCGGCCATGGCGTCGCCCGGGCCCCGGAAGTTGACCGTCTTGTCGTCAACGAGGATTTGTCCGGCCGTCGGTTCATAGAGTCCGTACAGCACGTTCATGAGGGTTGATTTTCCGGCGCCGTTTTCGCCGAGGAGGCAATGGATCTGGCCGGATTCGACCACGAGGTCGATGTCTTGGTTGGCGTAGAAGGTCCCGAAAGCTTTCGAGATCCCCTTCAATTCGAGTTTCACAACTCCCACCGTTCTTTGAGTCCGAGGGACGGCTGTACTGCTCAAAGCCATTGGCTTTGAGCAGAAGCCTATTCTTGCGAGGGCCAGCAAGATAGGCGCTGGGGTCCGCTAGATAGGCGCTGGTCAGGGCAAAAACGCGCCGCCAGTACCGGCACTCGGTACTGGCGGCGCGTCCAGGAATTGTTACTTCTTGGGGCTTGCCGCTGATTCGACAACCAGCTTGCCGGACACGATGTCCGCCTTCAAGGCGTTGAGCTCGGACTTGGTATCTGCGGAGACTGCGGAATCGAGGTCGTGGAACGGTGCGATGGCAACGCCTTCGTTGGCAAGCGTGCCAACATAGGCTTCGTTGCTGAACTTGCCTTCCTTGTCGTCCTTCACCACGGTTTCCACGGCCTCACCCATCTGCTTGACCACGGAGGTCAGCATGAGGTCCTTGTACTCAGGAGCAGTGAGGTAGCCATCGGAGTCAACCCAGATGAGCTTGACGTCCTTACCGGCGGCCTTGGCTTCCTTGAGGGCTGCACCTGCACCCTTGCCCACCGGGCCGGCAACGGGCATCACAATGTCCGCGCCCTGGTCCAGCAGGTTCTTGGTGATCTGCTTGCCGGTGTCCTGCTTCTCGAAGTCACCTGTGAACGAGCCATCCTGGCTGGCCTTGTCCCAGCCGACTACCTGGACGGACTTGCCCTTGGCCTTGTTGTAGGCCTGCACGCCGTCATAGAAACCGTCCATGAAGATGGTGACCGTGGGGAGCTTGATGCCGCCGAAGGTTCCCACCTTGCCGGTCTTGCTTGCCGAGGCTGCGGCGTAGCCTGCGAGGTAGGCTGCCTGGGCGGTGTCATACACCACCGGCTTCACGTTGGCGACGGGCTCCTTGTAGGAGAAGTCGATGATCGCGAAGTGCTTGTCGGTGTTCTTCTGCGCTGCTGCCTTGGTGGCGTCGCCCAGGAGGAAGCCCACCGTGACGGTCAGATTGCAGCCGGCGGAAATCATGCCGCTGAGGTTGGTCTCGTAGTCGCTGTTGGCCTTGGACTCAGCGGACTTCATGGTGATGCCGAGGTCCTTTTCGGCCTTCTGCAAACCTTCGAACGAGGACTGGTTAAAGGACTGGTCATCGAATCCGCCGGAGTCGGACACAATGCAGCCGATGTAGTCGCTCTTGGTGGGGCCGCCCGAACCGGCGTCAGGGGCTTGTCCGCAACCGCTGAGCAGGAGCGCTGCCGCTCCCGCAGTTGCAATACCGGCCATTGAACCGCGCTTAATTGAACCGCGCTTAAGGGTGGCACGCAGTGGGTTCTTCAATTTTCCTCCAGGAAGAAAGTGAGTCGCGCTACGACGGATGGTCAATGAGTGTCCGTTTCGAATACCCGAGGCAGAAATTCTGTTTTCACTGAAGTTCGCAGCACTGCGCCGAAGCGCCTTGATACCCACAACACTAGTGGCGTGGACCACACGCAGGTAGCACAATCCAGTCCTCATGGGCAGATTGTTGACCTTTTGTTACCAAGCAGTAGCCGGGTGCGCAAGTCACACCCGGCCCATGCTCTACGTCAGAGCCGGACGAGCATCTTTCCGGTGTTGGCCCCGTCCAGCAGATCAATGAAAGCCTGCGGTGCGTTCTCCAGGCCGTCCACGATCGTCTCGTCGTAGCGGATCGTCCCGTCAGCCAGCCAACCGGCCATCTTCTTCGCGAATTCGGCCGCGTGCTGACGCTGGCCGCCAACGAGGAATCCACGCAGGGTCAGCTGCTTGCCAATCGCCAGGGCCAGGTTCCTAGGGGCCGCCGGCGGTTCGGTGGAGTTGTATTGGGCAATGGCACCACACATGGCAACCCGCCCGCCCACAGTGAGCGTAGCGAGAGCGGCTTCGAGGTGCTCGCCGCCGACGTTGTCGAAGTACACATCGACGCCACGCTCCCCCGCAGCTTCCCGCAACTGCTCAAGAACGGGGCCGTCGTTGTAGTTGAAGGCGGCGTCGAAACCGAGCTCCAGCAGCCTGGCGACCTTTTCGGCAGAACCGGCACTGCCGATCACCTTGCTGGCTCCGGACGCCTTGGCAATCTGGCCCACCATGGATCCCACAGCGCCAGCCGCGCCCGACACGAAGACAACGTCGCCTTCTTTGAACTCGGCCACCTTGAGCAGGCCCGCATACGCGGTCAGGCCCGTCATGCCCAAGGCACCAAGGAATGCCGATGTTGGAGCAAGGCCGCTTGGAACCGTGGTTGTCGCAGCCGCGTCCACCACCGCGTGCTCGCGCCACCCCAGCTGATGTACGACGACGTCACCCACCTTGTGCGCGTCGGACCTGGACGCGATCACCTCACCTACCGCCCCGCCGTCGAGCGCTGCATCCAGGCGGAAAGGAGCCGAGTAGGACTTGACGTCGTTCATGCGTCCGCGCATATAGGGGTCCACGGACATGAACTGGTTGCGGACCAGGACCTGGCCGTCCTGCAGGTCCGGCAGCCCGGAGGCGGCCAGCCGGAAGTTCTCCGGCGACGGGCGTCCTACCGGGCGTGACGCGAGCTGGATTTCGCGGGTTTCCACTGGCGTGCTGGTAGCGGCGCTCATGCTGCGAACTCCACGAGCTTGAGGTCTACGGCCATGTTGCCGCGCGTGGCGTTGGAGTAGGGGCAGATCTGGTGCGCCTTGGCCATCAGTTCTTCCGCCTTTTCGCGATCCAAGGCGGGCAGGGCGATCTCCAGCTCGGCGGCCAAGCCGTAGCCCTCGCGGTCAGTGAATGCGCCGAAGTGGACTTTGGCGGCCACGGCGGAATCGCTGAGGTCAACGCGTTCCTTGCGGCCCACCAGGCGCAGCGCGGAATGGAAGCATGCCGCGTAGCCGGCGGCGAACAACTGCTCGGGGTTGGTGCCCTGGCCGTTGCCTCCGAGCTCAACCGGGCTGGCGAGGGCGACGTCGAGCTTGCCGTCGTTGGTGCGGGCGTTGCCATCGCGGCCTTCGCCGGAGGCCAAAGCCTCGGCAGTGTAGAGAGTCTTCACGAATCTTCCTTTTCTCTTGGACATCAGTGGGCTTGTGTGTAGTTTTGAAAATTTCTCAGAGTGACTTCTGCAGTGCCGCCGTGAGTTTGCCGAGCGTCGCATGCAACTGCTCAATCTCATCCGCGGAGAGGCCGGCGGCGTCCGCGAGGCGCTTGGGGACGGCCTGGGCGCGGCTGCTCAACTCCCTGCCGGCGTCGGTCAGGACCACATCCACCCGGCGTTCATCATCAGCGGAACGGTGGCGCTCAACGAGACCGAGCGCCTCAAGGCGCTTCAGGAGAGGCGACAACGTGCCGGAGTCGAGCCCGAGTTCGGCGCCAAGTTCCCGCACACTGCGCGGTTCCTGCTCCCACAGGACCAGCATCACCAGGTACTGGGGATATGTAAGGCCCAGCTCGTCCAGCACTGGGCGGTAGACCGCCGTCGCGGCCTTGGACGCCGAATACAGCGCAAAGCAGACCTGGTGGCGGAGGCGGGGTGCATCACTCATGAATAAAACGATAGTGCACAATTCAATTGTGCACAACTCAACTTGGCCCAACTAGGGGACAACACATGTCCCAATGAGTGCTCAGTGGAACACGTGCTGTCCCTTAGTTGGGTTTAGTCCTGGAGGTCGCGGATCGTTCGAAGTGCAGCTGCAGTGAGGACCCGGATGGCGTAGCCAAGAGCGCGTTCATCCACGATGAAATCGCCACGGTGGAGGTCATATTCCTCGCCACCAGGCGTGTGGGTGCCGAGCCGCATCATGGCACCCGGAAGGTCAGCCAGGAACCAGGCAAAGTCTTCGCCACCCATGGACTGGGGCGTCAGGACAACGGCGTTCTCGCCGAGTTCGGCACGGGCGGCAGCTTCAATCAGCGCCGTCTCGTGCTCGGAGTTGACCACGGGAGGAACTCCTCGGGTGTGCTCCAAATGCACGTCCACACCGTAAGGAGCGGCAACCTGCTTCACGACGTCGTCCAGCAACTCCCCCGCACTGTGCCAGGCGTCGCGGTCAAGGCAGCGCATGGTGCCCGCCATGTAGCCAGTGCCCGGGATGGCGTTGGGTGCAGAACCTGCCGAGATCTGGCCCCACACCACGGACACTCCGCTGCGGACATCCACGCGACGGGAGAGCACGGCAGGTACGTTGACCGCAATTTGCGCCAGGGCAAAGACCAGGTCTTCCGTCAGATGCGGCCTGGACGTGTGGCCACCGCGGCCCGTGAGCTCGATCTTGATGGTGTCCGATGCCGACGTGATGGCCCCGATCCGGGTGCCGATCTTGCCGACGTTGATCCTGGGATCGCAGTGCAGCGCAAGGATCCGGGGAACACCGTCCAGCACGCCCTGCTCGATGCAGGACAAAGCACCGCCGGGCATGGTCTCCTCGGCTGGCTGGAAGATGATGCGGACGGTCCCGCCCAGCGGCGTGTTCTTGTGCATCCGCTGCAGCACCAAGGCAATGCCGAGCATCGTGGTGGTGTGGACGTCATGCCCGCAGGCGTGTGTGACGCCGTGGTTCTTCGAAGCGAACGCCAGGCCCGTTTCCTCGATGATGGGCAAGGCGTCGATGTCACCACGCAGTGCAGTGGCAATGGGACCTTCCCCGATGTCCACCGTGAGCCCGGTGCCTTCAAGGCGGCGCGGCTGCAATCCGGCAGCTTCGAGCCGCTCCACGAGTTTGTCCGTAGTGCGGAATTCCTTGAAGGAGAGTTCAGGGTGCGCGTGCAGATCCCGCCTGAAATCGATGAGTCCAGGCAGCAGCTCATCCACCCACGGACTTACAACGGGAGTCGGCTCGGTTTCAGTGGTGTAATTGCGCACGTCACAACTCTAGCCATCCACGGCCTCGGAAGAACGAAAGCCACCTCTTGGTTACGCTGCGTTCAGGCGCAGGACAACCAAAGAGGTGGCTCACGGTATAAGGGATTGCTACAGGACGTCCGTATCCCCGCTGGCTTTCAAGGCATCAACAGTGCCCTTGACCAACTGGGCATGTTCCTTTGTAGTGACCAGGAGCGCGTCGGGCGTGTCCACGATGACCACGTCCTTGATGCCGATAAGTGCGATCACGCGCTTGGTATCGGACACCACTACGCCGCTCGCATTCTCGGCAAACACACGGGCACCTTCGCCAAGAACGGTCACTTCATCGACGTCGCCGGCGTTGTTCAGGCGGCCGATTGCGGCAAAGTCACCAACGTCGTCCCAGCGGAAAGTACCAGGCACGACGGCGACATCGCCGGCTGCCGCTGCCGGCTCGGCAACCGCGTAGTCGATCGCAATCTTGGGCAGTGTGGGCCAGACACGCGCGGTAACTTCAGCGCGCTGGGGCGTGTCCCAGGCCTCGGCGATTTCCTGAAGGCCCTTGAACAACTCCGGCTGGTTCGCTTCGAGGTGCTGGAGCATGAGCGCTACGGGAGCCACGAACATGCCTGCGTTCCAGACGTAGTCCCCTGCTTCTACGTATTTGTTGGCAACTTCCTGGCTGGGCTTCTCAACAAACTCAGCCACGGCAAGCGCGTTCGGAGCACCTTCCACGTTCAGTGCTGCACCGGAGCGGATGTAGCCGAAGCCGGTGGAGGGGTGCGTGGGCTTGATGCCGATGGTGACGATCTTGCCCGTGGCAGCGGTGTAAATTGCCTCGCGCACGGTGTCCTGGAAGAGGTCGTCAGGGCTGATCACCTGGTCCGCGGCGAACGAACCCATGATGGTTTCCGGGTCGCGGCGGTAGAGGATGGCGGCGGCCAATCCGATGGCAGCACCGGAGTCCTTGGGCTCGCTCTCGAGCACCAGCTCGTCATCGCCCACCTCGGGGAGCTGCCGGCACACAGCGGCACGGTGTGCCTCGCCGGTCACAACGAGCACCCGCTCGCCGGCCAGCGGCTCAAGGCGGTCATAGGTGGCCCTCAACAACGTGCTGCCGGAGCCGGTCAGGTCGTGGAGGAACTTGGGCGCAGCGGCACGCGAGAGTGGCCACAGCCGGGTCCCCACACCGCCCGCCGGAATAACCGCGTGGAAGCGGTTCAATGGAGATTCCGGGAATGTCGCGTCTTCTGTACTCACCGCAACACTTTATCGGACGCGACTGCAAAGCCCCGCAGCACGCCACACATGTGGCCTTCGTCTCACGAAGCACGGGAAATTGCCCAAATATCGCGTAAATACGGGCAGGAAACATGGAATTAACAACCAGAGAAGCGCGTCCTAAATTGAATAAGCTGGTAGCGAAGCCTAGATTTAGGCGTGAGCTACGAGTGCTCTCGCAGCAGGCGTTCCCCCCGCATGGATCCCATGCCAGCGCCGCTGTGTTGCAGGAAGGTTTAATCAGTGCCGACAAAACCAGCTGGCACCTTGTACCGCGGCCGTGAAGGCATGTGGTCCTGGGTTGGACACCGTATTACCGGTGTAGTGATCTTTTTCTTCTTGTTGGTCCATGTGTTGGACACCTCATTGGTGCGCGTGTCCCCTGAGGCCTACACGGCCGTCATTGGTGCTTACAAGAACCCCCTCATGGCCCTGGGTGAAACGGGCCTGGTCGCCGCGATCATCTTCCACGCCTTCAACGGCCTGCGTGTGATCGCCATCGATTTCTGGAAGAAGGGCGCGAAGTACCAGCGCCAAATGCTGTGGATCGTGCTTGCGCTGTGGCTGGTCACGTTCGCCGGCTTCGCTATCCGCCACCTTTCCCTCGCGCTGGGAGGCCACTAGACCATGACGACGATCGAATCCCCCCGCAGCGGAAAAATCGGTGCAGGCAAGATTGCTCCGAAGTACAACCGCTCCGGCCCCAGCCGTGGCAACTTCGAGATGATCGCCTGGCTCTTCATGCGCCTCTCCGGCATCGTCCTGGTGGTGCTGATCTTCGGCCACCTCTTCGTGAACCTGCTGGTGGGTGAGGGTATCCACGCCATCGACTTCGGTTTCGTCGCCGGCAAGTGGGCGGATCCCTTCTGGCAGTTCTGGGACCTCGCCATGCTCTGGCTTGCCATGCTGCACGGAACCAACGGCGTCCGCACCATCATCAACGACTACGCTGAAAAGGACGCCACGCGCTTCTGGCTCAAGGTAGTCCTCTATGCAGCCACGGCTGTCATCATCATTCTCGGCACCCTGGTGATCTTCACGTTCAACCCGTGCCCCGTCGTCGACGGCGTTCAGCTGCCTGGCGGCTTCTGCCCGGCCCCGTAGCGGCTTCCTGGCGCAGCCGGCCGGCCCTGCAGGGAACCGGTTGCGCCTGACTTAGCGGAACAGCCTCCGCCGACCATCTGAATTTTTGAAAGAGAGAGCATCTGGTATGCAGGTCCATAAGTACGACGTCGTCATTGTCGGTGCAGGTGGCGCCGGCATGCGCGCCGCGATCGAATCCGGTCAGCGCGCACGCACAGCGGTACTGACCAAGCTCTACCCCACCCGCTCGCACACCGGTGCGGCCCAGGGTGGCATGTGTGCAGCACTGGCCAACGTCGAAGAAGACAACTGGGAGTGGCACACCTTTGACACGATCAAGGGTGGCGACTACCTGGTTGACCAGGACGCAGCCGAGGTCATGGCGAAGGAAGCCATCGACGCCGTGCTGGACCTGGAGAAGATGGGTCTGCCGTTCAACCGCACGCCCGAAGGCCGGATCGACCAGCGCCGCTTTGGTGGCCACACCCGCGATCATGGCAAGGCACCTGTCCGCCGTGCTTGCTACGCTGCCGACCGTACCGGCCACATGATCCTGCAGACGCTGTACCAAAACTGCGTCAAGCACAACGTTGAGTTCTACAACGAGTACTACGTCCTTGACCTGCTGATCGTCGAAGAAGACGCAGTACGCGAAGACGGTACCCCGTACAAGCAGAAGCGTGTCGCCGGCGTAGTCTCCTACGATCTTGCTTCCGGTGAACTGCACGTTTTCCAGGCCAAGTCCGTTGTGTTCGCCTCCGGTGGTGCCGGCAAGGTCTTCAAGACGACTTCCAACGCCCACACCCTCACGGGCGACGGCATGGGCATCGCCTTCCGCCGTGGCATCCCCCTGGAGGACATGGAGTTCTTCCAGTTCCATCCGACCGGCCTCGCTGGCCTGGGCATCCTCCTCACCGAGGGCGCACGTGGTGAAGGTGCCATCCTTCGTAACTCCGAGGGTGAGCGCTTCATGGAGCGTTACGCCCCCACCATCAAGGACCTTGCACCCCGTGACATCGTGGCCCGTGCCATGGCGAACGAAGTGCGTGAAGGCCGCGGTTGTGGTCCAAACAAGGACTATGTCCTCCTGGACCTCACCCACCTCGAACCGGCCCACATCGAGGCCAAGCTTCCGGACATCACGGAGTTCGCACGCACCTACCTGGGTGTGGAGCCGTTCACCGATCCTGTCCCCGTGTTCCCCACCGCGCACTACGCCATGGGCGGCATCCCCACCAACATCACCACCGAGGTGCTGCAGGACAACGACACGATTGTGCCGGGCCTCTACGCAGCCGGTGAAGTTGCCTGTGTTTCCGTGCACGGCTCCAACCGACTCGGCACCAACTCGCTCCTGGACATCAACGTCTTCGGCAAGCGGGCCGGTATCGCCGCTGCGGAGTACTCCAAGACGGCCGACTTCGTCGAGCTGCCCGAGGACCCCGAGGCAATGACCCGCGGCATCCTCAACGGCCTGCTCAACGGCAACGGCACAGAACGTGTTGCCCAGATCCGCAAGGAACTGCAGGACACCATGGATGCGAACATGCAGGTGTTCCGCACCAAGGAATCCCTGGAGCAGGTCCTTAGCGACATCGCTTCCTTCGAAGAGCGGTACAAGAACGTCACCGTCCAGGACAAGGGCAAGCGCTTCAACCTGGACCTCCTGGAAGCAGTGGAGCTGGGCTTCCTGCTGGACATGGCCAAGGTCATGACAGTCGGTGCCCTGCACCGTGAAGAGTCCCGCGGTGGCCACTACCGCGAAGACTTCCCGGACCGCAATGACGAAAAGTTCATGAAGCACTCCATGGCTTACCTGGACACTTCCGTCACCGTCGACTCCTCGGCGGAATCTGTTGCGGGCATCCGTCTTGAGACGAAGCCCGTCATCTTCACCCGTTACGAGCCGATGGAGCGTAAGTACTAATGACGACCGAAATGGCAGAGCCCGCTTCCAAGATCGAGCTCCCGGCAAGCGTTGCGGGCGACGGTGAAATTCCCACCTTCCACATCACGCTCCGCGTCCGCCGCTACGATCCCGAGATCTCGGACGAAGCACGCTGGGATGACTACAAGCTGACCATGTACGGCACGGACCGCGTTCTGGATGCCCTCCACAAGGTCAAGTGGGAGATCGACGGCAGCGTTTCCTTCCGCCGCTCCTGCGCACACGGTGTCTGTGGTTCGGATGCCATGCGCATCAACGGCCGCAACCGCCTCGCCTGCAAGACGCTGCTGAAGGACCTGGACACCACCAAGCCCATCACCGTCGAGCCGATCAAGGGCCTCCCTGTGGAGAAGGACCTGATCGTGGACATGGAACCCTTCTTCCAGTCCTTCCGCGAAGTGATGCCGTTCCTGATCAACAAGGGCCACGAGCCCACCAAGGAACGCCTGCAGTCCGTTGAGGACCGTGAGCGCTTTGACGACACCACCAAGTGCATCCTGTGTGCTGCCTGCACCTCCTCCTGCCCGGTCTTCTGGACCGACGGCCAGTACTTTGGTCCGGCCGCAATCGTCAACGCACACCGCTTCATCTTCGATTCCCGTGATGACGCCGGCGACATGCGCTTGGAAATCCTGAACGACAAAGAAGGCGTGTGGCGTTGCCGCACCACCTTCAACTGCTCGGAAGCATGCCCCCGCGGCATCCAGGTGACCCAGGCAATCGCTGAGGTCAAGCAGGCCATCCTGGCCCGCAAGATCTAGTTTGCCGGTCCCCTAAGGAACCAACCGACGACGGCGCCGCTCACCACTTTTGGTGCGTGGCGCCGTCGTCGTTAATCATTTGGCTAACCTGGACCCGGGCCGGTAGCCGCAAAAGCAAGGAGATCAGCGTGTCACGCCCTGAGAAGATCACTTTCACCGGAAGCACGGGTGACGCCCTCGCCGGCATCGTAGACGTGCCTGAGGGTCCTGTCCGTGGCTGGGGCGTCTACTCGCATGGGCTGACCCTTGGCAAGGACAGCCCTGCTGCCTCTCGGATCTGCAAAGGTCTCGCAGAGCAGGGTGTGGGCATGCTTCGGTTCGACAACCTTGGCTTGGGCGGCTCTGCCGGGGAATGGTCCGCGGGCTCGTTCAGCGTCAAGGTGGCTGACACCATCCTCGCTGCCGCCTTCATGCGGTCGCAGGACAGGCCGGTCTCCTTGCTGGTGGGCCACTCCTTCGGCGGCGCCGCTGTGCTGGCCGCTGCGCGCGATATCCCTGGCCTCAACGCCGTGGTGACCGTAGGCGCACCTTACGAGCCAAAGCACGTTGAGCACATGTTCGACGCCGAGATTGATTCCATCCTGCGTGACGGCAGCGCCGTGGTTGACCTCGGTGGCAGGCCCATGGAAATCCGCCGGCACTTTGTGGAGGACGTGGAACGCGCTGACCTGCGCGACTGCATCCGCACCCTCCACAAGCCGTTGATGGTGATGCACTCCCCCACCGACAACACTGTGGGCATCGACAACGCCAGCGAAATCTTCCGGACTGCCCGACACCCCCGGAGTTTTATCTCCCTGGAGGGCAGCGAGCATCTCCTCACGGGGAAGGGCCAGGCGGCACGGGTTGCGCGGATCATCAGTGCCTGGGCCGATCCGTATTTGGAAGTCCGCGACGCCTAAGACCAACCCGGGGTCACTTATGGCCCATGTTTCCTTCTGGAAGGGGCCTTAAGTGACCCCGCGTTGGCGTTCGCCTATTTGCTGATGGCGGCCTTGCTCTCACTAAGCCACTGCTCGGCGGCCTTCTCCGGGGTCGGCCGCTTGAACAGTACTTCGGTGTTGATGCGGGCAGTAATCTCAGAGACCGCTGTTGAACCAGTGGGACCGATGAACGTCGGGGCGAAGTCCATCTTGCCGATCTGGTCGATGTAGGCGGCCTCTGCCTTGCCCTGCGGTGTGAGCAGATCCTGGATGGCCGTACGCATGCCGGAGTTGCTGGGCACGCCACGGTCGCTCTGGATGATCTTTGCTGCGGCCTCATTGTTCACAAGGAAGCTGACCAGCTTGGCAGCGGCATCCGTGTGTTTGCTGCGCGCGGAGATGGTGTAGAACTGCGATGACTGCAGCCAGATGCCGGGCGTGGGCGTCTCCCCAGGCAATTTCAGCAGCTTCAGCTCAGCGCCGGAGGCTTTGCTCAGTGCGGTCAGGGAGTTCGTCCACGTGAGCATCATGCCGGCCTGCCCCATGCCCATGAGCGTCTGTTCAGTGCTGACGTTGAGCTTCTCCACCGTTTCCGAAGCGCTGGGGGCTGCGCCCGACTCGCTGAGCTTGAGCGAGAAATCGAAATAGTCCCGCACGGTTTCCTTGTCCAGTCCCAACTGGCCGTCTTCTGTGTAAAGCGACTTGCCGCGCTGACGGGCGAAGGCGTCCAGCGAGTCATGCGTGAGGACTGTGGCAGTGCCGTAGGTTCCCTTGGGGCTCTTGGCCGTGATGTCTTCGGCGGTCTTTGCGAAGTCATCCCACGACCATGTGTTGTCGTCCGGTAGGGCAACGCCTGCAGCCTGGAAAACAGCGGGGTTCACTACGATGGCCAAGGCGTTGGCACCAGTGGAGATGCCGTACTGCTTGCCTTGGACCTGCCCGTTTTCAAGGGCTCCTTGGTCCATTTTGGAGAGGTCGAGGGAGCCGTCCACCTTGGACAGATCCAGCAGGGCGCCGCGGTTGGCATATTCGGCGGGGTAGGCACCTCCCATGGTGATGACATCGGGGGCGTCGTTCGCTGCCACTTGGGTAGCCAGCTTGTCGAAATAGCCTCCAATGTCGCCATACTCCGGCTTGACCTTGATGTTGGGGTTGGCGGCCTCAAACTCCTTGATGGCCTTGTTGGTCAGTTCGGCACGGGTGGCGTTGCCCCACCATGAGAACCGGATTTCCACAGGCCCGTCCTCGGCCTGGTTGGATGTGGGGCTCGAGCAGGCTGCGGTGAGTCCCAACATGCTGACGGCTGCTATGAAAGCTATTGACTTCCGGATACTACGGAGAGATTTACGCGTCATTGGGTAGGCTTCTTTCAGACTCAAGAAAACGGTTCCTGAAACGTATCAAGGCGGTGTATATTCGTCAATAGTTTTGGATATGAACTATTTTGCCTACTGAGGAGTGCGCCTTGACCAAGAGGTCCGAATCCGCTGCAATCGACCGCCAGGCACTCGTCCAGCGCCACAACGTGCGCCAGAAACACCTTGATCCGCGGAGCCCAGTATCCGTCGGCAATGGCGAATTCGCATTCACACTGGATCTCACCGGGTTGCAGACTTTTCCCGTGGCCTACCCTGTGGGCGCCCGTGATGACCTCCCGCCGGGCACGCTTCTGGGAATCCAATCCCAATGGGGTTGGCACTCCGTGCCGCCGGCACGGCCCTACGACCTGGCCGGCTCGATAGTCCCCTACGATTCGCCCCGTGGCCCAGTGCCCTACGTGGACATGGTGGGTGGCATCGTCAATGATCGCGAGACCGACACATCCCTGGCTGAAACCTGGCTCCGGGCGAACCAGCATCGGCTGGACCTGGGGCGCATCGGCTTCCGCTGGCTGGAGAATGGCACGGCGCGCTCCATCCGTGAGACTGAGATCACCGACACCGAACAAACACTCGATTTATGGTCGGGAGTAGTTACCAGCCGCTTCACTTTGGCCGGACACGCCGTCAAGGTCACGACGGCGTGCCACCCCGACGCTGATGAGCTCGGCTTCCGCGTGGAATCGACGGCGCTTGGTGCCGGCTTGGTTGTGGGCGTCGGTTTCCCCTACGGCTCCGAGGCGTGGCATGACGCGGCTGACTGGAACAGTCCGGACGCCCACACCACCTCGCTTGACCGCCCGGCGATGTCTGAAGAGCACGATGGTTGCGCAACATGGACAGTCCACCGCGAGCTGGACGAGGCCCGCTATCAGGTTGTCATCACCGGCCAAAACCTGACAGTGGAACAGACCGAACAGCACCAACTCCAAGTAGCTCCTGCTACGGCCGGAGGTCCGGACACCAACGAGGTGCTGGACTTCTCCGTCGCATTCCTTTCCGCCGGAGATGGCGACTGTATCCCTCGAGGCAACAACAGGCGAACAGCCACGACACCCGCGGTGAGCTATGCAGCCACTGACTGGACCGGCGTCGAGCTTTCACCTGGCCGTAGCGTGATCGCAGCTTCCCAAGCCTATTGGCCTGGGTTCTGGTCCTCGGGCGGGGCGATCGAACTTGATGCGACCGAGGATCCCAGGGCCAAGGAATTGGAGCGAAGGATTGTCCTTTCCCAGTATCTGACGGCGATCAATTGCTCGGGTTCGCTACCTCCGCAGGAAACCGGACTTGTGTGCAACTCCTGGCGTGGCCGCTTCCACTTGGAGATGCATTGGTGGCATGCCGCGCACTTTGCGCACTGGAACCGCGCGGAGCTGCTCCTGCCATCGCTACGGTGGTACTCCACAGTCCTGGAGAAATCGCGTCAAACTGCAAACGCGCAGGGATTCGACGGCGTCCGCTGGCCCAAGCAGATCGGACCGGACGGCCGGGAAAGCCCAAGTCCCATCGGGACATTCCTGATCTGGCAGCAGCCACATCCTATTCACTTGGCCGAGCTTGTGTACCGGGCAAATCCCAGCCGTGAAGTGTTGGAAGGATTTGCGGAGATCGTGTTCGAGTCAGCTGCTTTCATGGCCGACTTTGCGCATCCCACATCGCGCGGGTTCGAGCTGGGGCCACCGTTGATTCCGGCACAGGAAAGCTACGGCTCTATCCGGGCCAAGGTCACCAATCCCACGTTTGAGTTGGCCTACTGGCAGTGGGGCCTCCGGACCGCAGTTGCCTGGCGCGATCGGCTCGGTCTGGAACCTGTGCAGGCATGGTCGGACGTGGCAGATGGCATGGTACCGCCACGCGTGATCGACGGCGTTTACGCTGCCATCGACGTGGAGCCCTTCACCATCCGCACGGACCACCCTTCGATGCTGTGCGCGCTTGGCGTCCTGCCTCGGACGGACTTGATTGATCCGGACATCATGCGCGCCACCCTGTCGGATGTCCTGGCGGACTGGGATTGGGGCAGCACCTGGGGTTGGGACTATCCAGTAATGGCAATGACTGCGGCGCGACTGGAAGATCCCGAAGCTGCCGTTGACGCCCTTCTCCTCGACGCCGGAAAGAACACCGTGCTGACCAACGGGCACAACCGTCAAACCGATTCCCTGCCGCTCTACTTGCCCGGGAATGGTGGGCTCCTGGCCGCCGTGGCGCTCAT
The DNA here is from genome assembly GCA_050627125.1 of Arthrobacter sp. 21a14. Lineage (GTDB taxonomy): Bacteria > Actinomycetota > Actinomycetes > Actinomycetales > Micrococcaceae > Arthrobacter. Next base: position 1,853,072 of record CP192487.1, on the reverse strand, counting down.
GGCAGCTGGCTGGGACAACGGACCGGACCGCCACGCACCAGGTTTCCCGGCTGACTGGACCGTTGCTTGGGAAGGGCTGGTCCGGGCACCCTAGCCGGGCTGGTAGCAACCCGGGGTCACTTATGGCCCATGTTTCCTTCTGGAAGGGGCCTTAAGTGACCTCGCGTTGCCTATTCGCGGCGGGGTCCTACGGCCGCTCCCACCAAGGCGCCCAGGCCGAGGCCAACGAGCATCCCCACAAATGGAGAGTTGAAGACGAGCTGGCCAACCACCAGCCCTGCTGCGGTTCCCAGGAGGCAAGCGATCCACAGCTGGTTGTTCATAGCACCTCCTGGAAGAAAGTAGCCCTACGTCTGGGGAGTTGTGCGGCGTGAACCGAGGACCTTTTTGCGCGGGGTCTCCCCCGCCTGCAGGTCAGCCTCGCTGATGGCGGCCCACGAAGCGGAAACGAGATAGACCTGGCTTACCAGGTTGAACCAGATGAGAAGGCCAATGATGATCGCGAACGAGGCGAGGACAGGGTTCTGTCCTGCCCGGGCGAGGAGTTCGGTGCTGAATAGCTGAAGCACGGTGGTCCCGATACCGGCCAATGCAACGCCTTCGATGAATGCCCGGCGCCCCAGTTTGAGGCCACCTGCAATGTGGAACAGCACGGCCGCCGTCGCGCAGTTCAGCAGGAGGGGGACGACCACCTTGACGACGGCTGCCACGGGCGCCGCGACCGCTTCATCCAACCTGAGGAGGTCGAAGATCCAGTCGGCAGCTGTGCCAAAGATGAGGGACGCGCCGGCGCTGACCACGAGGATCACGCCAAGGAGCAGGAGCGTACCGGCGTCGACCAGTTTCTGAAGGACGGGGCTGCGCTGGAGCGGAGCAGCATCCATCACGCCCCGCAGGCCTTCCCTGACGCTGGCAATCCACCCAAGGGACGTGAAGATGGTTACCGCAGCCGCGATGACGGCGGTCCATCCAAGCCCTGAAGGATTGAGCAGCGTTTGCGGATCAACCAGTCCCTCACCGCCGTTGACCTGGAGGAGTCCCGGAGCTGCAGAGGCGACGCTGCGAATGACGGCGTCTTCGAGAACCGGGTTGCCGCCCAGGACGATTCCGGCGATGGCGAAACCCGTGGTCAGCAGACCTGTGACGGAGAAGAACATGTTGAAGCCAATGCCGGCACTCAGAAGCGGCCCATGCTGCCGGGTGTAGTTCTGGAAGGAGCGCATGGCCCGGTTGGTGTTCAGCCTTGCGAGCAGGAGGGCGAGAAGGGCGCCGGCCCTCTTCGGCAGGCCTTCTCCGGCCCGCTTGGCGTGGCCCCAGTCCTGCCGCTTGTGAAGAAGTTGAAGTTTTAGCTTTGCCAGCTCAGTTGGCAGCGGAGGACTTCCGGCCGGTGGATGTTGATTCCGCCTGCTGCGTTTTGTCAGTGTCGCCGCCAAAGTCGAGCTCTTCCCGTAGCTGCCAAATTCCGTTGGTGTCGTGCTCGTAAAGTCCCATGCTAACCACTGGGAAGGTTGCCCGGTAATCTCTCAGGACCGTTTCGGCCTCGTCCAGGTTTTCCTTGGCGACGTCATGGGCCACGGTGACATGCGGGTGGTACGGGAAGGGAAGCAAACGCTCAAGCGGACCCGTTTGGAGCTTTTCGTGCAGCTGCACGCACTCTTCAAAGCCTTCTTCGACGTTGACGAACACCACGGGCGAAACGGGCCGGAAGGAACCGGTACCGGAAATGGTGATGGTGAACGGTTCCTGTGAGCGGGCCACCTCGCGCACGTGGTCCCGGGTGGCTGCCCAGTCCTGTGTGGGCGTGGTAGTGATGAGTGTGATGTGGGCGGGGATGACTTCGGCCATGGGATCGCCAAAGGATGCCCGCCAGGCCTGCAGTTCCCGCGCGATCTCCGGCGGGAAACCGAGGATCACCCCAACGCACATGGTGTCACCGGCACCGCAGTCGGTGCCGGTGACAGCAGGCTGGCGCGATTCGTCCGGACCGACGCCTTGAGGGGTACCGGTCTTGACGTTAAGCTGGCCAGCTGCGCACATGAACTTAGCGGACTCCTTGCTCGCTGCGGTATGCATCCCCTCGGTACGGCAGGAAGCCTACCTTGGAGTAGACATCGGCGAGCGTCGCCGAGGCGATCTCACGCGCCTTGTCCGCACCGTGAGCCAGAAGACGGTCCAATTCTGCCGGGTCCGCGAGAAGTTCGTTGGCACGCTCACGGATGGGGGCAAGGCGTCCCGAAACGAGTTCGGCGAGGTCCACTTTCAGGTGGCCGTACATCTTGCCCTGGTAATCAGCCACGATCTTCTCTACCGGGGTACCACTGATAGCCGAGTAGATGGTGAGCAGATTGGAGACGCCCGGCTTGTTTTCGCGGTCGTAGCGGATCTCGGTCTCAGTGTCAGTGACAGCGGACTTGATGCGCTTGGCAACGGTCTTGGGGTCATCCAACAGGTTGATGAGGCCAGCGGGTGATTCGGCAGACTTGGACATCTTGGCCGTGGGGTTCTGGAGATCGTAGATCTTTGCCGATTCCTTCTGGATGAAGGGCTCGGGCACCTGGAACGTCTCGCCGAAACGGCTGTTGAAGCGGTTGGCGAGGTCCCTGCTGAGCTCCACGTGCTGGCGCTGGTCTTCGCCCACGGGTACGCCGTGCGGCTGATACAGCAGGATGTCTGCAGCCTGCAGGATCGGATAAGTGAACAGGCCGACGCTGGCGTGGTCAGAGCCCTGCTTCTGTGCCTTGTCCTTGAACTGGGTCATGCGGCCGGCTTCACCCATGCCGGTGATGCAGTTCAGTACCCAGGCAAGCTGGGCGTGCTCGGGAACCTGCGATTGCACGAACAGTGTGCACTTCTCCACGTCCACGCCGCCAGCGATGTACTGGGCGGCGGTGACCCTGGTGCGGCGGGCGAGCTCGGCAGGATCCTGCGGAACGGTGATGGCGTGCAAATCCGGAATGAAGAAGACAGCGTCGTACTCGTCCTGCATGCGAACCCAGTTGACCAAAGCGCCAAGGTAGTTGCCAAGGTGCAGGGAGTCAGCCGAGGGCTGCATGCCTGAAAGGACGCGCTGCTTGGCGCCAACGGCAAGCTTGGTGGAGGTCACGGTACTCCCGCTGGGCAGTGTGGCGGCTGGGGTGCCGGTTTCAGTCGTGATGGAGCTAGTCATTGAGCAATACTTTCGTGAAGCTTAGAGCCGGTAGTCCACTACCAGCGGTGCGTGGTCAGAGAAGCGGGTGTCCCACGAAGGCGCCCGATCCACGACAGCCGAGAACGCGGCCGCTGCAAGTCCGGGAGTAGCCAGGTGGTAGTCGATGCGCCAGCCTGTGTCAGTGTCAAAGGCCTTTCCGCGCTGGGACCACCAGGTGTAGGGGCCGGCGACATTTCCTGCCAGGCCCCTGTAGACATCCCTCCATCCGATTTCTTCGCCCATGAAGCGGTCAAAATAAGCGCGCTCTTCTGGCAGGAAACCGGCACGCTTGACGTTGCCCTTCCAGTTCTTGATGTCCAGTTCGGTGTGCCCGACGTTGAGATCGCCAACTACCAGCGCGTGATCGCTGTGCTTGGCGAGCTCGGGGAGACGGGTGGTCATGGCGTCCAGGAAGCGGTACTTGTCATCCTGCTTGGGCGTGCCTGCCTCACCGGAGTGAACGTAAGCGCTGACCACGGACAACGTGGAGGATTCGCCGTGGGTGTTCCTGACGGAGAAATCCGCTTCAACCCAGCGGCCCGCGGTGGCGAAGTAGTCATCGCCAATCCCGATCCGGGTGGCGGTGGGTTCCTCGCGGGAAGCAATGGCAACCCCTGCGCGGCCCTTTGCCTCAGCCTCAGCGTGGAGGATGTACCAGCCTTCGCCGAGCAGCGTGTTGACGATGGCATCAGGAGCACGGACTTCCTGCAGGCAGAGGATGTCAACCTCGCGTGGCTCCAGCCATTCCGCCATACCGTTCTTGTAGGCAGCCCGAAGGCCATTGACGTTGACCGATGCGATGCGAAGGAAGTCCTTCTTCAATGCCGTACTCACCCGGTCTACTCTAGTCGATGATGGTGCCGGCCACGGGCTCGTCCGAGCCACCTGAGGACTTGATCATGTCCCGGGCATTGGTGGCCGTGATGGCAATGGTTTCCAGCGCGCGGTTGATGGTGTCCTGGTTTGCCGCTGCACCCCTGGCACGTTCCTCATCCACAACGCGGACCTGCACCTGGACAATCTTGAAGGAGTGGTCCAGCTTGAGGTCCCGGACCTCGTCGGCCTGGCTGCGTTCGGCGACCACGCGGGTACCGCCGCTGTCAGCCGAGGACGACGACGGCGCGCGGCCGGTCGCCGAGTTGAAAGCGGCTTGCGCTTCGCTCAATTTTGCTCCGGCTCGCCGCGCGGCCCTTCGAATGCTGAACACCACGAAGGTGGCGAGCGCGAGCCAGCCGAAGGCGACCACCGCAACAACCCAACCCACAAAATCGTTCTGGTTGGCCGCGAAAATGACGGCCACCACGAAGGCGATGATGACTACGGTCATCCCCAGGCCGCCGATGCGGAAGCCCTTGAAAAGGCCTTTACCGGACGAGGACGTGGACGGGTGCGGGTCGCCGAGAGATTGCATGAGTCAATTGTCGCAAACCCCCGAAGGTGCCTGCGCCGCTTCCACGGATGGCGAACACAAACTCCATCACTTCAGGAACAACTGGCGCAGCCGTCCGGTGGTGAGCATGATCCCCAGCGCGATCATCACCAGGTAGTAACCAACGTGGATGGCTGTGGCAGGACTGAACGAGCCCACGCTGATCTGCCGCAGCAGCTCAACCCCGTGCCACAGGGGCATGGCTTGGATGAACCACTGGATGACCTGCGGGTAGACGCTGAGCGGATAGAACGTGGCGCTGAAGAGGAACATGGGCAACAGGAAGAAGTTGATCCAGTCCATCTGCTGGAACGTCTTCATGAAGCTGGTGATGCCCATGCCGAAGCTCGCGAAGCCGAAGGCAATCAACACTGATGCAGGGATCACCAGGATGGCCCACCAGGTAGTGATCAGGCCCATGACCCCCATCACCGCGGTGAATCCCGTGGCATAGAGAAGGCCCCGCAACAGTGCCAGGAAGATCTCGCCCATCGCGACGTCCAGCGGGCCGAGGGATGTGTAGAGCATCCCCTGGTACAGCTTGGCGAAGTTCATCTTGAAGAACACGTTCCAGGTGGAATCGTAGATGGCACCGTTCATGGCTGAGACAGCCAGGAGTGCGGGCGCTATGTAGGCCGCGTAGCTGATGTCTTCGCCGCCGGGTCCTTGGACTGTGCCCACGATAGAGCCCATGCCAACACCCATGGCCAACAGGAAGAGCACAGGCTCGAAGAACCCGGACAGCAACACCAGCCAGGTACTGGACTTGGCGGCCATGAGGCCACGAGCTACCACGGCCTTGGCGTTTCGCGAATAGAGCGGCCCGAACTTGCGTTCCCGGGCGATATCGGTGGCGCTGTGGCCGCCGGTCAGGATACTCATGAGCCCATCCTCTTCACGAACTGGCGCCGGACCAGCAGCCAGCCAACAGTGGCCGTTCCCAGGAGGTACACGACATGCGTAATGGTCAGCAAGGGGTTCTCGTCCATGCCATAGGTGAAGACCCGTCCCAGCTCAGTTCCGTGCCAAACAGGCGATATCCAGCCGATCCAACGGACAGCCCACGGCAGCGTGTCCAGGGGAAAGAACGTCCCGGAGAACAGAAACAGTGGCATGACAATGAACCGCTGCACCAAAGCGAACTGTCCTTTGTCCTGTGTGATGCTGGCGGCATAGGCCATGAGTGGCAGGCCGAAGGACAACGCCGCCACGGTGGCAACCAGCGCGGATACCCAGCCCCACGGACTCGGCGACGCCCCGAACATGGCCACCACCGCTAAATAGACCAGCGACTGCAGCAGGAACCTGAGCGTGCTGGCCATGATGTGACCGCTCGCTATTTGCTGCGGTACCAGAGGCGAGGCATGCGGCCCGTAGAACACCCGACGCCATTTGAAGCCGTCCATGATGGGGTAGGAGAATTCCCCGGAAGCCGTCATGACCGCCGCGGACACCAGCAGCGCAGGTGCTACGAATTCCAGGTAGCTGACGCCACCGAACACAGATTCGCTGTTCGCATCGACAAGGCTTGCCAGCCCCACTCCCATAGCGAACAAGTAGGCCACGGGCTGTCCCACGCTGTAGAGAACCACGGACCAGCCGTAATTGCGCATGACGCGGAGCACTTGTTCCGCGTAGAAAAAGGAACCCCAACGCCGTGCCCTGGCCGCCGAGACGGCAGGCGAGTGTGCCCGCAACGGCTGCCCCGCCGTCGTGATTGGCTTCTCAGCCCCGCTAGTCAACGAGGCTCCTACCGGTGAGCCGCAGGAACACGTCCTCCAGCGAGGAACGGCGCACCAGGGACGTCATCGGGCGCAGCCCGCGCGCGGAAACCTGCTCCAGCGCCGCTTCGCCGTCGTGCGCGTAGATGAGCACGCGGTCAGGCAGTGTCTCGAGCCGCTCGCCAATGCCCTGAAGTTCGACGCCGATACGCGAGTTCCGCTCGGACCCGAACCTGAGTTCAAGTACTTCGCGGGAGGAGTGCTCGCGGATCAAGCTGGCCGGCGACCCCTCGGCCATGATCTTGCCCTTGTCCACCACGATCAGGCGGTCACAGAGCTGCTCTGCCTCGTCCATGTAGTGGGTGGTCAGGATCAGTGTGACGCCGTTTTCCTTGAGCCGGAACAGGCGGTCCCAGAGGATGTGCCGGGCTTGTGGGTCAAGGCCCGTGGTGGGCTCGTCGAGCAGGAGGATCCGGGGTTCGTTGATGAGCGAGCGTGCAATGGTGAGCCGCCGTTTCATGCCGCCGGACAGGGCATCCACTTTGGAGTTGGCTTTGTCCGTGAGTTGCGCGAATTCAAGGAGCTCGTCCGCTTTGGGCCGCAGGTAGCTCAACGGGAGCCCGAAGTAGCGACCGTAAACGATCAGGTTCTCGCGGACCTTCAGTTCTTCGTCAAGGTTGTCCTGCTGTGGAACGACTCCCAGGTGTGCCCTGACTTCGGGCCCGTGGGATTCCGGGTCCAGGCCCATGATGTTCAGCGTTCCTGAAGTGCGCTGGGAGACGCCGCCGATCATTTTCATGGTGGTGGATTTGCCCGCGCCGTTGGGGCCGAGCAGCCCGAAGGACTCCCCCGCCGGAACATCGAAGGAGATGTTGTCCACGGCTGTGAGCTCGCCATAGGTCTTGGTGAGGTTCCGCGCGCTGATGACGGTGGGTGGGTTCATGTCGAAGCTGGTTTGCCACGATTCGGAGTGTGTTGCAGAGCCGGTTGCTTCATTGTGCACCCTCAGCAGACTAGTAGCGCCAACGAATATGTGAAAGGGCTCTTGCAGATATTTTTGCAAGAGCCCTCTCATTTCGCCTTTCGTCCAAGTCAGGACGGTGGCTGCGAGCGCAGTACCTCCAGCCGCTGCCGGAACTCGGTCTCATCAATTTCGCCCCGTGCATAGCGTTCACGCAGCACGCCCTCAGCGCCCTGGGTTGCTACCCAGTGATGGTTGCGGCGCCAAGCCCGCCGGCCGACGAAAATGAACAGGAAGATCACGAGGATCCAGAACAGCGGGAACAGGAGGAAGAACGGCCAGTAGGTGCCGTCACCCCAGGGACCGTGTGCGACGACGGTGGCCGGTAGCTGTGCCAGCGCTCCCCCGAGCGTGGTGGTCTCCCCGACGATTGAAGTCAATGCGGTGAACATGTCAGTGATCCAAACTCTCTCCGCCGATTCCCGGCGCGAACCGTCTTTCGGCTCTGATTTGAGTCTGCCCGGGGACGGGCGGCGGGACGTCCGCCGTCGGGAGTCACCTGCAGGTGCTGCCCTACTCCCTTGGGAGTCGGAAGCAGCCCGTCAACTGCTCCAACCTGGCCGCACCAGTCCTGATTCATACGCGAGCACCACCAGCTGGGAGCGGTCGCGGACCATCAGCTTGGTCATGATGCGCGATACGTGGGTCTTCGCGGTCAGCGGCGTGATGAACAGGCGTTCGGCGATCTCGGCATTGTTCAGGCCCTCCCCCACCAAGGCCAGGACTTCGCGTTCGCGTTCCGTCACCTGCTCCAGGGGAATTACCTTTCCTGCCGCCCGGCTCTGGGACGCCAGCTGAGCCATGATCCGTCGGGTCACCGAGGGCGAGAGCAGCGCATCGCCGTCGTGGACTACCCGGACGGCGCGGATGAGCTCCGCAGGTTCGGTGTCCTTCACCAGGAAACCAGCTGCGCCCGCACGGACGGCCTCGGCAATGTACTCGTCGAGCTCGAAGGTGGTCAGGATGATGATGCGCGTGCCGGCGAGGGCCGGGTCTGCAAGAATTCTGCGGGTGGCGGTGAGGCCGTCATCGTCCGGCATCCGGATGTCCATGAGGATGACGTCCGGTTTGTCGCGCACCGCCAGCCTCACAGCCTCCCTGCCAGTGCCGGCTTCAGCCACCACTTCCATGTCCGGTTCAGCATCCAGAAGCGCGCGGAAGCCTGCCCGGATGAGGGTCTGGTCATCAGCGAGGAGGATGCGGATCATGGGTGGTTTCCTTCTTGTTGTGCAGGCAAAGTTGCTTCCACGCGGAGCCCGGGCTGGAGTTCGTGCAGCGTGAGCGTCCCGCCCAAGGCGACCGCCCTCTCACGCATCCCCGTGAGGCCGTTGCCCGGGAGCGCCCCGCCCATGCCCGCGCCGTCGTCGTCTATCCGGACAGTCAGCGCGTCCTCGGTCCGGGCAAGATGCACGACGGCGGATTGGGCACCTGAGTGCCTGCCGACGTTGGTCAGCGCTTCCTGGATGATCCGGTACGCCGCTTCCTGCTGCGCCGGGCCGACGAGCTCATGGTTCGAGTGGTCCTCAAAGCGCACCTGCAAGCCCCCCAGCTCCGCGTTCTTCACAAGTTCGGGGATCCTGGCGAGCGTAGGCCGGGCCGCCGGGGCTAGCGGGACGTCCTCCCGCAATACGCCCAGGAGTTGCCGGACTTCCGTGAGCGATTCCTTGCTGGCTGCCTTGATGGCTTCCAGTGCGGGCCGGAGCTTCTGGGGATCATCCGAGCCCACGTGCAACGCCACCGATGCCTGCACGTTGATCATGGATAAGGAATGGGCCACGACATCGTGGATATCGCGGGCAAGCGTGAGCCGGTACGCATCGCGTTCGGCCTTCCGGGCGGCCTCCCGGCGACGCCGGTACTCCGCGAACCGCTCGCTCCGGCGTCGAAATCCCTGTCCTATCAGCACCAAAATGGCTGCCCATCCCACTCCGGCTGAAGCGCGGAGGAGCCAGTTGGGATCGCCGCTGAGGGCGGCTGCGAACACCACTGCGGCAGCCGCGATACCTGCCCCCGCCCACGCCTGCCACCGTAAACCCGCGGACGACGTCAGCACGATGGCCACCGCCAGTGAGAGCGCAATGGGACCCCAGGCGTAGCCAAGGCCAACATAGACACCCGTGGCCAGGAGCGCGACCGGAAGCATAACTACAGGCGCCCGCCTCCGGAACGCCAGTCCCGCAGGTCCGGCCAGCAGCAACAGGATCGCAAGCGCGTCCAAGGGCCGTGGGGCGTCCTGGTGGCCCGCAGAAAAAAGCGTCCCTGCCACCTGGATGAGGGCCACTGTGATGACGATGAAGCTCGTGGGTGGGCCGGCAAAACGGCGTGGACCAGCAAACCGGCCTGGGCCTGGAAATCCCCGTGGTCCAGGAGAGCTCTCGGGTCCAGGGAAACGGGGTTGCATACACCGAGCCTAGCTTTGGTCCGGGTGTTCGTCGTCGGGTTAACGGAGCAGGGTGCCTACTCCCGGAGGAGTAGGCACCCTGGCTCTGTTTACAGTTTCAAGCAGGTTCCAGTTTCCAGCAGGCGTCAGGCGATGCCCGCTGCGCGCTCGGCGCTCTCCACAACATTGGCGAGCAGCATGGCGCGGGTCATCGGACCCACGCCGCCCGGGTTCGGGGACAGCCAGGCGGCGACGTCGGCAGCTGCCGGGTCCACGTCTCCGGTGACCACCGCCTTGCCGTTAGCGTCCTCCACGCGGCTGACGCCGACGTCGAGCACTACTGCGCCCGGCTTGAGGTCTTCAGCCTTGATCATGTGCGGTACACCTGCAGCGGCAATCACGACGTCGGCCTGCTTGAGTTCCGCGGGCAGGTCAACGGTTCCCGTGTGGGCCAGGATGACCGTGGCGTTGACTTCCCTACGGGTGAGAAGGAGGCCGATGGGGCGGCCGATGGTGACGCCGCGGCCCACTACCAGGACGCGCTTGCCGTTGAGCTCAATGCCGTGCCGGCGCATCAATTCCACACAGCCCTTGGGCGTGCAGGGAAGCGGGGACTTCATTTCGCCACTGACGTTGGCCACCAGGCGGCCGAGGTTCATGGGATGGAGGCCATCGGCGTCCTTGTTCGGATCCATGGCTTCGAGGATGACGTCCTGGTCAATGTGCTTGGGCAGCGGCAACTGAACGATGTAGCCCGTGCATTCCGGGTTCTCGTTGAGCTCGCGGACAACCTTCAGGAGATCTTCCTGGGTGATGTCCTCGGGCAGATCCCGGCGGATGGACTGGATGCCCACCTCTGCGCAGTCCTTGTGCTTGCCGCCGACGTACCAGGTGCTGCCGGGGTCCGAACCCACCAGGATGGTACCCAGGCCGGGGACGATGCCCTTTGCTGCGAGGACGGAAACGCGTTCGGTCAGTTCTGCCTTGATGGCTGCGGCGGTGGCCTTGCCGTCAAGGATCTGTGCGGTGGACTGTGTCATTCCATCTGCTCTTTCTGGTGGGTGACCTATTCAAAAACCTACTGTGAGGTTCATGCAGCGGGACCCGCCGCCTGTGGTGTGGCGGCGGATCCCGTTGGCTCCGGGTCAATGCCCGGGTGATGCTTTATGCGTGGGTTACCACTGCTCGTGCTGCGGGTACAGCGGGAAGTCGGCAGCGAGCTTGTCCACGCGGCCCTGGAGGGCCTCCACGTCTGTAGCGGAGCCAGCCTTCAGGGCAGTTGCGATGATCTCGGCAACCTCGGTGAACTCAGTGGCACCGAATCCGCGGGTAGCGAGTGCAGGCGTACCAATGCGGAGGCCGGAGGTGACCATCGGCGGGCGGGGGTCGAACGGAACGGCGTTGCGGTTCACGGTGATGCCCACGGAGTGCAGGAGGTCTTCAGCCTGCTGGCCGTCCAGCTGCGAGTTACGCAGGTCCACCAGGACCAGGTGGACGTCGGTGCCGCCGGTGAGGACCGAGACGCCTGCTTCGGCGACGTCGGACTGGTTCAGGCGGTCAGCGATGATCTTGGCACCCTCGAGGACACGCTCCTGGCGCTCCTTGAATTCTTCGCTGCCGGCAATCTTGAAGGCAACAGCCTTGGCCGCGATGACGTGCATGAGCGGGCCACCCTGCTGGCCCGGGAAGACGTTGGAGTTCAGCTTCTTGGCCCACTCCTGCTTGGCCAGGATGACACCGGAACGCGGACCTGCGAGGGTCTTGTGCACGGTGGAGGTGACGACGTCGGAGTGCGGGACCGGGCTCGGGTGCAGGCCTGCTGCAACCAGTCCGGCGAAGTGTGCCATGTCCGTCCACAGGAGCGCGCCCACCTCGTCAGCGATGGAGCGGAAGGCAGCGAAGTCGAGGTGGCGCGGGTAAGCGGACCAGCCGGCGATGATGACCTGCGGCTTCTCGGCGATGGCCTGCTCGCGGAGCTTGTCCATGTCCACGCGGAAGGTGTCTTCTTCAACCTGGTAAGCAGCTACGTTGTAGAGCTTGCCGGAGAAGTTCAGCTTCATGCCGTGGGTCAGGTGCCCACCGTGTGCCAGGGAGAGGCCGAGGATCTTGTCGCCCGGGGTGATCATGGCGGACAGTGCTGCGGCGTTCGCCTGGGCACCGGAGTGCGGCTGGACGTTGGCGTATTCGGCACCGAAGAGTTCCTTGACGCGGTCGATCGCCAACTGCTCGGCGACGTCGACGTATTCACAGCCGCCGTAGTAGCGGCGGCCCGGGTATCCCTCGGCGTACTTGTTGGTCAGGACGGAGCCCTGTGCTTCCATGACTGCGCGCGGGGCGAAGTTTTCGGAGGCGATCATTTCCAGGGTGCCGCGCTGGCGGCCGAGTTCCTGGTCGAGGACTGCTGCGATCTCGGGATCGAGCTCAGCGAGCGACTGGTTGCTGACAGACGCGGAAGTGGTGGTGGTAGGCACGGAGATCTCCTGGCTAGGCAACGGGTGGTGCTACAGGTCAGGCTACCGGCAGCAGCATTCCCGCGTCCCCTTGATTACGGAGGGATCGGTCACGTGCGTGCAGCGGTAAGACATGACCCTCGGCCCAGGCGTACGATCCGTGGTCTTCGTGATTGCCGCTCCCTGGTGGTAGTCCACCCAACGCCAGTTGCGACCCGTTAACAGTACAACAAGGCAGCACAGGTAGGCTTATCCGCGTGACTGACTCCACCGCTTTCGTTGTAACACTCTCCTGCCCGGACCGCCCCGGCATCGTCCACGCGGTAGCCGGCGCCCTCCTTGAGGCCGGCTGCAATATCGCCGACTCCCAGCAGTACGGAAGCCCCAGCACCGGCAACTTCTTCATGCGCGTGGAGGCAACCACAGCATCCTCGCAGGACGAGCTGACCGCCGCACTGCGTCCGGTGGCAGAGACCTTTGGCATGACGTGGCAGATCAACCCGGTAGGCCAGAAAGTCCGCACCATCATCCTGTGTTCCAAGGATGCGCATTGCCTGAACGACCTCCTGTTCCAGCAGCGCACGGGAACATTGCCTATCGAGGTTCCGGCGATTGTTTCAAACCACCGCGACCTCGAAGAGCTGGCCCAGTTCTATGGGATCCCGTTCCACCACATCCCCGTGACCCCGGAGACCAAGCCCCAAGCCGAGGCCGAACTCCTGAAACTGATTGCCGAGCACGACGTCGAGTTGACGGTCCTGGCGCGTTACATGCAGGTCCTGTCCAACGAACTCTGCACGGAGCTGAACGGCAAGGCCATCAACATCCACCACTCGTTCCTGCCTTCCTTCAAGGGTGCCAAGCCTTACCACCAGGCCCACGCCCGCGGTGTGAAGATCATCGGAGCCACGGCCCACTATGTGACGGCGGACCTCGATGAGGGCCCGATCATCGAACAGGAAGTCATCCGTGTGGACCACGCCCGCACTGCCGCCCAGTTCGTCCAGATGGGCCGCGACGTGGAGGGGCGCACCCTGGCCCAGGCAGTCCAGTGGCACGCTGAACACCGCGTGCTTTTGGACGGCACCCGCACCGTGGTGTTCAACTAGCGTCACTCCTAAGCTGGGGGTATGCAGGGCATCCCCGAAGCTGACCACGAAGCTGACCTCGCAGTTTTCTACGACCGCCAAGCACCCGTCCGGAACACACGCTCCCTCACCCCTCACCGGGTGGAGTGCCGGGAATGGTTCATCCGGCTTCTGAAGGATGAGCACCGGCACTCCGTCTTCGAGCTGGGCTGCGGGACCGGGGTTGAGGGGTTGGAGTTCGTCCGTGCAGGCCTGCACTACACGGGCGTGGACCTGTCGTCGGAGAGCGTCCATGTGGCCCGCTCCCACGGGCTCGAAGCGACGGTCGCCAGTGGCCGCCAATTGCCGTTCCCCGATTCGGTCTTCTCGGCAGTTTGGACCATGAGCACGCTTCTGCACGTGCCCAATAGCAGGATTCACGACGTCGTCAGCGAACTTGTGCGGGTCAGCGCGGCTGGTGCGCCAATCGCCGTCGGGCTTTGGTCCGGTGACGATGAGGAGGTCCTCAACCCGGAGGACGTGGAAGAACCCCGACGTTTCTTCAGTCGTCGCAGCGACGACACGGTTCGCCGGATTTTCGGGGAGCACGGCTCGATTGAGCATTTCCGGACCTGGCCGGAGGGCGCCGGGGTAGAGTCCGGGCCGGGAGCGGGCAACTGGACGCAGCACTACCAGTTCCTGGTCCTGCGCACCCCCGCACCCAACTAGGCTGGGCTCATGGCTCCCTCTTACACTTTCGCCGGGGACACCCCGGCCATCCATGAATCTGCGTTCGTTGCACCCACCGCATCCATCATCGGCAAAGCGACTTTGGCCGAGGACTCCAGCGCCTTTTACGGGGTTTCGGTCCGTGCCGATACCGCTGCCATCAGCGTGGGTGCCGGCTCCAACCTCCAGGACAACGTGGTCCTGCACGCCGACCCCGGATTCCCCTGCACCGTTGGCGAGCGCGTCTCCGTTGGGCACAGCGCAGTGGTCCACGGCTGCACTGTGGAGGACGATTGCCTCATCGGAATGAGCGCCACTATCCTCAACGGCGCAGTGATCGGCACGGGCTCGCTCATTGCAGCCGGCGCCGTGGTCCTGGAAGGCACAGTCATTCCGCCGCGCTCACTCGTAGCGGGCGTGCCTGCAAAAGTGCGCCGCGAATTGACCGACGAGGAGTTCGAGGGCGTCAAGCACAACGCCGCCCACTACAAGGACCTCGCCGCGGCACACAGGGAAATGCACGCGTCTTAAACAATGCGGGGCCTGCTCTGCATCCCCACCGCCTCCCTGACTTCGCAAGCTCAGCCAGGGAACCCGGGCGGTGTGGGCCCTCCGATTGGTTTAGGACGCAGAGCAGGCCCCGCAACAGCAGTTAGTCCACGGAAATCTAGTCCAGTGAAATTGGCCCGAACTCGTCCAGCAGGTCGCCCGGGCCCGGGTTTCCTGCGACGGACGATCCGCCCAAGTGGTTCACTACCCCCCACACGGCGTTGAGGCCTGTGGTCACGGCGCCCTCGGCCCAGCCTGCGGTGAAGGACACGTCGTCACCGGCGAGGAAGATGCCGCGCTGGCTTTCCGGCAGCTGATCCTGCTTGAAGTGGGTGAAGAGCCGCTGCTGATACCGGTAATGGCCCGGCAGGTTGGCTTTGAAGGCGCCCATGAAGTTGGGGTCCGCTTCCCAGGACACCGTGATCGGCTGCCCGACGATGTGGCTGGCAATGTCCACGCCCGGGTAGATCTGCTCCAGCGAGTGCAGCATCAGCTTGACGCGTTCTTCGGCAGTGAGCGCAAGCCACTTCAGTGCGTCGTCGTTCCATGTGTAGGACAAGAGGATGACAGCGGGCTTGTCAGGGCCGTCGTCGAGCAAGTATGTGGCCCGGTTGAGGCGGTCGGTGAGGGTCATGGACAGGACTTCGCGTCCGGTTTCCGGATCGATGTCCTTCCAGAAGGGCCTGTCCACCATCACGAACGTCTTGGACGACTGCATGTAGTGCGAGCGCTCGATCGCCGTCCACAGCTCGGCCGGGAACAGTGCCTCCTCAGTGTGGATGCGCGTGGACAGCAACCACGACTGGCAGGTGGTTACCACCGCTGGGTACGTGGCTTCGCGTCCCCAGTTTTCACGGACTACCAGGTCACCGTTATCCGCTCGGCGGATGTTGTCCACGGCTCCGCGCGGCGAGCCGGAATGCAACGAGGACAGTGACGTGCCCTGCGGCCAGTACTTAAGGTCCGACGGCGCGTGGTTCCACAGCGCCTCGGGGAGCCTCTGCGCTCCTCCCGAAATGAGCCGGTGCTGGTCGTCTGCGTCGGTGTAGACCACCCGGAGGATCTCCAGGATGGAGTTGGGGAAATCGGTATCCCAGCCTCCGGTGCCGAAGCCCACCTGGCCGAAGGCTTCACGGTGCGCGAAGCCGGCTTCCTTGAAGGACTTGCTGGCTGCGATGAATCCGTAGAACGTTTGCTCGTCCAATTCGGGCAGGAGTGCGTTCCAGAGTTCCTTGATCCGCTTGGTGTCGCGGGCCTTGATGGCTTCCTGCATTTGCGCGAACGCAGCACCATCGTTGACGGCAGCCTTCCAGGCATCGGCCACTTCCTGGAAAAATTCCGGTAGCTCATCTGCCGTGGTGGCGTAGTGCTTCTTGCCCGCAAGTTCGATCACGGTGCTGGACGTCGCCGGGGCCATCGGGTTGGGGAAGTCCTGCGTTTCCAAGCCAAGAAGGTCCACGTAGTGGTAGAAGGCTTTGCCGGAGACCGGGAAGCGCATGCCCCCAAGATCGGCTACGACGCCGGGCGCCGAGGGGAAGCTCGCAGTGCGAAGACGGCCGCCAATCTGATCGGCCTCGTACATAACGGGCTTGAGGCCGAGCTTCATGAGCTCATAGGCAGTGACCAGCCCGGACAGGCCGGCGCCGATGACGGCCACTTCCGTGCCGTAGCTCTCTTCCGGAATGCTGCCGAGTCCGTCCGGGTGTGCCAGGTAATGGTCATAGCTGAAGGGGAAGTCCGGGTTCAGCATGGTGATGGGGGCTTCGCCTGCCTCCGCCGCGGAGGCGGCAACGTCGGCTGTGGGAAGTTCGGTAGCGATGGTCATCAGTTTGCGGCTTTCACAGGTTCCGGGCTCACGGCCCTGGTGGTCAGTTCACGGTAGTCCTGTTCGCTGAGCGCGGCTACCTTGGAATTCCGGCGTCCGTAGCCGAAGTAGATGGCGATGCCCACCAGCATCCAAACACCGAACGTGATCCAGGTGTCGGCGCCGAGGTTGAGCATCAGGAAGGCACACATCAGCGTGCCCAGGATCGGGGTGATCGGGTACAGCGGAACCCGGAAACTACGGTCAAGGTCCGGGCGGTTGCGCCGGAGATAGATCACTGCAAGATTGACCAGTGCGAAGGCGAAGAGCGTACCGATGCTCGTTGCGTCAGCCAAGGCACCCAGCGGGACCAAGCCAGCGGTGAGGGCGACGGCGGTTCCGACTATCAGGGTCCCGGCGACTGGCGTTCCGGTGCGGCGGGAGACGCGGCCGAAGACTTTGGGCACCATGCCATCGCGGGACATCGAGAGCAGGATGCGGGTCTGGCCGTAAAGGACAGTCAGCACGATGCTGGCAATGGCAAGCACTGCACCGGCAGAGAAGACGAGTGCGATCCACGGCTGCCCGGTGATCTCATGCAGGATCTGGACCAGGGCAGCTTCCGTGCCATCGAACCAGCCCCACGGACGGGCACCGATCGCGGCAACGGAAACGAGGACGTAGATGCTGGTGACAATCACCATGGAGAGCATGATGGCGCGTGGGAGGTCCCGCTTGGGGTTCCTGGCTTCCTCGCCGGCGGTGGAGGCGGCATCGAATCCGATGTAGGAGAAGAAGACGCTTGACGCTGCAGCGGAGACACCGGCTGCACCCATCGGCATGAGGGGCTCGAAGTTGCCGGCGTTGAAAGCGGTGAAAGCTACCGCGCAGAAGAAGATCAGGATGCCCACTTTGATGATGACGATCGCGGTGTTGATCCATGCACTTTCACGGGCGCCCCGCACCAGCAGGATCATGGCAAGGACCACGATCACCATGGCGGGAACATTTACCACCCCACCATCGCCCGGGGGCTGGCTCATGGCGTCGGGCAGGACCTGTCCAAACGCAGCCAGGGTCTCGTTGACGTACTGGCCCGCGCCCACAGCAACTGCTGCCACGGACACCGCATATTCCAGCACCAGGCACCAACCGCAGATCCAGGCCATGCCCTCGCCCATGGTGGCGTAGGAGTAGGAGTAGCTGGAACCTGCCACTGGAACGAGCCCGGCCATTTCCGCGTAGGACACTGCAGAGAAGAGGGCAGCCAAACCAGCGATCACGAAGGAGATCCAGATCGCCGGCCCGGCCAGCGGCACGGACTCGCCAAGGATCACCAGGATGCCGGTGCCCAGCGTTGCACCGACGCTGATCATGGTCAGCTGGAGGACCCCGAAGCTGCGTACCAGCGGCGTGCCGCCTTCGCCCGTTCCGGCCTCATCGGCCATTTGCCCGATCGGCTTGCGGCGCAGGAGTTGGGCACCGAGGCTTGGCCTGGCCATGCTCGCCGCCGTTGAGTTTTGAGTGTTCACAGGCACAGTCACCCTTGACGTCCCTTCAAAGTAGTTTCGATTTCCCCTCCACAAGACTGGCATGTGAGCCACCTCTCACAATGGTGCAAAATGACCTATAGTGTTCAACCATGAGACGTATTGCACAGTACCAAGAGGGCGGCCCGCTGGCCCTCTCCGGTCAGGTCAGAGTGGACCTGTCCGCAATTTCAGACAACATCAGGGCCCTGAAAAACCGGACCGAGGCACCCTTCTTCATGGCCGTGGTGAAGGGCAATGCCTACGGCCATGGCCTCGTGGAAGTAGCGCGCACAGCCGTCGCTTCCGGTGCCGACTGGCTCGGAACCGCGCAGCTCACCGAAGCCATCGCACTGCGCAAAGCCGGCATCACTGAACCGATCCTTTCCTGGCTGTATCTGGCATCCCAGACGAGCGACACCATTCTGGAAGCACTCGAAAACAACATCGATGTGTCCCTCGGAAGCGTCCACCAACTTCAGGTGCTGGCAGGCATCGCCGAACGCCTTGGCCGTTCCGCCGTCGTACATCTTGAACTGGACAGCGGGCTAAGCCGCGGCGGGGCGCGAAAGGAGGATTGGGCCGAACTTGTGGCACATGCCCGGCAGGCGGAAGTGGACGGCACGGTGCTGGTCCGCGGCATTTGGACCCACTTGGCGTGGGCCGATGTGCCCGCCCATCCCGGGAACGCCAACGCTGTTGCGGAGTTCGAAGACGCCGTCCGCGAGGCGCGCGAAGCCGGACTCAAGCCTGAACTGAGGCACGTTTCCAGCTCAGCCAACATCCTGGATCGGCCGGAATTCCACTTCGACATGGTCCGGGCTGGACTCGCAATTTACGGCCTCGCTCCCGCAGACCACCTCAACCCGACCGACTTCGAATTGCGGCCGGCCCTCAGCGTCACGGCTCCGTTGGTGATGGTCAAGAAGGTCCCTGCAGGCACTGGCGTCAGTTACGAACACCAGGCCATCACCTACGAACCCCGCTACCTGGGACTCATTCCCCTTGGCTACGCGGACGGCATCCCGAAAGGCATCAGCGGCCGCTCGGTGGTGAACATCGCGGGCCGCAGCGTCCCGGTCATCGGCAAGGTCTGCATGGACCAATTCATGGTGGACCTCGGACCCGACGCGACCGGGATCGAGGTCGGCGATACTGCGGTGTTGTTCGGCGACCCCGCCACCGGTGCGGCGAGCGCCGACGATTGGGGCGCTGCGATCGGCAGCCACGGGGATGAAATTATCAACAGGATCGCCCCGCGCTTGCCGCGCATATACGCCTCCGCTACACATGAAGATGCCGCCTACGAGTGCCCCGACTACCAGGAGCCGGCAACCGCCGGGCAGGACAATGTTGCCTGAGCCCGCCACCGCCCGCCTGAGTTTCGTCACGCTGGAACAGTTCCTGGAGCAGCTGCCGCCCGAGTTGAAAATGCTTCACGACGGCGGCAGCGGCGCCTCGCTGCTGCGCTGGGTGGAACCGAGCGAGCTCGAAGACCCCACGCCATATCTGCCGGAGGGCGAGTTCTTGCTGACCGCCGGGTTGCCTTTCCTTGGGGAGGGCGGCTCGGCGGCCAGCGTGGACGCCTATGTCCGGCGTCTGGTGGGTGCGAAAGTGGCGGCGCTCGGTTTTGGGATCAGGCCCTATTTCGACGCCGTCCCCGACGTCCTCCTCGACGCCTGCCGCAGGCACAACCTCACCCTGTTCGAGGTCCCGGAGTCCGTGCCGTTCGCCGCGATTGGCCTGGAGTTCTCCCAGCTCCTGGAATCGGACAACGCCCGCGTGTTCCGGCAATTGGCCGAAACCAACCGCCAGCTCATGCGGGCAGTCCTCTCCCCCAGGCCGGAGCACGAATTGCTGGCGGCCCTTGTCCAGCGTGTGCCGGTGTGGGCGCTGCTGGTCGGGGCGGACGGACGGGTGCGGGCCCGCGGGCACAATGCCGGCGGCAGCACCGGCGTCGAACCTTCCTTGTTGGCGCCACTGCTGGAACGGTTGCTGACAGGCAGCGGACCGCGTGTTGAGATGGATGGTTTCGAGCAGCCGGGGTCTGCCCTGGTGTTCGGTCATCCGCTGCGCAGTACGAAGGACGCGAACCTCGGGGCGCTGATTCTTGGTTCGGACGCTCCCCTGACGCCTGCGCAGAACAATGTGGTGCAGTCGGCCGTGGGTTTGCTGGAGTTGCTGGTGCGGCAACGAACCAGCGGGTCTCTTGCTCCGAGCCAGCTGGCCACGGCGTTGCTCCTGCATCCGGATACCTTGTCCACCGGCGCCACCAAACACGTCAACGGACTCAAAGACCTGCTGGCGCAGAGCCTTTCCTCGACCCGCTCCGGCCAGATGCGGGTAGTGCAGGGCATCAAGGCCGAATCCCCTGACTGGCCCGCCGGTGACGGCCCCGTCCGTGAGCTGCTGCAGTGGCGCAGGCTTTTCGATACGAAGCTCGTGGAAATAACCGACTACGGTTTCGCGGCCATTACCCGGTTGAAGGTGGACGACGCGCTGCTTGCCGACGTCGAGAAGCTTGGCTGGAGGCTGGCGATCGGCGAGCCGACCGAACTCACCGGTCTTGCGGCGGCCTATCAGCGGGTGAGTTCGCTGCGGAGCCGGGTGTTGTCCAGCGGAAAGAGTGTCCGCGTGGAGGAAGTGCAGTGGTCGGTGACTGGTCTTCTTGGACGCGAGGCCGGGACCATGCTGGCCGAGCGCGTCCTCGCCCCGGTGTTGTCCCTGGAGCCTGATCGCCGTGACCCGCTGTTGTCAGTGCTGCGTGGTTGGCTCAGCGAAAACGGCAGCTGGGACGGTTCCGCCAAGCTCCTGGGCCTGCACCGCAACAGCGTTCGCCGCCAAATAGGCGTGCTTGGTGAGCTGCTCGACATGGACCTCAACCAGGCACAGGTCCGGGCAGAATTGTGGATCGCCCTGCAGTATGCGGACGAACTTGTTGCCGGGTTGTCCGGACTCTCCGAGGGCGACGGTGGCGCGGTTTAGGCGTCCGCCTCCCACTTCCGGTAGAGCTCAGGGCGTCGTTCGCGGAGATAAGGGACTTCGTCGCGTGCGGCTTTCACCGCCTCCGTGCCCACTTCCGCGAACAGGAGCGCCGCCGACTCCCCCGCCGCAGCGAGCAACGAGCCATCGGGGCCGGCAACGACGCTGCCGCCCAGGAAGTTGTAGATGTCCTCGTGCCCGCTGTGGTTGGCGTACGCAACGTTGAGCTGGCTCTCCACCGCGCGGGCACGAATGAGCACCTGCGGCACGTTGTCGAACCCCATCGACAACGCTGTGGGGACCAGCAGGAGCTCCGCCCCGCGGGTCGCGGCGGCCCGGACTGCCTCCGGGAACTCAACGTCGTAGCAAATCAGAAGCGACGTGCGGATCCCGTTGAAATCCACGACGGCGGGAGGTTCTTGGGCGCCGACGAACGCCTTGCGCTCCTCCGCGCCGAAGAGGTGAACCTTGGCGTAATGGAGGAGTTCCTCGCCGTTGGCATCTACGAGTGTGGCGGTGATGTGCCACGTGTTGTCCTCGGGAGCCGGCGCGGGAAGGCTGTAGACGAGTCCGATGTTGTGCTGGCGGGCGATGCTGGAAAGGCGTTCGCGGATGCCCGGGAGCGTTGCCGGATCCAGTTCGGCGTGAAGCCGCAGCGGTGCGTAGCCCACCGGAAAGAGCTCCGGGGTCAGGAGCAACCCGGCCCCTGCCTGGGCGGCGCGCCGGGCGGCGTCGTCGATTGTGCGCAGGTTCGCCTCAACGTCCAGGACGGAAGCGTTGGCCTGCAGGACGGATAGCAGCATCATTACCACCTTGGTTGCACCGGGTACCGGACCGCAGAGGGCCGGAAGTCTTCTTGTTTCCAGAGTAGGCCCGTGGTCTGACACATGGAGCAGGGCATTTGGACCCGAAGGCATGCGAAGCGGGACGCATTGCACGCACACCAGGCCCCACAACCGCAGGACCAGGTGCGTCTTGCGTTGGAGTATGTCGGGAATGCTTGACTCCTTGTGTTCACTTCTTGACTACAAGGTTGGTTTTGGGGCAATCTTCTTGTCATGCCCGCTATGCAGCGCTCAACGAAGAGCCAACCACGAAAACCCGGCTCGCAGTCCGCGCTCCGGCACCTGAACCAGCAACGGATTATCGAGTGCTTATTGAGCGGGCCGTCCACGCAAGCCGAGCTTTCCAGGCAGACCGGGCTCTCCACCGCCACTGTGTCCAACATTGTGAAAATCATGCAGGACGCAGGCCTCGTTTCAACCGAGCCAACCACCAGCTCCGGACGCCGGGCAACCAACGTGAGGTTGAACAGCAACGGTGCGGTCGCCGTCGGAATCGACTTTGGCCGACGCCACCTCAGGGTGGTTCTGGCATCGCTCGGATACCACGTCATCGCCGAAGATTTCATTGAACTTCCGTTGGGCCATCATGCCGAGGAAGGCATCGCGGCGGCAGTGCGGTTGCTGGGGCGATTGCTCGCAGAAAATGGCATCGATCCGAGCGCGGTAGTGGGCGCAGGAGCGGGCATTCCCGGCCCGATTGATCGCAGAACAGGGACCGTTGCCCAAGGTGCCATCCTGCCCGAATGGGTGGGAATCGACATCCTCCACAGGCTTGAGGAAGCCCTGAATTGTCCCGTGTTTGTTGATAACGACGCCAATCTTGGAGCCCTGTCAGAGGTGACATGGGGACCCCACAGTGGCGTGTCCAACCTGATGTTCCTCAAGATCGGATCCGGTATCGGTTCCGGCCTGATTCTCAACGGTGTGCCCTACTACGGGAATGTGGGCATCACGGGCGAAATCGGCCACGCGACCATCCATGAGCACGGGTTGGTGTGCCGATGCGGCAACCGCGGCTGCCTTGAAACCATAGCCTCCACCACCACCATGATTGAGCTGCTGGGCCGTGGCAAAGAGACATCATTGACACCGCAGGACATCGTCCGGAATTGCCTCGCAGGTGACTCCGCAACCCAGCGCGTAGTGGATGATGCCGGCCTTGCCGTGGGGCGCGCACTGGGCAACGTCGCCAACCTGATCAACCCTGAAGTGATCGTCGTGGGAGGTCCGCTGGCAGGGCTCGGCGACCTCCTCTTGGACCCCATTCGAAGG
The DNA here is from genome assembly GCA_050627125.1 of Arthrobacter sp. 21a14. GTDB lineage: Bacteria > Actinomycetota > Actinomycetes > Actinomycetales > Micrococcaceae > Arthrobacter. The sequence continues at coordinate 1,830,107 of CP192487.1, read as the reverse complement.
GGGCTCGTTCGCCACGCCGTGCCCGTTGTGGGCGAAACAACGCACCTCGCGATGTCGTCCCTGGGAGCGCGCGCGGAAGCACTTGGAGCAGCAGCTTTAGTGTTCCAGCATGCAGGAATTACGGGTAGGTAACGAAATCGTTAGCTGGTTCTTGTGTTCAAGTCTTGACGACAAGATAGGTGATCCAGTTTACTTTTTCATCAGACAGCTCCGCCGTTTGGGGAGCGACAACGAAGTCATGCATTGGAGGCGTAAGGGCTAATGACAACCCCTGACACGCAAGACGAACCCATCCTCTTGGAGATGCGCTCGATCACGAAGGAATTTCCCGGCGTGAAGGCCTTGTCGAATGTGAGCCTGCGCGTAAAGGCCGGCGAGATCCACGCCATCTGTGGCGAGAACGGTGCTGGAAAATCCACCCTGATGAAGGTCCTTTCCGGGGTGTATCCGCACGGCAGCTACACCGGAGACATCGTGTACATGGCCGAGACGCAGCAATTCAAGGACATCCGCGCAAGCGAAGCTGCGGGCATCGTCATCATCCACCAGGAGCTGGCGTTGATCCCGGAACTGTCCATCATGGAGAACATCTTCCTGGGCAACGAACCAACCAAATGGGGTGTCATCGACTGGGCAGAGGCCCGGAAGCGTTCTATCGAACTACTGGCCAGGGTTGGGCTCCGCGAGGACCCGGACACCCCCATCAAGGAAATCGGCGTTGGCAAGCAACAGTTGGTGGAAATCGCCAAGGCGCTGAACAAGTCCGTCCGCCTGCTGATCCTGGACGAGCCCACGGCAGCCCTGAACGAATCGGACTCCCAGCACTTGCTGGACCTGATCCTGGGTCTGAAGGGCAAGGGCATCACCTCGATCATCATTTCCCACAAGCTCAACGAGATCGAACAGATCGCTGACGAGATCACCATCATCCGCGACGGCAAGTCGATCGAAACGTTGAACGTCAAACGGGACGGCGTCGATGAGGACCGGATTATCAAAGGCATGGTGGGCCGGACCCTCGAGTCCCGTTTCCCGGACCATGAGCCGAAAATCGGTGAGGTCTTCTTCGAGGTCAAAGACTGGACCGTGGCGCACCCGCAGATCCAGGACCGCCTGATCTGCAAGGGCTCCAACTTCTACGTACGCCGTGGCGAAATCGTGGGATTCGCTGGACTGATGGGAGCCGGCCGCACGGAACTTGCCCGCTCGCTCTTCGGCCACTCCTATGGCAGCTACATCAAGGGACAGGTTTACAAGGACGGCAAGCCGGTCAACCTTCGCAGCGTTCGTGCGGCCATCGACGCCGGATTGGGCTACGTCACTGAAGACCGGAAATCCCTCGGCCTGAACCTGCTGGACGACATCAAGGCCACCACCGTTGCGGCAAACCTCCGCGCGATCAGCAAGTACACGGTGGTGGACGAGCGCAAGGAGTTCTCGGTTGCCGAGGAGTACCGAAAATCCCTGCGCACCAAGACCCCGTCGGTGGAGGAAGGCGTGGCCAAGCTCTCTGGCGGAAACCAGCAGAAAGTCGTGCTGGCCAAATGGATGTTCACCGATCCGGATCTTCTGATTTTGGATGAGCCCACCCGAGGAATCGATGTGGGCGCCAAGTACGAGATCTACGGCATCATCCAGAGGCTGGCGAACCAGGGCAAGGGAGTGATTGTCATTTCCTCGGAGCTGCCCGAGCTCCTGGGCCTGTCCGACCGCATTTACACCATTTTTGAAGGCGCCATCACCGGTGTCCTGGACAAGAACGAAGCCAGCCAGGAAAGCCTGATGAAACTCATGACCTCCGCCCGCAAGACGGCCTGACCGTTGGCCCAGACTCACCCCTTCCTGACACAAGGACCAAAACAATGAACGCGCTCAAGAAGCTATTTGGTGGCAATACCCGCCAGTTCGGCATGATCTTCGCCCTGGTGGCACTTATCGTCTTCTTCCAGATCTTCACCGAGGGACGCACGCTGACCCCGGGCAACGTGATCAACCTGTTCAACGGCAACTCCTACATCCTGATCCTGGCCATCGGCATGGTCCTGGTCATTATTGCCGGCCATATTGACCTCTCTGTGGGTTCCGTGGCCGCATTTGTGGGTGTTTCCGTAGCCCTCGCCATCCGGGACTGGGGTATCCCCTGGTACATGGGTGTGCTCTTCGGACTGGTGCTCGGTGCAATCATCGGGGCCTGGCAAGGATTCTGGACGGCGTATGTTGGCATCCCTGCCTTCATCGTGACGCTGGCAGGCATGCTCCTGTTCCGTGGTTTCAATCAGTTCGTGGGCAAATCCAACACCATCCCCGTCCCCAGCGACTTCCAGTACCTGGGCTCGGGCTACCTTCCGGAAATCGGCCCGAACACCGGCTTCAACAACCTCACCTTGTTGTTGGGCATCCTGGCTGCGGCATTCGTTGTCATCATGTCCTTGCGGGCCCGGGCTACCAACAAGGCCCTCGGCGCCGACGTTCCCGAGCTCTGGGTAGAGGTCACCAAGCTGGTCCTGATCTGCGGTGCCATCCTCTACGCCACATACCTGTTCGCCACCGGCCGCCCCGGAACCTCCTTCCCTATCCCCGGCTTGATCCTGGCCGTGCTGGTCCTGATCTACGGTTTCATCGCTGACAAGACCGTCCTGGGCCGCCACGTCTACGCCGTGGGTGGTAACCGGCACGCAGCAGAACTGTCCGGCGTGCAGTCCAAGAAGGTCAACTTCATGGTCATGCTCAACATGTCCGTCCTTGCAGGCCTTGCCGGCATGATCTTCGTTGGCCGCTCCACCGCATCGGGTCCCTTTGACGGCGTCGGTTGGGAACTGGACGCCATCGCAGCCGTGTTCATCGGTGGCGCCGCAGTTACCGGCGGCGTTGGTACCGTGATCGGCTCGATCGTTGGCGGTCTGGTGATGGCTGTGCTGAACAACGGCCTCCAGCTCCTGGGCGTAGGCGCCGACCTCACCCAGATCATCAAGGGCCTGGTACTGCTGATCGCTGTTGCCTTCGACGTCTACAACAAGACCCAGGGCAAGCGCTCCATCACTGGCCTGCTGCTGAAGAATTTCCAGCGCAACAACGAAATCAAGCCGGATGAAACCACATCCACCAAAGAGGTCATCTCCAAGGAAGCCTGACCGGTTTCCGCCTGACTCGCTCCACCCCACCACACAGAAAGTGAACCAAGATATGCGAATGTTTGGTAAAGCAGGAAAGGCAGCAGCAGTAGCTGCCATCGCGGCACTGGCGCTGACAGCCTGCGGCCGCTCTGACAGCGGCTCAAGCAGCAGCACTGCTGGCGGGGAAGCGTTCCCCAAGGACTCGCTGATCGGCGTCGCCCTTCCGCAGAAGACCAGTGAGAACTGGGTCCTCGCGGAGAAGCTGTTCAACGACGGCCTCAAGGGTGCCGGCTTCAAGGCCGACGTCCAGTTCGCCAACGGCGGCGTGTCCGAGCAGCAGAACCAGATCAGCGCCATGGTCACCAAGGGCGCCAAGGTCATCATCGTTGGCGCAATCGACGGCGCGCAGCTGGGTACGCAGCTCAAGCAGGCCAAAGACTCTGGCGCCACGGTAATTGCTTATGACCGTCTGCTCCTGAACACGGAGAACGTGGACTACTACGTGGCGTACGACAACTTCAAGGTCGGCGTGCTGCAGGGCCAGGCCCTGCTGGACGGATTGAAGGCCAAGAAGCCCTCCGGTCCGTACAACATCGAGCTCTTCGCCGGTTCCCCGGATGATGCCAACGCCAAGGTCTTCTTCGATGGCGCCATGAGCGTGCTGAAGCCGAAGATCGACGACGGAACGCTCAAGGTCCTCTCCGGCCAGACTGCTTTCGAGCAGGCTGTTACCCAGGGCTGGAAGGCTGAAAACGCCCAGCGTCGTGCTGATACCCTGCTGACCGGCAGCTACGGAACGGCTTCCCTGGATGGCGTTCTCTCCCCGAACGACACCCTGGCCCGTGCAGTGCTGACGTCCGTCAAGGCCGCCGGCAAGCCGCTGCCCGTAGTAACAGGCCAGGACTCCGAGGTTGAGTCCGTCAAGTCGATCATGGCTGGCGAGCAGTACTCCACCATCAACAAGGACACCCGCAAGCTGGTTGAGCACGCCATCACCATGGCGAAGGACCTGCAGGCCGGCAAGCAGCTGGAAATCAATGACAAGGATTCCTACAAGAACGGTGTCAAGACTGTTCCGGCTTACCTGCTCCCGCCGCAGATCGTGACGGCAGCCAACGTTAAGACGGCTTACGTGGACGATCCGGTACTCGGCCCGATCACCAAGTAGCACCGATCGCCAAATAGCACCGCCTAGCAGCACGCAACAGCAAGCCCCCGGTCCGCCAGCATTCAGCAGGCGGGCCGGGGTTTTCGCTTGCCTGAACCGTTTTCCGCGATGCTTCTATGTCTGTCCATGCCGGAGTTTGCGTGAGTCGACGGATACAACGAATTTACTTGTCAACTCTTGACCGGGGCGGATCGCCCCCTTAGAGTTCTGATATATGAGTCATATGTCACATGTGGCCGACCCCGAAATCATCTCGCAAGTCCTGCGCGGGCATATCGGTTGGCATCGAGCCAGTCCGCATCGCCCACCGGTCGCTAAGGGCTGCGGCTGTCCGTGCATCCATGAAACGGCGCTCTGGTGCCGTCAGCGGTTTGCGCTGAAGCCAGAAGGGAACAAATCTCAATGATCCATCCGACCAGGACGACGGACTCCGTCGACACCTCCATATCAAGAGAGACCAGCTCCAAGTTCAAACGCCGCTTCATGGTGCGGCTCGTCGCTGTCTTCATCGGTGGGATGTTCCTCGACGGTTACATCCTCGGAATTATCGGCCCCGTCACCGGACTCATGCGGTCAGAGCTCCAGCTCGACGCACTATCTCTGGGCATGATCGCTGCAGGCCCGCTGGTTGGCATCTTCGTCGGCTCCCCACTGGCCGGCTGGGCTACTGACAAGTTCGGACGCAAGCCCATGTTCCTCGTGGACATGGGCCTGTTCCTGGTAGCCTCAGCGGCCCAGTTCTTCGTAACCTCCGGAGACGGGGCCGTGATCCAGCTGGCCGCCATCCGGTTCTTAATGGGCGTGGCGATCGGCGGCGAGTACTCAATCGGTGGGCCATTGCTATCAGAGTTCTCCCCTCCAAAGCTCCGCGGTCGATTGCTCGGGCTGACTCTGATCGCCTGGTACGTCGGTTTCATGATGGCATTCATCATCGGCACGCTCCTGCACGACGCCGGCGTCCCATGGCGCCTCGTCATCGGCACGAGCACGATACTCGCATTGGTCCTGTTCCTCGCCCGCATGGGCCTCCCCGAATCGCCGAGCTGGCTCATTACGAAGGGACGGCACAAGGAAGCACTCGCGATCGCACACCGATACGTCGAATCGCCCCAAATGCACGACAGCATCACCGGAGAGATCGATCTGAGGATGATCCAGGAGGCCCAAGCCGCGCAGAGCAGGACCAAAATCAAGGGCGCCTCCTTCGGAATGCTGTTCTCGAAGCAGAACTGGCGCGCCACCCTCTTCACCTCAGGTTTTTGGTTCTGCGCGGTCACTCCGTACTTCGCGATCGCGACCTTCGCCGACGACGTGCTCGACCAATTCGGCTTCGGCGGTTGGACCGGTGGAGTCGGCCTGTCCGCACTTGCAGCCACGGGTGTTGTCATCACCGTACTTCTGATTGACAAGCTCGGCCGCCGAATCCTCACTGTGCCCGGGCAGTGGCTCTGCGCAGGCATCCTGCTGATCATCGGAGTCTGGACGGACGCACCAGCGATCATCGTGCTCGTACTGTTTCTCGCCTTCTCCTTCTTCAATGCCGGCTACACCACGATGACCCAGGTTTATCCGGCCGAGGTATTCCCCGGCGACCTGCGCGGCATCGGCATGGGCTTCGCCGCGGCCTTCAGCCGCATCGGAGCCGCATTGGGCACCTTCGCCCTGCCGTGGGCGATCAGCAACATCGGCCTGGGCCCAAGCATGGTGGTAGCCGCCGCCGTCGCATTACTCGGCGCCGTCCTCTCGCAATGGCTCGCGCCTGAGACGAAGGGGCGCACCCTCGCCGAGATCTCAGCAAACTTCTCCCACTGACACCGGGACTGCACGGAGAACCCCTGCCGGGCTCAGGATCCTGAGCCCGGCACGGGTTCTTTGACTCCTTAATGAGCCCGCCGGCTTTCACAGCCCACGCATAGCTTCGGCAGGCTTCCCGCACAGCAGCGCTCAGCAGTGTTGGACCTGCAGCCCGCGAGCCAGCGGTCTGCGGAACCCAGCAGGTCCAAAGGAGAAACGTGAGCGTCCTTGCCCGAAGCGTAGGCAATGCCTTCCGCAACAAAATCAGAACGGCCGCGGTAGTCGCTGTGCTGGCCGTAGCGATCGGCTTGGCGTTGGCCATGCTTGTTGCCAACCAGGCCGTGGGTGCCAAGGTCCAGGAGCTCAATGCTTCCGTGGGCACCACCCTGACAGTGAATCCGGCTGGTGGGCAGGGCTTCGAAGGTGGCGGCGAGCCGCTCACCGCTGCTCAAGCGCAGACGGCAGCCGCAGTCAGCAACGTAACGTCCGTGGTGGGTACCAAGGCTCTTCGTCTTCAGACGGCGACGGCAGAAACAAGCACCACCCAGGCCACTCAGGGTGGTTTTGGTCCCGGAGGGCAGCAGGCCAGCGTCACCACCAACCTCACGGCAGCCATCGACGCCGGCACCCTCGGCAACCGCAACGGCTCTGCCACTAACACCGGGGGCACAGGCACCACCCAACGAGTTCGCGCCCTTCCCATTACGGCCACAGGCATCGGCGCCGAGGTTGACAGCGCTGGCAAGGCCTTGGACATCACGAGCGGCACCGGTCTGGGCGACTACACGACGGCGGCGACAAAGGCGCTGGTGGGAACGACGCTGGCGCAAAAGAACAACCTCACCGCGGGTTCCACCTTCACCATCCAGGACAAGACGTTCACCGTAGCGGGCATCTTCGACGCCGGAACCGCCTTCGGAAACAACGCCGTCTACGTCACCCTTCCGGAAGCCCAAACCCTGGCGGGAACTCCTGACGAACTCTCCACGATGATCGTCACAGTCAACAGCATGGAAAACGTCGACAGCACCAAGACGGCAGTCCAGTCCGCGTTGGGAACCGGCAAAGCCGACGTCACCCAGGGTCAACGCAACCTGGAAACCGCGGTCAGCTCGCTGGACAGCGTCAAGAACATCTCCCTGGTCGCGTTCATTGCGGCACTCGCTACCGCCGGGCTCATCATTCTCCTCATCATGGTGATGCTGGTCCGCGAGCGCCGCCGCGAAATTGGCGTGTTGAAGGCCATTGGTGCCCGGAACCGCACTATCGGCCTGCAGTTTGTCCTTGAATCGCTGGTACTCGTGGCCTTGGGCAGCGTGGTGGGTGCCGCTATTGCATCGCTCGCCAGCGGTGGTATCGCGTCCGCGCTGATCAGTTCAAACACCAGCACGACGGCGGCCCCAACCACCCAGCGCGCGGGCGGTTTTGCCGGCGGAGGCTTCGCCGGTGGCGGTTTCGCCGGCGGCCAGGGCGGTCCTTTTGGTGGAGCCTCCCAACTGCTCACGTCCGTCACGGCGAGCGCCTCCCCCGGCGTCATTGCTGCAGGCATCGCCGCGGTCTTCGCGGTGGCCATCATCGGCGCATTGGTTCCGGCCTTGCTGACCGCCCGCATCCGTCCCATCGAAGTACTCCGAGGAGAATAGCCGTGATTGAAGTCAAGGACCTGGTCCGTCAGTTCAAGTCCGGCGACAGGACCATCAAGCCTGTCAATGGTGTCAGTTTCCAGCTGGAGAAAGGATCTCTGGCCTCGATCGTCGGCAAGAGCGGCAGCGGCAAAAGCACTCTTTTGTCCCTCCTGGGTGCGCTGGACAAACCAACCAGCGGAGACGTCGTCGTGGATGGCGTCAGCCTGGCCGGACTGCCGGACAGCAAGCTGACGGAGTACCGTCGGCGCGATATCGGGTTTGTGTTCCAACAGTTCAACCTGATCCCGAACCTCAGCGCTGTGGACAACGTCATGCTGCCCATGGAGTTCGCCGGGGTCCGCAAGGCTGCGCGGTTGAAGCGTGCCAAGGAATTGCTGGAGCAGGTGCAGTTGGATCCGGAGAAGCAGTCCCGGCGGATCAACCGCCTGTCCGGTGGCGAGCAGCAACGCGTCGCGATCGCGAGGGCGCTGGCCAACGAGCCCAAACTGATCCTTGCCGATGAGCCCACGGGAAACCTGGATGAGCAGACCGGCGAGCACATCATCGAGCTGCTGAGCTCACTGAGCCGCGACCACAACACCACCATCCTCGTGGTCACCCACGATCGCAGCTTGGCGCAAAAAACGGAACGCTGCTTCCGGCTTCAGCAGGGCCGGCTGACGGAGGAGGTCAAAAGCGGATCGCATCGATGACCTTGACGCGCACCGCCACGAGCGCCGGGATGGCACCGGCGAGTGCGCCTACAAGGACAGCCGCGCCAAAGCCAAGGAGCGCGGCGTCCACGGGGAAGGACGGATATTCAGTCAGGCTTGGCGCTACTTTTGACTCGATCCACGGGTTCTTCACCACTGCGACAGCCAGCATGACGCCCACCAGGCCGGCAACTGCGGTGGCTACGACGGATTCCATCATGACGCCGAAGAAGATCCTGCCGGACGTCGCGCCGAAGCTTCGCCGGATGCCGATTTCCCTTACCCTGTAGCGCACGGTGACCATGGAGATGTTGAGCATTCCCACTGCCCCGAGCAGGAGCACCAGCCCAGCCACTCCGCCAACTATCCACTGAGCCGGTCCCAGCGGGTCACCGTAGGCGGCGAAGTCCATTCGGGTGGCCTGCGCGTAGTACCCGGGAAACTGACCTTGGAGGTCCGCGGAAATAGCGGCGGCCAGGGAATCGGCCTGATCCTCTCCCACCCACACCTTGAACTCGGACATTTGGGATTCCATACCTGTTATGGCGGCGCCGCCGGTGAGGATGAAAGCGGCTGGAGGTTGCTGCGGATAGGCATCAGGCACCACGCCGATGATCACCGCAGTGGCAGGGTGCTGACCAGGGATGCTCACGGTTGGGCTGGTGGTCAGGTTGGGCATTCCAGCCTGGTTATAGAACGCTTCGGAGACGACGACGGCGGGTGCGAGCCGTTGGTCGTCGTCGGCGGCGAACCAGGTTCCCTGGGTTAGCGGTACGCGGTGGATGATGCCGTATCCAATGTCCACGATGGTCACGTCAACGTTGGTGACGCCACGCGGAAACTGGAAGCCCGCTTGGGTCCTGCCCACGTGGGTGGACGTGGTGATGCCGAAGCGCTGTTGGATGCCTTCGTAGACCTTCTCCAGTTTCGCGGGATCAGGAGTGGAAGGGCCGTTCACGCTCAGTGCCAGGGTGGCTACGCGGCCACCATTGCGCTCGGACTGCACCTTGATTCCTTCACGGACCAGGCTCCCGATTCCTACCACCGACGTCAACGCTGCCACGGAAAGAGCCACCCCAAGGAGGGCCAAGAGGATGCGGACCTTGTTGATCCGGAGTTCCTGCCAAGCTTCCACCATCGTGGACATGAAGCCGGTCATGCGCTGACTCCTGCTGTTTCTGCAACTGCGAGCGGGCTGAGCACGCCGGCATCCAAGCGGTAGCAGGCGCGGGCAAGGGCTGCCACATTGGTATCGTGCGTGATGGTCACCAGTGCGGCCGCGGTTTCCGTGGCCACGGTGTCCAGCAAGGCCATGACAGCCTGCCCCGTTTCGACGTCCAAGGCACCCGTTGGTTCATCGGCAAGGATGAGCCGTGGCCTGCGGACCAGGGCGCGTGCGATGGCAACGCGTTGCTGCTCACCGCCGGACAGCATGTTTGGCATCGTGTTGGCCCGGGCTGCCAGGCCGACGCGGTCCAGCATGTCCATGGCCAGTTCACGCCGGCGCCAAAATTCCCTGCCCTTGGCGTAAAAGAGCGGCGTGATGACGTTGTCCAAAGCGTTGCGGCCCGGCAGCAGGTTGAATTGCTGGAACACGAAGCCCACCGTTGATCCACGCAGGCGGGCACGGGCGTTGCTGCTCAGCCGCTCGGCAGGGTTGCCGAGGAATTCCAGCTCACCGGAGGTGGGGACATCCAGGAGCCCCAAGAGGTTGAGCAGGGTCGATTTTCCGCATCCTGAACGGCCAACAATGGCCGTGTGATCACCGCTCTGGACCTCAAGATCGATGCCGCGGAGGATATGCAGTTGCTGCTCATCCGGCAGCGTCACCGACCGGGTGACTGACCGAAGACTGACGAGGGTTTCCTTGTTGCTTTCTACTTCCTGCGCTGTTTCTGTCATGCTTCAGCCCGCCGGAGCGTAGGCAGCCTGTCCCGGCCCCATCATGGGACCCGGGACAGCTGGAGCGCCGGGCACGAACTCGAGGACTTGTTCGCCCTCGGACAGCCCGGAAACAACCTCAACCACAGAACCATCGTTCAGGCCCAACTGGACCGTCCGCTGCTCGGGGGCTGCGCCGCTACCGGCCGGACCCGATATCCACACGATGCCGTCCTTCACGCTTCCCTTCACCGAGGTCAGCGGAACCGTCACCACATCAGCGGCGACGCCAGCGCTGACGGTCATGGTCGCGCCAAGTCCGGCAAAGACTTCATGCCCAGCGGGGATCGCGCAGCTAAGCGTTCCCGTGGGCGTGCCACCTTCCTGCGACTGGCCGCCGCCACCGCCGGGGATTGCGACTGCCCCGCCGACTCCCATCCCAGCACCTCCGCCTGTGGACGACAAGCCGCCCGAGCCGCCTCCGCCGTCGTCGGAAGCATTGTTCTTCAGCGTGACTTCGGTGCACTGGAACGGCGCTGGTCCGCCCACCAAAGCGATCTCCGCCGGCCCCGGCTTGCCGAGCAGGCGGTACTGCTGGGCGGCGGTCACCGAGCCGGCCACCGTGTAGGTGCCGGGATCGATCTTGCCGACGCTTTCCCCGACGCTCACTTGTTGGTCGATCAGCGTGGTCAAGGACTGCAAGGTGCCGCCGCTGGGTGCAAGGACGTCGAAGTAGTCATAAACAGGCTTCGGCGGCGAGGACATTCCATCCTTGGACGGCTGCGTGGATGTCACGGCGCGCTCGGCCTTGACCTGGAACAGGGCATCGCCCTTGGCCACCGTGGCGCCTTCTTCGACAAAAATCTTGATGACCTTGCCCGCAGACGTGCTCCGGACCGGTTCGGCTGCGTCGCTCTGGACGGTGCCCTTGATTTCCACAGTATTGGTGACCGTAGCTCGGGTGGCTGGGACCACCGGGATGTCCACTTGCGCCAAGGGCGCTGGCCCGGAATCAGACGGCTTGAGGCCATCTACGAAAGCGATCTTGACCAAAGCCACCGCAATTACTGCGAAAACCACTAGCCAGGCAACCGGCAAAATGACGCGCCGAAAAATACCCATCCCTGCTCCATTTCGGTAACTCCCCACAGAACCTCTGCGAGGGATGATTTCCTCAGCCTAGGCGAGGACTTCCGCAGCGCCGGACATTCGCGTGACTCGACAGAGTGCTTACTGTTTGGGAAATGAGAGGATGGCAGTCATGACGCTCCCTATCGCCAAACCGTGGCTGTCCAGCCAGACCAACCAGGACCCCCGGGCTATCACCGGCCGCCGCTTGCGCTGGGGAGTGGTGTCCACGGGCAACATCGCCAACAGCGTTTCCCAGGACCTTTCCCTGCTGGAGGATGCGGAACTCTACGCGGTGAGCTCCAGGACCCAGGCAGCCGCGGACGCTTTTGCGCACACACTTGGTTTCGCCAAGGCCTACGGGAACGACGCCGGTGTCCCCGGCTACCAGCGGCTGTTCGACGATCCCGCCGTGGACGTGGTTTACGTGGCAACACCCCATGCCCAGCACTTCCAGATTGCGGCCGCAGCCCTGCGGGCCGGCAAGCATGTCCTCTGCGAGAAGGCCCTCACCATCAACGCCCGCGAAGCCACCGAGCTGGTGAAGTTGGCCCGCGAGCACAAGGTCTTCTTCATGGAGGCCGTCTGGAGCCGCTTCCTGCCCAGCATGCAGCGCGCCTTTTCCATCGCCGCATCAGGGGAAATCGGACACACCCAGTGGGTCAGCGCGGACCTCGGCTTCCCTGCGCCATACGATCCCTCCGCCCGCATCTGGGCACTGAATGATGGTGGCGGCGCGCTTCTGGACATCACCGTCTACCCGTTGCTCTGGGCCCTGGGAACACTGGGCTTCCCACAATCTGTTACCGCGATCGGCACCTTGAACGAGGACGGTGTGGACACCCAGAATGCGCTGACGCTTGGTTATGCCAGCGGGGCCCAAGCGCAGCTGACGTCGTCCCTGACGGCCCATGGGCCGCGGACCGCCACAATAGCTGGCGGGCTCGGGTACCTGCAGACGGTGGGTTCCGTGAACAACCCCCGGGAACTGCTGATCCGTGTTGGTTGGGACGAGCCGCGGCACGAACGGTTCGATGTGGTGGGCGTGGGCTACACCTACGAACTCCGCGAGGTGACCCGCTGCATTCAACAGGGCCTGACAGAGAGCCCCGTGATGCCGCTGGAGGACTCCGTAAACGTCATGCGCTTGTTCGACGGCGTGCGGTCCCAATTGGGGATCCGGTACCCGAACGACGCGCGGTGACTTTGGCCGCGCGGTGAGTGCCGCCGTCGGGAGTTAACTCGGCTGTATTAACGCCTCTGGCCCACCGGCTGCCTGGCCAGCTTCCGGTCCAGCGACCACGCGCCGGGACCGAGAAACACAAACGCCACGGAAATGGCTACGTAGATGATCAAAAGCTCTGCCGTGACTCCGGACTTGTCCGTGAGCAGCGGTTTGCCTGCTTCCGTCACGAACCAGATGCCGGCGAACATGATTGCCGTAAGGAAGCCCGCCACCCTGGTCAAAGCGCCCAGGACCAGGAGCAGGCCCAGTCCAATCTCACCTGCGATCACCAGCCAAGCCACGATCTCGGGCTTCTGCACACCCATGGCAGCAACCGAGGCCGTGAAGGCGGCGTGCCCGGCCATGAACTTTTGGATGCCGTGCACCATGATCAGGGCGCCAAACACCACGCGCAGGATCGTGACGCCGCGGGCAGAGGACTTGGGAGACGGGTGAAGGAATTTCACCCGTCCCAATCTTCCATGCCTTCCCACCAAGTGCCAACCCAACTGGGTGAGTGGGGGCAGAATGGAACCTGATAGTGGGCCAAGGTGGATGGAGCTGGCATGGTGGACGTCGTAGTTGTTGGCGGAGGAGCAATGGGATCGGCCGCCGCGTGGCAGTTGGCCCGGAGCGGTAAGTCCGTGATCCTGTTGGAACAGTTCGAGGCGGGTCATCACATCGGCGCCTCCCACGGCGCCACCCGCAACTTCAACACCGCCTACGCCGAGGCGGACTACCTGGACCTCCTCGCCGAAGCCAAGAACCTCTGGGATGAGCTTGCCGCAGAAACCGGGGCGCCGCTGCTGGACCTGGTGGGGCTGGCGAACCACGGCAACGTCGAGCGGCTCCGGACCGTCCAAGCGGCTCATCAGGAGCGCGGCATCGAAAGCTACTTCATCTCAGCGGACGAGGCCATGGACCGCTGGCAGGGCATGAACTTCGCCACCGATGTGCTTTTCGTTCCGGGGTCCGGACGCATCCGTTCGGCCAACGCACTGGTGGCACTTCGCAAGGCCGCCGAGTCCCATGGCGCCATCTTCAAATACTCGACGCCGGTCCACGACATCCGCGTCGACGGCGCCGAAAGCGTTGTAGTCGTGACGGAGGAGACCGAGTACACGGCCAATCGAGTGGTCGTTACCGCCGGTGCGTGGACGAACAAGCTCCTCGGTGAACACGCGAAGCTACCCCCGCTGGTTGTTACCCAGGAGCAGCCCGCCCACTTCACCCCCGTGGACAACACGCTGGTGTGGCCAAGCTTCAACCACACCCCGGACGTGGACGATCCCGCGTACGAATACTGGTACAGCCCCGTCTACGGGATGCTCACACCTGGCGAAGGCGTCAAAGCTGGTTGGCATGGTGTCGGACCTGTCATGGACCCGGACGAGCGCACGTTCCAGCCTATACCTGAGCAGCTCGATGCCTTGGTGCGATACGCGCAGGAGTGGCTTCCCGGCGTCGACCCTTCAACCGCGGTTCCCATCAGCTGCACCTACACCACCACGCCCACGGAGGACTTTGTGCTGGACCGTTTTGGACCGTTGGTGGTGGGCGCCGGGTTCTCCGGGCACGGTTTCAAGTTCACACCGGCTATTGGCCGGGTGCTGAAAGACATCGTCGACGGCGGCGTGGCACCTCAGCGGTTCCTGGCCAACCGTTAAACAGCAACTGACCCGCAGTTGTGGTTGTTATGAGTCCTCAAAACAACCACAACTGCGAGTCAGTCTAGGAATTAGCTGAGGGTCGCGAGGACCTTGTTGAACGTAGCCGACGGGCGCATGATCTCAGCGGCCTTGGCAGCGTCCGGACGGTAGTAGCCGCCCAGATCGACGCCGGGACCCTGGACTGCGGCAAGCTCGCCGACGATTGCCTCTTCGTTGGAGGTCAGGGCTTCAGCGATGGCAGCGAAGTCCTTTGCAAGCTCTGCATCCTCAGTCTGCTTGGCCAGTTCCTGTGCCCAGTACATGGCCAGGTAGAAGTGGCTTCCACGGTTGTCCAGCTCCCCAACGCTGCGGCGGGGGGACTTGTTTTCCAGCAGGAACGTACCCGTGGCGCGGTCCAGCGTGTCTGCAAGGACCTGGGCGCGGGCGTTGCCAGTGGTGGTAGCAAGGTGCTCGAAGCTGACGGCCAGGGCAAGGAACTCACCCAGGCTGTCCCAACGAAGGTGGTTTTCCTTGACCAGCTGCTGGACGTGCTTGGGAGCGGATCCACCTGCGCCGGTCTCGAAGAGGCCACCACCGTTGATCAACGGAACGATGGAAAGCATCTTGGCGCTGGTACCGAGCTCGAGGATCGGGAACAGGTCCGTGAGGTAGTCGCGGAGGACGTTACCGGTGACGGAGATGGTGTCCTCACCCTTGCGGATGCGCTCCAGGGTGAAGGCTGTTGCCTCCTCCGGGGACATGATCTCGATCTGCAGGCCCTCGGTGTCGTGTTCCTTGAGGTACTCGTTGACCTTGGCGATGAGGTTGGCGTCGTGCGCACGGCCCTTGTCCAGCCAGAAAACGGTCGGGGTCTGGGACGCGCGGGCGCGGTTGACGGCAAGCTTGACCCAGTCGCGGATCGGGACATCCTTGGTCTGGCATGCGCGCCAGATGTCACCGGGGGAAACCTGGTGCTCGGCGAGGACGTTGCCCTTGCTGTCGACGAGCTGGAGCGTGCCGGCCGCCTGGACTTCGAAGGTTTTGTCGTGGCTGCCGTATTCCTCGGCTGCCTGCGCCATGAGGCCCACGTTGGGAACGGTGCCCATGGTGGTGGGATCGAACGCACCGTTGGCACGGCAGTCGTCCAGGACAACCTGGTAGACGCCGGCGTAGGAGCTGTCCGGGATGACGGCGAGGGTATCGGCTTCCTTGCCGTCCGGGCCCCACATGTGGCCGGAGGAACGGATCATGGCCGGCATGGAGGCGTCAACGATGATGTCCGACGGAACGTGGAGGCTGGTGATGCCCTTATCCGAGTCCACCATTGCCAACGCAGGTCCGTCTTCAAGACCCTTGGTGATGGCTGCCTTAACGCCTTCGCGGACGTCTTCCGGCAGGTCTTCAAGACCGCTGAGGATGGCTGCGAGACCGTTGTTCGGGCTGATGCCTGCGGCTGCGAGCTGCTTGCCGTAGGTGTCGAACAGCTCGGAGAAGTAAGCCTTGACCACGTGGCCGAAGATGATGGGGTCCGAGACCTTCATCATGGTGGCCTTCAGGTGTGCGGAGAAGAGGATGCCCTCTTCCTTGGCACGGGCAACCTGTGCCTTGAGGAACTCGTCCAGGGCGTCTGCGCGCAGGACGGTAGCGTCCACAACTTCGCCGGCCAGGACGGGGAAGTCCTTCTTGAGGACCTTGGTGGTGCCGTCTTCACGGACCAGCTGGATGCTGAGGGAATCGTCAGCCTTGAGCACGACGGACTTCTCATTGGAGCGGAAATCGTTCTGGCCCATGGTGGCAACGTTGGTCTTGGAATCGGCAGACCAGGCACCCATGGAGTGCGGGTTCTGACGGGCGTAATTCTTCACCGACAGGGGTGCGCGGCGGTCGGAGTTGCCTTCACGCAGCACCGGGTTCACAGCTGAACCCTTGATTTTGTCGTAGCGGGAGCGGATATCCGTCTCGGTGTCCGAGGAGGGGTTGTCCGGGTAGTCCGGGAGGGCGAAGCCCTGGGACTGGAGTTCGGCGATGGCAGCCTTGAGCTGCGGCACGGAGGCGCTGATGTTGGGCAGCTTGATGATGTTGGCTTCCGGCTGCTTTGCCAGCTCGCCAAGTTCAGCCAGGGCGTTGCCCGTGCGCTGCTCTTCAGTCAGGAAATCGCCGAAAACGGCGATGATGCGGCCTGCCAGCGAAATATCGCGGGTCTCGACCTCCACACCTGCGGTCGAGGCATACGCTTCCACAATCGGCAGGAATGAGTAGGTAGCCAGCATCGGCGCTTCGTCTGTGTGGGTATAGATAATCTTGGCCATTGGCGGGGTTCTCCCTGAAAGTCTGCAGATTTCAACATCTCTAAACTTACCCGAGTAGGCTCGATTGGCGGCCCTTCGTGTCCGGGATCACGTGTTCGTTACCTGTGCCGGAAAGCGATTTACGCCCGACGGCGGCCTTGCCGCCGAAGCTGCCGACCGGCGTCGAACATTGCTCCTTGCCGCGTGACAAGAAGTGAAAGCAAAATATCACAAACTGTGAAACAAGTCTTTACAAACTTGTCATACGTTGGGTAGCTTCGATTCCGTCAGTCGGCGGTCGCCATCACTGGCCGCCCCACTCCCTCGATAGGTTGGAACAACGTGACAAAAACCAAGACCCTGGCCACAAGCCTGCTGAGTCTGTCCGCTGCCGCAATCCTGGCGCTGGTTGGAACCACCAGCGCCAATGCGGCTCCGGTTAACACCACAGACTCCAGCGGCGTTGCGGTCAGCAGCCATGTAGCGTCGGACAACGGCGCCGCAGACTACTGGACCCCGGAACGCATGAAGAACGCCAAGTCCGGCGACATCCTCGCCATCAAGGCACTGGACCGCGGCCGGCTCCTGAACCTCGGAAAAGCCCCGGTCACCGAGGCCCCGGGCGCACTTAAGAGCGTTGAAGGTCAGCAGGCCCCCACCGACTCCAAGGCCATCAACCTCAAGGCCAACCAGAGCGAAACGCCGGTCAAGCACATCGGCAAGATCTTCTTCACCTTGGGCGGCTCAAACTACGTCTGCTCCGGCAACTCCGTGACGGCAGCCAACAAGAGCACCGTCTCCACCGCAGGCCACTGCGTCAACGAGGGACCGGGCGCCTACGCCACCAACTTCGTCTTCGTACCCGCCTACCTCAACGGCTCCGCACCCTACGGCAAGTGGACAGCAAGGGCGCTGTACTCCCCCACCCAGTGGGCATCCAACGGCAACATGCAGTACGACACCGCCTTCGCCGTCATGAACACCCTCAACGGCCAGCGACTCGCGGATGTCGTCGGCTCCTCCGGTGTCCAGTTCAACGCCGCCCGCGGCCTGAGCTACAAGTCATTCGGCTACCCGGCAGCTCCTCCGTTCAACGGTGAATCGCTCAAGAGCTGCTCCGGCACCGCCACCAACGATCCCTACAACCCGCAGTTCGCCACCCAGGGCATCCCGTGCAACATGACCGGTGGATCCTCAGGCGGCCCGTGGTTCATCGGCAACAGCTCCGGCGGCTACCAGAACTCGATCAACAGCTACGGATACGGCAGCAACTCCAACACCATGTACGGCCCGTACTGGGGTTCCGTCATCCAGTCGACCTACACCACCGCGGCGGCTTCGTAACGGTTCTGATTATTCTGGCACGTCCCTGTTAAGTGCCTGCGTATGAAGCACGACGGCGGCCGTCCCCTACCGGGGGCGGCCGCCGTTGCGTTTCTACTGTGGATGGGCCCACGCCGCCCGGGTTCCCTGGCCGAAGCGCAGCGAGGTTAGGGCGGCGGTGGGGATTAGTGGAAGAAGTGGCGTGCGCCCGTGAAGTACATCGTGATGCCGGCAGCGTTGGCCGCGGCAATGACTTCCTCGTCACGGACGGAACCGCCCGGCTGGACCACTGCGCGGACGCCGGCGTCGATCAGGATCTGCAGGCCGTCAGCGAACGGGAAGAACGCATCCGATGCTGCCACGGCACCGCGTGCACGCTCAGGCGCGTCGCCGCCGCTGGCGTTGGAGGCACCGCCGGCACCTTCGACGTCGGACTCCACCTGCACGCCCAGCGTGTTGGCGCGCTCGACGGCCAGGCGGCAGGAGTCCAGGCGGTTGACCTGGCCCATGCCGATGCCCACTGCAGCACCGTGATCTGCGATCAGGATGGCGTTGGACTTGGCGGCGCGGCAAGCGGTCCAGGCGAAGGCGAGGTCAGCGAGGGTCTTTTCGTCGGCAGCTTCACCTGCGGCGAGGGTCCAGTTGGCGGGGTTGTCGCCGTCGGCGTCCACCTTGTCGCTCATCTGAACCAGCACACCGCCGGAGACCTGGCGCATCTCGGAGGGGTAGCGGCCGTAACCCTCGGGGAGCGCCAGCAGGCGGATGTTCTTCTTCTTGGAGAGGATCTCCACGGCTTCCGGCTCGAAGTCCGGAGCGATGACAACCTCGGTGAAGATGTCGGCAACCGTGCGGGCCATGCCGGCAGTGACGGTGCGGTTCGCGGCGATCACGCCACCGAAAGCGGAGACGGGGTCGCAAGCGTGGGCCTTGGCGTGGGCGTCAGCGATGGGGTCCGCAGAGTCGGCGGATCCAACAGCAACGCCACACGGGTTGGCGTGCTTAATGATCGCGACAGCAGGCTCGGCGAAGTCGAAGGCAGCGCGGAGGGCGGCGTCGGCGTCGACAAAGTTGTTGTAGCTCATGGCCTTGCCGTGCAGCTGGTCGGCCTGGGCGATGCCCGCCGGGGCAGCCTTGTCCACGTAGAGGGCAGCCTGCTGATGCGGGTTTTCGCCGTAGCGGAGAACCTCGGAACGCTCAAGGGACAGGCCGGCGTACGCAGGCCAGTCGATGATGCCGTCGCCGTCTTCATCCAGGAACTGGCTGGCGGTCCAGGTTGCCACGGCATTGTCGTAGCTGGCCGTGTGTGCGAAGGCCTTGGCGGCCAGGCGGCGACGGGTGTTGAGGTCGAAGCCGCCTTCTTGTGCGGCGGCAACTACTGCGCCGTAGAAGTTGGGGTCCGTGACGATGGCGACGGCGGCGTGGTTCTTCGCAGCCGAACGCACCATGGCGGGGCCTCCGATGTCGATCTGCTCCACGACATCGTCCTGTGCTGCGCCGGACTTCACGGTCTCGACGAACGGGTACAGGTTCACCACGACGAGGTCGAACGTCTCGATCTCCATACCGGCGAGGGTGTCCATGTGCGCCGGAACGCGACGATCGGCCAGGATGCCGCCGTGCACGCGCGGGTGCAGGGTCTTGACGCGGCCGTCCAACATTTCCGGGGAGCCGGTAACTTCTTCGACTTCCTTGACCGGGATGCCTGCGGCGGCGATCTTCTTGGCGGTGGAGCCGGTGGAAACAATTGCGACGCCGGCTGCGTGCAGGCCCTTCGCGAGCTCCTCCAGTCCCGTCTTGTCGTAAACCGAGATCAGTGCACGGCGGATGGGAACACGGTCAAGCTGCGTCAAGCTCACAAAAGTCTCCGTCTTAGTTCGCGTAGATATCGCGGGTGGTGTCGCGGGTGTGGGGATACGGAGAGTTTATCGTGTTTCCTTGGCGCGCTCGTTTCGGCCCCACAACATAGGGTTGATCCATGGAACCCACCGATGTCGTTCTCGCCGCCGATGTAGGGAAGAGCCGTTGCCGGGTGGAGCTGCGCAGGGGCACGGAGTTGCTGGGCGCAGCCGACCAGCACGGGTTTCCCGGCGTGCACATGGACAACGGCCCCACGATCGCTTTCGACCTCCTCCTTGAGACGGTTTCAATGCTCCCGCCCGGCTTGCCTGTGAGTACGTTGACGGGGGTCGGCGCAGCAGTGGCCGGCGTCGAAGCTTCTGCGGAAAAGTCCCGCGAGCTCGCCACCATGTTGTCCCAACGCTTCGGCGTCCCCGCAGCAGTGCTTTCGGACGCCACCGCAGCCCAACTCGGAGCCCTCCAGGGCGCCCCGGGCACCACACTGATCGTGGGCACGGGGGCAGTTGCTTTCCGTTTCGACGAAGCCGGCGTCCTTCATCGTGCCGACGGTTGGGGACCCTATCTTGGCGATCGTGGCAGCGGGCGTTGGATCGGCCAGCGAGGGCTCCAGGCAGTTTTGGAAGCGCACGACGGCGGCCCGGCCACCGCGCTCTCGGCTGCGGCAGGGGCTCTGGTCGACTCCCCGGAAATGCTCCCGGGCTGGCTCGCGTCCGTCGAAAACCCTTACCGGGCAATGGCCCGATTTGCGCCGCTGGTTCTGCACGCAGCGGAGGCGGGTGACGCCGTCGCGAATGTCATCGTGGACGAGGCCTGCCGCATCCTGACCAAGACAGTGCAGCTGGCTGCGGGCGACGATTCCGGCTCACGCCGTGTGGCGTTGCTGGGCGGAGTGGTCAGCTCCGGGTTCTTCGCGGAGCTCTTGCGGAAGTCCCTTGCTTCGGCTGGGATTGAGGTGGTGGCCCCGCTGGGCGATGGCTTGGACGGTGCTGCCCTCGCTGCGACGCGCCGCGGGCTCATCCAGGAAAGGTACATCCACCGTGACGGAACAAACTGGCCCGATTAGCCCCACTGACGCTGACAGGCTCGCGGGCCTGCGCACGGAACTTGCCGGGCTGGAGACCGAAGCCGCGGCCGAGAACCTGAGCGAGCTGGACATCCTGGGCACGGAGGAACTCGTCGCGGCCATGCTTGCCCACAGTGCAGGAGTACACGCGGCCGTTGAGGCGGCGAGCCGTGCGATTGTGCAAACGGTCGACGCCGTTGCGGAGCGACTCCAGCGCGGGGGTCGCCTTCTTTATGTGGGGGCTGGAACGGCCGGGCGCCTGGGGGTCCTCGACGCAAGTGAGTGCCCGCCGACGTTCGGCACCCCGCCGGGACTCGTCGTCGGACTTATCGCAGGTGGCGTCCAAGCGATCCAGAAGCCGGTGGAGTATGCCGAGGATAACGCGACCGCAGGCGCGCGTGACCTGCACGATATTAACGTGACGGAAGCGGACGCCGTCGTGGGTATTACTGCGTCCGGCCGAACGCCGTACGTAATCGGCGCGTTGGAAGAAGCCCGGAAGAAGGGGGCGTTCACGGCGTCCCTGGCGTGTAATAAGGGCTCGGCCGTCAGCCATCTGGCGGATGTGGCGATTGAGGTGGTTGTGGGTCCGGAGTTCATTGCAGGCTCCACACGACTGAACTCGGGCACGGCGCAGAAGCTTGTCCTGAACATGATCAGCACGCTGGTGATGGTGAAGCTCGGCAAGACGTACGGGAACCTGATGGTTGACCTGCGCGCAACCAACGAGAAACTCCTGGCACGCTCGCAGCGGACGGTGCAGCACGCGACCGGAGTGGACGCGCATGAAGCCGTGGCCGCATTGGACTCGGTCAACGGATCTGTAAAAGCGGCCATCCTGGTGCTGCTGACCGGCATCGACGCAGCTCAGGCCAAGAGTGCTCTGGAGGAAGCGGGCGGTTTCCTGCGGAGGGCGATCGAAAACCAGAAGTAACGCAAACGGCGGTGTTGGCCCCAGCGCATAAAGTTGCATGCAGGAGGGCAGATGAATACATACACAGCCGTGCCCAGCGGCGAGCAAGTTGTGCAGGAACTGCCGTGGCGGTGGAAGGTTCAAGGCAGGATCTTCGTGATCGGTGGCCTGGGATTCATGTTCGATGCCTGGGATGTGACGCTCAATGGCATCCTCATTCCACTGCTGTCCAAACATTGGTCCCTGCAGCCGGCCGACGCTGCATGGATCGGCACGGCCAACCTGATCGGCATGGCCGTAGGCGCCTTCGCGTGGGGAACCATCGCCGACACCATCGGGCGCAAGAAGGCGTTCACCGCAACCCTCCTGATCTTCAGCATTTTCACTGTGCTCGGCGCCTTCGCACCGGACATCGTGTGGTTCTGTATCTTCCGCTTCATGGCCGGGTTCGGGCTGGGCGGCTGCATCCCGGTGGACTACGCGCTGGTGGGTGAATTCACGCCGCGCAAGCAGCGGGGCAGGGTCCTCACCGCGATGGATGGCTGGTGGCCCGTGGGCGCGGCGCTCTGTGGCTTCATCTCGGCTGGCCTCGTTGCTGCCTTCGGCGACTGGCGGCTCACCATGCTGATCATGGTGCTGCCTGCGCTGCTCGTGTTCTGGGTTCGGCGTTCGGTTCCCGAATCTCCTTTGTTCCTGATTCGCTCGGGCCGCCGGGCTGAGGCAGCGGCGGTGATTGATGGTTTGGTGGAGGCAACGGGCGCCTCACCCCGGGCGTATAGCCTGCCCGAACCCCAAGCCGCTCCCAGGCTCTCCCCCGGCAGCGCCTGGGAACAGCTGCGCAAGATCTGGACCTTCAACTGGAAAATCACCACTGCCGCCTGGGCCCTGTTCTTCAGCATCCTGTTGGTCTATTACCTGTCCCTCACGTGGATGCCCCGGATCCTGATTGGCGCCGGTTTCGAGGAGTACAAAGCCTTCGTCACCACAGCCGGGATGGCCGCCGTCGGGCTTTTGGGCGTGATAGCCGCCGCGTTGCTGGTGGAGCGGGTGGGCCGTAAGTGGATCCTCGCCGTCACCGGTCCGCTTTCCGCGCTGACGTTGGTGATCGTCGCGTTTGTAGTGGACGTGCCGCAAGCCGCCGTGTTCTGGCTGTTGGTGTTCGGCTTCGTGGTCCAGGTGGCGATCCCTGTCCTCTACGCCTACGTGTCCGAGCTGTATCCCACTGAGCTCCGTGGCTCGGGTTTCGGCTGGGCTTCGACGTTCTCCCGCATCGGCGCGGGCTTCGGACCTTTGGTGTTCGCCTCGTTCTTCTGGCCGGAATTCGGCTTGGCACAGTCGTTCGCGATGGCCGGCGGGCTGGTCCTGCTGTCCGTTTTGTGGATGGCGTTCTTCGCTCCTGAGACGAAGCAGCGCGTGTTGCAATAGCGTCCCCGCTCTCCCCAACTGAGTCGCAGTAGTGGTTGTTCTCAGCGCTGGGAACAACCACTATTGCGAGCTACTTGATACGGCCAGCAGCGAGGTCCGCCAGCGTTTGGACCAGCAGGCGGCGCTCCACTACCTTGATGCGCTCGTGAAGGGTTTCCTCGGAGTCGTCCGGCAGAACGGACACGGCTTCCTGGGCAATGATTGGGCCCGTGTCCACACCCGCGTCGGCCCAGTGAACGGTGCAGCCCGTGACCTTCACGCCGTAAGCCATGGCGTCGCGGACACCGTGGGCCCCCGGGAAGGACGGAAGCAGCGCCGGGTGTGTGTTGACGTATTTGCCGTTGAAGGCCTCGATGAACTCGGCGCTCACGATCCGCATGAAACCTGAAGACACCACCACATCCGGGTTATAGGAAAGGACCTTGTCCCGAAGGGCGGCGTCCCATTCGGCGCGGGTTTCGAACGAGTTGAAGTTCACCACGAAGGTCTCAATGCCGGCCTCGTCGGAGCGCTCCACGCCGTAGGTATCGGGGCGGTCCGCACCCACAGCAGCGATCTCGACATCCAGTTCACCCGACTTCACGGCGTCGATGACAGCCTGAAGATTGGAACCGGTACCGGACACGAGGACAACAATGCGCATTGCACTAGCTTATGGGCGGCTCGCGTAGGCTGGAAAACATGAATCCCGACGTCGGTCCCAGGCCGAGCCAGCAACCCCGCACCGCCGCGGAAAAGTCCGCTTTCGGCGTGACACAGATCCTGTTCCGCGCTTTCCTTTTGTCGGCTTTGGGATCGTTTTTCGTGTTCTCCCTGAACGTGAACTACGTGTGGTTGAGCGCCATCCTGACGATCGCTGGTTTGGTGTTGGGGATTGTGGTCCTGGTCCGGTCGGTGAAGTACAAGCATCCCCGGCTGGTGTTGTTCGGCACCATCTCAGGACTCGTGGTCTCGGCGGTCATGTGCCTGCTGATTCTGACGTCTGTGCTCTTCTTCAAACAAGTCACTACCTATCAGGATTGCGCCCGCTCGGCCCTGACGGAATCCGCCAAGACACAGTGCCTCACGCAGCTTGAGGACTCGATGCCGGGTCCGGTCCGCTAACCAACAAGCTCAGGCGTGTTCGTCGTCGAACGCTACTCCGTCCAGGTTCGCCTCGCGCAGCTTCTGGCGGCGTTCCAGCCACGGCCCCACTGCGTAACCGATCACGACGCCGATGCCCACTTCGGCGGCCAGCCAGACTGCCGTCCACAGCGGGTGGGGTCCGATTTCCGTGAGCCGGCCGATACCGGCTGAACCTCGCGCGACCCATGCGAGAGCGCCGCTAAGCAGCCCCGCCACGGAACCGATAAACAACCCCAGAAACAACGTGGAGGCCGCGGCCGTGAACCAGCGGGCCTTGATTTTGATGGAGAGCCACTCGTCAAAGTGATTTTCGCCTTCGCGGAGGAACCACCAGCCGGCCATGATCCCCGCAACCACGGGGAGGGCAAGAGCCATAGGCCCGGCGTCGAGTTGTCCGGAGGGAAGTCCACCGAAAACCGGGACGGCAGGCAAGGGCCCGACGGCGGTGCCCAGTGGCCCGGCGTGCGAGCCGACGCCGAGCGAGAAGCCAGCCCCGGAGGACCAGGCCAGAGCAAAGACCACGAGGTTGGGAAGGAAACCGAGCTGCGCGATCGTGAGGACGGCCCCGCCCAACGCGCCAGCCTGGAGGCCTTCGTAAACAGCGATGATGTCTGTCCAGTGCCAGACGATGTCCACGGCCAACAGCACTGCGGCGAGGCAAACAGCGGCCATGGTTGCAACGAATCCGGCCTTCAACGCCGAGCCGACGTACGAGCCCGCCCACCGTGAGTGCTGGCTGGTCTTGGCGATCCAGGCGACGGCGTCCACGCCGATGAGCCTGCTCCAGGAGCCTGCCTCGCGTCGGGCGCCGACCACCAGGCCCAGCGCGAAGGCGATCAGGGGAATGGTCATGGCGAACCACAGGTTGATGACCACTTCCGGGGTGCGGCACACGAATCCTGTCGCAGTCCCGAACGCGCCGTAAACAACGCAGGCGCCCAGAAATGCCTGCCACAGCTGGTCCGTGTAGGAAGCGCGCGCAAGTCGTCGCCCCGCCCGCCATGCAAGCAGGAAGGGAATGAGCGTCAGGCCCAGGGGAATCAGCGAAAGAAGACCCGTTCCGGGCTGACCGGCTGTGCCTATGTTGACCTGCGCCAACGTCAGCGGAACCCCGTGGATGAGCAGCCACGCCTGACCGGCAAGGCGCGCCAGGAAGTCCACGTTTCTGTTTTGGAATCCGTCAGTGGCCCACACCCCGACCAACGGAAGTATCACAACAATGGCCGAAATGAAGGCTGCCTGCGCCGCTTCCAAACCACCCTGTAGCCAAAGGGGCATCGGGAGGCCACGGTTTCCGGTCTGATCAGCGCGCAGTTTCATCGTGTTCTATCGTGCCACGGTAGGCACCCCTCCCCCGGCAGGCGCCCTGTAATACCGCGAATTCCAGCGCTTTTTGCCTGAACCGGCCGTAAAATGGGAGATGTTCGCAAGGGGTGACTGGAGGAGCGCATGAGTTCGTCTGCTTCACATGCACGCGGTGTCCACTTCGGACGGCAAGACATCCAGGTTGTTGGCATGGGTGTGGGTGCCGTCCTCGCGCTGGTTGGCGTCCTGGGATTCATTCCGGGCATCACCATGCAGTATTCGGAGCTGCAATTCTTCGGCCCGAACTCGCACGCGATGCTCTTCGGCGTGTTCCAGGTATCCATGCTGCTTAACCTCGTACAGCTGGCCATCGGCGCGGCAGGTTGGGCGATGTCGCGCACCGCGCACGGTGCGCGGAACTTCCTGATGGGCTTCGGCGCACTGTACGTCGTGCTGAGCATCTATGGACTGAGCGTCGGAGTCGATTCGGCAGCCAACTTCCTGTCCCTGAACTCCGTGGACAACTGGTCTCACATGGTGCTGGGCATCCTGATGATCGCCGCCGGTTGGATGTTCGCCCAGTACTTCACAGACGATAAAAAGGCCCGGAAATAATCGAAGCCGGGAACTAGGAGCGGCCAATGAACAGGTGTCACAACTAACTACAGAAAGTCGTACTAGCAGCTGGTGCAGCCACCTACGGATTCTCTCCAAAGGTTGCACCAGCCTTCTTTGTTAAAGCTCGACGGCGGGTCGCTGGGTTGGCGGGCAAGCTCCCGGCCTTGCCTGGATGTCGTGGCACAAATGACGCACAAATGTGCTGGACTTCCCTGCTGCAGCCCAACGAGACTGTGTACACGAACAGGCACATGGCCTAGTGGGGGTCAACGGATGGGGCCGGTTCACATCGTCTGAAGGGACAGGGTCAATGAACGACCTCTCGGCATTTTTCCCCTTGATCGCCGGCATTCTTGGCGTGATCGTTGTCATCGGCTTCGTTTGGCTGGCGACCAAGGCGATGTGGAAAGTGGCGGAACCGAACGAGGCCCTGATCATCTCAGGGCTGACCCGCGGCACGCTCGAGAATACCGACGGCATGGATTTCAAGATCGTCACGGGCAAGGGTGCCTTGGTGGTTCCGGGGCTGCAAACCGTCCGAACCCTTGCGCTGACGCTGAATGAAACAGAACTCAAGGTTTCGTGCGTGACGTCGCAGGGCATCCAGGTGATTGTAGACGGCGTGGTGATCTACAAGATCGGCGACGCTCCCCCGTTCATCGCGAACGCTGCGCGGAGGTTCCTGGGACAGCAGCCGAAGATGGAGAGCCAGGTCTACAACGTGTTTGAAGGGCATCTCCGCTCGATCATCGGCAGCATGACTGTTGAGGAGATCATCCGCGAGCGCGACAAGCTCGCCTCACTCGTCCGTAGTGCCAGTGGCGTAGAGATGGAGAAGCTTGGCCTCGTGGTGGATTCCCTCCAGATCAAGGACCTTCAGGACCCCACGGGTTACATCCAGAACCTTGCCAAACCTCATATCGCCCAGGTCAAGATGGAGGCCCGGATCGCAGAGGCTACCCGCAACCGTGAGGCGGCCGAGAAGGAAGCCGAAGCTGCTGCGCTGATTGCGGATGCCCAAAGCTTGTCCGCCATCAAGCAATCTGCCGCGCAGGCGAATGCTGAACAGGCCCGGGCCAACGCTGCGCAGGCCGGACCGTTGGCCGATGCCACTGCCCGTCAGCAAGTGGTGGTTCAGGAGACAGAGGTGGCAAAGCTTGAGGCCGACCGCGAAGAGCAGAAGCTGCAGACCACCATCCGCAAGCCCGCCGATGCCAAGGCCTACGCCCAACGAACGGAAGCTGAAGCGAAGAAGGCTGCTGACATCAGTGCCGCCGAGGCCCTCGCGAAACGCATCGAACTCGACGCGCAAGCAAATGCGCGGCGCGTCGAACTTGAGGCCCAAGCGAATGCGGGGGCTGCGGCGGCAATGGCCGGTGCAACCCGTGTGACCGGTGAGGCCGAGGCAGCTGCGACGACTGCCCGAGGAAATGCGGCAGCATCGGCGGTAAAGGCCAAGGCGTTGGCTGAGGCAGAAGGTATCAAGGCCCGCGGTGAAGCGTTGGAGACAAACCAGGAAGCTGTCATCAACCAGCAAATCGCTGAGAACATGCCCGCCATCGTTTCGGCAGCTGCCGAGCCTTTCTCACGGATCGGCCAGCTCACAGTCCTCAATGGCGGCGACGGACTGAACAGCATGGTGGGTGGGATCCTGTCCCAGGTCGGCAGCTTCCTGCCGTCCTTGGCTTCCGCGCTGAAGGGAAACGGAGCTAGCCGACCGCCAGCACCGCCCACCCGGCCCACTGCTGTGAAGTCGCCGCCGTCGAAGGCGTCAGATGCGGCGTCAGATGCATAGAGAGGTCAATCGGAGCCTCACCGGCAAGATCGGAAGGGTCACTGGGACCATCGCGCCAGGCACCATTGGCGAAGTCATGCTCCCCTTCCATGGTGGAACCAGCGCATTCTTTGCCTATCCGTTCGACAAGACGAGCATCTTTCCCGTGGGCGAGAAGGTGCTGGTGATCTACTTTGAGCCGCCCCAAACCGTCTATGTGGATGAGCTTCCGGATGTCTTGCGGGAATTCTGACCGTGGACTGGCCACAAGCGGATAAGCACTAAGGCTGCGGCCCGTAGATGAATTCCTTGGCGTGATGGACGGCCTTCTTAAAGGCGTCGTTACGCAGGGAGACCTGCTCTTTGCTCCCGCCCTTGCCGGGTTCCATGAAGGTGGTCGGCCCTGGGCGGAGGATCCAAATGTCGCCGGCCGGTGGGAGGTAGAAAACGCCAAAGGACCGATGCTCGGGATCGTCTGTCCAAATAGGGACCACGGCCACAGCCGCACCGGTATCCACATTGATCCATTGAGCGCGCGGCATCGGCTGCTCGTGGACTTCCGGATCCAGGAACGGCGCGGTTCCCTTCCCCCAGCGTTTCTCGAATCTCTCGTAGAACGCGGGCATCAGATGGCTGTCGTACGAGCGCCAGGCACTCATGAGTATCTCCTTCGGACTTTGGGCGAGGGGAATCCGGGGGTTGTCCTGGGCAGCGGTTCCCAGTGGACCGGACCGACGACAAGAGGCTGTTGATCCTTTTGGCTGCCAGCGGGAGGGGCCGGCGTTTTATGGACACGGACCTTTACAGGCTTACCTGTGGAACCACTCCACCCTGACGAACCGCGAGATGAGGTACCCGTTCGCCGGCTGCGGTCGTAAGCACTCCGCTTCGCCGGATCCGAGAGCACAACATACGCCTGCATGATTGCGTGCAGTTCCTGGAGGTCGGCCGCCTTGGTGGTGTCGCCGTCGTCGGGGTTTTTGCGGATGTCCGGGTGGTGCGTCCGGAGCAGCGAGCGGTAGGCGTGGGTGATTTCACGGGCTGTCGCGCTGGGAGCCACGTTCAGGATCGAGTAGTAGTCGGGTTGGTTGTTACTCACTGCTGGTTCCGGAAAAGTGCTGCGGATTTGGCGATGGCCCCCGGCATGGGCCGGGAGCCATCAATCGGGAGACAACGTCAGGGGCCGCGTTTTCCTCTGCGCGACAAGCGCTGTGGCGTGGCGCGAAGCCTGCGCCCTCTTTTCCGATGCTGCGGCCGATCCGGAGCTCCCGGCGTAACGCTCCGCTGGTTGGCCACCCCCGGGTGGAGCTCCAGCGGAGCAGCTGTGGCTAGGCGTTGATCTCCTGCCGTTGGCTGTTGGACGAGATCTCGATGCGCCGCGGCTTTGCCTTTTCGGCGACGGGGATGCGGAGTGTCAGCACACCTGCGTCGTAGCTTGCCTGGACGCCATCGGTATCCAGGGTGTCACCCAAGATCAGCTGTCGGCTAAAGACGCCTTGGGGACGCTCAGCAGCAATCATCTCGGTATCCTCACCTGCAGGCGACTTCCGTTCTGCCTTAACCGTCAAGACGTTGCGCTCGACATCCAGCTCCACCGAGTCAGGGCTTACACCGGGGAGATCAAGTGCAACGATGAATTCCTCGCCCTCCTGCCAAGCATCCATCGGCATGCCTGCAGGGCGTGCTGTTGTGCCAAAAACCTGTTGGGCGAGCCTGTCGAATTCGCGGAACGGGTCTGTGCGCATCAGCATTTGGTTCTCACTCCTTCAGATCTTGATGCGGTTTTGTTGTCGTGCCAGCCTTCCAGATCTGTGTTGGCTGGTATAGATTTTTTATAGCACCGGCGAGAGAGTGGTGCAAGAGGTTTTTTCAGAGATTTTTTGAGAGGTTTGCATGGCTGGTGAGGGTTACACCGAGCGGCTGGAGCACGACGGCGCTACGCCCGCGGAGGCGGACGGCGCTGGCACCCGTGACACAGCCGACAGGGACGGCCTTGGCCTCTACGCCATCTCCGTAGCCGCTGAACTCGTGGGTACAGGCCAGCAAAACCTGCGCCTGTACGAGCGCAAAGGGCTACTCACCCCGAAAAGGACCGACGGCGGCACCCGCCGCTACAGCGAAACGGACCTTGCGATGCTGCGCAGGATCGGCGCGCTCCTGGATGAGGGGCTTAACCTGGCCGGCGTGAAACTGGTGCTCGAGTTGGAGGCCGCCAACCGCGGGCTCACGGAAGACAACCGGGAGCTGACCGAGGACAATCGTGGGCTGGCCGACGACAACCGGGAGTTGAGGGCCGACAACAGAGGGCTGCGGAAGGATCTGAAGCGGGCACGGGGTGGAGAGCAAAGCTCCAGCAAGTGAACCGGGCAGATGCCAGGCAGGCCAGCGTGATAACTCGGCGCTCGTGGCCTATCGGCGCCGGAAGTTCCGGATGTGCAGGTAGGCCATGGCTATCAGTAGTGGAACGTGGATGGCCGGCATGTTGTGAGCGAACCATTTCGGAAGGTAAATGTCCGTCACCGCGCCGCTTTCGGCCCCATAGTGTTCGGCGAGCTGCGTGAGCGGACACCGGAATCCATTGCCTGCGAAGACCAGGGATTCGCCAGCTATCACCGCCGCTGCCATGCCAACTCGTCTGTCAGTGCGTCCAGCCACACCCTGGTAGAGCACGTAGACAACGCATGACTCAATCGAAAGCCACGCCACGGTGTGGAATGTCTTGATGGCAGTGACGGCGGCAGGGTGAGGCTTGGACGCTGCGTGAACTCGGCCGATCTGCATATGAATGCACCTCCTGATTCGGAGCACGGCGTGCCTTGGTACGTGGCTCCGTCCTTCAATCCCAATTGTGGAACCTGCCGGCCCCCGGCAACAGAGGCTAATCGTCCCGGGCGGCGCGCTGCCGAAGCGCTTCCCGATCATCCCAAAACGCACTGGTGCGCAGCAACAACCTGGGGGTCGATGCCCGCAGATCCCTCACAGCCTCCCAGATCTTGGAGATCTCTCGGCGGCGCCCCGCGAGGAAGAACTATCCCTCTGCGTCGCCCGGACTGAAGCCATTCGCCTCGCTAAACACATCCTCGAACTAGACGAACAGCTCATGAACAATGAGAAGCAGCTGGACGAGCTGGTGAGAGTCAGCGAGGCAGCACCCTTGCTGAAAGAGAAGGGCTTCAAGGCAATCAGCGCAGCGAGGTGCCTCAGCGCTTCAGAGATCTTCAACCACACCCATGCTCACTACCTCGCGAAAACGAAGACGCCCAGGACAATCGCACCGGTGATGAAGCCTATAATTCCAAGCACTTTTCCTGCCGTGGCCTTGACCCCATGGGCTTCTGCTTTTCGTGCGTTGATGAACGCGAAGGCGCCCAACGGAAGGCCAAGAACAAACAAGCTGATGATACCGAGGATGATCGAGGTCTTCCGGTGTTGTGCACCGAGGAGTTGATCTTCCGCGGCTGTGGGCGTCTGGGTCGATGCGGTCATGTAGCTCTCCAAATTAGTTTGAAATGAAAATTGAAATCGTAGGGATCGAAAGCAAGGTTCAGGCTCACAGCGGCCTAAGACTCCGAGTCAACAAAAGCCGGGGCAGTTCCCTGACTTGAGGCGGTTGAAGCATCAAGATTCTGTGAGCAGCCTAGTTAGAGCACTTTCGACGTAGCCCGCTCCCATTAGTCCGTCGGGGAATCCCTGCGCATTTTCACCGACGGAAATGAGTTCCTCGCCTACGAGCAAGTTAGGGTCGGTGTCGGCATAACAAATCCGAAACGAACGATTTGTAATCGGTTCGGTCCGCACAAAATCGGGCATCGGCCAATTCGCCGCGTTCCAATCGGATGCACGCCCAACAACAGGCCATTTACCTTGTTTCAAACGAAGATCGCCAAAACGTCCAACCAAAATTGCGTCTATGGCCGCTGGTTCCCGGCCGGCCAGAAGTTCGGACACATGCTCTCGTTTCGGTCCGAAAAAGTAACCAAGCAAAACACCCTTCGGATTCAAGCGGGCAATTAAGCCAAGACCGTAGCTACCGCCCTTTAGCGGTACAGCAAAAAAATTCCCGGGCTCGTACTTCAGTTTCGCCACTACTGGCCACCCACCCTGCTTAGGAAATCTTGCGCTGCTTGCCTATACATTGGCCCCCTCGGATTCACCGGAGAGATCGCACCGATCTGTTTCACGGCTGCCCAAGCCCTTTGGCGAAGGCAGGTTCGGACGCCCAATCTCTAGGACAGATTGGGCAGCCCGAACCTGCACTTGTCATTAGAATCAGGCCAATCCATCGCTCGATTCAATCCGCACGGAGTATTGAGCTTCAACATCCGCGACCAGCTCTTCCCCTGCGTGACTCGGTATCCGGCGACGCCACCAAGGAACCGCTTCTCCTGCTATCTCAGGTCCACTGGCAAGAAGTGAAGCGAACCGGGAATCAACCTTGGCAATAGCATCAGCAAAAAGCACACCCTCAGAGTCCTCGGCTAGACCGGGAATGGAAAGTGCCCTTTCAATCACGTCCCGAACGCTCAGCTCATTCTCATACTCATAAATGCTGGACTGATAGCCCTCTTCGCACTCTGTCACGAAGAACTGCCACGCTTCTATGTACGAAGCAGGGGACCATTTTTCCCGTATGCCATGCTCATCAGTGGCTTCACTAAACCTGTCGATAAAGGTGCTCATCTCAGCGCTGCTTCAAGTAGTAGTCCATTGGATCCCCGTCCGGCCGGAAGAAGGTCTTGATAACGTCGTCTGCCGTCCTCACACCAAAATATCCTGTATCCGGGTCGAGCCTTAGTTTGTCTGTTCCGCGAGTCTTTTCTAGAACCCCTGCAGGTTTGGATCCGCCAAGCAGATCTTGAGCGGCTGTTCGGTATTGAGCAAACGTTGCCAGCTCTGGGGTATCTCCCATGCCCGATGGCTTAGGGACTGCTCTCCCGTTAGATTTGAGCACAATCCCGAGGGAATGCTTGGCATAGTGCTCGAAGGCCGTCTTAGTCGAGGAAAAGTCTGCGGTCTTTGGAGCTGCAGGACCGCTGGTTGCTGCCCGAGCTGCGGCTTGGCTTCCGAGGTTTTTGGTTTCCTGCTGGGCTGCCTGGAAAGATTGCCTGGCGAGGGTGGAGGAGGCTGCACTGGCTCCAGCTGTGGATCCTGCTGAGGCACCGGTTCGGAGGGCAGAGTTGATGACGGTGCTGCGGAGCATCCCCCCAGCGACGGCACCCACACCTGCGAAGAGTCCGCCGGTGGCACCCCCGATGAGGGCTGCTTGGCCCATTCCGCCCCAGAATTGGGATGCGGTGGGGGCTTCGTGGCCGGTGGCGATGTCCATCCCTACGCCTGCGGCGTACCCGGCCGCGGCAGCAGTGGCGCCGATTGCGATACCAACACCGATCGCGCAGACCACGGATGCTACGCATGCGGTCGCGGCGGTGGCCACGACGGCGGTAACGACGACAGCGACCGCCACGGTGACGACGGCTTCGGTGATCCGTCCGCCGTAGTCGTGCCAGAAGTCTCCAACGTTCTTACCCAGGTCGCCCCACCAGTCCAGACCGGACGGGTCAGAACGGTTGATCGGGTCGCCCCAGGAATAGGAGTAGGGGGTGAACCCTTCTACCTTGTCGGTGTGGAAGACCGGGTCCGGGGTGGTGAACGCTCCGGTGACGGCGTCCATGTCCCGCGCACCGAGGTGGGTCAACGAGCTGACGGTGTCATCCAGTCCTGCGATGAAACCGTTCGCTGCGCCGAACCCGTTCGGGTTCGCCGCGTTCGAACCAACTCCCGCTGTTCCTGCGCCGGCTGCAGTGTAGGCGTTATTGCCGGTGCCCGTGAGGTTGGCGCTTCGTGCAAGCCCGTACGGGTCGGTGTACCGCTGGACGGCGGTCAGGGGACCGGCACCAACTGTCGGCTGGGTGATGGTCTGCGCCGTGTTAACCGCATCCCCGACGATCAGGGAGAGCTTGACCACACCGCCTGCAGCGGTGCGCTGGGCGACGGTCTTTCCCGCGAAGTCGTAGCTGCAGGTCGCGGTTTTCACGCCAGCTGGGGTGGAGTGTGCCGTGACCGAGCCGAGGGTGACGGTGGTCCCGGAGCCGTCGACGATACCGACGAGGTTTCCGTCGGCGTCGTAGTACCTGGTACCCAGGCTGCCTGCCCCTGTGGTGGGGCCGGGCGGTGTTCCGTTGGTCGCTCCCGGATTCGGGTTCGCCGGGACAGTGCTCGTTCCCGTGGTGGTACCCAGGAAACCGTCGGCTGCGTAAGTCAGGGTTTGACCTGCCCTGCCCGTCATGCGTCCGGCCGCGTCCCAGGTGAAGGTCCGGGTCGTTGGTGTGCCGTTGACGGTGGAGACGATCGAGTCGACCTGGTGCGGGCCAACGGTGCCAGGTGCTGCGTAGTTGTACTGTTCGGTGACAGCCAACGCCCCGGTAGCGTCGAAGCGTTTGACCTGCGACCGGTCACCGGCTGCGGTGTAGGCGTAAGTTTGCGCGTACGCTGCCGGCCCTCCCAGCCCGGCAACAGTCGTGGAGGCCGATGTCGGGACGGTGGTGCAGGCCTTGGACGCGGGCGTCCACACGGCTTCCAGGCGTGAGGCGTAGTCGTAGTCGTAGCACTGGTAGTCCGAGGCCACCCCTGGGCGGCTGTTGAAAGCCAGTTCCCGTGCGGTGAGCTTGCCTGCTGCGCTGTAGGTGTAGGTGGTTTTGCCCAGGTCCGAGATGGTGCCGCGGGTGTTGTTCGTGGTCCATTGACTGTTCAGACGGCCCGTGGCGGCATCCCAACCGAAGTAGACATTATTCGTACCGGTCATATTCGAGGTACGGAACCAGCCGAAGTGGCAGCGTCGTACTGGAGGAAGGTGGTCAGGAATCCCAGGTTGTCGTACTGGGCATTGCCACCGAACTGGTCACCGTTGGTGTTCCAGGTCGAAGACGGGTTTTCGAACTCGTCGTAACCGTATTTGACCGTTTCCGCCGGCAGACCACCGATGGCCGGTTTGACGGCCATCGTCAGCTTGCCCGAGGTGGAGTAGGACTGGGTGGTGGTGTAGGAACCGTTGAACCCGGTCAGACCCGCCGGGAGCGTGACGGTCGTCGTTGACGGCTGGTACGCGTTGTTGTACCCACTGAACGCTGTCGTCACCGGCTGGTCGTACGCGGCGCCGTTGTTCCTGGTGCTGCTGCTCGGCTGGCCCTTGAGTTCCTGGTCATACGTGCGTGTTTCCAGGGTCTTGGCAGTGCCGCCGGAAACGGTGACCGTTTTGGTTGTTGGCCGGTCCAGGGTGTCGTAGACGTACCCCGTGACCGTGCCCATGGCGTCCGTGGTGGATGCGATGCGCCCGGCGGCGTCATAGATGGTGCTGCGGGTGCCTGAGTCCGGGTCAACCGCACCGGTTTCGCGGCCTGCGGCGTCGTAGGTCCAGGTCCAGAGGTTCGCCCCGTCTCCCATCCGCGTCAGTTGGCCGAGGGCGTCGTAGATGTAGGAAGAGATATCAGCAGCACCGGTGGCTGTGGTGCCGTGGTAGAGGGCCCGGGCCTCGGTGTTGCCGTCGAGGTTCACGAGGGTCTTGACTGCTGCTTCGGTACCCGGTCCGGTCACGGTGGTGGTGTCCATGCCCGTGTAGGCGATCTGGGTGGCCCAGAGTTCCTGGGTGTCGCCGGTCATGGCCCGGACCTTGGTGGGCCTGCCCGCTGCGTCGTATTCATATTTCGTCGAGGACGGCACGGCCAGCTGCGGAATCACAAGGACACCATCGGGTGCGCCGGAGGTGAAGTAGTTGTTATTGACGGTGCTCTTCGCCCCGCGTGAGTCATACCAGGTGTCCGTGAGGATTTTACCGCCACCTGGTGACAGGTTTTGGGTTTGCCGTACGCGGCCGAGCCCATCGTAGATGGTGTAGGACGGAACAGGTACCCCGTTGCCGGCAATCGTGACGGTCTTCACCCAGGACGGATCGGTCTGGGAGAGGGAGTAACTGGTCTCTACTGTCGGGGTCGCGTTGGTTGCGACCGGGCGCATCGGATCCCACTCACCGATGACCCGTCCGGAGTTGTCATAACGGTAGGAGGTGACCTTGCCGTTCGGGTCCGTTTTGGTCACTGGCTTGCCACGCATCGAATCAAGGGTGACCGTGGAGACCCAGCCCATGGGGTTCGTCTGTGTGATGGTTGTGGGAAGACCACTCGCGGGTGCGTAGGTCCTGGTCGTGTCCCGGGCGGTGCCGGTGCTGGTGTCGCTGGACTTGGTGACCCGACCGAGCGCGTCGAACGTCGCTGTCGGCCCCTGGGCCCAGGTGGTCACGGCCGTGCCGGACACGGCGGTGGCCTTATCGGAACGTTTGGGGTTTCCCTTGGTCGGGGCCGTGTAGCCGGCCGAGCCAGGAACCGCGGCGGTCGAGGCGTCATACAGGGCCCTGTCAGCCTTCAGCAGGTTCCCGTTCGGGCCCGTGGCGGTGCATTCACCGGCATAGGTGTCAGCTGTCGCCGGCAGGGACAGGATGTTCGCGGTGGTGTTATCCGCATAAGCGGTGACCACACAGCTTTCGTCGCCGGTCACGCCTATTTCCCCGGTGGAGGACGTTCTGATGGCCCGGCCGTAGGAGTCGTAGTCTGTACTCGTTTGCGAGACGCGCATGGACGCGGATTTGCTGGTTGTGGTCTTCTTCGTTACCGAGTCCGTGCCAAGGTGACGGGCCTGCGCCGAGCCCAACGCAACGGTGCTGGTCGCTGTCGGGGCAGAGGCCCACGGCACGGTGATCGTGGTACCCATCAGGGTTCCGCCGTCACCGGCGTAGCTCTGCTTTTCGGCTTCCTGCCCGGCGAACCACACCGAGTCGGTGATGACCGTGCTGTCTGACAAGGTGACCGTGTCGGTGCGCAGACCGCCGGTGGTGTTGGACGGGGTACCGTTCAATCCACGCAGGTAGGTCGTCACGGTCGTTGGGTTCGACGCTGCGGTCCCGACCTTGGTCTTGACTTGCGACCAGCCGGCCAGGGAGGACCAGGTGATGTTCTGCCCGGCCGTGCCGGAGACATACTTTGGTGCCGCGTACTTCCACGCCGGGGTTCCGATATACCCGTAGGAAGTGACCATGTCCACGGTGCCGGTACTGCCGGGGCCGGCCTTACTGACAACCGTTTCCACCGGGTAGATGTTGAAGTAGTCTGTCCGGGCAGGTTGCGGGATCGGGGTGGTCGGGGTCCACCGCTGCGGATAGCAGCGTTTGGTATTGGTTTCAGCTGAGGCTGGCAGGTTGGTCGCGGAGCACTCGGCTGCCTTGTAGGTGACCTGGATACTCGCCCCGGTGGCGGTCTTGATGGTCGAGAGACGGTACCGGTCAAACGGCGCCAAACCGTCGGTGGCCCAGACACGGTTATGCAGGGGCTGGCCGGAGAACACGACAGCCGGATCAGTCACCCAACCGCCAGAGCCCGAAGTCTGGTTCGAACCCTGATGGATCACGTTTCCAAGCCACAGGGCTGGTTTGGTGCCGTCACCAGGGTCTGCCATGCCATGGAAGAACGTCCAGAAATCTGTGTTGCCGTAACCGGCAGGGTTAGCCGACAGGGACTGGCTGATGACCGTCTGCAGACGGTAGAAGGTGAAGAACGTCGGCGAATACGTACTGCAGGTCCCGGATGAGGCGCAGACGAACTCGGTGGGGACGTCACCGTTGGGGGTCGGGCACCCGGTGACACCTTCGCATCGGCCGGTGTAGTTGAAGTTCACATGGATCGGCGCGTCGCTGGACAGTTCCGTCCCGGCACGCATGCCGTAGTCCACCCGGGCCAGGCGGCTGGCACGGTGGTAGGCCTTCAGCGAACCGCTCCCGGCCTGGGACTGGTAGAAGTTGGTGTCCTGGGTATAGAAGAAGCCCTGGGAGTTGCCGCTCAGGTCCACGACGTAGTCCAGGTTCCACGCATAGGCCTGCATACAGGACGAGCTCCCGAACCCTGCACTGTTGTAGCAGGGCTGTCCGGGAAGGCCATAGACGGGGACGATGTCCGCGGAGTTGTTTTCTTTGCCCGGCGACCAGCCCGGGATCCGGTTCACACCGAACCAGTACTGGGTGCCGCTGGTATCGGTGAGCCTCCAGTAGCCGCCATCGAAGGTGCCATTGGCCGCGCCGGTGAGATACTCAAGCTTGGTGTTGTCATCATTTTGGAGCTTGTACACGCCCGTGGCCGCGTCACGGATCACCAGACCCGAACGACCGCCAAAGGAAATCGTGAACTGCTGCCCACCGGGGTTCCCACACAAGTCATAGGAATTCGCGACGCCCTGGTCCATGCAGGAGCCGAACTTCTGCTGGATCTGCCCGCCACCGGTCAGCGCCCACCCATCACCCACCGGGGAAGCCTGGTTGTTCGTGGAACTGGTGAGACCATCGACCCGGGAAGAGTCATAGGAAATCCCCAACGCCGGTGTGGCACCGGCAGGAGCTTCACGCAACGAGAACGGGTAGCTCCACGTGAACGAACCCGTCTGCCCTGCCACACCCCACGTGCCCGAGGACGTGCCAGGTAGGGCGGTGAAATCACCGGAGCCTTTGTCGTTGCCCGGCACCGGCGCCATCGGCGCGGCGGCCGGGGCCAGCGGGATCGGCCGTACCGGTACCGAACGGGTCCCTGCCTGGCCTGACACATCGGCCGGGAACAGGCTGGGATCAACCGTCGGCGTGGTTCCGGTTCCTGTGCCCTCGATCTTCTTACCGAAGCCGTTGGCTTCGGGGTTTTCGACGATCTGGTGCTCGGCGGAGGTGTTCGCTTCCGGTGTCCACTGCTGGACGGGGACGGGTTTGACCTCCCCGACGTGGTCCGGGGATTCCCAGGGGGCCGTGACATACACGAAACCAGCGCCGGAGGCGATGACAGCGGCAGAGACGACGCCAGTGATGGTGGCCCGGGTTTTGGACCGGGTCAGCGAAGAGAAGATTTTCACTTCAGCAGGCCTTTCGAAGTGCTCGTGAAGGAATACTGGTTTGCGGTCCCAAATGTTCCTGGTTTCAGGACACCCTGGGTCAGGAGGGGTTTATAAATGTTCCCGATGAAGCTGCCACCGAGTTTGACCGGGTCGCTCGGCGCGGCCGTTTTATGGGAAACCGGAGACGCTGCTTTAATCCAGGTCACGGTGCCGTTCACGTCGGTCTTCGTAATCCGGAGTTGAGCGTTGACCTCGTCGTAGATCGCAGAAACATAGGCCCAGCGCCCTGAGACGAGGTCCTGACCGGTAACGCTTTCGGTGCCACTGACGCTCGCCCAAGCAACCAGCTCAGGTTTCCCGTCCGTCCGGGCCCGCAATGCCGCAGCTGGCCCGGTGCTGGTCCACTGCGTGATCAAGTCCTGAACGGTGG
Organism: Arthrobacter sp. 21a14; assembly: GCA_050627125.1. Taxonomy (GTDB): domain Bacteria; phylum Actinomycetota; class Actinomycetes; order Actinomycetales; family Micrococcaceae; genus Arthrobacter. The sequence goes on along the minus strand of CP192487.1, from coordinate 1,790,776 downwards.
TGCCCGTCGCCGAGGTGGGGCAGAACCATCCCGAGACGCTGAAGCTGTTTGACGGGTCAATCACCTGTCCGGCTGTTTGCGCGGTCGAGGTGCCATTCGGGAAGGTCAGCATCTGAGGTGTCGCACCGAGATCACCGAACGGGACCTGGCTACAGGTGTTGTCCGCCCCGGGCTGGGGCGTTACCCATCCGGTTTGGCCGTTCAGGGTCAAAGGAGCGAACGCCGTCGGACGGACGGAGCCCATCCCCACGGTAAAGGTGTAGGAGGTGCCGGTAGCGTTGTGCAGCGGGACGCTGCTAACGTTTCCTGCACTGTCAAAAGCCCACACCGTCAACACCGTGGTCTCATCCAACGCGGCAATCCTGATGTCGGCGCTCATGCCACCGGCAGGGCAGACCGCTACGTATTCCTGGATGCGTGGGTCTCCGCAGCGGATGCTCTGCGGATAAGAAGATGCTGGCTCAGCTCCGGACGTGATGGAGAAAACGAACCCTTCGGCAGGGTCGGAGCCAGTAGGCAGGTTCAAACGAAAATCATAAATGGTCTCACCAATGACACCATCGTTGTCCGCGTGGGTGGCACCGGTGGTCAATTTCGCCGATGTTTCCGTAATCGAAGGCGCCGCAGGCGGTGTGGTGTCGACCTTGAAGTTAAACCTCATGGTCCCGGAATATGCGTTCCACGAGTCCTTGGACTGGGACTGCAGGTAATACTCACCATTGCCAAGAGTCACGGGGATCTGCCAGTCATACACATCCCCTGCCGCAGCACCGGAAATCGGGCCGCTGCCCTTGATCAAAGATCCGGCCTTGGTGTAGACCTCCATGTACACCGACGTCGGCCCACCATCTGCTCCATCCGGGTCACTATCCGAAACCCGGAAAACCGGCGAGGAATTACGCGTGACGTAATAGGCGCCGTGGGCGTAATCCCACGGTGTGCCAGCCCATTTACCGCCACTGATGGTGGTGATAACCGGAGTGTTCGGAGCCACGTTATGCCGGACCGTGATCGTGGCGCTGTTTTGGAATTTCTTCCATCCCAACGGGTCAGATTCGTTACCGGCGGCCAGCATGATCGTCCAGACGGACTTGTTCAACAGCAAGGATTTGCCTGCCATCAAGTCAAACCCGACTGTCCCGGCGGGGCAGGACGCGTTGTAGCCCTTGGCCACCGCGCCCATGTCCGTGCGCATCCGCAACACGGGCTGAGCATTCCAACGGGTCGTCGAATACACCGGATCAGTGATCCAGGAAGCAACATTCGCCGGCGTGCAGGACGATGACCAGGTCTCAACCGTGTTCAGCTTCGCCTGCAGGATGTTCTTACCCACGAAGTATGACGAATCGAACTGGTAATAAGAGCGGGCCAAGTGGTTTACCCCGTCCGGTGCCCAATAATTCGGCAGGAAACCGACGTGCACCTGGCCGTCTGTGAGGTTACCGTTCCAGTACGACGTCTCAGGATAGGCGTTATCGACGAAGATGTAATTGGCTCGTGTGATCGTCCAGTCCGGGTCGACGTACACCGGGAATGTCAGGTTCGCGGTTTCAAGGATCTGGTCCATGCCAAAGATCTGGGACTGCTTACCGTCCTCGGTTCCCAGCGTGAGGCTGAACGGCCGGGCCACGCCCTGACCGCCCGGATCAGTGGCTGTCGCTCCCTCGACTGAGGAATCCCACCACAAGCCACCAGTGTTCCGCAACGCGACTTCGCCGGAGTCCGAGCCCTTGGCTGTCAGGCTGCCGTCGGCTTGCTGCTCCACCACGGCATTCTGAGAATCCAGGAAGATCCGCATCTCTGACACGCGGGGGTCCTTTGCGGCCTCAGCGTTTTCGATCTTCAACACCTGGGAGATGCCCGTCTTGTGGGCCAACTGGATCAAGTCAACCCCCGGCAACACCTGCCGGAACGTCGCTGCGTTGCCCTCAACGACAGGTTCAGGGAGAGTTCCGAAAGGCCAGGACTGCGTCAGCGAGTGGCCCTTCTTGTCATCCAGGCTCGCGATCTTGTCGCTGCCGCCGGTACCGACGGTGATGTCCACCGGGACGTTCTCTGGTTTCAAGACACTGACACCGTTCACGGTGGTCCGGACCAGATCCGTGGAAATGTCCGTCCAGCCAGCTTCGGTCTTCATCCGCACCGGATCCGTGTTCACGGTCGACGTAAGCGTCCCGTCCGGGTGAGCCACGGTGAGCAACGTTGGTGTCGTGGCATCCTCCACCACGACATCGGTCGACGTCGCCTCCGCCTGGGCAACAGCCGCAGCCTCAGAGCCTATGTTTTCGGTTGGGTCTGCGGACGGATCAGTGTCAGCCTGGGCGGCCGGCATAGACAAGCCCGCAGCCAGCAGACTCAAACCCACAATCGGCACGCAGGCACGGCGAAGCAGGGCGAATGACTTACGCACTAAAGGGACTCCTTCTGGAGTAACAAAGACTCGACAGAGGGAAAGTAGACGCAGTCTCGAAACCCCCATAACGACTAGCTGAGAGCAGGCTATCCCCTCGATAAGGGTTTTTTACAATGAAAATCCAGTCAACATCGTTGTAAGTTGCCTTATTGTCCCTGGTTTGTCCCTCTGCGGTAGCGGGAAAACAGCTTAAAAGACCATCCCGAAGGCCGATCTTTGGGCATGGGCATGTTCGGAATGCTCGTCATATTCGCGTAACAAATGCTGGAACTTGGAGCTGGAACACCTTTATGAGGCAGTCCAGCGTTTTCAAAGCCGTCTGAATAGGCAACAGGATTGGCGATTCTCGCAGCGACATTTTAGTCAATTCAGCGAGGTTTTACTTGTGATGCAAAGACACCGCAAGTTGCAATTCCCGGAGTTGGGAGAACGTGCTGCCTGACTGGGTCATCATTTGACAGTGGAACGCTGGAACGGAAGCGAAGCCATCAGCACTAGTTGCCGAGGAAGAGTCAATACTTTCGCAAATCTCCTTGGGTCGATTTGCCTTTCTGAACCATTTTCGTGACTCTCCGAGATATTTTCGTTAGTCGCGCCTTCAGCCCATCCGTTGGTTCTTTGGTCCACTGGACGATCCCGGAGGAACCCGTCAGGACAATCGAAAGGAACACAGCAGCTCGGTACCGCGAAATGCGGCAAGCCACACTCACTTCCACAGACGAAAACCGACGCGGTTGACCGCCACGTACAAACCCTTAAGGTGTGTCCAGGAGTCGAGTATCTGCACTACATCCGCAGCGGCTTCTAAAGAATCGCTGTCATCCCATTCCACCCGGTGCCAACACGGGAAGCCGAAGGCCACGCCGTTCCCCCGTTGCCGGAGTACAGCCACAGCTCGCCAGCGGAGTTTCGGGCGAGGATATCCGCGCGCCCGTCGCCGTCGAAGTCACCGGGTCCAACCAGGGAGTTCATGACGTTCCAGCCCTGCCCGATGGTCTGTCGCGGCAGCCAGCTGCCGTATCCGTTGGGCGGGTAAAGCCAGAGCGCACCGGCGCCGTCGCGGGCAGCAATGTCGGACAGGCCGTCACCGTTGAAGTCGCCTACGCCCGTGATCTCGGACATGTCGGACCAGCCGGAGCCAACCCAGGTCCGGGGCAGCCAGCCGCCGTTGCCATCGCCGTGATACACCCACAAAGCGCCACCGCGGTCGCGGGCCACCAGGTCTGGGAACCCATCGCCGCGGAAGTCGATCCCCTCGATCGCACTCATGCCTTCCCAGCCACTGCCGATTTGCACACGCGGCTGCCATCCACCTGAACCGTTGCCCGGGTAGAGCCACAGCACGCCGCCGCCATCGCGGGCCATAACATCAGCTTTGCCGTCCCCATCGAAGTCGCCGGGAGCAAGCATGGCCGTCATGACGTTCCAGCCTTGGCCCACTTGCGCACGAGGCAGCCATCCACCCGAACCGTTGCCCGGATACAACCACAGAACCCCGGCACCGTCCCGAGCCAGAACATCGGCGTTGCCGTCACCGTTGAAGTCGTTCTTGGCGGGCACCGATACGGACCCATCGATAACGGCTACGGAATCGCTTTCTATGTTGACCACGTAAGCCTTGTTTGTGGCGGCGTTCACCGCAGCGGCAAACGGCTCCTGCCCCGTATAAACAGCGGAACTGCTGTTGTCTTGGCCGTCGATGATCGTGGTTCCCCGGCCGGAGGTGGGAACGTAAATCTTGTTGCTTGTCTCGTTGACCGCAATGTCCCTAACGTACGAAGACGTGGGCACTTGGGCTATTTCAGAAAGGGTGGCGGCGTCGAGGACTTTGACCGCCCCATCAAGGGAAGAGCTGTCAACAGCGACATAGATCCTGTTGGTGGCTTTGTTCACCGCCAACTGTCCAAGCTTGCTGGTGCTGTTGAACTTTCCTGTGACAGAGTCGGTTGCTCCGTCGATGACACTGACGCCCGCCCCGTATCGGCCGAGCGTCGTGTAGTAGGTCTTGTTGGTTGTCTTGTTGATCGCGAGGTCCAGGATGCCGCCGGCACCAATGTTGATCGATGCGGTGACTTGAGCGCTTGCATCGAGTACCTTGATGGCCCCGCCGGACAGGACATAGGCCTTGCCTGTTGAAGGGTTCACCTGAATGTTTTGAGCGCCACCCGTTAGCGGAACGGTAGTGGTGGCGTTGGTTGCACCATCGATGATAGTTACGCCGCCACTGATGCCGACGTAGATCTTGTTGCTGATTTCGTTCACCGCCAGGACGGACGGTTCAGCTGTCATCGGCACGCGTACGGCAGGACCATACGTGGCCCCGTCCACCACGGAAACATAGCCGCCTGCTGTGGTGATGTAGATCTTGTTGGTCACCGTGTTCACGGCAACATCGAAGGCCCTGTCTCCTGCGTCAACAGCAGGCGCCCCGGCTGGTCCCCCAATACGGGTCACACCTTCGATCGACGTCACGAACACCGTGTTCGTGACAGGGTTTACAGCGATCCTGGCCGGCTGCTCACCTGTCGAGAAGATATCCGTCACCGCGTCAGCCATAGCCGGTGACGCCGGCGAACCGACGGTTCCGAGCAGCAGCGCCAGACCCAAGCCGACGGCGACTGTCCGCGCCGCCGTCCGGCGCCGTCGTCGTACGCTTACTCCCCCAAGCGCGCGCGAAAGATCAACAAAAGCAAACATGGCAAGACCCCCCAAAAGTCGAGACGCGGCAGCGCGTCATAGAACGGGAGTCTACCGGGCGGCCCCGAAATCAGGACACCCTCCTGTTAACCAACTCTTCCTCCACAGGCCACCCGTTCGAACCCACAAGGCCAACCGCTCCGACCACCGTTGAAGGCGTGAGGATCGCAATCGTCGCCGAATCATTCCTGCCACTGATGAATGGGGTAACCCATTCGATACTGCGGGTGCTGGAGCATCTGCAGGAGCGCGGGGATGAGGTGATGGTGATCGCGCCGTCGACGTCGGACACTGATGTTTCGAGCGTCGTCAAGGGTGCGTATGTGCACAGGCTTCCCTCAGTGCCGCTGGCCGGTTACACGAATGTGCGGGTTGCGTTGGGTGGTGTGAATCGGGTCAAGCGAATCCTTGCCGATTTCGCCCCCGACGTCGTTCATCTCGCCTCCCCGTTCGTCCTCGGCTGGCGCGCAGTGCAGGCCGCCGATCAACTCGGGATCCCGACGGTTGCGATCTACCAAACCGAGGTTCCCAGCTACGCCGCCCGCTATGGCGTACCGTTCCTGGAGAACTGGGCGTGGAACCGCGTGGACAACATCCATCTTCTGGCCACCCGAACCCTTGTGCCGTCCACGTTCGCGCTGAACCAGTTGCGCGGTCGCGGCATACTGCGGGTGGATATGTGGCGCCGCGGCGTGGACACCGCCCGCTTCAACCCTGCGAAACGTTCGACGGCGTGGCGGAGCTCGGTAGCTTCGGACGGTCAACGGATCATCGGCTACGTCGGCCGCCTCGCGGTGGAGAAGCAGGTGGAAGATCTTGCCGTGCTGGCGGACCTGCCGGATACGAAGCTGGTGATTGTCGGTGATGGTCCGCAGCGGGAAGCACTCCAAAGCGCGCTACCGAACGCCCACTTTGCAGGCTTCCTCGGCGGGGATTCCCTGGCGCAAGCTGTTGCGGGCTTCGATCTTTTCGTCCATCCCGGCGAGTTCGAGACCTTCTGCCAGACCATCCAGGAAGCCATGGCATCGGGCGTTCCTGTGGTCGCCACCGGCCGCGGCGGCCCCTTGGACCTCGTGGAAAACTCCCGCACGGGTTGGCTGTACGAACCTGGAAACCTCACCCAACTTCGCGACTATGTGCAGGACCTGATGGGCGACGACGCCAAGCGGCGCGCCTTCGCAGCGGCAGCCACCGCTTCGGTCCAGGGCCGGACATGGCCCGTGCTCAGCGCCGACTTGGTGCGGCACTACAACGAAGTCATCGCCGGCATTCCCAGCGAAGCCGGCCCCACTGAACTGACCTCAAGCAAAGGACCCTCCTCATGAAGATCTCCGTGATCGGCTGCGGCTACCTCGGCGCAGTCCACGCCGCAACGCTCGCGTCCATGGGCCACACCGTGGTGGGCATCGACGTCGATACCCACAAGGTTGAGCAGCTGAACAAAGCGCTGGCTCCCTTCCACGAGCCCGGCCTGGACGAACTGCTCAGCGACGGCCGCACCACAAGCCGCCTGAAGTTCACTACTGACTTCTCAGCGGCAGCCGACGCCAAAGTACATTTCCTTTGCGTGGGCACGCCGCAGTCGAAGACCTCTGACACGGCCGATCTCTCCTACCTGATGAACGCCACGAAGAGCCTGCTCCCCCACCTGGCCAAGGGTGCCGCCGTCGTAGGTAAATCGACGGTGCCGGTAGGCACGGTGGAGACGCTGCGCGCGGTCCTGGCCCGGCGCTCGGATGTCCTGCTCGGCTGGAACCCCGAGTTCCTGCGCCAAGGCACGGCGGTCAAGGATTCCCTGGTTCCCGATCGCTTGGTTTACGGGGTTCCCGGCGGGAAGGGCGCCGCCGCCGGAGCTCCGGTGACCGCAGTTCTGGATGCCGTGTACGAGCCATTGATCAGCGCGGGCATCCCCCGTTTGGTCTGCAACTTTGCGACTGCGGAGCTGATCAAGTCGGCGTCGAACGCGTTTCTGGCCACGAAGGTCAGCTTCATCAACGCGATGGCGGAGCTGTGCGATGCGTCGGGGGCTGACGTCAGCGAGCTCAGCGAGGCGATGGGCCTGGACCCGCGCATCGGCAACCGGTACCTGCATGCCGGGCTCGGATTCGGCGGCGGCTGCCTGCCCAAGGACATCCGTTCGTTCCGCGCCCAATCGCGCGAGCTTTCCGTCCCGTCTGTGGACCGATGGATGGCGTTGGTGGACACCATCAACCTGGACCAGCGCACCCGTGCCGTGGAGGTGGCACGGGAAATGTGCCGCGGTTTCCTGTCCGGCAGAACGGTGACAATCCTCGGCGCAGCGTTCAAACCGGACACCGACGACATCCGCGACTCCCCCGCCCTGGACGTCGCCCAGCAACTCGCCTCCGCTGGCGCGCACGTAACCGTCACCGACCCCAAAGCCATCAACAACGCCTGGATCCGCTACCCACAGATCCGCTTCGAGGCCTCCACCAAGCGCGCCCTTGAGGGCGCCGAACTCGTGCTGCTACTGACCGAATGGGACGAATACGTGTCCCTCTCGCCGTCGTTTGCAGGCTCACTCGTACGACGCCGGATGGTGCTGGACGCTCGTAACGTACTGGACGCTGAGGCCTGGCGAAGTGCGGGGTGGACTGTCCGAGGGTTAGGGACCGGAGCGTCGGTGGTGGCGGAGGAAATGTTCCTCTAACCGGCTGGACGTGCCGGGAACATCACGACCAGCACTGCCGTTATCACTGTGTAAGAACCTTTTTCCTTACAAGGAGGTAGGGCAATGAGGTGGCGTGGCCGGGTAACCCCCAAAGGCCTTGTTGATCTCAAAGCGGGTGCTGGGCAGAATATCAAGGACCGCTCGCACCCCTGGAGCAGGTATGTGGCGCTTGGAGATTCCTTTACCGAAGGTATTGGGGATCCGGAACCAGGAAGCGTCGGAGGGCTGCGCGGCTGGGCTGACCGCGTTGCCGAAGAACTGGCAGTCGGCCAGCCGGATTTTGCTTACGCGAACCTCGCCGTGCGCGGGTTGCTGTTGCAGCAGATCCTGGACCAGCAGATCGGTCAGGCACTAACTCTGAAGCCTGACCTGATCACGTTGTCTGCAGGCGGGAACGATATGGTGTTCCACGCCAGTGACCCGGACAAGCTTGCCAGCAAGCTTGAGACCGGCGTGAGGCTCTTGGCTGAGACAGGCGCGACGATCGTTTTGTTCACGGGACCCGACTGGGGATCCACCCCCGTGCTCGGACGCAACCGTGGCAAAGTGGCCATCTTCAACGAGAACGTTCGCGCTATTGCTGCCCGCCACGGCACGCTCATCACAGATCTCTGGGCCCTAAGGCAACTCAAGGACCCAAGGATGTGGGACCCTGACCGGCTGCATTTCTCCCCGCTGGGTCATCACACGATTGCCATCGCCGTGCTGGACACACTCAATGTCCCGCATACGCTTCGGCAGCTGGAGCCCAAAGCGCTGCCCGAAAGCAGCTGGCGTCAAGCCAGGGCCGGTGACCTCGCGTGGGCAAAGGCGTACTTTTTCCCTTGGGTCTTTAAGCAGCTTCGTCCCCACGGTCCCGGAGAGGAACACCTGGCGAAGCGGCCGTCGGCAGGGCCTGTCTTCGAAAGCGAAAACGCTTCGGGAGCGTCCGCAGCGCTGGTGGAGGGATAGCCATTTGCCTCCTCCACGAAGGCCAATCCTGCAAGCTCTCATGAGCCAAGGAGCGTCTTAAAAACGATGCGTGTTCGGCGTATTTTATTTCTGTAGATCCGATTAAGGCCCCGCCCGGGGTCGGTCCGCGGGGCCTGGTAATAAACAGGAGGCACCACGATGAGCAATCTACTTCGTTGGTCGGCCAGCGACATTGCCGATCCTGTCCGTCGGTTCCTTGAAGTGCGGATTCCAATCAGCCGTGGCGGATCTTCCGGGACCAGCACCGGTCCCAGCGAAACCCGTTAGACCGTAGCCTGGTGGGTACACCGGGCAAGACCCTCAATTGGTAATTCAATCTTCGGGAGCTCACGGTGGACACCGGGGTGATGACGGCTTATATCGTCGGTTATCTCATTACTGCAATCACGGTATTCGTGTTTTGCCTGCCAGCCATAGTGCTCTTTGTGACTCTGTTGCTGGTGGCAGGGGCACTTCGCGTGGTGGTGTTGCCACTGGAACTGGTGATCCGGAAGCTGCGCCGGCACCCGAAGGAAACCCAAACTGACCAATCGTGGTTGTTGGGCTCAGGTTAGGAGCCGTAAAGATCCATCAGCCAGCCGCCGTCGTCTGCGGAACTCCACATAAGCCGTGACCAGAAGCAGGAGGACCACGGCACTTACCAGGATGACGGCCGCCGAAACCATAGCGTTGATCGGTATGAGCAAGGACGCGACCACCACTGCGGGCACCGCCCACGGCACTACCATTCGAAGCGGTTGGCCGTAGCGAAGCGCCACCACCGCGTTGCACGCAAAGAACAAGGCGATTCCGCCACCAAGCGAAACCCCGGAACCGAACGGCAGATGCTCGAACGGTGCTGGAATGGCAGTTGCGATCGCAGCGGCGATCGCTGTCACGCCCACAACCAGGAGAAACGGCAAAAACAGCGTGGTCTGAAGTATCCCGGAGAAGTCGGACTGCGATTGCAGACGTTCGAGCCCCGCAGTGATGGCTCCGGTTCCATACTGGAAGAACGCCCAGCCCAGGAGTGCCACGATGAGAAATCCCAGCGCACCGGCGATGCCGGCGCCCAGACCCCAATCATTCGACACTTCACTGACGATTGCGAGAACGGATTCGCCGAGGACAATGATGACAAAGAGACCTAGCCGCTCGGAAGCATGCTCGATGTTGATGCCACCAACGCCGCGCTCAGGCCAGAGGCGTCCACCGACCGCCACCATGCCAACCTCGATGGCGATCGATGCCGCCCACAGGATCAACGCGACGTAGAGCGGCAGGAATGCGGCGACGAGCCAAAGAAGGGCCGTCCCGCCGTTATATGTCCAGATGCGCCACGGCGTACCGCCGGATCGTTGGCGGTGCAGATGCAGCCACAAGACCAGGAGGATGACCCGCATGGCAGCGTTGGCAAGCGAGAAGGCCCACGCCCGTTCGCCAAACGCGCCCGGCGCGGCGGCGGCCATCACGCTCGCAGCTGCCATCGCCGCCAGCATCGCAATGCCCAGCCGCCGGGAGGACAGGGCCGGCAAGAGGTTGACGACCGAAACCATGTTCACCCAAGCCCACCACGCCGGGAAGAAGAGCAGGACGAAAGTTCCGAATTCGACCCAACCGGGGTCACCGTGGATTCCATGGGCAAGCTGCCCCACGAAAGCCACAAAGACGAGGTCGAAGAACAGTTCCATCCAGTGCACCCTGCGGGGATCGCGGGCCGCATCCTTGGTCCACGCGCCGGAGCCCGACGATTTAGCCATCATTTACCAATGCTAGGCACGCGACGCCCGGATAGGCAGCCATGGACTCCTGTGAACGTCACTGGCGACCCGCAGCCGACGAACTGCTCAGCGATGACGCCTCGCGCGGCAACCGGCATGCTTCTTGACTGGCAGGTGCGCTAAGTCGTAGAAGACTTCTCCTGTTGGGGCCCGTGTGACCGGTGTTACTGTCGCTCCACGCGCCTTTCGCATGGGCGCACTCTAAGGGGGCAACACATTGGACACACCACTTTCGCGCGCCGGAAAACACTCGCTTTTCGGCGGCAGATCGCCACGTTCTTTTCGCGGTAGCGCACTAGGAATCACGGCCATCGGATCACTGATGATTTTGCTGGTCGGCTGCGGTTCGGGGTCCATGGGAGCTGCTGGATCGGTGAGCAGCACCACGGAGTCGACGTCAGCATCTCCTTCGCCAACGCCTACTCCAACGCCGAGCAAGATAGCCGGGAAAGCTTGCACCACCGAGAAGAACACCCAATCCGTGGCCGGCGAAACGTACATCTGCACCATTGATCAATCGGGACAACTCGCCTGGCTGGACTCCGCGACAGCAGGAAAGCTTTCTGATCAACGCGCTGCAGACGCTGCGGCAAAGGCCGCGGCAGAGAAGGTGGCAGCGGACGCAGCAGCGAAAGCTGCAGCGGACAAGGCAGCAGCCGACAAGGCTGCCGCGGACAAACTCGCTGCCGATCAAGCTGCAGCAGCAAAAGCAGCCGCAGATCAAGCTGCTGCCGATCAGGCCGCTGCGGCTGCTGCCAAGCCTGCGCCCGCTCCTCTCGTTCAAAGTGGCTGCGACCCGAACTATGCCGGTGCCTGCGTGCCTGTTGCCTCCGACGTCGACTGTGCCGGCGGCAAAGGCAACGGACCTGCTTACGTCAGAGGCCCGGTAACCGTGGTTGGTTCTGACATCTATGGTCTGGACAACGACCACGACGGTATCGGCTGTGAGAAGTAGCCCCTGATTTGCCACTGTACAAGATGGTCTACGCGCAGATAGTCTATGCGTAGACCATCTACTTCAGGAGGCAACCATGTGGGATTACGAGCACAGCATTGAAACCACCGCGGCACCCGAGGCGCTCTGGCGAATCTGGTCCGACGTCGAGAACTGGGGTTCCTGGAACGCCGAAATTGAACACGTTGAGATCGACGGCGCCTTCGCGGAGGGTTCGCAGATCCTCATGACGCCACCCGGGGATGAACCCATCCAATTGCGCATCGCGGAGGTAGTGGACGGAGAGCTGTTCGTCGACGAAGCACGCTTCGATGAGCTGCTGATCCGAACCGCCCACCGCTTGGACAGGCTCGACGGCGGTCGGGTCCGGGTCGTCTACAAGATGGAGATCACCGGTGCTGGCGCAGACCAGGTTGGCCCCGAGATCGGGCCTGCCATTACTGCAGATTGGCCGGATACTATGGCTTCGCTCGTCGAACTCGCCCAACGCTGATGCCGCTCAGCCCGGGCGAAAGTCCCGGATTCCTGCTGTGGCACACCACCCTTCGCTGGCAGCGTGAGATAGCAGCGGCCCTGGCTCCGATCGGCCTCACCCACGTGCAGTTCGTGCTCCTTGCCTGCACCTGGTGGCTCAACAAAGAAGGCGAACATCCAAATCAACTAGCCGTTGCCCGCCAAGCCGGTACCGACGTAAAGATGGCCTCGCAGGTCCTTCGAACCCTGGAGGTAAAAGGTCTAATAGAGCGTGAAGCCGACCCCTCGGACACGAGGGCCAAGCGGCTGCGGGTTACTGATGCCGGCTCTGAGCTGGCTCCACGCGCAATCGCCGCAGTAGAGCTCGTCGACGCCCAGTTCTTCGAGCCGGCGCCCGCCGGTGAGCTGGTACCGCTGCTGAAAAGGCTGGCGCATCCGAGCGATTGATCGCTGCGTCTGGCTAGTCGTCACCCAGACGGCGCTGGACGTCGAGGAGGAACTTCAGACCGGCGTCGGAAAGCTTCGCGTTAGGTCGCCGCCACATTCGCGGACCCCACAGGGATAGAAATTCCAACGGTCGTTTCACGTCGTAAAAGAGGTCGTGAGCCAGCTCGAGGGGAATCAGGCCATTGCCCTCGGATACACGGAACCCGAGCATGGAAAGTTCCGATCGAACTGCTTCATCAATGGTGGCATAGCCCGGCGTCACTCCGGCCAATTCCCACGAGACCAGGAGCTGAGTGATGACTTTCTCAACCGGCGAGTCCGGGGATGCGAAGTGGTTGGCCAGGAACTCCCACAGGGCCGCGGGGTTTTGAACCACCCGCCGACCCAGAGGCGTGAGCAGCAACTTATTCTTCGACTTACGCAGCAGTTTCCAATTCTGCAATTGCTCCCGGAGGTTCCTCACCTCGGGGATATTGACCTCGTTGCGGCCCGGTCCGAACCAGTCGTCGTCCCAATTGAGCTCGGTCATCATTCGTTTAACAATTGCAGGTTTGAGCCATCCTGCTGAGGTCAGATCCAGCCCATCGGGGTTGGCTTCACTCAAGAGCCAACTAACGGGGGCCAGCACCGCTTCCATGTCTTCCTGCGTGGGCGCCTCTGGCCACAACCTCTGCGCCAGCCGATGCAGCTCACCATTGACAGCCTCCATGTCGAAAGCCGTCGGGTCGAAGCGGTCAGCCCGTTCGCTGGTCACCCACTCCAGCCATCCGACCATGTCGTCATGCTCTGGGTGGGTTGTGTCGCGGATCGCCCGCACAATATTGGCGTATCCATACACTCCCCCGGAGTCCTCGAGGGGACCACGCATTTCGCCGTCTGTGCACGTGATTGTCGATTCCTGAATTAGGGCGGGTCCCACGACTTCGATTTCGTGAGTCCAGTTGTCACCAAAGTCGTAGTCGTATTCAAGGGACGACTTTCCAGGCTGGCCTGAGTCGAACAACTCCCGCAGTTCTACCCCGCTGGCCTCCTCCGCGCCTTCAGGTGCGTCGTCATCTTCGGCGACCCTGGTGATGATCCGTTTCTTGCCGGCCTGGTCATGGCCGGCCACGGCGTAAAGATGTGCGTTCTTCCAATCGAATGCGCATTGAATCGCAGCATGCAGCTCGGCAACCGTGGCGTTTTCCGGGAGAACGAGCTGCCGCCAAATCAGAGGGTCCGTTTCGCTGATGGAAATGCGCAGCTCGACGGCGGGAACTTGGGTGGGTGACTCCATGCGCCAATTCTGCCAGTGCTGTTTGAGCAGGGCACAATCGCGTCCCACCACCTAGTTCGTCTCTGCGAACACTCATTTTTGGATTGATGCACCATCGAAAGCCCGAATTTGCTCATAAACCAGCACCTAGAGCGAATGTACGAGCACCTAGACCACTATTCCCGGCCATAGTCTCCTGTTGTGCCTTCGGGACGGGAACCCGGTGTCCGGCGGGTACCCCACTCGTCCCAGGCGAAGAAGGCACAACGGCACGGCTCCACCTAATAACCCCCAGGTGGAGTCGTGCCCACTCCTTCCGTAGCAGGCCTATCGAGGGCTGGACGGACTCCTGCGCAAGCGGAAAATCCGGAACACGATGCCCACCACGAACATCAGTACTCCCAGCCCGACGGACAGTGGCGGCAGCGTCGCAACCAATGCCACGCAGGCAACGGCTCCAGCCACTTGAAGTGCTTTCGGGTACCGGCGGTCCTCGGCCGGCTGAGTGAAGGCCGCAATGTTCGCAACCAGGTAGTAAAGCAGCACACCGAACGACGAGAAACCGATGGCGCCCCTGAGGTCAGCTACGGCAATGATCAGGCAAATCACCACGGCTAGCGTTGTTTCGGCCCGGTGTGGAACCTTGTAGCGAGGATGAACGGCCGCGAGCCAGTGCGGGAGGTCGTGCTCGCGGGCCATCGCCAGGCTTGTCCGGCCCAGTCCTGCGATCAGCGCCAGGAGAGCACCCAAAGAGGCAACTGCGGCTCCGATCCGAACGATCGGAGCAGCCCAGGACATTGCACCCGCATTGACGGCATCGGCGAGGGGTGTCGGCGTCCCGGAAACACCGTCGGGTCCCCGTGCCGCCAACAGCGTGACCGCTATCAGGGCATAAATGACGATTGTGATTCCCAGGGCGATGCTGATGGCACGGGGTATCGTGCGGCGAGGTTCGCGAACCTCCTCCCCCATCGTGGCAATCCTCGCGTAGCCAGCGAAGGCAAAGAACAGCAGCCCGGCCGACTGCAATATGCCGTACCAGCCGTGCGCCAGCAGCCCCTCCCCCACAAAGTTGCTGAAGTCAGGTCCGGAACCACCCCAAACGGCCGCCACGGCTATCGCCAGAGCGGTCAGGACGGCGATCACCAAAATTCGGGTAAGCCCCGCTGTGCGAGTCACTCCGTGATAGTTCACGGCAGTCAAAATTACGACGGCGGCAATCGCCACAGGGCGCTCCCAACCTGCCGGGGCTGCGTAGGCTGCGAAGGTCATAGCCATGGCTGCGGCGCTGGCCGTCTTGCCGATCACGAATCCCCACCCAGCCAGGAACCCGGGCCAGGGCCCAAGCCGCTCACGTCCGTAGACGTATGTTCCGCCGGAGGTGGGGTATCTGGCGGCGAGCTGCGCGGAGGACGTCGCATTGCAGAATGCCACGAACGCCGCGACAACCAAGCCTATTAGCAGCCCAGATCCTGCAGCTGCTGCGGCTGGTGTGAAGGCCGCGAAGACCCCCGCGCCGATCATGGAGCCTAAGCCAATGAGGGACGCATCAAACGTGCCTAGGCGGCGAGCCAAGGCCGGGGAATTGCTCACGAGAATCCTTCACGCATCAAGGTCTGAGCTCTACCGGCGTCACCGGAGACTCGTACTGGAAGATACGTTCAGCCTAACGTCAGTCAGCGCGCCGCCATTGAATTCCCCACGAGGATGAACAGGCCATTACGCGAGGTTGCGCCGGTTTTCCTCAGAGCGTTGGAGATGTGGTTCTCCACTGTTCTCGCGCTGATCCCCAGATGTTCAGCAATCTCAACGTTCGAGCGATGTCCTGCCAACGCGGCGACCTCGATTTCGCGTTCCGTGAGAGGCGTAGTCCTGAAAGTGTTGAAGGAGAGTTGCTCGTTGGTTGACGGAAACCTTGCCGCGAACATCGACGATGCTTCGGCCATGGCCTCCGCCGCTGCTGTGTTCCCTTCCAGAACGTGACGTTTGAGGGCACCTCGAAGGAGCATGCCGATCTGATAGTTGTCGGCGTCCAATTCGTAGTGTTTCAGGAGGAGACCAAGCAGCTTGTGATCGCCTTCCACAACGGCGGTGGCAACGGCCATCATCTGGTCGTGAGCCGTCACTCCGCTGTCCCGCAGGATCTTGCGCAGGAGATCCAGAACCGGCGCGCCGGGACATAGGCATGTGCAGAGCAGCGCCGTCATTGTTGCTTCCAGGATGTAGCCGCTCTTCATCTGGCGTTTGATGAGCTTCACGGCCCGCCGATCAAAAACCGACGGCTGGGTAGTTTCGGCGGCAACGAGCTCATGTACACCCTTGCCGATGCCGGGCAACGGTCCAACATCTGGCACTTCACTCCGTGCCTGCGACGCGATGGACAACGCCGGTGAGATCGCCGTCGTCGCATGCCGTAGGCCTGCGAGCCGCAGCATGGCGTCATAAAGGACATCCACAACGAAGCCGGGACGGCCCATGGCAAACACACTGCTCATGAGGTACTCGGCTTCTTCGAAGTAGCCGCGGTACAGCAAACCGAGCGCCGCCACGTAGCTACTGGCAACGACGCCGAATTGATCGAGGTTTCGGCGGGCCTCGGCACGCCAATCCAGTGCGAAGACCAGGGAGTCCTCGATCCTTCCTGCTGCAAAGAGCGCCAGGCCGTGAACGAACGGCCGTAGGTGCGGGAAGGTGTCGTCGTCCTCAGCCTTCTCTGTCACGCTGAGGACCGCGCCCGGCCGAAACCGATACAGCTCGAGCAAGCTTTGGACGAGTCCTTCCAACCCCAGCGAGGCAGGCTGCGGGGCGTCGGCAGAAGGCTCGGGCATGGGTGCGACCCGACCATGGGAGGCGTTGATGAAGAGGATCGCCGCTTCGGCAGTAGACGCCTGTTCCGGGTTGTGCTCGGCGAATCCTTTCAGGATGTCAACTGCCGTACTCACGCCTTGCCCTGAGTAGATTGCAAGGAAAGCCTTGGTGATCGCGAGAAAAAGAATGTCATTGGGGTCGCCGTTGAGCGTGGACGTCTCCTGGCAAACGCGGGTTGCCCGCATAACGTTCACCGGCGCTCCCCAGTAAACCCTGAGCAGAGCGGCAGCATTGGTCGCGGACTTGTTCGCTTGCCATCGTTCATAGCGCGTGCGTTCGCGGGCTGCACTGTGATCGTGAAAATGCCGGGCGGTTACGGCGTCATCGTTTCCCTTCTCGAGCCGCAAGGACCCCAGCACCCGGGATAGGCAGTCGGCAGTGGTTGAATTGCCCTGCGCAGTTTGAGGCACACCCTCAAGTGCACCAGCAATCTTGTTCCGCAAGAGGTGCCGGTCCCTGAGCGTCTTTTGGCCCCGGAAATAGTCTGCGATGACAGGCGGGCTTATGGCTGCGATCGGTCCGTTGTGGTGATCGTCCATGACTGACAGGAATCCGCGCCGTTCAAGGCCTTCCAACACGTCGGGCTGCACCACCTTTTGCAGAACGTCCACACGTGCGGTGCCAAGGATTGCCATGGTGTGCAGGGCAGTGACTTCTTCCGGATCCAGGTCCGCCAGCAGCTCTTCGAGAGTTCCTCTCAGATGCTCGTTCCAGAGGCTGTCACCTGTCATCTGCCACTGCCGGCCACGCATAACCAGCAGCTCGCTTAAGGCCGCGGTCTCCGTAATGCGGACGATGAGCCGAGGGTTGCCGCCGGACTTGGTCAGGATTCTGGCTGTTGTGTCGGCATCTGCAGCAGCCCCCAGCACCTGCGTTACCAAAGTGTGTACTTGCTCAAAATGGAGTGGGTTCAGTTGCAGCAAAGCTTCGCGGCCACTGTTCATGACGGCCAGTTGACCTCTTGAGATCGAGCCGCTGTCCGGAGCCGTGACGATCAGCGGACAATCGGACCTACGCCGAACGGATTCCAGGACCGCCAACGATTCGATGTCCAGCAGATGGATGTCATCCACTATCAGGACGTGCTTTCCAGGCTTGGATAACTGGCTTGAGAGCGCATCTGCCATATCCATGACTCCGCTGCGGCCGGGCCGAAGCTCCAAACCCAGGCTCTTAATGGCTGAGTACGGAATCGAGCGATGTGTTCGAAGGCCGCTGATGACGTGGATAGCGATGCCGGTTTTTTCCAGGCTGGCCACTACGTTTTGCAACACCGTGGTCCTGCCGCTTCCGGGGGCTCCAATAATCCGCACGCTTATGCCGCGGCCGACGAAATCGAGGATGCGCTGAACCTCAGAATCGAACACTCGATCCAACCTTCTGTTTCTGTGGATGACCGACATGCGGCTCACTTCGCAGGTTAGATCTCGGAAACGGGACTAGGTGGCAAAACAGCCTTGCACAGGCCGCTTAACGCCCGCCTAGGTGGCGATTCCGGCAAAAATGAGTGCTCGCGCGACTCGCCTAGGTGCTGAGCCTGCTTCGAATGAGCTGGTGGGAGAGAGTCGTTTGCAGTCTGTTCGTCCATGGGAGGCCCTCGGTTTCGTAGTTATACCAACCACGCTACGGACGTTCGAAGGTGAGTTACAGGGGTGTAATTCGCTATGTGGATATATGTTCTAACTACTTTCCAGCAACTCGTATACATATTCGACTACAACGACAAGAAAAAACAGGGCTGGTCAGCGACCAGCCCTGCTTTTTGTTTATCCGAAGACTAGATAGCCTGGATGTTTACTGCCTGGGGACCCTTGGGGCCCTGCTCGACGTCGAAGGAAACCTTCTGGTTCTCTTCGAGGGAGCGGTAGCCCGAGGAGTTGATCGCAGAGTAGTGAGCGAAAACGTCCTGGCTGCCATCTTCAGGAGAGATGAAGCCGAAGCCCTTTTCGGAGTTGAACCATTTCACGGTACCTGTAGCCATTTTTTCAGTCCTTACTGAAGGTGGAGATTCTCCCGACTTTCGGGTCTCCGGTGTGGGGTGTTCTCCACCGTTACTTCAGAAGGTCGCGATCCAGATGGATCACGGGGACTGCCTGAACTACCAAATGCCAAACACAACAACACCGTCAAGTTTACATAGATCTGAGCAGATAGCTAGTGCGACGTCAGATTAATCAATCCGATGGCTGGATTACCCTCTTTGAAGAGGGCCGTCGGAGGTCATGGCGAGACTGAACCTCCCGGTTGCCATGGCGTGTCCGCGTGCGAGAGCCAAACCCTTGCAGGATTCAGAGAGCGAATGAGCTGCTGACCCTCGGTGCGGGGGTTATCGAGTTCATCGAAGAAAACCGCTGTGTCACCGGCGATGATGGTAGGCGGTCCGTCGCCGTCAATCACGACAACCTGTGAGCCGCGAGTGTGACCTGGTGTCCGAAGGAGCCGAATCCCGGGAAGAAGTTCGAGTTCGCTGTCGACGGTGACGTACTGCATCCCTGGTGGGTCTACCCATTCCGGGATGGTGTAGTCGTCCTGGTTGCGGGCATCGTCAAGCTCCTGACGCTGAACGTAGATGGGCTTGCCCGCGAAGAGGTGGTTACCTCCGCAATGGTCAAAATGCAGGTGGGTGTTGACGACTATATCGACGCTGCTGATGTCGAAGTCCTGCTCGTTCAGTGGATAAATGCGTGGCTCCATGTCAGCTACCGCCGGATGAAGCTGAGTCATGCCGGTATCCACCAGCACGCGCCCCTCGGGGTGGTCAATTACATGCACATACACCGGCATTGCCTCGCCTTCGGCAAGCAGCTCGGCGACACGAATGGCAGTAACACGGATTGCAGCGGGAGAATTCAATTCTTCACCCCAGTCCCACATCAAGGCCGTGATGTGTCCCGGAAGCAACAGACCCTTCAGCCAGCGCGCGCTGAGATCTGTGGCCATGATCCAGACTCCCATCGGTCGGCGCGTCCGTCGAGGAGGCAGGCCCCCTTGCTGGTTTCCGGACTGCTTGTCATGCTCTGCGTACAGGTGCCATGGCGGTACAACCTAGGAGGACAAGCAAATGCAGATACCCAAGCCCTCGGACGCCGATAAGGAACGCTTCCGTTCTGTGCTGCCCGATCATCCCGATGTCGTCGTCAAGCCGATGTTCGGCAATCTTGGCGCGTTCGTGAATGGCAACATGTTTGCTGGACTGTTCGGCCCCACCATCGGCGTCCGTCTTTCCGAGGCTGATAAGGCCGAGCTCGAGGCTGATCATGAGACTCAGCCCTTTGGTCCTGAAGAACGTCCCATGGGCGGATACACCGGTCTTCCGGAAGCTTGGAACGATGACGCTGAGAAGGCCGAACCATGGGTGGCCAAAGCATTCGATTACGTGGCCGGGCTCCCACCCAAGAAACCCAAAGCACGGCCTTCCAAGAACTAGAGACCTCACCGTTCCCGGACCCTCGCCAAACATGCCGTTTCGTGCTGAGATCAAGCCATGCCCTCGATGAATGGACGAACCGCGCTGGTAACCGGCGCTTCGGGTGGTCTTGCTAAGGCCATCGCTACTGCGCTGGCCCGCGAAGGTGCCACCGTCGTCGTGGTTGGACGGACAGAAGCACGGGCAGAGGAGGCTATGCGCGACATCCGCGCCGCAGTCCCGGGCGCGATCGTGGAGCTTCTTGCCTGCGATCTCTCAAACCAAGCGTCAATTCGCTCGGCCGCTGAGGAGTTCCTTTCCCGCCACGACGAGCTTCACGTGCTCGTCAACGCGGCCGGCGTTTTCCGCAAGGAACGCCACACGACCGCAGATGGCCTCGAGGTCACGTTCGCTACCAACGTGATGGGCTACTTCCTTCTCACGAATCTGCTCCTGGATGCACTCAAGCGCGGCGCGACCAGGGATGAGGGTCAGCCATCGCGGGTCGTAAACATCGCTTCCAAGTATTCGGGCGGCCCCTCGGTCACCAAGATCGATTTCGACGACCTTCAAACTGCGAAGGGCGGTTACAGTTACCTGCGCTCAACCCCGCCAACGATGCTCGGCCGGGTTTTGTTGACCCAGGAGTTCGCGGAGCGCCTTCGCGGATCCAACGTGGTCGTCAACGCAGTACATCCCGGCCTGGTCAAGCACACCGGTCTTCTGCAGGACGTTGGCGGCCCCTTCCGCTGGATGACAAACACCTTCGGCAAGCCTGCGGAGAAGGCAGCCGATACGGCCGTGTGGCTGGCCACCTCACCGGACGCTGCGGCAGTCTCCGGCAAGCTCTGGGCGAAACGCAAGGAACTGCCGACGCCGGGCATGGGCTCTGATCCCGACGCCCGGAAGCGGCTGTGGGAAGAATGCGAGCGACTGTCCAAAATTCTGTGACCCGACGGCCAAAACCTAGCGCCTACTGACCTCCCGCAGTCGAAGTCCAGCAGGATGAGATGAGACCGGAACGGGGTTCGTTTGTGAAACGAAAGTGGTCCCTAGGCCGGGAATAGAAGCCCCCAAACAATGTGTCGGGACCCAGGGAATAGTGATGCCAAATCTCGATATTTCTTCAACTGACGCATAAAGGGCGGCATTTCGATACTCAATATCGGGTAAATGGTCGATTCATTGACAATAATCCAATTGTTGTAGTTTCCTGAATCTTGGGAGCGGATGGCCTCCAGGCCTACGAATGATTGGGGACTCCGTGTTAACTACGATTCTTCTATGTCGGCTTGCATTAAGTCAGAATGGCTTGGCTGGATGAGGAAAAGCATGCCGTTCTTCAGTTCCATGGTCAGCCATGATTGGCGCCAGCTTGGCTACCCCAGCTTCGAGACTGCGGCGTTCTGGGATACAAGATCTTGCGGGGTTGCTTGTCTGCGCATGGTGTACGCCCATCTCGTGCCAAGCCTTCAAATCTCTCCTGCTGTCATCACCGAAGAATTACTTCGAGACAGCTCGTACACCGAGCAATCCGGTTGGAACCACTATGGGCTCGCCCGCCACGCCAAAAGGAACGGCCTGGAGGGCGACCTCGTTCAGCTAGCCTCGACAGAAGACTTCATCCAGGCCGTGCGTGGGCCGGGGATACTAGTTGTCTCTATCAGCCCATCCTTCGAATCTGACGGTCAGTCAGGCCACCTCGCTGTAATCGCGGGGATAAGCAGTTCTGGCCACATCCGAGTCCATCGACCATCCAGCCGGCACCCGACAGATGGTTGCGATATTCGCGTCGACCTGCAGACTTTTTGGGCCCATTTCTCGGGACGCGCGATTCACATTCGAAGTGCCTAACTGCCATGGGCAAATACGTACCGGAGAGGACCTGCCAAGCGTAGGATCCACCCCATGGGACGCACCCCAGAAACGGTCATCATCGGCGCAGGCCAAGCAGGACTCGCGACGAGCTACTGGCTGACTCAGGCCGGCGTCGAGCATCAAATCCTGGAACGGCGAGACTCGCTGGGAGGTGCGTTCCAGGACCGGTGGGACGGGTTCTACATGAACACGCCGAACCTCGCGCTGGGCCTGCCGGGGATGCCGTATTCCGGTGAGGAACCGGACGCGTTCATACCGCGGATCGCTGCTGTGAATCTCTTCAGAAAGTACGCGGAAGTGGTCAACGCTCCGGTTCGCACCGGCGTCGAGGTTACGCGGCTGGCAGCCGCGGCGGATGGCTTCACGATTGAGACATCGCTGGGGCACATGCAGGCACGCAACGTCGTCCTGGCGACGGGCGCCTATCAGGTACCCAAGCTTCCCGCCGTTGCGGGCAACCTCCCGCCGAACGTCTTCCAGCTCCACACGCACGAGTACCGCAACCCCCATCAGCTGCCCGATGGTGCTGTGCTGATTGTCGGGACCGGGCAGTCGGGCGGGCAAATCGCCGAGGAGCTGCACGCGGCCGGTCGCGAAGTCCACCTGGCCGTCTCCACGTGTCCTGAAGCGCCGCGCCGATACCGCGGCCACGACCTCATCTACTGGCTGCTGGAAGTCGGCAAACACGGGCCGGACTACGGCATCAACGCCCTCACCCGCGAGGGACTCCCCTCTCCCGCGGCCCGTTTTGCCTGCAATCCTCTGCTGTCGGGTACCGACGGCGGCCACAACATCCACCTCCGCGAGCTCGGTCGCCGTGGCATGCACTTGCACGGCCATCTGGAAAACATCGACGACGGCGTCATCACCTTCACCGACGACCTCCCCGAACGCCTCGCAACGGTCGAGTCCACCTTCGCCCAGCGCTCTGGACGCGCGATCGAGGCGTACATCGCGGCCGCGGGCATCGAGGCGCCCGAGCAACCGCCCGAGCCCGAGGATGATTGGCTGCCCGCAGAACAGGCCAAGCTGAACCTTGCCGACGCGAACATCACATCCGTCCTGTGGGCAACCGGCTACAAGCTCGACCTGAGCTTCATCGACATGCCTGTGCTGGATGAATGGGGCTACCCGCGGCACTCGCGCGGTGTCATGGAACTCCCTGGCCTGTACACGGTGGGCCTGCCCTGGCTCACGCGGCACTACTCATCGATAGTCGCCGGGGTGGGCCTGGATGCGGAGTATGTGGCGGGCAGGATCGCTGGGGCCTGAGCGGGCCTCTCCCCCTAGCCCCTCCCCAGGCGTATGGTTCACCCATGGGAGCAATCCGTGCGTTCTTCCTTCCAGGCAGCGTCCTTCCTGCTGCGCCCGCCTACACCGACCTCATTAAAGCGCTGGGCCCTGACGTGGACGCGTTTGCGAAGGACCTGGACCTCTACGAGGCCGACGAGCCGCCACCCGGTTGGTCCCTAGATACCGAGGTCGAAGGAGTCCTACGCGAGGCAGATGCCAAACATTGGGACACGTTCCACCTTGTCGGCTACTCGGGTGGTGGAG
Source organism: Arthrobacter sp. 21a14 (assembly GCA_050627125.1). Taxonomy (GTDB): domain Bacteria; phylum Actinomycetota; class Actinomycetes; order Actinomycetales; family Micrococcaceae; genus Arthrobacter. The sequence goes on along the minus strand of CP192487.1, from coordinate 1,767,402 downwards.
CCGCGGCCCTCGCTTTCGCCGCCAAGCACCCCGGGCGTTTGCTCAGCCTGACCCTCTTGGAGCCTGCCTGGGCGGGAGACTGGGATTGGAGCAAGGAACACTCCCGATTCTGGAAGCGGATTGAAGAACTCGAGTCGCTGCCGCCAAATCAGTTCATGGAGGCCTTCACGAGGCTGGCGGTAAGACCCGACGTCGTCCTTCCGCCTCCACCGGCGGGCGACCCGCCGCCGTGGATGGCCAAGCGACCTGCCGGAATTCGAGCATTCCTGCATGATTTCGAGAAGTATCACCTGGACCGCGAGCAGCTTAGCGCGTTCGCAAAACCAGTCCTTTTCGTGCTCGGAGGACTAAGCAATCCGGACCAATACGGGGACATCGCAGATCGACTGTCCCAGGTTTTCCCGGATTATCGCGTGGAGGTGTTTGAGGATCGTCACCACTTCGATCCCCCGCACCGGATCGAACCCGATCGGCTCGCGTCTGTGCTTCGTGAGCACTGGAAGGGCGCAGAGGAGACCACGACATACTGACTGAACCGGCGAAGAAGGTCTACAGCGACGACATATCCCCCACCGCGGGAGTCCCCTCAACCAGAGCGTAGCGCTGCATCACGGCACCTTTCGGCGAGGCGACCACCGGCTCGATGAGTCGTAGGTTCGTCGGAACCACCCCATCGGCGAAGACCTTCTTCCCGCCACCGAGGAGGATCGGATACACCCAAAGCGTGAGCCGATCGAAGAGCCGCTCGGCGAACAGGGTCTGCGCGAAGTCGAGACTGCCGATGACGTGGATGTTCTCATGCTTGTCGCGCAGTTCATGCAAGGCAGTCACCACATCAGGACCGAGCTGAGACGAACCATCCCACTCAAGGTTCAGCGCCTGGCGCGAGGCCACGTATTTAGGGATGCGGTTGAACAGCTCCGCTATGCCTCCATCCTGGTGCGGCCAGTACCCGGCAAAAATGTCGTACGTACGGCGTCCAAGAAGCAGGGCGTCCATCCCTACCATCCCGGATTCGACCTGTTCGCCGACCGCGTCGTCGAACAGAGGCGCCTGCCAGCCTCCAAACGCAAAACCATCGGCCGGGTCCTCTTCGGGTCCGCCCGGCGCTTGCGCGACGCCGTCGAGCGTGGTGAACAGGTCGATGTGGATGAGTCCCATGTCGGGCTCCTTCTCGTCTGCCCGTCGTCACCCCGGCGACGGGATCACTCCGAGGCTTCCACAGGATGCCTTGCGAAGCAACGGCCAACACAGAACATCGGCGACGGCGACACCCCCTGCCGCTGTGACGTCACCAAACGTCCGGCGGGAGCGGCCCCTAAAACTCCCTCGAGCTCCAACTGCGGCTCCGGCTTCCGGAACCCGCGGGTCAGGGAGGCCCGGTAGACCAACCCAACGCCCGCCGCGGCGAGCCCGAACGTGAACGACAACCCACTCAGGCTCGTCCAAAGCGTTCATTTGTTCTGGCGATGATGCGGGTCACAGTCAATATGAGACGCGACGAGCGTTAAAGGTCGCTGAGACGTGGTCGTAACGCGTGGTCGTCTACCGCCGTTCCTCCGAACCTGCTCGCGACACCATCCATGACGGCCGGGGAGCGTGTCACCAGGGCCACCGGGAAAATGACGACGGCGACAGTCGTTGTTAGGGATGTCCTCCCCGGACGCCTCACACACTCGCATTCCGTTACAAACGGCGCCGGCTCATCCTGTGGCCGCCGGCCAAACTGCACGTGAGACAGAGATCCCCAATATATGTGTAAGTCAGGAACGAGACGTGACGCGGTTCTTCATATATTTTTGAGAGCAGATCGTTGGCACTGGTGCCAATACTCAAACGATCTGCCGCTTCGTGACCTCGGACCGTAGCCGGCAGCAAAAGGGACGAGGACAGTGGGGGGTTCTTCTGTGGCGGCATTGTCGGAGCTGACGGATCCATCAGCAATTTCAAAGACAGTCGATGAATTCAGGGTTCTGGGACGTGATGCTTTCCTTGCCAAGCACGGGCAACAAGCCTCTGTCCGGTACTTCGCTGAAGTCGACGGCATGCTGGTCGACTCCAAACCGCTTTTGGCAGTTGCCTACGGAAAACAGCATCCTGCCAGGGGTCCACTGTCCATCCGGCTTTTCTCGGGCGGGGAAGAGACTCGAAGAGCGTTGAATCGCTTCGGCATAGAGCTGATCCGGCGCGACAGCGTCACGCCGGGAGTCACATATGGAGAAATCCCGGATTGTCCGCCAGGCACGGTTTTCAAGGATCGACGGGAGGCTTACGACGCCGACGTTCACCGGACCACTCAGGCAGGAATCGCTGGTCAAGCTGACGGCACCCAATCCATTTGCCTCTCCGATGGATACTCCGACGACGAGATTCAGGGTGACCTAATCACCTACACAGGTTTTGGCGGCCGCGATGCCAACACAGGCCGGCACGTCGCCGATCAAAAGCTGGAAAAGGGCAACCTTGGGCTCGTCGAAAATTACAAACTTGGTCGGCCTGTTCGGGTCCTGGTGAAGGAGTCCGTGCTCACCGCGAGGAAGTCCCACAAGGAGTACATATACCTAGGGCTGTTCACCGTCACGAATTGGGGCTGGGGAATGCGTGACGGCTGGAAAGTCCTGATTTACCAGCTCAGAGCGGTTGCTGGCGGCAGTCTCATTCCTGATGAAGTTGCTATGGCTTTGACCCGGGGAGAGGACATAGCGCCGCCGCGGCGCGGCGCGCATGTCAATCGAATCGTCCGGAAGTACGACGTCGCAGCTTCTGTCAAGCGGCTCTATGACAACACATGCCAGATCTGTAGAACCAGACTTGTCACGGCTGCCGGGCCATATTCCGAAGGCGCACATATCCGCCCATTGGGTATCCCGCACAACGGCCCGGATAATTTGGGGAACATCCTGTGCCTATGCCCAAACTGCCACGCACTCTTTGACGGACATGCCCTCACCATTCTGCCCAACGGCACGATCATGAATCTAGGGAAACCAATAGGAAAGCTCAACATTGCACGGGACCACGAACTGAACTTTGAACACCTCGCTTATCAAGAGCAGATCTCTACAGCTTCCTCAGGACGCGTTCAGTCACCGTAGGCCAGGTCGAGGACATACAGCATTAGCTCTCGCTGGCCGGTTGAATGTCGAGTTCCCGCGTGGCGACCAATTCCCGTTCTTATCCGATGGTAATCCCCCGTCGTTCCGGCCTGATTAGCGGAAACCGCGCCGTGTAGCCCACGTGCGACCTGGGTCGTCACTTGGGTAGGTTCCGATTTCATCTCCACGACTATTGTCGGGAAGTCCAGCCCAAGAGGCCCATTCCCGGGCCGGTGAATCCTGTTCCAACTCTAGCGAGGTCCGGTAGCCGATGGATGCGGGCGGACGTCTGTGATAGAACCGGTACGCCCACTCGGCGGCCGAGCTTTCAAGCCCTTGCCGTGAAGCCTACGAAAGGGAGCCGGTATCGATCCGCTCGGTTTTATACGGCCCAATTATCGATTCACCAGCGCCTTATCGAGCAGCACAGCCGATGGACTCGGCGATACCGGACTCGACGAGATTCTCCACCAACGAAATCGAGGAGTACTGCGAGCCAGCACGGCATGCGTCTTCTCCCACTTGTTTTGGCAGCCAGGCAGGCACGACCGAGCCCAGCAACCTTTCGACGCGCACGCCGGGGTGCACAAGGGCAAGCAGACGGCTCCAACGCAGATCGTATTTACTCCGAAGTTGGCGCGTATGCCGCCATCTCGCCAAATCCGTCACCGGAAGCCTCGCGGATGTACGTCACGCCAAAGCCGCGGACCTGCCGGAATTCCTGGTGGCTCGTACCGAAGTCGAACCAGCCGCCGTCGGACTTCTGGAAGATATCGAGGCCGCGGCCGAGGTTGATGCGCCAGCCGGTGTTGGTACGGAGCCAGCGGTCGTGGCCTCCAGGATCCTTCGCGACGTCGATCTTGATGCCTTGCTGGGCTGCGCCCTGAACGATTGCACTCAGCATCTGCAATTGCTTCGTCTGGTACTCGGGGTCGCCGTCAAGCACGGTGAACAGTTTGAAGTTGATCTCCTCTGCCGGGTCCTTCGCAGCCGCGACCATGGCGAGCAGTTCCACGAGGTTGCGTCCCTGATGGCTCATCCGGATGTACGGGTCGTGCAGTTCGATCTCGCTCGCGCCGGCGAGATAGGGCAGAAGCAGCGTCTCGTAGGAGATTCCTTGTTGGTTCTCGACGAAATCACGGTGCCCTTGGAACAGCTCAGCCTTGGCGGGAACCTCGGCCGAAGCCGCGGCTCCGTGAGTCGTGGCGCCGGAGTGCTCGGGGTTAGCCTCCATATCGTCAACCGACGTGTCCGAGTGTCCGCGGTGATAGTAGGCCAGGTACTGGTCTTCCTCCAGCGTCCTAACGGACGTCCACCCACCCGCGACTGGCTCGTAGCCGAACTTCACCTCGGGCATGGTGGCATCAATGCGCAGGATCTGATCCTTAACTCGCTTGCGGCCCTCAACCGCGAAGCGCAGGATCTCCTCAATCTCCTCAGTGCTTGCCTGCTCGTGCGGATAAAGCAGCTTCATGAGCCCGGAGAAGGTCTTGTGGATACCGTCCCGGTCGCGGGTCGAGATGTCCGAGCCGAGCGTGAAGTGCTGCTGGTACCGATCCGAGTAGTCGAGGTTCCGCATGGACTTGAGCACTTCGGCGATGTAGTCGACGACGAACCCGTAGCCGCTGGAGAACATTTCACTGCGGATCGTGTCGACTTCCCACCCGGGAATGTAGAAGTGCAGCCGGTCCAGGTAGGCGGGATCGTGGTAGCTCTCCGGCAGTTCGTCAAACAGGTCAGAGTGCTTGAGCATGTACGGCACGGTATGGGAGGTGTTGCCAACGAACACCATCGAGGCTTCCGCCCCAAGGGTCTCAACGCCACGGGAGAATGACTTGTTCGCCATGTAGTTCTTCATGATGTCGATGAGCGCCTTGTCCGTGCGCTTCTTCTTACCCGCGAACTCGTCGAAAGCGACGACGTCCCAGTAGCCGACAAGCCCGAGGCGGCCGTTGGAGTTGTTGACGAACAACTTCGGCACGGTCACTTCACCGCCGGAAATGAGCATGCCGTGCGGCGAGAACTCCGAGTAGATGTGCGACTTTCCGGTGCCCTTGGGGCCGAGTTCAACAAGGTTGTAGTTGCGCTCCACGAACGGGATGAGGCGGACGAGCTGGAGCAGTTTGGCCCGGCGCCCGAACATCTCGGGGTTGAATCCGATGGACTGGATGAGCAGATCGATCCACTCATCCGTCGTGAACTTCTCCCGTGCCTCGAGGTAGCCGTCGTAGTCGAAGTTCGACATCTGGATCGGTTTGAGGCTCCCGAGAACCCAGGGGACGATGCGAGAGTCGTCGCTGTGGGAGTACTCGATGTCGCACAGGCACCAAACCCCGCCAACGAGCAGTTTCTGGTTCGCGGTAACGGTGCCCGGGTCGACGAGTACCCCGCCGATGCCGAGGTTCGCGAACGATGCCTGGTAGACGTCGTCCTTCTCATTGAGGGTGACGCTGACCTTGTCGATGATCCGGAAGCGGCCCTTCTCACGGATGCGGGACTTGACCAGTTCGGACTCGTTACGGTGCACGTAGTGCTGGGCCAGGATGGAGCGCACCTTGTCGATGCCCGCCTGGATGGTGGCCTCATCGTCCGACGCCGCGTACTGCCCAAGCAGGTACTCCAGGACGTAGGAGGGCACGATTGCGTTGCCTTTGACGGCCTTGACCAGGTCCTTACGGACGACGGCGCCGGCAAAGTGTTCGTTGATCTTGCGGTCCAGCTCGCTCGGCTTCCCCGCTTTCGGCGTTTCGGCGTCAAAAACCTCATCGGCGGGTACCGGCTGAGACAGGTCGATGCTCTCGCTCATCATGGCTCCTTAGAAGTCGAAATCCGTCGTGAAGGAACGCTTGATCGTGTACGGAACGCTCTTGTATTTCTTCCACTGGTCCGTGCCCTCGATGGGTTCCACGAGGCGCAACTCGACGCCCTGATTGTTTGCCGCATCGGCTTCCTTGCTCAGCAGAAGCCGCACGCTCTGGAACCGGTCCCGTCCCTCGGAGCTCTCGGAGTCGAACACCATCTCCTGTTCGTCCGAAATCAGCTGCTCACCGAAGTAGAGGCCGGCACGCAGCCGCCGCGCAGTGCGCTGTGGCTCGACCTGCATCGACTGGTAGAGCTTGACGACGATTTGGCCCGTGGTGATCTTGTCTGACTCCGGATGGATGTCGACATTGACCGGCTCGACCGTGGTGGAGCGTCCCTTCTTGATTACGACAACCGGCACCACGATCTCCTGGAGGGATGCCCCCCCATGGACGAACTGGAAACCCGCGCCGGGTTTGACGATCCGATGGATCGAGTTCGGGATCTGCACTTCAAGGTCCCCGGACAGCCCGAGCTGCCCGGGCTGGAAAGTCCGGAATGCAGCATGCTCTTTGAGGCCACGGCCCAGGGCGTAGCGTCGCTTCTCGGCTACGATCTGATCGCCTTGCGGCTTGACCGTCAGGTTGAACTGCGGTGCGAGCTTGGAGCGCTGATACAGGAAACCGTGGTCAGCGGTGACGAAGATGTTCGTTGCGTTCGCGCTGGCGAGCTTCTTGACGATGTCCACCAATTGATCCAGTGCCTCGGAAACCGCAGCGAAGGTGCGGTGTTCAGACTTCGCATTGTCGCCCGTCGCGTCGATCGTGTCGTGGTAGAGGTAGAGAACCTGGTGTGAGGAGTACAGCTCGCGCCGTTCGCCAGGCTTCATTTCGACAAAATCCTTGGCCTGGATCGCCGCCCCTCCGACGGCGCTCAGGATCGAGTTGCGGTTTGCAGAGCCATCGGACTTCATGCCATCAACCAGGACCGGGTCGCCATCCGGCGAGTGGGCCAGCGTCTCGTGCGGCAGGAGCGCTGCCATGCCCAGCTGGGTGTAGCTGGGCAGCACACCGAGCATGGCATCGGTCTTCGCATCGAACTTGTCCAGGCCAAGGATCTTCGATTCCAGTTCCTTGGCGACCTCGTACCGCATCGCATCAGAGATCACCACAACGGCCTTCTTAGTCCCGCTCTTGGTGAGCTTCGCTATGTAATTCCTATAGAAGGACGACTGCGCTGTCACGTCACGAGCGTGGGTGCTCCACCGATCCACCGTGTCGACCTGCTGCTGCCAGCTCATGCCGAGCGGCGCAAGGAAGTTGGTAACATAGGCGGCTTCGACCTGTTCAGCCAAGTCGTCCAGCGGCTGCTTGAATTCCGCCGTCTGATACGAATGCGTGAACTGACGGTAGAGCTGATCCGCCCGGAATAACTCGTCACGGTACCGCGACAGGCCTTCATCGAAGCTGTTGAAGTCCAAGCGTGCTGCGCGGATCGTTGGGAGAAGTTCGGCGGCCGCAGCCAAGGCTTCGTAGACAGTGGCGTAGTCCTCGAACCAGAAGCTGTCCCGACGGCGGGCGGTGATCGTCTCGACGGTCTCACGGTGTGGTGTCGTCTGGTTGACGACGCCGTCGACCAGACGACGGATGACCTCGCGTTCGTCCGCCTCGAAGATGTCCGTGTCCTTGAGTGACGTCCACTCGATCTCGGCCACGTGCTCTTGATATCCGAGGTCTTGCTCCGCTTTGCGGGCCAAAGCCTTGATCGCACTCGCGCTGCGCTTGGAGTCCCGGAAGCTGCGGAAATCGATGGCTAGATTGCGCGCCGCATTCGAGGACGTCACGTCGAAGCCATCGCGGGCCTGTTGGAACATCCACAGAACAAAACCCTGCATTGTCGGCGCCTTGGAACTGTAGCCGTAAATACGCTCGGCCCCGTCCCAATGGAACTCGGAGAGCCCATGTTTGGACACAGCCTCATATCCTGACGAGATTCCCTTCGCCTGCAGGATCAATAAAGTGCGTGTCAGTTCCGAGAGGCTGTGTTCCTTTTGCCCGATCACAACGGCGCACATCCTCGCCCGGACCGTCACGAGATCGTCGCTTGGAACGAGCAACTCCTTCAAATTTCCGAACAGCTTGGGGTCTGCGAAGAAGGAGGTGTGCTCGGCAATGAGAGCATCGGCGCCGGGGTCATCCAAGCCAAGTTCGGCGCGAATGAGCGCACCTCGGTCAGCGGTGAACACCGGTCCGTTTGCAAGCTCGACGTCGAGCAACCAGTTTCCTGGTCCCTCAGCCACCGGGCCCGACCGGTAGAGCAGGAACTGGGCTGTGGTGTTCTCGCGCAGTACGCGGTGCTTGATCGCGAACTCGTTGTTCGCAACGTGCTCCACTGTAACGCCGTCCGGCACGTAGCTCTGCAGGTCAGGCTCGTAGCTGCCGTCCGGGTCGTGCCAAACGATTATGCGGTGATCCGCGAACCGCGCGCGGAGGTGGTCTTGAATCGCGGACGACTTGCTCATTTCCTGGGCTCCAAGCGGTTCTTAGGCCAGGTCCAGCTCTCGACCTTCGTGCGGTCCTTCTCCAGCCCAAAATCCCTGAGTGCGGGACCAAGGCGCAGATAATTGACCAGGACACCGTCGTCGAGGTCCATGTCCACCTTCTGGATGTCCAGAGGGTAGAGGACATCATGCTCGTAGTCCCGAAGTTCGGCAAGCACCTTGCGCAAGCGGTCAGCTTCTTTCTGGTCCTTCGCCGATGCGCCGCCAGCGGCCGCTTCTTCAGCCCGCTGAAGGGCGATTTCCAACTTGGCGCGATACTGCCGCAGGTATTCGTTCAGCACGGTCGATACCGTCGACGGCGTGTAGCGGTGCATGTAGGTCAGCGCATTGAAGGAACCCTTGGGACTGGAAAACATCCAGTAGATGGGGCGCTTCTTGTAGCGCTGCACGTGGTCCTCGTAGAACCTCGACTTCGCAACAGTTTTCCCGGACGGATTCGACTTAGCAATGAAGTAGTCCCGAATCGTCTTAACGCCCAGCGACTCCTCCACGAAGCGCAGGTTCTCTTCGAAATGCTCCGGGCCGAACGCGGTCCGCAGGAACTGCCGGAATCGTTCGACAATGTCGTCCTCAAACCAGCCGTCATCAACGAAGGGAATGACGTTGTCCGCGTCTGGCATGAACGTCGGCGACGGCACCTTCGCGAGATAGTCCTGGAGCGTTGCGCCCTGATCGGCGAGAATCAACCCTGGTTCATCGAGCCTGTAGCGACCGAAGATGCAACCGACGGCGTACGAGACTAGTTCAGCGGCAAGATCTGCACGTTCCAACATCTCGTATTCAACGGCCGACTTGCCGGAGCCGTAGCGAAACTGGACGTTTCGGGTCAGAGACACACGGTGCAGTGGCACCGCGATTGGGACGTCATCCTCCAGCTCATAAGCCTCTGCCACGATGCGATTGTTCTCGCACTCTCGAGCCTGTTGCTCGCGGACAAGCTGCGTCTGGTTCACCGACCAGATGGCGTGGCGGCTTCGTAGTGGTCCACGCCCTAGAGAGTCTCCCAACCATGGAGGGCAACGGTAGTCCCACGAAGTCTCACCCGCATTCCAATCATCACGCGCTACAGACTGGAGCGACTTGGCGAGATTATCGATTTCTTTCGACATGAGTCCGGGAAGGATGGGCAGGGAGGCCATCGATCCCGCTTCATAATTCAGGGTCGGAGAAATTGCGCCGAGCAGGCTTAGCGCAACCGAAGAGTTCAAAAATGCGAGAAGCCGGAGGTAATTCGGTCGTACTGTTTCCGCATATACTCCGAGTCCGGCATCGCTAAACATCCATCCCTCCGGATAATAGCGGAATGCAGGCTCCCCGGAACTTACCTTTGACCACGAAACGGTTGGCCGAAAGTAGAACCTAATATTCTGGGGCCGCGCTCCTGAGACCTGTTTGACGTCTGCCCCATGGTCTTGCCAGTTGACGACATATTCCTGGTTCCCCCACCACTTCCTGTACTCGCCACCTTTGTTAAACGGAAACCAACGCACGCCAGGTATGGCGGATTCAGCTTCGTCCACCACGTTTCGAGCAGAGCGTGCACCAGAAACTTCCCACCAGTAGCGCAGGAATCTTGGCGAATCACCTGGGCCAAGACCCTTCCTCGGTTCGGCCACTTCTCCCAGCGGGCGCCCCTTCGCAAAGGCGGCGCGCATCGCATCCGAGAGCCAATACGCGATCGGCGATCCTGGCACCTTGGCGAAGTCCTCAGACGACGCTCGGAACCGCCAGGAGCAATCGATATCCCGAGCCGCCTGAAGCAAATCGGCCCGCTTTGCTGTTTCGTTCTGCCCACCAACTACCCGAACAAACTGCGCCCTTGTGGCCGTGTTTCGCCCCGGTTCGAGAACAAAGGCAGTTGTGGACACGACAGCGCCACCGATGGAATCAAAAGCTCGTTCACCAAGATGAACCAACGATACAGGCGGACTAGTGCGGACGATTTTCCGCCGCAACTCTTCATAGGAGGCGATGAACATCCACGACTGCATCGTGACCATGGCAGTGGCGCCATGAGGTGCAGTCAAGTTCAAACACCGCTCAATGAACATCGCGAACAAATCCGACTTGCTGTATGGGAACTCGTCCTTTGCAAACACCGCCAGCCGCGCATCCATATTCTTGCCACCCATATAGGGCGGGTTTGCAATGACTACGGAGTACTTCCGACTCAGCGCTTCCGCTTGCCGAACTGTCTGACGCGCACGCTCGAGGGTCTGCCCGTGGAAGAGCCCGTCGTTGAGCGTCGACAGAACCACCTCAGCGTGCTTCGTCGCATCGAGATCTGGCTGTATTAGCGACCCCAGCGTATCGGCGTCGCGAAACTGGTTCCAGAACACCTGCTCGTTGTAACGGTCTCCATCATGAGTTAGTAGGAAGTCCAGCTCATCGGACTCAAATGCGATCGGCTCGATCACGCAAATCTTCGGCTCGGCGTTCCTGGTGAAGAAGCGGCGGTCCTTTGCACGAGCCTTCATCGTGAGCGCGAACGCCGCGAGCGAGCCAGCCCGGGGGTCGATCTCTGTCCCGTGGAGGTTGTGGGAGAGGATCAGAGCCGGGATATCGGACGGCGCGTACCCCTCCTCCTCGTAGATCGCGTAGAGCAGATCAAAGGCGTAGGTGAGCATGTGGCCCGAGCCGCAAGCTGGGTCAATCACCGTCAGGTCTTCAGGTCCGCTGATCTTGAGGAAGTCTGTCTCCTCGTCGACTGGCGCGATGTAGTAGTCCATGCGGTGCGAGATGCGCGACCCCGGACGGTTGAGCATCCACAAGCGCCCGAGCGAGTTCTCGACCAAGTATCGGACGATCCAATGCGGGGTAAAGAGCTGAGTGGCTGCGGGGATCTCGTCTGCTCCGGCCTTCTTGTTCTGGCTGAATCCAGCGAAGACTTCATTCTTACGCTCGGAAATGTAGAACTGGTAGAGCCAGCCGATGACCTCGACATCTTCGCAAATCTCATTAGTGAGCACTGCACGGGCACGAGACAGGATTCCACCGTCAGTGAGGAGCCCTGTTGGGACGAGCAGTTCGGTGTAGTCGCCTTCCCGCTCGAACATGAACGGCATGGCCTTGTTCCAGTGCCGGCAGTATTCAGTCAGGAGCAGTGCATAAGCCTCCCCCTCGGCGTCCGTGCTGCGGCGCGTACCGTTGAGCAGACCCATGATAGCGTCAGCGACGCTGGCGGTGGTGACGACGTCGGTATCAAGGTGGCCCCCCTTAGCATCTGCGAGGATCTCAGGCTGGCCGTGGTCGTGACCTTGGGAAGGTGAGACCACGCCAACACCGCTATAACCGTGAACGTCCATGTAACGCAGGGCGATCAGGCGGTTGAACCAGGTGTAAGCGACCTTGTCGATGACATGCTTCCGACCGTGCGCCGCGATTTCGCATTCAAGGCGCTTCACCGTCTCAGCGCGTTCACTGCGTGCCACCGAGCCGGTTGCAAGAACGGCAGATGTCTGCGCTTCAACGGCGGTGAGGAGCTCACGGCGGGCCTGGGCCGCGAAGCGCTCCAGTGGTTTGGTATCCATTAGGGTTCTCTTCCGCCTTAGAGCGTGATGCGCTTGTTGTCGTTAATGGCGGCGAGGAGGACCGCGCGGAGCTTGTCCAGGTAGGCGTCGACGTCGTCCTGGCTCTTGAGGACCTGGCCTGCGCCCGGCAGGGCGAGCTTGTTGATGGAGACCGTCTGCTTGGCCGGCGCTGTTGAAGGGTCAGGCTCCGGTGTTTCGTGAGGGCTCTGCTGAGGATCCGGCGAAACGTCAGGAGCCGGGGCTGGTTTGGCGGCCTCAAGTTCGTCGAGCATGGCCGGGTAGATGGTGTCGGCGAACTGGGTTGCCAGATTTCTGACGGCCGGGATCTGCGTCTCGTGCTGCACGTGGTCGAGAACAGCCTGCGCCCGGTGTGTCACCGATTTTTGGACGCTCTCCGACGCTTCTGCGTAGGCTCGGCTTCCCGGCACCTGCCGCCAGTAGTCGTTGATCTTTTGGGTGGCGTCCGCCCGCTCGGTGTCGATCAGATTCTGCAACTGCTGTTCCAGCGCGTTTACTGCCTGCCCGAGTTGCTGCGTCTTGTTGCCGTGGAAGATGTGGACATCTTCCAAAGCCTGAAGGACCAGGTCGACGGTACCCACTGGCAGATAAGCGATGTTCGACTGGTTGGTCTGTGTAAACGCCAAGGCGTTTTCGAAGATGCTGCGCTGACCGCCCTTGAGAAAGGATTTGATCGGATCGATCATGTGCTCTTTGGCGTCGAGGAGATCGTCGGCGTCATGGAATTCTGTGATGAACCAGTCCGGCTTGTGGTCGCACAGCTCGGCAAGCATCTGAATCGACTCATCCAGTTGGGCGATAAATGGGAAAGAGGAAGCCGTGCGGAGGGTCTTCAGCTCGGCAAGCCTGCCTTCCAGGCGCTCCTTGCCATCACGCGCTAGTTCCAGCGGATCCTTCGTAATGCCGCCGTCGTCGGTGAACTCGATGACGAACTTGCGGAACGCGTTCACAACTTTGGGGTCGAACACACGTTGCGGTGCCACAACCATGGCCAAGTAGCTCTGCGTGTTTTTCAGCGCGCCCGTGATTTCCGTGCGGTGCAGGACCTTGCCATTGAGCTGGATCTCGATCTTCGACTGCCCGGCCAGGAAGGCGACCACCGCAACGATGGACCACTGATCCCATCCGTACGGTTTCGCCGAGTAGCGGTCGATGAGTTGGCGCATGGTGACCTGCTCATGACTCTTACGGCGCATCTCCAGGTGACTGAGAATATCCGCGCCCGGGACTTCGAGAATGTTGGCGGTCTGCTCGAACAGGGCGCCTTCTTGGGGATTTACCAGTCCGCCGAGGCTCTGTTCGGCGAAAGCCTTGCCGCCCAGCATGCCGAGGTTCGTGTAGGTCGCCGCGATAACCCGCTGGAAGCCCTCATTGATACGGGTTTGGGCATCAACGGACGCGACGTCAAGCTCGGCCGCGTTGTGGATCAGGCGTGAATTGCCAACCGCGGTACGCAGACGCTCAACGATTTCCCTCTCACGCTCCGCGTTCTGAGTCGCCTTCGCTTGCAGGATCGTCTGCTCGATGGCCGTGCGGCTCGCGCCCTGGGCACGCTTGATGTACTTATCCGTCTTCAGCAGCAGACGGAGGTCGGCCAAGATACGGCTGGTTTCGGGCGGGAGAACGACGCGCAACTCATCGAGCCCGGCGCTGTGCGACTTGATCTGTTCGAGGCTGAACTCGGTTTCCGGGCTGGTGAAGTGCAAGGACAGTTCGTGCTGCTTGCCGTACGAGGTGCCGTCGAGCTTGTGGCCGAATGGAAAGTTCTGCCCGTTCTTGTAGGCCGTCTTGGTCATCTTGACCACGGACTCGGCAAGCAGCTTGTTGAGCTTTCCGGAGACCTCGGAGCTGTCGATGTCGACGCTCTTGATCTCCTGCTCGATCTTCTGTTCTTCGTTGGTCAGGTAGTCGTACAGGTCCCCGTTGCGCTGGATGTATGTCTGGGCCTCCAAGGCATTCAATGCTGCGTTGACGTCCTTGCCCAACTGGGCAAGATCCGCGCCGAAGCGGTCGTAGACCAGAACGGTGAGGTTCCTGGCAGTGGCTTTGAACGTTTCCACGTACTTGATCAGAAACAGGGCCTTGAGCAGCTTCACTGCCAGCGGCGGCAGCGAAGGACTGCGCTCGGCGTCGTTGATGGCCCGCTGGTTGGCGGACTTCAGCGAGGCTCGGATGCCCTCGAACATCTGATCAAAAGAAGCTAATGTCCCCAAGGGCTTGCCCGCCAGGGCGGTAGCGACCTGCTGCACGACGCCGAGCATCGAGCGTTCACCAACGGAGCTGTTGCGGCCTTCGAAGATGTTATGGTCGCTGATGCCTTCGATCGCCGCCTGGAACAGCGGGAACTGGTAACTCACGAACGGGTAGGTGCCCACGAAATGGGATTCGTCCCGGTAGTTCGAGTAATGGCGTCCCTCGACGAAATCAAACAGGGTCTTGAAGTTCGCGTGCTCTATGCCGTAGATCGCGGCGACGTCAAGAGCCGCGGTACCAGTCTTGGCAAGCAGGCGCTTGCGGATGACTTCTTCGACGTCCTGGCTGGTGAGCTTGAGCCGGTTCGTGAAACGGGCTTGGATCTTGGAGAAGTCATTGGCCTGCTGCTTGGTGCGGTCCCCACCAACCTTCTCCATATCCTCCTGCGAGGTGACGAAGATCCACGCGCGGCCCTTGCACTTGGTGGCCAGCGACTCGGCGATGGTCTGGAGGTTCAGCATCAGCTGAGTGTTGGTGCCAATGAACTGGCCCACCTCATCAACGAAGAAGTTCAGCCGGTATCGCTCGGGCTGCTGACCCAGCCAGGCGGCGACTTCGTCAGCGAAGTCCTCGATCGAGACTGAATAGCTGGCACTGTACTGCCGGATGATCCCGGGGCTCTCTGAGCCATTGACCTCAGCGAAGGCCTTGTCGATGTTCCCGGCCTCCAGGGCCGACTGTTCGCGACCCTGCGACCAGGGAATCCCCGCCAGGCGTTCAAAGGCATCTTTGAACGCCACGTACTGGCCACGGGCGTCAAGGTCGCGTTCGAACCGGGCGATGTGGCCTTGGTTTCCGTAGTACCCACGGGACTCGTCGAAAACCTTCACGAACACTTTGAGCAAAGCGTCGTTCTGGTCCTTCGAGATCAAGGTAGCCTTCTGGTCAATGTTGAACAGGAGGCTCTTGGCCTTGATCCCGTCGGCCTTCTCAATCAGAGCCGGAAGGAACTCGCCGTCGGCCTTGGCCCGGAACTGTTCCGAGACGCCGGCGCGCGGGTAGTCATGACCTTCGACGTCGCCGAGCAGATGGGCGAGCATCTTCAGCAGGTGCGACTTACCGGAGCCGAAAAAGCCGGAGATCCATACGCCGTTCGCGTTCGTGTAGTCGGTGTAGGCCTCCAGCACATGCTCCAAGCCTTTGGCCGCCTCATTTGTGAGGACGTACTCCTCAACCTCCGTGGCAAGGTGCGAGATGTCATCTGCCTTGATGACGCCCTCGATTGCCCGGTCAATCGGCTTGGCGAAGATCTCATTGATCGTGCTGATGCTCATGCTTCCTGCTCCAGAATGTCTTTGGCCCGGTAGTAGCTGTCACTCGCGCTGAGGTTCAGCGCGCGAAGCTGATGTCCGGCCGTCCGTGTGAATTCATAGGTACCCGGGAACCAGGCGAGCATCGGGCAGCCGACCACGACGCTCTGCAGGTTCTCCAGCACGGTGTGTGCGCGGATGAAGGGAAACACCTCGCCGACGCCGGTGAGGAAAACCATGTCGCTCTGCTGAGGATCGAGCCGTGCCCGGATGGCGGGGGCAAGGTGGTCATGCGGGTCGAGCATGCCCTGCAGCACCTCGCGGAACTCCCGTTTGTCCATCGTCGGTTCCAAGTCAAGGACGCGCTCCCAGACACCACGTTCCTTGAGCAGGTCGATGGCGAGGTCGTAGAGGTTGATCTCCACGACACTGAGGCCATCGTCAGTTTGAAGTTTCGTACGCACACGGTCCCGCATGTCTTCGACATCCAGTGCCCAGGACGGCGGGAAGTGATAAATGAAGAATGGGATCTCCTTGGACAGGCCTTCCATCTTCAGAAATCGCTCACTGCGAAGCACACCGTAGACGCGCTTCTCATCGTCGACGACGTCTCGCTGGCTTGTTCTCATCACTGTGCCTCGTTCCCTGACTGCGCGATCGGCATCGTCATCGGAAAGAACCGAAGGTCGCTCGGAGTCCGGCCAGCCAGGACATCGGCAACACGGGTGGAGAGCACTATGGGGATGATTTGTCCGTCCGGCGTTCGAAGTCCTGCCTCATGGAGCATCCGAAACAGGTTCTGGCGGAGCTTCTGGCTGGTTGAGGGTTTCAGCTCGTCGAGTTCGGGATGCCACAGGCTTTTGCCGGCCAGGAACCGCTCGAAGTCATCGATGCTCAGAGTCGGTGTCATCAGCAGGAAGCGCTCGCGAAGGACCTCTTCAGCGAAGTCTCCAATGACTTCGTAGCGTCGGCAGGCCGCAGCCCACATAAGGTGGCGTAGCTCCGTATGGCTCGCCTGAACGAGGAGTTCGAGCTCGCTGTCGCTGAGCACGGATATCCGCTGGATAGCCTCGCGGGTGATGCGGGAACTCGACGATGACGTGCGGGCCTGCAGCAGATTCGCCTCAATGACGTGAGCGCGGGTCGCGCTCCAGTCACGGGTGGCCAGATATACCCTGGCGACTACCTCGCCCTCCCGTGCCAAGAGGCCGCCGCTGGTGAACGACAACGCGTAACGCGATCGTTGGTCATTCTTCGCAGACAAGGAGCCTCCTTTCGGTTTTTTGGGCAGTGGATCAGGATATATCACGTCGCCGACAAACGTTGGTGGCGGCACAGGCTTGTTCTATTTGACTAGGCGTAGCCAGCGTCTATGGTTCCCCGCTAGGCTGGCGGCGATGTCTTCAGCAGACAGCCACAGCTCAGCCACTTGGTCCCCCATTCGGCCCGCCGGGCCACGACTCCCGATGATACCGGACAGGCTCGTCCAAAATCGGCTTGTCGGTCTTGCAGTCGTTGCAATAAGAGCACGACGTAGATATTGATCCAAGTCCCAGCGCGTGCCGATGACGGGGCCCGTCAACCAACTGAACATAAAGCCGTGAAGCCACGCCGACTATTGTTGGCAACCGAGGCGTGCACAGCAACTCCGGCAGATCTACTCGCCAGCCAGACGGTTCACTGTGTTTCATGGCAGCGGTTCTGCGGCGTTTGAGCCGTCGACGGAACATTTCAATGAAGCAACCTGCCTGATCATAACCCGGCATTGCCGTTAGTACTCCGATGAAGATAAATATGCCTCGGCGCCCATCTTTGGGTTCAGCCGTACCCCTTACTTCTCGACCAGCTGCCGGTGAGGTGCCTGTGCGACGCCGCGAATATCAGTTCCTGTTGGGGTGACCAGTCCTTCAGCTGGCGATGACCGATCATTCCACCGATGAGGCGAGATGATGTCGCTCGCAGACGCACTCCGCTAGCTTCGTTGTGCCCGCAAGCTCGATAGGGACGGAACCCGTCTATGGAGAGGGTATCGGCTGTCGGAACTACACGTACGTCACCGGCAAGAGCTCGAGGGCGCGGACCCGGACCATGGCTAACGGCGAGGCAGATGCTTCGCCCTGTACCCTCCCGAACTATGCCTCGGGCACGCTAAGATTCGGGCCGAGGGGCGTAGCAGAACTGACAGGTACTTGATGCGGAGCCATTCGTGAGACCAGGCTGTCCCAAAATGGAAGACTCAACAGCTGGACATGCGTGCGAGTCCCGCAAACCGGCGGTCGAGACAGTCCCGGAAAGCACAACCATGGACGAAGTGCCGGGAGCGCGTCTTTGGCGGTCTAGATTCAAAAAGTGCTTCGGACAGCGAATTGGGCATAAGGCAATATTGGATACTCAGAGACTTTCTGCTTGGGCCGACATGCCACAAAAGCTCGCCTCACATTCGTTTCAGCTCGCAATGTCACGAGTCCGAGCCGAGGGCGTCGTCCTCCAGCTGCTGGAAAGAGCGTCCATCCGCGGCCTTCCAGGTAATCCGACCATTAACGTTTCCTCCAAGAACGACAGCCCCGGCCGTACTCGGACTGCTGAACAAGTGATTTTTGACGAAGACGAAGTCATCCCCGCGAACTTTGGCCACGCCCTGTTCGAGCAAAGCCACACGACGCCGGGCCAATGAAGCAGTGAGGGACGGACGGGCTGAAGCTTTCCCTATAGAACCCGCAAGTACGAGTAAACCCTCAGTGGTCGGTCTGGCCCGGGCATCCGTTCCGGACTCCCTAAAGAACAGGGTGTCGGCAGCGTCTCCGCCGCCGGATGATGCAGGTGCAAAGCTGATCTCGCGAACTGGTTCCAATAGCGGATATCCAAGGGTGGAGGAGAGAACTGAGATTGTTTCGAGGTACTCCCTACAATCAGCTTCCAAGGGCGGTGGTGTGTGTGGATTCGATGCGTCATTGCCGTTCTGCAGCTCATACCGCCCCGCAAACACGGCACTCTTGATAGCCTGCCATTCCATAAACCCTGCGTGCGTGTTGGTCCACGTGTTTGTCAGCGAGACAGCCACCAGGGCGCGATCCCAAAACTCTTTCTTGTCCGAGTGCGTCTTGAGCCTGTCACCAGCGTTGCCAGTCTGTCCGATGTAGCAGGATTGCAGCCCCGACGATGTTGAACCGAACAAGAAGTACACAGCCACCTGTTTGGATTCGGGCATGTTCCGGAAATCCCTCAAGAGTGGCCGCGGGACGTCGAAGACACGGACTGTACGTGTAGTGACCTCAGCCATTCGAATGCCCGCCGGGTCACCCTGCGGCAAATAGATCTGAATAGTCTGTGGCAACTGAGTTCTGGGGGCCATGCCCAAATCCTGCCACGACGCAGTACCTTCGCTCTATGGCAACGCTTCTTCCTTTCATGAAGATTGACGAGAGGCAGCCCCGTCATGGTCATCACAGACTGATTGACCGCCGACGATGTTGGTGCGGTCCTAGACCGAGCCCAGATCTCCTGCGACCTCGCTAGGTCCTATATCCAGGCCGCCAGCCGACCTGTCCAAAGTGGCCGCTTCGCAGCGCCACGAGACCGCGTTTTTTTGCTACCACCCAACCCACCGGTAGATTCCCCAACGCAATGTCTGCAATGTGCAGCCCTTCATCCACCAGCGCACTCCCGTGCGGCGTCACACTCGACACTTCAAAGGCCGGAGGAATTTCGATCCGCGCCGCGAACACTCGCACAGGAGATCAAACCGCACCACCGTCGACGGCCCGCCGTTGTAAGCCTGCGTTTGCCGCTGGTAGTACGCCGACAAAACCACAACCAACGACGAATCCGAAGTCACTCCGGTCAGCCAGTTCGGCAACAACGCGGGCACTGTTCGGCCTGCCTATTCGTGAAATGGGTTCCGTCGTCGTCCCCGAGGAGACGGAACCCGTCGAGAACCCGTCACCAGCAACGTCCTGCCCATACCGGAAACAGCAACCTCCTGCCCCGAAGCCTTCACGGTGTCGGATGTCCCCATGGAAGAAGGATGCCAAACCGACGAAACCCCAAATGCCGAATACCGCCCACCACCAACAAGCCAAGCCGCTTGCGACACTTGAGCCGAGGACGTGCGACGATCCGCAGTCACAGCCCCATTCCAGAGAGTGGCCACACTCGCCACCAACGTCTGATGCACCCACGCAAAACGGCAAAGGAGAGGCAGCACCCGCCGCAGCTGATGGGCGCCGATGTTTGAGGCAGCTGCACCGCAGAGGGGGATTCTCTGAAGAAGTCCTTGCCGCCGTCGTCCGCTACAACAGTGCCGGCCCCAACAAGGGCGACCCGGACAACAACCGCTACCCAGGAACCGAACGCAAAATCTTCCATGAACCATCGGCAGCCAACGGCGGATCAGCCAGCACCGAACGCCTCTCGCCGGGGGCAACATACCGCCAAAGTAAGCGTTATTCGCATAAGAAGGGGACGCCGTCTTGAGGCTGCCGCCCGGTGCCACGAGCAGGTTGTCGCGGACCTCGCGGGGAGCCGGTCATGTCGTCCAGGAACGTGCGCGAAGGGCTGTAGAAGGTGTTCTTGTAGATGTGGTGTTTGCCGGTGCCGCTGCTGCCGCCTGCCGCCGTCGAACATCTCGTTCATCCGTCACCTGGCTTCCGCCTTCCGCGGATGTTCCAGATGCTCACCAGCCACCGGCCGCTGCACCAAAAACACCGACGCCAGCACCAACACCGCCCCAACCAACTGCCAGCCCGACAACGACTCCCCCAGGAACAAAAACCCAAGCACCGTAGCAACAAGCGGGCTCAGGAATCCCAGGAACGACACAACCATCGTGGGCAACCGTTGGATCCCCCGGAACCACACCGCGTAAGCGGCCAGGGCGCCGATGACGCTGAGGTACGCAAAGCCCGCCAGGTTCGCGCCTGACACCTCTCCAGGCAGTCCCTCAACTACCAACGTCACCGGAAGGAGCATGACGCCACCCATAGCCAACTGCATCCCGGTGAAGCCGAGCAGTCCCACTCCTTCGGGCCTCCCCCAGCGTTTAGTGAGGACGATGCCGGCCGCCATGCTCAGCGCCCCAGCCATCCCAGCAATGACGCCAATGACCGTCAACGTTGCGTCGGACCGCAGAACGAGCAGCCCGACACCTGCCGCTCCCACTGCGCAGGCCACGATGTGCGCCGCGCGGATCTTCTCCCCCAGAAGCAGCACGCCAAGGAACAGCACGAACAGGGGCTGGACGGACCCGACCAGCGCTGCGACGCCGCCCGGCAGTTGGTACGCGGTGAAGAACAGGAGGAAGAAGAACAGCCCAATGTTGAGTGCCCCCAAAGCAGCGGCCTTGAACCACCAACTCCCCCGCGGCCAGGTTCGGGTAACGAGCATCAGAACGATGCCCGCCGGTAGAGCGCGGACCGTTGCTGCCAGGAGGGGGCGATCAGAGGGCAGAAACTCGGTGGTCACCAGGTACGTGGAGCCCCAGACCATTGGCGCGAGCGCGGTGATGAAGAGGTCGCGGGGCGATGCCTTAGGCAGGGCGGACCCTCCGGGTTTGCTGCTGACAGTCTCTATACTCGCTGGCATTGTTCACTTCCATACATTTCGACATCGAACTATTTGATGTAATACAATGTAGGTGTTGTACTGTTTGAGGTCAAGCCTTGGAGGGACGATGGACCGCGACGCAGTAGACATGATTCTTGAGCAGTGGAACAAGGAGCGCCCCGACCTCGACGTCGGCTCCATGGGTGTCCTCGGCCGACTCAACAGGGCCAGTCGCTTGGCTGCTCT
The DNA here is from genome assembly GCA_050627125.1 of Arthrobacter sp. 21a14. Classification (GTDB taxonomy): domain Bacteria; phylum Actinomycetota; class Actinomycetes; order Actinomycetales; family Micrococcaceae; genus Arthrobacter. The sequence goes on along the minus strand of CP192487.1, from coordinate 1,746,107 downwards.
CGACGTTCAGAAGTTCATGAACCAGTTCGGGCTGGAGCCGTGGGAGTTCGACGTCCTGGCTACGCTGCGTCGTTCAGCGGCCGAGGCGCCGCTAACACCTGGGCGGTTGGCCAGTCTGACCATGATCGGCTCTGCGGCCATGACCAACCGCGTGGATCGTCTAGTATCCCGCGGGTTGGTTCATCGCGAGACCAACCCTGAGAACCGCAGGCAACTGCTGATAAGTCTCACGCCCGAGGGGCTCGCCTTGGTAGATGAAGTTGTTGAGCACCACGTGGAGAACCAGCAGAGGATGCTCGAGGGCCTTACCAAATCCGAGCGGACGCAGCTGGCGAACCTTTTGCGCAAGTTTTTGCTGACGAACAACGACGGCGAGCCGGGCTAAGAAGAAAGCAGCGCCCTACAGCCTCACCTTGTAAACATGGTGGGTGGATTCAACCGGGAAGTCATCCGTGAACTTCCCGTCCTTGACTGCGATGGTGCGGTTCTCGTTCACCACATCAACCGTCTTGGGAGTGACACCCGTCGGCAGGGTGAAGGTCCGCTGCCCGGTCTGCGCGTCCTGCGTCATCGCGAAAATGTAGGCGTCTCCGTTGTAGCTTTTCAGCATGGTGTCCAGCCCGTCACCGAAGTTCCATACATAGCTCTGCGTGTTCAGGACGGGCGCCAAAGCCTTCACTTCCGCGTTGATCTCACCCATGGCCTGCACCTGATCCCGGGAGCAGGCGGTGTTGTGGATGCGGACATCGGCGAGCGCATCTCCGGACATGCACGGGTTATCGGCCCCACCTCCAGGTGACTGCGTGAACCACACGATTCCGCGCGACTCGTGGATGAGCATCGCCCACACCTGGGCCTTCACCCTGTCCGGCGTCATCTGATCGGACAGGTCATGCTCACCTTCCGGGCTAAGCACGGTCGGGACCATCCAGATGGGCGAGTAGACACCCCTCGCGGCGTTAACCTCCTGCATCACCTGCATGGCTTTCGCGTACGCCGACGACGTCTGGCAGGTCGCCGTCGTCGTTGGGTTGTATCCCTGGGGTGTGCGCAGCCGCCAATCGCGGCAGGCACCTGCGTAGTAATAGTTGGACGTCGAGGACACGTCCACGGTCTCCCAATAACGCTTGGTGATGTCCATCGGCGCGTCGTAGCTGATGAGGGATGGCGTCCAGTTGGCGTAGGTAAACCGGCCCTCCTCCTTGGCCTTCAACTCTGCAATGGTCTTGTTCATGTGGGCTACGCCCTCGTCCCAACCGAACCTGCCATCTACTTCGTCGTCGACGTAGTTGCCCGGGAGCTGCGCCCAATCATCCGGTGCGTTCTTCACTTTCATGAGCGAGAACATGCCGTGCTGATCGAAGAGGGCATAGTCAGTGTCCGGGTTCAGCTGGACGTAGAAGTTGATGCCATGTGCTTTGTCGAACTGCATCTGCTCACCGTTCCCCGAGGCGTACCAAACTCCGATAGGGAAGAAGCCCGGGTCATCCCACCCTGCGGCATCGGCCTTGCTGAACGTCTTATAGAACTCAGGACCACCGTCCCAGGGAATCCTGGGGAGTTTGGCCAAAACCGCCGGAGGCGTCGCGGATGGCGAGCCTGTGGATGAGGTGGACGCCGTGCCTGTGGGGATTGCTGACGAGCTCGACGGCGGGGCGCTGGGGTCCGCTGTTCCGGTGCAGCCGGTGAGTAGCAGGATGGCAACCGCTGCTGCCGCTGTGAAGTAGCGAACGCGCCTCATTGCTCCTCGATTCCGTCCCGACCGGTGAAACCTGAATGTCTATAGGATGACAGGGCTTTCCGTCAGCCCCTAACAAAACTTCGGCGATCCGGATAAGCTCCGGTCCATCGCGTGATGGCTATGTTGCTAATGGGGGTAACAGTGATGTTCCGATCAAGGTCGACTACTAATGCACTGCGCACTACTCATCCACTGCGGAGGGTTGGAAGCCGGAGGCGCCCACTTTCCCTTAGTGCAGCTGTGGCCATGGTTGCGGTCTTTTTCCTGGGCCTCGCGGTGGTTCCTTCTCAAGCAGACCCTGTGAACACCGGGGCTGTGAGGGTCCCCAGCAACAACTGGGACTACGTCACCATCAACACCAGCTACTTTCACGACGTTCTTGCCCGGGACACAGCAGGTGATCTCTGGGTGTATCCGGGTGATGGCCTTGGCGGCTGGAAGAAGCCCCGTTTCAAAATGGGCGAAGGCTGGAACGTGATGACCGCCATTATCGGTCCGGGCAAGTTCCAAAGCGAGTTCACGGACGACCTCCTGGCCAGGGACGCCAATGGCGATCTGTGGCTCTACCCCGGCACGGGCGGTGGAACTCTCAAGCCCCGGATGCATGTGGGTGTCGGCTGGAACGTCATGACGGCTCTGGTGGGACCTGGGGACTTCAATGGCGACTACCTGCCAGATCTCATGGCCCGTGATGGGGAAGGGCGTCTCTGGTTGTATCCAGGAGATCACCTCGGCGGTTGGCTCCCCCGGTTCCAAATCGGCGAAGGCTGGAACGTGATGACGGCCCTTATTGGTCGCGGCGATTTCAACGAGGACCGGAAAATGGACCTCCTTGCCCGGGACACCAGCGGCCGCCTTTGGCTGTATCCAGGAAACGGCAGCGGTGGGTGGCTACCGCGGATGCAAGTCGGCGAAGGCTGGAACACCATGACCGCAATCCTTGCTACCGGCAACTTCGATAACAATTACGTGGGGTACTCGCAGATCATCGCGCGGGATACCAACGGCATCCTTTGGCTCTATCCCGGCATTGGAAGCCGTCATCTGGAGCCGCGGAAACAGATCGGAGAAGGCTGGAACATCATGACCGCGCTGGTCTGATCTTTCCACCTTGCTGAATCTGGTGGAGACGACTGTTTATCCGCCAGACTTCCAGCCGCGCTCGTGAAGTCGCTCAACGCCGTCGAGCAGCAGATCGAGAGCGAACTCAAACTCAAACTGGTCATCGCAACCGTGGCCCACAACTGACGCGTCGTCGTGGGCGGCGGCCAGGGCGATCTTCAGGAGGTGGGGATGGCTCTCGGCCATGTGCTGAATCATCGCTGCCTGGGCGTCAGGCGTGATTTCGGTTGGCTCCCGTCCTTCTGAGTCGTCAAACACTTCCTGGGTGAATCCCCACATGCGGCTGCCCAAAGCGTGCATGACGTGATGGGTGAGGTCGGGGGTCAGCCCGCCAGCCAGAAACAGCCCGGCGAGGGTGTCCATGTACTCCAGCACAGCCGGTGTCGTGTTTGTTCTGGTCTCGATCACGGAACGAGCCCACGGGTGCACCATGAGGGCGCGCCGTGCCGAGAGCACTCTCAGCCGGACAGCACTCTTCCAATCTGCATCGCGGATTGGAGGATCGATCTCGCCCACAATGGTATCCACCATGCCGTCGAGGAGTTCCTCCTTGTTGGCCACGTGTTTGTAAAGCGCCATGGGTACGACGCCGAGGTCCTGAGCGAGCCGTCGCATGCTGAGCGCGTCAATGCCAACCTCGTCTGCAAGTTCGACGGCGGCGCGAAGCACACGCTCCCGGTTCAGGGGAATCCTGCGCGTCTCCATTTGTTGGCTCATGGGACCTCCAGCCTGAACGCTTACGCCAACCATTGACAGTGTGTACAGCGTACACCTAAGCTTTCCCTCATAAAGGTGTACGCCGTACACCTACGAATCAAAAGGGCCAGACCATGAGACCAGAGAGCTCCATCGCCGTGTTCCGTAGCCGTTTCAGCCGGGCGCAATGGCCTGTCCCCACTGGATTGATCTTCCTCAGCCTCATCCCGGTAATCGCCGGAGCAGCCCGCCTCTCCGAACTGACGGGCCGCGGGGCCGTGACGCCACAGAACGAGCGGTTCTTCGACTCACCCATACCAGTGGTTACCCACATTGTCTGCGGCACCGTCTACTGCCTGCTCGGAGCCTTCCAGTTCGTCCCCTCGCTTCGCAGCGGCAGGCGCAAGTGGCACCGGATGTCGGGCCGCATCCTCGCTCCGGCCGGCCTCCTTGCCGCCCTCTCCGGCCTGTGGATGTCCGTGTTCTACGCTCTTCCGGAAGGCGACGGCGAGGCCCTCCTGGTACTCCGCCTCATCTTCGGATCCGCCATGGCGGTAAGCATCATCCTCGGATTTTTAGCGGTTCGCCGTAGGGACTTCGTGGTGCACAGTGCGTGGATGACCCGGGGCTACGCAATCGGTCTCGGTGCAGGAACACAAGCCCTCGTTTTCTTGCCCTGGATGCTTCTTGTCGGCCCTACGGACGAGGCGACCCGGGCGGTGCTCATGGGGCCTCTTGGGTTATCAACCTCTCGGTAGCCGAAATAGTCATTCGCCGACGGGCCAGCAAGTCCACGCCAGCGTCCCATCCTGCGAGCCGATCCCTTCAGACCTCGACGCGACCCTCACCATAGCGGGCCGGCCTGTCCCAGGTTGGCGATAAGGCCGGCGTGGTTTGTCATTTCGGAAATTTCCGACATATCATCATCGAGTGCTTCCCGACGTCTTCGGCGCCCTTGCGAACCCTTCGCGGCGTACCATCCTCGATAGCCTCCGTGAGGGTCCTTTGACGGCGGGCGATCTCACGGGCCGCCTCGACCTCAGCCGTTCTACAGCGTCCGAGCATTTGGCGGTCCTGCGGGAAGCTGGCTTGATCCGGGAGGAACGGCAAGGCAGGAACAGGATCTACCACCTTGAGGCCGAGGGCCTGCGGGAAGCCAGCAACTGGCTGAAGCACTACGAGCAATATTGGAATCAGCGGCTCGACGCCCTGGCCGAACTATTGGATGAGGAAAACACTCCATGACCGAAAACGCCATCAGACTCGAGCGCACTTTTCCGCACCCCAAAGAGGCCGTATGGGCCGCGCTGACCACCCCCGAACTGCTCGCCCACTGGTGGGCTGCCGGCGACATCGCACCCGTGGTGGGCCACCGTTTCACCATGGACATGGGCGGCTGGGGCCAGCAGCAGTGCGAAGTCCTCACGGTGGAGCCCGGCTCAGCCATCACCTTCATGTTCGCCGAGGGAGTCCTGGACACCATCATTACGTGGCAGCTCGAAGCCACAGAAAATGGCACTATCCTGCACTTCGAGCACGCGGGCTTCCGCCTCGACACCCCCATGGGACAGCAAGCCCTCGAGGGGATGGGCAACGGATGGCCAGGCCTTCTGGCGCGGATCGAGCAGGTCCTGGTCAGCGCTAGTTAGACACAACGGCCCGAAATTCAGCGAATAGGAGACGATCCCTAGGCGGCATCTGAGACGAAAGATTCGAATTTGACAACAAAGGATTGCCGGAAGAAAGCGGACGCAGTCCGTAATCATTGTTTGTTGACAAGCTGATCCCCTATATTTGTGCTATAGGAACTGCTTTTCAATCCCCGGATATCCAAGATATGTTGCCTACGGACACTAAAACTAAATTGATTTGACTAACTGCAAATCGACCCCCTAGGTTAGCAATGCACTCACAGTGGGTGTATTGAAAGGGGGACTTCATGAATTCACGGGATATGCGCGGTATCGTGCTCAAGAGAATTGTCTCAGAACGGCCCGCGTGAAATTATGACCCTGAGACTAGATAACATCTCGAAGTCTTTCGGAAACATAAAAGCCGTCCACGAGTTGAGCCTTAGCTGCGCCCCGGGGACGATTACCGGGTTCATCGGACCAAACGGGTCCGGGAAATCCACAACGCTCAGAATGATCGCTGGCCTGACCCGGCCGGATGCCGGCTCCATTACGATTGCTGGCTCGCCCTTCCACGAACTGCTGAACCCAGGGGAACAGATAGGCTTCCTGCTTGACCCTTCGGCGCACCATCCCGGCAGGTCGGCCCGCGAAACAGTCACCTTGACCGCCGCAATGATGGGGCTTCCCATTCAGAGGGTGGATGCCGTTCTTGAGTCCGTAGGTCTAGCCAGCGCGGGTCGTCGAAAAGTACGGTCCCTGTCCCTGGGCATGCGCCAACGCCTTAGTTTGGCCATCGCACTTCTGGGAGATCCCAAGTACCTCGTCCTGGACGAACCAGCCAACGGGTTGGACGTCGAGGGAATGAGCTGGCTGAAGGCATCCATCCGGCGTTTTGCCGCAGACGGTGGTGCAGTTCTCATCTCAAGCCACTTGCTGAATGAGCTTGAGTCGTACGTCGATCGCGTAGTAATCATTGACCGCGGCCGCGTGATCTCCAACTCATCCATAGGAGACCTGGGAGGAACGGAAGTCACTGAAGTCGATGGCCCCCACAGGTCTGAAATCAGGCGCGTCCTGCAGGCCGAGGGAATCGCGCTGGCCGATGCCCCTCATTCCGCCAATGAGCGAATTTCAGTGATGTCGTCACCGGAGCACGTCGGTGAAATCCTTTGGAGGAATGGCATCCAAGTGAGCCTACTGCACAGAAAGCCGTTGGAATCATTGGAAAGTTACTACAGTGAACTGACTTCCCCGGAGTTTGCAGCGGTCTCCAGGACGGAGGAGGGGAAATGAGCGCCATCAGCAGTCCGGTATCGAACCCCATCGGCGTTGCCGTCTACGTCGAAATGCGAAAACTCATAAATACCCGCAGCTCACGATGGCTTCTCTTTAGCATGACGCTTCTCGGCATCCTGATGATCGTCGCGTTCGTGGCCGTCTCAGCAAGCCGCAATGAGCCGATTGACATGTCCATGATGCTTGCTGCGTTGGCGTTGCCCGCTGGCATAGGCGCGCCAATTATTTCGATTCTCGCGATTACCTCCGACTGGCAGCACCGCGACAACGTGAAGTTCTTCGTATTACAGCCAAGGCGGGGAGTGTTGCTTCTTGCAAAGTACATCGCTGTGGCAATCTTTGGTCTCGCCACAATGCTGGTGATTTGTGCTGTGGCATTCGCCGTATCGGCAGGCTTCTCCGTTTTCACGAGCTCGGACATCATGTTTGGAAGCCTGAGCAGGAGTGTCTGGCTACTGGTTTGTGCCACTCTGGTTGGCGTCATGTCCGGGGCAGCTGTCGCTTCCGCGCTCCTGTCTACGCCACTCGCCATTGTCTTTGTGCTGTTTCAGTCTTTTGTGTTCGACTCGTTGATTGGTCTGGTCGCTGGAGATGCCACGCCATTTCTTCAATCAGCCACCTTCACCAACGTTCTGACTGAAGGCGGCAACGCTGCAGCTGCCGCATCTTCAGCTGTCATATGGATCCTTATTCCTTGTGTGATCGGTATCTGGAGAAACCGAACCAAGGATGTTGTCTAACCGCATGAGGCGGGAATGGAGTAACTCGATGAAAACCAGCGCTCAGCAAGATCTTGTGTATGCATTGAGGCGACGGGGAGTCGCTGAAAACATGATTCCCGGACTCCTCAAAGAAGCCAATGAAAAGAGTCTGAGCCTGGGCGATCAGTTCAGTGTGTCTGACTTCGTGGCGGGCGTACCCCGCGGCACCGGCCTGTCCAAGGGCACGAAGATTGGGCGCTTGGCCGCCATTTTCATTCTGGTCGGTATCGCCGCGCAGCTGTTTCTCAGTGGCGTACTAGGGGTGCACCTTGGGTTTCCCGGCGTCCTCTATTACTACGGTGCGGTACTCCTGGGGTTGAGTGTCCTTGTCTTTTCGGCGTACCGCGTTGACCGTAAATTGCCTCGGCTCTAACCCTAAGCAAGTCTGCCGCTAAGGGCTTTCATTCCGGGCCGTATTCTTCTTCGAGCTCGGCGAGAACCTCGGCTGCTGTTCGGCTTCCGCCGTCCGCGAGGCGTCGAAGTTCCTCCACATCGCCACGTTCTGAGGCAAGCTCAATAAGGAGGTCCACTGCGTCGGTACTCCCCTGCGCGGCAAAACGACGCAGTTCCTCAAGGTCGCCCCGTTCGGCAGCCAGTTCCACAAGCTGGTCAATGGCATCCTGGCCGCCCTGGTCTGCCTGTGCGCGAAGTTCAGTTAGATCGTCGTCCGTCATGGTCTGAACATTTCACATTTGCATGCGTTCGGGTAGGGCGGTTACAAGGGGCAATTCATTCATGGTCGGCAGATACTGCCAGACATCCAGTTGGAGTCGCTAGCTTCCGGTGGCCAAAACCACGTTGATCTGATCGCGGATCTCATCGCCGACCTGCTCGTCGGTGAGACCGCTATTGGCAGAGGAGCTCATGCTGACGAACATGATCGCCGAGATGACGCGGGCAATTTTCCCTGGGTTCCGAGCCGTCAATTGCTCATCCCGACCCAACACCTCTGCAATGGCGGCTTCCGTCCGGATGGTCAGCGCAAGCGCCTCCGCGTGGTGGGGTTCGCTGGGATCACCGAAGACGATCTCTTTCAGGTAAGTCCGGCCGTTCTCGATCTGGATCCGGTTGCATTCGATGATGGGTCGGATGATCGCCATGATCCCGTCAAGTACGGTGTCTTCCTGTTCCGCGGCGGCGACGCCCGAGTCAAGCGCTTCGGCGTATTTGACGTTGTGGACCAGGAGAAGCAGCTCCGCCTTCGTCTTGGCGTACAAGAACAAGGTTCCCGATCCGACGTCGGCCTTGTCAGCCACCTGCTGGGTGGTGACCTCATCCACGCCGTACTGGGTGAAGAGCTCGCGGGCCGCAGCGGTGATGCGGTCAAGCTTCTCCTGCTTATTCCGCTCACGTCGGCCAAGGGTCTGGGGCACAGCCTGCATTCAAATACCGTATCAGCGGCCCAGGAATTCGAGGGCGACGGGGACGAACTCCTGGTGGTACTGGAAGATGCCGCCGTGCCCTGAATCAGGGTAGATGACCAGTTCACTGCCCGGAATCCGGAGGTGCATATCGTCGGAGAGCCGGGACGGAACCATGCGGTCGTTGTCGCCGTTGGCGATGAGTGTCGGCTGGGTAATCGTGCCCAGGTTGGCCGGTTCCGTGCGGCCCCACTTCTTGATGGCCTTCAGCTGCGTCTGGAAGGCCTTGGTTTTGATGGGTGCGTCCCGGTTGGCGGTGCGCTCGTTGAGCCGCTGGATAAATGCCCTCGCGGCAGGCTTGCCGGCGGCATTGCGGTTGAAGAACAGGAATTCCTTGGGGTCCTGGCGGGACAGTGTGGCTCGCAGGACGTCGTAGTACGTGACGCGAGCCACCTTGTCGATGTCCTTCCCACCTGCAGGACCAGTGCCGGCAAGGACGAGCTTCCGCACCAGCTCCGGGTATTTGACCACCAAAGCCTGGGCAATCATGCCTCCGAGCGAGAATCCAAAGAGGTCTACCTTCTTGTACCCGAGCGCCTTGATGAAGGTCGCGGCGTCCTCGGCCATCTCCTCGATCGTGCCCGGAACGTCGCCGGTAGTGGCACCGACACCGCGGTTGCTGAAGGTGATCACGTGGTGCTTCTTGGCGATGGGATCGATGATGCGTGGGTCCCAGTTGTCCATTGTTGCGGCGAGGTGGACCAGGAAGACGACGGGGATCCCACCCTTCGGGCCCAGCTCACGGTAACTGTAGGTGACGCCGCCAGCGGTAACTGTGCTGACTGGTGCGTCCTTGTAGGCGGTGATGACGTTGCTCATGATGTTTGTTCCTGACGGTGTGATTGGCAGTTAGTTGATTGATTTAGTGGCTGACGACTGTTTTGCCGCGGACGCCGCCCTTTTCCAGCGTGGAAAGGACGTCCGGCGTCTGATCGAACGGGACTACCCGGCCGACGACGGGGCGGATCTCGCCGGCGTCGATGAGCGCGGCAATGTGGCGGAGCTGGCTGCCGTTGGCGCGCATGAAGAGGAACTCGTAGGTGACGCCAAGGCGACGGGCTTTACGCCGGATGCCAGCACTAATAAGCGACACGGCGCCCTTCATCACGGCGTTTGCTCCGAGCTGTTTGGCAAAGTCGGGATCCGGCGGTCCTGAAATGCCGATGGCCTTACCGCGCGGCTTGAGGACTTTCAGCGACCGCTCCAGATTCTCGCCGCCGAGGCTGTCCAGAACCAGATCGTAGCCATGGAGGATCTCCGCAAAGTCCTCTGTCCGGTAATCGATGACCACGTCAGCCCCGAGCTCGCGAACAAAGTCCGCATTGCCGGCGCTGACGGTCGTGGCAACGGTGGCGCCAAGATACTTGGCAAGCTGGATCGCGATGGAGCCCACTCCCCCGGCACCCGCATGAATCAGGACCTTCTGGCCCGGGCCAACCTTGCCGCGTTCCACGAGTGCCTGCCAGGCGGTCAAAGCCACCAGTGGCAGGGATCCCGCTTCCTCCATACTGATCGACGCCGGCTTGATGGCAAGGTCTGCCTCGGCCACAGCGATCCGCTCGGCAAACGTACCGATACGATCCTGATGCGGGCGGGCGAAGACCTCATCGCCTGGCTTGAAGGACCGTACTTTCGCGCCAACGCTCACCACGACCCCGGCGAGGTCATTGCCAAGGATCAGCGGCAGCCTGTACGGAAGGACCTGCTTGAACTGCCCCTGGCGGATCTTCTCGTCCAGCTGGTTCATGCTGGATGCCTTCACTTGCACCAGCACGTCATGCTCACCGACCACTGGCTCGGGAACGTCAACCTCTTGCAAGGCTTCTTTGTATTTGTTGAGGACGAAGGCTCTCATTGGGGTTCTCCTTGGGAAATAACTGAGTAAACTCAATTCTGAGGCTACTCAGTTCTTAAGTCAAGAGGAGTGCCGTGGCTGACACGACCCCGAGGCAAAAAGGGCACGAAAAAGGAGACACGTTGTGTCTCCTCACTTTCAATCTATACGGCGCTGGGGGGCTTGCCGCAAGGCCCCGGGGTTGCGGCAAAATTGAGAGCCGACGCCGGAAGTACGCGCTGTTTCAGACGCGCGGTTCCGGCGCCATCAGCCCAGAAAGGAGCTGACAGCGTGCCTCTCACAACCAGCGCGTTCAACCTTCCCGAGCACCTAGCACCCAAAGCAGATCCAGCCCTGATCGCTGCCGATGAACAGCACTTCGCAGCCATCGCCGAGAGCCTTGAACAGACCATCTCCGAGCTGTCCGACCAGCTCGATGCCATACGCAAAGCCCCAAGCCGCTTCGGCCAGGAGGCCGTGGAGAAGGACGTCGAAACCCGCCGGCTAACCGCTCGGCTGCGTGCACTGCGTCGCTTCGGACTCGACCTCTGCCTGGGTCGTGTTGTCCCCGCCGGCGACACGGAACCGCTCTACATTGGGCGACTCGGCCTCACTGACAGTGACGGCCGCAGGCTGCTTGTCGACTGGCGCTCCCCCGCCGCCGAGCCGTTCTTCGGAGCCACCCATGCCAACCCCATGGGTCTGGCCGCACGCCGTCGTTATCGCTGGACCCGGGGCCGGATCACCGACTACTGGGACGAAGCTTTCACCGCCGACCCGGCCACCGCAGACCGGGCCTCCACAAATCCGTCCGGCGGCACGGCTGCCCTTGAGGACCTTTCAGCCTTCATCGCCAGCCTGGGCAGCAGCCGTTCGGCCCGGATGCGGGACGTGCTGGGCACCATCCAAGCGGACCAGGACGCCATCATCCGCGCATCTTCCCGGGGCGCTTTAGTGGTCGACGGCGGTCCCGGTACCGGTAAGACTGTGGTCGCCCTGCACCGCGCCGCGTATCTGCTCTACTCAGACCCCCGGCTCGGTCACCGCAGGGGCGGCGTCCTGTTCGTCGGCCCTCACCGGCCGTTCCTGGCGTACGTTGCAGATGTCCTTCCCAGCCTCGGCGAAGAGGGGGTGCAGACCTGCACGCTGCGTGACCTCGTGCCTGAGGGAGCCGACGCTGCCCTCGAGGACGACGAGGTTGCCCGTCTGAAATCTTCTGCGGACCTGGTGAAGGCGATCGAGCCGGCCGTCAGGTTCTACGAGTCACCGCCCAAGGAGGGCATGGAAGTCGAGACGCCCTGGGCCGACGTCTGGCTCAGCGCAGACGACTGGGCCGAGGCTTTCGACGTGCCAACACCAGGCACTCCCCACAATGAGGCGCGCGAGGAGGTCTGGGAGGAACTGCTCACCATTTTGGTGGACAAGTTCGATACGGACGAGGTGCCGGAGGACTTGCTTCGCCGGTCCTTTGCGCAGAATCCGGACCTGGTGGAAGCCTTCAGCCGGGCGTGGCCACTGCTTCATTACACCGATCTCGTGGGCGACCTTTGGAGGGTGCCAGCGTACCTGCGCCTGTGCGCCCCTTGGCTCAGTGCTGACGAAGTAGGGAAGCTTCACCGGGCCAATCCGAATGCCTGGACGGTGTCGGATTTGCCCCTCCTGGACGCAGCCCGCCAACGGCTGGGTGATCCTGAGGCGTCCAAGCGAAGGCGTCGACAGAAGGCCGAAGCGGCTGCCGAGCGTGAGCTCATGGATCGCGTGGTGGAAGACCTCGTGGCTGCGGACGATTCCGAAATGCTGGTCATGTCCATGCTGCGCGGCGAGGACATGCAGGAGAAGCTCATGGATGAGTCAGTGTTGATCGCGGACCCGGACCAGCTCGCGGGCCCCTTCGCCCATGTGGTGGTGGACGAGGCGCAGGAACTGACCGACGCCCAGTGGCAGATGCTCCTGCAACGCTGCCCGTCCCGGAGCTTCACCATCGTGGGTGACCGCGCGCAGGCCAGGCACGGATTCGTTGAGTCGTGGCAGGAACGCCTGGAGCGCATAGGGCTGAGCAACGTGAACCTGACGTATCTCAGCATCAATTACCGCACACCCGAGGAAGTCATGGCCGAGGCCGAACCCGTCATCAAGGCCGCCCTCCCCGACGCCAACGTGCCCACGTCCATCCGGAGCAGCGGACTCCCTGTCATCCACGGATCCACTGCAGACCTGGACTCGATCCTCACCACGTGGCTTGATGCGCACGCCGAAGGCATCGCTTGCGTCATCAGCAAGAACGACGCCGGACGCGGCTCGCTGCCAGCGTCGCCGCGCCTGCGCTGGCTGGCGCCGGAGCTATCCAAGGGACTCGAGTTCGACCTCGTAGTCCTGATTGATCCGGAGGGTTTCGGGACGGGCATCGAAGGCGCCGTGGACCGCTACGTCGCGATGACCAGGGCAACCCAGCAGCTGGTCATCCTCACGAGTGCCGCCGTCGAGAGTTTCTAGTTGGATGCCTCGGCAGCCGTTTTGAGGTCGGCTGCGAACTGTTCGAAGCTCGCGTCGAAGGACGGGATCTTGTTCGCAAACAGTGGAAAGATCGGCCCGCCGATGCGTTCATTCATCTCAAAGAGAGTCTGCCCGCCGTTGGTTTCCGTGAGGGTGTAGACGCGGCTGCCCAGTGCGTCGCCCCATACGAGGCGGCTGGTGGGTTCGAACTCCTTGACCTTGAGCTTAAAAGTGCGGCTTGGATCCAGCTTGGACACCAGCTGGAGGGTTGATCCTGGTTTGATGTCACCCTTCAACGACACAATGGTCGAGTTCCATCGGGGGTAGTCGGCCGCGGTGGTCAAGACGCGCCAGACTGTGGCGGGGTCGGCGTCGATGGTCGTAGCCACCTTGGTGGTACGGCTGAACGTTTTACTGACGGTGGTGGCGGTTCCATCTGGACTGATAGTCATTGCATTCCGCTTTCTGAGAATCCGCACGTGCCCGCTGCCATCAGCGGCGGGCACACGCCGGGACCGGTACCTCGAATGCTACATTCCCGGGATCTCCTGGGCCTCGTGTACCTCGATTTCGCAGCCACCGGGCATGTTCAGGTGCGGGTGGACTTTGGCGAGTTCAACAGCGGCGTCGAGGTTGTCGGCTTCGAGGATGCTGTAGCCGGCCACTTCACGCTGGCTGGGCGCCGTGCTGCCATCGGAGGTCACGCGGACTCCGTTGGCGAGCGGCGTTCCGAAATCCACCAGGCGATCTCCCACCTTTGCACCCCACGCGTTCCACTCCCCCATGACGGCTGCCATGTCATCCGGCGACGGCGGGGCGGCCTCTGCGGGGGTCATGGGTGCGTGATAGATGAAAACATACTTGGACATGATGGTCCTTCTTTCCTGCTGTTTGTTTTTGGGTTGAGGAGGTTTAGAGGGTGACAGTGCGGCCGGTGAAGGCTACGAGCCGTTCCAGGCTGCTGGCTGTCTCCGCCGTCGGCTGCTCTGGCGCGAAGCTGCCGCCGGAGCGGACCTGCTCGGAAATGGTCTGCCGGGCAAGTTCCGTCACGTAATCACTCACGACGTCGGACACCTCCACTTGCTGTCCCGTCGCCTTTGCGAAGTCCCAGGCATGCACGAGCAGTTCGAGGTTCAGGATCCCGGCGACCGTGGTTGCCGGCAATTCGGCGAAGCCCATGTCGACGGTGCCTTCAAGACCGCGGTTGCTGAAGGCTTCCAGCGCAGGCTGGGCCAACTCAGCGATCCGCACCTCTGCGGACGCGTCCGTGTGGTCAACAGGTACTGCACCGAGCGCACGGCCGATGCCCTTCAGTGATCCGGCCAAGTGGTCCAGCAACTCGCTGACGTTGAACTCCTCGCATGGCGTTGCCTTCGCTGTGTCCTCAGGAGTGACGTTGCGCAGAACGCCAAGAAGGATCGCCAAGGACGCATCGGCCGAGCTCAGCTGGTTGATGGGATCGGGCGCCCATGCCCAGTCGTCGTGGCCAGCGCCGTCCTTCGATGAAGCCTCGGCCAGCAGGCGATCCAGGTAGTGGTTCCAGCCCATCGCGTGGGATGTTTCCTGCTCCTCCGTGAGCCCCTCGTGCAGGAAACGGAGGGAAGTGCCGTCGGCGTCGGGCTCCAAAGTGATGCTGACAGTCGAGGCACCAGGCGGCAGATCATCCTGGCCCTCCCAACCCCAGGTGAAGACGACACGCTTGCCCGGTTCGATTTCCTGGAAGGTTCCTGCCGCGTTATGGCCGGGAGTGACGGTCCAGCGGAAATCCCCACCGATCCGGAGATCCACCCGGGCTGCGACCGTTTGCCAGCGCCGCAGTCGCTCGGGCTGGGTGATAAGGGCGAAGGCCTCGTCGGCCGTGACCGGCAGGTGGATGGTTTTGTCGAAACTCATGTGCGTCCTCGCCTTTGGAAGTTATTAGTGGTCTGGGTGTTGTTGCTGGTGGCCTCGCCGTTGCGCAAGAGCGGCGGCGTCTGAAGCCAGGAGGTCCAGTTCGTTGGTCCAGAACTGGGAAACAAGATCACGGAGTCGGCCCATCCCTTGGGGATCGAGCCTGTAGTACCTGTTTCTCCCTTCCTTGCGGGCCATCACCAGGCCCGCTTTCTCCAACAACAACAGGTGCTGTGAAACTGCGGACCGGCTGACCTCGAAATGCGTCGCCAGATCACTGACCGCCTGTTCGCTGCCGGCCAGGAGATGAAGCAGCCGACGCCGATTGGGCTCAGCGGCTATCTCCAGGGCATCCAACACAAATAATACGTTAGTGATGACTAACGCATTAAGCAAGAGCGGCGGCTAGTGCCTTCCCCGGGATAACTCCGACTTGCGGGAGCTGCGATGCCGCGGGCCCCTCCCACGCCGTCGTCGTTGCAACAAGGCAGAGAGTGGCAACACCAGGCGGGAAGCGACCACGGCGGCGAGCACCACCAGAGTCACAAGAATGGCAATGGTAACCAGCACCAACCACAATTCGGGTGCGGGCGAACCACTAAGAATTTCCGGGGTATTTTCGAGTCCAAGCATCTACTTCTCCTGCAATCCGGGACGTAACTATTGCAGTGGGGAGTACGAGTTAATGCCGGAACGTGTTGCGGAAGGCCGGATTCTTTGAGCCGGTTGCTTTATCGCGCATCCGCGGTGGGCTTCCGCCACATCACCGCGAGCACCAACACCAGCACGTTCAGGCCCAGCATCACCAGCACCATGAGTCCCCAGTTGGCTTGGTTCACGCCCGAGCCATACAGAACGCCAATCAGCACGGTTGCCGTGATCGCGCCAAGGTACCGGCAGGTCTGGAAAATTCCTGCCGCTACACCTCGTTCCTCCGGGCGTGCAGAAACGTAGAGCCCCTGGTTGGAGGCCGTGCTCACCAGCCCATAGGGAATGCCCATCATTGCGGTCAGCACGAACACCAAAGGCGCCCACAGAGACAAGGTGAGCGCGCCCAGGCCCACCGCAGCAACAGTCAGAATCAGCACACCCGCGATCAGGACCGAACGCACGCCGAACCGCTCCATCAGCCGCACCGTCAGTGGCGTCACCACAACCGACAACGCCGCTAGGGGAAGCATGAGCAGGCCCACCACGCCGGCGTCGTAATGACCTGCTTCCTGCAGCAATTGCGGCAGTCCGAAGAAGGCAAAGTAGTAGACGCCGCTGAAAACGATGAACAGCAAATACACCAGCAGCAGCGGCCGATTCCTGCCCAGCAGGCGGAGGTCCAGGAACGGCGGCCGGAAGCGCAGCTCGCGCCAGGCGAACAGCGCACCGATCAGTGTCGCAGCACCCAGGAGCCACCAGCGGTAGGCCGGCATCACGTTGAGCAGTGCCATCATCGCGAGCATGAGCGACGTGACGAAAGCGAGGATGCCGGGGATGTCGGAGTCGCGGATCAGCGTCGACAGCTTGCCCGTTTCGCGGCCGGAATCAGCTGGCGCTGCCTTGTGCACCACAATCAGCGCAAGAAGCGCGATCGGCACGTTGATAGCGAACAGCGCCTGCCAACCAACCAGGCTCACCAGCAATCCGCCGACCACCGGACCCACTGCAGCTGCCGACGTGTTTGCCATCTGGATCCTGCCCAGCGGCCGGGTCGACGGCAAGTTAGCGAGCTTGCTCAGTTCGGTGACCATCACGACGGCCGAGGGATATGCGGTCGCGGTACCTACAGCCATCAGCGCGCGGGCCACACACACCAATGCGAAGCTCGGAAGGAACGGTGCGATGGCACAGGTGACTGCCACCAAGGCCATGCCGAAAGTGAACAAGCGGCGGGGGCCGAAGCGGTCCGCGAGCCTGCCCATGAGCGGCTGGCCGGCAGCGGACGCGAGGTAGAACGACGTGATCACCCAGGTGACGGTCGCGACGTCGAGCGCGAAATCCTCCCGCAGGACTACCAACGCAACCGCGATCATGGACGAGTTCAGCGGGTTCAGCGCCGTCCCGAGGCTCAGCGCAGCAATCGCGAGGCCGGGCCGGGGTCTATTCGTCGTCACCCACCCAAGTCTGCTCCATAGTTGCTTCGGGTTACGAAACGCGTTCGCGGGGCGGACGGAAAGCCCGTCTCAGGCCAACCACCGTGGTGGTTACAGTTACGTCAACGCGAGCTCTGGTGCCAGGGAATCCTCGGGAGTAGCGTTCGTTCCAAGAGGCACGCTGGCGCCGACGCCGCGTCCGAGGAGACATAGGCCATGTATGCACATCGTCTTTTGAAATTGCTTACTCCGTTCACGATTCTGCCCACCATCCTGCTTGCATCGTGTGCACCAGCAGCCGCGCCCGATCCAAAACAAGCATTGGTCGGGACATGGACTTCCACGGTCACCAAGGAAGATGTCCTGCGGATTGTGCCCGGTTTTAGGCAGGATTTCCTCTGTGAAAACACGGGTACGTTCAGCTGGCAATTCAAGGAAGATGGCAAGTTCACCATTGATCAGAAAGGTCTGCCAGAGTGCCCGGCACCCGTGGAGCCGCATGTTGAAGACACGTGGTCCAATGATGGGAACCGAATGACAATTGCGAAAGATAAGCCTGCTCAGGAGGTCTATGAGTGGACCGTCAAAGAGAAGACGCTTGTTTTGAAACACGTGTCCGGCGACTGCGAGCCATGCAAGGCAACCAGTACAGCCCATCCATGGACACGGGTGGGCTGAAAGAAACCATGGAAGGGCGCGCCGCGGAGGCGGGTTTTTGCTGGATCATTCGAGTGGCCACCGGCGTTTGATCCCGTGGTTGCGGGATGGCGGCTCGATGCGGAGGGGAATGATCCAGCAGAATTCGTCGCCGCTAGTGCAGGGCCCAGTACGTTCTTTGCTGGTCTCGGTACGACCAATCGTTCTGGATGAATATCTTGCCGCCCTCGATGGCGCCGGGAGGTACGTCCATACAGACCTGATAGTTGGCGCTCCCACCTTTTTCCAAGGTCGGCACCTTCATCTCGCCATTGGCAAGCGAGACGCTGCATGAGTCACTGTCATACTGCCTAGCATCGGAACCAACAAAAGTTGGCGAGAGATCCAGCCATGGAGTGCCCTCACCAGCCCCGACATAGGTAACGGAGATGTCCACCAACACGTACTGACCATCTGGGCCGTGGTTGTACCGATTGTTTGCCATCACGTCATCGTTAGCATTGAGTTTCACTCCAGTAATCGCAGCCTGGTACTCCTTACCCAGCAAAGCAACAGTTCCAACCGGATGGGGCTGAGCCGCTGTCCCCGAGCGGATAGGAGTCGTCTTGTGGCTGGGAGTCTGGGATGGAGTTGGCGGGGCACTTGAAGTGCCCGTCGAAACGCTGGCGTTGCTGCTGCTGTCAAAAATAGGTGCATACACGGATATCGTCATCAAGGCGCCAAGGAGCGAGACCCCGCCCATTGCCAAAGCAGCGATAACCGTGCCTTTCATGGACGACTGGAATCGGCTTCTCGCGAATAGCGCAATGACACCCAGGACCACAGCGGCCAGGCCCAGCAACAATCCCAAAACGTTGAGAATCGGAATCCAACATAAGACCAACGCGACTCCAGCAAGCACAATTGCTGTAGTCGGTAGAGTCCTACCCCGCTGAACCGTGGAGACAGGGCCGGCTGGGACCTCAAGCCAGAATTCATGACCTGGAGGTGCAGGCCCCCACGATGGATCCGGATGCCACCCCTCGTGCGGCTGCCAGCCGGGAGGCGGCGTTGGCCAATTTCTCGGCGAGTTGTAGATCTTCAATTTTCCCCTTTTAAGGCCTGACAAACGAGCCCCCATGCAGGCCCTACCAAGGAGCATATCCGGAGGAAGGCCCTAGTTATCGAAAACTGAGAACGCGGGGGCTAACCCGAGCAATTTGAGTCACTGCTATCAATCGTTCTTCGAGTTAAATTGCAGGAAGGACACAATCCTCGCAACCTACTAATAATTGTCGGACGGTTCTACTAGCTTTACTTACACTGAGATTGCCGTTGTTGGGGAACGAGCATATTGTCTGTGCCCCGAACCAGAACGATGGCGGCACCTGCCCGCACCGCATCAAACAAAGGTATTGACATGAGTGAACCATATTCCTCGCCGGTAGCCCCTGGCCCCGTGAATCCCAACTACAGCCAACCTGCGAAAGGGAACCCTTTAGGAATCACCGCGTTGGTCCTCGGCATTGTGGCCGTCGCCTTCGCTTTCATCCCCATCGTCGGATTCATCGCGTTTATTCTCGGCCCACTTGCCGTCATTTTCGGCGTCATCGGACTGACACGCAAATTCACTAAAAAGGGGACGTCCATCGCGGGCCTGATCCTGGGCGTAGTGTCCGTCATCATCGCCATCATCATCACCGCCCTTATCTCGGCCGCCGCAAATAGCGTTAGTGAATCCCTGAATAAGGAGCACAAGGTGGAGTATGTAGTCACCACCACCGGGCCAGCACATGTGACCTACTGGAACGGCAGTGGATCTTCTACTGAGGACATCACAGCAGATTGGAAGAAGGAACTGACGACTACCGGCTTTAGCGTTACTTCCTTAAGTGTTTCCGGCGATTTTGCTTCCGATTCCTCGGTCACCTGTGAAATCTTGGTCGACGGTACAAGCGTCTCTAAGAACACGGGTTCGGGCAGCGGTGCGATGGCGACCTGCTCCGGATCGAGCACCAGCAAGTAATCTGAAGAAACCGTCAAAGGAGCGTGGGGATCGTAAGATCCCCACGCTCCTTGTTTGTCCCTGCAAGGTTTAGACCCGAAAGGCGTCGCCCCTACTCCTCGAAGTGCGTTGTAACCTTCCCCGAGGACACGGCGGCGATGATCGACCGGGCCAAATGCCGCAGCTTGATGTTCCGATTGCTGGACGCAGTACGCAGGATGGTGAAGGCTTCCTCCTGGCTGCAGTGGTTCTGCGCCATGATCGCACCCACCGCCAGATCGATCACGGTGCGGGACTGCATCGCAGCGGCAAGATCGTTCCGTGCATCGCTGAGCTGCGCGATCTTCAACGCGAGCCGTAGCGACTTGGAAGCATGCGAAGCGAACACCTCGGCGCGTTCCACATCATCGTCACTGAACGCGTGGGTCCGCTCCGAGTAGAGGTTCAGGGCAGCGCGGGTATCCCCTTCGACCAACAGCGGCACGCTCAGAATGGATCGAAGCCCTTGATGGGAGGCAGCCTGGACATATTCCGGCCAACGGTGTTCGCGAAGCAGGTCCGGGACCAACACGGAGGTCAGCTTATCCATGGCCGTGAGACAAGGGCCTTCGAAGGTGTTTTGGAGTTCGTCCATGACGCGGGCGCGGTCGTCACTGCTGGCGGCCGTGGCTGACTTCTTGCGCCGAAGGACTGTGATGCCGCAATAAACAGGAGACTTGCGGTGTGAGAGGCTCTCTGCCGAGAAAGAAGCGAGATCGCCGAGAAAAGCCTCGACGTCTTCGCTACCCAGGACAAGATCCAGAAAATATCCATTCTGGAGAGCTTCCTGCTCGGGGCGGGGGTTTACCATGTGGCACGTTCCTACTGACTGAAAAGCGTCCCCAGCAGACAGCAAAGGAGCGAATATCGCCGCCCTCTGCAAAACGGTCTGAAGACACCATATCGTCCAACGATCAACGGTACAAAGTGCGGCACGACATGCATTTAGCAGCAGATCCATGAACCCATCCCGACCCACTTTGTCAATCCGGGCAGGCTGTCACATCGGAGATAAAGTAAGTAGGCTTACTTTACTATCCGAGTCCGCCCGCCGGACCATTCGTGCAAAGGAGACATTCTGATGGGCGTCGAAGACAGCATCCGTAAAGCCGCCGAAAACGCGATGGAAGACCTGGCTAGTACCTCCGATCCCGTGGACGACCAACACGTGCCCGAGCCCGGAGCGAAGGACGACGACATCCAGGTCCACTCCTCCATCAGCGAAGGTTCAAACGCGATGGACTCGGACACGCCTGAGGAGCAGGCGCAGGCCACCTCCGACCGTTCGTTCGCCGTGGCTGGCGACGGCGAGGCCCACGAGGAACCCGCAACCCGCAGTGCCGAAGAAACTGACAGTGACATGAACCAGGACCGGGAAGGGGACCGCAACGTGCCCGCCGCATCGGGCGACGTCCCCGGCCCCGCAGGTCTGCCGAATGGAACTCCAGACGAACTCCGGGCGGATCCCTCGGAAGGTGACGAGGACCCGTCGACGAGCATGGGTCGGGGCTAACTTCGGGGTGCGCTCATTGGCCCAGCTTTGTGGCTTCCTGACCCTGTTTGGGCCGAGTTCAGCCCTTCTGCAACCTGTTTGGGTTGCAAAACGGCCACTTTGGATTCAAAGAAGGTCCGGAGGCCACAGCCTTGCGCTCAGGGCGCGGGGCTGCGGGTATCGGCCTGATTACGGTCTGTAGGCTCTGGAGATGCTCCCACTTTCCACAGCCAGACTGCGGTTCCGTGAGATGACGCCTGCAGATCTTGAGGCTATGGCCCACATGCTCGGCGATCCTCAGGTCATGGCGTACTACCCCGCTCCGAAATCACGGGAAGAAGCTGCGGCTTGGATCGCTTGGAACGAGGCCAATTACGCCCGCCACGGGTACGGGTTGTGGATTCTGGAAACGCACGACGGCGGTTTTGTGGGCGATTGCGGGCTGACCTGGCAAATGGTGAACGGACGCTCCGAGCTGGAAGTCGGCTACCACGTGCGATCGAACCTTCAGGGGCGAGGGTATGCCAAGGAAGCTGCTCAAGCTTGCGTTGATTTTGCACGCGACGTAGCCCGAGTCGAACGTCTCGTGGCCATCATCCATCCCGACAACATCGCCTCCCGCCGAGTAGCCGAGCACATCGGGATGACCCATTTGGAAGACGACCTCGCGGGCTCGATCGTTCGGACAGTCATGGGGATTGAGCTGAACGCCGTGGGGTCCTGACCTTGTTTAGGCCGAGCTCAAGCGATCCGCGCGTCTGTGTCAGGGTCTTGTCGCACGCCGAGCATTCCAGCGATTCTGCCTTCGAGCGCGGCAAGGGTCGCCTCCGGAAGGACGATCAAACCATCGAGTTCCTTGCGCGCACGCCTGTACGCCGTTTGACGTTCTGCCGGGGTAGCCGCGGAGTCTTCCGCAATGCGCAGCAGTTTCCTCGCCGTGGCCAGTCTTTGACGTTCGGGCCCTGTGAAGTTGGTGTCCTTGATGCGCCGGGCTTCGCGTTCGGCCACATCAAAAGCGAGTTCGAAGCTGTGGACAGCAGCACGGTACTCAGCCAGCCGGGCCGGCGTCGTTATGTCTTGGGGCGCCGCCGGGCGCAGACCATCTGCTTCCTTTTTGGCGCGCAGGAATGCGACAGTCAGAGGCTCGCGGACGTCAGTCATCAGCGGGTAGTCGATGAGCTTCCCAACGTCCAGCTCGTAGTCCAGCCACTTATGGTTCACCGCATCGTGCGTTGCCATCAAGGAGACGACCTCTGCCTGGTTAGCCTGCTCGTGCACCGCAAGCTGGTTCTTCAGCTTGTACAACTCCACCTTGCGGCGATGGCGTTCCTCACTGGCTTTCGACCACGACCTTGCCCATCCGCCGGCCATCCCGCCAATAGGGAAGATGAGCCACCAGAAGTTGCCAAGGAAGTCGAAGAAGGGTTCCACAGACTCATCCTCCCACTTCCAAGCCCACCTCGTCCGTGGGCTCAGCCTGAGCCACACCCATGCGAGCATGAGAGATTCTTACTCTCGACCTGTTTATTGATAAGACAGTCTTGATCACTAGATAGGCTCCTTCTGACCAGCTTTTCCCTTTGGAAGGACACACATTGCCAATCACGAGTGACCACAACGACGTGGCATCCGGCGCCCCATCCACGCAGCCTCTCAACGTCGTCGTTGCCGGTTCCACCAGCGCCGCGGGTCAAGCTGTCGTCGGCTCGCTGGTTGCCCTCGGAGCCCGCGTCGCCGCCGTCGATCTTGACGCTGCGCGTCTTGAAGCACTCGCGGCCTCCCACGACGGCGTGGTGCCGTACACCTGCAACCTTTCGGACCCGGAATCGGTCGAGGCCCTGGCAGGTTCCGTCAGGAGCGAGTTCGGATCGGTGGATGGACTGATACACCTCGTCGGCGGATGGCGTGGAGGCGAGGGAATCATTGACCAGAAGGACGAGGACTGGGACATCCTGCACACCAGTATCATGACGACGCTCCGGAATACCTCGCGTGCGTTCTACTCCGATTTGGAAGCATCGCCGCGTGGTCGGCTGGCCATCGTCTCGGCTGTCGCTGCTGCCAAGCCCACAGCGTCCGGCGCCAGCTACGCCGCGATTAAGGCCGCTTCCGAAGCTTGGGTCCTTGGTGTCGCAGACGGCTTCGAGGCAGCCCAGTCCGGCCACAAGACTGAGCCCAAGGAACAGACATCGGCCGCAGTGGTGTTCGTGGTCAAGGCGCTGCTGGACGACGCCATGAAGGCAGCTGCTCCGCACCGCAAGTTCCCGGGCTACACGCACGTCAACGAGCTCGGCGACCACGTCTCTGCTCTCTTCGCAGCCCCGGCTTCCCACCTCAACGGCGCCCGTCAGCACCTTAGGTAAGTCCCGCCGTCGTACGCTGTCGCTAGCATGTCCGTATGGACCAGCGACTGCATTTCATCACGTTTGCCACGGCGGATCTTGATCGAGCCCGTTCTTTCTACAAGGACGGGCTCGGTTGGGATCCGCTCATGGACGTGCCCGGGGAGATCATCTTCTTCCAGGTCGGACCGGGCTTGGTGCTTGGCCTGTTCGATGCTGAAAAGTTCGACGAAGACCTCAACAGCGCCATTTCAACGAGTAGCGACGTTCCGACGAGCACCGTTCCGACGAGCAGCGTCAGCGGCGTGACGCTTTCGCATAATGTCGGCAGTGCGGCAGAGGTGTCCAGCACCATCGACAAACTAGTAGCTGCCGGGGCAACCGTGCTGAAGCCCGCCCAGGCCAGCGCTTTCGGGGGCATTTTCCACGGCCACGTCAAGGATCCGAACGGCATCGTCTGGGAGATCGCGCACAACCCCGGCTGGAGGATCGACGACGACGGTACGGTGGTTTTCGGATGAGTGTCTTCCCGCCCACCTTCGCTGAGGATGTCATCAACCACGACGTCCGCTCCCAGTTCGATGCATTCCTTGATGAGCATCGGCGTGCACTTTACGAGTCACTGGACGGGCTCACGGAGGAGCAATCGAGGCGCTCGTTGGTTCCTTCGCGAACAACGCTTTTGGGGTTGCTGAAGCACGCCACGTTCGTGGAAAAGGTGTGGTTCGATGAGGCCATCACGTGCCGGTCCCGCAGCGAAATCGGCATCCCCGCCACGCCCGACGAGTCGTTTATTCTCGAGGACACCGACACCATCACAAGCATTCAGCAGGCACATCGCGAAGCGTGCGAGGCCTCACGGCTGGCTGCTTCGGCTTTAGGGCTGGATGACCTCGTGCTCGGAAATCGACGTGGCCCGCTCCCCCTCCGCTGGGTGTATCTGCACATGCTCCGGGAGCTCGCACAGCACTGCGGTCATGCGGACATTCTGCGGGAGCAAGTCACTAGCAAATAGCCGCTATTTCCCGCGTTTCCTCGTTCCAAACCAGGTCGAGCTAATAATGTCAGCCCCTGGTGAGAGGGTTTATTTATGGGAAGCATTGGGGAGATGTTGGCGCGTCGGGCAGCGATGTCTGGCGTCGCGTTGCGCCCCCGACGCCTTCCCCGAGTAAGCCATGCCGTACCTGCCAACGGGCAGGCGAACTGGGAAAGCCCGACGGCGGTAGTCACCGATTCGGAGAACGCCAGGGCCATGGCGCTGCTTCGCGGCATTGAACCACGGCCCTTCTCTGACCCTGATGACGTCGAGCCTGAAGTTGGGCCTGACGTCGGGCCTGTTTCCCAGGGGCTGAGCGTTTCCCCTGGGCTGAGCGATTTCCCTGGGCCTGATGGTTCCCAGAGGCTTGACGATTTCCCTAGGCTGAGCGTTTCCCCTGGGCTGAGCGATTTCCCTGGGCCTGATGGTTCCCAGAGGCTTGACGATTTCCCTAGGCTGAGCATTTCCCACGGGCTTGACGATGCGCTGGGACTAGACGCTGCGCTGGCTGACAGCGTCCAGGCGTTGGAAAATCTGCGTTCCGTCACCGTTGCCTGTGCCCAGACGTTCGGCTTCACCGAAGCCGCAGGGTTCGCCGGGCGGGTCGAGGAGATCTCCCGAACCGTGGAGTACCTCCAGGTCATCGCGGCCCACGCCGTGGAACGGACCCGCACGCAAGCCCAGCAGGCGCGGCCCTCATCCTCCGCCGGCACGGGATGGCAGACAGGCTGGACCGACCCCGCAACCACAGACCCTGCGGTCCCGGCCAGTACGGCAGGACCAAACCCCGCCACCGCCACGGCCGGTATTGCCGGCGCGTCCCGGGCTGCTACTTCGGAAGGTGCTGTTGCTGGATCCGCCGCTGTTACCGCGGCAGACGCTGCTGCGGTGGCCATGATGGCTACCGGAATGCCGCGGAATTCCTGCGTGCGAGCCTGCGGATCAGCAAAAGCGAAGCCAACCGTCGGCTCGCACTGGCCTCTCAGGTCCTCCCCCGGACCGGAATCGCCGGGCAACACATCCCGGCCCGCCGTGAAATCCTGGCCCAGGCCCTCGAAACCACGCAGATACCCGCCCGGTCCGCGACGATCATCAGCAGCGCACTGGATAAAGTACGCCTCCTCACCGACGACGACACCCTCACCCGGATGGAACACGCCCTCACCCGCACCGCCATCGAGTCCGACCCCGACTTCGTCACCAAAATGACCAAACGCTGGAACGACCAGATCGACCAGGACGGCCCAGAACCCAGCGAAGAAATCCTCCGCCAGCTCCAAGGGACCTTCATCCGCAAACCCCGCCACGGACTGCACCACCTGGAAATCTTCGCCACCGCCGAACAATACGAAACGCTCACCACCGCCATGAACGTCGCCACCAACCCCCGACTCACCACCGGACACGGTAATGAGTCGGGAACCAGCAATGCCACCGGCGAAGGCGGCGGGAACGGTGACGGGAACGGCGGCGACACCAACGAAGGCAGCGAAAACGGACAGAACGGCAGCGGGAACAAACCAGCAGGCCCGGACCTGGACCGGCGTTCCCGCCCCATGAAACTCCTCGACGGACTCGTCGGAGCCTGCGCAGTCGCCATGACCACCGGGAAACTGCCAGCCAACGGCGGACTCCGCCCCCAGGTCACGGTCAACATCAACGAGCGCGACCTCTTCCCACAACCCACCCGCCCAGACACCAGCCTGGCCGGCGCAGCCACCACCGGATCTGGCGCGCAACAGTCCCGGCTCAGCTCCGGTACCGCCACCTTCGTCGGTCCGATGCACCCCAACACCATCCGCAAAATCGCCTGCGACGCGGACATCCTCCCCGTCCTGCTCGGCAGCGACTCCCGCGTCCTGGACATCGGCCGCACCACCCGGATCTTCCCGCCCCACATCCGCAAAGCCATCACCGCCCGCGACGGCGGCTGCGCATTCCCCGACTGCACCATGCCCGCCCCCTGGTGCGAAGCCCACCACATCACCTACTGGTCACACGGCGGCACCACAGGAACCGAGAATGGCACCCTGCTCTGCAGCCACCACCACCACGTCATCCACAAGGAAAAATGGCGGATCGACATGAAAACCGGCGTGCCCTGGTTCACCCCACCACCACACATCGACCCCCACCAAACACCACGACGCAACCACCACCACACACCCCTCAGAACATGAGAGGTCGTGGTTTGGGTCTTGAAGTGCCGCCTATATGCCTGGCGGAAACTTGGTCTCAATGAAGTTCAGTAGCGGTCGGGAATTCGTGCAGATCAGGTACACCAACGTGCCCGCAACAAACAGGATCAGCCATGCAGTGGTGAAGCGTGCTCAACGCCCCAGCACAGGGTGCAGATGCTCACTCTCAATCGCGACGCGGGCTTGAACCGCTCCTGCCTCGAGGGCATCAAAAACTGGTGCGCCGCGCAGGGTCGCAGCAAGGAAGCCAGCCATGAACGCATCCCCGGCGCCGTTCGTATCCACCACGTCGGCGGGAACTGCGGGAACCTCATGCTGTGTGCCGTCCGCTTCCAAGGCGACGGCACCTTCCGCCCCGAGGGTGCAGACAGCCAAGCGAGGCCCGCGCGCAAGGCAGGAATGCATCAGCGCCCACGGATCATCCGTCCTGTCGTCATTCATGAACACCACGCCGGCAGCCCTCAGGAACGGTTCATGGAACGCCGAGGATCCGTCGTAATCATGAAGGTCCACCCATAAAGGCGTCTCTCGAACCTCTTCGCGCTCCAGCAGCAGCACGCCCAATTCACTCAGGTCGATCACGGCGAGATCAGCGCCAGCAACCACGGCAGCCGCCGTCGCAAGATCCTGCTCGGCCGGGGCGGAAGGCACCGAGACGTAGAGCGATACCCGGCTGCCGTCGTCGGTCATCAGATTGACGTGACGCTCAGTTCGGTCCGAGGCAATCTTTTCGACGACTACCCCGGCGTTGGTGAGTGCGCGGAGGACCCGCCCGCCGTCGTCGTCCGCCCCGAGTGGCGAGCACAAGCGCACGCCGATGCCCAGATCAGCGAGGTGCGCCGCTTTCCCCGCCGACGTTCCGCCGACCGTTTCCCAGGCGCGTCGCGCGAACTGCATGTGCGGAACGGGCTCGGGGAGGTGGTCCAGGAGGATGAGCTGGTTCCACGAGGCCGGGCCGCAGACGGCAACGGTCGGAATAGCAGGCATGCGACTATCCAAGCACGGTCCAGTGTCGCGTTCCTGGAAACGAACCGGAAAGTTCAAAACCGTTGACAGGTGACCAAATGGTCACCTATTCTGAAGCCATGGACGCCGTGTTCAAAGCACTGGCAGACCCCACCCGGCGGGAGCTGCTCGATGAGCTGTTCCGCGAGGATGGGCAAACCCTTACGGCCCTCGGGGCCCGGTTCGAGATGACCCGTTTCGGCATCGCAAAGCACCTGAAGTTGTTGGAGGATGCCGGACTGGTGGTCACGCGCCGCAGCGGACGTGAAAAGCTGCATTTCCTGAACCCCGTCCCCATTAGGCTCATCCACGATCGTTGGGTGAGCAAATACGCAGAACCATGGGCCGCTGCGCTCAGCGACCTCAAATCCAGATTGGAAAGTCCCATGGAAAAGATCTTCGAGATTTACATCAAGACGACTCCGGAACGGCTCTGGGAAGCCATCACCACCAGCGAAATCCGGAGCAAATACCAGTTCGGGAACACGTTCACGGCGGACTGGACTCCTGGCGGCCGGTTTGAAATGCGGAACGTCAAAGCGGACGAGCCGTTGGGCGAGGGCGAGAACATCGAAGTCGATCCCCCGCGGCGGCTCGTCCAGACGATGCAAGCATTGTGGGGCGAGGACGTCAAGGCTGAAGGAACGTCGCGGATCACCTGGGAAATCGAACCCGTGGGCGATTCGTGCCACCTCACCGTCACGCACGATCAGCTCCGCGAAGGCGCCAACGAGCAGCTGTACGGCGGCTGGCCCATGATCCTCTCCGGACTCAAGACATGGCTCGAAACAGGCGAAACGCTGACAACGCCCGGCTCGCTCATGTACGCCTAGATACGCTTAACCACGACGACGGCAGGACCTCGCCGCCGTCGTCGTCGCTACTTGTTGCTCCCGCCACTTAGGCGACGGGTGCCGCGAGCTCCTCTTCCGAGAGCCATGCCGCCTGCATGGTGCCCAGCAGGTGCGGAGCGAAGTCTTCGCCGATTTCCAGCACCACGCGGCATCGCGCACCGCGCTGCTCCGGGAATCCCGCGTACTGGCCACGGAGGTCGCACACGGTCTGGCCGCGGCTGGGACCGTTTGTTGTGTCGACCTCCACGCGAACGGTGGGCGCCACAGTCAACTCCACTCCCCTGACGGCAATGGCAGCAGCCAGGGGATCGTGCATTGCTGAACAAGCCCGCCCGAAGATGTCCACATAGAAGCCGAAGTAGTAGCCAAGCATCTCGCCGAGTGCCTGCGAAACAGGGTGCTCGGATGCCAGCAACTCTTGGCGATGGGTCTCCTCCAGGACGTTGGTCATGGTGACGTCCAGCGGTACCAGCGTCACGTTCCAATCGGCAGCGAGGACTTCCGCCGCAGCCTCGGGGTCGTTGGCGATGTTGGCTTCCGCCACGGGCGTGATGTTTCCCGGGGCCAGGGCCGCACCGCCCATGATGGTGATTTCGGCGATGAGCTCCGGCAGCTTGGGCTCCAGCCGGAGGGCTTCGGCGATGTTGGTCAGCGGCCCGATTGCCACAATGCGAAGTTCCCCAGCATGCTTGTGTGCCAGCTGCACCAGCAGTTCAGCAGCCGTTGCCTCAACGAGCTCACGATCCGACGGAGCAAGCTCCACCCCGCCGATTCCGTTGTCGCCATGGACGTGCGGGGCACCACCGTGGAAGCTGCCGACCTGCGGATCATGTGCGCCAATCGCTACGGGAATGTCCGGATGCCCGGCCAGTTTCAGCAAGTCCAGGGTGTTCCGGGCACCACCGGCGGCGCTGATATTGCCGCTCACGGTGCCGATGCCCACGAGCTCCGCTCTCGGAGTTGCGAGCAGGTAAGCGAGGGCGAGGGCGTCATCGATTCCCGTGTCGCAGTCGAGGTAGAAGGGGGCGGCGGTCGGCTGAATCATGGTCTCTCGTTTCAGGATGTAGCGGGGTGATGTGAAGAAGTGCTGGGCGGACGCGCGGTGCCGCGTGCCGCCGTCGGGCGTTAGATCTTTTCGCCCTTCGGTGCTGTGATGAACAGGCTGACAAGGAAGGCGAGGACGGTGATGGACACCGAAATCCATAGGGCTGCAGAGTACCCGGCAGCGGTGCCTTGGCCTGCGAACGGCGCGACAACCACGACGCCGAGGCTCGCCCCGATGCCGAAGGAGGCGCCGTTGATTCCCGGCAGTGCGGCCGGTGCTTCCTTGGGCGAGAGCAGGACGGACAGGCCGTTGATCGCGGTGAGGAAGAAGCCGTTGTAGAAAATGCCCAAGGCTGCGATGGCGATGAGGACGGCTACTTGGTTGTCGGCGAACAACGCAGCAGCAATGGCGCAGACCAGGCTCGTGGCCGTGCCGACGCGGACGGTCTTGATCCAGCCACGGCGATCGGCAATCCAGCCGGCGAGCGGTGCCGCGAACACGCCGATCAGTGCTGCCGGGGTCAGGAACA
Source organism: Arthrobacter sp. 21a14 (assembly GCA_050627125.1). Classification (GTDB taxonomy): domain Bacteria; phylum Actinomycetota; class Actinomycetes; order Actinomycetales; family Micrococcaceae; genus Arthrobacter. The sequence continues at coordinate 1,715,954 of CP192487.1, read as the reverse complement.
GCAATGCTGCGACCGAGGCCGGCAGGCCGAAGCCATTTTCCTTGTCCTGGCTAAGCAGCACCACAGTGAAGTTGATGATGGCGAAGATTCCCGCGAGCGTCAGCACAGTGGTGGCGATGACCGGCCATACCTGGCGCGAACGGAGGTGGTGGACGGCGACCAGGGGCGTGGAGCGCTTCTTCTCGATCAGCCAAAACGCCGTGAAGGAAGCGATGCTGCCGGCGAGCAGGCCAAGCGCGGCAGGTGAGGTCCAGCCGGCCGAAGAACCCGTAGAGACGAAGTAGGTGATGAAGACCAGGAACACGGACAGGGAACCTGCACCCCACCAGTCCATCCGGCCCGGAGCGACAGCGGATTTCCCGCCGGGGACAACTTTGATGACGCAGACGACGGCGATCGCGGCCAGGGCGAGGACGGCAACGAAGATCGACTGGAAGCCGAGCGTTTCAGCCATGAGCCCACCAAAATAGCCATCAACACCGCCCACGCCGCCATTGATGGCGGCGATGATGCCGATGGACGTGCCGAAGAGTCGGGCAGGCAGGTATTCGTTGAGCACGATGTAGGAGAGCGCGAAGATGGCGCTCGAGACGCCCTGCATGAAACGTCCACTGACCAGCAGCGGCAAGTTCGGGGCGAAGATGCACAGCACCGTTCCAGCGCCCATGATGGCCAGGACCAACAGAAGTGCCGTGCGGCGGCCGATGAAGTCGCTCCAGCGCCCAATCACGGGTCCGGAGATGGCGCCCGCAAGGAAGAACATGGACTGCACCTGAGCCACGGCTTCGGGCGTCTCGCCAAAGAAGGAGCCGATGTGCGGGAGCGCCGGGGTAATCATGCTGGCGTTGAGCTGGAACGACAATACGGCGAGGACCAACGTCGTGATCAGCAGGACTGCCGCCCGACCGCCGGGGCGGGTGTCCGGCGCCGCTTCTATGGTTTCGGAAGACTGGGACTCTACCGCTGTGTTGGGGATATTCACATCAAACTCCTTTGTCCGAGGGCGCATGCGGCGCCACGAGATGTGAGTTGTTATACAAGCATGTATTACGAGCTTGTGCAACCTATCACATTTTTCGGGTACAGTGTCCGTAACCAAACCCAAGCGAGGCACCCTTGACCGACAATGCCGTCCAGTTCCTGTCCCGACCCATTGCGCCCCAACCCGGCCAGCCTTTGCGCGTTGCGGCATACTCACGCATAGCCGAGGCAATCAGGACCAAGCTCCTCCCTCCCGGCTCGTTACTCCCCACGGAGACCGAGCTGGGCGTCATGATGGACGTCAGCCGCACCGTGATCCGGGAAGCGCTGATGTTGTTGGAGGAAGACGGACTCACCAGGGCACGGCGGGGAGTCGGGCGATTCGTGGCTGACTCACTGCCCCGGATTGGCATCGAACACATCCGCCCGTTCGATCAGCTCCTTGGTGGGCCGGACCAAGACATCCAGGTAAAGCGCGTTGCTGCGATCAAACAGCCAGCCTCCGAATTCGTCGCCCCCGGAATCGGCGTGGAGCCCGGCCAGGACGTCTGGTTTTGGGAAAGCGTGCTGATCCGCAATGGCGAGCCCGTGGCCCACCTGCAGGAAAACGTCGCCCAAGGAATCCCCGAAGCCGAGGCACTCTCAGAAGCGGCGGAAGCTCCCACACTTTCGGCGTCCACGCTTTTGGAGGTCCTCAGCGGGCTTCCGGGGGCGTCGCTTGGACCTGGCGAATGCGAAATCAGCCTGAGTACCGCCGGTCCCAGCCGCGCTAAATTGCTGGATCTTCGCCCCTCCGAGCCGGTTCTGGTCCTCACTCAGTACGTCCGCCGCAAGGGCTCCCCGTTCTACCTGGCTAAATGCCTCGTGGCCGCCAAGGCCGGTCACCTCTCCGTCATCCAGTCCTCCTGAATCCTCCCGAAAGGGTCCTTCCATGAGCTCCTCCCCTCAGTCTTCCGCGCCCATTTTGGCTCCCGCGAGCACCGCGCTCACCGTTGTAGGCAGCATCAACCTCGACATCACGGCTACCGCCAGCCGCCTCCCGACGCCGGGTGAAACCGTTGGCGGCGCTGTCCTCCGTCAGCAGCCCGGCGGCAAGGGCGCCAACCAGGCCGTGGCCGCAGCCCGGCTCGCCGGCACCTCCCGCATGGTGGGGGCAGTAGGCCGGGACGAAGCAGGCCGGAGTCTCCTGGACGCCATGGCAAGTGCCGGCGTCGACGTCCAGGACATCGCGCAGGTGGATGACGCCACAGGGACAGCATTGGTTCTGGTGGACGGCGAAGGCGAGAACCAGATTGTTGTGTGCCCGGGCGCGAATGGGGAAGTGTCCGTGGAAGGAGTCTCCTTCGCGGAGGAAGAAGCAGTCCTCTGCCAACTCGAAGTTGACCAGGACGTGGTGCTGGAAGCCGCCCGCCGGACCAAAGGCTACTTTGCCCTCAACGCAGCGCCTGCTGCGCCCATCATTCCGGAGCTCCTGGAACGCTGCGACCTGGTGATCGTCAATGAGACCGAGTACGCCCTGATCCCGGCACTTCGCACGGCACCCCTGGTTGCTGTGACTTATGGCGGCGACGGCTCGGCGATCTTCGAGCACGGCGAGCGCGTGGCCGAAGCTCCCGCGGTTCGGGTCACGGATATCGCGAACACCATCGGAGCCGGCGATGCTTTCTGCGCCGCGCTGGTCCTGGCACTCCGTTCCGGACTTGAGCACAGCCATGCCCTGGCCGTGGCCAACGCCGTGGGCGCGGATGCTGTTCGGGATGCTTCGTCACAGCCTGCACTGAAGTCGTTGGAGCACTACGTTGACGCGACGCGAACTGCGAAGACCGCCTGAGCTATTGCACTGCAGTGGCCTTCGATGAGGGAGGTGCTACGATTGCTACGGAGGCCAACCATGACAACAATTCCGCACCGTGAACTCCGCAATCAGAGCAGCAAGATCCTGGAGCGGGTCAAGAACGGCGAAATCATCGACGTCACCAATAATGGTGAAGTTGCCGCAACACTGATTCCGCCGTCAGCTTCGCCCTTTGAACGCTTGCTGCAAGCTGGAAGCGTGCGGGCAGCCACCACGAGTCCCGTCGATTTCAAGATACTTTCGCGCGTCGCCAGCGAGATGGATACCGTCGGCATTTTGGCGGATCTGCGCGGCGACCGGTGATTGTTTATGTCGACACTTCAGCCGTACTAAAACTCGTAATGGAAGAGCGGGAGTCAGCTACGGCAGCCGCCCACCTTTCCGACATAACTGCTGCTGGAGGGCATCTTGTTGCTTCAATGCTCTTGTATACGGAACTCCATTGCGCTGCCCGTCGCCGAGACTTGCCGTTCGAAGTGGTTAATAGCGTCCTCGCCGGTATCAATCTGGTCGACGTGACGCGGTCGGATCTCATGTATGCCGCGGCCTCGCCGAGACGACTTCGGAGCGCTGATGCAATCCATCTTGCTACCGCCATCAGGCTCCAAGTCGACAGTCTGGTTGCCTACGACCTGGAACTGCTGCTGGCAGCGGTGGAATCTGGGCTCACAACGTCGTCTCCTGGGACCTGACCAAGCGGTTTAGCCCACGATCCGGAACTCGTCGAACTCCCCCGTAGCGTCGGAAACCTCGAATTCAATATTCTCAATGCGACCAGGTGCTCGCGGCGAATGGAGCCAACTCACCAGCGCCTCGGCATCGGCTACCGATCCCTCGGCGACCACCTGCACGGATCCGTCGCGATTGTTCCTGACGGTCCCCCTCAGCATGAGCTCATCCGCTTTGCGAGCAGTCCAGTAGCGGAATCCCACGCCCTGGACCACGCCGGTAATGCGGGCTGTGACTCTTAGCGTCTCATCGCTATAGCGGTTTTCCAGCGACTCAGTCATGGACCAAATCTAGCTGCGCGCACCCGTCATGCCGAGTGCTTGGCCAACGAAACCCGCCCTTGTCCGCTCTACTCACCGCACAAGGGCGAGAGGAGCGTACCAGGGCGGGCCTGGCGTGCGGCAGGGACTAGATCAGGCCACCACGATGTCGTGCGTCGCGTGGTCGTACGTGAAGGTTACCGAGCCGCCGTCGTGGTTCAACTCGTGGTTGGCACCATCGCGGACTCCGAACGCGCCATAGTTCTCATCCCACGAACGGTTCAGCGCGATCTTGTACGTATAGAAACCGGCCGGCAGTTCAGCCGTCAGCGTCCACAGCTGAACCAGCGGGTTGAACTCCATCTGGACTTCGTCGTACTGGGGAGCCCAGTCTTCCGGAGCGCCCAGGATCTTGTTGAAGTCACCCGCAATCGCGACGGCGTCCGGCTGCGGCAGGGTCTCGACGGCGGGAGCCGCCGCTGCCTTCGCAGGAGCCTTGCGAGTGGAAGCCTTCTTCGCGGCAGGCGCAGCCTTGGTGGCGGTCGCTTTAGTAGCGGCAGCCTTCGGCGCAGACACCTTCGCGGCGGCTACCTTCGGTTCTGCGGCAGCCTTCGGAGCTGCAGCCTTCTTCGACGTTGCCGCACGCTTCGTCTTGGCCTTGGCGGGAGGGGCCGTAGGCACGGGAACATCGGCTGGTACCGGTGTTCCGGCGTCGAGGGCCTCCGCGAAAGCCGAAACGTCAGGGAAGGCGACCGTCGCCCGCAGTCCGTCTTCCGGGATGGTCCATCCCGAACGCCCCTTGACCAGCCAGCCGGCTTTGACCAGCTTCGCCGATGCCGACGTCAGGGTTTTGTGGCCGCGGGGAATGCCCCCACTGAGAAGTTCAGCCTCATGGTCGTTGAAAGGAACGCGTCCGATGGCCTCTGCCAGGACTTCCCCTGCGTTCAGTGTGGCTCCAGACCATACGCCCTCGGCGAGGATGTCCAGTACGGCCTTCAGACGAAGGTTGGTGTTCTCGGCGGTGTTGGCGCCCATGCTTCTCCTTCTACGGTGAATAATCCCTTGCAGTTTGCCAATGAATTGTTAATTCGCGCGACTGATATTGGTAAACACCGTGTGTCGTGACCGAGTATGACATTCCCACCGCCGGAAGTGATCGACGGGTCTCGCCTTGAGCACCAATTCAGGGTTTATTGGCTCGGCACGGACGCTTTGACCCACTCCGTCACTTCGTCCAGCAAAACTGCTTTCCGCGCATCGTTGGCGAACGAAGAGCGGATCGAGTTTGCCGCCAAAGTAGCCTGCTCCGGAACCGAGAACTCAAGGACCTTGGCCAACTGCTCAAAGTTGTCGTCTACATAGCCGCCAAAGTAGGCGGGGTCGTCCGAGTTCACGCAAACGTTCAAACCGATGGCAAGCATCTCCGGCAGAGGGTGGTCGGCCAGTTTGTCCACAGCACGCAAACGAACGTTGGACAACGGGCAAACCGTCAGGGGAACCTGCTCGGCGACGAGCCGCTGCACCACCTCCGTGTCTTCCATGCAGCGGATACCGTGATCGATCCGCTCCACGTGCAGCACGTCCAGCGCCTCGGTAATGTAAGCGGCCGGGCCTTCCTCACCCGCGTGAGCGATCCTTCGCAACCCGGCCTCACCGGCACGCTGGTACAGTCGCTCAAATTTCGACGGCGGATTGCCCACCTCTGCTGAGTCCAGCCCAATGCCGACGATGGGGGCGTGCATCGCCAGCAACTGATCCAGCACCTCAAGTGCGGATTCCTGGGACATGTCCCTGAGGAAGGCAGCTATGAGGAGTGTCGAAACGCCGAAGTCTTCCTCCGACGTCGCCAGCGCATTCGCGACACCGTTGACGCACACCTCAAGCGGGACACCCCTGGATATGTGTGCTTGGGGATCCATCATGATCTCCGCATGGCGCACTCCCCCGGCTGCGGCACGCTGAAGATAAGCGCGGGTCATGTCGGTGAAGTCCTGCTCGGTCTGCAGGACGGCCATGTTGGCGTAGTACAGGTCAAGGAAGGACTGCAGATCCGTAAATTCGTACTTCTCCCGCAGTTCTTCGATGTCTTCATACGGCAGTTCGATGCCGTTGCGTTCGGCCAGGGCAAAGATCAGCTCTGGCTGGAGAGTCCCTTCGATGTGCAGGTGCAGTTCGGCAACCGGGGGCGCCGTCGTCGTCGTTTTCTCGCCAAAAGTTTCCACTCGACAACTCTAGGCCCCATATCCGCACGTGTCCCGGAGCACTCAACTTGGTTCTTCGCCGCGGGACCCCCAAACTGAAAGGATGCAGACTTTCCTCCCTTTCGCCGATTTCCGTGAGAGCGCCGCGGCGCTCGACACCTCAAGGCTCGGCAAACAGCGCGTCGAAGCCCTCCAGGTCCTCCGCGCACTGGTCATCCCGGAGTACGGTTGGCAGCAGCACCCGGCCGTCCGCATGTGGATGGGCCACGTCCCCGCCCTCACCATGTACGGCCTGGCAATGGCCGACGAGTGGATCCAGCGCGGCCACCCGGACAACACCCGCAACAACATCGCGGAGTTCGCACCCCAGGCCGCACACCCGGACTACGCCTCCAGGATCATCATGCCGCCGTGGCTGGGCTACGAGGACCTGCACCTCAGCCACCGCTCCAAGCTCCTTGGGAAAGACCCCAAGTACTACGGACCGCTCTTTCCGGGCGTCGAAGAAAAGCTCGAATACATTTGGCCCGAGCCCAAGCACGAGTTCCACCCCGAAGACCCTGAAGAGGACCGACTCTGGATCCTGCGAGCCAACGTGGAGGACCTCCGCCCAGAGCAGCTCACCACGGTGAGCATGCCTCCCCACGGCAAGGCAAAGGCCGCTGCTGAATCTGAATCCGGCGAGTACCAATTCGTGTACGCGGAAGAGAAGTCCCGCCGCCAACTTAAGGGCCCTAAGAAACGTCCTGCCAAGGTGTTGGAGAAGAAGCCCACGCGGAAGCGCCAGGCCCAGGAGGCTGCATTCAATACTCTTCCCGGCAAGACCGAGATCGCCGTCCCGTTCGACGGCGGCCAGATCTTCGCCGTCGGGCTGGTCCAAGGACGGCCTATCACTGTTGAGGGTAAGTTCGCGCGCAACTTCGAAGTTACTGACGTGGTCAAGCGCTCCGATTTCGACTACCCGGCACTGCTGCAGGATCCTCGGGTCTTCTTCCCGATCCCCGCACCGGCACAGTAACGGCAGCCCGCAGAGTAACGGCGAGGGAGGGCCATGGACTTTCAGCACATCATCGAAGAAGTCGGCCGGTACATGGACTTCGCCGGCGTGGCGGTCATGGTGGTTGGGGCGCTGGTTTCCATCCCGCTCGCGTTGCGCGGGTACCAACCCAAACGCGCCCGCGGCCTCGCCCCGTTTTCGCCCTATCGCGCCTACCGGCAATTGCTGGGACGGTCCATCCTCCTGGGCCTTGAGCTCCTGGTGGCCGCCGACATCATCCGGACAGTCGCTGTGACGCCCACGTTTGAGAGCGTGGGCGTTCTGGCGATCATCGTGCTGATCCGGACGTTCCTGAGCTTCTCGCTGGAGTTGGAGATCACTGGCCGTTGGCCGTGGCAGAAGGAAAAAAAGCCCGACGGCGGCAGCTCAGTTCCGGATGGCTCGTCGGTTCCGTCGTAGGATCGTCCGTCGTCGCGACTCCGTCTAGCGGCTCCCGTTTCCGGGTCCCGCGTTCGTGCGGTGCGGAGTTCGTCCCGGCCTTGTTCGCCTGACACACCGTAGTACGGCATGACGGGCGAACAAGGTGCGGTTTCGTGGGCTGCGGCTGGCTACTTCCCGAGCCCTGCCCGACGAAGTGCCTCGGCCATAGCTGTGTTGGCGGGAGCTTCAGACTGCTGGGGTTTGCCCTGGCGACGGTCCCCCTGGCCCGGCTGGCCGCCTCCACGCTGGCCCGGCTGACCACCCGAACGCTGGCCGGACTGGCCACCACCACGCTGACCCGGCTGGCCACCCGAGCGCTGCCCTCCAGCATCCCGTGCACCCGGGTTACCTGCGCCCGAGTTACCTCCGCCCGTGGAACGTCCTCCGGAACCGCGGCCACCCGCGGTGCCGGGTTCGTCGTCGAGCCTCAACGTCAGGGAGATGCGCTTGCGCTCGGGATCGGCTTCGAGCACCTTGACCCGCACTACCTGCCCGGACTTCACGATTTCGCGGGGGTCCGAGACGAATTTGTTGGACAGCGCGGAAACGTGGACCAGGCCGTCCTGGTGCACTCCGACGTCCACGAAAGCACCGAACGCGGCAACGTTGGTGACTGTGCCTTCCAGGATCATGCCCGGCTTGAGGTCGGAGATCTTTTCAATGCCTTCGGAGAACGACGCCGCCTTGAACGCAGGACGGGGGTCGCGGCCCGGCTTCTCGAGCTCGGTCATGATGTCCTTGACGGTCGGCAGGCCGAACGTGCCGTCCACAAATGCCTGGGGATCCAGTGAAGTGGTGGGTCCGCCACTGGCCGCGACGAGGATCTTGCGGGCAACGGAGTAGGCCTCAGGGTGCACGCTGGAAGCATCCAACGGCTCCGCTCCCCCGGTGATCCGGAGGAAGCCTGCACACTGCTCGAACGCCTTCGCTCCCAGGCGGGGCACCTTTTTGAGGTCGCTCCGCTTGGCGAATGGGCCATTCTCATTGCGGTACGCCACAATGTTTTCGCTCAGCAAAGGTCCGACGCCGGCCACTCGACTTAGCAGGGCAGGGGACGCGGTGTTGACGTCCACGCCCACGGCATTCACGCAGTCTTCCACCACGGCATCCAGCGAGCGGTCCAGCTTGGCGGCGGTGACATCGTGCTGGTACTGGCCAACGCCGATCGACTTGGGTTCGATCTTCACCAGTTCGGCCAGCGGATCCTGAAGCCGTCGGGCAATGGAAACAGCGCCACGGAGTGAGACGTCCATGCCGGGGAGCTCGGAAGCTGCCAAGGCGGACGCAGAGTACACGGAAGCCCCTGCCTCGGAAACAACCAGCTTTTGGACACCCTTGGAACCTGCGGCTTCGAGGGACTTGATGAGCTCGGTGGCCAGTTTGTCCGTTTCACGCGACGCTGTGCCGTTGCCGATTGCCACGAGTTCCACGTTGTACTGCTTGGCGAGGCGGCCGAGCGTAGCCAAAGCCTCGTCCCATTTCTTTGCAGGAGCGTGGGGATAGATGGTGTCCGTGGCAACCACTTTGCCCGTGCCATCCACCACAGCCACCTTGACGCCGGTGCGGAGTCCCGGGTCCAGTCCGAGCGTTGAGCGGTTGCCGGCAGGCGCAGCGAGCAGGACATCACGCAGGTTAGCGGCGAAGACCCGGACAGCCTCATCCTCGGCGTCAGCAAACATGCGTCCGCGAAGATCCGTGGTGAGACGGTCCAGGATGCGACCGCGCCAGGCGAGCTGGGCAGTTTGGGTGAGCCAGAGATCGGCGGGACGGCCGTGGTTGGCGACCCCAAGGCACTTGGCCACCGCGTTCTCGTAGCGGCCGCGGGCGGCGGCAAGGGCGTCGTCGTCGGCGGGGTCTGCTTCGGCGAGGTCCAGCTCAAGTACGCCGTCCTTTTCACCGCGCAACAGGGCGAGCACACGGTGCGACGGCATTCCGGACGGGACTTGCGTGAACTCGAAATAATCCTTGAACTTCTGGCCCTCGGCCTCCATGCCCTTCTTGACGCGGGAGACCATGCGCCCCTGCTTCCAGAGCCGCTCGCGGAGGTCCTCGGCCAGGTCAGGGTCTTGGGCCACGCGCTCCACCAGAATCGCCCGTGCACCTGCGAGCGCGGCGGATGCGTCCTCGATGGAGTGCTCGGCGTTGAGGTACTTGGCGGCTTCGGTTTCGGGGTCCAACTGCGGGTTGGCGAGCAGGACGTCGGCCAGCGGCTCCAGCCCGGCTTCGCGGGCAATCTGTGCCTTGGTGCGGCGCTTGGATTTGAAGGGAAGGTAAATATCCTCCAACCTCGCCTTGGTGTCAGCACCCACGACGGCGGCTTCCAGTTCCGGGGTCAGCTTGCCTTGGGCTGCTATCGCTTCCAGGACGGTCTTGCGCCGCTCTTCCAACTCACGCAGGTACCGGAGGCGTTCCTCCAGATCACGGAGCTGGGTGTCATCGAGCGTCCCGGTGACTTCCTTACGGTAGCGGGCGATGAAGGGAACGGTGGATCCGGCGTCGAGCAGTTCCACCGCGGCCTTGACCTGCCAGGCCTTGACGCCGAGTTCGTTGGCGATGAGGTGATGGATGGCAGAATCGGCTGACTGGTGTTGGAGAGATTGAGTCACCCTGACAGTTTGCCTCACATGACCGACAGTTTTCAGGTTCGGGTTCCGGAAAGCCTATGCCGGGAGCGCTGTTAGTGCTGTAGTTGGAGCATGCAGGAACTGCTCATCATCCTTCAGGACGGGTTTGTTTCCGATGACGTGAGCGTGACCGTCAACGGCAAGGAAGCTGTGTCCGAACGGGATGTGTCCACCAAGATGCTGTTGGGAATGGCCGACGAAATCACGGTGGAGCTGCCGGCGAAAGGCGCCACGGTGGGAGTTGAAGTCCGCAGCAGAAAGCTCAGCGCAACGAAAAAGCTCGCTGGTAAACCCAGGAGCCTGATTGTCTCTATAGAAGACGACGAACTCGTACTGCGCGAAGGAACGGGCCGCGAGGCGTTCCTCTGACGGGGAGCGCTTCGCGGCGGCTGGATTACCTGGATTACTGCGGGCTGGTTGGCCGCTAGTGGGACATGTGCTCCTTGGCGGAGATGTGTTCCACCATTTCGCCCACGCGCTGTTCTGCGTAGTGGTTGCGGGCAATATCTCCCTGGCTGATGATGCCTACCAGCTTGTGATCCTTGATGACGGGAAGACGGCGAACCTGATGCTCTTCCATCATGTTGATGGCTTCGTCAACGTTGGCATCAGCGTCAACCCAGTACGGCTTACCGGTGGCGAGGTCGCCTGCCCGGACTTCGCGGGCATCCTTTCCTTCGGCCAGACACTTGACCACGATGTCGCGGTCGGTGATGAAGCCGGTCAGCTTGCCGTCATTGCCGCAGATGGGAAGTGAACCGCAGTCCAAGTCCCTCATCATGCGGGCGGCGTCCTGAAGAGTCTGGTCTTCCGGAATGCACTGGGCATTCGTCGTCATGAATTCACGTACGACACTCATGGGTCCTCCTTCATCGAATGGGGTTCATCGACGCGGGGTCCTTCGGCTCCGACGCCGATGTTGCCAGCCTACGCTTGGCGGCTGCGGCTGACTAGGCGATCCGGAAGGTTGCCGGCAGAAAATTAAGACGCCTCCCTAGATATAATCCATTCGGTGGAGTATCCTCGTTTTGGGTTACACACGGCTTCTGGGCATGGCCAATCTCCCCCTCTGGGACTCCCCCGCATGCGCCGCCCCGCCCTGAACCGTCATGCCGTCCATCTGGTCATCTTTTGATGGGCGAACGCATATTGACTGCTTGCAGAGCGAGAAAGATCCTCACATGGACACCCCCAACGTCCCCGGCACCCACTACAACCCTGTCCCCCACCACCCCACCGAAACCCCGTTCCCGTCCAGCACGTTGACATGGCCCTCCGAAGACTGGTGGAGGTGCTGGCGCTCGGCTCCGGTCAGCGGCCGCTATGAAGGCAACCAGGCCAGCAGCGGCCCTGTTGGCAGCGCGCTGGACCTCCGCTTGGACGTCGATCCCCGCCAGGGCGTGGAATCCCCGGTGCTGAACAAAATCAGTGGCGATCTTTACAGCACCCGCTGGGTCAAAACAGGTGGCGTCAACCAACTCGTGAAGACCTATGTGGAGTCTTGGATTGTGGATACCCCGGTAGTCACCATGAGCCGCGCGGATGCACACATCACTGGAACGGTCCGTTACTGGAAAGGCACGCATCCCGCCACAACGGTGGAAATCACCGTGTCCTGGTCCCACGGGGCAATCACTGGCGCAGTAGTCACGTTCACGGCAGGCGGCGTTGCCGGGCAGCCATACGCCTGCGCCTACCGTTCGGGCTGTTTCCGCGATATGAACCTTGAGCTCGATTACTGCACGTCCGTGGACATCGAACCCAAGGCTCCCGCCTACAACAGCCACTCACATAACAACCGCCCTGCAGACCTGGCTGACCGCACCATCACCATCGAGTCCTCGTACCTGGACGCGGGAGTCGCCGTCACCATCGATCCGGTCCATACAGTGATCGATGACAGTGCGGCCGGCTTCGCCTCGTGGAACGTCGGCGAACTTCACGATGCCATGGAGACCTCCTTCGGCAAGTTCAATTCGGGATGGCCGGCCTGGAACCTTTGGGGCGTACAGGCCGGCCTCTTCGACACCGCCGGAGTTGGTGGCATCATGTTCGACGCCGCTGCAGGCTTTGGCGGCGCGGGTCGCGGTCCGGATCGCCAGGGTTTTGCGGTCTTTCGCAACCACTCCTGGTTCACGAACCTTGTCTCCAACCCCACCACACAGGACCAGGCCTGGGCGATGCGCCACTTCCTGTACACATGGGTCCACGAGGCAGGGCACGCTTTCAACTTCCTGCATGCGTGGGACAAGGCGAGGCCGGATTCCCTGTCCTGGATGAACTACGACTGGAAATACGATCAACGCAACGGTGCCGATACCTTCTGGGGCAACTTCCGGTTCCGGTTCGACGACGACGAACTGCTCCACATGCGCCATGGCGACCGTGCATCCGTAATTATGGGTGGAGATCCGTGGGCTTCCGGTGGGCATCTGGAATCCCCGGCCGGCGCCATGACCGTCTCCGGACCGGGCAGCGATGTTGAACTGACGCTCTCAGCCAAGAGCCACTTCGACTACATGGAGCCTGTGTCCATCGAATTCCGTTTGCGGAACACCAGCGATGTACCCGTAGTCGTGGATGGCCGCCTGGATCCCAGGTTCGGGAACACCACTGTGTACGTGCAGAAGCCGGACGGAACGGTGGTGCTGCACGAATCCGTGGTCTGCTTCTACGGCCTCCCGGAACCGGTGACCCTGGAACCAGCCGCCGGCGCCGCGAGTGATGGCAGTGACCGCTACAGCCAACTGGTCCAGCTGGCATTTGGGGTGCAGGGCTTCGCTTTCGATGAGCCCGGCCAATACCTGGTCCGCGCCATCTACTCGACGGAGGGCATCGTCCAGGCGTCCAACACCTTGCCTTTGCGGGTCGGCTTCCCCGTCACACGGGAGGAGGACCGGTTTGCACCCGAGTTCTTCACGCGGGAAGTAGGACTCACCCTCGCCTTCGAAGGGTCCATGTCGCCCCACCTGAGCAAAGGGCTGGACGCCCTCACCGAGGCAGCCGAGCGGTTCGGCGGTGAGCCTTTGGGCGTCAAGGCGGCTACCGCCGTCGCGCAATCCGTGGGAGATGACTTCTATCGCCGCAAGGAAGACAAGATGGTGAAGCACCACAGCGCCGATCCTGAGCGGGCGCTTGCGCTGACGGATGCCGGGCTTGCGAGCTACCAGAAGGGCGGCGGCCCGGCGAACAATCTGGCGTACCGGAAGCTCGTGGAACTGCGGAGGGATCTGCATGTGAAGGCGGATAACACCGCGGCCGCAAAGTCGGAGGTGGAAACCCTCGCCAAAGATCTTGGCTCCCGCGGCGTGAACCCGACTGTCCTGGCCCAGGTCAAGGAACTGATCCCATCAACTCCGGCGGCCCGTTCCCGCCGGTCGGCTCCGAGGAAGCCTGCCAAATAGTCGTCGGATGACCGTTTGGCATGCGGCTCCTCCGCAGCCGGCGACGGCGGCATGCTCCCATCGCTCGAAAAGGTGGCTGCCGCCGTCGCGCCCTCTGCCGTTGCAGTTATTCCGCGATGTCCTCGGCCCACAGTTCAGGGTGTTCCTCCTGGAAGGTGCGCATCATGTCCACGCAACGGGGATCATCGAGGACCACCACTTCAACACCACGCGAACGCAGGAGGTCGAACTCGCCGGGGAACGTCTCCGCTTCGCCCACCACGACGCGCGGAATCTTGAACTGGATGATGGTTCCCGTGCACATCGCACACGGGGCCAGCGTGGTGTAAAGCGTCGTATCTCTGTAGCTCTTTTGCCGGCCGGCGGCGCGCAACGCGGACATCTCGCCATGGGCGATCGGATTGCCGTGCTGAACACGTTCGTTGTGCCCACTCGCGATGACCTTCCCACCGCGGGCCAAAGCGGCGCCAATGGGGATCCCGCCCTCGCTGAGACTCTTTTGTGCCGCCTCGTAGGCGGCTTCGAAAGCGGGATCGGCGGTGGTAGGTGCTGTTTCGGTCATGGGTGCAGTCTAAATTGTCGCGGGCTCTAAATTGTCGGTGCCCGCTGATAGCTTGGCTTCATGGTCCACTTCGCAGTGGTTCCTCCGGCAACAGGGAGTAGGTCACGGTGTTCTTTCTCGATTCGGAGATAGCTGGCGCGCCGCAGGATTTGGTGTTCTCAGCCAGCGATCTTGTCATCGCTGCCACCTGTGAGTACCAACTGCTCCGGAAACTCGACGAAAAACTGGGCCGCTCCCCCAAGGCTGAGTTCGCGGCAGATGCCATGTTGGAGCGCACTGCAAAGCTTGGCGATGTCCACGAGCACAGGGTATTGGACGAGTTCGTGGCTGAGTTCGGGCCGTGGGACCCGGCTACAGGAAAGGGCGTTTACGACGTCGTTCCCGCCTCCGCCATGGACCGCGCCACACTTTTGGCCAAGCATGCGGAATCCATCGACGCCTTGCGATCCGGAGCGGATATCGTGTTCCAGGCCGCGTTCTTCGATGGCCAATTCCACGGCCGCTCCGATTTCTTGGTCAAGCGTCCTGGCGGCCAGTACGCGGTCTTCGATACCAAGCTTGCACGCCATGCCAAGGTCACTGCCCTTTTGCAGCTGGCAGCCTACGGTGATCAACTGCTTCAGGCCGGTATTACACCGGATCCCACGGTCACGTTGGTGCTGGGCAACCGGGTGCACAGCCATCACCCGCTCGCCGAGATTCTGCCGGTCTTCAAGGAACGCCGGGAACGATTCCTCGCAATGACGGCAGCCCATAGGGCTGCTTCAGGCCCCATCGAATGGGGCGACTCCCGCTTCTCGGCGTGCGGCCGCTGCGATTACTGCGCCGAGCAAGTCAACCTGCACCGTGACCTTCTCATGGTTGCCGGTATGCGCATCAGCCGCCGCAAGAAGCTGATGGAGGCCGGGGTCACCACCATCGACCAACTGGCCGCGCTCCCGGAAGTCGGCGACCCCACGCTCCTGCGCCTTCGGGAGCAAGCCCAGCTCCAGACGGGCACGGGCACTCCTGATGGGACCGTGAACTACACGGACAAAGCCGGCGAGGCCAAAGCCGTGAGCTACAAGGTGCTGCCGGATAACACCCTCGGCAGACTCCCCGCGCCGGACCCCGGGGACATCTTCTTTGACTTCGAGGGCGATCCCCTCTGGCAGGATCCAGCCACAGGCAAATGGGGTCTCGAGTACCTTTTCGGTGTCATCGAAAACCCCTTGGAGGCTGGCGCCGAACCGGTTTTCCGCCCGTTCTGGGCGCATTCGCGGGCCGAAGAAGGCCAAGCATTCGTAGACTTTCTGGAGTATGTTGCCAAGCGCCGTGCCGGCTACCCGGGCATGCATATCTACCACTACGCGGCGTACGAGAAGACGGCCCTCCGTAATCTCTCGCTGACGCACGTGATGGGTGAAACCGCCGTCGACGATCTTTTGCGCCAAGGCGTCCTGGTGGACCTCTACGACACCGTCCGCCACAGCATTCGCGTGTCCGAGAACTCGTACAGCATCAAGAAGCTCGAACCCCTCTACATGGGCCAGCACCTGCGCTCCGGTGATGTCACCGACGCCGGAGCCTCCGTGGTTGCTTACGCCGACTACTGCACGGCACGGGACACCGATAACCCTGACCAGGCTGCGGCCATTCTGGAAAGCATCAGGGACTACAACGAGTACGACTGCCTCTCAACGTTGGAGTTGCGCAATTGGCTTCTTGCCCGCGCCGCGGAGCGTTCCATCGTGCCGCAGGGCTCGGCGGGCGACGACTCCGGAAATGCGGAAGACTTGGGGAACGGGTCCGATGCAGCGCAGACCGCCGCTGAACCGACGAAATACGAAGCCGCACCGGAAGAAACCGCCCTGCTGGACTACGTTGCCGCCCTGCCGGAGGAGGAATGGCTGTCCCCCGATTCCCGGGCGATAGCGATTGTGGCAGCGGGCGTTGGATATCACCGGCGTGAGGACAAGCAATATTGGTGGGCGCACTTCGACCGCTTGGAAAAACCAGTGTCCCAGTGGGAGGACGGCCGCGATATTTTCACGGTGGAGCAGGCTGTGGTGCTGCAGGACTGGGCTAAGCCAACACCTCGCAGTAACCCCGCCCGGATTGTGAAACTGCTCGGCCGTTCCGGTGACGGCGCGGGTTTGGAACCGGGCAAGACGTATTTCCGCATGTACGGTCCGCCCTTGCCCGACGCCTTGGCGGCAAAGGAATCCTCCGTGCTCGGCCGTGCTGGCTGGAGCAATACCAAGATCATCGAAGTCGGCGAGGATGGTGACTTTGAGTCGGTCACCATATCCGAGGGGTTACGCAATGACTCAACAGAATTCCCACAGACTCCCATGGCGCTGACCCCGGACAGCCCGATTCCGACGAACGGCCAGAGGGCGGCGTTGAGTGCGTTGGCCAGCAGGCTCAGCGATTCGCTGCCGGAATGGCCGCAAGATCCCGCCTTGGACCTGGTGCGAAGGAAGCCGCCAAAACTGCGTAGCCTGGAAACTCTGCCTGCTGTGGAACCGGGCCCTGATGGCTACATCGACGCCATCACTGCTGCTGTGATGGACCTGGACCATTCGTACCTGGCCGTCCAAGGTCCTCCCGGCAGCGGAAAAACGCACGTGGGGGCCCACGTCCTGGCCAGGCTCGTGGCAGATGGCTGGAAAGTCGGCGTTGTGGCCCAGTCCCATGCCGTGGTGGAGCACATGCTCTGCGCTGCCGTGGAGAAGGCAGGGCTTGATCCTGAACGCGTGGCCAAGGAAGTGAAGCATGGCGATCCGGTGCCGTGGAGTGCGTGCGCCAAGGCCGACGTCAGTGACATCCTGTCCAAACCGGGTGGAGCTCTGATCGGCGGTACTGCGTGGGCCATGGTAGGCAAAGAGGTTCCGCCTGGCTCGCTGGATCTGCTGGTCATTGACGAAGCCGGACAGTTCTCCCTGGCCAACACCATGGCTGTGAGCCGCGCAGCAAAACGTCTCCTGCTGTTGGGTGATCCCCAGCAACTACCGCAAGTCACCCAAGGCAAACACCCGGAACCCGTGGACGAATCTGCGCTGGGGTGGTTGTCGGACGGCTACAACACGTTGCCGCCCGAACTCGGTTATTTCCTCGCATTGTCCTGGCGCATGCATCCGGCCTTGTGCGATGCCGTCTCCGAGCTTTCCTACGACAATCGACTCGAAGCAGCGCCGGCCGCATCACTTCGCCACTTGGAAGGTGCCAGCCCTGGCATTTCCTGCGTGTATGTCCCCCACACCGGCAACTCCACGAACTCACCCGAGGAAGCCGCAGAGGTTGTCCGCCAAGTGAAGGAACACGTGGGCCTGCTATGGACAAACCCTTCTGAAGCGCCGGGAAGCCGGCCTCTTGAAGAGACCGACATCCTGGTGGTTGCGGCCTACAACGCCCAGGTACAACTGATCAAGCACGAGCTCCGGGCAGCAGGGTTGGCAAAAGTGCGGGTAGGAACGGTAGACAAGTTCCAAGGCCAGGAAGCGCCGGTGGTCATCGTCTCCATGGCCGCCTCAGCCGCGGGGGAAGTGCCGCGCGGCATGGAGTTCCTGCTCTTGCGCAACCGAATCAACGTGGCGGTGTCGCGCGGGCAGTGGCGTGCCGTCGTCGTGCGTTCGCCTGAACTGACCAACTACCTCCCGACGCATCCCGAGGGCTTGGAAAATCTTGGCGGCTTTGTTGCGCTATGCCAGCGATCCGTCAGCTGAGGGCACACCCGGCCCAAGTAGCTGGCAATAGTGGTTGTTCCCAGCTCTGGGAACAACCACAAATGCCAGTCAGTTGGGGAGGGCGAGCGCCTCGTCCAACACCTGGCCGAAGTTGGTGGCGTCGTGCGCGAAGCGGCCCAGGAAGAGTCCGGAGACACCGTCCAGCTGCGGCAGCAGACCCGGCTTCGCCGAGCCGCCATAGATGATGGGCAGCTCAGCCAATCCGTGGGCACCGAGCAATGCCCGCAGTGCAGCTACAACCTGGGACACATAGGCAGCCGACGCCGGCTCTGCAGCACCGATCGCCCACACGGGTTCGTAGGCGATCATCAAGCGGAAAGCGATGGACCAGTCTCCGGACACAGCTGCCTTGACTTGCCGAAAGACTGTACTGGCGGCTTCATCAGGCTCAGCAACCACGCTCTCCCCAACGCACAGCAACGGCGTCAGGCCAGCATCGACGGCGGCACGAACCTTCAGTGCCACCATGGCATCGTCTTCGGCAAAGTACCGGCGCCGTTCCGCGTGGCCGATCTCCACCAAGCCAACCCCTAGCTCGGCAAGCATCGACGGGGAGACCTCGCCAGTCCACGGCCCGTCCGACCAACCACAGTTCTGTGCCCCAAGTACCAACGGCGAACCCTGAAGCATGGCGGACGCTGCCGGCAGCACCGGGAATGATGGGATCACAAACGGGACCACCCGCCCGGCCGCAAGGGCCGGACGGGCGTCCACTTCTGCCAGCAACTGCTCCAGCCATGCCAAACTCTGCGCATAGCCCATGTACATCTTGGTGCTGACCCCGATGAACAAGGGGCCTGTAAGGGCAGCACTACTCACGGCTACTTGTCCAGCAGCTCGTCGGCCTTGTTGGTGAAGGCCCGGGTGCCGAACATCATCAACGCGGCCAGGAAGGGCAGGACACCCAGAGCGTAGACACCCATGGTGCCCGTGTCCGAGGCCGTGACCTGGTTAACCGTGGTGCGAAGGATCGGTGCGACGAAACCGCCGAGGTTGCCCAGGGAGTTGATCAGCCCGATACCGGCAGCCGCGGCAGTTCCGGTGAGGAACGCCGTCGGATATGACCAGCAGATGGGACCGGTGGACAGGAAGCTGCACACCGCCAGGCTGATGAAAATAATACCCAGCGCCGGAAGGTGGTTGGCGCCGGCCCAGGCGGAACCGAAGATGCAGAGCCCCGTGGAGACGAACAATGCTGTGCCCCAGCGGCGGCGACGTGCCACCGTGTTTGCAGCCTTGCCCACAAAGTAGCAGGCAAAAATCCCGAAGAACCAAGGGATAGCTGCCAGGAGTCCGACGGCGAGCCCCACCTTCTGGCCGGTGAGCTGGGACACCTGCTGGGGCAGGTAGAACGTGACGCCATAGACCGCGATCTGAAGGCAGAAGTAGATGACCGTGAAGTACCAGACGCGGCCGTTGCGCATGGCTGCCAGGACGCCTCGCGGACCTGATTCTTCCTTGACGGTGTCTTCGAGTGCCATGACATCGGTCAGGGCAAGCTTCTCTTCTTTGCTCAGGAACTTGGCGTCCTGTGGGCTGTTGATGAGGAAGAAGAACGACGCGATGCCGGCGACGATGGCCAACGAACCCTCAACGAAGAACATGACCTGCCAGCCTGCGACGCCGGGAACCTGGTCGCCGATGTTGATGAGCCAGCCGGACAGCGGAGCGCCCAGCATCTGGGAGAGCGGCTGAGCCAGGTAGAAGATTGCGAACATCTTCACACGGACTTTGTTGGGGAACCAGGCGGCGAGGAACATGATGACGCCTGGGAAGAGCCCTGCTTCGGTGACACCAAGCAGGAAACGGAGAATGATGAACGAGGTCTCGCCCTGCACGAAGGCGAAGCACGCGGACACTATGCCCCAGGTGATGGCGATGCGGGCAAGCCAGACTTTGGCGCCGAACTTGGTGAGCAGCAGGTTGCTGGGGATCTCGAACAGTGCATAGCCGATGAAGAAGATACCGGCACCCAGTGCATACGCACCTGCTGTGATGCCTTTGTCTACCCCAAGGGCAGCTTCGGCGAAGCCCACGTTGGTGCGGTCAAGGAATGCCACCACGTACAGGATGACGAGCATCGGCATCAGCCGCCGAGAAGCCTTGGATATGGCCGACTTCAGAATCGGTGAATCCAGCAACTCCTTGGTGGAAGTTGAGGCAACGGACATTGAAACTCCTCTTTGAGCAATCAGTTGGGGTTGTGATGGTTAAGGCAGCGCGTCCTCAGCGCGGGAAGAAAATGAGCACCATGCCCACTGCGCAGGCAAGGATGCCCACGGCAAGGTAGATCTTTCGTTCTCTGGTCCAGGTCTTCATTAGGGAAGCCCTAGTGCATGTACAGACCGCCATCCACATTCAGCGTCTGGCCGGAGATGTATCCGGAGTCCTCGCTGATGAGGAAGGCGATGGCGGCGGCGATGTCCCTGGTGGAGCCCACGCGGTTCACCACGAGGTCCTTGGTCAGTTCGTCCTTGCGTTCCTGGCTCAGCGTGCCACCCATGATGTCGGTGTCGATGGGGCCGGGTGAGATCGCGTTGACGGTGATGTCGTATTCGCCCAGTTCCCGGGCCGTGGCACGGGTCAGGCCGATGACGCCGGCTTTGGCAACCGAGTAGGGGGTCTTGGAGAACGTTCCGCCACCCCGTTGGGCAGAGACCGAGGAGATGTTCACGATCCGGCCGATGCGGTTCTTCACCATCGATTCGGCCACTCTGCGGGTGGCGTAGTGGACACCGTTGAGGTTGATGCTCAGCACGCGGTCCCACTCGGCAGGTTCGAGTTCCAGGTAGCCGATGGGCGAGCTGACGCCGGCAACGTTGGCCAAGGCGACGATCTGCGGCAGCTCGGTTTCCAACTCGTCGATGGCGGCCCGGACTTCGGCTTCGCTGGCGACGTTCGCGCCAACTCCGTGGGCCTGGACCCCGTATTCTGCAGCAACTTCCTTGGCTGCAGCCTTGCAGGCGGCGTCGTCAAGATCGATGATACCGATGTTCCAGCCTTGGGCGGCCAGGTAGTTCACGGTGGCGCGGCCGATGCCACGTTCGGAAACAGCGCCGGTGACGATGGCGGTGCGTTCACTGGGGAAAGTGCTCATAAAGGATCTCCTAGGACTAGTTGATGGGTGCCGGGCCAAGCTCTTCAATGAGCTTTTGCATGGCGACGTAGGCCTTGTTCCGGTACGCGATGAGTTCCGGGGTGCGCTCGGCGGGGACGTTGAGGAACCCCGCGCCGGTCTTGGTGCCGAGCTTGCCTGCCTCCACGAGGTCCGACAGGATCTTCGGCGTCGCAAACCGCTCCGGGAAGCCGGTTTGCAGGGACTTGTAGCAGAAGTTGTAGACGTCCAAACCGGCCATGTCCGCGATTGCAAACGGACCAAAGAACGGCAAACGGAAGCCGAACGTCGTACGCACCAGGGTGTCGACGTCGTCCGCTGTTGCGATGCCCTGCTCCACCAGCTGCGCAGCTTCGTGGAACAGCGCGTACTGCAGGCGGTTGAGCACAAAACCCGTAACGTCTTTCACGACGGCGGTCTGCTTACCGGCCGCGTGGACCAGCTCGCGGGAAGCGGCTACCGTGGCGGCGGCAGTGCCCGCGTGCGGAATGACCTCGACGCCGGGGATGAACGGTGACGGGTTGGAGAAGTGAACGCCCAGGAACCGCTCCGGGTTGGTCACGGCTTCTGCCAAGGCACCAATGGAAATGGTGGAGGTGTTGGAGCCAATCAGGGCATCCGGCCGGGCAGCGGCGCTGATCCTGGCCAGGGTCTGGTGCTTGATTTCCAGGACCTCGGGAACGCACTCCTCGATGAAGTCGGCATCAGCAACGGCTTCCTCGATGTCCTTCGCAGCCCACAGGTTCTGTTTGAGGATTTCAGTGGATCCCGCCGGGAACAGACCATCGGCGATGAACTGATCGGATTCGACCAGCAGGCGATCGAAGTTCTTCTGCGCGATCTCGGCAGACACATCCGCCAAAGCCACGCGCGCTCCGCCGAGCGCCAGGACCTGGGCGATGCCGCCGCCCATGTAACCGGAGCCGACGACGGCGATCTTCCGGGCTGCGTTTTTCGCGGTGCCTTCGGTTGCTTCAGGAATGGTCATGATCAAACTGCCTTCGTGTAGTTGGGCTCGTAGGAGCAAATGGCGTCCACCTTGGCGGCGGAGGATGAGTTTTGGTCAAAGCGGTGGCCGAGCCACTCCCCTACGAGCTTCTTGGCCAGTTCCAAGCCAATCACCCGCTGCCCGAGCGTGAGGACCTGCGCGTTGTTGCTTAGTACGGACCGTTCCACCGAGTAGCTGTCGTGGGCGGTAACCGCACGGATTCCGGGCACCTTGTTGGCCGAAATGGCCACGCCCAGCCCGGTGCCGCAGATCAGGAGGGCTCGATCGAACTCACCGTCAGCTACCTTGCGGGCGGCATCGACTGCGACGTGGGGATAGGCCGTTGAATCGTTGGCACCGACTCCGACGTCGGTCACTGATGCAACGCGTGGGTCGGATTCCAGCAATGCCAGAAGTGCCCGCTTGTATTCCACTCCGGCTTCGTCATTGCCAATGACGATGCGCCAGCCTTGGGTATCGCTCATTCTCAGGCTCCGTTTCCGGCCGGAGCCGCTGATGCAGCGCTGGCCAGTAGTGAATCGATGTGTTGGGAAATCCTCGTGGCGATCAGGCCAAAGGAGACTGCGCCGGGATCCGGATGGCCGAGGCTCTTCTCGGCGAGTGGGCGCGCCCGGCCCTTGAGTGGCCGCAGTTCAGCGGTCTGCGCGGCAGCCAATTCGGCAGCCGCAGCAGCTGCTGCCAATGCCCGGTCTACGGGAGCACCGCCGTCGACCTCAGTCAGGAAAGCGTCCCGGAACGGCAGGAGGGCGTCCACCATGGTCTTGTCTCCGGGCTCGGCCTTGCCAAGTTCGGTGATGGCCAGGACGAAGGCATTCACCGCGTCGCCGGCATCCGAGGAGCTGTACGTTTCACGGTTCCCGAGCGACTGCCCGGCCGCAATGACCGCCGAGCCCCACAATGCGCCCGAAGTTCCGCCCGCCCGTTCGCTCCATGCTTCGCCGGCCGCGAGGAGGATTCGCGCTACCGAGGAGCCCCATGCGGCTTCGCCTGCAGCGGCTGCTGCGTCGACGCCACGACGCATGCCGATTCCGTGATCACCATCGCCGGCGATAGCGTCCAGCTTGCCGAGCTCGTCTTCGTGTTCGACGACGACGTCCCGGACCTGGGCGAGAATCGCCACGGCCTGCCGCCCGAGTTCCGCCGCCGCGGGGGTGGGCTGTTCGACGTCGGCGGTTTCGGCGTCGACGATCGCTGCTTCGGCGCGCGCTGCGCGGGGCGCCATGCTGCCCTTTCGGAAAGCGGGGGTATCCGCGGGCGCCGCCCAAAACTGTTCGAGTTCATCGTCAAGCCAGAGCAGCGTCAGGGACAGTCCGGACATGTCCAAACTGGTCACCAACTCGCCGCATTCCGGTTCAACAACGGTGAGACCAGCGGCGGTGAGCAGCTTTTCGACCTTGCCGAACAGCAGGAAGAGCTCGTCATACTTCACTGTGCCCAGCCCGTTCACGATCGCCACCACGCGGGCCCCGGCGTCCTCGGGCTTGTCTGCGAGCAGCTTGGTGACCAGCAGCTCCGCCAGCTCGGACGCGGTGGGCATCGGGTGCTCGGAAATTCCGGGTTCACCGTGGATTCCGAGGCCCAAGGACATCTGCCCGGCCGGGACGTGGAACAGCGGATCCGTTGCCCCGGGCAGAGTACAGCCGTCGAAGGCCACGCCCAGGGACCGGGTCCGGTAGTTGGTCTTGATAGCCAAACGCTCGACGTCGTCAAGGTTCAGTCCCGCTTCGGCCGCGGCGCCTGCGATCTTGAAGACTGTCAGGTCGCCTGCGATCCCACGACGCTTCTCCAGCTGATCGATCGGGGCACTCGCGATGTCGTCCGTGACGGTGACAGTGCGCGTTTCGATGCCCTCGGCGTTGAGGCGGAGCTGGGCCTGGCCGAAGTGCAGGACGTCGCCAGCGTAGTTGCCATAGCTGAGCAGGACTCCACCCCCAGCATTGGCCGCTTTGGCCACGCGGTACACCTGGCCAGCGGCCGGGGAGGCGAACATGTTGCCGCAGGCCGAGCCCGTTGCGAGACCGGGGCCGACCAATCCGGCGAACGCCGGGTAGTGCCCGGAACCGCCGCCGACCACCAACGCCACTTGTCCGGCAGGTACTTCGGTGGAGCGGACCACGCCGCCATCTACTCTGGCAACGTAGCCGCGGTTGGCAGCAACGAAGCCGTCCAGGGCTTCATCGGCAAAGTCTGCTGGGTTGTCGAAAATCTGTGTCATTCCCTAGACTCCTGCGAGCTGGTTTACCGGTGTCTGCCGGCCTTGCGCTACCTGGCTCGTGCCGAGTTGGTAACCCTCGGTCTTCGGCAGGATGTGGCGGCGCAGGTATTCCTGGTTGCTGGCCGTGACGCTGAGTCCGTCGCCACCGTAGTGCTCGGTGCAGAGGATGCCCTGGAAGCCGACCGAGAGAGCGAACTTGAATGCCTCGCGGTAGTTGATCAGGCCGCTTTCCATGGGTGCGGGCATGGTGATGTAGCTGTCGCGGGCCACATCTTCGTCGCGGATGTAATTCTTCATGTGCCAGTAGTTGGAGTACGGCAGGGTCTTGGCCACCATCTCGCGCCAGTCCTCGATGGGACGGTGCAGGCGGATCAGGTTGCCGAGGTCCGGGTTGAGGCCGACGTTGTCCAGACCGATGTCCTGGACCAGTTGCACGGATGAATCGGCGGTGCCGAGGTAGGTGTCCTCGTACATTTCGAGGGAGATGAGGATGCCGGCTTCTGCTGCATGCTTGCCAAGTTCACGAAGGCGCGACACTGCGTTGCCCCACATTTCCTTGTCCCCCACCGGGTCCTTGTAGCCCTCCACGGTCCAGAACCACAGCTGCTTCTGCTGCTCCGGCGTGATGGCCTGGTGAAGTCCGAAGGAGACCACCTCGCATCCAAGCTCGGCAGCGGCGTCGATGGTGCGGTGGCTGTAGTCGAGGTTGTCGGCCCAGTCCGTCTGGTGGATGACGCTGCGGCGGATTGCGGAGATGACCGGCACTCCGATGCCCACTTCGTCAGCCGTCTGCTTGAACTCGGCAAGGCGCTCGTTGCTGAGATCGCCCGGCCGGACCCAGCTGTCCGTGAGGTCGGCGTTGGCAAAGCCAGCCTCTTTCACTTCCTGCAGGACGGCCGCCCAAACGGAAGCATCGGCGTCGTTGACCTGCTGTCCCGAAGCGTCGGCGCCCGGGAACTGCAGGAGGGCCGCGGTAATCGGCCAATTCTCGGCGGTGTACGCCATGATGAACACTCCTTCGTGGAATCCTGTTTCCTATAGGATTTACGAACGAAGCAAAGCTGTCAACCCTTTTCGCGAAACTTCCTAGATCCTATATGTCTTACATATGACTGTGAAGGGGGTCACACAGCGCATGAAAAAGGCCCGCCGCAGTTGCGGCGAGCCTTCGAGCAGCGGCGGGTGTTCAGTCTTCAGGCGCGTCAGCCATGGCGCGGCCTCGCACCTTTTCCACGTGATTGATCATTGCCTCCGCCGCTTTCCCGGGGTCCCCGCTCGTCATCGCTTCCAGCACCGCCTGGTGCTCGGCGATAGCCTGCTCCGCATCCGTGATGCCCACTCCCCCGAACAACCGGAAGCGCTGGATCTGCCCGCCCAGTGTGTTGTAGGCAGTGAGCAGGAATTGGTTTTTGGCTTGCGCCGCAATCAACTGGTGGAAACGCTCGTCAGCCTCGAGGTAGCTGCGGTATTCAGCGAACGTGCCGCCGCGGGGTGCCGTTTTGAGGTCCTCGACCGCTTGCTTCAGCGCGTCCAGGCCTTCCGAAGTCATGCGTTCGCACGCCAGCCGGGCATTCACAGGCTCAATGGACAACCGTGCTTCCATGAGTTCCGCGAAATCCTCGCGCGTGAACACCGGGGCCACACGATACCCCTTCAACGCCACGCGCCGCACCATGCCCGTATGCTCCAGTCGCGCCAACGCCTCACGCACCGGAGTGGGAGAAACGTCCAGTTCCCGCGCCATACCGTCGATGCTGACGGCCGCCCCCGGTTCGAGCCGACCATCCATGAGCCACTCGAGGAGGGCTTCATAAACGTGGTCGGCCAGCACCTGGCGGCTGACGGGAAAGCCGGGGCGGGCAAGAGCCGGCGAAGGTTCAGACATGCCACAAATCCTATAGGAAGCAGGCGCGGGGCTGGGTAGGCAGTCCTGTCACATTCTCTGCGAACTTCCACACGTTAAAACGCGACGTCGACGCTCCGGTGAGTGCCGACGTCGCGGTTTTGCCTGGGATGCTGCGCTTAGTTGGCGTAGAACGGGTAGTCCGTGTAACCCTTGGCCCCGTCGCCATAGAAGGTGGAGGCATCCGGCTCGTTGAGCGGGAGGCTTTCACGCCAGCGGCGGGCGAGGTCCGGATTGGCAATGGCCGGGCGGCCCACCACAACAGCATCGGCGAGGCCATCGGCAACGATTGCCAAGGCTTCATCGCGAGTAGTGATTTCGCTGAAGCCGGTGTTCACCAGGAACGTGCCATTGAAGCGCTGGCGAAGATCCTGGACCAAGGTGCCCTGTGGGTTGTGGTGCAGGATGCTCAGGTACGCCAGGTTGAGCGGCGCAATAGTCTCCACCAGCACTTCGTAGGTGGCGCGGACGTCCGCGGCATCCGTCTCAGCGATGCCCTGCACATTGTGTTCTGGGGAGATACGGATGCCCACGCGGTTGGCACCGAGTGCCTCGACCACCGCATTGACGGTCTCGATCACGAACCGGGCGCGGTTCTCCGGGGAGCCACCGTAGCTGTCGGTGCGGACGTTCGAGTTGGGCGCAAGGAATTCATGCAGCAGGTAACCATTGGCGGAGTGGAGTTCCACGCCGTCGAATCCTGCCTCAATCGCATTCTTCGAGGCGGTGACGATCTCTTGGATGACTCCCGGGAGCTCGTCCGTGCGGAGCTCGCGCGGCACCGGGTACGGCTGCTTGCCGTTGGGAGTGCGGACATCGCCCTCGATGGCGACGGCACTCGGGCCCACGATTTCGTGGCCGCCCGTGATGTCCGCGTGGGAAACGCGGCCGCCGTGCATGATCTGGGCAAAGATGCGTCCGCCTTCAGAGTGGACGGCGTCAGTGACCGTCTTCCAGCCTGCAATCTGCGCTTCCGTCACCAGGCCAGGCTGCCCGGGGTACGACTGACCGGCCGGCGTCGGGTATGTTCCTTCGCTGACAATCAATCCAAGGGAGGCGCGCTGCCGGTAGTGCTCGGCGATCAGTGAACCGGGAATGCCGTCAACGCCGGCCCGCAGCCGGGTCAAGGGCGCCATCACCAGTCGGTTGGGAAGTTCCAGCTCACCAAGGGCCAAGGGGGAAAACAGCATGCGCAGTTCCTTTCAGAATGAATCAGGTTCACTCTGCGCAACTGTGCAGCGCCTGCAACTATTCCGGATGAGTGGCAGATCACAAGCTGGAGTCATCCCGCTACAGCGGTACCTCCCAAGACCGCAGCCACCTTCCCAACGAACTCGCTACCGGATTTCTGGATCGCTTGCTGATCGACAATTAGATAGTCGGGCGTCTCAATCAGTGTTTCGATAGTGAGACGGCAGCCGACCGGTGTGGGTTCAAGACGGTAGGTCATTTTCGTGGATGCATCGCTTGCCGGAAGCAGCGATTGAGTCACTGCTAAACGTTCAGGGATTTCGCTCAACACCTCAATAATTGAAATCTGCCCATTTCGCAGGAAAAAGCACTGCCGCTCCCCTGGACCTTCTGGGATAGCGGGCACTGCGAAGGCGTGATCCACGTCGTCACTCAACGTAACTGCCGCCTCTGCTGGCCTGATAAGTGCCCACACGACTGAAGCTGAGTGCGGATACTCCGCGCTTGCAGACGAGCTGTAGATCCTGGAAGCGGGCGGTTTCTTCTCAGCGTTAGCGACCGCACGTGATTTACGGCCAGACATTAGGGCATACGCAAATGTCAGCAACAAACCGCCTACCACGAGGGCGAGGACGGCAATTCCTCGCGGATCCTTATGTTGCAGAAGGGATGCCCCCAGAACGCTCAAGGTCACGAGACCTGAAACAGCTAGCAAAACCCCATACGTAATCACCGTCGTCTTCACGACATAAGAGTGGCACAGCAACAGTTCAATCTTGACGAAGATGCCACAGCTACCCAGCGCGGTTAGCCCTGGCCGCGCAGCCTCATGGCGTCATCGAAGCACTCGCAAAGAGCCAGGACGGCAACCAGGTGCGCTTCTTCGGCATGCGGTGGATCAGTGTCGATGCAGATCGCCTCGTTGACGGCTTGGGCAAGGTCCTTGGACTCCTTGCCCGTCAACGCCCACACCCGCGCTCCGGCAGCTTTCGCCGCAGCAGCGGCCTCGCGGAGATCGTCCGTGATTCCCTTCGCAGCGAGCAACACCACGATGTCGCCGCGCCGAACCGAGCCTCGAATCTGGTCACTCATGCTTCCGCGGGCCCCGTCGTTGGCGCTATTGCTGGCAGATATGGCCTTGAAAGCAGAGCCGTCGCCGGTTGAACCATTTTTGGCATCGTGGGCCGCCAGTTCGGAGGTGAATCTCTGTGCTTCGTGGGCAGAGCCATCGCTGCCGGCAGCAAACACGCTGCCGCCACGAAGACGTACGCGGGCCAGTTCTTCTCCCCATTCAGCGAGTCGCGACGATTCACGGCGCAGGGCCGCTACCGCTGGGCCGATCTCGCCCAAATGGCCAAGAACGACGTCAACTGCATGCCTGTTCTGCCTTGAATCCATCGGGCGCACCACCTGTCCCGGCCGCCTTACCACGATGCTCACTTCCTGCCTCCGTTTCACCGTAGGAACTTACACGTTCCTATCTCCGTCCCGCCTGGAACCCTCCCGGGTAGAACCGTCCCGCACAGAATCGTCCCGCGTAGAGCCCTCCCGCGTAGAACGCTCCCGCAAAGGCTCTTCCCTGACGGCGCCTTCCCGTGCCGAGCGATCCCGTGTCAGCCGTTCGTCGCTTGTATCCATGTCACGGTCACGTCCGCGATCCGTATCGTTCTCCCGGTCGCGGCCAGTCCTGACATCGGGGTCCACTTTGTCGGCGTGGCGCAGGTGCTCCTCAACGCGCCCGCTGGCTTCTTGGGCCTTCTCCGCGTGCCGGTCCGCTTCGCGCCGGAGCCGGTTGGCCTCGACTTCTGCCTGAACGGCCGCTGCCTCGGCTTGTGCCGACTGGGCCTTCGCCTGGTGTGCGCCGACGGCTTCCTGGTCCGCCTTCTCGCGCAATTCCCCTGCGCGACGGCGATTGAGTTCGGTCTTCTTTTTGCGTCCAACTACCACTGCAATGATCACAGCTGCGACTACGACGACGGCCAACACGATGATCAATACCAGTTGTCCTGTGTCCATGTGGATTGCCTCCCTCGTGAACGGCTTTGTTTGGGCGCCGCCCCTAGCCCATGCTGTGCTTAGTACCCAAAGTTGTACCCATCCCGTGTTCGTTCTAAACGCTTTCTGATCACGTGGACAGCTATCTCCTACCAGCTTAACACCAATTATCAGGTTACTTACTAAATCGAGCGCGCAGGTGACCGTCGCAACCACGGGAGGGCCGCCGTCGTCCGCTGTTTGATTGCCTAAAGCGCGTTTAGCTGCCCGTCGATTCTGGGTGCTCCCTGGCGCGCTTCTCCTCCGGCGTCTCGCCGCTTTCATCCGGGATGAACGTTGGGTCCACTTCGGTGGTGAAGTCACCCGTCCCGGGGCTGCTGTCCTCATGCTCGACGTCGGCAGGTACCGCGGGTTTCGGGGCTTCAGACGGCGCTGCGCTTTCGGAAGACGTTTGATCCGGTTCGCTCGATTCTTCGCTCATAGCCTCAATGTAGGCCGGGCATCAGGGGCTGTCGAGGCTACCGGAGACCTTGTGTGCCGCTGCCAACTCTGCTTCGCTGGGATGGTCTCCTGCAGCGCGGGACACCTCCAGCCCCCAAAGCAGGGAGAGCGATTGTGAAAGCAGTGACGTGGCAAGGAAGGCGCTCGTTGAGCGTCATTGATGTCCCCGATCCCACCATCCAGGAACCAACGGATGTCATCGTCCGAATAACATCTTCAGCCATTTGCGGCTCGGACCTGCACCTCTATGAAGTCCTGGGCCCCTACATGCACAAGGGCGATGTCATCGGCCACGAGCCCATGGGGATCGTGGAAGAAGTGGGCTCGGAGGTCCACCGGCTCCAGAAGGGCGACCGGGTAGTCGTGCCCTTCAACATCTCCTGCGGCCGGTGCTACATGTGCAACCAAGGCCTTCAATCGCAGTGCGAAACCACGCAGGTCAAGGCCAAAGGTACAGGGGCTGCACTCTTTGGATACTCCGAGCTCTATGGTTCCGTCCCGGGCGGCCAGGCACAGTACCTGCGTGTGCCATTCGGCGACTACGGGCCCATCAAAGTAGATTCAGACCTCCCCGACGAACGCTATCTGTTCCTCTCCGACATCCTGCCCACTGCATGGCAAGCCGTCGAATACGCCAACGTCCCCGAGGGTGGCACCTTGGCGGTGCTCGGACTCGGTCCTGTGGGCCAGTTCGCCTCCAGAATTGGTGTCCACAGGGGCTTCCGTGTCATTGGCGTGGATCCCGTTCCTGAGCGCCGGGCCATGGCGGAAGAACATGGGGTGGAGACCATGGACTACAGCTCGGACGTCGCCGCCCAAATCCGCGAGGAGACCTTGGGCCGCGGGCCGGACGGTGTGGTGGACGCGGTGGGCATGGAAGCTCGCGGCTCACCGGTGGCATCATTCCTGCACCGGGCGGTTTCACTGCTCCCTGACAAGCCGGCGCAGGTAGCCATGGAGACCATGAGCGTGGACCGACTTGCCGCTCTCCACACGGCAGTGGATCTGGTGCGGCGTGGCGGGACTATTTCACTCAGTGGCGTTTACGGCGGCCAGGCCGACCCCATGCCCCTGATGACCATGTTCGACAAACAAGTCCAACTCCGCATGGGGCAGTGCAACGTCCGCAACTGGACTGACCAACTGCTCCCCCTGGTAGAGGACGACGCCGATCCGCTGGGAGTCATGCATCTGGTCACCCACACAGGTGGTCTGGACGATGCACCTGAGTTGTACGAGAAATTCCAGAAGAAGCAGGACGGCTGCATCAAGGTGGTGCTCAAGCCCTGATTTCCTGGACGATCCTATTGGCCGGAAGGGACCGGTTGCTGGCGCCTTAGGCGAGGTGCTTTCCGCCGGTAACCCCAATAACCGAGCCGGAAATGTAGCTGGATTCCTCTGTTGCCAGCAGGACGTACGTTGCGGCAAGTTCAGCAGGCTGACCGGCCCGGCCGAGCGGCGTGTCCTGTCCGAACTTTACGATCTTTTCCTCCGGCTGGGTTGGCGGCTGCAACGGGGTCCACACCGGTCCGGGAGCTACCGCATTGACCCGGATTCCCTTGGACCCCAGGGATTCTGCCAACGAGAACGTCATACTGTTGATGGCGGCCTTGGTAGCGGCGTAATCGATCAGCGACGGACTCGGGTGGTAACCCTGGATCGATGAGGTGTTGATGATCGAGGCCCCGGGCTGCAAATGAGGCAAGGCTGCCTTGGTAAGCCAGAAGAGCGCATAGACATTGCTCTTAAAGGTCCGGTCGAACTGTTCACTGCCGAGGTCTTCGATCCCCTGGCTGGTAGTCATCTGGAAACCTGCGTTGTTGACCAGAACGTTCAGACCATCGAATTCTTGGATGGTTTGGGCGATGACTTCCTGACAGAACTCCTCGTCCCTTAGATCCCCCGGCAGCGCCAAGGCACGGCTGCCCGCCGCCTCGATTAGCTGGACGGTCAATTCGGCGTCCTGCTCCTCTTCCGGCAAATACGTGAACGCCACATCTGCACCTTCACGGGCGAAGGCAATGGCCACGGCTTTCCCAATCCCGCTGTCGCCGCCCGTAATCAAGGTCCGGAATCCCATCATGCGGTGATGGCCCACATAGCTTTGCTCCCCGTGGTCCGGGCGCGCGGGATCATTGCCTCGGTCCAGCCAGGGTAGTCCTGGGTTTGTGGCTCGAACTCCCCGGACGGATACATCGTCCGTGGATCCGACGCGGCTTCAGGATCCTCCGCCGGGTTAAGGACATGATTTTCCAAAGCCATCGCGATGTCCTCGTCAAGGTCGGTTGTTGACTCGGATTCCTCGGCCTGCCCGGTCTCCTCAGCCGGCCCGGGTTCCTCGGTCGGCTCGGTCTCTTCGTTCCGCTCGTCCTGTGCCATGCCTCATTCTAAGCATCCTGACTATTCGTGCGCAGCGTCAGCCCAAGTAGGGGACAGCAAACGTCGCTATGAGGGCTCATAGGAACATGTGCTGTCCCCCAGTTGGGTCAAGCGCGCCTACTTCTGGGCTGGCAGCACCAGGGCGCCCGACTTGTCCGTAGACAATGCGAGGGAAGAGATGAAGCGGGGTTCGCCGTCGGGACCGTCCTGGCCTGAGCGGAGCATGTCCGGGCGTTCGAACTCAAGGCCGGTGACGTGGCAGAGGAGCTTCTCGTCGCTGGGGTTTCCGTCGGCGTCGAACATGGGCAGATCAATTCCGTCGTCGTTGCGCCGGAGGTAGTAGCGGCCACGCGTCGCCAAAGCCAGAACCGGGGGAAGGAGCAAAGCAAGGACGACGGCGAAAATGGGCGAATAGGGCTGCACACCGGCACCGAAGGCCCCAAAGAACACCGCGACGGACATCCCTGCGGACAGCAGCATGGAAACGAAACCGACCGGGTTGACGGCGTAGAGCATGCCCCGACGGAACTCAGGAACCTTGGGCGAGATCTTCAAAAGGTACTTGTTGATCGCAATATCCGAGGCAACCGTGACCACCCAGGCCATGGCGCAGTTGGCGTAGAAGCCAAGGATCGTGTTGAGGAACTCAAACATGTTCGACTCCATGAGGACCAATGCGATCACCAGGTTGACCACCACGAACACCATGCGCCCCGGGTAGGTCTTGGTGATGAGGGTGAACGAATTGGTCCAGGCAAGCGAGCCGGAATAGGCGTTGGTCACGTTGATCTTGATCTGCGAAATAACCACCAACACAACGGCCAGGGACATTGCGAGCCATGCCGGCATCATTTCTTCGTAAACACCCAGGAACTGGTGGACAGGCTCATTCGCGGAAGCGGCTGCCGCGGGGTCAAGCTTGGCGATCAAGTAAATGGCAATAAACATGCCCACAACCTGCTTGATGGCACCGAAAAGAACCCAGCCCGGTCCTGCAAGAATTACGGCACGCCACCAAGCACCCTTGTTCTCCGCGGTCTTGGGCGGCATGAAGCGCAGGTAATCGATCTGCTCTGCGATCTGGGCCATCAGCGAAAGGCACACGCCGGCAGCCAGCATCACGGAGGCGAGATTGGTGCCGCCCTCGCCCGAAGCGCCGGTGTAAGCAAAGAAGGCGTCGATGCTGTCCGGGTGTGACAACAGCAGATAGCCAACAGGAACCACCATGAGCAGCAACCACAGGGGCGTGGTCCAGACTTGCAAAGTAGCAAGGGTCTTCATCCCGTAGATCACCAGCGGAATGATGATGATGGTGGACACGGCATACCCAAGCCATTGCGGGACGCCGAGCCCCAATTGCAGGCCCTGGGCCATGATGGAGCCTTCGAGGGCAAAGAAGATAAAGGTGAAGGTCGCGAAAATGATGTTCGTGACCACTGAACCGTAGTAGCCAAAGCCTGACCCGCGGGTGATGAGGTCAAGGTCGATGTTGTAGCGGGCGGCGTAGTAAGCGAGTGGAAAGCCCGTGGCGAAGATGATCACCGCGGCCACGATGATGCCGAAAATGGCGTTCACGGTGCCGTAGGCGATGCCGATGTTTGCCCCGATCGAGAAGTCAGCCAGGTAGGCGATCCCGCCAAGTGCACTGGTCGCCACCACACCGGCGCTCCACTTCCGGTAAGAGCGCGGGGCGAACCGGAGTGTGTAGTCTTCCAGGCTCTCCTTCGCTGCGCTCATCGCATCGGCGTTTCCCGCCGTCGTAGCTCTTTGGGTGTCTGTCAGAACGTCGCTCATCCGTGCTCACTTTCGAGATTCGTGGTCGGTGCTTCGCCAACGACGCTAGTCACGCAGCGGGTCAAATCAGTCACAACGATGTTTCACAGCTGTAACTTCTGCACCAAGCGTCTCGCCCACGAGCCATAAGGGCGCTCCAAAATCCGCGACGCCGCTTTGTGCGTACCCCACAAAATCGCGATGCGCGCTCGCGGATACCGTCAAGTCCATGACGACCCAAACAACCCAAGAGGCCACTGCCTACGCCATCCTGGACATCGCACGCGAGCAGGTTCTTGAGCGCGGTGAAGGCCTCGACGAAGCCCAGCTTGTGGAGATCCTCCAACTTCCTGACGAAGCGATTCCGGCCGCCATGCAGCTCGCCCACGAGGTCCGGCTGAAGCACTGCGGCGAGGACGTTGAGGTTGAGGGCATCATCTCCATCAAGACCGGCGGCTGCCCCGAAGACTGCCACTTCTGCAGCCAGTCCGGCCTGTTTGATTCCCCTGTCCGCGGCGTGTGGCTGGATATCCCCGAGCTGGTGAAGGCTGCCAAGGAAACGGCCGCCACCGGTGCCACCGAGTTCTGCATCGTCGCAGCTGTGCGTGGCCCCGACATCAAGCTCATGAACCAGATCAAGTTCGCGATCGACCGCATCAACGAGGAAGTTGATATCAACATCGCGTGCTCCCTGGGCATGTTGACCCAGCGCCAGGTTGACCAGTTGGCGGAGTGGGGTGTCCACCGCTACAACCACAATCTCGAAACGGCCCGGAGCTACTTCCCCGAGGTCGTGACCACGCACAGCTACGAGGAACGGCTGGACACGTGCAACATGGTCAAGGCCGC
Source organism: Arthrobacter sp. 21a14 (assembly GCA_050627125.1). Lineage (GTDB taxonomy): Bacteria > Actinomycetota > Actinomycetes > Actinomycetales > Micrococcaceae > Arthrobacter. Next base: position 1,681,203 of record CP192487.1, on the reverse strand, counting down.
CGGCATGGAATTGTGCTGCGGCGCCCTGATCGGCATGGGCGAAACGCTGGACCAGCGGGCTGAACTCGCCGCCCAGCTGGCCGCATTGGAACCGCACGAAGTTCCGCTGAACTTCCTCAATCCGCGTCCGGGAACGCCGCTGGAAAACCAGGGCATCATGGACGGCAAGGACGCCCTCCGCGCCATTGCCGCTTTCCGGCTCGCCATGCCCCGTACGGTGCTCCGCTACGCCGGCGGCCGCGAACTGACGCTCGGTGACCTCGGCACCCGCGAAGGCCTGCTCGGCGGCATCAACGCCGTGATCGTGGGCAACTACCTCACCACCCTGGGCCGCCCCGCCACCGCCGACCTCAACCTCCTGGTGGAGCTCAACATGCCCATCAAGGAACTCCAGAAGACACTATGACCGCGATCGACGCCACGACGGCGGAATACTGCGGGCACTGCGGCGAGCGCCCGACGTCGGACCCGCACCACGGCTGCCAAGAACGGTTGGCGATGGAGCCGCCCCGGTATTGCGCGCAGTGTCGCCGCCGCATGAAGGTCCAGGTGACGCCGTTGGGATGGTCGGCGGAGTGCTCGCGTCACGGACGGGTGTCCCGATGAGTTCGTTGATCGAGCGGGACCGGGCGAGCCTGTGGCATCCTTACGCTCCGGCGTCCGGGACGCTGCCGCTCTGGGAAGTTGAAGCGGCCGACGGCGTGGCGCTGCGGCTGCGGGACGAGGACGGCCGCACGCATGAGGTGCTGGATGCGATGTCTTCGTGGTGGTCGGTGATCCATGGGTACCGCCATCCTGTGCTGGATGCCGCGGTTCAGCGCCAACTGGGCTCCTTTAGCCATGTGATGTTCGGTGGATTGACGCATCGGCCTGCCGTGGATCTTGCAGAGAATCTGCTGGCGCTGGCACCCCGCGAGCCTGACCGTCAGTTGGAGCGCGTGTTCCTGGCTGATTCCGGTTCCATCTCGGTGGAGGTAGCGCTCAAGCTGGCGGTGCAGTTCCAAACAGCCTCCGGGCGTCCACGACGGCAGCGCTTCCTGACGGTCCGCGGCGGCTATCACGGCGACACGTTCGCGGCGATGGGTGTTTGTGATCCCGTTGACGGTATGCACTCCGCGTTCCCTGGTTTGCTGGCCCGTAACGTGTTCGCGCCGCGTCCTCCAGCCGCGGCGACGGCCACGCCAACAGCTATCAGTGAGTGGCGGACGTCAGTTGAGGCGCTGGCCGGTGAGCATTCCGATGAGCTCGCGGCCATCATCGTCGAACCTGTCCTGCAGGGGGCCGGCGGGATGTTCATCCACCCGGCGGAGTGTGTGCGGATCCTCCGTGAGGTGGCTGATGCGCACGGGTTGCTGCTCATCCTGGACGAGATCGCCACGGGCTTTGGGCGAACAGGCGAGTTGTTCGCGGCGAACCATGCTGGCATCGTTCCGGACATCCTGTGTGTCGGCAAGGCCCTCACGGGCGGGTACATGACTCTGGCTGCAACGCTGTGCACAGGTGAGCTTGCCCGGGTGGTCTCCAGCGGCGGTGCCGGTGCGCTGCTCCACGGCCCCACGTTCATGGGCAACCCGCTCGCCTGCGCCGTGGCCAACGCGAGCCTCGGACTGCTGCGGGACGGCGATTGGCGCGCGGATGTTGACCGCATAGGTGCAGGCCTCGCGGAGGGTTTGGCCCCGGCATTGGGGCTCGACGGCGTGAGGGACGTCCGTACTATCGGCGCTGTGGGCGTCATTGAGTTGGCGGACGCGGTGGACGTCGCTGCAGTGACCCGTGCCGCGATCGAGCAGGGAGTGTGGATCCGTCCTTTCCGCAACCTTGTCTATACGATGCCTCCGTACATCAGCTCAACCTCCCAGATCAGGACCATCACCGCGGGCATGGTGGCAGCAGTCTCCGCGGCCGCAGACAGGTTGGGGGCCAGAGCATGAGCTTCTCCATGACCTCCTGGCTGGAGCAGCAGGCAGAGGTCCGCGAGCGCTGCGGACTCGTGCGGAAGCCGACAGTGCGCGGCCCGCTGGGCGCCCCGGGCAAAGAGGGCGGACAGGGCAAAGAGTGCGGGCACCGCCGGATGATCGACCTCGCCAGCAACGATTACCTGGGCCTATCCACGGATCCACGACTGGCGGAGGCTGCCACGAAGGCGATCAGGCGCTGGGGCACTGGCGCTGCATCATCCCGGCTGGTCACCGGCACCACGGAACTGCATCTTGAGTTGGAGCACCACCTTGCCCTGTTCACGGGAGCGGAGGCTGCGTTGGTGTTCTCCTCCGGCTACCTCGCCAATCTGGGTGTCACCACGGCTTTGGGTGGTCCCGGAACGTTGATTGTGGCGGATGAGCACTGCCATGCCTCGTTGATCGATGGTTTTAGGCTGAGCCGCTCCGAGGTGCGGGAATTCAAGCACAGTGACACTGCGGATGCGGCACGCCTCCTGGAGGGACGGACACAGCCGCGGGCATTGATTGTGGTTGAGTCCATCTACAGCGTCGGTGGCGACGCTGCTCCACTGCAAGAGCTGTTCAACCTCGCCCAGGAACACGATGCGGTGCTGCTGATCGACGAGGCCCACAGCCTGGGTGTTGCCGGCGTTGGTCCCTTTCAAGGGCGCGGCGCGGTGGCTGGAACCAGCCTGGCGGACCATCCCGGTGTTGTCCGCACTGCCACCCTGTCCAAAGCCCTGGGCAGCCAGGGCGGGGCCGTGCTTGGTTCAAGCCTGCTGCGGGAGCACTTGGTGAACCGTTCGCGAAGCTTCATTTTCGACACCGCGTTGGCCCCGCCCGCAGCGGCCGCTGCCATGGCCGCCGTCGGAATCATCCAGCAGGAACCCTGGCGCGCCGCGGCCGTCCATCACAACGCAGCCGCCCTCGCCGCCCAACTTCAACCCACGCTGGGACGCTCGGCCGCCGTCGAGCGTTCAGCCGGAGCAGTTCAGTCCATCCCCATGCCTTCAGCGGAAGCCGCCTTGGCTGCGAGCCAGGCCGCGTACGCTGCCGGCGTCCAGGTGGGATGTTTCCGGCCACCTTCAGTGCCCGACGGCGTCTCCCGCTTGCGACTCACAGCCCGGGCCAACCTCACCCCCACCGACCTCGACCGCGCCTGCGCAGTGCTGCGCGACATCCTGGAGCGAACCCCATGAAACTTCCCCGCATCATCCTGGTGACCGGTACCGATACCGGCGTCGGGAAGACCATTACGACGGCGGCACTCGCCGCAGCGCTTAAGCAACGCGGCTGCTCCGTAGCGGTCTACAAACCGTGCCAAAGCGGCAACGTCGACGGCGATTCGGACTGTGCGGAAGTGGTGCGGCTCGCCGGCCCGCTCACGGCCGAGGCCGGCATCGTGCTGGAACAGCCGCTGGCACCCGTCCCCGCTGCTGCTTGTGACGAAGTGGTGCTGCCGCAGCTTGCTTCGCATGCCCAGCGAATCCGCGCCCTGGCCAACACGCATGACCACGTCCTCGTGGAAGGTGCCGGCGGGGTTCTGGTTGAGTTGGACCACGACGGCGGGACGCTGGCTGACCTCGGAACCCTCCTTGGCGATTCGGCTGGCTTCGCCGTGGTGGCGCGGCCGTCGTTGGGCACCCTGAACCACACGGCGCTGACGCTCGAAGCCCTGGATCGGCGGGGCCTGCCTGTGGTCGGTGTTGTGCTTGGCAGCTGGCCTGCGGTCCCTGGCGCAGTGGAGCGCAGCAACCGCGCCACGATCTCCGACTGGCCTGTGCCGCTGCTGGGTGCCATCCGGCACGAAGCCGCCGGAATGGAACCTGGCGTGTTCCGCGAACAGGCGGCCTCCTGGCTTGCGGGAGTGCCGGCATGAGCACCATCACCACCTGCCCCTACAAGGTGCTGCGCGATCCTGATACTGTCCGCGAGGTCCTTCACCGACCTGACGATTTCAGCCCAGCCAACGCACTCCTGGCCGTGACGCCCCTCAGCGGACAGGCCCTCCGCGTCCTGCAAAAGGCCCGGTTCGCCCTTCCACCCGTCCTGGCCAGCAACCCCTCCCCATCACACGCCGCTATCCGCAAAGTGGTGGCGGGCTTCTTCACTCCCGCCAAAGTTGCGGCCATGGAACCGCGCATCCGGCAGCTCTCACGGGAGTCAGCCACGGCCGCCGCCCAGCTCCTCAGTTCTGCAGGAAACGTTGACTTGGTGCAGGCAGTGGCCGCGTATCCGCCCGCAGTCATCATGCTGGAGATGCTCGGCCTTCCGGTCCGCGACCTCCCCCAATTGAAGGCGTGGAGCTTGGACTCCCTGGAGCTGTTCTGGGGATGGCCGGATCCCGCACGGCAACTTGAGCTGGCCCACACCGCGGCGGACTTCTACACCTGGCTGCGCGAGTTGGTCCTTGAAGCGGTGTCCGCCCGTGAGCCTAACCTGTTCAAGGCACTCGCGGACCACGGGCTCAGCACTCCTGAGATCTGTTCCTTGGGCTACTTCCTGCTCATCGCTGGCCAGGAGACCACCACGCAGCTCATCAGCACCACACTGTTCCGGTTGGCGGAGGGCTCCCGCGGAATCTCCTGGGACGAGGCCTCCTCCAACGCCAAAGCCCGGGAGATTGTTCGTCATGTGCTGGCCACTGAATCTTCCGTGCCTACCTGGCGGAGGGTAGCGGCCCACGATACCGAGCTCAACGGCGAGCACATCCCGGCGGGAGAAGAAATCCTGGTGGAGCTGACGGGGAACCACGGCTTTCCGTGGGCAGCCGGGGAATCTGCCGGGGAGGGCACTGAACATCAGGGACCCACACCCTACGGTCTGGCCTTCGGCTCTGGAATCCATCGCTGCCTTGGTGCCAAACTCGCAGAACTGGAGACCGTCGTCGTGGTTCAGGAAACTACCGCGGCACTGAAGGGGGTCCGGCTCCAGGACCCCAACCCCGAATGGCTGCGGCTGCTGTCCTTCCAAGCTCCCCGGACGGTCAGCGTCGCCCACCCTTAGCCAGTTTGGGTGGGTAGGCTGGACTTTATGGGCGAGAGCCGGGACTTGCTGACGCCCGAGCAGCGCAGCCGAAACATGTCCAGGATCAGGGGCAAGAACACCAAGCCCGAGTTACTGGTCCGGAAACTGCTGCATGCCAAGGGGTATCGCTATAGGCTCCATGGGCAAGCTGGTGGGACCAAGCTGCCGGGCCGGCCCGATTTGGTGTTCTCCAGCCGTCGCAAGGTCATTTTCGTCAACGGCTGCTTCTGGCACTTCCATGATTGCAAGGCTGGCCTGCACTCCCCCACGGCCAATGCAGAGTTCTGGGAGACCAAGCGCACGCGGACCCGTGAACGCGATCTCGCTCAAAGGGAACAATTGCGCGCTGCCGGTTGGGACGTGCTGACGGTTTGGGAGTGCGAGTTGCGGGACAGCTCAGTCCTCGAAGAACGGCTGACAGCGTTCTTGGAGGGGTACGTGGAGGGCAGTTCGCCCTACGGGGCTCTGGAGCCGGCAGTCCCAGCGGACCCAGCGGAGTCCGAGTGATCGGTGCTGGCGTGGGAGCCTTGCTCCCACAACGCATACGCTGACGTTCCACCAATACCCAGCAGCACCGTCAGGCACAACACGATGATGACCATGAGGCCCGCCGAGGGCCGAACACCATCGTTCATGCTGAATTCCATTCCTGTATTCACGCCTTGATCCCCCCGATTCGGCGATTACTCCATTTCCTTTACTTACTTTCGGGGGCTTCGATCAAGACTCCCTCTGAGTCCGCTCAAGATTGGATCAAGCTTTCGATTTCCGGCGTTGCGATACTTCCCCGGGTCCTACTGTTGAATCGTGCATCTATTGTTCGGAGGCGGGAGGGGTTTGGTGTCTGAGTATGACGAGTGCACAGACTCACTGGTGGATCCCACCGTCCTCACCGAACTCCAGGCGGAACTTGGCGGAGACCGATCCATCGTCAGCAGGTTTGTCCGCAACTACATAGATCTGCTGCCGTGGCGGGTGGACCGCCTGAATGTCGCACTGAACAACCTTGACATGGAAGACGCCATGGACGCGGTGCTGAGCCTGAAGACATCAAGCCACATGGTGGGCGCCATCTGCATGCGCCGCTTGGCCACCGAACTGGAAATCAGCATCAGACTCCTCCCTAACGCCGGGCACCTTCAGGAACTCCGGCCGCAAGTGGAGCTGATTGAAGCCTTCGTCTTCCGAACGATCTGCGAGCTCCAACCCTCGCTTTCGTAAAGATCTTTACGAAAATAAAGAAAACCATTGACTCGCTAAAAATCTTCACTATAGTTGTGTGAGTTAGCTCACCAACGAAGGATGCGGCAATGACTACCGAGACTCCTGCACCGCCAGCCACCAGCGAACTGCTGGCAACTGTGGGGAACAAGGTGCGCACCATGCGCAAGGCAAAGGGCATGACCCTCGCCCAGCTCTCGGACATCACCGGCCTCAGCCAGGCGATCGTCAGCCAAATCGAACGCGGAATGGCCAACCCTTCCTTCACCACCCTCGCCCAATTGGCCCACGGCCTGGATATCCCCGTAGGGAGATTCTTCATTGGCCAGGACCAATCCACCTCACCCGTGGTCCGCAGATCCGAGCGACGCAACCTAAAGAACGTCACCCGTGAATCCGTGGGCGAAGCCGTACACGAACTGCTGACTCCCAACCGCGACGGAAGCATCGAAGCGCAATGGATCAGCACGCCCCCAGGGCACGACACCAGCGCAACCCCTTTTACCCACAGCGGTGAAGAGTTCTGCTACATCATCTCCGGCCGTAAGGACGTCTATCTGGACGGCGTCTGCTACAGCCTCGAAGAGGGCGACTCGATCACCTACTCCTCAGAGATCCCCCACTGGTACAAGAACAGCTACGAAGAGGTATGCGTAGCCATCTGGGTCAACGCACCACACGCGTGGTAACACTGCTGCCCCTCAACGGCGCCAGCGTTTTCCCTTAACTGTCCGGACACGAACCGTGGCCGCAGACAATCCTTGCCACTTTCGCACAACACGCCTCCTCCAACAGGCGTTCCTGCGTCATACCCTCCCACGCCCTCCGGGGCGTCAGCGTAAGGACACTTCCATGCTCAACACCCAAACGACGGACAACGCCGTCCCGTCACCAAGCACCAGCCACTCCTCCCCCACAAGGAACCCAAAGTTCACTCCCCAGGTCCGCAAAGGACTCTTGGGCCTGGGCCTTGGCAACGCCCTTGAATGGTACGACTGGATGGTCTTCGGCCTCCTGTCAGCCTTCATCGGACCGAACTTCTTCCCCAACACCGAGCCACTCTCCGCCACGTTGAACGCACTGGCCGTGTTCGCCGTCGGGTTCGCCTTCCGCCCCTTGGGCGGCATACTGCTGGGGACGCTGGCAGACCGGATCGGCCGGCGTCGGGTCATGCTCTTGTCCATCATGCTCATGGCCGGCACAACGCTGATCATTGCCATCACGCCGAACTACGCCACCATCGGTGCTTGGGCCGGCGTAATCCTGCTGGTATGCCGCGTCCTGCAAGGTATCTCCACAGGAATCGAAGCCCCGCTCTCCACCTCCCACGCCGTAGAGCTCGCCCCGGAAGGCCGCGAAGGCTACGTGGCCGGCATCATGTCCTTCTACGTGAACATCGGCATCCTGCTGGCCTCGCTGGTGAGCTTCCTCTGCAGCCTTGTCCTCGGCGGCGCAGCCATGGCCGATTGGGGCTGGCGTGTACCGTTCATCATCGGCGCTGCCTTCGGTTTTGTCGTCCTCTATCTCCGCCGCTCCCTGCCGGAAACCCTCAAGGCCGAGGAAATGGCCACGAACACGCCGCGTGCCGTCTGGTCCGGAGTCCGTAAGCATTGGCTCTCCGTCCTTGCCATCATTTTCGTGGTCGGGGCAGCACAGGCCTACAACTACGCCTGGAACGTTGGCCTTCCCACCGCAGCCCGCAGCGGTTTCAAGGAAGATCCCACCGCGGTCTTCGCCCTCACCACCATCCTGGCCATCATCCTCGTAGTGGGCAGCTGGGTCATCGGCAAGCTGGCCGATGGCAAAGCAATGTCCCGCTGGTTCCTGGTGACCCGCATCCTCGCCATCCCGTCCGTGTTCCTGATGCTGATGTACGTCCAGCCGGGCATTGGCGGATTCGCAGCAGTCCTCCTGGGCGGCTCAATCGTCCTGGTCCTGAACATGACCCTCTACAACGTGGTCAGCTCATCCCTGATGCCCAAGAACATCCGCGGCACCGGCGTCGCCCTGGGCTATGGCATCGGCGTGGCACTCTTCGGTGGCACCGCCTCCTACCTTCTGGTCTGGTTCCAGTCCCTGAACCTCACCTGGATCTTCCCGGTCTACGTGGCCGCCCTCTCCATCCTCAGCATCGTTTTCTACCTCGCCGCACGCCGCTCCAACGGCATCTTCGTCGGAAAGTAAGGAACTTCCCATGAATACCCTTGAACTCAGCACTACGACGGCGGACCTCACCGCGCCGGTCATCTCACGATCGGACGTCCTGGTAGTCGGCGGTGGTCCCGCAGGCGTCGCCGCAGCGGTTACCGCCGCCCGCTCAGGAGCAAAAGTCACGCTCCTGGAACGCTACTCATCCTTGGGCGGACTCGCTTCCGGCGGTATGGTCCTGGTTCTCGATGACATGATCAACGGCCAGGAAATCACCGTCACCGGCATCGTCTCCGAGTACGTGGAGCGCTTGCAGAAGCTTGGCCTGGCAATCGTCCCGCCCGCCGATGACCGCAAGACCTCCGAGGAACTCTGGAACAAGTGGGGCCGCTACGGCACCTTCGATTTCCACTCGCACACCAACCCCAAGCCCATCTGCTACGCCGCGGCTTTCGATCCCGACGGCTGGAAGCGCGTCTCAAACGACCTCGTCCGCGAGGCCGGCGTGGATCTCCGCCTGCACTCCTGGTTCTCCCGCCCCATCGTGGACAACGGCGTGATCAAAGGCGTCATCTGCGAAACGAAACTGGGTCCGCAGGCCTTCATGGCCGACGTCGTGATCGACACCACCGGCGACATTGACGTCGCCTCACGCGCTGGCGCCAGCTATGCCAAGGACAACTACCTCACCACGCTGGTCTTCCGCCTCGGCAATGTGAACACCAAGGCAGCCGAAGCCTTCGAACAGGCCAACCCCAAGGAAGCGCGGGCCATCAACCGCAAAATCAAGCGCCTCCTCGGCGGCGCCTGGGAACTCTGGTGGCTCAAGACCCCCATCGACGGCGTGGTCTGGTGCAACGCTCCGCACATGAGCGGATTCGACGGCGTTGACCCCGCGGACATGACTGCTGCTGAGTTCGCAGCCCGGGACCGGATCTCCGAGGCCGTGGAGTACGTCCGCGCCAACCTGCCTGGCTTCGAAAACTGCTACATGCTGGACGTCGCCTCCCAGATGGGTGTCCGCCAAACCCGGCTCCTGCAGGGCGAGTACGTCATGACCAAGGACGATGTCACCCAGCGCCGCCACTTCGCGGACACCGTTGCCCGTGGCCGTGACTACTACTACCCGTACCGCTCGCTCCTGCCCAAGGAAGTGGACCAGCTCCTGGTCGCCGGCCGACACTACTCCGCCACCCCCGAGGCACAGAAAATGTCGCGCGAGATCCCGCCCTGCATGGCCATGGGCCAGGCCGTCGGCGTCGCAGCCGCCCTCGCCGTGGAGAACAACATGCTGGTCCGCGACGTCTCCGCGCTCGATATCCAGCAGGGCATGCGCCGGCATGGTGCAGACCCAGGCGACGTCCCGTCGTCGAACGCTACCGTGGACTCCAACGAGGCGGTGCCGGCATGAGCACCGTTGTCCTCGACCAGACTGAAAGCACGACGACGTCCCCCGCCACCGCTGCCACCAGCGCCTCAGCTGCTGCGGCAGTTACCCCGCTGCCGCTGGACGGCATCAAGATCGTGGACTTCACGCAAGTGTTCATGGGTCCGTCCTGCACACAGCTGCTTGGCGACTACGGTGCAGACATCATCAAGGTGGAACGTCCCGGCGCAGGCGATATTTCACGCAATTCGTTCCCGGACAAGGACGGCCAAGACAACCCGATCTTCCTGTCCATCAACCGGAACAAGCGCAGCGTCTCCGTGGACACGCGCACCGACGAAGGGCGTGCGGTGCTGCACCGGCTCATGGCTGATGCGGACGTAGTGGTCAGCAACTTCCGCTCCGGAGTCATGGAACGGATGGGCTTCGGCTACGAGGACCTGAAAGCTGCGAACCCGGGAATCATCTGGGCCTCTGGCACGGGCTTCGGCCCTGAGGGGCCCTACGCCCACAAAGGTGGCCAGGACGCGATCGCGCAAGCGTATTCCGGAGTGATGTGGCGCCGCGAATCCGATGACACCAAGCCCTGCATCTACCCCACCACCCTGTGCGACTACATCACCGGCATGCACCTCATGCAGGGCATCCTTCTGGCGCTGCGCACACGCGAGGCATCGGGGGTGGGCCAGAAGGTGGAGGTGACCATGTACGACTCCATGCTGCACCTGCAGATGCAGGAAGCGTGCATGCAGCTCAACCGGGGCTACGAGGTTAACTGGGGCGCCATGCCGCTGAGCGGTGTCTTCGAAACCACCGACGGCGCCGTGTGCATGGTGGGTGGTTTCACGCCCGATCCCCTGGCCAGGATTTCTGAAGCACTTGGCCTGGACGAGGACCTCACCCAGCGGCCCGAATTCTCCAACCTTGAGCAGCAATTCAAGAACAAGCCGGCATTGCAGGCCATCTTCCGCGAGCGCATCGCCACCAATACCACTGAATATTGGACACACCAGCTTGAGGAGCAGGGGCTGCTGAACGCTCCCGTGCACACCTTAGAACAGGCGTTGGCGGATGCGCAAACAGAGGCCAACGGGATGATCGTGGAAGCAGAGCACCCCGGCGTCGGCACTGTCCGTATGCTGAACGCTCCCATCCGGCTCTCCGCTACTCCGCCCACCATCCGGCGCGCAGCACCGCGCCTCGGTGAGCACAATGTGGAGGTCCTGCTGGAGAACGGCTTCGACCAAGAGACGATCGAGCGCCTGCAGCAGCTGGGCGTGTTGCGATGACGGCGACAGCAGTTCAAGCACCAGTTGAGGCGCCGGTGGATACCGTGACTTTGACCATCGAAAACAACGTGGCAACGGTGGTCATCGATCGTCCACACGTCCTCAACGCCGTCGACGCCACCAGCCATGCACGGCTCAACGAGATCTGGTCCCAGCTTGAGCAGGACCCGTCAGTACGTGCGGTTGTCATCACCGGTGGTGGGTCCCGTGCCTTCTGCGTTGGTGCTGACATGTCGGCGTCGGCCGTGGACAAGACCGGCCTGGAGTATTGGGCCGGACTGGATCCCAATGGCTTCGGTGGCCTGAGCCTGCGCACCAGCTTGGACATCCCGGTCATCGCCCGCGTCAACGGCTACGCGCTTGGCGGCGGCATGGAAATTGTGCTGGGTGCGGACATCGTGGTGGCGGCCGACACCGCGAAGTTCGGCTTGACGGAACCTCGAGTTGGGCGATTAGCGCTCGACGGCGGCATCCACCAGTTGGTGCGGCGGATCCCGTACACCCAGGCCATGGGGATGCTCCTGACAGGCCGCATGGCAGAGGCCGCGGAGATGCAGTCCATGGGGCTGGTCAACGAAGTAGTCCCTGCCGAAGAGCTCGACGCCGCTGTGCAGCGCTGGGTGGACCAGGTCCTTGCCTGCGCACCCACCTCGGTCCGCGCGGTGAAGCAGATGGTCACTCAGACTTCCCACATGACGGCCAGGGAAGCGCGCGGCCTGCGACTGCCGGCTCTTATGGCGGCGCTGGACAGTGAAGACTCCGCTGAAGGCGTGCGTGCTTTCCAGGAAAAGCGCGCGCCGATCTGGCCGGGGCGCTGATCGGCTCAGTGATCCGGCACGACCACTGACCCGGCTCGCCAACAAAAACCATTAAGAACGAAGTAAAGGAGATACCGATGCCGCCATCAGTCGCGCCCGAATCCCTAAACCGTGAATCTTTGGCTCCAGGAGTGTGGGGCGTTGTTGCCACACCATTCCAGGGCAGCACGCTGGACGTGGACCTGGACAGTTTGTCCGAGCTAGTGGAGCATTACGAGGCCATCGGCGCCACGGGACTCACCGTACTGGGAGTCTTCGGCGAAGCAGCCGCACTGACGGCTGAGGAACGCCGGCAAGTGCTGGAAACCGCCGTCGAATGCACTGCGCTGCCGTTGGTGGTGGGCGTGACCGCCCTGGCCACCCGGCCCGCCATTGAGGAAGTCCGGGCAGCCCAGGACGTTGCCGGAGAGCGCCTCGCGGCGGTGATGGTGCAGGCTAACTCGGCCAAGCCTGAGACGGTGATTGCGCACTTGGATGCCATCCACCGGGCTACTGGCGCGAAGGTGGTCCTGCAGGACTATCCGCTGGCTAGTGGCGTCAGTATCCCCATACCCGCACTGATCAAGGTGGTGGCCTCTTGCGACTTCGTCATCGCTGTCAAGGCCGAAGCGCCGCCCACCAGCGTCGCGATCGCGGAGCTGAGTGCCGGCGTCGGGGTTTCCGTCTTTGGTGGCCTTGGCGGGCAGGGACTGCTGGATGAACTGCTGACCGGCGCAGCAGGCGCAATGACCGGTTTCTCCTACCCTGAAGCCCTCATAGCTTGTGTGCGGGCATGGCAGCAGGATGGTTACGAAGCAGCCCAGCGCGAACTGCTCCCCTATCTGCCGTTGATCAACTTTGAGCAGCAGGCGAAGGTAGCGCTGGCTATCCGAAAGGAATGCCTGCGCGAACGGGGCCTCATCAAGGACTCCGGCGTTCGTGCCCCTGCAGCGGGTTTCCCCGAAGCCCTGCGCGGGAGTATGGGCACCCATCTTCGTGAGGCAGCTGCTGCACTTGAAAATGCCGCCGTCCCGGTAAGGAGCTTCTGATGGATCTGGGAATTGCGGGCAAGACAGCGTTGGTCGCTGCTTCCACCGGTGGGCTGGGCTTGGCCGTAGCCCGTGCCCTGGCTGCCGAAGGCGTGCGCGTGGCGATCGTGGGCCGTCGTCGGGACCGTGCCAAGGAGATCGTCGCTGAGCTGCAGGCCGCATACGGGACTGGTACCGGGGCTTCCGGCATAGCGAGCAAGGGCTTCGACGCCGTGGCCATCGAGGCGGACCTGACCACGCCGGAGGGCATCGAATCGGCAGTGGAACAGACTGTAGCGGACTTGGGACCCATCGACATCCTGGTCCTCAACGGCCCAGGTCCCAAACCCGGAGCCGCAGCCACACTGAGCTCCGATGACATCGCGGCGGCGTTTGATCTGTTGGTCAAACCTCAGCACGCCTTGGTTTCCCAGGTTCTTCCGGGAATGCGGGAACGGCGTTGGGGCCGGATCCTGGCTATCGGATCCAGCGGCGTGACAGCCCCGCTTCCCAACCTCGCAGTCTCCAACACCGGACGGGCTGCCTTGGCCGGATACCTCAAGACCCTCGCTGCCGAAGTGGCCTTGGACGAGGTCACCGTGAACCTGCTTCTGCCAGGCCGCATCGCCACCGACCGGGTCACCCAGCTTGACCATGCCGCCGCCAAGCGACGCGGTACCACTCTGGAAGACATCCAGCTCGAATCCCGCAAGACCATCCCCGCCCGGCGCTATGGAGAACCTGCTGAGTTCGGTGCCGCTGCCGCCTTCCTGTGCAGCGCGCCGGCGTCGTACATCACCGGCGTCGCGCTCAGGTGCGACGGCGGCCTGATCCGCAGCCTCTAGCCTCCCCCTCAAATCCGATAGGAACATCATGACTTCCACAGCACTTGACCCCCAGGCGATCACCGACTCGCAGACGATTACCGCCCAGCACCTCATCAATGGCCAATGGCTCGGAGACGCGGACACCCAGCGAATGAATCCTGCCCGGCCCGGCGAAGTCGCAGCGCTCTCACCCAGCGGCACGGTCCAGGACGTGGACGCCGCCATTACCGCGGCCGTCGCAGCCCAGCCGTCATGGGCGGCCCTGCCAGCACCAGCCCGGGGCGCCATCCTCATCGCGGCCGGAAACCTGCTCAACGAGCGCCAGCACGCCATCGCTGAGGACCTTGTCCGTGAGGAAGGAAAGACACTCGCGGAGGCAAAGGGTGAGGTCAAGCGTGCCTCGGACGTGCTGCGCTTCTTCGGCTCGCTGGGCTGGGCGGCAACCGGCGAAGTTCTGCCCAGCGGCCTGCCTGACACCACCATCACGACGCGTCGCGAACCTCTGGGCGTGGTGGGACTCATTACGCCCTGGAACTTCCCCATCGCCATTCCGGCATGGAAAACCGCGCCTGCCCTGATCAGCGGCAACGCCGTGGTGATCAAACCGGCCGAGCTCACTCCGTTGTCCACCAACCACGTGGCGCGCGCCCTGCAGGACGCTGGACTGCCCGCGGGCGTGTTCAACGTGGTGCACGGCAAGGGCCGCGTGGTGGGTGATGCGCTGGCCCGCGATCCCCGCATCGCCGGCTTGTCGTTCACGGGTTCCACCAATGTTGGGCTTGGGCTGCAGGAGATCCTCAATGCCCGCCGCGCCCGGGTCCAACTCGAAATGGGCGGCAAGAACGGTGTGCTCGTGCTGGATGACGCCGACCCCCGCAAAGCTGCGCAGGTAGTAGCGGCTGGCGCGTTCGGCCTGACCGGCCAGGCGTGCACAGCGACGTCGCGCGTCTACGTGACGCCCGGCATCCGCTCCGCTTTCCTCGAGGCCTTGGTTCAGGAGGCCACCGCCTACACCGCCGGCGACGGACTTGATGGCGCCGCCCGGATGGGCGCTGTGGTCAGCAGGCAGCAATTCGAGCAGGACCAGGCAGCGGTGCGTAACGCCGTCGAACGCGGGGCCACACTTCTGCACGGACAGTACGACGGCGACCCCACCGGCGCGCTGTTCTTCGCGGCGGCGATTCTCACCGGGCTGCCGTTCGACGACGCAGCCGTCACGGAAGAGATCTTCGGTCCAGTGGTGGCGGTTCTTGAGGTGCCCGACTATGAAGGTGGCCTCGCCGCTATCAACGATTCCCGCTACGGGCTCACCGCCGGCATCTGCACGGACTCTCTGGCGCTTGCCACGGACTTCGCTGCCAGGGCGGAGGCAGGCGTGGTGAAGATCAACCGGCCAACTGCCGGGCTGGACCTGAACGTCCCCTTCGGCGGTGTGAAGGATTCCTCCACCAACACCTTCCGCGAGCAAGGCAGGTCCGCCCTGGACTTCTACACCTGGGGCAAGACCGTCTACACCGGTGTTTAGTGCGCCATGAGCTACGTGATCGCACAGCCCTGCGTGGATGTGAAGGACAAGGCATGCATTGACGAGTGCCCGGTGGACTGTATCTACGAGGGCGAACGCTCGCTCTACATCCACCCGTCCGAGTGCGTTGACTGCGGGGCATGCGATCCCGTGTGCCCCGTGGAGGCGATCTACTACGCGGACGATGTCCCTGACGAATGGGCAGACTACGTCAGGACGAATGCGGAGTTCTTCGATTCGGATTTCTCCGGGGACGTGGGCCGCGATCATCCTGTGGTGATCGCGGAGCCTTTGCGGGGGGGCAGTTAGGCGGCGCCGAGGTTGAGCCAACATCGCGGATGTGGAAGCCGTACCTCAAGGACGTGAAGGGGCGTCTTCAAATGTCCACGTATGCTGTCACGCGTCCCCAAGGCGCGTCAGCAGGTCAGCATCATGACTCGTGACGAAATCAAGGCCTTCACTTAGGCGTGCTTTGCGCTGCAGAACCAACTCTGCCCCCTGCAACAGGAGCGGGGACTTGGACGTGTGTTCCTCTGCGGCCAACTTCTCCGGTCGTGGATCGAGATCTTCAGGGCCACCCAGATTCGTAGACATAGCTCGATGGTACCGAAGCGGTACCAGCAGAAAACGGCTGAATATTGGGTTGGTGTTTCCACCAACCGGAGCAGGACGCCCTCGCAGTCGCGGCACCGGACCACGACACCAGACCCTTCCCACCCGGGGTCAGTCTCGGCAAATTAGTGGAAGCTAAAGCTACAAAAGTAAAACCGCCGTGTACGCCCGGATCGAGTAGAGGGAGCTTCTTGATGAAAGCAATTGTTGTGACAGATCAGTCCGCCGGTATGGCCGGTCTGAGGATGGCCGAACGGCCGGAGCCGTCGGCATCTATAAATGACGTCATTGTTGAGGTTCATGCCGCGGGATTCGTTCCGACTGAGGTCGGGTGGCCCTCGACCTGGACTGATCGAGCCGGCCGGGATCGGACACCTTCCATCATTGGGCACGAGGTGGCCGGCGTCGTAACCTCGCTTGGCTACGGCACCACAGGGCTGACTGTGGGTCAACGTGTGTTTGGCCTTGCGGACTGGCACCGAGATGGGACCTTGGCGGAGTATGTGGCGATGGAGGCACGTAACCTTGCTCCGCTGCCGGGCGACGTCGACTTCACTGTTGGCGCGAGCCTGCCCATCTCTGGCCTGACCGCATGGCAGGGGTTGTTTATCCATGGCCGCATCCAGCCGGGGCAGAGCCTTCTGGTGCACGGCGCGGCCGGAGCGGTTGGAACGATGGTGACTCAGCTGGCACGTGAGGCCGGCGCCTACGTCATCGGCACCGGACGCATTGCCGATCGGCAGAAGGCACTTGACTTCGGAGCGCACGAGTTCGTCGATCTCGCCAATGACACTTTGCAGGACGTCGCGGGAGTTGACCTGGTATTCGATGTGATCGGGGGCGACATCCAGAAGCAGTCAGCGGCCCTGATCCGGCCCGGCGGAACGCTCGTGAGCATTACCGGGCCGGTTGAAGCCCGCCCTACCGATGGTCTGGCAGTGGATTTCGTCGTCGAATCGGATCGTGCGCAGCTGGGTGAGATCGTCCAGCGAATCCGAGACGGACGACTGCGGACAAACATCGGAAACATCGGCGAATTCGACGACGCCCTCAATGCCCTCAATCCTTCCGCGCGCCCGAATGGGAAGACGATCATCCAGGTGCGTCCGTAGGGACAGGACCTAAACGTCGGAGTTGACGTACATGATGTACATGGCTCATTGTTGTGTGTATGAGCACTCCAACGCACGAGCGGCGGACTTTCGGCTTCGCCGGCGCCCGCAAGTCTTTCAAGACAATTTTGGATACAAGCGATCGCGGCGGCCTGTCCATCATTGAACGTGGAGAGAGCTCCGCCTCTGTGGTGAACACCAGCTTGTTCAGGGAATTCTTAGTGAATAACCTTCCGGCAAAAGCGCAGGTCGTCAACGAGGACGGGGCTTGGGCCTTGTTCCTGCCCGACTTGCCCCTGGCGGCCGAAGGCACGACGTTGGAAGAAGCGACCTTTGATCTAATCGATGCTCTCCGTGAATACGCCGAAGACTGGGAGGACCACCTCCGCATGGCACCAAACCATCGAGGCAACTGGGCCTTAGTACAACTGATTGACTCTTCCACTGATGAGGAACTGGCCGCATGGCTGACCGGTAGCAAGAAGTGAGCCAAAAATATCCCCCCGGCACCCGAGATGATCACGAGGCTTTCTGCAGGACCGAAGAGTGGCAGCCCGTACTCAACGCCAAGGGCCAGAAGGTCCGTCACCACGCTACGTACGAGCTCGCCTTACATGACGGGCGAATTCTTCGGACTCGCATCTCGCGGCCAGTGGACCGGACCGCGTACGGTCCTTCCCTCTGGGGCGAAATTTTGAAGAATCAACTCGACGTCACCCCGGACGAGTTCTGGGGGTGCGTGAAGGAAGGCGATCTGCCAGACCGCGGCGTACCCGAAGCGCCGTCTACGGCATTGCCGCTCGAACTCGTTATTCTCCTGACCAAGACAGCCAAGATCCCTGAGGCGACTGTTGCCGCTATGAGTAAGGAAGAAGCTGTACAGGCAATGAACGCCTACTGGACGTCAACCGTCGCCCCTCGGAAATAAGGCCCCAAGTCCACTTCTTCGAGGATTGGGCATTCAGGCGGCGCCGCTCGCGACGTCAGGCCTGCGCCTATTCTTCGCGGTCGATCTCCAAGTAGCCCGGGTGTACTCTATCCACCAAGTGCGTGTCGCCCTACAGTGCAGACCTTCAGAGGAGCCGACTATGGCTGATGACAGGGTGAGCCGAAAACAGTTCCACGTGGGACGGGACCGGGTCCGGTGAACAAGAACCGGCTCGAGGCGTTCAGTGACGGCGTGCTGGCCATCATCATCACCATCATGGTCCTGGAGATCCACACCCCGGAAGCGCCAACGTGGGAGGGCGTGGCCGCAGTTCTGCCGACCCTGTTCAGCTACCTTCTGAGCTTCGTGTATGTCGGGATCTACTGGAACAACCACCACCACATGATCCATCTGGCCGGTCGAGTGAACGGCGGGATCCTTTGGGCCAATTTGCACCTGCTGTTCTGGCTGTCGCTCATCCCCTTTACGACGCGGTGGATGGATGAGTCAGGCTTCGTGCAGGTCCCCGTCCTGTTGTATGGAATCAACCTGCTGTGTGCAGCGATCGCGTACTACATCCTGGAACGTCGGCTGATCGCCGCCCAAGGCAGGGACGGGGCCCTGGCCCGGGCTCTCGGCCGTGACTGGAAAGGCAAAGCGTCCCCCCTGATCTATGCTGTCGGCATCGCAGTCACTCCGGTCCAGCCCCTTTTCGGGATCGCTGTCTTCACCGTCGTGGCGCTGATCTGGCTGGTGCCGGACCGCCGGGTTGAGCACTTTGTCGCCAGGGCTCATCAAAGTGACAGAGGCGTAGGCTAGTCGGCTAACGCACTCCTAAAAGCGCGACGATTAGCAGCCCTGCCCGCCGAGTCAGGAACCCGGTTCTGGTGCTGCTGCTCGACAGACCCGTTCACGGATGGGAAACCGCAGCCTCCCGGTGAACCAATACCCAAGCACCACCGTGACGACGACGAGAAGCGCCGGAGCGTATCGGCGGTGGCCACCCGCGCTGCTCGCCTCTGGATCACAAACCATGACCAGTGACGCCGTAATCACGGCCGAGCAGCAGAAGTCATCAATAAAGACGTAGCCAGCGAGATCTGTGTCTGCGGCGACGGGAGATCGCTCCTATAGAGCACGCGTCTACTCTTCGCGGTCGATCTCCAAGTAGCTGAGGCCGCTCAAGTCCAGCCAGTATTTGGTTGGTGTTTGGACCAATCGCAGCAGCACGCCCTGGCAGTCGCGGCACCGGACCACAATGCCGGGCGCGTCGGTGAAGACCATGGTCTCGCCAAAAGCCCTGACCGAACCGCAATGCCTACAGCGCCCCAGCGCCGCGATGATGTCGATACGGAACACTTCGGACAAGGCGCCGGCCGCGGCGTTCCCGTCCACATACGGAATCTGGTCGTGGGGTCCTGCTGCAATGTCCTGGTCTTCGGACTCAGGACCAGCGAAATCGTCGGTACTGTTCACCTGATCCCTCCCGTCCCGCCAAACCGCTCGGTCTTTATCGACTCCGGCGGATAACCGGCCATTACAAGCCAGTCCGAAACGGTCTCCACAAAGACTGTCTGGCCGCAAACGAAAACATCGGGGTTCTCCTCTGTTGGGAAGATCTTGCCCAAAAGGCTCTCGGAAGTAAGGCGACCTGGCGCTGCCGGCCAGCCCTCCGGCGTCGAACGCGTGTAGGCGTAATCGACCATCAGCTTGGCTGATTCCTGGTCCAGTCGGTGCAGCTCGTCGCGGTAAAGCGAAGAATCCGGAGATTTGAGGGAATAGAGCAACCTGAAAGGGGCTGCGCTGTCGGACGCCTGATGGGCACGGATCATCGACATCAGCGGCACCACACCTGACCCACCCCCGATCAGCTGCACGGGGTTCGCATTGGCTGGCCGCCAGACAAACCAGCCGCCCACTGGTCCGCGGATTTCCAGCTTGTCACCCACGGCCAGGTCCCGGACAAGGTAAGGTGACACTTCGCCGTCTGGCAGTTCATCAACAGTGATTTCCAGATGCTCATCCGCACTTGCCGATGCCACCGAGTACGACCGGATGGCTGTATACCCGTCCTCGGCGGTGAGGCGGATATCAATGTGTTGCCCGGCCAGATATCCCATCAAACCATCCACCCGCAGCCTTATGGTCCGGGCTCTGGCGTTTTCCAGTTCCCCGCCCACCACTTCCGCGACCCGCCATACAGAACTCACGGCAAAGGCCTCACGAGTACCGCTCCTCGCGCCACGGATTGCCGTGAAGGTGATATCCATTCGATTCCCAGAAACCTGGAACGTCTTCCTCGGTCAGTTCCAAGCCATGAATCCACTTGGCGCTTTTCCAGAAATACAAATGCGGCACCAAAAGCCGCGCCGGACCGCCGTGTGCCCGTTCAAGAGGTTCGTGATCAAATTCCCAGGCCACCCAGGCCTTACCGCCCAGGAGATCCCACAGCGGTACATTGGTCGTGTAACCGCCGAACGAATGGGCGGTGGCGAAGTCGCGGGTAGTCTCCACTTTTTCGAAAAGCGTGTCCACCGAAACTCCACGCCACACCGTTCCCAACTTCGACCAGCTGGTCACGCAGTGAATGTCTTCGGTGATCTCCTCCTGCGGCAAGGCCATGAACTCATCCCAGGACCACGCGAGCCGCTGTCCATTCTCCGCAGTAATGAAGAACTCCCATTCATGGGCGGGAATGAGCGGAGCGGGTCCAGCGGTCAGGACGGGAAAGTCCTGCGTTTCATGCTGTCCCGGAGGCAACGCAGAATTCTCGGACCGTCGTCCACGGAAACCGGAAGAAATAATACCCATGATTTACCTCCGCAGCGGAGCTCCCCCGGCCAACGACCGTTGATGCCCCAACGATAGGGCAAGCGGTGCGCGTGGTCTAGGGATCGACGCGGCTGAGCCTGAGCCACTACACGCCACCGCCACGCGCACACCACCATCGACGCTGTCCACCGCCGCTTCAGCGAAGGACTTGACATCGACGCCTTGGCAGAAAAATGGACCCTCCATTATCGGGGGTATCGCGCTTTTCGCGCGGATGTACATTTCAGCGCTTACCTGTCTAAAATCGGGCATGAGCGAAATGACTGTGACGGACGCACGAAGCCGGCTCTCGGAGGCAGTCGATACCGCGCGGGTGAGCCATGAACCGGTGTACCTACTGCGCCGTGGCCGCCGCGTCGCGGCGCTGATCGACGCCGAAGACCTCGCCACGCTGATTGAAGCCGCCGAAGACCTGGAAGACCTTCGGGCGGCGAACGCGGCGCGGACCGAAATGGCCGACACCGGCGAAGGCCCGGTGCCTTGGGAGGAAGTCAAGGCGGAACTGGGCCTGGCGTGAGCTATGCCGTGCAGGTCGCGCCAGGCGCGCTGCGGCAGTTGCGCAAGCTCCCACCCGATGCACGCCGGCGGATCCAGGCCGCCATCGAACTCCTGGCCGAAACACCGCGTCCGCCGGGGGCGAAGAAGCTCGCCGGAGGCAGCGGCGACTGGCGCGTGCGCACCGGCGATTACCGGATCATCTACGAGATCCGGGACGCGCAGCTGATCGTCCTGGTTGTCGCTCTCGGCCACAGGCGGGACATCTACCAGCACTAGGCAAGGACGAACCCGCCACATCAGGCGCTGTCAGGTTGTCTTGAGCACGCGGCGAGGTCGCCATTCACCGCGTCGACGGCCAAGTTCGTTATCGATAAGGCTCAGGGCCCGTTTCATTTGTGGCCCTTCTCGGTCGACCTCCTAAGAGGCTCCGGATTTAGTGCGCGTGTTGTTTGTCAGGGTTTGTCGCGATCCCGCCAGTCCGGTGCCTGAATGAGCTCCACTCGGTTGCCATCCGGGTCGAGCAAGTAGATCAGCAGGCCCCCTGCGTTTGGGCCGGAATCAGGCTCAACCGGTTCGGACAACGCGCCATATCCGAGCGCTGTCATCTCAGCGAACACCTTCCGGACGTCAACACAGGTGAAGGCAAGGTGCGCTGTTCCCGGCTGCGCCTCAGTGGGGTTGATGGCGGTTGGAGGATCCTCGACCTGGACGAGTTCCAGCTGAAACACTCGGTCAGGCGTCGTGAGGAGCAGAGCTCTGACCTTTACGCCCGGACGGCCGAAGAGTTCCCCTATGTAAGACCCTGACGTCCAAGCCTCCGAGCGGACCAGTCCGAGCCCGTCGGCATAGAACCGTGCGCTACGCTCCAGGTCCGCGACATGAAGGGCAGTGTGATGATGTCTGATTTCGGCTTTCACTTCGCTCCCTGTTAATTGCGGAGGGGCTCGGCCCTTACGGGGCCTCAAGGTTTGTGAGGCCCCGTGCTTCGTAATTCAGGTTCCGATTCCCAGGTGTGCTCCCCCTGCCACATCAAGGGACACTCCCGTGATGTAGCGGTTGTCCGGATCGGCGAGGAAAAGGATGGCGCGGGCGACCTCCTCGGGTTCGGCAAACCGGCGCATCGGCAGTTGGGCCGCCCTCTTTGCCCTGCTGGCAGCCGCTCCCGAGCCTGAATCCTTGTCGAACTGTGCCCGCATGGGTGTGTTCACCGGGCCTGGGGCGATGGCGTTGACTGAGATGCCCTGAGGCCCAAGCAGTTCGGCGAATGACCACATGATGTGCAGGACGGCGAGCTTGCTCGCGTTGTACGGCAAGTAATTGAGGCGTGCTTCTTTGGCCGCGACGGAGGACAGGACGACGATGGCGCCGGCCGTGCCGGACTCAAGCATGGACTTGGCGGTTTCCCGCACCATCGTGAAGGTCGCCGTGGCGTTGATCCTAAGAATTGAGTCGAATTCCTCTGTGGTTGTTTCCATGATGTTGGGGGTGGGGCCCAGCACTCCGGCTGCATGGATGAGGACATCTACTCGACCGTATTTGGCCGCGATGTCCTTAACAACGGTCGCGCATTGTTCTTCCGACGTGATGTCGAGGGGGTAGAACTCCTTTAGCGATTGGCCCTCTTTAGGGGACCGGTCCCCGCCGATGACGACGGCGCCTGCCGCGGTGAGTGCGCTGACGGCGGCGTCGCCGATTCCCCCACTCGATCCCGTTACCAAAACCACCTGGTCTTTGAGGCTCATTTTCAATCCTTACTTGGTATTGCTCAGTTCGGCCGGTGCCATTGTCTGCGTTTTGGCGATGCTACAGGCTGACCACATCCTTAGCGCCGTAACCTGCCGCTGCCAGGAGGGCATCGGCGATTTCTGTAGCGCGGAGTGCTTGAGCGAACGCGACTGCGGGAGTTTCACCCGCGCAGAACTCCAGCGCCGCCTCTGCCTGGCGAAGGAAGAGATCCGAGGGCTCGAAAGTGTTCATGGAATGGGCACCGTCACGGTCCCAGATGTGAACTGAATCGTTGGACCACAACAGCCGGCCTGTAGTTGCCAGGACATCGATGGTGAGGCTCCAATCACCCTGATTGAGACCTTCCGGCTCCTGCCAAGGAGACCAGTAACTTTGCATCGTAAATACGACACCCTCAGGAAATTCGAGGGCGGATATGACATGCTCCGGCACCGGGGACCCGTACAGGCTGCTGCTGGTACTGGTAGTCAGCACTTTCGGGTCACCGTCAAACCATGATGAGACCAGTTCGATGGCGTGAATGCCATTCACGACGGCGACGCCACCCTCCTTCGGGTCAGCGCGCCACGAGTTGATGTCCGTTTTATGGGCGACTGAACGAACAGAAACAGCGATCACATGATTGTTCCTGACCCATTGAGAGGCAATTGAGGCGGCGGGATGATGGTGAAGCGTGTACCCCACCATAAGCCTCTCATTTACACCAGAAGCGGCAGCCATGACCGCAGCGCCTTCGGCATCTGCAGCTACCGGCTTTTCCGTCAACACACGGAATCCCCTGTTCAGCAAATCTGCGACTATGAGCGGCTGCGCGGTAGTGGGCAGTGCTACGACGACCAGGTCCAGGTGCTCAGCGTCGAGTTCCTTGGCACTGGGCACCAACTGTGCGCCCAGCTCCTGAGCGAGCGCAAGGCCACGCTCGTCCTTCTCTGCAATGACCGCGACGTCGGCCCCCGCCGCCGCGAATGCGCGCGCGTGCCGTGATCCTGCCCAGCCGGCCCCTCCGATGACGGCTACACGAGGAGCAGTTGCCTGTGCACTCATGATTTGACACCACCGGAGGTCAGGCCAGCGATGAACCACCGCTGGAATGCGACGAAAATGCCAAGGACGGGAATGAACGCGACAATAACGAAGGCGCCGAAGGAAGCCCAGAAGTTGCCGAACCCGGTTGAGATATACCGGACGATGCCGTTCTGCACCGTCTTCATGTCCTCGGTGGTTGCCAGGACTGTGCCGACGAGGAAGTCATTCCAGACGAACACAAAGATGAAGATTGCGACGGCCGCTATACCCGGACGGATCAGGGGCAGCACAATCCGTATAAGTATCTGAAGTCGACTGCAGCCATCAATTGCCGCAGCTTCCTCGATCTCAACCGGAATGTTCTCGATGAAATTGCGAAGAAACAGGATCGTTTGTCCGCAGATTATGCCCGTGTAAACCAGGATCAGCAGAGGGTAGCTGTTGATGAGGGACGTTTTGACAAACATGGAATAGAGCGCGATGAAGACAACAACACCCGGGACCATGGACAGCACCAGAATGCCCGTCATGAGGCTTTCCATACGACGGCCGCGGAAACGGGTGGCGACGTACGCTGCAGGTACACACACTGCCAAGGCGAGAACAATCGATCCAATGGCGTAGATGATTGAGTTCGCAAAGAAGCGAACATTAGCGGAGGTAAACAGGCCGGCGTAGCTGTCGAAGGAGAATGGGGCCGGGATCCACACCGGTGGGAAAGCCACGGTATTGGCTTCAGTCTTCAAGGAGGTCGACAGTATCCAAAGGATTGGAGGCAACACAAGGGCTGCTGTTACAGCAACAATTACCCAGATGGGTACCCGCCGCAGAATCTGCCCAGGACGTCGGCGTTTGGCCGGGATTGCAGCAGTCACAGGGTGTCCTTCCGTCGGAAGCGAATGGCTACCAGGGTCAGCGCGATGTTGATAGCGAAGAGCAGAATGGCAGTTGCCGAGGCTCCCGAGAGGTCAAAGTCTTGGAATGTCTTGTTGAATACGCGCATGGAGAGGGTTTCCGTGCCGCCGAGCGGGCCGCCTCGCGTAATGACCAGGATGATGGTCACCATCTGTACATAGAGCATGAGCAGGACGACGACGACCGAGACGATGGTGTTCCGGAGGAAGGGTAGCGTGATGTTCATGAATCCCTGCCAGGCGTTTCCCCCATCGACGCGGAGGCTCTCGTAAAGTTCATTCGGAACGGTCTGCAGGGCACCCAGGAACAGAACCATGGCCTGAGGATAGGACCACCATGCGGTGATGAGGGTTACAGCCACCAAGGCAGAACCGGGCGATGAGAACACGTCCGTGGGGCCGAAGCCCAAAGCCTTGGTGATTGCTGTGCCCGGACCATAGTTGGGATTGAGGAACCATAGCCAAAGGGTGCCGACGGTGGCTTGTGACATCAGCCAAGGAAGCAGAAACAGGCTTCGAACCGTCCGCTTGAAGCGGATGATCTTGTTCAGTACCGCTGCAGAGGCAAACCCCAGCGGCAGGGCGATTGCCAACGCACCAAGTGAGAAGGCAAGAGTGGTACCGATTTGTTTTGGCAGATCCTTGTCTGAGAAGAGCTCCGTGAATGAATTCAGCCCGGAGAACTCTTTGATCTGGTAGTACGTGGTTTCGTGCAGGGCAGTCCAGGCCGTGTAGATCAGGGGCCCGACGAAAACGAAGAGGAAGACCGCTACGACCGGGACGACGTAGAGCCATACAGTGCGGTCTGTCCGGGCTAACCTGGCAGGGGGCGTGATGTTCCGCGCCGTGCGGTGTGCTTGTGTCACTGACATGGGTTTCGCTTTCCTGGGACCAGTGCAGTTGCGTCGATGTTCCTGTCGGGAACGAGGCTCACTTGTTGGCCGCGTCCTGGGCAATCTTCATGAATTCGTCCGCTGACCGGTTGTTGAGGTACAACTCCTGGCCGGCGCCGGCGAGGCCACTCGCAATGGCGATCCAGTTGTCCGGGTAGGTGTGGGGTTCGCTGTGTTCCTCAACGAACTTGCTCACATCCAGTACGGTCTTGGCTTCGGGCGTGCTGAAGTATGGCTCCTTGAAGGTCGCGGAACGAGTGGGCACGTCACCTCCGGTTGCCATCAACGCCCCAGCCTTCGGTCCGGTCATGTATTCAATGAACTTCCAAGCCGCCTTTGCATGCTTGCTTCCCGCACCAATGCCAAGGGTCCAGCCGAAGGTCGATCCCGTGTCCGAACCATTCGAAGCCTTGGGAAGAGTGGCGGACTTGATGTCCGGGTTGGCCTTCTGCAGTGTCAGAAGGCGTTCTGTTCCAAGGACCGCCATAGCAACTGTGCCGTTCTGCAGGCCGTCGGTGACGGTGGAGTACTGGTCGCCGACAACGCTGTTTGACATGCCTCCGGCCTTCTTGAGCTTGACAAGGAAGTCGGCGAATTCTCTGCCCTTTTCGGTGTCAAAAGCGGCTTTGCCGTCCTTACCCGAGATGTCCTGTCCCACCTCACTCATGAAGCAATCAAAAAATGTCGAGATGATCGCGGAGTTATCGACGCCGGAGAACCCCGTGCCGAACCCTGTGTAGCCAGCGGCTGCTGCTTTTCCGGCGACGTCCGCGACCTGGTCCCAGGTGGTGGGGACAGCCGCTCCGATCTGCTTAAGGGTCTTGTCGTTGTAGTAGAGCGTGCAGGTCCGGTAGTCGTACGGCACCGCTACCTGCTTCCCGTCTTTGTCCGCCAGCTTGTCTGCAGGGCGCAGCCAGTCTGTGACCTGCTTAGCTTCGTCCGGGAGCGGTTGATAGACCTGGGCGGCAGCAATCTGTGGGACCACCGGGGCGAACATTTTGACGACGTCCGGTGTCTGGCCCGCTGCTGCCGCCTGCGGGAGCCTACTGATCATGTCTCCGAAGGAAACCGTGGACAACTGGACATCGATGTTGGGATTTTCTTTCTCGAAGTTCTCGATGTTTTGCTTCAACGCCGCGGCCCGCGGATTGTTCTGACTCGGGTCCATAAAGTCCCAGTACGTCAATACCACTGGACCATCTTCGTTGTCGTTGCCTGCGTCGCCCGAGGTGCTCGAGCAGCCTGTCAGTAGTGCTGCGGCAAGGGCCACGGCGGTCAAAGTGCTTGAGCTTCTCATCATTGCGTCTCTCCTTTGAGATCGGTTGCATTTAGCATCAGTCCGAATGAGATCGGTTGCTGAGATCGGTTGCAATAAACATAAGATGGCCGAAGAGGTCTGTCAAGGATTTATTTGATCCGGAGGCGAGGCGCTTGATGCTCTGATGTGCCGGTTTGGCGTACATCGTCAAGACAGCGTGGTTTGTTGATCATTATGGCTCCCGCGGTCAGCACCAAAAGCCAGGCTCCGAGCATACTGAAAGAGGGCAACCAGTTATCGCCTGGTTGGTGCAGGAGACCGAAAAGCAGTGGACCGATGCCGGCGAGGGCGTAGCCGACTCCCTGGGCGAACCCCGATAGTGCCCCCGAGCCAGCTTCCGTTCTGGTGCGTTTGTTGATCATCGTGAACGCAAAGGAATAGGCACCCTGGCCCAACCCAGCAACGACCACCCACACCACTCCAGAAGCTGGTGGAGCAAAGACGATGCCTGCGTAGCCGATGGCGAACGCGACAACGAACAGGACCGCAATGGGCATGGGGCGCGGCATTCGCGCTACCACCAGAGGCGCGATCAGACCCACAGGCAGGCCGATAATTGAATAGAGGGCGAGCATAGAGCCAGCCGTTTCCCCGCTCATCCCCCGGTCGACAAAAACAGCCGGAAGCCACATCAGGGCTGCAAAGGTATTGCTTGAGCAGCCGGCGAAAATTAGCGCCATACCCCAGCCGACCGAGGATCGCCAGGGCTTTATCGCCCTATCAGGTGGCGCTGGAGGGTCACGACTTATTGGCTTCGCGCTGCGCTCACCTTTCCACTTCCCGGCAAGAACCATCAGCCAGGGCAGGGCTGCGACTGCGCTGAAGCCCGCCCAAATGCCGACTGACAACCGCCAGCCATAAAGATTGGCAAAGGGTGTGGCACATTGGGCGGCAATGGCCGTGCTGACGCCCAGGAGAGTCACGTGAAGGGCTGAAAGAAGCCCGATCCTCTTGGGAAAGTACTTCATCAGAAGCGGCGGAACCACGATATTGACCATCCCGATGCCCAGCATGGCGATCCAGGTGAAAGCCAAAAAGACCAGGGTGGTCCAACCCAGTGCGCGTCCGACCTGACCCAACGTTGTCAGCAGGAGTGCAACTAATAGCAGATGCTCGAGCTGGATGCGACGCACGAGCGGGAGAGCCAGAAAGCCTACTAAGGCGAAGCCGGCCGTCGGCAGCATCCCAAGCGTCCCTGTTGACACGGCATCGAGTGGAAGGTCCTTACCAATTGAGTCAAGGAGTGGGGATGCCGCCGAAACCGCTTGCCTGGCACTGAAGGCGACCAGCAGAATACCGATAAGAACGGTGAACCGCCCTAATGGACCTGACGTGAGGCTGGGCGGGCTCGCCTGGTGCTTCAGCTTCCGCTGACTGCGTGGCTGGCCCATTCGCGGCCGGCTTGTTCTTCTGTGGGCAAGCCGGCGGAAGCGAGAATCCGGTCCAGCAGGCGTTGCGTGTGAACGGCTTCGCGGCCTGAAGTCAACGGTTGCCCCCTGTCTGCGACCCGGTCCAGGAAGTGGTGAACGGCGGCCGAGAATCCGAGGGTGTCTGTCGCAGTAGCCCAGCCATATGCCTCGGCGCTAAGTTCCCGTGATGTCGTGACGCCGTTGATCGTGGTGGAAACCGTTTCGGGTGCCCTAACTTCCACAGTCTTTCCGTCACCGTAGGCGTCCAGTTTTTCGTTCCAAGCTCCCGCTGTACGGGCCGCCATCAAGACGCCTGTGTTCCCTGTGCTGAAGCGGATGGTTGCTGCGAGGCCGTCTTCTTCCCAAGGGTCGTCACCGGCGGCGTGGGCGGCGACGTGTTCAGGCTCTCCGCCGCAGTACCAGCGGAGGAGATCGACCATGTGAATGGCGTTCTCGAACGTAGCGCGGTATTCAGATCCGGGGCGGTTTTTCTGGGCTACGCAGAAGGTGGCGCCGTTGGTTCCGAAAATTTCCCTGCCGGCTGTATAGACGGGCGCGTAGCGGCGGTTGAAGTCGACCATGAGCACCCGACCGCGTTCGTCGGCGAGATCTGCAAGGCGTTCTGCTTCATCGGTTGCCGGCGCCAATGGCTTTTCACAGAACACGTCGACGTCACGATTAAGGCAAAGTTGGACGGCATGGGCGTGCTCGGCGCGTGGTGTCAGTACAAAGACAGCATCCAGTTCCTGTGCGGCCAACATGTCCTCCACGGTCTTGTAGGCGGAGTTGAAGCCCCAGCGCCGCACCAGAGCGCTGGGATCTTCACGCCGGGAGACGAGGGCGGCCAATTCGACGTCGTCGCGTTGTACGAGTGTGGGTAATTGGGCGATGGTGGCGATGTTGCCCGCGCCGACAACTCCGACGCGGAGACGATTGGTGTTCATCGGGCGTTCCTTACTTCAGCGAGATCAGAGAGCATTGAGCGCAGGACTGCGGCGGATTGGCGGAATCCATCTTCGGGCGCAGGGAGGTCTTGGGGGTGCCACCGGTATTCAAGCTCGATGCTCAGCACATCGTCGTAGCCGTGCTGCAGCAACGCGGCCAGGATTTGGGACCAGGGAACGACGCCGCTTCCCACGACGCGGGAGCGCACCGCCCGCTCGGAGGCGTTGACTCGGGCTGTTTCAGTCGCGCGGAACGTGGCGTTGGGATCGGTGAAGACGAGGTCCTTTACGTGGACGTGACTTATCAGGTCGCCTTGTATTGCGAAGGCTTCTTCGTAGTTTTCGTCGTGCGTAAATGTCAGGTTGGCCTGGTCATAGAGAACGCGGACGGCAGGATGGGCGATTTCCCGGACCAGTGCAGCGGTGTCCGCAGCGGTCTGGGTCATCGTGCCGAAGTGGTTTTCGACGCAAAGGCGAACGCCTGCCTGGCCTGCTTCAGGCGCGAGGGTCTCCAAGGCTTTACGCAGTTTTGCCCACCGTGCCGCGTGCTCATTGTCACCGGGGTGCCAGGAACCTGCATAAACACGGACCCGGTCGGCGCCGAGCAGGTGTGCGGTCTCTATGGCGCCCCGGAATTCGTCGACTGCTTTGCGCCATTCCACGTCGTCCAGGGCATTGATGGCGGTGGTGTATGGCGTGAGACCCACAATGGGTACACCTGCGCCTTCGGCCGCTTTCAGTGCCTCCATCGCGGCGCGGTGGTCCCTTAAAGGCAACCCAGACTTGTAGTCATCCTGGTAAATGACTTCGGCGGCGTCGAGCCCCACCGATCGGAAGAGATTAATTGCTTGGGGAACCGTGTGGTCCGGGGTGCCTAGTGTGTGACCAGCTAGCCGCATGGTTTCATGTCCTTTCTGACGTCTTTCTTGTTGCTGCCCAGTCCGCGGGACCGACCAGCCGGGGCGGGGCTGCGACGCGGGACCGATCCACGATCTCCATCAGCAGTCCCCAAGGGGTAACGAAGTAGGTCCAGCGGTTGCCGGCTACACGAGGGCTGTCACCTGAGACTTCCTTGCGTTCCCCGAGCACCCGTACCCCTGGTGTTTCCTGCAGCACTTCGATGGCTTCATCGACGTCGTCCACGACGAAGCACAGGTGGTGTCCGCCGGCGTCGCAATGACGCGGTGGCGTCTCGCGCCGCTCAGCGCTGCTCCACTCGAAAAGCTCGATGTTGAGGTTCGGAGGCAGTCTCAGCATGGCGAGTGTGAGCTTGGCATCTGCCGGGACTTCGAAGTTTGTGGGCATAAAATCTTCGTCGGGCCCGCGTTCGGAGCGATATAGCTCTTCAGCTCCGAGGACCTCGACGAAAAACCGGATGCCTTCCTCGAGGTTTGGGACCGTCAGTCCGACGTGGTCCGTGTGCTGAAGCCCGGGCAGGCGTCGGAGCGTCGGCTCCCCTACCCGACTCATTTCCGTGGCCTCGAGGTGGAGCCACGTACCAGAAGCTCGGGTTCAAGAACGATGTGGTCCACGGAGCCGTCAACATTCTGCTTTTCTGCCAGTTCGATCGCGATATGTCCCATGTCGGCGATGGGCTGCCGCACTGTCGTCAGGGCGGGGTTAAACCGGGCGCCCAGAGCCAGACCATCGAACCCGATGACCGACACGTCGTCCGGTACCCGCAGGCCGCTCCGACCGAGTTCCGAGATCACTGCAAAGGCCACCATGTCATTGGCCGCGATGATGGCCGTCGGCGGATTGTCCATCTGCAGGAAGTGCTCTGCCCCGCGCGTTCCCGCATCCAGGTCTGACCCGCTGTCCAGCACCACGGGCGCGCTGCCGCTTTGGGCGGTGAGCTCCAGATAGGCGTCCATACGGTCCTGGGCCGTATGTGTCCCGGCGATACCGGATACGTAACCGATCGAGGTGTGCCCCAAGGCATGCAAATGGTCCAACGCCAGCATGATTCCTTTGCGGCTGTCGACCGTGACCGTAGGAACGGAGTCGTCACCTTCCACGCGGTCGATCACCACCACCTTATGGCCGAAGGCAAAACGTTTCAGGGCTTCGGTATCCACCTTCGTGGAGGGTGCCACAATCCCGAACGGGGCATACATCGCCTGCATCGCTGTGAAGTATCCATCGGTCTTGGCCGGGTCGCCGTTGGTGACACAGAGCATGAGTTGGTAGCCGCGCTCGTCAGCTGCCTGCGTCATTGTCTTGGCAAGTTCTGCGAAGAACGGGTTCGTAATGTCAGGGACAATCAGAGGAATTATGGTGCTGGTCTTTCGACGGAGCGCCTGCGCCAGCGGACTCATTGTGTAGCCGAGCGCCTCGGCGACCCGGAGGATGTGCTCGCGTGTTTCGCTCTTCACCGCCTCGGGACGTGAGAACGCCCGGGAGACCGTTGAACGGTGGACACCGGCAGCTTTTGCAACCACGTCGATACTCAAGTCAGGCATGTTTATTTCCTCCGTGCTGGTCGTCATAGGCCCGCCAAATGGGGCGCATGACATTTTCGAGCTGGGCCAGCGTGGGCAGGCCCCGGAATCCATCATCCAGTGTCCGTGCGACGCTCCGCACGAAGGGGTCGTAGAGCGGGTCGCTGTCCACGTTGATCTTGTCGGATTCCGTGGTGCCATCCAACGCTGTAAAGGTAGCCGTGCCGTCTGAATCGACGGACGCGAATCCCGCTTCGCCGACCGAAGTGAAGCTGCAGTAGCGCTTGAGCGGGGAGCCGGGGAATGCGTAGCCAACCTCCACAATGGCTTCGCGTCCGGCCGGCGTGGTGATGATCAAACTGGCATGGTCCTCAACAGCCTGGTCATGAAGGACCGATGAGAGCCGGGACTGGATGTGTGCCACAGACTCATCGCAGCCCTGAAGGAACAGATCAACGAAATGTGGACCGAGGTTGGCCAAGCATCCTCCGCCGGCCTTGATCGGGTCGAGCATCCAGGGATTTGCGTTGGAGAGATACCGGGACGGTGGTCCTGCGATGAAAGATGTTCGCTGGTACGTCGGTCGTCCAGCTTTAGCCAGCCATCGGTCGGTCGGGCCGCCCCGCTGGACCAAGGGTACTGTGGCGGGCACGCCAGCTGCCTCGGCGGCATTACGTACGGCAGAAAGTTCGGCAAGTGAAGTTCCCAGCGGCTTCTCCACCACGAACGGAATACCCCGTTCGATCAGGGCAAAACACTTCTCCGCCATGCCATCGTGCGGGCCAAACACATAGGCAAGGCCAACATCGGGCAGGTCCACCAGCTTGCGCCAGTCAGCCTCCATCGGTGCTCCCCAGCCGTCGGCAAGTCCCTGCACAACGGACACATCGTCGTCACTGACTCCGAGGACGTCGTGCTCTTCGCCAATGGCCTGCGCATAAAGCGGAACGTGCCAATGGGAAGCACCAAGAATGATTGTGCGCACATGAGTCAACCGCAATACCCCCTTGTATGAGATCGGTTGCTGAGATCGGTTGCAATAACAGTATGGATGGTGGGAGAGTTTGTCAACGGAACATCAACACGAGCCGGGCTGCTCGAGACCAGGACGCTTCCCGTCCGGAAAGAAGCCAGCATGCAAAAGAAACTTCGCACCCTGCAAACCATCGACAAATCCGGGGCCGTACTCATCGTGCGACTGGAGAACGCCGAACTCGCCGAACGTGTGGCGGAAGCCGCTATCGAAGGAGGCTTTAAAGCCCTCGAAATCACGCTTTCCATTCCGGGCGCCGTAGACGTCATCCGACAACTCGCCGCCAAGCATGGACCCGCCGGCGTGGCAGTCGGCGCCGGGACAGTGTTGGATGAGCATTCAGCCTACGAGTGCATCCGCGCCGGCGCAGACTTCTTGGTCAGCCCGCAGTTGAACCCTGCGATGATCCGCACAGCCAACCGATACCAGGTACCAACAATCAGTGGGGCCTACACGCCGACTGAGCTAGTAGAAACAGCCGAAGCAGGTGCGGATATCCTCAAGCTCTTCCCCACCGAGGCTGGCGGAATCGCCTACGCGAAGTCTGTACTGGCCCCGCTGGCCCACCTGCCGATCATGCCCGCAGGTGGCGTGACCCTGGAAAACGTCGGCGAATGGTTCGCGGCGGGCGTGGCGGCCGTCGGCGTGGGCAGCTACGTGACAAAAGCATGGCAGCCGGACGGCGACTTTGACCACGTCACCCAGGCGGCCCGAGCCTTCCTTTCAGCAGTAGAAGAGGCCCGCCGATAATGTCTCCGGGCGTCTTCATTGTTATCGGACCTGCCGGCTCAGGGAAAACGACTGTTGCCCAGCAAACGGCGAAAGAGCATGAGGCTGCATATCTGGACAAGGACCGGGTCAGCGGCCGCTTCGTAGAATTCGCACTGACCGCCACAGGGCACGATCCCACCGACCGCGAGTCCAACGACTACTATCGCAACAATCTGCTGCCCCTCGAGTACGAAACCCTCATGGATGTGGCGGGGGTGAACCTGCGCCTCGGCCGGTCAGTGGTCCTTGATGCTCCCTTTGGAGCCTACTTCGGAGAAGCAGATTATTTGACCCGTGCTGCAGAAAACTTTCTGTGGCCCTCCTGCGAGATCACAGTCATCCGAGTGCGGGTACGTCAGGAAGTTCTCCGCGAACGGCTCACCCGGCGCGGACTGGAGCGCGACCAGTGGAAACTCGCCCACTGGGATGAATACTGGTCTGTGTACGGGAGCCACGAATGCGCCTGGACCGGCGTGCAATTCCAAGACTTCAACAACGAAGCGCCTCTTTCCATTGAGGCTGAGTAAACCGACCTTCGGCCTACGCGCGCCACAAGTAAAACGTTGACAAGCATCACATTCAGTCCGTAGGGTTGATCGCAACCGATCTCAGCAACCGATCTCATTTGCGTGTCCCAGGTAAGAACCCCTGGAAACGCAAAGCCTTGAAGAGTTCGCGTACCGGCCCCATGCTGGCAGTAAGCGCCCATAGCCCAATCGGCGGCCTGGCCGACTGCCTCGGATCGAACCCCTATCCTCCCTGGAACCCAAATATGGAGAGTTCAATGAAGACCTCAAAAGAAGCGCTGGACAGTCCAGGCTCTTCGGAATTTCCCGAAGCGTCCGAGCCGCCCCGCCGCCGCGTCAACCTGATCGCAGGTACCATCGGCCACTTTGTGGAATGGTACGACTGGTACATTTATGGCCTGCTAGCAGCAGTTTTCTCGTCGCAGATTTTTCCGAGTGACTCTGCGTTCGCATCCCTCGTCGCGGCTCTTCTGACATACGCGGTCGGGTTTGTTGTCCGCCCACTGAGCGGCATCATCATCTCGCCGCTGGCAGATCGTTTCGGCCGACGGCTTATTCTGACACTGTCCATCTCCGGGATGGCCCTCGGCGCCCTGATCATCGGCCTTACGCCGTCCTTTGGAACCATCGGCTACGCCGCCCCAATTCTCTTCTTGGTTGCGCGCATCCTGCAAGGAATCTCCGCCGGCACCGAGCAGCAGAGCGCCATCGCGTTCATGGTCGAACACGCTCCTGCAAACCGCAGGGGTCTCTTCGGTTCGTTTTCCAACATGGCAAGCGGCCTCGCAACTCTCGCAGCGACTGGTGCTGCGGCTATGGTCACTTCAGCCTTCTCCCCCGATGAACTGGCTGCCTGGGGTTGGCGCATCCCGTTCGTCATTGGCGGTGCGCTCGGAGTAGTCGGCCTCATTCTGCGTGCCCGTTCGGATGAAACCCCTGAATTTGAAGCAAGTGCCGCCGTCGATCAAAAGTCTGCACCGGCGCGTCTGCGCGATCTCCTCCGCGATCACCCGAAGGCTCTCCTGCAGACGGCAGCCCTTTCTGCCCCCGCCGTGGCCTACTACACATGGGCGACCTTCCTGCCCACGTACGCCAAACTCACGACTGGCCGGGACCTCGCCTCAACGCTTGCAGGAAGTGTCATCGGACTTGCATTACTCGTGATCATCGTGCCAATTTGTGGTTATCTTTCCGACCGTCTCGGCCGCCGCAAGATCTTCCCCATCATCGGCGCCATCGGCATGATCGCATTGTTCTACCCCTTGCTTTTGCTGTTGAACCAGCCAGGGTTCGGCGTTTACGTTTTGGTTTCAGCTTCAGGCTGGGTGGTCCTGGGTATCTGGCAGTCGGTTTACCCGACGATTCAAGCAGAACTGTTTCCTGCATCCGTCCGGGTGTCCGGCATCGGGTTCTCTCACCAGATCGTGATTGCCATCTTCGGCGGGACCGCACCACTGGTTGCTGCTGCCTTCGTTGGCGCCGGACAACCAATGTTCGTCGCCTACTACATGATCGCGATAGTCGCCCTCTGCCTCATCGTGTACTTCACGCTGCCTGAGACTGGCAGCAAGGGAAAACGTGCCACCGTTGCACCGGCGGACCCCGAAGTATTGGAGGGTGAGCACCTTGTTTCGACGACTGCGTCGTCCGCGGTCCGGACGAAGAGTTCAGGGATGTAGATCCCGGGCGATTCACTTGGCAGAGCCCTCGACCGGAACCGGTCGAGGGCTCTCCTCTGTGGCGCTGACGCCACCAGGTCAGTCGATTGTGAAGACGAGCAGTGAGCCTGTGGCGGTAGCTACGAGCTTGCCCTTGGCGTCCGTGACGGTGGCGTCCGCGAAGGCAACGCGATTGCCGGGCTTCGATACAACGCCTACACACGTCAATGGGCCGCTGTCAGCCCGTACTGAGCGAAGGTAGTTCACCTTAATCTCTATGGAGGTGTAACCCTGGCCTTTGGGAAGGGTTGTCTGCACTGCGCAGCCAAGGGCGGAATCGAGCAGGGTGCAAAGGAGCCCGCCGTGAACCGAGCCAATTGGGTTGTAATGGGACTCGTCGGGCTGACACGTAAAGGTGGCAGTGCCCGGCGCCGCCTCGACCAGGGTCATGTTCAGCAATTCCCCCATCGGTGGGGGTGGCAGTTTTTTGCCCATCATTGAGTGCAGGTACTCCAAGCCGCTCAGGCCGGGCATGGCTGCCGCGCCAATGGCTGGATCGTCCCAGGCTACGACCCGTTTGCGCTCACTCACTAGTACTCCTCTTGTTCGTAGTTCAAGAACTCTAACTACCGACCGCTATGGGAGCCCGTACTGCATTGCCCCATTCGGTCCAGGAACCGTCGTAGTTCCTCACCCTGTCCATGCCCAGCAGGAAAGTCAGGGCAAACCAGGAATGGCTTGAACGCTCACCAATCCGGCAGTAGGTAATAACTTCATCGTCCACTTTCAGGCCTATTTCATGGAAATAGATCTCCTCCAGTTCCCTCCGCGGCCGGAACGTCCCGTCGTCGGAAACAGCCCGCGCCCACGGGACATTGCGTGCCCCCGGGATATGCCCGCCACGGAGGACGCCCTCCTGCGGGTAATCGGGAATGGAAGTCCGCTCACCGGTGTACTCCTCAGGGCTGCGGATGTCGATGAGGGATAAGCCGAGGTGTTCCTGGACGTCATCCTTGAACGCCCGGATGGACGAGTCATCGCGCGTGACTACCGGATAGGACGTTGCGCTCCTTGCCGGCGGCAGCGAAGTCTCGAGGGGACGCCCTTCGGAGATCCACGTTTCCCGCCCGCCGTCGAGCAAGCGGACGTCAGGATGGCCAAAGAGACGGAACACCCAGAGAGTATAGGCAGCCCACCAGTTGTGCTTGTCACCATAAATGACAACGGTGCTGTCCCGCGAAATACCCTTGGACGTCATAAGATTGGCAAATTCCCGCCCCGTCAAATAGTCGCGTATAACAGGATCGTTCAGATCTGTATGCCAATCAATTTTGACGGCCGACGGAATGTGGCCCAGTTCATAAAGCAGCGGGTCCTCGTCAGACTCCACGATGACCAGTCTGTCATCATCCATGTGCCGTACAAGCCATTCGGCTGTAACCAGCCTGTCAGGATGCGCGTACTCGGTGATTCGGGCGGAATTGTCCGCAGGTAAAGCTTGCATTGAGGTCCTTAGTGGGGTTAATAGCCCGGTCAGCGAAAAGACCCTCCTGCACATTGTTCACGAACGAACAGAAATGGGAGTCAATTCACGAGCTTTGATTCAAGTTTTCGTGCTCGGTGCGCCCGGAGATTCGCCGGGTTTCCACAAATTCTTACGTCATGCCACACGCCGCTGTTGTTGCGCGAGCGATCAAAGAACGCAACCCTGCATTTTTCGCTGCGGCATAGTTTGAGCCGGTGCCAAGTCCCTGCGAGTTGGGCCTGGAAAATCTCCGTCATAGCCAGGGATTCAATGTGACCGGCTCCGGCTCCCTGCGGTTCCGCCTGGATCTCGCCATTGGACTTGAGCCTCAAGGAGGTAGCGGTCGTCCAGACTGTGGGCAAAGCGTCAATGTCGGAACGAACGACGGCGTCCGGGTCGCCTCCGGCGTTTAGCGTGCCCGCAAGTTCATCACGAAAGTACCGCAGGTGTTCCAGGTCGCGTTCCGTAAGTTTGACTTCGACATAATGCCGTCCGGTGGCCAGTGCCCACTGTTTCAGACCAGCATCCAGCCAATCCTGGGCAAGCCCGAGATCAAGCAACAAATCGGTCCTTCGCGGCTTTCCAGCGGATTTCGTGTTGAGCAGGTCATGCACAAAACCCAGCCCTCCAGGAGCACTTTCCATGTCATAGCGTTGCGTCGCGTTCCAGTCGCTCACTGCATCCCCTCTCGCCAACTTCCAGGGCACCCTTGGCCATCCACCATGTTAAGTGCGATTAGCGGCCTTGAAATTCCAACACCGGGCGTGGCCGTCCCGCTTCCAGTGCCTCCACGGCCGATTTCAGCCCGGCCTGGGTGTCTTCGCGTTCAAACAACGGCATGGCGATATCGAACATCGCTTGGTCTGCCGCAGCCACGCCGCCCAACGACCAGGTTCTCAGGAGCGCCTTGTGCGCAGCGTATGCCTGTGTAGCTCCGGTGGCGATCCGCTGGGCAAATGCCAAGACTTCTTCCGTGAGCTTGTCCTCGGAAACGACGCGGTTCACCACTCCGGCACGGTTCATTTCCGAAGCGGATACTTTCTCCGAAGTCATCGCCCATTCTGCTGCCCGGGTCTTGCCTGCCCTTTCGGCAACGCGATAGATGCCACCCAAGAGGGTGACGATGCCAAGAGTTTGCTCCGGATGCCCGAACTCCGCTGATTCTGCTGCGAAAATGAGGTCGGCCCTCAGGGCGAGTTCAAACCCTCCTCCAAAGCAAAGGCCCTGGACTTCGGCAATCACCGGCATCGGCAGCAACTCCAACTGGTTGAAGACTGACATGTAGCGCTCAAACAAGGCACGCAACTCCCGCGTTTCCGCACCCGGCCATGTCATGATGTCGCCTCCGAAACTGAAGTCCGCGCCTTCAGCCCGAATGATGACCACACGGGCGTCGCTACTGCCTATGGCGGTCACAGCTTCGGAAAGCTCGTCCGCCATCTGAAGGTCGATCCGGTTCTGGGGCGGATTGTCCAGGATGATGGTGGCAATCTGGTCCTGGACCGTAAACGTAAGGTGGGTCATTGGCATAAGCCCTTTCGCTAGGAAGTAGTTGCGAACCAGCTGAATCCGAAGGAATCAGTCGGCGGAGTAGAAACGGGATTCATCGCCCACGGACTTCCCGAGGCGTTTCCCCAGTTCAGCCGAAAACCGGAGCGCTGCGTCAAGCGGGCGATGGTGGATGGCAGCCGAGACGATCTGGCCGGCTTCGTCTTTGGTGAGGATAGTGACTCCGTCGATCTTGAGACCACTGAACGCGGTGGCCTGCCATTCAAGGTAAGTGCGCGGCCCATTGACGGTTTGATGGGTGAACTCCAGCGATTCGTAAATAGAGCTGGCTGCGCTCATTACCGCTTTCACGTTCTCCCGGCCGGTGATGGGCGACCGGATGACGGAAGCCTCAAGCACAACGTCGCGGTGGAAAGCCTCGCCAAAGTCGTCAGCGGATTTGCTGGCAAAAGCGTTTATCCAGCCTTGGGCGTCTGCTCCGCCAGACGTAGTGGCAGAGGCTTCAGAAACTTCCTTGAGGAACTGACCGATGAGGCCAGCCACGTTCCGAGGCTGCTCGACGTGCGGCCAGTGGCCCGCCCCGCTGAGTACTTCCTCCTTGACGTGCCGGAATCGCGGGGCGACAGCTGAAGAGATCAGCTCGGCGGTCGCGAACGGGTCTGCTTCACCGCGGATTATTAACACTGGTGAGCTAAAGTCGCTCTCCGCAGGGGCGTTCGGAATCCCTTCGTTCCAGCAATCCACGAGGTGGGTCACAACTTCCGGACGGATGCGGCCCCCTATGTAGGTGAGCTTGTCCAACCCGAACTCGTTCAACCCGCCGCCGAGGTACTGCCGGATCCCTCGTTGGGCTGCTGCATCTCCACCCAGATGCCGGAAAGGACCAACAGCTTCCTCAGGAAGGTGTGTCCCCGCTAAAGGCACCGGGGTAACAAATACAGCACCCACCACTTTGTCTGGATGGCGGACCCCAACTAGTTCGGCTACGAGCGTTGCCATGCTCTGCGCGACGACCACGACGGGCCTGTCCAGACCCGCCACGACGCGAGCGACGTCGTCGGCGTATCGCTCCAGGCTGTAGGGGCCTTCATCCCCGCTCCGGTCCCCCATCCCTGCCAGGTCCAGCCTCAGAAACTGGGCGTTGGCGGTGGCGAGTTCGGAGACGACGTCGTCCCAGACACTCTGGTCATCCAGGAATCCGTGGATGAAAAGCACGGCCACATCGCCGCTGCCAGTGGTTGTCAACGAGGGGTCCTGCTTCTGCAACTGCTCCATTACAGTGCTCATCTACTGCTCCTTGGTGAGGGTCGAGCCGGATGGGGACCAGGCTGCTGTATTGATAGGTGACCAGTCATTCGGCTGACCGTCCAGCCGTGCCATGCGTTGACTGTGCTTGGACTTCAGGAGTTCATCCTCAAGGGGCGTGGTGAACACGTTTTCAACCAGTGTGTACTCAGCCGCCAACCGCCCGACGGCAGTAACTGCAGCCGTATCAATCCGGCCTCGCTCGAGGTAAAGCTCGTCTTTGACGTGGAAACGGACAACTTCGCCCCAGACCACGTGATCGTTCATCTCGCCCACAGGGATGATGCGGTTAACGATGCATTCCATGGCGATGGGGGCGTCTTTGATCCTGGGCGCAGACACGGCTTGTGAAGCCTCTTTTTCAAGACCCACGGCCTCAAACTCGTCGATACCCGAGGGAAATTCGAAGGCCGAGGAGTGCAGGGCGTGCGCCTGTGGAAGCGTCGCCACGTTGACCACAAAGTTTCCCGTTTCCCGAATGTTGACGAACGTGTCCTTCAGGGTCTTCCCGTCTGAGCGCGGCTGCAGCGAGATAGACACCATGGGCGGCTTTCGCCCTACCGCCGTGAAGAAGGAAATGGGCGCAAGATTGGCCACCCCATCGGGCGAGACGGTGCTCACCCACGCGATGGCCCTGGGAATGATGCTTCCGATGAGGAGTTTGTAGGAGTCGACGGCGTCGAGGTCCGCACTATTGATGATCATGGAGAGCCTGTATCTTTCCTTGTCAGTGTGGGGGCGTTCCTGTGGAAGAAACGCGACCTGAGGCTGCATCGGCGCGGCCTGCGGTGGTGGGAAGTTTTGGAGCCTAGTGAACGTCAGCTGAAGTAAGCGTATCCGCTTTACCTATTTCAGACAAGAGTGTTTATTCAGAATTTGAAAACGCCTTGGATGGCCCAACCGCGCGGGGGGCGGGGGCGGCAGCTATCGCTCCAGAACGACAGCAAGGCCCTGCCCGAC
The DNA here is from genome assembly GCA_050627125.1 of Arthrobacter sp. 21a14. Taxonomy (GTDB): domain Bacteria; phylum Actinomycetota; class Actinomycetes; order Actinomycetales; family Micrococcaceae; genus Arthrobacter. The sequence goes on along the minus strand of CP192487.1, from coordinate 1,640,053 downwards.
GCCGATGCAAATGGCAGCGACTCCAACACCGCCTCCACGGCGCTTCAGCTCGCGCGCCAGGTGTATGAGAATGCGGGAGCCGGACGCCCCCAGCGGGTGGCCCAGCGCCAACGCTCCACCATGGATATTCACTTTCTCCGGATCCAGGTCAGGCCAAAGCCGCAGGCACGCAAGGCTTTGGGCGGCAAACGCTTCGTTGAGCTCGACGACGTCGACGTCTGCCCAGGTCTTGCCTGCCCGGGCAAGCGCTTGATTCGCAGCCTCCACAGGGGCAATGCCGAAAACGTTCGGATCGTTGCCGTCCACCCCACGTGAAACGATGCGAGCCAAAGGTTCCGTTTCGAGGGCACCCTCACGGCCGATGAGCATGGCAGCCGCCCCATCATTGAGCGGAGAGGAATTACCCGCAGTTACGGAGCCACCGTCACGGAATGCCGGCTCCAGGCCAGCCAGGGCCGCCTCGGAAGTGCTGGGTCGCACGCCCTCATCGGTGAGGAGCGCCGAATCCGGATGGGGCACGACTTCGTCGTCGTAGATGCCCTGGGTCCAGGCCTTGGCAGCCAAGGTGTGGCTTCTCACGGCAAACTGGTCTTGCTCGGTCCCTGATATGCCAAACTTGTCGGCCAGGATCTCAGCCGTCTCGCCATTGGAGATAGTCCAGGCCTCGTTCATCCGGGGATTGACCATACGCCAGCCCAGCGTCGAACTGTGCAGGGTTTCAGGGCCGGCCGGATACGCCCGCTCGGGTTTTGCCAGGATCCAGGGCGCCCTGCTCATCGATTCGACGCCTCCGGCAACAATCAGATCCGCATCCCCGATTTCCACAGCGCGGCTTGCCTGGATGGCAGCCTCAAGTCCCGAGCCGCACAGTCGATTGACCGTGACGCCAGGTACCGACGTCGGAAGCCCTGCGAGCAGCACAGCCATGCGTGCCACATTGCGGTTATCCTCGCCAGCACCATTGGCGTTGCCCAGGATCACCTCGTCGATCCTGTCCGCTTCCAGCCCTGGCTGCCTGTCCACCACTTCGCGGATCACATGGGAGGCCAAATCGTCAGGACGAACGCCAGCCAATGACTTACCGAATTTTCCGAAGGGGGTACGGATTCCGTCGTAGATGAAGCTGCTTGCCATGCTTCCGCCTTTCGTGGTGCTTCGGAGAAGGAAATCTGGAATGGGTAGCCGGCTCGCGGCCGTGAAAGGAGCATACGCCAAAAAACCGTTGCAGGACAGAGGCTATAGCTGTACGCTTATTTCACATCTTTACCCCCTTAACCACCTCACAAATTCCCCGCGGCGCGCGCCGTTGCTCCCGCGGTTTCACCCTGCCCCGTCCAGGGGCGCTGGAAAGAAAAGAGAGACTCATGGCAGAACGATTGGATGTTGAATTCACGGCCGACGGCGGAATCAAGCTCCGCGCTTGGCTCTACATCCCGGATGGGCCAGGACCACATCCCGCCATCACCATGGCACACGGCTATGCGGGAACCCGCGCCCATCGCCTTGATGCATACGCCTCCCGCTTTGCTGCCAACGGATTCGTGGTCCTGGTCCACGACCACCGCAATTTCGGCGCGAGCGAGGGGGAACTCCGCCACGACATCAATCCCTGGCAGCAGATCAAGGACTGGCGCCGGGCAGTGACCTATCTCGAAGGCATGCCCGAAGTGGACCCCTCGCGCATAGGCCTCTGGGGGTCCAGCTACTCCGGCGGACACGCGCTTGTTTTGGGGGCCACGGAAGGACGGCTCAAAGCAGTGGTGTCCCAGGTGCCCGCCATTAACGGCCATGTGGCTGGTTCCCGCCGTGCAGTAGGTGACGCCCGGATTGCGCTGGAACAGTCCTTCGTCGACGACGAACGGGACCAAGCCGCCGGCAAGGCACCCAGGATGATCGCAGTGGTAAGCAGTGATCCAAATCAGCCTGCCGCGTACCGGCTTCCCTCCGCCCTGCGCTTCTACACGCAACCTGGCCCCGAAGAATACGGCTGGGACAACACCGTCACCTTGCAATCCACCCGGGCAGCGCGCCTCTACGAACCGGGAGTCTGGGCGTCAAGGGTGTCGCCGAAGCCGCTGCTCTTCATCGTGGCTGCCGACGATGAACTGACCGGCACGGACCTGGCCCTCGAGGCCTACGAGCAAGCCCAGGAGCCCAAATCACTCGTGATGCTTCCGGGAGGCCACTTCGAGCCGTACGTAGAAAACTTCGAAGAATCAAGTTCCGCCGCCCTCGACTGGTTCTTGCTGCACCTCTAAGCCACCACAAACTTCAGGGAAGTTGACACATACTATGGCACCCACAACCGAGCTGGCTTACGACGTCTTCGTCTCCGGCACCCTCCCTCAAACAGGACGAGGGACACTTCCCAATGGGGATCCTCGAATCTGGTCCCCGCTATCCTCCACGCTGATCTCCGGACAGGAGAACGCGGTGCTGGTTGACCCGCCCATGACGGTGGACCAGACAACGAGAGTCGGGGACTGGATTGAGGCCTCAGGGAAGACACTTAGCCACATCTACATCACGCACGGCCACGGCGACCACTGGTTCGGCGCAGGTCCCCTGGTCGAACGGTTTCCGGGGGTTACAGTACTGGCAACCCCGGGCACGCTCCAGGAAATGGCCATGCACGGCTCCCCGGAGTTCCGTTCCTCCTTCTGGGACTCGATCTTCCCGGACCAGATTCCGCCCACCACTACAGTGACTCAGCCAGTGGATAATGGCTCGTTTGAACTGGAGCGCCATGAACTGCAGATCATTGAAGTGGGCCATACCGACACCGACAACACCACCATGCTCTTTGTTCCCTCCATCGGGCTGCTGGTAGCCGGAGACGCCGTCTATAACGGGGTCCACCCTTACCTGACCGAGTCCCAGGACGGGGGTCTCGAAGCCTGGCTGCGGGCGATTGATATCGCGGAGAGCCTTGAGCCGAAGTTCGTTGTCGCCGGGCACAAGAATCCCGCATTGCCCGATCTGCCCGGACAGATCCAGGAGACCCGCAGGTACCTTTTGGACGCATCAAAGCTCCTGGCCGAGCAACCAACGCCGGAGGAGTTCTTCTCCGCAATGCTTGCGCTTCATCCTGATCGGATAAACCCGGGTGCATTGTGGGGTGCGGCCATGAAGCTGCTCAGTTGACCAGCAGACAGGCGCCCACGATAGGGCGCGGTGCGACAGCTTCGGAAGCGCGGTTGCCCGATCTCGTCACTGAACCACCGCCAAAGCCTCCGTCGCACCCCTTCAACCTGTTTGCCATTCCCCTGGGCATCAGTGGGCTGGGAGGCGCCTGGCAGGCGGCACGCCTGACACTTCATGCTCCCGCATGGCCAGCGGAGGTCTTTTACGGGATAAGTGCCGGCATCTGGTCCATCCTGCTTATCCGGTACCTGGCAAAAAGTTTCCGATACGGGTCCAAGGGACACTTCGACAAAGAACTAAGGCACCCCGGAAACGGCCCGTCAGCGTCGTTCATTCCCCTGGTGGGCATCCTCCTGAGCAGTCACTACATCGAATACAACAAGACGTTTTGGTCCGTGCTGTGCCTGTGCTTCATCATCGCTCTTACGCTGCTCGGAGCAAGACTTCTGGCCCACTGGGTGACCGGAGGAGTGACTCTGGAATGGGTCCACCCGGGTTACCTGCTTCCCGTTGCCGCAGGTCCCTTCATCGCCAGCATCGGCTTCTCCACCATGGGTTTGCCCCAAGCGGCGATCGCCGCGTGGGGAACCGGCGCTTTTTTCTGGCTGGTGATGGGAACGGTGGTGACGGTGCGCTTCATGGCGGGGATTGAGATGCCGGACGAGTTGAAGCCCGTCTTGGCCGCGTATGTGGCCGCCCCCGCAACGGCCTGCGTTGCCTGGATAGTCATCCGCCCGGAGGGTTCCGGAATCATCCAGACAGGACTCACGGGAATCCTCCTCATGATGATTCTGATGCAGGTGTTTCTGATTCCCCAGTACGCCAGCCTGCCGTTTTCGCTGACGTTCTGGATCTTCACCTTCCCGGTGTCAACGTCGGCGAACTACGGCATCCGGTGGCTCAAGACCGTCGACGTCGCCGGCTCGGAACTCATCTCCTGGGCCCTCTTGGGCCTTGCCACGGCTTTTGTCCTTGGCACCGGAATACGGACTCTCATTCACGGTTCGCCAGCCAAGAAAGAGCGCTGACGCTTCGACGCAGCCGTAACCACAGCAAGTTCGCGCGGACGTTCCTAACTTGACGTCCGACGTCGGGCGCTTGAGTTGTGGGAATCGGCTGCGGCGTGCAGGGGTGACAAGGAAAGACCTTCGGGTGGAGCTGGACTTGTAGAGAGTCCAGCTCCACCCGGAGGTCTTTTCCGCGTTCAGGACACTCCCCAGTGGGGCATGACCGCGGCGCGGGATCATCGAGCCCTGAGCAACTCGGCGCGGGATGCCAATTGCTTCTCCAGTCGGCGCCTGCCGGAGGCGGCGCACACGAACTAGGCCTGGAGGTGCGACAGCACCCCGTCCGGAAGTCACCGAACCTTCCCTCCGCTGCTGACTCGGCAAACAGCGGAGCCACCTTGCTCCGGAGAAGGAGCAAGGTGGCTCGGATGGGGACTCTTTATCGCTGGCGTCCGGTGACCCTTATGCGTCGGAACGTGAACGGCGTGTGGTCATCGCTCTGACTGCGCCCACGGCTGCAGCTCCGGCCAGGAGTGGAATGGCCAGGGCGAAGAAGATCTGGTCAACGCCCCATCCTGCGCCCAGCATCACGCCACCCAGCACACCGCTGACGATGGAGCCGGCCTTGCCGAAGCTGTGCATCCATGACACGCCGGTTGCGCGGGCTTCAGTGGGGAAAACCGATGTGCTCAGTGCGTTCATACCGCTGTTGGCACCCACCAGCACAACGCCGATGGTGAAGCCCAGAACCAGCAGCAGGGGCAAGGTCAGATTGACTGATGCAAGGATCCAGGCCGCTCCGGCGGCCAGCGTGAAGGCCGCACCGAGGGATACATATTTGCCCAGCTTCTCCATGGCAAACCCGATAGCCAAGGCTCCGATCACACCGCCGATGCCGAACATCGAGACCACATTGCCTGTGCCCGCGGCGTCGATATGGAGTTGCTTGACGATCAGCGGCAGGTAGTTCAGGAACATATAAACCACTGCGGCGCAGATGAAGTAGCAAAGCCAGATGAGCAGCGATACCACCACAAGTTTCTTGGACAGTACGGCCCTGACACCTCCAACCGGCTTGGCGGCGCCAGCCTGCGGTGCGCCCGTCAGATCCACTGTGTTCATGTCGAAGCCGGGGATGATGGCACTCAGTACCTTCGTCACTTTTTCTGTCCGGCCTCCCCTTCGAATCATGAACACCGTTGATTCCGGAAGGCCCCACAACAGCGCGGGCAGGAGAATCAATGCCAGGCCTGTTCCGGTTCCGAGCAGCCACTGCCAGCCCAGGGTGGGAAGAATGGTGGATGCCAGGAAGCCGGTGATGACAGTCCCCAACGGGAAACCCGTGAACGTGATGGCCACAATGGCGGCCTTACGCTTTTCAGGCGCGAACTCGGCAACGAGTGTGATGACCAGGGGCATCACAGCTCCGAGGAACAGGCATGCCACCACCCGGAAGATTCCCAACGTAAGGTCGTTTTGTGCCAGCGCGCCGCCTAAGGTGGCCAGCCCGAATCCTGCTGTGCCTACGATAATTGGGAGCCTTCGGCCGATCTGGTCCGACAGCGGGCCGGCAACGATTGAACCGACGGTGAGGCCCACAACTCCCAGCGTCACCATGGTGGTGACTGTTGCCAGCGAGGTACCCCACTGGGTGACTATTTGTGGGTAAATGAATCCCCACAGGCCGATTTCAACTCCTTCCAGGGTCATGGTCAGGAACCCGAGAAGGATGATCACGCGCCTCCTGTTGCCAAGCGGCGCTTGATTGAGTATTTCCTGAACGGTCAAGCGGGAGGATCCCGGGGTCCGGAGGCCGGTCGTCTTTGACGCCTCGTTGGCAATTGCCATGTTGTTTGCCTTTCTAATGCACGCCGTCGTTGGCGCGCGTGAGCTGATGCGAAGCTCGTAGTGCTCGTGGATCGGGGCACGCAGTCTTCCGTGAGCGATTGCCGTCTAGGTTGTTCCCTTGCGCCTTGCTCATGGCAACCGAATCCTCAAGTGTGATCGGGGACACAAGGTGAACTCTGCGATTGAAAGAAGCTTAGGCTATACAGCTCTTTCAAGCAATGGTCTGTCGGTACTCAATCTGCTGGCCTTGCCGTCCGGGAGATGGCCTCGACCCGCAGCGCCTTCCACCAGTCGCTGATTACGTTCCAGGCCTCCTCCCAGTCGCCGTCGAGCATCATGTCATGTCCGATCCCGGCGAGTTCCCGCACATCGGCGCCGCAGCGTCGTGCGGTTGCGCGCGCTGACCGCGCCGGCACCATTCGGTCATGCTTGCTGTAGACGGACAGAAGTGGATATTCGGACTTCACCCTCGACGGCAAGTGGAAAAGCAGCTGGTACTGGACCCAGGGTGACTCGCCGCAAAGGGATCGGGAGATCTCCGCCGCCTCCTCAGTGCCCATCCGCTCGAACAGCATGTCTGGCGGCAGCCGAAGGCTTCGACCCGCGAGAAACCGCATCGCCTGCCACGGATGGCTTCTCAGCACCGAAAAGACCGTTCCGAAGGCCGGACCGGAAGTAATGGAGCCAACAAGCACGCCCGCGCTCACCTTCGCCGGCTGCAGCGCCAACACCCGCTGCACCACCAGGCCACCGAGTGAGTGGCCAACCAAGACGATCTCATCAGCATCCACAGTCTCGACCGCGCGGAGGACGTCTTCAACATAATCCTTCAGCCGCGCCGAACGCAGGCTTCCTCCGCTGCGGCCGTGGCCCCTGAGCGAGACCGCGTACGCCGCATAGCCTTCCTCGGAAGCTGCGTGCATCCATTTGCGCCAGCATGTGGCGTCATGGCCGAGGCCATGCACAAAGAGAAAAGCAGAACGGGGTCGGATCCCGCCCGGAGGGCCGGACGCGAGAATCTCGAGTTGAACATTGCTACCGAGGTTAAACATCATCGTTTCCACAGCAGCTGAACCTATCAGGGAGTGACATAAGTAACAATGGTTTGCATATTTCGACGGTGTCCTGCCGCGAGCCGTGACATGATCAGCACCGCTCCATGAGCGACGTCCGCAATATCGCACCTATCTGGTTCTTCCCTGCCAGCAAGCAAAAATGCTCGACCGGAATACCCGGCCGAGCATTTTGCCCGAACTGTTAGTGATTCCCGGCATTGACGCGGGCTTGTTCGTTCTGCTCCCATGAGGGGAGCGGGATCAGAAGACCACCGTGTGATTTCCATGGCGAAGTATGCGATCGTCGCAGTGCCACGCGACGGCCCTGGTGAGCACACGTCGCTCGACGTCGGCACCCTTCCTCATCAGCTCTTGAGCCGAATCTGCATGGTCAACACGAATAGCATCCTGCTCGATGATGGGTCCCTCGTCGAGATCAGCCGTCACGTAATGCGCAGTTGCACCGATCATTTTCACTCCACGGTCTTTCGCCTTCTGATAGGGCCCCGCCCCAATGAAGGCTGGAAGGAAGGAATGATGAATGTTGATCAGCGGGACTCCAACTTCTTGAAGAAAATCGTCGGAGATGATCTGCATGTACCGGGCGAGCACTATGAGGTCGACATTTCCGCGCAGCAACTCCAGCTGTGTCTTCTCCATGGCACTCTTATCTTTTGCGTCCGCCGGCACGTGCACAAAGGGAATCCCGAAGTAGCGCACGTCCTCGGCAAGGTCCGAGTGGTTGGAAACCACGAGGGCAATGTCAATGTGCAGTTCCCCACGCCGTTGCCGCCACAACAGATCAAGGAGGCAATGGTCTGTCTTGGAAACGAAAATGGCGACGCGTTTGCGTTGAGCAGCGCTGGTCAGCTGCCACTCTGCGCCGTATGGAGCCTCGATTTTCGCTCGTATCTGCTCCTCGAGCTCGGCTCGCCTTGCACTGAAATGCTCCAGGTGGAACTCTGTGCGTTGGAAGAATACCCCGCCGGTGGGATCGGTGGAATGCTGGTCCAATGAGACGATGTTCGCCCCGAACTCCGACAGAATACTGCTAACGGCGCTTACTATTCCAGGGCGATCGGGGCACTGTATGAGGAGGCGGGCGATCGTTTGTTTCTGCAGCAATGCACCGCTGGGTTTTGTCGTCTGGAAGCCGGGGTCCCTTGTCTGACTCATGAAACGGCGGCCGGAATCGCGTCGATGTCGTAGTCCTTGTTGGTAGGCAGGTCCAGGTATGGGAAGCGTTCCACCGTTGCACGGATTGCTTTGATCCGGGAGCCATGATCACCCCAATGCACCACGACTTCGTTGCCGATGTGTGCCTGGTCCACATCAAGGGTCGTGTGCGAGATCATTTCGCGGTAGTAGTACGAATAGACGGCCAGCGATGAGACACCCACAGGCTGACCATCTTTGGTGACGAGGTCAGCGTGCCCCCCTGCCGGGGACTGGGGTGTTGTTGGGAACTCGAAGTGCTTGTACTCTTCCCCAACCTCAAATTGGGAGGCGAAGACATCGAGGATATCTTCTTTGTTCCACTTGAGCACAACGGTCTTACGTTGGGGATTCGCCGACTCGGCCTCCAGGGCTTCACGGCCGATGAAGTCATGATCGAACTTGGCCATCCAGCCCCAGTTGACTTCATATGGAGTCCTCAGCCGGGCCCTCATATCCAATGGACTAAGACTGCCGGGCAGACCTCCGGGCGTATTTGATAATGGTGTTCCGGCACCGAACACGGGGTGGGCAATAAATTCGGGATCCGCGTAGGCGGCCGGTAAGAAGGTGCACCCTTGCTGTGGAAACCCGCCTTCTGTGTGATTGACTACGTACGTCCGCCAGCCAAGGCGCTTGAGTCCGAAATCCTTACCCGCCTGGTAGACGGCGTCGAAGATGGCCGGACCATGCTCGAGTGGGCCTCTCAATTCATAGGCAAGGGTGCCGGACATCCCGATTCGAGACAGCTCGATTTCCACCGTCTCATCTATGCCAGGGACGCTGACTTTCTTGACATCCAGAAAGTTGAGGCTTCGCACCTGGTCGCCCAGAAGCCGTTCCAGAACCTGCAGCGACGTGGGCCCGGCAACTTGGAACAGAAAGATGTTTCTGAGGCTGATACCGACGTCGATACCCAGATCAGGAGCCTTGAACATGGGCCAGGGCATGGAAGCGAATTGGCGGAAGGACTCCTCGCTGTCCCGGACTGTTAGGGCGTGGTTGGCGATGCATCCGTTTTCATCGAGCATAACAAGGTGCTTTGACGTGCCGATCGGCCACTTGTATACGTTGTTGATGCTGAGTCGTGAAAGGAAATCCTGGGCGTGCGGCCCACTGAAGGTGATTTCGGGAAGGCCGCTGAGGTTGGATGCAATGTAGGCACCCTTTTTCCACGACAGCGATTCGGCCTTCCAGCCGTCCCCTTCCCAGATGTGCAGGCTCCCGAGAACATTCAGATAGGTTGGAACGTCCGGGTATGCCGGCACGTCATTGACGGCTACGCCTTGCGTTCCGTTGGTGTCTCCCATGATGAAACTTCTTTCTGTATTCTGAGCGGCCGGCGTGGCATGTAGCCTGTGGTCGAGCCCGCCCTGTTTTGTTGGGGGTACTAGCGGGAAATGGCTCTTAGACCGCTTCTTCGATGAGGTCGTATCGCGTTGACTTCACGCGCTCCATGACTGACCGCAGGGACTCAGGCTCCTGTCCTGTAATCTGCTTCACGTGCTGGGACAGGACGGCCTGATAGCCCTGGGCAACCGCCATATCTGCTGTCACGAGTTCGTCGCTGGCCCAAAGGTGGCCGTCTGGGTTTAAGGGCATGTTCGGATCGTAGGTTCGAGGCATCCCTATGGAGTCGAAAAATGCCTGTCGCTCTTCCGGGGTGACCGGCGTATATCCAATCGGGGTACCGTAGACTTCCGCTCCGATCCGTGCAATTTCTTCGTAGTTCAGCAGCTGGGGCCCCGTTATTTCATAGACGGCTCCTTCATGTTGCTGGGGGTCCTGAAGTACAGCGGCCGCTGCCCTTGCCACATCTGCTTTTGCTGCAGGAGCGAGGCTGCCGGATCCGGTGGCCATTTCCAGCCGGCCGGATGGAGCTGCCGGTGCGATCTGGATGCTGCTGACAATCTCGGAGTACAGCGCGTTGCGGAGAAAAGTGAACTTCAAACCGGATGCGCGCAGGTCAAGTTCAGTTTGATAGTGGTCCTTGGCAGACATCGCCGGGTTATTGGGTTGGACACCGCTCACCGACGTGTAGACGATGTGGCGGATACCGGCCCGCTGCGCGGCGGCAATAGCGTTGCGGTGCTCCGCGATTCTGCGCCCGAGGTTGAGTCCGCTGATGAGAAACAGCGTCTCAGCGCCGAGGTAGGCTGCGTCGAGTGATTCGCGGTCCTGATATTCCCCCTGCAGGACATGAATGCCCTGTGCTGCCCGATCCGACAGCTTTCCAGGCGTGCGAGTGACGAGAGTGAGGTCTTCGTGCGCTGTGTTCTTCAATAGAAGCTTGGTGACGCGGCGGCCCAGATCCCCTGAGGCGCCGCTAATTACTATCCGGCTCATGCCGTTCCTTTCAAAGGCACTTTGGCTGGACCGCCAACGTGGTAGTTATTGAATTTCCAGGGCCCCTACGCCGAGAAGAGCGGTTCCGGGAAGCCTTGTGTATTACCGACGCGGGCACCTTGAGGGGCTTATCCGAGGGGTCCCCAGAACGTCTCTCCCCCGTATGTATCGGATAGCGGCTCCAGCGCCTCGGGCCAATTGTCGGGGTCCACGGTCCGCCGCTGGGCCGCAGGCTTGGCCTTGCCGTCCCATCCAATTTGTTCCATGTAGTAGTACAACTGCATGACGTGCCCGTCCGGATCGACTGCGTGGATGACGTAGTCGATGCCTGGGTGGACTTCCTGTGGCAGATCAATGAGTTTCACTCCACGCTGTTCGAGGAACGTACGGGCTGCTCGGAGTTGCTCGTAGGACCCTAGCTGGATGGCGAAGGCCAGCAGGGTGCTATGTTCACTGACTCCCAACACTTTGCGGAGCTCCAGCGGAAATAGACCGAGGCTGTGGTGTTCCGTGTTGGCCCGCAGGAACACAACACGGTGTCCCTCAACGGTGGTCTCTTCGCTTTTGACCAGGCCCAGCCGCTCCGTATAGAACTGCTCAGCAGTGGCCACGTCTTCAACGAAGATACTGACCGGGCCGATGCGAACGGGTTTGAACGGACGAGAAAGAAGAACGCCACCGACGTCAAAGGTTTTGGGCAGTTCGTCCTTCCAGCGATAACCGGAAGTCAGGTCGACTCCGTCAGATTCTGCGGCAGCCAGCTCGGTTGCCTCTGAACTAGTGGGCAGTGCCGGGTGCTCGTTGGCCCAAGGCCACAGGACTTCGGGTTTGCTGCGACCATCCCAGCCGACCTGTTCGATCCCGTATTCAAGTTCATTCGTGTGCCCGGTGGGATCGGGAAAGTATGTGTGCCAGTTGGAACCCGGGTCACGGCCGTACCGTTCAATTTTGTTGCCGAGCGACTCGAGCCATAGCCGGGCTTCGACAACTTCGCGGAGGCTCCCTACCTGCCAGGTGATCTGGTTGATGGTGAGGTCGCCACGTGCCGGGGAGCCCATGTGCTCCACCCATGGCCGCGGCATCAGGACGAAAGTGTGGTGATCGCTGTTGTGGCGCAGGAAATAGATGTTCGTGTCAGACAGGCCGTCCAGCCACACTCCCGGATCGTACTTTTGAAGGTCCAGGGCATCCGCTTGGTAAAAGCCCAGGAGTTCTGTGTAGTAAGCGAGTGAGGCGCCGGTGTCCTCCACGCTGATGCCGAAGTGGTTGAGACGGCGGATTTTGAATGGTCGGTCGTAGAGGACTCCGCCGACCGAATGTTGTTTCTTCTCGGTCATTTCTTGTCTTCCTTCATCTGTAAGGGTCACGTCAGCGTGCAAGCGAGTGGCGGCTCTTTGCGTGAACGTAAGTTTTAGTTGGCCGCCTTGACGACCTGGTTCCGGATGGTCCCGATGAGGCTGGAAGAGACTTCGACGACATCGCCTGGTTTCACGAACAGTGTTTCCGGGTGGGACCCGTCCGGCTGTTGTTGGCTGGAATCGATGGCCGTTCCCTTCGGAGTGCCGCTGCTGACAAGGTCACCGGGATACAGCGTGGTATCTGCCGACAAATGCTGGATAAACCCAGCGAAATCGTGCACCATCGACTTCGTGCTGCCGCTTTGCCTGATCTCGCCGTTTACACGGCATTCGATGGGGATGTTCTGGGGGTCGAGATCTTCCCCCACCACGATCCAGGGGCCGATGGTTGCGGAGGTATCAAAATTCTTTGAATGCATGAAGTCTGGACCGAAGGAGACGTTGTCTCGAACAGACCAGTCATTGTGCAAGGTGTAACCCCAGATGTATGGGAGTGCCTCATCACTGCGGATATCCCGCCCGCGCTTGCCAATGATGATGGCAATTTCTGCCTCGTAATCCAGGCGCTTTGTCCGCTCGGGGTAGCGTACTTCTTGTCCGTCAGCGGAAACCGCCCGGTGATCTTTGAGGAAGTACTTCGGCCCGCCCTGAACAAGGCGCTCCAGGACTTCGGTAGTGTCTGCGGCCGAGCTGTTCTTACTCGCCGCGTCCATGTGGTCGTAAAAGTTCGCCAAGGCGCAGAAAATCCGAGCCTCCTTGGCGACCGGGGGGTGAAGTTCCACTTCGCCCAACTTGAAGCAGAGCTGCTCGCCCAGGAGACCGCGGTCGTCTTCTGCTGCGGACCATAGATACTCCACGGCGGTTTGTGCTTCCTCAAGCGCCCGCGTTCCCTCCGTGATGAAGGCACTTAGCTCATGTGGGACAACAAGGTCGGCTTGTGCCTGAGCGCGGGGCGCCCCGGTCGTCTCTGCGAGATACTTTGCATAGGTGGCATTGACATCGACCACGGATTCGTTCCGTATCATGCCAACTCTGCGTTCAGGGCCAAAAATTGCGACCTTCATGTGTTCTCCTCATCAATGGTGCTGAAACTGCTCTGGAATGTATCCGGCAGCCGGACCTCTGGTTTCCAGTGACAACGTGTGTCTGCCTCCGGTTACTGGGCCGGGTCCACTCCCACCTTGTCGAACAGGCCTGCGTCCGTGGGAGTGAGGCTGTAAATGGTCAAAGTCTGGATTTTGCCGTCTCTAATGGTGAAAAAATCCCCGAGTTTGAGAGGAACCCCGTTCGCATCCAGGTCTATCTCAACGGCAACGTGATCACCGTTCACCACTGGCGGCCGTGGGCTTGGCGTCATCGCCCCTGGAGCCAGTCCGTTTTGGTACATCCTCTTTATTGCGTTTGCACCCACGAGGGTTCCTTTGGCGTTAATTAGCTGGGCATCAGGTGCAAACAGTGCTGCAACGGCGTTGGCGTCTCCTGCTTTCACTCCCGCGAAGTAGGCGTCGACGACTTCGGTCGGATTTGTCATGAAGATTCAAACTCCCTTACTGGACCGGGTGCCCGGAGTGCGCATCAGGTCTTGATGAATGCCTGTCTAGGCAGGCAAGTACTTGGAAGAGCCGTAGATCGACTTGTATTCGAGGTAAGCGTTGATCCCTTCCGGGCCGAGCTCGCGACCAATGCCTGAGTCCTTGAATCCACCGAAGGGGGCACCGAGATCAAGGGTGTAATAATTCAGGCCGATCGTCCCGGTACGCACCCTTCGTGCCACCGACAACGCTCGATCTTCGTCAGCGCTCCACACCGACCCGCCGAGGCCATAGTTGCTGTCATTGGCCATTCTCACGGCATCCTCATCATCATCGAATGGGATGAGGGCCATAACCGGCCCAAAAACTTCCTCCCGAGCGAGACGATCATTGTTGTCAACGTCGGCGAACACTGTGGGCTGGACAAACCAACCCCGGTCCAGCCCCGCCGGGCGACCACCGCCGGCAACGAGTCGGGCAGTGGAACTTTTCGCTGTTTCGATATGGCCCAAAACCCGTTCGAGGTGGCCCTGAGTGGCCATAGGCCCCATTGTCACGGATGGATCAAGTGGGTTCCCGAGTTTGTACGAGTCAGCGAAACTGGCAATGGCATCCACAACCTCTTCATACCGGGAACGCGCGATCAGGATGCGCGACTGGGTGGTGCATGTCTGGCTGTTGTTCAGGAACGAGGCATTGTCCAACCCGGAAAGGAAAGTCCCAATATTGCCGTCCTCGAGGAAAACGGCTGCCGATTTTCCACCGAGTTCCAGTGTGCAGCGGCGGATAAGGCGTCCGCACTCGGCACCGATGACCCTGCCGGCTTCGGTTGATCCGGTGAATGCGATCTTGTCAACTAGTGGATGCGAAACGAGTGCAGCTCCGGCATCACGATCGCCGAGGACAATGTTGAGCACCCCATCGGGGAGTCCTGCCTCACGGGCTGCATCAGCAAATACATAAGAGTCCAGAGCGGTCTCCGGGGATGGTTTGAGGACAACAGTGCAGCCGGCCGCCAGGGCAGGGGCGATCTTGAACATCGCCAGCGCCTGCGGGAAGTTCCAAGGTGCTATGGCACCTACCACGCCCACCGGTTCACGCCGGACGATTGTTGACCCTGCCTGGCTTGGACGTACCTCTTCCAACGGGAGGGCTTCTATTACATCGGCGTAGATTCTCAGTAGGGCGGAGGGAGCACCGCCATTGAGCATCTGCGACAAACCGAAAGGCATGCCGTTTTCCCTGCTGACGAGCTGTGACGTGTCCATGGCACGGCGTTCGAGTGCATTGGCAAATTCGCGCAGCATTACCGCGCGTTGGGCGGCGGTGGACCTGCCCCAAGGACCATTGTCGAGGGCGCCCCGCGCAGCCTTCACGGCCGCATCAATATCCGCTTCCGAACCTAACGCTGCGAGACCAATGATCTCGCCCGTGGCGGCCTCTACCTGCTGCTGGATGCGGACGGCGCTGGGTTCGGCCCACTCTCCGTTGATAAAGAAGCGCATTCGATCGAGCTCATCTGGTCGCTCAACAGCGAGTGACATGGGTTCTCCTAGACTGTAGAAAAATTTAGGGAGGGAGCGTTCACAGGAAACAGATGGCGGCATCAGCAGCGGATTCCGTCGTTTTACCTGGATCGGGGCCTGAGTTGCATCCTTGCAACTACCTCCAAGTTTGATCTTTTGTGATGGAATAAAAACGCGTCAGATGACCTGACCTGTTACCTGTATTGTTTTGTGCATCACAGGAGGAACATGAGTACCGACGCACTTGTCGGCCGTTCACACGGCGGCCATCAACTGACGAGTTTCATCGGCCGGCGTCGCGAGCTTACTGAAGCCCGTGAGCTGATGACACGCTCCCGGCTTCTGACTCTGGTGGGCCCTGGCGGCGTCGGAAAGACTCGCTTGGCGCTGGAACTGGTCACTCGGGTGCGGAAGGCGTTCAGCGACGGCATCTGCATTGTGGAGCTCGCGGCAGTAGAGGACGGCGCAGTGGTTGGCTCCCACATAGCGGCCGCCCTGCGGTTACCGGACCAGTCCAATCGGTCATCCCTGCAGAGGATCGCAGACTATGTCCAGGACCGGAATCTCCTTCTCGTTCTCGATAATTGCGAGCATCTGCTCGATGCGGTGTCCGTCCTGGTCGCCCGACTACTTGACCAGGCTGGGAGATTGAGGATTGTGGCCACGAGTCGGGAGCCGCTGGGCATCTTTGGTGAGCAGATCTACAAGGTGCCTCCTCTGGCGGCGCCCGTTCAAACAGCCGCGGAGGACGTGGGGATCGAGTACTTCGACTCGGTTCGTCTGTTGATAGACCGGGCTCGTAGCGTGGATCCAGCTTTTGAAGTCACCACGGCTAATCGCGTGGCTGTAGCCCAACTGTGCCAGAGACTCGACGGGATACCGTTGGCGATCGAGCTAGCGGCGACACGCCTGCGTTCGATGTCGGTTGTTCAACTCGTCGAGCGGCTTGACAGACGATTCGATCTTCTCACCGGAGGTAGCCGCGCTGCCTTACCAAGGCAACAGACGCTCAGAGCGCTGATCGATTGGAGCCACGAACTATGTAGTCCGGATGAGAGGCTGCTGTGGGCACGCCTCTCAGTCTTTTCGGGCGGCTTCGAGGTAGAGGCTGCCGAAGAGGTCTGCGGATTCGGCCAATTGACCAGCGAGGGCGTACTCGATCTGATTGACCACCTCGTCGCTAAATCGCTCGTCATCGCCGAGAACGTATACGACACCCAAAGCGGTGGCAGCGTACGGGTTCGGTACCGCCAGCTGATGACCTTTCGCGAATATGGTGCCGAGCTTCTCGAATCAATCGGAGAATCCACGGAGATGCGGCGTCGCCAGCGTGACCACTACCTTCGCCAAGCGGCTGCGACAGTCGATAGTTGGTGCGGCCCGGATCAGGCCGGACGACTAATGGCTGCGCGACGGGACCATCCGAACTTTCTTTCTGCGCTTGAGTGGTCGGCCTCGACCCCGGGGGAGGAACGCGCAGGGCTGCACCTGGCCGCCCTTCTCAGGTACCACTGGACGGCCGGTGGGAACCTTGCCGAGGGCAGGCGATGGCTGGACCGACTACTTAAATCAGCAACTGAACCGAGCCTTGAACGAGGAGCCGCACTATGGGTCGGAGCCTGGATTTGCCTTGTACAGGGTGACTGGGGCCAAGCACGCACACATGTCGCCGAATGCCGGCTGATAGCAGAAAGCCTCGGCGACAGGGCGCTGGCGGCCCACGCAGATCATTGGGAGGCCCTTTGTGAGGCATTCGACGATCACTTGGACCGCGCGCTAGGGCTTTTTACGGCAGCTGTTGCCACGCACCGCCAAGTTGGCGACATCGCGTCCGCCCTCTACGCCCTATTCCTGCTGGCATGGACCCAAATGTACGCCGGTCGCACAGGGGAAGCCCTGGCCACCTGCCGGGAGGTCTTGATGGTAAGCGATAGTTACGGGGAACGATGGGCCCACGCTTACGGTGATGCGGTCATGGGTTTGTGCCAGTGGCATCTCGGCGAACTGGATGCGGCGAGGCAGTCACAGATCGCAGCACTTGAGATACAACGAGACTTTCCCGATAGCCTCTGCATCGCTTTGACGATTGAACAGATGTCTTGGACAGCTGCCTCGGGCCGACACTACGAATCCGCAGCCGTTCTCTACCATGCAGCACGTGCCGTATGGAGTGGGATTGGAACCACCATCTCGGCGTTCGGCCCGCTGGAGAAGGACTTTAAGCAGATGGCGGCCCAGGTGCGGGACGAGCTCGGCGAAAGGGAATTTGAGGTCCTCACCAGACGCCCCGAACCCTCCCTGGAGCAAGCCATTGAGCTTGCACTGGATGCCGCCCACAGGGGGTACGCGTCCGCAGTAAACCCACAGCCTTCCCTCGCGAAAGCAAGCAGCAGACGCGGCGCGGCTGAGACCCCGGAGGACCAGGTGCAGCACTTCGATATCGCGCTCACCCGACGGGAAGCCCAAATCGCCGGCCTCGTTTCGCAAGGTCTGAGCAACAAGGAAATTGCAGCCCTGCTCGTGGTGTCACCCCGAACCGTTGGGGGGCATGTTGCGAATGTTTTGGCGAAACTTGGTTTCAATTCACGAACACAAATCGCATCATTAGTGTCCGTTCGGGATGGGGCAGGACTGGCGGACAGGACGAAAAGTCCATCCGACGGCGAACGATAAGATGCCGAACGCCTGCTGGGCCTCACCCCTCAGGAATAGACTCAAGCCCGCAAGTTAGTTGCCCTGAGCCAGCGGCGCCAGCCGGTACCCCACGCCGCGCACAGTCTCAAGCCAACGCGGGTTCTGGATGCTGTCCCCAAGTTTCTTGCGCAAATTGCCCATATGCACCTCAACGGCACGTTCGTCCGCGTCGCTGACGTAACTGCCGACGTCGTAGGGTTCATTGCGAAGCCGCCGCGCCAGATCTGCCTTGGTCCGCACAATCCTGCCGGTCTCCAGGAGGGCAAGCAGGAGGTCGAATTCGGTGCGTGTCAGCCTCAGCTCCTTGCCGTTCAGGACTGCTGTCCGGGAACCGGCCGAAACGGCTAGGCCGTTGTGGGTCATTTCCGGGTCGGTTTCTTCCACGGCGGCTTTGGACTCCGACGACGCGCGGGGCCTTCGCATCATGGCCTCGACGCGTGCGCGAAGTTCGCGCGGACGGAACGGCTTGGTGAGGTAATCGTCGCCGCCGGCCTCCAAGCCCATGAGGGTGTCCAGTTCCTCGGCCCGGGCCGTGAGCATGATGATGTAGGCGTCCGAGGATTTCCGGATCTGGCGGGCCACCTCGAAACCATCGATGTCGGGCAGGCCCAAGTCCAGCGTTATGACGTCTGGATTCAGTTCGCGGGCTGACGTGACGCCTGCAGATCCAGTGGATGCAACGTGGACGTCAAACCCCGCTTGGGAAAGGACCACACGCACCAATTCGCGAATATCCTGGTCATCTTCAATGACCAGCCCCACACGTACTTCACTCATCGCTGCCCCTCAGCCCCTTCGATAACCCTTCGAAGTATAACCATTATGGTTAGGCTGATCTCATGAACCGACTTTCTTCTGTATTCCCGGTGGTTGCGCCGTGACCCGCCCAACCACCTGGGATCTTGGGGAGAAGAAAAGACTCCTGGTTTTTCGCCGCTCTTTTCACGAACACACCCTTCGCATGAGGGTTGTTCTCAGCCAATTGCCGCTGTCCGTCTGTGTGTGCATTTCGGCGATTTTGGTGTTGCTGTTTTTCCCGGCCACCCTCGAAAATCCCCTGTTCCTCCTCTTCCTGCTGAGCCAGGCATTCCTGTTGGCGGTGTGCGTCATTGTGCCCTGGCACCGGCTGCCGTTCCCCAGCTTCCTGGTGATACCGATCCTGGATATGGTCTCGATTTCCTTCGGCAGGGAGGGAGGGCAGGAATCGCTCACGGGGCTCAGTGTCCTGGTGGTCCTGCCCGTCATTTGGCTCTGCGCGTCCGGCCTGTACCCAAAACTGGCCATTGCCTTGTCATTCGTGGGTCCGCTCGCCATTGTTTGGGCCCCCTTATTCGTCAAGGGATCGTTAACGGAACAGGACCTCACCAAACCCCTGCTCTTCCCGATCCTGATTCTTGGCATCGGCGTGTCCGTTAGTGTGCTGACCCTGAGCATGGTTCGCCAGCAGCGGGCATTGGAGCAGAAGGACGAGGAGCTAAAGAAAGCGCTCGATGTCAGCACCAAGCAGGAGCGGCTCCTCAACACTGTCATGGAAGCCTTGCCGCTGGGGGTGGTGGCGGTGGATGGCGACGGTCATGACATCCTCATGAACCGCCGCCAAAGACACACGCACACCCTCGCAACTCCTCCAGGCAATGAAGATCCGAACGAATCCCAGCTGCTCGTCTTCGACCAGGACAGGACCACGCCGTTGCCCACCGACCGCCGTCCAGTCCGGCGCGCGGTCCTGGGCGAAAGGTTCACGGACCAACTCGTGTGGCTTGGTTCCGGAGCAGACCAGCGTGCCTTCACCACAAGCGCCCGCCCCATGGTGGACGACGCGGGAAACTTCGCCGGCTCGGTAGTTGTCTTCAGCGACGTGACAGACCTGGTCAACGCCCTGGCCGCCAAGGACGACTTCGTCGCCAACGTCTCCCACGAATTCCGAACGCCGCTGACGTCCATTCTTGGTTACGTGGAGCTTTTACTGGATGATCCCCGTTCCCTGGATCCCTCGTCCCGCCGGCAACTCGATATCGTTCGAAGGAACGCCGAAAGGCTGCTCACCCTGGTGTCCGATTTGTTGGCCGTGCGTTCGGGCCACATGGTCATTCAGCCCCACACTGTGGACGTGGCCGAGCTGGTACGGGGAAGCGTGAGCTCGGCCGGGCCCCGGGCAGCCAAAGCGGGCATCCGGTTGTCCATGGATGTCCCTGAGTCCTTGGAAGCCCATGTGGACTCCTCACGTATAGCCCAGGTCCTGGATAACCTGGTGTCAAACGCCATCAAGTACTCCCCCAAGGGCGCAGACGTAGAGGTAGCCGCTTGGGAGGACCAGGATTTTGTGTTCTGCCGCGTCTCCGATACCGGCATGGGCATGACCGAAGAAGAGCAGTCCGAGGCGTTCACCAAGTTCTTCCGTGCCGGCGGCGTACGCAACAGCACCATTCCCGGCGTCGGGCTTGGACTGCCGATCAGCAAGGCGATCGTCGAAGCGCATGGCGGAACCATCACGCTGGAAAGCGAACCCGGCCGGGGCACAACCTTCCTGGTGAAGATGCCCGCCTGAGCGTTAGCGCCCGGTGCCCGCCGTGCCTGGTACTGCCGTGCCCGCTACTGCGGCATCACGACGGCGGCCGAAGAGGAAGTAGCTCACCGGTCCGAAGAAGTTGATGAACGAAACAGCGCGCCACACCGCCTTCTTTCCCCTGATCCTGGAGTCGGGGGTCTTGCCGATACTGCGTTGCGCTGCACCCAGCAGGGCCATATTTATGGCTCCGCTGACGATGAGCATGATCCGCTGGCCCTTGCTCATATCGCGCCACGATTTCCTGCGAGCCATGATGCCTCCATCCGTGAAGATTTAGTTATCAGGCTAGTCCGACGCCGTTCGTCCCGCCACAGCCTGACGCACTACCTCGCCCCACGATTGTTCCGCGAGGTCCGCCACTGCGGCCAGGATCTCCGACGGCGGCAGGGACAGGTCCAGCGGATACTCCACGATGTCGATGTCCGTGTTCAGGATCCTGCGCAGCTTCATCTCCCCCGGTCCAGCGTAGACAAGCCAGGCCGTCGGGACCCGGAGTGCGGTGCAGTACGCCAGTAATTGGTAATGGTCCGCATTCAGTGAAGCGCCGGCATCTCCTGCCGCCGTGTACTTGGAGTCGTAGACCACTACCGGCCTCCCGCCTAGGAAGTGCACGGCGTCGGGGCGGACTGTCAGGCGGTCCGTGTCCCGGACAGCCTCATTGAGCAGCGCTCCATACTGCAGGCGCATCTCCCCCGGGTACGCAGTCATCGCGTGGCGCAAGGCCGTGCCCACGAACTCTTCGAAGACCTGTGCCATGTCCACCACAAAGGAAGCCGTCTGCTGCTTCCCTTCTCCGGCCTCGGCCGAGGCATTGCGCAGGATGACCTCCGAGAGGCGCAGAACGGCGTGGTACCTGAGGTTCATTCGGTTGGCCCGCCACGGCGGCAGAGGGGCTCCGGACTGAAGGCGGGTGACGGCGTCGAGCTTTCCCTTAAGCTGGCGCAAGCGGCTCAGGACGTCGGCCCGGACGCCTGGCACCTTCCCCATCCGTTCCAAGGCGGCGCGGAGGATGCGGTTCTCAGCGATGTCCTCGGTGAATTCGTCGTAGGACACTTCCAAAGGGACCATCATTCCGGGCCTGCGGGAGATCTGGTCCGAGATGCGGATGCGGCCTTTGACGGTCCGCAGCGATTCATCGATGGTGAGGTAGCCCTGAAGGACGCCGCGGCTCAGCGCACGGTCAGCCAGCTGGGCCAGTGATTCGGCCAGGGCGCTCCAGAGATCCGGGTGCTCGATTGCTTCCACTGAGTGATCGCGGAAGCCTTGATCGCCGGCGTAGCTGAGGAGGAACAGCAAGCGACTCAGGCCAAGCCGGTCCTTGGGGCGGACCTCAAGCTGGACAGTGGAAGTCCTCACCGAGCCGACTTTGCCCACCGGTTCGATCCTGTAGAGGCCCATGCCAATCGGTGAGGCCTTCGCCAGCCCACTGGCGTTGATGAACGCAGCGGTTGGAGGGTCGAGCTTGTCAACGACTCCGCGTGAAAGTTCGTCCATGACGATATGCCGGATCCCGGCAGCCGTCCGCGCTGTACCGGCACTTGCGGGTGGCCGGCGTGGGCGTGGCGGGACGGCCTTAGCGGGCAGCAAGTCGTCCCAGCAATTGGTCCAGGCCGAAGCGTTCCTCCAACTGGGCACGGTTCAACTGCCCGTGGTAATGCTCCTCCAGCAACGGCATGAGCTCGTACTTCCAAATGCGGCGCAAACCTGTGGGGTTTTGGGCAGCGTTCTTCATGAAGTAGGACGGCCCGATCATCAGGTCACGATCCCAGTCATCGATGGCGTCGTTGAGGGCATCCAGGAGATCCGCGTTGAGGGTGTCCAGGCCCCGGGCTTGAAGGAAGCGTCGCAGCGAGCCCCGGACCGGTTCCACCTTGGGATGGAGTTCGATGAAGGCGAAACGACGACGGATGGCGGCGTCCATCATGGCGATGGAGCGGTCGGCGGTGTTCATGGTGCCGATGATGTACAGGTTGTCCGGCAGGCTAAAGGGCTCGTTGGGGCTGTACTGCAGGTAAATGCGGTCATCACGGTACTCAAGGAGGAAGTACAACTCGCCGAAGACCTTGGCCAGGTTGGCACGGTTCATCTCATCGATGATCAGGAAGTACGGCTTGTGCGCGTTTTCCGGCTTGGCAGCTTCCTCCGCGAGCCGACGCAACGGCCCGGCCACGAGCTTGAAGGAGACCTGGCCGTCGTCGGTCTTGTCCGGCCGGTACCCCTCAAAGAAATCCTCGTACGCGTACGACGGATGGAACTGCACCAGCTTCACCCGTTCATCAGTGCTGTCGCCGGCGAGTTCGGCAGCGAGGTGCTTGGCCAGGTACGTTTTGCCGGTACCTGGAGGTCCGTAAAGAACCAGTTGGCGGTTCTCTTCGAGCAGTTCGGCGATCTCTTTCAGGGGCTCGAGGTCCATGTGAAGGGACGCTGCGAACTCTTCCGTTAACGGCCGGAAACCCTCCTGGACAACCTCGACGACGGCGGTGGGCGGCGCTTCATCCTCGCCGTCGGTTTCGGCTTCTACCGGCAGGAGTTCCTGCAACGCCTGAATGACCCTGGTGACATCCACGATGATCCCGGGCGTGGACAGTTGCCGCTGCGCATGGCGTGGGAGTTCGGTGATGGCGTAGCTGTCATCGAACCAGCGGACCTTGCGACGGATACGCCGGTTGTCCTCGTGGTGCTCGGGCTCGCCGAGGACCACTCCCACCCGAACGCGTCCGGCGTGCTGGTAAAGGGTAAGGTCGCCCGGTTTCATCACCGTGAGGAAGGCGAAGACCGCCGTCTTGGTGTCCTCGCGCTCTACATAGCCGAGGTGCTTGTAGTCCTCGTCCACAGCATGCTGGACCACGCCGGCGGTGACTCCGGCAATGAGCGAGCGGAGGTGCTCAACGTCCAGAGTGGCTTTCTCTTCAGCAACCCAGGTAGCCAGCAGGTCAGCGTTGTCGTGATGGGTACGCAGCAGCCAGGAGCGGCGGCCGGGGTCCCCCACCTTGCGCCACTGGCTGACCAACTGCCGGGCGTACCAATCGATGCGCTGCCCTGCTTGTTCGTCCAGGTGTAGCCGGATCCGATGGATGTCCGCAGTCACGTCCTCCTCGGTATCGCCCCCGGCGCCACCAACGAGTGAGGCGAAAGCGTCACGAATCTCCCGGCGCTCCACGTCAGCCACCACGGGCTCGAAGTAGCTGGGCCACACCAAATACTCAATACTGCGGCGCAGGGCCGGCTGGTCCTCTGGTGTTCCGACCGCAAGCTCGTGGAACTTCAAAGGATCGGCGAGCGCCTGGTTGATGGTTTCCGTGCTCTGGCTGTCAACGTGGGCAACAAAGCGGCACAGCCATTTCAGGTGGTCCCAAATGGTCCAGTTGAACTCGGCGGTACGGTCGCGGATCACGCCGTGGTCCGTCATGCCCTCGTAGAGCTGTTCCGGCAACTCGATCGGCGGCTCCACCCATGAGGCAGCCTCGGCAACCCGTGCGCGCTTCACCCTGAGGGACTTGACCTCATGCGCCAGCGGCAATGACTGCAGGAACAGCAACTCCACTGCCAGCAGCTTGGCTTCCCGGGACGCGCCTTCGAGGTTTTGCCGGAGATTGGTCATCATGGGCGCCTTGGAGTCTGCCACTCCGCGCTCAAGTCGTTCAAGCAGCTCCCCGGCGGCGTCTGCCGTCCACGTCAGCGTGCGTCCGTCCAGCGCCGACGGTCTGCCTTGGAGCGCCGGGCCCAGCACATACCAGGCCGCGTCCTCGATCTCCTTGGAGATTCCGGGGGCGCGGTCAAGGGCAGGCTTCACGGAGGGGGTCACCATGCCAACTTACCTTGTTTGACTTAGCCAAGCATCTGGATTTGGACGCGCAGAGGACAGGTAGAAGTCTGATTGCGTAGCGATGTTTGCGCGCACATGGCTTGACGTGAGCCTGTCATTCCCATAGACATGCAGTACCCGTAATATGCAGTGATCGGATCCAGACAATGGTGTGGACCTCCAACGCTTTTCGCCGGGCAGGGGCTCATGTCAGGAGCAGGATTTGTGAACAACAAACCTCCTGAGAAAAGCCCAACGCGGCTACGTAGGCGCGCCCGGTTTCCGTTAGCGGTTATTGCGGCGGCGGTCCTGCTTGGCTGCTTCCAATCTGCAGCAGTTACCACGGCGCCCCCAGCTATCCAGCAGATCCGGGCAAACTCATCGACGGACACGTCTTCCGTAGCCAACCGGTCCACAAGTGACACTCCCATTCAGAGCCGCAACCCCTCGGGAACGGTTGAGCCTTCGCCTACAAACCCCTTGGGGGCGACCCTCTGTCAGCAAACAGCCTCAGGATTTGGAGTGGCGTCCACAAACGGCGGTCCTTCAGACCTCCAACTCCACAATGCTTCGGCCATCATGGTGGCGGGCCAAAAACTGGGGCTGCCACTCGATGCCCAAATCCTTGGGGTACAAGCCGCGCTTGGCGAATCTTCCCTTGAAAGCAAGGATTTCGGCGACGCCGCCGGGCCGGACTCCCGCGGGCTGTTCCAGCAGCGCGCCAACGGGGCGTGGGGCTCTTATGCCGATCGCATGGATCCGTTCATCAGCGCAACCAGCTTCTTCCTGGCCCTGAAGGGCATCAAGGACTGGCAGCTTCTGCCTTCCAGCTTGGCCATCCACCAAGTACAGCGGAACCAGGATTCGGACCACTACACCAAGTACCGGCAGCTTGCCCAGGAGATCGTGGGTTTCCTGAGTTCCCAGGGTCCACTCACCTGTTCAGGCGGCGGTTCGTGGCAACCATCAATTGGGAACGCTGTGTCCCGTCATGTACGGCCAGGATCAGGCACTTTGCTGTCCCCACTGCTGAATCTGCGCCCCAGTTCACCCTTTGGGCTACGCACCAGTCCCATCACGGGTGCCCTTGGTGAATTTCATACCGGGCAGGACTTCGCTGCGGCCTGTGGCACACCGGTTCATTCTGCAGACGACGGCTACGTGCGCGAGGTGGGCTGGCACGCTTGGGGCGGAGGCAACCGGATAGAGATCGATCACGGCAATGGGCTTATCACTACCTACAACCACCTGCAGGCGAGCGCCGTGCGCAAAGGGCAGGTAGTCGAAGCCGGGGACGTCATCGGGTTGGTCGGCTCCACCGGTTCGTCGACGGGATGCCACCTTCACTTTGAAACAATTGTGAATGGCGTGCTGGTGAACCCATCGTCGTGGAGCCTGATTCCGTTGGATAAAGAGTCGTCGGTTGCTTTCCTCCGACTAACGAGCTTCTCACCAACAACAGGAACGACGCCGGTTGGCGAGGTTCCGGTGTGGTCGTTCGGCATCGCGCTTGGCGAGCCTGAGACATCAACCCCCGAGCCAGCTGCGCCGACGACTCCCGCACCTACAGCGACCCCAACGGCTACGCCCACGCCAACAGCAACGGCTGAGCCCACCCCAACTGTGACCGCCACGCCGACGCCGACTGCAACTGCCAGCCCGACCCCAACGGCCGAACCCACGGCAACTGCAACGCCCACACCCACTGTGACGGCCACCCCCACTCCGACCACAACGGCCAGCCCCGCTCCAACCGCCAGCCCGACCCCAACGACCGAACCGACAGCAACTCCAACGCCCACCTCCGAACCCACGCCAACGCCCACTCCAACAGCTACGGCCGCTCCGACCGCAACCATCACGGCCACCCCAATTACAGGGCCCACACCGACCCCAACCATCACGGCCACGCCGACTCCGACCGCGACCATCACGGCCACGCCAACTCCGACGCCCTGAGCGTCTCCCTGAGCGTGTCCGCCTTGCCCGCACGCAGATGGAAGGCCGGACTGGATTCCTGTTGGGAGGCAGCCTTCCTGCTAACCAGCAGCAGTCCTGCTAGCCGGCAGCCGCGATCCTGAACACCATGGTTCGGGCTTCGGGTTTGAGGGCGAAATCCGGCCAAACATCGGGTCCGCAGGCCCGGGAGCCCAGGCCGTGCTGTGCGGCGTCAAGGTAGAGGAAGCTGTTCTGGCTCTGCGGCAGTTCGTGTGGATGGGCCGCGCCCGAGACCTGCTGCGCCGTATGCCGGGACAACGTGAAGCCAGGGAGTCGATCCCTGGAATCGGGAAGCGCGTGGAACGTCACCCAGGGATCCGTGCCGTTGCGCAGCTCCAAGGATCGGACAGCACTCCTGTGCCCCGTCTCCTGCGGCCGGGCGTAGTTCACGCTCAGCTCGTCGATTGCCGCCGAGTAGCGGCCCACGAAGGCAGCACGCATGCTGTCGGGATACGATTCCCGGGGGCCTGTCCCGAACCAGGAGGCTCCATCCACTGACTTGGGCAGGTCAAACCGCACGCCCAAGCGAGGCCATACCATGTCCCAGCCCGAGCTGGGTGCAATGTCCAGGCGCAACCACAGCTCTCCCCCGTATACCTGCCACTGCTCATCCACGGCAACAGAATGTGCGTTGTCCGCGGCGGCGTAGCGGGTGGTGACGAACACGCCGTCGTCGGCCTGCACCGCTTTCTCGACGCGGGCCGTCAACCTATCAAGACCCGCCTTGAGCCACACATTCTGGTTGGACGGAGCCGGAACCCCAGTGCCATTGTTGAGCCACGGGTCTGCGAGGTCATAGCTGCCGAAATCCGAACCTCGGTCGTTGTCCGTTGGCGCTCGCCACAACTCCAGGCGCGGGCCGGATACCGGCAGTCCCGCCAGGGCAACGAGCCGCCCATCCTCGAACTGGGCAGGTCCAAGGGCTAGAGTGCCAGCCGTCCCGGTCTCTTCTCGCTCAGCCGAGGCCAGGGGTCGCGGCGCCTTAGATGGACGCCTGGCAGCAGACGCAGTGAAATCCAGCTGCGCAGTGGAGATGACATGTCCGGCAGGAGCCCACGCGGTGTCCTTGCGCAGGGCAACCTCAACGGTGAGCCACTGTTCGCCGGCCTCCACCTTACTGAGAGCGTTCAGCGCCAACTCCGGCAGCTCCATGACTGTGGACTCACCCGCGGCGAGTTGACCGCCAGAGGAGGTCACGACGTCGAACGTTCCAGACGCGGTGGGCTCGCCGTCCGTTTCGGTGCGCCAGCGAAGGACGACGTCGGATGCGTCGGACGTGTGCCGCAGGTTGGCGACTGTGAGCAATGGGCGGGTGACGCCGTCGGTGACGGTTGTGTCGAAGCCCAAACGGAGGGGCGCCACGATCTGTTTGTACTCGAACAGCCCCGGGCTGGGCGTCGAGTCCGAAAGAACCATGCCGTCCATGACGAAATTGCCGTCGTGGACCACCTCGCCGAAGTCGCCCCCGTAGGCGAAGAACTCTGTGCCATCAGCGATGGTAGTGCGGATCCCGTGGTCCCGCCATTCCCACACGAAGCCTCCATGTAACCGCGGATAGCGGTCCACCAGGTCCTCATATTGGTCGATCGCACCGGGACCGTTGCCCATTGCATGCACGTACTCGCAGAGGATGAACGGTTTGCTGCGTTGGCGCGCCGATTCCGCGGCGGAGCAGCCCAGCAGGAGCGAGCCGGAATCGTTGCGGCCAATGGCTTCGGTTTCGGGGATGGAGGAGTACATGCGCGAGTAGACGTCCGTGTACGCGCCGGTGTAGTCGCCCTCGTAGTGCACTGGACGGCTGGAGTCTCTCGCGTGCGTCCACGCGGACATCGCAGCGAGGTTTGCGCCGGTTCCTGCCTCGTTACCCAGGGACCACATGACGATTGAGGGGTGGTTCTTGTCCCGCTCAACGGTGCGCTCCATCCTGTCCACCAACGCCTCACGCCAGGCAGGATCGTCACTGGGATTTCCGGCCCAGCCATGACGCTCAAAGCCATGTGTTTCAAGATCGCATTCCAGGATCACCCAAAATCCCATTTCATCAGCGAGATCCAACAGGCGGGGGTGCGGAGGGTAGTGGCTGGTGCGGATGGCATTGACGTTGAACTGCTTCATCATGGCAAGATCGGCGCGGGCAAAATCTTCGTCGAAGACGCGGCCACGGTCCGGGTGCGTCTCGTGCCGGTTGACGCCGTGGAACACCACCCGCCGCCCGTTCACGAGGAATTGGTCTCCCTTGATCTCCACAGTGCGGAAGCCAATCTTCAATGAGACCGTTTCGCCTTGGCTTGAGATCGACGCCGCGTACAGCCGCGGGACTTCCGCGGACCAGGGTTCGACGGCGGCAATCGCCACCGGGGCGACATCCTCCGGAGTTTCCCACGTGACGTCAACATCGAGTTCGGGCACGCGCAGCCGCACAGGATAGGCAGCGGGAGCAGCGGTAATTTCGGCGTCAATGATGCCTGAACCGGAGTCGCTGGTGCCCTCAAAAGGGGTCCGCAACCAGACGTCGTCGATACCCGCCTGAGGGCGGGCCTGCAGCGTGACGTCCCGGAAGATGCCCGGCATCCACCACTGGTCCTGGTCCTCGACGTAGCTCGAAGCAGACCACTGATGGACGCGGACGGCCAGGACGTTTTCCCCGGGACGGACTGCCTCGGTGACGTCGAATTCCTGGGCCAGCCGGCTTCCCGTGCCCACGCCGATTACCGTTCCGTTGACCCACACTTTGTAGCGGGATTCCACCCCGTCAAAGCGCAGAACGATCCTCTCCGCACTTGCCCACTCCGCAGGAATCGTGAAGGTCCTCCGATAGTCGCCCGTTGGATTCTCGTCCGGCACGTGGGGTGGCTCGGTGGGAAAAGGGAACTGGACATTGGTGTAGATGGGGCGGCCATAGCGGCCCTCACCTTCCAGGACCCAGTGGGACGGAACAGGGATCTCATCCCAACCGGAATCATCCAGAGCTTCGTCAGCCACTCCCTCCACCTGCTCGCCGCGGGGCAGGACTCCCCTGCCCCCCGGCGTTCCGGGCGCACCGGGCAGCAACCGGAATCTCCACAATCCGTTGAGCGGGATCGTGGGCGCGTCACTCCGCAGCCAGGAACGGGCTGGCAGCCGATTGCCGGAGCCGGGGCCACGATGGGTGATGTAGGAAGTGCCGGCAAACAAAGCCGAAGATGTCGATTCCACGTGGCTCCTTCAAGCGTCCACTGCAGGGTTGGGTGTGACCACGGTAACACAAATTTCGAGTACTTACTCGAACTTCGGGATTCCGATCCCCGCCCGCTGTACACTGACTTGCCATGACCACAAAGGACACGGCAAGCGCCAAGCGGGGACCCTATGCCAAGGCGAAGGAAAAGCGTCAGCTCATCCTTGACTCCGCCCACGCCGTGTTTGCCGCGAAAGGGTATTTGGGCGGCTCGCTGCAGGACGTTGCCAACCAAGCGGGCATGAGCCAGACCAGCCTCCTGCATTATTTCCCTTCCAAAAGCGATCTTCTGATGGGCGTCCTGGAGTGGCGCGACGAACTGACCGGAAGCGCGAATCCCTCCGCTGAGGAAGAGTCGCTTGAGGATGCCGTGATTCGCACGGCGCTCCATAACGAGAAGATTCCCGGCGTCATCGAGCTCTACACAGTGCTGTGCGCGGAATCGATCACGAATGCCCATCCCGGCCGTGAATACTTCACCGAACGCTTCGAACGCATACGTGCAAGCTACACCCGCTCCTTTGCGGCCTTGGCCCAGGAGGGCAAGCTCCGGCCCGGCGTGGATCCAGCGTGGGCAGCCATGTCCCTGGTGGCCCTGTGGGACGGACTTCAAACCCAATGGCTGTTGGCCCCGGACGCCATAGATGTAGCAAAAGCCCTGCGCGGCTTCTTCGAAGTGGTCTTGCTGCCCGAAACGTGAGATTCGAAGACCCGCTCCAACAGGTCTAGTGCATTCCGAATTGGTAGTTGAACGGCACAGCTTCGCCCGGACAGACTTCTTCCCAGAGCGCCGCGATGGCATCCTCTCCCTCGCGGAGGTCCGGTATCTCCACCCCTTCCCGCAGGATGGTTGCAGCCTCGCCCGCCTTCCCCACCCGGGCCAGTGCCAGGGCCTTGAGGAACCTCAAACGCCCGACGGCGGCGCCCTCCCCGGGTGCGGACTCCAGCAGTTCCAGCGCCTGGGCCGGCTGGTCATGGCGGATGCAGAGTGTCACAACCTCCGTGAGCAATGCCGTGTTGGAGGAGTCAGCCTGAACCCCTCTCCTGAGTTCATCCAGGCCCTCGCGATCCGCATCCTCGGCCAGTAACGCCAATCCCAATCCGCGATGTGCGAGCGCCAAAGTCCGCGGCCGAACGCCCCCGGCAGCAGGCACGTCACGGTAGGCCTCCTTGGCTCCCTCCAGATCCTGCCTGGCATGCCTCATCGTGGCCACGTGGAAGCGCGCCTCAGGACTTTCCTGTCCCTCCAGCAGCTCCTCCCAGTCAGCTCCGGCAACAAAGCCGGGCGCGCCGTCGAACGCTTTTCCCTTCAGCAGGTCCAGCCATGGTTCCTGCTCCGCCGTGATGCTTTCATCGACGAAGGGTGTGCCGCTCTCATCAATCCAGCCCTTGCCTGCCCTTCGGCGCCACGCCCGCTCCACCACTCCCCAGCCACTGCCGTGGAGCACCATGGTGGAGGGCGGGACGTCAGCATCGGTGATGGCGGCGGGCAGCATTGCCTCCAGGTCCGCGTGCGCCAGGAGCTCCTCAAGCCGCTGGCCGGCATGGGCTACGGCCGCATTCCAGTCCGATCCGTGGGCAGTATGCGGGTCCAGATGCCCGTTCCCATACGCTTCCACCCAGGACCATTCCGCACCCGCGGGCATGGCCAAATGCTCAAACTGGGTTCTCGCCAGACCGGCCTGGATCTCGGCGTAAGGGCCGGCCCCCGGGCTCAACCACTGCTGCCACCGTTTGCCGCCCTGGCCTTGTCCCCAGACGAAAAGCTTCTTGCCCCTCAGCCGGCTGGTGGACAGCATCGCCAGCCCATCGCCGTCGTGGTCCGCAGCCACAACCCAGCGACGTTCGGAAGGATCAATATCAAAGAAGAAATCGGCGGCATGCGGGCTGTTGACCAACCACGTGCCGTCGTAGCCGTTGTGGTCCGTGGGCCGGACACGGGTGATGTCCGTGGAGTAGTCGCTGCCAAAAGCTTCGTCGGCCGGGGCGATCACCCGGGTGCGGTCCGTTTCCGGAATGGCCGCGTTGCTCCACCAGTACATGGGAACGTCATGGTCATTCGGGTTGCGGATGCGCACGGCCGCGAAGAGCACCTCCGATTCGGCAGGCAACCATATGTCCACTTGGAACACCACTTCCCGGAGCCGCTCGAACTCCCACACGCGAAGGATGTGCTTGCCATCCAGGGTGTGGACGATCGCCGTGTGCAGCGGATCGCAACTGGTGGGTGAGTGGCCGCGCGTGCCAATGTTCCACTCCAGGCCGCCCGCGAACCACGCCTTTCGCAGCGCGATGTTGGCGAGCTGGGGCGAGTCGTGCGTGTGGAGGAGCTGCTTTCCCGTCACTTTGTCGAACAATTCCCAGATACGGCCGCCCAACGACGGTATGACGGTGGCCCTGAGTTTGCTGTTCTCAAGCACGACGGCGGGCAGTTCCTTGGGTGCCGCCTCCCGGCTATAGCCGTCCTGCATGAGGTACGGGAACACGTTGGGCACTACTCCGTAGCGGGCCGCCGCCTGGAGTTCTTCCGGAACACCCTCGCCTACGGTATAGGGCTGATCGAGTTCCGCGGCCACCACCGGCAACGGGTTCAGCGGGCCAATGTCTGCCATGGTCAGGGAAATGCTGGTGACATTGAGGTTGGAGGGTGAAGTGGCAGCCATGTCAGTATCCGTTCGTGAGGAATCAAGGTCCACACCCACAGTCTCCTCGGACCGGATGGCCAACGCCAGAACTCCCTGGGGAGAGCCGATCCAGCCCTGTCTGTTAGGACGTGGCCGTTAGAACGTGGCCGTTAGTTCAGATCGGTGACAACCAGGTTCCGCACAACGGCGGTGCCGCCTTCCACCCGCAGCTCGGTGCCGAGGCTCCCGGGCAGGGGGAAGACAAGATCGCTCAGGACAACCCTGCCGTCTTGGGCGAAGACCTCCACTGATTGGTCCACGATAATACGCAGCCTCAGCACGCCGTCGTCGAGCTTCACTGGCGCCGACTCTGCCGACGCGAACTTTTCGTGGAAGCCGGTGTTTCCGGAATGGCGGCGATCCAGGGTGAGCTGGCTCGTGACGGCATCAAAGCTGAGAACCGTTGCGGCGCTCCCGTCCGGGGCACATAGAAGCCTGAACGCAATGGTCCGGGCCGAGCCTGGCAGGATCTCGGCCTCGATCAGTTGGGCTGATCCAGGCATGGCGTTGGGCAGTTGCACCGCGGAGTCGTGAAGTTCGGCATCCTGGAGAATGCTTGCCAGCTTCCCAGAGACCTGGGGCAGCACCAGCGGAAGCACGGGCCGCTGCACCAGGCGCGGCAAACCGTCCACTGTTGCGAGTTCGACCTCGCGGGCAAGCGACATCCCGGAGCGCCACGGGGCCGTGGGCAAGGAGTTGGCATAGTCCCAGTTGTTCATCCAACCGATCATGATGCGGCGGTTTTCCGGGACGTTGCTGAAGGAGACTGCGGCGTAGTAGTCACGTCCCCAGTCGAGCCAGAGGCATTGCCTGAGATCGGTGGTCCCGTCAGCAGCCGGTGAAACGAGCGAATCAGGATCGGCAGTGAAGTGCACGCCGTCGAAGTGGCCCACGAAGTACTGCCCTCCCGAGCCACCGGCTACGGCGCCAGGATTGACGTTAACCACCAGGACCCACTTGACGTTCTCCGGGTCCCCGTCGACGGGGAGCGGGAAGAGGTCCGGGCATTCCCATTCGCCTTCCGCGGAGTTCGCAGGGCCGAAAGTACTCAGGTATTCCCAGTCCTTGAGGTTCGCCGAGCGGTACATGACAACCTGCTGATGCTGGGCCTCCACGGCCACCATCACCCAACAGGACCCGGCAGATCCCTCATAGCGGAACACCTTGGGATCCCGGAAATGGGCCGAGTCGCGGCCAAGCACCGGATTGCCTGCATATTTGCTCCACGTCATGCCGCCATCCGTGGAGAACGCGAGGGACTGGGCCTGCGTCCCCTGGTTCGCCGAGCCTTCCTTGAATGCGCTCGTGTAGATGGCCACCAACGCCGGATCTTCCTCTGTGCCGAATCCCGACGTATTGCCGTGGTCCACCACGATGCTGCCGGAAAAGACGTCCTCTTCGTCGTCGCAGGCGATGGCAACGGGATGCTCGGTCCAGTGCAGGAGGTCAGTCGAGGTGGCGTGCCCCCAGGACATGTTGCCCCAGACGTTATCGAAGGGGTTGTTCTGGTAGAAGAGGTGGTAGACGCCGTTGTACCAAACCAGTCCGTTGGGATCGTTCAGCCAGGTGTTCTTGGCCGTGTAGTGAAGTATCGGGCGCATCGTTGAGGCGGCGTCTTCGCCGGGACCGGCACGGTGCGTTGTTGTTTCAGTCATCGGAGGTCTTTCGGGAGGGAAGCGACGGAATCGCGAAGAACCATGGGGCAGGGAAGAACGGTGGGGTGGGTGGCGAACAGCTGCAGGTCGGTTTTCCCTTCGATGGCATCGATCAGGTTTTCCGTTGCCCAGGCACCCATTTCGTAGTGCGGCAGGGCGACCGTTGTCAGCGGTGGGTACAGGTTTTCGGCAATGAGTTCCTGGTTGTCGAAACCGACGAAGGAGATGTCATCCGGAATCCTCAGACCAAGTTCCGCTGCGGCCCGGTACGCACCCATGGCCATACGGTCGTTGTAGCAAAACACGGCCGTTGGCCGGCTCTCGGATTTCAGCAGGCGCAGCGCCGCCTGGTAGCCACCGGGCATCTCCGAGATCTCGGACTGGACCAGTTCTTCGTGGAACGGCAGCCCGGCGTCTGCCAACGTCTCCTTGAAAGCCCGCAATCGGGAGTGGGTTGCGGGCACGTCGTCGGTGTTGTTGAGCATCCCGATCCGGGTGTGACCGGCGTCGATCAGTGTCTGCACTGCGGACCTTGCCCCGCCCACTTCGTCGGGGATGACGGAGGAAACAGTTTGGCTGATGTCTTCGGAGTCCACCAGGACTGCAGGCAGTCCCGCGAGGTTCTTGGGGACAGCCAGCTTCCGGTGATACATCGTGGCGTACAGGATGCCATCCACTTGCCTGTCCAGCAGATCCGCCACCTGGCTTTCCTTGGACTCCTGGGAGCTGGTGCTGGTGGAGTTGATGATCATGATGTTGTAGCCCCGGCGTTTCGCAGTTTCCTCTGAGCCCAGGATGATCCTGCCTGCATGCGGCGTGGTGGCGATTTCCTCGCTGATGAACCCGATCATCCCCGAACGCTGTGTCCGCAGGGCTTGGGCCAGACGGTTCGGGCCGTATCCCAGGCGATGTGCAGCCTCCTGGACCCGCTCCCTGGTTCTTGCGCCAACTCGGGCGTAGGCAACATCGTTCAGGACGTGGGAGACGGTGGTGACCGAAACTCCGGCCTCTGCCGCCACATCCTTGATACCCACTGATCTATTGGTCATTGGTCCCCCACGTCCTCATGATGTTGGTGCTGATCCTGCGATCGAATCAGCATGTGCCGCCTGGAAACCGACCGTCGGTGTGGCTCTCACTGCGTTGACAGCCCTATCTGCAATAACCTGGGCGTCAGATCCGGAATCAAGGATCGTATTCCGGACAGATCCGGAATCGACCAGGACAGCCGTAACGGCGAGCCCGTCAGAAGTACCCGTGGTCAGCAGGGCGTCCACCTGGGCGGAGAAGCAGGAATCACTGGACGTGGCGTGAACGTCCATCGCCACCACGTGATTGTTGGAGACGAAGTTTCCAGCTCCCTCCAGCAACCGGATGATGACCGGCGTCGCTCCTGCGGGCCGGATGCTCTCTGCGTCGATGACCTCGGAGAAGTGGTTGCCCACCACAGAGTTGTTGCTCCCGCTCACGCAGAGAAGCCCGTAAAGATCGTCCAGCCCGTTATCGACTCCCAGGAAGGGTGTCCAGGGCTCATGATCACGCAGGAAGTGGTTCGTTGCCACCAGGTTCTCGGAACTGTTCTCTGCGAGAACTACCATCCCTGGGTAGAACGAATGCAGCCGGTTGTTGGTGACGCTTGAACGCGTGACGCCGTCCAAATGGATGCTGCTGGCACCCCTGGGGAAGATGTTGTTCGCGGTTATCAGGAGGCCGCCATGGTTCTTGGCATAGATCGAGTGGCCCTTGAAACCTGCTCCGATCAGATTGTCGGTGATCTTTGACGCCTGTCCCCAACCCCGCAGCTCAATGCAGCTTCCACATTCAGCAATGAAGTTATCGTGAATGGAAAGCGCGTCAGCGTTGTGGATAGTGAGGGCGTTCTCAAGGTAGATGAACCCCATCTCCGTGACACGGAATGAGTCATTGGCGGTCGCCACATAGATACCGGTCTTGCCATTCACATACGTGTTCTCTGGGGGCAGCCCCGAGCCGTCAGGGACAAAGTGCAAGCCGTCGATGCAGAAGTTGGAGAACTCCACCGAGCTGATCCGGGGGCTCCCGCTCCGCTCAACGTAGAACGCAGCTCCCTTGGCTTCGTCCGCGCCCTCCGCGCTCTCCCCGTCCACACCGAGCGGAAGATCGACAATAATGCGACTTCCTCCGGGCCACAGCTCATGCAGATCAGGCCACTCGTCCTCGGGAACGTTGAACCGGATGCTCGAGGAAGTAAAGCCGTGCCCAGAACCCTCGATCCTGAGGAAGCTGATATCGATCAGCACCTGCGTACGGAGGTGGTAGTCGCCGGGCGGAAGGTAGATCACCGCTCCCGGCTTTCCTCCGTTGTTCACGTCGGTGGCTGCCTGCCGGGCCTTGACGTCGGCGATGATGCTGTTGATCACTTCACCGACGTCCTCGGACGGGTTGCCGACCGGCCATGTAGTCACGTCGTAGTAGTTGTTGCTTGACATAGCTTCTGCCCTTTTTGTGGTGTGGTTTCTCAGCCAGTGACGGTTGCTTAGCCCTTGACGGCGCCGAGCGTCATGCCCGCCACGATCTTGCGCTGCAGGAGAAGGGTGAGAAGGATGACCGGGATCGAGTACACGGCTGCCAGCGCCGTCATGGATCCCCAGTCCAGGCCGAACTGGGTCTGGAAGTTCGCGATGACCACTGGAGTCGTCTGGGATCGGATGGCGGTCATCAGGAGTGCGAAGAGGAATTCGTTCCATGATGCGAGGAAAGCGAAGATCGCGGTGACGGCGATGCCTCCGGAAACCACCGGGATCACCACCCGCCAGAGCGCGCCGAGCCTGCTGCAGCCATCCACGGTTGCTGCCTCTTCCAGGTCGCGGGGAACAGCCTCAAAGAAGCTGGACATCAGCCAGATGGAGAGCGGCAGGGAAATGGTGGTGTGGGCAATGGACAACGCGATCGGCGTATCCGCCAAACCAGCCGAAGCCATCATGGATGCCAGCGGAATGCCGATTGCTACCGGCGGCACCATGCGGGTGACCAGTGCGGCCATGATGAACACCCGGCCGCTCGGAGTCTTGTAGCGCGTGATGCCATAAGCCGCCGGGACAGCCAGCACCAAGGACAGCAGGGTGCTGATGATCGCGGTCTGGATGCTGTTGATGAATGAAGCCAACACACCGCTGCGGCCCAGGGCGTTCGCGTAATTCTCCAGCGTCCATTCCTTGGGGAGGATGGTGGGTGGAACGGCGATGGTGTCGATCGGAGTCTTGAAGGACGTAAACAGCAGGTACAGGAACGGGAACCCGTACAGCACCATGGCGGCGGCCAGCAGGATCCACAGAATGGTCCTGGTGCTGCGGCGTCCAGCCTCAAGGCCTTCACGGTTGACGCCGCGGCGCCTGCGCGGGGCGCTTGGCTCAGTAACCTTCGACGGCGGCAGCACAGTTTTGCCTGTGGTCCCACCTTGGGCTTGCTTCGCTGCCTGGGTGTTCCTGGCTGCCGTGAGCCGGGCGACTGTTGCCGCGACGCCTTTTGCTGGGCCGCCCATTGCTGGGCCGCCCTTTGCTGAACGGCGCGGCCCGATGCCAGAAGCGGAAGCCGGTGTCCCGCCGTCGTGCGATGTTTCTGCGGCGCTCATCAGTTGTCCTTTCCTGGCCGCCAGATGGTGGCCACCGCGAAGAATGCGACGGCGAGCATCGCCAGCAGGTAGATGGTGCCCATGGCGCTGGCCAGGCCGGGATCGCCGAAGCGGATCATGGTCCGGTAGATCAGCAGGCTCATGGTTTCGGAGGCGGACTGCGGGCCGCCGTTGGTTTGGATGAGGATGGTGTCAAAGGCCCGGGCGGCATCGATTCCGCGGACCACCAGTGCCACGGCGATCACCGGGCGGAGGAGCGGAAGGATGATCTGGAACAGCAGCGCCGGTGCCTTGGCGCCGTCCAGGCGGGCTGCCTCGATGAGGTCGCCGGGGATGTTTTGGAGGCCTGCGAACAGGACCAGGCACATGAAGGACGTCGTGAGCCAGATATCGGGGACGGCTACCGAGAACAGCACGATGTTCGGGTCCGAGAGCCAACCGATCTGGTTGGGGTTGGAGAGGATGCCTGCTTGGTGCAGGAGGGTCCCGATGAGGCCGAAGTTATCGATCATCAGGAACTTCCAGAGCAGGCCGGCCACGATCGGCGCAATCATCAGCGGGTAAAGAAAGACCGTCCGCCAGATCTGGGACTTGCGTCCGAGCGTGGTGAAAAGGAGGGCCATCCCAAGGCCGAGCGCGAACTCGAGCGTCACCACCACTACTGTGTAGGCCAGGGTCCGCCAGCCAGCACCCATAAAGGCTTCGGAGGCGAATGCTGCCGCGTAGTTTTGGAATCCGACGAAGTCACGCGGGCCGCCCGCGATGGGCGAGATCTTGAAGAAGCTGTCTGCGACGAGGCGGAACAGCGGGTAGGCCACAAACACGGCCAGGAACAGCGCCGCTGGGGTCATCAGGTATAGGGCGAAGCGGCGATCGGAGATACGCACGATTTTCTCTTCTGTTTGTTGGGGCCACGGCCGGCACCGGCTAAGTCGGCTGGTGCCGGCCGCGGAGTCTTTACTTGAGGAGGTCCTGGATCTGCTTCTTGGCGTCAGCCAGGAGGGTGGCGGAGTCGCCGCCAGCCACAGCCTTCTGCAGGAGCGGAACCAGCACGGTGTCCACAATCTGCTGCCACTTGGCTGTTGCCGGACGTGTTGCGGTTGCCTTGCCGTTGAGTGTTTCGATCAGCGGCTTGAAGCTCTCGTAGCCCGGCTGGTTCTGGTACTTCTCAAACGCTGAGATGCGGGAGGCGAGTCCGAGGCTGGATTCCACACCCATGCTGTTGTGGTCGTACGCGCACTTGATGAACTTCTTGGCGGCATCAGCGTTCTTGGTCGCCTTGGGTACGGACAGGTACCACGGGCCCGGAACACCCGCGACGCCGGCGCTGCCGCCAATCATCGCTGCAGCTCCCACCTTGCCTGCTACGGGAGAGTCCTTGGGAATCTGCCGGTAAGCGTGGGCCCAGAAGCGGGTCATGGCGGTCTTGCCCTGGTTGAACAGGTTCTGTGCCGCTGCCCAGTCAACCTGTGCAGCACCCGGAGGGGCGGACTTGGTGAGGCTGACGTAGAAGTCGAGCGCTTCCTTGTGGGCAGCGTTATCGATGACCACGTTGTTGTTCGCATCAAGGACCATCGGCGAGCCGGCCTGCAGGACGTGGGCAAGCCATTCCGTTTCCACTGCGCCCTTCACGTCCGTGCCGTACATGCCGTCCTTGGTGAAGAACTCGGAGATGTCCTGGTACTGCTTCCACGTGGTGGGGGCTGCCAGTTCATAGCCGTACTTTGCCTTGAAGTCTGCCTTGTTCTTGGCATCCTCGAAGAGATCCTTGCGGTACAGGATGATCTCTGCGTTGGTCCAGGCAGGCATGCCGATGAAGTGGCCGTCAACGTTGGCTTCCTTCACGAGGGCGGGGAAAATGTCTTTCTTGGCTTCATCGGTGAACAGTTCATCGATTGGCTGGACTGCATCCTTGAAACTGGGGAGCCACACGGAGTCCAATGCCGCGACGTCGAAGGAAACGTTGCCGGAGGAGAACTCGCTGGAGAGCCGGTTGAACATGCCGTCATAGGGCAGCTCGACGAAGTTGACGTTGAGGCCGGTGTCTTTCTTGCATTGCTCGGCAACGCCGGTGAGCTCTGCGTGGCCGCCTGCTTCCACTAGGACGTTGACGGTGCTGGATGCGCTTCCGGATGTTGGTGCGGGGCCCCCGGCACCGCAACCCGTAGCTGCGAGTGCTACGGCAGTGCAGAGGCCGCCGAGTGTGACGAGTCTGGAGATGGTCTTTCGAGTGGACATCGCTGTCGACTTTCTCTTGGAACGGGATTGAAAGAATCTTTGGGGATGGAGAATCGTTTTGCCAAAACGACTTGGCAACACCATAGGCCCGATTTCCCAAGTATGTCAAGCGTCACATTTTGGCCAGTTTTGGCTCTTGACGGGCCCGACGGGCCACCCCTAGAGTCAGCGACGCAGCTAGATAAACCGTTTTGGCATATTTTGGCTGATTTGGCAGATTTTTGCATCCGCCGTACCCAGTTGGGATCCCCCTTCAAAGGAGAACGTATGAAACCCATCCCGGACATCAGCCGACGAAGTGTGCTCCGCGCGCTTACGGCATCGGCAGCTGTCGCCTTCACTATGGCGGCAGCCGGCGGCGCTGCTGCCGCAGCACCTGGGCAGGTGGCCGCAACGCCCGACGCCGGTACTCACCCGCAGGGGCACCGCCACCTGATCGGCGTCCTGTAAAGCGACCGTCTATAGAGCACCCGTCTGTAGAACCACCCGGAACCGCCGGAGGCGTGCGGCAGCATGCGTCCAAGCGAGGCACGAGCGAGCATGCAGAGCACGGCGCCGGCGGTTCCGGACGTACTTGAAGAGAAGCAGCACAGTTCAGTCCCCCAACGATGTGAGGAGAACCAGCTTTGACCACCGTCTATGACGTCACCACCTGGAGCGTTCCAGGGAATCCGACCGCCACCCCGTACAACGACATCGGGCTCATCATCAACAGCATCATCGCTGACATCAAAAGCCAGCAGACCAGCCAGGCGTCCAAGCCCGGTGCCGTGATCTACATCCCGCCGGGAGACTACTCCTTGAAGTCCCGGGTTAATGTGGACATCAGCTTCCTGACCATCCGCGGATCGGGCCATGGCTTCACCTCGTTGAGCATCCGCTACAACGCCGGCAACACCTCGGGCTGGCACGAGATCAACCCTGGCGCCAGCCGCGTGAGGGTGGAAAACACCGACGGGAACACGGACGCCTTCCGGGTCTACCGCACAGGTGATCCGCGGATCAGCGGGGTGGTGTTCGAGAACTTCTGCCTTGATGGCGTGTCCTTCGGTTCCAACGAGAACGATTACACCAATGGAAAAACAGGCATCCGCTTTGATTCTGCCAACGATTCCTGCCGGGTGGAGCGCATGGGAATGGTGTACCTGGAGCACGGCCTTGTGGTGAGGGATACCGATGCTTTGAGCGTCAGCAGCAACTTCCTTGCTGAATGTGGATCATGCGTGGAACTGACAGGATCAGGCCAGGCCTCAAAAGTCACCGACAACCTCATTGGCGCCGGCTTCGTGGGATTCTCGATCTTCGCCGAGGGGCACATGGGCTTGCTCGTCACGGGCAACAACGTCTTCCCCCGGGGCAAGAGCAGCGTGCACTTCAAGGACTGCACGCGCTCCTCCATTACGTCCAACCGCTTCCATGCCTTCTACCCCGGCATGGTGAATTTCGAAGGAAGCTGCACGGAAAACCTCGTCGGAGCCAATCACTTCCTGCGCCAGATGGAACCGTTCGATCCCCTCAAGCCTTACAACAATGGGTTGGACGATCTCTTCGGCCTGGTGCACATAGCGGGCAGCAACAACACGGTTACTGGAAATCACTTCAGCTACGACGTCGCCTCCGGATCGGTCTCGCCGTCAGGGCAGACGCCCACCATCATTTTGGTGGCTTCCGGAAACAACAACTTCATCGCCACGAACAACACTGTCTCGGCCATCGCGGTGCACACGGTAGTCCTGGATGCATCAACTTCCGGGTCCAAGGTGCTTGATAGTGGCGACAGCAACCAGGTGGTTCGGTACGCGTCCAACTACGCGTTCAGGGCAACGCCGTAAACCGAACGCCGCAACAGCACGGCGTCATCGCACGGCATCAATATCGACGACGGCAGGCGTCGCCCCACAAGGCGGGTCCGCCGTCGTCGTCCTGCAACGCAAGCCCTTGACGAAAGGTCTGTCAA
Source organism: Arthrobacter sp. 21a14 (assembly GCA_050627125.1). Classification (GTDB taxonomy): domain Bacteria; phylum Actinomycetota; class Actinomycetes; order Actinomycetales; family Micrococcaceae; genus Arthrobacter. The sequence continues at coordinate 1,598,595 of CP192487.1, read as the reverse complement.
CGATGACAAGACGCACCAAAGCCCTCATCTCGATTGGGGCGGCCGTGGCACTCACCGCTGCCTCATTCTCCTTTGCAGCCACCGCCCAGGCCACCGACCCGGATCCGGCCACCCAGCAATACCGCCCGTACCTGCACTACACGCCAGAAGCGAACTGGATGAACGATCCCAACGGCCTCGTCTTCCACAACGGGAAATACCACATGTATTACCAGTACAACCCCAACGGAACACGTTGGGGTGACATGAGCTGGGGCCACGCTTCCTCCACTGACCTGATCCACTGGGAGGAACAACCACTCGCCATTCCAAGGGGTTTCAACGGATCCGGCCAGGTGATCGAGGAAATTTTCTCCGGATCCGTAGTGGTGGACACCCAGAACACCAGCGGACTGGGGACCCTTCAAAATCCGCCGTTGGTGGCCATCTACACCAGCAATTACACTGGGGCCCACCCCACCCTCGCGGGTAAACAAGCACAGTCACTGGCGTTCAGCACCGACGACGGACAGACCTGGACCAAGTACGGCAACAACCCGGTCCTGAACAGGAACACCTCGAGCTTCCGCGACCCCAAAGTCTTCTGGTACGACTCCCCCACCGGTCCGGACTACTGGGTCATGGCAGCCGTTGAAGCCGACGAACACCGCGTCCTCTTCTACAAGAGCAACGACCTGAAGCAATGGGACTATCTGGATGACTTCGGTCCGGCAAATGCGACCGGAGGGCAGTGGGAATGCCCTGATCTGTTCCCCCTCGCGGTTGACGGAGACCCAAACAACGTCAAGTGGGTCCTCTCCGTGAACATCAACCCTGGAGCCGTCGCCGGCGGCAGCGGCGGACAATACTTCGTGGGCACCTTCAACGGCACTTCCTTCAGCGCCGAAAATATCGATCCCGCGAGCCAGCTTCCCCCCGGAAACGTCCTTGGCGGCTTCAACAGTGGCAATTACAGCGGCTGGAACGTCCAGAACGATCCGTCAAACAGTTCCGGACCCTGGGGAAGCGCCCCCGCCTCAGGAAGTCTTTCAGGACAAATGGCGGTTACCGGCAGCATCGGAGCCGGGCTGGTTAACGGCTTCCATGGTGGAGATGCACCCGTGGGCACCATGGAATCAGCACCTTTCACCCTGGACAAGGACTACCTCAACTTCCTCGCGGGCGGTGGAAAGCACCCGCAGGAAACCGGCAAGCAGTCGGGTAACCAGGCCCCTCCGGGCTACCTGCTGTTCGACGGCTTCGATTACGCCGGAACGCTCACACAAGCCGGCTGGCAGCTCACCGGCGACTTCCAAGCGGCACTTAACCCCTCGACGTCGGGCGGTGAATTCGCCATCTGGAAACGGATCAACACGTTCGAAGGCGGCCCGTACCAGGACAACAACGTCGGCACCATCACGTCTCCCGAGTTTTACCTGACCAACACCAATATCGGCTTCCTTCTGGGCGGCGGCAGCCGCACCAACGGGGAACTCCAGGTTGAACTGCTGGTGGGAGGGGTGCCGGTGCGCACCTCAACGGGCACCGATTCGGGCGACCTGAACTGGCAGAACTGGGACGTTTCCCCTTGGTACGGCCAAATCGCCCGCATCCGGGTTGTTGACAACGCAACCGGGCCATGGGGCCACCTGACACTGGACAATATGGTGCTGGGTTCGGAACCGGCAAAGCCCAGGAGCGCCGAAACCACGGTGAACCTTGTGGTCAATGGTCAAACAGTCCGTACCGCCACCGGCAACGATTCCGAACATCTGGAGTGGCAAGCCTGGGACGTCAGCGCCTACAAAGGCAGCCAGGCCACTATCAAGATCGTGGACAACAACCGCGGCGGCTGGGGACACATCCTCGCCGACGAATTCGTTTCCTCGGATGCCACCCACCTCGAGCAGCACGATTGGCTGGACTGGGGCAGGGACTACTACGCTACGGTTTCCTTCAACAATGCTCCAGGCGGCAAGCGGATCATGCTGGGCTGGATGAACAACTGGGACTACGGCCAGGACACTCCCACCAGCACGTGGCGCGGAACCATGGCGTTGCCGCGTGAAGTGGTACTAACCCAGACGTCCGAGGGCCCGCGGCTCCGGCAGCAGGTGGTGTCCCAGGCCGAGGCGTTGAAGAACACGGCGGCCGCGTACACGGCTCCTGCCCAGGACATCACGCCGGGCACAACCACGCTTCCCATCACAGGTGAAGTGGTCCAGGTTGACGCAGAGTTCTCGCCGGGCACCGCGTCGGCGTTTGGCCTGAAAGTCCTCGACAACGGAACCGAAGCAACCCGCATCGGCTACGCTCCGTCCACGAAACGGCTTGCCGTCGACAGGACCAACTCGGGCAATGAGGGATTCCATTCAGCCTTCACTTCAGTGGAGGACCCGCGCGTGGAGTTGATCAATGGCCGGCTTCGGCTGCGCCTGTACGTGGACCGCGCATCCGTGGAGCTCTTCGCCCAGGACGGGCTGACCACCATCACGGACCAAGTCTTTCCAAGCGCTGGGGCGACCCACATCTCGGTCTTCTCAGAAGGAGGAACCGCACGGCTCGAAAGCCTGACGGTAACTCCCCTGAACCAGGCAATGTGGGGAGGCTGACCTCGAGGGGCGACTGAGCTCGGCAGTGGAAGCTATGCCGGAGGAGCGCCGAGTTCCAGCGCGTTGATCTCCGCCCTCGCCATACGGACCGTTTCCCGGTCGGTGACGGTATAGGCGGTGGGGTCGGCACCGTCCTGCGCGCCAAGGGCTATGGTTCGTTGACCCAGTGTGGAGACGGTTCTCTTTGCGGACATATGAACGGCTGAAAGGCCGGCCGCGTGCATCGCCGGGATATCGCCAAGGTTCAGCCCGCCTCCGGCCATGATCTCCAGGGCTCCCCCGGCCCGCTCCACCATCTCGGAAAGGTTGGCAAGGCCTGCACCTGCTGTGGCCTCGTGGCCGGATGTTAGTACCCGGGTGAAACCGAGTTCCAGCAGTTGATCAAGGGTCGCCGACGGGTCCCGTGATTGGTCAATCGCGCGATGGAAGGTCAACTGAGCTTCAGGGTTGGCCTGCCGGGCAGAATCCACCAGGCGTTGGACCGCGTGAACATCGATGTCGCCCTCTGCGGTCAGGGCGCCCACTACTACCCCGTGGGCGCCCTGAGCCAGCAAGTGACGTACTTCGTGCACCATGGTGTCCACGTCCGAGGCGGAGTAGTGGAAATCGCCGGGGCGGCATCGCACCAGCGGATGGATCTCAAGGCGACCGGCAACGTGTTCAATGCTGGCTTCCATGAGTCCCTGGCTTGGCGTGATGCCGCCAAGTTCCAGGCTGCTGCAGAGCTCAATCCGATCGGCACCTTCGGATGCGGCCGTACCGGCACCCGCAGCGCTCACCACGGCGATTTCAAGTTTCATGGTGAAACTCTACGCGCGGTAACGCTCCAGCTTTTCCTTCTGGTCAGGAGTGAGCCTCAGGACCCTGCCAGTAGCTTCTGCCACGAAGGCCAGATGCGTACTGGCTTTGACGCAGTCTTCCTTTGTGACGGGGTCCTTGATGACGTAGTGAAGATCAAAACTGGCCCCCTTGATGGCGCCAACCCAAATCTCCACCACTGCCGGGATGTTGCGGTATTCCAAAGTCCGCACGTACCGGACTTTGTGCTCCACGACCAACGTCATGGTGCCCTCTTCAACATCATTGAAGAGGGCCGCAGGTGGTTCTGCGCCCGGAAGGCCAGCACCCCGTGGTGGTCCGAAAGCCGCGATTCGGGCTTCTTCCAGCATCCGGACGATCTGCACATTGTTGATATGCCCGTACGCATCCATGTCACCCCAGCGCATGGGTACGAGTACCTCAATGCGCTGGGGTTCCACGGAGTCCCGGGCGTGCAACCCGGTACTCAGCGAATCCGCGCTCAGCTGTGCACCGCCGTCGAATCATCCACGGCGGTCTCTTCCTCACCGGCAAACTGGGACATGTAGAGGCGGTAGTAAGCGCCTTGGAGCGCCAGCAGCTGGTTGTGGTTGCCCTGCTCCACGATCCGTCCGTTCTCCATCACCAGGATGGTATCGGCGTCGCGAATGGTGGACAACCGGTGGGCGATCACAAAGCTGGTCCTGTCCGTGCGTAGGGCGGCCATGGCCTTCTGCAGCAGCAGCTCAGTACGGGTATCTACCGAGCTGGTGGCTTCATCAAGGATCAACAGGGAAGGATCGGAAACGAAAGCACGGGCAATCGTGATGAGCTGCTTCTCACCGGCGCTGACGTTGTTGCCTTCTTCATCAATGATCGTCTGGTAACCGTCCGGCAATGCCCGAACGAAGCGGTCCACATAAGTAGCCTTGGCCGCTTCCATGATTTGTTCCTCGGTAGCGGCCAGGTTGCCGTACTTGATGTTGTCGTAGATGGTCCCGCCGAAAAGCCAGGCATCCTGCAACACCATGCCTACCTTGGACCGCAGCTCGGAGCGGCTGAGATCCTTGATATCCACGCCGTCCAAGGTGATGCGCCCGGCATTGAGCTCGTAGAAGCGCATGACCAAGTTCACCAAGGTGGTCTTTCCAGCCCCCGTGGGTCCGACGATCGCTACAGTGTGCCCAGGCTCCGCACTGAAGGACAGGTCCTCGATGAGAGGCTTGTCCTCCACGTAGCTGAACGAGACATGCTCGAATTCAACGTGGCCGTCGGTCTTGGCCGGCAGGTGGCGGGTACCGGTTTCTTCAACTTCTTCGTCAGCGTCGAGGAATTCGAAAACGCGCTCGGCCGAGGCCACACCGGACTGCAGCATGTTGGCCATGCCAGCGATCTGGCCCAGCGGCTGGGTGAATTCACGCGAGTACTGGATGAAGGCTGTGGCGTCACCAAGGCTCATCGAACCTGAAGCAACCCGCAAGCCGCCCACCACCGCAATACCGACGTAGGACAGGTAGGACACGAAGTTCATGGCCGGGAAAATCACGCCGGAAACGAACTGGGCACCGAACGACGCCTTGTACAAGGCCTCGTTGCGTTCATCGAAGCGCACCAGCATGTCAGCGTCTCGGCCAAACACCTTCACCAGGTCATGCCCGGAGAATGATTCCTCGATCTGGCCATTCAGCGAGCCGGTGTTCTTCCACTGTGCAGCGAAAAGCTTCTGGCTCCTGGCTCCAATGACCCCGGCCATGACACCGGAGAGTGGCAGCGCGATCAGAGCGATCAGTGCTAGTTCCCAGGACACGATGAACATCATCACCGTGATGCCAAGGACGGTGAGCACCGAGCTGACCAGCTGTGCGAACGCCTGCTGCAATCCCTGCTGGACGTTGTCGACGTCGTTCGTGACGCGGGAGAGGATGTCGCCGCGCTGACGGGTGTCGAAGTAGTTCAGCGGGAGCCTGTTGAGCTTTGCCTGGACGTCATTACGCAGCTGCTTGATGACGCGCATGACGATCCTGTTGAGCAGCCAGCCCTGTGCCCACAGGAAGATGTTGGCCACAAAGTACATCAGGAGCACGATCGAAATAAGGAACGTCAGCTTGGGGAAGTCGATCCCGTTGGTGAGTTGCATCTTGGAGACCATGTCCGCAAAGTTCTCTTGGCCTTGCTGGCGCATGAGCTCGACGAACTGTTCCTGTGAGACGCCGGGCGGTAGCTGCTTGCCCATGACGCCGCCGAAGATTACGTCCATGGCACTGCCCAGAATCTTGGGTGCAATCACATTCAGGACCACCGAGACCACCACAAGGCCGATCACGATGTAGACGCCAACACTCTCAGGCTTCAACAAGCCCATGAGTCGCTTGGCCGATGGCCAGAACTCCTTGGCTTTCTTGGCCGGAACATCGCCGAACATGCCGCCATCGGCTTCCGAAGGGACGTACTCCTCCTCTACGAAGTCGTCGTCATCAAGTGCCTCGGTTGCTATGTCTGCCTCGTCTGAAGCCCGGGCATTCTTCGAGGCCTCTGCCTTGGCAGCCCAGCCACGCTTCTTCTGCTGGTTCTGCTCGCTCATGCGACTTCCTCTACACTCAGCTGGGATTCAACGATTTCCTGGTACGTAGGCGAGGTTTCCAGCAGTTCATCGTGCGTTCCGCGGTCCACGATCCGGCCGTTATCCAGAACGAGGATCTCGTCCGCATCGGCAATGGTGGAGACGCGCTGCGCAACGATAATGACTGTGGCGTCACGTGTCTTGGCCTTCAAGGCCTTCCGGAGCCTGGCGTCGGTAGCGACGTCCAATGCGGAGAAGGAATCGTCAAACAGATAGACATTCGGCTTGGTGACCAGGGCCCTGGCAATGGAAAGGCGTTGGCGCTGGCCACCGGAAACGTTGGTGCCGCCCTGGGCGATCCGCCGGTTCAGGCCGGATGACTTTTCCTCAACGAAGCCCTTGGCCTGCGCGGTCTCCAGCGCCTCCCACAGTTCCTCGTCAGTAGCCTCGGGCTTGCCGAAGCGCAGGTTGTGCTCGATGGTCCCAGAGAAAAGATACGGCTTCTGCGGCACGGCCGAGACGCGGCTGGTGATCTCCGACGCGTCCAGTTCGGTGACAGGGACGCCGTCGAGCAGGACATCACCTGAGGCGACATCGTAAAGCCGCGGCAGCAGGGATACCAGGGTGGTCTTGCCTGCGCCTGTGGAACCGATGATCGCCAGGGTCTTGCCCGGCTGGGCGGTGAAGGAAATGTTGCTCAGCACCGGTGCCTCGGCTCCGGGGTACTTGAAGGTGACGTCGCGGAACTCCACGTGTCCCTTCTTTTCGGCCGGAACCACGGGGGATGTCGGGTTGTGGATGGAAGGCTCAACGTCCAGGACCTCGCCGATGCGGTCTGCACAGACGGAAGCTCGGGGAATCATCATGGCCATGAAGGTTCCCATCATGACTGCCATCAGGATCTGGAGGAGGTATTGAAGGAAAGCAGTCAGGGAGCCTACCTGCATGTCGCCGGAGTCCACACGCTGACCGCCGAACCACAGCACCGCAGCAGTAGACAGGTGCAGGATCATGCCGATGGCCGGGAACATCAGGACAAAGAGATTGCCGATCTTCACGGAGACGGCGGTGAGGTCCTGGTTGGCGTCACCGAAACGCTTGGCTTCGTAAGGTTCACGAACAAAGGCGCGGACAACGCGGATACCAATGATTTGCTCGCGCAGCACACCGTTGATGGCATCGATCTTGGTCTGCATCGAACGGAACAGCGGCATCAACCGGACCACGAGGTAGCCCACCACTGCCACCAGGATGGGCACGGAAACCCAGACCAGCCAGGACAGGCTGAGGTCCTCGCGGAGGGCCATGATGATGCCACCCACGCACATGATGGGTGTGGAGACCATGAAGTTCAGGCCCATCAGCACCAGCATCTGGACCTGCTGGACATCATTGGTGCCGCGGGTGATCAGCGTAGGAGCACCAAAACGGTTCACGTCCTGTGCGGAAAAGCTGCTCACTTGACGGTAGACGCTGCGCCGGAGGTCCCGGCCGATCGCCATTGCTGTGCGCGCACCGAAGTAGACGGCTGCGACAGCGGTGAGCACCTGGCCGAGTGCGACGGCGAGCATCAGCGCGCCGGTCCGCCATATGAAATCGGTGTCGCCGCGGGAGACTCCCTCGTCAATGATTTTGGCGTTGAGGCTCGGGAGGTAGAGCGTGGCAATAGTGGACGCCAACTGGAATATGAGGACGGCCACTATCTGCGGCAAATACGGCTTGGAGTAGCGCCGTATAAGGGTGACAAGCATGCCCACGGGTCCTTAGAAAGAGTGCGTGAATGAAGTAAGAGAAGTTTTGCAGCAGGGGCTGACAGTATTAGCCTCCCTACTCTACGAAATCCGTTGCCTCGGCGAAACAACCTAGGGAAAAGATCATCCCAGCGGAGTATTTCCCGTGTCGGATGTGCTCCCGCTGGCGCAGCCACCACAGCCGTTGCAGGCCCGATCAGCCGCTGCAGGCCGGATCAGCCGCTGCAAGCAACAAAAACGTCGGCTGGTCCCCCAGCCGGCGCTTTCGGTCCCGCCCTTGTTCGTCCCGCCCTTGTTCGTCCCGCCCTTGTTCGCTGCTCAAGGCGTAGTACGCCGGGAGTTTCGAACGAGGGCGGGATCTGTGATGTCTAGCCCGCGTGCTTGCCGTGGTCCGACCGTGCTTCCCGGGCTTCGACGCCTTGGAGGAGGAGCAGCGCCATTCGCTCCTGCTGCCTGCGTTCGCGCTTGAGTTCCTTACGGATCGCGGCGAGCTCTTCCGCGGTATGGGCCTGCTGCTCCGCAATGGTCTGCTGCTCCCGCAAACGTGCCTGCAGCTCAACGTTGGCCCGGCTCAGCTGCAATTGCTGTTCGGCCAGGACGTATTGGGTGCGGGAGAGTTGTTCCTGCAATTCCTTGACGTCCGCAGTCCCCTGGGGGCGTTCCTGGGTCAGGATCCGCGCGAATTCCAGGTCAAGATCGGATCCGGAGTCCGTGCTCGGACCCTGGCCGCTCTCTTGGAGGCGACCTGGAAGGCGACGCCCGGCATCAAGTCCGCTTGCGCCGTCGTCGGACATTCCCGCCTGACTGACTGGGTCGTCAGCGGTATCCAGCGAAGCGGTATCCAGGGAAGAAGTGTCCAGGGACATGGCAGCATCTCCGGATGCCGTCGCCACGAGTTCCTTCTCCGGTGCCGCGTCAACAGTGCGCCGCAGCGGGCGTTCCTTGATGAACAGCACAGCCAGGAGCGCCACCACGCTGATGATCGCGGATATCAGGAAGATCTGGGCGGTGGCATCGCCGTAGGCAGCGCGCATGATTTCCGCGATGGGCGCCGGCATATCGGCCAGGTCCATGCTGGCACCGGATCCGCCACCCTGAACGGGAATACCGGCGGCGGCCATGCCTTCAACTGCCAGGTCCTTCACGTGGTTGGACATGATGGCGCCAAGGACGGATACGCCGATTGCGCCACCTACAGAACGGAAGAAGGCCACCGAGGCACTGGCCGTTCCGATGTCCTTGGCCTGGACCGTGTTCTGCACGGCGAGCACCAGGTTCTGCATCAGCATGCCCAAACCGAGGCCGAACACACCGGTGTAGATGGCTACGATCCAGAGTTCTGTGGTGTGGTCCATGGTGCCGGCGAAAGCGAGGCCGCCGATGAGGAGCACGGAGCCGGCGATCAGGAATCGCTTCCATTTGCCAAAGCGGCTGATCAGGATGCCCGACGCCACAGAACCAATGAGGTTGCCGGCGATCATTGGCAGCGTCAGCAGGCCAGCTTCAGTGGGCGTGGCTCCACGGGCGACCTGGAAATACTGGCCCAGGAAGGTGGACGAACCGAACATGGCGATACCGACCGCGATCGACGCGATGATGGCAAGTGCCGTGGTGCGCTCGGAGATGATCTTGAGCGGAATGATCGGCTGGGCAACTTTGGTTTCCACCAGCACCAGGAGCGCCAGCAGCGCTACGCCACCACCCACCATGAGGGCTGACTGCCAGGAGAACCAGTCGTAGTAGTCCGGGTTGCCGGCGAAGGAAACCCAGATCAGGAGCAGGCTCACACCCGAAGTCAGGAGGATGGAGCCGAGCCAGTCGATCTTGGCGGGACGCTTGATGTGCTGGATCTTCAGTGTCACCTGAAGCAGGATGAGCGCAACAACGGCCAGCGGCACGCAGACGAAGAACGTCCAGCGCCAGCCGAGCGGGCTGTCCACAATGAAGCCGCCCAGGAGCGGGCCGCCGGCAGTGCCCACTGCCATCACGGCACCCATGTAGCCGGAGTACTTGCCACGATCCCGCGGCGGAATCATGGAACCGATGATTGCCTGGGCCAGGGCGGTGAGGCCACCCATTGCGATTCCTTGAATGACACGCGCAGTAAGCAGCAGCGGAATCGTCTCGGACAAGCCAGCCATGACGGAGCCCGCCACGAAGATAATGATGCTCAGCTGGACCAGGAGCTTCTTGTCGAAGAGGTCCGCGAGCTTTCCCCAGATGGGTGTGGTGGCCGCGTTCGCCAGCAAAGCTGCGGTGATGACCCAGGCGAAATCGGTTTGCGTGCCCTTGAGTTCGGACATGATGGTTGGCAGCGCGTTGGCGACGATTGTGCTGCTGAGGATCGCTGTGAAGAAGGCCGCGAGGAGACCTGTGAGGGCTTCCATGATTTGCCGGTGGGTCATGGGTGCGGCGACCTTCGGGGCGGCTGTCTGAACTGGTGTGGCCATGCGTGGCTCCTAAGCTGTTTGAGTCGAGTTGGTGGAGCCGGCCGCCGTTGCCCGGATTGAGTCCTTGAGGGACGTGGTGAGTTTGTTGATGACCTGGGAGGCCTCGAGGGCGTCAGCCTCGCTCCAATCGGCCAGGTAATCCCGCAGCCTCACGCTGCGTTGTTCTTCGAAGTCGCGCAGTTTCGCCGCGCCCTCCTCCGTCAGGGCAAGGAGCTGGGCCCTGCCATCCGCCGGATCAGGCCGCCTTGCGACGAAGCCAAGTTCTTCGAGCTCGGCGACGTGCCTGCTCAGGACCGGGGCACTGACACCCAGGCGCGCAGCTAGTGCTGTTGCCCGGGTCTCCCCCTCGCCGATAAAGCGCATGACGCCTTGGACCGCCATCCCGACGTCGGGAACGCGGGCCATGTGGGCGGTCACCACGCAACGCAGGGTGCGCTGGAGGTCGAATATTTGATGCACAAGATCGGTTGCTGTGGCAGAACCGACGGACATGGAAAACACCTCTTTTTTGTTTGCCTAAAGCAACTATAACTTATATTGATTGCTTTGGGAAACTAAAGAAGAGCTTGGGCCTTAAAAGCATCAAGCCCCCGCACGGAAAACGTGCGGGGGGGCTTGATCTTGGGTACTTAGTGGTCCAGGTGGGTGGGGCCGAACATCTTGAGCAACGTCTCAACCACGACGACGTTGGGTCCGTCAGCGTCGAAGGACCCCTTGAGCGCGTCCCCCACTTGCTCCGGGGAAACCCGTCGCGCGGGAACACCGAAGGACTCGGCCAGCTTCACGAAGTCCGGCCGTGCGAGCTCAGTGGCCGTGGCTTTGCCGAAAGCACCCACCATGTATTCGCGGAGGATGCCGTAGCCGCCGTCGTCCACGATCAGCCAGGTGACCGGGATATTGTGCTGCTTGGCGGTGGCGAGTTCGGAGATGGAGTACATGGAGGAACCGTCACCGGATACCGCCAGAACCCTGCTGGGTTTGCCCGTGGTTTCCAGGCCGACAGCACCACCGATCGCCGCCGGGAAGCCGTAGCCGAGGCCGCCGGCGCCCTGGGCGGAATGGAACTGACCTTCACGGGCGTCCCAGCAGCTCCAGCCCCAATACGCGGAGATGGTCATGTCCCAGAACGTCTGCATATCAGCCGGGACAGCCTCGCGGATGTCGGCCATGAACTTCAGTTCCTTGGCCAGGTCCTGTGATTCCAGGCGTGCCTTGACCTTGGCCAAAGACTCCTTGACTACATCTTCGGGGCTGGTGCCGTGCCAGGAACGCGTCACCGTGTCGGCAGCACCGGCTGCTGCGAGGGCTTCGTCCAGGGCTGCGAGTGCCTGGCCGGCGTCGGCACGGATGCCCAAACCTGGCCGGTTGGATTCCAGGACGCGGGGTTCGGCGTCGATCTGGATGATGCGACCGCGGGGTTCGAACGTGAAGTAATTGGAGGTCACTTCACCCAGGGATGAACCGATGACGATGAGGACGTCGGCATCTTCCAGGACATCGGTCATGTACCGGTCCTCGATCCACGACTGCAAGGACAACTCATGCTTCCACGGGAACGCACCGTTGCCGCCAGGAGTGCAGATCACCGGTGCGCGCAGCTGCTCGGCAATGGAGAGCAGCGACTTCTCAGCACGGCCACGGCGCGTACCGCCGCCTGCGATGATCGCCGGACGTTCCGCCGTCGAAAGCCACTTCACGGCCTCGCGGATCAGTTCGACGCGCGGCGGGTTGTCTGCTGCCTCAGCGAGCGCATCCTCCACCGGCGGGACCATGATCGGATCCAGCAGGACGTTCTGTGGAATCTCGATCCACACCGGACCCTGCGGCGAGGAAATCGCCTCGGTCCAGGCGTCCTGGATGGCCGACGGGATGCCCGAGGCGTGCTGGATCAGGCGCTGGCTCTTGGTGACGTTCGCGGCCGAAGCCTTCTGGTCATCCAATTGATGCAGCATGCCCTTGCGGCGAGCGCCCAGGCCCTCAAGCGGAATCTGGCTGGCCACAACCACCATCGGAACACCGGTGGCATAAGTCTCCTGCAAACCCGCAAGGGAGGTGAGCGCACCCGGACCGGTGGACAGGAACAGCACGCCCACCTCGCCGGTGGCCCGGGAGTAGCCGTCAGCTGCGAAGGCCGAGTTGTTCTCCACGCGGGAGGACACGAAGTGCAGGTTGCCGCGGCCCATGGCGTCAAAGAGACCTAAAGCGTGTTGGCCCGGGATGCCGAACACCGTCTTCGCACCCAGCGCTTCGAGGGTCTCGACGACGAGGTCCCCACCATTGCGCTGATCAGTACCGCGGGTTGGCGCCGCGGTGCCTGGATCGAAATCGATCATCGCGTTTCTCCTGGAGTGCCGGTTGCCTGGGCGAGCTCTGCGATGCGGGCACCGAGGGCCTGCTGGGCGTAGCCGTTCGGTGCGCCGTGACGGTCACCTTCCACGGCATTGTCTGCCATGAGGGTGACCAGTTCATAAGCAACGTGGCTGCCGGCAACGCCGGTGATTTCCGCATGGTCATAAGCCGGGGCAACTTCCACAATGTCCGCACCCACGAGGTTCATGCCACGGAAGCCGCGGATGATCTCGAGCAGTTCGCGGCTGGTGATGCCGCCTGCTTCGGGGGTACCGGTGCCGGGCGCGTGTGCCGGATCCAGGACGTCGATGTCCACGGAGATGTACAGCGGACGGCTTCCGATGCGGTCGCGGATCTTGGCCACCGTCTCCAGGACGCCCTGGTAGTAGACGTCAGCGGAGGTGACGATTCCGAAGCCAAAGCGGTGGTCGTCGTCGAGGTCTTTCTTGCCATACAACGGACCGCGGGTACCCACGTGGCTGATGGCCTCCGTGTCCAGGATGCCTTCTTCCACTGCACGGCGGAACGGCGTACCGTGCGTGTATTCCGCACCGAAGTAGGTGTCCCAGGTGTCCAGGTGTGCGTCGAAGTGGAGCATGGCCACGGGCTCACCGGCGCGCTCCGCTGCTGCCCTCAGGAGCGGAAGGGCAATCGTGTGGTCGCCACCGAGGGTGACGAGTTTGCTGCCGTTGGCGGTGAGGTCCAGCGCATTCTGCTGGATTGTCTCGATGGCCTCGTTGATGTTGAACGGGTTCACCGCCATGTCGCCGGCATCCGCCACTTGGATGTTCTCGAAGGGGCTGACGTCCCAGGCAGGGTTGTACGGGCGCAGCAGGCGGCTGGCCTCACGCACATGGTTCGCCCCAAAGCGGGCGCCGGGACGGTAGGAAACACCGGAGTCGAAAGGTACGCCAACAACCGTGACGTCAGCTTTGGATACCTGGTCCAAGCGGGGCAGGCGGGCATAGGTGGCAGCACCGGCGTAACGCGGGATGCGGGACGAATCGATGGGACCCAGGTTCCCGTTGGCCTCAATACGGAGCTCTTCCAAAATGCGCCACTCCTTAGTGGATAGGTCGAGATGAATCAGTAACTGTGACACCCATCATACACTCAAAGTTTCCTAATAAGCATCACCTGTTTACAAGTTGTCTTTGCTCGTGAGCTCATATGAGATGCCGGTCACATTGGGCGTAAAGATTCCATAAAAACCGGGGTTGAGCCGCTGACGGCGGCCATACGCTCCTTCCGTGAGCAGCACCCTGCTGCCCGAAAGGACAACGTGACCACCCTGACGAGGCCGCCGGCCGATCCTGCCGACCGGCACAAAAAGGCATTCCACCTCAAATCGTGGCTGCTGGAAGGAATGCCGGATACCTCGGGCAAGCGGCAGGGTCCGCACGGACAGCCTGCGGAAGCCCACAAACCGCAGGCCTGGTGGAAGGTCATGTGCCTGACGGGCCTGGACTACTTCTCAACGCTGGGCTATCAGCCTGCGATCGCGGCCCTGGCTGCGGGATTACTGTCGCCGTTGGCCACGCTGCTCCTGGTCTTCGTCACCTTGGCTGGCGCACTGCCTGTATACCGTCGCGTTGCCAGGGAAAGTCCCCGGGGCGAGGGTTCCATTGCCATGCTCGAGCGCCTGCTTCCTCGATGGGGCGGCAAGTTGTTCGTCCTGGCTCTCCTCGGTTTTGCGGCCACGGACTTCATGATCACCATCACCCTCTCCGCCGCCGACGCGACCGCCCACCTCATTGAGAACCCCTTTGCTCCGCACTTCCTGGAAGGCCAGCAGGTTGTCATCACCCTGGCCCTGATTGCGGGACTGGGCATCGTCTTCCTGCGCGGATTCAAGGAAGCCATCAACGTGGCCGTCGTCCTGGTCGCCGCCTTCCTGGCGCTGAACCTTGTAGTGGTCGTCGTCTCCATCAGCCATGTCTTCACGGAGTCCCGGGTCATCTCAGACTGGTGGACCGCGCTGAACACATCCCACGGCGATCCCATCCTGATGATTGCCCTTGCGCTTCTGGTGTTCCCACGGTTGGCCCTTGGCCTCTCGGGGTTCGAGACCGGCGTCGCAGTCATGCCACAGATCAAGGGACATCCGTCCGACACTGAGGCAAAGCCAGCGGGCCGGATCAAGGGCGCGCACAAGCTCTTGACCACGGCCGCCATCATCATGAGCTCGTTCCTCATCACGTCCAGCTTCACCACCGTCATGCTGATCCCCGCCGCAGAATTCGAACCCGGCGGAAAGGCTGACGGGCGTGCCCTGGCTTTCCTCGCCCACAAGTTCCTGGGCGACGGATTTGGCACGGTGTACGACGCCAGCACCATCGCTATCCTTTGGTTTGCCGGTGCCTCAGCCATGGCCGGCCTCCTGAACCTGGTCCCCAGGTACCTGCCGCGCTACGGCATGGCTCCAGCCTGGGTCCGCGCACTGCGTCCACTCGTCCTGGTCTTCACGGTCATCGCCTTCATCGTGACGATTATTTTCCAAGCCGACGTCAACGCACAGGGTGGCGCCTATGCCACGGGTGTCCTCGTCTTGATCACCTCCGCCTCCATCGCGGTAACGCTGTCCGCCCGGCGAAAGAAACAACGGGCCCAGTTCATCGGCTTCGGAGTGGTTTCCCTGGTCTTCATCTACACCACCGTGGTCAACTCGATCGAGCGTCCGGACGGCCTGAAGATCGCCGCACTGTTCATTCTGGGCATCATGGTGGTGAGCTTCATCTCCCGGATCCGGCGTGCCTTCGAGCTCCGTGCCACGCATATCAAGATGGACCAGACTGCACTCGAATTCACTGCGAACAACGTCGACGGACCGGTCCGGATCATCGCCCATGAACCAAAACACCTCAGCGCCGGGCGGTACCGGGAGAAGCTCCAACACGCGCAGCAGGCCAACCACCTGCCGCTGGATTGCGATGCGGTGTTCATCGAGATCATTGTTGACGACAGCTCAGACTTCGAGCAGGAGCTCCAGGTCGTGGGCAAGCAACGGCATGGCTTCAAGATCCTGGAAGTCCACAGCAACAACGTGCCCAACACCCTTGCCGCCGTCTTGCTTCACATCCGCGACGTTACGGGTTTCATGCCGCACATCTACTTCCGCTGGACCGAGGGCAATCCGATCTCCAACCTCAGCAAGTTCCTGTTCTTCGGCGAGGGCGAGATCGCGCCGGTGACCCGCGAGGTACTGCGTGAAGCTGAGCCGGACATCACCCGGCGCCCTTGGGTGCACGTGGGCTGACTGCGCGGCGTTGATTCCCGACCTTCCGCCGCGCTCCTCCCCGGTTGGTCCCTCTCACGCCGCGGGCAAACCCTGGATTTCCGGGGCCCCTCGCTTGGGCGATTGTTCGAAATCCGGGGGCAACCGGGGAGGAGCGCGGCGGCTCGGAGCACAAACTGGGAGAGGGCGTCGACCCGGCGTTGCCCACATACGGCAAGTTAGTCATTTCACGCGGCATGGGAAGCGTGTGGACTGGCCTGATGGATGTCTTCCAGTATCTCCAAAAAGTCGGCGGAGTTGCCCGAACCGGGCAATTGCTGGCCGCAGGCTACTCGCGCGCGGACCTCGCACGCCTGTCAAGCCAAGGGGCGCGACAGCCTCGGCGCGGCGTCTTCATGCTTGGGGAGCACAAACCAGAGTTGGCAGCGGCCCTACGCCATAACACCCACGTCTCCTGTGCCAGCGCCGATCCCCATCCCACACTCCCCATCGCCGCCGTCGAGGACGTCGTGCTGCACGCGATGGCGTGCCTGGAACCACCCGCATCGACGGCAATCGCAACATCGGCGATTCGCTTGCACGGTGTGCCACTCGAACTACTGAAGGAGCAGTCACGGGGAGATAGGTCGCGGCCTGTTCTCGACGCGCTCAATGAGCTGGACCTGAGTGCGGATTCCATTGTGGAGATCGATGCGCAGCACTTGTTCCGCGCTCACGGCATCGCCTTCAACTCCCAAGTAGCGATCCCTGGAATCGGGCGCGTCGACTTTCTCATTGAGGACTTCCTCATCGTGGAAGTGGACGGTTTCGCGTATCACTCAAGCAGGAAATCCCTACGGAATGACCTTGCGAGGAATAATGCCTCCACGGTCAACGGATTCTTGGTGCTGAGGTATCCGCCGGAGGTCATCTGGTTTGAACCGGAGCGCATGCTTGCAGAAATTCGGGCAGTCCTCAGCCTCCCACGCGACGCTCCTCCCCGGTTCGTGGCGCAGTGAATTCGGCCAGGCCGCGGGATTCCACGGCCCACTCACCAAATCCGGACGGCAAGCGTCGGGCAACTGGGACGGACCGCGGCGCAGCGCGAAGGGCCTAGCGGCTCGCTGCGGGCACCAGAATCCAGAGGACCTCGACGGTTTCGTCCGTGGGATTGACCCAGGTGTGGGGTTCACGGCCCGGGAAGGAGAGGGTGTCCCCTTCTTCGAGGTCGTACTCCTCGTTGGTCAGGATGAGTTTGATGCGTCCCTTCACCACGTGAAGGACGTCAACATCGCAGTCCACGGCGTAGAGCTCGTTCTCACCACGGCCCCGCGGTTCGATGGTGGCCTGAAGGATCTGCAGGCGCCGCTCCGAACGGGCCGTCAACAAGCGCTCCACAATGCCTTGGCCACCCAAGGAAATCCGCGGACCGTCGTCGCGCCTCGTCAGGTGGGTTTCCGGAGCGGCAAACAAGTCCCCTACCGACACAGACAAGACCTGGCAAAGGGTTACCAGGGAAGCGACCGACGGCGACGTCAGGTCCCTCTCGACGCGGCTGAGGAAGCCCTTGGTCAGTCCCGTGGCGTCCGCCACTTGCTCGATGGTGAGGCGCTGCGCCTGGCGGGCTGCGCGGATTCTGGAACCAATGGCAACGGGTACGTTGCTTGGTTCAACGGGGAGAGCCTTCATTCACGAACCTTTCAGGCCTGTCATTGGGCCCTGTCATTGCAGCAATAGTAGCGGGATCACGGGCTGTGGGAGCCACAAACAGCCCGATGATGAACAAAGCCCCTTGACTGTTACTCCCATCACAACATATCCTCATAGGCAACAAGTGTTGTCTGTGAGACACAACACGATCCCCAATCTCCCATCATCAGCACGGAGACTTCGGCACTTCCCAGGAGTATCGTCGAAAACCCCAACCTCCGTGCACCAGCTCCAAGGAGCCACTCATGGACTCATCGTTCATAAACATCGCCATTGTGGTGGTGTACCTGCTTGCCATGCTTGCATTCGGCTGGTGGGGCAAGTCCCGCACCAAGAACAACAGCGACTTCCTGGTGGCTGGCCGCCGCCTGGGACCCTTCCTTTACACAGGCACCATGGCCGCAGTTGTCCTCGGTGGCGCATCCACCGTCGGCGGCGTCGGCTTGGGCTACAAGTTCGGCATCTCCGGGATGTGGCTGGTAGTCGCAATCGGCTCCGGCGTCCTCCTCCTGAGCCTGCTCTTCGCCGGCACCATCCAGCGCCTGAAGATTTACACGGTCTCCCAAATGCTGAGCCTTCGCTACGGCAGCAAGGCCACTCAGACCTCCGGAATCGTCATGCTGGCCTACACCCTCATGCTCTGCGCCACATCCACCGGCGCATACGCCACCATCTTTGTCGTCCTCTTCGATTGGCCGCGCTGGATGGCGATCGCCGTCGGCGGTGCAATCGTGCTTGTTTACTCGACCATTGGTGGCATGTGGTCCATCACCCTTGCGGACCAGGTCCAGTTCATCATCAAGACCGTAGGCATCTTCTTCCTGATGCTCCCATTCGTCATGAACGCAGCCGGAGGACTCGACGGCATCCGTGAGCGCGTCGATGCGAGCTTCTTCCAGATCGACGGAATCGGTGTCCAGACGATCATCACGTACTTCGTTGTTTACACTCTCGGACTCCTGATCGGCCAGGACATCTGGCAGCGCGTCTTCACCGCCAAGACTCCCAAGGTTGCACGCTGGGGCGGAGCGACGGCCGGCGTTTACTGCATCCTCTACGGTGTGGCTGGCGCCTTGATCGGCCTGGCTGCCCGGGTAGCACTCCCCAACATCGATGTGGCCAACCTCGGCAAGGACGTGGTGTATGCCGAAGTGGCAACGAACATCCTGCCCATCGGCATCGGCGGCCTGGTCATGGCCGCAGCTGTTGCAGCCATGATGTCCACCGCTTCAGGTGCCCTGATCGCCGCCGCCACCGTGGCTCGCGCAGATGTTGTTCCGTTCGTTGCCAGCTGGTTCGGCAAGACCATCAACACCGACGACACCGAAAACCCCGAGCACGACGTCAAGGCCAACCGTTACTGGGTTCTTGGCCTGGGCATCGTTGCGGTGCTGATCTCCATGGCCGCACAGGACGTGGTTGTTGCCCTCACCATTGCCTACGACATCCTGGTAGGCGGCCTCCTCGTCGCGATTCTCGGCGGCTTGGTGTGGAAGCGCGGAACCGGTATCGCTGCTGCCTGGTCCATGGCAGTGGGCTCGGTATTGACGCTGGCCTTGCTCATCCTGTTCGCAACCGGAGTCATTCCGAGCGTCGATGGCGTCTACGCCAACGAGCCCATCTACTACGGCCTGGCGGCCTCGTTCGTGGCCTATGTCCTGATTTCCCTCCTCACGCCTCCCACGGATCCCGAAGTTCGGGCCGCTTGGGACAAGCGCGTGGCCGGTGCGGTCTCTGACGAATTGCCCCTGGAGGCCCACCCTGTCAGCAGCCACAACGCCAGCTAGCTGAGCAGACCCAGCCCAAGTAATGTTCGACGGCGGCGCCGCCCCTTCCCGGGGCAGCGTCGCCGTTGCACTTTCCGCCTCGATTCGCGCGTTGGCACGCACACCAGGCCCCACAACGGAGGGACCCGAGGGCCATACTTCTCCCGGATGGCACTCCTCCAGTACAGTGGACCCAGCTTCAAGAGAGGTGGCGCCAAGCTCCGACTGGCCACACACCAACCCCATGTTCACGGGTGGTTCGGATGAGGAAGCGGCCCGCCCCGGACCAGAGACAACCGAGCGGGCAAGAGCACTCCCCCAAAGGAGCAGTCCTTGCCGTACCAAGCCCTCAGCACCGCCGTCGAAACCGAAGCGCGCACCGTTCTGGTGATTCCCGGCGTCGACCTTGTCCTTGGGACGGTGACCCTGTTCGTGAACGGTGGCCTGAGCCGGTTCCGGCACCACGAAGCGCCCCTGATAGCACAGGCCCTTGCCCAGGCTGTGCGTCCGTCGCGGTGGTGTGATTCGTCGAGGACGTTGACTGTGACTGTTGCAGCGCTCGGGCGTACGTCGGGACTGGAGCGGCATTTCAGATTCGGTGAAGACGGCCCTGCCTAGAACAAAACGGTCCTAAAATTCTTCGTCTTCTTCCCCACGGAATTCTTCGGTTTCATCCAGGGGGACAACCCGCTCGTCGTCATCCGCGACGTCGATTTCCTCCACCCAGGGTTCGTCGACTTCCTGGTCTTCGCTGTAGTCATAAGCGGGGTCTGACTCGATGGTCTCCCGTTCCGGGTGGTTGGCGTGCGGTTCGGTGGTGTCCATGCTGCAACCTCCGTCTGGTGGGCTGGCAAGCAGCCTGCTGACCGAGTGCGGGGAGGGCCCCCGCCCCTGTCCTTCCATCTGAGCACTGTGCTTGAACAGGGTCAAGGCACGCCCGGAGCAAGGCAGGATCGAGCCCAAAATTAAGGCACACCGAACATTCCCACTAAGGAATACCGGCCAAAAATCCGCGCCAATAAGCGGTACAGTGGGCGTGCAATGGGGCCGCAACTACCCCACCCAGCACAGGAGAAAAAGTGCAGAAGCACCAGGAATCCCACGGTTCGTCGAGCCCCGCTCCGGACCCCGCCCCCGGATCCGGAACACCGCCCCAACCAGTCCCGCCCACGGCCGCGGACATCAGGCGCTGGCGTCAATACCTGGCCGATGAGCGTGCCGAAGCCGCCGTCTACCGGGAGCTCGCGCAGCGTCGTGACGGCGAAGAACGCCAGATCCTGCTCGCCTTGGCTGAGGCAGAAGGACGACACGAGGCACACTGGCTCAGGCTCCTCGGAGAGCATGCCGGAATGCCGAAGGGAGCTTCAACCCGTAGCCAGCTACTGGGTTTCCTGGCACGCCACTTCGGATCTGTGTTCGTGCTCGCCTTGGCTCAGCGCGCGGAAGGCCGTTCCCCTTACGGTGCCGAACCGGCCGCGACCCCGGCCATGGTTGCCGACGAACAGATCCACGAAGAAGTTGTCAGGGGCCTTGCCACCCGAGGACGCAACAGGCTCTCCGGTACGTTCCGCGCCGCCGTTTTTGGTGCCAACGACGGCCTGGTGAGCAACCTTTCACTGGTTATGGGTATGGCCGCAACGGGCGTTCCCAGCCCGGTGGTCCTTATGAGCGGAGTGGCCGGATTGCTGGCCGGCGCCCTGTCCATGGGTGCCGGCGAGTACGTTTCGGTCCGCTCGCAAAGGGAGTTGCTCAACGCCACGCTGCCCACGCAGGCTACCCTCGCAGCCGCCCCGTCTTTGGACATTGAGCACAACGAGCTCGTGCTGGTGTATTTGGCCCGGGGCATGACCCGCGATGCCGCCGAGCACCGCGCAGCCGAACGCATGGGACTCTTCAGTTGCGACTGCGATCCCAGCCTCTCCTTGCAACCCGAAAAGGAGCAACCCGCCGACGACCACGAAACCGTGGGGTCTGCCTGGGGTGCTGCGATGTCCAGCTTCTGCTTCTTCGCCTCCGGTGCGATCGTGCCCATCCTTCCGTTTATTTTCGGCATGACGGGTGTGGCGGCACTGATGGTAGCCGGTGTTCTGGTGGGCATCGCGCTCCTGGCGACTGGCGCCGTCGTCGGGCTGTTGTCCGGGACCTCACCGCTGAGCCGTGGCTTCCGGCAGCTGGCGATCGGCCTGGGTGCCGCGGCCGCCACCTATGGGCTTGGCCTCGCGTTCGGAACGATGATCGTCTAGGCGGTAATGTTGGTTCGTCCTCCGCGCGGCCCCGCGTGACCGGGGCGTAGGGAATGGAGAACCGTGGATTCGGAGCAGCCGCCGTTGCGCGCGCCAAAACACCGTCGTGCGGGCACAACCCTCCGAATTCTTCGCGGCGTCCTCATGGCCTGTGTCGCCGCCGTCGTGGCTGTCCTTGTCAGCGGTGTGCTCCACGGCGATCCGCGGATCATCGGGCTGTTTCCGGGCGTGGCCCTGCCCAATTCGCCCAAAAGCGAGCCGATCCAACAGACCCCTGCCCGCGCCCTGGACGCGCCGCCTCCAGGAATCGACGAGGCGGACGCCCCACTGGCATCGCCGCCGCCCCCAGCCAACGCCAGCGATTCGTACAAGTTCCTGGCAACCAACGACGACGGCACTCCGGTGGGGTACTCCCCGTGCCGGCCCTTGCACTACGTGGTAAATGACGCCACCGCACCTGAGGGAACGGATGCACTGCTTGCCACCGCAATCGCCAATATTTCCGCAGCGTCGGGAATCCAATTCATCAACGATGGCAGCACGGACGAGTTGCCTACCGCCAAACGCGAACCGTACCAACCGTCCAAGTACGGTGACCGGTGGGCACCCTTGCTGATTTCATGGACCACGCCCGAGACGGCCCCGGCGCTGGCTGAGACCGTCATCGGTACGGGCGGCAGCACCATGTACTCACTCAACAATGGTCCCAAGAGCTACATCACGGGCAGCCTGGAGCTCGACACCCCGCAAGTAGCGGAGCTTCTTGCGGAGGACGGCGGTTCGGACTATGTGCTGGCCGTTATGCAGCACGAGCTGGGGCACGTCATGGGTTTGGATCATGTTGATGATCCGGTTCAGCTGATGTACCCGGAGATCGGCGCCCCTGACGGATTGGCCGCCGGCGACCTGAACGGCCTTCACCTCCTGGCCTCGGCTCCTTGCCGCAAGGACATCTAAAGCAGCGCAGCTTCTCACGAATCGCCCATGGACTCGCGGTCCCATGGGTTCTATCCTGACGGAAGCGGCCGACGGCGGCGCCCCACCGTCCGATTGGGCCGTCCCGTGAGGGGGTTCGATGGAACCTTATGGGTCGCCAGAGTGGCCAGACCCCTATCCCCCGCCGCCTTATCAGCAGCATGCCACGCCGCCGCCCAGGCCCCCCATCAAACACAGCAGCATCGCGGCCATCCTGTTCCTGTTCGGCGTCATCGGTTTGGTCTGCGCCGGCGCCTACTTCAGCGGCGAACTGCAAAGTTTCTGGTCTGATTCCACGACGCAGAGCCAAGCGCCACGGCCCGGACTGGTTCCCTTTGGCCAACGTCAGGATCCGCTGCCCGGCTTTGAGGAAGCCAACGCACCCCTGGGCAAGCCGGCGCCGTTGCAGCGGACCAGCACTTCCTACAAATTCCTGGCCGTCAAGGAGGACGGAACTCCCCTGGCATACTCCCCTTGCAGGCCGATCCACTATGTGGTGAACTCGGGTCTGGCCCCAACGAGCTGGTATTCCATGGTGGAGGAAGCCGTTCGGCAGGCCAGCCTCGCCTCCGGGCTGCAGTTCATTTATGACGGTCCGACCTCCGAAATCCCCAGCACGAACAGGGCCGGCTACCAACCCACCACGTACGGTGACCGTTGGGCGCCTGTGCTCATTGCCTGGACCACGCCGGAGCAGGTGCCGCGGCTGACGGGCCAAACGGTGGGCCTGGGCGGAAGCTCTTCCATCGGCCTGAGCAACGGCTATAAGGCATACGTGACCGGCTCGGTATCGTTGGATGCACCCCAGTTCGCCGGGATCATGGACTCGCCCCAGGGCAAGGAAGTGGGCACAGCCGTGATCATGCACGAACTCGGACACGTTCTTGGTTTGGACCATATAGATGACCCCCGCCAGCTGATGTACGACCAAGCCTCGTGGGTTCGCGAGTACGCCGCCGGGGACAAGACGGGCCTTGCCCAACTCGGCTCCGGCCCCTGCAGCAAGGACTTTTAGCCCTTGCAGCAAGGACTTCTAGCCCGCGGCCACCACTGCGAGCGCATCCTCCACGGTGTCCACCAGGAAGATCCTGTCCGCCATGGGCCTACCCGCCGCGAGACTGCGCAGCATCGGCCATGCCGGGTAGGTCTGTTCCCAATGATCGCGGCCCACCAGGACCATGGGAGTGATGGTTTCGGGGGCGCCGTAATAGTTTTCGCAGGCGTCCTGGAAGATCTCCTGCACGGTTCCGGCCGAACCGGGCAGGAACACGATCCCGCCGTTACAGAGTTCCAGGAGGATCGCCTCCCGGATCGCGTTGGCGAAGTACTTGGCGATGTGGGTGGCGAACAGGTTTGGTGGCTCGTGGCCGTAAAACCAGGTGGGTATGCCGAGCGTTGCGGTGCCTTCCGGATAACGTTCGACGACGGCGGCTGCTTGCCGCGCCCAAGCCGACACCGAGGGCCTGAACCCGGGTACGGACGCGAGCGCTTGCAGCGCTGCGGTGGAATCGGCGTCGGGCACTCTACTGAGGTAGGCGCCCATGTTGGCCGCTTCCATCGCGCCAGGGCCACCGCCAGTGGCTACCGTGAATCCGGCTTGCGCGAGCAAGCGACCCAGCCGCGCGGCGTCGGCGAATTCCTTGGTTCCGCGCTGGGCGGCGTGTCCGCCCATGACGCCCACGAGTTTGGTGCCTGCCAGGTCACCGACTTGCAGCAGTTCATCCAGGGCGTCGCCAATCGCGTGGTCGTGGAGGGCGGCGGCGAGCGTTGCGTCAAGGCTTGCACGCTTCCCGGGAAGGATGCTCCACTCATAAATCCGCGCGTCCAGGGTGGCTTCATAATCGGTAGCGGAAATGTCCTCGTAGAGTTCCCTGGCTGTGTAGAGGGTGCCGCGATACGGGTTGAAGGGCACGCCGCGCATCTTGGGGAAGATGAGCGCGCCCCGGCTTCGAAGGCTCTCCTCGATGCCGTCATCGAAAGTGCATCCGAGGAAGATCGCGCCCTGTGGGTCCATCATTTTCAGTTCCCGCGAGCGTCCGCGAAGGTCCAGCGACTGCGCGTGCCAGCCGTGCATGGATCCCGCCCCGGAAGTAACCAGTTTGTCGAAATGGACGATGCTCTCGACGTCGAGCGTCCGTGGACTTGGGTTCAAGGCACCGGAGGGATTCATGGCATCAGCGTAGTAGTGCTCAACGGCTTGAGTCCCGTTTACGCGCGGGGCGATGTTCCGTTGCATGATGAAGCATGAAGACTTCAGATGAGGGCGGCGCTGGCGCCCGGCCACGTATCGGAGTTCCGATTCGCCTTAGCAGCTCGGACAACCCCGACGCCCGCGTGGGCGAAGCCAACCAACTGTTCACCTTTATTGTGGATTTGCTCCGTGAAGCCGGTGCACAGCCGGTGTTGCTGACCCCCGTTTCGGCCGACAGCGCGGGGCGTCTGGCCTCCGTCATGAAAACGCTCGACGGCGTGCTGCTGCCCGGTGGCGGGGACCTGGAACCGCGTCTTTATGGCCAGGACCCGGAGGATTCGGTGTATGACGTCAACCCGGAACAGGACCATCTGGACATTGACGTCGCCCGGGCCACGATCGACGCCGGCCTTCCGCTGCTGGGGATCTGCCGCGGTCATCAGTTGTTGAACGTGCTCTACGGCGGGACGTTGATCCAGGACATGGCACCTTCCGCCGTCAACCACAACGGCTTGAATCCCGACGACCCCGCAGCCGGTGAGTGGGCATGGCATGACGTTGTGCTCGCACCGGGATCCAAGGCCGCCGCCCTCTATGGCGCGCCGGAAGGGACCTCCATCAAGATCGCTTCGGGGCATCACCAGGCCGTGGCCAGGGTGGGAGAAGGCCTGGTGGTCACGGCGATCGCCGACGACGGCACGGTGGAAGCGCTTGAAGATCCTTCCCGTTGGGTTGCCTCGGTGCAGTGGCATCCGGAAGCCTCCCAACTTCCTGATGAGGAGCGGTTGGCACCCTTCAAAGCGTTCGTGGAAGTGTGCCGGAACCCTGTTCAGCCTCGCCCCGGAGGAGTACAGTAACGCTCACTGCATCGCTTTCCGTTCCGCTGAGAGTTCGGCGAGCGCATAACTCCATTCGAATGACGTCCTGCGGGCGTCGTAAGTTTGCCGGCTGGGGGGCCCAACATCTGCTCAAAGGAGCATGGTTGTGGACCGTCCAAAATACGTCCGTCGTCCGAATCGGCAAGCTCATTTTTTCGGCAGGGCCCTCCTCAGCCTTCTTCTGGGTCCGGCTTTAGCCTTCGCGGGACTCGTCGCATTTTCGGGCGCCCCCGCGGCGGCGGCCGTACCGCCGTGCGCAGGTACCGGCGGGGCCATGCAGATCGTGGCCCATACGGACGATGACCTGATTTTTCTTAGCCCGGACTTCATGAGGGATATCCAGGCCAAACGCTGCGTCCAGACAGTGTTCACCACTGCGGGCGAAGCTGGCGAGGGTGCCGCGTACTGGAAGGGCCTGGAAGCTGGAATCAGGGCCAGCTACTCCAAGATGGCAGGGGTGTCTGATTCGTGGACAACCTCGGACGCAGGCGTTCCCAACCGGCCGCTGACGATGCAAACCCTCAATGGCGCACCCAACATCTCGGTGGTGTTCATGCGGCTCCCCGATGGTTTCCCAAATGGTGACGGCAGCGCGGCGTACAACGATCAGAGCATTCTCAAACTCTGGGATGGACGGCTTTCCTCCATCAGGCCGGTGGATAATGCAGCCACGTTCACCAAGTCACAGTTCCAGACTGCTCTGAACCGGCTGGTTGCCAACTTCCAACCGACCACGTTCCGTACCCAGGATTGGACTGGCAACTTTAACAACCCCTACGACCACAGCGACCATTGGGCGACCGCAAAATTCGCCCAGTTGGCTACCCGCAGCTACACCGGCCCCCACACTTCCCTGGCGTACGACGCGTACGTGATTGACGAGTACCCCCAGAATGTGACGGGTGCTGAACTCACTGCGAAGGTGGACACGTTCGTGCGGTTCGCCGATTTCGACATGTATATCTGCAGCAGCCCGGGCGAAGGATGTCCCGATTCCCCCTACGACGAGTGGCTGAAACGGCAATACATCACAGCCATTGAGTGGGTGGGCAATGCCGCGAAATCTGCAGGGACAACCGTCACGGCGTCGTCCCAGAAAGCAACAGCCCAGAGTCCGGAAAAAGCCCGTGATGGGTACGACTGGGGTGCCCCCATGGACGCAACGCGTGAGTGGGTAACGGCGGGCGAAAAGGCAGGCAGCTGGATTCAGTACAACTTCTCCCCCACAAGGACCATCAACTCGGTAACCTTGTTCGACCGGCCGCTCCTCTCGGACCAGGTCACCGGAGGAAACCTGCTGTTCTCGGACGGAAGCACAGTGACAGTCCCAGCGCTTCCCAACAACGGCTCTGGGTTCACCATCAATTTCCCGGCAAAAACCGTGAGCTCTGTGCGTTTCAACATAACCTCAGTCAGCTCCACCACCACCAACGCCGGTTTGGCCGAGTTTGAGGCCTACCTCGGGACAGACAATGTGGCCCCAGTAGTCACTGCGACGCCTGCGGGCGGAACATACGCGGTGGGTCAGACCATCACCCTGTCCGCCAATGAGACTGCGACGATCTACTACACCACGGACGGCAACACCCCCACGACGGCGAGCAGCAAGTACGCCAGCCCCATCCCGCTGAATGGCCCGATGACACTGAAGTACTTCGCCGTTGACGGCGCCAACAATTCCTCGGCCGTGGCCAGCCAGACGTACTCCACGGGCCCGGATATCACCAAGCCCGTGGTGACAGCCAACCCTGCGGGCGGCGCCTACGCAGCAGGTACCACCATCACGTTGTCCGCCAACGAGCCAGCGGAAATCCGCTACACAACTGACGGCACCGATCCCCTCACGGCGGGACTGGTTTACACAGCGCCAATTACGTTCAATGGGCCGGGGCCCATGACCCTGAAGTACTTCGCGAAGGACACGGCTGGAAATACGTCCGACGTCGCAACACAGACGTACACGATTCCGCCGGACACGACGGCTCCTGTGGTGACGGCCAATCCCACCGGACGGGCCTTGGCCAGCGGCGCCACGATCACGCTGAGCGCCAACGAGCCCGGGGCGGCGATCTACTACACCACGAATGGCAGCACCCCCACAGCCACGGAATCTGCTACCAATATCAAGTACTCCAGCCCGATCGTGATGGGCAGCTCCACCCTGACGCTCAAATACATCGGCGTGGACACCGCAGGCAATACGTCGCCCGTCGGTACCCAGACGTACACCGTTCCCGTCGCCGGACCGCCGTCGGCCCATGACTTCAACGGCGACGGCCGCGCTGACGTCCTCGCGGCTGATACCGCCGGCAACCTATACCTGTACCCGGGCAACGGCGCGGGCGGGCTCTCCCCCCGGCAGCTTGCTTTGGCTGCGCCGGCCTGGTCGGCCAACACGGACACCATCACCCCGGGTGACTTCAACAGCGACGGAAAGCCGGACCTCCTGGCACGATCCGGGGACGTCCTGTGGTTCTACCCCGGTGACGGTGCTGGCAGCTTTGGCGCACGGAAGCAGGTCAGCATCGGTTGGAGCACCATGACGCAGATCTTCTCACCAGGGGATTTCAGCGGTGACGGTATTCCCGATTTCATGGCACGTCGCAGCAACGGCGACCTCCGGTTGTATGAAGGAAATGGTGGTGGAGGACAGCGGACTCCCTACACCGTCGGCTGGGGTTGGGGCGTCATGAATGCCATCTTCAGCACTGGCGATTTCAACAGCGACGGCAAGGCAGATGTACTGGCGCGGCGCACTGATACAGGCGCATTATGGCTATATCCGGGCAATGGTTCCGGGGGCTGGCTGCAATGGACGCAGATCGGGACGGGCTGGGGAACCCGCACTGCGCTGGCCGGGCCACGGGACCTTGACGGCGACGGCAAGAACGACGTCGTAGGCCGTATCGGAGACACTTTGTGGCTCTATCCCGGATCGGGAAGCGGAACGCTCAGCAACGTTCCGCCCGTTAGCCTCGGCTCGGGTTGGCAGGCCATGAAGGTCATCGCCTGATCAGCCCCCATAGACCTGGCGCGGGTCGGAGTTTTCCCCCAGACTCATCCGGCCCGCGTCAGCTACGTCCGATCCCCTCTCACATCGAAGCCCCTTTCGGCCGATCCTCTCGCACATCGGGGCGACTTTCGGCCGATCTTCTCTCACATCGAGGCCCCTTTTGGCCGATCCTCTCGCACCTCCCCCGCGCGGCAGGTCCCGACGTCGGCACCCAAGAGCCAAGTGCCGACGTCGTGGCTTTCCTGAAGCAAGGGAGAGAGGAACGCCGGCAATCCCCAAGGATGTGAGAGAAGATCGGGGAAAAAGCCGCAGGATGTGAGAGAAGATCAGGGGGCGACGCGGACCGGGACACCGGTTTCGAGGGATTCCTGGGCGGCGTCGGCCACCTTGGAAGCAGCAACGGCGTCCTCGGGGGTGCACGGATTCTTGCGTTCCCCGAGGACCAATTCCACAAACGCAGCCATCTCGGAGCGGTAGGCCTGGTCGAAGCGTTCGGCGAAGGTCTTATGGGAGATGCCGGACGGGAAGGCAACCCCTGGCTCAGCCGAACGGACAGCCATCTGTTCATCCATGCCAACCACCACGGAGCCCTCCGAGCCCTGGAGTTCCAAGCGGACATCATGCCCAGCCCCGTTGTAACGGCTGGCTGAGACCGTGCCTACCGTGCCGTCGTCGAACGTTACTACCGCCAAGGCGGTATCGACGTCGCCCACCTCACCGATTGCGGGGTCGCCATTGTTGGAGCCCTTGGCATACACCTCCACGATTTCCTTGCCCGTCAGCCAGCGAAGGATGTCGAAATCGTGAACGGAGCAATCCCGGAACAGGCCGCCCGAGGTTGCCAGGAACTGAACCGGCGGCGGGGTCATGTCGCATGTGAGGGCACGGACGGAGTGGATCCAGCCCAATTCCCCGGCCTCATAGGCGCGCTTGGCTTCCAGGTAGCCGGCATCGAATCGGCGTTGGTGGCCGATCTGCACGGTTCCGCCCTTCTCCCGGATGTACTCCAGGACAGGCATGGACTGGGCAACATTCACAGCCACGGGCTTCTCGCAGAACACGGGAATCCCAGCCTCCACGCCGGCGCGGATGAGGTCCGGGTGTGTGCCCGTCCCGGTGGCGATCACCAGTCCGTCCACACCCGAGGAGATCAGCTCCGCCACGGAACCCAGGAATTCCGCTCCACATTCGGCGGCCACGGATCGGGCGTGTTCCTCCGCCACGTCGGTCAGCTTGAGTTGGACCTGAATACCATCGGGGTTCAGGACCTGATTGAGCGCGCTGATGTTCTTGGCGTGCATTACACCGATCCGGCCAACACCCACCAGGCCGAGGGTCACTTGCTTCATCATTATCTGTCTCCGTCAGTGCAGCAGAAGTTGATTCCTAAGAGGGATTCTTGAGGCGACACTAAACCTTGTCAGTTTGTCCTGTCAAACAATACCGGCAGCTGGAGCCTTCAATGACGCGTTTAGTGCCGCGTCAGCATCCTTAAGGACCTTTGCCGCAACTTCAAGTCCCTCAATGCGCCCCAGGGAAACGTCCTCGTGTTCGATGTTGACCAGCATGTTGGGATCGACGTCGTGGAGGGCCCGGAGAAACTCGGTCCAAAAGGCCGTATCGTGTCCACGGCCCAAGGCCACAAAGTCCCAGGCCGAGTTCTTGGGCCATTCGTTGGCCCACTCGTCGCCGCCCAGGTTGGTGCGGTTTTCCTCGGCTGAAAGCCGTCGGAAGCTGTTGTCCAATACGCCGTACAGCGCAGCGTTGTCCTTGTTCACGCGGACGTCCTTCGCAGCTGCCTGGAACACCAAAGGGCCAAGTTCGCGGACCACAGCAACGGGGTCCATCTGCTGCCAGAACAGGTGCGAGGCGTCCAGTTCGACACCAACATGGGTGGCACCGGTGAGCTCGATGAGCTTGTAGACATCAGCGGCGTTGAACACGATATTCTGCGGGTGCAGTTCCAGCGCCACCTTGACGCCGTGATCAGCAGCAAGGCGGTCTGTTTCCTTCCAGAACGCAGCGGCCACATTCCACTGGTAATCCAACACGTCCAGGGCTGCGGAGTTCCAGGCGTTGACTACCCAGTTGACGGTGGACGCTCCGGGCTCGCCACCCGGCAGGCCGGACATGGTGACAACCCGGTTCTGTCCAAGTCGATGGGCCAGGCGAATGGAACGGCGGATGTCTTCGGCATGCTTCTCACCGATTTCCCGCTTCGGATGCAGCGGATTGCCGTTGCAGTTCAGGCCAGCGATGGAGACGCCGGTGCCCTCGAAGATCGCCAGGTAGTCGTCGCGGGCTGCGTCGCTTTCCAGCATCTGGTCAAAGGTGGGCACGTGCACGGCGGGCAGGAATCCGCCGGTGTTGATCTCGATCCCAGTGAGACCAAGATCGGCAATGACCTTCAGCGCTTCGGGAAGCGGCCGGTCGTGCAGGATCGCGTTGTAGACGCCGAGCTTCATAGCGTGATCTTCTTTCCGTTGTTCAGGCTGGATTCAGTGACGGCGTTGAGGAGTTCCATGTTGCGGACGCCTTCATCGAAGGTGGCGCAGCGGGGCAGGGATGCTTCTGCGCTGAGTCCGGCAACTTCTTCGAGGAACGCGCGGGCCTGATACCCGAACGCGTCGTTCTGGCCAAAACCAACTTCCGGGGCGTCCATGGCGAGGCCCCCGGCGATGTACGGGTGGCCGGGGCCGAGGATGACCTGGCGGTAGCCGTTCTCGTTACCCGAACCGTCATTGAGGAAAAGCTGGATTTCGGACGGGCGGCGCTGATCGAACTTGGCGGCGCCGTTCTCGCAGAAGACCTCGAACTGGAGGCTATTGGCGTGGCCGGCTGCAACGCGGGAGACCTCGAAGCTTCCGGCGCCGTTGGTGAACTCTGCGTTGAAGGCTGCGTAGTCGTCATTCTCCACCGCTTCGAACGTGTCGCTGACGGCCACATGATCGTGACCCATCACGGCACTCAGCGGAAGGGGGCGCTTGGCAATCGCTGTGGCGAGCCGGCCACCGCTGATGGACTTGATATCGCCGCACAGGAATTCGGAGACATACGTCAGGTGACTTCCGACGTCGGCCAGCGCACCGGAGCCGGGCCCACCCTTGTATCTCCAGCTCATGGGAGCCGAAGGGCTAAAGCCGTAGTCGGTCCAGTACCGGCCGCTGAAGTGCAGGACATTCCCGAGAACACCGTTCTGGATCAGGTCACGGATGTAGGCGATGCCCGGAGTCCGGCGGAAGGTGAAGCCGATGCGGGCAAGTGTTCCACGCGCCTCTGCTTGCCGGGCGGCGACCGCCATGGCGCGGGCATCGGCCAGGGTATCGCTGAGCGGCTTCTCGCACAGTACGTGCTTGCCGGCGGCGAGCAGGCCTTCCACAACTTCGCGGTGGAGGGAGTTGGCGATGACCACGCTCACCACGTCAATGTCATCGGCCTCGGCGATTGCCTGCCAGGACGTATCGTTGCGCTCGTATCCAAAGCGCCGGGCAGCCAGGGAACCAAATTCAGCATTCACGTCGCCAATTGAGACGAGACGGAGCTGCGGCAGTACCGGGCTGTAGAGGGTGGATGCCGTGCGGTACGCGGCAGCGTGGGCTTTGCCCGCCATTCCTGCACCGATGACGGCGACGCCGAGACTTTCAGCCATTGATTTCTCCTTTGAAATTTCGCCGTGCCATGAGGCATGAACGGCATTTTGTAGCGCTACAATTTTTGCACTGGGTTTGAGCGTAGCTATGTCTATATGTCCTGTCAATCCTTAACCGACTATCCTCAAGGACAGACACGAAAGGCACACCGATTCCCTTGAACAGCCCACAGACCCGACGCCCCACCCTCTACGACGTCGCCACCCAGGCCGGAGTCTCGCCGTCGCTGGTTTCACTGTTCCTCAAGGACCCGGGGAGGATCAGTGAAAAGCGTCGGGAGGCCGTCCAACAGGCCATCCACGATCTTGGCTACCGGCCCAGCCGGGCTGCCACCACTCTTGCCAGCCACCGCACCAAGAGCATCGGCCTGGTGATCGACGATTACCGGAACCTCTGGTTCGTCGATCTCCTCCGGGGTATGGAATCCGTCCTTTCGGATCTTGGCTACCACGTCATGCTCGCGGACTCCAGGCCTGGCGCGAACCGCATCAAGGAAGCCACGGACGGCCTGCTGGCCATGCACGTGGACGCCTTGGTCCTGGCCGCCGAGCCCAGCGAACCGATGCTCGCTGGAACGTGGGTCCCCACTGTAGTTGCCGGATGGCGGAAGGGCGTTCCGACAGGTGCGGACCTGATAACCAACGACGACGACAGCGGGGGCAGCATGGCAGCGGACCACCTGCTGGGGTTGGGCCACAGCCGGATCGGCCACCTTTCCGGGTCCGACGGCGCGTCAGCACACCGGCGCGCCGGTTACCAAAGCGCTCTGGAGGCTGCCGGCGTCGAAGTTGTCATCGGTGAAACTAAAGGAACGTCAGAAGAAGACGGGTACGGAGCCGCTTGCTGGCTACTGGACCACCACCCCGGCACTACCGCGATCTTTGCCGCCAACGACACCATGGCGCTGGGCGCTTTCGCCGCCATCAAAGCCCGCGGACTAACCGTGCCCAACGATATTTCGGTGATCGGGTACGACAACTCCCCGTTGGCCAAGTCCCGCTTCCTGGACCTCACGTCCATCGATAACCGAAGCGACCTTGTGGGGGTGGACGCAGCGCGAAGGTTGCTGGCCCGCATCGACGATCCGACGTTGGAGCCGGAGCGCAAGCTCATCGAGCCGACGCTGGTACTGCGCGGCACGACGTCGGCTGTTCACTAGGAGCCGTTCACTAGAGGGGCCGGACACGACTCCGCCCGGAGCCACCAGGCGCTCCGGGCAGATGTCCGCCGTGCAAATCTAGTGCCGCTTCGTGGCACCCTCCGGTGCAGCGTCAGCCACACCCGCCACTTCAGCCTTGACCTCTTCGAGCGCATCGGAATGCCCGCCCAGCTGCTCCAGCTCATGCGCCAGCTCCGCGAGCTCTGCGCCGCCGGCCATTTGGGCCGTCAGCTCATCCAAGGTGATGTCCTTCTTGTCGTAATAACCGATCGACTTGCCGCGCTTGAGCAGCAGGAAGCGGTCACCCACGGGGAAGGCGTGGTGCGGGTTGTGGGTAATGAAGATTACGCCGAGGCCGCGGTCGCGGGCCTGCAGGATGTACCGAAGCACCACGCCGGACTGCTTCACGCCAAGTGCGGCGGTGGGTTCATCCAGGATCAGCACCTTCGCACCGAAGTACACGGCCCTGGCGATGGCGACACACTGGCGCTCGCCGCCGGAGAGCTGTCCGATGGGCTGGTCAACATCGCGGAGGTCGATGCCCATCTCGGCCAGCTCCTTCAGCGTGATGTCCTTCATTTTCTGGACGTCCATGCTCTTGAACGGACCGAATCCGCTGATCAGTTCCGAGCCAAGGAAGAAGTTACGCCAGATGGGCATCAGCGGGACCACTGCCAGGTCTTGGTACACGGTGGCGATTCCGGCGTCGAGGGCGTCCCTTGGTGAATTGAACTTCCGGGCATCGCCCATTACCTGCAAGGTGCCTTCGTCGTGCTGGTGCAGGCCTGCGATGATCTTGATCAGGGTGGACTTGCCGGCGCCATTGTCGCCCAGCACGCAAGTCACACGGCCGTTGTCTACGGCCATGGTTACATCGCGCAGGGCGATGATGTTGCCATAGTGCTTACCTACTCCCTCGAGCGAAAGCAGGTGCACGGGTGTGTGCGTCAACGGGTCCTTCTCGTTTTTCAGCAGTGTCTGCTGGTCGATCTGTTGTGCGTTCATTGTTCCGGCCCCTTACTTGAGCTCTGCCCGGCGCTTGACGATCAGGTTCACGATGGTGGCCAGGAGGAGCATCAAGCCCAGGAAGAACTTGAACCAGTCCGGATTCCATTGTGCGTACACGATGCCCTTGTTGGCCATGCCAAAGATGAAAGCACCGATAGCACCACCCACGGCCGAGCCGTAGCCGCCTGTCAGGAGGCACCCGCCGATGACGGCAGCAATGATGTAGAGGAACTCGTTGCCAACACCTTCACCGGACTGCACGGCATCGAAGGCAAAGAGGTTGTGCATGCCCAGGATCCAGCCGCAGAAACCAACGGCCATAAAGAGGCCGATCTTGGTCTTGGTCACCGGGACGCCAACTGCCCGGGCAGCATTGGCGTCACCGCCCACTGCGAAGATCCAGTTGCCAATGCGGGTGCGCAACAGGATCCACGATGCCACTGCCACAAGGATGATCCAGAAGAACACCGTGATCTTGACTTCCACGCCGCCGATGCTGATGGAGGAGGCGAACACTGCTCGTGCCGATTCGAACCCGTCCAGCTTGGAGATCGACGGCGAGGAGACACTGCCGCCGATGAGGCGGGTCAGTGCCAGGTTCAGGCCCGTCAGCATGAGGAAGGTCGCCAGGGTGACGATGAAGCTCGGAAGTTTGGTCTTGACGAGAATCCAGCCGTTGATGAATCCAATGCCCAAGGAGACAACCAGTGCCAGCGTGACACCAACCCATGCATTCGTTGAGAAGTTCCAGCTGAAGAGAGAGGCGGTCAGGGCGGAAGAAATCACGGCCACACCTGTGGAAAGGTCGAACTCACCGCCGATCATCAGCAGGGATACCCCTACCGCCATGATGCCAATGGTTGAGGAACCGTAGAGCACGGTAGCGAGCGCGTTCGGCTGCGTAAACGTCTGGGAAACAGACGCGAAGAAGATGAAAAGGACAACTGCTCCGACCAGTGCACCGACCTCGGGCCTCGCCAGGAACTTTTGGACCGGACTACGGCGTCCGACCCGTTCGTCGCCAGGCGATGTCGCCGGCGGCAGGGTTGCTGTGTTTGCCATAGGAATGACTCCTTGTTGGTCAGGCTGCGCGGCGGGTTCCCGCCGCGCAGCCGGATGCCTGGATCTAGCGGACGCCCTGCTGGGCGAACTTGAGGACATCGGCGGCGTTGGCCTTGTCCACGAGGGTCGGGCCGGTCAGGACAGGCTGGCCGCCGCCAATCTTGAAGCCGCCGCGCTTTGCCTGCCACAGGGCATCAACTGACATGTAGCCCTGAAGCCATGGCTGCTGGTCAACGGTGAAGATCACTTGGCCGTCTACGATCTTCTGGGCGAGGTCGGCGTTGAGGTCGAAGCTGGCCACCTTGGCCGAACTGCCGGCGTCGGTGACTGACTTGAGCAACGTGAGGGTGATGGGCGCGCCGAGACCGATGATCACATCAGCATCTTTGGCCGCCTGGAGTTTAGCTGTGGCCGTTGACTGGACCGCGGTCATGTCCTTGCCATCAACGTAGAGGATTTCCGTTGCCGGGACCTTGGCCTTCACGCCGGCGCAGCGAGCTTCCAGGCCCACGTGGCCCTGCTGCTGAATAACGCAAACGGGGTGCTTGTATCCTTCTGCAGCGAGCCGCGTGCCAACCGCCTCGCCTGCGAGCTTTTCGTTGGATCCGAAGTGCGTGAAAGCGCCCAGCTGGCTGGAAACGGATTCACCCGCGTTGAGGCTCACCACGGGGATACCTGCATCGGTTGCCTTCTTCAGCACATCCTTCAAGGCGTCCGGAGTTGCCAGGGTGACAGCAATGCCGTCCACCTTCTGGTCGATGGCCTGCTGAACAAGCTGCGCCTGGCGCCCGGCTTCGGGATCGCTGGTGTACAGGAGTTCTACGTTGTCCTTGCTCGATGCTTCCTCTGCGCCCTTGCGGACAATATCCCAGAAGGTGTCACCAGCCGCTGCGTGCGTAATGAGGGCCACTTTGATGCGGGCCGTGCTGGCTGCTTGTCCGGCCGCTGCACCTCCCCCGGAATCTGCCGGCTTGCCGCCCTGGCTCGAACAGGCGCTCAGGGCCACCAATGGAACCACTGCTGCGACGACCGCCGCTTTGCGCCACGAGAATTTTGCCACCGTTATCTCCTTTGATGTCAGCTTCGGGCGTCCGGGGACTCGTGCCCGGATCGCCTGCTACCTCGATCATGGTGACTCGCCTCACACTTTGTCAATAGTTTGTCCTGACATTAGGATGTTTTTACGTAATTTCCTCGAGTAGATGACACCACGACAGGGCCGGGAGTCGCTTCCTTGACCAGCACAGCCCGGCTGCTATTATCAGAAAAAGGCAGTATGTCCTATCAAGAGAACATGAGCGGACATACTCATCCATCCGACCGGAGTACTGCTTCCCCGGCCGGGCTTCCGCAGGCTAGGAGAAACCAGTGGCGAACCAACTCAGCCTCAGCATCGACCGTTCGTCCCCGGTGCCCCTCTATCATCAGGTGGTCCAGGGAATTGAAGCCGCCATCCATAGCGGCGTCCTGGAACCAGGCAGCAGGTTGGACAACGAAATCGACCTTGCGGCACAGCTCAATCTCTCCCGCCCCACCATGCGAAAAGCCATGGACGAACTGGTCCGCTCGGGCCTTCTGGTCCGTAAACGCGGCGTTGGCACGCAGGTTGTTTCGAGCCAGGTCCGGCGTCCCCTGGAGCTCTCCAGTCTTTTCGATGACCTCAGCAATAACGGCAAGAAGCCCACCACGGATGTGCTCAGCTTCTCCCACGTGGAGGCCGACGCCGCCACACTCACCGCGCTTCAACTGCCGCCTGGGTCAAAGGTCTACCACTTCACCCGCCTCCGCAAAGTTGGCGGCAAGCCCCTGGCGCTCATGGAGAACTGGGTCCGTGACGACATCACCAGCATGGACGAAGCCCAGCTCTCCAGCGAGGGACTCTATTCCATCCTTCGTCGCGGCGGCGTGAATTTCCGATTGGCATCCCAGCGCATCGGCGCCATGATCGCCAATGACTACCAGGCTCCCCTTCTCGAAGCCGAAGTGGGTTCGGCGCTTGTGACCATGGAGCGCACCGCGGTGGATGACACGGGACGCATGGTTGAAACGGGACACCACGTCTACCGCGCCGATTCCTACAGCTTTGAAATGACACTCGTACAGCGCTAACGCAAGGACACATACTTATGGCCAACTGGGTCTACCCGCTGGGAACAGCCACCGACGGCAAATGGGACATCTCGCTCGGCACTTCCGATTCCAGTCTCGCGATCGACGGCTGGGCCCATACGGGTCTGAAGGTTGCGACGCTTGAGGCTGGTGCCGCCGTCGAGCTCCCTGACGCTGCGGAAGAGCGCATTGTGGTTCCGTTGAGCGGTTCCTTTACTGTCACGGTCGACGACGACGCGTACAGCCTCGCGGGCCGGCA
The DNA here is from genome assembly GCA_050627125.1 of Arthrobacter sp. 21a14. GTDB lineage: Bacteria > Actinomycetota > Actinomycetes > Actinomycetales > Micrococcaceae > Arthrobacter. Next base: position 1,560,859 of record CP192487.1, on the reverse strand, counting down.
ATCGGTTTTCCACGGGCCGAGTGACGTCCTGTACACAGGTATCAATAAGGCCGTCACCATCAGCTCGCACGACGGCGGCAGGGTGGCGGTTGCGACCGCACCGGCCAAGGCCGGGTACCCCACCCGCCTGATCACGGCAGCCGAGACCCCCGTAGAGCTCCGCGGGGCGGGCAACTGCTCCCGGCAGGTCCACAACTTCGGCACTCCGGCCGCGCTGGAAGCTGATCGCTTCATTGTTTGCGAGGTCATCACACCTGCCGGGAATTGGTCCTCCTACCCTCCCCACAAGCACGATGAGGAGAAGGAAGGCGAAACCAGCCTGGAGGAGATCTACTACTTCGAAACGCGCATCGCCCCGGACTCCCCTGCCCCCGCGGACTCAGACGCCATCGGCTACGCCCGCGTCTACGCCTCCGATGACCGGCCCATCGATGTCTCCGCGGAGGTCCGCACCGGTGACGTGGTCCTGGTCCCCTACGGCTGGCACGGGCCGGCCATGGCAGCTCCGGGCTATGACCTCTACTACCTGAACGTTATGGCGGGCCCAGGACGTGTGCGCGACTGGCTCATCAGCGATGACCCCCACCACGGCTGGATCCGCCAGACCTGGGACGGCCAGGACGTGGACCCCAGGCTCCCGTTCGGCGCCTGACCTCCCGAGCTTGTGCACAGCGAAAGGCCCCCTGGATGACGTCCAGGGGGCCTTAGCCGTACACAAACTACTTATTTTGTCCCGGCGATGTAGTCGTTCATCGTCTTGAGCTGGTACTTGGAAACGTCCTCGGCATTCTCGTCCTCTGCGAACACCGAAGAAACCATGACGGTGTTCTCCTTGTCCAGGAACCCGATCTCCTTCAAGCCACCGAAGAACTCGTCCCAGTTCACATCCCCGTCACCGATCTTGAGGTGCTGGTGGACACGGACAGCGTTGCCCGGCGGGTTGGTGATGTACCTGAGGCCGTGTGAGGCGTGGTGGTTCATCGTGTCAGAGACGTGCACCAGGCGAAGCTTGTCGCCGGCGGCACGCATGATCTCCAACGGCTTGTTGCCCATGTGGAAAGAGTGCGAGGCAACGTAGACCATGCCGATGTTCGGGGAGTTCACGCCCCGGATCACGCGCAGTGCAGCCAGGCCGTCTTCCACGAAGTCGTCCGGATGGGGATCAATGAGCACGTCCATGTCTTCGCGCTCGATGATCGGCAGAAGTTCCTCCATGGAGCGGTAGAACGCGCGTTCTGACTCCTCGGCCTTCTCCGGGCGACCACTGAACTCCGTGTTCATGGTCTGGACCCCTAGGTCGACGGCGATCTGGATGGCCCGCTTCCAGTAGCGGACCGCAGCTTCCCGGGCGTCCTCATCGGGTCCGGACCATCGCAGGACGGGCAGGACGGAGGCGATTTCGACGCCGGCATCCTTACACGCTGCCTTCAATTTGGCCACAAGCTCGTCATCAGCCTTGGGATGGTTGAAGAACGGGATGAGGTCCGCATGCGGGGTCATCTGCAAGTACTTGTAGCCAAGATCAGCTGCCACGCGCGGGAACTCGAGCAGCGTATGGCTGTGGTGGAACGGAGTGGGATCAAGGGCAATCTTCATATCAGTGTCCCTACTTGTAGAGATCCGGCTTGGTATTCAACTGGACCTTGACCTTTTCGCCCGACTTCTGTGCCTCGACGCCGGCCTCGCAGCAGGCAGCGGTGGCATAACCATCCCAGGCGGTGGGACCGCCGATTTCGCCGCGAAGGGCAGCATCAACCCAAGCCTGGACCTCGACGTCGTACGCTGCTCCGAAGCGCTCCTCGAAGCCCGGGGTGACGCTGCCGCCCCACTTACCGGAGGACTGGATGTAAGGGCCGCTGTCGCCGCCGATGCTCACAATGCCGTCCTCAAAGGACGCCTGCGTGGCAACCTGGTAGCCGAACTTGGCGTTGACGTAAATCTCGACGTCGGCCAACACACCGGATTCGGTTTCAAGCAGCACATGCTGGGGGTCATGCTGGCCATTCGGGGCGTTGCGCGTAGGCTTCCCCAGGCGGACCTGCACGGACGTGATTTCTTCGCCGGTGAAGTAACGGATGGCGTCGAACTCGTGAACCACCGAGTCGTTGATCAGCATCTCATTGGTGAAGCCTTCAGGCGTGCTCGGGTTGCGGTGCTGGTGGTGCAACATCAACAGCTCCCCCAATTCACTGTTGCGGATGATCGAACCCAGCGCCGAGTACTCGGCATCGAAGCGGCGCATGAAACCCACCTGGATGCGTTTGTGGCCCAATGCCAGTTCAGCCTGGACAACCTTCCACGCGCTTTCTGCATCCGGCGTCAGCGGCTTCTCGCAGAGAATCGGGAAGTCCTTCTCCAACGCCTTGTACAGGATTTCCTCGTGCAGGAAGCCAGGCGTGGCGATCAGGACTGCATTGACGTCACCATTGTTCAGCGCCTCATCGGCACTGGACAGCGCCACGGCGCCGTCGATCCCTTCAACGGCAGCCTGCGCGCGGGCAAGGTCAACATCGACGACGGCGGCTACTTCAGCGCCGTGGATGCGGGTGCTGAGGCGCTTGATGTGGTCCGCACCCATGCGGCCTGCGCCGATGACGGCAACGCGGAGAATCTTTGTCACTTTTCTATCCTTCGTGAGGTTGGTTCTTGTTACTGGACCCGCGTGCGGGAGCCGCAGGAAAGCAAGTAGTTGCGGGTTCGCTTGGCGATGGGCATGGGCACATCGAACGCTACCGGGTACATGTCCTGCTCCACGATGCCGAAGATCGGCCGGTTGAGGCCTTCCACAGCTTCAATGACGGCGCGCAGGTCCGGGAGGCCGTTCGGCGGTTCGGTCATGACGCCGGCCAGGTTCGCCGCAGCCCAGGTCATGTTCTTCTCGTTGACCTCCGCCAGGATCTCCGGGTTGATCTGCTTCAGGTGCAGATAGCCGATGCGGTCCGGGTAATTCTTGATGAGCTCCAAGCTGGAAGCCCCACAGTATTCCGCGTGGCCCGTGTCCAGGCAAAGGTTCAGGTACCGCGGATCCGTTGCCGCCAAGAGCGTTTCGATGTCCTGCTGCGCGCCAACGTGGGAGTCAGCGTGGGAGTGGAACTGCTGGTGGAGGCCAAAGTCCTCCAACAGGACCTTGCCCATCCGGTTGTGGCCTGCGAAGAGATCAGCCCACTGCTCGTCGGTCAGTTCGCCGTTCTCTACGGCCTCGCCCGTGACGTCGTCCCGCCACATCGCGGGGATAACCACAATGTGTTCGCCACCCATGGCCGCAGTCAGTTCGGCCACTTTGCGTGCCGGTTCCCAGGCTTCGTCGTACTGCTTGGCGCCGCGGTGGAATGCCGTGAACACCGTTCCGGCAGTGACCTTGAGGTCGCGCTGCTTGAGCTCTTCTGCCAGGCGGGTGGGGTCGTTCGGCAGGTAGCCGTACGGACCCAGTTCAATCCATTTGTAGCCGGATTCAGCAACCTCATCCAGGAACCGTTCCCACGGAGTCTGCTGGGGGTCATCGGCAAACCACACGCCCCAGGAGTCGGGGGCGGTGCCGATGATGAGCTTGTTCTCAACGTCAGTCATGACAGCGGTGTCTTTCTCTAGGGCCAGAACCTGGGGGTTAGTTGGAGGGGAAGTTGTAGGAGGCGCCGGAGGCGTGGGTGGGTTCTGGCCAGCGGGACGTGATGACTTTGCCGCGGGTGTAGAAGGAGACGCCTTCGGGGCCGTAGATGTGTTTGTCGCCGAAGAGGGAGTTCTTCCATCCGCCGAAGGAGTGGTAGGCCACCGGGACTGGCAGGGGCACGTTGATGCCGACCATGCCCACGGTCACGGAGCGCTGGAATTTCCTTGCTGCGGCGCCGGAGGAGGTGAAGATCGCGGTGCCGTTGCCATAGGGGTTGGCGTTGATCAACGCGATGCCTTCCTCGAGGTCGGCGACGCGGACCACCACCAGGACGGGGCCGAAGATTTCCTCGGTGTACGCGGTCATTTCGGTGCTGACGTGATCGATCACGGTGGGGCCTACCCAGAAGCCTTCTTCGTGGCCGGGGACCACCAGGTCGCGGCCGTCCACGACCATGGCAGCGCCGGCGGTTTCGGCTTCGGTGACGATCTTCAGGATGCGTTCCTTGGAGGCGGGGGTGATGACCGGGCCCATGTCCGCGCCGGGTTCGGTGCCGTTGCTGACTTTGATGGCCAGGGCGCGCTCCTGGACTTTCTTCACGATCAGGTCTGCGGCGTCCCCGACGGCGACGGCGACGGAGATCGCCATGCAGCGTTCCCCCGCGGAGCCGAACGCGGCGGCGGCGAGGTGGTCCGCGGCGTTGTCCAGGTCCGCGTCGGGCATCACGATGGCGTGGTTCTTCGCCCCGCCCAGAGCCTGGACCCGTTTGCCGTGCTTCGTGGCGGTCTCATGCACGTACTGGGCGATCGGGGTCGACCCAACAAAGGAGATGCCGTCCACGTCCGGGTGGGTCAGGAGCCCATCAACGGTTTCCTTCCCGCCGTGCAGGACCTGGAACACGCCATCAGGCAGGCCGGCCTGCTTCCACAACTTCGCGAGCAGCATCGAGGCGGACGGGTCACGCTCGGAGGGCTTGAGGATGAACGCGTTACCCGTCGCGATCGCCATCGGCGCCATCCACAACGGCACCATCACGGGGAAGTTGAACGGGGTGATACCTGCCACCACGCCCAGGGGCTCGCGGAAGGAGAACACGTCGATGCCGGTGGAGACCTGGTCCGAGTAGTCACCCTTGAGCAGCTGCGGGATGCCGCAGGCGAACTCGATCACTTCCAGGCCACGCCCGATCTCGCCCCTCGCATCGGAAAGGACCTTGCCGTGCTCGGCCGTGATCAGCTCAGCGAGTTCGTCCACGTGCGCGGCGACGAGTTCACGGAACTTGAACAACACGCCCGTGCGCTTCGCCAGGGAAATATCACCCCACGACTCGGCGGCTTTCTTCGCCGCAGCCACCGCAGTGTTCAAGTCGGCCTCGTTGGCCAGGCGCAACTCGGCGCTGACCTGGCCGGTCGCGGGGTTGTAGACGGGCTGGGTGCGGTCGCCAACGCCTGCGGACTCGGCGCCGTTGATGAAGTGGTTAATGGTGGTCAGTGTGGTCGTCGTCGACATGCGGACTTCCTTTGGTCTGTGGTTTTAAAAGCTGGGGGCTGTGTGTTGGGAATCAGCCGAGCAGTTTACGCTGGCGGTTCTTCTGCTGCGTGTAACTCGTGTAGGCCTGCTGGGTGGATTCGAGGTCCGAGACCTGCGAGACGGGAACGTCCCACCAGGACTCCGAGCTGGGGGCGTCCAGCAGAGGATCGGACTCGACGTGGATGACGATCGGGCCGGTTTCCGGGGCTGCCTTGGCTTCCTTGATGGCAGCGCCGAGGGATTCGATGACGTTCTCGCCCGGTTCGATCCGGATGACCTTCGCGCCCAGGGACTCGGCGTTGGTGGCCAGATCGATCGGCAGGTGCTCACCGGCGTCGAAACTGTGTTGTTCCTTGTCCAGGACCCGGTACTGCGTCCCGAAACGCTGGGAACCGAGCGACTCGGACAGCGAACCTATGGAAGCGTAGCCATGGTTCTGGATCAGGACCACGATCAGTTTGATGCGTTCGGCGACGGCGGTGACCAGTTCGGTGTGCATCATCAGGTAGGAACCGTCCCCCACCATCACCACGACATCCCTGTTGGGACCGCCGGCAGCGGCTTCGGCCAGTGCTGCGCGCTTCACGCCCAACCCGCCGGGGATTTCGTAGCCCATGCAGGAGTACGCGTATTCCACGTGGTAGCCGAACGGGTCACGGACCCGCCACATTTTGTGCAGGTCCCCCGGCAGGGAACCCGCGGCGCAGATGACAACGTCCTGGTCATCCATGGCCTTGTTCGTGGCACCGATGATCTCGTTCTGCGCCGGCAACGGTGTGAACCGGGTATCAAAGGCTTCGTCCACGATCGCGTTCCAGCGTTTCTTTTCCGCCGCGACCTTCTCTTCAAGGTCGGCACCCACACGGTAGCCGCCCAGCGCCTGGTTCAGTTTCACCAAGGCCTTGCGGGCGTCAGCGACGATCGGGATGGTGGTGCCGTGCTTGTAGGCATCGATCGGGGCGACGTTGATGTTCACGAAGCGCACGTCCGGGTTCTGGAACGCGGTGCGGGACGCGGTGGTGAAGTCTTCGTAGCGGGTGCCGATCCCGATGACCAGGTCCGCGTCGGCTGCGATGGCGTTGGCCGCCGTCGTGCCCGTGGACCCGATGGCACCCAGGGAATGCTTGTGATCCCAGGGCAGGACACCGACGCCGGCTTGCGTGTTCCCCACGGGGATGCCGGTGAGTTCGGCGAACGTGGCGAGTTCCTCGTTGGCGTAGGCGTAGAGCACGCCGCCGCCGGCGATGATCAGGGGGCGCTTCGCGGCCCGGATGGCTTCCACGGCGCGGCGGATGTCCTCGTCCTCGGCCTCGGGACGGCGGATGCGCCATTCACGCTCGGCCAGGAATTCTTCCGGGACGTCCAGGGCCTCGGCCTGGACGTCCTGCGGCAAGGAAATGGTCACTGCGCCGGTCTCGGCCGGGTCCGTCAGGACACGCAGGCCGTGGTGGAAGGCCGAGAACAACTGCTCCGGGCGGGACACCCGGTCAAAGAACTTCGAGAGCGGACGGAACGCATCATTGACCGTGATGTCGTACGCATACGGCAGCTCCAACTGCTGCAGCACAGGGTCAGCTGCACGGGTGGCGAATGTGTCGCTCGGGAGCAGCAGCACCGGCAACCGGTTCGTGGTGGCCAGGGCGGCACCGGTCAGCAGGTTCGAGGAACCCGGACCAATCGAGGTGCTGATCGCGAACGTCTGGCGCCGGCGCGTGTGCCGGGCGTACCCCACGGCTTGGTGCGCCTGGGCCTGCTCATTGCGGCCCTGGTAGTACGGCATGATGGACGGATCCGCTGCCTGGTACTGCTTCAAAGCCTGACCAACACCGGCAACGTTGCCGTGCCCGAAGATGCCGAACATGCCCGGGATCAGGCGCTCACGGTACTCCTGGCCACCGATGGAATCCACCGTGTACTGCTTGGAAAGGAACTCGACCACGGCCTGGGCCACGGTCATCCGACGGGTTGCTGTTCCTGTTGAGGTCCGCATGGCGGGGCTACTCCGATACTTTCACTGGAATACGGTCAGACGAGGTGGGCTCCTCCGCAGCAGGCGCCGCCACGGACTCACTGCTGTTCAGCAGCGAGGCGGCGGTCGCTACGGCACCTGCCACATCGCCGTCGTGCGGGTAGAGCAGCGTCCGGCCCACCGTGAGGCCGCGGACGCCCGGGAGCGCCAGGGCGGCCTGCCAACTGGCGAAGACCTCGTCCTGGGAGCCGTCAGGGTCACCGCCCAACAGCACCGTGGGAAGCGTGGTGGAGGCCATGACGCGCTCCATGTCGGCCACCACCGGCAGTTTCATCCAGGTGTAGGCGCTGGTGGAACCCAGGCCCTCGGCGATGCCCACGGACTTGATCACCGCGTCCGCGCGAAGATCGTTGCGGACCTTGCCATGGGCGTCACGCACCGACAGGAACGGCTCCACCATGGCGATGAGCTTGCGCTCGGCCAACGAATCGATGGCCTTGGCCGTCGCTTCAAGCGTGGCTACGGTGTCCGGGTCGCCGAGGCAGATCCGGGTGAGCATCTTGCCCCCATCTGCGCCCAGCGCCTGCAACGCGGCGGCTGTGTGGCCGGTGAACCGGTCATCGAACTCGTTGACCAGACCAGCCAGGCCACCACGGTTCATCGAGCCGAAGATCAGTTTGCCGTCCAAAGCACCCAGCAACAGCAGGTCATCCATGATGTCAGGTGAGGCGAGGATGCCATCCACGGCCGGGTTCGCGAGGGCGATCTGCAACCGGTCCAGCAGGTCCCGGCGATCGGCCATCGCCATCGGCTCCGGACCGACCGACAACGCGCCACGGGCCGGATGGTCCGCCGCAACGATGAAATTCTGGACACCGTGCTTCAAGCCCGGATGGCGACGCCGGGTAGCAGCCGCGCGCGCGACGGCTTCCGGGTCCTCCAGCCGGATACGGCTCAAGTGCTCATACCGGCGGGGGTCATCGTTCAAGCTCAACGGACTGCTCCTTCTGCGAACGTGGGTGCTGCAGGCGCAGGGGCCGCAGCGGTGGAAGCTCCCGGGATTCGCCGGCCGCGTTCCGCGAGCAGCGAGGTGACCTCATCCGGCGTCGGCATCGCATCCGCGCAGGAAAGCCGCGAGGCGACAATCGCGCCGGACGCGTTGGCGTAATCCAGGACCTCGGACAACGGCCAACCGGACAGCAGCCCATGGCAGAAAGCCCCGCCGAAGGAATCACCGGCACCCAGGCCGTTGACGGTTTCCACCGGCACAGGGGCCGAGACGACACGCTCAGTGCGGGTCTTGGCCATGACGCCTTCCGGGCCGAGCTTCACCACGGCGATCTCGACGCCGGCCGCCAGCAGGCGGTCCGCCTGCTCGTCCGGCGTCCCCTCCCCTACCGCAACGGCGCATTCCTTATCGTTGCCGATCGCGACCGTAACGTGCGGGAGGATCTTGGCAACCTCCGCGCGGGCTTCCTCTTCCGAATCCCAGAACATCGGCCGGTAATCCAGGTCCAGGATGGTGAACTGGCCGTCTTTCAAATCAGTCCGGGGCCGGGCTTCGTGGGCGGCGAGGTGCGCGCTGCGGCTCGGTTCCTGGCAAAGACCGGTCACCGTGGACCAGAAAATGCCCGCGTCCCGGATAGCGTCCAGGTCCAACTCTTCGGCCTTGATCTGCAGGTCCGGCGCCGTCGGGAACCGTCCGTAGAAGTACAGCGGGAAATCTTCCGGCGGCTTGATCGCACAGAAAGTCACCGCCGTCGGGTATTCCTTCACCGGGGAGACGAACGAATCATCAACCTTGAACTTGCGCAGTTCCCGGTGCAGGTAATTTCCGAACGCATCATCGCCCGTGCGGGTAATCACACCGGTCCGGCGGCCGTGGCGCGCAGCAGCGACGGCCACGTTGGAGGGCGAGCCTCCCAAATATTTGCCGAAGGATGTCACATCCTCCAGGTCCACCCCAATATCGTTCGGGTAGATATCAACGCTGATGCGCCCGATCGTAAGCAGTTCGTGGGTCACGATGATCGTTGACCTTTCTCTTGTGAACTCTGAACCTTTGAGCGCTGGGCCCCAATGCCTTGCCACCCCTCAGTGAGCGGGGCCACATGACTACTTTGCCCCAGATTTCATGTCCTGTCAAAGGTTTGTACTGACATATTTACAACATGACACGGACTGCATCTACTTGCGCGGGACGGCCAATTCTCCGGTGACATATTGACTCCGCCCGAAGCCGAAAGACCAGTCGCCGGGCGAGTTCTCCATGTAGCCAATGAAGACATCCTCTCCCTTGACGCCAAGCTCGGCGAGCCCTCCGGCAATGGCCTCGAAGAGTGAGCTCTTGGCCATTTGGGTTCGTCCGCCCTGCGTGAAGATCTGGATCATGATCACGTCAAGGCTGCGCTCAAAGCCCAACCCGGCATCCTGGGCCACTATTTGCGCCTCCGGATGTTCGGTGAGGATATGGAAGTAGTCACGCTCAGGGATTTCATACTCAGAGACGATTGCATCGTGGATGGCCCGGCTGATGGCGGCCAAACCTTCAGGTGACCGACCCTGATTGACGTCGATTCTTACCAGTGGCATCTCGCGCACTCCTTCGAAGTAGTTTGTCCTGACATACTAACAAATGAGAGGCACGAAGGTACAGCGCCTTTGCGTTAAAGCACGACGGCGACCCCGCGCCTTCCGTGGTGAAAGGTGCGGGGCCGCCGTCGTGCTTTAAAGAGCAACGCGGGGTCACTTTGAGCCCATTCCACACTCGGGAATGGGCCATAAGTGACCCCGCGTTGCTTTGGTACTAGAGCGTTGCGTAAACCTCGCGCAGCAGCTTAGCGGTTTCGGACGGCGTCTTGCCGACCTTCACGCCTGCAGCTTCGAGAGCTTCCTTCTTGGCCTGCGCGGTACCTGCGGAGCCGGAGACGATGGCGCCGGCGTGGCCCATGGTCTTGCCCTCAGGAGCGGTGAAGCCTGCAACGTAGCCAACAACCGGCTTGGTGACGTTGGCCTTGATGAAGTCAGCAGCGCGCTCTTCAGCGTCACCACCGATTTCGCCGATCATGACGATTGCCTTGGTCTCCGGGTCAGCTTCGAACGCAGCCAGGGCGTCGATGTGCGTAGTGCCGATGAGGGGGTCGCCACCAATACCGATGGCGGTGGAGAAGCCGAGGTCGCGGAGCTCGTACATCATCTGGTAGGTCAAGGTACCGGACTTGGACACGAGGCCGATGGGGCCCTTGCCTGTGATGTTTGCCGGGGTGATGCCGACCAGGGCTTCGCCCGGGGTGATGATGCCGGGGCAGTTCGGCCCGATGATGCGGGTGATCTGGTTGCCGTCGGCGTCAACCTTGGACTGGGCGAGTGCCCAGAATTCGGCAGAGTCCTGAACCGGAACGCCTTCAGTGATGACTACAACGAGGCCGATGCCGGCTTCGATGGCTTCAACCACGGCGTCCTTGGTGAATGCCGGCGGAACGAAGACGATGGAGACGTCTGCGCCGGTTTCAGCGATGGCTTCCTTGACGGTGCCGAAGACGGTGATTTCCTTGTCGCCGTGCAGGACCGTGGTGCCGGCCTTGCGGGCGTTGACGCCACCAACAATGTTGGTGCCGGCCTTGAGCATCAGTGCGGTGTGCTTGGTGCCTTCGCCGCCGGTGATGCCCTGAACGATGACCTTGGAGTCTTTGTTGAGGTAGATAGACATTGTCGCGTCCCTTTACTTAGCTGCGTTGGCGAGCTCGGCGGCCTTGTCGGCGCCCTCGTCCATGGTGGCGGCCAGGGTAACCAGCGGGTGGTTGGCCTCGGTCAGGATGCGGCGGCCTTCCTCGACGTTGTTGCCGTCGAGGCGAACGACCAGCGGCTTGTTCGCAGCGGATCCCAGCTCAGCAAGTGCACCCACGATGCCCTTTGCCACAGCGTCACAAGCGGTGATGCCACCGAAGACGTTGACGAAAACGCTCTTGACCTGGGAGTCGCCCAGGATGACGTCCAGGCCGTTGGCCATGACCTCAGCGGAAGCTCCACCACCGATGTCCAGGAAGTTGGCGGGCTTGACGTTGCCGTGGTTTTCACCAGCGTAAGCAACCACGTCCAGGGTGGACATCACAAGACCGGCGCCGTTGCCGATGATGCCTACTTCGCCGTCCAGCTTGACGTAGTTGAGGTCCTGCGCCTTTGCCTTGGCCTCCAGCGGGTCAGCTGATTCCTTGTCCTCGAGCAGTGCGTGGTGCACGTGGCGGAAGTCAGCGTTTTCGTCGAGGGTGACCTTGCCGTCGAGGGCAATGATGTCGCCTGCGCCGGTGCGGACCAGAGGGTTGACCTCAACCAGGGTTGCGTCTTCCTTCTTGAAAACGTCCCAGAGCTTCAGAATGACGTCGGCCACTTTGCCGCGCAGTTCTTCAGCGAAGCCTGCGGCTGCCACGATCTCGTCAGCCTTGGCCTGGTCGATGCCCACAGCGGGGTCGATGGCGATCTTGGCCAGGGCCTCGGGACGCTCAACAGCCAGCTGCTCAATTTCCATGCCGCCTTCAACCGAGCACATGGCCAGGTAGTTGCGGTTGGCGCGGTCCAGGAGGACCGAGAAGTAGAATTCCTCGGCGATGTCCGCACCCTGGGCGATCATCACCTTGTTAACGGTGTGGCCCTTGATGTCCATGCCCAGGATGTTGGTGGAGTGCTCAAGCGCCTCTTCGGCAGTCTTGGCAACCTTGACGCCGCCAGCCTTGCCGCGGCCACCAACCTTAACCTGTGCCTTTACGACAGTAACGCCGCCGATCTTCTCGGCAGCTGCCTTTGCTTCTTCAGGAGTGTGCGCCACGATGCCGGCGAGCACGGGTACACCGTGCGCTTCGAACATATCGCGCGCCTGATATTCAAACAGGTCCACGGTTTAGTGTCCTTCTACGTCGAAGTAGTTTTCTGTTCAGCCGGGAACCGCGATGACCGCGATAGCCAGCTGCGGAAAGTACGCGGTAAACAACCGGGATTGAAGCCGGTCACATTGCGTAAGGTCCTCTCGGAACTTTAGCCCTTTGAGGAGTCCCGCCAGCTACACACTACCTGTTAAGTGAGTAACCTTACACTTCTATCGGCTGTAGAAAACCCGCAGAATGACGCGGTTTTTTGGCCGTTCATCGTCTGTTCGACGGTGATCACGACGCCGGTTTCAGGGTCCCGCGGACCGTTTTGCCGCCGTCGGAAATCAGCTGGTAGCCCTCCCTGCTGACAAAGAACGCCACGCCACCGGAGACATTCCCGCAGGCAACGCCGCCGTTATAGGCCGAGCAGCGAAGGCCGTTGCGCTCGATGTTCTGTCCGTCAGCCAACTCGCGCAGCTTGGAAATGGGGCCGCTCCGGCTACCTTTGGGCCCGAACTCAGACTCCATTTGTGTTACGCCGGAACGACACGAGCCGTAGACGGCGTTGTCCGGCGAAAGAAGCACTGTCCCGCCCAGATAACCCAGGCCGATGCCGCCGCAGTCGTCGGCGATGTCATCGATCTCAGGTTTGGCATACTTCGCCAATTCGCAGTGCACCACGGGCACCACCGCAAACTTGTTATTGGCCGCGTCAGAATACGAGTTCGCCTCGTACGGCACGTTGAGGTGGCCGCCTCTGGAGGAGGTCATGGCACAAACGATGTTGCGGTCCGGCGTCACAAATGCGGTGACGCCCTCGCCTGCAGCCAGGGTGGTCTGCTCGGTAACCGGGACCTGTTTGAGCTGTTCCAGCGGAGGCAACGGAGCTGGCGGAACGTAGTCGGGGTCCTTGGTGGCGAACGAGCAGCCCGTGGCCAACACCATGAGCAAGGCGGCAAGAATCCCCAATACAGTCCGTCGCATGCCACCAATTATGCCGTGAGGCGTCAGGCATCCAGTTTGGTCAGGGGCGCGTACCGCAACAGCAGGCGCTTCTCACCGACGTCGAACTTCACCTTGGCGACGGTCTTGTCACCCGAGCCTTCGACTCCGAGCACAACGCCGTTGCCGAAGCTTGTGTGGTTGACCTTGTCCCCCACCACCACGGAAATGACTTCCTTTTGCGGCTGCACCCTGTTGCGTGCGACGGCGGCCGGGACGTCGGCGTCGAAACCGGCGGTTGGGCTGGCGGCAACGCCGCGTGACGTGCCTGCGCCCCAGAAGGAGCCGCCGTAGCGGTTGGAGCCGATGGGAGCGCTTCCCCAACCACCGCCTGCGGCTTGCCGGCTCATGCCTTCACGTTTCCAGTCCACCAGTTCGGAGGGTATCTCCTCCAGGAACTGGCTGGCGGGGTTGTACTGGCTTTGGCCCCACATGCTGCGGACCTCGGAGCGCGTGACGTAGAGCCGCTTGCGTGCACGGGTAAGTCCCACGTAGGCCAGGCGGCGTTCTTCGGCCAGTTCCTTGGGGTCCGTGGCCGAGCGCTGATGGGGGAAAATACCGTGTTCCATGCCGGTCAGGAAGACCACCGGGAACTCCAGGCCTTTGGCAGTGTGCAACGTCATGAGCGTGACAACACCCATGCGCTTGGCTTCGGCCACTGCGGCGTCAATGTCCCCGCCGGGCGCATCAGGAATTTGATCGGCGTCAGCCACCAGGGAAACCTGCTCCAGGAACTCGCCCAGCGAACCGTCCGGGTTGTCGCGTTCATACTCGCGGACTACGGCCACCAATTCGGCGAGGTTCTCCACGCGGGACTCGTCCTGGGGATCGTTGCTGGCGCGCAGACCGGCAAGATATCCGGTCTGTTCGAGCACGGCCTCCAGGGCAGCGGCAGCACCGGATCCGGAAGCCACCTCAGCAAGGTCATCCAGTAGCTTCACAAAGCCCAGGACGGCGTTCACAGAACGCGTTGCCATGCCGGGCGCTTGGTCAGCACGGCGGGCGGCGGCCATAAAGGACGTCCGTTCGCGTTCAGCCAACGCAGCGACGGCACCTTCGGCGCGGTCGCCAATCCCCCGTTTGGGTTCGTTCAGGACACGGCGGAGGTTGACGTCGTCGTCAGGGTTTACCAGAACGCGCAAGTACGCCAGGGCGTCTTTGATTTCCTTGCGTTCGTAGAACCGCGTGCCGCCCACAACTTTGTACGGCAGGCCCACCCGGACCAGCACGTCTTCAATGGACCGCGACTGGGCGTTGGTGCGGTAGAAAATGGCGACATCCCCAGGACGCAGCCCTTCCTCGTCCTGAAGCCGGTCGATTTCCTTGGCGATGAACTGGGCTTCGTCGTGCTCGTTCTCCCCGACGTAGCCGACGATCTTCTCGCCGTCTCCCTCTGCCGTCCACAGCCGCTTTTCCTGGCGGTTCGGATTCCGTGAAATCACGGAGTTGGCGGCGGTGAGGATGTTCTGCGTTGAGCGGTAGTTTTGCTCTAGCTTGATGGTGCGCGCGTTGGGATAATCGGCTTCAAACTCCACGATGTTGCGGATGTCCGCACCACGGAAGGCGTAGATGGACTGGTCGGAGTCTCCAACCACCGTGAGTTCGCTGGGCTCGACGTCAGTATCAGTGCCCACGCCAACGATTTCCCTGACCAGCGCGTACTGGGCGTGGTTGGTGTCCTGGTACTCGTCCACCAGCACGTGCCGGAAACGACGGCGATAGGACTCGGCGAGCGCGGGGAACGCGCGGAACATGTAGACGGTCTCCGCGATGAGGTCATCGAAGTCCATGGCATTGGCTTGGCGCAGGCGTTGGGTATAGCCCTTGAAGACCTCTGCCACGGCTTGCTCGAAGGGGTCGTTGTGGTTTGCCGAGGAGACGTAGGAGTCGGCGTCGATTAGCTCGTTCTTGAGTGCGGAAATCTTGTGCTGGATGGCCTTTGGCGGGAACTTCTTGGGATCCAGATCCAGGTTCTTGGACACAAGGGTGATCAGGCGCAGGGAATCTGCGGAGTCGTAAATGGAGAAGTTCGAGTTCAGGCCCACATTGGCAGCCTCGCGGCGCAGGATGCGCACACAGGAGGAGTGGAACGTGGAGATCCACATGCTCTTGGCCCGGCCACCTACCAGGGCCTCGATACGTTCGCGCATCTCCGCGGCGGCCTTGTTGGTAAACGTGATGGCCAGGATTTCGCCGTGGTGGGCGCGCTTGGTGGCAATGAGGTAGGCGATCCGGTTACTCAGCACACGGGTCTTGCCTGAGCCTGCACCCGCAACGATCAGCAACGGGCTGCCGGCGTGCTTCACGGCTTCTTCCTGCTGCGGATTCAAGCCTTGGAGGAGGGCGTCGGCGGATGGAAGCCTTCCGGCCTCTTGGTTGCCCCAACCACCGGAAGCAGGGGTGTCGTTTGTTCCGCTGCTGGACCCACCACTGCCCTCACCGAACCGGGCGCGGGAAGCGCCGCCGCCCGCGTGCGAAAGCTCCGGGGCAGCCTTGGTTGCGGCTTTGGAGCCTGCGTTGAAGGGGCCGTCTGCGTAGGGGTCGAACAACATATCCATGGTGACTACCAGTCTAGGCGGTGCCTCTGACACTCAAGGGCCACCCCAAAGAGAGCACCGCCCAGGCGATCAAAAACTACGCAAACTGGGGAACAGAGGTGAGGGCCCCGCTCAGCTCGCGGACCGCCGTCGGGCCTCCTGCAATGAACCAGTTAAGGCCGTTGACCTGCACGACGGCGGTGTCCCCACCTGCAGCGCGGACGATCGCCTTGCCGGGGAGCCAATCCCACTCAGGGCAGCTGTGCTGGAACCAGCAGCCGAGCTCGCCATCAGCCACGCGGCCGAGGTCGCACGAGCCTGAACCGAACATGCGCAGCGATGCGGCGGAGACAGCTGCGGCATGCCAGGGCATTGCAGTGCGGGGGTCCGCCAACCAGGTGGGGTGGATGTAGGTTGCTGCGCAGATTTGGCCAACAGAGAGGTCTCCGGAACCTGAAATGCGTTCGCCGTTCAGGCTTGCCGGGTGCTCGTCCCCGCCGAGCCAGAGCTTGTCCAGTTCGGGCTGGTAGATGGCCCCAAGCAACACGTCCGGATCCGCCACAGGATTGATACGGTCTGAACCGTCGCGTTTGAGGGCAATGGCCGAGCACCAGTAAGTGGATCCGTGCAGGAAGTTGTATGTTCCATCCACCGGATCGATCACCCAGGTCCGGCCACTGGTACCGGCAACGGACGTGCCTTCTTCACCCAGGATGCCATCCTGCGGGCGGCAGCGTTGCAACTGTTCCAGGACATAAGCCTCGGCCGCATGATCGGCTGCCGTGACGACGTCGGACACTGACGTCTTGCGTGTGCCCTGCAGTCCGCCCATCCGCATGAGCAGCGCCAGTTGGCCTGCTTCGCGGACCAGTGCGCTGGCCAATTGGTAGTCATCAAGTGATGGATCGAGTTCAGTTGCGGTGTGCCTGCCGGTGGTCATGGTCCCAGCTTATGTGGCGGGATAATGAATGACATGGCCAAGACACCAGCGCAGCGCATCAAGAAGCACGGAGCCAAGGCGGTGGTCCCCGATCACAGCCTCCCACCCGTGATCAATCCCACCACGCGGCGGACCCCCCAGAAGGCGCAGAGCAACTCCAAGCTCATTGTCATTGCAGGCGTTGTGGCCAGCCTGTTCCTGTTCTGGTACCTGCACTTGCTGACGCTGAACCAAATGACCCAGCTTTCCGGCGGCCTGGCCATGCCGGATTCGCTGATCGGTGGGTTCTCCCAGGACTACGTCGCCCAGCTTCGCGTCGCGATGGACGAGGCCGCCCGGGGCCAGTTGAACTACGTCCATAAGACGGCCGGCACGCTCTTTCCGCTGATCTTCGGCTTCAGTTGGCTCCTGCTGATCGGCATCAACGTTGCGCGCAAGTCGTGGCGCTGGGCAATGTGGGCCGCTCCCCTGCTTTTTGCTGTGGCTCACTTGTGGTCCAACGTCGCCATTGATTCGATGCTGGCTGCGGAAACGCCCGACGCCGGTTCAGTTGCCGTGGCTTCCGCCGTCACCATTGCGTCGTGGGTACTGTTCCTCATCAGCCTGCTGTGCGGCGTGGCGGCGGTGTTCCTTGGACGGAAGAACGCGAAACGGTCCTGACAGCTTTCCGTTCCCTTGTGACGCGGTGAGCCACCACCAGGCCTACCAAGGACAACCCCAGGATGATCGGATACGCCATGGTGCGCTCGATTGCGCCCGGCTCCTCGACGCGCAACTGCACCGCAAGGACGTAGATGGTGGCTCCCAGGGAAACTACTCCGAACAAGAGCACGATCCAGCACATCTGCGTGTGCCCCCGCCACACCAGGCCCAATATCACCAAGGACAGCGGTCCGGCAATGAAGTACAGTCCCGCGCCGGTCAAGTGCAGCGCGAGGTCAGTGTCTTCCGGGATCAACCCAACCATCGCCTGGCCGATGCCCGCCACGAGGATCAGCACCCTGACTGCCCCGGCCGCGACCCAAGGAAACGCGTCCGGTGACGCGACGCTTGACGCCATCCTTGGCCGGATAACCCGGGCACCCGGTTCAGCCGCCACTGAGAGGACAGCTGAACTCAGGAGCACTGCCCCGAGCACCATGGCAACACCTTGGAGGACGAACGAGGCATTCATCAGCCAATTAAGCGGCGAGCACACCTCGTAACCGTTGAAAGGACCACAGTGGGCAGCGCCCAGATCACTGATGACGTGCGCACGCCGGTCATAACCTGGATTGCCTTGCCACACAGCCATCGCAATGGCTTCCACCACGAAATAGTGGATGAGGGTGATCGCGGCCCAACCCCCAATCAGCTCGCGCCGGCCAGCGAGGTCAGGCAGAAGTCCCCGGTCCCCGCCGAGCGGACCACCCGCCGTCGTCATAGCGCCAGAATAGTCCCGCAGTCCCCCGGGCGCACCCGTTTCGGTGCCTCGGATGCCGTCCCAATGCCCGAATTACCGCAGGGCCTTCGCCGCTTTCCGCACCGAGTGCACGCGCTGGGCGATGACCAGGCCGGCAGTTGCCAAGCCAATGGTGACGGGGTAGCCCATCAGCCGTTCCAGTGTTCCGGGCTGGGGTACCTCCATTCCCGTGATCCCTCCAACGATGAGCGCCCCGATACAAAGGGAGCCGCAGGCCGCGATGAACCAACTCATCGGCGTCTGCCGGAACCAGAGGATGCCCAAGAGAAGCAATGCGAAGCCGCCGCCGATGAAGAACATCAGGGCGCCGGCAAAATGCCATGGGGAGCCAACGTCTTCGGGCACCAGTCCAACGATCACCGTCCCGGCGCCGGAAACACCCGTGAGTATTCGAATGGCCACAGCCATTATCCATGGCTTGGCCAGGACCCGGGGCCGGGGCTCGTCATCGGCTGTGGCGGTATGGAAGCGCTGGGCACGCACACCTGGACGCGCTGCCACGCACAAAAGCCCTGCGGTCAGGAACACCGCGCCAAGGATCAATGCCAGGCCCTGGACAACAAAAGAGGCATTCATCAGCACATGTAAAGGCGAGCACACTGCCCGGTCCTCGTAGACGCTGCACGATACTGCGCCGAGATCGCTGATGAACCCGGTGGCCCTGCTGTAGGGTTGCGGACCGGCCCAGGCCTCGATGACAGCAGACTCCGCGACGAAATACTGGACCACGCTCAACTGGGCCCAGCCGCCGATGTTTGCCCGCGTAGCGCGAACGTCCGGAAGGAACGTGCCGGTGGTTTCCCGTGCTGTCGCATGCCCTCTCATGACCGCCAGCCTAGCCGTGTTCGGGCACTGGCCCGGCAGCTTGTATGCTTGTAGTCGTGTCCGGCCATGGAGCCCCGTGACCGTACTCCCGGCCATGGACACGCAGGCCCTCGTAGCTCAGTGGATAGAGCACGGCTCTCCTAAAGCCGGTGTCGTTGGTTCGATTCCAATCGAGGGCACTTGAACCACCAGCAGCCCATCCAGGACTTGCGGGCCTATTTGGCCGGCACGTGGAATGTGGAGCGGACTCTCCTGGACCGGTCCTCCGGCACCCGCGGAACCTTCACCGGCGTCGTGCAGTATACGGAAGAGCCCGACGGCGGCCTTCACTACCGCGAAGACGGAACCATGCACTGGCCCACGCATACTGGCCCGGCGTTCCGCGAATATCTCCTCAAGCCTGGCCCTGAAGCGGATTCCATGGACGTTTTCTTCCCCGATGGCCGGCCATTCCATGTGATGAGTTTTGCGGAGCAAGCCAACCAGGACAAACACTGGTGCGATCCCGACGACTACTACGTGAACTACACCTGGGAAGGCCCGGACGCGTTCCGTTTCACGTGGGATGTCCGCGGTCCGGCCAAGGATCTGCTGCTGGAATCGCATTTGGTTCGTATGAACAGCTTGTCCAAATCAACACTGGGAGGCAAGCGTGAGCGTTACTGATGTGATCGTGGTAAGCGCCGTGTGCGTTTACAACAAGGAGGGCCAGCTCCTGACCGTCCGCAAACGGGGCACGGACAAATTCATGCATCCAGGCGGCAAACCCGAGGCCGGTGAAACCGCGGCGGAAGCAGCAGCCCGGGAATTGTTCGAGGAAGTAGGCATCGAGGTAGCCCCCGAAGACCTCGAACCCTTGGGCGCCTGGCTCGCAGTGGCTGCCAACGAGGCAGCGACGAACATCGAGGCCACAGTCTTCACGGCTCCAGGAACCTGGGAAGCGCACCCTTCCGCCGAGATCGCCGAGATCCGGTGGCTGGACCTCACAGCACCCCTCCCCGAGGACCTCGCACCCCTGCTGACGGATCACGTGCTGCCTTTGCTCACCCCACCCAAGTAGCTGGCATTAGTGGTTGTTCTGAGGGCTCAGAACAACCACTAATGCGAGCTAGTTGCGGACAGCGTTACAGTTCCGGAACAGCTTCCTCGGCCACAGCCGTGGCCTCCGCGAACTGGGTCCGGTACAACTCCGCATAGCGGCCGTCGGCCACAAGCAGCTCGGTGTGAGTGCCGCGCTCCACGATCCTGCCGTCCTCTACCACCAGGATCACGTCCGCAGCACGGATCGTGGACAACCTGTGGGCAATCACGACGGCGGTTCGCCCCGCGAGCGCTTCCCCCAAGGCCGCCTGGACGGCGGCTTCGTTGGTGGAGTCCAGCGCGGCGGTAGCCTCATCAAGAATCACCACCCGCGGCTGCTTGATGAGCAAACGGGCAATGGTGAGCCTTTGCCGTTCGCCACCGGAGAGCCGGTACCCGCGCTCACCAACGACTGTTTCCAGGCCATCCGGAAGAGACCGGATCATGGGTTCCAGGCGTGCCCGCCGGAGTACCTCCCACATGTCCTCTTCCGTGGCATCCGGCCGGGCAAGGCGCAGGTTGGATGCAATGGTTTCGTGGAACAGGTGGCCATCCTGGGTCACCATACCCAGTGTGTCGCGCAGTGAGTCAAAGCGGAGGTCCCGGACATCCACGCCGGTGCCAGGTCCGCGCCCACCGAGGCGCACCGCTCCGGAGTCGACGTCGTACAGGCGGGACAATAGTTGGGCCACTGTGGACTTTCCTGCGCCGGAGGAGCCCACCAAGGCCACCGTCTGGCCCGGCTCAACGCGGAAGCTGACACCGTGCAGGACTTCCTCGCCGCCACGCGTGTCCAGGGTGGACACGTCTTCGAGGGAGGCAAGGGAAACTTTGTCCGCCGACGGGTAGGAAAAGCGGACGTCGTGGAATTCCACGGCGACGGGTCCGGACGGAACGGCTACGGCGTCCGGCTTTTCCGTGATGAGGGGCTGCAGGTCCAGGATCTCGAAAACCCGCTCGAAGCTGACAAGTGCGCTCATGATTTCCACACGCGCGTTGGAGAGCGCGGTGAGCGGAGCGTAGAGACGTGTCAGGAGGAGGGCCAGGACCACTACGTCGCCTGGCGCCAATTGGCCACCAAGGGCGAGCCAGCCGCCCAATCCGTAAACGAGGGCCAGAGCCAGGGCAGAGACCAAAGTCAGCGCCGTGACGAAGGTGAACTGCAGCATGGCGGTGCGAATGCCGATATCGCGCACGCGGCCGGCCCGGGAAGCGAATTCCCGGGATTCCTCGTCCGGCCTGCCGAAGAGTTTTACCAACGTGGCGCCGGGAGCGGAGAACCTTTCGGTCATCTGCGTACCCATGGCAGCGTTGTGTGCGGCCGCCTCGCGTCGGAGGTCTGCCAGCTTGGAACCCATGCGCCTGGCAGGTATGAGGAAGATTGGCAGCAACACCATGGCAAGAACGGTGACCAGCCAGGACGTGTTGAGCATGACCACCAGGGTCAAGGCGAGCGCCACGGCGTTGCTCACCACGCCGGACAGGGTGCCGGCGAAGGCTGACTGTGCCCCGATGACGTCGTTGTTCAGGCGGCTGACCAGTGCGCCTGTGCGGGTCCGGGTGAAGAAAGCGATGGGCATGCGCTGCACGTGGTCGAACACGCGGGTACGGAGGTCCACGATGACGCCCTCACCAATGGTGGAGGACAACCATCGGGTCACCAGTCCGACTCCAGCCTCGCCAACAGCCACAACTGCGATGAGGACGGCCAGCCAGATCACGGTGCCCACGTTTGCCTTGGCAATGATGGCGTCAACCACTTGGCCAGCAAGCACTGGCGTGGCGACGGCGAGGAACGCGCCCGCGATCGAGGCAATGACGAAGGCTATGAGCTTGCCCTTGTGCGGCGCGGCAAAGCCCAGCACGCGCTTCAGCGTTTCCTTCGAGAACGGCTGTGAGCCACTCTGGGCACGCGTGATTTTGTACAGCGAGCTCCAGGCAACGCCATCCATGCTCATCGTTTACTTCTCCTGGCTGGGGGTGTGGTGAAGCTCCTGGACACGGCCGTTTTCCAGGTGCCATCGCGAATCGAGCCGAACATTCTCCAGCAGACGCCGGTCATGGGTGACCAGCAGGAGGGCGCCTTCGTAGCTTTCCAGCGCTTCTTCAAGTTGCTCGATCGCAGGGAGGTCAAGGTGGTTGGTGGGTTCATCAAGCACCAGCAGGTTCACGCCACGGGCCTGCAGGAGGGCCAGCGCAGCACGGGTTCGTTCTCCCGGGGACAACGAATCAACGGTCCGTGAAGTATGGTCCGCTTTGAG
Source organism: Arthrobacter sp. 21a14 (assembly GCA_050627125.1). Lineage (GTDB taxonomy): Bacteria > Actinomycetota > Actinomycetes > Actinomycetales > Micrococcaceae > Arthrobacter. The sequence continues at coordinate 1,538,784 of CP192487.1, read as the reverse complement.
GCCGAACTTGGCCAGGAGTGTGCGGACGTCGGCACTGTTCCAGTCCACCAGCACGGCTTCGACGGCGTCGCCAAGCTGCCGTCCGCCGTCGAGCAGTCCGCGGGCTTGGTCGATTTCGCCGATGGCGACAGACGCGCCCATGGAGGCCTCGCCGTCGTCCGGTTTCCGGGTACCCAGCAGCAAGCGCAGGAGAGTGGACTTACCGGCGCCGTTGGGCCCGGTGATGCCGATGCGCTCACCACCGTTCAGTTGGAGGTTGACCGGTCCCAGCGTGAAGTCGCCTTGGCGGACCACCACGTCACGAAGGGTGGCGACGACGGCACTTGAGCGCGGTGCCTGGCCGATGCTGAACTGCAGTTGCCATTCCTTGCGCGGCTCCTCCACCTCGGTGAGGCGGGCGATGCGCGACTCCATCTGGCGGACCTTCTGTGCCTGCTTTTCGGAGGACTCGGTGCTCGCCGCCCGGCGGATTTTGTCGTTGTCCGGGTTCTTCTTCATCGCATTGCGGACGCCTTGGGAGCTCCACTCGCGCTGGGTCCGTGCGCGGGACACAAGATCGGCCTTGGTGTTGGCAAAATCTTCATAGCGTTCGCGGGCGTGGCGCTTGGCGACGGCGCGTTCTTCGAGGAACGCTTCGTAGCCGCCGTCGTAGACAGCCACGGAATTCTGGGCGAGGTCCAGCTCCACTACGGTGGTGACGCAGCGTGCCAGGAACTCACGGTCGTGGGAAACCAGAACCACTCCTCCGCGAAGGCCCTGCACGAAAGCCTCCAACCGGGCCAGGCCATCAAGGTCCAGGTCATTGGTGGGTTCATCAAGAAGGACAACATCGAAGCGGCTGAGCAGCAGGGCTCCCAAAGCAACCCGGGCGGCCTGCCCGCCGGAGAGACCCGTCATGAGGGCATCGGTGCCAAGCTCAAGGCCAAGATCCGCCAGGACAGCAGGAATCCGGTCCTCCAGGTCCGCAGCACCGGATGCCATCCAGCGGTCAAAGGCCAAAGAGTATGCGTCATCCGCTCCGGGAGCCCCGGAGCCCAGGGCCTCGGCGGTCGCTTCCATCTCGGCAGTGGCCTGGGCACAGCCAGTGCGGCGCGCAATGTACGCTGCAATGGTTTCGCCCGCGGTGCGCTCATGTTCCTGGGGCAGCCAGCCCACAAAGGCGTCCGACGGAGCGAGGTTGACGGTCCCCTCCTGCGGCTGATCCACGCCGGAGAGGATGCGCAGAAGCGTGGATTTGCCGGCACCGTTCGCGCCGACCACGCCCACCACATCACCGGGCGCAACGGTGAGCGAAAGCTTTGAAAAGAGCGTGCGGTGGCCGTGACCACCGGCAAGATCCTTGGCCACCAGTGTTGCAGTCATTCCTTATTCCTCTCGCAGCGCCAACAGGCGCTCGCGTCTACCAAAACGCGGCCACACTGCCCGTGATTCCCATGGGCATGGAAAAACCCGCTGGTCCGGACTTGGGGGGTGTACGGACCAGCGGGTTCAAGCATCAAGCATAATTCAATGTGGCGTCGGCGTAAAATCAATCTGTACCTTCGCTTCGGCTCCTTTTTGGGCCAGGCCGGACTTGCCCGTTTGAAATACCCCAGAAAGCCCTCCATGCCCTTACCGTCCAAGGCGTTCCAACGCTGGCTTCACGGCGTTGCACCCAACGCCAGCACAGCGGACGTCTGCAGGATTTCCGGGATAAAACGGACAACGCTGGCCCAACAGTTGGTCCGCGGCAAAGTGGCGGAGTCCACGCTGGTCAGCATCAGCCGGGGTTATCACGTCAATCCCGTGCAGGCCCTGGCCACGTTTGACCTCTACGCAGATCTTCGGGGCGATCCCGTCCCGCCCACGCCTGATGAACTGGTGAGCCAGATTGCCACCATGGATTTGCTGCGCGCGGTAGTGGAACGCAGTGAACCGGGGTCCGTCTCCGTCACAGGACTGTCGCCAACACCGCACCCCACCGCGGTGCGCAACTGGGTGGATGCAATCGACGACGGCGAGTTGCGGCACCGGGTCAGCGAGGCCACCGGCATCGCACCACAGAACTTCTCAGCCCACCTAACCGCCAACAGGCTACCTCCCGAGCTGGCCATCGCAACATCGCGGGCTGCCAGCGTTGGACCAGCGGGCGGTCTCGTTGCTGGAGGGCTGATCACCGAGGCCGAGGCCGGCTGGTCCCCCACCGGACGGCAGGAGGCCCTGGACCGGATGACCTTGGGCGAACTGGTGATCCTCGCCGGTGAGAGGCTTCAGGCGCTGGGCAAGACCCTGCGCCGCCAAGAACAAGACCATGAACGAACTGAACGAATTTGGGAGAACCTCGGATGACGGCTGTCCTGCCTTGGGCAACCTTGCTGGTGTGCCTGGCGATTACCATCGCGCGGATTCCGAGCCTGCTCAGGGGTGAGAACCGGGTGGTTTTCTACATTTTCGCGCTGATCACCCTGGATATCCTCCTCAGCATCGAAGGGCCGTACCTTGCCATCGATGCCCTGCTCGGCGGAGTCAACGTCACCAACCTGATCCTGCGGTTCCTGCTGTACGGTACGTTCCTGCTGATGGGCATCAAGATTGCCATGGGTTTCGCTTCCACGTCAGCGGAACGGGCCATTCGCGGCCCTTGGGGGCTGACAGTCCTGGGAATCACGGTGGCATTGACCACGTTCTTCTTCGTCATCACAGACACGCGCGGTTCCACGGCGGGAATGACAGGGCTGACCTGGGGACCATCCATGGAGGCCTACGCGGCCCTGGGTCGCTTCTATCCTGGATACGTATCAGCCTGCTTGCTGCCCGCCATCTGGCGGACCATCGTAGGCCGCTACCCCGCATTGCTGCGTGCCGCCTCGGCACTCCTGTTTATTGGCCTGGCGTTGCTGTTGGTGTCCCAACTCTTCCCCCTGATCCCGCTGGTGCACCTGTGGCTGCGTTCCCTGATTAACTACTCCGCAGTGCTGGCCACCGCCATTGGGCTCGCTGGGATCTGGTTCTCCAAGGCATTTGCCAGGCGCAAAGCAAGACGCACAGCGTAAAGACTTTCACAAAACCATTAGATCGTGGCACAATCATGAATGTGTGAACGCGGTTGCAGCCTGGCACCGGAATCAGAGAACGGGTTTCCGGTGAATGTGGCGCCCACGTGATCACAATTGGGGGGATGAGTGGTGGCGGGCTGTTGGGGACCGCCCCCACTCAGCCTTTTTAACCACCCCTTCCGCAGGCCTCCAAGCCCTCCCTGCCGGGAATCCGCAGTGGCCCGTGACTAAGATGGCTCCATGACCAGCCTTCGCTCCCGCCGTTCTCTTTTCGCCGCTACCCTGGCCGCCGCCGCCCTTGCACTCTCTGCCTGCGGTGGCGGTTCCACTCCAGCCCAGTCGGGTGGCGATACATCTTTGTCCGATGTGAAATCCAAGGGCGAACTCGTCATCGCAACGGAAGGAACCTACCGCCCGTTCAGCTTCCACGCCGAGGGCGCTGGTGAATTGACGGGCTACGACGTTGAGATTGCCAAAGCCGTGGCTGAAAAGCTGGGCGTGAAGGCGAGCTTCCAGGAGACACAGTTTGATGGCATTTTTGCGGGCCTGGACGCCAAGCGGTTCGATACCATCGCCAACCAGATCTCCATCAATGACGAGCGCAAAGCCAAGTACGAGTTCTCCAAGCCCTACACCGTCTCTACTGGCGTTGTGGTGACCAAGAAGGACAATTCAAGCATCAACAGCTTCGCCGACCTCAAGGGCAAGACCACTGCGCAGTCGCTGACCAGCAACTTCTACAAAATGGCGGTGGAGGCCGGCGCCAACGTTCAGGCGGTTGAAGGCTGGGCCCAGTCTGCCACCCTCGTACAGCAGGGACGCGTGGACGCAACAGTGAACGACAAACTCACTTACCTGGACTACGCGAAAACCACCCCGGACTCCGGTTTGAAGGTGGCCGCCGAAGCGCCGGACAAGACCGAGAGCGCCCTGGTATTCCGAAAGGGTTCCACGGAGCTGGCCAAGGCTGTAGACAAGGCGCTGGATGACCTCCGGGCAGATGGAACCCTGACAAAGATCTCCGAAAAGTACTTCGGTGCGGACGTCACCAAATAAATGAACTGGGACCTCATCTGGAGTTCCTTCGGGCCGATCATCACAGGGGCCGTAACGGGCACCATCCCCCTTACCCTGGCCTCCTTTGCCTTTGGCCTGGTGCTGGCCTTGGTGGTGGCGCTGTTGCGGCTGAGCTCGAATTGGCTGCTGTCCGGCATAGGTCGCTTCTACGTCTCGGTTATCCGCGGTACTCCCCTGCTGGTGCAGCTGTTCGTGATTTTCTTCGGCCTTCCCAGCATTGGCATCCGCCTGGATCCCTGGCCGAGCGCCATCATCGCATTCTCCTTGAACGTGGGCGGCTACGCTGCCGAGATCATCCGGGCTGCGATACTTTCGGTGCCCAAGGGACAGTGGGAAGCCGGCCACACCATCGGGATGTCCCACCCCCAAACGCTGGTGCGCATCATCCTTCCGCAAGCGGCACGCGTGTCCGTTCCACCGTTGTCCAACACGTTCATTTCCCTGGTTAAGGACACCTCGCTCGCTTCACTCATCCTGGTTACTGAACTCTTCCGCAATGCCCAGCAAATCGCTGCGTTCAGCCAGGAGTTCATGGCCCTGTACCTGCAGGCAGCCCTGGTTTACTGGGTCATCTGCCTGGTCCTTTCCACTGCGCAGTCCGCGGTGGAACGGAGATTGGACCGCTATGTCGCCCACTGATGCACCTCAACAGCGCGAACCACGCGTCACCTCAGTCCTGAAGGCCCGGAACCTCGCGAAAGCCTTCGGCAGCAATGTGGTGCTCCGCGACATCGATATCGACATCCGGCGCGGCCAGGTGGTGGCCCTGATCGGTCCCTCAGGTTCGGGCAAGACTACTGTTTTGCGTTCGCTTAACGGCCTTGAAATCCCCGACGCCGGTACTGTCACCTTTGGCGGCACCGGCCGGGGCCCGGGCTCCGGGTCCGGCTCGGCCTCCGGCTCGGGGAGCGAGACCTCCGATGGCCTCTCGATCGACTTCGGCACCAAAGTGGGCAAGAAGGAGATCGCAGCGCTGAGGGACCGCAGTGCCATGGTGTTCCAGCACTACAACTTGTTCCCGCACATGACTGTCTTGAAGAACATCATCGAAGGCCCCGTCCAGGTCCAGAAGCGCCCCAAGGCAGAGGCCATCGCCGAAGCCGAACGATTGCTGGAGCGGGTGGGGCTGGCTGATAAGCGGGACGCCTATCCGTTCGAGCTCTCAGGCGGACAGCAGCAGCGCGTGGGCATCGTCCGCGCCCTGGCGCTCCAGCCTCAACTGCTGTTGTTTGACGAGCCCACCTCGGCCTTGGATCCCGAGCTCGTCGGAGACGTCCTGGGCGTCATCAAGGAACTCGCCGAGGAAGGCTGGACCATGGTGATCGTGACCCACGAGTTGGCCTTCGCCCAGCATGTGGCGGATGAGGTCATCTTCATGGATGGCGGCGTTGTAGTGGAGCGCGGCCCTGCTGCCGAGGTGCTGCGTGCACCCCGGCAGGAACGGACCAAGTTGTTCGTGAAGCGGCTGCAACACGACGTCTAAACCTCTTGGGGCTGGCCAGCCTTTATCGGGCGAACCGCAACGTGACCAATTGGAACGGGCGCAGGACCAGCTCGGCTGCGTCCTGCCCCACAGCCACTCCAGGAGCCTCTACCGGCCGTTCCAGCAGGTCCGTGGCCAGGACGCCATGAGCTTCAAAATTGGCCCTGACAACACCGGCTGAGCGTTGCCCCAGGGATTCGTAAAGACGCACAATGACGTCTCCGGAGCCATCCTCAGCCAGCTTCACCGCCTCCACTACCAAGGCAGGATTGGACACGGACAGCAGGGGTTCCACTGGCTTGCTGCCAGTGACATAGCGGGGCTTCAGGTTGGTGCGGTAGCCCTCCTCCACGGCATCCCCGATCCCGGCTCCAGGCCTGACGGACAGTTCAAGTGTGTGCTCGCCGCGGTCTGCTTCGGGGTCCGGGTACCTGGCGGAGCGCAACAGCGAGACACGGACGGTGGTGGTCGTCCTCCCGTCTCCGCGAACAGCCCTGGTGACGTCGTGCCCATAGCTGGAGGAGTTGCTGACGGCCACGCCATAACCTGGCTCGGCAACGTGGATCCAGCGATGGGCGCAGATCTCGAACTTCGCAGCATCCCATGATGTGTTCGTGTGGGTCGGCCGGAACACATGGCCGAACTGGGTCTCGGAGGCGGAACGGTCCGCCCGGACATCCAGTGGGAAGGCGATCTTGAGCATCTTTTCGCGTTCTTGCCAGTCCACTGTGGTGGAGATCCCCAGCGACTCCGCACCGGCGTCGAGCGTGATCCGTTGCGTGATGGTGGAGGCACCAACCGTACGCTTGACCACCACGACGGCGCCTGCCTCCGTGCGCTCAAGATCGATGGTTTCCGCCTGGGTCACTTTGGTGACGTTGCGCCGGTAGAACTCCTCGATGTCCCAGGCGTCCCATTCATTCGGAGTATCCCTGAACAGCTCAAGCAGGTTGCCGGGCTGACCGGGCACCATCGCCTCACGGCCGGTGGAATGGTCCATGAGTGAGGTCAACAACCCATCACTGTCCACGACAGCGCGGATGACTCCGTTGTCCAGGATGTAGCCGCCATCCTTTTCCCCGGCATCAACAACTGCCTCCGGCTTCACGGCTTCCGCGGCGGCGAGTGCCGGCACGCCAGTCCGCTTATGTGGGGCCGCATTGAGCAGGAACTGCCTGTCTCCCTGACCCACGAGTGCCTGAGCGGCCTGGCCGATGATGGCCTCGAGATCGCGGGCGATCGCTTCGTAATTCCGCTCGGCGTCCTTGTGGACCCAGGCGATGGAACTGCCGGGCAGGATGTCGTGGAATTGCTGCAGGAGCACCAACCGCCACAGCCTCTTGAGCTCCGTTTCGGGATAGGAGTAGAGGTCGCCCAGGCGCACTGCGGCCGTGGAGCACCACAGTTCTGCCTCGCGCAGGAGGTGCTCGCTGCGCCGGTTGCCCCGCTTGGTCTTCGCCTGGCTGGTGTACGTTCCGCGGTGCATCTCCAAGTACATCTCGCCCACCCACACCGGGAGGTTGCGGTACTCGGCCTCGGCCGCCGTGAAGAAGTCCTTGGCCGTGCCCATGCGGACCTTGGGGGAACCTTCAAGATCCGCCGTGCGGTGTGCAGCCGCCACCATCTCGCGTGTGGGACCACCGCCGCCATCGCCATAACCGAAGGGAACCAGCGACATGGTGCCGCGGCCGTGGTCACGGTAGTTGCGTTCCGCATGCGCAAGTTCTCGGGCATGGAGCTCAGCGTTATACGTGTCCACCGGCGGGAAATGGGTGAACAACCGTGTGCCATCGATGCCTTCCCACGTGAAGGTATGGTGTGGCATCCGGTTCACCTTGTTCCACGAAATCTTCTGCGTAAGGAACCATCGCAAACCCGCGGACTTGACGATTTGTGGCAGTGCTCCCGAGTAACCGAAGGAATCGGGCAGCCATGCTTCCTGGCACTCCACATCGAATTCCTTCAAGAAGAAACTCTTGCCTTCCACGAACTGGCGCGCCATGGCCTCGCCACCGGGCATGTTGGTGTCCGATTCAACCCACATCCCACCGACGGGAACGAACTGCCCGGCCCGGACTTTTTCCCGGATGCGGACAAAGAGCTCAGGGAAGAATTCCTTGATCCAGGCCATCTGCTGAGCTGAGGAGCACGAGAAGATGAAGTCGGGGTCCTCGTCCATGAGGGCCACCACGTTGGAGAAGGTGCGGGCACACTTGCGGATGGTTTCACGGACAGGCCACAACCACGCGGAGTCGATGTGCGCATGACCGGTAGCCAGGAGTTCGTGGGCCGAAGCATAGGCGGGCCGGCTCAGTACTTCTGCCAATGCCTCGCGGCCTGCGGCAGCCGTTCCTGCGACGTCGTCCGGATCCATGATGTCCAGCATCCGTTCCAAGGCCCGCAGGATTTCGTGGCGGCGCGGCAGGTCCATGGGGAGCTCGTGCATGAGCCCGCTCAATGTCCACACGTCCTGGTTGAGTTCCCACACCGTCTCGTTGAGTTCGGCAATGGCAATCCGGCCCAGACGATACCGGGGTTCGTCGCCGGAGGTCGCCTTATCACCCAAAGGAGTAGGCGCAAATGACCAGCCCTGCGACACGTCCGGGTTGGCTGCCGCTTCCACATAGAAATCCACGGACAATCCGCCGCCGAGCAGCTTCAGCGGAACGTGGTAATTACGCGGTGAGATCGCTTTGATGATGCTGGCATCGGCGTGCCAGGCCGTGCCTTCGCATTGGAACCCCGGCACGTCGCTGTTGAAACCGAGGTCCACGATGATTTCCACCGCCGTCCCCTTGGCTGAACCCCAGCCTTCTGGAACTTCACCCTGGAGCCGGAGCCATTTAGTGCTCCATGGCTTACCCCAAGGTGCGCCGGGCTCCTGAGGGGTGAAGAGCTGGCGCATGGCCTCCGCTGCGGGCACGGGTTCTCCAGGCGCATCCCAGCTGCTGAGCTGCAGCGGGACGGACCTGCCGTAAATGGCCGGAAGAAGGCGTTCCCGAACGAATCGATCGAGACGCTGTTCAGTGATCCGGCGGTCGTCGTGCAATTAAATCCCCTTAGGCATTGGCTGGTGGCAAAGCGTCATGACCGGCTGGCGAGCCGGCACTTTATGGACGGCATTATTAGAGGACACAGCGATTCCAATCGATGGATAAAATCTACGTTGTTCCAGCTCAATAGCCAAGTGATCGAGGACTATCCACAACCAATGGGGCCCTTAGCCAGCCTCTACCCCTACGATCCTGTCCCTGCCCGCGTACACGTTCAGGCTCGCACCGCGACTGAAGCCCACCAAGGTGATACCGGTTTCGTCCGCCAGCTCGGCAGCGAGGCTTGATGGAGCGCTGACGGCCGCAAGGACGGGAATCCCTGCCATGGCAGCTTTCTGGACGAGCTCGAAAGATGCCCGGCCGGATACCTGAAGAACTGTCCCTTTCAGTGGCAGCTTGCCTGCCCGCAAAGCCCAACCCACCACTTTGTCCACGGCGTTGTGGCGCCCCACGTCTTCCCGCAGGCACAGCAGCTCGGAAGTACCGTCGTCGTGAATCCTGAAAAGACCCGCGGCATGGACGCCACCGGTTTTGGCGAAGACCGCCTGCGCCTCACGCAACCGGTCCGGGAGGGCAGCCAGCGCTCTTACGGGGATCGTCACGTCATCGTCCTGGGGACTATGACGTGAGGACTTCCGGACGGCGTCGATCGAGTCGGTACCGCAAATGCCGCAGGAGCTTGATGTGTAGACGTTACGGCCGGTGTCCGGACGTTCGACGTCGGGCCGCAACTGTGCGTCCACGACGTTGAAGGTCTGTACGCCGTCCTCGTCCTCCCCTGCGCAAAAACGCTCGGAGACCAGTTGCCCCGGCTCCCAGATGATGCCCTCCGAGACAAGGAACCCGGCCACCAGGTCGAAGTCGTCTCCAGGGGTTCGCATGGTCACCGAGAAGGACATTTCACCAAGACGGATCTCCAGGGGCTCCTCGACCGCCAGGACGTCTTCCTTGTAACGGACAGGGTGTTCCAGGGCCTGGGGCGATCCGTCCAGGACGAACTTATGCAGCTTTCGGCGCTGGGTCACACGTCCCATGTCAGGATCCGTTCTCCTCTGGGTGTTTTACGAACCGTACAGTCATGGCCTTATAGCCGGGCGTGTTCGATTCGCGGGCCACAAGCTCGCGGTGCACCAGGGCATTGGCCTCCGGGAAGTAGGCGGCAGCGCAGCCCTTGGCCGTGGGATATGAGATCAGCCGGAACTTATTGGCTCGCCGCTCCGTGCCCGCAAAGGTGGAAATGACATCCACCAGGTCACGGTCCTTGAAACCCAGGCCAGCGATGTCTTCCTCGTGGACCAGGATCACCCTGCGGGCGTCCGAGACCCCGCGGTAGCGGTCATCAAGGCCATAGAACGTGGTGTTGTATTGGTCGTGGCTGCGCACCGTCTGCAGGATCAAATGGCCCTCTGGAGCTTCAAGATACTCCAGCGGACTTACCGAGAACCGTGCTTTGCCGATGTCAGTGGCGAAGGTACGGGTATCCCGCGGCGGGTTCGGGAGGACAAAACCGTTCTTCGTCCGGACCCTGGCGTTGAAGTCCTCGAACCCCGGGATAACACGTGAGATGTGGTCCCGGATTACGTCATAGTCCTCTGCCATGGCGCGCCAGTCCACGCCGTGGTCATCCCCGAGTGTCGCTTGCGCCATGCGTGCCACGATGACGGGTTCGCTCAGGAGGTGCTCTGAGATCGGAGCCAGCCTGCCCTGCGTCTTGTGGATGACCGACATTGAGTCCTCTACGGAGAGGAACTGCTTGCCTTTGGGGTGCTTGTCGTCCGTGTCCGTGCGTCCAAGTGTGGGCAGGATCAGGGATGTCTTCCCGTGCACCACGTGGGCACGGTTCGGTTTGGTGGAGATGTGGACCGTCAGTCCGGCGGTCTTGAGCCCGGCTTCCAGTGCTGCGGTGTCAGACCCGGCTGCAGCGAAGTTTCCACCCATGGACACGAAGACATCCACCTCTCCCTTTTCCAGGGCGTGCTGGGTCTCCACAGAGTCATATCCATGCTCTCGAGGCATCTGGAACCCAAATTCCTTGTCCAGCGCGGCAAGGAACGTTTCGCCCGGCTTCTCCCAAATACCCATGGTGCGATCGCCCTGCACGTTGGAGTGGCCACGGACCGGGCAGGCGCCGGCTCCCCGCTTGCCGAAGTTGCCTTGGAGCAGCAGCAGGTTGATGATCTCCTTCAGCGTATCCACGGAGTGCGGCTGCTGGGTCAAGCCCAGCGCCCAGCAAATAATGGTTGCCTTTGACTTGGCCATCAACCCGGCCACAGTGACGATCTCCTCGCGGGACAAGCCGGTTGCGCGCTCGGTTTCCTCCCAGTCCAGCTGGGACCGTGCCTTGGCGTACGCGTCGAAGCCCTCGGTCTGCTTTCCGATAAATGACTGGTCGACGATCGTTCCCGGGTTCCGCTTCTCTTCCTCCAGGAGCAGGTGGCCCAGTGCCTGGAACAACGCGAGGTCGCCACCGACCTTGATCTTGAGGAACTCATCCGCGATCGTAGTGCCGCCGCCGATCACGCCGTTGAGAGACTGGGGGTCCTTGAAGTTCAGCAGCCCGGCTTCCGGAAGCGGGTTCACGGCCACGATCTTTCCGCCGTTGTTCTTGCAGTCACGCAGAGCGGACAACATGCGAGGATGGTTGGTCCCGGGGTTCTGGCCCACCACGAACACCAGTTCGGCGTGGTGGATGTCCTCCAGCGAAACCGTTCCCTTGCCGATTCCGATGGTCGGGTTCAGCGCGCTGCCCGAGGACTCATGGCACATGTTGGAGCAGTCCGGAAGGTTGTTGGTTCCGATGCTGCGGGCAAACAACTGGTACATGAACGCGGTCTCGTTGGCCGTGCGGCCGGACGTGTAGAAAACACAGCGATCGGGTGTGGTGGCATTGATATGCTCCCCGATCAAGGCAAAGGCTTCAGTCCAACTGATCGGGGAATAGTGGGTATCCCCCGGTTTGAGGACTACCGGCTCGGCGATCCGCCCTTGGCTCCCCAACCAATATTCGGTCTTGTCCTCAAGATCGGCAATGGAATGTGCTGCCCAGAAATCCGCGCCGACCGTCCGTGTGGTGCTTTCCTCAGCGATTGCCTTGGCGCCGTTCTCACAGAATTCCGCGGGACTGCGACGTCCCGTGATGGATTCCGGCCAGGCGCAGCCCGGGCAATCAAAGCCATCATGCTGGTTGACCCTGAGCATGGACCGGACCGTGCGGGCTACTCCTGCCTGGGAGTAGCCTCTTTCAAGGGCGACAGTGACAGCTTTGAGGCCTGCCGCGGCCTTCTTGGGCGGGTGGATTTGCAGGTCATCTTCATTGATGTCCTGTTCGGGAGCATGCCTGTTCATGGGTCCATCATTGCAAGCCCGGGCACCCAGTTACCACCTGCGTCCACACGGGGGGACCTTCAGGCTTCCAGCGCGCTCCAGTCAACAGGACCGGAAGGGGCCTTCTTTTGTTGACGGGCCGGCGACTTCCGTGGTTTTCCTGCAGCATCTTGGGGCGTGGGCAGAGGTTTGCCCCATGGCAAAGGAAAAGCCGGGACCAGCTCGCCCATCTGGACACCGTGTGGCGGGACCACCATGACGCCATCTGCTCCTGCCAGCCCACGCATCATCCCAGGCCCTGCATGCTGCGCGGGCGATGCCAATCCATAGACCAGCTTGAAAGGCATCAGACGCGTCCGTCCAGGATCGGCCTCGATCATTGCGCCGCTGGGAACCTCGCCAACATCCTCCAGCTTCCCGTGGCCGAGCGCTGCGAGCAGCGGTCCCCCAACTGTGAACAGCGCCATCATGGCAGCCAGCGGATTCCCGGGCAGCCCCAGCACGAAGCGCCCGTCCGGAAGCTCCGCCAACACGGCCGGGTGCCCAGGGCGCATGGCAATGCCATCGATCAGCAGCCGGCCGCCCAGTTCAGCCACGGCCCTCCTGAAATGGTCCGTCCCCGAGCGTCCGGTTCCGCCCGTAGTAATCACGACGTCGGCCGGCGGCTCTGCTGCGGCATATGGTTCCGTGGGTTCAGGCTCGGTGTCCTGCAAAGCGGCAAGCCAGTCGTCGTAGTTGTCGCCTACCTTGAGTTGCTCTCCTGCGATGCCACCAAGGAGTTCGACGACGGCGCCAAGCTGAGGTCCGAAGGTATCCCGGACCTTGCCCGGTATGGGAACCCCCTGCGTCACCACTTCCGAGCCGGTCAGGAGGAACCGCACCAAGGGTTTCCCCAGGACCTCCAGCTCATCCAGACCGGCCAGGGCAGCCAAGGCAATGTGCGCAGGATTCAGGATGGTGCCGGCTTTGAGCAGCACGTCCCCTTCTGCAGCTTCCTCGGCAGCCTTGCGGATGTGCTGGCCATTGCGTGGCTCCCCCGGCTTCGCGGCCCCGCCAAGCGCAAGGATTGGCAGACCGTCGTCGTCCGTGGTGATAACGCCACTTTCGCTGCGCAGAACGGCCTTGGCGCCTGGCGGAATGAGTCCTCCGGTGACGATGGGACTGGCCTGGTGGGGAGCAAGCCTGTGGCCGAACTCAACAAGAATCCATGGGCCTGTTCCGTTGACGGCCCAGCCGTCCATGGCGGAGGACGCATAGTGCGGCATGTCCTGAATGGCCACTGCATCCGAGGCAAGCTTCCTTCCCAAGGCGGCCTTCAGTGGCACCGGGCTTGGCGGGATGGGAGCAGCGACCTCAAAGGCACGTTGCCGGGCCTCATGCCATGTGTGTGCCGCGTGGTGGTGGCCCTGTCCGGGGGCCTCGGTCATTCCGCCTCAGTCCCGGGCTCCAGGTATTGCTTGGCAACTTGGCGGGCCAGGTCAAGGGCAGCGCTCATGGCGGTGTCGTCCGCCGCTTGTCCGATCCCCCTGGCCATACCGGCAGCGTAACCGGCGATGAACGTAGTCAGGGGCGCCGCAGGCCGAACCACGGAGTGGGCTGCGACTCCTGCCACCGAGAGGACTTCATTGATGTCCACTTCAACGCCCTCAAGCTCAAACGCCTGCAACAGTGTGCGGCACCAATCCTCGAGCGTCTCTTCCTGGCTCTTCATGTCCGCCTCCTGCTCGTTGTGTATGCCCAGGGCCGCAGCGTCCTCCCACGTGTCCACATCATCGGTAGACCCATCGGGAACAGTAACGGCCAGCAGGTTCAGCCTAGCAAGCAGCCGGAACACTGAAGAGTTCGTTAACCCCGAAGTTGCAGAAGCGGCAGCAACTTCCCTTTCCAAAGCGGTGGTGCTGTAGACCCCCAGAAGGGGCTGTTGCCGGCCGTCGGCTGAGACGGCCATGGCACCTTCCACTTCAGGATGCGCACGCAATCCTTCCCAGAGGGGTGCAATGCCCCTGGAGGCGTGCGGCATGTCGCATGCAAGGACCAGCGTCCACGGCGCTGGCCCTCCATTATGGTGAAAAGCCGCCAGACCAGCAGCAATCGCGGCGGCAGGGCCAGCAAAGGCCGGCTCCTCCCGGGCGCTAAGAACTCCATCAGGCAGGACGCCGCCGATACCAGAGGTGTCAGGACCAACCACCACCACAGCGGAAGCACCCCGTGCCGCCTGCAGGGCATGCGAAAGGAGGCTGCCGCCGTCGAACGTTAATCCGGGCTTGGGCACGCCACCGAGACGGGTGGCCCTGCCACCCGCCAGAATCACAGCGTTGAACTCCATCCGCCCAGATTACCCGGACGGCGGAAGCGCAACAGAAATCGATCAGGCGGCGGATTCCGGCAACAGGAACGGGTCCCAGTCCGGCGCAGGTTTCTCGAGTTCTTTGATCTGCCACATGGTTCCTGTGGGCACGCCAGGTTTGAAACGAAGTTTCCAACCCATCTCAGCGAGCGTGTGGTCACTCTTGGCGTTGTTGCATTTCAAGCACGCCGCAACCAGGTTTTCCCAGGAATCCGCGCCGCCCCTGGATTTGGGGTGGACGTGGTCTATGGTGTGGGCTGTTTTCCCGCAATAGGCGCAGCGATGGCCGTCGCGGCGGAGTACCCCGCGGCGGCTCACGGCAGTGATCCTGTTGTACCGGGGCCGGATGTAGCGATTAAGAAGAATCACGGATGGTCTTCCGAGAACCTCCTGTGGCCCGACGACAGGCTCGTCGCCTTCGGCCACCACGCTAGCTTTTCCAGTCAGCACAAGGACCAGCGCCCGGCGGAAGGTTACTACCGCCAGCGGTTCATATCCAGCATTCAGAACGAGTGTGCGCATGCACGTACCTCTTCACGGCCGCACCCGTCAGGGGCACGAGGGCCGGCTGCCCTCTGCTTGTACGGGCTGTGGATCGACAACACAAGGGTAAGCACTTATATGCCATATCAACGAATCTTTCTGCCGTTTCACCTGCGGTGTTGGCGAAAGTTCATGTGCGGGACACCCCGTGGTTAAAGCGGAACACCCCGCCGGCCTGAGCCTGCGGGGTGTTCCGTGGAGTATTTGATCAGCCGTTGACGCGGATGAAAACGGGGCCGGAGCCAACGTTCACGCTGAACAGTGCCGTGGTGGATCCGTTCCATCCACCGTGGACTGCCATGCCGTTGCCGACGTAAACAGCGATGTGTGCCATTCCGCCGTAGCCACCGTTGGCATAGTAAGCGAGATCGCCAGGCTGGGCTTCAGCCGCACTGACCGTGCGGCCGAGGGAGAGGTAGCCGGCCGGCCAATCGTGGAAGTGAATACCGACGGCGGCCAGCGAGTTGGTCACCAGCATGGTGCAGTCCTGCGTGACACCGAGCTGTGCGTAGGCCGCTGCAGCGATAGCTGCACCGAGGCCGCTGGATGCAGCAGGCGTCTTGGCCGCGGACGCGTCAGTGTTGACCGCCAAAGTAGCGGTGCCGCCGGCAGCCGGAGCTTCCTTGGCAGGTGCCTTCTCGACGACGGGAGCCGGGGCTTCGACAGTCTTGACGACAGGGCGCTCGTAGGAAATGGCGACGCTGGAATCGGCAGCAATGGTGGCCTGGGCAACCGACTGCACGTCAAGGGCAGACGCAGACGTGGATTCACGCTGGACATTGGTGTCCGCAGCATTTGCAGCAACGCCGCTGGTCAGGACAAGGCCCGACGCAGCTGCGATCACTGCTGCCTGACGGCCAACGCCACCGGCGTTGTCGCTGACAGCCTTGGCAATGACGGCAAGTGAGCTGGTCTTGGGGGCCTCAGCTCTATGCCGTGCAACCTTGTTTGCACTGGTCATGATTACTCTCTTTTCGTATCCGCGCGCGGTGGGGTCGCACGCGGGTTATGGGCTGCCAGCACTTGGGGGGCATGCTGGCTTACCCCGAATGGGATTTTCTAGCGGAGGGTGTAGAACGAGGACGTGCCGGTGGAGGCCGCGGAGTGCAGGAGCGTGCCCTGGCTGGGGTTCAAAGCGCTGATCATCATGCCGTTACCGACGTAGATGCCCACGTGGGCTCCGCCGTTCTGCACGACGAGGTCGCCAGGCGCAGGGGTGCTGGTGGGGGTCATGACCGTCCAGGCATTGACGCGGGGGATGCTGATGCCGGCCTGGGCGTAAACCCACTGGGTAAATCCGGAGCAGTCCCAGCCGTTGGGGGAAGTGCCGCCCCAAACGTAGGGGTGGCCGATGCCGGTGTAGGCAATTGCTGCAAGTCCTGAGGCTGCCGCGCTTGAAGCGGCATCCTTTGCCTTGGAGGACAGGGCACCGAGGGTGCCGTTCGCTTGGTCTTCGGTTGCCGTGCGCTGGGAGGCCCGCTGAACCTTGGGAGCTTCCTTGGTAGCCACAACGGGGCTCTCGAAGGAAACGGTTGCGGTGGGCTCCGCGGTAACAACTGCGGTGGCGACCAACTGCTGGGTGCTGGAGGATTCCGACTTCGAGACGTCGGTGTCAGCGGCCTGGGCCGG
Source organism: Arthrobacter sp. 21a14 (assembly GCA_050627125.1). Taxonomy (GTDB): domain Bacteria; phylum Actinomycetota; class Actinomycetes; order Actinomycetales; family Micrococcaceae; genus Arthrobacter. The sequence goes on along the minus strand of CP192487.1, from coordinate 1,522,293 downwards.
GAGTCCAACGCTGAGAACGAGCCCCGAGGCTGCGGCCAGAACGGCGGCTTGGCGGCCTACGGTGCCTGCATTGGTTGAGACAGCCTTGGAAAGGGTGTTCAACGGGTTCGTGCGAACCAATTCGGCGCGATGGCGCGCAGGGGTAGTGCGTGATGACACGAAGGTAGCCTCTCCCAATGCCTGCGAGGTGAGCTGTCGGATTCGGATGGGAGTCATCCGGCCGCGCGGCTTCAAGGAAGCTTTTGCGACTTAACCCCAAGGTCTTCTGACTCGAAGACCAAAATTGGTTCCCCCGCCCCTGCCAGACGATTTTTGCGAACGGACCTCGAGTGGTGGCAGAGCTAGGCAATCCACTCAAGTGCATCGGCCCCCTAAAAAGCCGATGCGCTTTAGACGGTACAACAGATGTTCGTGAATGTCACATTCAGGTCACGGGGCGTGTCATGGATGCGAGAGGCAACCATCAACTGGCTCAGAGCCAGCCCATGGGATCTACGACTTCGCCGTTTACCTGGACCTCGAAGTGGAGGTGGCAGCCCGTAGAAGCTCCTGTGGTGCCACTCAGCGCGACCGTATCGCCGCGGCTGACAGTCTGTCCCACTTTGACGTTGAAGGACGACAGGTGGTTATACGTGGTCTCGAGGCCGTTGCCGTGATCAATCACCACGCGGTTGCCTCCGCCGTACTCATGCCACCCAGCGAACGTGACCTTGCCTGCGGCCGCCGCGTGAACGGCGGTTCCGCACTGGGCCACGAAGTCCTGGCCACGGTGGAAGTCACCGGTGCCGCCGGTAAGGGGGCTGACACGGTAGCCAAACGGTGATGCCGTGACCAGCTTGTCCAGCGGACTTCCCAAGGTGCCAAGTGAGGAGGCGCGCTGGATGCTCCCCGCCGACTGGGCGCTCAGCAACTGCTTGAGCTTGCCGTCAGGATCAGCGGCGGTAGCGACTGCTGCACGACTGAAATCAATTTTGGCAGAGGCTGCTGCAGAAACTTCCGGTTGGCTGCCACCGGGCACGGAGAGGGCCGCCTCGGCCTGGCCGGACTCGGACGTGGCCATGACGGGGCTTGTGGCAGGCAGGCCTACAGTCAGGGCAAGTCCGGTGGCGGCAAGCGCGACACCGGCCTTCTGCCCGACACCACTGGCTGCGGCGAAGTCGGCTACCTGGCGCAACGGGCTCTTACGGCGGCGCACCTGACGCGGGGTGTCGCGTGGCCGGATCTCCATTGCGGCGCGGGCTGGCCGTAGCTCAGCAGCGGGGCCGGACGCGCGGCGGCGGCCCCTGACGTTCTGCGATGTCAAACTCTGTTCCTCTCTGGAAAGCCTGCGAAGTTAGCTGTCGGATTCGGGTCAGAGAGTTCAAAGACCCGGTCCGCACGAAGCGCAAACGGCACACAGGTATCCCCGGGAGGACTTGCGTTAGTAGGCACTTCTGCTGCGGACTTCACCCCAAGGCTGCTTCTTTAGGCAGCCGCTTGTGGTTCCCCCGCCTCTGCCAGTAGTTGATGACACACCTGATCTGCTGGCAGAGCTCGGCTCCAGATCAGGTAACGCTTTGGTATCGGCGCTAGTAGATAACTATAGGTGATTAAAGCCCGCAGTAATAAATTCGTTATCTTTCCAAACGACCGTGTTGTGGGTGGCCCCATATCATCAGTCGCGGAAATCCGCAGGTCACACGCGCGCCGACCATCCCAAAGTGAGATCTGACACTCCCCGCGGTCAGAGGGAAAGTCAGAGTCAGCTGACGGCGACGAAGACGTGCGCAGCTACCTCGGGAGGCAGCTCCAGCGCTCCTTCAATGCCGGGAACGCGGACGGAGATGTACTCCCCCACCCGTTCCAAGGAGACGGTTGCGCCAGGACGAATTCCGCCTTCGTCGAGCTGGGTGAGGAGCTCGGGCTCAACCTGGATGGGTTCAGCAAGGCGGCTGACCACTACGCGTGAATCGGCAGCGTACCCATCCATCGCATGCAGCAGGTTCACGTCCAAGCGGGCAAGGGGCTGGTTGGCAAGGCCGCCAAGCGCTTCCAAACCCGGGATGGGGTTGCCATACGGTGACTCGGTGGGGTGTTCCAACAACTCATAGAGCCGGCGTTCCACCCGTTCGCTCATGACATGCTCCCAGCGACATGCTTCGTCATGAACGTACGCCCAGTCCAGACCTATGACGTCGGCCAGGAGCCTCTCGGCAAGGCGGTGCTTCCGCATGACTTCGGTGGCCCGCTTGCGCCCGGCTTCGGTGAGCTCCAGGTGGCGGTCGTTGGACACAATCACCAAGCCATCGCGTTCCATGCGTCCAATGGTCTGGGAAACCGTGGGACCCGAGTGCCGCAGGCGCTCCGCAATGCGTGCGCGAAGAGCCACGATGTTCTCTTCTTCAAGCTCCAAAATGGTCCGAAGATACATCTCAGTGGTATCGATCAGATCCGTCATCCAGCTCAGCTCTCCTCGAACGCATTTCTTGCGTAATCTCCACCGTACCGCGTCCCAGCCAAGGTGGACGGTGTGCAACCGACACCTCAGGAACGTCAACCCCAGCCTAGCTTATTTGGAATTACTCTGGATAATTTTTCCCCGCGCCGCGATGCCCGTGGTGGTCCGGCATTCCACGTGGCGGACTATGACAACCGCAGATTCCTGACGGCGGGTCCGGTCAGGCAGAATGAGGGAGTCGAAGGGGCAGCCGATGCCACCTGCCCACCTCCCCCTCTCTAACCGATACCCATTGGAGCCATACGTGAGCGACAACAGCATCACTATTCCCGCCGACCTGCTGCCCAAGGACGGACGCTTCGGCGCGGGACCGTCCAAGGTCCGCCCGGAACAGGTCCAGGCCCTGTCTGCCGCATCGACCACCATTCTTGGCACGTCACACCGTCAGGCGCCGGTCAAGAACCTGGTGGGTTCGGTCCGCGAAGGGCTCAGCCAGTTCTTCCGTGTACCTGAGGGCTACGAGGTTGTCCTCGGCGTCGGCGGTTCCACTGCTTTCTGGGATGTAGCGGCTTTTGGCCTGGTTGAGAAAAAGGCCCAGCACCTCTCCTTCGGTGAGTTCGGTTCCAAGTTTGCCGCGGCCACCAACAAAGCCCCGTTCCTGGATGAATCCTCCATCATCAAGTCCGAGCCCGGCACGCGGCCGATCTCCCAGGCGGAGGCTGGCGTTGACGTCTATGCCTGGCCCCAGAACGAGACCTCAACTGGTGTTGCAGCCCCCGTGAAGCGCGTCGAGGGCGCCGACGCCGGTTCGCTCGTCCTGGTGGACGCTACTTCAGCAGCCGGCGGGCTGGACGTTGACGTCGCCGAATCGGATGTCTACTACTTCGCCCCGCAGAAGAACTTCGCCTCTGACGGCGGCCTGTGGCTGGGCCTGTTCTCCCCCGCGGCCCTGGAGCGCGCCGCTCGGATCAAGGCGAGCGACCGCTGGATCCCGGACTTCCTGGACCTCCAGACCGCAATCGAGAACTCCAAACTGAACCAGACGTACAACACACCTTCACTGTCCACGCTGGTGACCTTGGACGCGCAGGTGCAGTGGCTCAACAGCAATGGTGGACTGGACTTCGCCAGCAAGCGCACAGCAGACTCTGCCAGCCGCATCTACTCCTGGGCCGAGGCTTCCGAGTACGCCACACCGTTCGTCGCCAAGGCTGAGGACCGCTCCAACGTCATCGCCACCATCGACTTCGATGACTCCATCGACGCGGCTGCAATCGCCAAGATCCTGCGTGCCAACGGCGTCGTGGACACCGAGCCGTACCGCAAGCTTGGGCGAAACCAGCTCCGCATTGCCACTTTCGTCGCTATCGAACCGGACGACGTCTCAGCCCTGCTCGCCAGCATCGACTACGTCGTGGGCGAACTCAAGAAATAAATCTGAAGAAGTAACTGTCGCGGAATTCCGCGCAAGGCGGGAAACGGCGTCGTCAGGGTTCTTCCCGGACGGCGCCGCTGCCGTTAATCGCCTGGACGGGCGACGTCGTCGTCCTCTTCGTCGGCTGGCTCGGCTTCATCAGCTTCTTCGCCATCCTCCGCGTCGGGATCGGATGCTTCGGCGGCGTCGTCTTCATCAGCCTGCACGGATTCCTCGGACACTTCCGCTACCGTCTCCTCCACCAAGGGTGTCTCGTCTTCCGGGCGGACACGCTTTGCCCACGGGACCCATTCCGGGGCCAGGATGGAATCTTCAGAGGGCAAGAGGCCAAGCTCGCTGACTGTGACGATCTTTGACCGGGAATTGCGCGTGATCACGGCATACCACTTCCACCCGCCGTATCCCGCAAGCTTCGACTCGAACAAGTGCGTGACCACGCGGTCGCCCTCGGACTTTGCGCCTACGTGGGCACCCACCTCGCCCGGGTCGGAGATAGTCTCCACCGCTTCCCTCGCGACGTCGACGGCGGCAGCCAGGAACGCATCCGGTTTGCCAGTGCGCCACACGGGTAAGCCGGCCCGCGGCTTGGCTGCGACCGGCTTCCGCGCAGGGGTGTCGCTGTTTTCAGGGGCTTGCCCGTTGACAGGATTCCCCCCGGTGACAGGAACTGGGGCGACGGCAGTAACGGCCTCAGGGCTGGCCTGCGCGTCCCTTCCGGCCTGTGTATCCTGTGCGGATTCCGAAGTCATGGCAGTTCCTAGGCTTCCAGCTCGTCGGCAACCTTGCGCAGCGCCATACCGATCGCCTTGGCCTTGTTGCCTTCCGGGTACTTGCCGGACGACAAAGTACCGGACAAGTTATCCAGCACGGTCACGAGGTCCTGCACCAAAGGCGCCAGGTCCTTGGCGTTCATGCGCTTGGCCTTGGCGATGGAGGGCGTCTTGTCCAGGACCCGAAGGCCCAATGCCTGGGCACCGCGACGGCCATCGGCCACGCCAAATTCCACACGCGTGCCGGCTTTGAGCTCGGTTACGCCTGCGGGCAGCGATGTCTTGGGCAGGAATACCTCCTGGCCGTCCTCAGCCGCGAGGAATCCGAAGCCTTTTTCCTTGTCATACCACTTGACCTTGCCGGTGGGCACGTAATCAACCTTCTTCGTTCTTGCTTTGGAGACACGCCGCGCCGCCACCGCATCCGCAGGGATGTGCGGGATCGAGGGAGACAGCACGGTCCGTGTTGGTCTGTTACTTCAAGGTTATCCTGCCGGACCACCTATTCATGCTTTGCCGCCGCTTTGCGGCGCCGTTGCTTCACGCTTTGCTTCACGCTTTGCTGCGCCTTTGCTGCCCGCCTTGCTGCACCTTTCCTGCACCCTGCATGCACGCGGGCCGCGACGCAGGCTGCGATGCCGGCCAGCCAGGAGCCCACAGGCCTGGTTCGTGTGGCCCTGCTGCTAGCGTTAGGCGCATGACTTCCCCGGGTTACCGCCGCCCCCTCATGATCGTTGCCGCCATGATCGCCGTCCTCTCCTTGGCTGCTGTAGGCGCGGTCATGGCTATCGCCTTCAACGGTGAAGTGGCGCCGGTGTGGATCACGTCCACCGCCCTGTACGGACTGCCGGTTGCCTTCATGCTTGCCGTGGTCCTGGTGTTGGATGCCGTCCGTCAACGGCGCCGGCAATAGCGAATCAAGCGCCGTCAATCGCAAATCAGGGGCCGTCAATAGCAAATCAACCGGGGCGGCTTTGCCTTGGCCACGCACGAGTGGCCCGGTGGCGGTAACGTTGGATTGATGTCCCTTATTCGCGCGCTCAGCAAGGAACTGGAAGCGCGCAGCGATAACTCGCTGCGGGCCTTGTTTGCCGCGCGACCCGACTTGATTTCTCCCATGGCCCCGGACTTCGCTGCGCTGGCGGCCCGGGCAAGCGCCCGGGTCAGCGTGCAACGGGCGTTGGAGCGCCTGACAAAGCCTGAAATGCAGGTTCTGGAAACGCTCCATCTGTGCACGAATGCCGATACTGGCCACAGTGTTTCCGCTGCCGGGCTCAAGAAGGTCATTGCCGGTTCCACCCTCTCTGCGCTGGAACCGATTCTTGCCAAACTTCAGGAGTTGGCGCTGATCCACCGGGCGGATCCGCCGGCGGCATCAAATTCGCAACCGAATTCCCGGCAACGGTTCTACCTTCCGGTTGGAAGCCTGAAGGACGTGATCGGTATCTATCCGGCCGGCCTGGGCCGAAGCTACACAGAACTGGTCAGGTTGCAGCCGGCCTTTGCACAACGCGTGGTTCAACTTGTAGCCGAGCTCCATCACTGCGGCCTGGACATCCACCCCGCCAGCACCCCCATGGACGCCGCATTGTCCCTGCAGCGGTGGACCTCAAGTCCGGAGAACGTGCGCGCCATTCTGGCCACGGCGCCCGAAAGGACCGTCGGCTTGCTGGACAAGTTCGGCAGTTGGGCCATGGGCGCGGTCCCCCAAGCTCAGCGGCGGGCCTCCGTGACCCACGAAAGCGCCGACGTCGGGCCTGTCGACTGGCTGCTGGCCCGCGGCCTGCTGGTTCCTTTGGATGCCGGCCACGTCGAATTGCCGCACAGTGTCGGCATCGCACTGCGCGGTGGTGCGATCGTTGACGACTTCAGCCTGAGCCCTCCGGTTCCGGAACTGGGCCACACGAGTGCCGCCCTCCGGCGCAACGCCGCGATGGGCGCGATCGCCGAGACACTGCGGCTCACCAGCGAGGTGCTGTTCGCGGTCCGTGAGCAGCCATTGGCAACCCTCCGGAGCGGCGGCGTAGGCGTGCGTGAGCTGCGGCGCCTCGCAGAATCCATCCGGTGCGGCGTCCACGAAACTGCCCTCCTGCTGGAGTTCTGCGCGCTGGCCGGCCTTGTGCGGCTGGACGTTGACAGCTCCACGTGGATCCAGCCGCCATCGTTGGAATGGCTCTCCCTGCCACGACAGGAACAGTGGCTCTGGCTGGTGAACGCCTGGCTGGCCAGCGAGCGCGCACCTTCCATGGTGGGGCAGCCCCTCCCGGGAGCGACGTCCGGTTCACCATCCCATCCAGGTTCCGCCGGCAGCACCATCAATCCATTGTCCGCAGAGGCCCAAAGGCCCGACGCTCCTGTGGTCCGGCGCAGGATCCTGGAGATCCTCAATGAGCTCACGGTTGAGGCAGCCGCTCCGGATGGCAAAGCACCCGTCCTGGATGCGCGCGCGGTGCTGCAACGTGCGGAATGGACGCAGCCCCGCATGTCCCGACGGTTCAGCTCCCTGGTGAGGGGGATCCTGGAAGAAGCCACCTTGCTGGGCTTGATGGGGTCCGGGGCCTTCACGCAGTTGGGGTCTGCCATCGCGCTCGGCCATCCGGAAGAGGCGATGACCCTCCTCGGTGAACACCTGCCCGCCGCGGTCAACCACATCCTCCTCCAGGCCGACCTCACAGCCGTAGCGCCCGGTTATCTCGCGCCCGAACTCAGCGAAACGCTGCTGCTCATGGCCGACGCCGAAGGCCAGGGCCCAGCGTCGATCTACCGTTTTTCCACGGCAACCATCCGCAGGGCCCTCGACGCCGGCCAGGATGCGGAATCGCTGTTGACGTTCCTCCGCGAGCATTCAGCCACGGACGTGCCGCAACCGCTTGCATACCTGGTGCAGGACACAGCGTCCCGACACGGACGTTTGCGGATTGGTTCCAGTGCCAGCTTCATCCAAAGCGACGACGAATCCGCCATCACTGACCTGCTGCAGGAGGCCCGCACGTCTGCACTGAGCCTGGTTCGGATCGCCCCCACCGTCCTGACATCCTCTGCCAGCCCCAAAGAGACTGCACGTGTGCTGCGCGAGCTGGGACTGTCCCCTGCCGTCCAGGACGCGGAACCCGCCGTCGTGCGCTTTAGACGGACAGCGGCAGTGCCTGGCAGCGCGCGTCCGGTCTATACGGCACCGCGGACGGCCCCACCGGACGACGACGTCGAAGCCCAGCTTTCGGTCTTGCGGCAGCACCGTGGCGTCCCGGCCGATGCGACAGGCGAAGCCTCCACGCAGCTCGGCCTCGAAACGCTGCAGAAGGCCATCCGGCTCAAACAGGCCGTCACCATGAACGTGGTGGACAGCCTGGGGAATGCCAACACCGAAACCGTGGTTCCTGTCTCCGTCTCCGGTGGCCGCGTCAGGGTCTTCGATCCTGGCAAGGAAACAGAACGTGTGCTGTCCATCCATCGGATCATCGATGTAGAACCCGCAGGAGAGCTGCGCAAGTGAGGATTCAAGAGTGACCGACGGTCCACTGATAGTACAAAGCGACAAAACCATCCTGCTGGAAGTCGATCACGAGCTCGCTACAGAAGCCAGGCACGCCATTGCGGCATTTGCTGAACTTGAGCGCGCTCCCGAGCATATGCACAGCTACCGGCTGACGCCCCTTGGGCTCTGGAACGCCCGAGCCGCAGGACTCGACGCCGAGCAAGTGTTGGATACGCTGCTGAAGTACTCCCGCTTCCCGGTCCCGCATGCATTGTTGATCGATATCGAAGAGACCATGTCCCGCTATGGCAGGCTCCGCCTCGAAAAGGATCCACAGCACGGTCTGGTGATGCGTACTGACGACTACCCCGTGCTGGAGGAAGTCATCCGCGCCAAGAAGATCGCCCCACTCCTTGGGCCCAGGATCGATGGCGAGACTGTGGTGGTTCACTCCTCGCAGCGAGGTCAGCTCAAGCAGCTGCTCCTCAAGTTGGGATGGCCGGCCGAGGACCTTGCCGGGTACGTCAATGGGCAGCCGCACCTGATCATGCTCGATGAAACAGGCTGGCAGTTGCGCCCTTACCAGAAGTTGGCCACGGAGAACTTCTGGGCCGGCGGCAGCGGCGTCGTTGTTCTTCCTTGTGGTGCGGGAAAGACCCTGGTGGGCGCGGCAGCGATGGCGACGTCCTCCACTACAACGCTGATCCTGGTTACCAACACGGTTTCGGCACGTCAGTGGAAGGACGAGCTGCTCAAGCGAACGTCCTTGACCGAAGATGAAATCGGCGAGTATTCCGGTGCGGTCAAGGAAGTCAGGCCAGTCACCATCGCCACATATCAGGTGCTCACCACCAAGCGCGGTGGACTTTACCCGCACCTTGAACTCGTCGACGGTCATGACTGGGGCCTGATCATCTATGACGAGGTGCACTTGTTGCCCGCACCGATCTTCCGGATGACGGCGGACCTGCAGGCCCGGCGGAGGCTCGGACTGACGGCTACGCTGGTGCGCGAGGATGGCAGGGAAGGCGAAGTCTTCAGCCTGATTGGACCCAAGCGCTACGACGCTCCATGGAAGGACATCGAAGCGCAGGGCTACATCGCACCGGCGGATTGCGTTGAGGTCCGCGTGGACCTACCCCGCGACGAGCGCGTGGCGTACGCCATGGCCGATGACGCCGACAAATACCGGTTGTGCGCAACCTCCGAGACGAAGACCCAATTGGTTGAGCAGCTCGTCGCGGCGCACAAGGGTGATCAACTGCTGGTCATCGGCCAGTACATCGACCAACTGGACGAGATCGCTGAGCGGCTGGATGCTCCCCTGATCAAGGGCGAAACCAGCGTCAAAGCCCGGCAGAAACTCTTTGATGCCTTTCGCAAGGGCGAGATCCAGACGCTCGTGGTGTCCAAAGTTGCCAACTTCTCCATCGACCTCCCTGAGGCTTCAGTCGCCATCCAGGTTTCGGGTTCCTTCGGGTCCCGCCAGGAGGAGGCGCAACGCCTGGGACGCCTTCTGAGGCCCAAGCAAGACGGCCGTTCGGCCCGGTTCTACTCCCTTGTGGCCCGCGATACTTTGGATCAGGACTTCGCCGCCAAGCGCCAGCGTTTCCTGGCTGAACAGGGATATGCCTACCGGATCATGGACGCCAAGGACGTGGGCAAGGACGCTGCAACAGACGAATAGTCGTTAAGGCATTGCTATTTATCTCCAGCAATTTTAGGATTCCAAGTGAAGCTCTCCGCCCTTTAGAGTTGCCCTTGGTCCAGGCAGCCCGGCGGCCAGTCGTCGGCAGTGGGGGTAGCCCGCAGCCAGGGTGCCGGCGATTCGAAGGCCTTGAAGAATCTGTGATTTTTTTACCAGAGGATTCCCTATGCGTAAGACCCTCCTGGTCCTGGCGGCGATCATCCTGCTATCAGGGCTTGCCCAGCTCTTTTTCGCCGGCTACTTCCATTTCCAAAACACCATTGAAGCCCAGCGCGAAGCGGGCGTTTATCACGTAATGAACGGCCAATTCGTGCTGCGCTATTCGGCGCTGTTGGCTGTGATTATCGCGGCTATTGCCAAGGCCGGCGCCCGGACCATCTGGCTTGCCGCCGGCATCTTCCTCATGACGTGGGTCCAGCTGTTCATCTTCATCATCGGCGGCATGCTCACTGGCTCGTCGGAGGATTTCATCACGCCCTCCGGCTCGTGGGTGGCTTCCATCCACCCCATCACAGGACTGCTGATCATCTTCATGTCCTACTGGTTGTTCAGACGCGCCCGCGCGCTTGCACTCAATCCCCAACCCCTACCACCCAAGGCAGCAGCATCGGATGCTTCCGCCTCGTCCACTACGGCCTGATCAGCGGCGGCTGTGAATATCTCACAGCTACTTGCCGTCGACTTGGTGCTGGCCATCCTCGCCGCCGGCGCCTGGATTGCCGCCGCCTGGATGGTCATTTCTTCAACAGCTGACAGGGGGCCAGCCAAGCCACGCGTTGTCGACTTGGCGCTTCTTCTGCTGGGCTTAGCCGTTGTTGTGACGGCAACGCGCTATGCCTTGCTCCCCGCTTTGGTGGCCGGCAGTTGGTGGTTTGCCAGCGAACGCACAACCATCAGCCTGCCCTTGACTGCCATCCCCGCGGCTTGGGCCGCGATGGCCGGTGTTCCGTACTTGCTGAGGAGGCGGAACACCGGCTCACCACGTTCGCGGGAGCTACCCGGACGCGTTGGCCGAACCCACGAATGGGCGGTTCTCTCCATGGTGTCGGCCGCAGCATCGGCAATTGCCTCACTTGGGCTGATCTTCGTCCTCGGCCCATTCCCCGCCCCGTGGACGCTGGCGATTCTCTTCTTCCTGATTGCAGGGACCGTGATGCTGGCCAGGCTCGCGCTGTTCCCTCCGTTCCGGCGTCCTCCCGCTCCTCCCGCTCCTCCCGCTCCTCCCGCTCCTCCCGGGGGCAGCGTCTCACCCGGCCAGGGCCGCGTGCTTCGCAGGCGCACGACGGCGGCTGCTGCAGTTGCCGGACTCATGGCCTGCACCGCTTTGGGCTCGGGAGTCTTTGCCTGGCTGGGTAGCCGGTCCGCCGATGGCGCGGTGATCGCGGCCGCCGTCGGTCATCACCGAGGTGTGACCACTGCACCAGTGGTGGCCCCAACTCCGGTAACCAGCTTGGTGGGAGACATCCCTGACAATGCCGTGGTCCGGCACTACGAACTCACTGCCCGCACGGAACACATCACCTTGCCCTCCGGGGAGTCCACCGATGCCTGGACTTTTGGCAGTCTCCCCGGGCCCGGCATTGAGGCCCAACTGGGCGAGGTCATGGAAGTTGAGCTTAAGAACCAGGACGTGAGCGCTGGCGTGACTCTGCACTGGCACGGTTACGACGTCCCCAACGCCATGGACGGCGTGGCCGGGGCAACACAGGACGCCGTCATGCCCGGGCAGTCCATGACCTACCGCTTCCTTGCTGCCCAAGCCGGCACATATTGGTACCACACTCACCAGGATGCAGCCGAAGGTGTCCGCAAGGGCCTCTACGGCACATTCGTCGTGCACAACCCCACACTGCCTCGCGCGGATACAGACATTGTGGTGGCGGGACACGACCTCGGCGGTCTGGGGTTGCTGGGCTCCTCAGACCGTAGCAGCGTGCATGCGGCCGTCCCGGGTTCGAGCGTTCGGGTGCGCCTCATCAACACTGATTCCCTGCCACAGCGTTACCTTTTGGACGGAACGGCGTTCAAGGTTGCGGCCGTGGACGGAACGGAGGTGAACCAGCCCCAGGAGGTCACAGGGAAGCTATTGCGGCTTGGAGCCGGAGGAAGGATGGACGTCACCTTCACCATGCCCGAATCCGAGGTGACGCTGCGCTCTGACTCGGCGGCCAGCGCCGTCGTCGTGATCGCCCCGTCCAGCCCGGATGGGGAGGGTGCCCATGCCGCAGTGAAAGCAGCCGACGTCCCCGGGAAGGCGCCGGATGTCCCGGAGAAGACGCCCAATGTCCCCGAAAAAGCACAGGCAGGCGTCTTTGCGACGACGCCCGTGCTGGACCTCTTGGACTATGGCGAACCTGTGGCTGGCACACCGGCACCCGCAGAAAATGTCCGGGAGGAAGTGCTGGTGTTGGACCGGCAATTCCGCTTTGTTGACGGAATTCCGCGCTACGCGTTTACGGTGAACGGCGCCTCCTATCCCCTGGTGCCTTCCATTGAGGTGGCGGAGGGTGACACCTTGAAATTGACGATCGTCAACCGCACCGCGGAGCCGCATCCCATGCATCCCCACGGACACCACGTTCAAGTACTCAGCAGGAACGGCGTGGCCCCGAGTGGATCGCCGCTGATCCTTGACACCGTGGACGTGCTGCCGGGCGAAGTATGGGAGTTACTGCTTCACGCGGACAATCCGGGCATCTGGATGGATCACTGCCACAACCTGGACCATGCTGCAGAGGGAATGATGATGATGCTGAAGTACGAAGGCGTGTCATCTGACTTCGTACACGGTGGCCATTCCCACAACCGGCCTGAATAGGACGGCTGGTGGGCGGACGTCTTTCGGGTAGACGTGCTCAGGCCACCATCCGGCCGGCGTGCTGGATTGCAACGTGATCCACCACTGCCCAGCAATCGGCGTCATGGAGTTGTGCGCTGGCGAAGCGCTCGGCTGATGCCAGGTCCGGAAATTCCTCGCGCCGGATGTGGCCCGAGTCTGTATCCAGGTACGTCACGTGGAACTCGACGTCCGCGGCTTTTTCATTGTGATGAATGCTGATGGGGGCTGCTTCTTTTGCCATGTTTCCAGTGTGGAATGGGGCACTGACATTTTTAGGAGCATCCGTGGGCGTGTTGCCTGGAGGAAGCGCAGGCAGCAAAGAGGGACACGAACGAACACCCCGGACGTTCCGGGACTAGGGCGTCAGAAGGTATTCGGCAGAGACTTCCCTCACCGTGGAGCTAAGGACGTCGAGCACCCTTGACGCCGTCTTCCAGCGCTGCCAGTAGAGCGGAACATCAAAGGGACGCTCGGGGGCAAGTTCAATCAAGCGCCCGTCGGCAATGTCCGGCCCGCATTGAACTTCCGGAATCAGTCCCCAGCCCAAGCCCAGGCGAATGGCATCGCCGAAGTCTTGCGACGCTGGCACGTAGTGTCGCGGCCCCTTCTGTTGGGTATTTGAAGCATCCGGCCACGATTCCACGAAAGCCCACTGATAGGTGTCCTTTCTGTCGAAATCCACGGCCGGTGCCATGTTGAGCTTGCCTCCGTCCACCCCATCTGCGAACCAACGATCCACAAAGGCTGGAGCTGCCACTGCCCGGTAACGCATGACTCCGAGGCTCTCCACACGGCAGCCCTGCACCGGATCCGGTGTGGCCGTGACTGCAGCCATGACGGTCCCCGAACGCAGCATCGAGGTGGAGTGTTGTTCGTCGTCGCGGTGCAGGTCAAAGGTGTTGTTGAGATCGCTGGGCACACGGGCAAGTGCTTGCAGGAACCAGACCGCCAGCGAGTCAGCATTCACCACGATTGGCACAGCCAGCTGCGGACCGTCCGTGCCCAAACCCAACTCGGCGCCTGCATCTGCTTCCAACTGGGCCACCTGGCGGGCGAGCCGAAGGACCACTTCGCCTGCTTCGGTGGCCTGCGCGGGATTACTCCGCTGGAGCAGGACCCTTCCCGACGATTGCTCAAGCGCCTTCAAGCGCTGGGACACTGCCGACGGCGTGATGTGCAGCCGGCGCGCTGCCGCATCCAACGTGCCTTCCGAAAGTACGGTGGCGAACGTCAACAACTGCTCAGAGGGAAACTGTGGCATAAGAAAATCTTACGAGTCATCAAAAACATTAGCTGTCCTAAATCCACTGCCGACCATAATTTGGAAGAGTGACTTTCTCTGACATCTTCAACTCTGCAGGCCTCGGCCTCGCCACCGGTCTCGGCCTTATCATTGCCATCGGCGCCCAAAACGCCTTCGTTCTCCGGCAAGGAATCCTCGGCAAACACATAGGCCCGGTTGTAGCGGTTTGCGCCCTTTCAGATGCCCTCCTTATCGCCGCCGGCGTGCTCGGCACGGGTGCACTGATCGCGGCCGCTCCTGCCGCCGTCGTGGTTCTGCGCTTTGTGGGGGCGGCATTCCTGGTGACTTATGGGGTACTTGCGGCTCGTCGTGCCCTACGCCCGCAGGTGCTCGTTTCTTCGGATACGGCCTCCTCCGGTGGCGAAGCCAAACGTGGCCTCGCCGCGGTCCTCACCACCGTACTTGCGCTGACGTGGCTCAACCCGCACGTCTACTTGGACATCGCACTGATTGGTTCGCTCGCCAGCGCCCAAGGCACTGCTTTGCAATGGTGGTTCGGCGCCGGCGCGATGCTGGGAAGCATCCTCTGGTTCTGCTCCTTGGGCTTCGGTGCCAAATTCCTGCGCGGTTTCTTCGCCCGGCCTAAGTCGTGGCGAATCCTGGACGGTGGGATCGCCGTAACCATGGGAGCCCTCGGCGCAGGGCTCGCCCTGGGGGCCTGAGGCGGCACGCAGTCTCCTCACATCAAGCATCCAGATAACTCACAGAAACTGGGAGCATCATGGGTGTCATGAAAAAGAACGGCCCCGAAGCCAAGCTCCTTGTCGTCGACGACGAACCCAACATCCGCGAGCTTCTCTCCACGTCCCTGCGGTTTGCAGGTTTCGAGGTCGTTGCCGCATCCAACGGTCGCGAAGCCCTGGCTGCCGCGGACCTTCATGCACCCGACCTCGCAGTCCTGGACGTCATGCTGCCGGACATGGACGGCTTCACAGTGACGCGCCGCCTCCGGGCCGCTGGCAAGCATTTCCCCGTCCTGTTTCTCACGGCGAAGGACGACACCGAGGACAAGGTCACTGGCCTCACCGTGGGTGGCGACGACTACGTCACCAAGCCGTTCAGCCTCGACGAAGTAGTGGCCCGCATCCGCGCCGTACTGCGCCGGACGCAGCCCCTTGAGGATGACGATGCCGTGATCCGGGTGGACGACCTCGAACTCGACGACGACGCCCATGAGGTCCGACGCGGCGGCACGGTCATTGAGCTGTCCCCCACCGAGTTCAAGCTCCTGCGCTACCTCATGCTGAACCCCAACCGCGTTCTCTCCAAGGCACAGATCCTGGACCACGTGTGGGAATACGACTTCAACGGGGACGCTTCGATCGTTGAGTCGTACATCTCCTACCTGCGCCGCAAGGTGGACATCGACCCCGATGCCGCAGCCCTCATCCAAACGAAGCGCGGCGTGGGCTACGTGCTGCGAACGGCAGAGAAGCGCTGACCTTGCTGCAACGCTGGAAATCGGCGTCCCTGAGGTCGCAGCTCGTCGCAATCATCATGGGATTGCTCCTCCTCGCGCTGGCCGCGACGGGCGCCGGCACGCTGACGCTCGTCAAGAGCTACCTGCAAGGCCAGGTGGACGACAAACTCAAGGCCGCCGTCGCACTGGCCCAGGACCAGCAGTCATTCGACAAGCTGTCCGAGCCGAACCCTGCGGTACCCACGGACTACTCGCTGACGCTGTACGTTCCGGGGCTTTCGCCGTACCCCTTCGGCGGCATGCAAGGCGACCGTCCGGCGATCGCGAACATCACTCCTGCCGAGGCCAAGGCACGTGGCAATGCCCCATTCCAAGTCAGTGGCACCGCCGGTAGCAACTGGCGTGTCGTCGCCGTCGGCGTCGTGGCCAACGGGCAGAACGGCGTGGTGATTATCGGCCTGCCGCTGACGCCCGTGGACAAAGTCATGGAACACGCCGTACTGGTGGTGGTGGGCGTTGGCCTGCTGACCCTGGTCTTGGCGTTCTTCATCGCTACATGGACTGTGGCACGATCCTTCAGGCCTCTGGCCCGGGTGGAGAAGACAGCAGCAGCCATTGCCGCAGGGGACCTCTCCCGACGCGTGGAAATCGACAACCCCCATACAGAGGTGGGGCGGCTTGGCGCTTCGCTGAACGCAATGTTGGCCCACATTGAGGCATCCTTTGCGGCGCGCGCCGCTTCTGAAGCCCGAATGCGCCGCTTCGCTGCGGATGCTTCCCACGAACTCCGGACTCCCTTGGTCACCATTCGGGGTTTCTCCGAGCTTTACCGCCACGGCGCGCTGGCTACCCCCGAAGACGTCGCCACAGCCATGGGAAGAATCGAAAGCGAAGCCAAGCGGATGGGTTCCATGGTGGAGGACCTGCTCCTCTTGGCCCGGCTGGACGAGCAGCGGCCGTTGCAGCTCAAGCCGGTGGACCTTCAGTTGTTGGCGCACGACGCCGTAGTGGATACCAAAGCCTCATCCGGCAACCGGAACATCACGCTCATCGGGCTCGACGGATCGTCCCCCACCCCAGCTCCGGTTCAGGGGGATGAGGCCAAGCTCCGGCAGGTTATCGGCAACTTGGTGGGCAATGCCCTTCGCTACACGCCAGAGGGCACCCCCATAGAACTCGCAGTTGGTGTTCGGACCAGTCCTGAAGGCGCGTTTTCGCTCATCGAAATACGGGATCACGGCGCCGGCATTCCTGAGGCTGAGACCAACAAGATCTTTGAACGCTTCTACCGTGCCGATACCTCCCGCACCCGCGAGACCGGCGGCAGTGGCCTCGGACTGGCCATTGTGGCTGCCATCGTTGGCTCGCATGGGGGCAGCGTCCGGGTGAAAGAGACCGACGGCGGCGGCGCAACTTTGGTGGTCAGCCTCCCGTTCCGCGAGGAGCCCGCGGAGCTGATATCCCAGTAACGCTGGTGTCCCCCATGGCGGCGTTATCCATATGACGGCTGGTCAACAGAGCTGTTATCCACATAGCGACGAATGGTTGTTTCCCGGCCCCAGGCGGTTGCCTAGGCTCGATGTTGTGGCCACGCACATCGCCGCGAGCAGCGGAACATCATCGTCGAAAGGCATCATCCATGAGCGTCATTTCCGTCGACACAGAGCTCCTTCAGCTCAAGTCGTCCAACGTCAAAGCAACCGTTGATCGCATCAGCACGGACGTGCAAGCCATGAAACACGGACTGGATGAGCTTCAAGCCACCTGGAGAGGCTCAGCAGCCACCAATTTCCAGTCGCTTGTCCTTGAATGGTCCCTGACGCAAAACAAAGTCGAGGCCTCACTGGCTTCCATCAACATGGCTTTAGCGTCGGCAGCCGCAAGCTACCTCGAAGTGGAGCAGGGCAACACCCAGCGGTTCGCCTACTAAGCTCCTGCGGGGCCGGCTGTCTTCCCCCTGTGCAGCCGCCCCGCAGGTCATCAAAGCCCTTTGCTTTCTGGGCCGCGCTTCCTGGGCTGGGCCTCCTGTTCGATCAGCCTTCAGCGGTGCCCTGGTGGAATCGAAGCCGCCACTGGCCTCGGTCAAGAAGCCAAACGGAACTGCGGAGGGCCGACCCTGAATGCGCGAAGCTGCGGTAGTTCAGCAGGATAGTGTTCTCACTCAGGCGATCGGCGCTAAGAACTTCCAGCTCAATCGGTTCGCCAGGGTCCTCCTCAAGGGCGACCATCATGGCATCCCGGGTCCAGAAGCGACCGGAGCTGCCAATCTCGGCAAAGTCGGGATGAAGCAATACTCCAATCCTGCCGATGTCAGTGCGCACATCCGGGCGTAGGAGTTCGCGCTCCAAGGCAACCACGATTTCCTCTGCGGGCAATTCCCGGGCGGATGCCTCCTCGTCCAGTTCACTGAAAAGATCCGGCTGGCCGAAGATACCCGATTCCCCAAACAGCGTGGGTTCGGAGTGGGATTGGAAGCTGCGCCCGGCTCTGGCCGGGGGAACTGAAGCGGTGGTGGGAACTGAGGCGGTTGTGGGAACTGGGCGGGTACTCGTAATGCTGCCGGTGCCAGCTGTAGCAGGAACAGGCTCGGCCGAGCCTTGGCCTGAGCCTATAAACCCCGGTCCGATTGGAGCGGCCGTGCCCTGCTGGAAAGCGGTGGCTACGGCGCGTGCGCGCTCGTCTGCTGCCTCGTTGAGGTCGTGTCCGGCGTGCCCCTTGACCCATTCAAACGTGTATTTGCGTCCGACAATTGCTTGGTCGATGTCTTTGAGGAGGTCAACGTTCAGGACGGGCTTTCCGTCAGCCTTGCGCCAGCCCTTCCGCTTCCACCCGGGCATCCACTTAGTGATGCAGTTGATGACGTACTGGCTGTCGCAAAGGATCAGCAGTTCTTCTTGCGGTACGTGGGCAGTGGAGCGGAACAGGTCCAGGACAGCCATGAGCTCGCCCATGTTGTTAGTGCCGTGGGGCCAACCTCCTGCGCGCCAACAGGAGTCGTCAACATACCAGGCCCAACCGGCCGGCCCAGGATTGCCGAGGGCAGAGCCATCGGCGGCAGCAATAATCGTCATGCCTTCAATCCTGCCAGACCACACAGACACTGAAAGCGTGCCAGCACCCAACTGGAGGACAGCACCTGTCGCTACGGGCGCTCATAAGAGCCCGATCTGTCTCCTAGTTGGTTCTTAACGCCGACGGCGGCCCCCACCAAATGGTGAGGACCGCCGTCGTTTGCTCTGAAGCGTGACGCTACAGCTTAGGAGGCTTAGAAGCCGCCCATGCCGCCCATGTCGTCGCCACCGGCAGCCGGAGCGTTCTTCTCAGGCTTGTCGGCAACTACAGCCTCGGTGGTCAGGAAGAGACCAGCGATGGAAGCAGCGTTCTGGAGAGCCGAGCGGGTGACCTTTACGGGGTCGTTGACGCCGGCAGCCAGCAGGTCTTCGTAGACACCCGTGGCAGCGTTCAGGCCGTGGCCGGAAGGCAGGCCGCGAACCTTGTCGGCAACAACGCCCGGCTCGAGACCAGCGTTGAAGGCGATCTGCTTCAGCGGAGCGTCGATGGCAACCTTGACGATGTTGGCACCAGTTGCTTCGTCACCCTGCAGGTTCAGGTTGGCGAATGCCTTGGCACCAGCCTGGATGAGGGCAACGCCACCACCGGCAACGATGCCTTCTTCAACAGCAGCCTTGGCGTTGCGGACTGCGTCCTCAATGCGGTGCTTGCGTTCCTTGAGCTCAACTTCGGTTGCGGCACCGGCCTTGATGACTGCAACGCCGCCGGCCAGCTTGGCCAGGCGTTCCTGCAGCTTCTCGCGGTCGTAGTCGGAATCGGAGTTCTCGATCTCGGCGCGGATCTGGGCAACACGGCCCGCGATCTGCTCGGCGTCGCCGGCACCTTCAACGATGGTGGTCTCGTCCTTGGTAACAACAACCTTGCGGGCGGTGCCGAGGAGTTCCAGGCCAGCGTTCTCCAGCTTGAGGCCAACTTCTTCCGAGATGACCTGGCCACCGGTGAGGATGGCGATGTCGGCGAGCTGTGCCTTGCGGCGGTCACCGAAGCCCGGAGCCTTGACGGCTACAGACTTGAAGGTGCCACGGATCTTGTTGACGATCAGGGTGGCCAGGGCCTCGCCCTCGATGTCTTCAGCGATGATCAGCAGCGGCTTGTTGGACTGCATGACCTTCTCCAGGACCGTGACGAGTTCCTTCACGTTGGAGATCTTGGAGTTCACGATCAGGATGTACGGGTCTTCGAGGACCGTTTCCTGGCGCTCAGCGTCAGTGACGAAGTAAGCGGAGATGTAACCCTTGTCGAAGCGCATGCCTTCGGTGAGTTCGAGCTCCAGGCCGAAGGTGTTGGACTCCTCGACCGTGATGACGCCTTCCTTGCCCACCTTGTCCAGGGCTTCGGCGATCAGGCTGCCGATTTCCGGGTCACCGGCGGAGATGGAAGCCGTGGCTGCGATCTCTTCCTTGGTTTCGATTTCCTTGGCAGAGGCGAGCAGTTCTTTGATGACTGCCTCAACAGCCTTCTCGATACCGCGCTTGAGGGACAGCGGGTCGGCGCCGGCGGCAACGTTGCGCAGGCCTTCCTTCACCAGTGCCTGGGCGAGAACCGTAGCGGTGGTGGTACCGTCGCCAGCGACGTCATCCGTCTTCTTGGCAACTTCCTTGACCAGCTCAGCACCGATCTTCTCGTAAGGATCGTCCAGCTCGATCTCCTTGGCGATGGAAACACCATCGTTGGTGATCGTGGGGGCGCCCCACTTCTTTTCGAGGACGACGTTGCGTCCACGCGGGCCGAGGGTGACCTTGACGGCGTCGGCGAGGATGTTCAGGCCTCGCTCGAGGCCGCGGCGTGCCTCTTCATCAAATGCAATGATCTTGGCCATAACGGCGGTAGTCCTTTCGGGACAGTCGTTAAGAAGGAACCTGTCAGATGGGGTGCCCGCGACGGACGGTCCTTTGCTTGCGGCCTCTGTATGCCCCGCGCTCCGGACCTCACCCCACCAAGGTGTTTCTTGATCCTCCTGGCGTTCCGAGAGCCATCCGCCCCCGGCGTAAACCGGGGCGCAGTTAGCAGTCGAAGCGTAGGAGTGCTAAATCAATAATTAGCACTCGACCGGGGAGAGTGCAAGCAGAAGCGCCACTTTGCGCTATAAACAAAGGGGTTTCAGCCGTTAGCTGACGTGACCGGGATAAGGACTATGCAACGCGGACGCTTTCCGCCTGCGGACCCTTCTGGCCTTCGCCTAATTCGAACTCCACTCGCTGGCCTTCCTCGAGGGCACGGAAGCCTTCCATCTGAATAGCGGACCAGTGCACGAAGACGTCGTCGCCGGAGTCATCCACAGTGATGAAGCCGTACCCTTTTTCGGCATTGAACCATTTGACGGTTCCCAAAGCCATGATGCCCACACTTTCACAGTAGCCAAGACCGGTTGCCGGGATCTCCGGACCGGAATCAATCCACTGTAACCACAGTCACCATCCGCGCGCTGCTGCGGAGGGGCCCACCATGACTTTTGTTATTGAGGCTTAACCGAGTTGCCACTTTGGAGGCTGGAACCCAGTGAAAAACGGCCGAAATTCGGCGAAATTACTGGTAGCCAGGTCCCACAACAACAACCAGTGGCTGCTGTATTTCAGGAGATTCAACCACCGCGCTGATACCGAGGAGCTTGCCCAGCGCTTCTGCGTTCGTCTTCTGCCCGGGAACGTTGTAGAAGACCACGGACGACTGCTGCGGCAGGCCACCCCAGTTCCCCACAGTTCCCAGCGTCCAGCCATCGCCTTGGACCAGCCCTGCCACACGGCTGGCGAGGCCAGCCGTACCCGTGCCGTTGTAGACGGCTACAGCAACGGTCTTGTCCACGGGCGCTGAAGAAGGAGTTGCGGAAGGTTCGCCCGAAGGCGTGGTCCCCGGGCTCGGCTCACCGGAAGCGATGGGGGCGTTGCTTGATTCGGTAGGTGCAGCAGAAGGGGAGGCTTCGCTCTGCTGGGGCGCCGGCGTCGAAACGCTTGTGGACGCACCGGGGGCCACCAGGCCAAGCCGCGGAAGTATCAGGAAAGCGACGAGTCCCAGCACCAGGGCTACGGCTCCTACGGTCAAGACCGGCCACAGATTGGGGCGGACTGTCTCTTGGGCGTCACGGTGCACCCCCTGCCGGGAGCTGTTCTGTGGGACCCGGTCGAATTCATCCTTGGCAAATTTGGTCATGGTGAAGCCTTGTCCTTGCTGGTTGCTGCTGACTATCAGCCGGGCGATTTACGCGTCGGACCCCAAACGGCGCGCTGTCCGCGCACGTTGGCGCGACGTACGTAGTCTACGCAATCTCTTCACAAGCATGGGATCGTGGGCCAACGCATCTTCGGTATCGATAAGTGCGTTCAGGATCTGGTAATAGTGCGTGGCGGAGAGATTGAAGAGCTCACGGATCGCCTGTTCCTTGGCGCCGGCGTACTTCCACCATTGCCGTTCCAAGGCCAACATTTGCTGATCACGGTCACTTAAAGGTGAGTCTTTGCGGGTCTCGGCCGCCAGGTCTTCAAGTGCCAAACCGGTAGACTGCGGCGCCATTGGTTCCGGTGCTGGTTCTGCCACGGCACACTCCTTGACGCTGGTTGGGGGAAATTGTCCTACCCCCATGTTACGGGCGAATAACAACGCTGTCATTCGCACCGCCGATGCCATGGAGGAGACAATGACAGGGTGACTGGTGAGGATGCACTGTTTGACCTGGAACCCGCCGGCGTTGCCGATCGGGGCTTCGACGAGCTTGTTGACCAACCCTTGGAAGAGCTGATGGCCGCGGACTGGGCGGACGCGTTGCGACCCGTGGAAGGCCAACTCCGTGAAGCTTTGGCCTTTGTTGCGGGTCAGGCTGCCCAAGGGATCCACGTCCTTCCTGCAGCTACGAACCTCCTCCGGGCCTTCCGCCGACCACTGGCTGACGTCAAAGTACTCATCCTTGGCCAGGATCCGTACCCAACCCCGGGACACGCCGTCGGGCTTTCCTTTGCCGTCTCGCGGCATACGCGGCCGATCCCCCGGAGCCTGGCAAATATCTATCGTGAGCTCCACGACGACCTCGGGCTCCCGCCGCGCATCCATGGCGACCTCACAGCATGGACGGACCAAGGCGTCCTCCTGCTGAACAGGGTCCTTAGTGTCGCAGCAGGAAACGCCGGCTCACACCGCGGCAAAGGCTGGGAGGCAATCACGACGGCGGCCGTCAGTGCGGTTGCGCATCGCACGGACGGTGCAGGGCACCGGAGTCCCCTGGTAGCGATTCTGTGGGGGAAGGACGCCGAAGCGGTCATGCCGCTGCTGGATGGCACACCGGCAATCACTTCGGTGCACCCCAGTCCCCTCTCGGCATCCCGTGGGTTCTTTGGTTCCAAGCCGTTCAGCCGAACCAACCAACTGTTGTCGGCGCAGGGCGCAGAGCCCGTCAATTGGGAACTACCCATCTTGTAACCTTCGACTCATACCCAGGTGGTACCCAACGAATTAGCTTAGGCTTGCCTACATGGCTGCTCTCCCCGTCACCTCGTCCGCCACCCGGAACACGCGCCCGCAGGTTAACCTGACCGTCCTGCGCAAAGAATGGCTCTCACCTCATATGGTGCGGATCGTCGCCGGCGGCCCAGGGTTCAGCGACTATGCGAACAACGAATACGTGGACCGGTACGTCAAGATCGTTTTTCCGCAGCCCGGCGTTGATTACCAACTTCCGCTGGACCTGTGGGCCATCCGCGAGACGATGCCGCGTGAGCAATGGCCGCACACCCGGACGTACACCATCCGCTGGGTGAACCTTGAAGAACGGGAACTGGCGATTGACTTCGTAGTCCATGGCGACGAGGGTCTGGCAGGGCCTTGGGCAGCGGCAGCGGAACCTGGGGCCTCGCTGATTTTTACCGGCCCCGGCGGCGCCTACAATCCCGCGCCCGACGCCGATTGGCACCTCTTCGCCGGCGATGACGCCGCGATTCCAGCCATCGCAGCCTGCATAGAGGCTCTCGCCCCGGAAGCCCGCGGATACGCGTTCCTCGAGGTGGACAGCGCCGAGGACATCCTGCCTATCTCTGCTCCTGCCGGCCTGGAACTCCACTGGCTGCAGCGCAACGGGGCGCCGGCCGGATCAAGCGAGCTGCTGCTTGACGCACTTCGCGAAATGCAGTGGCTGCCCGGGCGCGTTGATGTCTTTGCGCATGGCGAAAGGGGCTACATGAAGGGCCTGCGGCAGATCTTCTTCTCCCAGCGCGACCTGGAGCGTACTCAGGTTTCGCTCTCCGGCTACTGGGCCCAGGGCCGGGTAGAGGAAGTTTTCCAGGCCGAGAAGAAGCTCCCCGTAGGACAGATTTAGTCAGATTTAGCGGCGCCGTACCCTGCGCCGCTCGTTGCTGGATAGGCCCTTCGTCAGCGGCCTCGCCAGGTTGTCGCCGAGCACGATTCCTGCCGCAACTCCCAGGACGATCGCGCCTGCATTCAGCATGCCTCCGGCGCCCTGAAGAATGTCCGCTTCCTCAATGGTCAATACATACATTGAACGGAATATAGTTAGGCCGGGCAGCAGGATGAGCGCGGCCGGAACAGCCACGACAAGCTGGGGAGCGCCAAGTTTTAGCGCGACTACCCGAGCCAGCAGGCCGATGGCCACAGCCGAAACTGCCGGCGACAAGCGGTCGCCGAACCCGGCAGTGGTAGCCCCCCACAAGACGAAGAAGCCGACCAAGCCGACTGCCGCCGTCGGGAGTAACAAACGCATCTGCGTCTGTTCGGTGACGCCGATAGCCACTACCGCAATCGCGATCAGAATGGCTTGGCCCCACAAAGGATACGCATCCGGGAATGTTTTGGTGACGTCCAGGACTTCGCTGCCCATGAGGGTCCCGACCACGACGGCGACGGCGATGCCAGCGACGATCGCGCCGAAGGTGAGCAACGTGGAGAGGAACCGTCCGGCGGCTGTGACGGGGAAGCCGTTGATGGCGTCTTGCACGGAGGACACAAGCCTGCCTGTTGGAAGCAACAACAGGATCCCGCCCGCAACCACGATGGACGGGGCGATGTCCGCACCCGCCCAACGCAGCATGAGGGCGATAAACGTGACGAGGAACGAGCACGACATCGTGATGAAGAAGTCCGGGGTGCGCCAGCGGCTAAGCTGCCGCGCAACCAGGCTGATCAGCAGGTTGGAGGCAAAGGCGAGGGCGGATGCGCCCGGACCACCACCCAGGACGCCCACGAACACCGCGGCGAAAACAGCGAAAGCAACCGTGACCATCCAGCGAGGGAAGGGCTTGGCGCTGCGGACGATGTCATTCAATCGACGGACTGCTTCGTCGCGGCCAACTCCCCCGGCAACAATGTCCGTGACCAGTTGATGCACCTGGGCAAGACCGGCGTAGTTATTGGTCCACGAGCGCACCACCCGCAACAACGTGATGGGCGTCTGGTCCTTCGGCGCATAGTTGATGGCCACCGACTGGTTGGTGATGTCTACTTCAACGTTCTTCAAGCCAAGGGCGGCGGTCACGGCAATCATGCTGGTCTCAACTTCAAGGGCGCCCGCGCCGTAGCGGAACATGACTTCGGCCAGATGCAGGGCAAAATCGATCGTCTTACGCGCTGAGGCGTCGACGCCGACCACCTGGATAGTTGGGTTGGCGTAGGGACTGCCCGCGAGCCGGTCCACGATGTTCATGGGGGCAGTGGGCGGGCTGTCGCCTTGCACCAAGCGCATCAGCATGCGTTTGGCATTGGCGTTCTGCCGGATTTGCGATGGCCGCATCGGCTGGGTCTTGGGCAAGCCGTCAGTGTGAGGCCTGCCGCCGGAGCCCTCAGGGCGTTCAGTCACGCAGTGTTCCTCCCTTTGGCTTCGTTGATTAGTTCTTCCCCCGGAATTTCCTCAGCAGATTTCGGGGCTCCGGCAATTTTGCCAGTACTGTCTTGGCGGCAGCTGCAAGCTTCCTGACCGCCTGGTAAGCGGTGAAGACCGGCAGATTCACCGGCGTCACGAAGTCGCCCACCAGCTGGACCACTTCGCCGCCGAAGCCCTTCTTGAATTCGTAGCCGCCATGACCGGTTTCGTCCTGGCCCTGAATGCCGAACGTGCCATAGAAGTTGTAGCGCGAGTAGCCATTGTTGAGCGCGTGCAGCATCATGCCCCAGTACAGCGAAGTTGCCCCGTTGAAGTAGATGTAGTCCTGGACAGTGCCGCCGATCACGCACACGATTTCATCGCCGGAGCAAGCGAAGTGGATCGCCGCAACCGTAGCCACGCCAACCGAGTCGGGGAAGCGTTCAATATCCTTAAGGCTTCTCTCGTAGCTGTCCACGAGGTCCTGGACCACCTTGATGCGGTTGGCCTTCTTCTTGCTCCCTGTTTCCTCGACGTCGCGGTTCAGGTCCGCGAGAGTTTTGGCTTCGGCATCCAGGCGCTCAGTGATGGAGGCCCGGTATTCGGGGATGTTGATCTTGGCCATCATGAGCTTGGTGAACTCATCCGAGGTATTGCGGAGCAGTTGCTCGTAGTATTCACGCTCGCGGTACGTGAAGCCCTTTTCGTCGCCGGCAGTGCTCAGCGCGTTGTAGAAGTCGTCCAGCGTTTCCAGCGTGGCCTGCTCCAGGTAGACGCCGTTCTTTTCGGCCTTCCGAATGGCCTTGCGCGTGCGGTAGTTCATTCCCATGATGAGCTCTTCGGAATCGGCGATCCCGTCCAGCTTCTTGACGAACATCCAGTTGATGTTGGCGAAATTCATGTCAAAGCCCTGGTGCTTGAAGCCCAACCCTGCCAGCTCCTTCAGCAGCGGACGGTTGTCCTCAACCTCCGGGTGCTCGGCGCCGTCCTCGTCGCGGGCGATGTACCTGACGTTCGGTGAGATCCGCAGTTCTGCGGCCTTCTTGGAGGCCGCATGCTTTTTCAACTGCTCGACGACGAACCGCACCGCTTCGGCGTCGCTGTAGTCCATCAGTGGTCCCTTTGCGCAGTCGCAGACCTTGTAGCCAAAGCGGTTGGCGGTGTAGACGAGCTTTCCGGCGGCGATCAGGCTGCCACCGCGGGTCACGCCAAAGAGCTCCACTTCCTGGCCGCGGGCACGCTGGAAACGCGCCAGGTCCACGGATTGGATGAAGCTGCCTTGCGGGTGTCCCTTGGCGAATGTCTCGAAATCAGCGTCACTGAGAATCACGAATTCCATGCCGGTTCCAGCCTCAATCGGAGTCAAAGAAATTACCTCACCTAGATAGATTTGCGCCCGTTGGTGGCCGGGGCGGGCCTGAAGTGTGTTGAGTTGTGCCGGTTTTCTCAGTAGAACTGTCCGCCGGTGCGCATGGTTTCCAGCCGGCGGAAGACGCGCTCTCCACCCTTGAGCCAGAGTTTATGGCGGATTGGTCCGAGGACGTGGTCGTAGCAGCCTACGAAGTCCGTAACGGTCTTGGTGAAACTCGTTTTGAACAAACCCATTCCGAACAGAGGATGGGTCTTGTCTTTGATCCGGCCGGCAGGCGGCGTGCCGCAGAAATCGTACTCAACGCAGCCCAGATCCTGCATCCGCTGGATAGCAGCCCACTGGACCAAATGCGAGTCACCGTATTGCTTGCGGTTCTGCGTGGAGCCGCCATCCTTGTAGGTTGCCTTGGAGCCATAGTTGATAACGAAAGCACCGACGCTGGGTGCGCCGTCCTCGTAGACAAAGAAGAAGTGTCCCTGGCCTCGGCTGCAGAATTCGTGCCAGAAACGGGAGTAGTACTCGTAGCTCCGCAACGGCATGGCACCCTTGGCGTTTACTGTGTCTTGCATCAGTGCGTAGAGCTTGCGGTACGTCTCCTCGCCAGGCTCGGCTGGGAGAACTTCGCATCCTTCACGTTCTGCCCTGCGGACGGCGTTGCGGGCCCGCGATGAAATACTCCGCAGCACTTCATTGGCGGGGGCCGAAATGTCCAGCAGCGCTGTTGAGTCGTTTGACTGGATGTTGGGGGCTTTGACCAGCCCGGCGGCTGAGAGCTGAGCCGTCGCCTCACTGGATGCCACGACGTCCGGCTCGATCTTGATGGTGAAGACATTCATCTTCTGCTCCTTCGCCAGATTGGCGACGGCGGTGAGCATCGGTTTGATGTCTTCCACTGCGGCAGCGTCAGGCCCCTTGATGAGATACCACAGCCGGCCAAGGACGGGGAACCTCTTCTCAAGGAGCAGGTTGTAGCTGGAATATTCGGAGGTCTCCAGAACCAGGCGGCGGACCAACCAACCGTTGCCATCCTTGACTGCCGCATAGGCGTCCGACTGCAGCACGTTGCCGCCATTGGGGTTGGCTGTGACGTGCTTGTCCCAGTTATCGATTTCCTCGGCGGTGGCAAAGCGGGCGGTAAATTCTCGCAAGGTGGCCGTGTCCAATCTCAGGGGTTTGGTGCAGTGTTCAAAAGCTGGGTGCGCATGCGGACATGCAGCCTCAAGTCTATCGGGCGTACATAAATAGGCCGATTCTCCGTGAGTTGCCCGCCCGAACTACGCGCGAATAGCCTGAGCCGGATCCGCTTTGGACGCCGCAATGGCTGGATACAACGCAGAAAGAACACCAGTAGCAGCGCCAGCGGCAACTCCGGTCCACACTGGTTCAGGCCCCAGCACCGGTGTCCACTCTTGGCTCAGGCAAAAGGCCAGAACTCCCAGCACTCCGACCGCTCCCCCGGCCAGTCCCCCGCCCAATCCCACAAGCAAGCCCTCAAAGATAAACATCCGGCCAATGCTGAAGCGACTCGTACCGAGGGCTCTCCGGAGAGCAATCTCCGATCTTCGCGTTTGCACAGTCAGATACATCGACGTAGCAGCGCTAAGACAGGCGAGTGCCAGCAACACCCACGAGATGACACTGATCAACACTCCCAGGTCATTGTTGACTCCCTTGCGGAGTGAACGAAGGTCTGCCACCGTGTTGACGGTGAAGTGCTCGGGATGAGCTGCGTCGAGGGCCAAAGGAATCACGTCGGCCAGTGGTGCTGGAAACCCAGGCAGGGTGCGGACCACAAATACAGGGTTGTCAGAGGCAGCGGATGGGTAGGCGCTGATCCCCAGGATGATGCTGTCTGCAAGAACCGGGTTCCTTCCGGCTTGGCGCAGTATGCCCACCACTGGAACGGATTGCCCACTGATCCAAATTTTCTGGCCCGGACCCGCAGAAGGAATCCCTAAACGGACGGCCGTATCTTGTCCCACTATTGCCACCGGCTTCCCAAACGACTCGTCCAGAAGAGATAACGCCGAGGCAGGCTCAACTACGGCCTGGCTAATGTCGAGGAAGGTCGAGTCCACGGCCAAGAGTGACCCTGTGAAGTCATCCTCTTGGATTCCCCTATTTGGCTGAAAGCGTGTGGGGCGAAATTCAGAAGTCGCCAACTCCACGCGCAAACCAACCGCGACGACTCCGCGAAGATCCTCTATTTTCCCCTTCTGACCTCGCAAGGCCGCGATGTCAGCGTTCGCGGGTTGGACCCCAGATGGGCTTCTTGAGGCTTGCACTTCATCCAACGCTGCTTCGGCCAAGCGCTCGGAAACCTGCGCGGAGGCACTTTGGCTAAGGCCTACTGAGGCAACCAGTCCGCCCGATCCCAGCATAAACGCCAGAATGAGCAACAATGCCTTGCCTGCCCTGGAGGTAAGGGATGCCAATGCATCATAGACGTCATCCATCAATAGATTGAGCCGTCTCCACAGGGGGGCCGGGGAGAGAACGTCAGTTGGATCCGGGCGTCCAGCCATAGGCTCATGAACAGCTGTTGAGGCAGGGGAACCCGGCGCGTCGGGCTTTTCCAGTCGTCCGTCGTCGATGACGATCTGGCGGTCTGCTGCGGCGGCGACGATCGGATCATGCGTAATGACAACGACTGTCACGCCGGTTCGATTCAATACCTTGAGATCCGCGATGACACTCTGTGTATTGACACTGTCCAGGTTGCCTGTGGGTTCGTCTGCGAACAGGATCCTGGGCTTGGTCGCGAGAGCACGAGCCAACGCAAGACGTTGCCTCTCCCCTCCAGAGAGGTTCTTGCCGAGCACGCCTGTCCTGTGCAGCAACCCAACGCGCAGCAGGGCCTGCGTTACTTCCAGCTCCCGTTCCACGTGACGGACACCTTGCACGCGAAGGCCGAGCGCTGCGTTCCGTGCGGACGATTCATCCAAGATCACATGCGAGGCTTGGAAGACAAACCCAAACATCCGCGATCGCAACCAGTCACGCTGCTTCTCGGCCATCTGTGATACGTCTGCACCGTTGATCGAGTACGTGCCTTCTGATGCACGGTCCAACAGCCCAAGAATGTTCAGTAGCGTTGATTTGCCGGATCCTGAGGGACCAATGATCGCAACGAATTCACCCTCACAGATCTCAAGATTGACGTCTTGAAGGGCCGCCGTAGGCACATCGGCTCCTCCATAGGAGCGCCCGATGCCTTCCAACCGGAGCAGGGGAATCCTGCCGGGCGTTGGCGCAGGCATGTTCACGATACGTCGACCGTGGTTCCAGGCTCCAGCTTCGAAGTCTCGGCCAAAGCAGCCCAGCCATCGCGCAGCCCTGTCACCGTCACGTCGATTCTTTCCGCCGATGCACCCTCACCAGTGTCCTTTTTCGAACTTGGCACAATCACGTACGTCCCGATGTCGTCCTGTTTGATCGCGGTCAGGGGAACTGCCAAGGTCTCCTGGACCGGCTCCTTCACGCTGACAGAGACTGGCTGACCCGGCTTTGGTTTGTTGGGATCGTCCGGAACAGATGCGATGATATCCATTCCGGGAAGCGTCCCCTTTTCCGGATTGCCTTGGTCGAAAACCCCGATGCTCTGAACGACGCCCTGAGCGTTGTACCCACTGGCTTCGAGCGCGACGGCCTGCCCAACTGTAAGAGCTTCGGCCTGGGTAATAGACGCCCGTCCCACGACCACGTCCGGGGCGGTTTGCGCTGTAGCTACCAAAAGATCGTCCGTCAGCACGGCTCCTGAAGCAGCGATGCTCGTCACCGAGCCCTCATCACCAGGAATTTGAACAAACTCCCTCCACCGGACCATGGCCTTCTTGTCGTCGGATTTTGGTGCTGGCTGATCAACGTCACCGTACAAAGCCGCCACGGATTCTTGGGTGGACTTATCAAATATTCCGGTCATGTTGGGCCGATACCCTATGGATTGAAGCCAATTCTGCAAGGCGGAAACGTCTTGACCGTTGTCACCATCTTTCAGGTCCCGATACAACGGGACGGACGTTGATATGACAATGAGAGGGCGCCCGGACACCGTCGCAACGATTGTCCCGGGCTTTAGCGTGTCGCCAACAGCAACCAGCATGCGCGTTATGACGGCGCGTTCAGTCCCTGGCGGTACTGATGCTGCGATGCCCACCGACGTTCCCGGGGTCATGCTCCCGGGGATGATCAAAGTGCTCGCCAAAGTCCTACGTTCCACTGTGGCGGTCACCTTGATTGGAGTGTTGATGGAGTCGAGGGCCGCAGACTGGGGTGACTTTATGTAGCTTCCGGCAAGGAAGGAACCTGCCATTCCTGCCATGACTATGACCAAGAAGCCAATGATCCGCCGGAGTCGCGGAACACGCGCGACCTTGACTACCTCGTCATGCTGCAACGGCATTAAACGGCGCCCTTGCCATGTTGCCGCAGAATCGTCCTCGCTTTGGCCAGAGCCTCGGTTTTATCATCGGCGAGCCTGTTCATGGCGGCTTGGTTGGCGGCAATCAGGGCAGATTGATACTGTGCTCGGATATCCGAGATGCGTTGCATTACCTTGGTTTCCTGCTTGCAATTCGCGTCTTGTACAGCTGTCCTGATTTCGCCTTGCTTGTCCGAAGGGTATGAAGGCACCCAGGCATCGGGCGAGTCCTGTCGCATTGAAATTCCGGCGTGCTTGAGGCAAGTAATCCAGTCGTCGCGTGATTCCCTCCACTCAGGATCCCGCTCAGATAATGCATTCGAGTCATTGCTAATGTTTGTTAGCAATGAGTCTTCACCGGCGATTCTGCTGCGGAATGGGGGTATCTGACTCGACACCGTGGCGTTATCGCATTCAAAGTACTTCTTGACGTTTGCATCCGCTGATTCCCTCGTCTGGGAATCGTAAATGCCCGAAACAATACGGATGATCGGCTTGTCATATCCGTACTTTGCCGCAAGCTCGGGAACCCAAACGCCATACGACTGGTCGGCCTTAACTGTCAGATCGCCGTGCTTCTCTGGCATGGTGACATCGGCGTTTTTCATGCAATCCTCGATGACATACATGTTGGCCGCCGTTATGACCATTGATTCGTCGGGCGTCGCTTCATACGCATCCATGGGCAAGGAAATGATCGCAGTAGCCGGATCCAGTTTTGCATGCACGCCGGCATATGCTGCTCGGTCCACGGATGGCAAGGACGCGGCATCCACTCCGCCAGGCTGCGAATTGGCGCTGCATCCGGCCAATGCAACTACCAACACGAGCAGACTCAGTGGATACCGTGCCATTTTGCCTCTCTCAACTCTTCTATGCGGTGCGATAGCTGTATCTTGCGTTAGGCGGAATCAGTAGGCTTCGTCGTGACTTGAGATGCGATTGTCCCAGTTGCCTCCACCGGGGTACGCAATATCGGCCAGATAGCTGATTGCTTGCCCCTCCTTCATATAAAAGGAGTTGCCGCCGAAGTTCAGGTGCTCATAGAACATGACGTACCTGTAGGCAGGATTAGTGGTGTATCCCACAATGTTTGATGTCGGATCATTAGCGGCGTCACCGACGTAAGTTGCCGCGTAGTTATTAGAGTACTTCGTTCCATTCCACACTGAACTCTGGAACAAACAGACCTTACCGTTGGCGCAGGTCTGATCAGCCCAGGCATTTGCCGAGCCCACACCCATACCGATTGAAACGGGAATTACTACCGCCGATGCGGCCAGAAATTTGGCAATTTTTCTCATGTCACCAGTCATCTCTCTAGTAGCGAATTTCTGGTGACCCGTTCATTGTCGACTCGGTCCACAATGGCGCCCCCAGCAAAACCGAAAATACAGAGCGGAGGACTGAACGTCAATCACGATGATGATTCTGACAATTAAAACCGAAATATTTAAGGATTTATTAGAAATAGTCATCTTCGGGCGTCACGAAGTTCCTGGCCACGACACATATAAGTGGGGACCTGTGTCCCCGTCCGGGGCCACGCCCTCACAGCCGGATCTGCTCAGCGCTCTCCAACTTGATGGCTTTCGGTTCCTTGCCGAGTTCCCGCTGGCCCCTGACAAGGCGGTCCGCGTTGGCGAGTCTGCTGAGGCTCAGTCCGGTCAGGTCTGCGATCTGCCCAATGGGAACTTGGAAGGTCCGGAACGGCCCAAGCGGGGGTGGCTCACCTTCAAGGAGCCGCTGGTCGATCGCCCTTTTCAGTTCAACCTTGCCCAGCAACGGCGATTGGTCCAGCACAAAGCCGGCAGCGGCAAGCTTGGCGTCGTTGGTCCATACGGCGATTTTCCAGAACTTCCGCGGAACTTGTACGCCCCTGTAGGGAAGGTCGTCGTCGAGAAGTACCGGCCCGGTGAACACAGAGAGCTTGGCGTCGTAGGCGTCCGCATGGCCCAGCACGTGGTCCTCGAGCCCCACCCACAATTCCTTGCCTTGGTTGAAGTCGTCCACCTGAGGTGCGGCATTGGTAAAGGCGAAGGTGTCCTGATTGGCCTTCTTGGCGGTCGCCGAGTCTCCCCATACGGGATCCAGGCGCCGGACCAGATGGCCGCGATCGAACGCGTTGTTTTTGTAGACGTCCGGGCCCGCCTGTTGCTCCTTCGGGATCCTGCTATCGAAATGCCAGGTTCCTTCTCGGGCCAGCGGGCTAAGTTCCCTGCCGCTGATGTTGACCCCCACGATCGCCGCGAGCTTCCGGGCAGCCCGGAAGCGCACGGAGAAGTGCGTGTAATCCAAAAGAATCGTCGTTGCCGACGGACTGGGCAGTTCAAGGCGTGCCCGCAAAAAATCCCTGTCGTATCCCCCGCTCATGGATACAGCATGGCACTAGGGACAGACAGCGAACAGTGTCAGCATTCGACGACGTTCACGGCCAGGCCGCCCATCGCGGTTTCCTTGTACTTGGAGGACATGTCCTTGCCGGTCTCGCGCATGGTCACGATCACCTCATCCAGCGACACCCGGTGCGTCCCGTCACCCCAGAGCGCCATCTTCGCCGCGTTGATCGCCTTCGCCGCAGCGATCGCGTTCCGCTCAATACACGGAATCTGCACCAACCCCCCGATCGGATCACACGTCAACCCCAGATTGTGCTCCATCGCGATCTCCGCCGCGTTCTCCACCTGCCCCGGCGTACCACCCATCACCTCAGCCAACCCTGCAGCAGCCATCGACGACGCCGAACCCACCTCGCCCTGGCACCCCACCTCAGCCCCCGAAATGGACGCCTGCTCCTTATACAACACACCCACCGCACCGGCAGCGAGCAGGAACTTCACCACCACATCGTCCTTGTCGGCCTGGGCTGCTTTGTCCATCCCCGGGGCATAATTCAACGCGTAATACAGCACCGCCGGAATGATCCCCGCCGCACCATTCGTCGGGGCCGTGACTACCCGCCCGCCCGTAGCGTTCTCCTCATTAACAGCCAGGGCGATCAGGTTCACCCACTCCTGCCAATACTTCGGATCGTTGCGGTCCTTGTCTTCCTTCAACAACCGCTCCAACCAATCAGGAGCACGACGCCGGACCTTCAGACCCCCGGGCAACACACCCTCACGCTTCAGACTGGTTTCAACACACGCCTCCATCACCGACCAGATATGCAAAAGACCCTCCCGGATCTCCTCCTCAGACCGGGACGCACGCTCGTTGATGAACATGATCTCGCTGATCCCCAGGCCCTTCGAGGAGCACCGGCCCAGCAACTCAGCAGCCGTCCGGAACGGCAACGGCAACTCCGCCTTCGTCTCCTCCAACTCCGCCCGAGCCGCGTCCTCCTCACCCTCCCGGACGATGAACCCGCCACCCACCGAAAAGAACGTCGCCTCCCGCAGCACGTTCCCCCCGGCATCAGACACGGCAAACTTCATCCCGTTCGTATGCCGCGGCAACACCGTCAACGGATGCAGGACCATATCCTCCACCGCATACGGCAGCTCTACGCCTTCGCCGGAGGCACCGGCCAGATTCAGGACACCTGTCTCAGCGATCGACGCGAGCCGCTCCTCCACCTCATCGGGCAGGATCAAATCCGGGTGGTAACCCTCAAGGCCCAACAGGGTCGCAGTCATGGTCCCGTGCCCACGGCCAGTCGCGGCCAACGACCCATACAAGTCAACCCGCAACGACGCGACCGAGCCCAGGACACCGGCGTCCTTGAGCTCACCAGCGAACACCGCAGCAGCCCGCATAGGCCCCACGGTATGAGAACTCGACGGGCCAATACCCACAGTGAACAGATCGAAAACACCAACAGCCATGGTCGGGATCCCTTAACAAAAGCTTGAAAACGGTCCGGCAGATGGTCCTGCCGGAGGGCCGCCCCCACTTATGGCGGCAGGCGACCGCAGCACGACGCCGGATGGCCCCCAAAGGCGGCAACCCGGCGTCGCAATTTTATTCAGTTCTACAATCCCACGCTACGCCACAGTGGGCGCTGTATGGGCGCTTCGAGCCAACGTCCTCCGCGGACTCCAGCGGCCATTTCGGGGCTTCGCTGCCGAACATGCCGTGCGCACGGCATCCCCGGCAGCGAACCCCCGAAATGGACTGACAATAGCTAACCTTCGCCGGGGAAACTGGCCCCTTTGGGACCGGCGTCCGGCAGCGGGCGTCCAAGGGAGCATCGCATCCGCTCAGCGGGTGCATATGCGACCGAGCACGCGGAGGACGTCGGCCCCGACGGGCCAACTGACAAAGCGTGCCGAGCAGTTACGCCAGGTCTCCGCCATTCTTGGAGGCGTACTCCTCGGCCGAAAGCAGCGGGCCTTCGGACTCAGCGGCGACCTTGAACAACCAACCAGCGCCGTAGGGGTCGTTGTTGATCAGGGCCGGATCGCCCACGACGGCGTCGTTGATCTCAGTGACCTCACCAGTGACCGGCGAGTAGAGGTCAGAAACACTCTTCGTGGACTCCACCTCGCCACAGGTCTCGCCGGCAGTCACGGCGGAGCCAACCTCGGGCAGGTCAACGTACACGATGTCGCCCAGCGCGTCGGTGGCAACCTCGGAAATCCCAACGGACACCAGGTTCCCCTCCCCGCGGGAAACCCACTCGTGCTCGTCGGAGTACTGAAGTTCGGGCGCTACTTTGGGCATTCTGTTTCCTTACTGTGGTTGATCAAAAACTGTGGCCGCTTGGTGTGGGCTGTCAGTGTGGCTGGGCTGGGTGGTGGGGCACCGAATTCCTCCGCGTGCTGCTCCTTCGTCGCTTTGACGCACGCTGCCGGAATCCGCTCCCCCACCCCGTGGCCCTTTCGGGTTCGGTGACCGGCAGCATGCGTCTAAGAGAGCATCGCGTCCGCTCAGCGGGCGCCCATGCGACCGAGCATGCAGAGGTCGCCGAACCCGACGGGCCAAAAGGCGGCCCGACGGGCCAAGGCGACCCGTCGGGACGACCCCCGCTTACTTTTGGCGCTTGTAGAACGGCAATGCGACAACTTCGAACGGCTCGCTCTTACCGCGCAGGTCAATGTCCAACGCGGTCCCGATTTCGGCGTGCTCGACGTCGACGTAGGCCAACGCTACCGGGTAACCAAGCGTCGGGCTGGGCTGGCCGGAGGTGACTTCGCCTACCACTGCACCGTCCTTGAGAACCGGGTAATGACCACGACCAGCGCGGCGGCCCAGGCCCTTGAGGCCCAGGAGCTTGCGTCCGCTCGTGGAGCCGGCGCCGTCAGCCTTGAGGGCAGCGAGTGCGTCCTTGCCGACGAAGTCGCCTTCCTTGGAAAGTGCGACGACGGGACCCAGCCCTGCCGCGAAGGGGTTGCCTTCGCGGGACAGTTCGTTGCCGTAGAGCGGCATTCCCGCTTCGAGGCGCAGGGAGTCGCGGGAAGCCAGGCCTGCGGGGGTCAACTCGCCTTCTTCAGCGACGTCGGCGATGGCCTGCCACAGGGCAGCAGCGGAGTCGTTGGGCACAAAGATCTCGAAGCCGTCTTCACCGGTGTACCCGGTGCGGGCGAGCAGCAGGTCCTGAGTGCCGCCGTCGAACGTGAACGGCACCTCAACAGCGGCGTAGTACTTCAGTTCGGTGACCAGCGCGTGCTGCCCTGCGGGCACAAGGCGCAGCAGTATGGCTTCAGCGCGCGGACCCTGGACAGCGATGAGCGACGTCTCGGCAGAGGCGTCTTCAACAACTACGTCAAAACCAGCTGCGCGCTCCACCAAAGCGGCCGCAACTACCGTGGCGTTGCCCGCGTTGGGGACCACCAGAAACTTGTCGGCGCCACGACGGTACGTGATGAGGTCATCGATGATGCCGCCGTCTTCCTGGCAGATCAGCGAGTACTTTGCCTTGCCCTCGGCCATGGCGGAAATCTTGCCGACCAGCGCATAATCCAGGAACGCTGCCGCGTCCGGTCCGGTAACCCAGACTTCGCCCATGTGGGAGAGGTCGAACAGGCCGGCGGACTTGCGGACGGCATGGTGCTCGGCCAACTCGGACGAGTACTTAAGGGGCATCTGCCAGCCGCCGAAGTCGGTGAAGGACGCGCCCAGTTTCTTGTGCTCTTCGTAGAGAGCGGTGTAGTTCTCGTTCATTTGCAGGACCGTCCTTTAGTTTTCGAAGTCTTCGATCGGAGGGCAGGAGCAGACCAGGTTGCGGTCTCCTGCTGCACCGTCGATGCGGCCAACGGGCGGGAAGTACTTGTCCTGCTTGAGGTGGTGGACGGGGAACGCGGCCTGCTCACGCGGGTATGCGCGGTCCCAGTCAGAACTTACGACGGCGGCAGCCGTGTGGGGTGCCTTGCGCAGCGGCGAGTTCTCAACAGTGAAATCGCCGGTAGCGACCTGCTCGATTTCGGCACGGATGGTGATCATGGCTTCGATGAAGCGGTCGATCTCCACGAGGTCCTCAGACTCTGTGGGCTCCACCATGAGGGTTCCGGCAACAGGGAACGCCAGCGTGGGAGCGTGGAAGCCGAAGTCGATGAGTCGCTTGGCCACGTCCTCAGCGGTGACGCCTGTGCGGGCGGTCAGTTCGCGAAGGTCCAGGATGCATTCGTGGGCTACGAGCCCGCCCTCGCCGGTGTAGAGCACGGGGAAGTGCTCGTTGAGCCGGGAAGCAATGTAGTTCGCAGCCAGCAGGGCGGACTTGGTGGCTTCGGTGAGTCCCTGGCCACCCATGAGCTTCACGTAAGCCCAGGAAATCGGGAGCACACCGGCCGAACCGAAACGGGAGGCCGAAATCGGAACGTCGTTGCCTTCGGTCCACGAAGCAGCGTCACCGGGCATGAACGGCGCCAGGTGTGCTTTGGCCGCGACCGGGCCAACACCGGGTCCGCCACCGCCATGCGGGATGCAGAAGGTCTTGTGCAGGTTCAGGTGGGAGACGTCGCCGCCGAACTTGCCCGGCTGCGCGAGTCCAACGAGTGCGTTGAGGTTGGCGCCATCGATGTAGACCTGGCCGCCGGCTTCGTGGATAGCGTCGCAGACTTCCCGGACGTCGGCGTCGTACACACCGTGCGTGGACGGGTAGGTGATCATGACGGCCGAGAGGGCGTCCCGGTTTGCTTCGATCTTGGCCTTGAGGTCAACGTGATCGATGGTGCCATCAGGAGCGGTGGCCACCACAACAACTTTCATACCGGCCAGCACTGCGGAAGCAGCGTTGGTGCCGTGCGCAGAAGCAGGAATCAGGCACACGTTGCGCTGCTCGTCGCCGCGGGACAGGTGATAACCGCGGATCGCGAGGAGGCCGGCGAGCTCACCCTGCGAACCGGCGTTCGGCTGGATGGAGACCTGATCGTAGCCGGTGATCTCAGTCAGCTGGGACTCAAGATCGGTGATCAGTTCACGCCAGCCCTCTGTCTGGGAATCCGGAGCGAACGGGTGGATCGAGGCGAACTCCGGCCAGGAGATGGCTTCCATCTCAGCGGTTGCGTTCAGCTTCATGGTGCAGGAACCCAACGGAATCATGGTGCGATCCAGTGCCAGGTCGCGGTCCGAGAGCTTACGGATGTAGCGAAGGAGCTGGGTTTCGGAGCGGTGGGTGTTGAACACCGGGTGCTGCATGAAGTCGCTCGAGCGCTCTACGGAAGATTCCAGCGCAAAACCTTCAGCGGACTCAAGCACCTTAGCGTCGAAGACATCCAGGACGCTACGAACAATCTCCGATGTAGTGGTCTCGTCAACAGAAATGCCCACCAGATCAGCGTCAATGCCGCGCAGGTTGATGCCCTTGGCCTCGGCAGCAGCTACAACCTCGGCAGCCTTGCCAGGAACGCGGACTGTAATGGTGTCAAAGAAGGACGTGTGAAGGACCTCGACGCCGGCAGCCTTCAGTGACACTGCAAGGGTGCGGGCGTGACCGTGGGCGGTTTCTGCGATTGCCTTCAGGCCTTCGGGTCCGTGGTAGACGGCGTACATGGAGGCGACGATGGCCAGCAACGCCTGCGCGGTGCAGATGTTGGACGTGGCCTTCTCGCGGCGGATGTGCTGCTCGCGGGTCTGCAGCGCCAAGCGGTAGGCGGGGACACCGGCGTCGTCCTTGGAAACGCCCACCAGACGGCCCGGCATGGAACGCTCGAGACCTTTCTGGACGGCCATGTACGCGGCGTGCGGGCCACCGAAGAACAGCGGAACTCCCAGGCGCTGGGCGGAACCGACGGCGATGTCCGCACCTTGCTCGCCCGGAGGGGTGATGAGCGTCAGGGAGAGAAGGTCTGCTGCGACCGTGACCAGTGCACCGCGTTCCTTCGCGTCAGCGATGACGGCGGAGTGATCGAACACGCGGCCGGAAACGCCGGGCTGCTGCAGGACGACGCCGTTGATGACGCCCTCCGGGAGGCCGAGCGAAAGGTCAGCGACCTCAACCTCGAAGCCGAGCGCCTCAGCGCGACCCTTCACGATAGCGATGGTCTGCGGGAGGCAGTCGGCGTCGAGGACGGTCTTCCCGTCATGGGCGGCCTTGTTCTTGTTGGCCCGGCGCATCATGAGCACGGCCTCGGCCACAGCTGTTGCTTCGTCCAGCAGGGAGGCGTTGGCGATCGGCAGGCCCACGAGGTCCTGGACCATGGTCTGGAAGTTCAGCAGAGCTTCCAGGCGGCCTTGCGAGATTTCCGGCTGGTAAGGCGTGTATGCGGTGTACCAGGCCGGGGATTCGAGGATGTTCCTGCGGATAACCGGCGGCGTGACGGTGTCGTAGTAGCCCTGGCCGATCATCTGGACGGCGGTCTTGTTCTTGGACGCAAGCTTGCGCAGCTCGGCCAGCACCTCAACTTCGCTGAGCGCGTTTTCGAGGGTGAGGGCAACGTCTTGGCGGATGTCGTTGGGAACGGCCGTATCAACCAACGAATCAACGGTGTCGTAGCCGACCGTCTTGAGCATGGTGTCAATGTCGGCCTGGCGGCGGGCGCCAATATGCCGATCGACGAAGGTGGTGGAGGCTGAACTAACCGTCACGAAGGAACTCCATTACTTGGGCGGCGTTTGGGTACGCCACAGTGGCTGGGTTCCTCCCCGCTCTGTATTGGACCTGAGAGTTTCCGCGTGTTGCTTGCACAACGATCGCTTGCACCGTCGGTGAGCACAGCATTTCTTCCGCGCCAAAGGGCGCAGCAAAAGGCCTGCTACTTTCCAGAGTTGCCTCGCCGCGGCGGTGCGTGGGCCTGAGAGATTCCTGGGGAGGGTTTGCTCCTACGGCGCCCGCATCACTTGCTTGCAGGACTCTCCCGCCGCAGATCAAAGGCATATTCACTTATTTGCGTGCCCCTTGTAAAGACGCACCACAAGGCTCAATTGTCCTACGTCGGAGGCGTCGCCGCAAATGGGCGACCCGCTACTTGCGGAGCCGGTCCAGGACTCCCAGCAGGATCTCGACGTCGGCCTCCCGCCCGGCATTGCCGCCTTCCTGACCGCCCTCGAACATGGCATTGAAATACAGGCCATCACCCATATAACTGACGGCTTTGGCTACCTCCGGACCCACATCCTCGGCCAGCACGTCCAACCACTGCTGTTGGATTCCGCTGAACCGTAGCCGGGTCTCTTCATGGGCAACTTCTGCCAGCCGTGTGGCCGCGACGAACGCGCGGTCCATGGGGGTCC
Organism: Arthrobacter sp. 21a14; assembly: GCA_050627125.1. Lineage (GTDB taxonomy): Bacteria > Actinomycetota > Actinomycetes > Actinomycetales > Micrococcaceae > Arthrobacter. Next base: position 1,481,637 of record CP192487.1, on the reverse strand, counting down.
CGGCCCATAGTGAGGTCCGAATGAAGTAAGCAGCGCTGCCATCGGGCGCAGTCTTCATTTTTTCGATGTCTGCCTGGGCCAACTCGTCCAAGCGCTCCAGCAGGGCGCTGATCAGCGATTCCTTGTTGGGGAAGTGGTATAGCAGTCCACCCTTGGAGACACCTGCCCGCTTTGCGACGGCGTCAAGCGTGGCAGCCCGCTCCCCCACCTCGATAAGGAGGGCTTCGTAGGCATCCAGGACCGCATCCCGGGCAACTGGTTTTCGTGGCATGACTACATCATTCCCTACGGGGTTGGTGGTGTTGAATTTGAAACTATACCGTCTGGACGGTACAGTAAGTGCCATGTTCACGCCGTCCTCAACCCAAGCACCCCGTTCCGCTCGTTCCCTGATGGGTCAGACGGCACCGTGGCGCGATTGGACGGCCCTGGCACTCCTGATGTTCCCGGTGCTGCTGGTGGCCGTAGACAACACCGCGCTCACCTTCGCCCTGCCCGAAATTGCCCGCTCCCTGGATGTAGGTGGCGTGCAACTCCTGTGGATCATTGACGCCTACCCGCTCGTGCTGGCGGCACTGCTCGTTTCCATGGGCAACCTTGGCGACAGGATCGGACGACGGCGGCTGCTGCTGATCGGCAGCACAGGCTTCGCGGCGGTTTCGGCTGCTACAGCGTTCGCGCCTTCCGCGGAATGGCTGATTGCCGGCCGCGCCGCACTTGGCGTGTTCGGCGCCATGTTGATGCCCTCAACGCTGTCCTTGATCCGGAACATCTTTGCTGATCCGAACCGCCGGCGGCTCGCGATCGCCGTATGGGCTGCCGGATTCTCTGGTGGCGCCGCCCTTGGGCCGATCTTTGGTGGCTGGCTGGTGGAACACTTCTGGTGGGGTGCCGTCTTCCTGGTGGCGACCTCCCTCCTCCTGCCCCTCCTCGCCTTCGGCAGGGTCCTCATTCCCGAATCCAAGGACGCCAACCCGGGCCGTGTGGACGTGCCAAGCATTGCGTTGTCCGTGATCACCATGGCTCCGTTCGTGTACGGGATCAAGGAATTCGCTGTCCACGGATTCGGGGCGTCGGCAGCGGCCTTCATGGTCTTCGGCCTGGTGATGGGCATTTTGTTTGTCCGTCGCCAGCGGCGGATCCAGAGCCCCATGCTGGACGTCTCTTTGTTCAAGAACAAAGTGTTCAGTACCGCAATCGTGGCGAACGTCTTGTCACTGTTCTCCATGACGGGCTTCATCTACTTCTTCGCTCAGGACTTGCAGCTTGTTGAAGGTCAGTCCCCCATGGAAGCGGGCATCGCAATGATTCCTGCGCTCGTGGCAACGGTCATCGCCGGCCTGGTGGTGGTCCCACTGGTAAAGCGCGTCCGGCCAGGATTCGTGGTGGCCGGCGGCCTGACCCTCAGCGCGGCGGGCTATTTGGTGGTAGCTGTGGGTGATCACGGCAGCGGACCTGTGTTCCTCTTGTCAGCCTTGACTGTTCTGGCCGTCGGCGTGGGCGCAGCGGAAACCATCTCCAACGACCTCATCCTCGGCTCGGTGCCGGCCGACAAATCCGGAGCGGCGTCCGCAATTTCCGAGACAGGCTACGAGCTGGGTTCGCTCCTGGGGACGGCCGTGCTGGGCTCTATCCTCACCGCGTCCTACCAGCACAACCTCGTCATCCCGGAGGGCTTGTCCACGCAGGCGGCCGGGAAATCGGGAGAGACGCTGGCCGGTGCAGTGGACGCTGCTGCAGCACTACCCGCTCCGCTATCGGATGCACTGACGGCCGCCGCCCGGGTAGCCTTCGAATCCGGCGTCCACATCACTGCGGCGATTGGGCTGATACTGATGGCTGGCGCGGCAGTGCTTGCCGCCGTCGTGCTCCGGCGGGTTCCCAAAGCGCAGTAGGCGCCGCGGGAATCAGTGGCCGTCAGTAGGTGCAGCCTTGCCATCTACGGCGGCCACCAGCTGGTCAATCCGGTCCAGGGCTTCGCTGAGCCGCCCTACCGTTGCCCACAATTCAGGGTGCTTTTCCTTGATCTCATCAAGCGACGCGCCTGCGGATCTGAGCGACCCGAGATCAAAGCTCACGTTGGTGCGGGCTCCTGCGATGGCCGCCCTGAGGGCTCCGAACCCCACCACCACATCAGCAATAAGCGCCGGGTTCCCGTTGGCAGCAAGCCATCCCAGGTCCTCGATGGCTTCGATGGCATGGTCCCCGAGGACCGCGGACGCCTTGGCAGCATCGACGGATGCCCGGTGGATTGCCTGCTCCCGGTCCGGGCCAGGATCAAGCCGGAAGGCCGCACCGAAAGCCTTTGACGCCGTTGCGTCGTCGTCTGCCAGCTTCAGGGCGGTTTCGCGGAGGGAGCGCGCGCGGGCGTGCAGTTCGGCCAACTGCTGCCCGGGCGCCTCCGTATAACCAGCAACCATGGACGCCAGGGATGCCGCAATGGCCAGCATTACGCCGGTTCCTGCGCCTCCACCAGGTGATCCGCTGGACTCTGCCAGAGCCTTGGTCCATTCCTCGACCGTTGAGCGTTGGGTAGTGATCTCTTGTGAAGATTCCATGCACCCAAGTTTGCCCTCTGGTGACCTCGATACACTGGCCAGACCCTGCGGCGTCGACCTGTTAAGGAAAATTCCCCATGAGCATTGACCTTGAAGCCCTCTACCGTGACCTCCACTCGAACCCGGAGCTGTCCTTCCAAGAGGTCAGAACAGCCGGGATTATCAGCGGACACCTCGAGGACCTGGGGCTGCTGGTTCACCGCAGCGTGGGGAAAACGGGGGTTGTAGGAGTCCTGGACAATGGCCCCGCACCTGTGGTGATGCTTCGTGCCGATATGGACGCGTTACCGGTCAAAGAGGCCACCGGGTTGGACTACGCAAGTGCGGCAGTCGGCGTCGATCATGAAGGCCGTGAGGTGCCGGTCATGCATGCGTGCGGGCACGACGTCCACGTCACCTGCCTCATCGGAGCCGTGGAAGCGTTGGCCGAAAAGCGGCAGGACTGGCAGGGCACTTTGATCGCCGTCTTCCAGCCAGCCGAAGAATGGGGTGGCGGTGCCCAGGCCATGGTGGCGGATGGGCTCTTTGGCCTGGTCCCCAAGCCGGACGTGGTCCTCGGCCAGCACGTCGCGCCCTTTCCTGCCGGATGGTTCGGCATCCGTCCCGGTGTGGCCATGGCCTCAGCGGATTCCCTCAACGTGACTTTGCATGGGCGCGGTGGCCACGGTTCCCGGCCTGAAACCACCATTGATCCAGTGCTCATGGCCGCGGCAACCACCATGCGCCTGCAGGGAGTGGTGTCCCGTGAACTCGCCGCCAGCGATTCTGCGGTAGTTACTGTTGGGCAAATCCATTCGGGAACAAAGAACAACATCATTCCCGAGACCGCAACCCTTGGCCTCAGCATCCGATCCTTCAGCGAGCCCACGCGGGAGAAAGTCCTCAACTCGATCGAGCGCATCGTTCGAAGTGAAGCTGCCGCCTCAGGTTCCCTCAAGGAACCCGACTTCCACTATGAGGAGCGCTTCCCGATGACGGTCAATGATGAGTCGGCCGCAGGAAGGATCGCTTCAGCGTTCTCTGATAAGTTCGGGGCCGCACGGATCATGGACCCCGGCCCCGTCTCAGGCAGTGAAGACGTTGGGGAACTCGCGACGGCGGCCGGCGCACCCCTCGTCTTTTGGTTCCTGGGCGGGATCGAGGCCACCAATTTCAAAGATTGGGCGACGACGGGCCGTCTCCCGGAGGACGTTCCCTCGAACCATTCGCCCTACTTTGCCCCGATCATCCAGCCAACACTGGCCCTTGGCACGGAAGCACTGGTCACTGGCGCCCTCGAATTCCTCGACGTCCCTCAGCAGGCAGCAGAAAACCCCGCCTAACGGGCAATTCACCGCCGCGCGCGGTGGTGAATTGTCCGTTGTCCGGGGTCTTTGCCCAGACCGACGCCTAGACCTTTTCGCGGATGCGGTCGATCTTCGGTTCTGAAACCTCAAATTCCCTGCGGCGACGGGCCAGGAAAGTCCACAACGTTCCTTCTGTCTGCGGACTCTTCTCGGCAGGGGCCTCAGGTGCCTGATCCTTGCTCATCTCAGGCTTGTGCATCTCAGGCGTGCGCACGGAGTCCTTCTTCGTGCGCCTCTCATAGCCCTCATAGTACGAGTAGCACATACCCAACCTCCTTAGTGGCTGTCCTTTAATCGTCCTCGCTCCTGGACAGTAAGTCGACTGCTAATTAATGCAACTCACCTTGAAACAAGGCCTTCAACGCGGCTGGCCGTTGCCGCTACCGCCAGCCTGGTTTCAGCCATCATGAGATCCGCGTTGATGACTGCACCGGACATGTTTCCTGCTGCCGCACCAGCCACAACCTGCCCAGTGAGATCCGTAACGTTGCCGGCCACCCAAACGCCCGGCACTGAAGTGGCCCCTCCTGGCGCAGCCGCTTCAAAATGAAGTCCCACACTCTGGGGGTGTTCCACCGGCTCAATGCCGAGGGATTCGAGCACCCTGGATCGTGCCTCCATGCGTGGACCCGCCACCACCGCTTCAACGGGTATCACCGTCCCGGATTCCAGGACGACGCCACGCAGGGCATCGTCAGTGACTTCCAATGACTGAACCTTGCCTTCCACCACGCTGATGGATCGGGCCGCCAATTGTTCCCACTGCTCTTCAGTCGGTTCGACGACGTCGTTCAGGAACAGCGTGATGTTGGGGCTCCACTGCCGGAACAGCAGGGTCTGGTGCAAAGCCATCGGTACGGAGCCCAGGATGCCGATTGCTTTGTCCCGCACTTCCCAACCATGGCAGTACGGGCAGTGCAGGACATCCTTGCCCCAGCGCTCCCGGATGCCCTTCACGTCGGGAAGAATGTCTGTCAGGCCCGTGGCCACGAGTATTCGACGCGCCCCGACAGTCCGACCGTCCGCCAGGTCCACTTCAAAGGCGGGTTCCACAGCGTTGGCGGGTTCCGGCGTCGAACGCGCCGCCACAGCCACGCCCGATTCAATGTGGCCGCCGTAGTGCAAAACTTCAGCGCGGCCAAGCGCCAAGAGTTCCTTGGGACTGAGCCCGTCCCGGGAAAGGAAGCCGTGCACTCCTGCGGCAGGGGCGTTCCGTGGCTCACCGGCGTCGATGACCAAAACGGACCGCAAAGCCCTACCCAGGGTGACGGCGGCACTTAACCCAGCTGCGCCACCTCCCACAATGACGACGTCGTACTGTTGTTCCATTTTTGCCTCCTGTTCGCTGTGTTGCGAGGCCTGCTCTGCGCTTTGTTTCCAGGTTTTGGGGCGCAAAGCGGGCCTCACAACGGCCTGGTTCAATGCTCAACCGGAGACCGCGAAAGCAGCAACAAATTTTGCCAGCATGGCAAAATGGAGCGATGATTCCGGATTTCAGCAAAATGCTCGACGCCGTCGGCCCTCGCCTGCGAGCGCTGCGGACCCAACGCAATGTGACCCTGGCGGAGGCCTCCGCGGCCACGGGCATTTCGGTCAGCACGCTCTCAAGGTTGGAGTCGGGGCAACGGAAGCCCACGCTCGAATTACTCCTCCCCATTGCCCGGCTTCACCAGATCTCCCTCGAAGAACTCATAGACGCCCCTGAAACCGGTGATCCGCGGATTCACCTCAAGCCGCACGTGCACGAGTGGGGCACAGCCTTGCCGCTGACGCGACGAGCGGGGGGAATCCAGGCGTTCAAGATGGTCCTGCCGGGTGGCACGGGGAAGGAAGTTCCCGATCCCCAATCGCATGAGGGCTATGACTGGATGTACATCCTCAACGGCAAACTCCGGCTTGTCCTGGGCGAGAACGACTTCATTCTCAAAGCAGGTGAGGCGGCGGAGTTCGATACTCGGACGCCGCACTGGTTCGCCAGCGCCACTAAGGAGCCCGTGGAGCTCCTTACCCTCTTTGGGCAGCAGGGCGAGCGCATGCATGTCAGGGCGCGGCCGAAGAGGTAGGTGCCTCCTGGGCGCGGAAAATGAAGGGAATTCATTTTTGCCCCTTGCATCCAGCCGTGACTACCGCCATACTAAATGAACGCTATTCATTTAGTGACTGTCGTCTCACCGGAGTACATGCCCCCATGATTGAAATTACCCGCCTTGAAGCCCCGACTTCCTTGGCCCGCACCGAGCCGTCCACCCGCACCCCGCTGCGGGTCGGCGTCGTTCAGCACCGCTGGCACGCTGATGAAGCAGTCCTGCATGCCGAACTGAACGAGGGAATCGAACGTGCAGCCAAGCTGGGAGCCAGTGTTGTTTTCCTGCCTGAACTGACCCTCTCCCGCTACCCTGCGGACACCCGGCCGGAGAACAACCCGGCCGCAGGTATCCGCCCTTCCGACATCACCGAAGACCTGCTCACGGGCCCCACCTTCACGTTCGCCGCAGCGGCTGCCAGGACGTACGGCGTATCGGTGCACGCATCGCTCTACCAGCGTGCTGAAAACCCGGACGGCACGGACGACGGCTTGGGACTCAACACGGCGATCCTCGTCTCCCCCGCTGGCGAGCTCGTGGCCCGCACCCACAAGCTGCACATCCCCGTCACGGCCGGATACTACGAGGACAAGTTCTTCCGCAAGGGCCCGGCCGCCGAGGACGCCTATGCCGTCCACGCTCCTGCCGAACTCGGCGGCGCACGCCTTGGCATGCCCACCTGCTGGGATGAATGGTTCCCCGAGCTCGCCCGTATGTACTCCTTGGGCGGTGCCGAAATCCTGGTCTACCCCACTGCCATTGGTTCCGAGCCGGACCACCCGGACTTCGACACCCAGCCGCTCTGGCAGCAGGTCATCGTGGGCAACGGCATCGCCAACGGCCTGTTCATGATTGCCCCCAACCGCTACGGCAGCGAGGGCACCCTGGACTTCTACGGTTCATCCTTCATCTCCGATCCCTACGGCCGCATCCTGGTCCAGGCACCCCGCGACGAATCCGCCGTCCTGGTGGCCGATCTCGACCTGGACCAGCGCAAGGATTGGCTCACGCTCTTCCCGTTCCTGGCCACCCGCCGCCCGGAAACGTACGGCCGCCTCACGGAACCCGTGAACCCCAACGCCCCGCTCGGCTCCACAGCCGAGGCCACGCCATACCAGGCTGTGTCCGCATGAGCGCCTGGCGGATGCCGTCCGAGACCGCTCCCCAGGACCGCGTCTGGATGGCCTTCCCCACTGGTGGCTACACCTTGGGTGACACCGCGGAAGAAGCTCACGCTGCGCGGTCCACGTGGGCTGCCGTTGCCAACGCCATCCTTGAGTTCGAGCCGGTCACCATGGTGGTACACCCCGACGACGTCGACACCGCCGCGCGTTACCTGGACCCTCGCGTCGAGGTACTGACCGCTGAACTCAACGATGCCTGGATGCGGGACATCGGGCCGTCCTTCGTGCTTGATGCCAACAAGCAGCTGGGTGCGGTGGACTGGATCTTCAACGGTTGGGGTGGCCAGGATTGGGCCACATGGGACAAGGATTCCCTCATCGCAGCGGAGATCAGCGCTCGCGCCGATGCCCACCACATCCCGTCAGGCATCGTCAACGAGGGTGGCGGCATCCAGGTTGATGGCGAAGGCACAGTCCTGGTCACCGAGACCGTACAGCTTGACCAAGGCCGCAACCCGGGCCTGACCAAGGCGGACATCGAAGGGGAACTGGCCCGCACCATCGGCGCCACCCATGTAGTCTGGCTGCCCCGCGGCCTCACCCGTGACTCGGAGAAATTCGGTACCCGCGGCCACGTGGACATTGTGGCAGCGATCCCGAGCCCCGGCACGCTGCTGGTCCACTCCCAGCAGAACCCCGAACACCCGGACTACAACGTATCCCGGGAAATCATCGACTTCCTGCGCACCACCCATGACGCAGCAGGCCGGGACTGGAACATCATCGAAGTTCCCGCCCCGGAAACCCTTACCGACGACGAAGGGTATGTGGACTACAGCTACATCAACCACCTCGTGGTCAACGGAGGGGTCATCGCATGCAGTTTCAATGACCCCATGGACGAGAAAGCACTCCGCATCCTCGCCGACGCCTACCCCGGACGCCGTGTAGTCAGTGTTGACGCGCGGGAACTCTTTGCCCGGGGCGGCGGTATCCACTGCATTACGCAGCAGCAGCCTACGGCCATCTAGAAAGGGCCTTTCATGAGCCAGACAATCCGTAGCACGGCCTCAAGCAGCAGCCCGGCCGGCAAGTCGCACGAGATCAGCGGCAAGGGACTGAAGACGGGGCAGTTGGGGCTCCTCGCCGTCGTCGTTCTTGGCATTTCAACCATCGCCCCGGCGTATACGCTTACCAGCGCGCTCGGTCCAACTGTCAACGAAGCCGGGCTGCAACTGCCCGTGATCTTCCTTATCGGGTTCATTCCGATGATCCTGGTTTCACTGGCATACCGGGAACTCAACGCAGATTCCCCGGACAGCGGCACCACCTTCACGTGGGTCACCAAAGCATTCGGTCCTTGGGTGGGCTGGATGGGTGGCTGGGGCCTGCTCGCGGCCAACATCATCGTCCTGTCCAACCTGGCAGGCGTCGCAGTGGACTTCTTCTATCTCTTCCTGGCACAGGTTACGGGCTCCCCCGAGCTCGCGGACCTCGCCTCGAACAAAGTGCTGAACGTCGCCACCTGCTTCGTCTTCGTTGCCTTGGCCGTGTGGGTCAGCTATCGCGGCCTGCACACCACCAAGATCGTCCAGTACGGGCTGGTGGGCTTCCAGTTGCTGGTCCTTGGCCTCTTCGTGGCCATGGCATTCGCCAACTGGTCCACGTCCGAGACCGCCATCCCGTTCAGCTGGGACTGGTTCGATGTCACCAAGATCGAGACCTTCGGCCAGATCGCGGCTGGCATCTCCCTGTCAATCTTCGTTTACTGGGGCTGGGATGTCTGCCTCACAGTGAACGAGGAAACCGCCAACGGAAAGAAGACCGCCGGCCTCGCAGGTACCCTGACCGCTGTCATCGTGCTGGGCATCTACCTCCTGGTCACCATCGCCACCATGATGTTCGCAGGCGTCGGAGACACTGGAATCGGCCTGAACAACGAGGAAAACCACGCCAACGTGTTCACGGCCCTCGCGTCACCGGTCATGGGTCCGTTCGCGATCCTCATGTCCCTCGCGGTCCTGTCCAGCTCGGCCGCATCACTGCAGTCCACGTTCACCTCGCCGTCACGCAGCCTGCTGGCCATGGCGCACTACGGCGCCCTGCCCGAGCGCTTCAGCCACATGAGCAAGAAGTTCTCGACGCCGGGCTTCGCCACCGTCGCGGCCGGCGTCCTGTCCGCGGGCTTCTACGCCGTGATGCACGTGATCAGTGAAAACGTCCTCAACGACACCATCCTGGCCCTAGGCTTGATGATCTGCTTCTACTACGGACTCACGGCCATCGCGTGTGTTTGGTACTTCCGGAACAGCGTGTTCTCCAGCGCCCGGAACTTCTTCCTTCGTCTCTTCTGCCCCCTGCTGGGCGGGGTCGGCCTGTTCGTTGTCTTCCTGCAGACCGCTGTGGACAGCTGGGCCCCGGAGTTTGGAAGTGGCTCGGAAATCTTCGGAGTGGGCCTGGTGTTCGTGCTCGGCATCGGAATCCTTGCCCTGGGTGCCGTGTTCATGCTGATCATGGCCCGCGTCCGCCCCGGCTTCTTCCGCGGAGAGACCATCCGCAAGGACACCCCTGCCCTGGTGGTGCCCGAATAGCTCCTTAGAGGCAAATCGCTGGAAAGCTGCCAGTTCGCCCGAATGATCCGGGCGAACTGGCAGCTTTCGTAGGTTTTGGCGGATCTCCCTCAATTCACCAGCGGTGGGCGACGTCCACCACAAGGCGCGAACCGCCGTCGGGCCCGTCCAAAGTGAAGACGCGGAACGGAAGCCGGGCACGGACACCCAAACCGATGCTCGTGGTGCCTTCGAAGCTGCCCGCGTAAACCACCTGCCGGAACGTCTGATAGCCGGATACGTTGGACAGTTCCGCCTTTGCTGCCGGCTCGTAGGTGGGCTGGCTGTTCTGGTTGTATGAAGGCGCTGTCACAACAACCTGCAGGTCAGCATCACCGAGCACCGGGATTGGATAGCCCGTGGCATCCTGAACCACAACCGGGACATACTGCACTGAATAGCCGGCCACCTTGCCGGTCATGTCGATCACCAAGCGGTCGTAACAGGGCTGCTGGCCCGTACGGACGTTGGTGACGTTGGCGCCGGCACTCATATCGGGGTCGGCCTTGGCCAGCGAGCCCCACATGATCCCGCAATATGATGATGCCGAGGCTGGCCCCGGTGCCACCAGACCGAGTCCGGCAGCCGCAAGGACTGCTGCCAAACCCGCTCCAAATTTCCTCATTTTTTGTGCCCCCTTCAGGCGAAGTTGATACTTCAACAGTAGGAGCGCGTAGGGTGGTTTGGATGGGTTGTGGCCGCTTCGGCGCACAACCGTTAAAACGACTCCGGGGTGGTCACAGGAGAGTCATGGAAGGGGACATTTTCGCCTGTTCAGGGACTCTATTGAGGCTCTTCATGCGTAGGTTCGTAACCGAAGATAACGATACCCGGGCGTTACAAAGCGCCGCGGACACGCAAAAGCCCCATCCGACCATTCATTGGCCTGACGGGGCTCGAACGTTTTGCGATGCCTAGGGTTAGCCTTCGCAGTCCTTGCAGTACTTAAGGCCGTTCTTTTCCAAGGCAACCTGGGACCGGTGGCGGACCAGGAAGCAGGAAGAACACGTGAATTCGTCAGACTGTTCAGGTACCACCACAACGGTCAGTTCTTCACCGGAAAGATCGGCGCCTGGGAGGTCGATGCCTTCCGCGGTGTCGTTTTCGTCGAGGTCGATGACTGCAGTCTGGGCACCGGTGCCGCGGGACGCCTGAAGAGCCTCAAGCGAGTCCGCGGGAGTCTCTTCTTCTGTCTTGCGGGGCGCGTCGTAATCAGTAGCCATTGGGTTCGCTTTCGTTGCTGCATAGTGCCATTTCAGGCACCTCAGTGAAGCAGTTTAGGGCATAGCATCCGCGTTGGACGAAAAGTGTGCCCAAAACAACATTCAGCAGCTTTCAAGCCAACCTTCAGGGGTTACGGCGGGCCATTCCCGAGTGGGATTGAATGGCCTGCGCACTGGCAACCGTAACCCCGCTAAGCGCCGGCAACCACGTCCAATCGGCGGGCCGCCCGTGACCCGGTGTGCCGCCGGCATCGTTTGCCGGTTCCACACAATCCAGGACATATGCGGCCTCAATCCATTGGCCGATCTTGGAGCCGATCTTCGCGCCTTGTTTAGCCAACCAGGATGCTTTCATGCGGCAAAGGTATCCAGCAGTCATGTGGGGCCGGTTTCTGCAGCGTCACGGGCTTGTTAACTTCCCCTTTTCCGCACTTAGTCCCGCAGAGCTTGCTGCACGATGTACTCCGCGATCGCCATCGACGATGTTGCCCCCGGCGACGGTGCGTTCCGCACCAAAACCGTGTCCCGGCGTCGTGAAATCACAAAATCATCCACCAGCGAACCGTCAGCGTTCATGGCCTGTGCGCGGACGCCTCGCGTGCCGGGAAGAATAGTGGCACCCTCCAACGACGGAACAAAGCGTACGGCCTCCTTAATGAACTTCTTCTTACTGACCACGGTCTGGAATTCGCGGACAGCCGATGGCACATTCTGGCGGGCAAAATTCCAGAAGCCTGGAAACAGGGTGTAATTCAGGACATCGAGCACATCGATGTCCTTCCAGGAATAGGCCTCGCGTCCGAAGGAGATGAATGCGTTGGGGCCCAGCATCATTTCGCCGTCGATCCTTTTGGTCAGGTGCACGCCAAGGAACGGATGCTTGGGGTCCGGCACCGGATAAATCAACCCCCTGACTTTTGCGCGGGTTTCCTTCCCGAGGAGGAAGTATTGCCCAAAGAACGGCACGATGCGCGGCGTTGCAGGCTCTCCAGTCGCTTTCGCCAACCGGTCCGCTTGAAGGCCGGCGCAGGCCACCACAAGATCGTAGTGTTCGCCTCCATCCTTCGTGCGGACCACGACGCCGCTCCCCTGCTGTTCCAGTGCGGTGACTTCCTGCCCAAGCCGGATCTGCCCGCCTGTGCCACGAACGTCGTCGGCGAGCGCCTTGGTGATGGCCGTGTAGTCCACGATCGCCGTTTCCGGCGAGTGCAAAGCAGAAAGCCCGACGGCGTTCGGCTCCACCTCCTGTATTTGGTCACCGCGCAGCATGCGAGCGCCCGGCACCCCATTGGCCGTTGCCCGCGCGAAGATATTCTCCAGTCGCTTCGATTCTTCGGGGGTCTGGGCGATCACCAACTTGCCGCAGGTCTCGTACGGCAGATCCTTGGCGGCGCAGAATTCCTGAAGCAGGGCGACTCCCCGGCGGCAGAGCGTTGCCTTCAACCCGCCGGGCTCGTAGTACAGGCCCGCGTGGACTACGCCGGAGTTGTGGCCGGTCTGGTGCTTGGCGAGCTGGTCTTCCTTCTCGTAAACCGTGACCTGGACGCCGTCGAGTTTGTTGGCCAATTCCCGGGCCACCGCCACACCGATGATCCCGCCGCCAATAACGGCGCATCGTTTGATGTTTTTCGGATTCGTATCACCGGGCATGGGAACTCCTCGTCGTTGGGGATCAGTCCGAACCACTCCACAGCATTCCATGGAGTGGTTCGCCGGGCACGTAAAAGGGGCGGCACTTGGCGTGCCGCCCCTTTTACGTAGTGCGTGAATTGCTAGACAGCGCTGGGCTGGTCGAAGCGCTGGCCGGCCGGGTTGGACGGCAGGAGCGCGAAAACCAGAACGGCGAGTCCACCGACGAACGGAATGAGGCCGAGCAATGCGAGCCATCCGCTGAAGTTGCCATCGTGCAGACGACGAACCAGCAACGCAATGGACGGAATGAGGACCGCCAAATAGAACGCAAAGATCAAGATAAGTCCTACAACTGCGCCCGGGCCGGGAACTGCCGTTCCGTTTGCTGAGGTGGTAGAACCTGCTGCCCCAAGAATGCCGGTAAGGATCTGCAGGACGAGGCCGATGACACCCAAAGCCAGGGCCACCCACCAGTATTCGCTGCGGCTCGCGCGGCCAGTGAAAGCGGTGTACTTCTTGAAGAAACGCTTTACAGCGGCGCCAATGGGTGCGCCATAGTAGGGAGCCCACAGCGGCGGTTCGCCGGTCTGTGCGCCGTACGGCTGTGTGTGCTGTGGCTGTTGCTGGTAACTCAAGGTGTTCCCCCGGGGTTAGGTGTGAATAATGCAATGAGACCAAACTCAGTGAAGAGTCGTTGCTCATCGTAGTGCTCTCCGAGGTATTTATGCAGGTCGATGGACAAAATTAACCGGGATTTAGTCCGTTGACGGATTATGTCGGCCCAATCCCTCTCTCACATACCAACCCTTTTGGGCCAACCTTCTCTCACATACCAACCCTTTGGGCCAACGCTCTCCCACGTAACTCCCATTTGAGGTTCGACGGCGGCACTGACCGCTCGTCGTCGTCGAACCTTAACCATCAGTCTTCTTTCGCTCCCGCAGGGCAAGATCAAACTTGTTGGAGGCACCCGTTTTCCGTAGGAGGCTGGAAATGTGCGAACTCACCGTTTTCTCGCTGATAAACAGCGATTCAGCAATCTCCCTGTAGGTTCTGCCAGCAACGACATAGTCCAGAATGGTGGCCTCCCGCGCCGTCAGCCCATGGCGGTTACTGCCCTCAGGCTTGGGCCGCGTGATGGGGGTTAGCGAGATCCTGGCTTGGTCAGCGAGTTGCTCCAAAACCCTCTGCACGGGAACGGCTTGGAGGTCGCGCGCCAGTTGGAGTCCTGCGCGGAGGATCTCCGATGCCCGGGCCTTGGCACTGTGGCCCTGCAGCAGGAGCGCCTCGGCGGCGCGTTGGCATGCATAGGCATGTTCCCAAGCCAGGGAAGCGTCCCTGCAGGCATCAGCAGTGTGAATCCAGACGTCGGCATTGCCGTGATCTCCCCGTGCACGGCCCAGTTCCGCGGCATAGAGGCTTTGGAAGGCAAATACTTGGCGTTGATACAGCTCCGATTGTTCTCCCGATTCGTTGAAAACATGAGGAAACCGCTCCTCCAGTTGGGCTAGTTCGGAGAGCCGCCCAGCTGTTGGTTTTCCTTCGTCTTTGGCCTTTTGGATGAGATCGGCGAGAGCTCTGGCCGCCAGGGGCAGCAACCACTCGCACATGGTAGGTGGCGGTCCGGGGCGCAGGGCACCAGTCATCGCGGCCTCAAGCGAAGCCTCCGGCTGGCCGGCAACAGCATTGACCTCGGAACGGACTGCCGCGAAGTTGAGGTTGAGATAGGCCTCAGTGTTGCCATTCACTTCTTCTGCGCGGGCTAAATGGACAAAAGCATCGTGTGTCCGCCCTTGCAATGCATCCAGCCGTGCCGCTGTCAATCGGGCGCTCACATCCCCCATAGGACCAGGGTCCAAGCTGATGGCGATACGCAAGGCCGTCTGCGCCTCGCGCCAGGAGCCAATTCCGAGGAAGCTGCCGGCTTCATCCGCTGCGATCTTGGAGATGTAGGAGTGGGGAGCCTCGTGCCTGGCCAGTTCCTCGCGGGCGATGTGGAGAACGTCCGCGTACTCTTGGCTGATCCAGCTCTCCTGGGAGTTGGCAAGCCAAGCCACGGCATGGAGGTACCCCCAGTAATCCCCGGCTCGAAGCGCCTCTGCCGCTGCAGATTTGGCCAGGCTGAAGGCCTCCTCCGGGCGCCTGGCGAAAAGCTGCACCATTGCGGCGGCTGTCAGCGCGTAGGACATGGCTATGGGGTTTTTCGTCAGCCGGGCAAGCGTAAGTGCCTGTGCCGCGTCTTCAGCTCCGCCAGCGCGGTCAAGCCACAGTGCAGCGTGCGTATACTCTGCCAAAGCCAGCGCGTGCTGCCAGCTTTGAGGATCAGCCGCAGAAAGCTGAACCGCCCGTTCCATCTCCGCCAGGTCAAAGAAGGACCTTCCCGTGGACATGGACAGATGCATCCGCCTCACAAGCCAAGCAGCCGTTTCCAAGGGTTCGGCCGTGGGTTCGGTGAGCGAGATCAATGACTCCAAAGCCTCAAGTTCAGCTTTCTGGTCACCGGAGCGGAATGCGGCATTCCTCACCTGGTCCCAAAGTTCACGGAGACTCTCCGGCACCATGCCCGCTTTGTCCCTGAGCTCCACTGCCCGACGGAACATTCGCAGGGCATCGCCCCAATTTCCGAGGTGGACATGTTCCGTGGCTGCACGAACGGTCCATTGATGGGCAGGCGCCCATCGTTCAGCGTGGTAGTGGTGTTCGGCCAAGGAGGCGATCATCCCGAAAGTAGGCTGTGCCCCGAAAGACAAGGAGTTCTCATAAGCGTCGGCAAAAGCTGAATGCCAATAGCGCCTCTCCGCGCCGTCCATGCCCTGCTCGAGCATCTCCGCGATGAGTGGATGGTGAAACCAGTAAGTGCCATCTGTCAGCAGATCCACGATCCCCGCGGTCGCAGCTGCCTGGAGCATGGGCAAAACTGTTTCCTGGGCGATAGTTCCCTTGGCAACCGTGCGTAGTTCAGCAGCGTCCACCGATCGTCCGGCGATAGCCAGAATCCGGGTCAATTGTTGCGCAGCTTTAGGTAGCCCCTTCCAGGATCTGAGGACGGCACCCCTTAGATCCGGCGGAAAGCCATCCCGGATCTGCCTGCCGTTGGCACTCATGCCCCCGATCAAGAGACTGGTGAAGTAAGGGTTTCCGGCGGAGTGTGCGTACACTTCCGTAACCAACGACTGGGACGGCGGCACACCCAGCAGCCGGGACATTTGAGTAGCGGTTGCAGGCCTGTCCAGAGGCTGAAGTGTCACGACTTCGACGGTCGGCAGCCGGCGGATGTCTGTCATCCATCGCTCAAGAGACTGGTTTTCCATCGAGATGTCTGAACGGACGGTGGCCACAATGCCCAAGGAACGGTCTGCGGGCCCCGCGATGAGGAACATCAGGATATCCAGTGTTTGTGGGTCGGACCACTGAAGATCATCGATCACCAGGAGCACGGGCCTGGAACTGCTGAGCCTGGTCAGCCACTCGTCTACCAAAAGCGGGCTGTCCACGCGTGCTTCAACCATTGCGATACTGCTGAAAGGCGCTGGCGTCCCCGGCTGGGCTGCACCGTGGAACGCCGAACGCAGGGCTTGAAATGGCACCTTAAGTGACGTCAGCGGCAGTGCCGCCCCACTGAGAACGAGTACATCTTGGCCGGCCGTGGCACAGATCTGTCCCACCAGCGCCGTCTTGCCCACACCCGCGTCGCCGGACACGATCAACGTCCTCGACGCTCCAGCCCGCACGGCGTCGACCATAGCCTCGAGTTCAGCCAGTTCATCTTCCCGGCCCACCAGAGCAGGCCCGTTGGAGTTGGCCCTAATAGCCACCGTTCAAGCTTCGCACCCTGCCGACGCGTGGGGTAGATCCAAGGGAATTTACGGGGATTTTAAGGGTGAAGTCCGGATGCCCCGTTACTAGGGCGCGGCGCAGAGTGAAGGTACCCACAAGCACCACTCAAAAGGAAGCAACCATGCGTGAATCTGTAAGCCCCGCGCGGCGTCTTTGTCTCGCCTTACTCTTTGTCCCGTTCGTTTTTCTTTCCCCGGCGCATGCCACGGCGGACGTGCCAGAGGACAACACCCCCACAATCTATGTCAACTGCCTCCTCGAACGGATCGGCACGCAACTTGTTCGCTGCGATAATCTCACCGGCGCCGGCGTAGATGCCCCGTATTGGATCCCGGAGCAAAAATGATCGCGCCCGTGGATCACAGGGCAGGACATGAGAGAAGATCCGGAAAAACACCGCAGGACATGAGAGAACGTCCGGCAAAACACCGCAGGACATGAGAGAACGTCCGGGGGTCAGGACGCGAACTGTTTCCTCAGCTCCACCTTGCGGATCTTCCCACTGGCAGTCCGCGGCATTTCCTCAACGAAAACCACGGACTTGGGGATCTTGTAGCGGGCGAGCCGGCCTTCCAGATGCGAGCGCAGCTGTTCCTCGGTCAGGGAAGCACCTTCCAGCAGTGTCACGATGGCGCGGGGAACCTCGCCCCATTTGTGGTCGACAACCCCAATGACGGCAACACTTCCCACCTCCGGGAGTTCCGCGATCGCGGCTTCCACTTCGGCCGGATAGATGTTCTCGCCCCCGGAAATGATCATGTCCTTGATGCGGTCCGAGACGAACAAGAAACCTTCATCGTCCCGGAAGCCCATGTCCCCGGACCGGAACCACACCGAATCAGAGTAACTATCAGCCGTGGCTTCAGGCCTGTTCCAATACTCCCTGATGACGTTTGGGCCGGAAATCTGGATCTCCCCCACTGCGCCGGGAAGAGCGAGCCCACCTATCGGGTCTGCAATCCGTACGTCGGTAAAGAAGTGCGGCAGTCCTGCGGAACCGGCTTTCTCCTTGGACCTCGACGCTGGGAGCATCGTGGCGCCCGGGGCAGTCTCGGTCATGCCGTAGCAACTCGTGAATCCAATGCCCCGCTGCTCATACGCGTCCAACACGCGCTGCGGAACAGCAGACCCTCCGCACGTGAGCTTGTCCAGGGAGGTGAGGTCCGCCGTCGACCATTCCGGATGGTCGCAGAGCATCTGGAATGTGGTGGGCACGCCATTGAGCGTGGTGACCTTGTGCTGCCCGATCAACTTGAGGACGCGGCCGGCATCGAACTTGGTTTCGAGCACCACTGTGGCACCTTTGAGCAGCATCGGCAGCAGGCCCATATCCAGGGAGGCCACGTGGAACAGTGGTGAAATCATCAGAGCGACGTCGTTCCTGTTCAGGTCCATGTCCACCACAGTGTTGAAACAGTTCCACGTGATGTTCCCGTGCGTGAGGAGTGCGCCTTTGGGCTTGCCCGTGGTTCCGGAGGTGTAGAGGATCATCGCCGGGTCGTCCAGGCCCACGGCTACATCAAGCGGGGTCCCGGCTGCCGCTTGAAGTACCTCGTCATAACGTTCGACGCCGGATGGCGGCTCGACAGCGAAACCTTGTGTCCCGCCGTCGGGCATCACTACAAGCCGGTGGGTCACAGCGGTGTCCTCCACCGAGGCAGCGGCTACCGCTTCAAGCGCCTCGGCGCTGATCAGGACGCGTGCACCTGAGTCTTGAAGTTGGAACTGCAGCTCCGGGGCGGCGAGGCGGGTGTTCAGCGGGACGAAAATCGCACCGAGCAGCCCGCAAGCGAAGAAGGCCTCAACAAACGATGAATGGTTCTCACCGAGGTAGGCCACCCTGTCCCCCATGACCACACCTCTGTCCTTCAGTGCGTTGGCGAGGTAATCAGTGCGATCAGCGAGCTCCGTGTAACTCAGGATGCGATCCCCGGAAACCAGGGCAGTTTTGGGACCCGACTTGGCACGGCGACGGTGCGGCCAGGATCCAACTCCGTTGTTGTCCATGGTGCGGTACTCCTAACTGACCGAGGTGAGGTCGTTGTTCCTAGATTCCCGCGTTAGCAGGATGAACACAATCGAGACCAGCGACATGACGGAGAGGAAGACCACCACGGGGAGAATGTTCTGGGCGGAATCCTTGTAAAGGCCAGCCACGATGCCCGGGGTGAAACCCGCGCCGATCAGGGTCGCCAACTGATACCCGACGGCCGCGCCGGTGTATCTGTTGGTGGTACCGAACTGCTCGGAGACGAATGCTGCAAGTGGCCCGTACAGGGACGAGTGCAGAACGAGTGCCACCGTAAAAGCCAGGAAGATCAAGGCGATATTGCCGGAGCTGAGCATTCCGAACATGGGGAACAGGTAAAGGATAAACAGTGTCAACCCTGTGACCATGATTGGCCTGCGTCCGAAGCGGTCGGACATTCTGCCGCCGAGGAGCACGAACAGGATGGAGATGGCGGAGGCTCCCGCGAACGCGTATAGAACGCCTTGCTGCGGTGCGCCCTTGGAGACAGCATAAGTGACCGAGAAGGTCGGCAGCACAACTTGGAGGCCGAAGCCGGCGGCACCCGCGAACATAATCATGATGAGGGCCTTGGGGCGACGCAGCACTTCCAACAGCGGAATCTTGCGTTTGGTGCTTTGGGCGCCCTCCTTGGCCACGGCCTCAGCAAAGATGGGGCTCTCAGAGACCCGCAGCCTCACGAACATGCCGACGATCAGCAGCACGAAGGACAACAGGAATGGCACGCGCCAACCCCATGCCAGGAACGCGTCCTGCGGAAGCGCCGAGAAGATACCCATCACCAATGTGCCCAGTACGGCCCCCGTTGGGGCGCCTGCGTTGACGAACGATGCTGCGAAGCCGCGCCGCTTGGGATCGGAGTGTTCCAACGCCATCAGCGCAGCGCCGCCCCATTCACCCCCGACGGCGATACCCTGGCACACCCGCAGGATCACCAGGATCACGGCTCCCCACGGACCGATGATGCTGGCACCAGGAATCAGGCCGATCAGGGTGGAGGCGATGCCCATCATCGCCATGGAGACGATGAGCATTCCCTTGCGGCCGATCAGGTCTCCGAAGTGGCCGAAGATGATGCCGCCCAGAGGCCGGGCAACATAGCCGGCAGCGAAAGTAGCGTAGGCGGCTACGACGCCAACCCACTCATCAGTGCCTGCGAAGAAGACCTTGGGAAAAGCCACCGCGGCGGCCGTTGCGTACAGCAGGAAGTCGTAGAACTCGATGGTGCTGCCCAGATAGCTGGACAAAATGACCGTACGCGCTTCTTTGCGCTTCGCGGCCGTGCTCGCAGTTGCGAGTGCAGTGTGTCCTGACATGGCTGTTCCTTGGGAGAGGAGGGGTGGGTTCTTTGAAAGGGGCTTACTTATAGAAGCGGGCCAGGAATTCGGCCACGACGGCGGGGCGTTCCTGGCCTTCGATTTCGATAGTGGCGTTGACCTTGATTTGGGCCCCGCCCTTAACCTCGGTCACGTCGGCGATCGAGCCCTGCATGCGGACCTTTGATCCGACCTTGACTGGGGAGGTGAAGCGGACCTTGTCCAGGCCGTAGTTCACCTTGGTGGTGACGCCGTCGACGTCGAAAAGCTCACCCCAGAACGGGATGATCAGGGACAGTGTGAGGAATCCGTGGGCGATTGGGGCACCGAACGGGCCATTCTTGGCGCGCTCGGGATCGGTGTGGATCCACTGCTGATCGTCCGTGGCGTCAGCAAAGAGATTGATCTGCTGCTGGGTGATTTCCCGGTAATCGGTAGTGCCGAGGTCCTTGCCGGTCATGGTGAGCAGCGTGTCGAAATCGACGACGAGATTGGGCATCGTTGCCTCCTTGTTGGGGTGTTGCTTAGTTGGGGTGTCTCTTACTGGGTAAAAGCGCTGACGCCCGTGAGGGCGCGGCCAATGATGAGCGCGTTGATGTCGTGGGTTCCCTCGTAGGAATAGACGGCTTCGGCGTCGGCGTGGAAACGCGCGACGTCGGTTTCGAGCGTGATGCCGTTGCCCCCGACCACTTCGCGGGCCAGTGCGACGGTCTCGCGCATGAACAAACTGGTCTGCATCTTGGCTAGTGCTGAATCCTGGTCCCGGTAAATCCCACGGGCCTGTTGTTCGTTGAGCCGGACCACCAGCGAGAGCGAAGCCGTGATGTTTCCGAGCATGCGGGCCAACTTCTCCTGCACCAATTGGAACGACCCCAGTGTGCGCCCGAACTGTTGACGTTCGTTGACGTAGGCCAACGCTGCTTCGAACGCTCCGGCTTGGATGCCGGTGGCGATCCATGCAACATCCGAACGCATAGCCCGGAGCATTTCGGCGACGTCCTTGAAGGAGTTCACGTTCTGCAGGCGCATGGCCTCAGGAACCCGCACCCGCTCAAGGCTGATGTGCGCGTTCTGCATCATTCTCAGCGATGTCTTGCCATGGATTTTCTCCACGGTGACACCTGGCGCGGTCCGCTCCACGAGGAACGATTTGACCTGTCCATCGCCAATGTCGCGGGCGAACACGCACAGCACGTCAGCTGTGGAGGCGCCCCCGATCCAACGTTTGGCGCCGTCCAAAACCCAGCCTCCGCCGTCGGCGTCTGCTGCGAAACGGGCTGTGGTGGACAGCCCGCCGGCGATGTCGGAACCGTGGTCCGGTTCGGTCAGGGAGAAGACGCCTCTGAGCGAGAAGTCGATGACCTTAGGTAGCCATTCGCGCTGCTGCTCCTCAGAGGCACCTATCTGGATTGCGGTCCGGAAGAGTCCGGCCTGTGCCGTGTACCAAGTGGCCAACGACGCGTCCGTGCGGGCAAGCTCGAAGATCCGGAACCCGTGATAGATCCCACGGGCAGGCGACTCAAAGGGTTCCATGAGGTCCAGGTCGATCAGGGGCTGTGCCATCTGCTCCGGGAACTCGCCACGTTCCCAATACGCGGCCAGGAGCGGCTTGGCCTCGATGTCCAGGAAGTCCCGCAAGCGGGATAGCACCTGACGTTCCTGAACGGACAAGAGTGACTCGGCGTCATACCAGTCCGCCACTGAATAGAGCCGCTGTTCCACAGCGATTGCCGTCATCTCAACCACCCAGCCCGAGCAGCCGGACAGCGTTGTCCTTCAGGACCTTCGGCCGGACCTCGTCCTTCAGTGGCAGATCAGCGAATGCTCCGAGCCACTTTTGCGGGGTGATCAGCGGGAAGTCCGTTCCGAACAGAATCTTGTCCTGCAGCACGGAATTGGAGAGGCGGACCAGTGATTCCGGGAAGTACTTGGGCGACCACCCGGACAGGTCGATGAACACGTTGGACTTGTGTGTGGCAATGGAGTTGGCCTCGTCCTGCCATGGCACCGACGGGTGGGCCATGATGATCTGCAAGCCAGGGAAGTCCGCGGCCACGGCGTCGAGCAGCAGCGGGTTGGAATAGGCCAACTTGATCCCATACCCGCCAGGAAGCCCCGCGCCCATGCCGTTCTGGCCTGTGTGGAAGATGGCGGGCAGCCCAAGTTCCTGAAGCGTTTCCCAGAGAGGGTAGAACCGTTCATTGGACGGGTCGAATCCCTGCAGGGACGGGTGGAACTTGAAGCCCCTGGCACCGAGCTCAATAGCCTGGCGCTTGGCACCGGCGATCGCGTCCTCGCCCGTGCGCGGGTCAACACTGCCGAAAGGAATCAGCACATCGTTGTTCCGCGCCGCCCCGGCGATCAGTTCGGGGATGCTGTTGGGTTCATGCTTGAGTTGGGTCCGCGCGTCGACCGTAAACACGACGGCGGCCATGTTCAAGTCCCGGTATATCTGCGCGATGCGGTCAAGCGACGGCATCCGGTCCTCAGCTTTGAAGTACTTCGCCGACGCCTCCGTAAGCGCGTCCGGAAGGGATCCGTGCCCGCAGCTGTCCACCTCCACGTGGACATGCATGTCGATCGCATCCAGTGCGGATGCGTCGATGCCAAGTTCGTAACGGTCGGCCATGGTCAGCGGGCCTAAGCAGTTATGGCCGCAGCTACGGGCTGGAGTTCTTGGGGCAACGGTAGGAATTCCTCGCCGTAGCTCTGCAGGGCCTCCGCTCCGAAGAGGGACCCTGCGTTGTCGCGGAGGGCTTCGTAGCTCCAACCGCCGTCGCGGTATTCAGTGGTTGCGGCCGTCGGGTGCGTCCAGACCTGCAGGCGGTCACCGCCGGCGCCAATTACCTGCCCGGTAATATGGGCAGCCGAGTCCGAGGCGAGGAACGCAATTAGCCCAGCGACGTCGTCGGCCGTGCCGAATCCGAGGTCGTGACGGAAGAAGGACGGCATGGCCTCGCCGCGTTCCTCAGCCTCCACCGCCTTCTGGAAGTAAGGAACGGTCTTGGTCATGGCAGTGGCCGCCACAGGGATCACAGTGTTCACCGTTACTCCGGCCTTCTTCATTTCCATCGCCCACGTTCGGACCATGCCAACGATTCCGGCCTTGGCTGCGGCGTAGTTGGTCTGGCCGAAGTTGCCGCGCTGGCCGGTCGGTGAACCGATGGTGATGACGCGGCCGGCGACGTTGTTGTCCTTGAAGTATGCGAACGCCTCGCGGACACATGTGAAGGTGCCCTTCAGGTGGACGTTGATGACCAGGTCGAAGTCCTCATCGGTCATCTTCAACAGGCTCTTGTCCCGCAGGATACCGGCGTTGGTGACCAGGATATCCAGCCGCCCGAACGCCTCAACAGCGCCTGCTACCAGCGCCTTGGCAGCGTCCGTGGTACCCACCGGAACTACGACGGCGGTTGCCCGTCCGCCGTCGGCCTCAATCAATGCGACTGCTTCTGCAGCGGTCCCAGGGTTCACGTCATTGACCACGACGGCGGCGCCTTGGCGGGCGAGCTCCCTCGCGTAAGCGAGTCCAAGACCCTGTCCACTCCCGGTGACGATTGCAACCTTGCCGTTCAAGCTCATGGCGTGCTCCTTCGCATGCAGTAACCGGCCGGAGCCGGTGGGGCCGATCCCACTGCCCCGTGAGATCCTTGTCATGATCAATGAGATTATGGATCATTGAAAAAGTCAATGATTGTTTTTGTTTACTATTGGAGTTGTCATGGGCCCGCAAAGCACCAACGTCGAAACCCCGCGCCTCGCGGCCGCGAAAATTGGGAACGACGTAGGCCTGCTCCTCGCCAAGCTCCACGCCATGGGGTCAGTCCTGAATAACCGTGCGCTGAGCGACTTTGGACTGCGGGAAAGGTCCTTTTCAGTACTGACGCTCGCCTGCAGTGGACTGGAACCGACCCAGCGCGAACTCGCCGATTTCCTCAGCCTGGACCCCAGCCAGGTTGTGAGCCTCGTGGACGACCTGGAGCACCGGGGCCTGGTAGAGCGAGCGCAGGGAAAGCAAGACAGGCGCGCCAAGATCATCGTCTCCACAGCCGAGGGCCGCCGAATCCACACGAAGGCCCGCGCTGCCCTGGAGGTGTGCGAACAAACCCAGCTCGGGGCATTAAATGAAGAGGAGAACGCCCAACTCAGGGCGCTATTGAAGAAGGCTCTGTGGGGGTAATCACGGCTCCGGTCCGGTTGCGGTCCCGGCGCCGCGTTGGTGATTTTCCGGCCCTTGCCGTGAATTGGATGAGCAACATGGCCGCCAGGGTCAGGACCGCACACACGGCGAAGGTTCCTTGGTAACCGAAGGTTGTCATTGATCCGAAAGCAATGATCGGACCTGAAGCTACGGCGCCAATGCGCCGGGTATTGGTGAAGAGACCGGCTGCCAGGCCTGGACGCGGGATGATCTGCTGGAACAGGGTCAGGCCTATGCCCGCCACGACACCGAAGAACCAGGCATGCAGGATCTGAAGGAGCAGCAGTGTGATGGGATCAGCCACGAAGGTCATTCCTGCGTAGTACAAGATTCCAGCTATACAGCCCGATGTTATGAGCACCGTCCCGGACAGGTTACGGCTGAGCCGCCCGATCACCAGGAGGGCAGGTATCTCGAGAGCTGCGGCGACGCCCAGGGCAATACCCGCCCAAATCAGCTCCCCGCCCATTCTCTGGCCTACGAAGAGTGCCATGATGGTCACGGCGCTGCTGTCAGTTGCCTGAAGCAGCGTAAAACCTATGACCACACCAGTAACGGCCCATTTGGATGTCAGCGGGCTGTCAGTTTGATGGTCGCCAGACACGAAGTCTGCTTTGTCGGCGGTGGTTTCCCTGCGAAGAGCGGCACCGGTCGCTACGAGATTCAGGAGGGCAACGGCTGCGAGAGCGGGCAAAATCGCCCGGCTACCAAGCGCCCCCACCATCAGCGCGGCCAGCGGTGGCCCGGCAACCCATGAGAAAGAGACGATCGCACGCATATTGACCACGTCTGATGAGCCCGCCCCCGAATGCTTAAGATGGGCAAAAAACAGGGACATGCCAACCCCTGATGGTCCGCCCAAAGCTATCAGGGCAATCACGGCTACTGGCAATGTTGTGGTGAAGGCCAGTACGCAGGGAAGTGCCAGGGCCAGGAACCCGCAGAGCAGCATCGGCCGCAAGTAGTCGCGCTTCCTGTCCGCATATGCCGGGATGAGCAGGGAGGCCAGAAAGCCGCCAGCGTTGTACACGGCGAGCACCCAGCCCACATCGGCTGGCGACGCGTGGAAAAGATCCACCAGCATCAGGGCAAGGGCAGGAGTGAGGAAGGCAAACTGCAGGCCCCACAGCAACGCCATGGAAGACGGGAGTAACTGGCGCACTGATGGTCCTCTCGAAGGGAAATCCGATCTCCACCAGACAACCAGTCCCTTCCTTAACGTGGGAGGGCTTGGTGTGCGGGGTACCCGCAGTACCTGCCAGGACCGATTGGGCATCCGTCAGACAACTGGACATGTGCACCGCCTCCCTGCGGGGCGATATGCAACCGTCCATATCGCGGCGTTCAGGCATATGTCAGGATCAAAGTTCACATCCTGATACCCCGGAATGGACCATGAACCTCCCACTTTTCCACGACCCCCTTCAGGGCCGCGTCACCGTCGACGCAACCGTGCGTGACCCAAGGATTGGACGCGATGGCGCGTTCCGCCGCGACGCCCGGACACGCATTTCTCCCCGGACCACCCGACCCTCCACGCACGCAGCCAAGTCAACCTGGAACGCCAGGCAGCGCGAGGTAGCCAAGGTTGCCGAAGATCTCCAGGCGTTGATCGCCAGGGCTGGGATCAAGTCCTGAAAAGGCACTAACTGGCGGCGTCGGCCGGGAAAAGATCCTGCCGTGATCCGTCAAACGCACTCACGAGGACTACCATCCACAGCATGAGTATCCGCATCGGTACCTCGGGCTGGAGCTACGACCACTGGGAAAATGTCCTCTACCCACCGGGCCTGCCCACAGCCAAGCGTCTGGCGCACTACGTGGCGCGGTTCGACACCGTGGAGCTCAACGCGAGTTTTTACCGCTGGCCGCGGGACACCGCATTCAAAAGCTGGCACGATCGTTTGCCGGCTGGATTTGCGATGTCGGTCAAGGCACCCCGCGGTCTCACGCATGGGAAAAAGCTGTACAGCCCTGAAGTGTGGGTGGAACGCATTACCCGCTGCTGGCACGAGTTGGGCGAAAAAAGAGCTGTGCTGCTTGTCCAGCTTCCTCCAGATTTTGCCCGCGATGATGCCCGCCTGGATTACTTCCTGGCAGCCTTACCCCACTGGATTCGCGTGGCGGTGGAGTTCCGGCACGATAGCTGGGACCACCCTGACGTTTACGCGTTGCTTGAACGCCACGAGGCCGCCTACTGCATCATGAGCGGCGCGAATCTGCCATGCATCCTTCGGGCCACCGCACCGTTCGTTTACGTCCGGCTGCACGGACCGGATCCCGAGCACCTCTACGGCGGCTCGTATTCGGAGGAGGATCTTCGTTGGTGGGCGGACCGGATCCGTGAGTGGAACAGCACGGGCAAGGACGTGTACGCCTATTTCAACAACGACGGCGGTGGTAACGCCGTGCGCAATGCCGACACTTTGCGGTGGCTGCTTGGGAACGGCTGACTCGCTAAGGGCGAGCCAGCCGGCGGATCTTAGCTCAGGCGACCTCGCACGATCTCGCTGACGGTCTTGCCATCGAAGCGTCCTGCAACCTTGGCAGTGACCGGCTTCATCACGGCGCCGATTGAACGCATTGAGAGTTCCTGTCCGTCGGCTTTCAGAGCGGCGATGGCTTCGTCGACGATGCCTTCCACTTCTTCGCGGCTTAGTGGCTTGGGGAGGTACGCCTCGATGATCTCAGCCTCCGCAACTTCGGCGGCCGCCCTGTCTGCTTCCCCGGCTTCGGTGTAGATGCGTGCGGTATCCCGGCGCTTGGCAGCTTCCTTTTGGAGCAGGGACGTAACCTGCGCATCGTCCAAGTCGATGGGCGCTTTGCCCGATTTCTCGCGAGTGGTGATCTCACCCAGGACGTTCCGCACGGTGGTGAGCGCTGTCTTGTTGCCCGCCTTCATGTGGCCGACGACGTCTGCTTTGAGGCGGTCTTTCAGTGACATTGTTCTCCTTGATCGGGGTTCCTACTTGCCATCGTAGTCAGTCCCCAAGGTCGACGCGGACCGGAACAAGGGTCCGGAGAATTTTTCCTTGCGGAGCATTTAGTAAGCATGCTTAGCTTATTGTGCCGCTGGAATTCCTTGTAGGAACCGGTTGGCTCACCGATCGCACCGAGGAGCCTTAGCGCTACATGGGAGGGACAACCATGCATCTAAACGAACGGGAGCGCAGGGTGCTGCAGCAACTCGAACGGGAACTTTTCATCCAGGATCCTGACTTGGCCCGTCAACTGGAAACAGGAATCCCCGCGCGTCGCCCCTATGCACCGCAGCCCCGCCACGTTCTTGCTGTAGCAGTTGGAGTGCTGCTGATGCTGTTGGCGATACCAATCAATCCGTCCCCCTTGGGATACTGTGGCTTCCTTCTGATGGCGTGGGGATTCGTGGCACATCGCGTTCAGAAGGCCCGTTCCACCTCCGGCTGAGCCTATTCCTTTTCCAATCCCGCATCGGGTGGTGTGGCGGGACGTACTTCGGGCAGAGTCAGCCCGGAGAGCTCCTTCTCGGTTGGGCCACTGACCACCACTTGCGCGGGGCTGTGCAGGAGGTATCCGTTGAGCCAGGAAAACAATGCACGGACTTTCTGCTGGACCCCGGACAACAGGGCCAAATGGACCAGGAGCCAGGACAAGAAAGCGAAAAGGCCCTGCAACTGGATTCGATTGCGGCCCAGTTCTGCTACGGCAGCACCGCGGCCCACCATAGCCATATAGCCCTTATCAACGTAGCGGAAGGGAGTACGGCTTCCGCCAGTAAGGTCTGCAAGGATGTTGGCCGCTGCCCACTTTCCCGCTTGTTGGGCTACGGAGCCAAGCTGGGGCAACTTCGCGCCAGTGGAATCGGTGATGTTCGCTGCATCACCGACGACGTACACACCGTCCACGTCCGGGGCGGTCAAGTCTGGACGAACATCGACACGCCCACCTTTGCCCTGTGTCAGCCCCGAAGCGCTGATGAGGTCTCCCGCTTTCAGACCGCCTGCCCAAACAACGATCTGCGCGGGGACGAAGCTCCCGTCAGCCAGCGCCACACCGTCGGTTCGCACCTCGGTAACGCCCACTCCCATATGCAGCTGGACGCCCACCTTCCCAAGACGTTCGGTGGCGTAACGCTGGGACTTCGTGGAGAACATGTTCAACACGCTCGGAACCATGTCCACCAGGTGCACGCGGCAGCGGGCAGCGAGCTCGGGAGAGAAGTACTTGCGGACCATGTACTTCACGTTTTCTGCCATGGCCCCGGCAGTCTCCACGCCAGTGGGTCCTCCTCCGACCACTACTACATCCACAAGACCGTCAGAGGTTCTATCGGCCTGGTCAAGCAGCCGCGTAATGGCGGTGCCCAGCCTGGTGGCGTCCGTAACGGAGTACAGCGGGAAAGCGCGTTGCTCGGCACCTGGGGTGTTGAAGAAGTTGGGAACGGCACCTACCGCAATGACCAGGATCTCCGCCCGCAAAGTCACGCCATCGGAGGTGCTAATTGACCGTTGCGCAGCATCAATAGAGGCAACACTCGCTGTCAGGACTTTGACGGTCTTGTAGCGGCGGAAAACGGAGCGCAGTGGGCGCGTAATGGCTGAAACCCCGATCTGGGAAGTAGCCAGTTGATAAAGGAGCGGCTGGAACTGGTGATAGTTGTTCGAGTCAATCAACAGGACGCGGACGCCCTTCCGGCCGAGTTTTTTGGCTGCCTCAACGCCTGCAAACCCGGCACCCACCACGATGACTTGGTATGTGTCCTCCATGCGAGCAACTTACTTCACCATGGGTTCCGGCAACAGTGCTTGACAGTCTTCAGCTGTCGATAAGATTCGACGTCGGGTGGCCGCCAGCGCCGCGGCGGAAGGTCGCCGTCGTGCGTTTATTCTCTGGTCCCATGGGTACGCAGTGGGTAGTGTTCTGCATTCGGCAAGGGCGCGCGAAGGAGTTGGTTTTCTTGAACGACGACGGCCTGACAGAGGCGGTGCAGGAGGCCGGGGCTGTTGAGTTGTTGCTGGTCCGGCATGGAGAAAGCGAAGGCAACGTGGCCGCGACGGAAGCCCGCCTGGCGCGGGCTGAGGTCATTGACGTACCCGCCAGGGACCCTGACGTGAACCTCTCGGATACCGGCCAGGATCAGGCCAAGGCACTGGGAACGGCGCTGTCCCGGATTGCGGAGGAGTTCCGTCCGGACGCGGTGGTCTCCTCCCCCTATGCACGCGCCCTTCAGACAGCGGACATTGCCGTTCAAACAGCTGGCTGGCCCCTGAAAGTCCACACGGATGAACGCCTCCGGGACCGGGAATTGGGCATTTTGGACAGACTCACCCGCTTAGGTGTGGAAACGCGTTACCCGGATGAGGCCGAACGGCGCCTATGGCTGGGCAAGCTGTACTACCGGCCACCGGGAGGTGAATCCTGGGCCGACGTAGCGCTTCGCCTGCGATCCGTCCTGGACGAGCTCAACAATCTGGGAAGAGGACACCGCGTGATGCTCGTTTGCCATGACGCGGTGATCCTACTGGTCCGATACGTCCTGGAGGGGATGTCCGAGCGCGAGATCCTTGACCTCGCCGCCGGAACAACAGTATTGAACGCATCGATAACCCGGTATGTGCGCCCATCTGGTGCCGGACCGTGGACGCTCGAGAGCTTCAACGTGGCCGACCATCTCACGGAGCAGGGAGTCACGGTTACCGAGCATGCCGGAGATGCCAGTGTCCACCCACAGTGATTCCACCGGCACCACCGGCCCCACGCAGGTGACGCCGTCGCTTCTGCGCGATTGGCCGCTGCCTGCTCCTGGCGAAGATAAATACTCACGCGGCGCTGTGCTGGTCATCGGCGGTGCGCGAACCACTCCAGGCGCCACCATCCTGGCCGGCATCGCAGCCCTCCGCGCGGGGGCCGGAAAGATGACGTTGGCAGTCGCGGAGTCTGTGGCTGTGCAGGTGGGAGTAGCGTTCCCGGAGTGCGGGGCGGTGGGCTTGCCGGAGACTGCCGATGGGTCCGTTACCGGTGAGGGGCTGGACCTCATCTCAAGGTATTTGGAACGGGCAGACGCCGTGTTGGTCGGGCCCGGCCTGGATGATTCCGACCTGGCAGGGGAATTGCTGACCAGGTTGTTGGAGCGGGAGGAGCTCAGAGACGGGCCGGCCGTTGTCCTCGACGCCTACGCCCTCGGCGGGCTGGTGAAGATAAAGGACAAGCTGGAACCTTGGCGGGGCCGGTTGATCCTCACTCCTAACCCGACTGAGGCGGGAGTCCTGCTGGGACGGGACGTAAACAACCTCGAAACTGACGTTGCCGCCGTCGCCGAACAGTATGGCGCCGTGGTGAGCTGCCAGGGCGTGATCGCACGTCCATCTGGAGAAGGCCCTGGGGACCCTGAACTGTGGAAGATCACCACCGGATACGGAGGCTTGGGTACCTCCGGCAGTGGAGATGTACTGGCCGGTGCCATCACCGGTCTCCGGGCGCGTGGAACCAGCGGCGCACAGGCCGCCTGCTGGGGAACCCACCTCCACGCCGCCGCGGCCGACCGCTTGGCCAGCAAGCTGGGCCCGCTCGGGTTCCTTGCGCGCGAACTCGCCGACGAATTGCCCGCCCTGATGCTGGAACTGAACACGTGAAACACCCAGCCTCGTAGCGTTAGGCAGGCTTCAGGAGTTTATGCTCCACAACTGCGCTGCGGGAGAGCGTCTTGTAGCCCTCCTGCTCGAACAAGACGGTGATGACGTCGTCCTCATGCCTCATCACCAGCCCCGGACCCCATTCCTTGTGAATCACAGCGGACTGCAGCGGGAATGGATCGCTTTCGCCCGCACGCTGTTCATCTCCGCGCTCTTCCTCTGTGCTGTGAAAACCATTGCTGGCTTTGGAAGCAGCGGCGCAGGCATCACAATTGCCGCACGGCTCCGAAAGTTCCTCACCGAAATAGCCCAGCAGGAACTGTCGACGGCAGCTGTCCGTCTCCGCATATGCGCGCATCATCGTCAGCCGGGACTGGTCGACGCGCTGCCGGGCCTCGGCCAGTTCGACGGCGCGAGCCACGAGGGCCGATAGTTTGGCTTTGGAGGCCAGGCGAATGCCGCGCCTGCCTGTGGTGACAGCGCCGGCTTCCTCCAACTGGTTAACGAGCCCGGTGAGGCGCCGCGCAGGGAATCCCGTCAACTCCGAGAGCGCGCTCTTCGGGGCAGGAGCGCCTGCGGCTTTCAGGATCTTCAGGACTGCAAGGAGCGAATCCGGGTCCGGTGAATGCGTGCCGAAGAACTTCCGGAGGCCAAGATCCTCTTCGCGGTAATGCAGTGTGGCTGCGGCCGGTTTCGCG
Organism: Arthrobacter sp. 21a14; assembly: GCA_050627125.1. Taxonomy (GTDB): domain Bacteria; phylum Actinomycetota; class Actinomycetes; order Actinomycetales; family Micrococcaceae; genus Arthrobacter. The sequence continues at coordinate 1,450,369 of CP192487.1, read as the reverse complement.
TCGCGTCCGGAACGGCCAATTTCCTGGTAATAGGCATCCAGTGATTCCGGAATGTCGGCATGGATAACGAACCGGACGTTGGGTTTGTTGATTCCCATGCCGAAAGCAGTTGTGGCAACCACGACGTCCAGCTGATCGTCCAGAAACTGCTCATGGATGCGCTCCCGGTCAGCATCCGACCGGCCCGCGTGGTAAGCCTCCGCGCGGAGTCCTTCCTTTGCCAGTTTGGCAGCGTACTTTTCCGTGTCCTTCCGGGTGGCGGCGTAGAGGAGCCCCCGCTCTCCTCCCTTGGCCAGCTCGGCGACCTGCTCCAGGACGGCTTTTCGCTTGCCCTTGTCTTCTTGATGGCGGACCACGTCAAGGCTGATGTTGGGCCGGTCAAAGCCACGGACCAAGACCAGCGGATTCTTCATGCCCAGCCGTTCAAGAATTTCGTCGCGCACGGGCGGAGAGGCTGTGGCAGTAAGGGCCGCCACTGGAGGGTTTCCCAATCGTTCGCGGACATTTCCCAGATCGAGGTAGTCGGGGCGGAAATCATGACCCCAGGAGGAGACGCAGTGGGCCTCGTCCACCACGAACATCGTGACGTCCAGCTTGGCGATGCGGTCCACAGTCTCCTGTTTGGCCAGCTGCTCCGGGGCAAGAAACAGGAAAGTGGCTTTGCCCGACTCGGCTGCCTCCCAGGCGTCCTCCACCTCCGAGTCGCTACGGGAGGAGTTAATGGCAACGGCAACGCAGTCACCCAACTGCCCGTTCAGCCCATCCAGTTGGTCCTCCTGCAAAGCAATCAAGGGAGAAACCACGACGGCGGGGCGCCCAGTTTGGCTGTAGAGGTACCTGGCTGCCACTTGGTAGGTGGCTGATTTGCCGTACCCAGTGGGCATGACCGCCAGGACGTCGCGGCCACCTGCGAGCGCGGTCATGGCGGCGAGTTGGCCGGGGCGGAGCTTGGGGAGGGAAAAGGAAGACGCCGCAAGGGCGCCCAGGTGATCATCATCGGACATTGGAAAACGGCTCCGCACAGTGGGTGTTGCGGCCGCTTGCTTCAGCCGAGGTAACCAGACTAACGCGGGCCGGGACCCGGCGTCGCGCGCTTCTTCCTGCATGTGGATAACTCTGGCCGCCGACCGAAAGTCGAACGTCATGGCGTCATTGCAAGGGTGGCGGTAGCTTTGGATTACTTTTCCTTCGAAGCGGCCGGGGTAGAAGCGGCCAAGGTACCGGAGGTACCGCTGATGCAGGGTTTGTCTACATCCTTGGTTCTGATCGCTCTCCTGGCTGTGGCGGCGCCTCTGGCGGTCCGCTTCCTTGACCGGATGGTCAAAGTGCCGCTGGTAGTGTTCGAGATCGTCCTAGGAATCCTGCTGGGTCCCAGCCTGTTGGGATGGATCGAATCAACCCAGTTCACGGATACGCTGGCCGATTTCGGGCTGGCGATGCTCTTCTTCGTGGCCGGCAATGAGATTGATTTCGCCGAAATCCGAGGCCGTCCCGCCATCCGCGCCTCAGCCGGTTGGGTGATCTCGTTGGCTGCAGGCGTTGGCGCAGGCTTTCTGCTGGCCCCCACGCCGGAGGCCGCGGTCATCATCGGGGTGGCGCTCTGCTCCACGGCGTTGGGAGCATTGCTGCCCATTCTTCGTGATTCCGGCGAATCAAAATCACCGATGGGGATCGCCGTCACGGCATTGGGCGCAGCTGGCGAGTTTGGTCCCCTAATTGCAATCTCGCTGTTCTTCAGCGGCAGGCAGCTGGGACCAGCTACGGCGGTGCTTCTCGGATTCGTTCTCCTGACCGGCATCGCGATTTTCCTGGCCTCCAGGGCACAGCACACGCTCTTCCACTCGCAGGTCACCCGGACTCTTCACACCAGCGGCCAGTTCGCTGTCCGCTCCATCATGTTCATTCTTACCGTGCTCGTGGTGCTGAGCATGGTCCTGGGATTGGACATGTTGCTGGGGGCATTCGCCGCAGGCGTCCTCTGGAAGGTGGCCATTGCGCGCGCACCCGAACGGGACCGGAAGGTGATCGAGACCAAACTCGACGCCGTCGCGTTCGGATTCCTGGTGCCCATCTTCTTCATCGATACCGGCATAGATTTCGATCTCGGCGCACTCACGTCCAGCCCCATGGCATTGGGGTTACTTCCTCTGTTCCTACTCCTCCTGCTGATCATCCGCGGCTTGCCGTCGATGCTTGCTGCCCCACCGAGGTCCACTTTCGCCGAGAAACGGGCGATCATGCTTTTCGGGGCAACCGGCCTGCCGATTATCGTTGCCGTCACCGCCATTGGCCGGGATCAGGGGTTCATTTCAAGCGGGATCTCATCGGCACTGGTTGGGGCCGGCATGCTCTCTGTCCTCCTGTTCCCGCTGCTGGCGCTTCGACAGGGTCAGCGTGAACGTCAACGAAGGACCCCAGTGCCTCAGGGGGAAGTGCCTTAGCCCGGGACGCTGACGACGCGCTTCCCGGAAACGAAAAACCCCTCCGCTCCGGGCAAAATCGCCGGAATGGAGGGGTTCGTGGAGCCCCCTGTCGGATTCGAACCGACGACCCCCGCTTTACAAGAGCGGTGCTCTGGCCAACTGAGCTAAGGAGGCATGCGCCGAAAACGACGCTAGATAAGGTTAGCCCAGACCCTCCCCCTCACGGAAATCACGAAGGCGGCCACCACCCTGGGTTGAACGCAAGGCTCAAACCCAGGGTGACCAGCCGCCGTCGTAAGTTCCTAAAACCTAGCCCTTGGCGTCAACGGCGGTCTGGATCTCAGCGTTCAGGTCGGTGGATCCATCCCACTGCTTGCCGTCGATGAAAACGGTGGGGGTGCCCGTGACGCCGATGGCCGCGGCTTCCTGAGTAGCGACCTTCACATACGGCCGGTACTGCTTGCTGTCCACACAGGAGTCGATGTTCGCTGCCCCTACTTCCTTGGCCATGGCCTTGAGGTCGTTGTCCGAGATACCGGCGCTGCCTTCGGCAGGCTGGCGTTCGAAGAGGAGGTTGAAGAAGTCGGCGTACTTCTCAGGCGAAGAGTTCACCACGCACGCAGCAGCATTTGCTGCGCGTGAAGAGTAGTTGGTGGTGGACTGTTGGTCCAGGAAGCCAAGGGGACGGTACTCAAGGGAAATCTTGCCTTCGTTGCGGAGCTTGGTGAGCGACTCGCCGTAGGTTGTCTCAAACCGCTTGCAGACCGGGCAGATGAAGTCGATGTACGCAATCACCTTGACCGGCTTGCCGGCCTCGGGCTCACCACCGGGAACAGTGACGGTTGCGGGCTTGGTTGCCGGAGCCGAGGGGACGTCCGCCACGTTCACGGACGAGGCACCGGACTTCACGACGTCGGAGTTGGCCAGCAATGTTACGCCGCCGTGCACGTTGCCGTTCGCGGGAGTGGGCCCCTGATCGGCGATGGGTGCGCTTTGCTGAATGCTGGTGGTCACGACCAACGCGATAACGGCAAGGATTGCCACGACGGCCACCACGATGCCCCAACCGATCAGGAGTTTGTTGCGCTTTTCCTTTTTCAGCTGCGCTTCGCGGATTTCGCGCGCTTTCTCCCGTGCCTGGGCGGTGCGTTCGGCCTTGGAGAGGCGGGGTTCGTTTGCGGGGCTCATCAGTTCCTCGGATTACTCGACGTCGTAGGGCATAGCTTGGGGCAACGGGGTCAGTTTACGGGAGCGAACTAGGAGCTCTGCCGCTGACATGCTTGCCCGGTGGTTGAACGATCAACTGCGGTCTATGATTCCGCCGGTAGGCTGGGAGGTGAGTCACAGCAACCCCAGGGAGCAGTAATGCAGGATTTGGCAAGCGAAAAACTCAAGACGGAAGACGGCGTTAGGGCCTCTCCCACCAGGAAGCCAACGGCCACCAAGTTCGACTTCATGGTGGTGTCCAACCGCCTGCCCGTTGACCGCTGCAGCAGCGAAGGCAACGGCGATGGCGGCGGGGGCTGGCGGCGCTCCCCCGGCGGCCTGGTTACCGCGCTTGCACCGATGATGACGAAGTCCGACGGCGCGTGGGTAGGTTGGCATGGCGCTCCGGATGAGACCGTCCGCCCTTTCAGCCACGAAGCGATGGATCTTGTCCCGGTCCAATTGAGCAGCCACGAGGTCGAGCTGTACTACGAGGGCTTTTCCAATGCGACCATCTGGCCGCTGTATCACGATGTCATCGCCCCGCCGGAATTCCACCGTACGTGGTGGGATGCATACCGCACGGTCAACAAGAAGTTCGCCGATGCCGTCATCCGCCATGCAGCGGACGGCGCAACGGTGTGGGTCCAGGACTACCAGCTCCAGCTGGTTCCCCGCATGCTCCGCGAGGCACGGCCGGACCTGAAAATCGGCTTCTTCAACCACATTCCCTTCCCGCCTCCGGAGATCTTCGCGCAGCTGCCCTGGCGCCGCGAGATCATTGATGGCCTGCTGGGTGCGGACCTGCTGGGCTTCCAGCGTCCCAGCGACGCCGGCAACTTCATGCGCTCCGCCCGCCGCTTCCTGGGCGCCAGCGTCAAGCAGCAGCAAGTGCATGTAAAGGGCCCGGACGGCGAGGTCACCCACATTGCCCGGGCGCAGGCCTTCCCTATTTCCATCGATGTTGACCAGATCCGGGAGTTGGCCGGGAGGCCGGACATCATCGAGAGGGCCAAGCAGATCCGCAAGGACCTGGGCAATCCGAAGACCATCCTTCTTGGCGTGGACCGCCTGGACTATACCAAGGGCATCGGCCACCGCCTGAAGGCGTTCGAGGAACTCCTGCGCGAGGGCAGCATCAAGGTGGAGGACGCCACCCTGATCCAGGTGGCGAGCCCCAGCCGCGAACGCGTGGAGCAGTACCGGCTTCTGCGTGAAGAAATCGAAGGCACGGTTGGCCATATCAATGGCACCTACGACACCATCCAGAACACTGCCGTCCGCTACCTGCACCACAGCTACCCGGTTGAGGAGATGGTGGCGCTCTATCTCGCGGCGGACGTCATGCTGGTCACGGCGTTGCGCGACGGAATGAACCTGGTGGCCAAGGAATACGTCACCGCCCGTTCCGAGGACGACGGCGCACTGGTCCTGAGTGAGTTCGCCGGCGCTGCCGACCAACTGAAGCAGGCGCTCCTGATCAATCCGCATGACATCGATGGCCTCAAGTCCGCCATCCTGCGGGCGGTAAATCTCCCGCCCAAGGAAGCCCGCCGCCGCATGAAGCTGATGCGAAAGCAGATCCTGGACCACGACGTCGATCATTGGTCAGCGGAGTTCCTGGCCGCTCTCGAGGAGAAGGTAGTGCGCGATGACAGCTGAGCAGACTCCCCTGTCCCTGTCCCCGGAACTGTTGGATGCCATCCGGCGGATCGCGGGCACGGAGCAACTCCTGGTTGCCTTGGATTTCGACGGCACCCTCTCCCCGATCGTGGACCATGCCGGTGACGCCCGGCCCCTCCCGCGATCGGCTGCGGCTTTGGAAGCCCTTGCTGAACTGCCGCGCACGACGACGGCACTCATCTCCGGACGCGCCCTGGACAGTTTGCGCCTGGTCGCCTCGCCTCCTGTGAACACGTTGCTGATTGGCAGCCATGGGGCGGAGGTATGGCTGGGCGAAGGTTCATTGGGCTTGGAGCTGGATGACGAACAAGCTGCACGGCTCGCTTCAGTCCGTGAGGTCCTGGCCGGCATCGTCAACATCGCGCCCGGGACGTTGCTCGAAGACAAGCCCGCCGGGGTCGTCCTCCACACGAGGCTTGCCGACGACGACGTCGCGGAAGATGCCGTCGAGGCCGCCATGCGGGTTCTGCGTGAGCATCCAGGCGTCTACGTGAAGACCGGCAAACGCGTGCTGGAGACGTCCGTGGTCAAGGCTTCCAAGGGCGAGGCCGTGGAGTTCCTTCGTCAGGCGACCGGCGCCACTGCCATGCTGTTTGCTGGCGACGACGTGACGGATGAGGACGCCTTTGGCAGGCTCATGGGCGATGACGTCGGCATCAAAGTGGGCCTGGATTTCACGCAGGCAGAGTACCGGGTGGAAGCTCCGGTGCACGTTGCGGAACTCTTGGAAGCACTCCTCCGGGAGCGCCGCCGCGTCACAGCGGAAGCATAAAGTGCGATTAGCGTCACATGTGACATTCGTAACGTTTTGGTAGTAAGTCCAAAAGTCTGACATACTCTTGGATGTGATGTGACGCACAGTACCGTGCGACGTCACACGATCCTCCCCGGCCATCGGCCGGGGAGTTCAACTGAAGAAAATGAACCATTCACAACGGATCGTCCGGCACGTACCTGCCGGTGAAGGGATTGATAACTGTGGCTACAGTTACTTTTGATAACGCTACGCGTCTGTACCCGGGCACAGATAAGCCCGCCGTCGATAAACTCAACATCGACATCGCCGATGGCGAATTCCTGGTCCTCGTTGGACCCTCCGGTTGCGGTAAGTCCACCTCCCTGCGCATGCTCGCAGGACTTGAGGATGTGAACGCCGGCCGCATTCTGATCGGTGACCGCGACGTCACGGATGTTCCGCCGAAGGACCGCGACATCGCAATGGTCTTCCAGAACTACGCTCTTTACCCGCACATGACTGTTGCGGACAACATGGGCTTCGCGCTGAAAATTGCAGGCGTCTCCAAGGAAGAGCGCGCCGAGCGTGTTCGCGAAGCCGCCAAGCTTCTTGACCTCGAGGCATACCTGGACCGCAAGCCGAAGGCACTCTCCGGTGGTCAGCGCCAGCGTGTTGCCATGGGCCGTGCAATCGTCCGTAACCCCCAGGTCTTCCTCATGGACGAGCCGCTGTCCAACCTTGACGCCAAGCTCCGTGTCCAGACCCGTACGCAGATCGCATCCCTGACCCGCCGCCTCGGCGTCACCACGGTTTACGTGACGCACGACCAGGTTGAGGCCATGACCATGGGTGACCGCGTCGCAGTCCTCAAGGACGGCCTGCTCCAGCAGGTTGACACCCCGCGCAACCTCTACGACCGCCCGCAGAACGTCTTCGTTGCAGGCTTCATCGGCTCCCCCGCCATGAACCTGCTGGAACTGCCGGTCGTCGACGGCGGCGTCCAGTTCGGTGGCACGGTTTACCCGGTCAAGCGCGATGTCCTCGAAGAAGCACACGGACAGACGGTTACCGTTGGTTCACGTCCGGAAGACCTCGAGACGGTCGGCAACGGCGAAGGCCTGCAGGTTGAGGTTGACGTCGTCGAAGAACTCGGCGCCGATGCCTACGTCTACGGCCACACCATCCTGGATGGCAAGAGCCACGACATCGTTGCCCGCGTTGACGGCCGCCGCCCCCCGATGAAGGGCGAGTCCATCTTCGTTCGTCCGCAGTCCGGCCACGTGCACCTGTTCGACACCAAGACCGGCCTGCGTCTGGGCGACTAGTCCCCACCGGCACCCTGGCCTTGCTCCGCTTCGGCCAGGGAACCCTGCCGGCGTGGGCCCACCCACCAGCAAATAAATCCGCATTTTGATAGCGGCCCGACCCTTCCCGGTCGGGCCGCTCTCGCGTTAACCTTTCCGCAGAAAGAACGGCATGAACACCACGGATAACCTGATCCCCCGGCCCGTCCACGTCGCGCCATCGGACGGACAGGCCTTCACGCTTGCCCCTACGGCCCGGATCGCGGCAAGCCAGGCGGCCGTCCCGGTCGCAGAGCAGCTGGCGGTGCTTCTTCGCCGCGGAACAGGTTTCGCTCTTCCCATCGTCGAGTCTGCCAATGCCGGCGACATCGCCCTGGAGTTCATGGAAACGCTCGACGGCGGTCCGGAAGCCTACCGGCTGACTGTCACCGATGCCGGTGCGCGCCTCGCGGCAACAACCCCTGCTGGCCTCTTCAACGCAGTCCAAACGCTCCGTCAGTTGTTCCCGCCTGCCATTGAACACTCCCTCAGCGGCGCGGACGATTCGAACAACAGGGATTCAAACAACAGGATCAGCGGCACCTGGGTGATTCCCGCCGTCGAGATTAAGGACGCGCCCAGGTTCGCCTATCGCGGACTCATGCTCGACGTCGCCCGGAACTTTTTCACGGTGGAAGAGGTGAAGGAGCAGATCGATGTGATGACGCAGTTCAAGCTGAACGCGCTACATCTTCATCTCACGGATGACCAAGGCTGGCGCATCGAAATCCACGAACCTGAGGACAACCCGTCCGGATTGGCGTACAGCAATCTGGCAGCGATCGGCGGGCAGGGTGCCGTTGAGGTCCCCGGTACCCTGCCTGCCCTCGGCCGGGAGGGGTTCTACACCCAGCAGGACTACAGGGATATCCAGGAGTACGCCGCTGCGAGGAACGTACTGGTGGTCCCGGAGATCGACCTCCCCGGACACGTCAATGCCGCCCTCGCCGCCATCCCCCAGCTCAACCCGGATGGCCAGGCCAAACCCATGAGCACCACCTCCGAGGTTGGCTGGTCGACCCTGGACGTCGCGCTCCCCGCAACCTACGAGTTCGTTCGCGAGGTCCTGGGTCAGCTTGCCGCCATCACGGCCGGACCGTACCTCCACATCGGTGGCGACGAGGCCCTCGTGACCGGACACGATAACTACGTGACCATGGTGCAGGAGTTCGCAAGGATCGGTGCCGAAACAGGCAAGACCGTGGTGGGCTGGAACGAATACGCCGACGTCGAACTCCCGGAAGCGGCCGTGGTGCAGTATTGGCACGGTGATTTCGCGCCGGTTGTTCGGCAGGCCGAAAGCAGCGGCTCCAAGGTCATCATGTCCCCTGCGGCAAACACCTACCTGGACCAGAAGTATGAAGCAACCAGTCCCATCGGCCTTGAGTGGGTGGAGGGCGGGCCATTCACGTGGTCCGAGTACTACGACTGGAATCCCGCACAAGGGGGCCTGCAAGATGACGGGATCCTTGGCGTCGAAGGACCGCTGTGGACGGAGACCGTCCGCAACAACCAGCAGGCCTACTGGCTCCTGTACCCCAGGGCCGTTTCCCTGGCGGAAGTGTCGTGGTCGGCCCAGGACGTGCGGGACCTTGGTGACTTCCGACGTCGGCTTGGCGCCTTGGGTGAGCGCCTCACAAGGCAGGGCGTCACGTTCCAGGCAGCACCGGACGTCCAGTGGTCCGCGATGCCCGAATTTCCCTTTCCCGCAGCAATGAACGCCAACACCGGCGAGTACGGAACAATTGAGGCATGAGCGAGCAAAACGAAGCCCAGTGGCACGATGAACCGACCGACTACGGGCAGATCGGCAAGCTCCCCCGGACTGAGGCGGCCAGCGCGCAGGACACAGCACCACCGGCCAGCGTTATCGGTTCCCTTAACATCACCGCCGCCGCAGCGGATCCGGAGTTGTTGGACCTGCCGTGGCACATTGCGCTGGAGGAATGGCCAGCCGAGAACCTCGCCGCCCTCCCCCGCGGTATCTCCCGCCACATCGTGCGTTTCGCCCACCTTGGTGGATCGGTCATTGCCATCAAGGAAACGTCCGAGCACGTTGCCCGCCACGAGTACCACATGCTCCGCAAGCTGGCACGGCTGGATGTTCCGTGTGTTGAGCCGGTGGCCGTCATCACCGGCCGGACCACGGTCGACGGCAAACCCCTCAACCCGGTGTTGGTCACCCGGCATTTGAAGTTCTCCATGCCCTACCGGGCACTTTTCTCGCAGATGCTGCGCAAGGACACGTTGACGCGCCTCATCGACGCCCAGGCGTTGCTCCTTGTCCGCTTGCACCTCATTGGCTTCTATTGGGGCGACGTCTCGCTTTCCAACACGCTGTTCCGTCGCGACGCCGGCGCGTTCGCGGCGTACCTTGTGGATGCCGAGACGGGCGAGCTCTACCCGGATCTGTCCATGGGCCAGCGCGAGTATGACCTGGAGATTGCCCGCGTCAACATCGCCGGTGAGCTGATGGACCTCCTGGATGGCGGGCTCATCGAGGAAAAGGTCGATCCCGTGGCTACCAGCGAGCTCATCATGGACAGTTACCGCAGGCTATGGGCTGAACTGACTGAGAAGGAATCCTTCGAACTCGGCGAGCGCTGGCGCGTGGGAGCCCGCATTCGCAGGCTCAACGAGCTCGGCTTCGACGTCGAGGAATATGCCATCAAGACCACGGCGGACGGTTCCACCATCCAGCTGCAGCCAAAAGTCGTCGACGCCGGCCATCACCAGAGGCGCTTGCTGCGCCTTACCGGTTTGGACGCCCAGGAGAACCAGGCCCGCAGGCTTTTGAACGATATGGACCAGTTCAGGGCGGACAACAACCCTGACCTGGACGAGGAAATCAGCGCCCACGCATGGGTCAGCCAGATCTTCGAACCGATCGTGCGTTCCATCCCCCGGCACCTTGCCGGCAAGTTGGAACCGGCCGAAGTGGTGCACGAGGTCCTGGAGCACCGCTGGTACATGAGCCAGAAGCAGGATCGCTACATCCCGCTGGCTGAGACTGTGCAGTCCTACCTGGACACTGTGCTGCAGCACCGCAGGGACGAGGCTGCCATCATGTTGAACCCTGACACCGAGATGCTCAAGATCCTTGAAGTAGAGGTGGAGGAGTCAGGCCGGTACGACGAAGTGGACGAGTACCCGGACGCGGACGACTAACTCAGGGCTCTGACGACTAATTCAGGGTTCCAGGGTCTCCGCGAGGCCTGCCAGCACGGGTTCCCGGCCGAGCTCGATGTGCGTGTACGCCAGCGAGTAGGCCAGGTCCGGCCGGCCTTTCAGGATGGCGTTGCACAGCTCTTTGTGTTCGTCCCGTTGGAGTTCGTTGCTGCGGTTGTGTGCCAATCCGAAGATCCAGCGCATGCGGCCGAACAGCGGCTTCACGGACTCAATGAGCAGCCTGTTGCCGGAGAGACGCACGATCTCGGCGTGGAGCTCGGCACTGATCAGTGCTACATCCTCTGCCCGGTCCTCGTCGATGGCGGCATTGGAGGCTTCCATCAGTTCCTCGAGCCGGCCACTGGAATGGCCTTCGGCAACGCGGATGGCAGCCATCCTGGCGGCGAACGTTTCCAGGCAAAGGCGAACGTCGAAAAGCTCGTTGACGTCGGTGAGCGTGAGTTGCCGGACCACGGCGCCGCGGCGCGGGAAGGTGGCCACGAAGCCGTCCTTCTCCAGGCGTTGGATGGCTTCGCGGACCGGGATCCGGGAGACGCCGTACATCTCGGACAGTTCCCGTTCGCGCAAACGCCCACCCTGTGCGAAGGTGCCCGTGACGATTCCCTCCAACACCAGTTGGTAGACGTGCTCCGCGCGGGCCTCGTCATCGCGGCCATTTCCGGTTTCCGGCATCGCCTCAGCCACTGTCAAACTTCCCTTCATGCCAGCGTCCGCTCCCTTCGCCGGCCGGCGCCGGTCAGCGTTCAACCCGAGCATACACGGGTGGAAACAGCTCGTCGGAGGGGCGGTTCAGGGCATCCCTGGGTGTGTAGGCCTCACGCATCCTGGCGAAGAGTTCCTGGGCCTTTCCGCGCCAGTAGTCCAGATCCACTCCCTCTATGAGACCGTCGGCCATGATGGTCCGGCCGGCCACCACTGAAAGTACTGCTTGCCGGGCTGTTCCGTTGAGCGTGAGTGTCCTTAGTGGGTCCTCGTGAACGCCATCGCGGATGTCTCCCAAGGAGAAGGCCACCATGTCTGCCTGGGCCCCGGGCTCCAACCGGCCAAGATCGGTTCGTCGCAGTGCCCGGGCACCTCCGAGTGTGGCGGCGTCGAAGTATCCGGCGAGGTCGCCGGCGTCGTTGCTGCCTGCCAGGATCTTGCCCAGCTGCACGCCTGCATCGATCCCCCGGATCAGGTCCGGCGGGAAAGAGTCGGTGCCCAGGGAGATGTTGATGCCCGCTGCTTTGTAGGCATTGAAGGAATCCAAGGTGCTGCCGTAGCGCATGGATGTCAGCGGGCAGTGGATGATGCTGGCACCACTGGCTGCCAGCCGGGCCAGGTCGCCCCGATCCTCTCCGAACACGGCGGGGTTGCGGTCCGTGTAGGTGGCATGCGGGATCAGCAGGCGTTCGTTGAGCATGCCCACTTGGTCCAGGAGCTCCAGGGGCGTGACACCATGCCAGTCCAGAATGAGTTCCCGTTCCACCAGGCCCTGCAGGGAGTGCAGGCGAACCAGGACGTCGTGCTCTGCCGAAGCCGCCGCCGTTGCTTTGAGCAGTTCCATGTCCAGGGTCTCGATGCGGCACGGGAGCAGGACACTCTTAATCAGTGGATCGTTCAGTTGCGTTGCGTGGTCAATGAAGCGCAACGCGTCCGCCAGCCCCTCACGGCCACGATCGACGTCGAACATTACTGAGCGTTCGCCGTTCTCCAACACCACATTCACGCCCGAGCGGTATGCAGGCCCGAGGTAGCCGCGCAAGCCCAGCCGCCGGCTGGTCTCCGCCATACCCACGAGTTCCTCGAAGGACTCCGCCCATTCGGAGTGGACCTCCGATGCAATGGGCATGTACGTAGTGATGCCGTGCAGGATCAGCTGGATAAGGGCGTACTCGCGGATCTGCTGGCGTTCCTCGGCGGTAAAGACGTCCATGCGGCGGTTGCGGAAGTAGTCATCGGACCATTGGTGCCCCTTTGCCTGCTCCGGCCCGGCCCAGCTGTCCAGGATGAGGTGGTCAATGTCCGTGAGGGCGTCGAGGTCGATCAGCCCTGGCATCAGGAGTGCGTCACCGAGGTGAATCTCTTCCGTCACCGGCCCGGTGTAGTCATGGCCGACGTACTCAATGGTGTCGCCGCTGTAGACCACGCAGGCATCCTCCAGCAGCACGTGCTGCCCTTTGTTGTGCCCCAGGACGTAGCGGGCAGTTGCCTTTGTGGGCACGTGCACTCCTTTGCTCGAACAAAATAGCTATCTGGTATTCCAAACAGTACATTATTTGTGATTTACATCGCATCGATCCTGATCTAATCTAGTTTGGTATACAAGAATCGCGGAGTCAGCTCCCTGGATCATGAAACGAGCACAACCGTTGACCCAGCTACAGTCCATCGAACCGAATACCGGCAGTCCGCCGCCCACTCCGGCAGCCTCGCCTGAGGGCAAAGCAGCACCCGCCGAGGCGCGCTCGCTGCTCGCCACGGCGTGGATGAGGATCCGGCGGAGCAAGATCGCACTCCTGAGCCTGTGCGTCGTGGTGGCCATCATGCTGTTCGCCATCCTTGCCCCCGTACTCAGTGCAATGTCCGGCAATGACCCCTTCACCTCCAACACCAGCCCCGAGGTACTGGACGACTTCCAGACGCCTGGCCTGCCGCTCCCCGGCTATATGTATCCGTCGGCCGCGCACTGGTTGGGCGTGGAGCCCGGCTTGGGGCGGGACCTTTTCGCCCGGCTTGCCTACGGTGGCCAGGTATCCCTCACCATCGCCCTGCTGTCCACTGCCGTTTCCGTAGTTCTGGGAACAGTATTGGGTGCGGCCGCTGGCTACTTCGGTGGCAAGACCGACGCCGTCATCAGCCGCATCATGGACCTGTTCCTCGCATTCCCCCACCTGCTTTTAGTGCTCTCCCTGACGCCCATCCTGCAATCCCGGCTCCGCGATACACCGCTGGGTGAAGGCAGCTTCCTGCCCATGGCCTCACTGGTGATCATCCTTGGATTCTTCGGCTGGGCTTACCTGGCCAGGATTGTCCGCGGCCAGGTCCTAAGCCTCCGCGAACGCGAATTCGTGGAAGCGGCCCGTTCCTTCGGGGCCTCCCACCTCAGTGTCTTGTTCCGCCAGATCATCCCCAACGTCATGGGAGTGGTCCTGGTGTACGCCACCATGCTGATCCCCACCAACATCTCGGCAGAAGCCGCCCTTTCCTTCCTCGGCGTCGGCGTCAAGGACCCCACACCGTCGTGGGGCCAAATGCTGAACGCTGCGCAATCCGGCAACTGGTACCTCAGCGATCCGTGGTTCCTGGCTGTTCCGGGCGTCATGCTCATCGTCACCGTCCTGGCGTTCAACCTCCTGGGCGACGCCGTCCGGGACGCGCTGGACCCCAAGGCTTCCCGCCACTAACTTCCACCATCTCCCTCCACCCAACCCCTTCAAGAGGAGCATCATGAAAACCCCCACGAGAGCACTGGCGCTTTCCGTGCTGATTGCCATGGCCGCCACAGGCTGCGCCGCTGGCCAGAACCAGCCCGGCAACACCAAGTCCGCAGAATCGGTCACGGAGCTGGCACCCAACGTGGTCAAGACCGGTTTCAACACCAAGGGCGGCAACCTCAACGTCCTGATGTCCTCGGACTTCCAGACCCTGGATCCCGGCAACAGCAACTACGTCCAGACCGCCAATGTGGGCCAGCTGTACTACCGGACCCTGACCATGGCCAAGGAAACCGCAGGGCAACCCCCAACAGTGGTCCCTGACCTCGCCACGGACACCGGCAAAGTTTCCGACGATGGCCTCAGCTGGACGTTCACGCTCAAGGAAGGCGTGAAGTTCGAGGACGGCACACCCATCACCTCCGCCGATATCAAGTACGGCGTGGAACGCACCTTCGCGCAGGATGTCTTCACCCAGGCACCGCAAGAATTGAATTCAGCGCTCGACGCCGGCGGATACAAGGGGCCGTACAAGGATCCTTCCGCGTCGCTTCAGGCGGTTGAAACACCGGATGACCGGACCATCGTCTTCCATCTGAAGAAGCCGTTCGCTGAGTTCCCTGCGCTGGCGTCCCGCTCCAACACGGCGCCGGTACCCAAGGCCAAGGACACCAAGCTGGACTACACCAACCATCCTGTGTCTTCGGGGCCTTACATGGTGGAGTCGTACAACCGGGGCAAGTCGCTAAAGCTGGTCCGCAACCCGCACTGGGATCCGGCCACGGACTCCAACCGCACTGCGCTCCCGGACACGTTCAGCTTCTCCCTCTCCACCTCGCAGGCAACCATCAGCCAGCAGTTGTTGGCTGACTCGGATCCTAATGCCATCACGCTCGATTCCAACGGCGCTCTCCAAACCTCGGATTCCGCCAAACTGGCCGATGCCAAGGTCAAGGATCGCGTCGCGTCCGGCCTCCTCGGGTGCAACGATGTCCTCAGCCTGAACACGGAAAAGATCAAGGACCCGGACGTCCGCAAGGCAATCGCCCTGGCCTTGGACCGCCAATCCATCCTGGTGCAGTACGGCGGACGACGCTTTGGCGAGATCACGCAGAGCCCGCTCAACTCCAAGATGCGTGGTTACGTGGAGACGGAGCTGGATCTGGATCCTGCGGGCAAGCCCAAGCTGGAGGAAGCCAAGAAGCTCCTTGAAGGCAAGGACTACCCCAAGACCCTCACGTACGGCTACGCCAACAACCGCGACGCCTTCAAGAACACCGGCACCGTAGTCCAGCAAAACCTGAAGGCCCTGGGCATCGATGTTGAGCTGGTGGCCATCCCGGCGCCGAACTACTACTCGGTCCTGGCCAGCGAACAGCTTCCGGACATGGGCCGCTCGGGTTGGTGCGGCGGCGCTGATCCGGCCTCCGTCCGTACTTCAGCTGACCCCTTGCTGGGACCGAACAACGAAGGCACCAACTACGGCTTCTCCAACACCTCCCGCTACTTCGATCCCGTAGTTTCCAAGACGATGTTTGATCTGCGCAACACGGACGGCACTTCTGAAGAGCTTGGCAAGAAATGGTCCGAGGCGTTCGGCACTGCCCTGAAGACGTATCCCATCGTCCCGCTCATCCGCAGCCACACCAACAGCGTGGTGGGATCCAACGTCCGCAACGCCCAGGTGGGCTACTTCTTCGGCGGCATCGACCTCTCGATCGTCGGCGTCGAGCACTAACCGGGCTTCGAAAACTAATCGGGCTTCGTCAACTAATCCGGCATAGTCCAGAAGGAGAAGCGGGCCGCCTGCTACAGCGGGCGGCCCGCAACCACCACCATGATGACTTTCATTCTTCGCAGGACCGGATCGTTGGTCCTGCTGCTGGCCGCAGTCAGTTTCATCACTTTCACGCTCTTCCAGCTTGGCCCCTCGGACCCCGCGGCTGCCGCCTGCGGACAGGAATGCACTCCCGAACGCGTGGCCGAGGCCCGCGTTGCCCTGGGCATGGACCAGCCCTTCTTTGTCCAGTACATCGACTACATGCGTGGCCTTTTCTCGCCCCGGATGATTGGTGCACCAGGAGCCCAGACGCTCTGCGAGTGGCCATGCTTGGGCAAGTCTTTCCAGACCAATGAGAGCGTTGCGGACATCATTGCCCGCTCGCTCCCCTACACGTTCTCCATGGCCATCGGGGCCCTCATCCTGTGGACCATCACCGGCGTCGGCCTGGGCCTTCTCGCAGCGCTGCGCAAGGGCTCGCCCGTGGACAAGTTCATCGTCGGCGCGGCCTCGGTGGGCGTATCGCTGCCCATCCCGGTTACGGGCCTGTTCCTGCTGCTCCTCTTCGTCAACCAGCTGCACCTTCTGCCGTTCACAACCAACGAGATCAATAGCCCCTTTGGTCCACAGGGGCCAGGCGCCTGGGTGGCAAACTACCTGCTGCCATGGATTGCGTTGGCCGTGCTGTTCAGCGCCTCCTACATCCGTGTCACCCGGACCAACATGATCGAGACATTCGGCGAGGACTTCATCCGCTCTGCCCGCGCCAAGGGCCTGGCACCGCGGACCGTGACGTTCAAGCACGGCGTTCGCGCCGGGATCACACCTGTTGTCACCATGCTTGGCATGGACATCGGCTTGCTCCTGGGAGGTGCCGTCCTCACCGAGCAGATCTTCTCCGTCCCCGGCCTGGGCTTCACCGCCGTACACGCCGCCATCTCGGGTGACCTGCCCGTCACCATGGCCATCACCATGCTGGCCGCGTTCTTCGTCATCGTAGCCAATGTTGTGGTGGACCTTGCCTATGCCGCCATCGATCCCCGAGTGAGGCTCCAATGACCCACACACCACTCACCCAACCGCTCACCCGGCCTGCGCCGGAACCCGAGGCAGCTGCCTTCCTGGACGTCCGCAACCTCTCCGTGAAGTTCCCCACGGACGACGGCCTGGTCTCTGCCGTCAACGGGATGGACTTCACCCTGGAGCGGGGCCAGACGCTTGGCATCGTCGGCGAGTCCGGCTCAGGAAAGTCCGTCACCAGCCAAGCCCTCATGGGGCTCCTTAAGGGCACCTCCGCCCACGTCACCGGCCAGGCAATGTTCCAGGGCAAGGATCTGGTCATCCTCCCGGAATCTGCCATGCGCCAACTCCGCGGCCGTAACATCGGCATGATCTTCCAGGATCCGCTTTCGGCGCTGCACCCGTTCTACACCGTTGGGCACCAGATCGCGGAGGCTTATCTGGTCCACAACAAGGCGAGCAAAAAGCAGGCCCGGGCGGCCGCCGTCGACATGCTGGGAAGAGTGGGTATCCCCAGCCCCGAGCAGCGGTTCGACGAATACCCCCACCACTTCTCCGGCGGAATGCGCCAAAGGGCCATGATCGCCATCGCGCTGATCTGCGAACCGGAGCTGCTGATCGCGGATGAACCCACCACCGCGTTGGACGTAACCGTGCAGGCCCAGATCCTGGACCTCATGTCAGAGCTCCAGGAGGAAACCAACTCCGCGCTCATCCTCATCACGCACGACCTCGGCGTCGTGGCCGAAGTATGCGACGACGTCCTGGTGATGTACGGCGGCCAGTGCGTCGAATCGGGTCCCGTGGATGAGATCTTCTACGACACCCAGCACCCCTACACCTTGGGCCTGCTCAATTCGATGCCCACCCTGAACGGCTCCGCGAGCCAGCTGAACCCCATACCCGGCCAGCCGCCGTCGCTCCTTGACCTGCCCAAGGGCTGCATCTTCAGCGCGCGGTGCCAGTACGCCGAACTGGTGGGCGACGGCCTCTGCGCCAAGCAGCGGCCTGAGTTGACGGTGGACGACGGGCATGGCAAGCGCTGCCATCTGACCGGGCCGCAGATCATCACCATCCGGAATTCGCGTTAGGACCCGCCATGGAACATCAACCAATTCTCCAGGTGGAGAACCTCCAGAAGCACTTTCCGCTGAAGGGCGGCCTCCTGCCAGGGGCTCCCAAGCGGTCGGTCAAAGCGGTCGACGGCGTCTCCTTCAGTCTCGCTCGAGGCCAGACTTTGGGACTCGTGGGTGAGTCCGGTTGCGGTAAGTCGACCACCGGACGCATGCTGGCACGGCTCATGGACCCGACCGGCGGCCGGATCATGGTGGATGGCGTCGACATCAGCCAGCTCCGCGGGCGGGACCTTTACAACTTCCGGCGCAAAGTCCAGATGATCTTCCAGGACCCGTTCGCCTCCCTGAACCCGAGGCAGACAGTGGGTACAGCCATTGCAGCTCCCATGGTGGCGCAGAAGATCAATCCACAGGGCGGCCTGAAGAACCGGGTCAAGGAACTCCTTGACCAAGTGGGGCTCAAACCTGAGCACTACAACCGGTTCCCGCACGAGTTCTCCGGTGGGCAGCGGCAACGCGTGGGAATTGCCCGGGCCATATCCCTCAACCCATCGGTGATTGTTTGCGACGAACCTGTATCTGCCTTGGACGTCTCCGTTCAAGCCCAAGTGGTGAACCTGTTGCAGCAGATCCAGCGCGACACCGGAGTGTCGTACATCTTCATTGCCCACGACCTCTCCGTGGTCCGGCACATTTCCCATGAAGTTGCCGTGATGTACCTGGGCAAGATCGTGGAACAGGGACCCCGGGATGAGCTCTTCCGGAACCCTTTGCACCCGTACACCAAGGCCTTGCTCTCCGCAGTCCCCCTGCCGGATCCCCGCGCAGCCCGCGAGCAAGTGAAGATCCGACTCCGGGGAGACCTCCCCTCACCTGCAAATCCGCCCAGCGGTTGCGTCTTCCGGACCCGTTGCCCGCTGATCGGCACTCTTCCCGAGGAGCAGCGTCAACGCTGCATCGATGAGATTCCCACGCCTGCCCAGCCCGCTGCGCCCGCCTGCCACCACACAGGTATGGCAGCAACGGTCCTGGCAGGCGTGCAATAGATTCAGGCAATAGTTTCACTAGCAAAGGAGCAACCATTGAATACCCTGATCCGCGCCGTCCGCCCCTGGGGGCAAGCGCTCAGCGACGTCACTCTTGTTGCAGGCGAAGCAGGCGGCAAGATCACCGCCGTCGAACCACATGATCCTGCCGGCGTCGTTCCCGAGGGTGTGATGGTCGTAGAAGGCCGCGGACGCTTACTGCTGCCGTCGTTCTCCGATGTCCACGTGCATTTGGATTCCACCCGGATCGGCCTGCCGTTCCGGGAGCACACAGGTGGTCCCGGGGTGTGGACCATGATGATGAACGACCGTCAAAACTGGCGTAACGCCGAGGTCCCGCTTCAGGACCGCGTCAACGACACCCTCGGCCGGATGATTGCCCGTGGTACAACGCGGGTTCGTTCTTATGCGCAGGTGGATGTGGACTGCCGGCTGGAGCGTTTCGAAGCCGTTGCCGCTGCCAAGGAGAAGTTCGCAGGTCAGGCTTGGGTGGATATCATCGCGTTCCCGCAGGCCGGCCTGCTTCTTGAAGAGGGGACAGTGGAGCTCATGGAGGAGGCATTGAAGGCAGGTGCCAACGTCATGGGCGGGATTGATCCCTGCAGCTTGGACCGGGATCCGGCGAAGCACCTGGACATCGTGTTCGGCCTGGCTGAGAAGTATCAGGTGCCAATCGACATCCACCTCCACGAGCCCGGTGAGCTGGGCGTCTTCAGCACCGACCTCGTCCTGGAGCGCACGCGGGCGCTCGGTATGCAGGGCAAGGTCACTATGTCCCACGCGTACCAACTTGGCAGCGTGAACGAGGCCACTACGCGCAGGCTCATTGATGCCTTCGCGGAACTTGACGTATCCATGGCTTCCGTCGCCCCGGCTGCAGCAGGCCAACTGCCCATCCCGCTCCTCACCGAGGCCGGGGTGCGTCTGGGATTGGGCGAGGACGGCCAGCGCGACTACTGGTCCCCCTACGGCAACACGGACATGCTGGACCGCACCTGGCAGCTCACATTCACCCATGGGTTCCGCAAGGACGAGCTGATCGAGCATTGCCTGGCGATCGCCACCATCGGTGGGGCGAGCATCCTTGACCCCAGCGCTACCCGGCTGAAGGACACCGCCCACCGTCCCGGCGTCGACGTCGGAGATCCCGCCGAACTGATGCTGGTGGAGGGCGAGACTGTAGCTTCCACAGTGATGGACCGGGGCAAGGACCGTACCGTTATCCACGCCGGCAAGGTGGTGGCAGACCAACTGGAACTGGTGTAGCTGCTAAGTAACCCGCTCTCGTTCGCTCTCCTGACCGTACAACGGTCTGAGTGACGGACAAGAGCGGGTTTCGGCGTTAAGGGTTACTCGCCCCTGGCAGTGGGCGCGTCGTCCAGCGGCGTCCACCAGGTCACAGGAGGCGTTACCTTGAAGCGACGCCCGGACACGTCCGATGGAACAATGCGGATGAACTGGTCCTTTTGCCCCGCTTCCCAAGGAAACAAGAGAAGGCCGATGGTATCCAGCACGTCCTGCGTCAGCTTCACGGCGGAGGCCTGCCCCTTGACCACCACGCTCCAGGCCACTCCGGTTTCCGCATCGACACCGTCAGCCTCGATCGCAACAGGAGCGTCACCAAGGGCTGCATGAAGCTTGGTGCCCTCCCCCGTGCGGAAAACCATGGTCCCGTGGTCCACTTTGTAATTCACCGGGAAGATGTCCGGGTGATTGTCCACCCACACGGCAAGCCGGCCCACGGAAACTCCACGGAGGAGTTCCCAGCATTCGTTGGTCTCCAGGACTTCAGTGGCGGGAGTGTTGGGAGTGTTGGGAGTGTTGTCGCCAGACGTTGAGTTGGTCATATCGCAGAGGATACGCCGGAGCATAGCCCGCCGACAGTGGCCGAACACCGTCTAACGGACTATTCACCCCCGCGTGCGAGGGTGAATAGTCCGTTGGGGGATGAATTTCGGCTCACGGGCTCGACATTCACTACGGGGCCACGGATCGCCAGGAAGCCTGCAGCAGCCAGAATCACCGCCTCGGCCGCGAGCGCCCAGAACGTCACTTCCCAGCCTCCGGTCCAGGTATGGAGGAGTCCGGCCACCAGTGGACCAAGCGAGGCAAGGGCGAACCCCAAGCCTTGGCTCATGGCCGAGA
Source organism: Arthrobacter sp. 21a14 (assembly GCA_050627125.1). Taxonomy (GTDB): domain Bacteria; phylum Actinomycetota; class Actinomycetes; order Actinomycetales; family Micrococcaceae; genus Arthrobacter. Next base: position 1,429,306 of record CP192487.1, on the reverse strand, counting down.
GCTTCCCGGCTGTTTGCGGACCCGAGGAACGGATCACCACCAGCGCCATGGCAAGGCCAAACCCTGCACTCTGGACGACTCCCAGGATCCCCACCATGAGGAACTGCAGACCGGCTGGCGCGGCGAGGACGCCCAAAAGTGCGAGGGCCACGGCCAGTCCGAGGCCGGGTGCCATGATCCTCAGGATGGCAGGACGACCGGCCAGCACAGGAGCCAGCAGGCTTGCGGGGAGCCCGGCAAGGCTGAACCAGGCCAGCAACGCAGCAGCCTCTGCCGATGACAGCCCTTTGGAGACGAGGTAAACAGCCAGCCAGGACGTGATGGCGAAGTAGAGCATGGCCTGCAGTCCAAAGAACGCCGTCACAGCCCAGGCTGTGCGCTGCTTGCGCAGGGGCGTGCCTTCCGGCGGCTCGACGGGCGCCGGCATCACAGAGGACGACGGCGGGTCCTGCGTCAGCGACATAACGGCGCCTGCCGCTGACCCGGCTTTGCCAGCGGAAGCCTCTGCCGACGTCGGCTGTCCTCCGGAGCGTTGGATGAGGCAGGCTCCCAATAGCGCCGGGACTGCCCACACCGCCAGTGCCCAGGCGAGGCTTCCACCGAAGGCCTGGGCAAGGGGCTGGACCAAACCTGCGCCGAGCGCTGCGCCGAGCCCAAAGCCCATGGTGCAAAGTCCGGTCCACCAACCGGTGCCGTGGTTCGCCTTGACGATCTGGGGAACCAGCACGCTTGCCGTCATGATTGCCATGCCCGCAAGGAACGTGCCGGGCAGCAGGAGCGCAGGTACAAGGACCCTGACGATCAGCGCGGCAGCGAGTACCAACAGTGCAAGCGCCACGGCGGGCCCCGTTCCAAACCGCCGGGCAAGCCAGGGCCCGATCGGCCCCGAAACGCCGAAGGCCAGCACGGGCAACGTACCCAAAACGGGTAGCAGAACGGGGTCCAGGTCAAACGCCCCCGGGACCTGGTTCATGACACCGGCGATGGTGGTGATAGCAGGCCGAAGATTGACGGAAACCAACGCCAAACCCAAGAGCACCACCCCCGCCGCCAACCGCGAACCCCGCCCACCCAGCCCCAACCGCTTCCCGCGCACGCAATTCTCCTCATAACAACTTTGGTATACCAAGTAAGACTACGAGGACGGAGAAGGAAAGTAAACATGCAGAAAAAGTAGAACAGGACGCGACAACAAGGACTATATGGAATACCAAGAAGCGACAATCGAGATCCGCGCGAGATCACAGCAAGCTAGATGACGATAATGTCGCCGCAAGGACAACCTGAGAGAGACCCCCAGTGCCGGAACCCAGCAGCGCGCGAGTTGGGAGACGGACGAAAGGGCCACACAGCCGGATACGAAGCAGCGCGCGTTGGAGAGACGCGCGAAAGGGCCGCAGGGCCGGAACGCGGCAGCGCGCGTCTAAGGGAGGAACGACCGAGCGCGCAGAGCGTTTCGGCCCTGCGGCCCGTCCCCCGCAACCCTAGATAGCCTTCCCCGGATTCAGAATCCCCGCAGGATCGAACAACGCCTTGATCCGTCGCTGCAACTCCCGCACGGGCTCAGGTTGCTCCAGTCCCAGCCATCGGAGCTTGTACTGCCCCACGCCATGCTCACCGGTTATCGTGCCACCCATTTCGAGGCCGACCCGGATCGATTCATCCAGGGCAGCGTTGAGGCGTACCAGGGCGTCGGCGTCTGTGGCGGGGTCTACCCGGTCCATCCAGAAGGTGGGGTGGAGGTTTCCGTCTCCGGCGTGGGCTACCACTTTGAGGCGGACTTGGAAGCGGTCAGCCATGGTTTCGAGTTCGGCCACGAAGTCCACCAGCCGGGAGCGTGGAACAACGATGTCCTCTCCTACCCTGAATTCGTCGTCCATTTCCACGCCGCGGCTGTTGCGGCGTAGTTCGACGAGCATTTCGGCTTCTTCGCTGGCTTCTGTGGTGACGGTGGCGCCGCCTTCGGCGAGTACTTGACGGACGACGTCGGCTTCGGCGGCTGCTCCAAATCCGTCTGTTTGGATCAACAGCAGGGATTTGCCGCGGGTTTGCAGGTCTGAGCCGTTCATCTCATCGAGCTGTATGAGTGTTCCGTTGTCCAGGAGCTCCATGATGGCTGGCTGGACCCGGGCTTTGCCTACTGCCAGGACGCCTGCGGCGGCACTGCGGAAGTCCTGGTAGAACGCGGCGATGGTGTGGACTTCACGTGGAAGGTACTTCAGGCGGACCGTCACGCCCACGACGATTCCGAGTGTTCCTTCGGAGCCCACCAGCAGCGCCGTGAGATCGTATCCGGCAACGCCTTTGAAGGTTTGGTGCCCAGTGTGGAGCAGTGAACCGTCGGCCAGCACAACGTCCAGCGCAAGCACGGAATCCCGTGTCACACCGTACTTTGCACAGCGCAGTCCACCTGCGTTTGTGGCTACGTTTCCACCTATGGTGGACATCTTGTAGCTGGCTGGATCGGGCGCATACATGAGCCCGTGTTCGGCGGCTGCGGCATTCAGGTCGGCGTTGATGACGCCGGGTTCGACGACGGCGGTCTCGTCATCGGGGTTGAGGTCCAGGATGCGGTTCATTCGTTCCAGGCTGAGCACGATGCAGCCTTGGGTGGCGTGGGCGCCTCCCGAGACACCCGTTCCGGCACCACGCGCGACGATTGGCACCTGGTAGGCCGCACAACTGCGAACGATGTTTTGGACGTCTTCCACGGATTCGGCCCAGACGACGGCGAGCGGTAAATGCCGTTCCAGCAATGGCCCTTGATCTACGGAATAGACAGTGCGGGTGGCTTCATCTTCGGCGATCTGTCCGGGCCGCAGTCCGTCGGTCAGGCTCTGCAAAAACGCGTTCTGCGTTTCACTGTGGCTCGCGTCCATTTGCTGGTCAGCTTCCTGGCGGCCGGCTGTGCGGCCTTTGATGCTTTCCTCTGTTGTTCCGGCCATAGCCGTTTCGTCCGACAAGGTGGTCCCTTCACACATGAGCTCCGCGGACACGCCAAATCGGCAGTCTTCGCAGAGTTTTCAGTGCTCCCAGTCTAGTCAGCGCCGCCCACCACCGTGGGAACGCAGGTTCCGGGCAGTGCCCAGATACCAGCTGAAATTCCGTCTGCGCACAGCAGTACGTCGCCGTCACTCCCAGGGCTCGTCGAGATGTTCCCAAAGCTGAGCAGGGGTGCTGCGGAGAGCGATTCGAGTTGCAGCGTGGAAAGGACCGCGTTATCCACTGAAACCCGGGCAGAGTTGCGGGCGGTCATGACCAGGACTGCGGAATCAGCGGTCTCACGCACGAATACCAGGGCGTCCCCTTCAGCGTGGATCCACCGCACGCCGCCTTCGGTCAACGCCGGCAGCTCACTTCTGAGCCGCCCCAGCGTTGAGTAGAAGGAACGCAGATCCTTGACGGGGTGGCGGCGGGATTTTCGCTCCTGCCAGCCCCACGGCATGGGCGTCCTGGAGTCCTCGCCGTTGAACCCTTCAAGGCCGAACTCGTCTCCTGCGAACAAGACAGGAACGCCCGGAAGGGTGAAGGTGAGCACAGCGCCAACCTCTTGGCCGCCGTCGATCATTACTGTCGCCGCGCGTGCGGTGTCATGCGTGTTGAGCGCATTCATGGTGTTATTTCGCACACCCCAGCTAAATCCTGCGGCGAGGTCCTGATGCGTGGCCAGGAAGCCTTCGGCCTCGATCTTGTTGGGCCCAGCCTGGGGAGAGCCGAAGAAGTTTACGTGCGGTGCATCCCCCGCAAGCCAGGACCACAGTGGCCGGGTGAGGTTGGAGTAGGTCATGGCACCGTGCCAGTGCTCACCCGTGAAATCCGGCGCGGCATCGGAGGTTGACTCGGCCAACAAAGCTGCATCCGGGTTGATCTCACGGACCCGCCCGGCGATGAGCCGCGCAACCTCGTGATTCAGGTCCACGGAGCCAAGGCGCCCGGTCATATTGCCGACGTCTATCCTCCAGCCGTCCAGGTTGAAGGGCGGCTTGAGCCAGCGGGCAACCACTGAATCGTCGTCCGTCACGAAACGCCGCCGGAGGGCGTCCGAAGACCAGTTAAGCTTCGGCAGCGACGGCACACCCCACCACGACTCGTACGTCGAATGGTCCTCGCTGAAGTAGTAGTAGCCCGCTTCCTCTGAGCCGGGATCGGCGAGGGCCTTCACGAACCAGTCGTGTGCATCGCCAGTGTGATTGGCGGTGAGGTCACCCATGACACGAATGCCCCGGGAATGCGCCGCCTCCACCAGCTCCACCAGCGCCTGATTCCCGCCCAGAAGGGGGTCCACGGAGTCGAAAGTGGAGGCATCGTAGCGGTGGTTGGAACGGGCCGGGAAGAACGGCGTCAGGTAGAGAACATCGACGCCAAGTTCCTGGAGATGGTCCAGCTTCCCCGTGATTCCAGGCAGGTCGCCTCCGTAGAACTGGACGGGCGTTTCCCGCCCGGTAGCCACCACTGGCTCGTCCCACGAGCTGCCCACAGCCCAGTCCGGGAGCGGGTGCGCATCGGCTTGGGCGGAGCGGGCGAAGCGGTCCGGGAACACCTGGTACATGGTGGCCTCATGCAGCCACTGCGGTGCCGGGGCAAAGGTGGTGAGGCGGAAGTCCGCTGAATCAGCAACGTCCCTGTTGAAAAGCCCTTGGGCGTTGAGGTTCCAGTAGTGCCGCCCACTTGCGCTGCTGGTGGGAGTACCGGACGTGGTTCCCACACGGCTGTTTGCCTCGATTTCCAGCAGGAAGCGGTATTTGGCCACAGGATTGGCCACGAGCATCGCCGCTTCCCACCACTCCCAGCCATCGATGCTGCCGAGCCGGATCGCGGAGTCGTACCGCGGCTCGCCGTCCTGCACGGAACGGACCCAAACGCGGGACGCCGGGCCCCACCCCTGCGGAACCCGCAGACGGAGCCGAACAACATCGCCCAGGGAAATCCGTCCGGGAGCAGGACCCGAAACATAAAGAGCGGATCCGTCGTGATGTGGAACGGCAAGTGTCATGGTCATCCTTTCACTGAGCCGGCCGTAAGGCCGCTGACGATGTACTTCTGCAGGAAGAGGAACAGCGCCATGACCGGAACAGCAGCGATGACGGCGCCCGCGGCGAAGACGCCCCAATTCTCGGAACGCTGCTGAGCCACGTAGGAATAGAGCCCGACGGCGAGTGTCTGGCTATCAGGATCAGTCAGGACAACGCTCGCGATCACGAATTCACTGGAGATACCGATGAATGCCAGCAGCCCTACAACCGCCAGGATGGGAGTGACCAGGCGCAGGATGATGCCGAAGAAGATCTGGACGTGGCTGGCGCCATCGATCTTTGCAGCTTCGTCCAGGGACTGCGGGACCGTGTTGAAGAAGCCGTACATGAGGTACGTGTTCACGCCCAGCGCCCCGCCGAGGTACACCATGATGAGCCCTAGCTGGCTGCCAAGGCCCAGGGCCGGGATCACCTGCGAGATTCCGCTGAGGAGCAGGAAGATCGCGACGACGGCCAGCAGTTGCGGGAACATCTGCAGCAGGAGCAGGGTCAACAGTCCCACCCGCCGGCCTTTGAATCGCATGCGGGAGAACGCGTACGCGGCCATCGCCCCCAGGAAGACTGTGGCGGCGGAGGTCACCAGGCCCACCACCAGGGTATTGAGGAACCAGCGGCCGAAGGGACGGCTCGGATCGCTGAAGAGCGCAGTGAAGTTGCCGGTGTCGAACCTGGAGAACAGCCCGTTGGAGCCTACCAAGGTGCCGTTGGAGTCCAGTGCTGCGGACAAAACATAGAGCAGCGGGAACACGGCGAAGATGGTGGTGACTATGCCGACGGCGTGCCGCCAGCCTTTGTCTTTGAACCACACCCCGAAGGGACGCCGCTTTGGCACCAACGGTGCGGAACCGCCGTCGTGCGCCTGTTCGATGGTGGGGAGGGTGCGTACCTGTGCCTCACTCATTAGTTCACGTCCTCGAGTGCTTTGGTCTGCTTGAAGCTGATGGCCGAAATCGTGGCCACGATGATGAAGATGATGATGGCGAGCGCGCTGGCCAGTCCGTAGTCGCGCCCTGTGCCCTGGCCGAACGCCACCTTGTAGACCAGCGTGATCAGGATGTCCGTGGCTCCGATATCGCGATCGGTGTCTGCAAAGCGCGGCCCGCCACCGGTCAACATGTAGATGACATTGAAGTTATTGAAGTTGAACGCAAAGGAGGAGATCAGCAGCGGCGCCACGGAGACCAGCAGCAGCGGCAGTTTGATGGAGCGGAACACTCGCCATGGGGACGCTCCGTCCATGCGGGCAGCCTCATCAATTTCTGTCGGCAAGGATTGAAGTGCCCCGGTGCAAACGAGGAACATGTAGGGGAATCCGAGCCACACATTGACCACCAGCACACTGACCTTGGCCAGGACAGGGTCAGTGAGCCAGCCAATGTTCGCCCCACCCAGCAGGGTCTGGTTGAGCCAGCCGAACTCGGGGTTGAGAATGCCGGACCACACCAAACCGGACAGGAATGCCGGGAAAGCGTAGGGCAAAATCATCAGGATCCGGTAAACCTTTTTGCCGCGGAGATCCTCGCGGTTGAAGGTGATGGCCAGGAAAAGCCCCATGGCGAACGTCAAGGCAACGGACGCTACGGAGAAGGTGAACGTCCAAAGGATCACGCCCAGCAGCGGACCGCGGAGGCTCGGATCGGTGAAGGCCCGGGCGAAGTTCTCCATGCCAACGTCGATCTTCCAGCCGGTGGCCAAAGTCTCTCCGTTGGCGTCCGCGAAGGCGCCCTTGCCATTGTCGCGGTAGGCCGTTCCGGTCTCGCTGTCAGTGAAGGTATCGGTGGCGGCGTCGTAACTCAGCGCTGGCTTGAACTGGTACGCGGTGCTGCCATCCGCGGTGCGCAGGGTTCCATCAGCGGGGTTCTCTGAGACGGGAACGGTAATCTTCAGGATTTCCTGCTGGTTGGCCACGATCTCCTGGAACTTCAGTGTTTCGTAGCCAGGCAAGGAGTTGGCCTTGCCGGTGGAATCCTTTCCCGCCCCGGAGACCTCAGTGAGTGGCTCCTCGGTGCTGCCTATCTGAGCTTTGCCGGAGGGGTCAGTAAACAACAGGTAGAACGTATCGCCCTTGGTCAGCACTGCTGCCTTGTATGCGGGCGAATCCGGGACGCGCTTCTGGGCGGTCAGTTGGATGGCTGCGATGGCGTCTTCCTTGGTGCTGTTGTGCCCGTCGCCATAGTTGGTAAAGGCGATATAGCCGCTGAAGAACACCACCAAGACCTGGAACACCAGCAGGAACAGCACACCCGGAGCCAGATACTTCGCCGGCAGCCCGCCCTTGCGCAAATAGATCCAGTTAATGGCCAGGACCACCAGTGAGGACACAGCCAGCGCGGCCCACGATTGGCTCAGGAACAGCATCATCAGCACGTACACGGCAAAGGCATCCACCAGGCCCAACAGGACGATCTTGAGGATGGTGCCCTTGATGGAGTCGGGGCCCCGGCGGCCGTTCCGTACATTCCGGTGAGCAGCGTTCCGGTGGGCAGCAGCGTGAGGCGGCTGCACCGGCGTCGCACTGGTTGTCCTGGCTGGCAGTTCGTGGAGATCTGGCTTTGGCATTTTGGATCCTTGGAGTAAAGCAGTTTGTGGCTGGCACGGGCCGGACGGTTTGGCTCCCGGGCCTGACGGGGCCCTGGCCTGACGGCAGGCCCGGGGTCGGACGGCGTGAGTACCGTCCGACCCCGGGCAAACCGGTGGAATCACCGGTTGCGGCGTCAGCCGCCGATCTTGGACTTGATGCTCGCGGCCATCTTGGTCCACGCTTCAGCGGGATCGCCCTGGCCCTTGATGATGGCCAGTTCCGTGGCGCCCCAGTCAGCCCAGACGGCGCTCATTTCGGGGATGGCCGGCATGGGCACGCCCGTGGCGCCGATCTTCCCGAAGGCCTCCACTACGGGATCGCTGGCTGCCTTCTCAAAGGATGCCTTGAGTGCCGGCGGGCGCCCGCCCGCCGCGTACATGGAGTCCTGGGCGGACTCGGAGGTGAGGTAGTTGGTGACGAATTCATTGGTGGCCAGGGCGTTGGCGCTCTTGGCGCTGATGAAGAACCCATTTACGCCGATGAAGGGCTGGGCAGCTTCGCCACCGGCCGTGGGCAGCTCATCAACGGCGAACTTGATGCCCTTCTTCTGAACGTCCGGCACGTTCCATGGGCCCGTCAGGAAGTACGGGGATTCTCCGGCAAGGAACTTCTCCTTGGCGATGTCCCCCGTGATGTTGGAGTTGATGATTTTCTCGCCGGCGTCGCCCCAGGCGGCCAGCTTCTTGGCGAATTCGACGCCGGCAGCGTCACCGATGAGCAGCTGCTTGGGATCGTAACCGCCGTCGGCGTTCTTACCGAAAACCTGCGAACCCATGGATGACTGCAGCGGGTACAGGTGGTACGGATCGCCCTGCTTGGGATCCATGCCCACCAGGAACGGGAACGTGGCTTTACCCTCTGCAACGGCCTTCTTACCGTTGGCCACTACCTCGTCCAGGGTGCTCGCCTTGCTGTCCACGATGCTGGTGTTGCGCAGGAGGGCAATGTTTTCAATGGCGTACGGGACGCCGTAGACGGCTCCGTTGTAAGTCATGGCCTTGATGGAGGAATCCTGGAACTGGCTGGCTTTGTCGCCCAGTTCCACCGGTGCGATCACACCGTTTTGAACAAACTTTCCAATCCAGTCGTGCGGTCCAACGATCAGGTCGGGGCCTTGGCCGGTAGGGACCTGGGTGATGAAGTCATCGCGGACGGCAGCGAAGTCCTTCACTACGAGCTTGACTTCGATGCCGGTGTCCGACTTGAACTTTTCGGTGATGTCCTTCAACGCCGGCGATCGTTCGGCGTCTACCCACATGGTGATGGTGCCGGCGCCGGCTGCCTTGAGGTCCTGCTTTGCGGCTTCCGAGCTGGGAGCGGTGGAGGCACTGCCGCCACAGGCGCTCAGGGCCAGGGCGGCGACCACGGAGATCGCGCCGGTAGCGAAAACGCGGCGGGTGGTCTGAGTCGCGAGGGTGTTGTGCACCTTCATTGGTGTCCCTTTCCTTATGTGCTTCGACGGCGGGGGCTCGAGGCCCAGCGGCAGCGTCGGTGATGCGGCTCACAACTGCAAGCGCTTCCACAGCGTACATGTCCAAATGCGAGTTGGTAAACCCCAACACCCCGTAGCGCTGTCATGGAAGGGTCATTTTGACTGAAAGCGTTTCCAATTCGGTGTTCGGTCTTCTACGATGTGTTCATGTCTGTTGATTCATTGCTCCCAGTTGAGGCGTCCGTGCCCTCTGCAGCTTTCGCTACATTGACGCCCGTCCACGAGGCCTCCGCGGCTCACGGATGGTGGCGCTCCGCAGTCATTTACCAGATTTATCCGCGGTCCTTCCGGGACCTCAATGGCGACGGAATCGGCGACCTCGCGGGTATCACCCACGAACTCGCCCAGCTCGCCGAACTGGGCGTTGATGCCGTTTGGCTCTCGCCGTTCTACCGCTCACCGCAGCGGGACGCAGGTTATGACGTCAGCGACTATTGCGATGTCGATCCGCTGTTCGGAAGCCTCGCGGACTTCGACGCCCTGATCTACGAAGCCAACCGCCTGCACCTGCGGGTCATAGCAGATCTTGTTCCCAACCATTGCTCGGACCAACACGCCGCCTTCCAAGCGGCACTCGCGGCTCCGGCCAACAGCCGCGAGCGGGACATGTTCATCTTCCGGGACGGCCAAGGACCTGACGGAAACGAACCTCCCAACAACTGGCAGTCCCATTTTGGTGGCCCCGCCTGGACCCGAATCGTTGAACCAAATGGCCAGCCCGGACAGTGGTACCTGCACCTCTTTGATTCCTCGCAGCCGGATTTCAACTGGGACAACGATGCCGTGCACGCCGAGTTCGAGCGGGTCCTCCGCTTCTGGCTGGATCGCGGAATTTCCGGTTTCCGGGTTGACGTTGCCCACGCACTGGTCAAGGCAGCAGGCCTGCCAAACTGGGGTGGACGCCCGGATGGCAACAGCTCAGACGGCTTCCCCGGCCATGAGGCCCCTATGTTCGGCCAGCCCGCCTTGCACGATATCTACCGGCGCTGGCGCTCCATCCTGGAGGAATACGGCCCCGACCGGATCCTCTGCGCCGAAGCCAATGTGGATCCCCTTCCCCGGCTGGCACAGTGGGTCCGGCCCGACGAGATGCACCAGGCCTTCAATTTCCCGTACCTGCACGCCGGCCTGGACGTGAACCGCCTTCGCCACATCATCACCGATTCCCTGGTCTCCCTGGACGCTGTCGGCGCCCCGAGCACGTGGGTGCTGTCCAACCACGACGTCGTCCGTCACGCCACCCGATTCGGTTACGAGGGACCCGGTCCCCGCGACGGCGACGGTATCGGCGCGGACGATGTACAGCCCAATGAAGAACTCGGACGACGTCGGGCTGCCGCGGCCACCATGTTCATGCTTGGCCTCCCAGGTGGTGCCTACCTGTACCAAGGGGAAGAGCTTGGGCTGCCTGACTCCACAAACATTCCCGGAAGCATGCGTCAGGACCCCACCTTCGCTAGGACCGGCGGAGAAAGGATAGGCCGTGACGGCTGCCGGGTGCCGTTGCCATGGCGTTCCACGGAGTTGCATGCCGGTTTCGGCGACGGCCAGGATCCTTGGCTGCCGCAACCAGAGTCCTGGGCGGCATTGGCGAGGGACAAGCAGCAGGAGGATCCGGCGTCGCACCTTAGTCTTTACCGGGAAATGCTTGCCCAACGCGCCGAACGTCGGTTGGGGCAGGGTTCCCTGGCGTGGGTGGAGGACTACTGCACCGAATCCTCGCTTGCCTATCTCAACGGCGACACCCTGGTGATCATGAACGTAGGCAACGAGCCCCTTCCGCTTCCCGACGGCAAGGTGATCCTTCGCAGTTCGGCGGCAGGCGGCGCCCATCCCATGGGCTCCGATCTGCAGGGCACCGATCTACTAAGCTCGGGTCTACTAAGCTCGGGGGAGAGCATCTGGCTCACAACCAGCTAACTTTCCCACCGAGGAGCAGCATGACCGGCATCAAGGACGTAGCCGAGCGATCGGGACTCTCCGTTGCCACGGTTTCACGCGCGCTCAGTGGCAAAGGCAACGTCTCCCCCGCCAGTCGGGAACGGGCGCGTGCAGCTGCAGCTGAGCTTGGCTTCGTGCTCTCCTATCACGCCTCGAGCCTGGCCTCCGGCCGTACGCACAACGTTGGCCTGGTGGTGCCCTCGGTCCACCGCTGGTTCTATTCAGCGGTGATCGAGGGTGCCTCCGCTGCGCTCCTGAGTGCCGGATACGACCTCACCCTCTACAACATTGGCGAAGACCCACAACACCGGCACAGCGTGTTTAACGACTTTCTGCTGCGCAAGCGCGTGGACGCGGTCATTGCGGTCTCCTTGGAGCTCAGCGAAGACGAGATGCAGCAGCTTCTCGCCGTGCACCGGCCGATCGTTGGAATCGGCGGCCCCCTTCCGGGAGCCTCGACCATCCGGATCGATGATTCCGCAATCGCACAGCAAGCCACAAACCACCTCATCGGCCTGGGTCACACCAAGATCGCCCACATGACCGGCGAAGAAGCATACGAACAGGACTTCCAGCTTCCCGGGACGCGGCGCGGTGGTTTCGAGAAAGCAATGAACGACGCCGACTGCCAGGTTCGGCCCGAATGGATCGTTTCCGCTGACTTCACCATCGAAGGCGCTTACGCCGCTGCCCGACAATTGCTGGGGGGCGCACCAGAGCGACCAACGGCGGTGTTTGCCGCATCAGACGAGATGGCCATCGGCACCATTCTGGCTGCGCGTGACTTCGGCTTGCGGATTCCAGAGGACCTCTCGGTCATCGGTATCGACGGGCACGACCTCGGGAAGGTCATGGGCCTCACAACGATTGACCAGGACGCGAAAGGGCAAGGAGCGCTGGCCGTGCGCACACTGCTGGGCGCCATCAACAATGGCCTGGTCCTTGAACCTGCCGATACTGAACACCCCACCAAGCTCGTGGTTCGTTCGAGCACGGCTGTGCCCAGGAACGACGCCGCTTAGGCTGGGGGCGCCGCTCACGAGTGGCTACTGCTTCAGGATCTTTTCCATGACCAGTTCCTGCTTGGACGTGTCCTGGGGATACGGCCGGCTGTCCCCTGTGGTGTTGAAACCGTGCCGCCGGTAGAAAGCCAACGCCCTCGTATTGTCCTCGTGGACGCCCAACTCCAGGAGCTTGGCACCCAGGTCCATCCGGGCAGCCTCGCACGCCTGCTGGAGGAGTTCATCCGCCAGCCCCAAACCTCGATGTTCGGGAGCAACGTAGACACTAATCAGCATCGCTTGAAGTGGCCTCTGCGGGTCTTGAGGATGCTTCAGGACAACCCTCATCAGCCCACAGAACGGGCTTCCCTCCACGCCACCGTCAGCCACCAACGTCACGCTGGAATCGCCGGCCATAGCGGCAGTCCGTTCCTGCCATTGCGCATCCGTTTGCCGCCGCGCAGCCTCCAGGCTTTCGACATAAGCCATAGGCGTGTCCGTTAGCATTTCCAGCCGGACTTTCCTCAGGAGACACCAATCTTCAGCACGAAGTCGCCTGACCCTAGGCAACGGTCCCGCCCATGAACCGTACATAGCGTTCCAGGACGCGAGGCCAACCTTCCGCATACGATGCCCGGCTGGCAGCAGGATCCTCTGCACCTTCCCAACCGTCGTGAACCAAACGCACCTCGGTGCCACCCTCCACCGCCCGGAACGAGACCCTCAATTCTGTGGACCAGAGGGGCGTGCTCGCCGGATACCAGCTTGCATGGAAGGACAACGGCGGCTGCCAGTCATCGATGGTTCCCCACACCGAAGTGCGTCCGTCCTCGGCCGTCTCCAGGATCAGGTTCTCCTCAAACTCCACGTGCGATCCCGCGCCGAACACACTCTCCTCTTCGAGTGGCCACCACAAATGAGGATGGTCCGTAAAACCCAAAAAGGCATGTGAAACGCTGGTTGGTACCACCACTGTCAGCACCAGGGGTTCAAGTTCATTGGAGTCCTGTGACGACGGCGCGGGCTCCGGCTCGGGATGACTGAAAATACTGTCCATGACCCCCAACTGTACCGGTGCGGAAACGCGCATTTCCCCCGGCAACCATGTCCGGCCCGAGGTGCTGGAGGATGGCTTGGTTGCGCAGCCCGTTGGCGCGGTGTTAGAGTCCCGTTGATCGTGAACTATCAACAGGAGGTGAGACCCATGAACGCAGTATCCGCAATGGGTGCTCCCCCGCAGTACACGATCTCGCGACTGATCTAGTCGCCAGCGGGAGCGCCACAGAGGCAATTCGCGAAAGGCGACTCCCATGAACACAACACCTTTTTCAACCCTGCCCGTCACACCGACGACCACTTCCGCGCAGCCACGGTCCTCCCAGGATCAGCCACAAGAAAATCCCGCCGCGATTCCTGGGCGTTCAGCCGAACGGGCGCTGGTGCTTGGTGGCGGTGGATCAACCGGCAATGCCTGGCTGATCGGCGTCATCGCTGGAATGTTCGATGCCGGCATGGATGTGACCACCGCCGACTTAACGGTCGGCACATCGGCTGGCTCCACGGCGGCGGCACAGATAGCTGGCGCGAGTCCTTCAGAACTATATGCAGCTACCCTTGCCGCACCACCCCAGCCGGAACGACAGCGGCCGCGGCAAGCCACTCAGACCGAGCCCAGTCCGACGCAGTCCAATGCAACGCAGTCCAACCCAGCACAATCCGGTCCAGCGCGGCAAGTGGTGGACCATTTGGAAAGAACACAAAAAATCATTGAGGCCTCTGCGGATCCTGCCGATATGCGTCGCCAGATGGGCGCGGCAGCGCTCGAGTTGCCTGCTACCGCGGACGAATCAAGGCAAAGACAGTGGCGTGAAACGGTCGCCTCCCGGCTGCCAAGTTTGCAGTGGCCGCAACGAACAGTACTCATCACAGCGGTGGATGCACGGACCGGTCAGCCCGTCGTCTTTGACCGTCACAGCGGGGTCGAGATGGTGGATGCTGTAGCCGCCAGTTGCGCCAGTGGGTTTGCCTACAGCATCGGTGACGGCCGATACATTGACGGCGGTTATCGATCCAACGCCGAGAATGCAGACCTGGCAACCGGGTACGCACGCGTCCTGGTGCTGTCACCATTTGGGGGCAGAACGCGGACTCCGCTGGCGTGGGGCCTGCACCTGGCAACACAGGTCGACGAATTACGTGCCGGCGGCAGCAGGGTAGAAACGGTCTTCCCTGAGAGCAGCGCCGAGCACATGTTCGGCGCCAATGCGATGGATGTGTCCATGCGTCCGGCGGCTGCACGGGCCGGTTACGAACAAGGCCGGGCCCTTGCGGCGCAACTCACTGGGTTCTGGAAAGGCTAAACCGGGGTTAAATGGGGCAAGCCCCGGCCGTGGTGGTCGGGGCTTGGTTGGTTCTGGTGTGGCTGGCTGTCTCGTTAATGTGGGAGACCCCCCGACCCTTGGTGGGTTGGGGGGTCTCGACCTAATGTGTGTCCGGCGGTGTCCTACTCTCCCACACCCTCCCGGGTGCAGTACCATCGGCGCTGTGGGTCTTAGCTTCCGGGTTCGGAATGGGACCGGGCGTTTCCCCCACGCTATGACCGCCGTAACCTTGTTACCCGTCCCCGGTCACCGGTTTGGGTGGCGGGGTGGGAAGACTGTGGTTACAACATGTGTGTTCCCTCGGTGTTGAGGGTCCTGTGGTGTTGTTATTCAGTTGTTGGTTCCTGGAACGGTTGTTGTTCGGGAACCACATAGTGGACGCGTGCAGTGTTTTGTGTGTGGTGTAAGTTGTTGGCCTATTAGTACCGGTCAGCTTCACGAGTCTTTGGTCCTCGCTTCCACATCCGGCCTATCAACCCAGTGGTCTGGCTGGGGGCCTCTCACACAAATTGTGTATGGAAATCTCATCTTGAAGCGAGCTTCCCGCTTAGATGCTTTCAGCGGTTATCCCATCCGAACGTAGCTAATCAGCGGTGCACTTGGCAGTACAACTGACACACCAGAGGTTCGTCCGTCCCGGTCCTCTCGTACTAAGGACAGCCCTTCTCAAATTTCCTGCGCGCGCAGCGGATAGGGACCGAACTGTCTCACGACGTTCTAAACCCAGCTCGCGTACCGCTTTAATGGGCGAACAGCCCAACCCTTGGGACCTACTCCAGCCCCAGGATGCGACGAGCCGACATCGAGGTGCCAAACCATGCCGTCGATATGGACTCTTGGGCAAGATCAGCCTGTTATCCCCGAGGTACCTTTTATCCGTTGAGCGACGGCCATTCCACAATGTACCGCCGGATCACTAGTCCCGACTTTCGTCCCTGCTTGAGATGTCTCTCTCACAGTCAAGCTCCCTTGTGCACTTACACTCGACACCTGATTGCCAACCAGGCTGAGGGAACCTTTGGGCGCCTCCGTTACTTTTTAGGAGGCAACCGCCCCAGTTAAACTACCCATCAGGCACTGTCCCTGACCCGGATCACGGGCCGAAGTTAGATGTCCAAAGTGACCAGAGTGGTATTTCAACGATGACTCCACCCGAACTGGCGTCCGGGTTTCAACGTCTCCCACCTATCCTACACAAGCCACTCCGAACACCAATACCAAACTATAGTAAAGGTCTCGGGGTCTTTCCGTCCTGCTGCGCGTAACGAGCATCTTTACTCGTACTGCAATTTCGCCGAGTTTATGGTTGAGACAGCGGGGAAGTCGTTACTCCATTCGTGCAGGTCGGAACTTACCCGACAAGGAATTTCGCTACCTTAGGATGGTTATAGTTACCACCGCCGTTTACTGGGGCTTAAATTCTCAGCTTCGCCCCCGAAGGGGCTAACCGGTCCTCTTAACCTTCCAGCACCGGGCAGGAGTCAGTCCGTATACATCGTCTTGCGACTTCGCACGGACCTGTGTTTTTAGTAAACAGTCGCTTCCCCCTGGTCTCTGCGGCCCACACCCGCTCCACAGAGCAAGTCTGTATCACGGGGCAGGCCCCCCTTCTCCCGAAGTTACGGGGGCATTTTGCCGAGTTCCTTAACCATAATTCTCTCGATCGCCTTGGTATTCTCTACCTGATCACCTGTGTCGGTTTGGGGTACGGGCGGCTAAAACCTCGCGTCGATGCTTTTCTAGGCAGCATAGGATCACCGGATCCCCCCGAACGGGGGTCCCATCAGATCTCAGGAGCGTGCTCGAAGCACACAGGAACGGATTTGCCTATCCCTGACCCTACATCCTTGGACCGGGGCAACCATCGCCCGGCCCGGCTACCTTCCTGCGTCACACCTGTTAATACGCTTACCTCCCGGGATCAGGTCCCGCGCTCGGCCAAAACCCACACACCACAAGGGTGGGCGGGCAGGCTCCGGGCGGTTAGTATCCCCCGCTTGGCATGGGCGGTTTTTCGCCGGTACGGGAATATCAACCCGTTGTCCATCGACTACGCCTGTCGGCCTCGCCTTAGGTCCCGACTTACCCAGGGCAGATTAGCTTGACCCTGGAACCCTTGATCATTCGGCGGACGGGTTTCTCACCCGTCTTTCGCTACTCATGCCTGCATTCTCACTCGTGTAGGCTCCACCGCTGGTTTCCACCGCGACTTCACTGCCCACACGACGCTCCCCTACCACTCCACACCCCTGAACCACGAAGGCTAGGGTACTGTGTGAAATCCACAACTTCGGCGGTGTACTTGAGCCCCGCTACATTGTCGGCGCGGAATCACTTGACCAGTGAGCTATTACGCACTCTTTCAAGGATGGCTGCTTCTAAGCCAACCTCCTGGTTGTCTTCGCAACTCCACATCCTTTCCCACTTAGCACACGCTTAGGGGCCTTAGTTGGTGGTCTGGGCTGTTTCCCTCTCGACTATGAAGCTTATCCCCCACAGTCTCACTGCTGCGCTCTCACTTACCGGCATTCGGAGTTTGGCTGACGTCAGTAACCTTGTAGGGCCCATCGGCCATCCAGTAGCTCTACCTCCGGCAAGAAACACGCAACGCTGCACCTAAATGCATTTCGGGGAGAACCAGCTATCACGGAGTTTGATTGGCCTTTCACCCCTACCCACAGCTCATCCCCTCCATTTTCAACTGAAGTGGGTTCGGTCCTCCACGACGTCTTACCGTCGCTTCAACCTGGCCATGGGTAGATCACTCCGCTTCGGGTCTAGATCACGCCACTACACTCGCCCTGTTCAGACTCGCTTTCGCTACGGCTACCCCACACGGGTTAACCTCGCGACGTAACACTAACTCGCAGGCTCATTCTTCAAAAGGCACGCCGTCACCAGAATCAGACTGGCTCCGACGGATTGTAAGCACACGGTTTCAGGTACTGTTTCACTCCCCTCCCGGGGTACTTTTCACCTTTCCCTCACGGTACTGGTCCGCTATCGGTCATTAGGAAGTATTTAGGCTTATCAGGTGGTCCTGACAGATTCGCACGGGATTTCTCGGGCCCCGTGCTACTTGGGATCCTCTCCAGGCGGTACACAACATTACGGTTACGGGGCTCACACCCTCTCTGGCCGGCCTTTCAAGACCGTTCACCTATGCCTGCACTACACACCCCACCAGTCCGGCAGAACCAGTACGGAAAGTCCCACAACCCCGCCCATGCAACGCCCGCCGGCTATCACACATGGAAACGGTTTAGCCTGATCCGCGTTCGCTCGCCACTACTAACGGAATCACTCTTGTTTTCTCTTCCTGCGGGTACTGAGATGTTTCACTTCCCCGCGTTCCCCCCACGCACCCTATGTGTTCAGATGCGGGTCACACAATCACCCAAAAGCGTTGTGCGGGGTTTCCCCATTCGGACATCCTGGGATCAACGCTCGGTTATCAACTCCCCCAGGCTTATCGCAGATTCCTACGTCCTTCTTCGGCTCCTAATGCCAAGGCATCCACCGTGTGCCCTTAAAAACTTGACCACACAAAGATCAAAAACTTACTCGAGAGAACCACGACCACAAGGGCCAGGTTCATTCATAAGAAATTGCTGTAGGAACACACACACGTGTGTGTTCCAGATGCTCGCGTCCACTATGTAGTTCTCAAACAACAACCCCATCAACCAGACCCCCGGACACCACAACCCACACACCCACAAAAGGAGCGGAGCCGCTAAACAGTGACCGGTGATACCGGAAGCAGGAACAAAAGAAACACCAGAAGATGCCCCAAATGCATTGCTGCAAAAAGGTCCTGTTGCCTCAGGACCCAACAGTGCGCCAAACACAACCCACACAAACCACGCCCCAGCGCGTTCCTGACACCACCACACCCCACAAAGGAGACGCGGCACTGCCGTACTAACACCAGGACACAACCGGTAAGGCCATGCCAAAAAAACTCTTGATTCGTTGATGTTTCCACCCATGAGCACCCACCGCAGAACATGCGCCTGCGCAATGGGCAACACTGACAACCCGTCATCCACCCATGCAGGCAAACAACACAGCTGTTAGCAGCTCCTTAGAAAGGAGGTGATCCAGCCGCACCTTCCGGTACGGCTACCTTGTTACGACTTAGTCCCAATCGCCGGTCCCACCTTCGACGGCTCCCCCCACAAGGGTTAGGCCACCGGCTTCGGGTGTTACCAACTTTCGTGACTTGACGGGCGGTGTGTACAAGGCCCGGGAACGTATTCACCGCAGCGTTGCTGATCTGCGATTACTAGCGACTCCGACTTCATGGGGTCGAGTTGCAGACCCCAATCCGAACTGAGACCGGCTTTTTGGGATTAGCTCCACCTCACAGTATCGCAACCCTTTGTACCGGCCATTGTAGCATGCGTGAAGCCCAAGACATAAGGGGCATGATGATTTGACGTCGTCCCCACCTTCCTCCGAGTTGACCCCGGCAGTCTCCTATGAGTCCCCGCCATAACGCGCTGGCAACATAGAACGAGGGTTGCGCTCGTTGCGGGACTTAACCCAACATCTCACGACACGAGCTGACGACAACCATGCACCACCTGTAAACCGACCGCAAGCGGGGCACCTGTTTCCAGGTCTTTCCGGTTCATGTCAAGCCTTGGTAAGGTTCTTCGCGTTGCATCGAATTAATCCGCATGCTCCGCCGCTTGTGCGGGCCCCCGTCAATTCCTTTGAGTTTTAGCCTTGCGGCCGTACTCCCCAGGCGGGGCACTTAATGCGTTAGCTACGGCGCGGAAAACGTGGAATGTCCCCCACACCTAGTGCCCAACGTTTACGGCATGGACTACCAGGGTATCTAATCCTGTTCGCTCCCCATGCTTTCGCTCCTCAGCGTCAGTTACAGCCCAGAGACCTGCCTTCGCCATCGGTGTTCCTCCTGATATCTGCGCATTTCACCGCTACACCAGGAATTCCAGTCTCCCCTACTGCACTCTAGTCTGCCCGTACCCACTGCAGAACCGGAGTTGAGCCCCGGTCTTTCACAGCAGACGCGACAAACCGCCTACGAGCTCTTTACGCCCAATAATTCCGGATAACGCTTGCGCCCTACGTATTACCGCGGCTGCTGGCACGTAGTTAGCCGGCGCTTCTTCTGCAGGTACCGTCACTTTCGCTTCTTCCCTACTGAAAGAGGTTTACAACCCGAAGGCCGTCATCCCTCACGCGGCGTCGCTGCATCAGGCTTTCGCCCATTGTGCAATATTCCCCACTGCTGCCTCCCGTAGGAGTCTGGGCCGTGTCTCAGTCCCAGTGTGGCCGGTCACCCTCTCAGGCCGGCTACCCGTCGTCGCCTTGGTAGGCCATTACCCCACCAACAAGCTGATAGGCCGCGAGTCCATCCAAAACCACAAAAGCTTTCCACCACCATGACATGCGCCAGATGGTCGTATCCGGTATTAGACCCAGTTTCCCAGGCTTATCCCAGAGTCAAGGGCAGGTTACTCACGTGTTACTCACCCGTTCGCCACTAATCCCCCAGCAAGCTGGGATCATCGTTCGACTTGCATGTGTTAAGCACGCCGCCAGCGTTCATCCTGAGCCAGGATCAAACTCTCCGTTGAAGTAAAACAAATCAAACAGACACAACCACACCCACCGGAAATAACGACAGGCACGGCTGCACAAAATTCGAAACCAGCTGAAAACCAGACCACCACACACGGGGGTGCGCAGGGCCTGGCCATAATTTCAACCAATCAATAAAACAATCGGCATCAACAAACTTGGCACACTATTGAGTTCTCAAACAACAGACACTAACCGGCACCACCGGACCCCTAACAGGGCCACAGGATCGCTCCGGAGCAACTTTTCAAACTTACCGGCTGGATCTCTCGGAGTCAAATCGGCAAGCTTGACTTGATTTTTCCTTGCGGTTTCTTGTCAGCTTGGCGATCTCCACTCGGGGACCAGCGCGGGTACTAACTATACCCCTACTCAGCCGAGATGGCAAAGCCACTCAGAGAGGGGCCCCTTGGGCACCTCAACTACCCCCAGACGGAGTCAGGGAGGGCCCCTGAAGCACGCGGCTCCGGACCCTCCCTGCTCTTGTAGAAGTACTGGGACCTTCAAGCACTACCCGGCTCTTTGAAGAACTACTCCGCCAACGTGAACCAGGACGCGCCAAGCGGCGGGAGTGTTACCGTCAATGCCGCCGGCTGGCCGTCAGTCCCCGGCGAGGCAGCCTTCAGTGTTCCAGAATTGATGACGCCCGAACCGCCGTAGGTTTCGGAATCGGTGTTCAGGACTTCAACCCACTCCCCTGCTTCCGGCACTCCCAGGATGTAATCGTTGTGCGGGCCACCGGAGAAGTTGACTGCACAGACCAACGGCTTGCCATCGTTGTCCCAGCGAATGAAGGTCAGCACATTGTGGTCGGCGTCTCCACCGTTGATCCACTGGAAGCCGCCGGGTTCGTTGTCGCGAACATGCAGTGCAGGCGTTGACGTGTAGAGGCCGTTAAGGTCCCGGACCAGGAGTTGGAGTCCACGGTGGGCCGGGATGTCCGCCAGGAACCAGTCGAGTCCGTACTGCTCGGACCATTCGGCTTCCTGGCCGAATTCGGTGCCCATGAAAATGAGCTGCTTACCGGGGTGTGCCCACTGGTAGGCGAAGAAGGCGCGGAGGTTTGCCAGTTGCTGCCAACGGTCACCGGGCATCTTGCGAAGCATTGATCCCTTGCCGTGGACTACTTCGTCATGGCTGATGGGCAGGAGGAAGTTCTCCGAGAAGGCGTAGACCATGGAGAACGTGATGGTGCCGTGGTGCCACCGGCGGTTGATGGGGTCTTCCGAGATGTATTTCAGGGAGTCGTGCATCCACCCCATGTTCCATTTGAGGCCAAAGCCGAGCCCACCGTGGTTGGTAGGGGCGGTGACACCGGGGAATGCGGTGGATTCCTCTGCGATGGTGACGGCGCCAGGGTGCGTCTTGTAGACGGTCGCGTTGACCTCCTGCATGAAGGAAATAGCCTCGAGGTTCTCGCGGCCACCGAACTTGTTGGGTTGCCACTGTCCTTCTTCGCGCGAATAGTCCAGGTAGATCATGGAGGCCACGGCGTCCACGCGGAGTCCGTCAATGTGGAATTCTTCAAGCCAATAAAGTGCGTTGGCAACCAGGAAGTTCCGCACCTCGGTGCGTCCGAAGTCGAAGATCAGAGTGCCCCAGTCCGGGTGTTCGCCCAGGTTGGGATCTGAGTGCTCGTACAGTGCCTCGCCGTCAAAACGGGCCAGCGCCCAGGAATCCTTGGGGAAGTGCGCAGGGACCCAGTCCAGCAGGACACCGATGCCGGCCTGGTGCAGGGAGTCCACGAGGAACCGGAACTCATCGGGGTGCCCGAACCTGGACGTGGGCGCAAAGTAGGACGTGACTTGGTAACCCCAGGAACCGCCGAAGGGGTGTTCTGCCACGGGCATGAATTCCACGTGGGTGAAACCTAGCCACTTCACGTAGTCAACCAGTTCCTTGGCCAGTTCCTTGTACCCCAGGCCAAGGCGCCAGGATCCCAGGTGGACTTCGTAGACGCTCATGGGCGAGTTGTGCGGGTCCTTTTCGGCACGCGCTGTCATCCACTCCGCGTCCTTGAAGCGGTAGCTGGAGTCCACCACGCGGGATGCCGTCAGTGGCGGAACTTCCGTGCCAAAGGCCAAGGGGTCAGCCTTTTCCAGCCAGTGCCCGGACTTGCTCAGGATCTCGTATTTATAGCACGCCCCTGCTACAACCCCGGGAATGAAGACTTCCCAGACACCGGACGAGCCCAGGGAACGCATTGCGTGGCTACGGCCATCCCAGCCGTTGAAATCACCCTTGGCCCGGACCGCTTGGGCGTTCGGGGCCCAGACAGCAAAGGAAACACCGTCTACTTCACTCAGCGAAGAGCGGTAATGCTGGACGTGGGCGCCAAGGACATCCCAGAGACGCTCGTGCCGGCCTTCGCCGATCAGGTGCAGATCCACCTCGCCCACGGTAGGCAGGTAGTGGTAAGGGTCATCAATGGTGACGGGTTCGGCGTCGTACACCACTTCCAGACGGTAGTCCGGAACATGGCCGTGCTGCAGCGGATCCAGGACGACGGCCCAAATGCCGTTGGCCTCGTGCTCCATGGCAGTGCGTCCGGCCTCCGTCACCACCGTCACCGACTTGGCGAGGTGCTTAACGGTCCGGATGGTGACGTGGCCGTGATCGTCCAGATGGGCGCCGAGCACGGAGTGTGGTGCGTGGTGGGCTCCAGCTGCCACGCGGGCCAAGGTCTCGGAGTCCACATGCAGGGGAACTCGGGGCCGTTCGGTGCGTGCAGAGCCTGTCATTTCATTACCTTCCGCTGTAGCCGCGGCGTGCTTGCCGCGGCTCGTGTTGTCGAGGATTTGCCGTGATGCGTTGACCGGAATGGACAGCCAGTCCGGCCGGTTCCGCAACTCATAGACCACCTCATATAAGGCCTTGTCCAGCCACAATGCCACAAAGAGCGGCGAGCGGCGGTCAATGGTTCCCGGCATGACTTCGCTGTATCCGGCCAGGAACGCGGTGGAGCAGTCATCCGCCCATGTCGCGGGCACCTTGGCTTCCGCGTTCTCACGGACGGCGGCTCCTGCCGCATAGTCGAAGGAGCGGAGCATTCCAACTACGTCCCGCAAGGGGAGGTCGGGCGTGTTGCGCTCGTTAATGGTCCGGAGGGGCTCGCCTTCGAAGTCCAGGATGGCCCACCGGCCCGGCGCCCCAGTTTTTCCGGGAACCTTGAGTATCTGGCCAAGGTGGAGGTCGCCATGGATGCGCTGCAGCTGGCCCACATCGCGGGGATGCAGCGTGGCCAGCAGCTCTTCGAGGTTGCCCTCATAAGGCCCGACGGCGGAAGCCGCTTCTGCCCACGACTGGCGGACACGCCCGGCCAGGGTCGCAATGATGTCGGCGCCCTGGGTCTGGCCATCCAGTGTGCCGAAAGTTTCCGCGAGCCTGGCGTGGACCGTTGCTGTTGCGGCACCGAGTTCGTGGGCCTCTTTGGTGAAATCGGCACCGGCTGCAGCGGCCTCGACAGCCAGCCTCCATGCATCCAGTCCCCCCAGCAGGAATTCATGGGCCACTGTGAGCTCGCCGGTGGCCGAACCGCTTTGGCCCTGACCATCCCAGGAACCCGTGATCCAACCCAACGTTGCCGGGACCTCGGTTGTCCCTGCTGCCGTCAGCGCAGCACCCAACTCCACCTCGGGATTCTTGCCTGCCGCCAACACACGGAAGATCTTCACGATCGCCGTCGAACCGCCGTCGTCAATGATGACGGACGTGTTGGACTGCTCGCCGGACAGCACGCGGACCGAGGTGGGCCCTTCCGGAAGGGCCACACGGCCCCGGGTGAGATGGCCCGCGGCGAGGCCGTCACCCACCGTGTCCTCCCGGCGCATGAGGTCCAGCCACGCCGTGATGAACTCGGTGTCGTACACGGCGTCGTACACGAGTCGCAGCCCCAGTTCCGGATCCGTGACCTCCCCCAGCAAGGCAGTGGGAGCATCCGGCAACGGCTGGCTCCTGAAGCTCAACGGCACCTGGACAACGTCGGTCCGGGGACCGCCGTCGGCCGTCCGATAGGTCACGGCCAGCAGTTCAACCTGCAATCCGGCGCTACCTCCCGGGTATGGGAGGTTGAAGCCGCCAACACGCTCCAGCGTAAAGTCGGGGCTCTTCACCGGGAACCAGCGTTTGGTGGGAAGCCAGCTCCGGAGAAGACTTTCGATCGAGGGGTTAAGTGTTCCCTTTTTCATCTCATCCTTTGGTCGACACCACGGGAATCGCCTGGGTAAATGGCGATGAGGGGTTGGAAAATGCTGAGCGCAGCCGCAGCCAATAGAAGTTGTGGCTACCCAGCATGACCGTCAGTTGGCCGTTGTCTCCAACGGCCGGGAATGTTTGGCCACCGAAAATGTCGCGGAAGCCCCTGCCTGCGTATTCCGGCAGATCCAGCGTGGCGGCCACCGGGTGCTGTGAAAGGTTGAAGACGCACAGAAGGGTCTCCGCGTCCTCGCCTTCAGGGTTGCCCGCCGGCAGTTCCCGGACGTAGGCCAGAACTACCTCGTTGTCCGCTTCAATGTGGCGGAAACTTCCCAAGCCGAACACAGGGTGATTCCTTCGCACGCTCAGGATCTGCCGGGTCCATCGCAGCAGTGAGCCTGAATGTGCTGCCTCCGCTTCAACGTTGGCCATGCTGTAGTTGTAGACCAGCGACTGGATCACCGGCAGGTACAGCTTGCCCGGGTCCGCCCCCGAGAAACCCGCGTTCCTGTCCGGGTTCCATTGCATGGGTGTGCGGACGGCATCACGGTCATCAAGCCAAATGTTGTCCCCCATGCCGATTTCGTCCCCGTAATAGAGGAAAGGGCTACCTGGCAGGGAGAGCAACAAAGCGTTAATGAGCTCAATCTCAGCCCGGGAATTGTCCAGCAGCGGAGCCAGCCTCCGCCGGATACCAATGTTGGCGCGCATCCTGGGGTCCGGTGCGTACCAGCCAAGCATGGCGGCGCGGTCGTCCGCGCTGACCATCTCCAGCGTGAGTTCGTCGTGGTTTCGCAGGAAGGTCCCCCACTGGGCGCCCTTGGGAATCTCCGGAGTCTCCCGCAGGGTCTGGATGATCGGAGCCGCCTTCTGGTCCCGCAGGGCATAGTAGAGCCGGGGCATGATCGGGAAGTGGAAGGCCATGTGGCATTCCGGGGCTTCCTCGGTGCCGAAATACTCCACCACCTCGTGAGGTGGCTGGTTTGCCTCGGCGATGATCACGCGTCCGGGGTAGTTGGCATCCACCATCCTGCGCAGGTCTTGCAGGAAGGCGTGGGTGGCCGGCAGGTTCTCGCAGTTGGTGCCTTCCTCCTCGAAGAGGTACGGAACGGCGTCCGCGCGGAAGCCATCGATTCCCTGGTCCAGCCAGAACCGGATGACGTCATAGAGTGCCTCGATGACTTTAGGGTTCTCGAAGTTCAGGTCCGGCTGGTGGCTGAAGAAGCGGTGCCAAAAAAACTGGCGCCGGATGGGATCGAAGGTCCAGTTGGATTCCTCCGTGTCCACAAAGATGATGCGCGCATCCTGGTATTTCTCATCCGTATCGCTCCAGACATAGAAATCGCCGTAGGGACCCGTGGGGTCCTTCCGCGATTCCTGGAACCACGGGTGCTGGTCCGAGGTGTGGTTCAGCGGGAGGTCGATGATCACCCGGACGCCGCGGGCGTGCGCCTCCGCCACGAGGCGTTTGAAGTCGCTGATGGTGCCAAACTCGTCCAGCACCGAGGTGTAGTCAGCGATGTCATAGCCGCCATCACGCAACGGTGAATGGAAGAACGGCGGCAACCAGAGGCAATCAACGCCCAGCCATTGAAGGTAGTCCAGTTTCTCGATCAAACCGTGGAAGTCACCGGAGCCATCCCCGTTGGCATCCGCAAAGGCCCGCACCAGTACTTCGTAGAAGACTGCCTTGCGGTACCAGTGCGGATCATGCTGGAGACCGGGGGCATTCAGCTCGAAGGTGTTCTTCGGAGTGAAGTACTGGCTCGGGTTTTGCGGAGAAAAACTCACTAAGGCTGCCTCCGGATGCTCAGGATGTGTGCGGGCTCCACGTGTGCGTCGAGCCTGACGTAGTTGTGTTCACCCCACCACCAGCTTTGCCCGCTGATCAGGTCATCCACCAGGAACCGGCCGTCCTCGTTGAAGTCCGCAGGGTCCAGCTGCAGGGCAGCCAGGTCCAGGGTAACCGTGCTTTCGCGGGTGCTGTGCGGATCCACGTTGACCACGATGATCAACGTGTCCTTGGTGCCGTCCGGCAACGTCTTGTGTTTGGAATAGACGATCGTTGCGTCATCGGTGCTGCTGTGCAACGTCAGGTTCTGCAGGTCGCCCAGGGCAAGGTGGTCCTTGCGGATGGTGTTCAGCCTGGTGATGTACGGCGCCAACGTGCGGCCCGACGCAGCAGCGCCTTCCCAGTCCCTGGCCTTGTACTCATACTTTTCGTTGTCGATGTACTCTTCTGCCCCGGGCCGTGCCACGTGTTCGTACAGCTCGTAACCGGCGTACATGCCCCAGACCGGGCTTGCCGTCGCGGCAAGGACAGCCCGGATGCGGAAGGCCGCGGGACCGCCGTACTGGAGGTACTCCGTGAGGATGTCAGGCGTGTTCACAAAGAAGTTGGGCCGGAAGAAAGCGGCGCTCTCGTGGCTGACCTCATGGAAATACTGCTCCAGTTCGGTCTTGGTGTTCCGCCACGTGAAGTAGGTGTATGACTGCTGGAACCCTGCCCTGCCCAATGCGTGCATCATGGGTGGACGAGTGAAAGCTTCGGCCAGGAAAACTACCTCTGGATTCTTTTTGTTGATCTTTCCAATCAACCATTCCCAGAACCAGACAGGCTTTGTATGCGGATTGTCCACGCGGAAAATCTTCACGCCATGGCTGATCCACAACTGCACGATCCTCAGGATTTCCTTGGAAAGGCCCGCCGGATCGTTATCGAAGTTCAGGGGATAAATATCCTGGTATTTCTTTGGCGGGTTTTCGGCATAGGCGATGGACCCATCCACGCGGGTGGTGAACCATTCCGGGTTGGACGTTACCCAAGGGTGGTCAGGGGCTGCCTGCAACGCCAGGTCCAGTGCAACTTCGAGTCCGAGCTCGCGGGCGTGGGAAACAAAAGCGTCAAAATCTTCAAAAGTGCCCAAATCCGGGTGGATTGCATCGTGGCCACCGTCCTTGGAACCAATAGCCCACGGCGAGCCCGGATCCTGCGGGCCCGGTGTCAGCGTGTTGTTGCGGCCCTTGCGGTGCTGGAAACCGATCGGGTGGATCGGCGGCAGATAGATAACGTCAAAGCCCATCTCCGCGACCGCCTCCAGGCGCTTGGCTGCGGTGCGGAAATTGCCCGAGGTCCACATACCCGTGGCGTGATCCAAAACCGCGCCCTCGGAACGGGGGAAGAACTCGTACCAGGAACCACGACCGGCGAGGTCACGTTCCACCTGCAGCGGGAACGGCTCCGAAACCGTCACGAGCTCGCGGATCGGAACACGTCCGACGGCGGCCAGCACCTCTGGGCTGAAACCGGCACCAAGGCGCTCCTCGGCAGATTTGGTGGTGTCGGCAAGGACAACTGAAGCAGCACGCAAGGTGCGCTTCTCCGCAGCGGTGCGACCGGCGTCGTCCTCGGCTGCCTCCGAAAGGAGGGCGGCGCCCTCAGCGAGCATCAACTCGACGTCAATGCCGGCGCCCACTTTCACTTCAGCGTTGTGGTGCCATGTTCCATAGCGGTCATGCCAGGCCTCAATGACGAAAGACCACGCGCCCGTTCCGGATGGCGACAGCAAACCCTCCCAGCGGTCCAGGCCTTTCCAGCGCTCATCCTTGGCCGGTGCCATACGGACCCGCTGGCGCTCCTTGCCCTT
The DNA here is from genome assembly GCA_050627125.1 of Arthrobacter sp. 21a14. Taxonomy (GTDB): domain Bacteria; phylum Actinomycetota; class Actinomycetes; order Actinomycetales; family Micrococcaceae; genus Arthrobacter. Next base: position 1,401,420 of record CP192487.1, on the reverse strand, counting down.
GGGATCGAGCAGGACGGCGGAGACGCCGAGTTGATCATGTCCTTCACGAAAGACGGTCGCGCCGATGGCGAGATCCTCACCCGGAAGGGCCTTCGCGGGGAACCGGCCACCCTCAACCACCGGCTGGACAGCCGTGATGGGGAACCGGCCGAAGCGAAGTCCGGCGGTGATGTCCGTTTTCGTCTTGGATTTCAAAGCGGTCATGGTTCGCGAGGTATTCGTCACAACCACGACGTTAGCGACAAAAATCCAAGAATGCTAAGCACACGAGCCATCTTCGCGACGCAAGATGACTTTTACCTAAAAGAAACCCAAACCAGTTCCGACTGCCATGTGAGTCCGTTAGTGTGGCGCTCGTGAAGGCAATTCGAAGATTTACAGTCCGTACCGTCCTCCCTGAGCCCATCCGGCCGCTGGCCCGCTTGGCGACCAACTTGCGCTGGTCCTGGCACCGGCCCACCAGGGAACTTTTTGCGAGCCTTAACCCGACTCTCTGGGAGGCCGCGCAGCATGACCCCATCGCCCTCCTGGGGTCCATCAGCAGGGAGCAGCTCCAGGACCTGGCCAGCAACGGCGAAGTCGTTAACCGGGTACAGGAAGCTGCAGCCGATCTGGACCGCTACCTCAGCGAGCCGCGCTGGTACCAGGGCCTGGGTGAAGAAGCCCCGGCGTGCATCGCCTACTTCTCACCGGAATTCGGCATCACCGAGGTTCTCCCCCAGTATTCCGGGGGCCTGGGCATCCTTGCCGGCGACCACCTCAAAGCCGCCTCGGACCTCGGTGTCCCGTTGATCGGCGTCGGGCTCCTCTACCAGGCCGGCTACTTCAAGCAGTCGCTGTCCCGTGACGCCTGGCAGCAGGAAACGTATCCGGTACTGGACCCGGACGGCCTGCCGCTGACGCTCCTGCGCCAGCCCGCCAAGGACGGCGTTCCCGGCAAGCCGGTGCACATTTCGCTTCCGCTTCCCAACGGCCGCGAGCTTCACGCGCATGTGTGGCGTGCCGACGTCGGACGCGTTCCGCTGCTGCTGCTCGACTCCAACGTCCCCTCCAACGACGAAGCCGCGCGCGGCATCACCGACCGCCTGTACGGCGGTGGCGGCGATCACCGCCTCCAGCAGGAACTGCTGCTGGGCATGGGCGGCGTCAAGGCCCTGCGCGTCTACCAGGAACTGACGGGCACGCCCGCGCCGGAGGTCTTCCACACAAACGAAGGCCATGCAGGATTCCTGGGAATCGAACGCATCCAGGAAGCGATGTCCGACGCCAATGATCCCCTCACCTGGGACGAAGCCCTCGCTGCAGGCCGTGCATCCACCGTCTTCACCACGCATACCCCCGTACCGGCAGGAATCGACCGTTTCGAGACCCTCCAGATCAAGCACTTCTTCGAAGCCGGGCTCGCCCCGGACGTGCCTGTGGACCGGATCCTGGAACTCGGCCGGGAAAACTACGACGGCGGCAACCCCTCCGTCTTCAACATGGCAGTCATGGGCCTGCGCCTGGCGCAGCGTGCCAACGGCGTAGCCAAGCTGCACGGCGTGGTTTCGCGGGAAATGTTCTCCGGTCTCTGGCCCGGATTCGACCACTCCGAAATCCCCATCACCTCCGTGACCAACGGCGTCCACGTTCCCACCTGGGTGGACCCACGGATATCCTCCCTGGCACGGCAGCAGTTCGGCGCAGAAGCCGAAGCCCTGGGCCGTTGGGACCTCGCCTACAACGTCAGTGACGAGGACGTGTGGGGCCTCCGCAAACAACTGCGTACCCAGCTCGTCGAAGACGTCCGACGCAGGCTGCGCGCCTCATGGAAGACACGCGGTGCTGCCGACGCCGAGCTCGGCTGGACGGACAGCGTACTGGATCCGGACGTGCTGACCATCGGCTTCGCCCGAAGGGTGCCCACCTACAAGCGACTCACCCTGATGCTGCGGGACCCCGCGCGTCTGAAGGCCCTCCTGCTGGACCCCAAACACCCCATCCAGTTGGTTATCGCAGGCAAATCGCACCCCGCAGACGACGCCGGCAAGAAAATGATCCAGGACCTTGTCCGGTTCACCGACGACCCCGAAGTGCGCCACCGGATCGTGTTCCTCCCGAACTACGACATCGCCATGGCCCGCACCCTCTTCCCCGGCTGCGACGTCTGGCTCAACAACCCACTTCGGCCACTGGAAGCCTGCGGCACCTCAGGCATGAAGGCAGCCATCAACGGCTCGCTCAACCTCTCCGTCCTGGACGGCTGGTGGGACGAAATGTACGACGGCGAAAACGGCTGGGCGATCCCCACAGCCAACAACGGCGCATCCGCCGATGAACGCGACGACATCGAAGCTTCCGCACTCTACGAGCTGCTGGAAACCCAAGTGGCACCGCGCTTCTACGGGACCACCGTGGCCCAAGGCGCCGGCGCAGCAGGACCCTCCGAATCCAGCCGCGAAACCGTGCCCACCCACTGGGTGTCCATGATCAAGCACACCCTGGCGAACCTGGGCCCGGCAGTCTCAGCCGAACGCATGCTCCACGACTACGTCAACAACCTCTACTGCCCCGCAGCAGTAGCCGGACGCCGGGCCACCGCTGAATCCTTCAAGGAAGCCAAGGAACTCGCAGCCTGGACCTCCAAGGTCCGCAGCGCATGGCCAGAGGTCGTCGTGGAACACGTCGACTCCGTCGGAGTGTCCGAAGAACCCCAGGTCGGCGACACCCTCCAGGTCAACGCCTACGTGGCACTCCACAACCTGACCCCCGACGACGTCTCCGTGGAAGTAGCCTTCGGTCGCGCCGAGGAATCCGATGAGCTTGAGGACATCGTCGTAGCGGAACTGGACTCCTTGGAGAACCTCGGCGGCGGACGCCACCTCTTCCACGGCGACCTGGTTATCAACCGCTCAGGCTCCTTCGGCTACACCGTCCGCGTGTTCCCGAAGCACTCAGCGCTGGCTTCAAAGGCTGAACTGGGGTTGATCGCGAACGCCTAGTCCGTTCTGTGTCCCCATCGGGTGACCCCGACCCTCCGCGTGCTGGCTCGTTCCTCGCCTTTGACGCACGCTTCCGGGTCGGGGTCACCCGATTGGGTTTAGCGCCTAACTACGGTTGGGATCCACAGGACCCGTTGGCGCGACTAGTTCTCGAAGACGGCGATGACTGCGAGGTCGCGGCCTGCGTAGCGTTCGGCGTCCTGCAGGATTTCGCAGACCACGCCGAAGGAGCGGTCCGTGCGGTAGGCCGCTGGGACTTGCCAGATCATCGTGACGGGAGTGCCGTCGTCGTCGGACAGGGCGTCTGCGAAGTCGTGCAGGGAGTCGTTGAGGGCGTCCAGGTTCACGCCGTAGTACTCCGGGAAGTCCAGGACCTGGCCAAAGACCTCCAGAACGCCTGATTTTGTTGTCGCTGGCGGGACGAGGACGGTCCTGCGCCCGGCGTCTGCCACCTGCTCCTGAAGTTCTTCGATGGTCCAGGTGTCTGCGGAATAGATCTTCATGGGCTCCTACTTGCCTTCGACGATGAACTTGAACGAATCGTAATGGTCAGCGGTGTAATACTTCGCCGTGTCCTTGCCAACAATGATTCGGCGGGCGCCACGGTCTGACTCACCCGGTGTTGGGACCGTGTATTCCTTGTAAAATCCGCTGGACTTCTTGGGGAGGAGTCCTTCGAAGTTACCGAAGTTCACGCCGTCCCTGTCATAGGGATAGGGCCCGCCTTTCGCAATCAGGGCAAGCGTCTGTTGCGCTTCCCTGGGTAGCTGCGAGGCGTTGATGGTGGGCAGCGCAGAGGGGTTTGCCACGGACGGCGCCGTTGACGCGGAGCCAGGCTCCGCCGTCGTGCTTTGTATGCTTGACGTTTCCGGAGGGGCGGTCAGCGGGCCGCCGCCAACCATTGCGGCCACAAGCGCGACGACGGCAATCACCAGAGCTGCGAAGGCCAGCAGTTTGCTGCTGCTCCGTTTCATGCAGGGGCTCCTAGGTGCGATAAATGTTGATGGTGTTGGCTTGCAGGATATCCCGCTCGCCTGACGCCACCAGCGCACCCTTCCGGCGTTCATGCAGCACCGAGGTTGTGAACCGGAGTTCGAACATCCGCTTGCCGATGCCAGTTTCGCTGAGGATCTCGGGAAGCACCATCTTCACGTCCTGGTTGCTGCCGTTCACCACGATCAAGCCACGGATTTCGCTGTCCTCATGACCCATCAGGAGCTGAATGGAGCGCGCATTGGGATCATTCCAACGCGCGGGCGTCATGCGCTTTCCCTTGTCGTCGAACCACTGCAGGCTGGAATCATTCGCGTGAGCGGGGAAGCTCTCGGGTTGGTGGCGAAGGAACCACCGGCGAAGCCTGACAAGCTCCCTGGTGGTCTGGAACATGGCGTTGGCTTCCTGGGTCCGGCTCCAGTCCAGCCATGCAGTGGGATTGTCCTGGCAGTAGGCGTTGTTGTTGCCGTGCTGCGTACGCCCGATCTCATCACCAGCGGTGATCATGGGGACACCGATGGACAACAATAAGGTGGCCATCAGGTTCCGGACGGAGAGTGCCCGGGCAGCCACGATTTCCTCGTTCTCGCTGCGGCCTTCAACGCCATGGTTGTAGCTGCGGTTGTCTCCGTGGCCGTCGCGGTTCTGCTCACCGTTGGCCTCGTTGTGCTTTCGGTCGTAGCTCACCAAGTCCTTGAGCGTGAAGCCGTCGTGAGCCGTGATGAAATTGACCGAGGCCAAGCGCGTGCGGCCGGACGGCGCGAACAGGCTCGCCGAACCCGCCATCAGCTCAGCCAGCGACGCGACTGAGCCGCCTTGGCCGCCGCCCTCAATCGCAGCACGGTCGGACAGCCAGAAGCGCCGGACGCCGTCGCGGAAATGATCGTTCCAGTCGGACCATCCCTGCGGGAACCGCCCTGTCTGCCAGCCGCCGTAACCCACGTCCCAAGGCTCAGCGATGAGCTTGACCTCTGACAGGACCGGATCCTCGGCAATGGCCTGGAGGAAGGGATGGTTGGGATCGAATTGGTTGCCGGCATCCCGGCACAGGGTCACGGCGAGGTCGAAGCGGAAGCCGTCCACGTGGAAGTCATTTACCCAGTACCTCAGGGAATCCAAGGCAAGGTCCACCACCACGGGATCACTGAAATCCAGGGTGTTGCCGCACCCGGTGGTATCCAGATACCGTCCATGCGCATCGTGCCGGTAGTAGCGCTTCTCCGCGAGGCCGCGGAAACTCAGCGCAGGCCCGTCTGGTCCGGCTTCCGCGGTGTGGTTGTAGACGACGTCCAGGATGACCTCGATGCCGGCGGCGTGGAGCAACTTGATCATGCCCTTGAGCTCGTCCTGCACAGCGTGGGGGCCGGCGTTCCGCGCAGCCTCAGTGGCGTAATCGGAGTGAGGAGCAAAGAAGGCCGCGGTGTTGTATCCCCAGTAGTTCGTCATGCCCAGGTCCTGGAGGTGGGACTCGTCCAGGTGGAAGTGGATAGGCAGGAGTTGTACGGCAGTGATTCCAAGCTCGGTTAGATGTTGGATCATTACCGGGTGCGCCATCCCGGCATACGTTCCGCGGAGGTGCTCCGGGATCTCCGGGTGAAGCATCGTCTGACCGCGGACGTGGGCCTCGTAAATGACTGACGTACGCATGGGCGTCCGCGGCGGTGCGTCGTCTCCCCAGTCGAAATCCGACGCCATGTGGACACTTGTGAGGAATTCGCCCCGCTGGTCCACAGCGCGACCATAGGGATCCAGCAACAGTGACTGTTCGCCGTCGTCGTCAACATCCAGTGCCGGTACTGACATCGGCAGCCCGCCCTCAAGCGGAGCAGCGCGGAAACCGTACCGTGTGCCCGGCGGCATGCCGCTGACGATGCCAAAGTGCACACCGTCCTCCAGATTGGGAAGGGTGTGAACCCGCCAACCATCACCCGGTGCCTGGTAGGCCACTTCAACGCGTTCCAGGTCCGGAGCAAACACTGCAACGTTCACGTTGTCTGTCTGCTGGGTGAGGGCATCAAAGAAGTCGGGCTGGGGCTTGCTCAGTCCGAGGGGCCGGGGGCGCGATGCATCCAGTGCGGCTGCTGGGTCCAAAATAGGCATAACCATTGCTTGCAAGTTTAGTTCCATACAGGATGAGTGCTGAGTCAGCCGCCCGTGTGACGGCGCGCACCACGTCAAATTTCCGGCATGTACCGGCCGCGGCGGTCGTTCCGGGCCGCTCACGTGCTGGAACGCTTTAGCCCGGGCAACAGCACACTCGTATCGGCTCCCCCGAATGTGTCGCGGCGGCTGTGCGTTGGCGGCAGCCTTGCCATACTGGGACTGACAGAACTGGGAGGTTCAATCGTGCGCGTTGCACTCGCTCAAGTCATCACCGGCCGGGACCTGGCTGACAATCTACGGCTTCTGGAAGAGTACGCCCGCCGCGCCAAGGACGGCGGCGCGGAGCTTGTCGTTTTTCCCGAGGCAATGATGCGCGCGTTCGGTAATTCCCTGCTGGACATCGCCGAACCTCTCGACGGCCCTTGGGCGAGCCGGGTGCGCGAGCTCGCTGACGAACTTCAGCTGGTGATCGTGGCTGGCATGTTCACGCCTGGCTCTGCTTCGGATTCCGGCGGGCGCCGCGTGCGGAACACTCTCATGGTCACAGGCCCCGGCGTGGAGACCAGTTACGACAAGGTCCACCTCTTCGACGCGTTCGGCTTCGCTGAGTCGGACACGGTTGAGGCGGGAACAGACCCAGTGACCTTCGACGTCGGCGGCGTCACCTTTGGTTTGGCCACCTGCTACGACATCCGATTCCCAGCACTGTTCACGGCCAACGCGTTACGCGGAGCCGTGGTAAACATCGTGGCGGCATCGTGGGGAGCCGGACCGGGCAAGGCCGATCAATGGCAGCTCCTGTCCCGCGCCCGCGCGGTGGATACCACCACGTTCGTGCTTGCCTGCGGCCAAGGAGATCCTGCTACGCAAGGTGTTGAGGTAAAGGGCGCCGCGCCCACGGGAGTGGGCTACTCCGCCGTCGTGTCCCCCTTCGGGCAGGTCCTGGAAGCCCTCGACGGCAAACCTGGCCTCCTCTTCGCCGACCTCGACCCCGCCGTGGTGGAAGAAGCCCGCCAAAAGCTCCCGGTCCTCGCTAACCGCCGCGACTTCTGACGTTCTCTCACATCCTGCGGGTTTTGGGCGGATCTTCTCTCACATCCGGACACGTTCTGGCAGATGCTCTCTCACATCCTGGGGGTTTGGGTGCGCTCGTCAAGTTTTTGAGACAGTTCTCGTTGTTGTTGGTTAGGCGGCCAGGGTTTGCTGGGCGCGGGTGTGGTGGTTTGCGTGGGCTGTGGCTGGTGGGACGCCGCCGGCGCGGCGGTTGGGTCGGCGGCGGTTGTACCAGCCCTCGATGTAGTCCATGACGGCGGTCCGGGCAGCGATCCTGGAGCCGAAGCGTTGGTGGTGGTAGAACTCGGTTTTGAGGTGGGAGAAGAAGTTCTCGGCTACCGCGTTGTCCCAGCACACCCCGACCTTGCCCATGGACTGGGTGATCCCGTTCGTGGCGCACCATTGCTGGAATTCGTCCGAGGTGTATTGGGTACCGCGGTCGGAGTGGAAGATAACGCCATGTTCGGCGAAGCGGCCGTGGTTCCGTGCCATCTGCAGGGCTGCGGTGCACAGGCTTGCCCGCATGTGGGCAGCCATGGACCAGCCGATGACCATGCCGGAAAAGAGGTCGATGACGGTGGCCAGGTAGAGCCAGCCCTCGCCGGTGCGCAGGTAGGTGATGTCTCCGACCAGGCGGGTGCCTGGAACCGCGGAGGTGAAGTCGCGTTTGCCCTGTTCATCGAGCATGTGGTTCTCGATGTGGGCGGTCTTGGCTTGCGGGTCCTGGACCGTGGTCTGTTTCCAGGCCTGGGTCCGGATGGCCCGCAGGCCCTTTTCGCGCATGATGGCCCCGACGGTGGGGGCGGAGACTTTGGTCCCGGCGGCGTTGAGCAAAAGCGTCAGTTGATCACGGCCGGCACGGCCTTGTTCCTTCGTGTAGAGGCCGGTAACCGCGGTGACCAGATCCTCATGCCGCACGGCACGCGGTGAGGGTCCGGCGGGGTTGCGCCACCGGTAGAACGAGGCCCGGGAGACCTTCAACGCCCGGCACAGCCACACCACGGAATGGTTGGCCTTCTCCGCTTCGATGAACTCGTAGAAGTCCTCTACTTTTGCTTCGCGGCAAAGAAGGCGCTGACTTTTCCCAGGAACTCGACCTCGGCCTTTAACCGCTCATTTTCGGCCAGTGCCTTCCGGTGCTCGTCCCACGGCACCGGCCCCCGTTCTTCAGGCAGGACCGGGGCGGCGCCCTGGTGGCTTTCTCGATGCCGGTGAAGCCAGTTCCCCAGCGTGCTTTCCTTCACCCCGATCTCCTCGGCGACCTGCTTCACCGAACGGTTCGTGGACAAAACAAGCCGCACAGCATCCTCACGGAAAGCGGCATCGTATTTTCTTCTGGGCGTGGTCATCTGAACTGAAGCTCCCATCAAGCTGTCTCACAAAACCATACGACCGCAGGGGCGGACCTTCTCTCACATCCGCCCAACGGTGACCGACCCGCCCGGGCCGGGGTGCCGCCGTCGTCCTCATTTTCTGGAAAACAGCAAACGCTCCCCCACCAACATGAAGTGAGAGAGCGCTTGCCAAAAACGATGAGGACATGAGACAGCATCCGTAAAAAACCCGCGGGAAGTGAGAGAACGTCCGTAAAAAAGCCGCGGGAAGTGACAGAGCATCCAGAGGCGGCGCAAGCGGCATCCGGAAGCGCGCGTCTAAGCGAGGAACGAGCGAGCGCGCGGAGGATGGCGCTTTCGCCGCCTCGGCGGACTAGCTTGCGGCGCCTCGGGGACTAGCTAGCCCGCTGCCTCGACACCTCGTACAGCGAGATACCCACGGCCATGGACGCATTGAGTGATTCCATGGCCGAGTCGATCGGGATCGAGACGATCTGGTCGCAGTTTTCGCGGACGAGCCGGCTGAGGCCCTTGCCTTCGGAGCCGACTACGATGCAGACGGGCTCGGTGGCTACGGTGAGGTCGGGCAGCGAGACGTCGCCGTCGCCGTCCAGGCCGAGGACGTAGATGCCCATGTTCTTGAACTGCTTGAGGGCGTTGTTCAGGTTGGACGCGCGGGCCACGGGTACGCGGACTGCTGCGCCGGCACTGGTCTTCCATGCCGATGCCGTGACGCCGACGGACCGGCGCTCGGGAACGATGACACCGTGGCCACTGAACGCGGACACGGAACGGATGATCGCACCGAGGTTGCGGGGATCAGTGATGCCATCGAGCGCAACGAAGATCGGGGCGTTGGAGATGTGCCCCTTCTTCCACTTGGCGATGGTGGTCTCGGCGAGGTCGTAAGCGTCCTGGTACTCGTACGGCGGGATCTGCAGGACCAGGCCCTGGTGGACTGCGTCCTCGGTCATGCGGTCGAGTTCAGGCTTGCCGGTTTCGAGAAGCGGGATGCCGCGCTCAGCTGCAAGCTTGAGGGACTCCTTGACGCGGTCATCCATTTCGATGCGGATGGCAACGTGCAGGGCCTTGGCCGGGATGCCGGCGCGCAACGCTTCCACGACCGAGTTGCGGCCGGTGACCAGCTCTTCGGTTGCGCGGCCCTTGGGGCCGGAGCGGGCACCGGTACCCGGGCGTGCCGGACCTCGCTTGGCAGCCGAACGCTCGGAAAGCTGCTTGTTCTTGTACGCCTTGTGGTAGGTCCGCTCCTCGGCCTTAGGGGTGGGCCCCTTGCCTTCGAGGGCCTTGCGACCGTGGCCTCCGGTACCCGTGGAGGGGCCCTTCTTGCTCTTGCGGATTGCACCCGGGCGACCGTGGTTGGCCATTCTGTCCACCTTGCTTGAAATTAATGAGTCTGCATTCCAGTCTACTGACCCAATGCAATTCGGCCGTGGTGGCGGTTTGTCAGTCGCGTTTCAGGCTCCAGGTAGCGCCTTCCGCACCATCTTCGACGACGACCCCGGCGGACGCGAGGGTGTCGCGAATGGCGTCGGACGCGGCCCAGTCCTTGTTGGCCCTGGCTGCGGCGCGGGCCTCGAGTTGGGCTTCCACAAGGACCTTGAGCGCAGAGTGCTCGCGCCCCTGAACAGCTTCAGGTTGCTTTACTGAGTCCAAACCAAGGACCTCGGTCATGGACACCACACTGTACAGCGCGGACATGGTTGCTTTGAGGTCACCGGCCGCCAAGGCCGTGTTGCCAGCCCGAACAGTCTCGTGCAGAACACCGAGCGCTTGCGGGACGTTGAGGTCGTCATCCATGGCGTCAACAAAAGGGGCGGGAATGTGTGCTTGCGCGCCTTCGGCGTAGCTCGTCGGCGCACCCATCTCTTGCTTGAGCCGGGCAGAGGCTTTGGCAATGAAGCCATCAATGCGTTCGACGGCGGCCGCGGCTTCCTGCAGCGACGTAGGCCGGTAGTCCAGCACCGAACGGTAGTGGGCCTGCCCTAGGTAATAGCGGACCACCCGGGGCGACGCCAACTCAAGCATTTCGGCGGGACTCACCGTGTTGCCGATGGACTTGGACATTTTTTCGCCCTCGTACGTGACCATGCCGTTGTGCATCCAGAAATTGGCGAATTCGTCGCCTGCAGCCTGGGACTGGGCCATCTCGTTTTCGTGGTGCGGGAATCGGAGGTCAAGTCCTCCACCGTGGATATCAAACCGCGACCCAAGATATTTGGTGACCATGGCAGAGCACTCGAGGTGCCAGCCTGGTCGTCCGGCTCCCCAAGGGGATTCCCATTTCGCAGTGTCGGGTTCTCCTTCCTTGTAACCCTTCCACAGCGCGAAGTCGCGCGGGTCCCTCTTGCCGCGAGGGTCGGCGTCGGGAGCGCCTTGCATGTCATCAATGTTCTGGCGCGTCAGCGAACCGTACTTGCTCCAGGAGCGGACGTCGAAGTAGACGTCCCCGGAGTCGTCCAGCGCTGGGTAGGCATGGCCGCGATCGATCAGCCGCTGGATCAGCGCGTGCATTTCCGGGATGTGTCCGGTGGCGCGGGGCTCGTACGTCGGCCGCTGGACGCCGAGGGATTCGTAGGCGTTCTCGAATTCCTGCTCGTAGCGGTAGGCCAAAGCCCACCATTCCTCGTCCTTCCGCGCTGTTGGCTCGGCAGCCCAGTCCGGGCCGAAGGATTGCTCGGACTTGACCAGGATTTTGTCGTCGATGTCCGTGACGTTACGCACTACCGTGACACGGAGGCCACGGAATTCGAGCCAGCGCGTCAGTTGGTCAAACGCGATTGCGGACCGGACGTGCCCCACATGCGGCATGCCCTGAACAGTAGCCCCGCAGTAGTACACGCTGGCCTTGCCCTGTTCGAGGGGAACGAAGTCGCGGACTTCGGCGGAGGCGGTGTCATAGAAGCGCAGGGTCACCGCTCCAGATTAGCCGATGACGCGGCATGACTTGCCTACTTGCAGTACTCGCCGATTTTGTTGAAGTGCACGGTCAGCTGCTGTTGCTGTTCCTGCGTTGCCGCCCCGAGCGACGACGCGGCGGCTTTGTCCATGATGGCGGCCATCTCCTTGATGGGATCGCCAATTTCCGGAGCCAGCTTGTCCGCGATCTCGTGATAGTGGGCAGCGATCTGCTTGGACTGCTGCTGTTGGTTGCCATCGGGCTTGAAGGTGTCGTTGTTGAGGAACTCGCAACTGGCCTTCACATCCATCTTCGGCGTCGCGGCACAGCCCCCGAGCAGGAGGGCGGCAGCCACACTCGCGGACAAGAGCACGGCGGAACGCACGACGCCGGAACGCACCTTAAACATTCAGCCCATCTTCAGTGGAACCCGGCTGGGTAGCTCCTTGGACGGGGTAAACGAGGGCGGTGGCAACCGCAGAAATCCCCTCGCCGCGGCCAGTAAATCCCAAACCATCGCTGGTGGTGGCTGTGACGCTGACAGGTGCGTTCGCGGCTTCGCTCAGAACCCTTTGGGATTCTTCGCGGCGGGGGCCGAACTTGGGGCGGTTGGCTACGAACTGGACGGCTACATTGCCGATCTCGAACCCTGCGGCCCTGACTATCCGTGCAGCCTCACCGAGGAGCTTTACCCCGGAGGCGCCAGCGAACTCGGGACGGTCTGTGCCGAAGTGGGTCCCAAGGTCGCCGATTCCACACGCGGAAAACAGGGCGTCGGCAGCCGCATGGGCGACGCAGTCGCCGTCGGAATGTCCTGACAGCCCCTGCTCACCTTCCCAAAAGAGGCCACCCAACCAGAGCGGCTGGGGATCGTCCTCCGGGGCGAATGCGTGCACGTCGACGCCGATTCCGGTACGGGGCAGGGCCAAAGGGCCGGCAACGCCGGCAGACTGCTGAGCCGCCATCAGCCTTCCACCCAGCGCATTCCAAGGGGGCCCTCGAGGAGGCCTTCGGCAATGATGAGATCCAGGGGCGTAGTGATCTTCAGCGACTGGCTGGCCCCGCGGACGGCGTGGACCGGAACGCCCAGAAGCTCAACCAGCATGGCGTCATCGGTTACTGCGGCGGCCTGCTTGTCATCAAAGAGCTCCGCGGCGTCGTGCGCGCGGCGCAAAGTGGCGAGATCGAAACCCTGGGGAGTCTGAACTGCCCTGAGTTGTTCCCGGGGTGCGGTTCCGGTGACAACTTCCGGGGCTATGCCAGAGTCCGAAGCGCTGGTCTGGGCCACGGTCTTGATGGTGTCCACCACAGGCATGGCTGGAATGACGGCCTTGGCGCCAGAGGCCAAAGCATCGGCGACGCGCTGGAATACGCGCTCGGGGGTCAATGCGCGGGCTGCGTCATGGACCAGGACGGCTTCCGTGCCGTCTTCCAAAGCAGCCAACGCAGCCCGGACGGAATCAGCTCGGGTGGACCCGCCGTCGACAACCGTTATTTCAGGGCCACCATCTACCAGTTCAACCGTGAACCCGGCAATCAGTTGGCGGAGTTCCGTATCCCCCTTAGGCACGGCGACGCAGATCTGGCGAGCGACGTCGGCAGCGACAACGCCTCGAAGGGCGTGCATCAGGATGGTTTCGCCACCCAGCGGAACTTTGGCTTTGGGCATGCCGTAGCCGAGGCGTTCGCCCGAGCCAGCAGCCACCACGATCACCGCCGTAACAGCGCGCTTGGAAGGAATACTCATGCGCCCAAGGTTACTGGGAAACTACTTGAAAATGCCTCAAGATACTTGATCATCAAGTACCTCTGGGTACTTTGTGGCAAAAAGAAACCCGGCGGCGCTTTCGCACCACCGGGTATCAATTCTTAGGAAGCCAAGACCTCGTCAAGAACGCTTGCTGCCTTCTCTTCGTCTGTCTTCTCAGCCAGGGCCAGTTCTGAAATCAGAATCTGCCGCGCCTTGGCCAGCATGCGCTTCTCACCTGCGGAAAGGCCGCGATCGTGATCACGACGCCAAAGATCGCGAACGACCTCCGCCACCTTGATGACATCGCCCGAAGCAAGCTTCTCCAGGTTCGCCTTGTAACGACGTGACCAGTTGGTAGGCTCTTCAGTGAACTCGGCGCGGAGAACGTCAAATACGTGCTCCAAGCCTTCTTTGCCCACTACGTCCCGGACCCCAACAAGGTCAACGTTCTCTGCTGGAACTTCAATGGTCAGATCACCCTGAGCCACCTTGAGCTTGAGATACATCTTCTCTTCGCCCTTGATGGTGCGCATCTTGATTTCCTCAATTTTTGCTGCACCGTGGTGAGGGTAAACTACTGTCTCGCCGACCTCAAAAACCATGTGGACTTTCCCCTTTCCCGCAGACTAGTCTATCACGATTAAGGCATACGACTGGCACCCGACGGGCTCTCCAGCCGCGCCAATAAAGGGAAATAGGCCCCAAACGAGCTCGCCAAACCCCTTGACGTGAGCCAGGAAAGATGCTTCACGGAAGCAAGCTGCGCGTCGGATCTTCCCGGTCGCGTTCGCCACAATGCCTTCTCGAATCCTTATTTCGCCCGCTTTGCCGATAGGCTATGGCTGAAAAGTGTTCCAATGACTCTTGAGGAGTAGGTGTCGTGCGCATTACTGCGATGAACCCTGTCCAGCGCGGCAAGCTGGCAATTGCGGCGGCTGCAATCGGCGTCGGTCTTCTGTCCGTTACCGGCTGTGGCTTCGTCAACGCCCAGCAGACTTCCCACCAGTACTCAGCATCGGACGGGGTCAAAGCAGATCTCGGCCAGCTGCAGTTGCGCAACATGCTGATCGTCGCTTCCGGCGAGAACCAGCCCGGCCGCGTGATCGGCGCAGTGTTCAACAAGTCCAACTCGGATGCCACCCTGACCATCAGTGGTGCAAATGGGGCCCAGACGGAGATTCCCGTCAAGGCCAACTCGGAGACGTACCTGAATAGCGAAGCCGACGCCGCGGTCCTTAGCTCCGCCGGTACCAAGCCCGGTGGACTGAGCCCGGTAACCATTCGCAGCGGTTCGGACACCGCAAAAATCAACGTTCCCGTCGTTGATGGGACGCTCCCGGAGTACAAGGAATACTTGCCCTCCTCGAGCGCCTCGGCAACTCCGTCTTCGACTTCCACGGCAACGTCGACCGCAACGCCGACGGCCACCGAATCTGCAGCTGCCGGCCACTAGCAGGCGGCGAGCTAAAAGCAAGACAACAAAAGGAAGGGTTCCGCTGCGGCGGAACCCTTCCTTCGTCCTTGTCTGCTGTCAGTCTCCTGAGAGGTTCGGCTGACTGAAGCTTTACGGCTCGAACTTGTAGCCCAGTCCACGCACCGTCACCAGGTACCTCGGAACGGACGGATCCGGCTCAATCTTGCTGCGCAGGCGCTTTACATGGACATCAAGCGTCTTGGTGTCACCTACGTAGTCCGAACCCCACACACGGTCAATCAGCTGGCCCCGGGTGAGCACACGTCCGGAATTGCGGAGCAGCATTTCAAGGAGTTCAAATTCCTTCAACGGCAGTGATACTTGCTCGCCGTTCACGCTCACAACATGGCGCTCGATGTCCATGCGGACCGGCCCGCCCTGCACTGTGGAGGCGATCAGCTCTTCAGGCTCGCCCTGCCTGCGAAGTACTGCACGTACCCGCGCCACGAGTTCGCGTGAGGAATACGGCTTGGTGACATAATCGTCGGCGCCCAGCTCCAAGCCAACCACTTTGTCGATCTCCGAGTCCTTGGCGGTCAACATGATCACCGGCACGCTGGAACGTTGGCGCAGCTGACGGCACACTTCCGTACCCGGTGTTCCGGGCAGCTGGAGGTCCAGCAGGACGAGGTCGGCACCATTTCGGTCGAATTCCACCAAGGCGTCGGTGCCGTTATCCACTACCTCGACGTCAAATCCCTCTTTGCCCAAAAGGTAGGACAGGGGGTCGCTGAAGGACTCTTCGTCCTCCACTATCAAAATCCTGCTCAAGCGCTGGCTCCTTGCTCTTGGGCGCCGCCGGCGCCCCTTGTTGATTCCCGAATGCGGTTAATTCGCGTGATGCGGTTGCTGAGTCGTGTGGTGGGTTTCGACGGCGGCACCACCCGCCGCTGGTAGCTCCGGGGATGCAGCCGCAGATGCAGCAGGAGCCGGGAGGCCGGCGTCGTCGTCCTGGCCCTCCATCTCGGGCAATCGGATGGTGAACGTTGAGCCTTGACCAGGCTGGGACCACACGGTGACCTCGCCCCCATGGTTGGACACAACATGCTTGACGATGCTGAGGCCCAGGCCGGTGCCACCGGTATGCCGGGAGCGTGCAGCATCCACCCGGTAGAAGCGTTCGAAGACGCGTTCCTGGTCTTCGGGGGTCAGGCCCTCGCCCTGGTCCGTGACTGATATAGCGACGACGCCCTCCCGGGTCCGGACTCCGACGCCTACCCGGGTGTTCTCCGGCGAGTAGCGGATGGCGTTGTCGATCAGGTTGCGCAGGGCGGTGACCAGCAGGTCCCTGTCACCGAACACCAGGGAATCTGAATGGCCACCCACCATAATCTGGATGTTCTTGCTCTCGGCCGGGAGCTGCGAGCGGTCCACTGCCTCGGTAATCACAGTGTTGATGTCCACCGTGTGGCCTTGCTGGGCAACATTTGCGCCCTGAAGCCGGGAAAGCTCAATGATGTCCTGGACCAGCGCTGCGAGGCGTCCGGATTCCTTATGCATGCGTTTGGCGAAGCGACGTACGGCTTCCTCGTCGTCAGGCGAGGCTTCCAATGCCTCGGCCAGGAGCGAAATAGCGCCCACCGGCGTCTTGAGTTCGTGGGAAACGTTGGCCACGAAGTCGTTGCGGATCTCTTCGGTGCGGGTGATCTCGGTACGATCGTCGGCCAGCAGCAGGATGTACTCCCAACCGAGCATGGCTGCCCGCACCTGGACCACGATGGTGCCCTTGCCGAGAGGCCCTCGGGGAAGCTCGTATTGTTGCTCCAGAATCACGCCATCGCGGCGGACTTTTGCGGTCATGTCCAGGAGCTGCTTGTGAACCACGGTGTGGCCGCGGACCAGGCCGTAGGCGTACGCTGCCGGACTCGCGCGGACCACGCCATCGATCGCATCGACCACCACAAACGCGCGGCCGACGACAGCAAGCACTTCCGCTGCACCCTCCGGAAGCAGGGGTTCGGTAACATCCAGGTCCACGATCCTGCGCTGCCGCTCGCTGATCCTGAAAGCGAGCATGCCAAAGACGCCCAGTGACAGGCCAACCAAGCCTGCAACGACACCTATGAGCAATGGATCCACGTGTCCAGCTTATGCTCTGGAATCACGCCAAAGTGTTGATCCGGTGCCAAACGGGGGCGGTTCAACTAACGTTCATCTAAAGGTGCGCAACCGTTCACTGGCTCCTGACACAGTTAGTGGTTGGACTGCCAATAGTTTTTGAAATCCGTACCCCACCATGGGACAGGATTTCCAAGGAAAGGACGCCTTAGTGCGCAAGGTTTTTCAGGAGGAGCTCACCCAGGTCGGTGACGACCTCGTCGAGATTTCCAAACTGGTTCACGAAGCAATCACGAAGGCCAGTACAGCCTTCGAAGGCGCCGACGTCGATCTTGCCCAGGACGTCATCGCGGCAGACGCACGCATCGACTTCCTGCAGAACAGCCTCGACGAACGGGCCATCGACATCTTGGCCTTGCAAGGCCCCGTTGCCAGCGATCTACGCATGATTGTTGGTTCGCTCCGGATGAGCGCATCGCTGGAGCGTATGGGTGACCTGGCCCGCCACGTAGCGCAGCTGGCCCGACTCCGCTACCCCGCCACCGTCATCCCGACGTCCCTGACACAGACTTTCAAGGCGATGGCCCAGCACGACATCGACATCACGGCCAAGGTCATCGAACTCCTCGAGACCCGCAACCTTGAGGTGGCCCGGGACATCCTCAAGATCAACATCGCCGTGGACGACCTCCACCTCAGCGTCTTCAAGGCGATCGCTTCCCCGGACTGGAACGAAACTGCCTCCACCACCGTGGACGTGGCCTTGGCCAGCCGCTACTTCGAGCGCTTCGCCGACCACGGCGTCTCCGTTGCCCGCAAGGTCACGTACCTCGTCACGGGCGAATGGCAGCCTGAGGGCTTCTAGCCCAGCACATGCATAAACAGCGACGGCGGCCGGTCACCTGAGGTGACCGGCCGCCGTCGTCGATTAAAACCGCTTCGTAGCGGAGAACCTATTTCTTACCCTGGTTAGCTACAGCCAGAATCGCATCTGCTGCGGCCTCGGGGTCCAGGTACGTGCCGCCCGGGTTGATCGGCTGGAAGTCCTCGTCCAGTTCGTAGACCAGCGGGATGCCCGTGGGGATGTTCAGTCCTGCAATGGCGTCATCGCTGATGCCGTCCAGGTGCTTGACCAGGGCGCGCAGGGAGTTGCCGTGCGCGGTCACCAGGACGGTCTTCCCGGCCTTGAGGTCTTCCTTGATGTCCGATTCCCAGTACGGGAGGAGGCGGACAAGGACGTCCTTGAGGCATTCGGTGCGCGGGAGGGCGTCGCCGAGGTCCTTGTAGCGGACGTCGTGTGCCTGCGAGAATTCGCTGTCGTCGGACAGGGGCGGCGGCGGGGTGTCGTAGCTGCGGCGCCATTCCATGAACTGCTCTTCGCCGAATTCGGCGAGGGTCTGGGCCTTGTCCTTGCCCTGCAGCGCACCGTAGTGGCGCTCGTTGAGGCGCCAGTCGCGCTTGACCGGGATCCAGCCGCGGTCGGCCTTGTCCAGTGCCATGTTGGCAGTGTTGATGGCCCGCTTCAGGAGGGAGGTGTACAGGATGTCCGGGAGGATGTTGTTCTCAACCAGGAGTTCCCCACCGCGCACTGCTTCTTCGCGGCCTTGGTCGTTCAGGTCTACGTCCACCCAGCCGGTGAACAGGTTCTTGGCGTTCCAGTCGCTGTGGCCGTGGCGCAGCAGAATCAGCTTGTAAGTCATGGTTTTCATCCTAGCCGAGGGGTCCTGTGCCTTGCCGGGCGTTACGTTTCTCAACGCGAGGTCACTTATGGCCCATTAGACGCCTCCGAAGGGGCCGTAACTGACCCCGCGTTGCAGGATAGAGTGGGGCCGTGGTGCAAAAAGCGGAACGGGTCAGTACTTCCCGAAGTCGGAGCGGGAAGCCTGTTGGCAACGTCACCCGCGGCACCACCAATCCGAACCGTATGCGCCGCCTGGATCGGTGGCTCGCCGGTCCGCAGGCGTGGCGGCTCCGCGCCGCCGTCGACCCTTTGGTTGTGGACCTGGGCTATGGCGCCTCGCCAGCCACCGCCGTCGAACTTTTTGAGCGGCTTCAGGCGGTCCGTTCGGATGTGCGGGTCTGCGGGATCGAGATTGAGCCGGACAGGGTGGGTACGGCCAAGGCGCTGGAACGCCCCGGACTCAGCTTCCACGTAGGCGGTTTCGAAGTGCCGGTTCACGGCGACCCCATACTTGTGCGGGCCTTCAATGTGCTCCGTCAGTACGAGGAGGCGGACGTGGCCGGGATCTGGGGGCTGGTTCAGTCCCGCTTGGCTCCGGGCGGCCTGTTCATTGATGGCACCTGCGATGAGATCGGCCGGTGCGTCACGTGGGTGGCCCTGGACCGGGATCGCCCCCTGAGCCTTAGTTTCTCCGTGCGGTTCGGCAGTTTTGAGCTGCCCTCGGAAGTGGCCGAGCGCCTGCCCAAGGCTCTTATCCACCGCAACGTGCCGGGCGAACCCATCCATACATTCCTCAAGGCCATGGACAAGGCCTGGCTGGACGTCGCGCCACTGGCGTCGTTCGGCAACCGGCAGCGCTGGACAGGAATGTGCCGCTTACTGCGCGATGCCGGCTGGCCGCTTCAGGATGGTCCGTCGCGGTGGCGCCTGGGTGAAGTTACGGTGGCGTGGGACGCGGTTGCGCCTAAGTAGCGTTCTTTACCAGGGGCCGTAGGGACCGACGTTGCGGTTGCCGCCGCTGCCTGCTTCGCGGACGGCTGGACGGACGTCCGCAAGGTATACGCAGGATGCGGTCACTGCAGCAATGCCGAAGAGGCCGAGACCGCTTCCACCGCTCAAGAGGGTCAACGCGCCGATGGCAAAAGCAACGCCGGTGAGGGCCAACCAGAACGTCTTGGTCCGCTTGGAGGCGGCCACGAACAGGGTTGGCCGGTGGCGCAGGCAGTCGACAAAAGCCCACAGCTCAAGGACAACGGCCACCAAGCCAAGGATGAAGTAGACCGCGTTGGTGACAATCGCGATCAAGAATTTTCCGTCCACGCCCCTTAGCCTAACCGTCCAGCGACTTCAGTGCTTGCTCGAGGTCGGACCAGAGGTCTTCCACGTTCTCGATCCCCACGCTCAAACGGACCAGGTTCTCCGGGACACTGACCGGCTCAGCTGTGTGCCGGCGTCGACGTTCGATCAGCGACTCAACCCCACCCAAAGATGTCGCCGGGAGCCAGAGCTGAAGCGCACGGACCAATTCATCGGCCGCCTCGGCGCCAGTGCGGGCTTCGTCTCCGGCGATCTGGATACAGAGGATGGAACCGAAGCCCTTCATCTGGTCCTTGGCGCGCTCATGCCCCGGATCCGTCGTGAGGCCCGGATAACGGATGGACTCGACCCTCGGATGGGTGCTGAGGCGCTCGGCGAGCACTGCCGCGGACGCCTGCGAACGCTCGATCCGCAACGCGAGGGTGCGCAGTCCGCGGAGCGCAAGCCATGCTTCGAACGGGCCGGCGATGCCGCCATGGATGATGCGGTGGTGGAGCAGCGTGGCCCGCAGTTCCGGGTTGGAAGTCACCAAGGCGCCCAGGACGACGTCGGAATGGCCCGCCAGGTACTTGGTCACCGAGTGAAGCACGACGTCGGAGCCCAGGCTAAGCGGCTGCTGCACCAACGGGGTGGAGAAAGTGTTGTCCGTGACCACGATCGCGCCCACAGCGTGGGCGGCGTTGGTGAGCGCCCGGACATCGGCAATGCCAAGCATGGGGTTGGTGGGGCTTTCCAGCCAGAGCAGGTCCGCGGCTTTGCCCTCTTCCGGACTGATCAAGGCCTTCACGGCCTCCGTGTCCGTAATGTCCACGATTCGCAGGTCCAGGAAGCCCTTCTCAGCAAGTTCCGTCGCCATGACCAACGAGCCTGAGTAGCTATGTGATGGCATGACAACAACGCCACCGGCAGGTACCAAGGAGAGAGCCGAGCTGACTGCAGCGAGCCCGGATGCGTAGAGCAAGCCGGGCAGCGCAGCGCCTTCCAGCTTGCCCAGGGCGTCCTCGAACGGGTCCCAGGTGGGGTTGGCGTAGCGACCATAGCCGCGATCGCCGTCGCCAAGAGAACCCGTTCCAAAGTATGTGGAGGACAGGACGATGGGCGGATTCACCGGTTCATCGTGTTTGCGCTCGGGGCGGCCGGCAGCCACCACAACGGTTTCCGGGGACAAATCGGCAGCGCGCTGATCGGAAAGGCTCATGGTTTCAGGGTAGTCGTGGGCGTGCCTGTGGATGAAAGCCGTTACGGTTTGCCCCTGATCGGTAGGCTAGACAAGTGAGTATTCAGAGCCCCGGCCTTTTCATCGCGTTCGAAGGCGGAGATGGAGCCGGCAAGTCCACCCAGGCTGCCCGGCTCTGCGACGCCCTCGAATCGCGGGGCCTGTCCGTGGTGCGCACCCGCGAACCCGGCGGCACGCCCATCGGAGAAAAGCTGCGCTCCCTTGTCCTGGACCATGGCCACGGCACCATCGATGCCCGCACTGAGGCCCTGATGTTCGCGGCGGCCCGGGCAGCGCACGCCAGCCAGGTGATCCGCCCGGCGCTTGCAGCTGGTCGTGTAGTCATCACGGACCGCTACATTGACTCGTCCGTTGCCTATCAAGGTGCTGGCCGTGGGCTTGGGGCAGAGGGTGTGTTGTCCCTCAACGAATGGGCCACGGAAAACCTGCATCCGGACCTGACTGTACTGCTCGACGTCGAGCCCTCCGACGGCCGCGAACGCCGCACCGCCGGCGCGGCTGCTGAGGACCGTTTGGAATCGGAGCCGGACGCGTTCCATTCCACCATTCGCCATGCCTTCCTTGACCTCGCAGCTGCTGCTCCCTCGGGTTACCTGGTGCTGCCTGCCAAATCAGACATTGCGACGCTGGCCGCGCAGATCCTTGAACGGGTGGAATCCTTGCTGGCTGAGCGCGGGCTGGGCGAGCGTGTTTCAGGGAACCACCTGTGAGCGTTTGGGACGACCTCCAAGGCCAGGCGCCGGTGGTTGCCCAGCTCAAGCAGGCAGCGCAGGGCGAAACCGGCCTCACTCATGCCTGGCTCTTCACCGGTCCTCCGGGATCGGGCCGTTCCAATGCTGCCAAGGCTTTCGCCGCCGCGCTTAACTGCGAGCAGGACGACGTCACTTTGCGTGGCTGCGGCGAGTGCGCAGCGTGCCACACGATCCTCGGCGAGACGCATTCCGATGTGACTTTCGTGCGGACCGAAAAAGTCACCATCACCATTGACGAGGCCCGCGAACTTGTTTCAAAGGCCGGGGACCGCCCCGCCACTGGCCGTTGGCGGATCATCATCGTTGAGGACGCGGACCGCATGGCGGAACGAACCACCAACGTCCTGTTGAAGGCCATCGAGGAACCAACTCCGCGTACCATCTGGATGCTGTGCGCCCCATCGCCGGCGGACGTACTGGTTACCATCCGCTCGCGCTGCCGCCCCGTCAGCCTGCGGCTTCCGCCGGCGTCGGACGTCGCAGCATTGCTGGTGAGACGCGATGGCATCGATCCTGAACTCGCGGACCGGGCTGCCCGTGCCGCGCAAAGCCACATCGGGATTGCCCGCCGCCTCGCCCGTGACGCGGACGCCCGCGAACGCCGTCTCGAAACGGTTCGCATCCCGCTCGGGCTGCGTGGGGTTACGGCAGCGGTGATGATGGCGGAGAAGCTCGTCAAGATCGCCACCGATGAAGCCAACAGTTCCAATGATGAACGCGACGCCGCCGAGAAAATTGCTCTCCTGGCAAGCCTGGGTGCACCGGAGTCCGGAACGCTGCCACCGTCCATGCGGAGCCAGGTGAGGCAGCTGGAGGACGACCAAAAACGCCGCGCCAAGCGCTCCATAACGGACTCCCTGGACCGCACACTGACAGATCTGCTGTCCTTCTACCGGGACGTCCTGATCATCCAGTTGGGGAACGCCGTGGAGCTGGTCAACGTTGAGCTCAAGAGCGATCTTGAAGAATACGCCGCGCGCTCCACCCCGGAAGCGACCCTCGCCCGTATGGACGCAATCAACAAGGCCCGTGTCCGCATTACCACCACCAACGTTGCGCCGCTGTTGGCGGTCGAGTCCATGGCGACGAGCCTCATCCAGCAATAGGAGAATGCATGAAGTCCGCACCTCGCCGGCCCGCCGGTACCCCCTCAAGGGACCGGCCTGTCCAGCCTGCTGCGGCCGCGGTTGGCCAGCGGGGTCTCATGGCCATCTGTTTGGCCCTTGCCTCCCTGCTGGTGCTCAGTGCCTGCTCCTTGCCGTTCTTCCCAACACCTACGGCCAAGCCGAGCACCAGCACTGTTGACCCGTCCATTGCGGCCTCGGCGCCTAAAGGCCTTGAAAAGTACTACTCACAGTCGGTGAAATGGAGCTCCTGTGAGGACGGGTTCCAATGCGCTGAGGTCAAGGTTCCCTTGGATTACGGCAATCCGGACTCCGCCGAGATCACGCTGTCCGCCATCAAGTTATCCAGCACGGGCACCAAGAAGGGCTCCATACTGGTGAATCCCGGAGGTCCGGGCGGTTCCGGCGTCGATTTCGTCAAGGATGCGGGAAACACGCACTTCACCGAGAAGCTGCGCGCCAACTTCGACATGGTGGGTTTCGACCCCCGCGGCGTCAAGCGGTCCGCTCCGGTCACCTGCATGTCGGATGCCGAACGCGATGCCGCGCGCGAAAAAGTATTCCGGAAGGACACGGACCAAGGCCTGGCCGCCGCCCTGGCCTTCAACAAGTCCCTGGCTGAGAAGTGCGTCGAAAAGACCGGACCCGTGCTGGAGCACATTGATACCGTCAGTGCTGCCAAGGACCTGGACGTCCTGCGCGCCGTGGTCAACGATGCCAAGATCAATTACCTTGGCTATTCCTACGGTACGTTCCTCGGTTCCACGTACGCGTCACTGTTCCCAGAGAACGTCGGGCACCTCGTCTTGGACGGTGCCGTGGACCCGTCCATCAGCAACGAGGAACTGACTGCGGGGCAGGCAAAAGCGTTTGAAAAGGCCCTCCGAACGTACGTCGACGACTGCCTTCGTCAAAAGGAGTGCCCCCTTAGTGGGTCCGTTGACAACGGAGTCCAGGAAATCAGGGATCTCATCAACGCAGTGGACCAGAACCCCCAAACAGCCAAGGACGGGAGGCTGGTGACCGGGACCGAGTTTGTCAACGGGCTCTTCCTCCCGCTCTACGACGACCAAAGCTGGCCCGCATTGACCCAGGCCCTGGACAGTGCATTCTCCGGCGACGTGTCCCAGATGATGCGCATCGCCGATCTCGGCGCCGACCGCGAGGCCAATGGTACGTACAGTTCAAACTCGGCATTCGCGTTCCAGGCCATCAACTGCCTCGACTACCCGATGGTCAGTGATACCGCCGGGATGAGGGCCGAGGAAACCCGCCTCAAGCAGGAATCACCAACATTCGGCGCATTCTTCGCCTACGGCGGGGTTACCTGCAAGGACTGGCCGTACAAGAACACCCGCACGCCTGCACCCGTGGACTACACCGGATCCGCCCCCATCGTCGTTATCGGCACCACGGGAGACCCGGCCACCCCCCTGGAGTGGGCTCAGTCCCTGCGCAAACAGCTTGAAAACGCCGCGCTGGTCACGTGGGAAGGCGAAGGGCACACAGCCTACGGTCGCTCGAACTCCTGCGTCAGCACCGCCGTCGACGATTACTTTGTTGACGGCAAGCTGCCGCAGGACGGGCTCCAGTGCTAGGTCCCCTGCGACGCAAGTAGTGAAGCTAGAGGTGCCTGGCTTCGCGTTTCTCCAGCAGGAGCGGGAGCTGCTTGATGGAATTCACGACGACGGTGGCGCCCGCTGCGCGGAGCGTCGCCTCGGAGTGGGAGCCTGTGAGGACGCCGGCAATCAGCGATGCGCCCGAGCGGAGCCCTGAGAGCATGTCTGAACTGGTGTCTCCTATCACGGCCACCTCGCGGACATCGTCCAGGTCCAAGGCGAGCAACGCCGTCAGGATCATGTCAGGGTAGGGGCGGCCCCGTCCGGCATCTGCCGGGCACAAGCTAAGGTCCGCCAAGCCCATCCAACCCAGTGATTCGAGGACCATGTTCTGCGTGTGGCGACCAAAGCCCGTGGCGAGGCATACCTGGATGCCGGACTCCCGCATCCAGATAATGGCATCCTCCGCGCCGGGAATCGCACGGATACCACCGTCCTCGATCAACTCGTCGTAGGTCTTCTCGAAGACCTTGTTTGCGCTCTCTGCCACGCTCGTATCACCGAAAAGGTCTCCGAATACGGCCATTTTCGAGAAGCCCATGGTGTCACGTGCATAACCGAGCATGCTCTCAAAGCGGCTGCTGCCCGGCTCCACCCCGTGCTCGGCCAAGGCCCTGGACAGGGCCCGCTCCGTGCGTCCTTCGTCGGTGATGGTTGTCCCCACCATGTCCACCACAGCCAGCCGCAGCCGCGTGGGAGTGTGGCTGGTATCCCTGGTCAGTGCGTCCCCGGTCATGGTGTGGCCCCTTCGGCTGGTTGCGTGGCTGGTCTACTTGGCGGGATGAACCGCCACCGTTGATTTCCCAGCCTCCGGCGGCGGAGAGAAGGCCGCCTGAACCCGGCCCGACGTGCAGGTGAACATCCCCGCAACGGCCGCCACCGCCCTCGTTTTGACCCGGGCGCGGTGCCTCTATTACAGTTATGTCTTGCGTGATCGCCCGGGAAACCGGTGGTGGACGCGGTGCTTCCTTAGCTCAGTCGGTAGAGCGTTTCACTCGTAATGAAAAGGTCATCAGTTCGATTCTGATAGGAAGCTCGGTAGAGAACCCCTGGAAATCAATGATTTCCAGGGGTTCTTGTGTTTTCCAGCGCCTACGCAACAGTTTGTGGCAGCGTGTGGACCGGCACAAACCCCTTCCATTGGGTGGCGCGCTCATAGGCTTGGGCGATCGCGAGCACTGTGGCATCGGTGTATTCCGGTCCCATAATGTGCAGGCCAACGGGCTGCCGGCTGACGAAGCCACAGGGAACACTGACCCCCGGCATACCGGTCAGGTTTGCGGCTGACAGCATGCGAAGGGCTGCGGATAGGGAACCCTCGTCCGGAGAGCCTGTGAGTTCAGAGGACATCGCCTGGGCCAAGGGAGCGATCGCCGGAAGCGTAGGTGACACCACTGCGTGCACTCCGGCCTGTGCAATGGCGCGCGGTAAGAACCGCCTGAGGTGCTCCCTTACCTGCCACGCCAGATGAACGTCTTCCTCGGAAGCCAGTGCACCTGTTTCGATCATGATGCGGGTGGCGGGCAAGTATCGTTCCGCCGCGCTTCCCAGCCTGACTCGATGATGCTGGGCAGCTTCGGAAAGTGAGATTGCGACGCTGGCATGAAGGGCAAGGTCAAGGTCAGGAAGTGGAAGTTCCACGACCTCGAATTCAAGGTCTCTGAATACACCCAGAGCTCCCTCCACAGCCTCCCTGACTTCGACGGTAACCCCCCATTCCGACCACATTCTGCGATCAACCCCAAGCCTGACCGGGGCAGCAGCCTCACGGATTTGCGCTGACACAGGTCCCCCAAGCAGGGCGATACCGTGTGGTTCCACCATGCCGTCCAGCAGCGCCGCACAGTCCTCGACGCTCCGGGCAATAGGCCCCACTTGATCCATGGTGTGGCTTACGTGAAGGATGCCGGAGGAAGACACGACGCCGTAGCTGGGCTTCAGCCCTACCAGACCATTGATGGCGGCCGGGTTTCGGACCGAGCCACCCGTATCGGTTCCCAGCGCTCCGGGAATTGATCCCACAGCCACGGCAACGCCCGATCCAACCGATGAGCCGCCTGCATACCGGTCAGGATCCCAAGGGTTTCGCGACGGTGGAGTTCCTTGTCCGAAAGCGAACTCGTGTGTTTGAAGCTTTCCGAGGATCACGGCACCGTTGCCACGGAGTCGGCGTACCACTCCAGCGTCGTCCCGCGCGATATTCCCGCGGAGACTTTCGGAGCCGGCCTCCGTCGGCATCCCCCGGACGTCGATGACGTCCTTCACTCCAAGGGGGATCCCGTGAAGGCTGCCAGCGAATTGGCCTCGGACGGCCAGGTCATCTGCGACGCGGGCCGCTTCACGCGCGCCGCGTTCGTCTATATGCGCCCAGGCTTGGGCATACTGCTCTGTGGCCCCAGCACGATCCAGGACAGAGTCGAGCAGTTCAACCGCTGACAATCGGCGGCGACGGACGAGTGCTGCCGCTTCCCCGATGCCCAGCTCCCATGCTTCGGTCAAGGATTCGCCTCCCGTTTCGTGCTGCTCTCCTTTTCCAGAAGAATTTGCTGTTCAAAGGCAGCCTTCAGGGAATCCATCCCGGTCCGGAAGTCGCGGTACGCGCTCTCCAGCGCTGGAAGGTCCTGCTGGGCAATCGAAGATCCAACCAGATCACGGAGGATGGCCAGATGGTGACTGCTTAGCGGGAGCGCCTCGTTGAATGGCCGACTCATCGGTGGGCCTCCGGAGTGAGCTGCCCATTGCGGACCACGCAGACGCCGTCCACCAGGACAACGCGTACATCGAGGAAATCCTCGGCGCTGGCGACAACTACATCCGCGGCTCTCCCTGCCTCAAGCCGCCCGCTGCCCGGTGCGATGCCCGGGACGAGGTCCGCCACGGCAGAGGTGGCCACGGCAACGGCACCAGCTAAGGAACGGTGTCCGTGCGACGCTATGTCGTGGACGGCAGAAATCAGCTCGTCATGATCACCGTCATGTCCATAATCAGTCCCGATGACCGAGATCAGTCCGGGTTCCCTAAGCAGCAAGTCCCAGTGCTCACGGGTCTTAACCGTTCGTCTGCGGTGCAGGAGATCAAAGACTGAAGCCTCGGCAGGCCAACCCATTTTGCTGCCCAGGACAGCCAGTTCGTGGGCCTCGGCCGGCGTGTGGGAAGGGTGGTTCGCGTGGGCAGCGATGAGCGTGGCTCCGGTTCCTTCAAGCTCGGGCATTAGTTCCCTTAAGACGCTGGCCGTCGCCGATGCACTGTGGACGATGGCCGGAACGCCGAACTTCGACGCCGCACGGACGCCCTCCCGAATCCCTTCTATTGCGGGGACAAATGATGGCATCACCGTGTCCCTGACGAGCTTGGCCAATTGGGTAGCTGTGAAGGCATCCGCCAGTCCTGCATCCTTGGCGGCCTCGGCCAGCGCGGCCGGATCGAAGGCACGGATGTCGATAAACCTGCCCAGGACTGCTTCCTTGATGCGGCGGGCTTGGTCGATATTGACTCGAATACCGGAGGATTTTTGGATGGCCGCCGGGATATAAAGAAGGTCCTGCCCTCCCCCGCCCAACGTTTGACCGCCGCCGAGCTCCCCGATGGCGACAGCACCGTCGTCGAGCATCCCTTCAATGGTGAGTTTGCCCGACTCGGCTGTAAGACCCTGCCCGTCCGCCAGTGCGGCGGCCTGCAAGCAATGTGGCAAATGCGTCGTCGCTCCGCGGACGTGCACGGCATGCCTCTTGTCGGCTTCGCGGACATCGTCCATCGAAGCGAAACCACAGAGGCTAAGGACAGTGGTGGTTCCGGCCAGAAGGTGCCTATCGAGATTGGCCATCCATCGCTCGGTGGGCAGTGCCGGCGCCGCGCTCGGGAACAGCGGGCCGGGCGTCACTCCGTGGGCGTGGATATTGATGAGACCTGGCATGACGACGCAGCCGGACGCGTCGATGACATCGCCGTCAAATGCCTGCTCCGTATCCCATCGGCGGAGCACATCTGCAATGCGGCCATCACGGATGACTATTGCTCCGCCGTCGATGACTGTTTCGCCGGAGGCCGTAATGACGGTGCCCCCGCGAATGAGCGTAGACATTTGCGCCCCTCTCGGATAGTTTCATCATATCGAAGTTTGCTTCACTATAGCCGTAAGGCTGCGGCGCCGGAACCCCCGAACGGAGAAGCCAATGGCACAGCCACCCACGCAGCGGGATTTCGTTGGATATGGCGAAACTCCGCCACAATTCCGCTGGCCAGGCAATGCCAAGGTGGCGGTTTCCTTAGTGATCAACGTGGAAGAGGGTGCTGAGCGCAGCGTCCCCCGTGGGGACAAAGCCAATGACCTTGCGGCACATTGGATTCCCGCCCAGGCATCAGCCGAACGGAACATCACACTGGAATCCGCGTTCGAATACGGCTCAAGGGCCGGCATCTGGCGCTTGCTGAGGATCCTGCGGAAGCATGGCCTCCACGCCACCGCCTTCTGCTGCGCCGTAGCCTTGCAGCTCAACCCTCCCATCGCTGCAGCATTGGTCCGCGACGGACATGAGATCGCAGATCACGGGCACCAGTGGGACACGCACACAGACCTCGACGACGAAGCCGAGCTGCGCCTGATCGTCGCCTCCAAGAACGCGATAGAGGCCAGCACAGGCCACGCTCCCACGAGTTGGTACTCGCGGGATGGACTCAATCCGGGGACGCGCATGGTGCTTGCCGCCAATGGGTTCGCCTACGAATCGAACAGTTTCAACGACGACCTGCCGCATTGGGGCAGTGGTCAAGGCAACCCGAGTCTTCCCGTGCTGCCATACGCAGGCGATACCAACGATTCCGGGCTGTTCAAGCAATTCCCCACCGCAAACGCCTTCAGCAACCACCTGATTGCTGCCTTGGATATGCTGCTTGAAGACCCCCGCAGCGGCCCATCCGTGATGAGCATCGGACTACACCCGCGGCTCATCGGACGGCCGGCGTACGCGGTGGCGCTTGAACGATTCATCACCCACGCAAACCACAAAGATGTCTGGTTCGCCACCAGGGCCGACATCGTCAATGCGTGGCTGGGCGTCCAGGGCGAAGCAGGGTAATCGGAAGCTGGCATCGAGCCGCTTCTAATCCAAGGCCAGTAGCGCGCCCCATCCTGGGATCGGCCGGGCGACTCCGGCAATGCGGAGCAGATGCCATATGGTCGCGATAGCACTGTCCACCACGGGAATGCCGAACTCCTGCTCCAGGCCGGCCACGAAGTATCCCGAGCGAAGGTTGGTTCCAATACACACCACGGCGTCCAGTTCCCGGGTGAAGGCGGGCCTCATCAGACCCACGACTCCGGTCTGGTCCAGCCTGGCTATTTCCGGGTTGGTCATCACAACTTCTGGAACCGAAATACCCTTTACGTCAATACCGTGCGCGGCGTACTCCTCTTGAATCAGGGAAGCAATAGTGCCGGGCCCCGGAAAAACGAGGCCGATGCGTGTTGCCTGCAAAGCCGCAAGGGCCTCGACGACGGCCACGGACGCAGTGGTGGCCGGCGCCCCGCACATCGACCCAAGCGCGGCACAAAGACCCTGATCCCCCGCGATACCCGTCCAGGAGCCCGAAGTGCCGTGGAAAGCAACGCCTTGCAGCTCGGCGTCTTTCAACAGGGAAGGAGCCTCTCCAAGAACGCCCAAGTCAACTGGATCCTCAAGGCTTGGAGGCAGACGGAAGCGAGTGTAGTGCACTCCAAGGTCCTGCTGTTCCGCAAGGATTGATGCCGTGAGTGTTTCTGCATTCGAATTGCTCGACGGGACCAGGATGCCAAGCCTGGTCGCCGGGCCGGGAACGCCCACGATTAGTGCGCTTTGCCGAGCGAAGGTGGTGTAGAGATCGCGAGCATGACCGCGGCAGAATTCGTCTGGTTGCTCCACCAGTGTGGCAACGAAGCGTCGTATGTCAGGCTGTCGCCCGCTTCCAGAACAAAATCCTGGCCGCCAATGGTCGCCACCAGGGTGCCGGCCTGCAGAATGACGCACTCTTCGCCCTCGTGGGAATGCGGAACATGGGCGCCCTCGAAGTTCGCTGGAATCGTCATGCTGATGACACCCAGCTTTCGCTCTGAATCCGGAACGATCAGCTCCATGATGATGCCTTGGGAAGGAATTTCAATTCGTCGCCTGTCGGCCCGGCGTACCAGCATGTGGTCCTGGCCCTCATTCGGGTCCATGAACATGCTTGCCAGCGGAAGGTCCAGCGAGTTTGCCAAACGAAGAAGCGTCGCAAACGAAGGATTACCGATTCCGCGCTCGATCTGGCTAATGAGTCCAGCACTGACGCCTGCGCGCTCAGCGAGCTCCTCCACCGTGAAGCGGCCAAGGCGCTGCTGCTTGATCATGGCCCCGAGATGGGCAATCCAGAAGTCGCGTTCCAGGGACTCGGTTACTTCGCCTTGTGCTGTGTCCGTACCGTCCACGACGACTCCTTCATTAGTCCTCGGTTTTGCGTCAGTATATCGAAGATGATTTCGCTTGGATGCCTTTTTAAGGACACTGGATTCAACAGCGCCCGCGGCCTTGGCAAGGTTGCTCACGCCGCCCGCAACCCGGCGTAACCGGTCAACATGGAAGCAACCTCTTTCTCCCAATAGACGGCACAACGGTCAGCGCCACGGCGAAAAACGGACCCCGCTGCGGCCATTGCCGGCGCTGGAACTCCGATGCTGTAGCCAGCCCCTGCAACAATGTCCACGACATGCTGGATGGCTTCCTGCAAGGCTTCGGGGCGCTCTTCTCCACGTCGACGGAGGTCCGCGCCCAGATCAGTCGGGCCCACCCAGCCCCCGCCAAATGCGTCGCTGTCAACGAACTCCTTGACGCGTTCCACAGCTTCTGCCGTCTCGAACAACACGGTGAGCAACGGAGCGGAGGAATAGTCCATGCCAAAGGACGAAGCGGGTGTGACTTGGTGGGGACGTGAACCCACGGGCGCGTACCTCGTAGCTTCGTAGGCCTGTTCGAGTTGGTCTACCGTCCGGACCTGCGGAAGGACGATCTCCCCTGCACCGGTGTTGGCGAAAGCCACCAACGTGTTCGGTTCCAAATCCGGTACGCGCACTGCCACGTGCACCCCCGAGCCAGCCAGGCGCTGCACTACATCGCGGCATTGCCGGATGGAAATCCCTGTCTGTTCCGCGTCGAGGACCAGGAAGTCCACCCCGGCGTGCGCGAGGAGGGCCAGCAAAGTAGGAGTTGGGTCGGCGGTAATGATGCCAACGCTGCGCTTAAGGATCGAAGACTGTTCCTGGGTCACGTGTGCATCCTCCTCACTCATCGGCGACGAATTGCCAGTCAGCAGGCTTGCTCACGCCAACAACGAGTTCCACATTTTCCAAACCGTCGTTGGTAAGTCCGTGCGTAGTCCCGCGCGGGATATAGATGCCATCCCCCGGTTTTGCCCGGTACGTAGTGTCGCCAAGATGGACGATCGGGGTTCCGCTAAGGACAACGTAGAACTCTGACGCGTCCGGGTGATGGTGGCATAGATGGTGCTGACCGGGAAGGATCCGACCCCAGCTGACGCACAAATCATCAGAACCACTAAGGTCCCGGGAGATGAGTGTGCTGACCAGGCCTTGGTCGCGCTGACCCTTGAGTCCTATCTTGTCCAGGGCAGTAAAGCCTTGCTCATTGACGTTGTGCACCAGGCGATCGATGTTGACCGTGGCTGTTTGCCCGTCTCCTGTTCCCATTTACGCCGCCCCCTCGAAAGCAGCCTCGGCTGAACTGGCGTTGGCCTCCACGGGTGGGTGCTCCATCCACCACCGTGCGATCTCCTCGCGCGTGGCGAACCAGACTCCCTCTTTGGCAAGGGCGTACTCCAGAAAACGGCGCACTCCGTGGGCGACGCTGGGCCGGCCGCCGATCCTCAAATGCAGCCCGACGGACATCATCTTGGGCACGGTTTCGCCCTCAATCAGCAGGCAGTCCAGGGAGTCCTTCAGCACGTTGAAGAAGTCCTCCGCGGTGCCCAGGCTCCCGTTGCCCCAGAAGCGGGCATCGTTCGTGTCACCCGAGTAAGGCACCACCAGGTGATTGTGGGTGCCGGCCTTCACATAGTACGGAAGGTCGTCTGCGTAGGAATTGGAATCGTAAAGCACGCCTTCCTCGGCCAGGATTGTCCGGGTGTTCTCGGTGATGCCCTCACGGACATACCAGCCCACCGGCCGTACTCCGGACACAGCCTCGACGGCGGCCAAGGACTTCCGGATTTCACGCCGCTCTTCGTCGGGCTCCATTCCCACGGTTCCGCGCCACTTGTAGCCGTGGGCGCAGATCTCATGACCGTCCCGGACAATAGCAAGGGCCGCATCCGGATTCCGTTCAAGGGCAGCTCCGCAAGCCATGACAGTTGCTGGTACGTTGTACTCCCTCAACATGCCCAGGTACCGCCAGATGCCAACGCGGCTGCCATATTCGAAGAAGGACTCCTTCATAAGGCTGCGCCGCGAGGGATCAGAGGACCACCCGCCAAAGATCGAAACGTCCTCGTCCCGCTCATCGCCGGCTTCGATGGAACTTTCAGCCCCTTCCTCGTAATTCAGCACCAAGGAGACGGCAACCTTGGCGCCGTGAGGCCAAGTGACAATCGGGGGGTTCTCCCCATATCCAATCAGGTCCCGCATTGACTCTCTCCTTGCTGTGCATAGTGACGAAGGTTCATTTAGAGCCTCCGCCCTTCGTAAACCTTGCGGTGGGCAGCCAGTGACGTCTTGAGCATGCCCTGGACGTCGTCAATGACATTTCCGTGGGCAGGCCCTATCAAGCTGGTTGGGTAGTTCTCCAGGGCTTCCTCGATGCTTCGGAACGCCGTGCCGACATCAACGAATTTGGTCCAGTAGAGCGCACGGCCCGTACCATACGCCGCCTGTTCCACGGACGGCGGCGCCGGCATTTCGGTGGAGAGCAAACGGCACTGCCCGGGCAGGTGCACGGGCTCATCGTCCTCATCCGGTCCGGGTATGTCGTGGATGTAGGAAAAGCCATCGGAAACGAACATGATTCCCGCACCGGAGTCGTAACCCCAGAGAGTGTTCTCCAGGTCACGGATGTAAGCCGGAAGGAAGTGGAACTCCCTGTCCCCGAGAGCGATCGACTCCCCAGCACGCTTGGCTGTCAGACGGTCTGCATACTCGGGGAAATGAAGTGCATAATCACGAATGTCCCCAACCACGACAGCCGACGGATAACGCTCCAACAAAACCGGAAGATTGCCAGCATGCGGGATTTCCGGATGCGTCGGGAAGACGTAGTCCAGCGATCTGCTTCCAAGCGCATTCTCCAGTTCGGCCAGGACGGTATCCCGATGCGCGGGATCTCCCGTGTCCACCAGGATGGATGCTTCAGAGCCCATCACCAGATAAGACGAAACGTGGTAGTGGACTTCCTGTCCCTCGGCGCTGGCGGACAGGCATCCGCCCAGCCAATACACACCTTCTGCGATGACGCGGCCCGTGGTGCGCTCCGCGCCCGAAACGTCGGTACTCACTGGATACCCACCTTTCTGATCGCCTCGGCCAGGGCGCCGGCCTCGGCGGCAGATTCGCTTGCGCCAACGATCGGCTCGCCGTACCCGGGTCCGATGGCCGCGACCTCTCGCCGGAGGATAACTTCTTCAACGTCCCGCGCAATGTCCCTCGTATCCGCCTGGGCAAACCACTGGAATTTTTGCAATCCCGCCCCCGCCGAACTACCCGAAGAGCGCGAGCTACCCGGGGAACGATGGGTGAATGCGTCCGAGGTCAGAAGCACTTTGGAGACTGGATCGAAGATCCAAAGCGTCGGCAGTAGCCGCATCAACGGCGACACGAACTCCAACGTCAGGCCATCGATAACTTCCACCTCACGCGAGGTTCCAGGATTGACCATGATGCGCTGCGGTGACGCAGTCATCCTCGGCACCGTAATTCCGCCTGTGTACCAGACCGATTCAACGTTGAACCGTGCTTCGATGGCCGGAAGGTTCAGGCAACATTCCATTTCCGTGCGTGTCAGCACCACAGCCAGCCGTTCCCCCGGATCCAGGAGTGAATCCAGCTGCCGGATGATTTCAGCTTCATGTAGCCGGATACCCGTATCCACCAGCACCGAGCCGTTGTCTCCCTTAATGAGGTAGCAATTGACAGGCTGGATGGTCCGGGTTCCGGGCGGGCACCAACTCACGTTTTCGTCCAGGACGATGTTTGCTCCCAAACGGTGAACGCGGTCTCCAATGAGGCGGTGTGCGCCGGTGGCCACCGCACGCTGGGCTGTGCCTGGATTCAACGGCTTCTCCTCTCTATGGTTCTCGTCAGTCGAATCAGGAGCCCGCGCCGGCCGAGTCCCAAACCTCAATGGCCTGGTCCAGTGTGCAGACATCATGGCGGGCCCTCATGACAGTTAGCGCAGCGTCGTGGACCACGGTGTCGTAGGCGCCCACAGCGTCCTCGATCAGGACTGCGTAGAAATCGTTGTGGACCGCGTCCCGCAGGGTAGCCTCGACGCAACCGCCTGTGGAGACACCTACCAAAGCAACGGATTCGATGCCCTGGCTCCGCAGCAGGAGCGCCAATTCCGTGCCTACGAATGCGCTTGGCCGGCGCTTTGTGATGATGACTTCGCCTTCTTCAGGCATGCACTCGGCGCAAAACTCCGTAGCCGGATCGCCCTTGAGGCTGAGCCTGCCAAGATCGATCGGCCGCCCGTTGGCAGCCGTGTACAAAGCCCGCAGCCACGCGGGAGGCGAGCTGGCGCCGTCGGGAAGGTTTTCGACCCGGATGTGGAAGATCGGCACACCGTTCTTCCGGGCGGACTCAATTGCCCTGCCGCAGCGCTTGGCTACGGAAGGCATCATGCTCAGGTCGTGGCCGGAATCGCCGATGGCGCCGCCGGCGTAGACAGCCCCGTCCTGCATATCGATGACCACAAGGGCCGTAGTGGCCGGATCCAGTAACTCCTGCAGGGTGTCGCGGACCTGCTTTCCGCAAATTTCAATCATCGGAAGTCTTCCTTCTGTAAGATGATGCCGGCCGGGTTTCGACGGCGACCGGCCGGCATCACGCGTAACTACTGGCGGCCTAGCGGCCCAGGGAATTGAAGTGGATTTGGCCATTGGTCAGCGGAACCGCACCTGAGAGACCCTCCCTGGTGACCAGCACTCCCCTGGTTTCAACGAGCGACAGAATGGCTGCGCCCTCGTCCACCAGCCCGGCCATCTTCTTCAAGAGGCCATCGCGCTTCTCCGTTTCCTGGTCCGGAGTGGCTGCGAGTTCGCTGCGTGCCTTATCGAATTCAGGGTTGGACCACCCGGTGCTGTTACTGGGGGCGGCACTGCCGTAGAACGCGTAGCTGTAGAAGGCGGGATCGGCAATGACGATCGGCTCCGAGTACAGCACGGCCTGGTAACGGCCGTCGATGAGCGCCGTCGAGAAGTCGGTGGAGCTGGCCACATTCTGCAACTGGACGTCGATGCCGACTTCCTTGAGCATGGACTGGATCAGGACCGCGGACTTGGCCGCTACAGGCCCCGGACGCGTAACGCTGTAGCTGAGGGTCATCGGGAAGCCATTGCCGTATCCGGCCTCGCTGAGCAGCTTCTTGGCTTCGTCCTTGTTGAACTTGTAGATCGCAGAGTCGTCAACATTGGGGAAGATCGATTTTGCGGGTTCACCGAAGCCTGCGTACGCACCCTTGATCAGCGCTTCGCGGTCGATAGCCATGGACACTGCGTGCCGAACCTTGGGATCGGCAAGTGGACCGGTCTTCGTGTTGATCATCATGGTGTCGCGGGTCTGGCTGGGGCAGTTCATGACAGTCACGCCCGGGGACTTCTCCAGTGACTTGTACTGGTCGTATTCAAAGCCATTGGCTACCTGTACTTCGCCGGTTTCAACCAGCTGGCTGCGGGTAGCGGTGCTCTGAACAGCCTTGACGGATACACGCTTCACCGTGCCGCGTGTGCCCTCCCACTGAGGATCCGCCGTCACGGTCAGGGATGCGCCGGGAGTGAATTCTTCCAGCTTCCAGCCGCTGTAGTCGGCGAGGTTCTTCGAAAGCCAGGCGTTGGCGGTGGGGTCATCAGCCGTCGCATGCTTCTTTGCTTCCGTGCTGTCGTGGATGTAGAAGAGGTTGTTTTGCAGTGATTCTTCTGTGTAAGAAGTAAGTCCGGTGGTGTTCAGCTGGAAGGTGTGCTCGTCGATCACCTTGACCAGGTTGTCAACATTGAAGCCGCTGCTCTTCAACGTCCCCTTCATCACCGGCTGACGCTTCATGCCGATATCGAAACTCCACCGGACGTCCTCGGCCGACAGGGTGTTTCCAAACTGACTCGTGAGCTTGCGAAGGGTGACAATCACGCCCGTTCCATCAGGGCTTGGTTTGGCGCTTTCGGCCAGGCGGCCCGATACCTCTGTGGACGGCGCGGGGCACGACTTGCCGTCGCTTGTTCCCATCTTGTATTCGAGGAGTTGCGAGCCGAGTCCACTGAGCACTACGTGCGAGGCGCTGCCTCCCCAAGGCGCCGGCGTCAGGCTGTCAGGCAGGGCGCCCACGGCAACAACAACGTTTTCTATGGATTTGGTAGCTGCAGTTTGCGGGGCTGGACCCCCGCAGGCAACAAGGGATGTGGTGAGGGCAATTGCAGCGCCTCCGGTGAGCAAACGCAGACTTTTCATGAAGGTGGCTCCGTTTATTGGGGGGAAGCTACGACTGTGCAGTTTCGTAGCGGTATGCCCGCTTGTGGCCGGCCCGGATGATGGGCTCCACGTCGCGGATGTTGCTAATGAAGTTGCCGTGGGTAGGGGCCACGGAGGTGACGCCGAGTTCATCAATAAGATGAAGGACGCGATCGTAAACTGCGTCTGCGTCGTTTGCGAAGCGCGCCCAATAAAGGGCGCTCCCGGTGAAGAAGGCAGCGTTCTCGACGGCGATGGGAACCTGCAGTTCGCCGGTGGTCAAACCACATTCGCCGGGGAGGTGTACTGGATCTTCGTCGTCGAGTTCAGGACGGTGCATGTAACAGAAGCCATCCGCAGTGAAGAGCACACCGGCTCCAGGTGCAAAGCCCCATTGCGTGTTGGGCAGGTCCCGGATGAGGGCCTCGACCACCACAAACTCCTGCCCACCCAGATCCACCGTGTCCCCGGGCACCTTTGCGTGGAGATTTGGAACGATCTGTGGGTAGAACAAGTGGTAGTCGCGGGTGTCGCCCACCACCTGGATGTTCGGATACTTCTCCACGAGCCTGGGCAGGTTTCCGGTGTGGGGAAGCTCAGGATGCGTGGGGAAAACATAGGTCAGCTCTCGTCCATCCAAGAGCTCATCCAGAGTGCTTGAAATGATCGGCCAGCTGGACGGGTTACCGGTATCGACCAGGATGGACGAGTGGTCGCCCTGGACCAGGTAGGTGGAGTTGTGCCCGTGGATTACGCGGTCGGCCAAGTGGAACGGGAGGCAGGAACTCATCCATGTGACGCCTTTCGCGACGCTGCGCGGGAGGTCGCTGCTCATCGTTTCTACGAGTTGTTCTTCCATGGTTCTCTCCTAAACCAGCTGCGGGGTGAGGGCGTCGAGCATGAAATCCAGGTGACGCTTGACCACGTCGCGTCCCTTGAGAACGCAGCCGCGGGAAGGTGCAATGATCTCGGGGTCCAGGGTGTGGAACTTGTCCTGGAGCCATTCCCTCAGTGGCTCACATGTAGAGCGCGGGATCCACTCGTACTTCGCATACAAGTGCCCGGCTACCTGTTCCACCGTGGTGGTGTCCTCCACTGTGGAGTCGATGATGCGCTGGCCGTCGGGCCGATCCATCACGCCGTGGGTGAAGGTATCCGAGGTGAACAGCGTGCCTGTTTCCTGGTCCCAGCCCCAGAACGTGGGAAGGAGGCGAAGCAGGGGTGATTCCACTTGGAGCACGCGGCCGGGTGCTATCTCGATCTCGGCAGCCCGTGCAAGGGAGTCACCCTCTTCGGTCCTGTGCGCATCGATCTGGTGGCGCCTGCCTCGAAGTGCCATCCTGCTCAGGTCATCGAAGGCGTCGAAGGGGTTGATGACCCCTCCAGTGAAAAGCCGCTCGATGTCGAACCGACCGGCGATCGGTTCGAGGTTGGACACACAGTCCATCTCGCTTCGGGTGAAGAAGATGGATACTCCCCCGCCTTCGCCAATGAGCTCCGCCAGGTCATCGAGGATCTCGTCGCTGTGGACAGCCAAACCTGAATCAACCAGAAGGCGGGAAGTCCCTTCGGTCAAGAGGTAAGCGTTCGACGGCTGGAAGCCTGTTGCACCTTCTGGAACCCAGCTCACGCGGCCGTCGAGCGGGATGTTCCCGCCGAGGACCGTCAACTTGTCTGCATGCAATGAAGTGAACATATCTTCAATCTATTGAATCTGGAGTATTTGTCAAGGATTTTCTCAGGACTCTTAGCCCTGCTGCACGGCAGGCTCTACAGCCGGCTCTGAAGCAGGGGCCAGCTTCGACGGACGCTTTACACCACTAACGACGTTGTTGCGCGTCCTGGGATCCAGCAGCGTGATAAGGGTGTCCAGCAGCACGTAACCAAGGAGGCTCGTGGCACCCATGATCAACACGAACCCTTGGATGACGGGGACATCGCCCTTAAGCACTCCGTCCAATGACCAACCACCAACCCCTGGCCAGGAGAAGACACTTTCCACAATTGCCGCACCGCTCAGCGCAGCCGCGAACAACAGCACCATGTAGGTCATCAAAGACCCCCGCACGTCGCTGAGCGCGTAGCGGAATACCTGAAGTGGCTTCAACCCGCATGCCCTTGCAAACTCGATCTGCGGTGAGTTGAGCACTTGCAGGAGGCCAGTCCGAACGGTCTTTCCAAAGGGAGCCGCAAAAAACAAGCCCATGGTAATGATCGGCAGCACGGCCCTGCTGAGGATGGACTGCATTGTCCCCCATTGCCCGGCGAGCATTGCATCCAGCGCCAACGATCCCGTGACTCTGGGTGGTGGGATATCGGAGCTGGATAGCATGCCCAAAGGTGCGGGGGCCAGGTGGAGTTGTTGGTAGAAGATAAAGAGGAGAAGGAGTGCCAGGACAAACTCCGGCATGGCCATGAGGACAGAGACGCCGGCAGTGAATGCTTTGTCTGCTACGCGCCCATATCGGTATGCCGCGAGGGTACCCATTCCCATTCCAATGAGCAGGGCAAGCACAAGCCCCGGCACCAGATAGACAAGCGTGTTGGGCAACCGCGTCCAGATCTCACTCGAAACAGAGCTTCCCGTGAAGAACGAATTTCCCAGGTCCCCACTCAAAGTGCGGCCAATGTAGTGGAAGTAGCGTTCCCAAAAAGGCTTGTCCAACCCAAGCTGGGCATTGATACGGGCGATATCAGCTTCGGTGGCATACTCACCCAGGAGTGCTACGGCCGGATTACCCGGGAGGAGGGAAACCAGCCCAAAGCTCAGGGTAATAAGTCCCAGGAGGAGCAGGAACGCAATAACAACACGGGAGAGGATGTAGCGGATCATGCCATGGCCTCCTTGGTTCCTGGGTTATAGGGAATGGGAGGCATGGCCGCGGACATCAGGGTCTGGGTGTAGGACTCTTGGGGATGGGAGAGAACGTCATCCGTGGAACCCGTCTCGACGAACCGTCCTCGGTGCATTACGGCCACACTGGTACAAAAGTGGCGGACTGTATCGATGTCATGGGAGACGAAGACGTAAGTTAATCCCCTGGCCACTTGGAGCTTGGCCAGCATGCGCAGGATTGATGCCCGGATCGTCAGGTCCAGCGAGGACGTCGGTTCATCCAGCACCACGAGTGTCGGGTCTGTTACAAGGCAGCGGGCGATGCCCACCCGTTGCTGCTGCCCACCACTGAGGTTGGCGGGACGCCTGCTGAGGAAATCCTGCGACAACCCCACCTCTTCGAGCGTTTCCGTGACACGGCGCAGACGTTCAGCCCTGGAGCCATATGTCTTGGCAACGATCAGCGGCTCTTCGACTATCTGGCGGATCGTCAAACGGGGGTTCAGCGATGCGAAAGGCTCCTGGAAGACAATCTGCCAGCGCCGGCGTCGTTTCCTCAGCTGTGCTTTCGACAAGCCCCGGATGTCCTCGCCTTCCAGGAGGATTGTTCCGGAGTCGGCTTCAATGAGCCTCAGAATCAGGCGGCCCAGTGTGGACTTGCCGGAGCCGCTTTCACCAATGATCCCCAAGGTTTCGCCCCGT
The DNA here is from genome assembly GCA_050627125.1 of Arthrobacter sp. 21a14. Classification (GTDB taxonomy): domain Bacteria; phylum Actinomycetota; class Actinomycetes; order Actinomycetales; family Micrococcaceae; genus Arthrobacter. Next base: position 1,360,816 of record CP192487.1, on the reverse strand, counting down.
TCGACGGCAAGTGAAACTCCGTCCACCGCGGTGACAAGCTGCCCTTGGGGGCTTCGGAATGTTTTCCTGACATCCTTCAGTTCGATGATGGGCATGGCTAGGCACTCCTGGAGGGGGAGCGAACGGTGGGGTTCGTTGTGTCGGCACTCTTCGGCTGCGTGCCGTTAGGCCTCTCGGCTTCTGGCTCTGACGTGGGGATCTCAGCTGCTTTCGGCTGTACGGCGGCTTTCGGCTGTACGACAGAATCAAGCAGCGAGACGGTGTAAGGATCCTTCGGGTGAACAAAAACCTCGGATACAGGACCATGTTCAACAATCCGGCCGCGGTACATCACCAGGACGCGATCGCAGTAGTTGGCCACTACTCCAAGGTCATGGGTGACGATCAACATCGATCGGCCACTCCCCTTCGTCAACCTCGTGAGCGTGTCCAGCACTTGCCGCTGCACAGTGAGGTCAAGTGCCGTCGTCGGTTCGTCGGCAATGACAAGGCGTGGGTTGAGGTAGAGCGCCATGGCGATGACGACGCGCTGTGCCATGCCGCCGCTGAGTTCATGCGCATAGCCACGAATAACGCGTTCGGGTTCGTTGACGCCGGAAGAAGCCAACAATTCGAGCGCACGGCTACGTAGTTCAGCGTCCGCCTTCAGGCCGTGGGCTTTGGCGATGTTCGCGAACTGCTTCTCGATGCGGACAACGGGGTTCAGTGCGCTGAAAGGGTTTTGCGCAACGAAGCCGATCTCTTTGCCACGGATATGACGGATTTGCCGCTCTGGCAAGCGGATCAAATCCTGGCCGTGGAATTCGGCGGTGCCTTCCATGACACGACCGGGAGGCATCAGCAGCTTGATCACGGACCGCACCACAGTGGACTTCCCTGATCCGGACTCACCCACGATGCCCACGACTTCGTTGGCGCCGACATCGAAGGAGATACCGTGCAGGGCGCGCGTTACGCCGCCCCGGGAGTGGAACTCGGTCACGAGGTCCTGTACGTGGAGCCCTGTCATCATCGTGCCCTTTCCACTCGCTCGATCTTGGTTTCGATTCCCCCGGCGATCACGTTGAGGGAACCAATGGCCAGGAGCATGGCAAGGGTGGGAAAGGCAGCGGCCCACCACTCCCCGCGAATCAGCATGCTGACACCGTCGTTGATCATTGCCCCCCACGTGGGCGTGGGAGGTTTCACCCCTACGCCAAGGAAGTTCAAGGCAGCAATGGTTCCGAGCGCATTGGCCGCGGTGAGCGTTGCCTGCACCAGGACCACGCCATAAGCGTTGCGGAAGATGTGGTTGAAGGCGATGCGGATCGGCGAACAACCAATCGCTGCCGCGGCCTCCACATACCGTGCGGACCGAAGTGCCAGCGCAGCAGCGCGGGAAAGTCGCACAAATCTGGGCGCAGCCACGATAGCGATCGCAAGGACCACATCCGTCGCCCCGCCACCCATGAGTTTGATTGAGACCACGGCGATCACGATGATCGGAAGCGCTGCAAATGCGTCAATGACGCGCATGATGGCATCGCCGAGCTTGCCGCTGGTTGCGAACAGGCCCAAAGGGACCCCAACCAGCAAAGAGAGTGCTGTGGCGGCGAGGGCAACTGGGAGGTCCAGCTTCGCGGCCTCGATGGTACGGGAGAAAATATCCATCCCGTTGCCATCAGTTCCGAACCAATGGGTTCCGTTGGGTGCAATACCGATCGCGTCCGTATCCGGACGTAGCGGGTCATGCGGCAGCGGAGCCACCATGGCCATAAGCGGTAACCCCACAATGATGGTCACGGCGACGGCAACCATGATGGTGCTGGACCGGTTCATCAAAATGCTCTGGCCCCGGCGGGCCCAGCCAGTGACACGAAGACCGGGCGACGTACGCGGAAGACCTTGAATGCTCATGGAGCCTCCTCGCGGAGTGCGTGCGTGATTGAGAGGCAATCGCCGGGTTTACTCCCGTTGAGCCCACTCACAATGTATTGAAGATCGTCCTGACTGCGGACCGGTGGCTGGTACATGTTCAGCTCCTGTTCGGACATTGAGGGGCGAGGGCCTCATATCAAAGTCTCATCACTTTATTGAATTTGACTGTAGCGCCAAGTGTGACGAATTGCACTCCTTTTTTGGAAAATCGCCGGATTGGCGCAGGTTGAGAGCCTGGATGGGAGATCCTTCCGTGACTGCGACCCCTCGACCAGGTGGGCCTAGAAAGCCGCCGCAAGTCACCTGCGGACCATTGACACCGCTGCCAACTGACTTCAATATAGTGATTAAGTGCCGCTTGAGATGAAGCTGGCTGCTGTCGACGCCGCCAGCGCAGATGAATGAGGAACGGAACCTACCATGGATGACTTTCAAGAAGCAGCAGCCGCAGTTGGCACTCGGCAGCCAGCTCCGGACCAGCCAGTGAAGTACCTTCTCCACGACGGCGAGCTGGTGGATTATGCCGATGCCCGCCTCCATGTGCTGAGCACATCGCTGAAGTACGGCGTCGGAGTATTTGAGGGCTTCCGCGCGTACTGGAGCGAGGACGATCAGCAACTGTACGCCTTCAGGGTGGCCGACCATATGAAGCGACTGATCGATTCCATGCGGGTTGTGGAAATTGACGGCCCCCAGGACATCGCCCAGCTCGGCGATCAGCTGCTTGGACTCATTCGCGCCAACGATCTGCGGGGCAATCTCCATATGCGGGCACAAGTATTCGTCGATTCCAAGGATGGCAAGCCGGAAGACACTGGCCCCTCCACAGTTTTCATGGCAGCCATTCCCATGGGCAACTACTTCGGTGCTACCGGCTTGGATGTGCAAATCAGCAGCTGGGCCCGTCTCTCCGATCGGTCCATGCCACCCCGGGTCAAGTCCATTGCCAATTACCAGAACGGGAGGCTGGCCCTGTTGGAAGCCAAGCGAAATGGCTATGACGCGGCATTGCTTCTCACCGAAAGTGGCCATGTGGCTGAAGGCGCCGGTTACAACGTCTTCATGGTCCGCCAGGGAAGGCTATGCACTCCCCCCGTCACCGACAGCATCCTTGAGGGAATCACCCGGGACAGCGTCCTGCACCTCGCACGGACTGAATTGGGCCTCGACGTTGACGTCCGGGCCATCGACCGCACAGAACTGTACTCAGCTGACGAAGTCTTTGTCTGCGGCAGTGCCGCAGAGGTAAATCATGTTGCCTCGGTTGACCGCACCACCATCAGCAACGGAACCGCCGGGGACCTCACCCGCAGCCTCCAGGACCTCTACCGGAGGGCCGTGATCGGACAGGTCGCCCAGGACCAGAAATGGGCCACCCCCGTCTACCCGTCCTGAATGGAGGCACCAATGAACGAAACGAAGACGCTGCAGAAAGTGCCGCGCGTCGGATTTGGCAATGCCTCGCTTTTCTTTGAGTCCGACGCCAAACCAGAACTTACTGTCGACCAAGGCGAGCATTTCTGGCTGGATGCGCGCAGCCTGCTCACCGGAGGCCTCTTTGAGGAGACCGGTGAGTACGAAAAGCTGTCTATCCCTGTCACTGGTCCGATCGCCGTCCGCGGAGTGTACCCCGGCGATATTTTGCGAATAGACATCCACGAAATCAGGATCGACCATCGCGGTGCGATGGTGACGCTGCCAGGACGCGGCGGGTTCACTGACGGCTTGGGACGAGCAGGTCGCGTGGTGGAGATAGCGAACGGGCATGTTGTGTTCGATGAGGAAACCGCCATTCCTGTCCGTCCCATGGTGGGGAAAATCGGAGTGGCACCTGTGGGTGCCGGCCCGAACTCCAGCACCGTGGGGATCCATGGAGGCAACATGGACTGCAAGGACGTAACAGCAGGTTCCGCCGTCGTGATCCCTGTCCAAGTAGCCGGGGCGATGCTGTATGCCGGTGACCTGCACGCCGCGCAGGGCGATGGCGAATGCTCGCTGACCGCGGTCGAGGTCGAAGGCAGCGTCCGGCTCTCCTGCACAGTCGTTCCCCGGTCCACAGTTGCAGCTGCAGCAAAACCGAACGCCCGCAGCCAGCGGCCAGTGGTCCTCAGCGGCGGTTCGGTCATCACAATTGGCGACGGCGACACTCTGGACGAGGCTGCGAGGCTCGCCTTGGACGACATGCTGGAACTGCTCCAAACCGACAGGCAATGGTCGCGGGAGAAGACGGCGATGCTACTGAGCGCCGCCGCGGACGTGTCCGTTTCACAGCTGGTCAACGCCCGGGTCTCGGCCAAGGTCACGCTGGCCTCCCGCTATTTCGGCACTGAACCCTTCTCCTTGGAAACTCCCGACACTACGAATGCGCAGGTCTCTCATGTTTGATCTACTCCTGACCAATGGACTGGTTGTCACGCCCTCGGGTGCTGAACGCCTGGACATCGGCATAGCCCAGGGCAAGATCGTGTCCCTCCGCGCCACCGGAGTCGGCACGCCCGATGAAGCCCGGCGCGTGGTGGACCTCAAGGGTCAGCTGGTGGTTCCCGGCGGCGTCGATCCGCACGTACACACCAACTCGGTGCTTCCCACTGCGGCGGAGAGCGGCATCATGTGCTTTGGCCCTGACCGTGTGAGTGAGGGCGCCATCTATGGCGGCACAACCACGCTGGTGGACTTCGCCCACTGGAAGCCAGGCGACGAACTATCTGAGTCATTCGCCCGGAAATCGGCCGAATGGGCCGGCTCTACCTACACGGACTATGCGCTGCATGGGACGTTCAAGGAGCCCGAAATCCCCTTCGAGGTCCTGGAACAGATCCCCGACGCGGTGGCCGGGGGCCATGGCAGTTACAAAGTGTGGATGACCAATACGACGCCGACGCGGCCCAAACAGAAAACTGATCTGGGCAACATGTGGGGGCTGATGGAGCAGACCGCAGCTGCTGGTGCCATGCTTGCCGTGCACGCCGAGGACGATGACATCGTCATGTACTCCTACAAGAAGTTGCAGCGCGAGGGCAAGATCGGCATCGAGTACATGCACCATGCCCACAACAACTTGTCCGAGAAGCTGTCGTTCCAGCGTGCCATCACACTGGCTCATCACGTTGGAGCCCCGATCTATTTGATGCATGTCAGTGCGCGCGAGGGCGTCGATGCAATCCGTGAGGCCCGGGGACGCGGCCAAGCTGTTTATGGGGAAATCCTTCCGCACTACGCCTATTTCACCGCTGACGACTACCGGCAGAAGAACGGCGCCATCTATCACACGTATCCATCGTTGAAGTCTGAGACAGACCGGGATTCGATGTGGGAGTCGCTGCTGGAGGGCTCGCTCAGCACCCTCGCCACCGACGGCGTCTGCACAGACCTTGACGTCAAGACGCGCGGAAAGACGATCCTGGACGCAACCGGGGGTCACGCTGGCGTGGAGATGCGCATGGCTGTGGCGTACACAGAGGGCGTGTCAAAGCGTGGACTGGAGCTGCCACGTTTCGTTGACATCACGTCCGCCAATGCCGCGAAGATCCTCGGCCTTTACCCACAAAAGGGCGTCATCGCCATTGGCAGCGACGCGGACCTGGCAGTTCTGGACACCACCGTGGACCGCCGGATCACCGCCTCCGACCTCCACGAGGCGGACTACACCCCATGGGAGGGCTACAGGGTGGCCGCGTGGCCAAGCATGACAGTACTTCGCGGAACTGTCATGGTGGAAGACCGGAAGCTGCTGACCGGGCCTGATGGCACACTACTTAAACAACGGGTGTCCAGCGACGTGCTCAACCGGCCGGCTTGCTGACTCTGCCCGCAAGAATAGGCTGAAGCCCTGCCCGCTGGCCGAGGAACGGGCAGGGCTCCGGCCCTCTACGACACCAGCGCGCGATACCTTGCCCGTCGCTGCGGGAGCCCGGGCGCAGCCCGCCGGGCAAGGCCTTGGAGTTCGACGGCGATCACGTCACCGATGCGGCGGCAGAAGTCAACGGGCTCGTGGGCGGCGTCAGGGAACTCATCCACCACCACGTCTACCACTCCTCTGGCTGCGAGCGCGGCAGCCGTGATGCCCTGGCTCTCCGCGAGTGCCGGTGCGTGCGAAACGGTCCGGTGCACAATGGCGCTGGCACCCTCCGGCGGCAGCGGTGCGAGCCAGGCGTTCCGGGCAGCGATGGTCCGATCGGCGGGCAGCAGTGCCAGTGCCCCTCCCCCCGCACCTTGGCCCATCAAGACCGATAACGTTGGCGTTCCGAGGGCCAGCAGGTCATAGAGTGACCGGGCAATTTCGGTGGCCAACCCACCCTCTTCGGCTTCTTTCGAGAGCGCCGCGCCGGGGGTGTCGATCACTGTGACAAGTGGGAGCCGCAGTTCCTTGGCCAGGCGCATCCCGCGTCGGGCATCCCGCAGCGAGGCCGGGCCCATGGCGATCGTGCTGTTCTCAGTAGGAGAAGAACGTTGGTGCCCCACCACCACGCAGGACGTGGCGCCGAACCGCGCGAGCGCCACGAGCATGCCCAGGTCCTTGGAGCCATCGCCCGCGCCGCGCAGCAGCACCACGCTGCCTGCAGCTTCCTTCAGGAGCTCCACTGTGGAGGGTCTCAACGGATCCCTCGAGCGCTGCACGGAGTGCCAGGCGCCTGCGTCCGCCTGGCAGGATGCGGAAAGATCGGCAGAAGTCGGCCGTGACTCCATAGCCTCGCCCGCAAGGGCAGGCTGCAGCAGGTCCAGTACACGCCCGAAGTAATCCCCCAGGGCTTCCGGAGGCACCACGGCATCCACCAGGCCATGGTCGAACAGGTTTTCTGCGGTCTGCACGCCGGAGGGTAACGCTTCGCCGTGCAAGGTCTCGAAAACCCTCGGGCCCAGGAACCCCAGGAGCGCACCGGGCTCAGCCGCGGTGACGTGCCCCAACGAACCCCACGACGCCATGACGCCCCCCGTGGTCGGATGCCTCAGATACACGAGATACGGCAAGCCAGCTGATCGATGCGCCTGGACGGCGGCCACAATCTCCACCATGACCAGGAACGCACTGGTCCCCTCTTGCATGCGAGTCCCGCCCGACGCCGGCATGGCCACGAGCGGGAGCCCCAGGTCTGTGGCGCGTTCGACAGCGGCCACGAGCCGCTGCGCTGCGTCGCAGCCGATCGAGCCAGCCAAGAAGGCGAAATCGGACGCGAGAACCACCACGCGGTGGTTGCGTATCCGGCCTTCCCCCGTGAGGACGGACTCATCGCTGCCGGACTTCTCGCGCGCCGCGTCCAGGTCGGCAGCGTAGCCGCCGTCAGCAGCGTAGTCAGCGGACACAGCGCCAGCCGAACCCGAAGAACCAGCCGCCCTACGAACCGGACGATCCCACGAAACAAATGACCCGGCGTCGAGCACGGTTTCCAGCAGTTCACGGACTCCAAGCCGACGGCGGGTGGCAGTTGCCGCCATTCAGCTCACCTCCCCGGCGGCGAGCCATTCGCGGATACGGTCGCCGTGCTGGTCGAGCAGTGGCGGCGCGGTATGTGCGCGGCGCGTAGACTCCGCGCCGTCGGCGTAATCGAAGAAGCGCAATGGCGGCCCCGGCAAGGTCATAGGCCCCAGGGTTGGGTGGTCTACGCCCACCAGCAGTCCTTGCGAGGCGAGCTGCGGCCACTCGTAGACTTCCTTGAGTGTCCGGACTTTCCCGGCCGGTATGCCGGCGTCGCTTAGCTTGGCGAGGAGCGGCTCGGCGTCGTAATCGACGAAAGCAGCCTCCACAACGTCGATGACGAGGGAGCGGTTTCGGACCCGGTCCGCGTTCGTAGCGAGGCCAGGACCGGAGGCGTCGATTCCAAAGGCGGCAGCAAACGCCGCCCACAGCTTCTCGCTCCCGACGCTGATCTGGACACTGCCATCCCGGCAGCGGAAGAGCCCGTACGGTGCAATGGACGGATGGTGGTTTCCCTGCGCCTCCGGGGCTTCACCGGCGACCGTGACCTTGGTGCCCTGAAAGGCATGGACACCCACAAGGGACGCAAGCAGGGACGTCCGCACCACTTGCCCGCGGCCCGTATGTTCCCGTTCCAGCAAAGCAGCCACCACGCCATACGCGCCGTACATCCCGGACAGGAGATCGGCGATCGGCACACCCACCCGTTGCGGATCACTGGGCCCCGAGCCTGTGAGGGACATGAGCCCGGCTTCGCCCTGAAGGATCTGGTCATAGCCGCTGCGGTGCGATTCAGGACCGTCATGGCCGAAACCTGTGATGGAGAGGATCACCAAACGCGGGTTGATGCGGTGCATGGCGTCGGTGCTGAAGCCGAGCCGTTCGAGGACCCCTGGCCGGAAGTTTTCCACCACGACGTCGGCGCGCTCCAACAGTTGGCGGAGGACAGTCCGGCCATCGTCGCTCTTGAGGTCCAGGGTGAGGGATTCCTTGTTGCGGTTGCAGGACAGGAAGTACGTAGCTTGCGGATCGTCTTCGGGTCCCACGAACGGCGGACCCCACCCGCGGGTATCGTCTCCCGTGCCGGGGTTTTCAATCTTGATGACCCGCGCCCCCAGATCGCCCATCATCATGGCGGCGTGCGGGCCGGCAAGCGCCCGGCTGAGGTCCACCACGAGCCTGCCGGCCAGCGGTCCCTGGGCTGCTTGCACGGACGGACTTACCGACGGCGGCACGTCCGTAGCGCTTTGTGGTTGGGTCAAAGAATCTGTCAGAGCTGAAGTCATGGGAATGTCCTTGAAAAATGTCAGTTGCCCAGCCGGGACATCAGCACGGCGACGGCGGCGCAGACGCCTCCGGCCAGGGAGCCTTCCAGCTCGGGCGCGAAGAACGGCGAGTGGTTCACGGGGATGGGACCGGGACCGCCGTGCCCGGCTGCCGGAGTGCCGCCGAACATCCAGAACACGGACGGCACACCGATCGCCGTCCCCAAGTGCCCGAAGTCTTCGCTGCCCATCATCGGCGGGGTGATTTCCACCGACTCAGCCCCCAACTGAGCGCGCAGTGCCTCGATCACGGCAGGAACGGCGTCAGGATCGTTGAAGCACTGCGGGAAGCGGTACATCTCCTCGATCTCAGGCTTCCGCGCCCCGGACGCGGCGGCCTCGGCCTCGATGATGCGACGGACAGCGGAGAGAACCTGTCCGCGGACGTCCTCGTCGAACGTGCGGATGTTCAAAGTGAACTCCGCCGACGCCGGGATGATGTTCTCCTTGAGGCCGGCATGGAAGGTTCCTACCGTGACGACGGCGGACTTCCTTGGGTCCAGCTCGCGGGACACAATCCCCTGGAGCCGGGTGACCATGTGCGCGGCCATGACGATGGGATCGATGGAATCCTGCGGCTGGGAGCCGTGCGACTGCTGCCCATGAACGGTGACACGGAGCGAATCGGCCATGGCGGCCACCGGACCGCTTGAAATGGCAACCGTTCGCACCGGCCGTGGCATGACGTGCTGCCCGAAGACCACTTCCGGCCGGGGAGCCTTGTCCCATAGCCCGTCGTCGAGCATCGCCAGTGCGCCTGCTGCCGTCTCCTCGCCCGGTTGGAAAATCAAAACCAGCGTCCCGGACCAGGCGTCCCGATTCCCTGCCAGGACCTCAGCGGCACCGAGCAGGCTGGCCACGTGCGTGTCGTGCCCACAACCGTGCATTACAGGAACCGAGGTGCCATCCGGCAGCTTCCCGGTGTCCGTGCTGGCGTATTCCAGCCCGGTGGCTTCCTCGATGGGCAGGCCATCGGAGTCCGCACGGAAGGCCACCACCGGACCGTCGCCGTTCCTGACGATTCCCACCACCCCGGTGCCACCGCAGCGGAAGTGCTCAATGCCCAGTGCGTCCAACTGCTCCTCGATCAGTGCAGCGGTGGTGAACTCCTGCATGGACAGTTCCGGATGCGCGTGAAGGTGCCGGTACAACGCATGAAGCTTGGCGGTCTGTTCGGCGTCGAGTTGGAGGGCGGTGGCTGTTGCGGTCATGGTCCTGTTTTCCTGATTCTGTTCGTCAAAGGGCTTTTCCGGTGCGCTGCGGCGGCTACTCGATATGGATCGGCTTGGCCTCGGTGATCTGGGTCTTTCCTCGGAAGAACCACGCCAGGAGGATGGTTCCCAGCACGGCGATGGCGGTGGACACCATGGCGAGCGACGGCACCAAGGGCACCACCACGAAGACGACGACGGCCGAGACCAGCAGTGCGAAGACGGTGGTCCGGGGCTGCTTCATGGACACGATGGCCTGCACCAGGACTGCACCGAGAACCGTGGGCAGAACATACAGGCGGGTCACGAGCAGTACTGATGGCGGAATGACGCTGATCAGCCAGCTGCCCAACAGCCCGACGAAGATCGCGAGGGAGATCAGGTGGACTGCGGCAGCACCGCAGATAGCGACGACGGCGGCGAGCTCCGCACGCTTGCTGCCCGGCTTCGCGCCGATATTGGTTTGGGCGATCAAGGCCGCCGGCAGGAGCTTGTTGGAGATGTTGCCGATCATGAAGGCCTGGTACATGGCGGCGGGCCCAAGGATCGGGAAGTACGTGAGCGGCTCAACGATCCAGATGATGCCGAAGGTAGCGGCGACGGCCGCGAAGGCGATCCAGAGTTGGGCAGGGCCGATGTCGAGGCCGCTGGCAAAGACCAGATACAGCGGCCCGGCGACGGAGATCAGCAATCCGCCGATCATGGTGACCTGGCCCCAGCGGGATGTGGTGCGGTTGAAGTCCGCCATGGCGGTATTGGTGGTGGCAGGAGCGGAGGTAATGGAAGACATGAGGGGTGTTCCTTTCGTGCTCAATGGTCAGGGGCTGCAGCCGGGAGTTGGGGTCAGGCGCCGACGGCCGGAGCGGCGGCGAAGTAGGCAGCGCCCAAGCCGATGACGATTGAGAACCCCAGTCCCCATTCACGCAGCCAGCTCTTGCCGAGCTTCTTCGCCAGCATCAGGCACATACCCATCACCGCAGCCGAGACAAGGAAGGAGAGGACGTGGATCCCGGATTTCGGCAGTTCGGTGAGTCCCAGGCAGGAGAACGCGCCGATCAGGGCGGCTGCCGGGACGATCGCCATGGCCGCCGGATTCACGGAGCGGATTTTTGCGTCGCCCTTGCGGAGCAGCGGGGTCAGGATCAGGGTGGCAAGCATCCACATCGCCCCGCCGATGCTCATGGCGAAGAACGCGACCGCGAAGACGCTCTGGGTGTAGCTGGCATCGCCGAGTTTTGCTCCCATTGAACCTGCGGCGATACCGGCTGCGGATACGTCGTAGGCGGCCGATCCGATCAGGCCAATCCTGGACAAGACAGCCGGGGCACCAAAGAGTCCCAACAAGGCAATGGCTACGAGTGAAACGGCAAGTGAGGGTCCGATCGCCGAAACGGCTCCGGAGCGGAACGAGGTTTTGATGTCCTGTGCGCTCATGTCCACGGAGGGAGCTGCGCGGCGGGCTGCCTTCATGAAGATGAGGGACTGGATGATGATGACGCCGAAGACGCCGGCAACGCAGATCCAGAGGACCGGGTTGTTCGCGATGGACAGGATGTCGGTTGAGCCGTTGGCGGCGAACGGCTGGAGTGCGAGGGATTGAAGTGCCAGGGGTTGATACATGGGGAACCTCCGGTTGGTGCCCGGCGCTAGTCCGCGGTCGACGTCCTTGTGCGGTACGTACTGCGCTAGGGCAAATCCTTGCCCAACGACCAGATCGGCCAGTGGGTTAGCAACACCTTCCGCTATGAGCCGGATCACACACAATAGATGCCGGAATCAGCCATTTGATTGGCCGAAACAGTCAAAGGGACTTCCTTGAAAGCACAGACTTCCGCGGCCTGATGTGACCGGGCACACTTTCAGGCAGAGAACACCCAGCAAAGGAGCACCATGTCTGACACCATTGGCGAGCTGTCCGCCGTCGAACTCGCCGCCGCCATCCGGGACAAGAAGGTCTCGGCACGCGAAGCACTGGCAGCCCATCTGGAGCGGATCGCCCAGGTGAACCCCGTCATCAACGCTGTGGTCACACTCGACCCGGAAGGAGCGCAGAACCTGGCGCACCGCGCCGACCAGCGCACCGCCTCCGGCGCGGAACTTCCGCCCCTCCACGGCCTGCCCATGACGCACAAGGACACCAACAACACCGCCGGCATGCGCACCACCCAGGGGTCGCTCGCCTTTCGCGACTTCATTCCCGACGCCGACGACCTGATCGTTGCGCGCTTGAAAGCGGCCGGGGTGGTCAGCACCGGGAAATCCAATGTCCCCGAGTTCGGAGCGGGCTCACACACCTTCAACGAGCTCTTCGGCACCACCACCAATCCCTACGCGCCCACCCTGAGCGCAGGCGGCAGCAGCGGTGGGGTTGCCGCTGTCGTCGCGTCCCGCGTCCAGAGCATCGGCGACGGCAGCGACATGGGCGGCTCGCTTCGCATCCCGGCCTCCTTCTGCAACGTGGTCGGCTTCCGGCCGTCGACGGCGGTCATCCCCATGCCCTCCGACGTCAACGCTTACGCCTGGCTGGGGCGGACGGGCCCCATGGCCAGGAGCATTGAGGACATTGCATTGTTCATGTCCGTCACGGCCGGCAAGGACCCTCGCGTTCCCCATCCGGCAGGTCTTGATCCGCAGGTATTCCGGGCCGGACTTCAGACCGACATGCGCGGTGTGCGCATTGGCTGGTCACGGGACTTCGGGATTGGCGTACCCGTGGAACAGGAAATCCTTGACCATCTCGAGCGGCAGCTGGCAGTTTTCGAGAGCCTTGGAGCGATCGTGGAAGAGGCCACACCAGATTTCAGCGAGGCCGACCTGGTATTCGGCAACACGCGGGCCATGGACTTTGCCGCCGGGCTCGGGCCGATCCTGGAACGCGCTGGGGACGTCATCAAGCCGGAAGTCCATTGGAATGTGAATAAGGGCCTGGCTTTAACTGCCCGGGATCTCATCGAGACCGCTGCGGCCCGGTCCCGGCTTGAAAAGAGTGTGCAGGAGTTCTTCGGGCGCTACGACCTCTTCGCCAGCCCCTGCGCCCAGGTCCTGCCTTTCGACGCAGCCTTGCGGTACCCATTGGAGGTAGCGGGCGCGGCCTCAGAAACCTACCTGGACTGGATGCGCTCCGCTTGCCTGTTATCCGCCACAGGCTTGCCCGTCCTCAGCGTGCCGGCCGGATTCAGCTCCGCCGGCCTGCCCATCGGACTCCAGCTCGCCAGTAACCACTACACGGACATGCAACTGCTCCGGTGGGGCCGCGCCTTCGAGCAGCAGACGGGGTACGCCGCCGTCGCGCCTGTCATGGCGGCTGGGTCTGATGCACCAGCGGGCGCGATAACCCTTACGACGACGGCCGCATGAGCCGTCCGCCGCGCTTACGGGCGTCGAGCAGGATGGAGACGTCGACGCCTGCCGCGTACTGCGCCCAATCCGAGCCCGTGATGAAGCGGTAGAGGGAGGACATGTCCCCCACGGTCACGTCCGCGACGAGCTGGTAGTCGCCTGCGATCGCGGCTGCATAGCGAACGACGGGAAGCTCCGCCAGGCCTTTACCGAGTTGCTCAACGTGTTGCGGCGAAGCCCTGATCCATAGCAACGCCTCTACGGCCAGCCCAAAGGACGCGGGTTCAACCACCGCTCGGAGTTGGACCTGGTTGTTGGCCAGAAGCCACTCGCTGCGGCGCCTCGCGGTAGCCTCGGAGACGCCGACCCGCCGCCCGAGTGCCTCGAAACTCATTCGGCCATCCGTACACAACGCGTCCACCAGTTCAGTGTCCTGGCGGTTCAGTTCCTGCCGGGGCTCCAGGATGCCTGAGTCGGACGTCAAACTCGAGCGAAGCGCTTCAGCCCTGTCCGCGGTCAGGATCTCGGGCCGCCAGCCCCGGATGGTCCGGAAGTAGCGCAATACGGGGTAGCTGGTGGAGTCGCGCAGTCCGATGGTTGAGGGCAACTCATCGGAGAGAACATCGCCCATGCGATTTGGTTCAGTGAGGATTTCGGCAACGCAATCGCCGGTTCCCGTGGTGGTGTAAACGAAGGTAGTGTCGGTGCGCTGCGCGAGTGCTTGTGCAGCAGCACGCACGGTTCCCGGGGTGCACCGCATCTCCACCAGGACTGCGGTCGGCCTGGGACGCACCCCCACCACGGCGACGGCCCCGGATTCCAAGAGCTGCGATCCCCGGCGGGCCACCGTCCGCTCAGCTTCACCGAGCACAGCGGCCATCTTGCGCCAAGGACAGCGCGGATCCAGTTGGAGGGCAGCGACAATCTGCCGTTCCAATGCGTCAAACACCACCATGCGAACTCCGTCCGTTGCGTCGCTCAATTTCACCACGGACTCCAGGTTCACCACGGACTTCGGGGCGCCGCGCCCCGGTGACGAGAACCGCCGTCGTGCGTTAACGGCAGGTGCCCCGCCCCATGATGGGAGCGGGGCACCTGGGTCAGCCCTTAGGCGAAGTCGGAGACTGCCGGGTCGGGGCCGATGCGACCTTCAGCGCCACGGTCCAGGCCGTTGATGGCCTCGACCTCGGCGTCGTCCAGCTTCACGCCCAAGGCGGTGAAGTTCTCCTGGATACGGGATTCCGTAACGGACTTGGGGATGACGACGTTGCCGATGGCCAGATGCCACGCGATGACGACCTGTGCCGGGGTGGCGTCATGCTTGGCTGCGATTTCGGCTACCGTGGCGTTCTCCAACAGTTCCCCACCTTGGCCAAGCGGCGACCAAGCCTGCGTCAGGATGCCCTTGGAGGCGTTGAACGCGCGCAGTTCGGCCTGGTTGAAGAACGGGTGCAGTTCCACCTGGTTGATAGCCGGAACAACTCCGGTTTCATCGATGATGCGGTCCAGGCCCTCAACCGTGAAGTTGGAAACACCGATGGACTTGACCCGGCCGCGCTTCTTCAGCTCGATCAGGGCCTTCCAGGTGTCCACGAACTTGTCCTGCTTGGGCTGCTGCCAATGGATGAGGTAGAGATCCAGGGTCTCAAGGCCAAGGCGGTCCATGGACTCTTCGAACGCGGCAAGCGTGGACTCATAGCCTTGATCGGCGTTCCAGAGCTTGGTGGTGATAAAGATTTCTTCGGCGGAAAGGCCAGAGGACGCAATGGCGCGGCCCACTCCAGACTCGTTCCCGTAAATCTTTGCGGTGTCGATGTGCCGGAAGCCGGCTTCGAACGCCTGGCGCACAACTTTTTCGGCTACATCGTCTTCAACTTGCCACACCCCGTAGCCGAGCTGGGGGATGGTGTTGCCGTCGTTGAAAGTAAGTGTTGGTGACGAAGTCATGTGTGCCATCCTGCCAGCAATGGGTTGCCTGAGGCACCAAATATTACAGAGATCAGCTATCCGCTTAACTGCTTGCGATCTTGAAATATAGGCGTGCGCTGATATTTGCACACGCTTCCTTTATTGGACGCCTTGGGATCGCAGTTGGCGTTCAGCGTCGGCAACCTGCTCGAAGACCGACTCCGCCCTGCGCCTCACGGACAATGCGCCCACAGGGACCGGCCCAACGGCCAGCCGAAGCATGGCCGCTGCTTCGGCCGTGGTGGCCAAGGAATTTCCAGCCTTGGACAGGGCTCGGTGAACACCGGCGAGTGAACCAGGAACGTCCAAGCCATCGCTCGGCGCCCTCCTTTGGGCTTCCACGCAGATGGTCCTCACACGAGGAGACAACTCGGCCAGCTCATTCGCGATCTCCACGAGCTCGTTGTAGAGCTGGTCGTCGTCGACGCCTTCAAGAACCTGGTGGTACCGGTCCAATCCGCGGTGAAAGCGATCGTGGGCGCGGCGCCAGAGCCCCTTACCCAGCTCAACATCATCCTTCCGCCCTTGCCGGACGGCCCCAAAGAAACCCACGATCAAGCTCAGAGGTACTGACCCGGGCCATGGTCCGGATCTTCGGGCCGGCCCTGGGGCGCCGCACCAGGCGCACCCGGTGCAGCAGCCCGCTGGGGTTGACCGTTTTCGCCGATGACAATGCCCGGTGCAATGACAGTTCCTGGCGGAAGCTGACGGAGTTGCATCTGTGCCTTTGCGGCCTGCTGTGCCGCGACAGCAGCCTGAATACCGTGGAAGAGTCCCTCCAACCAGCCCACAAGCTGGGCTTGGGCAATACGAAGCTCTGCATCCGATGGCGCCTTCTCATCAGGAAAGGGAAGACTGATGCGTTCCAGTTCTTCGATGAGCTCCGGAGCTAATCCGTCCTCGAGTTCCTTGATGGAGCGCTCGTGAATCTCTGCGAGCCGGCCACGGGCAGCATCATCCAGCGGTGCACTCTTCACCTCTTCAAGGAGCTGGCGGATCATGGTGCCGATCCTCATTACCTTGGCTGGTTCGTCAACCAGTTCCTGGAGGTTCGCGCCCCTGGGTTTGGAATCCTTGACGGGTACCGCATTACCCGCATGCCCTTCTGTGGGCGTATTAGTGCCCTCGTCCAAGGTGGTTCCCTCCACGGGGGTGTCGTCCGAAGCCTCATCCGTGGGCTGAATGTCGTTCAGATCGCTCATCCGTTCATACTCTCATGCGGTTCACGGGAACCTGGGTCCAGGACCGGATTTTGGACTTCGTTCGTAGCGAAACTACAGGTCAGCAGCATCGGCCTTGTGGATTGCTGTCCTGCCGGTCCATCCGATCCCGCCAGAACTCACGTTCTGTCATGGCAGGACCGGAGTGGGCCGTGGACGCGAAGTGCTCAAGGTACTTCCGGTAAGCGTCAGCGCCCATGAGTGAGCTCATGTAGGCGGCAAAGCCCCGCAAGCCCTTAAAGCCCTTAAAGCCCTTTGCCATGGAAATCATTAGTGGTGCCCCGCCTTTTGTGTCCGTTGCCCGGCCGGCAAGGCGTTCCATTCGGCGAGCAACTTCTTCTCTGCGGAGGTCGGGAACAGCCCGGCGGGAGCAAAGACCTTGGACGGCAAGGCCGGATCCTCGTGATCCTTTCCGCCGCCGGCACGGTAGGCCCTGACTGTTGCCACCACGGCAGTGATGATCACGATGATGCTCAATGCGACAAAGATGACCGAGAGCACGCCTTGAACCGCTGTATTGCGTACCACCGCTTCCATGGCTGCGACTGTCTTGGCAGTCCCGAACTCCGTTTTGCCATCTGCCAAGGCTTTCGCAAATGCCTGGTTGTTGGCGAAGTAGCCCACTGCGGGAACCGGCGAGAAGATCTTGTGGAAGCTGGCCGTAATGGTGACAACGGCCGCGAATGCCAAGGGGACCGCCACGATCCACAAGTAACGGAAGGCCCCGCGCTTGGCCGCAATAGCCATGCATACCGCCAGGGCAATCGCGGCCAGGAGCTGGTTTGCGATGCCGAACAAAGGGAAGAACGTATTGATGCCGCCAAGGGGATCCGTGACGCCCAGCAAAAGTACCGCGCCCCATGCTCCCACCATGACGGCAGTGCACAGCCAAGCGCCCGGGCGCCATGCGGGCTCCTTGAACTTGGGCACGAAGTTACCGATGGAGTCCTGCAGCATGAAGCGGGCAACGCGGGTTCCGGCGTCCACTGCGGTAAGGATGAAGAGCGCCTCAAACATGATGGCGAAGTGGTACCAGAAGGCCATCATTGCCGGCCCGCCAATGAACTGCTGCATGATGTGGGCCAGGCCCACCGCCAAGGTGGGGGCTCCACCCGAGCGCGAGATGATGCTCTCTTCCCCGACGTCCTTCGCAGTCTGCGCCAAAAGGTCAGGAGTGATGTTGACGTTCGCCAGGCCAAGGCTGTTCACCCACTGCGCAGCGGATTCCACCGTGCCACCGGTAAGTGCCAGTGGCGCGTTCATGGCGAAGTAGATGCCTCGATCGATCGAAATCGCAGCCACCAGCGCCATGATGGCCACGAACGATTCCATCAACATGCCGCCGTAGCCGATGAAGCGGGTCTGACGTTCCTTCTCGATCAGTTTGGGGGTGGTTCCCGACGAGATGAGCGCATGGAAACCGGACAATGCACCACAGGCGATGGTGACGAAAAGGAACGGGAAGAGCGCCCCGGAGAAGACCGGTCCGTTCTCACGGCCCGCGAACTCGCTGAACGCCGGGACGCTGATTTCCGGGCGGACCACAATGATTGCGACAGCGAGCATCACGATCACGCCGATCTTCATGAACGTCGACAAGTAGTCACGCGGCGCCAGGAGCAACCACACAGGCAGGATGGCCGCGATGAAACCGTAGACGATGAGGCCCCACGCGATGGTGACCTTGTCCAGGTGGAAGAAGGCCGCGCCCCATTCGGTGCCGGCCACGGCACCGCCGCCAATAATGGCTGCCATCAGCAGAACGAAGCCAATGATGGAGACTTCCATGACCTTGCCCGGACGAAGATAACGCAGGTAGACGCCCATGAAGAGCGCGATGGGAATCGTCATACCCACCGAGAACACGCCCCACGGGCTTTCACCCAGGGCGTTGACCACCACGAGGGCAAGAATGGCCACGATGATGATCATGATGAGCAGCGTTGCCACGAGCGCCGCGGTGCCACCAATGACACCGAGTTCCTCACGGGCCATCTGGCCCAGGGAACGGCCACCGCGGCGCATTGAAAAGAACATGACCAGGTAGTCCTGCACCGCGCCGGCAAGAACGACGCCGATAATGATCCAGATAGTGCCGGGGAGATAGCCCATCTGGGCTGCAATGATGGGGCCCACCAAGGGTCCAGCGCCAGCGATGGCCGCGAAGTGGTGTCCAAACAAGACGTTACGGTCAGTGCGGACGTAGTCCTTGCCGTCGGCCTTGTATTCGGCCGGAGTGGCGCGGCGGTCATTGGGCTTAAGGAGGTACCGCTCAATGACCTTCGAGTAGAAGCGGTAGCCGATCAGGTAGGTACACACGGCTGCGAACACAAACCAGATGGCATTGACGGTCTCGCCGCGGACCAATGCCAGCATGAACCAGGCCACGGCCCCCAGCAGGGAAATCGCCACCCAGATTCCGATCCTTGCCGGAGTCCACCTGCGGTCCTCGGCATCCAGGACGGATTCATCCACGGCCGTTGCGGGCAGCGTAGGATCGACGCCCTTCACTTCTCCTGCTCGGTCAAGTTCTGTTTGGTCAGGTTCTGTATGGTCAGGGGTCATGCCCGTGTCTCCTCCTTGAGAACTGCTGCGGTTGTGGCCGCGGGTGCGCTGAACAGTCAGGGCACGCTAACAAAGAGGACATACAGAATCTGGGGGTGACACCCGAGCCCGGGTGGTCTTGCGGTAAGCGGTAGTACTGCTGCGGTGGGCGTACTAATTGAGCCCTCTGTTGCCCTGGGACTGAACCATCCGCGCCTCGCAAAGATCCAGCCAGCGTACTTCCGCCTCGGCTTGAAAGATCAAGGAATCGAGCACAAGCAGCCATGCCGTATCGGAGGACCGTTGGTTGGCCGAGACAGCCTTTCGCGTTTGCGTATGTTCCTGTAGGGCCCGAACGGAAACTGCCCGCTGGGACTGGATGACGGCCGATGCATCCACCCCGGGCAACGTCACGGCGAGCGCAAGCTTGATGGCAATTTCATTCCGCGGCGGGTTGTCGCGATCCACCGCTCCCTCAAACCAGGCCGCAACTTCCTCCACCCCGGCGTCCGTGATGCTGTAAACGACGTGGCCACCGCCGTCGTCGCCGTCTTTGCTGACAAGGCCGTCGCGCTCAAGCCGGTCCAGTGTGGTGTACACCTGACCGATGTTCAGCGGCCAGGCAGCACCTGTACGGTCCTCGAATTCCACGCGCAGCTCATAGCCATACCGGGGCTGGTCCTGAAGCAGGGCAAGCAGGCTGTGCCGGATGGACATGAGGCTCCTTGCTACTGGTGAATTGGCGGGGGACGTTCTGCATTAGCAGGGCTGCTGTGGTTGTTAGAGGAGCAGGAGGACCTTTCCTACGTGCTCTCCGGAATCAAAGTATTCATGTGCTTCGCGGACATGGTCCAGCGGAAATGATTTGGCCACCAAGGGCTTGATGCGGCCGTCGGCGAGCATGGGCCACACGGACTCCCGTACGGCGGACATGATGATGCCCTTTTCGGCCACCGGTCGTGGCCGGAGAGCCGTGCCGATGACGGCAGCACGCTTGCTGAGCAGTTGTCCCAGATTTATTTCGGCTTTGGTTCCGCCCTGCAGGCCAATGACGATCAGCCGGCCGTAGTCGGCGAGCGCTTCGATGTTCTGTTGCAGGTACTTGGCGCCGACGACGTCGAGGATCACGTCTGCGCCTTTGCCTCCGTTTTGTGCCTTGAGGCTTTCAGGGAAGTCTTCTTCGTTGTAGTTGATGGCGATGTCGGCGCCGAGGAAGGCCTTTGCCGTGCCAACTTTTTCATCGGAGCCGGCGGTGGTGGCAACCTTGGCCCCATAGGCCTTGGCGAGCTGAATGGCCATAGTGCCAATGCCGCCGGTGGCGCCGTGGATGAGCACAGTCTCCCCGGGTTGCAGCTGGGCCGTCATGATGAGGTTCGAGTACACGGTTGCCGCCACCTCGGGCAGTGCCGCAGCGGTGACCAGGTCCACGCCGTCGGGTAGTCGCAGTACTTGCTCTGCTGGCACGGCGACCTGCTGGGCGTATCCCCCGCCAGACAACAGCGCCACTACTTTGTCCCCCACCGAGAAGGCTTTGGTGACACCTGGCCCGAACGCGGCGATGCGGCCGGAGACCTCCAGCCCGGGAATCTCTGAAGCCCCTGGTGGCGGTGGGTAGAAGCCGCGGCGCTGCTGGACGTCGGCGCGGTTGAGGCCAGCAGCCACGACGTCGATCAGTACCTCGCCCTCGCCCGGCACCGGAGCCGGTACGTCACGGACTTCGAGGACTTCGGGTCCGCCTGGTTCAGAAATATAGACGGCTTTCATGACGAACTCCCGGTTTCTTGCTTGTACATCCAGGCCCGGGGCAGGGACTGGAGCACGTGATGTTTTGGAACAGCCAACTCCCTATGAAACACTACTAGGCAGGGAAGGTTGTCCGAGCGGCCTAAGGAGCTGGTCTTGAAAACCAGTGTGCGGTAACCCCGTACCAAGGGTTCAAATCCCTTACCTTCCGCCAGCAGATGCCCCGGGTTCACGAACCCGGGGCATCTTTGGCTTAAAACCGGGGCAGAAGCTGGGCTGCCCTCCGGATCTGAGAACTGACACCCAGAAAATCATTGAAACTGTCATAGCCCCCGCATAGTGTTCTGCTTGTCCGCACAACCGCCGACAAACAGCCGTAGCTTCCGCCGCGGAACGAACACAGGAGCCTCACTTATGCCTACGCCTGATATCACCCCCGGCGCACCGTGCTGGATTGATTTGATGACATCCGATACGGAGAAAGCGAAGTCCTTCTACAGCGCTCTCTTTGGCTGGACTTACGAGACGGGCGATCAGGAGAAGTACGGCGGCTACATCACAGCTTCCAAGGATGGACGCATGGTTGCGGGCATCATGGAGAAACAGGCAGATATGGGTGCCATGCCGGATGTCTGGTCAACGTACCTGCGCACGGACGACATCCAAGCCACCACCCAGGCAGCTGCCGCCCATGGTGGCCAGGTCTACCTGGAACCCATGGATGTCCCCGAACAAGGCAGCATGGCCATGTATGGCGACTCTTCAGGTGCCTCAATCGGAGCCTGGCAGTTTGGCGAAATGAAGGGTTATGAGGTCGCTGCAGAGTCCGGTGCCCCGGCGTGGCACGAGCTACTCGCCAAGGACTACGAGTCAGCAGTCAGCTTCTACCAGAACGTCTTCGGTTGGGAAACTGCGGTCATGAGCGATACGCCGGAGTTCCGCTACACCACGTTGGGCGCTGGTGACGATGCCAAGGCCGGCATTATGGACGCTGGCGGCTTCCTCCCGGAGCAGGTTCCATCCATGTGGAGCGTGTACTTCGCAGTGGACGATACGGACGCCACAGTGGAACAGGCCGCGGCTCTGGGCGCTACCGTCATGGAAGCGGCAGAAGATACTCCCTTTGGACGGTTGGCCACGTTGTCGGACCCTACAGGTGCCGTCTTCAAGGTGATCCAGGACTTGGGACAGACTGCCTGACTTTGACATTTCGGGTCCTGCCGGCTGCTTCCTACCCAGGGGCGGCCGGCCGGATCCGCCCATTGCCGACGTTGGGGGATCGCCGGCATGGGTACCTGCTTGGTCCCTCATCGTTGACCACAGGATATTCGTCTGAATTCCTGCGGTCCTTCTGGAATGAGGACAGAGTGCTCCACCTTTCGAAGTCCCTGCGGGCTGCTGCCGCGCTGTGCATGGCATCCCTCGCACTGGCGGGCTGTTCGTTGATCAGCAGTGGCGACGCCAAGCGGGACGAATCCGGCAAGCCGACGGAATCCTCCAAGGCCGACGCCTTCAAAGTGAAGTTGGGCGATTGCATTGCCAACCCCGACAGCCAGGAAGTTGTGGATGTCACCGTCATTCCGTGCGATCAGAGCCATGACCTTGAGGCCTTTGCACTGACCAACATGGACGCCTCAACATTCCCCGGTGATACCGAGGTTGGCGCACAAGCCGAGGAGTATTGCGGCGCCCAGTTTGCAACGTTCGTTGGCCTGCCGTTCGAGGAATCCGCGCTGGAGGTCACTTTCCTCCACCCCACCACCGATTCCTGGAAGAACGGAGACCGCGAGATCGTCTGCCTGATCGGTGGCGCCGCCGGATCCGCCACCACAGGGACCTTGAAGGGCGCAGCCAGGTAGCACGGCACTGGCCGGCGAATCCTCCGGTCACCGGAGGTCCACCTCCCATTCATTCCATCGTGTTCAGCTATGCCCGAGCAACAGGTTTACCCCGGAGTAACTTCCGAAACGGCGCTCGCACCACAAGAGAGTGGGCGTCGTCCAAAGGGCCCCACAGGGCCCCCTAATGAAAGTTAGAGCGGATGCACCAGCAACTTTGGAAATTAGCAGCGGGAACGGTCTTGTCAGTGGGGTTGCTTGCAGCCCCCCTGACAGCCCGTCCCGCAATCGCGGCCGACGATCCGGCAGCGCCGCCGGGCACCTCCGCAGTGGTCATCAATGAGGCCTATCTCAGCGGAGGCAGCAGCGGCTCTGCTTTCAAGAACAAGTTCGTGGAGCTCTACAACTCCTCGGACACTCCGGTCAGCCTTGCAGGGTGGTCGCTACAGTACCGGTCGGCAACCAGCACGGCAGCGCCCACCGGCATCACTCCGCTCACCGGCAGCATCCCCGCCAAGGGCTACTACCTGATCCAAGGAGCCACGAACAGCAGCACCTCCACGGCACCAGCCCTGCCCACGCCGGATGTGCAGGCCACCGAAACCTTGAATCCCGGTGGAACTGCCGGCACGCTGGTCCTGGCGAAGCAGAGCAACGCCGTTTCTCCCCTGGCCGCAGGCTCAGTGACGGACAATGCCGCCATAGCGGATCTCCTGGGCTACGGCACATCAAACACTTTCGAAACTTCGGCAGCAACCGCCCCCGCTGGCACCACGGACGTCAAGAGCCTCAATCGGAGCAACGGCGTGGACACCAACTCCAACGCTGCCGACTTCAGCTTGGGCGCCACCATCACGCCCACGGCGTCCGGCGGCGGAAATCCACCCACTGAGCCGGAGCCAGCCCCAGGATTGAAGACCATCGCCGAAATCCAGGGCACCAGCGCCGCGAGTCCGCTCGTCGGCAGCACGGTAACCACCCGTGGCAAAGTAACTGCCGTGTACGCTACGGGCGGTTTCAACGGCTACTACGTCCAAACCCCCGGAAGTGGCGGGGACGCTGCAGGGGCGGCCAGGACGGCGTCGGACGCCTTGTTCATCTACTCCCCCACAACGGCGGGAACGGTGCAGTCCGGCGATTACCTGGAACTTACCGGTGTTGTCAGCGAATTCGCCAACCAGACACAACTCACGGTTGAGGCTGCCGGGCTGCAGAAACTGAGCGAAGCCGCACCGGAGGTAAAACCCACTGCCTTCGAGATGCCCGCCAACGAGGCCGCGCGCGAAGCTCTTGAGGGCATGCTCGTCGCCCCACAAGGCCCTTACACCGTGACGGACAACTACTCGCTGAACCAGTATGGCGAAATCGGCCTCGCGGCCGGCACCTCGCCGTTGGTGCAGCCGACGGCGGTCGCTACCTATGGTTCGGCAGAATATGCCGGTGTGGTGGCAGAGAACGCCCTCCGCGCCATCAAGCTCGACGACGGCGCGTCCACCAACTTTCTCAAGGACGCCACCACCAAGGCCCAGCAACTCCCCTACTTGACTACTACTGACCCTGTTCGCGTAGGGTCCCCGGCCCAGTTCCGGACCGATGTGATCCTGGGCTACGGCAACAACTCCTGGAAGTTCCAGCCGCTCGTCCCGCTGACTTCAGCCACCACGGAACAGGCCCAGCCGGCAAGCTTCACGACAACCCGGCCCGACGGCCCCGCTGACGTTGGCGGAAACCTCAAGCTTGCCTCCTTCAATGTGCTCAACTACTTCACCACCACCGGCGACCAGCTCAGCGGCTGCATTTTCTACACCGACCGGGACGGGAATCCGATCACGGTCAAGGAAGGCTGCAATGCCCGCGGCGCTGCCAATGCTGAGAACCTCCAACGCCAGCAAAGCAAGATCGTCGCTGCGATTACCAAGGCCGGTGCGGATGTCGTATCCCTTGAGGAAATCGAGAACTCCGCCCAGTTCGGCAAGAACCGTGATGACGCTTTGTCCAAGCTGGTGGACGCCCTCAACGTGAAGGCGCCAGGCGTATGGGATTACGTGCGGACACCAGCCAACGCTCCCCCTCTAAGCGATGAGGATATGATCCGTACCGCCTTCATCTACAAGAAGGCCGTAGCCGAGCCGGTCGGGGAGTCAATCATCCACAACGACACCGTGGCCTTTGCAAGCGCCCGTAAACCGCTGGCGCAGGTCTTCAAGCCCGTCGGCGCGGACGACGACAAGAAGTTCATCGCAATCGTGAACCACTTCAAGTCCAAGGGGTCCGCCGCCACCCCGGATGACACGGACAAGGGCCAGGGCGCCTCGAACATTGCCCGCACGAAGCAGGCTGAATCATTGCTCGCCTTCTCCAAGGACCTCCAGGCCTCCAAGGGCACGGACAAGGTCTTCCTGATCGGCGACTTCAACGCCTATGGCAAGGAAGACCCCATCAATGTCCTCACTGGCGCAGGCTACGCCGACCTTGAAGTTGGTACCGGCAAGCATTCTTACCTCTTCGGGGGCATGGTGGGCTCGCTGGACCACATCCTTGCTTCCCCCGCAGCGGCCGGGATAGTCACGGGAACCGACATTTGGAACATCAACTCCGTGGAGTCCGTGGCGCTGGAATACAGCAGGTATAACAACAATGTGACCAACTACTATGCCGGGGACGAGTTCCGTGCCAGCGATCATGATCCCGTGGTGGTGGGTTTGAACCTGGCATCGGATGTGCCGGCAACCGTTGACCTGCAGTTCCTGGGTATCAACGACTTCCACGGCCGGATCGACTCAAACACCGTCCTCTTCGCCGGGACTGTGGAGAAGCTCCGCGCTGCGGCCGCCCCCGGCGCAACTGCCTTCATTTCTGCCGGCGACAACATCGGGGCTTCTCTCTTCGCTTCCTCGGTTGCCAAGGACCAGCCGACCATCGGTGTCCTGAACGCCCTGGAACTTCGGGCTTCCGCAGTGGGCAACCACGAGTTCGACGGCGGCTGGCAGGATCTGCGTGACCGCGTCATCGCCGATGGAACCAACGCGAAGTTTGCCTACTTGGGCGCGAACGTTTACCAGAAGGGCACCAAGACTCCCGTACTGCCGGAGTACAAGGTCCTGGACATGAACGGCATGCGGGTGGCAGTTATTGGTACGGTCACGCAGGAAGTTCCGTCCTTGGTGACGCCAGCGGGAATTACGGATCTTGAGTTTGGTGACCCAGTGGAGGCCATTAATCGGGTCGCCGCCAAGATCAAAGCAGAAGACCTGGCCGATCTGATCATCGTTGAAAATCACGACGGCGCAGCATCGGGCACACCGGAGGGTGCCACCCTGGAGCAGGAAGTGGCAGCCGGCGGACCATTCGCCAAGCTGGTCAACGAGACCACCCCTGACGTAGCCGCCATATTCACAGGCCACACCCACAAGGAATACGCCTGGGATGCACCCCTGCTGGATGCCAACGGAGAGCCTACCGGCAAAACCCGGCCCATTGTTCAGACTGGCAACTACGGCGAAAACGTGGGAAGTGTGACTCTCACCATCGATACCGCCACGAAAACCGTCACAGGCTATAAAGCCGCCGTGGTGGATCGTACAACGGACACTTCGGAAAGCCTGGTTGCCGTCTATCCTCGGGTGGCCGCGGTCAAGGCGATCGTGGATAAGGCTCTCTCTGACGCTGCCGTGATCGGGAATCAGCCGGTTGGCGCAGTAACACGTGATATCACCACCGCCTTCACTCCGGATCCGGCTGGCGGCGCCCCCAAGCGGGACGACCGCGCGAACGAATCCACCCTCGGAAACCTGGTAGCGGACTCCTTGGTGGACACGCTCAAGGCGCCCGAACTGGGTGCGGCTGAGATCGGCGTCGTGAACCCCGGCGGCCTGCGTAACGAGCTCTACTACGCGCCGGACGGCACCATCACCTACGCCGAGGCCAACGCGGTCCTGCCGTTCGTGAACAACCTGTGGACCACATCCCTCACGGGCGCCCAGTTCAAGACCCTTCTTGAGCAGCAGTGGCAGACCAACGTTGACGGAACTGTTCCCAGCCGTCCCTACCAGCAGCTGGGACTGTCCAAGAACGTCAACTACACCTACGACGCCGCCCGCCCAGCAGGCGACCGCGTCACCGGTATTTGGGTGAACGGGACAGTGATGGACCCCGCCAAGCAGTACAGAATTGGGACTTTCAGCTTCCTGGCTACGGGTGGCGACAACTTCCGGATCTTCAAGGAAGGCAGCAACACGAAGGACACCGGCTTGGTGGACCGCGATGCCTGGATCAAGTACCTCCGTGAGCACAACCCGGTGTCTCCGGACTTCGCGCGCCGGTCAGTTGCCGTGGTCAACACCACTGCGGCAGAAGTCGAGGCGGGTGAGCCCATGGCACTCGCTGTCTCCAAGCTGAATCTCACCTCGATCGGCAGCCCGGCCAACACCGCCCTCAAAGCCATCTTCGTGGACAGCAAGGGCGCGGCGACGACGCTCGAATCCGTGCCGGTAACGGCAGGCACAGCCACCGTGAACCTCAAGGTTCCCGCGGCGGCAGCTGAAGGCACCGGCACATTGGTGCTCACCGCCGTCGAGTCCGGAACCGTAGTGAAGGCTTTGGTGACCGTGGCTGGGAGCGGTCCGAACCCGCCGCTGTGCACTGAGCCCACCAAGCCGACTCAGTGGTACGACGTCGTAGGCTGGCTGCGCTACGCGTGGGCCTGGCTGGAGTACCAGAAGTGCCTGAGGGGCTAAGAAGCCCCTTCGCATGACCCGCCAAAAGGCCTGCCCCTCACAAAGATGACTCGTGAGGGGCAGGCCCCTTGGAAGCAGCTAGCCGTCCAGAATGCTACGAGCGATTTCGTCGGCATCCCGCAGGGTTCGCTGGCCACTGGCGTAAGCCTTCCCGGTTGCCGGACGTGCCTCTGCAGCAATGGCTGTTCCCCACTGGGTCGCGGACAATTGCAGGCCCAAAACATACATCCCCCGGGTCACAGAGCCGTTGGACGCAACAGGCCGATACGGGTGCGGTTCCACATCCAGTCCGGTTGTCTGCACGGGCGTGCCCTCGGCACTCATCATGATTTTGGTTCGCACAAGGCCGGCGGCCATGAGTTGTTCCAAGAGGGGAGAAATATTGATTCCCACCCTGTTGGCCGGCGACATCGCTTCAATCAAAGTGGGTGCCTCGGCTGGCCCGTCGTGGACCCATGGCGAGACTGCCCGGAAAACCTTGGCGCTTCTATCCACGCTGAACTTCGGATCGGGTCCAACAAAACCAACGACGCCGGCACGCGCCAAAGCAGCCAACTGCTCCGAACGCAGTGCCGGGGCCCCGCTAGCAAGGCCTTCGACGAACGATTCGAACCATCCGCGCAGTTCAGCGACCCACGATTCGTCCGTGATACCACCGTCCGCAACAACGGACTTCAGGATCGCCCTGCCAGTGTGCAGGGCGCCGATTGCCATCTTCACGGGATCCGCTTCGCCCAGCGCGGAGCGTCGTGCGTCGTCGTCGAGGTAGGCCGTTACCGCCAGGTCCAGTTCCCGGCGGGACGCGAACGTTCGGCCGGCCAACGGCGCAGCGAGCCCGCGGACATTGAGTCGGCGGGAGGCAACCACGTGCTTGTCCACCAAGGCAGCGACGTCGCTTTCCCACTTGGCAGTGGTGTGCGCGTGGGGCTGCAAGGCGTCCTCAAGATCCGCGAGGAACTGCGCTGCATCGCGAATGGCCGCAGGCTGCGACCTGGCCAGGGTGGAGTAGTAAGCCCACAAGGCGTCGCGGTGCAGGAGCGGCCAAAGGTCATGGTCAAATCCGGGCTGGATACCGGCTGCCCTGAAGCGGTCCACCGCCGCCTCGGTCAGGTAACGCATGGTGATGCTGCTGGGGTAATACCCGCTCAGGCCGGCCTTTGCCCGGTATGGGGTGCCGCGCCGGGACGCCGCGATGATCCTGGGTTCCCTGCCCGAGGGCCGGTACTCGAGAACTCCGGCTCCCGGTGCGCCGGCTTCGACGAACTTGCCTCCGCGCCCCTCAGTCAGCTGACCCATGACGTCGAAGAAATTCAAGCCCATCCCACGCACCAGAACGGGCTCGTTGTCCGGCACCCGCTGCCAGTCGACGTCGGCCGGCGGTGCGGGCGGGAAGTAGAGGAGGCCGTGCTCATCGGCCGCCCGTTGGAACGAACGCTGCTCCGGATTCAAACGGGACTCGATGTGCCCCAGCGCGAGGACCACGGAGCCGACGGTGAGCGTAGTGCCGTCGGCCAGTTCGACGTCGAAAGCTTGCCCACCTGTGGTGTCTGAGGTCGCCGGGACCGGGCGCGCCGCCACGGCGGTCGTCTCATGGAAGGTGACCTTCACGCCGTCGGGCACTCGCTGAAGCAGTTCCGCCAAAGTCTGCCGCAGGTACCGTCCGTACAGTGCCCTGCTGGGAAAATCGTGGGACTCGAGGGTGGCCAACTCCGCCTTTTCGGCGTCGTTCAAGCCCAGTCCATCACGACGTCGGGCGGCGCGCCACTGGTCGAAGGAACCACCTGCGAGGGGCTGCGCTAGCTTGGGATCTTCAGGGATGAGCGTCGGATAGAACGCCTGCGTGTTCATCAGGTACAGCCTGGACTGCTCCGGCTGCCACACATGGCCGGATGCGGGCGGGAAAGGATCCACAACGTGGACGTGTAGTGCGCTCCACCGTGGATCGGTCCGGTTCGCCCGGTTTGTGGCCCCTGCAGCCCAATTCGCTAGCAGCCGCTCAAGGACACTCGTGCCCCGGGGGCCGGCCCCAATGAGGGCAACACGATTGATTTGCGATTTAGCCACGCTCAAGCCTAACTTCTGCGTGACTTGCTTCCAGTTGAAAAGTGTTGCTTGGATGGGGCGATGACCACCACAGAAGCTGATCAGACGCCCCTTCCAGACAACGACACTGATCTGGAGACCAAGTCCGGGCCTCGCCACGCTGCGACCATCGCGCCCGAACCCACGGATGAGAACGTGTGGTTGGAGGACATTCACGGCGAAGAACAGCTGGCCTGGGTCGGCGAACAAAACGCGCGAACCGAGGATTTGCTGGAAGACGCAGACTACGCAGCGGTTGAAGCCGGCATTCTGGAGGTCCTGGATTCGACGGACCGGATTGCCATGGTGAACAAGCGCGGTGATTACTACTACAACTTCTGGAAGGACCAGGAGCACCCCAAGGGCCTTTGGCGGCGGACGACGTGGGAGAGCTACGTTTCCGAGGCACCCGAATGGGACGTACTGCTGGACATCGATGCCCTCGCCGCCGCAGAAGGCGTCGAATGGGTGTTCCATGGAGCCGGGTTCCTCCGTCCTTTGGACGGGGACGCGTACCGCTTCGCGATGGTTTCGCTGTCCCCCGACGGCGGCGACGCCAACCGTCACCGCGAGTTCGACCTCGAATCCCGCACCTTTGTTGACCCGGCCGCTGGCGGCTTCGACCTGCCCACGGCAAAAGGCAACGTGAGTTGGCTGGATGCAGACACACTGCTGGTCTCCAGTACGGCAGAGGGGTTGCCTGCAACCACCTCCTCGTACGCCCGGACCGGTGTGAGGCTGCGTCGTGGCCAATCCCTCGCCCAGGCAGAGCGGATCTTCGACATCCCCGAAGACCACATGCTGGCCATCGTGGCCCACGACTCAACCCCGGGGTTCGAACGGACCTTCGCCGTAGATTACGTCGACTTCTACAACCGCAATACGTGGCTGCTTCGCGACGACTCATGGGTTGAAATCGACGTGCCCACCGACGTGAACATCAGCGCCCACCGAGAATGGCTGATGTTCCGCCCGCAGAAGGACTGGGACGTTTCCGGCGTTACCTACCCGGCCGGCTCCTTGCTGGCCGCTGACCTCGAGGGCTACTTGGCTGGATCTCGGCAATTTGTGGTGCTCTTTACCCCTGATGATCACACGTCCCTGCAGTCGTGGAGTTGGACCAAGGACTATCTGCTGCTCAACCTCCTGCGCGATGTCTCTTCCGAAATCAGGGTGCTGGACCCTTCCCGCGTGGATTCCGACGGCGGCTGGGTCGCCACCGTCCTGGACGCGTGCCCGCCGCTTCACGACGTCAATGCCTATGCGGTGGATGACGAAGACGAATCCGACTCTGCTTCGGATGCGGGAAATGACTACTGGTTGGTCGCCACCGGTTTCACTACGCCCACTACCCTCACCCGCGGTACCCTCACGGCCGGCGAGGTGGCTTCATCCGGCGTGGCTTCATCCGGCAACCTGACTGCGGGCGTGACCAGCCAACATGCCGTGGTGAAGCGATCGCCGTCGTTCTTCAATGATGCTGACTATGAGGTCCAGCAGCATTTCGCTGTCTCGGCGGATGGCACCAAGGTCCCCTACTTCCAGGTGGCATCCAAGGACTTGGTGCTGGATGGACAAAATCCCACGCAGCTTTCCGGCTATGGCGGATTCGAAGTTTCCCGCACCCCCGCCTACAGCGGCACCATTGGCAGGGCTTGGCTGGAGCGTCGCACTTCCGCTGCTGCCTTGGCTGACGGCCCCGGCTCACACACCCGCGGCGGTGTGTACGTTGTGGCTAACATCCGCGGCGGCGGCGAATACGGACCCTCGTGGCACCGGGCGGCGCTGCAGGAAAAGAGGCACCGCGCCTACGAAGACTTCGCCGCCGTGGCAAAGGACCTGATCTCCCGCGGCGTGACCAGCCGCCGTCGACTCGGTTGCGTGGGCGGCTCAAATGGCGGGCTGTTGGTGGGTAACATGCTGACCCAGTACCCCGAATTGTTCGGTGCGGTCTCCTGCGGCGTGCCATTGCTGGACATGCGCCGCTACACCAAACTCTCCGCGGGATATTCATGGATCGCGGAATACGGAGACCCCGATGTGCCTGAGCAGTGGGAGTTCATCCGCACCTTCTCCCCATACCACCTGCTTCATGACGGCGTCGAGTACCCCGAAACCTTCATTTGGACTGCGACCTCGGATGATCGCGTAGGCCCCGTCCAAGCCCGAAAGATGGCAGCGCGGATGCAGGCAATGGGTATCCCTAATGTCTGGTTCCACGAAGCCCTCGAAGGCGGACATGCCGGCGCCTCGGACAACAGGCAGGCAGCCGCACTCCAAGCCCGAAGCAACCACTTCCTCTGGCGTGTACTGGCCGGGAGCAACTGAGGTTCCGTTTCGATGGCCCGCTGCACGTAAGGCCGTGCGAACGGCACGGCCAGCAGCGAGTCATCGAAATGGGCAGCCGATCGACGGCGGTTTTGCACTGGAAGGCACGTTCTGCGTATCCTTGGTGGGCTAGCAATAGCAAATGGAGACGTGCCAGAGCGGCCGAATGGGCTTCACTGCTAATGAAGTGTGGGGCACAACTCCACCGGGGGTTCAAATCCCCCCGTCTCCGCGAATTGGTCCCGGTTTTCGAACCGGGACCTTTTGCGTTTAACGGCCAGGGCCTACGCGAGCGCTGGTCTAAAGGGGTTAGCTCCGCTGGGTTAGCCGCTCCAGGGTTACTCCCGCTTGGCTCCGTGGCTGACTTCCGCGCCAGCGTGCCGGTGCAGGGTCAGGCTGTCCACTGTGCTGACCAGCATGAGGACAGCCATGGCTATGAAAGCCCCCTTGTAGGCCGCCACGTGGTCCGCCCCGAGCACATCCGTTGTCTCGAACAGCCTTAGGAACAACGCGCCCACGGCGATACCCGCCGCAGCTGCCAACTGTACGAGGGTGGCTGAGATGGCGTTGGCCGAGGGCAGTTGCCCCGGGACGATATCTGCATACTGCACGGAGGCATAGGCGGAGAAGCCTATGGATCGGAAGGCCCCGCTGAACAGCAACAGAGCGAAGATGAGGGGCTCGGGCGTCTGGGCATTCAGGAACGCACACAAGGCAAACGTCACGGCTGACGCGAAGGATGCAAAGACGAGGACCGGCTTGAACCCGAAGCGCCGTATCAGGGGTGTGGTGGCTGGCTTTATCCCGATGTTGCCCACGAAGACTGCGGCGACCATGACCCCGGCCTTCAAGGGATCCCAGCCAAATCCATCCTGAAACATCAGCGGCAGCAAGAACGGAACCGAGCTGATGGTCAGGCGGTAAATGAATCCGCCGGTGGATGTCGCCCTGAAAGTCCTGGTGCCAAATACGCTGAGGTTGAACAGCGGAACCCTTGCTTTGCTCATCCACCAGACGGCGCCGGCCAGGGACACTACGCCGGCAGTCACCACCACAACAGCCAGCACATTGGATGCGTGTCCGCCCAGCGTTTCCAGCCCCACCACAAGGGAACCCACGCCCAAGGTGGTCAGCAACAGGCCAAACCAGTCAAGACGGCGTTTGGCATCAAATTGAGTCCGCGGAACCAATCTCAATGCCGCAATGAAGGCAGCCAGGCCCAGGGGGACGTTAATGATGAAGATCCAGTGCCACGACAGGAAAGTGGTGAGGGCGCCGCCCACCATCGGAGCCAAAACCGGGGCAAGCAGGCCTGGCCATACCAAATAGGCGGTGGCACGGAGAAGTTCGGATTTGGGCGTGCCCCGCAAAACCACCAAGGTGCCCACAGGAACCATCATGGCGCCGCCCACCCCCTGCGCCACCCGACTCAACGTGAGCATCGTCAGGTCGGTGCTTACTGCGCAAAGAAGGGAGGCAATAGTGAACACCGATATCGCCAGGCAGAATATCCTGCGGGCGCCGAACCGCTCGGCAAGCCAACTGCTCAACGGGATGCCCATTGCCACCGTCACCAAATAGGCAGTCATGGTGATGTTGATGTCAGCCGGTGCCACGCGGAAATCGGATGCGATGCTGGGGATGGCGGTAGTGAGGATAGTTCCGTCGAGAAACTCCATGAAGAACGTTGCCGCCACCAGCAGTGCCAAGCGCGGGCGCCAACTGGTTTCGTTGGCCGCTTCGACGTCGGTGTTGCTCGGGTTTGTGCTCATGGCTCCGGTCCAAGTCTTGTCTGGTGGCCCGCATCAGCAGGCGGGCGTGTTTGCTCGATCCTATAGAGGCACAGTGGGAGCGTTCACAACATGACGCTTTTCAGCGCGCTGTCCCGCCTTGAAGCACTACGCCGGTTGAACGTTTCCCCGGTGAGCATCCCAGCCTGCGCGCTACCCTGCCTGGGCCAGGGCGATCG
This sequence comes from Arthrobacter sp. 21a14, assembly GCA_050627125.1. Taxonomy (GTDB): domain Bacteria; phylum Actinomycetota; class Actinomycetes; order Actinomycetales; family Micrococcaceae; genus Arthrobacter. The sequence continues at coordinate 1,327,183 of CP192487.1, read as the reverse complement.
GTAGCACGGCACCTACTCCGGACCGCCTGAGCGCCCTCGCCGCAACGGTGAATGTCCAGCGGCTGTCGATGAGGTCGTCCACCAAGAGCACTGGCTGGTCAACAATGCCTGCCAGTGCCTGTGCCAATTCCGGGCCAACGGCCAAACGGTCCCATACTCCCGCGAGCCTGTAAGCGCTGTTGCCGCCACGTGATCCCGTGGGACCGCCGTGCTCTGGCTGCAGTTGACCCAGGTATGGCATCCGCCCTATGCCGGCGATTCCCTGCGCCAGGGAGTCCACAAGTTGTGGCTTGCTCCTTGAGGGAATGCTGACAACGGCCGCCGGTCGCCCAACCCCGCTCCAGGCAGTTCCGCCGTCGGCCCCCGACCATTCGCGCAGCACCTGAACGCAGGCCTGCAGCATAGCGGGGTCCACTGACCGATCGGGTGCCCCGGCGGCAAAGAGCTCGCGGAGCGCACCGCCCCAACCCAAGTCGGTCAATCTTGCCAGGACACGGCCTTCGGAAATGCTTTCGTCCGGCTTGATCTTGCCTTTGACTCCCACACCCAGCCTGTCCATTCCGCTGGGCCACTGGAGCCGCGGTTCCACCACGATCCCGGCTCGACGGAGCGTCTGGCCTGCTGCATCAACTGCAGCCGCTGCGATGTCCACTGGGAACCAGCGTCCAGCACAGTTGTCACAACGGCCGCAAGGGGCGGCGGTCTCGTCGTCGAGCACCGAGGTGATGTACTCCATGCGACAACCTGCGGTGTCGTGGTAAATCACCATGGAATCCTGCTCATCCACCCGAGCTTCCGCAATACGCGCATATCGTTCGGCATCGTAGCTCCATGACCGTCCGGTAGCCCGCCAACCGCCACCCACGCGTTCAACTGCCCCGTCAACGGCCAGGACCTTGAGGAGGAGTTCCAGAGGCGTGCGCCGAAGATCCACGCGGGCTTCCAGCGCCACCGTGGACATGGCCGCGTTCGCCTCACCAAGCACCCTCAACACGGCGTCGGCTTTTTCGGCTGAGGGCATGGACGCGGTAGCGAAATACTGCCATATTTCGCGGTCCTCGGAGCCTGGAAGCAACAGGACGTCGGCATTGGCTGCGCCTCGGCCAGCTCGGCCAACCTGCTGGTAATAGGCCACCGGCGAGGACGGCGCTCCGAGGTGAATGACGAAACCAAGGTCCGGTTTGTCGAATCCCATCCCCAACGCGGAGGTGGCCACAAGCGCCTTGACCTGGTTGTCCTTGAGGAGTTGTTCTGCCCGCTCTCGATCAGCAGGATCCGTCCGCCCGGTATATGACAAGACATTGTGTCCAGCCTCGGAAAGAAGCCTGGCAGTGTCCTCTGCGGCTGAGACGGTCAGCGTGTAAATGATTCCGCTGCCGGGGAGGTCCGCCAAGTGCGTCAGCAGCCAGCCCAGGCGGTCGCGGGAGTCGGGCAAGTTGAGAACGCCGAGCCGCAGTGACTCGCGGCCCAGTGCACCGCGAATGGTCAACACTCCGGCGCCGAGTTGTTCCTCAATATCGTGAACCACACGGGAGTTGGCGGTAGCCGTGGTGGCCAGGACTGGAACCGATTCGGGCAGTTGGGCAATGAGATCCGCGATGCGCCGGTAATCGGGTCTGAAGTCGTGGCCCCAATCCGAAATGCAGTGGGCTTCATCAATAACGAGCAATCCGGTCCTCCGGATCAGCTCGGGCAACTGGTTCTCCCTGAACGAGGGATTGGTGAGGCGCTCCGGCGACACCAGGAGAACGTCTACCTCGTCAGCTGCCAACTGGGCCAGGACAGTATCCCACTCAAGCGCGTTGGCCGAGTTGATGGCAACTGCCCGGACTCCCGCCCGTGCGGCCGCTGCCACTTGGTCCCGCATAAGCGCGAGAAGAGGAGACACGATCAACGTGGGACCGGCACCCCGTTGGCGCAGCAACAGGGAGGAGACGAAGTAGACCGCGGATTTTCCCCAACCCGTGCGTTGGACCACCAACGCACGGCGCCCCGCGTCCACCAATGCCTCGATGGCCTCGAACTGGCCGTCATGGAAGTCTGCTTCGGGGTGCCCCACAAGCTCACGAAGACAAGCCAAGGCCCTCTGACGGGTAGGGGATTCCACGGAAACAGCGGCATTTGGGGAGTTGTTGGCCATGGACCCAGTATTCCAGCAGCCCCTGACAGCCAGAACCGGTGGCCCCGGTTATGTGGAAAGAGGCTCGCCATGGGACTGGCTTTCCACATAGCACCTTCCCCGGTTCATGCTCAATTGCGCTACCACAGTAGGATTGAGCCCGTGACTAGCGAGCAGAACAAGAACTTCGACCTCTCGGCTTCCTTCAAGGCGTACGACGTCCGGGGCATCGTGGGGGAATCCATCACGGCTGAAATCGTCGAGGCAGTCGGTGCTGCCTTCATCGACGTTTTGGGTCTTGAAGGTGAAACCGTCCTTGTTGGCGGAGACATGCGCCCGTCCTCGCCGGAGTTCAGCCAGGCCTTCGCGAACGGTGCTGCCACGCGCGGCGCCAACGTCCTGTTGCTGGACTTGATTTCCACAGACGAGCTCTATTATGCCTGCGGTGCCCTGAACGCAGCCGGTGCCACATTCACCGCCAGCCACAACCCGGCCGAATACAACGGCATCAAAATGGCAAAGGCAGGGGCTCAACCGATTTCCTCCGAGAGCGGCCTGAAGGAAATCCAGGCCCTCGCCGAGCAATACCTGAACGAAGGCAGCATCCCCGCGGCGGCGACGCGCGGGCAGATCGGTGTCCGGGACGTGCTGAAGGACTACTCCGAATACCTGCGCCAGCTGGTGGACCTGTCCGGTTCACGTCCATTGAAGATCGTCGTGGACGCCGGCAACGGCATGGCCGGGCTGACCACCCCGGCAGTACTTGGCAACAAACTCCTCCCGGCCCTGCCGTTCGAGATCATCCCGCTCTACTTCGAACTGGACGGCTCGTTCCCTAACCACCCGGCCAACCCGCTGGAACCGGAAAACCTCCGTGACCTCCAGGCTGCCGTGATCAAGCATGGCGCCGATATCGGCCTTGCCTTCGACGGCGATGCTGACCGCTGCTTTGTGATCGACGAAAAGGGCGAGCCGGTCTCCCCGTCGGCAATCACCGGCATGGTCGCGCGCAGGGAGATCGCCCGCGCCCAGGCATCAGGGGAACAGACCCCTGTCATCATCCACAACCTGCTCACGTCCAAGGCCGTTCCCGAACTCGTAGCCAAGGACGGCGGCCGGGCAGTCCGGACCCGCGTCGGGCACTCCTTTATCAAAGCCGTGATGGCCGAGGAAGGTGCCGTGTTCGGCGGGGAGCACTCTGCGCACTTCTACTTCCGCGATTTCTGGAACGCGGACACCGGAATGCTTGCCGCCATGCATGTCCTGGCAGCCCTGGGCGAGCAGGACGGTCCCCTCTCCGAACTCGGGCGCCAGTACGAGCCCTACGTTTCCTCCGGTGAAATCAACTCCGAGATCGACGACAAAGCAGGCGCCATCGAGCGGGTCCGCCTCGATTTCCAGAACGATGACGTCGAGATCGACCACATGGACGGCAGCACCTTCAGCGCCAAGGACGGCAGCTGGTGGTTCAACCTGCGCCCCTCCAACACCGAGCCCTTCCTCCGCTTGAACGCCGAAGCCAAAGACCTGCCCACCATGGAAAAAATCCGCGACCGCGTCCTGACCCTGGTCCGGGCATAGGGACCGGCAAACATGAGCGAGCAGCCCATCGACCACGCCGATTCCACCGGGACAATCCAGGAGCGTGAACTCCGTGAGATTCTGGGGACCGCACTGGGAACCGCCCAGGAGCACATTCTGCAGAACGGCGGCTTTCTCCCGTTTGGCATCACGCTTTCACATGAGGGTGAGGTGCGGATTGTCATGGTTTCTCCAGGAGAGCCGGACGAAGACGGTCACATTGACGCGGGGGCAATGTTGACGGACGTCCAGGAATTACTTCGCCAAGGTCGGAACGATTACCGGGCCGCGGCCATCGCAAGTGACGTCGCGCTGCCCGAGCATGGCTCGGATGGCATCCACGGCACTGCCGAACACCGGGATGGCGGAGTCATGGCAGCCGTCATCCCCTACGTCCACACAGCTGAAGGGTTTGACTTCGGCGCCCTTGAGCCTGACACCCATGAGCCCTCGCTCTGGGTGGACTAGACCTGACTACGTAGGCTGATCCCATGAAAATCAACGCGTTCGCAGATGTGAGCCTCCGCGCCGTTATGGTGTTGGCGTCCGCCCCTGAGGGTACGTTGTTGACAACGCAGGCTGTTGCCGACGCCGTGGGTACTCCGTATAACCATGTCAGTAAGGCCATGGTCCGATTGCGGAGCCTTGGATTGATTGATGTGGAACGAGGCCGTTTGGGTGGCTCGCGCCTGAACGAAGCGGGTCGCCAAGCCACGGTTGGCCAACTCCTTCGTCACTTGGACAGCCGGCAGGATCCCGCCGAATGCCAGTCCCCCACTCATGACTGCCCCCTCATCACAGAGTGCGGTCTCCGCCACGCAATGAACCGGGCCCGCGAAGCGTTCTATCGTGAGCTCGACACCGTCGTCATCTCGTCCCTGCCTCATGCCCGGCAGATGAATCCGGTCTTCCAAACAATAGGCCTCCGGCCCGAATTCAGGTCCCCCGCAACCCTGCCCTGACGGCGTGCGGGCCAGATCGCGTTCCGATTTGCACATCTTTTCTACAAGGAGTAGAAATTGAGGTGTAAATATAAGCATTCCAAATGCTTGTATTGTGACGGTTCGGACGACCCAACCGGACCCCTACCCGCAGGAGAATCATGCTCTCGGAAAAATCCCGCCCCATTATTGAAGCCACCCTTCCCCTGGTCGGCTCGCGTATTGGTGACATCACCGCCGATTTCTACAAACGCCTCTTTGCAGCGCACCCCGAGTTGCTCGATGGACTGTTCAGCCGCTCCAACCAGCGCTCGGGTGATCAGCAACAGGCACTCGCCGGGAGCATCGCCGCCTTCGCCACCCATCTGGTGAACAACCCGGGCACGCTCCCGGAAAAGGTCCTGGCCCGGATCGCCCACAAGCACGCCTCACTGGGCATCGCCGAAGAGCAGTACGGAGTGGTCTACGAGCACCTCTTCGCAGCAATCGCGGCCGACTTGTCGGACGTCATTACACCAGAAATCGCTGAGGCATGGACAGAGGTTTACTGGCTTATGGCAGACGCCCTGATCAAGCTCGAAAAGGACCTCTATGCCTCCCAGTCAAACGATAAAATGTGGATGCCTTGGCGGGTGGTTTCCAAGGTACCGGCTGGCAAGGACGCCATGACATTCACCTTGGAACCTGACGACGACACCGCCGTAACACCGGCCCTTCCCGGCCAGTATGTGAGCGTCAAGGTCACCCTCCCTGACGGCTTGCGCCAAGTGCGGCAGTATTCACTGTCAGGCGACGCCGGCATCAGTCGGGTCTTCACCACCAAGCTAAACGACGGCGGCGAGGTGTCCACCGCCCTGCACACCGCCGTCGAACCTGGCGACGTACTCGAAATCTCCAACCCCTATGGCGAGATCACCCTCAAGGACGGCGAAGGGCCGGTTGTGCTCGCGTCAGCGGGCATCGGGTGCACGCCGACGGCCTCAATCCTGCGTTCTCTGGCTGAGGCGGGCACCGATCGCCAGGTTCTTGTCCTGCACGCCGAACGCTCCATGGACAGTTGGGCATTAAGCGGCCAAATGACTGCAGACGCCGCAAGCATTGACGCGGAACTCCAGCTCTGGCTTGAGTCGCCGCAGCCCAGCAACGAAGTGCACCGCGCCAAGGCAGGCTTCATGTCGCTGAGGGAAGTCGACATGCCGGCAGACGCTTCCCTGTACCTCTGCGGGCCCTTGCCCTTCATGAAGAAGATTCGCGACGAAGCGATTGAGGCCGGGATTCCGGCCACCCGGATCCACTACGAAGTTTTCGGCCCAGACGTCTGGCTCGCGAACTAAGGCAGAGCCGCAAATCCTGTAAAGCGCCAAAAGCACGACGGCGGCCCGTCACCTTTGATGAAAAAGGTGACGGGCCGCCGTCGTCTTAAGAACGCCGTTGTCCTTAAGAGGTCTAGCCCAGACGGCTCTTGAGGCCGTCCAGCTCGGACTGCAGCGCCGCGGGGAGAGACTCGCCGAAGTTGGCGAACCATTCCTCGATGGATGCAAGTTCCGTTTCCCACTCGCCGGCATCGACGCGGACGGCCGCTTCAACCTCGGCCGGGGTCATGTCCAGGCCCTCAAGGTCGATGGACTCACCGGTCGGAACGAAACCGATGGGCGTTTCCACAGCGTCTGCCTTGCCTTCGAGCCGTTCGATGGCCCACTTCAGCACGCGGGCGTTGTCCCCGAAACCGGGCCAGGCGAAGCCACCGTCAGCGGTACGACGGAACCAGTTGACCAGGAAGATCTTGGGCAGTCGCTCCGGGTTTGCCTTTGCGGACAGGTTCACCCAGTGGTTCAGGTAGTCACCTGCGTCGTAGCCGATGAACGGCAGCATTGCCATGGGATCGCGGCGGACAACACCGACGGCGCCAGCAGCAGCAGCTGTGGTTTCCGAGGAAAGCGTGGCACCCATGAAGATACCGTTGGACCAGTCGCGGGCTTCGGTGACCAGCGGGATGGTGGTCTTACGGCGGCCGCCGAACAGGATTGCGGACAACTCCACGCCGTCCGGGCTGAAGTATTCTTCGGCGAGCATGTCGATCTGGTCGATCGGCGTGCAGAAACGGGAGTTCGGGTGTGCAGCCGGGGCATCGGAGTCCGGAGTCCAGGACTCGCCGCGCCAGTCGGTCAGGTGCGCCGGAGTTTCCTCGGTCATACCTTCCCACCACACGCCGCCGTCGTCAGTCAGAGCGACGTTGGTGAAGATGCTGTTGCCCTTGGCGATCGCACGCATGGCATTGGGGTTGGTGCCCCAACCGGTGCCTGGCGCGACGCCGAACAGGCCGGCTTCGGGGTTGACGGCGCGGAGCTCGCCTTCCTTGCCGAAGCGCATCCAGGTGATGTCATCGCCGAGGGTTTCCACCTTCCAGCCCTTGATGGTGGGGTCGAGCAACGCAAGGTTGGTCTTGCCGCAAGCAGACGGGAAAGCAGCGGAGACGTAGTAGGTCTTCTGCTCAGGGGAGGTCAGCTTGAGGATGAGCATGTGCTCGGCCAGCCAGCCTTCGTCGCGGGCCATCACGGAGGCGATGCGCAGCGCGTAGCACTTCTTGCCCAGCAGGGCGTTTCCACCGTAGCCGGAACCGAAGGACCAGATGGAGCGCTCTTCGGGGAAGTGGACGATCCACTTGTCGGTGTTGCACGGCCATGCGACGTCGGCCTGACCGGGTTCCAGGGGTGCGCCCAGCGAGTGGAGGGCGGGCACAAAGAATGCATCGGTCTGGGTGATGCGGTCCAGGACGTCCGTGCCAATGCGGGCCATGATCCGCATTGAAGCTACAACGTAGGCGGAGTCAGTGATCTCAACGCCGAACTTCGGGTCCTCTGCGTCCAGGTGGCCCATGACGAACGGAATGACGTACATGGTGCGGCCGCGCATGGAGCCGGCGAACAGCCCGCGCAGCTTCTGCTTCATCTCGGACGGGGCCATCCAGTTGTTGGTAAAGCCAGCGTCGCGCTCGTTCTCGGAGCAGATGAAGGTCTGCTCCTCTACACGGGCAACGTCGGCCGGGTCAGAGAACGCCGCGAACGAATTCGGGAACGTTTCCGGGTTCAGCCTCTTCAGGGTGCCGGCCTCGACGAGTTCGTCGGTCAGCTTCTTGTTCTCTGCTTCACTGCCATCAACCCAGTGGATGCGGTCCGGCTGAGTCAGCTCGGCTACTTCCTCAACCCAGGCCAGCAGGCGTGCATGCGTAGTAGGTGCCTTCTCAAGCAGCGGCAGTCGCGCCAGATCGCCCATTGCGGTTCCCTTCCTCGGGTTCAGTGGTGTGTCCTAAACGATAGGGGTCCCGGACCAGACCAATCCCCTGTCAGACGTCAGATGTCCAGTGGGGAGGAAACGAAAAACCCCTAGAATTCAAGGTTTCAGTTTCGGAGAAGCGCGTTTTAAGTGAGGAAGGTCACATAGACCGGTCTAGTTGCCTAGATTACAGCTTTTCGATTTGGAACTTCACATGAACTTCTGTAAAGTTTATTGAGGTTCGAGGGGGTCAGAGAAACAGACCGCCGAGAATCACACAAAATGCGCCCATAGCTCAGCTGGATAGAGCGTCTGTCTACGGAACAGAAGGTCAGGGGTTCGAATCCCTTTGGGCGCACAGATAGAGACCCGCACCGGTTCGCCGGTGCGGGTCTTTTGTTTTGCCCGGGTTAGCCCAACTAAGTAGCAGTAGTGCCTGGGCCGAGCGCTGAAACGCAAGGGCCGCCGTCGTACTTCCGAAAAGGTACGACGGCGGCCCTTGCCATTGGTGCGGACGCTTACTCCCCCACGGCCTCGCTGATGCGGCGGCGGATGCCGTCGAAGTGACGGTTGAGCAACTCGGCCGAGAGCACCTTGTCTCCCGCTGCAACGGCGGCATAGATGTTCCGATGAATCGCGGCTGTCTTGGCCAGGTCCTCATTACCGGCGCCGATCTCTACGTGGATCTTCCGGTACACCTTCCAGAAGACCCCCATCAGGTTGATCAGCAGCTCGTTGTTAAGGGGTTCGAATAGTCGGCGGTGGAACTCGGCGTCGGCCGCCACGAAGTTCTCGCCGGCGGCAGCGAGTTCCTCCATTTGCTTCACAGATTCCTCGATGAACGCGAGCTGCTCCTTGGTCATCACATCGATGGAGGAGGCGATAAGCCCGGACTCCAAGGCCTGCCGCACGTCCACCAGCTGCAAGGCTTCGAGCCCCTGGTGCCGAAGGGAAAGCCGGCCCCGGAATGTCAGGCCATCAGCCAAGGCATCGAAGTTGCTGGGCGCCACGAACATGCCGAAGCCATGGCGGATCTCGATCACACCCAGGGCCTGCAGCACTTTCAGGGACTCACGCAACGTATTGCGCCCTACACCGAGGGCGACTGAAAGTTCGCTCTCCGTGGGCAACGGGTCACCCGCCTCGAGCTCGCGCTCAAGGATGAGTTCCATAATGTCCGACTGCAATGCACGCAGCCGGGCCTGTGCACTGAACCGCGCTTGCGGAACGACACCGGAAGTTGTCATGGGGCTCTCCTTGCCGATGCACTCTTCCCGCAGAGGCCTGTGAACCTCGGGTGCAGAAGGGGTGCGATGTTAATATTGAGGCGAGCTTAATGCCCACCGCAGAATGAGTGACTCGCAACATACAATATCGGATGTCCCACCTCCTTGATAGGTATGTCTTCGGAATTCCTTGAGAATTCCGCATTCTGGCGCCTGGACGGCGACGAACCCTCGAGGCTCCAGCTTCCCAGGCAGCCCCACCGTGATCCATTTCTCACTTGACGTCCCCTTGTGACCACCCTTACAGTTTCAATACGAGCATCGGACGTCCTACATCCGATAACCCACGACAGTCGAATGGTGAGGCACCCTAATGAGCAAGACCATCAACAGCCTGCCGCTGGTCAATGACGCCAGCCGCCGAAACTTCCTCAAGCTGAGCGGCGCAGTTGGTGCAGCCGCTGCCTTCACCGCGACCCTTTCTGCGTGCGGCGGCGCTGCCAGCACCACCGCGGGGAACGCAGCAAACACCGCGGCCGTGAACAAGGACCTCATCATCGAGGCAGGCATCTCCTACGCCCTCTCCACAGGCTTTGACCCGCTGAGCTCTTCGGGAGCCACACCGATGGCAGCCAACCTCCACATCTTCGAAGGCCTCATTGAGCTCCACCCGGCCACGCGCCAGCCCTACAACGCCCTGGCAGCGTCAGATCCAAAGAAAATCAACGACACCACCTATCAAGTGACCATCCGTGATGGTGCCAAATTCCATGACGGCTCCCCGGTCACCACCGAAGACGTGGCATTTTCGTTTACCCGCGTCATGGACCCCGCGAACAAGTCGTTGTTCTCCCAGTTCATCCCCTTCATCCAGGATGTGAAGCCTCTGGATGCCAAGACGGTGGAATTCACGCTCAAGTACGCCTTCCCGGGCTTCGGGCCGCGAATTTCGGTGGTCAAGGTGGTCCCCAAGGCACTCGCCAGCGATCTGAAGGCCTTCGACGCCAAGCCAATCGGCTCCGGTCCTTACAAGCTGGTCTCCGCCGTCAAGGACGACAAGATCGTTTTCGAAGCGTTCGCAGACTACAACGGCCCCAAACCTGCACTGGCCAAGGGCATGACCTGGCTCCTCCTTTCGGACGCCGCCGCCCGTGTTACTGCTGTCCAATCCGGCCGCGTGCAGGCCATCGAGGACGTTCCGTACTTGGACGTCGACGGCCTGAAGTCCAAGGTCAAGGTGGAATCCGTCCAGTCCTTCGGCCTGCTGTTCCTCATGTTCAACTGCGCCAAGGCCCCGTTCGACAACAAACTCGTCCGCCAGGCACTGCACTATGGCATGGACAAGGAAGCCATCATCAAGAAAGCCCTGTTCGGCAACGCCAAGGCGGCCAGCTCCTACTTCCAGGAAGGCCACCCGGACTATGTCAAGGCCAAGAACGTCTACGGTTTTGACACTAAGAAGGCCGAAGACCTGCTCAAGCAGGCGGGCGTCAGCAGCCTCGAATTCGAACTCCTCACCACGGACACTGCCTGGGTGAAGGACGTTGCACCCCTGATCCTGGAGTCCTGGAATAAGATCCCTGGCGTCAAGGTCACCGTGAAGAGCCTCCAGTCCGGTGCCCTTTACAGCGACCGCGTGGGCAAGGGTGACTACACAGTGGTTGCGGCTCCGGGCGATCCCTCCGTGTTCGGCAACGATGCTGATCTGCTGCTGAGCTGGTTCTACTCCGGTGCCACGTGGATGGAGAAGCGCGCCTTCTGGACCACTCCTGAACGCACCAAGCTGCAGGAACTCATGAACAAGGGGTCGCAGGCCTCCGGAGACGACGCCAAGAAGGTGGTGGCCGAAATCGTGGACATGGTCTCGGACGAGGTCCCCCTCTACCCGGTCCTCCACCGCCAGCTTCCCAGCGCCTGGGACGAGAAAAAGCTCAAGGGCTTCCAGCCTCTGCCCACCACCGGATTGTCGTTCATCGACGTCGGACGTACCGCCTAGAAACCTGAGTTGCGAGGCCGGCTTTGCGGCCTAAATCCCCAAAGTAGCGCGCAGAGCAGGCCCCACAACCAGCAGCACCCCCAACCAACCGGAGAACAAATTGGTCACCATATTGCGTCTGCTTGGCCGCAGGCTTGCAGCATTGCCATTGATGATCCTGGGCATTACGTTGCTCGTCTTCCTCGTCCTGCAGGCCGCCCCGGGCGACCAAGCCAGCTCCGCCCTCGGTGACGGTGCCAGCGAAGAAGCCAAGCAGCAGTACCGCCAGGAAAATGGCCTGAACGATGCCCTGGTCCTGCAATACTTCCGTTTCCTGGGGAAGCTCCTGCAGTTCGATCTCGGCGTCACAACCCCGCCGGCAAAGTCAGTGGCATCCATGATCGGCTCTGCGTTCCCCCTGACGCTCCAGCTGACCTTCCTGGGCGTCATTATCGCAATTGTCCTGTCTCTGGCTTTCGGAATCCTCGGTGCCCTCTACCGCGACAAGTGGCAGGACCAGTTGATCCGGGTCTTCTCGATCGCCGCGATCGCCACGCCGTCGTTCTGGCTGGGCATCCTGCTCATCCAGTGGTTCGCGCTCGGCGACAACCCGATGTTCCCGTCAGGCGGAATTGCGACGCCGGAGTCCGGCTTTGGCGGCTGGCTCAACTCGATGGCCCTCCCGGCACTAGCGCTTGGAATTCCCGTCTCGGCATCGCTGATCCGCGTGGTCCGGACCTCGATGGTGGAAGAGCTTGACCGAGACTACGTCCGCACAGCCATCGGCAACGGTGTCCCCTACCGCGAAGTGGTTTCCAAGAATGTTCTCCGCAACGCGCTCGTCACCCCGGTGACCGTGCTGGGACTCCGCGTGGGCTATCTGCTGGGTGGCGCCGTCGTGATTGAAATGATCTTCGCCCTGCCCGGCATGGGCCAGCTGATCCTCAATGGCATCACCAACCTGGACGTCAATCTGGTCCAGGGCGTGGTGCTCACCATCTCGGTCACCTTTGTTCTGGTGAACATCGTGGTTGACCTTCTCTACCTGCTCATCAATCCCCGAATCAGGACGGTATAGCTCATGCGCAGCAAGCTCGCAGAACGGCTAAGTGCACCGGGCATCCGCTTCAAGGCCCTGCCCTGGGGCTCCCGCATCGCCCTGCTCTTCCTCATCATGATTGTCTTCGCGGCCATTTTCGCGCCGATCATCGCCCCGCACGATCCGCTGGAGACCTTCATTCCGGCCACCCCGCCGGGCGCTGAACACTTCTTCGGCACCGATCGCCTGGGCCGCGACATTTTTTCGCGCCTGCTCTTCGGCGCACAGTCGTCGCTTTTGATCGGCCTCGGCGCGGTTGGTTTAGCCATCCTCGCCGGTGCGCTCCTCGGCTCCTTCGCAGCGACCTCCAGCAAGTCCGTGAACGAGATCATCATGCGGCTCATGGACATTCTCATGGCATTCCCGGGCATCGCCTTGGCCGCAGTCTTGCTGGCTGCATTCGGCAACTCTGTTCCGACCATCATCATCGCAATCGCCATCATCTACACGCCGCAGCTGGCCCGCGTGGTTCGTGCCAACGTGCTCGCCCAATACGGCGAAGACTACGTCCGTGCCGAGCGCGTGATCGGCGCTGGCCGGTTCTACATCCTGGTCAAGCACATCGTCCGTAACACCGCAGCTCCTGTGTTGGTGTTCGCCACGGTCATGGTTGCCGACGCCATCATCCTCGAAGCCTCGCTCTCCTTCCTGGGCGCCGGCGTTCAGGATCCGGCGCCGTCCTGGGGCAACGTGATCTCCTACGGCCGCAATCTGGTGCTTTCCGGTGGCTGGTGGGCCACGACGTTCGCTGGCCTGACAATTCTGTTGACCGTCCTGTCCCTAAATATCCTCGCTGAGGGTCTCACTGACGCCATGGTGAACCCGAAGTTGCGTCGGGCCCCGGCGGTCAAGGACGACGACGGATCCGCCGCAGTGGTTGCTGTTGACACCGAGGTCGCCACCTCCGTTGCCCAGCCTTCGGTGGTTGAGGAACACGAGCTCGACGGCGTTCGGGCGGCTTCCGGCGACACGCCCGTCTCTGATTTCGGCGCCTCCGCCGTACTGACTGATGTGAAGCTGGCCGCCACTAACCCGCACCTCCTGCTGGACCGCGAACTGGAACTGCTGGCAGCCATCGAAGCCAAGCGCACGGACCGGCTCCCCCAGGTCTCCCCCGGAGCCCGCAATGTCCTTGAGGTGAAAAACCTGTCCATCCGTTTCCCGGCCCGCTTCGGCGAAATCGCGATCGTGGACAACGTCTCCTTCACCGTCCGCGAAGGCGAAACCATGGGCCTGGTGGGCGAGTCCGGTTGTGGCAAGTCGATCACGTCACTCGCTGTGATGGGCCTCCTGCCCAAGACAGCCCAGGTCACCGGTTCCGTCCTGTTTGATGGCAAGGAACTCCTCGACGCAAAGACCCAGCACAGCAACCCCAAGGCCTACGATGGCCTGCGCGGCGAACAGATCGCCATGGTCTACCAGGATGCGTTGAGCTCGCTGAACCCGTCCATGAAGATCAAGGACCAGCTGGAGCAGCTCACCAAACGTGGCGGACGAAAGACACCCGCTGAACTGCTGGAGATGGTGAAACTGGACCCCGCCAGGACGCTTGCCAGCTACCCGCACGAGCTCTCCGGCGGGCAACGCCAGCGTGTGCTGATTGCCATGGCCCTGTCCCGCTCGCCGAAAATCGTGGTGGCCGACGAGCCCACCACGGCCTTGGACGTCACCGTTCAAAAGCAGGTGGTTGATCTGCTCAACGAACTCCGGGAGCAACTCGGCTTCGCCATGGTATTCGTCAGCCACGACCTCGCCTTGGTGGCCTCCCTGGCTCACCGCATCACAGTCATGTACGCCGGCCAAGTGGTGGAATCCGCACAGGCTTCCGAGCTTCTGCAGAATCCCAAGCACGAGTACACCCGTGGCTTGTTGGGGGCCGTGCTCTCCATAGAGGCCGACGCCGTCCGGCTGCACCAGATCCCCGGCACAGTTCCTTCACCGCGCGACTTTGCTGCGGGCGACCGCTTCGCGGCCCGCTCAGTCAGGGCTGACGCCGACCCCAACCAAAAGCTCGTCCTCACCACCGTCCCGTCTCCCAATGGCGACGCTGCGGATCACTTTTGGGCCAGCCACTTGAAGGAGGACGCGAAATGAGCGATTCAGGTTCCAAGCCGGTCATCGAGCTGAAGGACGTCAAGGTCTATCACCACGCCAGGACCGGCGGATTGTTCCGGCCCAACATCGTCAAAGCTGTTGACGGAGTGGACTTCACCATCAGCCGCGGCGAAACCGTGGGCATCGTTGGTGAGTCCGGCTGTGGCAAGTCCACACTCGCTTCAGTTCTCGTGGGACTTCAGCCCCCGACGTCGGGCAAGGTTTTGTTCCGCGGAAAGCCAGCCATCAAGCGCAACGCTGCCATGCGCAAGCAGTTTGGCCGCTCGGTCTCGGTGGTCTTCCAAGACCCGGCTACGGCACTGAACCCGCGAATGACCATCCAGGACATCCTCACCGACCCCCTTCAGATCCACGGCATCGGGAACGCTGCAAGCCGCGCTGCCAAGGTCAAGGAACTGTTGGCGCTGGTTGGCTTGCCGCAATCGGCAGCCGAGGTGACGCCGTCGCAGGTTTCCGGTGGTCAGCGCCAACGTGTGGCGATCGCCCGGGCACTGGCGCTCGATCCGGACATCATCGTGGCGGACGAGCCGACGTCTGCCCTGGACGTTTCCGTCCGTGCGCAGGTCCTGAACCTGTTGTCAGATCTGAAGACCCAGCTGAACCTGGGCATGGTGTTCATCTCTCACGACATCCAAACCGTCCGCTATGTTTCGGACCGCATCTGCGTCATGTACTTCGGCAAAATCGTCGAACAAGGCACAGCCGCACAGGTCTTCGACAACCCCGGCAACGATTACACCAAGAAGCTGCTGGGCGCCGCGCCGAGCCTGCTCCACATCTAGTTTTTCCCCTCACCAACACCAACAACGGAGATTTCTGTGTCCACTCAGTTCCAGGGCGTCATTCCCCCGGTCATCACTCCCCGCCACTCCGACGGCAGCATCGACACTGCGTCGCTGAAGAACGTCACCAAGCACCTGATCGACGGCGGCGTGTCCGGACTTTTCGTCTTGGGTTCCTCCGGCGAAGTCCCTTACCTGACCAATGACGAGCGTGAGCTGGTGGTCTCCACCATCGCCGACGCCAACGCCGGAGCGGTCCCGCTGATCGTGGGCGCCAACGAGCAGACCACCAACCGCGTCATCGAGGAAGCCCGCAAGGTGGTGGACCTCGGCGCCGACGCGATCGTGGTCACGTCCATGTACTACGCGATCGGCAACGCCGCGGAAACCGAAACCCACTTCCGCAGCATCCACGCCGCTATCGAGAAGCCCATCTTCGCTTACGACGTCCCGGTCCGCACCCACTTCAAGTTGCCCACGGACCTCCTGATCCGCCTCGGCCGTGATGGTGTCATTGCCGGCGTCAAGGACTCCTCCGGCGACGACGTTTCCTTCCGCCAGCTGCTCCTGGCGGCCAAGGACATCCCCAACTTCGACATCTTTACGGGTCACGAAGTTGTGGTGGACGGTGCCCTCCTCGGTGGCGCCCAAGGTGTTGTGCCGGGCCTCGGAAACGTAGATCCGGCGGGCTATCGCCGGCTGTTCGACGCCGCCCAGGCCGGCGATTGGTCCGCTGCTGCCCGTGAGCAGGACCGTTTGGCCAACGTCTTCGAGATCGTCTACACCCCCAATGGCCGTGTGTCCGGTGGTGCCGCTGGGCTGGGTGCGTTCAAGACCGCGCTGCAGGTGATGGGCGTCATTGAGTCCAACACGATGAGCGAGCCCATGCTGTCCCTGAACTCCGATGAGACGGCGCTGATCCGCGAAATCCTGGAGCGGAACGGGCTGGTCTAGGTTTTCCATGACCGCTTCCATGACCCACGTGATCGGCGTTGACCTCGGCGGCACCAAAACCGCCGCCGGGGTTGTTTCCGGCTTCGGTGAAGTGCTGATGTCGGAGACTATTCCGACGTTGAACCGGGCTGGCGGCCAGGCGATCCTCGACGCCACCGCTGCCCTGGTATCGGGTTTGATGCAACGCGCTGCCGACGCCGGAGTTTCAGTTTCCGGCGTCGGCATTGGTTCCGCCGGGGTTATTGATGCTTCTTCCGGCGCGGTGGTGTCAGCGACCGACGCGATTCTTGGCTGGGCCGGAACTGGTCTTGTTTCAGGCCTGTCCTCCCGGCTTTCGCTGTCTCCTTCTGCGGTCCGGGCCGTCAACGACGTCCATGCTCATGCCCTCGGCGAAGCCTGGCTTGGTGCCGCAGCTGGAACGTCCACTTCTCTTATGGTCGCGTTCGGAACGGGTGTGGGCGGCAGCTTCGTTGTGGATGGCACTCCTGTTCTGGGGCATCACTTTGTTGGCGGTCATGTTGGGCATTTTGCCTCGCCCTACGCCACATGTGATGGGGCTCCGCTGCCATGTGTATGCGGCCATGCCGGACACGTCGAGGCCGTGGCTTCGGGTCCCGCCATTCACGAGTCGTACCTGCGCTTTGGTGGTTCTTCACGCGAGGCGGCGGATACGCGCGGCGTGTTCGTGCTGGCTTCAAGTGCTCCTCCTGGCGTGCCCGACGGCGGTGCTGCCGCCACTGCCAGCCGAGCCGCGGCCTTGCGTGCCATTGATCTCGGCGCGGCCGCCGCAGGTCAAGCCGTAGGCGGACTCATCAACATTCTTGACCCTGAAACCGTAGTGATTTCCGGTGGGCTGGCGGACTCCGGCGGGCTCTGGTGGGAGCCCATGGAAGCCGCCCTCCGCCAAGAGCTATTGGCCCCTCTTGCCGAGGTCCCCGTGGCGCGGGCAACCCTGGGCAACACCGCGGCCATCGTTGGTGCCGCGAAACTCGTCCTTTAGAAGAAAGAGACAGCATGATCCTGACCCTCGAAGGCCTCGAAGCCCTCCGTTCCCAGCTGATCGTCTCCTGCCAGGCCTACCCCGGCGAACCGATGCGTGATCCCCGCACCACAGCTCAGGTGGCGGCATCAGCGGTCATCGGCGGCGCTGCGGCGATCCGCGTCCAAGGGCTGGCCGACGTACAGTTCACGCGTGCCGCCGTCGAAGTTCCCGTCATCGGCCTCTGGAAGGACGGTCATGATGGCGTCTTCATCACCCCCACGCTCCGGCATGCGCTTGCCGTGGCGAACGCAGGCGCGCATGTTGTGGCGATTGACGGTACCCGTCGGGCTCGCCCCGATGGTTTGTCGCTCGCTGCCACCGTTGCGGGCATCCACGCCGAGTCCCACGCTTTGGTCATGGCGGACTGCGGTTCCTTCGATGACGCCCTGGCAGCCGTTGAAGCCGGCGCAGACCTGATCGGAACCACTTTGTCCGGCTACACCGGCGAGCGCCCGAAGACTCCTGGGCCGGATCTGGAGCTGCTGGAGCAGATCGCCTCTTCCGATGTGGGCAAGCCCCTCATCGCCGAGGGTCGCATCCACACGCCGGAACAGGCCCGCCAAGCACTGAATGCCGGGGCGTTTGCCGTAGTTGTTGGCACCGCCATTACACACCCGGCCACGATTACGGGCTGGTTCAAGGGTGCGATGCACACGGGCCTCACAACCCAGAGGTAGCAGTTGTAGGCTTCTCCCATGAATGCCGAGAGCTCCCGTGAATTCGACGTAATTGTGATCGGCGCGGGCGCCGTCGGGGAAAACGTGGCGGACAGGGTGGTTCGTGGCGGTCTGACGGCAGTGATTGTGGAAAGCGATCTGGTTGGCGGCGAATGCTCGTACTGGGCGTGCATTCCCTCCAAAGCACTCCTTCGGCCAGGCAGCGTGCTCCACGCGGCGCAGGGAATTCCTGGAGCTTCGGAAGCGGTCACCGGAGTTATTGACGCAGAATCGGCCCTGAAACACCGGGACTGGTTCACGAACAATTGGCAGGACGGTAGCCAGGTCGAATGGCTGGATAGTGCCGGCATTGAACTGATCCGTGGGCGGGGGCGCATCACAGGTCCGCGAGAGGTCCAAGTGGACGGGCTGGATGGCAACAGCTACGCGCTCAAAGCGCACCATGCCGTGGTTGTGGCCACAGGCTCAACCCCTACCATCCCGGATATTGAGGGCCTCAAGGACGTACCGTTCTGGACTACCCGTGGCGCCACTGCCGCAAAAGTCATCCCACAGCGGTTCGCGGTGCTGGGAGGCGGAGTGGCCGGCGTCGAATTGGCCCAGGCTTTTGCCCGCCTTGGATCGGTGGTGACACTCATTGCTCGTGGTCGTCTTCTGAGCAGCTATGCCGAAGAGGCGGCCGATCTGGTTCTGGCCGGGCTCCGCGCCGATGGTGTGACAGTCCACCTCCACACAGATGTGGACAACGTAGAAAAGAACGACGACGGCTCGGTGACAGTCACGTTCAACGGCGGGGCCGTCACGGCCGACAAACTCCTGGTCGCATCCGGGCGGCATCCAGCGTTGGCCAATTTGGGCTTGGAAAATGTGGGCGTTGAACCGCAGAACGGAAAACCGCTCCGGCTCACTACGGACGCCAGTGGCCTGGTGGAGGGCCCGGCAAGCGATGGAACCAGCGGACTGTGGCTGTACGCGGCAGGCGATGCCGCGGGCAAAGTGCTTCTGACGCATCAGGGCAAATACGAGGCCAGAGCAACCGGTGATGCAATCGTCGCAAGGGCAAACGGCAAACTCACGGGCACCCCGAAACCTTGGAGCGCGTGGGCGCACACTGCCAACGAGCACGCCATTCCAAGCGTCGTCTTCACGGATCCGGAAGTGGCCTCGGTGGGTCCCGGCCTTGAGCAGGCCCTCCTCCAGGGCAAGCATGTCACCGGGGTGGAGTTGCCCATCGATGTCTCCGGCTCCCAGCTCTATTCCGCCGATTACAAAGGGTGGGCGCAGATCGTGGTGGACGAGGACCGCAAAGTGATTCTTGGCGCTACGTTCGTCGGCCCCGGGGTGGCTGAACTGCTCCACTCGGCCACCATCGCGATCGTCGGAGAAGTCCCCTTGGACAGGTTGTGGCACGCGGTACCGTCCTATCCCACCATCAGCGAGGTGTGGTTGCGTCTCTTGGAGAAGTACGGACTCTAATCCCTATTTGAACTGACCAGTCAGTTCAGTTAGACTTTCAGCAGACACCATTTCTGCGAAAGGCTCATTGTGCTGTCCGTACAGCAACTCCAGATCAACGGCCGCCGGGACGATCTCCTTCCGGCAACGTCACTCCAGGCCCGTCGTGGCGAACTCTTGCTCGTGACTGGCGAAGGCCAGGATCAGCGGACTGCCTTGGCCTTGGCACTCAGTGGCCGCATGAAACCCAGCAACGGCGTCCTCAGTTGGGACAACAACAGCAAGACCAAGAAGATCCGGCTGGCGAGCGCCTTGGTGGATTCGCCCGGCGTCAATGAGCCTGAACAGCATCTAAGTGTTCGCGACCTCGTCACAGAGGACCTCTCCCTCATCCCCCGCCGTTACCGCGGCGCACTGCTCAGCAAGCCGTGGCTGAAGATCAACAGCTTTGAGGACATCGCCGGCCTGTGGATTGAACAGCTTCCCGCCGGCCGCCGGCTCGAGCTCCTGACTGCCCTCGCTTTGGCAGATCCAGCTACCGACCTCCTGGTGATCGATTCGCCCGATCGCCACAGCGCCGATCCCGCGGCATGGCTGCCCCGACTTGAGGCACTGGCGTCCGACGCCGGGCGGCCGCTTGCCGTCGTCGCCGTCGTCAGTGCCCTCCCGGACAGCTGGACCGGCCCGGCTGCGGTGATTGGCAACTCGGTCGCGCACCCGCCGGAACCGGAGAGCGTTGAAGAGTCCGAGCAGGCACAGGCGACGAGTGCGCAAGCGACAACGAGTCCAATCCCGGGCCGCGAGATTCAAGACGAAGCAACCGAACCCGAATTCCAAGACCTCCAAAGGACTGCAAAGTGACTGTTCTGCGGCTAGCCCGCTCCGAACTCAAGCGCATGACCGGCGGGCTCCTGCCCAAGCTGACCATCCTGGCCCTGACCATGGTGCCGCTGCTCTATGGCGCGGTGTATCTCTACGCCAACTGGGATCCGTACGGCAACCTGAACCAGATCGACGCCGCCTTGGTAGTGGAGGACACGGGGGCAACCTCCAAGGATGGCACCGAGCTGCAGGCCGGCAGGAAGGTTGCCGACAGCCTTGTGGATGGCCACGTCTTCAACTGGAAGCAGGTTTCCAGTCCGGAAGCTGCGGATGCCGGCGTCCGTTCAGGCGAATACGCCTTCGCGCTGCGCATCCCCAAGGACTTCTCCGCCAACCTGGTCTCCCCCGGCAATTTCGACGCCGCCAACCAGGCAATGCTCCATGTCACCACGAACGACGCCAACAACTACCTCCTGAGCACCATCGTGGACAAGCTCACCACAGCCGTGCATTCAACGGTCGCCAAGGAGGTGGGCGAGGAAACAGCCAATCAGCTCCTCACAGGCTTCGGTACCATCCACGCCTCCATCGTGAAGGCTGCGGACGGAGCATCCGAACTCGCCACGGGAGTGGGTCAGCTCAGTGATGGCGCTACAACGCTGCATGACGGAACCACCCAGTTGGTCAGCGGCGCCGATCAGCTGGTCGCTGGTCAAACGCAACTCCGCGATGGCGCTGTGCAACTCAATGACGGCGCCAGCCAGCTGAGCTCGGGCCTCACTGAGCTGAAGAACAAAACTGCCACCCTGCCTGCCGATTCGAAGAAACTCGCCGACGGTGCGGCGCAAGTAGCCGCCGGGAACGCCGAGCTGAATGCGAAAGTCCAGGACGTCGTCGGGCAGCTTGATGCCGCAGACAAAGGCCTTCGCAATCGCGTTGTCGAGTCCACTGCGCGGCTGGTGAGTGCTGGCGTGCTCACGCAGGAGCAGGCTGACAAGGTCCTTGCCGATTTCGACACCACTGCAACCTCCGGCCCGGTTACCGACGCCAAGGCCAAGATCGCGGGCGACGCCGCCAAGATCCAGCAGCTCTCGGACGGCTCAGCTGCCGTGAGCGCAGGCGCATCGAAGCTTGCCGCAGCCACACCAACGTTGACTGACGCGATTTCGCAGGCAGCGGCCGGAGCAGGACAGTTGAAAACCGGGGCGTCCGCGCTGGCCGCTGGCCAGCAGAGCGCACTGGACGGTGCCATCAAGCTCGACGACGGCGCCCACCAACTCAACGACGGCGCCGGACAGCTTGCCACCGGCGCGGTGAAGGCCTCCGATGGCTCGCACACCCTGGCCACAGAACTTGCCAAGGGTGCCGGAGAAATCCCGAACCCGAACGATGAACAAAAGAGCAGTGTGTCCAAAGTGATCGCCGACCCCGTCGCTGTGGACAACGTATCGCAGGCCAAGGCAGGTTCTTATGGCGCCGGCCTGGCACCCTTCTTCCTGACGCTGGCCTTGTGGATCGGAGTGTTCATGCTGGTGCAGGCCATGCGCCCCATCACCCAGCGCGCGCTGGCATCCAACGCACGCGCTTGGAAAATCGCGGTGGGTGGCTGGCTTCCGTTCTTCGTTGTCTCGGTCCTGCAGGCCACCATCCTGACCCTCGTGGTGAATCTGGGCCTCGGCTTGAACGCCGCCCACCCCGTAGGCATGTGGTTGTTCATGCTTGCCGCCGTGATGGCGTTCAGTGCGATCATCCAGGGCATCGTGGCGCTCATGGGAACCCCGGGCAAGTTCGTGGTGCTGATCCTGCTGGTCCTTCAGCTTGTGTCCTCAGGGGGTACGTTCCCCTGGCAGACCACTCCCATGCCACTTCACGTGGTGCACGAAGTCCTGCCCATGGGCTACGTGGTCACGGGAATGCGGCACCTGATCTACGGCGGGGAACTCAGCATGATCTGGCCAACAGTCCTGGGCCTGCTTGGATACACTTTGCTGGGAGCGGCACTGTCCACTCTCGCCGTCCGCAAACACAAGATGTGGACCCTCAAGACGCTGAAGCCGGAGATTGCAGTATGAGCACCACCGAGCCGGCCCCTTCAGAGCTGGGGGCCGCGGCAGGAACCGCGGAGAAGAAACTGCGCCCCGGGCGCACCAACGCCACCAAGCAGCGCCTCTTCGAAGCGTCCATGGAGCTGATTGGCGAACGTGGCGCCGCGGGAGTGACCGTAGACGAGATCGCGGCCGCGGCCGGCGTGTCCAAGGGGACGGTCTACTACAACTTCGGCAGCAAATCGGACCTCATCGCGCAGCTGCTGCGGCACGGCGTGGACATCATGCTGGTCCGTCTCCAGGCAATCGAAGGCGAAACCAGCGATCCCCTCGAATCCATGAGGAACATGGTGGGCCAAGCCATGGAATTCATGGACGAATACCCATCCTTCGCGCGTCTCTGGGTGAGCGAAAACTGGCGGACGCCCGGCGAGTGGAGTGCCGTGTTCGCCGAACTCCGGGCAGAACTCCTGGCCGTCATAGGCTCTGCGGTGGAACGTGTGGCCTCCGGATACAAGGTGGACGAGTCCATCGTCCGCGGCAGCCTGGAGGCGGCAATCTTCGGGGCCATCTTCGTGGTGGGACTGGACAGGCAAACCTACAACCCGGAGCGCACGCGGGAACAGAGCGTGGCCGCGGTCATGACCATCATGCACGGATACGTCATCAAGTAGGTTCGAACAGGCCGCGTAACGGTATCCAACTGCAATCTACGACGGCGTGGCGCGGCCCGCTGGTCGGCGATGATTAGACTCATGCGTCACATGGGGAACAGCGGAAAGCTTGCGGTGGTAACCGCTTTTATGTCCCTCGGGCTTTTGGTGCTCGCAGCCGTGGTCCTCGAAGAACTGGTCCTGTACCTGTTTCTGGGAGCGGTGCTGACCTGCTATTTGGCATCGATAGTGCAGGTCTTCAACCGGCGGCGATACCTCGTGGTTCTCCTTGGCGCTGCCGGCACCAGCCTGTTCATCGGCTTCAGCATTGCATTCCTGCGCATGTGGGGCCTCGCGTTCAACCAGGACGCCAACGCCATGGGCAGTGCCGTAAGCACCGAGGACTCAGACATCTACTTCTACCTGGCCGCAGTGGCTGGGGTGGGGACGCTGGCTGTGCTGTTCCTCGGGGCGGTCTGGCCGTCCTTTGCTTCCAGCCGGGCCAGGCAACCCACGCCTGCGGCCAAAAGAACCACAACGCCAACTAAACGAGCTGCCAGCTCACGTCCAGCGGCGCCTGCCAAACGCCCAACTACATCGACGGCACGTCCTTCGAGCGCCGTAAAGGCCTCTTCGGCGAAGCGTCCCGCAACACCCCGCACGCCTTCGACGGCAGCCAAGCGTCCGACGTCGGGCGTTTCATCTCAACGCAAACCCGCCTCCAAGCGCTAACGCCCCGCAAACCCTGCGCTGCGGGGCCTACTCTGCGTGCTTCACGAGCGATTAGAGGCGCAGAGCGGGCCTCACAACGGGAGTTTCCGGACGTTTTCGCGAGGCACCGAGCACGGCGGTCGCGACTCCGACGAGCAGGATCAGCCCTCCCATAATTTCGGGCGCCGTGGGGATTTCGTTCAGGACCAGCCAGGCAGCCGTCATGCCGACCACTGGAACCAGCAGCGTGAACGGCACGACGTCGGAACTCGGGTAGAGCGTCAACAACCGGTTCCAGATGCCGTACCCAATAAGCGACGCGAAAACTGCCGTGTAGATGGCGCTCAGGATAGTGGGCATTTGGAGGTCCGTGATGGTCACCCACACGGTGTCCGGGCCGTCCACCACAAGTGACAATCCCGCCAACGGGAGCGGCACCACGGCCCCGGACCAGACCACCAAGCCAAGGCCCGACGCCGCTTTCGAGTGCCGCGCCACGACGTTTCCGATCGCCCAGGACAACGCAGCGGCCAGCACAATCATGAGAGGCAGGATCAGAGCCACGGCGCTGCGCCCCACGGCGACCACGCCCAGACCCGCCAGGCCGAGCACGACCCCGAGTATCTGCCTGCGACTGGGCCTTTCGCCAAGGAACCGCGCTGCGATCAGCACTGTGAACAGCACCTGCGCCTGCAAGACGAGGGAGGCGAGGCCCGCCGGCATACCCAGCGCCATGCCCAGGTACAGCAACCCGAACTGACCGGCGCTCATGAAAAGCCCGACGCCGATGATCGCCTTCCAGCTCACGTCAGGTTTGCGGATGAACAGGATGAACGGAAATACGACCAGCAGGAATCGGAAAGCGACGAAAAGCAGCGGCGGGACATCACGACCGTTGGCGTGGAGGCCCAAGTCTATGGCGACAAAGTTTACGCCCCAGAGGACAGCGACAAGGACGGCGAGTGCGGAGTGGCGGAGGTTCACAAGAATCACTCTGGCACTTGACTGGTTTAAGCACCAGCGTTGAATTCAGTATGAAACCAAGTAGATTTACTTCATGATCGACATTTCAGCCTTGCGTGCTCTGGTAGCTGTGGAACAGCACGGATCGGTAGTGGCCGCCTCCGATGTGATGGGCTACAGTCCGTCAGCGGTTTCCCAGCAGATCAAGAAGCTGGAGAAGCAAACGGGCGTAGCCGTCCTGGAACGGAACGGCCGTGGTGTACTCCTTACCGAACGGGGCCTTGCCCTCGCTGGCTACGGGCGGCGAATCATGGACGAGCTCGAGGAACTGCAGGCAACGCTCCTCGCCGATCCCGCGAAACCTTCCGGGCTGCTGCGGCTCGTGGCATTCTCCACCGCCTGCCGTGGCTTGGTGGGGCCAATGCTCGGACGCATCGGGACCACCGATTCTGCACTTGAAATCAGCGTGCTGGCCGAGGACCCACGTGAGGCCGTCCAACGAGTGGCCTCAGGCGAAGCTGAGCTGGCCGTGGTGCACAACTGGAACTCCGTGCCCCTGGTCATTCCTGAGAACCTGGTGCACGAGGACCTTTGCCTGGACCAGGCCGACGTCCTGGTCAACAGCGGCCACGCGCTGGCAGGACGGACCGTCGTCGAGCGTGAAGACTTACTGGACGAAATTTGGGTCAGTACGCCGGCGGGTGCCATCTGCAACGAAGCCCTCCTGCAGATCTTCGCCGGGCTTGGGCGGGTCCCCGATATCCGTGTCTACGATCCCGATTTCTCCACCCATATCGCCATGGTGGAGCAGGCCGTGGCCGTGGCGCTTGTGCCTCGGCTGGGCAGGCCACCCCTGCCACCTGGTGTGATTGCCGTGCCGGTCGTCAACCCCATTCAGCAGCGGGCGGTGGGAATCGTGTACCGAAAGACCATGACCGCCAGCCCCAATATCCGGCATGCCGTCCGGCTGCTGCGCGAGGTGGCAGCAGAGCACGAGCTACCAGTGCGGGGCTGAGCCATCCTTCCGCGGCTAACCTTGGGCGTTGCTACTTGCGTGGCACCTTGAAGTGCGTCAGACGGGCGTCCTGCCCATCCAGCTCCGCCCATGACTTCTCAGTCTCCAGGACCGTCAAAGCACTGGTTGGGTACCGTGTGGCAGCGTCCATGTAAGCGTCATGGTCCGAGTCGCGCGATGCGAGGTGCATGGCCAGATCCTGGACGCCGGGCATGTGCGAGATCACCATCAAGGTGGTAACTGTGTCCGGGACGTGATTGATCACGGTCAACATCCGGTTCGCTGAAGCGGCGTACAGGCCGTCCTCAAGCTTGGGCGTCGGGGCTTTGTCCCCCAACTCATCGCACACCCACGTGCAGGTTTGACGGGTCCTCACAGCAGACGAGCACAGAATGAAGTCCGGAACTACCCCATGCTTGAGCAACCATCTCCCAGCCAGCGGAGCCTCACGGTGTCCGCGTTCCTCCAAGGGACGCTCATGGTCCGGCACCCCCATGGGCCAATCCGCTTTGGCATGCCGCATAATCACCAGGCGCCTGATGTGATGGTCACTCATGAACCAACCCTAGCCGCAAACCCCTGTCCGCCGCGGAGGCCAGTACTCACGGGAGCACGACAAAAGCAGAAAGGCGGCATGTCCCGATAGCGCCGTTGTTGCGTGAGGCACGAGCGCAGGCGCAGAGGGATATGCCGCCTTTCGGCTGCAGCAGTAGCTTAGATCGAGTATTCCGGAGCGGCCCAGACGATGACCTCGGGGTGCTCGTAGAAGCGGTAGCCCTGGCCACGTACGGTGCGGACCGTGTTGGCGAGGCGACCCAGCTTGGAGCGGAGGCGACGGATGTGGACGTCGATGGTGCGCTCGTTGGGCACTTCTTCGGCGTTGCGCCACAGGCCCTCAAGCAGTTCGTCGCGGCCCACTGTGCGGGTGCCGTTTTCGACGAGGTAGTTGAGGAGCTCAAACTCCTTGAACGTCAGGTTCAGGGACTCGCCGTCGAGGTGGACTTCGCGGCGGGCGAGGTCGATCAGCACGCCGGAGGGGCGGGCTTCCTGCTGCGGTGCCGGGCGTGCAGCCTCGGTGCGCTGGCGGGCGGCGACTGTGGGGTCACCGAAAGTTGAACGTACGACGTCGAGTGCGGACCCGGGTGCACCGGCGGGCGCCACGGCGACTGCAGCGTAACTCTCAGCGCCGGTGACGAGGGACTGGGCGTAGGCCCGGATTTCCTGGGCGAGCTTGGCAATGGAGGTGCCGGCCGCTGCTGCTGTCTCTTCGTCAATGCCCATGTAGAGCACGAAACCGCGGGCCACGTTGTCGTTGGCGACCGGGCGGAGGCGGTCAGACTGCGCAATGACGGGGGTAGGCGCCGTCATGGGTGCTGGCTCGTTGGTGGGAACTGCCCGCAACTGGCCATAGGAGTTGGGGTTGTAGCCCTGGGGCACGTAGCCGGGAGCCTGCTGGGTGTTGCCTTGGGTGGCGGGGGCGTACCCGGGGCGGTTGCCGAAGCCGGGGCGGAGCCCTGCGTTTGAAGCGGCCTTGTTGGCGTTTCGGACGGAGATGTGGACGTAACCGGATGCAACTGACATGGAGTGATTACCTCAAAAGTGAATAGCCGTCATCGCGGCTTCGAATGCTGGTTGTCCCCGCAATGAGTTTGGGGAAGGGCGCCCAACGCTGGGCTAGGGGGCGAATGCCTGAAACTTCTTTGGGGTGGAAAGTTAGGCTTGCATTCGACAACAGCGGGTCTCGTCGCCAGCGGGTGTGCTGGACCAGATTGCTGCGGCTGCAGGTGCTGTTGAGTTCTTGTTCACATTGGAAGTGTGCAACGTAACAATGGCAACACGCAAGTAACAAACCGCCAAACCGTCCACATTTTGAGACAAGAGGGTCTATTGTGCTGCAGATCACAATTCTTTCACCATGGAAAATGAACGTCATTTCATTCGGTCGCGATGAGAAATATTCGGCTTATGGTGAATTTTCTTCGGCAGATAGTGCATGATGCCCTTCCCGATTCCCATCAGGCGCAAAAGGACGGAATCTCAAGATCTGAAACACTTGCTGTCCAATCGCAAGCCACTCCAAGCTCGAATTTTTCCCTCAAAATCTGCTACACGCCGTAGAACCGACCAGTATGGACGCCACACTCCTGCGACACCTGCCACCGAACTCCCACGTGGCTAGTGTTGACCTCACAGCGTCCTCACAGGACCGGCAAAGCTTCGGCAAACCAGCAGAATGGAGAGTTGTCACATGGCATCCCCGCACTCCATGACGAACAACCTTCCCCAGCTTTCCCACCCGGACGGCTCCCCTATCCGCGCTTTGGTGGTGGACGACGAACCCAGCCTCTCCGAGCTCATGAGCATGGGCCTTCGCATGGCAGGCTGGTCCGTCGCGGTAGCAGCCGACGGACCAGAAGCCGTGAAGCTTGCCAAGGACTTCCGCCCTGACGTGCTGGTGCTGGATGTGATGCTTCCAGGATTCGACGGCGTCGAGGTCCTCAACCGGATCCGTACCTTCGCGCCGGAAGTGCCCGCGCTGTTCCTCACGGCCAAGGACGCTGTCCAGGACCGCATCGTAGGCCTTGCCGCCGGCGGGGACGACTACGTCACCAAGCCCTTCAGCATGGAGGAGGTCCTCCTGCGCCTGCACAGGCTTGTCCAACGTTCAGGCGTTGCCGCCATGGACACGGCGGAATTGGTGGTCGGCGATCTCACGCTCAACGTAGACACGCGGGAAGTTTCGCGCGCCGGCGAGGACATCCAGCTCACGGCAACGCAGTTTGAGCTGCTTCGTTACCTCATGGAAAACCCCAAGCGCGTAGTCAGCAAGGCACAGATCCTGGACCGCGTCTGGGACTATGACTTCGGCGGACAGGCCAACATCGTGGAACTGTACATTTCCTACCTGCGCAAGAAAATCGAAGCCAACCACCCGCCAATGATCCACACCATCCGTGGCGCCGGCTACGTCATCAAGCCTGCGGACTGAATCTTGTCCACCCCTTCAGGAGCAACCCGCAAGACCCAGCAGAACTGGCTCAATCCCTCCACCTGGCATCTGCGCACGCGGTTGGTCCTGGTGGCGATGGCGTTGTTGGTTGCCATTTGTGGCGCAGTTGGAGTGGTTAGCTACGCCTCCATGGACATGTACTTCAACAAGCAGCTCGACAAGCAGTTGGAGCAGGCGTCAAGCCGCGCGAATGACTTCGGCAGGCCGCCGTCGAACTTTCCCTCAAGCGGTCGGCCGGATCCGCTGGAGGCCCGCGGCCAAGGCGCGGGGACCCTCAACGCGAGGATCGATGGTTCCAGCGTTATTAACTCGGGCCTGCTAAACGCAAACGGTCGCCGGGTCGCACTCTCGACAGAAGACAAGCAGGTCCTGCTCTCACTCCCCCGCGACAACCGGCCTGTGGACCGTTCATTGTCCAACGGCGACTACCGGCTGGTGGCTGTTGAGACCACCTACGGCGACGTCATTGTGACGGGCTTGCCATTGGCTGACAAGCAAAACGCCGAGGCCTCGCTGGTTTGGACCATGGTGTTTGTTTCCCTGGGCGGCCTGGTGCTGATCGGCCTCGCCGGTACCGTCATCATCCGCCGGACCATGCGCCCGCTGGAGCAACTCTCGGAGGTTGCAACCAAAGTATCGCGCCTTCCCCTCGACGCCGGTGAGGTGGCACTCGCGGTGCGCGTACCGCCGTCGGCCTCCCATCCTGGAACTGAAGTGGGCAGCGTTGGCCACGCTTTAAACCAAATGCTCAACAACGTTTCCAGGGCCCTGGAAGCCCGTCAGGAGAGCGAAACCAAGGTCCGGCAGTTTGTTGCCGATGCCTCCCATGAACTCCGGACGCCGCTGACCGCCATCCGCGGATACACCGAGCTGCTTCGTATGACGGAGAACTTCACGGATGACGGCAGGAAGTCGCTGGCACGGGTCCAGAGCCAGTCGGAACGCATGACCACGCTTGTGGAGGACCTATTGCTGCTGGCGCGCCTGGACGAAGGCCAGCCGTTGAAGGTCACGGATGTGGACCTGACGCAGCTGGTGATCGAGACCGTCAGCGACGAAAAGGTGATGGCACCGGACCACATCTGGAAGCTCCAACTCCCTGACGAGCCCATTACGGTGCGCGGGGACGCAACCCAGCTGCATCAGGTGTTGGCCAATCTGCTGTCCAACGCCCGCAAGCACACCGATCCAGGTACCACGGTGGTCACAGGCGTCACGCTTTCCGCAGACGGTAGCGCCGTGGTCACAGTCACTGACAACGGGCCTGGTATTCCGCCTGGGTTCCAGGGCCGTATTTTCTCGCGTTTTGCCCGGGCTGACGCGGCGAGATCAGGCTCGGAAGGAACCTCCGGATTGGGCTTGTCAATCGTCGAATCCATCGTCCAGGCGCATGGCGGAAGTGTGGAAGTAACCTCCCAGCCGGGACGCACGGAATTCGCTCTTCGCCTCCCCACAGCTTCGAACGAACGCATATAACGAATCAGGCAACATGACGCGCCGTAAACGTGATCTCTGTTACCCAAATGTGACTTAAGCCGAAACCTCCTGTACCTTCGAAAGGGTGGGTCGCCCCTAACTGGCCCACACCCGGGATGCGCCGAGCTCTGCCACTTCCCGGAGTTCCGTTCTCATTCGAGGCAGAGACGGGGGACCCAGAGTCTCCGGGCACAGTACTTTCCTTGCCCTTGGGGTGAAGCCGCAGCTACGCGCGCGGCCGGATGACCTCATCCGAACCCGACAGCTAACTCCGCAGGCGCTGAGAGGTAATCACACATGTCTGAATTCAACGATCAGACGCGCCCTTCCGCGCGTCACCGTGACGAACACAATGCTCCCCTGACGAAGTCGCAAGCCGTTCTGAAGAACGCTGCACGCCGCGGCAAGACCGGGCAACGAATGTCCGTTGTTGCAGGAGTCGTTGCCGCAGCATTGGGCGTCGCATCGCTCGGCCAGGCCGCAAACGCCGCATTCAATCTCCCCGAAACGAGCCAGGCGTCCGAGACGCAGGCTACCGCCCAGATCAGCAACAAATCAGCGGAAATTTCTGCTTCTTTGGATGCCGCTGCCAAGAAGGGCGCAGCCGACAGGGCTGCCGCAGACCAAGCTGCCGCCGCACAAGCAGCTGCTGCCGAGAAGGCTGCGGCCGAGAAAGCCGCCGCCGACCAGGCTGCTGCCGCACAGGCCGCCGCCGAGAAGGCTGCCGCTGATGCAGCCGCCAAGCAGGCTGCCGATGCCGCCGCCGCTGCAGCCGCGGCCGCTGCCGCAGCTCCCAAGGCCGTGGACGATCCCGCTGCTGCCAAGGCATACGCCGCCAGCATCCTCGCCAACTACGGCTGGGGTCCGGGCGAAATGACTGCCTTGAACACCCTGTGGGAGAAGGAATCCAACTGGCGGACCACCGCGACTAACGCGTCCAGTGGTGCCTACGGAATCGTGCAGTCCCTGCCGGCTTCCAAGATGGCAACTGCCGGCGCTGACTGGGAGACCAACTACCAGACCCAGATCAAGTGGGGCCTGAACTACATCAAGGAACGCTACGGCTCCCCCTCGGCAGCCCTCGCCTTCCACCTGGCCAACAACTGGTACTAAGCCAACTCAATAGGCAGGTTTGAGCCCACCCCAGCGGGCTCAAACGTGCAGGGCCTGATTACCGCCCCGTTTTCCGCCGTTTCGCAGCAGTGATTACTGCAGCTGACGGCGGGAACCGGGGCGGTTTTCGCGTTCAGGTGACGACGACTTGCACCTGACGTTACGTCAGGACTTAGCGTTGTGCTCATGACGGGAACAAGAGGATCCGGACCGTGGAGCATCGGTGAGCTGGCCACAGCGTGTGGCGTCAGCGTGCGGACGCTCCACCACTACGACGAGATCGGGCTGCTGTCCGCAAGCCAAAGGACAGCGTCCGGTCATCGCCGGTATTCGGAGGGCGACCTTCGCCGGCTATACCGGATCAGATCGCTTCAGATGCTGGGCCTTCCGCTCGCGGCCATCGGCAAAGCGCTGCAAACCCCGGAGGATGATCTGGAGTCCCTTCGAGGCCTCCTCCAACAGCAGCTGGTCCATGTGCAGGAGCACGCCCGGCAACTCCAAGCGCTCCAAAACCGTTTGGGCGAGCTGTTGTCACGCATGGACGGACGCGCCATGCCCACCCCTGAACAATTCATGTCAACGTTGGAGATGATTACCGTGCTCGAAAACAACTTCACAGCCGAACAACGCCAGCAACTCGCGGACAAGCGGGAAGAACTCGGCGCAGAAAAAGTCGAAGCCGCCAAGCAGCAGTGGGCTGCCCTTGTGGAAGAAGGACTGGCACACGTCCAAGCCAAGACGCCCGTCACCGACCCCTCCGTCCACGAATGGGTACGCTCATGGGACGGCATCGGTTCAATGTTCCACTCCAGTGAGGACACCAAAGCCGCAGCGCGTGCAGCCTGGCAGGAAAACAGCAAGGCCATCAGCGCGGGACTGCCCTGGAGCGCTGAGCAGTTGGCCGGGCTGATGGCCTACCTGGAAAAGGCGCGCTCGGCTTTGTAAGCGAGACGGCCCTATGCTTCCGGTTCGGCCTCTGCCGCACCTCTAACGGCTGCGATGGAGGCAGCGACGTCACCTGCGTCGGTGGACCAGTTGCTCACCGAAATCCGGAGGATGTCACGTCCTCGCCATGAGGAACCCGACATCCACACGATCCCTTCGGCCATGAGCCGCTGAGTCACCCGGTGCGTGCGGTCATCACTGCCGAAGGAGACCGATACTTGGGTGAAAACGACGTCGTTCAGGATCTCCACACCCGGGATCTCCGCCAGGCCCTCCGCCAACGCGCGGGCGTTAGCCGCAAGCCTGTCCACCATGGCAATGACTCCGGACCGGCCCAACTGTCGGAGGGCAGCCCACACCGGGATGCCCCGGGCTCGGCGGGACAGTTCCGGAACTTTGTCGAACGGATCGCCCAGTCCGGTCTCCGTTGCAATGAGGTAGCTCGTATGGATGCTGAAGGCCCGTCTCAGAGCTTCCGGCCGGGACACGATGGCCAAGCCACAGTCGTACGGGACGTTCAATGTTTTGTGGGCATCGGTGGCCCACGAATCGGCCGCCTCTACTCCGGCCAGCCGCCCGCGCAGGTTCGGGCTGACCGCCGCCCACAACCCAAATGCGCCATCCACATGCACCCAGGCCTCGCGGTCATGGGCTACTGTGATGGCTTCGGACATCGGATCGAACGCTCCGGAATGCAGGTTGCCGGCCTGCAGGCACACGAGGGAAGGTCCGGGTTGTTCATCCATGGCATCCGCGAGGGCGTCCGGCAGGATCCTGCCTTGATCGTCCGTATCCACAGGAACGCACGCTCCCAGCCCCAGATACCGCAGGGCAAGATCCACGGCTGCGTGCCGTTCCCGGCCGGCAAACGTTGTGATGAGCGGCGCCCCGGTCAGGCCAAGGTCCGCCAGGTCCCATCCTGCCTCGTCCATCAGGTATTGGCGCCCGGCGGCCAGGCCCGCGAAGTTGGCCGTTGTAGCGCCAGTGGTGAACCCGACGTCGGACCCTCGCGGAAGATCCAGTAACTCCAGGAGCCATGCCGCGGCAGATTCTTCGATCGCAGCGGCCGCGGGAGTCGCAAACCTGAGTCCGGCGTTTTGGTCCCATGCCGAGACAAGCCAATCTGCGGCCATGGCAGCGGGCAACGTTCCGCCCATGACCCAGCCATAGAAGCGTCCGGACTGGATTGGCATCAACCCGGGGTCAGCCAATGCGGCGAGCTCATCTACTACGTCAGCAGCATCCGTTGCTTCATCGGGAAGGATCGAAAGAAGGGTCGAGGCGACCTGGTCGGCGTCGGATGTGGGCCGGACAGAACGGCTGGGCACCGACGCAAGCCAATCCGTAGCGTGCGCCATGGCCCGCTGCAGTGCAGCACCGTACGCCTCCGGCAACGCAGACATGCGCACAGCCTACTCCCGCTTCACCGGTCGGAACAGCGGAGGCGAACAGTGCTAGAGCGTGAGGGTGATGAGGTGACCGCCGTCGTCGTCTTTCACGGCCGTGACCGTCACGGCGGAGTAGTCCGGGATACGCCACATGCCCGGCTCAAGCTCCCCTCCGGCGTCGCCGACCACCACGGTTCGCATCCCGGCGGCGCGGGCGGCTGCGATACCTGCCGGAGCGTCCTCAAAAACCACGACGTCGGCCGGTTCCGCGCCCAGCAACGCTGCGGCTTTGAGATACCCCTCCGGGTGCGGCTTGCCCCGTGAAACACCTTCGGCCGTGACGGTCGTGGATGGCATGGAAAGTCCGGCAGCCTTCATCCGGATGTCGGCAAGGATGCGGTCCGCGGATGTGACGAGCGCGATGGCGTCGTCCGGCAAGGCAGCAAGCAGCGCTTCGGCGCCAGGGAGGGCAATCACGCCGTCGGTTCGCGTGCGTTCCATCTCGCCAAGCTCGGCAGTCAAAGCTTCAAAATCGGCTCCGGCCGGAGCATAACGGCGCACAGTATCGCCCGCTTGCACGCCGTGGGACGTACGCAGGATCTCGTTGTAATCGAGGCCGTATCGTTCGGCGAACTCCAGCCATACCTGCTCGACGATCGCCGTGGAGTCAACCAGTGTTCCGTCCATGTCGAACAGGACAGCACGGACGGTCAGGGCTGGCGATCGCTGGGCTTGCGCGGAAGACGAGGTTGGCTCGGCAGGATGGCTCATGGCTCCATCCTGCCGCACCATGCAGGGGTCGCGGCGAACTGTGACTTAGCCGTTGGGCCGGTGCGGAATGTACTGCACAGCCCACTTATTGCCGTCGGGGTCCGCAAAATGGACGAAGTGTCCCCAGTCCTGGACATCGATATCGCTGACCTCGACGCCGTTGGCCTTGAGCTGTTCGTGAGCCTTGTTGATGTCGCTCACCACTATTTGAAGGGATGGCGCTGTTCCGGGAGGGGCATCACTGAGGCCCTCGCCGATCGCGATGGAACAAGCCGAACCCGGCGGGGTCAACTGCACAAAGCGGATGCCGTCCATGGGACGCTCATCGAAATCGGCATTGAAACCAACTTTGTTGACGTAAAAGTCCTTCGCGCGATCCACGTCGGACACAGGGACAAACACCAGTTCAAGTTTCCAGTCCATGCGCCACAGGCTAACGGGGCGCGCCGGAAAGCGGTAGAGGGGTACGGATTAGCCGGCCACGCCGTAGAGGCGGTCACCGGCATCGCCCAAGCCCGGAACGATGTACGACTTCTCATTGAGCTTCTCGTCAATCGAAGCGAGGACAACCTTCACGTTGGCGTCCTGCAACTCCTCCTCCAACTTGGCGAGGCCTTCCGGAGCCGCCAGCAGGCAGATGCAGGTAACGTCCGAGGCGCCGCGCTTGAAGAGGAACTTGATGGCTTCGCGCAGGGTGCCGCCGGTGGCAAGCATGGGGTCCAGAACGAAGATCTGACGTCCGGTGAGGTTCTCGGGGAGGCGCTCCGCGTAGGTGATGATGTCCAGTGTTTCTTCGTCGCGGGCCATGCCCAGGAAGCCCACCTCGGCGGTGGGAACCAGTTTGGTCATGCCCTCAAGCATGCCCAGGCCAGCGCGCAGGATGGGAACCACCAACGGCGTCGGCTTGGTGAACGCCGTGCCAATGGTCTTGGTGACAGGGGTCTCGATCTCGACTGGCTGCGTCTTAACCTCACGGGTGGCCTCATAGGCCAAGAGAGTGACGAGTTCTTCAGTGAGCTGCCGGAAGACCGGTGAAGGGGTGTTCTTGTCCCGCAGAACGGTGAGCTTGTGAGCGACCAGCGGGTGGTCCACGACGAGTGTGCGCATCGTCCAAAACTATCATTGAGACATGAGCGCCACCGAGCCGTATCACGCTGAACACCTGGCCTGGATGGGCCTCGCCCTGGACGAGGCCCGGTTGGCCATGGAAACGGACGACGTGCCGATCGGCGCGGTTGTTCTAGGGCCCGACGGCGGCGTGCTGGGTTCTGGACGCAACGAACGGGAAGCGCACGGGGACCCGACCGCCCACGCAGAGATCGTCGCGATCCGTGAAGCCGCGGCTGCCCTGCAACGCCACGCCCTCGAATTGGGCGAAGGCGGCGATGGATGGCGCCTCGAGGACTGCACCCTGGTGGTAACCCTCGAACCGTGTGCCATGTGCGCCGGGGCAATTGTCCTGGCACGGATTCCCCGCGTCGTGTTCGGCGCGTGGGATGAGAAAGCCGGGGCGGCAGGTTCCGTGTTCGATATCCTCCGCGAGCGCCGGCTCAACCACTGGGTGGAGGTCTACGCAGGCGTGCGTGAGGAAGAATGCGCAACGCTCCTCCGGGACTTCTTCGCTACACACCGGGTACCGGCAGCGGAGCACCGCTCACCCGCCTGAGCTCTATGTAAGGAGCCAATCATGGCCATCGCTTTCAACCACACCATCGTCTACGCCAAGGACAAGCACGCGTCCGCTGCGTTTCTGGCCCGCATCCTTGGGCTTCCCGCGCCACAGCCCATGTGGTCCTTCGTTACTGTTTCCTTGGAAAACGGCGTCACCCTGGATTTCCTCGAGGCCCCAGGAACCATCGCGCCCCAGCACTACGCATTCCTGGTCAGCGAGGAGGAGTTCGATGCGATCTTCCTGCGGATCACCGCCGAACACGTCCCCTACTGGGCCGACCCCGCACGCTCCCGCGCACAGCAGATCAACCACAACGACGGCGGCCGCGGGATCTACTTCTGCGACCCGGACGGGCACTTCCTTGAAGCAATCACCCGGCCGTATGGTTCGGGCTGAGTGCCTTCTCGGGCTGAGTGCGTTACAGACCAGAGGCCGCGTTGAGGGCGTCGATCCGTAGCTGACGCGACGCCGGTGAGTCCAGGCTGAACGACCTGAAGTCGCCGAGTTCATCGCGGATCCATGCTTCAATTTCGGCGATCCGCTTGCTGACTGCTCCAGTGGGTTTGGCGAACGTCCAGGCCGCGATGCGTTCTTTGCCGGGATCGTACTGCCACAGGCCGATGATCCTGCCCCGGTCCAGAATCGGGTGATCCGGGAGGTCGGCCTGAAGCGCCAGGGTGGTGTCCAGGACCTTCTTTCCTTTGTCCTCCTCAGCGAACATGTCAGCCGAATTCCGCCTGTGGAGGACCAGTGAATCAGTGCCTGCAAGCAACTGGATCTGCTCGTCGCCGGGTTCTTGGAAGTCGGCCAAGCGTTCGACGTCGTCCGGCAGCATCCACAGCACGTCACCGTTTGCGGTGGGCACTTCTACGGCCTCGACGCCGGCGAGCGCCGCTTTCGTCTGGGCTACGGTGAACGCGGTGAACCATTGGCTCTGCTTGAGAGTCGCTCCGCCAGTCCAGCGCAAGTACCGTTCGAGCAGGAGGCGGCGCGCGCCGTCGTCGTCGATTTTGCTGGGGGCAAGGCCCCACTTGGTGTAGGCGTAACGCTGCTGGTCGAGGCGGCCGTTGATGGGGACCCGGCGGATGCGGCCGTCGGCTTGGAGCAGGCCCAGGGCCGTTGGCAGGGTGGTGGCTGCACCCTTCTTCTTGCCTTCTTCCCCGAGGCTCCGCACGGATTCGCCCAGTTGGTCCTTGAGCTGTTTGGGGTCCAGGGGATCGCTGGACTCCTGGAGGGCGTGCTCTACTTGGTCCTCGAGAAGAGTGATCTCGCTGCGCTCCACGCCGAGTCTGGCGAGTACCTTGAAGGGTGCAACGGCGGCGTCGCGGCCGATCTGCAGACCCCAGGCGAAGTCGGCCCGGCCCAGTACGTAGGTGCAGCCACGGGCGGTGGGGAGTTCGTGGATTTTGAGTTCTTTGACGTCCCGGTCCGCCTGTTCGCGGCTGATTCCCGCCCTCGCGAACAGGGTGAGGTACGGATTGGCGCCGCCCACCGAGCGTGCCCATCCGGCGTGGTCCAGGACTTCCTCGGACGTCTTTCCTGCGAGTGACCCGTCGAGGCCCTGTTTGTGCCAGGCCCAGGCCCGGAGGCGCTCCGGGGTGAGGGTTGTTGCGGCCGGAATGGTCTGGACTGTGGGCGTCATGGCCCTATTCTGCACCCTCGCCGCTGCCGAGGGCTTTCAGAACCGTTGCTGCTGTGGTGTCCCAACCGGGGAGGTTCGCCCGGGCCTGGAGTGCTGAAGTGCGCCAGCTCTGTTGGAGTTCGTGGTCGCTCAGCCAACTCCGGATGGTGCTGGCAAGGTTGTTGGGCTGTGTGAGGTCAAGGGCCGTCCCCGCTCCCGTGTTTCCGAGGGCTTCCACGGCACCGGTCCCCTGCCGGACAACGACCGGCACGCCATGGGCCAATGACTCAGTGACCACCAGCCCGAACGCCTCGGACTTCGAAATGAGGATGCTGAGATCGGCTTTGCGCCACTGATCCTCCAACGGTTCGCCGGTCAACTCGCCTGTGATGGTGATGCGGTTTTGGAGCCCATGATGCTCGACGGCGGCCCTCACCTCTGCCGCGTACGCCGGGTCAGGTTGGTCTGTGCCGATCAGGGCGGCCGTCCATGGCAGGTCCTTTAGCGTGGCGAGGGCTTCCACCAGTTCCGTTTGGCTCTTGTTGGGCAGCAACGCGGCGAGGGCGATAATGTGCGGGGGTTCCGAGCCCTTTGCTATTTCAGCCGCTTCAACTCCGGGATGGGCGACCACAACGTTTTTGAGGCCATGCCTTTTTTCCAGTGCGGCAGCCGCATGGTCGCTCGGGCAGATAACACCTGAGGCTGCGGCCAGGGCCCGGGCTTCAAGGTCCGGGTGATCGGCGAGCGCCATGTGGGAAAGGATCCACACTTTGGTGCCTGCCCTTACCGCGCCCGCCACTTCATCCGGGGCCCCACTCGCAACCAACCCGTCGGCAATCACTGTGGTGCCGCCGTCGAGCATTTCTGCGAACCGCTGGCGGTCCGCCGCGCTTCCAACCGGCCAATCGCCGTCGACGATGACTATCTCAATCCCGACGCCCAGGGCGGTCAGATGCTCGGCGAGTTTGGCGTTGTACTTGTTCCCGCCGGAGCCGTGCCGGACGTTTCCCGGCACCAGGAAGCGGATGTGCACTTACTTGACCGGGAGCTCCAGTGAATATCCTGCCCACGCATCCGGATTCTCACGAAGGACGACGTCGATGCCGCTGAGGGCTGCTCCATCCGGGGTGTCCGTGATGTGCGCGGCCACGGCGTCTGCGATGTGCTTGGCCAGTGCCTCTGTGGTGGACAACTTGCCCTTGAAAGCTGGGTGTTCGTCGAGGTTCTTGTAGTTCAGGTCTTCAAGAATCTCCTCAAGAATGCCGCCTGCAGCGCCGATGTCCAGGACGATGGCGTCCTCATTGAGGTCCGGGCGGCGGAACGTCACCTCGGCGACGAACGTGGCACCGTGGAGGCCCTGCGCTGGGCCGAAGGCTTCGCGGGGAAGGCTATGGGCGATCATGAAGTGGCGTCGGACGGTCAGGCTGAACATGTCTTATTCCTCCGGCTTTGGATAGGCGACCACGTGGCAGAAGCCGCCGGGCTTTTCAAACAATTTAACGAGTGTGTTGGGCAGATTCTGAAACTGGCATTCGCTGCTCAGGAACGTGTCGAACACCGGATCTTTCAGGGTTGCTGCCGCGATCTGGAGGCGCTGGGCGTTGGTTCTTCTGTGCCTCCTCGGCAGCGCCACGGCCCCCACCTGGCTGGAGCGGATCGTGAGCCTGCGCGCGTGGAAATCCTCGCCCAGCGGCAGGGTGACTTCCTTGTCAGCGAACCACGAAAGCTCAATTACGTCGGAATCGTCGCCAGCAAGTTGGAGGCTCAGTTTGAGTCCCGCGTTGGATGCCGAGCAGTGGAAAACGATGTCGCAATCATTCTCTGCTTCGTCCGGGAGCGCGAAGGGGATGTTGAGTTTTTCGGCGAGATTTCTCTTGTCCGTGTCTGCATCCACGAGTTGCAGCCGGCCCAGCGGATACTTTCGGAGAATGGTCGCCAGGACGCCGCCCACCAGGCCACCACCGACGACGGCGACGCGGTCTCCCAGCCTCGGCCCCGCTTCCCAGAGGGCATTGATGGCCACCTCGACGATGCCCGTGAGCACGGCACGGCGGGCAGGCACGTCTTCCGGTACGGCTGTGAGCTGGTTCGTCGGGACAACATAGAAATCCTGGTGCGGATGCAGGCTGAAGACGGTTTTGCCGATCCAGTTATCCGGGCCTTGTTCTACGACGCCGACGGACAGGTAGCCGTACTTGACCGGGCCGGGGAAGTCGCCTTCCTGATGCGGGGCATGCATCAAATCAGCGACACGCTCTGGGACGCGCCCTTCATGGACTACGCGCTCCGTGCCGCGGCTGACGCCTGAGTACAGGGTCCTGACGAGGGCTTCGTTGGGGCCTGGCGTTGGTATGGCCTCCGGGCGCAACTCACCGTGTCCCGACTCAGTGACCCAATAGGCCTGGGCCTCGTGTTCTTGTTCGTGCGAGATAGTCATGATGCTTATGAATCTATCGCTGGGCCGGTGCGGGCGGAAGTTGGTGTGGGTTGTCGGCGTTTCCCGGGTGGTTGGTGGTTGGCTCGTTTGCGGCTCGTTTTGGGGAACGGGCCCCAACTCCGGTACCCTATTTCAGTTGGTGACGTGTCCGAGCGGCCGAAGGTGCAACACTCGAAATGTTGTTTGGTGTAAAAGCCAACGTGGGTTCAAATCCCACCGTCACCGCCACGTTGAAAGGCCCTGCTTCCCTTTGTTTATGAGGGATGCGGGGCCTTTTGCTTTGGTCGGGCTGGGCCCCTGGCAAGGAATTGGGAGCCCAACACCGGCTCTTCCTCGACCCAAGGGCGCCGCGCGGGGACTTTGGCGAGTTGTTCAAGTTGATGTTGGCAAGCCACCCGAATAGCGTTGGAAATGGAAGCCCGTCGGTCCCCCATCGGCGGGCTTCTTCTATATCCGCAGCCACATCGTTCCTCCGTTGGTTCTGCGGGCTGGGTCTAGTATTTTTGCGCCAGGCTCACGGACGGCGTTGTCGATGGAGGCACGTGGTACTTCGCCAGGACCCGGGCCATGACGTCGTTGAACACGCCAGCTTCACTAATGCCGTAGATATTTCCCTTCGGGCGCTGAACATTGACCATCACAACGTATTGCGGGTCGTCCATGGGCGCCATACCCACAAATGATGCCGTGAAACCATCAAAGCCGGCCCCGCTCTCGGCAACCGCTTCCGCTGTTCCTGTCTTGCCTCCGACGCGGTAGCCAGGAACCTTCACGTCCTTGGCGCCGCCGGCGGTGACAACACTTTCAAGAATGTCCCGCACCTGGTGGGCGGTGTCCTTACTGATGACTTCGGTTCCCGACGCAGGTGTCTCAGCATGCTCGATGCCTGCCTGATCGATGATGGATTCGACGAGCCGGGGTTGTAGCTTCACTCCGTCGTTGGCGATCGCCTGGAACGCCATTGTCGTCTGCAGCGGCGTCTGCGCAACCCCCTGCCCAAAGAGAACAGAGAACTCCTGGCGGGAATCCCACGTATCGGGTTGAGCCAGCAGACCAGGTGATTCGCCAGGCAGTGGTATGCCTGATTTCTCGCCAATACCGAATTTCCGCAGGTAGTCATACCGCTGCTCGCGCGACAGCTTCTCGCCAACCATGACAGTCCCAGTGTTCATGGAATCGCCGATGATGCCAGCGAACGTGCGCTGCTGCGTTTCGTGCACGAAAGAATCCTGGAAGGTCTGGCCATTCACGGTATACGTCGGCGGGACAAGGAGCTGGGACAACGGCTCAATCTTTCCTTCCTGGATGGCGGCCGCTGCGGTGATTGCCTTTTCTGTTGATCCTGGTTCGATCGCCGCCGTGACTGACCTTGCACCCCGGTCGCCAGGTGGCGTCGCCCCGGGAACATTGGGATCGACCGTGCCGGTTTCCGCCATGGCACGGATCTTGCCTGTCTTTGACTCGACCACCACGATGTTGCCGTACTCTGCACGTTGAGCCTGGACCTGTTTCTCAATGGACTGCTGCGCGTAAAACTGGAGTTCGCCATCGATTGTCAGCTTCACCGTCGCCCCGTCCACAGCCGGCGTAATTCTGTTCGTGGCTGTTGGAATGATGATTCCGTCCGCACCGATCTGAAAGGTCCGTTCCCCATCGAAGCCTTTCAGCTTCTCGTTCAACGTTTGCTCGATGCCGGCGGCTCCTCCTTCATCATTGACGTAGCCAACGATGCTGCCGCCAACAGGCCCGAGAGGATACGTGCGCTGCTGGACGGGACGGGACTTGACTCCGGGAACGCGAAGTTCGGCAATCGTGGCCTCTACTGCCGAGGAGACTGACCGTGCGAGGAATGCAAATTGGCTGTCACCCTTCATGGCCGTCCTGATGTCTTCGTCGGAGCGGCCCAGGGCTTCTGCCACATCACGAAGGCCGGTGTCCCGGTCAATGTCGGCGATGGTGCCGTCGGCTGTCTGTCGAGGAAACGAGAGATTGGCGGCATTTTCCCGGGGCGATCCGATGATGTCGTAACGAACAATGCTCTCGGCCAGCACCACACCAGAAGCATCCAGGATCTTTCCTCGGGATGCGCCCAATACGGATGACTGCGTTCGCAAAGCGTCACCTGCCTCTGCCAGTCCGTTGGGGTCTAAACCTTGGACAACAATGACCCGCCCGGCAATGACCAACAGGAACACCAACATGACCCCCATGCCGATGCGGAGCCGTTGACGCCCTCTTTTCGCGTTCACTCGGGCGGAAGAAATTGCTGGTACCGACTATTCACTTTAGGACGTCCTTGTATTTGGCCAGCGCGGAAGGGCCACCGCTATCCATTAGGTGTCCGCACTCCCCCAAACATGATGCAGATCGCCGTGATCCGCCCTGTCTGAAGCGGGAAGTATGGACGCTAAACCTAACTTCCATTTCGTGACGCGAAAATCTAAAGAATTAATCAAACCGAGACTAAATGCTTAATTGACCCTTGCCATTCAGCAGTAGCGAGCGAAAGCTCAATTGTTTGAATCGAGAAAAATCAATTACCTTTGAAAATCGTGCATGTAGCGCATCAACAACTCTGAGGAGCGTCATGAACCCGCTGGATCAAGCCGAAGCATCTCCGCCACATTTTCGAGTGCGGAAGCCGGCCAGCATGTCTTCCTCGGCGCTTCGAAATCCTTGGTGGATCGCGTTGTCTGTCGGATTGCTGGCCCTGGCGTTCCGGGTGTTCGGCGTTCAGCGGGCAAACGATGTATTTATCGACGAAGTTACCTACGCGGACCTGGCCAGAGAAATTGCTGATGGGAAAATGCCATCAATTCTCGGCAACCCCTTTTTCCTTCATCCCCCGGCCTCGTACGCTCTGAACGCGCTCGTAATACGCGTGCTCGGTCTTGAGGGCCACCCCATGGACCTGGCTTTGCAATTGCGCTGGGTCAACACGGTCCTCGGAGCATTGACGGTGGTTGTCTGCTTTCTGTTGGTGCGCCGTCTGGTCGGAGTAGGACCAGCTGCGGTGGCTGCCGTCATACAGGCCAGTGATCCCTTTGTCCTCCGCATGGACGGGCGCTTGATGATGGAGACTCCAGCTGGCCTGGCTGTACTGTCGGGATGGCTACTCGTCCTTCACCTGATAGACCGCAAGTGGGACCGCACACGCTTGTGGCTTGAACTCAGCGCCGGGTTGGTCTTCGGGCTGGCAATCGTCACCAAAGACATGACTGCTGTGTTCACTGTCGTCCCGCTCGTGGCCGCGACGTTCTGGCGTAAAACCGTTCCACTGCTTACAGCTCTGCGAATCCTCGTCGTTTCCGCCGTGCCCTATTTGATCTATCTAGGCGTGATCGCAGCAAACGGCCTGCTTCCGCAGTTCATCGAACAAAAGTCGGTGGGCGTTCTAAGAATGATGGGAGCCGTTCAAATGACCGGCTTCAATTCAGTTCCGGGTGTGAACCTGACAGAACGGCTTATAGACATGGCTGGCCGGTTCGGCACCAGTTATCTGCTCCTGGGGCTATCGATTCTCGCCGGTACCGTGGCCGCCACCTCACAGGTGACGAATCGGCGCGTCATTGGCTTGTTTTCGCTTTTCACAGGTTTCGTGGGCATCTATTCAGTGTTCTTTGGGGCGGCAGAAGAACAATTTGGATACTGCGTTGTTCTTGCAGCCCTGGTTTCAACGCCGGTGGCTCTGGCGATGTTGGTTTCGTGGCGACCCCGACTTCGCAGGATCACAACTGCCGCCGTGGCAGTCGTGGCAGTTCTCAGTCTCGGTTTGGGCATACAGGCAAGGTCGGTCGTGGACGACGGGCTTGTCCGCGCACGAGATTGGATGAACGCCGAACTGCCCGGATCTTCCAAGGTGGGGTTGACGTCGGTAACCGGTGAATTCGCACTAATGCCACACGAAGGTTGGGAGGTTTTGCCCTCGTTGCAGTCGTTAAGGAA
Source organism: Arthrobacter sp. 21a14 (assembly GCA_050627125.1). Classification (GTDB taxonomy): domain Bacteria; phylum Actinomycetota; class Actinomycetes; order Actinomycetales; family Micrococcaceae; genus Arthrobacter. The sequence goes on along the minus strand of CP192487.1, from coordinate 1,283,357 downwards.
CGCTGGCGCCGAGTACGTTCTGACTCAGGGAAGGCCGCTGAGCGAGGGCTACGGCTTCGCGGCTCCTGAACTCCTGGACTGGCTGGAGGGCAATGCTCAGCCGGTTTTCATTTTTACCGGACCCACTTCAGGTGAGACGGTCGTTTGGAAGCTGGACCGAACTAAGCTGGACGCCGCAGTCGACGGAGGGACGATTCTCCCACCCATAAATGGCGGCTACCGGTAGAGGAAGGATTTTTGCAACGCAGCATTGCAGGATGCGCCTACCCAGGCGAAGTGAGGGACGATTTCTCCGGCTGCGTTGGCCTCGGAGTAGTGGCGGCTCTTGCTGCAGAGATACGCCCCACAACCAAGACCAACCCAAGCGCAATCATCACAGGCACGCACACTGAAAGAACGATGAAGCTGGTATCTACGCCGAATCCAATAAGGATCCCGCCGAAGATCGGTCCAACCACGGATCCGAGTCGCCCCAGCGAAGCTGCCCACCCGACGCCGGCGGTCACTGTTGCTTGCGGATACAGTGTGACTGCCAGCGCGGTAGCGCCGATCATCCCAGCCTGGAGTCCCAGGCCGACTCCACCAAAGACGAGCAGCAGCAGAGTTTTGTCGGGGCCGAGAAACGCAGAAGTAACAAGAAACAAAATGGCTACTGACGTGGTTCCAGCCAGCACGGACGTCATCCGGAATCGACGTGATCCGAGGATTAGCACGCCAGCACCCACGATGCTTCCGATGCCTAGAGCCGCTGACCCCAGTGGTGCTAGACCGGCACTGAAGCCGTAGCTGGTGAGCAGGGTCGGCAACCACGACGAGAACACGTAGAACACGGCGAATATGAGAAAGGAAAAGGCCCATAGGAGAAGAGTTCTGCTTCGAACGGAGGCATCGAACAGGCGCGCAACCGAGGCATGGTGCTTAGCTTCGAGCGCTTTGTCGAGCGTGTCTGGCGTCTGGCTACCTGACAGCCCGAACCACAAGAATGGCAGAAGAATACCGGAGGCGATAGCACCCAAAATGAACACCCATTCCCACCCAAAAGCCCCCACGATAGCGCTGCCGGTAAGCCCTGCAATGAGTGCCCCGAAAGAGATGCCTGTCATTACGACCACAGCGATGGATTGCCGCAAACGTGCAGGATTAACTGCGGTTGCATGGGATACGGCGGCAGGAAGAACGGCACCCAGCCCTAGGCCCGTTATGAACCGCAGAATCGTGAGTTCCACAATCGAAGTCGACCACGCTGTCATCAGTGAACCAAGAGTGAAGACCACAACGGCAGAAAAGATGACGTTCCTTGTGCCCAGGTTTGCCACGAGGCGTCCAACAGCGAGATATCCCAAGGCCACTCCGGCGCTGGTCAGCGAGAGGGCAGGAGTGAAGAACGAGGGTTGAACCTCCCAGTCTTTCGCAATTGTCGGTATGGATACGCCCAGCGCGACCGTGTCGTAACCATCGAGCACTACAGCCGCACAAGTGAGGAAGAGTACCCACCAATTTGGTCTCGTCTCTTCCTGCTTCTTGAGTTCGGTCTTCATGTCCATCGGGACATCCTTAAGGTTGTGAGGGCTTCGAATCCAGTGTCGAAGCGGGGCATCCGCCGGTCACCGGCGGTTCAACAGGCCAGTGCCATGGACGAACCTCCCGGATTGCAGGCTCGGCCAGGCAGCTACTTCGTACACCAACGACAAGCGCACTTCGCCCATAACCCTGCCCCACAAGTGTGGGGCTGGCGAGGTGCCGGATGTGGTGAAGATCATGGCACTGCGTCATTTCTATCCCCTTAGTGGTTAAAGGTCAAGAACTAATTGACTTAATCCAAAGTATCTTAGCGCTTTATTCTTTGGTGTGATGTAGTTCACATTCGGCGGTCTCACGACAGCAGGACAGGGCCTGAAAAGACTCGCGGTAGGCCCGAATGGCCAAACAAATTTGGTAGATCGTCGGAATGACAATGCAGAGCAGCGCGGGCATCGTGAAATCCCATGCCGTTACTGGTCTGGACCCGCGGTTCCGGGCTGCTTATCGAGTCCGTCGATCGCGCCACGTCCAAGGTCTTCGCAACCTTCCACGGCGCTAGCGTCGACGATGTCGATCTAGCAGTTGCGGCCGGCCTGGCGGCCATTGAAAAGTCCGGGTGGGCCCGTAAGTTGCCTCACGGCCGGAAGCCGAATCGATGATGCGCCGTTCTCCCAGCCAGCGACTGAGCTCATCTAGAAGTTGGCCAGCGCATCACGAAGCATTCGGTGGCCCTGTTCCTCAAACCGTTGGTCGCCGGCCTGGTACGCCCACGCAGCGGTGGCGACAGCTTCGCGCAGCAGCGCAACATTCCAAACCTCGCCGTCTCTGGGATCTGAACCGTACCCCTCAAAAAAGGCAGTCTCCAAATGAGGATGGGAGCGCCATTGCTGCACAGCCAGGCGACAGAAGTCAGTGGCGGCTGGCCTGAAGTCGTAGCGGCCAAAGTCGATGATCCTCAGCTCGGTGCGGTCCATTAGCCAGTTGCGTGGTTGCCAGTCACCGTGGGTCGGGACGAGCACCACAGGCTTCGGCTGATATGCGCCGAGTATCGCCTGGACTTTCTCAACGTTAGAGCTTTCGATGCGATGGGGCGTGCTCAGCCAAGACAACGTTTTGGAAGCGGCTGCCGCCTCATAGTCTGGGTCAGTCTGCTCGGCTTGCTCGTGAAACGCACGCATTAGACGCCCGGCTTGCTGATACGTTTCCGTGTCATATTCAGCTTCGGTGCCCTCCACGAGGGAGCCTTCGAGATGCTCGGTCATCAAGATATTCATGGAACGGTCCGATTGAACGAGCTTAGGAGCACGGTTCTGCCGAGCCCACACATTCACTGAGGACTCGTGAGCTTGTATCTCACGTCCTATGTGGTGATTCAACGGCCCCGCGGCTTTGACTATGTATTTGCAGTGCTCGTCCGCTACCTCAAGGACCGCCGTATCAATGAGATTCCAGGAGAGGTCCTTGAGGAGGCGAACACCTGGCAGCCAGCTTTCTACAAGTCCGGCCTGGCTCGCACTCAGCCGGTTACCGTGCCAGGATTCCATTCCAGAAGACTAACGTCTCGGTCCGCACGTTCACCTGCGTGTTATCCCAGTCCCGCTAGGCTGGTGGCACATCGGGCCGCCACAGGGGGATTCATGCGTCGTCGTATCGCGTTAACGACTATTGCCGTGTTTTGGCTGGGAATGCTCACGGCTTGCGCCGTCCCCAGCAGCCTCCACCTGAATCCATCGGAAACCACTGTCGAGTACAGATTCCGCGACAGTTCCGTCCCGCCCGAATACCATCGCAGCTACGTCATCAAGGCCTCTGTCAAGGAAGCCAGCATCACGGTCGATTCCTACGGCGACGTGCTTCGTCAGGAAACTGCTGCCATGCCCGCAGAGACGTGGACAGACGTGATCGAACTTGCCCGCAGCCTGCCTGAGCGGACTAAGGACATCACCGCCCCAAAGCCTGGTTGCGCGGGCGGCACTGCATCGAAGGTTATCGTCCGGGAAGGCGAGCAGGAGCGATACTCTCAGCGAATTGAAGATTGCGGCGGTGGCCCGGTCACACCGCTCACGGACACAGCCGCCCCACTCGAAGCACTTTTCGACATGAAGGATCTGCTGAAAACCGGCGGATGAGGTTTAGGTTTGCCAGGACATCGTGAACCAGATGATCGCGATGACGTAGCCGACCAGTGCCAGCAAAGCGAAGCGTTTCGGCGTGCCCACTGGGTTCTTCCTGGTAAAGCCGAAGAACGAGTTGATATTGAACAAATGAAGCAGCAGTCCTCCGCCAAGCAGACCCACGAACATCGAGGGAGGAGCCACCAAGAGAACTGTTACGGCGAAGAACGCATACTCCAGGACGAACGCCAGTCGGGGGCGGGCCCACAGACCAAAGCCAACGCGGCGATCATTCCGACCCCAGCCAAGAACTGGAAGGTCCCGGAGGTGGACCACCGCATCCAGAAGCCAGTGAGACAGGACTCCGACCCAAAAGAGGACACCCACTAGGACACTCTGGTAGAGCAGCCCGGCCAGCAGTGCGGGCACAATGCTGAGCGCACCACCGAGGACCAGCGAATGCGAGTAAGGGTAGGAAGTGAATTTGACGCGGGATTGCAGTGGATTGTTACGGTCCACTTTCACCGACTCTTTGCCAGCGAAAACCAATGCAGGCCAAACAATGTCTGGCCACGCGACTGCCACGGCGATGGGTAAGGCGGGCGTTTCTGGCGCCACTGCGAGAATGACCGCAGCTGCGGCGAAATGACCTATATACACAGTCGTCAAGCCTAGTGTCGGCAAGAACGGCATTCTCAATCTGCCACCGCGAGTCGCCCTTGTGCTCACCACAAGCGGTGCTCACCACAAGCGAGAACGGGCCACTCCCGAAAGCTAAGGCGCCGGGACCAACGTCTCGGTACGATTAGCAGCGGAGGCATCAATGGCCAGGTCAATGCAACGAACCAGCAAAAGCACCGACTACGAGTTCCTTACGGTCTGGAGAGTGGCCGGAACGCGCGAGGAAGTGGTGGATGTCCTCGGTAACGCGGGCACCCTCAAGCAGTGGTGGCCCTCGGTGTACCTCAAGGTGACACCAGTGGCGCAAGGCAACGCGGACGGCGTGGGCGCCTCGTTCGACCTCCACACCAAGGGCTGGCTCCCCTACACCTTGCGTTGGCGGCTCACCGTCACCGAACCCGTTACCCTGCATGGATTTGCGCTCAAGGCCGAGGGAGACCTCAACGGCACTGGCCGCTGGACTTTCGAAACCGACGGCCCTGAAGTCGTCATCACTTACGACTGGCGGGTCAGCGCCGCGAAGCCACTCCTCCGCAGGCTGAGCTGGCTCCTGAAGCCTGCGTTCTCGGCCAACCACCACTGGGCCATGGCGCGTGGCGAAGAAAGCCTGAAGCTTGAGCTTCGCCGTCGTCGCCCCGGTGCGGACCTCAGCCGCATACCGGAGCCACCAGGACCAACCTTTGTCCGCACTAAGGGACAACTTTCAGCGCAATAAGGGCGGGGGCAGCATCCCCACACGCGCGCAAAGTATCCACATAGGACCCATCCGAGGCCAGTCCGGCTCCGAACTCCCGATAGAATCAAGACGCTGACAACTGACAGCATCCGGCCAGACGATCGAGGGAGGACTCCGTGCGCTCATTGCAGCCCCGGGCACCCTTCCATGCGTTGCGGTCCGGCGCGATCTCGCTCGTTATCGTGCTTCTAGCAGCTGGGGCTCACGTGATCGGCGGCGGGGAACTTCCCGCTGTCCCGGTCCTGTTGGCACTTGTCGCATTGACAGGATTGGCCGCAACGCTGGCCACGCGCTTCAAGCTCAACTTCACCGCCATGACGGCCTTGCTTGGAACCAGCCAGCTCGCGCTCCACGAAGCCTTCACGGCTTTGAGTCCAGTAACGGCAACAGCTCCAGGAAACTCGCACCACGCTGCCGAATCTCTGAATCCCCTGCTCTACACAGCGACGCCCCACCTGCATGAGCTGGGAACAACTCTGGGCACTGCGATGTTCGCTGGCCACATCCTGGCGACGATCGGCTCTGCCGTGATCCTGGCCAAGGGCGAGGCCGCCCTGTGGCAGTTGGCGGCCTGGCTGCGCCCTTTGGTTGCGCTGCCCACCCTTCTGTTCAGGCCCGACGCCGGCGCCTCCCCTATCGCCGTCAGCACACCGGACGTTTTCCTGCCCCGCCCTTGGCGGAATCTGAGGCAAGACAGCCGCCGCGGCCCGCCCGCCGTCGTCGTTCTTCCCTGATTCCGCCCGGCACCAGCGCAACGCACTCAGCAGACGCCTTTGGTGACGGGCCACAAACCCGTACCCTGCGCCGACACTGGCGCCCCCGAAAGGCAATCCCATGAAGAAGTCCACCCTCCGCCGTACCCTGTCCGCGACTGCCGCCGCAGGCGGAACCGCTGTCCTGATGATGGCCGGCCTCGCCGGAGCATCCGCACACGTATCGGCCGATCCGAACAAGACCGCCGCGAACTCGTACGCACTGTTGACGTTCGGCATCCCCCACGGCTGCGACACGTTCGGCACAACAAAAGTCGCTATCTCGTTGCCCGAGGAACTGACCGATGCCCAGCCCACGGTCAACCCAAACTGGACGGTCGAGAAGGTGACGGAGACCTTGGCCGAGCCAAAGAAGCTGGCCGATGGCACCACCATCACCAAGCGGACGAGCCAGATCGTCTACACAGCCAAGGCCCCGCTGGACCCGCATCTTCGTGATGCTTTGGTTCTCTCGGTCAAGCTGCCCGACGCCGCCGGCAAGACGCTCTATTTCCCGACGCTGCAGACCTGCGAGCAGGGCCAGACTGACTGGTCGGAGATCCCGAAGGAGGGACAGGACGAGCATGAACTCAAAGCCCCGGCACCGTCCGTCACCATCACGCCTGCCGAAGCCGAAAGTGACCACCACGCAGCGGGCACGGTGTCCACGGAGCAGGCGTCGTCGGTAACCGACGACGGATCACAGGCCCGCAGCTGGGCGGGCCTTATCGCCGGTATCGCTGGTTTGGCCTTGGGCGGCGCCGCATTCTTCCGCGGCCGGTCAGCAAAGACAGCAGCAGCCAAGGTCGACGCCAAGTAACTTCGGTGAACCTGTAGCGGATTGGCGTCCGGAAAGATTACGATCCGGACGCCAATCCACTTTCCTTGCCGTGGCTCAATTGACTCACGTCACACCCGGCGCAAGGCTGGTGCCCATGTGGACTCAGCGCATCAAAACCGGACTTGTGACGACGACGGCCGCAGCTTCGCTGCTGCTCCTTGCTGCTTGCGGGCCAAGCCCAAGCCCCGCGGGAAGCAGCAGTGCCCCGCCCACCTCATCTTCCTCATCTCCGACGTCGGCATCCCCCAGCGCGAGCAACTCGCCTTCGCCGTCCGGAACAGTCACCTCGGCAGCGCCTGCCGCCGAAGGTCAATGCAAGGCCGATTCCCTCACTGCCGCCACTGATTCCACGGGCGGCGGCGCTGCCGGAAGCATCTACGAAAAATTGATCCTGACGAACTCCGGAACCACGCCTTGCACGTTGGAAGGTTTCGCCGGCGTTTCCCTGACGGCCGACGCCAACGGTGCCCCGATCGGCGAGCCCGCTACCCGTGAAACCACCACCCCCGTCACCAAGATCGAGCTTGCCCCGGGCAAATCGGCGTGGGCTGAACTGCGCTACACCCAGGCCGGAAACTATGGCGATTGCACCAAGGTTCCGGCGGCGGGTTACCGCATCTACCCGCCTAATGACACAGCGTCACTGTTCGTCGCTGAGCAACACGATGCCTGCAGCAACACCGGCATCAAACTCCTGACCATCACTGCCTTCCAGGCTGTCTAACCATCAGCCCACGGCTCGGGCTTATTCTGTCTGAGCCGTGGGGCATGATGGAGGAATGCAGGAGCAGCAGGCGTCCATCGGCGCCATAGGCCGTTTCAGCCAGGCAACCAGGGAATGGTTCCTCGGCGCTTTTTCCGCGCCCACTCCCGCCCAGGATGGTGCGTGGAACGCTATCTCTTCGGGCTCCCATGCCCTGGTGGTGGCTCCCACTGGTTCCGGCAAGACTCTTGCCGCCTTCCTTTGGGCCTTGGATAGGTTGCATTCCACGCCGTCGGATACGTTGCCCGGATTGGAGTCCGTCCCCGACGGGAAGGGCCGCGCGAAACGTCCCAAGACCAAGACCCGAGTCCTCTATATATCGCCGCTCAAAGCACTGGGCGTGGACGTGGAGCGGAATCTTCGCTCACCGCTTATCGGAATAACGCAAACCGCCAAGCGATTGGGGCTCCCGGCACCTCTGGTTACTGTCGGCGTCCGTTCCGGAGACACGACGGCGGCAGATCGCCGCTCGCTGTTATCGAACCCGCCGGACATCCTGATCACCACGCCGGAGTCCCTGTTCTTGATGCTGACGTCCCGCGCCCGGGAAACGCTGAGCGAAGTCGACACCATCATCATCGACGAAGTTCACGCTGTTGCTGGGACCAAGCGGGGCGCCCATCTTGCGGTGTCCCTGGAAAGGCTGGATGCTCTTCTACCGAAGCCGGCCCAGCGGATCGGCCTCTCTGCTACGGTGCAGCCGCGTGAGCTTGTGGCCCAGTTCCTGGCGGGCCAAGCCCCTGTGGAAATTGTGGCTCCGCCGTCCAAGAAGAACTGGAATCTCACAGTCACTGTGCCTGTGGAGGACATGTCGGACCTCCAAGGGGCTGCGGGCGCCTTTGACTCCGGCCCTGCTTCCGGGCTTCAACCCCAAGCATCCATCTGGCCCCATGTTGAGGAACAGATTGTCGATCTTGTCCTTTCCAAGCAGTCCACAATCGTCTTCGCCAACTCACGCCGCTTGGCCGAACGGCTGACAGCCCGGTTGAACGAGATCCATGCCGAACGGCAAATGCTGGCCGCGGCCGGAGGAGAGTGGGGCGCTCCGGACAATGCAGAGGATTCGGGAAGCTGGGGCACCGGGCCGGCCACCAAGTCAGCGGGCGCTCCCGTGTCCACGGCGACGCCGGCCCATATGATGGCCCAGGCCGGCAGCACGAGCGGAGCAGATCCTGTCTTGGCGCGCGCCCACCACGGTTCGGTCTCCAAGGACCAGCGGGCCATGATCGAGGATGACCTGAAGTCAGGCAGGTTGCGCTGCGTCGTTGCCACCTCGTCACTGGAACTTGGCATCGATATGGGAGCTGTGGACCTGGTCATCCAGGTAGAGTCACCGCCCTCGGTAGCCAGCGGCCTGCAGCGCGTAGGGCGTGCCGGCCACCAAGTGGGCGAGATCTCCGAGGGCGTGTTGTTCCCCAAGCACCGGGCTGACCTCCTGCACACCACCGTCACAGTGGAACGGATGCTAAGCGGCCAAATCGAGCGGCTAAGCATCCCCACGAATCCTTTGGACATCCTGGCCCAGCAAACCGTCGCCGCCACCGCCCTGGGCAGCATCGACGTCGAGGAATGGTTCACCACTGTCCGTCGGTCGGCGCCGTTTGCCAGCCTGCCCCGGTCCGCATTTGAGGCCACGCTGGATCTTCTTGCTGGCAGGTATCCGTCCGACGAATTTGCAGAACTTCGGCCACGTATTATCTGGGACCGCCATGCAGGCACCATCGAGGGCAGGCCAGGGGCACAGCGACTTGCTGTCACGTCGGGTGGCACCATTCCGGACAGAGGCCTCTTCGGCGTGTACATCATCGGCACGGAAGTTGAGGGATCCGCATCCTCTGCCAACGCCGATGGTGAAGGTCCCAGCGCCTCCGCCCGTGCCGCGAAAGGTGGACGCCGCGTTGGTGAACTCGACGAAGAAATGGTTTACGAATCGCGGGTAGGCGATATCTTTGCCCTCGGAGCCACCAGTTGGAAAATCGAAGACATCACCCACGACCGCGTTTTGGTCTCCCCCGCTTTCGGCCAGCCGGGAAAGCTCCCCTTCTGGAAGGGCGATTCGCTCGGCCGTCCGGTGGATCTCGGCCGCGCTCTGGGAGCCTTCATCCGCGAACTCTCCGCGGCCGACCCCGCGCCAGCCATGGAGCGCTGCCAAGCGAGTGGGCTCGATGCCTTTGCCGCCGGCAACCTGCTTCAGTATCTGGAAGAACAGAAGCAAGCCACAAACATCGTTCCCAGCGATCGAACATTGGTTGTGGAACGTTTCCACGACGAGCTCGGGGACTGGCGTGTTGTTCTCCACAGCCCCTTCGGCATGCCTGTTCACGCGCCGTGGGCTTTGGCCGTTGGACAACGCCTTCAGCAGCGCTACGGCTTGGATGGTTCAGCCATGGCCGCCGATGACGGCATCGTTCTTCGTGTCCCCATGATGGAGGACGAGCCACCCGGTGCTGAGTTGTTCCTGTTCGATCCCGAAGAACTCGAACAGATCGTCACCGCCGAGGTTGGGGGCAGCGCGTTGTTCGCTTCCCGGTTCCGTGAGTGCGCGGCCCGCGCCCTGCTGCTGCCCCGCCAAAACCCCGCCAAGCGCCAACCCCTGTGGCAGCAACGCCAACGCTCTGCCCAATTACTGGATGTCGCCCGGAAGTACCCGTCCTTCCCTATCGTGCTGGAAACCGTCCGGGAATGCTTGCAGGATGTTTACGATCTGCCCGCCCTCAAGGACATCGCGGCCTCAGTCGAGCGCCGCGAACTGCGCATTGTGGAGACCACCACCCAGCAGCCGTCACCTTTCGCGAAGTCCCTGCTGTTTGGCTATGTAGCTCAGTTCCTCTACGAAGGCGATTCCCCTTTGGCCGAGCGTCGGGCCGCAGCCCTGGCCTTGGATTCCACGCTGCTCAATGAACTTTTGGGCAGAGTGGAACTGCGCGAGCTTCTTGACGCCGCGGTCATCGAGGCCACGGAACGCGAGCTGCAGCGGCTGGTGCCGGACCGTCGTGTGCGCGGAATGGAAGGCGTCGCTGACCTCCTCCGGCTCCTTGGTCCACTCAGCGCTGAGGAAGTGGCGGAGCGTCTTGAAGAAGGGTCGGACGCCGGTTCACACCTTGCCGCGCTCCAGAAAGCCAACCGCGCGCTCAAGGTAACCATCGGCGGCGTCGAGCGTTTCGCGGCAGTGGAAGATGCGGCCCGGCTACGCGACGCCATCGGTGTTCCCCTGCCCATGGGCGTGCCGCTCGCCTTCATCGAGCCTGTCCACGATCCCCTGGGCGACCTCGTCTCACGGTATGCGCGCACCCACGGACCGTTCACAGCAGCCGAGGCCGCATCCAGGCTTGGACTTGGGGTCGCCGTCGTCAGTACTGCACTGAAGCGGCTCGCTGCCGATGGCCGTGTTGTGGAAGGCGAGTTCCGGCCACATACCGTGGCGACGGAGAGCAGCACCGTGGAGGCGGCAAATCCAGAGCTCATGTCCGCGGATGCACCGCCGTCCAGCGAATGGTGTGACGCGGAGGTCCTGCGGAAGCTCCGGCGTCGTTCCCTGGCTGCTTTGCGCGCAGAGGTTGAGCCTGTTGACACTGCCGCCTACGGGCGGTTCCTGCCGGCATGGCAGAACGTGACGGCACCGGGGAAATCCCGGAGCCAGGCATTGCGCGGGCTCGACGGCATCATCACGGCAGTTGATCAACTCTCAGGCGTTCCCATCCCCGCTTCCGCATGGGAGCCATTGGTGCTCTCGAGCCGCGTGGCGGACTACAAACCAGCCATGTTGGACGAACTCATGGCGGCCGGTGAGCTGCTGTGGTCCGGCGCTGGGGCCTTGCCCGGAAACGACGGCTGGATCAGCCTCCACGTGGCTGACTCCGCCGAGCTGACGCTCAATCCGGCACCAGACTTCGAACCCGGCGACGCCCAACAGAGGCTCTTGGACTACTTGGGTGCAGGCGGCGGTTACTTCTTCCGCCAACTCACTGAAGTGGCAGGCGGAATGGACTCTGTGTTGAGCGATGACGCCGTGGTCTCGGCACTCTGGGATCTGGTGTGGGCCGGCCGCGTCACGGGCGACACCTTTGCTCCCGTGCGCGCCATGATCGCCGGCGGGCGCACAGCACACCGGCAGGTCGCCAAGGCACCTCGCGCCCGTGCGCCGAGAATGAGCAGGTTGGGCCGCTCCCACGGTACGGGCCTTCTGGGCTCCCCCGGGCTTACGGGAGGGCGCTATGGTTCGGTCTCCGGCACCGCTCCCGCCCCGCCATCGGCCGTGGGACGCTGGTCCGCGTTGCCTTCGCCCGAACTGGACCCGACCATCCATGCACGCGGCACCGCCGAGCTTCTGCTGGATCGGTATGGCGTGGTCACCCGGGGGTCGGTAATGGCCGAGAACATCATCGGCGGTTTCGGGCTCATGTACAAAGTCCTGGCCCGCCTCGAGGAAGCCGGGCGTTGCCGCCGTGGCTACTTCATCGAGCATCTGGGAGCGGCCCAATTCGCCGTCCCCGCAACCGTGGACAGGCTCCGGTCCTTCACCGAAGATGCGCGCATCACCAAGTCAGAACCCTCGGCACTGGCACTCGCAGCCACGGACCCGGCCAACCCTTACGGCGCCGCGTTGCCTTGGCCCGCGCTGTCCGTCGACGCCGGGTCCGGACACCGCCCCGGACGGAAGGCTGGCGCGCTGGTGGTGATGGCCGACGGCGCGTTGGTCCTTTATGTTGAGCGCGGCGGTAAGACTCTCCTCACCTTCAGCCATGACGACGCCGTCCTGGCGGTCGCTGCCGAAGCTTTGGTGGATGTGGTGCGTCGCGGAGCCGTGGACAAGCTTTTCATGGAAAAGGTCAACGGTCACGACCTCCTGGATACGCCGATTGCCGCTGCGCTTGCGGCTGCCGGAGCCTACTCAACCCCGAAGGGGCTGCGGATCCGTGCCTGAGGGAGATTCCGTTTGGCGGGCAGCCTCGCGCCTCAACGCGGCCTTGGCCGGGCAGGTCCTTACAGCTTCAGACTTCCGGGTACCGCGTTTCGCCACCCTGAACCTTGCAGGTTGGACCATGACCGAGGTGGTTCCCCGGGGCAAACACCTGCTCATGCGTTTGGTGGGGCCTGAGGACGAGGAACCCGGCGCGAGCAGGAAACCCCGTCACCTGACCATCCACTCCCACCTCAAGATGGAAGGCAGTTGGATGATCTACCCGCCCGGAGGTCGCTGGACCAAACCTGGGCACACGGCACGTTGCGTGCTGCGAACGGCTTCCGTTGACGCGGTCGGGTTCTCGTTGGGCATTCTCGAGGTGGTGCCAAGCAGCGAGGAAGATCGGATCGTCGGACATCTGGGGCCTGATCTGCTCGGACCTGACTGGGATGAAGAAGAAGCCCTCCGCCGGCTCGGCGCTGAACCTGACGTCCCCATCGGCTACGCCCTGCTCGATCAGCGGAAGCTGGCCGGGATCGGCAACATCTACCGCTGCGAAGCGTGCTTCCTTTCCGGGATCCACCCCGCGTTGCCTGTGGGCTCAGTGCCGGATCTCGCCAAGACCGTCAACGATGCCAAGAGACTCCTGGGCGAGAATCTCGGTCCGGGCCTGCGGACCACCTTGGGTCCCCGGGCAATGAGGCCCGGCTACTGGGTTTACGGCAGGGCCCGCCAGCCATGCAGGCGCTGCGGAACACCTATTCGTCGCGACGCCCTCGCAGCGCCGGATGGAACCGAGGAGCGGGACATCTACTTCTGTCCCAGATGCCAACCACTTCCGTAGGACTCGAAACCCGCCACGTGCTGCTTACCATCAGGCAGCCGGCGCGGCCTCCACGGCGTCCGCGGCTTCCGCCGGGGCCGGCTCCTTGGCAGGTTCCGGAACCATGAACTTCGGCAGGAGAACCTGCACGATTGGACCGATCGCCAGCGCGTAAACCACCGTACCGACACCAACGGATCCACCCAGCAAGAAGCCCACGGCCAGGACCACTACTTCAATTCCCGTCCGGACTAGGCGGACGGACCATCCTGTCCGGCGAACCAGTCCCGTCATCAGGCCGTCACGGGCTCCCGGACCGAGGCGTGCTCCGATGTAGCAAGCGGACGCGATTCCATTGAGGATCACCGCACCGGCCAGCATCGCAATTTGTCCGCCCAGGTGTGAGAACTCGGGGATCAACCATAAGCCCAGATCAGCAAAGACTCCCACAAGGATGGCGTTTGCCAAGGTTCCGAATCCGGGCATTTGCCGCAACGGTATCCAGAGGAGGAGGACGAGGAAGCTGACCGCGATCACCACAACCCCGATGCTGAATCCGGTCTTTTCCGAAACGCCCTGGTGGAAGACGTCCCAAGGGTCAAGGCCAAGACCGGCGCGGATGAACATGGCCAGCGAAATGCCGTACATCGCCAGGCCGATCAGGAGTTGTGTGATTCTTCGGGTCATCATGAACCCATAGTGGTTGAAAACTGGCCTTGTATTCCATAGCCAGTTTGCAATACTGGTCCTATGCCCGGCTCATTGAATCCCACCGCACTCGTCCGCCTCCTTGGCTCTTGGAGCAATGGCGCCCTGCCCGCCTACCGTGAGCTGGCCGACGTCGTGCGTTTGCTGGTGATGGATGGGCGCATTCCGCTCGACGTCGCATTACCCAGTGAGCGCGCGCTGGCGCAGACGCTCGGCCTGAGCCGCACCACTGTCACTGCGGCCTACGCGAGCCTTCGCGAGCAAGGTTTCCTCACCGCGGGCCAAGGCAGCCGCGGCCGGACAAGCATCCCCCACCGCGACGCACCGGTTAGCGTTCCGGGCCTTGCTGCGCCTGAGGGACTCCTGGACCTGGCCTACGCATCGCTTCCGGCCGCCGGCGAAGTTGTCCACCGGGCATTCGCCGATGCCCTCACTGAATTGCCTGCACTGCTCCCCGGCTTCGGGTACGACGCCCTTGGAGTGCCGGCCCTGCGGCAGGCAATCGCTGAGAAGTATGCGGCGGAAGGAGTGCCCACTACCGCGGATCAGATCCTGGTGACGTCCGGCGCGCAGCACGCTCTCAACGTAGTCCTCCATACCCTCGTGGGAAAGCAGGACAGGGTTCTGGTGGAGCACCCCACATACCCAAATGCCCTGGACGCCATCCGGGCAGCTGGCTGCAAAGTACTGCCCGTGGCGCTACCGCCAGAGACTTCCCCTGCCTGGGACATTGATGCGATGGTGTCCGCAATGAACCAGCAGCGCCCGGCAATGGCCTACCTTGTGCCTGACTTCCACAACCCAACCGGGCGCATCATGTCAGACCTGCAGCGCCGTCGCTTAGCACGGGCCGCCGCTGCAGCCGGGACTGTGCTGGTGGTGGACGAGACATTGCGCGGGTTGAACCTCGACGCCGTCAGGACCTCGCCGATGTCAGCCTTCAGTCCCAGCGTGGTTTCGATCGGCTCGCTCAGCAAATCCCATTGGGCCGGGCTCAGGACGGGCTGGATCCGGGCGGACGAAGCGATGATCACCCGGTTCGTGGCGACAAGGACCACCATGGACCTTGGTGGACCCGTGGTTGAGCAGCTGGCCGCCGCGCGACTGGTCAGATCATTCGCAGAACCCCTGGATGCCCGCCTGCACGAGCTGCGGAACAATCGGGAATCCCTGCTGACATTGCTTGGTGAACACTTGCCGGAATGGGAAGTGGAACGGCCCCGCGGCGGACTCACCGTATGGTGCCGTTTGCCCACTGCCTGCAGCACCGCACTCACTGTTCTGGCACCGGATTTCGGGCTTCGTTTGGCAGCCGGACCGCGTTTCGGAGTGGGTGGCGCCTTCGAGCATTACCTACGCGTCCCTTACACCCTGCCGCCAGCGCAACTCGAATTCGCAGTCGGTGCCTTGCGTGCCGCCCAGGACAAGCTCGACGCTTCTCCCCAACTCCGCCGGACCCTGAAGGCCGGGCGACCACCCGCCGTCGCAGTAGCCTAAGACGCCTGGGAGCCGCGGGCAGCTGAACCCATTCGCTGTTTCGCCGTGTTGCTTCCGGGGCCTACGGGTACATGGGAGGTGGCCTTCGCCAAGCCAAAAAGCGGCATCCCGTTGTACACCACTTCAATGCCCGACGCCGGTACCTGGTACGTCTCGTGCCACACCCCAATATCGCCGCTGCCGGAAATTTCCTTCATGAACTTCCGCCAGGGACCCAGATGCGGGGATTCACGGTCCGCGGCGAAGCGTCTCAGGTGCTCGGGACTCTCCCAATAGCTGAGCAGGATGGTGGTGCGCCCAAACCATTGCTCACTGCCGAGCAACCCGGCCTCCGGATTGGCGGCAAGATGCCTCATCATCGTGGGCATAGCCGAGGCTACCCTCGCGACCTTGCCCATCTTCCACCACCGGTTGGCCCGCATCCCGATGAGGAAGACGGTCATTGTTTCGCGCCCGATGTCCGCCGTAAAACGTCCGGGAAAGATCTCCTGTGCCATGTCGCTCCTTTGGTGGGGAACCGGGAATTCTCGATTTCCGGGTTTCATAACGTTGTTATGAAACAATGTTATGAAACACTTGGAGACATGGCAAGACCCATCGTTCATGATCAGCACGTTCAGCAACGGCTCCTGGAGGTAACCGCAGAGCTCGTGGACCGGGAAGGCCCCGCGCGTGTCACTCTCCGCGATGTTGCCGCAGCCGCAGACACCTCCACCTCGGCGATCTACTCGCTCTTCGGCGGCAAAGCGCAACTCTTGACGGCCGCCGTCGACGACGGCTTTCGCTCCTTTGGGGAATCTCAACAGGACGCAGCCAAAGACGGACTTCGCGGCCTGGGCCGGGCGTACCGCGCGTGGGCCTTGGAGCATCCGGCACTTTACCGGCTCATGTTCAGCGGGGCACTGGCCGCCTACGTGGATTGCAGCCCGACGCCGGAAGTCGCCTCAGCCTCGATGCTCCCCCTGGTGGAGTCAGTAGTCGCCGCCCAAGGTGCTGGGAGGATCCGTTCGGATGATCCCTCCGTCATCGCAATGGCCATTTGGGGACAGGTGCATGGGCTCGTCAGCCTGGAGCTGGCGCGGATGAATGAACCCGAAACTGACTGGGCCGGAATCTATGAAGCCTCCCTCGAAGCAGTCGCCCGCGCTTGGGCCCCCTAGACGGAAACTGACTGGCAGAAGTGGTTGTTCTCAGCGCGCTGAAAACAACCACTAATGCCAGCCAGTTGGGCAAGTACTTCCTACGCGTACACCTTCTCCAGGAACGCACCCCACGCCTTCGCCGTCAGCTCGGAGTCCCCCGAGCCACCGAATTCATGCACGGTCATGCCCACCGGCGCACCAAAAGCATTCCTGCCGAAGAAGCGGTACAGCGTATCGGCGGTGCGCAGGCCCAGGAAGTTCTCGTTGGAGAAGTCCACCTCTCCACTCAGCCTGCCCACGCCGTCGACGTCCACCTCAAATGGCGTACCGGCTGCCACGTCGTCCACCCCCAAAGCCCTTTTCAGCTGCACAAAACCGTCCGCAGTCTGCGACGAAGCGGGCGCCTGGATATCCGTGAAGACCACGGGCTGCCCATCGAAATACTGCAGGTACTGGCCCAGGGTGTGGAGGTAAAACTCCGTGTGCTTGCTGGCGCCGTCGTACTGTTCGTCCCAGTTGTCGGCGAAGATGCCGCTGTGGACGTAGTGGAGCTTGGCGCGGCCACCCTCCACAGGCTCCAGGACGTGCTCCAACTGGTTGAACCAACCGTTGGGACCCTCCATCCGCGACACAAGATGGCTGGGGTATTCCTCGACGGTTTTCACATCGGGCCACTGATCCGTGGGGAACATCCAGGCCGCCGTGTCCTTGGTGACCGCCTGCCACACCCGCTCGGGAGTAGCCGGCAGTTCGGTGTCCGCCACGATCTCGAATTTCCGGTTGTCAGTCATTGCCTTGTTCCTTTTCTGCTGTTTTTTCCGTTGACGGGGTCTTGAGTGTGGGATGAAGTACGACGACGAGCCGGTGCTTTCGTGCGCCGCCTGCCACGGCGGCAGCACCGCCGTCGTGGTACTTATCGACGAGCCGCGTGACCGCCACGCCGAGCTCCTCAGCGAAAGCGGCGCGTTCCGCGGCTGAGCGGAAAGTAATTTCTCCATCGATCGCGAAGCTCGCGAGCTTCTTCTTGGCGGCTGCCGCACCCGAAATGAGCTTCCCCATTTCCTGGACGGTGCGGGAGGCGAGCGCCAGGAGCCAGAAAGCGGAGAACCTGTCGGCGAAACGCTGCGGATCCGGGGCCACCGAAGCCAACGCAACGGGCGAGATCAGGTACGAGGCAGCCGTCGCCTGGAGAACGCGCTCGGTGACGTTTCCTTTCCGGCGTTCTTCCACAAGCTCCACCAGGCCATGCCGCTCGAGGGCCTTGAGGTGGTAGTTGACCTTTTGCCGGGGCAGCCCCACCTTGGCGGCCAGTTGAGTGGCCGAGCCCGGTTCCGCCAGCTCTTGAAGTATGCGTGTGCGGATCGGATCCAACGACGCCTCTGCCGCAGCGGCGTCCTCAATCACTTCGATGTCCAACATGCTTCAAGTATGCCAACCGACAATTTTTCTTGTCAAGAACTTTTTTGTCGTCGGTGTGAACCTGCGTTGTGGGTACCGGTTTGCGTGCTCCTCCAGCCCCAGGGCACGCAGAGCGGGCCCACAACGGGAGCCACAGTAGAATTGTCCGGTGATGCAATCCCCCCTTCCCGTGCGCGACGGCGTAAACGCGACCCGCCTGCGCCTCCCGGACGAGGGGCCGTGGGATACCGCGATGGACTACATGATGCACCGTTGGGGACACATCGATCCCCAAGGCATCGAAGACCGCTTCGACGCCGGCGAAATCGTGGGTGAAGGCGGCGTGCGCCTGAACAGGAGCACCAAACTCGAGGACCACACCTTCATTTGGTACTACCGGACACTCCCTCCGGAGACCCGCCTGCCCGTGGAAATCAACATCCTGCATCAGGACGAACACATCCTCGTGGTGGACAAGCCGCATTTCCTGCCCACAACACCCGGCGGCACGTACATCCAAGAGTCCGCCTTGGTCCGCCTGCGGAACCTGCTGAATCTGCCGGACCTCATCCCCATGCACCGCCTCGACCGCATGACGGCGGGCATTTTGCTGTTGTCGACCAACCCAGAGACCCGCGGCCGGTACCAGGTTCTCTTCGAGAAGCGCCAGGTCCAGAAGGAATACGAGTGTGTGTCCGCCGCGGCACCTGCTGACGGCCATCCCGCCGTCGAATTCCCTGTGGTGGTCCGCAACCGCATGACCAAGTCCCGCAGCTATCTGCTCGCCGAAGTTATCGACGGCGAACCGAATGCGGAAACGCGCATCGAAAGAGTCAGGACGTTCGACGCCGGCACCCACCAGCGCGCGCTGTACCGGCTGGAGCCGCACACCGGAAAGACACACCAACTCCGTGTGCACATGGCATCGCTGGGTCTGGGCATCGTCAACGACGCCTTCTATCCGGACCTCCTGGACAAGGCCCCGGACGATTACAGCAAGCCGCTTCAATTGTTGGCCCGCGGTATCACCTTCGTGGATCCCATCACCAAGGAGCGCGTGGAATACCGTAGCCAACTGGAGCTCAGCGAAGCCCACGGCTGACCCTTTCGCGGAGCCCGTTCCTTCCGCTACAGCACCGGACTACCATTGGTTTGCTGGTCAGAATCCGGGAGTTCCGATGAAGCAATTCACTGAAATGCGGGGCGACAGGACCGCTTCGGCCTTCGCCTACTCTGCTGCGGCAGTGGGCGTTGCCGGCGTCCTGACGCTCGGGGCCATGTACGCCGTGGAAGTCCCCAAAGGCGGCCCGTTTGTTTTCGGTGCCATCAACGACGCCACAGGCGCCGTGTTCAACGTGCTCGTGATCCCTGTGATCCTCCAAGTCCATAAACGCCTTCCCCAGGCACCATGGACCGAGCCGCTGAAATGGGTAACGGTGGCCGCCTGCGCGGCCGGAGCCACAAGTTCCGCGCTGCTGGTTCTCAAGGTCTTGGGGTTCGAGCCATCAACAGCAATTTCCGTGGCCGCCATTGTGATCCAAGGCGTCTGGTTCCTCGTGGCGCACAACAGGCTTCTCCACGTTGAGGACTTTCCGAACGGGCTCGCGAAGCTTGGCCGATTCATCGGCGGAGCACTTCTAACCGGGCTTCCCGTTGCCGGCCTCGGCTTCCTCATTCCCGGGCCCGAGTGGCTCCGCTACGCAGTGATGGGAGCGGGTTTCATCGCCGGGGCGTCATCGTGGGCAGCCTGGCCATACTGGTACTTCAAAGCGGGCAGGTTCCTTAGCCACAAAGCCGCCGTCCACCCGGCTGGTGACGTCAGGCCCGAAGCCGCCTGAGCGGGAGCAGCCCAGTGGCCGCTCAGGACTTAAACATCAAACACTGCCCGGAAGACCGCCGTCGTATCCTCCGAAAACAGGACGAACTCCACCAACTCAAGTCCGCTGGCGGTCGCGGCACCATCTGAAGACTCAGATGAGAACGAGCCCACGGCGTCGAACGCTACTTCCGCGACCTCCCGGGCATCCCAACCATAGATTCCGGCGCTGATCGCGGGAAAAGCGACGGACCGGGCACCCGCCTCCACAGCCGCATTCAGGCTTTCCCGGAAGCACGAGGCGAGCAGCGCGGGATCGGTTTGCCCGGCGTGCCGGTTGGGACCCACCGTATGAATCACCCAGCGCGCCGGGAGCCTAAACCCGGGGGTCACGACGGCGGCCCCCACAGGCAGCCCATCCGGCAGTTTGGTGCGGCGAACCTCCCGGCAGGCCTCAAGCAGTTCGGGGCCGGCGGCCCGATGTATCGCGCCGTCCACTCCCCCTCCGCCAAGCAATGAAGAGTTGGCGGCGTTAACGATCGCATCGACGTCGCGCGTGGTGATGTCCCCGTGCATGATTTCGATCTGCATTGCGCCAGTCTCCCGCCGAGCGGCCCGAGCGGCAAGTGCGGTACCTTGTGCCAATGGACTTCATCGCTCCCGAGACGTGGGGATCCGCAATTTATTTGTGGATCGTTCCCATGGTGCTGGGCGATGCCATCTTCCCACCGATCCCGTCCGAAATGGTGGTGATCACCGGCGGAGCACTGGCCGCCGATGGCCACGCCAATTTCTGGCTCATCCTGCTGCTCGCAGCCTTCGCGTCCTGGCTCGGGGACATGGCAGTCTACTTACTGTTTAAGCGGCGGGTGAGCCATGTACTGGATCGCTGGGCATGGGGCAGGAAAGTCCACCGTGGAATCCACGAGGCCATCGCCAAGGCAGGCCGATCCTCCACTTATGGGGCTATCATCGGCGCGCGGTTCGTCCCAGGCGGCAGGCTCGCAACCTCGTCCGCAGCTGGAATCGCCAACGTCTCCGTCCGCGGTTTCAGCCTCTGCGCCGGTTTGGGCGCGGTGCTGTGGGCCGTGTGGCAGGTGGGCCTGGGCTACTTCACGGGCTCCGCAACCAAACTGCCGTTCTGGGCCAGCTCACTCATCGGGGTAGGCGTCGGCTTGGTCATCGGTGTTGTGGTCGGATTGATCGTCACGCGACGGCGCGGGAGCCGCTCCCCGGTGGATGAACCGTTCGACGGCGACGTGCCCCAGCCGGAGTAACGCAAGCCTAGATAGGCGACCAGCGTCCGCGGCTACGGCGCAACACGTAGAGGCTACCCGTCAGCGCAACGCGTTCGACGGCGTCGCGCATCATCGCGGCCGACGTCCGGGCTTCGTCGTTCTCACCCGAGTAGTCGCGGTCGTTCACTGTGAAGCGCAGGCTGAGTTGCGGGACACCTGCGACGATATCGAGCTGGTTCGATTCGACATGATGACGGGTTTCCAAAGCTTCTATCGCAGCCGCCATGACCGATTCGGGAGGGTTGCCAGGCTTGAGGCCAGTGATCTTCAACTTGGTCTGGAACGACGGCATCCAACAACCCTAACGCTCAAGCGCAGGTGCTTTAAGCCGGAACGCTCCCCCACCCCGTTCGAAAGTTCGTGGGGTGAGAGAGCGTTCCGGAAAAACGGGCGCCGATGTGAGAGAGCGTTTAGCCTGTGTTGCGCAGGCCGGCGGCCACACCGTTGACGGTGATCAGCATGGCGCGCTGAAGCCGCTCATCGATCTCAGCACCGGACACCGATTCCTCGCGCACACGGCGTAGAAGTTCCACCTGCAGGTAACTGATCGGGTCCAGATACTGATCACGGATTTCCAGCGACCGCTTCAGGGTGGGCTGGGCGTCAAGGAGTTCAAGCTCCCCGGTCAGCCGCTCGATTTCAGCAACCGTGAGCTCGTACTCGTCCCGGATCATGTGGAACAAGCGGTGCAGTTCTTCAGGAACCAAGGACGAAACGTAGTGTCCCGCGATCTCCATGTCGGTCTTGGCCAGGGTCATTTCGACGTTGGATATCACCGAACGGAAGAAGTGCCAGCGGTCCATCATTTCCATGAGCTGGTCGGCGTCACCGGCTTCGCGTGCCGCCTTCAGGCCGGAGCCCACACCAAACCAGCCAGGAACGATCTGGCGCGACTGCGTCCAACCGAACACCCACGGGATCGCACGAAGGCCGCCCAGGCCAGCCCCGGAATCGGGACGCTTGGAGGGACGTGATCCGATGTTCAAGGAACCCAGTTGCTCCACGGGTGTGGACGCCAGGAAGTAGGCCGGAAGATCGGCGTCGTCGATCAATGCCCGGTAGCGCGCAAAGGCAGCATCGGAAATGGTTTCCATGACATTCGCGTAGCGCTCGCGCTCGTTTTCGGAGGTACGCGGAGTCCGGTGCAAGGCAGAACCCTGCATGACAGCTGCCAAGGACAGTTCAAGGTTTTCGCGGGCAAGCTCAGGAAGTGAGTACTTGTCCGAGATGACCTCGCCCTGCTCCGTGAACTTAATTTCGCCCTCGAGGACACCATTGGGCTGAGCCATGATGGCGTCGTACGTCGGACCACCTCCACGTCCTACAGAACCACCACGGCCATGGAACAAACGGACCCTCACACCGTGCTTGGCGGCCACATCGCGCAGCTTGCGCTGGGTCTTGTGGATCTCCCACTGGCTGGTCATGACTCCGGATTCCTTGTTGGAATCGGAGTACCCGAGCATGATTTCCTGGACGTCGCCGCGGAGACGGACCAGTTCACGGTAAGACGGATCAGAGAGCAACTGATCCACAATCTCAGCGGAGGCGCGGAGCTCCTCGACGGTTTCCAGCAGTGGAGCAAAGCCGATCTTGGCGTGTGGCTTTGCCCCGAAGAGGTCAATCAAACCGGCTTCGCGTGCCAGCACAGCGGCGGCCAGGACGTCATCGGCGCCCCGGGTCATGGAAATGATGTATGTTTCCACGACGTCCGGACCGTACGTGTGCAGGGCCTGGCGGATGCTCCGGAAGACGTCGTAAGTGCCGTCCGCGGTGCCTTCGAGCTTGATCGGGTGGCCAGAGAGTGGGCGGCGTGAGGCCAGCTCGGCACCAAGGAATTCGAAACGTTCCTCGCGGGTCAAGGAGGCGTACGGCTTCTCGGTACCAAGACGATCCACAAGCTGTCCGACGGCATCGTGGTGGTAATCGGCATGTTCACGGATGTCCAGAGTTGCCAAGTGAAGGCCGAAGGCTGCGATCGCACGGCGGACACGGGCCAAGGCGCCGTCGGCAACAAGGCCAGCGGCGTGGTTCCGGAGCGACGTTTCGAGCAGGCCGAACTCGGCCAACAGCTCACTTGTGGTGGCGTAGTCCCGGCCGGGCTCATGATAGGTCGAGGCGGAAACGCGGCGGCCCGTATTGATGAGCTTGGCTTTGATACACGTGAGCTTGAGTCGGTAAGGCTCCTGGGCATTGAGCTCCAGGATGCGCTTATCCAGGCCGGGAAGGTTCTTGAGGTCCACGTCGATCGAGTCCAGCAGTTCCTGGTCAGCCCCGAACAAAGCCGTGGAGTTGGACAGGACCGAGATCAGCTCGTCGATCAACGCGATACTGATCCGAACCGCGTTCTGGTTCTGCAACTGCAGGATTTCACGTGTAACTGCCGCGGTGACGTTGGGGTTTCCATCGCGGTCGCCACCGATCCAGGAACCGAAACGCAGCGGCGCACTGGCAGCAGGCAGGACCACGCCGTGCTCGGAAAGAAGCTCGGAAAGGTCTGTCAGCATCTCCGGCATGGCATCGGTGAGGATGCTGTTCAGGTAGTAGATCGCGTTGCGCGCTTCATCCACGGGCGTTGGCCGGACCTGGCGAAGCTCATCGGTCTGCCACATTTGGTCGATGATTTCCGAGAGCTGGCGATCCTGCCGGCGTCGGGCAGACGTTCCCTCTTCAGTGGGCTGGGCTAGTACGTCGGAGAGTTTGCGGACCTTGTCCAGCACTGAGCGTCGGGAGGCCTCTGTGGGGTGCGCCGTGAAAATGGGCCGAACATCAAGCTCGTTTACCACGTCCTGAAGGACCTGCGGCCCAGCCTGGCCGGCAATTTCCGTGACGGCCTTTGCAAGCCAACCGTCCTTCTCCTGGCGGGTCCGAAGCCCGCGGACGCGGTGGACCTGCTCGGCCGCATTGCTGAGGTGGAAATAGAACGCGAAGGCACGAACCAGATCCGTCGCCTGGTCCAGCGGCAGGGAGGCGAGCAATTCGCGGACCTGGGCAACGACGTCGTGCGCGCTCCATGGACCGGTCGCGTCGGCTCCGCCCCGTGCGGCTTCTTTGGATTCCTTGGTCAGCAGGCGGACCTGCTCCACGAGCTGCAGCAATTCCGGGCCGTGTTGTCGCACCAGGGACTCACCCAACAGGGTGGAAACGCGGCGCACATCGGCCCGCAGTTCTGCGGCGAGATCGGTGTCTTGATGGGCAGTGTGAACCATAGATACTTACCTTCGGGATCTGGTTTGGCTCGTACACTGCGCTGGATACTGTGAGCCGGGTTACTAATGTTTCCTACGGGATCTTACCCGCACAGGACTCTACTGCGGGAATACGTCTCAGATTTTGGCGTCACCGGATTGCTGCTTAGAGGCTTTGCTCGTCGACGGCGGCAGGACCACCTTCCCGGTGAACAGCCCGGCCTCTGCGGCGCCCGGGCCGGCTACCAATTTCTCGTGCCTTCGCTGCCGCATTTCCTCGCGGGCTGCCGCGGCCTCCATTTTGGTCGGCGCACCTGTGGCCGGCTCGATCATGGAGAGGACACTCCCGAGTGTGCCCGTTGCTCCCTTCGCGGAAACACCCTTCTGCACCAGCCGTGTGCCAGCCCAAACCGACCCCACAATCAGTGCAAGGCTTACTACTGCCGCCATCACGGATTCCATGCCCATGCGCTCAGGGTACGCCTTGGGATGAGTACCGGACAGCCCGTGATTACGGGGCCCAGGCGTTCCGCAACACCTCCCAATGCCCGGCGGTCATCAGGCTTGCGGGTGTCACGGACACGGATGTCGCCCCGCCCCGAACAGCCTCATGCAAGGCCGTTTCGAACCTTTCCGGGGAGATCGTGCCGTCATTGGACCAGAGTCCGATAGACAATGACATACGGGAGCCCGCGCGGTGGGTCAGGGCTTCTGCGAGATCCTTTGTCTGCGGCGAGCGCTCGGCATTGAGTCCTACGTACTCCCAAACGTGGAGCCGGTGGAGCTGCTTGAGCAAGAGGTCGTAGTCATGGCCGCTATCGGCGCGGTCCGCCGACGGTGAATCCCGCGGCGAGCGCACGTCCATCTCCAGCCGGACACTATAGGGTTCGACGGCGGCTCCCACCCTGCGCACGATGTCAGCCATGGCTTCGCTCCGCCACGTGCTGATCCGGGCATCCGACTGGTCGATGCCGCCTTCGCGGTTTCTGGGCCAGTCTTTTTCTCCGGTGGTGGCTTTGAAGTCATCGAAATCTTCATTGCCAAAGGTGAAATCATCGAACATCAATTCCGTGAGATTCACGGCTGTGGGCCGGTACTTATTCGCGACGGCGGCAGCCAGGGAAGCCAAACGGGCGCCGGCCTTGCCGTGCCGCAGGGACGACACACTGGCGAAGGACGTGGATGGCTCGCCGGCGATATTTCGTCCTGCCAGGGAGGGGTCCTCACTCAGCGCACGATCCAACAGGACATCGATCGTGAGGATCACATCACGTTCCTTGCCGTTTTTCGCCGCCCCCAATGCTGAGATCGCCTCCGCCACGAAGTCCCGGCCAGTGCGGGAAACCTCATAGGAGGTCGCCTCGGGTTGGCCGGACCAGGGAAAGGCCGTCCAATCTGTGCGTCCCACGGAGATCGATACTGCGGTGGCGTCCACAGCTTCCAATCGTTCCGCTAAGTCCACAAGGTGTGACCGGTCCTCGTTGACAACGTCCTCAAAGCCAAGATTCACCATGCGGTCCATAGGACGAATCTCCGGTTCTTCTGCGCACGCAGCGATACCCGTCAATGCAACGCCAAGGAGAACCGAGCTCACCAGGGCAGCACTTAGCCTTGCGACCAGCCTCGTGGGTCCAAAAGCCTTCATACTCGCACCTCGTAGCTGGGGCTGGCCTCTGTGGCAGTTACGGAAATGACGCCCGTCCGTTGCAACTTGTTCCATACGGCAGGGCTGCCGCGGATCTCCTTGATAATTGCACTGGCTAAAGCCAGGCCAACGAATACGGAATACAGGGGCCATAGTGGCAGCGTCCATAGAAAGCGAAGATCCTTCCATGAACGATTGAGGCCAATGGAGAAGACAATCAGCGCGAGGGACACAAATAGTCCCAACCAACCAAGAATGGCGAGGACTTCAGCGGGTACGGGACCCGAACCGGCAAGGTACAGGAAGGGCAGCACCGCCAATATGGCAAGTTGCAGCATGGGGATCACCACCATGGTGATGGCGTTGAACAAAAGGAACATGCCAAACAGCCCGTAACGCCGACGCCCAAGCATCCCGATATGCATCCGGAGCGTCTGCAGCAAGCCCCGCGACCACCGAACACGCTGCCGCCACAATCCGCCCATCGTTGACGGCGACTCGGCGTAAACCAGGGCTGAGGGCTGGAACCTCACCCGGTAGCCAGCCTTATAGACACGCCACGTAAGCTCAAGATCCTCACCGAGCGTGTCCTCGTGAAAACCGCCTACCAGCTGGACCACGTCACGGCGGAAGGCACCTATGTTCCCGGAGACGATTGGCAGGCAATGCAACAAGGACAAGGCCCTGCGGACCAGACCGGTCCCGACGTGGCTCAGGACGGCAAGCATCATCGTTTGAACGCGATTCAGGTTAACCGGCCGGTCGTCGCCGCATACCGCTCCCACTTTGGTGTGATCAAACCCCTCGAGCATGCGCATCAAGGTGTCGGGTGCAAAAATTCCGTCGGCGTCGACAAACATCAGGATGTCGCCATTGGCCTTGGCTATTCCATAATTGAGCGCAGCTCCCTTCCCTGCGTTCGTTTGGGAGAGAAATCGGACGCGATCATATTGATCTGCAAGCCCAGCCATGATGCTGGCGGTGGAATCAGTGGAACCGTCGTCCACGAGAATCACTTCCAGACGTAAATAGCGGCTGGCCAGTATCGACTCGACGCACTTGGTGATCACCACGGCCTCGTTATAGCCGGGCACGATCACAGAGACCAGGGGCCGGTCAATGATGACGGAATAGCGATGCTTGGCAGAGTTGGAACGGTAAAGCCGGTTGAAATACAAGGCCAGTGGAACGTAGACGATTTTGACCACGCCGAAACTGAGAATCAGCACGCCCCCAATTTGGACAAACGCCAGGGCAGCATCAAGAGGTGTCACGCAGGCCTTCCGGTTAATCGACCGGCGACATATCGGTAAAGGACGTTCTCCAGGAGTTCAGGGGCGAACGCACTGTTTGCGCCAAACCTCGCATTGATTTCCAGTACCACCGGACTTCCGTTCTGCAGGCGGCGCACGTCCACGTCTACAGGTCCTGTCAACCCGAGCGCCGTCACGGCTGAATCAGCCAATTGGGCCACGTCCGTGCTCTCGGCTCCCTCATTCCTCCTGACGGACAGGGCGTTACCTACCCGTCCCTCTTTGAGTTCTGTCTTCTCCAGCACCACCACAAGATCGTCCTGACCCGGCTCCGGCCTGTGGCGAAGGACCACGGGTGCGTACTCCGTTCCAGGCGCGAATCGTTGTACGATCCAGGAATCGTCCAAGGAGGACCAGACGTGGGCCGCGTTCCGGCCGCCGTCGCCAGTCTTTTCCAGGACCTGGACCCCGCGTCCACCGCGGGAAATCCGCGGCTTGACCACCAGGGATCCTCCTAGCCGCGCCATCGCCTGGTCAACAGAGGCGAAATCGCCGGGCAGCCCGAAATCGGGGACGGCGACGCCTGCATTGGCAAGGCACCTCATGGTGAGGAATTTGTCATTCGCGATTCGAACGGGTGCGGGGTCGGCAATAAGGACCTCGACATTGGGAGCGAAGCCTTGCCGGGCTTCGGAAACCAGGACGAGTTCATCGCTGACGGTGGGCACCACGAGCTCGATGCCATGGGCGCCCACGAGTCCCCGTAATTCCCACAGGTAGTCGGGAGAACTGGACGCCGACACCAAGGAGACCGTATCAGCCGCAGAACCGTGGACCTGTTGCATATCAACGCCCAGGACCCAATGTCCCAGTTCCCTCAGCTGGCGCGCCAAGGAGGAGCCAGCTGGTCCTCCAACGCCTGTTACGAGTACCCGAACCATCAGAACTCCCCTACGGCAGAGCCAAGCAATCGAACGGGTTCGAAACCCTCTGCATACGTCGTCTTCACTTGCGAGCCCCTGAATGCTGCGAGGCTGCGTACTCTTTCTGCACTCATATAAGGCTTGCCCTTTTGGTTCCTGTGCATGGCGACGGCGTGAATCTTCACGTCCACATACCCCGCGATATCCACGAAGACGCTGGGATCGAACTGCCGTGTGGATGAAGGACTCTCAAAGCACAGGATGGAGGAGTGCTGGCGGGCTGCCCGCATGGTCGCACTGTGTACGGCCTGATGGTCCTGGTGGTAGTCGTTACGGGAGTGGGTGATCACGACGTCGGGGCGAAAATCGTCCATCACGGCCTCAATCGCCTGGACCATTTCATCCCCATGGTCCGCGAGGCTGGTGTCCGTAAAGTCGTGGACATGGACCTTGGACGCACCCATGAAATCCGAGCCCGATGCCGCTTCAGTCACACGGACTGCGCTGTCTCCTCCTTTTCCCCCTGAGCTCATCACCATGGTTCGGACTTCATGCCCGGCATCTGCCAGTTTGGCGAGGGTGGCACCGCAAGCCAATTCCAGGTCGTCCGGGTGCGCTCCTATGGCCAGCACCCTTCGAGGCTGCATGGCCACACCATGGTGAATCCTGAAGGCCGGCGCGACAAGAAAGCCCACAATCAACCCGGCTCCTGCGAGCAGGACTACAACCTCAAGCCAGGGGCGCTGCGCCGGCCCCATTGCGCATCCCATCAGTGACAGCAACAGTAGGGCGCCCAAACTTGCCATGGCCCAACGGAGGCCATGCGGCGAGCTGAACCTGCGAACGAACCAGTTTTGACCGATCGGGACCAAAGCCCAGACCGCCGCCGACGCGCCCAGCAAGCCTGCAACGGCCAAAAACGTTGCTTTCATATTTCCCCTAAATTGCACAGATAAATGGGCAGCTGCCCTCTCAGGGCACCGCCTCTGAGGTAGTGGCCGGAGCAATTGGTTCGTGACGCTGTATCTGGCAGTGATTCGTGGTCAGTATTTGTGCACGAATTCGCCCGCTGCAAGACCACTTCCACTCAAGGAATATGTCAGGACACCGGTGCCCTTTTTACGCTTGGACTGGGCTGAAACCTGAAAATGAAGGTCGCTCCGCCGTGCCGAAGCTGTAGTGCATGTGACGGCTGTTCGTCCCTCCATGGAGCACGACCACCCGTCCGGAGCAAGCAGCGAACTCTCCTGGATCCGTGCATCCATTTCCACTGAGAACACGGCCTTGGCTGGTCCTAGAGTCTGTGAGCCGCCGATCCCAAAGTCCACCTCCATGGCGGTCATGCCGGAACCTCGGTCCTTTGGTATCCGCACCGAGGCTGTCACCGCTTCAAGTAACGCGGGAAGGGCTGTTGCCGCTGATGAGTCGGGGTTCGGTGATGGAACAGATTGTTGAGGCGTCGGCTGGGATTCCACGCCAGAAGGTACCGGGGCGGCCACCAAGGGTTCGGCCCCGGCGTTTGACGGCGCCGGCTCAACCGCAGCTGGCGACACAGTCGATGGCGGGCTGGGCATCGGCGTCGCGGTGGGAGAGGGGGCATGAGTCCCTACGAAGGACTCCTGTCGGGAGGAACTTGTCTCAATGGCCAACTGCTCCATGGCGACATCCGGCGTCAAGCGACCAACGATTCCAACCGCGCCCAGAGCCAGGCCCAATCCTGCTACCGCTACGATGGCCATTACCGCTGGTTGCCCAATTGCCGGGACCACTATCGCTGCCTTGATGTGGACCAGCCCTCCCAGGAAACCCAGTCCGGCACCCTTGGCTGCCAAGGTGGCGAGAGGTATGCCGGTCACCAGAGGGAGAAGCACAGCCCTCATGGTTCCCTGAACGTCCTTTAGTTCCGAGAGGGCGCCGGTGCATTTCGAGCAACCATTAAGGTGCTGACGCATCTTGCGTTCAGCGATCCTTGAAAGTCCCCCTCGAATGAACGTACCGAGTTTCGATGCGAATCCAGCGCAGTCACTGTCCGGTTCTTCCGCCACATGGGCCTGCAGGTATTGCCTCCTCAAGCCTTCCCGTGCCCGGAGCGCCAGTGCTGACACGGCATTCGCGGACAGACCCAGGAGTGGTGCCACCGCCGCTGGCTTCATTCTTTCCACGTCCAGGTACCACAGCACGGCCTGCCACCGTTCGGGAAGGGCGCGAAATGCTTTTGCAACCGTATGCGATTCGAAGGCTTTGACTACGGCATCCGGATCCGGCAGCGTACGGTCAAGAATGGCGTCGTCGCTACTGGGCAGCGACCTCCCGGCCTTCCGGTTCCGATGATGTGACAGACGGGTGACAGTGGACAGCAGATACGCCCTGAAGAAGTTGTCCGGCCCCCGTCCCACAACCAGGCTCTGCAATACGGCTTGGAAGGCCTCGGCCACAACATCCTCGGCATCACTTGGATTGTCCACGTTTCGCCGGGCCACTGTGGACGCGACGGACACATGGCGTTCGTACAGTTCGTCGAATGCTGACATGTCACCGCCACGCACCAACCCGATTAGATGACCATCGCTCTCAACTCCTGCGCTGGAAGCGTTGTCAGTACCTGTCCCGGATGCCATTTAAGGCACCCCCACAACGTATAAAATCGTGCCCATATATACGCAGTGGGCACCAAGCTCAAGTCATGACGCGAATTTGTATAGGCTCTTTACCAAACAGATCCTTCTACCGCTTTTCGTCATGAATCCTTATCCGGACGCACTATTCGGATATGACATCGTTCCGGACAAAATCATTCGCCGAATGTACATTTTCCCGACACCTGTTGATGCGCAAATGGCAGACCACCAGTTATCAGAATGGTTGGCGGTTCCCCGCAGACTGGTTCCTGCCCGAGGTCCGGACGGTGGTGACATCGCTGGCTACACGAGCCAGTGTTCCACCTCCTACTGCGAGATCATTGGGCGCGGCACGGGCCAGGAATGGTGTTGGAATCGGCGAAACCATGACGGACTTCCGCGCCCTCTTCCTGGCAGCAGACCGGAACATGGACATAGAGGCTCTCCAATCCTTGGCTGAAGGATGGGCAGAGGCCGCCGATTCCGCACCGCCGATTTCGTGCACGGACGTTGAGACGGGCCTGGCCACACAGGCCCATTTCCAGCGACAAATCCACGAACTCTCCATTTTTGGAACGGCATGTTCCCACCCTTACGCCCTTGCGATCCTGTCCCTGCCCCAGCCGCTTGAGAGCCGCGTCCATCGCTGGACCCTGCTGGCGCGGCTCGGAGAAACTGTTCAACGGCAGCTGCACGGGACAGGTGCCACGGCAATGTACAAGAACTCTGCCGTCCACGTGCTCTTGCCCCTCTCAGCAAACAACCTTGGGCAACTCATGGAGTGCAGGACTGCCATGGAAAGCCTGGGCGAAGGAGCCCTCCGACCCGCACGCATGCAGTTCTTCCCGTTGGCAAATGCCCCTTCAGAACCCGCGCCCCAGGACTACATTCCTGAAGCAATGTGAGTGAAGCCTGTTGGTGCCGTCACGAACAGCGTTGAGCCGCCACTCACCATGCGACGAGACACGCTTCCGCATTCGAAGGACCAGCCAACACATGAAGAATCAGCTCCATCTCAAGTCCGCCTCCCTGGTGGCCGCGCTACTGGCTGTTGTGGTGACAGCCTTCGGGCTCGCCTGGTCGGCGGTGCCGGCAAACGCTGCCGTCATCCCGGGCGCGGCCGTCACCATCAGCACGGACTCAGTGGTTACAAACCAATGGGACCAAGTAGACCTCACCTGTCAGTGGTCCGTTCCAGACAACTCGCAACCGGGCGATACCTTCAACCTCCAGCTCCCACCAGAGCTTCGCTGGTTTGGTGCCGCGTCATTTGATCTGGACAACGCCGACGGCGTGACGGTCGCCAAGGCGGCTGCGAACGATGCCGGACAAGTGGTCTTCACGTTGACCGACTTCGTGGCGGACCACCCCAATAATGTGGGTGGGACGTGCAATTTCAGCACGCAGTATGCTGTGGAGCCGGGCACCGGCGAAGCGACGGAACTGAACTTCACCGTGGGATCCACAGTGGTACGCGTGCCTGTCGATGTCGACGGTCCATGCACCAAGGACTGCGATCCGGCTCCCCCTACTTCGGCGGGCAAGTCCATGTGGTGGGCCGATGCTCCGCAAACTGAACTTGAATCCATCTTTTACATGCCTCCAATGCCTTCAGAATCAAACGACGTGGTTGTGACGGACACGCCCGCCGCCGGCATGGAAATCGATTGCGACCAGATCACTCCGCGCGTCGGCAGGGTTGTCAGCAGCTCCGGAAACATCACCGAGCCAATGGACAACGAGCAATACCCCGCGACTGTCGAGTGCACTCCCCAAGAAGCAACGGTGCGATGGACGGGCCTGCCCAGAGGTGAACGGGTGGAGCTGTTCGTGGTCACCAAAGTGACCGACAGGAAGCTGGACGTCTACACCAACAGCGGAACCGTAACTATTGCAGGTGAAGAAACCCCCGTTGGTGCCGAAACGCGGCGAACCCGTGCTGACGGAACAGGCGACGGAACGGCAAGCCCCACGCCGACCCCGACGCCCACGCCGAGCCCCAGCACCGCAACACCCACACCCACACCGACGCCCACGCCGAGCCCCAGCACCGCAACACCCACACCCACACCGACGCCCACGCCGACCCCGAGCACCGCAACACCCACGCCGACGCCCACCCCGAGCGCCAGCACCGCAACACCCACGCCGACGCCCACCCCGAGCGCCAGTACCGGAACACCGACACCGACGCCGAGCCCGAGCACCGCAACACCCACACCCAGCCCTAGCCCGAGCACCAGCACCGCAACACCCACACCCAGCCCTAGCCCGAGCACCAGCTCCAGCACGGCAACACCCACACCTAGCCCGAGCACCAGCACCACGAGCCCGGTACTTGTACCCACGGACGAGCCCACTCAGCCCGCAGAAGTTCCGGAACCAGAGCCCCTTGCTACCACAGGCGCTCAAAGCCCGGCGTTCATCTACGCGGCCGCTGCGCTGTTGGCCTTGGGATCGTTGCTCGCTTTCCTGGGCGTCAGGCGATCGGCTCGTCGTCAGCACTAAATAGCAAAAGGCCAAGTCCGATGGCCACCGGTATTTCCATAGCCTCGCAGGACCACAAGGACTCATAGGCCCCACTGCGAATGGCGATCCGAACGAACGATGGGCCGTGCACACGATGCGCGGCCCATCGTTGCATGCCTGAGTTTGCACCCTCGATGCTGCACGCTTCCGGGAATGCACCGGTGCGGCGCATAGTTGAGGAGATTGCAAAAGCCGCCCAACCGTGGCTCACATCTGCCGAGGAGAACCATGAGCTCGCCCACCACTGCAACAGACGCCCAGCTTGCCCGTTGGGAGCGGTTCCGAGCGTCTCGGAATGCAGCACTGGCCTCGGACCATGGCTGGCTGACGCTTACGTCGTTTCAATGGCTCGAGTCGGAGCCGGCAGAAGTCGAGTTCGCCCCGGGCCTGTGGTCAACGGATGGCACGACTGCAACCCTCGCAGCCACCGCCGAGGACGGCCTGACCCTCGTCGAGACCGGCGAAATTGTGGATGGCACCGTGACGGCGACCCTGCAGGATGAAGAGTCCCTTATGTGGGTGCAGTTCGGCGGCGACGACGGCAAGCAGGTGGTGGTGGAGCTTGCGATGCGGGCGGACAAGTATGCCATCCGGACCAGAGACGCGGGCTCGCCCGTTTTTACGGACTTCGATGGGGTTCCCACCTACGATTACAACCCGGACTGGGTGATTCAGGGTCGGTTCGAACCATATGACCAGCCCGTGGATGTACCCATCGGAACGGCCAACCCTTTGGTGGACGGCGTTCATCGTTCTGCCGGGGAGGTGGTGTTCCAGGTTCCTGGCGTTGCCCATGAAGTCCGCCTCCATGCTGAGGAAGAGAAACTCGGCGCCTTGAACGTGACCTTCCATGATGAGACCAACGGCGACACCACGGATGAGTGGCGGAAGGTTTTCATCCCCCGTCCACGCCCCGATGGATCCGTGGTGATCGATTTCAACCGCGCCATCAACTACCCCAGCGCCTTTACGCCTTACGGCACCTGCCCGATGCCGGTCCGCGGAAATTCCATTGATGTCCGCGTTGAGGCTGGCGAAAAGATCCCCCAGGAGTAAGCGCGGGGAACCCGGACAGCGACTGACTAGACGATGGCAGAGACTCCCGTTACTGCACGGCCCACGATCAATGAGTTGATCTCGTATGAGCCCTCGTAGGTGAAGATGGCCTCAGCGTCGGCGAAGATCTTGGCAATTTTGTAGTCGGTGACGATACCGTTTCCGCCCAGGATGGATCGCCCCAAGGCCACGCTTTCACGCATCCGTGCACTGCAGTAGGCCTTTGCCAGTGCCACCTGTGCCATGTCGGCACCGCCGTGCCGGGCACCTTGCGCGTCGCGGGAAATACCTTCCTGGAGTTGGGCGATCCGCACCATCATCCCCATGCTGGCCACGGCGTTGCCGAGCATATCCACCAGGTGCTGCTGGATAAGTTGGAACCGGGCAAGGGGTTTGCCGAACTGCAGTCGTTCCACTGCATACTGCCGCGCGACATCGAAGGCTGCCAGCTGCTGGCCGACTGCCTGCCAGGCAACCATGATCCGTGAGCCGCGCAGGAGATGGTTAGTATCCGCGAAACTGCTGATTCCTGCGAAACGGTCTGATTCCGCGACGTGGACGTCCTCGAAGAGAATGTCCGCATTTTGCACTGTCCGCAAGGCGATCTTGTTCTCTATGCGGCTCCGTGTGATGCCCGGCAGCGAGGCGTCCACGATGAATGCTCGAACTGCGCCGTCGCTTTCGTCCTTGGCCCACACCAGCATGTAGTCGCAGAACGTCCCATTGCCGATCCAGCGCTTGGCGCCGTTGATCACCCAGTAATCGCCGCCGTCGGACTCCGCTCTTTCCACACGCCGTGCTGTTGTCTGCATGCCGCCCGCGACGTCGGATCCGTGCTCTGGTTCGGTGAGCGCGAAGGCGCCTGTGGTGCGAAGGTTCGAGGCGTCGTCGAGGTATTTGTCCTGCTGGGCGTCGTTGCCGAAGTCGTAGAGCGATTCAACGAAGAGGTCGTGGTGGACCATGAAGAACGTCGCGATGGAGGTGTCCACCCGTGTCATCTCGGCAATAACTAGCCCGGCGAACAAGTGTGTGTAGCCGCGCTGGGCAGGAGCACTGAGGCGAAGGGCCGCGAGCTTGGGCAGGATGTGTTCGGGGAACTCGGCTTTGTCCCACCACTGCCCTGCGTAGGGGTCGATCTCGGAGGCAAGGAAAGAGCGGAGCTCGTTGAGCTTTCGCTGTTCCTGGACGCTGAGGAGTGACTCAAAGTCGAAGAAGTCAGCCGTGGGCAGGTCCGCCACAGACGCCGGCACGTAGCGCCCCGAACCTGCGGGTGCCGCGTCGCCACTGTAGTCGCCCATCATTTCAGGCCCATGCGGATGGCGCCGTCCAACCGGATCGTCTCGCCGTTCAGCATGGCATTCTCCACGATGTGTGCGGCAAGGTTGGCGTATTCGCCCGCGCGCCCAAGCCGGGCGGGGTGGGGTACTTGCTGGCCGAGTGACTCCTGGGCCGCCTGCGGCAATCCGGCCATCATGGGGGTCTCGAAGATGCCGGGGGCTATGGTGGCAACCCGGATCAGGGAGCGGGCGAACTCGCGCGCAAGGGGCAGTGTCATCGCAGCAACAGCACCTTTGGATGCGGCATAGGCAGGCTGGCCGATCTGCCCTTCGAATGCGGCGACGGACGCCGTGTTGATGATGACTCCGCGTTCGGGGCCGCCCAATTCCGTAGTAACCGGGTCACTTTCCGCCATAGCCGCAGCTGCCAGGCGGACGACGTTGAAGGTTCCAACGAGGTTGATCTGGATGACTTTGTTAAATGCCTCGAGCGGCAGGACACCATCGCGGCCCAGGACCTTGCCCGGCGTCGCGATGCCGGCGCAGTTAACTACTATCCGCAGGGTTCCCAGTGATGCCGCGGCGTCGACGGCGGCCTGGACCTGGGCTTCGTTGGTTACGTCTGCGGGGGCAAAGACGGCCCGTGGACCTGCATCCCCGCCAGCGGAACCCGCCGAATTCGAGCCAACCCCATTCGCGCCAGCCGCCGAACCATTGGCGTTCAACTCCGCCGCGTAATCCTCCCCGGCAGAATTTGGCAGGTCCACCAGCACCACCGACGCTCCGCCGTCGAACAAGCGTTTGGCGGTTGCCGCGCCCAAGCCTGACGCCCCGCCGGTGACCAGCGCGACCGTGCCCTTGATGTCCATCCATCCTCCTTGATGCAGACTCAAATCCGTTAATGCATGTTAACTGGAATTGTGATCAAGCGCACCCCAAGCCCCGGATAGGCTGGTTCCATGCCCACCGAAAGCAACTCTGCCGGCCAGCAACCACCCGCAACGGAGACAGTAATGTGGGCGATTCGCGCAGATGAGGCCGCCCGTTCCGTCACGCGGGGTTTCGGTCGACGGCTGCTTTTCATCCCGGGCACCCACCTCGGCGCCGTCAGCATCCCCTCCCGCGGCATCCGCAGCCTTCTCGGTCCATGGCACTACTGGTGGCAGGCGCATTACGTCGACTGCCTGGTGGACACGGGCCGCCGGGAACTGGCCACCAAGAGAAAGTTCGACGGCGACTCCCGCCCCAGCGCGGGACGGCTCGCTTCCCGGCTGATCACCACCATCCGGCTCCGGAACTTCTTCAGGTTCGTCAACGATTATTACGACGACATGGCCTGGCTGGCACTGTCCACCCTCCGATTGGAAAAACTGGCCGAGGAGACGCGGAAGCCCGGACGGCGTCGGAACGCCTATGTCCGCCGGAAGCTGACGCTGCAATTCGATTCGGCTTCCACGGACGATCTGGGCGGCGGAACATTCTGGAGCACCAAGAGGGACTTCAAGAACACTCCGGCAACGGCCCCGGTTGCCCTCTACTTCGCACGAACCGATCACCGTGAGCGGGCCCAAGCCCTGGTGAACTGGCTGAACGGTAAGCTGCTTCACCCCGGCCGTGGCCTCTATCTGGACGGACTTCGCATACGGAATGGGGAGATCGTCCTTGAGGATGCGGTCTACACCTACAACCAAGGGCCAATCCTTGGGGCACTCCTGGAACTGGGCGGAGAGGAGAACCTGGACCGCGCCGCCCGTCTGGTCGAGACCGTTGGGGTGGAGCTCACGGTGCCCGGCACGCAGGTAATCCACGGCGATGGAACCGGGGACGGGGGCCTTTTTACCGGGATCCTGATCCGCTACCTGGCACTTGCCGCGAGGGATCAGCGCCTCGCGAAAAACACCCGTGACATCGCCAAAGGACTCGTCCTCAGCACAGCCGGGGCCTTCTGGGACGGCCGCCGGGAGTCCGGCGGTGATCCCAAATATCCGGGCCTTACCTTCTCCCCCAACCCCTTGCGCCCGGCGAGTGAAACGTATCCGGCGGGGGCCGCCGTCGAGCTTTCCACCCAACTGCAGGCTTGGATGGCGCTGGAGGCAGCAGCCACGTTGGAAACTTAGATAGAGGTAATTACGGCACGCAATAGTTCCGTAATTGTTGTGATCCTTGTCACATAAGTGTTCCAGGCTTTGGAAGCATAGGTTTGCCTAACCTACGCTTTTCTCAGCGGGTTCCCCCAAACCTTCCCGCTCACACGGAACAAGCCCAAAGCTTGGGACTCTGTGTCTTTGTTCGCAGAAAGAAGCCCTCATGAAGCTCTCCAAAAACGCGCTGGCGGGAATCGCCCTGCTCGCTTCCGCCGCCCTTGGCCTCACGGCCTGCGGCTCCAACGCCGGCACCCCCGCCGCCTCCGGTTCGCCGTCGGCAGATGCTGCTGCTTCCGGCGAAGGCATCACGGTGTACAACGCGCAGCATGAGAGCCTGACCAAGGAATGGGTGGACGCCTTCACCAAGGAGACCGGCATCAAGGTCACCATGCGGCAGGGCTCGGATACCGAGCTCTCCAACCAGATCGTCCAGGAAGGTGCTGCTTCTCCGGCAGACGTTTTCCTGACAGAGAACTCGCCCGCAATGGCGCAGGTTGAGAATGCCGGACTGTTTGCCGACGTAGACAAGGCCACGTTGGACCAGGTCCCCGCAGAATTCCGTCCTTCCACGGGCAAGTGGACCGGCATCGCAGCCCGCTCTACCGTCCTCGTGTACGACAAGAACAAGATCAGCGAAGACAAGCTTCCCAAGTCGATGCTGGACCTGGCGAACCCAGAGTGGAAGGGCAAGTGGGCCGCTTCACCATCTGGCGCCGACTTCCAGGCGATCGTC
This sequence comes from Arthrobacter sp. 21a14, assembly GCA_050627125.1. Classification (GTDB taxonomy): domain Bacteria; phylum Actinomycetota; class Actinomycetes; order Actinomycetales; family Micrococcaceae; genus Arthrobacter. The sequence goes on along the minus strand of CP192487.1, from coordinate 1,244,998 downwards.
GCAGCACTGCTCGAACTCAAGGGCGAAGCCGCCACGGAAGAGTGGCTCAAGGGCATGAAGGAAAACTTCAAAGCCTACAAGGGCAACAGCACGGCCATGAAGGCCGTCAACGCCGGTGAAGTGGACGCCGCGCTGATCTACCACTATTACTACTATGGCGACCAGGCCAAGACCGGCGAGAACTCCAAGAATGTCACGCCGTACTTCTTCAAGAACCAGGATCCGGGCGCGTTCCTCTCGGTCTCCGGCGGCGGTGTCCTGAAGTCATCCAAAAAGGCAGCAGATGCCCAGGCATTCCTGAAGTTCATCACCGGTAAGACGGGCCAGGAAGTCCTGAAGAACGGTACCTCGTTCGAGTACGCCATCGCCTCGCAGGTGGATGCCAATGACAAGCTGGTCCCCATCAAGGAACTGCAGGCACCCACCGTTGACCCGGCCAAGCTGAACTCCACCAAGGTCACCGATCTGATGACCAAGGCAGGACTCCTGTAATTCTGTGACCACTGATCTATCGGCTCCCGACCTTCCACAGTCGCCAGGGAGCACGACGACGGCGGGCAAGGGCAAACGCCCTCGCCCGCCATTCGGCGTTTCCACGGTGTCGTTGCTGGCGGTGTTGATCGCACTGTTTTCCCTGATGCCGTTGGGCTACGTCATCTTCATGACGGCAGCGACAGGCTGGGACACCGCCGTCGAACTCATTGTTCGCCCCCGGGTTGGCGAGCTGCTGTTGAACACCATCATGTTGATGGTCCTGACAGTGCCGTTGTGCCTCATTCTTGGGGTGGGCGGCGCTTGGCTGGTTGAGCGCACCAAGCTACGCGGGAGCCGCTGGTGGGCCGTGGCACTGGCGGCACCGCTTGCCATTCCCGCCTTCGTCAACAGCTACGCATGGGTATCCGCCGTACCTTCCATGGAGGGCATCTGGTCCGGCGTGCTGATCGCCACCCTGTCGTATTTCCCTTTGGTTTACATTCCCGCCGCCGCCACGCTGGGGCGCTTGGATCCGGCGATCGAACAATCTGCCGCGTCGCTTGGCCTCGGTTCCTGGGCCGTCTTCTTCCGGGTAGTGCTCCCGCAGCTTCGTATCGCAATGACCGGCGGCGCGTTGCTGGTGGCGTTGCACCTCCTTGCCGAATATGGCGCTTTCGCAATGATCCGCTTTGATACCTTCACGACGGCGATCATGGTCCAGTTCCAGTCGACGTTCAACGGTGCCGCCGGAAACATGCTGGCCAGTGTCCTGGTCTTCCTCTGCCTGCTTCTTCTCCTTGCCGAAGTCAAGAGCCGAGGCACCGCCCGCTACGCGCGGATTGGGTCAGGCGCCCAAGCGAAAGCAACACGGGCGCCCTTGGGCGGATACCAGGCTCCGGCGCAGCTCGCTTTGCTGGCCCTGACAGGGTTGGCTTTTGGGCTTCCTGTCTGGTTCGTCCTGCGCTGGCTTTCTGCCGGTGGTGCCGAGGTATGGGCAGCCGACGAATTCATGCCCGCGCTGCTGCAGACCCTCGTGTACGGGGCTGCCGGCGCCGCAGTTACCACGATCGTGGCCTTTCCCATGGCCTACTTGGCGGTTCGGCATCCCAGCTGGTTCAGCAAGATGCTTGAACTGTCCAACTACGTGACCAGCTCCCTGCCAGGAATCGTTGTGGGCCTCGCCTTCGTCACCGTCAGCATCCGCGCAGTTCCCGGCATCTACCAAAGCGCCGGCGTGCTGGTGGCCGCCTATGTCCTCCTCTTCCTTCCCCGGGCGCTGGTCAACATCCGCTCCGGGCTGGCCCAGGCACCCAAAGAGCTCGATGAAGCCGCCCAATCCCTTGGCAAAGCTCCGATGGTGTCCTTCTTCCGTGTGACCCTGCGGCTAACGGCGCCGGCTGCGGCAGGTGGTGCCGCACTCGTCTTCCTGGCCATCGTCAACGAACTCACGGCAACCCTCCTTCTCTCGCCCAATGGAACCCGCACCCTGGCAACAGAGTTCTGGAGCAAGAGCAGCGAGATCGACTACACAGGCGCCGCACCGTATGCGCTGTTGATGATCGTGCTTTCCGCCCCGATGACCTACCTTCTTTTCCAACAGTCCAAGAAAGTGGCCGGACAGTGACCGAACAATCTCCCCCCAGGCTCCCGTCACCGCGCGTCGCGCCGTCCATCGTGCCCACCACCAACACGCACTTGGACATCGCTGAGGTCACAAAGAATTTCGGTTCCCAGGCTGTGCTGAAGGGAGTCAATCTTTCCGTGGCCAAGGGCGGAACCACCGCCATTGTTGGTCCTTCCGGCTCAGGCAAAACCACGCTGCTTCGCTTGATCGCAGGCTTCGAGCATCCAGACACCGGGACTATTTCCCTGAACGGCTCAACAGTTGCGGGCAATGGAGTGTGGTTCCCTGCGCACAAACGGCAGGTGGGATACGTCGCCCAGGATGGGGCTCTCTTCCCGCACCTGACCGTGGGACAGAACGTCGCTTTTGGGCTGGATTCCGGAAAGCTCGACGGCGGCCGCCGGGCCGTTGCTTCCCGCGTCCAGGAACTGCTCGAAATGGTGTCCCTGGACAGCTCGATGGCGAAGCGACGTCCGCACCAGTTGTCAGGCGGGCAGCAACAGCGCGTTGCCCTGGCACGTGCGCTGGCCCGCGAACCGGAGCTCATGTTGCTGGATGAGCCGTTCTCGGCACTGGACGCCGGGCTCCGCGTAGCTACGCGCCGGGCTGTGGCCAAGGTGCTCAACGCTGCAGGCGTCACAACCATCCTCGTCACGCACGACCAAGCCGAAGCTCTTTCCTTTGCCGACCAAGTGGCCATTATGCGCGGGGGAAAACTGGCACAGATTGGCAACCCCTTTGTGGTCTACACACGCCCAGCAGACCGCGCCACGGCCGAATTCCTCGGCGACGCCGTGATCCTGGATGCGTGGATGGAAGGGTCCCTGGCCACGTGTTCCCTGGGCGGGATTCCCGTCCGCCGGCCACCAGCACAGGGCAAAGTGCAGCTCATGCTCCGCCCGGAGCAGATACGCATCGCACCCGACGGCCCCATCCGGGGCGTGGTTGTGGACACGGACTACTTCGGTCCCGAAACGACCGTTCGGATAAGGCTCGGCGCTTACACCGCGGCGGACGGCGTCCTATCCGGAAATGGCCACCGCTATCCCGGCGGAGGAGAGATCATCACCATCCGGCACTGGAACGCGTCCATCACCAAGCCCGGCACGGAGCTCTGCCTTCGCGTCGTGGGTGAAGGCGTGGCGTTCGCGCCCGAAGGCTGACTACCTGGGTCCTTGGGCTACTTAGGCCCTGACGCTACTTGGGCTCTGACTGCCTGGGCTCCGAAGCCGGGCGCTTCTTCTGCGGGTACAGTGCCTCGTGCCGGGCAAGCATCTCAACAAATCCGGCGATCTTCCGCTCCCGGGTGTCTGCCCTTTTGACCAGGTTGGTCCGGTGAATGAGGGCGAAGCGGTTCTGGGACGTCAGGACGTCGAACATGGCCTGTGCCTCGGGAACAGCCGAGATGGCGGCAGCGAGATCATCGGGAACCACTGAATCCGCGGGTCCGGCATAGGCAGCTTCCCAGCGCCCATCGGCTTTGGCGGCTTCGACGGCCGCCCATCCTGCGGGAGTCATCTTTCCTTCCTGATCCAAGCGGGCGATATGCCCGACGTTTCGTGCTGACCAGATGCTGCGACGGCCCCGGGGTGTCATGCGCTGGAAGAAGCTCTCGGCGTCGCGGCTTTTGGATTGGCCGTCGATCCAGCCGAAACAGAGCGCCTCGTCCAGCGCGGCGTCGTAGTCCAGCTCCGTGACGTTGCCACCCTTTTTATGCAGGACCAGCCAAACACCCGGGCTGTCGGCAGCGTGCGCCTCAAGCCAGGCCCGCCATTCGGCCGCGTCCCTGATGATCAATTCTTCGAGCTCGATGGGCATGGATTCATTCTGCGGCAAACCGGACGGCATAGTGTGGAGGACAGAAGCCGGAGTGCCAGCGAAGCCATCCCAGGAGGACCCATGTTGCGAGCCCGCCCCATCCACTACACCTCCCGCCCGGAACAGTGGGCTGAGCTGCTGGAGGCCCTGGGCTTGGTCAACACAGTCCAGCATGACGACTGGTTCGAGTTCGACGCCGGCTCAGGTCGGCTGGCGCTTCATCGCGTACAGCATGGAGCAGCAGTGGACGGCTCGCCCCAAGACGGCACCACTGCCTTCGGCGTCGAGGTTGGGGTGTTGGCAGAGTTTGACCGGCGCACGCAGGAAGACGGGACCATCGCGGTGCTCACCGAGGCCTCGCACGGCCCGACCGTACAGATCACGGCCCGGGATGGCTTCACCTTCCTGGCCGACCCCGCCCGACGCGCCGGGGACGGAACGTGGGCGACGTCCAACGAAGCCGACCCGGCTCTTGCGGTGGTTGCCACCTGGGTGAGTCCCGGCGTCGACGATTCCGCGCAGGAACTCCGCAACATCGGTGCCCGGCCCCGGACCTCGGATGACGAATCGGCGACGTTCACCACCAAAAACGGCGGGATCCTGCGCGTAATCCACGGTGCGGCTGCGGAGTCCGGCGATCTGGCTTTTGAGTACGACGGCGATCTGGAACCACTGCTGCACAGGCTCACCGGGGCCGGGGTTGAGGCGCGGATCAGCGAGGGTGTTCTGTACGTCGCAAACCCGGACGCTGTGGGCGGCTCGGCGCCGGCGTCGATCGTGGTGGAACGGAGTGAAACCTAGGATTCGCTCGGCCATTGTCTTTCTCTTGGGCGGAGCTTACTATCAAGTGCTGGGGATTGAGAGTGGCAACACCGCGCACGCCCCGAGCCCAGTCGGGACGAATAGCCCGACTCCTGCGGTTGGGCATCTGAAAGACCCTTCATCGCTGTTTCCGGAATTCCCCAACAGCACCATCGCCCACGTCTCAGGGCGATTTCCCATTGGCCGCAACCCCATGCGGGTTGCCTTTACGGGGGGACTGTCGCGGCGCGGGTAACCCTGTCCGGGCCGTATGGATTTCACGAAGTACTCGAAATCAGGCATCCCAATGAAGAACAAGAAACTCACTACGTTTGGCGCGGCCGCAGCCTGTTTGGCTTTAGTGCTTTCGGCTACTGCTGCCCAGGCAAACCTCCCCGGAAGCCCCTTTGACGCGGCTGACGGAAACCTGGTACTCAATGATGAAACCCAGGACTGGGCCAATGCTCCCATAAGCTGCGTGGCGCCCATTTCCGGCTGTGGAATCGACCTGCCAACAGGCCAAGCTGACAATTCCTTCGGCCAAGGCACTAAGGAAGATACCGCCGAACCGACCGTTGTAGACGGCTCCATTCCGAACAACAAGAGCGATCTGCTCCGTTTCTACGCGCATTTGAAGACTGAAGCCAATGGCAAGGACTACGCATACCTGGCTTGGGAGCGCGTACAGGAACCCACCGGCACCACCAATATGGACTTCGAGTTCAACAAGAGCACTACGCTATCTGCCAATGGCATCACCCCTGTGCGCTCTGCAGGCGACGTCCTCATCAAGTACGACCTCTCACAGGGTGGCACTTCGCCCACGCTGGGTTACCACCTTTGGGTTGCCACCGGTGCCAAGTCCTTGTGCGACTCGGCCAATGCCACTCCTTGCTGGGGTGTTGTACATACGTTGACGGGCAACTTCGAAGGCTCCATCAACGATCCGAGCAACAACGGTCCAAGCGGCACCGTGGTTGACCCCATCGCCCCCAACGCACCACGGAGCCTGGGTTCGCGGACCTTCGGTGAGGCTGCCATCAACCTGACCGACGCCGGCATCATCCCCGCCGGCTCCTGCGAAACGTTCAGCGGCGCTTACCTGAAGAGCCGGTCTTCCGACGCGTTCACGGCGGCCCTGAAGGATTTCATCGCACCTGTTCCCCTGAACTTCAGCAAGTGCGGTTCCATCAAGATCCATAAGGTAACTGTGGGCGGCGATGGCACCTTCGGGTACACCACGACAGGTGGCTTGACACCTTCAACGTTCAACCTCAGCAACGGTGGAACGCGTGATTACGGTACAAGTGTCCAGGCCGGCACCTACAGTGTCACCGAGAGCACGCTCCCGTCAGGCTGGAGCCTCACTAACCTGAGCTGCACGGCGACGGGCACAGGCACCTCGGCTACACCCAACGGCGCCACTGTCAACATCGTCCTTGGCTTCCAAGGAACGGTTGACTGCACCTACACCAACACGGCCAAGGGCACCATCAATGTCCACAAGCGAGACGACGGAACAGGCAGTGGAGCATCCCTCGCCGGGGCCGTCTTCACCTTGTACAACAATGCTGCCCCACTCGCAGCACCGCGTGGTGTCGAAGACACAACAACGGGTTCCACTTGCACCACCAATGCCAGCGGTGATTGTTCCTTCACCAACGTGCTGGCAGGCGAGTACTGGGTGGTTGAAACCACCACGCCGGCTGGATACGACACAGCAGCCGACCAGCCTGCCACAGTGACAGCTGGCGCGACGGTCACACTGACCTTCACGGATCCCCGTGATTTCAAGATCATCGTGCTCGTCTGCAAGTCGGCCGACAACTCGCTCTACCCGAGCACCGTAACCGTTGACGGCGTCGCCCTCACCTCGTTGGGCGCAGCCCCTGCGGGCTTCACGGCAGCGGGTCTATGTGGCCTCGGCGGTGCTGCATATGAGGACAAGAAGGTCGGGAACCACCCGGCCAACGTAGCCATCCCGCAGTAACCGCAGAGAACAAGGGCAGTCCTCTAAAGGCTGCAAGACACTTCTGCTGAAAGTACCCCTGCCTCGTTGAACCGGCAGGGGTACTTTCGTATAGCGGGCTGCGCCGCCAAGGAACTTCGGCTGAGGATGCGGTAGAACTTAACCATGAGCGTACGTACACCCGACCCGTATCCAGGCTGGCTTTCCGACGAAGACCTGTTCGAAGCCCGCGGCCGCCTTCCCATGGTCTACGTGGAGGCAGTCCCCGTTCGCCTGGATCCGCTCGGGTACGTCAATGAAGTCGGTACCCTCCTGCAGGGCGACGCCGACGGCAACATGGTTCGCTACCTCGTCTCCGGCCGCGTCCTTTACCGTGAAACCATCCGCGCAGCGCTTCTGCGGCACATGGAAAAGGACCTCGGCCCCCTCGCCTTCCCGCAGCTGCCCATCAGCCCCGTTCCCTTCACCGTGGCCGAATATTTCCCGGCTCCGTCGCAGACAGGATTCACCGACGACCGCCAACACGCGGTGTCGCTGGTCTTCATCATCCCCGTCACCGGCGAATGCGAACCGCGCCAGGACGCCCTGGAACTCACGTGGATGACGCCGCAGGAAGTCCTGAGTGACGATGTTCAGCAGGAGTTCGAGGGCGGCCGCGGCAACCTGGTGCGCCAGGCCCTGGCTTTCTCGGGCATAGTCCTTTAGTTCGGGCATAGTCCTATAGTTCCGGCATCGTCCGTAGCGGGTCCCGCGTCCTGCGGCGGCTGGAGTTTGTAGACTGGACGGCGGACCGCAAGAGAACCAAAGGACTTCCGATGACTCACAGCCCAGCCTCACAGCAATACCGCGAAAAGCAGGCTGGGGACCTGCAACCCGGAGACTTTGTGTTCCTGCCCGGAGACGGGCCTGCCGAGGAAATTGCCGCCGTGGAGGTGGAAAAGGACGATTATGGCGTTGCCGCCCTGCTGGTGGTGACAACGGTCGACGGCGGGACGGTGCGGATCGCTGTTGGCTCCAGTGTGCCCGTGGGTGGCGGAGCTTCCGCTGGCTCGTCCGCTTCGATCGCGCCCGGCTCCGGCACAGTCCGCCTGCCTGAATCTGAAGCCGATGCGGACTCCAGCACCTCCGCAGAAGGCGATTCCGAAGCAGCGGCGGATTCCGCCGTCGTCGTTCCCCCACGCCCGGAAACGCCGCCCGCAGTCTCCCCGCCGGTCCCAGAAGAGCTCGCGCTGATCCCCCAGCCGACCGGAACACCAGAAGCCGTCGTGCGGGCCGCCGTCGCAAATCACAAGGGCAAGAACGGCGTTCAGGTACTCGCCGAAAGGCTGGCGAAGGGCATCAACACCAAGTCGGGCAGCTGCCTCCGGGACCTCAGCAATCTGGCGTTCGATCTCTGCATCGTGCTGCGGGACCCGGACAACGCCTTGGCCGTGGCTGATCTCCTGAACGTGTTGCCCTTTGACGGCAACCCCGACCGCTGGGCGTCGATCGAACGCGCCCTGGCGCTGTCCAGCTTCATCTGCCGGGAGGGCGGACAAACTGAACGCGCGGCCGTGTACGAGAAATTGCTGCGCGCCCACGAGTCGGAGGAGACGGACCCCTTCAAGGCCCGAATCGCCGCGAAGGTCCGCCAACGCGCCCTGAACGAACCGAACCTGTACGACAAGGAAATCTTCCGCGCGATCGATAACGGCAATCATGAAGCCGAGCGCGAATGGCGGTTCCTCCGCCTGGAGTCGTTGCTGTTCCTGCGGGCCCACGGTGGATCCGAGACACTCGGAGAAGAGGAGCTGGGCCGGCGCATCGGCATCGAACTGGATGCTGTGCGGGCCTGAAGGAGCGGTGCCCTGATTCATCCGCCTAGTCCCGGCACTTCTAAACTTCAAGACCTGTATTACGGACGCGAACGGCGGTAGATTCGGGGCCATGACGAACAATCTGAGCGTTGTGATTAATGCCGACGCGCAGCAGGTTTGGACAATGCTGCGCGAACCCGCTTTGGTGGCTCAATGGCACGGATGGGAAGCCGATGACCTCACCGATGAAATCAAACAGATCTACTTCCACCCGGATGTGGTGGAAAATCCCGATCACACCAAACTTACTGTCCACGCCGGGGATGAGTTCGAGCTCCACCCTGTTTCCGGCGGCACCGAAGTCAAAGTCACCCGCGCCGCGCTGGACCACGACTCCGAGTGGGCGGAATGGGACGAGGACATCACCCAGGGCTGGCTTACGTTCCTGCAACAACTCCGTTTCGCCCTTGAGAGACACCCACATGGTCAACGGCGAACCCACTTCGTGTCCCTTCCAGGCAGCGGTGGTCCGGCTATCGAGAAGTTGGGGCTGGGCGATCTTCCGCCCGTCGGCGACGAGTATTCGCTCACACTTTCCACTGGTGAGGAGATTTCCGGCAAAGTCTGGTTCAAGAGCCGGCACCAGGTTGGCGTCACCGTTCACAGCTACGCCGAGCACGGCGATGGGCTGCTGATCGTGGCCGAGCAACTGCCGATCCCCGAGAAAAGGCCCGACGGCGGTTCTATGGTCATTGCCTCTACCTACGATTTGGGGGCTCACACCTTGGCGGACATCAGGTCATCCTGGGATAACTGGAAGGCTGAGAACTACAGCTCCTAGGACGGGTTCCGCAGGTTACCCGGGGTAAAGCTGGCACACTTGGTAGCGTGCCAGCTTCCGCTTTCCTGCCCTCGTCTCCTCCGTCCACTGCCTTGCCGGGTCTTTCTTCACGGCAATCCGGGTTCTCCTTTACGGTGGGCCAGCGCCTGACTGAAACGTGTTCGCCGTCGGACGCCTTGATCGATGCCAATGGCGGCACTTTCCTGGGCCGGACCGGAACCATTACCACGCCGCACGGAACCATCCAGACGCCCGCATTCATCGCCGTCGGAACCAAAGCAACAGTCAAGGCCGTGCTGCCCGAGTCGATCGCAGGGCTCGGTGCACAGGCAGTGCTGGCCAACGCCTACCACCTGTACCTGCAGCCGGGCCCTGAGATCCTCGATGCCGCTGGCGGGCTGGGCGCGTTCATGAACTGGTCCGGGCCGACGTTTACGGATTCCGGAGGATTCCAGGTGATGAGCCTGGGCTCGGGGTTCAAGAAGGTCATCGACATGAAGAATGTGGACACCTCCGGCCCCGATGACGCGGTGGCGCCCGGCAAGGAACGGCTGGCTCACATTGATGACGACGGGGTGTGGTTCAAGTCGCACCTCAACGGGGACCGGCACCGCTTCTCCCCCGAGATCTCCATGCGGGTCCAGCATCAGATTGGTGCTGACATCATGTTCGCGTTCGACGAGTTGACCACGTTGCAGAACTCCCGGGCCTACCAGGAGGAATCGCTGGAGCGGACACGGCTCTGGGCCTTGAGGTGCTTGGAAGAGCACGCTCGTTTGACTTCCGCGCGGGTGGGGAAGCCGTACCAGGCGCTGTTCGGGGTGATCCAGGGTGCGCAGTACGAGGATCTGCGCCGAAAGGCCTGCAGGGACCTCGGCGCCATGCCGTTTGACGGGTACGGGATCGGCGGTGCTTTGGAGAAGGAGAACCTGGGCACTATCGTGCGGTGGTGCAATGAGGAACTTCCTGAGAACAAGCCGCGGCACCTGCTGGGCATTTCCGAGCCGGACGACATCTTCACGGCAATCGAGAACGGGGCCGACACGTTCGACTGCGTCTCCCCCACCCGCGTGGCACGGAACTCCGCGTTCTATACGCCGTCCGGTCGGTTCAACCTGTCCGGTGCCCGCTACAAGGCCGATTTCGGACCGCTGCAGGACGGCTGCGACTGCTACACCTGTGGAAACTATTCGCGGGCGTACATCCACCACCTGTACAAGGCCAAGGAAATGCTCTCGGCAACGCTGATCTCCATCCACAACGAGCGCTTCGTGGTGAAGATGGTGGACGATGCGCGGTTGGCCATCGAGTCCGGGGATTTCTTCGACTTCAAGGCAGAGACGCTGGGCCGGTACTACTCGTAGCATCGAGATCGCCGGAAACGTGCGTGGACGTCTGGAAACTTCCAACGAACTGGCACGGCTCCGGCGATCTCGGCAAACCTAGGCCGCGACCGGCCCGTAGCTCGGTTCGCGCTTCTTGATGTAGCCAACCACCAGCACAGTGATCGGGACGAACAGGAACTCCACGGCTGTCTTGTAAACGAAGCCCACCAGGACGTAGTTGGCGAACATTCCGAAGTCGGTGATGCCAATGACCGAGGCCGCGATGCTGCAGAAGATCAGGGTGTCCACGAATTCGCCCACAACGGATGACCCCATGAGCCGCGCCCACAAGGTCTTCTCGCCCGTGCGCTCCTTCATTTTCACCAGGATCCAGGAGTTGATGGTCTGGCCGGCGAGGAAGGCCAGAAGTGAAGCGAGCACGATCTGCGGGACGGGGCCGAGTGCGCCTTCGATAGCCGCTTGCTTGGCGGTTCCGTACTCATCCGTGAACCCGGGCAGCACGATGATCACCCAGTAGCAGAGTGAAGCGAAGACCGAGAGAGCAAACGAGGTAATGATGGCTTTGCGCGCCACCTTGAAGCCGTAAACCTCACTCATGACGTCGCCCAGGATGTAGGCGAGCGGGAACAGGAAGAATCCGCCATCAGTGATGATCGGACCAAGCACGACGCCCTTGGATGCGCCGATATTGGACAGGATCAGCACCACGGCCATGATGGCGAGCATGATGCCAAAGTATGGGGATCCGATCGAAGCGAAGCGGGGCGCAGGCTTGCTCAAGGTGCTGGAGCCGGAAGGCGAGGGCATGGGTCATCCATTTCGTAGTGGTTCGCGCGGGCGCCGTTGGTTCAGGCACCCGGCTGTATTAGCACTGTGGTTGGTGGGGCTCGGCCCAACACCAGCTTTATTGTCCCACCCACCAACGCTCTCTCACATCCTGACCCGTTTCCACCGATCTTCTCTCACAACCTGACCCGTTTCCGCGGATGTTCATTCACATCCAACCAACTCTTCGACGATCATTTCTGAACGTGTTCAAATTCGCGGGTATACTCGTTATTGAACACGTTCAAAACTTGGTTCGAGGAGTAGTTCATGGCAGCAAAAAGCGAACAGACCCGGCAGCTTGTAGCCGACGTCGCACTCAAAATGTTCCGCGAAATCGGCTTCGAGAAGACCACGATGCGTGCCATCGCGCAGGAGGCGGGAGTTTCCGTCGGCAATGCCTACTACTACTTCGCCTCCAAGGATGAACTCGTCCAGGAGCTGTACATCCAAGTCCAGAAGGAGCATGCGGAGGTTGCGGCACGAGCCCTCAGGGACGTCCACGATCTCGCAGGTCGACTGAAAGCCGTACTGCACACCGGCGTCGACGTCATGGCGCCGTATCACCAGTTCGGCTCAGATTTCATCGCGACTGCGATCCGGCCGACGTCGCCAGTCAACCCATTCGGCGAGGCGTCCACCGCCGCCCGCGAGGCTTCGCTGGCGATCTTCCGGTCCGCCGTCGACGATTCCTCCCCCGCCGTCGCCAAAAAACTGCGCGAAGATCTACCGGAGCTGCTGTGGCTTGCATATATGGGTGTCGCACTTTTCTGGGTTTACGACAAATCCGAGGGCCAACGGCGCACGCGGAAACTGATCGACGGCGCCGCGCCCTTGGTAGCGCGGGGGTTGTCGCTCGCGAAGATTCCCGGCGTCAGCAAGGTATTTGACGACGTTCTGGGACTCGTCCGCAGCGTGAAGGAAGGATCGTGATGCCGCGCACAGTGGTCCTTGCGGGCGCTACCGGCTTCATTGGCAGCTACTTCAAGCATCGTTTTGTTGCTGAGGGTTGGCAGGTTCGGACGGTCGGGCGGGATGCTTCAGCTGATGCTCTATGGAACGACGACGGCGCCATCGCCAAGGTGCTGAACGGCGCCGAACTGCTGGTGAACCTCGCCGGACGATCCGTGAATTGCCGCTACAACGACCGGAACCGCCAGGAGATCGTGGACTCCCGGGTTTTGACAACTCGTGTGCTGGGCCGTGCGGTTGCTCGATGCGCCGACCCGCCTGGGACGTGGATCAACGCCAGCACTGGCACGATCTATCGGCACGCGGAGGATCGCTCACAATCTGAAGGAGCGGGCGTGCTGGGCAGCGGGTTCTCTGTAGGCGTGGCCCGCGCGTGGGAGGGCGAGTTGGCTGCTGCCAATGTTCCGGGCACTCGAAAGGTTCCGCTTCGCATTGCGATCGTCCTCGGTCCGGGCGGCGGCGTGATGACTCCCCTGCGAAATCTGGCACGGCTTGGTTTAGGTGGGTATATGGGGCCGGGCACGCAGAAGTTCAGCTGGATCCATGTGGAGGATCTGTTCCGCGCCGTGGTGTTTGTCCACGGCCAGCCTGCACTCACGGGTCCAGTAAACGCAGCAACGCCGTATGCCGTGGATAACCGCGAACTGATGTCCCTGGTTCGGCAAAGTATGGGTGTCCCGTTTGGCATCCCGACGCCGGCTTGGCTGCTCGAAGCCGGAGCGCTCCTCATCCGGACACAGACGGAACTGGTGTTGAAGAGCCGGTGGGTCGAACCCCGGAAGTTAGTCGATGCCGGTTTCAGCTTCACGCATCCAGGTCTGGCCGGTGCACTCAACGCGATCGCAAGGGGCAAGTGATGAGTCTGCCTGCGCCTTCGGATGCCTGGATCTACGGACCAAAGGACCGAGTGGTTTTAGGATGGAAGGCCTTGGTGATAGGCATCTTGATCTCACACCTGGTGTTCGGCATCCTCTTTGCCCTATCAAACCCAGCATGGGGGGTCGTTTTGTTCGTCTTCAGTGCCCCACCAGCTTGGGCAATCGGTGCCGCGGTGGGCTCACTCTTGGGCTTGGCGCTGCGACGCATCCGGAATCAATGGATTCATGTCGCAGCATTCTTCACGACTCCGGCACTTATGTGTGTCCCCTTCGGAGGTTTTTGGAGTCCAACAGCATGGGCCTTTCCGTTGAGCATTGCCGTAGCAGCCGGAATCGCGCGCCTCTCCATTTGGAACATCGTCCGCATCAACGACGCACGTTCTCTCACATAATTACCGCCTCCCCAGAACCCTCTGGCACATCCCGACGCATTCCGGGCAACGTTCTCTCACATCCGGCAGCGCTCAAGGGGTCATTGGCGCCGTGATCTTGTGCCTAGGTAGCGGCGAACCCTTTTCGCGTATTCCGCATAGGGTCGTCCAAAGGCCTCCAACAGCGCAGCCTCTTCGCGTAGTACTCCCCTGTGATCCACGAGCATTCCGATCGGCAATGTCACGAGCACCCATGATGAACCGGCGAGTGTCCCGGCGCCCAAATGGATGAGCCACCACCCCACGTACATAGGATGGCGGGTCAATGCATAAGGGCCGCTTGTTACGAGCTCCTCTGGCCTCTCCAAATCGAAAGTGCCCGTCGAGCGGCGGTCTCGTTCAGCCAGGGCCCAGGCATTCAGCCCACCGCCAATCGCCAGGAGACCAGAACCCGCCATCCTGTGAAGCGCGTGGGACCCCGGCAATGACCAGGGGCTAGCCCTTCCGAGAAGGACCATCATGGTCACTCCGGTCACTTGGCCCGGAGGAAGGGGCAGGTTGCCGAATAACCTCCTCAACGTCAGCCGAGGGCCCGAGGATGGCTGAGAAAAAGTCGCCATGTCTGAACAGTAACCCCGCGATCCGCTCTTGTCCGCAGCAAGGAAACAGGATGTGACAGAGCATCCGCCGAAAGCGGTCAGGATCTGAGAGTGCATCCGCCCAAACCGGTCAGGACGTGATAAAGCATCCGCCGACAGGCCAAGGGATGTGAGAGAACATCCGGAGGGACCACAGCGGGAAGGCGGGATCAAAGCCAAAGCCGCACACCGCCGTCGTGCGTTCAAGGCGTTCAGGGCGTTGAGGGCGTTCAAGGCGTTCAGGGCATTCATGGGCCCGAAACCTAAGGAAGTGTTAGGAAATCGCCCCGGGCGTTGGCTGTGCCGTGCATCACCAATAGTTTGGATTATGTCCTCTTCACCCATGGAGGACCTTTCTTAGTCGACGAAGAGCCATGCGCAAGGACGCCATGAGCACGAGCTTCATGGACAGAACGAACTCATGCAAGACACGGCTGCCATCGCAGGCGCCGTCCAGGAAGGTTCATTGATGAGCACCCAACAAGTTGCGCCCCTCAGCGAGGCCGCACAGACACGCAAGGCCGTGAGCAACATCCTCAAAGGCTCCGCGGGCAACCTCGTGGAGTGGTTCGATCTCTACGTCTATACGGTTTTCGCGGCATATTTCCAGTCGCACTTCTTCAACTCCTCGGACGATCTGCAGGCTGGCCTCGAAGCTATGGCCGTCTTCTCGACGTCGTTCCTCATGCGTCCAATCGGCAGCTGGTTCTTCGGCCGATACGCCGACCGGAAGGGCCGCAAGGCCGCGCTGACCCTCAGTGTGACTATGATGTCGGCCGGTTCGTTTGCCATCGCGATCCTGCCAACCCAGGATGTGATTGGGCTCTGGGCACTGATCCTGCTGGTCTTCATCCGGGTGGTGCAGGGCTTCTCGGTCGGCGGCGAATACGGCACCAGCGCCACCTACATGTCCGAGGCTGCGACTGCCAAGCGCCGCGGCTTCTTCTCCAGCTTCCAGTACGTCACTCTAATTGGCGGGCAGATGCTGGCCCTCTTGGTGCTCGTGATCCTGCAGAACACCATGAGCAAGGAAGACCTGACGGCCTGGGGCTGGCGAATTCCTTTCGCGATTGGTGGCGTAGCTGCGTTGGTTGTCCTCTGGCTTCGCCGTTCCATGGAAGAAACGCTTTCCGCCGATCAGCTCCGCGCCGCCCATGTGAAGGTTGAAGGCGAGGCACAGCCGGGGACAATGAAGCTGCTGTTCACCAAGCACTGGAAGCCGCTGCTCATCTGCATTGGCATCACGCTCGGTGGCACCGTGGCGTTCTACACGTACACCAACTTCATCCTGAAGTTCATGAACGATACGTCCGGCATCGCCAAGACCGATACCTCCGTCATCAACTTCTGGGCTTTGTTCATCTTCATGTTGCTTCAGCCGGTCTATGGCTTGATTTCGGACAAGATCGGCCGCAAACCGCTGCTGATTTGGTTCGGCGTTACGGGCGTACTGTTCACGTGGCCGCTGCTCTCCACGCTGTCCGGAACCAAGGACCCATTCATGGCGTTCCTGCTCATGCTCGGCGGCCTGCTCATGGTGGGCGGCTACACCTCGATCAATGCGCTGGTGAAGGCTGAGCTGTTCCCGGCATCGATCCGCGCCCTGGGTGTCGGCTTGGGATACGCGATCGCGAACTCGCTGTTCGGTGGCACGGTTCCGCTGATTGGCGCCGCTCTGCAGAAGGCCGGGCAGGTGGACATGTT
The DNA here is from genome assembly GCA_050627125.1 of Arthrobacter sp. 21a14. Lineage (GTDB taxonomy): Bacteria > Actinomycetota > Actinomycetes > Actinomycetales > Micrococcaceae > Arthrobacter. The sequence goes on along the minus strand of CP192487.1, from coordinate 1,228,941 downwards.
CTTCACCTACGTGACTGCCGCGGTCTTCATCTCGTTGCTGGTGTACATCTTCGCGCTGAAGAACAAGAAGGCCACGCACTTGGACGCCGAGCAGGGAAGCGCGTTCGCCGCGAAGGGCTCTTCTTCACGGGACGCCGACGAGGACAATAAGGATCTCGCTAACGCCTGAACCGGATAGCTTGTGAGGCCCGTTCTGCGCTCTTTGGTCACTCCGAGGGGCGCAGAGCGGGCCTCACAACGTTAAGCAGGCGCGGGATGTGAGCGAACGTTGGGCCAAAGGGCGCAGGATGTGAGAGAACGTCCTGCCAAAGGGCGCAGGATGTGAGAGAACGTCCGACGGCGGATCAGGGACCGAAGGCGCGGGGGCGCTGGAAGGCGGATCCGGCAGGAAGGGAGTAATCTCCAAGACGGACCATCGGGGCCTCCGACCGTCAAACCACCAACCGTCAACGTCAACCAACCAACCAACCAACCAACCAATCAACCAATCAACCAATTAACCGACCGTCCAGTCATCGGGCCTCCAATCAACCAACCAAGCGGCAAAGGATCACACAGTGCACGTGCTCATCGTCGAAGATGACGACGCCATGGCGTCCGCTTTGAGCGCTGCTGTTGCGTCTGCCGGCCACAAAGCCACCAGGGTATCCCGTGGCGAGGACGCACTCCTGGGCCATCGCCACCACGAAGTGATCCTGCTCGATCTCGGTTTGCCGGACTTGGACGGGTTGGACGTTCTACGGAAACTACGACAGGTCACACAAGTCCCCATCCTGATCCTCACGGCGCGCGACGACGAACGAAGCGTCGTCCTGGGTCTTCGTTCCGGAGCGGATGACTACCTGGTGAAGCCCGTGAAGCTCGTGGAATTGCTGGCAAGGATCGAAGCGGTGACTCGCCGTACCAGCCGTGCCGGGCAAGCGGCACCCCACAGCATCATGGTGGGAGAGGTCAGCGTCGACCTCGACCGCAGGACGGCATCCGTTGGCGAAAGGGAACTCTCACTGACCGCAACAGAGTTCGAACTCCTCAGCCTCCTGGCAAGGAACGCAGGATCAGTGGTGACCAGGGAACAGATCCTCGATGCCCTCTGGGGTGACGCGTTCCTCGCAAATTCCCGGTCCCTCGACGTGCACCTCACCGGTCTCCGGTCCAAGCTCCAACTACCTGGCTTCATCATCAACGTCCGCGGGGTCGGTTACCGCGTCGAGCAGCCGTGAAAATCCGTGTCCTGGCCATCCTGAGCGTGATAGCAGTGCTCATAGTGGTCACCGTGTCCAGCGTGATCCTGACGTCGGCCAGCAGGGAGCTCACGCAGGAACTCCAGATCAACCGCGTGACCTCATTGAACCGATTCGCCCAGCTCGCCAATGACGCTTCGCTGGACAACGACACTACCCAGCTGCAACGCGAAATGGACCGCTATTCCGAGCTCTACGGCGAGGGGATCCTGATCCGCCTGCAGCAGCAGACAGTCCGCTCGGGCAATCTCAGCGAGGACCGGGCCGAAGTCAGTGACGCACTGAACCGGGCCAGCCTGAACCTCAGCGACACCACGCTCAGCCCTCTCAGGCCCTTCGGATCCGGCACGGAGGTTATCTCGAGGTCCTTCGGCACAGCCAGCCAGGTACTTGGCGAGGCCGTCCTTGAAGTGAATCCCGAAGCGGCCCGGCAGAAACTACGGGAGCGGTGGCTCGTCGTCGGGCTTGCCGCAATGGCGCTCGGGGCGCTCCTCCTGTTGGCAGCTGCCCGCGTCACCGGCTGGGTTCTGCGGCCGGTCCATCGCCTGAGCCACGCCGTCCACGAACTTGAGACGACGGGCAAGACGAGCCATCTTCCGGATGCCGGCCCGCCCGAGCTGCGGGAGCTGAGCCGTTCGTTCACCGCGATGGCCAACACTGTCACCGAGAGCATCGATTCGCAGCGCCAGCTGATCGCTGACACATCGCACGAACTACGGAATCCAGTGGGTGCCTTGCGGCTCCGGATCGATCTGCTGCAGCTGGCACTGAAGTCCGAGCCTGAAAAAGCCGCTGCGGCCGGTGTAGTGGCTGAGCTTGAGCGTGTGGAGGCAATTCTCGACGGCGTGCTGAAGCTGGCGACGGCGGAACACCGCGCCTTTGAGGGCTCGGCGCGCGTGCAGCAGGAAGCTGAGCACAAACACCACACCGCCATCGATCCCTTCCCAATCCTGCAAGGAGAGGTGGAGCGGGCGATGCCAGCTGCCGAGCGCGCTAATTCGACGATTAAGCTGGCCCAGCCGGAACAACCGCTCCACCTCGCCTGTAATCCGGACGAGCTGGCACATATGGTGGGTGAGCTTCTGGCCAACGCCATCAAGTACGCCCCCGCCGCCCGGATCACGGTGGCAATGAAGCGGACGCGAGGAGGGGTTGCCGTCGAGATTTCCGACGACGGTCCCGGGCTTTCCGCCGAGCAGCGCGCTGCGTCCACGACGCGGTTCTGGCGGGCCCCGCAGCACAGCAAGATCGCAGGCAACGGCCTGGGCATGACGATCGTGGACCGTCTGGCGCATGCGAACGACGCTGAGCTTGTGCTTGAGGGAAGAGAACCGCACGGATTGACGGCCCGGCTTGAATTCCAGGCAGTGCCCGGTGACCGGAATGAATAGCAGCAACGTGGCAAGGCGGGCTGTACTCAGAGCCGGACTGTCAGCTGGTTTGGCCGGGCTACTGCTGCCGGCCTGGACCGCTTGCACCCCAGAGGAGAAGCCGCAAAAGCTAACGGTCGCCGGTGGTGAACCAGGTGGCTTTTACCTGGAATTCGCAACATTGTTCGCGGAGTTGCTCCAACGCGAGGGTGTGGCCGAAACCGCCGTGCCGCTGACCACTGGCGGAAGCCTGGAGAACATCCGGCGAGTGTTGTCCGGCGAGGCGACGTTCGCCGTCGCGCTCGCGGACGCGGCCGCCCAGTCCGCGGCCACCCCGCAGCCCGGTGGGAATCTTGTGGCGCTCGGAAAGGTGTACCAAAACTATGTTCATTGCATCGTGCGGGAGGACAGCGGTCTGCGTTCCTTCGCCGACCTGGCTGGCAAGACCGCCGGTGTTGGCGAAGTAGGCTCGGGGACATCGCTGACCGTTCCGCGCATCATCTCCGCAGCTCCTGCAGACATGGGCCTCAGGCAGGTGAATCTCGGCCTGAACCAAGGGTTGGCCGCCTTGCGGGACGGATCCATTGATGCCCTGTTCTGGTCCGGCGGCGTGCCAACCGCTGCCATCGCATCAACCGCCAATGACATTGGCCTTCGGCTGATCGACCTCTCCGAGCACATCAAGGCCATGCGCGAACAATTCGGCGTTTTCTATGATCGCGTCCTGATCCCCGCCAAGAGCTACGGGGACGCCGATGCAACATGGACCGTGGGCGTGGCCAACCTGCTCCTTTGCCGCAGCGACCTCGCTGACCACCTGGTTTCGGAGTCCGTAAAACTCCTGGTGGAACGGGCTCAGGACCTGGTCCCAAAGACGAGCACCGGAGTGCAATTCCTCAGCCCTGAGACGCTCATCAACACCGCGGGCGTGCCCCTTCACCCCGCCGCCGAGGCAGCTTACCGTCGCTTGCACGGCTAAGGGTTACGCGCGCTGCCGCATTAACGGCGCCGTCGAAATCGGCCGGCCGGCGCGAAATCGGCTCCCCGACGGGCAGCTGGCAAGATGGAAGACATGACTTCAGCCGTTGCCCCTGCCATTGCACTGACCATCGCCGGCTCCGAAGCGACCGGCGGCGCCGGCGCGCAGGCCGACCTCAAGACCTTCCAGGAACTGGGAGTTTTCGGCATCGCGAACCTCACGTGCATCGTTTCCTTCAACCCCCAGGACAGTTGGAACCACCGTTTTGTTCCGGTTGACCAGCAGGTTATTGCTGACCAATTGGAAGCCACGACGGCGGCCTACGGTCCCGCTTCCGGCGCACCATCCGTGCTGGACACCGTGAAGATCGGCATGCTCGGCAGCCCGGCAACCATCAGCACGGTGGAGAAGGCGCTGGCCGACGGCTCCTTCGCGAACGTGGTCCTTGACCCTGTCCTGATCTGCAAGGGACAGGAGCCCGGCCACGCATTGGACACCGACCAGGCCTTGAAAGCGCAGATCCTGCCTCTGGCTACTTTCGTCACCCCCAACCACTTCGAGGCCGAGTCATTGTCTGGACTCAGCATCACGGACGAAGAATCGTTGAAAGCCGCTGCCATTCGCATTCACGAGATCAGCGGCGCAGCAGTCCTCGCCAAAGGCGGAGTGCGGCTGGAAGGCCCTGACGCCGTCGACGTTTACTATGACGGCGAAACGCTGGAAGTCCTGCGCAGTCCTAAGGTTGGCGACGTGGCTGTGTCCGGTGCCGGTTGCTCCCTGGCTGCGGCCGTGACCGCTGAATTGGCCAAGGGCGCCACTCCGCTGGAGGCTGCACGCACCGCGAAGGCGTTCGTAACAGCTGGCATCAAGAACCGGGTATCCTCGGGTGCTCCGTTCGATGCCCTGTGGCAGGGCGGATCCCGCTAGCGCGAGACCTTGCCCATCAGCGAGGCGACCGGGCGTAGGAACAGCGGGCGGGCCAGGAACCAGGCGGCCGCCGTAAAGACGATTGAGGCGGCGAAAATGCCGAAGCCCCACCAGCTGTAGTCGTTGTTCGAGGCGTACATGTGGTTCAGGTTGTTCAGCGCACCGGTGGCCAGGACCAACGTGACGTGGACGATCACGAACGCCACAAAGTAGATCATCACCGGGAAGTGGATTTGGCGGGCGAGTTCGATCGGGTAGAACTTGTTGATCGCCGCCTTTTTCGGCCACGCACCGGACATCCGAAGGCCGGTGATGATTGCCAGCGGGGCGGCGATGAAGACGGTGACAAAGTACGTCAGGAGCTGAAGGCTGTTGTAGTTGTTCCAGCCGTTCTCAATGGGCCAGTTCAGAGAGGCGTACTGCAGCGCTGCGGACAGGGCGTTGGGGAAGACGTCCCAATTGGTGGGGATGATCCGCAGCCATTGGCCGGTCGCGAACAGCAGGACGATGAAAATGATGCCATTCAACACCCACAGGGCATCCAGCGTGAGGTGGAACCAGAGATCCAGGCTGATCTTGCCCGGCGCGTTCTTGGTCTTGATGAACCCTTTGTTGTTCCGGGTCCAATAAGCCGGCGGCCGTGTGGTGGTCCGGACCTGCCAGCCAGAGCGGATGATCAGGACCAGGAAGAACATGTTGAGGAAGTGCTGCCAACCGAGCCAGGCCGGGAAGCCCGTGGGGGTGCCTTCGGGGATCGCTGAGTGTCCTGGGTAGTCCACCAGGAACTGCTGCACGGGTTGCAGCGTCCGGAGCCACTGCGCGATGAGCACCAGGATCAGCGCCACCACCAAAGCTATGGCGGTAACGACGACGGGTTTGAACCACCTGTTCGACGTGATCCCGGACGACTTGCTTGAAACGGACATCAGGCCGCGTTCCTCTCTGGCTTTGTTTGGCGTGCGACCAGTTGGCGCTCTCTCATAGCGATTCAACCAGTTGCAGCGCGACGGTGAAAACGGCACCCGGGTTTCGGGGCGTTTGACGTCAAAAATCGCAGCATTCGGATACATACTGCAACACATATTTCTAGAACGAGCTTCTAAGATTCTTTCCTTTAGTTGATTGATGGTCAAGGGGTTTGATTGCTTCAAATTTCGGACTTGGTGGAGGTACGATTCCAGAAAGAAGCCCGACCACACTCCGGCAAACTGCATGTCGCGGCGAAGGGAGCATCCTTGGTTCGCAAAACATCCAACGCGGCAGTCCATGCCGGCTCGTGGCAATGGACGCGGACAGCCGCCACCCGAAGAAACCTCCTGGATGCGGCCAGGGAAGTTTTTTGTGAGCACGGCTTCACCGATGCCAGCATTTCGGACGTCGTGGCCCATTCCGGGTCAAGCGTCGGCAGCCTGTATCACCACTTCGGGGGCAAGACCGAACTCTTCCTGGCCCTGTGGGATGACTACCAAAACGAGCACGAGAGGCTCGTCGCCGCTGCTGTAGCCAAGGCCAGGAAGTCAGGCGAGAACGATCCGCTGGCACTGTTCAACGTCGGCAGCCGCAGCTATTTCGATTACACCTGGACGCACCGCGCATTGGAGCGAGTGTTCATCGAGGGCGATACTCCCCCGGGGTTCGAGGTACTGCGACGGGAACGTGGACGCGAGTGGGTCCGGCAAAACTCCGTGCTGCTGGGAGCCAGCGACGACACTCTGGGAAAGCTCACGGTCGCGGTCATCACGGACATCATCACTCTGGCCGGACACGAGGTCGCCCTGAGTTCGTCCAAGCGGCAGGCGGACGACGTCGTTGAGGCTGCGGCAGTGCTGGTGGGACGGCTGATTCGCTAGCCAACGCTCTCTCACATCCGGGCCCGTTCCGGCCGACCTTCTCTCACATCCTGACCCGTTCCTGCCGACGCTCTCTCACATCACTCTTCAGCGCGGATCAGCAACCCAACCCGTGAACAATGGCAGGCCGGTTTCAACGTGCACTATCTCGTAGTGGAACGGGTGGTCGAGGGTGATCTCGCGTTCGGGGATCAAGGCGCTTGAGGCGTCGGCATTGATCTGGGTCACCGCGGCAGCGATAGTGCCTTTCTCGGCAACCGTGATGTTGGCTGCCTGCGCGGCCTGGGTCAGGAACAACCCATGTTGAATCGAATCGAAGTCGGAGTCGGTGGCGAGCATCTCCTTCAAGCCCAACGTCTCGAAGACCTTCCGAAGATCGAAGGCGGTCTTATGGTCCCACTTCGGCAGGGTTATCTGAACCATTTCGTGGTCCCCACCGGTCAGCTGGAGGTCCGCCTGACTCAGCACCTCAGCCGGAACCGCCGCCGGACCCGCTGAACCCGAGGGACCGCCGTCGGGCAGTACCAATCGCATCACGAAACCTTCGGCGTAGGGCAGGTCAACTGCCTTCCAGCCCGCCCCTTCGGCGTAGGCCATGCTGGCGGCAGCGTGCATGGTGGGCACGGAAATCTCTTCCCCGCCGGCTTTGGTGAAGGGCCTGTCGGTGGTGTCGTTGGCGTCGAAGGGTGTTTGCCAGGCTGCGGCAAAGTAAAGAGAGTTGAGCAGGCTCAGCGTGTTGTCGGGGTCATATTTTGCCGGCGCTTCCTTGATCCTGCCACCCGTGTTCTTGCTCACCCATTGATCGATGGCGGGTTTGGTCACGGCCTCGTCCTGGAAGGAGACCGGGTAGACGCCCGTGCCGTAGTGCTTGGCGAGGGTTGCCAGGAAATTCTCGCCGGTGGGCACGCCTTTGTCCACGAACATCCCGTTGGCTGAGTGCAATACGGGTTTGCGCGGCGGGTTCTCTTCGTCCACCGAGCCGGGATCGCCGTCGTACTTCTCCAGGGACGCGAGCAACGCGTTCATCGCTTCGTCGCGATCCGCGGTGGGCAGCCCAAGGACTTTGTCCATTTCCGCCGCTGTAGCCCCGGAAGCACCGGCCCGCAGCATGCCTAGCGCGATCAGCAGGCTGGCGGGCGAGGACACCACGTTGCCATCCGTGGCGTCACCACCATCGGCAAGCAGGACGGCGCCGAGCTTTCGCGCGGAGGCGTTGAACGCTTCGAATTGCGTGGGGTAGTCGGCCGTTTGGACACTAACGCGAGTGACGCCGTCGGCCTTAAGAAGCCCGACGTCGGCAGGCTGTGGTGCGCAGGCCGTTACCGTTGCGGAGCCAATCGCCAGAGCAGCTGCCGCCACTACCGCTGCCGCTTTCCGGACTCGAATCATGTGCATCCCCTTTGCCCGCGAGTGTCGTACTCACATCGTGCTCCATTCGGCAGCAGAACTCACGGGAAGTGATAGAAGGATTCCCGAATGTTGTCAGGAAGTGATAGAGCATCGGGGGAAAAGCAGGCAGGATGTGAGAGAGCGTTGGGTCAGCGCTCGGAGTGGGCTGCCAGGAAGCTGTACACCTCGGTTTCGTCCACGCCCGGGAACGCGCCCGGGGGCATGGCTGCGAGCAGGTGCGAATGAGCCCGTGCCGACGGCCAGGCGTTGCCGGCCCACTCGTTCGCAAGTGAGGCAGGTGGTCGCTTGCAGCAGTTCGGGTCCGGGCACGTCGAGGTAGCACGGGCCGTCGTCTCGCGCCCACGGAACCATTTCACGTGCTGGTACGGCACCCCAATACTCAGGGAAAATTCACCAGCGGCGGAGCGCTCGGTCCGGGCCGTGCACCAGTAAGTCCCGGAAGGCGTGTCCGTGTACTGGCTGTAGGCGCTGAACTTGTCCGGAACGTCGAACACCGCCCGCGATGTCCAGGCCTTGCACGACGGCTGCCCCTCGATGGCGCCGGTGTGATCCTGCGGGAAGGTGACGCCGTCGTTCTCGTAGGCCTTGTAGATGATGCCGGACTGGTGTGTCTTCTGGAAGTGCGTGGTGATGCCCAGGTGCTTGGTGGCCAGGTTGGTGAAGCGGTGCGCGGCGGTCTCGTAGGACACGGCAAAGGCATCGCGGATGTCCTCCACAGCGATTTCCTTCGCGGCCTTTGCCTTTTGGAGGAATTCAACGGTGGCATGCTCCGGCAGGAGCAGCGCGGCTGCGAAGTAGTTGGTGGCCACTCGCTGTGCCAGAAAATCGCCGTAGTTCCGCGGAGTTTCGTGCCCCAGGACATAATGTCCCAAGGCTTGCAGCAGTACCGAACGGGGATCGTGATCCTGGCGTTGGTTCTGCGTTAGATAAATTCTGCGGTTCTTCAAATCCGTCACGGACCGGGTGGAGTGGGGCAAATCGCCCACATGGTGCAACGAAAATCCGAGGTTCTCCGCGATGTCCGCAATGACGTGCTGGCTGAGCGGTCCAGTGGTGTAGCCAACCCCTTTGAGGACCTTCTGCGCCTCCGCCTCATACTCGGGGAAATAGTTACCGCGCTCACGCATCATGGCACGCAACTCGCCGTTCGCGCGGCGGGCTTCTTCCGGCGTCGCGACCTGCTCGTTAAGTTTGCGTTCGAGCTCCTGAAGCAGCCCCACCTGCGACTCCAGCACATCCAGCGGAAGCCGCGAGCTGATACGGATTTTCGGCAGGTTCAGGGACTCGTACAGGGGTCCACGCTGGTACCGTTCCAGCTCGATTTCCAAGGCCGCGCGGCGACTGGGCGGCTCGGCCCCCAGAAGCTGATCGATGCTCACGTTGAGGGCCGCGGCGAGTTGCTGAAGGAGCCCCAATTTGGGCTCGCGTTTACCGTTTTCGATCAGGCTCAATTGACTCGGAGCGGTCCCGACGGCGGCACTCAAGTCATCCAGCGTCAGGCCGGCCTGCTTGCGCAGATGGCGCACGCGCCGGCCAAGGCTAATGACGTCCAGTTCAGGGGAAGTTGTGGACGACGACGGCGGGGCGACTTCCCGATTCCAGCTCACAGGCGACATTTCTTGAGAATACGCGAAGAAGTGCATTTCTTTCCATAGTTTTCCTCTAGAAAGCCTGTTGTAAGTGCAGAAAAGTAGGACTTACGAAAAAAGAAATACAGACCCCGGGTAAGCCGGCCGATGCAGCAAAGGCGCAGCGGAGACCGGCCCGGGGAGGCCCCGCTTGGATATTAGGAGACATGCAATGACCGCATCGTTTGAACCAGCAGAATCCGCACAGACTGCAGAGCAGCAGGCAGCAGCGCTGGAACTTGAATGGTCTGCCAACCCGCGTTGGGAAGGCGTCACCCGTGATTACTCGGCCACCGACGTCGTCCGCCTCCGCGGTCGCGTCTCCGAAGAGCACACCCTGGCCCGTCGCGGTTCGGAGAAGCTCTGGAAGCAGCTGACCGAGGAAGCCCCCACCGGCGGATACACCAACGCCCTCGGTGCCCTGACCGGCAACCAGGCCGTTCAGCAGGTCAAGGCCGGCCTCCGCGCTATCTACCTTTCCGGCTGGCAGGTGGCCGCGGACGCGAACCTCTCGGGCCAGACCTACCCGGACCAGTCCCTGTACCCGGCCAACTCGGTACCCCAGGTTGTCCGCCGCATCAACAACGCCCTGCTCCGCGCAGACCAGATCGAATACGCCGAGGGCGTCAAGAGCGTTGAAGACTGGCTGGTCCCGATCGTCGCCGACGCCGAAGCCGGCTTCGGTGGCCCGCTGAACGCCTACGAACTCATGAAGTCCATGATCACCGCAGGCGCCTCGGGTGTTCACTGGGAAGACCAGCTGGCCTCTGAAAAGAAGTGTGGCCACCTCGGCGGCAAGGTCCTGATTCCCACCCAACAGCACATCCGGACCCTCAACGCAGCCCGCCTCGCGGCCGACGTCGCCGGCACTCCGACCGTCGTCATCGCCCGTACCGACGCCGAAGCGGCAACGCTGATCACCTCAGACGTTGACGAGCGCGACCAGGAATTCATCACTGGTGAGCGTACGGCCGAGGGCTTCTACAAGGTCCGCAACGGCATCGAACCCTGCATCGCCCGTGCCAAGGCCTACGCCCCTTACTCGGACCTCATCTGGATGGAGACCGGCACCCCGGACCTGGAGCTTGCCCGCAAGTTCGCCGAATCGGTCAAGGCCGAGTTCCCGGACCAGATGCTTTCCTACAACTGCTCCCCGTCCTTCAACTGGCGCAAGCACCTGGACGACACCACGATTGCCAAGTTCCAGCGCGAACTCGGTGCCATGGGCTTCACGTTCCAGTTCATCACCCTGGCCGGCTTCCACGCCCTGAACTACTCGATGTTCGACCTCGCCCACGGCTACGCCCGTGAAGGCATGAGCGCCTACGTCGAACTCCAGGAAAAGGAATTCGCCTCCGAGTCACGCGGCTACACCGCCACCAAGCACCAGCGCGAAGTCGGCACTGGCTACTTCGACGATATTGCTACAGCGCTCAACCCGAACGCATCCACCCTCGCCCTGGTCGGATCGACCGAAGAGGGCCAGTTCCACTAACCACTTCCGACGGCGGCGTGGGTTCCGCAAAGCAGCTGGTTCCGTACGGCCTGCGGACCGGCAACGCTCTGCCTGCTATCCCCATATCCGCCCTTTGACCTCGTAGAACTCGGTCGAGGGCGGATACAGGGCCCCTTTACGCAGGCTGCCGCATTACCGGCCCTTCGGCCTCGTGCGGACCGTGCCTTCCGGACCGTGCCGATCCGTCGGGTTGGGTGATCCGGAAGCGTGCGTAAAAGGGGCCCTGTCCCGGACGCCGGCCGAGCTCTGCGAGGCCAAGCGGGCGGGATGGGGAATAGCACGCGGAGGATTACCCAACCCGGCACCCAAGCCAGCCACCCAGCCCGACCTCACCGCCGTCGAACTTTTGCTTCTCAAGGAGAGATTGAAATGAACAGCTTCACTGACAACTTCACAATCAATGGCATCACTTTGACCGCGCAGCCCATTTGCCGGCAGAACGAGGTCCTCACGCCGGACGCCCTTGAGTTCATCGGTAAGTTGCACCCGGCTACGGCTGATCGTCGTCAGGAGCTGATGCAGGCACGGCATGCCCGCCGTGGGCAGATCGCATCCGGTCAGGATCCGCGTTTCCTGCCGCAGACCGAGGGCATCCGGAATGACCCGTCGTGGCGTGTGGCTCCCCCGGCTCCGGGTTTGGAGGACCGCCGCGTGGAGATCACCGGCCCGGTGGATAAGAAGATGACCATCAACGCCCTGAACTCCGGTGCGAAGGTCTGGCTGGCTGACATGGAGGATTCTTCGACGCCGACGTGGCGCAACGTCATCCAGGGCCAGTTGAACCTGACCGATGCGCTGGAACGCCGCATTGATTTCACGTCCCCCGAGGGCAAGGAGTACAAGCTCAAGGCTGCCGAGGATCTGCCCACCATCGTGGTCCGTCCCCGCGGCTGGCACCTTCCCGAGAAGCACATGCTGGTCGATGGAAAGCCGATCGCCGGTGGCATCGTGGACTTCGGGTTGTTCTTCTTCCACAACGCCCGCCGCTTGCTGGCCCAGGGCAAGGGCCCGTACTTCTACCTGCCCAAGATCGAGAACCACCTCGAAGCACGCCTGTGGAACGACATCTTCGTCCTGGCACAGGACCTGCTCGGCATCCCGCAGGGCACCATCCGCGCCACCGTGCTGATCGAAACGATCACGGCCGCGTTCGAGATGGAAGAGATCCTGTACGAACTCCGGGATCACGCCTCGGGCCTGAACGCCGGCCGGTGGGACTACATCTTCTCCCTGATCAAGAACTTCCGCACCCGGGGACCGCGCTTCGTACTTCCGGACCGCGGACAGGTGACCATGACCCAGCCGTTCATGCGTGCCTACACCGAACAACTCGTGCGGGCCTGCCACCGCCGTGGTGCCATGGCGATCGGCGGTATGGCTGCCGCTGTTCCGAACCGCAAGGACGAAGCCGCCAACCAGGCATCGTTCGAGAAGGTCCGTGCGGACAAGACCCGCGAAGCCAACGACGGCTTCGACGGTTCATGGGTGGCCCACCCCGACCTCGTGCCGGTCTGCCGCGAAGTTTTTGACTCAGTTCTCGGAGACCGTCCCAACCAGCTGGACCGCTCCCGCGAGGACGTCACTCCCGACGACCGCGCCCTGATCGACATCGCCAGCACTGAGGGCACCATCACCGAGGCCGGGGTTCGCCTGAACATCGAGGTAGGCATCCGCTACATCGAGTCCTGGCTGCGCGGCAACGGAGCGGTCGCCATCCACAACCTCATGGAAGACGCGGCCACCGCCGAGATCTCCCGTTCCCAGCTCTGGCAGTGGATCCACTCACACGCCATCACCGATCACGGCGACATCATCAGCCGCGAATGGGTCCAGGACATGCTCGACGAGGAATTCGCCCGGCTCGAACGCTTTGACGGAGACCGTTTCGCTGACGCCCGCGCCATCTTCGAAGAAGTCACCCTGGCCGAGGAATTCCCCACGTTCCTGACCATCCCGGCCTACGCCCGCTTCCTCACCGAGGCCCGTGAAGAGGCAACGGAAGAGGAACTCGTCGCCGCCTAGCCCGGGGCGCCGCCCCAGGAAAACCAAGCCCCAACGCTGGGCTGCCTGCACTCTTCGCAACAAGTGACCCCGATGGTCGGGGAGGCAGCCCAGCAGCGGGGCTTCTCCATGCCTGGCGGGCTAACTCACTCCATTTCGATGGCCGGCTGCACACCATGCCGTGCGCACGGCACATTCCGCAGCGCACCCCCGAATCGGGCAGGAACGGCGACCGGCCCGCCCACCCATTCGATGGCTTGCTGCACACAAGACGCTTCCTACCGTCTACTGCGCAGCGCGCCATCGAGACGGGCACAAAGCCCGACGGCGGCACTCACCTACCCTGCCGCGCCACCCAGCGCACGGACAACGTAATGCACACACAGAACGCGAGCACCGAACCCAGGATCACCAGCAGCGGCACGGTCCAACCCTCAGATACGCCATGGACATAGCCGATGACGGTTGGCGCCAAGGCTGCAACCAAGTAGCCCACACCTTGGACGACGGCGGACATCTTCCCTGCCGAAGCCTGGTCCCTGGCGAACTTGATGATGGCGATGAACACCACCGTGATGCCGCCACCCTGCGCAATGCCGCCCATGGAAGACCACATCCACCAAAAATCAGGGGCCAGCAACAAGCCCACGGGAACCGTCAGCCATAACGCACTCAAGGTGACAGCTACCGTCGTCGTACTGGCAAAGCGGGCCAAAAGCGGTACGCCCAGCCCTCCCACAATCGCGAAAATCTGGAACAGTGATGATCCCGCGCCGGCCTCGGCGGCGCCCATGCCGAGCTCGTCGGACAGGAAGCTCGGCAGCCACGCCGTGATGCCGTAGTAGGAGAACGCCTGGCCGGCGAAGCCAAGTGTCAGGCCGGCCGTCAGCCATCCCACTCCCGCAACCGCGCCGGACGCAGATCGGTCGGGCGCAGGAACCGCGGCGGGAACCAACGCGCGCCGGAATCCAACAGTCGGTATCCAGAACAGGATGGCTGCCAGCGCCATCAGGGCACTCGCCGCCAGGGAAAGCCGCCAGCCCACCAGTTCAGCGAGTGGTGCAGTAACCACGGACGTGAGGAACGATCCGATATTCAGGGCTGCCGTATATACGCCCATCGCGGTAGCTTGGCGCCGTGGAGCGAAGTCCCTGCGAATGATGAGCGGCACGGCGATATTGCCGATCGTAATAGCCACACCGATGATGACCGTCCCCACTATCACCGGCACGCCACCGCCGCTGGACCGGATCACGACGCCTGCCAGTACGCCGAGCAGCGTGAGCATGACGGCAAATTCGGCACCGAGCCGACGACCAGCCAAGGACGCCAACGGCGAGGCGAGCGAAAAACAGAGCACAGGGATACCGGTCAACAGACCCAGTTCAACAGGCGAGAATCCCAGGTCGGCCTGCAGGGAATCCACCACTGGGGCCACTGCTACGAAGGGCCCACGCATGTTGAGCGCGATCAGGCCAATGCAGGCGAGGATCAACCAACCCCGGGGAACTTTGGCGAGGAACTGGCTCATGGTGTGCGGTGAAGGGCGGCAGGAAACGTTTTCATCACCTTCATTGCTATCACGCCGTCACCGGTCATCCGGTCACAAACGGCGTCTATCCCGTTGCTTGGAGCGTGGCTTCAATCACTGCCGGTGAGAGCACATACTGCGTCACCATCTGGCTGGCGCCCAGGATTGCACCGCGATCACCGGCCATGGAAATACCGATCCGCAGGTGAGTGGTGGCCAACGGCAGCGAACGCCGGTACACAACCTCGCGAATGCCGGCAACCAGGTGTTCGCCAGCCTCTCCCACGCTGCCGCCGATGATGATCATGGACGGATTGAGCAGGTTGACCACGGTGGCCAGCACATCGCCGACGTCCCGTCCCGCCTGCCGGAGGGCCTGGATGGCCTGCAAATTTCCCTCGGCCACCAGTCGGAGGACATCCGCTCCCGTGGCGGCTTCGAGGCCCTGCGCCTTGAGTTGGCGCGCGACGGCGGGACCTGAGGCGAGCGCTTCCAGGCATCCGTAGTTGCCGCAGCGGCAGAGGACGTCGTCGCCGCGGGGCACCCGCACGTGGCCGAGGTCCCCGGCAGTGCCGTTGGCGCCGCGCTGCAGCTGGCCGCTGCTGATGATGCCTGCGCCGATGCCGGTAGCGACTTTGATGAACAGGAAATTCTCGTGGTCGGGCCAGTATGCGGTGCGTTCGCCGAGCGCCATGATGTTGACATCGTTGTCCACCAGAACTGGAACGGGTAGGGAGCGCTGGACGTAAGGAACGACGTCGAATCCGTCCCAGCCGGGCATGATGGGCGGCTTGACCGGCCGTCCGGTGGCGTGTTCCACGGGCCCGGGCAGTCCGATGCCAATGCCCGCGAGGTCGCCGGGTTCGCGCCCGGCTTCGGTGAGGAGCTCACGTCCGGCTTTGATGACCTGGCCAAGCACGACGTCGGGGCCTTCGGCGACTTCCAGCGTGAGCCTGCGTTCGGCGAGGACGCTTCCACCGAGGTCGGTGACGGCGACAATCACGTGGGTCGCTCCGACGTCGACGGCCAGGACAACGCGGGCGGCGGGGTTGAAGGCAAAGCGCGACGGCGGCCTGCCGCCACTGGATGTTGCCTCACCGGCGGGCCCCACGAGGCCGGATCCGATCAGGGCGTCGATGCGTGAAGCGACGGTGGAGCGGGCAAGTCCTGTGGTGAGGGCAAGTTCAGCACGAGTCCGGGCTTGGCCATCCCGGAGCAGCTGGAAGAGGTCCCCGGCACGTGAAAGGTTACCGGCGTCCTGTGCGGGGGCGTCTTTTCCGCCTTGGTGTCCGGGTGCTGAGGTCATGCCATTAGTGAAGCACGATTGCTTATGCGTGTCATGCAGCAGAAGTTTGTCGGCCATAATTCAACTTTTGCTTGACGCTCGGCAAAAGTCCCCCTAGGTTGTGAGGAGCAGCACATCACCCCCTTGGATGCCGGAAATCAGCGGCATCAATTTGCCTCCACCCACAACGACGAGGAGAGACAGTGTCATATTCGATCCAGCTCTACACGGTCCGAAAGGCCCTTGAAGAGGATCTGGCGGGAACCATCCAGCGCTTGGCCAATATCGGTTTCACCATGGTTGAGCCCTACCGTTTTGTTGCCAAGGCCGAAGAACTCAAGCGGGCGTTGACGGAGAACAACCTCACCGCCCCCTCCGGCCACGCTCCCTTGCTCAGCGATGACCAGGACGAAATCTTTGCCGCTGCGCAGCAGCTGGGCATCGGTACTGTTATTGACCCGCATGTCCCGATCGAGCGCTGGAACACGATCGAAGACATCAAAGCAACCGCGGAACAGCTCAACGCGGCCGCCGCCAAGGGGGCCGAATACGGTGTCCGCGTCGGCTACCACAACCACTGGTGGGAAGTTGAGTCCGTCATCGACGGCAAAACGGCGATCGAACACCTGGCCGACCACCTCAACCCCGAGGTCGTCCTGGAACTGGACACGTACTGGGCAGCCGTAGGTGGCCAGAACCCTGCCGAACTCCTGGTCCGGCTTGGTGACCGCGTCAAATTCATTCACATCAAGGACGGTCCGGTGACCTCGGACCCGTCGAGCCAGCTCGCAGTTGGTGCCGGTCAGATGCCTATCTGGGACGTCTTGAACGCTGCCGGATCACTTGAAGCAGCAGTCGTGGAACTGGACGACTTCCAAGGCGACATGTTCGACGCCGTGGAAGACAGCTACAACTACCTCAGCGCCGGGAAGGTGTCCGCATGAGCCACGCAGCAGGAGCGGCCTTTGGTTCTCTGACATCAAGCCCGGCGGGTTCAGGCCCCGTGGGCGTAGGCATCATCGGCGCAGGTGTCATCAGCAAGCAGTACCTCGACAACCTCACAAGTTTCCCCGATGTTCGCGTTGTGGCGATCGGTGACTTGTTCGAAGAGGCCGCAGCCACGCGAGCCAACGAGTACGGCATCCCCGTGCACGGTGGCATTGACGCCGTCCTCGGCCACCCGGGGGTTGAGATTGTCATCAACCTGACCATCCCCGCTGCCCACGTGGAAGTTGCCACACAGGCTGTCAACGCAGGCAAGCACGTCTGGAGCGAAAAGCCGTTCTCCCTGGACCGCGAAAGTGGCTTGGGTCTGCTCAAGGCAGCCGACGCAGCCGGCGTAAGGCTGGGTTGCGCACCGGACACGTTCCTCGGCGCCGGCCTCCAAACTGCCCGCCGGATGATCGAACGCGGTGACATTGGCACTCCCCTGACTGCGCTGACCTTGATGCAGTCCCCGGGTCCGGAGTCCTGGCACCCGAATCCTGCTTTCCTCTTCCAGGACGGCGCCGGCCCTCTGTTCGACATCGGCCCCTACTACCTGACCACGCTCGTGCAGACCTTTGGCAGCATCCGCAAGGTAGGCGCTTTCGGTTCCAAGTCCCGCGAAACACGCGTCATCGGCTCGGGTCCCAAGGCCGGCGAGACGTTCGACGTCACAGTCCCTACCCACGTCAGCTCCATCCTGGAGTTCGAGAACGGTGAATCTGCGCAGAGCATCTTCAGCTTCGATTCCCCGCTCAAACGCGCAGGGTTCGTGGAGATCACCGGTTCCGAGGCCACCATCGCTTTGCCGGACCCGAACAATTTCGACGGCGACATCAGGATTTGCGCGCTCGGTTCCGACGACTGGACAACAGCGCCTTCAGTTGGCTCAACTGCCAGCCGTGGAGCGGGTGTCCTGGAAATGGCCCGCGCCATCCGGGAAGGCCGCCCGCACCGCGCCCAGGGTGAACTTGCGTTCCACATCCTGGACACCATGGCCTCCATCGCAGAGTCAATCGACAACCGGGCCTTTGTGGATGTGGAAAGTTCTGCAACACAGGTCCCGGCGCTGCCCGAGGATTGGGATCCCACGGCAGCAACGCTTTCAGCCTAGTTTCAACCAGCACCAGCTCGACGACGAGAAAACCGGAGCATCATGAAGAATCCCCTGAAAGTCCTATCGGCGGTTGCCGCGACGGCAGCCTTGGCACTGGGTCTCAGCGCCTGCGGTGGCGGCGGTGGCAGCCTACAAGCAAGCAGCGACACCATTACCTACTGGGCATCGGACCAAGGCAACAGCCTGGACGACACCGCAGCCAAGCTGAAGCCCACGCTGGATCGTTTTACGGAAAAGACCGGAGTAAAGGTACAGCTGGAAGTCATCAGCTGGACTGACCTCTACAACCGCATCCTTACGGCGGTTACCAGTGGCGACGGTCCCGACGTCCTCAACATCGGCAACACGTGGGCCGTGACCCTGCAGGAGACGGGCGCTTTCGAGCCCGTGGAAGGTGAACTGCTGGAGGCCGTTGGCGGCAAGGACCGCTTCCTGAAGACCAGCTGGTCGACCGGTGGCGCGGAAGGCAAGACCCCGACGTCGGTGCCGCTCTACGGTTTGGCCTACAACATGTATTACAACACCAAGCTGTTCAAGGAAGCCGGCATCGAGAAGGCCCCCACAACCTGGGACGAGTTTGTGGCCGATGCCAAGAAGCTCACCAAGGACACCAACGGAGACGGCAAGCCTGATCAGTGGGGCTTCACCGCAGCTGGAGCATCCGTTTCCGCCAACTCGCACCAAGCATTCGTTCGTGGCCTGCAAAACGGCGGTACCTTGTTCGACGGTGACGGAAAGCCCACCTTCGACAGCGATCCCCAGGTTGAGGGAGTCAAGCAGTTCGTGGACTTGATGGCCACGGACAAGGTGATGTCGCCGTCGGACGCTGAACTCAGCCAAGGCAGCCAAAAGGTGGACAACCTCATCAACGGCAAGGCCGCCATGATGTTCGACCAGAGCCCGCTCAAGAACTTCGCAGCGCGCGACTTCAAGGACTGGGGCGTAGCCCCGATCCCTATGATGACCGCGGGAGCTACTGGTGACCGTGGCACCCAGAGCCACGTGGCCGGTATCAACCTCAGTGTCTTCAAGAACAGCGACAACAAGGCCAATGCCATCAAACTGGCCGCGTTCCTGACCAGCGACGAAGAGCAGATTGCCCTCAACAAGGCCTACTCCTCCCTTCCTGTAGTCACCGCGGCGTCGAGCGATGCAGCCTTCCAGACCGAAGAAGTCAAGGCCAAGAATGACGCCCTGGCCAACCACTCCCTTCCCATGCCGCTGATCGCCAAAGAGGGTCAGATGGAGACCCTCACCGGTACGGCAATCAAGAACCTCTTTGCCAAAGCGGCAACGGGAACTGTTTCCGAAGACGACATCCGGGCGGCCCTCAAGGACGCCAACAACCAGATGGCCGCGGCCCAGTAACCAGGCCCAGTGAGCGGGGACGCCACCACAAAGTGGTGTCCCCGCTCCGGCAAAGGAGTTTCCATGTCCCATTCAGCATTGGACAGCGGCCCGGCCGCTGCAGGCAGCACCGCTGCCGTTGATCCCGAGCCCGGCCAACCACGGGCCGCAAGCACACCGCCGGTACGTAAAAGGCGTCGCTCATTCCTCCCCTACGGCTTGATCCTTCCGGCCGCAATCCTTGAGCTCCTGATCCACATTGGACCGATGCTCCTTGGCATCTGGATCGCGTTCATCTCCCTGACGCAGCTCAACCTCACCAACTGGCTCAACGCACCGTTCGTTGGGCTCCAGAACTTCATCAACGGCCTCAACCCGGACAGCACCATCGGTCAGGCCTTCTTCAGCACGGTTGGCCGCACGCTGGGCTACACCATCCTGGTGGTCGGCTTCTCCTGGGTGCTCGGCATGGCAGGCGCAGTTTTCCTCTCTTCCAACTTCAAGGGACGCGCACTTCTTCGCACGTTCTTCCTGGTCCCCTACGCACTCCCGGCCTATGTCGGAACCATCGCCTGGGCCTTCATGTTCAACCAGCGCGACGGCGCCGTGAACCAAATCCTGGTGGACACCCTCCACCTCTTCGGCGACGAACGCCCCTTCTGGCTGCTGGGCCAGAACTCCTTCGGAGCCATGGTGATTGTGAACGTATGGCAGCTGTGGCCCTTCGCTTTCCTCATGCTGATGGCGGCACTGCAAAACGTTCCCACTGATGTCTACGAGGCAGCGGCCATTGACGGCGCTACGCTCTGGCAGCAGTTCCGTCGCATCACGTTGCCCATGGTGCGCCCGGCCAACGGCGTGCTGCTCATGGTGATGTCGCTGTGGACCTTCAACCAGTTCAACGTTCCCTTCGTCCTGTTCGGAGCGACGTCTCCCAAGGAAGCCACCCTTATTTCCCCTTTGATCTACCAAAACTCCTTCGGCAGTTGGAACTTCGGCCTGGGCGGCGCAATGAGCGTGCTGCTGCTGATCGCACTGTTCATTGCCTCCGTTTTCTACATCCGCATGGTGCTGCCCAAGGGAGCCGACAATGATTGAGACACGCAACTTCCGGATCCTCAGGAACGTGGTCCTGACCATCCTGTCCCTCTGGGTGGCAGTTCCGCTCTTCGTCGTGGTTTCCACGTCGCTGAAACCCCTCAAGGATGTCTCCGGACTCTTCCAGTGGATTCCCCGCGAAATCACGGCGTCACCATACCTGGACATCTGGACCACGGTTCCGCTGGCCAAGTACTTCCAGAACAGCCTCATCATCACCGTCTGCGCAACAGCGTGCTCAGTGACGGTCGCAGTCCTGGCCGCCTATGCCATTGCCCGCCTGCAGTTCAAGGGAAAGCGCGCTTTCAGCCTGACTGTCCTGTCCACCCAGATGTTCCCTGGCATCCTGTTCCTCCTGCCGCTGTACCTGATCTTCACCCAGATCCGCAACATGACCGGTTTGCAGCTGCAGGGCTCCTACCTCGGGCTGATCATCACCTACATGACGTTCACTTTGCCTTTCGCCATCTGGATGCTGAGCGGCTACTTTGCCTCGATTCCGAAGGAACTGGAAGAGGCCTCGATGATCGATGGCACTGGCAGGATGGGAGCACTGTTCCGTGTGATCCTGCCCGTTGCCAAGCCAGGCATCATCGCAGTTGCCGTGTATTCATTCATCTCCGCATGGGGCGAGGTGTTGTTCGCATCCGTGCTGACCAACGAGTCCACAAAAACACTGTCCTTGGGGCTCAAGGCCTATGCCAGCGAATCGGATGTTTTCTGGAACCAGCTCATGGCCGCTTCCGTGGTGGTCAGCCTGCCCGTCTTGATCGGATTCATCCTGGTGCAAAAACACTTGGTGGCAGGGCTGTCGTCAGGAGCAGTTAAGTAGGTTCACTGTTAAGTGGAAGAGACAGCTAATTACGGGCAACACCGAGCTACACCGGACGATCACCGGGAAGGAATCCATGTCGTATTCACTCCAGCTCTACACCGTTCGCAACGCCATCCAGGAGGATCTGCCGGGGACCATCAGGAAGGTCGCCGAGATCGGCTTCACGCAGGTGGAACCGTACAACTTCGTGGCCACCGCCAAGGAACTCGGCGCCTCTCTGAAGGAGAACGGCCTTACCGCTCCGTCCGGGCATGCCCCGCTTTTGAGCCAAGACCAGGACGAGATCTTCGCCGCGGCCAAGGAGCTGGGCATCACCACCGTGATTGATCCTTTCCTTCCTGCGGAGCGCTGGCAGGATGCAGAGACCATCCAAGCAACGGCCGCTGCGCTGAATGCTGCTGCCAAGAAGGGCGCTGAGTACGGTATCCGCGTTGGTTATCACAACCATGCGTGGGAGCTGGAGTCCACCATCGAAGGCCAGACCGCACTGGAGTATTTCGAGGGCTTGCTGGATCCGGAACTCGTCCTTGAGGTGGACACGTATTGGGTTGCCGTGGGCGGCCAAGACCCCGTTTCACTGCTGGAGCGCTTAGGCGACCGGGTGAAGCTCATCCACATCAAGGACGGTCTGGCCACCACGGACACCAAGGCCCAGCAGCCCGCCGGCCAGGGAACGATCCCGGTCCTGGATATCATCGCCGCAGCGAAGTCCCTGGAAGTTGGCGTGGTGGAGTTCGATGACTACTCCGGCGATATTTTTGAGGGCATCACCGAGAGTCTGAGGTATTTGACGGCTGCGGCAAGCGTTCAGGCAGCTGAGGGAACTATTTCCGAGGAGGCAGGGGCATGAGCTTCACACCTTCAATCCGCAAAGGCCCAGTGGGCGTCGCCGTCATCGGTGCGGGCAACATCAGCAAACAGTATCTGGACAATCTCACGGTCTTCCCGGACGTGAAGGTCCTGGTGATCGCGGACCTGTTCGCCGAGGCGGCCGAGGCGCGCGCAAAGGAGTACGGGATCGCCGAGTTCGGTACGCCGGAGCTGGCACTGAACCATCCCGACGTCGAGATCATCGTGAACCTGACCATCCCGGCGGCGCACGTCGAGGTTGCCACGGCCGCGGTCAACGCGGGCAAGCACGTCTGGACGGAGAAGCCGTTCTCCCTGGACCGCGAGTCCGGGCTGGGCCTGCTGAAGGCGGCGGACGCCGCAGGAATGCGGCTTGGTACCGCGCCGGACACGTTCCTGGGTGCTGGGTTGCAGACAGCCCGCAGGATCATCGAGCGCGGGGAGATTGGCACGCCGTTGACGGGGATGACCACGTTCCAGACCCCGGGTCCGGAGTCCTGGCACCCGAACCCGGCGTTCTTGTTCCAGCACGGCGCCGGCCCGTTGTTCGACATGGGCCCGTACTACCTCACCACACTGATCCAGACCTTCGGCTCGGTGCGCAAGGTGGCCGCCGTCGGGTCCTCCGCGAAAGCAACCCGGATCATTGGTTCCGGACCGAGGGCCGGGGAGGAATTCGCCGTCGAGGTCCCGACGCACGTCTCCGCGATGGCGCAGTTCGAAAGCGGCGCGTCCTCGCACAGCGTCTTCTCCTTCGAGTCCCCGCGCCAGCGGATGGGGTTCGTGGAAATCACCGGCTCGGAGGCCACGCTCTCGCTGCCGGACCCGAACTACTTCGACGGCGACCTCAAGCTCTGGCGCCCCGGAGCGGAAGAACCCGAGATCATTCCGTCCACCGGACCAGCCAACGGCCGTGGCTTGGGCGTGCTGGACATGGCCCGTGCCCTGCGCTCCGGCGCCCCGCACCGCGCCACCGGCGAGCTGGCCTACCACGTGCTGGACACCATGGTCTCGATCTCCGAATCCGTGGAATCGGGCTCGTTCGTGGACGTCACCAGCAACGCGCCCACTTCCGAACCAGTCCCGGAGGACTGGGCGCCGGAAACCGCAACACTCTAGGCAACCGCAACTCCGTACGTAACGAGGAACCACACCATGAGCACCCCCGCCCACACTGACCAGAGCCAGGGCACCCAGCAACCTACCCGCACCTTGGGGGTCGCCGCGATCGGCTATGCCTTCATGGGTAAAGCCCACTCGAACGCGTGGCGGAATGTGGCCAGCTTCTTTGACGTTCCGGCCTTCGAGCAGAAAGTCCTGGTCGGCCGGGACGCCTCCCTGGTAGCCGAGGCCGCGGCAAAGTACGGCTGGACCGAGTCCGCCACCGACTGGCGCTCCGTCATCGAGCGAGACGACATCCACATCGTCGATATCTGCGCCCCTGGCTGGATGCATGCCGAAATCGCCATCGCCGCCCTCCGGGCCGGCAAGCACGTCCTCGTGGAAAAGCCGCTCGCGAATACGATCGCCGAGGCAGAAGCCATGACCGCAGCCGCCGCTGCAGCGCGCGCGAACGGTGTGCAGTCCATGATCGGTTTCAACTACCGGCGCGTTCCGGCTCTTGCGCTTGCCCGCGAGCTGATCGCCGAAGGCCGCCTCGGCACCGTCCGGCACGTCCGGGCCGCCTACCTCCAGGACTGGCTCTCCGACGCCGAATCCCCCATGACCTGGCGGCTCCGCAAGGAAACCGCCGGCTCCGGCGCGCTGGGCGACATCGCCTCGCATGCCATCGACCAAGTCCTGTTCCTCCTGGGTGATGCCGTCACCGAGGTCACGGGCCGCCTCCACACTTTCGTGGACCGCCGCCCCGGACCAAATGGCCCCGAAGATGTCACGGTCGACGACGCCGCCTGGGCCACGCTGACACTCGCCTCCGGAGCAATCGCCTCAGTGGAAGTCAGCCGGGTAGCAACCGGCCAGAAGAACTCCCTCAAGCTCGAGATCTACGGCGACAAGGGCACCATCCTCTTCGACCTCGAAGCGTTGAACGAGCTCGGCTTCCTTGATGCCACAGTCCCCGTCCGCGAGCAGGGCTTCCGCCGGATCCTCGTCAACGAACCCGAACACCCCTACCTCGAAGCGTGGTGGCCGCAGGGTCACATCATCGGCTGGGAACACACCTTTACGCACCAGATCCGGGACTTCCTCCTGGCCATTCGGGACGGCAGCCAGCCGTCGCCGTCGTTCGAAGAAGGCCTGAACGTGCAGCACGTCCTCGCTGCCATCGAAGAATCCGCGGCGGCCAAAAGCTCACTGATCCAGCTTCACACCAACTCCCTAAACAGCACCCCTACTGAAGGAGCCTGACATGCCCCGCCCGTACACCCTGTTCACCGGCCAGTGGGCCGACCTCCCCTTCGAGGAAGTCGCCAAGCTCGCCTCGGGCTGGGGCTATGACGGCCTGGAAATCGCCGTCTCCGGAGACCACCTGGACGCCTGGCGCTGGGACGAACCGGGCTACGTCGAGTCCAAACTCGCCGTCCTGGAAAAGTACAACCTGAAGGTTTGGGCCATCTCCAACCACCTCAAAGGCCAGGCCGTGTGCGATGACCCCATCGACTTCCGCCACGAAGCAATCGTCGGGACGCGCGTGTGGGGCGACGGGGAACCCGAAGGCGTCCGCCAACGCGCCGCCGAAGAAATGAAACACACCGCCCGCCTCGCCCAGGCACTGGGCGTGGACACCGTGGTGGGGTTCACCGGGTCCTCCATCTGGCAGTACGTCGCGATGTTCCCGCCCGTCCCGGAAAAGGTCATCGACGCCGGTTACCAGGACTTCGCGGACCGCTGGAACCCCATCCTGGACGTGTTCGACGAATGCGGGGTCCGCTTCGCCCACGAAGTCCATCCGTCCGAGATCGCCTACGACTACTGGACCACCGTCCGGACCCTCGAAGCGATCGGCCACCGGCCCGCGTTCGGCCTGAACTGGGACCCGTCCCACTTCATGTGGCAAGGCATCGACCCTGTCTCCTTCATCTGGGACTTCAAGGACCGGATCTACCACGTGGACTGCAAGGACACCAAGCTCAGGCCCACCGGCCGGAATACCGTCCTGGGTTCCCACCTGCCCTGGGGCGATC
Organism: Arthrobacter sp. 21a14; assembly: GCA_050627125.1. GTDB lineage: Bacteria > Actinomycetota > Actinomycetes > Actinomycetales > Micrococcaceae > Arthrobacter. The sequence goes on along the minus strand of CP192487.1, from coordinate 1,203,830 downwards.
CGCGCCGTGGCTGGGACTTCGTCTCCGCCGGACGCGGGGACGTGCCCTGGGAATCCTCCTTCCGGGCCCTGGCCGCGATCGGCTACAACGGCCCCATCAGTGTGGAATGGGAGGACGCCGGAATGGACCGCCTGCACGGCGCCCCCGAAGCCCTCGCCGCCCTCAAGAAATACGACTTCCCCGCCTCCCAAACCAGCTTCGACGCCGCCTTCAGCAGCAAGGACTAGTTCAGCAGCAAGGACTAGGAAAGGACCGACGTGATCCGCACCCTTCAATCAGGCCAGCGCTGTGAGGTGTGGATCGCGTCGGTCAGCGGGGAGTCGGCACTGCTCTACAGCACCGACCGCCTTCTTCTCGAAGCGCCCAACTGGGCCCTGGACGGAAGCTCGCTCGTCCTCAACGGGGACGGGAAGCTATGGCGTTTCGATCTCGACGCGGGCTCTCTGGAGCCTATCTCCCTCACCGGAGTCCCGGACCTGAACAACGACCACGTCCTGGCACCTGACGGCCAGGGCATCTTCGTCTCCGCGAACGACGGCCACATCTACCGTGCTTTACTGGGCGGCGGACCGGTCACGCGCATCACCGATGACGACGGCTCCTTCCATTTCCTCCACGGCGTCAGCCCGGACGGCAAGGAGTTGGCGTATGTGGGGATCGAAGCGGGAGACTTCACGCAGCCAGGTCGCCTGATGACCATAGCGTCCGACGGCGGCGCTACCGCCAGCGTGGATGTCGGCCGCTTTGATGTCGGTTCAGCCCACTGCGACGGGCCGGAGTACTCGCCCGATGGGAAATGGATTTACCTAAATACGGAGTCCTTTTCGTCCACGCAGGGTCACGCCCAGCTCGCCCGGGTTCGCGTGGACGGCACTGGCTTCCAGCGGCTCCTCGAATCCGAAACAGTCGACTGGTTCCCGCATCTCTCCCCCGATGGCCGGTACGCCAGTTACATCCGGTTCCCCAGCGGAACCGTAGGACACCCCGCGGACCTGCCGGTCGCCGTCGTACTTGTTTCTACAGAGGACTGGGCCACGCCGCTGCAGACATGGCCCCTTTTCGGTGGCCAAGGTACCCTCAACGTCAACAGCTGGTCGCCGGACTCCCGGCGTTTTGCCTATGTGGCCTACCCGCTTTCTGACTCGACGAAGGACTAAGCACGTGACTCTCAGCAATGGCACTTCCGACGGAACGATCCGCTGGGGCATCCTCGGCACAGGATTTATTGCCGGGCTCCAGACGCAGGACCTGAACGAGAACGGCTTTACCGTGCAGGCTGTGGGCTCACGCTCGTTGGAGTCCAGCCAAGCCTTCGCTGAGCTGCATGGAGTAATGACCGCCCACGGCAGCTACGAGGACTTGGTGGCGGATCCGCTGGTTGACGTGGTGTACATCGCGACGCCGCACCCGTTCCATCACGCCAACGCGCTCTTGGCCCTGAACGCCGGAAAGCATGTGCTGGTGGAGAAGGCCTTCACGATGAACGCCCGCGAAGCCCAGGAGATCGTGGACCTGGCCGAATCCAAAGGCCTTGTGGCTCTGGAAGCCATGTGGACGCGCTTCCTCCCGCACATGGTCCGCATCCGCGAACTCATCCAGGATGGCGCCATCGGCGAGGTGCGGAAGGTGGTGGCCAGCCACAACCAGAGCCTTCCCAAGGACCCTGCCCACCGGCTGAACGATCCCGCGCTGGGCGGTGGAGCACTGCTGGACCTGGGCATCTACCCGATCTCGTTTGCCTTCGACGTCCTGGGCACGCCTGCCGCAGTCCGGGCAAGCGCCTCCATGACGGCCACCGGCGTCGACAGGCAAACGGCGGCAATCTTCGAGTACTCCGACGGGCAGCAGGCCATTGTGGACTGCGAACTCGACGCCGCCAGCGCCAACCGCGCCATGGTGATCGGTACAGAGGGCTACATCGACATCGAACACACTTGGTACAACCAAGTGCCCTTCACCGTTTTCCGCGTTGATGGCGAGGTGGTGGAGCGTTTCGAGCAGCCCGTGAAGAGCCGGGGAATGCAGTACCAGGCAGCTGAGCTGGAACGCCTGATCCGCGCCGGCGAGACCGCCGGCACCATCCTGCCCCCGAGCGAAAGCGTGGCCATCATGGCCGCCATGGACGAAATCCGCCGCCAGATCGGGCTCAGCTACGAAGCCGACACTGTTGTTTCAGAAGAAGGTGCAACGAAATGACTGAATCTGCCCGCCTTGTCGAGCTCCGCCAGCAGGAGGAAGAACTCGTCTTCGCAAGCTTTGACCACCACGACGCCTGGCGCCTCGGCTCGCTCATCGCCAACCATGCGATCGCTGCCGGTCATGGCGTTGCCATCGATATCCGGCGGCACAACCTTGTGCTCTTCCGCTGCGTCCTGCCTGGAGCCACGGCCGACCAGGAAGAGTGGATCCGCCGCAAGTCCGCCTCGGTGCTGCGTTTTGAACACAGCACAGCCTTGTTAACTGAACAGTTCTCCGCCCGCACCCACAGCCCTCTGGGAGGCGGCTGGCTTGCCCATGAGGATTACACGCTCGCCGGTGGCTCGTTTCCGATCCGGGTTCGTGGTGCAGGTGTGATTGGTGCCGTTACCGTGGCCGGATTGAGCTCGGACGAGGACCATGAACTGGTGGTCGATGGGATCCGGAATTATCTGAAGACGGTGGGGGTTTAGGGCAGGACCGGGGCGTGTGCCAGGGCGGCGCTTCCCGGTAGGTATATGAAAACAGTCTCTGGTGCTGCTTGCCGGATGATGTCGCGGTACGAGCGTTTTAGCGTGGCCGATCAGGCTTTTGCCACTCCCGGAGACTCCCATGGTGATGACGCGGAGTCTATCCGTCGACAGTGGATGCCGCTCGGTCATCCGGTTGCCTTTGCCCATGAGGGTGCGGTCTCGCCTTTAGGCTTCCAGCCGAGCTCAAGCGAAATGGACATGGTTGTCGCCAGAAGGTCAGGAACGCTGCGGCGGAGCTCTTCCAGGCCGGTCTTCTCCCGGAACGTTGTAATTGATATAGCGCCGGCTACACGATCTGCGTGATCCCATACCGGTGCCGCTACGCAGTTCGAGACGATGTCGAACTCGCCGTCGTCCTCAGCCCATCCTCGAGCGCGTACCTTTTCAAGACGCTTCACAAATTCGGACCTGGAAGTGATGGAGTTGGGCGTCCGTTGTTCAAAGGTGGCGTTATCCAGGATGGACTCACGACGGGCACCATCAATGAACGCGAGAATGGCCTTACTGACCCCGGCTGTGTGTAGGACTACGAATCCGCCGATTCTTGTGTTCAAGCTGATGGATTGTTCGGGTTCGACTTTATCGACATAGACAATGCGGTTGGCTTCCGGCACGGCGAACTGAACGGTGTGGCCAAGGTGTTCACTGAGTCGGACGATGTGGGGGTGAACGACTGACCTGAGATCGAACTGCTCCAAGGCTGACTGTGCCAGGCCGGCGAGCCTGAACCCTACGCCGAAATAGCCGCGCTCGTCGGTTCGCACAAACCCCGCTTCGATCATGGTCTGCAGGATCCTGGATGCCGTTGTCCTGTGAACCCCCAGGTCTGCGGCAATATCCTTCAGCGTCCGCGGGTGTTCACTGCAATACTCCAGAATTTGGATTGCCCGGGCTACCGTCTGCGACATGGTTTCTGCTCGATCCTGTGTTTTGGTGGTCGGTCGGGTTTACGGCTCATCAGCTGATCAGGCTTCCCAGTTTAGACAGCGGGCCAACGCCTGAACCGTGTCTCCAGCCCGGTCTGCCCCTTTTCGCCCCCGTGCCGCGGGCGATGACAGATTTGTGCCCAAAAGAATCCCGCCGCGCCTCCTCCACAAGCCTAGGTGCAACATGTGCACATGATGTGACAAATGTACGATTCCGCTCGAGAGGCAGTCAAGCTGAATCGCCACGGCCAGCCAGAACAAGAGCGCGATATCTGTGCATCGCTTGCACGCTGCGTGCATATGATGCACACTATTTGCGTATAGGACTAGTCGTAGGATCGCGTGATGATCCGTTGCGGCTTTGAATTAAGCCAAAGGAGTCTTGATGAAGACATTGATTTCAGCTAGGCAGCGCTCGGCCCAGCTCACCTTCGGGGAGCTCGGGGACCGGAGCCTGGCAAAGGTACGTCGCCGGATCATCCCCGTGATCTGCCTTCTCTACTTCGTCGCATTCTTGGACCGGAACAACGTTGGTTTTGCGAAACTGACAATGAGCGAAGACATCGGCCTGACTGCATCCGCGTATGGTCTTGGTGCCGGCATATTCTTTATTGGGTATGCCCTGTTCGAGATCCCCAGCAATGGGGGCATGTACAGGTTCGGGGCCAGGAAGTGGATCGCCCGGATCCTCATCAGCTGGGGAATCTGCGCCACCGCCATGGCGCTGGTCAACGGTGAGACGACGTTTTACGTCATCCGTTTCCTGCTCGGCGCCGCCGAAGCCGGCTTCTTTCCCGCCGTCGTCTTCTACCTCACCCTGTGGTTCCCCGCGGCACAGCGCGTCACCGTCCTCGGACTGTTCATCCTGGCCCAACCCATCTCCAATGCCATCGGCGCCCCATTGTCGGGGTTGCTCCTGAATCTGGACGGGGTGCTGGGCCTTCACGGATGGCAGTGGCTTTACATCATTGAAGGCATCCCCGCCATCATTCTGGGGTTCATGGCGCCGCGGCTGCTGACCGACCGCCCGGAAGACGCCCGCTGGCTCAAGGCAGACGAACGCAACTGGTTGAGCATGACCATGGCCAACGAACTGGCGGAGAAACAGCGCACCGGATCGCACAGTTTCCTGGACGGGCTGAAAGACCGCCGGGCCCTTGTGTACGCGTTCCTGAACTTCGGCATGGTTTGCGGCATCTACGGCTTTGGCCTGTGGCTGCCAACCGTAGTTGCCGGACTGGGCAAGCTCGATCCAGCCCAAGTGGGCTTCATCGTCGTCATTCCCTACGCGGCCGCAGCGTTGTTCGTCTTCTACTGGAGCCGCCGCTCGGACCGGACCGGCAAACGCGCAGCCCACGCCAGCATCAGCATGCTCATCGCTGCATTCGGGCTGACCGGGGCCGCGTTCCTTCTCCCGGTCAACCCTGTCGCCGCGATGGTATTCCTCACGATCGCGGCCATGGGCGTCTTCTCCGCAACCGCACCCCTACTCTCCATGCCATCCGCCGCATTGGGCGGCGCAGCCGCCGCAGCAGGACTGGCACTGGTCAACTCCATCGGGAACGTCGGAGGATTCGTAGCACCCTACGCCGTCGGGCTGCTCAACGACGCAACGCACAGCAACCTTGCCGGGCTGCTCTTCCTGGCTGGCTGCCTGGTCATCACGGCCATCGCCACCTTCCTCTACGCACGGAACCGGCCCGAAGGCACTGCCGCTCCCAGCGCCGTCGCCGCAGCGGAACTCGCAAAAACCAATTAGCCGCGCAGCCGGAGAACCGGCTCGCATGAAAGGAACAATTCATCATGTTCGAACAGTCACTACGCGGAAAGACCGCTCTAATTACGGGCGGAGGCACCGGCATCGGTCAAGGCATCGCACTGGCCCTAGCCAAGGCCGGAGCCAGAATCGCCATCACCTACAACAACCACAAACCCGACCAGGATTTCGCCGATGACGTGGAACGCCACACCGGGCACCCGCTGACCTCCCTGCAGCTGGACGCGACCATCGAAACGGAAGTCCAAAGGACAGTCGAGGCCCTCGGCAGCGACCTCGGACGGCTGGACATTCTCGTCAACAATGTCGGCGGGCTCATCCAGCGCTCTGCCATCGGCGACATGGATTTCAAACTCTGGAAGCAGGTTCTGGCCGTTAACCTGGACAGCACCTTCCTGATGACACACTTCGCCCTGCCACTGATCAACGGTGGCGGCCGCATCATCAATGTCGCCTCGTTGGCAGGCCGTAATGGCGGACACGCCGGGGCGACAGCGTACGCCACATCCAAAGCCGCTATCTTTGGCTTCACCCGTGGGCTTTCAAAGGAACTGGCGTCATCTGGAATCACCGTCAATGCCCTCGCCCCTGGATTCATCGAAGCGACACCGTTCCATGACACCTTCACCACCTCCAGGTCCAAAGCCGCCACGATCGAGACAATCCCGCTCGGCAGGGCCGGAGTCCCTGAAGACGTCGCGGGCGCAGCACTATGGCTTGCCTCGGAGCACGCGCGATTCGTCACAGGCACCGTTGTCGACATCAACGGCGGACAGTACTTCGCATGATCACCGGGCAACTGACGCATCCTCGCATCCTCTCCGCCCTGGCGGCAGCCGGCCACGGTGCTACCGTACTCATCACAGACGGACACTACTCAGCCGCGACTGCAGTCGGACCAAACGCGGAAACTGTCTATCTGAACCTGCAGGCAGACTTTCCAACGGTGCCCCAAGTCCTACGCGCCGTCCTAGGCACCATCCGAATCGAAAAACTAACGCGGATCATGCCCTCCGAAGACGCAACTCCATGCCTCGTTCATACAGAAATCGATGACCTAACGCCCGAAGGCACCGAAACAGAATTCGTTAACCGTCACGAATTCTATGACCTCGCCAGGTCACAGAATCTTGCCTTGTGCATCGTGACGGGCGACTCACGGCGCTTCGCGAACGCACTGGTGACCGTGGGCGTACTCCAAACGGTCTAAAAACGCTGAGTGCACGTCGGACGCCAGAATGGTTTCTCCGTTCGGGCATGCACCAACACCTTCCAGGCTCCCCGTCGATTGGCAGTAACGAGCGACCTGTGACCGTGCCGGTCACAGGTCGTCGCTGGTTTGCGTAGTGTGCGGACCCTCCGTAAACGGTAGAACGTTCTTCCTCGAGCACTCAACTGCTGTCACAACAGCGTGAGAATTACTGTTGGATACGGGCGGTGAACAGGCCGGGGTTCCGACGCCCTAGGCCTGGTCCGCATCGGTGGTTGATCGTTTGCCGTCAGGAAGCGATGATCCATTGGTCGGTGATGTTTGCGTGTCCGAGCCCATGGAAGGCGGCTATTCCGGCGCCGATTACGCCGGCTTGTCGGCCGATGGATGACAGGGTAACCAGTGGTGGTTCCCGCCACGCCAGGTTGTCTGCCAGGTGGGTTTGGACGGGTTTGAGCATGGCCGCTCCGGCGTCAGCGAACCCGCCGCCGATCACGATGTGGGCCGGGTCTATAAGTAGGGTGACGATGGTCAGGCCTTGTGCGAGGGCGCGCATGCCCTCGTCCCAGATTCTGCGTGCCAGTGGGTCAGTTGGGAGCTGTTGCATTATTTGGCGCGCGGTGAGGTTCTCTCCTCCTTGGGCTCGATACCGGCGGGCGATGCCGGCGCCTGACACGTAGACTTCAAGGCAGCCGCGTTGGCCGCACATGCACTTTTCCCCATCCGGGACGATCGGGATGTGTCCGATCTCGCCTGCGGCGCTGCGAGCCCCACGGATCGCTTGACCGGCAGAGATGATGGCCGCTGCGACGCCCGTGCCGATGGGGATGAAGAAGAAATCCTGGGAAGCTTGCGCCGTGCCGAGCAGTCGTTCGGCCAGTCCGGCTGCTCTGACGTCATGGCCCACGAAAGTGGGTAGCGCAATTCGGTCTCTGAGGTTGTCTGCCAACGGAAGGTCCCGCCAGCCGAGGTTGGAAGCGTAGGCGACGTGCCCGGCGTTTTCGTCGACCATCCCGGGCGTGACGATTCCTGCTGCCTCTACGGACCACTCGTGGTTTGTGGCTGCCCGTTGAAGTGTTGCAACGAGCCTCCCGATGGCATCGAGCGCATTCGTTTCCGGGGTTGGGACTGTTTGCTGGAAGTGCAAGCCTCCCTGCTCGGGAATGACGGCGCCTTTAATGCTGGTCCCGCCTACGTCGATGGCTATGACGGCCGGTTCAGCCATGGTCGCCACTTTGGCGGACGGCGTGCTGCATGCCGATGATCTGGTTCTTGGATGTGACGGTACGTAGTCCGGTGTCGTAGAGGCTGGTTAGTTTGTTCTGGTGTCCGCTGCTCGGTACGTTGTGGGCGGCCCGGAAATGGAGGGCCGGCACGCCGGTCTGCTGTAGCAGTGCGCGGGCGTTGGCAGGGCGTATTCCTCCGCCGGCAACTATTTCGATCCTGGCGCTGGCTTCCTGGACCAGTTCCCGCAGACGTCCGGCTCCCTCGGCTGCCGTCCGGGCCCCGCCGGAGGTCAGTACGGAGGTCACTCCCAACATGGTCAGGGTTTTCAATGCCCTACCAAGGTCCGGGGTGAGATCGAAGGCCTTGTGGAAGGTCACGGGGTGGCCGTCACAGGCCGCCATGAGCTCGGAGGTAATGTCCTTGTCGATGGTTCCCTCCGGGGTGAGTGCGCCGAGCACGAACCCGGTTTCGACCCGGGCGTCCCTAGCGGCTTCCTTGATGTGCAATATGTCAGCAGTCATGGCATCGATCTCGTTTCGGGTGTACACGAAGTCCCCGTCGCGCTGGCGGATCAAGACCCGGACCGCGGTGCGATGCACGGTCTGAAAGATTTGTTCTATTGTGCCGATACTCGGTGTGATGCCTCCGGTGGAAAGGCCGGCACAGAGTTCGATTCTTCCGGCGCCGCCTTGGTCGGCTAGGGCCGCTCCGGCGAGGTCCTCGACGCACACTTCCACTAATGTCATCTCAGACTGCCAGCCTGGTTGCCTTGCCGATGGCTGGTGAGGGTTTGATGCTTCCCACACTGTGGCCTCCGCCAAGGACCGCCACTTCACTTAGGGACCGTGCGCCGTGGGTGTCATGGCCCAGCATTTCCAGGACGTGGATTGCCAGCAGCGTGGTGGCCCGGGGGCTGCCATCGATGACCTTCATGGATACCGCTGACCCGTCCGGAGCTGCGACGGCGATCACTCCCTCCGCCCCGCCTTTGGCCAGCACGCCGGGCATGTTCTCCATGAGGGTGCTGTTCTGGTGTCCGGTTCCTCCGACGTAGAAGGGGTTCTGCCGCATTGCGGCGCTGATCCGGCCCTGAGGGGTCGCGGGGTCCGCCAGTACAAGGGTGCGGAAGGCTGTTGCGAGTCCTCGGATGGTGGTGCTGAACAGTGGTGCGCCGCACCCGTCGGTGGCTTCATTGCTGGCCTGTACCCCGGTCGTGGTTTCCATCGTTGTGCGGATCCTGCGCTGCAGGGGATGTTCAGGGTCCAGATAGTTTTCCGTCGACCAGCCGTTGGCGGAGCAGGCCAGCAGCATCGCCGCATGTTTGCCGGAGCAGTTCATGCGCAGAGGCCGGCGCGGTTCGCCCCGCCGGATCATGTTCTCGTAGGTTGCCTCGTCTTCGGGACGGTCGGCCGGGCACTGCAGTGCCGATTCATCCAGACCGGCGCGGCGGAGAATGTTCCCAACCACTCGGAGGTGGGCGTCTTCGCCTGTGTGGCTGCCGGCGGCAATTGCGAGTTCCTCCGCGTCCAGGTCGGCGCCGGCTTCCAGGCAGCTCAGGGCTTGGACGGGTTTGACGGTCGAGCGCGGAAGCACAGCGTCTTCCACCGGTCCCAGGGACAGAACGGTGTGCCCCTTCCGGTCCAGGGCGATGATGGATCCGTAGTGGACACTCTCCGTAAAGCCGGACCGGATGACGGAGGCGAGCGGTGAGTAGGCATGGAGGGGCTGGGTTTGGGTCACTGAGGATCCTTCTAGCGGGTGCCCTGGAGGGCGGGAACGGGCAGGGGAAGTTCCGGATCGGCTGTCTGTTTCTGTCGTCGGAACCGGGCAGCGACGGCAGAGAGCGAACCGTTGAACACCAGGTAGATGAGCGTGACGACCAGGAACGTTTGAATCAGCAGGTGGTTGTACGAGGAGAGCACCTGGGCCCTGTAGAGCAGTTCGGTGAACGCGACGATGTACCCCAAGGATGTGTCTTTCATGAGGCTTACGAGCTGGCTGATCAGCGACGGTGTGACGCTGCGCAGTGCCTGGGGCAGCACCACGAGGCGGCTGACTTGGCGGGGTTTCATTCCCAGACTCAGGGCGGCCTCTGCCTGTCCGCGGGGAAGGCTGAGGATCCCGGCGCGCATGATTTCTGCGAATACCGCGGAGTTGGCCACGGTCAGAGGGATGACCAGCTTCCACAGAGTGGGGAAGTTTAGCCCGAGCTGCGGCAGGCCGAACAGCATCAGGTAGATGAGCAGCAGCACCGGTAGGGTGCGGGCGATTTCAATGTAGGCAGCGGCGGCCAAACGCAGCGGTTTGTTGGATCCGGCCCGGGCAAGGGCCAGCAGGACGCCGAGCAGTCCGCTGAGGACCGCCACGACCGCCGCGGCCTGCACCGTGCCAAGCAGCCCGACGAGTAGGTATGACCAGATCGCAGGATCCAGGAACGGCGCCCATTTTGCCGGATCGAGTTGGCCGTTCGATCCGAATTGCCAGAGCACGGCAGCCAGGACAAGGCCGATCGCGGCGACGCTGACAAAGGTTCCGATAGCGATGTTCCGACGCCCACGTGGGCCGGGTTCTTCATAGAGGTAGCTGACTGCGCTGCTGGTTTCGGTTTTTATCATCGGAGAATGGCCACCTTACGTTCGATGCGTCCGGCGCTCAGCCCAATGATCAGGGCGATCGTCATGTAGACCAGGCCGGCGCCCATGAAGATTTCGATGGGTTGGGCGTACTCAAGGTTTACTTTGTTGGCACGGGAGGTCAGTTCTACGACGCCGACTACGGCCGCCAGTGCGGTGTTCATGGCCAGGGCAATAATGACGTTCCCAATAGGCTGGACGACCGATCGGAGCGCTTGGGGAACGACGACCAGTCTGAGGCTTTGCCCGAGGTTCATGCCCAGGGCTCGTGATGCTTCAATCTGGCCCGGCGCCACCGTGTTGACTCCGCTACGGACGGCTTCGGCCACATAGGCGGCTTCGTAGATAGTGAGCACCGCGATGGCGGTGGGCGTCAGCGGCAGAATGATGCCTGCATCGGGCAGCGCGAACACTGCCAGCAGCAGCAGCGCCAGGAGGGGAACATTGATGAAGAACTGCACATACAGGAATGCGGTGGTCCGCAGGAGGGGTATCGGGCTGACCCTGGCGACGGTGACGAGGATGCCCAGAAGGATAGATCCGATACCTGCGATCACCGTCATCAGCAGTGTGATTCCGATTGCTTCAAGGATTGGACCCAGATTGTCGGCGAGTATGTCCATGATTGTTCTACTTTCCTGGCGCTGCTTTGCCCGGGTTCAGGAGCCGGGTACCGAACCGATGACCGGTGGCTGGGGTGTATCCGACTCCACTACCGTTCCGAGCGTTGCTTCCCACACTTGGCCCCATTGACCGTTTTTCTGGATGGTCTGGAGCCAGGTGTTAATGAAGGACTTGAAAGCCGTGTCGTTGTGCTTCAAGCCGATGCCGTAAGACTCAACAGTGAAGGGCTGCCCAACGACTTTCATGCGTTTCTCGGTTGCCGCGTCGCTGGCCAGAAGAGTGTAGTCCTGGACGTAGGCGTCTCCCCTGCCCTGTAGCAGGGCTTGGACGGCTTGGGGATCGGTCGCGAAGTCGACCAGCTTTGCGGTGGGTTGCTTGGCTGGAACCGCGGTCACAGCGGGTGTGTTGGCACCAACGATGACCGTTTTGCCGCTCAGGTCCTCGATCCCTTTGATGGTGTTGTTGTCAGATTTCACGGCTACTGCCAATCCCGAGTTGAAGTAGGGTCCGGCGAAGGAAATCTGTTCGGCCCGCTTTTCGGTGATGGTGTAAGTGTTGAAAACGACATCTACGGTGCCGTTGGAAAGCAGCGCTTCCCGGGTTTCCGAGGCCGGAGGCACAATCTCTATCTTGGGTTCGCCCAGAATGTAGGTTGCAAGCATTTTCGCAAGTGTCGCGTCGAAGCCCGCGACGTTTTCCGGGTTAGTGGGGTCCTGTTGGGAGAGCAGGGGTGCATCCAAGGCTGCAGCGACCCGGAGAACTCCGCGTTTCTTGATCGCCTCCATAGTTGAGCCGGGGATCAAAAGCTCGGCGGTGGCTACGGGGGCGCTTTTTACGATCGACTCGGTCCCTGCCGGCCCGGTCGGTGGGGTCCCAGCTGTACCGGGGACGTTGGCGGATCCTGCGGAGCAGGCGCTGAGCGCCAGCGAAACAGCCACCGCAACCGTGGCGTATCCGGGCAGTCGTTTCTTCAGTCCAATTTTCACGAGCGGTTCCTTCATTTAGGGTGCAGTCCAGTGCGTGCTGGACCGCAGGGTGATGGTGGAGGGCCTGGAATTTTCAGTGGTTCAGCACGGAGGACAGAAATGACCGCGCACGGCCGGTCTGCGGAGCATCAAAGAAGGCCTCCGGGGTGTTTTCTTCGACGATTTGCCCCGCGTCCATGAAGACGATGCGATCCGCTGCCCGCCGGGCGAAACCCATTTCGTGGGTGACGACAATCATCGTCATACCTTCTGCTGCCAGCGAGACCATTACTTCAAGTACTTCATTGACCATTTCGGGGTCGAGTGCCGATGTTGGCTCATCGAAGAGCATCACCTTCGGTTGCATAGCCAGGGCCCGGGCGATAGCTGCCCTTTGCTGTTGCCCTCCGGAGAGTTGCGCCGGCATCTTCTTCGCCTGGTGGGCTATCCCCACCCGTTCAAGCAGAACCATCGCTTCGGCCTCCGCGGCGACTCTTTTCTTTTTGAGCACATTGACGGGGGCCAGCGTGATGTTGTCCAGGATTGTGCGGTGGGCGAAGAGGTTGAAGGATTGGAAGACCATTCCCACCTCGGAGCGTAACCGGGCGAGGTCGGCTCCCTCCGATGGCAATGGTGAACCATCGACGGTAATCGTTCCCGACCCTATTGTTTCCAGTCTGTTGATGGTCCGGCACAGCGTGGATTTACCGGAGCCCGACGGTCCGATGACGGCGACCACTTCCTTGGCCGAGACGTTCAGGTTGATGTCTTTGAGAACGTGCAAGGAGCCGTAGTGCTTGTTCACTCCCTGCATGGACACCAGTGTTCGGAGAGAAGTGTCCTGCTCCGGGAGATATGCCTGCGTTGCCATAAATACCTGTCCTAGATCGAATTGTAAGAAGCGTACTAACGAGGCCTAGTTTGTGCAATAATTTATGCAGTTAATCCAAATATGCAGAAATGAGCTATCGATGTCCTCGAATTTGCGCGTGCTGCGGTACCCGACCTCCCCCGGGGGAATCTTCGATCTCATCCGCCGTGGCACGGCAGCCTCCCGGGCCGACGTCGCCAAGGAAACCGGTCTCTCACCAACCACTGCGGCCCTCAGGGTCAATGAGCTGATCCAGCTGGGCTACGTGGTTGAAACCGGCCCAGGACAGTCCCAGGTCGGGCGCCGACCACGTGGGGTGGGAATCAACGCCTCGTACGGGATGGTCGCCGGAGTGGACCTGGGTGGCAAACACGCTTCATTTGGACTGTTTGATCTCCAAGGCCAGCTGATCTCGGAGCGCCATACTGCGTTGGACATCACCCAAGGCCCCGAACCCGTGCTCAATGAGGTAGCAGGTCAGATCCGGAACCTAGTCGAGACGAGCTCCGAGCGGTTAAGGTTGCTTGGCGTTGGGATGGGCTTGCCCGGCCCGGTCAGTTTCCCTGAAGGAAAAATGGTCTCTCCTGCCCGGATGCCTGGATGGAATGGCGTAGAGGCAGGCGCCCTGCTCAGGGAAATTCTTGGCGTGCCAGTCTTCGTGGACAACGACGCCAACCTCATGGCTCTGGGCGAGCATCTGATCCGTGGAGAGGACGCCGACGATTTCATTTTCGTCAAGGCCGGCTCCAGCATTGGTGGCGGGGTCATAGCGGGTGGCCGTATTCATCACGGCTACCGTGGCATGGCTGGAGACATCAGCCATGTCAGCGTCCCGGACGCGCCTGCGACGTTGTGCTCCTGCGGACGAACTGGATGTTTGGATGCCGTCGCCGGCGGCGCAGCGATCGTCAAAGTCCTGCACGCAGCGGGCGAGGCCGTGACAGATACCCCTGACCTTATCCGTTTAGCCGCCAATGGCCATCCCGTCGCAACCCACCTGTTGCGTGAAGCGGGCAATCGCACGGGGGTCGTTCTGTCCTCAATTGTTAACTTCTTCAACCCTCGACGCGTGATCCTCGGCGGGACCCTTAGCGAGGCTGAATCTTTCATCAGCGGTGTCCAGTCAGCGATCTACACCGAATGCCAGCCCTTCGCCACCGACAGCCTCGAGATCGAAGCGACGAAAGCCAAAAAAACCGGCGGCATAACCGGTAGCGCCCGTCTCGCCCTGGACAGAATCCTCGACCCGGCCAGGATTACCGCAGCGGTAAACGCATCCACCCGGAAATAGTGGCCACTGAAATCGGCGGCCATCGCCGGCGTGCGTGAACACTTCCGCTCGCAGAACCGGATCTGACCCGACAACCCATGAAATCGGCGAATGCGGCGTTACTCCGCCGCGCCCATCACAAAAGGTAACCTCCCGCCGTCGTCCCCGGTCCCGGCACCTATTCTGGGCAATAGCCGCCGACCGAACCCGAAGGAAGTCCATGCCCAGCCCCGAACTCCCCCTCCGCAAGCTTGGATTTCTTACTATCGGCCTGTTCGACCCCGCTGATCCTGCCGCCGGCCACCGGTCAACGCTGGAGATCATCGAACTCGGTGAGCAGTTGGGATTCGACAGCGCCTGGTTGCGGCACCGTCATTTGCAGTTCGGGATTTCCTCACCTGTCGCGGTGATGGCCGCGGCCAGCCAGCGGACGTCCAGGATCGAGCTCGGTACCGCAGTAACCCCGTTAGGTTGGGAAAATCCTTTGCGTTTGGCGGAGGACCTGGCCACCGTGGATCTGCTCGCCGGGGGACGGATCAATCCGGGGCTGAGCGTGGGCGAACCGATGCACTACGACACAGTGAAGCATGAGCTGTTCCCGGATTCCTCAGAAATAGAGGACTTCTCCTATGGCCGCGTGGAGCGGTTTGCCCGCCTGGTCGCCGGCGAAAAGGTCCGGGAGTTCTCCGGCAAGCAAGGTGTTGTGGAGGAATTCTCCAACCGGGTGGAGCCACACTCTCCTGGGCTGCGAAGCCGCCTTTGGTACGGAGCGGGCAGCATGAAGTCGGCCGTCTGGGCCGGAGCAAACGGCTTCAATCTACTGTCCAGCAGCGTGATTTTCCCGGATAAGGACCAGGAGCCGGACTTTGCCACGGTCCAACAGACGCAGATTCGTGCGTACCGAGAAGCCGCCGCCGCAGCGGCCGGAAACACTGCCCGGGTCTCACAGGGCTTGGTGGTGATCCCAACCGATTCTGCTTCGAGCGCCCAGAGGGCGAAGTACCAGCGCTACGTCGATGAACGCATTCCCCGCACGCGGGCGCCCCAAGGTCCGAAGGGCATGCTGTTCGCCCCGGATGTGATCGGGACCAGCGCTGAAATCGCCGAGCAACTGTACGCCCATGCTGGATTCCAGGAGGTCGACGAGGTAGCTTTCGCACTGCCGTTCAGCTTTGAACATGAGGACTACGTGCAGATCCTGACCGACATCGCAGGAAAATTGGGGCCCGCCCTAGGGTGGAAAGCTGCCGGATGACGAGGTGCGGTGAGCGTTTCCCGGCTGAACTCTGATGAGGGCCATGAACTGGTGGTTAATCAGCAATCCTGCGGCAGAGACTAGCCGCCTCTTGCCTTCCGCGTTGCGGCGTCGTTGGCTTTCTGAAGCGCCCTGACGAGCTCGTCCTTGCTCATTTTCGAACGGCCCTTGATGTCCAGCTCCTGGGCGCGCTGATAGAGATGGTCCTTGGAGGCGTTGGCGTCCACTCCCCCGGCAGTGGGTTTCGTTGATCCAATGCCCTCTTCTGCATGCGGATCAGAAGGACCCCGTTCCTCCTTCGCTTCCCAGTGGTCTCCGACCTTCTCGTAGCTGTGCTTCACCGCGGCAAAGGCGGTGCGGGCCGCACGGCTCTCATCGTTGTCGTAGGTCTCCATGGCGGAATCGTAGGTCTTGGCGAAGGTATCCTGGGCTTTCTGCTCAGAGCGCTGAAGCGTCGATGGGAGTTCGTCTTTGCGGGCATGATCGTTCTTGCCGGTCTTGGGCACAGTACTCACGCTCCTTAGTCAGGAATGCTGATCGCGGACGTGCATCCAGTTTATCAATCGACCCTTGGGCCAGACTGAACCGGGCGCGAGTGCTCCCGCTACACAAGTCAACCAACTGCCGGAATATTCTCCTTGATCAGCGCCGCCAATCTTGCAGGTTTTGCCACCGCGGCCCCTGCTCGAACCAGGCCCCGGTCGAGCCTGTCACGAAGCTGGTGTAGAGCGCGGGCCGCGTCTTTACGATGCCTGCTCGTTCCCCGGCGGCTGTCGCTGAACTCCCAGCAGGAGAGCGATTCCCTGTGCCTACGGACGATCTCCAGCAACGCGGAGATGTCCATCAAGTCCTTGTCACTGGACCTGTACCGCCAAGCAAGTGCCTTCAGGATCAGGGCGGCCTCCACATCCGGCACGGGCACGGTGAACGCCAAGTCGCCACCGCCGAGCAGCAAAACCCTCACTGCAACCAGTAACGGGTCTTGGGACAGCGCAAAGGACAAGCCCGGGATGGCATCAAAGCCGCGCCCGTTGATGATCTGCGTCTTAGCCTTGCCCACCGAGTCATGCGGCACGAGGAGGTCAACGGTCATCTCTCCGCCTTGGTCGTCTTTACGGACATACTGGTTTCCTCTGGTATCCCTGTATCCTTGGGCCAAGAGGTGTTTGTGCAAGTCCTGGCCCACCGCGGTAGTGTGCTTGATTCCGGCGTCGGCATCGGCAGTGCTGCGCTCAGTGGCTTCGGGCGTTGGATATGCGTGGATAAGCAGCTGGACCATGTGGCCGCCAACAATGCGATACGAAGAGGTATCGATGCCGGCACTGGCGACATCAGCAAGGGCACGATATCCGAGATCCGAAGCGTTGGACATCGAGATGACGTGGATGGCGCTCATGCGACTGCGCCGCTCAGTATCGCCTTCTTCAAGTGATCTGCGGCTTCAGGTCCGTCAGGTGCATCGCTCAGGGCAAGTTCCCACAGAGTCACAAGGGGATCCACAAGCGGTAACCCCTCACGCTCCATATGCGGGGCTGTCCTCCAAAGGGTTTGATCTTCCGGGATGACCGAGATCAGGGTGGCCTCGTCCTTACTCGCAGGACTGAAACCGGCGTGGCTGAAGTCCACCATCTGACGGACGTAGAGTGTCGCCGTGTCCGGCAGCCGCCATGGTGCATAGATGTCGGCTGCCACGTCCCCTGACAACAAGGGTTCCCCACCCATTTCTTTCGCGTATTTGGTTGCTTCCCGCACCTGCTCATGTAGCCGATCCAAGCCGTACCAATAGGTGGCAGCACCCCGCGGGCCCGGGTACTGGTCCAACAGCAGGGACATAAGGTTGTTGCGGTCGGTCGGTGACCATCCGCTCGAAGTTCGTTCTACAAGCCCATCCAGATACTTCAGGTTCTTCACAACTGCGGGCTGGCTGATACCAGAGCATTCCGCCAATTCCTTTTGAATAAGCGGTTCACTTGCCAGAAGGAGGGAGCGGATGAGGGCATAGCGTCCCCAAGCTGGCATCCCCTGGTGGATGGGCACTGCATTAACCGCCATGGCCTGATTCGTGGGGAGCAGATCCTGCCCGCCGATGATGATAGTGGTGGGATCCAACGTAACGAGGTTTAACCTGCCGGCGCGCGCCGCATCTGTTAGAGACTTGGTCGCCCGGACCGTGACAATCAGGTAGCTTGACTCCCCGGAGTCAAATAGCCTCAAAAGTGCACTGGGACTGGGCGGAACCCGGTAGGTCTTCACATGGACGACAAGCCTGGAACCGTCGGGCAGGGTGAGGGACAGGTCTTTCAGATCGCCGCCACTGATGCGGACATCGCCTCGTCGCAGCAGTTCGAAGGCCCGGCTCGTCACAGCATCTTGCAATCCGACTCCTTATACTCGCTACTCTACAACGCGTCAAATAACCATTTCGGGCAAAAAGCGATTGTGGTTATATTCTTACCTCCACAGCACCTTTAGTCCATTGCTGCACCAGCAGCGCTTTAGGGACCGGGTGATGCAATCAAAGGGGCGCACCCGTCACCGCCCCTTCAGCACGTACCTTCTTTCAGGCCTCCCGACGCCGTACTTCAGTCTGACTTCCAGCGCACCTTCATCATGGAGGTACTCAAGGTAACGACGGGCGCTCACCCGGGAGGTCCCCAATTGCTCGGCAACTTCGGCGGCGGAGACGTCGCCCGGCGCCGATTTCAGCGCGGCTTCCACGAGTTCCAGTGTCTCCACGCTGCAGCCCTTGGGCAGCGTTCGTTGAGCTGAATCCAGCCCGAATACCCGGTTGACGTCCGATTGCTCGGCCACGTCCTTGGAAGCGTCCAGCCCTTGGTAAGCATTCAGATAGTGCTGTAAACGCTCCTGAAGATCGGACTGCGAAAACGGCTTAATGAGGTAGTGCACAATGCCGCCGCGCAGTGCTTTGCGCACCGTCTCGGTTTCACGGGCCGCGCTGATCACCAACACGTCAAGGTCCGGGGCAACATCGCGGAGCTGATGCATCAGGTCCAGCCCGTTAATGTCCGGGAGATGGATATCCAACAGCACAAGGTCCGGCTGCAACCGTTGCGTCTCAAGGATGGCCTGCGCGCCAGTGTGCGCTACACCCACGACGCCGAACCCCGGCGTCCGTTGGATGAAACCCGCGTGGACCTTGGCCACCATGAAGTCGTCATCCACAATCAAGACCTTGATCATGATTACACTGCCCCTTTATTGAATCGTGCGGTGAAAACTGCCCCATGGTCGTTGGCCACTGTCAGGTCGCCACCGGACCGGCGGCAGATCACCCGCGAGAGCGCCAGGCCGAAGCCGCGGGCGTCGCCGGGTCCGGGCTCCTTCGTGGAAAAGCCCTGCCGGAAGATGTCCTCTGCGGCGTCGGAGGGCACGCCTGGTCCGTTGTCCCGGACAGTGACGGAAACACCGTCCGCTGAGTAGACCACCAACACACTCACCGACGCCCCAACCAGCCCAGTGACGGCGTCGAACGCGTTATCCACCAAGTTGCCCACCACAGTGGTGAGGTCCCGGGACATTTCCTCGTTGACGCGCGGGAGCCTTGATTGCGCGTCGATCTGCAGTTCCACGCCGCGTTCTGTGGCCAAACTTGCTTTGGCTATCAAGAGGGCTGCGAGCGCCGGGTCCTCGATACGGCTGGTTACTTCGTCGTTGAGCCGGGTCCGGTCCACGGTGGCGCCGTTGACGAATTGCACCACGGAATCGTATTCGCCAATCTGGATCAGGCCGGAAATGACGTGGAGTTGGTTGGCGAACTCGTGGGCTTGGGCACGCAAAGTGTCCGTCACGGTTCGGGTGGCACCGAGTTCACGTTCCAGGGATGACAACTCGGTGCGGTCCCTTAGCGTTGTCACGGAGCCGATGTCGCGCCCGTGGGACCTGAGAGCGACTCTGTTCATAACCACCAACCGGTCCCCCACGAGCACCAATTGGTCGGGGTCCGATTGTTCCCGGGAGAGTACCACCTTCAGCGCACGGTCCACATGAAGTGAGCCAAGTTTCCGTCCTACGCAGTCTGCGGGCAGCCCCAGGAGTTGGCGGGCGCTCTCATTTGCCACGGTAATCCGCTCGTGAGGGTCAAGGGCAACCACCCCTTCCTTCAGGCCTTGCAGCATCGCTTCACGGTTTTCCACGAGCCCGGTGATCTCCCGGGGCTCCATTCCCAGGGTTTGCCGTTTGACGCGACGGGACAGCAGAAGGGAACCGGCCACGCCCAGGACACTCGCAACGCCAAGGTAGGTGAGGAGGTTGGGCACCACGTCTTCCAGCCGTTCAAGGGCAGACGGATAGTTCCTGCTGATGGCTGCGATGCCGATCATGGTCCCGGAATCGTCCAGTACCGGCACGTGTGCTGAGAGAACTTTCCCTTCGTTGCCGGCAAGGACTCCGGTCCATGCCCGGCCTTCCTTGACCCTGCTGTCGCCGAGCAGAAGTTGCTTGCCCAGCTGGCTGGGATCCGAGGAGGTCACCACCGTACCGTCCAACTTTGCGAGTGCCACGTGGGAGGAGCCGGAAACAGTCCGAATGGATTCGGCCACGGCCGGGAGGGCTGACCCGTTGCGCGGTTCGGCGGTGGGCAACAAGGCACGCACAGTGGGGTTGTTGCCCAAGGCCTCTGCCGCGGACAAAGCACGGCGTCCTTCAGTGCGTTCAAAAGCAGCAGCAGATTGGGCCAGGGAGATGGCAACCACAGCGACCAGAACCGCCAGAACGATCAACAACTGCAGCACAAGGTACTGCCCTGCCAAGGACATTCCTCTTCGTCGAGTCACTGTTTGGATCCTTTGGTGATTCCAATATGCAAGGGCCGCTAACAGTTTCAAAAGTAGTCCGCCTTGGCGTATCGGAACTATACCCTAAGCACGCTGAGCACCAGCGGGGCTGCGCCCTATGAGACGGCAGAGGCGTGAACGCAATGAACTTAAAGATCACTGCGAACACAAGAGTGATGACCATCACGCCCGGACCTAGCATCAATTCACGGGGGCACAACGCTGAGCGCCCTGCACAGAATTTTCCATACTGAGAAGAGGAACACCATGCGCCAGATCCGCGCATTGCGAATCGCCGCCGTCGCTGCCGGCATCGCCCTGATGGCCACCGGGTGCGGCGCCACAGGTAAGAGCTCCACTGCTTCGTCCAGCTCCGGCGCCGCAGCCGGACCGGTCACCGGACTCCAGATCATGGTTCCCAATACTCCCGGCGGTGGCTACGACACCACCGCACGGGCGGCCGCCAAGGTCCTCGACGACGAGAAGATCGCCAACAACACGGAGGTCTTCAACCTCGCAGGTGCGGGCGGCACGGTGGGTCTGGCCCGCGTCGTCAACGAAAAGGGCAACGGGGATCTCGCAATGCTCATGGGTCTGGGTGTTGTGGGTGCCAGTTACACCAACAAGTCCGAGTCGAAGCTGACCCAGACCACCCCACTGGCACGACTCATTGAAGAGCCCGGCGCCATCATGGTCAGCAAGGACTCCCCGTACAAAACGATCGATGACCTCGTGAAGGCTTGGAAGGCAGATCCCGGTTCCATCTCCGTGGGTGGCGGTTCCTCGCCTGGTGGCCCTGACCACCTCCTGCCCATGCAGTTGGCGGGCGCAGTTGGCATTGACGCCACGAAGGTCAACTACGTCGCATACGACGGCGGTGGAGATCTCCTTCCGGCCATCCTGGGCAACAAGCTTGGCTTCGCGGCTTCCGGCGCAGGCGAGTACCTGCAGCAGATCAAGTCCGGTGAAGTTCGCGTCCTGGCCACCAGTGGCGAGAAGCGTCTGGAAGGTGTTGACGCCCCCACGCTGAAGGAATCCAACATCGATCTGGTCTTCACCAACTGGCGCGGAATGGTGGCCCCCCCGGGCATCAGCGAGGACGACAAGAAGTCCCTGATTGCCGCGCTGGAGAAGATGCACGAATCTGCTGGCTGGAAAGAAGCCCTCAAGACCCACAGCTGGACCGACGCCTTCATCACCGGTGACGAGTTCCAGAAGTTCCTGACGGACCAGGACAAGCGGGTGGCGGACGTGCTCACCAAGCTTGGCTTGGCGTGAGCACTTTAGCAACAGGCCTCAAAGGCCGCGCCGAGCTGGGGGTAGCCCTCCTGCTCGGCGCGGTAGGCGTCGTTGTCTTCCTCGACGCCAACGGCCTGGTAACCCCGTATTCGAAGTCGGACCCCGTAGGGCCCAAGGCAGTTCCCTTCGTCGTTGCCGGGCTTCTGGTGGCCTGCGCAATATTGCTGGCTATCAACGTTCTCCGCGGTGGCAAGGGCGAAGTGGAAGGCGGCGAGGACATTGACCTTGCACACCCCGCCGATTGGAAGACCGTGCTCCCCCTTGCGGGAGCATTCATCCTCAACATCCTGCTCATCGACTGGGCCGGCTGGGTCATCTCCGGGACTGTCCTGTTCTGGGGCAGCGTGCTTGCCCTTGGCAGCCGGCACTACGTTCGTGACGGAATCATCTCCATTGCGCTATCCCTGGCCACCTTCTACGGCTTCTACCTCGGTCTTGGCATTGCGCTGCCGGCCGGACTCCTGGAAGGAATCCTCTGATGGACGTCTGGTCCTCTTTGATGGACGGTTTCGCCACCGCCCTCACCCCCATGAACCTTCTGTACGCCATGATCGGCGTGCTCCTGGGAACGGCCGTTGGCGTTCTGCCAGGGCTCGGCCCGGCCATGACTGTGGCGCTGTTGCTTCCGGTCACGGCCGCCCTTGAGCCCACCAGCGCCTTTATTATGTTCGCTGGCATCTATTACGGCGGCATGTATGGCGGCTCAACAACCTCCATCCTGCTGAACACACCCGGCGAGTCCTCGTCTGTAGTCACGGCCATCGAGGGCAACAAGATGGCGAAAGCCGGGCGGGCAGCCCAGGCGCTCGCGACTGCGGCGATTGGTTCCTTCATTGCCGGCACCATCGGTACGGCCCTCTTGGCAGGACTTGCACCGTTGGTGGTTCAGTTCGCCGTGAGCTTGGGCGCACCGAGTTACTTCGCCATCATGATCCTCGCCTTGCTGGCCGTCACCGCAGTCCTGGGTTCATCCCGACTCAGGGGTTTTGCCTCCTTGGGACTGGGCCTTGCGATCGGTTTGGTGGGCATTGACTCCGTTACCGGCCAGCGCCGCCTGACCTTCGGCCAGCCGATGCTGGCCGACGGCCTGGACATCGTGGTGGTGGCAGTGGCCATCTTCGCCGTGGGTGAAGCACTGTGGGTTGCCGCGCACTTGCGTCGTTCACCTCTTCACATCATTCCCGTCGGACGTCCTTGGATGGGCAAGAAAGACTGGGCACGTTCCTGGAAACCCTGGTTGCGTGGCACGGCTTTCGGCTTCCCGTTTGGCGCACTTCCCGCCGGTGGTGCCGAGATCCCCACGTTCCTCTCCTATGTCACCGAGAAACGGCTGACAAAACATCCAGAAGAATTTGGCAAGGGAGCCATCGAAGGCGTCGCAGGCCCCGAAGCGGCCAATAACGCTGCCGCCGCCGGAACCCTGACCCCAATGCTTGCCCTCGGCTTGCCCACCAATGCCACAGCCGCAGTCATGCTCGCGGCGTTCACCTCGTACGGCATCCAGCCTGGCCCGCAGCTGTTCTCCAGCCAAGGTCCGCTGGTGTGGGCACTCATCGCCAGCCTCTTCATCGGCAACCTGCTGCTCCTGCTCATCAACCTGCCCCTGGCACCCCTGTGGGCGAAACTGCTGCAGCTTCCTCGGCCCTACCTCTACGCCGGAATCCTCTTCTTCGCTACGTTGGGCGCCTACTCGGTGAACCTGCAGGCGTTCGACCTGGTGATCCTGCTGGTGCTCGGAGCTTTGGGATTCATGATGCGGCGCTTCGGGCTGCCTGTATTGCCCCTGATTCTGGGCGTCATCCTCGGCCCGCGCATCGAAGGCCAGCTACGCCGGACTCTCCAGCTGTTCGCTGGTGACCCCGCCGGGCTGTTAAGCGAGCCAATCGCCGTCGTCGTCTACATCATCGTGGCTATCGTCATCCTCTGGCCGCTGCTCTACAAGCTGGTCCGCCGAAACCGTCCGGTGCCAGCCAGCGTGGTCCCGGCGCACCCCAGTGAAGTGCTCCTGACGGAGGACGCCGCCATCCAAGCTGACGAAAACACCACCCCGCTCCAGCACAACATCCACCACAACGTCCGCGACAACAAGGAGAAGCCATGACCATCGTGGTGGGATACGTCCCCACGCCCGAGGGTGAAGCCGCACTGACCCAAGCCATTGCCGAAGCGAAGAAAAACAACGACACCCTGCTGGTGATCAACTCTTCCAAAGGCGACGCCTTGGTGGATAACAGGTACGCGCAGGAACCGGAGATCCAGACCATCGAGGAGCGTCTTGCCCTGCAAGGCGTCGAGCACATCATCAAGCAGCCCGTCCGCGGCCATGATGCCGCTGCTGAGGTGCTGGATGCGGCCGATGAGCACAATGCCGAGTTGATTGTGATTGGCCTTCGCCGCCGCAGCCCAGTTGGCAAACTCATCATGGGCAGTGTCTCGCAACGGATCCTGTTGGAGGCGGACTGCCCGGTGCTCGCGGTGAAAGCAGACTAAAGGCAAATCAGGAGACCGTGTTCAGCTAATGCCCCTAAGATTCGTTCTTAGGGGCATTAGCCGTTCACAAACTCCAAGGGGACCACGTGGCCGAGACCATTCGAACAGCAACAGCGGACGACGCCGGGAAGCTGGCTGAACTTGCGGCCGTCACCTTCCCGCTGGCGTGCCCGCCTGGCGCCTCATCGGCGGACATCCAGGCCCATCTCGAGAAGACGCTCGCCGAGGCGAACTTCGTGGATTATCTCGCCGATCCGCACATCGCCATTTTGGTGCTCGACGACGACGGACAGCTCAACGGGTACACCATGCTGATTGCCAAGCCGGCAAGCGACCCGGATGTAGCCTCCGTGCTCTCGGCACTCCCCTCCACGGAACTGAGCAAGTGCTACGTCCACCCGGACCATCACGGCCAGGGAGCCGCATCCCGCCTCATGAAAGCCTCGGTCGCGGACGCTGCGGAAAAGGGCGCGGCAGGAGTCTGGCTTGGCGTGAACAGTGAAAATGCCAAGGCGATCCGTTTCTATGAGAAGAGCGGCTTCCAGAGGGTGGGCACCAAGTCCTTCAAACTGGGCGACACCGTGGAGCATGACTTCGTCATGGAGCGCGAGCTCTAAAAAGCTAGCCGAACAGGTCCCCCGCCAACGGCGGCCGGGGATCGGAGCGCAACTCCAGGTCAGCCGGCAATCCCGTCACGGTGCCATTGCCCGCGGACGCCTGGATGGTGACCCGCGAGCGCCCCAGCAGCACGTTTTCGGCCTTGAACTCCCCGAACGAGTCCGGGAGGATGGGCGCCAGGTGGAGTACTTTCCTGGTGAAATCGGGGTCGAACCGCAAGAGGATGCGAGCCAGCTGAATCGGGGCTGCAGCTGCCCACGCCTGCGGGGAACACGCCGTCGGATATGGCACCGGCTCCGGGAAGTCTGAGCGGTCAAAGCCGCAGAACAGTTCCGGAAGCTGACCGCCAAAGTGCTCAGCGGCGTCGAACAATCCGCTCGCCACCCGGCTGGCTTCCTTCACGAAGCCGTACCGCATGAGTCCAGTCGCCACTACCGCTGTATCGTGCGGCCAGACCGAGCCGTTGTGGTAGCTGACGGGGTTGTATGCACCCATGTCTGACCCAAGGGTGCGGATCCCCCAGCCCGTGAACATCTCAGGTGCCATCAGCCGCTCCGCCACAAGCGCAGCCTTGTCCTCGTCCACAATGCCGGTCCACAAACAGTGGCCCATGTTGGACGTGCAGGAATCCACAGGTTTCTTGTCCTTGTCCAGGGCAAGGGCGTAATAGCCCCTGTCCGGCAGCCAGAAAGTCTCGTTGAACGCTTCCTTCAGCGCCTCGGCCCGATCCGCGCAACGGCGTTCGACGGCGGTATCGCCCGCGGCGCGTGCCAGCAGCGAACGCCCAACATAAGCTCCGTAGGCGTAAGCCTGGACCTCACATAAGGCGATGGGTGTTTCAGCGATCCTGCCGTCGGCGAAGTTGATGCCGTCCCAGGAGTCCTTCCACCCTTGATTGATCAGGCCGTGACTGTTGGGGCGTTGGTATTCGATGAACCCGTCGCCATCCCGGTCGCCGTAGTTCTCCATCCATGAAATTGCCCGGTCGGCATGGGGAAGGAGGGAATCGATGATGTCCGCCCCCAGGCCCCATCGGCTGAGTTCGCCCAGCAGCATGACGAAGAGTGGCGTTGCATCCACGGTTCCGTAGTAGGCGGTTCCGCCCAAGGAGAGTCCGGCCGTGACTCCCAGCCTCACCTCGTGGGGCATGCGGCCGGGTTCCTCCTCGGAGTCGGCGTCCACTTTGCTGCCCTGAAGCCCGGCCAGTGTTTGCAGCGAGCCAGCCGCGAGTCCGGGGTCCACCATGAGTGACATGTAGGACGCCAGGATCGAGTCGCGTCCAAACAGTGCCATGAACCAGGGCGCTCCTGCTGCGACCGCAGCACGCCCAGGGTGTTCGTGGTCGAAGATCCGCAACGAACCAAGATCGCTCTGGCTTCGTTCCAGGACTTCCTCGACGTTCCTGTCCGTGACAGCGATCCTGGGAACGTGCTCCGCCCAGGCCATATGCCGACGAACACCGATGGTGTGGTGAAGCGCCGTGGTTTCCGTAAACGGTTCGTCCGGCCCCTTTCCATTGATCAGGGGAATGGCAATGACGCTGGTGCTCCACTGGCTGCGGGCCGGGATAGTGACGTGGAATGTCAGTCCTTCCGGGTTCGCCTTGGCTCCCGAAGCCCGGAACGCCACTCCGCGGCGTTCGCCGTTCGTGTGAACGGACTCAATATGGAGCTCCTTCTTGCGCGCCGTTTTCTCGGTGGCTCCTGCCCTGCTTGTCCTGCCGCCCTTGACGTCGAAGAGGTCGGCGAGGTCGGCGTCGATGAGCAACTCGATCTCGCAAGGCGCCGGCTGACCCGAGTAGTTCCTGATGGTGAGGTCGTCCCGCAGCCCGGCGCCCACATGCCTCTGATGCTGCACAACCAGCGGACTGTCGAAGCGCCCATCGCTGGAGCAGGCCCGGCCAACATATTCGGCTTGGAACGCCGTGCGGTTGGTGGTGACCAATGGTTCCCGGAGGGCCCCGTTAATCCTCAGGATCCAACGCGACACGATCCGGGTGTCCTGGTAGTAGGTGCCTTGGGAGCCGCCGCCGTGGATGTCACCGGAATGGGCTGAGATGCAGAAGGATGAACCTTCGACGATGGTCACGGCGCCCAGCTCGGAAGCGCCTGCCTCCGTATCGGCGTTCCAAGCAGTCATGGCCCACGAAGCCTTCCTCGGGAAATGTCCTGCTTATCGATCACAGGTTGATGGGGGCTTGCCTCTGATTGTCTTGCAACTTACCGTTGCCGGGAAGGCCCCCGGCCTTGAATTCTTCGATGACCGTGGCATAAAGCTCCAGATGGTCCGCCGCCATCCGTGCTGCGTTGAAATACTCATCCACGGTACGCCGGCACTCCGCACGGCTAAGCCCTTGCACGTCCTGTACAAACCCTGCGAGTTCATTGGTCTGCGCGAGATATCCTGTGACGCCATGCCGGACTATTTCCGGTGCCGCACCCATTGGAGTGGACAGTACTGGTGTTCCGGTGGCCAACGACTCGATCATGACCAGCCCGAACGGTTCATGCCACTGTATGGGGTTGATCAGCGCCATCGCTCCGCCCATCAGTTCGTACTTCTCCGGATCTGAGAGTTCGCCGAGGAATTCTTCCTCCGAGCCAAGGACAGGCTCCACGACGTCGTGGAAGTAGTCCCGCTCTTCCTTGGCATGCATCTTGGCAGCGATGCGCAGCGGCACCCCGGCCTCGCGGGCAACGGCCACCGCCTCCAGCAAGCCCTTGTCCGGGCACATGCGCCCGACAAAGCACGCGTAGCCGCCGGCACCGCCGCCAACAGAAACCGTGGAGAGATCCAGGCCATGGTGGATGACTGCCGATATTTGAAGGTCGGAAATGCGGCTGCATTGGTCATGCGAAATACCGATGATCGCGGTGTCCTGGGCCATATCCCGGTAGAGCCCTGCGTACCTCGGTGTCAGCGGGCCATGGACGGTGGTTACCACGGGAACACCCGGCGGCCGGTGGGCGTAGAGAGGTCCGGCAAGGGTGTGGTCGTGGATAATGTCCACGTCCTTCATGCCGGCATAAGCCTTGATGACGTGGTGCAACTCGCTGAGCGTCAGCCCCAACTCTTCAGGCTCGCTCGGCCCGAAGCCGCGCAATTGTGGAACGGGGCAGGTGCTGTCGGACGCCGTAGCCAGGAGCACGTCGTGCCCTGCATCGGCCAAGGCCCGAGCCAAAGCGTCCACGACCCGTTCCGTGCCGCCATACCGTTCCGGGGGCACTGTGAACCATGGCCCAACGATGAGTCCAACGCGCATGCTGTAGGCCTCCACAAACATTCGAACCCACGCACGGGGTTCAACCTCGTGTTGATCGCGGCCCCAGACACACGCGATGCTTTGGGACGAAGAGCGCCCCACCGGCTAACTGCATAACCTGCTTCACACATTAGGCTGGGCACGCCAGCCCCGGCAATGGGTGACGAAAATAACAGACTTTTCCGGAATGCCCCCGAGGCCTTGGAAGTTGACCACAACATGAAGATTGAGATCTGGTCCGACGTCGCGTGTCCGTGGTGCTACATCGGCAAGCGCCGTTTTGAGACTGCCCTGGCACAGTTCCCGCACCGTGATTCCGTGGACATCGAGTGGAAGAGCTACCAGCTGGATCCCTCAGTCCCGGAGCACTATGACGGCACGGAATTGGACTACCTGAGCAAGCGCAAGGGCATGGCCCCGGAGCAGGTCAAGCAGATGTTCGCCCACGTCACGGAGACCGCCAAGGGCGAAGGCCTGGACTATCACTTCGACAAGGTAGTAGTTGCCAACAGCTTCACGGCCCACCGCCTCATCCACCTCGCCGCAGCCCATGGCCGCCAGGATGCCGCCAAAGAACGGTTGCTCAGCGATCACTTTGAGCACGGTAAGGACATCGGCAACCAGGAATACCTCACGGAACTTGGCGCCGCTCTGGAACTCCCTGCCAACGAAGTCGCAGAACTGTTCACCACAGACAAATACTCAGACGCCGTCAACGAGGACATCAACGAGGCCCGCGCCATCGGCGTCACCGGCGTTCCGTTCTTCGTGATCGACCGCAAGTACGGCATCTCCGGTGCCCAGCCGGCGCAGCTCTTCAGCGAGGCGCTGAACCAGGCGTGGCAGGAAGCCAATCCCCTGATCCCCGTGGGCGCATCCGACGCCGAGGCCTGCGGTCCGGACGGCTGCAGCATCTAAGTAGCCCCCCCCGTCGAACCCTAACCCAAGTAGGTAGCAGCAGAGCGCGTTATGGACGTCCATAACGCGCTCTGCTGCGACTCAGTTGGGGTCAGCGGGGACTAGCTCTTCACGACCTCAAGCTCGACGACGGCCCAGGACAATGCGGGCAGCGTCAGCCGGAGTTCCGAACCAGTTGCTTTGACGCCTTCCAGCGGCTTCAGACCGACCCGGCCCTGTTGGTCCTGGGTGTTGGTGGTGAACCTGTCGCCGCCTTCCGGGATCTCCAGGACTTCGGCGCGGAGCACCTGGCGGGCGTCGAAGCCACGCAGGGCTGCCTCGACGTCGGCCGCTTCTTCCAGCCCGCGGTTCGCGAAGAACAGCGCAACGCGCCCCGTTTCCTCGTTCCAGGTGGCGCTAACGTCCACCAGGTCCGTGCCGCCGAACCGCTCATTCTCGTACTTGTCCGAGTCCACGGAAAGCCGCAGGATCTGACCCTTGGCGAGCTCGGCCATCCGGGCGAACGGGTGGAAAATGGTCTGCTTCCAGGCCGGCCCGTTCTCCTCCGACAGGATGGGCGCGATGACGTTGACCAACTGCGCCTGGTTGGCGATCTTGACGCGGTCGCCGTGGCGGAGCAGCGAGTTGAGCAGGGTGCCCACCACCACTGCATCCGTCACGTTGTACTTGTCCTCGATGACGCGGGGGTGCTCGCGCCAGCCGGCCTTGATCACGTTGTGAGGCTGGTCCTCAGTGTCCAGGCCGCGCTGGTACCAGACGTTCCATTCGTCGAAGGACAGGTTGATGTGCTTCTTGTGCTTGCCCTTGGCCCGCACGGCGTCCGCGGTGGCGATCACTGACTCGATGAAGTAGTCGGTATCGACGGCGGACGCCAGGAAGCTGCCGACGTCGCCTTCGTGCTCGTAGTAGTAGGCGTGGAGGGAAACGTAATCCACTTCGTCGTAGGTGTGGGTGAGGACCGTCTGCTCCCAGGCACCGAACGTAGGCATCCGGGAGTTGGAACTGCCACAGGCCACCAACTCAATGTCCGGGTCCACGAAGCGCATGGCCTTGGCCGCTTCCTGGGCAAGTCGCCCGTACTCCTCGGCGGTCTTGTGGCCGATCTGCCAAGGACCGTCCATTTCGTTGCCCAGGCACCACAGCTTGATATCGAACGGGTCCTTGTGGCCGTTCTTCGCGCGGAGATCGGACCAGTAGCTGCCACCGGGGTGGTTGGCGTACTCCACGATCTCGCGGGCAGCATCCACTCCCCTGGTGCCCAGGTTGATGGCTTCCATGATTTCCGTCCCGGCTTGCTTGGACCAGTCCACGAACTCGTGCAGGCCGAAAGCATTCGTTTCCACAGTGTGCCAGGCACCGTCCAGGCGGCGGGGCCGGTTTTCGCGCGGGCCGATGCCGTCCTCCCAGTTATAGCCGGAGACGAAGTTGCCGCCGGGGTACCGGATGACGGTGGCACCTAGTTCCTTGACCAGGTTCAGGACGTCCTGGCGGAAGCCGTTCTCGTCGGCCTCAGGGTGTCCGGGTTCGTAGATGCCGCTGTACACACAGCGGCCCATGTGTTCCACGAAGGAGCCGAAGAGGCGCCGGGGTACCTCGCCGATGGTGAAATCGCGATCGAGGGTGATGCGTGCGCGGGACATTTATCTCCTTGGTTGTGTTCTCAAACAGTTGCTAAGCGAAAGTGCCGGATCAGGTTCCGGCCAGTCCCGTCGTCGCGACGCCCTTGATGATCTGGCGTTGGAAGAACAGGAAGACGACGATGAGCGGCAAAGCTGCCAACAAGGCAGACGCCATGTTCTGCGCGTACTGGACCCCATAGGCACTCTTGATGGTTTGCAGGCCCACGGGGAGGGTCAGAAGGGAGTCGTCGTTGGTGGAGATGAACGGCCACAGGAAGTTGTTCCACGCCCCGATGAAGACGAAGATCGCGACGGCGGCCAGGATGGGCCGGGACAACGGCAGGATGATCTGCAGGAAGATCCGGAGACGGCTGGCACCGTCCATCACTGCCGCTTCTTCCAGCTCATGAGGGATTTGGTCGAAGAACTTTTTGAGGACAAACACCATGGCGGGGTGGATCACCTGCGGCAGGATGATGGCCCATGAGGTATCGATCATTTTGAACGCGAGCATTTGGTAAAAGAGTGGAATCATCAGCACGGGTGGCGGGACAATGATGGCGGCGATGATCACGACCATCAGGACCTTCTTGCCTTTGAACTCGATCCTGGAGAGTGCGTAAGCGATGAGAGCCGAGATCACCAGTGTGATTGCCGTGATGGCCGCGGAGGTGTAGAGGGAGTTCCACGTCCAGAGCGGGATGTTCCCGGCCTGGAAAACATTGACGAAAGCGTCAAGGGTAAAGCCCGACGGCGGAAACCAGCTGACCTTGGACGCTGACGCATCCGCTTCGGACTTGAACGCAGTAACCGTGGCCCAGGCGAACGGAATCAGCCAGAGGACGGCAATCAAGGCGGCCGCCGTGACTGCCGCGATCTTGCCCGCTGTCAGCTTTTTGCGCGGCTGGCGCATGACTTGGCGGTTACCGGCGGCTGGGGTGGAACGGGTGAGGGTAGTGGTTGCCATGGCTATGCGCTCCTGCGGCGGGTGATGACGAACTGCAGCGCGGAAACCAGCACAATCAGTCCGAAGAAGATGTAGGAGATAGCTGCGGAATACCCCAGCCGGTATCCGGTGAACCCGGTTTCGAAGATGTACTGGACCACGGGACGGGTAGATCCGCCCGGACCCCCGGCTGTCATCTGGTAAATCTGGTCAAAGACCTTCAGGGAAGCCAGGATTTGGAGCAACACAATCATCACGGTGGTGGGCGTGAGCTGCGGCAACGTAATGGAGAAGAATTGCCGCCAAGGGCCGGCACCGTCCAGGGACGATGCTTCATAGTGCTGGACGGGGATGTTCTGCATTGCCGCCAGGTAGAGCAGGAAGTTGAAGCCCACAGTCCACCAGAGTGTCGCGATCACGATTGACCACATGGCCACATTGGGATCGTTAAGCCACCCCACTTTTGGTATTCCGAACTTTGACAGGAAATCGTTGATCAGGCCGAGCTGCGGGTTGTACATCCAGACGAAGAACAACGACACAACCGTGGAAGCCAACAGGAACGGGGCAAAGTAGGAGAGCCGCCACAGCCACTGGGCTGGAAGGCCGATGTTCAGCAGGGCCGCCATTACCAGCGCAACCAGCACCAGTGGGACAGTGCTGATGACTGTGAAGTACAACGTGTTGCCCAGCGAACGCCACATGCCGGCATCGGCAAAGGCTTCGGCGTAGTTGGAAAAACCGATCAGACTGTCGTTGGCGCCTGTCAGGGATTTGCCCGTGAGACTCATGTAGAAGCCGTACAGAATGGGCCAAACGAGGAAGACGAGGAAGAACACCAGGAACGGGGTTGCGAAGGCCCATCCGTTCAGGTTGTCCCTGCTTCTTCGCAGAGATAGCCCTGCCTTGCCTGGGCCTGGTGTTGTCCGTGGTTGGCTGGTCTGCCGGGACAGTGTAGAGGAACTCATGAAGGACTCCTTTGTCGCTCGGTGCGCTGGTGCCGGTCAGACCGGGTTGGGCCGGGATAGAAGGTCGTTGGTGCGGGCCACGAAGCCATCCCACCCTGTGCTTGCTTTGTCGCGCCCCAGAAGCACGTTCTGGATATGCTCGGCAAAGTAGGTCTGCCAGTCCGATCCCGAGCCGCTGAACCAGGATTCGGGATCGTAGGCGATGATGTCCGCCGCGTTGGCGTAGTGAATCTGCGGCGTGAGCTTCCCGTAGTCCGGCGATTGAACCACCGGCTGGTACGCCGGGATATGGCCAGCCTCGGCCCACAACAGCGAACCCTTCAGAACGTCACTGACGAACTTGTACGCATCCTTCCGTTTCGCTTCGTCTACCGCGAGCTGCCGCGGGAGGACGAAGGAATGGGAGTCGGCGTAGGAGGCGGGTGTCCCATAAAGAGTGGGGATGGTGGCGGCGTCAACCGGCAACTTTGCTTTCTTCATGGTGGGCAGTTCCCAGCCTCCACTGAAAAGCATTCCCGAATCGCCACGGACGAATTCTGCGATACCGGTGTTGATGTCGCCGCTCTTGGCCGCGATGGTGTCGTCGAAGAGCGAGGCCATGAACTCCAGCGATTCGATCGCAGCGTCCCTGTCCGCCTCCATCTGCCGGCCGGGCGTGAGGACAATTTCCGCTCCGTGCTGCTTGTAGAGCGTGTAGAACAGTCGCCACATCTGCGAGCCCAGGTTCAGGTAGCCAAAGGACAATCCGTGGGCCTTGGTGATCTTTTGCATCTCCAGTGCCATGGCCTTGAACTCATTGGGCGAACTGACCTCCTGCAACTGGCCATTACTTTCCAGGAGCCCGGCTTTACCGGCGATGTCCGTGTTGTAGAACATGATGAACGGGTGGGAGTCCAGCGCGATGGAGAAAACCTTCCCATCTTGCTGGCCCTTTTCCCAGATGCGCGGCGCGAAGTTCTCCGGCGTGATGCCATTCTCCGCAAGCAGCCCCAGATCCCAAGGCTCTATGAGGCCGCCGGGGGCATACCCCGGGACCCGGCTGGCATGCATGATGGCTACCTCAGGAGGTCGGCCCCCGGCAGATGCCATGGCCAGCTTGGTGTAGTACGGCGGGCCCCAGGCCAACACGGTGGGGTGCACCTTGAAATCGGGGTTGGCTTGGTTGGCATTGGCGATCATCGCTTGCATCTTGGTACCGTCGCCGCCAGATAAGAGATGCCAGAAGTTGATCTCCCTGACGCCGGTGGCTTGGGCCGCACCTCCACAGCCTGTGAGGCTGGTGGCCAGAAGCCCGCCTCCGAGGAGGGCCGATCCCGTCAATAACTGTCTCCGGGACAACTGTTTCCCGGTCAAAGATTCAAACTGCTTCACCCGTCACTCCTTTGGAAGGGTCCGCTGAAAGGACACAACTGCTGCGCAAATCCGGCTTCGGTGCATCTCCACTGCCGGGTAAAAGGGTGGCCCGGGGGTGACGCGGCTCTCACATTACATCGTTGTAATAACTGTGGCAAGAGAAATTGTTAGCGCGCACACTTAAATTTCAAAGGCCGCCTAGCCCGTGCTGTCCCGCTCCACAATGGCGTAGTCCACCGTGACGACGCGTTGTCCGTGGCCCCTGTCCGCCATACGCTCAGTGAGCAGGCGCAGCGCTTCGGTGGCAATGGTCCGCTTGTCGAAAGATACGGTGGTCAGCGAGGGAACTGCGTAGCGCCCATCCATGACGTCGTCGAAACCGGCCACCGCGACGTCATCAGGAACGCGGACGCCCCTCTTCCACAGCGTATTGAGGGCTCCAATGGCCAGCGAATCCGTGAAGCAGAACAGTGCCTCCGGCAGCGGCTTGGAATCCAGATAGCGGGTCAGTGATTCGGCTGCAGCTCCAGGCGTCCAAGGCGAGCAGGAAATCAGCAGGGATTCATCCAGAGGGATCCCGAGGATCTGGAGCGCAGCCTCGTAGCCCTGTCTGCGTTGAATCGACGTGGCAGACTGCCTGGTCTTGTTTATACCGAGCACGGCGATACGCCGACGCCCGGATTTGGCCAGGGCCAGCGTCATATCCCGCGCCGCCGCGAAACTGTCCACGTAAACACGGTCCGCAAGCTCCTGGCTCACTTCGCCCAACAGCACGACGGGAGGCAAGGCCACACCAACCTTGACCGCACTTTCATCCAGCACCACCGGATTGAGAATGAGCCCATCGATGAGGTTGGAGCGCGCGCGGGTCATCAGCTCCTGCTCGCGCTCCGGATCCGAACCGGTTTCCTCGATCTGGACGCTCCAGCCTTGCTCGTGGGCTACTTCCACGATGCTCTGGGCTATCTCAGCGGAGAACGGGGTGGCCAGATCCGGCAAGGCCAACGCGATGACACCGGAGCGGCCGTTGCGGAGCCCGCGCGCGGAAAGGTTGGGAACGTAGTCGAGCTCCTGCATTGCCTGCTCAACCCTGAGCCGCGTTGGAGCGCTGACCGGCACGATTCCGTTCATGACGTTCGAGACGGTTTTCGGCGACACTCCCGCGCGGCGCGCCACATCCTTGACCGTTGCCCGCAACAGTCCCCCTTGTGAATTTAGTGTCCGGGTGAGTTCGCGTCCGGTTCCCACGATGTTACGCGAGTTTGTGTACGCCCAATGCCCCTGGGAAGGCCTCCAACGGGCATCACGTGTACGCAATCTGCAGGATTTGGTGACACATCACTGTAAAGTGTCTATATGCCCAGGATCACGGCCGCCACGAATGCTGCCCAACGCGCCGAGACCCAACGCCGTATTCTGACCGCCTTCGGTGAGCTCCTCTTTACCCATGGCCTGCCCGGCCTCACCATGACGGACGTCGCGCGCCATGCAGGCGTTGGCCGCACCGCCGTTTACAACTACTACGCAGACATGGAGCAGTTGCTCATTGCGTACGCGCTGGATGAAACCGAGCGCTTTATCGTGGACCTTCGCGATTCGCTTGCAGCTCTTGAAAATCCTGTGGACAGGCTGGCCCTCTACGTCCGCGCCCAGGTGGAGGACCTCAGCCGCCGCCACCTTCCGCCAGGGCCAGCGATGGCCGCTGTCCTTTCCCCGGCCTCGTTCGCGAAGCTCGCGGACCACGTGGGCGACCTCAACGTCCTCCTCCAGGACATCCTGACTGACGGCGTCCAGCAGGGCTACCTCCCGGACACTGATGTCGCCCAGCTGGCGCGGCTCATTCACGGCACACTGTCCGCCAGTGCCGCACGACGCAACCGAACGCCCGACGGCGAGACTCCGGCGCCTGCCCCAGCCTCCGACGTCGAGCTCCAGACAGCGCAAACGGTGCGATTCATCCAGTTAGGTGCGGGAGCACAGTTCGACGAGGCGGGCAAGCCCGTCCGCATGGATGCTGTGACCCTTTAACTCCCAACTACTGAGCCGGACGGGTGGGGATGATCGGCCATCGGGAAGTATCCGCAATCCTCAGGTCCTCGCGCGGGCAGCTGAGCTTGCCGGGAGTCTGATCCACGAGCTGCGGTTCCACCAAGCCCTGATAGCCCCGGGTGAGGACTACGTCCACTGATTCGTCTTCGCGGTTGTCCTGGAAGTAGTCCGTTCCTGCCAAATTCCGCTGGATGTTGAGTGCAGCTGCCTGGCCCTTGACTCCCGAGACCACCACGCCGATCCCCGAGTACGCAGTGTCGCTGTTGTCTACGGATAGGACCTTGTACCCCCGCGCTGTGAACTCGTCGGCAACAGTAGTAGCCAGCCCTGCCCGTGAGGTGGCGTTGAAGACGTTGATGTTCACGGTTTCGTTCGGTACGTAATCGAACGTGGTGGTGGGGCAGAGGCTGGTGGGCGCTTTGCTCGCGATCGCCGTGGGAATCTTGATGACACCGTTCATGATGGCCCAGGCACCAACTGCTCCGGCAGCTATGACACCTACCAGCAGGACAAGGACAATGGCGTGGAAGACGCGGCGCCGGAAGCGGCTGCGTTGGGCACGGGCATCCTCGGCGAAGGTCGCACGAAGCTCAGGTCCGGTCACCACATGGTGCCCGTGCAACTGCGTCACATCTTTGGGACGCTTACGCTGACTAGCCATCGATCACCAGCACGCGTGCGTGGATGGCCGTCCTCTGGTGGAGCGCGGTGCGGACTGCCCGATGGAGCCCATCTTCGAGGTACAGAACGCCCTGGTACTGGACCACGTGCGGGAACAAATCCCCAAAGAACGTTGAATCTTCTGCAAGCAATGCCTCCAGATCCAGGGTGCGCTTGGTGGTTACAAGTTCATCCAGGCGAACGGGCCGCGGCGGAAGGGCAGCCCAGTCACGCGGCGCGGAATATCCATGGTCAGGGTACGGGCGTCCCTCGCCCACAGCTTTGAAGATCACCCTGCAAGCCTATGGAAGTTGCTGCGCTAACGGAACTTGTGACCCCCGGCACACGCAGGTTGTGGCCAAACGGTGACTATCCGAACGTCTGGCGTCATAGCTGTGATGCACACCTCGGGGACTGACAGAATAGGTGCATGACTCAATCGCTCCAAGGTACCGACCGGACCGCTGCCCACACTGCCCCAGCCCTCGCGCTGCTGCTGGACGTCGACGGCCCCATCGCCAGCCCTGTGACACGCGACGTCAAGCCGGATATCATCGCGGACCTCGTGGCGCTGGCTTCGGCCGGCATCCCCGTCATCTTCAACACGGGCCGCTCGGACGCCTTCATCAGCGAACAGGTCATGGGGCCGATGATCGAGGCCGGAATGCCGGCCGACACCATCATCCACGCCATCTGCGAAAAGGGCGCCGTCTGGTTCAGCTACACCGCTGCCGGTCCCGGCCCCATCCACGTGGACCACGAGCTCGCCGTGCCCAAGGCATACGGGGATGACATCCGCAGGCTCGTGGCCGAGGACTACTCCGCGCATATGTTCTTCGATGAAACCAAGCGGGCCATGGTCTCCGTTGAGCAGCACGTTGAGGTGGCCAGCGAAGATTACCTGGCCGAGCAAAAACTCTTCGACGCCGATGCCCTGAACATCATGGGCCGCCACGGCCTGAACGCAGCAATCCTGGACCACCACGCCCCTGAGTCCGATGACACCGTGGATTACCGCCTGGACCCCACCATCATTTCCACGGACATCGAATCCGTCCGCTTGGGCAAGGACCTTGGCGCCAGCCGGGCAGTGGAAATGTTGGCCGCCCAGGGCATCACCCCGCTCTCCTGGCGCACAGTAGGTGATTCCCGTACGGACTACGCCATGGCAGACTGGCTTCACCACAACGACCACGATGTGAAGCACGTGGACGTCCGGCCCGCAGACGGCGTTCCGGTGAAGCCCTACACCATTCTTACCGCCGCTGACCTCGAGCTGGCGGACGACGTCATTCACGACGACGCCGGCGGAGCCTTCCTGCGCAGCTGGCGCGAGGCCCTCGCCATCTAGACTCCCGCATTCCCCAGAAACGACTCACAACAGTACGGAGAAAAGCCATCACGCAAGCACAGGTCGATCCGATTTACCACGGCAGCCCCACCGTAGAGGAAGATGCGATCGCCGAGGCGGTCTCACCTGCCGTCGTTGCCCACCTGAAGCACAGGTCCGACGTCGTCCGTCACCGCGGGCGGTACGCGCTCCTTAACGGTGACCTCACGCCCCAACAGGCAATGGTTGCGGACCTGCTGGCCATCCGCGCCGCTTTGGACGCCGCAGGCGTGGACTTCATCCTGGTGCGTGGCAACGACGAAAGGCCGGTCATCGCCGTTGACTGGGAGTCGCGCAAGGACGTTCGCGAAGCGTTGGTTGCTGCCTTCCGCAATGAGCCGTTCTACTCCATGACTGTTGATGCCAAGAAGAAGACCTCGGTCCTGGTGGCAGACGGCGAACTCTCGGCCAACCGGAAGGCACGGATCTTCCGCCTGTACCGGCCCAGGGTGGAACTCGGCGGCGGGCTTTGGTACGGCCCTGCCCTTGGTGTCCAGTTGGAACTGTGGAGGTTCGAAGGCGACCACCTTGAACTCCCCGTGGAGAATTCCCTGACCAGGCGCACCATGCTGCGCCAGGACGCCGTTCGCGGTACCGTGCAGCGCCATGGCCTCACTTGGCCGACCATCGAGAACATGTTCGCTGACCACGCAAGCGACATCGATTTCGACATCGACATCGTCTTCTCGTGGGTGGATGGCAGCGACCCCGAATACATCGCCAGGAGACGCGCCCAGCAGGCTGGGGCTGTCCTCGGCGAAGGCGACGACCATGAGGCACGCTTCCGGCAGATCAACGAACTGAAGTACGCACTGCGCTCGGTGCACATGTTCGCGCCTTGGATCCGGCGGATCTTCATCGCCACCGATTCGCCCGCCCCGGCGTGGCTGGCCGACCACCCCTCGGTCACGATCGTGCGCAGCGAAGAGTTCTTTGCCGATCCCTCAGTATTGCCCACCCACAACTCGCAAGCAGTGGAGTGCCAGCTGCACCATATCGAGGGATTGTCCGAACACTTCCTCTACTCCAACGACGACATGTTCTTTGGCAGGCCCGTGGGCCCGGACATGTTCTTCACGCCCGGGGGAATCACCAAGTTCATCGAGGCTGACACCCGCATCGGGCTCGGAGAGAACGATGCCGAACGCAGTGGCTTCGAGAACGCTGCGCGCGTCAACCGCAAGCTGCTGTGGGAACGCTTCGGACGGATCACCACCAGGCACCTGGAACACACGGCCGCTCCCCTGCGCCGGAGCGTGGTGGCCCAGATGGAGAAGGAATTTCCCGCCGAGTTCGCGAAGACCGCCGGCAGCCGGTTCCGGGCCGCCGACAACATTTCAGTGACCAACTCGTTCTACCACTACTACGCACTGCTCACCGGCCGCGCCGTCACGCAGACCAGCGCCAAGGTCAGGTATGTGGACTCCACCATGTGGGCCGGACTGCACTACCTTCCCAAGCTGCTCGCAAAGCGCCACATGGACTTCTTCTGCCTGAATGACGGCAGTTTCCCCGAAGTCGAGGCAAACGAACGGGCCGATCTGGTGACCGATTTCCTGGAGAAGTACTTCCCGGTTAAGGCACCCTGGGAGAAATAGGGCCGCCGGGAGAAACGAGCGGGATCGAAGAGGTGTGCGTGCCCGGCGACGTGTGG
This sequence comes from Arthrobacter sp. 21a14, assembly GCA_050627125.1. Taxonomy (GTDB): domain Bacteria; phylum Actinomycetota; class Actinomycetes; order Actinomycetales; family Micrococcaceae; genus Arthrobacter. The sequence goes on along the minus strand of CP192487.1, from coordinate 1,164,324 downwards.
GCCCCCACCCGCGACTCGTGCGGAATACGGATGCCGGCTGCCGCCAGCCGCCGCTGGACTTCGGCCGCATCCAAGGGCTCGCCAACTGTCACGCCACCGGACATCGGAACCACGGAATGCACGATCGTGTGCTCGTAGACGTGGATCATGTTGTACGACTGCGCTCCGTCACGTCCGCGCTGTCCGCCAGCGCGCACGCCGAGGTCCTGCGTGTAGCACGTTGCTGAGGCGACCGATACCGGGATGCCGGCGAAGCTCGCCGTCGTCGAGTAATGCAGGTGGCCACCCAGGATGGTGCGAACGTCTGTGTTACGGACGACGGCGGCCAGTGCGGATTGGCCGCGCAGCTCCACCAACACGGCGAGGTCCTGCACGCATGGGACAGGCGGGTGATGCAGGGCGAGGATGGTGCCGTCCGGCGCCGGCGTGGCCAGTTCTGAGGCCAGCCACTCCAGTTGGGATTCTGACAGTTCGCCGTAGTGGTATCCGGGGACCGTGGTGTCCAAGGTAATGATCCGGAGCCCGTTGACGAAGTAGCTGCGGTCCACAGGGTCCTGCGGCCGGCTCGCTACGGAGGCGTCCAGGAAGGCCGAGCGGAAGTTCGCGCGGTTGTCGTGGTTGCCCATGGCCCAAATGGCCTTCGCTCCGAGGGCGTCGCACACGGGCTCAATCATTTCGCGCAGACGTTTGTAGGCTCGGAATTCGCCCTTGTCCGCAAGGTCTCCGGTGAAAATGATGGCCTCTGGCTTGATCCTGGAGGCAATGATCTGATCGCAGATCTCCTGGAGCCTGGCAGCGCTGTCCACCGAACCGTGGAGTGTGTCTGGACCGGCCACCAAGTGAAGATCGCTCAAATGCAAAAGCACATGACCTGGTTTGGGGTACTCGGCCTCGATGAGCTCCATAGCTGCCTTAGCGTTTGGTGGGAGACGGCGTCTCCCGTGTCATTCCAGTACTTCCAATCCAACCAGACAACAAGCCAACAACAGGCTAACTGCCGGCGGAATGTTGGAAAATTACTTTCTCCTTTCGAATTCGCGGACTCTTATGACAAAGCCTTTTCAACGGCGTCAACCAATTCCTGCGCGTCAGGTTCAACCGTGGAGGGGAACCTTGCCACGAGCTCGCCGTCACGGTTTATGACGAACTTCTCAAAGTTCCACTTGACCTTGACCGGCTGCCCGGACTCATCCCGGGTCAACTCGGCAAACAACGGATGCTGCTCTTTGCCCAGCACGTTGGTCTTGCTGGTAAGCGGGAAAGATACGCCAAAATTGCGTTCGCAGAACTCCGCGATTTCCTCGTCGGCGCCGGGCTCCTGGCCACCAAACTGGTTGCAGGGCACGCCAAGTACTTCCAGGCCATCCTCGCGATACTTTCCGTAGAGCTCCTCGAGGCCCGCGTACTGGCGCGTGAAGCCGCATTCGGAGGCCACGTTCACCACCAGGACCGCTTTCCCTTCAAAGCGTCCGAAGTCTGCTTCAGAGCCATCGTTGAAGGTAAGGGGAATGCTGTAGAGGGTTCTCATGTGATCGCTTCCTGACGACGTCGTCTGGCGGGATTGCCGCCATCGAGCTTACGGGGAGCTGCCCAAGCCATGAAACGTAGGTGTACCTACTCGCTGGCTTATGACGTGGGAAGGATGAGCGTAGACAGCGGCACAATCACGCCGTCCGGCCGTTGGACCTTGTCCGGACCAATGAGGATGTATCCAGGCGGAAGGACCACTGCCGGAGGAGTTGATGGAAGCACAGCGACGGGGCTGGGCGCCGGAACAGGGGCCGCCGGCACCGGAGCCACAGGCTCTACGGTTTGAGTGACCGCAACCGGGGCGGGAGCAACCACCACGGGTGCTGGTGCTACAGCCACAGGCGCTGGCTCGACCACCGCGGGGGCTGGTGCAACCACGGGTGCGGGCGCAGGGGCCACCGGAGCAGGGGCCGGATCACCGGGCGCCGCTGGAGCGACGGGTGCGACGGGCGCCACGGGCTCGACGACGGCGGGCGCGGTGGCGGTGTTAGGGACCACCGGCGACGTGGTGGGCGCAGTCGTTGTGCCAGGCGTCGTTGTGCCCGGTGTCGTTGTGCTGGACGTCGGCGTGGGCGTCGGTGTGGAAGTCGCCGTCGGGCTTGGTGCCGCCGTCGCTGTTGGTGTCGCCGTCGCCGTTGGCGTAGGCGTTGCCGTCACTGTCGGAGTCGGTGTGACAGTCTGCGTAGGCGTCGAGGTAGCCGGTGGCGTTTGAGTGGCCGGCGGCGTAGTGCCCGAAGTGACAGGCGGCGTAGTACCCGAAGCGCTCGGCGATGCGATCACCGGTGGAGCAACACTCTCTTCGTGGTCGCCACCTATGACAGCCCGGTTAGTGCTGTCTGACACCGGCACGGCCCACTGCGGCGACGCAGAGACGCCCGTTCCAACTCCGGGCTGGTAATTCACCATGGTGATGTTCTGCAGCGGATCGATCTGCCGGAGAGGCAGATAGGTCCAGCCGTTGGGGTTGGTATGCAAGCCGTTCACGATCGTCTCAAAGTGCAGGTGGCACCCAGTGGACCAGCCGGTGGTCCCTACCTCGGCGATGACTTCTCCGACTCGCACGGACTGGCCCTGCGTCACACCAATCGCTTGAAGGTGGTTGTAGGTGGTGACCAGGCCGTTGCCGTGTTCAATCTCAACACGGTTGCCGCCACCCCAAAGGTGCCAACCGACGGCCCTGACCACCCCGGCGTCGGCGGCGTAGACACGCGTGCCGCATGCGGCGGCGTAATCCTGGCCCCAGTGGAATTCACCGGGAAGTCCGGTCAACGGACTGTAGCGGTAGCCGTATGGAGAGCTCGGATTGAGGACTTCAAGCGGCGCGTAAAGGCTGCCGGCTGCCGGACGCGACAAGCCGGACGAAGCGACGGTCAGGCCGGACGATCCGTCCTTGGCCACGGTCCGGACAAGTGCGCGGTCAAAATAGACCATGGGCGTGCCAGCCTCTTGGACGGGCGGCTCGGGCATGGTGTCGATCACTGTGGTTTCTGCTTCCGGCGGCACAAGGCTGCCAAGCGAGAAAGGTCCAACGACGCCTTGCGCCACAGAACCATCCACGGAGCCGGTAGAGACGGAATTCAGGGGTTGGAAACCAAAAGCGAAAAAGGCTGCGGCTGCCAGGATTCCGGCGATGAGCATGCGACGAAAACCGTCGTTGCGCACCAAGTCTACATATCGGTCAGATTCACTATGCTTGCCCACAAGAACACTCCCCAAAGCCGGCGGCACCAAACCCCAGCCTGGCGTGCAAGCACCATTGTTGCGGGAATCAATATGAAAATAAAGGCTTTCCGGCCCCAGTGAAGCGCAGGGTTTCCTCAGTTTTTGCTCAAGGGATCTTGAGATTCGCGGAGAACGTCCTAACCGAGGTTTTCCTTGAGAAGTGCACGGTGTTCCACGGCAGCAGATTCATGAAGGGCACGGCCGGCGTCTGTGAGCTCCAGAAACAGGGAGCGACGATCATCGGCGCACGTTTGGCGGGAGACCAGACCTGCCTTTTCCAGCCTGTCCACCACCTTGGACACGGCGCTTTGGGTCATCGGGGTGCGCTCCCCCAAAGACTTCATGCGGCAAGCGGCGTCAGTGCTTTCGGCCACGAGGTCCAGGATTTCGAACTCGTTCAGGCCGATATCGAACTTGGCCTCCAGGGCGCGGTCGATGGCTCCTGCGGTGCGGAAGTAGGAGTCCTGAATGCTGCGCCATTGCTCAACGAGCTGGCGGTCACGCGTCGTTGCCATGCCCTGATTCTAGTCCATTCCGTCATTAGAATCCACGTCATAATATTCCGAGTCATATTCCTTGTCATTCAATGACGCGTCATATAGCTTGGATGCATGACATCACCCACCACCCTTCAAAGATCCGCCGAACCCGTGGTTTCAGCCGTCCGGTGGACGCGCGCCCAGTGGCTGTTGCTGATGGTTGTCTGCACCGTCCTCGCCCTGGACGGGCTGGACGTTTCCATGGTTGGCGTGGCACTGCCTTCCATCGGACAGGAACTCAACCTCGGAACCGATTCCCTTCAGTGGATCGTCTCCGCCTACGTCCTGGGTTACGGAAGCCTCCTGCTCCTGGGCGGCCGTCTCGCGGACCTGTTGGGCCGCCGTCGCATATTCCTCATCGCCTTGGCGGTGTTCGCCGCAGCCTCACTCCTGGGTGGCTTGGTGGACGATCCCGCCATCCTGATCGCTACCCGGTTCGTCAAGGGCCTCGCCGCAGCGTTTACCGCGCCCACAGGTTTCTCCATCATCACTACCAACTTTGCCGAGGGCCGCGAGCGCAACAAGGCCCTCTCCATCTTCACCACGTTCGGCGCCAGCGGCTTCTCCTTGGGCCTTGTGGTCGGTGGACTGATGACCAGCCTGAGCTGGCGGTGGACGTTCCTGGTGTCCGTGCCGATCGCCGTCGCCGTGGTACTGCTGGGCATGAAGTTCATTCCGAAAGACAAGCCGTCCGCGGAAAACAGCGGACACGACATCTGGGGTGCCGTGACGCTCGCGCTGGGCATGCTCGGCCTCGTCTACACCTTGGTTTCAGCGCCGGAGCAGGGCTGGGGATCTGTGGCAACTATCGCCGGATTCGCAGTATCTGCAGCCATCCTTGCAGCGTTCGCGGTGATCGAGAACAAGGTGAAGCACCCTCTGATCCGCTTCGGCATCCTCAAAGAAGGGTGGGTAGCCAGGGCCAACCTAAGCGCAGTGGGGCTTTTCGGTTCCTACCTGAGCTTCCAGTTCATCGTCACCATGTTCCTGCAGTCCGTACTCGGCTGGACGCCCTTGGGCATGGCATTGGCCTTGCTGCCCGCCGGGCTGCTGGTGGCCACCAGCGCACCTTTTGCTGACCGCCTGATCGAGAAATTCGGTGCAACCCAGCTGATCCTCACGGGCCTCACGGCACTTGGATTGGGCTACGTCTTGTTCCTCCGGGTGGGCACCACGCCCAACTACGCTTTGGACATCCTGCCCTCGGTGATCCTGCTGGGCATCGGTTTCGCACTGGCTTTCCCGTCCATCAACGTCCAGGCCACCACCGGCATCAAGGACTCCGAGCAAGGCCTGGCCGCCGGCTTGATCCAAACCAGCACCCAGGTAGGAGCAGCACTGGTCCTGGCTGTCACCACCGCATTGGTGAGCGGCCACGGGCAGGCGGCTGGAACCGTCAGCGCCCAGGCGATGCTGGAACAGTACCGCCCAGGCCTCATCCTGAGTGCCGCCGTCGCCATTGCGGCCCTCCTGGTGGCAGCAGCACCGTCAAGGCGCCGCATCCGCTCCTAGTTTGTGCACGGCTCCTGTCCTTTGGACAACCTTCACAGGGCAGGAGCTGTGCACAAATTGCTCTGTACAGGTTCCGCGAAGAGCGGTCTCATGGGATGCATGAGGAATTACCTCACCGAGTACAGATACGACCTGCAACGCACGTTCACGGGAACATCCGGAACGCCACCTGAGTGGGTGCCGCGCCTTGCAGAAGGGAACGACGCCGGATATCACCTTCCGGGCTCGGCCGTCTGGGCTGTGCATGGCTCCATGGCCACCATCGTGGCCGGAATCAGGGTGCTCCTGATGCAGTCCCTGCACCCGGGCGCGCTTGCGGGAGTGTACGAGCACTCGGGGTTCAAGGAAGATCCGTTGGGGCGGCTGGCCAGTACCGTGCGCTGGATCTTCACCGTCACGTATGGCTCCAAAGAAGCCGCTGAGGCAGCCACCTACCGTGTCCGGAAAATCCATGAACATGTTCGGGGAACCTACGTGGACGGAAACGGCGCGTACCGCCACTACGCCGCCAATGATCCCGAACTCCTCCGCTGGGTCCACGTCACTTACGCGGATTCCTTCCTCAGGGCAAACCGCATCTGGGGGCGCCCGATACCCGGCGGCGCGGATGCCTACGTTCGCGAGTGGGCGCAGGCTGGCCGGCTCATGGGAGTGGAAGATCCACCGGTCACCGAAGCCCAGGTTCGCGAGGAACTGGAAGCCTGGTACACCTCCGGGGTCTTGCGCTCCGATGAGCGGCTGGCGGAAACCATTGCCTTCATGCGCCGCCCACCCCTGAGCCCGTTGCTTCAGCCGGGCTACCGGATCCTGTTCGCTGCCGCCGTCGCAAGCCTTGAACCCAAGTACCGGGACATGCTGGGTCTGCGACCCGCCCGACTGGGTCCGATCCCCCTGCCTGCCATCACCACCGCCCGTGTTGTTCTAGGTATGGTCCGGCTGGCCTTAGGTTCACACGGGCCCAGCGAACTCGCAGCGCGACGGCGGTTGCAGAGGTTGGGGTATGCGGTGTGATGGTCCTGGCTTGTACCGCCACCACCCACTTTGAATCCGTAGGCATTTGACCGCGCCGCAATTCCTGGTGTGTCGGGCTCAAACCCAGCAAAAGTGGGTGGTGGACGTACGGCCTGATCAATCGACAACAACGAAGGCCGGGCAGGTCGGAACGAATCCGTCCTACCCGGCCTTCCTGGCCAGGCCTTAGATCAGGTGATCCGAGAGGTGGTTCGGGGTACCGAAGCGGTGCGCCGTAATGGACACGGCCTGCTCGCGCAGGAACGGGAGCATTTCGATGCGGCCGGCCTGCGTCACTTCACCGTGGTAGACGGCAACATCCGGACGGCCACCCATGACTGCGCTCAGCGCGGCGAAGTCGCCACCGATCAGGCGGATCCGGCCGGCGTCGAACTTTGCCGCACGAGCCAACCACGCGGCGTCGTCCTCGATCCGGACGCTAACGCCCAGGTTTGCGAACACACTCACCACAGCATCTTCAAGCGCGACGGCGGTGCTGACCTTGACGGCTGATCCCGCAACTGCGCCGGCTGCTACTACGCGGAGCAGCTCAGCCAGCCGCTCGGCTTCGGACAGGCGGACCGTGACCGGGATCGGGCGGTAGCGGAACACGTTGCGCTCCGCGGAGAGGGCGGAAACGTCCTTGCGGGTGCCGAACTCGGATTCCCAGGCTGCGGCGTCGCTGAAGAGTGCCTGCTGGAGGGTCTGGAGCTCCTCAGCGGACACGTCCGCTGACTTTGCAGCGGAGAGAATCTGGGCGGCTGCCCCCTGAAGCACCATGCCACGCTTGGCCTTGGCTTCGGCGGGGAGCCAGCTGCCCAGACCGATGAGGTAGTTCGGTCCACCGGCCTTGGTTCCGGCGCCAACAGCCGACTTCTTCCAGCCACCGAACGGCTGGCGCTGGACGATCGCACCGGTTATACCGCGGTTGACGTACAGGTTTCCGGCCTGGATGGTGTCCAGCCAGACGCCCATTTCAGCGGAGTCCAGGGAGTGCAGGCCAGCGGTGAGGCCGTACTCGATCTCGTTCTGGATGGCGATGGCTTCCTCGAGGGTCTCAGCGGTCATCACGCCAAGGACCGGGCCGAAGAACTCGGTGAGGTGGAAGTACGAGCCACGCTTGACGCCCGAACGGATGCCCGGGGACCACAGGCGGCCTGTCTCGTCCAGGCGCTCAGGCTTGATGGCCCAGGTTTCGCCTTCGCCCAGGGTGGTAAGGGCGTTCAGGAGCTTGCCGTTGGCAGGCTCGATGATCGGCCCCATCTGCGACGTGGCGTTCTCGGGGTAGCCGACCGTCAGCGAGCGGGCGGCGTCGATCAGCTGGTTGTGGAAACGGGCACTCTTGGCAACCGAGCCCACCAGGATCACCAGAGATGCGGCCGAGCACTTCTGGCCCGCGTGGCCGAAGGCCGAGTACACGACGTCCTTCGCGGCCAGGTCCAGGTCAGCGCTCGGGGTCACGATGATGGCGTTCTTGCCGGACGTCTCTGCGAGCAGCGGCAGGTCCTGCCGGAACGAGCGGAAGAGCTCAGCGGTTTCATATCCGCCGGTGAGGATGACGCGGTCGACGCTCGGGTGCGAGACCAACTGGGTGCCGAGTTCACGCTCTTCAAGTTGCACGAGCGCCAGGACTTCACGCGGCACGCCAGCCTCCCAGAGTGCGTCCACCATGACGGAACCGGAGCGTCGCGCCTGCTTTGCAGGCTTGATCACGACGGCGGAACCTGAGGCGAGCGCTGCGAGCGTCGAGCCTGCGGGGATCGCCACCGGGAAGTTCCACGGCGGGGTCACCACGGTGAGGTTCGCTGGGACGAAGGTGGCGCCGTCGACCTTTTCCAGATCTTTGGCGCGCTCGGCGTAGTAGTGCGCGAAGTCGATTGCTTCGCTGACCTCGGGGTCGCCTTGGTCGATGGTCTTGCCGGTCTCGGAGGCCATTACCTCCAGCAGCTCAGCGCGGCGGGCTTCGAGGACATCACCGGCGCGGTGCAGGATTGCGGCACGTTCGGCTGCCGGGCGGGCACCCCAGGCCTTGCCGTGGTCCACGGCGGTGGCGATGATTTGGTCCAGCTGGGCGGCGTCGGAGACCTTGGTGGATTCCACGATCTTGTTGCCGGCAGTAGACCCGGGGATGCGCTTGAGGATGTCACGGCCCCAGGCGCGGTTTGCCGGGAGTGCGGGATCCGTATCCGCTGTGTTGCGGAAGCCTTCCAGCGGAGCGGGCTCGGCGGGCAGGCGGCGGTCCTGCTTACGGTTGGGCCCGGGAACCTCGTCCGTCATGCTGGCCAGGGAGTTCAGGAAGCGCTGCTGCTCGCGCTTGAACAGGGCTTCGTTTTCACTGAGCTCGAACACTGCGGACATGAAGTTTTCCTGGCTGGCACCCTCTTCGAGGCGGCGGATCAGGTACGCGATGGCGACGTCGAACTCGCCTGGGTGGACCACCGGTGTGTAGAGCAGCAGGCTGCCGACGTCCTTGCGGACAGCCGTGGCCTGGCCGGTTGCCATGCCCAGGAGCATTTCGAATTCGATGCCCTGTGTCACGCCACGTTCTTTGGCGAGCAGCCACGCAAATGCGACGTCGAACAGGTTGTGTCCTGCTACGCCAATGCGGACGGCGTCAATGTGCTCCGGGGTGAGGGCGTAGTTGATGACGTTCTTGTAGCTGGTGTCCGAGTCCTGCTTGCTGCCCCAGGTAGCCACCGGCCAATCGTGCAGCGAAGCTTCCACCTGCTCCATGGGCAGGTTGGCGCCCTTGACCACGCGGACCTTGATGGGTGCGCCACCCTGTGCGCGGCGGGCAGTGGCCCACTCCTGCAGTTCCTGCATGGCACCCAGTGCGTCAGGAAGGTAAGCCTGGAGGACGATGCCGGCCTCGAGGTTCTTGAATTCAGGCATGTCCAGGATCCGCTTGAACACGGCGATGGTCATGCTGAGGTCCTTGTACTCCTCCATGTCCAGGTTGATGAACTTGGGCTTGGGGAAAGACGCGGCCAGGCGGTACAGCGGAGTGAGCTTCTCCACCACGTGATCGACGGCTTCGTCGAAGGCCCACGGGGAGTGCGGCGCCACGGTGGAGGATTCCTTGATGGAGACGTAGTCAACGTCATCGCGTGCCAGGAGCTTGAGCGTGCCATCCAGGCGGCGCTGGGCTTCGTGCTCACCGAGGACAGCCTCGCCGAGGAGATTTACGTTGAGGTGCACGCCGTCCTGGCGGATCTTCGCGATGGCCGGACCCAGCTTGGCATCCGTGGCGTCCACAATCAGGTGGCCCACCATCTCGCGGAGCACGCGGCGAGCGATCGGAATGACCACTTGCGGGAGGATCGGAGCCATCACGCCACCTACACGGACAGCGCTGCGCATGTACCAGGGGAGGAACTTGGGCACCTTCGGGGCCAGCTCGGCGAGCTTGCGGCCGGCGACCGAAAGATCCTCAGGGCGGATGACGCCGTCGACGAATCCGACCGTGAAGTCAAGGCCGTTCGGGTCCTTCAAGACACCTGCGAGGCGCTGGGCGGACACGTCCACGGGAATCTTGCTGGCTTCGGTAAGCCAGTGGCGGACCAATGCGATGGCTTCCTGTGCCAGTGCATCGAACTGCCCGGAATCCTGGGTGCGCGGGGCGGCGGCAACCGGGAGGGTGCTGGTCATTGGGGCTCCTTCTGAGGCGGAGAAGTTTGTTTGTTTCCATCAGTATGGATCTACAATCACGTTAGGAAAAGCGATCTTTTCTGACGAATATTCATTACCCATTCCGATCCTTTGGAGGCCGCCTTGCTGGACGTCCGCAGGCTGCGTTTGCTGCACGAATTGAAGATCCGCGGAACGCTCGCTGAGGTGGCCGATGCCATGCAGTACAGCCCCTCCTCCGTGTCCCAGCAACTGACCCTGCTGGAGAAGGAAGCAGGCGTTGAACTGCTCCGCAAGGCCGGCCGCCGGGTGCAGCTGACACCTCAAGCCGAGATCCTGGTTGCACACACCGCCGCACTCCTGGAGACACTGGAACGCGCCGAAACCGAGCTGGCCGCATCGCTGTCCACAGTCACGGGAACGGTCCGGTTGGCCGTGTTCCAGTCGGCCGCACTTGCGCTGCTGCCTGACTTCCTCAGCATCATGCGCCAGGAGTATCCGGAAGTGCGCGTGGAAATGACCCAGCGCGAACCCGAGACAGCCCTGTACGAAACCTGGGCACGCGACTTCGACATCGTGGTCGCGGAGCAATATCCCGGACACGCCGCGCCCCATCATCCGGGGCTGGACCGGGCAACGCTGACCAGCGACGCAATCCGGCTGGCCACTCCCCCGATCGGACTGGGCGGCGAGCTTGTTGCCTCACTGGCTGACACCGCTGACATGCCGTGGGTCATGGAGCCCCGCGGCGCCGCCTCCCGGCACTGGGCTGAGCAGGCCTGCCGGTCCGCGGGCTTCGAACCGGACGTCCGCTACGAAACAGCGGACCTCCAAGCACAGATCCGCCTCATTGAATCTGGAAACGCCGTGGCCCTCATGCCGGACCTCGTCTGGACAGGCCGGACACGCCCCGTCCAACTGCTGGACCTGCCCAGCCTGCCAACCCGGACTGTCTTCACGTCCACCAGGACGGCCGGCCGGATCCACCCCGCGATTCTTGCGTGCCGCGAAGTACTGGAGCGCGTGGCCGCGGCGCAGCAAGTTGACGCAGGGCAGCAGGTGGACGCAGGGCACCAGGTGGACGCCGGGCAGCAGTAGCCAGCTCACTTCCGCAGCGCCGGGGGTCCGTTGGCGACGCGCAAATTCGCCCACGCCTTCGAAACACACTGGCGACGCCCGGATATGGGTGTCCCCAGTCCGGCTCGCGGGCGGGAGCCAAAGTGGGGTTATAGGACAAAACGTGTGTATGGGAGGGGCTTGCTTCCCAGTGATAGCGCGGTAAATCCGGGGTAGCTAAGCTTTTGAAGCTTAGGGTGGCTGGGGTGCTTGCATATCTCTGGAGTGTTTGATTTGTGGTCACGGGCTGGTTCGGAACGGGAAAACAGCTGCCGGTAAGCAGCGGTACCGGTGCCTGGAGTGCGGGGCGAGCCGCTCGGGTGAACGTCCTGATGTGAGCCGCCGGGCTGAACTGGATGCGTTTCTGGGCTGGTTGCTGGGCACCTCGAACCAATCAGCCCCGACCTCGTTCGGCACGGCCCGTTCCTTCCGGCGCCGCACCGGGTGGTGCTGGAACATCGCCCCTGAGATCCCAGTCACGGGCGAAGTTCATGACCAGATCCAGGTCGACGGGATTTATGTGGGCTCGTGGTGCTGTTTGATCGCCGTGGCTGGGGATCACGTCCTGGGTTGGCAGTGGTGCGATACCGAGAAGAAGGCCGCATGGGCTGCCCTGCTCGCCCGGTTCCCCGCCCCCACCGTCGTGATCACCGATGGTGGCTCCGGGATCGCAGCGGCGCTGTCCGAGTGTTGGAGTGAGACCGCGGTCCAGCGCTGCCTTGTCCACGTCCAACGCAACGTCCGCACTTACCTCACCGGCCGCGCCAGGACTGAGGCGGGCAAGGCGTTGCTGCGGCTGGGACGGGCCCTGACGAGGATCACCACCGCGGCCGAAGCCGCCGCGTGGCTGGGCGGGCTCAATGACTGGCACCAGAGCTACGGGCACCTGGTCAAAGCCCGCACGTACCGCACCGGCACCGCCATCATCCCGGGGTGGGTTAGGGCAAATCAGACCTGGTGGTACACCCCCACGACAGGCTTCGTAAGGCCTATCGGCTGCTGGAACGACTTAGCCAGGCCGGGACGCTGTTCACGTATCTGCGCACCGAGTTCGCTGGCCTGCAGATCGCATCGACCACTAATCGCATTGAAGGCGGCGCCAACGCCCAACTCCGGCTACTGCTGCGGGCCCACAGGGGCATGAGCGAAGAACACCGCAAACGCGCGATCGAGTGGTATCTCTACTTGCACAGCGAACAGCCCCTGCCGCCGGCCAAACTCATCAAAGCCGAGCATTGCCGTCCGGCCAGGACCGAGGCCATCATCACGACCGAGCAGGAGCCCGGGCCCGAGCTCTACAGCACCGGACTCAGCGCCGACGAAGGACTCAGGCACCGGAAAGGATGGGCAGGACGAACATGACACACCCGGGATTTACACACGTTTTGTTCTATAACCCCCAAAGTGGGTGTCGGGAACGCAAAAGGCCCCGGTCCTGGGGACCGGGGCCAAACGCGGAGAATGGGGGATTTGAACCCCCGAGGGCGTTAACCCAACACGCGTTCCAGGCGTGCGCCATAGGCCGCTAGGCGAATTCTCCTTGCTTCCGAATCGAAAGCAGATACTACTGTACCTGAGAATTTCGGCATCGTGTAATCGGGCCGGCGAGGCCTCCAGGTGCGTCGGTCAAAACCCCGGCTTAACGGAAAAATGGACGCCCCCAACGCGCCCATTCTTGCGGTATCGCCGTTGAGCTGCCGGGTCCGGCCCCTCGCCCCCAGGCCCCGCAGCTCACAATCTTGAGATTGCCCCAATCGGTGTACATACCCATGGTCCGCTGTGACCCGCAGATATGCAATGGTGTGGACCGCTTTGTAGCCGAAGTTGCTGACAGGATGTTCCCATGACGCAGCTCCACGCCCTGGTCGTTTACGTTCCCGAGACCCACACTCCAGCTGTCCTGAAGGCAATCGGGGACGCCGGCGCAGGGCGGATCGGCGACTACTCGCATTGCTCGTTTACGTCACCCGGCACTGGCCACTTCACTCCCCTGCCGGGCGCGCAGCCGTTCATCGGCGACGTCGGAACCAGCGAGCAGGTGCCGGAAACCCGGGTTGAGTGCGTGGTTGGGGAGGACGTGCTCGACGCCGTTGTGCTGGCTCTGCGCGCAGCACACCCCTATGAGGAACCGGCTTTCATGACGTGGCCGGTGAAGGGGTGGCGATGATCCATAAGTGCGCGTCAGGCGAAAATGGGCATTCGCCCAGCAGCCAACTCACCATTGATTACTGCGATCTCATCGGCTGACAGCAGCCTCACTCCCTCGCCAACGGCATGGTTCGAAACGGTGGCCCAGTCCACGACGTCGGACCAGCACCATAGCGAAACTCCCGCTTGGATGGCTGGGCGAGGGAATGGAAAGCCGGCCTTCCGGTCGCCAGCGACCCAGAGGGCGACAGCCTGCCTGGTTGCACCCAGCCGTTCAGCAATTTCACTCCGGGTGACGTAGTCGAAATCGACGGACTGAACCTTCCCTCCGAGATCGTGGACCCGGGAAACAAGGCGGCGCGCAGCCTCTGTACCGCTGGGGGCATCTTGAAGGAAAGTCACATACGGAACGTCGGCCAAGCGGGAAACTATCGCGTCGAGTTGCTCCACGAGCAAGTCTTCAACCTGCTCTGAAAGTTCCCCGAGGCGAAGACGTACTTCGAATGGCTGCTCCGTGGTCATGGTTTCAGCATAGCCCGCACTGTTGACAAGTGACAACACCTAACGCCGCCCCCTGAGCAGTTCGTGTTGACCTGGACATCGACGCGCGTCGCGCGCAAGGATCTTGGCTCGCTGGGTCGAGTTCTTAGGAGACCCATCAACCCTTAACTGCGCGCCGTCAGATCCGCAGGGGCAATACATGTAGAACTTGTGACCTTGCCGCCTCAACCTCCATCCGGACGAGGTGAGGACACGAACCACGGCGAGCACGTCCTTATGAATCTCACTGGACACATCCTTTGGATCCACCCAGTCGCCGCTACCCATCCAGCCCCATAGCCTCGCCCTCTCAAATGAACATCTCATGTAATGCGAGGTTTACCACCCAGCCCCGACAAAATGAGGGCGCCAACCAGCCGCCGTCGAGCGTTTTCCACAGCCCTCTGCGCCGATTCGAACCAATAACCAAGTTCAGGTAAGCTTGTCGACGGCCCCTCATGTGGCGTCATCCTGTTGAACTCCCCCAGGACCGGAAGGTAGCAAGGGTAGATGGGCTCTGGCGGGTGCATGAGGGGTCTCTTATTTAAAATGTCAGTCCCTATAGGTAGGTTTCACTTGTGACTGTTACAACTGCCCTGTATCGAAGGTATCGCCCGGACTCTTTCGCGGACGTTATCGGGCAGGAACACGTCACCGAGCCCCTGATGACGGCCCTGCGGAAGAACCGCGTGAACCACGCGTACCTCTTCTCCGGCCCCCGCGGTTGTGGCAAGACCACCTCCGCGCGCATCCTGGCCCGTTGCCTTAACTGCGCCGAGGGACCCACCGACACCCCCTGCGGCAAATGCCCCAGCTGCATCGAACTCGCACGCGGCGGCTCCGGCTCCCTGGACGTTATCGAGATTGACGCCGCCAGCCATGGTGGCGTGGACGACGCCCGCGATCTCCGCGAGCGCGCAACTTTCGCCCCGGTACGGGACCGCTACAAGATCTTCATCATCGACGAAGCCCACATGGTCACGTCGGCTGGCTTCAACGCGCTCCTGAAGATCGTCGAAGAGCCGCCGGAACACATCAAGTTCATCTTTGCCACCACGGAGCCGGACAAAGTCATCGGCACCATCCGCTCGCGCACGCACCACTACCCCTTCCGGCTGGTGCCGCCTGAGCCGCTCATGAAGTACCTTGAACTGCTCTGCCACCAGGAGAACGTTCCTGTGGCTCCGGGCGTGCTTTCGCTCGTTATCCGTGCCGGCGGCGGTTCCGTCCGCGATACCTTGTCCGTGCTGGACCAGCTCATGGCAGGCGCGGGACCCAACGGCCTCGACTATGAGCTCGCCGTCGCGCTTCTTGGGTACACGCACGCTTCCCTGCTGGACGACGTCGTGGACGCCGTCGCGGCCGCCGATGCCGCAACTGTCTTCCGCGCTGTTGACCGCGTCATCCAGACCGGGCATGATCCCCGGCGCTTCGTGGAAGACCTCCTGGAGCGCTTCCGCGATCTCATCATCGTCCAGGCAATGCCTGAGAGCGCACAGGCCATTCTCCGCGGCATGCCCGAGGACCAGATTGCGCGGATGCGGAACCAGGCCACGAACCTGGGCGCTGCGGAGCTTTCCCGCGCTGCGGACGTCACCAACACGGCGCTCACGGAAATGACCGGAGCCACCTCCCCGCGGCTGCACTTGGAACTTCTCTGTGCGCGCATCCTGCTGCCCAGCTCCGAGGAAACAGAACGGGGCATTGCGGCCCGGATCGACCGCGTGGAGCGTCGGCTCAATTACGCCGGCGACGCCGGGATCCCGGCTGTCTCTTCCGGCACGCCTTCCGCCGCGGCTTCTTCACCGGCGGTTGCACCCATTTCCCAGTCCGCTCCCGCGCAAGCGCCGGCGGCAGCTGTATCGGTCCCGACGGCGGCTCCAGCATCTGCACCAGTTCAGGCACCTGCTCCTGCACCCGCACCAGAACCTGTGGCGGATACGTCGTCAGCGCCCGTCTCGCGGGAGCCACTCTCCGCTCCGCGCGTCTCAACGAACGACTGGCCGGTGGACGAGGCGACGGCTACACAGCGTCCCGTCCAGAATGCTCCCTCGACGAAGCCTGCCACCGCGACGACCCCGCCCGCCGCACCGCAACCGACTCCGCAGACTGCCCCCGCCCCACAGACTGCACCCGCTTCCCAGACGGCGCCCGCCTCGCAGACCACACCCGCTCCGCAGACTGCACCCGCTTCCCAACCGGCCCCCACGTCAAAGCCGGCTCCTGCCGCTGGTGGAGATGTCGAAGCCCTCCGTCGTGCTTGGCCCGAAGTCCTGCAGACGCTGACCAAGATCAAGCGCAGCACCTGGGCCTTGGTTGAACCGAATGCCCAAGTGGCACAGTTCGACGGTCAAGTGCTGACACTCGCCTTCACCACCGCCGGGCTCGCCGGGGCCTTTGGGCGCGCAGATCACTCCGAGAACCTTCGCCAAGCAATCCACAAGACCATCGGCATCGACTGCCAGATCGTCGCAGTGGCCGGCGGCAACAGCTCAGCGAGCTCTGAGCCAAACCCAAAAGCACCTACTAGCCCGGATCTTCCGACGTCGTCTGGCACCACAGCACCGTCGGCATCACTCTCGGCGGCCCCAAGCCCAGCGCCAGCTGTCCCGGTGCCGGACGTGCCAGTGCCGGCCGTGCCTGCCCCTGCCCCGACCCCTGTTTCGTCGGTCGACTCTGCCTGGGGCTTGGCACCCGCTGGCCCTCAGGCAGCCGTACCGGTTCCCGCCGGACCGGAGGCAGTCCCCGCCAATGCGCACGCCCCGGCACAGCAAGAACCCACGACGCCGGCACCCGCCGCTGCTGCTTCGGCACCGGGCGCGCCGCATGGCGAAGCCATGGTTCCCAGTGCTGCGCCAGAACCTGCCCAGTGGACGACGCCAGAACCCGCACAGCAAGCCGCACCAGCACCTGCCTATCCAGAGACGCCAGCACCGGCCGCCCAAGCACCTGCACCTGCAACTGCAGAGACACGCCCGCCTGCTGCCGCTTTGGAGCCGACTGGAGACTACTCCTACCCGGACGAGGATTGGGGTCCTCCACTCGACGAAGATGCACCACCGCTGGACGAAGAACCGCCGATGGATTGGGAACCGTCACCCGCTTTTTCCGGTCAGAACACCGCTCAGGCGCAGGCTTCCTCTGAACGTCCGGCTCCGTCGGCGTCTTCGCAGCCAACCCCTGACCACCAAACCCCCGACCACCAAACTCCAGGGCAGAACCCACCCGCTCAGCGCACCCCCGCATCGGCGGTCGCCACAGCTGTCAAAGCCTCAGAACTGGACGCTTCGCACGACCCCTGGTCCAGGGCTGTGGAACAAGCGCCGGGCACGTGGGTGGTCGGCACCGAATCCAACGTGGGCGCCAGGCCAATGACCTCGGTCGATGCCGACACGGGCGTGTCGAGCAACCCCGACTACGAACCGGCCACGGCCCAAGCCCCAGCGGACAGGCAGGCCCCAGCCGCGCAGGCGACGAACACGGCTGACGCAGAAACCCCGACGTATGGCCACCTGACCAAAGCAGAACAAAACGGCTCGTCGGGCTGGGACGTCGCTCCGGCGTCGAGCTGGCCCGGCACCCTCCCAGCGCAGACAGGTGCCCAAGCGCCTGCAGCGTGGCCCATTACATCAACGGAAACCCAACACGCCAGTGGCTCCGTTGCGACGCTTGAGGAGGGCGCGCCGTCGGGCGGTCCTTCGGCCCGCCAGAGCCTTTACCAGCGCTTGACCAACAGCCCAGAAGCCCAGGCCGGGCGGGTGCAGGCGCCCGTGCGGACCCAGGCCCGGCCGGAGCCGGCACCTGAGGACATCCCCAGCCCGGAGGACGAGACGATCGAGGAATCGAGGGTCTTTGGGCGTGCTGCCGTGGAGCGTATTCTGGGCGGAAAGCTGATCGAAGAGCGCGCCTTGGATGGTTCTCCCCTGCAACCCCGCTGATCACAGCATTGATACCAAACAAACGAGGACATTTTGTACGAAGGTGCAGTTCAAGAGCTGATTGACGAGCTCGGCCGGCTTCCCGGTGTGGGCCCGAAATCGGCACAGCGCCTGGCGTTCCACATCCTTGAGGCCGATCCCGAGGACATGAAACGGCTCGTTACGGCCATCACCACGGTGAAGGAACGGGTCAAGTTCTGCACTGTGTGCGGCAACGTCACCGAGCAGGAAATGTGCAACATTTGTCGCGATCCGAGGCGGGATCCGTCGGTCATTTGCGTGGTTGAGGAATCCAAGGACGTTCTTGCCGTAGAGCGCACCCGTTCGTTCCGTGGCCGGTATCACGTGCTGGGCGGAGCCATCAATCCCATCGCTGGCATTGGCCCGGAGCAGTTGCGGATCCGCGAACTCCTCACACGCCTCAACGACGGCGCCATCCAGGAAATCATCATCGCTACGGATCCCAATCTTGAGGGCGAGGCCACTGCTACCTATCTGGCCCGCATGCTCAAATCGATCGGGATCACCGTCACGCGGTTGGCTTCCGGCCTGCCCGTGGGTGGGGACCTTGAGTACGCCGACGAAGTTACGCTGGGCCGGGCGTTTGAGGGCCGCCGGAACGCACTGACGTAAGCCGGCGTGACGATAACCAGCGCCCTGGCAGAAGCACCAAGGCAGCCACAGCTGCTTGAATCGCGAGGCCGGTGAGGGCGACAGGTACCGAAGGCGCAAGCTGATCGCTTGATTCCCCGCCGATACAAGGAGCATCCCGGCTGGGTCCATCGGCAGCCCATTGCAGGCCGGACAACACCCATGCAAGTTCATGCTCCCTTGGGAGTGCCTCCGCCGCGATGCTGCCGAAGAGCAGAACGGGATTGGACGCGGCCAGCCAAGCCACCCGCTCTGTGTGGGCTACCTCCACGGGGCGGAGACTGCCCACGCACTCGTACGCAGTGATCCGACCGGCGTCGTCCCGCTCCACGTTGATAGGCACTGACGCTTGATCCATCACCGCGGTACCGGGGAGCAGCGCGATCATGGCCGCTACATTGCCCAGGCACAGGAACGCCACCAGCGCCGCAGCCAGGGCACCACCTGCCGCCGTTCGGGCCGAGCATGCGCGAGCACCAGCGCCGATGAGTCCAAAGAGCACAACTTCAAGGACAACAACCACGACGGCGGCACCGGCCACTGCGATCGGCCCGCCGACGCCAGCGCCCACCACGAGCAGCAAGATGCCTGACGGCACTGCGAAGACCGCCCCGCGGAAGAATCCGGCGAAAAGCGCGCCAAGGAAGGTTCGAGCGATTTGACGGAAGCCCCAGACTGCCCCGAGTAGGGCAGAAACGACTGCCATCAATCCGGCCATCAATATGTAGATGGCGCTTGGCAGGCTCGATTCAAACCAACCGTTGGCTTCGCCGAAGGCCACCACAGCTGCGGCCATCGCCCAGGCCAGAATCAATGCGGACGCGCAGGCAAACCAGAACCACCACGATCGCAAGGACATGCGGCTGTCATCCCAGGCCTCCCGCACAGCGGCTCCAAGAATGTCGGCGATCCCAGGTTGGTGGTTCAGCCTGTGTTCGCTCCCCGCGGTCCCGTCACGCCGCGGAAACCGGTCGTCGATCACGCCGCCGCCGATCACTTCATATTCCGAATCGCTGCGCGCCGGGCCGGGATCGTCCGGGTCCTCAGGAACCCTGGCCATGGCACCACGCAATGCTCATAAAAGGGATCGTACGCCCGGCGACCTGCTGCCGATACAGACTGTGTGGCCGCCATGTGGTCACAATTCCTGTGGGGACACAACACGGCGATAAACTGGCCAAATAAGCTACGCAGGCGTGCTCAAATTTGGAATTTGGAATTTGGCATGCCGCGTTCGAACCCTATTGATGCAGTGAGGGTGCGCGCATGACTATGCCCACTACCGAAGTGAAGATCGAAGAGCTCTCCGACGGAGCTGCCATTACCAAGCAGCTGATCGTTCAGAAGTTCGGCGGTTCCTCGGTTGCCGATGCTGATGGCATCAAGCGGGTCGCTCAGCGTGTTGTGGATGCGCAGAAGGCCGGCAACGAGGTTGTGGTTGTTGTTTCCGCCATGGGAGACACCACAGACGAACTCCTGGACCTCGCAGGGCAGGTCACGGACTCCGCTCCTGCCCGCGAAATGGACATGCTCCTTTCCGCCGGAGAGCGAATTTCCATGGCACTGCTTGCCATGGCCATCAACAAGTTTGGCGCCTCCGCCCAGTCCTTCACGGGCTCCCAGGCAGGCATGATTACCGACGGCATCCACGGTAAAGCCCGGATTATTGACGTCGACCCGCACCGCATCCGCACCGCCCTGGACAAGGGACACATTGCGATCGTGGCGGGCTTCCAAGGCATGAGCCGCAGCACCAACGAGATCACCACGCTGGGCCGTGGCGGCTCGGACACTACGGCTGTTGCGTTGGCTGCAGCGCTCGAAGCCGATGTTTGCGAGATTTACACGGACGTGGATGGCATCTACACGGCCGATCCCCGTGTTGTGTCTTCGGCCCAGAAGATCGACCGCATCTCCAGCGAGGAAATGCTGGAACTTGCTGCTTCCGGCGCCAAGATCCTGCACCTCAGGTGCGTGGAGTACGCCCGCCGTTTCGGCGTGCCGCTGCACGTCCGTTCCTCATTCAGCCAGCACGAAGGCACGTGGGTCATCCCGGGCGCCGAAGAAAAGTTCACGATTCAAGAGGGAGTTGCCTTGGAGCAGCCAATCATCTCCGGCGTTGCACACGACCGGTCCGAAGCCAAGGTCACTGTTGTAGGCGTTCCGGACATTCCGGGCAAGGCCGCTGCAATCTTCCAGGTGATCGCGGACGCGCACTCGAACATCGACATGATCGTGCAGAACGTGTCCACCCACGGCACGGGCCGCACTGATATCTCGTTCACGCTCCCAATCGTGGAAGGCGCCGATGCTTTGGCCGCCCTGCGCGCAGCTGAAGGCCAGATCGGCTTCGAGAGCATCGAATACAACGAGCACGTTGGCAAGCTGTCCCTGATCGGCGCGGGAATGCGTTCACACCCCGGCGTTTCGGCTACGTTCTTCAAGGCCCTATCCGACGCCGGCATCAACATCGACATGATTTCCACCTCGGAAATCCGCATCTCGGTTGTCACGAGCGCAGATGCCCTGGATGACGCCGTCCGCGCCATCCACGCTGCATTCGAGCTCGACGGCGATGCTGAAGCTACCGTTTACGGCGGCACTGGCCGCTAGGGTCACCGTAGTAAACGAACCCGACGACGGCGAGTACCGCCGTCGAGGTTTACCAGGAAGGACCGGGGCAAGCGCCCCGGTCCTTCCTTCGTTAGCCTTTGATACGCTCCGCTGGAGCCAGCAGGACGTCGATGAGCTGCCTTAGTCCCTCCGCCATGTCCACGTCTTTGTCATAGAGCCACTGCAACTGCAGGCCATCGAACGCCGCAACAACCAATCTGGACAGAATGGCTGCGTCAACGTCGCTCCGGACTTCACCGGTTTGCTGCCGGCGGGCGATGTCTTCACTAATGCCTTGCACCACGTTTTCGTACCGCTCTTTGAAGTAACCGTGGGAGTCATGTCCGGGATCGTTGGCTGTGGCCGATGCGACAGCGTACAGGGTGGTCAGCCCTGGCTCGTGCCGGTTCCGCTCGGCGATCGGCGGCATGAGGCTAAGCCCCACTTCTTCCTGGCCGACCACTGCTATGGACCGCCGGTCGCGCTCTGCCAGGACTGCAGTGAGGAGTTCCTGCTTGCCCTTGAAGTAGTGGAAGAGGGTGGCTTCTTTGACCCCAACGAGTTCCGCCACGCGCTTGAGCGCAGTCCCTTCGAAACCTTCGGTCGCAAAGACGTCCGTAGCCGTCTGGATGATCTGTTCGCGGCGTTCCGCACCCTTCGCGTATTGCCCGCGGGCCTTGGAAGTAGACATTGAGTCAGTCTATTTCACCCGTCAAAAACCGAGTCACCCTAGATTTATTACCTAAAAATCTAGTCACACTCGATTTTTGTCGCTAAAGTCTCCTGATAAGACCCAACGGTGGGTCATCGAGTTCATCAGGAGTCAAGTAAATGAACCCCTCACTCTCACAAGCAGTTCTGGCAACAGGCGTGCCCGATGCCGAAGAGCGCATCCAGGAACTCGCACAGAGCCTGTCCCTGGAGCAACAGGTCCAGCTACTGACGGGCGCGGACGTCTGGTCCACCCACGCCATCCCTGAAATCGGACTCAGTCGCGTCGTCCTGTCCGACGGGCCTGCAGGCGTCCGCGGCGAAGACTTCGACGAGCGCCATGACTCAATCTCCCTCCCGTCGTCGTCGGCCCTGTCCGCAACGTGGAGCGTTGAAACTGCTCGCCGCTACGGGCAGGTTCTCGGTCAGGAAGCCCGCCGCAAGGGCGTCCACGCCGTACTCGGCCCCACCATCAACCTCCATCGTTCACCCTTGGGCGGCCGTCATTTCGAATGCATGAGCGAGGATCCGCGGCTCACAGCGACCATGGCCGCCGGGTACGTTGCCGGAGTGCAGTCCATGGGCGTAGGGGCGACTCCCAAGCACTACCTGGCCAACGAGGCCGAGACGGAACGCTTCACTTCCGACTCGGTAGTGGACGAACGCCCGCTGCGGGAGCTCTACCTGGCAGCGTTCGAAGACGCCATCACGGAGGCTCGGGCCTGGCTGGTCATGAGCTCGTACAACTCCATCAACGGCACTACGGCGAGCGAAAACAAGCTGCTTAAGACCCCGCTCTCCACGGAATGGGGCTTCGACGGCGTAGTGGTCTCCGACTGGACGGGTGTGCGTTCCGTCGATGCCGCAAATGCCCACCAGGACTTGGAAATGCCGGGGCCTGTAGGCCATTGGGGACCCAAGCTTCTGGCCGCCGTCAACGATGGCCGCGTCAGCCGGGAGGCCATCCTGGAAAAGGTCACCCGCATCCTGCGCCTCGCTGCCCGCGTCGGCTCCCTCGAAGGCTTCGAGCCCGCGGCCACTGAGCTCCCCGCCAAACTGGACGGGGCCGCCGTCGCGCGTGAAGTTGCCGTCCGCGGCGCCGTGCTGGTCCGCAACGAAGGCGGCATCCTGCCCCTGGACGCCGCGACGCTGAACAGCGTTGCGGTGATCGGTCACAATGCTGAAGAGGCAAGAACGCAGGGCGGCGGAAGCGCCACCGTGATGCCCAGGTACACCGTCTCGCCACTGGACGGGCTGCGGAATGCACTGCCCGACGGCGTCCGTGTCACCTACGCGCGCGGCGCCAAGGTGGCCGAGGGCCTCCAGGCGTTCCCCCGGACTTCACTGCACAACCCGGTCTCCAACGTCCCGGGGATCCGCGTGACGTTCCTCGCAGAAGACGGCACGGAGATCTCGGGCGAAAACCGCCTGGCGTCACACTTGATCTGGTTCGGCATCGGCATCCCGGAAGGCGCTGCCACCATCCGGATGGAAACCGACTGGACAGCCGCCTCGGCCGGTGTCCACCACCTCGGAGTGGGCACAGTGGGGCACATCCGTCTCTCATTGGATGGAGCAGAAGTCTTCAACGACGAGATCCAGGACGACACCGACGTCCTGGGTGCGGCGCTGTTCGATCCGCCCAAAACTGTTCACGCCATCGAGACTGCGGCCGGACGGAGCGTGCGCATCGAGGCCGAATACCGCCTACCCAAGGAACAGATCATCCCGTTCACGGCAATCCTGCTGGGTGAAGAAACCGTGGTGGCGGATCCTCAGGCGGAGATCGACGCCGCGGTGGAAGCCGCCCGGTCTTCAGATGTAGCTGTGGTGGTCGTAGGAACCAATGCAGCCATCGAATCCGAGGGCTTTGACCGTAAGGACCTGGACCTCCCGGGGTTCCAGAACCAACTCGTGGAGGCTGTCGCCGCGGTCAATCCACGCACGGTAGTGGTTGTGAACTCCGGTTCACCAGTGGTGATGCCATGGCTCGAGAAGGTAAACGCGGTGCTGCTGGGCTGGTTCGGTGGACAGGAGTTCGGCAACGCGATTGCAGACATCCTGCTTGGCGCCGAGGAACCTGGCGGCCGGCTCCCTACAACGTGGCCGGCAGCCCTTGAAGATGTCCCGGTCCTGAACACCACTCCCGTGGACGGCAAAGTGGTCTACTCCGAGGGAATTCATGTGGGCTACCGCGCTTGGCTCAAGCAGCAGGGCGCTGGCGGCCCTGCTCCGGCGCTGCCTTTCGGCTTCGGACTCGGGTATACGACTTTCGAGTTCGGCACTGCCCACGCGCCACAGTCGGTCACGGCCGGCAACGATGTGCTTGTGCACGTCCCGGTGAAGAACACCGGCACGCGCACGGGACGTGAAGTGGTTCAGGTCTACCTCGAGCGCACCGACTCCGCCGTGGAACGCCCGGTCCGTTGGCTTGCAGGCTACGCAGGAACCCACCTTGCACCAGCGGGGACTGACAGCGTTGAAGTCCGCATCCCGGCAAAGGCTTTTGCGCACTACGACGGCGGCTGGCAGTTTGAGCGTGGAAGCTTCCGGCTGCTGGTGGGTCGCCATGTTGCGGACCGCTTCCAGACTCTGGACATCGAGGTGCGGTAATAATAGAGGGCAATTGGCGCGGCGTGGCGGCCTTTTTTGGGCCGCCACGCACGTGGTTTTCGCCACAAGCGCCGAATCTGGGGTATGGTATGGAATTTTCATGGCATGCTGTACGTTGCATACCCGGTAACCCCCTAACACGAAGAGGCATCAAAAAGTGGCAGCCGACTACGACGAACTCCGTACCGATGTAAAAGAGAACCAGGAGCAGTCCCTCCAGGCGCTCCAGTCCGCCAGCGCCCCCACGGCCAAGAGCGTGGTTCTTGAACTCGACGAAACTGACGGCCTGGACGCCAACGGTCCCGGCGGCGAAATCGTCGCTGAAGAACTCATCATCCAGGTCATCCCCCAGGCAAACGACGAGTTCACTTGTAACTCATGCTTCCTGGTCCGCCACCGTTCGCAGATTGCCCGCGAAAAGGATGGCGTCGCCTACTGCACTGACTGCGAAGGCTAAGACGACCACCACCCCGGCGGAACATTAAACGTCAGGGAGTGCCGCCGTCGGGATTAATTGCCGAAGGACCGGAGCAACACGCTCCGGTCCTTCCGCAATTAACTACTTTTCGCCTGCTTCGTCCGCGCTCTCCTTGTCGGGCTGGGACTTATCGGGGTGGGACTTATCGGGCTCGGATAGTCGCTCCTCGTCGGTGTATTCAGGTGCGACCACCGGGGAAAGAGCATCACCAAGGAGACCGGCGGCCTCCCTGCCATCCTCTGGAGCAGGACGGTCCGGCGACTTGTCGTCCTCCAGTGGAGTGTCCGTCATAGCCCGCCTCCTTGTCCGCCGATCATCTTCTGGCGCCGATGGTTGCTCACCCTGAGTTGAAGAATCCGCGCACCGCCGGCAAGCGCCACCAGCACGCCTCCTCCAACAGCTGCGATGAACAGCGTGGTGCCGAGGGCGAGCACCCCTTCCAATCCGAAGAACCGGACGGTGACCATGTCCTGGTTCTGAACGAAGAACACGATCAACAGGACCAATACCACCAGGCCCACAGCTACGGCCACCCAAATCGCAGCAGTTCGGGTGGGCCGGGAACTGCCCGGTGCCACCCGCCGCTGTGTGTGATCCGCCCGTCCAGAACCTCCCCGGGCCATTGCGGCATCATCTTGAGCGCTCATTGACAGTCCCCTCATTTCCCAGAACGTATGTGTGCCCATCACATGTCCGTGCACTCATATAATAAGCATGCTTATAAGTGGCTCAACAGTGGGCGGGCAAGGCTGGATCGGAATAAGGAAGGACCGGAGTTCGCGGTCCGGTCCTTCGGTATTTGAATGCTCTTGTTACGGTCGGTCACAGTAACTGGTGGTCACACGCTGTAGTCAGTTGAAGTTGGCCCGGGATCGTTGTTCCGGACAGCGTAGTGATGACCTTCCGAATCGGTCTCAACGTCGAAATTCTTCAAGTCTTCCTCGGAAGCCGTTTCGAAGTCGTCGTGTTTGTGCACAACCGGGGCATCCGTGTCCCCATGGGTTGCTGGTCCGAAGACGGACTGCAGCCGCTCGGTCACGTGCTGAAAGTTTTCCAACTTGCGTCCCATGTTCTTCCACCTCCTTTCAACGGGAGAAAGAAAAGCGGTAGGACGGCCCATGCCGTACCAGTACGGTAATTTTACGCCCGCAGGCCGGAAAAGGCGCGGGATCCCAACCGGCGAAAAGGCTCTAGCGCAGCGACTTATCGTCCGGATTGCGGGGAACCACGTACGTGCTGCCGTCGGGGCGGCGAAGGGTTTCCCATTGTTGTGTCTCCGCTTCGCGTTGGGCCAGGAGCCTGCGGTTGGCCTCGGTCATTTCGTGATCGATGGAGCTGCTGTGTGCCGGGCCAAAGATGACCCTCAGCTTTCCCGTAGCGCGCATGAACTTCTGGGTAAAGGATTCCTTTGCCACGCGGATCGACTCCTCTTTTAGACGGCTCAACAAGTTCATAGTACGCTAACAATTAGTGCACTAACTAATCGGGTGGGAAGGCAGCCATGACCCAGACCAGCGAGACAACCCAAACCAACGAAACTGACGACCTCCTTTTGGAACGCCAGCTGTGCTTCGCGCTGACCGTTGCCTCGCGGAGCGTGGTGGGTATCTACAAGCCCGTCCTCGAACAGCTCGGGCTAACCCATCCGCAGTACCTTGTGATGCTTGCACTCTGGGAGCGGAGTCCCAGGACACTTAAGGACATTAGCGATAGCCTCCTCCACGAGCCCGCCACCTTGTCCCCACTCCTGCGCCGGCTTGAGGAAGCCCACCTCATTACGCGCGAGCGCGTGCCCGGCAACGAGCGCGCGCTTGCCGTCAAGCTGACGGAAAAGGGAGCAGCGCTTCGGGATCAGGCAACGGCGGTTCCTGGTGCAATCCGGGAACGCCTGCAACTCAGTCGCGAGGAGGTGGCCGAACTCCACCAGGCCATGACCGGCCTCATCGCAGCAACCCAGCGGACGGCAAACTAGCCCGCGGCAACCCAGGCAGCGCCGCCCGAGTCCCGGCTCAGCGCGCCAAAGTCAGAATCTCAGCCCCGTCGTCGGTGATGGCAATGGTGTGCTCACTGTGCGCGGTACGGCAACCCGTCGCGCTTCTCAGCGTCCACCCGTCGTCATCGGTAACGAGCTCGGCGGTGTCCGCCATAACCCAAGGCTCCAACGCCAGCAGTAGTCCCGGGCGCAATTTGTATCCACGGCCCGGCCGTCCGGTATTGGCGATGTGCGGGTCCTGGTGCATCGTCGATCCGATGCCATGACCGCCGAACTGGGTATTGATGGGGTATCCCGCTTCACTGAGGACCGAGCCGATGGCGTGGGAGATATCGCCGATGCGGGCGCCGGGTCCGGCCACGGCGATCCCCGCGCTCAAGGCTCGCTCCGTTGCGTCGATCATTGCCAGGCTGTCCGAGTGCTTTGAATCGCCCACTGTGAAGCTGATGGCAGAGTCCGCAGCGACCCCGTTCTTGGAAACTGCGAGGTCCAGGGACACCAGGTCGCCGTCAGCAAGGGTGTAGTCGTGAGGCAGTCCGTGGAGTACGGCGTCGTTGACGGACGTGCAGATGTAGTGCCCAAAAGGACCGCGCCCAAAGGACGGCGAATAGTCGACGTAGCAGGATTGGGCCCCGGCATCGGTGATCATGGCTTGAGCCCACTGATCGATCTCCAGGAGGTTGACGCCCACGGCGCTGCGGCTCTTCATTGCCTGAAGGATGTCGGCAACCAGGACACCGGCCTCCCTTGCCCGATGCAGTTCGGTGCGGTTCAGAATCTCGATCATGCGGCGCCTTTCCCATTCAACCAATAACTATCCCGGCCATATTATCCCGGTATTAGAATTGGAGCCATGGTCAGATTGCCACTCACAGCTGAAGAGGTCGAGCGCGGACAGCGTCTCGGCGCCATGTTGCGTCGCGCCCGCGGAGGGCGCTCCATGCTGGAAATTGCGCTCGAAGCCCAGGTTTCCCCGGAGACACTCCGGAAGATTGAGTCCGGACGTGTGGCAACCCCGGCTTTCCAGACCATCGCAGCGATCGCCGATGTCCTCGGGCTGTCCCTCGATGAGGTGTGGGCAGGGATCAGCCAGCCCGAAAGCATTGCCGCACCGGCATAAAATGGCAGCCCAAGGAGATTCCATGCGCTCGCGCCTCGTCCGGCCCCTCATAGGAGTTCGGCCCCTCATAGCCGTCCTGGCCCTCGCTGGCCTGGCCGGCTGCTCGGGCACCCCCGCCCCGGGTGGGTCGAGCAGCGCTGCCTCCGCGCCGGCGTCGTCCGTCAGTCCCGGCGACAGCACCGTGCCAACAAGCCCCACGCCCTCCAAGCCAACACCCACCCAGGTGCCCACAACCCTCGGCCCCGAAGACACAGCACCGGACCCCAGCCTCCCGGGAGCGACGCCCACGCCGGGACAGGGAAACGCTGAACTCTCCATCACGGTTCTGGAGTCCGCCAGCGCAGCACCGCAGAACTACACGCTCGTTTGCGTAAACGGCGCCCCGGCAGCCGAAAGCAAACACCCCACCGCGAACGCGGCCTGCACGGCGCTGAAGAACAATCCTTCGCTGCTGAGTCAGGCGCCCATCAAGAGCGACCAAGCGTGCACGCAACAGTTTGGCGGTCCGCAAACGGCCAAGGTAACCGGCGCCGTTGACGGCATGGAAGTTTCCGCTTCCTTCAGCCGCACCGACGGTTGCCAAATCGCTTTGTGGGACGCGGCCAGCGCCATCATCGGTTCCAGTGGTGGAGCAGCTTAGGCCCCAGCACCTCCCCCAAGAGCACTGGCTCGGGATGGAGGCCGCCCATCATGCACGCGTCGCCCGCTACGCCGACCCTTATTTGGCCCGCCGGTCGGCAGGAAAGAAACATCCCGTGGAGGACTTCCTCTTCACGTACTACACCCAGAAACCCGGCCAATTGCTGCGCTGGCATCCCGGCGACGGCGTGGTGCTAAGTGGCGAGCGTGCCCTTGAGCGCGCCAACTGGAAGTTCTACCGCATGCTCGACGACGGCGACCTCGCCGCCGTCGGACTGCCGCCTGGTACGCCCGCGGTCAACTTTGACAGGGACAGCTTCATGGCCCAACGCGCCGAAGCCGTCAGTTTCGCCGGTATTATCCTCAAAGGCACCGCGAAGCGCCCGGGTCAGTTCGGCTGCTTCGGCCTCCATGAGTGGGCCATGGTGTACCGGCAGGAGAAATTCGAGTTGCGGCACGAGTACTTGAAACTGCGGCTTGGCGGGGACGGCACTGACACCGTGGTGGAGCAGAACCGTATCCGCTGTTCCCACTTCGATGCCTTCCGCTTCTACACTCCGGACGCCGTTCCGTTGAACGAACTCACGCCCACCCGTGAGAACCAGCGCACCATGGAACAACCTGGCTGCCTGCACGCCAACATGGACCTATACAAGTGGGCCTACAAACTGACTCCGGCGCTGCCCAGCGAGTTGGTGATGGACTGCTTCGAACTGTCCTGGCGGATCCGGACCATGGACATGCAGGCCTCCCCTTACGACCTCGAAGAATGGGGCTACCCGCCCATCAGGATCGAGACACCGCAGGGCAAGGCCGAGTACGTTGAGTACCAGCGGGCTTTCGCGGCCGAATCCCAGACGCTGCGGGCCCGTGTGCTTCAGGCAATCGAACCGCTTCTTTAGAGGAGCGGGATGGTCCCCCGGGACTCCTGCCGCCAGCACCCGCCGCCACCAGCGAAAGGTAACCATGGTTTCTCCCGACAACAGCGAGTACGACGTCGACCTCACCGTCACGCTGACAGAGGCACCTGGCGCCGCGCCCACTGAGTTCTTCTTGCGGTCCGCACAAGGCATTCTGTCTCCGGAGCCGGACTCGATCGACTCGAACCTTCCGGACGCGACCGCGGCCCTTGCCGCCGTCGAGCAGTTTGGTGAGGAAGTGTTCTTCCCGGTTCCGCGTCCGGACCGGATCTGTACGCAACAGTACGGCGGCCCGCAGGTGGCCCTTGTGACAGGTTGGTTCCGTGGGCGGAAGGTCCACAGCAAGCTCAGCCGGACCGATGGTTGCGAGATCGCACGCTGGCGCGCCATGGCACCACTCCTGGGCGGCGCGGAAGGATCCACCGGCGCCATCTGAGTTTCTGTGGACAGCTGACGCCCTTAAGAGAGCGTCAGCTGTCCACACATTCCACGAACGAGCTAGCTCGCGTTATTGCTTTGCGTTGGCTCGTCTCCGCGGATCTTGTTGCTCTTCTTGTCCTTCGTCGGGTTTTCGTTGTCCGGAACAACCGCGGCACCGCCAGGACTCACCACTACCGTGACGAAGCTGGGCTCGCTGGTGCCCTCGAACGTCAGGCGTCCAATGTAGGAGCCTGGCGTCAGGTTGGTCCAGTTCAGCGAGATGGTGCCCGCCTTGCCGTTGGCGAGGCGGATCGGGTTGGGCGTCACCGTGGCGTTGCCCTCGTTGGCCCCCAGGACCGCGGCATCAACTGTTGCCTTGGTGGGCTGGTTGTTGGGGCTCGCGTAAAGGTTGGCGAAAACGTAGTAGTCGCCCGGCTCAGGATCGGGCACGGTGACGGATTCGCTGGCCGATGCGGTCGCGGACGGGAGCTGCTGCCCTGTCGGGGTCAGGACGAGCATGTCGAAGTCCGCGGCTTCGTCTGAAGATATGACCGAGAACTTGGCCAAGGCACTGTTCTCCCCCACTGTTACCTTCTTGACGAAGTTCGAGGCGTTGGTCTCACCGGCAAAGGGGCCCGGAACCAGTTCAACGGCTGAGGAATCCGCCTTGGACAGGCCATCAACCGTGACTCCCACCGGTGCGTTGGTGCCGGAGACGATGTTGATGGCTGCCGAGCCGTTGGGGCCCGTTCCCGTGAACGCCATGGCCTTATCCGCGATGACAGACTGGGGCCGGACGGCAATGGGCGAGGTGACGGTCTTGTTTGCGCCCTGCCAGCTAAGTGAACCCATGGCGAACTTACCCAACGCTGCATTGTTGTTTTCGAACTGCACCTTGAACGTCTTCTTTTCACCCGCAGCACCAAAGTTCAGCACGGACGGGGTGACCTTGACGTTGACGCCGGGAACGTTGACGGAGGCACGGTACAGGCCCGGCGTCAGAGCGGTAACTGTCCGCGTGACCTCGATCTTGCCGGCCAGGTTGCCCAGCGCAAACGAGGGGACGTTCATGTCCCGCGGCTGCGTGGTGCCCAGTCCCTCAATGCCGAGGTCCATGCCCGTGCCTTGGACGAATTTGAGGTAGTCCTCGGTGGTGGCGTCGTAAACCAAACCGGGGCTGAGGACCTTTGCGGGATCCACCTGGCCTGCGCCGGTGGCGAAGACATCCTTGTTTACGGCCCCGTTGGCTAGTTTCACCGGACCGGCTGTGGTCATCATGGCCGATTTCACGGTTGCCGGGGACCACTGTGGGTTTTTGGACAGGATCAGGGCGCCGAAACCGGCCACGTGCGGGGAAGCCATGGACGTTCCGGACAGGAAGCCAAAGTTGTCTCCACCGGTTCCGATGGGTGAAA
Organism: Arthrobacter sp. 21a14; assembly: GCA_050627125.1. Lineage (GTDB taxonomy): Bacteria > Actinomycetota > Actinomycetes > Actinomycetales > Micrococcaceae > Arthrobacter. The sequence continues at coordinate 1,133,068 of CP192487.1, read as the reverse complement.
CTCCAGCAAGGATAGCGACGCCTGGTGCTGATACGTCGGGCTTCAGGAGGTCCGAATCCGTTGCCAGCAAGGGGCCGCGGGATGAGAATCCGGCGATCTGCGGCTGCGGCTCGGCGGGCAGGCCTGTGGTGTCGTGGTCCAGCAGGGATACGGTGATCGCCGGGTTGGCCGTCACCTTGTCCTTGATGGCCTGCGTGGCGGGAGGGTTCACATGGACAGTGGGAACAGCATGCTTGTCCGTGTCCAGCGATGACTCCGTCAGGTTTACCAGGATCATTCCGACGCCACCGCCTCGAAGGACCTCCGCGCTCTTCGCGGTGCGGTCAACCACGCCACGGTCACAGACAACAACCTTGCCGGATACCTTGGCCGGATCCAGCGAGCCGGGAGCACACAGCGCTGCGTTGCCTTCACCGCTTGCAGCGTTGGTGGAAAGCACGACGCCGGCCCCGCTCACCTCGTGGTTCATGATGCTCGCTCCGCGGAATTTGCTGCCATCGGAGAATTCGATGGTGCCCTGCAGTTCCTGCGAGAAAGAAGTGGCAGCCACAGTGGTCAACCAGGGTGCTCCGTGGTTCACGGTGCTGGCGGTTGGTCCGGAGTTTCCGGCGGAGGTTGCCACGAAGATCCCGGCCGACGCGGCTGAAAGGAAAGCCAGCGATACGGGATCGGTAGTGGATGTGGTGGAACCGGAGATGGAGTAGTTCAGCACATCCACGCCGTCCAGGATGGCCTGTTCAATGGCATCCACCGAAGCGGAGCCGTAGCAGCCGCCCGTCGTGGGATCCGTGTCTTCCCAGCAGACCTTGTAGATGGAGAGCTTGGCGGCAGGAGCGATGCCGCTGGTGATGCCGAAGCTGCGGCCGTCCACCACGGCGTCGACGTTGCCGTTGCCCGCCGCAGTGCTTGCTGTGTGGGTGCCGTGGCTGTCCACGTCCACGGGGGAGATGACTTCCTCGGGAGCACGGTTTTCCGGGGGAACACTTCCCAGGAAGCCATCCGCGAAGTAGTGGGTGCTGAGGACCTTGGAGTTGCAGGCGCTGCCGTCATAGCTGGCGCCTGTGTCCGTCCCGGGCTGGCATTCGCCAACGAAGGTGTCGCCGTCTGCCTTCAGCATGGCGATCTTGCCGTCAGCGGTCCGGTAAGGGACGCCTACCTGCGGGTCTCCGACCAGCGGGCCGACGGGCTCGCCTGCGAAAAAGGGATTGGAGGGTGTGTATCCGGTGTCGATGACACCAACAACGGTGCCCTTTCCGGCGTTCTCCTGGCCTCCGTATTGCGTTGCCCAGGTGCCGTTGGGGCCGCTGAGTTTCAGGAAATCAGTGGTGGAGTAGTCAGGTGCGTACTGCGTGTCCGGTGCGACCATCAGGACCTTGGGGTCCTTGGCCAGGTTGATGGCCTGCTCTGCCGTCAGGTTGGCGCTGAAGCCGTTGACGGCGGTGGTGAAGTCACGTTCAATGGTGACGTTTTCCTGCTGCGCGACTTCCTGCTGCGCCTGTTGCAGGTGTTCCTGGTATTGCTTCACCTCGACGCTGCCGGATTCGAGATTCCTTCCCTCTTCCGGCTTGGTGGGTGCAAGACCCGGCGTACCGCCGTCGTACGTGGCCGCGGGCTTTTCTGCCAGGACAACCATGTAGCGGCCGTCCTTGTAGGCGCTGGGGTCAAGGTTCTTCTTGACCACGCCTGCCAGATTCCCAGCCACAGTCTCCGGTGAGGGAGCTGCCTGGGCCGGCAACGCCACGGAAGAGAGCAGCAACGGCAAGCCCACGGCGAGAGCCGCTGCCTTTCGAAGCCCCTCGCTTCTGACGAAGCTCTTTCCTTGTGATTTCACGAGTGATAGCACCTTTCACTGAGTGAGGCCCGGGCTCCATCGCCAAGGCCTGTCAACATGTGAATGGCTGCGTTCGTGACAGTTCTTGTCAAAAATGCGCAACCAGTCGAGTCACAGATTACAGACTGATAGCAAAATATGACATACAGCACACTTCAGGAAATTTGTCTTGTCTCCGCGCCAAATTCACGTCACATGACGGCGGACCACAGGACACTCCCGTGGTCCGCTGAAGGTCCTGCCCTAGGGAAGGGTTACCAAGCTTCCAAGACTCTCCCACGCTTGGGTTTCGTTATTGAGAACGGTCGTTTCGGCGCCATCGCCCTTCGCCTCCCTCAGTCCGTACTGGTACCCAGCGATGGAGTATTCGTGGAGGTTTCCGTCTTTGGCCGCTTGGGGTTGAAGGAAAACGATGTAGTCCTTGCCAACCTCGACATCGATGTCGTCAGTGATCTTTGCCTGGATGTACTTAGCGTGGGTGGGCTTCTGCCCCCCATTCAGATCCAGAATCTTCTGCTGCTGGGCCGGATTAAGGGTGTTCCAGTAGTCGTCATAGCTGACGGTCCCGCCAGCACGCGAATAATTCAGCTGGGCACCAGCCTCAATGTCCCCCTTGTAGACCTCGCGGACCGACATTTTCCCGAAGGTCTGCGGGAAGACATATTGATTGGAAATCGGGCTGAACGATCGTCCACCATCGATTGAGTCGATGTGCACACGGGCAACGAGAGGGTACTTATTGAATCCATGGAATGGATCATTTGCTTCCCAAAGAAACTCAACTTCGGTACCAGCCTGCTGTATTTCGCCTATCGGGATGTTTGCATAGGCATCGTTCGAATTCGGAGGTGCCGACTGCTCCACTTGATGACTTGATTCCGAAACAAGAGGTTTGGCTGGTTCCGGGGCACATGAGGACAAGCTGGTAACCATCAGCATGGCCGCGACTACGAAAAGCGCACTTGCCTTGTTCATTTTTTGCCCCCGCGTAACAGATAGAAAATGACTATCTTTTATCCGAGGGTATAGGTACATACCGGCATACCTTTTCAACGATGGAGTTGCAGTGAAAATCCTCGTCCCCCACACCATCAGACTGGACCTCTCGGACTCCGGCGAGGACGTGTTCGTTTACCAGGCGGATGAGCCCGTTCCGGACGAGCACGTTGACGCGGAGGTCCTGGTGGTCTGGCAGAACACCTCGGAGAATCTGGCCGACGCCGCCCTAAGGATGAGCCAGCTCAAACTCGTACAGACGTTGGCGGCCGGACCGGATTCCGTGCTGGCAGCCGGGTTTGCGCCCAACGTGTTCATCGCCTCGGGTCGCTCACTTCACGACGGTCCAGTGGCCGAGCATGCCCTTGCTCTCACGCTCGCCGCCGTGCGGAGGCTGGACCTTCTGCTCGAAGCCCAAAAGTCCGCGAGGTGGGACCACACCTACAACGCAGGGCAAGCCAGCGCGGAAACGGAACAGCTTTACACGCTCGACGGCGCGAACGTCACCATTTGGGGGTTCGGTTCCATCGCGGGACGACTCGCTCCCATGCTCGCCGCGCTGGGGGCAAACGTCACGGGTGTGGCCAGCTCACGCGGGGAACGCTATGGCTTCCCCGTCGCTGCGGCGGAGGAACTTCCCGAAATACTGCGAACCACGAATGTGCTGATCTCGATACTGCCCGCCACCCCCGAGACCACCGACGCTTTGAGCGCTGAACTCTTGCGTGCACTTCCGGCGACCGCAATTTTCGTCAACGTTGGCCGCGGGGCAACCGTTGATGAAGACGCCCTGGTGGCCGCCCTGCACGAGGGTCGCCTGCGCGCCGCAGCGTTGGATGTCACCAAGGACGAGCCGCTGCCCGCAGGCTCCAAACTCTGGTCGGCGCCGAATGTCATCATCACCCCGCACGTTGCGGGCAACCGACCCAAGGGCTCGGCCAAGCTGGTCCTTGCCAACGTGTCAGCACTCCGGGAAGGCCGGGCCTTGACCAACCAGGTGTCCGGCTAACGTCAAGAGGCACCGCGCGAGCCGGAAATGACGAAAAAGTGGGCCCGTCCCGGAGGACGGACCCACTTGCGTGAAAGATAAAAGTCAGGCGTGCTCGTAGGTCAGGCAGTCGGCAGCCTCGCGGCCGGGGCCGACCTTGACGTCGTGGGCCTCGCACATGAGGTTGTTGTTGTGGACGCATTCGGACCGCTGGCAAGCACCTACGTGGGCAAGGACCTTGGGAAGGCCGCCCATTGCGTTGGTGTCGATGAACGTGGCGCAGGAAGCGTGGTCCTGGGATCCACCAATGGTGATTCCAAAAGCAGTACATCCATCATGGTTGAAGCCGCAGCTGCCAACGCTACAGGCGGATACTTCGGCAATGTGTTCGGTCATTGTTCCTCCTGGTTGGATCCGGATTTAACGAAGGGCCTGGACCCCACGTGTAGTCCCCAAACTACGCCGCCTTTGCCGGATTTAACCCGAAGGAATAGCGCATTTGTACGTACGCTAATGCCGCTGTTTGCCTGGCGTGCGGAGCGCGTCGCTGATCTTCGCGCGCGTTTCCTTATCCAACGGGGCTGTCACGTGGTGTTCCCTCGCCGCCCTGTCAGCCTTGATTTTCTGGATGACCATTCGTCCCAGACCCGCAAAAACAGCTGCGGCTACGACGCCCAGCACCATCGACCTCGGTTTCTCCGCCATGCCCCAATCCTAGTGACGAGCGCCACGCCGAGCGAGTGCCGCCGTCGGGCTTTCATTGCCTCGAATTTGTTGGGGATCGGCGGGGGGTCCTCGCGGAATCCGGCTGAATAGGGTATGCGCGCCGGTCCCGGTAAGATAGGTGTGCAAGCTCGCGGAGCGCCCCCACGCTGTAGAAACCCAGTTGACCGGCGTGAGACGGCAACCTCCGCGGCAGCCTTATTTAAGGTTCACCCAACTCACGCACAGGAGTTACCGGATGCCCCGGATCGTCGTTGACGTCATGCCCAAGCCCGAGATTCTGGACCCCCAGGGGAAAGCCATCGTGGGTGCATTGCCCCGCCTCGGCTTCAACAGCTTCAGCGCAGTCCGTCAGGGCAAGCGTTTCGAACTGACGGTTGACGGCGAGGTGACCGACGCTATCCTGGCCCAGGCCCGTGAGGCCGCAGAGACCCTCCTGTCCAACCCGGTGATCGAGGATGTTGTCAACGTCGAGGTCGTCGAGGCCTGATATGACATCGATCCCCCTGATTGGCGAAGCCGTGGCCGTCGCCGCTGAGCCCCGCTTGGCCGGTGCCAAGATCGGCGTCGTGACTTTCCCCGGCACCCTTGACGACCGCGACGCCGCCCGTGCAGTGCGGCTTGCAGGCGCCACTGCGGTGCCGCTCTGGCACGCAGATACCGAACTGGGCGATGTTGACGCAGTCATCATTCCCGGTGGTTTCTCCTACGGTGACTACCTGCGTGCCGGCGCCATTTCGCGTTTCGCACCGCTGATGACCAAGATCATCGACGCTGCCAACTCCGAGGCCAAGCTCCCGGTTTTGGGTATTTGCAACGGTTTCCAGATCCTGACGGAATCGCACCTGCTGCCGGGTTCCATGATCAAGAACGACCACCTGAAGTTCATCTGCCGGGACCAGGTCCTTCGCGTGGAGAACGCCAACACTGCCTGGACCCTGGACTACCAGAACGGCCAGGAAATCACTGTGCCGCTGAAGAACCAGGACGGCCAGTACATCGCTGACGAGAAAACCCTGGACGCCCTTGAGGCTGAGGGCCGTGTGGTGTTCCGCTACGTAGGCTTCAACCCGAACGGCTCCCGCCGCGACATCGCCGGTATCTCGAATGCTGCAGGCAACGTAGTGGGCCTCATGCCCCACCCCGAGCACGCGGTTGAGGTCGGTTTCGGACCTGAGTCCCTTGATGGAATCGGCGGCTCCGACACCGACGGACTGGGTTTCTTCACCTCCGTTTTGACCAAGATTGTGGGAGGCGACAAGTGACCACGGAAACCACCAAGAAGTTCAACATCGATACTGTTGAGCACGCTGCCAAGACCCCGGACACGGAACTCCCGTGGGCCGAGCTCGGCTTGAAGCAGAACGAGTTCGACGAGATCGTCAAGGTCCTGGGCCGCCGCCCTACAGGCGCCGAACTGGCCATGTACTCCGTCATGTGGAGCGAGCACTGCTCCTACAAGTCCTCCAAGAACCACCTCCGCCAGTTCGGCGAGAAGGTCACCGAGGAAATGAAGAAGGACATGCTGGTGGGCATCGGCGAGAACGCCGGCGTCACCAACCTTGGCGACGGCTGGGCCGTGACGTTCAAGATCGAGTCCCACAACTCGCCGTCGTTCGTTGAGCCTTACCAGGGTGCCGCTACCGGCATCGGCGGAATCGTCCGCGACATCATCTCCATGGGTGCACGCCCGGTTGCCGTGATGGACCCGCTGCGCTTCGGCGCGATCGACCACCCGGATACCGCCCGCGTCATGCACGGTGCCGTGGCCGGTATCGGTGGCTACGGCAACTGCCTCGGCCTGCCGAACATCGGCGGCGAAATGGTCTTCGACTCCGTCTACCAGGGCAACCCGTTGGTGAACGCACTCGCTGTTGGCGTTATGCGCCACGAGGACATCCGACTGGCCAACGCCTCCGGCAAGGGCAACAAGGTTGTCCTGTTCGGTGCACGTACGGGTGGCGACGGCATCGGCGGCGCTTCGGTGCTGGCCTCGGAGTCCTTCGATGACACCAAGCCCTCCAAGCGCCCCGCCGTCCAGGTGGGCGACCCCTTCGCTGAGAAGGTCCTCATTGAGTGCTGCCTCGAGCTCTTCAAGGGCTCGCTGGTTGAAGGCATCCAGGACCTCGGTGCCGCAGGTATTTCCTGTGCCACGTCCGAGCTCGCCTCCAACGGCGATGGCGGCATGGAGGTCGAACTGACCTCCGTCCTGTTGCGCGATCCCACGCTTACCCCGGGTGAGATCCTCATGTCCGAGTCGCAGGAACGCATGATGGCCGTGGTCACCCCGGAGAACATCGAAGCTTTCGAAGCTGTGATGGACAAGTGGGCCGTGGAGTACTCCTGGCTGGGTGAGGTCACCGATACCGGTCGCCTCATCATCACCTGGGAAGGCGAAGTAATCGTCGACGTCGATCCCCGCACCGTTGCGCACGACGGCCCGGTCTACGACCGCCCGTTCGCACGCCCGGAATGGCAGGACTCGGTCCAGGCGAACTCCTTCACCGGTTCCGTTGAGGATGCCGACCGTCCTTCCGCTCCGACGGAACTGGCTGCTGCCGTTACTGAACTGGTCGCTTCGCCGAACATGTGCAGCAAGGACTGGATCACCAACCAGTACGACCGCTACGTTGGCGGCAACACCGCCATGGCCTTCCCGGATGATGCCGGTGTGGTCCGCGTTGACGAGGAAACCGGGTTGGGCGTTGCCCTGGCCACGGACGCCAACGGCCGCTACACCTACCTTGAGCCGTACCAGGGCGCCCAGCTCGCGTTGGCCGAGGCCTACCGCAATGTGGCCACCTCTGGTGCTGTTCCGATGGCCGTCAGCGACTGCCTGAACTTCGGTTCCCCCGAGGATCCGGACGTCATGTGGCAGCTGGCCGAAGCCATCCGTGGTTTGTCCGACGCGTGCATGGAGCTTGGCATTCCCGTCACCGGCGGCAACGTCTCGCTCTACAACCAGACCGGCACCACGCCGATCCACCCCTCCCCTGTGGTGGCAGTCCTGGGCAAGCTCGACGACGTCGCCCGCCGCACGCCGTCGGGTTGGCGCGAGGATGGCCAGGCCATCTACCTGCTGGGCACCACCGCAGCGGAGCTGGATGGTTCGGAATGGTCCAACCTGCGTGGACACCTCGGTGGCCTGCCGCCGAAGGTTGACCTCGCTGCCGAGCGTGCTTTGGGCGAGATCCTGATCAACGCTTCCCGTGACGGCATGGTTGACGCAGCACACGACCTCTCCGAAGGCGGCCTTGCAGCCGCATTGGTTGAGTCCTCGCTGCGTTACGGCGTTGGCGCCCGCATCGCCCTTGAGGAACTCCTGGAGCGCGACGGCGTGGACCTGTTCACCGCACTGTTCTCCGAGTCCCAGGCCCGCGCAATCGTCTCGGTGCCGCGCTCCGAGGAAGTTCGCTTCAAGGACATGTGCACCGCCCGCGGCTTCGCCCACCTCCGGATCGGCGTTGTTGATGCTGCCAGCGCGAAGCTGGAGATCAACGGCGTGGACGAGCTGTCCTTGGACGCTCTCCGCGAAGCACACGAGGCCACTTTGCCGAAGTACTTCGGCTAAGCCTCCCCCGCTTAAAGCAACGCGGGGTCACATACGGCCCATAAATCCCCTCGGGATGGGCCGTATGTGACCCCGCGTTGGGCGTTTAAGCGGGCCAGGTCTGTTGCCGGGAGAGTTGGTCCGTGAATTCCGGTCCGGGCAGAGGACGGCCGAAGTAATAGCCCTGCCCACTCGTGCACCCGATGCTTCGCAGCGCTTCGGCCTGTTCCGCTGTTTCGATCCCCTCCCAGATTCCCTCCAGTCCGCAGGAGCGGATTAGCTGTTGGATCGCGGCAAGGAAACCCAGCTGCGTACTGTCCTTGCTCAGTTCCTGGACGAACTGCCGGTCCACTTTCACGCGGTCCACCGGAAGTTTTCGCAGATAGCCCATGGACGAGTAGCCTGTGCCGAAGTCGTCGATCTCCAGTCCGACGCCCAAGCGGTGCAGGCTCGCCAAGGTGTAACGGTCCAGCTCGTTGTTCTGGATGATGGCACTCTCCGTAAGCTCCAATACCAGTGATTCCGGAGGCAGACCCGCTTTGCCCAGCGCGTCCCGCACGTCATCCACGAACTCCAGGCTTTGCAGATCTGCAGCCGAGACGTTGATTCGCATCGTGAAATTGTGTTGTGCCGTGACGGGGTTGTCCCGCCACTGACGCAGTTGCTCCACGGCCGCGCGGAGCACCCAGCGGCCCAACTCCGCGATCAAGCCGGTAGCCTCTGCAACAGGGATGAAATGGTCCGGCATGATGAGACCACGCACAGGGTGGTTCCAGCGGACCAAGGCCTCGCTGCCCTCAATCCGGCCGGTGGCCAGCTCAACGATCGGCTGGTAGAAGAGGACCAACTGGTCCGAGCGGATGGCTTCCCGGAGCTCCCCCACGATCTGGCGCTGGAGTTGCCGGGCATGAAGCGTGGAGGGATCGAACAACTTGAGCTTGTTCCGGCCCTCGCTCTTGGACTCCTCCATGGCCATATCGGCCTCCTGGAGAAGGTCCTCGACGCTGTGGTGCGGCTCGGCAATCCGAAGGCCCATGCTGGCACCACAGCGGACACTGCCGTTCCCGAGATCAATGTTGGGTTCCAGCGCCGCAAGGATACGGTTTCCGACGGCGGCCGCACGGTTTTGCGGCGTGGCGGGCAACAGCACGGCGAATTCGTCGCCGCCCAGGCGGGTGACGACGTCGTTCTCCCTGACCGCCGAGCGGATCCGCATCCCGACCGTGACAAGAATCTGGTCCGCGGAAGCATAGCCAGCGGACTTCTTGAGTCCCTTAAAACCATCCAGGGTGACGAGGAGGAGCGCGGGTGGGGTTGCGCCCCCGGCAGCAGCCTCCTGCGCTTCAATGAAGGCATCCACCAAAGCCACACGGTTGCCGAGCCCGGTGAGCGCATCCGTGAAGACTTCCCGCCGCTGCTCGTGGCGTGCGTGATGAAGCTCCTCCATCAACGCGGTGATATGCCGCTCCAGTTTTGCGATCCGAGCGTCAATGTCGGCCGGGAAGGAGCGGCTGGGGTGGATTCCGCTGGGCCGGATTCCATTGGGTTGGATTCCGTTGGGCTGGGTTGCGTTCACGACGCTTCCATGCGACGCAGGGTATCGTCGGCTACGGCTTTCGGTTTGGCGACGGGATTGCGGCGTTCGTCGAGGAAGAGCCGGTACGAGGCGACATCGAGCCTGCCGTCTCCTTCAATCGGAGTCCCGGCCCGGTAGACGTGGGTAATCCAGGAACCTCCCAGAATGGCTTCGATCCACGCATCGCATTCAGCCAATGGAAGGGGTACACGCGTTCCGGTGTTCCGCCGATGGCCGGCGATGGAGACCGTAATGCAACTGCCCAGGAGTCCCTTATCGGCGGTGAACCATGCAAGGCCCTCGACATCGGCCACAATGGTCAGGTTTGCGCTGTCATCGCCTACTGACTGGACGGGTTGCATCCGCACAGAACGCCGGGCCACATTCAAGGCTGCAGGTGTTCCAGCCTGGTACGGAGCACTGGTGATGTCTTGGCGGAAGGCACTCAGTTCCTGGTTGTGCTGGATCTGGATGCGGGTGGTGAGTTCATTGATTGTCATGATCGTGCCTCGTCAGCGATAGTGGCCGCCTGGAGGCGGTCGGCTCCTACAATCCGGTTTCTTCCCTGTGCTTTCGCGCTGTACAGGGCTGCGTCTGCCACCTCGATCATGGAGGTGAGGTCTGGGGCAGCGGGGGTGCTTGCCGTGACTCCGTAACTGATGGTGGGGAAGGACACACCCTCCGGAACCTCGGTGGAAGCCATGCGGCGGCTGATCTCGGTCGCGATGCTTTGGGCCCGCTCCTGCGTGGCGCCGGGCAGGAAGAGAACAAATTCTTCCCCACCGTACCTGCCGATGAGATCCGTAGACCTGACCGAGGACGTGCAGGCCTCGGCGAAAGCCTTCAAAGCGACGTCCCCGGCGCGGTGTCCATGGGCGTCGTTGACCAGCTTGAAGTGGTCCAGGTCAGCCAGGACAACTGCAGCACCGGAATCATTGGCATGAAGTCGTTTGAGTTCGGTGGATGCCAGATCCAGGAAGGCCCCCCGGTTGAGGAGTCCGGTCAGGTGGTCCTTGGTGGCCCGTTCCTTCAGGCCCTTGATCAGTTGGTCGCTGCTTAACGTGGTCATACTGAAGGACACCGTCACCAGCAGCACCAAGGACACCAGGCCCGAGGGCGCAGGACCAAAATAGATACGGAATGTTGCGCTCTCGGGGCCTTCCAGTGCGTAGACCACCCAACGGCCCAAGTAGTAGATCGCCAGAAGTCCGGCGGCCAGGGAGAGTGCTTTGTGCACTTGCGAGTGGGTTGCCTTGATGAACCACAAGTCACGGGCCGCCAGTGCGATGCCAAGGGTCATCATGGCCAGGTACACGAAGCCACCGGACCACACGTTGGAGCCGGGACTTTCCAGCACGGATGCCACCGCGGTGATGACGGGAGCGACGGCGAGTTGCCATGGTGCCGCTTTAAGGTCCCGCAGCGTACGGGCACCCGCCCAGACGCTGAACGCTCCGGCCACCACCAGGACGTTGCCGAAAGGGTTGGCCCAGTGCTGGGCCGATGTTCCGTTCAGGAGGAACGCCGTGTTTCCCAGCATGAACAGCAGCAAAGCCAGGCTCCACCAGCCCGCATATGGTGAACGGGTGCGGCGGTACGAGGCGACGAAGAGCGCGAAGAGGGTCAAGGTGACCACTCCGAGGGCAATTCTCACCGAAAACGAGTCGAGCACCATTGTTCGCTCCTGCCGATTGGTCCCACGCCAATTTCTAACATGTCAGGGTTCCTGTCAAAGCGGAGCCTTTCCACGTGTTGACCGTACCGGGAACCTTGTAATACCCGCGGATCTCGAATGTCCAGATGCCAACGGATTGAATTCCTGACTTATAGGACTTTCCGGCATTCTTGCTGAGGTCGCCGGTGAATTCCAAAGTCCCAGAGGGGTTGTACAGCTTGATTTCGTGATAGTTCGCGCCAGGAACTTCCGCGAAGGAATTCACATCCACGGCGACCTTGACACCATTCGCAGTACACGTCATGACCACGTCAGCGGCGGTCGGGGCAAGGAGACGCATGGCCGAGTACTGCGAACTGGCATCCTCGGCGTCAGAGAACGCGGCAAGTGCGGCGGCGGGCCAGGCCATCATGGAAACAGCGACGGCGGTTACGCCCGCGAGTGCGCGCCAGGTATTGTTCTTGCTCATGCCGCCCGCCCCCTTAGCTGCTTCCGGCCCTGCCCTGGTTCCAGTCTGATCGGGCTGGATCAACCCCGGTGCCACATTTCCTCAAGATTGGCTCAGGATTGCGGGCCGGAGACATGGCCATAATGAACCATGTGGATCGGTTGGATTGAATTCGATGTACTTCTGGGCGATGTCCATAGCCTGAAGGAGAAACGCTCGCTCGTCCGGCCCGTCATTGCTGAACTCAAACGCCGCTTCGAGGTGTCCGCCGCCGAGACCGGATTGCAGGACCAATATCGCCGGACCTTGCTGGGCGCGGCATTGGTGGCGCCTGACCGGGCGCACCTCAAGGAAGTGCTCGACGCCGTTGAACGGTTCGTTGCTGCCCGGCCCGAGCTTGAGCTGCTCAGCGCAAGGCAACGCGAGCTGCATAGCGAAGATTAGGTACAGCGAAGATTAGGTACAGCGAAGACTAGGTGTACACAACCCGGGGTTAGTAGCCGATGACCGCCAGCCGCGTTGAATCCAGATGGGCATCGATCGCTTGATGTGCGGCGTTCAGGCTCCTGCTGCGGAGGGCGTCGACAATGAGCTGATGCTCGCGGAGCACGTCCCCGGCACGGTCTGTCCCCTGCGTGACTGCGCGGACCCCAATCCTGAGTTGCCGCTGCCGAAGCGAGGCGTAGAAATCGGCCAGGATGGGATTTGCTCCGGCACGGACCATGAGCGTGTGGAATTCGGTGTCCAACTCAATGAACCGGGCGGGGTCGTCCTTAGCTTCGTGCTGCTGGTCGATGATGCGCTGGAACGCATCAATCTGTCCATCCGGCATGCTGTCCAGTGCTGAGACGGCCCATTTCTCCACCACGGAGCGGGCCTGCAGGATCGCCCGGACATCGGGGTCCGAGATGGGCGGAACGTAGGCACCTTTGTGTGGAATCCGTTTTACGAAACCCTCGGCTTCGAGGCGCAGCAGTGCCTCGCGGACTGGTGTGCGCGAGGTACCGGTGGACTTGGCGAGAACCGCCTCGTTGAGGAAGGTCTCCTCGTCCCGCGGCAAGGCAGCGATATAGCTTTTCATCCACTGATAAGCCACTTCGGGCTGTGATTGGGCAGTGGGAGTCATCTGGATCATGGAGAGCCTTTCTCGCGAAGCCCAGTATACGAGTTGCATTCAGGACGGACCGGGACGCCTTCGAAAAAACTTCTTCGTCAAATGTAGACGGGTTGTATACAACTAGTCTACAGTGTTGTTCAGTGACTCCGCTCACGCAATTGGAACCCCTCAATTTCCTGGGATCGGCTTCGCTTTACTAGAAGCCCCGCCGCTCCCAACCGCAAAAGGATCCCCACAATGACCGATTTGAAGAAAGCAGAACTGAGGCAGCAGAAGCACTCCAGCCTGCCCGTGGTCGCTGCTTCGAGCCTGGCCGGCACGGCCGTCGAATGGTACGACTTCTTTCTCTACGGCACCGCCGCCGCATTGGTTTTCAACAAGCTCTTCTTCCCAACCTCTGACCCGCTTGTGGGCACCATGCTGGCGCTGGGAACATTTGCCGCCGGCTTCCTAGCCCGTCCGCTGGGCGCCATAGTCCTGGGGCACCTGGGCGATAAGCACGGCCGTCGCGCCACCCTTGTAGCCAGCCTCATGCTCATGGGCGTCGCCACCACACTTATTGCGTTCATCCCTTCTTATGCAGCGATCGGCATCGCAGCACCGTTGCTGCTCTTGCTGCTGCGCCTGATCCAGGGATTTGCACTCGGTGGCGAATGGGGCGGGGCCGTTCTCCTCGTCTCGGAGCACAGCAATGACAGTGCACGGCGGGCGTTCTGGGCATCCTGGCCCAACATGGGTCCGCCGCTGGGCAACCTCATGGCCGCAGGTGTGCTGGCAATCCTCGCCGCAACCATGCCCGAAAGTGAATTCCTTGCCTGGGGCTGGCGCCTTGCCTTCGGGCTGTCCGCCCTGCTGGTGATCATTGGCCTCGTCCTGCGTCTTTACGTTCAGGAGACTCCCCTGTTCAAGGAAGCACAGCTGAAGCGCGAGGCAGAAGCCATCAAGGAACGGAAATTGCCCCTGGCCATTCTGTTCCGCCGCAACTGGCGCCAACTGCTCATCGCCACCGGCAGCCGCATGGGTGAGAACGCAGGCTTCTACATCTACTCGCTGTTCATCATCACCTACGTCACCCAGATCATGGGCTTGCAGCGGCAAACGGGCCTCACCGCCGTCATGATCGGCCAGGGCGTCGCCGTCGTCGCTATCCCTATCCTGGCGCTCTATGCGGACAAAGTGGGCCGGAAGCCGATCATGATCGGCGCTTCGATCGCCACCGTTATCTGGGCTTTCGCGTTCTTCGCACTGCTGAACACTGGCCAGGTGTGGGGCATCATTGCCGCCGCCGTCGGTGGCCTGTTGATCTTCGCCGCCTACAGCTCCGTGATCGGTGCGTTCTTCTCCGAGCTCTTCCCCACGGATGTCCGGTACAGCGGCACCTCGGTTGCCTACAACCTCGCCTCGCTGATCGCCGGCTCGCTGTCCCCCATCATTGCCCTGGCTCTCTACAGCGCCTTCGGCACCGGCTACGCGATCGGCATCTACCTAGCAGCGATGGGCCTGATCTCCATGGTCTCGGTCATGTTCGCCAAGGAAACCAAGGGCCTGCGGCTCAGCGACCTGGACGAACCCGCCAAATAAGCACCAGCGAAACCTGAAAGTAAGGAAACAACCATGAAAGTCGCACTCGTCCAGGTGGCCAGCCCGGATTCGGAAACCCGTGAGGAGCGGATCGACCGCGTCGAAGCGATTCTCCGCGGAATCAACGGTGCCGAGCTGATCGTCCTCCCCGAACTGTGGAGTGCCGGATACTTCCACTTCGATGAGTATCAGTCCCTGGCCGAGACCCTCGCTGGCCCCACGGTGTCCATGTGCTCACGGGTGGCGGCAGAGCTTGGTGTGTACCTTCACATCGGAAGCATCATCGAGGCCGGCGAGGACGGCCGGCTCAGCAACACGTCCATCCTGCTGGGACCGGACGGGAAAATCCTGCACACGTACCGGAAGATCCACGTCTTTGGTTACAAATCCAAGGAAGCCAGCCTCCTTACGGCGGGATCCTCCCTGCCGGTGGTGGAGCTGCCGTTCGGAGCTACGGCCGGGATCACCTGCTATGACCTCCGGTTCCCGGGATTGTGGATGGAGCTGAGCACCCGGGGCGCGGAAATCGTCATTGTCCCGGCAGCCTGGCCCGCAGCGCGACGCGAACACTGGCGACTACTCACAACGGCGAGGGCGCTGGAGCACCAGATCTTCGTCATTGCCTGCAACGCCGCAGGCAGCCAGGAAGGCGTGGAGCTCGGAGGTCACAGCCGGGTGGTGGACCCGGCCGGCAACGTACTCGCCGAAGCCGGTGCCGGGGAATCGGTGCTCATGGTGGACATCGATCCGGATCAGGTCAAGGCCGTACGCACCGAATTCCCGGTTATTGGCGATCGGCTCGCGGCCTACGACGCTCTTGCCGTTTGACCAGTTTGGCCAGAGTGACCCACCACGATTTAGGCAGCATTCAAGGAGACAGAATGGAAACAACAAGGCAAGTCCCACTCACCTTCAGGGTGGTGGGCACGGAAAAGACAATCACGGTCTCGGACTTCCACGCAGTAGTGGCCGGCTATACCGGCAGGGATCCCAAGGCCGTGCAGCATCACATCGACGAGCTGGCAGCCATTGGCGTAGCTCCGCCGCCGGAAGTGCCCATGTTCTACCGGATGGACTCACACCTGTTCGATACTTCAGGCGAACACGACACCAGCAACAACCTGACCTCGGGTGAAATAGAGCCTCTCTATCTTCGCCACGACGGCAAGTACTACCTCGGCATCGGTTCCGACCACACGGACAGGGACATCGAAGCCCAGGACATCGGCGATTCCAAGAGGGCATGCCCCAAGCCCGTCGCAACCGAGGTCATCGAAGTCCCCTCACTCGAGGACCTGGACCTCGACCAGTGCACCGCCCGCTCCTGGGTGGACGGCGAACTGTACCAAGAGGGTTCGTTGGCGGGCCTGCGCAAGCCGGCGGACGTCGTCGAAAAGCTCCTGGCGCGGACGGACATCGGTGACGCCGACTTCATGTGCCTGGGTGGCACTTTGCCACTGCTGAAGGGGAAGTTCGTTGACGGAACTTCCTGGAAAGTAGAGCTCTCGTTCCCCAATGGGACGAGAATCGAACACAACTACAAAATCAAGAAAGGCTCACTTCGATGAGAACCGGAAAGCAATACCTGAAGTCCCTGAACGATGGCCGGACGGTGATCCTCGATGGCGAGGTAGTTGGCAACGTCCTGGAACACCCGGCGTTCGCGAAGGTTGCCCAGACCATGGCTGAGCTGTTCGACATCGCAGCCGATCCCAGCAACGGCATGCAGTTCCACTCGGAAGAGATTAATGGACCCGCGAACCGCACCTTCGCTGCTCCACGCACCCAGGAAGAGCTGGTCCTCCGTCGCCACGCCATCGAAAAGTGGGCCAAGCACACCCATGGCTGGGTTGGCCGTAGCCCGGACCACGTGGGTACCTTCTTCGCCGCCTTCGGCTCCCACGCGGACGTGTTCAAGAATGACGAGCGCGACTTCGCCGGCAACGTGGAGCGGTACTACAAGAAGATCCTGTCCGAAAACCTGTACCTTTCCTACGCGATCATCCCGCCGCAGGTCTCCCGCGCAACCACTGCGTCCGGTTGGGAAGGCGAATACCTGCAGGTCGGCGTCGTGCGTGAAACCGAGGAAGGCATCATCGTCCGCGGTTCGCAGATGCTTGCCACCGGCGCAGCGATTGCAGACGAAGTGTTCGTCACCTGCATCAAGCCGCTAGGTCCGGATGACGTGGACTTTGCCGTCAGCTTCGCCGTTCCCGTGGCGACTGACGGGTTAAAGCTGTACTGCCGCCGTCCGTTCGCGCCGGCAGCCACCAGCGACTTCGACTACCCGCTGACCAGCCACTACGACGAGCCAGATGCACTTGTGGTGTTCGATGACGTGCTCATCCCTTGGGACCGCGTGTTCATCAACCGGAACATCGATACCCTCCGGCGCCAGTTCTTCGATACCGGTGCCCACGCATTGGGAAACTGGCAGGCCCAGATCCGGTTCTCCACCAAGCTGAAGTTCATTGCTTCTGTTGCCCGCAAGGTCACCCAGGTGAACGGTACGGACAAGATCCCCGGAGTCCAGGAGAAGCTCGGCGAGCTCGCAGCGATCGTCCAGTCCGTTGAATCGGCAGTTCTTGCGGCCGAATACACAGCAACGGTTGACGACGCCGGCATGGTGGTTCCCGGGAAGAGCGCCCTTTACGGGGCCATGGGTCTTCAATCCGAGACTTACCCGCGGGTGATTTCGATCCTTCGCGACCTGGTGGGTGGTGGCGTGCTGCAGCTGCCTTCCAGCGTTGCCGACATGACCAGCAGTGTGACCCGTCCGGACATGGAACGCTACGTGCAGTCCCCCGGTGTTGCCAGCGAAGAGCGCGTGAAGCTATTCAAGTTGGCTTGGGACATCATCGGCTCAGAATTCGCCGGCCGCCACCAGCAGTACGAAATGTTCTACGCAGGGGCCCCGTTCGTGGTCCGCGGAGCCTACACCTACCGTAACTACGGTTACGACGCTCTGGTGGCTGAGCTGGACAAGTACCTTGGTTCCTACAGCATCAACGGCCCGGTAGACGGCAACGTCAACGGCATGGAAGGAGAATAGCCATGGCAAAGCCCGAATTCGAGTTCACCCCCACCTCATCGGTGGACTTCGCACCCTGCAACCCGCACATTGAGGGCCTGTCCGAGGCCATCCTTGCCCGTGATTCAGACAATGACAGCGTCACGCGCATCCTCAAGTTCGAACCCGGCACGGACACCTCGCCCAACGGCGTCCTGACCCACGATTTTTGGGAAGAGGTCTTCATCTTCGAAGGCTCGTTCGTGGACCAGCGCCTGGGCAGGACCTTCAAGGCCGGCGACTGGGCCACCCGCCCGCCGGGCATGGAACACGGTCCGTGGGTTTCCGAATCCGGGGCCAAGATGTTCGAGGTCCGGTACTACACCGATCCGGTACAAGCCGAGCGGAGCAACTGACATGAGCCTCGCACCGCTCTTCACTGTTCCCGATGCCATGGGAATGCGCCGCGCCATGGGCCGCTTCCTCACGGGTGTCGCCGTGGTCACCACGAAGCACGAGGATGAGCTGTACGGGATGACCATCAGCTCCTTGACCTCCATCAGCCTGGAACCGCCCATCCTCATGATCTCGCTGAACTTCGGCACCCGGACCGGTGAGGCCTTGATCGAAAGTGGCAAGTTCGCCGTCTCGATCCTTGGGGCCAAGCAGGAGTCGATGGCGCGACGCTTTGCGGTGCGAGGCGGCGACCGTTTCGGCGACGGCGAATTCGACATCACCGAGAACGGACTTCCTGTCATCAAGGGTGCCCTCGCCCAGGCTGATTGCACCGTTGTGCAGCAGTACGACGTCGGAGATCACCAGGTCTTCTTCGGCCAGGTCACCACGTGCCGGGACCGGGACGGCGAGGTGCTCGCGTTCAAGGCGGGCCGCTTCGGCTCGTTCTCCGACTTCGGCCACGCGGAGATCCCCTGGATGTTCTAACCCCCTCTTAAAGCAACGCGGGGTCACCTACGGCCCATAAATCCCCTTGGGATGGGCCGTAGGTGACCCCGCGTTGCTTTTACTTCGAGGTGCCCTGCGAGACCGAGCCCTGCAGCTGGCGCTGGAAGATGACGTAGACGATCAGGACCGGAACCACCGTGACAGTGACTGCCGCGAAGAGTGCCCCGAAGTCCACGGCGTACCCCATCTGGCCGGCGAAGGCCGCGAGGCCCTGCGAGAGAACGCGCGGCCCGGCAGCGTTGATGGATACAGGGATGAGGAACTGGTTCCACAGGCCCAGGAAGTTGAAGATGGCAACCGAGGCGAGGCCCGGCTTGGCCATCGGCAGCATGACCTGGAAGAACGTGCGCCACTCCCCTGCGCCGTCGAGTGCTGCTGCTTCAGTGATTTCGTGCGGCAGCGACTTGAAGAAGGAGAACAGGAAGAACACCGTGAACGGCAGCGCGAACCCCACGTACACGATGATCAGGCCCGGCAGGGTGTTCAGCAGTCCGATGTTCTTCAACACGAAGAACAGCGGGACCATGGCGAGGAAGATCGGGAATGTCAGGCCGGCCAGCATGAGGTAGTAGATCGCACGGCTGCCCGGGAACGTGTACCTCGCCAGGACGTAGGCGCACATTGCACCGAGCACCATGACGATCACCAGTGCCGAACCCACCACAACCACCGAGTTCAGGAAGTAATTGCCGATCCCGGCCTCGCTCCAGGCCTTCACATAGTTGTCGAAACGCCACACCGAAGGCAACGCGAAGGGGGAGGCAAAGATCTCGCTGGAGGTCTTGAAGGACGACATGAACGTCCACAACAACGGCAGGATCACGATGAGCGACCAAATGGTCAGTGCCGTGTGGGAAACAGCCCCTACCAGTTTGTCCCCGGGCGTGGTGGCGGGTTTGCGCGGCTGGAAATGCAGCGACTTCATTTCACGGGTTGAGACTTTTGTTGTCATTAGATGCTCACATCCTTGTCGCCGCCAGTGAGCCGGTTAATCACGAACACCAGGCCTGAGAAGATCAGCGTGGCGACAGCCAGGACAACGCCCATGGCGCTGGCCAAGCCGAATTGGCCCTTGCTGAAAGCTGTGAAGAACAACTGCTGCGCCATCACGAGCGTCGAGTTGTCCGGACCACCGCCGGAGTTCAGTGCCGCCATGTAAACGAACGCATCGAGCGCCAGGATACCCATATAGATGTAGGCGGTCTGGATGTTGTCCCTGATCAGCGGGATGGTAATGGATACAGCGGTACGGAGCCTTCCGGCGCCGTCGATCCTGGCAGCCTCGAACAGCTCAGCAGGAATGCCCTTGATACCGGCCACGAAAAGGACCATGTAGAAGCCAACGAAGCCCCAGACAATCACGAACATGGTGGCAATCATGGCCGTGTTTTTATCGCCGAGCCACGCGAAGCTCTTGAACTGGTCCAGGCCCATGCCGGTCAGGATCCCGTTGAGCAGGCCGCCGGACGGATCATAGATCTGGCCCCACATGATGCCGATCGCGATGGCAGGAATGGTGTACGGGAAGAACGAAACAACACGGTAGAAGCTGGAATTGCGCAGGCCCTTGATCTGGCCCTTGCTGCTCCCGCCAACGGTCACCATGGTGGCCAGCACCAGGCTCAGGATGATGGTGACGATTGGGAGCACGATGACCAGGAGGATGTTGTTCCCCATCGCCTTCATGAAGATGTCGTCCGAGAAGATCCTGGCGTAGTTCTCAAAGCCAATGAAGTTCTGTGTGGGCGAAAAACCCGACCAGTCCGTCAAGGAATAGCCGAAGGCCTGGATGAACGGCCAGATCACGAACAAGAGATAGATCGCCAGCGGCAGGCCAAGGAACACCGCGAAAAAGCTGACTTTGTCCCACGTCAGCGGCTTGCGCCGGCGCCTCACCACAACCGGTGGGGCCATGGCCGGAACGACGGCGGCCAGGCCGTCGTCGTTCCGGCTCTGCTTGGTTTTCACTACCGTCACTTCACTTCAATCTTCTTGACCGAGCTGTCGTTGCGGACCTTGTCGGTGATGTTCTGCAGGGCCGAGGTCAGCGTCGGGACGTCCGACTTGCCATCGAGGAAGGTGTTCCAGACGACGAGCTGGTCCTTGTTGGTGCCGTAAAGGTCGATGAAGTTCCAGGTGTAGATGTTCTCGCCTGCATCGCTGAGCAGCTTTGTCTGCGAGACCAAGGCCGTGGAACCGAAGCCATCGGCCGGGACGGTGTCCTTGACGATGGTGGGAGCAAGCTTGGTCTTGGCGAAGTTGGTAGCAGCTTCCTTGGAGAGCATGACGCGGAGCAGTTCCTTGCCGCCGGCAACGTTCTTGCCTTGGGAGGGAACCACGTAAGGCTCGCCGGCTGCACTGTGCAGCGAGGCGTACGGCTTTTTGGGGCTCGCACTCACTGAAGGCACCGGCGCGCCCGTCATCTTGAAGTCCGCCTTGGTCTGGTCCTTCATCTCGTTTTCGATCCACGAACCGGACGGGTAGAACACTGCTTCCTGGGCATTGCTCCACTGGGCCTGAGCTGCCGTGAACTGGGTTCCGGAACCGCCGGGCTTGAAGTAGCCCGCCTTGACGATCTTGTCCAAAGCGGTGAAGACGGACTGGATGGCCGGGTGCGACCAGCAGTCTGCCTTGAGGTTCTCCAAGGCCAACCGGACGTCGTCGCCACCTTCCTTGATAGCGGAAGCGATCGCCATTTCCTGGTAATACGTGGCAGCTTCCTTGCCCCAGAGGAACAGGTACTTGCCCTTGGCCTTGGCCTGCTCGCCGAGTGCGTACATTTCGTCCCAGGTCTTGGGAACGGTCCAGCCGTTTTCCTTGAGCAGGGAGTCCGAGTACCACATGGCGTAAACAGTGAGCACATAGTTCAGGGCCGCCAGCTTGCCCTCAAAGGTCCCTGGCGCGAGCACGCCGGTGTACAGGGTGTCCTTGATGACCTTGCCTTCGAGGTTCTTGGCCTCCACCACGCTGGTGAGGTCCTCAAGCTGGGCCAGGATGGTGCTGAAGCCAATGGCCTTGGCACCGGAGTTGTCGATCAGGTCCGGCGGGTTGCCACCGACGAAGCGCGGCTGGAGCTCCTGCGCGATATCCGTGGACGGGGCAATCTTGGCAGTGGAACCCGAGTGGGCCTTTTCGAAGGCCTTGCCGGCGAAATCGACGTAGTCGATGCCGTAGCCACCCTTGAAGATCACGGCGTCAACGGTGGACTTGTCCGCCATGCCAAAGGGGTTGGTGTCGGAGACAGCGCCCGTTGGGCCGGCAGTGGTACCGCCACCACCTGCTGCACAGGACGCAATGGATCCCCCCATGGGGACGAGCACCGCAGCTGCGAGTGCCCCGCGGAGGAATCCGCGGCGGCCAAGGGACTGGTGCTGAACGTTCATTTTCGTAACCCTCCAGTGACTCGTAATGTCGACTGTTGCGGCAGGCGGCCGGAAAGTCGGACAGTCTGGGTTGGCCACTCTGCAGCGCCAACCTTCGTGTGACATACTTCACCACGAATGATCGAAAATCAATATTTCTCGGTAGTTTCGATCAACATTTGTCAAAGCGTGATCTTTCTACGGACCTTCCGCAAGGGCTTTTCCACACTCGGTAATCGCTTCCCGCGCGAGCAGCTTTTGCCGCTCAGTTCCCAGTCGTTCCGCCCATTGTTCGGCCAATTGGAACTCCACCATGGCCTCGGTGAAGCGCCCGTTACCGTGCAGAAACCACCCGAGGCTTGCGTGCAAAACAATCATCCATCGCTTGGTTCGCTCATGATGGGCCGTGGAGGCGTACTCGAGGGCGCTGCGCATCCAGGCTTCGGCGTGGGCGGCGTCCGAAATGGAGAGCATGTGCAGTGCATCCACGGCCAGGAATTCCTCACCTAGGTGGTCAGCCAGCTCCGCCGCCTGCTCCAGGAGCGGCACCGCCATCGCAGCGTGCCCGCCGGCGTTCAAAACCCGGCCGCGCTCCAGGAGGACGCGCACGCCCACGGTGGGTTCGTCGCCGTCGATGCCGTCAAGGAGCGCATCGGCTTCATCCAGCCGGCCCTGCAAACCGATGGCCCGCCCAAGCTGGGTTGCCAGCTCAGCCCGCTCATCGGCGTCGTAGATTTCCTCCAGCATTGCTGCACGAAACCTGGCTTCGGACGCTGCCGGATCGCCAAAGTTCCATAGGTGGTCCAAAGTTCCCTGATCCAGCATCAACCCGCTCCTGACCAGCCCTCAGCTGCGCCCGTTGGCTTGCACTATCAATGTAGCCCCATGTCAGCGGCGTGGGGAGAGGGTTTGAGGCCGTGTCAGGCCCGGGGCAGGCCGGCCTCAGAGGCCAGGGCGGTTGACGAGCCGCGCCCAGCCGAGCTGTTCCTGCTGCTTGCGGCTTAGCGTAGCCACCACCAGATCATAGGAGTCCTCCACCATGTCCCGGATCATGTCATCGGGAAGGGCTCCATCCAACCGGACACCGTTCCAATGGGTCTTGTTCATATGCCAGGCACCAGTGATCTCGGGATGCGCTGCGCGGAGCTGCTCCGCCAACGCGGGCTCGCACTTCAGACTCACGGACCAGTTGTCAGGATCCATGGCGGAAAGCGCGAACATCTTGGCCTCGTGCCGCGCTCCACCCGCGACTGCGGCACGCACCTTGAACACGGACGTTTCAGGTCCGAACGGGAAGTCTTCAAAGGCCCCCGGAAAGCCCAGGCAGATCTGGCGGAGCTGGGAAACATCCATGGAGGTGAGCTTACCCGGCCCTCCTTTTCGGCGCCCGCCTTCGTCCCCGTTTCGATGCCCCGCTGCGCATAAGGCCGTGCGCACGGCATGGTCCGCAGCGCCCCATCTAAAGGGGCAAACGGGCAGCCCTACGCCACGCCCAGGAAGTCCTCCAGCAGCACCACTTCCAGGCCCGCGGCCAACTGTGCAGCACGGAACGCAGCGAGGTCCGCGGCGAACTCGGCACGGAAATGCATCAGCACGATGTCGCCGGGACGCAGGGAGTTACCAACCTGGTAGTCCATTTTTCCGGCGTTCGCTTTGGCCTCCCACGTGATGATCGCCTTCATTCCAGCGGCGGCAACCGCCTGGCGCATGACGTTGGAGTATGCTCCGCCCGGGGGCCGGAACAGCGTGGGACGCCGGCCGTAATGTTGGAACGCATAGTCCTGCATGCCCACGATGTCGTTCAACTGCTGCTGGTAGCCCCACTGCCGCACCATATTGATGTTGTGCGTAACGGTGTGGTTCTCCACGAGGCTGCTTTGCGCCTTGAAGGCGTCGAAGAAGGCGGGGTTGTCGGCGATGGTGTTCTTGGTCAGGAACAGGGAAGCCGGGTAGTCGTAGTCGGTCATGAGCTTGACCGATTCCGGGGTTTTGATGTTGCCGTCGTCGATCGTCAGGAACACTACCGGGTGCTTGGTCTCGATCTTGGTGATCACTGGCGCAAGGCCACCAACGATCGGCGGCAGCTGGTAGTCCGGGATAAACGTTCGCCGGATCCGCTTCGTGGCGGTGGGCGTTGGGGTTGGCGCTGCACTGTACGACGGCGGCACCTCACCCCCGGCCGACAGCCCACCGTTCGGGCCCGGCACTTCAGCCGACGCAGACGCGGAACCAGGCGGCAGCTCCGACGTCGTGCTTTTAGGCGCTGTGCTTTCGGGTGCAGCGCAGGCAGTTAAACCTGCAACGAGCGAAGCGCCGAATACCCCTAGGACGGCCCGCCTGGCTGGTGTGGAAATGGGCACCGCTGACTGGTCGCCACACATGGCCGTCCCCTATGGCTAAAAAGAATGAGTCAGCTGCAGATTAGCAAAGGAATCGACCTGGCGATTACAGGCCGTAATGCCAGCCTTCGCGCGCCGGGCACGAATTGACCACGACGTCCAGACCTGCATCCCTGGCGCGCTGGACGGCGTCGTCGTCAAAGACGCCCAGCTGCAGCCACACAGCCTTGGCACCGACGGCGATCGCCTGATCAATGACTGCGCCCACCCGCTGGGAGTTGACGAAGCAGTCCACGACGTCGATGGGGTGTTTCTCCGCAGGAATATCCATAAGGGACTTGTATCCCTTTTCGCCATGGACATCTTCGCCCTTGAGGTTCACGGGGATGATCTCCATGCCCATGCGGTCGCGAACGTACAGGGAGACGTCGTATGCGGAGCGCCACTCATTGTTGCTGAGGCCAACGATTGCCCAGCATCCTTTTGTTCGCATCAATCGTTCCACCACGGCCGGATCGTTGACATGCATCATGAAGCAAGCTTAGTGTCCCGTGCCCCTCAACCACTGTTTCAGCTTGTCCACGAAGGACTGGAACTGTTCATGAGTTGGCTCCTCGCTCAGCGATGGGAGTTTGTTACCGTGAGCGGGGGCGGGCTTGGCCGTTGTAGTCGGCGCTGCGGTTGGTTTAACAACGTCGGGGAGCGTTGGCTCAAGCCCGGCCTGCCCAAGCTTTGCCTCAAGCTTTGCCTCCCGGGGCTCTGCTTCAGCAGGCTTCGCCTGGCCGGTACGGGGAGGCTCGCCGGCCGCGCCCGAAGCCGGAACGTTTCCGACGTCGGCCGCCTGCGCCCCAGGCGCTGGCTGGACTCCAGGTGCGGGCTGGACAGGCGCTTGGCCTGACGGCACAGCAGCGTCGGACGTCTCCGGAGTTCCCGGCACCGCAGGTGATTCGGTGGCCGGCGGGAGGGCTGCGGGATCCCCTGACGGCGCTGGTTCGGTGCTGACCTTCGGAGCATCAGCCGTGGGCAGCGCGGGCGCTGCGGCAGAAGGTCGCGGAGCGAAATTGCCAAGCAGTTCATCGACGAATGTGGGCGTACGGGTGAAACCGGAGCTGGCAGCAGCCACACCACTCACGCCGAGTCCCATAGCCGCAACAACGGCAACGCTCACCACAGCCGTACGGTGCTTGTGTCGCCAACGGCGCTTGCTGACTTCATCGTGAGGTCCAGCGAACATCGCGGCCAACGCCTCGCTCGGAGCAGGTGCCGGGAGGTCCGCGAAGGAACGCATGGAGAGCAGCGCCTGCCGAAGGCCGGGCGCGTCAGTGGGCCCGGCGTCGAGCAGGAGCTCGTCGACGATATCTTCGCATTCCATATCCCTGTATGTCATGAGGACACGTATTCCTTTACTGCCGAATGCTCACGGAGCGTCATCAAAGCCCTGCGCTGCAGTTGCTTCACCGCGCCGGCGGATTTCCCCATGATGTCGGCCACCTGCTCCACGGTCAGGCCTGCCACGATCCGGAGGGCCAGGACCTCCCGTTGATCGTCCCCGAGGTAATCCAGGAGCTTCATGACCTCGTGGGGAGCCAGGAGACCCATTGCCTCGGATTCTGCAGAACCCGATTCGCGGGGATCGCGCTCCGGCTCGAACTCGTGGTGTTCCGGGGCCCTGCTTTGTTTCCGGTGCTCATCAACCATGCGGGCGTGCGCCACGGAAAAAACAAAGGTCCGCAATCCGCTCGCTCCTCCCCGGATCTCATCCAAACGGGGCAGGACAGCAAGGAACACGTCCTGTGTGATGGCCTCGGGATCTGAGACGCCTTTAGCGGTCAGGTAGCCGAGAACCGGTCCGGCGTACGCCTGGTAGACGGCGCTGAACAGTTCCGCGTTATTGCCCTTGAGCGCATGAAGCGCTTCGTCGGTCAATGCGTCGGTCACAGTAAAGAGACTTTCGATCGGCGGCAGGTCCGGGCTTGGAGCCAGGTCGTCCGCCTTGGCTCGACGGGCAACCCACCAAGGGTATCTGCTCAACCGGGCCGCCCCAAGGATGGCCCCTCATGTCCCTCAAAATCTCATCAGGAAAGAGAAGGACCGAGCTGGAACATGATGGGGGACAAATTCCAGCTCGGCCCTTTCAAAGACGTAATCGTCGGGGTACGCCAAAGGGTTACGCGAGGTACGAACTTTTTTTGAAACTTTTTTCGGGACCGGTTTCCGGGTGATCCGAGGCGTCACCATCATTTTCAGAAGCTAACTGCTGAAACTCGATCCCATTTACAGATTCCCTCGTTTGGTTCATAGTCGAGGCATGAGAGCGGCTGGCATTCTCCCCGAGGACGCCCCCGACCCCCGTGCCGAATGGGTCGAGAACCTGAAACTCATGCCTATTCCGGTGCTGGGGCTCAAGTCCCAACCCTCGCTGGACGCCGCACGCACCATGCACGCGAAGAAGACACCCATCACAGAAATCGCCCAGGTCCTCTGCGTCGGACAGATGAGCGTCAGCCGCGCCCTCGCTAAAGCAACAGACAGCAGGCTAGGCAGCATCAGTCGCTAGTCTGGAGCGGTGCCTTCACGACAAAATACAGCTCTTGTTCACGCCATCTGGGGACTTGGCGGCGTGACCCTTGGTGCATCGTTCGCTCTGTTGGTGGTCAAGAATTGGACCCCTGATTGGATTGAAGCGACCGGTACATGGTTTGGAGCGATAGCAACAGTTCTCACGCTGCTTTGGGCAGTTAGGAGTTTTCGGTCAGACCAAGCAGAACGCGAGCGGTCCCGTAAAGAGGAACATCAAAAAGAAGTGGTAGCAGCGGCTGAACGGGAGCACCAACGAGCCAAAGAAGCAAACAACGTGACCGTCGCTCTTCGAGGAGGAGGCGGCTACGGAGGGGATGGCGCACAGATGATGGACAGTGTTCACGTCGTAGTTCAGAACCACTCTAAGTACGATGCCGCCGGGTTATCCGGTAACACAGGTCCGCCGCCCAGCAGCGGCGCAGCTCGCTTCCTTAAAGTCGCGTCTTTAAGGAAGCCATCCCGTCTAAAGGCGCTTCCCATGGGAGCTGGTGGAGAGCAGGCCGTTTCGATCACGGCTTTTTCCGGCGGTGGCTTCGGTCAGCGGAAGCGCGCCCGACAAATCCAACCGTCGTAGGGGGATGGCCACGTCGCGGAACTGCGGCAGCGCCGTTGCCGTCGAATACAGCGTGGATTCAGACATTAGCTGTCCGGTCTGTGTGAATGGCGATGATGTCAGAGAGCAGAGCGTAGGCGGTCTCCACACGGCCGGCTCCCGGTCCTGAGACGGTTACTGCGCCCAGAAGGTCGGTGTCGAAGGACACTGCGTTGGTCGCCCCGGAAACGCCTGCCAACCCATGGCCGAGGCGAAGCGCTATGGGGGATACGCCAGCTGTCACTGATCCGTCCGGGTTCCGCCGTGCTGTACCGAGGAGCTTCCAGCGGCGTCCCTCGCGGGCTGCCTTCTGGATGTTCTCCGGCGTCACGGTCGAAATGCCCTGCCGTTGAACGTCCTTGAGTTCAATGCCTGCGTCGAGGAGTTCGTTGGCTAGGATGAGGACCTTGAGCTGAACGTCGTAGCCTTCGATGTCTGCTGCGGGGTTCGCCTCGGCGTAGCCGAGTTCCTGTGCCTCGCTGATGGCCGCTTCGAAACCCAGTCCGGCTTCCATCCTTCCGAGCACATAGTTGCTGGTGCCGTTGAGGATGCCTTCGAAGCCGTTCAGCTTCAGCCCCGCAAACATCTTCTTGGCCAGCCGGATGACGGGGGTGCCGCTCATGACGGCGCCCTCAAACTCGAAGTGCACGCCGTTCTGTTCGGCCAGGGAGGTCAGCTGGGCGCCGCGGTGGGCAACCGGGCCCTTGTTCGTGGTGCAGACACTCTTGCCGGATTCGAGGGCCCATTGCACGTGAGAAACTGCTGGTTCGCCGTCCTCGGGATTCGTGAACGTGGCCTCGCAGATGATGTCGGCCGTGCAATTGCGGATGACTGCTTCGTTGTTGGTGTCCGCGGATCCGCCGTACCCGGAGAAGTTCTCGTTGCCACCGCCCAGGCTGAGGGCGAGGGAGAGATCGATGCCCTCGGGTTTGGCCAGGGAGCCGAGGCGCAGGTCGGTGATGGCCACCACGCGCAGGCCAAAGCCCAACTCGGAACGCAATGCCTCACCGCGTGCTGCAATCAGTTCGGCCAGTGTCCTGTTGACGCCGCCGAAGCCGATCAGCGCAATGTCATACGTTGTCATGGTGCTCCTTCAGTCCGTTCCATCGATCCTTCAATGCTGACGGCTTTCCAACGTTCCAGCCTGACGGGGAAGTACATACTGGTCTCAATGTCTATCCGTCCTCGTCCGACACGGCCACCCGGTGCACTTGGCCGAGTTGGGCAACATCCGCTACTACCGTCTCGGAGTTGGACCGGGCTGGGACGGTGACCCTCAGACTGAGGTGGCGCATGGAGGTGTCCGGTTCATCCCGTACGTCAATCCCCGTTACCACAGTGCCTGAGGACTTCAACGTCTCCAGAATGGGCGCCAGGGTTCCCTGCCTTGCCGAATATTCGATTTCCAGCTGGACCTTTTGCTTCTGACGCCACTTGCTGGGCCTAACAAGCCTCAAGCCGATAAGCGTGATCAATACGAAAACAGTTCCTACGGAAACCTCCAGATACGAGCCTCCCGCGGCGGCAACGCCGCACGATGCCGCCAACCACACTGTCGCGGCAGTGGTGAGTCCTTTGATTGCGCCGCGGTCTCTGATGATCGCCCCTGCCCCGATAAACCCGATCCCCGAGGCAACCTGCGCGGCGATGCGCGCCGGATCCACGTTTGGTCCATGTGTAACGTCAGCGAAACCGTACGCCCCGGCCAACGAAAACATAGCCGCCCCCAGCGCGACGAGGACGTGGGTTCTGACTCCGGCGGGATGGCCGGTGATCTCTCTTTCGATGCCCACGACGAGGCCAGCGGCCACGGCGGCGCCAAGTCGAAGGCTGATCTCAAAAACATCCATGTCTTTCCCTCTGACGTTGGGCTTGGGGATGGCCGTGAGGATGACCTCGACACCGCGGCCCTCGCGCAGCCAGTTCATCTCGTACTGCATCGAGTCGTAGTCCAGGGGCCGGCTCGGAAAGTGAGCCTTGGGAATTGGGATCGGTACCGGAGGGGGCTCAATCGAGGGTGCGGGTGGACTCAGGGTTGGCCTGATATGCCGCCTCCTCGGGCGATGGTCACTGACCCGAGGAGGCTGTCGCTGTTTTGATAATTTTCTTTCGGCGCTGCTCTGTTACAGCAACCCGGTGGAGGTGTGTTGAGTGGTGAAGCGTTGTCTG
This sequence comes from Arthrobacter sp. 21a14, assembly GCA_050627125.1. Lineage (GTDB taxonomy): Bacteria > Actinomycetota > Actinomycetes > Actinomycetales > Micrococcaceae > Arthrobacter. The sequence continues at coordinate 1,103,568 of CP192487.1, read as the reverse complement.
CCGAGGAGGGTTATGGATTCGGGTTCGATGATTGCCCAGATTCCTTCGAGGTTCGAGAGTCCGGTGCTGCGGCCGGTGAGATGTTGTTGAAGGCACGTGATCGGGCCTGCGTGGCTTACGACAAGCAGTGGCCCTGTTTCTTGCTCATGGGCTTCGGTCAGTGCCTGATGAACTCTCGCCACGGCCGAGGCGGGCGATTCCCATTGCGGGGGGTCGATGGCCTCGGTGGTCAGGCGTGTCCAGTCATCGACGAATGCCTTTTGGGCCTCGTCCTTGGTGAGGCCCTCCCAGCTTCCCAGGTGCCGCTCGACGAGTCGTGCATCGGAGTCGATGGCGTTGATACCTAGCTCCTGGGCGAGTGCGTGTGCTGTGTGGGCAGCTCGTTGCAGGGGTGATGAGAGGACTTGGGTGAAGATTCTCGGCAGCAGGGGCGCGGCTTCTTGTGCCACCTGCAGCCCTTCCGCGGTGAGGGGCGGATCGGCACGGCCCTGCCATCGGCCTTCGGCATTCCACACTGATTGGGCGTGGCGGATCAGGAGGGCGAGTCGCCCGGTCACGATCGTAGCTCCAGAGCGTCCTGACGAAAGTTCGCCCTGTTGCCGAACTGATCGAACCACAAGGCAAGGTGCGATGTGTAGGAGATGGGTGTCTCGTCCGGGATGTGTTCGATATCCGCCGACAGCCGGACCGTCAATTCTCCGTACGCCGTGCGGTATCTGGCGAGGATCTCGTGTCCGAAGTGTTCACTTCCCAGCAGGTGGCCGGCCCCCAGTTCTTCCGTTCCGACCGGATGTCCAAGATGGACGGCTTCAGAGCGGAGCCCGAGAACCCGGTCGTCGGGCAGGGTGAGGAAACTGATGGGTGGGCTTCCGACGAACTCGGCTACGAAACGGTCGGCGGGGGAGAGATAGATATCGCGTCCGGAACCTTCCTGAGCGATCACTCCTTTGTTCATCACGATGATCCGGTCCGCCAGGCTCATGGCTTCTGACTGGTCATGAGTGACATAGATGATGGCAGTCTCGGTGAGACGACCGCGCAGGCCTTCGATCTCGTTGCGCATCTCGTAGCGGAGCTTGGCGTCGAGGTTGGAGAGTGGCTCGTCCATGAGAAGAACCTTGGGTTCCTTTGCCAGGGCACGGCCGATGCCGACCCGCTGTTTCTGTCCACCCGAGAGTTCCCGAGGGTAGCGCTCCAGCAGATGATCGATCTGCAAGAGGCGTGCGACTTCTTCCACGCGCTCCCGGACTTCCGCTTTCGGCAGTCCGCCCACGCGTAGTCCGAGTCCGATGTTGTCTCGAACTCTCTTGTGCGGATAGAGGGCAAAGTCCTGGAAGACGAGCCCGACTGGCCTGTGCTGCGGTTGCTCTTTGGTGAGGTCGGCGCCGTTGAACAGGATGTGCCCCTCGGTCGGTTCTTCGAGGCCGGCTATACAGCGCAGCAGGGTGGTCTTGCCGCACCCCGATGGTCCGAGAAAGACCACGCATTCGCCCGGTAGGACCTCCAGATCGATTCCGCGCAGCACAGGGGTACCATGCCCGAAGCTTTTAGTGAGCCCGGAGATACTGACCGCGGCAGTCGATTGATTACTTGACATTGAGGGCCTCGATCTCGGCCTTGGCCTCATTGAGGGCATCGGCCGGGTTTTTCTGTCCGGCGAATCCGAGAACCCAACTGTCTCGGAAAGCATCCGCTGCTCGTGCCCCGTCCCGTCCTCCAAAGGCCGGTAGTTTGGCCAGGGATTTCATGGCGTCGATCCCGGCCTGGCGTGCTGGCTGCTCTTGCAGGAGCTTCTGGACGTCGGGATCTTTGAGGGCGCTTGTGCTGCCGGGAAGGTAACCGCTGTTGATGAAGGGGAGCTTGGTGGCCTCAGGTCCTGCGAAGCAACGCAGGGCTTCCGCGGCGGCTCGCCGTTTTGCGTCGGAGTGGGAGTACATGACCCACATGGCTCCGGATCCGAAGGCTGTGTAGGCACCCGAATAGTCTGCGGCGTGGGGGACCTTGGTGGTACTGAATATGGGCCCAAGGCTCTTCAATCGTTGCGGCAGAGAGGCAATGCTCCCGATGTGCATCGATGACTGTTGAGTGTCGAAGGCCTGCGTACTCTGGGAGTTGTCCGCGTACACACCGACAGATTTGTCCTTCACACCCTTTGAGAGTTTGGCGAGCAGTTCGATTGATTTATCCGAAGCGAATTCGGGCTTGCCGTCCTTGACGACGGTGGCACCGGAGTTGGCCATGATGGTCGGCACGGAGAAGTTGTTGGAGAGTGCATAGTCGATGCTCAACCCGACACGGCCCGTGGCCGGGTTGGCGAGCTTGGCAGCGTCGGCCAACAGCTCTTCGATGGTGGTTGGCGGCTTGTCGGGGTCCAGACCGGCTGCCTTGAAGTGCTCACGGTTCCAGTACAGTACCGGCGCGCTGACGGCGTAGGGAACGCCGACTTGGACGCCGTTGCCCGCTTTGGCCAGCGGCAGGAAGGAGTCCAGTCCTGCGAAGTCTGAACCGTTATCGACCAGATCCGTTAGATTGTTCACCGCGGGAAGGTCGGAGAGGGGTTCGACGTTGCCGATACCCTCGAGGGTGATGTCTGGCCCGTTTCCTGACGCGATGGCAGTCTGGGCGCGGTGGTTGAGTTCGTTGTAGTCGGCGCCGACTGATTGGGCGTCGATGGTGAGGTTCTTGACCTTGGCTTCGCAGGTTTTGACGATGCTGGCGATGGTTCCGTCGAAGAGAGTTGGATAGGTGTACCAGAGGCTGACCGTGGTCGGCTCCTCAATGCCAGGTGCGAAGGCGTCCTTGGCTGGAGCCGAATTCTGGGTGCTGCTGCATCCGGTGAGGAGGCCAGCGGCGGCCAGTATGGCGGCTAAGGCCGCGAAGGCGGGTTGGGATTTCATGTCTAGCCTTTCAATCCGGTAAGGGCGATTCCTTCGACAAAGCGTTTCTGGGCGAAGGCGAATGCGATGAGGAGAGGTAAAACAGCGAGGGTCGATAGGGCCATCTGGCCCCCGTAATCCCGACCAGTCTCGGCGTCCGCGAAGTAGGAGATCCCAAGAGTGATCGGAGCGATACCGAAGCCTTGAGTCATCATCAGCGGCCAGAAGAAGTCGTTCCAGCGGCCGACCACGCTGAAGATGGCGAAGGCGGTCACAGCAGGACGTGCAAGAGGGAAAACGATGGTCCACGCGATGGACCATTCCGACAAACCGTCGACCCTCGCCGCGTCGAGCAGCGAGTGCGGTAGGCCACGGAAAAACTGGTAAAAGAGGAAGACCCCGAAGGCACTCATCCCAAAAGGCAGGATCAGCGCGGCATAGGTGTTGACCAGACCGAGGTTGGCGAAGCCGATATAGACAGAGAGTATTGTGACCTGGCTAGGAACCATCAGTGTAAGCATGACGAGCCAGAACATCAGTCGGCTGCCCCTGAACCGAATGCGGGCCAGCGCGTAGGCTGCCGGTACTCCGATGCCGATTTGCAAAACCAACACGGCAGCGCAGACGAGGATCGTATTGCCGAAGAGTTGCAGGATCGGGACGCGGTCGAACACATTCTGGTAGTTCTCCAGGGTGAGCTGATCAAGTCCAGTGAAGATCTGGTTCGGCGGGACAGACCGTGGTCGAAGGGATGAGACCACCATCCAGATCATCGGCAGCAGACAGAGGGCAGCGCCTATCCACAACCCGATGGACGTCAGGGCCCCTAGTAGGCGGGTCGGTATGTTCCGACCGAAAGGTGCGGCGCTCATTGCGGTCCAGCCATAGGGCTGCGGCGTGAGATCGTCCACTGCACGGCGGTGATGGCCAGTGTGAGAATGAACAGGACGAGAGAAACGACGGCCCCGGTGCCGAAGGAGGAGTAGGTGAAGCCTTCCTGCTGGATCATCATCGATAGCGTGGTCGTTGCACCAGCCGGGCCTCCATCGGTCATTATCTTGGGGGCATCGAATAGTTCCACTGCGGCGATGGTGCCGATAATTCCTGCGAACGTCGTCGTAGGGGCAAGCATCGGCCAGGTGATATGCCAGAAACGCTTGAGACCGTGCAGGCCATCCAGGGCAGCGGCTTCGTAGACGGTCCGTGGGATGGCGGCGAGGCCTGCGAGGAAGAGGATCATCATGTAGCCGGTTTGCCGCCAGATTCCAAAGGCAATGATGGACGGCAACGCTGTGGATGAATTGAGCAGCCAACCCGAGGGTGGTATCCCGAACCAGCTTAGGAACTCGTTCAGCAGACCGACTCTCGGGTCGAGGATGAACTGCCATACGACCGCCATTGCGACCAGCATTGCTGCTGTGGGCATGAAGTAGATCGCTTTCAATGCGCCCGCACCTCGGAGGCGACCCATGATTCCCACGGCGACCAGTAAGGCGAGTGCAATGGAGACAGGTACCGTGATAATGGCGTAGATGACGGTATTCCCCAGCGCGGAGATGAAGCCCTTTGATTGGAGCACCGTGACGTAATTGTCGATGCCAACGAACTCGAATGCCGGTCGCAGAGGGCTCCAGTCGAAGAATGACAGCGTGAAGTTTGCGACTGCGGGAACGATGGCGAAGGCCAATAGGAACAGCAGTGTCGGCAATACGAAGAGCTGACCGATCCGGGTCCGGCTCATGCGGCGCCTGCCTACCGGATGCTCGACGGTAGGCACGATTCGAGGTCTAGCTGATATTGAATGCGGTGATGTAGTCATGTCCGTTCACCTCCAGGATCGACATTTCAAGGTCGTGTTTGGTGTGCGCTTTACTGCGAAGAGTGCGAGCCGTGACGATGGGTTCCGGAGCAGAGGCATCGAACAGTTCCCGCAGCACCCGGCCATCGCACCCCGGGGAGCCAACGCCGTGGAGGCTCAGGATGGTAGGAACCACATCGACGATGCCCGCCGGCACTTTGGATGGCCCCGTGCCCTGCACGCCCGGACCACGAACGATCATTGTTGAGCGCAGTTCGTAGGGCGACAAACTGCCATGGCCGCTGTGGAACTTGCCCGCGGAGCCGTCGAGGAGATAGTGGACGCCTGGGACGCCGAACTCGTTGGGTGCCTCCGCTGACAAAGGGGCGAGCACGAGGTCAGGGGCCGTATCGGCCGGGTGGCAACGCAGGAGATCCACAGCGAAGTGGCCGCTATCCCCGCTTTCCTGTAGCCGTTTGCCGAGGAAGCAGCCAGCAAGCCATGGCTGTTGGTCCGCCCATTCCTGAATGCGACGGGCCGTTGAAATCTCTTCGCACCACACCATCGCAAGTCCTGTGGGAACGATCGTCACCCCGGTCAGGTCGATGCCGTCCTCTCTGAGGCGTTCGGCGACATCGATCGAACCGATGGTGCGAGCAAATCCGTGGTCCGAGATGACGAATACGGTCAGATCACGTCCTGCCGCGAATGACTCCGCGCCTTCCAAGAGGCGAGAGATCGCGGCATCCAAGTGAGTGAGAGCGGATCTTGCCTCCGGGGAGCCGACTCCGAACCCGTGCTGTGTCTTGTCGGGTTCGACGAACCAGCATACGAGCACATCCGGATCCACTTCGGGAAACACAAAATTCACGCTCGCGTCGACCGCGTAGTCGACGAGCTCGGCGGTACTTGCACCATCACGAAGGCTCGGTGCCGGGCCCATCTTCTCCAGAAGGGCGTCGTTGGCCCATGCCGGTTGTGCGTGGCTTCCGTCGGGCCCCGGGCGCAACGACAAGGTCACTCCATGGCCGAGCTCCACGCCAGGATTGAGCACGAGCGCGCCACCCGATGAGATCGTGGACACCACCGCCAGGGTCTGCCCTGCCTCTGCGAGGCGGTGGCCCAGGCTCTTTACACGTAAGAGCTCCTCGGGCTCAAGGCCTACCGCCGAGACGAAATCAGCCTCCAGTGTGTTGACCGCCGATTTCCCGTCCGCAGTCCGAAGATAGTTACCAGACAACCCGTGGTTTGCCGGGTAGCACCCGGTCACCAGGCTGGCGGCGTTCACTCGTGTCACCGTAGGGATCGAGCTGAACGACTGTTCCACCCAGCGGCCCTCGGAGCTTAGAGCTGAGATTGTGGGCGTGATGTCAGGATGGATCTGGTCTGGACGCAGTCCGTCAACGACAAGGACCATCGTCAGTGGTCTGGTACCCGTGTTCATAGCTGCTGCCCCTTGCTGATGTCTGCCATCTGGTCAAGTGCCTCGAATGACACCGGTCCGCGCCGCAACGCAACGGCAATGCGCAACGCGTCGACAACGGCTAGGTGAACGAGACGTCCAGCCGATGCTTCCAAGCGATAGCCGAGGGACCTGCCGCCCGAAACCAGCGCAAAGTCACTAACTTCCGTCAGCGGCGATTTTGCGAAACTCGTCACGGCGATAACGGTGGCGCCGGCTTCCTTCGCGATCCGGGCAGCATCGACGGTCTGCTTGAACGCCCCCGAATGGCTGATAGCGACACAGACGCCGCCCGCCGGTAGATGCCGCGCGGCAAGATGCTGGCTCATCGGGTCGCTCGGCGCGAACGCGAGCTTCCCGATCGCCGTGAACCAGTACGCCCCATCGGCGGCGACGCAGCTCGATGAGCCCCCGCCAAGGAACAGAATCTGCGGGCTCGGCGCCAACAGCTCGACGGCGGCCATGAAGTGCTCTTCATCCACGGTCATCTGAGCATCGACCAGCCCTTGCGAACCCGCACCCAAGATTCGCCGAAGGACTTCACCCGAGGAGGCCGACTCATCCAGAAGGCCAATGGGGCCCTCCGCCTCAGCCGCCCCCGTACGAACCAAATCCTGCGCGATCGAGATTTTTACATCCTGGAATCCCTCAAACCCGAACCGCCGGCAAGCACGTACAACCGTCGCGGCTGACACCCCGACGAGTTCAGCTACCTCCGATACAGACGAACGGACGATAACGGCAGGCTGGGTCAGCAACACATCCGCGATACGTCGATCGCTCGTGCTGAGTTGCGGGAACACGATACGCAACCGGGCAGCAACCTCACCCGCCCCGATCTCGCCCTCGCTCAAAAGCTCCAACTGATCCGACACACTCACTCCTCCTGGCACCCAACGACTTGTGGGTGCCCCTAAATCACAGAGTACATACGGCCCACAGCCAATGCAATGAAATTTCAGGTAAACATAAGATATACAGAAATTTCATTTCTTTGAGCGGGAAAAATGGCCCCGCCGCCGGGACTCAAGTCCCCTGATTAGGAGGGGTCTCGCTCCCCTGGACGACGGTGACGGAACCTGTTGCAGGCGCTCAGTGGTACCACCCATTTCCGCAAACCCAAACCGGTCACCGACGAAGTCCTGAACACCGTCATCGTCCTCGGAACCGAAGCCAGACTCGACCCACTTGCCGGGAAGCGCTTCGAAATCTGGGAGACCGACTAGGCCTCCGAACGTGGCATTGAAGGCATGGAACGCATGCGCCTGGTCCGCGACGACATCAAAACCCTCGTCCAAGCCCTCTACCGCGAACTGTCCGGCAACTAACCGGTTCTCATTTGCAGGCTGCCGGTGGGGGCCTATTGCCCGGGTGGTCTGGTGTCGGCAGACGTGCCGGGATTCTGGCGTCGGAGTTGGAGGATTTGGCCGTGGGCTGCCGCGAGGGCAGCCTCGAGTTCAGCGATCCTTTTTCGGTTGGTTGATCGTTCATGGGTGAGTTTTGCCGTGAGTGTCCTGACGATGCTGCTGGTGTCCTGATGCGTCGGCTCGCTCAGTAGGGCCTGCCGCGTTGATGCGGTGGCGGGCACAGTTTTGCCTCGTAGGTCCATGATCCGTTCGCGTAGATCTGTGGTTCGGTAGAGGAAGTCTTTGGAGACCCCTGCTTCTGCGGCCACAGTGTGGAAAGTGATCGGGCTGCCGGTTTTGAGGAGTCTCCGTAGTCCCTGCTCGGCGCGGGTGATGGCGGCTTCTCTTTTTGCCCGCGCGGCCCGGAGCAGGTTCTCTGTGTTGCCCTTGACCATTTAGTTGGAGGCCTGACGGGGCGCCCTGTGAACGTCGGAATCTGTTCGCGCTGTGGTGCCTGCTCCCGCTACTGGAGTGGCGCCGCGTGAGGGATCTTTGATGGCTTCGACGATGCTTTCCAGGGCACGCTGTTCTCTGCGACGTAGGGTCAGCCACACATGGTTTTCGCTCATTGGCTCACCAGTTCGCTGCCGGTGGGCGTCCTGGCGTTTCTCGACCAAGGTGTCCAGCGCGACCAGCTCGCCTTCATGAACGCCGAGGAAGCGTTCGTCCGTGACAAACAGGTCGCAGGTCAGGCATGCGTTGCCCTTGCCGCAGGTCTGCGCGGGAGGGAGCGTGCACCAACCATTGGGCAGGACACGGTCCGTGCGGGCGTCAAGTGCCATGAGATCGTAGAGGTCCTCCGCAGGCATGAACGACTGGTTGCCTTCCGCTGTGAGCTTTCGGTACTTGATGAATTCTGCTTTGGCGGTCGCGTCCAGGGTCTGGGCGTAGTGCATGGTCATTTCGGGGGTGGTGTGGCCAAGGTATCGCTGAACGACGTGGAGGGGCACGCCGGCGTTGAGCAGGTTCGTGGCCTTGGTGTGCCGGAAGTTATGGGTTCGGGCGAGCTTGAGTGGTTGATCGTTTTCGTCACGGATATCGGCGAGATCGACCAGCTTGCGCAGCTGGGTGCGGAAGACGTGGCTGCTATAGGGGCGTTGACCGTGGAGGTTGTTATGGTTTCGGATGAACAGGTACTGCGGCGGAGGGCCTTTAATCTGGTTCCTCTCAAGGTGGTCTTTGAGCCAGCGCCGCTGTTCGGCAACGATCTCGATGGCCTCCGAGTCAATGAAGATTGTTTCGGGTGCTCCTTCGATCTTGGTCTGCTGGTATCGCAATTTCGCGATCCGCTCCGATCCGGTGTCTTCCGCTCCGGGAACCGGGATCAGTGGATTCACGTCGATCATGCAGATTTCGCTAGCGCGGCGGCCGGTGGATAGAAGCAGAAGAAGGATCCGCATCGCTTGGGGATCTCCCAGTCCTCCGTCCGTCCTTGAGGCGCCCAGCAATGGTGCGTGCAGGGCGATTTGGGACATTGTGTGCTCAGAATAGAGTCGGGTTTCGTCGAGGGGTTTTTTCTTGGACTTTCGGGGGAGGTCACCTGGGCGTATGAGGCGAAGGTAGTCGGTGGTCACTGCTGCCCAGCGGGCATCGATTCCGGCCTGTAATGCGTCGTCGGCGTGATCGACCATGAACTCATAGAGTCCGCGGACGGCGGCAACGATCGACGAAGTGCCTGAGTGCTCGCGTCGGCTGCCGCTTTGTGTCCTGAAGGCACTTTCTGTGAGGAAGTTGAGCATCAGGGTCCGACACTCCTGTGGGCTATTGGCCAGCAGAGGTGTATCGACATTTCGTCCGGTCAGGAACCTGCCGAAAATCTTGATTCCGTTGTGTCGCTGCAGTGCTGTTGCCCATGCGATGTCGCCTCGCTCGAGCTCAGTCTTGACGTAGAACATTGCGCCCAACCTCAGCCACGATGGTGCGACCTCATGCCAGTGAATTGCAGTTGTTTTGGGAGGATTGTCCCGCTCTCGCGGGATGCGGGAGTCCAATTCCAGAGACCAGACTTCGCGTTTCCACCATGGGCCGTCGTCATAGGCGAACCACAGCAACTTCGCCGCTCGGTCCAGCGTCCCGGCCATGGTTCTCAAAGTTGAGGGATTTGGCAACGCCCGGGTTCTTTTCACCCAGGAAATGCTGAGTTCCTTCCGCCACTGGGACGGCGTGCGGTCCATTAGGCTCTCCCAGTCTTTCCCTTCTGCCTTCAGCCGGCGGCAGGTTTCAGCGAGTTCCCGCATGAGCAGCCCGAGCCCGGCACACGGAACCCGGCCACCGCCTTTGACGATGGACCAGATGACGTACTGCATTTCCCGGTGCATCACCTGTGGGAGCCCATCCAGATGGATGTTGCCGATTTTAGGGTGGTAGAAAGCGAAGAAGGGCAGATACTGGGCAGGGATCGTGGTCCGGGTGTAGTGGAGCAACCGCATATCCTGTGGGACTTGATTCATCAAGCCGTGGTTGGCCTCGATAGTAAAAGGGTTCTTGTTGTCGAGGCTCAGTGCCTCCAGAGTTCGCGCGTCAGCCGACTTGATCCTGGCCCCTCCATCGATTCGTCAGTGTCCGCCAGTCCGCAAGAGATCGAAGTTCTTCGTCATCGGTGACCCAGGCATACAGATCCAGAGTTGTCTGGACGTCGGAGTGTCCGAGCCGTCGGCTCACCACGTGGAGCGGGGCTCCGGCCAGGAGCATTGCCGTGGCATGGGTGTGACGGAACCAGTGAGGTGTCCAGTCTTGCGGGACCGCGGGACCCAAGACCCGCCGAATTTGACCGACGCGTTTATAGACGGTCTCCGCCCGCAGAGGTTTGAACTCGTATCCCACCCTGAGATTTACGAACACGTAGGCCTCGTCCATGGAAGGCACGACTAGATCCATGCCCTTGTCGCACAGCTGCCAGACGTATTCGGCGTAGAGCCTGTCCGAGATATGAATCTTGCGGTAGCGGAAGCCTTTGACTCTAAGCCCATGTGGGTGGTCATCGCGCGGGGTGACCTCAACGTAGGAGTTCTCCCCACGCCCGGCATGCCAGTCCCGATGCTGCAAACTCAGCGCCTCCCCCAACCGGAGCCCAGTCTCCTCCAACAGCGTGAATAGTAAGAGGTCTCGGACAGAGCCGCTCCACACCCCTGTCATCTGATCGAACCGACCACAATGATCCTTGATCGCATCGACCTGCCGGGCCGTCAAAATAGGGGCGCTGGCCCGTCGCTTCGGGACACTGACGGATGCGCTGCGGCGCAGGCCGCGGCCTGTATGCCCCAAGAAAGGGATGTAAGGACTTCGGGCAGGGCGGTCGGAGTAGACGATCGCTGCGAAGTCGTATCCTCGCCACTGATGAAATGCATAGAAAGATCGCACGCCCTGGATCCTCAGGGCAGCTGTTGAAGGGGCGATCAGTGACGGCGTGGCGGTCTCGCGTATTGGAGTCACGCTTGGAGGGTTACCAGTCCGAATCCACGCCAGAAAGGCGGACATGTCCTCGAGCTGCGCTTCGTCCCATGCTTTTCCGCGAAGGCCCAGGAACTCCCACCACAAGCAGAGAGATCGCGAGTAGGACTTGACGGTATTGGGTGAATGACCGGTCTGCCTCAAATGCTCAAAGTAGAGTTCTATCTCTGGAACCGGCAGGAAATCGTCCCCGAGAACAGTCCACGTGATCTCTGCGCCGTCGCTTTGAACCCGCTGAACTCGCGTCATATGTCAGCTCTCCGTTCCGCTCCCCTCAGGTTCGTGTGCGCAAACGAACTGAAGTGGTACTCCGAGTGAACGGTGCACGGAAGGACGAGGACTTTTCGATGAAGACGTATACCGGATAGCTCAGTCTTCAACAGGGCAAACCTGCGATCGCCCACCACTGAAGACGTTGAAGAAGGCCAGAAATCTATACCGGATAAGTCATTAGAAGCATCTCTGTTGACCCCGCACTGACAACTCAACGGCAGCTACCCAGTGGGTTTAAGGTCCCCGCTGGGGAAACATTCAAACATCTTGCCAATATCGAACCTGTTCCTGGCCGAACGGAGGAGCTTAGCGACAGGCCAATGGATCGCTTCTCCGCCAGCATGAGCTACCGTCTCGACGGAAGCGACTGGAAGCGAAGCTCGACAGGAAACCCCGAACCCGACCGGTGAAGCTACGGCGCCTTGGTGGCGTCAATACCTAAGATCAGGGGATGAGCGAAGCTGCATCCGGGCTGCACGGGCATGTACCCCCCTTTACTTATGACGGCAAGGTTGGCGAGGAAAAGCTCGGGGAGCTTCTTGCTCTTGGCGCAGAAAAACCCTACCTGGATTTCAAGAAAGAACTGGACCTTCGCGAACCGGTCAAGAAACTCGATTTCGTCAAAGACTGCGCGGCCATGATGAACTTGCCTCGAGGCGGGTACATCGTAATTGGAGCAAACGACGATGGTACTCCCGCGCAGGGCGCGGTTGCCCCTACGAAAGAGATGTTCGACTCCGCAGCGCTCACTCAGATCGTTAGAGGATATGTTGATGCGCCAGTGGATATTAGGTCCCAGGTGCACACGCTTACAGTCAAGGGTGTCCAGGTGTGCATGGTGGTCATCTACATAGCGCCGCCAGCGGATGGCATTCCCGCTGTTATGTCCAAGAGAGGAATGGTGCCTAGCCCAGCTGGCGGAAAGCCCATCGTTCGGTTTAACGAAGGTACAGTCTTCACCCGGATGGGAACCACGAACGCATTGGTCACGCATCAGACGTGGAGACAAGTTCTAAGTAATTTCAGAGACTACGAACGTGCGGATGCCCGCCACGACAGTGACGAGTTGCTGCGGCGAGTGGTCCAAGGCTTTGGCGCATCGGCCGCGCCTTCGCCTGTTGTGCCGGATCTTGCCATGGACGCTGCAACTTTCACGGAATCAGTTCGAGCTGCTCTGCTTCAAGACAACGACCGGATAATTCGGCGCTTCCTCATAACTGCGAAAAGTGTCTATCTTTCAGCCGCTGACGAGGAGCAAACGACAACCCTGAATCGGGTTGCAGCCGCTGCGGTGGAAGCCCTTTTGCTCGGTGACGTGGCCGTAGTGAAGCAATCCATGGACGTTCTCTATGACTTGTACCAAGCCCACCTCCTTACTCCAACCAGGACGAGTGGAAAGCCGGGGGCGCCGGCGAAGTGGCTAGAAATAGTTCTTCGCATAATGGCGGTCGGGGCCGCAGCCGTCCGCAGTGGGATGTACGAAGCAATACCGCTCATCGTTTTGCGACGAATTGGTGATGATACATACTCATATCGGTCGTGGATCCGGCATGGCCTAACCGAGGCCTCCCGCGCGAACCTGCTTATTCGATCTGATGAATCGGGGAAGGGCGGAAATCTCATAGCTTTCTCCGCAGAGTTGCTTCTGGAGCACCCCGAGCTCAGACCGGACATTCAGCTGCCGGATACCGCCGATTCGGTGGAGGAGTTTCTTGATTCCCTGTGTCAGTTTGATTTTCTATGGTGTTGTCTGTCCTTAGCGGCAATCGGCGAAAGGTCATCCTCAGCTGCGTTCTATCCAAGTTGTGCGGCCTATCATCAGCACAGAGTCGAACCGGTCATCCAGCGGTTCGAAGGTGACCAAGAGGTTCGGGCTGCGGTGTTCGGGGACATCTCAAACCACCAGATCGCTGACGCCGTCCTCCGTGTCATCGAGATGGCGGAAAACCAGTCTTGGAACTACGGCGGATTTTGGCGGGGGGGAGATGACTTGCGTCCATATGGATGGATCAAGAAGAACGCTTCCACGATAGATCCGGTGACAAACTAGAGGCCTGTGTCTTCACAGCGCTATTTGGCGCATGGGGTAGTCCGCAAGGGGATGGTTCAGCGGGCATCTCAACGCTCGGCCAGTAGCATGGCGAGTAATGCCTCCCTCGCCGGGTAAGGCTTGGCTGGGAGGTCGTCGGTGGTTCACATGGGAGGGCGGAGGATGGCGTTTAGGGCGGAAGAAGAGCACGCGAGAATCGTGCTCGAAGGCGAGCTCGGAGTGGAATTCCAGCACCACGACGACGGATCCAAACCGAAAATGCCCGACCTTCTATCTCTGGACGGGAACCATGTGGCGGAAGTGATTACGACCGCTCCGTATGCCGTCCGTGAGGCACAACAAAGCCTGGACCCGATGCCGCACGCGACACTGCCCCACTGCGTATGGGTGATGATGCCGTACAGGATCGTGGGAGGTGCCACCAAAGCCGTGCGGAACAAAATCAAGGCAGATGTCCTGCGGTGGACGGCGAAGCCCGGGTGTAAAAATCACTGGTCATCGCGCGGCGAACGTCAGTTGCGCCCGAGCGTCGATGCCGACCCGGTCCTCGGCCTTCGAGCTTACGACGATGGGGTCAAAGTGCTGTGCGTTCAACGCTGTCAGCATACGCACGTTGAGTCTCATCAGGTCCAGTGGTCTATCGTGCACGAACCCTCCCTTGGTGATCCATGGGACTTGATTCGGCAATCGCTGCACATCGTTGACAAGGAGCAGCGTGGCGGAGTGCAGGCCCTGGCCACGAAGTTGAACGGGTACCCGAACAAGCACCTGGTGATGTACCCGTTCGGTCCGCCAGGGAATCTGACAGCAGCGTTCAGCCGCTATGTGCCCCCGTCGAATTCGCGCGACCTCATGCCGCCACAATTGAACTCGCCGCTGGCCGACATCCACGTTTGGCTCCTATACCGGTACGAGAACCGCGATGTCGTAGAAGGACTTCACGTCTGCAGTGGCCACTGGGCGAAATTCGGGACGACGTTCCCGAAGCTGGACTACCCGTCCTCCCCACTCCGGCGCCTCCACTACAAAGATGCCTAGGCTCGCATCATCCCGCGCACTACCAGCTAGCTGGTCGGCCATCATGCACGAATAGGAATCGGCTTACGTGCGCTCTAAACGGATTCAGTCGTCAATTGAGCACCGGCGGATGGCTGTCTCCGCCGAGAACGGACTGAAGCCCCGTCACCAATTCATCTACTTGATCGGCATCAAGATCAAGTGACAGCTCCAACTCTGGTGATTCAAGTCCCAATTTTTGGGCACCATCCTCCGAGAAGACTACGCGCAGTTTGCCCTCCTTAATGAGGGCAGACGAAAGGCACCCATAGGCGCAGGCACCGTTGGTCAAGGTGACGCAGTAGGAGCCCATTCCTAGGGCCACATCCTGCTCATCAGGATCCAACGAACGCTGGAATTCCAGCTGCCATGCGGGGGCAAGATCATGATCGGCAAGCACGACGGTTTCGAAGCCCATCTCTTCCTCTCGAAGGTGACTAACGGCCTTAACTGTCATCATGGGCAACACGAAATCACGTATGTCCTGCCAAACCAAACCCGCCCGTTCAGGGATCGGCTAACGGGCGCGTCATGAGGCGGCATCTGCCGTGACTGTTATGGTCGGAGCATGAAACGCGCGTTCGCGAGAGGTGGGCTGCTTCTGTTGCTGACCCCATTGCTAGCTGGCTGCGTGGGCGACTACTTCGCGTCCGACGACTGCGACGCTCTTGCGAACGAGCTCTCTCCGGTCATCGAGAAGTCCATCGGGTCCGCGCCATCCATAAACAGCACTTGGGGCGACGGCGGGATGATGCCATGGTGCCGAATCGAATTCTCGACGAACAAAGAGTATGCGCCCGACGATGAGCGCCTCAGCGCGCTGAAATCCGAAGTCGAGGCCGGAATGGCGGACTGGTCAAGTGGCGTCGTCGTGACAATACATAGGGGCAACGACCGCAGTATTGAAGTTCTTTCGCCTGACGATAAGCGCTGAAACAACGCGTCACGCGATGCAGTTAGAGCCCCCGGGAGCTCTAGCCCCATTGTTTCCCACGATAAAAGGGCTTCACATCGTCTTCGCCGCGATTCTAAGGCTCAAGCGGAGGCCCGCTCGGCAGCCGAAAGCCCAAACGGGGGCCTTAAGTGTCCGGTGAGGGATCCTCAATGAGCTCAGCGCGTCCAACGAGCAAGCGTCTATTGGCACCTCGTTGGCCGATAGGTGTTAGGTTGTCCACACCCCGGCTGAAGGGCTGTCAGGGAATAGAGTTTCATCTATGGCAACCTGGAATCTGGCCGACGAGCTGAACCATCCGCTGGATTTTCTTTTGATTCAGAACGGCTTCATCAGTTTGTTCTCTCGACAGGCGGTCCTCGATGAGGCAATCTCGTGGCTACGTAACCACGGCTATAGAGTCGTGCAGGTTGACTCTGCTGCGTGGCTATCGCAGGGCGACATGCACCGCGACATTTCCCGGGTTCTTGAGTTTCCCGGTTACTACGGTTCGAACTTCAGTGCCCTCAACGATTGTCTGAGCGACGTTGCCGTTCAGTCATATGGATGGTCCGAAGAGGACACCGGGCTAGTTCTGGTGATTGACGGGTATGAGGCTTTCGCGAGCAAGGATGCGGCGACGGCCCATCTCCTTCTGGACATTTTCGCGAAGCAAGCAACTTACGCCGCCTTGTTCGGACACCGAATGCTGTGTCTAGTGAGAACCGCTGATGCGAGGTTGGAGATCCCTCCCGTTGGGGGCGCCGCCGTTTCTTGGAATCATCGCGAATTCCTGAGCGCCCGGTGAAGGATCCCTAACCGGGGCATACTCGGACCGGTTTCGCAGCATCACCCACCACAGACCTCGATAGACTTCGGCCGTGATTGAAACCCTTGCTGCCCAGATCGCGTCCTATCTAGATGATCCAGACGTAATGCTGCTGCCGGCCGACCCAAAGAAAGAGTCAAGAGCTAACACGTGGGCGTACTCTGTAGCTCCCTCGCCCCGATCTTCTGCCGCAGATATTGCTGCCGCGCTCGATGAAGTCGTCAATGGACTGCGGAACCGATTCAAAGCGGCTCCCCACCGGGGAACTTTCTACGCTTGGTATGACGAACAGGCTGGCCAGCTGCGTTGTTCCCTGACCTCGCAAAGCCAGTTGCCCTTTGGAGGCAGAATCCGTATGACCAATGATTCAGCCCTAGTCATAGACCGGCTACTCTCAGACCAGAGCCCCGGATTCATCAGCTTCGATAGGCTGCGAGAGGTCCCCTTTTCCGCTCCCTCCACGGAGGAGACCGAGAAGGAAGAGTTGCTCGTATGGGCTGTCCTTCTATGAATCGCCGGAAGAAGGAATGGCCCTCAATCACTAATTCTGAGGCATCCAACCGTGCCGCTACTGGAGCACGACAGCCGATCCTTTTCCGGGCATGGAAGCCGAAACTCGTTCCCGTTTACAGAGTGCCCTCGTTTAGTTCATAGTCGAGGCATGAAACCCGCTGGCATTCTTCCCGAGGACGCCCCCGACCCCCGTTCCGTATGGGTCGAGAACCTGAAACTCATGCCTGTTCCGGTGCTGGGGCTTATGCCCCAACCGTCGCTGGAGGACACGGACTCCGTCGGTCTGACCTACGGCTTGGATGATCGTGGATACAGCGAAATGACGGCGAGCATCACCTATACGCTCTGGCGAAACCCGGATGACCGCTCAGACCCGGTAAACCTCGCGGACCTCGACGAGAAGACACGCAGATCGATCGAGGAAGTTCCGCCGTGGCCGCGGCCCCCTTGGCTGATCGAGTACGTGGAGCGAATGCGCTATCCGCAACTTTGGGAGGCCGTGCGAACCACCTGGCACCGTGAGCCGTCCGAGCGCTCTTCAGTTCAAGGCCTCCTGGCAGACCATATCAACCACATCCTTATGAACCAGTACCGGCAGGAGCTCTGGCCGGGCAGCAACCCGTGGGACCAGCACGCCCCCACAGTTACCGTCAGGATGGTCAACGGCCAAGCTAGGACCATAATCAACGGAGTCGATGTGCCCGGTGCGGAGGTCGACACGGACCCGTTCGTCTACGGCATCGGAGCCGGACTCGCTGGCGGCGGCGTCGTCACCGCAGTGCTTCCACGCACTGAGCTCAAGCACATCCAAGTCCAATTCACGACCCGGAGCTAACGGTCACACGCCAGCGTCCGTAAGCCGGTCCCACCCCGGGCAGATCTAACGACATCGAGGTCCCCGCCGTTCAAGGGCTGCTGGATTCCTGTAAGACCCGCCCGCAAAACCCAACGCGAGGCTCTCGCTCCCGCCGGTGTGGATCCCAACGCTATCTACATCGATCACGGATTCACCTGCACCCAACGCGAAAGGCCCTGCCTTGGCAAGGCCCTCGCCGCCTGCCAGAACGAGGACACCCTCGTTGTGACCAAGCTCGATCGACTCACCCGCCCACTGCCGGACGCCAGGAACATCCCGGATGAGCTCACCCGCAAAGGTGTCGCTTTGAAGTTGGGTGGCAGCATCCACGACCCCCACGCCCCGTGGGAAAACTGCTGTTCAACCAAAGTGACCCATTGTGCAGAGGACTTCGGACACAGTCTGTCCACACCCGGCTGCACTAATCCCGCAACCGCAGAGATCTCAATGCAGTCAGCTTCTGACAACGACAGTCACCCACGGCCCTCCAACGATCTTGTCCCGGGTGGTACACCACCCTGGAGTGCCGCAAGGAACAGCGCCTCGGCCAGGATCGCGTTCCTAAGTTCCCCAAGATGGACCGACTCGTTGGCCCCGTGAGCCCGGGAATCCGGATCCTCCGCGCCGGTAATGATGATGGAACACTGCGGTTGGGCAGCAGCGAGTGCGGCAACGAAGGGGATGGAACCGCCAACGCCCATGGACACTGCTTGCGCTCCCCATGCCTGCCCCAGAGACCAGAGTGCGGCCCGAACCACTGGGTGGTTCGAGTCAGCCCTGAAGGGCATGCTTTTGGACCCGGGAGTGAACGTGACCTCTGCCCCGAAAGGAACGTTTTTCAATGCATGGCGCCGTACGGCTTCCATTGCCTGATCGGGGTGGTTTCCCGGCGGCAAGCGAAGGCTGAATTTCACAGTGGCCTCGGGCAGCAACACGTTTCCGGCTGTTGCGATGGCTTGGGAATCCAAGCCCACGAAAGAAAGTGCAGGCTTGCTCCACAAGCGTGAAGTGAGTGATCCGGTTCCAGCCAGCTGCAAACCTTCCGGCACACCCGCGTCCCGCCGGAATACTGCCTCGTCCAAGTCCAAGGCATCCAAGTCCGCGGCGTCCAAGTCCATGCCCTTGGACTGGCCCTCAACCAGGCCTTCCACAGCTACGGAACCGTCAGCATTGTGGAAGGTTGCCATCAGGCGGGCCAAGACTGTCAGCGCATCAACGACCGGTCCTCCATACGTCCCCGAATGCAGCGCATGATCAAGGACGCGGACATGAATTGTCCCGTCCACCAGGCCGCGGAGGCTGGTAGTCAGGCCCGGGATCCCCACCTTCCAACTCCCTGAATCCGCAACAATGGCCGCGTCGGCAAGGAGTTCGTGCCCGTAATCCGTCATGAAGCCCTGAAGGCTGGGTGAGCCGGCCTCTTCCTCTCCCTCAACAAATACAGCGAGGCCCAGTCCGTGGTCCGACCCAAGAACCGAATCGACGGCGTGGATGGCAGCGAGGTGCATGACGATGCCGGCTTTGTCATCGGCAACACCACGTCCCCAGAGACGCCCGTCCTTCTCCACCGCGGAGAAAGGCTCCGAATCCCAGGCGTCCAGCGGTCCCGCTGGCTGAACATCGTGATGAGCATAGAGCAGAACCGTGGGACGGCCAGGCGCGGCGGGCCTTTTCGCCACCACGCCCGGGGCCCCGTCTGCCCCGGTTGGATCAGCAGCCCGCACGACGGATACGTCGAAACCGCGTGTCAGGAACAGGTCGTGCACGCGTCGGGCACTGAGATCTAAAGCACGGGCATCAAATCCAGCCCAGGCGACGCCGGGAACGCGGACCAAGTCGGACAGGACGGTGACGTAGTGGGCCATGTTCGCATCCACTGCGGCGGCGAGTGCCTCAAGGGTGGCCGGTGGAAGGTGGGTTTGTGGAAGATGCTCATTGAACTTCACGCGTGATTCACCTTGCGCCTTGACGGGTACATGGAAGACGGGATCGATGTAAGGAATTGTAAGTTTACTTACACAGCAAGGAGAGCCTCATGGATCAAAATGAAGCACCGCTGCTCGATGCGTTGGCCGAGTACCACCGACTGAACCGTTACGGGTACACGCCTCCAGGGCACCGCCAGGGCAGGGGTGCCGACCCACGAACCCTGGAGGTTCTGGGTGCTGACACGTTTCGCTCCGATGTGCTTTCCACCGCGGGACTCGATGACAGAAAGTCCTCCGGTGGCTTTCTCAGCAAGGCCGAAGAGCTTATGGCCGAAGCCGTGGGGGCTGACAAGGCATTCTTTTCAACCTGCGGAAGCTCGCTCTCCGTCAAGGCATCCATCCTTGCCGTCACCCGTGGAAGTGGCGATTTGCTGATTGGCCGGGATGCGCACAAGTCTGTGGTTGCCGGTGTCATCCTGTCCGGACTGCAGCCCCGCTGGATCACCCCGCGGTGGGACCGGGAATTGCACATCGCCCATCCACCGTCTCCTGAAGAAGTGGAAAAGATGTGGCAAAGGTACCCTGATGCCCCTGCGGCACTGATCACCAGCCCAACGCCCTATGGCACGTGTGCGGACATCGGGAAAATCGCCGAGATTTGCCATAAAAGGGGCAAGCCATTGATCATCGACGAAGCATGGGGCGCGCACCTGCCCTTCAACGACAGACTCCCCACATGGGCGATGGATGCAGGTGCAGACATTTGCGTGGTCAGCGTCCACAAAATGGGAATGGGATTCGAACAAGGATCCATCTACCATCTCCAGGGCAGCCTGGTGGATCCAGTCCGGCTAAGCCAGTGTGCCGATTTACTCTCCACCACCAGCGCCAACGTCATGATCTATGCCGCGATGGATGGTTGGCGAAGACACATGGTCCAGGATGGCGAGGTGCTGCTGGAAAAGACCTTGAACCTGGCAGAGAACGTCCGCAGCGACATCGAGGCCATGACCGGACTCCACGTCCTTGGGCCGGAGCTGGTCCATGCCGAGGCCTCGCATGACCTGGATCCGCTCCATGTGCTGATCGACGTCGCG
Organism: Arthrobacter sp. 21a14; assembly: GCA_050627125.1. Taxonomy (GTDB): domain Bacteria; phylum Actinomycetota; class Actinomycetes; order Actinomycetales; family Micrococcaceae; genus Arthrobacter. The sequence goes on along the minus strand of CP192487.1, from coordinate 1,083,043 downwards.
GGTTTGGGCATCAGTGGCTACCAGGCGGCGGACTGGTTGCGGGCCCACTGTCACATTGACGTTGGGCTCAATGATCACCGGAGGATAGAAGCCACGTTGTCCCAATCGGACGATGAGGAAACAACCGAACGCTTGCTGACGAGCCTGCAGCAGCTGATCGAAGCCGCGCCTCAGATGCCGGAACCGACGCCTGTTCAGCTCCCGGATCCGGAGGACCTGGAAATGGCAACGGTGATGTTGCCCCGGGATGCCTTCTTTGGACCCGTGGAAAACGTTCCGGCAGAAGAAGCTGCAGGTCGGGTCGCTGCCGAACAGATCACGCCGTATCCGCCCGGCATCCCGGCAATCCTTCCGGGCGAACGGATCAACCAGGCCGTCGTCGAATATCTCCGCACCGGAGTAGCCGCCGGCATGGTTTTGCCGGATCCGGCAGACCCTTCAATGAAAACCATCAGGGTAGTGGCACATCAACGCGACCAGTGAGCTCTGGACTCTGCCCACATAATCACTAGGCTGAGAAAGACCAATTCCGAGTTCCAAAGGAGAGATGATGACGCTTCCTCCGACTCACGAACCTGAGCCGTTCCCGCCGGAACCGGGACCGGTCCAGCCACCACCGGATCCCACTACCCCGTTCCCGCCCAGCCCTATTCCGGATCCAAATCCGACGCCCGGGCCGCTTCCGGTTCCGGATCCTGGTCCCGTTCCACCACATCCAGACCCAACGCATCAGCCGGATCAGCCGCCAAGCTAGGCTGGTTTTGGATTAAACGAGTACGACGGCGGCCGTCACCTACCAGGGTGACGGCCGCCGTCGTCGCCGGTTCCGCTCCGCTAGCCGACCGCCCTCTTGATCAGCTCGACGATCCTTGCTTCAAGCTCCGGAGTGAGCTCAGTCAGGGCATAGGATGTTGGCCACATGCTGCCGTCGTCGAGCATCGCATTCTCTTCGAAGCCGAGAGTGGCATACCTGCTCTTGAACTTGTCGGCGCTCTTGAAGAAGACGATGTTCTTCCCGTCTTTGGCATACGCGGGCATTCCGTACCAGGTCTTCGGGGAAAGCTCCGGCGCGTGCTCCCGGATCAGCGCGTGGAGTCGCTGCGCAATCGCCTTGTCTGCTGGCGGCATCTCGGCGATCTTTGCCAGGACGTCGCTCTCGCCGTCGGCCTTGGAAGCCTTCCTGGTCTTTTTGAGCTCCTGCGCACGCTCCTTCATCGCGGCGCGTTCGTCCTCAGTGAATCCGTCGTAGGACTTGGTAGTTCCGGTCTCCGTCATGGCAGGCCCCTCTCGCTGCTGGAAATCTTTCGGATATTTCAACGATAGGCCTGGGCCGTTCGCCGGGCTTCTTCAAAACTGCTCAATCCGATGGACGGGCAAATCCCTTGATCTTTTCCTGAGCGAGTGTTGATGGATTGCAGGAGTGGTTCTTGATCCGGGCCCGGCACAGTGTTTCTTGTCAGCCACTCAGGGCCGGCAAACGAAACGGCCGGCCGGAAGCGGTGGCCTCCCGAAAGGACACTGATTCCCATGGCCATCAGCCTCAAGACCACCTCCGGCAAGGTCCTCGCTTCCGTCGCACTGCTCGGCACCGCAGCCGCCGTCGCCGGCATGGGAACCTACGGCGCGTTCACCTCCTCCACCTCGGCCAGCCAGCAAGTCACCGCCGGCACCGTCACCATCGCCCTGGGCACCGGCGCCAACAACACCCTCAACGTCCCCATCGCAGGCCTGCTGCCCGGAGACAAAGTCGAAAAGCTCGTCACCCTGGCCAACACCGGCAACTCCGACCTGAACAACGTCACCCTCACCACCTCCGCCGGCGCCACCGCCTCACTGCTCACCACCGACGTAACCAACGGCCTGCAGCTGACCATCGAGAACTGCTCTGTCGCCTGGACCGGCGCCGCAGCCCCCTACACCTGCACCGGCACGAAGACCACCGTCATGGCCGCCGCCCCGGTCATCACCGCGAACAAAGTCCTGAACAACCTGACCGCCCTGACCCCGGCCAAAACCGACTACCTCAAAGTCACCACCGCGTTCCCCACCACCGCCAACGACACCTTCCAAGGCGCCACCAGCACCATCGCCTTCGCCTTCACCGGCACCCAACGCACCGAAACCACCAAGTAACACCCTCTACAAAGAGCCCCCGCCGGGCCTGATCGGTTTCCTTCCCCCCAGCCCGATCAGTCCCGGCGGCCACTTTCCCAAAAAACTCCAACGGCCCCGACACGCTTCTGGGATGGCGTATCGGGGCCGTTGGCCCTTGTTAATGCGACTTATAAAGGGGTAACCGCTAGGAGAAACGTCCGGGCCGGAATGTTGCCAGCATCGGGTGCTTCTTGCCGGTCAGGATCTCTCCGGACAGCAGTTCGCCTGCAATGAGTCCCAGCGTGGCACCCGAGTGCGTGAACGCTACAAAACAGCCGGGCACTTGGCCCAGTTCACCGAAGACGGGCTCACCATCGCCGGGGATGGGCTTGTACCCGATCTTCCAGGAGGCAGGCTTGAGTTCAGGGTTGCCTGCAATCAGCTTGGAGGATTCGTCCGCGAGTTCCTGGACAACCTCATCAGGAATGCTGAAGGAACCATCTGCGTGCTCGGTGATCCGCTCTTCATACCAGTCGTGGTCCAGGGCGAAAGTGTTACCCGGGTTGGGACGAACGGCCGCACGTGGCGTATTCATCACTGCCTTCACCTGGTGATCCACAGGCTTGGTGACCACCAGCATGGAGACCGGGGAACCATTGGGGATTTCCACCCCGAGCGGCTTCACGACGGCGGGCGTCGCGGCGCCGCAAGCCACGAGGACGACGTCGGCTGAATAGGTCTCGCCGGAGGCAGTCTCGACGCCGTTGGCCCGGCCGCCGTCGAGCGTCACCTGGACTTTGCCCGCGTTGAGGATGAGCTGGCCGCCGAGGGCGTGGAACTCCTCCATGAGGAAGTTGACCAGGTCCGGCAGGCTGACCCAGCCCTCGCCGGGGTTGAAGATGGCGTTCTCGGGAACAGCGCTGGCGTCGATGCCGGGCGTCACCGATGAGATCTCTTCAGGGGCGAGAAGCTTGGAGTCGTAGCCAATCGACTGCTCGTAAGCATGGCGGGCTTCGGTCACCTCGCGCTGGCCGGCCGCGTTCCACATGAGGCCTCCGCCGAACTGCAGCCATTCGCGGGTGGGATCGGCCGCGAAAAGTGTCCGGTACCGGTCGACGCCGGCCAGCCGCAGCTGGTGGTAAGGGGTGGACCTTTCGCCGGCTGAGTTGAGCCAGGACAGTGAACGGCCCGTGGCCTCGCTGGCCAGGCCCTGCTCGGTCAGCAGCGTCACGGATGCTCCCCCGCGGAGCAGGTGAACGGCGGTGGAAACGCCCAGGATGCCGCCCCCGATGACGGCGACGTGCTTGGTGGAGGACATAGTTCTCCCTTTCTTTCGTGCTTGTGGATGCTTGGGACGCTCTTGCGCTTACGCGAAGGCGTGGATGCTTTCGATGATTTTGAGGGTTTCAAGCGCCTCGGCCGGCGCTACGGGAAGCCGTCCTTGGCCACGGAGTGAAGTTGCCAGTTCTGCGTAGAACTGCGGGTATGCACCCTTTTCTGCAGGTACGGGTGTGGCTGAACCGTCAACGCCCAGAAGCCCCCAAGACTCCTGGGGTTCAATGCCATAAGAAGCGTCCGACGGCGTGACACCGGCTGCGAGCGCAGGTTCCTGACCGTCGAGTCCCCACTTGGTGTACCCGGCTTTTGATCCGAGGACGTGGAACCGCGGGCCAACCTGGGCCGCCATTCCGTTCATCCACAGTCTGGACCGTACGCCTGACTCGTGGAGAAGGGACACGAAGGCCTCCGTGTCTGCCGCGTCGGCATGGGGGCCATGGTTTGCGGTTTCGCCGTAGCTCTCCTCAACAGGTCCGAACAGCTGGATGGCCTGGTCGATCAGGTGGGCGCCCAGGTCGTGAAGGATGCCACCGCCTTCGGCCAGCGTGGATGTATCGCGCCAGTTCCTGAAGCCTTCGGGCCGCCACCATTCAAAACGCGACTCAAAAGTCCGTACTTCGCCGAGCGCCCCTTCCTGCAGCAGTTTGCGCAGCGTCAGGAAGTCGGCGTCCCACCGGCGGTTCTGGAAGACCGTGAGCTGCACACCGGCGTCGGACGCGCGTGCGGCCAGCTCCTCACCGTGGGCGACGCTGGTGACGAAAGGTTTGTCCACCACAACGTTCAGGCCGCAGGCAATTGCCGTGGCACCAAGTTCGAGGTGCGTGAGCGGGGGCGTTCCCAACACCACAAGATCAAGGTTGCCCGCCAGTGCGAACATCTCCTCCGGAGTGGGCACTATCCGTGCTTGCGGGTAGAGCAGCGCGGCCTCGCGGGCGCGCTCCGGGTCCGCCGTCACGATGACGTCCAGCGAATAGTTCGGATCCGCTGTGATCAGCGGGGCATGGAAGACCTTGCCGGAGACGCCAAACCCGACGACGGCGGTCCGGATGGGTGCCGCTGCTACCTGACCCATTACAGGACCTCTGAAAGGAAGCGCTGCAGGCGTTCGCTGCGCGGGTTGTCGAAGAGCTCGGCAGGGGTGCCGACCTCCACCACTTCGCCTTCGTCCATGAAGACCACTTGATCAGCAACCTTGCGGGCAAAGCCCATCTCGTGCGTGACCACCAGCATGGTCATGCCGCGGCGGCCGAGGCCTGCCATGAGGTTCAGGACACCCTTGACGAGTTCCGGGTCCAGCGCGCTGGTGGCTTCGTCGAAGAGCATGACCTCGGGTTCCATTGCGAGCGCCCGGGCGATGGCGACGCGCTGCTGCTGACCGCCGGAGAGGTCGCGCGGCCGGTGGTCGGCGCGTTCGGCGAGGCCCACTTCAGCAAGCCGGCGCTGGGCGCGTTCCCTGGCCTCCTTCTTGGACATTCCCTTGACGCTCCACAGAGCGAGGGCCACGTTCTCCAACGCTGTGTGGTCCGGGAAGAGATTGAAGTGCTGGAACACCATGCCGATGCGGGCGCGGAGGATGTCCGGCTTGACCTTGAGTGCGCTTTCGCCTGCCAGAAGCACGTCGCCGCTCTTGGGTTCGTGCAGACGGTTGACACCGCGCAGGAGGGTGGACTTGCCGGAACCGGACGGACCGATGATGCACGTGGTGGTTCCGGGCGCCACGGTGAGGCTGACGTTGCGGAGTACCTCGACGTCGCCATAGGCCATAGTCAGGTTCCGCAGTTCCAGGCTGGAGCCGTGGAACGTCTGGACGTCGGCTGAGGTTGACGCATCCTTGGCGGTTGACTTGGCCGCTGACATGTTGGTGCTGGTGCTGCTGCTGGCAGTATTGCTGCTGCTTGTGAGGTTCACGTGTTGCTCCCGGTGATGAGCGGCGATGCCGCGTCGAGTTCCTTGACTTCCTTCAGCCCGCTGGTTGGGGCTGTGGGACGGCGGCGACCGGTGCGGAACTTGTTGTCGAAGTAGTTGACCAGGTGGGTCAGTGGCACGGTGATCACCAAGTAGAAGATGCCTGCCATGACCAGCGGTGAGAGATTGCCTGAGAGCACTGCGGCGTCCTGGCCAACGCGGAACAGTTCACGTTCGCTGACCAGAAGCCCCAGGAAGTAGACCAAGGAAGAGTCTTTGACGATTGCAATGAACTGGTTCACCAAGGCTGGCAGCACCCGGCGTACGCCTTGCGGTACCACTACCAGTGCCATGGACTTTGAGTAGCTCATGCCCAAGGCGCGGCATGCCTCGCCTTGGCCTTTGTCCACGCTCTGAATACCGGCACGGAAGATTTCTCCGATGTAGGCGCTGGCGATCAGGCTCAGCGCGATGATTCCCAGCGGGTAGGGCGAGGGTCCAAACACTGACTGGCTGAACCGCGCGAAGCCCTGGCCGATCAGGAGGATGGTCAGGATTGCGGGCAGGCCACGGAAGAGGTCCGTGTAGATCCGCGCCGGGATACGCAGCCACTTGGACCGCGAGATCCCCATGACGGCCACCACCATGCCCATCACTACGCCGAGGATGGTTGCTGCGATGGAGATGATCAGGGTGTTGAGGAGTCCAACTCCCAGGAGTTGGGGCAGTACTTCGATCATCGAATCGACATCGAAGAACGTGCGGCTGATGGTATTGAGCCAATCCATTGAGTGCTCTCAGACGTTTGTTGGTTTTTCGGGATGGCCGGGCGGGCTGCGGGTGTGGCCCGCCCGGCGGTGTTGTTGAGTACGCGGTGTTGTTGAGCAGGCGGTTGCGCTACTTGACAGCCGTTGGCGACGGGCTGGAGGTCTGCTCCGCCTTGGGCAGGTACTGCTCAGGCATCGGCGAGCCCGGGAACCACTTCTGGTAGAGCTTCTTCCACGTGCCGTCTTCCATGGCCGCGGCAAGGCCCTTGTTCAAGGCTTCCTTGAAGGCGGGCTTGTTCTTGGCAATGGCAAAGCCTGCCGGGGCGTCGAAGGATGGGATGTCAGCTGCACTGACCAGTCCGAACTGCTCCTGGTAGGCCTTGGCTGCCTCGTAGTCCAGGAAGTGCGCGTCCACTGCGCCGCTGTTGACAGCGGAGATTGCGGTGTTGTTGTCCGGGAAGCGGACCAGCTGGGCGGAGGTAAAGTTCTTGACCGCGTAGGCTTCCTGGAGCGTGCCCTGGACGACGCCGAGGCGCTTGCCGGAGAGGCCGTTGACGTCCTTGATGCCTGATGTCTTGGTGGTGATGACCGTCAGATAACCGGCCAGGTAGCCGTCGGAGAAGTCAACGGTTTCCTTGCGCTTTTCCGTGATGCCAATGGCCGCGACGCCGACGTCGAACTGGCCATTGGACACGGCTGCGAGCAGGCCGGAGAAGTCCTGTCCGGTGAAGACAACCTTGTCTACGCCGGCACGGTGGGCCACGTCCTTGAAGAGCTCCACATCGAAACCGGTGAAGTTGCCCGAGCCGTCCGTGAAGGTGTAGGGCTTCGAGTCGCCCAGGCTGGCGACGCGGATGGTGCCGGGTTCGATCAGGCCGTAAGGGTTCTCAGCCGAGCTCGAGGTCCCGGCGGAGGATCCACCACAGCCGGAAAGGGCGAGGATGGCCGCCAAGGCTGCTGCTGCGAGCGCTGCCGGGCGGAAGTTCAGTTTGATCACAGCGTTGTCCAATCGTGGGGAGGGCCAGCGGTGCTGTCTGGGCCGCTTTTGGGGTCTTACTCGATGCGGGGTCTTGTTGAGTCCGGTCTCAGCCCCTAGGATTGAGACCGGACTCACATCGATTGATTGAAAATGTAGCGGAAGTCACAAGCCGCGTCAACACCACTTCTGAAAGGTGAACATGAGTACTGATGGATCCCGACGGCGGGACGTGACAGTTGCCGACGTCGCCAAAGCGGCGCAAGTCTCCAAGGCCCAAGCCGCGCGCGCCCTGGGCAACTATGGCGCAGTCAGCGACGACGTCCGGGAGCGGGTCCTCGCCGCTGCCGAAGGGCTTGGCTACCGCCCCAACGAGCTTGCGCGCAGCATGAACACGGGCAAATCCAACACCATTGGCGTGGTGGTGGGCGATATCGAAAACCCGCACTTCGGACTGGCCACCCGGGGTATCACCGATACCGCCAAAAAGAGCGGCTACAACGTCATCCTCATCAACACCGATGAAGAACGCGCCGCCGAAGTGGAGGCCGTCCAGGTGCTTCTGGACAAGCGCGTTGACGGGCTGATCGTGGCTCCAGCGTCATCCGTGGAAACCTCACACTTGAAGGAAGTCCGCGACTCTGGCCGGCCCCTGGTCCTACTGGACCGCGCCGCCGAGGGACTCGACGTCGAGACCTTCGCCGTGGACATGGGCACCATCTCCTACGAGTCCACCAAGTACCTCATCGAAGCAGGACATCGACGCATCGCGTTCGTCTCCACCGTGCGAACAGACGGACCTTACGTGGCGGGGATGACGCTGGATTCCTCGCAAATCTCGGACCGCTTGGAGGGAATCCGCCGCGCCTTCGAAGATGAAGGCCTCAGCCAGCCGATAGACCTGGTCCGCCTTAATGCCGGTGACGCCGATTCCATCATGCGAATCACCCGCGATCTGCTGAAGGGGCCAGCTGCTGCCACGGCCATTATCGCCTCCGACGGCCTCATCGCCTTGAGCGTTGTGGAGGCCATCCAGGAATCCGGCCTCTCCATCCCCTCGGATGTATCCCTCCTCATGTACGACGATTTCGCCTGGACCCGTCTCACCACTCCCCCGCTCACCGTCATCGCACAGCCCGTCTACGACATGGGAATGGCTGCCGCCACCGCGTTGATCCGGCAGATTGAGGGCAGGAAATCTTCCTCACCTGCTGGACCACCGTTGGAGGCGCGCCTCGTGCGGCGAGGCTCAGTGGGTTCGCCGAAGGACGTCGGCGTGCTCAGCCAGGCTGGCGGCTAGCCCCTACTAAACCCCTTGCACGCCCAAGAGAAACGACCACACTGGAAGCATCAGGTGAGGAAGCTGACATGCCAAAAGTGGAAGTGGATCTGGACTCCGTCGTCCCACCGGCGAAGGTACGGGAGGCCTTGCTGGACTTTAGCCCGCGTCGGCCGGAGATCTGGCCAGGCATCTACCCACCGATGTACGAGGTTTACCAGGTGGGCGACACCTTCGCGGACATCAGGGAGGGAAGCAAAGCTCCCGGTGGCGTGATTTGGGCCAAGGAGCACTACGACTGGGCAGCCCCCGACGAAGTGAAGTGGACAGTCCAGGAGAGCAATTTCTGCGCGCCGGGAAGTTACGTCAGCGCGCGAATCACACGCAACGAGTCTGGTGGTTCACGCATTCACGTCACGTGGAACCGTAGGCCCACCAGTTTCATGGGTCGCCTGGCCGCCTTCATGATCGTCGTGACCGGGGGCGCGCCGGTGGCAAGCTCACTGCGAATGGGCCTGAAAAAGTTGGAAGCGAAAGGCGCCACGTAACCATGATCAAATCTGCAGAGAGCGTTGTCATCGCCCGGACACCGGAGGAGGTCTTCCAGTATGCGGCGGACCTTCGCAACGAACCGAACTGGCACGTTGACATTGCCAGCGTGCCCGAGCAAACGGACCCTGCCCCAATCGTTGGCAAGACCTATCCATTGAAGTTCAAACCCTTCATGGGCAAGACCGACGGCACATTCACAGCACTGGACGTCAAGCACGGCTCGCGCTTGCAATATCGAGCGGATTTCGCCGGACTGCAGCCACGCATCACTTACACGGTGGAGCCGGCCGGGGAAGGCGCCCGCTTCACTCGAGGCGTAGAGATGCAACCAAGCGGGCTCAAGGTGCTCATGACCCCGATGATGGCGTACATGGTTCCCCGGCGAAACAAGGTCTTTGTCCAGAACCTGAAGCGCGTGCTGGAGTCCTGACGGCGGCTACTGCAGGTTCTTCTCTACAACGGCCAAGGTGCGCGCTAGTTCCTCCGTAGGGCTGAACTCCACCGGAATGGTCTGTCATAACTAACGATGAGCACTAGATTTTGCCTGAAGGCTGCGAGACGGGGAACACGTCCCACTACGCATTTCTATTCGCGGCCGTAAAGGGGGCCTTGCACTATCTCCCGTTGCCGCCCGAGCGTAAAGTTTTACCACCTTGACGTACAGACACATGGGTGACGGGAGCCTTGGACATGACCGGTTTCGGGATGAGAATGGCGGGCGCAATCCTGGTCCTTATTGGGCTATTCGCCACAGGAATAGCTCCGGTGGCAGCGGCTCCGCCGTCCCAGAATAAGGACCTGGTTGGCATCGACATCTCCTGGCCCCAGTGCGGGAAGACGAATACCCTTCCCCTCGGGCAGGCGTTCGCGATTGTGGGCGTGAACGGTGGACTGGCCAATAACAACAACCCTTGCTTCGCCGCTCAAATCGAATGGGCTAAGACAAAGACCACCGGGACCGGGAACCACCCTTCCCAGCCCCAAGTTTCGTTATACGTGAATACTGCCAACCCGGGACATGAGGGCTCTTGGTGGCCATCGTCCAACGTCTACAAAGACGTGGTGGTCCCCCGAGACCGCTACGGTGAATGCGTGCCCGAATTCGAAGGCGCAGCAAGAGGGCCGGTCGACCTCGCCTGCTCATACGTATACGGCTACGTGAGGGCTTATGAGGACGCCACTACCCGAGGTGTAACAGACCCCGGCAGCTATTTCTGGTGGCTGGATGTGGAGACGGGCAACAGCTGGCAGACCGGAGAGGCTAACAGCACCGCCCTGAACCGGGCAACTCTCGAAGGGATGGTCGACTACTTCACGACCATCACTACCAACCGTAAGACCGCCGACCTTAAGCCTGCCGGTGTCGGGATTTACTCGACAAGCAATCAGTGGGGAACCATCGCCGGGACCGTGCCATCAAGCAGCCCCTTAACCGGCCTGCCAAGCTGGCTTGCAGGTGCCAAAACACTGCGGGGAGCGAAGTCGAATTGTTCTCTTCCTGGGCTCACCCCTGGCAGCACGGTAAAACTGACCCAGTACGTGTCAGCCGGACTCGACTACGACTACGTCTGCCCCTCGAAATAGATAGCGCAACGCGGCGCTCATCTTGGGCAGCACCGGCAGTGACGTGCAGGGTCTACATAGGCCCCGCCGAGTTGGGGTGCCCTGAGAATCTTCAGGCGCGCTGCGCTCACGGCACTAGCTCGTCAGGACTTTCCAGCCAACGCTGGCGGGGGCAACGTTTGTTGGCCACGTGGTGAAGGCAATCTCTGGCCCCGGCCGGCCTGGTTCTTTGCCGGATGGCGGTGGTTCAGTCGTGGTTCCAGACTTTGATCGACGAGAGCAGTAGGAGCAGGACGAGCAGGGGGATGACGACCAGGTTCGGAACGACTCCCAGGAGCAGCCCGTTGCCCGCAATGCGTGAAGGGTGCCCCCTTCGACGAGCCGTGGTGCCTCACCGACGCGGGGCTACGTACCGCCGTCGTGGGTCACTGCCTTAGTCGAATCTGTTGGTGGAAAGCAGGAATAGAGTCAGAGCCAGCGTCAGGCGCACGCGGCCTGACGGCGTTCGAATGTCGAAGCCCAAGGCGGACGTGAACTCGCTGGCGCGGTTCTGGACACTCGAGTGATGCAGGTTGAGCTGGCCCGCCACAGCGCGCAGGCTGCCCGATTCAGCAATGGCTTCCAGCATTCGCCACGCCTTGGGTTGTTCTGCGATCAGCCGTTTCAACGCCGTGACGTCAGTCGGCTCGTGGGTGGCCTCGCTTGCCCTTTCAGCAAGGACAATGAGGCTCCCAAGATCGTCGGCATTGTGAGTTGGGTGGTGTGGACTGGTGATTCTGAGGGCCAGGAGCGCTGTCTGCCAAGATCTGTCCAGCTCCTGCGGAACGGTGGCCAAGCCGATTCCTGCCCTCGTATCCTGTAGCGCAGTCGCCATGGACGGGCGAATGAATGCCCGGATTGCACCAAATTCCGTGTGAACAACGGCCGACGATCCCGGCACCGGCATCACCGCAGGGACCACGTGAACCCTGTAGGAGCCACTGCGCTCCAAGTGCAGAAGGGCAGCCGCCTCCATGCGCCTTTCCATTGATGACTCGCTGCTGACGATCGTCTCAATTGCGCGTCGCGTTGCTGCTACGGGACTCGTTCGATCCCAAAAGATGCCCAGTGCAATCGCGAGCCGCTCCAGGATCAATTCATCATTGACGAACCCAGGGCCGGCGCGCTCAATCCATGCCCGGCCGTCGGCACCAAACGGCTTGGAAGGCCACTCACCTTGTTGTTCGGGCACCCTCTGGCCAGAGGCATCAACGCATATGGAACGGCCATCCATGGCAAAGCCAACTGAACAGTCACACAGCACCGCCGCACCGCGGATGAGCATTTCTGCGTTGGCCCGGCTGTTGACCAGCGCGTCGAAATACGTGATGACCTTGAGGCTTTCCGAGGCCTGGGGATCCAGCGCTTTGAGGCGCCACACGAGTCCTTGCATAACTATCGCCCGCCACCTTTGGTCTTGAAGAAGTTAATGGTGGCCCAGTCCGGCTGCTGCGGCAATGCATGGCGGGCAGCCGGACCTGGATTCAGGCGTCCAGAATGCGTCGGAGCCACCGTGTCCGGGCTTCCCTCGCCACGACGGAGAGAGCGGCTTGGGGAAAGAAGATATCGAATCCGTGGAAGCCGCCAGGCCACACGTGAAGCTCGGCGTCACCCCCGCAGGCCCAAATGGTGGAAGCGTAGGCAACGTCTTCGTCGCGGAAAACCTCTGCGGAGGCCACATCGATGAAAGTGGGAGGAAGGTTTGAAAGATCCTCCGCCCGGGCCGGCGCCGCGTAAATGGAAACGTCCTCTGTCTTCCGACGGTCGCCGAGGAGTGCGTCCCAGCCGGTATCGTTGCTCGTCCTGTCCCACACGCCGATGCCATCAATTTGGCGACTGGAGATCGTGTCATTGCGGTCATCGAGCATTGGATAGATCAGGAGCTGACCGGCCAGTTCAGGGCCACCCCTATCGCGTGACAGCAGGGCAACACCGGCAGCAAGCCCTCCACCTGCGCTCGCACCGGCAACAATGAGGCGACCAGGATCAATGCCCAGTCCTGCAGCATTCGCGGCCACCCATTCCAGGCCGGCGTAGCAGTCTTCCACGGGCGCCGGATCCGGGTTTTCAGGAGCGAGGCGGTATTCAACAGAGACAGCAACTGCGTCCAGAAGCTCCACCCAGTCAATGAGCCAATCTGCGCCGAGAAACCGGTCGCCCAGGACCATTCCACCGCCATGAATGTGGAAGATTCCGGGACCGTTGGCCACGTGGTCTTTCCGCCGAAAAACGGAAACGATGAGGTCTGGAGCCCCGACGGGGCCTGGAATGGTCCGTTCAAAGTGCTCTACGGGGCGATTGGCCAATAAATCCTCGATAGGGGCCGTCACGAAGGACTGCCGCATGCCTTCGATCATGTCAGGCGTCAGCGTGGGACTGATCAGGTCACCCAAAGCCACAAGAGTCGCCCCGAGCTCGGGGTCAAAGGGTGGCGCATTATGTACCGATGTCATCTTGACCTCCATAAATTCGGCCACCTCGTCGTGACCTGAAGCAAGCCTAGGCGCGCCTGCCCGCGGAGCTAACCGCCAAAAGCCCCCAAAGGGAACGGTCAGGACCGCCATGTGGCGGTCAGGATAAGTTCATCCGCGTGATCCAACAGCCATCTCAGTCGCCCTGCTCCGGCTCGTCCGCTGAACGCACGCTGCTATGGATGATGCCCAGTTCCTCGAGCTGGGCTGACATCCCGGCACCGTCCGGAGCATAGATCCAAGGGATTCCCGGCGTGGGCTGTCCCCCGGTCTTCGACCTGCCGCCTGCGAGCACTGCTTCACCCACTGAGAGCTGCCTGATGGCGATCGCCCTGACGTTCTCCGGGTGGCGATGCGCGAATTCGGAATAGATGGCTTCGTCGTGCTGTCCATCGTCGCCTACAAGCAGCCATTTGATGCCGGGAAATTCTTCAGCCAAGCGTTCCAGGGAAGTCCGCTTGTGCTCTCTGCCGCTGCGGAACCAGCGGTCCGGCGTGGGTCCCCAGTCGGTCAACAGTTTGGGCCCTGCCGGGTACAGATTGCGGGACAGGAACCGTGACAACGTGGGCGCAACATTCCAGGCACCGGTGGACAGGTACAGCACGGGCGCCGTCGGTGCCGTCCTGGCGATCCTCTCGTACAAGACGGCCATGCCCGGCGTCGGTGTCCTCGCATGCTCATTGAGCACGAAGGTGTTCCAAGCTGCCAGGAACGGTCGGGGCAGGGCTGTCACCATCACGGTGTCGTCAATGTCTGAGACGACTCCGAAGTCGGCGTCGTCCGCCACGATTTCCACCGGAGCCTCAACGATCCTGGAACTTCCGGATTGCAGGGTGATGGTGTGCCAGCCGGGAGCCAGGGCTGCCTCAATGCGGACATCGACGACGCCCCCACGATCGGCTTCGACGTCATGGACGGTGCCTGCAATGGTTACCTGCACGGTTGCATGCGCGACGGGTGCGCTGATGAAGTTCCGCCAACCGCGCATGCTCTCCTGTAAGGGATTGGCATGACCGGCGGCGTCCCGGGCGTCGCTCCGAACAACCCGTGCCAGCACCCGTACCCAGGAAGTAGTGCCGTAACCGGTGTACGGGATGACCGTTTCCACTCGACCCCGCCGGATGGCGAGGCGCGTCTGGAACCTCAGCCACGCGTCGTCGAGCTTCACAGCTAGATGACGGCCCTTGTCAGTTTCGGGCGTCGGGGGCTGGGCGTCGTCGCTCATGGGCAAAATGCGCGGTTTCTCAGGACGGGGAAACATGCGTCCAGTCTGGCACGGCCGGGCGTAAGGCTACGATACGGGCGTGAGCCAGGTGAGGACGGATCCGTCGCCTTCGATGTGTTCAGCCAATTCCGCGTTGAACTTTCGGCCGTATTCTGCGGTGATGTGCTCCTGGAAGGCTTCCTCGTCGCGGTAGACCTCGAACACGAAATATTCCCGCGGATTGGTTTCGCGTGTGTAGGGCAGGAACGTGACATTACCTGGTTCCTGGCGGACGTGCCCGGCGAGTTCTGTCATCATTTCAGCGACCCTGGTTTCGCTGCCTTCCTTGACTGTGAATTCTGCGTACAAGGTTTTGGTCATGTCCAGTCCTTTGATCGATTGAGTGGAATTGCAGTTAGTTCGGGGGAAGTATCTCGCCGGAACCCCTGGGGATGAGTTCCGTTGGGACGATATACGTCTGCGGTGGGCGGTTGTCGCCGTCGATCCTTGCAAGAATCCGCTCAGCAGCGAGCTTTCCGATGCGTTCAGGGTGCTGGGCAACCACGGTGACCCCTGGCTCCATCATGTCGGCCAGGGTGAAATCATCAAATCCGACCAAGGCGACTTTATGGTGCAGATCGAGGGATTTCAGCGCCCGCATGGCACCGAAAGTCACCAGGTTCTGACTGGAGAATATCGCCGTAGGAGGGTTCTCCGAAGTAAGCAGTTCCTGCGCTGCCCGGAGGGCCGTTTCCTCGTCGTGAAGATTCTCGCGGACCGCAACGGTGGAGGTCGCGATGCCGGACCTGCCGACCTCGTTCAGGAAACCCGCCCGCCGTTTCACAGCGGTCTGGATATCGGTCCGGTCCCCGAGGTAAGCCAGTCTCGTGTGGCCGTGCTTGATGAGATGCGCGGCTGCCGCCGCGGCTCCCACTTCGTTATCCGTGACTACCGCATCTGCCTCGATACCCACAGGCTCGCGGTCGATGAACACCAACGGCAGATCCCGTGAATGTTCCGGAATCATGTACGCCTGGCTCTTGGCTATGGTGGTCAGCACAAGACCATCCACACGACGCCCGAGGAAAGCCGAAATCAGCTTCCTTTCCCGGTCCGGGTCGTCATCCAGGCTCGAGGCAAAGACAGCAATTCCCCGCTCACCGAGGGCATCTTCCATGGCGCGGTGGATCTCACCACTGAAGGGGTTGGACACACTCGGAAGCAACAATCCGATGGATTGGGTTTTCCGTCCGGAGCGCTTCAGGCTGCCGGCCGTGATGTCCAGGTGGTACTGAAGTTGCTCCGTTGCCCGCAGGACCCGCTGACGGGTTTCCTCCGAAACGCCTGGTTCGTCGTTCACCACCCTTGAGACCGTCTTGATGCCTACCCCGGCAAGATCAGCGACGTTTTTCATCGTTGGGGGCTTGCGCGCAGGATCGGGTTGGTAACGATTAGACATCGTTGTCAACGAATTACTCCTCAACTTCAATTAACACTTGACTGCACTGTGTGAGCTTGGTTACATGTTACCTGACAACGTTGTCATGGGGGAATCACTCGCCATGAGCAGCCACAAAAAACAGGAGTTTCAATGTTGAGTTCCAAAGCCTCGAGGTCGGCAAAGACCCGCCTTCTTGCCGCTGGTGCAGTACTGACGCTGGGCGCGCTAAGCCTGACTGCCTGCGGCGGCGGCTCCTCGCCTTCGTCCAGCGCGAGCAGCGATGAAAAGATCGGCGTTTCGCTGATTGTGAAGACCACGTCCAATCCGTTCTTTGTGTCGATGCAGGATGGCGCCAAGAAGGCTGCCGCGGCGGACGGCGTTGATCTCAAGCTTGCCGCAGGCAAGGCCGACGGCGACGAAGACACCCAGATCCAGGCCATTGAAAACGCAATCTCCAAGGGCGACAAGGGTATTCTCATCACCCCCAACGGCCCGTCCGTAGTGGATGCCCTGAAGAAGGCCAAGGACGCCGGCTTGTTCGTTATTGCCCTGGATACCCCGCCGGACCCGGCCGATGCCGCTGACATCACGTTTGCCACGGACAACTTTGCCGCTGGCGAGCTGATCGGCAAGTGGACCGCCCAGCAGCTGGCGGGCAAGAAGGCTGTGATCGCACTTGTGGACCTCTTCGATGACAAGGTTGTGTCCGTTGACTATAACCGTGACCAGGGCTTCCTGACCGGCCTGGGCATCGACACTGCCGATAAGAAGAAGAACGGCGACGAAGCCAAGACGGGCAAGTACACGGGCGGCAAGGGTGGCGAGTACGAAATCGTCGGCAGCCAGGCTTCCCAGGGTGCCGAAGATGGCGGACGTACCGCCATGGAGACCCTGCTGGCCAAGAACCCCAACATCAACGTCGTTTACACGATCAACGAGCCTGCCGCTGCCGGTGCCTTCGAAGCACTGAAATCCGCGGGCAAGGAAAAAGACGCACTGATCGTCTCCGTTGACGGCGGCTGCTCAGGTGTGAACAACGTCAAGTCCGGCGTTATCGGCGCCACGGCACAGCAGTACCCGGTGAAGATGGCCGAGCTTGGCGTCAAGGCCATTGTTGACCTCGCAAAGACCGGCAAGAAGCCCGCCAACTCTGAGGGCCTGGACTTCTTCAACACCGGAGTGGAGCTCGTCACGGACAAGCCTGCAGACGGCGTGAAGAGCATCACCACTACCGAGGCTTCCCAGATCTGCTGGGGCAAGTAAGTTCAGGAGCAACCTAAAGTGACCCAGCAACAGACCGCCGGCCCCCCGAGCGCCGGGCACGCTGATCTGGCCGAGGAATTCCTCGACCGCCAAACACCGCTCAGCAGAATCCGCAACATTCTCCACCGCTACCCCGCCCTCAGCCCGGCAATTGTCCTGCTGATCGCGGTGGTGGTCTTCGGACTCCTCAACGATCGCTTCCTACGGGTAGAGAACCTCTCGTTGATCACCCAGCAGGTCGCCGTCGTCGGAACCCTGGCCATTGCTCAGACCCTCATCATCCTGACCGCCGGAATCGACCTTTCCGTTGGGGCAGTCATGATCCTGTCCTCGATGGTGATCGCTCAGATGGCTGTCGGCAGTGGCGTCCCAGGTCCACTGGCACTCATGGCCGGTTTGATCGTGGGACTTGCCTCAGGTGCACTGAACGGTTTCCTCGTGACACGGTTCCGGCTCCCGCCGTTCATCGTCACGCTGGGAACCCTGAACATCTTCATCGCCCTGACCCTGCTCTACTCCGGCGGCAGCACCGTCCGCGGATCCGCCATGCCCGGTGTGCTCACCTGGCTGGGAAGCACCTTCCCGATCGGACCCGTCCGGATCTCCACCGGCGTCGTCATGATGCTCCTGCTCTACATCGCCGTCGCCTTTATCCTGGGCAAGACCGCCTGGGGACGGCACGTGTACGCCGTGGGCGATGACAAGGAAGCAGCCCGCCTGGCCGGTATTCCGGTCAACCGCGTCCTCATGAGCGTCTACCTGGCCGCAGGAGCCGTCCTTGCCGTCGGCGCCTGGATCCAGATCGGACGTACCAACGCCGCAAGCCCCAACGCCGGCGTCGATCTGAACCTGGACTCCATCACCGCCGTCGTGATTGGCGGAACCAGCCTCTTCGGTGGCCGCGGCTCCATCTGGGGTTCCTTGCTCGGAGCCCTGATCGTCGGTGTGTTCCGCAACGGCCTCTCCCTCGCTGGCCTGGACGTGCTCTACCAGACCCTCGCGGTGGGCATCCTGATCATCATCGCCGTGTCCGTCGATCAGTGGATCCGAAAGGTCAAGTCATGACCATGACTGAATTTACAGCCTCACACACCGAAACCCGCGAGCCCATCCTTAAAGCCAGGAACCTCGTGAAGACCTTCGGCCGGGTGGTTGGCCTCGACGGCGTCAACCTGGATCTCTACCCCGGCGAAGTCCTGGCCATCATCGGCGATAACGGTGCCGGTAAGTCCACGCTCATCAAGTGCCTCACCGGCGCCGAAGTTCCGGACACAGGAGAAATCTTCGTATCCGGACAGCAGGTGCACTTCAAGCGGCCACAGGACGCCCGGGTCCACGGCATCGAAACGGTCTACCAAAACCTGGCCGTCTCGCCGGCCCTCGATGTCGCGTCCAACCTGTTCCTCGGCCGTGAAGAGCGTCTTCCCGGGCCCCTCGGGACCATCTTCCGGATGCTCGACACCAAGGGTATGCGCAAGAAGGCCAAGGAAGAACTGACCCGGCTGGGCATTTCCACCCTGCAGGACGTCACTGTGCCGGTGGAAAACCTTTCCGGCGGCCAGCGCCAGGCAGTCGCCGTGGCCCGCGCGGCGGCATTCGGATCCAAGGTGGTTGTTCTTGACGAACCGACGGCGGCACTGGGCGTTCGTGAATCCAACCAGGTACTGCAGTTGGTCCGCGACCTTCGTGACCGCGGCCTGCCTGTCATCCTGATCAGCCACAACATGCCTCACGTGTTTGACGTGGCCGACCGGATCCACATCCAACGCCTGGGCAAATGCGCGGCCACCATCACCCCGCAATCCCACACCATGACCGACGCCGTCGCCATCATGACAGGTGCGGCCAAAGCCTGACAGGCCGCACCATACCTTCCGTTTCCAAACGGAACCCCCTTCTCCGTCCGCGGACCTGCCCACAGGTCCGCGGACGGATCCACACCCGGCCGTCCAGCCGGTACCGACGAAAGAACCGAGATGCATAAGCCTCCCCCCGGCACCTCCGCCCAAGACCAGCTGGATGTTGTTGTTATCGGCGAAGCCCTGATCGACATCGTTAACACGCTCGAAGGAACCATCAGCTATCCAGGAGGATCCCCGGCGAACGTGGCCTATGGCCTTGGCCGGCTCGGCGTATCCACGGGGCTGCTCACAGCAATCGGCGAAGACGATCACGGTACCGCCATCACCAACCACCTCCAGAGCGCAGGCGTCCGGCTTCTTCCGGGTTCAATGTCCCTTGGACGCACAGCCACCGCTACTGCCACGTTGGCGGCTGACGGCTCGGCCAGCTACGAGTTCGACATCGCCTGGGAGCTGGCCCCCGTTGCGCCGGCCATGATCCCGAAAGTCCTGCACACAGGATCCATCGCCACATTCCTGGCCCCGGGAGCCTCCACCGTCCGCTCCCTTCTCGAGCAAGGCCACAAGTCGTGCCTGGTCACGTATGACCCCAATATCCGCCCTGCCCTGCTTGGCAGCCACGCCGAGGCAAAGAGTGTCTTCGAGGACCTGCTCCCGCTCACGGACGTCGTAAAACTCAGCGACGAAGATGCCCACTGGCTCTACCCGACGGCGTCTCCGGACGAGGTCACGTCCCGCTTGCTCGCGCAGGGAGCCCGCCTTGCTGTCATCACCATGGGCGCTGACGGCGCCCTCCTCGCCACGCAGAGCGCGAAGCTCAGCATCCCCTCCGTGAAAACCGAGGTTGCTGACACCATCGGCGCCGGCGACTCCTATATGTCTGCCCTCATCTTCGGCCTTTTGGCAGAGGGCGAAGAAGGATTTGCGCCAGGAGCCCTGGAAAGCATCGGAAAAACTGCCTCCATGGCCGCAGCAATCACGGTCAGCCGCTCCGGCGCCAACCCGCCCACTGTTTCAGAACTGCAGGCAAGGTTGGGCATGTCCCTCAGCGGGAAGCTTGCCGTTGCGCCGTAACCAAGATCTCTCTCCTGATGGCCTGACTTCCTGAACAAACGGCTAAATTACGACGGCGGCTGGTCGCCTTTCGGTTCCGAGGAACCAACGGTTCCTTGGGAACCGTGGCGACCTGCCGCCGTCGTGCGTTTTTCCGTCCGTCCACCTGATAGTCCCCCGAGAGCGACCTTTGACGTATCGCAGGTCACATCGTATGATTAATGAATCGATTCAAGAGTGGGATCAAACCACACGTAACCTTCCTCATGCTGAATGAGCACCGCATTGTTCAGTCCTGGATTGGAAGAGTTTTTGTTCCTTGCCAACGACGACAAAGGAGTTCAGCGAATGACCGTCACGCACCGGAGGGATACCCCTTCCACCCAGGACGAGACCATCGGCCGGAAGGACCCGAAGAAGGCCGCAATGAGCGGCTGGATCGGAAGCGCGCTGGAGTACTACGATTTCGCGCTCTATTCACTGGCCGCGACGTTGCTTTTCCCCACGATCTTCTTCCCCACGGAGAACCCGACCGTAGGCATCATCGCATCCCTGGCCACCTATGCCGTGGGATACGTTTCCCGCCCGCTTGGCGCAGTGGTCCTGGGTGCTTACGGTGACAGGCATGGACGCAAGAAGGTCCTCGTCTTCGCAATGCTGCTCATGGGGTTCGCTACATTCGCAGTGGGACTCCTGCCAACCTACGGACAGGTGGGGCTCCTTGCGCCCGTCCTGCTGGTGATTCTCCGCCTGATCCAGGGCTTCGCGGTTGCTGGCGAACTCGGTGGTGCCAGCGCGATGATCGTGGAGCACTCCCCCGATGCCAGGCGAGGCTTCTTCGCGAGCTTCAGCCTTCAAGGCACACAGGTTGGATCCATCCTCGCCACGGCTGTCCTCATTCCGCTCGCCGCCCTCCTGCCTGATGACCAGTTCCATTCCTGGGGCTGGCGGCTGCCCTTCCTCCTCAGCGCCGTCGTGATTTTGGCGGGCTACATCATCCGCCGCCGCGTGCAGGAGCCACCCGCATACCTGGCGCAGTCGGAAGAGCCCAGCACCAAACGCCGGTTCCCCCTCGCAGACCTCCTGCGCACCCACCCGTGGGTCCTGGTCCGATGCGTTGCAATGACCTTCACGAACGTCATCGGCATGGCCACCCTGATCTTCGGCGTATCTTTCGCAACCCAGAAGAGCTACGGGAACGGCTTCTCGAGCAGTGAATTCCTCTGGGTGACCATGGCAGCAAACGTAGCCGCAGTGGTAACTATCCCGTTGTTCGGGGCACTGTCAGACCGGATTGGCCGGCGGACACTCATGGTTGCAGGCGGCATAGCCGGCGGCTTGCTGACCATGGTGTACCTGTGGGCGATCGAACAGGGCAGCCTGCCGCTGATCTTCGTCTGCGTTGTGATCGTCCAGGGCATCCTGTTCCAGATGTGGAACGCCACCTTCGCCACGTTCTTCCAGGAGCAGTTCCCCATGCGGATGCGGGTGACCGGCTTCGCAGTCTCGCAAAACATCGGCCTCATGATCGCCTCGTTCTTCCCGAGCCTGTTCACGGCCATGGCGCCTCCCGGATCAGCGAACATCCCGCTGGTCATCGGCCTGACCACTCTGGGCATCTGCCTCGTCTCGGCGCTGGCCACCCTGTTGTCTTCGGACACCAAGGGAAAGACGCTCGAGGACCTTGAGGTTCGCTAGGACCTTGAGTCCCGCTAGCCTGGGCTTCGTCCGGTAGCAGGAATTTCTCCGCTAACGCTGCCCAGATCAGGTCAGAGCTGGATGCCGGTGTATTTGGTTTCCTGGTAGGCCTCGAGGCCTTCGATGCCCCCTTCGCGGCCCAGGCCTGATTGTTTGGTCCCGCCGAAGGGTGCGGCCGGGTTGCTGATGAGTCCGCGGTTGATGCCGGTCATGCCGGCATCAATAGCGTCGGCGATGCGCAGCGCCCTGGTCAGGTTCTGCGTGAAGATGTAGGAGGCCAGCCCGTAGGGAGTGGCATTCGCTTCGACGATGGCTTGTTCTTCGGTGTCGAAGGTGTAGATCGCTGCGACGGGGCCGAAGATTTCTTCTTCCCTGATGCTGGCGTCGGCGGGAATGTTGGTCAGGACGGTGGGCTGGTAGTAGTAGCCGGGGCCGTCGATGATCTGGCCTCCGGTGAGGCAGGTTGCGCCCTTGGCGACGGCGTCCGTGACGAGATTATGGACGGTTGCACGTTGCTTGTCATCAATCAGTGGTCCTAGGCCGGTGCTAGGTTCGTGGCCGTTGCCTACCTTGACGTCAGCGACGCGTTCTGTGAAGCGTTTGGTGAACTCAGGCGCGATGCCGGCCTGGACATAGATCCGGTTGGCTGCGACGCACGACTGGCCGCCGTTGCGGAGCTTGGCGAGGTAGGCGCCTTCGATGGCGGTATCGAGGTCGGCGTCGTCGAAAACAATCAGTGGTGCGTTTCCGCCAAGTTCCATGGAGGTGTTCATGATGTTCCGCGCGGCTTGGGCCAGGAGTACCCGACCGACTTCAGTGGAGCCGGTGAAGGAGATCTTTCGGGTCCGTTCGTCGTTCATGATGGCGCCGATCAGATCCCGGGAGTTGCTCGTCACGACGACGTTCACCACACCGGCGGGCACGCCTGCTTCCTGGAGGACCTGGGCGAGCAACAGGGACGTAAGCGGGGTCTGGGCGGCAGGCTTGAGGATGGTGGTGCAGCCAGCGGCCAAGGCCGGTGCGATCTTGCGGGCGCCCATGGCCAGGGGGAAGTTCCATGGGGTGATCAGCAGGGAAGGGCCGACCGGGCGTTTTGACACTGCCATGTGGTAGTTGGAGCCCGGTTCGACGCCGAACTGGCCTTCGGTGTGGATACGTCCGGCGGTTTCTGCGAACCAACGGAAGAAACCTGCGCCGTAGTCGACTTCGGATTGGGCTTCGGCCCAGGGCTTGCCCATCTCATCCACAATCAGGCGGGCGAAATCGTCGCGGCGGGCGATGATGCCCTGATAGGTGCGGGCAAGGATGTCGGCCCGGTCCCTTGCCGGTGTTGCCGCCCAAGCGTCCTGGGCAGCGCAGGCGGCGTCCAGGGCCGCCACTCCGTCTTGGATAGAGCCGTCGGAGACGTGCGCGATCGCTTCGCCGGTGGCGGGGTTGATGACCGGCAGCATGGCTCCTGTGCCGGATCGTCTCCATTCCCCGCCGATGAACAGCCGGGTTTCGGTGAGGTTCAGGGCAGTACTCATGGGCGTTGCTCCAGTTTCAGACTTTGTTGGGAAGGGGGCGGGACCCGGCGGTGGACCGGGCCTCGCTGTTTTTGTGGATCATGCGCTGCTAGAAGGCGGTGTATCCGCCGTCGACGGGAAGAACCGCTCCGGTGATGTAGGACGCTTCCTTGGATGCGAGGAAGAGGATGGAGTCGGCGATCTCTCCGGGGGTGGCGAGGCGTTGGAGTGGGATCTGGCCTTCGCGTTGCCGACGGTAGGCCTCGGGGTCGTCCCTGCGCTGGATTGAGGCTTCGATGAGTGGGGTAGAGGTCAGGCCTGGAGCGACGACGTTGACGCGGATATTCCGTGAGGCCCATTCAATAGCGGCACCCTTCGCCAGCATGATGAGGCCGCCCTTGGCCGCGGAGTACAGGACTTGGTCGGCCATACCGACCATCCCGAGCCGCGAGCTGACGAGCACGAACGAACCTCCGGCGGCTGGCATCAGCGGCGCGAAGTGCTTCATCATCAGGAACGAGCTCAGCAGGTTGCTGTGCAGCACGTTCTTCGCATCCTCATAAGCCATTTCCGTGAGCGGTCCGGTGACCTGCAGGCCGTGGTTGAGGACGACTACGTCAACTGTGCCGAAGGATTCGGCGGCCTGCCGGGCGAGGCTTTCGACGAAGGCTTCGTCGTTAAGGTCTCCCGGGACGTACAGGTCCTCATCTTGGGCACTGCCGAGTTGCGCCCTTCGGCCGGTCAGCAGCAGACGGGCTCCCTCGTGGCGGAAATGTGAACTCACTGCCTCGCCGATTCCGCTGCTGGCGCCGGTTACCACGGCCGTTGTCTTATCAAGTCTCAATTCGGACACTCCATCGTGAGGTTGGTTGTTTGGGATAGGGACTGGGGAACGCCGGGGGACGGATGCACAGTCCCCCGGCACTCCAGTCAGTTGAGGAATCCCCGGGCGTCCACAGGCCACCGTTCCAGAGTGGTTCCCGTGCTGTCGGTGACGATGTACTCCTCGAAATTGACCACTACCGGGCAGACGTGGTTAGGCACCACGGGAAGGACGGTCCCGACGGCGGGGCGGAACCCCGCGGGAAGTGGGAGGAAGCCATGGTATTCGTTGAGTTTGGACAGCACGGCCGCGGTACCGGCGATTCCGCCATAGCCAATCTCGGGGTTTCCTTCACGGCCGAGGGCTTTGGTTCCGACGTCCAAAAGAACCTGATCGGGGACCCAGTCGCTGACCACTGTGCCGGCGAGGAAAAGTGCGATCTGATCCTCCGTGCAAGCGCCGAGGCGGGTGTTGTTCAGGTCGTTGAACACGTACTCGCCGGGCCTGATCTCTGTGATGACGCTGTTGGTGGCAAATTCCACGGTCGGCGTGGAGCCGGCACTGACCACCTCCGCGGTGATCCCCACTCCGCTGAGGCTCCGTACCGCGGTGATGAGTGCGGCATCTTGGTCCTCCGCCGCTCGCTTGCGGGCGTCCGGTCTGGCGCTGCCATGGCCCGGATAGGTGAAGACGCCCGCCGGGATCAGGCCACGCTTACGGGCAGCGAGGGCGAGGTCGCCGGCAGCCTCGGGAGCCGCCCCGGAACGGCGCGCACCACAATCGACCTCGATCACCACCTGCAGCAGTTCCGCTTCTGATCCCATCGCATCGGCCAAGGCATCGATCGCCGCGACATTGTCGACGCCGACCCGGAGCCGGGTTGTCTCGGCCAGCTTGCGGATCCGTGGGCCTTTGGTTCCAGCAGGCCAGATCGGATAGGCGATGAAGATGTTGTCGAAGCCGGCTGCCGCGAAGACCTCGGCCTCGCCGACGTTGCCTGCGGTGATTCCGACCGCACCTGCTTTGAGCTGGCGGCGGCCGATTTCCACGCATTTGTGGGTTTTGACGTGCGGCCTGACGTCGAGGTTCTGCCGGGTTGCGAAGGCCTGCATCCGATCGATGTTGTCCTGCATCACGTCGGACAGCACGATGGGTGAGGGCGTGTCGATCCGATCGACGAGAGCCTCGAGTGCTTGCTGAATGCGGTTCACGCTGTGCTCCTTATTGTTCATGCCCTACGCCTCCGTGCAGACCATCTGGATCTCGACGGGGCTCCTGCGCGGCAGCCCGGCAACACCGATCGCAGTACGGGCGTGCCGTCCGTTGTCACCCAGCACCCCAATGAGCAGGTCACTGGCTGCATTAGCCACCTGCGACTGCAGGCCGAAGTCCGGTGTACTCGCCACGAAGACGAGCATCTGCACGATGCGCACCTTGTCCAGGTCCCCCACCGCTTGGACGGCGGCAGCGAGGGCGTTAAGCGCGGCGTGCCGGGCAAGCTCCTGCGCTGTTTCAAGCTGCACGTCGCGGCCGACGATGCCGGTGCCCAGGAGTTCGCCGTCTTTGTACGGCAGTTGGCCTGAGATGTGAATGCTGGAGTCCACCGAGCGGTGATGAAGATAGTACGGGTTATCAGCCAGGCTGGGCAGCTCCAGGCCGAGGGCACGGAGCCGGTGTGATGGCGAGCCGGACACGCCGTTGGCGACCAGCCCGACTTGAGAATCGGTGGGAGCAAAGGGAAGGCTCATATCACGCTTTCACTGGTTGTGCGAAGAGGATTGTCCGGCCGCGGCAGCCTGCGTGGTGTGGACGCTCATGAAGCGTTCCGGACGCACGAAGTCCAGCCCCTCGAATGTTTGCAAGCCAAGTGCTTCGCGTGCAGCGATCTCGCCGTATCCGGTGGCCATTTTGAAGCCGCCGCCGGAGAACCCGGTCGCGCAGTAGACCCTGCTGTCTGGATCCAACCGGCCGAGCAGCGGGTTGCGGTCGGTCGTGAAGAGGTCCGGGAACGCATCCGAGCGGACGATGTTTGGATACAGGCCGGGGAAGAACTCGCTCACCGTCTCGGTCGTCTCGGCAATCTCTGCCGGGGTAAGTTCCCTGGGCACTGCATCGGGGTTCCCTGTAGGCGTTGGCCGGAAATTCAGGGTTGCCTTGACGGTGACCCCGTCAACTGCGGGCGCACCATACATGGACCTGTCTCCGGAGAGCCGGACGAAGACAGGAAACCGCTCTGGAGAGAAGAGCTCGGGATTTTTCGCGACGAACCACGTGAGGAAGACCCTGTTCGGTTGGGTGTGTGCTTGGAGCGACTCCGGCATGAGCTTCTGCGACCAGCCGCCGGAGGCGACAATCACGTTCTCGAACGTCCAGGAGTTGTCCCCGGAGGTCACCACTACACCGTCTATGGTTTCCCGGATCCCGTCTACCGGGGTGTTGGTGAGCACTGTCGCACCGTTGGCCTGGGCTGCGGAGACCGCAGCCGTGACGGCCCGATCCGTCCTGAGCGCGCCGCCGTTGGGGTCGAACACGCCGATGTCATCGGCACGCAGGTTGTGCTGCGGGTACCGCTCGGCCATCTCCTCCCGGGAGAGAATCTGGTGCGCGACGCCGGTCACCCGCGCCGACTCGAGCAGCTGCGGGATGTACGCCCCGTTCGCCGTGCCAATGTAGATTCCGCCGCAGCGCAGGAGGATGTCCTGTCCGGTTTCGTCCTCAAGCTCGGCCCAGAGGCGTTGGGAGCTCTGCAGGATGGGATTGAAGCCCGGATTCAGGTTGAGCATGCGGAACAGGCGGGTGTCTCCGCCAACGGCGCTGCGTCCGTGGGCAGGGAGCTGCGCTTCGAAACCGACCACCGAATCGGACAGCCGGGACGCCTGCCAGAGCGCCATACTGCCAATGGTGCCGAGGCCGATGACGGCCAATTTTCCATCTGTCATTTCAGAGCACTTTCTCGAGGAAGGACTGGGTGCGGGACTCTTGAGGGTTGGCGAGGACTTCCCGGGCGTCGCCGCGTTCGACGACGTAGCCGTCGTCCATGAAGATCAGGGAGTCGGCCACTTCACGGGCGAAACCCATCTCGTGGGTGACTACCACCATGGTCATGCCCTTCTTGGCGAGCTCCTTCATGACTGTCAGGACTTCACCGACCTTTTCGGGGTCCAGTGCAGATGTTGGTTCGTCAAAGAGCATGATGTCCGGGTCCATGGCCAGCGACCTGGCGATCGCGACGCGTTGCTGCTGCCCACCGGAGAGCTCGGCCGGGTAGCGGTCACCGAAAGCGCCGAGCCCGACGCTTGTCAACAGTTCCTGGGCGCGTTTGGCTGATTCCTTCTTGTCCGCGCGCTTGACCAGGACCGGTCCGGACATGACATTCTCCCGGGCGGTCATATTCGGAAACAGGTTGAACGACTGGAAGACCATGCCAACCCGGGTGCGCTGCTGGGCAAGCCTCTTAGGGGGCAGGGCGTGGTAGGCCTTGTCGGTTTCGTAGTAACCGAAGTCCTCGCCGTTGACCTTCAAAACACCGGAGTCCACGGTCTCAAGACCGTTGATGCAGCGAAGGATGGTGGACTTTCCCGAGCCGCTGGGGCCGATGATGCAGCAGATCTCTCCGCTGGCAATCTCCAGGTCGATGTCCTTCAGGACTGTCTTGGGTCCAAAGGACTTTCGGATTTTCTGGGCAAGGATAGTGCCGTCGGTGTTCATCGGGCGATACCTTCCGGGTCGGTCAGCACAACCGGTTTCGACTTCCGGGGAAGCCGGGCGGTTGCGCGGGAGTACTTCTGTTCGAGCTTGGACTGCGGGTAGCTCAGCAGCAGGGTCATCACCAGGTACCAGAGGCTCGCCACGATCAGCAGCGGGATGGTCTCAAAGGTGCGGGCGTAGATCAACTGGGTGCTCTGCAGAAGCTCGGCCACGCCGAGGACGCTGACCAGCGATGTTTCCTTGAACATTCCGATGAACTGGTTGCCGGTGGCCGGGATGATGGACGGCATGGCCTGCGGGATGATGACCTTGCGCATCCTCATGGACGCGCTCATTCCGAGCGAGTCGGCGGCCTCGAGCTGGCCCTTGCCTACTGCAGAGAAGCCGCCGCGGATGATCTCGGCCATGTACGCGGCTTGGTTGAGGGTCAGGCCCACGAGGGCTGCGGTGATCGGGCCCATGATCGTGTTGACGTCGATGGCGGTGCTGATGTCAGTGAACGGAATCCCGATGCTCAGGTTCGGGTAAAGGGCGGAGATGTTGAACCAGAAGATCAGCTGCACCAGCACTGGGGTGCCCCTGAACAAGGTGATGTAGAGCCCTGCTGCCATGGAAACCGGCTTCACGTGCGAGGCGCGCATGATGGCCAGGGCAAGCCCGAGCAGTGTCCCCAGGGTCATACTCGCAACGGTGAGGAAGATCGTGAGCATAAGCCCGCGCAGGATCGTCTCAGCGAAGAAGTACTTCCCAACGATCTCCCACTTGAAGTTGGAGTTGGTCAGGACCGAAGTGAGGATCCCGACGCCAACGAGGATGCTAAGGATCCACCCCGCGTATTCGGAGCGGGTCCGAAGCCGAAGCCGGGGCTTGAGGGCTGCATCAATGCTTCCCATGGCAGCTTTGTTTCCTTTGCTGATAGCCGTTGTCATTCAGGCACCTGCTAGTTCAGCTTGGCGTCGGTGATGGCCCCAAACTCGAGGCCCCAGGTTTTGAGCGCCTCCTTGTACTCCGGGTCAGCGAGGATCGACTGGACTGCTGCCTGAATAGCAGGGGTCAGCGGCGAGCCCTTCTTCAGCGCAACTGCCGTGATGCCGGTTCCGCCGACGTTGAGGGGAGGTGTGAGCATCTGGAAGGAGCCCGGCTGCTGCGTCTGTGCCCAAGCGAGTGCCGTGGTGTCGTAGAGGATGCCGTCGATGCGCTTGGAGTGCAGCTGGACGAGGGCTTCCTGGATGTTGGGCAGCGTCACTGCGTTGATCGCGGGCTGTCCCTTGGAGGTGCAGGTCATCTCGTTCAGGGCCGGAAGGCGCAAAAGCTGACCGGTGGAGCCTTGGGTAACGGCGATGCTCTTCCCGCACAGGGTCTCGTTGGTAAGTTTCTGCGGGTTTCCGGCGGTCACCCCAATGGAGCTACCAGCCTTGAAGTAATCGATCATGTCCACCACCTTGAGCCGGTCTTCGGTCTTGGCCATGGTCGAAACGGTGAAGTCGAAGCGGCCACCGTCAAGGCCCGGAATGATGGTGTCGAACTTCGTGTCCTCGAACTTCACCTTGACGCCAAGCTTCTTGGCAATAAGCCGGGTGATGTCCGGGTTGAGGCCGATCGGGGTTCTGTTGTCTTCGGCGAGGAAGACGGTCGGCGGGTAGTGAAGGTCTGCGGCTACCGTGAGCTCGCCCTTGTCCTTGTACGACTTCGGCAGAAGGCTCACAGCCTTCGGATCGGGCTGGACACCCTCCGAGATGTCCCTCAGGCCCAGCTCGGTGGGGCTGGCCGAAGGTTCACTGCCGGCGGCGTTGCCACACGCGGTTAGGCCAATCAGGAGGGCCAGTGAGGCCACAGCGGCGTGGACCTTATTTTGTGTCTTCATGGTGTTTTCCTTGGAATTTTTTGGTTGGGATGGTGCGGTTACAGGAAAGCCGTGCAGTGGTGCTGGATGGATGCAGTTAATGACTGGGACGGGGCCTTACATCACCTCACGGGTTCGCCGTCGAGGTCTGGATCGTAAGGAACCGGTCGGGGCTCAGGAGCGGGATCGTGTTGTCACTGGCGCCATGAAGGGCGTAGTCCGCGGCGATTTCGCCGAGCGCCGGTGCAAGCTTGAACCCATGCCCGGACAGGCCTGTGAGGACGGTGATGCGGTCCTCGCCGCCAAGCCGCCCAACGATCCCGTGCCCGTCCTGGGTGTAGCCCTCCATGTAGGCGGCCACCCGGACAGGATCCGGATAGAGTGCAGGGAAGGAATCGGCGACGAGTTGCCTGAATGCCTTCATTTCGTCGATGGGGACCGTGCGGTCGAGGGCGTCGGGGTCATCGACCAGACGGTTGACGGTGCCGGACAGGCCTAGTTTCAGCCCGTTCCCGTCCATCGCTGGCAGTCCATAGAACTCTTCAGGCGTCGTGCGTATGAAGCATGGGAAGTTGGCCGGATCAAATGCTCCGCGTTCCTTCGCGACGAACCACGCTGATACCGCCTTGCGAACCTGCACGAGTGGCGCGAGTTCCGGAAGCAGCTTCGCGGCCCAGGGACCGGTGGTGACCACAACGTGGTCGTATCGCTCGCTCCGGTCATGGGCGCTGACCCAGACCCCGTCGTCCTTGACTTCGACCCCTTCAACCGGGGTGTAGGTGCGGAGTTGGGCGCCCAGCGACTTGGCCCGGTAGGCGGCCTTCAGCACCGCGAGCTCAGGGCGAAGATAGCCTGCTTCACGGTCCAGGACAACGGCGTCGCCCTCGTGGAACGGATGGTGCGGCCAGCGGGTGCGCGCCTCGTCGAGCGGAATGATGGAGGCGTCCACCCCGAACTTATCGATGGAGTCACTGACGTTGGCCATCTGCGATGATGCCTCCCCCAGCATGAGATTGCCGGCAAGAGTGAGCAGTTTGGTGCCCGTCTCACCCTCGAGTTGTTGCCACAGCGCCTTGGCGGTGCGAAGCAATGGCACGTATTCAGGGTCTTCGAAGTAAGCGGTACGGAAGATACGGGACTCGCCCGCGTGGGCACTACGGTCGTGGGCAATTCCGAACTGCTCGTAACCAACTACATCCATGCCCCGTGAAGCCAGGCGCCAGGCGGACATGCTGCCTGCCGTTCCGAGACCGATGACGGCCACTCGCTTCTTGGTGGTGCTCATTCTTAAACCTCCTGGGTTAGGACCATAAGGAGTCCGTCCGCGGCTATCGCGGGACTCGTGGTGATGATCATGGGTATCCCGGCTTCCGTCGCCCTTACTTCGTGGATGACGTCGCCGAAAAGGTCACTGACCTGTCCGAGAAGCTCGCCGTTGGAGACAGGCTGGCCAAGTTCGACGTTCGGTTGCCACCAACCGTCCACCGGCGAGTGAATCCAGCTCCACCCTTGGTCGTGCTCGGCCTGGCCGGGGGTTTGCTCAACGTCATAGGGGAGCATTCCCAAGGTCGCAGCCACATTCCGCAGACCCCTGACATGAATGGCGACAGCCTTGCGATCGATGATGCCGCCGCCTCCTGCCTCAGCAGTGATCGCCGGGACACCCGCATCCGCGGCAGCAGAACTCGTGGTGCCGGTGGTTACCCGTGCGTCGGCAGGCTGCCTGATCACATGTTGGGTTCCGTACGCCACCGCGATCCGCCGGGCAGCCTCACCCACCGGTGACTCGTCGTAGATAACTACCGGTTCAATAGCTTCCGGTACGTCTCCGGAATGAAGGTCGATGACGTAGTCGGCTCCCCGGATGAAGCGTTCGAACACGTGGTGTGCCAGTACGTCCGAAAAGCTACCGTTCGGGTCTCCAGGAAAGCACCTGTTCAGATTCTTGCCGTCCACCGGAACGATGAAGGGCGTCCGGCTCAGGTAAGCCGGGAGGTTGACCACGGGAACCGCCGTGATGCTCCCCCTCAGTTCCGAAGGATTTACCTCCGCAACGAACTCCCGCAGAGCAGCCATGGCCGCATACTCACAGCCGTGGACCCCTGCGAGCACTGTCAGCCGCGGTCCGGTCTCCCGGCCATGGATCTCGATGTACGGCAGATCCAAACCGCCGCCAGGGAGGGCAGCAATGTGGAAGTGGCCGCGAACCACGGCCTCTTGGCTTCTGAAGCCATCATGCATTTTGGTGTCCTATCCGACCAGAGTGTCGGACAATCGTGTCCGACATGATTGTTTGATACTATCGTTTGGTGATCTAGTGTCAAGGCCCACTCCAAAGCGCGGGTGGCTGCCATTAGCCGATAGGGGTGTGAGCGCAATGGAGAGTCAACCTACCTCTGAGCCAGCAAGGACGTCTCTCGCGAGAACGCTTGCGCCTCGGGTTGCGGAGCGAACAACGCTCGTGGATCAAGTGGCGCACCGAATCAGGAGGGAAATCATCCTGGGAACCCTCGATCCGGGCCGGCATCTCGTAGAAAAGAGGCTCGCTGAAGATCTGTCTGTGAGCCGCGGGACAGTTCGCGAGGCCCTGACGCGCCTGGCCGCAACCGGGCTGGTCGAATTCTCGCCGGGTTCGGGTAACCGGGTTCGATACTTCAGCGACGGCGACATCGCCGAGATCGGGGAAGTCTTCGCAGCACTCGAAGGGCGAGCGGCCATGCACGCCGTGCTTCCGCCGTCCGAAAGCGTTGAGAAAGAACTAAGGCGCATCGCCGAGCGCATGCGGGGGCTTCGTCTGCCAGAGGACGTGGACGATCTCATGAGGTTGGACCGCGAGTTCCACGGAACGCTGATGAATCAGCAGCCAAAGGCCAAACTGGTGGAGGCATGGCAGAGCCTGGAGTCGCTTCTCGCGGTCATGATGGTGCCGATAATGCGGCGCGGCGTGGGCACCGCCGACAGCCAGGCGGACAGGCATCTGCTGCTGGTCGACGCCGCAATGAGCGGAGAGCCCGAATTGCTCATCAAGGGTCTCGAACAGCACTACTATCAGATGTAATAGTGGGATCGGGCGGGCGGCCCATCATCGCTCAGGCGTGGCAGCCCGACGTCGGAACTTGCCTCAGGACGCTTGCGTTGCCCGCCTCCGCAGCCATGCACTGCGCACCTGTTCACGGAGCGTCTTCTGGCTGCGGCGGCTGACCAAGATCACACAAGCGACGGCGGTCAAAAGGACCACCACGCCGCCGGATGCCACAGCCCAGCGGGCCCCGAATTCCGTGCCGATCCAGCCCATCAGGGGTGCTCCGATTGCGGTGCCGCCTTGCAGGATGGCCAAGTACAGGGCGAGGACGCGTCCACGGAATTGGGGCTCAACGGACAACTGAATGGTGGTGTTGCAACTGTTCAGGAACGTGATGGACGCCAGCCCTACTGGAACAAGTACTGCCGCGTAAATCCAGAACGACGGCGAGATGCTCGCCAGGACAGTAAAGGCGCCAAGGCTCAGTGCGCCGCCCAGCATGAAACGGAGCCGCGGGCCGGTCCTTCGGGCCGCAAGCAACGCACCCGCGAGCGTTCCCACCGCCATGATGGAGCCCAGGAGACCAAACGCCTCCGGCCCCATCCGAAACTCCGCTGTGGACATCAAGGAATTCGTTACCTGAAAGTTCATGCCAAAGGCACCCAGGAGGCCCACCATCAACAGAATGAGGACCAGGTCAGGGCGTTGACGCACATACCGGAGGCCCTCGGCTAATTGGTGCTTGCCGCGGGTCACTGGCGTTGCTGGTTCCAGCTCCGATGCCTTAACCCGGCAGAGGGAAACGATGACGGCTGCAAAGCTCGCGGCGTTCAGAAGGAACACTGGGCCCGTGCCGATCCATGCAATGAGCACACCGGCGATGGCAGGCCCGGTCAGCCTGGCGCTGTTGAAGGACGCAGAGTTAAGCGCCACGGCATTGGAGAGCTTTTCCGGCCCAACAAGTTCTGACACGAACGCTTGACGGGCCGGGCCGTCAATGGCCGCAGCCAACCCCAAGGCAAGCGCGGCGAGATAGACGTGCCACAACTGGGCCACACCCGTTATCACCAGAAGGCCAACGATCAGCCCGCAGATTCCCATCGCCGTTTGGGTCCAGAGGAGGATCACGCGCTTGCGATAACGGTCGGCCAGGACGCCCGCATACGGTCCAAGCAGGAGCATCGGCAGGAATTGCAGTGCCGTGGTGATGCCCACCGCCGTACCGGAGTGATTTGTGAGGACCGTTAGCACCAGCCAGTCCTGTGCCACCCTCTGCATCCAGGTGCCGACGTTGGACACCAGCGCACCACCAGCCCAGAGCCGGTAATTGGGACTTTCGAGGGCACGGAACATGGCACTCACTTGGCGCTCATCTCCTGCATGATGTGCGCGGCCCGGCTGAGCGTCAGCCGATCCTCCTCGCTGAGTCCTGCTACGCGCTGGGCCAGCCAGGCAGTCCGTTGGCTGCGGGCCTCGGCCAGAACTTCCCGGCCAGCGGGAGTGATGCTGATGTGGACCTGCCTGCCGTCTTCGGGGTTGGCCTGTCGTGAAACGAAGCCTTGCCCGGACAAAGCGTTCACGATCCGGGTCATCGACGGTGCCTGGACGTGCTCCAGTTCGGCCAATTCCCGCAGCGTCTGCGAGCCGGAGTTAAGGTGGGCGAGCACCGTGTACTGCCCGGGGGTAATGACCTCGCCGGTGGCTTCGATGCGCAGCCTGCGGGATGTTCGCATCACTGCGGTTCGAAGATCAATGGCAAGGACGTCAGCTTGAATCTCCGCCGGTCCGTCGTTAATGGCTGCGGTCACTGGGAGGCGCCTCCTGAGGTTGGCCTAATAGTTAGCAGTGCTAATTAGCTCCGCTAACTATTATGCCCCTCCCCCGGCAGGCTGTCCACGAAATGTGATCAGGCCAATGTCATCGTCACGCCCCGGTGTGGACGACCTCTTCGTTGACCGCCGCGCTTGGGGCGGCCAACTCTTCCACCAGTTTCCGGGCGCCGCGCACTGCGATGGCCACGCTCATCAGGGTCGGGTTCATGGCCGTAGCCGTGGGAATCAGCGCGTTCCCACCCACCACCAAATTTCCGTAGCCCCACACCCGCGACCATGGGTCCGCAACTGACGTGCCGTCGTCGGACGCTCCCATCCGCATGGTCCCCTGGTAGTGGAGGCTGGAGCCGTTTGGCATGAGCCGGGGTTCGGCCACGAAGGTGCCGAGCGCCCTGCCGGCCCGGCGAAGCCGTGCGGTGGCATCTTCGATCTCAGCGTTCTCCCTCTCGGTAAGGGCATAGCTGATGGTCATATTCGGGAAACCGCGGTAGTCCAACTCGTCGTCGTCAAAAGTCACGCCGTCCTCAAAACGCGGGTGCTTGCGCATGCCGTAACCCATGTTGACGTAGCCCCAGCGGTTGCGTGCGTAGGGTGCCTCCGGCGCCATGGGGAACGGCGTTGTTTCGGAGTACATGACCTGTACGGAGAAGGGATGATCCGGCTCGGAAAAAGGAATCCGGTTGACGGCCGCTACGGGATCGGCAGGGTTCTGGGCGCGCCGGGCAAGCTCGGCATCGAGGTCCGCTTCGGTGGTAAACCGCTCCATCTTGTCCGCATCAAGGGCAACAGTGGAGATCACCACTGGATGCTCAGTCAGGTAGTGACCCAGCGCGGCGGGCCGAACGCCGGAAGCCCAGAGCAATTGCGGCGAGCGGAAAGCATCCGCGGCCACCACTACTACGTCTGCCGGGACAAAAGTGGTTTCTCCCGTGCGAAGGTTTTCCACGGTGACACCGGTGGCCCGTTGGCCTTCTGTTTCCACCCGGCGTACCAGCGTCAGATCACGGAGTTCGAAGCGCTCGGACAGCGGGGACCCGGGATCGATGAGTGGACCGAGGACAACATCGGCGCCAGCCCATCGCATGGAACCGTCAGGCTGGGGATCGCCGGCGACGGGAAGCGTACCCACTCCATAGCCCTCCGGGAGCTCGCCGGCGAACTCTTCTTCCAGGAGTGACCGGATGGCAGCCCCGACTCCCGAGTCGGCGAACGCTGCGCCCTGCACATGGAGCAGGTCCTTCGCCGAGGTGATGAGGTTCTCCCACTCGTCGTCGACGATGAACGGGATCTTCTCACTGAAGGCCGGCGACGGCGTTGCGCACGTCCAGTGCGCCCCCTGCCCACCGACGTTGGTCGCCGCTGCAGCGGCCGGGAAAGTTTCGGCGTGGGCCGATCCCTGCCCACCGAAGTCAAGGAGGTGGGTACCTTGGCGGGCGGTGAACATGCCTTCAGTCACGGTCCCCGCCGGAATACCCAGCGACTCCCGGAACGCGCCGGACTGCGGCCCCTGCGACATCTCCCGCGCCCTGGCCTTCTGATCGGGGTCAACGATGTTGCGAACGCTTTCACCTGGCCGGCCGGTCACCTGCGGTCCGGCTTCAAACATAATCACTCGGGCGTCCGGGGTGCCTTCCACCAGCAACCGTGCGTACGTTGAGCCGATCGGCCCGCTGCCAACAATGGCGATCGTCGGATTCTTGGACATTGTTTCTCCTTGGTGCAAGGTCAGTTGGTGCAAGGTCAGGCCGAAAGGGTCTCGGAGACTTCT
Source organism: Arthrobacter sp. 21a14 (assembly GCA_050627125.1). Taxonomy (GTDB): domain Bacteria; phylum Actinomycetota; class Actinomycetes; order Actinomycetales; family Micrococcaceae; genus Arthrobacter. Next base: position 1,047,037 of record CP192487.1, on the reverse strand, counting down.
GGGCGGGTGGTTTCTGGTTCGTCCGCCAACCGTCCGTGCGGCAGCAGGACGGCGGCGATGATGCCAATGGCATAGGTAACGGCGAGCGCGATGAAGATTGGGGAGAACACAGCACCATAGATTCCCGCCACGACGTCCTGGGTTTCAGGCGGAGCCTGGTGAACCGCATGGGGTGTAAGGTTTGCGGCGTCCATGCCTGCGGGGAGCAGCGCTGCCACGCCTGAACCAATGGTTCCGCCAATGATGGCGGTGGCTACGGTGGAGCCGACCTGCCGCACGAGGTTGACGGTCGCTGTGATGCTTCCAGTCTGGTTGGATGGTGCGGCGCTTTGAACTACCGCAACAATGAGGCTCATGAAGGATCCCGTTCCCATCCCCACAAAGCCCATGACGAGCATCGGCACCCACAGGGGAAGTCCGATCGGCAGCCAGGCCATCACGAACAGCCCCATCGCCCCCATGCACGTTCCAATAATGGGAAAGATCCGATACCGGCCAGTGCGGCTGGCCAGCCATCCGGTGAGGAGGTTGCTGACCAGCATGCCCAGGACGGTGGCTATGGGCACCAGTCCGGATACTGTGACGCTGATCCGGTAGGCCATCTGGAAGTAGGTGGGCAGGTACGCGGTGATGGAGAAAAGCCCGACGCCGATAATCGCCGAGAGCGCGGTGCCGGCGGCTATGGTCCTGTTGGCGAAGAACCGCAACGGGACGATTGGCTCTGGTGCGCGGCGTTCGATGATGAAGAAGGCCATCAAAGCCACCACACTGACGGCCAGGGCCGCTACGGCCTGAACACCAACGCTTCGTTCGGCGGTCCATGTGACGCCCAAGACCAGGAAGACGAGGCCCAGCGTGAAGGCGCACGCGCCGGCCACGTCGTAGTGCTTCGGAATCTGGCCCCGCTCAAGTCGAGGAACCGCGACAAAGGCCAAAACCAAGGCGATAACCCCCACAGGGATGTTGATCCAGAAAACCCAGGACCAGCCCCAGTAGTCAGTGATCGCTCCGCCGAGGACGGGCCCCACCAGGATCGCGATGGGGAAGGCAGCTCCGATGATTGCCAGGTATCGCGGACGCTCACGCGGCGTGGTCACCTTGGCAACAATGGTCTGCGACATGAGCTGCAGCCCGGCCGAACTCATTCCCTGAATCACCCGGGAAGCAATCAGCCAGGTGATGTCTTGCGCGAATCCGCAAGCGAGGGATGCGAGCAAGAAGATCACCAGGGAAGCGAGAAAGACTCGTCGTGGCCCCAGGACGTCCCCGAGTTTGCCCAGCACAGGCAACAGGACGGTACTGGCGAGCGTGTATCCCACAACAACCCAGCTCATGAGTTCCAGGGCTCCGAGCTCCCCGGCAATGGTAGCCAGCGAAGTTGAGACCACCGTGTGGTCCAGTGCCCCCAGGAAGGACACGGTCAGGAGGGACGCGACGAGGAACCGAAGTCTCAAAGTAGAAAGTGGCATGGGGTTTCTGCCCGAACGATCGGGCCGTCGACGCGACGGTTTGTGCCTCGGCAGCATCCTCACTGCCGAGAACGGATCCTTGTGGGGATCCCGACGCCACTTACATTTTAGACTGAACTTTGGTCTAAAAGCAACAGAAGATTGTTTCTATTAGACCCTAATGCGGGCGCGGCTTCGGTTCCTCGCCCGAGGCACAAGAGGGCCCTCGACGGCGGTACCCACCGTGCCTGTCAGCTCACCAATGCCTTCCACCACCATGCGCACTTCGTCGCCGGCCGTGAGCGGCGGTGGCGTAAGTTCGCCCCTGCGCCCCCACAATTCACCCAGGCACCCTCCATTGCCCACGGTGCCGGAGCCCAGGACGTCGCCAAACACGACGCGGGAATTCCTGGATGCGTAGGAGACGAGCTCGGGGAAGGTCCACCCCATGTTGGAGACCAGGTCCTCCCCCACCCGTTCACCATTGATGAAGACCTCCGCCCTCAGTGCCAGGAACCCATCACCATCGACGTACGGTTCCAGCTCGTCCGGCGTGACGATCCACGGCCCCAAGCTGGTGCCAAAGTCCTTTCCTTTGGCAGGGCCAAGCCGGACCTTCATTTCCCTCGACTGGATATCCCTCGCGGACCAGTCGTTCATGATGGTGTAGCCGAAAATAGCTTCAGCAGCCTCATCGCCGGCAAGGTTGGCACCTCCGGGACCACCAAGCACTGCGGCGATCTCCAGCTCGAAGTCGAGACGCTGCGTCACAGGAGGAACGACAGGTTCACCGGGCCCCAACACCGTGTGGGGATTCGTGAAATAGAACGTCGGCGCCTCGTACCACTCGGGCACTACTTCGCTTTTGCCGTCAACAGAAGCGCTGACTCCTTCAACATGTTCCTCGAAGGCAACGAAATCCCTGATCGCAGCCGGAACCAACGGCGCCAGGAGCTGGACAGCGTCCAGTGGCCGGCCGCCGTCGTGGTTCACTCGCCCGTACAGTTCACGGGCGCCTGCCAGACCGCGCGCCAGAACCTCGGCCACCCGCAGGCCGTTCGGAAACGGCACCACGATGCCATCGATGATGAAGCCCTCGCCTGTTTCTGCCCCGTCCTGCCAGCGTGCAACCTTCATGCCCGCACCCGCTGCGCCAGCAACGCCTCTGCATTGGTGGAAAGAATCCCGTCCGTGACATCATCCGGCAGCCCTGCGGCGCGGATTTCGGCTACGGGATCTTCCGGACCCATGTCGAACGGGAAGTCGCTACCCATGAGGACCTGCGAGGATCCGGCAACGTCCACGAGGTGGCGCAAAGCCGAAGGATCGTGCACCACCGTATCGAACCAGATCCGACGCAAATAGCTTGACGGCACCTCACTGCAACCGTGGGCTTCCGGACGTACCCGCCAAGCATGGTCGGAGCGGCCGATGGCTGTGGGAAGGTAACCACCGCCGTGGGCAGCCAGGATTTTCAGGCCGGGGTGCCGGTCCAGCACTCCCGAGAAGATCAGGTGCGAAAGGGCTACGGCGTTTTCGGCCGGCTGCCCCACAGTGTTGGACAAGTAGTACCTGTCCAGGCGCTCATCCAGGCTGCAGCCGAAGGGGTGGAGGAAGACCACGACACCCAGCTCCTCCACCCGCGACCAGAAGGGTTCCAGCCGTTCGTCGGACAACTCGACGTCGCCGGCAAACGAGGAAATTTCGATGCCCGCAAGACCCCTGCCGAGGATGGCGTCATCGACGCATTCCACAATCCGCTCAGGATGCTGCAGCGGTACCAAGCCCAGGCCCGTCAGCCGCGCCGGGGCTAGGGCAACGTGCTCGGCCACCAGGCGGTTGGCCTCCGTGGCACTCCACACGGCGAGACCTTCTTCGGCCCAGGGATAGAAATGGTTCGGGGAAGCACTGACCCACTGATGGTCCACGCCTTGTGCGTCCATGGCGGCCAACCGCGCATTGACATCGGTCAGCCGCGGAATCCGTTCGCCGATCATGCGTCCGGAAGCAGCGAGGCTTTCGGGTCCGTTGCGTCGGGCCTCCAGCTCCGCAGCAGCCTTGAAGGCCTCCGGGGCACGCCGTTCAACCTCGGCCTGAAGGGATGGCAGGAGCACGTGGGCGTGAACATCGATCGTCATGCCGGAACCGCCATTTTCTGTGCAATGCCGAAGAGCAAGCCCGGGGCGTCTGCGTCCCTCTTGCCCTCGATCTGCCACTGGCCCAGCTGAACGGATGCATCCACCACAGCCTGAACGCGTGGAACCCGCCGCTCATGGAAGCTGTCCCAGAGCTTGTCATTGAGGGCATCCGAGCCGACCAGCAGCTCAGCCAGAACCACAGCGTCTTCAAGCGCCTGCGCGGCACCCTGGGCGATGGTGGGTGGGCAACTGTGGGCGGCGTCGCCGATGATCACCACTGGGCCGCGGTTCCAGCGGCCGGGCACCAGGTGCTTGGTGAACCAGGTGTAGTTGACTTTCGCTGCCGAGCCCAGGTCCTCGCGGATGGAAGCCCACGGGCCGCCGTAGGCCATGGACTCCCCGCGCATGATGTTCACGGCTTCCTCGTCCGAAACACCGAAACGATCCTGGGCCTTCTCGACGAGGAACGCGTACATGGTGTCCTCGCCCGTGGGCGTGTAGCCGGCAATATAGACCGGGCCGCCGTAGTACAGCTCGCTGTGTTCCACTTCCTTGGGGCGGGAGACGAAGGCGCGCCAGATGCCCATACCCGTGGTCTCCGGGGAGGTGTCGATGCCCATGAGTCCCCGGACAGAGGAATTCAGGCCGTCCGCACCAATCAGGAGATCGTAGCTTCCCGCAGGGGCCTCGTTAACAAACACCTCCACCTTGTGGTCATCACGGACATCAAATCCGGTGACTTTGGATCCGAAGCTGACCTTCGCTCCGGCTTTTTCGGCGTGCTGCAGCAGGATCCTGGCGAGGTCCGGACGATACATCCCCATGCACGCGGGGTAGTCCGGTCCCCCGGTTTTCACCTCGGGGAGTTGGGCGATGACGGGCGCATCAGGTCCAGGCGCCCGCAGGGTCAGCCCCTCGAAAGCCATGCCCTTTTCGCGCACGTCTTCCCATACGCCCAGGGCGTCGAAGACACGAAGCGCATTGCCCTGCAGCGTGATGCCCGAGCCGAGCGCGCTCAGTTCCGGCTTCGCTTCAAAAACGTCGACGGCGACCCCCGCCTTGGCGAGCTGGATGGCGGCCGCCATGGCAGCAACACCGCTGCCGGCGATCGCTACCTTCTGGACTGCTGTCATGATTACCCCTTGGTTGTTGTCGGGTTGGTTAGAGGATCGCGATGGGATTGATGGGCGAACCAACGGCACCGGTAATCGGCAACGGGGCCGCGACCAGGAGGAACTCGTAGCGGCCGCGTTCACGGCACTTCTCCGCGAGGTGGTCCAGGGTCCACAATTCGCCTACCGTGAGTCCCATGTTGGGAATGACCACCTGATGAAGCGGCTGGAAGGCCGGAACATCGAACTCGTTCGGACGGACTTCGAAACCCCAGGTATCAGTGGCGATGGCCGCGATCTCCGTACTGTGCAGCCAGCCAGCCGTCGTCAATGAAAGTCCGGGCGCCGGGCCTCCCGCGTAATCGCCCCAGCCGTCCCTGCGCGCACGCGTCAATTGGCCGGTCCTCACCAGCACGATGTCACCCGTGCCAACAACGCTGCTGGCACCCTGGGCTTCGATGCAGGACTCCAGATCTGCCGTGGTGATGGCATAGCCGTCCGGCAGCTCTCCAGTGTCCGGGTGAAGATGGCGGCCAAGATCCAGCAGGACGCCCCGGGACACAGGAGCCGCTGCCGCGTGCTCAATTCCGGTGACAAGGTCGCCGTCGCTCGTCACGACGTCGCCGGCCCTGCGGCCGTTCCAGGCGGCACCGTGGTCAAAGATGTGGCCTAATCCGTCCCATTGGGTGGAGCACTGAAGCGGCATGGAAATGACGTCATCCGCGCCACCCAAACCGTGGGGAAAGCCCTGCGTGCCCCGTTCGGCATCGGTTCCGGTGTCCAACATGGTGTGTACCGGGTTGGTCCGGCGTCGCCAGCCTTTTTGTGGCCCATTCATATCGAATGGTTGCGATAGTGAAGTGACGTCGCCGTCCTGCACCAAAGCGGCCGCTTGCTTCCGCTTGGCAGCGTCAATGAAGTTCAGTGTGCCGAGGACATCGTCTTCGCCCCACCGGCCCCAATTCCGATAGGCCTTGCCGCGGCGCGAGATCTCACCCTCGGGATCGTTGCGGTCAAGCATGTCAGGGTTGTTCAGGTTCATGGCGTCCCGTCCTGGGCTTGTCCAGAAATGCAGCGCACCACCTGCGTTCCAAGTCCTTGGATGCTTCCCGTCATGACATCGCCGTCCCGGAGCAGCCTGCCCCAATGGGCTCCATTGCCAGCTGGGCTTCCCGTCAGCAGCAAGTCACCAGGCAGGAGCGGCATGTTCTGTGAGGCGGCAGAGACCAGTGCTGGGACATCGAAGAGGAGATCGTCCGTGGTGGCGTCCTGCATGACGTCACCGTTGAGTTCCAGGCGCACCTTGAGCTTGGCAGGGTCCACGAACTGCGATGGGACCAGGAAGGGACCAGTTGGAAGGAATCCGGGCGCGTTCTTGCCTCGGTACCAGTCCGTGCCGATTTCCTTCATATCCCGTCGGAAAACCAAGTCCCGGGTGGTGATGTCGTTGACCACCGTGTACCCCGCTACATGCTGCATGGCGTCCTCACGGCTTACCCGGAAGGCTTCTGCGCCGATAACTACGGCGAGTTCCAGCTCCCAGTCGTGCTTCTCGCTATAGGCAGGAAGGACCAGCGGTACGTCGTCGCCAACCACGCAGGAGGGAAGGCCGATGAAGAAGTAGGGCTCACCGTTTGCCTGACGGTCATCCATCATCCTGCCGGCCCATTCGCGGGCCTCCTCCGGCGAGCGCGGATCGTCCTTGTCCAGTCCTGCGACGACGAGGTCTATGACGTGCGTCCTGTAATTGGCTCCCGTTTGGAGCACCTGCCTGGGCTGCACCGGAGCGGTGAGCACAACGCTTTCCAGCGGCAGCCACGGCCCAGCACCTTCGGCAAGCTCTTCCAGGTGGTCCCAGTCGGGAGCGGCCAGGAAGGCATTGAGATTGGCGGCATGGAGTTCTTCCGGACCAAGAGGCCGGATGCGGTCACCGGAGACGAGGCCCAGCCGAACTTGGTCACCGTCCCGGTAACGTGCCAGTGCAAACGGTGCTTCCAACTGGCCTGACGTCGTCGTCATGAACGTAACTCCCCTCGCGGGCCATCTTCGGCCCGCTTTTCATTGAATGTCGGAAATCGACATAAGTAAATCAGTTTGTGTTTATAGCGGGCATTACCGGCATGGATGTCCGTGATGCCAGCCGCCGGGAGCAGCGGCGCAGCTCCCGGCGGCAAGCCTTCCTAGCCTTGGCCCTGGCGCGCGTAGGGGTTGAACAAGGCTTCCTTGATCTCCTCCGGTACGCCTTCTTCGGTGGCACTCGGGCCGTCCGCTGGGGGGAAGGATTCAGTCATGGACATCGGCATGGCTCCATTCCGGTACATGTTGTTCGAACCAATGGACGGGGTCCACGTGTTGGGCTCCCAGTCCGGAACGTAGTTACGGTAACCGCCGGTGTTGAGCTCGATGCGCAGGCTGGAAGGCTCGCGGTAGTAGAGGAAGTTCTGCTCACCGATGCCATGGATGGAGGGGCCGTACTCGATCGGAATGCCGTTTTCCATCAGCGTGTCCGCCGCGATCAGGAGCTCTTCACGGGTGTCTACCCAGAACGCGTAGTGGTTGATGCGCCCGGCACGGGTGGAGCCGTCCAGGACTACTCCGAGGTCGTGGGATTTTTCGTTGGTGGTCAGGACGGAGAACACGGAAATGGGTGCTTCGTCCAGGACGGTCCGGGCCATGATGCGGAAGCCGAGAACGTCGTTGTACCACTTGGCGAACCCGTCCACGTCACTGGTTGCGATGGTCACGTGGTCCAGCTGGCGGGGTGCGCCCGCCACCTTGCTGCGACGTGCCGGACGGTCCGGGTAGATGGAAAGGTCCTGGCCCTCGCCCTGGTACCGGGTTACATCCCAGTGCAGCGTCATGCTGTGACCCCAGGGCCCAACAAACCGGTAAGCGCGTCCGATTCCATGGACATCGATCCATTCGCCGCTGGCCCCTGCGGCCTCGATGCGCCGAGCGGCTTCCTCGAGGGCCTCAGCGCTGGACGTCCGCCATGCCATGGTTTCCAATGCCGGCTCTTCGCCAGGAACGACAACCACGCTGTAGCGGTAGTAGTCGCCCCAGCAACGCAAGTACACGGCGCCGTCAACGCGGTCTACAACCTTGAGTCCTACCTGGTTGACATAGAAGTCAACGGAGGCTTCGACGTCGGGGGTGGTAATTGCCACGTAGGAGAGGTGGGAGAGAAGCTTGATCATCTTCGATCCTTTCAATGGTCTGTAAGTCTGCCCACATCAAGTCTCTGGCCACCCGAGCACATCAGGGAAGAGGATATTGGCTATGCCGCAGATCAGTCTTGCTTATGTGGATCGAGGAGGGTTGAAACGAGTCTGTGGTCCTCCAGCAAGTGATCGAGCTCGGTCAGCCGCTCGCCTGAGGAGCAGGCGTCCAGTGCCCTGCGGAGTGCAAGGCGAGCTGACGTTTCATACCGCAGCGGGGCCAGCGTTGTTCCATGGCCCGTGGTCGTCTTCAGGCGGATGCTTGCCCCTGCCCTGCCACACTCCACCTCAGTACGGACCTCACCCAGCGCCATCACCCGAAGCAGCGGATCACGCGCATCCCCTGTCAATTGCCGCACCCCGACGGTCACAGGAACCGGGCCGGATGCGCCGGCGGCTTCGAGCAGAAAGATCCCGTCCCCACCGCCGCAGTAGCTGAGCGGCCCGCCGGCGAGGACAGCGGCCCACCTGAGACCGTCGCGCAAGGTTGCCTCCATCTCGCCTGCCGACGCCGCACCTTCAACTGTCACCATCGAAGCCGGACTTCCAGCCCTCGCGTCGAGCGCATTAACGACGACGTCGGACCGCAGCGTGGGCCGCTCCACCACCACCGGCACAGACACGGGATCTTCCAAAAACGCGGCCAACGCCTCAAACGCAGCCAGCGACACGCTCTTCGGGTTTGAGACGACCACCGCCAAAGCCCCCGCTGCCTGCGCCTCCACCAGGGATGTCCACCATGGACCCTCCCCTGGAACAACCACCACCCCCTCGCTCGCATGGTCACTTAGACGCGCGCTGGCAGGAAGCTCTGCTACTGCCGCCCGATAGTGCAGGGATCCTGCTGCCACAACGGGACGCGCCGGGCTCATCGAAGAACTCCCTCGGTCATGGCGGCGAAGACAGCGTCGGCCAGTTCCAGCGGGTACAGGGCATCCGCCAGGACCTGGTGGTAGTCGACAGGGATGTGGCCTTCGAGGAGTTGGGCGAAGTGCAGCCACTCCGCCTCGTAACCATCCTGGTCCACGGAGGGATACTCCCTGCGGGAACCATCGACGTCCACCACCGAGACCCACCCACTTCCTGCGTGGACAAATGGAGGCGGGAAATCAAGGTCCAGGCGTCCTTCAGCGGAGGAGAAAGTCATCCGCCACAGGGCGTCGGGGCCCGCCGGCAGCATGGTCAGAGCCAATTGGACGCTAACGCCGCTGGCTTTGTACCCCACCGCGTATCCGATCGGCGGCACAAAGCGGGCGTACTCAATCCGCTCGATGTCAGGGGCGAAATGCCGGACTGCGGGAAGATCGTGAACGGCAAGGCCCGTCAGCAGCTGTTTCACGATCTGGGCGGCAACAGCCGGCCCGGGTGCTTCCGGCCCGCCCCGTGCCGGAGCCTGGAATGAGCCCCCTTCGGAGACCAGCCGGTGATACCGGTCGTTGGGCGGCAGCGCGAGCGTCACGGCGATGGAGCCGAGCCGCCCTTGTTGCTCCAGTCCCAGTTGCTCCAGTCCTTGTTGCCCAGGCCCTCGTTGCCCAGGCCCCTGTTGCTCCAGCAAGTGCCGCGCCCGCAGCCATCCGGCGTCGTGCAAGTGGTTTGTCCCCACCAGCAGGATTGTTCCGGCGTCCTGACACGCGGCTACAACTTCCTTGGCCGCCTCAACACTGGTGGCCAGGGGCTTTTCGCAGAAGATCGCTTTCTTTCCCGCCTTCACGGCAGCGAGGAGCTGCCGCGCGTGGTCAGCCGGAGGACTGCATATTGCCACCACCTCAACCTCTGGATCAGCGAGCAAATCGGCGTGTCCTTTTGACCATGCGGCACCTAACGGTTCAGCCAGTGCTTGTGCCCTGCCGCTGCCCGCATCTGCGATGTGCGCCACGCGGAAGGTACTGGACAAACGGCCCACAGTGGGAAGGTGAAGGGCGCCCGCCCCGGGCCCAGCGCCGAGAAAGCCTACGTTCCATGTCATGACACGCTCCTTTTGTCAGTATTATTCCTAAGTTCATCCGGTTCTGGCTATAGTTCACGAACATCCACACATTAGTGGCCGTCTTGTGGGACAATTTGGAGTTATGACCACAGATTCGACGCTCCGGTTCGGCGCGCAGACAGACGAAGTCACGAGCTTGCTGCGAATCGTGAACCTTGTGCGCACGGGGGAAGCAACCACCCGCCCCGAGATCGGCCGTGTCACCGGCCTGGGCCGCGGCGTTGTGACTCAACGAGTGGACCAGGCGATCCAAATGGGCTTCCTTGGTGACGGTGAGTTCGGGGCCTCGTCAGGAGGCCGCGCCCCCAGGACCCTGCGTTTCCGCTCGGAACAAGGGCGAATCATCGTTTGCGCACTTGGCGCCCTCCACATCCGGGTTGGATACTCAGCCTTGGACGGGGACATCATCGAGCAAAGGCACCGTGAGTGGGACATTTCCCGTGGGCCTGCCGAAACTTTGAAGGCGGCCATGTCACTCCTGGATGACCTCCTTGAAGACGCCGGTGAATTGCCCGTTTGGTCCGTGGTTGTCGGCGTTCCCGGCCCGGTCGATTTTGAAAGTGGACAGCCGGTTGCGCCGCCCATCATGCCCGGTTGGAACGGCTACGACGTCCGGACTCCATTCGAGGAACGCTTTGACGCCCCCGTGTGGGTGGACAACGACGTCAACCTGCTTGCATTGGGTGAACGGGCACGCCGGCGGGATGCCTACGCTGACCTCATTTATTGCAAGATCGGTTCGGGAATCGGCGCCGGACTGCTCTCGCAGGGACGTATTCACCGGGGTGCCAATGGCGCGGCGGGCGACATCGGGCATGTCCGCGTTCCCGACTCGGACGCGCTATGCCGGTGCGGCAAGGTTGGCTGCCTGGAAGCCGTGGCCGGTGGCTGGGCCTTGATCCGCGACGCTGAACTTGCCATCAAGGAAAGCGCCACCGGCCCCCTGGCCACCTCCGTAGAGCGTGGACAGCCGCTCTCGCCGGAAGGCATTGCGCTTGCAGCCATCAGCGGCGACGCATTGGCGGTACGGCTTCTTCAGCGTTCGGCCAGGGTGGTTGGTGAATCGATCGCGGCATTGGTCAACATGTTTAATCCGGGAATCATCGTGATCGGCGGAGCCATGGCATCCGCCGGCGAGGTGTACCTGGCCGAAGTGCGGCAGCGCGTCTACGAGTTGTCCCTGCCGTTGGCCACCAGGGATCTGCGAATCCTGCTGTCCGTGAACGACGAACGGGAACCACTGCGGGGTGGAGTGGAGTTGGCACGCGAACAGCTCTTCGAAGCAACGTTCCCCCGCTGGTTTGCCCAAGGAAAACCACGCCCCGTCAAGAGCATGGCGATGAGCTAGCCCCGTCTAGGCAACGTCCCGCGAAACTCCCTCAAGCACTTCCTGGGAGGTCCGCAGCGATGCCTCGAGGTGAAATGGCAGGACCAACGGTCCGGCTGCCCCGCCACTCAGGTACGGGATCATCAGCTCAAAGTCCCCAGCGACGTCCTGTATGACATCGCCGCTGCTGAAATCACCCGCGGGAAATACCAGGACCAGCCGATCCTGAATGAACCACCACCCAGGCTCATCCGCCAACTCGTCCGTCCGGACAGTCCGGTTGCCGAGCCTTACCCTGACTGCCGCGGGCGACCAGCGGTCCATGGACACAGACAGTGTGACGGATAGGCCCAGGATGCAGGACAGTGGCATGGAGCGAATCCACGGCAGGCCTATCCGCAGTTCATACCCCTCCGGGCCGGAGGTTAAAGCATCCTCACGCAGTGCGTTCCGCAACATCGCCCACTCCTTCATCTGAAAATGTCATCAGCGCGCTGCGCGAAAGCTCCAGATGACGACGGGTCATATCGCCCGGATCGTCCTGGAGCCATTCGTGGCCTCCCCACTCGCTGGTCAGCGTCCCTGCAAAGCCTTCCCCATCCAAGAGCCGGCCGAGGTCCTGCAGAGGCTGGGACACCCGCCCGTCGAAGTCTTCAAGGTCCCAGAACTTCAGGTGGAAGGCGCCAACCAGCGGCAGGATTTCCCTCAGCTCCGTGGCGTCACTTCGCCCAAAGCGGATCAGAAGGTTCATGAAAAGGGTGTGAATCCCGCGGGGAACGGAATCAGAGCGCAGAGCGGCCATGACGGCATCATTCGTCGCCGGATCTTTCCAGTCGGCCCTCAGCCGCGCAAGCAGTTCGGGAGCGAGGCCTCCTCTGGCCAGTTCCTCCAGATACGTCTCCGGGAGGGCCGGCATCAACATGCTGACGTCCACCAGAACCCGGATCCGCTCATCGTCCAACGCCGCGATGTGGTCCAGCGCAGGCAATACCTGGGGATTCCACGGGTGCTGTTGGCCTTGGATTTCCTCATAGAGAACCAGATCCAGATCGTTCAGCAGCGGCTGGACCAGTTTGAGCAATTCCGGTCCAGCCTGCCCGATCGGGAGCCGGACGCCTGCGGCCCCGACGCGGTGGGCGGCTTTGAGTTGGGGTATCAGGAACTCCAGGCGCTGCGCGGTGGTACGGCGAACCGTCGTCGTCGTGTAGTCGTCAAGACTGCAGCCGACGATGCTGACGCTTCCACCCACGGACTCCAGCAGGCTCCGGAACTCGTCTACTTCCTGATCCTGCGGTGACGGAAACGTCCGCCACAACAGTCCAGGTTCCAGTTCCACAACCTTGGAGACGTTGTCCTGGGCTATGGCTGCAACAATCTCGGCGCTCGTCCTTTTGGCGGTGATGATTTCCGGCGTCCAGTTGAAGGAGCTGGCGGCAAGGGTCCAGTGAGCGGGTACATGGGTTTCCATGTTCCTACTTCGTGCTGAATGCGGCGTCGAAAGCAGCAGCGGACGGCTCGTAGGAGGAGAGCTTCCTGACGAAACCCAGCGCCTCGGGGGCACCGACCAAGCGATCCATTCCGGCGTCTTCCCATTCGACAGACAGCGGGCCGCTGTAATCAATCGCGTTCAACATCCGGAAGGCGTCCTCCCAAGGAACATCTCCGTGGCCTGTCGAAATGAAATCCCAACCCCTGCGAGGATCGGCCCAGGGCAGGTGCGAGGACAACCGGCCATTCCGGCCGTTGCCCAGGCGCTTCTTCGTGTCCTTGCAGTGCACGTGGTAGACGCGATCCCGGAAGTCCCAAAGGAATCCGACGGGGTCGATGTCCTGCCAGACCATGTGGCTGGGGTCCCAGTTCAGGCCGAACGACTCCCGGTGGCCAATCGCCTCCAAGGTCCGCTGGGTGGTCCAGTAATCGTAGGCAATCTCGGATGGGTGCACTTCGTGGGCGAAGCGCACACCCACTTCGTCGAACACGTCCAGGATGGGGTTCCACCTATCCGCGAAGTCCTGGTACCCGGCGTCGACCATCTTTTCACTGGCCGGCGGGAACATCGCAACGTACTTCCAAATGGACGAGCCAGTGAAGCCGGTGACCGTCTTGACGCCAAGTTTTGCCGCCAGGCGCGCTGTGTTCTTCATTTCCTCAGCAGCCCGTTGGCGCACGCCTTCAGGATCACCATCACCCCACACCGCATCCGGCAGGATGTCGCGGTGCCGCTGGTCAATGGGGTCGTCGCAAACCGCCTGGCCCTTGAGGTGGTTGGCGATGGTCCAAACCTTGAGGCCATTGCGTTCCAGGATGTCACGCTTGCCTTGAACGTAGGCTTCGTCGTCCCATCGCCAAGGGTCAAGGTGGTCGCCCCAGCACGCGATTTCAAGCCCGTCATAGCCCCACTCTCCAGCGAGCCGGGCGACCTCTTCGAACGGCAAATCCGCCCACTGCCCAGTGAACAGGGTTATTGGTCGTGCCATGTCTTTCGTCCCTCCTACGCTTGGAAACCTACGCCTGGACCGTGACGTCTGCAGCAACGCGCGTCCAGGCAGAATCGTTGTTGGAGCTGCGTTCCACGGCATCCAGAACACGTTGGACCCGCAAGCCGTCGGCAAATGCCGGATGCGGGTCCGTGTTCCGGACAATGCCCTCCACCAGGTCCTTGACCTGGTGGGAGAAGCCGTGCTCGTAGCCAAGCATGTGCCCGGCCGGCCACCAGGCCGCGACGTAGGGATGCACAGGCTCGGTGACCAGGATCTTGCGGAATCCCTGCTGGTCGGCAGGGGCGGTCCGGTCGTAGAACTGGATGCTGTTCAGGTCTTCGAGGTCGAAAGCCAAAGCCCCCTTGTCCCCGGAAATCTCAATCGCGAGCGCATTCTTGCGCCCGGTCGCGAAGCGCGTGGCCTCGAAGGAAGCGAGTGCACCGGATGCCAAGCGGCCAGTAAAGATGGCAATGTCATCTACGGTTACCTGCCCGTATCCGGCGGCTGCCTTTCCAGAGAGGCCGGAACCAGCACTGAGGAGCGGCCTTTGCTTGACGATCGTGTCCAGCACACCGGATACCTTTTCCACGTCCATGCCGGTGACGAACTCCACCAAGTCAATGGCGTGGGCTCCGATGTCCCCCAACGCCCCGGAACCCGCGTGCTCTTTCTGCAGCCGCCATGCAAGTGGCATGTCCGGATCCACCAGCCAGTCCTGGCGGTAAGAGGCACGGACATGCGCAATCCGACCCACCACTCCCTCAGCAATAAGCTGCCGCAGGAAAGTCACCGCCGGCACGCGACGGTAGGTGAAGCCAACCATGGCCTTTACACCCCTCGCCGCGGCCCGCTCGGCTGCGGCTGCCATCGCCTCGGCTTCGGCCACGGTGTTGGCCAGAGGCTTCTCGCACAGTACGTGCTTGCCCGCGTCCAGTGCGGCAATAGCGATCTCTGCATGGGACTCGCCGGGCGTCACGATATCCACGACGTCGATGTCGTCCCGGGCGATCACTTCGCGCCAGTCGGTTGCCGATTCGGCCCAGCCCCACTTCCTGGCAGCCTTTGCTACCGCAGCGCCGTCGCGGCCCACGATCACAGCCATCTCCGCGTCGGCCGGCAGGTCGAAAACCCGGGGGGCCGTGCGCCAGCCTTGGGAGTGTGCCGCACCCATGAACCCATAGCCGATCATGGCCACCCGCAGGCTTTTCATGCCAGGACAACCTTTCGTTCTACAGCCACGCGGTTGCCCACGTAGCGCATGGGTGCGATCTGCATGTACAGCAGGCGGAGGGTAAGGATGACCTCGACGTCGATCTCCTCACCTGATTCGGGGACACGCTCCAGCGGAATGATGATGTCTGGTTTGTCGGCCACGAACCACAGGGTTTCCCATTGGTCCGGGAGTTCCTCGATGGAATAGGAGCGACCCTGCAGTTCAAACCGCAGTGCGGACTTGGGGATATCCACGCCGTCGACGGTTGCTGCGACGTCGTCGACGGCGGACAGCCACAGGCTGCGGTACCAAGGCAACTGCACGGAGACAGAGATACCCTCGGGGTGCCGGCGGACGTCAGCGTCCTGGAACAGGGAGTTGTGGGTTGCCATAATGATCCTTACTCAAAAGTCTCTGTGAAGGTTGGGTGGGGTACCGGCGGCTGCGGCTCGAGTGTCTGCCTGGCCGATGGGCTATACGGGTGGTACTCGGTTGGCACTGGCTCGTCAGCGGACGGCATGAAAACGGGCTTCCCGTCGTCGCCGAAGTACATGAGGTCCAGGGCGAACGCGTGCTGGTTCTTTTCAGCGAAGCTGATCCAGTTTTCTTCGAACGGCGCCCGCAGCAGTTCGTAGCAGCGGAACTTCCAGATCTTCCATTCACCGTCCTGGCGGAGGAAGTCCACGGCGTACTTGCACCAGACCCAGTGGGCCCAGACCTTCTTGCCCTGCACTTCGCCCGGAGAGTACATGTAGTCCGGACTTTCCTTGGCCACCTCGGGATCCGTCAGACCGGATTCGTTGCCGGTCATGATCCATACGCCCTTGGCAGTTTCGCCGTCGGCCGCAACTTCGATAACCGGTGTTGTGGTGTAGTGCAGGATCAGCTTACCCACGGGATTCGGACGGTCCCGGTGGTAGCGGATGACACTTTCATGGTCCGTGTATTGGCCCGCATTGGTATACCTGGCGCGGATTCCGGGAGTCCCCGGCTTTACCCACAGGGGAATGATCTGCTCATCCTGGAATGCGTTGTGCAGGTACATGTATCGATTGAAGAGGTTCTCGATCTCGCCGCGGTCGTTCGCGCGGCGAGCCAAGCGCTGGGCTTCCTTCAGTTCCGTCCGGAGCTGCCGGATCTCCGCGCTGAGGTCGGTATCGGTTGCTGGCATGGACATCTCCTAGGCCAGTACTATGGAGTCTTCGATGGCCCGGCGCATGAGTGCGTGCTGCTTCTTGACGAGGTCGATCGGGTCCGATTCGCCGAGGTCGGCGAAGGCGTGGCCTTCCCATTCGCTGGAGAGGAATCCTGTGTAGCCGCCCTTGACGAATTGGCGGACAATGCGCGGGATGTCCATGGCCGGCTCATTGCCGTTCTCGTCGATGTCGTAGAACTTGGCGTGCACGTGGAACATCTGCGGCATGATGTCCAGCCACTCCTCGGGAGCCACCAGGCCGTGCATGTTGAACGCCAGCCGGGTAAACGGCCCCAGATTCGCCGGATCGAAGTTGTTGGAACGCAGATAGTCCTCAAATTCCTGGTTGCGTTCCTGCATGGGCAAAGGCTTGCGCCAGATGTCCTGCATGACCGCGAAGTGTTCTTTAGGAAGACCCATCTGCGTCAGCGTCCGGAAGAGGGTGGGTGAGAGGCTGTGCATCGTGGAACTGAAATCAGCCGTGAAGCCCAGGCGGTCACTTCCGAGTTCCTCGTACATCTCGCGGATCTGCAGGATCTTGGGGTCGTTCGGACCCTGCGGTGCGTGGATTTCGTAGCCGAGCTTCTGGTCGTATTTCTCAGCGAGGGGAAGCAGCCGCCGTAGCAGCTCCTTGCCGGCTGACCGGATGACGATCTTGTGGAAGCCGAGCTTGTTCGCTGTCTTCAGCTGACGCGCAAAGAAGTCGAATTCCTCGTCCGGAGTCATGTCCCGGTCCTTGCGTCGGCCCATGTCCAAGTTGGTTCCAACAGCGCTGGGCGTCAGTCCGTAGCGGTCCATGCTGTCGCGCCAGAGCTTGACGAAGTCGTCGTCGACGTCCGGATAGGTGCGCAACATCTGGGCAATGTTGAATTCGACGCCGGGACCGAGCCCTTCGTCGGCCACGGCCTTGATGAGCGTCTCGGGAGTGTACAGACCCGCGGCGAATTCAGAGGTCAGGGAGTAGAGGGTAATGCCCAGCTCGATGCCCGAGCCGGCGATGCCTGTTGACATGGTGGTTATCCGTTCTTCTCAGCCGAGGACCGGCTGGGTGAGGTGGCTGTTGAGGATGCTGCGGGCTTCTGCAGGATCCGTGATCATCCTTGAGCCGGCGTCGGCAGCGGCGGAAAGCTGGACTGCCTGTTCGCCGCGGATGATGTCGAACGGGTCCTGCCAGTTGTTCCAGTGCCAGCCCTCGTATTCGCTGGAGATCGCACCGGAGTAGCCGTTCTCTACAAGCTGGCGGACCAGATCCCGGACTGGAACAGAGGGTTCCTCGCCGTTCTTGTCGATGCCGAAGAACTTGCCGTGCACATGACGGACGAACGGCATGATTTCCAGCCAGGTATTGATCGGGGCCGGACCAAAGAGACCGGTTCCGTTGATCGCGAAGTCGATGCCCAGATCGGGACGGCCATTGCGGGCGGCCAAGCCAATGAAGGCGCCGAAGCGTTCGCCGTGGGCCTTCTCAGTGGTGGGAGGGCCTTCTGCGTAGAAGCCGTTCCACATGGCCACAACCTGCTGGAGCAGCGCTTCGGATGCGCCGCGGCGTCGATAAGCTTCCAGCAGCGAGGGCGCGAAGCCGCTCACAGTGGCACCCCAGTCTGCTGTGAAGCCAAGAAGCGGAGAGCCTAGCTTCTCGAAGCGGTCCCGGAGAGCGAGGATCAGTTCGTGGGCGCCGTGCTGGTGTGCGTGGACTTCAAGAGCCAGGGTCACGCCATACTTTTCTGCCACCGGAAGCAGGCTTTCCATGGCATCGGGCGTCAACGAGATCTGAACCCGGGCAATCGGGAATCCCAGCCGTGAAGCGACCTCGATTTGCTTGCGCATGTACTCCACGAGCTCGTCGTGGTTCATGAGGCGGTCGCGTCGGATGCCGGTGTCAACGTTGACGGCCAGGGAGGTGGGCACCAGGTCCACTTCGGACACGAGGTCACGGAAGTGGCCTACGAAGGAGTCATCGATCCGGTCCGGGAAGCCCCGCAGGCTTGAGAATCCAATGATTTCAAGACCGGGTCCAAAACCATCCGCGGCTACCCTGCGGATCAGGCCGTCGAGGTCATACTGCCGGCTATGGAAGGCGCGGGTGAAGCTGTAGAGGGTAACGCCCTGGATGGGAGTGCCGAGGCCGGTCATCGCTGTCCTACCTTCATGGTCTTGGTGTCGTTCTCTTCGATGTGCAACACGCCGTGGTCAGTGGTGATGTAGGGGATGTAGAGCTTGAGGTCCACACGTACTTCGTGCTCCGCCTCCGGATCCGGCAGGGGCAGCTCGCCGGAAAGAACGGCCGAATCCAGCGGGAACCACCACTCGTCCGTTTCCTCCACGAGTTCGCCAAAGCTGAAGGTGCGGTTGTTCATGGTCCAGCGCAGCGACTCCTCGGGAGCGGCCACACCGTCGATGGTGAGCGCCGCTCCGGCGATGCACGAACCCGGCAGGGCCCGGTACCACGGAATACGGACTTCGATGGCGGTTCGGCCGCCCTCTGTTGTAAGCGTTCCCTGCTCGATCATGCGGTCGGCAATCATGGGATCTCCTTGTCTTGCTGCGGTGCTGTGAGCATCCGCAACGACTTCTTCCTTATTTGGTAATTCTATTGTCTGATTCTGACATAAGTAAAGAGCTGTCCAACTCTTCCGCGATTTTGCGGGCTCCACGAACAGCCAGGGCCACAGCGGTCAGCGTTGGGTTGCAGGCCGTAGCGGTAGGAATAACCCCGTTGCCAGCCACGAAAAGACCTGGGGCTGCCCACACTTCGCTATCGGGCGAGCAAACACTTTCCCCGTCGTCTGCCTGGCCCATCCGCGTCGAGCCCTGATAGTGCAGTGATGCGCCGGGCGGCAGCGCAAAGGGACGCTCGTCCAAGGGACGTCCCACTGCCTTCCCGAGCCGAACAATCTCTGCCTTTGCCCGCTCGATCACCTCATGGTCGCGCTCCGTCAGGCAGTAATGGATGCGCATGGCCGGCATTCCGTAGGCGTCCCGGGCGTCGTCGTCAAAGGCCACGCGATCCTCGCGCTGTAAATCCTTAGCGCAAAACAGCCCCAGGCCCACAATCGAACCGGGCACCACGGGATCGTCGTCAGCCAAAGGCACTGGCGAGGCATCCAACTGCATGATCTGGCCGTGGAAAGGGACATCATCGGTATACGGAACCCACGCGACACCACTTTGTTGACTGAGACCCGCTTGGCTTTGCGGCGCAGCAGGTTCGGCGGAAGCTTCCACGCCTTCCAGGCGACTGGCAAACACCACCTGCGGCTGATCATTGAGGTAGCGACCCAGCGCCTCCGGCCGGATACCCGAAGCCCAGAGCAGTTGAGGGGTCCGCAGCGCATCCGCCGCAACCACCACGAAGCGCGCCGCAACCTGGTGACTCCCGCCAGTCCGGCAGTCCTGGACTTCGACGCCCGCGGCCCTGCCGCCGTCGAGCATTACTTTGGTGACCAGCGACTCGTCGAAGAGTTCAAAGCGCGGGTTCTGCCTGGTTGCCTCACCCATGACGACGTCGGCGCCGGACCACATGAGGCGGCCATCCTGTTCGCGGTGGACCGCAAGAGGCATGGGCTGTACACGCAGGGCGGGCTCGCGCCCCTCGCCGACCACCGCAGACAACCGCTCGCGGACGAGACCCGAGAAGGGCGCGCCGTCAAAGGCATGGGTGGTGACGCCCAGAAGGCGCTCGGCGTCGTCGAGCAATCCATCCAGGTCTGGAATGAAACTGATGCGTTCCTGACCGGAAGGGCGGGGGCACGCAGCCGTCCAGTGCGCCCCCATGCCACCGACATTGCTGGACATTGCCGCAACGGGCATGCCGTCCTCGCCGGGGAAGGCATAGCCCTCGCTGAGCAAGTAGGTTCCTGGCCGCGCCCTGCGTTCGCCGCTCTTCACGGCACCGGGCGAGTTGACGGTCGCAGCCCCCGCGCCGGGGCCTTCGGAAGCAAGCTGCGCGGCAGTGCGAAGCTGCTCATCAGCGATGTTCTTCACATGTGCGCCGGGAGGATTGCTGACGGTTGGGCCCACCTCGAACATTGCGATGGTGGCCTCAGGCGCTTCCTCGCTCAGGATTCGCGCGTACGTGGACGCCGTAGGACCGCTGCCCACAATGACGACGTCGACTGCCGCCGGGTAGGAGCGCTGACTCACCGGGCGGCCACCAATTCCTGGATGCGCCGCACGGACTTGGCGGAGTCGATCGTCGGGTAGTACTCGAGTCCGATCGGCCCGCTGTAACCGCTGGCCTCCAGGTCTCCCAACCTGGCGTCCCAATCGATGGAACCGGAACCCGGTTCGCCACGGCCCGGAGCGTCCGCAATCTGAACGTACTTGATGAGATCGCCTGCGTTGGCCAGTTCCGCGGCCACATCTTCGCCTTCAACCGTTGAGTGGTAGAGGTCGTAGAGAACGCCGAAGTTGGGTGAATTCACGCCACGCGCAATGTAGACGGCCTCCGACGTCCGGTCCAGGAGGGCTCCCGGGTGGTCCACGCGCACGTTGACGGGCTCCAGGACCAGGGTGATGCCGGAACCCTGGATGTGGTTCACGCCGCGGGTGAAAATTTCGATGAGTTCGTCCAGCTGGTCCTGCCTCTTGCGGCCGCCGAAGCCCGTTCCGCTTCCAACCACAATGCGAGGACAGCCGAGCTGTCGGGCAACCTCGACGCCGGCATCGAGCCCCTCATAGAACGGTTCGTGGTTTTTGGGAGGGATCATGAACTGCATCCGCGGTTCCGCCAGCTGGGCGGTGAGCTGCACTCCGGTTTCCTCCAATGCGGCCTTCAGTGCGGGAATGTCCTTGCCCGTTGGACCCCACATCTCGACGGCGTCAAAGCCCGCGGCTGCCGCGGCACGGACACGATCTGCGGCACTTTCGCCTGCTTCGGCGAACAAAAGGTCGATATTCGGCGCAAGTTTAAACATGGTTCTCTCCTGGAAGATGAAGTGGATTTCTAAAACAAGGGGTTGCCTGGAGGGCGCGTTAGCCCTTCAGGCCGCCGGAGAAGCCCTGGATGAAGCGCTTCTGGGCAAAGAGGAACAGGGCGAGGATCGGAATCATGGACACGATCACGATCGCGAAGATGGAGTTCCACTGCGAGACCAGGGAGCCGATGAAGTAGTACATCGCCACCGGAAGTGTCTGGTTGCTGGAGCCGCCCAGAAAGATCAGGGACGTGAAGAAGTCGTTCCACACGATCAGTCCGGCGAAGATGGTCACCGTTCCCGTGGCCGGGGCCATCATCGGGAAAACAACCTTGGAAAAGACCTGGGTTTTGCTGGCGCCATCGATGGTGGCCGCTTCTTCGTAGTCCGTACCCAGGCCGCGGAAGAAGTTCGCATAGAGGAAGATCGAAAGAGGCAGGAGCATGCCCGTGTACAGCACGATCAGGCCCCAGGCCGAGCCGGTAAGACCCAAGGAACGGGCGCCCATGTAAAGGGGAACTGCCCCCAACTGGCCAGGCAGGATGATGGCGATCAGGAACAGGTAGTAGGCGCCTTTGCTCCAACGGCGGGTTGACCGGGAAATGACGTACCCCGTGATGGACCCCAGGACGATCAGGCCAAGGATGCTGCCGGTGGTGATGATGACGCTGTTCACCAGGCCAAGCACCACATTTGAATTGCCTTGAGCCGTCAGGACGGCGGTGAAGTTGCTGAAGTCAGGGCTCGACGGCGGTGCCAGCGGCGAGGTTGTGTAGATCTCACCATCGGATTTCAGTGCAGTGGTCACCAGGAAGTAGAAAGGGGAAAGAAAGAGGAGGGCCAATGCCCACAGCCCGATTTCGCGGAGAACGGTGAGTTTTGTGTAGCGGAACATTGTTAGTCCTCGGGGTTCGATCGCGTCAGCCGCTGCTGGATTACGGCGAAGAACAGGATGATGACGGCCAGCACCAGGGCCAAGGCGGCGCCGCCGCCGAAGTTGCCGAGCGCAAATGCCTGCTTATAGACCTGAGTGGCAAGGGTTTCCGTAGCACCTGCCGGGCCTCCGCCGGTGAGGGCCATGATGGGGTCGAAGACCCTGAGCCCTTGAACAATGCCCAGGGTAGATGCAATGGCCACGGCCGGGCGGATAGCTGGAAGGGTGACGTTCCAGAAGCGCTGCCACATGTTTGCACCGTCAATGGCTGCGGCCTCCTCGATTTCCACCGGCACGCCGGCCAAACCTGCCATGAAGATCACCATGGCGAAACCGGTGCTTCCCCAGACCAGGACAATCAGTACAGTCCAGATGGCCCACTGTGGGTCCGCCAACCACGGCTTGGCCAGGTCACCAGCGCCGATCGAGGCAAGGAAGACATTGATAGGGCCGTCGAAATCGAAGATGTACTTCCAGATGTAGGCGGTTGCCAGCGGGCTGAGGACCACAGGCATGAAGAACAACGTGCGGAGTACGTACCGCGTCTTTATTACCCGGTTCAGGCCCAAGGCGATGAAGAGCCCGGCAACGTTGCTGATAAATACGGAGGAAAAGGCCAGAAAGAGGGTATTCAGCAAGGCGCCGAGCTTGGTCGGGTCCTTGAAGATTGCCTCGAAGTTTGCCAGGCCAACCACTTTGAAGGAACCAATACCGGTCCAGTTGGTGAAGGCGAAGTAGCCGCCAATTCCCGTGGCTACGTAGTGGATGGCGATGACGAGGGCGATCCCGGGGAGGGCCCACCACCAGTGGCCGAACTGCAGGGAACCACCCCGGGAACGGACCTTTCGGCCCGGTCCCGGGTTTCGCCTGCCTCGCCGGGGCGCATCTGCTGCTTCGGTTTTCGATTGCATCGTCGCAGTCATGGTAATCCTTGCTCGTCCCTTTGAGTCGTCGGAACTTTGGGTGGTGTGAATCTGTTTAGCCCCAGGCCGCATCCATGGCCTGCAGCACCTGGTCAACCGACTTCTGGCCTGTCAAGAGTCCCTGAACGCCGGTGGCGAGTGCATCGTAGACCGCGGAGTTTGGCCACTGGCTGTTGGGAAGCGGACCGTACTTGCCGTCCTTGATGAGGTCGCCGACGTTCTTGTAAGCGCCGGAGGCGTAGTCGTAGCTGTCCAAACCGCTCACGGGAAGTGCGCCATCAATTTCTGCGAAGGCCTTGGTCTGCTCAGGTTCGGCAGCCCAGTCCAGGAATGCCTTGGCGGCGTCCTTGTTCTTGGAAGCGGCGTTGATGGAGAAGGAGTAGTTGGCGCTGGCGTAAACGAAGCCCTTGTCGGAGCTCTTCTCGGATGGAAGGGCACGGACCGCAAAGTCGGAATCGGCCGCTGCAGTCTTGAGCTGCTTCCACGAAGGAGCCGGGATGAAGCCGGCAAGGGACGAGCCACTCGCGAGGCCCTTGGTGATGGCGTCGAAGCCTGCGCCTGCTGCGCCCTTCTGGAAGCAACCTGCCTCGTTGAGCTTGACGACGGCCTGCAGCGCGTCTTTCCAGCCTTGAGAATCAGCGAAGGTAGTCTGCTTGCCCACGCGCTTTTCGTTCCACTTGGGGTCCTCCGCGTAAACCCGGGAGGCCGCAAGGGACATGGCCATCAGGCCAGTGTTGGGTGCGGCTGATCCGGCCAGAGCAAAGAAGGACTTGCCGGAAGAGTTAAGCGAGGAGCACTGCTTTTCCAGGGACGAGAAGTCACTGGGGAAATCGGAGACACCGGAAGCCTTGGCTGCGGTCTCGTTGGTCACGAGCCCGACGACGGTCATCTCGGCAGCCTGGCCGTAGACCTTGCCGTCCTTGCCGAACAAGGCTTCGCTGCCCACTGGAACCAACTTCTTGGCCGAATCGTCCAGGGGTTCCAGGAAGTTTGCATCAACCAGCGGAAGGATGCTTCGGCCGGTTCCCGATCCGGGCGACGTCACGATGACGTCCGAGGCGTTGCCGGCCTGCAGCTGCGTGCGGACAGTCTGGTCGTAAGAGTCGTTGGGCTGCGCGTTGAACGTGATCTTCACGTCGGGGTGCGCTGCCATGTACTGCTCGCCCAGCTTCTGGAACGGGCTCTCAATGGTGTTGGAGGTGGCGAACGTCAGGGAGAATTCCTTGGAGCCACCTGCGCTGCCGGCATTGGTAGCGCCTGAGCAGCCTGTCAGTGCAAGTGCAGCAGCGGTTGGGATGACGAGAACGCCGAGCTTCAGTCCTCGAAAGCGGTGCTGTGTCATTTTCAGCCTTTCTGACTTCTTTGTCTTTATCGGGAGCACCGTGACCCCCGTCACTCATCAGTATGCACGGCATTTGCCAGAAAGACACATAAGTATTTCGGATGCCGCACATAAGTCCGGCTGTTTCGTGTAAAGGCCCTGACTGCACGTAACTCCGTGGGTGCTCCAGATCGACGGCGGAAACGTCATCAGGCCCGTGGATACACTGGTCCTGCTACGCCTTCTGTTTCCCAAGGCCCCGACTCAAAGGATTGCCGTCGTGACGGACCACGCCCTGCTTTCCAGGCTCGATCTCAACCTGCTGACGTCCCTGGATGCCCTCATTACCGAACGCAGCGTGACCCGCGCGGCCGAGCGCCTGCACTTGAGCCAGCCAGCTTTGAGTGCTTCGTTGGCCCGCCTGAGGAACCACTTTGGCGATCCGATCCTTGCCCGCCGCGGGAACACCTACGAGCTCACGCCCTTCGCCCTAAGGCTGGCCGAACACACCACACTGGCCCTCGACGCCGCCCGACGCGTCTTCGAGAGCCAAGCCAGTTGGGAGCCCAACGAATCGGCGCGGGAGTTTTCCATCTATGGATCGGACTACGGTTTCACCACTGTCGGAAAGGTCGTTTCCGAGCTGGCAGCCGAGCGCGCACCTGGAGTCCGCTTCCGGTTCATGCTTCACAATCCCGTAGTGGTCGAGGACGCTGCCAACCGCTTGAGGGCGGCAGATGGCATGGTGATTCCCCACGGGATCCTCACGGGCCTGCCGTTTGTGGATCTGTGGCGCGACGATTGGCTTGCCGTTGTTTCAGAAAGCAACGACGACGTGGGCGAGGAGGTCTCCATGGAAAACATCGCCAACCTGCCGTGGGTCATGACTTATCAGTCGCGCTCAGCGTTCACGTCCGCTGAGCGCCAGATTCAGCAGCTGGGCATTGAGCCGCGCGTGGAAGTAGTGGTGGAAAGCTTCCAAGCACTCCCCCACTTCGTCGCAGGAACCAACAGGATCGGTCTCATCCAGGCAGCCTTGGCCCCCATTGCCCGTCGATTGGGCGGCGTCCGGATCCTGCCGCTGCCGTTTCCGGCCACGCCGTTGGTCAACGCCCTGTGGTGGCATCCGGTCCACAATGCCGACTCCGAGCACATTTGGATGCGCGGCCTCTTCGAGGAAGCCGCCGCGATCGTCGCTGCCCAAACCGAGGCCAACGCCTAGAGCCCGGCCGGAGAACCGGGGTGGCTGCAGGCGGAGCTCTCCCGCGTCAGACTTTGGCTACCGCCGCGCGCATGCTGCGCCTGATGAGGTCATGCTGCTTCCGAACCAGCAGCAGGGGGTCCACTTCGCCCAACTCGGCGAAGGCATGCCCTTCCCATTCACTGGACCAGTAGCCTCGGTAACCACCTTCCACAAACACGCGGACGAGTTCCGGGTAGTCGATGGCAGGTTCGTTGCCGCCTTCGTCGATGTCATAGAACTTCGCATGCACGTGCATGATTTGCGGCATGATGTCAGCCCAATCGCCCGGGCTGACATGTCCGTGCATGTTGAAAGCGAGGTGGGCGAACGAGCCGAGCCGGGCGGGATCAAAGTCACGGCTTCGGAGGTACCCGATGAACTCATCCTGCCGCGCACGCATTGAGGCATCCGTGGACCAGATGGCCTGCAGGCGCTCCAGCGCTTCTTCATCGAGTCCGGCCCGCGAGACCGCCCGCAACAAGGTTGGAGACATGCTGTGCATGGTGGAAGAGAAATCGGCCACGAAGCCCAGTAACGGCGAATCCAATTCGTCGTAAACGTCCCGGACCTTCATGATCTCGGGGGAATTCGGACCCAAAGGAGCATGGATCTCGTACGCCAGCTTGAGTTCCAATTGTTCCGCGAGAGGGAGCAGGCGCCGCAGCAGCTCCGGCTTTGCGCTCTGGATCCGGACCAGCGGGAATCCCAACTTCTTTGCCCCGCGGAAGAGCGTCTCTGTAAATTCGTATTCCTCGTCCGGGTTCATGTCCCGGTCCCGCCGGCGGCCCATGTCCAGATTCGCCCCGAAGGAACTCGCATCGAAACCGTGTTTGTCGAAGGCTGCATGCCAGGACTTGGCGAAGTCATCACTCACCGACGGGTAAGTGGGCAGTACCTGGGAGGCAACAATTTCGATTCCGGGTCCGATTCCGAGCTCCGCCACCCTGTTCAGCAACCCATCGAAGTCATACCATCCAGCGCGGAACTCCGCACTTGCCGAGTAGAGGGTCAACCCCAGGGAGAATGGATCCTCGTCCGCTTTCGGCGGCGGTGGCGTGACCGGCGTCGTGGTTTTAGGTGCGGGTCCGTCGTGGTCCACAACGGTCAACTCAAGAGCCTGGTTGACGAAGTTGGGCACGTACATACCCGGCCCACCATCCTGTCCGGCCGCGATCTGCATGTACGGCAGGCGCAGCTCGCCGAAGATGCGGATGGCATGCTGCTCGCCCAGTTTCACCGGCGCAGGACGTTTGACAATGAGAAGCGGGTGCTCCTGCAGGAACCACAGGGTTTCAGCCTGGGCCGGAAGTTCTTCCAGGGCGTAGATGGTTCCGCCGAGCTCGAACGAGAGGTCCTGTTGCGGAACCTCTTCACCGTCCAATGTCAGCTTGAGCGTGGAGACAGACGAGAGCCAGAGGCTCCGGTACCAGGGAAGGGTCAGCGATAGAGCGAGGCCTTCGGGGTGGGCTCGCAAGCTGTCTTCGTGAATCAGTCCATTGGGCATTGTTCTTCTCTTACTGTGGGGATGTCTCTGGCTGTGGGGACGTCTCAGACTCTGAGGTCAGGCGAGTTCGGATGCGATCTTGCGGATCAGCGAATGCTGGCGGCGAACCTGCTCGATGGAACGCCACGGCGTCCTCTCGCCCTCGTACTCGCTGGACAAGTAGCCGTTGTACCCGGCATCCTTCAGGGCTTTAAGGACGGGACGCCACGGAATTTGCTGGTCTTCCAGGTGTTCATCGATGTCATGGAACTTCGCTTGTATGAAGACGACGTACTGCGCGACGTCGGCAAAGTCTGCCGGGTCTACGCCGATACCGTCGAGGAAAGCGGGCCTGGTTTCCTTGGTCTCGCCCTCTCGCAGCGGGATGGGCCTGTCCTGGAAGATTCCGGTATCGATCAACAGGCCAAAGTTCTTGGTGCCCGTGCGCTCGATGAGGGAAATGTAATCGTCCACCACCGGGTGCTTGATGGGCGTGGGCGAGTGGATTTCGGGGCAGATAACCACCCCCAGCTCATGGGCAAGATCCAGGGAACGCTCCACGGACTCGGTCCAGATCGGGTCCGGAATGAGGTCGCTGGAGACAACTCCGATCTTGGGACGGACGAAACCAAAGCCCAGACGATTAGCCAGCCTCAGGTCACGTTGCAGTGCGGCGGCACCTTCGACGGCCGTCATGCTTCGGCCTGGATGCAGCCTCGTATCGATCCAGGAACCATAATTGGTCGGTTCGAGGGAGTACTTCTCCAGCAAGGCGAACCACTGGTCAGTCCAGGCCGCCGTGGGCTCCGGATAATTGGGCACATGGCCCTCGCCCAAGATTTCGACGCCGGTGGCTCCCGTATCTGCCACCGCCGCCAAGGCGGTTTCCAGGTCCAGAACCGTTCCATAGTCGTGCATGAAGCTGTAGAGGGAGACCCCGTAGCGGAAGACTCCATCGCCGCCCTCGGGCCCCAGCGTGATCTGCCGCGAGCTGCGGTGGACCGTGGGTTGGTGCTCAAGCGGGATGTAGGACATGCGGAGCTTCAACTCCACATGGAGATCATGCACGCCTTGGGGAAGGCCACCCTCCAGCGGAACGGTGACGACGACGGCTTCTTCCAACTGCCATCGCACGCCCTCACTGGCCCAGAGTTCGCGGAGGCTGTAGGTGTTGCCGCTGAAGGTCCAGAGCGGAACCTCGGCGGGCACGTCCACTAGATTTCCCACACGAACGGCAATGCCATCGATGAGGGAGGCGGCCATGCCGCGGTAGGAAGGCATCCGCACCCTGAACTGAAATCCAATAACGCGATCGCCTTCGCGGACATTGCGGAAGCCGGTGGCTTGAATGAGGTCTCGTTCAAGAAGCATCTTCGCTCTTTCCTAGGGGGTAGGAAGAGCATAACCCACTTAGGTATGAATTGAACATAAGTAGGCTTGGATCATGCTGAACTTTTCTTTGTCTACAGCACAGCAGGAATCCTCGCTTAAAGGTGCAATGGATCTTTTCTACGACACATAAACTTATCTGTCGTACAATTTATCCATGGTCTATCGCAGTCCGCTCATCGACAAGCTCCCCAAGGGCTCTCCCTTCACCGTCAGTGAGGCCTCTAGATTGGGGGTACCAAAGGCGAGCTTGTATCGGCTCCGCGACTTAGGCGTCATCGATCAACTAGGACCAGGGCTGTACTTTTTGAGCCAGAGTCTCGATGCCGACTTGGATCTGCTTGAGGCTGCATATAAGGCGCCGTTAGCTACCATCTGCCTCAGCAGCGCACTTGCGAGGCACGGCCTCATCGACGAGATCCCTTCCACAATTGACTTGGCCCTACCGCGCGGTAAGACGCCTCCGAAAATCGCGGGACCAATCACCTGGCATCAGTTCGACAAAGCAACGTTCGATCTCGACCGCACCCTGGTCCCGATTGAAGGCGTGGAAGATGCCCGCATAGGCATCTATTCGGCCGAACGATCCATAGTTGACGCCTTCCGCCTTCGAGCCAGCGCCGGATATGAAACGGGCATCGAAGCCTTGAGAAATTGGCTCAAGCGCCCTGGATCACAACCGGCACGACTCATGGAGCTTTCCACGGCTATTCCTCGATCCAAAGGACCCCTTCGTGTGGCCATGGAGGTCCTTCTGAGCGATTCGAGTTCAAGGCCCGGGAGGTAAGGCAAGCGGCAATTCAAGTTGCTCAACATCGAGGCGTCGATCTCGCCCCACTCCGCGACCTGCTCGGTGGCTACGGTCAGGATGGCAGGCAGGCAAAATGGGCGGCGTGGCGCCGGAAACTGAAGCTTGAGGAGATGTGCCAGCGCGACCTGGAGGCCCAGGTCGAACTTGTGCTGACGTTTATCGAGCCAGTCTTCAACGGCACGGCGGCCGATCACCACAGCTGGAACCCTGGCACGCGATCATGGTCCTAGGGGTCTGTCGCCCGTCAATCCACCGAAGTGACGCGCCGCCGTCGTGCGTGCAACCAGACTGATCAAGCCTCGCGGCCCACGGTGAGGACAATCTTTCCGCGAGTGTGCCCCTCCATGTTGAGCCGGAAGGCATCCGCTGCTTTGGCCAAGGGAAGTGTCTCCGCCACCTCTACCCGGATCTTGTGTTCGTCCACCAGGTCAGCGAGCTGCTGCAGTTCGGCACCAACAGGATTCACCCACATCCAGGTTCCGCCGTGCGCCTCCACCTCACTGTCCGCAATGGATGCATGCCGGCCTCCCTCGGACAGGACCTTCAGCGTCGCCTCAAGGTTTCCACCTGCAAAGTCCGCCACAACGTCCACTCCAGCAGGACTCAGCACACGCACGCGATCGGACAGCCCCTCACCATATGCCACCGCTTCGGCCCCGAGTGACTTGAGGAATTCGTGGTTCCTCGCCGACGCGGTCGCCATGACCCGTGCGCCGAGCGCCACGGCGATCTGAACGCCGAGGGATCCGACACCGCCAGAACCGCCGTGGATCAAAACCGTCTCGCCCGCCCTGAGCCCGAGACGATTGAGCACCTGGAAAGCCGTAAGCCCGGCCAAAGGGAGACCGGCCGACTGGTTCCAATCCAGGGATCTCGGCTTCCTGGCAAGAAGCCGCTCCGGGAGCGCAATGTATTCAGCAAAGCTGCCGCCGTGGACGTAATCCTTGCGGCCATAAGAGATAACTTCGTCGCCGGGCTTGAAATGCGGTGCGTCGATTCCCACGGACTCGACCACTCCAGCGACGTCCCATCCGGGAATGGCCGGGAATTGGAGGTCCATGAAAGAGTCCAGGAAGCCGGCCATGATCTTCCAGTCGACCGGGTTTACCGACGCCGCCTTTACCTTCACCAGGACCATGCCCGGCCCCACTTTAGGCATTGGCTGCTCGGTCAGCTCAAGGACGTCGGGGTTTCCATACTCGCTATAGGTAATTGCCTTCATTCTTGCGACAACTGCCCTCCCCGCAAGGCTATTCCGACACGCGAGGTGAGTCGCGCAGAACTTTCGCGGCCAGCTCTTTGGCCCAGCCCACAGCTTCTGGTTGCGCATCGAGATTTGAATTCGATACAGCTCCGTCGTAGAGCAGCCGGAGCCGGGCGGCCACGCCTGCCGGTTCAACAAAGCCTGCTTCTTCACAGAGGGAAAGCATCGCGTTTGAAAGCCAGTCCCGGAAGGCCCGGAGTGCCTGCGCCTCCACACTTCCGGGAAGTGCCTCTGCGCTGGCATTGGCGAAGGGACACCCCCTCCATCCGGGAGAAGAGACCGTTTCCTGCAGGGCATCAAAGATGGCCAAGAGCTTGTCGATGGGATCATCCAAGCCCTGCTGGAACCTGGCTATGCGTTCGCGCCGTTGATGGTCGCGACCCTCCAGGTAGGCGGCAACGAGATCATCCTTGCCCGAAAAATTGTAGAAGAGCGAGCCCTTGGCTACGCCTGCCTCTTCGATAAGGCGGTCAATGCCAACAGTGTGGACACCCTCGGCATAAAACAACTTGTCTGCAGCATCGAGGAGACGCTGACGAGCCGGAAGTTTGGTGGAGGCCATGCAAAAAGCATATCAGACAGATCTGTCTAAAATTTCTTGACTTTATTGAACAGGTCTGTCTAACTGGAATTAGACCGTTCTGTCTAAGGAGTCTTCCCTTGTCCCGTACATTGTCACCATCCCGCACTTCGCGCCCGCCCCGAACTTTCCCGGCCAAGGCGGCTTTTCCCGGGCTGGCGTTGGTCTTCGCCGCATTCTTTTTCGCGGCAGGGGCACCCACGCCTTTGCTCTCCCTCCGACAGCAGGAGTGGGGCTTTTCGGCCGCCACCCTTAGCTTCGCCTTCGCCATCTACGCAATAGGTCTGTTGGCAGCCCTGCTGGTGGGAGGCTCACTTTCGGATCATCTGGGCAGGCGCCCCGTCATGCTGCTTGCTCTCTACACCGAGCTGATTTCCATGATCACGTTCATGGTTGCATCCACCATTACCTGGGTGATCATCGCGCGGGCCCTGCAAGGAATCGCCACTGGGATTGCGACCAGCGCTTTCAACGCAGCCATCGCCGAGCAAGCACCGTCACACCTTAAAAAACTCGCTGGCGGCATTGCCGGCGCGTCGGTGGCTGGTGGCCTGGGCATCGGAGCCCTCGTGACTGGCGCTGCGGTTCAGTTCACAGCTGACGCCAACATGCTCATTTTCGCCATTCTCACGGGCGTCATGCTCCTGGCCATCGTTTTTGTTAGCTTCACAGCCGAAACAACTCCAAAACGCCCCGGGGCAGCCCGATCCCTCACCCCCCGGCTCAGTCTCCCAGTTGGCATCCGCCGAGAATTTGCTGCAGGTATCCCGGTTCACATTGGGGGATGGATGTTCACGGCCTTATTCCTCGGGCTCTTCCCCACCATTCTCCGGCTGCACTTTGCCTTGGACGGCGGCCTGGTGGCAGGTTTCACCACGTTCCTAGGTCCATTCACCGCGGCGGCTGCAGGATTTGTGTTCGCCCGGCACCCTGCCCGGCATGGCTCGCTTGTTGGAGTGTCGCTCATCCTGGTGGGGATAGTGGCGGTCCTCCTGGGAGTCAGTGAAAAATGGCTTGGCGTCGTCTGGATCGGCGCAGTACTTGGCGGTATCGGATTCGGGGGCTCTTTTGGAGGGCAACTTCGCCTGATCGCTCCCCATGTTCAGCCCCATCAACGCGCGGGTGTCTTCTCCGCCATCTATACGGCGACCTATCTGGCGTTCAGCGTGCCGGTCATCATCGCCGGACTACTCGCGCCGATCTGGGGGCTCGTGCCCACTCTGCAGGCCTACGGAGTGGCAATCATGGTTTCTGCCGCAGTGGGCATCATCGTCCAGGCCGCGAGGTTGAGGGCGGATGCTACGGAGAAGGCGGTCGCTGTCATCCCGTGACCAAAAGGGCCTCACCAAAACGGCGGGCCACCCCTTCAGTTCCAGCATGGAACCGGGGGTGACCCGCCGTCGTCGCAAATTGCAGTAAAACTTAGTCGTTGATCAAATCGTGAACCACGATCGTCTGGTCCCGGTCAGGGCCGACGCCGATGGCCGAGAAGCGCGTGCCGGAGAGTTTTTCCAGAGCCAGCACGTAGTTGCGGGCGTTCTCCGGGAGGTCCTCCAGGGTGCGGGCCGCGGTGATGTCCTCGGTCCAGCCGTCGAAGTACTCGAAGATCGGCACCGCGTGGTGGAACTCGGTCTGCGTCATGGGCATTTCGTCGTGACGAACGCCGTCAACATCGTAGGCAACGCAGACCGGGATCTGCTCGATGCCCGTAAGGACGTCCAGCTTGGTCACGAAGTAGTCCGTGAAGCCGTTGACGCGGGAAGCGTGGCGCGCCAGCACGGCGTCGTACCAACCGCAACGACGCGGACGGCCGGTGTTCACGCCGAACTCGCCACCGGTCTTCTGCAGGTACACGCCCATTTCGTCGAACAGTTCCGTGGGGAACGGGCCGGCGCCAACACGTGTGGTGTAAGCCTTGATGATGCCGATGGAACGGGAAATACGCGTGGGGCCGATGCCCGAGCCGACGGACGCGCCGCCCGCCGTCGGGTTGGATGAGGTGACGAACGGGTACGTGCCGTGGTCAACGTCCAGGAACGTTGCCTGGCCGCCTTCCATGAGCACAACCTTGCCCTCGTCCAGCGCGTTGTTCAGCTCCAGTGTGCTGTCGATAACCAGCGGGCGCAGGCGCTCAGCGAAGGAGAGGAAGTAATCCACGATCTCGTCCACCACGATGTCGCGGCGGTTGTAGACCTTGACCAGGAGTTCATTCTTCTGGCGCAGCGAACCTTCCACCTTCTGGCGGAGGATCGATTCATCGAAGACGTCCTGGACGCGGATGCCCAGGCGGGCCACCTTGTCCATGTACGCCGGGCCGATGCCGCGGCCGGTAGTGCCGATGGCGCGGCTGCCGAGGAAGCGCTCCGTGACCTTGTCCAGGACCTGGTGGTACGGAGCGACGAGGTGTGCGTTGGCCGATACGCGCAGGCGGGAGGTGTCCGCGCCACGGGCCTCAAGGCCGTCGATTTCCTGGAAGAGTGCCTCGAGGTTCACCACGCAGCCGTTGCCAATAATCGGAATTGCGTTGGGGCTCAGAATGCCCGCGGGAAGGAGCTTCAGCTCATACTTCTCACCGCCAACCACCACGGTGTGCCCGGCGTTGTTGCCGCCGTTGGGCTTAACCACGTAGTCAACACGGCCACCGAGCAGATCGGTAGCCTTGCCTTTGCCTTCGTCGCCCCACTGGGCTCCGACGATCACGATAGCGGGCATGGGATCCTCCCCCATTCTTTCGGGCGAGACCAAGCCGGATGGCCAGGACTCGACGCCGTACATGAGAATGCCCCGACTTACCGGTGCAGCCTGCCGCGGACGGCAGCGTACGCAAGAGTTTCGGGGCTCTTACCAGCCAAGTTTAGCCGATGGGGCCTCAAACTCTGGTGTCAAGGAGCCAGCCGGCCACCTTTTGCCCAACTTTTGGAGCGTCCGGGATGACGACTCAGAGATTGGTGCACGATCCTCCGAGGCCGGCAACCGAGCCCGCGTTGGCCTTGACCGATACGGGCGTGGACTTCCACCCGGCCGCGGCGATGTAGATATCCACTTGGAACTGCGTGTTGAACCCCAAAACGCCACCAAGAAGCGTAGCTGGAATCTCTGTGGTGTAGCCAGCGGATGATGACCCGGTGGTATTCGCAGTTCCCGGATACCCCTGGAGTGTGGTCACCACAGATCCTGCCGTGAGCAGGTGAACATCAATCACGGCGTCCGTCAGGTTTGGGTACGTGGCGGGCGGCTTCCAAAAGACCCGGATGTTAGCGTCTGTGCCGAGAAACCCAGCGTTGTACTGGCAGGCGCCATTGAGGGTTGCGGGCGGAATCGTGATGGTCCCGAAGCTACCCGTGCCGAATTCACCCCGCTGCCAGGAAGCCTCCGTCGCCTCTGGCGGGCTTGAGGCGGAGATGAGCAGGGACGGGAAGATCAGCAGGGGCAATGCCACTACAGCGGAACCCAGCCGACCGAGCCGCTTCTTCATGCCTGCGCGCCCCTCGCCCGCGCAAGGGCAAACCCTGCAGCGACCGCAAGCACGCCCAACATCGCGGCGCCACCAAGCCTGGCACCGGTATCAGCCAAGCCAAGCGACGACGGCGGCCCGCCCGGACGTGCGGTGACCGCACCGGGGCTGGGATCTCCAGCCGCGTCGCCGGAGCCATGGACACCCAGCACAATCTGTGTGCGGCTCCCTTGGAACTCTGCGGGAACGTCCTCCGCGAGCGCCGCGCTCACAAGGACGTACGACCCGTTGGACCAGGTGCTGCCGTCTTTCATGAGGTCAATCCTCAAGCCCTCGGCAAGGTTTAGGTCCGTGGGCTCAAGCAAGCTCCGCTCACCGCTCGCGCACGTGGTGCCATTCCATGGCTGTTCACAGGAGCGTAATTGCACGCTGAGGAAGTCCCGCAGGCCCCTGGATTCACTATCCGGACCTGCAGTTTCGGTCGGCTGGATCCACACTTCCAGCAAACCTGCACCCTCGCCCCGTGCCTGCACGTCCACCGCCCAATAGGCCCTCCCACCAGGGGTGAGACGATGAACTTCCCCGGCCGGGCCGGCGTCGAGCTCCAGCCAACCGGAAGGTCCTTCGTCGGCGTGGGCCGGAACGGCTCCTAACAAAAAGAGAGCGAGCAGCCCGGCCAGGCCCACCAACCTAGGCAGCAGCATGTTGCCCTCTTTTGCGGCGCTGGCCGCGCCCTGAACCGTTTCCGGAGCCGTTTCGGGATCCGCTTCGGGGCCAGAGCACCCAGCTCACCAGCGCCGCCACGCAGACTGTGGTTGCACCCAACACCACCGGGGTGGCGGCAGCAGCCAAGGGATAGGCGAGGCCGGGAACGGACCAGAGGACAATCCGGACCCGCTCCACGACGTAGGGCGCCGGATCAGCCTCGGCGTTGGCGTCACCTTTCATGGTGATGGTGCGCGCCGCCCCCTCCGCTGGAGCAACGCTCTGGATCCTGTGCGTGATGGGCAGCTTTCCTGGCCGGTCCACTGTGACAACATCGCCTATCTTGATGTCCGCAGCCGGTATCTCGCGAACCACGGCCAGCGAACCCGCCGGGATGGTGGGCGACATGGAACCGGTTTTGAACAGGATCAGGGTGATGTTGAACGCCACCGCAAGAACGACGGCGACGAGGCAGACAGCGCCGCCCGCGGCAGCAATGTTCAGCAGCGTCTCCCGCAAGCGGTGCTGAAACCGGCCAGGCCGGATCCTGGGCGTACTCATGAGCTTGAGGTGGCAGTGAACTGCCAGGTCGCGGTTGCCGTCTGGCCCTGCAACGCATTGTTTGCCCCCGCCGGAAGCGACACTTCAAAGCAGAATTGCGTGGCTGCCCCGGGCAGGGTCGCTGTGGCCGCCGCAAGCGGATTCACGACGCCGACTGCCTGGCCCACCGTCAAAGGCTTGACGCCATCGCTACCCACCACAAAATTCGGGCTCCCAGTGAATGACGACGCCTGGCATGTAGCCGATCGGACTACCCGATACCGCAGCGCCGCACCCAAGTCTGTGACCCCGGTTCCGCTGCTGGTCACCACAGGAATCCCGAGCACCACCTCGCCGGCAACGGATGTTGCCTTGGTCCTGATGGCAAACGGCGCATAGAAAACGGTGCCCGGGCTCATGGCGGTAGCATCGAACACCAAAGTGGCGCCGGGCGAAACGTCATTGGTGCTCCATGTACCCAAGGCGTCATACGGCTTGGTCACATTGGATTCAGTTTGGAAAACGCTGGTTCCAAACGAACCGCCGGCAA
Organism: Arthrobacter sp. 21a14; assembly: GCA_050627125.1. Lineage (GTDB taxonomy): Bacteria > Actinomycetota > Actinomycetes > Actinomycetales > Micrococcaceae > Arthrobacter. The sequence goes on along the minus strand of CP192487.1, from coordinate 1,010,806 downwards.
AGTCGCTGTCAGTCCAGGACGCGAGTGTGACGGAGCCGCCGAGTCCCAGCGCCAATGCCCCTGCGAGGATCGCACGGATGCGAAGGAAAACTACACCGTGCTTGGTTTTTGCTCGTCGATGACCCATGGATCACTGCGACTGTGCGGCGAATTCCCACGTAGTGGATCCGGTCTGGGCTTGGACAACTGCCCCGGCGGTCACCCTGAAGCAGAGGTTCACAGGTGCTCCGGGGTCAGTACCGGCTCCTTGAGTCAGGGGAAAGGTGACGCTTGCCGGCGTCGTCCCCAGCGTTTGCCCGGCCGCCACCAATGTTTCCGTGACAGTTTCGGAGCAACCAAAAGCTTCAGACTGCGTAAGCTCGTACGTCAGGCCTGCCACGGACCCCGTGGATCCTTGCGTGGAGATGGTCACCGTGGCGTCGTAGCTTGACGCCGCATCCAACCTGACAGCGAACGGAGCGGTTACGACGTCGCCCGGCGAAAGGTTTGTCGGGTTGGTAGTGAATGCCAACGTGGCCGGTGAGCCCACCGGATTCTCAGTGAACGTGGTTCCGTTGATGCTTCCCTGGAGGTTGAAGGAGCCTGCTGTGAAGGTGCCTTGGGCAAACTCGGAGCTGTTCCACGCGGCCAAGGTGATCGCCGCACCCACTCCGAGGACCAGGCCACCTGCCAGGATCGCTCGGACTTTTGGTGCTTTGCCGGGACGCTGCCCTGATTCTGGTGACGCTTCTGTTGATGCAACCACGTTTACCCCCGAGGTAGATGATGCGAATGATGCTGTCGAAGACCGGTGCCTGGATTCGGGGGGTCCAGAACAGGTTCCCCCAAAACCAGTAGCCCAAACCCATCATCTGTGCAGGTCAAAGTCAACGGCTTTGACCTGCACAAATGGGTTAATGTTCAGGCTCGACGGCGGCGCGAAGCATTGAGGGCGGTTTACTCCCGAGCCGCCGATTGCAGCGCCTCTTCGGCGAAGGAAGGCCACTCTGACTGTGAGGACAACGGGAGCTCCACCCAGTCTTTGAAAGGGCGGTTCATTCCCGAGGGATCGAACAGTTCAGCACCGGGGAGGGCAAGTGCTCGCGCATGTGCCGGAGTGTTCTTGCCCAATTTGAAGGCAACCTTGTCCCCGTTCAGGCAAGCCAGCGCCTTCTTGTTCAGCATTAGTGAGGTGGCACCGAACATCTTGCCCATCACCACACCCGCCCCGGCCAGATCGGCCCCCAGCCCTTCGAAAGCGGAAATAGCGGCAGCGGATGATTCTCGTCTCTCCATATCCCGAATCATGCCGGAATTCGCGCCCCACCGTGGAGACGTCCGCCACGATGCCGGGCAACACGCCGTGTCTCATTTGGGGGCGCGCCGAAACAGGGTGCTGGAGCGCCCATAGTCCGGTAAGGTTAGTTAGCCCCCAACAGCACCCTTTGAGGTTCGGCAGCGGCATGCCCGCGGCCCCTTGGAAAGGTGCGCGCAGTAACACCTAGGAGACCAAACCCCTGATGCAAGAACTGGCGACTGAATCACCCGAAGAAATCCTCTGGAACCGCCGCTACGAACCGCACATCGCCGAGGTCAACGAGCTGTGCGACTCCATCAAGGAGCAGAAGCCGGGCAGCGAGGTCCTCTACATCGACCCCGCCCACAGCATGGATGACTGCCGCATCGTCAGCCTTTTCTCCAATCAGCGCACCAACTCCGGCGAAGGTTTCATCAACCCAGGTGACGAAGAAGCAGCCACTCGCATGCTCGGCATGCAGTGGCAGCTGGGTCTCCGCCCCGAGCTCATGATGCCGTGGAACGCGTACCCCTGGATCGAGCCCAACGAGGAACCGGGCAAGCTGACGCCGGCCAACATCACCGAAGGCTTGAAGCCGCTCCTGCGCTTGCTCGCAATCTTGCCGCGCACCTCCGCCCTGGTGGCACACGGCAATGAAGCACACCGCCTTGCTGACCAATTGATGAAGGCCGCTCCTGCCAGCATCGCCCGCCGCGGTTTCAAGACCTTCAAGGTCCGTTCCCTGGGTGGCCGCTCCTTCGCTGGCACCCCCGCCCGCCAGCAGGAATACCTGGATGCCATCCACGGCGCCTATGCCGAGGCAATGGCGCGCACGGGGATCCCGCGCAAGGCTTAGTCTCCCCCTTCGTTGCGAGGCTCGCTCTGCGCCCTAGGCACACAACCAGCCGCACAACAGGCCCCACAACGAGCTAACGACGGCGGCCCCCACCTTTCGGTGAGGGCCGCCGTCGTCGTTTGCTTTAGCAGCGCGGGCCTTAGCTGGCCTCGATCGCTGCCTTGGCCTTGGGGTCGGAGTCGTTCAGGAACTTCTCGATCCGCTCGGGCTCTTCGGGCTCGCCGATTGCAGCGGCGGCGCGACCCAGTGCGTAGAGCGCGCGCAGGAAGCCCTGGTTGGGCTCGTGCTCCCACGGGATCGGTCCCACACCGCGCCATCCGTTGCGGCGCAGCGAGTCCAGTCCTCGGTGGTAGCCCACGCGGGCGTAGGCGTAAGAGTCGATGGTGCGGCCCTCAGCCCAGGCTTCCTCGGCGAGGATTGCCCAGAGAAGAGACGACGTGGGGTTTTTCTCCACGAGGTCCAGCGCTTCCTTGCCGAGAGCCAGGTGCTGGTAGATCTCGGTTTCGGCGGGCAGGAGCGTGGGCTCCGGCCCCATCAGGTTCTTCCGGAATTCGTCGGACATTAGAAAGTCTTGCCGACCGATCCGAGCTGCTGGGCTGCTTCGACGATGCGCGCGGCCATGCCGGCTTCGGCGGAAGCGCCCCAGACGCGGGGGTCGTAGGTCTTCTTGTTGCCCATTTCGCCGTCGACCTTCAGGACGCCGTCGTAGTTGGAGAACATGTGGCCGGCAACCGGGCGGGTGAACGCGTACTGGGTGTCGGTGTCGATGTTCATCTTGATGACACCGTAGGAAACAGCGTCAGCGATTTCCTGCTCGGAGGAGCCCGAGCCGCCGTGGAACACGAGGTCGAACGGGTTGTCCTTGCCGATCTTGGCGCCAACCTCGGACTGGATCTGCTTGAGCAGTTCCGGGCGGAGCTTGACGTTGCCCGGCTTGTACACGCCGTGCACGTTGCCGAAGGTCAGGGCGGTGAGGTAACGGCCGTTTTCGCCGGCACCCAGGGCCTCGATGGTTGCGAGAGCGTCTTCGGTGGTGGTGTAGAGCTTCTCGTTGATTTCGTTCTCAACGCCGTCTTCTTCGCCACCGACGGTGCCGATTTCGACCTCGAGGATGATCTTCGCTGCAGCTGCGCGCTCAAGGAGTTCGCGGCCGATGCGCAGGTTCTCGGAGAGGGTCTCGTGCGAGCCGTCCCACATGTGCGAGTTGAAGATGGGGTCCTTGCCGGCCTTGACGGCTTCCTCGGAAGCAGAGAGCAGCGGGAGAACGAAGTCTGCAAGCTTGTCCTGCGGGCAGTGGTCCGTGTGCAGGGCGATGTTGACGTTGTAGTTCTTGGCAACTTCGCGGGCGAACGCGGCGAAACCGAGGGAACCGGCAACCATGTCCTTGACCGAAGCGCCGGACCAGTAAGCTGCGCCACCGGTGGAAACCTGGATGATGCCATCCGATTCGGCCTCGGCGAAACCGCGGATCGCAGCGTTCAGAGTCTGCGACGACGTCACGTTGACCGCGGGGAAAGCGAATCCGCCAGCCTTCGCGCGGTCGATCATCTCGGAGTAAATCTCTGGGGTTGCAATGGGCATGGTGACTCCTATGCTGAATTCGTCTGTGGGTTGGTAACCCTGGAGTAGACCGCTTACGGCTAGCTCCCATCCTAGCGATATCCGCCGGGACGCCGTGTTTCGGGTCACTGGGGCTCTTAACACTTCCGCCGGGTTGGCATTTGAACCCCATGTTGCGGCACAACGTGCCCGCTCGTTTGTATGCTTTGACCGTGGCTAAACTCTTCGATTCCATCGACAAGGACCTCAAATCGTGGATCGAGGAACAGCCCATGTGGTTTGTTGCGACCGCGCCGCTGGGAGCAGACGGACATGTGAACATGTCACCTCGCGGCCACGACTCTTTCTCGGTCCTGGGCCCTCGCCGGGTGGGTTGGGTGGATTACACCGGCAGCGGCGTCGAGACCATCGCGCACCTCCGGGAAAATGGCCGGGTGTGCCTCATGTTCACTTCGTTCGGCAGCAGGCCCCGGATCGTTCGCCTCCACGGCCAAGGCTCGGTGTTCCTTCCCGGTGAAGCAGCATTTGAAGAAGTAGTGGCTCTCCACCCCGAACACCCGAGCACGCGGGCCGTCATCACAGTGGATGTCACACGTATCAGTGACTCCTGCGGCTGGGGCGTCCCTGTCATGGAGATGGCTGGCGAGCGTGACCTTCTCCGCTTGCAGGCCGAGAAGAAGGGCACGGACGGCATGATTGCGTACCGAGCCGAGAGGAACGCACTGAGCATCGACGGCCTACCCGGATTTCCGAGCGAAGCGTAGCCGGCCTCCCAGGCAGCAAAAGGAGGCTAACGCACCGGCTGCTGGAACACGTGCCGGCGAACCCACGCGTGCATCGCGATCGCCGCAGCAGAGGCAGCATTCATGGAACGCGTGGAGCCGAACTGCTCAATGGACAACGTAGCAACGGCGGCTTCGTGGACCTCGGGCGTGAGGCCCGGGCCTTCCTGCCCGAACACCAGGACGCATTTTTCCGGGAGGTCGTAGGTCTCCAGCGGCACGGAATCCGGGAAGATATCGATGCCGATCACGGCAAGCCCCTCCCCCTGCGCCCACTGGACAAACTCCTCGACAGTGGGGTGGTGGCGGACGTGCTGGTAGCGGTCGGTGACCATGGCACCGCGACGGTTCCACCGGCGTCGACCAATGATGTGGACCTCTTTGGCGAGGAACGCATTGGCGGTGCGCACAACCGTGCCGATGTTGAGATCGTGCTGCCAGTTCTCGATCGCGATGTGGAATTCGTGCCGCTTGGAATCCAAGTCCGCGACGATCGCCTCGTGCTTCCAATACCTGTACTGGTCCACCACGTTGCGGCGGTCGCCGTCCCTGAGCAGGTCCGGGTCCCACTGATCGCCAACCGGCCACTCGCCTTCCCAGGGCCCGACGCCGACCTCCGGCTTCGCTTCAGTCCCGCCTTCTGCCGTGGTCCCCTCAGCTTCTGCTGCGGTGTGGGCAGGGGTGGGCAGGGCCGTGTTGGGGGGAAGGTCAGTCACCCCTCAACTTTAGCCCTGCCCGGTCTTTGCCTCTTTGCCCGAGCGCCTAGACCATCTTCCACTTGTTGATGCGGTACGAGTTGGCCAGCTGCTCCATCAGGCCGGGGTGGGCATCCCAGTAGGTCTTGTGCCCGCTAACGCCCAGCATCTGCGGAGTTCCCCACGGCGTAACCGAGAACAGGTTGACTGCCTGGATTTCTTCGCCGCGCGCGTTGGTGCAGGTGAAGCCAATGACCACTGCTGCGCCACGGCGGAATTCGCGGATCTCGGGCATCGAGGTCTTGAAGTCCGAGGTGCACTTGTGGCCCACCAGGTTCTGGGGCAGTTCCGTGGCGGTCATGCCCTTGTACCGGGCCTCGATATCTTCGATCGCGGCCTTGATCTCTTTCGGATCCTTGCCGAACTTGCCTTCGTCGGACTCGGCGAAGAATGCGTAAGCGAGGGCAATGCCGTCGCCATCCGCCTCCACCGTGCCTTGGGCCTTCTTCTGGATTTCTTCACCGGTGGTGGGGTCCTTGGTGATCCCGAAAGATTCGTCATGCGTCCACTCGGCCAGGTACTGGAAGGAAGATTCGCCCGTGACCCACTTGCTGAACAGCGGATCGCCGTCGGCCGGAACATTCGTCGGGCCGGCAAATTCTTCCCACACGCTGGGCAGCGGGATAGCGCCCTCCGGAATCTCGGAGGAGGCGGTTGCTTCGCCTGAGGGCTCCTCGGACGGCTCGGCCGCTGCGTCGGACGCCTCGTCGGAGGCACTGGCCGAAGGCACGGGACTCTCTACAGCCACGGGTTTGGTCACCGAAGGAATCAACCATGCGAACACGACTACCAGCGCAATGATCACGACGACGGCGACCCCTCCGAGGATGAGGAAGAGCGCCTTTTTGTTGTGGTCACCCGGGCCCTGGCTGGGTCCGCCGGGCTGACCGGGGTAGCCGCTGCCCGGCGGGGTGAACCCGGGCTGACCCGGCTGCGTCTGCGGGTATCGGTGGACGGTTTCCGCGAACTCGCCGTCAGGGTAACCCTGCTGGGTTGGGTATTGTTGCGCGGGGAAGGCCTGGGTCACCTCCGGCTGAGTGGGGAAAGCCTGGGTCTGGCCTTCCTGTCCCTGCGCTTCCGGCTGGTACATCGCTTCCGGCTGATACATCGGCTGGGTCTGGCCCGGCTGATACTGCCGATACTGCTCCTGGCCGGTGTCGTAGCGTGGCTGCGGCACGCCGTCGGGATTGTAGGGAGGCTGCGGCACTCCATTGTTGTTGCTCATGACAGGCCCTTTCAAATGCGTTGAGTACCGGTGTATCTGGGGATATCCGGTTGTCGATCCAGTGCTGGGGACCTGCTGAAGTGCGGCGACACAAAAAATCCACCATGTCGATCCCCCGACCCACGGTGGTGGCACGCCTGCGCCGGAACAAGCGTAGTCGAGGCTGAGCCGCCCAACGCAAGTCAAAGCCGAATATCCACATGGGCAGAACTACCCACGCAGGCACACCACGCGATGTCTCCCTTCGAACCGCCTTTTTATTCGAAGCGTGTAGCCGTAACGGAAGTAGTTCGCCGGATCAGGCCAAAGGTGGCGATGACAGCACTGAGTGCCAGGACCAGGCTCAGAGCCAAGGCAATGAAGTATCCGGGCTCCGGCCAGGAGAGTTGGTATGCGTCGTTGAGGGCCGTGACCATGAGCCAGGCCGTGAGGAACCCGAGGCCAATGGCAAGCAGCAGCACGCTCAGGAGGGGAACTGCAGCTTCCCGGGCAATGATTCGACGCAGAATTGACGCTGGCATCCCCATGAGACGCATAAGCCCAAGAACCCTTTGCCGGTCCAGGATGGCCGAGGCAGTACCCACCGCGAGTGAGAGCCCTGCGATGGCGACCGCAACGAACATGCCGAGGTACGCAAGCACGGCAAGGCCCTGAATCAGGCGTTTGGATGATTGCAACTGAAAGTCAGACGGGGAGGACGCCGGCGTGGCCGTGACGCCCGAGCGGCTCAACGCAGTCCGGGCGCGGTCCATGGCCTCAGGAGTGCCGTCGGTGTCCACCACCATGACAACCGGAACAAGACCGGCCAGAGTCCCATCGGGAGCCGGTGTCAGGGCCAGTGGCTGAGCTGTCCAGAAGTAGAGGAAGGCGCTGTCCACTGCAACAATTTCTGCTGCTGGAATGTCATCGAACCCCAAGGCTCGAGCTTCCGAGGCCCGGAAGTAGAGCTGAGATCCGGCGCCCCGGTCCGAAAGCACAGCAGGGCCATAACCTATGGTGGCGCTGAGAATTCCGGGCAATTCCTTTGCAGTGGCAGCTGATTCCCCCACCCGAACCTGTGTTTCTTCAGACCTCATTGTTGCGTGGAGGCTGGTGGCCTGCATCAATCCGGGGCGCCACTGTGGACTTTCCGTGGATTCCAGGATGCTGGAGGCTCCGGCGAAAACCGAGACAACAAACACTGCAACCACGAGCCCTGATACCGACCGGAAAGTAGCCGCCGGAGTCTTTTGAATACGGCTTGCGGCAACGATTGCTGCCGCGCTTCGTGCCCGACGCAGGCCCAGCCGACTCACCACACGAGTCAGCCACGGGCCGATCACGACGATGCCTGCAAGGACCATCATGAATCCGCCCACCAGAAGCGGGGACTCAAGCCAAGGCAGCCGAAACTCCAGAACACGGATGAGAACAACCGCCAAAATCATGAAGGCGAGTCCCACGACCAGCGGGACCATCCGCCAAATTGTGGGCTTCTTCTCATGAACGGCCCTCGTCACTCCTAGAGGCCCAACGTCTGCACGTGCCGTTCGAATGGCGGCGACAAGCGCAGACGCCATCACCACTGCAGCCACCACCGCCACATTGGCCGCCCATCCGGTGGTCAGATCAGCGGCAAACAGTCTGGTGCCGTTGATCGGTATCTGGGCAGTCGCAGGCCTTAACATCACCGCCAGGGCAAGGCCGATCGCGGCACCGATCAGGCTGGGGATGGCAATTTCGACGGCGGCAATGCGGGAGACTGCGCCGGGTGACGCCCCAATGAGTCGCAGCGTCGCAAACCGTTCCCGTCGCTGCGCCGCTCCTAAATCTGTGACGATGCTGACCAACAGCAACACGGGAAAGAACACTGCTATCGCTCCGATAAGGAGCACCGTGGTGTAAGAGACGGCGCTGCCTCCGTACGGGTTACTTGTGAAGTCCGAAACCAACGAGGAGGTTCCGCTCTTTCGGATCTCGGCCTCTGAGGCCCCTGTGATCACCACCAGGGAATCCGGCCCGGGCAGGGCAGCGTCGTTGATCACACCGGCAAACTTCCCAAACCGGTCTCCGAGCTGATCCGGCGGCGTCGATTCGATCAGGCGTTGCAACGCCGGCGAGGCGTAGTAGCTCCCGGGTTCCGGAGGGCTACCGATTCCCGGGATGCCTACAGTGGCCGAAGGAAGTGCAGCGAAATCGCGGCGCTCAATGAGTTGGTCCCGGAAGATCTCCAGCCCGTTGGCCCGCATGAGCACTGTTTCCGGAGTCAAGGGGATGGGAGCGGCAAGGCCCGAAGCATCTACCGAATCTGATACAGACGGATGCCCGGTTTCCCGCAGCCAAGCGCCACGATCGTCCCTGGCCTGCAACCCATTGGCGCCGCCCCATAGCAATAGCAAAAGACACACTCCGACGGCGACTCCTCCAGCGATTCCGGCCAACCTGCCGTAGGCGGAACGGCTGCCTGCCACTGCCAGCCGGAAAAGTCCCGTGTTCACGCGGACACCCGGTATCCGGCGCCTAAGGCACCGTCGCGCACAATGACTTCCCGATCGGTATAGGCAGCGGTTCGGGCATCGTGGGTGATCATCACCACCGTTGTCCCGGCTTCGCGGACAAGATCCAGCATCACGGTCAGCACGTTTTCCGAGGCGAGGGAGTCCAACGAGCCAGTGGGTTCATCGGCGAACAACACTGCGGGGCACGTCACCAAAGCCCGGCCAACAGCGACGCGTTGGGCTTGGCCACCGGACAATTCGCCAGGCAGCTTTTCGCCCAACCCGTCCAAGCCAAGACGTTGCAGTATGTCTCTGGATCGTTGCAGCGCATCAGGGCGTTTGATCCCGTCAAGCAGCAACGGGATGCTGACGTTATCGACCGCGCTGAGTTCCGGCAGCAACTGCCCGAACTGAAAGACGAACCCAAAGTCCGTCAGCCGCAGACGGGTCCGCTTGGTCTCCTTCAGTTCGTTGAGGTGCAAGGGCGCTTCATCAACGGGGTTGTACGTCACCGTCCCGCCGTCGGGCACGAGGACCCCCGCCAGGCAGTGCAGCAGCGTGGACTTCCCGGATCCGGATGGGCCCATGACGGCCAGCACTTCCCCAGCATGAACGTCCAGGTCTATTCCCCGGAGCGCCTCCGTCGGACCAAAGGAGTGGCGCAACCCACGGGCACTGAGGATGGGTGTTTTGGTGATCATGCGCTCTGAAGCTCCTTTTTGAGTTGGGAGAGGCGGGCAGCCGTGAGGTCGATCCATCTCAAGTCCGCTTCGATGTGGAACAGGCCGTGGTCACACATCAGCACCTGCAGCAGGCCTGCTTCCTTCTTCGCGCGGGTCAGTTCCCGCATCCGGGACATGTGCTGGCTGCGCTGCACATCAAGCAACCGCTCGGCGTCGTCATCCAACAGCAGTGCGATGACGGTTTTCGCAAAGAGGTTGCTTTGCAGGGATTCGGAGGGACTGTCAGGAGTAAAAAGCCACTCACGCACCGTGGCTTCTCCGGCGTCTGTGATCGCATACTTTTTTCGATCCGGACCTCCGCCGGTCTCTTCGCCCAAAGACCGGATCAACTCATCACGGACCATCCGCGCCAGCGTGGAATACACCTGCCCATAGGCCAGCTCCTTGCCCGCTCCGAAGTATCGGTCATAAGAGTGCTTGAGGTCATAGCCATAGCTCGGCTCGCGATTCAGAAGGCCCAGGAGGGTGAGTGAGTTGTTCACAGCTCCATCTATACACTGAGTTTATAGTTAAGGCCACGGGAACCACGGGATGTCTCCCGCTGCGAATGATGAAAGACTGGGAGGCAGTGCATGACCAATCCCAGCCGGAGGCAAATATGGCAGAAGAATCCACGCCCCACACGTCCGCGTCGGTTTACCGGAACGGCCACGAAATCGAATGCTGGCTCACGGACATGGACGGCGTGCTGGTTCATGAAAACCAGGCAATCCCCGGTGCAGCCGAGCTCATCCAGCGCTGGGTGGATACGTCCAAACGCTTCCTTGTCCTGACCAACAATTCCATCTTCACCCCGCGCGACCTCGCAGCCCGCCTCCGCGCCTCCGGGCTGGAAGTTCCGGAGGAGAACATCTGGACCTCCGCGCTGGCCACAGCCCAGTTCCTCAAGGACCAGGTCCAGTCCTCTGATTCAGGCAACCGCGCCTACACCATCGGCGAGGCCGGCCTCACCACCGCATTGCACGAAGCCGGATTCATCCTCACGGACACAGAACCTGACTTCGTGGTGCTCGGCGAGACGCGCACCTACTCTTTCGAAGCGATCACCATGGCCGTCCGGCACATCCTTGCCGGCGCCCGTTTCATCGCAACCAACCCCGATGCCACCGGTCCTTCCAAGGACGGCCCCATGCCGGCAACCGGCGCAATCGCGGCAATGATCACCAAGGCAACGGGCCGCGAGCCGTACATTGTGGGCAAGCCGAACCCCATGATGTTCCGCTCGGCCATGAACCAGATCGATGCCCACTCGGAGACCACGGCGATGATCGGCGACCGCATGGACACCGACATCGTGGCAGGAATGGAAGCCGGCCTCCACACGGTCCTGGTGCTCAGCGGCATCACCCAGCGCGAGGAAATCGTGTCCTTCCCGTTCCGACCCAACCAGATCCTGAACTCCGTGGCCGACCTCAAGAGCCAGATCTAAAGCCAAAGGAGTCCTGTCATGGCTGTGCTCAACCTCCGTCCTCTGGCCGGTGGCCGGATACTGAGGGGGAGCCAGCCGTTTGGCCTGGATGCTGCCGCGACATCGGGGTTCCTGGCGGAGCATGGCATCCAGGCCATCATGGACTTGCGCAGCGAGCTCGAGCGGTCCTTGGTTCCGTGGCTGGTTCCGGACGGTTCCTCTCCTTCGAACGCGACCAAGCCCGACGGCGGTGGCGGGAGTACCGTCGTCGCTGCACCCGCCGTCGAGCTCATCCATAATCCCCTGGATCCGAACGCAGTGGCGGGGTCGCTGCAGGCGGTGGAAACTCCGGAGGACCTGGGGAACCTGTATTTGGGCTGGATCCGCGTCCGGCCCGAGTGGGTTGCCGATGCCCTGCGTCCCGTCGCGGAAGGCAAGCGCACGCTGGTTCATTGTTCGCTGGGCAAGGACCGGACTGGAGTGGTGTCGGCGATTGCACTCATGGCCGCGGGCGAATCGGACGAGGCCGTGGTGAAGGATTACACGGCCACCACGCGCAACCTTCCAAACCTGCTGCAGGTCATGGCCGAGACGTGGCGGCTTCACGTCCCCTCCACGCCCGCGCAGTACTTCAGCCCTGACCTCATGATCCTGCAAAGCCCTGAGGCCGCGATCCGGCATTTCCTGGTCGGCTTCGCACGGGAGTTCGGGGACGCCCGCGGCTTCCTGCACGAGGCGGGCCTTACCGCCGTCGAGGTTGAAGCGCTGCGAGGTTGAGTCAATGGAAGCCGCAGCTCCAGCAAGAAGACCTACGCCGGCCGGATAACCCGCCCATTTGGCTCCTGATACGACGGCTCGACGGGTGCAGGCGGCAGCGGTTCCAGCTCATTCTGGACCCGCTCTAGTAGGGGCCTGTAAACGTCGGAACTCCACTGCGGGCTGGCATGAGCAGGCCGGGCACCCTCTGTGCTGAGCACGGGAAGCTTCATGTTCGCCGCGAAGACTTTGCTCCACCCCGCGCGTGCGGACTCGTAGTTAACCGTGTTGTCCTTGGAGTTGCCGAGGAATGCCATTTTTGCCGAGCCGATTTTGCCGGCGAGACGCAGTCCATCGAAGTGGTAAATGTACGCCGACTCCGTCTGGATCAGGACGCTGGACGGGGCGATCGGCGAGAGCTGCTCCAGGCTTTGGTCCAGGATCTGCCGCCACGTGCGTTCGTCCTTGTGCGCCACCCGCTCCCCCAGTTCATAGCCGCCACGCAGGACTGAAGGGATACGGAAGCCGTTCTCATAAAGGAACACCACGCCGTCGAACCAGCTCTGATCCAGCACATCAGCGCGGCTGAAGGGACTGGAATCCAGGACGATCAACTGCGTCTCAACACCATGCAGCTCCAGCAGGCGGGCGGCAACTTGCGTGGCGAGCATCCCACCGAAGCTGTGGCCATAGAAATACAGCTTCTCCAGCCCCAGCTCACGCACGTGGAGAACGAGTTCACGGACGATCTCATCAACGTCCAGGCCAAGGTTGGAATACCCGACGGCGGCAAGGCGGCCGCGCTGGTGAAGGGCAGGGCGTAGTGAGTTCAGGATCCACTGTGCCTCTTCCCAGCTGGTTTTGTACCCGGGAAAGAGGATCCAACTGGCCTTGGGAAAGTAGAGATCCGAGTAGGAATCGGGGACGCGCAGGATCTTGGTGGCACGCCGTTCGGCCTGCACGCGCCGGGTAAACAGCATGTCTCCGGCCAACGCCACTGAAACCCCTGCAGTGATGAGGAAGTTACGGCGCGATGTCCGCTTTATCCGCGAAACGTGGGGCAGGATCCGCGCCCAGTCAGCCGGATCGGCAGCATCAACCGATCCGGATCCGGGCATGGCAGAGCCCGGGCCCGGGAGGTTTTCGTTCACCTCCGGCGGAGCCTGGAGCTTCCCTACTTGAACGTCCACGCAGCTAGCATAGGCTTCGCGGGCACTGCCTTACAGCCCCGTAGTTTGTGCACAGTTGTTGCCCCTAAAATACGCTTTTAGGGGCATCACCCGTACGCAAACTCCCTAGTTGAGGCCCAGTTCGTCCTTGCCGAAGGCAAAGAGGTACGGCACGCCGGTTTCGGCTTCGATCTTCTCTTTGGCGCCGGTATCGCGGTCCACGATGACGGCGACGGCCACCACATTGCCGCCGGCCTTACGGACGCCCTCGACGGCGGTCAGCGCGGACCCGCCGGTGGTGGACGTGTCCTCGAGGACAACCACGTTGCGGCCCTCAACCGAGGGACCTTCCACCTGGCGGCCCATGCCGTACGACTTCTGGGCTTTGCGGACAACGAACGCGTCCACGGCGCGGCCGGCATCGGCGGCGGCGTGCATGACAGCGGTACCTACGGGGTCGGCACCCATGGTGAGTCCGCCAGCGCACTCAACCGGGATCCCGGCGTCGTCGATCATTGCCAACATGACCTGGCCCACCAACTTGGAGGCCTCGTGATGCAGGGTGATGCGGCGGAGGTCGATGTAGTAGTCAGCTTCCTTGCCGCTGGAGAGGATCACCTTTCCGCGGACCACCGCCAACTCTTTGATGAGTTCAAGAAGGCGGGCACGGGCGGTTGCAGTGTCTGCTGCGGGGGTACTGGTGGAAGTCATGGCTTCTAGTTTAGTGGCGACCGAGCTGGGCTGAGCGCAGGGGCAGCAGTAGTGGAGCGGACAACCAGCCGGGGATTCACGATCTGCTCCTCGTTGCCTGCTTCGCTTTCCAACTGGTGGAGTACCGCGGACATGCAACGGCGGCCGAGTTCTTCAAAGTCCTGCTTGATGGTGGTCAGTGGCGGCAGGAAGAACGCAGCTTCGGGCTGATCGTCATAACCCACCACGCTGATGTCTTCCGGGACCCGCAACCCGGCTTCCTGGAGGGCGCGAAGGACTCCCACAGCCATTTGGTCGTTCGCGACAAAGACGGCGGTGACAGTGGGCTGATCGTCGAGTTTGCGCTGTTCGATGAGCGCCAGGCCTGCTTCGTATCCCGAGGCGGCATCCCATCCCCCTTGGAGAAGAACGTGGGCCTCCAAGCCAGCGTTGCCGAGTGCCTCCTGCCATCCCTTGATGCGCTCAGCCGCGTCAATCCAATGCGGCGGCCCGGAAATGTGTCCGATGTGGCGGTGTCCGAGCCCGATGAGATGTTCCACAGCCAACCGAGCTCCCAAACGCTGGTTCAGTGAAGCACCCGTCAGTTGGTTCCCGGTTCCTGCGCCCACGGCAACCATAGGAAACGGTACGGCAACGTCACGGAGGGCAGCCAGGACATCCGGATGCGGGACCAGGATGACCACCCCCTCCACTGACTGGTTGCGGAAATGGGCGATGGCGTCGTTGATGCTGTCGCCGGTCACTTCGCGGAGATTGGCGATGCTGACAAAATACCCTGCTTCCCGGCCTGCCTGTTCGACTCCCAGCAACGTATTTGCGGGTCCGTACTGACCGGTTTCGCAGGCCAGCACGCCTATGGTCCGGGACCGCCGCGTCACCAGGCTGCGCGCCGCCGTGTTGCGCCTGTATCCAAGGCTGGCGATGGCCGATTCCACGCGTTCCTTGGTCTTCCCGCTCACGTTGGGGTGGTTGTTCAGGACACGGGAAACGGTCTGGTGCGAGACCCCGGCCAACTTGGCTACATCCCCCATGACGGGTGGCCTGCTCGGTGTTGCCCCGGGAGACATCCGCACCTCACTTTATGGATTCGTATGGCGGTCTTGGGCAGGATTGGCCCGCACCCGGCTCTCCACTCTGAGCAGGTCAGCTCAGCTCGGAGCAGGATGCAGGCCAATCCCAGGGATTTTGCTATTTGGCGTCTACCCGCACAGGTTCAGTCGTGGCAGGTTTGGTAGCTTCGGTTGCCGGAGGCGTGGTCTTCCACTTGAAGCGGCGGCTGATTGAGGATCCTCCACCAGCACCCGTCCGGTTCTTGTTGAAGATGTCGAAGCCGACTGCAAGGAGGAGAACCAGGCCCTTGATGAGCTGCTGGTAGTCCGTTCCCAGGCCAAGGATGGACATACCGTTGTTCAGGACGCCCATGATGAGGCCACCGATCATTGCTCCCGCAACGGTACCGATGCCGCCTTGGACGGCCGCACCACCGATGAAGGCGGCAGCAATGGAGTCCAGTTCAAAGCCGGTACCGCCGGCAGGCTGGGCGGAGTTCAGTCGTGCCGTGAACACCAGGCCGGCCAACGCGGCGAGGACGCCCATGTTGACGAACAGCCGGAAGGTTACCTTCTTGGTCTTGATGCCGGAGAGCTCTGCTGCATGCAGGTTGCCACCAATGGCGTAGGTGTGGCGCCCAAAGATGCTGTTGTTCATCAATGCCGAGTACAGGATCACCAGGACTGCCAGCACGATCAGCACAATCGGGGTTCCACGGTAACTGGCCAGCAGGAACGTGATGATGAGCATCAGCACTGCAATGAAGCCGTTCTTGACGGCAAACCATGCCATCGGCTCATTCTCAAGGTTGAACTTGCGCCGGACCCGGCGTTCCTTGATGGCTTGGAAGAGGATGGCTGCGGTGCCGCCAACGCCCAGGATAACGGTCAACCATTCCAGCACGGATGTGCCGCCGGAGATATCGGGGAGGAAGCCTCCACCGAGCGCCCGCAACTCGTTGGGGAACGGGGTGATCTGCTGGTTCTTCAGGGTGATGAGCGTCAGGCCGCGGAAGATGAGCATGCCGGCCAGGGTGACGATGAAGGCGGGAATGCCCACATAGGCAATCCAGTAACCCTGCCAGGCACCCACCAAGGCACCTACCAGGAGGCAAGCCGGGATGGCGAGCCACCACGCCCAGCCCCAGTGCACGATCATCACACCGGCAACAGCACCGATGAACCCGGCGATGGATCCGACGGAGAGGTCGATGTGACCGGCGATAATGACCATCACCATGCCTATGGCGAGGATCAGGATGTAACTGTTCTGGACCACCAGGTTGCTGACGTTCTGCGGTTCAAGCAGGATGCCGTTGGTCAGGACCTGGAAGAGGATAACGATCAGGATCAGGGCGACGAAGATGCCAACCTGGCGGAGGCGGCTTGTGAGGAAGCCAAGGGATTCTCGTAGGGCGGACATGTTGGCTATTCCTTCTCTTGAGTCATGAAGTGCATGAGGGTTTCCTGGGTGGCCTCGGCGATGGGGACCTCGCCTGTGATGTGCCCTGCGGACAGCGTGTAGATCCTGTCGCAAATGCCCAGGAGCTCAGGCAGCTCCGAGGAGATCACTATCACGGCTTTTCCGGCGGCTGCGAGTTCATTGATGATCGTGTAGATCTCGAACTTGGCGCCGACGTCAATGCCCCGGGTTGGTTCGTCCAGGATCAGCACGTCCGGATCCGAGAACATCCACTTGCTCAGCACCACTTTCTGCTGGTTACCGCCGGAGAGCTTGCCAGTGATGGCTGCCACGGACGGCGCCTTGATGTTCATGCTCTTGCGGTAGTGATTGGCAACGGTGGTTTCTTTGTTGCCGTCAACCCATCCTCGTTTGGCCAGCTTGTTCAGCGCCGCCATGGAGATGTTCCGTTTGATGTCCTCGATCAGGTTCAGGCCATAGTGCTTGCGGTCCTCGGTGGCGTAGGCAATGCCGTGATCGATCGCGTCAGAAACGGTGGACGTGTTGATCTCCTCGCCGTACTTGTAGACCTTGCCCGACACGGCGCGTCCATACGTCCGGCCGAAGACGCTCATGGCCAACTCGGTGCGGCCCGCGCCCATAAGGCCGGCCAAGCCCACTACTTCGCCCTTGCGGACATTCATGTTGGCATTGTGCACCACGGTGCGGCTGTGGTCCTGGGGATGCTGAACGGTCCAGTCTTCAATGCGGAGGACTTCCTCGCCGATGTTCGGAGTCCGGTCCGGATAGAGGCTTTCAAGGTCACGTCCCACCATGCCGCGGATGATGCGTTCCTGGGTGATCTGGCCCTGGTCCAGCCGCAAGGTCTCAATGGACTTGCCGTCGCGGATGATGGTGAC
This sequence comes from Arthrobacter sp. 21a14, assembly GCA_050627125.1. Lineage (GTDB taxonomy): Bacteria > Actinomycetota > Actinomycetes > Actinomycetales > Micrococcaceae > Arthrobacter. Next base: position 993,717 of record CP192487.1, on the reverse strand, counting down.
GGCGTCAGCCACCTTGCGGATCTCGTTGAGTTTGTGGCTGATGATGATGCTGGTGACGCCCTGGCCCTTGAGGTGCAGGATGAGGTCCAGCAGGTGGTCCGAGTCTTCATCGTTGAGCGCAGCGGTTGGCTCGTCGAGGATGAGGAGCTTCACCTCTTTGGAGAGCGCCTTGGCAATCTCCACCAGCTGCTGCTTACCAACACTGATGTGCTGGATGGGTGTGACGGGGTTTTCGCTCAGACCTACACGGGCAAGCAGCTTGGCGGCTTCGAGGTTGGTTTTCCGCCAATCCACCCAGCCATTGTTTGCCAGTTCGTTGCCGAGGTAAATGTTCTCAGCGATGGAAAGGTACGGGCTAAGGGCCAGCTCCTGGTGGATGATCACGATCCCGCGCTTCTCGCTGTCCGAGATGCTGTTGAATTCGCAGGGTTCGTTCTCAAAAAGAATGTCGCCGTCAAAAGAATTGTGCGGGTACACCCCGGACAATACCTTCATCAGGGTGGATTTCCCGGCGCCGTTCTCTCCACAGATGGCGTGGACTTCGCCACGGTTTACATCCAGGGTGACGTCCTGAAGGGCCTTGACCCCGGGGAAGGTCTTGGTTATTCCTCGCATTTGAAGAATGGGTACGTTCATCGTCAATTCCCACTGACTGGTTGGAAACTTTGCCTGGCCGGGGATTCGGCCGGCTCATGGTGGGTTGTGGTCCCGCCCCGCTTTGGCAGCGGGACCACAACCCGAAGGAAGTGCTTACTTGACGTCGGATTCCTTGTAGTATCCGGAGTCGATGAGTTCCTTCTTGTAGTTGTCCTTGGTGATGATGACGGACTTCAGGAGGAAGGCCGGAACAACCTTGACCTTGTTGTTGTAGGTCTTGGTGTCGTTGGTTTCCGGTTCCGTACCCTTGAGCACGGCGTCGACCATCTTCACGGCCTGCGCGCCGAGCTGGCGGGTGTCCTTGAAGATCGTGGAGTACTGCTCGCCGGCGATGATGGACTTCACGGAGCCCTTTTCAGCGTCCTGGCCGGTAACTACCGGCAGCTTTCCGGTGGAGTAGCCGCCGGTGCTGGTCAGGGCCGAGATGATGCCGATGGAGAGGCCGTCATACGGGGAGAGCACGCCGTCAAGCTTGGTGCCGGAGCTGTAAGCCGAGGTCAGGATGTCTTCCATGCGCTTCTGTGCAACGGGTGCCTGCCAGCGCAGGATGGCTGCCTGCTCGAACTTGGTCTGGCCGCTGGGAACCTTCAAGGTGCCTGCATCCAGGTAGGGCTTGAGGGTGTCCATGGCGCCAGTCCAGAAGAAGTTGGCGTTGTTGTCATCCGGGCTTCCGGCGAAGAGCTCCACGTTGAACGGGCCCTTGCCGTCAACCTTCTTGCCACTTGCGTCCACCAGGCCAAGGCCGGTGAGCAGTGACGTAGCTTGCTGGACACCCACGGTGTAGTTGTCGAAGGTGGTGTAGTAATCAACGTTCGGTGTTCCGTTGATGAGGCGGTCGTAGGCGATGACCTTGACGTTCTGTTCCTTGGCCTTGGCCAGGACGTCGGTCAGGGTGGTGCCGTCAATTGCTGCGATGATCAGGGCCTTGGCGCCCTTGGTCAGCATGTTCTCAATCTGGGAGACCTGCGTAGGGATGTCATCGTTGGCGAACTGAAGGTCAGTCTTGTAACCAAGGTCCTTCAAGGACTTCTCAACGTTGGCGCCATCGGCAATCCAACGCTCGGACGTCTGCGTCGGCATCGAAATGCCGACCAGCGAATCGCTGGGCTTGGCGGTGCTGCTGGATTCTGCAGCTCCTCCGCGGCTACCGCAGCCCGTGGCTCCCACGGTCAAGGTAAGGACAACCGCTACGGCGCCCAGGAGTTTCTTTAATCTCACGATGCTCTCCTTCCGCGGCAGCTTTGCCGCGAACTCTGATGCAGCCGGAGCATCTGCGCGTCCGGCACGGTGAAGCTGGGTTGGCCTGTGCGCTGGGGGCGGCACAGGCTACTTCAAGGTGATACGACTGCCATTGTGAACGCTAACAATACCGTCGGTCAAGTGGATTGGATCACAAAATGATTGCAGGTAGGAACCTCATCCGGAAGTCTTGATTTACAACGTTGTTAGCGTTCACACTTTCCCATTTCATGCTTTCGGCACCAAAGGGAGGAGCCCGGCACCGCCTTGTGGGCAGTGCCGGGCTTCCAGTGCATCGGCCCAGGACCGTGATCCTTCGACGGCGGCGACTACCCCGTCCGAAGCGCGGGGCTAGAGCCGGGTATCGAACGAATCGCAGAAGACGTTCTCGTTGAACGTTCCCTGGAACCGGGATTTGCCCTGGATTTTCCGGATGGTGGCCCGAATGGCCTCACGCGTTCCTGCATGAGCATGAATGGCGGTCTTGACCATGGGTACATCGATCAGATGGTTGGGCTGATTGAGGGAAATGAATACGGTGGGAACCTCGGTGGCGTACCAGGGAATCTCGGCGGCCATCGGCGAGGACCACTTGATCCGGATTGCCGCCTCCTGCGCGAAGCCCTTGACGTTGGCGAACACGAACGCGGCGTCGTACTTCTCCGCGTAGTCGCCCGTTGCTTCCTCGGCGAGCACCCTCATGAAATTCATGCCGGATTCCCCCACAGCTTCACGTTGCTCCGCTGTTTTGAATACGTGCACCTCAAAACCCGCGGCTTCAAGCTCCTCCTTAACGGTGTCCAGGTAGGCCAAGGGATCGGCGCGGGTGAAGTCAGCCCCACCCGAAATGCCATAGAGCCGGATGCGCTTGTGTGTTTCCGGGGTGATGGGCAGGTTCTGGGCTGTGTCCTTGACAAGCGTGACTGTCTTGTCCGCAACGTCTGCGGCTATTGCGCGGTGTGCGTCGCTGCCGATGACAGCCAATGCTTCCGCGGATGGCACCAGCTGCTCACGCTCAATCCGGTGCAATCCCAGGCTTGCCTTCAACCCCAGGATCCGCCGCAAGGCATCGTGCAGCCGGACCTCGGTGATGACACCCGACTTGTAGCCGTCCACCATGTACTGGAAGTCCTCTTCACCGTTGCGGAAGAACAGGAACATGTCACAACCCGCTGCGATGGTGGCCGGAACAAGGTCCTTGCGCTTCATTGCTTGCGTCAGCCCGACCATCAGGGATACATCCGTCAGCACCAACCCGTTGAAGCCGAGCTCGCCCCGCAGCAGATCCTGCAACAGTTCCGGAGCGAGTGTCGCCGGCAAGATTTCAGCATCGGACAAACCGGGACGGAAGTGCCGGGACACCTCAGGGGCTCCGATGTGGCCGATCATGATCGACTGCACTCCGTGACCGATCATTTCGCGGTAGACGTGGCCGTACGTCCGGTTCCACTCCTCATAGCCCAAGGTGTTGTAAGACGTGACCACATGCTGGTCGCGTTCATCAATACCGTCGCCAGGGAAATGCTTCATGGCGCAGACGGTGGGCGATTCGCTGATGCCGTCGAAGTACTCCTTTGCCCGTTCCACCACTATCTCCGGGGTGTTCCCGAAGGCGCGGGTGGAGATGACCGTGTTCCGCCAGTTGTAGTGAATATCCACGATCGGCGCGAAAGCCCAATTGCAGCCCAAGGCAGCGGTTTCGACACCGGCCACCTGGCCCATTTGCCGGGCTATGGACTTATCCGGGTGTGAACCTGCTTGCAGGTGGGTGGACACAAACGTGCCATCATCGCAGCTGCCCGCGCCGCCCATCTCAGGATTTGAAGCTATTAGCAGCGGGATACGGGTCTTCGACTGCGCATAGCGGATGTGTTGCTGCACGGCCTTGGATGGCCCCGGCCGGTATCGCATGGCGCCGACGTGGAACTTCTCCAGTACGTCGTCGAGGTACTCCGGGGAGTAGTCGTTGTTGTGGTTGATGAAGAGCTGGCCGATCTTCTCCTCGAGGGTCATTGAGCCGATGGTGTTCTCCACCCATTCGACAGCTGCGTCGTCAAGATGGAAGGGAGCAGCTTTGAGGTCCACCAGGAACGTCGCCGCGGGGTGGCGCGCAGCTTCAGCATGTCCGTTCAAAGTGAGGCTCACTGAATCCACGATCTCCTCCACAGGTTGATCGATGTCCACTACCAAGCCGGCTTCATCGGATTGCAACAGCTCAAGCGTTGCGAGTTGCGAATCCAGCAGGGAGGCTGGCATGAAGTGGCCGGGCCGGGCGTTCATGCGCTCGTTCAGCAACTCACGCGTGCCATGCAGGTGCACGAACACCACGGACGGATCCCCACTGCGGATGATGTCCCGGTAGGCGCGCTTGAGGGCGCTGCAGGCAATAACAAGAGAAGAGTTCGACGCCGTGAATCGCCTCCCGATTTCGGCCAGCCATGGTGCACGGTCCTCATCGTTCAGCGGAGTACCCGAGGCCATTTTCTCGATGTTCGACTGCGGGTGCAGCGAATCGCCGTCGAGGAATTCAGCTCCAAGCCGCTCAGCGACGGCTGCGCCAACAGTGCTTTTGCCGCAGCCAGCCACGCCCATCACCACAATGTGCTGGAGGGGTTGCGCTTTACCAGTCATGTCCGCTTTACCAGTCATGCACCGTGCCGTCCACGAGGCGGTTGTACGGCAGGTACGCCTGCTGGTACGGGAACGCAGCAGCTGCTTCCTCGTTGAACTCCACGCCGATGCCGGGCTCGTCTCCGGGGTGCAGGTAACCGTCCTTGAACGTCATGGACTGCTGGAAGACCTCGTTGGTCTTGTCCGAGTGCTGCATGTATTCCTGGATGCCGTAATTGTGGATGGCCAAACCAACATGCAACTGGGCAGCGAAGCCCACTGGGGAGATGTCCGTAGGGCCGTGGAAGCCGGACTTGATCTGGTACTGGGCCGCGAAGTCCATGACCTTCTTCAAGGGCGAGATGCCGCCGAAGTGCGTCGAGGCCGCGCGGACGTAGTCGATCAACTGTTCCTTGATGAGCGTCTGGTAGTCCCACACGGTATTGAAGATCTCGCCGATGGCCAGCGGGGTGGTGGTGTGCTGGCGGACCAGGCGCAGCCCTTCCTGGTTTTCGGCCGGCGTGCAGTCCTCCAACCAGAACAAGTCATAAGGCTCCAGCGCCTTGCCAAGCTTGGCCGCCTGAATGGGTGTCATGCGGTGGTGGCCATCGTGAAGCAAAGGAATTTCCGGGCCGAACTCATTGCGCACGGCCTCGAAAACGCTAGGCAGGTGCCGCAGGTATGCGCGGGTGTCCCAGTCCTCCTCCAGCGGGAAATTGCCACGGCCGGCAGGCTCGTAGTCGTAGCGTTCACCCGAGGCCTGGGCTTGCGCTGCCACACCATACACAGCCTTGATGCCTGGGACCGCGGTCTGGATCCGGATGGACTTGTAACCCAGTTCCAGATGCTCGCGAACGGAGTCGAACAGCGAGGGGATGTCCGAACCCGAGGCATGTCCGTAGGCACGCAGCCCGTTACGGGATGCACCACCGAGCAACTGGTAGACCGGCATGCCGGCCACCTTGCCCTTGATGTCCCACAACGCCATGTCCACGGCAGCAATCGCGGCCATGGTCACGGGGCCACGGCGCCAATATGAGCTGCGGTACAGGAACTGCCAGGTGTCTTCGATCCTGTGCGGATCCTTTCCGATCAACAGCTGCGCCACATGCTCCTTGAGGTACGCAGCGACGGCGAGTTCCCGGCCGTTGAGCGTCGCGTCGCCGATGCCCGTTACACCGTCCTCCGTGGTGATGCGCAGCGTGACGAAGTTCCGGGAGGGGCTGGTCACGAAGACTTCAGCGGCAATGATTTTCACAGCTTTTCCTTTCGGGATTTGGCTGGGTTGAAGGGTTCCTTCTCGCCTCAATGCGATGTTCACCACAAGTACTGAATATGAGTCTAGAATTGTTTGCCACTTTTGGCAACCGGTTGCCGTCGTGGCAATTGCGATCGCCAGAAAGGAAAACTACGCTGCAGTTCCTGTCCCGGCACGGGCAGTGGCCCAAGCGGAGGTCAGCTCCTGGATCAGCTCCACCACGCCTGGCTCGGCGGCAAGGTCTGGGTCCAAAAGCCCCAGCAACGCCGCGACCCGCGCACCCCCAGAGAGCCCGTTGGCAGCTGCAATGGCTGAAGCCTGGGGATCCTGCAGCTCAGAATTGACCGCGACATAGGCGGACCACACGGCGATCATCCTCGCCGCAGCAACCCCGCTTCGCCCCGCGGCCCGCTCCGCACGAAGCACGGGCAGCGCACGCATTCGGAGCTTGGTGCTGCCGTCCGTGGCGATCTGGGCCAGATGATGTGCTATCCGGGAGTTCCCAAAGCGTTCAAGCAAGGCGGCCCGATATTCAGGGATGCCGAGTTCCTCACCGGAAAGGTGCTTGGCGGCTTCGTCCCAGAATTCCTCAACAGCTTCACGACATGCGGCGTCACCCAAGGCCTGCGCCACTGTGGTGTGGCCGCGCAACTGCCCGGCATAAGCCAGGATGGAATGCGCGCCGTTGAGGAGCCACAGTTTGCGGTTTTCGTAAGGTTCGATGTCATCCACAAAAACGGCTCCGGCGTCTTCCCAACGTGGACGCCCGGAGGGGAATTGTCCGCTCAGCACCCAGTTGTGGAACGGCTCAGTGATCACGGGCGCTTCGTCCCGATACCCGCACTGTTCACTGACCAGAGCAACATCGTCAGCTGTAGTGCGGGGCGTGATGCGGTCCACCGACGTGCTGACAAAGCTGACGTTGTGGTCGATCCAGTCGGCAAGTCCGGCGTCGAAGCGCAGGGCGATTTCCGCTACGCCCGCACGGGCCACGTTTCCGTTGTCCGAGAGGTTGTCGCAGGAAACCACCGCGAGGGGTCCGGCGTCGGCATCCCTACGGGCCGCGAGGGCACGGACCAAGCGGCCCAACGGCGTCGTGGGTTGCTCCCCCGCGACCAGCCGCGGCAGGTCATCCGCACCGAGTGCATATGCTGCTTCCGTGATGGTAAGTGTTATCACCGCGGTTTGCCGTGCTGAGACGAGTTCGATCAATCGCTCAATATTGGCGCCATCGATGGCTTCTACGATGCTGCCTACAACCTCGAAGGAATCCCCTGCATCGGATCGTTCCACCACGGTAAAAAGGCCGTCCTGCGCCGCAAGGACGTTGGCGGCATCCGGACGACGCCCCGTGAAGGAGGCGATACCCCAATCCCCTGCGTCGCCGGCGTGCTGCGTGTACCAGGCCTGGTGCGAACGGTGAAAGGCCCCGAGTCCCAGGTGCACAATGCGCACGGGAGCCTTTTCAACCGCTTTGACCTCACGGTTCAATCGAGGGAGCCCATGAACGCTCATAGTTTGAACACCCTGCGTGGCGAGGAATCGACGACGTCGAGAATCAGCTCGTGGGCGCGGGCTTCAGTCACGCGGTGTTCGGCTACAAGGCGCGCGAGGAAGGACGCTTCAATCCTGCGGGAGGCATCATGCCGTGCGGGAATGGAGCAGAACGCGCGCGTGTCATCGATAAAGCCGGAGGACCGCGAGAAACCGGCGGTTTCTGTAACTGCCGAGCGGAAGCGCAACATGGCATCCGGGGCATCGAGGAACCACCACGGCGCACCGATGAAGACGGACGGGTAGAACCCGGCCAACGGTGCCAGTTCACGGGAGAAAACGGTCTCGTCGAGGGTGAAAAGCACCAGGTGGAAATCCTTGGCCGTGCCAAAATCCTGCAGCAAGGGACGGATGGCCTCGGTGTAATTAACAGCGAACGGAATGTCATGACCGGTGTCCGCCCCAAAGGACTCGAACGTAGGTCCATGGTGGTTACGGTACGAGCCAGGGTGGATGGTCATGACCAAGCCGTCGTCCACCGACATCCGTGCCATCTGGTACATCATGTGGGCCTCGAAGGCATCGCGATCCTGCGCGGTAGCCTTGCCGGCACGGGCAAGTTCAAAGAGTGCTTCAGCTTCAGCGGCATCCAGTTTGAGCGTGGCCGGTGTGCGCACGCCGTGGTCCGCCGATACTGCGCCGTGCTCTACAAAGTAGCGACGGCGGTTTTCCACTGCCGCGATGTATCCGGCGTAGCCCGTTGCGCCGTCCGCGGCAGTTTCGATCAAACGATCAACGTTGGCGTTCCAGCTGGGATGCGCCACATTCAGATAAGCATCCGGTCGGAACGTGGGAAGCACGCGGCCGTTGAAGCTGGGGTCATTAGTGAGGGCCTTGTGGCTGGCAAGGTCGTCCAGAGGATCATCCGTGGTGGCCAGGACCTCAATGTTGAAGTCCTTGAAAAGCTGACGAGGACGGAAGTCCGGCTCCACCAGCTTCGCGGCGATCGCGTCATAACTGGCGTCAGCCGGCATCTCACCGAGGTCTGCGCCGAGCTTGAACACTTCGTGGAATTGGGTGCGCAGCCAGTACCCGGAGGCAGTGCCCTCGAATAGCGGCCAGGCCTGGACGAACTGCCTCCAAATCTCCCGCGAATCAGGCGCGGACGCCGTACCTGTCAGCAACTGATCCATCGGAACACCATTGGCGTGGATCAGGCGGGTGACGTAGTGGTCCGGGCTGACCAGGAGCGCGGCAGGGTCAGGGAACGGCGTGTTCTGTTCAATGACAGCGGCGTCAACGTGGCCGTGCGGAGAAATGATGGGCAGGTCCTGGACGCGCTCCAGCAAGGAGCGCGCGATGCTGCGCGTCCCGGGATCTGCGGGCAGGAGCCTGTCAGGGTGTGCTGCGATGGACTGTGACATAGGTCAATCTTGCGGTTCAACTTGTCATTTTGTCAACCGGTTGCCAAAAATTGCCAACTCAGTGCAACAGTCGATTTGCCTGAACACTGAGGACTAGCTCAGCAGCCTTCCGCTTGACCCGCGCACCACGAGCTCGGTCTCCACGCTCACAGCTTCGCTGGGGGCATCGTGGCCTTGGAGCATGTCCAACAGAATGGTGACTGCGCGGGTTCCGCACTCCCCAAGGGGCGAGCGCACTGTGGTCAACGCCGGAGTAGTGAAGTCCGCACCGAAGATGTCGTCAAAACCCACGATGCTGATCTGGTCCGGAACCCGCATCCCACCGGCCTGGAGCTCCTGCATCAAGCCGATGGCAAGGAGGTCGTTGTACGTGATGACTGCGGTCGCCCCGCTTTCCAGGACATCGCGCGCTACCTGCCGGCCGCCGTCGACCGTAGGTTTGGACGATTCCAGACGGACCGCACCCAGCTTTGACCAATCGCATGCGGCTTTGACGCCCTCCCAGCGGCGGGCCGTCATCCAGGATTGCTTTGGACCAGCGACATAGGCGAGATTCTCATGGCCATTGGCGGCGAGGCTTCGGACCGCCTGGCTGATGCCCTTGTTGACATCCGGCACGACACAGGGAACGCCTTGGACCTCGCGATTGATAACGACTACCGGCTTGTCATTGGCCAGCGCTCGGATGTGGTCGTCATCCATACGGGGGCTGGCAAGGATAAGGCCGTCCACAGTGTTCAGCAGGCGACGTCCTGCCGTGACTTCCGTCTCTGGCGATTCCGCGGATTCGGCCAGGACCAAGGTGTAGTCACGGGCCGAGCCAGTGGTTTCAGCGCCGCGGATGATGTCAAAGAACGTCGGGTTGGTGATATCTGCAACGATCAGCCCAATCGTCTGCGTCCTTCCCGTTGGAAGCGCGCGGGCGAATGGGTTCACCTGGTAATTCAGTTGCTCGGCCGCATCCTCGATGATCTTCTGCGTCTTGGCACTGACCCTCCCGGGCTTACTCAGGGCACGGGACACTGTGGAGGGGTTGACGCCTGCAAGCTTGGCGATGTCGTAGATGGTGGGTGAGGTTTTCTCCCCCCGGCCGCGTTTGGTGGGGGTAGTCGCTGCTCCGGAGTTCGTCACGTCAGTCACCGCTCCATCGTAGACCTTTTGGCAACAAAATCAGGCCGGTTGCCATTCATTGATCTTGGCAACCGGCCCGCCCTGGTTAAGAACGCTCGGGGAACTTGCCTTCTTCGGCAATGCGCTTGTTGAGCTCCTGCAGGAATTCATCCTCGTCAAAGTCCAGCGAGACTTCCTTGCCGGTCCAGCTGGAGAGGTGGATGGCATTGGCCAGGCGGACACCGTTGATTCCGTCCGAGCCCGGAGCAAGCAGAGGAGTGCCGTCCAGAATGTTGGCCGCAAAGTTCTCCAGGACGCCGGCGTGCTGGCCGCCCCACGCAGACTCGAACTCGATAACCTCGCTGCTGTACAACTCGTCGCGGTTCAGCTGGCCCATAAAGAGTTTGCGGACACCCTCCATATCCATCGAATCGCTGATTTCCCGCTCCGGCTTGACCAGCCGCGTGACTGTGGCTACCTTGCTGTCCTCCACCACGATCTTGCCCTGGTCACCCAGGATTTCGAATCTGTCGGTTCCCACAATGTCGTGGGTGGCTGTCACGAAAACGCCCGTGGCGCCGTCGCCATAGTCCACTACTGCGGTGACCTCATCCTCGACGGCGATGTCCCGGCGGAAGCCGTACGCCACCTTGGAGTAAACGGACTGGGGGACGCCGCAGATCCACTGCCACAGGTCCAGCTGGTGTGGTGCCTGGTTGACCAGAACGCCGCCACCCTCGCCGCCCCACGTAGCCCTCCACTCGCTGGAGTTGTAGTAACCCTGCGGCCGCCACCAGTTGGTGATGATCCAGTTGGAGCGGCGGATCTTGCCGATCTCGCCGTTATCGACGATTTCCTTGAGCTTCTTGTAGAGCGGGTTGTTGCGCTGGTTGAACATGATGCCGAAGGAGAGCTCAGGCTTGGAAGCGGCGAACTCGTTCAGCTCCTTGACCTGCTTGGTGTAGACCCCGGCCGGCTTCTCCACCAGCGCATGAATGTCGCGCTTGAGTGATTCGATTCCCATCTCGGGGTGCAGGAAGTGCGGCACGCAGGTGATCACAGCATCAACGGAGCCGCTTTCCAGCAGCTCGATGTAGTCGTCGTAGAACGGGACATCCGGGTACTCGGATGCGGCAAGTTCCTTCTTGGCAGGATCCACGTCGCAAATGGCACCGATCTCCATGTTCGGCACCAAGCCGTCCGTGATGAACTTGGCGTAGGCGCCGCCTTGCTGGCCCAGGCCGATGATGCCGAGGCGTACTTTCTTGCTCATGAATGCAATCTCCTGTGTTGAAATCTAGAAAAGGTCGGCGTGGCCCATGGCCACCAGGTTGTCGTACGAGGTCTGGAGTGCATCCCAGACGGTCCGCCCGTAGAGTTCGTCCTGCTCCACCAGGAGATACCGGGCACCGGCGGCCACGGCAGCAGGAATGATGGAGGGGAAGTCCAGGTTGCCTTCGCCCACTTCGGCGAACTGCACTACATTCCGGAACTCCGCCATGAACCCGGGGAAGTCGCCCTTCTCCAGGAGCCCGAAGGACGATTCCGGCATCTGGCCGATCCTGTAGTCCTTGAGGTGCACCATGGCAGTCTTGCCGGCGTACTTTTGGAGGGTGCGGACGGGGTCCAAGCCGCCGCGCTGTACCCAGTGGACGTCAATCTCCATACCCATGGCAGGTGAGTTTTCGGCGATGATGTCCAGCATGTATTTGCCATCGAACTTCGCGAACTCAATGTGGTGGTTGTGGTAGTAAAGGCTGATGCCTTGTTCCTGCAGCCGTTCGGCATAACCGTTGGCCTGCTTGGCGAATTCAACCACCGAATCCAACGACTTCATCGCCCCGAACGGAAGCATGCCGATGCGCAGCAACGAGGTATCCAGGCGCTTGGCATCGTCCACGATCTTGTCGAAGTTGTCCGCCAGTGATTCCACGGGCATGCCCTTGCGGCCTTCAATATTGACCGAAAGCGCGGCGATGTCCATCCCCAGCTCCGTGCGGGAGCGGTCCAGTTCGCCCACATTCTCCGCAGTCATGGGGATCTGGGAAATTTCGACGGCGTTATAGCCGATCGCACTGACCTTGCGGAGCGTTTCGAATGCTCCCACATCAGCAAAACTGTCCTTCAGCATCATGGCTTGGACGCCTATTGTGGCCACTTTTTCCTCCGGGGTTTCCGGGCCCTTCCGGACCCTGGATGTGTCATGGGATGCCGGGCTGTTCAGGCCACGGCACCTTGCTGTTCGATTTGGCTATGTTGGTTCGCGAGCAAGCGGTGGCGGTCTGCCCGGCGTTGTTCCTGGCGGTCAGGATCGGGCACAGGCGAGGCGAGCAGCAGTCGCTGGGTGTAGGGGTGTTCAGGATCGCGGGTGACCACCTCGGCGGGGCCTTGCTCCACAATTTCGCCATGATACATAACGGCTACGCGGTGGCTGATGTGCCGCACGACGTCCAGGTCGTGGGACACGAACAGGTACGAAACCCCGGTGTCCTTCTGGATCTGCAGGAAGAGGTCCAGGACGCGGGCCTGGGTGGAGAGGTCCAATGCGCTGACGGGTTCGTCGCAGACAATGAGTTTGGGTGACAGTGCCAAAGCCCGGGCAATTGCAACACGCTGGCGCTGGCCGCCACTGAACTCACGCGGTAGTCGGTGGATCGCGTCCGACGGCAGGCCCACTTGGTCCAGCAGTTCCTTGACACGCTTCTTGGCCGCAGCGGGTTCCATGCCTTGCACGCCGAGCGGTTCAGCCAGGATGTCGCCGATTTCCAGCGCCGGGTTCAGCGATGTGTAGGGGTCCTGGAACACCACTTGGAGGTCCCGGCTCAGCGTCCGGCGTTCCTTGCGCGAGGCGTTGCTGATGTCGTTGCCTTCGAAAATCACCTTTCCGGACGTGACGGGTGCGAGGCCCAGAACGGCCCTGCCCAAGGTGGTCTTACCCGAGCCGGATTCCCCCACCAGGCCAAGGGTCTCACCTTGGCCAATGGTGATGTTGATGTCCGTAAGGGCTCGGAAGGGCTTGGCCCTGAACCGCTTGCTGGGGTACTCGACCACGAGGTTGTCCACGGACAGGAGCGGGGCTCCCTGCGATGAGTCAAAAGGGATGCTCATGCCACCGGCTCCTTTTGTGCTGCTGATCCAGGCTTGGATACAAGCATCGTCATGGGGGTCTTTCCTTCGAGCATGGACCCAAGAAGGGTCTGGGTGTACGGCTCTTTCGGGTTTCGGAGGATATCCCGGACGGTTCCTTCTTCAACAAGCCGGCCGTTCTGCATGACAACAACACGGTCGCAGAGATCGGCGACGACGCCGAAGTTGTGGGTCACCAGGATCACGCCGATGTTCAGGCGCTGCTGCAGTTCTCGGAGCAGGTCCAGCACATCCGCTTGGACGGTGACGTCCAGCGCCGTGGTGGGTTCGTCAGCGATAACCAAGTCCGGTTCGCAGCTGATGGCACCGGCGATGAGCACGCGCTGGGCCATGCCACCGGAAACCTCGTGCGGGTAAGCGTTGAAGGTTAATTCCGGGTTGGCAATGCCGACGTCGGTGAGCAGCTTGAGCGCACGCTGGCGGGCTTCTGACTTCGAGATTCCCAAGACACGGACCATGGGGGTAACCAGCTGGTACCCAATGGTGAAGGCCGGGTCCAGGTTGCTCATGGGTTCCTGCGGAATGTAGGAGATCCTCTTGCCGCGGAGCTTGGACAACCGCTCCTGGCTGACGCGGTCTTCGCCCGGGGCAACGGTGTAGTTGCCGTCGAACTGGATGGAGCCGCCCACAATCCTGGCGTTGTCCGGCAGCAGGCCCAGGATGGAGAACGCGGTCTGGGACTTACCAGAACCCGATTCGCCAACAATGCCCAGGATCTCGCCGCGGTCCACGTGGAACGAGACGTCGTCCACCACTTTTTTGATGGAACCATCAGCCTGCGGATACCCGACGCCGAGGTTGGTCACCTTGACCAGGTGGTGCTCGGTTCCGGTCTCGACGGCGGCCACGGACTTACGTGGCTGGCGCGCCTTGGCGGGTTCCGCCGTCGTGCGTTCTGCAGCATTGCGTTCAGCTTTGGCGGCCTTCTTCTTGCGGTGCTTGATCTTTTCGCCGTCTTCCAAGGCATCGCGAATGGCGTTCCCAAGCAGGACGAGTCCACCGATGGTGAGTGCCATGGCAAGTGCCGGCCATAGAAGCAGGGTTGGCGTCAGATAGACGTTCTTGAAGCCTTCCGAGAGCATGACGCCCCAGGTTGCCTTGGTGGGATCACCAAGTCCCAGGAATTCAAGGCCGGACTGGATGGCGATGGCCACGCCCGCGATTGCTGCGGTCTGGATGATGATGGGTGCGCGGACCACGGAGAAGATGTGGCGGGCGATGATGCTCAGGTCCGAAAGGCCGGAGACACGGGCGGCATCGACGTAGAGCTCGTTGCGGACCGACTGGACCGCGGTGCGTGTCAAGCGGAAATAGGACGGGCTGATGAGGACGCCGAACGCGATCATGGAAATCCACACGGACGGGCCGAAGGCTGCGCGGATGGTGAGCAGAACGATCAGGCCGGGCAGGCTCATCAGGATGCTCACTACCCAGTTGGAGACCGCTTCGAACTTGCCTGCGTAGTAGCCGGCGATCAGGCCCGCGGGGAGTCCGATCGCGATGGCTACACCTGCGCACAGCAGGGCGGACAACAGGGTGAGCTGGGAGCCGAAGAGCAGGCGGCTCCAGGTATCGCGTCCGGCGCTGTCAGTACCCAGGATGTTCACCGAGTCCGGAGCGGCCAACGTCTTGGAGATGTTGGCGAAGTTCTCCTCAAAGGGAGCCAGGACCGGGGCGAAAATAGCCAACAAGGCGATGCTGCCCAGGATGACCAGCGAAGCGATACCCAGGGGGTTCCTGATGAGGCGGCGCATCACGCCGGAGCGGACCACGGTACCGCTTTGTCCATCGGGGACCTTCGCTGCCACACCCATGGAGTCGGGACTTGCGGAAATTGCCGCTGAATCTACGGAATCGCTCATGACACACGTACTTTCGGGTTGAGCCAACCATTGAGAATGTCCACCAGGAGGTTCACCACGATGACCACCACCACGGTGTACATCACCACTCCCATGACTACGGGAAGATCGGACTGGCCTGTTGCAGTGACTGCGAGGGGACCCATTCCCGGGAGGGCGAAGATTTGCTCGATGATCACCACGCCTCCCAGCATGCCGATCAGTTGCAAGCTCAATACTGTGAGGCCCGCCGGAGCGGCGCTGCGGAGCACATGCTTGAAGAGGATTTCACGCTCTCCGATGCCCCGGCTGCGCAACGTCCGGACGTAGTCACGCTCGAGCTGCTTGATCACGGCGCTGCGGATTTGTTGTGCCCCGCCGGTGACTCCGTTGATGAGCAGTGCGATGACGGGAAGGGTCATGGAATATACCCAGGCCTCGGGTCCCACCTCGGGCGAGATAGTGCTGGTGGCCGGGAAGAGGCCCAGCTGGATGGCAAGGATCGTCACAAGGAACACGCCGATCACGTATCCGGGGATGGAGTCGCCGATGATGGCGCCAACCTGGACTGCCCTGTCCACCCAGCCGCGCTTGACGGCTGCAGCAACACCGATCAGAGCTGCGCAGATGGCGATCAGGATCATTGCGGAGAAAACCATGGTCATGGTCACCGGAATCCGGGTGGCCAAGGAGTTGGCCACCGGCTCCGACGTGAACCACGAGGCTCCAAGGTTTCCGCTCAAGGCATCGCCCAACCAGGCGAAATAGCGCGTTGCAAGTGGCTGGTCGAGTCCGAGCTCCTGTTCCTTCATGGCCACCTGTTCAGGTGTGGCTTGGTCGCCCAGGATATTTTGGGCGATGCTTCCGCTGGAGGTGTACAGCAGGATGAAGGTGAGCGCCGAGACTACGAACAACACCACCAGACCGCTGCCCAGCCTTTTCGCAATGAACTTGATCATGGGTTCCTACTTGGCGGGCGAGTAGTTATAGATGGACGGAACGGCCTGCTGTACTTGCGGGGTGACGTTCACTTTGTCGTTGTGGTAGTACATCTGGTTCACGCGGAAGAGCGGGGCGAACCATGCCTGTTCCACAACATACTTGTTGACTTCCTGGGCCAGCTTGCCGGCCTCTTCGCCACCGGTGCGCACAGCCTGGATCTTCGCTTCAAGCTCAGGTGTGGTGTTCTTGAAGGGGTTGTACAGCGCCTTGGTGGAGACGATCTGGTCGATCGCAACGGTGGGTTCACCCTGGAAGAGGTTGAAGAAGAGCGCCTGGTACTTCTGTGCCGCGACGTCCGCGGTGAACGTGTTGGTGATGGC
Source organism: Arthrobacter sp. 21a14 (assembly GCA_050627125.1). Taxonomy (GTDB): domain Bacteria; phylum Actinomycetota; class Actinomycetes; order Actinomycetales; family Micrococcaceae; genus Arthrobacter. The sequence goes on along the minus strand of CP192487.1, from coordinate 977,615 downwards.
GGCACCCGGCTTCAGGGTGATTCCAACGTCTGCGAGTTGTTGCTGCATGACTGAGATAAGGGTTTCAGCTCCAGGCAGGGTGGGGACGTCAAGGGTTACCTTGCCCTCGAAACCGGAGTCCTTCAACAGTTGCTTGGCCTTGGCGGGATCGTAGCTGTAGTAGTTCTCCAGCTCCTCCGTCCAGGCGCCACTTTCCTTGCCGAACGGCTGCGAAGTGGGCGTGCCTTGGCCCAGCATTACCTGTTCCAGAATGGTCTTGCGGTCGAACGCATAGTTGATGGCCTGGCGGACCTTGACGTTGGCAAGTGCGGGGTTCTTCGTGCCATCCCGGTCCAGAAGGAGCAAACCGGACCAGTCAACCTGGTTGGTTTCGAGCTTCATCTTGGCACCCTCGGCCTGCTTGCCGTTCTTAGGATCCAGGAGAGTCGCGTCAATCTGGCCGGAAACCAGGGCGTTGGTGCGGGCTGTAGGATCCGTGAGGATCTTCAGAGTCAGCTTCTTGTACTTCTGGAGGTCCTTGTTCCAGTATCCCTCGCGCGCCGTGAAGACCGTCTGGGAGTCCTTCACCGAGGCCGCTTTGTCCATCACGTACGGTCCTGAACCAACCGGTACGGTCTTGATCGCGTCAGTGCCGAGCGCTGCGGGGCTGCCCATCAGGCCGGCGGCCTGGCTCAGGAAGTACTCCAAGGCCGGCTCTGGAGCGCTGAGGTTGATGTCGATGGTGTCCTCGTCCACCACGGCGATGTCCGATACGGATCCGAGCTGGGCCATCTGCGGGCCGTTGGCCTTCTTGAAGTGGTCCAGGTTGGCCTTGGCTGCTGTGGCGTCGAACTTGGCACCGTCGCTGAACGTGACGTCCTTCCGGAGGTCCACGGTGAGCTTGGTGTTGGAGTCGTTGTACTTCCACGCGGTGGCCAGCATGGGGCTGAGCTTGCCGTCCGGTTCGCGCAGGATCAGGGAGTCATAGGCTGCTTGATAAGGCTGCAGCGCGTGGCCGACGTGAGCCTGGGCAGGATCCCAGGAAGTGATGTCACGGAGCGTGCCCAGCGTCAAGGCTGTGACGGATTTTCCGCCACCAGCGTTTGAACCAGCTCCGGCTCCTCCGCCGCCACATGCGGTGAGCGCCAGGGAGGCGCTGAGTACGAGGGCGGCTGCTGCCGCCTTTGGACCTAACTTCATTGTCGGCTCCTACTGAGTCTTGGCCTGATGCGAATCAGAACGAAGGTTGTGGTGTGGACCACATTTTTATCGGTGTGGGACTTACATTACGGAAGTAATCCGAGCTTGGCAACCGATTGTCAAAAGTTTCTGAAAATGTTGCCAAGTTGCCGGGAGGCCAGGCTGGGTTCCCTGAATTGGAGACGAAAACGGCCGGAAACCCCCAATGGCTCCCGGCCGGAATCGCCGGCAGTCGCTGGTACGGTTCAGCTCACCCGCTCCAACTGGTCCGGGTAGCTCTGCGCATAGATGTCCTTGACGATCCGGAGCGATTTGCCTGCCTCTGCAGGACTTATCCAGAAAGGTCCTTCGTCCTCGAGTCCGGCGTAAAAGTCCTTGATCAGCAGCTCATGCGAGACGCCCCAATAGGACCTGCCGCCCGTTTCCGCCACCCGCTCCGGGATCACATCCACGGTGCCGTCGTCGTAAGTCACCGTGAGGTCGCCGCGCAGGCTGAGCGTCGCCTTTTCGGTGACGATGTCCAGCGCGACCGGCGCATTGACCGCGTTGGCCAAAGTTGCATAGAAGACGCTGCGGGCACCGTTCACATGCTCGGCAACAAACTCGGCAGTGTCTTCCACCTCAATCACACCGGCCAGGGAGCGCGTTGACGCCCGGCCTTCCACCTTGGCAACATCGCCCACCAGCCACTGAAGCAAATCGACAGTATGGATTGCCTGGTTCATCATTAAGCCACCCCCGCCCTCCAGCCAGGTGCCACGCCAAGGCCGGTCGCGGTAGTAGTCGCCGTTCCGATGCCACATGACCGTGGCCGATGCGCCGATTACCCGACCCAGCCCACCGCCGTCGAGCATTTTCCGCATTGCCTGCGACGTCACGTTGTAGCGGTTCTGGAAGCAGACGGCGATCTTCGCCGGGCTCCGTTCAGCCGCACCAATGAGCCGCTTTCCCTCATCAAGCGTGTGCGCGAGGGGCTTCTCGACGATTACATTGACGCCGCGCTCCAGGCAGTCGGCGGCAAGGGACGCATGGAGGTGGTGTGGGGTACAAATATGCACGACGTCGGGACGCGCCTTCTCCAGCATGTCCAGGTAGTCCGTGTACCCCGGTACGCTATGGGCGACTGCCGCCGCTTGCAACCGCCCTGGATCGGTATCGCACACGGCCACCAGTTGGACGTTGTCCAATGTTGAGATCGCCGAAAAGTGGATCGTTGAGATGTCACCGCAACCGATGACTGCCGCTGTAGGCATTTCCTGCTCCTTTGAAGGATGGTGCTGGTGAGTTTGAGGCCGAGCCGGCTTGTCAGGCCAGTTCGACGCCGTTCCTGGCGGCCAGGCCCGCGAAAGCCCGCGCGGCGATGCCGAAGGCTGCGGGTCCGGAGTACCCGCCCAGCTCGTGTGCATTGCCGAGGTGCGGCTCCAGGGATGCGAAGCCTGTGAAACCGTCGGCCTTGAGTGCGGCAATGGTGGCATCCAGTTCGCCGTCACCCTGCCCGGAAGGAACCACTTCGCCCGTATCGGCCAGGGCATCCTTCACCTGCAAGTACTCAAGGTACGGACGCAGCATCGCATAGCCCTCGGTGTAAGGCTTCACGCCTACCTGTACGAAGTTGGCGTTATCCCACGCCACGCGGAGTGCTGGCGACGCCACGGTCTCCATGATGTCCAGGACCCGCTCGGGCGTATCGCCGTAGATGCCTTTTTCGTTTTCGTGGAGCAGAACGATTCCATTGGCTTCGGCCTCTGCAGCCAATGCCCTCATGCGTTCCATCACGGCATCCCGGATTTCTTCCTGGCTCTGGCCGTCGGCGCGGTAGAAGGAGAAGATCCGGACGTACTTGGCGTCCAGACCCTTGGCCACGGAGATGATCTGGCCGAGCCGGTTGACCTCATGCTCCACCGGAAGGCTGACGTCCACCTTGCCTATGGGGCTGGCAACGGCGGAGACTTTAAGGCCCTTCTCGTCAAGAATCCCCCTGAGTCGCTCCACTGCTTCCTTTTCGAGCTCGGACACGTTGACGTCCCAGGCACTGCGGACCTCGATGTGGCTGGCGCCGAGGGCCAGAAGTACAACTGCCTGGATTGCGGGATCGGGGTCTATCTCATCGCCGAAACCGGACAGGCTCCACACGGCATTGGGTTGAGGCACGAAATCTCCTAGATAGTTCCTGTGGCGGCTGGTTCCCGTGGCGGCGCCGCAGGGGCGCGGTGACGCGGGGCCCGGTGACGCAGTTCACAGGCGGTGTTGTTCCTACGAGTTTAGCCAGCTTGGCATCAATATGACAACCGATTGCCATAATCTGCCAAGCTGTGGCATTCTTGATAAACGGTGTGGCAGCAATCACAGCCGGATGACCCGTTGTTCAGAGAGGAACACCCATGGCGACGCACCCCGTGGCAGCAGACCGGCCCGCCACCATCCACGACATCGCCGCACTATGCGGAGTCGCGGCATCCACCGTGTCCCGGGCACTCACCAACCCGGACCGCGTCAATATCCGCACCCGGCAGCGGATCCAGGCTGCCGCCGTCGAACTTAACTACACGCCGAACTCCCAGGCAAAGGCGCTGAGCTCCGGCCGGACCGGAGCAGTTGGCGTGCTGGTGCCGGATATCACCAACCCGTTCTACTTCGACCTCATCCGCGGAACGCAGTTGCAACTCAAGGCTGCAGGGTACACACAGTTGCTGGTGGACACCGAGGAATCCGACGAAGTTGAGGCCAGCACCCTGGAGCAGCTCCGCAAGAGTGCTGACGGCGTGATCGTCGCAGCCTCCCGCTTGAATGACGAGTTACTCGCCGCTGCTGCCGCCAAGATGCCCATGGTCACCGTGAACCGGGACGTCGGCGGCGTTCCTGCCGTCATCATCGATACTCCCTCCGCGATGCCGCAGGCGTTGGATCACCTGATTTCGCTGGGGCACACATCCGTGGCTTACGTAGCCGGGCCGGCAGTCTCGCAGTCGAGCGCCCGGCGGTGGGTCGCATTGTCCGCAGCCGCCGAGGAACGCGGGGTGGACGTCCGCAGCCTCGGCCCGTTTGCGCCGAAGACGCAGTCCGGCGCCGCCGCCGCCGATGCGGCAGTTCACAGTGGAGTGACTGCCTGCATTGTGTTCAACGACCTCATAGCGATCGGCATGTTGCAGCGGCTTCGCGAACGCGGCCTGCGCGTGCCCGAAGATATGAGCATAGTGGGCTGTGACGACATCTTTGGGGCTGATTTCTGCAATCCCCCGCTCACCACCATGAGCTCACCCATTGAGCAAGCAGGCCGTGTGGCCGTGTCCATGCTGCTGGCCCAGCTGAACCCGTTGGCAGGGGGCGGCAACCGCAGCCGTTCGGTCATGCCTACCCATCTCACGGTCCGCGGCTCCACGGGTCCGGTCCCGGCCTAGCATCCGCGGGTCCTTGGCGATCGTTCTCTCACCTCCTGCCGGTTTTGGGCGTTTCCTCGTTACCTTTTTCGTAGCCCGTTTCCTGGTGCAGGATGTGGGTGTGCTGGCCTGCTGCCCCGGCATGATTGCGTTCCTCTGTCGATCCGATGATCTTGAGAGTGTTGTCACCGGGGTTGGTAGGTGCCGGGAGACCGCTGATAGGGGCAGGACAGTTCGGGAACGTCGTGCGTAACGTGGGTGCCGGGTCCTGACACCGCTGCCGGGCCAGCATGGGAGCTGACTACGACTGGAGGGACCGGATGATCGCGAACCACGATGGTGTCGAAGTGTTTATTGGTCTGGATGTTGGCAAGGGCGTCCATCATGCCGTTGCCGTGGACCGGGCCGGAAAGAAATTGCTGGACCGGGCGCTGCCCAACGATGAAGCCAAAATCCGGGAAATCATCGCCGAACTCGAGGACGCCGGACGAGTGTTGTTGGTCGTTGACCAGCCAGCAACCATCGGCGCGTTGCCGGTAGCGGTGGCCCAGGCCGCCGGTGTTCTTGTCGGGTATCTGCCGGGGCTGGCGATGCGCCGGATCGCGGACCTGCACCCCGGAGAGGCGAAAACCGATGCCCGGGATGCGTTCATCATCGCCGAGGCCGCCAGGACCATGCCGCATACATTGCGCTCGGTTCAGTTGGCCGATGAGCAGCTCGCTGAGCTGAGCATGCTTTGTGGTTTCGATGATGACCTGGCCAAGCAGGCCACGGCGACCTCGAACCGGATCCGCGGGCTGCTCACCCAGATCCACCCTGCTCTGGAAAGGGTGTTGGGACCCTACATGGATCATCCTGCGGTGCTGGACCTGCTGCGGACCTGGCCTACCCCCGAAGCGCTCCGTCACGCAGGCCGGCGCCGGATCGGGAACCGGCTGACCAAACTCGCGCCGCGGATGGGCGAACGCCTTGCCGATGAAATCATCGAGGCCCTGGGCCGGCAAACAGTCACTGTTGTCGGCACGAATGCCGCGACCATCGTGCTGCCCCAGCTCGCGGCCATGCTCTCCGGGCTTCACGAAAACCGCGCCATGGTCCTCACCCAGGTCGAAGCTCTCGTGGAGGCCCACCCTCTTCACCCGGTCCTGATGTCTCTGCCGGCCGTGGGCATCAGGACCGCCGCACGAATCCTCACCGAAGTCGCCGGGAAAGACTTCCCCACCGCCGGGCACCTGGCCTCTTACGCCGGGCTGGCCCCAGTCACCTGGCGATCCGGGTCCTCCATCCGCGGCGACCACTCCTCCAGAAAAGGCAACAAAGTCCTCAAACGAACTCTTTTCCTCTCCGCGTTCGCTGCGCTCCACGACCCGCCGTCCCGGGCCTACTACGAACGCAAACGCGCCGAAGGAAAACGCCACAACCAGGCAATCATTGCCCTGGCACGACGACGCTGCGACACCCTCTACGCAATGCTCCGCGACGGCGCCCTCTACCAACCCCCAACACCCGCCACCACTTGACGAAAAACATAGGGGCACTCTCACGTCCAGCCGGTTTTAGGCGATCGTTCTCTCACATCCTGCCGCTTTTAGGCGTTCCCTCTGTCACGTCCTGCCGCTTTTAGGCGTTCCCTCGTTACCTTTTTCGTAGCCCGTTTCCTGGTGCAGGATGTGGGTGTGCTGGCCTGCTGCCCCGGCATGATTGCGTTCCTCTGTCGATCCGATGATCTTGAGAGTGTTGTCACCGGGGTTGGTAGGTGCCGGGAGACCGCTGATAGGGGCAGGACAGTTCGGGAACGTCGTGCGTAACGTGGGTGCCGGGTCCTGACACCGCTGCCGGGCCAGCATGGGAGCTGACTACGACTGGAGGGACCGGATGATCGCGAACCACGATGGTGTCGAAGTGTTTATTGGTCTGGATGTTGGCAAGGGCGTCCATCATGCCGTTGCCGTGGACCGGGCCGGAAAGAAATTGCTGGACCGGGCGCTGCCCAACGATGAAGCCAAAATCCGGGAAATCATCGCCGAACTCGAGGACGCCGGACGAGTGTTGTTGGTCGTTGACCAGCCAGCAACCATCGGCGCGTTGCCGGTAGCGGTGGCCCAGGCCGCCGGTGTTCTTGTCGGGTATCTGCCGGGGCTGGCGATGCGCCGGATCGCGGACCTGCACCCCGGAGAGGCGAAAACCGATGCCCGGGATGCGTTCATCATCGCCGAGGCCGCCAGGACCATGCCGCATACATTGCGCTCGGTTCAGTTGGCCGATGAGCAGCTCGCTGAGCTGAGCATGCTTTGTGGTTTCGATGATGACCTGGCCAAGCAGGCCACGGCGACCTCGAACCGGATCCGCGGGCTGCTCACCCAGATCCACCCTGCTCTGGAAAGGGTGTTGGGACCCTACATGGATCATCCTGCGGTGCTGGACCTGCTGCGGACCTGGCCTACCCCCGAAGCGCTCCGTCACGCAGGCCGGCGCCGGATCGGGAACCGGCTGACCAAACTCGCGCCGCGGATGGGCGAACGCCTTGCCGATGAAATCATCGAGGCCCTGGGCCGGCAAACAGTCACTGTTGTCGGCACGAATGCCGCGACCATCGTGCTGCCCCAGCTCGCGGCCATGCTCTCCGGGCTTCACGAAAACCGCGCCATGGTCCTCACCCAGGTCGAAGCTCTCGTGGAGGCCCACCCTCTTCACCCGGTCCTGATGTCTCTGCCGGCCGTGGGCATCAGGACCGCCGCACGAATCCTCACCGAAGTCGCCGGGAAAGACTTCCCCACCGCCGGGCACCTGGCCTCTTACGCCGGGCTGGCCCCAGTCACCTGGCGATCCGGGTCCTCCATCCGCGGCGACCACTCCTCCAGAAAAGGCAACAAAGTCCTCAAACGAACTCTTTTCCTCTCCGCGTTCGCTGCGCTCCACGACCCGCCGTCCCGGGCCTACTACGAACGCAAACGCGCCGAAGGAAAACGCCACAACCAGGCAATCATTGCCCTGGCACGACGACGCTGCGACACCCTCTACGCAATGCTCCGCGACGGCGCCCTCTACCAACCCCCAACACCCGCCACCACTTGACGAAAAACATAGGGGCACTCTCACGTCCAGCCGCTTTTAAGCGTTCCCTCTCTCACGTCCTGCTCTACGGCGGGATGGCCGCCGTCGCCAAAGTCCGACGTCGACACTCACCGGGAGTGGACGGCCTTGGGCTGAGAAGGCCCTGGCCGAAAACGGGCGGTGAAGGCTGAGGTCGAGTTCTTGGGTGAAGTCAAAGTGCTCTTGCCACGAAGCAAAAGTAGAGGACGTCTTCGAGTACATCGAAGCGGAGTAGGCCAACGGTCACCGCGATGCCCTCCAAGCCCGGTGGGATGTGAAAGAACGATCCCTAGAAGCCCTTTGGACGTGAGAGAACGATCGCCAAAAACCCGTGGGATGTGAGAGAAGAACCTGGAGGGTTATTTCCACCACGTGTCGAAGATGGTTACCGGCACAGTGCGCTTGTGGCGCGTACGGAGGTACTTCTGCTCAATGATTTCAGCGACGCCGTCGGGAACTTCGCGGCCCTCAAGGTAGTCATCGATTTGGTCGTACGTGACTCCGAGCTCGTCTTCATCGGTGCGGCCCGGCTTGTCGTCCAGCAGGTCAGCCGTGGGAACCTTCTGCCAAAGTCGCGCGGAAGCGCCCAGCTCGGCCAGGAGCTCGCGGTTCTGGCGTTTGTTCAGACCGAACAGCGGCAGGATGTCCGCACCGCCGTCGCCATATTTAGTGAAGAAGCCGGTGACGGACTCGGCGCCGTGGTCTGTACCGACCACCAAATAATTGTGTTCGCCGGCGATTGCATACTGGGCAACCATGCGTGCGCGGGCCTTGGTGTTGCCTTTGTGGAAGTCGGAGATTTCAGCGCCGGTGGTTTTCTCGAACTCTTCCTCGAACCCGTCCACTGCGCGGGAGATGTTGAAGGTCCGTTCGGTCTTGGCCTTGATGAAGTCCAAGGCCGCCTGGGCGTCGTCTTCGTCGTGCTGGATACCATAGGGGAGCCGGACCGCGACGAAGTTCGCATTGACGCCTTCAGCTTCCAGTTCCTCGACAGCCAGCTGCGCCAATCGGCCGGCAAGAGTGGAATCAAGCCCCCCGGAAATGCCCAACACAAAGCCGTTCGTGCCCGTGGCTTTCACGTATTCCTTCAGGAACGTAACCCGTTTGCGGACCTCCTCTTGGGGGTTGATCCGGGGCTGGACGCCCATTTCCTCGATGATCTTGGCCTGGAGTTCGCGCATGTGTCCAACACTAGTCAGCCGCATGACAAAGGCTCAACCATATTGCGCCGCGATTCGGCTTCGCTGGGATTCGGCCCGGCCGGCGTCGGACGTGAGCGAACGATCGTCAAAAACGCGTCGGACGTGAGCTAACGATTGCGCTCGTCAAGTTTTTGAGACAGTTCTCGTTGTTGTTGGTTAGGCGGCCAGGGTTTGCTGGGCGCGGGTGTGGTGGTTTGCGTGGGCTGTGGCTGGTGGGACGCCGCCGGCGCGGCGGTTGGGTCGGCGGCGGTTGTACCAGCCCTCGATGTAGTCCATGACGGCGGTCCGGGCAGCGATCCTGGAGCCGAAGCGTTGGTGGTGGTAGAACTCGGTTTTGAGGTGGGAGAAGAAGTTCTCGGCTACCGCGTTGTCCCAGCACACCCCGACCTTGCCCATGGACTGGGTGATCCCGTTCGTGGCGCACCATTGCTGGAATTCGTCCGAGGTGTATTGGGTACCGCGGTCGGAGTGGAAGATAACGCCATGTTCGGCGAAGCGGCCGTGGTTCCGTGCCATCTGCAGGGCTGCGGTGCACAGGCTTGCCCGCATGTGGGCAGCCATGGACCAGCCGATGACCATGCCGGAAAAGAGGTCGATGACGGTGGCCAGGTAGAGCCAGCCCTCGCCGGTGCGCAGGTAGGTGATGTCTCCGACCAGGCGGGTGCCTGGAACCGCGGAGGTGAAGTCGCGTTTGCCCTGTTCATCGAGCATGTGGTTCTCGATGTGGGCGGTCTTGGCTTGCGGGTCCTGGACCGTGGTCTGTTTCCAGGCCTGGGTCCGGATGGCCCGCAGGCCCTTTTCGCGCATGATGGCCCCGACGGTGGGGGCGGAGACTTTGGTCCCGGCGGCGTTGAGCAAAAGCGTCAGTTGATCACGGCCGGCACGGCCTTGTTCCTTCGTGTAGAGGCCGGTAACCGCGGTGACCAGATCCTCATGCCGCACGGCACGCGGTGAGGGTCCGGCGGGGTTGCGCCACCGGTAGAACGAGGCCCGGGAGACCTTCAACGCCCGGCACAGCCACACCACGGAATGGTTGGCCTTCTCCGCTTCGATGAACTCGTAGAAGTCCTCTACTTTTGCTTCGCGGCAAAGAAGGCGCTGACTTTTCCCAGGAACTCGACCTCGGCCTTTAACCGCTCATTTTCGGCCAGTGCCTTCCGGTGCTCGTCCCACGGCACCGGCCCCCGTTCTTCAGGCAGGACCGGGGCGGCGCCCTGGTGGCTTTCTCGATGCCGGTGAAGCCAGTTCCCCAGCGTGCTTTCCTTCACCCCGATCTCCTCGGCGACCTGCTTCACCGAACGGTTCGTGGACAAAACAAGCCGCACAGCATCCTCACGGAAAGCGGCATCGTATTTTCTTCTGGGCGTGGTCATCTGAACTGAAGCTCCCATCAAGCTGTCTCACAAAACCATACGACCGCAGATCGCCGAAAAGCCGTTGGACGTGAAAGAAGGATGCCCAAAAAGCCGTTGGACGTGAGAGAAGGATGCCCAAAAACGCGTCGGATGTGAGAGAACGTCAGGCGAGGAAGCCGCGCAGCAGTGAAGCCGTTCCTTCCAGGTGTTCGATGGTGGCCCGTTCCGCGGCGGGGGCATCGCCGCGCAGAATCGCTTCGGCGATCTCGGTGTGTTGTTCGTTGGCATGCTCCAGGTTGGTACTGAGCAAGGGAATTCGGTCCAGGAGTTCGTTGAGCCTGGATCGTGTTTCGGCCACCGCACCCACTAAGCTTGCGGAGCCGGACAACTCGGCGACTGCGATATGGAACCGGGCATCGCGCGGCCGGTAGCCCACGGCAGGGGAAGCGCTCACTTCGGAGAGGCAAACCTGCAGGTGCCTCCGGGCAGCCGCGGAGAGGTCCGCTTTGGCGGCCAATGAAGCAGCGGCAGGCTCGATGATGGACCTGAAGAGCAGGACGTCCTCCACCTCGGCGGGGTCGAGCGGCCCTTGGTCCGGCTTGCGCTGGACTGCCGTCGTGGACACGTACGTTCCGCCGTACCGGCCGCGGTGGACTTCCAAATAGCCGGCACTCTGCAACTCCCCCAAAGCATCGCGAAGGGTGGCCCGGGAGACTCCCAGTTGTTCGGCCAGTTCACGCTCGGGCGGCAGTTTTTCGGCGGGAGCGAAGATCCCCAGCTTGATGGTCTGCAGGATGTGTTCGATGGTCTCTTCGAACGCGTTGCCGCCCCTGACTGGGCGCAGCATCGAGAACGACGGGCCAAACGGTGAGTCCGGCACGGCATCTCCTTCCACGGAATGCGGGCTGCGCCAATCAGTGAGGCCATTCACAGGGCGCTGCTGCCTCCATGCTACCCACGCTGACCAATAAAGGTCATCAAAAAAAACCATTGGACACGCCCTCAATTGTGATCCAAGTCATCAGGTTTTTCAGAAAAGCCTTGACTCATGGCGAATCACGCTCCAGACTTTGAAGCACACTTTGGACTGAAAACAGTCCTTTAGGATCTGGATGATCCCCCGCTCGACTTTTCCCAGAAGCATTCCTCAGACGATAGGAACACGCATGGAAACAGTGCACCAGCCGCCCGGCGGCGAGGATGAGTATTTGAAGCACCGGCGCCTCAAGCGGGGTGCCGCCGGATGGGTTCTCCTCGCGGGTCTCGGCGTGGCCTACGTGATCTCCGGCGATTTCGCTGGCTGGAACCTGGGCCTGGCACAAGGAGGCTGGGGCGGACTGCTGATCGCTTTCCTGCTCATGGCCGTTATGTACACGTGCATGGTTTTCGGACTCGCTGAACTTTCTTCAACGCTCCCGACGGCGGGGGCTGGCTATGCGTTCGCCCGCCGAGCCCTGGGACCCCTCGGTGGATTCGCGACGGGCATGGCGGTCCTCATCGAATACGCGGTAGCCCCTGCCGCTATTGCCACGTTCATCGGCGGCTATGTGGAGGCGCTTGGCCTCTTCGGCCTCACCAACTCTTGGCCGGTCTACTTGGTCACCTATGTCATCTTCATCGGCATCCACATCCGCGGTGTCGGCGAAGCCCTGAAGATCATGTTCGCCATCACCGCGGTGGCCACAATCGCACTGGCCGCCGCCGTCGTCGGCCTTCTTCCGAAGTTCGATTCCACCCGGCTGTTCGATATTGTTCCCGATGGCTCCGCCGGCTCCAGCGCCTTCCTGCCCATGGGTATCAGCGGCATCCTGGCGGCACTGGTCTACGGGATCTGGTTCTTCCTCGCGGTGGAGGGCGTTCCCCTCGCGGCCGAGGAGACGTCCAATCCCAAGCGGGACATGCCCCGGGGAATCATTGTGGCCGTCATTATCCTGGTCATCTTCGGAGCCCTCATGCTGGTCCTGGTCCCGGGAGCAGCCGGCTCGCAAGCCATGAGCGAATCCGACAACCCGCTTCCTGAGGCGCTACGCATTGCCTACGGTGGCAACACTTTCCTGGCCGACTTCATTAATTACGCCGGCCTGGCCGGATTGGTGGCCAGCTTCTTCTCCATCATTTACGCCTACTCACGGCAGCTGTTTGCCCTGTCCCGGGCCGGGTACCTGCCCCGCTGGCTCTCCTTGACCGGCGCCCGGCGCACCCCGTACTGGGCGTTGATCGTCCCGGGCACGGTCGGCTTCCTGCTGGCTGCCCTGACGCGGGATGGTGCACTGCTCATCAACATCGCAGTCTTCGGCGCAACGGTTTCCTACGTCCTGCTGAACTTCTCGCACATCGTCCTTCGCAAGAAGGAACCCAACCTGGAACGCGGTTACAGGACGCCGGGCGGGATCGTCACGACGTCGATTGCCCTGGTCCTGTCCGCCGTGGCAGTCGTGGCGACGTTCGTCGTCGACGTCTTTGCCGCTTCCATTACGGCAGCGATTTTTGCCGCTGCCCTCGTTTACTACTGGCTCTACAGCCGGCACCGGATCGTGGCGGGCGCACCCGAAGAAGAGTTCGCCCAACTCGCCATGGCCGAGGCCGAGCTGAAGTAACAGCCAGCAGAACCTGACATCCACTCACAGAACCACACTGCGGAGACATCATGAATTCCCACATCCAAGAGTCCAGCCGGAACCGGCAGCTCACCGTCGACGAACTGCGCGAATCCGTTGCAAGCGGCGAAATCGATACTGTCATTGTCGCCATCACCGACGCCCTGGGACGCCTCCAGGGCAAGCGTTGCGGTGCACGCTCCTTCCTCGAAGACGTTCTGGACCACGGCGCGGAGGGATGTAACTACCTGCTCGCGGTGGATGTTGAAATGCAAACCGTTGACGGTTACGCGATGTCGTCCTGGGAAACCGGCTACGGGGACATGGTTATGTTGCCGGACGTTTCGACGCTTCGCCGTGTTCCTTGGTTCGAAGGCACAGCCATTGTGCAGTGCGATGTCCTCTGGACGGACCGGACGCCGGTGGCAGCATCACCACGGCAGATCCTGAAGGCCCAAATCGAGCGGCTCGAAAAGCTGGGCTACCGGGCCCACGCAGGGACCGAACTGGAGTTCCTGATGTTCGATGACTCCTACAACCAGGCCTGGCAGAAGAACTACACCGGCCTCGCGCCGTCGACGCAGTACAACGTGGACTACTCGCTCCTTGCGACAGCCCGGTTGGAACCGGTGATCCGCTCCATCCGCAACAACATGGAAGCCGCGGGCTTGGTAGTCGAGTCGTCCAAGGGCGAATGCAACCTCGGTCAGCAGGAAATCACCTTCCGCTTCGACGAAGCGCTCGCCGCCTGCGATAAGCACACGTTTTACAAGAACGGCGCCAAGGAAATCGCCGACCAGCACGGCAAGAGCATCACGTTCATGTCCAAGTTCAACGAGCGTGAAGGCAACTCCTGCCACATCCACTTCAGCCTCACCGACCTGGACGGGAACCCCGTGCTGGCGGGCGACGGCGAACACGGCTTCAGCCCCCTGATGGAACGGTTCGTTGCCGGTCAACTCGCGGCGCTGCGCGAACTGGCCTATTTCCTGGCACCGAACATCAATTCCTACAAACGTTTCGTAGAGGGCAGCTTCGCGCCCACAGCGATCGCCTGGGGTTTGGATAACCGCAGCTGCGCACTCCGCGTGGTGGGCCACGGCCGGGGCCTCCGCACTGAGAACCGCGTGGGCGGCGGCGACGTGAACCCCTACCTCGCAGTGGCTGCGATGATCGCCGCTGTTATCCATGGCATCGAAAACGATCTCCAGTTGCCGGCAATCACCAAGGGCAACGCCTACGAGTCCGATGCGGAACGGCTGCCCACTACGTTGCGGGACGCGCGGGACCTCCTGGCCGAGAGCAGCATTGCGCGCAAGGCTTTCGGCGACGACGTGGTGGACCACTACGTCCACGCAGCCAATGTGGAGCTCACCGCTTATGACAGCGCCATCACAGATTGGGAGCGGGTCCGTGGCTTCGAACGTCTCTGAAACCTACGGGCAACCGTACAAGCCCAGAATCGCGCTCACCAGTTACCTCCAGGACGCCTCCTGGGGAGTGTGGAATACGACGGCGGCGATTCTCCCCGGATCGTACGTGGAGGCAGTGGTCGCAGCCGGAGCAACACCGATCCTGCTGCCTCCGCTGGGCACCGACGAATCCGTGCTGGACCTGGTGGACGGCCTGATTGTGGTGGGAGGTCCCGACGTCGATCCTTCCCTGTACGGTCAGGCGCCGCATCCCAACACCAAGCCCCAACCACTGCGGGACAAGCATGACTCAGCGCTGATCCGTGCTGCACTTGAACGCGGGCTCCCGCTATTCGCGATCTGCCGGGGAGCGCAGCTCCTCAACGTGATTTTGGGCGGGACGCTGATCCAGCACATCCCGGACGTCCTTCCCGGCAGCAACAGTCAGCCAGCACCCGGTGTCTATGGTGAGGCGGCCTTCGAAACCACGCCGGGCAGCCTCATCCACCACCTTCTGGGTGATTCCGCCACTTCGCCGTGCTACCACCACCAGGCGCTGGACGCCGTGCCTGAAACCCTGCGCGTGACAGCCCGCTCCGCCGATGGCCTGGTGCAGGCCATTGAAACCATCGGGGACGGCTGGGTTCTTGGCGTCCAGTTCCATCCGGAACACAACCCCCATGATCTCCGCCTGTTCCGCGGCTTTGCGGAGGCTGCCGCCGGCTACCGCTCAGACCAGACCGCAACCATGAAAGCGATGTCCCCCGCATGACAGCAACAGTGTTTGATGTGATCAATCCGGCCACCGAGGAGGTCATCCAGACCGTTCCGCTCGCTGGCGTGGCGGAAACGGATGCCGCCATTGCCAAGGCAGCCGCCGCCTACGAGACGTGGCGGGCGGTGGCCCCCGCGGACCGGGCGTTGCTGCTGCGACGGTTCGCTGCCGCCGTCGACAATGACCTGGAGAACCTCGCGCAACTGGAGGTGCGCAACGCAGGGCACACGATTGGCAACGCGCGATGGGAAGCGGGCAACGTCCGCGACGTCCTCACTTACTACTCCGCCGCGCCGGAACGTCATTTCGGCCGCCAAATTCCTGTGGCCGGCGGCGTCAACATGACATTCCACGAGCCGCTGGGCGTTGTTGGCATCATTGTTCCCTGGAACTTCCCGATGCCCATCGCAGGGTGGGGATTCGCCCCCGCACTGGCCGCAGGCAATACTGTGGTGCTCAAGCCGGCGGAGGTGACACCGCTGACCGCCATCCGCCTTGGTGAACTGGCTCTGGAAGCCGGCCTTCCTGAGGGCGTCTTCCAGGTGATCCCGGGCAAGGGTTCCGTGGTGGGCCAGCGGTTCGTCACACACCCCGCTGTCCGCAAGGTGGTCTTCACCGGCTCAACTGGCGTGGGCAAGCAGATCATGGCAGGCTGCGCGGACCAGGTGAAGCGGGTGACGCTGGAGCTGGGAGGCAAGAGCGCCAACATCATTTTCGACGACGCCGATCTTGAGATGGCTGCGGCCGCCGCTCCCGGTGGTGCTTTCGACAACGCCGGCCAGGACTGCTGCGCACGTTCCAGAATCCTCGTGCAGCGCAGTGTCTACGAGCGCTTCCTGGAACTGTTGGAGCCAGAGGTCCTGGGCATGCGTGTCGGAGACCCCGCAGATCCGGCCACCACCATGGGCCCGCTGATTTCGGCCCAGCAGCTGGACACGGTTTCCGCTTTCGTGCCCGACGGCGCCCCGGTCGCCTTCCAGGGGAAGGCGCCGGAAGGACCGGGCTTCTGGTTCCCGCCCACGGTGCTCACCCCGGATCTCAAGGCGCCGTCCTTCACCGACGAAATCTTCGGCCCGGTTGTTGCCGTGGTCCCATTCGACGACGAATCAGATGCTATCCGCATCGCCAACAACACCGAGTACGGATTGTCCGGATCCATCTGGACGTCCAAAGTGGACCGCGCATTGCGCGTGGCCCGGGGAGTCGAATCTGGCAACCTCTCCGTGAACTCCCATTCGTCCGTCCGGTACTCCACCCCGTTTGGCGGCTTCAAGCAGTCCGGCCTTGGCCGCGAGCTCGGCCCGGACGCCCTTGACGCCTTCAGCGAGGTCAAGAACGTCTTCATTTCCACCCAGTCATCCTGATCTTTTTCCACTTTTTCAAAGGAGAGCACCAATGCAAGCAGTAGTTTCCAACCGTCTCGCCGGCCGCAGCGCAGTCATCACGGGCGGTGCCAGTGGCATCGGTCTGGCCACAGCGCGTCGGATGGCAGCCGAGGGCGCCAACGTCGTGATCGCCGACATCGAACCGACCTCCGGGATTGCGGCAGCCAGCGAAGTAGGTGGCCTGTTCGTCAAAGTAGACGTGACCAGTGAAGAAGAAGTCCGCAACCTCTACGCCCAGACCAAGGAGACGTACGGCAGCGTGGACATCGCCTTCAACAACGCGGGCATCTCTCCCGCCGACGACGCTTCGATCCTGGACACCGGAATCGACGCCTGGCGCAGGGTGCAGGAAGTGAACCTGACCTCCGTTTACTACTGCTGCAAGTACGCCATTCCTTACATGCAGGAGCAGGGCAAGGGATCCATCATCAACACGGCATCGTTCGTGGCCGTCATGGGAGCGGCAACATCCCAGATTTCCTACAGCGCCTCAAAGGGTGGCGTCCTGTCCATGAGCCGGGAACTCGGCGTCGAGTTTGCCCGGCAGGGCATTCGCATCAACGCCCTCTGCCCGGGCCCGGTGAACACTCCCCTGCTGAAGGAACTCTTCGCGAAGGATCCTGAGAAGGCAGCACGGCGGTTGGTGCATGTTCCTCTGGGACGATTCGCGGAACCGGAAGAACTGGCCGCAGCCGTCGCTTTCCTTGCAAGTGACGACGCTTCCTTCATCACGGCCTCCACTTTCCTGGTGGATGGCGGCATCTCGGGCGCTTACGTCACTCCCCTCTCGTAGCATCTCTCCTGCTGCCCCTGCCCGCTTTGGGCGGGGGCAGCTTTCGCGTTTAAGACTCTTGACGTCGCGATAGTTACCGATATATCGTTAACTATCGCCGATACTCCTTCGGCGAACACTTATCCCGAAAGGACGATGTTGTTATGAAAGGCATCCACGAACACGACAACACCTTCCCGGAGCATGGCTCCGGACTCCCCGAACACGGCCAGGGAAGAGGCCGCTTCAATCGGGGCAAGGGCCGCCGCGGCCCGCATGGACACGGCGGACCCGGCTTTGGGCCCGGCGGTTTCGGACCTGGTTTCGGACCCGGGGGCTTCGGCCCGGGCGGTTTCGGCCCAAGGGGCTTTGGTCCCGGTGGCGGGCGGCGGGCAAACCGCGGCGACGTCAGGGCAGCCATCCTGTCTTTGCTGGCCGAGTCGCCATCCAACGGCTATGGGCTCATCAGGACGATTGCAGAAAAGACGTCCGGAACATGGCGGCCCAGCCCCGGATCTGTTTACCCCACGCTCCAGCAGCTGGTTGATGAAGAGCTCATCACAGCTGTGGGCGAGGGACGTCGGACAGAATTCACGTTGACGGACGATGGCCGCGCCTACGTTGCCGAGCATGAGGAAGAGCTCGCCAATGCCTGGAACACCGAGGCCGATGGAAACATGCAGGAGTTCCACCAAAGCATCGGGAAACTCATGGGGGTCGTACACCAGTTCCGTGCCGCGGCAACCGACGAACAACGGAGGGCAGCAATCGAGAAGCTCGATGAAACCCGCCGCGCGCTGTACCTGATCCTGGCCGACTGATTCCTCCGATCCACCCCCTTGACCTTGACGTAACGTCAACCATTACTGTCAAAGGACAAGCCAGGAACAAGAGGGCCAGGACGGAGGACACATGGACTGGTCGATCCAGGAAATCGCCAAGATGGCAGGGACCACCAGCCGCACGCTGCGTCACTACGACGACATTGGGCTGCTCAAGCCAAGCCGGACCGGCCATAACGGCTACCGCTATTACGACGGTCCGGCCTTGGTGCAGCTCCAGCGGATCCTCCTGCTCCGGGAACTCGGACTGGGTTTACCTGCAATTGCTGACGTGCTTGCCCGGGAGACCGACACCGTCAAGGCGTTGAGCGGCCACCTGGAATGGCTTGGGCAAGAGCAGGACCGCCTGGCGCGACAGATGGCGTCGGTGCGGCAAACCATTGACACATTGAAAGGGGATGGAAAGTACATGGCACAGGACATGTTTGATGGCTTCGACCACACGCAGTACAAGGACGAGGTAGAGGAGCGCTGGGGGAAGGACGCTTACGCCACAAGTGACGCTTGGTGGCGCGGCATGAGCGCCGAAGAAAAGCAGCAATGGAAGGATCGCTCCCGGAAACTGGGGAGTGACTGGATCTCCGCCGCCACGTCCGGAATCGCACCCGACAGCGCTGAAGCACAGGAACTGGCAAGGCGCCACGTCGAATGGCTGCGCGGAATCCCCGGCACACCGTCCGCCACTCCCGGTGGAGACGTGAAGGGCTACGTCACAGGCCTCGGCGAAATGTACGTTGCGGACCCTCGATTTGCCGCCAACTACGGCGGAGAGTCCGGAGCAACGTTCGTTCGGGATGCCCTCCGGGTTTACGCGGAGGAGAACCTCTAGGGAGCCAGGATGCGCCGATCCGGGTTTGGCAATAGTCTGGCCGAATGGGTACAAGCACCGTAAAGTCCAGCGAACAGGTCGATAGGCAGACACGCATTCTCGAAGCGGCCTTGGAACTGCTGTCCCGCCATGGCATTTCGGGCATCAATATGCGCGCCGTGGCGCGTGAAGCCGGCGTCGCACTGGGGCTCGTGAACTACTACTACGAAGACAAGTCGAGCTTGATCCGTGCGGTGCTGCACCAAATTGAACAGCACGACCTCATGTTGGTGGAGCCGGAGCCGGCCTCAACCCCTGAGGAGCAACTTCGAGAGTCACTTAGGCGCGTTGCAGACCCCGACCTCCTGACCACGCCGTATCTGTCCCTCCGTCTCCACCTCTGGGCCCTCGCCCAGGCTCACGAGGACTTTGCACGGATCAACGCTGCGGCGTTCGACCGGTATCTGGACGGGCTCGCCACACTCATAGGGAATGCCAAACCCGAGCTTTCTGCCGATGAGAGTAAGGAGCGCGCAGCAGACATCGTCGTCGTGCAAAACGGCATGTGGCTCACCACGCTCCTGGGCATCGACAAGGCTGCCATCGAGCGAGGCATTGCCCGCACAGAGCAGATCGCTTTCGCCCCTTCGCGTCACGACGACCGGCAGTGATGAAGCGCAGTCTGGCCGCTATCACGGTGCTGCTTGGGTTTGTCCTTTCCGGATGCCAGCCTGTTGCCGGGCCGCTCACGGTCGGGTCTCCCGCAGCAGCTGTGCCCAGCCCGTCGTCTTCTGAACTTTCGGGCATCATCCAGAGTGCCGTCGAGGACCGCAACGGCACTGCCCTCGACGTTCCCCCGGAGCCGCATCTCAGCGACGTCCAGTCGACGGCGGCCTACAGGGCGAAGCGTGCGAGGGACCTTCCGGTGGTGGCAAGGTCAAAGGCCGGCTTCAAGTCGATGGGTTTCTGGTACACGGACTTTTCGACGACGATCACGGTGGAGTCAATCGACGTGGCCGGCTCGGAAGCGAGCGTCGATTTCAAGGAATTCACCGAGCAACACCAGGCCTCGGCAGCGAATGGACCAAGCAACGTCCCGTCCAGCTACTCGCTGCCGCAGACGGCGATGTTCCGGGCATCCGCGGATGGCTGGCAGCTCGACAGCATCACGCCGTCGGTACATGGGGGCGGCTTACCGATGTCCGTCGTCGAGTAGCGGGAACAGGGCTGGATGCCCTGTAGCGGCACGGGGCAGCGATTAGTACCAGTACCGTCTTCCGGCAAGAGGGCGTCCGATTGCACCGAGCAACAAAAGGATGAGGCCGATAACAGCCACAATCCACCCAATAGTTATCAGGATTCCAATGTTGAAAATATAACCAAGGATTAGTAGAACAACTCCGAGTATGAGCACCTTAGTCCTTACCTTTCCAAATATTCGGACAAACCCTAAGTTGCAAGAGAGTTGCTTGCTCTCGTCCCATTCGTACCACACTGGGTTATCGAGTGGAACAGGAACCTTCAACAGATGTTCGTCCCAGCGCGCTGAGTTCCTGTTGGGCCTGCGGCCGGGGCCAGATGCAGTGGCTAGTCCATTCGCGGCTCGCGGCCTTTAGGGGAGGCGGACCGGTGTCATAGTGGCGGGCGGACACACCGTTCCCTCGGATGGTCCGCTCTGGCCTGGACTGGAAATGATCGCGTTCCAGGTCCGTGATCAGGTAGCGGTAATTCCGAAGGTCCAATTATGGGATGGATCCCACGTCCATTTTCTTCAAGCTATCCCGCTGCACGAATCCGAGCTGTTGTCACATCGAAGGACACGGACACATGTTGTCACACCGACGGGACAAAGAGACCGCTCCGAGCGCCCGTAAGCCGATCCCCTATCGGACACCGTTGAGGTGACTCGATCTCCCCGTCCGGCGGGAAGCTTCCGGTTTCGTGTTCACCCGCACGAATGTGTGATGATCCGGTGATGACCGATGAAAACAAGAAGAGCGAAACGACGCTGTCGAAAATCAGGACGCTCTTCTATCGAATCTTGCGCGGATTCAGCGTCAAGTGGTTCTTTATCAGCTGCTGGCGCCGCCTTTGGCGCCAGGGCGGGAACTTTAAGCATGCAGAGAACAGCGCGCGGGCGAAGGAACTGACAGATCGGTGGGAGTCCGCGTGGCCAGGGTGTCAACCGAGCGGAAGCAGCCTCAGGGACAACAGACCCGGTCTCTGGCTCAGGTTCCACAGCCTGCCACAAGCCAAACGCTACGCCGAGAATTGCGAAGGGCGGGATGAGGTGCTGCACCGCCACCAAACTCTTCTTAATCACTTGCTGTCCATCTCGAGCTCGCCCCGGATACGAGTTATCGGCCAGGACTACGACATAAATGACATCCACAGTGGCTGGACAAAGAAGCACATACCCGGTTCCTGGCCATGGAGGGTTCACTTCGATACCGAACTTCACGACGACGTTCCTGGGCGGAAAATCCCCGGAACTTACTTCTGGGTCTCGTCCTACGACGCGGTCGGACAACTCACTGGACTCCTCGAGCTCGCTGCCGAGGACCTCGCCAAGTTTATTGTCACCGACCCCGCTTTGACCTGGGTCTATGCTCCCTACGATGGCGGAGTAGACATCATCGTACCGACACTCGAAGCGCGAGTGACCTTGGAAACCGCCCACAGTGAATGGCTGCCAAATGAAACAGGAAGTGTGTAGCCCCTCTCTCCGCCGGTAACAGAAAAACCTCCCGCAGAGAAACAAACCCGCATGGTGAAAATGTGTACAGCTCAGAGCGTTGTCGTGTGCTCTGAGCCGGTGGCTCACCGAGCGCTTCTGTGTCCGGTAAGGGATCCCTGACCGGACACTTAGAGCGTCCGGTGGGCCACCGGCCAACGGGCGTTGGTTTTCGGAAGACGGAGAGGCGGAGCCTTCACGCCATCGGCGGCTAAACGCTGGGAATAAGGTCGATGCGTAGCTCGTCTGGCGAACTATCACGAACAGCGGCATCGGACGCGACCGTCACAATGAGCTCATTCCAACCGCGGTGAGCCGGAGTTTCGACGTCACTGTCGGCGTCACCGACTGTGATCCTGCCATTGGCTGACTTTAGCCTTCCGCGGAATACTTCGCTTCTGTCCACGCTGGGGAGATCCGCTTCGGTTAGAAGCCGGACTATCACTTCGGTTTCAGCCCAGTCGAATTCGTCCTCAAATGAGTCGATGTCCTGGGCATGACGGACCAACGCAATAATGCCGTGTTCATTGGACGAGACAGCCTTGTCAGGTTCCACTTCCGGGATTTTGCCCCCAGACTGAGCATCGGCCACGATGACGATTCCCCAGTGAAATGGCCGTCGGATGGATGTGGTCAAGAGTGGCTGCATAGCCAGAATGCTACCGCCAGAATTCCTGGAGTCCGTCGATGATTGCAGCTAGCAGTGACCCGTTGGGCGCGGCCGGGTCCCTAAACGTACGGGTGCCCCGCTGGAGGATCCTTCAGCGGACACGCAATGCAGCACGCTTTTGCTTCTATCCGCATGTCCGTGTCTCCCCGCGAAGAATTGTCTGGACTGCGCCTGATCAAACCCGAGCCTGGTCCAAGGCACCCATAAGCCCGTCAACATCATCGACGTCATAGAAGGCAACCGTCTGTCCCATGCCAAGGCCGAAGAAGTCCATCCCGGTGTTCTGGTACATGCCCAAAAGCCCAGCTAGGCCTTGGTATCCGAAGTTGACACTTACATGCCGCCCGTCCTTGGACCTGTCCACTTTGGTGGGGGTGCCGACGATGGGGGAGTCAGCAATTGACCTCTCTCCCGTACAGACGATAGCCCGCGAGTTAGTGACCGCCTAGATCGTTGCGAGCTTTCGTCGTTTCTTGAAGATGAAACGACCGAAGATAAAATAGAGCCCCACAAGCACGAACGGTATGCCCCAGATAATGAACAATGGCTGCCTAACAGTAGTAACGGCCATGACTTCCCAAACGATCGCGAATCCACCCCAAAGGAGACTGAACGGCACGAGGAACGCATCAGCCCCGGTGAAGCGAACCCTAGGGTCGGGCTGTCCAACCCACAGCAGCCGCTCATCGTGGTGCAGAATTGGAAGAACGCGGTTTCGTGGATCGTTCATGTCCCGAATTCTTGCACAGCCCCCTACTGACAAAAGGGGTAACACTGCTGAAACTTCGAGACCGAAACCCCCTTTCGCGCACTCTGCCCCTAAGCCGGTGGCTCAACGGACGCTCCTGCGTTCGGTAGGGGATCCTTCACCGCACGCTTGTAAGGCGGTCTCTCTTGTAAGTAGGTCTCTATGGTGGGGCGCGCCCGCCTGCCGCTTGGGCGTCCTACAAGGTAGGTCCCGAGCCAACCGCAACGGGCGGTCTGGATCAGAGCGCCCAAGGCGACTTGACGAGATTTCAGTGCATGGCTATATTTTTTTTCGCAAGAAAAAGTGAACGGAAGTTCCCCCGCTCAAAGTAGCTGCAGTTGCCTGTTTGGGGGAAGTACCGTTGCAGTAAGATCTGGTCGTCGACAGCTTGAGACGGCCAGTGCAATACCAGCAGTACCGGGCCGTCAAGCAGTAGGAGACGGACACAGCAGTACCAGCAGTACCTGGTCGTCGACAGCTTGAGACGGCCAGCGCAACACCCGTAACATGGGGCGGGCAAGTTGAGAGCATCCTTATGCACTCCTCGCCCGCCCCGACCGTTCGGGTGCAAAGACGTTACGCTCTCGGTCAAAATACCCTGGCACGCATCTCCAGTAACCAAGAGTTTCGGAGCTTACCCCGAATGACGCGAGGTGCGCCCGTTAGCCGATCCTTCACCGGGCGCTGACCGGATTCTTCCTTTCACCGGTGTGACAGCATGTGTTCGTGTCCTTTGATGTGTACTTCCAGCGCTTCCGAAACGGCGACAGCACCCAGGCG
Source organism: Arthrobacter sp. 21a14 (assembly GCA_050627125.1). Lineage (GTDB taxonomy): Bacteria > Actinomycetota > Actinomycetes > Actinomycetales > Micrococcaceae > Arthrobacter. The sequence continues at coordinate 953,886 of CP192487.1, read as the reverse complement.
GTGGAGAGTTGAATGCGACAGAGCCTTCGGCCATCTATCGTGCGAGAGAATCCCGAGCAGAATTTCACCTGCGTGGATTCAGGGTGGTGACGAGGTGGCAACGATGAGAATGACTTACGCAAACCTAGACGCTGACAACATCGGAGGAACCAGCCAAGCTGACTACTTGGTTGGTCTTGATGCCCTTTTCACTGTTTGGGAAGGGTCTGTGCTGCTTTATCGAGAGCAAGCCTTTCCCGTAGTCGAACTGGCTCGCAGCTTGTTCCTCTGGCTCAACGCCACCCCTCGGGGGGACTTCGTGTTCGACTCGATGTCCTTCGAGGAGGTCGGGGCGGTTTCACTGACACGTGGGACATCGGGCTGGCTGCTGGAGTCAGTATTTAGTCCTGGTGTAGTCAGCAATCCCCTTGATTGGGCGGACGTTGAGCGTGGGTGCATGGAATTTTTGGACCAAATCGAGTTCGATCTTTTGTCGCTGGGAATCGACCCTGCTGACGTGATCCATCGTTGAACCAACTTCGCCACCACCAAGATCCGCACTCGTTGAGCAGGTGCCTGTTCAAGGATCCCGCAACGGGACGGTAGCGCTAAACCGACTCTCTAGCCAATGGGTATTTTGCACTTCAAGCGATTCGCCGGCGAACCTCCTTGAGGGATTTGACGCCTTCGTGACGAAGAATCCTAACCGTCATGAAGACCAAAAAAGCATGCAAAAGGACCAAGCTAAGCGTGGCGCCGTATTCGTTGAGGAACACCGCCATCATCACGATGGACATCAATGAGTAGATGATGGCAGCAACCAGCGGTGCTGGGCTCATCGTTCCTAGCCCGCGTAGATTCCAGATTCCAATGAAGAGGCCCGCAATGGACAACACACTGAACGCGACGATGACAGCGACAGCGGTAGCGATCCAACCGGCAGGTACGTGTGTTCCCCGGGCCTGGTGGTCCAGGAATTGTCCGTTGATCTCAGCCGTATTCACGACGGTTATCCATGCCGTGAACAGCCCTAACATCAAATCGATGAAGCCTAGGCAGTAACGCTGGAACCTCGTCGCTCCATCAGGAATAGCGTGCAGTTCCGATGTTTGAACATCGGGCAGCCCTCCGGCATCTGATTCGTTAGTCCGCGGCTGCAGTTCGTTACCCAATTGCGCTCCCTCTCGTACGGCGGAAGCGGCCCCTCCTTCCATCCGGAAGTGTATCCCGCACTACTGCGCTGCGTTCTTGCGAACCTGGCGTAGTACAAACGCGCCCGTAAGCCGATCGGTTTACGGGCGGGTGATTCATGAAGTTGGCTGTAGTTCACCACAAGGCGCACTTGGTTCGGACTTCGTTGCCGGCCCGGCTTAGTCACCTACGGGATTATCAACGGGAAGTTGACGCCGTGGCGTTCGGCGTCCTCACGTAGTGGAGAATGTCGATTATGGGCGTTCTTTTTGACTACTTCTCTGCTGCCTCCGATGAGGAAGCAGCCTCGGTGATCGATCGTGTCGGCGGTCCCGGATCCCAAGCGACGATCGCTCCGCCGGCCGAGCCCCGGCGAGGCATCTTCGGCCGTAAACGCCAACCGGCGACCGTGACTTTCTTGGAGGCGGCAGTTTTTGACACGGTATCCGGCAACGGTATTGATCCCGTCGTGCAGCTGGGAACACTAGAAGAGCTGCTCACCGGACGGTCCTTTGACGATGTCATGGATGATCCACGGAGCGGGCAAGCCCTCGCGGATCGGGATGGTGGGGAGCGTCTTGTGCTGACCCTAACGGAGCCCCTTTCCACAGCGTTGGCCACCGCTTCCGACGAAGCCCTTGAGCAGGTGGCGATCCCATGGTCGGAGACTGAGGAGTTCTGGAACGCAGCTGATCCGGCGCTTCTTGCCGGTTTCCTAAAGGATTTGGCCGGCCTGGCCCGACGATCCAAAGCTTCCGGGCAAGGGCTCTACTGCTGGGTGTGCGTGTAGGCAGCGCGGACTCGCATTTTTCTCCGGGCAGTAACGGAAACTACAGACAACTCCCGTTCGTGTTGGCCAGGAAAGCTTGGCGACCGGTAAAGGATCCACTTGCGTACACGGTTATCAGAGCGCGAGCGGAATCCAGCCGTCACCCCTAGTGTGGGTTGATAGAGGCGACTTAGCGGGATTGGAAGGGCTCGGATGCAGAAGGAATTCAGGGGAGGGCTTGCTCTCCCGGGAACGTTCCGGGCCGGTACCCCGTGGATCCTTCTCGTCCCGACAAAGGAGCGGCTGGAGTTCCGGGCGCGGTATGGATTGGGCAGGTTTTTCGGCCCATGGAGGCTGGAACGGAGTGAGGTCAGGCTCGTATACCGGACGATGAGGGGCTTCGATACATCTCACGGTTTAGGCTTCCTCCGCACGGACGGAACCTGGTGGACATTCTGGACTTACCATCCCAACCAGGTACTTGATTTCCTTGAGGAGCTTGGCTACCCAATTGATCCCAAAACGCGTCACGGGCAAGGTCGGTTTGTTGCCCGTTAAGTCACCGACACTGGACCCATAAGGGGATCCCCTTACGGACGTCCGTGCAGCCGGCTTCGATTACGACATACGGATCCGAAGGATGTGTCCCACCAAGAGCGCCCCGGTTCAGCATGATTAGCTTCAGGTGTGACGAGAGTGCTGACAAATCCGGATGATGACATGTGTGACTTCCTGCTTATGGCACTCCGCGTTTGGGGCGGCCCTGGGCGGTCGTCAGACCACTTCGCTCGATCGCTGGGCTTTGCGGATAAAACAGCCTTCCATTCGAAGTGCTATGGCTTTATCGAAGCGCTGGAAAGTGGGAAGGGTTTGGACTTCAGTGACATGTCAGTAGCAATCAGTCTCGCTCGCGTTGCGGTGTTTGATGATTACTACGGCGCCGGCTCGGAGTGGGCCACCGTCACGGGGTTTTCGATTGAGGAAGCAAACGTGATGCTCATTGCCCTGGAAGCCATATCCGAAAGATCGAGTGGGTGAGTGTTCCGACCCGAGCTGCGGACTGCTCCAGGGTTGCGGGATGGTCGTGATGTCGCAAGCTACCGTTGAGGGATGGCTTTGAGTAGCGGACATCGCATTCTCGCGGACCTTTCCCTGGAGCCCCCTGCTGAAGGTGGCCTGCGAGAGCCGCTACCATCGGGGACACCGTCGCTGATATTTGAGTTCTACGACCAGAACGGCAAAACACAGTTGGGGGCGAGAATAGGGACGGCATCGGGTGAACCCCTCCGCCCGGGAGAAGAAGTCATAGGCGCGGGAGCCGACTTCTGGGCAGATGAAGCACGTATTTATGCCACCGAGGGCCAACAGTTTGAGTTGTGGTACGAAAGACGCATTGGGCATGGCGTCGTTCGAAAGGTCCTGTGACTTTCAGCGGTAAATGGCGGCGTTTTCACAGCGCTACTTGGCGCAGGTGCAGCCCTTAAGGGGATCGGCTTACGGAGCCAAAGTCAGTTGATGCTTCCATCGTAGAATCGCGATGTGGACGATAAGAAGCCGTTGTTATTGCGGGAAGCCATAGAGCTGGAGCGTCCAGGGGCACTTTCCGCGTCGCGCGAAGCGTTGCTTGAACGCTGGCACTCCCTTCCGCCAGACAAAGGAACCGCACTCAGACTGGCATTTGTCGAGTGGTGGGCTTGCAGCGAACCCGCTTTCCTGACCGGCCTACCTGACTACGACTACGACCTGTCGCTGTTCCCCGAGCTGGCTGCCTTCCTCACATCCGATGCCGAGATTGACACAACGGTTCGGTTTGTCTTGGGTTGGATGTCGAAGTCGTTCCCTTGGTGTTGCGGATGTGGTCCGTCGCCCTGGGAGTCGATGGGTGAAAAGCTGTGGTCAGAGTTCGAGGCAAGCGGCGATCTGGACCTATCGGAGTTCTCGGATGATAGCGAGTATGGCGTTTACTTCACCCACATATATGCCTCAACTCAGCAGAAACGGTTGTCCGACGCTGGTGACTAGTGCTGCCCGTTAGAGGATCCCTTTACGGGAAGCGCCAGATGAACAGAACTCTTGCTACGGTAACGGCATCATGAGCGTTTCAGAAAGCCTCCAGCAAGCAGCCGATCGGTTCCTGGGCGGCGACGAGTCCGTGCGTGCTGCACAGGCGTTGGAAGGAGTTCTTATCGAGGAGTATCTCGGCGACGACCGGACGGAAGAGTTGCTCTACGTTCTTTCGCTGTATTCGCCTGGAAGCGGTGTGCCGTACTCCGAGGCATCAGACGTTCGTCCTCTGGTTCTTTCAACACTGGAAAGTCTGGCCTAAAAGGGTTGATCTCAGACGACTGTGATGGGGCACGGTAAGGGATCCGCTTGCGGGCTTTGCGATGTTGGTGAGCCGATGTGGACAACTAGCCGTAAGCTTCCCTTCCAGCTCCAGCGCACTCTTTCGCCTTGGCGTTGCTACTGTAACGAGGTGTCCACTCGCGTTGAGCAGTTCCTGTCCCACCTCGACCGCATAAGCGGCGGGATCGAGCCGCGGTACATTCCGGTTGAAACCAGTCAGCCTGGTTTGCCTGGTGTGACTGTCGTCGTCTACGACAACGTTCCTGAACCCGAAATGCTTACGGGGATCACCTACGGTGTCAGCTTGGCTGATCACCCCCATTGGCGCCTCGGCAAGCCCGAACTCTCCATGAGCGTAAGGTCCAATGACCTTCGCTGGCTCTTTGCACTCGGCTGCATCGGCGAAGCCCAACGTGGAGACAACCCGTTTCATTACGGTGACACGATCAACTTCGGCGAGAAGATCACTGCAGATTCCGAGATGACTGCTTTCGCGATCTTCGCACCTGCAGTACTCGAGCGTGCTGACTACACCGGGATCAAGGTAGGAGACGCTCTGCCCCTCAACATTTGCGGTCTGTACCCCATCCATGACGCTGAGGGACGTTACATTCACGACCACGGACTCGAGGCATTCTGGAAGCTCGATTGGGACCCATACGACGTCGGACGGCCCTCAGCCGTCTAACGGCATTTTCAATCCTCTGATGCACACTCAGGGATCCCTAACCGGACATTGCCCATCTGGTCTAAGGACAGCCGATTGAGCCGAGACATGGCGCGCAGTTTTCCAGTGGCGTGCCGCGATCTCCGCTCAGGACTAGTATTCGGTCATGTCAGACAAACCAGCTCGTCGCGTTATCCGCCTATTCCCTGACTACGGGCATCTATGGCCACTTTGGGAGAACAGCACGGCCGAGCATCCGACTAAGTACACCATGGAACCGGCGGACTTCGGGCTCTCTCAGGAGCTCACCGGCCGGCTTCGAGCCTGGTATGACGCGTGGGAAGCGGAAAAATTGCATGTGAGCGGGTGGAGTTCGCCGGACGCGGAGAACGCATGGAGAGCTGAGGGAGCCAGGATTGCGGAGCAGCTTCGTGACGAGGTCAAGGGCTTCGCTGATGTGGAATACGACGAGTAACAGCCCCGGCGACTAAGACAGCACTGTAGAAGTGTCCTTGAAGGATCCCTCACCGGACACCCATTCCATCGGCTGCCTACCTCCACTGTTGTGTTCGGCCAGTCTCATAATGAAGGACGCCATCGCGTTCCAATGTGAACAATCTGTCGGCGACTTCCTGTGCCTTGGGCTCGCCGCAAGATATGGCGAAGAACCGCGGAGAGATGAAATCGAGGAGGCAACCTTGCTCGGCAAGTTCAGAGGCCAGGGGCTGCCAGGCGTTGGGGTCATCCGATTTCAGCAGGACTCTGAATGTGAAGTTGAGAGCGTCGCGCTCCACTCCGGTGGCAACGAGCGCATTCTCCGCCGATCGCGTTACGTTCACGCGGTCGCCAAAGTTGACGGCATAGAGATACGCAGGGACTGCCAGGACAGTCGCTGTGCCGTCCTTTTCCAAGCGACCCCGAAGACCCTCCCACATCTGCTCCGTGTCAGGTTCAGGGGGCACCGCAAACCATAGGGTCTCTTCCGCTTCCTGAGCTTCTGGAAGGGGCTGGAGTGAGTCATCGAGCCAGTGCGCCACGACGCTGGGATGTTGCCGGTAGTCAGTCACCAGCTGAGACTACCCAATGAACGCATCCATGAGAGCGCTCCGGCGGGCATACATGCCCTATGTCCGATGAGGGATCCCTTACCGAACGTCGTTCGATTCGTGTCAACCCGCCCACCGCTTTACAGACATCCGCTAACGGATTAAGAGAAAGGCTGGGTTGCGTCCCTCAGCCGGGCGATTCCGTTGGCTATGGCTTTCTCGTATTGTCGTCGGTCGAATTTGAAGGGGCCGAAGGCTCCGTAGTCCCAGCCTGGCCGATGGGGCTGTGCGAAGTTGGACCAAATTACGTTGCTGCTGTCGCCGGTTATCCCGACGGCAAGCGGCCAGCAACCAACTTCTCCGCATTGGCACCCCAACAGCCATGCTTCGCCGGGTTTTGGCCACTGGTTGGCCTCGGTCCCGAGGTAGTAGCGCGAGAGATTGCCGAAGTCGAAGTGTTCCGGGACGAGACCGTCGTATTCACCGGCGGGCTCGTACCCGCGTGTGGCTTCGTAGGAGCCCACGAGCGTTATGAGTGAAGTTCCGTCGACCTCAGGTGTGAGTGCACCTGCACCGTTCGAAGTAGTCTCGGCGTGAATGCGCAGTTGGTTCATCACAAGATCATGATTGCACGGACGCTGCGAGGTGCTTCTCCCCATCGCCAGGAGACTAGACGAGCTCGATGATCGTGGTGGCATTATTGTCCCCGTGAATAGACAAGCACCCTACGACTGCTCTCCTGCTAATCTCCGGGTGCTCATGCGGACCTATTGGTCCACGACTGGCTGGCGTCGGGACGTGACACTACCGGACGAAGCAACGTTCGAGAGGATGAAAGCAGCTGGAGTCATGTTCGGCTCAGACGACCTCAGCGGTCACGACGCGTGGGTTTCACGGGCGCGAGCTGCAGCTCAACGACTCACCATTAGCGAGGTTCGCGATGCCTTTCTCGCGAGTCTCACTGCGCGACGCTTGGATCTTAGATCTGCGCTTAGCTCCTACATCGTCGCTAGATCGCTGCCGCAGCATTCGTTCGATGAAACTTCCTCCCAGTTTCGTTGCCCGGTTTGCGACGGAGTCGGACGCTCCGGTGTGGACCTGAATATTCTGAACTTCGAGCGATTCAAATGGGGAGGAACGAGGAAGCTAAACGTCGGCTACGTCGCCTTCGACTTGGAACAATTCGAGCAGGCTCCAAAGCTGACGCCGTCCGAAACCGACAAGACACTCGCCCGCGAGATCTTCGCTTTCATTCAGAGCTGCCCGCCTTCGACTACGCCGACCCAGCTAGCTCACTTACTCAAGTTGCTCCCTGGAAATAAGGATGAACGAGCCTCGTTCGTAGAAGCACTCGGAATCCTAGGTGTTCTCAACGCATCTGAACATCCAGGTTTTCTCACTCACTTCATCACTTCCGCAGATAGGAAATTACCAAACCGTCATTACGTGGACGATGGATATCCGGTGTGCTGGTGGACTGCATCAGATGGTGTTAATGCGAAGGCGGTACTCGAAGTTCTAACGCTTGAGTGCTAGATCGTCGCGTGAGTGGGTCCTTGACCGGGGCGCTGCCTACACGCACACCCAGCAGTAGAGCCCTTGCCCGGAAGCTTTGGATCGTCGGGCCAGGCCGGCCAAATCCTTTAGGAAGTCGGCAAGAAGCGCCGGGTCAGCGGCGTTCCAGAACTCCTCGGTCTCCGACCATGGGACTGCCACCTGCTCAAGGGCTTCGTCGGGAGCGGTGGCCAACGCTGTGGAAAGGGGCTCCGTTAGAGCCAGTACAAGACGCTCCCCACCATCCCGATCCGCGAGGGCGTGCCCGCTCCGTGGATCGTCCATGACATCGTCAAAGGACCGTCCAGTGAGCAGCTCTTCTAGTGTTCCCAGCTGCACAACGGGATCAATACCGTTGCCGGATACCGTGTCGAATACTGCCGCCTCCTGGTAGGTCACGGCCGCCGGAGGGCGTTTGCGGCCGAAGATGCCTCGCCGGGGCTCGGCCGGCGGAGCGATCGTCGTCTGGGATCCGGGACCGCCGACACGATCGATCACCGAGGCTGCTTCCTCATCGGAGGCAGCAGAGAAGTAGTCAAAAAGAACACCCATGATCGACATTGTCCACTACGTGGGGACGCCATGGCTAAGCCGGTCGGCAACGAAGTCCGAACCAAGTGCGCCTTTTGGTGAACTACGGTCAACTTGATAAATCACCGCCCGTAAGCCGGTCCCCCATCGGCCAGATCCAATGGGCATGGAACTCCCCCGCCGTTCCAGGGCCACTGGATCCCGTAAGACCCGCCCGCAAAAATGCCCGGTGAAGGTGCCCTAAACGCTACACGGTTCGGCGTCCCGCTTCCTTGGAACTGCCGCACTCCGCTGAGACACCAAGTGCCCGGCGAATCACGAAGTGGGTCAGAATAGGTTCGGCCTACCCGGGTCATCCAAACCTGTCACAGTCACCCGGAATGCTCGATGAGCAATTGCTGCAGATGTTCCAGCGTGCTGAGCGTCCGGATGGTGACATGCCGGTACTCCTTGGTCCGGCCCATCCTTGCCAGGACGCTGTGGGAAGCAGCATCGGTGCGGATCGACCAGTAGATGTGGCTGCCGGCAGGTGTCACTTGTTCCAGATCCGGCTGCGGCTCCATGCCGGACAACAGCCGCGCGGCAGTGACGGAGCCAGTGAGAAAGATGACGTGGTGTGCAAAGCCTGGCTGATTGTGCCATTGGGCAGGTGCGTCCTCCAGTACACGGGCGAGCTGGGTTCCGGTCAAGACGACCGCGGGTGTGGGGCGTCCGAGCCGCTGCCCAACTGCCCGCCCGATCTGCGCGGCCAAATGTGCCGAACGCGTCCGCGGCGCCTCGATGAGGAGATTTCCGCTCGGTAGGTACGATTCAAGTACCGTGATGCCCGCCTGCTCGACACACTCTCGCAAGGAGGCCGTAGTGATCCGTGAGTCCGCTCCCGCGTTAACGGCCCTGAGTAGCACGACGTATCGCAAGTCCGGCCTCCATGTACTCGCTGAAGAATTCATCATCCCCTGCTTCCCAGGATCGACAACGCGCTCCTGCTGAGCGGACAATGCGAATGAGGGGACGTACTCAACCGCGGACGATGCCCTAGTGGTCATCATGAGCTCGTTGAAGATGCCGGTTACACCCCGAACATAGTTGCCCCTGGGCGTGGTTAGAGAAGCGGACCTGCATGTCCGGCGACCAGTAGCGTTCTGTCCTCTTCCTGGATCGAGACTTGGGTCATGGGCATGCGATTTTGCCTCCGGCCGGCCGCCGTGGATACATCGTCAGAAGCGATGCACGTCAGGACAGCGGTCGTAAAGAAGATCGTGATCGTGGGCTCTTCGAGGGTTTGCGAGTGCCAATTGTTTTGGCCGTCGATGTTTGATCGAACGTAGGTATCGCGGTCGAACCGCTCGCCTTGATGCGAGATCCAGCAAAACTTGGGGTGCAGCAGACGAATCAAAGATTCTCCGTCACGTCGCGCAAGGGCGTCGGCCCTTTCTACAGCAGCTTTGAGCACCTCGTCCTGAGTGAGCATTCACTCAGTGTGTCAGTCAATGGCCGGCGTTGGGAATTGACAGTTGCCGGCAACGGACGCCGTCAAAGTGGCTAGGATCGCGCTGTTCCGCACCGGACAGACGAAAATAAGGGGCCTTACCTGTCAAAGAATTAGTCCAGAATCTATTCTGAATATGGGTGTATTCATGGCCCGACTGGCCACCGGCACGTCCCGGGAGCCCATCCCGATCCGGGGGCCGTCTCTATAAGGAGGCGTCGATGTCAACTCCCGATCTGCCGACTCGCGGGCCAGCAAGACCCGGTCCGTATATTGCGGCCGGAATCCTGCTAGCCATCTCCGTTCTGGTTCCCTTGTTCGTCCCGGCGTACGCAATTGATAAGCCCCGGCTGTTCGGTATGCCATTCTTCTACTGGTACCAAATGCTCTGGGTCCCGATCACTGCGGGCTTGATAGGCATCTCCTACCGCCTCGTTACCAAGGAGGATCAGCGCCGCCGCACTGTGGCGCGGAGCGCACGCGCCGAGGAGCAGGAACCATGAACGCGCTCGCCGTACCGGTAGAGACCACAGGCGATCGTCCCGTCAACGGCATCGCGCTCGCCATCGTCGTCGCCCTCTTTATCCTCGTGGCAGTTTTGGGTTTCTTCGCCGCACGGTGGCGTGCGGACAGAGAGACCGGCCTGCACAGCCTCGATGAGTGGGGGCTGGGTGGCCGCGGTTTTGGAACGTGGGTGACGTGGTTCCTCCTCGGTGGCGACCTCTACACGGCGTACACGTTCGTGGCAGTCCCGGCGGCCATGTGGGCCACGGGGGCAGTGAGCGGCTTCTTCGCGGTGCCATATACGATCGTGCTTTACCCGATCGTATTCCTGCTGATGAGCCGGCTGTGGTCGGTCTCGCACCGGCATGGGTTCGTCACCCCGGCGGACTTCGTTGGTGGGCGCTATGGCAGCAGGGCGCTGACGGTTGCCGTGGCACTTACTGGCATTGTCGCCACGATGCCGTACATCGCGCTGCAATTGGTTGGCATCAAAGCCGTGCTCACGGTGCTAGGCCTCGGCAGCGCCGAGAATGCACTGTTGACTGACTTGCCGCTCATCATCGCTTTCGTGGTCCTGGCCGCCTACACGTACACCTCGGGCCTGCGCGCCCCGGCGCTTATCGCCGTCGTGAAGGATCTTTTGATCTATCTGGCCGTGATCGTCGCGGTGATCTATATGCCGATCAAGTTCGGGGGCTGGGACAACATCTTTGGCGCCGCCCAGACGAAACTCGAAGCCGTCAGTCCCGCTACAGGCAAACCGGCTGGCGTCTTTATCCCAGGCGCGGCCAGCTACTCGGCATATTGGACGCTGGCTCTTGGCTCGGCCATGGCGCTGTTCATGTACCCGCACTCGGTGACCGGCGTCCTGGCTACCAAGAGCAGGAACACGATACGCAAGAATGCGGCAGTGCTTCCGTTGTACTCGCTGATGCTGGGATTCCTTGCCCTCCTTGGCTACGCGGCCATCGCGGCGGGCACCAAGCCCGTTGACCTCAACGGTGCCGTAAATCCGCAGCTAGTGGTTCCGCAGTTGTTCCTGGACAACTTCCCCGCGTGGTTTGCGGGGGTCGCCTTGGCCGCAATTGCGATCGGCGCACTGGTTCCAGCAGCCATCATGTCCATTGCAGCTGCCAACTTGTTTACCCTCAACATCTACCGTGACCTGATAAAGCCCGACGCCGACCCGCGGCAGGAAGCGAAGGTCTCCAAGATCGCCTCGCTCGTGGTGAAGTTCGGGGCACTGATCTTCGTCATCGCGATGGACCAGTCGGCCGCCATCAACATGCAGCTTCTCGGCGGTATCTGGATCCTGCAGACATTCCCGGCGATCGTCGCAGGACTTTACACTCGCTGGTTCCATCGCTGGGCGCTCTTCGCAGGCTGGGTAGCCGGAATTATCTACGGAACCGTTGCGGCTTACAACGTGGTGAATCCAGTGACAAAGGCCAATTTCGGTGGTTCAATCGCTGCCATCCCCGGCACCAACGTGCAGGTCTACATCGCGGTAGTGGCCTTCGCGATCAACCTGATTGTTGCCGTTGTCCTGTCACTGCTCTTCCGCGCGATGAAGCTCCCCGACGGAAAGGACATCACCCGAAACTCCGACTACGGAGCGGACGAGAACGACCCCAAGGTCGCCAAGGTCCAGCGCGAGTACCCGCTCAGCTAAGGGCCCGCATAATGAGACGTTTTTGCTCGAATAGTGGACACATCCTTTAGCCTGCACTGTATGGATGACAGTCGGATAACCCAAGAGGACCTTCCGCCCTTTGTTGATGCCGGATGGCTCCACGCGCACCGAAGCAACGTTGTCACCGCTGATGTTCGGTGGTACCTCGACGGCGCGTCGGGCCGTGCTGCGTACGACGGCGGCCACCTTCCGGATGCGGTGTTCGTGGACCTGGATTCATGGCTGTCGGGGAGTTCGGGACCACACGGGCTGAACCCCCTTCCCGACCCTGAAGTGTTCGCACACGGAATGTCCTCCCTGGGAATCGGCGACGACACGACCGTCGTCGCCTATGACGACGCCGGAGGAGTCATCGCCGCGCGGCTCGTGTGGATGCTGCGTGCGCTCGGGCACCGGGCGGCGTTGCTCGACGGCGGGATTGCCGCCTGGATGGGACCGCTGGAGACGACGCCCGTGAAGCCGACGCGCGCGACTTTCACGCCGTCCCCGTGGCCGGAGGCGCATCTCGCCCAGCTTGAGGACATCAAAGCAGGGGTTGCCGGGATCATCGTCGACGCCCGCAATGCCGACCGCTTCGACGGAAGCCTCCAGCTGCCCACCGATCCCCAAGCCGGACACATCCCCGGCGCAGTGAACGTCCCGTGCCGTGGGAATCTCACCCCTGATGGATGCCTGCGCCCGATCGCCGAGGTCCGACGAGCGTTTGCGCGGGTTGGGATCGAAGACGCGAGAGCAGTCATCTCCTACTGTGGATCGGGCGTCACCGCCTGCCACAACCTTCTCGCCCTGGAGCATGCAGGACTCGGCCGCGGCCGTCTCTACGCAGGCGGTTGGTCAGAGTACGGAGCCGAGCCCCGCCGCCGAGCCGAGCTTGGCTGACAAGCAACCTGCGCCTTTCCCGCCTCCATGGGAATCGCTGGTGGTTTGCATAGCATTGGGGCTCAACGACTATTGGGGGTAGTAATGAATTTAAGTCCAGCCTTCGGAATCCTCGGGATCCTTTACGCGGTCTTCGTGATCGCGGTGTCCGTCCTGGCCGTGTACGCCCTGGTCCTGACCATCATCTTCTTACGACTGAGGATCGCCGAGTTGAAGAGGGCAGTACGGGCCGAGGACAGCTGACGCCGCTGAGCAATTGCGGGATGCCGGGTCCGGAGTGCCCGCGCCGATCGACCAATACCATTCGCGCGAGTACGCGCAGCGCTGGCCGTCGTTTCTTCTGTCACAAATCCGAGGGCTGTCCGGTCTTAGTTGGTGACGAGACCGGAGGACTTGCTGCGCCAATGAAATCCAAGATGACATACCGGCGCGCCTCAAGGAATCTTATCTTCAGATATCCCGAGTGAATGGAATGTAGTGATGAAGCCTCAGGAACTGCTCGTGTCGACGTCGGTGCTCGTCATTGGCACGGGAGTTGCCGGACTCCGCGCCGCCATCGAACTGGCCGAACTGGGTGTAGATGTGCTCGCTGTCGGCAAAAGGCCCAGAACTGACGCCCACACCTCGCTCGCCGCGGGAGGCATCAACGCCGCTCTCGGCACAATGGATGCGGATGACAGTTGGCAGCAGCACGCCGCCGACACAATCCTGGAGAGCTACCATCTTGCGAACCCTGAGATCGTGGAGATCGTCACCAAGGGGGCCGCGCAGGGTATCAGCGACTTGGAACGCTATGGCATGCCGTTCGCCCGCGAGGAAGACGGCCGGATCAGCCAGCGTTTCTTCGGAGCTCATACGTTCCGCCGGACAGCTTTCAGCGGCGACTATACGGGGCTCGAAATTCAGCGCACGCTTGTAAATCGCGCCGCCGAACTCGACGTACCGATATTGGACGATGTTTACATCACGCGCATACTCGTCACCGAGGGCCGGGTCTTCGGTGCCTATGGCTTCCGGCTCTCAGACGGGACGCGCTATCGAATCCATGCCGACGCCGTGGTGCTCGCTGCCGGAGGGCACACCCGCATCTGGCGACGCACGTCCAGCCGGCGGGACGAAAACACTGGTGATTCCTTCCGTCTGGCAGTGCTCGCAGGCGGCCGCATCCGCGACCCCGAGCTGGTCCAGTTCCATCCCTCAGGCATTCTTGAGCCAGAGAATGCTGCAGGAACGCTCATCTCGGAAGCCGCGCGCGGCGAAGGCGGTATCCTCACCAACGCCCTCGGTGAACGATTCATGGCCAAATACGATCCAGAACGCATGGAGCTCTCCACCAGAGATCGGGTGGCTTTGGCTTGTTATACAGAAATTCAAGAGGGGCGCGGCACGGCCAATGGTGGCGTGTGGCTGGACGTTTCACACCTGCCTCGGGAGACGATCATGCGTCGCCTGCCGCGTGTTTATCAGACCATGCTCGAATTGCAGATGCTCGACATCACGACGACGCCAATCGAAATCGCACCAACAGCGCATTACTCCATGGGCGGCGTCTGGGTCCGTCCCGACGATCACAGCACAGATGTCGCGGGTCTCTACGCAATCGGGGAGGCCTCAAGCGGCCTGCATGGCGCCAATCGTTTAGGAGGCAACTCGCTGATCGAGCTCCTGGTCTTCGGTAGGATCGTCGGCAAAGCCGCCGCTGAGTATTCAGACTCCCTCACGGCACACGTGCGGTCAGCCGAAGCGGTGGATGAAGCTCGGCAAGAGATAGATGAGCTGCTCAACGCCAAGGGACGAGAGAACGTCCGCGTACTTCAGCGGGCCATCCGAGACACCATGACCGAGCATGCCGGTGTTGTGCGGAACGAAGAAGGTCTCAAGCAGGGCTTGGCGGAGCTCGACGACATTGAAGCCCGCATCACCGACGTGGGCGTGCATCCCGACATCGCCGGATATCAGGATCTTGCACACGCTTTCGACTTGAAGGCAGCCGCTCTTGCCGCGCGTGCGACGCTCGAAGCTGCCCGTGAACGCCGTGAAACACGCGGCTGTCATAACCGCAGCGACTACCCGGATCTTGATTCAAGCTTGCAAGTGAATCTTGTCTGGTCTCCTGCTCGTGGCATCGAGCACGAAGCCATCGCGCCTGTATCGCACGAGATTGCGAAGCACATGCGTCGACCGGTCACGACCGCTGACAAACTCGTCGAGTGAGTGCGGGGCAGGAATTTGGAATATCAATTTACCGGCAGAATCGCCAGCCTTCGTAGGCCAGTCAGGCTCAGGCGTTCGCGGCCAGCGTCCAATCCTTCGAGCAGTAACATTGGGCGCATGGATGCCGACACGGGGTCAGCGGCCGAATTGGAAACGGCATCGACAATTTTCGCTGAAGTCCGTCCTCGATTGTTCGGGATCGCCTATCGCATGCTCGGAAGCGTCAGCGAGGCGGAAGACATCGTCCAGGAGACGTGGGTTCGATGGCAGACATGTGATCGCAGCCTGGTTCGGCATGCGCCGGCCTTCCTCGCGACTACCGCCACCCGTCTTGCCATCAATGTCGGGCAGTCGGCACGTGTCCGTCGTGAGACGTATGTTGGTCCCTGGCTGCCCGAGCCTGTGGACACAAGCGCGGACCCTGAATTGGGCGCTTTGCATGGTGAAGCGCTCGAATTTGCCGTGTTGCTGATACTGGAAAAGTTGTCGCCGACCGAACGGGCAGCGTACGTGCTGCGGCAAGCTTTCGACTACCCGTATGAGCAGATCGCTGAGGTCATCCAACAGACAGAAGGGAATGCCCGCCAGTTGGTCAGCCGGGCGCGTAAACGCCTTGCCGAGGAGAAACGTGCTGAGGTGAGCGTGACCGAGCAACGGCAACTGCTGGAGGCATTCCTGGCTGCTGCGCGAACCGGGAACCTGGCCGCGCTGGAGGCTCTGTTCGCCGCTGACGTGGTCAGTTACTCCGACGGCGGTGGGAAGGTTCGGGCTTCGAAGTTCCCTGTTGTCGGACGGGAACGGGTCGCGAAGTACTATCAGGCGTTCGCGTCGCGTTTCTGGCTTGGCGTCGATACCCAGGCTTTCATGGCCAACGGCCGGCCCTCCGCACGACTGGCCCGGGACGGGGTGGTGTTTGCGGTGGTGACCCTCACTGCGTCTGCCGATGGTATTGATCGGCTGATGTGGACCATGAATCCAGACAAACTCTCCGGCGTGACGAGCGTTGGCGGCTGACTGTCACAGATTGATCCGGTACCCGGTCATAGCTGGTGGACGGAATGGCACTACATTCCGCCACGCCAATATCGGAGGGAAAGATCATCATGAAGATCGTTGTAATCGGCGGCACTGGCCTGATCGGCAAGCAGGTTGTGGAGATCCTCAGCAGTCAGGGCCATGAGGCTAAAGCGGCGTCCCCTTCCACTGGGGTGGATTCCGTGACCGGCCATGGATTGGATGGGGTGATGGTGGGGGCGGACGTGGTTGTCGACTTGACGAACACTTCCGATTTCGACGAGAAGGTAGTCGTTCCCTTCTTCTCCACTTCATCCCGCAATCTTCTCGCTGCCGGGAAAAGGGCCGGCGTGCGGCATCATGTGGCACTGTCTGTCGTTGGAACCGACCGTATCGACGTCGGCTACTTCGCCGGAAAAACCGCGCAGGAGAAGGCTGTTAGAGAAGGCGGAGTGCCGTACACGATTCTGCGGGCAACTCAATTCTTCGAGTTCATCCCGATCATCGCCAATGCAGGAATGCGCGACGGGTCGATCTATGCGACAAATTACCTGATGCAGCCGATGGCTGCTGCCGACGTTGCCCGCATTGTGGCGGAGACGGCGGTCTCGCCAGCGATTGACGGCGTCCTGGAAATGGCAGGCCCTGAGCGCGCAGGAATTAATGAATTCGTGGGGCGGGTTCTCGAGGCCCACAATGATCCCCGCCCAGTGGTTGTTGACACCCAAGCCGGCTACTTCGGCATACCGATCGAAGAGACAAGCATCGTTCCCGTGGGTGAGTCCCGCATCGGGGACATCACCCTCAAGGAATGGCTGAACGTGACGTCGTAGCACGGCCCTTCTTTACTCAGGCTGTCACAGATTGTGTTGGTACCCGGTCATACCTGATGGACGGATGTCACTGCATCCCTTCACGCCACTTATCGGAAGGAAAGATCATGAAGATCGTAGTTATCGGCGGCACTGGCCTGATCGGCTCGAAACTGGTCAGCAAACTCAGCGAACATGGACACGAAGCAGTTGCCGCTTCCCCTGACTCGGGGGTGAACACGCTCACGGGCGAGGGCCTCGCGGATGTCTTGCAGGGAGCCGACACTGTAGTCGATGTGTCGAACTCGCCCTCGTTTGAAGATGCGGCTGTGCTCGATTTCTTTACCACCTCCACCCGCAACCAGCTCGCCGCGGAGAAGGAGGCCGGCGTTGGGCACCATGTTGCGCTGTCGGTCGTGGGCACGGAGCGCCTGCTTGAGAGCGGCTACTTCCGGGCGAAAATCGCTCAGGAGAAGCTCATCAAGGAATCCGGCGTCCCGTATTCGATTGTTCACGCGACGCAGTTTTTCGAGTTCGTCAAGAGCATCGCCCAGGCCGCGACTGACGGAAACACTGTTCGTCTGTCACCCGCCCGGATCCAGCCCATGGCCGCTGAGGACGTGGCCACCGCTGTTGCCCGTACGGCAGTCGGAAGTCCACGAAACGCCACCGTTGAGGTCGCGGGTCCCGAGCAGTTCGGCCTCGATGAGCTCATCCGCAAGGGCCTCAGCTTCCGTGGCGACCCCCGCGAGGTTGTCACTGACCCCAGCGCGCGCTACTTCAACGCCATGCTTCAGGATGGCGAGCTGCTTCCCGGCAGCGAAGCGACCATTTATAACACCCGCTTTGAGGAGTGGCTGAACCAGCAGTAGCCGGACAGTGTGCGGGTCTATTGACCGAGTATTTGGGCCGGTCTAGCGTTGCGAATGGCTCGCAGAGCCTGACGCGGGACGCCGGCCCCCGCCGCCCCGGGTTTTGAGCTACACCACCTTAAGGAGAAGTCCATGGCACTGTCCGTTGTTACCCACAAAGTGGCTGATTTTGGTGCATGGCATGACGTCTATAAAAGCGTTGCCGATCTTCAGGCCGCGGGCGGCGTTACTCAGGAATCATTCCACCGGAAGGCGGACGACCCCGACACCGTGCTCGTGCTGCATTATTTTGACTCAGTAGAGAAGGCCCAGGCCTTCTTCGC
This sequence comes from Arthrobacter sp. 21a14, assembly GCA_050627125.1. Lineage (GTDB taxonomy): Bacteria > Actinomycetota > Actinomycetes > Actinomycetales > Micrococcaceae > Arthrobacter. The sequence continues at coordinate 936,003 of CP192487.1, read as the reverse complement.
CAATCCCGAACTCCAGGAAGCCATGAAACGCGGTGGCGTGGTCGGAGAGCCACGCATCGAATTCTACGAATAGCCCCTTCGGACGACGACGGCGCCCTTCCGGCAACGGTAGGGCGCCGTTGTTGTCCGCCCCGGAAGGGCAGTGGCAGTGCCTCGTCACCCCGGAACGCGCATCCCGCAATCTTGAACATTTGTTCATACTGACTCTTGAACAGATGTTCAAGATGCACTAATCTGCAAAGTATGACCCAAGCCACATTCTCCGATTCCGCATCCACTCTTTTCATCAACGGCTCGTGGGAGCCGGCTGCGTCCGGTGCGGTCCGTCAAATCCACAACCCGGCCGACGGCGAACTGGTCGCCACGGTGTCCGAGGCTGGCCGCGAAGATGCCGAGCGCGCCATTTCTGCGGCTCGCGCAGCCTTTGACTCCGGCGTCTGGTCTTCAGTCCCCGCACCTGAACGCGGCGCGTTCCTGCTGAAGGTCGCCGCGGAACTGCGCGAACGCCGGGAGAAGTTCGCCCGTGCCGAATCGCTGGACACCGGCAAGCGAATCATCGAAAGCCGCATCGACATCGACGACATCGCTGCCTGCTTCGAATACTTCGGAAGGCTCGCCGGACAGTCGGCGGGCCGCGTGGTCGATGCCGGGGACAACGCCGTCGCCAGCAGAATCGTCTACGAACCCGTTGGCGTCTGCGGCTTGATCACGCCGTGGAACTACCCGCTGCTGCAGGCTGCATGGAAGATCGCTCCCGCCCTGGCCGCTGGCTGCACCTTCGTCCTCAAGCCCGCCGAGCTGACCCCATCTACGGCCATCCTGGCCATGCAGTTGTTCAAGGACCTTGGCCTGCCGGACGGCGTCGCCAACCTCGTGACAGGCCCTGGCGCCAAAGCGGGCGCACCCCTTTCGGAGCACCCTGACATTGACCTGGTCTCCTTTACGGGCGGCCTGGAAACCGGCAAGCGTATTGCCGCGGCTGCATCCGGCACGGTTAAAAAGGTGGCGCTGGAGCTCGGCGGCAAGAACCCCAACGTCGTGTTTGCTGACGCTGACTTCGACGCCGCCGTCGACAATGCGTTGAACGGCGCGTTTGTGCACTCAGGCCAGGTCTGCTCCGCTGGGGCGCGGCTGGTGGTGGAGGAATCCATCGCCGAGCGCTTCGTCGACGAGCTGGTCCGCAGGGCACAGGACATCCGCCTCGGCGGCCCGTTCGATGAGTCCGCCGAAACCGGACCGCTGATTTCCGCAGCCCACCGCGAGAAGGTGGATGCCTACGTCCAGCGTGGCGTGGCGGAAGGTGCGCGGTTGCGTTGTGGTGGCGCGGCCCCTGAAGGGGAGAAGTACGACGCCGGTTATTACTACCAGCCGACCATTCTGGACCGCGTCCAACGGGGAATGTCCGTTGTCATCGACGAAGCCTTCGGCCCGGTTGTAACGGTGGAAACCTTCCGCACTGAAGACGAAGCCGTAGCCACCGCGAACGACACCATCTACGGGCTGGCCGGCGCCGTCTGGACCCAGGATGCAGGCAAGGCGCAGCGGGTAGCAGGCCGGCTGCGGCACGGCACCGTTTGGATCAACGACTACCACCCCTACCTTCCACAGGCCGAATGGGGCGGCTTCGGCCAGTCCGGCGTCGGCCGCGAGCTCGGTCCCACCGGACTCGCTGAATACCAGGAAGCCAAGCACATCTACCAGAACACCAACCCGCAGGTAACCGGCTGGTTCGCTGACCGCAGCAAGGAGAAATAGATGCACACCGACAACATCGAGAACCTCAATGACCGAGGGTTCGACTACGTCGTCATCGGCGGCGGCTCTGCCGGAGCCGCTGTAGCCGCCCGACTGAGCGAGGATCCTTCCGTTACCGTGGCGCTGGTTGAAGCTGGTCCGGATGACCGCGGCCTCCCCGAGATCCTGCAGCTTGACCGGTGGATGGAACTGCTGGAGTCGGGCTATGACTGGGACTACCCGGTGGAACCGCAGGAGAACGGCAATTCCTTCATGCGCCACGCCCGCGCCAAAGTCATGGGCGGCTGCTCCAGCCACAACTCCTGCATCGCTTTCTGGGCTCCTCGCGAAGACCTGGACGAGTGGGAGTCAAAGTACGGCGCCACCGGTTGGAACGCTGCTGCCGCCTGGCCTCTATACCAGCGGCTGGAAACCAATGAGGACGCGGGCCCGGATGCTCCCCACCATGGCGACTCGGGACCCGTGCACCTGATGAACGTGCCCCCGACGGATCCCACCGGCGTCGCGCTCCTTGACGCCTGCGAGCAGGCCGGCATCCCCCGCGCAAAGTTCAATGACGGCAGCACTGTGATCAACGGCGCCAACTTTTTCCAGATCAACCGCCGTTCGGACGGGACGCGTTCCTCCAGCTCGGTTTCCTACATCCACCCCATCATCGATCGTGAAAACTTTACGCTGCTAACCGGGCTGCGTGCCCGCCAACTGGTGTTTGACGCAGACAAGCGCTGCACCGGCGTCGACGTCGTTGACTCGGCCTTCGGCCGGACCCACCGGCTCACAGCGCATCGCGAGGTCATCCTGTCCACCGGCGCCATCGACTCCCCCAAGCTCCTCATGCTCTCCGGCATCGGCCCGGCCGCGCATCTGGCCGCGCACGGCATCGACGTGGTGGTCGACTCCCCCGGCGTCGGCGAGCACCTGCAGGACCACCCGGAAGGCGTGGTGCAGTTCGAGGCCAAGCAGCCGATGGTCCAGACCTCCACCCAGTGGTGGGAGATTGGTATCTTCACCCCCACCGAAGAGGGTCTGGATCGCCCCGACCTGATGATGCACTACGGCTCTGTCCCGTTCGACATGAACACCCTTCGGTACGGCTACCCCACCACGGAGAATGGCTTCAGCCTCACGCCGAACGTCACCCATGCCCGTTCCCGCGGGACAGTCCGCCTGCGCAGCCGGGACTTCCGCGACAAGCCCATGGTCGACCCCCGCTACTTCACGGATCCGGAGGGCCACGACATGCGCGTCATGGTGGCCGGCATCCGCAAGGCCCGGGAAATCGCCGCGCAGCCCGCCATGGCTGAATGGGCCGGTCGGGAGCTCTCCCCTGGTATCGAGGCACAGACGGACGAGGAACTGCAGGATTACATCCGCAAAACGCACAACACGGTCTACCACCCCGTCGGCACCGTCCGGATGGGTCCCGTGGACGATGACATGTCACCGCTGGATCCCGAGTTGCGGGTCAAGGGCGTTACAGGCCTGCGCGTTGCCGATGCCTCCGTCATGCCGGAACACGTCACCGTGAACCCCAACATCACCGTCATGATGATTGGCGAGCGGTGCGCGGACCTCATCAGGGCCAGCCGGACGGATGAAACCACGACGGCGGAGGCGGACTTCAGCTTGACGCCCGCCTGACCAGAGGAACGCCTGAGCAGGTGATTGCCACTGAAAACTCTACTGGTGGAGGGTGCACCCAGCGCCCCCACCGGCGTTTCAGTGCCCACATTTCAATGCCCGCGAGCGCTAGTGCCTGGAAAGGGCGCCTGCATTATTCTTGAACATTTGTTCATAAACAAGTCTTGAACGCCTGTTCAATCTGAACTAGCCTCTTCTTATGACCCACGCCACACCTATACGGTTGCGGCTTGGCGGGCATGGCCTGGACTTCGACCACATCGAAGGCCCAGCCAGCCCCGTTACAACAATGGGGGAAACAGCCGTCAGGCACACAGTGGTGCCCGGCCCTTTGATTTCGACTGCGACCAATGGCGGCCGCAGGTCATCACCATTCGGTGCACGTCTGAGTTAGGAGTTCGAATGTCAGAACCCAGCAAATTAGGACCCCGCAAGAGCGATGCAAGCGGCATGGACGAGTTTGGCTACGCACAAACCCTTGACCGCAGCATCGGCAAGTTCGCCAGCTTCGCCGCCGGCGTCAGTTACATCTCCATCCTCACCGGCGTTTTTCAACTCTTTTACTTCGGCTTTTCCACGGCCGGACCCGCCTACGCGTGGTCATGGCCCATCGTCTTCGTCGGCCAGCTGATGGTGGCCCTGTGCTTTGCCGAACTGGCCGGCCGCTACCCGGTGGCGGGATCGGTCTACAACTGGGCCAAACAGCTCTCGACCGGAACGTGGGCCTGGCTGGCAGGCTGGTTGCTCCTCATTTCCTCAATCATGGCTCTGGGTTCCGTTGCCTTGGCCCTTCAAATCACTTTGCCGCAGATCTGGAGCGGCTTCCAGCTTGTGGGCGATGGAACAGGTCCTTACGACTTCGCCGTCAACGGGGTCATCCTTGCCAGCATCATGATCGGCATTTCCACGCTCATCAACGCTTTCGGCGTGAAACTCATGACCATGATCAACAGCGTGGGCGTGTTCGTGGAACTGGTTGCGGCCGTCCTGCTGATCGCGGCGCTGATATGGCATTCCGTCCGCGGACCGGAAGTCCTCCTGGATACTGCCGGATTTGGCGAAGGACATCCCCTCGGCTTCTTCGGGGTGTTCATGATTGCCGCCATGGCCTCCGGCTACGTCATGTACGGGTTCGACACCGCCAGTTCCCTGGGCGAAGAAACCAAGGACCCCAAGCGCACGGCTCCCAAGGCCATCCTGCGTGCCGTTACGGCGTCCTTCCTTTTGGGAGGACTGCTCCTCCTTGGCGGCATCCTGGCCGCACCCGATCTTTCCGATCCCAAGCTCGGAGCTGCCGATGGCGGACTCCAGTACATCGTGCTTTCCGTGCTGGGCGGCCCCTTCGGCAAGGCCTTCCTGGCTTGCATCGTGGTGGCGGTCGTGGTCTGTACGCTGGCCGTGCATGCAGCAGCCATCCGCATGATGTTTGCCATGGCAAGGGACAACAACCTTCCCTTCAGCCGCCAGCTCAGCAAAGTTCACCCCACCCGGAAAACGCCCACAGTGGCTGCCATCGTTATCGGTGCAGTGGCAGTGATCCCGCTGATCGTCAACATCTCCCAGCCAGCCATCTTCACCATTCTTTCCAGCATCAGCATCGTCCTGATCTACCTCTCCTACCTGCTGGTCACGGTGCCGATGCTACGGCGCCGGTTCCTCAAGAAGTGGCCCCTGAAGGACGATGGGTCAGAACCTGGATTCAGCCTCGGCAAATGGGGGCTGCCCGTGAACATCCTGGCAGTGCTCTGGGGTGGTGCCATGACAGTGAACCTGATTTGGCCACGGCCGGAGATTTACAACTCTGTGCCGCCCTTCGAGTGGTACCTGCAATGGGGCGGCGTCATGTTCGTTGCTGCGGTGATTATCGGCGGAACACTTCTCTACCGCCTCCGTATCAGGCACCGGACGGGAGTCCTGGCCGAGCACGCAGCCGCGGCCCCCTCCCCCGAACCAGTCTCCTCGGAGCCGGCATCGCCGGAGCCAGCACCCACGGAGCCTGCCTCCCCGGAGCCCGTCCAGGTCCTAACCCAAAGTTCATAGCAGTTTCCAACAAGAGGGCATCTCTTCGCCAGCGTTCCACCTGCGAAGAGATGCCCTCCTTGTCGTCTTAGACGAACGCCGACTTTCCCGTTACCGCCCTGGCCACGATCATGGAGTTGATCTCGTAGCTTCCCTCGTAGGTGTACAGGATTTCGGCGTCGCCAAAGAGCTTGCCCATCTCGTAATCCGTGGTGATGCCGTTTCCGCCCATCAGCGATCGGCCCATAGCCACGGACGAGCGCGCCAAGCGCGTTGTGGTTGCCTTGGACATCGCGGCCTGCACCATTTCCAGCTTCCCGGCCTGCTGGATGCGCGCCAGTTCCACCATCAAGGACAGCGAGGCATTGGCATTGCCCAGGATGTCCGCAAGTTGCTGCTGGATGAGCTGGAACCTGGCCAATTCCTTGCCGAACTGCTTGCGTTCCAGCGCGTAGGAGCGGGCGATATCGAAGGCCGCAAGCTGGATGCCTGCAGCTTGCCAACCAACCCAGGCCCGCGAATCCCGCAACAGGTCATTGGCCCGCGAGAACGCAGTGGCGCCGGGCAGCAGGTTTTCCACAGGAATCCGGACGTCGTCCAGTGTGATGTCCGCATTCTGCATGATGCGGAGGCCGATCTTGTTGGTGATCTTGGTGGCCGAGTAACCTGCCCGGTCCGTCTCCACAATGAAGCCCTTGATCTGGTGATCAGACACATCACGGGCCCACACCAAGGCGAAGTCGGCAATCGTGCCGGCCCCAATCCAGCGCTTGGCGCCGTTGATGACCCATTCGCCGCCGTCGCGTCGCGCCGTCGTCGAGAGTCCTCCTGCGATGTCCGAGCCATGGTCCGGCTCCGTGAGCGCGAAGGCACCCAACTGGGTGAAGGCCTCCAGCCCCGGCAGCCACTTCCGCTTCTGTTCGGGAGAGCCGAGTTCATGGATCATGCCGACGATGAGTTCGTTGTGAATGCCCACCAGCGCGGAAAGCGACACGTCTGCCCGGGCGATCTCCGTGTACATGAGGCCCTTGAACAGCTTGGAGGAACCGTCTGTCTGCAGCCCGCCGAGCCCATATTTGGCCATCTCGGCCAGGAGCCCGAACGGGAACTCTTCGCGGTTCCAGTATTCGATGCTGGCAGCGCGGATCCGCGTTTGGAGGAACTCCCGTACCTCCGCGTACCGCGCACGCTCCCCCGTAGGAAGCAGGTCAACTACATGCATCAGGTCCGCCTCCGGATAAGGAGGGAGGACTTTCTGTATCGCTTCGCCGCTGGTAACGGTGCCGGCAGCTGCTTTTTCGTCGAGCATTTGACCCCTTCGTCATGTCCAACGCAGGCTCTTCCAAACCCTTGGATGTCCTAGTATATTGCAAGGTGATGTGGACCACTAGGCGGGATGCTCGGCGATGGCGCCGAGACAGTAATCCCCAGCGAAAGGCGGACTATGACAGTCACAGAAGACTTCCGTGCGGCCCGTGACCGGCTGCTGGAACTGCGCGAGGACTACAAGCAGGCGCACGCGGAATTCGAATGGCCACGTTTTGACGAGTTCAACTTCGCCCTGGACTGGTTCGACCAGATCGCTGCGGATCCGGAACGGGGAAACAAGCCGGCACTGGTCATCGTTGAGCAGGACGGCAGTTCCACCCGGCGCACGTTTGCGGACCTTTCGCAGCGGTCCTCCCAACTCGCCAACTGGCTGCGCAGCGAGGGCGTCAAGCGTGGGGACCACATGATCATCATGCTCGGCAATCAGGTGGAGCTCTGGGAGCTCATGCTTGCCGGCATCAAGCTGGGCATCGTCATGATCCCCACCACCACCCTCATGGGCGCCCGGGATCTTCAAGACCGGGTAGAACGGGGCGGTGCCAACTGGGTGGCCGTGGGTAGCGCCAACATCGGCAAGTTCACCGGCGTCGAGGGCGACTACACGCTGATCGAGATCGGCGGGGAACGCACCAACGCGGAAGCCAAACAGTACGGAGATTCCTTCTCAGCACAGGAGGAGTTCACGCCCGACGCCCCCACCAAAGCCGACGAGACGATGCTGCTGTACTTCACCTCCGGCACCACGTCGCGCGCCAAACTCGTGGAGCACACCCACACCTCCTACCCCGTGGGCCACCTTTCCACAATGTACTGGATCGGCCTTCAACCCGGCGACGTGCACCTCAACGTCGCCTCCCCCGGTTGGGCCAAGCACGCCTGGTCCAACGTCTTCACACCCTGGATCGCCGAGGCCTGCGTCTTCATCTACAACTACGAACGCTTCAATGCGGCCGCCCTCATGGACCAAATGGGCCGCGAAGGAGTCACAAGTTTCTGTGCGCCGCCCACCGTCTGGCGCATGCTCATCCAGGCTGACCTCACGCAGTTGACCTCGCCGCCACTCAAGGTGGTCTCTGCCGGCGAACCGCTTAACGCGGAGGTCATCGGCCAGGTGGAGGAAGCGTGGGGCGTCACCATCCGCGATGGTTTCGGCCAGACCGAATCCACAGTCCAGATCGCGAACACGCCCGCACAACCGGTGAAGATCGGTTCCATGGGCCGGCCGCTGCCCGGGTACGACGTCGTCCTGGTCGATCCACTCACCGGCAAGGAAGCCGACGACGGCGAACTCTGCCTGCGCTTGGACCCTCGCCCCGTGGGGCTCATGAAGAGCTACTTCGGAGACGAGGCGAAAACAGCCGAAGCGTTCCGCGACGGTTACTACCACACTGGCGACATGGCCAGCAGGGACGCCGACGGCGTCATCACCTATGTGGGCCGGGACGACGACGTCTTCAAATCCTCCGACTACCGTTTGTCGCCCTTCGAACTCGAAAGCGTACTGATCGAACACCCCGCAGTGGCGGAGGCCGCCGTCGTGCCTTCTCCGGACCCCGTGAAGCTGTCGGTGCCGAAAGCGTTCGTGGTGCTCGCCGCCGGCTACGAACCCGGACCCGCCGTCGCCGAGGACATCTTGCGATACTGCCGCGAGCACTTGGCGCCCTTCAAACGGATCCGCCGACTAGAATTCGGCGAACTGCCCAAGACCATTTCAGGCAAAATCAGGCGTGTGGAACTTCGCGGCACAGAAGTGGCGCGGCACGGTAGTGGACCGCTGCCGGCAGGTCTCGGCCTGGAGTACACCGAGGAAGAGTTCCCGAATCTGAAAGACTAGCCACCCGAGCAAAGAAGGAGGCCCATGGGCACCCCACTCCCCCGCGACCCCATCGCCGATGCCCAACGCAACTGGGAAAGGCATGGTTGGGGCGATGTTGCCGCGCCCATGGCTGCCATCACCGCGATCATGCGCACCCAGCAGATCCTGCTGGCGCGCATCGAGACGGTCCTCAAACCGTTCGGGCTGACCTTCGCACGCTACGAACTTCTCGCCCTGCTCAGTTTCGCCCGCAGCGGCGCGCTCCCCATGAATAAGGCGAGCGCGCTCCTGCAGGTGCATCCCACCTCGGTGACCAACGCCGTCGACCGTCTGGAAAAGGCCGGCCTGGTGGCCCGTTCCCCGCACCCAACCGACGGACGGACCACCCTGATCGAACTCACCGCCGAAGGCCGCACCCTGGCGAAGAAGGCGACGGCGGCTCTTAACTCCGAGGTCTTCGGCAACTCGGGCTTCGGAGCCGACGACGTCGATCACCTCATCCGCGTCCTGGGCACCTTCCGCAGGGATGCCGGAGATTTCACGGAGGAGTGACTCACGGCGCTCGCGAGCGTATCCTAAAGTTCCATTGCCGCAGTGGGGGTGGAGCCATGGCCAAGGACCCGGGACAACGCCTAAGAGGACAACGCCGCAGCGTACTTCTGCGCCCTTTCCTCTTGGCCGTACTGGGGTCAACCTCGTGGATGATATGGCTGGCCGGACCTTCCTCAGCAGCGACGGACATTCTTCCGCTTCCTGGCGGTACAACGGCGCTCACGCAGAGTTCGGAGACTTCCCTTACGCCGTCCCTCACGCCTGTGGCTGACACTGTGGACTCAGTGGTTTCCGCTCTGGATCCGCTGCCGGAGGTTCCGGCGGTTCCCGCCGTGCCAACTGTTCCCGCGGTTACCACAGTTCCAACTGTTCCCTCAGTTCCCGCTCTTCCGTCGGTGACTGTCCCGGAAGCTCCCCTGGACGTCGTGGTGCCCGAGGTACAGGGGCTACTTCCAGTGGAGGATGTCCCGGGCCTCCTGCCCGAAGTACCTGACATACTGCCAGTGCCCGCAATTCCGGGCTTGCCCGACGTGCCGGAGTTGCCCGGGCTGACCGCCCCTCCGCTTCCCGGCCCCCTACCGGACCCGCTGCCGAATCAGTCGCCCAACCAGCTACCAACCCCGCTCGACGTCGCCCCACCTGCGGTGCCGACCCTTCGGGAAGCCACCACCCCGCCGACAGGCGCTCCCACGCTGCCCCTCGCCGTCGTACTCCAATCCACGCAAGCCGGAGCACCTCTGCTCGGAGGCATCAGCCTCCCACTGCCGTTGTCCATGCATGATCCAGTGGGCGTTCCGCTCGCCCTAATGCCAGGTCCCGTGAATCCCGTTCCGGACCCGCCGCTTCATCCAGCCTTGACGCCAAGTGCTGCGGGCTCATCAGGAGCCCGCGGCTCAAGCGCTTCCGCCCCCGGGGCGTCGGACATTCCGGAGGTCCTCTCACCATTGCCGCCGCCTCGAGCTGGACCTGTCGTGGACCCCCAGCGAAGCGCAGCACCACAACCTTCGTACGATCCAGGGTCCCGACCTGACTAATGCGGTGGCTCCTGCTTTGGCAGGCACCACCACCTGCGACAACCGACGCAGGCATATCCATTAGTCAGGAGGCACTCATGCTTCGCAAGATCCAGATCCCCGTCCGCACCCACGCAAAGGCATCCGCCAGCCGGGACATCGGCTTTTGGCCCGACTTCGTCGGCAACTGGCCGGACCCGATGCACGCGGAAAGGAGCGGGAGACTCTGCTGAACGGGCCACATAGCCCAAGGAACAGCGACGCCGGCCGGATAGTCAGTCTGACTGCCCGGCCGGCGTCGTACTGTCCGAAGTCGCCACCGGCTGCTAGGGTGCGTTGCTGACACTTCAGGAGGAAACACGTGGGCTTTGCCGAAGAACTCAAGCACGAGTGCATCAACGATTGGGACGCAGCCGTCAATCATCCGTTCGTGGATCAGTTGCTCAGCGGGAGCCTTTCCGATGAAGACCTGCGGCGCTACCTTGTGCAGGATTACCAGTTCTGCGACGCCTTCACAGCGCTCCTCGGACAAGCAGTGGCTTCAGCTCCGTCGCTGCCTTCCCGGTTGGTGTTCGCGCGGGTACTGGGCGCATTCGCCTCGGACGAGAACACGTACTTCCAGGATTGTTTCAACGAACTGGACGTTCCGGAGGCTGACCGGAGCGCACCCGCACTTGGAATCGCGACCCGCGACTTCGACGCCCTCATGCGTAGCGCTTTGGCTACCCGCTCCTACCCGGACGTCCTGGCCGTCCTCCTTGTTGCCGAATGGCTGTACGGGGACTGGGCCGCGCGAGCCGCGGATCCTGCCTCATGGCCGGCCGCACCGAAACATTCGGAGTGGATCCGCCTGCACAACAATCCCGAGTACAACTCCTGGGTGACCTGGCTACGCGACGAGTTCAACGCCGTCGAACCTGTATCCCCGGAAGACCGCAGCCGAGTCGCGAAAACGTTCGCCGAAGCCGTCCGGTTGGAACGCGCGTTCTTCGATGCGGCCCTGGTCCCGTCAGACATCGCCCCGTCAGACATCGCCCCGTCAGACGTCCTGGCTTAGGGGTAGATCCGGCGTAAGGGGCTCCGCCTCGGCCTGCTCCGGGCATGGCTCAGGAAACTCCCCGAGCTGTGTCCAGTGCCACTCATCCAAGCAGTCATCGTTATCGCAGAACCGAGCCGTCATCATGTCCCCACATCGTTGCCTGGCTATCCCTTCTTTAAGAGGGGGCAACTACCGGGTCGTGATGGAGAAAGCGTTAGTGAATAGCGGAAGTGAAGGCGAAGATGAGGGCTGAGGCCAAGGACAGCAGGCCGATGCCATAGCCGACAACCAGTGCACCAATCGCGAAGGGACGTCCACGTTCTCCACGTTGCTGGATCTGGTTGAGGGCCACATGACCTGCGCCCACAACGAAGATTGCGATCACGGCCATCCCCGAGAAGAACAGACCAACGAGGGCCAGCACTGCCATCGCTGCCGCCACGATCGCCTGGCGGTTGATCGGTTGGACGGATGCTTCCGTTTGGCCGGTTTGAACGATCTCCGTTGACATGTTCTCTCCCCATTTGTCGGTGCCAACGAGTCTATCCTCGTGCATCCCAAAACTACGTTGCGAGGCCTGCTTTGCGCGCTACGAGTCGCGTCAAGGACGCAAAGCGGGCCTCACAACGAAGGATGGGGCCAATCAACTACCGGTGCTTGAACTCGGGCTGCCGCTTTTCGCTGAACGCGGCCATGCCTTCCTTCTGGTCGTCAGTGGCGAACAGTGAGTGGAACACCCGCCGTTCGAAGAGCACTCCCTGTGCCAGGCCCATTTCAAACGCGGCATTGACGGCTTCCTTGGCCACCATGGCTGCGGGCTTGGACTTGGAAGCGATGACCTCGGCGGCTTTCACCGCCTCGTCAATGACTTCAGCTGCGGGGACAATCCTGGAGACAAGGCCTGAGCGTTCAGCTTCCTCGGCGTCCATGAATCGGCCCGTGAGGACCATGTCCATCGCCTTGGCCTTACCCACGGCACGGGTGAGCCGCTGGGAGCCGCCCATTCCGGGGATGACACCCAGGTTGATTTCCGGTTGGCCGAATTTGGCATTGTCCCCCGCGATGATGAAGTCCGCCATCATCGCCAATTCGCAGCCCCCGCCCAGGGCAAAGCCGGATACCGCAGCAATGACGGGGATGCGGAGCCGCGTGAGGTCCTCCCAGCGGCGGAACCAATCCGCCGCATACATTTCCATGTAGCTCTTGGAGGACATCTCCTTGATGTCGGCGCCCGCCGCGAACGCCTTGGCTGATCCGGTGATGACCACGGCGCCGATATCAGGATCGGTGTCCATTGCGGTGACTGCGTCCACAAGTTCGTTCATGAGTGCCGTGTTCAGCGCGTTCAATGCCTGCGGCCGGTTCAAGGTCACCAACCCAACGCGGCCCCGGCGTTCCACCAGGATGTTCCCGTACTGCTCCGTCATGCTCTCCCTCTCCGCCAAAATCGTCATAAGTTCAGTTCCAACCTTTCACGCGGACTTGTCGCGTATGTCCGTGATGATGCCTGAGAAGTCACGTCCGGCACCCTCGCCAGCGGCGTAGGCATCGTAGATCCGCGATGCCAACGGCCCCATTTCTGCTGCAACTCCGGTGCTTTCCAACGCATTTAAAGCCAGCCTCAAGTCCTTGGCCATCAGTGCTCCCGCAAAGCCGGGCTGGTAGTCGCGGTTGGCCGGGCTGGTGGGCACAGGACCGGGAACAGGACAGTTGGTGGTCAGGGCCCAGCACTGACCGGAAGCGTTGGAAGCGACATCAAACAGTGCCTGGTGCGTGAGTCCAAGTTTCTCGCCGAGCACGAAGGCCTCTGCGACAGCAATCATGGACACACCCAGGATCATGTTGTTGCAGACCTTCGCTGCTTGCCCTGCACCGTGATCGCCGCAATGCACGATCCTCTTGCCCATGAGTTCCAGGACGGGTTTGACCGTCTCAAAATCTTCCGGCAAAGCACCCACCATGAAAGTCAGGGTGCCGGCCTCGGCACCCACAACGCCACCGGAAACCGGAGCATCCACAGAACGGTGGCCCGCTTCCAAGGCAATGACGGCGGCCTCCCGGGCCTCGTCAACATTGATCGTGGAGCAATCCAGGAACAAGGTATCCGGCGCGGCAACTGACAGCAGCCCGGGCCCTTCAACACCGCGGTACGCGTCCAGCACGTGCTTGCCGCTGGGCAACATGGTCAACACCACGGCTGCACCGTCCACGGCTTCCTGGGCCGAGGATGCCATGGGAATTCCGTGCTCCTTGGCTGCCTCGACGGCCGCCGGCACGGGGTCATAACCGATCACGTCGTGCCCGGCTTTGATCAGGTTGGCTGCCATGGGCCCGCCCATATGGCCCAGTCCGAGGAAAGCGATGAGTCCCGTTGCCGGGGCTTGAATATCTGGCACGGCTGCGTTCTCTGTCATGTCGTCTCCTTCAACTCGGTAAACAAACTGGCAACTGGCTGAATACGCGGGTGGTCATGTGGCGTCAGCACCCAAGGCGGCGAGCCCCAACTCCCGCTCACCGAGCGGCGCAAAGTAGCCCTCGACGTCGGACTCGCGCACCTCAGCCAGCGTGGGCGGCTTCCATTGCGGGTTCCGGTCCTTGTCCACTACCTGTGCCCGGATCCCCTCCCGAAAATCGGGCCCGGCCAGGCAGCGCAATCCCACCCGGTACTCCTGGTCCAGTGCTTCCTCCAGCGACATTCCCCGCACGCGTCGCAGGGATGCCAAAGTGACCTTCACAGATGTGGGCGACTTCGTCTCAATGGTGTCGGCCGCGGAAGCCGCCTCGGGCGAAGAATCCGCCAGCGAGCGCAAACTCCGTACGATCTCCTCCGCGTCGTCCTGCGCGTAGGCGGCGTTGATCCACTCCTGCTGGGCGGCCAGGGGCGAGTCCGGCGCCGCTTGGGCAAAGCGCTCGACGGCGGCCTCCGCCGTCGAGCTTTCCAGCGCTTCGGCCAGTGCGGGCAGGCTTTCGGACGGCACGAAGTGGTCCGCGAGCCCAAGGAACAAGGCGTCCGCCCCGGTGAGGTGGGCGCCTGTCAGGGCCGCATGGGTTCCCGTCTCCCCGGGCGAGCGGGACAGCAAAAGGGTGCCGCCGACGTCGGGCACGAACCCAATGGTGGTCTCAGGCATGCCTGTACGCGTCCGCTCAGTAACGATGCGCACCGAGCCGTGCGCCGAAACCCCGACGCCGCCGCCCAGCACCAACCCGTCCATGAACGCGACATAGGGCTTGGGGTAACGGGCAATGAGCGAGTTCAGCCGGTACTCGTCGGCCCAGAACTCCGCCGTTTCCGTTCCGCCCTGCAACATGTCCTTATAGATGGCCACAATGTCTCCGCCGGCGCACAGTCCGCGGTCGCCAGCGCCGCGCACCAGGACGGTTGCCACGGCGTCGTCATCAGCCCAGGCAGCCAACTGCTGGAGCATGGCTTTCACCATTCCCGCGCTGAGGGCGTTGACTGCCTGGGGCCGGTTGAGCGTCACGATGCCAAGGTGGCCGCGGCGCTGGAAAAGAACTTCTTCTGTATCCAAAGCCCCCATCAGCTGCCTGCCGGCATGATGAAGCTGGCGCCCTGGCGAATGCCGGAGGGCCACCGCGACGTCACGGTCTTGGTTTTCGTGTAGAAGCGGAAGGCGTCGGCGCCGTGCTGGTTGAGGTCGCCGAAGCCGGAGGCCTTCCATCCACCGAACGTGTAGTACGCGATCGGCACGGGAATGGGGACGTTGATGCCCACCATGCCCACTTCGACGCGGCTGGCGAAGTCGCGGGCGGAGTCGCCGTCGCGGGTGAAAATTGCGACGCCGTTGCCAAACTCGTGCTCGCTGCAGAGCCTGAGCGCTTCGTCATAGTCAGCCGCGCGCAGCACGCTGAGAACCGGGCCGAAGATCTCTTCCTTGTAGATCTTCATGTCCTTGGTGACGTTATCGAAGAGCGTGGGGCCAACCCAGAAGCCACCGTCATAGCCTTCCACGGTGAGCCCGCGACCATCGGTGACCAGGGTTGCGCCTTCGTCAACGCCGGACTGGATGTAGCCTTCGATCCGTTCCTTCGCCGAGGCAGCAACCACGGGCCCAAAGTCAGCGTCCTTGTCCAGACTGTGGCCCACCTTCAGGTCCTTCACACGCTCGGTCAACTTGGCCACCAACGCGTCCGCGGTTTCCTGGCCAACGGGCACGGCAACAGAGATGGCCATGCACCGTTCGCCGGCGGAACCGTAGCCGGCACCAATGAGAGCGTCGGCAGCCATGTCCAGATCGGCGTCGGGCATGATCACCATGTGGTTCTTCGCCCCGCCGAAGCACTGTGCCCGCTTCCCGTGCGCCGCCGCGGTGGCGTAGATGTATTGCGCGATCGGCGTGGAGCCAACAAAGCCGATGGCCTTGACGCGCGGATCCTCAAGCAAGGCATCGACGGCTTCTTTGTCGCCATTGATCACGTTGAAGACGCCGTTGGGAACACCGGCTTCGCTGTACAACTCGGCGAGCCGCAGCGGAACGGAGGGATCCCGTTCCGAGGGCTTAAGGATGAAGGCGTTGCCGGCTGCGAGCGCGGGGCCCGACTTCCAGAGGGGGATCATGGCTGGGAAGTTGAACGGCGTAATACCCGCAACCACGCCCAGCGGTTGGCGCAGTGAGTGCACGTCAATGCCCTGCCCCGCGTTGTCCGAGAACTCACCCTTGAGCAGGTGCGGTGCCCCTGCGGAGAATTCGACTACCTCGATGCCGCGCTGGATGTCTCCCTTGGCATCGGCAAGGGTTTTGCCGTGCTCGGAGGACAGGAGCTTGGCGAGCTCGTCCATGTTCTCGTTGACCAGGTCCACGAACTTCAGCAGGATGCGTCCCCGGCGCTGCGGGTTCATGGCCGCCCATTCGAGCTGGCCCTTCTCGGCATTTGCGATCGCGTTGCGGACCTCGTCCGCGTTGGCCAGCGGAAGCCGCGCCTGCACTTCGCCCGTGCAGGGATCGTAGACATCGCTGAAGCGACCGGACGTGCCGTCGATCCTCTGGCCGTCTACGTAGTGTGAAAGCTCGCGCACCATGGTGGAATGCTCCTTTGCATCGTTGAATGACTGCCGTGCGGCTGGCTCCAGTAATCGGCCGGAACGCCTCAGCGACTGTGGTCCAAGTCATCTCTGAACCGAATATACTCGGACTTCCTACTAATTTCCAGAGGACGTTTTTCCTGCCCTGTTCATCAGCGGGCAGTAGCTAGTGCACCTCTTTGAGTCCCTTGTAGGCCTCCAGGGCATCCTGCCGGGTGGTCTTGAGATCCACGATTTCCTCCGGATAATCCGGCGTGCCGAACTCCTGGATCCAGCGGGCTATGTACTTGCCCTGGGGATCGAATTTGAGGCGTTGGGCTTGGGGATTGAAGATCCTGAAGAACGGCGAAGCGTCCGCCCCTGAGCCCGCCACCCACTGCCAGTTGGCAGGGTTGGACGCCGGGTCAGCGTCCACAAGGGTGTCCCAGAACCACTGCTCGCCGAGTTGCCAATGGATGCCGAGGTTTTTCACCAGGAAGCTTGCCGCGACCATCCTCACCCGGTTGTGCATCCATCCCGTCTGCCAGAGTTGCCGCTGCCCGGCGTCCACCATGGGGAAGCCGGTCCGGCCCCGCTGCCAGGAGCGAAGCTCCTCTGCTGCAGACTCATGACCATCACTATCCGGCCAAGCCCACGGGAAGCGGTCAAACTCCTTACGCAGGTTCGCTGTGGCGAGATGCGGGTTGTGGAAGTACTGGTGCCAACAGAATTCGCGCCAGCCGAGCTCGGAAGCGAAAATACTTGTGCTTTCCGATCTGTTGGAAGCCAGCGCATGCCATACCTCAAAGGGGCTGAGCTCGCCCCACCGCAGATAAGGCGAGAGGCAACTGCTGCCATCGATATCCGGGCGATTTCGGCCTTCGCTGTAATTGGTGAGTCCATCCGCCACGAATTGCTTGAGCCGTTGGTGTCCGGCAGCCGATCCTGGCGTCCACGTCTCCCGCAACCCTGCGGACCAGTCCGGGGTGGTGGGCAGCAGGTGCCATGACTCCAGCGAATCGTACGCAGGGAGTTCACCGGCGTAGCCTCGCCCTACGTCCGGCACAGCCAACGGGTCCCGGAAGTCCTGCGCTGAAACGGTCCGCCAGAAAGGGGTGAAAACCTTGTACTGCCCGCCAGTCTTGGTGGTGACTTCCCACGGCTCATGAAGCAGGGACGCCTGAGAACTCTCCACATGCATGCCGGCCTCACGAGCCCACGTCTTGATCCCGGCGTCGACCGTCCGCTCCGCCGGGCCGTACCGGCGGTTCCAGAACAGCGCGCCGGCGCCGATCGCCGTCGTGATTTCCTGGACAATCGGGGCGGCCGGTCCCCGACGCAGCAGCAGCGGTATTCCGAGCGCCGCGAGATCGTCCCGCAGTGCCGTTAGCGAGTAGTGCAGCCACCACCGGGCGGCACCGCCGTGGGCGCGGATACCGGGCGATTCTTCGTCCAGGACGTAGAGGGCCACCGCCGCGCCATCATCGACGGCGGCACGCAAGGCAGGGTTGTCCCTGACCCTCAGGTCGTCGCGGAACCAGACGATGGACGGCTTCAAATTACTACTCTCTTTAGGGTTTGAATACAGCTGATGCCCCTAGGAAGGCATCCTAAGGGCATCAGCTGAACAACAATTTCGGAACTCAGGGGTTACCTCAAGGAAGGAACCGAGTCCTCATTTATTTGACTCAATTCGGGGGCGCTGGTGTCGGTTTCAGTCCAGACGGGGACACTGTTCATCACGTAGTCCCTGGCTGCGGGGCCCACCATGTTCAGGCCGGGGTAGATGCGCTGGCCATGATCTTTCCTGGCCCGCAATCCTTCAAGTTCAAGGGCGGTCCGGAAAGCGGAATCAGGAATGGGCACTTTGCGTCCGAGGACGCACCAACTGATGTAGAGGCCGTAGAGGGTGTCAAAATCCAGCCCCTCCTCGGTGTCGTCATCAAACACCACACAGTCACTCAGAAAACTACTGATTTGGGTGTCGGTCATTGCGGGGCCTCCGGTGGCGGAAGTAAAAACGGGCCGCCGGGCTGCATCAGCGAATGTCCTGTTCACCCACTATAGTCCTCCGGAGCTTCGCCTGTACCGGAAAGTAGGTTAACTCTGGATTGCATTCGCTGCGGCGACAGCGTCAATCGAACCTTGGCGCCTCTGGTGCCCACCGCCGCATCGGCGTAGCTTCGGATACGTCCACACATACGGGCTGCCTCGGCATCCAGGCGAGCCGTGCAACGTTTTGTGTAGGGCATCGTTCCGCCCTGATTGGAGGCACAGACGTGGCTGGATGGAACGCCGATACTGCCGCCGGACCCCTTGGTTCCGGCACGGTCACGCTGGTGGAAGGCTCATCATTCTGCATCTCTGCTGCCAACGGAGACATCCGCCCGGAGCTACCGCAGGGTGTCTTCCATCTGGATACCCGGATCCTGTCCAAGTGGGAATTGACGGTCAATGGACAACCACTTGAGCCACTGGCGGCGGAGACCAAGGAACCTTACAGGGCGCTCTTTGCCTGCCGGGTGCCCCGTTCAGATGGATATGCGGACAGTCCGCTGCTGGTGGAGCGCCTGCGCGAGGTAGGAGCCGGAATCCTGGAGAAGATTACGGTCCGGAACTACTCCACCAACGCGGCGGATTGCCGAATCCTGCTGACGGTCGAGTCTGACTTCGCGGACCTTTTTGAGGTGAAGGAGGCCAGGATTACCCGTCATTGGACTGAAACCCGGCTTCCTGAGGGCAATTCCCTGGAAATTCGCGGCAAGTGGGAGGGTTTCCGGAAAAGCGTCGTGATCCAGGCCGAAGGTGCGGGTGCGGGAGCAAAGGCTTTGGGCTTCACCGCTAAAATTCCACCTTTTGGGAGCTGGAGTACCCGCGTGAGCGTGGTGCCGACCATTGATGGAGCCGGGACGCCGGTGCCGTTTGCCCATCCAAGCCAGGATGAGCTCTCCCCCAGCGATAGACGCAGGCAGGAGTGGGTGGCCAGGATCCCTGCCTTGCAGATCAGCAACCACTCCATCGAAAGCACGCTCCGCCGCAGTTATGAGGACCTGGGCGCCCTCCGGATCCAGGACCCGGAACATCCGGACAGGGTAGTGGTTGCCGCCGGCGCGCCATGGTTCATGACGTTGTTTGGCCGGGACTCGCTGTGGGCTTCGGAAATGGCCCTGCCGGTGGACCCATCACTGGCCTTGGGCACGCTGCGAACGTTGGCGGATCGCCAGGGAACAGTGGTGGATCCGATCAGCGAGGAAGAACCGGGCAAGATCCTGCATGAGGTGAGGCTCGACGTCTCCAGCGGCCTCGCTCTCGGCGGAAAGTCCGCGTACTACGGCAGCGTTGATGCAACCCCGCTCTTCGTGGTTGTCCTGGGATCAGTCAGCCGCTGGGGATTCTCCAAGGACACTATCTCCGCCCTCCTGCCCAACGCGGACCGCGCCCTTGAGTGGATCCGCGATTACGGCGACCGGGACGGCGATGGCTTTGTGGAGTACGCGCGGCCCAACGAGCACGGGCTCATCAACCAAGGATGGAAGGATTCCTGGGACGGCATCAACTTTGCCGATGGCACCCTTGCTGAACCGCCCTTGGCGCTGTGCGAAGTCCAGGCGTACGTGCACGGCGCCTATACGTCGCGGGCCTGGATGGCGTACGACGCCGGCGACCTCACCTTGGCTGCAGAGCTTCAGGAACGCGCGGATCGCCTCAAGCAGAAGTTCAACGAAGAGTTTTGGCTTCCGGACAAGGGCTATTATGCCGTCGCGTTGGACCGCGACAAGCGGCCTGTGGACGCATGCGCCTCCAACATGGGCCACTCCATGTGGTTTGGCTTGATGGATGAGGACAAGGCCCCTTCTGTCGTGGAGCACCTGATGTCCCCGGAAATGTTCAGTGGCTGGGGAATCCGGACGCTGGCCAGCAACATGGGCGCCTACAACCCGGCCAGCTACCACAACGGCTCAGTCTGGCCGCACGACAATGCGTTGATTGTCCAAGGGCTGCTGCGGTACGGATTTGTGGAAGAAGCACAACGGATTGCCACAGCCTTGCTGGAAGCCGCCCAGTATTCAGGTGGCCGGCTCCCGGAACTCTTCTGCGGATTCGACCGGAAACAGTTCAGCGAACCCGTTCCCTATCCCACCGCCTGCTCACCCCAGGCATGGGCTGCCACAACGCCCATTCAACTGGTCATGGGCCTCATGCGCTACGACGCCCACATTTCGTTGGGCGGCGTCTGGCTGGACCCCGTTTTGCCGCCGTCCTTCGGAGACCTCCACATCGGCAACGCCCCCATGGGAAGCGGCCGCATCACCATCGACATTGTCGGCTCGAAGCCCACGGTCCAGGGCCTGCCGGAGGGGTTAACGTTCCGCCATGCGCAGCGGCCTTGGCTCACGGAGCTGCTGGAACAGGCGCACCTTCGGAGCCCGGAAACCTGAGGTCCGAAAAAGTGAGGCCCAAAAAGCGAGCCGCCCGGAAAGTACCTTTGAAAGGGTACTTTCCGGGCGACACCAAGCGGGTTGCGTGAGGTGGTAACAGGCCTTACTGGATAGCTGCTTTGAGTTCCTTGGCAGCCAATTCCGGATCAAGGGCGCTGTAGATGGCGCTACCGGCCACGGCTACGTCGGCACCGGCCAACTGCACGGCCTGGATGGTGGAGAGGTTGACGCCGCCTGCAACCGAGAACGGCACACGGGCCTCTTCACCGGCGTTAAGGAGTCCGCGAAGGTCGAAGCCAGGCTGGGCTTGCTCGTCCAGGCCAGCGTGGAACTCGATGAACTTGGCGCCCAGAGCGCGGGCTTCCTTTGCACGGGTGACTTTATCAGCAACGCCGATGAGGTCAACCACGATGCCCTTGTTGTGCGCCTGGGCTGCCTTGACGGCACCTGCAATGGTGGAATCGTCTGCCGTTCCGAGGACTGAGACGAGGTCGGCGCCGGCCTTGAAGGCGATGTCGGCTTCGAGTTCTCCAGCGTCCATGGTCTTCATGTCGGCGAAGACGATCTTGGTGGGGTGTGCTTCCTTGATCGCCGTTACTGCGGAGAGGCCCTCTGCCTTGATCAGCGGCGTGCCCAGCTCGATGATGTCAACGTGCTCGGCTACTTTGCCGGCCAGTTCCAGGGCTGCCTCGGTGGTGAGGAGGTCCAGTGCGACTTGAAGTTTCATAGTGTTCTTACTTTCTTGTGGGTTGTGTTGGTGAGTTGGAGTCGGCCCCAGCCAGCTAGCTCAACTGAGCAGCTAACTCAGGCCTATTCGAGGTTGGCGTGACGCAGCCAGAGCTGTTCAGCGGGTTCGTCGGCGGCGTCCCAGAGGGTCTGGAAAACCGACTCCGTGGCGAGGAACAGCGCCTGCTCAAAGAGGCTGCCGGAGTACTGGCGCGAAATGTTTGAACCGTGGTCCGTCTTTTGGGCCGCCGGGATAATCACCAACGCGTCTGCCAGCCCCGCCAAGGGTGAGGAGGCGTTGGTGGTGATCGCAGCAACCTGTGCGCCTGCTTCGAGTGCGGTTTGGGCAGCTTTGACCACACCGGACGTCGTACCTGAACCGGACGCGACCACCAGGAGGTCTCCGGAACTGATGGCTGGCGTGGTGGTGTCACCGGCCACATGGACGGTCAGGCCCAGGTGCATCAGCCTCATGGCCGCCATCCTGAGGACCAGGCCGCTGCGTCCGGCTCCTGCAAGGAACACACGCCCGGCCCCCTTGATCCTGTCTGCAAGATGGGCCAACTGAGCGTAGTCAATGCCGGAGGTAGTGTCAGCGACTTCGCCGAGGATCAGGGATACATTGCCGGCTACGTCCGCGCTCGTGGCAGTTGCTGTTTCTGCGGTGACGTTCACATTCACTCCTTCGTGGATAGGTGCTCAAGCCTTTCGGGCCTATAGACAAGTCTTCCGGGCAGTTCGGGTAGGGGGAACGCCGAAAACGAGCAGTTCATACCACCCTTTTGGGTAGTTAACGTGGCTCATGTTCGTTTAGGCTGCATCCATGAGCCAGCTGATAGATAGCAAACGCCGCCCGGACACCGGGGCCCTTCCATGGCAGCTTCTGGACGCCATCGCAGATATCGCGCAGGCACCCTTGATGCGTATTGCAGAGAGCCTGCGTGCTGCCCTTGCACCCTTCATCAAGTCCAGCGCCCTGGTGATCTTTACCGAGGACTGCACGGGCCGGCCACAAAAGAAGGCGGGCGAGGAAAGCATTGTCAGCAGGGTTTCCATCCCGGAACTGGACCGTGTACGGGCCGCGGTTCCCGGCGAGGGCCCATGGCGAGGCACGGCTATTGTCGCGGGGAAAGAGCGGGAGGTACTGGCCTTGGGCTATGCGCCGAGCAACGCCCTCCTGGTCCTGACGGATCCTGCAGAAGGGCTGGCAGAAGACGCGGAGCGTGTCCTCTCCTACCTTTGGCGGCTCACAGCGGCCCGTATCCAGGAGAAGGTCTCCGACGCGCCGCCGTCGTACCTTCTGGAGTCCCGCGCCGCATCAGCGGAGCGGATCCGCGTAACTGCTGAATTAGTGGATCAGCACTCCACCACCTTGGAAACTGTGCTCGCGGCGTTGAGGTCCAACTCCATGGACGACCACGCAGCCCGTACGGCCGTGACCGACATGACCGTCAAGGCGCTGATCAGCCTGCGAACCCTGAACGACCGCACCAGCGATCTCGTGGAGGAACCGGTCAGCACGGCGTTCGAAAGGCTTCGGGAGGACCTCCGGCCGCTGATGCACTTCAGCAACATCGATATCCAGTTCATCGAACCGCCTGCGAACGGCAGGGCATTGCCGGGAGAAGTAGCCCACGCCGCGCGTGCCGTGGTTCGAGGCCTGGTCCTGGCCATCGCCGAGCAACCTGATGTGCATCGTGTCCGGGCACAGTGGGACTGCGATGGCGAGAACCTGCTCATCAATGTCCGCGACGATGGCAGGGGTGAGCTATCCCCCGAAGCTCCCAATATCGAACGCCTGCGCCAACGCGTGCAGGCCGTTAACGGCAGGATGAGCCTTGACGTCATGCAGGGCTGGGGAGCCGACATTTCGGTGGTGTTGCCGCTCGATCCACCTTCAGCGCCGGCAGGAGATGTCGCGGCATGGGGCCTTGCGGCAAGGGAACTGGAAGTCCTGCAATTACTGGCGGCCGGCCAACGTAACCGGGCCATCGCCGCTGAACTCAATGTCAGCGAAAATACTGTGAAATTTCATATCCGGAACCTCTTCCGGAAGCTCGACGTCCGGTCCCGCACTGAGGCCATCGCTTTGGCGCACAGTGCGGGACTCCGGTAGCCGAACGCTTAGTCCTGCTTTTGAAGCGCCAGCGTCTCGCGCTCGGCTCCGATGGTGGTGTTGTCCCCATGCCCGGTGCGCACCACAGTGTGGGCCGGCAGGGTCAGGAGCCGTTCCCGGATGGATGCCAGGATGGTGGGGTAATCGCTGTAGGACCGCCCAGTTGCTCCCGGACCACCGTTGAACAGGGTGTCTCCGGTGAAGACCGTGTCCTGTTCCTCGAGCAGGAAGCAGGTGGACCCGGGCGAGTGGCCCGGCGTGTGGATGGCCCGCAATTCGGCTCCCGCGACTGTGAAAACGTCGCCGTCGCTGAGGTACTTGTCCGGCGTGGTGTCCGGATAGACCTGCTCCCACAACACCAGGTCCTCGGGATGCAGGTAGATGGGCGCTTGAACGGCGTCAGCAACCTCCCGCACGGCACCAATATGGTCGTTGTGGGCGTGGGTCAGCAGGATGGCCAGTACGTTGCGGCCCTGCACCTGTTCGATGATGGCCTGGGCATCGTGTGGGGCATCGATGACGACGCATTCCTGCTCATCCCCAACAATCCAGACGTTGTTGTCCACGTCCCAGGTGCCGCCGTCGAGCGAAAACGTTCCCGAGGTGACCCGGTTCTGTACGGTGACGGCCATCAGAGCGCCACCGCCGGCTCGATTTCCACTACGGAGCGAAGGACTTTGCCCTCCTGCATCCGGGCGAAGGCTTCCTCCACCTGGTCGATCGTGATGCGTTCAGTCACGAAGGCGTCCAGGTTCAGGTTGCCTTGCTTGTAGTGCTCCACCAGCATGGGGAAGTCGCGGGAAGGCAGGCAGTCGCCGTACCAGGAGGACTTCAAGGATCCGCCGCGGCCGAAGACATCCAGCAGCGGCAATTCGAGGGTGGCGGTGGGCGAAGGAACGCCAACCAGGACAACGCGGCCTGCGAGGTCGCGGGCATAGAAAGCCTGCTTGTAAGTCTCGGGACGTCCGACGGCGTCAATCACCAGGTCTGCGCCGTTGCCTCCCGTCAGGGCCCGGATAGCTTCCACCGGATCCTCGAGGCTGGAGTTCACTCCGTGGGTGGCTCCCAGGGACTTTGCCATGTCCACCTTGTTGGCATCGATATCGACGGCAATGATGGTGGTGGCACCGGCCAGCTTGGCACCGGCGATCGCGGCAATCCCGACGCCGCCGCATCCGATCACGGCGACGGACTCGCCACGCTTGACCTCTCCGGTATTGATGGCCGCACCGATGCCGGCCATCACGCCGCATCCCAGCAGACCCACCGCGGCGGGATCCACGGAATCATCTACCTTGGTGCATTGGCCCGCGGCAACGAGGGTCTTCTCGGCGAAGGCGCCGATTCCCAGTGCGGGCGAAAGCTCAGTGCCGTCCTCCAGCGTCATTTTCTGGGTGGCGTTGTGGGTGTTGAAGCAGTACTGCGGCTGGCCCTTGGCGCAGGCACGACATTGACCGCACACCGCACGCCAGTTCAGGATGACCCTGTCGCCGGGGGCGACTTCTGTGACATCCGGGCCTACCGCGCTGACCACGCCGGTGGCCTCGTGGCCGAGAAGGAACGGGAAATCGTCCGAGATGCCACCCTGCTGGTAGTGCAGATCGGTGTGGCACACCCCGCAGGTGAGGATATCCACCAACGCCTCACCCGGCCCTGGATCCGGTACAAGGATGGTCTCCAAAGTGACCGGAGCGTTCTTTTCCTTGGCAATGACAGCTTTTACTTTGTGAACCACGATCGGTTCCTTTCTCAGGTCGCAAAACGGAACGGTGGGCGTCCTACGAAACTTACCAGCCGCGCTCTGCCAGGCGGTGGGGCTGCGGGATTTCGTCCACGTTGATGCCGACCATGGCTTCGCCCAGGCCGCGGGAGACCTTCGCGATCACGTCGGGATCATCGTAGTAGGCGGTGGCCTTCACGACGGCGGCGGCGCGTTCTGCGGGGTTGCCGGATTTGAAGATGCCCGAGCCAACGAAGACGCCATCGGCGCCGAGCTGCATCATCATGGCAGCATCAGCCGGAGTTGCGATGCCACCGGCGGTGAACAAGACAACGGGGAGCTTGCCCGTGCCCGCTACTTCCTTGACCAGTTCGTACGGGGCCTGCAGTTCCTTGGCCGCGACATACAGCTCGTCTTCGGGAAGGGCTGCGAGCTTGGCGATCTCGGAACGGATCTTGCGCATGTGGCCGGTGGCGTTGGAAACATCGCCGGTGCCGGCTTCGCCCTTGGAACGGATCATCGCCGCGCCTTCGTTGATGCGGCGCAGGGCCTCACCGAGGTTGGTGGCGCCACAGACGAAGGGGACGGTGAAGTTCCACTTATCGATGTGGTTCACGTAGTCGGCCGGGGTCAGGACCTCGGACTCGTCGATGTAGTCCACTCCGAGGGACTGCAGGACCTGGGCTTCGACGAAGTGGCCGATGCGGGCCTTGGCCATGACCGGGATGGACACGGCGGCGATGATCTGATCGATCATGTCGGGATCGGACATGCGGGACACGCCACCCTGGGCGCGGATATCGGCGGGTACGCGCTCGAGCGCCATGACGGCGACGGCACCGGCGTCCTCGGCGATGCGGGCCTGCTCGACGTTGACGACGTCCATGATGACGCCGCCCTTGAGCATCTCCGCCATGCCCCGCTTGACGCGGCCGGAGCCAGTAAGCGTGATGTGTTCGAAGGGGCGTGGTGTAAAGGTCACGTGATACTCCAAGGGACTGAAGCCTGCGATTTCATCACAAGCGCCCGGAACTGCACACCGGGCTAAGAGCCAGGAGACGCCTGATATCCGGGTGATATATTAGTTAGAGTTCAGTATGCAATCGCTGAAGCGGGGAGTCAATCCCGGAATCCCGCGAGGCAATTCCTATGCAGCGAAGAGTGCGGTGCGGACGGCATGCTCAAAGCCTGTGACGTGGTCCTTTGCCAACTCCGCCGCTTTTTCCTCGTCACCATCAATGACCGCGCGCAGGAGGTCCAGGTGTTCGCGCACATGATGCTCAAGGTCCGGCAGCCGATCCAGGACCATGCACCAAATTCGGGTTGCCAGGTTGTCATAGCGGATCAGGACGTCCTCGAGATGAGGATTTGCCGCGGCCGCATAGATGCCCTGATGGACGCTGGCATCCAGGCGCAGAGTCTCCACAACCGAGGCGCCGGCCACGTCAAAGGCTTCCACGGCCTTCATAACGTCCCGCAGGTGCTCCCGTGTAGCGGCGGAAGCCACGCGTGCCGCGCGTGCTGCAGCCAGTGGCTCCAGTTGTGTGCGGATCTCTGAAATAAAAGCCAGGTCCGTCACGTCAACGCGGGTGGCAAAAGTTCCGCGGCGCGGATACGTGACCACCAGGCGGTCCAGTTCCAACCGCTTCAAGGCTTCGCGCACCGGAGTGCGCCCGATCCCGAGGTCCTTCGCCAACTGGTCATCATTGAGGAGGTCCCCGGGTTTGATGTCCAGCATCAGGAGCCGGTCGCGCAAACGCTCATACGCGACGTCGGCCAAGGATTTCCTGCTGGTATCGTCCGAGATTGCCAGAGTTCCAAATGCCACAGTGCCAGCCCTTTCCGCAGTTCCCGAAAACCTATTGACCTGTCCTTGAGACCAGTATACGCTGATTCCCAATCCTAATATATCAGTACGGGACCCAAGAATATATCTAAAGGAGGAGACATGACCCTCGTGGCGACAGACTCACCAACAAGCACCCTGGCGCAGCCAGCAACGCTCAAAGACGAGCAAGCACAGAAGTTCGTACTCACATTGTCGTGCGTCGAACGCGCCGGAATCGTGCAGGCGGTCACAACCTTCCTGTTTGAGCGCGGCTTCAACATTGACGAACACCAGCAGTTCGACGACGGCATCCGCCAGACGCTGCACCTTCGCACCGCCTTTTCCGGCTCCCCCGAATACTCGGCGGACCGGCTTGAGGAAGAGTTCAGTGCAATAGCTGACCGCTTCGACATGAAATTCAGCTTCCATGACCAGACCAAGAAGCGCGTGCTGGTCATGGTGTCCAAGTTTGGACACTGCCTCAACGATCTCATCTTCCGCTGGCGCGGCGGCAGCCTGGGTGGAGACCTCGTAGCTGTCGTTTCCAACCACGAGACCCACCGCGCCATGGCCGAGGCAGCCGGGCTGCCTTTCATCTACGTCCCGGTCACCCCTGACACCAAGGCCGAGGCGGAGCAAAAGCTCTTGGAACTCGTGGATGAATACAAGGCTGACCTGGTGGTGCTCGCCCGCTACATGCAGGTACTCTCGGACAACCTGTGCCGCTCCCTTGAGGGCCGGGCCATCAACATCCACCACTCATTCCTGCCTGGCTTCAAGGGCGCCCGCCCCTACCACCAGGCCTATGACCGCGGCGTGAAGCTCGTTGGAGCAACCGCCCACTACGTGACCGCGGACCTCGACGAGGGCCCGATCATCGAGCAGGAAGTCATCCGCGTGGACCACAGCTACGGCCCCAACGCACTGTCAACAGTGGGCCAGGATGCCGAAGCCCTGGCGTTGTCCCGGGCTGTCCGCTGGCACTGTGAACACCGCGTGCTGCTGGATCAAACCAGCACAGTGGTCTTCCGGTAAGCCACCCACCCCATCGTCCACACACACGAACTTCAGCAGGAGAAACTTTCATGACATCGACGCCTCGCATTGTCATCATCGGCGCTGGGATTGTCGGCACCAACCTCGCCGACGAACTGGTCACCCGCGGTTGGAACAACATCACCGTCCTGGATCAGGGGCCGCTGAACATGCCCGGAGGATCCACGTCCCACGCACCGGGCCTGGTCTTCCAGACGAACCCTTCCAAGTCCATGGCACTGTTCGCCAAGTACACGGTTGAAAAGCTGCTCTCCCTCACCGAAGATGGCCAGAGCTGCTTCAACCAGGTGGGCGGCCTGGAAGTTGCCACTACCGAGACCCGCCTGGCTGACCTCAAGCGCAAGCTCGGCTACGCACAGGCGTGGGGCATCGACGGCAAGATCCTCTCCCGCGAGGAATGCAAGGAGCTCTACCCCCTGATCAACGAGGAAGACATCCTGGGTGGCCTCCACGTCCCCACCGATGGCCTGGCGCTTGCAGCCCGCGCCGTGCAGTTGCTCATCAAGCGCACCGAAGCTGCGGGCGTGAAGTACATCGGCAACACCGAGGTGACGGGAATCGAGCAATCAAACCGCCGCGTGACCGGCGTCGAGACCGCCGACGGCGTGATCCCCGCGGACATTGTGGTCTCCTGCGCCGGCTTCTGGGGCGCCAAGGTGGGCGAGTTGATCGGCATGTCCGTACCGCTCCTCCCGCTGGCGCACCAGTACGTCAAGACCACCCCGGTTCCCGCCCAGAAGGGCAAGAACGAACTGCCCAACGGCGCCCAGCTGCCGATCCTGCGCCACCAGGACCAGGACCTCTACTACCGCGAGCACGGCGAGCGCTACGGCATCGGCTCCTACGCCCACCGCCCCATGCCTGTGGACCTTGACGAGCTGGGCAGCTACGAGCCCAGCAGCATCAGCGAACACAACATGCCCTCGCGCCTGGACTTCACCCTTGAGGACTTCCTTCCCGCCTGGGAAGCAACCAAGCAGATCCTGCCGGCACTGCGGGAAAGCGAAATCGAGGATGGCTTCAACGGCATCTTCTCCTTCACCCCTGACGGTGGCTCGCTGGTAGGCGAATCCAAGGAAGTGGACGGGTTCTTTGTTGCCGAGGCCGTGTGGGTTACCCACTCCGCCGGTATCGCCCGCGCCGTGGCCGAGCTGCTCGTGGACGGAAAGTCTCAGATTGACCTCGGCGATTGCGACATCCACCGCTTCGAAGAGGTCCAGCTGACGCCTGAATATGTCAGCGAAACGTCCCAGCAGAACTTCGTGGAAATCTACGATGTCCTGCACCCGCTCCAGCCCAAGCTCTCCCCCCGCAACCTTCGCGTCAGCCCGTTCCACGCCCGCCACAAGCAGCTGGGCGGCTATTTCCTGGAAGGCGCAGGATGGGAACGTCCTTACTGGTTCGAAGCCAACGCGGAACTGCTGAAGGAAATGCCGGACGACTGGCAGCCCCCGGCACGTGACGCCTGGTCCGGTATGTTCAGCTCACCGATTGCTGCCGCCGAGGCGTGGAAGACGCGCACGGCCGTGGCGATGTACGACATGACGCCGCTCAAGCGCCTTGAAGTCAGCGGCCCGGGCGCCCTGAAACTGCTGCAGGAACTCACCACGGGAGACCTGGCCAAGAAGCCGGGCGCCGTAACGTACACCCTCCTGCTGGACCACGCTGGTGGAATCCGAAGCGACATTACCGTTGCCCGCCTCAGCGAGGACACGTTCCAGCTGGGCGCCAACGGCAACATTGACACCGCCTACTTCGAGCGTGCCGCCCGCCACCAGACGGAAAACGGTACGGCCAGCGACTGGGTGCAGGTCCGCGACACCACGGGTGGCACCTGCTGCATCGGCTTGTGGGGTCCGCTTGCCCGTGACCTCATCAGCACGGTCAGCAACGACGACTTCTCCAACGACGGCCTGAAGTACTTCCGTTCCAAGAAGGTCACCATCGGCGGCGTCACCGTCACCGCAATGCGACTGTCCTACGTGGGCGAACTCGGCTGGGAGCTCTACACGAGCGCCGACAATGGACAGCGTTTGTGGGATGCACTGTGGAAGGCCGGCCAGCCGTTCGGCGTCATCGCTGCCGGGCGCGCCGCCTTCAGCTCGCTGCGCCTGGAAAAGGGCTACCGCTCATGGGGCACCGATATGACCACGGAGCACGACCCCTTCGAAGCAGGCCTCGGTTTCGCCGTAAAGATGACCAAGGAGAACTTCGTCGGCAAGGCCGCCCTTGAGGGACGCACTGAGGAAAGCTCCGCTCGGCGCTTGCGCTGCTTGACGGTCGACGACGGCCGCAGCCTGGTGCTGGGCAAGGAACCTGTGTTCTACAAGGACCAGGCAGTTGGCTACGTCACCAGCGCTGCTTACGGCTACTCGGTGAAGAAGCCCATTGCCTACGCGTACCTTCCTGCCGCTGTTTCGATTGGTGATTCCGTGGAGATCGAATACTTCGGACGCCGCATCCAGGCGACAGTCACCCAGGACCCGCTGTACGACCCCACCATGAGCAGGCTCCGCGGCTAAGGCCTGACGGACGCTTCAGTTGGCCAGCGGCCCGGACTCATCCCCTCGCAACGGGGTCCGGGCCGCTGTCTTACCCCGTTCAACCTCAGCCCGGCCTTACTTCGTCAACCAGCCCAGGAAGACACATGATCAGTTCAGAAACCATCAACGACTACCTTGCCAGGCTCGCTTCACGGCAGCCCACCCCCGGTGGAGGTGCCGCCGCCGCCCTTCACGCTGCCCAGGGCGCCGCCTTGGTGGCCATGGTGGCCAGGTACACCACGGGTGAAAAGTATGCGCAGCACGCAGAACCCGTTGCCCGCATCACCAGCGCTGCGGACCATTTGATTGTTGAAGCGCTCCGCCTCGCAGACGCCGATGAGCATGCCTTCCAACGAGTTATTGATTCGTACAAACTCCCATCCGGGACCGAGGAACTCAAGGCCATGCGCGCTGCCGGCATCCAGGATGCACTGGTCCAGGCAGCCCACACACCTGCTCAGCTGATCAAGCTTGCCGGTGAGGTGGTGGAACTCGCCACGGAACTCTTTGACATGGCCAACCCCAATGTCATCAGCGACGTCGCGGCAGCAGCCGACGCTGCCCGTGCAGCCGCCACAACCGCCCGTGTCAACATCGACATCAACGTAGTGGCCATCAAAGATGGCGACGCCCGCTCGCGCTTGGCAGAACAGACCGACGGCCTTGAGGAAAAGGTGGTCCTCGCAGCTGATTCCCTGGTCAAGCGCGTCCGCGAAAGGATCCTCGCGTGAGTACTGAAGTGCTTTCCGGAAAGGGGTTGGCCGCCCTCATCCAGCAGCGTGCGCAGGATGAGGCCCGCCTCCTTGAATATGAGGGCCAGCGCCCTTCCTTGGCCGTGGTGGTGGCAACCGACGACGAGTCCACGCACTGGTACGTCCGGTCCATTGAGCGCGCCGCGGAGCGCGCCGGAATAGGCTGCCGGATCCTGGACCTTGGGCATGATGCCACGGAACAGGTACTGGCGAGTGTGTTGAAGGACCTCAGTGCGGAGCCAACCGTCAACGGCATTATTCTTCAAACTCCGCTGCCCGCGGGCGTTCGAACGGACGGGCTCGTGGGGCTTATCGCTCCGGAAAAGGACATTGACGGCGCCAACCCGCTCAGCCTTGGCCGCCTCGCTGTGGGTCAGCCCGCCTTCGCCCCTGCAACGGCACGTGCCGTGGTGGAACTCCTCGAGCATTTCCAGGTTCCGCTCGCCGGACGCAACGTCGCCGTCGTCGGGCGTTCCGCTGTGGTGGGAAAGCCGCTGTCCCTGCTGCTGCTCGAAAAGGACGCCACGGTCACCATCTGCCACTCCAAATCAGGGGCGCTTGAGCGCTATACCCGGCCCGCCGACGTCGTGGTTGTGGCCGCTGGGCGGACCGGACTGCTGACAGGCAGCCACGTTTCGCCGGCGTCCGTAGTGATCGACGTCGGTACGAACGTCCTGCCCGACGGTTCCCTGGTGGGAGACGTGGACGAGGCCAGTGTCACCGGAGTGGCGGCTGCCCTGACGCCGGTGCCCGGCGGGGTGGGTTCAGTCACCACGGCGTTGCTGCTCCTCCACACCGCGGAAGCGGCCCGGGCACAAGCACGGCTTCTGGAGAAGCCGGCACTGGTTTCGGGAACTGCTGGCTAGCCATGGAAACGCCGATCCGCCTGGAGGTTAGTCCCTCCGCTGACCTTGCCCGGCAACTGCCTCCCGCTTATGAGGCGCCGGGCATGGTCAGCGTGACCTGCCTGCCGCATCACGGTCCGGCCAGGACGGTCGCTGCGTCGATTGAGCTTGCCCGGCTGGGCTACCACGTGGTCCCGCACCTCGCAGCCCGGAGCATCGCCAGCCAGGCAGAGCTGCACCTGTTCCTTCATCAATTGCGCGATGAGGGCGTCCGGGAGCTATTCCTCATTGCCGGGGACCGCAGTGCGCCTGCCGGTCCGTATTCCTGGAGCGGCCAGCTGATGGAGGACATCAAGGCTTTCTCGGAAGAGTTCTCCCTTGGCATCGCCGGCTACCCGGAAGGCCACCCACAACTAAGCGCAGAACAGTTGCGGAGCGCCCTGGCCGGCAAGTCACCCATGGCGTCGTCCGTGGTCACGCAAATGTGCTTTTCGGCGGAATCCATCAGCTCATACCTGCAGGAGCTGCACCGGGCCGGGTCCCGGCTTCCCGTGTGGGTGGGCGTTCCCGGGCCGGTGTCCGTGCAGAAACTACTGGCCATGGGTGCACGATTGGGCGTGGGACGCTCACTCAAGTTGGCCCGTGGCACAGGAATGGCCAAGGCACTCCTGCGCGGTGGTGATGTCATGCGCTATGACAGCTCCGGCCTGATCCGGGACGTTCATCAGGCCCTAGACGGCCATCCGCTGTTTGCCGGCATCCATGTCTACAGCTTCAACGACCTCAGCCGCCTACCCAGATTTGAAGGGAAGATCGCATGGCTTCCAAAGCCCCCCGTGAAAACATCGACGAGTCAAAGCTGACCGTCACCAAACCCAAGACAAAGGCTGTCGGCATTCCAGCCGTTGCCAACGCATTGAAGATCTCCCTGGAACAAATGGGCGCGGTGCGAAGCGTACAAACGCTGCTGGCAGTCAACCAGATCGACGGATTCGACTGCATGGGCTGCGCCTGGCCGGAACACGAGAAGCGCAATGCAGCAGAGTTCTGCGAAAACGGGGCCAAGGCGGTAGCCGAGGAAGCTACCCGGCGCCGCGTCACGCCTGAGTTCTTTGCCCAGCACTCCGTAGCTGACTTGAAGACCCGAGATGACTACTGGCTGGGCCAGCAGGGCCGGCTGACCCACCCAATGTTCCTGGATGAGGGCGCTACGCACTACACGCCCATCGAATGGGACAAGGCCTATGACCTCATGGCGCAGGAGCTCCGGGGCATGGACCATCCCGATCAGGCCGTCTTCTATACCTCCGGCCGAACATCCAACGAGGCTGCCTTCGTTTACCAGCTCCTGGTCCGCGGCCTTGGCACCAACAACCTTCCGGACTGCTCCAACATGTGCCACGAGTCCTCGGGCTCCGCGCTGGTGGAAACCATCGGCATCGGCAAAGGGTCCGTAAGCCTGACCGACTTGGAGACGGCTTCACTGATCTTCGTAGCCGGGCAGAATCCAGGTACCAACCACCCCCGCATGCTCAGCGCCCTGGAGAAGGCCAAGAAGAACGGCGCGGTCATCGTGTCCGTCAATCCCCTCCCTGAAGCCGGACTCCTGCACTTTGAAAACCCTCAGCACGTTGCCGGCATGATTCAAGGGACCCAACTGACGGACGACTTCCTGCAGATCCGTGCCGGCGGCGATCAGGCCCTCTTCCAGGGCCTCGGTAAATACCTTGTGGAGGCCGAAGCCGCGGGTCGCAAGACCCCGGGCCTGGAAACCGTCCTTGACCACAGGTTCATCGAGGACCACACGGTGGGCGTCGACGAATACCTGCGTTTCCTGGAAAAGGTGGAGTGGGACGACATCGTGGAAGCAACAGGCCTCACCCTGGAGCAGATCCACTCCACAGGCGAACGGCTCCTCGCCTCCAACGCCACCATCGTGTGCTGGGCCATGGGATTGACCCAGCACAAACATTCAGTACCCACCCTCCGCGACGTGGTTAACGTCCTGCTGCTTCAAGGGAACATCGGCAAGCCCGGCGCTGGAGTTTGCCCCGTGCGCGGCCACTCAAACGTCCAGGGCGACCGCACCATGGGCATCTTCGAGAAGATGCCGGAGAAATTCCATGACCGGCTGGACAACGAGTTCGCATTCCTCTCACCACGGGAGCACGGCTATGACACTGTCGCCGCCATCCGCGCCATGCGGGACGGAAAGGTCCGCTTCTTCATGGGAATGGGTGGAAACTTTGTTCGCGCCGCCCCTGACTCGGAAGTCACGGAACAAGCGCTCGCCAACACAGGATTGAGCGTCCAGATCTCCACCAAGCTGAACCACTCGCATCTGTCCACGGGTCGCCGGGCGTTGATTCTCCCAACACTCGGACGCACCGAGAAAGACACCCAGCGGACCGGTGACCAGAGGGTCACAGTGGAAGATTCCATGAGCGCGGTCCATGCATCCCGTGGACGCCTCAAGCCCGCGAGCGAGCACCTCCACTCGGAAGTTGCCATTGTCTGCAATCTTGCCCACCGGCTCTTCACTGATGGCGACGTGCGCCTGCCCAACGTCCCCAAGGCCGCGTGGTTGTCCATGCGTGATGATTACGCGCTGATCCGCAAACACATCGAGGCCGTCTTCGATGGCTTCGAGAACTTTGAAGAGCGGATCCAGCACCCGGGCGGCTTCGTGCTGCCGCACCCGCCGCGCGATGCCAGGAAGTTTGATACCGCGTCAGGCAAAGCACACTTCACGGGCAACGAGCTTGAATACATCAAGGTCCCGCCCGGCCGGCTGGTGCTCCAAACGCTGCGGTCACACGACCAGTACAACACCACCATCTACGGCAAGGACGATCGCTACCGCGGCATCCACGGCGGGCGACGGGTGGTCCTCATTAACGAGTCCGATATCGCCGAGCTGGGCTTTGCTGATGGTGAAATGGTCCACCTGATTTCAGAATTCCAGGGAACCGAGCGCCGGGCAGAAGACTTCCGCATCGTTTCGTACTCCACTCCCAAGGGGTGCGCCGCTGCCTACTACCCGGAAACAAACGTCCTTGTACCGCTGGACTCTGTTGCCGATACCAGTGGGACGCCGACGTCCAAGTCCGTCATAGTCCGCCTCGAACGGGCTTGAAAGGCTCTGGACACAGTGTGATGCGTGCCATAGTATGTGACTGATATATCTTTCCTAGTAGCGCAGAGATATCAGATGGCCAAGGACTTCCAAACCCGTCCAAGGGCCATCTCGTCAAGAAGACATCTATCAATGGAGAAACAATGTCTGACATCACCCAAGTCCAAGCAGATGCCGTACTTGTCGCAGCCCGCGACGCCGCCCGTGAAACCGGAACCGACATGAACATCGCCGTGGTGGATGCCGGTGGCAACCTCAAGGCCTTCACCCGCATGGACGGGGCGTGGCTGGGCAGCATCGACATTTCCATCAAGAAAGCACGCACCGCCCGTTTCTTCGACATGCCAACGGGGGCAATCGGCGAGCTTTCGCAGCCTGGAGGACCGCTCTACAACATCGAGGTGTCCAACGGAGGACTCATCACCTTCCCGGGAGGCATCCCCCTGCGCGGGGAGGACGGCACTGTGATCGGTGCGATCGGCGTCAGCGGCAGCACCGTGGAGAACGACCACACGGTCGCATCCGCAGGAGCAGCAGTTCAGCTCCAGGGCGCGGCTGGGCTTTAGCCAAGAACATTAGCCAGAAATATTAGGCAAAACTGTCCAATTGTCCGTGAATGGTGCTTCGGTGGCCTGAAACCTGGGGAGGTATTTCCTCATCGAAGCACCGCTCTCGGGCAATTGGGCAGATCCAATTTCCGTACCACAACCCGCCCCAGGAGGAGTGTCCATGTCTGGAAACCGAGCAGTCGCCTACAAGGAACCCGGCGTAGTCGAAATCATCAACACTGACTACCCGACGTTCGAACTCAAGGACGGACCGGGCGTCAATCCGGCCAACGTCGGCCGGAAGGTACCGCATGGCGCGATCCTCCGTACTGTAACAACCAACATCTGCGGTTCCGATCAGCACATGGTCCGTGGCCGCACCACAGCCCCACAGGACCTGGTCCTCGGCCACGAAATCACCGGCGAAGTGGTGGAGGTGGGTCCCGACGTCGAGTTCATCAAGGTGGGCGACATCGTCTCGGTGCCGTTCAACATTTCCTGTGGCCGGTGCCGGAACTGCAAAGAGCAAAAGACCGGTATCTGCCTGAACGTCAACCCTGACCGCCCGGGCAGCGCCTACGGCTATGTGGACATGGGCGGCTGGGTAGGCGGACAGGCCGAGTACGTGCTGGTTCCCTACGCAGACTGGAACCTGCTGCGCTTCCCGGACCGCGATCAGGCCCTGGAAAAGATCATGGACCTGACCATGCTCTCGGACATCTTCCCCACAGGATTCCACGGCGCAGTTACGGCCGGGGTGGGCGTAGGGTCCACGGTGTACGTCGCCGGTGCCGGCCCTGTGGGTCTGGCTGCCGCCGTCGGCGCCCAGTTGCTTGGCGCCGCCGTCGTGATTGTGGGCGACATGAACGAAGACCGGCTTGCACAGGCGCGCTCGTTCGGCTGCGAAACGGTCAACGTCTCCAACGGCGACCCGAAGGAGCAGATCCTGCAGATCCTCGGAGTGCCGGAAGTGGATTGCGGCGTGGACGCCGTTGGCTTCGAAGCCCGTGGCCACGGAAGGGACGCCTCGCACGAGGCTCCCGCCACCGTGCTGAACTCCCTCATGGACATCACCGCCGCCGGTGGTTCCCTGGGCATCCCGGGCCTCTACGTCACAGGCGATCCGGGCGGAATCGATGAAGCAGCCAAGCACGGCTCCCTCTCGCTCTCGCTGGGCACCGGCTGGGCAAAGTCCTTGTCCTTCACCACGGGCCAGTGCCCGGTGATGAAGTACAACCGCCAATTGATGATGGCCATCCTCCACGACAAGGTCCAGATCGCCAAGGCAGTCAATGCCCAAGCCATCCCCCTTGAAGACGCTCCCCGCGGCTACGCAGAGTTCGACGCCGGAGCGGCAACAAAGTTCGTACTGAACCCGAACGGTTACGTAAAGGCTTAGTACGCAAAAACACCAGGAAGGGGGCATCCATGCTCGCACAGGAAATCATCCGCGGCACGTCGCCAACATCCCACGTGCCCTGCGAGCGGATGCCTGCCCCAACGTGGTCTGAAGCCCGGCAGATGGCCTTCGATTGCGCTGTTCCGCTTGCGTCGGCGTCCGTGCCACTGGCGGACGCGATCGGATACGTGCTCACCACTGACGTGACGGCGCAGCAGGACCTTCCGCACTACGCGTCCTCTGCCATGGATGGCTGGGCCATTCATGGCAGAGGACCGTGGGAGATCACGACGGCGGGGCTGCCGCTTTCGCCGGGGCAAGCCAGCGTCATTGCCACCGGCGGCCTGGTTCCGGAAGGCGCCGAGGCGGTACTTCGGAAAGAGAGCGGACACGTCCTCGACGCCGGATACGGGCTGCAGCTCTCACTGAGACCAGATGCGAAGCCCGGCGAGACGCTCCCCGGCCGGCACATACGGCCAGCCGGTGAAGAAGCCCGAGCCGGCGACGTCCTCGTACCCGCCGGCACACTCCTTAATCCTGCCCACATTGCCCTTGCTGCCGTAGCAGGCCACGACGAACTGCAGGTACAACGCAAGCCGCGGGTCGCCGTCGTACTTACCGGTTCCGAGGTGGTGACCTCGGGTCAGCCGGCAGCGGGACAGGTGCGCGATACCTTCGGCCCGCAACTCGGCGCAGTGATTTCCCAGCTGGGCGGAATTCCAGGCAGGCAGCAACGGATCGGCGACTCATACGAAGAGTGGCTGTCGGCACTTGACGGCCCGCCCGGAAGTGAACACCCCGATGTCACGATCACCACCGGTGGCACCGGCAAATCCGGAACCGACCACTTCCGCGCTGCAGTGGCCGCGCTCGGTGGGCGCCTGCTGCTGGACGGCGTCGCTATGCGCCCCGGTCATCCTGCTGTCTTGGCTGAACTTCCGGACGGGCGCTTCATCATCGGCCTCCCAGGCAACCCCCTGGCCGCCATGATGGCCCTCATGACCATCGGCGAACCACTGCTGGCTGCCCTCCAAAACCGGCCTTTCCAGACAGCTGGCCACCTCACGTCAGGGGCGGACGTCGATCCGGGCCCCGGCCGGACACAACTCATTCCCTGCACCTTTGTCCACGGCCTCGCTTTTCCTGCTTCACACACAGGCCCCGGCATGATGCGTGGCCTGGCTTGGGCCGACGGTTTCATGGCCGTTTCCCCTGGCGGAGTGGAAGCAGGCGAACCCGTCCCCGTCATGCCGCTGCCCTGGACAAGTGTCTGGTCAAGCGCCTGGTCACAGGTGCAAGCAACCAACGATTTCCCACACCAGCCAGGAAGGTATGCACCATGGCACGGATGACACAGCGCCGGAAGATCCACCGCTTCCATCTCGACGGAACAGGTACCGAATATCCGGTGCGGTTCAAGGAAGACGTCCTGGCCGCCGAGGAGCCCCTGGAAATCAGGATCGGGGGCCGCTCCTTCGCCGTGACCATGCGGACTCCGGGAGACGACTTTGACCTGGTGGCCGGGTTCCTGGTGTCCGAGGGCATCATCCGCAGTCAATCCGAGCTGATCTCCCTGCGCTTTTGCGCCGGCGAGAAGGACGGGGTGCAGACGTTCAATGTGGTGGAGGCCCAGCTTCGCTCCGACGTACAAATGCCGGACACCATGCGCCACGTCTACACCTCCAGCTCGTGCGGCATCTGTGGAACGGACTCCATCGAGGCCGTCCGTAAAACACTCCACTTCGACCCCTCCCAGGACGGACTGCGGGTTCCCGTTGACATCCTGGCCGAACTGCCCGAACGCCTCCGGGAAGCCCAGGCGGTGTTCGACAGGACCGGTGGCGTCCACGCAGCCGGACTCTTCAGGGTGGACGGCGCCACCCCCGAGCTCCTCTGTTTGCGGGAGGACGTGGGCCGGCACAATGCCGTGGACAAAGTGGTGGGCTGGGCACTGCGCCAGGATCTGCTGCCCCTGACGGGCTTGGTCCTGCAGGTTTCAGGGCGGGCATCGTTCGAGCTGGTCCAGAAGGCCGCCCTCGCCGGCGTCCCCGTCCTGTCCGCCGTGAGCGCGCCCTCCAGCCTTGCCGCGGACCTCGCCACTGAGACCGGTGTGACGCTGGTTGGCTTTAGCCGCGGTCACAGCCTCAACGTCTACGCCGGACGTGACAGACTGGTCCGCCCCCGCAAAGCGGCACGTGAGGAGGCCTTCGCAGGGCTCTGACCGCCCGTTCTGCGGGTTTATGTGCAGGGCCCGTGTCCGTGTCGGACTAGGATGAGGAAAGACGAGGAGCAGGCCGGGCAGGGCGCTACAGCCCCGGCCACCTGCTTGGGACAACGACACGAGGCATCATGGCCCCACGCAACAATCCGGACATCGAGAAGGACGCAGACGCCCAAGGCGGCGGCGTCCAATCAGTGGACCGCGCGCTGCAAATCCTGGAGATCCTTGCGCGCGAAGGCGACGCGGGCGTCAGTGAAATCGCTGACGAGATGGGCGTCCATAAATCCACCGTGTCCAGGCTTGTGGGCTCGCTGGTTAATCGCGAGCTTGTCCGGCAGAACAGCGAGAGGGGCAAGTACCAGCTGGGCTTCGGAATCCTCAGGCTGGCAACCTCCATCCCCGGCAGGCTGAGCGTCGTGCACGAGGCCAGGGAAGTACTGGAAGCACTCGCGGGTGAGTACAAGGAAACGGTCAACCTTGCCGTGCTTCGATCCAACTACGCCGTCAACGTCGACCAGGCCATGGGCCCTTCAACGCTTGCCACCTACGACTGGGTGGGCAGCCTGACGCCGCTGCATGCCACGTCCAGCGGCAAAGTGCTCTTGGCCGCGCTGACGGCTGATGAGCGTAACCAGGTCCTCAAGACAGTCGGACTGCCTGCCCGCACGCCCCGCACCATCACCAACCGCGCGGAGCTGGAGAAGCAGTTGCTCGACGTCGCACGGAACGGCTACGCAGTAGTCCATGAAGAGTTCGAGATCGGCCTGACGGCGGTAGCCGTGCCTATTTTTAACCACATGGGCAATGTCATCGCTGCGGTGAGTATCTCCGGCCCTGCCTTCCGCTTTGCCCCGGAGGAGCATCCAGGGCTCATAGACGCCCTCCGCGAGGCTGGCTTCACGATCAGCGCCAAGATGGGCTACCGACGCCGCTAGGCCGTTGGCGCAGCCTGAACCAGGCGCGTTATCCACGCTTTAATTACCGGCCATCAACGTGGCCATTTTCGCCCCGGTTGTCGCTTGTTACGCAACAGTAACCACCATGCGCAACTCGATGACGCATCTCCGGAGGAGTGTCAAGGTCCGGGAAATGGAAAAGAAACACCTTGACATTGCCCTGTGACGGGGCGCACTCTGTTGCTTAGCGCGAGAACTGTTGATCCTTGCGAAACGTTAGAAGGCGATTCAGCCAAAGCGACAAGAAACCCCGTTCCCCGACAAAAGAGGTGCAACATGCGCAAGGCCTGCCCCACCAGTGAACTCGCTCCCGGGGAGGCGCTACGGCTCGATACTGCTCCAACAATCATGGTCATCGAATCGGACGAAGCCCCCAACCTTCCATCCGTTCCCACCCTCCAGGGCCATGTATAAACCCAAGCCCATGACTCGCCGAGCAAAGGACCCGCTCATGGCTATAAATAGTGATTTAAGGCCTTTAACTCCCGAGGAAGTGCCCGCCAACGATAGCCTGGCTGACACTCCTTCATCACGTAAAACGAACCGCCCGGAGAACTCTGGGGACGTCATCAGCGTCTCCCCGGACGAAACCAACCCCGCAGTCCTCGACGATGAGGACGGAGGCGCAGAAACACTGCCGGATACTGAGGAATACGCACAGATCCTGGAAGAACTGCGCCACGCCAAGACCGAGCAGGCCGTTAGTGCCCGCCGGAACCGCAAACTTACGCTGGACAAAGTCACCTTCGGAATCACGGGCGCCATCGCCGTCGCCTTCGTGGTCTGGGGCTTCGTCGGCCGGGACAGCCTCTCTGAAACTTCCAAAGGCGCCCTGAACTGGGTCATGGAATACACCGGCTGGCTCTTCATGGTTCTTGCCTCCTTGTTCGTCGTCTTCGTCCTCTGGCTCGCCCTGGGCAAGTTCGGCAACATCCCACTGGGCAAGGACGGCGAGAAGCCGGAATTCCGTACTGTGTCCTGGGTAGCGATGATGTTCGCCGCCGGCATGGGCATCGGGCTCATGTTCTATGGCGTGGCTGAACCGCTCTACCACTACATCTCGCCACCACCGGGCACTGTGGACGGCCGCACTCCTGCTGCCATCCAGACTGCGATGGCCACCTCGATCTTCCACTGGACCCTGCACCCGTGGGCCATGTACGCAGTAGTGGGCATTGCCATGGCGTACGGCACCTACCGTTTGGGCCGCAGGCAGCTGGTCTCCGCAGCATTCACGTCGCTGTTCGGCATCAGGATGGTGGAAGGCCCCCTCGGGAAATTCATCAACATCCTGGCCATCTTTGCCACACTGTTTGGTACCGCCGCTTCACTGGGCCTCGGCGCCCTTCAGATCGGCAGCGGCATGACATCCAACGGCTGGGTGGGCGAGATCGGCACCCCGGTGCTCGTGGTGATCGTAGCCATCCTCACCTTCTGCTTCGTCGCATCAGCAGTCTCCGGCATCAGCCGCGGCATCCAGTGGCTTTCCAATATCAACATGGTGCTGGCAGTCGTCCTGGCACTCATCGTGTTTATTGCCGGGCCCACCCTGTTCATCCTCAACCTGATTCCTTCCGCAATCGGCGACTACGCCAGGGACCTGGCGGAGATGTCGTCCCGGACCGAAGCGGTCGGCGACGATGCACTGCGTAGCTGGATGACCAGCTGGACCATTTTCTACTGGGCCTGGTGGATCTCCTGGACGCCCTTCGTCGGCATGTTCATTGCTCGCATCAGCCGCGGCCGGACCATCCGCCAGTTCGTCACCGGCGTTCTGCTGGTGCCAAGCATCGTCAGCGTTATCTGGTTCGGTATCTTCGGTGGAGCTGCCTTCCACGTCCAGCAGGAAGCTGACAAGGCCGGCACACCTGGTTTGGTGACCATGACCAACGGCGTGCCCTCCGTCAATTTCGACGGCGCACTCTTCGATCTCGTCAAGAACCTTGGTATGCCCGGCTGGGCCACGGCAGCAGTCATCGTGCTGGCCATGGTTCTGGTGGCAATCTTCTTCATCACTGGTGCCGACGCGGCCTCCATCGTCATGGGATCGCTCAGCTCCAACGGAGCCGAACACCCCCGGCGCGGAGTAGTCATCTTCTGGGGAAGCCTCACCGGTGCAGTAGCAGCGGTTATGCTCCTGGCCGGAGGTGACGAACCATCGGAGGCTTTGGCCGGGCTTCAAAGAGTCACGATTGTTGCCGCGCTGCCCTTCGTCATCGTCATGCTGCTGCTCTGTTTCGCCCTCACGAAGGACCTGCGCCGTGATCCCCTGTCACTGCGTAAGCGCTTGGCGACATCCGTTGTTGAACGCGCGATTCGTACGGGCGTGGAACAACATCGGGGCGTTCAATTCGATCTGGTGACCAGGCACGAGTGCGCGGAGGACTGCCCGGATTCCGACTGTCCCGGCGGAACTCCGACCGGAAGCATCCCCAGGGTTGAATCTCCCCGCACCGACCCGACCGACAAGTAAGGTATCCCGCCATGACTCAAACCCATGAACAAGAAAGCACTCTCCGTGTCTCCACCGATTCCGGGGACACCGTGAGCTTCACCCTGGACGCAACGAAACCCGTAACGGTCAAGCTCCAGGTTGACGGTGGTTGCACGTGTGGAACCACCGCCACGGTCCAGGGCTCGTACGTTAATAGCGACCTGGGCAAGCGCTAACCATTCATTTCCAACACAAAAGCAGGCGCCGGATTCCGGCGCCTGCTTTTTTGTGTTGCGGGTCAGGCGGGTTAGTTGGGCATCTGGTTACTTGGGCATCAGCACGGAGTCGATCAGGTAAACCGTTGCGTTGGCCGTGTGGACGCCACCACAAATCACGTTGGCGCCGTCAACGGTGAGTGCATCTTTGCTACCGCCAACGGTCACTTCGCCACCCTGGACCGTCTTGTGCGTTCCGACCACCTGGTCAGGGCTCAGCTGACCGGGGACTACGTGGTAGGTGAGGATCTTGCTCAGCAGGGCATCGTCCGTCTTGAGCGTCTCAATGGTGGCAGGGTCGATCTTGGCGAAAGCATCGTCAACAGGTGCAAAGACCGTGAATTCGCTGCCGTTGAGGGTGGAGACCAGATCCACCTTCGGGTTGAGCTTGCCTGAAACAGCGGCGGTCAAGGTCTTGAGGAGCGGGTTGTTCGAAGCGGCAACGGCAACCGGGTCCTGGGCCATGCCCACTACCGAACCGGCACCATCCGGAACCTGTGCGGCGTAACCGGCACAGCCCGGGCCAACAAGGTCACGGGCAGGATCCATGGCAGCGCTGGTCATGGCGGAAGCCGACGGCGACGGTGCCGCGGACGTCATCTCCGGCGCGGGGGACGACGACGAAGGTGTGCTGGAGCTGCTTGAACCACCACAAGCCGTGAGTCCGAGAAGGGCGGCTGCAGTGAGGCCAACGAAGGCGAGGGCGGGGCGCTTTGTGGACAACATGTCATTCTCCTTGTTCGTGGAACCAGGGCATTGGGTCCATTGGGTGTGGGCACTGGCTCCCCGGCGCTGCATCTGCGTCGCCGGCGGTTTGTGCCTCACCAGCTATTCGGAGGTCGCACCGGCGTGGATGGGTGCGGATTGAAAAAGTTTCTGAACCAAGCCATCGCAGCTTCGGCTCCGAACTGCCTACAGATATCCGGAGCCGGCACCCTTCATTGCCGGTCCGGCGAACGTTGGGAGACGCAATGCTGCAATTAGCACTAATCGGCCTGCTGGGCGGGTTGATTACAGGTATCTCGCCCTGCATTCTGCCCGTCCTGCCCGTCATCTTTCTTTCCGGAGGTGTACAGGGTGCGCGCAAAGATGCTGTAACCAGTTGGCGTCCGTACCTGGTGATCCTTGGCCTGGTGATCAGCTTCAGCACCTTCACGCTGGTTGGCTCGTTCCTGCTGACGTTGGTGAACCTGCCGCAGGACCTGCTTCGATGGATCGGGCTGGTGGTACTGGTGCTCATTGGTTGTGGCCTCATTTTCGATCGTTTCCAGCACATCCTGGAGAAGCCGTTCTCCTGGATCCCGCAACGCAAAGTAGGCACCGAAAACGGCGGCCTGGTGCTGGGACTGGCGCTCGGCGTCGTCTATGTCCCCTGTGCAGGACCAGTACTTGCCGCCATTGCCGTGGCCGGTGCCACCGGGCAGGTGGGCCCCGAAACCATAGTCCTCACGCTGACGTTTGCCGTGGGAGCAGCCGTTCCGCTGCTGGTGTTCGCGCTGGCTGGGCGCCGCGTCGCAGAGCGGGTCAAGGCGTTTCGCAAGAACCAGCGCAAGATCCGCATAGCCGGTGGCATCATGATGATCGCCCTGGCAATCGGCTTGGTGTTCAACCTTCCCCAGCTGCTGCAGAAACTCGTGCC
Source organism: Arthrobacter sp. 21a14 (assembly GCA_050627125.1). Taxonomy (GTDB): domain Bacteria; phylum Actinomycetota; class Actinomycetes; order Actinomycetales; family Micrococcaceae; genus Arthrobacter. Next base: position 891,186 of record CP192487.1, on the reverse strand, counting down.
CGACTACACCTCCACACTCCAGGAAAAGGTCCAGGACAACGAGGCCGTGAAGAAGGCATTGGATCTTGGCGGGCTGGTCAATGACCAAAACCGCGAACTGGACAAGTGCAGCAACGGTGCCACAGAGCTTGAATCGTGCGGCACAGCGCCGGATATCAAGGGCATCCAGGAATGGTTCAACACCCCTGGCGGCCAGGCCGTGAATTTGAAGGACCTCAAAGGCAAGGTGGTCCTGGTGGATTTCTGGGCCTACTCCTGCATCAACTGCCAGCGCTCCGTTCCGCACCTCACCGATTGGTACAGCAAGTACAAGGACTCCGGCCTGGAAATCATCGGCGTCCACTCCCCCGAGTACGCGTTCGAGAAAGAGACCCGCAACGTCATGTCCGGCGCACAGGACCTTGGCATCACCTACCCCGTGGCCATCGACAACACCCTCTCCACGTGGACCAACTACCGCAACCGCTACTGGCCGGCCCACTACCTGATCGATTCCGAGGGCACAGTCCGTCACATTAAGTTCGGCGAGGGCGGCTACCAGACCACGGAGAAGCTGATCCGCGAACTCCTGCAACAGGCCAACCCTTCAGCGGCCCTGCCGGAGCCTCTTGAAGCGTCCGACGACGGCCCGGTAGCAGGTGCCACCACTCCGGAAACGTATTTGGGCACCACCAAGAAGGTCAACTATGCGGGCACGGAACCATACAAAGCCGGGGTTGGGCTATATTCAATGCCGGCGAATCAGCCCGGTGACAGCTTTTCCTTGAAGGGTTCGTGGGATCTCGGAACGCAATCCATCACCCCTGCTCGCGCCGGCTCTTCGATTGCCCTGAACTACCACGCCAAGCAGGTATACATCGTGGTCAGTGGCGAAGGCATGATCGACGTTGTCCGGGATGGCAAGACCACGTCCGTAGCGGTCTCAGGGACGCCGACGCTCCATCAGATCGTGGACGACCCCCGAATCCGCGAGGGCAAGCTCGAGGTCAAGGTCCCACAGGGCATCCAGGCGTACTCCTTCACGTTCGGATAGGGTGCGCTGGAAGCTGGGTAGGCGCCGGACCCGCTCTTGTTCGCTCTCCTCACCGTTGTGCGGCCTGAGAAACGAAGAAGAGCAGGTTTGTGGCGTGGAGAGCCTATTTGTTGGCGAAGTACACGGCAAGGAAGATGGCGCCGCTGACGAAGGCCAGGATTCCCAAAACCTTCCCGGCCGTCGCCTTTACTCCGTATCCTTCGGCCTTGCGAGCGGTGAGGAATGCCATGGCTCCAAAGCCCACGCCGAAAATGAACAGGCCGATGATGCCAAAAATGATCGAGTTCTTGCGGAACTTAGTCCCCAGGATGAGATCTTCTTCAGGGCCAACTACATACTGACGCGTGGTGGTCATGGTTCTCCAAAAAGTGGGGCGACGTGGATAGGGTGCGCTGGAAGCTGGATAGGGGGCCGTGCCCGCTTCGCGATGCCCTCCACGCCGCGGCCCCCTATCCAGCTTCCGCTTCATCCTTAGAAATACGGCTTCGTGATCAGCTCCAGCGCGTGGCCCGAGGGGTCCTTGAAATAGACGCCCCGGCCACCGTGCTCCGTATTGGTCTCGCCTGGACGGGTCATCTGGGGATCCGCCCAATGCTCGACGCCGGCACTCACCAGGCGCTGATAGGCGCGGTCAAAATGCTGGTCGTCTACCAGGAAGGCGTAGTGCTGCATCTGGATTTCGACCGGGGGCTCGGCGAATTGGAGCATCACGCCGCCAGCCAAGGTCAGGTTGGTGAACGGCCCCCAACTTGGAGCTTCGTCCGCTTCGAGGATGGACCGGTAGAACTCGGCGGAGACGGCGCGATCGATGGACGCGATGATGGTGTGGTTAAAAAGTGCGGGCATGAATGACTCCTTGGTGTGTGGATTTCGTTCGATGGGTTTTAGGGTCATCCATCCACGGGGAGGAGCGCGGGCAGCGCTGGTACATGTCACGGCGCTGGCACACGTCAGAGCTCGGCCGGGTAGCCAATCTGTGCAGGGCAGGTGCCCGATCCGGTCATCACGTCCGCCAGTCTAGCGAAGAGTTGGGCGGCGGTGACAGGATGGGCGGCATGGGAATCGAGGTTCGCCCGGCCACGGTGTTCGAGGACGTGAAAACCATCGTCGGCCCCAAACGTCCTGACGCCAACGTGTGCTGGTGCCTGAGTTACCGGATTCCCTCGAAGCAGAACCTTGAGCTCCAGCGGGAGGAGCGGGGAAAGTTCGTAGAAAAGCTGGTAGCAGAGGATCCACCGCCAGGCGTTCTCGCTTACGACGGCGGCGAAGTTGTTGGGTGGGCGGCGGTCCACCCCCGGGCCGACACCAGTTTTGCGACGAACCGAAAGATCCCCCACGTGGACGACGCCGACGTGTGGTCTGTCTGGTGCATCAGGGTGCGGCCCGGGCATCGCGGCAAGGGCATTTCGCACCAGTTACTGCAGGGTGCGATCGACATGACCCGAAAGTATGGCGCGCCAGCCATTGAGGGCTACCCCGTGGACAACAAAGGCAACAAAGTGGACCTGACCATGGCGTACGTGGGGACCCGCAGGCTCTTCGAGAAAGCAGGCTTCACAAAGGTCGCCGAAACGACGTCCGTCCTCAACGGCTTCCCGAGAGTGCTGATGCGGCTGGACCTGCGCCAACCCAACTAGGGGACAGCAAACGGTCCACTGGGCTCTCATTGGAGCATGTGCTGTCCCCTACTTGGGTCAGGATCCCTGCAGTTTTGCGGTCATGCGATGGGCTTCCTCGAGCAGCAATTTGCCGAGGAATTCCTGTCGATCAGGACGGAACCGGGGTTCGATCCCCGTCAACGAAAGGGCCCATGCCGGCCGCCCCTGCTGGTCGAAAACGGCCGCGCCCATCCCCCAACTTCCTTCAAGGATCAGCCCCGGATTCACCGAGTACCCCGTCAGCCGGGTGCGCTCAAGGTTGTCCCGAACCACGTCAACTGGATGCCCCACGGCAAAGTCGCCAGCGTGTGCCGGCCAGTCCTCCAGCAGGGCTTCCTGCTCATCGGCGGGCAGGAAGGCCATGATGGCCGTTCCTGCTGACGCAACTCCCAACGGAAAACGTACGCCTTCATGCAGCACGAAGGACCGCACCGGGAACGAGCCCTCCTCGCGCAACACGCAGACGGTTTCGTTGCCGCGTCGGATGGAGAAGAACGCGCTCTCGCCAGTCTCGGCGGCGAGGCGGCGCAGGCTGGGCCGGGCAACGTCCTCCATGGGGAAGCGTGCCGCCGCTACCGATCCAAGGAGGAAGATTTCGGGCCCAAGAACCCACTTCCCCGCAGCTGAATCGTGTTCCAGCAAACCCTCCGCGGCGAGGGACGTCAGCAGCCGGTGCACGGTTGGCCGTGTCAGCCCTGATTCCCGAACCAATCCAGCCAACGACGTCCCCTCGGGTTTGCGCCCAACCAGCCTCAGCAGCAGGGCAACACGGCCCACAACCTGGGCCCCCTGCACCGGATTTTGCGTGGATTTCTGTTCCGGCACAAAGCCTCCTCAAAGATTTCATCCACAATATGGACACCTTTGAGCCTACAGTCCACACCGTGAGTATCCAAGCATTGGGGCCGTTGACCGTAGCAGCGATCAAACCTAGGCTCCTCTACAGGTCACTCAGTCCACAACGTGGATAAAACCAGAAAGACTCAAAGAGGAGTTCCAATGTCGAAGATGCACGCGAGCGCAACCCAAGCGCTCCAGGACCTGATGGCAGACGGCCTGACCATCGCCGTCGGGGGTTTTGGCCTCAGTGGCATCCCGGCCGACCTGATCGATGCCGTCCGGGAGTCCGGCGCCAAGGACCTCACCATCGTCTCCAACAACATGGGCGTGGACGGCAAGGGGCTCGGCGTGCTGATCGAGGCAGGCCAAGTCCGGAAGGTCATCGCGTCGTACGTCGGCGAGAACAAACTGTTTGCCGAGCAGTACCTGGCCGGCAAGCTCGAGGTCGAATTCACTCCGCAAGGCACCCTGGCCGAGCGCCTCCGCGCCGGCGGCGCCGGCATCCCCGCCTTCTATACACGGACCGGCGTGGGCACGCTGGTTGCCGAAGGCAAGCCGTTGGAAGAGTTCGACGGCGTGACTTACGTCCGCGAGCGCGCCATCACCGCCGACGTCGCGCTTGTCCACGCCCACACCGCGGACACGGACGGAAACCTGATCTACCGCTACACGGCCAGGAACTTCAACCCGGTGGTGGCAACAGCCGGCGCCGTCACCATCGCTGAGGCGGAGGTCATTGTGCAGCCCGGCGAGCTCGACCCCAATCACATCGTCACTCCAGGCGTCTACGTCCAGAGGCTGGTGCAGGCCACGGATCGGGTCAAAGACATCGAACAGCGCACGGTCCGCCCACGGCGCGAAACGGTAACGGTCTAGAGAAGCGCTAACGGCTTAAAGAACAAGGAGCACACATCATGGCTTGGACACGAGACCAGATGGCCGCCATTGCGGCTGAAGAATTGAACGACGGCGACTACGTCAACCTCGGCATCGGCATCCCCACCTTGGTGGCCAACAACCTGCCCGACGGCGTGCGGGTGGTTCTCCAAAGCGAGAATGGATTGCTCGGCATGGGCCCGTTCCCTTATGAGGGCGAGGAGGACGCGGACCTGATCAATGCCGGCAAGCAGACCGTCACCATCACATCGGGTGGAAGCATTTTCGATTCCGCTACGTCCTTCGGCATGATCCGCGGCGGCCATGTGAAGGTGGCGATCCTGGGGGCCATGCAGGTCTCGGGCCGTGGCGACCTCGCCAATTGGACCATCCCGGGAAAGATGGTCAAGGGCATGGGCGGCGCCATGGATTTGGTGGCCGGGACACCGCGGGTGGTGGTCCTAACTGAGCACAACGCCAAGGACGGCTCGGCCAAAATCGTCACGGAATGCACGCTGCCGCTCACTGGGCTGAAGTGCGTTGACAGGATCATCACGGACCTCGCGGTCTTCGACATCGAGGCGGACGATGAAAACAACCACGACGCCGGGACGAGCCTCCTGCTCACACGCCTCGCCCCGGGCGTCACGGTGGAAGAGATCCGCAGCAAGACCGAGGCCGAGTTCACGGTGGCGCTGACGACTGAAGAACACACACTTGAAGGAGCAAGCGCATGAGCTTGAAAGATCAGTTCGGCAAGGACATCCTGCTCACGGGGTGGGGCCACAGCAAGTTTGGCAAGCTCACGGACCACAGCCTCGAATCATTGATTGTCCAGGTAGCCGGTGAAGCAATCCGCAATTCCGGCCTTGAGCCCAAGGACATTGACGAGGTCTATCTCGGCCAATTCAACTCAGGCATGCAGCCGCTGGGGTTCACGTCGTCGCTGGCACTGCAGCTCTCCGCAGACCTGGCCAATGTCCCTGCAACGCGCACGGAGAACGCTTGCGCCTCCGGTTCCGCAGCGTTCCAGCAAGGCATGAAGGCTGTGCTCGCGGGAACTGCACGCAATGTTTTGGTGATCGGCGCGGAAAAAATGACCGACGCCGGAGCGGACGTGGTGGGGGCGGCTTTGCTTGGTGCGTCGTACGAAATGGCGGGCAAGGCGTCCACCACAGGGTTCACGGGGTTGTTCGCCGAGGTGGCGAAGCACTACGGGAAGCGCTACGGCACGGGCATCGACGCGGCCAACTACCCCGGAGGCCTGGGCGATGTCCTCGGTTCCATTGCAGCCAAGAACCACCGCAACGGCATGGATAATCCCTACGCCCAGATGCACCGGGACTTTGACGAGGAATTCTGCCGCACCATCTCGGACAAGAACCCCATGGTCGCCGACCCCTTGCGCCGCACGGACTGTTCGCCGGTCTCGGACGGTGCGGCCGCCGTCGTGATTTCAACGTCGGCTAGCGGCGGCGCAACCGCACCTGTGCGCTTGGCGGGCTTCGGTCACGCAAACGATTTCTTCCCCGCGGAAAAGCGCGATCCCACGGAGTTCGCCGCTACCCGTGTCTCTTGGGAGCGGGCGCTGGGGATGGCAGGCGTGGGCATCGATGGACTGGACTTCGCCGAAGTCCACGACTGCTTCACGATCGCCGAGCTCATCATGTACGAAGCCATGGGCCTGACTCCCCGCGGTGAGGGTTCGCGCGCTGTCCAAGAAGGCTGGGTATACAAGGACGGCAAACTTCCCGTCAACGTGTCCGGCGGTCTTAAGGCCAAGGGGCATCCTGTGGGCGCCACCGGAGTGTCGCAGCATGTCATTGCAGCCATGCAGCTCACGGGAACCGCCGGCGATATGCAGCTCCCCAATGCCCGGCGAGGCGCCGTCCAGAACATGGGCGGCGTAGGCATCGCGAACTACGTCAGCGTGCTGGAGGCGGTCTAACCCGCCCAAGTAAGTCGCAGCACTGCGCGTTTTGAGGGCTGAAAACGCGCACAGCTGCTACTTACTTGGTCAGCGGTTCTGGGTCAGCGGTTCCGGATCAGCGCCGCGATCTCCGTGAACCCGAGCCGCTCTGCGTTCTGCAGGGCGGTTCGGCCTTGCGGATCACGGATGTCCGGATCAGCTCCCGCGGACAGCAGCTGCCGGACCACGTCCTGCTGGTTCGGCCCGCCGTTGTTGAGCAGGATGGCCTCCTGCATGGCCGTCCAGCCCAGGTTATTCACGTGGTTAACAGGCACGCCCGCGGCGATGAGGATCCGAACGGTCTCGGTGTGCCCGTGTTCGCTGGCGGGGATCAGGGCCGTGCCACCGTATCTGTTGATGCTGGCGACGTCGGCCCCGGCCGCCAACGTCAGTTGGAGCACCTCATTGAAGCCCTCCGCACCCACGTAGAGGAACGCAGAGTCCTGGATGTCGTCCTTGGCGTTGACGTTGCCACCTGCCGCGATCAGTTCCCGCACCCGCACGGGATCGTTGGCTTTCGCGGCGAGGATCAGGAGCCGGTCGGTTTCCAGCTGAGCCTCCGGGGATGGCGTGGGCGGTTTGGACGCCGACGACGACGGGCCCGGACTCGCGCTCGACGACGCGCCTGGGCTGCTGGCTACTTGAGAGGTGGCTGCTGGGCTGGAGCTTGCTGTGGTTGGGCTGGAAGGGCCGGGGCTGGAAGGGCCAGGGCTGGCAGGGGACGGCGACCCGCACCCCGCCAGCAACCCCATCATCAACAACCCCGCCCCCACCACTGATGAGGTGGTCATGAATCGAGGCTACTTTGCTGCTGCGGCCAGCGCTTCGGCACCAGCAGTCGCGCACGCTTCGTCCAAGGCGCCGTCGGGAGCGCCGCCGACGCCGATGCCAGCTACGGATACGCCGTTGACCTTCAGCGGGACACCGCCGGCCAGGAAAAGCGTGCCGGGAAGGTCCGCGATGGACGGGCCGGTGCCGTTGATGCGCTTGGCCAGTTCGCTCGTGGGGGCACCGAAGGCAGCCGCGGTGTAAGCCTTCTGCTTGGCTGCCTCGATGGTGTGCTCGGCGGCGTTGTCACCGCGGAGAAGGGCCTGGACGGTACCGAATCGGTCCACCAGGGCCACGGTCACGAACGGAAGCTTGTCTGCCTGGCACTTGGCGAGCGCGGCATTCACGGCGTTGCTGGAAGCACCCACGGTGATTCGGTTCTGGGCAACCACATTCTCAGGTGCCGGCTGGACCTCGGCACTGACTGGCGCGGCAGGTGCGGTAACAGGCGCGGCCTCGGGGGCAACTGCATTGGCTACTGCGGTAACCCCGCCAGTGAGCAGCAACGCTCCGGCAGCGGCGGCGGCAATCATCTTGTTGGACTTCTTCACGGAGTTCTCCTCGTGGCAAGCATTGGCAATTTCGGGTACATCCCCATGCTTCCGGGAGCAGCCCCGGGGCACATCGGCCGTGTGCCGGTTCCAAGGTCAGCCTTTCCGCCAGCCGTATCAGCCAAAAGGTGGAGAGACCAGCAATCACGCGGGATCTAGCATGGAAAGAGCGTCTACCACCGACCGAAACGGAAACGGGAACCACCCCATGCCAGCAGCCCCTCAACGGCCCGATCCAAGCAGCAGGATGGATCCAAGCAGCCGGATCGATACCCGCATCGACGCCGTGGTGCATCTGGGTTTCGCCGTGCTGATGGTCGCCTCTGCTGTCCGTTACGTCATGCGCCACTCCCCCACGGACAACCTGTGGACCGTGGCCTTGGCGGTCGCCGTGTGTGCTCTGTACGTCGTCACAGCGTTGCTGGCCCAACACCGCAACCCCATGCACAGCCCGCAAACCCAAAGGCGCAAGCTGTGGATGTTTGCCGTGGTGGCGGCCTGGGCGGCTCTGGTGATCGCTGCGCCCAGCTTCGCGTGGTGCTCCTTCGCCATTTTCTTCCTCAGCCGCACCGCGTTCCTGGGGTGGGCCGCGTATCTGGCGGGCGGCGCGACGGCGGCGGCCACCGCCGTCGGGCTTTTCCGTATGAGCGGATGGACGGACGTCGCCATGCTGCTCGGACCGCTCGCTGCAGGCGCCATGCTCACGTTGATTTACGACAAGATCGAGCGCGACGGCGCCCTCCAGCGCAAGCTCTTGGAAGATGTAACCCAAGCGCAGGAACAGCTGGCGGCGAATGAACGAACAGCAGGAATCGCGGCGGAACGCGAGCGTGTTTCACGTGAAATCCACGACACCATCACCCAAGGCCTCGCGAGCGGCTTGCTCCTCCTTGAGGCAGCCCAACGTTCCTGGCCTGATCCTGCGGCACACAACGAAGTCACCAAAGCAACCAGTCTCCTCCGCGGAAATCTCGCCGACACCCGGAGCCTGGTGCACGAGCTCTCGGCGCCCGGCCTGGAAACTGCGCCCCTACACCAGGCCTTGGAACGCGCCGCCCGGCAGTACCTGGACCACGTCCTTGTGCAGGTCACCGGTGAAGCCCGTCCCATCCCGTCCGAGGTTCGACACGCCCTGCTCCGCGTGACCCAGAGCGCCGTGGCCAACATCAAACTTCACGCCCACGCGGACAACGCCAGCGTGACTCTTGGGTACCTGCCGGACGCGGTCACCCTTGACGTGTTCGACGACGGCCGCGGCTTTGATCCCGGAGTGGTACCTCCGCCGTCGGAAACGGGAGGATACGGGTTGCGCGCCATGCGGCAACGCATTGAGCAGCTGGGCGGAGAATTGTCCGTGGAGAGCACTCCGGGCGAGGGCACCATCATCGCAGCCCAGATCCCGCTGCCGGCTCTGCCCTTAGATCCATCGAAGGAGTCCCTGTGACTACCATTTCCGTGCTCCTTGTGGACGACCATACGGTAGTCCGGAGCGGGCTGAAGGCGCTGTTAGGCACCCAGGCCGATGTCGTCGTCGTCGGCGAAGCGGCGTCCGGTGAGGAAGCGCTGGAAGCGGCACAACAGCACTCGCCGGCAGTGATTCTCATGGACTTGGCCATGGGTGCGGGAATGGACGGCATCGAGGCCATCAAGCAGTTGCGGCAGCGCAATCCCCGCCAGGCGGTGATCGTATTCACCACCTACGATTCCGACGCCGACATCGTCCGTGCCGTGGATGCCGGCGCCATGGGGTACCTGCTCAAGGACGCCGCACCGGAAGAGATTTTTGCGGCGGTAAGAGGTGCCGTGCAGGGCAAAAGCGTGATGAGCGCGCCGGTTGCGTCCCGGCTTTTCCAACAGCTGCGGAACCCGGACGAAGTCCTTACACCCCGGGAGGCAGAGCTGCTGAGCCTCCTGACCGAGGGCCTCAGCAACCGCGATCTGGGCAAACGGCTCTTCATTTCGGAAGCAACCGTCAAAACCCATCTGGCCCACATCTATGCCAAGCTCGGCGTGGAGACTCGCGCGGCGGCCATCGCGACCGCCATCCGTCGCGAGGGCATGCGGTAAGCCCGCCGCATGCCATATGTTGGCCCCGCCTCGCGATTCAGGCCTCGTTCCTATATATCCACAGCCCGCATTCCATTAAGCTGGCACTATGTCCGACGCTTCGGAACGCAAGATGTTTAAACATTCCGGAACTGCTCTGCTGTTCCGCGGAATCCTGGCCGTGCTCTTTGGTTTGTTAGTCGCATCTTTGCCGGTAGCCACTGTCTTCGGTCTGGTTTTCGTGTTCGGTGTCTTCGCAATCGTGGACGGCCTCACCAACGTGGCCCACTACTTTTATGACCCTTCACGCCATTCCGGCTGGACGATGGTGGGGGGCTTCATCTCCCTCGCAGCCGGTTTGGTGGCAGTCGCGTGGCCGGGAATAACAGCTGCAGCACTTGGCGTCCTGATTGGACTCTGGGCCTTGGTCCTGGGGCTTTCCGAGATCGTCTTCGCGTTTGCAGCAAGGAACTCCGTCAATGGTTGGGGAGTCTGGTTGCTGACTGGTCTTGTGACTGCGGTTTTTGGCCTCTTTGTCCTGATCAATCCCAGCCTCGGGTTCCTGGGCGTTGTGGGTTTGCTGGCAGCCTTCTCCGTTGTTGCAGGGCTGTTGTTGATCGTCTGCGGCATCAAGATGCGCAGGGGCACATCATCTTCTTTCATGTATGCCCACTGATACTTGGCTCAACACGGGCGTCACGGCCAGCAATCCTTCATGAGGGGATGCGCTTGGCGCCAAGTTCGGTAAGTTAGTGGCTGTGAAGATAGCTACCTGGAATGTGAACTCCCTCCGTGCCCGTGCCGACCGCGTCGAAGCGTGGCTTGAGCGCAGTGACTGTGATGTCCTGGCCATCCAGGAGACCAAGTGCAAGGACGATAACTTCCCGTGGGAGCTCTTTGAGCGCATGGGCTACGAGGTTGCGCACTTCGGCGTGAACCAGTGGAACGGCGTCGCCATTGCGTCCCGCGTTGGGCTGGAGGACGTAGAACGCACCTTCCTGGACCAGCCGATGTTCGGCAAGGCCGGCAAGGACCCCGCGCAGGAAGCCCGCGCCATCTCCGCCACCTGCGGCGGCATCCGCATCTGGAGTCTGTATGTTCCGAATGGCCGCTCGCTGGACGACGAACACATGCCGTACAAGCTCAAGTGGCTTGACGTCCTTCAAGGCAACGCCGCGGAGTGGCTGAAGTCTGATCCGGCAGCACAGGTCGCGCTCATGGGCGACTGGAACATTGCACCGTTCGATGACGACGTCTGGGACATCGAACTGTTCCGCAACAACAACTTCACGCACGTCAGCGAGCCGGAACGCACCGCATTCCACGCCTTCGAGACTGCCGGTTATACCGACGTCGTCCGTCCCTACACACCTGGCCCCGGCGTTTACACGTACTGGGACTACACGCAGCTGCGCTTCCCCAAGAAGGAAGGCATGCGCATCGACTTCTGCCTGGCTTCCCCGGCTTTGGCGGCCCGGGTTACCGGTGCTTCCATTGACCGCGAGGAACGTAAGGGGAAGGGCGCCTCGGACCACGCTCCCGTGATCGTGGAGCTTGCAGACTAATCACCGCTGATGGAAGAAAGGGGCCGGCTGGAGATGACTGGAAACCTGTACAGGGGCCAGGCAGGACTGCCGTTCTCTTCGTCCCTGCGCATTTACGAGCCCCTTGAGGCGTTTCCTCCGGAGCAGCAGCGCCAACTCGTGGCGGACAGCAGCAAGATACGTTCCCGGGCCGCCGTCGAAAATGCGGAGCTCCAAGCCTCGCTGGGCCGCATCACGCGGACCGGCGGGGACCCCTTCCCCACAGGTCGGACCGATTTGGTGCGGATGACGCGGGTCCCTGGCGGGCGGCACACCGCGGCGGAGGGTGCTGCAGACGCACCCACTGGCGCATCGGCCCAGGATAAGGACGCCCACGACGCCGGACGGCTGCTTTACTGCCCCAGCCAACTGGTGATTCGGGCCGGGTTGGCAGCGAACGCCCTCATGGATGGTGTGCACAGCCCGCTGGCCGATCTGCTGATTCCGGTTTCGCAGCGGGATAAGCATCAAGCCAGGATCGATCGCATCAACGCTGGGGAAGAAGCCAAGCGTGTGCACACCCGGGCCTCCACCTGGGGTATCCCCTTCAGCTGGTTCTCGCTTTTCGCTGAGTCTGACCGTAAGGATGTGGTGGAGTCCGATGGGCGCATCCTCACCGTCCGGGTGTGGACGCCGTTGACGGATGCCCTGGACAGGGCACGCTTTGCTGTAGCCCACTTGGCCTTGGCAGCCCCGGACCTGGACATGCTGGACGATCTCACGCAGCTCACCGAATGGCTGGAGTTGTTTCACGTCCAGTCCATGGTGGAGCTCGATTACGGGGCTGTTGCGGACAAGGTGTACCCCGACGAATCCCCCATGGATGTTCGCCTCGGTATCGAGTGCCTGGCCGAGGGCGATATGACGGGCGCGGCGGCAGCCTATCGTCGGCTAGCCTCGCGGTGGATTCCCATCCGTCAGCTGGCGCGGGCCTCGTAGGCTTTCAGGACCGGCTGCGTTTAGGATCAGCGGCTTTCATCACCGGCACGGCGGTGCTGTTGTCTCCCGGACAATCAGCTGGTGCGGCGCGACCTCTGAGTGCACCGCACCGGCAATGCCATCGAGTTCGTCCAAAAGCATCTTGGTGCCCAGTTCGGCTTGGTCGTCCGGCCGTTGACCCACCGTTGTAAGGCCCAAGGCTTCGGAGAAGTCGTGATCGTCAATTCCGATGACTGAGAGGTCCGCTGGCACGCGAACGCCGTGTCGCGTGGCTTCGAAGATGACCCCCATGGCCATCTCGTCGGAGGAACAGAAAATGGCCGTAGGCTTGCGGCCAGGCTGGCTCCAGAGCCGGTTGAATGCCTGCTGGCCGCTGGCAACTGTGAAGTCACCCCATTCGTCCCACTCGGGACGGACTTCCAAGCCGGCGTCGGTCATGACGTCCTGGAAGGCGCGGATCCTGACACGGGGAACGTCGAAGTTCAGGTCTGTTTCGTCGTCGCCATGGAGCAAGGCAATGTCCTTGTGTCCCAGGTCCAGCAGATGCCGCACGGCGGTGGTCGCGGCGTCGTAATCGTTGATGCCGATGTAGGCACAATCCTCAACGTGTCCGCCAACCACTACCAACGGGATGTCGATCTTGTGGAGGTGTTCCAGTTCGTCCTCGCTGAGCGCCATACATAGCACCAGCAGCGCGTCGATCTGTTTGTACACCATGGTGGAGCTGAAAAGCCGCTCGCGATTGCTGCCGTGGCCGCCGAGGTTGAATAGGGAGAGGTTGTACTTGCGTGAGTGCAGCTCCCTGTCCGCACCTTCGATTGCTTTGGAGAAGAACCAGCGGCTGACGAAGGGCGCCAGGACACCGATGGTGCGTGTGCGCCCAGTGGCCAATCCCGACGCCGACGACGACGCCACGTAGCCCAGCGACGCCGCGACTTCCAGGATCTTTTCACGCGTTGCAGGCGAAACCCGGGGCAGTCCCCTGACAGCCCTGGACACGGTAGCCGTAGACACTCCCGCTGCTGCTGCGACGTCCTCGATGCTGACGCCTGTATGACCACCGCGCTGGGACCTACCCGTTGTTCGTGTCACAGGCCCCCCTCTCCGGCTGCCTTCACTTCGCCGTTTTCTGTCTCACGGCGAAGAATCAGTCTATTTTGTGCAGGCCTTGGTTACGCAGCGGAGTCGTCCGCTGCGTAACCAACGCTGCAATTGTCTAGCCCTTGAGTCCGCCGGACAGCAGGCCTCGGACGAAGTACCGCTGCAGGCCGAAGAACACCAGAAGCGGGATGATGATCGAGACGAAGGCCGCGGCCGGGTTCAAGTAGTCCCTGGCACCGCGTGTACCGGAAATCTCCGCCAGACGCTGGGTGATAGGTGCTACGTCGGCCGTTCCACCGGAGAACACCAGTGCAACCAGGAGGTCGTTCCAGACCCATAGGAACTGGAAGATCGCCAGGGAAGCCAGCGCCGGAACGGAAAGCGGAAGGATGATCCGCCAGAAGATCGTGCTGTGTCCCGCACCGTCCACCCTTGCCGCCTCGATAACTTCACCAGGGATTTCCGAGATGAAATTGTGGAGGAGGAAAATACCCAAGGGAAGCCCGAACATGGTGTGGGCGATCCACAGCTGCGCATAGGAACCCGCCGGCAAATGCAGGGTTTGCGTAAAGAGTTGCAGGAGCGGAATCAGTGCCATCTGGAGCGGAATGATCTGCAGGGCGAACACGAAAATGAAAAGTGCGTCGCGGCCCTTGAACTTGCCCCAGGCGAACACATAGGCGGCCATCGACGCCAACACCAGAACAAAGATGGTGACTGGGATGACGATTGCTACGGAGTTGGCGAAGTACTGGGACAGGTTGGCAGATTGCGAGCCCGCCGGGGTAAGGACGTCCACATAGTTCTTGACCGTGAAGTCCCAGTCCAGGAAGGCATTCCACCAACCGTTGGAGCGGGGGCCCACCTGCTTCGGGGCAGGACGGAACGAGGTAACAAAGAGTCCAAACGTCGGGACAGACCATACGACGGCGATGATGATCGCTGCCGCTGTGGCCCACTTGGAAGTGAGCTTGGTCTTGACCCTGCGCATCATCGGCTGGGCGTCCTCCGTGGGGTCCGATCCAGGACGCTGCCGGGTGGCGGCCTTGGACGCCTCTTTCGGGGCTGGCGTGGCTGTCAATGGATCTCCCTTTGCTTGCGAAGGACTCGAGCGTTGTACACGACGATGGGCAGCACCATGAGGAACAGGATCAGGGCCAAAGCGGCACCTCGTCCTGGTTCACCGGCGCGGAAAGCCTGCGTGTACATTTCGTTGGCCACAACCGAGGTGTCGTAGTTTCCGGCTGTCATGGTTCGAACAATGTCGAAGACCTTCAACGTGGCGATCGTGATCGTAGTCAGGACCACCACCAACGCCCCACGGATACCCGGAACCGTAACGTTGCGGAACTGCTGCCAGGCGTTGGCCCCATCCAAACGGGCTGCCTCGATCAGTTCCACCGGAACACCCTTGATGGCCGCGGAAAGAATCACCATGGCAAAACCTGTTTGGATCCAAACCATCACGATGATCAGGAAGATGGTGTTTTCCGGGGCGTCCAGGAGGAACTGCTTGGGGTTCATTCCCATGGCGTCACGGATGAAGTTGATGACACCCGTTTGTTCAATACCGGGACCGCGGTAGTCATACACGAGCTTCCAGATGATGCCGGCGCCTACAAAGGAGATGGCCATCGGCATGAAGACCAAGGACTTCAGAACCCGCTCTCCGCGGGCCTTATCGATGAAGACCGCATAGGCCAGCCCGAATCCCGTGGACAACAGGGGAACCAGGATGGTCCAGATGATGGTGTTCCGCAGCGTGGTCAAAGCTTCAGGCTGCGTGAACATCCAAACAAAGTTATCGAATCCGTTGCCTTGGCCACTGGCGTCCGTGAAGGCCAACATCGACGTCCGTACCGCCGGGTACACAAGGCCCACTAGCATCAGGATTCCAGCGGGAGCCAGAAATCCGGCCACCGTAACCTTGTCCTTGACTGACTTTGGTGCCCTATCCACCACGAGCATGAGGATGCCGATAATTGCGGCAAAAATCGCCAGGGCGATCACTACTTGAAGGAGTTTTCCTCCGATAAATTCCATACCCAACCTCCGGGGCGTGAGTGAATCACTAAGTTCCGGGAAACACACTGCCTCCCCGGCTGGGCAAACCAGCCAAGGGAGGCAGTGCCTTCGGAGTTAGCCCTTGGGCCAGCTGGACTCGATGCTGTCAGTTACCTGCTGGGCAGAGCTGCCGTTGATCCACGCCACAATGCCCTTCCAGAACGAGTTGGAACCCACAGCGCTCGGCATCAGGTCCGAACCGTCAAAACGGAAGACCGTCTTGGGGTCCTGAAGGAGCTTGATGGACTGCTTATCCAGGGCGGACTGTGCGTTGTTCGGGTCAAGGCCCTTGTTTGCACTGATGGCACCGCCGAGCTTCACGCGGTTGTTGGCGAAGTCCGCGCTAGCCATGAATGCCAGGTAAGCCTGGACCTCAGGGGTGTCCTTGTAAGCAGCAACCGACTCGCCACCACCGGTGATGGCTGTGCCCTTGGACTCATCCACCGGAGGCGTCATGAATGCCCAGACGTCGCCGTCCTCGGCCACGTTGGTACCGGCAGGCCAGTTGGCTGCCTGGAACGATGCCTGGTGGTGCATTGCGCACTGTCCGTCCAGAACCGGCTGACCAGCCTGGGCAAACGCGGTGCTCAGGATAGAGCGTGGGTCACCGAAGCCGCCGTTGACGTAATCCGGGTTGAGGAGGATGTCGCCAACCTTGTTGAAGGAGTTGACGATCTTGGGGTCATTGAACGGAATCTGGTGCGTGATCCACTTGTCATAGACTTCCGGGCCTTCGGCACGCAGGACAACGTCCTCGATCCAGTCTGTACCCGGCCAACCCGTGGCTTCGCCCGATTCAAATCCGGCACACCATGGCTTCGTGGTCTTGTCGGCTGCGATCTTCTTGGTCAGGTCCATCATTTCGTCCCACGTCTTGGGGACTGTCCAACCCTTGTCCTTGAAGGTCTTGGGTGAGTACCAGACGTAGCCCTTGACGTTCGCAAGCATCGGGGCGGCGTAGAACGTGCCATCCACCGTGCCGTACTTCTTCCAGTCTGCGGACCAGTTCTTGTCCACAAGATCGGACACAGCCTTGGGAGCGGGCTTCAGGTAGCCGGCCTTTGCCTGCGTGGCCAGAAGACCGGGCTGCGGGAAGATCGCTACATCAGGGGCCGTACCGGACTGGGCCCGGACACCGATCTGGGTCTCGAACTCCTTGCTGCCCTCGTACTTGACAGTAATGCCCGTGCATTTTTCGAACTGTGCCCAGGATTCCTCGAGGTTTGTCGCTTCGACGTCGACGATGGTGGAGTACACGGAGACCGTCTTGCCGTCGTGCTTGCCGTAGGTGCCGTAAGCGGAACAGTCATCCGACGCGGTGCTTCCGCCGCCGCCGCTGTTTCCGCTACATGCGGACATGGTAAGTGCCAGAACGCCGGCCGCTGCGACCGGGAGCAGGTACTTGGTTTTTTTCATGCTGAAGACTCCTCGCTGAGTACAAGAAAATCGTGGCGCGA
Organism: Arthrobacter sp. 21a14; assembly: GCA_050627125.1. GTDB lineage: Bacteria > Actinomycetota > Actinomycetes > Actinomycetales > Micrococcaceae > Arthrobacter. The sequence goes on along the minus strand of CP192487.1, from coordinate 874,241 downwards.
TTGACGTGGTGGGCCTCACACTAGTCATGATCAGGGTCGGAATGCAAGCGCTTACACCTAACGTAACCACAACGATACAAAGTAACCTTTGCATCGCACTGGGTCGGCTAGGCCGAGTCGGGAACCACCCGCAGACATTGGCCCTGTAGCCGCGTCATGAGATTTGGTTGCCCAGTATTGCCTATGCAACAGTGGGAAGTGTGGATGAACTTGAAGCACTCCAGACTATCGGCCGGCTGATCAAAGAAGAACGGCTGGCCCAGGGGCTGAGCCAAGTGCAGTTGGCCAAGCAGGCTGGAACGGCAATCAAGACTGTACGGACGCTGGAATCCGGTACGCGGCGCACCCAGGAAATCAACCAGCGCAAGCTCGAGCACGCCCTGGGGTGGCGCGCTGGGTCAATGTCTGAAATCCTCAAGGGAAAATCCAGCTTCGCTCCAGACCAGATCACGCCGGACGACATGCGCAGCAGCGAGGACCCACGGCAGCCTTCGGGGCCCCGCGTCACGGTGCCGGCAGCCCCTATCGCCCGCGCCTCGCATCTTTCAGACGAGGAGCTGCTCGCCGAACTGACGTACCGGATGATGCACCGCAACAGGGGCTAGCTGGTTGCTGACAGTTCCTGCCGGCGCACCATCTCCTTGATCCAGACAGGCGCGAACGGAGAGGTGCAGTTAGGCGGCGTTGGGTAATCCTTGAGCACCTCCAGGCGCTCACCAATAATCAAGGCCCGGGCACGATACTCCGGGTGCTCGATGCCGATCTGGGCAAGGCAGGTGTTCATCGCCCACTGCAGGCGGTCCGGGGCTTCCTTCATCCCGGCCTCGATGGCGTCCAGCAGCCCGGCGAGGTCCAGGCCTGACGGATCCTTCACGACGCGCTCCGACGTCAGCGCCCAACCGGCACTCGCCACCAAGGGATCTTTGTCCGCAAACCAGGCGACCCGCAGCTCTTCGACATGCGGATTCTTCTTGACCACGTAGTTCACCAGCCAGTCATGGACTTTGGGAGTCCGGGCTTCGCGCAGCATGGTGTCAAGCTCGTCGGGTCCGTACGACTTCGGCCGGCAGATCAGCAGCGCCAGCAGCTTCGCCGCGGTGTCATCCGTCTCCCAAAGCTCGCGTGAAAGCTCGTGCTGTGTCTTCAACCGCTTCGCAATCGCGCGCAACTTACTGAGGTTCACACCGTGATCGTCACCGTGTTTCTCGTTCACCTCGCGCGACCTTTGGTCTTCCAGTGCGGCTAACTCCTCCATCACACCAGCCAACGTCGTACCTGTCGCAGTTTTCCCGACCACTGCAGCCTCCCGTCCATCGCGTGTGAAGCTCAGCCTACTAGGCGTGGGCGCGATGGATCGGCCGTTTAACCGCAGGGGGATGGCAGCTCATGGGGGTGTTCCTGAACTGCCATCCGCGCGTCGTGCGGGTGGGCTATTTCCCGCCCTTGAACAGGCCTGCGATCTTGGAGCCGAGACCCTTCACATTTTCGGTAACATCTCCGGCGATTTCCTTGGACTTCTCCGCAACGTCACCAGCAAGTTCCTTGGCATTTTCCCCGACGTCACCAGAGAAGAATTCCTTGACGTTTTCTGCTGCATCCCCAGCGAATTCCTTGACATTTTCTGCTGCCGCGCCGGCGAACTCCTTGACGTTTTCCGCAGCCTCGCCGGCAAATTCCTTCGCATTTTCAAGCGCCTCGCCAGCTACTTCCTTGGCATTGCCCGCAGCGCCTTCTACTGCTTCCGCTCCCGTGGTTTCTTCACTCATGGTGCTCTCCTTCGTAACGGTTGGAACGCTGATCGCTCTCGGGATTTATCCTGCAAAGCAATCAATCGCTTCAGGGAGTTTTCCCCCTCTACTTTCAAACTATTGGCATACGCGCGGGTTAAGCAACGCAAAACACCCGGAGTGAAACATTCGGCAAAATTAGCCAGGATAGTCAGCGAACCCGTTCAGCTTTTGTAAATTTCGCACGTGCCCCTGATGCCATATGGACCAATACGGGCGTCTTCTTGCCGATCACCAGGTCCAAGGCTTCAACCATGCGTGAAATTTCGGCAGCAAGGAGGTGCGGCGCCACTCCCTGCCGGGGCTGGATGCGCACCCTCAATCCGGGCTGGCCTTTGACCTCATACGTGGCCACAGATGCGCCCGCGAGGTCCGGCCGATCTGCCAAAGCTGCGCGGAGCGCCTGTTCTGCGACGCCGCCACCGATCTGGACCTCACCCTCCACATGGCTCTCGTCGTCGCTGGCCACCAGAAGGTTTGCCCTGCCTTTACCCTGTTGCGACAACCACGCGACCATCGCAATAATGATGGCCACCAAAACCACCCCGGCCACGATCCACAGCCAGCTTTCCTCACGGCCGGGGAACCGGGTTTGCTGGAATGCATCCTCCGCACGAGCCCACATGTCCGCGGCCCAGCCGTGCCACCACGTTGCTACGGCCGGAACAGTCGCCAGGAGGAGAAGAAGTAGCCCAACGGCCAGGAGCTTTACGCCAATGATAAAGAGAAGTACCCGGTTAAGGGCACGAGGTGTCCCGTTCACGCGCCAACCACCCCCGAGGTAGAGAGGTTCACCCGAACAGTGGGCATTGGAACGGGGGACATTTCATCGAGCTCGGACTGCACTGCTTTCAGGATGGCTTCTTCACTGACCCTGCTGCCTGATGTTGGCCGGACGTTGACCACCACCGATTGCCTGGACACAATCACCATGACCTGTTCCGGTGTCACGTTCGCGGCAGTCCGCGCGCGGCGCGCAAGTGCCGAGGCCAGCACTTCGTCATCAACAACGACGGCGGTCCGTGGGTCCCGCAACAAATGCCGGGCCCTCCTGCCTGGTAATACGGCGTGAAGGAGAAAGAACAGTCCGACCATGGCAATGACAGCACCGCTGGCGCCAAGCAGAAGAGGCGGGATGCCGGCTGGAAGCGCGATGATGCGCTGTGCTGCTGTGCTTGGGTCAACTAGCCATGGCGGTTGCCCGATGGCCTGGAGCACAGATTCCAGAAGTGCGATGACACAGAGAATGATCACCAGCACGGCAGCGATGCTGGCTGCTCCTGCCCGGGACGAGTGCGTTTCCCGGTGCAGGATACGGCTCATGGCCGGATCCTCGCCGGCGATAGGGCTGGCTCCGGAGCCGGCGTGAGAAGGTTCAATGGCTGTTTCCTGGTCCTGTGTCACCGGACGCGGCCTCCCTCTGAAACGTGGGCTCCACTGATCCTGATATCCACCCTGCTTATGCGGAAACCACTGAGCCGGGTGACACGCTCCAACACTGTTGCCTTTGCGGCCACAGCACGGTCCCAGATGGAGCCGCCGAAACCCTGGACGCGCTGTGGATTGCGCAGCACCTCGCTTAGGGCGGGGATGCTGATAGGTGCCACGATGGACAAAGCCAGCAGACCGTCGTCGTCCGACCAATCGGCGCGGATGTCGCCGGGTTCCACGCCGAGAGCCTCGGCGGCCGCGGCCTGTGCCAGCGATGTCAAAGCCTGGGTACTGATCCGGTTATGGCCGGCCAGGCTGGTGGTAGGTTCCACAGCCTCAGCCACGCTCATGACGAAGAGCGCCGGCCCGTAATGGCGTCCAGGACGCTGCGGAGATCAAGCTTGCCTTCAGCTGCACGGCCCAGAAGGGCGCCAATGCCCATAAAAAGCAGCGAGATGAGAAAGCCCCACAGCCCGAACTGGAAGGACATGAACGCCACGAAGGCGCCGATCGCGATTCCCACGACGGTCATGCTCATTGCAGTGCCTCCTTTTCGACCACGACGGTTTTGGGCTTGGGGGGCGGGGCCACATAGACATCGTTGATCTCGATGTTGACCTCGATGACCTGGAGCCCGACGAGTTCCTCCACAGCCCGGTAAACAGCAGCCCGGACCTGGTTGGCAACGCCGTGCAAGGGATGCCCATAGACAGCCACAAGGTTGATGTCCACCGCTACCTGGGTCTCGCCCACTTCGGCGCGAACGCCGGCGGCGTGGTCCGAACTGCCCACAGCGTCGCGGATAGCGCCAAGCGCGCGGGATGGACCTGAGCCCAGGGAGTAGACACCTGGAACCGTGCGTGCAGCGATGCCAGCTACTTTTGCCACTGCCGCCTCGGAGATGATGGTGCGTCCGGTACCGAGGACCTCGCCCTCAGGCGCAGGGTCGATCTGCAAGTTCTGATCTGACATCGAAGCACTCCCCTTCTCTTGAGTACCACCCTAGCGTCTAGCTCGGACGCTTTGTGAGAGGCATCCAGAGAGAAGGAAACCCGCGCGGCGCCTACTTGCAGTTCTTATCCATCCAGTCCTGGATCGGCTTCATAAGTTCCTCGAACTCGGGCTCCCCGTACTTGCGGAAATCCGTGCCCGCCGACTCCGTATACGCCCTCAGCTTCTCAAAGCTCGGCTTCAGTTCCTCGGGCACTTTGTCCTGCATCCGGGACAGTTCCTCCTTGGCCTTCTTGATATCTTCCGGGTCGCCGCCCACCACGGCCGCCAACGGCAGGATGGTCACGCTCAACATCGCGGCACTCACGGATATGCACGCTTCGGACAGGGACGTGAACTCGCCGTAGACACCGCCTGTGCCTGTGGTAGCGTCCGGGCTTGCACTGATCTCAGCAGACGGTTCAGTGCTGGACGTTGGGGCGTTCGATGACGACGCTATGGGCGTGGGCTGCGCAACCGGCAGCGGGAAAGAGCAGCCGCTGAGCGCCAATATTGCGGTGAGAAGACTGCCGAGCAGCAGCGGGGTGTTCCCTCGCCGGCCGGCACCTTTCCTGCGATTTCCGCCAAGAAGCCTGGACGTGTTGAAGCGTGTGGTTTCGATCATGGTGTCCCCCGTTGGATTGCCTGCAATGACGAACCGGCGAGGGCAAGACTACGCCCGGCTTGCCGCAGTGAACAGAGGTTGAGTTATCCACAGGCAGTTCTCTTCAAGGGGGTCCTTGGAGCCCGCCCAACCTAGACTGGCCGACACACCACCAAACAGCCGCTGGGGAGCCTGTCATGCCACGCCTTTCACTTGCCTCTTTTACCGTTCTCACCGTCCGCATTGCAGCTGCTGCGCTCGGGATTTCGCTGCTGCTCACCGGCTGTCAGGGCGGCAGTTCACCGGGCAGCCCACCTTCCGAAACAGGCTCGACGACGGCGTCCCCCACCCCGGGCGCAAGCGGCTCAGTCGCTCCTGCGGTTCCTTCCGGGAGCGCCAAACCCTCCGGTGTGTATAAGCCTGCGGACGCGAAGGGCAAAGCACAGAATGTGCCTGTGCCGGTCATGCCCGAGTTGGCGAAGGAGAACACGAAGGAGGGGCTGGAGGCGTTTATCAGGTATTGGTTCACACTCCTGAGCTACGCGTACGAAACGGGAGACGTCTCCGGAGCGAAGGCCCTGGCGGACAGCGGTTGCATTCTCTGTTCAGACCTCTTTGCGGGAGTTGCGACCAACTATTCAGATGGTCGCTGGCTGGTCGGGGGTACATACCAGACCCCTGTGATTGAGGTTCTCTGGCAGACGTCCGCCACGTCGCAGGCTGCAAAGGTTCAGGTGCTCCAGAAAGAGATCCTCTACATGAATCCGGATGGATCCAATGGACGGGAGCTAACTCCGGCCACCAACGACGCTGCCGCCGTCTTTGTGGTGTTCAGGAATGATGCTTGGCTAACCACCGATCTCGGCGTCATTCGTTGAGACGGCACTCTATGCACCGACTAGCCAGAGTAGTTCCGCTTGTTCTTCTATTGCTCACTCCGAAATCTGCATTGGCCTCGACAGAGCCGCCGATACGAAGCCCAGGAACAGGTTTCAGTGAACGATCAATTGTGGTCGGCGCAGAATTCAGCCTAGATCCAGACACCGGTGTGCCGTCAGTATCGCTAAATTCCGACGCCGCACAAAACGACCCCAACCAATACATGGCGGATACCCACTGCCGGGCAGACGGCCCGGACACCGTCGATCCTGGATGCCTGGCCCTAAGCTGCCCTGCCACAACACCGGGCGGCGATGAAGGAACACCGGTGATCTGGAAACAAGCACCCAAGTCCATCACGAACCCCGGCTGGACCAGCTGGATCCCGGTCAGTGGACCCACGTGCCTGTACGACGCCAAACCCGAGAACGTCCTGGCCAACATCGCAGCCCGGATCCTGAACGACTTCCGCCAACTCCCCGTCAACCCGGGAACCCTCGAAGCCCAGCCCTTCCCCCACACCCTTAAGGGCGGACCAACGAACTTCTACACCACGGCCACCGAACAAGCCTTCGACATCACCATCCTCGGCCAAGCAGTCCACCTGACAGCAACCCCGGCAAGCTTCACCTACAACTTCGGCGACGCCACCACCCTCGGCCCCACCCCGATAGCCGGCTACCCCATCCCCGAAGCCGACTGGCTCCTCAACGACACCCGCACCAGCCACAGCTACACAGCAACAGGGAACTACCCCGCCACCATCACCACCAGCTTCACCGGAACCTACTCCGTCAACAACGGACCACCACTACCCATCAACGGAACCCTGGACCTCACCACACCACCCAAAACCATCCAGGTCTGGAAAACAGAAAAAGCACTCGTCGCCGACACCTGCCAGGAAAACCCCAAATCCTGGGGCTGCCCCGACGCCGAAAAATAGCGGAGCTGGGCAGACACAAGCTGGTCAGGCACGAGCCCGTCCAGGTTCCCCGGCCTACGCCGGGGAAACCGTGTGCAGCAATGGCAAGGTGATGGGGCGTGGGGCGGCAAGAGGCTCGCCCAATTCGCCCAGGACTTTCCGCGCCAGAGCTACATCGTTGACGCAGATGCCATCAACTCCCAGTTGGACGGCCGCGCTGATTTCGTCACTTGTCGCCAGAGTCCAAGGAAACACCTTGAGTCCGGCGCCATGAGCTTCGGCGACCAATCCGGCGTCGAGAATTCCAGAAGCGGGCGCAACGGCGGAAGCCCCGGTTGCCAAGGCAGCCATCACGAGTTCGTTAACGGCAGAAGGATAGAGGCCTACCGACCGGACGGGGCTCTCCCTACTCAGCGCTACCAGCGGAACCCCCGGCAACATCCCGGACGTTGCCCGGATGATTTGGGGATCAAAGCTGCGCACGCGCAAGGCCTGTTCGTCCTGGTGAGCCTTCAGCACCTTGGACAATTCAGTTACTATCCGGTGGCCATACTGGTCCCAGGCCGCACCGTCAGTTTTGACCTCAATGTCCAGGACGACGTCGGCGGCATTGGCGAAGCGCAAGAGCGCAAGGGTCTCCGACAACGACGGCGAACGTGTTTCAGGATCGACGTCGGTGGTCGTGACAGGGTGCTTCTCAACTACGGCCTGAAGCATGGTCTCCAACCTGATGTCGGCGGTTCCGATGACGGCGTCGTGTCTCAATACCAGTTGCATGTCAGACGTGAGCCAGACATCGACTTCTATGGCATCCACGCCCAGGCGAAGTGCCTCGACGAAGCTCGCCAATGTATTCCCGTGCCGTGTGGCCAGAACGCCCCGGTGGCCCTGAATCTCGATCATTTGATCTTCCTATTCCGATTCGTCCACAAGGGAAACTTCAGTGACTGTGGTGAGTTGAGACAATTGGGCGACGATGTCCGACGCAGCCATGGTGCCTTCAATCTCCAGCTCTATCTCAATGAAGTCAGCCGTGGCGGCGGTTTCTGGAGCTGTCATCAACCGGTCCATCACGCCCTTGGTCTCGGCCGAGCCCCGCGTCGTAGCGAAGCCCTGAACACGGAATCCTTGCTCGGTGCACGTTCGGAGCACGTCCCTCAGGGCTCCCACACCGTCCATATACGTAACTTTCAACAGCCACTGGCTTGGCAAACCAAAGCGGAGCTTCGCAGTCACCACAGGATAGACGTAGACGATGACGAAGTGGGCTGCGGTGACGAATACGGCGGGAAGCAAGAGGCCTGCCCCGGCGGACGTTCCGACTGCTGCTGTAACCCAGATGGAGGCTGCCGTAGTCAATCCGCGGACTTGGTTGCGCCGCACGAACACCAGCCCCGCCCCTATGAAACCAATGCCTGAGACCACTTGAGCCGCCAGCCGGGAGGGATCCAGCCTCACCAGGTCCACCGTCAGTACATCGCTAAAGCCGTATTTGCTCACGACCATAAACAGTGCGGCGCCCAATCCAACCATGGCATGTGTTCTCATGCCCGCGGACTTGTTCTTGCTCTGGCGTTCAAACCCTATGGCCGTGGATAGGACGAGTGCTGCGGCCAAGGCCAGACACATCTGCCACCACTGTGTATCCGCGCTGAAGATCACTTAGTGCTCCGATTCGGTTATCAACCCCCTTCTTCTGTCCTCTATGTGGAAGATCCAGTCCGATACGGATGTTCCATGCAAGAGCAGCTCAAGGTAGACACGACGCGAGCCGGTCCTCCAGCCAATTCTTCAAGCCTCAGAACGTTCCAGTCAACGCTTCTGCACATTCGTGCAAATTGATGCGCGAACTTTGTCAGGACGTATTAGCATGGTATTTTTCGCCGGCTGATCGGGGCTGAAAGACCTAATAACACGCCACAGGAGCCCATTTTCATCGTTCCGGAATCGGGTCTTGTGATCAGCCATCTTTATGTGTAGGTTGACCATGACCTGAAGTTAGGTTGTCAGGTCAAATGTGAAACAAATGCTTTTTTGCAAGTGCTAAGTCGCCCGGACAGCGATGACGAGGGGGTCAACGTGAGGGTTTTCCATGGGCAGATTAGACACAAATGTTGCGCAAGCCAGTAGGGCACCGGTCCACAGACCGCCAATAAGCACCCCGAAGAACCGACGGTGGAATCGGAGGACACGCAGGGACGCATGGGTTTTTGCCGCTTTCGCGGCCCCCAATGTCCTGCTCATCCTCCTCTTTACCTACCGTCCGCTCGTCACCAACTTCTACTATTCCACCCTCGACTGGACGCTCGGGGCAGCCACAGCAACGTCTGTGGGGCTGGGTAACTATGTGGAGTTCTTTACCTCCCCCGACGCTTCAAGCGTGCTGGGCGTAACAGCCATATTTACGATCACCACCGTTGGCGGTGCGATGATCCTGGGCCTGCTGGTGGCGTTGGCTCTTAACCAGAAACTGAAGGGCACAACATTTGCCCGGGCAGTGGTTTTCGCGCCCTACGTCCTTTCCGGCGTCGGCGTCGGCTTGGTGTGGTTGTTTATTTTCGATCCGACCTATGGCGTCCTTTCATGGATTCTCCGCACAGTTGGCCAGGCGAGTCCCCAGTGGGTCAACGATCCAAAGCTCGCTCTTCTCATGGTCATCATCGTGTACGTGTGGAAGAACCTCGGCTATTGCGCCGTGGTGTATCTGGCAGGCCTGCAGTCCATTCCCACCCAGCTCTTGGAGGCTGCCGCGTTGGATGGCGCCAGTAGCCTGCGGCGCTTCACATCGGTGGTGCTTCCCCTTCTTTCCCCCACCACTTTCTTCCTCCTGATCACCTCACTGCTGAGCTCCCTGCAGGCGTTCGACATCATCCGCATCATGACTCCATCCGGCAACGGAACCAGCACCCTGATCTTTGACTCCTATCTTCAGGCCTTCGGCTCCTACAACCGGGCCGGATACTCCGCGGCCATCTCGGTTGTGCTGTTCGCCGGATTGCTCGTCATGACAGCTGTGCAGTTGCGCTTCGTGGAGCGAAAGGTTCACTACTCATGAGCACCACCACCGTTGAAGCCACACCACGCCGTGACCGGCCCTTCTCCTGGCAAAACCTTGGCAAGACGATTGCCGGGGGTTACGTCCCCCTTCTGCTGGCAACCCTGGTGGTCTTCGTGCCCCTCCTATGGATGATGTTGTCTTCCCTCAAAGCGCCCGGCGAGATCGTGACAACAAACCTGACTCTGCTGCCGAAGAACCCGAGCCTTCAGAACTACGCAGACGCAGCATCTACCGTGCCCTTCGCGCGATTCTTCCTCAACAGCGTTATCGTCACGGTCATCGGATCCACCATTAAGTGCGTACTGGCAGTCTTCACGGCGTACGCACTCGTGTTTGTCCGTTTCCCCTTCAAGAGGGTGATCTTCCTCCTGATCCTGGTTGCGCTCATGGTCCCGCCGCAGGTTTCCGTGCTTCCCAACTACGTTTTGATCGCAGGCATGGGCGGGCTCAACACGTATTGGGGAATTATCCTTCCAGGCTTGGGAACGGCGTTTGGCACCTTCCTCCTTAGGCAGCATTTCCTCACACTGCCGCCGGCAATCCTGGAATCCGCGGAAATCGACGGAGCGGGCCACTGGCGCAAGCTCTGGAAGATCGTTGTCCCGGTGTCCGTGCCGAGCATCGCGACCGTGGCTTTGGTGACCATCGTTTCTGAATGGAACGAGTACATCTGGCCGCTGATCGTCACGGACCATCCAGACATGATGACCCTTCCTGTGGGCCTTACGCAGCTGGTCAACAGCGATGGCAGCACCCAGAACTGGGGCATGCTCATGGCCGGCGCGGTGATCGTCCTTCTACCGATCTTGCTCATCTTTGCCGCTCTGCAGCGGTACATCGTCTCCGGGCTCACTCAAGGCTCGGTTACCGGCTAAAACTCCACCCTTTCGAGGATGCTCAAGCACCTCGATCACTAGAAAGGCACTTCCTCTATGTCAAAATCACTTTCCCGGAAGCATTTCCTCGGCTTGGCTGGAGCCTCAGTCACCGCCGTCGCGCTTGCAGCCTGTGGCGGTCCGTCGACGGATGCCGGAACCACAGCAGCAAAAACGCTCTCCCCGGAGGATTGGTCCAAGATCAAACCGGCCCCAAGCATCAGTTTCATGTCCAGCCATCCCGGTAAGTCCCGGGATACGGAGCTGAAGCTGATAGAGGCCTTCCAAGCGGCCAATCCGGATATCAAAGTCAACCTCATCACCGGAGGCTCAAACTACGAGGAGGTGGCGCAAAAGTTCCAGACTTCCCAAGCCGGGAGCGAAGTGCCGGACGTGGTGGTGGCATCGGATGTGTGGTGGTTCCGTTACGCGGTCTCAGGTGCCATCCTTCCGATTAATGCCCTTCTCAAAGCTGTCAACGTCAGCTCCTCCGACTACAAGTCCGGTTTGATCGCCGATTACAAGCATTCTGATCAGTTGTGGGCAGTCCCCTACGCCCGGTCAACCCCGTTGTTCTACTTCAACAAGGACCACTTCAAGGCCGCCGGAGTTCCCGAGCGGGCGCCAAAAACCTGGGAAGAGTTCGCCGAGTGGGCACCCAGGATTAAGTCGGCAAATGCCTCGGCTTCCGGATACCAGAACGCCTACCAGTACCCGGCGATCGCTGGTTACGCCGGCTGGACGCTTCAAAACGTTCTCTGGGGACAAGGCGGCGGTTGGTCCAAGGAGTGGGAGATTACGGCAAATTCAAGCCAATCTGTTGCCGCGATGCAGTGGGTGCAGGACTCCATTGTGAAGAATGGCTGGGCCGGGGTCTCCTCCAAGAATGCCATTACCGACCTTCAAGCCGGTGCAATCAGCGCTACGATCAGCTCGTCCGCCGACCTTGCCGCCACCCTTAAGGCGGCGAAGGAAGCAAACATGAGGATCGACGTCGGGTTCTTGCCGGGTGGGTCGGCCGCGGCCTCGCAGGTTTGTCCCACGGGCGGTTCCGGCCTGGTGATTGCCAGCAAAACGTCGCCGGAACGGCAGCTTGCAGCTGCCAAGTTCATCACGTTCATGACGAACGCGCAGAGCACGTCTACTTTGTCTGCTGCAACCGGCTACCTACCTGTAGCGGAGGCGGCAGACATCTCGGCGATTGTTGCCCAGACTCCGGAATTCCAAACTGTCGTAGACCAGCTCAAGGTGACCCGCACCCAGGACTTTGCCCGAACGTTCCTCCCGGGCGGAGACCAGGAGCTGGCCAAGGCAGCCACCAGGATCATGAATGAAAAGGCCGACGTGCAAGCAACGCTGACCGAGTTGAAGGGAACATTGGAAGGCATTTACAACAAGGACGTGAAGCCGAAACTGAAAGCCTAGTCCACAGCGGCGAAGCGTAGGCATACATGGGGGCCTACGCTTCGCACCCGCCCTGCCTGGTGACACCCAAATTTCCTGAGGACCTCGTAAGGGGTTGGCGATGCGTTAAAGAAGAAAAGCACCAGTTCCGAAGAACTGGTGCTTCCCAGTGGTGGCTCCGACCGGCGTCGATCCGGTGACCTTTCGATTTTCAGTCGAACGCTCTACCAACTGAGCTACAGAGCCTAGGTGACAAGTCACCTTGAGAACCGAAATTACTTCCGGCGCTCAGAGCGACCCTGACGGGACTTGAACCCGCGACCTCCGCCGTGACAGGGCGGCGCGCTAACCAACTGCGCTACAGGGCCTTGCGTTTGCAGTATCTCTACCGCGTTTTTTTCAAGGCTTCTAGCTTACCAGACATTTTTCATCCGATTTACCACTTGCCTTGCGTACCCCCAACGGGATTCGAACCCGTGCCGCCGCCGTGAAAGGGCGGTGTCCTAGGCCGCTAGACGATGGGGGCCTGAACTCAATTCGGATTATGTGAGGAAAAACAACACTTTATGCGTTCTTTTCGGTTCTCACCCGTCCGAACTGGACTCTAAAACTTTAGAGCATAGATGGCGATATTCCCAAATCGAGGTCTGCGCGACTATCCAATAGCGACTACCGGACGTGCTCAAGGAGGTCGCCCACCTGGCAATCAAGCACCTCGCAGATGGCAGTCAGTGTGGAGAATCGAATGGCCTTGGCCCTGTCGTTTTTGAGGACGGACAGGTTGACGAGGCTCACCCCAACGCGACGGCTGAGCTCCGTCAGTGTCATGCCGCGGAGCTCCAGCAACTCATCCAGCCTGCAGTGAATGGCAATCGTCTCTTCAGCTGGCATCAGACAAGGCCCTCCGTGTCCCGCTGCAGACCCCGCCCGAACTGGAACACTCCCGCCAGAAGAACCAGCGCCGCGCCAGCCACCAAAGATGTGGGGTTGAACTCCACGATGTACATCAAGGTTTCACCGGCACTCCCCGGAATGACTCCAAGCTGTTCGGCCAGACGGTGCTTCGCGGTGGAATCGAGGACTTGGGCAGCGCTTCCGGAAATGGCCAGGAACGCGCCGGCAAGCCCAACGATCGCTGCGATGTGCGGTGCGAAGAGAACCCTGCTCGTGAGCCGATAGGCCAGCAGGACCATGAGGGAAACAACACAGAGGACGGCCACCAGGTTCATGGCAGCCGACCACCCCAGCAGGGAAGCCTCATATTCCGGGAGGGCAGGGACGCTCACCTCCACTTGCGAGTAGCGGCCCACGGCGCCCAGGTTCAATGCTTCCGGTTCCCGGGCGGCGGAGCCCTGTGCAGAAGTATCCAGGGGCAGCCGCAGGACCACCTCTCCGGCGCCATTGCTCATGATCTCCGAGACAGTCGAAACCGATGCGCCAATTGCCACCGCCACCGAGACGACAATGAGCACCGCCGAATCCACTCTCGACAGCACCCTCACGCGCGCCAGCGACCCTGCGATATTTCCTCGTGAACCCATAATTCCCCCAATAGTTATCGACATTCGTTAATATCGAACATCGATAAGCTAACCCGTGAAAACACGCTCCGTCAAACATTGGCAGTTTCTTGCCGTGACGCGTCCGAAAACCGCCAGCCCGGCCAGCCTCCCCGGCACTAGATTGGCTCTATGACAACCACCACCCCGGCCGAACCCGGCCAGCCGTCCCCCGGCATGCAACCGCGCAACACCCCCGCGCCTGCAGCTCCCATCAGCAAACTTGGCATCGCCGCCGTCGTCGTCACCGTAGTCCTGTGGGCTTCAGCGTTCGTCGGCATCCGCGCTGTGGGCCCGAGCTTCTCCCCTGGTTCCTTGACGCTCGGACGGTTGGCGGTTGCCGCCGTCGTTCTTGGAATCGTGGTGCTGCCTAGCCTGAAAGTCTGGCCGCGGGGCAAGGAATGGTTGCCCATCGTGGCGTACGGGGTGATGTGGTTCGGCGGTTACAACGTGGCGCTGAACGCTGCGGAGCACATGCTCGACGCCGGTACCAGCGCCATGCTGATCAACGTCTCGCCGATCCTCATCGCAGTCCTCGCCGGAGTGGTCCTCAAGGAAGGCTTCCCACGGTGGCTTCTGATTGGCAGTGCCGTTGCATTCGGTGGCGTGGCGATGATCGCCCTCGGTTCGGGTCAGCGCTCGACGGCGGATGTCGCCGGGGTGTTGTTGTGCTTGCTTGCCGCCGTGCTCGCCTCTGTCAGCGCGATCCTCCAGAAGCCGGTACTGCGGAAGTTTACGGCCGGGCAAGCCACATGGTTCGGCATCATGGTGGGCGCTGTTTGCTGCCTCCCGTGGACAGGGCAATTGATCGCGGAAGTCCAGTCAGCGCCGCTGCCGGCCACACTCGGCTTGGTCTATCTGGGCATCTTCCCTACCGCCATCGCCTTCACAACATGGGCGTATGCGCTGTCCTTGATCTCGGCTGGAAAACTGGCCGCTACCACGTACCTGGTCCCCGGCACCACCATCCTGATCTCCTGGGCCGTGCTTCAGGAAGTCCCAACCATCTGGGGACTGATCGGTGGCGTGGTGTGCTTGATCGGCGTGGCCCTGACCCGGCGCAAGTGAGCTAGCGGGCCATACCCGCAAGGAGCTCGCGGTGGGTAGGCGGATTGGCGCCCGGACGGCCAACGGTAATGGATGCTGCCATGGATGCGATGGTGCCGATCCGCTCCAGAACGGTCGGCGCCAGACCGTCGCTGCCACGCAGAAGCAGGCCCATAATGAGCGCCGACATATATGAATCCCCGGCGCCGATGGTGTCGGCCACGTTCGAGGGGATGGCGGGGACGGTGAGTTGGATGTGCCGGGTAGCCATGAGCGAACCGCTGGAGCCCTGGGTCACTACCGCGAGTCCAGTGCCAAGGGCCAGGAGGTGACTCGCGGTGTCCTCCAACTCCTTGCCCGGGTACAGCCAACGGGCGTCGTGGGCGCTCATTTTCACGACGTCCGTCAATGGCACCACCTCTTCGAACAGGGAAAGTGCCTCGTGGTGGCTGCCCACGAGGGCCGCGCGGATGTTGGGATCGTAGGTAATCATGCAGCCGCCCTGCGCTTGCTCCAAGAGGCTCCGGACAACGCTGGCCCCAGGTTCAAGGAACGTGGCGATCGAGCCTGTGTGCAGGATTTTTGGGGCATATGGCAGCGCGAGCGGGGCAAGTGCCCAATCAATCTCGAACGTGTACTCAGCCGAACCGTCGGCAGCGATCCGGGCAGTCGCCGTCGCCGTTTTTCCCAGCGACTTCGATCCCGGCAGCAATACCACGCCTGCGCCCTGAAGGTGTGCGGCAATGGCGTCGCCCCGCTGGTCCCGTCCGATGGCGGTGAGCAGGCCGGCCTTCACGTCCAGGCGGCCCAGCCCATAGGCGACGTTGGCCGGCGAGCCTCCGGGATATTCGATCTGCCCAGTGGGCGACTCCACGATATCGATGAGCGCCTCACCTACGACGACGACGTCGAGTGGCTCAGGTGCGGAGGTAGGAGTGGCGGTCATGCGGTTCCTGTTCGTTCGTTGATGAGATGCGGGGGCTGGCCGACGGAATGCCGTTCGACGAGGTCGCACTCGAACAGTTCAGCATGACCTGGGGACAGTGCACCAGCGAGTATCAGCTCCAGGACCTCAATGTTCCTTGTTGGGGCTAGAGTCGGATCATGTCCGCGAATCTCCCTCCCGGCCTGCCCATCGTTCCCGACGGCGATCTCCCGTCCTCGCCGCTTCCGGAGCGGAAGGCAGTGCATAGCCCGATCGAGCATGCCCCAAACGAGAGCGCTGGATTAGCCGGAGTTCCCGCGGATTTTCTTGCCGCGCCGTTCCAAATGTCGCCAGAGGAGTTCGAAGAAGCTGTGAGCGACGCTTTGCAGCTGATCCCACCCAAAGCTGCCAGCGCCATGGACAACGTGGCAATCTTCATCGAGGACGACTACACCCCGCGCCCGGATGAAGATCCGGACACCGTATTACTTGGTTTGTACGAGGGCGTGCCGCTGACCGAACGCGACTCCTGGTGGGAAGCCGGCTCCTTGCCGGATCGGATCACTATTTTCCGCCAGCCCATCCTGGACATCTGCGCCACCCGCGAGGAAGTCATCGACGAAGTGGCCATAACGGTGATCCACGAGATCGCCCACCACTTCGGAATTGACGACGACCGCCTGCATGAGCTCGGCTGGGGCTAGCCTTGTAGGCATGGGGCACGATCACAACCACTCCCACGGAGTAACGGCAACCGGCAAGCATCGCAAACGGCTTATTGCAGTCCTGGCCATCACCTTAGGTGTGGTGGGCATCCAGGTGGTTGGCGCGCTCATCTCAGGATCGCTGGCGCTGCTGGCCGATGCAGGCCACATGCTGTCCGACGCCGCAGGCGTATTCATCGCCTTGATGGCGGCCTGGATCGCTACCCGCCCGGCGAGCGATCAACGGACTTACGGATATCAACGGGCCGAAGTCCTGGCGGCCTTGGCCAACGCCCTTGTACTCATCGTCATCGCAGTCGTGATCATGATCGAGGCCATCCGCCGTTTTGGGGAGTCCCCGGAAATCCATACGGACGTCATGCTGTGGGCTGCGATCCTGGGCGCCGTCGCCAACCTCATTTCCCTGATGATCCTGCAGGGTGCCCAAAAGGAAAGCCTCAATGTCCGCGGGGCCTATCTTGAGGTCCTTGGCGATCTTCTCGGCTCTATCGCCGTCATTGTGGCGGCCATCGTCATCATGACCACGGGCTTCACAGCCGCCGATCCCATCGCCTCGGTCCTGATCGCCCTCATGATCATCCCCCGCGCCTGGCACCTGCTCCGCGATGTTGTGGACGTACTTCTGGAAGCTACCCCCAAGGGCGTGGACGTGAACATGATCCGTGAGCACATCCTTGCCGTGGATGGCGTAGTGGAGGCCCACGACATCCACATCTGGACCATAACTTCCGGGGTGCCCGTGTTCTCGGCCCATGTTGTTGTGGAAGACGACGTCCTTAACGCCAGCGGGGCAGACAGCATCCTGGACCAGCTTGGATCCTGCCTGGGGCGCCATTTCGACACCGAGCACTGCACCTTCCAGCTGGAGCCAGTCAGTCACTCCGAGCACGAGTCACACCAGCACGCCTAGCTTGGCGCGTCACCTGATGCGGTAGTAACCGTTCCTGCTGCGCCATCCACGGTGATGATCTGGCCTGAGCTGATCCGCAGGGTTGCGTCGGGCACGCCCACCACCGCCGGTATGCCGTATTCGCGGGCCACCACGGCGCCGTGGGAGTTGGGACCGCCCATTTCCATGACCAGCCCACCGGCGGTGAGGAAAAGGGGTGTCCAGCCGGGGTCAGTGGAGGGCGCTACGAGGATTTCCCCTGGTTCCAAATGCGCGCCAACGGGGTCCAGGATGACGCGCGCAGGGGCTGTGATGATGCCCGCCGACGCCGGACTGCCGGAGAGGGCTCCAGGAGAAGCTGGGGTTCCGCCAGCTGCAGCAGTGGCTTCAGGTTCTGTCCCGTCTGAGAGCAACACCCGCGGAATGTGCCGACGCCTCAATTCCTGCGCGTAGGCTGCGCGGCGATCTGCCACGAGTTGGTGGAGCTTGTTGCCAGCAAGGGCAGTCTCTACTTCGTTGAGGTCCAGGAAGAAGATGTCCTCGGCCCGTTCAATCCGCCCCGCCTCTGCCAGTTCCGCTCCAACCAGCGTTAATTGTTCCCTTGCCGAAGCCAAGCCGAGGACGAGGTTGTATTTGGGCAGCTCCCTCATTCCGGCAAACCTGCGCGTACGGTCCAACGCCGTGCGGACCAGCTTGGCGTGGAGCGGACTCTTGGCCCTGGCCCGCGCAACCAACCTGGCAACCTGTTCATCTGCCTCCCGGGCAGCTTTGCCGAACTGCTGGTCGGGCGCGTCCGCGGTGTGCTCGAGCCGCAGATAGTTGACCACGACACCGAGTATGTGGGTGGGGTCATCCGACCATCGGGGCATGCCGAGGTCGATCTCAGCCACAGCCCTGTGCCCATAGGTGCGCAGGAAAGCTTCAACCCCGGATTGGGCAACTGCTGGAAGTTCCCTGTCCTTGAACTGCCGAACGAGGTCCTCGAGCGTGGGATAACTCAGGAACGCCAGGGCCTCCGGGTCTTCCCTGATTTCCCTTGCAAGCTGCCACAGTGCAAGGTCCATCTCGGTGGTGACATTGTTTGGCAGCCCGCGAATTACCGTTTGGAGTTGGTCCAAGGGAGCTTGCTCACCCAGCACTTTCCGGACGAGCCCAAGCATCGCAAAGCCCAGAACAGGAAGCGGCAGGACTTGGGGAACCGTTGCGAATACTTCCTCCCCCAGGATTCTCTGCACGTGGGCGATCCGCTGATGGGCGGTGATACCCTCCGGCACCCGGAGTGCCTGATGGAGTTCTGCCTCAAGCTGCTCTTGGCGCTTCATTGCGGCGTCGGGACGGAAAAGAGCCCGGATCACCGACTCTGGAACACGGTATTTAGCGGCAACGGGTGCAACGTGCCTGATGAGTCTTATCGGAGTTTTGATGGTGACGGCGAACCGCGGGTCATCGAAAAGGCCACGAATCACCGCCGCGGAACGGGCCTCCATGATGTCAAAGATGCGTGGCACAACGGCCCTGCCCACGTTGCTGCGCAGCACGGCCGTGAAGTCGAAGAAGATCCTCTGCCCGGTCTCATAGTAGGGCGATGGTCCTGAGCGTGGATCGGGGACATCGAAAGCCGCCCTGCGGGCAACGCTGGAGGCTATCAGGCGGATACCCGCCAGACCCATGGGCGTCAGAGGCCTGGTGAGGCCTTGGGCGAGACTGAAGTTCAGGAACGCGTGCTCACCGGGAGTCGCCGGCACTCGCGAGGTCAGCGGATAGAGGGTAGTAATGGGTCTTGCCTGGGTGAGCCACAGTTTCCCGGACGAATCGATCGCCCACTCTGTATCCTGCGGGGCACCATAGTGGGCCTCGACGCGCCTCCCCAAGTCCGCGAGGCTCCGGATCTGGTCATCGCTGAGGCACGGCTGCACGGAGTGGTTTTCGCTTGCCGCGGCACCACCCGCCCGCTCAATTCGTTCGGTGCCACCGCCGGCAAGCGATCTGATCTCTACCTGCCGGTCACCAAGGGTCCGTTTCAGGATGGAGTTGCTCTGCGTATCAACTACGTATTGATCGGGGTTAACGGCACCTGACACCACGGCTTCGCCCAGTCCAGGGCTGGCATCGATCACAGCTTCACGGCGCCTCCCCGTAACCGGGTTGGCCGTGAACATCACACCGGCCGTCGCGGAATCCACCATCTCCTGGACAACGACGGCCAGCGTCACCGTGGCATGGTCAATACCGTTGGTTGTCCGGTAGCTCACTGCCCGGTCCGTCCAGAGCGATGCCCAACAGCGGCTTACGGCGTCCAGGACTGCCTCTGCTCCCACTACGTTCAGGAAAGTGTCCTGCTGCCCCGCAAAACTGGCGAAGGGTAGGTCCTCGGCCGTGGCGGAGGACCTCACCGCGACGGGGACAGCGTCTCCCAACTTCCGATACGCCGCCTGAACCCATTCAGCGACGTCGGTGGGTACTCCGGCGTCGAGCACCAAGGACCTTGCCCGGGCGGCGAGGCTATTCAGTTGGTCAAGGTCAGACGCTCCGGCGTCCTGCAGAAGTGCAAAGATCTCCTCCATACCAATCGCTGAAAGGGCGTACCGGTAGGCGGACGTTGTGAGGCAAAAGCCGGGCGGCACTGGAAGGCGGGCGGCATTCAGCTCGCCGAGATTGGCGGCCTTGCCACCGACCTCGGGGAGCATGTCCGCCCGGATATCCGCAATGTCCCGAATGAACACCGGGCCGCTTACATCCGGGCCGGCACTGTTTTCCTGCCTATGCTTCCCAGGCTGCTGGTTATCCATGGACGGTGCGCGCCATGGCCCTAAGCCGCGCCGAGCATGGGTCCGAATTTGGGCCGGTCTGCCAGCCGCGGGTCCTCTCGGTCCGGAACAACGAGGACCGGCCCCTTGGCGTGATGGAGCACGCCATCAGAGGTGGAACCAAGGAGCATGCCCGCAAAACCACCGCGGCCCCGCGTACCTAGGACAACCAACTCCACGCCCCGGCTGGCCTCAACCAACACGTCCACAGGTGAGCCGTCCCTCAGATCCGTTTCCACGGGCAACTGCGGGAAGTGGCTGCGAAGCCAGGCGACGCCCGCATCCAACTGGACTTTGATGTCCGCGAACAGGGCATCGCGGTCCAAGGGTGCCGGCACCCAGGCCAAGGAGCCGCTGTACTGCGGGACTGCGCAAATGACGCGGAGCTTTGCCCCCATCCGCTGGGCTTGTTCGGCTGCCTCAAGGACAGCGACACGGGCCTGCTCCGAACCGTCCACACCCACGGCGACGACGTTTTCCACCGTGCGTGGCCCGGCCTTGGCGTGCTCAGCCTTGATGTGCTTGTCCTCGGTGTTCTCGCCCAATCGGTCGGCGCAATACAGCGGGACCGTTACAGTGGGGCATTTGGCGTGAGCCGGCAACGCGCTGCTGACCGAACCAAGGAGACGCCCGACGAAGCCACCACGGCCACGGCTGCCGAACACCAGGAGCGCGGCGTTCGCAGAGAGGTCAAGGAGGACACCCGCGGCATCGCCATTCTCCACTGAAGCATCGACGTCAATGTTGTAACTCGAGACCTTGTCCATGGCTTGCTTGACGATTGCTTCTGCGCCCTCGCGGATCACGGAATCGTCCACAGTGGCGTATCCGCCGTCGAGGCCGGATGCTGCGAAGATGGGCACCGAATAAGCCGTGACAATATGCAGGGGAAGTTGGCGCCGGTCAGCCTCACGCGCAGCCCATACAAGGGCGCATTGACCATGCTCGGAACCGTCCACTCCGACGACGATTCCGCCAGGCGTCACAGCCTGGTCCTCGCCGTCCCGTGGTTCTTCAATGTGTCTGCCGTGCTGGTCCATGGGGCCCGCCTCTCCACCTACTGCTTGATGTTCCGGCCATTCTGCCAGAGGTTCTCCGTACCGGTGTTCCCTTGCTGGTGTGCAACCAATAGCCGGGGCCGAAGAAACCCGCGGGGTTCTCCTTCCAATGCCCACTATTCTCGGTTGGCAATGCCGAATCAAGGCGACTATGGGCTATGTGGATAACGGTCCGGGCTCGGTTTTCGGCACGCTCACCGCTCTCCGGATTGCGCTGCGGATGAACATCCAAAACACGCTGTCGCGGAGGCTATCCATGGCAGAAAAAGTTCGGTAGTGTTCGAGTCACCGAATGGCCGGCAAAAGTGTCCTAGGACACAACCCGGCCATTTATTTGCGGCTGCTTGGGGAACTCGGACGCGATCCCACGCGCTGCCGAAAGGCACACACGTCAAGGAGGAACCCAAGCAGTGTCACTCACTCCTGATTCCGTCACGGAACGGACTACCACCGTGGTGATCGGCACCGGCCTGTCCGGCTTGGCTGTTGCCAGCGAGCTCAGCCGCTATGGCGTAGGTTCCATCGTGCTGGATGGCTTTGGCGCTTTATCGACCACCGGACCAGCTGTCCACACGGGAATGCTTCAGCGCTGCGACGCAGCAGACCCCGCGGCAATGCAGGAACGCAACGAGATCCTGCGCCATTTGCGCAACTACGCAGCCAGCCATCACCTGGATGTCCGCACCACCACACGCGCTGTTCGTCTGGACTTCCTGGGTGGCGACTCGTCCTTGCAGCTTGGATATGGGCCCGTCGCGAGCTTGAACACAACCGGAATGAAGGCTGGGCTGAGCGTTTATGGCCCCCTTGAATCCACCCCACGGCAATGGGCCGTGCATACAGCCAGCGGAGTTCTCCTGGCAGACCACATCGTGGTGACGCGCTGTGCCCAGAGCCAACTGCGCCGAATGCTTGCCGACCTGGGAATCGCCATAGGCCAGAACCTTGTGACAGCCATGCGTGCCGTCGGGATGCACTTGGTGGGCGTTGGGGAACTTATTACACCCACGCCCAAGGAAGTACTACGGCAAGCCAAGGCAGTGGGGCAAGCGATCTCATCCAAGGTTGCCCTCCCGGCCGGGCCCGGCATCGCCCTCGCCTAGAACCCCTTGCCTGGAAACCTGGCTGAGAAACGGTCGAGCAAACCGGAGCCTGTTCCTAAAACGAACAAAAGTTAACTCAGAAGGCCGGTACCCCCGAAGACGTTAGTCCTCGAAGGCACCGGCCTTTGAGTTGGAGCGTGAAGCTTAGGCGCCAGCGCGTACGTACGTGATGGGGCCGGTTGCGGTGAGCCAGCTGATCGGGTGGATGCCCGTCTGGTTGCCGTTGATGCCACCGCTGATAGCCTGGCCGTTGCCGATGTAGATGGCAACGTGGCCGGACTGGACGATCATGTCGCCGGGCTGGGGGTCGCTGACAACCTTGCCGTAGTTCAGGAACTGCATGGGTGCGAGGTCGCCAACCGGGATGCCTGCGGAGCCGAGGGCCCTTTCCACCATGGCGGTGCAGTCCTGCATGATGCCGATCTGGGCGTAAGCCGAGGCGACCATAGCAGCGTTGACGCCACCCACAGCCGGAGCTGCAGCAGCAGGCGCGGCTGCCACCGGAGCGGTAGCCGTAGTGGTTGCAGCGGCCTGGACGGTAGCCGTTGCGGCCTTCTTGGCAACCGGGGCAGGAGCAACCGGTGCCGGCTTTTCAATAACGGGAGCCGCTACGGAAGCAACCGCGGGGCGCTCGAAGTTGATGGTGGCCGTGGATGCGGCCGTAACAACCTTGGTGGGACCCTCAGTGACGGTCTCGGCGACAGTAGCAGGGCTGGAGTCGCGCTGAACGGGGGTCTCTGCAGCGTGGGCAGCGATGGAACCCGTCAGGACGAGGCCTGAAGCTGCTGCGATGACAGCGGCTTGGCGACCTGCGCCGGATGCGTTGCTGGCAACAGCCTTGGAGATGGAGATGAACGGATTAGGACGTACGCTGTCCGCCTTACGACGGCCGCGAAGAATGCGTGAAGACATGAAAGAGCCTCTCCCGATGCCTGCGAGGTTAGCTGTCGGATTCGGATGGGAGTCACCCGGCCACTATCCCCCGCTGTGCAGCGGAAGCTTCGTGACTTCACCCCAAGGCGCGCTCTGAAAGCGGGCCAAAATGGGTTCCCCGTCTCTGCCGTAGGTTTGTCTGCGAACGGATTCCGGACTGCGGCAGAGCTAGGCAATCAGCCCGGAAATGCCCGTTACGTGGAACAGGCACAGGTACAACCGTACGGGAAGATCACCTCAAAGTCACATTTACGTAACGAGAAGTTCAGTTTTGGCGTGTCGTGGTGACCATTTCGAGATCTTCGCAAGTATGTAGAAAACCCTGCTATTCCGGGGAATTTTCGTCATCCGCGTCGTTGGGAGCCGCTAGTTTCTTGCGGGCTGTAACAGCGAGGAAGATCACGAGACCGATCGCCACCACAGCGAGGCCAACGATGCTCCAGGGGAAGGGTTGGGAAGCTGCCGGAGCCGGCTCAGTATTTTCCGTACCGGGGGCTGCTGTGCCCGCCGTCGGAACAGCAGCCGAAGCCGAGGGGGAGGCGCCTGCTGAGCCGCTCGCCGTCGTCGTGCTTGTCCCGGAAACTGTGAACTTGAAGGTTCCCTCGATCGGGTGGGAGTCTGAACTGACCACGCGCCACACCACCGTGTATTCCCCGGCTGGAGCGCCCGGGCGCAGCTTCTGGACAGCCATGTTGTCGATGATTTCCACTGCGCCATCTGCCCAGTTTTCGCCCCCAGCGGTGGCAGTCACGCCCGAACCGATGGCCAGTGGCCGGTTGTTGAAGGTGATGGATACCGACGCCGGCACTTCAACCACCCTGGCACCGTTGGCCGGAGTTGTTGATTCGGCGACGTCATGCGCGGAGGCCGGAGCGACTCCCAGCAGCAACGCGGAAGCGAAAGCGAGAGCGGCTACGACGGCGGCCAGAAGCGGGCGGCTGGTACGCATGGGGCGGTTTCTCCTAGTGTTGGCTTCCTTACAGACTAGGCGAATCGTCCCAACGCCCCACATCAGCGGGCATAGGATTTGAGAGCAAACTCCCCCGATCCCCGGAGACCTTCATGCTTAAACAAGGTTCTGCAATCGACCGCTACTTCAAGATCTCCGAGCGCGGGTCCACATACTCGCGGGAAATACGTGGCGGCTTCGCGACCTTCTTCGCCATGAGCTACATCGTGGTGCTGAACCCGCTGATCCTCTCCGGGGCAGACTCGAGCGGGGCGTCGCTCGGTTTCACGGCCGTAGCGGCCACCACTGCGTTCGTGGCGGGCATCCTCACCATCCTCATGGGCGCCTGGGCAAAGCACCCCTTCGCCGTGGCAACGGGCCTGGGAGTGAACGCATTCGTCGCCGTAACGGTTGCCTCCCACCCGGAGCTGACATGGCCGGACATGATGGGGCTGGTGGTGCTTTCGGGTGTCACCATGCTCATCCTGGTACTCACCGGATTCCGCACGGCCGTATTCAGGGCCGTCCCGGAAGCCCTCAAGACGGCGATCGTAGTGGGCATCGGCCTGTTCATCGCCTTGATCGGGCTGGTCAACGCCGGTTTTGTCCGACGTATCCCGGATGCGGCCGGCACCACGGTCCCGCTCGGCCTTGGCGTGGATGGCAAGCTGATGGGCTGGCCCACTTTGGTGTTCGCTGTCGGCCTGATCCTGACCATCGCGTTGGTGGTGCGGAAGGTCCGCGGCGCAATCCTGATCGGCATCGTGGTGTCCACGGCCCTGGCCGCCATCCTCGAATTCACGCTCCACATTGGTCCCAGCTTCGACGGCAAGAACGTCAACCCGCGCGGCTGGTCCCTGGTGGCTCCCACACTTTCCGAATGGGGCGCTCCGGACCTCTCCCTGATCGGCAAAGCCAACCCCTTTGGCGCCTTTGAACACCTCGGATTTGTGGCTGCTGCGCTGCTGGCCTTCGTGATCCTCCTCAGCATTTTCTTCGACGCCATGGGCACCATGGTGGGCCTGGCCAACGAGGCAGGAACCGTGGACGAGCACGGCAACATTCCCAACGTGGACCGCGTCCTGCAGGTCGATGCCCTGGGCGCAATCGTCGGTGGCGGCGCGTCCGTTTCGTCCAACCAGATCTTCGTTGAGTCGGGCGCGGGCATTGGCGAAGGTGCCCGCACCGGTCTCGCCTCCATTGTCACGGGCCTGCTCTTCCTGGTGGCCATGTTCTTTACGCCGCTCATCAACCTGGTCCCGTTCGAAGCCGTGGCGCCTGCGCTTGTGGTGGTGGGCTTCATGATGGTGTCCCAGGTTGGCAAGATCGACTGGCAGGACTGGGGCGTTGGCATCCCCGCGTTCCTGACGATCGCCCTCATGCCCTTCACGTACTCCATTGCCAACGGCCTCGGCGCAGGCTTCATCTCCTACGTCCTGATCCGCACCTTCCAGGGCCGTGCGCGCGAAGTCCACCCCCTGATGTGGGCAGTGGCAGCGGCCTTCCTGCTGTTCTTCGGCATCGGAACTGTGGAGGAGCTGTTGGGCGTCAAGTAGCGAAGTCCGGCATCTCAGACACCGCAGCAGGCTGTGGCTGTTTTTTGGCACGTAGGTGGGGTGTGCTTAAACCATGGCCCCAAACACCAGCACCAACCCCTCCGTAGACGCTCTGCCCACACCATGGACCGGCCGCTTTGACGGCGACGGCGACGAACATCGCCGCTGGTGGCAGGCCGTAACACCCCTTACTTCCTCTGCCGTTCCTGGTGCCTCTCGTCCCGCCGTCGTGCTGGGTTTCTGCAGCGACGCCGGGGTGCAGCGCAACAAGGGCCGTGTGGGTGCCGCCGCGGCTCCGGCCGCCATCCGCTCGGCCCTGTCCCCGCTGGCATTCCACCTGGACCGTGACGTGTTCGACGCCGGCGACGTGGTTGTGGAGGACGACTCACTGGAAGAAGGACAACAGCGCGCCGGACGCGCCATCTCGGAACTGCTCGACGCCGGAAACCTCACCGTGGTGCTGGGCGGCGGCCACGAGACGGCGTTTGCAAGCTACCTAGGGGTGGCCGGATCCAATGCGGTGCGCAGCGGAAAGCGTTTGGGTGTCTTGAACCTGGATGCCCACTTTGACCTGCGCGATGAGCCCACCCCGAGCTCCGGCACCCCGTTCCTCCAGATGGCCCAGGAAGAACTCGCCGCCGGACGGGAACTGCAGTACGCCGTCGTCGGAATCTCGCAGCCCAACAACACCCGCACGCTCTTTGACACCGCTGACCGGCTGGGCGTGAAGTACTTGCTGGACGAGGACTGTTCCGCGGAGCGCGTCGAGACGTTCGTAGCCGACTTCGTGGCTGGAATCGATGTGCTGTACCTGACGATCGACCTGGACGTACTGCCTGCTTCGGTGGCACCGGGCGTCAGTGCCCCCGCTGCGTACGGGGTGGCGCTTCCCGTGATCAGCGCTGTTTGCCGCCAAGTAGCCGCAAGCGGGACGCTGTTGCACTTGGACGTCGCCGAGCTTAACCCGGAGTTCGATATTGATGGACGGACCGCGAAAGTGGCAGCACGGCTGGTCAACACGCTGTTGGCGTAGGGCCCTGTTCCAGGGCGCCGTCCTGCGTTTAACCTGTGGGGAAGGGAAGGACGGCGATGGGCGCAACTCCTGTGCAGGACAAGTGGGCCTGGGTGGCAGGACCCGTTGCTGTCGCGTTGGGTCTTGCCGCACATGTCCTTTCCGGTGGCGGCGCCCCGGCGATGCCCGTTCTGCTGGCCTTCGTTGCCCTCTCTGCCCTGGCCGCGCAGCTGGTGGTCCGCTGGATCCACGGGCCCATCCTGTTGCTGCTGCTGTCCGGAGCGGCCCAGCAATTGCTGTTCCTCGGTTTCGAAGCTTTGGGGGGCTCATTTTCCGGCATCGGATTCCCTGACCATCTACACGGGCAGCCCCAGCAACCAGTGACCGTTCCTGCGGACAGTCAGCCGGGTTCAGGCGTAGTGCATGCTGCCGACCTGATGCTTTACACCCACGCAGCTGCCGCAATTCTCACCCTTCTGGTGGCCGCGGGCGTTTCCAGGCTGGCCCGGCGGAGGCGTCACCAAGGGCAACGTTCCGTAGCCTTTCGGTAATCCTGGGAAAAGCAAAGTAGTCCCCCGAAAGCCAACGTAGCCCTGCGAAAGCCGGGGCAATGAACTTTGATCGTCCCGGGTTCGGGCGCCTAGTGTCATTTGCACGTGGTGTACCCGAGAGGCCAGGGAGCTGCCTGCAAAGCAGCGCACGCGGGTTCGAATCCCGCCACCACGTCTTTACTGGGCTGCGTCGAACCCGTCCAGGAGCCGACGCGATGCCGTCGTCATGTGCGAGCGCATGGACAGGGAAACCGCTGAAGCGTCCCTGGCCACGAGGGCTTCGTAAATTGCGGTGTGCTCACGCAGCGCCGCTTCAGCATGGCCTTCATCCGTCAGGGCGCGGTCGACCCAGATCCGCAATAGCGAGCGGATGCTCTGCAGGAGCTCTTCGAGGACCGTGTTCCCGGAGGCCTGGGCGATCTCGCGGTGGAACAAGGCGTCGGCCTCAACGAAGGCTGCGAGGTTGTCAAGGTTCTTTTCCATGGCGTCGAGGTTGGCGCGCATACGGCCCAACGCCTCATCCGTGACTCGGAGTGCCGCTAGTTCCACAGCCTGAACCTCCAGTCCGCTGCGCAATTCGACTAGCTCGCGGGTCCTGGGCTCACCAAGCATCAGCCCCCAACTGAGCGTTCGAGGCAAGAGTTCGGAGACGCCGTCGCGCAGGTATGTTCCCGAGCCCGGACGGACGATCACGATCCCCAGGATCTCCAGCGCGGCCAGTGCCTCGCGCACTGCTGAACGACCGACTCCGAGGGAAGCAGCGAGTTGGCGCTCGGCGGGGAGGCGCGTACCGGGCGCGATGTCGCCGCTCGTGAAGTAGGCGAGTAGCCGCTCAGCCACTTCGGACACAACGGAGCCTTGCTCCATGGGGGCGAGAGCTGACGTCATATGGGCCGCTGCTGCGGCGGAGTTCGCGGGCACCTTCACAGCGTAGCAACCGGATGACCTGTTGAATCCTGCCGTGAAGAGGGGTCGAAAAGTTTAACTCGTCAACCGGTTGACCAATTTGCTTTCCACTCTTATGGTTTAAATCACAAGCTTCGCCATCGCCGGTCCCTACCCGGCAAGGACACGAGTCAGCCCAGCGCATCCAATGCAGGATCCGCAGGGATACCAACATCTAGGAGTCAATGTGGACACCACACAATCGGTGGTCGAAAAATCCGCAATCAAGAAGGTGGCTATACGGCTGGTGCCGTTCGTCGCCCTGATGTTCTTCATCAACTACCTGGACCGCACAGCCATCTCGTTCGCCGGCCCCAACGGCATGAACAACGATCTGGCTCTCTCGGCGGCCCAATTCGGCTTCGCCTCCGGCGTCTTCTTTATCGGCTACATCCTTCTTGAAGTCCCCAGCAACCTGGCCCTTCACAAGTTCGGCGCCCGCCGCTGGCTTGCCCGCATCATGGTCAGCTGGGGCATCGTTTCCCTCCTCTTCACCTGGGTAGGAAACGTGGAGCAGCTATACATCCTGCGCTTCATCCTGGGCGTGGCAGAAGCCGGATTCTTCCCCGGCGCCATCCTCTTCCTGAGCCTCTGGGTTCCCTCGAAGCACCGCAGCAAGATCCTTGCTCTCTTCTACTTGGCACAGCCCCTCACCACCGTGATCGGCGCTCCTCTTGCCGGCGCGTTGATCCAGCAACATGGCGTGTTCTTCGGCCTTGAGGGCTGGCGGTTCATGTTCTTCGGCGTCGCCATCCCCGCGATCATCATCGGCATCATTGCCTGGTTCTACCTGGCCGACTCCCCCGCCAAGGCCAAGTGGCTGACGTCCGAGGAAAAGACCTGGCTGACCGGCGCCCTTGAAAAGGAAAAGAAGGAAACCGCCGCCAGCAACAAGCACGTGAGCGTACGCACCGTGTTCGGCAACGGCCGGGTCTGGATGCTCTCCCTGATCTACTTCGGCTTCATCTACGGCCTCTACGCACTGGGCTTCTTCCTGCCGACCATCATCGCCGGCTTCGAAGGCCTCTACGGCACCAAGTTCGATGTCTTCCAAAAGGGCTTGATCACGGCCATCCCATACCTGCCGGCTGCTTTCGCGCTGTACTTCTGGTCCAAGGACGCCACCAAGCGTGGCGTGCGGACCTGGCACATCGCACTCCCCGCGCTCATTGGCGGCGTGAGCATCCCGCTGGCACTGTTCGCAGGTTCCCCGGCTGCAACCATCGCCGTCATCACCATCACCGCCATGTCCATCTTCGCGGCGCTGCCCAACTTCTGGACCGTGCCAACACAGTTCCTCACCGGTGCAGCAGCTGCAGCGGGAATCGCACTCATCAACACGGTGGGCAACCTGGCAGGCTTCAGCGCCGGCTACATCACGGGCTGGCTCAAGGACCTGACAGGCGGCTACACGGTTCCCATGTTCGTCGTCGGAGGCTTCATGTTGCTCTCCTCGATCCTCATGGTCACCCTCAGCCGTCAGCGCAAGGCTTCTGAAGGCATCCCCGCCGAGGCTCTGGATCCCCAGGGCGCCGGACACCACGCCGAGCCGTAACCATCCCCTTTCCATCCATAGCTCCAGGAGCCTCCGCATGACCCGCTTGTTCAATGAACCCGCAGCTTTCGCCGACGAGATGATCGAAGGATTCGTCGCCTCGCACGGCCGCTGGGTACGGCGCGTCTCCGGCGGCGTCGCCCGCAGCACCCGGAGCGCCCCGGAATCCGTGGCCCTGGTGATCGGCGGAGGCTCCGGCCACTACCCCGCATTTGCCGGGCTCGTTGGCCAGGGCCTGGCACACGGCGCAGCCATGGGCAACCTCTTCGCCTCCCCATCAGCCCAACAGGTCTACAACGTGGCCAAGGCGGCGGACAACGGCGGCGGCGTGCTCCTGGGCTATGGCAACTACGCCGGCGATGTCCTGCACTTCACCCAGGCACAAGACAAGCTCCGCGCGGAAGGCATTGATTGCCGCAGCATCGCCGTCACCGACGACATCTCCTCCGCTCCCCTGGCCGAGAAACACAAGCGGCGCGGCATCGCCGGCGACCTGACAGTTTTCAAGGTCGCAGCGGCAGCGGCCGAAGCGGGCCGTGACATGGACCGCGTCATGGAGATCGCTGAGCGCGCCAATGACCGCACCCGCACGTTCGGCGTCGCGTTCACGGGCTGCACGTTGCCCGGCGCGGACCACCCGCTCTTCACGGTTCCGGAAGGCCGCATGGCTGTGGGCATGGGTATCCACGGCGAACCGGGCATCGGCGAAACTGACATCCCGACGGCGGATGAACTCGCCGAGCTGCTGGTCAAGGACCTCCTTACCGAGGTCCCCGACGGCCTCACCGTGCAGGGCGCACGCGTGGTGCCGATCCTCAACGGACTCGGCAGCGTTAAATACGAGGAACTCTTCGTGGTCTACCGTCGCGTCGCACAGTTACTTGCCGAAGCAGGCATCGAAGCAGTGGACCCGCAGGTTGGCGAACTCGTTACGAGTTTCGACATGGCCGGCACCTCCCTGACGCTCTTCTGGCTGGATTCCGAGCTGGAGGAACTCTGGCTCGCTCCCGCTGACGCCCCGGCGTTCCGCCGTGGGGCAGTGAGTGCCCAAGCGCTTGACGCCGAGCAACTCGCCGCCGGTTCTCACGAGGCGGAGCGTTCCATCCCAGTTGCCTCCGAGGCATCCCGTGATGCGGCAGCACGTGTCCTTGCAGCGCTTGGTGCCGCGAAGGCTGTGGTCGACGCGAACGTGGACGAACTGGGCAGGATCGATGCGATCGCCGGCGACGGCGACCACGGCATCGGCATGGAACGCGGAGTCCGTGCCGCCGTCGAGGCCGCGGCAGACGCCGTCGAACGTGGGGCCGGTGCCGCCACCAGCCTCTACTTTGCCGGTGATGCCTGGGCCGACAAGGCCGGCGGCACCTCAGGCGCCCTCTGGGGCATGGCGCTGCGGGCAGTCGGGGACGCCTTGGGTGACGTCAACGCGCCCGACGCCGGTGCTGTCGCCACCGGCGTGGCCGACGCCGCCGCCGCGATCATGAACTTCGGCAAAGCCAAAGTGGGCGACAAAACCATGGTTGACGTCCTGGTCCCGTTCCGTGACTCACTCAACGAGGGCGTCCGAGACGGACGGTCCCTCACCGAAGCGTGGGGAGCCGCCGCTGCAACGGCCCAGCATGCAGCCGAGGCCACGGCGCAACTGCTGCCTCTGATGGGCCGCGCCCGCCCGCACGCAGAAAAGAGCCTCGGAACCCCCGACGCCGGAGCCATTTCCCTGGCGCTGATCGTCCGGGCCATCCACAACACTTTCGCGGAAACCAAAACCGCAGAGAACACCCCAGTTAAGGAGAACGCATGAGCGCCAAACTGCGCCTGGTCATCGGATCGGACGACGCCGGATTCGAATACAAGGAAGCCCTGAAAGCCGACCTTGAGGCCAACGAACTGGTGGAGTCCGTCACCGACGTCGGCGTGGACGCTACTAGCCACACTCCCTATCCGTCCGTCGCGATCGCTGCCGCTGAACTGATCGCCGCCGGCAACGCGGACCGTGCACTCTTGGTGTGCGGCACCGGCCTCGGCGTCGCGATCGCTGCGAACAAGGTCCCCGGCATCCGCGCGGTCACCGCCCACGATTCCTTCTCCGTGGAACGTTCAGTCCTTTCCAACAACGCCCAGGTCCTCACCTTCGGCCAGCGAGTGGTGGGCCTGGAACTGGCCCGCCGCCTGGCCAAGGAATGGCTCACCTACACCTTTGACGAAGCTTCCGCCTCGGCCGAGAAAGTCACCCTGATTAAGGACTACGAAGGTGTCACTTCCTGCTAAGCCCTCTTCCGACCGTCCGAGGGCAGTGATCGGCGTGAGCCTGAAGATGTACTTCGGCTACCAGCGCTCCATCGACTACTGCCGGGACGTTGCCACTATCGCGTTCAAGCACCCTGCCGTGGTCAGCGGCGACATCGAGCTCTTCGTCCTGCCCACTCTCCCGGCCCTGCCCGAAGCTGCCCGGATCCTGGGTGCAGCCCGCGTTGGCACGGGCGCGCAGGACATCTTCTGGGAAGACGAAGGCGCCTACACCGGCGAGGTCGGCGGCAAGACCGTTGCTGAGCTCGGCGGCCGGTACGTTGAGGTCGGCCATGCCGAACGACGCCGGATCTTCGGCGAAGACGATCGGATCATCGGCCTCAAAACCGCCGCAGCCTACCGCAACGGCCTGACCCCTGTTCTCTGTGTTGGCGAACTCACTGCAGGATCACCGGAGGAAGCCATCGCCCAGTGCACCGCGGAAGTGGACGCGGCGTTGAATCGCGCCGGGTCCCTGGGCCGCACCACCAGGACCATCGTGGCCTACGAACCGCAATGGGCCATCGGCGCACCGGAACCAGCCACGCCCGGCTACATCAGCGCCGTAGTCCGCGGCTTGGACGAGCACCTCCGATCGCGGCCGGGCCAGGAAAACAGCCGGGTCATCTACGGCGGCAGCGCCGGACCCGGCCTGATCACCGAACTGGACACCGCCGTCGCCGGCCTGTTCCTGGGCCGCTTCGCCCACGATCCTCAAGCGCTCAAGACCATCCTGGACGAAGCCTCTGCGCGTCTTGCCGCGGATAAGGCGGTGGCGGCATGAGCAAGATCGGGCTTAGCAGAATTGGCTTGAGCAGCTACGCCTTCTTCTGGCAGCTCTCCGACCAAGTTAGCAAGCCGCTGAGCATCCATGACGCGCTCAAGAAGGCCGCGGACCTGGGCGTGGACCTTTTCCAGATCTGCGATTACGCGCCACTGGAAGAGATGAACGACGGCGACCTCGCCGCCGTCCGCCGTACGGCAGACGAACTAGGGATCACCTTGGAAGTCGGCACGAAGGGCATTCGCCCGGAGCACCTTCGGAAGTTCCTGCACATCGCGGGCATCCTGGGCTCAGACCTGCTTCGGACCATGTTCAACATGCCCGGCCACACCCCCACGGCAGACGAAGCAACCGCGATCTTCGAAGAAGTCCTGCCCGAGTTCGAGGCAGCCGGGGTGAGAATCGCGATCGAGACCTATGAACAGGTCCCCACCGAACGGATCCTGGACGTCGTCCGCCGCGCCAACAGCCCGTACCTCGGCATTTGCAGCGACCCCGCCAATACCGTAGCGGCGCTGGAGATGCCGCGCGAGGTGATTGACGCCGTCGAACCCTACGTCCTGAATATGCACATCAAAGACTTTGCGTTCAGTCGCAAGCAGGGATGGGTCGGGTTCACGTACTCGGGCGCACCCCTGGGCGAGGGTCTCCTTGACTACGACTACATGGTCAAGAAGATCCGGCCCAAAGAAAGAAACATCAACCAGATCGTCGAACACTGGCTGCCGTGGCAGGACTCCGAAGCGGAAACGATCCGCCTCGAAAACCAGTGGACCCAACAAAGCCTCGATTTCCTAAGGAGCAAATGAAATGTCAGCAGAACAATTGACGGTCGCCGTTGTCGGAGCCGGTGGCAAGATGGGGATGCGCGTTTCCGCGAACCTCCAGAAGTCCAACCACAACGTCTTCTACAGCGAGAACTCCCCCGCCGGCCAGGAACGCGTCCGCGCCGAAGGCCGCGAAATCACCAGCACTGACGACGCCGTCAAGACCGCCGACGTGGTCATCCTCGCCGTCCCGGACACCGTTCTTGGCATCGTCTCCGAGGGCGTCGTACCGCAGATGAAGTCCGGCGCGATCCTCCTCACGCTTGACCCGGCCGCTGCCTACGCCGGCCTGCTGGCCAAGCGCGACGACGTAGTTCAGGCCGTTGCGCACCCGTGCCACCCATCGGTGTTCCTGGAGCGCACCACCAAGGAAGAATGGGCCGATACCTTCGGCGGCCAAGGCGCCCCGCAGAACGTTGTTTCCGCAATCGACGAGGACGCACCCGCAGCCACCCGCGACGTAGCCGAAGCAGTTATCCGCACCATCTACGCACCCGTGATCGACGTCCACTGGGTCACCGTCAAACAGCTCGCCATCCTGGAACCCACCCTGGTGGAAACCGTGGCCTGCATGATCGGCACCCTGCTCAACGAAGCACTCCATGAGACCGTACACACCGCCGGCGTCCCCGAGGAAGCCGCCAAGGCCATGCTGTTCGGCCACGTCCAAATCGCGCTGACCAACGCCCTGCGCGGATCCAACCCGTTCTCCGAAGCTTGCGAAATCGCCATCCAGTACGGCAAGGACACCATCATCAAGGACGACTGGAAGAAAATCTTCGACGACTCCGAACTGGACGGTGTCATCGCCAAGATGCTCAAGCTGGACGCCGTAAAGCGCTAGCTCGCTCGTCACCCTCCAACGGACAATTCACCCCCGCATGCGTGGGTGAATTGTCCGTTGGAGGCTGACCATTGGGGCTTTACCCCCGGCCCGGCGCCAGCGATCATGAAATGAGGCGCATGGACTTTGCCGACCGCAGCAGCACGGCCGCTCCTTTGCGCAGCGGAGGCGCAGCGACATGGCACCAATTATGGAGCCGGCGGACGGATTCCTGACCGACTACTACGAGCACGTCACGGACGACGACGTCCGCAGCTACACGCCCGAAACCTTGTTGGAACGGGCACGCTACCACCGCTCGTTAGCGGAACGCCGTGAACCTGGACAAGCAGTGATCGGAGTCCTGAACGAAACAGATACCAGCTTGGTGGCAATTGTCTCGGATGACATGCCCTACCTGGTTCCCTCCGTAACAGCGGAGATCGCTCGTGACACCGCTTCCATCCGGCTTTTGGTGCACCCCACTTTCAGCGTCACGCGGGACCCGGCCACCCACCGCATGACGGGTATCCACAGGGGACCTCACCGCTCGGGGCTGCCCACCGGCGTCGAACGTTTCGAGGAGCATGCCGGGGCGACGACCGCACCGGTCCCTTCACCGGACGAGCACGACGACGGACCGCTCACGGAGGCGTGGATAGCGATTGAGATCCCCCGGATTCCGGACAACGCGAGCGCCGAGCTGCTGGTGGGCCGGCTGAACAAGGTCTTGGGTGATGTCCGGGCTGCGGCAGCGGACGCTGATGCCATCCACGAGGAACTGGTACACGAAATCCGTGTGCTGGACGGGGCCGGAGCAAAAGACCGAACGGCGCGCGAAGCACAGGAGCTGTTGCGGTGGCTGGATGACGGGAATTTTGTCTTCCTGGGGTTTCGCGGGCGCCGCGGCCTCGGCCTCCTCCGTGATGCGGCCAGTCCAGCGCCGGGCGATGTTCCCGGCAAGGTGCTTACCCTCACCAAATCCACGCTTCGCTCAACGGTCCTTCGCCGTGCCTACCTCGACGAGATCACCCTTGGCACCGTGAACATGAACGGCACGAACACCAGTGCGTGCACCTTTGTTGGCCTCTTCTCCCCCAGTTCAACAGCTCGTTCGGCCCAGCAAATCCCGGTCATCCGGGACACAGTGGAGGAAGTGCTGCGGGCCTTCGGCTACCCGGCCTCGTCGCATCACGCCAAGGAGCTCCTTGCGGTGTTGGAGGCGTATCCGCGGGACGAACTGTTCCACATCGATGCCGAGCAGCTGGCCATCCGTGCGCGCGAGATCCTGCGACTCCAGGAACGCCATAGCACCCGGCTCTTTCTTCGTCCGGACTCCTTCGGCCGGTTCATGACAGCACTGGTTTTCCTCCCCAGGTACAGGTACAGCACGGCCGTCAGGCTCAACATCGAGCGCGAGTTGCGCGAGGCGTTTGGTTCGGACGCCATAGAGTTCGAGCTTCGGTTGGGCGAGTCCGCGATGGCTCGCGTGTTCTTCCGGATCCTTTTGCCAAAGGACCCCTCACGGCACGACTCATCGGACGGCGGCGCTCCGGCGGTGGTGGACGCCGCAGCCCTTGAGCAGAGGATCATCGCCGCCACGAGGTCCTGGGCTCAAGGCTTGGACGAGGCCCTCCAAACGAGGTATCCGCGGGAGGAGGCAGCCAGGTTGTCCAAGCAGTGGGCAACTGCGTTTCCGGCCAGCTACAAGGCTGATTACGAGGTGGAGGACGCAGTTGAGGACATAGCGAAGTTCGAAAGCTTCCCGGCAGAGCCGGATTCTGCAGGCGAGGCGGATCCTCTCCTCACCGTTTACCAACGTCCCGGCACGGCAGTCCTCAGTGAGGACGCCCGGATCCGTCTTTACCTAACGCGCCCGCAGAGCCTGACCGAGATCCTCCCTTTCTTCCATAACCTGGGCTTGAAGGTCCTGGACCAGCGGCCTTTCGACGTTCAGCGTGCCGACGGGCGGCAGTTCTTCCTGTACGACCTCGGCCTGAAGTATCCGCGCGGGGTTGACCCCGTGGCCACGGGCGATCTGCTGGCTGGCGCGTTCTGTGCGGCGATGCGCGGTGATGCTGAGTCAGACGCTTTGGACGCCTTGGTCATCAAGGAGGGCATCGACTGGCGGCGGGTTGCCATCCTGCGCGCGTATGCCAAGTACCTCCGGCAACTGGGGAGCACCAACTCCTACGGCTTCATCGCGGATACGCTCCGCGGGAACGCCATGGCCACCCATGCGCTGCTGGAATTGTTCGAGGCGAAATTCAATCCTGACCGCTTCGCTCCGGACTTGTTTGATCCGGAACTCCTCAATTCCGGTCATGGGGAGCCGGGGCCAGCCAGGGGCGATCTGTTCGAAGAGGGAAGCAGCGAACTGAGCCACAGGACGCAGGCCGTTCATAGAGCCCGGACGAACCTGATGGAAGCCATCGACGCCGTCCCCGTCCTGGACGCCGACAGGTTGCTGCGTTCCCTGGCGAGCCTGGTGGACGCCACGCTCCGCACGAACTTCTATCTCAACAAGCCCTTCATCAGCTTCAAACTCAACCCCGCCAGCATCCCGGCTGCCCCTGCGCCCCGCCCGAAATTCGAGATCTGGGTCTATTCGCCGCGCGTTGAAGGCGTCCATCTGCGTTTCGGTCCGATAGCCCGCGGTGGCCTTCGGTGGTCGGACAGGAGGGAAGACTTCCGGACGGAAATCCTGGGACTCGTGAAAGCCCAGACGGTCAAGAACGCCGTGATTGTGCCCACCGGAGCCAAGGGCGGATTCTTCCCCAAACGACTCCCGGACCCGGCAGAGGACCGTGCGGCCTGGCTTGCGGAAGGTCAGGAAAGCTACCGGACATTCATCCGCGGTTTGCTGGATATCACGGACAACCTGGTGCAGGACCCCGACGGCGGAAGCAACGGCCGCGTACTCGCGCCACCCCGGGTGGTACGGCACGATGGCGACGACTACTACCTCGTTGTGGCCGCCGATAAGGGAACAGCAACCTTCTCGGACATCGCCAACGCCCTCGCCGGGGAGTACGGATTCTGGCTCGGAGACGCCTTCGCTTCCGGAGGCTCAGTAGGTTATGACCACAAGCAGATGGGCATCACGGCCCGAGGTGCCTGGGAATCCGTGCGGCACCACTTCAGTGAACTCCTGATCGATTGCCGGGCTGAGGACTTCACGGTTGTCGGCATCGGAGACATGAGCGGAGACGTCTTTGGCAACGGGATGCTCCTCTCACACCACATCAAGCTCGTGGCCGCCTTCGATCACCGGCACATCTTCCTGGATCCCACGCCGGACCCTGAGGTCTCCTACGCCGAGCGGGAACGACTCTTCAAACTCCCACGCTCCTCCTGGGCCGATTATGACCGCACCAAGCTGAGTGAGGGCGGCGGCGTCTTTGCCCGGACGGAAAAATCCATCCCGCTCACGGATCAAGTCCGGCTCGCCTTGGGATTGGATGAAGGCACTGGTGACAATGGCCAGCTGGCGATGAGCCCTCCTGAGCTTCTCCGTGCAGTGCTCACTGCCCCGGTGGACCTCCTGTACAACGGCGGAATCGGCACCTACATCAAGGCATCCACGGAGACCCATGCCGAGGTGGGAGACAAATCAAACGACGCCATCCGGGTCAACGCCAAGGATCTTCGCGCGCACATCATTGCCGAGGGCGGCAACCTTGGAGTAACCCAGCGCGGCCGGATCGAAGCAGCTTTGGCAGGCGTTCTGGTCAATACCGATGCGATCGATAATTCAGCTGGCGTGGATTGCTCGGACCATGAAGTGAACATCAAGATCTTCCTTGACCGGATGATCTCCGCAGGCAGGATGTCCATGGCAGAAAGAACCGGATTCCTGCACTCGCTCCAAGACGAGGTTGGACGGCTCGTCCTGAAAACCAACGATGACCAGAACGTCCTGCTCCTCAATGACAAGCAACTGGCGCTGGAATGGAGCCCCAGCTTTGAACGGACCATGGATTGGCTCGAGTCAGTCACAGATCTGGACAGGGAACTCGAATGCCTTCCCAGCAACGCCGAACTTCAGGCACGGGTCCTGACTGGCAAGGGATTAACCACTCCAGAACTCGCCGTGCTGGCGGCCTATGCCAAAATCGAACTCGCCCGCGAACTCACCGAGGGCGGTTTGTCCGATGATCCCTGGTTTTCTCAAACCCTTCGTGGCTATTTCCCCCAGCAAGTCTCAGAGCGGTTCGGTAAACATCTCTCCACGCATCCCCTGCGCCGGGAGATCGTAGCCACGGTGGTGGCCAACGACATGATCAACATGGGAGGCATAGCCTTCGCTTTCCGCGCGATGGAGGAGACGACCGTTTCTGCCCCGGCAGTGGCCCGGGCGTTCGTGGTGATGCGGAAGATTTGGGACTTTGACGCCCTCACCGGCAGCATCGCCCAGGTGCCGCCCACCACCCCCCGTGAGCATGGAGCCGCCGTTGCCCTGGACTTGCGGCGGCTGCTGGACCGGTCTGTCCGCTGGTACGTGACCCACGATTTCCGCGACAAGCCCATTGCCGATGCCTTGGCCAGGCTTGAGCAGCCGATGTCCTTGATGCGGGAGAACCTCACGAGCTTCCTTCATGGAGTCAACCCTCACCACACCCAGAAACGCCTGGCCCATACAGACTCGGTGGGCTTGCCCCATGATCTGGGCATCAGGGCATCCGAACTCCTGGTCAGCTACGGATTGCTGGACATTTCCGTTATCGCGGAGGAACTGCAAGAGCCAGTGGAGGCGGTGGCCGAGGTGTACTTCGCAGTCTTCGAACGGATCTCGGCCATCCCCCTGCTGGAACACATCACCATGCTCCCGCGGGACACCCACTGGGAGTCGCTGGCACGTGCGGCCTTGCGGGATGACATGTATCTGGTGCTCGCGGACATGACCAAAGCGGTAGTGCGGCACACGCCCCGGATCTCTGGTGCGGTGACTGCCACGGCGTCTGACCCAGTGGAGCGAATCATGGACTGGGAACGTGGAAACATCGAACAACTGGCCCGCGTCCAGGAGACCATCAAGGAGGCCATCAAGCCCGGTCCGGTGGACATTGCAGCGCTCTCCGTGGCGGTAAAGCTGCTTCGCGCCATGGTCCGGAGATGAGGGGCCGGACATCGATGCTGCCGGTCATCTTACATATTTTGCGTCAAACGTCCTATGATTGATGGGTCGCCCTCGCATGCGGCAAGTAAAAGGAGGCCCCGAAATGACCGCTGCAATCACTGCAGAACGCGAAATTCGCCTGTCTTTTTCAAAGGCAGACGAGATCCACGACGGACTTGAACGCGCCGTGGATGCTTTGATCAACAACGCAGCAGCAGATGCCAACTGCGGCATTCTGGTGACCCGGCACGAGCCCGGCACCTACACAGTGGCCCTGGACGAATCCGTTCCCTTCGGCCAGACCCACGAAGTGCTCGCTGCGTAACAGTAGTAATTGCAGTTGTAGTAGTAAAACAAAAAGCCGGGGCCTAAGCCCCGGCTTTTTGCTTCACTGAGAACTACGCCCGGCGAAGAGTCACGCCGTCGGACTTCATGAACAATTCCTTGCCTTCCTCCGTGACGCCTGGCCCAGAGTGCTCCAGCCACACCACATTTCCGCTGCCGGAGACTTCCTCGATCAGCCCGGCCGCGATCACGTGCGCGTACTTGACTACCTCCACGCGCTCGCCAACCTTGAGTTGCCTCCAGTCCGAAACCGTAACTGAGTGTGCGCTTCGTCTGGAGAGGACTGCTCCACGTGCCTTCATTGAACTTCTACCCCTTTGTGGATGTTCGCTGTTGTGTATTGAGTTATGAACGGTTGACCGTCAGGCCCACGGCATCGTTGACGTGGACGTGACGTACACCATAAGTTCTACTACATTTGTCACGCCCCGGAGATTGCGTTGCGAACAATTTCCGGGACGTGACAAATTTGCCCATCAAATGAGCGTTTTATTCGACGTCAGGCCAAGATCCCGACGGCGGATTCGGCGGCCGCACGGACCGCGCCGGAGCCAACCAGACGGTCAGCCGCTTCGAGTTCGGGCGACAGGAACCGATCTGTTCCCGGTCCCTGGACCACTTCGCGAAGCACCTCGAGCACAGCCATACCGGCCGGGCCCGGGGTCAGTTCGCCGTCGGACATCTGCGTGCGCATGTC
Organism: Arthrobacter sp. 21a14; assembly: GCA_050627125.1. Classification (GTDB taxonomy): domain Bacteria; phylum Actinomycetota; class Actinomycetes; order Actinomycetales; family Micrococcaceae; genus Arthrobacter. The sequence goes on along the minus strand of CP192487.1, from coordinate 833,793 downwards.
GATGGCGCGGGCGCTGGTGACCAACTCCACGGCCAGGACGCGGCGCAGGTTCTCCACGGCCTTGCGAAGCTTGCGGGCAGCGTGCCAACCCATGGAGACGTGATCTTCCTGCATGGCAGAGCTCGGGATGGAGTCCACCGATGCCGGCACGGCCAGGCGCTTGTTGTCCGAAACCAGGCCGGCCTGCGTGTACTGGGCGATCATGAGGCCGGAATCGACGCCGGGGTCCCCGGCGAGGAAGGCCGGGAGACCGTGCGAGCGGGCCGGGTCCAGCATGCGGTCCGTGCGGCGCTCGGCGATGGAGCTGAGGTCCGCGACGGCGATGGCCAGGAAGTCCAGGACGTAGGCCACGGGCGCACCATGGAAGTTGCCGTTGGACGTGACGCGGCCGTCCGGCAGGACAACCGGGTTGTCGATCGCTGCGGCCAGTTCGCGAGAAGCTACCAGTGCGGCGTGGTCCACGGTGTCGCGGACAGCGCCGGCAACCTGCGGGGCGCAACGCAGGGAGTAAGCGTCCTGGACCTTGGTGTCGTTGATCCGGTGGGAGGCGACGATCGGCGAGTTGGACAGCACGCGCAGCATGTTGTCCGCGCTGGCAGCCTGCCCGGGGTGCGGACGCAGGGCAGCGTGCAGCTCCGGCAGGAACACCTGATCGGTGCCCAGCAGCGCCTCCACGCTGAGTGCGGCGGTGACGTCCGCCGTCGCGAGCAACAAACGGATGTCAGCGATGGCCATCAGCAGCATCCCGAGCATGCCTTCGGTGCCGTTGACGAGGGCCAGGCCTTCCTTTTCCGCGAGGGTGACCGGCTCGATGCCGTGCTGCGCGAGCAGCTCAGCGACGGGCGGCTTGCCAGCGGTTCCGTACAGTTCGCCGTCGGGACCGGTTGCTTCGCCTTCGCCCATCAGCACCAGCGCGCAGTGGGACAGCGGCGCGAGGTCGCCGGAGCAGCCCAGCGAACCGAACTCGCGGACAAGCGGGGTGATGCCGGCGTTGAGGACATCCACCATGGTCTGCAGGACCACGGGACGGACGCCCGTACGGCCGGATGCGAGGGTCTTGGCGCGGAGGAACATGATGCCGCGGACCACTTCGCGTTCAACCGCCGGACCCATGCCCGCTGCGTGGCTGCGGATCAGCGACTTCTGCAGCTGCGTGCGGAGGTCGTTGGGGATGTGGCGGTTGGCCAACGCGCCGAAACCCGTTGAAATGCCGTAGGCGGGGACATCGCTGGTGGCGAGGCTGTCGATGTGCGCGCGGACCTTGGCGACGTTATCCAAGGCGTCCTGGGAGATGGTCACCTTGGCATCGTGGCGTGCTACTGCCACGACGTCTTCCGGGGTCACGCCGCTGGAACCGAGGGTAACGGTCAGGGGTTCGTGGGTTGTAATAGTCACTTTGTTGCCTACTTGCTTTCGTTCATAGGGATGCGGACGCCTCGTTCGTTGGCGACTTCGACGGCGCGGTCGTAGCCGGCGTCGACGTGGCGGATGACGCCCATGCCGGGGTCGTTGGTCAACAGCCGTTCGAGCTTCTCCGCGGCCAGGTCCGTGCCGTCAGCGACGGAAACCTGCCCGGCGTGCAGGGACCGGCCAATACCAACACCACCACCGTGATGGATCGACACCCACGTAGCACCCGAAGAGGTGTTCAACAGCGCGTTCAGCAACGGCCAGTCAGCTACCGCGTCGGACCCGTCGGCCATGGACTCGGTCTCCCGGTACGGGGACGCCACCGACCCGGAGTCCAGGTGGTCACGGCCGATCACGATCGGAGCCTTGACCTTGCCCTCCTTCACCAACTGGTTGAACAACAGCCCGGCCTTGGCCCTTTCACCGTACCCGAGCCAGCAAATACGGGCCGGCAGGCCCTCGAACTCCACCCGCTCCGCCGCGGCATCCAGCCACTTGTGCAGGTGCGTGTTCTCCGGGAACAACTCCTTGATGGCCTTGTCGGTCACGGCGATGTCTTCCGGGTCCCCCGACAGGGCAACCCAGCGGAACGGGCCCAGACCCTCGCAGAACAACGGACGGATATACGCCGGAACGAAACCGGGGAACTCAAACGCCCGGGTGTACCCGCCCTTGCGTGCCTCATCACGGATCGAGTTGCCATAATCAAACACCTCGGCACCGGCGTCCTGGAACTCCACCATCGCCTGCACCTGCCGGGCCATGGACGCCTGGGCCTTCTTCGTGAACCCTTCCGGATCCGCCGCGGCCTCCGTGTGCCACTCCGCCACCGTGATGCCCTCCGGCAAATACGACAACGGGTCGTGCGCGGATGTCTGGTCGGTGACCACATCAAAGGTGATCTCCCCGGCCTTATGCCGGCGGAGCAGTTCCGGGAACACCTCGGCGGCGTTGCCCACATACCCCACGGACCAGCCGCGACGCTCGGCCTTGGCCTTCTGGACCTTCGCGATCGCGGCATCCAGATCCGTTTCGACCTCATCCAGGTACCGCTTGCCCGCGCGGCGGCGCAGGCGGGTCTCGTCCACGTCCACGATCAGGCACGCACCATCATTCAACGTCACGGCCAGCGGCTGGGCACCGCCCATCCCACCACACCCACCGGTCAACGTCAGCGTCCCAGCCAAGGGTCCCTCAGTTGAGCCTTCAGCGGCGGGGGCCGGGTGGCGTCCCTCCGAGGCGAGCTTGTTGCCGACGGCGGCGAAGGTTTCGTAGGTGCCCTGCAGGATGCCCTGCGTGCCGATGTAAATCCAGGACCCGGCCGTCATCTGCCCATACATCATCAGGCCCTCGGCCTCGAGGCGGCGGAACTCGGGCCACGTCGCCCAGTCCCCCACCAGGTTCGAGTTCGCCAACAACACCCGCGGAGCCCACTCATGGGTGCGGAACACACCCACCGGCTTGCCCGACTGGACCAGCAGCGTCTCGTCCTTCTCCATCGTCTCCAGGGTCCGGGTGATCGCATCAAACGCAGCCCAGGACCGGACAGCACGGCCCGTGCCGCCGTAAACCACCAAATCATCCGGACGCTCAGCGACCTCAGGATCCAAATTGTTCATCAACATGCGCAGCGGCGCTTCGGTCTGCCACGACTTGGCAGTAAGCTCAGTACCCCGCGCGGCCTTAACCGGACGGGCACCAGTAGTGAAATCAGCGGGTGCCATGATGACTCCTTCGTCTTTGGGAAGTGTGTAGTGGAAAGTTCTTCTGCTTCTACTAAAGCCCCTTTACGAGGCCCCCGGAATGGCTTTTCAACTGGTGCTGTCCGGGATTACAGACGCATACCGTCCCTTCTCCGATCCACCGCCAGAGCGTCGTCATGAACTAACACCGCCCCTCGCATTCACGCGAGAAGCAGCGCATGCTGGACCCATGGCAACATTCCGAGTGACGACCCTCGTTGCGGCTCCCCCGGAGCGCGTTTTCGCGACCTGGACGGACCTGGACCGGTTCCCGGAATGGATCGGCGGAGTCACCCGCGTGACCGATCGCGGTGGCTCGGTCGACCAGGCCGGCAGCCGCTACACGGTGTGGTTCGGACGGATGGCAAGCCCCACGGAGATCCTCGCCGTCGAACGGCCTTGGCACATCCGCACACGTTTCGGCAACGCGATCCTGAAGGGCGAGTCGGATGTGAGGTTTACTGCCGAGGGAGGCGGCACGCGCATTCAGCAGGAGTTCGTGACCCGAGGATTCGTTTCAGCGGTCTTCGGGCGGATTTTCGCCATGGGGTCCTACCGGGGCAGCTTCCGCGGTGAGCTGGAGACCTTCCGCAGACTCGTCGAGCGCGAAGCCTCGCAGCCGGCCCAACCTGAGCCGGGCGAACCGAAGCCCGGCGAACCGAAGCCGCGTGGCGACTAGGGCGAATCCACTATGCGAACGTCCTAGCCAGCCGGTCGTCCGTGAATGCGCACCGATAATTCGTCGGCAGCCTTGCGGATGCGCGCAGCCAGTACCGGCCATTGCTCAGCCGGCACTTTGTCCTCCAAGAACGTGACGGCGACTGCCGCCGTCGGCCATCCCACGTGGTCAGTCACAGCGGCGGCTATTGAGCCGAATCCGGGCGTGATCTCGCCGTTTTCCGTGGCGTAGCCACGCTGCCGCACCTGGTCCAGATGGGAGGACAGGGCGGAGTACTTCATGATCGGGAATTCCACTTCGTGGCGCGATGTGAAGGCGGCGGCATTCGGGTAAAGGGCGCGAACCTGTGACTTTGGCAGGGCGGCCAGGATTGCACGGCCTGACGCGGTGAGGTGGCTGGGCAGGCGAACTCCGACGTCGGTCACCAGGCTTGGGCGGTTCTTGGCGCGCTCCTCCACGATGTAGAGGACGTCGCGACCGTGAAGCACGGCCAGGTGCGCGCTTTCGCCGATCACGTCCACCAGCGAGGCCAACATGGGCCGCCCGAGACGCGACAAGGGCTCCTGCCGCGAATAGGCCGAGCTGAGCTCGAAGGCGCTGATGCCGAGGCCGTAGCGCTGCTCTTCGTGCAGATGCAGGACGAAGCCGTTGGCCTCCATGACACCGAGCAGGTGGTAGACGCTGGAGCGGGGCAAGCCGAGCGCCGTCGCAATGTTCGACGCCGCCATCGGACCCCGGCGGGAGGCCAACAGTTTCAGGATGCGCAGCGTATTTTCGGCGGCAGGGACCTTGGACGTGGCCTTGCCTGGTGCCAGTGGCGTGGTTGTCATGGTTCCTCACTGCTCAAGACTGCTGAAGCGGACACCGTCCAGCCTCTCCGGGGCGATGTGTCCGGTATCCCGTACTCAAGCGTGCCCTGTTAAGTGCGGCAACGCCAGACCACTCCCTCCATGCGCTGTCTGAAATACCAGACTTAACTACCGGCCTTATGTCTAGAGCGGCTCAGACCGTGCCAACCTCCCGGCGCCGTACGGCGACGAACGCGAACACCACTAGCGCCGCTCCAATCCCGAGCATCCAAAAGCCGCCGCTCCAATCGGTTCCCGTGGTGGTAACCACCGGCGTATGTGTGAATGGCGACAGGTCCCTGAGGGTCTTGTCGAAGCCCAGCATTCCGCCGTAGATACCCAGCACGACTCCCAACGCCAGCAACGCCCAACCGATCGGAACAGTAGCGCGGGGCAAGGTGACAAAAACCGCGGCCGGCAAGGCCAGGTAAAGCAGTGCAGCCGGGATTTGAGCCCCGGCAGTCTCCCATACGTTGCCCACATCAACGGTTGTTTCACCGGAGACCAACAAGGAATACCAGGCACCGAAGGCGGCGAACACCATCACGAGTACTACCGAGCCCGCCCCGAGGCCGAGAAAGCTGCCAAACCAACGAATGCGGCCGAGCGGTTGCGAGAGCACCAGTTCTGCGGTGCCCGCCACTTCCTCCTGCCGCAATCGCAGAACGGCCTGGAGTCCGCAGGCCGCCGCCAGGATGCCACCGATTTCAAAGAGGACGGCAATGACCAGTTCTGTCATGGATGTGCCTTGCGCCTCGATCATGGCCCTAAGGATCGCCGTGACCGAGGAATTCGTGATGCTGACCTGCTGGATGGCAGCGCCCAGGGCGCCGGTGAGCAGGCCTGCGATAAACCCGCCAATGCACCAGCTGACGATCGCGCCCTGCTGGAGTCGTAGTGCCAGGGCGAAGGGCCCGCGGAGCGAGGATCGGGCGTTCGTCCGGCCTCGTCGTCCGGCCAGCACGCTCGCGCCTACATCGCGCTTGGACATGATGACGGCGGTCAGTGAGACGCATGCGATGCCAAGGCCCAGCGGAAGCAGCAGGGGCCACCATCGGTTTCCTGTGTAGGCAAAAGTCTGCTGCCCCCAGCCGATGGGCGAAACCCAGCTCGGCCAAGCTGCCGTTACCGTCAGGCCGTCCTGGCTGACGTCGCCGGTCGCGTCCCCGAAACCACGCAGAAGATAGGCGGCGACCACCAGCCCTGCCGCCGCTCCGTTCGCCCCACGCGAGGTACTCATGAACTCGGACGCGAGCAATCCGACCGTGAGAAACGCCCATCCAATGGCTCCGGCCGCAAGACCGGCAACCAGCGAGCCCGCGGCATCGAGCCCGCCGGAGATAAAGCCGAACGTGACTGCCGCGGCCAGGAGCACGTTTCCTACGAGCCCATGGGTCACGGTCGCCGTCAACGGCATCCACCGCCCCGCCGCCGTGGACGCGACGAGCTCAGCCCGGCCCGCTTCCTCCTCGGCACGCGTATGCCGCACTGCCAGGAAGGTGTTCATCAGGCCAGCTAGGACACCGATGAAGGCGAAGATCTGGAAAAACGTAAATGCGTCCAGGGCGGGGCCCCTGACCAGCCCGCGGAGAATCAAAATAGCGGGAGTCGCCGTGGCAACATGCAGGATCTCGGCGCGGGAAGCATCGTCCCCGTACGCCGAAGCCACCGCTGTAGTGGCGAAAAAGGCAAGGGCACCGATGGAAGCAATCCAGCTCAGGAGTTGCCACCGGTCGCGGCGAAGTCGCTGCCAATACAAGCCAAGAAAGCGGCTCATCTCAAGGGCCCGTCGCCGCGGGCGGGCGGCTTCGCCCATGGTGAGTGCCGTCGTCGTGCTTCACTTCTCCTGACTGGGGCGGAAGGGCAACCCCGTAGTGCCGGAGGAACAACTCTTCCAGCGACGGTGGAGCGACCAGCAGGCCCTGTACGCCCAGACGTCCAAGAATCGGCAGGACCTCATGGACACGGTCCGAATCGGCATTGAACTTGACCCGGCCTGCGGCCAAGGTGAGGTCGTGGACTTGGGAAAGGCTTTGGAGGGCTTGGACATCCACCTGGTCCTGCGCGAAAGAGATCCCTGTGCGGGTCAGGTGGCGCAGGGATTCCAGAGTCCCGCCGTCAACGATCCGACCACCCCGGATGATGCTGACACTATCGGCCAGCTGTTCCACCTCGGAGAGAATGTGGCTGGAAAGAAGGACAGTGGCCCCTTTCTCGGCGACGAGCCGCCGGATCTCCCTAGTAAAGACGGCCTCCATGAGGGGATCCAGACCGCTTGTCGGCTCGTCCAGAAGGTAGACCTCAGCGTCGGCAACCAAGGCTGCGATGAGCGCAACTTTCTGGCGATTGCCTTTGGAGTAGGCACGGCCCTTCTTGGTGGGGTCAAAGTCGAAGAGCTGGCACAAACGCTCCTTGCTGCGTCGATACTCAGCGTGATCTGCCCCGCTGTCCCGAAGCCGGGAGAGAAAATCAATGGTCTCTCCCCCTGAGAGATTCGGCCAGATACTGACATCGCCGGGGACGTTGGCAACACGCCGGTGGAGTTCAACGGCGTCGGCCCATGGGTGCAATCCAAGGACTCTCGCACTGCCGGACGAGGCGCGTGCCAGGCCCAGCAGGATACGGAGCGTAGTGGACTTCCCTGCACCGTTCGGGCCGAGGAACCCGTGGACTTGCCCCGCGGGGACTTCGAGGTCGAGGCCGTCCAGTGCCTTGACCCGGCCGAAATTCTTATGGAGATCGATGGTCTGGATGACAGGGTCCATGGAGCCGACGTTACGCAGAAACGGCGCCCCTGTGAAGGAAGACAATAGGGACATGAATTCCACCGTGTTTCACCCTCGCCACTGCGTGCGGCCCAAACTGCCGTGAGTACGTTCGTCCTGATCCCGGGAGCCGGCGGGACAGCCTGGTATTGGAGCCGGGTGGTTCCGCTGCTGGAGCGTGCCGGACACGAGGCCGTCGCGGTGGACCTCCCTGGGGACGACGAAAGTGCTGGCCTGCCCGAGTACACGCGACTGGTTCTGGACGCCATTGGCGCCCGCACCGACGTCGTGCTCGTGGCCCAATCACTGGGCGGTTTTACCGCGCCGTTGGTCTGCGACCGTGCGTCAATCATCCGCGAGCTCGTCCTCGTCAACGCGATGATCCCAATGCCGGGCGAAACCCCTGGCGACTGGTGGGCGAACACAGGTTGGGACGCCGCGAGGGAGAGCGCTGCTGCGGCCCACGGTTACAGTCCCGAGTTCGACGTTGCCACAGATTTCCTGCACGACGTTCCACCGGACGTCGCCGCAGCGGGTGAACCGTATCAGCGGCCGGAAGCCAATGCGGTCTTCGAATCAGTCTGCGACTTCACGGAGTGGCCCAGCATCGCAACAAGGGTACTCAGCGGGAGGGACGACCGGTTCTTTCCCGTGGAATTCCAGCGCCGAGTGGCCAAAGAACGCTTAGGACTCACGCCCGACGTCATCGCAGGCGGCCACCTGCTGGCCTTGGCAAACCCGGAGGGCGTAGCGAAGTACCTGCTGCGGGGCTGAGCCGCACTGCCGGAGATGCCCGCGGGAGGTCGGTCCCAATGCGGGATGTTCACCAAATTCACCCAGTTATCCAAATTCACCAAATTCACCCAGATTCACCTGTAGGATCGGGCCATGGTCATAACAGAGAACCCATTTCGCCCTACGGCAGGGGCAACCCCTCCGGAGATCATCGGCAGGTCAGGGCTCCTGGACGAGTTTGAATACGGCCTCAGGCTAGGTTCCGGGGCTCCTGGCCTGCTGTCCATCTTTACCGGCGCCCGCGGCATCGGCAAGACAGTTATGCTCGGGGCAGCCCACGATGTAGCCAGGGAACATGGTTGGGCTGTGATTTCGGAGACGGCGACCGGCACGTTCATGGGGCGCATAGGTGAAAAGATGCGTCGCCTTACCCAAGAATTGGGGGACGGACCCGACGCGCGACGACGCATCACGGCAGTCACAGTCGCTGGGTTTGGCGTTACGACGCAACTATCACCAGAACGGCAGGTCGACTGGAGGGAGCTGGGAGAGAACCTCCTCCAGCTTCTGGACGCAAACGGAACTGGCCTCCTCATCACAGTGGACGAGATCCACGCCGCCGACCGTTCCGAACTGGCCCAGTTGGCTGCAAACGTACAGCACTTCATCCAAGACCGGCTGCCAATAGCTCTGATTTTTGCTGGCCTACCCTCGGCGGTGTCGGACCTTCTGAACGAGGGAGTTGCTACTTTTCTTCGCAGGGCCGACAAGATTGATCTCCATGCCGCCGCGATACGGGATGTCGAAGCGTCGTTCACCGAGACATTCGCTCGGGCCGACATAGCTATCGCTCCCGACCAGATTCACCGCGCCGCCGTTGCGACTGGTGGCTACCCATTCCTCATTCAATTGGTCGGCTACTTTCTCTGGAGGGAGGCTGAGAACCACGACGATTCCCTTACTCCGGCTGCTGTCGACCGGGCAACAGAAGCAGCAATCCGACGAAACGAACGCGTTGTGATTGAAGCTGCCCTTTCGTCGGCGTCCTCGAAGGACCTGGAATTCCTACACGCCATGGCAATCGACGATGACATTTCGACGATCGCCGACATCGTGCAGAGAACTGGCTCGCGACCCACGTTGGTGGCCAAGTACCGCACACGACTGCTGGATGCTGGTCTCATCGAATCAGCCGGTCACGGCAAAGTTGTCTTTGCCATCCCGGGGCTACGGGAATACCTGCGGAAGAATCCCCGTCACTAGGGCACGCCTAGGGCTTGGCCTTGATCGGCGTCTCCGCCGCTGCCTTTGCCGGCATTTTCCGGCGCAGAAGGAGCGTGATTCCACCCGCCGCCGCGGCGACCAGCAACGCAATCAACCCGATAGTCCAAGCGTTTAAACCTTGTGACGTGTTGGAAGCAGTGGCGGCTTCCTGGGCTTCCGGCTCCACGGACACGATGTCACCCGGATTTGCGCTGCCAGCCGGAGGAGGGGGAAGCGCGGGCAGGTCAGCGGCAGACGCACCCGTCTCGCTCGTTGCGGGGATCACGACGGCGGGCGACGACTGCCACGGCACCAGCGCCGGGGCCGATCCAGCCAACTGGTGGACGGCGACGTGCGGCAAACCACTAAGCGGGAGCGCTGCTTCAGCAGCCTGGACTGCTTCTCCCTGGCGGGCCGTTTCAGCCTGCCGCGCGGCCTCCGCCTGCCGTGCCGCTTCAGCCGACTTGGCAGCGTTGGCCGCCGTCCCGGCGTCGAGCGCTGCTTTGTCTGCCAGTCCGGCGAGTTCGGCGAGTTCGGCGATCGTCGCGTCGACCGATGCCACGTGGGCGGCCGTGGCCTTGTCACGCTCGGCGGCAGCGGCGCTTCCGCTGGTCATGAACGCCTGAAGGTCGGCCCGACTGCCGTCGAGGGCGACGCTGGCAGCTGCCCGCACCTCTGGTGTTGAATCCAAGGCGAAGGTCGTCTGGACCCGGTTATCGAGGTGCAGCGCTTGATCAAATCCGTAGTCCAGGAAGTATCGGACATCTGCGTGGTTTGCTGAACTGAGAGCGGCGTCGGCGGCTGCGTTTACATGCCCGCCACCAAGGTGGAGAAGCTGGTAAACGCGCTGCCGGTCCGCGCCCAAAGCAGAGCCATCCAGTTTGACCGCCGCCGCGTAACCGTTGGTGATGAAGGCCTTGATCCCAGAGTCTCCTGCCAGGAGTGCCGCCTCAGCGGCCTTCTTCACCTCCGGGGTGCCGGTAAGTGCCAGATCCAGCGTGGCCTGCCGGGCTTCCTTGGATCGGGCGTCGAGATCGGTTCCCGGTGCGGTAAGGGTTGCCAGTAGCTCCGGAATTTCGCGGGCCGCCGTCGCGAAGGCCGTCTTGGCCGGCTCCTCGGATGTCAGCAGCGCAGTGTCCGTGGCCTGCCGAGGCGAAGCCAACGATGAAAGGAAGTCCCTGTCCGCGACGAGACGCGATGAATCCGCTGCCCTCGCAGCAGTTGCGGTCCTCCGAGCCTGCTCGACGGCGGCCCTCGCCCTCTCGGCCACGCCGGCAGCCCCGTTGGGGTTGGCTGCGATGTCGTCCTGGACCTGCTGCAGCAGCGCAGCCACTGCCGCAGATTCAGTGTGATGGTCTGAGGCGAGGAACTGGCCATAGCGAAGGAAGTCAGCAACGATGTCCGGGCTGGAGGTATCGAGGGCAGCTTGAGCTCCGAGAGTTACCTCAGGCACGGGTGAATTCGTCAGGTAGTAAGCCGCCTCCCGATCCTGGCCTTGGGCGATCTTCCGCCAGCCCTCAAGCACGAACTGCTCAGTGGCTTCCCCGCCGGCTTTCAAACTGTCGGAAGCTGCCTTGCGGATTGCTCCCTCCGAGTCCAGGAACCATGTCGCGGTGATCCTCAGATCAAGTTCCCAGGCACCCGTCCAACCTTTGGAGAGGAAGGTAGCGATCTTCGCCGGGTCGTTGGTGGCCAACGTTTTGGCGGCCCCCTCCCGTACGTGCGCGCTCCCCCGCTTCGTCAGCTCGGTGACCAGCTCCTTGCGGTCCGTTGCCAGCGCAACGTCCTGTCCGCCGTCGAGGAATGCCTGCACAGCCTCGGTCCCGCCCACCAAGGCAAGCTGGGCCGCCGCGCGCGTTGCCGGCCCAGCTTGCCTCCACAGGTCAAGGACACCGGCCGCATCAACAGCCCGCGCTACGAACGGAACAGGAGCCTGTGAGGCGAGGGGAATCTCAAACTCGGGGATGTCGTAGGCCTCGGCGGGGGCTGCGAGCAGGGATGCCGCCGCTACCAAGGCAACGACGATCGCGGCCCATCGACGGCGGGCAGCACGGATGGAAGCAACGCGGAAAACAGACATCAAAGAGTCCCCCAAGAAAGATGCGATGACAGTGTCCGAGCCATCCGGCGGCGATGGACCTGAAGACCTGCCTACCGGGGTGACTAGCTGTCCGCGGACATCGTATCTGAGATTCGACTGTGACTCCTGTCGCACTGTCTGCGATCAAAGACACCAAACCCCCGTGAGGCCAATCACAAGGCGGCCAAAAGTGGTCTGCTGGATAGCGATCCCCTCCCAAAGACGAGAAGGTTTTACCATGCAACAAACCATGCTGGCTTCGAAGGACACCGTCCTCCAAGCCGCCGGTACGGCACTGAGCCGTGGCCTCAACGTCCGTCACATCCGCTTTATGGCACTCGGATCCGCGATCGGCACGGGACTGTTTTACGGTTCTGCTTCCGCCATACAGAAGGCCGGCCCCGCCGTCCTTTTGGCCTACATCATCGGCGGTGCAGCCGTCTTCATGGTGATGCGCGCACTTGGCGAAATGGCCGTCCGACACCCCGTCTCCGGCTCATTCGGCCAATACGCGAGCAAGTACCTTGGACCGTTCGCCGGCTTCGTTACCGGCTGGACGTACGTGTTCGAGATGGCGATTGTGGCCATTGCCGATGTCACAGCCTTCAGCATCTATATGGGCTTCTGGTTCCCACAGGTGGACCGCTGGATCTGGGTCCTCGCGATCATTCTCTTCCTCGGTGCCATGAACCTGTTGAGCGTGAAGGTCTTCGGTGAACTGGAGTTCTGGTTCTCGCTGATCAAGGTGGTGGCGATTATCGCCATGATCGTCGGAGGCGCAGCAATCGTCGTTTTCGGCTTCCAAACGGGCGACGGCGGCGGCGTGGCACCGGGGTTGGGGACCCTGGTTGACCACGGCGGTTTGTTCCCGAACGGTTTCGAAGGGCTCCTGGCCGCGTTCGCCGTCGTGATGTTTGCGTTCGGTGGGATCGAAACAATCGGCATTACCGCTGGCGAAGCCGCCGATCCCAAAAAGGTCATCCCGCAAGCAGTCAACACCGTGCCGGTCCGTGTCCTGCTCTTCTACGTCCTGACTTTGGGCGTGCTGATGAGCATCTTCCCGTGGAACGAAATCGGCAGCAGCGGCAGCCCGTTCGTGCAGATCTTTGACGGCCTGGGCATCCCTGCTGCACCGCACATCCTTAATGCCGTGGTCATCACTGCGGCCCTTTCCGCAATCAACAGCGACATCTTTGGAGCCGGCCGCATCCTGTTCGGCCTTGCCCAGCAAGGTCATGCTCCGAAGAGCTTCGGCAAGATCTCCAGGCACGGCGTCCCCTGGATGACCGTGGTGATGATGGGCGGAATCCTGCTGGTGGGCGTCCTGCTAAATGCCGTGATTCCCGAAGACGTGTTTGTGCTGATCGCCTCGATTGCTACGTTCGCCACAGTGTGGGTTTGGGTGATGATCCTTGCTTCGCACGTTGCCATGAAGCGGGAGATCAAGCGCAAGGGGCTTCCGGCATCGGAATTCGGTTCGCCCCTGTGGCCGGCAGCGTCGGTCCTGACCATGGCGTTCATGGCTATGGTGATTGTGATTCTCGGGGTCTTCGAGGACACGCGGGTAGCCCTGTATGTCGGCGGTACCTGGCTGATCCTCCTGTTCGTCGCTTACAAGCTATGGGTTCGCGGTGGTGGCCTGCGTCGTGCAGAGCTGGTGGACGAGACAGCCTGATTTCCCGCGCCGAAACTACAGTTAATGCCAATGTTCACGCCGAACATTGGCATTAACTGTCAGCTCGCGGGGCGGCTCGGCTCAGATGGCAGCAGCAGCGGAGCGCACGGCCTCGGACAAGGCAGTTGCCGGGCGCCCGATTAGTTTCCTGAGATCACCGGTGGTCACCAAAAGGTCGCCGCGGCCAATGCCCAGATCGGTGTCGGCCAGGATCTGCGCGAAAGCTTCCGGTACCCCTGCGCCAGTCAGGAGATCGGCGTATTGGTCTACCGGGAGGTCACGGTATTCGATGGACTTGCCTGATGCGGCGCTAATTTCGGCGGCCAGCTCGTCCAAGGTAAATGCCTCGTCCCCGCCCAACTCGTAGATCTTGCCGGCCTGGTGCTCCGCAACCAGAACCGCGGCCGCAGCTTGCGCGTAGTCTGCGCGGGAGGCACCGCTAACCTTGCCGTTTCCGGCACTGCCCGCAAGCGCGCCCTGCTCCAGTGTTCCCGGCAACTGGTCGGTGTAGTTCTCGATGTACCAGCTGTTGCGAAGGAGGACGAAGGGGACGCCGGATTCTTTGAGGATGGATTCCGTGGCCTGGTGCTCTGTAGCCAGCTTCATGCGGGTGGTGTCTGCGTTGGCAATGCTGGTGTAGGCGAGAAGCTCCACACCCTCGGCTTTTGCCGCCTCGATAACCGTGCGGTGCTGCTCTACCCGCTGGCCGACGGCGCTTCCCGATATGAGAAGGACCTTGGTGGCACCCTTAAGCGCCTGGGCGACCGACGCAGCGTCGTCGTAGTCCATTGCAGTGGCGCGAACGCCGCGCGCAACGAAATTGGACAGCTTTTCGATGGAGCGCCCGGTGGCGACAATGCTGTCAGCGGGTACATTGCGTTCAAGGAGGGCCTCTATGACGTGACGGCCCAGCTGGCCTGTTGCTCCGGTAATGACGATGCTCATGACTGGTTCCTTTCAAGGAAATCAATGGGACGGTCACCGATCACAACCAACGCTTCCGCAGATAACTTCCCGAAAGAGAGTACGCACTTTAAGGTAAGGTACTGACATGAAAGTAAGTACCCTCCCGGCCACCGTCGCCGACGGCGTCTTCCCTGCCGGCTGCCCCAGCCGGACAGTACTGGATCACATCACCAGCAAATGGGGAGTGCTGATCCTGCTTTCGCTTTCCGAAGGCGATCAGCGATGGAGCGAACTGCGCCGACGTGCTGAGGGCGTCAGCGAAAAAATGCTGGCCCAAACCCTGAAAACGCTCGAACGGGACGGGCTGGTACGCCGCGACGCACAACCCGTCATCCCGCCGCGCGTGGACTACAGCCTGACTGAACTCGGCCGCGAGCTCACGGCACTGCTTATACCCCTGGTGACTTGGGCCTTTGATAATGCCGAGGCAATCATCGGCGGCCAAAGTTAGCCTGGATCTCCGCGCCGAAACTACAGTTAGTGCCAATGTTCGCGCGGAACATTGGCACTAACTGTCACCTCGGCGAAGGGATGGTGGGGGTTACCGGGCCGACCACCCGCCGTCCATGGTGTAGCTCGCGCCGGTGACCATACCGGCGTCGTCGGAGGCCATCCAGGCTGCCAAAGACGCGACTTCCTCAACCTCCACCAGCCGCTTTACTGCCGACTCCGTCAGCATCACCTTGGCCAGGACCTCTGCCTCGGGGATCCCGTGGAGCCGGGCTTGATCGGCGATCTGTCGCTCCACCAAGGGCGTGCGGACGTACCCCGGGTTGATGCAGTTGGAGGTCACTCCGCGCTCACCGCCCTCCAAGGCAGTGACTTTGCTGAGCCCTTCGAGGCCATGTTTGGCGGAGACGTACGCGCTCTTGTAGGCCGAAGCCCGGAGCCCGTGAACCGAGGAGATGTTGATGATCCGGCCGAACCCATTGGCGTACATGTGTGGGAGTGCGGCCCGGATGAGGAGGAAAGGAGCCTCCAGCATCAGGGCGAGTATCCGCCTGAATTCAGCAGGTTCGAACTCCTCGATCGGCGCTACTTTCTGGATGCCGGCGTTGTTGACCAGGATGTCGCAGTCAAGGCTGAGGGCGGCCAGGGCATCGACGTCCAACAGGTCCACTATCCACGCCGTGCCGCCCAGCTCGTCGGCGAGAGCCGCAGCCCCGGAGGCATCGACGTCGGCCACTACAACTTTCGCCCCGCGGGCTGCGAGCGCACGGGCGCAGGCTGCGCCGATTCCGCTCGCACCGCCGGTGACCAGTGCTTTGCGCCCGTTCAGGGAGTTGTCCATGGAGCTAGCCTTTCGCTGCCGTGCCAACAGAAGACGTGGTCAGTCCATGCCGCAAGGCGTCAGCTTCGTCCACGTCCTGCAGCGCGATGCCCTTGGTTTCCTTCAGCGAAACGACGGCGACGACGGTGACCGCGCAGGCGATGACGAGGTAGATCGCGGTGGGGAGCCAGGAGCCGGTGTCCTTGAGCCACTGCGTTGCCAGCAGCGGAGCGAGGGACCCTGCGAAGATCGACGTCACCTGTGAGCCGAGCGAAACGCCCGAGTAGCGCATGCGGGTGGGGAAGAGCTCGGACATGATTGCCGGCTGGCCTGCATACATGAAGGCGTGCAGGCACAGGCCGATGGTCACGGCCAACACGATGACCACGGCGTTCTTGGTGTCGAACATGGGGAACGCGAAGAACGGCCATGTTGCGCCGGCAATGGCTCCCACCAGGTACACGGGCTTGCGACCCCAGGCGTCAACAAGACGCCCAACCTGCGGGATGACCAGGAAGTGGATCACGTGCGCAATAAGCAATGCGAGCAGCAGCGATGACGTGTCGTACTTGTGGACGCTCTTGAGGTAGACGATCGCGAAGCTGACCACCAGGTAGTACATGATGTTCTCGGCGAAGCGGAGACCCATGGCCTGCAGGATGCCCTTGGGGTATTTGCGGATGACTTCGCCGACGCCGTAGCTAATGGCCTTGGATTCCTCCACCTGGGCCTTGGCTTCGAGGAAGATGGGTGCTTCCGTGACGTGGGTGCGGATGTAGTAGCCGACGAAGACGATCACTGCGGAGAGCCAGAATGCGACCCGCCAGCCCCAGCCGAGGAATGCCTCGCTGCTCAGGGTGGTGGACATGATGAACAGGACCAGCGTGGCCAGGAGGTTGCCCACGGGCACTGCCGCCTGCGGCCAAGATGATCAGAAGCCGCGCGACTTGTTGGGGCTGTGTTCAGCTACCAGGAGCACGGCACCTCCCCATTCGCCACCGAGCGCGAAGCCCTGGATGAAGCGAAGCGCCACCAGCATGGCCGGTGCCCAGTAACCGAGATCTGCGAACCCGGGGAGGCAACCCATGAGGAACGTGGAGACGCCCACGATCACAATGGTCAGCTGGAGCGTGGGCTTGCGACCCAGTTTGTCGCCGATCTGGCCGAAGACGATTCCGCCGAGCGGGCGGGCTACGAAGCCAACCGCGTAGGTCAGGAACGCCTGGATGATGCCGTCCAATTCGTTGCCGGTGCTTGGGAAAAAGTATTTGCCGAAAACCAGCGTCGCGGCGGTGGCGTACAGGAAGAACTCGTACCACTCCACCACTGTTCCCACCATGGACGCAGCGACGATCTTCTTAAGGCCGGAGCCCTTGCCGGAATGGTTCCCGGCCTTTGATGTGGAGCGTTGCTCTACGCTCATATCCATCTCCTCAGTGTCCTCGTTGACCCTTTTGACAATGCCTTGTTGCGTGCTGTGATCCACAACACGAAATACTCCACTGAGTATTACTGCAGATTCATGCCGCCTCAATGACCAAAGTGGCACCAAGTATGTGCAAAATTGCAGATATGAACCCCAATCCCGACGATCTCCTCATCCTCCTCGCCGTCTCACGCTCAGGAAAATTCACGACGGCGGCGCAAGCCTTGGGCCTGAACCACACCACCGTTTCTCGCAGGATAGCGGCGCTGGAAAAGGCTCTGGGCGGGCGCGTTCTCGCGCGTGCCGCTGGCGGCTGGGAAGTGACGGAGTTGGGGGCAGAGGCCGTACTGGTCGCTGAACGCATTGAATCTGCGGTGGGCGCACTGGGACCCAGCGACGGCGCACCCGACCCCATTACCGGCGTCGTACGCATGACCGCAACCGATGGTTTCAGCGCCTATATAGCTGCGCCTGCCGTGGCGAAACTGAGACGCGACCATCCTGGGCTCAGCGTTGAGATTGTCACCGTGACGCGGCGGGCGCTTCAGCAACGCTCGGGCCTGGACATCGAGGTAGTGGTCGGGACGCCACAGGTTCACCGGGCAGAGGCAATCCGCCTGGGCGAGTACCGCCTGGGAATGTACGCTTCGCGCGCCTACCTCGCGGACAACGGGACACCGCGCAGCATCGAGGAACTGACGCAGCATCAGTTGGTCTACTTCGTGGATTCCATGCTCCAGGTGGACGACCTGGATGCACCACGGAGGCTCGTCCCGTCCATGCGCGATGGCCTGAGCTCCACCAACGTGTTCGTGCATGTGGAGGCGACGAGAGCGGGTGCAGGCGTGGGATTCCTGCCTTGTTTCATGGCCGACCGCCACACAGATTTGGTGCGGCTCCTGCCATCCGACTTCGCGGAGCTGCTCCCCTACTGGATGGTCCTCCGCCCCGACTCGATGCGCCGCCCCGCGGTAGCCGCCGTCGTCCAGGCCCTGCGCGAGGAGACGGAGAGCCGGCGCGAGGAACTACTCGGCTGAAACTGCCGGCGGATCGTGCCGAACCGGGGTCCCGGCGGCGAAGGCCCGCACTTGGGCGTCGTTCCAGATGTGCGCAGGGACGGCCCCGCCCAGGAGCTTGCGGGCCAGCGTTGGATCGTCGCCGAATGGCACGTGGCTGCCGGCCATGATCATGTTTCCGTAGCGGCGGCCCTTGAGCATGGCGGGGTCCGCGATGATCATGGTGTGCTCAAAAGTATCGGCAATGGTGGCAGCGTCAGCGCGTGCATTCTTCAGATCCGGAGCGTCGCCCGAGTTGACCACATACAAGCCATCGGGGGCCAGAACGGCGTCGGCGTGGGCGTTGAACTCACGGGTGGTGAGGGCGCGCGGCGTGAAGGCTCCGGCGAAGACATCCCGGATGATGAGGTCCCGTGTATCAGGGGTTAGGGACTCGGTCACTTCCCGGGCCTCGCCCACGCGGATCCGCAGCAGCGGCGCCTTGGGGAGTTCGAACCAGCCACGGACGTAGTCGGCGAGCTTCCCATCGAGCTCCACCACCACTTGCCGCGCATCCGGGTACGCCGCGTTGAAGTATCGCGCCATGGAACACGCTCCCCCGCCCAGGTGCAGGGCACGGAGTTTTGGCTTGGCCTCCCGCGGCCACCTCGATTCCACCAGCGCAGCAATCCAGCGCATGTATTCGAAGTCAAGGAAGAGTGGATCGGCGAGGTCAATGTGCGAGCTCAGCACGCCATTGATCTTCAGGAGCCAGCCGTTGTTGTTGTCAGGATCGGGAAGCAGTTCGCAGTCGCCGGTGTCGATGTAATAGACGCCTTCTACCGGGCCGTCAGGCCGGGTGCCGTGAGGCACCTCGATGACTCCCGCCGTCGACCTTCCCGCCCGGCCGGACTTGCCCGCCTTGCTGGATTTACCGGGTTTGGCCACTAAAACCGCCCTGCCTGAGTCATGGCTCCAGCCTAGTGGAGGAGCGCACCATCGCGTTCCACGGCAGTCTTTAATAAGGATACTTACCATTTAGCGTCTTTGGGCCATAAGATCTCTTCATGGAAGCTTTGGGATCGGTTTGGGTGGAGGTGTTTACGGTCGCGTTCGCCTGGCTGACCGTGGTCTGCCTACTGATTGCCCGGGTGCCCAAACCGCCCAGCCTCCTGGAGGAACCACTCGAGGACGAACCACCCGGCACCACGGTACCGGCACCAGGAGCGCGCCAAGGACGGCTGCGGCATCTCCTGCCCAAGCCACACGCAGCCCGGCGTCCCAGGCCACGCCACCATGAGCGGGCAACGCCCAACGCCTGACAGCCGGCCTTTCAGACGTTAAAGCCCGACGGCGGGCCGCACCATCCGATGTTCCGGAAGTGAGTACCACGAGGGGTCGCAAAGCTGCCGCTTGCCGTCGGGCACGAAGCCGTTGCGGCGGTAAAAGGCCTGGGCCCGCGGGTTGTCGTCCAGGACCCACAGATAGGCCGGAACGTCACCCAGGAGCGCATCCAACAGCGCCTGACCTACACCGCGGCCATGAATCCGCTGGAGGGTGTAGAGCATGAACAGCTCCACGTCGCAGGGGCCGTCCTCGTCCCTTCCCGGTCCTGACGCCGCAATTCCTACCAATTCACCATCGGGATCATGGGCCAGCATCCGCGGATGGCCTGCCGCGATCGACGCCCTGTACCGCTCGATCCTGTCCGGCAGGGCAGCTTCCTGCTTCGCGAAGAATTCCGGCGGCAGCAAATGCCCATAACTCTCCCGCCACGACTGGACATGCATGATGGTCATGGCTTCGGCGTCGTCAACCGTTGCCGGGCGCAGCGTGAAATCCATCGGCTACCGCACTCGGGCGATAGCGAAGCCGTCCCAGCCTTTGCTGCCCACAGTCTGGATCGCGGTGGCATCAAGACGCGGGTCCTGGCCCAGCATTTCCAAGGCCTTGACGATGCCCGGCGCGTTTACCTCGTCCCGCGCAGGCTCCAGGATGGACCCGTCCCAGATGACGTTGTCGATCACGATCACCGTGCCCGGGTGGCCAAGACGGATGGCCCAGTCAAGGTACTTGGCGTCGTTCTCCTTGTCCGCGTCGATGAACACAAAATCGAACGATTCCTCGCCGACCAACGTGGGAAGCGTGTCCAAAGCGGCACCCACCCTGATGTCCACCTTGTGACCCACTCCGGCCGCGTCCACATTCGCCCGCGCGACGTCAGCATGCTTTTGGAGGTACTCGCACGTCACCAGCCTGCCGTCGTCGGGAAGTCCTTGGGCCATCCAGATACTGCTGAAACCGGCCAAGGTGCCAATCTCCAGGACGTGCCTGGCTCCGGACAGCTGCACGAGCATCTTGAGCAGCTTGCCGGCGTTCGGCGCCACTTCGATCTGTGGCATGCCCGCCTCGACTGCGGATGTCAGGGCGCGCTTATGGGCAGGATCAGGACGCACGACGACGTCAGTCAGGTAATGCTCGACGTCAATCCAACCGGGTTCAGCCACGTGTTCAATCATGGCCCCCAGTCTTGCACTGGTCACTGACAGGGGAAAGAGCTATTCCGTGGTGGAAATAGCCTCTTCGAGACGCTCTACCTTGCCGGTCAGCTCACCGCTGTACCCGGGCCGGATGTCCGCTTTGATCACCAAGGAGACGCGGCTGCCGAAGCGGCCCACAGCCTCTGTAGCCCGCTTAACGACGTCAAAGACCTCGTCCCATTCGCCTTCGATGGTAGTGAACATGGAGTCCGTCTGGTTCGGCAATCCGGACTCCCGGACGATCTTGACCGCGGCGGCCACGGCGTCGTGCACAGAGGCGTCGGGGGTGGGCCGCCGTTGGTGGCGGAAGCGGGCTGGCCTGAAGGGGCGACTGAGAATGCAAGCAACATGAAATCCAGTGTTTCACGTACTGGTTTGTCACATAACGGCCTACTCCCGCGTAACAAGGGGTCAACCCCTGTCCGTTGCTACCCTGACAAGCATGGAACAGCCCTCTGAACGCAAGCCCCTCAGGGCCGACGCTGCACGAAATGTGGACAAAATCATCACCGCAGCCCGGCAGTGCTTCCGGGAACACGGCCCCGAAGTTCCCCTGCAGACCATCGCCGCCACGGCAGGAGTGGGTCCGGCTACGCTGTTCCGCAACTTCTCCGATAAAGAACAATTGGTACTTGCGGCCCTGTCCCGCCAACTCCGCCAGCATGTAGATCCCGTCGCTGACGCCTCCCTCGAAGGCATGGACGCCGCCGAGGGTCTCATCAACGTCATCGATGCCGTCATGCGGGTTGCGAGCGAAGATGCCAACCTGCTGGACGCCGTCGCAGGCCGACGCGGACTCCTCATGGGCATTACCGGCGGCCTCATCGGTTCCATGGCCACGCTCTTGGAGCGCGGTCAGGGTCAGGGTTCGCTGCGCCGCGATATCACCATCGAGGACATGGTCCGGCTGCTTGCCATGCTGATCGGCGCCGTGGACACCATGGAACCCGGCTCCGAAGCCTGGAAGCGTCCCGTGGCGCTCATCGAAGACGCCATCCGGACCGAACGTCCGTCCCGCCCGCTCCCGGAACAATCACCCATCCCAGGCGTGACGCTCACGGACGAAGTTTAGTAGGGCCCGACACTTAGTAGGACCCGTCCGGCGTTTAGTGAACGCCCGCTTGGTGGCCACCCTCCCCAGCGCCATGCTGATGTGCATCAGTGTGGGTCATCCCTGCGCTTTTCGCCAAGTGGTTCCAACCCGCATCGCTGAGCGCGTGGTAGGCGATGTGTAGTTCCTTTGCCGGATCTGCCACGGCGTTGACGTCACGCCGTTCCAGGACCGCGACCAGTTCGTGGGCTGCAGCGGTGAATCGCTCGGCCGCCGGTTCCAGTTCACCAGGCCAGGCAGTCACAGCTACCGCGATGTGGGCGTTGTGGATTAGCGCCGCCCAATTCCTGTCTATCTTTGGTGACGCCCCCGTAAGGTTGGTGGCGATCCCGTGGAAGCCCACATTATCGATATGCGTTAGGGCTGCGAGCAGGCCTGCCACAAACTCTGCTACCGCATGCCCACAAATGCCAGCCGGTAGCCTAGAACACGAAGAGCCACAGGAAGGAAGAACGCCATGACCGCTCAGCGCACCACGGCTGGATTTTCCTTTCTGGCCACAGGTCTTTTAGGCGCGGTCATTGCGCTGATTGTCGGGATCCTGGGTATGCACGTCATGACCGGCATGCATTCCCTCCACGCGGCCGGCACGGTCTCCACTGCTGGCACAGTCTCCAGTGCTGCGATGGATTCAGCGGCCCCTGGACAGGCCAGCCATGGAGGACACTCCAGCCATGGAGCCTCGCTGGAAGAGCCCGCTGCCCACAGCGATCTACCCATCACGACTCAGTGCTCCTGCTCGGGCAACTGTTCCGCAGAGCATGCCATGGCCGCATCCTGCATCCCCTTGGCCGCGACGAGCACTCTTTCTGCGCCAGCGCCGGACAGGACTCCCGCCGTCGCGCCGCCGTACTTCGGTGCGACGGTGGCCGCTGGCGACGATTGGACCTACCATCCCGGCAGTCCTACGCCGGGTGAACTCTCCATCAGCAGAACATAGGCGCAGGGCCGGGATTCCCGGTCACACCCCTGCCCTAATCCAAACTTTTGCGCGCCCTGTACGCCCAATTCTTGAAGGACTTGATTCTTATGAACAGCAAGAAGTTTCTGCCCGTAGCAGCCGCAGCCGTCGCCGCGGCATTCGCCCTTGCCGGATGCGCCAGCGGAGGCTCCAGCCCCTCCGGCACGTCAATGCCCGGGATGGATCATGGCAGTTCGTCGAGCCCTGCCGCGGCATCAGACCATAACGCCGCAGACGTCATGTTCGCCCAAATGATGATTCCCCACCACGCCCAAGCGGTGGAGATGAGCGACATGATCCTGAAGAAACAGGACATTCCTGTTGAGGTCGCTTCCTTGGCGACTCGGATCAAAGCTGCCCAGGGCCCGGAAATCGAGAAGATGACCGGCTGGCTGACTGCGTGGGGCGAGGCAGCACATATGCCGTCGGGACACAGCATGGACGGCATGATGGGTACCGACGATATGTCCAAACTCGAAGCGGCCAAGGGCCTTGAGGCAGCGAAGCTCTTCCTGACACAAATGATCACCCACCATGAAGGAGCGGTGACGATGGCCAAGACCGAGAGCAAGGACGGCAAGAGCGCCCAGGCAATCCAGCTCAGCAAGGACATCGTGAGCAGCCAGGAAGCCGAGATTCAGGAAATGAAGAAGCTGCTAACCACCCTCTAGCAGAATTACCACCCGCCGGCCCGCCCTGACATGCGGGCCGGCGGCCCTTGGGCCAGCCTCTGGAGACTGCCCGCTACCAGGTCTAGGGTGGGAATGGCGGCCGGGTCGGCCGGTCGTCCGTCGAACTCGAATCCGACAGGAGCCGGCCATGACCCATCACATCAGCGCGATGATCGACGCCCATCCAAACAGAAGCATGCTGGACAGGGAGAAGCTGGCCGAATGCATTGCTGCCTGCTTTGAATGCGGCCAAACCTGCACAGCCTGTGCCGACGCCTGCCTGGGCGAGGACATGGTCGCTGAGCTGGCAACGTGCATCCGGACCGATCTGGATTGCGCCGATATCTGTGCTGCGACAGGGACCATCCTGACCCGCCAAACCAAAACCAACACCACCATGGTGAGCGCAGTCCTCAAGGCATGCCAAACCGCGTGCGGAGTGTGCGCTGAGGACTGTGAACACCACGCGCAGATGCACGAACATTGTCGAATCTGTGCGGAAGCCTGCCGCCGCTGCGAAGCCGCCTGCGCCGGCTTGCTAGCGAGTCTCGCATAAAGTCGGCTAGCCCCAGCCGAGCAGCCTCAGCAGTGCCGCTGCGGCAGCACCGGAAATAACCACCACCAGAAAGGGCGCGCGAAGCCAAAGAGCGACGGCGGCCGCCGCCAGTGCGCCGATGCGCGCGTCCAATATCAAACCTTGTCCGGATGCGAGGGCATTCACCACGGTGAGGGACGCCAACAACCCAATGGTCATAGTGCCTGCGACGTGCATGATCCTGGGGCTCTGAAGCAGCTTGGCCGGGACAAAGTAGCCCACCAGTTTGGTGAGGTACGCAAGCGCGCAGGCGATGAGGATCCAGAGCCAGAGGTTCATTCGGGTCCCCCTGTCCCGCCGCGGTGGTGTCCGTGCACATGGTGTCGCTTTTCTGCGTAGGGGTCCACGTCCGGCTCCAGTCCCTCATTCATCCGTGCATGGCTGAACCAACCGATCACAGCCGCCACCAGCGCAGCCACCAGAATGGGAACTCCCGAGGGAACAAACGGCACGGCGAGAATGGTTGCAAGAGCGCAAGCAGCGGCAATCGCCCAAGGTTCGCGTCCCTTTAGCCTCGGCCACAGCAATGCCAGGAACGCAGCGACTGCAGCCCCGTCCAAGCCCCACTGTTTGGGGTCACCCATTGCATCGCCGGCCAGGGCACCGATGGCAGTGAAGATATTCCAGAGAATGAATATTCCGATGCCGGCAGTCCAAAACCCGCGGCGTTGCTCGTCGGGGTGCGACTGGCCGGACGCCGTCGCAGTTGATTCATCGATGGTGACATGGGCTGAGATGTAGCGACGCCACCCACGTGGACGCAGCATGGCATTGATCTGCATGCCATATATGCCGTTACGCAGACCGAGCAAAGCGCTGGCCGTCATGGCCGCCACCCCGGATCCCCCACCCGCCACTACGCCGATGAACGCGAATTGCGAGCCTCCACTGAACAGCAAAAGACTCAGCACCATTGTTTGCCAGAAATCGAAACCTGACGCCACAGAAAGCGCACCAAAGGACACCCCGTACAGGCCTGTCGCAATGCTCAGCGAAAGGGCAATCTTGAACGCTGGCGACTCCCTGAGTTTCAAGGGAACTGCTGGACCTCCACTCACTTCCGCAGGCTCCAGGACCACAGGATGAGCGGAACCTGAAGAGGCAGCCTAAGGGTGTGGGCGCGTCGCTGGCTGGGCGTGCCGTTGGGACCATACGCACGGCGGAGGGCATCAATATGCCCTGCAAGGAATACGGTAAACATGGCTGTCGTAGCGTCAGCAGCCACTTTGCGCGTAGCTGGGATGAGAAGCCCGACGGCGGCAGTCGCCTCGAGCAGGCCGCTGGAAGCGACCCATTCCTCACGGGACATAAGTGCCAGTGGACCATTCGGCTGGCTTCCCGGCTGGTCCCTGCGGCATAAGTAGTCAGGTACCACCGGGTAATAGAACCCGGGAGTGCGGAAGTGCTTCATGGCGCTGGCCAGGAGAAGTGCGCTCAGACCGATGGCAGAGGTGGTTTGGGTGGCACGGGCTGACCAACGGAATGACATGAGACCACTCAATCACAAGCGCGGTGGGCCACCCTAAAATGCACCCAACTGGGTCGCAGATGAGCGCGTTTTGGGGGCCCAAAACGCGCTCATCTGCTACCTGGTTGGGACCTGGAGCTGGGCCAACACCTGCGCGGGTTTGTTCGTGGTGATTTCATGGATGCCCAATCCCTGGCACAGAGCTACGTCCTTCTCCGAATCCACGGTCCAGACCCTGAAGACGCTCCCGGATTCCAACCACCGTTGCACGTTGCGGGCGTGTTCCCTCACGTAGTCGATGCCCGGTCCGGCAATTCCCACCTCACCATGGTCCAGGATGCGTTCAGCCTCCAACTGGGTTGCCTTCATGACGTTGGCCACCGCGCCTGCCGTGATCGGCCCCAGGCCCAGCTCTTGCCGAAGCTCCTGCACGGAGAAATTGTCCACCAACTGGCAAATGTGCTGGGCTGGGACCTTCTTCAGCAGGTGTTGGATGGAGTCGGAATCGAAGCTCATGAAAGAGACCTGAATGTTCTCCAGCCGGGACTCACCGGGCGTCCATCCCTCACTGAGCAGCACGTCCAGAACCCTGTCCTCGAGATTGAGCTGGTAGGGGCTGGGGTGCTTGAGCTCGATCGCCAAACCGATCTCGCGCCCGGCGCCACGCAGAATGTCCAGCAGTTCCGGCAAGGTAAGGAATTGATCAGCGATCCCGCCGTAAGCATCCGGTATCCGGGCGCCCTTCCAGGAGGAGAAGTCCAAGGCCCGGAGTTCCTCGAGGTTCTTCTCCGAGACAGGTCCGGTGCCGGTGGAAGTACGGTCCAGATTGGCATCATGCAGCAAGACGACGTGCTGGTCCCGGGTCAAGTGGACATCGCACTCAACGCCATCAGCTCCGTCTGCGATGGCCTTGAGGTATGCCGCGCGAGTGTGCTCGGCATACGTAGCACTGGCTCCGCGGTGTGCGTAGACCTTGGGCCGGCGAGGGGCGAAATCGTCGCTAGTCATGCAGCCACGGTAGCCCACGCGGCTGCACGCACGGGGCTACGCTGGGCTAATGCAGGTGAACTCTGAACAAATCCCAGCCGAAGACGTCACCAACCACGCCCAGCCAGCCCAAGCGACAGCTTCCGGAGCCACTCAACCCGGGTCCGCCGTCGTCGACCGTTCTGCCGGAGACGAGGAAAAGGCAGCCGCGCTGCGCCGCATGAAACGGCTGGCCCTGGCGCTGTTGATAGGCATGGCCATTGTGTTCATGGTGGCGTTCGCCTTCCAGAAGCAGTATCCGTGGCTTGAGTATGTAAGGGCTGCCGCCGAGGGTGGCATGGTGGGCGCTTTGGCTGACTGGTTCGCGGTCACGGCACTGTTCAAGTACCCCATGGGCTTGAAGATCCCGCATACAGCCATCATTCCGCGCCGGAAGGACCAAATCGGCGAATCGCTGAGTGAGTTCGTGGAGAGCAACTTCCTGTCCCAGGAGGTTGTGCAGGACAAGTTGGCGAGCATTGATATTGCCCGCAAGGCCGGCCGTTGGCTATCCGGACCGGGCGGTGCCGAACGTGTAGCCAAGGAAGGCGGCGCGATGATCCGCGGCGCGTTCACCGTGCTGAATGACGACGACGTGCAGGCAGTGATCGAGGGCATGGTCCGCAAGCATCTGCTCACCCCGCCGTGGGGACCGCCCGTGGGGCGGATGGCTGAACGGATCTTCGCTGACGGGCATCACCACAAGTTGGTGGACCTCTTGGTTGATCGTGCTGCCGATTGGGTGGATGCGAACCATACGACGGTGAACCGGCTGGTTTCGGACCGTTCGCCGGTATGGGTGCCGACGTTCGTGGACGGGCTGGTGAGCGACAAGGTGTACGTCGAACTCCTGAAGTTCATACGCGCGGTGCAAAATGACCAGAACCATCAAGTGCGCAAATCGATCGACGCTTACCTGACGGACCTGGCGCAGGACCTGCAGCATGATCCCGCCATGATCGAGCGCGCCGAGACCATCAAGGCCCAGATCCTTGGCGATCCTGAAGTCCGGGAACTGGCCTCGCGCACATGGGGAACAGTCAAGAATGCGCTGCTCACCGCCGTCGACGATCCCGACAGTGAACTCAGCCAGCGGTTCAAGAGCGCCGTCCGCGACTTCGGTTCCCGTCTGGTCAACGACGACGAACTCGCAGGCAAGGTCAACACGTGGATCGGGGACGCCGCGGGCTACCTCGTGAACACCTACCGATCGGACATAGCAGGCGTCATCTCGGACACGGTGGCCCGATGGGATGCCGAGGAAACGTCCCAGAAGATCGAGCTGCAGGTGGGCAAGGACCTCCAGTACATTCGCATCAACGGAACGGTTGTGGGTGCGCTGGCCGGGCTCGCGATCTTCACTGTGGCGCACCTGCTGTTTGGCTAGGGGGTCATTGGCGTACGCGGCGGCCGGATCGTGCGGCGAAGTCATCCAACGCTGTGATGATGTCCCTTGCGAGCCACACGCTGGTGCCGCGTACTTTCCCGGCAGGAGTAAGGACGCCAGCGGCCTCCAACCGTTGCACTGCCCTGTACGCCGTTGCCTGTGAGATCCTGGCGTAACCGGCTGCCATCTCAGCGGTGATTGCGGGTTCGCGAGGCAGCAGCTCAAGGACTTTAAGCACGGATTCCTGAGCAGATCCGAGCTTTTCACGGAACTCCTTTTGTGCAGCCCGAATGTCCTCCGCCAGCAACCGGCCGTTTTCCACGGCGAGCATGGCAGACTCGGCAAAGCGCTCAATGATGGGCAGGATGTTCCCCTGGCGGTAGTCACCCAGGGCGTCGAAGTAGAGCCGGGTATTGGTCAGCAGCCCTGAAGAAACAGGGATGGTTACCTTTTCCGTTACCCCCTTGGCACGGAGCAGGGCGCTAACGATTGCCCTCCCCGTTCGGCCGTTGCCGTCCGCAAAGGGGTGGATGGTTTCGAACTGTGCGTGTGCCAAGGCGGCTTGAGTCAGGGCGGGAATGTCGTCCCGGCGCATGAACTCGACCAAATCTTCCATGGCTGCCATCACGCGTCCGTGATGCGGCGGCACGAACTCCGCTGAGTGGGGTGAGTTGCCCCGGATCCATACCTGCCTGCCCCGGTATTCCCCCGCTATGACTTGGTCGGAGGAGGCCAGGAGGGTGTGATGCATGGTGCCGATATTGTCGACGCTCAGGTCTTCGGACAACGCAATTGCAGCCTCCATGGCACGCACGTTGGACGCGATCAGTGCGGCGTTAGGGCTCGAGCGATCGCCCAATTGCGCCAGCACAATCTTCCGCGCACCGGCCGTAAGGTTTTCGATCTGTGAACTCGATGCCGATTCACTTCGGAGCAGCAGGGCCGCGAACGGCGCCGAGTCCTGTCCCAACTCGGCATCGAACCGGACCATTTCCACAGTGGCTGCCTCAACAAGCGACTGGGTCCGGGAATCCACCTCAGGATTGATGTGAGCGATTTCTGCAGGGATAGCAGCCTCGTAGGGGCCGCGGGCCAGGAGCCGTTGACGCCTCGAGGTTCCCGGTTCTGCATCTGCGGCCCAAGGATGCTCTTCGTAGCTGATTGAGGGCCAGGCAAGCACATTGCTCATGATTCTCCTTGAGAAGATCGATAGTCGATTTTCTCACGAATCACGATTTATGAGAAAATCACGACATTCATTTCTCACTTCCGAGTATCAGTGAGAAAACCTGCCAGTGATCTTTTCAACTCAGCCCAGCAAATGAACCATCTGTCCCGGACGCGCTTGGCCCAGCAGGTCCAGGTCTTCGTCGCGAACAACTGCGATCACGGGGGACTTACTCGTCGGCGGGTGCCCGGCCAGCGCAATGACGGGAAAGCCCGACGGCGGCAGCAGGACCGAGCCTGAGAGCAACGGTTGCGCCTGGGGTGCTGGAGTCGTGGCTGGCCCAGCGACGCCCGCCACGCCAGCGGCGCCCGCCACCCCAGCTGGCTCAAGTGGGCGCCCCACCAACCGGGCACCTACCCGGTCCGATTCCGGCGAGAGGATCCAGGGTTCGCTGGTCAACCGAAGCCATGTACCAGCGTCGTAATTTTGGGCTTGCGGACCGCGCTCCACCCGGGCGACCACCGGACGTTCGGGGTCCAGGGCCCGACGCGGGGCGTGGTTCCCAGCAGGAATATTGTGGCCGTGGGGGCGCCCGAAAGTCAGTGTGCCGCCAGCGCGAAGGGGTTCCGTCTGGGGTTCGATGCCACCCTGAACCGCGAGGTAGTACCGGATTCCGAACAGCGCCGGTCCAAACTCCAACACCGCCCCAGGACTGACGCGAACAGCCTTGTTGAAAGGCAGTTCGGAGCCGTTGAGCTTGACCACGCCTTCCGCGCCGGTGATCGCCAAGGCCGAGCCCGTGACGAACCGAAGCCGGAGACCACCCAAAAGTATCTCCAGGCCGCCCGCGGAGTCGGGGTTGCCCAGCAGCGCGTTGGCAAGGTGCAGGGAAGCGCGGTCCAAAACCTGGTCAGGCGCAAGGGCCAGGGTCAAAGGGCCCGGATCAACAGCAACGGCACCCATTAAAACCTCCTCAAGAACCTCGTCTTCACGGTACGTTCCAGACCAAACTAGGCGAACGCATCAATCTCCACCCCTGCCTCCTCCAAGCCTGCCCGAACGGCCGCGGCCATGTTCACAGCGCCCGGAGTATCACCATGGATGCAGAGGGAATCGGCACTTACCGGGACAACCGTTCCGTCCACGGCTACCACTTCTTTCCGCGTAGCGATTCGAACAGCCTGGGCAACCACCGCGGCGGGATCGTGCAGCACGGCGCCTTCCTCGGATCGCGGGACCAGTGTGCCGTCAGGAAGGTACGCCCTGTCCACGAATGCTTCGCGGAAGACGGGGTGTCCGGATTCCTCGGCCAGCTTCAGCCATGCCGAGCCTGGCAATCCCAGCACCGGCAGCCCGGGATCGTAGGCGTGGACTGCAGCAACTACGGCCTCAGCCTGGTCGGGATCGTGGACGATCCTGTTGTACAGCGCCCCGTGGGGTTTGACGTAGTCCACGGAAGCCCCCACCGCATGCGCCATCCCGTCCAGGGCGCCGAGTTGGTAGAGGACATCGCCGAACAGTTCGTCGAAGGTCATGTCCAGCGAACGCCGTCCAAAGCCGGCCAGGTCCCGGTACCCCACGTGCGCGCCAACGCGAACGTCCAGTTCGAACGCGGCACGGCAGCTGTCCAGCATGGTCAGGGGGTCTCCTGCGTGGAAACCGCAGGCCACGTTGGCGCTGCTCACGATGCGGAACATCGAGGCGTCGTCACCCATGGTCCAGGAGCCGAACGACTCCCCCAGATCAGCGTTGAGGTCCACTGTTACCGCCTTCCAGCGTCAGATTGTTGTTGGTCTCGTTGGTGGGTTCGCCTGCAAGCAGTTCGCCGGGGATCGTATCGGGCAGCGGCCCAAACGCTTCCTTGGCAGTTGCAACTACGGCGCGGCCCATCATCAGGTTGCCGGCACCACCCACCACGGCACCCACACCAAACGGCAGGGCCCGTCCGAGGAACGCAGAGCCTTGCCGCTTCAGGAGGTTCTTCAGGAACGCGCGCTGGATGGCATCCCGAATGACGCCAAAGCCGCTGCCCGGGATCTTCTTGGTGAGTGTCGTGCCCCAGGCATTGGTCACGCCTTTGCCTCGTCCCAGGGACTGACCACTGAGGGCGCCAAGCAGCGAGGTGCCTTCCTCGCCCAGCATGATGGCCATGACCATCGTCCGTGCGCGTTCCGGATCCGTCAGCCGGATGCCATGCAGCTCCGCCAGCGTCGACGCGTAGAGTGCTGTCGTTTCCAGAAACCCGACGGTGGCAAGGGCGGAGAGACCCAGCGAAGCTGCTGTTCCAATACCGGGCACGACGGCGGTTGCCCCCACTGCGGCTCCCCCGCCTGTGATGGCGGCCAGGTAGTCGCGCTCCAGTTTCGCGGCAAGCTGCGCGGGCGTTGCCTTCGGATGCCTCCGCTGC
This sequence comes from Arthrobacter sp. 21a14, assembly GCA_050627125.1. Classification (GTDB taxonomy): domain Bacteria; phylum Actinomycetota; class Actinomycetes; order Actinomycetales; family Micrococcaceae; genus Arthrobacter. The sequence continues at coordinate 802,605 of CP192487.1, read as the reverse complement.
ATTCTGCGCAGGTTTGCCAGGACAAGTGGCCGCTGGATTTCGACGGCGCGCAGCAAGACATTGTGGACGCCCGGCTTGGTGTTGCCTTGGGCGTCGAATACTGCGTTGTGGGCTGTCTCTTGGGCGATTTTCACCGCCGGGTTGGGTCGCTTGGGCATCTTCACCTCTGCATGGCAGTTAGTCGTTTCGCGGAGAACTACTGCGTTCAGCCTATGCCACTGCCAGCTTTGTTTGGCCCGTTGAGAGGCCTGTTCTGCGCGTTTCCGGGCGAGGATTCAGCGCAGAGCGGACCTCTCAAGAGAGCCGACCCGGCGTAGACTTGGGTGCACTCACGGAAGCAGTCCAAGCAAGGACAAGGAGTATCCGTAATGAACGCAAACAACAAGCCAGAACACATCATCCGGCACCACACCGACGCTCCTGCAGAGGGAGAAACGGAGGGCTGGGTTTCGCACGATACCGGCATCCACAGCCAGGATCCTGCCGAAGGTCCGGATATCGACGACGCCGACGCCCCGCCGTCGGGCGCTTCATAGCTCCAGACTTGCGTGGCTTCCTGACCTACCCGCGCGGCTCATTTCGGCGCGGGTCCTGTGGTGCTGCGGATGACCAGGTGCGGTGTCCGCACAAGGTGCGCGGGTGGGGTCGAGCCTTCCAGCCGATCAATGGCGCGGTCGACGGCGGCCCGCGCCAGGAGCGGCGCATCCTGGCTGACGGAGGACAACTGGACGTAGCTGAGGCGGGCAAACTGGCTATCGTCGTAACCCAGGACGGACACATCCTCAGGGACCCTGAGCCCAGCCGCCCGGAAGCTTTCCCAGATGCCCAGCGCGCAGCGATCGTTGAAGGCAACGACGGCGGTGGGCAGGTCATCCAGAAGCTCTCGACCAGCCCGGAGGCCGTCTTCTTCGGTGGCGCCACCGGAAATCACCCGGGATTCGAGTCCCCGGGAGGCCATCTCCGCCTGGAATGCCTCGCGACGTTGTGGACTCGAGACAGCGTCCCCACCGTCCACGTGGGCAACTCTCTGATGCCCCAGCGAGGTGAGATATTCCAGCGCGATGCGGATACCGGCGTCGTCATCGCTGCTGACCGAGTCCAGGGATTCGCCGACGTCGTCGCGGAGCAGGCTGACCACTGGGAGCCTAGCGGCATAACCGGCTAACTCGTCCTCCCCCAGCGCTGGAGAAATCATGATCAGGGCTTCACAGCCCAGATCCAGGAGAGATTCGACGGCCCGGGATTCCGGCCGGCCGTTGGCAACGGCGCTCAGCGCGATATCGTAGCCGCGCAAAGTTGCTCCGGCGTAGGCGGCATCGACGATTTCGGCGTGGAACGGGTGCGATGTGGAAAAGCTGACGCCCAGGAGCCTCGTCCGGCTGCTGCGCAGAAGCCGTGCACGGCTGTCGGGGCGGTAGCCGAGTTCCTTCGCCGCTTGCTGGACTTTGAGGCGCGTGGCTTCAGAGGCTCCAGGGGCGTCCCGCATGACGATGGAAACAAGCGCACGGGAAACCCCGGCCGCTTCAGCCACATCCATCAACGTGGGACGTTTTCCCATCATGGCCCTCCTTTGCCCGCAGCCAGTCTATAGAACGATCTAAGACGCAAACGGCTCAAAGGAGTTTTGCCCCAGACGTGCGGCCGGCCGCGACTCAGACGACCGACCGCACTAGCCCGGTATCGCAGTGACGGCGCCCCGGGTGGGCCCCAGAACCCACCACATCCATCACTGACAACTCAGCGTTGTCCGCGGACATGCGCCGAAAAGGGCAACGGCACATTACGCGGCACAACGACTTGGGCACTGTTTATGTGCTTTGACCTGCGGAAACGTGACGCGGGCTTTTGGAATAATCTTCGGCATTCCCCGATCAGCGTTCTCTGGGCAACATTCCATCGCTGTTTTCCGGCGAGCGCTCTGGCTGTTTTCCACAGGACCTGTTTAATGACCCCATGAGCACCGTGGATCCCGTCGCCCTCAGGAAACTACGCGCCAACAAGCGCCCGGGCCCGCTTGCCGTGGTGCTGGCGCTTGCCTTCCAGTTCGTCGCTGGGTTGGCTGCCGGCTTTGGCTGGCCCCACATCGCAGCCTTCGAGTCGGAGGAGCCTCCGGTCCTGGCAATGGTGGGCGTCGTCTCCAGCATCCCCCTGATTGTCCTGAGCTCCATCGCCTGGACAGCCATCGTGATGAAGCACCGCAAACTTGGGCTCACTCTGGGCGGATCGCTGATGTGGCTTGGCGCGGCCATCGGTGTGGCGGTGGCCGCCGTCGGACTCGAATACCCGGCCATACTGACGTGGATAGGCGTCGACTGCCTCGCCGTGTGCCTGCTCCTGGCGATCCTGGGAGTGATGGCCGCGCAGAAGCGGCGGGCCGGTGCCGAACGTGAGGCCCGTGTCATGAGCACAGGAATCATGACGTCCGCGAGAGTCAGCGACAAAGGGTATCTGGCGTTCCGCGACAGCGCCAAGATCCTCACCACGGTGACCTTCACCTTTCATGACTCAAGTGGCGTCCAACGCTGGGTGCAGCGTCCCCTCTTGATCAACGCCGCCGAGCCGGTGGTTGATGGTCAGGAGACTACGCTCTGGTACGACCCCTTGGACCCCGGCAACGACAAAAAGATCGTGGTGAAACTGGCCCAGGATATGCCTCTGCGCGCGTCGTGATCCTGCAGCCCTGAAAGTGTTGCCACAACGGCGACATTTTTCTTCTCCTCAGCGCACTTAACAGGTGTTGGAACGAGCAACTGATGCGCGGCAGGAGCCACAAATGAACATCCTCAACCAGGTATCGGCAATATCGGCCGTCCTACCGCTCGCCGATGCGCCCGACATCCACCTCCTGTTCATGGCCGGACTTGTTTTCTTTGCGGGCATTGTTGGCTTTGGCAGCGTCCTGCTCCTCCTGTTACTGACCCCGCTCATCAGGCTCGCCTTGGGGCGTCACCTTCCTCATGCCCGTGCCCGGCGGAACGATGCCGCTTAGACGGAGTACAGCAAGAGGCGGCTAGAACGATCTAGACATCTTCGGTCCGAGCATGCGAGCATTGCTTGACTAGAACGTTCTAGACGCCTGAATCGAGGAACAACAATGACGTACCTTCAGCACCCGGTCATCGAGGACCGGCCTGTCCGCATCGCTGTGATCGGCGCCGGATGGATCGGCGCATTCCACGCCGAATCCATCGCCCTGAGGAGCCCGAACGCACGGTTGGAAGCCATCGCTGATCCAGTCCTACCTGCCGTGGAAGCCCTCGCAAGCCGCCTCGGCGTCGCTAAAATCAGCACCGATGTTGCCGACGTCCTCGCCGATCCCGACGTGGACGCCGTACTTATCGCCACTCCCCTGCGGTTCCATTCCGAGCTGATCGCCGCTGCCGCCAAAGCCGGTAAGGACGTGTTCTGCGAGAAGCCCGGCGGGCGGACCATCGCCGAACTCGACTCCGCCATCGAAGCTGCGGCAAGCGCCGGCGTCGTACTTCGTTTCGGTTTCAATCGCCGCTACTCCACGGATTTCGCCGCCGCCCGGAAGCTGATCGACGACGGCGTAGTCGGAGTCCCGCAGCTGCTCCGCTCCCTCACTCGCGATCCCGGCACCGAAGCCGGCATCAGCAACCCGGAGAGGATCGCCCCCGGCACCATCTTCCTGGAAACCCTCATCCACGATTTCGACACCCTGAACTGGCTGAATCCGGGCGCAGTCCCCGTGAAGGTCCACGCAGTCGCGGATGCGTTGGTTGCTCCCGAGGCCAAGGCCGGTGGCCTCCTGGACACCGCGGTTGTCACTGTCACCTACAGCAACGGCGCCATCGCTGTAGCGGAAGCAAACTTCAACGCCCTGTACGGTTACGACGTCCGCGGCGAAGTGTTCGGCTCTGCCGGCATGGTCACTGCCGGCAGCCCACAGGCCACCAATGCCACGAGCTACACAGCCGCCGGCATCGGATCAGACACCACCCGCCTGAACATCGATCTCTTCCACGACGCCTACACGGCAGAGCTGGCCCACTTCGCGGACGACGTCGCCGCACGTCGCGGCAGAGTCAATCAACGCACGACGCCGGCAAACCCGCCCGCCGCTGTCGCTGCTCCCGGTGGCGTGGACGCGCGCAACGCCCTGGCGGTTGCCTTGGCCGCTTTCACGTCAGCCCAAACGGGGCTGCCCGTCGAGGTGTCCTCGATCGCGGACCTTCGTCCAGCCGAAACGCATTCAATCGCACAGCTTCAGGCCGCAGGGCAGGGAGCATGAGCTTCCGCTTGGCGGTCTGCGCTGAAATGGTCTACGGCGAGCTGCCATTGATCGATCGGGTGCGCCGCATTCACGATCAAGGCTTCGAGGTGGAGCTTTGGGACACCCGCGGCCGGGACATCGCAGCCCTCGCGGCAACCGGCGCCAGGTTCTCCTCCATGAGTGGCTACTTCGGCGGCAGCGTCATTGATCCCAGCACTGCGCATGAAGTCCTGGCCTCCGCCGAGAAGCTGATCCCCACTGCACTGGAGCTGGGCGTCGAACGCATGGTGGTTCACCCCGGCGAACTCGGTGAAGGCGGGCGGGCTGTCCGGCCGGTCCAGCGATCCACGGGCGAGATGTGGTTGACCGGCCTCCGCACTCTGGAACAGCTGGCTGAACTGGGCCAAAAGCACGGCATCGTGTTTGCGCTGGAAAACCTGAACACGATCCTGGACCACCCAGGCATTCCGCTGGCACGCGCCAAGGACACACTGGCGCTGGTCAGCGCCGTGAACCACCCCAATGTGAAGATGATGCTGGATCTCTACCATGCACAGATCGGCGAGGGAAACCTTATTGAGCTGGTTCGCTCAGCCCAGCCCTTTACGGGCGAGATCCAGGTTGCCGACGTGCCGGGCCGCTTCGAACCGGGGACAGGCGAGATCAACTACCCGGCCATCGCCCAAGCACTCCGCGACGCCGGGTACACGGGCGTGATTGGCATGGAGGCCAGTGCAATCGGTGGCCAGGGGATCCAGGCGGGCGACGCAGCGTTGGCAGCCTTCCGCGCCGCGTTCTCTCCCAACTGACTGGCAATAGTGGTTGTTCTGAGCGCTCAGAACAACCACTAATGCGAGCTACTTCGGTCAGTACTTGATCGGTTCCATGCGGCCGCTGCGAAGGGAGATAACCGCAGCTTCGGCTATGGCCTGGGCCTTGAGTCCGTCTTCCAGCGACGGCATGGAATCCGATCCTCCCTCCAAGGAAGAGACGAAGGCGGCGAGGGCCGCTGCATACGTCGGTTGCACCCGTTCGAACCATCCAGGATGCAGCCCGTCGTCCACTATCGAGCCACCGCTGTACCGGGAAACCGCACCGTTCCTGTGACGACGGGCCTCCACCATTCCGGTCGAGCCCATGATTTCGATGCGTTCGTCGTAGCCATATCCAGTCCGGCGCACAGAATCGATCTGTACCAAAGCACCTCCCGGCAACCGCAACGTGACCGCGGAGGTGTCGACGTCGTCGTACTTCACGATGCCCGGCTCCGCCAAGGCCGAACCTGTCGCGAAAACCTCTTCCGGGTCCAGGCCGCTGAGCCACCGCGCGAGATCGAAGAAATGCACGGTCTGGTCACGCATCTGGCCGCCTGAGGTGGCGATGTAGGACAGCGGAGGCATGGAGGGGCCGCGCGATGTCAGCTGAATCAGCTCCACTTTGCCGATCTGGCCTGAATCCACCACGCGCTTGAGCTCGGCATAATCGCGATCGAACCGGCGATTGAAGTCGACCATCACCGGAACGCCAGTCTCCTGCGCAAACGAAGCGACATCGCGGGCGTGGTCAAGGTCCAAGTCGATCGGCTTCTCGCAGAGCACTGCGATGCCGGCGGCAGCAGCGCGGCGGAGGTGCCCGGCGTGGGTGTCCGTGGAGGAGGCGATGAAGACTGCGTCAATCGCCGAAGCATCGAAGACGTCATCCAGAGCCGCTGCTACAACAGCCCCGTGCACGCCGGCCAAGGACTGTGCACGTTGCTGGTCGACGTCGTACACGAGGCGGAAATCGATGCCGGGATGGGCGGCGAGGTTTGCGGCGTGGACCGATCCGATGAAGCCAGCCCCGATGAGCGCGAAACGGAGCTTCATCACACTACTGCTTTCTCTGTGAAGGCGGGTTTCTCCGTAAAGGTGCCGGCTTTTTCTGTGAAGGCGGGCACTTTCCAAGCCGAGTCCTCCTGATGCGATGCGGCCACGGCCTCGACGAATTGGACGCCGATCAGCCCATCGATGCCGGTGGGGAAGGACAACTCACGGCCGGGAAACGTCAAGCCGTCGCGACGCGCGCGCAGGACCTCGGCGAGGTCCGAATAGAAGTTGGCGAAAGCTTCAAGGAAGCCCTCCGGGTGGCCAAGACCGACCCGCGTGAGCCGGGAGGCGTCGTCGTGGAGGGTGCCAAGACCGTGAGTAAGGATGGTCGTAACCCCGGTCAGATCCTGGAATTTGAGGTGGTGCGGATCCTCGTGCTGCCACTCGAGGCTGCCTGTGTCACCGTAAAGGCGGATGCGTAGCCCGTGATTGTGGCCGGTGGCGGCCATGCTGGCCCAAACGCGCGCGGGGACACCCCCGGACATCTCCAACTCCACCGTTGCGTGGTCGAATACCCGACGTCCTGGAACCAGTGTTTTCAGGCGGCCGGAGAGGCGCTCTGCTTCCAGCCCGGTGATGTATCGAAGCAGGTGGAAGGCATGCGTGCCAAGGTCTCCAACGACGCTCGGGAACCCGGCGATGTCGGGATTCGTACGCCACATGGCCTGCTTGTGGCCAGAGTCCTCCAAGGGCGTGGCCGCCCAGCCGGATGCATGCTCGACGTCGGCAAACCGGATGGTGCCCAGTTCACCGTCGCGGACCATGCGGGCAGCTTGGCGGACCATGGCGTAGGCCGAGTAGCAGTGCGGAACAGCGAGAATGGCGTCGTTTTCCGCAGCGATCCTGACCAGTGCGGCTGCTGTGGTTGAATTCCTGGTCAGCGGCTTCTCGCACACCACCGAGATGCCCGCTTCGAGAAAGGTGCTGGCGATCTCGAAGTGGCTGTCGTTGGGCGTCGCCACCACCACAACGTCTATGCCATCTTCGCGCGCCGACTCTGCCGCGGCCATTTCACGGTAGTCCGCATAGTTTCGGTCCTCAGGAACTCCGAGCTCGACGGCGATCGCCCGCGAAGCGCTGATGTCCCGGCCAAAGACTCCTGCCTGCAGCTCGAAATGGTCATCCAAGCGCATGGCATAGCGATGCGTCTTGCCAATATCCGCGCCAACGCCTCCTCCGACCATTCCGGCGATCAGACGCCGCGTGTTGGGTGCACTCATGGAGATCCTCTTTGATGTTTTGGAATTTACTTGGACCGGTCCATAATGGAGTCTAAGAAGGGGCGGCGTCAAGCCCTCTAAGCTTGGAACGAACCTGACAGACCGGAACGAGAGCCCCATGCCTGATGCACCATCCCCAGCCGGCGCGCCGGGAACCAAGCCAACCATCCGCGATGTCGCAAGCGTCGCGGGTGTTTCCAAGTCCTTGGTCTCCCTCGTCTTACAGGGCTCTGCCAACGTCAGTGAGAGCCGTCGTCGCGCCGTCATGGAAGCCATGGAAAACCTGGGCTACAGGCCCAACCGGCTGGCCCAGCGACTCTCCGGGCCGCGCAGCGGAACCATCGGCGTCATGCTCAACGACATCCGGAATCCGTGGTTCGTGGAACTCCTCGAGGGACTCACGGCAGCGCTGCACTCAGCCGGCGTCTCACCCGTTCTCGCCGATTCATACACTGACCAGCGCGTGGGCCGAAGTTCGGTGGAGACACTTCTGGAGCAGCGAGTGGATGGCCTGGTGGTGGTAGGTACCACCAACGAATCTGCTGCGATTGAGAAGGCTGCGCAGAGCATCCCCGTTGTCCTCGCCGGGACGCGCGAACCGGTACTTGCCGGCGTCGACATCGTGGTCAATGATGACGACGCCGGGGCGCGCCAAGCGACGGAGCACCTCATCGCACTGGGTCACCAGCGCATTGCGCACCTTCAGGGGCCGGGCGAGGTGGGGAAGCTGCGGCGTGTCTCGTTCGAACGCAGCATGCACGACGCCGGGCTGGAACCTCTTGCGGTACCGGGCGGCGGCATGAGCGAAGAGAGCGCCTACAGCACAGCAAGCAGGTTGCTGGCCGGCCCGGAGAGGCCCACTGCGATTTTCGCGTACAACGATGTCGCGTGCATCGGCGCGCTTTCGGCTGCAGACGACCTCGGACTTTCCGTGCCCGACGACCTCTCACTGGTGGGTTACGACAACACTTACCTGGCGAAAATCCGGCACCTGTCGCTGACGTCCGTGGACAACGGCAACCTCGCCGTGGGCGTCGAGGCCGGCAAGTTCATCCTGGAGCGGCTCACAACTCCCGATCTCCCTGCGCGGCTGCACTTGGTGCCGTCCCAGCTCCAGGTCCGGGGGTCGAGCGGGCAGGCTCCGGCTTAGGGCCAACACCGCTCGCACCCTGGCGCCGCTCCCGCAGCAGCAACACCCCGGCATTGGCGGCGACGATCAGCCCGATCCCCACCCACTGTCCCGCAGCCAGGTCCTGGTGCAGGATCACGGCACCGATGACCGCGGCAAACACGGGGTTGATGCTCATAAGCACGCCGAACATGTTCGCGGGGACCCGTCGCAACGCGATCAGATCGGCCACGTAAGGCAGCACGGATGCGAAGATTCCGGCCGCCACCGCACAGAGAACAGCCAAGCCGTCCACAGGTTGGCTGATGAAAACCACGACGGCGACAGGCAGGAACAGCGTCGCCGACACTCCTGTTGCTGCTGCTGTGCCCTGAATGCCCTGCACTCTTTGGCCGACGGTCCGGTTCAGGAGGATGTAGGCGGCCCAACTGCAAGCGGCGATGAGCCCCAAGCCGATGCCTACGACGTCCATGGATGCTTCGGGCCGGGTGATGGCCAGGACCCCGAATGCAGCGAGCACCGCGCAGAGCGCACTGCTCTTTCGTCGCGAGCTGATCAAGGCCACGGCCAGGGGCCCAAGAAACTCAAGGGTGACGGCAAGTCCAAGGCCGATCCGTTGGATAGACGCATACAGGCCGAGATTCATGGTGCCGAACGAAACGGCGAGCAGAAGTACAGGCCACCATTGCCGCCAGCTCAATTCCCTCAGCCGGGGCCGGACGATCGGCAAGAGAACAGCAGCCGCCACGAGCTGGCGCACCGCCACTACACCTATGGGTCCCATGACTGGAAAGGCGAAGGAGGCCGTCGCGGCGCCAAGTTGGTTGGACAGTGCGCTGGCCAGGAGGGTCGCCGCGCCCCCGGCCTTCCGGGACGGCTTTACTCCCACTGCCCTCGTATCGATCATGGTGAAATTCTGCGCTTGGGCCGTGTATCCGCTAAATGCATGGACGAGGCTATTTATGCGGTCGGTGCATGAATAGGATGGGCGGTATGGACGTTGAGGTGAGGCAATTACGGTGCCTCCTGGCTGTAGTCGAGGAAGGCACATTCACCGATGCCGCCATTGACCTGGGGATGTCCCAAGCTGCCGTTTCACGCAACATCTCCGGGCTGGAACAGGTTCTCGGGGTACGGCTCCTGGAACGGACCACCCGCAGCGTTGGCCTGACTCCCTCCGGCGAGCGCGTCGTGGCCAAAGCACGGCGCGTCCTCTCACTTTTGGGCGACCTCGAAAGGGAGGCCCGGTCCGGTACCGGAAAGATCCGGATCGGCTACGCGTGGTCCGCTTTAGGCGAGCACACCATGGAGTTCCAGCGACGATGGGCGGCCGTAATACCGGACGTGGAGCTGCTGCTCCTGCACTCCAACTCCCCTACCGGCGGCCTTGCAGATGGAACCACCGACTTCGCTATCCTTCGACGCCTTCCGGATGCGCCCGGCGTCGAGCATGTCCGGATAGGCGAGGAGAAGCGATACTGTGCCATGTCCTCGGACGATCCCCTGGCAACGCGACGTTCCGTAACCATGGCGCAGGTGGCCCAGCGGCCGGTCGCCATGGACCTGCGGACGGGGAGCACCACTCTTGAGCTGTGGCCGGAGGAGGGGCGGCCGGACATCGTACCCATTAACGATGTGGACGATTGGCTGACGACAATCGGCAGCGGGGCTGCGCACGGCATGACTGCCGAATCCACCGCTCACCAGTATCGGCGCCGGGGCATCATCTACCGTCCGGTGCGCGATGCCCCGCCGGTGTCCGTGTACCTCGCATGGTCCACGAAGGATCCGCCGCAGGAGCGCGAGCGGATTGCGGAGTTACTGATGGGGCTGTACGGAAGCGGTTAGCTCGCCGCGCGCATCTTCTTCAGGTGTAGTCCCCGGCAGGGAATGGCTGCGGAAACCAGATCTTTGCTGTGCTCGTGCTGGGGCTCGGCGAAGAACTTGTGGGTGTCGGTGAGTTCCACCAGGCGGCCCTGGTAGAGCACGGCTACGCGTTGGCACATGTGCCGCACTACATCCATGTCGTGGGTGATGATCATCAGCGACAATCCCCTGTCCCGGTGCAGGCGTTGCAGCAGGTCAAGAATGGTTCGCTGGGTGAGGGCGTCCAGGGCCGACGTCGCTTCGTCGCAGATGAGAACCTCGGGTTCCAACAGGAGCGCCCGGGCAATCGTGACGCGCTGCAGTTGGCCACCGGAACATTGTCCAGGGCGCCTGTCCAGCAGGCACGGTTCCAGTTCTACTTCCTTCATGGCGTCCTGAAGCCGCTGTGACCTTTCGGCGGACGAAAGCCCAGCGTGCTGGCGGAGGGGAGCCTCAAGGCTGGCGCGGAGCGTCATGCGGGGGTCGAAGGAATCGTGGGGTTCCTGGAAAACCAACTGCACAGCGGTGGGCGGGCTGCTCTCGCCCGCCGCCAGGGTGCGGGTGATGCTACCGCCGCTGATTCCTTCCAGCCCGACGATTGCCCTTGCGAGGGTGCTTTTCCCGGACCCGGATTGGCCAAGGACACCAAGGATCTCGCCCTGCTTGAGGGCTAGCGAAACCGAGTTCAATGCGGGCCGGGTGCGGCTACTGCCAAGACCAAGACGCTTACCCAGCCCCAAGCGCTTACCGGGCCCGAAGTGTTTGACGACGTTCGTCAGGGTCAGCACGTTGCGCCCCTGCGGCGTGACGTCCGTGATGCTGGTGGGCAACAGGTTTGATGCGTCCAGGAGCTTCCGCGTGTAGGCGGTTTTGGGGCTGCCCAGAACGGCCTCTGTGGTGCCGGACTCCACGATCTTCCCAGCGTCCATCACCAGGACCCGGTCCGCGAAGGCTGCCACAGACGCCAGGTTGTGGGTGATGTAGAGGATGCCGAGCCCACGCTGCCTGCGCTCACGGTCCAGCAGTTCCAGGATCTGGCTTTCCAGCACTTTGTCCAGAGCGGAGGTGGGCTCGTCTGCCAGCAGGATTTCGGGTTGGCCTGCCAATGCCATCGCGGTCATTGCCCGTTGCGCCATTCCACCGGAAAGCTGGTGCGGGTAGGCCCGCGCACCCCATTCGGGGTCTTCGAAGCCCACCTCGGCGAGCAGCTCAAGCACCTTCTCGTCCGTCTGCTTGCCACCGAGGCCACCGTGCAGTTTCAGCGGTTCCTTCAGGTGCTTGCGGATGGTCTTGTTCGGGTTGAACATCCTCTTGGGCTGCTGGAACAACATCCCCAGCCGGCCGCCGCGGATACGGTTCAATTCTGGTTCCGGCGCGTTGGTTACGTCCAGCGGGCCAAGTCGGATGGACCCGGACTCAATCCGCAGCGGCTCCGGCAGTAACTGCAGGACGGACTTGGCAGTCATGGTCTTTCCCGAGCCCGAGCCACCCACGAGGGCCACGAACTCTCCCGGCCGGACCGTCAGGCTGACTCCGGACAGGATCGGAGCTCCGGATAGGATCGGTGGCCCTGGCAGGACATGAGGCTGTGCGGCCGTGCTGCGGACGGTCAGGTCCTCGATGACGAGCTCAGGCATGCTGGCCCTCCTCCACAAGGACATCTACGGGGTCCGCCGCCCGGCGGGAGGCCCGCTGGCCGATCAGGGTGACGCAGAGAGCCACCAGGAAGATGGCAAGTCCCGGCGCGATGATCCCCCATGGAGCCCGCTCTGCGTAAGGTTGGGCCGCTGCCACCATGGAGCCCCAGTCAGATTGCGGCGGTTGGACACCCAGCCCAAGGTAGGACAGCGCTCCGACGCTGATCAGGAGCTGCCCGAACCGAAGGGTCGCCTGTCCCAGCATCGGCGCTGCCAGGTGCGGAAGGATGTGGCGGAAAATAATGAACGACGGCGAACAGCCCACCACGCGCGCCGCTTCAACGAATCCGCGTGCAGAGACGTCATAGGCAAGCGTGCGCGCAAGCCGGGCGAACGGCGTCCATCCAGTAACGGTGAGCGCCACGAGCAACGACGAGAATCCAGTACCCATCGCAGCCACGATAAACAGCGCCACCACCATCTCCGGCAAGGCGAGCAAGACATCGTTGGTGCGGGTGAAGAATTCGTCCAGCCAGCCCTTGCGGCGCGCACTCAGCACGCCGATCACCAGGCCAACGAGTCCGGTCAGCACCGTGGCCACTGCGGCCACCACCAAAGAGAAGCGACCGCCGTCGAGCAATCTGCTGAGCGTGTCCCGCCCAAGGTGGTCCGTTCCCAGCCAGTGGCTGGCGCTGGGCGATGCAAGGCGCGCGGCCAGGTTCTGGTCGTCCGGCGGGAACGGCGTCAGCCAGGGCGCGGCCGCTACAGCGGCTATCACCAAGGCGAGAACTACGACGGCGGCCTTGTCTACCGCTGAGAGGTTACGCAAGGGCGCCACTCACCTTAGGGCTGAGAATCCGATGGAGGAAGTCCGCGAGGGTGGTGATCGCTACGGCGAGTGCAACGACGACGACAACGCCGCCCTGCGCCAGGGGAATGTCGCTGTTCACCACGGCGTCGTACAGGAGCCGTCCCATGCCCGGAATCGCGAAAATGACCTCCACAATGACCGAACCTCCCAGCAGACCCGCGAACCATACGGCGAAAAGTGTGGACAACGGAACCAGCCCGTTGGGTATGACATGCCGCACGACGGTCTGGACGTGACTGAGACCGCGGGCCCTGGCGGCTTGAATGTGCTCTGCTTCCAAAGCATCGATCATGCCGGAGCGCACCGCTGAGGTGAAGAAGCTGATGGGTCGCAGGGCGAGAGTTACCGCCGGCAGGACTATGGATGATGTGGTGTTCCAGCCAGCTGACGGCAGCAAGGACAGTTTGAGGGCGAAAACCAAAACCAGGAGCGGCGCCAGCCAGTACTCGGGCATTGCGATGAACGACTGGGTGATGGTGGTGATCAGCTTGTCGGCTTTTCCACCTTGCTTCAGTCCTGCGACGATTCCCAAGGGCAACGACACCATTACCGCTATACCCAGCGCCACGATCACCAGGCTGAGGGTGATGCCAAGAGCGGGCATTACCTGGTCAGCAACGGGCGTCCGGCTGATATGCGACAACCCCATGTCGCCGCTGAAGAAATCCCCGAGCCAGCGGAAATACTGGACAGGGAGTGGATCGTGGAGACCCAGGCTTTGGCCGAGGGCCTGGACAGTGGAATCGTCCACAACATCCCCGGCCACGCGTGAACGGATGATCTTGCGGACGGGATCGCCCGGGGTGACATAGGGGATAAGGAAAACGGCGAAAGACGACAGCAGGACGGCGGCCACGAGGGTCGCCGTCCGCTTCGCAAGGAACGTGATCATGGGGGTTTGGTGCGTTGGTCCCAGCTCGCTGCTAGGAGCCGGACTTTGCGGTTTGTGCTGTCAGGACGTAACGGGACAGCGGATCCTGAACGTAGGAGAGGACGTTGCTGCGGATGGCGTCAGTTGCTTGTTCATTGACCAGCCAGAGATTTACGGCCTGGTCATCCAGGATCTCGCCGGCCTTGGCATAGAGCTTGTAGCGTTCCTCGGTGTTGGACGTCCGGGCCGCTTCGGCAATGGTGGCGTCGTACTCCTCGTTGCAGAAGTGGCTGAGGTTGTAGCTGCCCTTGCACGTGTAGTCCGCGGTGAGGAAGCCGATCGGGTCTGCGATATCTATCAGCCTGTTCCGTTGGCTGAGGATCATGTCGTAGTTGCCGGCCAGAACGTCGGGCTCAGCTGAGGCGTATTCCTTGGCCTGGATAGTGACCGGAACACCAATGGTCTTCAGGTTGTACTGAATCACGGTGGCGACGTCGGCGAATTCTGACCGTTCGACGATGGCAATGATCTCCAAGGGCCTGTCTGCGCTGTATCCAGCATCGACGAGGAGCTTCTTTGCTTCCTCAACGTTCTGCTTGGGTGGGCTTGCTTTGCTTGAAGCCCAGGGTTCGGAGGGCGCGAAAGGTCCTGCTGCGGGGAGGGCTGCGCCCTCGTAGACGCTGGCCGCCAGGGCATCAAGATCCAGTGCAGACCGCAGGGCCTTGCGGAAGTCGACGTTATCGAATGGAGCCCGTCCATTGTTCATGTAGAGCGTCGCCGTGCGGGGCGAGTTGGCTTTGAGAACAGAAACCTCAGGGGCGTTCTTGAGCGTGGAGAGGCCGGAGGCAGGGATTGAAAGGGAGATGTCAGCTTCCCCGGTTTGGACCTGGGCTGCGCGGGTGGCGCCGTTGGTGATGAAGCGGACTTCGGCTCCGGCGAGTTGCACGTCGCCGCCCCAGTAGTTCTTGTTACGGTCCAGAGTCAACGACTGCTTGGCCTTCTCAGACACGGGAACAAACGGCCCAGTGCAGTGACCGAAGGGGTCAACCGTAGCGCCTTGGTAGGCCGCGGGAGACAGGATGCCGGTGTTGACGCTGGCAAGCCGGAACGGCACGAGCGGGCTCTCCGCGGGAGTTGTCACACGAACGGTTTTAGCGTCGATAGCCTTCACACCGCTGACGATGTTCGGGTTGAATGCGCGGGCAGGGACCTTGGCCTTGAGGACGGTGTTAAGGGCCGCAGCCACCGACTCAGCCGTGAGGTCGGTTCCATCTTGGAACTTGACGCCCTGGCGAAGGGTGAAGTCCCACTCAAGGGGTGAGACCTGCTTCCATTCGGTTGCGAGGAACGGAACCACCTTGCCCTCGGCGGAATCGTACTTGGTCAGCGTCTCCAGGCATCCTGACAGCGACAGGATGTACGCGGAGTCGGATTCCAGCGCCCAGTTGGCCACGGGTGCACGGAAGTTGTCCACCACAATGCGCTGGTTCGTATCCGCAACCTTCTGGGCGGCACCCGGCTGGTTCCCGCTCAGGCCACAACCTGTCAGGGCAAGGAGGGCCGCAAGACCTAGGGCTGCGAATCGGCTGAGTTTGCGCAAAGGAACCGCCTGTTAAGTGTGCCCGGAGAAGCACAGGGGAGATTAAGGACTATTTAGGTTAGCCTTACCTCTTTATTTCCGCGAAATGGCGTTCTTGGCGTGCGTAATAATTTGCCCTTCAGCGGGATTGCCTCAGAACGTTGCGGCGTCGATGACGAAGCGGTAGCGGACATCGCTGGCGAGTACCCGTTCGAATGCTTCGTTGATCTGGCTTGCGTGAATGACTTCCACGTCTGCTCCCAGGCCGTGCGCGGCGCAGAAGTCCAGCATTTCTTGCGTTTGGCGGATTCCGCCCATCCTGGAACCACTGAGGTTGCGTCGGAATTCCACCAGCGACCAAGCGCGCTGGCTCAACGGTTTGGAGGGCAGGCCCACGAGGACCATGGTGCCGTCCAAGGCAAGCAAGGACAGGTACGCATCCACATCGATGTCCGCGGAGACGGTGTTGATGATCAGATCCAGCTGGCCTTTCAGATATTCGAAGGTGGCGGGTTCGGAAGTTGCGTAGTAACTGTGAGCTCCGAGCCGGACGGCGTCCTCCTGCTTCTTCAGCGATTGGCTGAGCACCGTGACTTCCGCTCCCAAAGCCGCAGCAATCTTCACACCCATATGGCCCAGACCGCCCATTCCGATGATGGCCACGCGCTTGCCTGGCCCGGCTTTCCAGTTACGCAGCGGCGCGTACATGGTGATTCCCGCACACAGCAGTGGGGCTGCATCCTGGAGGGGTATGCCGTCGGGGATTCTGAGGACGTAGTTCTCATCCACCACGATGCTTGTGCTGTAACCACCGGCGGTGGGCAGCCCGTCACGGCCGAACGAGTTGTACGTGCTCGTGGCACCTTGCAGGCAGTACTGCTCCTCGCCTGCCCGGCAATTGATGCATTCCCTGCAGGAATCAACGAAACAGCCCACTCCCACGCGGTCCCCCACCGAGTGCCGGGTGACTTTTGGACCGATGGCTTCCACCACTCCGACGATCTCGTGGCCAACCACCAGGGGGTAGCTACTGGCCCAGTCTCCGCGTGCCGCATGGATGTCGGAGTGGCAGATTCCGGTGTACCTGATGGAAATCTGCACATCGAAGTCACCGGGATCGCGCCGTTCCACCGTGCCAGGCGTGAGGTCCGCGGTGGGAGAAGAGGCTACATAGGCCTTCACGGTAGTAGGCATGTCGTCCTTCTTTCGGGAAACAGGAAACGGGGAACAGGATCAGGAGACCGGGACGAACCCAAGGTTTTTATCCACGACGTTCTGCAGTGGTTCGCCCTGGCTGAACCGTCGCAGGTTGTCCACGAACAATTGCCCCAGATCGTCGAGATAGTCCTCGGTGTCGCCGCTCATGTGGGGTGTGATGATGACGTTGTCCATGCTCCACAAGGGATGTCCCGCGGGAAGCGGCTCGGGATGGACTACGTCCAGTGCTGCACCGGCAATGGATCCAGAGGTTAGAGCATCCACCAGCGCGTCCGTCCCAACCAGCTCCCCACGGCCCACATTGATGAGGTGTGCGGTGGCTTTCATGGCGGAAAGGACGTCAGCGTCCACAAGGCCCTTGGTGTCCGTGGTCAGTGGCGCCGCCAGGACGAGGTAGTCGACGTCGCCGACGATCCCAGCCAGGTCCCGGGAAGAATGGATCTGATCGAACAGTTCATCTCCCGGACGGCTGCTTCGCCCGGCACCGCTGACCTGCAGGCCTACAGCACGGAACAGCGACGCGATTTCCCGCCCGATGGAACCGGTACCCACCACCAAAGCGCGTTGGCCCTGGATCTTACGGGTGACCCTGTGCTGCCAGCGCTGCTGCTGTTGAAGCTTGAACGAGCTCTGCGAGTCTTTCGCAATGTCCAGGACGAAGCCCAGCGCGAATTCCGCAATTGCACGGCTCAGGACTCCACGGGAGTTCGTGTAGACCACATCGCTCTGGATGAGCTCGTCGAACAGGAGCTGGCTGACGCCCGCTGCTGTTACGTGGACCCACTTCAGCGATGACGCTGCGTCCCAGTTCTCCCGCAAGGCAGGGGAAAACGAATGCCACTGATACAGGACATCTGCACCGTCCATCGCTTCAGCCAGTCCCTCGGCCTTGGTCAGGCGGACCTCGGCCAGGGCTTCGATCTCCGCCAGCCGGGGCGGCAAAGCCTCCCGGTACAGCGCCGCGACAACAGGTCTCTTGCGCTCAGCGGAAACCGTCATGACGACGCCGGTGCTCCCGCAGACTTGGCTGTCGTGCCGTCCAGGATTGAGCCAACCACATCAATGACATCGATCGCGGCCAAAACAGCGGCCGTGAATTCCGACGTCGACGACGGGCCTCCCACGTCGCGGGTCCCGAGCCCTTCCCGCAGTGCGGACTCGAAGGCCAGCTGCAGGTGTTCAGCTGCTTCCGGGTGGCCCAGGTGCTGGAGCATCATCGCGCCGGACCACATCTGGCCCACCGGGTTTGCCAGTCCCTTGCCCGCGATGTCCGGAGCAGATCCGTGCACCGGCTCAAAGAGGGATGGGAAATCACCTTCGGGGTTCAGGTTCGCGCTGGGCGCCACACCGATGGAACCGGTGACGGAGCTGCCCAGGTCTGAGAGGATGTCGCCCAGCAGGTTCGAGGCGACAATGACGTCCAGGGTCCAGGGTTTGAGGACCAGGTGCGCAGCCAGGGCGTCCACCAGTTCGCTGGTGAGCGTCACATCGGGGTAGAGGCGGGTGGTTTCTTCCACTACCTCGTCCCAGAAAGGCATGGTGTGGATGATGCCGTTGCTCTTGGTGGCCGAGGTCAACTGACCGCGGCGGGAGGACGCGAGCGAGGCCGCGTAGTGCGCGGCCCGTGATACTCCCAGGCGGGTGAAGATGGTTTCCTGGACGGCGGTTTCGTGGGGCAGCCCGCGGTACATGCGTCCGCCCACCTCCGAGTATTCCCCTTCGTTGTTTTCACGCACGATGAGGATATCGATCGGTTCCTTGTTCGCCAGGGGCGACTTCACGCCGTCGAGCGTTTTTACCGGCCGCAGGTTGATGTACTGCTGGAATTCGCGGCGGATGGGAATCAACAGCCCCCACAGCGATTCAGCGTCGGACACCTCCGGGGAGCCCACGGCACCCAGGAAAATGGCGTCTTGCTGTGCCAGTTGCTCCAGGCCGTCCACCGGCATCATGCGCCCGTGCTGGGCGTAGTAGTCAGATCCCCAGTCGAAGTGCGTGAACTTCAGGTTGATGGAGTGGATTTCAGCGATTCGCTCAAGGGTTTCGATGGCCGCAGGGACCACTTCCTTGCCGATGCCGTCGCCCGCGATGACCGCGATTTTGTGGGTAGTCATGATGCATTCCGTTCTGAGGTGCCCGTCAGCTGCTGCCAGCGGGTGGCGGGCTCCGCCAGTTTGATAATGGTGCTCTTGGGTTCGGTCATTTCGCGGACTGCGTGCTTGACGCCTTCACGGCCAACGCCGGACTTCTTGAACCCGCCAAAGGGCATGGAATCGATCCGGACGTCGCTTGTCTCGTTGATGACCACAGCCCCCACCTGCAGCTTGTCGGCAATTGCCAGGGCCAGGTCAATGGATTCGGTGAAGACACCAGCCTGGAGCCCGTATTCGGAGGCATTGGCCGCATGGATGGCATCAGAGATCTGGATAAAGGGCATGATGCTGACCACGGGGCCAAACACCTCTTCAACGATGACGCGGGCGTCTGCCGGCACATCTGTCAGCACGGTTGGCTGGTAGAAGGCGCCGTGGCGCTGACCGCCCACACGAACGGTGGCGCCAGCCGCTTTGGCTTCCTCCACCCATGCCTCCACCCGCCGGGCCTCCGCTTCTGTGATGAGGGGACCGATGTCGGTGTTGCGGTCCATCTTCGCTCCGACGCGGAGGGCGCGGGTCCCCGTGAGTACCTTTTCAAGAACTTCGTCGAACAGCGAAATGTGGACGTAAACGCGCTGGACGGACAGGCAATTCTGGCCGGCCACACCGAATGCCCCGGCGACAATCGCCTCAGCGGCGGTCGCCGGTTCAGCATCGGCGCAGATGATCGTAGCGTTGTTGCCGCCCAGTTCCGAAAGGATCTTCTTGGCTCCTGCAGCGGCAGCAATGCGGTCGGCCGTCGCCGGCCCGCCGGTGAAGGAGATGAGGTCCACCTGGGGGTCGGTCACGATAGCCTCGGACACCCCGGGGCCGGACACGATCGCGGCAATGCGACCCGTCGGAACACCGGCCTCAAGCAACAGCTGGACAAAAGCCAGCCCGGTCAGCGGCGTGCGGCCTGAGGGTTTAAGCACGACGCCGTTACCTCCGATCAGCGCCGGGCCCAGCTTGTGTGCCACGAGGTTCAGCGGATCGTTGAATGGCGTGATGGCGGCAATGATGCCAACAGGCTTCCGGCTGTACCAGCCGATCTTGTTGGCTCCCGCCATGCTGTCCTCAAAGCCGAGGGTCTCCCCCACGAGTTCGCTCGAAGCTGCCGCCGAAAGCCGCAACGTCTCGATGCACCGGCGTACTTCGCGCTCGGCCTCGTTGATGGTCTTGCTGCTCTCGGCGGCGATGATCTCCGAAAACCGGACCGACTGCTCAGCCAGGAGCACTGCTGCCCGTTCCAAAGCCTCGCGGCGTTCCCGCAGAGGCCATTCATCGTCCAGGAGGTGGCGGTGAATGTGGGCAACCGCCCGGCGGACATCCTGTGGGGTTGAAGAACACACAGTGCCCAGCAGCACGCCGTCTTCAGGGTCCCGGACTTCCAGGATCCTGTCGGCGGTCTCCCAAAGGCCTTCGAGGAACGCGCCACCGGGAAGCGCCGCGACGCTTGCCCGCCTGTAGGCCGTTTCCTCAGCTGTTTTTAGGCGCGCTCCAGCGACGGTTGTTGATGAACTCATGGGAACCTTTACCTTGCCTGGCTAGCGGAATGTCTACTTGATACGGTCGATGATCTTCGCGGCTCCGCCAATGAAGGGCAGGAACCATGGCGGGCCGAAGTGGCCGGGAACCGGCGGGTTCTTCAGGTCTTCCCACACATTTGCCGACTTGTCGCCGGCCATGTAGTGGGCCATCCGCTTACCCATGTGGGCCGCCATCTGAACACCATGGCCGCTGTAGCAGAGAGAGTAGAAGAGGCCGTCATGCTGGCCGGCATGGACCATCTGGTCCATGGAGAGATCCACCAAGCCGCCCCAGATGTAGTCCACCTTGGCCTTGGAGAGGTACGGGAAGAGCTCAGTCATGGCCTTGTGCAGGATTTCGGCGCTCTTGACATCCGAATCCGGGCTGGACAAAGCGAATCGGGCCCGGCCACCAAACAGCAGCCTGTTGTCCGGCGTGATCCTGAAGTAGTACGTCAGCATCTTGCTGTCAGAGGCCTGGCGCCTGTTGGGCAGGATACGGTTCACTACCTCTTCGGACAGAGGCTCGGTGCAGATGATGAAGCTGCCCACGGGGATCACGCGACGCTGCAGCCACGGGGTGATGTTGCCCGTGTAGCCGCTGGTGGCGACCAGGACCTGCTTGGCCCGGATAATACCACGGGTGGTGTGCACATCGTGCACTGTCCCGGAGACCTTGTTCAGCTCGGTGACCGATGCGTTCTCGCAGATGGCAGCGCCGTTGTCGGCTGCCACCTTCGCCAGGCCGTGCACGAACTTTCCTACGTGGAGCCCGGCACCCAGCGGATCCATCATGGCACCCTGGTAGAAGTCCGTGCCGATTTCGCTGTGGATCTCGGACTTGGGAATGACCTTTACGTGGTGGTCGACCAGGTTGGCGAGCAGCTCCTGGGACTTCAGGAAGCCGTCGTAGTGGGACTTGTGGAACGCGAGGGAGAGCTTGCCGAAACGCTTGAAATCGCAGTCGATGCCGTTGTCGTGCACCAGCTTCTCGATGGTTTCGATGGCGTCGTTGTATTCGCGGAACATCTCAACCGCACGGGGAGCCCCGTAGCGCTTGACTGCCGTGCTGAAGCCAATGGCCAAACCGGTCGTAGCCATTCCCCCGTTACGGCCCGAAGCACCCCAGCCAACAGTGTGGCGTTCGAAAACGGCCACGCTGGCGCCCTGCTTGGCGAATTCAAGGGCTGCTGACAGCCCGGTAAAACCGGCACCGATAATCGCGACATCAACGTTCTCCGGGACCGGAGTGCGGCGGTAATCGCCGGAAGGCTCTGCAGTATCGAGCCAGTAGGGAACAAGTTTCACGGTATGACCTTTCGCTTGGAAGTCGGTTTAGAGACCGAGGTGCTTGTTGATCTCGTCCAAGGACTTAACGGTGTTGAGGTCGTAGCCCCCGCCAATGGGGTCATAGCCACGGTCCAGCATCCAGAGGTTACGGAAGCCCATGTCGTGCATCGGGTGCATGTCGTACCGGGTGTGCGAGGAGACGTGCAGGAAGTCCTCCGGCTTGGCGTTCAGGGTATCGAGCATGTACTCGAAGGCCTGGTAGCGGGGCTTGTAGGCCTGGGCCTGTTCAGCGGTGAACACGGCGTGCCACTCTGCACCAAGCTTCGGGATGCTGATATCCAGGAAACTGTCGTCCGCGTTGGACAACGCCACCAACTGGTAGTTGTCGCCCATGAGCTTCAGCGGGGCCGGCACGTCCTCGTGGGCAACCCAGCCGCGTACAGCGTCAGCGAACGCTGCGCCGGCACCTTCGGTGGGCCCAATGCCCCAGCGCTTGCACACCCTG
Organism: Arthrobacter sp. 21a14; assembly: GCA_050627125.1. Classification (GTDB taxonomy): domain Bacteria; phylum Actinomycetota; class Actinomycetes; order Actinomycetales; family Micrococcaceae; genus Arthrobacter. Next base: position 780,656 of record CP192487.1, on the reverse strand, counting down.
TCAAAGGAGTCCTGCAGGATCGCCTCATACGGCTTGTAGTCCCCCAGGACCTCGTCAAAGCGGTAGCCACGGAACTGCTTCTTGAACGTAGGCCACTGCTCTTCGGAGATGCGTCCATCAAGCAGCCGCCGGGTGGTGGGATCGATGTCGAAGTTGATCAGCGTGCCGTAGACATCGAAGGAGATGTACTTCGGCCGGAAGTTGGTCTCTGCCATGGGGTTTCCGTTCTTTTCGGGAGATGGAAGGGGGCTGGCCCCGCGTATGTGGAGGTATCGAAAGAGGCGAACTGAACCGCGAAATCGTGCCTGGCGGGCTGGAAGGTTCTTGCCCGATGATTCGACTCTAGGCCGCCAAATTGTAAATTGTCAACAGTTTCTAGACGGTATTTAGAACGATTCTCATACAGGGAGAGCGCGAAAAAAGTTTCTGTCAATTGTTGACAATCTACTGTTGAGGGGGTTGCATTGCATTAGATGACGGAGAGATCCGGATCACATTACAACCCTAGAACTTCTCCCCTCCCCAGTGACCGACTCCCTCGAAGGGAAGCACCATGAAGATTCGAACCAAGGCCCAGACTGCAGCTGCAGGACTTGCCGTACTACTCGCACTGAGCGCTTGCGGCGGAACAGCCAACAGCAGCGATACGCCAGACAGCAAGACTTCAAACACTACCGACATCTCCGAGGGCGTCCAGCCCGACGAAAAGGCAGTGAGCCTCCTGCCGGCATCCTATAAGGACAAGGGCGAGCTGACAGTCGCGATGGACCTGCACTACCCGCCGACGACGTTCCTCGCCGAGGACAACTCGACGGCGATCGGCCTGAACCCGGACATCGCCCGCTTGGTGGCCAAGAAGCTCGGCCTGAAGCTGAAGTTCCAGGACACGAAGTTCGACACGATCGTCCCCGGCCTTGATGGTGGCCGCTACGACTTCACCGCCACGACCATGTCCAAGACCGCGGAGCGGCTGAAGGTCCTGGACATGATCGACTACTTCAAGGCCGGCAACTCAGTGGCCGTGGCCGCGGGTAATCCGCTGAAGCTCACCAACGAGACGCTGTGCGGTAAGAACATTGCCGTTACCCAGGGCTCGACCGGCCAGCTCAAGCGCCTCCCGGCCCTGAACGAACAGACCTGCACCTCCAAGGGACAGCCAGCGATCAACGCCGTGACGCTGCCCAACGTCCAGGAAGCCCTGACCCAACTGGCGTCCAAGCGCATCGACGGTATCTTCTACGACACAACCTCCCTCGCATGGGCCGAGAAGCAGCAGCCGAAAGCCTTCACCATCCTGACCCCCCAGGTGAACGTTGGCTCCAGCGACCTCACCGCTATCGGCGTCAAAAAGGGATCTGCCCTGACCCCCGCTCTCCAGGCCGCCATCCAGTCGGTTCTGAACAGCCCGGAATACAAGAAGTCCCTCTCCACCTGGGGCCTTGACTCCGGTGCCATCACGGATGCGAAACTCAACTAGGAGAGGTGCTCCAATGGTGCAAACCATCAGTAACGGAAGCAAACCGACAATGAACGGAATTGATCCGGCACTCAAGCCCCGCCTTCGTCGCAGAAGCACTTTTGAATACGTCGCCTGGGTGGTTTCCATCCTGCTTGGCGCGGGCATCCTCTTCTCGGTCTCCACCAACCCCAACTTCAAGTGGGACGTCGTGGCCAAGTACTTCACGCACGAATCGATCCTCCGCGGGCTGATGCTCACCATCTTCCTCACGGTCGCAAGCATGGCCTTGGGTACCCTCCTGGGCCTGGTCATTGCGATTATGAGGTCCTCGAGCGTCAAGCCGATCGCGGCCACCGCGGGCGCTTTCATCACCCTGTTCCGTGGTACCCCGGTCCTGGTCCAGCTGATCTTCTGGTTCAACATCTCGGCCTTGTACCCGAACCTGACCATCGGCATCCCGTTTACCGACATCGGCACCGCGATCGACACGAATGCACTCATGGGTCCGATCACCGCAGCCTTGGTCGGCCTGACGTTGAATGAAGCCGCGTACATGGCAGAAATCATCCGCGGCGGGTTCTCCTCGGTGGGCAAGGGACAAATCGAAGCCGCGGACTCCTTGGGAATGAGCGCCGCTACCAAGATGCGCAAGATCATCATTCCGCAGGCCATGCCCTCGATCATTCCGGCCACCGGCAACCAGGTCATCGGAATGTTCAAGGAAACATCCTTGGTCAGTGTCCTGGGTGTTGCGGAACTTCTCCAGAGCGCCCAGCTCATCTACGCACGTACCTACGAGACCATCCCGCTGCTGATCGTGGCGAGCCTCTGGTACCTGGTGATGACCCTGGTGCTGAGCTACCCGCAGTCCAAGCTCGAACAGAAATACTCCCATACCTCCGCCCGGGTCCCCCGCAAGGCCAGGAAAGTCCAACTGACAGCGCCGGAAGGAATCGCACGATGAGCAACGACGGCACGATCCAAGCCCGCCGAATTCGTAAGTCCTTTGGGCACAAGACCGTTCTCCACGATATCGACCTCGATATTGCCAGCGGTGAAATCTGCTGCATCATCGGACCCAGCGGCTCCGGCAAGTCCACACTCTTGCGCTGCATCAACGGCCTGGAGACGGTGGACTCCGGAATCCTGAAAGTCAACGGTGACGATTTCGGGTACTACGAGACCGACAACGCTTACCACGCGCTGCCCCCTAAGAAGCTTGCCCAGCAACGTACACGGGTAGGCATGGTCTTCCAGCAGTTCAACCTGTTCCCGAACATGACCGCCCGCGAGAACGTCATGTCCGGCCCGGTGCTCGTCAAGGGTGCCGACAAGAAGGAATCCTCCAAGCGCGCCCAGGAACTGCTCACCAGCGTGGGCCTCGGCGCTTTCGGTGACCGCTACCCGGCCGAACTTTCCGGCGGGCAGCAGCAACGCGTTGCCATCGCCCGGTCTTTGGCCATGGATCCGGAAATCATCCTGTTCGACGAACCCACCAGCGCCCTTGACCCCGAAAAGGTAGGGGAAGTCCTCGGCGTCATGCAGGACCTCGCCAAGAAGGGCATGACCATGGTGGTAGTCACCCACGAGATGGGCTTCGCCCGCGAAGTGGCCGATTCCCTGATCTTCATGGACGAAGGCTTCGTCGTGGAACGTGGAGATGCCCGGGAGATCCTGAAGAACCCCAAGGAAGCACGCACCCAGGCCTTCCTGAAGCAGGTGCTGTAAGCGATGGATGGAAAACTCGCCGTCATCGGCCTGGGCAGCATCGGAAGCATGGCACTCTGGCAGGCCTCACGACTGTCCGATTCCGTGGTCGGTTTCGAAGCACACGCCCCGGGCCATGGCAGGAGTGCCGTGGGTGGCGACACCCGGCTTTTCCGGATGCTTTACAGGGGAAGGCCGGACTACTACCCCATCCTGGAACGCTCCCGGGATCTCTGGGCCGAGCTCGAAGCAGAAACTGGACAGGACATCCTCACCCGCTGTGGCGGACTCTCCATCGGCACTGTTGATGGACCGTACATTCCCAAGCTGTTGGAAACTACCCGGATCAATGGTGCGAGCCACCAGATCCTCAGCCGCGAGGAAATGGCCGAACGCTACCCGCAGCACAATCTCCGGGCCGATGATGTCGCCGTTTACGATCCCTTCGGCGGCGCACTCCGTACGGATCGGGCAGTTACCGCTGCGGTTGCAGCGGCACAGGCCAACGGGGCAACGGTCCTCAGCAATACTCCCGTCAGCAGCATCACCGAAACCAACGACGGCGTTGTCGTCACCTCGGGCGAACAGTCCTGGACTTTCGAACGGGTGATCATCGCCTCCGGTGGGTGGTCCCAGCAGCTCATGCCCGATTACCTGAAGGCGCACACGGAAACCCGCAGGATTTTCCTGAGCTGGTTCGTCGCCCGCGACGCAACCCAGTTCACCCCGGAAAAGTTCCCCATCTTCATCAGGATTTCCGGCGATCGCTCCATGTACGGGGCGCCGGCGGTGGACAGCGTCACTGTGAAAGCCACACTCGATGGCCGCGGGGCACCAACCCCGGCCGCAGACTCAGTGCCCAGGGACCTGACCGAAGCGGAGATTGCGGAAACCATTGAGACGGTGACCGAATTCTTCCCCGGCCTGGTTCCCAGCATCGTCCGGTCGGATGCCTTCCCGGATCTGTTCACCTCGGATTCGCAGCCCCTCCTGGGCTTCTTCACTGAATCAGGGAGGATCTACTCCGCCACTGGTTTCTCCGGCTCCGGCTTCAAGATGGCTTCCGGCTACGGCCAGATTGCTGCCAACGAGGCGCTGGGCAAGGGTGGCTTTGACGGCCTGGACTTCGTCCGTCCACAGAGGTTCAAGAACTAGCAACCACATCGCGATTCGCGGGCTAACGACCCGCGAATTCGCGTATTGTTGACAATCTACAATTACTAAGAAAGTATGAAGCCATGGCAACACTTAGCCCCATCCTGAAGCAGGCCACTCCGGTGGTCGTGGACTATGCGTCCGGTAGTTGGATCCACGCCACAGACGGCAAGAAGTACCTGGATTTCACCACCGGAATCGGCGTCACCAGCACCGGTCACTGCCACCCCGACGTGGTGGCCGCAGCCCGCGAACAGGTGGGCAAGATTGTCCATGCCCAGTACACCACCGTGATGCACAAGCCCCTCTTGGAACTCACGGAACTCCTTGGAGGCGTCCTGCCGCAGGGCCTGAACAGCGTCTTCTACGCAACCTCCGGCTCCGAGGCAGTGGAGGCCTCCATCCGCTTGGCCCGCATGGCCACCGGACGGCCCAACATCATCTCCTTCCAGGGTGGGTTCCACGGGCGCACCGTAGCAGCCGCCTCCCTGACTACCGCGGGAACCAAATTCCGCTCAGGGTTCTCCCCCATCATGGGCGGCGTGCACGTTGCCCCGTTCCCGCACTGGTACCGGTACGGCTGGGACGAAGCCACCGCCGTCGACTTTGCCTTGAAGGAACTCGACCACCTTCTGATGACCATCAGCGCCCCCAGCGATACTGCCGGCTTCATCATCGAACCCGTTCTGGGTGATGGCGGGTACATCCCCACCCCTATCGCTTTCCTCCAAGGCCTGCGTGAGCGCGCCGACAAGCACGGCATCGTGCTCATCCTGGACGAGGTCCAGGCGGGAGTCGGCCGCACCGGCAAGTTCTGGGGACACGACTGGGCAGGAATCAGCCCCGACGTCGTGATCACCGCCAAGGGACTTGCCAGTGGCTTCCCCATCTCCGCAATCGCCGCCTCCGCCGATTTGATGGGCAAGGCGTGGCCCGGTTCCCAGGGCGGAACCTATGGCGGTAACGCAGTCGCGGCAGCAGCCGGCGTCGCAACTTTGGGTGTAATCCGGCGGGAGAACCTCGTGGAGAACGCCTTGCTGCGCGGTGACGAACTGCGGGCAGGACTGGACAATCTGCAAACGGAATTCGCGGGAATCGGCAACGTGCGTGGCCGCGGCCTGATGCAGGGCGTCGAATTCACCGCCGCCGACAACACCCCGGACGCCGCAACCGCCCTCGCCGTCCAACAGGCCGCCATCAAGGAAGAGCTCCTGCTCCTCACATGCGGTCCGCACGGCAACGTCATTCGCCTCATCCCCGCCCTGAATGTCAGCAGCGACGAAATTCAGCAAGGCCTGTCCAAGTTCACGCAGGCGCTCAAGACGGCCACCTCCTAGTCCCCCTGATCACTGAAAGAGCGACCATGACCACCTCCTTTGATCCCACCACCATCCCAACGGACCTGTTCATTGACGGAACGTGGCAGAAGGCAGCCAGTGGTGCCACCTTCGCCGTTGAGAACCCTGCCACGAACGAAGTGATCGCCCACGTTGCCGACGGCGGTCCTGAAGACGCTGCCTTGGCTATTGAGGCGGCGGGTCGCGCACAAGCGGAGTGGAGCAAATCCACTCCGCGTCAGCGGGCCGATATCCTTCGACGCGCTTTTGAACTGGTGATCGCCAATACGGACCGGCTCGCCGCGATCATGACCGCGGAGATGGGCAAGCCACTGGCCGAGGCAAGGGGCGAGGTGGCCTACGGCGCCGAAATGCTCCGCTGGTTCTCGGAAGAAGCAGTCCGCATTGGCGGTGACAGTGCCTCCTCCGTTGATGGAAATACGCGTATCCTCATCACCAAAGAACCGGTGGGTCCCTCCGTCCTGGTGACTCCGTGGAACTTCCCGCTCGCCATGGGTGCCCGCAAGATCGCCCCGGCCGTCGCTGCCGGCTGCACCATGGTGTTCAAACCCGCTGAACTGACACCGTTGACCTCGCTTGCCTTGGTGGCCCTGTTCAAGGAGGCCGGTCTTCCCGACGGCGTGCTGAATGTTGTGACAACATCCACCGCCTCCACGGTGGTTCGGACCTGGACTGACAGCGGCATCGCCCGCAAGATCAGCTTCACCGGTTCAACCGAAGTGGGCAAGGTCCTGCTGAAGCAGGCGGCCGACAACGTGATGCGCTCCTCCATGGAACTCGGCGGTAACGCCCCGTTCATCGTCCTGGCCGATGCAGACATCGAAAAGGCCGTGGACGGTGCCATGAAGGCCAAGATGCGGAACATGGGCGAGGCTTGCACGGCAGCAAACCGCTTCTTCGTCCACCGCTCCGTCGTGGAGGAATTTGGCGAGAAGTTCTCCAAAAAGATGTCAGAATTGCAGGTAGGCAACGGCGCTGTTGCTGGCACCGACGTCGGGCCCCTCATTGAGCAGAAGGGCCTGGAAAAGGTCGAAAGCCTCGTTGCAGATGCGGTCTCCAAGGGAGCACGTGTACTGACCGGCGGAAGCCGTCCGGAAGGTCCCGGCTATTTCTACACCCCCACCGTCCTGGTGGATGTGCCCACGGACGCCGCACTGATGAGCACAGAAATCTTTGGCCCGGTCGCAGCAATCACCGCGTTCGACAGTGAGGACGAAGTTCTCCGCCTGGCCAACGATACTGAGTGGGGCCTGGTGGGGTACGTGTTCACAGAGAGCATGGACAAGGCTCTGCGGTTCTCCGCGGAACTGGAAGTCGGAATGGTCGGCCTGAACACCGGTCTGGTTTCCAACCCCGCGGCACCGTTCGGCGGCGTCAAGCAATCCGGACTCGGACGCGAGGGCGGAAAAATTGGAATCGAAGAATTCCTGGAGTACAAATACACCGCAATAGCGGTCTAACAGTTTCAAATTGCCGAAGCATGGAATGAGGGGATGTCAATGGCGGCACCGGAGGGAATGTTCGTATTGGAAGGCCGGCCCACGGCCCAGCTGATCGCTGACCAGCTGCGTGAGCTCATTGTCCAAGGCGCCTTCCGCCCTGGGCAGCAGGTCAATGAATCCGCCTTGGCCAGCCAGCTGAGCACGTCACGGGGTCCGCTCCGCGAGGCTCTCCAGCGGCTGTGCCAGGAGGGGATCCTGGTGAGCAAGCGCAACCGCGGCGTCTTCGTGCTGGAACTTTCCACGCAAGACGTCAAGGAGATCTACGCTGTCCGTGAAGCCGTGGAGTTGGCTGCAGCCAACACCCTTTTGGACTCGGCCGCAGAGCAGGTGGCGGACACCTGCCGGGAGCTCAAGGGCATCATCCGGAACATGGCCAAGCAGGTTGCGGCCTCGGACTGGCAGGCCATTGCCCGCCTCGACATGCAATTCCACACCGCCTTTGTATCAGGCACCGGAAACACGCGGCTCATAAGGATTTATGAGACTCTCGCTGCCGAATCCAGGATGTGCATTTTGAGCCTGGAGGTGGCATACCCCCGCATTGATGTGCTTGTTCAGGAGCACCAGCAGATCCTGGACCTCCTTGAGGCCCGGGACCGCAGCGGACTTCAGCAGGCCATCAAACGCCACATGCAGAAGGCCGTGGAGGACCTCACTTCCAGCCCGGAAGTAACGGGAATTACTGCTTAGGAAAGTCTCCATACAGGAAGGGCCCGGTTCGCTTGAACCGGGCCCTTCCTGTATGGAGTTAGTTGGTGGGAACGTCCGTGACAACCCACATCTTCCGCAACGTCTCGTGGATGGTCCAGGTGCCCGTCCATCCTGCCGGAGTAACGAACAACGTTCCGGGACCGATGTCGAAGCTGGTTCCGTCTTCTTCAGTGATGGTCCCCTTGCCACTGAGGATCTGGCAGATCTCGTCGTAACCCGGGCGGGTGCTCTTGAACACGCCCGGGGTGACCTCCCAGATGCCCGTCTTGTGGTTGTCGCGGGCCCACAAACGGAACGAGACCTCAGTCTGGCCCGGCGTGCTGGTGGTTGCTTTGGGGATGTGCTCCCCTGGGTCCTGCGTTGTTGCGTCGCTCATGACAGTGGCCTTGATCATGGATTCTCCTTCTGGGGCTGCGCCCTTTTGAACGTGCCTGCCGTCTTTGGAAAGCACAGTTTCCATCCTAGCAATTGTCAACAATCGACGATAGGCTTGAAGGGAAAATATTCACCGGGCGCCCTGCCATCGATGCCAGCCCCGTCACCAAGGAGAACATTCCCCATGAAACTCATCTGGAAAAACAGCCTGGAAAGTACTCCTGCTGCGTGCAGCGCGCAAAGCCGGAGGATATCGCTCTGGAACTCCCTGGAAGCGGGAGATGTAGTTTCCCTCAGCCTCCGCGGCTTCGAGTACCACAGGGGCACCGTGGACGATCGGACGGCGGATGGACAAACGATCTGGGTGATAGACCGCATCGGCGAACGGCGGCTTTTCCACATCGGTGATGACTACGATCTGCTGGTCGCCTCCCAAGGCTGAGAGCCACCTGACTGACAGCGCCCCAACTGACAGTGCAAGGCAACAGCCACCAAGGCCCTAGCCCCGGCAGGCCGGCAAGAGTACCGTCGAGGTGACGATGCAGCAGGACAGCCGGGAGCCCGGGACAGGGACCGGCCGTCCTTGGTTCTTAGAGGAGCCTTACAGTGGCTGGATGGAATGCAGATACAGCAGCCGGACCCCTCGGCGCCGGGACTGTCACTTTGGTGGAAGGCACGTCCTTCTGCATCTCCCTGCCTAATGGCGATATTCACCCGGACCACCCCCACGGCATGTTTTTCCAGGACACCCGGGTCCTGTCCGATTGGGTCCTCACCATCAACGGCCAGTCGCTGGAGCCCCTGACCGCCCAGACAAAAGAGCCCTACAGGGCCGCCTTCGCAGGCCGTATCACACGGTCTGACGGATATGCGGATACGCCGCTGATCGTGGAGCGCTTACGGGAAGTAGGCGTGGGAATGGTGGAGCATGTGACCATCCGCAACCATTCGATGGAACCCGTGGAATGTTTGGTCGAATTCGCAGTGGGCTCGGACTTCGCGGACGTTTTCGAAGTCAAGGAAGCACGGGTCCAGAGGCAGTGGGAGGAATCCCGCGAGTACCACCACAACACACTGACCATCCGCTCCCGGTGGCAGGATGTCCGGAAGTCCGTCGTCGTAAGTTCCGATGTTGCCGAGGCGACCCGCGAGGGCCTCAGGTACCGGACCACCATCCCTCCACGCGGGCACTGGAGCGCCGTGGTCACCATTGCTCCGGGAACTGAGGGAGGGGCGCCAGCGGCGCCTGTGGTGCGTCCCGCCGTCGGCGAGTTGTCCCGCAGCGATCAGCGTCGCCAGGAATGGGTGGCCAAAATTCCGGTGCTGCACATGGGTAACCACTCCATCGAGAGGACGCTGCGGCGCAGTTATGACGATCTTGGCGCCCTCCGCATTGAAGACCCCACGCACCCGGACAGGGTGGTTGTGGCGGCCGGAGCGCCGTGGTTCATGACGCTGTTTGGCCGTGACTCGCTCTGGGCTTCGGAGATGGCCATGCCCGTTGATCCTTCCCTCGCCTTGGGCACTCTGCAAACGCTGGCTGATCGGCAGGGCAAGGCGGTGGATCCCATCAGCGAGGAAGAGCCCGGGAAGATCCTGCATGAGGTCAGGCTGGACGTCTCCAGCGGCCTGTCGCTCGGCGGCAAATCCGTTTACTACGGCAGCATCGATGCCACTCCGCTGTTCGTGGTGTTGCTGGGATCGGTCAGCCGGTGGGGGTTCGCCAAGGACACCATTGCGGCCTTGCTGCCCAACGCGGACAGGGCCCTGGACTGGATCCGGGACTATGGCGACAGGGACGGCGATGGATTCGTCGAGTATCAGCGGCTCAACGATCGGGGGCTGATCAACCAGGGTTGGAAGGACTCGTGGGACGGCATCAATTTTGCGGACGGGCGCCTCGCGGAGCCGCCTATCGCCCTCTGTGAGGTTCAGGCGTACGTCTATGACGCGTACATGGCACGGGCGTGGATAGCGTACGACGCCGGTGACGCACCTTTGGCGCAGGAACTCGCCGATCGGGCGGCGGAGTTAAAAGTCCGGTTCAACGAGCAATTCTGGATGCCGGACCGCGGCTATTACGCCATTGCTTTGGACGGCAAGAAAAGGCAGGTTGACGCGTGCGCCTCCAACATGGGGCATTGCCTGTGGGTGGGGTTGGTGGACGAGGATAAGGCGCCACTGGTGGCCGAACGGCTGATGTCTCCCGAGATGTTCAGTGGCTGGGGAGTTCGTACCCTCGGAACCGACATGGGTGCCTACAACCCGGCCAGCTACCACAACGGTTCTGTTTGGCCGCACGATAACGCTGTGATTGCCGCCGGTCTGATGCGCTACGGATTCGTGGAAGAGGCCCAACGAATTTCGACAGCCTTGCTCGAAGCGGCCGACTACTCCGAGGGTCGCCTGCCGGAGCTGTTTTGTGGCTTCAGCAGGGAGCAATACAGCGAGCCCGTTCCGTATCCCACCGCATGCTCGCCACAAGCGTGGGCAGCTACCTCACCCATCCAACTGGTCACCAGTCTGATGAGGTACGACGCTCATGTTTCACGTGGCGGGTTCTGGATGGATCCCCAATTGCCGGCGTCCTACGGCGACCTGCATATTACCAACGCGCCCATGGGTGGCGGCCGGGTAACCATCGATATAGCCGATTCCGTTCCCACCGTGCAGGGACTTCCGGAAGGGATGGTGTTCCACAGAGGACACCGGCCCTGGTTGACCGAACTTGTGCAGCAAGCCGGCCTCCGGAAGGAGGGCTGATTGCTTACGAAGTTGCCATCAAGTCGGCTGCAGGCCGGGCGGCTGTTTCGCCCATGATGCCGGCTGTTTCGCGCATGATCCAGAGAGCTGGAGTGCCGTGCAGGGCAGGCATCACCTCGCCCTTGGTAATGAGACGCGTGGCCCTCGGATCTCCCGCAACTGACCACCATCCGGTCTTCGGGCAATGGTGCCCGGTGCGCGATGTTTCAACGAGCTCTGGAGCCAGGGTAGCGGGGCGTCGCTTCTTCATGGGAGGTCCTTCACGCAAGGGGGCTTCGGCCGATGCTTGGCCCGGGTTTCAGGTGATGAACTAAGCGTAGCAATTGTCAACAATTGACGATAGTACCTAGCGAGAGGAATTTCAGGCATGGCCGAGCGAACAGTTTCGGACCTCATCGTGGAACGCCTTCAAGCATGGGGCGTGGACAGGGTCTTCGGATACAGCGGCGACGGCATCAACGGTTTCATGGGCGCGCTCCGCAGAGCACAGGATGCGGTGGAATTCGTGCAGGCAAGGCACGAAGAAGCAGCCGCCTTCATGGCCGTGGGACACGGAAAATACACCGGCGGCGTCGGGGTGGTGACTTCGACGCAAGGTCCTGGCGCTATCCACCTGCTCAACGGACTCTACGACGCCAAAATGGACGGCGTTCCAGTAGTCGCGATCATTGGCCAGCAAAGCACCACCGTCCTGGGCTCGGCCTACATGCAGGAAATCGACCTGCTGACAGTTTTTAAGGACGTTGCGGCACAATTTGCACAGCTCGCCAGCTCCCCGGAACAGGTTCCCATGCTCCTGGATCGCGCCTTCCGTACAGCGCTGGAGACCAAGTCCCCGTGCGTCGTGATCATCCCCCACGACATCCAGTCCGCCGAGGCACCCGAGCTCGAACATGAGCACGGAATCGTTGTCACCGCCCCTGTATGGCACCCCGCACGGGTGATGCCGCGGGAGGAAGACCTGGATGCCGCCGTCGAGATCCTTTCCAAAGGTGAGCGGGTGGCGTTCCTGGTGGGCCAGGGAGCCCGCGGTGCCCGGACCGAGGTCCAGGCGCTGGCCGAAAAGCTGCAGGCCGGCATCACCACAAGCCTGCTCGGGAAGCCGTACGTCGACGAGACGCTGCCCTTCGCTGCCGGCACCATGGGTCACCTCGGCACTTCTGCCAGCGCCTACGTCCTGAACAACTGCGACACCCTGCTGATTATCGGCTCCAACGATCCCTGGACGGAGTTCTACCCGAAACCTGGAACTGCCAAAGCTGTCCAGATCGACATTGATGGCCGGAAGATCGCCAACCGTTACCCCGTGGACGTCGGGTTGGTGGGCGATGCGACCGCGTGCCTGGCGGAACTCACCCAGCGGCTCGATCAGCAGCCCAACCAGCCGGAAAGCGCACGCGCCCAGTGGCGTTCCGACGTCGAACACCAAGTCCGCGCCTGGCGTCACCTTTCAGAGGAACGCGCCAACATACCCGCAGATCCCGTGAACCCGGAACTCGTGGTCCGCGAACTCAACGGCAGGCTTCCGGACAACGCACAGTTGAGTATCGACGTCGGCAGCTGCGTTTACTGGTACGCCCGCCAGCTGACCCTCCCGCCGGGAGTCCAGGCCCATCTGAGCGGCACGCTCGCCAGCATGGGCTGCGCGATTCCCTACGGTCTGGCTGCCAAGCTTGCTTACCCGGACCGGCCCCTGGTGGCACTTGCCGGCGATGGCGGGATGCAAATGCTGGGCATCGCGGAGCTGATCACCGTGGCGCACCGTTGGCGCAGCTGGAGTGATCCCCGGTACGTGGTGTGCGTTTTCAACAACCGCGACCTTGCTGAAGTCTCCTGGGAGCAGCGCGAGAACGAGGCCGAACCGCGGTTCAATGCCAGCCAGGAGATCCCGGACTTTCCTTACGCCGCCTATGCGGAGCTGCTGGGCCTGGCCGGAATACGCGTGGAGGACCCTGCCAAGCTCGGCGATGCGTGGGATTACGCGTTCTCGCTGGACCGCCCTGCAGTCCTGGAGGTCCTGACGGACCCGGACATCCCGCTGCTTCCGCCCTTCCCTGCCGGGGAAAAGAAGCTGGAAGACATGCGGTCCGCGCTGGCAGAAGAAGGCGCCGACGGCGAGCGGGCAAGGAAGTTACTGGATAGCTATGCGGAGGCGGAGTCCCAATGAACATTCAGCAGTGGTGGACGCAGTTGAGTCCCATGACCCGTGAATGGTTGATAAACAACAACGGCGCCGCCGTGCCCCCGGAGATCGTTGCCGAGATCGCGGGGGCCGGCGGACCACAACCGGCTGATTCGTGGTGGGTCGCAGAGGAGGATGGTCCGGGACTGCAGATGCCCGACGAAGCCATCGATTGGATCGAGGCAATCGCCAACGAAGAAGCGCCCGAACAGTCCTAACTGCCCCTTAGAGGTTCTCCACCAAAGAGACGTCGCGCACGGCTCCTTTGTCCGCGGACAGCGCCATGGCGGCGTAGGCACGCAGCGCGGGTGAAACGTGGCGCTCGCGATCCTTCGGCTTGTAGCCGCCGTTGACTTCGAGCTTTTCGCGGCGTTCGGCGAGAATCTCGTCCGAGACCTGCAGCTGAAGGGAGCGCTGCGTAATGTCGATGCTGATGATGTCGCCATTCTCCACCAAAGCAATGGCGCCGCCGGAGGCAGCCTCCGGCGAAATGTGCCCGATCGACAAGCCGGAGGTTCCCCCGGAGAAGCGGCCGTCCGTGATGAGGGCGCACTTCTTGCCCAAGCCGCGGCCCTTGAGGAACGAGGTGGGGTAGAGCATTTCCTGCATGCCCGGGCCGCCCCTGGGGCCTTCGTAGCGGATGACCACCACGTCGCCTTCCTTGATGGTCTTGTTCAGGATCTTTTCCACGGCTTCGTCCTGCGACTCGCACACAACTGCGGGGCCCTCGAAGGTCCAGATGGACTCGTCCACACCCGCGGTCTTCACCACGGCACCGTCCACTGCTACGTTGCCGCGCAGCACAGCCAAGCCGCCGTCTTTGGAGTAAGCGTGCTCCACGGACCGGATGCAGCCGCCCTCCGCATCGGTGTCCAGGGAGGTCCACTGGTTCGACTGCGAGAAAGCTGTGGAGGAGCGGACACCACCGGGAGCAGCGTGCCACAGCGCCTGGGCCTCCTCAGTGGCCTTGCCCCCGCGGATGTCCCAGTCGTCCAGCCAGCCGTCCAGGTCGTCAGAGTGCACGGAATGGACGTTCTTGTGCAGGAGGCCGCCGCGGTTCAACTCGCCCAGCAGCGCGGGGATGCCACCGGCGCGGTGTACGTCCTCCATGTAATAGGTCTTGTCTCCGGCGACGTTCGGGGCCACCTTGGCCAGGCAGGGCACCTGGCGGGACTTGGCGTCCATCTCTTCCAAGCCATAGTCCACGCCCGCCTCCTGCGCCGCAGCCAGCAAGTGGAGGATGGTGTTGGTGGAACCGCCCATGGAGATATCCAAGGCCATGGCGTTGTCAAAAGCCTCGGCAGTGGCGATGGAGCGCGGCAGAACGGAGTCGTCGTCGCCGTCGTAGTAGCGCTTTACGAGCTCGACGACGGTGGCGCCGGCCTTCTCATACAGCGCCTTGCGGGCGGTGTGGGTCGCTAGGACGGAGCCGTTGCCGGGCAGGGCCAAGCCGATTGCCTCGGCGAGGCAGTTCATGGAGTTGGCGGTAAACATGCCCGAGCAGGAACCGCAGGTGGGGCAGGCGTTCTCTTCGATGAGGTTGATGTCTTCATCGGAGATGGATTCGTCCACGGCGTCGGCAATCGCGTTCACCAGGTCCAAGGAGCGCACGGACCCGTCGGTCAGGGTCACGCGGCCGGCCTCCATGGGACCGCCGGAAACGAACACCACGGGGATGTTTAGCCGCAGGGCCGCCATGAGCATGCCCGGGGTGATCTTGTCGCAGTTGGAGATGCAGACCAGTGCGTCGGCGCAGTGGGCGTTGACCATGTACTCAACGGAGTCCGCGATCAGGTCGCGGGACGGCAGGGAGTAGAGCATGCCGGAGTGGCCCATGGCGATGCCGTCGTCCACGGCGATGGTGTTGAATTCTCGCGGCACTGCCCCGGCGGCGAGGATCGCGTCGGAGACGATCCGGCCCACGGGAGCAAGGTGGGTGTGGCCGGGAACGAACTCGGTGAAACTGTTGGCGACGGCGATGATCGGCTTACCGATGTCCGTGTTGGCGACGCCGGAGGCGCGGAGCAGTGCGCGGGCGCCGGCCATGTTGCGGCCGTGGGTAACTGTTCTGGAGCGAAGTGCAGGCATAAGTACCATCCTGCTGTTGTTCTACAGCGGGTGGAAGACGGTGCTGCTACTAGTAGTGAAAGTACCAGAGTAATAGTGTTGAGTTCGTGAAAGATGAGAGGCGCAAAGAACTGGGACTCTTCCTGAGGACCCGACGCACCCAAGCCCTGCGTTCTGACTATGGACTCCCTCCCGTGGGGCGGAGCCGCGAGCGCGGCCTCCGCCGGGAAGAGATCGCATTCCTGTCCGGCGTCAGCGTCACTTGGTACACCTGGCTTGAGCAGGGCAGGGATATCAGCCCTTCCCGGCAGGTGCTGGAGGCCGTAGCCCGCACGCTGCATCTGTCCGACACCGGGCTCAGCTACGTTCTGTCGCTAGGGGGCTATTCGTCTGCCCCTCCTGCCGGTCCGGTCGCGGCCGACGCACCTGCCCATGTGCAGCGGCTATTGGATGCGTTGGATCCCAACCCTTCCTACGCCCTTTCCCCGGACTGGGGCATCGCCGGCTGGAACCGCGCTTACGAGGCGCTGTATCCCAACATCGGAACCTTCGACGCCGCTGACAGGAACCTGCTGTGGCTTGTCTTCACCGACCCCTACATCCGCAATCTGCTCCCCGATTGGGACGTCACCAGCAAGCGCTTCCTTGCCGAATTCAGGGCCGAGACGGGTCAGCGTCTGGGCGATCCCGATGTTGAGTTCCAAGTTGAACGACTCAAGCAAGCCAGCCCGGAGTTCCAGGAAAGCTGGGACCGCTACGACATCCTGGGCTTCGAGTCCCGGGAACGGCTCTTCCATCACCCTGCCGTGGGCGTACTGCAGATGGAGCACCACCAGGTCTCGCCGTCGGACAGGCCCGATCTCCACATCGTGGTCTACACACCGGCGCCGGGGAGCGACGCCGGCGAGCAGATGCAGCGGCTGATGGGGAGTGGCCAGTAGCTAGCGCCCTGGCCATGCTGTTTCATCCGGAGTAGCCAGCGTCACGTCAATCAGCGCAACGGCGCGCGTAACAACTTGCCCCACTCTGTGAGCCATGCCATATTCATTCCATGATCAGCCTGTTGGACAGCTGGACTGCTGGACAAACCAAAGTCGTAAGGGTCGGTGCCGCCGAGGCAGTGCTTGCCACCCTGAGGGCTGCCATTGAAGACGGCAGCCTTCCAGTAGGTTCGCGCCTGGATTCGGAAGCCACGTTGGCGCAGCAGTTCGGCGTCAGCAGGACCATGGTGCGCGAGGCCCTGAAGTCTTCAAACGCCTTGGGCCTGACCGTAACCCGGACGGGCAAGGGCACTTTCGTCATCGCCGACAAAGTTGGCCAGGACCTGAAACTGGGCAAGTACTCGGCGCGCGAACTCCTGCAGGCACGGCCTCACATTGAAGTGCCGGCCGCCAGCTTGGCGGCGGAACACCGCAGCCAGCAGGATGTCGAATCACTCCGGGAAATCCTGCTGGCAATGGATAAAGAGGACGATCTCGAACAGTGGGTCATCCTCAATTCCGAGTTCCACGCGATCATCGCCCGCAGCAGTGGCAATGGCGTCTTCGCATCGATGCTTTCCGATATCGATGAGGCCATGGCCAATCAGTCCAGCACCTTGAACCAGGTAGTGGACCGGAGGAAGGAATCCGGACTTGAGCACGCGGCCATTTTCGAAGCCATCGAAAACGGCTCGGCTGAGGATGCCGGAATCGCCATGATGCGGCACCTTCATGGCGTAGAAGGATCGCTTGGGGCTGTCCTACCGGTTTCGGCGCCCTAAAGCCCTGGATCGAACAACGCAGCCCATCACACCATTCGGACGGGTTCAACGACGAATCTGCGCCGTCTCATTGCGCCCCCACTGGGTGCCTGACCATAGGAAATGATGACAAAAAAGTCGACCGCTTGGACACGGCCATGACAACGACTTCCATCAAAGCCCCAACCCGAACCACCACCAGCAAGACCCGAACCCAACTCACCAGAAGCCAAATCCTCAACTACCTTGCTCGCAATGGCGCAAGCAAAGTATCAGACATCACCCACGGCGTCACAGCCTGCAAAGATACCGTAAAGGCCCGCCTCTACGAACTGGAGGAAGAAGGATCCATCCGGGCCAACGTTCCAGCCGATATTCGCGGAAGAACCACGCCCTACTACTCACTCACTACGGCTGGCCTTCCGCCGGAGACGCCAAAAACAGTCATCACGGTGCACATCAAGCACGCCGCTGACGGCCTGTTGACGTTGGCATTCGACGACTACCCGGGGCTCACAACGACAGCCCGAAGCTTCGTCGATATACCGGCCGCTGCCCGCAACGCGGCCTCACGTTACACCGGCCACCCCGAGGACAGCTTCGCAGTCCACATCCGCTTCTGAAACAACGACGGCGGTACGCACCTTCCGGGCGGTACGCGCCATAGGTGCGGGCCGCCGTCGTACATCACTTCCAGCGCCGTTCCGCCCCACTTGACACGTCAACCCATGGCATTGCGCCGCGGGAGAGCGCAATATGGGGGAATGAACGCGCCCAGCGCCGATGGCCCGGCGCAGGGTGGTCCTGCAGCATTCAGGACCCTCCTGCACCCGTGGAGCCGCTACGTGGCGATGGGCGATTCCTTTACCGAAGGGGTAGGCGATCCGGAGCCCGGTAGCCCCGGTGGACTGAGGGGCTGGGCTGACAGGGTTGCGGAAGAACTGAGCGCCGGCCACGAGGACTTCGCCTATGCCAACCTGGCAGTGCGCGGACTGTTACTCCACCAGATCCTGACGGAGCAAGTAGGCCCGGCCCTTGACCTGCGGCCGGATCTCATCACGCTCAATGCCGGGGGAAATGACCTGCTGTTCCACAGGAGCGATCCCGATAAACTCGCACTGGAGCTCGATGCCGGCGTGAAAGTTTTAGCCGCCACCGGCGCAACAATCCTGCTGTTCGCGGGCCCGGACTGGGGTGCGACCCCGGTGCTCGGACATACCCGTGGCAAGGTAGCCATCTTCAACGAAAACATGCGCATCATCGCTGCCCGCCATGACGCCGTGATCGCCGACCTCTGGGCGCTGCGCCAGCTCACCAACCCTCAGATGTGGGATCCGGACCGGCTGCATTTCTCCCCGCTAGGCCAGCACACCATCGCCATGATGGTGCTGGATACGCTCAATGTCCCGCACACTTTGGAACCTATGATTCCCAAGGCCCTGCCTTCACGCACGTGGCGGGAGGCGAGGGCGGACGACATCGTCTGGGCACGGGAACACTTGGTTCCGTGGGTCCTTCAACGTCTCACGCAGAGGCTGGCCGACGACAACCGGCACCCCAAGCGGCCGGATCCCGGGCCTGTTTTTGGCGCCGGGATGCCGCCGGGGACGTACGTGGGAACGGATCCGGACAATGTGCCCAGTGAAGGCGAATCCCTGAGCAACTAGCCCGTCGGCTGGGCCTCGGCTTGCGCGCGAATGCTCCAAGCGGACCAGTCCAAGGGGTGAACCGAGGGGCGTCCGAGCAGATATCCCTGGGCGGCAGTCACTTTTAACGCCGTAACTTCCTTGAGTTCCGCGGGAGTTTCGATGCCCTCCGCAACCACCGCAGCTCCAACTTCCCGGGCGAGCTCGACCACTGCCTTGGCCCGGATCCGTTGTCCCTCGCTGCCTTCGATGCCTTCAATGAGATGGCGATCGAGTTTGATGATGTCGGGGCTCAACTCGCTTAACAGGTCCATGGAAACGAAACCTGCTCCGGAAGCGCTGACAGCGACACGCAAGCCGAGCGAGCGCAGCTGGCCGAGTCCGTCGTCGCGCGTTTGGCCTTCCAAGGCTTCCAGGCTGCCGGTTAGTTCAACGATGATCCGATCCGGAGCCAGCGACGCAGCAGCAAGCAGGTTCCGCACCCTCGGGTCACGGGACGTCGCCGGAGTGAGGTTCAAGGCAACGTACATGTCGTGGGGGACGTCTTTGGCCGCAGTCAGCGCGCAGTGAAGGGCTGCGATCTCCAATTCGGTCCCCAGGCCTGCTTCGGCGGCCTCGCGGAACCAGACATCCGCGCCAGCGCCGTCCTCACCGACAAACCGGGTCAACGCTTCGACGCCAACTACGTTTCCGTCAGGCAGTGCATGGACCGGCTGGAAGGCCGTCAACAAAAGCTTGTCCGCGAGGATTGCCTGGATGTCTTCCCGAACTTCCTGGCTGACGGGAACTGTCACCGTGCGCGCTGCATCGGAGGACTCAAGGTGGACACTGGAAACCTCCTGCCGAACCGGAACCGCCGGTTCTGAGACGGAAGCCTTCCGCGTTTCCAGCAGGTGCTCCAGCAAAGCGCCCTCGGGATCATCCGGACGAGCCTCGATGAGCTGGCGAAGTTTGTTCCTGGGCCCTTCACTCTTGGGATCAGAATCAGCGAGGATGGCATCGATGATGTCCATCACCTGTTCGCGCATGGTCATGTCCTGGGCAAAGGTGGACGCCTCGACGCCCTCCGCTGATTGGTGGTCAGCACCGCCGCCCGGTGGAAAAGAGCCCGCTTCTTGAGCCATTGAGTATTCCTTTATGAGTATCCCCCGCTGGCTATGCCAGACATGACCTGACCCGGAAAAGCATGGGCCCTGCCACGAATCTTACAGAGAATTTCCGTTTTCCCGTTAGGGCTTGGGGACAGTCCAGAAAACCATGTCGCCGGGCAGCCAGCACTGGGATGCTAGAGGTGTGATGACGATTTCCACGGAATCCCGGACCGCGCTCACCTGGAAGCTTTTGCCAGCGGGGCTGCTCTCCCTGTCCGGGGTGCCGCTTTTCGCCCTGGGCAATGATTTTCTCGGTTACGCACTCGTGGCGGCCAGCATTGCCACCGCTGCGTTTATCGACCGCGGCTTGATGCGGCACCTTGCATTGGTAGCAGCCGGAATGGTCATGATCAGCCTAGTACCCCTGAACGCGGATCTCAGCATCGAACACATGACACTCATGGGTGGCGCCTTGGCTTTGGCTGTGCTGGTTCCGTGGCTCGTATCCCGCTACCTGTACAACGAAAAGATCATCAAATTTCCGGTCAACACGGGCCGTCCATGGCCGCTCGCCGCGGAACTATACCTGGTGGGCGTTGTAGCGCTTGGATACTTCATCCTGCCGGCCTACCTGATCCGGACCGGCGTCTACCACAATTGGCCGGACGCCTCCGATCCCAGCATCTTCTGGCGCCTCTTCCTCGGAGTGAACTCGGTGGGCATTTGGGACGAGCTGTTCTTCATCTGCACCACGTTCACGCTGTTGCGCCAACACTTCCCCGACTGGCTGGCCAACCTCCTGCAAGCCGTGGTCTTCTCGTCCTTCCTGTGGGAGATCGGCTACCAAGCCTGGGGTCCACTGCTCACCTTCCCGTTCGCGCTGTTGCAGGGCTACACGTTCAAGCTGACGAAGTCCTTCACATACGTTGTGTCAGTTCATCTGCTCTTCGATTTCGTCCTGTTCCTGGCGTTGGTCCATGCGCACAACCGTGACTGGTTGCCCATCTTCCTGTACTGAATGACGCGCTGAAGGCGCTCGTTGAACCCATGACTGGAGCAGCTCCGAAAAGGAGTGCCTAAAAACTACTTTTCGGTATGCCTAACTTTCGGTTATCCTCGAAACAGACTTCCGCGATGACGAGGATACGACGATGGCCGCCCCCACCCTGCAAAGACGACCCGCACCAGCAAAGGTATGGTCGCGCCTGCTCCTGCTCGGCCCCGCATTCGTGGCGGCGATCGCCTATGTCGACCCCGGCAATGTGGCCGCAAATCTGACAGCCGGAGCAAACTACGGATACTTGCTGGTGTGGGTGCTGGTTGCAGCCAACGCCATGGCAGTCCTCGTGCAGTACCAATCAGCGAAGCTCGGCCTGGCAACCGGCCTCAGCCTCCCGGAGATTCTCGGCAAGCGGCTTGGAACCAAGCGCCGGCGCCTTTACTGGGCGCAGGCCGAGATCGTTGCCGGCGCCACGGACATGGCAGAGGTGATTGGCGGTGCGGTTGCCCTCAATCTCTTGTTCGGGCTTCCACTACTGGCTGGTGGCCTCATCGTCGGCCTCGCTTCCATGATGCTGTTGGCGCTGCAGTCCCGCCGCGGCCAGCGCTCCTTTGAGTACGCGATCCTGGTGTTGCTGGGAATCATTGCCGTCGGGTTCGTTTCCGGCTTGTTCGTCAATCCTCCGGACGCGGGAAGCGCACTGGGCGGTTTGCTGCCCCGCTTTGAGGGCACGGATACGGTTCTGTTGGCAGCAAGTATGCTCGGCGCCACCGTGATGCCACACGCGATCTATCTACACTCGGCCTTGGCGAGGGACCGGCACGGCTTCTCCGAGAACCCGGCTGTGCGGACACGGCTGATCCGGGCTACCCGCTTTGACGTTGTGGGTGCCCTTTTGCTTGCCGGCGTGGTGAACATTTCGATGCTCCTGCTGGCTGCCTCCAGCCTTCGCGGCATTGAGGGAACGGATACCATTGCCGGTGCCCACGCGGCCGTGACCTCTGCACTTGGCCCGGCAATCGGCATCATCTTCGCGATTGGCTTGCTGGCCTCCGGCCTCGCGTCGACGTCGGTGGGCTGCTATGCGGGTGCGACCATCATGGGCGGCCTTTTGAAGGTACACATCCCCCTGTTGACCCGCCGTGTGATCACGCTGATTCCGGCATTGATCATCCTGGGAGCCGGCGTTGAGCCCACCCTGGCACTGGTGCTGAGCCAGGTCCTGCTGAGCTTTGGAATTCCCTTCGCACTGATCCCGCTGATCCGGCTTACGGGCAAGCGTGAGGTCATGGGTATCCATGTGGACTCCAAGCCCTTGAAGGTAGCGGGCTGGACCAGTGCCACCTTGATCGTGGGCCTGAACATAGTGCTCATTACGCTGACCATCAGCGGGCAGTCCTAAGGCACTAACCCGCCCCATGTCCCCACGCTGCCGCGCTTAGAGGGCGACCAGCAACTCTCTAACCTGGTGGATATAGGCCTGGGATAGCCTAACTTCACATGCTAAGCTTTTAGCTAGCTTATCTAGCAATGTTGAAGCGAAGGCGCCAAGGGAAGGCGTGCAGTGAACGCGACAGAAATGGTCGTTCTTCTCGACGACGTCGGCAGGCCCATCGGCGAAGCCCCCAAGGCAGGGGTCCACACCCAAGACACCCCGCTGCATCTGGCATTTTCCTGCTACTTGCTTAATGACCATGGCGAGCTCCTCCTGACACGTCGTTCCCCCGAGAAGAAAACATGGCCGGGCGCGTGGACCAACAGCTTTTGCGGTCATCCCGCCCCGGGCGAGGATCCTGAGGAGGCGGTTCTCCGGCGCGCCCGCTACGAACTGGGAGCGGACGTCCGGCGGATCGAACTAGTCCTCCCTGGCTTCCGTTACCGCGCTGCGGACCCTTCCGGCATCGTCGAGAATGAGATTTGTCCGGTCTACTTGGCCCGGATCCTTGGACCGCTCAGGCCAAATCCAGTGGAAGTCGCTGACTACGCGTGGATGACGCCAGGACTCCTTGCAGAAGCCCTGGAGAGGACTCCTGCTGTCTTCAGCCCATGGCTGGTACTGCAATTTCCCCAGCTCATCGAAGCTCATGCGCTCGCGCTCGGAGCACAAGCATGACTGTCACGTCCAGTGTCACGCGCAGGAGGGCTGATCTCTGATCCCCTCTCGAGGACGAACTGGATGGACTCATGTCCTGCAGAGCCCTTGCGCCGACCCCGCGGAGCCTTAAGTCATGAGGGGGTAGATCCAGCGTTGTTTGGGTCTTCGTCAGCCGGGTCTTCGTCGATCGTGTCCACGGCCTCGCGCATGTGCTCAAGGAAGTCCATCACCACCCGCGCTTCTTCCGGGCTCAGAGCGCTGGCAACGTCCAAAATCCGGCGGTGCATTCCGCCCAGCGTGTGCCGAACTTCCTGATCCGAACCAGCAGTAGGCCGGAGAATCAGGGCCCGACGATCCGTAGGGTGCGGTTCCCGCCGGATGTGGCCGGAGTCCACCAGACGATCGATCAGCGTGGTCATTGACGCAGACGTTATGCCCAAGCGATCGCCCAGGTCCTTTGGCTTCATCACCCTGCCCGCGGCTTCCGCTTCGAAAAGGTACCTCAAGGCCAAGAGGTCCTTTTCGCCCATACCCATGGCGGAGCGGGTCCTTCGACGCATGGCCTGTTCCGAGACACGATAATCCCGGAGGGCATTCAGGACATCAACGGCAAGGGCTTTCTGTCCGGGGTCCTTGCCGTACCAATAGCCCTTAGCGTGGCCGCTTGCGTCCATCCCATGATCCTTCGATAAGCGTGAAGCTTGTTTCCCTAGCATCTGATCCTAATTCACGGTGCTGGGTGAAGACAGGGAGGCATGGTTTGCACCCCCCTGCACAAGACATTTCAGGGGTTTTCCACATAGGCGCTTTGGCCCGCCGATAATGTCTGCGGCTGCTGGAAGAGTAGGGGTATGGAGCGGAACCGAGAAAGCCAAGCAGCTATGGAGGCTTCTGCTGTGCCTGGTTCCGTGCCCATGATCGCTGGATCTGGGGGCTCGGGATCCCCGGCTTCCGACGTTGGGGATTTGCTTGCCACTCTGGGCGCTTTCCGGGTCGGCGCAGGTAGCAACGAGCTGATCGATCAGATTCGTGGCCTGGAAGACGTGAAGTCAGCGATCGCTGCCGTGCAGGCGCGAGCGTCGGTCGCGTTTGACCTTGCCCAGCGCCGTGAACAAGCCACCGCCGATGTGCCAGCCGCTGAGCAGGGGCAGGGTGTGGGTGCACAGATCGCGTTGGCCCGGCGCGAATCACCCAACAAAGGCTCCCGGCTCCTCGGACTCGCCAAAGCCCTGGTCTCGGAG
The DNA here is from genome assembly GCA_050627125.1 of Arthrobacter sp. 21a14. Classification (GTDB taxonomy): domain Bacteria; phylum Actinomycetota; class Actinomycetes; order Actinomycetales; family Micrococcaceae; genus Arthrobacter. The sequence goes on along the minus strand of CP192487.1, from coordinate 756,563 downwards.
ATGCCCCGCACCATGGCCGCCCTGGAAACCGGACACTTGAACGAATGGCGGGCCACCCTGCTCGTGAAGGAAACAGCCTGCCTCTCCATCCAGGACAGGGCCGCCGTTGATGAGGAGCTCGCCCCCGACACCGGAACCTTCGACGGCGCCGGAGACAAAACCATCATCGCCGCCGCACGAGCCGCAGCCTACCGACGCGACCCGCGCTCTGTGACCCAGCGCGCCGCCCATGCCGCGTCCGAACGGCACGTCAGCCTTCGCCCCGCGCCGGACACCATGACCATCCTCACCGCACTGCTCCCCGTCGCCCAAGGCGTCGCCGCCTACGCCGCGCTCACCCGCCACGCCGACTCCGCCCGCTCCGGCGGGGACACCCGGAACCGCGGCCAGGTCATGGCCGACACCCTCGTCGAACGCCTCACCGGAACCCCCGGCGGCATCAGCGGCATTGATGTGCAGCTCGTCATGACCGACCGCACCCTCTTCCAAGCCGACAGCGAACCAGCACGCCTCCAAGGCTACGGAATCGTCCCCGCCGAGTGGGCAAGAACCCTCATCGCCGGAGGACGGGCCGGGCCAGATGCAAGGGTCAAAGACGCAGCCGAGGAGCAGGCCAAGGACGGCGAGGGGCAGGCCGAGGTGAACGCGGAATCCACGGCGGGCCGGAAGGACTTCAAAGTCTTGCTCCGCCGGCTCTACACCGCACCCGCCAGTGGTGAATTGCTGGCCATGGACTCCAGAGCACGGATCTTCCCAGCCGGGATGAGACGCTTCATCGAAACCCGGGACGGCACCTGCCGCACACCCTACTGCGACGCGCCCATCCGCCACATCGACCATGTGGTTCCCTGGCACAACGGCGGCACCACGAGCCTTGCCAACGGCGCCGGACTCTGCGAAGCCTGCAACCACACCAAAGAGAACCCCGGCTGGAACGCAAAAACAATCCCGGGCGGCCGACATCAACTGGAAATCAGCACGCCCTCCGGACACAGATACCAATCCAAAGCCCCACCACTGCCAGGGCACACTCGCTCTCCGGCAACTTCACCGCCACCGTCTTCACCGGCCCCGTCTTCACCGGCACCGTTTTCACCGTTGCAGGCAGAGGCGCCCGCAACAGCGTCATGGTCACCAACTTCGCCTGTTACCCACTTTTCCATGGCTGGGATGCTGTTGGAGAACGTCTTGCCGCACCGCACCAGCTGGAACTGACACCAGAGCGGATGGGGCACGAGGACTACTCCGAACGAGGACTACGCCGAACAAGCGTCCTTCAATGCCTGGACCGACTCGGCCGGGACGTCGTCGCCAGCCTCAGCAATCTGGTTCAGCGGGGTAGTGATTTCGGCGGGAACACCGGCGGTGCGGGCAGCAGTGACCAGCCCACCGAGTACCTGCTTGTCCTCAACACTCACCAATCCGTCCTGGACCACAGCACAAATTTGTTTGTTGACTTCCTCGGCAGCAGCAGTGGCCACCTTCGAGGCTGCTTCGCTGGCAGCATTCCCGGCGGCTTCCTCCACGGAGCCGCAGCCGGCGAGGAGGAGAAACAGGGGGACGGCGGACAATGTTGCAAGGCGGCGATTCATGCGTTCCAGCCTAACAATCCCCACCGGAGGCTCGTTTTCACCTGTTAATGGGCTTGCTGATGGCAAGGCTTATTGCTTGCCCGGGCACGAGTTCGCCGGACGGCGTGTCCTGGAACTCATACCAGGTACCGGCGTCGCCCTTAAGCGGCCGGTTGGCTGACCTTAGGTCGGTGATGCTGAACCGGAAAGAGATCTGGCGTTCTGAGTCCCCGGGCGCTGTCGTGTACGTGAGTGGGATGCCTTCGGCATCGGCAGTGAAGGTGCCCTGGGCGCCGTCGATCTTTAGTTCACCTGGCATCAGACGCACCCTGGTGCCGGTGGGAATCGGCTTATCTGCAGCCAGGGCGGGGTTGTAGTTCAGCAGCTGGGCGGTGGTGGACCGGAATTTGTAACCCAGGCTGTCGAAGGAATCACCGTCCACCGTGGTGTAAAAAATAGTCTGGCCAAAGGAGTTATTGACTGTTGCACCAGTACCGGATCGGCTGTCCACCGGGTTCTTTTGCAACTCAATGACCCGCCCAGCGCGGATGAAGTACGTGTTTCCTTGCTCGTACACGTAAGGGACTTTGTTAGCTTCTGCGAGCTGTTTGTCACTAATTCCAAACCTGTAGGTGATCCCATCAAGCGTGTCGTCAGCCTCAATTGTGTATCTCACGGGGATCCCGTTGGCGTTTTCGGTGGCGACACCCATTGCCCCAGCAATCGGTCCGGTCGCAGGGATCAGGCGGAGCCTCGTGCCGGCTGCGAGCGCACTTCCTGCATCGAGCCCGTTGAACTGCGCGAGCTTAGCGGTTGAGAGCTTGAAGTTGGCCGCCACGTTGGCGAGGGTGTCGCCGTCGACCGTTGTATAGTAGTCGGCGTTTCCGAAGGAGTCTGCCAGGGTGGACCCCTTGAGGGCGGACTTTTGGGGGTCGGTTGCCGATTCAGCAATGGCACTCGGCGCCGCAGCGGAGGCCTCCGGCGTGGGCGGATCGTAGGTGCAGGAGACCAACCCCGCGGAGAGGACAACCGCGAGCAAGGCGGCCTTCACGTTGTATTTCATCATTTCCCCCAAAGCACCGACCCGGCCGCCATCCAAACAAACCATCAGAGCATAGAGGATGAACCTGTAAAGAACCGGGAGAGGTGCCTTGGGCGACGACCTACTGCCGCGTCAGCCGGTACACCGATACATGGCTCCGTGACTCGGCGGTGAATTGGCTGCGATCCCAATCGGCCCATCGGGACTCAAGCTCAAACCCGGCTATGCGCGCCATGAGGTCCAGCTCGCTCGGCCAAACGTATCGGTGTGGTGTCCGATCGATACGTGCGGCCCGCCCATCGGATAGTTCCGGGCCGAATCGCACGTGATGCGAGATGACGTGCTGCTTGAGCACGTCATAGCTGTCCACCAGAAGATACCCGGGCTCGCTCACTTCAACTGTTCCTCCGTGTCCGGGTGGGAGCGAACGAAGCTGTGGCACCCAGAGCTCAATGACGAACCGGCCGCCGGGTGCAAGATGGCGGGCAGCGTTCTGGAAGCAGGTGATCTGCTCGTCCTGGGTCAGCTGATTGGCAATGGTGTTGAACACCAGGTAGGCAAGCGAGAAGTTGGTGCCCACCTGTGCCAAGGTCATATCGCCCTGAACCACGTTCCTACCCGGGGGTGTGATAGCGGGTGGCGGCCTCCTGGTCCCAGAGCTGTTGCTGGTTGATCATCCTGCCACTATTGCAGATCACGTAATGATTGACATGACATAACTCACATTCTGTAAGCTTGATTGAAAGTCACGCAGCCGGCTTCCCTCGATCTATTTCGGGAGGTCCGCATGGCCCCCAATCCCCTCAAATCCGAGATCCTCCTCGCACATGGAGTCGCGTCTTCCGCGGCTGCTGTCGCTCGAAGAAGAGCAGCAGGACACCATGTCGCGCCCAACAAACCCGACGCCCTCCTCGGGGCGATAGCCGTACGGCAGCTGTTTCATCGGTGGCCCTTGGTTCCGTCCCGCGAGCTTGAACGCATCCGCCACGTCCTCATCCATTGCGATCAGCTGGGCTCGGCTGATACCCATCACTTGTCCGAGCCGGCACAAGCGCTCCTGGAGCTCATCAACAACGAGTTGGATCGGCGTCGTTCACTTAGTGATCAGCATGCGACCGGAACACAGGCGGCCGATACAGATCCGGCAGAGGCAATGCAGCGGGGCGCCGCTTAGTGGCGGGGCACTTCGAAGTCTTTGATGCCACTGACGGCGACTGCAGGGTCCGCCTCGTCGATGACGACGGGATCGAACTCGCGCTCACCGTCACTTATCGGGACAAAGGCGCAGCAGCCAAGGCCATTTACACGCTGAGGGAAATCGCAGCGAGTGGCCTCATTGAGGACCACACGTCTACGTATCCCTCGCCTCACTGAGGCGCATTAGCGGTTGTTCCCACGGTGGGGAACAACCGCTAATGCTGCAACCAGTCCAAAGAGCCGTGCCAGTCTACGCCCGAACGATCGGTCTACGCCCGAACGATCGGCAGTCCTGCCGTTGGGAAGACGCTGGGAAAGATCGACGGCGGCGGGACGGGTACCGTGTCCAGCGGCACCGTGATGGTGTCCGCGCTGACGGTGACGTCGTGATCCCGAACCCGAATCAGCATTGGCTCATCGCTGTAACCAGCACCTGTAACGAGCGCCAGCGCGATGGATCCCTGAACGAGTCCCACAGACAGCAAACGACCACGGACCTTGAGCCGGAAGGAGAGTCCTTCCCACTCCACGGGCAGCCGCGGATCGAAGCGCAGTACCTCGCCCTGATCACGCATTCCGGCGAAACCGCAGACCAACGAGCTCCAAATTCCGCCGGTGGAGGCGATGTGGACGCCATCGATCGTGTTGCCGTGTGAGTTGTCCAGGTCAATGAACAACGCTTCTGTGAAGTGCTTCAGCGCGACGTCGCCATACCCAACCTCGGCAGCCATGATGCCCTGCACGCAGGCGGACAGGGTGGAGTCGCCGGTGGTGATGGGATCGTAGAAGTCGAAGGCCCGCTGCTTTTCCTCGGCTGAGAAGTCCTGCCACTGGAGGAACATAGCCAGCACGGTATCGGCCTGCTTAAGGACCTGGTGCCGGTAGATCACCAACGGGTGGAAGTTCAGCAGAAGCGGGTACTTGGATTTGGGCGTATTCCAATCCCAGGGCTCCAAGGTCATGAAGTCGTTGTCCTGGCTGAAGACCTCCAGGTGGGGATCGTAGGGTAGGGACATGCGCTCGGCAGCTTGGCGCCACACCAAACGTTCGGTGTCAGCGATGCCTTCGTGTTCCAAGGCAGCCGCGGCACGGAGGTTAAACCGGGCCATGACGTTGGTGTAGAGGTTGTCGTTGACCACGGCGGTGTATTCATCCGGCCCGGTGACACCGTGAATGTGGAAGAGGCCATCCTTGCCGAAGAAGCCCAGAGAGACCCACATGCGCGCCGTCTCAATCAGCAGGTCGGCACCGATGTCGGAGCGGAAGCTGGCGTCGCCGCTGGCCCATTCGTAGCGGTTGGCTGCAAACGCGATGGCCGCTGCGATGTGGAACTGGGCTGTTCCAGCCGCGTAGTAGGCACTCGCTTCCAAGCCATTGATGGTGCGCCATGGGAACAGGGCTCCGTCCACGCTGAGCTCCTTGGCGCGGACACGCGCGTCCGGAAGCATGGCGTGCCGTGACTCGAGCACTTTCCGGGCACCGTCGGGGTTGGTGTACGTCAGATACGGGAGGAGGTAGACCTCTTGGTCCCAGAAGTAGTGGCCCTCATACCCGGAACCACTGACGCCCTTCGCCGGAATGCCGGCGACACCGGCGCGGGCTGTTGCCTGCGCGAGTTGGAAGAGGGCCCACCGCACGGCTTGCTGGAGTTCGGGCTGGCCGCCGATGGAAACATCCGCGGTGGTCCAATACTGGCTGTAGTGGGCTTGGCTCTGAGCGAGGATTTCGGAGAATGGCACCAGGTTGGCCTCGGCGTCCGCCGCCAGGCTCTCGCCGCCGTCGTCATCATCCGTCAGGGTGCGCCCGGCCACGACGTAGCTGACCGTTTTTTCCAGGCGGAACGCTTCGCCGCTGTTGATGGCCAGGACGTAGCGGACGGATGATTCGTCCTCTGCCACGACGGTCTCGAAGGGTTGGCCTTCGGCGGAGATCCAGTGATCCACCGCCATCGCGATCCGCTGACGGGATTCCGAGGTCTCCCACGCCAGGCGCAAGGAGCCATCGGCGCCGTGGAGGTGTAACGGCAGCAGGACACGGCCTGCGTGCCGACCGGATCGCCGGGGGTCGTGGACCGAGTGGTCCTCCACAGGCTGGTCCTGGCGGTTTACGACGCCGGAAACGATATCCGCGGATACGTCCCGGTCGGCGCTCACGGACAGTTCCAGGCCAAGACATCCGCGCGAATCGAATCCGACGGCGCGCCGCTCCACCGTGGTGACCGTAGCGCCGGAGCGGCAAGCCCACGTGGTGGTTTCCTCATAGACACCTGTGGAGAAGTCCACACTCCGGTGGTAGTCCAGCACCGTGGATTCGGCCAGGCTCAGGGCCTCGCCATCGATGGATACCGTGAAGTTATTGGCGTCCGGGACGTACACAATCCGCTGGCCGGTGCGCGCAAAGCCGTACGCATTCTCGGCGTGCTTGATGTCCCAGATCTCGTGGAAGCCGTTGATGAACGTGCCGGGAAGTTCGCCGTCGCCACGCGTGGAATGGGCGCCGCGGACGCCAAGGTGGCCGTTGCCAAGGGCGAACAGCGTTTCCAGGGTTCCCTCGTCACCGGGGACGTGGATACTTTCCACGAGCTTCCAAGGCTCGCAGGGAAAGCGCAGCCGATCAGAGCTGATGAGTGCCATGGGCTAAAGAGGTCCTTCGAAAAGTAGGGTCAGAGAAGATCGTTGAGGTCATCGACCACGAGGGTGGCGCCGGCGTCGAGCAGTGTTTGGCGGCCAGCGCCGCGGTCCACGCCGATGACGGCCTGGAAGTTGCCGGCACTGCCGGCCTGCACGCCGGAAACGGCGTCTTCCACCACGATGCATTCCTGGGTGGGGACGTCCAGCAAGGACGCCGCGTAAGTGAATGTGGCCGGATCCGGCTTGCCGGGAAGTCCGACGGCGGCGGCTACCTGACCATCGACGACCACCGTGAAGTGGTGGTCGAGTCCGGCTGCCTTCAGTACGGCGGGGGCGTTCCGTGAGGAGGACACGACGGCGACCTTGAGTCCCAGCTCGAGCGCGGCGTTGATGAACTTGACCGAGCCGGGGAAGGGATCGACGCCGCGGGTGTCCACGATCTCGTTGAAGATTGCGTTCTTGCGGTTTCCCAGGCCCTGCACGGTTTCATTCGCGGGGGCGTCATCCAGGGGCCCTTCGGGCAGCGTGATGCCGCGCGAGGTCAGGAAGTCCCGGACGCCGTCGAAGCGTGGCTTGCCGTCGATGTGATCGAAGTAGTCGCTTTCCTGGTATCCCTGCGGGTGCCCGGCATCGGCGAGGTAGGAGTCGAACAGCTCCTGCCAGGCCTGCTCGTGCACCACGGCAGTGGGCGTCAGCACGCCGTCGAGGTCGAACAAGAGCGCCGAAGCGCCAGTCCAGGCATTACGAAGATCAGTCATGTGCATAGGTCCGTTCAGCGCTTGTGGCGCGTGGTTTTGCGTTCGATGAGCTTGGTATCGAGCAGGTGATTGGAGGGTGGGTTGGGGGGATCTGTATTCAAAAGTCGTTCGCACAGCAGGTTCGCCGCGAAGGCACCTTGGTCGGCAACGGGTTGCGCCACAGTGCTCAGTCCAAGGAACCAGCTCATGGGGTGGTCATCGATTCCGATCACGGAAACGTTTTTGGGCACGGACAGGCCGTGCTCCCGCAAGGCCATCAGCGCGCCGAACGCTGCTTCATCACAATGGGCGAACACTGCAGTGGGCCGTGCGCCGCGGGTGATGAGTTCGGTCATTGCCCGGCGGCCGTCGTCGATGCTTGGCCCAGCAGCCACCACAAGGTCCGGGTGGACGGTGAGGTGGTGTTCATCCAGTGCACGCCTGAAGCCGTGGAACCGTGGGGTCTCAGTCGCAATTGAGTGTTCATTGCTTGAGAGAACGGCCAAGTCCCAATGGCCCAGCCCCAGCAGGTGTTGGGTGGCCTGCCAAGCTGCGTGCTCGTCATCGATACCAACATTGTCCCACGGAACATTCCGCATGCCCACGCTGGCGACTGGCAGCCCGGAAGCTTCCAAGGCTTCCACTTCCTCCGGGTCGAGGTCAACATTGAGCAGCAGCAGCCCGTCCACCCTTTGCGCCAATCGTTCAAGATCGCCGAAGACTTGCTTCCGGACGCTGGTCTTGTTGCGAAGGCTGATCAGGACGGTGTCGTAGCCGCTGTCGCCGAAGACCTCTTCTGCCGCTTCCACCGCCTGCGCGAAGAACCAGGCTGTGGCGGTGGGGGCGATGATGGCCACGGAACCCGTGCTGCCACCGGCCAGTCTTGATGCTGCTGCCGAGGCCTTGTAGCCCAGCTTGTTTGCGGCTTCCGCCACCTGCCGTTGGGCCTTTTCGGAAACGTTGGGGAGATTCCTCAGGGCCCTGGACACCGTACAAATGGACAACCCGGAGAGGACTGCAACGTCCTGGATTGTCACCCTGTGAGTCCTAACCATGCAACACGGCCTCAACCCTTTCCATACTCGATTACACGTTGGGAGAACGGCACTGTGCCCCGGGGAAACTCCCACATTGGGACGGCCGCAAGCCAAAAGTGTAAGCGCTTACAATTTTGTCATTCAATAGTGTGTGGCCGAATGCGAATTTGTGACGCGAATCTCACGGAAAGGTTGATTCTCAGGGGCTGATGCCGTCTAATCCGGGGCCTGCTCCAGTGCCTCAGCGCCCGTTCAGGACCGTCAGCGCCCGTTCAGGACGTAGTACCGAAGGAACGCGCTGACATCCACAAGCTCCGGCGGCTCGATCCTGTGCCCCATCCCCGGGTAGGTACGCGCCGTCAGGGCAACGTTCGCGTGCAGCCACTCTTCGGTGTGCGCGATGGCGTCTTCGTTGATCACCGGGTCTGCCTTGTCCCGGCCCCAAAAGAAGGGCGGCGGCGAATCAAAGGATTCGCTGAGCGCCAGGAGGTCGTTGTCCAGGACGAAACCGGACAACCCAACCGTTGCCTTGAAAGCGTGGGGCCGCAGCCGCAGGAGCGTGCTGGCCATGGCCATTCCCTGCGAGTAGCCGAGCAGGCTGACGCTGCTGTGGTTCTCTTTCACGTTGTTGATCCAGTTGAAAACGGAGTTGGTGGAAGTGATGACATCGGCGAAGTCGTTTGTCAGGAAGTAGTCCAGGAGGAACCAACCGTAGTGGTCGCCGATTTCCTTCGGGCCGCGAAGGGCAGCGCAGGTGAATTCCGCGGGAAGAGACGGAAACAGGTCCACCATGCGCTGCTCGCTGGTGCCGTAGCCGTGCATCATCACCAACAACGGGGTGCCCCCGCGCTGGTTTTCGGGCTTCGACCAGACCACTGAATCCATGGGACGAGCCTAGTAGACTGGCCCCATGACTCCGCAGGAACTGGCCAACCTGGCCCATCTGCGGCGCGCCCGCGATTTCATCGATCGTGAGTACGCGCGGCCTTTGGATGTGCCCACCATGGCAGCCGGCGCCCTCATGTCCCCCGCGCATTTTTCCCGCCAGTTCAAGGCCGCGTACGGTGAATCGCCCTACAACTACCTCATGACCCGGCGCATCGAACGGGCCATGGCCTTGCTGCGGGGCGGAACCAGCGTTACCGATGCTTGCATGGAGGTGGGCTGTACATCCCTGGGTTCCTTCAGTTCGCGCTTCACGGAGATCGTCGGAATGACGCCCAGTGAATACCGCTCACGCGAGCACCATGCCGTGAAGGCGATGCCCACCTGCATCGCGAAGCAGCAAACGCGCCCTGAAAGAAACGGCAATAAGAACCTGAGCAGGATTGAAGAAGCGCCCGCCTCACAGCTGCAATAGCGTGTGAGACATGAACATTTCATTGAAGTACGCACACGTTACCGTCAACGATCTCGATGAGTCGCTCGCCTTCTACCGCGACGCCCTCGGCCTGGAAGTTCGGAACGACGTCGGCTCGGACGGCCAGCGTTGGGTTACGCTCGGCAGCGATGCCCAGCCGGACCTCGAACTCGTTTTGTCCCCTCCACACGCCGGCCGCTCGCAGGCTGATGGCGACGCCATCCAGGAGCTGCTCACCAAGGGCGTCATGCCCATGCTCGTCTTCAACACGGACGATCTCGACGCCACGTTTGAAAAGCTGCGCGCCTCGGGCGCCGAAGTCCTCCAGGAGCCGATTGTGCAGCCCTGGGGTCCCCGCGACTGCGCCTTCCGCGATCCGTCCGGCAACATGATCCGTATCAACCAGGGCTAACGCCCAAGCATCAGTACGACGACGGCAGATCACCCTTGCGCACTTACGGGACCTGCCGCCGTCGTGCTTCCGCAATACGCAGTCCAGAGTTAGTGGCTCAGCAGCCCAGCGCTCGAGCGTTCGCCGTACTCATGCGTTGATGCGATGGCGGCAGAAACTACATCGGAGAGCCTAAACCGCCGGTTGTACGCCTGACGTTGAAGACGTTCACCCGTGCCGCGACGCAGGATCTTCGCCACACCGGATCGTGCGAGTGCCAGGTCCCCGGATTTAGTCAACGCCCCGCGCACGTGCCGCAACAATGCCCCCGCCACATCGGCGGCAGGGTAAGGCCGCTGGTCCAACGGGTGAATCAGTTGATCGTTGATGCCAAAGCGGCTGGACCGCCAGTTGGCCATGCGCAACAGGCTGGTCAAAGCGTCCGACGGCGGCTCCCCCTTCCGCCATTGTGTCGCCGCAGTCTCCACCAAAGCCCGGGCAATCACCGCGATGGTGAGGGCGTCTTCGGCGTACAAGCAGACGTCGGCGATGCGGAGTTCAACGGTGGGGTGGCCTCTTGAAAGGCGTGCATCGAAGTAGATCATGCCCTCGTCCAAGGGCACGCCTGTGCCGAGGAGGTTCGCGAGCACCGCACGGTAGCCTTCTGCCGAGCCGAAGACATCCATAGGTCCGGCCGTGGGCCATCTGTTCCAAATTTGGGTCCGGTAACTGGCAAAGCCAGTGTCCGAGCCCATCCAAAACGGAGAATTGGCACTCAAAGCAAGGAGCACGGGGAGCCATTGGCGCATCCTGTCGAGGACGCCCACGCCTTCATCCGGCGATTCGATGGCCACGTGGACGTGGAATCCACACGTGAGCTGCTCGCGCGAAATAAGGCCGAACTCGGTTCCCATGGTTGCATAGCGTTGATTGCCCAGGGTCGGCGTCGCGTGGAATTCCGGGGGTGTGGCCAAGGCCGCCACCCTGGCTCCCAGGGTCCGCGCAGCCGAGTCGGCCAACGCCCGTCCAAGGCGGATCTCGTCGCGAAGCTCCGCTGCGGTCCGGCAAGGCCGGGAATTCACCTCAATCTGTTCCTGTTTGAACTCGGACTTGAGGGAGTCCCCGGCTTCCGGATAGTTTGCCGTATTCATGTGGGGTTGGGCAGCTACGTCCAAAATGCCGGCAGCAAGCGGAAGCGGCATCCCGTCAACGGGATCTGCGATCAGCAACTCTTCCTCGACGCCAAACGTGCGCATAGCCACCCCTCCCCGCAGTAATGAAATTAGAGGCCGCGGTTAGCCCACGTGGCGCGGAACCTCCATCTGGAAACCGCAGCGGCAATGGAGCACCTGCGTTTGCAGGTAGACCTCGAACAGGCTCGGGCCGCCCGGATCGTCAGTGCTCCGGGGTGGCTCGATGATGCTCTCTGAGGGGCGTCCCAACGTCATGGGCTCGCCGCAATGCGTGCAGCTGAACCATAGGCCGGCTGCGGACGTAGACAGGAATTCTGTTTGGATCTCCGGTACGAGTTCGGCCAAGGGCACGGGGTGGGCGTAAAACGTATCGCACTCACTGCAGGTGTAGCTGACTTCAACGATTTCGGACTGGTTCGGTTCTGCTTCTACAACGGTCTCAACGAAAATGTACGAATCAGTATCGCAAACTGTGCACCAGGGCCGGGTGGGGGTGTCAAAAGTTGCGGGGTCCGCCCCAACCATGGGTTTAGGGGCGGGAATAGGGGATCCAAGCGTCATTGCCATTCTCCTTTATGCACGTATCCACCGCGAGGTGGGTTCCGACAACATATTGAATCGCGTCGGGAGAAGCTGATTGCTCCTCGAGGAGGCCTGCATGGATGCACGCGGCGAGCCGGCCGATTGTGGCCACAGCTTAAGGTGCAGTTCTTGTACCATCTTGGATGGCTTCAGGTCATGAGGCTCCAAGGGCTATCTGCTTAACCCACCTATGAATGTAGTTCATTAGTGGCGGGCGTCACAAGTGTGCAAGGTCCGACGGGTCCTCGACGGGGCCTCCAGATGCCGCGGATCTAGGGCTCAAAGTGGGCGACGGGAGCTTCGTCCGCCACAGCTTTGATGAGCTGCTCAGCCACGTCCCTGAGTTTTTGGTTGCGACCGTTGGAAGCCTTGGTGAGGATCCTGAAGGCCTCATCCTGGCTGCAGCGGTTTTGGCCCATGATGATGCCGCAGGCCAAGTCAATCACTGTCCTGGACTGCATTGCTGCCTGAAGGTCATCAGCATGCTGCTGCTTGATGCCAATCCTCACGGCCAGCCTCAGGGAACGCTCGGCCTGGCTGGCGTACAACTCACAATTCCGGATTGTCTCGTCGTCGTAGACATTGGCCTTCGGGGCAAAGAAGTTCAGGGCTGCCGTTGCCCCCTCATCCAACTCCAGCGGGACACAAAGGGCTGAAAGGTGCCCACGCTCGGCGATAACAGTGCAGTACTCGGACCATCTCTCCTCGATGGAAGTATCGGGTACATGCACTGTGGTGTGGGTGCGCATGGCCTCCAGGCATGGGCCGTCACCGTAAGCTTGCTGAACTTCATCGATCAGCCTCGCTTCATGGGTATTTCCGGCCACGGTGGCAGTGCGGCGTCGCCTGCTCAAAGTGATGCCGCACAGGACGTCCAGGCCTACGGCTTCGGAAACGGAGGCCGCGGAGAAGACGGCAAGATCATGCAGGAATCCCGCTACATCATCGCTGTCGATCACCAAGTCCTGAAGTTGTTCAGGCACCGAAACATCGTCAAGCGATGGGACAGTATCCGGCGGCGCTGGGACATCGTCCGGCACCGCAAAATCAACGTTCATTTCGTCCATGATTCAGTTTACGATCGTCCGGAGCCAACTCGTCACTCCTGGAAGAACAAGCTCCAGAATCCTTGCATCTCCCGTGCACCTATGTGCACAATCTAGCTAGAGTCCGCTTTGCCGGACAGGTTTTACAGCTCATGCAGACGGGCACCCCGCATTAACAATGCAGAGGTAAATCCCATGTCGGCCCAGCCCGCATCCAGAGTTCCCGACGAAGCCCACCAGCCAGACGAACCCCTGTGGTGTACACACTGCAATACTGACCAGCATTTGGTGGTGGATTCGATCCAGTCCCACCACCCTCCCGCCCCAAACACTGTAGATGTGGCCTACGAATGCCGCGCCTGCAACTACTCATACGACCAGACCGCCACGGTACAAAGGGTGGCCGTCGTCCTGAACCGCCCCGGGGTTTCCCAGGGAATACTGCAGTTCGGGGGCCAGTACTTGCATTGTGGGGAACCCATGAGGACCAGTAGTTGCGAGCTACGGCGGATCCAGGCCCCGCTTGTCCTGAAACCTGGGGGCCAACTACGCATGTACGAGGTCATCATTAACACCCGCATCCTCGGCTGCCCTTGCGGCTTCCACATGGAAATCCCGGACTAGATGCGGTCATCAGGCGCCATGAGCAACGAAACCAGTTTTAACAGAGGTAGAGGAACAGGAAGGGAAAACATGCAGACCGATTCAAAGAAGGACGAGTCTCCAGTTACCGGGACTGATCGCAGGCCGGTTGGAAAGCACAAGCTTCCGGATCCACCGGACCCGGACAATCTTCCGATCGACTACACGGCCTCCGGGTGGGACACCAGCAGGTACTCCCCAAGCGTCAGGCGCGAACTTCATCGGCGCGCCACCCACCTACGGGGCGCTTGACCTTGAGTGACTTCCCGCCGGACCGTTCGCATCCCGATCCCACCAGGGAGCCGGGGCCCACACCCGAACCGGTTCCCCTGCCGGAGCCAGGGCCTCCCCCGGTACCGGACCCGACGCCGGGGCCAACAGTGCCGTCTCCACCTCCGCAGCCAGATACTGGACAACCGCCCGGACAGCCATCTGGACAACCGCCTCTTTAGAAGGTTTCCAACCCCATAGACCGGATCCCGGCAAATCCCCCAGTCGGGATCCGATGGAAGGGCATGTCGCACTACAGGGAGTGCGGCATGCCCTTTGGCGTGCCCGGAAGCCACGCACCAGCGGAACCGCCCGACCGCATTGCCCAACTGAACAGCCCACCAATGCAATCTTTGTTTATGTTGGTTTCTATTGACTTACCAACACAAACAAAGATAGAGTCAAGCAATTCCACATCGTTGTGACAGCAGTCACCTGATGTGGCTGCACTGACAAATGGCTTTACCGCAATGGAGGGTAAGTGTTCGCTGAAGAGCGCCAACAACTGATCTCCGCACTCGTCGCCGAGCGCGGACGGGTGAGCGTCACTGACCTCGCCGACCGTTTCAGCATCACCACTGAGACAATCCGCCGTGATCTCGCAGCTCTCGAAGTTTCGGGGAGCCTGCGCCGCGTTCACGGTGGGGCCGTCCCTTCGGACCGCTTGAGCACCCGCGAGGAAAGCATCCTGGAGCGCGCCATCCAGCGCCAGTCCGAGAAACACCGCATCGCTGCTGCCGCACTCGCCCTGATTCCGGAACTCACCACCGGCAGCATCCTGCTGGACGCCGGCTCCACAACCGAGACCCTCGCAGACCTGCTCGCCCAGCGGACACCCGCAGCCAACGGCAACGAAGAGCTCGTGGTCATCACCCATGCCATTCCCATCGCGGGCAAGCTCTCCTCCACAGCCGGCATTGCCCTCCAAATCCTGGGTGGCCGGGTCCGCGGGCTGACCCAAGCCGCTGTCGGACAGTCCACGGTGGAGGCCGCCTACAAGCTTCGTCCGGACATCGCCTTCGTCGGCGCAAACGGCATCCACTCCGTCTTCGGGCTGAGCACGCCCGATCCTGAAGAAGCCGCGGTAAAAGCCGCCTTCGTCAAGTCAGCCCGCCGCGTTGTGGCATTGGCCGATTCTTCCAAGCTGGACGCCGAGACATTGGTCCAGTTCGCCACCCTGAAGGATGTTGACACTTTGATTACAGACAGTGAACCCTCCGCTGAACTCGCGGCAGCCCTGGCCGAAGCCGGCGTCGACGTGGTGATCGCATGATCGTCACACTGACCGCCAATCCAAGCCTGGACCGCACGGTCGAACTTCCGGCACCGCTCGCCCGCGGCGAGGTACAGCGTGCTGTCGCCGTCCACCAGGAGTCCGGCGGAAAAGGCGTCAACGTTTCCCGCGCACTGGTGGCTTCCGGCCTCGAAACACTCGCTGTGCTTCCGGGCGCTGACTCGGATCCGGTACTTTCCGGACTGCACGACGCCGGTGTGCCGTTCGCGGCACTGCCCATCGGTCAGGCGCTACGCAGCAACGTCACCCTCACCGAACCGGATGGCGTCACCACCAAGATCAACGAACCCGGCCCGGAGCTGAGCGACGAACAGCAGGAAGCCCTGATCGGGCTGCTGCTGGAGCGCTCCCGTGGCGCCAGCTGGGTGGTTCTCGCAGGCTCGCTCCCACCAGGAGTGCCCGCGGATTTCTACGCCACAATCGCTCGTCGGCTCCGGTCGAACACAGATGGAACGGCCATCCCCGGCATCGCCATCGACTCTTCCGGGGCTCCGCTTGCGGCAGCTTTGAAAGGCGATGCCGCAGGAAAACCCGATCTCCTCAAGCCCAACGCGGAAGAGCTCGCAGAGCTCGCTGCCGCTGCCGGTTTCACCATCGTCTCAACCGCTGACGAACTGGAAGCAGACCCGGCAAAAGCCGCCCAAGCTGCTGCCGCCGTCGTCGAAAGCGGTGTGGGCGCCGTTCTGGCAACACTCGGATCCAAGGGCGCAATCCTGGTGACGGCTGATGGGGCGTGGCTTGCCACGCATCCCCCCATCCAGGCCGTCAGCACGGTGGGCGCCGGGGATTCTGCACTGGCCGGCTACTTGCTGGCTGCCATCCAAGGCGGTTCCGCCCAGGACTGCCTTCGTCAGGCCGTGGCACATGGTGCCGCTGCCGCTTCGCTGCCGGGCTCCACTGTCCCTGCAGTCCACCAGACAACCCCCAACGCCGTAACCATCACGGCCCTCCAGAAGGACTAACAGTGACCCAGCTGATCACACCCCAATTGGTCATCCTCGACCAGAACCTGGGCGACTCCCCTGCCGACGTCATCCGCGTCCTGGCCGGCAAAGTCGCCGCCGCTGGCCGTGCTTCCGAGGTTGAAGGGCTCTTCACGGATGCCTTCGCCCGCGAGCAGAAGACCGCTACCGGCGTCCCCGGCGGCATCGCCATTCCGCACTGCCGCTCGGCCGCCGTCACCGAGCCCGCCCTTGCCATGGCCCGCCTGTCCCACAAGGTGGACTTCGGCGCCAAGGACGGCCCGGCGGACCTCATCTTCTTCATTGCCGCCCCGGACGGCGCTGACCAGGAGCACCTGAAGCTGCTCTCCAAGCTGGCCCGCTCCCTCATCAAGAAGGACTTCACGGCAGCGCTGCGCGCCGCAGCCACCGAGCAGGACATCGTGGACCTCGTGGATGGGGCCTTGGCGGACAAGCCGGCTGCTCCGGCCACCGAACCTGCTGCGGCGCCCGCTGCTGCTGGGGCCACTGCCGGACCAACCACGACGGCGGCTGCCGCACCCAAGCGCATCGTCGCCGTGACAGCGTGCCCCACGGGCATCGCCCACACGTACATGGCGGCTGACTCGCTGGTTGCCGCAGCCCAGGAAATGGGCGTGGACCTCCAGGTTGAGACGCAGGGTTCCTCCGGCGCCAAGCCGCTGGATCCGGCCATCATTGCCGCTGCTGACGCAGTGATTTTCGCTGTCGACGTGGACGTCCGTGGCAAGGAGCGCTTTGCCGGGAAGCCGGTCATCAACGCTCCGGTCAAGCGCGGCATCGATGAGCCCACCAAGATGGTCCAGGAAGCGTTGGCTGCTGCGGACGACCCGCACGCTCGCCGCGTCCCGCACTTCGGTGCCGAAGAGCAGGCAGAGCGTGCTGCTGAGGAAAAGGGTGAGCACATTGGCCAGAAGCTGAAGCGCGCACTCCTCACGGGTGTTTCGTACATGATCCCGTTCGTGGCCGGTGGCGGCCTGCTGATGGCACTTGGCTTCCTCTTGGGCGGCTACCTGATCACAGGATTCGCGGACAAGATGCTGGTGGAAAACAGCATCTTCAACTTGCCCACGGAGTTCCCTGACAACGCCTGGGGACCGCTGGGTGCGTACATTGGGGCCGTCTTGTTTAAGATTGGCAATCTGTCCATCGGATTCCTGGTTCCCGCGCTGGCCGGCTACATCGCCTACGCCATCGCTGACCGTCCCGGCATTGCCCCCGGCTTTGTTGCCGGCGCTGTCTCCGGGTTCATGGGCGCAGGATTCCTTGGGGCCATTGTTGGTGGTTTGCTGGCCGGCTATGTCGCCTTCCAGATCGGCAAGCTCGATGTTCCCCGCTGGCTGCGTGGCCTGATGCCTGTGGTCATTATTCCGTTGCTCGCCTCCCTGGTGGCCTCCGGCCTCATGTTCCTGATCCTCGGCGCCCCGATCGTGGCACTGAGCAAGGCACTCAACGCTGGCCTCTCGGGCCTGACCGGTGCCGGCGCTATCCTCCTCGGCATCATCCTCGGCCTCATGATGTGCTTCGACCTTGGTGGCCCTGTCAACAAGGTTGCCTACTCCTTCGCTGTTGCCGGCCTCGGCACGGCAACTGTGGCAAACCAGGCACCGTGGCAGATCATGGCTGCAGTAATGGCAGCGGGCATGGTTCCGCCGCTCGCCATGGCCTTGGCTACTGTGCTGGACAAGAAGCTGTTCTCCTTGGCTGAGCGTGAAAACGGAAAGGCCGCCTGGCTTCTGGGTGCATCGTTCATCTCCGAGGGCGCCATCCCGTTCGCAGCTGCCGACCCGCTCCGCGTCATCCCTGCCAGCATGGTGGGCGGTGCCGTAACCGGTGCGCTGTCCATGGCCTTTGCGGTTACGTCCAAGGCTCCGCATGGTGGCATCTTCGTTTTCTTCGCAATTGACAACTTCCTGTTGTTCTTCCTGTCGATCGCTGTCGGTGTAGTCATCACCGCGCTCCTTGTGATTGCCCTCAAGCGCTGGGCTGTCCGCAAGCCGGTTGAGGCCGAGGCAGTTCCCGTCCCGGCAGGCGTGTAAGCGCCGCCCGATACCCGTCAGCCCAACAGCACCCAAGCAATCAGAGGACCAGATACATGCAGACCTTCTCAGGCGTAGGCGTAGCTCCCGGGCGCGTCCTGGCACCGGTAAAGCAAATGCCGAAACCGGTCCAGGAACCCGCATCGCAGATGCACGGGACAGTCAACATTCCTGCCGACGTCACGGTTGAATCGCAGGGGCAGCGCATCAAGGACGCTGCCAAGGCGGTTCAGGCGGAACTGAGGGCCCGCGCGGCTACGGCCAGCGGAGAAGGCAAGGAAGTCCTGGAAGCAACGGCTTTGATGGCCGCCGACCCCATGCTGGTGAAATCGGCCATCAAGCTGTTGTCTCCCGAGGCTCCAGGCGGTGCACGGACTGCTGAACGTGCAATCTGGGAAGCTGGCGGAACGGTGGCTGAGACGCTCAAGGGCCTTGGCGGGTACATGGCCGAGCGCGTGGCGGATGTCCTCGATGTCCGGGCACGCATCGTGTCTGAGCTTCGGGGCCTGCCGGCACCGGGAATCCCGGCTTCCAGTGTCCCTTTCATTCTGGCGGCCGAGGACCTGGCGCCTGCTGACACTGCCACGCTGGACCCATCCAAGGTGGTCGCGCTGATTACCTCCAGCGGCGGACCGCAGTCGCACACAGCCATCCTTGCCCGTGCGCTCGGCTTGCCCGCCGTAGTCGCTGCCCTGGGCGTGGACGAGATCGCGGACGGCACCGAGGTTTATGTTGACGGCGCCGCAGGCACCATCACAGTTGAGCCCGGTGAAGACCTGCGATTGGCTGCCAAGGCATGGGCCACCCAGGCTTCCACGCTGGCCGCCTTCAGCGGGAACAACACCATGGCGGACGGTTTCCGGGTGCCCTTGTTGGCAAACGTCGGCACTGGTGCGGACGCGGTCAAAGCGGCCGACGCCGGTGCCGAAGGCGTTGGACTTCTGCGCACGGAATTCTGCTTCCTGGACCGCGACGACGAACCCACTGTGGAGGAACAGATCGCCGCCTACGGCGCGGTCTTCGCAGCCTTCCCGGGTAAGAAAGTTGTGGTCCGGACCCTGGACGCCGGCGCTGACAAGCCGCTGCCGTTCCTCACCAATGCCGACGAACCGAACCCTGCGCTCGGTGTCCGCGGATACCGCACGGACCTCACCTCCCCCGGCGTCCTCGAACGGCAGCTCAAGGCTATCGCCGCCGCCGAAGCAGCCAACAACGCCGAGGTCTGGGTCATGGCACCCATGATCTCGACGGCGGACGAGGCCGCGCGGTTCGCCACACTTTGCGCCGCCGCCGGGCTCAAGACCCCTGGTGTCATGGTGGAAGTGCCGTCGGCAGCACTGACTGCAGCCACAGTTTTGCGCGAAGTCAGTTTCGCGTCTCTGGGCACCAACGATCTCACCCAGTACGCCATGGCAGCGGACCGTCAGCTTGGGCCGCTCGCCACCCTGAACGATCCGTGGCAGCCTGCAGTCCTGCAGTTGGTCAAGCTAACGGCCGACGGCGCCGCGCAGGTCAGCGGCGAAAGCGGCAAAGCCAAGCCGGTTGGCGTCTGCGGTGAGGCAGCAGCGGACCCGGCCCTCGCCGTCGTACTCGTTGGACTTGGCGTTGCGACGCTGTCAATGAGTGCCCGGGCGCTTGCCGCCGTCGCCACCGTACTTGCCACGGTGACTGTTGCCCAGGCGCAACAGCTCGCGGCGACCGCCCTGGCAGCCCCCAACTCAGCCGCGGCACGCAGCGCCGTCCGGGCCCAGCTTCCCATCCTGAACGAGCTCGGCCTCTAGACTTCCCCACAACCACCCACATCAAAGGAGCACCAATGCCTGAACGTACCGCCACCATCGCAAGCCGCGTCGGCCTCCACGCCCGCCCGGCAGCCATCTTCGCCGAAGCCGCAGGAGACCTTGACCTCGAGGTCACGATCGCCCGTGAAGGCGAGCCCGCGGATGACGCCATGGACGCAGCAAGCATCCTGTCCCTCATGAGCCTGGGCGCTTCCCACGGCGACGTCGTAGTGCTGCGCGCCGAAGGCGAAGGCGCAGAAGCAGCCCTGGACAGCCTGGTGAAGATCCTCGAAACGGACCACGACGCCGAGTAAGACCGCGAAACCGCTCAGCGACACGGAAAAGGCCTGAAGACACCCGGATTTGGGTGGCCTCAGGCCTTTTCTGTGTCGTGGACCGGAATGCGCTAGCTCTGCTTCCCAATAAGGAAAGCGGCAATCGAGGCCTCAGTCGGATTCACATCCTGCAATTCCCCGGACAGATAGGCCTCCACGATTCTGGGGTCCACATAGGAGGTACGCGCCACGGTGGGGGTGTTGCCCAGCAGGTGGGCAGCGTCCTTCATGGCCTTCACCAAAGCCTGGGGCCGCGTCATGGTGCCTTCGGACTTCAATAGGGACAGGGCTGCCGCCGAGGTCCCCTTCCAGGTACGGAAATCCTTGGAGGTGTAGGCCGCTCCGGCAATTCCGCGCAGGTACTCGTTGATCATGGCAGCATCCACCGAAATCCATGAACCATCGGAACGGTAGGCCAGCAACCGCTCTTTGCCGGGCCGGCGCGCCAACGGCTCCAGGAAAGCTGCCAGCGCGGGATCCTGGATGGAGATGTCCCACCATTGCCCGCTCTTGCCAGGGAACTTCAGGCCGACGGCGTTGTCCTTGATTCGGGCGTGTCGGCACCTGAGCGTGGTGAGTCCGTAGGAGCCGTTCTGACGCATGTAGCTTTCAGAGCCCACGCGGAGAGCGCCGAGATCCATGAGACGCACGGCCGCGGCGAAGGTCTGCTGCCGGGGAGACGAGGTGTCTTTCAAGTGCAGCGTGACAGTCCTGCGAACGGCAGGGAGCACCGAGCCCAATTCCGCGGCCCGCTGGAACTTCTCGGTGTCTTTACGTTCACGCCATCGGGGGTGGTAGATGTATTGGCTCCGACCAGCAGCGTCCACGCCCGTCGCCTGGATGTGCCCATTTATGTCGGGACTGATCCATACCTCGGTCCACGCAGGCGGGATCGCCAGCGCATTAATGCGCTGGCGATCCTCTTGGCTTATCAGGCTCCCGTCGGGATACCTGTAACTGAACCCTTTACCGGCCCTGCGGCGTTCAATGCCGGGCTTGGAAAGGTCACTTCGCCGAAGCCTTGGCATTTTTAGTGATCGAGTCCGGTGGCCCGATTAAGCTTCGTCGGGATCGGTGACAGCGGCTCCCGCGCTCATGATTTCGGCGTTGATCATCCAGACGAGCTGCTCGAGCCGGGCGATGAATTCGTGCAGGAGGTCCGCCGTGGTCGGGTCTTCTTCGTCCACCTGGTCATGGACGTCACGCATGGTCTGGACGGTGCGCTCCACGCGGTCCGTAATCAGCTTGACGGCGTTCTTGGTGTTGACCAGCCCGCCCGGGAATTCTTCAAGGCGCGTACCCGCCGAGATGGTCCCGCTCCGGCCATCGGGAAGGGCGTGAAGGGCCCTCATCCGCTCGGCGGTGTCATCCGCAAATTTGCGGGTGGCTGCCACCAGTTCGTCCAGCTGGAGGTGAAGGTCCCGGAAGTTCGGACCGACGATGTTCCAGTGCGCCTGCTTACCCTGGAGCTGTAGCTCGATCAGGTCTGTCAGGACGATTTGAAGGTTGTCTGCAAGCTGTTGTGACGCTTTCATGTGTTCCTCTCCTTGGACTGTCGGTTCAAGCGAAAAACCGTGGTATCGAATTCCTTCGACGTAGGTCAATCATCAAGTGGCGACTTCAATAACTCTTTCATAAGGTTGCTTAGTAGTACAATGAGAAGTGTTGCTGTTCACATCTGGCGAACTTCGCCCCTCAGGACGGACCGGAAGTGATAGCGATAAAGGGCACTCGGAGGCGGTGGAACGCTCCCAAGTACCCATGGAAGTAAATCGAAGTAAATAGGAATGCATAGTCAGGAATCCACAAGATTCTTTGCGGATTCCCCCAGAAAGGAATGTGCTGACCATGAACACGCTTCTGATCATTGCTGGTGTAGTTGCAATTGTCCTTCTGCTGGTGGGCGGCTTCTCGTCGGCCCTGAACTGGCTGCTGTGGGTAGGCGTCGTCCTCCTCGTCATCGCAGCTATCGGCTGGCTGCTCAGCTTCATGTCGGGCCGCAGGGGACACACGGTATAGGGCACGCACCGCGACAATGACCCGCACCGGCCAAGTACTATGGTCGGTCTGCCGATGAATACCGCGGAAGGTGAGGACTGTCCCACTGCAGACGAACTGCAAGCAGGGGCAGTCCTCCGGCGCATCCAGGACCCGGATACCGGCTCCCGGATACCTGTTCCTGAAAGGGCTCTTTAGCCGCCCGTACTGGGAGGGGGCGCCGCGTCGGGATCCCGCGGAGTGGGGAATTCGTCCGGTGATTCCGGAACGGGAGAAGTATCCGGGTCTTCCGGGGTGGGGCTGCCCTCAGGTGGTTCGCCCGGCCCGGGAGGCGTTCCCGGCGATGGCCGTTCGGGTGTTTCACGCTCCGATCCCTGTCCTGGCATTTCCTGCTCCGGCGTTGGCGTGCCATAGCCTCCTGCGGCATCTTCCGGGTCAACGCGGTGTTCGTCCTGACTCATTTCTTCCTCCTTGGAAATCCTTTGAGGCCTTCGAAAATTGTTCGAGGAATGCTGACAGTTCGACCGTAGTCCGGTGTAGTGTCAGCGTCCACCAATAGCTATCTGGAGGTGTACGAATGGTAGAGCCGGAGCAGGTTCCCAGGATCGGCAGGAACGAATCCGTTGAAGAACGGATGGACCGCAACTGGATGGAGCTGATCCAGGAACTGCGGGTGCTCCAGACCGGCGTCCAGATCCTGGGCGGCTTCCTGCTGACCCTGCCGTTCCAGGCGCGCTTTGAGCACCTGGACGACTGGCAACGCGGCCTCTACCTCTTCAATGTCATGGCAGCGGCCCTGACCACTGCTTTGATCCTTCTTCCGGTCAGCGTGCATCGCCGCCTATTCCGCCGGGGCCTCAAAGCCACTCTCGTCTCCAGCGCCGATGCCATCACCAAATGGGCATTGGCCGGCGTAGCCATCCTGATTGTGGGTTCGGCCACCCTGGTCTTCGATGTCACCGCCGGCCGAACAGCAGCGATGGTTGCCGGTAGCTTCATCGTCCTGATCCTGCTGGTACTCGTTGTGGGGATGCCACTCTGGCTGCACCGGCGGGCCCTGCAAAACGGGAACGGCAAGAGCGGAAATGCACCCTGAGCAAAAAGGCACATCATCAATACGCGAAAGGAAACGCATCATGCCTGGAAAGAAGAATTCGAGTCTGAAGGACCCGAAGCTATATGAAGAACTCCGCGACGAAGGCGCTTCCAAGGAAAAAGCGGCCCGTGTTTCAAATGCTGCGGCCAAGCAGGGGCGCAAGGAAGTAGGACGCAAGGGAGGCAAGTCCGGCGACTACGACGATTGGACTGTGGACAAACTGAAGTCCCGCGCCAAGGAACTCGGAATCAAGGGCTACTCCGGCAAGAAGAAGTCCGAAATCATTTCAATGTTGCGGAACCACTAAAGGTTTCGGAACCACTAACGAATAAAACAGAGCCCGACGCCGGGTCACGCCTTTTTCTTGGCCCGCGCCTTTGGCTTGCTGGTCGTTTTGCTGGCGGCAGCGTCGTCGTCGGCCGCTTTTTCCTTGCCGCGTTTCTTGTCCAGGCTCCGCTTCAGCGCCTCCATAAGATCGATGACGTCGCCGCCTTCCCCTTCGCCTTCCGTGACACCGAACGTGGCTTCCGTGTCCAGCGCTTCGCCCTTTTCCAGCTTGGCCTCGATCAACGTCCGCAGTTGCACCTGGTAGTCGTCGGTGTATTCTTCGGGGTCGAAATCGTGGGCCATGGAGTCCACCAAGGCGGAGGACATTTCGAGTTCTTTATCGGAGATCTTGATGTCGGTCTCAAGCGAGGGGAACTTGGCCTCGCGGACTTCGTCGCCCCAGAGAAGGGCCTGCAAAAGGAGTACGTCGCCGCGTACGCGCAGGGCCCCGAGCCGCGTCTTCTGCCGCAGCGCGTACTGGACAATTGCAATCCTGTCCGTGTCCTCAAGTGTTTGCCTCAGCAACATATAAGCCTTGGGGGATTTGGAATCCGGTTCCAGGAAATAGCTGCGCTCGTACATGATCGGGTCCAGTTGCTCGGCAGGGATGAATTCCACTACCTCGATTTCGCGACTGTTCTCTTCCGGCAAGGACTTCAATTCGGCCGCCGTGAGAACCACGGTGCGGCCTTCCTCTTCGTAGGCCTTGTCGATATCTTCGTAAGCAACAACGTCGCCGCAAATTTCACATTTCCGCTGGTAACGGATGCGCCCGCCGTCCTTATTGTGGACTTGGTGAAGGCCAATATCGTGGTCCTCCGTGGCGCTGTAAAGCTTCACTGGTACGTTGACCAGACCGAACGCGATAGATCCCTTCCAGATGGCCCTCATGCACCCAGTCAACAGCACAAGACAGCAGAGGAGAAGAGGTGGCAGGCAAGCAACAGGAGCGGGTGAACGTGGAAGGCCACGAGCTGACCCTCACCAACCTGGGCAAGATCATCTACCCCGAGACCGGAACCACCAAGGCCGAGGTCCTGGAGTACTACGCCGCAGTCGCGCCTTTCCTCATTCCTGCCGCCGCCAACAGGCCCGTCACCCGCAAACGCTGGGTCAACGGGGTGGGCACCGCCGAGCACCCGGGACAGGTGTTCTTCCAGAAGAACCTTGAAGACTCCGCGCCCAAGTGGATCCCCCGCACCGCTATCCAGCACTCGGACCACACCAACGTCTACCCCATGGTCAACAACCTCGCCACGCTCACATGGATGGCACAGATCGCGTCGCTTGAGATCCACGTCCCCCAATGGCAGGTTGACGCTGAAGGTAATCCGCTCCGGCCTGACCGCTTCGTCCTGGATCTTGACCCCGGTCCCGGCGCAGGCCTGCCTGAGTGCGTTGAAGTGGCCAAGCTCGCCCGCTCCATCCTGCAGGACATGGGCATGGAACCGGTGCCGGTGACCAGCGGCAGCAAAGGAATCCACCTCTACACCGGGCTGGAAGGGACGCTGAAGTCCGAGCAGGTCTCAGCATTCGCCCATGAGCTCGCGCGCGCCCTCGAGTCCGACCACCCCGAGCTGGTGGTCAGCGACATGAAGAAGTCCCTCCGCCACGGCAAAGTGTTGGTGGACTGGAGCCAGAACAGCGGCAACAAGACCACGATCGTGCCCTACTCGCTCCGGGGGAAAGCCCACCCGACGGTCGCAGCGCCCCGCACGTGGCGCGAACTCTCCTCGAGCACCCTGGACCATCTTGATTACACAGCGGTGATGAAGCGGGTCAAGACCGGCAAGGACCACTTCGGCCCCATCTCCTCACGGCACCTCCCGCCGCACGGAGAGTATACGGATGACGACGACGGCGCAGGAACCGGCGGCGGTTCAGGCACCCGCGAGCGTGTGGTGACTGCAGAGAACCGTCTCGCCAAATATGTGGGGATGCGCGATCCGGAGAAGACCCCGGAGCCGTTCCCGGCGTCGTCGGCTGCTTTTGCCTCCGCGTCGCCCGGAAGCTCATCCTCAGACCAGCCCAAGCCGGGCGACCCTGCACCGCCCGGCGGGATCTTCGTCATCCAGGAGCACCATGCCCGGCGCTACCACCTGGATCTGCGGTTGGAGCACAACGGCGTCCTTGCGTCCTGGGCTTTGCCGCGTGGTGTCCCGGAGACACCCGACCGGAACAACCTTGCCGTACATACGGAAGACCATCCGATGGAGTACGCAGACTTCGCTGGCGTCATTCCCAAAGGTGAGTACGGAGCAGGGACCATGACCATTTGGGACCGTGGCGAGTACACGTGCGAGAAATGGCGGGACGGCAAGGAAGTGATCGCAACGCTGACTGGCCAGCCAGGAGGTGGGCTGCACGGGACCAAGCGTTTGGCACTGATCAATACCGGTGACCGTTGGCTGATCCACTTGATGAAGGAGCAGCCGAGCGGACGGCTGCGCAAGGGCCCTTCCGAGAAGGTCGCACCCCCCGCAGCACCGAAGCCAGCCACTCCACAGCCAATGCCCAATTACACCCCGATGCTGGCCACCTCCGGCACCGTCGCCGACCTTCGCGGCGGCGACTGGCTCTACGAACTGAAATGGGACGGAATCCGGGCCATCATCACCGGCACTGAAGGCAAGATCCGTTTGATGAGCCGCAACGGCAACGATCTAACCGCCACCTACCCCGAACTAACAGACCGGTCCTGCTGGCCCGACGGCGATTTCGTGGCCGACGGTGAAATCGTGGCGCTTGGCAAGGGATCACGGCCTGATTTTGGCCGATTGCAGTTGCGGATGAACCTGGTTAAAACCGCAGACATCGAACGGGCCCGGGCTTCAGTCCCGGTCCAGCTCATGCTGTTCGACCTTCTGTACGACGGCGGCACGGACCTGAGCGGGCTGCCTTTCCGTGAGCGTCGGGAGCGTCTTTCGGCGTTTGCCGGGCGCTTGCGCGCGGGCTGCCCGCTTCACCTTTCAGCGGTGTTGGACCACGACGTCGACGACCTCATGGCAAGCGCAGGTGAGCTCGGCTTGGAAGGAGTAATGGCGAAGAAAGCAGATAGCCGTTACGTGATCGGCCGGCGGAGCCGCTCGTGGCTCAAGCTCAAGCTGGAGCTGAGCCAGGAAGTGGTCGTGGGCGGCTGGCGTCCCGGCGCAGGTGCCCGGAATGGGACCTTTGGCTCATTGCTGTTGGGCATTCCGGAGGGCGGGAAGCTGCACTACGTGGGCCGGGTGGGCACTGGGTTCAAGGAGTGGCAGCTGAGGGATGTCATGGAGAAGCTGGAGCCCCGCTTGGTTGCTGATTCTCCGTTCTCCGATATCCCGCGCGAGGACGCAGCAGGTGCCCGCTGGGTAGATCCGGAACTGGTGGCCGAAGTGACCTTCGGAGAATGGACCGGCCCAGGCAGGCTACGGCATCCCGTGTGGCGTGGGTGGCGTCCGGACAAGTCCCCGGAAGACATAAGCCAGCCCAACTGACTGGCATTAGTGGTTGTTCTCAGCGCTCATAACAACCACAAGTGCTAGTCAGTTGGGCTGCCTACGTGGGTCGGCTCGGGTGGCAGCGACTAGGAGGAGTGCGGCATCTGCGGGCGGCTGGTCCGGTGGATCGCCGTCACTGCAGCGCCTTGGCCCATTCGTCCGTGCGCTTGGTCCTGGTCCTTCGGGTGCCGGCGTTTGCCGCTACCGTCGGGCCAGTGCTGTTCCTGGTCCAAACCCAGAGATACGTCGATGGTTGCCGGTTCAGGCATGGGAGCCATGTCCATGGCCTCCACCAAGTGGCTGGCAACCTCGGGATCGATATTTTCGGCTGGATTCTTTGCAGTCATGGTTCTTCCTTTCCCTATGGAACGAAGGAATTTCAATACTAGGCGCGCCGAAGATGGTTGTCTGCAGGACTTACCTGTGCCCAGGAATCACCAGCGGACCTTCTTCTCCGTCTTGGCCTGCTTGCCGCTGGCGGACGTGGGCTTATGGCCCTTGCCCGTGCTTTGCCAGCCAGCGGGAGCGCCGCCGCCGGACTTGCTGGCGAGCATCGCTTTTTGGGCATCTGTCAGTTTGGACTTGATGCCGCCGGAGGCGGACTTTGGATTTCCCGACGCAGCAGCGTCATTTCCCGACGCAGCGGGCTCCGGGGTGTTGTTTTCGGAAGGATTGGCAGTCATAAAAGTGGACTCCTCAGATGTGTGAGTCCTGAAGAAGCACCAAAACCATGGCGTTGCGGTTGAGAAAAATTGCGTCGACAACGGGAACGGCATGGAGGCAGGGCCTCAACAGGCGTGGATTTTTGTCAGGTGAAGCTCGGCTGTGCCATTAAGGGCGGAGGGCCGCTAAGGCGGAGGCCGGTCTACTCAAAAATCAGTGTTCCCATGCGTCATACCCTAACCAAGAATCGGCGCTTTTGTGAACCCCTCGGCTAGCATGGCACCCGTGACCTGGAGAATGTCCGTCGCCACCACCCTCCGCGATGCCGGATGCGTTTTCGCGGAGGACGAAGCGCAACTCCTCATTGATGCCGCCAGCAGTCCAGACCATTTGGACTACATGGTGGATCAGCGCGTTAAAGGAGTGCCCTTGGAACACATCCTCGGGTGGGTGGATTTCTGCGGGAGCCGGATGGTTGTTGAACCCGGCGTCTTCGTTCCACGGCGTCGCACGGAGTTCCTGGTGCGCCAGGCGGCGAAAATCGCACGGCCGGGTGGCGTCGTCGTCGATCTTTGCTGTGGCTCCGGGGCGATCGGTGCGGCTCTTAGCGATCTTCTGGGGACCTGCGAGCTGTACGCCGCTGACATTGAACCGGCCGCGGTGAGCTGCGCGCGCAAGAACGTAGAGCCCCGTGGCGGGCACGTTTTCGAGGGCGATCTATACGACGCCCTCCCCCTTGAACTTCGGGGACGCGTGGACGTGGTGCTCGCCAATGCGCCGTACGTACCTACGGGTTCCATCGGCATGATGCCGCCTGAGGCGCGCTTGCATGAACCGATGGTGGCGCTCGACGGCGGTACTGATGGCTTGGATGTCCAGCGCCGGGTTGCAGAGCACGCGGCTGAGTGGTTGTCGCCGGGCGGTTGCCTCTTGATTGAAACTTCGGAAGACCAAGCGCCCGAAACCGCCAGGATCATGAAACAGTCCGGGCTGCGTGCACAGGTGGTGACAGACGACGATCTGGACGCAACCATCGTGCTGGGTATCGTCCAGACAGGACGGCAAGAAGAGGCCCGGGATCAGTCAGCTTTTGACCCCAAAAACGCCCCGTTTCATGGGCTCAGCTAAACAATTTGGTAACAACGTGCCCGGCGGGGCAAAAACTGCGCCGATTCCGCGCCATTGCAGGGCAAGACCGGGCAAAAAGATGTAAGACAACTAGGCAAATTGCCCTCTGAAACACCCCATAAATCGGATCTCAACTGGGGTTTGAGGGGGAAACCGCGTAAAATTGAACACCTGCCCGGAGCGGGGCAGCCAGAAGTCGCAAGCAAATGACCTCCCTAGGAGAAGCCCAAATGCCCATAGACCAAAGCAACACCGTCTCTCCGCCAGGCGCAAGGAACGCCACTGGAAACCTGGTTTCGGCCGCTACAACGGCCGCTGCCAACACTGTAAAGAACCCCAAGAAAACGAAGCTCCGCAGCAAGCGCCGGTTGAAAGAATCCGACGTCAATGTTGTGGACCAGCCGATGCTGAAGAAAGCACTCGGCGGCACGATCGTCGGCAACACCATGGAATGGTACGACGTCGGCGTGTTCGGCTACCTCATCACCACCATGGGCCCCGTCTTCCTCCCGGAAGCGGACAAGTCCGTCCAGACACTCTTCCTTCTCGGCACCTTCGCCGCAACCTTTATCGCCCGCCCGCTTGGCGGCGTCGTCTTCGGTTGGCTCGGCGACAAGGTGGGCCGCCAGAAGGTGCTCGCAGCAACACTGATGCTGATGGCGGCAAGCACGTTCGCCGTCGGACTCTTGCCTGGCTACGCACAGATCGGTATCTGGGCCGCCGCCCTCCTGGTGATCCTTAAGCTCGTCCAGGGCTTCTCCACCGGCGGTGAGTACGCCGGTGCAACAACCTTCGTCAGCGAATATGCCCCGGACAAGCGCCGCGGATTCTTCGCCAGCTTCCTGGATATGGGCAGCTACATCGGCTTCGCCCTCGGCGCGGCACTGGTTTCGGTCCTGCAGCTCACGCTCGGACAGGCAGCCATGGAGGAATGGGGCTGGAGGCTTCCGTTCCTCATCGCCGGGCCTCTTGGCCTCATCGCTGTGTACTTCCGTAGCAAGATCGAGGAATCCCCGCAGTTCCAGGCCACCCTGGACGCCCAGGAAGCTATCGCCAAGGACGCCGCGGCACAGGATGCCAACGTGGCCAAGGGCCCGGTTGGAATCATCAAGGCCTACTGGCGCCAGATCGTGCTGGCCATGATCCTCGCCGCCGCAGCCAACACTGTGGGCTACGCGTTGACCTCCTACATGCCTACGTACCTCACGGATTCCAAGGGTTACGACCCCGTCCATGGCACCCTGCTGACGATCCCGGTCCTGGTGATCATGGCCCTGTGTATTCCGCTCACGGGCAAGTTGTCCGACCGTATCGGCCGCCGTCCCGTGCTGTGGATCGGCGCGGGCAGTACCATCGCGTTCTCCGTTCCTGCGTTCCTGCTGATTGGCATCGGCGATATCTGGTCCACGCTGGCCGGCCTTGCCCTGATCGCCTTCCCGGTGACGTTCTACATTGCCAACCTGGCCTCGGCCCTCCCGGCACTGTTCCCGACGTCCAGCCGCTACGGCGGAATGGGCATCGCCTACAACTTCTCGGTGGCCATCTTCGGAGGAACCACTCCGTTCATCGTGCAGGGCCTCATTGAAGGCACCGGCGATGACATGATGCCGGCCTACTACCTGATGGGAACGTCCATAGTGGGTGCGATCGCCATCTACTTCCTGCGCGAATCCGCCCAGCGTCCCCTGCCCGGTTCCATGCCCAGCGTGGACACGGCCGCAGAGGCCCGCGAACTCGTTGCCACGCAGGACACCAACCCACTCATCAACCTGGACGAAATGCCGTTCGACGGCCAGCCCATTGATGATGAAGTGTTCGGCCGGCGTGACAAGGACCTGACCCCAGCCTAGGGATCACGTGCCTGCAACTTCTGCGCAGCGATTCAGATAGTTCGCGGCAACCCGCCGCCCACCGTAGCCACCAATACCAAGGCGCTCTCCTTGGGATTGGTGGCTACGGCTGTTAAAGCTCGACGGCGGTGCTCGCCTCCGCGACGTCACTCCCCTAAGCCGGCAGCAAACCTTTGACCGCCGCGCCAATAATCCGCGCTCCCTCGGGAAATCCGCCGGGATTGGGGCCAGCGTAGTTGAGCCTGATGTAGGGGCCTTCAGGTTCCGCAGGGAACCACTCCGTTCCGGCGGCAATGAGAACTCCGGCCGCTTCGCAATCCTTGGTGAGCTGATCGACGTCGAACCCGTCCGGCATCCGCAGCCACAGGTTCAAGCCGCCTTTGGGCAGGTGGCTGAGGTGTGCTTGCGGAACGTGTTCGCGCAGGCTGGTGACCAACAGGTCGCGGCGGGACTGCAGCTGATGGCCGAGGCCACGAAGGTGCGTTTGCCAGCCGGGCTGAGTGACGACGTCGAGCGCTGCGGCCTGGAGCAGGCCGCTGACGTACATCGACTCCGCGGCTTGCGCGCCCATGATCCGTTCCCGCGCGGGCCCGCGGGCGATAATCGCTGCCACGCGGATGGACGGCGAGACGCTTTTGGTCAGGGAGCGGATGTACACCACGTGGCCGGAATCGTCCTTGGCGGCGAGCGGGACGGACTGCGCGGTGATACCGAAATCATGGGCCCAGTCGTCCTCCACAAGGAACGCTCCGTGCTGACGGACAATCCGGAGGACCTCCTCGCCCCGTTCGGGAGACCATTGGGCACCCGTGGGGTTGGCAAAGTTGGGCTGGGCGTAGAACATCCGGGCCCCGGATTCCTCAAAAGCCCTCGCCAGCTCGTCAGGATCCGGCCCGTCAGGGCCGGACGGCACCGGAATGACGCGAACACCAGCCTGGCCGGCGGCCAGCAGCGCACCCCAGTAGCTTGGCGACTCCACCAGCAGTGGCCGTCCATGCCCCACCAGGCCGCGAAAAATCGAGCTAAGTCCGCTCTGGCTCCCGGGAAGTACGACGACGTCGCTCGGCTGGGGCGGCGTGACCCCAACCGGCGTCGAGGTGCTGAGTTCATGGGCGAACCAGGATTGCAGTTCTGGAAGGCCCTGGGCCGGTGGCCGCGACAGCGCAGCGTCTCCGCGGGCAGCCCTGGTAAGCGCGGCCCGAACGAGCCGCTCAGGCAGGAGTTCCCGGTCCGGGTAGCCGGAGTGGAACGCGATGACGTCGTTGGAAGCGCTGCGCATAGCTCCAGAGTTCAGCAGGCGCGGTGTTTGGGCCGCTCGGAGTGCAGCTGTCTGCCAACCGTAATCGGACGGTCTGGCGGTGCGGTATGCCCGGACGAAAGTGCCGACGCCGGGGCGGCTCTCTATCAGGCCTTGGGCAGTGAGGGTTCTCAAGGCCTTCTGCACGGTGACCGGGCTTGCCTGGTACTCGGCCACGAGTTGACGGGTGGATGGCAGCTTGGCTCCCGGCGCGGCCCCTGCGATCCATTCCTTTAGTCGCGAGACAATCCGGGAACTGCTATCGTTGTCCATGAGTCACAATAGTAGCGCTACTACACTTTCGCGGCCAGCGGTATCCAGACGGACGTCGACAGGCGTCTGGTGGGGCCTTCTTGGCGTTGTCGCATTCTCGTTCACGGTTCCTTTCACCCGGGTGGCCGTTGAAGGCTTATCTCCCCTGTTCATCGGGGCAGGCAGGGCCGTGGTTGCGGCCGCTCTTGCAGCACTGGCCTTGGGCCTTACCCGCCAGCGCTTTCCGCAGGGCTTCCAATGGCTTCGACTGACTGTGGTGGCCGGTGGCATCGTTGCGGGTTTCCCCTTGCTGACAACGTTCGCGCTGACGTCCACCACCGCCAGTCATGGAGCCATCGTCATCGCGCTACTGCCTGCGGCCACGGCAACGGTAGCGGTGATCCGCGGGCGTGAACGTCCGCGGCTCCTGTTCTGGGTCCTGACTGCCATAGGCGTTATTGCCGCGCTGGTTTTCGCGTTGGTTCAGTCCGGCGGTTTCGGTCAGCTTCATTGGGCTGACCTCCTGCTCCTCGGCGCCGTGATTGCGGCAGCCATAGGCTATGCGGAAGGAGGTCTGCTGGCGCGGGAGCTCGGCCCCTGGCAGACAGTCTCGTGGGCGCTGGTGGTTGCCTCCCCCGCGATGCTGCTGCTGACATTGCTTTCACTGGGTTCGGGTGCGCCCTCGGCTACAGCGGTTCAGTGGTTGTCCTTCGCTTACCTGGGCATTGTGAGCATGTTCCTCGGATTCTTCGCCTGGTACCACGGCCTGGCGATCGGCCCCATGGCGCAAGTCAGCCAGATCCAACTGGTCCAACCGGTCATGACCATCGCGTGGGCAAGCCTGCTCTTGGGAGAATCGATGACGTGGACCACCGCGGTCGGCGGACTCGCCGTGATCCTCTGCGCAGGTGCCGCTGTCCGTGTCAGGCTCAACCCGCCGTCGAATCCGTGACGCTGCCACGCTCTGATCTCGTAGACTCGGCCCATGCCTGACACAACTGTGGGTTCGATCCATCACCTTGAGATCTGGGTGCCGCACCTTGAACGAGCCCGGGAGGAGTGGGGCTGGCTCCTCGGCGAGCTTGGTTACAAGCCTTTCCAGGACTGGCCCACGGGCTGCAGTTGGAAGCTCAACGGCACGTACGTGGTGGTGGAGGGCACCGATGCCATCACCGGAACGGCCCACCGGCGCACGGATCCCGGGCTAAATCATGTGGCCTTCCATGCTGGCACCCGGGAAAATGTGGACCGGATTCGCGCGCTCGGTGCCGACGCGGGTTGGTACGAGATGTTCGAGTCGAAGTACCCGCACGCGGGCGGTCCGGACCACTACGCCGCGTATTTGATCAACACTGACAGCTACGAAGTTGAGTTGGTGGCTGAGTAGTAGCTACGTCGGCGGAACCACTGGACGCCACATGGCGACCCGAGGCCAGCGCGTCAGCCCCAACTCAGCTTCGTGCTCCATGAGCTTGGCCAGCTCCGGGCCCCAGCTGCCGGCGTCGAGCGTTTGAAACCCCAGGCGCCGGTAGTACGGCGCATTCCACGGCACGTCGCGGAATGTGCTCAGCGTCTGGCGCTGCATGCCATGCCCCCTGGCCCACACCCGTGCAGCATGCAGTAGCTCGCGACCGAGTCCTTGGTGCGCTTGCTCCGGGTGCACGGTTACCTGTTCCACGTGCGCGTTGCCATCAACAATGTCCGTCAATAGATACGCCAAGGGGTAGTCCAACCCATCGACCCACACCCAGGCACGCCCGGCAGCCACGTAGGCGTTCATCTCGTCCAAGGAGAAGGGTTCGTCATCCGCGATCTGATCCATGCCCAGGCCCCGGAAGGCTTCCCCCGCCGCCCGTTCGATGTCCTGCAACCGCGGCAGATCGTCTGTTCGAGCTAGCCGGATCACCGTTTGTCCAGTGCGGGAGGCGCCTGTCCCACGAGGAATCCGTTGCGGGTTTCGATCAAGTCCTGCAGATATCTGGCCAGAATCAGCTTCTCCAGCAGGCGGCCCAGCGGGCCGAACGGAGCCGCGAATTCCACGGTGTCCACCATCAGCGTTCCGCTGCCGTCCTGCCGGAACTCGTGGGTGTGGCGGAGGTACTTGAAAGGGCCGCGCACCTGCTCGTCAGTGAACGACGCCGGTGCCTCCATACGCGTGATGCGGCTGGTCATGCGGAAACGGACTCCGAGGTGCCACGCCTGCCAGGTGACCTGCTCGCCTTCTGAGATCAGACCCGTGGTGACGCCGGCTATGGCTTTTTCCCTGCTCTTGGTCATCGACCCCACGTGCGCGTCGATGTTTCTGGACAGGTCGAACAGCTCCTGCGGTGACATGGCGGAGCGGGTTCGGCAGACGAAAGCTACGGGCATACCTTGATCTTCCCAGACTCTGCCGGGCAGCGCTCCAGTGTTGCTGTTACCTTCCCACGAGGCCCATGTGCTGATCGTTGTAGCGGTTGCCCTGCACCCCGATCCGGCTCGCCACGGCATCCAGATCGGCAACCTCATCAGCGGAGAGCGCAACGTTGGTTGCGGCAGCATTCTCTTCGAGCCGTTCCCGACGTCGTGTGCCAGGGATCGGGACAATCCATGGTTGCTGCGCGAGAAGCCAGGCCAGCGCGATCTGACCAGGTGTTGCACCTTTCGAGGCGGCGAGTTCGGCCACATGATCCACCAGTGCTTGGTTGGCCGCGCGGTTTTCTGCGGTGAATCGAGGGATAGTGCCGCGGACGTCACCCGACGAAAATTGGGTGGACGGATCCACGGTGCCCGTGAGGAACCCCTTGCCGAGTGGGCTGAACGGGACAAAGCCAATGCCGAGTTCCGCGAGCGTTGGCAGCACCTCCGGTTCCGGATCCCGCGTCCACAATGAATACTCACTCTGGACGGCGGTCACGGGAAAGACTGCGTGGGCTGCACGAATTGTGGCGGCGGAGGCCTCGGACAGGCCGAAGTGGCGTACTTTGCCCTCTTGGACCAGCTCACCCACAGCTCCCGCGACGTCCTCAATAGGCACATTTGGATCAACGCGGTGCTGATAAAGAAGGTCCAGGCTTTCCACCCCAAGCCTGCGGAGCGACTCGTCCGCCACCCGTTTGATCCGTTCAGGAGAACTGTCCAACCCAACGGACTTGCCGTCTTCGATGCGCCAGCCGAATTTCGTGGCAATGACCACCTGGTCCTTGACAGGAGCAAGTGCCTCGCCGACGAGTTCCTCGTTGACGAACGGCCCGTAAACCTCAGCCGTGTCAAAGAAGTTGATACCAAGGTCCACCGCTTCACGAAGTACCTTGATCATCGCCGTCCGGTCCCCCGGGTTGGGGCCGTAGCTTTGGGACATACCCATGCAGCCAAGACCGATGGCCGAGACCTTCAAACCTTGCCCAAGTGTCCGTGTGTGCATGACGCGCCTCCCTTTGATCCAAGTAACTCGCTTGCTCCAGTCAACAACCTTCTCGACTCATTTGGGAGGTACTGACGTAAGGGGTACTGCCAGTGCCTTACTACGGGTTGTGACCCGGCTTATGGCGGCCCACCCGCTGCTCCTGATAATTTTCGATACAGATAGCTCGCCCACAGGCCCTAAATGATTGGTGGTGTTTTTCCTGCCCGCATTCATGGCGCACGCCCGGGAGCTCCACAAACTTGGGCCGGCGAACAACGATCGTCTCTCCGCCGTTCGGGTGGCCCTCAGTGTCGCAGTTCCGGGGCTGGTCCTGATTCTCATAGGCCGTCCGGACCTGATGATGTATGCGGTGTTCGGCGCGCTCACTGGAATGTACGGACGCAATGAAACCCACCAACTCCGGCTCAAACATCAAGCCCAGGCCGCGCTGGTTCTGGTTGGCGGACTCTCCATTGGCACGTTTCTTTCCGTCAACCACATCCACTCTTGGTGGCTGGTGTTGGTGGCGACGCTCTTTGCCGGTGCGGGTTCCTTATATGCAGATGCCGTTCGGCTTAAGCCGATCGGGCCGTTCTTCGGCATCCTCGCCCTGGGGGCCTGCGCGTCGGTCCACACCAGCGTTCCGTTCCTGACGGCGGTGCTGATCGGTACTGCTTCCGCGGCGTTTTCGATTCTGGTCGGATTCGCTGGCTGGCTTCGGCACCGAAAGTGGGAGCCGGGCGCTGCCCGCAATGTCCCTGTCCTCCGCGGACCCTTACGGCAATCTGCCCTTGTTCATGCGGCCCGCTACACTCTCGCTGTCGGTGCTGCCGGCGTGTGTGGGGTTCTGAGTGGGAGCGGCCATCCGCATTGGGCCATGGCCGCAGCTGCCGTGCCGTTGGCAGGTGCGGACCTCCCGAGCCGCGTCCACCGAGGCATCCACCGCATCGTGGGGACGTTCCTGGGGTTGGCGGTAGTCGCCGTCGTACTTTTCCCAACTCCGTTGTCACCGCTGCAGTATTTCCCAGGCCATACGGCCATAGTCCTGGCCGTTGTGGTGGTCCTGTGCCAGTTCCCTACTGAGCTGTTCATGGCGCGGCACTACGGCTGGGCCATGGTGTTCTTCACGCCCGTGGTCCTGCTGATCGCCCAACTGGCATCGCCCATGGATCCGGGCCTACTGGTGATGGAGCGCGCGGTTGAGACGTTCGTTGGAGCGGTGATTGGAATCGCGGTAGCAGTGCTGGTCAGGGCACCTGTCGTTCCGGTTCTTAGGGCTGCAGGGGCCGGCGCGGCGGGCCGGAAGTAAGCTTTGTCGGCAAGATACGCGCAAAGAAGCTCACCACTTTGTATCGACGCGTCGGGATGGAAACAGCCTTGCCCTTGGCATTGTCCTCCAGCCCTTCCCGCACCACGCGCTCGGCGCTGAGCCACAGGAATCGCGGCGCCACGGACTTATCCATTCCCATGCGGTCGTGGAATTCGGTGTGGGTGAAGCCAGGGCACACTGCTGTGACCTGCACGCCCGACTTCCCATATGCAATGTTCGCCCAGCGGCTGAACGTCACCTGCCAGGCTTTGGCCGCCGAGTAG
This sequence comes from Arthrobacter sp. 21a14, assembly GCA_050627125.1. Classification (GTDB taxonomy): domain Bacteria; phylum Actinomycetota; class Actinomycetes; order Actinomycetales; family Micrococcaceae; genus Arthrobacter. The sequence continues at coordinate 719,371 of CP192487.1, read as the reverse complement.
GTGCCCCTGTTGGCGAAGGCTGCGACGCTGGCAACGTTGATGATCCGGCCTTTTCCACGAGCCAGCATGACTTCAAGCGCCGCATGGCACAGCTCCAGGGGTGTCTGCACGTGGAGGCGTAGATGCCGCCGTTCTTCCTCCAACTCGTTCTGCTCGAACGACTTCAAGAGTCCGATTCCGGCGTTGTTGACCAGGACGTCCACGGGTCGCGCGGCGTCCCGCAGACGCTCCGCCACCAAGGAAACCCCGACGTCGGTAGTCAGGTCGGCGGACAGAACCTCCGCCGAGATACTGAAGTCGCGTTCGAATTCCTCAGCCTTTTCCTTGAGGCGTTCTTCATCGCGGGCTACCAGGACGAGGTGGTGTCCGGCTTCGGCGAGTTGGCGCGCGAATTCCGCACCGAGCCCAGCCGTGGCGCCGGTGACCAGGGCGGTGAGTTCATTGGCTCGAGTCGTCATGCGCCTAGACTATGCGCTGAACGCTCCTGGCGCCCTGTGTTTTCGTCAGAGGGTCGAGCGCTCTTCGTCATTGGATCGCCTGCGTGGCTTGGTGGCAATGATGGCCAGCGCTATCGAGCCGGTGATGCCAAGGATCCACCAAGGGAATCCGGGGTCTGTTGTGGTGGACGGCAGAGTACGGGGTCCATCAGCGCTGGTGGGTGCGGTGGTTCGTTCGCCCCGAACCAGGAGTCGGTGGCTGTTGATGCCTTTGGGTGTGCAGGTAATGAGCGTCAGGTAATCCTTGCCCTCGACTTTGCGCAAGGCCTCGGTTTGGTCGGGCAGTACCGTGAGGATTTGGTCCACCTTGTAATAGAGAGTTTCATCGAGCACGTTAATGCTGAAGACGTCGCCTTCATGGACTTTGTCCAGATCGTCGAACAGAGTGGCGTTGACGAATCCTGAATGAGCACTCAAGACACTATGAGTGCCTTTGCCGCCCACGGGCAGCGCGGACCCGAAGAGGTGGCCGGCGCCCTTGGAGAGGGTGTCCTCGTCCGTGCCATGGAAGATGGGCAAATCTGCGTGGATGGAGGGAATGCTGATGCGGCCCATCATTCCTCCAGGCCCGACAGCCAGCATTTTCTTGTACGCCTCGGAGCCGGCACCGATGGTGGTTTGTTCGCCTGCTTCGTTCAAGGAGTAAGGGTCCCGGAGGGGTCCTGAGGGCAGTTCTTCATTGAACTCCCGTGCCTGGTCCAGGAGCGACTTCTTTGCGGAGGGGTTCATGGTCTGGACAGAATCCACGTAGCCGCTGATCTCGGTGGCATGGATCCTGTCCGAGAACCAGGCTGCGGCCGTGGGATAAAGCAGGATTCCGACGCCGATGACCGCCACCAACACGATCAGGAGCCGTTGCCGGTTCCAGGGTCCGGTCAGATGCCGGAGTTGACGCGTGCGGGTTGGTGCCTGTGTCATCAAAATCCTGTAGCTGGGGTGAGTCGGTTGGAAGGGGGCAGTTACGAAGAGTGCAGCAGTTAAGAAGAGTGCAAAAGGGAATGCAAGTGGGGAAGAGCGCGTGGTTGGCGTTCTTCCCCACTTGGGGTCACTGCGGGGGCCGCGGGTAGCGGCCCCTGCGGTGTTGTTTACCAGCGGTGTTGTTTACCAGCTGTGTTGTTTACCGGCTGTGGTGCTGTTGCTGGTGTTTGGTGCTGGTGTTAGTTGTTGCTGGTGCGGCGGTTGCGGACGAACATCAGGGCTGCACCGACGACGAGGAGGGCACCGGCTGCGTAGAGAATGCCGGTTCCGACGCCACCGGTCAGCGGCAGCTGGAAGCCGCTGTTGGAGGGGATGTTCTTCACTTCCAGGTCGATACCGACCGTGGTGCTGGTGCCGTTGATCAGGAAGGACACCGGCTCGGCGAGCAGTTCATAGCCTGCCGGGGCGGTGGTCTCTACCAGGTAGTACGTGCGGTAGTCCGGGGTTCCGGGTGCCACGGCTGCGCCGTTGGCCCAGTCCGAGTACCGCAGGCCCGAGATCGTCAGGGTGCCGTCAGCGGCGACGGTGAAGACCGTCTGGCCGTTGAGGTCAACCGGGTTCGTGCCGGCCTTCGCGTCGGCTTCGTTGGTGTAGACGGAGAACGCGGCACCGGCAAGGGCTGCACCGTTCTCGTTGACCTTCTGCAGCGTCATTTCGCCCCACTTGGTCACGACCGGGGGCGTCACGACCGGGCCACCGGGCTGGCCCGGTGCAACGGTGAAGCTGGAAGCGTTCGGGTAAACGAGGGCTTCGTTTTCGATCTCACCAATGGTGTTGACCTTGGTGTTGACCATGACCTGCACCCGGGTATCGGTGTGTGCAGCCAGTTTGACACGGCCTGCGGCGGTGAAGATGACCGAGACGGTGTTGGTCGCGGCGTCGAAGCTCACGGTGTAATCCGTGCCGGCCGTCAGCGGGGTGCCGTCAACGAGGGTCGCGGACGCGCCGACGTAGGTCAGCTTCGGGTCCAGGACGTCCACGATCTTGTAGCCATCGATGACGGCTTCGTTCGGGATGTCACCGGTGATGGTGAAGTCGATCTGATCCCCGAGTTTCACGTCAGGGGCATCCGTGACGGTCTTCTCGGCCCCGGCAACGGAGTTCTTCGGGTAGACGTGGACGTCGTAGATCCAGTTGTCCTTGTTATCCGGGTCCGTCAACGGCACGGACACCAGGAACGGGGCCGACGGTGTCACACCGGCCGGGTAGTTCGTTTCCGTAACCAGGTACAGGCCAACAGGCAACGCGGTGAAACCGGCGGTCCCGGCAGCGTCGGTGGTTTTCGCCTGGGCAGCGCCCAGGGTGTAGCCGGCACCGGTGATCGAGCCCGCCGGGTTGGCCGGGGCGAACACGCCCGAGAGGTTGTGCGCGGCGTCCCAGCCGGCGTTGGTGGACAGGTCAATGGTGTTGACCTGCTGGATCGTGAACTCGATACCGGCCAACGGTGTCAGGCCGGTGGTGTCCACGGACGTGCCGTTGTTCGGCAGGCCCGTCGGGGTGGAGGGGCGTTCGAACTTGTGGACCGTGATGGAACCGGTCTGGTCCCCGTCAACCAACGGTGCGGCCGAAGCCGGGGCCACGGAGAAGGACATCGCCAACACCGCCCCGGCGATCGTAGCGGCGGCGGTCTTCCAAACCCGCCCGGTGTGGTGATTACTCACTGTGTTTTCCTCTTTCATCGTGATGATTTTTCATAGCGGTGGTGCTGATGCTCGGAAATGAACACTTTGCTAACCCCTGCCCGCAGCACACGCGGGGATCAGGGGAACTCTTCTTCTAGGTACTGACCGGCTGCTGCCGGGTAGTAGTGGACGGGTGTCAGGTAGTGATTGGCTCCTGCTGGCGGCGGCGGTTGGCGGCCAGGGCCAGGGCGAGGGCTCCCAGCAGCAGGACCGATCCGGTGGTGGTGAAGGGCCACCAGCCGATGCCGCCGGACTCGGGCAACTCCAGTGCCGGTACGTCCCGGACCGTGAGCAGGAAAATCCCGTCACCGTCCGCATCGGTGCTGGTCACTACACCGCCGCCCGCACCTTGACCCAGGGTGAGGGCACCGGTGGTGGCGATGGTAAATTTCACCGGTTCGGCCAGCAGGCTGAACCCGGCCGGGGCCGTGGTTTCCTTGAGCCAGTACGTTCCAGGCTGGATTCCTTCGAGTTGGAACCGGCCTGTTTGCCCGGCCACGGCAGTCACGGCCGGGCTTCCCAGCACGGCGCCGGGTGCGCCGTTGTTATCGGAGTGCACCGCCCAGGTGGACCCGGCCATCGGCACCCAGGTCCCTCCGGAGGACTCGCCGATCTTCTCGATCAAGACCTTGGCCGGGGTTCGGTGGGTGGTGGTGCAGTCAGGACCCGGGGCGCTGGAGCCTGGTGCGCAGGTCTGCGGTGCGGTGGTGGTCGCCGTGCCCGTCACCATGTTGACGAGCTCCTTGTTCCACGCGCCTGTCTTGACCACGACGCTGTACTTCAAGGTGGCCGTCTGCCCGGCCGGCAGGGTGAACGCCGCGGTGGCCAGCAGCGTGGAGGGCGGCACGGGGTTGGCCACCGCCACCGGGGCTCCGGCGCCGATCACCAGGGACGCTGAGCCGGACACGAACGTCGCGTCATCCAGGACCTCCGCCAGGTTGTCCTTCAGCACAACCCCGGTGATGGTGCCGCTGATACTGGTCGCGGTGACCGTGTACACGATGGTCTGCCCCGGGCTCACGGACCCATTCGCCGGAACCGACCCGTTCACCGTCGCCGTCTTCTTGATCTTCCACGCAGCAGGGGCCGTGACCTGCGCATCATCGACCGCCGTGACGGGCAAACCCAGGGGCGGGTTCCCGGTGACCTTCGCCGTGTTCGTCAACAACCCCGTGGTCACATCCGTCGCCGTGACCACATACGTCGCGGTCGCGGTCACCGACTGCCCCGGCAACAGCACACCCGGAAGGCCCGGCCAGGTATATGACAGGGGCGAGATGGTGCCCGTTCCGGAGAACTGGGTCTCGGTGATGACCACCGAGGTCAGCGTCACGTTTCCGGTGTTTTTCGCCACGAACGTGTACGTGGCGGTTTCGCCGGCCACCAGGATGGTCTTGTTCACCGTCTTCACCAGCGTGATCGCCGGGGCAGCCGAAGGCACAACAGTGAAGATGTAATCCTCCACCTCACCGGAATTCGACGCACCGATCGGAGACTGGATCTGCGTGGCGGTGTAGCCGATCCGGAACCGCGCATACGTCGTCCCCGCGCTCACCCCGGCAGGGACAACCCAGGTCAGCGTGGCCGTCGTGGCACCGGCCGCGAACGTGGCACACGCCCGCTCGGCAGTGTTGTCGAATTTTCCGTTCTTGTTGAAATCAATCCAGCCGCAGGTCGTGCCGGACTTGCTGGCCCCCTTGATCGCCACCGTTGTCGAGTAGCTGGTAGCGCCCTGTGTCATGGGTGCCAGGACCACGCCGTCGTCCATCAGGTCCTGGGCCGCCGTCACACCCGCATTCGGCGAGGCAGTGCCGTTGGCCACCGTCGCGTTATCCTCAGTCACGTTCGGCCCAAGAGTCACGTCCGAAAGAACAGCCCGGGCGGCACTGCCTTGGTCGTACGAGGCGGGCGCGTCACCGAAATCCTGCAGAGCGCTCATCGCAATGACGAAGTTGTCCTGGTTGTGGTCTCCGATGTGTGTGATGTCGTTGTCGGTGTAACCGGGCATCGTGCTGCTGACTGGAATGAAGACGCTGCTGATGTTGAAAGTCAACGTGGTCACGATGCCGTTGATGCGGACCGATCCACATCCCGCCGTAGCCTGTGCGTCGACAGGGTCGGGTGTGCCGGTCTGCACACTCGTATTACACGCCGTTCCGGCATTGTTGTTGCTAGTAGTGATGGCGTTGTTTGCCACCGATAGGTTGCCACCCGACAGCTTGGTCATCGTCAGGCCTGGGGTTGCGAGGTTAAGGACGGCGCTCAACTGGGATTGTCGGTCAACACTCCCGTTGTCAGTTTCATCCAAGTCGACCTCTCCGCCGAGGCCAGCAATGTTGAGTATGGGGTTCCTCACGGGCTGACTGAAAGTGATGGTGGCAGTCCCCAAGCCGCTACAGGGGCCGGTTGCTGCGCAATTATTGACTGCGTGGGTGGCGAATTCGACGGCAGGGGCCCCGGTTCCGATGTTTTGTGAGAAATCAGAGGCCACATATCCACGGCTGCCCATCGTTGACCGGCCCACCATGTAGGTATAACCCGACTGGCCATAGGTGGTGGTCAGATTAGATCCAGGCATCGAAAGTGTGGCGATGGTACCGGGACCATTGAGGTTCGCCGGGGCGGTTGCGATCTCGTAAGCCTGAGCCGGTGTGCCAAAACCCACCGTCCCGAATGACAGCCCTCCCAGGACCACCATTAACGCGGCAACGAACGCCGTAATCTTCCCAACCGGATACTTCAAGGGGTTCCTTCCAAAGAACAGTGACCCGGCCGACCCCTCAACCGACGAGCAAAACATTTACATCAAGAGAGACCATCCATTTGCGTCCGGCAGGGTTGGTCTCCAGTCAATGAGTGCAGCGTGGGAAAAGTTCATGCCGCAAAAAGGGAAAACTTTTTCTGGCCTGCGGATGGAACCATGTCCAAGCCAGAACGATGTCCAGTATTTGGACGAAATTGCGTCATGACTTCGCGATCAATGGCACTCATTGGACATGAAAGATCAACGCGCTCATCTAAAAATCGAAAGCAGGTCCCTGCAGCTCCGTGGGCGCTGGCGACAACGTAGTGAGCAGGCCGGATGGCTATTCCCGGGTGATTGGCTGGTTCCTGAAGTCGAGGACATGCTGAAGGCCCAAGCGGAGGGTGGTGAGCTGCACATGTCCGCCAAGAACCTCGGTGCGTCCCGCGCTTATCACGGCGTTGGAGTCCGCGAAACCATGCAGGATTTCAGTGCCTTTTTTGAAGCGGCAGGCGTGCCCGCCGATGACGGTTCCATGCGGGATCTCGTCGAGGGATGGGCAACGGAAAATGAACGCCTCGAGCCCTTCTCCTGCACCGATGTCTATACAGGGCTTGCAACCATGGCGCACTTTGAACGGCTGATCCATGAAATGTCGCTTCGCCCCAGCGCCCGGCGGAGAAGCCACACGATAGCGACCCTTCATCTGGGATGGTCTGAAGGCGGCAAGCTGCTGAGCTGGGAAATGTTGGCCGAAATGGGACAGATATGCCGAGGGGAACTTGCGGCAGTGGAAGCCACTGCGGCCTATCATCGCGGAAGTATTCACACCATGATGACCCGCAAGCGGGAGAGCTACGAGGCGTTGTTCCGCTGTTTGCAACTCATCGACGGGCTACACCTGGGCGTTGGACGGCGAACGCTCGTGGAATTTTTGGATTTTCCCACCTCGCCAACGGAGTGCGACCGGGCAATCGCAGGCCTCCGCTACAGACGGTCAGCCTGATAAAAGGAAACGCCACGGAATAAGGAAATGTCGCGAAGCCGTGCCCATTTTCGCAACACGATTTGGCGGCAATTGGTACTACCTAGGCGTGGCAGCTGCCTGGGGTCGGATCAGGCAGCCAGTCATGAGGAGGCGCCACCGGATGAAGCAATTTTTCCCGGCGGCGCCTCCGCCAATTTTCCGCTTAAGCGAACTTTGCCAGGGGGTTGGCCAGCCGCCCAGCCATCTGCAATCCACCGGACGGATCCGAGATATCGAGCATCTGCTGGTTGTTCCGCAGCTGCAGCCGGTTAAGGCAGGACAACTCGAAGTCCGCAGCGAACAGATCATGCATGGCGAACTGGTCCGCTAGTTCCGGATGCCGTTCCTGATATTCACGAACCACGGCAGCGGCAATCCCCCAGAATTCGTCTTCCCGCAGCCTCCCGTCCTCCACAAGAATGGCCCCGAGGAAACGGAAGATGCAGTCGAAGACGTCAGTGAAGATCGCGAGGACCATTTCCTCAGCGGGAATCTCGGCCTTGACGCGGGAGACTTCCTGGGGCAAGTCCAGCCGGTCCCCCATGACCACAATTTCCTCGGCAATGTCCTTCATGATCGCCCGTACCGGCACGCCGTCCTCGAGGATCAGGATGACATTCTCGCCGTGAGGCATGAACGCGAGCTCATACTCGTAGAGGCAGTGGACCAACGGAACGAGATATGCCTCGAAGTACCGGCGAAGCCACTCGGTGGGGGCCAGGCCAGACCGCTGAATCAGGGCGGACACCACCGATTTACCGGAGGAGTCCACGTGCAGCAAAGACGCCATGGTGGCCAGCTGCTGCCCTTCCTTGAGCAACGGCAACGGGCTCTCCCTCCACAGAGCCGAGAGCATCTTTCGGTATGGAGAGCCCTTGGCCGATGCAGCCTCGTAATAGTGGTTGTGGTAACCGATGGCCGCCGTTTCACGGATCACGGCCAAGCCCCGGTTCTGGAGCTCCTGGTCATTGCCGATCAGTTCCTGCAGCCAATCGTTAATGGACGGTGTTGCCTTCATGTATTCCGGGGAAAGGCCACGCATGAACCCCATGTTCAGTACGGACATGGCCGTTTTGACGTACGCCTTCTCCGGTGAGGTGGTGTTGAAGAACGTACGGATGGACTGCTGCGCCTGATAGGAGTCCTCGCCGCTGCCCAGGTTTACGATGTGGCGCTGGGCGATTTCTGCCGCGAACGTCACGGTGAGCTTGTTGTCCCATTGCCAGGGGTGCACCGGCATGAGCAGGTAGTCCTCAGGATCAAGGCCGGAAGCGGCAAGTTCCGCGTTGAACCATGACAGAGTTGCAGCTCCAAGTTCGGCCTCAAAGTGCGTCCGGTAATCCAAGCCTGCACTGGACGTAAAGACGGCTCTACTGCGATGCACGGCGATCCACTGAAGCTTCACCACGGCACCGGTTTCCGGCGCGAACGCATGGTAATCGGCGATGCCGAAACCCAGCCGGCCGTTGTTTGCAACGAAGCATGGATGCCCCTCGGTCATGCTGTGCTCGATCGCTTGGAAATCGGCCGCCCGGTCCGTGCCGCGGGTGATGCCCGCCGCCAACTCGGCAGAGCTAAACCGCTTGCCCTGCTTGTAGGCGTGGCTGGCCAGCGTGCTGCTGATTTCCTCGAGATAGACGGGCAGCATCTCCTGGCGAATGGCCAGCGCCTCGTGGAACTCGGTAATGAAGTCCAAGGCATCCAGCGGCCGCTCCGCACCATCGCGGATTCGGACAATGGATTCCGGGAAGACAGACCAGTGTTCAAGCGCCAAGAGCCGCGCACGGAAGCGGTACTCAACGGTGGCGTCGTCGCTGACAACCTTGTACAGTCCGACGCCCGCGCCCTCCTCACGGATCAGCTCCGGCACCAGGATCCTCTCGTGCGAAAACTCGGCAATGGCTTTTCGGATCAAGTGCCTGTTGGCCACGGCCCAACGCTGCGGGGTCAGGTGGGAAACGGAATCAACAGCCGGAGTGGTCACGGTATCAGCGGTAGTGGTCACAGGGAATCTCCTCTGGTCGCCGCGGCAGGCGCGGCCAGAATCGGGGTCAGGGTTGCGAGGAAATCCTCGCGCGCGCAGAAGCTCAGGAGCCCCTGCTTGTGGTCTTCGGCAGGATCGACGGCGGGAAGGGTCACCACGCCGTGCGGCCGGAAGCCCACCTTCTCGTTCAGCACATGGATCTTGTGGTTGCGGGCGTCAGGCTCGACGACGACGCGCTGGGCTGCGGGATCAGCGAATAGTTCCGTCATCACCGACTGCATGACGGCTGTGGTGTAACCGGGCTGGGGGTTGCCACTGGGCGGAGACACCAGGAGGTGCATTCCCACGTCGCCGCTCTGGACCTCGTAAACGTCTGCCAACGGCGATGACTCGGGACGATACCGCTCCATGAGGAACGCGGGTACGCCGTCGTCGAGCCCCAGGAACGCCTGGTGGTGACCCGATTCGGCGATCCGCGAGTACTCCTCCACAACGTCCTGCTCGGTGGCCGAAACCATCCCCCAGAACCGGGCGTACTCCTGGCTTACCCAGCTGTGGAGGACCGGTGCGTGCGCTATGGGGTCGACTGGCCGGAATGTGAAGCTCATACAGCGGCCCCCACGGTGTTCGGAGCTGTTGAAGCAACCGGGGTTGGCGCGCCGAACTGCTGGAACGCGATGCTCCGCTCGATCGGATAGACCTCGCGGCCGGTGATTTCCCGCAGGATGCAGGAGTTGCGGTAAGCGGCCATGCCAAGGTCCGGCGTGACGAAACCGTGGGTGTGAAGCTCAGCGTTCTGGACGAAGATTTCGCCGGGTTCGACGCCGGTTCCATAGTTTCGTTCGACGTCGAAGCGGCCCTTGGCGTCGCGGCGGATCCGGTCCTGGATGCCGGCCAGGAAGGCGGGCTCCTTGTACGTGTAGCCGGTGGCGAGAACCACGGCTTCGGACTCCAGGCTGTAATCGCGGCCGTGTTCCTCGTGGTGCAATTGCAACGTATGGGTGCCCGTGGCCGGGTCCCATTCAGCGGCTGTTAGCGAGGAGTGCGTGTGCAGCTGCGTATCCACCATGCCGGAAAGGCTCTTGGCGTACAGGAGATCGTAAATGTCGTCGATCAAGTCCGAGTTGATGCCCTTGTACAGGTTCTTCTGGCTCTTGATCAGGGAATCGCGCTGCTCCCCCGGCAGCGAGTGGAAGTAGTCCACGTACTCGGGCGAGGTCATCTCCAGCGTCAGCTTGGTGTACTCCAACGGGAAGAAGCGGCCGGAGCGGGTCACCCAGTTGAGCTGGTAGCCGTACAGGTCGATTTCCTGAAGGAGTTCGTAATAGAGCTCCGCGGCACTCTGGCCGCTACCGACGATGGTGATGCTTCGCTTGGACTGCAGCTCACTCTTCCTCGACAGGTACTCGGCGTTGTGGAGGACAAGTCCGCCGCCGTCCACAATCCCTGCACAGGACCCCGGAACGTGCGGCGATGTGCCGGTTCCCAAGACCAACTTGCGGGCGCGAAGCACCTCAACCCCTTCCGGACCCTGCACCGAAAGGCGGTACACGCCGTCGTCGTACGCCACATCCAGCACATCTGTGCTAAAACGAACCGACTCAAGCTGGCCGGCCACCCACTGGCAGTACTGGTTGTATTCGGCGCGCAGGGGGTAGAAGCTTTCCCGGATGTAGAAGCGGTACAACCGTCCCGTCTGCTTGAGGAAGTTCAAAAACGAGTACGGCGACGTCGGATCGGCCAACGTGACGAGGTCAGCCATGAACGGGACCTGCAGGTGCGCGGGCTCCAACATCATGCCGGGGTGCCAGTCGAAGGATTCGCGACGTTCAAGGAAGACGCAGTCCAGGCCGTCAACCGGCTCGCTTAGCGCGGCGAGGCCCAGGTTGAAGGGCCCGACGCCGATGCCGGCGACGTCGTAAATCCTGCTGCTGCCTGGGGTGCTCATGCTGCAGCCTCCGTGGTGGTCGCGAGCAGCCTGGCGCCCGTCCGGCGGATAAGCTCGATGATTTCCTGAATATCCTTCAGGGAGGCCTCGGCGTTGAGGAGGGTGAATTTGAGGTAGTGGCGTCCGGCAACCTTGGTTCCGGCAATCACGGCTTCGCCCGAGGCAAAGATCGCTGCGCGAATGGCCGGGTTGAGGACGTCCGCGGCGTCCTCGTCCAAGATCATGCCGTCAACGGCCGGGCGGTAGCGGAAGACCAAAGTGCTCAGCTGGGGTGCGGCGGCGAGTTCGAACTCGGCGTCATCCACCAACAGGGTTCCCACACGGCCGGCGAGGTCGATTGCTTCGTCGAACAGCGCACCAATGGCGTCGGCGCCCATGATGCGCAAGGTGAGCCACAGCTTCAGGGCATCGAAGCGGCGGGTGGTCTGGATGCTCTTGTCCACCTGGTTGGGAATTTCAGCCTTCGCGGCGCTCTCCGGGTTCAGGTAGTCCGCGTAGTAGGTGACGTGGCGCATCATGGAGCCGTTCCGGACCAGGACTGCGCTGGAGCTGACGGGCTGGAAGAAGGTCTTGTGGAAGTCAATAGTGACGGAGTCGGCCAGGTGGATGCCATTCAGGAGGTGGCGGTAACGGCCGGAGACGATGAGGCCTCCACCATAGGCGCCGTCCACGTGCAGCCAGGAGTCGTAGGCCCGGACCAGCGCGGCCAGTTCAGAAAGTGGGTCGACCGAACCGAAGTCGGTAGTTCCGGCGGTGGCCACTACCGCCATGGGCACCAGGCCGGCGTCGTGCGCTTCCGCCAAAGCGGCCGCAAGCGCGGTGGGGTCCATGCGGTGATCGTCAGCGGTAGGCACGGAGATGACGGCATCGAAGCCGAGCCCGAGCATGGAAGCGGACTTCTGGATGCTGAAGTGGCTGTCTTCAGATGTGAAAATCCGGAGTCGGCCAAGGAGGTGCGGGAGGCGCGCGTCGCCGTTCGCGGCACGCAGCTTGGCCACGGCGTGGTTGCGGGCGATCAGCAGCGCCTGGAAGTTGGACTGGCTCCCGCCCGAGGTGAAGACACCATCAGCGGCGGCGTCAAAACCAATACGCGCGGCAGTCCAATCGATGAGCCGGCGCTCGATCATGGTGGCGCCGGCACTCTGGTCCCACGTATCCATGGAGGAATTCACGGCCGAAAGTACGGCTTCACCAACCAGTGCGGGGATGACCACCGGGCAGTTCAGGTGAGCCGCGTAACGAGCATCATGGAAGTAGATCGCGTCCTTAAGGTACAACTCGTCAAGTTCCTCAAGGGCAGCAGCCGTATCCGGCAGCGGACGTTCGAGGTCGACGCCACCAACCCTGGCCTTCAGTTCTGCATGCGCGACGCCGGTGAAGGGCCGGGCTGTGCGCTGGACTTTGGTGGAGACAGCATTGACTCCCTGAAGAACCTGCGCCACATAGTTGGGCGAATTTCGTGCGTTGAACAGCTGGTTTGTGGCAGCGAGGGCCAGTTCCACCCTGGAGCCAAAGTCCTGCTCCTGAGCGATCCGCTCTTCGACACTTGGTGACGTCACGTCAGCTTCCTTCCATCATTGGGCTTAGCTAGCAAAGGCAAGCCTTACTTAGGCTTGCCTTTTCGTCAAACTTTTGTGACCTATTTCGCCCGAGGCCCGTACTGTCGCCGATTTTCGGGAAGAGGAAGCGTCATTGACTTTTATTGGAAGCAGAGGCCGTGGAGAATACCCCGGCACTTAGCCAAGAGCTGTAGAGTCAACGGCACCGAAACTCTACGGTTGGGGGACCAGTGGCTGACGACACACACGAGCGGATCGGATTCCGCGAGATCGATGAACACGGGAATGCGGTGCGGGCAGTGAGTCCACACGACCCGGAAGCCCCTGAACGGGGGCGGAGGCGAGTGCTCGTAAACCCCTTCGTCGTTGCTCTTTGGGTGCTGGACGCTGGGTTGGTGTGGTTTTGCTTCTGGGCTTTCGACGCCGTCGCGGCAATGACCGGTCCGACGGCGCCAAGTCCCTCAGTGCAGGTGAATTTCATGGTCCTGCAGTCCGTGCCCTACGTCATTCCAGGGACCATTCTGGTCACAGCGGCCCTCCTGTTCTGGCACGCTTGGCAATGGCAGAAGAAGCACGCCACTACCTAGACCTGCGGCTCACTCCGAACAGCTTTGCGGCGTCCCATCAGGAGCAGGACGAGACCGGAAAGGATGAGGACAGCAACCGGCAGCAAGGTAAGAGTGACTCCCGTGGAGGCCAATGTCCCCTCTGATGAATTGGCACTGTTCACCGACTCGCTTGGCTGAACAACCGGCTCGCCTTGCTGTTCCGGAACAGAGCGATTCGGAACGGCCCGCGAAGAGGCCTCTTGTCCTGATTGAATTGCCAGCCGCTGGAAAGCCTCTTCGGTCTCCTTCTGCCCCGTCCGCGGGAATGCCACTGCGGTTGTGGCAGGATGCGTTGTTACCCGCCCACCTGCCGAAGACGTCCCCATAGCTGTTGCCGCGGTGGTGATGCTGCCTGCTTTGACGTCCCACCACGTGAGTTTGTAGCTTGCCGAAGCAGTCACAGTTTCACCGGGCAGCAGTTCACCGGCGACTCCGGGCCACACGTAGATCAGTGCCCCGAGTCCCCGCACGTGATCGTCAATGAAGACGTCCTTGAGGGCGGCGTTTCCGGCGTTCTTCGCGGTGAAGTTATACGTGATGACCTGGCCCACCTGAGCGGGATCACCCACCGCAGAGGCATCCGCGGTCGTGGAGAATTCCAGGCGCGCATCCGGTGACAACGGTGTATCTGTAGTCACCGGCAACGAGGCCGTGAGGCCGCCGGCGCCTGGAACACCGGCGAGCGCAGCGGAGTTGGCGACCTTACCGGCGTCGAGGTCTGTTTGGGTAATCCTGTAGGCAGCAACAGCGGCCAGTGTTTGACCCGGTAGCAGTTGGCCAGGGAGTCCGGGCCAGGAGTATGCCAACTTGGGGAGCCCGGCAAGGGTGTTGTTGATGACCACATCCGTCAGCGGCACGTTTCCACTGTTGGTTGCCGCAAAGCTGTAGCGGACCACATCCCCCACCTGCGCTGGCGAGTGGACAGCGGAGGCATCAGCGCCGTGAGTAAACCCGAGGCCTGGAAGGGGCGCAGCGGTGCCGGTCAAAATGCACGTGATGTCTGCGCCAGCAACGGGTGTAAGTGCAAACGGCCCGTCAACCGCCGCTCCCGCAGGCAAATTCGGCTGCAGGCCAGCCGCGTCCGTACAGGTGATGTTCCGGTGGTAATTGGACGGGATGCCGCCTGCTTCGGTGAGGTAGTAGGTAGTGCCTGCGTCGGCCGCAGTCTGACCTGTGACACCAGTACCTGCGGCGATGCCTGCCACAGATCCTGACGTAGTTGAGTGACTAATGGCATTCACCACTGGGCCGGTAGGAGACCCCGCACGGATCTCCATGGTGAATTGGTCGGAGAGGGCAGCGCGGGCTGTGGTCAGCGCCTTGCCCAGCGTAATCCGGGGAGCCCGAACCACAAGGGAAGCCGCTGCAGGAGGGTTCAAGTTGGTTGCAATGTCTGTGGATGCGCTGGAATAGGTGCCCTCGGCCGAAACTGTCACATCCACCAGGACGGTGCACGAGGCCTGCCCCGGACGGAGGTCGCCGCCGGAAATCGAGAGAGTTCCGCTGCCGGCATCTGCCGAGCGAAGGAAGGGGTCGGTTCCGGGAACTTGAACGCACGTTCCCCCGATGTTCGGATTCCCGGCGATCGTCAGTCCGGAAGGAAGCGCCTGATTGATGGACCAGTCATGCTTCGCGTTGAGCTCGCTGGTATTGGTGACGGTGAGAGTGAGAGTGGATATCCCGCCGGGGCCCACCACCGAGGGCGTGAAGGATTGCTTCAATTGCGGAGTCACGTCCATCAGGCGCACATCGTCAAAGGCGCCATCGTTCCCGTTGGTGGTGCCGTTGTTGTTCCACATTTCAAGCCCCAGGGAATTGCCAGTGGCTTGGATCGCCGTGTTCGACGTCATCGAGTTGATGTTGACGGTCCTGGTGACGGTTCCGGGGGTTCCGCCGACGTCGCTGGTGACTTGTTGCTGGAATGAGTCCACGTTGGGGTCGTCCGAGGTTTGGCACCCGTTGAGTGGGTTCCCGATGGGTGTGGCTGTCCCGTCGCTGTCAACGGTGGCGAACTGATAGGACGGATCGCCCCCAGCCAGGCCGCAGTTCATGTACGCCGTGTGGAGGCCGAAAGTGTAATAGTGGCCCGCGGTCACCGGGATTGGGCGGGTGGTCCTGAACATTACCCCGTCAGCGGGCCCTGAAGGGATGGCGTCGCACACTGATCCGGTGGAGCTGGTGGACGGGCATTCTGTGTAAGAGCTGTTGACGTGATTAGTGGTGGGAGAAGCTGGGGTGAATTGTTGACCCATACCCAGGGCCAACATGCGCATGTACTGATAGCTGCGGATATCCGCGAGCTCGGCACACCTGTTGTTTCTGCCTTCGGCCACAGTTCCGGACTGCGCCCATGTAGGGGTGGTCGAATTCCGGTAGCTCAGGATGACGCCATTGCACCGGGCAGCGTCGATCCAGGCTGGAGATCCTGTGTACGCCTGGCCGCCCTTGCCAACGTACTGCTTTGACCCGGGAGCGGAGTAAGACTGCGCGCCAAGGACGGAGTTGGGGCTACCGTGCTCGAAATTCTCCGAAAACACCACAGTGCCAGGCTGGGTAGCATCGGGCGTCGAGGATGTTGAGGGCGTAGGTGGCTTTGACGGCGTTGTCGCCTGCGCAGGAGAAAGTTGAAGGCCGCCCAGCGCCAAAGTAGCAGTGAGGGTGGATAGAAGTATCACCAAAGTTCTGGCCAGGAGAGAATTCTTCACGGCTGTTGCTTGTCTTTCCATCGTCCCCAAGCGCCCCAGGCTCAAGTCCCAGGCGGTTGCGCTTGGTGCTTCCGCTTCCAAGGAAGCCGATGCGCACAGATATTGTCAGCCTCTTAGTGTTGGCCAAAGGCGAATCGTGACGGCGAAAACGGAAAAAGATTTAGGATCTTTTCGAGCAGGCTCGGAGCTGGGATCGGCTGGCGAAAGGCAGTGGCCAGCGCCTAATGAAAACTGCTGGCGAAGGACTTGGTAAGGATGTGTTGGCCGCCGAACTGATAGTTCAGTGTGCTGCCTGCTTCCGGATTCCGAAGGGAAACGCCCAGCTTGAATGCCAGGCTGGCTGGCTCGATGGACGTCGTGGTGCAGCGGATCAACCGACTGTCCGCAGCGGGATCCGAGCACGACCATCCGGAGGGTGCCGAGAATTTCCCCGGGATGAACGTGGCATTCTCCGGCAGGCTGAAGGTTGTTTCACCGGAGCTTTGTACCGAGTCTCCAAGCAGTGAAAAGCCCACACTGATATCGCGCTCGAGTAGCCCGCCGCCGGCTTCCATGCCAAAAACAGCGTCCACCGTCTGTGACGGGGCAGCCGTTGAAGGCAGGGCCTCGGTGGTTGAGGACACCGTCCCCGAGTTCGTGACAACTGCTGCCCGTTGCCTGGCAATTTCCTCCGATACAGGGTGCGGCCGAACCTCTACGGGTGCAAAAGGTTGCGGCAACTGCACTGCTGACTGAGCTGGGGACGGCACGATGGGCAGGTCCGTTGTGGGGCTGGACGCCGAGGGTGACGCAGAGGTGCTTGGAGCATCGCTTGCGTTATTTACCTCGGCACCGGACTGCCCGAACCACGCGACCAGACCAAAAATCGCCACCCCTGCAGCGACAGCCGCAGCAACAGCAACCTTCCACACGTGGCGCAGGGATCGAATGCTTGCAGGTCCTTCCCCTGTGAGGCCGGAAGGGCTCGATGCCAAGAGCAGTCCCGCAGCCGCGCCAGGAGTCAACGCGATCCCCGTCACCAGGGGGAAGAGAGCCGCCCGCATGGCACCTTGGATGTGGTTGAGTTCAAACAGCAGTGCTGTGCACTTTGAGCAGGTCTCCAGATGCGCGCTGACCTTTTCGCTTGAGGTCCGTTTCAGCGCGTTCCGTGCATATTTGCCCAACTGGCCGGAATACTCCGAACACTCATCGTCAGGAGCAAGCACCACGTGGCTTTGCAAATACGCCTGACGCAGTCCCTCCCTTGCCCGGATGAGCAACGATGACACTCCATTGGGGCTGACACCTATGAACGGCGCAGCTGCAGCCGGCTTCATGCCCTCAATATCCACATGCCAGAGCACCGCTTGCCAGCGTTCAGGAAGGGACTTGAACGCCGTCGCCACGGCCGAGGATTCGAATTCCCTCAAGACGGGGTCGGCATCGACGACGGCGGTATCCAGCATGGCGTCGTCAGGGGCAGACTGGGTGAGCCTGGCTTTCCGGTTCCGCGCATGCGCTGTCCGCTGCACGACTGTCAGCAGGTAGGCACGAAAGAACTCCCGTGGTCCTTTACCGCTGCTAAGGGCCTGGAACACTGATGCGAACGCCTCGGCGACGATGTCGTCGGCGTCACTCGGGTTATCAGTGTTCGCCCGCGCAACGTATTGCGCAGCAGCCAGATGCCGTCGGTACAACGAGTCAAAGGCATCGGTGTCGCCTCCTCGGACCGCCGCAATGATTTCCTGATCGCTGACTGGTCCAGCGGTGATGGTTCCGCCGCTGGAACCAGTATCAAAATCGCTCCCCATAGGCCCAGTGTGACAGCAAAATCCGGGATGACTTGAATCGCAGGGTACTGAGGACTAAAGGGTCAAATTACTTGAAATTTCTGCGACACGATCCGGCAGGAAGGTGCACTAATCAGTTGGGAGGAGTCGTGTATCGGCCGCCCTACAGGCGTCAGGATGGACCCGGGAACCCTACTCGTTGTCCGGTTCGCCTACAGGTTTCTCGGCGGGCCAGTCGACGTCCTGCTCGTAGCCCTCATGCTTCTGCAGGTATGCCGCGATGTACGGGCAATGCGGAATGATGCGCTTGCCGGATGCCACCACATCATCCAAGGCAAAATGTGCCAACACCTTGGCCAGCCCCTGGCCTTTGAACTGTGACTTTGTCTCGGTATGGGTGAAATCGATGTGACCGGGCCTATCGATGAATTGGGAAATCACCGCCAACTCCCCGTCTACGCGGAGTTCATAGCGATGGAATTTGTCGTTTCGAACTGTGGTGACACCAGCGCGGAACGAGTCTGCCAATGATTCAGTGTGCTCGGTCATGATTCGAGATTGGCACGTAAACCCTGCGCTGGCAATGTGGACCGCTTTCCCCCGGGCGTTGTCGTCTCGTGCGGCCCGGACGGCGGCAGCACCGGCGTCGGGACCCTGCCAAGCAGCAGGACGGCGAGCGCGAAGCACGCGGCTCCCCCGCCCAGGAGCGCCAGCGTCAGGCCATTGAATGCGGCATCTGCAACCGGGACAAGAACCACGACGGCGGCGGTCACCACAGCGGTGCGCGAGGGACCCCGCGCGTGGCTGGCCGCCGTCGGGCGGTTCTCCAGGCGCCCAAAGAGCAGCACGACCGGCAGCAGCAGGGCTACGACGGCGAAGAAGACGGGAATGCGTGCCCACCACCATTCCGCTGTGCCGTCAGCCGGTTTGGGAAAATCGGTGAGCAACAGGAGTCCGGACATGCCCACCAGGAGAGGAAGATGCCAGAGGTAAACGGTCATGGACCGGCGCCCCGCCACCGCGATAATCGTCTGGACCCAGCGGACAGAGGCGATCCAGCGTATGCCTTTGCCCAGAAGTTGGAGGGTGGCAGTCTGTGAAACAGCCAGCAGAAGCAGGCAAAGGTTGGGTGGGTTGATGTTCACCACCATGTTGCCCGGATATACGCCCACGCCGGTCACCAGCCCGAGCAACACGTTGCTGACTATGATCGCCCCAACCAGCCAGGTTCTGCTGCGATGCTCAAAAAAGCCGTCGGCCATGAAGAAGCCGAGCTGCTGGACTGCGCACCAGACAAACACCATGTTGACGAAGGCAAGAACCGGGACAGCGCCGCGGAGGGAGTCGACGGTAATGATCAGCGCCACGAGGAGGCCCAACGTCGGGAGCGGGGCACGTTGATGAAGCCTGGCCATGAGCGGGATGCTGACCTGCGCTGTGAGGTACGCGGCCAGGAACCAGAGGGGCATCGCGGCACCGGTGGTCATCAACTGGATCACCTGTGGATCAACACCGAGGAGCAGGGCCGCCCAAAGCCCCGCCCACATCACGGCGAGCAGGGCCATGGCGGGGCGGACCAGGCGAAGGAGCCGCAGCTGGGCGAAGTCGAAGCCTGTGCCGCCACGTGCTTTCAGGCGTCGCCACGACTGCAACCCGGTGACGCCGCCCAGGACGAAGAACAACGGGACGATCATGAGCACCCAAACCACCGGCGTGAACCAGCCTTGCTCCATGAGCGTGTTTCCCGTGGTGACTTTCCCGTCCCTGTGCAGAACGGGACTGACCATCATGCAGTGGGCCGCGACCACCAGGAGCAGGCAGATGAAGCGGACAAGGTCGATTGCTGGATCACGCCGCACAGCCGAAGCTCGCTGCACCGGGGGCTGAGGTCGCACAGTCGGTTCCGGCTGCACAGCTGAGGCTCCCGGCACAGCCGTGCTCCGGCTGGCGGGAGGATGAACCGGCTTTGCCCGCTGCATGGCCCTCCCAACGACTACACGCGGCTGCGTGCTGACTCCATTGTCCGCCCGGGGTGCCCTACGGACCAGCGGTCATGGCGGTGGCAGGTGTTAGCCGCGTGTCCTGCTCAATAGCCGCCGCCTTTCCTCCGGGTCCAAGGCGCCAGCGCACGCGGCCGCGGCCAGGCCGAACGATCCGTCAAGTACTGCCTTGTCGGCGCCGGCTGAAGCGCCAAAGGCCGCGAACTCGGCCGTGTGATGGGCGGCGCCACGAACGTCGTAGCCAACCATCGGGTGGATGGTTGGTACAAGTTGGGAGACGTTCCCCATGTCCGTTGAGGCCACTGGCTCGGCATTGAAGGCAACGTCCCGTCCGATGGCAGTCATGGCTGCCCGGTAGGCATGCGACAGAAACGGGTCTTGTCGGAGTTCGGCGTAGTCATTGCCGGTTGGCGTGACTTCCAGGGTGCAACCGCTGGCGTGGGCGCCTGCTTCGAGGCAGCGCCGGACCTTGTCCTGGATGATTCGCAGCTTCTCGATGTTCGGAGCCCGCATCTCAACGCTCGCCCGTGCACGCTCGGGGATGACGTTGACGGCGCTTCCACCTTCAGTGACGATCAGCGATATGATCGACCCGATCGGGAGCTGTTGCCTCGCCAGCGCAATGGCCGTCTGCGCGACGACAAGTGCGTCCAGGGCGTTGACTCCTTCCATCGGGGCAGCAGCGGCGTGGGCCGGCCTGCCCTCGAACAACACGTCCCACATGGACATCGCCAACGACGAACCTCCCACTACGTCAGCCGCACCGGCGTGAACCATCATCGCCAGCGAGACGTCCTCGAAGAAGCCTTCCGCGATCAGGTCCACTTTGCCGCCGGTGGTCTCCTCCGCCGGCGTTCCGAGCACCTTGACAGTGATGCCGAGATCGTCGGCCACCGCCGCCAGGGCCAGCGCCGCCCCCACAGCACTGGCAGCATTGACGTTGTGCCCGCAGGCGTGGCCGATGTCCGGAAGGGCGTCATACTCAACGCAGAGGGCCACCACCAGTTCACCGTTTCCGTAGCTCGCGCTCAACGCGGTGGCCTGCAGTGGCTGGCCATCGTCGAAGCGGAAGCCAGCCGCGTGGAGCAGCCGCCTGACGCGCTTGACGGCACGGAACTCCTGGCCGCCGAGCTCAGGATCGGCGTGGATGGCGTGGCTGAGGTCCAGCAGATCCGGTTTCCACCGCTCGGTGGCGGCCTTCAGCGCAGCCTCGATGTCGCGTTGGGATACACGTACGACGGCGGCCTCGCGGCTCTTGCTGTTAAGACCAGCGGCGATCATGCGGACACCTCGGCGTTCTCGCGCTTCGGGTAGCGGGCGCTTGCCGCGGCCGCGATCAGTGCGGCCACTGCCAAGGCTCCCCAGATGGACAGAAGCCCGGCCTCGGTGATGCGGCCGGATTCGACGGATGCGGAGGACAGCAGCTTCACCACGGCTGCACCCACGGCGATCCCAACGGACAACGCGAGCTCATTGAGCCCGGCAGCAGTTGAAGTTTCCTCCAATGGGACGCCTTCCACAGACAGCGAGCGCGTCCCTGCCTGGTACATTCCCAGGCTCAGGTTGAACATTGCAAAACCCACGCAGTAACCGGACAAAGTCCCGTGCGCCAGGATCATCACCAGGAAACCGCATGCCAGCAGGACGCCGGCAAAGACGAGCGTGGCCCGCTCACCGAATTTTCGCAACACCCGGGCCGTGAGCAGCGAGGATACAAGCGAGAGAACGGAGGCCAAGGCCAGGACAATGGCGATCATCAAGGGGCTCAGGGAAAATCCATAACCCGTCTTGTCGGGATTGGAGTGCAGGAATATCCCGTTCGTGCCGAAGTAGCTGATGGACGCGAAGCCAAAGAAGAACGTGGCGAGTGAGATGGAGCGGATCCGTGCATTGGCCAGCATGCGAAGATCCATGAACCGGCTGCCATGGGCCCCGCTGTAGTCGCGCTTTGCCCAGTAGGCCAGCAAGGCGAGCCCCACCAGGCCGGCAGCCATCGTGCGGGCGTCGAGCCAGCCCCATTCAGGCGCCATGGAGAGTGCCACTACGAAACCAATCAGTCCTAGGGAACAGGCCAGAAGCGGGACCAAAGCGATGCCCTCACGAGTGGGGACCCCGGCGTCGGGCAGTACGAAGGAACAGACGAAAGCGATCACTGCGAACGGAACGGCAACCCAGAATCCAAGCGTCGGATCGGTGACGCCGACGATTCCTGCAAGCAGCCCGCCGGCTCCCACCATGATCATGAGCATCCCGATCATGACGCTCACGCCAGTGCGCGTGTGTCCAGGGCTGCTAACGCGCAGGATGCCCATCATGAGGGGGATGAAGCCCACCACGCAGGTAAGCATGACCACACCAATCGTCACCGTCCACAGCGAGGGCCACAACGCCATCTGAAGCACTCCGAGCGTCACCACACCTGTGGACCAGCGCAGCACCAGCCTGTATCCATAGCTGTCGCCGAGCCTGGAAATGATCGGGGTGAGGACCGCAAAGCTCACGTTGGAGATCAAGAAGATGCCGTTGATGGTCGGATCGTCAATGTCGAAGACGGGTCCGAGCGCGGGAAGGATGGGATTCAGGTACCCCTGAGTCACCCCGCTCAGTGATTCAATCAGTGCCATTGCGAGGATCATTCCCGCAATGGCCCGGCGCGTCGTTCCTGACGCCGCCGCTGGTGCTGTCTTGCTTGCCATGTGCTTCCTTGTGGTCTTGGGGCCGTTTAGGGTGGCCGCCCGATTAGTGATGCGAGTCACGACGATATGGCCGTCGCCTAGACTGATCTCGAAATCGTTTGAAATACACATCAGATGGGCGAAAGTGAACGAATCAGCCATAATTTCCGAGCTGGACCTCGAAATTGTGAATGCGCTCCAAATCAATCCACGGGCCGAATGGAGCCGGATTGCCGACGCCCTTGGCCTGTCCGCGCCCACCGTGGCGCGGAGATGGAATGCCCTCGCCAGCCAGGGCCAGGCTTGGATCACCCCTGCACCTGGCCAGCGCTATCTCAGCGCCGGGTGGTCTGCGTTCATCCATTTGTCATCCTCGCCCAGCGAGAGTGAGGCCCTGATCGAACGGCTGTGCGCCGAGCCTGCATTCGCCACCGTTTCTTTGGTGACGGGCTCGCACGACCTCTTCATGGACTGCTTTGCGTCCAGCCATGAGGAGCTGATGGATATTGTCACCGGCGCCTTTCCAAAGCTGCCCGGCGTCACACATCGCGAGGTCGTTTTCGTCACCAAGCTGTACCGGCAGGCCTCCGAATGGCGCAGCGGCACGCTGGAACCGGCGCGCGCCAGGCTCGTGTCAGCGGAACCCCTGCCCGAGCACCCCGCTTACGCCCCGGACAGACTCGATGCAGCATTATTGGAAGAGCTCGCCAAGGATGGCAGGGCAAGTTGGGCCGAGTTGGGTGCCGCCTGCCACGTCTCGCCCCAAACAGCCCGACGGCGGGTTGAACGCTTCCTTGCGACCGGCTACATCACGCTGAGATGCGATTCGTCCACGTCCGCCCAGCAGGGGCTCCGGGAAGTGACGCTTGTCCTGAACGTTCCAGCCCAGTATGTTGACGGCGTCGGACGCTTCTTCGCTGCCTTGCCCAACTGTCGGCTTAGTGCCCAAGTCCTTGGCGCACAGAACCTGCTGGTCACCCTGTGGGTCCGCGACTATCTGGAAGTCCAGGCGTATGAACGCGAACTGGCAGAGCGAGCCCCGGGAAGTGCGGTCATCTCCAGGCAGGCGGTAGTTCGGACTTTCAAGCGGCTCGGCCATGTACTTGACCAAGCAGGATGCAGCCGCAGGGTGGTCCCCCTTCCTCTCTGGAGGGAATCTTCCTAGGCGTTATCCACAACGGCTCATCGTGCTCTGGACGGAATGGCGAAACACCGGCAGGATCGAACCCATGACTACGTCCATTTTCGTGAACCTGCCCGTCAGCGACCTCGAGGCATCCAAGACCTTCTACACGGCCCTTGGCTACTCCATCAACCCGAACTTCACCGATGAGACGGCCGCTTGCGTGGTCTTCAGCGACACGATTTACACCATGCTTCTGACCCACGACAAGTTCCTTCAGTTCACCGATCAGCCCATCGCGGACACCCGGAACTCGGCCGGGGCGATTGTTGCCATCTCTGCCGACAACCGCGAGGGTGTTGATGCCCTGGCCACTAAGGCGGTGGAAGCAGGAGGTTCCGAGACGTACGATCCCAGGGACCTCGGGTTCATGTACAGCAGGGCGTTCCGTGACCTTGACGGCCACCACTGGGAGGTTGTCTATATGGACCAAGCCGCGGCGCAGAGTGGCCCGCCGGAGCACTAAGGCGCATCGGCCCCGCTGGCTCTAGCCCAGCATCAAGGCCAGCACGCCAAGCACGACGGCGAGCAGCGGCGTTGTCCCTTGGAGAACCGCAGGGCGGAGATACTTTTTGCCGCTCGCGGCGAGCACGAGTGCCGCAAGGAGCATGGAACCGCAGCAGCTGAATACGAGGGTCCAGCCAACCTGGGGTGCACCCATGGCCACTGCGATGATGCCTACCAGTGCGCCAATGGCCAGGAACAGATTGTAGAAGCCCTGGTTGTAGGCGAGCGGCTTAGTGGTTTCGGCATCAGCCTGCGAAGTCACACTGAATCGTTTCCATGTGGCTGGCTTGGTCCAAGTGATGGACTCCATCGTGAAGATGTATACGTGGAGCAACGCCGCAAGCAGGGCAAAAATCAGGGAGGCCAGGGTCATGGTCTGATCCTAGCCTCCCTGTGTTACAGAGCCTGTGAGGGCGGGGTTGTGTCAGTCACTGAGCATCGCCAGCGTTGCTCCGGCGAAGGACCACGCGGAACCATTCCATCGGGCCAGCAGGCCTTGGAGGTTCTCACCGTCGGCCCGGTGCGCGGGGGTTTCCGCTTCAAGGGTGGCCAGGATTCCGGTGCGCAGCTCGGTATTGAAGTTCACCTTGCCAACCTGCATGGAAGGAGCCTTTGCGAGCTGCTCAGCCGGGATGCCGGAGGCGCCGTGCAACACCAACGGCACCTCGGTCCGTGCAGCAACTTCCTGGAGTACGTCCCAGCGGATGTTGGGCTCACCCTTGTACTTTCCGTGGACGTTACCCACGGCGATCGCCAGGAGTTGCGCACCGGTGCGTCCCACGAAGTCAGCCACCTGCGCAGGGTCAGTCAGTCCGGTGACGGAAGTGCCGGCGTCGGGCGCTGGATCTTCCGTACCGAAAGCCTTGTCTTCGTCACCGGCGAGGCCGCCAAGTTCTGCTTCGATCACGACGTCGAACGCACCCTGGGCATCCAACGCGGCTCTGACTTCGCGGACCAAGGAGATGTTGTCCTCGTAGGACAACGACGAACCATCGGCCAGCACTGCATCCGCCCCGGCCGCCACGGAATCCCTGATGACCTGCAGGTCCGAGGCGTGATCCAGCTGGACGGAAACCGGAACGCTGGCGTCGTCGGCCAGGCCGCGAAGTGCTGCAATGAGCCGGAGCCCGTTGGGAGTGGATGCAGTCTTGGGCGCTACCAACAGGATCACACCGAGCCGGGCTTCCTCCGCCGCCGAAACAACGGCCAAGGCAGTGGTGAAGTCGTAGCAGGTGAAAGCCGGAACAGCAGAGCCTTCAGCGAGAGCGGAAGTGACCAGCTGATCGAGTTTGGCGCGCATTAGT
This sequence comes from Arthrobacter sp. 21a14, assembly GCA_050627125.1. Taxonomy (GTDB): domain Bacteria; phylum Actinomycetota; class Actinomycetes; order Actinomycetales; family Micrococcaceae; genus Arthrobacter. The sequence continues at coordinate 694,202 of CP192487.1, read as the reverse complement.
GGGCCAAACCTCCCACCAGGATCCATGCGACGTATGTCAGTGCGAAGCCAGCCAGGCCGAGGATGGTGGTAAGGACAGTCCAGGTCTTGAGACCGTCGGTGACGGTAAGCCCGTAGTACCGGATCACGGTCCAGAAGCCTGCGTCCGTCACGTGGGACAACCCCAACGCGCCGAATCCGATGGCGATCACGATCACGGCGATCTGGGCGGGCGTGTAGCCGCCTTCCATCACAGCGGAGGTGAGCAGGCCCGTCGTCGTGACAATGGCGACGGTGGCCGAACCCTGGGCGGCGCGGAGTGCCAGGGAGATGATGAAGCCGAGCACGATCACCGGCAAGCCCAGGCTGTCCAGGGTGTGGGACAGGGCTGCGCCGATGCCGGAGGTGCGGAGGACTTCACCGAACACGCCGCCCGCTGCGACAACCATGAGGATGGAGGCAATGGGAGGAAGGGCGCCTTCGAAGATCTCACCGGTTTCCTTGAGTGACCAGTTGCGGCGGACCGCCAGCAGGAAGAAGGAGAGGGCAACCGCCACGAGGAGCGCGAAGAACGGGTTGCCGACGAACGCGGCCACGCCGTACCAGTAGTTGTCCTTGGCAATGGTCAGCGTTCCCAGGGTGCCCACGAGGATCTGCACGATCGGAGCAGCGATCAGGAACATGATCAGGCCCGGACGGGGAGGGGCGATGGCGTGGGCGCCGGGGCCGTCGTGACCAACATGCACCAGCGAGTCCGCAGAACCGAACTCGTCCACCTGTGCCTTGACGCCCGGGAGCAGTTCGTAGTCTTTGCGGTTCATAATGCTGGCGACCCAGTAGGACAGGAAGCCAAGCGGCACGCAGATGATCAGGGAGATCAGAGTGATGAGACCAATGTCGGCGCCAAAGACACCGGCACCGGCAACGATTCCCGGGTGCGGCGGGACGGCCACGTGGATGGACAGCATGATGCCGGCCATGGGCAGGCCGAACTTGATCGGGTGAACGTTCGCGATCTTGGCGAAGGCGTAGACAATCGGGACGAGGACGATGACGCCCACCTCGAAGAACACCGGAATCGCCACGAGGAAGCCAACGGCCGTCAAAGCGATGGCAACGCGCTTGGCTCCGAGCTTCTCAGTGAAGTGTGTAGCCAACGACTGCACGCCGCCGGATACCTCGATCATGCGGCCAAGAATGGCGCCGAGGGCAATCAACAAAGCAACCTTGCCCATGGTGCTGCCAACGCCGTTGGCCACCACGGTGAAGATGTCCTTGAGCGGAATCTGGGCGGCCACACCTACCAGGATGCTGACAGCCAACAGGGCAACGAAGGCCTGGATCTTGAAGCGGATGATCAATACCAGCAGCAGGGCAATGCCCGCAGCCGCAATGGTCAGCAACAGGGGTGTTCCCAGTTCCACTGCCGGTTTGATGGCGGGGGCATCAGCAGCCCGGACCACCAAAGAGTTGATGAGGGGATTCATTGGGGGTGTCTCCTTTGACATACCAGTCTAGAAGACCGGCGGGAGGTGGCGACGACGGCGAAGGGGGGACCGCCGTCGTCGCGCGTTCTTATTGGGGTGGTTAGGCGGTGCGCTTTGTGGGCGCGACAACCTTGATGACGGCGGAGTCGTCGGCGGCGGCGAGGCCCTGGGCCTGGCCGAGGAGGTAAAGCTGTTCTGCGGCGGCAGCAACGGGTGCGGCAAGGCCGGCAGCGCGGGTGGCCTTGCCCACGATGCCCATGTCTTTGACGAAGATGTCCAGACGGCTGAGGACCTCGGCGCCGTCTTCGGAGTAGGCCTCAAGGATGCGTGGGCCGCGGTTGGAGAGCATGAAGGAGCCTGCAGCGCCGGCTTCGAGGGCGGCGAGGGTCTTCGCCTGATCCAGACCCAAGGCATCCGCCAGGGCCATCGCCTCGGCAGCAGCGGCGATATGTACACCGCACAAAAGCTGGTTAACGGTCTTCAGGGCCTGGCCATCGCCGGGCTTGTCGCCAACAATGCTCAGGGTGGAAGCCAACAGCTCCAGAGCAGGCCGGGCCTTTTCAAGGGCCTCTGGTTCGGCTCCAACAACAATGAGCAGGTCGCCTTCACCCGCGCGCTTCGGTCCGCCGGACAGCGGAGCATCCACCAGCGCGACGCCGTACCCTGCGAGCTTTTCAACTGTGGCCGGGATGGCCTCGGTGCCAACGGTGCTGCCGAGGATCACGACGGCGCCCGGCTTCAGAACCGGAGCAACGCCGTTTTCGCCGAACAGGACATCGTTGAGCTGCTCCCCGTTGCGAACGGCCAGGAGCAACGCGTCAGCATCCTGCGAGGCTTCGCGGGCAGAAGCGAAAGTCTTGATACCGGCTGCTGCAGCGAGCTCCAAACGGGGTTCGGCGATGTCGAAACCGTGGACGGTCAGTTCAGACGCGAGGCGGGTGGCCATGGGCAGGCCCATGGCGCCGAGGCCCAGGACGGTGATGGTGTAATTGCTGCTGGTCATGATGTTCTCCATTGAATTTTGTGGGCTTCCGGGAGTTTAGAAAGTGGCGCTGAGTTTGCGGGTGACCTGGGCGAGGGACTGGTCATCGCCCACGTTGCCGGCGAACACGATGTAGGGGATGCCTTTTGCGGGGCCATCCACCGGTTCCCAGAGCGATACGATGCCCGGCAGCATCGGTCCGCGGACGATCGCGTGGCGAATCTCCAAGCCGTGCGCCGCTACATCCGAGGACGTGATGCCGCCCTTTGCGATGACGAACCGCGGCGGGAAGGTTTTCAGCGTCCAGTTCACTACATTGACGACGGCGGCCGAGACGGTGCGGGCGATCTTCAGGCTCGCTGCGGCGTCGTCGGTCTTGATGAGCAGACGGCTGGTGTGGACGATCACGTCGCCCTGGTGGAGGGCATCGACGACGTCGGACACCACTGTGGCGATGTAACCCTCAGCTTGGGGAACCAGCAGCTTCTCAACGTCGATCTCGACAATCCGCGCGGAGCTGTGCGCAGCCGTCAGGGCGCTGAGCTGGCGGGTTGTCACGCCGACGTGGGAGCCAACCACGATCAGGCCACCGGCTGTGGAGGGAGTGTTGCCCGCGTACGCCTCTTCGGAGGTCAGTGCGGTGCGGATTTCCTGGCCGATCCGGCCACGGACGAACGGTGGGCCCACGCGGTAGAGGAGCTTCTTGCCGCGGCGTTCGGCTTCTTCCAGGCCAAGCGCGAGGGCACGGAGATCGTTTTCGGTGACGATATCGGCCACGATCGGAGTGGAGTTGGTGGCTGGCTCAAGGGCATCGGCAATGGCTTTGGCGGAAATCGCGGGGTCCTGCGCGGAGGCCCCGGCGCGGATGATGTTCAGGTCCAGGACGATCACATCGCTGGCCGGGAACCTGCCCTGCGACTTCTCCTCCACATACTTGGCCATCTCGGAGTTGGCGAAGCCGAAGCTGGCGTCCTTGGCGAATTCCGTCTCTGCCACGGGGGTGAGCTTGCCGGCTTCTTCCCCTGCGCCGCGCATGTAGTGGACACCGCCGATGGTGACCCTTCCGGCGTCGGGGAATGCGGGGACGATTACTACGCCGTCGGTGGTTTCACCGGTCTCGGCAGCAACCGTGGCGGCAATGACATCGGGCTCCAGCGGGTAGTGGCCACGCAGGGTGGAGTCGCTGCGGCTGACAAAGCCCAGCTTCACGTTGCCGGCGGCTGCTGCGAGTGCGTTACGGACAATCTCTTCGTTGCGCGTTGCAGCCTCCGCCGGATCCAGGCTGCGGGTGTTGGTCAGGACGTACACGGCGGGCTTGGTTTGGTTGTCCCGTATATAGGCGAAGGCCCATGCAAAGTCGGCCACCTCCCAGCGGGTGAGGACGGCGAGGTCCGAAACAGACTGGGTTCCGGTGGGGTCGTCGTCAAGGACAACCAGGACTCGGGGGGACGATGCCGAAGACGCAGCAACAGCGTCGGCAACCAGCTGGTCAGGAATGTGGACTTCCGCCGGGAAAGCGGCCAGAACGTCGGCTTCAAGGGTCACTGTGCACTCCATCGTGGGAAATCTTTGTAGCGGTTTCGTGAATGTAAGATGTCAGACATCTAACATTTCATAGCCAGTGTGACACAGCGCTCTTCGCCGCGCAAGATGCTGTGCGTCACTAGTCTGGAGACATGGCCGGCACCCCAGTTCCACTCCCTTTCGTGGACGTTCGAACCCCCTCGCCTCACGCCGACGGGCAAGTCCCAGTGGTGCTGATCCACGGATGGGCTTCGGGCTCCGTGTATTGGGAGCCGCTCGCGAAGATACTGCTCGACGCCGGACGCGAAGTTTGGATCCTCGACCTCCCGGGCTATCACCGGGGTCAGGACCTGCCATCCGACTTCACGTGGACGTTGGACAGCGCCGCCGCTTCCGTTGCAGCAGCGATCCGCACCCGCACAGAAGGGCCGGTCCATCTGGTGGGGCATTCGATGGGCGGCAGTGTCTCACTGACTTTGGCGGCAAAGCATCCAGAACTAGTGGCAACAGTGACTTTGGTAGGAATGGTTCCGGCGCCTCAGAACGAGGCCTTCAAGAACCTCTTGGTGTCACAGCTGAAGCAGGGATATTTCGACGCCGATACCAAGCTGAAGCTCATGAATGCTTGGTACGGGGACCTCTCCACGGACGACATGGAGCTGCTCAGCAAAGGATTCGATGCGCCGTTCCGGATTCTGTCCGCCAGCGCCTGGGCGGCCATGACCGGCGTCGAACCTTCAGTGCCCAGCCGCGTTCAGGCGCCGCTGCTGGTGATCGCTGGAACGGGCGACCGCGTGCGGTCAATCGACCAGATGACTACGTTCGTGGCGGCAAGCCCAACACGCACCTTGAAGGTAATTCCCGACGCCGGCCACAGCGTCCACTGGGAGCAGCCGGAAGAATGCGCCAAGACTTTGTGTGAATTTTGGAAAACGAGCTGGCCACCGCCAGCGTAAGATGTCTGACAACCATCCGCGCCTGGAGGAAAACATCCATGAGGTGCCGGATGGTCTGAATTACAGGAAATGGGGATACATGGCACGCAAGTCGCTGGTGGGCGTCGTTGCTGATGAGCTGCTGGACCGGATCATCGCGGGCGAGTTTCCGCCCGGGACAATTGTCCCTGGCGAACTGGAGCTCAGCGCCCGGCACGAGGTGAGCCGCATGACCGTGCGCGAAGCCATGAAGACCCTCGAGGCGCAGCGGATCCTCAGCGTGGAACGTGGCCGCGGTACGTTCGTTAATCCGCTCAACCAGTGGGCATCCCTGGAGGCAGTCCTGCGTGCCGCTTCCGAGGGAACCAAAGATGCGGCCGCCGCCGTCCAGCTCATCGAGCTACGCCGGATGCTGGAGACCGGCGCTTGCGAACTCGCTGCGGAACGTATCTCCGACGACGAGCTGATCACCCTGACAGAGCACGTTGAAAAGATGCAGGCCGCACACGAGGTTAACGACGTCGCTGCCTTTGTGGAAGCCGACCTCGCCTTCCACGATGTCATCCTCCATGCCTCGGGCAACGTGTTCGTGGCAGTACTGTTCGAGCCACTGCATCGTGTACTCGAAGCGCGGCGCACGGAGACCTCAGCCTTCGCTGACATCCAGGAGCACGCGATCGGCCATCACCGGAAAATCGCGGCGGCCCTGGAGTCACGGAATCCGCACGAGGCCCGGCTGGCCATGGACGCCCACATGCAGCAGACCTTGGACGATCTGAAAACGTACGTCTTGGAGGCGTAACCCAAGTGGCTCGGCGGATGTCTACTATTGTACTTATAAGTGCACAATAGTAGATCTGGGAGACGCCATGCGGCTGCAGAACCCGCTGACGACCATCAGCCCCACGCTTGACATGGGTGTGCTGTACGTCCTGGCGCGCGCTGATGCCGAGTTCACAGCCCCCAACCTCTCCAACCTTCTTCCCGAGCGCGGTTCCCTTGCCGGCGTCCGCAAGGCCCTGATTCGCCTCGTCGCTCAGGGCATCGTCTTGGACAAGGTGGCCGGAAGAACGCACGTTTTTCGGCTCAACCGTGATCACCTTTTGGCCGAGGCGGTGATCGCGATGGCCTTCTCAAAAGATCGCCTCTTCGCCCGCATCCGGAGCGAAATCGAGATGTGGGAATTCTCGCCCATTGTCGTCACGATCTTTGGCTCAGCTGCACGTAATGACATGCGCAACGATAGCGATATAGACCTTTTCATAGCCCTCAATGACCCCAGTGACGAGTCGCAGGCTGACACCAGGATTGCGCAGCTGGCCGCCGACGTCAGTGCGTGGACAGGCAACGACACGCGGCCCCTGGTCTATCTGGAGTCCGAAGTTGCACCCTCCCCGATCTTCGATTCGATCATCACCGACGGGTACACGCTTTTCGGCGACGCTACCTGGCTGAGGCGCGTACTACGCGCCGACAGCGTCGCGTAAATGAGGACCGCCCAAGGAAGCGAAGCTATCCGCTTGGGTCGTTTGAATAAGGCTGTGCAATTCCAAAAAGTTGCCTTGGACGCACTCGAACTGGCTGAGGAACACCATGAGGTGGCCGATGCCGTGGCAACACTCTGCGTCCACGCCGGCATTGCCGCCTCTGACGCCATCTGCATTGCCCGACTCGGACGATTCGCACAGAGTCAAGACCACAGTGAGGCTGCGGGCCTCCTGAGGACGGTAGATGAAGCTGCAGCCAAGCACCTAACCACTCTGCTGGGCATGAAAACTCGCGCTGGGTACGGGCACCATGCCGTCACCACGGAGCAGCTCAAAAAAGCCACAAGGGCCATGAGCGCCCTGTTGGAATTCGCCCGAAGATAGCACTCAGCGGCTTGCCGAGGCCTTTCCACGGCCATGAATTCTCCCCAACTGAACAGCAGCAGAGGCCGTTTTGAGCTTCCAAAACGGCCTCTGCTGCTACCTAATAAGAAAGGGCTACGCGTCCACATCCGTGTTCACGATGTAGACGTCGCACGGAGCACCGTGTGCCACGCTGTTGGCGATGCTGCCAAGGACGCGGCCCAGGCCCTTCATCCGCTTGTTTCCCACGACGATCAGCGAGGCGTTGTTGGTCTCGGCGTAGTTGATGAGCGCGTTGGCCGGCGTACCGCGAGCCGCGAAGTACTTGATGTTGCCACTGGGGACGTCAAGCTCCTCAGAGACCTTGCGGGCCACGTATTCTGCGGAGTCGGCCGAAGAAACCGTGATCCTGTCGCTGCCGCTGCCAAATTCTTCAATGCGGTCATCGGAGAACCCGCTGATGACGTGCAACTCGGCGCCAAGGGCTGTGGCAAGCTTCGCTGCTGCCACTGCTGCGCGTTTGGCCGTTTCGCTGCTGTCAACGCCGACGACAATAACTTCAGACATGAGTACTCCTGGTTGTGGGAATTCACTGGTGGTGCTGCTAAAAATCTACACTCCATCACCATCCGCCGCCGGGATCCCGGAAGAACCGGCATCTTCCAGCCTCCGTGTTTACGATCCGCTGTGTCCGGGTAGGGATAAGTCATCGGAACCATCACGCGACCGAAAGGCAAGGACATGAGCGAGGCATCATTTTCCCCGCAAACCGCCATCGTCACAGGATCTGACTCCGGGATAGGACGTGCCACGGCAGTTGCGCTGGCCAAGGCAGGCATGGATGTCGGCATCACCTGGCACACGGATCAGCAGGGTGCAGAGGACACCGCAGAAGAGGTGCGCGGCCTGGGCCGAAAAGCGGTGGTGCACCACCTGGACACCACGAACGTTTCCGAAACCGCTGCCAGCATTGACAAGCTGGCCGAGGAACTCGGGGGCGTGGACGTGTTCGTGAACAATTCCGGAACGGGAGATGGCACCAAATTCCTGGAACTGGACTACGACACCTGGATGTCCACCTTGGACACCAACCTCAACGGGGCATTCGTTGCCATGCAAGCAGCTGCCAAACGCATGGTCAATGCGGGCCACGGCGGACGCATCATCGCCGTCACCAGCGTGCACGAGTTCCAGCCGCGGGTCGGAGCCTCCGCCTACGACGCCTCAAAGCACGGCCTTGGCGGGCTCATCAAGACCATGGCACTGGAACTCGCAGAGTTCGGGATCACCGCCAACAACGTGGCTCCCGGTGAGATCGCAACACCCATGACGGGCCAAACGGACGAGGACCCCAGGCAGAAGGAACGGCCGGGCGTGCCCCTTGGCCGTCCAGGTGACGCACGGGAAATTGCGGCAGTCATCGCTTTCCTGGCCTCCCCGGATTCCAGCTACGTCACTGGCGCCTCGTGGCCGGTGGACGGGGGAATGCTCCAGATGGGACCGCATGCAGGATCGCACATCACGGGCAATGACTGGCGCGAAAGCTGAGCCCGCCAGACCTCTGGCCCGCACGGACGTCCGTGGGCTAGTCTGCAGGAACGGCCTGCCGAGCGGGCCAGCATTTTCAAAGATTCAGGGACGATGATGAGGAGCACCATGGCTGACCACACATATAGCGTTTCCGAAATTGTTGGCACTTCTTCCGAGGGCGTCGATGCGGCGGTCAGGAATGGAATCGCCGCCGCCTCCCAGACGCTGCGTAACCTGGACTGGTTCGAGGTGAAAGAGATCCGCGGTCATCTGGAGGACGGCGCAATTGCCGACTGGCAGGTAACCATCAAGCTTGGTTTCCGTTTGGAGCGCTGATCCCCTCCGCGAGGTAACACTTGACGCCCATGTTCCGGAAAAGCATGGGCGTCAGCTGTCATCCCGGCGGGCGGGTTCGGGCGCTGGCGTGGTCGGTGCCGCTACTTCGCCAAAGCTGCTGAGCAGCATCAGAGCGTCCGACGACGGCGAGCCGGCCTTCGCGGAATAGACCCGCAAGAGCTGGTCCGGATCGTCCGGGAGGCTTAGCGTTTCAAAGTTCAGTTCAAGATCGCCAACAAGCGTGTGGTGCAATCTCACCGTGCCAGCAGAGCGTGAGGCCACCCTGTGCCCAGCCCACCATTGACGGAAATGCTCACTGTTCACCGCTAGTTCGCCTACGAGCTGGTTGGTTTGAGGATCGTTGGGGTGCCGGCCGACGTCCATCCGCAAGGCGCCCACTGCCTCGGCGGCCACGGTTTTCCAGTCCCTGAACAGGTCCTTGGCCGCAGGATCCAGAATGATCCAGCGGGTGAGGTTCCGTTCAGCGGCAGGCAGTGCTGTGAAATCCGTGAACAGCAGATGCGCCATCCGGTTTCCGGCCAGTACGTCCGCGCGTCTCCCCAGGACCATCGCCGGAACATCCCCGACGGCGTCCAGCAGCTGCCGCAATGCGGGGCGTACCTTTTGAGCGGGGCCGGGATTGCCCGCTGAACTGGCGCAGTGCTCCAGCAGGTCCATCATGTGCGCGTGCTCCCCCGCGTCCAGGCGCAGTGCCCTTGCTACAGAGTCGAGGACGGCCTTGGAGGGGTGGATGTTCCGGCCTTGCTCCAGGCGTGTGTAGTAATCGGTGCTCACTCCGGAGAGCCGCGCCACCTCTTCGCGCCGGAGACCGGGCACCCTGCGTGAGCCGGTGGACTCCTGGGCCCCGGCGTCCTCCGGCGAAAGGCGGGCACGCATGACTTTGAGGAATTTTCCGAACTCGGCGCTTTGACCCATCCGTCCATTCTGCCGTTATCGCGGCTGGCAAGGCCAGAGCAGGACCACCGATTTGGGTAGGACTGCCAGACCTAGGAAAAACAGGATCAGGCTGGATTGCTGACTCGCCGACGAAAACTGAATAGGCTCAGTACAGAGCCTCCCGAAAACGCTTTCTGAAAACCCGGCTTACTCAGCCGAACGCACAGAAACCACGGGCAGGCCTGGAAATATCTACCTCGAAGGAGACCTCATGCCAGAGCTGACCCTAAACAATGGCGTCACTATTCCCCAGCTCGGATTCGGTGTTTTCCAGGTGCCTCCGGAAGAAACACAGAGGGTGGTGGAAGACGCCTTGGAGGCGGGGTACCGGCACATCGACACTGCCGCCGCCTACCGAAACGAGGCCGGTGTGGGCGCCGCCATCGCCGCATCAGGTCTTCCCCGCGAAGACCTATTCATCACCACCAAGCTGCGCAACGGCGAGCAGGGTGAGGCCTACGACGCCTTCCAGCGCAGCCGCGACGCTCTCGGTTTGGAGGTAGTTGACCTCTACCTGATCCATTGGCCTGTCCCTTCGCAGGGGCTGTACACCCAGGCTTGGAAGGAGATGGAGAAGCTCTACCAGGACAAGCAGATCCGGTCCATCGGCATCTCCAACTTCCTCACAGACCACGTGGACACCCTGTTGAGGGAAGCGGATGTAGTGCCGGCCGTGAACCAGATCGAGCTGCACCCCACGTTCCAGCAGGCCGATCTTGCAAACAAGTGCCGCGATCTCAGCATCGCCGTTGAGGCGTACAGCCCGTTGGGACAGGGCAAGGACCTGAACGCCGAGGTAGTGGCCCTGGTGGCTGCCGCACATGAAACCACCCCGGCACAGGTAATTCTGGCCTGGCACCTCGCGCAGGGAACCATCGTGATACCCAAGTCTGCGGATTCAGCCAGGATGCGCGAAAACCTCGGCGCCGCCGATCTCACCCTTACCGAATCAGAACTGGCTGCCATCACCGCCCTGGAGGCCGGTGCCCGCATAGGTTCCGATCCCGCCGTCGCGGCTTTCACACAGTTCTAAACAGCTCTAAACAGACTAAATAAAGGACAAAAACATGCAGTACACCCACCTTGGCCGCTCCGGCCTGAAAGTTTCACGCCTCTGCCTGGGCACCATGAACTTCGGCCCCCAGACGGACGAAGCAACGGCGCACTCCATCATGGATTCCGCACTGGATTCCGGCATCAACTTCTTCGACACCGCCAACGTTTACGGCGGATCAGGTCATCGGGGATGGACCGAGGAAATCATTGGGCGCTGGTTCGCGAAGGGCGGCGAGCGCCGGGAACGGACCGTGCTGGCCACCAAGCTGTATGGCACCATGACGGACCGGCCCAACGAGTCCAAGCTCTCCGCCCTGAACATTCGCCGCGCACTGGACGCGAGCCTGAAGCGGCTGCAGACGGATTACATCGACATCTACCAGTTCCATCACATCGACCGTCAGACGCCGTGGGACGAGATCTGGCAGGCAATCGAAGTGGCCGTCCAGCAGGGCAAGATCCTGTACTCGGGCAGCAGCAACTTTGCCGGTTGGCACATTGCCCAGGCCCAGGAAGCCGCCCGCAGGCGGAACTACACCGGTCTGGTCAGTGAGCAGTCCATTTACAACCTCTTCCGGCGCGAGCTGGAGCTTGAGGTCATCCCCGCCGCGCAGCAGTACGGTCTCGGCTTGATCCCGTGGTCTCCACTGCAGGGCGGTCTGCTGGGTGGCGTACTGAAGAAAGAGGAGCAGGGCGTTCGCCGCGCCGAAGGCCGTGCGCTGGAGACACTGCGCAAGCATGAGGACCAGATCCGTCAGTACGAGGATTTCGCGGACGAACTCGGGCAGAAGCCCGGTGACGTTGCGCTGGCTTGGTTGCTTCATCAGCCTGCCGTGACGGCGCCGATCGTTGGACCGCGCACTCAGGAGCAACTGGATGCTGCGATCCGCGCCCTGGACGTGAACCTCAACGAGGACGCCCTCAAGCGCCTCGATGACATCTTCCCGGGCCACCGCACCGCCCCGGAGGACTACGCCTGGTGAGCAGTCTCCTCCCACAAGCGGACACCGTCCGGCCGCGGAACATTCTGTTCATCGGCGGGACCGGGGTCATCAGCGCGGCTGCGGCTGACCGCGCCGTCGCGCTGGGCCACCGGCTGACCATCCTCAACAGGGGACGGTCAGCCGGGCGGCCGGTTCCCGAGGGCGCCGAGGTGCTCCACGCGGACATCCGGGACACCGAGGCTGTCCGGGAGGTACTTCGCGGAAGGGAGTACGACGCCGTTGCGGACTTCATCTCGTTCACTCCGGCTCATGCGCGGGCTGGCTTGGAGATGTTCCGGGGGAAGACTGGTCAGTACGTTTTCATTAGCTCCGCCTCGGCCTACCAAAAGCCACCCAGCACGCTGCCCATCAGGGAATCGACTCCTCTGAAGAACCCTTTTTGGAAGTACTCGCAGGACAAGATTGCCTGTGAAGAGTTGTTGTTTGAGGCCTACCGCGAGCAGGACTTCCCTGTGACTGTGGTCCGGCCATCGCATACCTATGACCGGACCAAGATCGCGATGGTGGGTGGTTGGACGGACATTCACCGCATGCGCGCGGGAATGCCGGTGCTGGTTCATGGGGACGGGACCTCGCTCTGGACGCTGACCCACAGCCGTGATTTTGCCAAGGCCTTCGTCGGCCTTTTGGGAAGGCCGCAGGCTGTCGGTGAGAGCTACACCATTACTTCCGACGAGTTCTTGCCGTGGAACCAGATCTATCGTCTCTTCGCCCGGGCAGCCGGCGTTCCTGAACCCGAGTTGTTTCATGTTTCCTCCGAGACCATTGCCGCCCATAGCAAAGAGCTAGGCCCCAACCTCCTGGGCGATCGCTCGCACTCGGTGGTGTTCGATAACTCCAAGATCAAGGCACTCGTGCCGGACTACCGGGCAACCATCCCGTTCGCGGACGGTGCGAGGGAGATTATCGACTGGCACGATCAGCATCCCGAGCTGCAGGTGGTTGCCGAAGACTTCATGGAGCTGAGCGATCGGCTCTATGAATGGTCGGCTCGAGGAGTGGTGGGGCGGTAGCTGTTGCCAAGCAGCCAGTGGCCAGCGTAGAAAAGCAAAGAGACCGCCGGTCGAGATTCAAGCATTCGAGGAGACCATGCTCATGACACTTGCCCCGCTCATTGAACTCAACGACGGCTACAAGATCCCGCAATTGGGGTTGGGTACATGGCCCCTGGATGATACCCAGGTTGCTGACGCCGTAGTAGAGGCTGCTTCCTGCGGCTATCGACACATTGATACGGCGGTTAAATACGGCAACGAGAAGGGAGTCGGCAACGGTATTCGCGCCTGTGGGGTGGACCGGGGTGAACTCTTCATTACCACCAAGCTGGACGGCGGATTCCAGGGCTCGGGCAAGGCAGTGGCAGGGCTCGAGGGCTCGCTGGAACGCCTGGGGCTGGACTACGTTGACCTGCTGCTGATCCATTGGCCGCTCCCCCGCCGCGACGAGTTCGTCTCCACGTGGAAGACGTTCGAGGAACTGCAGGCATCGGGCAAGGTCCGTTCCATCGGCGTTTCCAATTTCAAGCCTTCGCACCTTGACCGGCTGTTCAGGGAAACGGATGTTGTTCCAGCGGTCAACCAGATTCAGGTCAATCCCGCCATCCCGCGTCCCGTTGCCATCGCGTTCAACGAGCAGCACGGGATTGTCACGGAGTCCTATAGTCCACTGGGCGCCAGCAGCGACCTCCTGAATGCCCCGGTTCTGGCGGGCATTGGCACCAAACATGGAAAGACGCCCGGTCAGGTTGTTCTCCGGTGGCATGTCCAGCAGGGCCTGGTTGCCATCCCCAAGACCGCTAATCCGCAACGGATGCGGGAAAACCTTGACGTCTTCGATTTCGAGCTGGACCAGGATGATCTTAGAAGGCTACAAACCCTCGACGCCGGACCTGATGTCGGCGTCGACTCGGACGTGCAGGGACACTGAAGGACTGGGGACATTGAAAGACTGGGGACATTGAAGGATTGGGGACACTAAGCATGGGGGAACACAGCATGGAAACAGCAGGCACCAAAAAACTGATCTGGACGGGGTCCTACACAGCCGACAGGAACGGAAATGGCGAAGGCATCGGCGCCGTCACCCTGGATACAGAGGGGAAACTGACCTCCCTAGGCTTGGCTGTCGCAGCGAACTCGCCGTCCTTCCTCGCCATTCACCCAACGCTCCCAGTGCTATATGCCGTGGCCGAGGAAGGCAAGATGGTACGGGCCTACCGCCGTACCGGCATCGCTGAACTGGAGCAAATGGGCGAGCCGTGGTCTGCAGGCGAAGCGGCTTGCCATGTGGCAGCGGATCCGCAGGGCCGGTTCATTGTGGTTACCTGCTGGGGTGATGGCCAAGTGATTCTCTACGAACTGGACCACGACGGCGCTATCACCTCGCGGACCACTGCGGAAGCCGCCGTCGACCCCCATCAGACCGGGCCCACGGACGAGCCGCGGCCCAGCCGCGCGCACTCAAGCCTCATGCTTCCCGATGGTCGCGTCATGACCACGGACCTCGGACACGATCTTGTGCGGATTTGGCGGTATGAGCCGGGCGAGGGGCTGCTGCCGGACCACCACGTGATTCTGCCCAAGGGCTCCGGTCCGCGTCACATGGTGCGGCATCCCAGGGGGACGGTTTTTATCGACACGGAATACTCGATTGAGGTTGCAGCTGTCAGGGCCGAACCCCAGGGAGTCTACGAACTCACGGCCGTGGTTCCCGCCAGTGTCAACAAGGCGTTCGACGGCGACTCCGCCGCCGAGATTGCAATGTCCACTGACGGTCGGTTCGTCTACGTGGGAGTCCGCGGCTCCAACCGGATCTGCGTCCTGAAGGTGGGCGCACAGGGAACCGACGTGACGCCCCTGGCCGATGTGCCAAGCGGGGGCGATTGGCCACGGCACCACCTGGTCCACGACGGCTGGCTCTTAGTGGCGCATGAAGGTTCCAACGACGTCCTGAGTTTCAGGCTCGACCCCGAAACCGGCCTGCCCGACGGACCCGTGGGCAGGGTGGAGACGGGGTCCCCGAGCGTGCTGGTTCCGGCGGGTTAGGCCGCCCAGACCTGGACGTCGTCCGTTCCGCAGAACAGCTTTCGGCCAGTGGGTTCAAGGACCACCCACAGCAGTTCCTGATGCTGCGAAACATCGTCAACGCGGCCGGTACCGGCACCCCAGGCGACGTCGTAGATCCAGACGCGATCCCCAGCGTCTAGTTCCGTCCACTGGGCTGCCGGCACGTGCCGGTAGTCGGCTGGCCTGTTCAGAATGGAGCTGGTCATGCTGAGACTTCGCCAGCGGTCCGGAGCCGCCAAACAGTGGGCACTCCGTTGTGCGCCGGGAGGACGTGACCTTCGGCGAACACCTGAACGGAGTCAGGCTCAGAGTCCGGGCTCCACAAACCCGAGGCCGGGCAGTGGGAACCGGTGGGCATGACACGGGTAGCTCGTTCGCGCAGGAGGGCGATGCTCTTCATCGTTGAAACTCATCCTTGGGTAGTTCAGGGCACCGCTTGCTGTGAAGCAGGGCCTGGTGTGAAGCAGATCTCCTCAACCCTATGCAAGTCATAGACGGTTCGTTATGGGCAATTGCATAGCATTTCCGCAGGGTGTCATGCAGGCGAACAGTACGATTTCGCCTCTTTCTCCGCTAGTAAAACTGCAAACGCTTCCAGATACAGAGGGCGTAACAGCTCTTCACATCCAGAAAACCTTCTATTTCTGTGGAATCCAGCGAAGCAAGCGCTTACAGTTGTGAGTTGCCACACAGCAGAGTCGCTTAGCGGAAGGTTTCATCACTTGCTATCTCGCAGCTATAGATCCATTGTCCCCGCCGTCGTACTCGCCACCGCAGTGGTGACGGCATCCACCGTCCTGCCCGCCAGCGCGGCGGTCGTTACCACGAAAACCCCGCCTGATGCCGCCGGCCAACACTCGGTCCGCGGCGGCGTCAGTGATCAGAACTTCTACTTCGTCATGGCTGACCGCTTCAACAACGGCACAAAAGCCAACGACGACGGCGGGCTGGGTTCGGATCCGATGATGTCCGGCTACGACCCCACCCGCAAGGGCTTCTACAACGGTGGTGACCTGAAGGGCCTCCAGGACCGTTTGGACTACATCCAGGGTTTGGGAACGAATGCCCTTTGGCTTACGCCGAGCTTCAAGAACAAAGCTGTCCAAGGCGGCGGCGAGCTGGACAACAGCTCGGCCGGATACCACGGGTATTGGGTTACGGACTTCACACAGATCGATCCCCACTTGGGCACGAACGCGGAGCTTAAGACGCTCATCGATGCCGCCCACGCCCGGGGCATGAAGGTCTACTTCGACATCATCACCAACCACACTGCGGACGTGATCCAGTATCAGGAGTCGGAGTCAGCGCCCTACATTTCCAAGGAAAGCGAGCCGTACCGCACGGCGGCCGGTGAGGCCTTCGATGACCACGATTACGCCGGCACGCAGGACTTTCCAGCACTGGATCCAGCCACGTCCTTCCCCTACACGCCGGTGGTCCCAGAAGCCGAGAAGAACGTCAAGGTTCCCGCATGGCTCAACGACTCCACGCTCTATCACAACCGTGGCAACACCACCTTTTCCGGCGAGGACGCGCTCTACGGTGACTTCTTTGGCTTGGACGATCTGTTCACGGAGAATCCCCGCGTGGTCAACGGATTTGTTGATGTCTACAAGAGTTGGATCCACGACTTCGGGATCGATGGCTTCCGCATCGACACCATGAAGCACGTCAACGATGAATTCTGGCAGCAGTTCGGCCCGCAGGTCCTGAGCTATGCCAAGGAGCAGGGCAAGGACGAATTCTTCATGTTTGGCGAAGTCTTCGACACCTCCAAGAGCGTCACGTCCAAATTCACCACCAGGAACAAGATGCAGGCCGTTCTCGACTTCGGCTTCCAGGGAGCTGCCCGCAGCTTCGCCTCCCAGAGCAGCAAGGCCAGCCGTTTGGCCGAGTTCTTCAACGGAGATGACTGGTACACAGATGCAGACTCCAACGCCTACCAACTGCCCACCTTCCTGGGGAACCACGATATGGGCCGCATCGGCACGTTCATCGCCCAGGACAATGCAGGAGCCTCCGACGCCGAACTTGTCGAGCGCGATGAACTCGCCCACGAGCTGATGTACTTCTCCCGCGGTAACCCCGTTGTCTATTACGGCGATGAGCAAGGGTTCACGGGGGCAGGTGGGGACCAGGACTCGCGGCAATCAATGTTCGCCAGCCAGGTTCAGGAATACCTTGACGACGACCTTCTGGGCACCAGCGCTACGCATGCAACAGACAACTTCGATACCGGGCACCCGCTGTACAAGAAGATCAGCGAACTTGCTGCACTCACCGCCGAGCACCCCACCCTCCGCAGCGGCGCACAGCAGAACCGCTACGCTGCCGACGGCCCGGGGATTTACGCCTTCTCCCGCATCGATGCCAAAGAGCAACGTGAATACGTGGTTGCCGTGAACAACAGCGAGAGCGCCCAGACCGCGGAGATCCCGACGTACGAGGCGAAGCAGCCGTTCAACCTCGTTTATGGCGACGCTGCAGCCGACGCCAAGACTGACACTCAGGCGAAGCTGACCGTTACGGTTCCTCCGCTTTCCACCGTGGTGTACCAAGCAGCGGGGCGACTGGCGCAGTCCAAGGCGGCACCCAACGTCGTACTCAAGAAGCCAGTCACGGCTGCTGGTGACGCTTCCCGCCTGAAGGTGACGGCCGACGTCGACGGTAACTCTTTCTATGAAGTCACCTTCCAGGAGCGGACGGCGGGCGGCGAGTGGCAGTCGATTGGCACGGATGACAACGCGCCCTACCAGGTGTTCCACGACGTATCTTCCCTGGAGTCCGGCACGTCAGTGGAGTACCGCGCAGTGGTGCTGGACAACAGGGGACAGACCTCGGCGAGCGAGCCGCGGAGCGGTGTGGTGGGTGAGCCTGTGCAGCCGGAGACCGTGACCGTTGCCGGCAGCCTCGACACCGAGCTTGGTTGCGCGGAGGATTGGCAGCCGTCGTGTGAGCAGGCGTCGATGACGTACGAACCAACACACCGTCTGTGGCAGCTGAACGTCCCGAACCTCCCTGCGGGAACGTACGAGTTCAAGGCTGCGCTCAACGGTTCGTGGGATGAGAACTATGGAGCGGGTGGCGTCCTGAACGGTCCGAATGTGGTGTTCACGCATACTGGCGGCGACGTCACGTTCTTGTACGACCATGCAACGAACCTGATTACCGCGGCGGTTGCCGGTCAGCAGCCCGTTGCCGTCTCCGTTCCCGGTAGCCTGAACTCCGAGCTCGGCTGTGCCGGCGACTGGATGCCTGATTGCCCGCAGGCCCAGCTTGCCTTGGATCCTGCAGATGGGATCTGGAAACTTTCAGTGCCGAACTTGCCTGCAGGGAACTACGAGTTCAAAGCGGCGATCAACGGCTCCTGGGCTGAGAACTACGGTCTGGGTGGCGCCGCGAACGGCAGCAACATAGCCCTGAAGCACGACGGCGGCCCGGTCACCTTCCGGTACGACCCCGCCAGCCATCTGCTCAGCACCCGCTAGCCCAACTAGGTCGCAGTTGAGGCCGTTCTGAGCTCTCAGAACGGCCTCAACTGCTACTCAGATGGGGTTATTTGTAGCTGACGCTCAGCAGAAGGGCTTTCAGCTGGGCGTACTGGGTGCTGCCCATCCAGGCTTTCGCTGCCTCGGGTGTGGCGAAGGTTGGTTGCTTGGCAGGATCGAACACAACGTATGCGTTCATGAACCCGTTGGGCATCCGGATCAGGTTGGTGCCAGAGGTAGTAGTTCCTGCCTCCAGCTCGGACGACAACCGAATATCCATGGCGTAAATGGGAGGATCATCGCTGGGGCCGGAACGAGCTGAAGGCATGCCCTCGTAGGCCGGTCCCTCGTAGGGGATGAATTGGATTTTGTTTGAAAAGAAGCCAAACTCCACTTGCTCACCTGACATGCCCCTGAGACCAGGAACCACTGCCCGGTCCAGGACTGTCCGATCCACCCGGCCCGCCGTGCCGTCTCCGTAGAACCCGCTGGACACAAAGGCGACCTTGTCCCCGGCGCTATCCAGGATGGTGGCCCCTTGGGATGCGGCCTTTGTTTCCTCCGAAAGATACGGACCCTGCTCCGTCAGGACGGTCCAACCACTCGGGTAGTTGAAGGAGATGTGTCCATCCGGGAACGTGAATTTTTGCATGGCTGCAGCTGGCGGCGCTGTAGGTGTCGGGGTTGGTGCCACCGGCGGAACGATCGCAGGTGCCGACTGAGTCGGAGTGACCGGCGTCGGAGTGCCGGAAGGGGTCACTGATGCGCTGGCCGAAGGGGTGGCGGACACGCTCGGCGTTGGCGTTGGTTCAGGTGTTGTGACGGTTACCGCCGGCGCCGGCGTCGAACTCACTGGCCCAAAGTTGGCTGCCACGAGGACACCGGCAGTGACGGCGGCAGCTCCCAGCAACAGCGCTCCGGCAATCCGGACCTTGCGGTTCCTGCGCTCTTGGAGCGAAGTCACGCCAGCCGGCACAGTGTCACTGAAGACCCTGGGCCCGGTCAGCATGCGGGCAAGGGCTTCTTCGCCGTTGATTTCGGCCTCTGGTTCGTGGGCAAGAGGGTCGATCGCGGAAATCTGGCTCTTGATCTGGTCCATCTCAGACTCCCATCTTGTGTGTAGTCGTTTCGACACCTGCAGGCATCTGTTTCCGGAAGGCACCACGTGCGCGGTGCAAGCGGACTTTCGCTGCGGATTCACTGCAGTTGAGTACCCGCGCGATTTCGGCACAGCCCAAACCGTCCCAATACGCCAGCTGGAGGATGTCCCGATCCTGTTCGCGGAGCCGGGCCATGGCATCCTGTACCACGACGTTCTCGGAGTCGTCCCCGAAACGCTCCACCGCCGTCGTGCGTAGTTTTTCCTGCAGCGCCTGTTGCCGGTCACGGCTCCTGTAAGCATTCCCGACGAGATTGCGGGCAACGGTGAGCAGGTATGGGATATCGGGTTTGGAGTCGTCGTCCCATTTTTGCCACACGACCCGGAAAACGTCCGCTGCGATTTCTTCGGCAATTTCCGCCGATTCCACCCTGCGGCGGACAAATCTGAAAACGGACGGATAGCTGTTTTTGTGAATGGCGATAAACGCCAGTTCGCGCTCGGAAAGCACGATTTTCCCCCTGAAAGTAGTGTCCTGAACTGCAGGATACTTCTATAGTTTCCGGCCGACGTCCCGCGGTTACACGCGGCTTGAAGATTATTCGATAGATTCGTCCCACCGAACCCGAGCGAAAGCGTGGAAGTCACATGGTGGAATCAGGTCCCGCAGCAGACTGGGCGCGCAAACAGGTGGATCAGGGCCGCGTGCCCGTGGCGGTGCTGGGAATTGCATCCAGCCATGGCATCTCCGACGTCGTTGCTTTTGGGCACGACGGCGGCCGGAAGGCGACCACCGACGACCACTTTGCGCTGTTCTCAGTCACCAAACCCATCAGCGCAATGACGGTGATGCGCCAGGTTGAGCTGGGGAAATTGTCGCTCGGCAATGCATTGACGGACGCGCTGCCCGGCTTCGGCGCCGGGCGCACGGACACCGTGACCCTCGAACACCTGTTGAGTCACCGGTCGGGAATCATGGATACACAGCTCGACGGCGGCACTCCCCTCCGCGAAGACCTCACCACGGCGGAGCAAGCCTTCTTTGCGGGATCGTTGGTCCAGTACTGCAATGTGGCTTTTGAAGGCGCTGCGGCGATGGCCGAATGGGCCGACGGGCGCCCGTTCGAAGAGCAGGTTCGTTCATTGGCTGAGGACACCGGCGCGAAAGGCCTCACGTTCCACAACGACTGCAATCCGCACACAGTCCGTGGCGCAGGAGAGCAGGGCCTGGACGTTGAGGGGATGTACAAGAAGAAGCACCCCGGCGCAGGGTTGTTCGGCACCGCCACGGATCTGCTCAATCTCGGCACTGAGCTGCTGCGCAATTCCGGCAAGGCGGTGCGGCCCGCAACGCTTGCTGCAATGCGCCGGCCGAGGACTACCGGGGTTTCCCACATCAGTGTCCGGCCCAAGCCCTTGCGGCACACGGGCCTCGGTTTCCAGATGCCAGCCAACGAATCCGAGCTGATTGCCCAGGGGATCTACGGTCACCCGGGGTGGTCGGGCACGGAATGGTGGATGTTCCCGGAGCAGGACCGGTGCGTCGTGTTCCTGACCAACGTCCTGGACACATCGGACCTTGGCGTGGACACGAATGAGCTCCTTAACGCGGTGGCTGCCTCCTGAGCCAACTACGTAGCAGTTCAGCGCCTTTTGAGGGCTCTAAACGCGCTGTACTGCGACTCAGTTGGGTTGGGCCGAGCGCCTCGCCCAGCCACGCCACGCGGAAACAGCCCACGCGATCATGAACAGGCCCACCAGGACCAGGCCTGCGTCGCCAAGGTCGATCCCTCCCAGCCACGTGGTCAGCGGGTCCTCCATTTCAAACGCCGCGTTGACGAATCCCCCGAGCGTGATCACGGAGATGAACAGCGCCGAGACAGCCGAGATGCCGGTGATCACCACGTTGAAGCCGAGCTTCCGCTGGGGGTCATTGATGGCGGACTTGTACATCTTCATCATGGCCACGCCGTTGATGGAATCGCATAATGTCATGGCCGCGGTGAACGCGAACGGTAGCGCCATCAAGGCGAGCGGCGAGACTCCGGCGAGTGACGCCGTCGTGGTGATAACCAGAAGCCCGATGGTGGTGGCCGTATCGAAGCCGAGGCCGAAGAGGAAACCGATCACGTAGATGTTCCGCGGCCGCTCCACCTTTGACAGGGGCCTGGCCAGCAACCGGGCAACGAACCCCTTCGCTTCAAGGTCTTCTTCACGGATCCGGCCGCCAGCGTGGACACTCCGGTACACCTGCGTGGCACGCAGGAATGCCGAGCCGTTAAAGAGCCCCATCGCCAGCAGGAACAACCCCGACACCCCGCTACCGATCAAGCCCAGCACCTTGTTGCCCGCCGTGCCGTCCTCCATGAATTGGCCTATCAGCGTTGCGCCCGCCACCACCAGGAGCCCGGCCAGGATCACCACGGAACTGTGGCCCAGGCTGAACGCGAAGCCGACGCTCACCGGATCCTTGTGCTGCGCGACGAACTTGCGCGTGGAGTTGTCGATCGCAGCGATGTGGTCCCAGTCGTAGCTGTGCTTGATTCCGGCCACGTACGCGGTGATCACCAAGCCGAGCGCCAAAGGTTGGGCCGCCCCTGCCGAACCCAGCAGCAAAAGCACGACGGCGGCAACGTGCAGGGCTGCGACCGCACCGAACGTGAAAAGTAGCCGGGTGAGCAGCGGCAACTTCTCCCGGTCCCGGTACATGGCAGCGAACTCCATCAGCGCAGGCATCAATACTTCCTCAGGTTCACGGGTCCCTGACCATACCAACGTTCACGGAGAACGCTGGTGCAGGCCCCCAGCAGACGATTGAGTTCGTCGGTGCTGTTGGACAACGATCTCAGCACAAGCCCCGTAGTACCGCCAACACTATTGGTCAACGAAACGCCCGTGTAAGCATCGTGCTCCCGCGTCAATTTGTGCAGCTCGTCGGCAAGGTGTTGATTCACCCTCGGATCAACAACCACCAACGAGCCCACATGGCTGAAACCCTCCATGAACCCCATCCCAGTCACATCGTTGACGGGTGGGAGAATCAGGAGGTTATCCAGGGCCAACAACTGCGCTCCCCCACCACTCTGGACATGGATCTCATTGCGCAGCCGCAACTCCTCATACCGGAACACCCCACCGTCCGGCGACCATCCCGGAGTGATGACCTCAGCCATGACAAGGCTCGACGTCGGGTGGAGACTGATGTGCGAATTCTGCCGATAACTCGCCTCCCGATAGGCGATCAGCTGGTCAGGCAGCAACTCCAACCGCGCCCCCTCCCCCAGCCGCACACTCATGCGCTGCTCAGCAAAGGACCCCGGAGTCCGATAAACCTTCGTAGCCGACTGCGTAGTCAACAACAGCTCCGCCCCAGCCTGGACGTCCACATCAATAAGGAACAAGTCCGCCCCCAAATACGCCCCGCCCGGATTGACCATGACAAAGCAAACCTGCCCGGACTGATCCAAATAATGCGGCCGCAACACTCTCAAAGCGCCTTCATGAAATTGCCGAGAAGCAACAGACCTCCCGCCCCGCACACTAACCCCAAGCTCCAACCGCCCCCGAACCGCCCGCTCCCCAACCACTGAAGCCAACCCTGCTTGCGACTCCACGTTCCCCCAAGGACCGACATCGCCGGCCGGGACCACTATGTGCGTGCTCATAATCCACCCATGCCAGGGGACTGGACCGCCGAGGCGCTGGAGCTGGACAAGACGGTTCGTCGAATGAGCGGTGACCCGACAGCCGAGGCGGCTGAGCCGGATTTGGGGGCCGCGGCGTGGTGGGCATCGCGAAGCGGGCACGGCCCCAAATCCGGCGAAGCCGCCGGACCCGTGGCGGGCGCCGCCCCCGGTGAGATCAAAGCGGCCTTGGGCACGCTCATGAGGCCAAGTCAAGCATCAGGACGTCGCGCCGAATCCAGTTCAGGACGGCGTCCAACCCTTCGTCGGTTTTGAGATTGGTGAAGCAGAAGGGTTTGTTGCCGCGGAATTCCTTGGAGTCCCGCTCCATGACTGAGAGGTCTGCCCCAACATGGGGCGCCAGGTCCGTTTTGTTGATGATGAAGAGGTCGGATTTGATCATGCCTTGGCCGGCTTTGCGGGGGATTTTTTCGCCTTGGGCTACGTCGATGATGTAGATGGAGAAGTCGACGAGTTCGGGGCTGAAGGTGGCTGAGAGGTTGTCGCCGCCGGATTCGACGAAGATGACTTGAAGGTCGGGGTGCCGGGTTTTGAGTTCTTCGATGGCTGCTGTGTTCATGGAGGTGTCTTCGCGGATGGCGGTGTGGGGGCAGCCGCCGGTTTCGACGCCGATGATGCGGTCTTCGGGCAGGATGCCGTTGGCCGCGAGGATTTTGGCGTCTTCGATGGTGTAGATGTCGTTGGTGATGGCGGCCATGGAAATGTCGCCGCTCATGTGCCGGGTGATGCGCTCGACGAGTTGTGTCTTTCCGGCCCCGACGGGTCCACCGACGCCGATTTTGATGGGTTCAGACATGTGTCCTCCTGGTTAGCTCATGAACATGCGGGCGCGTTGCCGCTCGTGCCGCATTTGTGAAATTTCAAGTCCGGGGCTCACAGCCCCAAAGTCGTCCCAGCACAGTTGTGCTACAACCTCGACGGCGGCAGCAACGGCGTCGTGCGCGTGCCGAAGTACCCGTTGCCCGGCGTTCTGCCCGAGCGGGATTGCGCGCACGGCGTTCTGCGTGAGGGAAGTAACCGTGGCAAACAGATACGCAGCAAGCGCCTCCTTAAAAGGAACCCCCAAGGACCGCGCGATCACCCCAAAGGCCAACGGCTGGTGCCCCACAGCAATACCCCCACGAACGAGCGCCCTATAGGCCTCCAACTCCGCCGAAGGAAACACCTCCTCACCAATCTCCAGGAGCCGCCCACCCATCTTCAAGGAAGCCTCCCGAACCTCCCGAGCCAACAACTGCCCAGAAAGAACAGAGTCCAACAAACCAACATCCACCCCTTCATACAAAAACCGCACAGCCAACCCATCGGAATAAGTCAACTGCTGCCCAACAAAAACAGAAAGCCAAACCCCGAACGACCCCTCATCACCAACAACCCCGCGCTCGATATACGTCTCAAACCCCAAAGAATGAGCAAACGCCCCCGTAGGCAACGCAGAGTCGGTCAACTGCTGAAGAGCCAGCTGATATGTCGCGCTCAAAGCGCACCGCCCGAGGTGCGGACTGCGCGCTGGAGCGGAGCTGGGAAGGGGGCCGCGGCGTGGCGGGCATCGCGGAGCGGGCACGGCCCCCTTCCCAGTGGAGCGCAAGCGCGCGCACCCAACCTGACGCAGCGCAGCGCTTTAGTGCGAATGCTCAGCATGGCGAAAAGGCACCGGCATGACCCGCTCTTGCCTGTCGTAGGGGACGCCGACGCTCTTCAGATAGTCCTCGACGGTGTGGTCATACTGGCACACCATGACGTCGGCCCCATACTCAGACAGGGCGTCGAAGAATTGCGCCTGTAGATGCCTGTTGCCGAGGGAGTGCGCGACCACCCCCATTTCGGGGATGCTGCGCGGAGCAATCACGAGGACGTCTGTTGGCAGCACGGAGATGACGATGAGGTTGGTGTCGTCGACGGCGAGGATGTCGCCGTCGCGCAGGTCGCCGGATCCGGTGGGGAGTCGGATGCCGAGTTCTTTGCCGTGGTCGGTGGTGACGCGTTGGATGCGTTTGACGAGAAGGGCGCTGGGGAGGACGACTTTTTCTTTGTGGTGGCCAGCGTAGGCGTCGGGGTGTTCGTGGAGGTTGCCGAGGATTTTTTCGATGATCACGTGGTTGCCTATGGGTTTAGAAGAGGTGGTAGCGCTGCGCCATGGGCAGCACGTCGGAGGGTTCGCAGGTGGCTTCGACGCCGTCCACTGTCACCTTGTAGGTTTCGGGGTCGACGACGATGTCCGGGGTTTCGCCGTTGAACTTCAGGTCGGCTTTGCGCAGGTTCCTGATGCCGGTGACGGGCCGGATGATGCGTTCGAGTCCGAGTTTTTGGGGGACTCCGGCGTCGATCGCTGCTTTGGAGAGGAACGTGATGGACGTCTGTTGGAGGGCTCGCCCGTAGCTGGCGAACATGGGCCGCATGGTGCGCGGCTGCGGGGTGGGAATGGAGGCGTTGGAGTCGCCCATGAGTGCGTAGGCGATCTGCCCGCCTTTGATGACGAGCTCGGGCTTCACTCCGAAGAACGCGGGGTCCCACAACACCAAGTCCGCGAATTTCCCTTCTTCCACCGAGCCAATAACGTCGGCCATGCCCTGTGCAATGGCGGGGTTGATCGTGTATTTGGCGACGTACCGCTTGAGCCGGAAGTTGTCGGACTCCCCGCCCAAGCCAGCACCATGCACCGCACCGGAAGGATCCTGAAGAACCCCGCGTTGCCGCTTCATGGCGTCGGCCACCTGCCAGGTCCTGATGATCACTTCTCCTACGCGGCCCATTGCCTGCGAGTCCGAGGACGTGATGGCGAAGACCCCCAGATCGTGCAGGACGTCCTCGGCTGCGATGGTTTCGGCACGGATGCGGGAGTCTGCGAAGGCCACGTCTTCCGGGATGTCCGGGTTGAGGTGGTGGCAGACCATGAGCATGTCCAGGTGCTCTTCGATGGTGTTCTTGGTGTACGGCAACGTGGGGTTGGTGGAGGCCGGAAGCACATTGGGCAGCCCGGCAATCTTGATGATGTCCGGAGCGTGGCCGCCGCCTGCGCCTTCCGTGTGGAAGGTGTGAATCACCCGGCCGTCGATCGCGTTGATGGTGTCTTCCACGAAGCCGCACTCGTTGAGGGTGTCCGTGTGAATCGCCACCTGGACGTCGTATTCGTCGGCCACGCGCAGGGACATGTCGATGGAGGACGTGGTGGAGCCCCAATCCTCATGGACTTTGAGCCCAACGGCACCGGCGCGGATCTGCTCTGCGAGGGGCTCGACGGCGGACGCGTGGCCCTTGCCGAACAGGCCGATGTTGATGGGGAGCCCTTCGGCGGCCTGGAGCATCCGCGAGATATGCCAGGATCCGGGCGTGATGGTGGTGGCTTTGGTTCCTTCCGCAGGTCCCGTGCCGCCGCCAACCATCGTGGTGACGCCGCTGCAGAGTGCAGTGGGAACCTGTTCGGGGGAAATGAAGTGGATATGGGTGTCGATGCCTCCAGCCGTGAGGATTTTTCGTTCGCCGGCGATGATCTCCGTGCTGGCACCGATCACGATGTCCACGCCGTCCATGATCTGAGGGTTGCCCGCTTTGCCGATCTTGAAAATGTGGCCGTCCTTCAGGGCGACATCGGCCTTGTAGATGCCTGAGTAGTCCAGGACGATGACGTTGGTGATGACGGTGTCAGGGATGTCCTCGGAGCGCGTCGCCTGGCCGTTTTGGCCCATGCCATCGCGGATTACTTTGCCGCCCCCGAACACCACTTCCTCACCGTAGACGGTGTAGTCGTTCTCAATTTCGAGGAAGAGTTCGGTGTCCGCCAAGCGGATGGCGTCACCTGTCGTTGGGCCGTACAGCTCGGCGTATTGCCGGCGGGGAAGCTCGAAGCTCATTTGCCCTCTCCTTCCATAGCCACTCCCGGGCGGGCGGTCCCGCCAAGGCGGGTCCCGCCGTCGAGCTTTCCATTGACAGCGTTGCTCAAGCCGAAAACTTCGCGGGAACCCGCCAACTCCACCAGGTGGACGGTTTTCTTGTCCCCGGGTTCAAAGCGGGCTGCGGTGCCGGCAGGGATGTCCAGACGCCGGCCGTAGGCGGCTTCACGATCAAACTCCAGGGCGCGGTTGGCTTCCGCAAAGTGGTAGTGCGAGCCAATCTGGACTGGCCGGTCACCTCGATTGACAACCTCGACGGCGATCGCCTCACGTCCGCTGTTGCAAGCGATGGGCTCTGGGCGGAGCCTGTATTCACCGGGGATCATGGGGGCTCCTATCGAATGGGGTCGTGGACAGTGACGAGCTTGGTGCCGTCAGGGAACGTGGCTTCGATTTGGACGTCGTGGATCATCTCCGGCACGCCTTCCATCACGTCTTCGCGGCGCAGCAATGTGGTCCCGTAGCTCATGAGCTCCGCAACGGATTTGCCGTCGCGGGCGCCCTCGATGAGTTCGTAGCTGATGATCGCGATGGCTTCCGGATAGTTCAGCTTTAATCCGCGCGCCTGCCTTCGCCTGGCCAGATCGGCAGCCACCACGATCATGAGTTTTTCCTGCTCACGGGGCAAAAGATGCATTGATTCTCCTCAAAGCTGCTACCTGGGTGCACACGAAGGGACAGTTTGTGATCAGCGTAAGGACTGGAAGTTTCCGCCACGTTTCCAGAGGGTCTCAGTCAGCTGTGGGTTTGGCCGCCGTTCGATGCTTTCGGATCTGCCACACGGCCAGGATGACAACCACGACGGCGCCCACCACCACTGCGGCGCCGCGCCCCACAGCATGGGCTAGCTCTTCATAGGAGTTCCCTGCAACGAATCCCAAGGTCACGAACAGGGCGCCCCAAATGATGCCGCCTGTGAAGTTCCAGATGGCGAAGCGGCGGTATGGCATTCGGCTGAGCCCGGCGAGCGCGGGCATGACTGCGCGGAAAAAGGCTGTGAAGCGGCCCAGGAACACGGCGAGGCCGCCACGGCGGGCCAGGAAATCCTCGGCCTTTTGGAGCTGGGTTCTTCTCTTATCCAGGAGTTTCAAGGCCATGATCCGTGGACCGAGGTGCTTGCCGATCTCGTAGCCGACCGTGTCACCAAGGATGGCTGCGGAGATGACAACCAGGATCATGCCCCACAAGGGAAGAGAACCCCGGCTGGCGAAGACTCCCCCTACCACGGCAGCTGTTTCGCCTGGGATCACGAAGCCGATAAACAAGGCGTCCTCGGCGAAGACCAATGCGAAGACGATGCAGATCACCACCAGTGGGCTGGCGTGAAGGAGTCCGTCGAACAACGACTGCATGGGGTTGAGTGTGGCAGATGAGCGGGTCTGTGGGGAGACGCTGCGGGCGCTGTTTTAATGACCGCCTATCCATAGACAGTCTAATACATCACTAATATACTAGTTGAGTACTTCACGTGAAAACCCGTGATCAGCTCGATGAGGAGTTAAACAGCACATGCAGAAACTCGCACACCGGCTTGAACGCCTGGGCACCGAAACTGCGTTCAGCGTGGCGCAGGCCGCTGCCGCCTGGAAGGCCAAAGGAAACCTTGTGTACCCCTTCCACCTTGGCGACATCAATATCCCAACGGCCCCTCACATCGTTGAGGCGATGAACAAGGCAATCACCGATGGCTACACGGGCTACTGCCCCGGTCCCGGTATCCCTCAGCTTCGGGAAGCCCTCGCCGAAGACCTCGGCGCGCGGCGCGGAATGGAATTCTCCCCCGACAACGTGGTAGTGATGACCGGTGGCAAGCCCGTTATCACCAAGTTCCTGCAGGCCGTCATGAACCCAGGCCAGGAGGTGCTCTACCCCAACCCCGGGTTCCCGATCTACGAATCCCAAATCGAATATCTGGGCGGCACCGCTGTGCCCTACCGCTATGTGCCCACAAGTGACGGATTCGCGATCGACCTCGACCAGGTCCGGGCATCAATCACCCCGAACACGGCCGCGATCATCTACAACGATCTGCAGAACCCCATCTCTGCCGAATCGACGGCGTCCGAACGCGAGGCAATCGCCCAGATCGCACAGGAGCACGACCTTTGGGTACTCTCCGATGAGGCCTATTTCGAGACGCGCTACGAAGGAGTCTCAAGCTCCATTGCGTCGCTTCCCGGCATGGCCGAGCGCACCGTCATCCTGTACACGTTCAGCAAGAAGTTCGCCATGACGGGCTCGCGGCTGGGCTGTGCCGTGGCCCCGCTTGAAATAGCGAAAGTGCTCAGCACTCTGAACACCAACGATGAATCATGCACCACTCACTATGTGCAGTGGGCCGGCATCGAAGCCCTTCGCGGCCCCCAGGAACCGGTACAGCAGATGCTGGACATCCTGAAGGAACGCCGGGATACCGCGTGCGGGATCGTCAATGCCATCCCGGGAATGAGCGTGGCAGTTCCGCAGTCCACGTTCTACCTGTTCCCGGACGTCACCGAGGCCATGCAGCGGCTGGGTTACACAGCAGTGGGCGACTTCGCATCCGACGCCCTCTACAAGACTGGGGTCTCGTTCTGCACGCGTGAACACTTCGGCCGGCGTCTGCCCGGCGAGGAGCGGCAGTACATCCGGCTCGCGTACTCGGGCATCGAAGTGCCAGACATCCGCGATGGCCTGGGCCGCCTGCGTGAATGGATCGAGACGGCATGAGCCGCGTAGTCGTCACCGGACGCGTGCCCGAACCGGCACTCGAGAAGCTCCGCGCCGAACACGAGGTGGATGCTTGGGAGGGCTCGGACTCCATCAGCCGCCAGGAACTTCTGCGCCGCGTAGCAGGAGCCGACGCCATAGTGAGCCTGCTGACCGAACGCATTGACGCCGAACTGCTCGACGCCGCGGGCCCGCAGCTCAAAGTGGTCGCGAACGTCGCCGTTGGCTATGACAACATCGACGTCCCCGCCTGCACCGAACGCGGGATCATCGCCACCAACACCCCGGGGGTGCTCACTGAGGCCACAGCCGACATCGCGTTCGGCCTGATCCTTATGGCCACCCGTCGGCTCGGCGAAGGCGAACGACTCATCCGTTCCGGCCAGGCCTGGAAATGGGGAATGTTCTTCCTGCTCGGCAGCAGCCTGCAGGGCAAGACCCTGGGTGTCGTCGGAATGGGTGGCATCGGCCAAGCCACAGCACGCCGGGCCAAGGCCTTCGGAATGGAGATCGTCTACCAGTCACGCAGCGAAATCGACCCCGCCATCGCCGCGGAACTCGGCGCACGGCGAGTGGAGCTCGACGAACTGCTGACCATCTCCGACGTCGTCTCGCTGCACTGCCCGTACGGGCCGACGACGCATCACCTGATCGGCGCTGAGCAGCTCGCCACGATGAAGAAGTCCGCCTATCTCGTCAACACCGCACGCGGACCCATCATCGACGAAGCCGCACTCGCCTTGGCCCTTCGCGAAGAACAGATCGCGGGCGCAGGCCTGGATGTCTTCGAACAAGAGCCCAAGGTGCATCCATGGTTGCTGGAACTGGAGAACGTGACGCTTGTGCCGCACCTCGGCTCCGCCACGGTGGAAACACGCACGGCCATGGCAGTACTCGCGGCGGACAACACGCTCGCCGTGCTCAAGGGTGAACAGCCGCATACTCCCATCGCCTAAGGGAAGCGGCAGTTGCTGTGGCGGCGGGTAAATTTCCACCCGCCGCCACAGTCTTTAACCCCGATGAAGCATCAGGCAGGACTGCTAGTTGTTCCGGCCGCGGGCGGCGACTTTCCACGTGTCCACCACTGCGCCCGCACGAACCACAGTTACCTGGTCCACGAGGTTCATGGCCAGGCAAACGTGGTTCGGGATCAGCCTGAGCCGCGTGCCTAGTGCCGGCAGCTCCTCAGAGTCCGGCCAAACCACGGTGGCGTGGTGTTCAGAGAGGGCTGTAATCCGGGCCTCCCGGTATTCGGGCAGGCGCCCGTATCCGGTGGCCCAATCGGGGCGGTCACTGCCCAGGATCTTGCTGCCGGCGTCCACAACCACCCGCCGGACATTCCCGCCGTCGGACTCGTGGCGGCTGACCACCGTGGCAGCGACCGTCAGCGCGATCTCGTCCCACGTGCATCGTTCGAGTTCAAGCTGTTGTGCATCACCGAAAACATAGACGCCTGGGCGCAACTCGGTGGCCAGCGTTTCGGCGTCGAGCAGTGCGGTCGGGGTGGAGCCGCCGCTGACGGTGCGGACCTCAAAGCCGGCATGCTCCAGCGCGGCGGAAGCACGGCCAAGGGCCTCATTCTCGTTACCCGCTGCATCCCTTGGCATTCCCGGCTTGTAACTATGTCCGGGGAAAGTGAAGACACCCGCAATGTTCAGGCCGCTTGCTGCGGCCGCGCGCGCAACGTCCACCACTTCTTCGGGCAGAACTCCGCTGCGGTGATGCCCGCTGTCCACTTCGATCAGGACATCAATACTTCTGGCATCGGCGCCCAGCTGGCGGCCCATCGCCGTCGCGCTTTCCACTGAATCGGTGCCCACCGCGATGCTGCACGTTCTGGCAAGCTTCCTGAGCCGCTCCGCGTGGTGCGCCTCAACCCACAGCGGGTAGGCGATAAAAATGTCCGTGGCACCCCCGGCCGCGAAGACCTCGGCTTCCCCGATCGTCGCCACCGTGAGCCCAACCGCTCCAGCCGCGAGCTGCTTGGCCGCGATCTCCAGGGTCTTGTGTGTCTTCACATGCGGGCGGAGCCTCAGTCCCCTGCTCAGCATGCTCGATGCCATGTGTTGGATATTCCGGTCGAGGACATCGACGTCGATCATGATGGCGGGCGTGACGATTCCGTCCGGGACTGCGTGGTTCATTCTTAGAACAGTAACGTCCTACGGCGCGGACTGCCTGACGCGCAGCGAGAACGCCACTTCCGTTTGCTCCACTTTGTCCGGGGAACCCTTGCCTTCGATCCTGTTGATGAGGAGTTCGACGGCGCGCTCCGCAATTTCCGCACGGCCAGGCTCCACCGTGGTCAACGACGGCGACGCGAATCTGGCTTCATCAATGTCGTCGAAGCCCGCCACAGTTATGTCGTCCGGGACAAGTTTGCCTCGAACCAGAAGTTCGTGCAGCGCCCCCAAGGCAACGACGTCGTTCAAACCGAACACGGCGTCGAACCCAACGCCGCTGTCCAGCAGCCGCGCGATCGCGTCCGCACCGCCGTCGCGCCGCCACTCGCAGTCGATCACCAGCGCCGGGTCATACTCCACACCGGCGGCAGCGAGCGCAGCTTTGTAGCCGTTAAGGCGGAGGCCGTTACTGCCGGTTGTGTCGCCGTCGTGCGCGCCCAAAACCGCTATACGACGGCGGCCTCCCGCCAGCAGGTGCGCGGTGACGGCTGCCGCTGCCTCGTGGTTTTGGATGAGGACCATGTCCAGTCGCGGGTCCTGCACGAATTCGCCCAGCAGGACCAGCGGTTTCTTGCCGGCGGCATGGATGATCTGCTCGGCATCCAGCGACAGCGGGATAAAGAGGAGCCCGTCCGTGAGGCTGCGGAACTGGCCTTGAAGTGCAGACTTTTCGTGGTCGGCCGCGTTGCCGGACTGCTCGACGAGGACCCGGTAGCCGCGCGCCCACGCCGCCTTCATGATGTCCGAGGCGAGCTCGGCATAGTACGGAACCGAGAGGTCGCTCAGCACCAGCCCGAGCATGCTGGTCTTGCCGGAACGGAGGCTGCGGGCCGTCAGGTTGGTTTCGTATCCGAGTTCTTCGATTGCAGCCAGGACGCGCTGCTTGGTAGCTGGCCGGATGAACTCGTAATTGTTGATGACGTTGGAAACCGTCTTCAAGGAGACCCCGGCGGCCCGCGCGACGTCGTTCATGGTGACGGCCATCAATGTGCTCCTTCAATCACTCTGCCCCGAATCCGTTCGCCGGGGTTGCTGGGTACATCGTTGCAGATCAGCCTCCACTGTTGCGCTGCATGGCGCAGGCGTAGTGTCGGTAGTAGAAGATTTCGGGTGTGGCAAATGGTCCGGAGTTAACTGTCCGGGCTGTGCGCGAACTCGAGCGCACTGCCGCCAGCCGGAGTCAATCGCTCTGGCATTGCCTGGAATGAGGCCGAATGGCCCAGAACGATGCAGTACCCACAGCGGAACAGTTGCAGGACCTGCTGTTGGACAGCCCCGGCTTCACGGAATTCCTTCTGGGTTTGACCACCATTTCGGCTTCGTTGTTGGGCGGGGATGTCCCCATGCTCTGTGCCATCACCGTGGAGCGGGATGGAGGCCCCTCCACTGTCGCGAGCAGCACGGAGGCTGCTCAGCGCCTGGATGAAAAGCAGTACGAGTTCGACGACGGTCCGTGCCTTACCGCGCTCCGGGAGCAACATACCGTTTTGGTTGGGGATCTTCAGGCCGACGTCCGCTGGCACCATTACGCTGACGCTGTTTCGCAGGAAGGTATCACGACGATGCTCGCGGTACCGATCGCCACAGACGACGACTCACGGGCAGCGTTGAACTGCTATTCCACCGAAGCGGGCACCTTCGATCCAGAGACTGTGGCATCCATACAAAAGCATGCGGAATCCTTATCGAGGATTCTGCGGCTGGCCCTGCGCCTGCATACCCCGGATCCCTATCCCGTGCATCTGCGCTCCGCATTGGAGTCGCGCGCGATAGTGGATGCGGCTATTTCCCTGATCATGATGCAGAACCACTGCAGCAGGGACGCCGCCATCAGGCTCATACAGTTGTCATCCCGAAACAGTGATAAGCGGCTCCATGAAATAGCCGAAGACATTCTGAAGCGGGCAGGCCACGAAGATAAGGAGGGTAGGTAGGCTCCATGAATGCCGAACCTTGGGGCGAACGGGAAAACGACGGAAAGTATGACCAACGCAGGCAAGCTGCGGACAGATTTCGAAACGGAAATGTAAGCCTTAACAGTCTGTGGACCTACTACTTCGGCATTGGAGGGGACGCCGATGAGCTGGTGCTGGACGCCTACCTTAACGGACTTCTGGTCCTTGCCCCAGGCCAGATGGAACTCGTGGATACTGCCTTCAGGGAACTGACGTCTGATGGCCGGATAGAGCCAGTGGAGCAGCAGGGCCGAGGAGTAGTAAGGAAAGATCATGACTGAAACCCAGCCAGCGCGGCACGTAGCCAGCCCTCCCAGTCTTCTTCGTCCTTATGAGGACAAAGTAGATCTGACGGACTTCGTCGAGCATCTTCAGGATCTCCTGGTGGAGAATGCCGATATCCGTGAATTCCTCCAGGACCTCGCCGCATTGATCGCAAAGAAGCTCACCCGGAACGGCAACACGATTGCCTGCGGAGTCACCGTCATCCGGCAGAAGAAACCGGTGGCCGTGGCCGATAGCGATACCCTTGCCAGGAAGTTGGACGACATCCAAAACAGCTTCCGCGATGGCCCTTGCCTTTCTGCCCTTCGTACGCGCACCATCACCCACGTTCCAAACGTCCACGACGAAGATCGCTGGCCCGAGTACATGAGGGCTGCCGCGGCCACGAATGTGGGTTCTATCCTGGCCTTTCCCATGGAATTGAACAGCACCGCAGAGGCTGTGGTGAATCTCTACTCCACGCGCACTCACGGTTTTTCCCCCGAGGACATTTTGTCGGCAGAGCGTGTCACGGCCACGGGCGCCAAAGCCCTCCATCTGGCGTTGAAGATCGCCCAGTTGAGGGATGCCCGCGAGAACCTCACCGCCGCCCTGGAATCCCGCACGATCATCGACACCGCCGTCGGAATCATCATGGCGCAGAACCGCTGCAGCCGGGACGCGGCCTTCCAAATCCTCGCCAGCGCGTCCAGCCACCGCAACATCAAACTCCGCGTAGTGGCCCAGGGGATCATCGCCCATATTGCAGGAGATCGGAGGATCACGGCAGCTTTTGAGGAATAGCAAGCAGCCTGTCTACCTGCGGCTTTTCTGGCCCAAAACCCATTAGGCTGGGATTTAGAACACGGGAGTCCAGCGATTTCAAAGAATGATTCAGTCGGCCAGCCGACCTGAACGGCCGGGAAGAAGATCATGACCAAGAAGCAGCTTCCTCTGGACGAGCTCTCCGCTGCTGTTGGACGGATTCTGGGTCTCCTCCTGACCGAAGAGAAAGTGGACCGTGCAGTCCAAAACCTCTCCGAGGCCATTAAGGAGTCCGTGCCCGGCACCCTCGGAGCGGGGGTTTCCATCCTGGACGCCCAGGGCCGCAGGACGAGTGCCGGGTTCACTGACTCTGTAGTGGAGCAGGCGGACATCCTTCAATACGAACTAGGCCAAGGCCCGTGCCTAACAGCGTGGGCTTCGGAAGAAACTGTGATCGCCCAGGATATTGGGATTGATCCCCGCTGGCCGGAGTGGTCGGCCGCCGTCAACGGCCTGCCCATCAAGTCGGTGGTCAGCGCGCCCTTATTGGCCGACGGCCACAGCATCGGCGCCATGAAGGTTTACGCCACCCAACCCTTCTCTTATGAGGACAACACCGCTTCCCTCATGGAGCTTTTTTCGTCCCCGGCCGCAACACTTCTATCCCATATCCAAAGCGCTGAAACGCCCAAGCGCATCAGCGAGGGCCTGCAATCCGCCCTCTACAGCAGGGATGTGGTCAATCGTGCCTGCGGGATACTTATGGAACGCCACAAAATCCCGCATCAAGATGCCCTGCAGAAATTGATGGGATTCGCGCGCGATCAACGCAGCACGTTGCAGGAAGCCAGTGCCGAACTCGTAGCCGGAATACCGGCCGATCCGCGTTAGGACCGCTGGAAATGGGCTTCGACATCAACGAACCCGAGCAACGCCGCAAGCTCAAAGCGGCGCTCTCCGCCGCGCGAATCAGCACGGCAGCCTTGTGGCTCCACTACTTCAGTATCGGCGGGTCTGTGGGTGAGTATGAAGTGGAGGCCTACTTGCAGGGAATGCTGTCCATCCCGGAGCTGGAAAGGGACCTTCTGGCCATGGCAGCAAACGAGCTCCTGAATAGCCAAGCCGGTCCCCGTGCGCCCTATGCTGATGAGCTTCCCCGCTCGGATTCGGCTGGTTCCGAGGCTGGTTCTGCAGGTTCCGGGCCCGATCTTCCAGGCGACGAAGCCGATCCCTCCTAGCCGTCACACAGCGCTCATCCGCCTGCAACGCCCCTGCAACATGAATGCGGAAGGCTGGAGCCATAAGGCCAACCGGCCAAAGATGGCAGCAGCCGGCTGAGGGGAGCAAACATGAGCACTGCAAACAGGGATCTTTTCCAGGCGCTGAAGACGCAGGCCAGCTTGGCGCAGGCCTTTGGCACCTTGCCGGGCAGTAAGGAGGAGCCACACGCACTCAGCGCCGGCGAATACATAGAGGCGTGGCACAACGGCCGCCTTTACCACCGGGGAACGGTACTCAAGACAGTCGCAGGTACCGATCTGTTCTGGCTTCAGGATGCAGAAACCGGGAGCCGAAGACTGCTGGATATGGAATCACTGGAAATCGTCGCGGCCGGGCAACCGGCTCCGACGCCCGCAACACAGGCGCCGGAGCCTTTCCAAGATGCTCCGTCAGAAGCGACCGTCACACCGATTTCGCTGTATCCGATCTTCCAGGACGGCTCGCAGGCGATCGCCTAGGAATCCAGCGACAACCGGATCATGCTCCAGCTCACGGCCGGAAGCCCGGCGGTGAGCCGGCCGCCGTCGAGCGTTACACTGACGTTTTCGGACGGCAGGACGGACGTCGAATCATCCGCGGTCGCCTGCCAGTACGGGTCCTTGTTCGTGTAGGTGACGGCCTCGATGACGCTGGCGGTCCCCAAACCCCCGACGGCGGCGTCGAGCGTGAGTGCGTCCGTGGCCGAACGGTTCACGGCAAAAACCACAACCTCCTTGGCGTCGGCGTCGTACGTTGCCACCGCCGACAGCGAGCTGAAGCCGGCTGTCTTTTCGCTGTCCAGCTTCGGCGACTCGACAGCAAGGTTCAGCACCGTACCCGAGGCATGCTGGGAGGTCAGCGCGAACGGGTGGAACGTGGTCTGCTTCCAGGAGCGCCCGCCCGGCTCAGTCATGATCGGTGCAATGACGTTGACCAGCTGCGCGAGGCTGGCGGAGTGGACGCGATCCGTGTTGCGAAGCAGCGAGATGAGCAGGTCGCCCACCACCACGGCGTCCGCCACCGTGTAGCGATCCTCGAGCAGAACCGGCGCAACAGGCCAATCGTCGCCTGTGGGAGCCTTGGACTCATCTCGGGAGCCGTGCCACACATTCCATTCATCGAAGGAAATGTTGACCTGCTTTTCCGATTTGGTTGCAGACTTCACGTGATCGATGTGCGAGACGAGGTCCCTGATGAATGCCTCCATGCGGTGCCCGGCAGACAGGTGCTCCTGCAGGTCCCCGAAGTCCTCGAAGTACTGGTGCGCGGAAATCAGGTCTACAAGCTCGTACGTCTCGGTGAGGACAATGCGCTCCCATTCCCCGAATGTGGGCATTGTGGGACTCGAACTTCCACAGGCCACCAGCTCCAGGTCCGGGTTGACCATGCGCATGGCGCGGGCGGTTTCGGCGGCGAGGCGAGCATACTCACCGGCCTTCTTGTGGCCGATCTGCCAGAAGCCATCCAT
Organism: Arthrobacter sp. 21a14; assembly: GCA_050627125.1. Taxonomy (GTDB): domain Bacteria; phylum Actinomycetota; class Actinomycetes; order Actinomycetales; family Micrococcaceae; genus Arthrobacter. Next base: position 656,710 of record CP192487.1, on the reverse strand, counting down.
CTCGTTCCCGAGGCACCACATCGTGATGTTGTGGGGCTCGACGGCGCCATTCGCCTTGCGCTGTTCTGACAGGGCCGTGCCGCCTTTGATGTTGCAGTATTCCAGGATGTCCAGCGCTTCCTGCGTCCCGCGAGTGCCGAGATTGACCGCCATCATGGGCTCTACACCGGCTTTCTCGGACCACTTGGCAAACTCGTCCACACCCACCAGGTTGGGGTCGCTCGAGTGCCAGGCAAGGTCAAGTCTCGTTGGGCGCTGATCCACTGGGCCAACTCCGTCCTCCCAGCGGTAGCCGGAGACGAAGTTGCCGCCGGGATAGCGGACCGTGGAGACACCCAGCTCCTTCGTGAGTTCCAGGACATCGGTACGGAAACCGTCCTCGTCCGCCTTCGGGTGTTCGGGTTCGAAGATGCCCGTGTAGACGCATCGGCCCAAGTGTTCGACGAAGGCACCGAAGGTCCTCCGCCTGACGGGACCCACGATGAATGCGGGATCGATGGTGATTTTGGCGGTGGGGGTTTCCGGGTTCTGAGTTCCAGGGTTTTCGTGAGTTCCCAAAGGGGCGTCCTTGTCTGCTTGCTGTGGATTGAGTCAATTTACAACGTTATAGAAACTATGTTGCTGGGGGCGGGGTGTGGGAGTCAAGAAGTTTTTTCCGGGGAACCCCGCCCAACGGACAATTCACCCCTGCGCGCGGCGGTGATTTGTCCGTTGACTGGGGTCCGGGCGCCTGGGAGTCCGGGAACAAAAACAGGCCGGAGACTCAACGTCTCCGGCCTGCAGAAAGGGTGGGCCCTGTGGGGATCGAACCCACGACCCACGGATTAAAAGTCCGATGCTCTACCAACTGAGCTAAAGGCCCCTCCAGCTGTTCAAACAGCCATGAATACTGTACCTCAACGTCAAGCCAGTCGAGGAACGCACTCGGCCACGCGGCGTCGTGACCTCTTTTGAGCAAACAGCCGACGACGGCGCGCGGCGGCAGCGGCGTGTCGGCCCACCTGCGGCGGCAAAGTAGGTCGGGAAGGCACCCGGGCAGCAAGGAAGCAGCCCAAGAAACCGTTACTCGACCCCATCAGAGCACAGGAGTACGGTGAACTCATGAGCGAACAGCCAGGACCACGTGCGTACGGCGGAGCGAACAGGCACCACAAGCCCAAGCCCTTCGCGCCCATCGATTTCGAACCGTTCGCCGGTGGAGCAGACCCCGCCCGCGTCTCCGAGGCTGCCCACCTGGCGGCGCAGGCGCTCGTAAAACGTGGCCGCGACAGCGACGACCCCAAGGTCACCCGTCGCTTGGTGAAGCTGGCCGACGAGCAGGGTCTCGAAGCCATCGCTGAGATGTGGGCCGAAAGCCCCGCCCGTTCCCTGCCCGGCGCGTTGTGGAGGCTGTACGCCCTCCGCGCCGCAACTATCCAGAACCCCGAGCGCATCTCGGTGTACTTCAGGGCAGGCCGCGACACTGCGCAGGTATCCAACGTGGTTGCTGGAGCTGCAGAGCCGCCCGGAGCAGATGAAATGAAGACCATGGCGGACGCTATTTTGTCCGGCGCGTTCGACGGCGATTTCGACGTCGCACTGGAACGTTCTGCTGCATTCTGCCGCGTTGTGGCGCTCGGCCAGGCGACCCTGGCGGACGGGGCGGAGCACAGCAATGAAAGCCATGCAAGCAAGCTCACACGCAACTCGCACCAGCTGGTAAAGACTGCCGAGGACCTCGAGCATGCCGCCAATGCATGGAGGTTGGGAGAGCTGGATTAAGGTCCAAAAACCCCCGAATTTACCCACGTCGGACCCAACCTGTCAATGTTGACTTAGCCCCACCGACGTAGAACACTGAAACTGGTGCCGAACCGCGAAACCCCCGGGCTTCAACTTATAGCCGCTTCGAGCGGCCTACCGCCGAGAGGCGTATCCGGTTCGGCACCATTTTTATGCCCAGGCACAGATCCGGGCTAGCCACCCCTGAATGTGAGCCGTGGCCATACGCGCAGACTTAGCGGTGGCCGTCGTCGTACCGGTAAAGTTGGGGCCGAAGCGGGAAGCGTCAAGTCAAGCGGCCCGCAGCCCATCCGTCCCCGGCCCGGAAGCGATATGAAGCTGCGCCTTTTCCCCCAGGAACCTGCCGGGCTCGTACTGCTCGCGCAGATGGCCGGCGTCATTGTGGCCGCCACCGGAACGCTCTCAGAGATCCTCGGCGCCCAGGCCAGTGAGCACGAACGCCTGACCGAGGAACTTCACGAGCACGAGTCCAAGTCCCTGGACCTGCATTTTGCGCTCCTGACCCATATGCGCACCAGCTTCGTGAACCCGCTCCCGCGCGAGGACATGTACGCCCTGTCCCGCCACCTCAACGAGGCCATGGAGAAGCTCGACGCCGCGGGCGAGTTGGTTGCCCTTTACAAACTGGAGCGGCTGCCCAAGCGCGCGGCCGACCAACTGGAGATCATCAGCCGCCAAGCCGAGCTGACCGTGGACGCCATGCGAAAGCTCGAAGACCTCGACGAACTTGAGGACTACTGGATCGAGATCCTCAGGCTGGCGAAACGTGCAGAGCGAACCCACCGCACGTGGGTGGCCGAGATGCTGAAGGATATGAAGTCCACGCAGTATGCGCGGCACCGGGACATCGCCAACCAGTTGGTGGAAGTGACCAAGGATATGCGGAAGATCGCCACGCAGGTAGGCAGCATTATCGTCAAGGAATCATGACGTGATCGTTGCATTCCTGGTCCTCGTGGTGGGTTTGGCTTCAGGGTTCGCGTTTCTCAACGGCTTCCGTGACGTCTCCAATGCCGTAGCACTATCTACGAGGACACGAGCCCTCACGCCATCGGTGGCGGTACTCCTGGCAGCTGTGTTCAACTTCATCGGCGCTATGCTCAGCGGCAGCTTCGTGCTCGCATTTACGCAGTCCTGGATCAAACTCCCCAACGGCATTGGCGGGCTCTCGATGCTGACGTCTGCCCTCGCCGCCTCCATCATTTGGGGCGTGTACGCGTGGTGGCGGGGCATCCCTTTGTCTTCCACCAACTCACTTGTGGGCGGACTGATCGGCGCGGGCGCTGCGAGCGTGCTGGTGGGCGGGAACTCGATCAACGGCGTGGACAACGTCCTCCTGACCCAAGTCGCTTTGCCTTTGGTCCTGTCCCCTTTGATCGCTTTCGTGGCGGCGTACTTGCTCGTATGGCCGGTGACATGGGCGGCACGCTATACCCAGCCGAATGTCATCAACAGGCGTTTTCGCCGCGCGCAAGCTGTCTCTGCTGCGGCGGTGGCTTTCGGCCATGGACTCCAGGATGGGCAGCGCACCGCGGCCGTTCTCCTGCTGGCGCTGGTGGCGGCGGGATTGTCCAGTGGGAGCGAATTGCCCCTGTGGATCCTCCTTCTGACCGCGATCATGCTGACAGCGGGCACCATGTTTGGTGGCTGGAGGATCTCGCACACCCTGGGTCACAAGTTGATCCGCGTGGACCCTCTTCGAGGATTTGTGGCGCAAACCCTGACATCCGTGATGCTCTTCATCGGCGCCATCGGCCTGCAGCTACCGCTGTCCACAACCCACACGCTGACCGCGTCCGTGCTGGGTGCGGGCACCCACCAACGATTCGCCACCACCAACAGGCGTCTTGTGCGCAGGATTCTACTGTTCTGGGTGGCCACACCGCTCGTTACGGCGGCCATGGCTTTCGTCCTTGAGTTGGCCTTCTCGCCCCTGGCAAAAACCTAACGCCCGACGGCGGGACTCACCTTCCCGGGGCGGGCTCGATCCCAGCGTCCTCCCCAACTAAGTCGCAGCAGAGCGCGTTATGAAGGCTCAAAACGCGCTCTGCTGCGACGTAGTTGGGTACAAAAAAGTGACGGCGGCCGTACCCCCAAGGCGACGGCCGCCGTCGTTCATTGCCGGCTCCCCCAAATAAGCCGGAACCTGCAAACCCCTTATCCGAAGCGGCCGGAGACGTAGTCTTCCGTGGCCTTCTGGGCGGGGTTGTTGAAGATGCTGGTGGTGTCTGCGAACTCGATGAGCTTGCCGGGCTTGCCTGTGCCTGCAATGTTGAAGAACGCGGTCTTGTCCGACACACGGGCGGCCTGCTGCATGTTGTGGGTCACGATCACCACGGTGTACTGGTCCTTGAGCTCATTGATGAGGTCCTCGACGGCCAGCGTGGAGATGGGGTCCAGGGCTGAGCAGGGCTCGTCCATGAGGATCACCTGGGGCTCAACAGCGATTGCGCGTGCGATGCAGAGGCGCTGCTGCTGGCCGCCCGATAGGCCGGAACCTGGCTTGTCCAGGCGGTCCTTGACCTCGTTCCAGAGGTTGGCACCAACCAAGGACTTCTCCACCAGGGCATCGGCTTCACCCTTGGAGATTTTCTTGTTGTTCAGCTTCACACCGGCCAGAACATTGTCGCGGATGGACATGGTGGGGAACGGGTTGGGGCGCTGGAAGACCATGCCAACCTGGGTGCGAACGGTAACGGGGTCAACGCCGGGGTCGTAAAGGTTGTCGCCGTCCAGCAGGACCTCGCCCTCGACGCGTGCACCGGGAAGGACCTCGTGCATGCGGTTCAAAGTGCGGAGGAAGGTGGACTTGCCACAGCCGGAGGGGCCGATGAAGGCCGTGACGGACTTGGCTTCAATGTTGATGTTGACGTCCTCAACAGCCAGGAAGCTGCCGTAGTAGACATTCAAGTCTTTGACGTCGATGCGCTTGGACATGGTGTTCCTTATTCCTTGGGGGTTTCTGGAAGTTTTGGATGGGCCGCCTTTACGGCAGCCTACCGACCCGTTTTAGGTGCGAACAGACGGGCGATGAGGCGGGCTCCGAGGTTCAGGAGCATCACCAAGATGATCAGCACCAATGCGGCGCCCCATGCCCGCTGGTCCGAGGGGCCAGGGTTGGACGGCGACGTCGGGTTCAGGATCTGGGTGTAGATGAACGTGGGCAGCGAGGCCATCCAACCGCCGAATACGTTGTTGTTGATGGTGGTCGCGAAGCCTGCGGTGACCAGGATCGGAGCGGTTTCACCGATGACCCGGGCAATCGCCAAGGTGACGCCGGACGCGATGCCGGAGATCGCCGTCGGGATGACCACTTTGGTGATGGTGCGCCATTTACGCACCCCGAGCGCGTAGGAGGCCTCGCGAAGCTCGTTCGGGACGATCTTGAGCATTTCCTCGCTGGAGCGGACCACTACGGGAATCATCAGGACGGAAAGCGCGACGGCGGCTACCGCACCGGTCTTGGTGCCGGGGCCAACAACGGCGAAGAAGAACGCTGCCGCGAAGAGGCCAGCCACGATGGAAGGAATACCGGTCATGACATCCACGAAGAACGTGATGGCGCGGGCCAAGGGACGGTCGTTACCGTATTCCACCAGGTAGATCGCGGTGAGCAGACCCACCGGCACGGAGATGACCGTGGCCAGGAGCGTGATCTGGAGGGTGCCCAGCAGCGCGTGGTAAATGCCGCCGAGGACCTTGCCGCCTTCCTCCACTGCCTTGTTGTCGAAAGCACCGGTGACGCCGTTCATGGACGTACCAAGGAATCCGGGGGTTACCAGGCCTGGAATGCCGTTCACCAACACGGTCCAGATGACCGAGATCAACGGCAGGAGGGCAATCAGGAAGGCACCGACAATCAAGCACGTGGCCAGCTTGTCCTTGGCCTTGCGGGCACCTTCGACGGCTCCACTCCATGCGACCAGGCCGATGGTGAACAGCACCGCGGAGACAAGGCCCCAGCCGAAGGCGTTGAACCCGATAAGGGCCAGGATGGCTGCGCCCACTATCAGGGCGACGGCCAGGACGATGTAAGGAGCGAACTTGGGCAATTGGCCCTTGGTGAGCGCCGAGCGCTTGCGGACTACGGTGGCGGTCATTTAGTTGGCTCCCGAGAATTCTTTGTGCTTGGTGATGATCCAACGGGCAATCATGTTCACGCCAAGGGTGATGACAAACAGCACCAGGCCTGCGGCGATCAACGTATTGACCTTGAGTCCGCTGGCCTCCGGGAAGTTCAGCGCGATTTCGGCGGCGATGGTCTGGTTGCCGGACTGGATGAGGCTTGCAGTCAAGACTCCAGACGACAGCACCAGTGCAACCGCCATCGTCTCGCCAAGCGCACGGCCCAGGCCCAGCATGATGGCGCTCACGATGCCCGGACGGCCAAACGGAAGTACGGCCATCCGGATCATTTCCCAGCGGGTGGCTCCCAATGCGAGCGCTGCTTCCTCGTGCAGCTTGGGGGTCTGCAGGAAGATTTCGCGGGACAGGGAGGTGATGATGGGCAGGACCATGACGGACAGGACGATGCCGGCGGTCAGGATGGTCTTGCCCGTGGCGGATGCCGGGCCTTGGAAGATCGGGATCCAGCCCAGGTTGTTGGCGAGCCAGTCGTAGGCCGGGGAGATTTCCTTGGCCAGGAAAGCCGCACCCCAGGCACCGTAGACAACGGAGGGGATGGCGGCCAGCAGGTCCACAACGTAGCCAAGCCCCGAAGCTAGCCGGCGCGGGGCGTAGTGCGAGATGAACAGGGCTACCCCGATTGCCACGGGGGTTGCGATGACGAGCGCGATCACGGCGGCGATGAGCGTGCCCACCACGATCGGGCCGATGTAGGCGAAGAAGCCGTTGCCGCCCTGGATGTCCGTAGGCGGGGCGACGAGTGCAGGGATTGCCTGCACCACAAGGAACAGGGCGACTCCGAAGAGAACCGCGAGAATCAGGCACCCTGCGGCCATGGCGGCCCCGGAGAAAACCTTGTCCCCGGCGCGTCCTGCGCCTTGGGAGGTTGTCAGGGAGTTGGTGGTCACTTCACGATCCTTCAGTCTGGAGTGAACTGGTCTTACATGGCTAAGTTCCCTATCCCGCGCGAACGGCGTTTCAGCCACTCCGCGCGGGACAGGGAACTTCAGTGTTTAGCCGGGTTCAGGCAAACCCGCCGGAAACCTTAGGCCTTGGCCTTGATGGTTTCGATGGCGGCCTTGGCCTTGTCCTGCAGGGTCTTGGAGAGCGGCGCGGACTTGGCAGCGTCAGCAGCGGTCTTCTGACCTTCGTCGGAGACTACGTAGCTTTCGAAGGCTTTGACCAGGTCAGCAACTGCCTTGGTCTCGTACGTGGTGCACACGACGTGGTACGAAACGAGCACTACCGGGTAGGCACCCGAGGCAGTGGTCTTGCGGTCCAGCTTGATGGCGACGTCATTGGCAGCGCGGCCGTCAACCGGCTTGCCGGCTTCGACAGCCTTGGAAGCGGCGTCAGCGGAGATCTTGACGAATTCCTCGCCGACCTTGATGGATGCGGTGCCCAGCTTGCCGGAGACGGCGGAGTCGTCGGCGTAGGTCACGGCGCCCGGGGTGTCGGTAACGGTCTTGACGACGCCTGAGGTGCCCTTGGCGTTCTCGCCCTTCAGGGTTGCCGGCCAGATGCCTGCAGCTTTGTCCGTCCAAACCTCGGGAGCAGCAGCTGCAAGGTAGTCGGTGAAGTTGGTGGTGGTGCCGGAATCGTCAGAGCGGTTCACGGGGGTGACCTTGAGGTCCGGCAGGGTAACGCCAGCGTTCAGGGCGGCGATTGCGGGGTCATTCCAGTTGGCGATTTCGCCGCGGAAGATCTTGGCGACCGTAGCGGCGTCGAGCTTCAGGTCCGTGACGCCGGGGACGTTGAAAGCGACGGCGATCGGGGAGATGTACACCGGGATGTTGATGGCGCCTTCGGGGCCGCACTTGGCCTTGGAGCTCTCGAGCTCTTCGTCCTTCAGGTAGGCGTCCGAGCCGGCGAACTGTGCCGAGCCATCGATGATGGCCTTGCGGCCCGCGCCGGAACCGTCCGGGGAGTACTGCACGGTTGCGCCCTGGTTTGCACTGGCGAAGCCGGCCTTCCAGGCGTCCATTGCTGCGCCGGTGGAGGATGCGCCGATGCCGGTGAGGGTGCCGGTGACCTTGGTGCCCGATGCTGCTGACTGCGTGCCAGCGGTGGTGCCCGTTGCGTTGTCTGAACCGCAAGCGGTAAGCGCGAGAGCGCCAGCTGCGATGACCGCGATTGCCGCGTTGCGGCCGAAGCGAGTTGCCTTCACTTGGATGTACCCCTTCCAGGGATTCTCTGATGCGGGCCGAACGGAGATTTCGGCGTGCGTGAGCTATGGACCTTTTGTGCCTTTACTGAAGGTAAGCAGCGCAGGTAACGGGATCTGACGTGGAAGGTGAACGCAAAGTGAACGACGGCGGACCATTGGGTTATGTGGCGCGCGCCACCTTGAGCGCGGCCCACGTAGCGTCCTGAGTAGCGTTCGGCGCGTCATCGTTGCCCGGGTTCGGCAAATACACTGGAGGACATGGCTGCCGCGAAGGGATTTTCTGCAAGCAAGAGGTTCCTGCGTGCCAGAGTCCGGACGGGATTGGTCCGTAGCCGGAATTCCCTGACGCCGGCCATCCAGATGACGGTGTGTGCCGTGGGCGCCTATGCTTTCGCGGAATACGTCCTGGGGCACCAAGGGCCATTGTTCGCGGCCACTTCTTCGCTGATTGCGCTCGGCTTCTCCCGTGATCCGCGCTTGCGTCGCGTTATTGAGGTTGGACTGGGCTGCACGCTCGGCATCGTGGTGGGTGACCTCCTGCTTCACTGGCTGGGTGCTGGGATCCTGCAGGCCGCCGTCGTGCTTCTTTTCTCTATCCTGCTGGCCAGGTTCCTGGACAGCGGGACGATTTTCACCACCCAGCTGGGGCTCCAGTCGCTGCTGGTGGTGCTGCTGCCGGCGCCGGCCGGCGGGCCTTTTACGCGAAGCCTGGATGCCGTGGTGGGCGGCGTGTTCGCCCTGCTGGTGACTATTTTGGTGCCGAAGGATCCGCGCCGGGAGCCGCGCAAGGATGTCCAGAAGATCCTGCACGAACTCGCCGAAGTGCTGCGCGAGTGTGCCAAGGCCATGGTGGAAAGCGACTCCACCATCGCCTGGCACGCGCTGATTCGCGGCCGCAACTGCCAACCACTGGTGGACCGGATGCGGCAGACCCTCCGCGCCTCAGGCGAGGTAGCCACTCTGGCTCCGGCCCACCGCCGGCACCGCGACGAGCTAGCCAGCCTGGAGCATTCGTTGGAATACATCGATCTTGCACTCCGTAACAGCCGCGTTTTTGCCCGCAGGCTCACCAGCGCGATCAACCATGCTGCGCTGTCTGATGAAGCCATTGAAAGCATCTCCGAGGTACTGCAGGAAACTGCCGCCGCGATCGATGAACTGACCATTGGCCTGGCGGAGCAGAGCGAGGGAACCCGCCGCGTCCATATACGTCACGCCCGCAACGAGCTGACCGACATCGCCTCGCGCCTGCACCCCAAAATGCTCGACGTTCAGAAGCTTGAGGGCGAAACCGTGGTGATGCTGTTCCGGCCGCTCATGGTGGACCTGTTGGAGGCGAGCGGACTTGAATCCGACGAGGCCCGGGACGTGCTGCCGGCTCTTTAGGCTCCTCGATTCGCTGGCGGCTAATACTGTCAGTCCCCACGGCTAACCTTGAACCCATGGCTTCCAAGACCTCCCGCGCATCCAAGACACCCGCTTACAAATGCGCCGAATGCGGCTGGACTGCCATCAAGTGGGTGGGCCGGTGCGGTGAGTGCCAGGCGTGGGGAACGGTTGAAGAGTACGGCGCAACAGTAGCGCGCACGACGGCGGCCGCTACCGTTCTGGAGCCCGCCCGCCGTATCGCTGAGGTGGATGGGACAACAGCGGCATTCCTGCCCACGGGTGTGGACGAGTTGGACCGCGTCCTTGGAGGAGGGCTCGTCCCCGGTGCCGTCATCCTGCTGGCTGGTGAACCCGGCGTCGGGAAATCCACGCTGCTGTTGGACGTCGCCGCGAAGTTTGCTCGCACCGGGCAGGACGTTCTGTACATCACGGGCGAGGAATCCGCGGCCCAGGTCAAGCTGCGCGCGGAGCGGATTGACGCGGTCGCGCATACTTTGTATCTGTCCGCCGAAACCGATCTTGGACAGGCGCTGGGCCAAGTGGAGAAGCTTGAGCCAAAGTTGCTGATCGTGGACTCTGTGCAAACCCTTAGCAGTGCGGATGTCGAGGGTAGTGCCGGTGGCGTTTCCCAGGTTCGGGAAGTTGCGGCGTCCATCATCTCCGCGGCCAAGCGACGCAACATGACAACGCTGCTGGTGGGTCACGTAACCAAGGAAGGTACCATCGCAGGGCCGCGCTTGCTGGAACACCTGGTGGACGTCGTATGCCAGTTCGAAGGCGAGCGCCACTCCCGTCTGCGGCTGCTCCGGGCTGTGAAAAACCGCTACGGGGCTACCGACGACGTCGGATGCTTTGATCTCAACGAGGCCGGCATCGAGGGATTGGCCGATCCCAGCGGGCTGTTCGTTTCGCGGACCCGTGAGCCAGTCTCCGGAACCTGCATCACGGTGACCATGGAGGGTCGCAGGCCGCTGCTGGCAGAGGTTCAGTCCCTTCTCGCTGAGAGCGCCAATTCGCAGCCCCGCCGTGCCACCAGTGGGCTGGAGAGCTCCCGGGTGGCAATGTTGCTCGCAGTGCTTCAGCAGCGTGCTGGCTGCATGCTTCATAAGGACGATTCCTATGTGGCAACTGTCGGCGGCGTGAAGCTGACGGAACCGGCCACCGACCTCGCAGTGGCGTTGGCCGTTGCGTCAGCCAAATCCCGCAAAGCCCTCCCCCAACGGCTCATTGCGTTCGGCGAGGTGGGCTTGGCTGGCGAAGTACGTCCCGTTCCCGGAATCAACCAGCGCATCCAAGAGGCACACCGCCTGGGCTTCACGCACGCCATTGTCCCTGCCAGCCCTGCCGGTGCGGGCGTTATCCCGGAAGGTTTCTCCGTGCGCGAAGTGGGGCATCTGGCCGAGGCGTTGGAGCTGTTGATCACATAGGCCAAGGGCGATCCTCGCGGGGTGTCGGGCGGCTACTGGGCTGCGGCCGGGCAAGGATTGGGCCATGACCAAAAGAACTGTGCTTATTGGGGGACGCTTTTTCTTCGGCCTTTTGACGTTGTTGGCGGTGGGAACACAACTGACGGTTCATTTGGGCATGGGCTATGACGTCTGGAACTTCTTCAGCTACTTCACCAACCTCTCCAACATCTTCGCGGCCCTGGTGCTGCTCCTCAGCGGCTACAGGGTCCTCATCCGCAAACGTCCCAGCGAGATCGATGACGCCACCCGCGGTACGGCGACCATCGCCATGGCCGTGGTTGGACTGGTCTTCGGAGCTTTGCTTGCCGGCGAGGACCTGGGCTCACTCCTTCCGTGGGTCAACTTCGTGGTCCATTACCTGATCCCTGTGGTCATGGTGGTGGATTGGCTCTTCCAACCGCCGCGGGCAACCCTGACGACCCGCCATATCTGGTACTGGCTGCTTTATCCCATCGGTTACCTCGTCTACAGCCTGGTCCGGGGCGCTTTGGTGGACTGGTATCCCTACTGGTTCATCGACCCCACCCGGGCAGGGGGCTGGGGCGGCGTTGTTGTCTTTGCCCTTGCGATTTCCGTTGGCTTCCTCGTGGTAAGTCTGGCGATGCTGTGGCTCGGTAATAAGTTGAAGCGGCAGGTGGATTACTAGAATATCTACACCAATTTGTTATATCGGCCCATGTCAACCACTCAATCGGCCCAAACAGCCCTTGCCAAGATCGCCGGGAAAGGCACCTTCAGGCGGTTCCCGTACATAACGAAATGACCCACTTTGGGGCTTGCTGGTGCGGTTAACGGTGTCCGGAAGCCATATCATGGTGCTAGTCGTCATCAGGGCATTTTTTGAAGCGCCCGCGGATGCCGGATTCAGCTTGTCTGTGAGCCATGGCTTGCACCTTCGAAGGGAAACCCTATGGCCCGGAGCCCGGAAGAGTCGCTCAAGGCGACTCTGGCCAGAGTCGCACCCGGAACTCCCTTACGGGACGGCTTGGAACGCATCCTCCGTGGACGCACCGGCGCCTTGATTGTGCTGGGCTATGACCGCACCATCGACTCCATCTGTTCGGGCGGATTCGATATCGGCATCGAGTTCTCGCCCACGCGCCTCCGTGAACTCGCCAAGATGGACGGCGCCATCATCTGCGATAAGGACGCCAGCAACATCGTTCGTGCCGCTGTGCAGCTCGTTCCGGACTCCAGCATCGAGACGCAGGAATCCGGAACCAGGCACCGAACAGCAGAGCGCGTCGCCATCCAGACTGGCGTTCCCGTCATCTCTGTCAGCCAGTCGATGCAGATCATCGCGCTATATGTGAATGGCTTACGCCACGTCTTGGAGGGCTCGGAGAAGGTCCTCGCCCGCGCCAACCAGGCCCTGGCAACGTTGGAGCGTTACAGCGCAAGGCTGGACCAAGTGACCAGTTCCCTTTCAGCCCTTGAGATCGAAGCGCTGGTCACCGTCAGGGACGTCGCCGTCACCCTGCAACGCCAGGAAATGGTCAGGCGGATTTCCGAGGAAATTGCCCAATACGTCCTGGAACTTGGCGAGGATGGCCGCCTGCTGTCGCTGCAGGTGGAGGAGCTCACCATGGGCCGCGGCCCCGGCAGCGATGTCATCATCCGCGACTACGCAGACCCCGATGCCACTCCCGAGGATATTGAAGAAGCCGTCCAAGCACTCCTCAACCTCGGACCCACCGAACTGATCGATCTGAGCAGGATTGCCGGAATCATTGGCTTCGCCGGTGGCGTGGAGCAGTTGGACGCCGTGGTCCAGCCTCGCGGCTACCGCCTCCTGTCCGGCCTCAAGTCCGTGCCGAAGGCCGTCGCCGATCGCCTGGTGGACTACTTCGGCGGCTTGCAGAACCTCATGGCAGCCACCATCGATGACCTCATGACTGTTGACGGTATCGGCGACCAGCGCGCACGCACGGTCCGCGAGGGCTTGAGCCGCATGGCCGAGGCCAGTTTGCTGGACCGCTTCCTCTAAGCCGGCAGTCGCCGTCGGACGCTTTCCGCTTCCACAACTAGTTCAACTGAAAGACGGCCTTGGTGCTGGACTTGTTCCCCAAGCGGGCCTCGAACGTGTAGTAGGCGCCGCCTGCGCCGGGCTTGGCCTCGATCGGGGCGCAGCCTTCAAGCGTCCGGTTGCGTTGCCAGGGGAAATTGGCGGTCTCGCTCTTGCCGGGCTGGATGGTCTTGACCAGGTCTTCACTGCCGGCCTGGCAATCCTTGGAGGAAAAGATCCGGTCCGAACCACTCATCACCACGTACTCCATTTGGGACGTGCCAACGTTCACCTCACAGGGAGCCGTTCCGCCGTTGGTAATGGTCATGGTAAGCAGCGGCTTCTCCTCCGCCGCGTAGGCTGGCTTGTCCGTAGCTGCGGCCACGGTCACCAGGCTCAGGTCACACACAGGCGTCGGCTTTGCGGTCGGGGAGGCAGTGCCTGTTGTGGGCGCATTCCCTTGCGTGGGCACTTGGGACGCTTCAGGTGTGCTGACCGCTTGGGGCTCGGACTTACTTGCAAGCGCACCACTAATTGCCATGATGCCAGCCACCACGAGGGCGATCACCAGCAGCAGCGCGCCGAAGACAAACTGCCGACGACGGCGGTAAACGGCGGGGCTTGGACGTCGCCTGGGCTTTGGGGTGCCAGGGCGGCCTGCACCGCCTGAATTACGGGCAGACCCCTTCGCCGGCGCTGATGTGCGCGCGGACGACTGGTTCTTACCCTGATTGGCCATGTTTCTAGGCTAGGCGGGCCCACTCCGCAGCACGCCACCACCACGCCGCCGGACGCCAAACCCGCCGTGTGTGACGTGCACCGCAGGAGCGTCGCCGTCCTGGTTTCCACTACAGTAGAGGGCAGAATTCCGGCGCTCCGGCGCCAACCTAAACATCAACAGTCCGGGAGATCTGACGCATGGCACTTCCCGGTACCGACCAACTCGCCGGACTCCACCAGTCCCTGGACCAGTGGTTCGCCGAGACTGCCAGGGACCTTCCGTGGCGCGAGCCTGATTGCAGTCCTTGGGGCATCCTGGTCAGCGAAGTCATGCTCCAACAAACTCCTGTGGTCCGCGTCCTTCCGGTCTGGCGGGACTGGATGGAACGCTGGCCAACCCCCGCGCACCTGGCCGATGAGCCCTCCGGGGAGGCCGTTCGTTACTGGGGCCGCCTCGGCTATCCCCGCAGGGCACTGCGACTTCACGCAGCCGCCGTCGCTATCCGCGACGAGCACCATGGCGACGTTCCGGACAGTTATCCCGAGCTCCTGACCCTGCCGGGCGTCGGCAATTACACGGCCGCCGCCGTCGCCTCCTTTGCTTTTGGCCGCCGCGAAACAGTGGTGGACACCAACATCCGTCGCGTCCATGCGCGCCTCATCTCCGGGCACGCCCTGCCCGCTCCGGCGCTCACAGCGGCCGAGATGCGCCTGGCCGATGCCCTGCTGCCCGAAGACCGGCCGCTGTCCGTGCGCTGGAACGCCTCCGTCATGGAACTGGGTGCCGTGGTGTGCACGGCCCGGAGCCCCAAGTGCACCGACTGTCCCGTGCGCTCAAGCTGCGCCTGGCTCGCGGCAGGTGAGCCACCGCCGTCGTACACGCCCAAGGGCCAGTCCTGGCACGGCACGGACCGGCAAGTCCGGGGAGCCGTGATGGCCGTCCTCCGCGAAGCTGCCATCCCGGTTCCGCGCGAGATGTTCGAGCAGGCGCCGGCGGACCTCGGATTCGCGCCGTCCGGCGTCGGGATTCCGCTGGCAGCACTGCACCGACTCAACTCAGCGCCAGAGCAACTGGAAAGGGCACTCGACGGCCTGGTCAGTGACGGGCTGGCGGAAATCCACGACGGCGGTTTGCGGCTTCCGGCCTAAGCGGCAATCACGCGCGGTGTCGGTTCGGCAACGGGCCAGCGTGAGCCGTAACGATGGGGTGCCGATTCCCTCCGTTGCGGCGCCTCCTGCTGGTTCCAGTCCTACCCTGAAGCATGGGCAAGATTGGTTTGGCTTTCACCCTGATGGGTACCTCGGCACTTCTTCCCAGCTGCTTCGCTGAGCCGGTGCCTTGCCCGGCGATCGCCCAGGCGTCTGGGGTCTCGATCACGGTGGCTGCCGGCTACGTGGACACAGTTGCGTCATTGCGAATGAAAGCGTGCCAGGACGGGACCTGCACCGAGGCGGACGTGGTTTTGCACCCTGGCTCAATCGCCGTGGATCAGGGCTGCTCCCCTGAAGGCGTGTGCTCCGCAACATCCTCCCCCGATGGAACGATGACCGGCTTCCTGGGACTGCCCGCGCTCTCAGAAAGTCCGCTTGAAGCAACCGTATCCGGCACCTCTCCATCCGGCACTGCATTGCCGGTGCGGACGCTGACGTTCACACCCAAGGCCGACTACCCGTTTGGTGAGCAGTGCGGTCGGTTCATCACCGCCAATCTGGTGCTCGATGCGACGGGGCTGAGGCAGGGTTAATCGGACGGTTCCTCTAGCGATTTGATTTTTGGACGGGTATCCTCATCTCACCTGCCTGATGGTCAAGTCCTGGGGGTGTTGTGCACCGGTCCGAGCAGCCCATCCGTGACACGTTTTCTGTTACGGCACCCACCCCTGCTGCCGTCGACGCCCCGGCGCCCAGCGCAGCAGAGGGAACCTCGGTCATGGATCTCAGCGCGAGGATCCGCAATAAGCATGGCACCGAATTGAACGAACTTCGCGAGGCACTCAGCGGGTCTTCACAACCCGGCCCACGCCACAGCGGCCGACGCCATTATCGAATGAGCCCCACCTCATCATTTGAAGACGAGAACATCAACGTGACGATCGTCGTCGAGACCGTGGAATGGGGATGGTTCGCTCCTGGGCCGGCCCGAGCGGGAACATGTGTAACCGTGTCCATTGCTGCCCATCGCAAGGACAGTGGAATCCAAGCCCCGCTCTCGTTGACCGAGTGCGACTCCTGGCTTCGAGCTCTCCTCCCCGGCCCTTGGATGACCCACGTTTACAGATGCTGCTGCTCCACCGGGTCCGCAAGTGCGGGGGTCATCTCCTACAGGTTGTTTCTCGATGCGCTCCATAAGCCGACTCCAAAGCCGGCAGAGGTACTCGCGGAAGGCTGCCAACCACTTCAACTGCAGTAAAGTTCCGTATCGTGAAAACTTGATTCCGGTATTAAACACAATGTGGCGTTGGAATTAGCAATTCCGAAACACGCCCCTCATAGCGTCATGTGTGACCCCAGGCCGTGACCCCTCATGGCCCCGCACAGTTAGGCGCCACCATGAAGACTCCCGCACTCGATGTTGCCGTGAGCACAGCGGCCAAGAAGCCACTCTATAAATCCCTGTTTTTCCAGATCCTGGTGGCCGTGGTGCTGGGGGTCGCCATAGGCTACTTCTGGCCGGATATCGGGTCTGCACTTCGCCCCCTGGGCGACGGCTTTATCCAACTCATCAAAATGATCATTGCGCCACTGATATTCCTGGTCATCGTCACGGGCATCTCGGCCGTTGGTGACGTGAAGTCCGTTGGCCGCGTGGGAGTCAAAGCCCTCATCTACTTCACCGCGGCCACACTTTTCGCGCTGGCGTTCGGGCTGCTCGTGGCCAACATCGTCCAGCCGGGAGCCGGCTTGAACATTGATCCGGCCTCCCTGTCAGCGGAAGCCGTCAACGCCAAGACCACCACGGCCCCGCCCAAGGACGCCGGACAATTCCTGCTGGGCATCATTCCCACCAGCGTGGTTGGGGCCTTCGCATCCAACACGCTCCTGCAGGTCCTCTGTTTCGCGGTCTTCTTCGGGGCTGCCATCGTGGTGGTGGGAAGGGAGAAGTGCAAGCCCGTCATCGACCTCATGGAGACCACCCTCGAACTCTTCTTCAAGATCATGTCCTGGGTGATGCGAGTTGCCCCGGTAGGCGCCTTCGGGGCAATGGCATTCATCATCGGCCAGTACGGGCTGGGTTCATTGAGCACGTACGCTCTGCTGGTGGCTGCATGCTACGGCTCGGCACTGGTCTTCATCGGATTGCTGTTCATCGTGGCCTGGGTTTATCCACGCGTGCCGCTGTGGCAGTTCATCAAGTACTCACGCGAAGAGTTCATGCTGGCGCTGGGCACCGCATCCACGGAATCAGTGCTGCCGCGAATCATGACCAAGCTGACAAACGCAGGCTGTTCCCGCGCAACCACGGGGCTGGTGGTTCCCACGGGCTACTCTTTCAACCTCGACGGCGCCGCGCTCTACCTTTCGATCTCGTTGCTGTTCCTTGCCCAGGCATTCGGCCATAACCTCGATTTAGGCCAACAGCTGGCTGCCCTCGGAATCCTGATGTTGACCTCCAAAGGCATGGCAGGCGTTCCTGGCTCGGCCTTCCTGGCCCTTTCCGCTACTGCCGGGGCTTTGGGAATCTTCCCCGTTGCGGGTGTGGCATTGCTCCTCGGAGCCGACAGGCTGATGGATTCCATGCGCGTCGTGGTCAACCTGCTCGGCAACTGCGTTGCCACGTTTGTAGTGTCCAAGTGGGAGGGACAATTCGATCGCGAGGCGATGCTCGCCGCCTTCCGCGGGGAAACCACGACGCCGGAACCCAGCAAAGAGGCTACGGAACCACCTGTGCCCGTTTCTGTGTAGTCAGCAGCAACGTCATGGCGGATGCTGCGAGAACGCTTAACTGCCAACAGCACGCCGGTATGTGCTCGGCGTGAACCCCAGGTACTTCTGGAAGTCGTTCGTCAAATGCGCGTGATCTGTATAGCCAAGTTCGGCGGCGATGCCCGCAAGATCGGCGGAAGGGTCCAGACGTGCCCTCTCGGCAGCATCCTGCAGACGACGTCGACGGATCAGCGCAGACGGGCTGAGCCCGATGTATTTCCTGGCAATTCGCTGGAGCGACCGGCCCGAAACAGCCAGCCGGGCCGCCACGTCATCAATCCGGGCCACATCCGGGTCGGAGGCAATAATGTCCATCATCCGGTTGGCCAGCAAGGCTTCTTCGGAAGGTAAGTAGTCCAAGGCACCCAGCCACGACGCAAAGGCGTCCACTGCCCGCTCGCGGTGGGCGCCGTAGTCGGGGGCGTTCATGGCCCGTGCGACAGAACGGTGGAGGTCCTTTAAAGGCAAAGCCACCTCGGCATCACGCAAGCTGCCCGGATCGTCGCTGAACACCGGAACAGCGGCCGGGCGCAACAGCGCTCCCACTGCCCAGCCGCGGCCATTCAAGTCGCGATAGGCGGCGCGGGTTGCAGGACCCGAGAAGACCACGTCATCCAACTGCACAACGAGGTTGGACGCGGGGTAGGCGATCAGATGCTGACGGGACGTGCGGCCTGGCTCAATGTCCCATTCGGGAATCCAGAACCACTGGACCAGCTCCGCAATAGACTCCGGTGCCGCCAAACGGTTGAAAGTGGGAAGCCGTGCCGGGTACAGAATGCCCTTGAACGAACCATCCATGAGACCCTCCCCAACAAAGTCTGTCGCGAATTTCCAAGCGCCGCAGCCAGCCCTGCCCGTAGCGTCGTGGACATGACAGATACTACAAGCACTGAGCCAACCACGGCCGCCCACGGCAAGTACACTACCCACGGAGTCCCCAATGGCCTGACCAGCCTGACGCCCTTCCTCGCCGTACCCGACGCCAAAAATGCGATCGCGTTCTACCGGGACGTTTTCGGGGCGCGGATTGTTGGCATCACTGAGATGGGCGGAGTTGTGGTCCATGCCGAACTCGACCTCGGGAACGGCCACCTTCAAGTGGGCGAACCCAACCCGGAATACCACCTGGTCCCGGCGCCCGACCGCGATGATGACTGCTACTCCCTGGGGTTCTACTGCCCGGACGCAGACGCACTTGTGCAACGAGCGGAACAAGCAGGCGCCATCATCCGCGAACCTCTCACCACGTTCGTTTCAGGGGACCGATATGCCAGCATCCGCGATCCTTTCGGCGTCCGCTGGTCCATCATGACCCGCGTGGAAGATCTCTCCGAAGAGGAAAGCAACCGCCGCGTCGAGGAGTGGGCGGCCCAGCAGGGTTAGGAGCCGGCAGGGTCAGGCACGCACCGCGTCAGGAAAGGCACAGGCAGAACGGGTGGCCGGCCGGATCAAGGAACACCCTGAAGGTGGTCCCCGGCTGGTGCTCCGCTTTGCTTGCCCCCAGCGAAAGAGCTACTTCCTCGCCCTTGTCCAGGTCATCCACCATCAGATCAAGGTGCATCTGCTGGGGAACCGTTTGCCCCGGCCATTCAGGCGCGTGATACGCCTCGACCTGTTGGAAGGCAATGCAGTTGTTCCCATCGCTGGAGCGGATCTCGAACCAATCGGTTTCGCCCTTCACCTCCCAGCCCAACAATTCGCCATAAAAGGCGGCAAGGGCGGGCGCATCCGGACAATCAATAACAACACTCGGGTATCGGGCTATTGCCATTTTTGCTAAACCTCGTCTGCCGTTTTCTTCATTCGGGCCAGCGCACTTTTGGTGCCCCTTTGGGTAAGAACGTGAACCACTGCACCAACGCCCGCCGAGACCACAGCGAACACGAGCACTCCCGGCAAGGAATCGTTCAGATCAGTTCCGTCCTTGGGGGCAGGTTTTCCTGTCTTTTTCTCCCAGAGTCCTTCAAGCGTCTTGTTTGCCAGCACGCCAGCTCCAAGGCTGACTGCCAGGCCGAACAATTTCACCAGCAAATTCACGAAAGAATCCTCCATCTGATCGTTCGGTTCAAGCCTTGTTAAACACAAAGGAAGGCGGGGCCGCTGCATCTGCTGCGACCCCGCCCGAATTCCTAGTCGTGCTTGAAAGCGTCCTTTACCTTTTCGCCAGCACCTTTGAGGTCGCTCTTGACCTGCTCGCCCTTGCCTTCGGCTTCCAGGCGCTCGTTGTCAGTAAGCTTTCCGGCAGCTTCTTTAGCCTTGCCTGCGATCTTCTCGCCAGCGTTCTCCATCTTGTCGTCAGCACCCATGTCGCACCTCTTCCTTGTAGTGAACCTGTACCTCTACAACATCACTAATCAGTGTACTTAGCAATATTTGCTCCTGATGAAGGCGTGTTAGATCTCTCCGAACCCCTCGCCCACCAACCGCCCGACATACTGAACTGCCTTTGCGGCGTCCTTGCCACGGGCCTCCACGCGCAGGTTTGCACCCTGCCCGGCGGCGAGCGTCATGAGCGCCATCATGGACGTCCCGTCGACGTCGTTGATTGTCACCTCAGCGTCAAGGCCGGACAGTCCACCGGCTATCTTGGCCGCAGGCCGCGCGTGGATGCCCATGGGATTAATGAGCTCGAAATCGCCGGCAGCATCCGGCTCCCGGGACTCGTAAGGACCGCCCGGCGCGTCAGTACCAGCAGAAGTCCCGAATCCAACCGCTTCGGCAGCCTTACGCACCTCCTCGGCGCCAGCCCCGCCCTGCGCCGCGACGGCCGCGGCCACAAGCCCTTCAACCAAAGGCGCATCGGCAAGCAATATGGCGTCGGGGTCGCTGGCGAACTCGATCGCAGACTCAGCTGTCATTACTGCCGAGCCCAGATCCGTCAGCACAACCACGCCCTCGCCTCCGGCATCAATCAGTGACTGCTCGACGGCGGCAAGCACCTTCTCCAGGCTGGTGCCAATCCGTTCGTCGTCAGCGCCCCCGGCGGCGACGAGTTCGACGTCGGGCGCCATCTGGGCGGCGAGTTCCACAGCACCTTCAGCGATCTTGCTGCTGTGGGAGACAACCACAATCCCAACTGTCATACGGCGTCGGTTCCCGTGTTTCCTGCGGAGCCGGCCGCCGCTGCTGCCGCTGCGCGCAAGAGCAACGCCGTGGAGGCCGCTCCTGGATCGCGATGCCCTGCGCTCCGCTCGCCGAGGTAACTTGCGCGGCCCTTGCGGGCCACCAGCGGATCGGTAGCCACAGCCCCCACTTCGGCCGCCTCGGCAGCAGCCTGCAGGACGGCGACTACATCGCCGCCATCGGACGCCGCATTCTGCGCTGCCTCCACTGCCGGCGTCCACGCGTCGATCATGGTCTTGTCGCCTGTCTCGGCTTTGCCGCGGGCCACCACTCCGTCGCGGGCAGCGGCGAGCGCGGAAGCCAGCGCCTCTGCATCAATATCGGCGGTGTCCCCTAGCGACGTGGCCGCCCGAAGATATGCCGTCCCGTACAGCGGCCCGGCAGCTCCGCCCACCTTGGACATCAGTGCCATAGCGGCGGCCTTGAGGGCGGCTCCCGCAGTTTCCGGCGGCGTCTCGTCCAGCTTCTGCAACACGGCTTGGAATCCACGGTCCATATTCTCGCCGTGGTCCGAGTCGCCGATTGCCCGGTCCAGCTCAATCAGTTCGGTTCGATGTTCTGCCATGGCCTTCGCCGAAAGCTTCAGCCAGTCCACTGCCCAATCAACACCCAGGCCCATGCTCACGCTCCCCAACGCAGGGCGGCGGTGTGAACGGGAGCATCCCACAAACGCGTCAATTCGTCGTCGAGGCGCAGCACGGACACCGAGCACCCCTGCATTTCAAGTGACGTCACGTAGTTTCCCACCAGCGAGCGCTCCACTGTTGCGCCGCGCTCTGCGAGTACCTGGGCGGCCCGGCGATAGACGATGTAAAGCTCACTCTGCGGCGTGCCGCCCATGCCGTTCACGAACAGCAGCACCCTGTCGCCGGAGGAGATGGCGAGATCCTCAAGCACGGGCTCCAATAGACGATCGGTGATCGCGTCGGCGCTTTCCATGGCGATCCTGTGCCGTCCGGGTTCACCATGGATGCCGATGCCGATCTCGATCTCGTCGTCCGCAAGCTCGAAGCTCGGCGTACCTGCGTGGGGAACCGTGCAGCCAGAGAGGGCGACTCCCATGGTCCGAACGTTGGCGGCGACCCGCTCCGCGATGGCGGCAACAGCTTCAAGACCGTCCCCACGCTCAGCGGCAGCACCCGCAATCTTCTCCACGAGGACAGTCCCGCCCACTCCACGGCGGCCCGCCGTATACAGGGAGTCCTCCACGGCGACATCATCGTTGACCAACACCGAACGCACGTGTACGCCTTCGGCTTGTGCCATCTCCGCCCCAGTCTCAAAGTTCAGGACGTCCCCTGTGTAGTTCTTGACGATATGCACGACGCCGGCACCTGAGTCGACAGCGACGGTCGCCGGTATGATCTGGTCCGGCGTGGGCGAGGTGAAAACGGCGCCGGGCACCGCGGCGTCGAGCATTCCGAGGCCCACGAAACCAGCGTGCAGCGGCTCGTGACCGCTGCCGCCGCCGGATACCAGGGCAACCTTGCCCGCAACAGGTGCGCCTTTCCGGATGACGTACTTGGGCTCCGGATGGACGTCCACGATGTCGGCATGGGCCATGCCGAAGCCTTCGACGGACTCGTCCACCACGGCGCGTGGATCATTGATGAGCTTTTTCATGGGATGCTCCTGGACGTGCTGTGGCTGGTGCTCTGACCCTACTACCGGTGTCCGGGCACAGGGTAGGCCTCGTGGCGTGCAGAACCCCCAACGCCCGTTAAAGGCCGGCAGGGACGGCCCAAAAGCCCGCCCCTGCCGGAATGACACAGTTAATCTTCGTGGTGCCCGGGTTCCGCGGCGGCGGGAGGACTGAATTCAGGGTCACTGCGGGCATGGAAATCGAGCCAAAATGCGGAGTACAAGTCCGGGTTCGAGTGGGCGGTCCCCGGCCAGAAGGATTCGTTCGGCCAGGACCCGTGGGGGATGTCTATCTGGAAAGCTGAAAAGTCGGGAAACGTGACACGATCTTGCACGGTCCGCTCCTTAACTGTTCAGCGCGGCGTCGCCGCCGGCAGTGACCACGTCTTCGAGCAGCGCGGTCTGATCCATAACAACCGGCTGTTCCGTGGCAGGAAGGCCCACTACGTGCCCAAAGCTGAACATGTTCTTCGGATCCAGCGCCGCTTTCGCCTTCTTAAGCCGCTCCCGCGCACTGGGGCCCCAAGGGCGCTCCCTGTCCTCGGCATCCACAAAGTGCCCATGGAGGTTCACAAAGGTGCCCGGATTGGCAGCGGGACGAAGGTCTGTATGCACGGCTTCGAAAACTGCGGGCAGTACCTCAACAACAGGAGGCGCGGCAATGGCAACCATGTAGAAGCTGAACGCCGCGTCACGTCCGCCCACAATATCCTCGCCCTCCGCGCTCTTGGCGAGGGCACCGCCCAGCAGCCGGAGTTCGGCCAGCAACACCGGGCTCTCAACGCCCGGACCGAAGTGCCGCAGGATTGCCTCGGACGCCTCTTCGTCCAACCGGTCAAGCAGGAAGCCACGCTCGCGAACGGGGACTGGCTGGTCCGGATCCTGGTGGATCGTGTCGAATTGGCTTGCTTCCAAAGGGCCGGTGGCGTCCATCATGAAGGGGGCGCTTCGGCGCATGGGCTCCAGCAGCTCCGCCGCTGCAGCCAGGTCGCCTTGGTAGGCGTAGCGGAGGTGGATCACAAACTTTCCCCGCAACGGCTCCGGAATCATCTCCATCTCCGGAAGGCGCAAAAACGCCAACGACGCCGATGCCTCCGAGGGTAGCGATGGCACCCATTCCCTAAACGCCCCAAGGACTTCCGGGGCGTGCCCGCCGTCGAAGTACACGCCACCGGCGTAGATGTCTGCGGCTGGGAAGAGGTGGAATTCCATGGCCGTCACAATGCCCAGATTGCCCTTGCCGCCTCGCAGGAGGAAGAACAGCTCAGGGTTCTCGTCCTTAGTAACCCTTTGCTGGGTGCCGTCCGCTGTGACCAGCTCGAAAGCGATGACATGATCCGAGGCGAAGCCGTACTTTCGGCCGAGGATTGGCAGGCCCCCGCCCAGCGTGTATCCCACCACGCCGACGTCACTGGTTGAACCACAGAGCCCCATCAAACCGAAGGTTGCAGCAAGCTCAACCACAGCCTTCCACCGAACACCGGCCCCCACTCTGGCGGTCTTCTCAAGGGGGTCGACGCTGAGTTCCAACATCCGGCGGGTACTGATAAGCATCCCGCCTTCTATCGCGTTGGTTGCACCATGCCCTGTGGACTGGACGGCTACGGGTATTCCCCGTTCCGCCGCCCATCTGATAGCCGCCGAAACGTCCTCTGCGTCGAGGGCGCCGAAGGCAAGATCCGGCTGGTGTTGAGTAGAGAGGTTGAAGGCCGCTACCTCGGCTTGGAAGCCGGGATCGGCAGGCGTGAACACGGGACCGCGCACGCTGAGTTGGAGTTCTGAAATACCCGAAAAGGACGCGTGGGACTGCATGATCTTCTCTCGATTGACCGAATGGCGGAAGCTCCCCAGCAAGCCTCAATCAGTTTATCCATCAACTTTAGATAAGAGAAGGGCTTTTAAATCACGCATAATCCGGGCAGGGTTGAACCCCGTCTCTGTCAGCGCTTGTTGTGGGTTCTTACAGGTGCTTGATCATGCGTGTATTGCCCAACGTATTGGGCTTTACCCGGGCCAAATCCAGGAATTCCGCCACGCCTTCGTCATGCGAGCGCAGCAACTCCGAGTACACCTGCGGGTCCACGGCCGACTGGTCCTCCATGACCTCGAAGCCATGGCGCTTGAAGAAGTCAACCTCAAACGTCAGGCAGAATACCCGGCTGACACCGAGCTCCTTGGCCTTTTCGAGGAGATCCTTCACCAGCACGTGCCCCACACCCCGCCCCCGCCACGTGTCCGCGGCGGCAAGAGTGCGGATCTCGGCCAGGTCCTCCCACATAACGTGCAGGGCACCGCAACCAATCACGTCGCCGTCCTGGGATTCGGCAATCCGGAATTCCTGGAGGCTCTCGTAATAGGCCACAGTTTCCTTGGCCATCAAAATCCGCTGCTCCGCCAAAGGCGCGACCAACCTCTTAATCGCCGCCACATCACTAGTACGGGCAGGACGAAGGCTAAAGGTCGAATTCACTCCCCCATCCTAGCTACGTGGGACGGGGCCGCGGATTCGTGACTGAGAAGGAGGAGCGGTTACCAACATTTATGGGTTCATCTGTTGGCAAGGGCTGTCGCGCCCACGCTTAAAGAGGCCTAGTTGATGGACTGGAAGCCCTTACCAACACTTAGCTTGATAAGTGTTGGTAAGCTGGGTGCATGGCAACACCTCCGCGCGTTGGTATTCCGGTCGATCCGGTCTCCGTCGAGACCTTCGACTGGAAGCCGCGAGCGCCGGAGATGTACTCCCGCGCGGAGGTGGAGCGCCAAACCGGCCCTTACCAGGCGGCCGTCACGGCGCCGATAGCCGACTGGACCCCCTTCATTTCCAGCGAAGATTCCGCCGATATCGAGGACGCCACTCGACAGCTGGTCGGGTTCGACAAGCACGCGCAGCGGACCCTTGGTAGAGACAATCCCGCGCTCGGGCCAATGACGGCGATCCTGCTGCGCACAGAGTCTGCCTCCAGCTCACAGATCGAACAGTTGACGACGTCCGCCAAGCAGCTCGCTCTTGCCGAGATCGACGAGGGCGGCAAAGCCAACGCCCTCACCGTCATCGGCAACGTTCGAGCCACGGAGGCGGCCCTCCAACTGGCCGACGACATCAGCGAGGATTCCATCCTCGCAATGCACAAGGCACTGATGCTCCACCAGCGCGGCTTCGATCCTGCCGGTGCCGGCCGTTTCCGGGACGAGCAGGTATGGATCGGCCCTGGTCAGGCAGGGCCACGGGTGGCCGAGTTCGTCGCCCCGCACCACGACCGCATTCCCGCTGCGATCACGGACCTGGTTAAGTTCATCGATCGCCAGGATGTCTCCGTACTCGTCCAAGTGGCGATCAGCCATGCCCAGTTCGAAACGATCCACCCCTTCCCGGACGGGAACGGCCGGACAGGGCGCGCACTGGCGCAGTCGATTCTCCGTAACAAGGGCCTGGTGGACTCAACCGCGGTGCCGATCTCCGCGGGCCTCCTCGTGGACACCGCACGCTACTTCGCAGCACTGGGCGCATTTCGGGAGGGCGATGCCGGCCCAATCGTCCGAGAGTTCGCAATGGCGAGTCGGATCGCCGCAACTACCGGATCGCGGCTGGTCGACGACCTTGTCGCACAACTCGAGGAGTCCCGCGCGAAGATGACGGGGCTGCGCGCGGACGCGGCGGCCTGGCGGGTGTTGCCCGCACTGATCGGCCAGCCTGCAGTGAATACGAAGTACCTTGTGACCGAGCTCGGACTTGGCGAGATGGCGGCGTTGCGCGCACTCGATGCCCTGACGGACCGCGGCGTACTGACGGAAGCGTCAGGCCGCGGCCGCAACCGCGTGTGGCAGCACCGCGGGATATTCGAAGTCCTCGACGCCTACGCCACCGGAATTCGCCGTATGTCCGCAGGCTGATCCGCCGTCTCCCGTTCCGGTCTCTAGATCCCCAACTCCTCCGGCAGGCCCACCTCCTCGCCCAGCACCTGCTTTGCCAGGAAATGCTCCACTACTCCGTACCAAACCTTCGCGTGCTGCGGCTGGAGGATCCAGTGGTTTTCGTCGGGGAAGTAGAGGAACCGGTGCGGGCTCTGGCCGTTGTCGTCGGCGGGCAACTGCGATGAGGACAAGAGTTCGTACCAAAGCCGCAGGCCCTCGCCGATCGGGACGCGATAATCCTTGTCTCCGTGGATCACCAGCATTGGCGTCTTGATGTTGCGTACGTTGAGGTGTGGCGAGTTCTCCATCGCCATCTCAACGGTCATTTCCTTCAGCCAGTACTGCGCGGCGTCGGTGGTGGGGCCGAACTGGTCCAGGGCCCACAAACTGGCGTGGGTCACAATCGCCTTGAAGCGGTCCGTCTGGCCTGCCACCCAGTTGGCCATGTAGCCGCCGAAGGACCCGCCCATCGCCGCTGTCCGTGACTCGTCGATGTCCGCCCGCTCAACTACGGCATCGGTGATAGCCATGAGGTCCGAGAAAGGTTTCTGGCCCCATTCACCCCAGCCGCGCTGGATGAACTCCTGACCGTAGCCTGTGGATAGCGCAGGGTCAGGCAGCAGCACGGCATAGCCCTTGGCGACCAGCAGCCAGGGGTTCCAACGCCAGGTCCAGGCGTTCCATGAGCCCAGCGGTCCACCATGGATCCACAGCAGGAGCGGGGCCGGGTTGTCACCGGACGCACCCTCAGGGAGCGCCAGGTACGCCGGCACACGAGCGCCGTCCTCCGCCGTCGTTTCCACACGTTCGAGGTGCCCCTTGAACGTTGGCCGTTCCGCGGGTGCCTGCAACCTCACCACCTCTCCGGAAGCGAGGTCGATCCGTACAGCTTCATGGGGGAACTCGTAGGAGCTCCGCAATGCGTACGCTGTGGTTCCGTCCGGCGAAACCACGACGTCGGAATACGCGGCAGCGTCTTCCGTCACCCGTGTTACTCCACCGTCAGCGACGTCGATCCGGAAAACCGGCGACGCGCCGTCGTCGTCCGCTTTCACCAGGATGGCATTGCCTTCCGGGAGCCACGCCAAGGCAGTAGCCCAGCGGTCCCATTGGTGCGCGAGCGGCTCCAGGTCAGTCGTTTCGCTGCCTGATACGTCCAGCAGGTGCAGCTTGACCTGCGGCGCTTGCGTGGGCGTGGTGTCACTCTCGCTCTCCACCACCAGCGTGCGGTTGTCCGGGCTGACGGGACCAGGGAAGTAGCTCATTCCCTCGCGGTCCAGAAGTACCTTGACGGTTCCCGTGGCGACGTCGACGGCGGCCAGCACCTCACGGCTGCCGGCCTTGGCGAGGGCTTTGGTGAGGCTCGTGTAGATGGTCTTGCCGTCCGGACTCACCACAGTTTTGGCTTCCCGCAGCGAGCCGCCGACGCCGGGAGTCAGGTTCCTCAGCTTAAGCGGCGTTGGTGCGTCAATGGTGGTTGGTTTGCCGGCTTCCTCCTCCTCGCCCGGCTCCACTGCAAACAGGCGCGGTTGGGCAGGACCCAGGTCCGCGTCCCAATAGCGGATCGGGTAGCCACTGTGCAGGATGGCGGACACTTTGTTGTCTTTGCGGGCCTTGCGGCGTTCTTCGTCGTTCTCCTCATTGCTGGAGCCCGCCAAAACCTCGGCGTTGACGATGATGGCATCCGCGTTCTTTCCCGCCATGACGGAACTGATCCCGCCGGCTCGAGCGTGCACAACCCGAGCCTCTCCCCCACTGGCAGGGAGCAGCCACAGTGCGTTCACCGGATCGGCGTCGGGATCTGCGCTCTCGGGGTCGGGGCGGGAGGACGTGAAGTAAAGATCGCCGTTCGCGGCAAAGGCGGCACCGGCCTCACCTTTGGAACTCCGGGTGATCCGTCGGGCGTGGCTCTGGCCGGTGGGGTCGATCTCCCACAGTGCAGTGACGAACTCGGTGCCCTTGCCGTTCAGGGTTGAAACGGTAGTGACCAGGCGCTTGCCGTCCGGGCTGAGCGTGAGACCACTGACCCTGGGGATGGAGAGGTAGTGGTCGATATCGTGGAAAGGAGTTTCAGGTGGCATGCCTGGGCTTGGGGTGTCAGTCGAATCCATGCTCCGATTCAACACGTATTGTGCTGCGGATCACAGAGCCGTTCACTCATAGTGAAACACTACTTTCAGATATTCCGGGGTTGGTGTGTGGATACTGGCGGTGCTGGCGCCATTTGCCGATTGCTGCTCCTTCGTCGCTTTGACGCAAGCTACGCAAATGCCTCCGGAACCGCCAGCGAGACGCCATCTGACGCGAAAGCCCCACCCGTTCCTTTCGGAGCGGATGGGGCTTTGCATTCGTACGTGTGCCTTATGCGGTAGGAGCAATCTCCGGGATCCGCGGCTTGGCGTTGCCTGCAAACGTGAACTTGGCGTCGTCGCCTTCGCCGTCCACATCCACCACAACGATGTCACCGGAGTGCAATTCGCCGAAGAGGATCTTCTCGGAGAGCTGGTCCTCGATCTCGCGCTGGATGGTGCGGCGCAGCGGCCGGGCACCCATTGCGGGATCGTAGCCACGAGTGGCCAGAAGAACCTTTGCTGCCGTGGTGAGCTCGATGCCCATGTCCTTGTCCTTGAGGCGACGCTCCAGGCGGGTAACGAACATGTCCACGATCTCGATGATCTCGTCCTGGGTGAGCTGCGGGAACACCACAACATCGTCAACGCGGTTGAGGAACTCGGGGCGGAAGTGCTGCTTGAGCTCCTCCGTGACCCGGGCGCGCATCCGGTTGTAGCCAGTCTGGGTATCCGTGCCGGACTGGAAGCCCGTAGCGACGCTCTTTGAGATGTCGCGGGTACCCAGGTTGGTGGTCATGATGATCACGGTGTTCTTGAAGTCCACCACGCGGCCCTGGGAGTCGGTCAGTCGGCCGTCTTCCAGGATCTGCAGGAGCGAGTTGAAGAGGTCCGCGTGGGCCTTCTCAACTTCGTCGAACAGGACCACGGAGAACGGACGGCGACGAACTTTCTCCGTCAGCTGGCCGCCTTCTTCGTAGCCGACATAGCCCGGAGGTGCACCGAAGAGTCGCGAAACCGTGTGCTTCTCGGAGTACTCGGACATGTCCAGCGTGATGAGGGCGTCCTCTTCACCGAACAGGAACTCGGCAAGGGCCTTGGCGAGCTCGGTCTTGCCCACACCCGTAGGCCCGGCGAAGATAAACGAGCCACCAGGACGCTTGGGGTCCTTCAGGCCTGCACGTGTGCGGCGGATAGCCTGGGAAAGGGCCTTGATGGCTTCGTCCTGGCCGACGACGCGCTTGTGCAGTTCGTCTTCCATCTTGAGGAGCCGCGAAGACTCTTCCTCGGTGAGCTTGAAGACGGGGATACCGGTGGAGTTCGCGAGAACCTCGGCGATCAGGTCTTCATCAACCTCGGAGATGTCATCCATGCCGCCGGACTTCCAGTTGCGCTCCTTCTCAGCGCGTTCGGCAATGAGCTTCTGCTCCTTGTCGCGCAGCGAAGCGGCACCCTCAAAGTCCTGGGCGTCGATGGCGGATTCCTTCTCCATCTTGACGTCGGCAATGCGCTCGTCCATGGCCTTGAGCTCCGGCGGAGCGGTCATGCGGCGAATACGCAGGCGTGCGCCGGCTTCATCGATGAGGTCGATCGCCTTGTCCGGCAGGAAGCGGTCCGAAATGTAGCGTTCGGCCAGCTGCGCGGCTGAGGCGAGGGCGCCGTCGGTAATCGTTACGCGGTGGTGTGCCTCGTAGCGGTCCCGCAGGCCCTTCAGGATCTCGATCGCGTGGGCGACGGAAGGCTCCTTGACCTGGATCGGCTGGAAGCGGCGCTCAAGAGCAGCGTCCTTCTCAATGTGCTTGCGGTACTCATCCAGCGTGGTGGCACCAATGGTCTGGAGTTCACCACGGGCAAGCATCGGCTTCAGGATGGATGCAGCATCGATGGCGCCTTCAGCAGCACCTGCACCAACGAGGGTGTGGATCTCGTCAATGAAGAGGATGATGTCGCCGCGGGTGCGGATCTCCTTGAGGACCTTCTTCAGGCGCTCTTCGAAGTCGCCACGGTAGCGCGAGCCGGCAACCAGCGAACCAAGGTCCAGCGTGTACAGCTGCTTGTCCTTGATTGTCTCCGGGACGTCGCCGCGGACAATCGCCTGGGCAAGGCCCTCGACGACGGCCGTCTTACCGACGCCGGGCTCACCGATGAGCACTGGGTTGTTCTTGGTACGGCGGGAGAGGACCTGCATGACGCGTTCCATCTCCTGCTCGCGGCCGATCACGGGATCGAGCTTGTTCTCGCGGGCAGCCTGGGTGAGGTTGCGTCCGAACTGGTCCAGAACCACCGAGCCTGCCGGGGTTCCCTCCGGCTGGCCCTGACTGGAACCCGAACCTGCGGCTTCCTTGCCCTGGTAGCCGGAAAGCAGCTGGATGACCTGCTGACGGACCCTGTTAAGGTCCGCGCCAAGCTTAACCAGTACCTGGGCAGCAACGCCTTCACCCTCGCGGATGAGACCGAGCAGGATGTGCTCGGTTCCGATGTAATTGTGGCCGAGCTGCAGTGCTTCGCGGAGCGAAAGCTCAAGCACCTTCTTGGCGCGCGGGGTAAAGGGGATGTGCCCGGACGGAGCCTGCTGGCCCTGGCCGATGATCTCCTGCACCTGTTCGCGGACGCCATCGAGCGAAATGCTCAGGGATTCAAGCGCCTTTGCGGCAACGCCTTCACCCTCGTGGATCAGACCCAAGAGGATGTGCTCGGTACCAATGTAATTGTGATTGAGCATCCGTGCCTCTTCTTGGGCAAGGACAACCACGCGACGGGCACGGTCCGTAAATCTCTCAAACATTTCGCCACACTCCTAGCTACGACGTACTTTGATGCTACGTGCCGAAGCCCGACTTTTGGAGCGTGTTCGCCACAGGGGAAACATGACGCCCAGCGGAATAAACCTGGCACCCCCTTCGCGGTAGGGAGGCCCGGCCGCTGAACGCCTGTCCCACGCCCGTGCCGGCCCCCGGAAGGACGTGGTCAGGGCTCCGGAAGGACGTGGTCAGGGCTCCTGAAGGACGTGGTCAGGGCTCCTGAAGGACGTGGTCAGCCACCGAGGGCAGTGGTAGGCCGAGGAACGCGCCCCGCTTTGAGCAGGCGCTTTGAGCAGGCGCTTTGAGCAGGCGTTTTGTCCAGTTCCAAAAGGTCGGATAATCCCCACCGTAGGTGCCGGAACGATTCACGGAATATTCCAAGGGCCCGGTCCAGGCACCCCCTTGGAAGGCCTGACAACAAACCATGGGCTTAAAAAGCTAATGCCCCGGCAGAAGCTGCCGGGGCATTGAAGGCGGGTGAATCAGGAATTGGCCTTCTGGTACGCTTCCTGAATTTCAGCCTGAATACGTCCGCGACTGTTTACGGTGTAACCGTTGTCACGAGCCCATTGACGGATCTGTGCCGAATCCTGGTTTCGAGTGGCAGTCGCACGGCCACGTGTTGCACGACCCGAAGAGGTCTTCCTGGCCTTGGCTACGTAGGGCTCCAATGCTTTGCGCAAAGATTCTGCGTTAGCGGTGGACAAGTCCATCTCGTAGCTAACGCCGTCCAGCCCGAAACGGACAGTTTCGTCCGCTGACCCTTCATCCAGGTCATCGACGAGGATGATTTTAACTTTCTGTGCCATGAGTAGCCTCTCTTTTGGAGGGTTGGATAATCAGAAATTTGAGGGTTCCTATTACTGATTATCGTTCACGCCAAGCACACACGTCAAAGGCACATTTGGGTTTCCTGCTAAGGACACCCAATTTGCAGGCTATTTAGCTGCCGGGCCTTCACCCTCAGGGCCGGAATTCCGCAAATTGGCCTCTGCTTGGGCGCGGGCTTCTGCCTGCCGCTCGGATTTGTCCGCATTGAAGATGGACTTCATGGCAAACCAGAAGATCAAACCAACAACGACCGATGGCGCCAGGACTGCGATGTATTCCATGATCAGTGTCCTTCGGGCTTCAGCAAGGGGAACAGAATGGTTTCGCGGATACCTGCACCGGTGAACAACATGACAAGGCGATCGATGCCGAGCCCGATACCACCCATGGGCGGGGCGCCGTATTCAAGGGCGCGAAGGAAGTCTTCGTCGAGTTGCATGGCCTCTACGTCGCCAGCGGCAGAACGGCGTGACTGCTCCGTAAGCCGTTCGCGCTGGATAACGGGGTCAATGAGTTCGGAGAAAGCCGTCCCGCGCTCCATGCCCCCGATGATCAGGTCCCATGCCTCGATAAGCCGGCCATCTTCGCGATGCGGACGGGCAAGCGGTTGAGCGGACGGCGGATAGTTGTAAACGAACGTCGGGTTCAGCAGGGTGGGTTCCACGATCTCGCCGAAGAGCTCAACCACGATCTTCTCGGCGTCCCACTTCGGATCCACCTTGACCTCGTGCTTGGCAGCAATGGCCAGCAGTTCCTCAACCGTGGTGTCGGGAGTGACTTCAACGCCAATCGCTTCAGAAAGCCCCGGGTACACCGCAACCCAAGCCCATTCGCCGTCGAGGTTGATCTCGCCTGCATCCGTCTGGATGGTGCGGGTACCAACAACGTCCGCCACGTTCAGGATGATTTCCTTCATGCGCTCGGCCATGACGAACTGGTCGGCCCAGGCTTCGTAGCACTCAAGGGTGGTGAATTCGGGGCTGTGCGTGGAGTCGACGCCTTCGTTCCGGAACACGCGGCCCATGTCGTAGACGCGGTCGATGCCACCCACTACAGCGCGCTTCAGGAAGAGTTCCGTGGCGATGCGCAGGGTCATCTTCTGATCGAACGCGTTCATGTGCGTCTCGAACGGACGGGCCGTTGCGCCACCGTGGACCAGTTGCAGGATGGGGGTCTCCACCTCGACGTAGCCGTGGCGGTCCAGGGTGTCGCGGACAGAGCGCGTAATGGCAGCGCGCTTGTAGACCATCTCGCGGGCTTCATCGCGGACCATCAGATCCACGTAACGCTGGCGAACACGGGTTTCTTCGTTAAGCTCCGCGTGCAGGACCGGTAGCGGGCGCAGGGCCTTGGAGGCCATGGACCAGGAATCGGCCATGACGGAGAGCTCACCGCGGCGGGAGGAAATGACCTCGCCCTTGATGAAAACGTGGTCCCCAAGGTCAACCAGGGCCTTCCAATCGGCCAGCGCTTCCTCGCCCACATTGGCCAGGCTCAGCATTGCCTGGAGACGAACGCCCTTGCCGTCAACGCCACCTTCCTGGAGGGTAGCGAAGCAGAGCTTGCCGGTGTTGCGCACGAACACGACGCGACCGGTGACGCCTACGATGTCACCGGTAGTTTCGTCGGCTTCCAAGTGCGCATACTTTTCGCGGATCTCACTCAAGGAATGTGTCCGCTCAACGCCCACAGGATAGGCCTCTGTGCCACGTTCGATCAGCTTGGCGCGCTTGTCCATACGGATACGCATCTGCTCGCTGGCGTCGATGGGCTCTGCGGAGGTGTTCAGGGCTGGGGTGTTTGCGGAAGTCACAGTCCTTAAGTTTACCGGTGATTACGGGCCTCTACGTCCGGACATAGACTCGGGCTGTGGAGACGTGGACAGTTGAAACGGACGACGGCGGCGGGCAGCTTGAGGTGCACACGTTCCGGCCGGCGTCGAAAGCCTCGATTCCCGGTTCGCAGGCGCCTGCGGAACCGTCCGGCGTCGTCGTGGTCCATGGGACTTTGGTGACCGATTCCCTGTACTGGCCCTTCGCGCGGACCCTGAGCCTCATGCTGGGGCGACCGGTTCATTGCTACAACCGGCGAGGCCGCGGCCGTTCGGCGCCACAACCGCCCGGCTACTCCGCCGGCACCGAGATCGCGGACCTTCAGGCGGTGATGCGGAGGACAGACTCAACGGATGTCGTGGCGCACAGTTACGGCGGCTTCGTGGCGCTTCAGGCGGCTCGCAGCACCAAGATCAACCGCCTGGTCACCTACGATGCCGCTGTCTCGCTATCAGGAAATCTCCATGGCCGGTGGCGTCCGGAATTGGAAGCCGCAGTTACCGCAGGCCAACTGGACCACGCGTGGGCCCATCTGGTGCAGGGTTTGGGAACGGCCGGCCCCATCTCCTACCTGCCGATGGGCGCCTTGCGGATGCTGAGCATCCTCTCTGCACAGACGCGGCTGGGTTCGGAGATGCGCTCCCTGTTGCCCACCGCCGTCGCCGAAATGCGGGCCGTACTCGACGCCGACGCGCATCTTCACGATTTCACCTCGCTCGTGACTCCAACACTCATGCTTAGCGGCGGCTGGAGTCCGTCCTACTTCGCCGAGACCGGCCGCACCCTTGCTGGAGCGGTTCCAGTCATCGACTTCGCTATTGTGCCCTTGCAGTTCCATGAAGGTCCCCTGCGGCCAGGCAGGCGGCTTGCAGCCCGAATCGCCCGTTTCCTCTCAGGAGGCACAGCCCCAGTGCCGGCGCGCCCTAGGATAAACCGGTGAGGGAACGCACC
The DNA here is from genome assembly GCA_050627125.1 of Arthrobacter sp. 21a14. GTDB lineage: Bacteria > Actinomycetota > Actinomycetes > Actinomycetales > Micrococcaceae > Arthrobacter. Next base: position 621,966 of record CP192487.1, on the reverse strand, counting down.
ATCAAAACGCACGACGGCGGCAAACTCGCCTTGTACAGCTACGGCGCGGAAGACGCACCCGGGGAGCGCCGCGTGGTCCTGATCGGTGGCGCATTCCTCACTGCCCTGATCTATCGGCCCTTTTCCATTGCCCTCGCGAAGGGCCTCGGTGATGGGTGGGCCGTGGACGTCTACGATCGCAGGGGCCGCGGCAACTCCAGCGATCAACCACACAACTACTCCATGGTCACGGAAATTGCGGATGTGCGCACCATCATGGATGCCACCGACGCGAGGAACATCCTCGGCCACAGCCTGGGCGGGTCGGTGGCCCTCAACGCTGCGCAGGCGTTTGCCGGCACACGGCACCAACCGGACAGGCTCGCCGTTTACGACGCGGCAGTTAATATCGACGGAAGCATGGACACCGACTGGATGGCCGGCTTCGAGGATTCCGTGAACAAGGGCAACATCAACCTCGCATTGGCCCGCATGAAGCAGGGAATGCATCCGGGAAGTGCGTTGGCCCGGGTCCCTGAACCCCTGCTGGTGGGCCTCATGGCCGTGGTTTCGCGAACCAAAGTCAACACAATGTTCCGTGAACTCCTGCCATCCGGCGTCGGAGAACTCAAAGCTGCCTTCGACGCCACGGAAACTTCGCACGATTTCTCCGTTCTACCTGCCAGCACCCATTTCATGGTGGGCAAGAAGAGCCCGCAATACTACAAGGTAACCGCAGCGCGTTTGCACGCCGCTGTTCCCGGAAGCACCCTTGCGGTATCGCCAAAAGGGTTTCACGGGTCCGTTCCAGCCGCTGTGAAGGAACTCGTCATGGACATTTCGGACTACTTCAAAAGCTGATTGTTGTCCACATAACGTCCGGCATGCTGCCTGCGTTCAGGTGGCTCGGTTAGGCTCAAGACATGACGCGCGAGATCATCACCACAACGGACGGCGGACACCTCGAGGTACTGACTACGGGCGGTGACCTGGCAGCTGCAGGCTCCGGCATCGTGGTCGTGCCCGCCTCAATGGTGACGGCCTCCGACTACACACGTTTCGCGCAGAAACTGAGTGAGTCCCTCGGCCGGCCTGTCCATACCTTCAACCGCCGTGGACGCGGTGAATCATCTCCGCAGCCCGAGGACTACACCCTCGAAGCCGACATCCGGGATCTTGACGCTGTCATGAAACACACATCCAGCACGGACGTTTTCGGGCACAGCTTCGGCGGCGCCGTTGCACTCCATGCGGCACGGACCTTACCGGTTGAGCGGCTCGCCGTTTACGATCCCGCTGTCTCCGTCAACCACAGCGTCAAAGCTGACTGGACGCCGGAGTATGAACGCGCGACGGCGGCAGGAGACTACGATCGCGGACTCGCCGTACTCATCAAGGGAGTAGAGACCGGTGGGGCCTTCGCGCGCATGCCCCTGTCCATGTTGACGCTCGCCACCAAGCTGACCGCCGGAACACCCATGGGCAAGCAGATGCGGGAACTGATGACGTGCGGAGTCCGCGAAATCAAGGCAGTGATAGCTGCGGATATGCCCGCCGAGCCGTTCCTTGAACTGCCCCTTGAAACGCTGATCGTGGTGGGCGAGAAGAGCCCCGCATACTTCGGTGTGGCGTGCGGCCAGATCCACGACGTCCTGTCCGGCTCGAGCTACACCATCCTCCCTGGATTCGGGCACGATGGCCCCAACAAAGCGCCCGACAAGCTCATCGCAGAGTTGTCTGAGTTCTTCTCGGGCTAGGGGAGTTCGCCTCTGGGTGGGCTTTCCCGCCCTGGGTGTGGCTGGTCGTCTCGTTAATGTGGGAGACCCCCCGACCCGGTGTGGGTTGGGGGGTCTCGACCTAATGTGTGTCCGGCGGTGTCCTACTCTCCCACACCCTCCCGGGTGCAGTACCATCGGCGCTGTGGGTCTTAGCTTCCGGGTTCGGAATGGGACCGGGCGTTTCCCCCACGCTATGACCGCCGTAACCTTGTTACCCGCTCCCCCGGGCACCGGTTTGGGTGGTGGGGGTGGGAAGACTGTGGTTACAACATTGTGGTGTTGTTATTTAGTTGTGTTTTGTTCCTGTGAGCAACGGGTTGTTGTTCGGGAACCACATAGTGGACGCGTGCAGTGTTGTGTGTGGTGTAAGTTGTTGGCCTATTAGTACCGGTCAGCTTCACGAGTCTTTGGTCCTCGCTTCCACATCCGGCCTATCAACCCAGTGGTCTGGCTGGGGGCCTCTCACACAAATTGTGTATGGAAATCTCATCTTGAAGCGAGCTTCCCGCTTAGATGCTTTCAGCGGTTATCCCATCCGAACGTAGCTAATCAGCGGTGCACTTGGCAGTACAACTGACACACCAGAGGTTCGTCCGTCCCGGTCCTCTCGTACTAAGGACAGCCCTTCTCAAATTTCCTGCGCGCGCAGCGGATAGGGACCGAACTGTCTCACGACGTTCTAAACCCAGCTCGCGTACCGCTTTAATGGGCGAACAGCCCAACCCTTGGGACCTACTCCAGCCCCAGGATGCGACGAGCCGACATCGAGGTGCCAAACCATGCCGTCGATATGGACTCTTGGGCAAGATCAGCCTGTTATCCCCGAGGTACCTTTTATCCGTTGAGCGACGGCCATTCCACAATGTACCGCCGGATCACTAGTCCCGACTTTCGTCCCTGCTTGAGATGTCTCTCTCACAGTCAAGCTCCCTTGTGCACTTACACTCGACACCTGATTGCCAACCAGGCTGAGGGAACCTTTGGGCGCCTCCGTTACTTTTTAGGAGGCAACCGCCCCAGTTAAACTACCCATCAGGCACTGTCCCTGACCCGGATCACGGGCCGAAGTTAGATGTCCAAAGTGACCAGAGTGGTATTTCAACGATGACTCCACCCGAACTGGCGTCCGGGTTTCAACGTCTCCCACCTATCCTACACAAGCCACTCCGAACACCAATACCAAACTATAGTAAAGGTCTCGGGGTCTTTCCGTCCTGCTGCGCGTAACGAGCATCTTTACTCGTACTGCAATTTCGCCGAGTTTATGGTTGAGACAGCGGGGAAGTCGTTACTCCATTCGTGCAGGTCGGAACTTACCCGACAAGGAATTTCGCTACCTTAGGATGGTTATAGTTACCACCGCCGTTTACTGGGGCTTAAATTCTCAGCTTCGCCCCCGAAGGGGCTAACCGGTCCTCTTAACCTTCCAGCACCGGGCAGGAGTCAGTCCGTATACATCGTCTTGCGACTTCGCACGGACCTGTGTTTTTAGTAAACAGTCGCTTCCCCCTGGTCTCTGCGGCCCACACCCGCTCCACAGAGCAAGTCTGTATCACGGGGCAGGCCCCCCTTCTCCCGAAGTTACGGGGGCATTTTGCCGAGTTCCTTAACCATAATTCTCTCGATCGCCTTGGTATTCTCTACCTGATCACCTGTGTCGGTTTGGGGTACGGGCGGCTAAAACCTCGCGTCGATGCTTTTCTAGGCAGCATAGGATCACCGGATCCCCCCGAACGGGGGTCCCATCAGATCTCAGGAGCGTGCTCGAAGCACACAGGAACGGATTTGCCTATCCCTGACCCTACATCCTTGGACCGGGGCAACCATCGCCCGGCCCGGCTACCTTCCTGCGTCACACCTGTTAATACGCTTACCTCCCGGGATCAGGTCCCGCGCTCGGCCAAAACCCACACACCACAAGGGTGGGCGGGCAGGCTCCGGGCGGTTAGTATCCCCCGCTTGGCATGGGCGGTTTTTCGCCGGTACGGGAATATCAACCCGTTGTCCATCGACTACGCCTGTCGGCCTCGCCTTAGGTCCCGACTTACCCAGGGCAGATTAGCTTGACCCTGGAACCCTTGATCATTCGGCGGACGGGTTTCTCACCCGTCTTTCGCTACTCATGCCTGCATTCTCACTCGTGTAGGCTCCACCGCTGGTTTCCACCGCGACTTCACTGCCCACACGACGCTCCCCTACCACTCCACACCCCTGAACCACGAAGGCTAGGGTACTGTGTGAAATCCACAACTTCGGCGGTGTACTTGAGCCCCGCTACATTGTCGGCGCGGAATCACTTGACCAGTGAGCTATTACGCACTCTTTCAAGGATGGCTGCTTCTAAGCCAACCTCCTGGTTGTCTTCGCAACTCCACATCCTTTCCCACTTAGCACACGCTTAGGGGCCTTAGTTGGTGGTCTGGGCTGTTTCCCTCTCGACTATGAAGCTTATCCCCCACAGTCTCACTGCTGCGCTCTCACTTACCGGCATTCGGAGTTTGGCTGACGTCAGTAACCTTGTAGGGCCCATCGGCCATCCAGTAGCTCTACCTCCGGCAAGAAACACGCAACGCTGCACCTAAATGCATTTCGGGGAGAACCAGCTATCACGGAGTTTGATTGGCCTTTCACCCCTACCCACAGCTCATCCCCTCCATTTTCAACTGAAGTGGGTTCGGTCCTCCACGACGTCTTACCGTCGCTTCAACCTGGCCATGGGTAGATCACTCCGCTTCGGGTCTAGATCACGCCACTACACTCGCCCTGTTCAGACTCGCTTTCGCTACGGCTACCCCACACGGGTTAACCTCGCGACGTAACACTAACTCGCAGGCTCATTCTTCAAAAGGCACGCCGTCACCAGAATCAGACTGGCTCCGACGGATTGTAAGCACACGGTTTCAGGTACTGTTTCACTCCCCTCCCGGGGTACTTTTCACCTTTCCCTCACGGTACTGGTCCGCTATCGGTCATTAGGAAGTATTTAGGCTTATCAGGTGGTCCTGACAGATTCGCACGGGATTTCTCGGGCCCCGTGCTACTTGGGATCCTCTCCAGGCGGTACACAACATTACGGTTACGGGGCTCACACCCTCTCTGGCCGGCCTTTCAAGACCGTTCACCTATGCCTGCACTACACACCCCACCAGTCCGGCAGAACCAGTACGGAAAGTCCCACAACCCCGCCCATGCAACGCCCGCCGGCTATCACACATGGAAACGGTTTAGCCTGATCCGCGTTCGCTCGCCACTACTAACGGAATCACTCTTGTTTTCTCTTCCTGCGGGTACTGAGATGTTTCACTTCCCCGCGTTCCCCCCACGCACCCTATGTGTTCAGATGCGGGTCACACAATCACCTCACAGCGTTGTGCGGGGTTTCCCCATTCGGACATCCTGGGATCAACGCTCGGTTATCAACTCCCCCAGGCTTATCGCAGATTCCTACGTCCTTCTTCGGCTCCTAATGCCAAGGCATCCACCGTGTGCCCTTAAAAACTTGACCACACAAAGATCAAAAACTTACTCGAGAGAACCATGACCACAAGGGCCAGGTTCATTCATAAGAAATTGCTGTAAGAACACACACCCACCAACCCCCAAGGGAGCCGGCACCGTGCATGTTCTAGATGCTCGCGTCCACTATGTAGTTCTCAAACAACAACCCCATCAACCAGACCCCCGGACACCACAACCCCCACAAAAACAGGGCTGCTGACAGTGACCGGTGATACCGGAAGCAGGAACAAAAGAAACACCAGAAGATGCCCCCATGCATTGCTGCAAAAAGGTCCTGTTGCCTCAGGACCCAACAGTGCGCCAAACACAACCCACACAAACCACGCCCCGGCCGCTTTCCTGACACCACCACACCCCCAAGGGGACGCGGCACTGCCGTACTAACACCAGGACACAACCGGTAAGGCCATGCCAAAAAAGTTTGATTCGTTGATGTTTCCACCCATGAGCACCCACCGCAGAACAGACGCCTGCGCAATGGGCAACACTGACAACCCGTCATCCACCCATGCAGGCAAACAACACAGCTGTTAGCAGCTCCTTAGAAAGGAGGTGATCCAGCCGCACCTTCCGGTACGGCTACCTTGTTACGACTTAGTCCCAATCGCCGGTCCCACCTTCGACGGCTCCCCCCACAAGGGTTAGGCCACCGGCTTCGGGTGTTACCAACTTTCGTGACTTGACGGGCGGTGTGTACAAGGCCCGGGAACGTATTCACCGCAGCGTTGCTGATCTGCGATTACTAGCGACTCCGACTTCATGGGGTCGAGTTGCAGACCCCAATCCGAACTGAGACCGGCTTTTTGGGATTAGCTCCACCTCACAGTATCGCAACCCTTTGTACCGGCCATTGTAGCATGCGTGAAGCCCAAGACATAAGGGGCATGATGATTTGACGTCGTCCCCACCTTCCTCCGAGTTGACCCCGGCAGTCTCCTATGAGTCCCCGCCATAACGCGCTGGCAACATAGAACGAGGGTTGCGCTCGTTGCGGGACTTAACCCAACATCTCACGACACGAGCTGACGACAACCATGCACCACCTGTAAACCGACCGCAAGCGGGGCACCTGTTTCCAGGTCTTTCCGGTTCATGTCAAGCCTTGGTAAGGTTCTTCGCGTTGCATCGAATTAATCCGCATGCTCCGCCGCTTGTGCGGGCCCCCGTCAATTCCTTTGAGTTTTAGCCTTGCGGCCGTACTCCCCAGGCGGGGCACTTAATGCGTTAGCTACGGCGCGGAAAACGTGGAATGTCCCCCACACCTAGTGCCCAACGTTTACGGCATGGACTACCAGGGTATCTAATCCTGTTCGCTCCCCATGCTTTCGCTCCTCAGCGTCAGTTACAGCCCAGAGACCTGCCTTCGCCATCGGTGTTCCTCCTGATATCTGCGCATTTCACCGCTACACCAGGAATTCCAGTCTCCCCTACTGCACTCTAGTCTGCCCGTACCCACTGCAGAACCGGAGTTGAGCCCCGGTCTTTCACAGCAGACGCGACAAACCGCCTACGAGCTCTTTACGCCCAATAATTCCGGATAACGCTTGCGCCCTACGTATTACCGCGGCTGCTGGCACGTAGTTAGCCGGCGCTTCTTCTGCAGGTACCGTCACTTTCGCTTCTTCCCTACTGAAAGAGGTTTACAACCCGAAGGCCGTCATCCCTCACGCGGCGTCGCTGCATCAGGCTTTCGCCCATTGTGCAATATTCCCCACTGCTGCCTCCCGTAGGAGTCTGGGCCGTGTCTCAGTCCCAGTGTGGCCGGTCACCCTCTCAGGCCGGCTACCCGTCGTCGCCTTGGTAGGCCATTACCCCACCAACAAGCTGATAGGCCGCGAGTCCATCCAAAACCACAAAAGCTTTCCACCACCATGACATGCGCCAGATGGTCGTATCCGGTATTAGACCCAGTTTCCCAGGCTTATCCCAGAGTCAAGGGCAGGTTACTCACGTGTTACTCACCCGTTCGCCACTAATCCCCCAGCAAGCTGGGATCATCGTTCGACTTGCATGTGTTAAGCACGCCGCCAGCGTTCATCCTGAGCCAGGATCAAACTCTCCGTTGAAGTAAAACAAATCAAACAGACACAACCACACCCACCGGAAATAACGACAGGCACGGCTGCACAAAATTCGAAACCAGCTGAAAACCAGACCACCACACACGGGGGTGCGCAACGATCCGGCCATAATTTCAACCAATCAATAAAACAATCGGCATCAACAAACTTGGCACACTATTGAGTTCTCAAACAACAGACCCCCCAAAACATCACCCCGCACAGCGCACCACAAAAGCAGCACACCCAACAAGGCCATTGGAAAAGAAGAGTTATTTTTGGCCGCCTACCGAACCGTACACACCTTCCGGCTTTCCGTTTCGCACCCGGCGACTCAGAAAACAATACACGCCCCACACCCCCAACGCAAATCCACCCCAACAACCACCCAACACCACCCCAACAACCCCCAAACACCACCCCAAAAACCCGCGCCAGCCCGCCGTCGGACATTACTCTGTTCGTTCATCAACCTGGCCAACCTGATCACTTCCGATGACGACCGTGCGCACCGGTGGGAGGATGGGACGCATGGAATTGCACATCACAGGAGATGCCGCCGCCGATCAGCTATTGAGTGACGATGCTTTCGCATTGCTGACCGGAATGTTGCTCGATCAACAGGTAACCATGGAGTCGGCGTTTGCCGGTCCGGAAAAGATCCGTACGCGCCTTGGGTCACTGGATCCTGGCACGATCGCGGACTACGACCCCGCAGGCTTCGTGGAGGTATTCAAAGAACGCCCCGCCGTGCATCGCTTCCCAGGGGCCATGGCCGGCAGGGTCCAAGCCCTCGCCGAAACGGTACACCGGGATTGGAACGGCGACGCTGCGGCAATCTGGACCAGCGGCAATCCCGACGGTGCTGAGGTACTGCGCCGCCTCAAGGCCTTGCCTGGGTTCGGAGAGCAGAAAGCGAAAATCTTCCTGGCCCTCCTGGGTAAGCAATGCGGCCTTGAAGCCAAAGGATGGCGGGAAGCAGCTGGGCACTACGGCGAAGAGGGCTCATACCTCTCTGTTGCCGACATCGTGGATCCCGATTCCCTGGTCAAAGTTCGCGCCAGCAAACAAGCGGCCAAGGCAGCCGCGAAGGCTTCTAAGACAACGAGCGCCTAATGACTCCAGCGTTGACGGGTAGCTGTTCCGCGATCAGGCCGGTTTTTTCCAATTCCTCCAGCTTTTCCACATAGGTGGATTGGCATCTGATGCGAGATTGTGCGTGCTGGAAGAGTGTTTTCCATGGACGGGATTGGGGAGCATCAAGAAGCCACAGTCGTTTCTGATGCGCCTGGGGGTGCATTGCCGACGGCCCGCGCTACGGTCATTCATGGCGGTTAACGACTGAAGGCCTCCACGGTAGTGGAGGCCTTCGTCTTTGATTCACGGTTGGCAGGGCCTCTGGTAAGAGACGCTTGTTCATGCCTTTTGTTGTGTCGGTTAATGTGGGAGACCCCCCGACCCGTGGTGGGTTGGGGGGTCTCGACCTAATGTGTGTCCGGCGGTGTCCTACTCTCCCACACCCTCCCGGGTGCAGTACCATCGGCGCTGTGGGTCTTAGCTTCCGGGTTCGGAATGGGACCGGGCGTTTCCCCCACGCTATGACCGCCGTAACCTTGTTACCCGCTCCCCCGGGCACCGGTTTGGGTGGTGGGGGTGGGAAGACTGTGGTTACAACATTGTGGTGTTGTTATTTAGTTGTGTTTTGTTCCTGTGAGCAACGGGTTGTTGTTCGGGAACCACATAGTGGACGCGTGCAGTGTTGTGTGTGGTGTAAGTTGTTGGCCTATTAGTACCGGTCAGCTTCACGAGTCTTTGGTCCTGGCTTCCACATCCGGCCTATCAACCCAGTGGTCTGGCTGGGGGCCTCTCACACAAATTGTGTATGGAAATCTCATCTTGAAGCGAGCTTCCCGCTTAGATGCTTTCAGCGGTTATCCCATCCGAACGTAGCTAATCAGCGGTGCACTTGGCAGTACAACTGACACACCAGAGGTTCGTCCGTCCCGGTCCTCTCGTACTAAGGACAGCCCTTCTCAAATTTCCTGCGCGCGCAGCGGATAGGGACCGAACTGTCTCACGACGTTCTAAACCCAGCTCGCGTACCGCTTTAATGGGCGAACAGCCCAACCCTTGGGACCTACTCCAGCCCCAGGATGCGACGAGCCGACATCGAGGTGCCAAACCATGCCGTCGATATGGACTCTTGGGCAAGATCAGCCTGTTATCCCCGAGGTACCTTTTATCCGTTGAGCGACGGCCATTCCACAATGTACCGCCGGATCACTAGTCCCGACTTTCGTCCCTGCTTGAGATGTCTCTCTCACAGTCAAGCTCCCTTGTGCACTTACACTCGACACCTGATTGCCAACCAGGCTGAGGGAACCTTTGGGCGCCTCCGTTACTTTTTAGGAGGCAACCGCCCCAGTTAAACTACCCATCAGGCACTGTCCCTGACCCGGATCACGGGCCGAAGTTAGATGTCCAAAGTGACCAGAGTGGTATTTCAACGATGACTCCACCCGAACTGGCGTCCGGGTTTCAACGTCTCCCACCTATCCTACACAAGCCACTCCGAACACCAATACCAAACTATAGTAAAGGTCTCGGGGTCTTTCCGTCCTGCTGCGCGTAACGAGCATCTTTACTCGTACTGCAATTTCGCCGAGTTTATGGTTGAGACAGCGGGGAAGTCGTTACTCCATTCGTGCAGGTCGGAACTTACCCGACAAGGAATTTCGCTACCTTAGGATGGTTATAGTTACCACCGCCGTTTACTGGGGCTTAAATTCTCAGCTTCGCCCCCGAAGGGGCTAACCGGTCCTCTTAACCTTCCAGCACCGGGCAGGAGTCAGTCCGTATACATCGTCTTGCGACTTCGCACGGACCTGTGTTTTTAGTAAACAGTCGCTTCCCCCTGGTCTCTGCGGCCCACACCCGCTCCACAGAGCAAGTCTGTATCACGGGGCAGGCCCCCCTTCTCCCGAAGTTACGGGGGCATTTTGCCGAGTTCCTTAACCATAATTCTCTCGATCGCCTTGGTATTCTCTACCTGATCACCTGTGTCGGTTTGGGGTACGGGCGGCTAAAACCTCGCGTCGATGCTTTTCTAGGCAGCATAGGATCACCGGATCCCCCCGAACGGGGGTCCCATCAGATCTCAGGAGCGTGCTCGAAGCACACAGGAACGGATTTGCCTATCCCTGACCCTACATCCTTGGACCGGGGCAACCATCGCCCGGCCCGGCTACCTTCCTGCGTCACACCTGTTAATACGCTTACCTCCCGGGATCAGGTCCCGCGCTCGGCCAAAACCCACACACCACAAGGGTGGGCGGGCAGGCTCCGGGCGGTTAGTATCCCCCGCTTGGCATGGGCGGTTTTTCGCCGGTACGGGAATATCAACCCGTTGTCCATCGACTACGCCTGTCGGCCTCGCCTTAGGTCCCGACTTACCCAGGGCAGATTAGCTTGACCCTGGAACCCTTGATCATTCGGCGGACGGGTTTCTCACCCGTCTTTCGCTACTCATGCCTGCATTCTCACTCGTGTAGGCTCCACCGCTGGTTTCCACCGCGACTTCACTGCCCACACGACGCTCCCCTACCACTCCACACCCCTGAACCACGAAGGCTAGGGTACTGTGTGAAATCCACAACTTCGGCGGTGTACTTGAGCCCCGCTACATTGTCGGCGCGGAATCACTTGACCAGTGAGCTATTACGCACTCTTTCAAGGATGGCTGCTTCTAAGCCAACCTCCTGGTTGTCTTCGCAACTCCACATCCTTTCCCACTTAGCACACGCTTAGGGGCCTTAGTTGGTGGTCTGGGCTGTTTCCCTCTCGACTATGAAGCTTATCCCCCACAGTCTCACTGCTGCGCTCTCACTTACCGGCATTCGGAGTTTGGCTGACGTCAGTAACCTTGTAGGGCCCATCGGCCATCCAGTAGCTCTACCTCCGGCAAGAAACACGCAACGCTGCACCTAAATGCATTTCGGGGAGAACCAGCTATCACGGAGTTTGATTGGCCTTTCACCCCTACCCACAGCTCATCCCCTCCATTTTCAACTGAAGTGGGTTCGGTCCTCCACGACGTCTTACCGTCGCTTCAACCTGGCCATGGGTAGATCACTCCGCTTCGGGTCTAGATCACGCCACTACACTCGCCCTGTTCAGACTCGCTTTCGCTACGGCTACCCCACACGGGTTAACCTCGCGACGTAACACTAACTCGCAGGCTCATTCTTCAAAAGGCACGCCGTCACCAGAATCAGACTGGCTCCGACGGATTGTAAGCACACGGTTTCAGGTACTGTTTCACTCCCCTCCCGGGGTACTTTTCACCTTTCCCTCACGGTACTGGTCCGCTATCGGTCATTAGGAAGTATTTAGGCTTATCAGGTGGTCCTGACAGATTCGCACGGGATTTCTCGGGCCCCGTGCTACTTGGGATCCTCTCCAGGCGGTACACAACATTACGGTTACGGGGCTCACACCCTCTCTGGCCGGCCTTTCAAGACCGTTCACCTATGCCTGCACTACACACCCCACCAGTCCGGCAGAACCAGTACGGAAAGTCCCACAACCCCGCCCATGCAACGCCCGCCGGCTATCACACATGGAAACGGTTTAGCCTGATCCGCGTTCGCTCGCCACTACTAACGGAATCACTCTTGTTTTCTCTTCCTGCGGGTACTGAGATGTTTCACTTCCCCGCGTTCCCCCCACGCACCCTATGTGTTCAGATGCGGGTCACACAATCACCTCACAGCGTTGTGCGGGGTTTCCCCATTCGGACATCCTGGGATCAACGCTCGGTTATCAACTCCCCCAGGCTTATCGCAGATTCCTACGTCCTTCTTCGGCTCCTAATGCCAAGGCATCCACCGTGTGCCCTTAAAAACTTGACCACACAAAGATCAAAAACTTACTCGAGAGAACCATGACCACAAGGGCCAGGTTCATTCATAAGAAATTGCTGTAAGAACACACACACGTGTGTGTTCCAGATGCTCGCGTCCACTATGTAGTTCTCAAACAACAACCCCATCAACCAGACCCCCGGACACCACAACCCCCACAAAAACAGGGCTGCTGACAGTGACCGGTGATACCGGAAGCAGGAACAAAAGAAACACCAGAAGATGCCCCCATGCATTGCTGCAAAAAGGTCCTGTTGCCTCAGGACCCAACAGTGCGCCAAACACAACCCACACAAACCACGCCCCGGCCGCTTTCCTGACACCACCACACCCCCAAGGGGACGCGGCACTGCCGTACTAACACCAGGACACAACCGGTAAGGCCATGCCAAAAAAGTTTGATTCGTTGATGTTTCCACCCATGAGCACCCACCGCAGAACAGACGCCTGCGCAATGGGCAACACTGACAACCCGTCATCCACCCATGCAGGCAAACAACACAGCTGTTAGCAGCTCCTTAGAAAGGAGGTGATCCAGCCGCACCTTCCGGTACGGCTACCTTGTTACGACTTAGTCCCAATCGCCGGTCCCACCTTCGACGGCTCCCCCCACAAGGGTTAGGCCACCGGCTTCGGGTGTTACCAACTTTCGTGACTTGACGGGCGGTGTGTACAAGGCCCGGGAACGTATTCACCGCAGCGTTGCTGATCTGCGATTACTAGCGACTCCGACTTCATGGGGTCGAGTTGCAGACCCCAATCCGAACTGAGACCGGCTTTTTGGGATTAGCTCCACCTCACAGTATCGCAACCCTTTGTACCGGCCATTGTAGCATGCGTGAAGCCCAAGACATAAGGGGCATGATGATTTGACGTCGTCCCCACCTTCCTCCGAGTTGACCCCGGCAGTCTCCTATGAGTCCCCGCCATAACGCGCTGGCAACATAGAACGAGGGTTGCGCTCGTTGCGGGACTTAACCCAACATCTCACGACACGAGCTGACGACAACCATGCACCACCTGTAAACCGACCGCAAGCGGGGCACCTGTTTCCAGGTCTTTCCGGTTCATGTCAAGCCTTGGTAAGGTTCTTCGCGTTGCATCGAATTAATCCGCATGCTCCGCCGCTTGTGCGGGCCCCCGTCAATTCCTTTGAGTTTTAGCCTTGCGGCCGTACTCCCCAGGCGGGGCACTTAATGCGTTAGCTACGGCGCGGAAAACGTGGAATGTCCCCCACACCTAGTGCCCAACGTTTACGGCATGGACTACCAGGGTATCTAATCCTGTTCGCTCCCCATGCTTTCGCTCCTCAGCGTCAGTTACAGCCCAGAGACCTGCCTTCGCCATCGGTGTTCCTCCTGATATCTGCGCATTTCACCGCTACACCAGGAATTCCAGTCTCCCCTACTGCACTCTAGTCTGCCCGTACCCACTGCAGAACCGGAGTTGAGCCCCGGTCTTTCACAGCAGACGCGACAAACCGCCTACGAGCTCTTTACGCCCAATAATTCCGGATAACGCTTGCGCCCTACGTATTACCGCGGCTGCTGGCACGTAGTTAGCCGGCGCTTCTTCTGCAGGTACCGTCACTTTCGCTTCTTCCCTACTGAAAGAGGTTTACAACCCGAAGGCCGTCATCCCTCACGCGGCGTCGCTGCATCAGGCTTTCGCCCATTGTGCAATATTCCCCACTGCTGCCTCCCGTAGGAGTCTGGGCCGTGTCTCAGTCCCAGTGTGGCCGGTCACCCTCTCAGGCCGGCTACCCGTCGTCGCCTTGGTAGGCCATTACCCCACCAACAAGCTGATAGGCCGCGAGTCCATCCAAAACCACAAAAGCTTTCCACCACCATGACATGCGCCAGATGGTCGTATCCGGTATTAGACCCAGTTTCCCAGGCTTATCCCAGAGTCAAGGGCAGGTTACTCACGTGTTACTCACCCGTTCGCCACTAATCCCCCAGCAAGCTGGGATCATCGTTCGACTTGCATGTGTTAAGCACGCCGCCAGCGTTCATCCTGAGCCAGGATCAAACTCTCCGTTGAAAAATAACAGACACAACCACACCCACCGGAAATAACGGTAGGGCGCGGCTGCACAAAATTCGAAACCAGCTGAAAACCAGACCACCACACACGGGGGTGCGCAGCAATCCGGCCATAATTTCAACCAATCAATAAAACAATCGGCATCAACAAACTTGGCACACTATTGAGTTCTCAAACAACAGACACTAACCGGCACCACCGGACCCCTAACAGGGCCACAGGATCGCTCCGGAGCAACTTTTCAAACTTACCCGAATCGGTCGCATGAAGCAAACCGTCCTCAGGTCCCCCCAACCAGGTCAGAGGCGCAAAAAGCACCACCGGAACCGGCAATTTGAAGGGGATTTCGTCACCATCATTTCCGCATCAGCGGCGGCGACTCAGATAACTTTACACGTGCCATAGCGTCCGAACAAATCAAACCAAACACAGCCCAAAACCCTGTAAACACTGGGGAAACAGCCCGGAAACACCGCAATATCCGCAGAACCGTTCTCCGTGAAGCCGGTCACACAAAGAAGCGGCGGCAATAGCCGCCCTTTGAAGCGGCACCCAGGATCCGCCGTCGGGCCTATCAGCGGCCGGCCGCAATCAGCTCACGACGTGAAAGAACATCGGTCCAAACACGTCATGACATGAGAGAACGTCGGGTAAAACAGGTCAGGATGTGAGAGAACGTCGGGAAGGGCACGGAGGCAAGAGGCCGGTTGGCGGGCATCCGGCAGCGCGCGTCTAAGGGAGGAACGACCGAGCGCGCCGAGGATGCCCGCCAAACGGCCGGACCCAGCCGCACGGCCGGCCCAGCCGGACCACCCACACGGCCCGGCCTGACCCGCCGAACAGCTGAGCCCAGCCCGAACTCAGTGACCGCCGTGGCCTGCGCCTTCGGTCTTGCGCATCATCGCACCGAGCACCACTGCAGCTCCGGCAATGATGGTTGCCGCCAGGAAGGCGGCCTGCATGCCGGCGACCAAGCCGGAGGATGCGGACACCACGGCGAAGATGGACACGAGCAGCGCAGTGCCAGCAGCGCCGGCCACCTGCTGGGCCGTGCTCATGATGGCCGATCCGTGGGAGTACAGGTGCGGAGGCAGCGGGTTCAAGCCCGTGGTGAAGGCAGGCGTGAAGAGGAGTGCCAAGCCGAGGCTCAACGTTACGTGCAGGGCAATCACCCATCCCAGGGCGCTGGCCTGGTCCAGGCGCGAGAACTGCCAGAGCGTCAGGACCATGAGGACTGAACCGGATACGGTCAGCGGCAGTGGACCCACTTTGTCGAAGATCCGTCCGATCACGGGCCCCAACAGACCCATGGCCAAACCGCCGGGCAAGAGTGCCAGGCCGGTTTCCATCGGCTGCAGGTGCAGGGTGTTCTGCAGGTATAGCGGGAGCAGGATGACGCCACCGAACAGGGCCATCATCGCTACGACCATCAACAGTGTGGACACCGTGAACATTCGGAAGTTGAAGGCCCGGAGATCCAGCAGTGGCGAGTCCGTCTTCTGCAGTTTGAGCTGGCGGAAGACGAACAGCGCCAAGCACACGACTCCTACTACGAGTGCGATGATCGGAACCACCCCGGCGTTGGCACCACCGATCTGGCTGAGGCCATAGACAAGGCCACCGAAGGCAGGCACGGTGAGGACCACTGAAGTGAAGTCCAAACCAGTCTTCCCGCGCTCCCCCACGTTGGTGAGGTACTTGGCGCCGATCGCCAAGGCAGCCAGCGCTACGGGGAGCACGAACACGAACATGAAGCGCCACGAGAAGTGGTCCAGGATGATGCCTGAAACGGTGGGGCCCATAGCGGGAGCGACCGAGATGGCGATGCTGACGTTACCCATCACGGCTCCGCGCCGGGACATCGGTACGAGAGTGAGAATGGTGGTCATCAGCAATGGCAGCATGATGGCTGTGCCGCCAGCCTGGACGATGCGTGCAAGGAGCAGCACGGGGAACCCGGGTGCCAGGGCGGCGAGCAGAGTTCCGCCGCTGAAGAGTCCCATCGCGAGCATGAACGAGCCACGGGTGGTCAATCGCTGCAGGATGAACCCGGTGGTGGGAATGACCACCGCCATGGTCAGCATGAACCCGGTGGCGAGCCACTGGACCGTGGGCGCATCCACCTTGAGATCGGTCATCAGCCGCTGGAGCGCCACGTTCATGATGGTCTCGTTGAGGATTACCACAAAGGTGGCAACCAACAAGGTGACAATGACCGTGACGGATTCGCGGGACATCTTCCCTGATACGGGAGTCTGCGTGAGCGCTTCCTCTGTGGAGGCAGCACTTGCGGATGCGCCGGAACCGGGCTCGCTGTTGGCGTCGGACGTGACGTCGGTAGACATGAGGATTCCTCAGGTTTGGGCTTGGATTCCGGCGATCGGTGCCGGTGAAGACAGGAACAGTCTAGACGCCCAGGAGATTCCCGTCAGCAGAAAATCCAAACGTTAGGTATTCAACCTCAGGAATTAAGCGGAAGGTTGTCTATCAACCGCACGGGGCCCACCTTGGCGGCAATGATTGCCAGCCCTTCGCCGCGGAACGGAGTTTCTTTGCAGTTCTCCGCCAGCGGCTCAAGAGTGTTGGGGTCCACGACGTCGAAATAGTCCAGTTCCACCAGCGGCTGGGATTCAACAAGCGCGACGGCGGAATCCAGGTCCAGCGGTTCATGTGCGTTCGCGCGGGACTCGATAAGGCGCAGAGCGCGTGAGAGCACCAGCGCGGCCTCGCGTTCTTCGTCCGAGAGGAAGCGGTTACGGCTGGAAAGCGCCAACCCGTCGTCACTACGGACGGTGGGCACGGGCACGATCCCCACGGGGAAGTTCAGATCCGCGACCATTCGCTTCACGAGGGCAAGTTGCTGGGCGTCCTTCTGGCCAAAGTAGGCACGGTAGGCAGGCATAGAACCGTCCGCAGCTGCACCGCCCGGAATTCCGTAGTGCAGCAACTTGGCTACCACTGTCAGGGCGCCATCGAAGTGTCCCGGGCGTGAGGCGCCTTCCCATTTCCCGCCCAGCGGACCCGCCGTGACGCGAACCAGCGGCTGCCCGCCGGGGTACACCTCGTCCACGGAGGGCGCGAAGACAAGGTCCACTCCTTCGGCATCCAGGAGGGCCATATCGGCGTCAAGGGTGCGGGGATAGCGGTCGAGGTCCACGGCGTCGCCGAACTGGAGCGGATTGACGAAAATCGTGGCTACCACGACGTCGTTTTCTGCCACGGCGGTCTTTGCCAGGGCTGCATGGCCGGAGTGCAGGGCCCCCATGGTCGGCACCAGGCCCTGGGAACTTCCTCGCTTGGAAGCAAGGAGCCGCGCGCTTTCGGCACGCAGTTCGGCCGCGGTGGTCACGAGTTTGATGGCCATGCTGTTCAGATTCCTTCCGGCGCGGTGGGCTCTGTTCCCAAGGCCTCGCCAATGTCAGTCAGTTGTTCAGGGCGCAGCAGTCCGCGGTTTCCGGCACGCCGGGCCGTCGCCCGGGCCATGGCCTGGTAGGCCGCGAGCACGTCCCCGCCCGCACCGCCGTCGTATTCTTTCAGCGCTTGGGCGTGCGCAGCAACGGTGCCTACGTCGCCGCGCGCGACGGGACCGGTCAACGCAGACTCGCCGGACGCAAGAGCGTTCTCCAGTGTGGCCCGCAGCAACGGACCCAGCATGGACTCCGGGGATTCGACTCCGATTTCCCGCAGCAACTGCGACGCCTGCGCAACAAGCGTCACCATGTGGTTGGAGCTGTGCGCGAGGGCGGCGTGGTACAGGGTGCGGTCGGCCTCGGCAATTGCCACCGGCTCGGCACCCATCTCCACAACCAGTGCTTGCGCAATCGGCAACATAGCGGCGTCGGCGGTGATTCCGAACGTGCAATCCATGAGGCGGGTCAGGTCAAGGCTCATACCGGTGAAAGTCATGGCGGGATGCATCGCCAGCGGAATGGCGCCGGCCGTGCGGATCGGCTGCAGGATCCCGACGCCGAAACGGCCGGAGGTGTGAGCCACCAGTTGACCCGGTTGCCACGCACCGAGCTTCGCGAGTCCAGCAACAAGCTCGCCAAGGGCATCGTCAGGAACGGCAAGCAGCACCAGTTCCGATCGCTCCACAATGTCCTGGATTCCAAGTATCGGGACCCCCGGCAACAGCGTTTCCGCCCGCTCGCGGCTCGATTCGGATACCGCAGAAACCCCGACGACGGCGTGCTCGGCCGCGCGCAAAGCGGCACCAAGGACTGCACCCACCTTGCCGGCGCCGATGATCCCGACTCCGAGTCTTCCTGGCCTAACCATGCTGGGGGTCCTCCTGCGTTGGTGCTTGCGGTAGTGATTGGGGCGGT
This sequence comes from Arthrobacter sp. 21a14, assembly GCA_050627125.1. Lineage (GTDB taxonomy): Bacteria > Actinomycetota > Actinomycetes > Actinomycetales > Micrococcaceae > Arthrobacter. The sequence continues at coordinate 603,337 of CP192487.1, read as the reverse complement.
GCTTGCGGTAATGATCGGGGTGGAGCCTGGCCGCTTACCTCCGCAAGCCATTGCTCGCTGGTCTGCCGCTTTCTCGCCTCGCGGGCACGGGCAGCCTGCTGGTCGAAAAGCTGCACAGCCTGCTCCACGTCGGCCTGATAGAGGCGTGGCACCACAGGTCCCGACGTGGTGTGGAGGACAAGATCAGCCACCCCGAAACGCCGCGCGAGCGGACCTTGCTGCAAGGCCATGGACTGTGTGCGCTGATGGGGAACCAGGACCAGAGTGCGCCACCACCGGCCGGATCGAATCAACAATGCCGTTCGCGTGGCCAGGAAACCGTTGCGCCGCCAGCCCAGCGGTGCCAGGAGCCGGGCGCGGCGCGGAGTAGTGACGAAACCATCCGTGGAAGTGAACCCGGCTGAGCCGGAACCCGCCGGTGCCACACCCTCAAGCCCAGCCAACCCCTCCAGCCCGGAAGTGAAAACCCGTTCCGGATCCTCAACACCCGGGTCCGGCAGCACGAGGGACAGCATCCGCATGACGTCCGGCTTCATGCCCACCGGCAGTAGGGTGGTCCGGGCAGCGTTCTCATTGCCTGCCGCACCACCGTAGCCGGCCACGTTAACTTGCATGCGATACCAGCCGAAGATCCTCCAGATGGGCGGCTGAGTGACTCTCAGAGCCTGGATTCGGCCCGGGGGCAAGGTCTGGGCTTGGGTGTCCAGAAGCCCGTAACGCAGCCGGATCCCATCAGGGGAGATCGCGGCAGTGAAGTTGTAGCCCTTGTTGAATGAGCTCCAATAAGCAGCACCGATGCCCAGCACGGCCGGGATCAGCGCCAGGAAGATGGCGCTGTTTTCGGTGTACACGGAGATGGCTATGGATGCCACGGCACCGAGCAGGATACCGACGGTTTGCTCGCTCAGCAGGAGCGAGCCAATAAGCCGGGAAGGTGGCACGGACAAGACAACGTGCTCCGGCGCTTCGGGGATTTCTTCCGGAGTCTCCGGTCCACTCACCACTCCGGCGGCACGGGCAAGGATAGTGGCGCGCAACTGTTTGGCTTGGGCCAGCGGAAGGTAAGCGAGCCGCACGGCCGATTCTCCGGCGTCGGCGACTTCAAACTTGAGTTCAGCGAGGCCAAAAATCCTCGCCAAAAGGGGCTGCACGATGTCGATCGCCTGGACGCGGTCCAGCCGTGCCTGCCGCTGCTGCTTGAACACGAAGCCGGTGTTGACCCGGACATAGCCCTCGGCCACCTGATAGCGCGTGAAATACCAGCTCAGGATGAACCCACCCACGGTCAGGAGAAGCACAATGCCGCCACCGGCCAACAGCCAGGGCACCCGTCCGTTGAGGTTGGGATCGAGGATGTCGCGGCCCTGCAGTATGCGTTCAAAGGCGTCGCGACCGAAAAAGTATCCGACGGCGGCCAGCGCCACCCAGCCGCGCACGAACGGCGACGCTGGATGCACGCGCCGCCACTCGCCGTCGTCGGCTTTAGCGGGGAGGCCCGCGGTGGCGCTACCCTCCGGGCTCACAGCCCGGCCAGCCTGGCTTCTCCACGTGCCGAAAGCTGTTCACGCAGCCGTGCGCCTTCCTCGGCAGGAAGCCCAGGAAGGTATGCGCTGGTTCCGGCGGACGCCGTATGGAGTTTCAAAGTACAGAGTCCCAGCCCACGTTCCACCGGACCAACAGACACATCCACGTACTGCATGCGTCCATACGGGACCACCATGGTCCGCTGGAAAAAGATGCCACGGCGGATGAGGAGATCGTCATCGCGCTCCGCGTAGCCGATTGCGCGGACTTGGCGCGGAATCAGCACGAGCCGCCACAACGCCAGAACGAGCATCACCGCAGGTACCGTGGCGGCGAGCCACAGCGGAGGCCAACGCCACCAACCCAGCTGCACAAACACGAGGGGAAGGCTGAGGATCGCCACCATCACCAGGTTTCCGATGGCCCACTCCACCAAGCGGACCGTGACGTACTTCGGGGAAACCCGCAGCCACTGGACGCCGGGAGGGTCAATCGCCTCGGTACGCATACTCGCCTTCGCCTTTTGCTTCCCCGCGGCGGGTTTCCGGTCCAGGGGTGCCACCTTCGAGGTCTTCCGGTGGGATTCGGCAGAACCTCTCGACCACCAGGCCGACGATCACCATCACCACGCCACCGCCGCCCATCAGGACAGCGTTCCACAGGATGCCTTCACCACTGCGCAAGGTTCCTATTCGCAGAAGGTCAAAGGAGATGCCAGCATGCCAGCCCAGAAGGAGCGTCCCTGCATATGCGCAGGCCTGGGCAAGAATCAGCGTCCTGGCGGCCAGGATCGGGTTGAGCAGGTTCTTCTTCTTGCCGTTGCGCCACCGCAGCACCCGAATTCCCATGATCAGGGTGAGCACGGCGATGACGCCCATGGTGACCAGTGCGGAGACCGGAAGCACGGGAGTGGGCATGCTGAAGCGGTTGGTTGCCGCCGTGGCCAGCCAACCGATGGCGGCAGCGATGATGGCGATGATGACCAGGACCGCGGGGCGCATGGGCTTCACTGCTACTCCACCGCTCCCGTCGCAGGAACACCGGCGACGTCGCCGTAGCCATCGAAGCGACGGATGTCGGGCATGTCTTCAGCTGCGGCTGCCAACTCTGCAACACTCTGCCCGTTCAGTTGGGCGCTCGGCTCCAGCAGAGACCACGGGTACAGGACAAAGGCCCGTTCGGCCGCCCTCGGATGAGGCAGGGTCAGGACGGGGTCGTCGCTGACCACATCACCGAAAACGATGATGTCCACGTCCAGCGTCCGCGGACCCCAACGCACTTCGCGGGTGCGGTGGTGCTTCTGCTCGACGTCGTGGCAGTGCTGCAGCAGCTCAAGGGGACTGAGCGTTGTCTCGACTGCCATGACCATGTTCAGGAAATCGGGTTGGCCTTCCGGGCCGCCGACTGCCTTGGTCTGGACAACCGGAGATACTCCAAGGAGCCTCACGTCCGGTGGGTCCACAAGATCGGCGACGGCGGTGGAGAGGGTGTCGTTCCGCTCACCAAGGTTGCTGCCGAGGGCCAGGATCGCTTTGGTGTATCCGGAGTTCATGATCGCTCCCTGTGGACACTCACAGTGACATCGCCGAACGGAACCTCGATGGGCGCCTTCGGCTTGTGGACGGTGACATCCACTGCGGCCACGTTGTAATTGGCGAGGATGCCATCGGCGATCCTCACGGCCAAACCTTCAATCAGGTTCAGCGGCTCGCCCTCGATGTGCGAGGTAATGAGCTCAGCCACCTCGCCATAGTGCGCGGTGTACTGGAGGTCATCCGTCTCCGCAGCCTTGCTGAAGTCAGTATGGAGGACGGCGTCCACGACGAACGGCTGGCCGTCCCGGCGCTCGAAATCGAACACTCCGTGATGGCCGACGGCGGTGACACCGGTCAGCGTGATCCTGTCCACAAGGTCCTCCGGTCAGCGGGCGATTCGAGCGGCAACCTTGACGGCGTCAAGGCTTGGACCGACGTCGTGGACGCGGACAGCCCAGGCGCCCTTCGCGGCGCTCAAAGCAGTGATGGCTGCGGTGGCGGCATCCCGCTCCAGCGGCGCGGCCGACTTACCGGCAACAGTCAGAAGCGAGCCGAGGAACCGCTTGCGCGACGCAGCCACCATGACCTTGTGTCCGAGTCCGAACAGCTTGTCCAGGTTCTTGAGGATTTCCCAGTTCTGGTCCTCGTTCTTGGAGAAGCCGATTCCGGGGTCAACGATGATCTGCTCGGGAGCGACGCCCGCTGCATAAAGTTTGTCGCGAACCCCCTTGAGCTCGGCCACGACGTCTTCGGTGACGTCGTTGTACTCGGTGAGGCTGTCCATGGTGCGGGCATCGCCACGACGATGCGTGAGGATGTAAGGAACCTTGGTCCGTGCCACGAGCTCGGGCATGTCCGGCTCGATGGTCAGCCCTGAGACGTCGTTGATGATCGCGGCACCGGCTTCCACCGCAGCAGCCGCCGTTGACGTGTGCATCGTATCGATGCTCACCAGCGCGCCTGCCTTGACCAGCGCCTGGATCACCGGGAGGACCCTGCGCTGCTCTTCTTCAGGGGAAACAGGTTCGGCGCCGGAGCGGGTGGACTCGCCACCGACGTCGATGATGTCCGCACCGGCGTAGAACATACGCAGGCCGAGTGCGATTGCGGTGTCCGGCGTGCGGTGGGTGCCGCCGTCGCTAAAGGAATCCGGGGTGACATTGAGAATTCCCATAACGAGCGTGCGGTCCGTTGGCAGGTCCTCAAACCTGGCCGCGGGCCTCGGCTTGCGGAGAATCGGCAGTGGGCTTGTGGCCGGGCCGGTTCCGGGTGCTGCAGCGAGGGAATCCATATATTGCTTACCTTCCGAGTATGAGGCTCATGGCCTCGGCGCGGGTGGCCGGGTCATGGAGCTGACCGCGCACCGCGCTGGTGACAGTCTTGGCGCCGGGCTTGCGGATGCCGCGCATGGACATGCACATGTGTTCGCATTCGATGACGACAATCGCGCCGCGCGGGTTCAGGTGCTTAACCAGTGCCTCAACGATCTGCGTGGTGAGCCGCTCCTGCACCTGCGGCCGGCGCGCATAAATATCCACCAAACGGGCCAGCTTGCTCAGGCCCGTCACCTTGCCGTCATGTGACGGAATATAACCAACATGAGCGACGCCGTGGAACGGCACCAGATGGTGTTCGCACGTCGAGTAGAAGGGGATGTCCTTCACGAGGACAAGCTCTTCATGGTCAAGGTCAAACGTGGTGGACAGGACATCCGCCGGGTGCTGGTGCAGGCCCGCGAAGACCTCAGCATAGGCCTTGGCAACGCGCTTGGGCGTGTCATGCAGGCCCCCGCGATCAGGGTCTTCACCGATGGCGAGCAGGATTTCACGTACTGCTGCTTCAATGCGCGGGCGGTCTACTTTGTGGCCCCGCTTACCGTCCACGGCTGAGTCGTGGGCGGCGGCGAGGTCGTCGTCGTCGAAATGAGTCACAGCAGAAAGCTTAGCCGTGAAGCGGAGAGTCGTTGCCGCCGTCGGGTCCCGGTGACTGGAATGACTCCTGGCTGCTGACGCCCTGGGCGTGCGGGGCTACCGCGTCCAGCGGTTCATCCAGGCGTGCCTTCTTGGCCTCTTCCTGGGCCTCGCGCTCAGCTTTCTCAGCGCGCGACTCCACGGGCGGAATCGACTGGACTGGGCGGGACTCCTTGGACAGCCAGATTTCACGGAAATCGCGCTTGCGGATGTCGTGGAAGATCTCGGCGATCTCGGCCTGGTTGAGGGTTTCGCGCTCAAGCAGCTCCAGTGCCAGCCGATCGAGGACATCGCGGTTTTCGGTGAGGATGGCGTAAGCCTCGTCGTGCGCCTGATCGATCAGGCGACGCACTTCCTCGTCCACAACGTAGGCGATCTGGTCCGAGAAGTTGCGCTCCTGCGCGGCGTCGCGGCCGAGGAACGGCTCGCCACCACCCTGGCCGAGCTTCACTGCACCAACGCGTTCGCTCATACCGTATTGGGTGACCATCTTCCGGGCCGTTGACGTGGCCTTCTCGATGTCGTTGGACGCACCGGTGGACGGGTCATGGAACACGATTTCCTCGGCAACGCGGCCACCCATGGCGTACGCCATCTGGTCCAGAAGTTCGTTACGGGTAACCGAGTACTTGTCATCCTCAGGAATCACCATGGTGTACCCAAGGGCACGGCCACGGGGAAGGATGGTGATCTTGGTGACCGGCGCGGAGTTTCGCAGCGCGGCCGCAACCAGTGCGTGGCCACCTTCGTGGTACGCGGTGATCTTGCGCTCGAGTTCCTTCATGACGCGGCTGCGCTTCTGCGGGCCTGCCATGACGCGGTCGATTGCCTCGTCCAGGGCGCGGTCATCGATCAGGTTGGCATTTGAACGCGCAGTCAACAGCGCAGCTTCGTTCAGAACGTTGGCCAGGTCTGCACCCGTGTAGCCGGGAGTCTTCTTGGCGACACCCCTGAGGTCGATGCCCGGGGCCATCGGCTTGCCCTTGGCGTGGACGTTAAGGATCTGTTCGCGGCCGATCATATCCGGGGCTTCCACGGTGATCTGGCGGTCGAAACGACCCGGGCGCAGCAGCGCGGGGTCCAGGACGTCAGGACGGTTGGTCGCCGCGATGAGGATCACGTTGGTCTTGACGTCGAAGCCGTCCATCTCAACGAGGAGCTGGTTCAAGGTCTGCTCGCGCTCATCGTTGCCGCCGCCGATACCCGCACCGCGGTGACGGCCAACGGCGTCGATTTCATCAACGAAGATGATGGCAGGGGAGCTTGCTTTGGCCTGTTCGAAAAGGTCGCGAACACGGGAAGCACCAACACCGACGAACATTTCAACGAAGTCCGAGCCGGAGATGGAGAAGAAGGGAACGCCTGCCTCGCCGGCAACAGCGCGGGCCAGCAGCGTCTTACCTGTACCTGGAGGGCCGTAGAGCAGTACACCCTTGGGGATCTTGGCGCCAACGGCCTGGAACTTTGCCGGTTCCTGGAGGAACTCCTTGATTTCCTGGAGCTCTTCCACGGCTTCGTCAGCACCGGCGACGTCTGAGAAGGTCACCTGGGGCATGTCTTTGTTGACCAGCTTGGCCTTGGACTTGCCGAACTGCATCACCTTGGAGCCGCCGCCCTGCATGCGGGAAAGCAGGAACCAGAACAGCACACCAAGCAACAGCACGGGGATGAGCAGGGAGAACAGACCGGAGAACCAGTTGTTCTCGACCGGCTGGTCCGTGAAGCCCTTGTCCGGGTTGGCGCTGGTGACAGCCTTGACGACGTCCGGGCCACGGTCCGTGACATAGAAGAACTGGACGTTCTTGCCCTTGTCCTGGCCATCAATATTCAGGTTGTCTTTGAGTACCAAGTCAACGCGGTTCTCGGCGTCGAAAATCTTGGCCTGCTCCACCTTGCCGCTTTGCGCGAGGAGCTCGAGGCCGTCCTTGGTGTCAATACGTGTGGAACCGCCCGGAGCCAGCGTTGCGAATGCCACCAGGAGCAAGCCGACGACGACAACAATCCAGATGCCCGGGCCCTTGAAGAAACTCTTAGCTTTCATCTGATCGGGGTTTTGCCCCGTCCCTCCTGGTAGTGCTGCGAGGCGCAACTTCTGCGCGCGAATGGTGCTGCTTCAGTTTCTAGCTATACACCGTTCCCAGTTATTCACGCACTGGATTGCTCAAAAGTTCCCTCTGGGCGTACACAGGATACTCGCCTACGCCGCGCTAGGACAGCCCCGGGTGGGGACTCGTGATGGATTCGCGGGTCACCAAGGGACACTCCAGAATCGTTGGTTTGGCTGCCAGGACAGCGAGGTCTGCCTTGCCTTCGATGGCATCGATCAGGCGTTCAGTGGCCCATGCACCCATCTCGTAGTGGGGCAACGCCACTGTTGTCAGGCCAGGGTAGAGGTTGGCCGCGATGAGTTCTTGATCGTCGAAACCCACCACGGACAGTTCGTTGGGAATGCTGATTCCTACCTCGGCCGCTGCACGGTAGGCACCCATTGCCATGCGGTCGTTGTAGCAGAACAGGCCCGTGGGCCGGTCCTTTCGCTTGAACATCCGCAATGCGGCAACATAGCCGCCCAGCACCTCCGAGAGTTCGGACTCCACAGGTGCGGCAGCGCCGTCGAGCCCTGCTTCGTCCAGGGCGTTCCGGAAACCACGCAAGCGGTCCCGCGTAGCCGGGACGTCGTCAGTGTTGTTCAGGAAACCGATCCGGCGGTGGCCGGCATCCAAGAGGCTTTGCACGGCGACCCTTGCCCCGCCCTCTTCGTCGGGGACTACTGAAGCGACGCTTCCTGCCAGGCTTTCGGAGTCCACAAGCACCGCGGGAATTGAGCTCAGGTTTTCCGGCAGGGTGATCTCGCGGTGGTACATGGTGGCATACAGGATGCCATCCACGCGCCGCTCCAGGAGGGCCTCGACGTCGGCCTGCCGGGACTGGTCACTCGCCGCACCTGAGGTGTTGATGATCATCAGGTTGTAGCCCCGCGCCCTGGCGGCCTCATCCGCACCCAGGATGATTCGCCCTGCGTGTGGTGTGGTGGCGATTTCCTCGCTGACGAGACCCAGCATCCCGGTCCGTTGCGTGCGCAGAGCCTGGGCCAGCCGGTTTGGGCCATAGCCGAGGCGTTCCGCCGTCTCTTTGACCTTTTCCCGTGTTTCCAGGCTGATGCGAGCGTAGGCGACGTCATTCAGGACGTGGGAAACAGTGGTGACAGACACGCCGGCGGCAACTGCTACGTCCTTGATGCCAATGCTCTTGTTCGTCAACGGGTTCCCACGTCCTTATGGTCCGGTGAAGGGCGTAAGTAAGGGGATTTACTCGTAAACGTGCGGGGCCAGCGTGCCCACGAAGTCCAGGTTGCGGTACTTCTCGGCGTAATCCAGGCCATAGCCCACAACGAACTCGTTGGGGATGTCGTAGCCGACGTATTTGACGTCGATCTCCACCTTGGCGGCGGTCGGCTTACGGAAAGCGGTGCAGATCTCAACGCTGGCCGTACCCCGGGATTCGAGGTTGGACTTGAGCCATGAAAGTGTCAGGCCGGAGTCGATGATGTCCTCGACGATCAGCACGTCCTTGCCCATGAGGTCGGTATCGAGGTCCTTGAGGATCCGGACAACACCGGAGGATTGGGTGCCGGAGCCGTAGGAAGAAACGGCCATCCAGTCCATGCTGACGTGGCTGTGCAAGGCACGCGCCAGGTCTGCCATGACCATCACGGCACCCTTGAGGACACCGACGATCAGCAGTTCGCGGCCTTCGTAGTCCTTGTCGATCTGCGCCGCCAGTTCAGCGATGCGGGTTTGGATCTGCTCTTTGGTGTAAAGAACGTGCTTGAGATCTGCCTGGACGTCGTTTGAATCCACCAATGGCTCCTGTTTTGATGCTCGGGTGCGGCTACTGTTGGGGCGATTTCTGATGCCGGAATACTAGCTTCCCACAGCGTGCGGCCTCGCGGGGACCGCCGGTGGCCGAAGCACCGGCCTCGGGACCACCGGAGGCAGCCCGTTCCTGCTCCAAATCACTGAGCGACAAGCGGTAAACACTCACGTGGCCGGGAAGTTCCACAGGGCCAGCAGAACCCTGGCGGCGAAGCAACGCTTCCGCGGCTTGGAGCCGCCCGTACCCGGGTTGTTGGCCCCCGACGTCGGCAGCGGCCTTTGCGATGACGCGGAACCTCAGCGCCGCGGGAAGTCCGCGAACGGCGTCCTCCGGCAACCACGCGCCGTCGTCCGTTCGCTGCACCAGCGAGAGATACGTCTCGTTTGCAAGATCCTCAAGGAAATCGGCGTCCTGCTGCAGGATTGCAGCTGTCCGTGCCAAAGATTCGGCAACGCCTGGGCCCAGCTTTTCTTCGAGGACCGGCATGACCTCGACGCGTGTTCGCGAGCGCGCAAAAGCCGAATCACTGTTGCTCGGGTCATGCCACGGCTCCAGTTCCTCGACCTCGCAGATTTCCAGGGTCTCTTCCCGCCTTAGGCCCAGGAAGGGCCTAAGCAGGCGTCCTCGGGCGGGCCTCATGCCGGCCAAAGAACGGGTTCCCGAGCCACGGGCAAGGCCCAGGAGCACCTGTTCGGCTTGGTCATCCAAGGTGTGCCCGAGGAGGATTCGATCGCAATCAAGGTCATCGGCTGCGGTTTCGAGTGCTGCATGCCGGGCATCGCGGGCTGCAGCTTCCGGCCCGAATCCGGTGGACGCGACTTCTACCGTACGCACTTCCACAGGTGAGACGCCCAGTTCCCTCAAGACCGCTGCCGTCCGGGAAGCTACGTCTGCCGAGCCAGCCTGAAGTTGGTGGTCAACAACCACGCCTGCCACGGAAATGGGATGCCCGTCCACATGGCCGCGCCGGGCGAAGTATCCAGCCACCGCGGCGAGCGCAAGTGAATCCGGGCCTCCGCTGCAGGCTACGAGAACACGTTCCGGGTAACCCGCAGCGGCCAAGGCGTTCTGCAACTGCTTCCGTGCCTTGCCGACGACAGGCGCCAAACGGCCGGGCCGGCGTCGGCCCTTGCCTGTCGCTCCATTGTCAGGACCACTGCTGGAACCACCATCTGAGGCGGCATCAAATACGGGTGCGCTCAAAGCCCCATCCGCTCGAGCCACATCCTGGAATTGTGGATCTCTTCCTCGGTGGGGAGGTTTTCGGCAGACTCCCACACTCGGTTGAAGCCTTCCATGCCGCCCACCTCAACAACCTCGCGCACGAACTTTGCGCCGTCTGTGTACTGGCGCATCTTGGCATCGAGACCGAGGAGGTTACGAATAAACTTCTCGATGATGCCGCGGTCCTTGCCGCGATCATTGAACCGCTGGCGAATCGTCTTCACGGACGGGACGATGCTGGAATCCACGGCATCCATCACCACATTGGCATGACCTTCGAGGAGGCTCATGACGGCAGTGATGTGGGACAGGGAAGCCTTCTCCTCGGGATCCTGCAGCAGGTCCAGAATTGCGCCCCGGCTTGGCACGTTCCCCGATGCAGCGCGGTCCTTCAGGGATTTGGCTACCGCCGCTGCCCGTTCAACCAGGGAATCCATGTTGCCCAGGAGATGACTGCTGAGCTTTTCGATTTCGGCGAGCATATGGTCCCGCAGCCATGGTGCTGCGGCGAACTGAACGCGGTGGGTTTGCTCGTGAAGGCATACCCAGAGCCTGAAGTCGTCCGGGTGCACGTTGAGTTCGCGTTCAACGGAGATGATGTTGGGTGCAACAAGGAGCAGCCGGCCGCCCGAAGGAACGTTGGCGTCCGGGGCCAAGGCCGCGAAGGGATCGTATTGGCCCAGAACTTTACTTGACAGGAAAGCAAGGATGGCGCCGAGTTGGCTGCCGGTGATTGCGCCGCTGGCCGCAGCGGCAGCAGGTGTCAGGGACAGGCTGCTGCGGGACTCCAGCATTTTCTCCAGGACAGGCTGGAGCATGACGGAGAAGCTCTGGGTGTTGGCCTTGGACCATGAGGCACGGTCCACGACGAGAACGTGCGAATCCCGCAGGTCCCGCGCCGCTTCAAGCCCGGTGATGTCATGGACATGCGGCACGGAGATATCGGCGTTGAAGCGCAGGTTCTCCACCGCCTTGCCGATTTCCCCGGCGCTCATCGCCGGACCGGGCGGGGTAAGCCGGGCAGCCGTGGAGGCGGCCAGGTCCCAATTGATCAGGGACGGGGCCCCTGCTGACGAATCTCGGGCAGATGACACCATACGGTCCATCACACCACATGAGGCTGGCAATGGGCCTTTAAGTTCGCTCCGCGCGGAGCGAACGGGAGTTTGCTGTTCTCCAGGGGGCTAGCGGCATCCACACGAGGCCAGTACCGATGCCGAGCGGTCCATCGCCTCCTTGTTTCCAGCCGCACCCGGTTCCAGGCCGTTGCCGATGAACGAGAACACCAAGAGGCGTCCATCAGCGTCCACTACGTACCCGCTCAGAGCGATGACAGTGTTGAGCGTCCCCGTTTTGGCGCGGACAAGGCCCGCACCCTGGGCAGTGCTGGGATCCACATACCTGTCGTCCAGGGTGCCCGTAAGGCCCGCTACCGGGAATCCGTCCAGAGCGGTCCGCAGGCTCAGGTCCGGTCCGCTGGTGATGGCACGGACTACCTCTGCAAACTGGCGGGCGGTGACCTGGTTCTCCAAGGCAAGGCCCGAAACATCGGCCAACTGCATGGAGCCAGCGGCGATTCCCAACTCCCCCAGCCGTTGGCGCACGGCTGAAGTGGCGCCGTCGTACGTCGCTTCCTTGCCGGATGCAATGGCGGTCATCCGCCCGAGCGCCTCGGCCAGGAAGTTATCCGAGGTCTCCAACATGAGGTCCACTTGCTCGCTCACAGTGGCCGACTCAGCTGTAGCCAGCACCTTGGCGGGGACGCCCTTGCCACGCTCGACGCCGGGACTCACCTGGACGCCGGCAGCCGCCAATTGTTCGGCGAAAGCCTGGGCGGTGGTGGTGGCCGAATCCTGCGGACGCGGCCCAGTGGTAACGGTGGGTGAGTAGCGCCCGGAATTCAGGGCGAGGGAAAACAAGGGTGCGGTCTCGCCAGCCGCGACGTCGTCCAGGCTCCAGGCAGGATTGAGGGGCGCTCCGCTGAACAGGGAATCGTCCACCTGCACGGTCACGGGCCCTTTGATTCCAGCCGTAGCCAAGGAAGCGGCAGTATCGGCGGCCAGGGTTGCAAGCCCGGCCCTACCCATCACGGCGGCTGGATCCGAGGCACCTGCGCCGAGCATCACGTCCCCTCCGCCGGTCAGCACCACGGTTGATTCATCAGAACCGGCCAGCACACGGGTGGTAAAACGGGATTCCGGACGGAGCGCCTTCAAACCGGCGACGGCGGTCAAAAGCTTCATATTCGACGCCGGGATTCGGTTGGCGTTGGCATCGCGGTCGAACAGGACCGTGCCTGTGGAGGCGTCCATGACAATGCCCGTAATGCTGCCCGCACCGGAAGGTTTCAGGGCGTCATTCACAAGGCGCGAGAGCTCAGCCGGTACAGGCGCGGGCGCATCGGGGTCCAGGGGAAGCACGCCGTTGGCCTCGGACAGGCGGGCAGGCTCCTGCTGCCATGGCGGCGCGGAAGCCGAGGGCTTGGGTGCGCTGAGGAGTCCTGGCACCATACCGACCACCACGATCGCACCCACGCACAGCAGAACCAACGTCAACAGCATCGGCCACTTCAAGCGCCCCCACGCCGTGGACACCCACTTCCGGGCACCCCCGTTTTTAACGCCCTTCATGCAGTTGCTTGGTCCTGTCAGTCCTGAAAATGTCCCCGTCGGTTCAAGAAACCCGGGCCTCTCGCTATATCCTCAATAGTAGTCGGCGGCGCTGGCTGCACTTTCGCCTGCCGCGCCCCACCCCCACCCGTCAAGGAGCACGCCATGAAGCACGACGTGACCATCGAGATCCCCAAGGGATCGCGCGTCAAGTACGAAGTTGACCACGAAACCGGCCGCGTCCGCCTGGACCGCGTCCTCTTCACCTCCATGCAGTACCCCACGCACTACGGTTTCTTCGAGAACACCCTGGGCGAAGACGGCGACCCCCTGGACGCACTGGTGCTCCTGCAGGACTTCGACCTCCACCCGGGCGTCATCGTTGAGTCCCGCCCCATCGGCGTTTTCAACATGACCGACGACGGCGGCGGAGACGCCAAGGTTCTCTGCGTCCCCGTGGATGCACGCTTCGACCACATCCAGGAAGTCAGCGACGTCAGCGAATTCCTGATCAAGGAAATCGAGCACTTCTTTACCCGTTACAAGGACCTGGAGCCCGGCAAGTGGGTCAAGGCTGAGGGCTGGGGCGATCGCGCCGCTGCCGAAGCCGAACTGGAAGCTTCCATCAAGCGCTTCTCGACCGAAGGCCACTAGCAACACTTACGACGGCGTCTGGTGCTGTTCCCTGTGAACAGCACCAGACGCCGTCGTGCTTTAAGCAACGCGGGGTCACTTTTGGCCCTTTGGGAACCACAACGTGGGCCATAACTGACCCCGCGTTTTCCACATGGGCATCTCTCCCCATCGCGGCATCTTCGGGGTCCGCCTAGGCTGGGACGAGACTTTACGACGCATGTAACAGGGGGTTCCACATGGCTGGGTTCTACGGCGCGGACATTGCGCAGCTTCGCAGTCTGGCCGGCGTCATGGGCAAAGCTGCCGACGCCATCAATCTGCAGAGCGCGCAGCTGTCCAACGCCATCAACTCCGCAACGGCGTGGCAGGGGCGCGACGCCACAGTCTTCAAGAGCGATTGGAACAGCCAGCACAGGCAGAGCCTGGTGAAGGCCGCCAACATGCTGAGGGACAACGCGAGCCAGCTCAAGAAGCACGCCAACCAGCAGGAATTCGCCAGTCACAATGACGGCTCGGGTACATCGGTGGGCGTCCTGAAGGATGTCTATGACACCGCAACGGGCGTCAAGGAATTGGGCGCGCAGCTCTGGACTGCCTACAAGTACGGCAAGCTCGGTCATGCCGAATGGGTCAAGACGCGCGAGGTACTTACCAATTGGCGGGCTGGCGGTACTGTGCTGGGCGATGCTTTGAGCGCCTTGCGCAGCGGCGAGAAGGTCACTGACGTCATCACCGACCTCAAGGCGAACATTCCTTACAGCCAGGCTTTCCAGGACGCCACTAAGTTCTCCAAGGGCCTTCGAATCGCCGGAGCCTTGGCGGCGCCGCTGAACATCGTTGGCGGTATCAGCGACATGATCAATCCGGAGCACGACGGCTGGCGCGGTACCGGAGACCGGGTTGCCGGCGGCCTGTCCGTAGTGGGCGGGGTGGGCAGCATCATGCTCATGACGGCCGGTGGCGCAGCCTTGCTGGGGCCCATCGGCGCCCCGATCGTGATCGGCGCGGGCATCGTTGCCGGAGCCTGGGCCTTGGGCAACCTGGTGGCGGACAACTGGGATTCCATCAGCAACTTCGCCCGGAACCCTGGCAGTTACATCGCCGACGGCGCCCGGGAAGTAGGCAATTTCGCCAAGGATGTAGGCAGTAAGGTGGCAGACGGGGTCGGTAGTGCCGCCAAGTCTGTCGGAAACTTTGTCGGAGGGATATTCGGATGACCACCAGCACCATGAATTGGACCGAGCGGGACGTGCAGGCTGCAGCGAAGGTCCTGGCGTCGGCCAGCGCCACGGGCAAGGCCTTGCCGACGTTGACCGATGAAGAGGTTGTTGCCTTGGACGGCGTCCAGCACGAGCAGATCGTGGCCCTTCCATGGCTCACGGCACAGGATGCCAGTAAAGAGCTGATGTGTGCTGTGGCCTTGCGTGGACTGCTCGCCAAGGAACTCGTCTACCCTGTGATCTTTGAAGGCGAGACCGAACCCACACGCCTGCACGCCACCGAGGAAATCACCGGCGCCCTCACTCTGCGTCGCAGCGGCAGCAGCGTGGTCTCCGTGGAACGGACCGTTTCCACCGGCAAGCGCTGGCTCTACGGCTACATCCACGACGACGGCGTGCTGCTGGAGGAAGTGGACGAAGGCGGGCTGCACGGCTTCACTGTTGTCACCCGCGATCAGCTGGCTCCGCGCCTTGCTGAATTTGTTGACCCGAACACGGCGGCCCAGCGCGACACCGATCCCACTGTTTACACAGAGACCGAGTTCGAAGAATATGCGGCAACCGCCTTGGCCGATACCCAGGCGGCCAGCAACGTGGTGGTCTTCAACACTGACACGAACGACTTTCCGACCGTCACCGTGTACACCGGTCCCACCAGCGTGCACGTCCTTACTCCCCGCGTAGAAGGCGAAACTGTCTCCCTTGAGCTGAAGGAGACGTCCGCACCCACCCTGGCCAAGGTCCTCGGCGGGCTGGCTGGGCTGGCCTGACCCATGAGCAATTCGAAGTCCCAAACCGCTACTGGCTTGGTTGATGCCGTCAACGGCCGCCCGGTACGCCGCCATCCTGAGACTGGCGCGTATTTCGTGAAAGCATCCGGAGCAGCCCACTTCTGGGGTCGCGTCCTTGACGCGATCGTGTTCCTTGCCGGGTATGGCATCCTGGCCACGATAGTGGCCGTTGCACGCAATGCCATGATGAACTCTGGCTCACTCCTCGCCTTCAACGACGGCTTCTGGCTGACGCTATATGTCGTTCTCTGGTTCGTTGGGTTGTTCGTTTACGGCATGATCTGGGGTACAGCGGGCAGCGTTGGCGATGCTGCAGCGGGCATGCGTTCGGTACGGATCAAGGACGGCACGACGGCGGGTGCTTGGCTGGGCGGCTGGCGTGCCATCTGCTGGTCCTTCTTCCCGTTCTTCGTGGTGATGCTGATTCTTGCGGCGTTCAGCGGGAGCTCGGGCGATACGTGGGATCCAAAGTTTGCGGCCTTTGATCGGCGATCCGGTGTGGCACAGGGTCGCCAGCCGGTCCCGGACCCCAAAGTGGTCGCCGCACACCAAGCCGCCGAGGCAGAAAGGCAGAACCTGCCAAATCTATACAGCCAGCGCCCTGATGCGCGGCCGTAACTGGCTGGTAAGGCGCACTGAGCGCAGGCTCGGACCCGAGCTTGGACAGCTACGTCATATTGCGTCCTCGCGCCGCATCTTTTGGAAGCTCCTCATCCCCTGCTTGGCGGTTGGATTCCTTTTCGGCGCAATGGGTGAGTTCATCAGCCCCGCCACTTCCACGCGGGAGCCCGGCCACTTCGAGGATCCAGTCCTGTTCATCGTGGCAAGCACACTTACGGGCCTGGTCCTCTGGTCCATGACCCTCCTGGGCAGCTTCCGCAAACTCCTGGTGTTCGATGGCGGGATCGTAGCCAGATATTCCCAGCAGTACAGCACTTTGGAGTTTCCGTGGGCGGAGATCCCGCCTGCCTATATCAAGGCAGTGACCACGGCGGATGGCACTGATCCTGACCGCCGCTTGGTGGCGCGGCAAAAGACGTCGCTGGGAGTGGCCGGAAAGAACGCGCTCGTTTTTCAGGCACGCGACACATTCTGGGTATTCTCCACCAATGAAGATCCTGCACCTCTGGTGGAAGCCATCCAGGCGGCGATGCGTGACGCCGGAATAGCCGACGCCCGCCGGTTGGCGGCAGGTGCGCTGCCCGCCGTCGTCGTCACCGGACGCACCGCCTTGGACTAGGTGCATTGGAACCGGGGACGGGGTGCATTGGAACCAGGGAAGGGCTAAAGAAATAAGGAAAATAAGCCCTTGCAGAGCGGCTACCAGCCGGTAGCATGTGATCCACTATGTTCACTCTGACCATCAACCAACGCGACAGCCGCCGTGACGGCGACCTAGTGCCCGAGCTCCTCCGGGACCTGCGGCATATTCCGGCACGGCTCGACTTCGACCGTTCGGTTGAGGACGAGGTGCAAGGCATTGTCGAGTCCAGCCACCAAGCTGTTGATACAGCGTTGATCGCCCTCCGGACCGGTCAGTGGTACGTGGGAATTGGCGTAGGGCCCATCAACGAGCCCCTTCCCAACCTTGTCAAAGACGCTTCCGGGCACGGTCTTGTCTATGCCCGGCGGGCTGTTGACCGTCTCCGCAACGGGAAGGAACGAGTCCCTGTTGCCGTGGATGGTCCCTTCACGGCTTTGGCAGCAGAAGCCGAAGCAGTGCTGCGACTCCTCGGACACATCGTGCAGCACCGAAGCGCGGCCGAGTGGAGGGTCCTGGACCTCCTCACCCCCGGTGTCCGCGGCCAGCAAAAGGCTGTGGCCCAGGAACTCGGCATCACGACGCAGGCGGTCAGCAAAGCACTTGCCCGCGCGCAATGGGTGGAGGAACACGCTGCCCGTCCCGCCGCAGCCCGTCTCCTGCAAATGATCCTCGAAGTGCGCTAACCAGCCCGCAAACCCAAACCGCGAACCCATCTGAGTCGCAGTTAAGACCGTTCTGACAGCTCAAAACGGCCTTAACTGCGACTCAGATGGGTGAGTAACGCGGTTACTGGTTGCCGAGGTTGTCCTTGGCCATTGCGGCGCGGTCCTGCACATCTGCAGCAGCGGCCTGGCCCTCGTCCTTAACGTTGGCAGCTGCCTCAGTGGCGCTGTCTTTGACGTTTTGGACTGCGTCCTGTGCCGGCTCCTTGAGGTGTTCGGCCATCTCTTGTGCGGCGTGGCCCAGTTCCTCGGTCAGCGGTTGGGCTGCTTCCTTGAGTGCCTGCGCAGCCTCGCGCTCCTTGTCCGACGGTGGAATGAGGGCCGAAACCAGCAGGCCGGCACCGAAGGCGATCAAGCCGGCAGCGATGGGGCTGCCTTGGGCTTTTCGTGTGATCACCTGCGGCGCGTCGCTGATGTCCGAGACCACACCGGAAACGGTGTCCTGGGCCTGGTGGGCAACATGGCCCGCCCTGTCCTGAACATCGTCGCGGGCGCCAAACACGGCCGTTTTGATCCTGTCTACCCTCCGGTTGACGATGTGCGAGGGCGTGACCTTGTCAGCAACGGCGTCAACGTTGGTACTGAGCCGCCTGCGAGTTTGTTCGATGTCGGCGCGCAGGGCGTCGGGGTTCTGCGTCATCGTGTCTCCTCAGTATTCGGTTTGAAGGTTGGAGGTATTTCCTTGACTGTCTCGGTGGTGCGCGGCATGCCCTTGATGGCGTTCAATTCCTTTCGCCCCATCGAGGCCAGCACCGCTGCGACTATGCCCCAAATGACCGCCACAACAACTGCGGACCATCCCAGGCCTATGAGCTGACCCAAGGCCCACCAAAGTGCCAAGGACAGGAACAGCACGGTCAGATGCCCGGCCCAAGCGGCTCCGGCCATCATCCCTGCGCCCTTTCCGGCCTTGGTGGCCGATTCCTTGAGCTCTACCTTGGCCAGCTCAACTTCCTGCCGCATCAACGTGGAGACGTCGCGCGTCAGGTCGCTCAGCAGTTCGCCGAGAGGTACGGTTTCGGCTTTGAGATGGGCTTCGGTGGGAGGAAGGTCGGCAGGACTACTCATCGGGGACCTCCGTATACGGGATCATCGGGATCGCTCGGGTCATCGGGACGTGCGAGCGGATCACCTTGCGCCTTTACCCCACCGGCGTCGTTTTCCGGGTAGGGCATGGTTGATCCTTCATAGCCACCCGTGGTGCCCGCGCCGTATCCAGTGTCCGTTCCAGCACCCGTCGTTCCGTACCCAGCGGTTGTCGTCTGGGGTCCTGGCAGATCAACTGCCGGAGGAGTCACAGCACCACCCTGGGTTGGGTAGTACACGGCGCGCGGGGTCTGGGTGGTGGTATCTGAGGTGCCCGTTCCGGTCATGGGCGAGTTGTCCGCCATTCCGCGGCCCAAACGTCCGGCGAGGACGCCAGCACCGGCAGCCAACAGCAAGAACGCACCCGGCTTGCGGCGGGCAAAGCTCTTGACCTCATCCAGGAGGGAACCCGGATCCCGGTTCTCCAGCCACCGGGCAACCGAGGAGGAACGCTCGGCCGCTTGCTGGACCAGATCCGTGGCCACACCACCGTTTTGGGTCGAATTGGCCATGGTGGATAGTTCGTCGGAAATGGACCGCAAGCCCTCCGCAACCCTCTGCTGTTGGGTAGCGGCCTGATCCGTCAACTCGCCCTTGGTTTGTGTTAGCAATTGCCGGGCGTTCATCTTGACCTCTTGGGCCACATTTCCGGCTTCGGCCTTGGCTGTTTCGACGACGCCGCCAGCCGCATCGCGCGCTGTGCCGGCGACTTCGGCGGCTTCGTGCTTAGCCGAATCGACCGTTCCCGTGCCGGATGTGGTCCCGGTTCCCCCGGTAGTGCTTCCGTAGCCGGTAGTACCCGCGCCGGCATCGGTTTCCATGCCAGTGGTGTCGGTTTCAACCGGTGAGTCCAGGTAACTTCCCGAGTAAGGCTCGGTCCCGGCGGGGACCCCAGTCCGTGGCGCCGCGAAGCTTCCGTCCTGCGGCGATTGGCTCTCAGTCATTGTCGCTCTCTTTCCACAGTTGGCAGGCTGCGGACAGCAGCCGGGATAGTAAGTATCGTTACTATCAATGGGTGTGTACCCGCTTGCCGGGGATTCAATCGCCACATTCTGAAACGAAATCCAAGCTCGACACGCGGAGTAAGACCCGTCTACGTTGGACCAATGAGCCACAAGCCCTCCAGGCGGCGGCTGATTCCCGCGCTTCGAAAAGCTGTCACGCGTCACCGACTCCTGTTCGCCGCCAAAACCGCGGCGGCGGCAGGAGTGGCCTGGTATCTCGCGCCCTTCATGCCTGGTCCTGCAGCGTCCTACCCCTACTACGCACCGCTTGGCGCACTCGTGAGCATGCATCCCACGGTGGCGGACTCCGCCAGGCATGGTCTGCAGAGCCTCATGGGCCTGGCCCTGGGTATAGGCATGGCTTTTGCTGTGACCACAGTGGCAGCGCCGACGGCGTTGGCAGTCGCCGTAGTGGTGGGGTTGGGCGTGATCATCGGCGGCCTCCCCCGGTTGGGGACCGCCTCCGAATGGGTTCCCATGGCTGCCCTGTTCGTACTCGTCCTTGGGGATTCCAACGCGGAGGGCTTCTCCTTTGCCTACGTCCTGCAGATGGCCATGGGCGTAGCCGTTGGCTTCGCTGTGAACTGGCTGGTGTTTCCCCCGCTGCACCTCGAAGGAATCGACCCCGCCCTGGCCGGGCATCAACGGGCCTTGTCCCAACAATTGAAGGACATGGCACGCGCCATGGAGGAATCCTGGCCGCCCAACCACGAAGCCTGGGCCAGCCGCAGCGGCGAACTGTCAGCTACCGCCGCAGCCGTGCGGACTGCCGTTCACGAAGCGGAACTGAGCGCAAAAGCGAACCCCCGGTCCCGGCGTCGTGCTGGCCGCCTACCAAGTGATTTGGCTGGATTGCGGATAGTGGAACGGCTAACCTTCCATGTCCAGGACATCACGGACGTCCTGGCCAGCGTGATCTGGGAAGAGGACGCGGGAACAGTCATCCCGGACAGCGTCCTGACCAACCTGTCCGAAGCGCTGGAGGCCGTGTCCCGCGTGATTGATCAGTGGCGGGGCGAGGATGCCGGGGAATTGAAGAGCCATTTGGCGGAGGCAAAGGACAGCATCTCGGAGCTCGGGGATGCTGTCACGGAAGCTGCTGCCGGCCAGGCTTCGGTGAACGCGGCGGCGTCAGTGGCCATGAGTTTGCGCAGGATTATCACGGTGGTATCCCCTGCGGATTAGGGCCCGGAACACAAAAAACTAGCGCGGCGTCAACGGCGGCGAGGCTTTCCGCCCCTTGCCGGCGCCGAGTCCATCCAGCACTTCCGTCAACGCCTCCAGCGATGACCGATGCGGCATCCAGCCCAGGAGGCTGTGGGCCCGGCTTGTGTCCATGATGGGTGCGCCGGCCGCCATGTCCACCCAGCCGCCGTCGGTTACCTGCAACCGCAAACGCCAACTGACCTCGACGACGGCGCGCAGCACCGGGAGCGGCAAGGGCAGCTGCCGCCGGGCGTTGAGGATCCAGGCGAGGGCGTTGGGGTCCAGCACAGGCTCCGCGGCGATGTTGAACGCGCCTTCTGCGCGACGTTCCAGCACGCGCCAGTAGGCATCGGCGACATCGTCGGCATGAACGGCCTGAAAAATCAGCTCCTTCGGGAGGGGGAGGATGGGCAGCCATGGCTTTCGGGGAATGAGCCGTGGGAGAACGCTCCCCAGGAAGTAGCGGCCCACTTCACTGCCCGCTTCGGCGCTGAAGATCAGTGCCGGGCGTAGCCGGGCCACTACGATGTCCGGATTCTCGTTGGCAAAGCCATCCAGAAGCCGCTCTTGCGCTGCCTTGTCCACACTGTAGTGGGATCGCTTAATCCCGCCTGCCGGCCAACCTTCCTTGGTCCGTTGATCCTTGGGGGCCGGCGAATAGGCGCCAACGGATGAGGCACAGACAACGTGCTTCACGCCGGCCTTCCTGGCCGCGCCCAAAACGTGGGCTGTTCCCGCTACGTTGGTCCGGCGCAGAAGTTCGCGATTGTGATTTGGCTGGATCTGCCAGGCCAAATGCACTACGGCGTCGGCACCTGCGAAGGCGTTTTCCAGTGCTTCCCTGTCCTTATAGTCGCCGACGTCCAGCGTGTGCCACTCCACTGCGTTGTAAGGGGCTGCGTTCTTGTCAGGTTCGCGTCGCGCTATGCCCACTAGTTCAAGGTCCGCACCCTCTTCCGAACGCGCGGACTGCAAGCGCTTCAGCAGTGCCGTGCCCGCGTTACCGGTGGCTCCGGTGATGACTATGCGCATGAAACTCTCCCTTCGCCTTCGTGCAAAGCCTGATCAGGCATGTGGGTTCTCTCCCGTGGAACGAATACGCTCCAGTACCGCCGTCGTGGAGTGTTCGGGGACGTAATCCAAGATCGTCACCGTGCCGCCATAGCGCTCCACAGCCGCGGTTTCGACCAACATTTCCGGCGTGTAGTCGCCACCTTTGGCGTACACATCGGGCTGCAGCAACTCGATGAGCGGGATGGGAGTTGGGGTGTCGAAAACCGTGACGTGGTCCACGCAGCTGAGCGCGGCGATCACGGCAGCACGGTCCGCTTCTGGATTCACGGGCCGGTCCTGCCCTTTCAGCTGCCGCACTGAGGAATCGCTGTTAAGGGCCACCACCAGGACATCGCCCAGTTGCTTGGCCTGGTTCAGGTAGCGGGTATGGCCACGGTGCAGGACGTCGAAGCACCCATTGGTCAGCACGATCCTCCGACCCTCCCTGCGGTGCGCTTCCACCTGCCTGGCCAATTCATCGGCTGTCAACGCAGTATCGGCGAACCCTCCGAGGTGACGGGCAAGTTCCTCGGTGGTGCAGACCGAGGTGCCGGGGCGGTGGACCACCACATCAGCTGCGGCCTGGGCGAGGTCCACGCTGGTAGTCAGGGGCAGCCCGGCCGCCCGCGCCAAGGTCAGCGCGGCAACAAACGTATCGCCGGCACCGGAGGCCTGCTTCTCGGCTTCCGGCCTGGCCCAGGTTCGGTGGGTGCCGCGGGATCCGTTGGAATCGTCGCCGCTTGCGTCCGGATCGCTGGAACGCAGCGTCAGCGTCCCGTCACGGTCCAAAGTCACGACGACGGCGCCCGCACCTGAGGCGCGAAGGAGCTGGTCCGCGTGGGCCTCCACGAAGGGGCAACGTGCAGCGCCACCGGGAAACTCTGTTCCGAGCAGCCCGGCAGCTTCCTGGGCGTTCGGGGTGGCGAGATCCGGCTTGAGTTCGGCCCACCGGGCGGGATGATGGGCATCGACCACCAACAGGGTGCCCTGCCGCTGGCTGGAGTCAGGGTGAGAACCGGTCTGAGGACTATGGGCGGGTCCCAGTGCATCCATCAAAGCTGCGCGCACTGGCCCCTCCAAAGCACCGGCCTCGTAGTCGCACAGCACCACGGCGTTGGAACCCGCGAGTGCTCCCGGGATGGCGGCCGCCAACTCCTGGAGACCCTCCGTGGGAACGTCCGTGGCTGCGTCATCCAGGCGAAGCATCACCTGGCCGGCGCTGCTTATCCGGAACTTCGTGGTGGTGATCATGTCGGGATGCTGCACCACACCTGATATGTCGATGCCGGCAGCCACGAGTCTCCCAAGGAGCTCCTGACCCGCAGAATCCCGGCCGACCAACGAGACAAACCTGACGTCCGCGCCAAGGGCCGCCAGGTTCATGGCAGTATTGGCGGCTCCTCCGGGGGCGAAGTCGCGGCGCTTGACCTGGACCACCGGGGCGGGAGCTTCGCGGCAAAAGCGCTCAATCAGCCCGTCCCACCAACCGTCCAGGATGGCGTCGCCGACGACTGTCACAACGGGCCGTTCCTCGGCCAAGCGGCGCGGCAGCCATTCGGCCAAACCTTCTTGATTGGATAGGCGTGCCATTGGGTACCTTCCGGTAGAGGCGGCATGTTCCTGCTCCCCTCAGGTACCCCACAGCCCGCGGTTCACACGCCAGGTTCGGCAGTTTTCCACCACCTATGACGAAGGGAGTCCAGATGGTCGTTCAACCGAATTCAGGCGTTGGCCCGGTGCTGGAGAAGTTCCCGAACGTGGAACGGATCGCGGTTCTCAGGGGTGGCGGCCTGGGCGATGTGATCTACGTATACCCCGCGCTCTATGCCCTGAAAGCGGCCTATCCTGAGGCCGCGATCACGCTCCTGGGCACGCCGATCCACGCGGCCTTGGCGGCTGGAACGGATGGGCCCATTGACGACGTCGAAATCCTCCCCTTTGCCAAGGGCGTACGCGATGGCGGCCATAGGGACGGCGATCAAAAAGACGACGCTGAAGACAGACTTGCCCAGGAGGAATTCTTCTCAGCCATGCGCGCCCGCAGGTTCGACCTCGCGCTGCAAATGCATGGCGGCGGCCGGTACTCCAACCCTTTCCTGCTCCGTCTGAGGGCACGCCACACCGTGGGCACCCGAACCAAGGACGCCGAGCCCCTGGAGCGGAATCTCGATTACATCTACTACCAAAACGAGCCTGACCGATGGCTTGAGGTAGCGGGGCTGGCCGGCGTGCCAACCATCATTTCTCCACCCTTACGGCCCCTGCCCGAACACCAACAAAGCGTGCAAAGCCTGCTCAACCCCCACCGGGGTCCCCTCCTCGTGGTCCACCCAGGTGCCACCGATCCGCGGCGGCGTTGGCCGGCGTCGTGCTTTGCTGAAGCTGCGGCGACCATCGCGCAGGAAGGCGCGCACGTGTTGGTGGTGGGTGACCGATCCGAAAAGGCGCTGGCCCAGGAAGTGGCAGAACTCGCGGCCCGTCAGCTGACAGCCGGAGACAAGGACGCCGTGCGCTCAGTTGCCGGCGAACTGGAGATCGGCGAACTCGCTGCGCTCTTGGACGCGGCCACTGTGATGCTTGCCAGCGACAGCGGTCCCCGGCATTTGGCGCAAGCCCTTGGAACACCAACCGTGGGGATCTTCTGGGTGGGGAACGTCTTCAACGCAGGGCCCCGAGGCCGGAGCCTGCACCGTATCCACATGTCATGGGTGACCCAGTGCCCCCGGTGCGGAGCCGACGTCACGCAGGTGGGCTGGTCTGCACAGCACTGCGGCCACGACGACACCCTGATTCGGGGTATCGTCGTGGCCGACGTTGTTCAGGACGTGCGTGACCTTATGGCCACGAGCCTTCTTCTGCGGGGCATATAAGGAGCTCGCGGACCTCGCTGCCAAACGGCTGCGACAACGCGAACACCACAGCTTGCGCCACATTCGCAGGATCGTTGAGCTTGGAGTCGTCCTGCGGCTTGTATTGTTCGTCGCGGTCATCAAAGAAGTGTGTCTTCATGCCTCCCGGAATGATGGTGGTGACACCAATGACTCCCCCGGTTTCGGCGGCCAGTGCCCGGCTGAATCCGATGACGCCGAACTTGGAGGCGCAGTACGCCGTGGCGTCCGGCAGTGCCCGCAAGCCCAGGGTTGAGGCGATGGTGATCGCCCGGCCCCGGGATTCCTTCAAGTAGGGCAACGCCGCACGGACCACGGAAACAGTGCCCAGGAGGTTCACTCCAATCACCTTTTCCCACTCGGCTGCGGGGACGTCGGCCAGTTTGCCACAGCGGTCGATGCCCGCGGCGGTCACCACCCCGTCCAGGCCGCCGAGGCTTTCGGCTGCCTCCTTCACGGCCGCTTCCACTGATTCACGGTTGGAGACGTCTACTTCGAGGGCCTTCGCGCCGGAGACGTTGCTGATATTGCGGTCGAAGACGAAGGGGGTGCCTCCGGCCTCGCGGATGGCATCGACGATTGCAGCGCCGAGGCCGGAGCCGCCTCCGGTGACGATGACGCGGCCGGGAGTTTGCGTGTTCATGCGGTTCCTTTCGGTGGTCGATTCTTTGTTGGCAGTTACGGTCAGCTGACTTTGGCCAACGCTTCAGCCAGGCCGCTGGTGGAGCGGGCCGGATGGAAGGGCACCGTCACGCAACGCCCTCCCCACGCAGCAACGAGGCTGGCTTCCGGCAATTCATGGGGTTCGTAATCCCCGCCCTTGACCCAAATATCGGGCCTGAGTTGGTTCAGGCAGGCCTCGGGGGTGTCCTCATCGAACACCACCACGGCATCAACGCAGGACAACGCGAGCAAGAGCTCTGCCCGGTCCTCCATGCTGACGATCGGCCGGTGCGGGCCCTTGAGTCGTCGCACGGAATCATCGGAATTCAAGCAAACGATGAGGCAATCACCCATGCTGCGGGCCGCGGCCAACGTCCTCGCGTGACCAGCATGGAGGAGGTCGAAGCAGCCGCCGGTCGCCACAACTGTCCCCCCATTCGCGCGGACTGCTCGCGCAAGTTGGATTCCGGGTTCCAAGCCCGGAAAGCGGCCAAAAAGCTCGACGACGGAACTCGCCTTTGCCCTGACGGGCTGGCTGATCCCTCCCGCGTCGTGGGTGCTCGTCTCCATGGCCAGGGAGGAAGCTCCGCCCTTCGCGAGGAATGCAGAGGCATCCTCAACAGCCCTGGCCGCGGCACCAGGCAGCTCGAGCCCCAGCCCCAAATACACGGCAAGGCTCCCAGCCAAGCGGTCTCCGGCACCGCAAGGATCGTGCACGATTGTTTTGGGAGCTGGGATGGTCTTGCCCGGCCTCCCAGCCTCCACCAAAACCGCACCGTCTTCGCCGGTGGTGACCAGGACGGCATTGCTGCGCCAGCGATCCAACAAATATTTCCCTGCGCCCTCCGCACCAGACGTGGACGGATCCAGCGCGCCCGCCTTCGAAGCGGCGCCCGCTTTTGCAGCGGCCCGGGCCTCTGCGAGGTTGGGGGTCACGACGGCGATACCCGGCACAGGCTCCGAGCCGGCAGGGTGAGGATCCCAGACCACAGGGACGCGGCGTGCGGCGTCGGCGAGCGCAGTGCGGATGTCGGGGTTCGCCGTGATTCCGCGGCCGTAGTCGGCCACGATCACCGCTTCCGCGGAGGCAATGGCTGCGAGCATCTCCCCGGTGCATGACGGGGAAGGGGCAGGCGCGCATCCTTCATCGAACCGGACCATGGGGTGGGTTCCAATACGCACGCGGGTCTTGGTGGGCGTTGGGGCGAGCGGGGCTCCGGTGAGTATGGCGACACCGGTCAGGGCGCGCCTGAGGTGGCTGGCGCCGTCGTCGTCCGATACCGCGGTGACCAGGGCGACGTCGTGACCGTCGCGTGCAAGCAGGGTAGCCACGAGACCGGCGCCGCCTGCCCGACGCCGGATATGGGCGACGTCCACGACGGGTACGGGCGCGTCGGGGCTGAGCCGCGTGGCGGTGCCGTTGATGTCAACGTCCAGGAGGACGTCACCTACCACTGTCACTTTCATGGCTGCGCTCCGTCTCCGGCCGGGCGAGGCCCCGTCCTCCTGGCGACCTCCGCGTCGAAGGCGCGGCATACAGCGTGGACGGCAATGAGGTGGCCTTCCTGGGCGTTGGCTGCGATGGCGTCCACAGTGATGGCTTGATCGCAGGCGTCGGCCAGCGGGTTGGGGCCCGAACCCGTCAGCGCCCAGGTGGTGATACCGCGTTCGTTTGCTGCCCTGACGGCGTTGAGGAGGTTTGGGCTGCGTCCGCTCGTGGAGAGCAGGATGAGGACGTCCCCTCCCCGGCCGTGCGCCCTGACTTGGCGGGCGAAGACTTCCTCGTAGCCGTAGTCGTTTGACAGTGCCGTGAGGGCGGAGGTTTCAGCGTGCAGGGAAATTGCGGAGAAGGGTGCGCGTTCGGCGTCGAACCTGCCCACGAGCTCGGCGGTGAGATGCTGGGCTTCGGCAGCCGATCCCCCGTTGCCGGCGGCCAGCAGCCGTTGTCCGGACAGGAGCCGGTGGGCGAGTTCTGTTCCCCACTCCGAGAGGCGTGCAGCCTGCGAGCGCAGGGACTCAAGCGCTGGAAGCACGTTGTCCAGGTGCGCGGCGACCTCTGATGCGATTTGTGGTCCACGAATGTTTGTTGACCTTGCAGACCCGCTCCAACCGGCGGGCACGGTATCCGGGACGGGCTGCGTGTTCGGCGTGATTCTCTTGGGAACTGTCGATTCTGTGGTCACAGCGCTGTTCCTTCCAGTGGTTCCAGGCCTTCCCCGGCTTGCCGGGACAGCCCGGCGGCCAAGACGGACCGGTACGCTTTCTCGGTGTCTGCGGCGATGCGGTCCCAGGAGTAGCGTGAGCGGGCGCGGCGGTTTCCGGCCCGGCCCATTTCGGCACGCAAGGTAGGGTCGGCGAGGAGCCGCCCCACGGCGTCGGCAATTGCTTCCGGGTCCCGTGGCGGTACGTGCAGTCCGGTTTTCTGGTCGACCACCGTCTCCCGGAGTCCGCCGACGGCCGCGGCCACCACGGGCACTCCGCAGGCCATGGCTTCAAGGGGAACAATGCCGAACGGTTCGTACCACGGCGTGCAGACCACGGCGTCCGCGCTGCGGAAAATTCCGGGCATTGCATCGCGCGGAACCTGCCCGCGCATTGTGACCTTGTCCTCCACGCCAAGTTCCTTGGTCAGCGCGCGCAGTCGCTGGGCTTCCGGGTCCTCTTCGAGGTTCAGTGCGTCGCCGGAGCCTCCGACTATGAGGAGTTCGACGTCGTCGAAGCCGGCCTCAGCCAGGAGGGGCAGTGCCTGGATCACAAGATCCACGCCCTTCCTGGGGACCAGGCGGCCCACACTCAGGATGCGGTGCGTGCGGGACCTATTCTCTGGTTCTCCCGTGCCCGGGAAGAGGTTCAGATCCACCCCGCACGGTGCGATGGAAATCCTTGACCGGCCAATGCCCAGCGCTTTGAGCTCAAAAACCTCGTCAGGGCAGGTGGCGATTACCCAGTCCGCGGTGCGCCCTACCCACGGTTCCAGCCAGGCACGCGCGGGTGGGCTGGTGTCAGCTGAGCCTTGGTGCCTGCGCTTGACCGAACCCAATGCGTGGAAGGTCTGAACTACTGCGATCGGCTCAGCTGCACCGGCCCGCCTGGAAGCTTGGATCGCGGCAAGCCCGGACATCCAGAAATGTGCGTGGACAACGTCCGGGACCGCGCCCGCCCAGTCCTGGCAAATGCCATCGGCGAGCTCACCCATGAAGGGAAGCAGCTCGTCCTTGGGGATGTGGCGCGCCGGGCCGGCGTCAACGTGTACCACGGTGAGTCCCGGCGCAACCTGCACCTTTGCAGGAAGATCCGGATCATCCCGCCGCGTGTAGACGGTGACTTGGTGGCCACGGCTGGCCAGGCTCGATGAAAGGGCCGCCACGTGGACGTTTTGCCCCCCGGCGTCCACGCCTCCCAGGGCGGCCAATGGACTGGCGTGTTCGGAAACCATGGAGATTTTCATGGGTGCGTCCTCTCTGTGTCATGGCTGACGGACTCCGAACCGGGCTGCGGGCGGCGTTCCGTGTCGGGGAGCTGGTTATTGGGGACCTGCTTTTCGGGGATCTGCTTTTCAGGAAGACGGGCACCCGCAGGCGAGGGGCGGGCGGTGGGGAGATCGGCCAGGAGTTCGTCCCAGGCCTGATGAAATTTCCCGAGCCCGTAGCGTTCCAAGGCTGCCGCCCTGGCTACCATCCCCATCGCATAGGCATCACCGGGCTCGTCCAGCAGGCATCGCGCAAACCGTTGGAGTTCGTCCACGTTGTTCGAAACAAGACCTGCTCCGGGCGGGATAGCGCGGGTCGCCTCAGTGGTGGCCAGTGCCAGGACGGGCATTCCCAGATGCATGGCTTCGAGCAAGGACAACCCGAGCGAGGTCCAACGGAGGGGATGCAGGTAGAGCCGGCAGCGGGCGAGTTCCTGATGCAGCCTGGGCGCGGGCAGATCCCCGGAAATCCGCAGGCGCTCCTCGCTCAGGCCGAACCCCTTCAGGTTCAGCGCTTCCAGCAAGGCTTCCGTCCCCATTCCGAACACCCTCAACGGCCCTACCCCGGCGAAGCCAGGGAGGAGGTCCGTGCCCGTCACCCGGCCGCGACGGACGGGTTCATTGACCACCACCCCCATCTCTTCGCGTTCACCGGTATAAAGCCGGCCGGGATCGGGGATGCCGTGCTCGATCACAACTGTTGGCGTGGATCCGGTGTCCCAGAAGAGCTGGTTGAAGTGCGTCACATGAACCACTGGGATAGTGTGCTGATCGGCCAGTGGATGGAGAGTGAACGGGACGTCGCCTTTGGGCGTGTTGTGTTCAAGGTAGACGGCAGGCAGGTCCACACCGGGCCTTCGACCCAGCTTCCGGGCAACAGCGGCGATCTCCTCCGGACGTTGCAGGACCACCGCGTCCACGCTGTCAGGATCGAGGGTATCGAGGTCGATCTCCTGCGCGGCGACCGGCCACTCACGGCCGCCTCGCCCCAAACCCCACGCACCGCCGTCGGGCTCTGCTGGAAGGAGGTATTCGTGCCGGCCCCTGACGAAGGCCTCCATCCATCCTCCGTGGATATGCCAGACCAGGATCCTCATGGTTTCCACACCTTTCTTCGGGTGCTGAGGGAGGAGACTCCCCCCAACAGCCGTTCCACCGCCTCAAGGACTTGTTCCGGGGTAACTGAGCTAAGGCACGGGTGGCCCGGTACCGGGCAGATGCGTGCCCGCGTGTTCCTGCATGCTGCTTCCTGATCGCCAAGCAGTTCCATCGGAACGCCGTAGGGCGCCCAGCGGATGGCAGGAACCACAGGGGAAAACAGGCACACCACCGGAGTTCCGACCGCCGCGGCCAAGTGGGCGGGACCCGTGTTGCCGGTGACCACGACGGCGGCGCCCGCGAGTACCGCTGCCAGTGTGCGCAGGTCTGTCCTGCCGCCGAGATTGTGTGCCGAGGGTCCTGCCACAGTCGCCGTCAGAGATGTTTCCCCCGGCCCTCCCGTGACCACTACGCGATGCCCATAAGCTTCAAGGAGTTCCACGGTGGCTGCGTGGTGGAGTGCAGGCCACGCCCTCGCGGGAGCCGCTGCGCCCGGGTGGACCACGATGTACGGGCCCTTTTGGGTGAGTTCGTCCACCAGCTCCTCGGGTTCGTCCAGCGGGTTGATGTGGAGCTTGCCGTCATCGCCCCGGGGAAGCTGGAAGCCTGCTGCCTGGGCAATCCCCAGTGCCCGCGCCACTTCGGGCTGGTCCTCGGGAAAGTCTTCCCCGGGTTTCAACCGGACGTCCAGCAGGGAGCCGGCAAAGTCAGTGGAGGCGCCCGTGATGCGCTTGACGCCTGCCAGCCGCAGCAACAGTGCCAACGGAAGCGGGGATTGGTGGAAGGACGTGAGGATCACGGCTTCCTCAATCCTGGAGCTGCGGACGAACTCGATCAGGCCAGTGGTTAGCTCAGTCGTCACGGCCGGCGCGGGATTGACTATCCAGGGGCACGGCCATGTGTGGACCTGGGTCACTCCGGGGAGCATTTCTGCAGCCCCGGTACCTTCGGGGCCGCACAGGAGGACGACGTCGTTGCGTCTGCTGCCGTCCGGCCTGCTTCCGTTCGCCACGGCACGCAGGGCGGGTCCAGCGAGGAGCACATCGCCCATGCTGTCCAATCGGGCTACCAGGACGCGGCTCATACAGGTGAGTCCTGCCTGGCGTCGGTCGGCGATGCCCCTCCTGCCGCGTTTGTCGCAGTGTCAAGCAACAGCTCGACGGCGGCCAACAGGTTCTCCGCGACCAGCCCTGCCGCGTCAATTTCCTCGGTCCGTGTCACGTGAGTGGGCACCAGTACGGACCGCGAGCCGGCCGCCGTCGCTGCTTCCACGTCGGCACCGATGTCCCCCACAAAGGCCACCTGGGACGGATGCAACCCCAACGTGCTGCAGGCTGCGAGAATCATGCCCGGCGCAGGCTTACGGCAAGTACAGCCATCGGCTGGCCCGTGCGGGCAGATTTGCCACACATCAAATGGGCCCAGGAGCTCGTCCACACGCTGGTTCACGGCATGGACCTGATTCAAGGTCAGCAAGCCACGGGCAACGCCGGACTGGTTGCTCAGCACCCCTGTTGCCAGTCCCGCCCGGCGTACCCGCTCCAAGGCCGAACGGGCACTATCCATGGGCCGCACCAGTTGCGGGTTGCCGTTATAGGGCACGTCAACGACGAGCGTTCCATCGCGGTCAAACAGGACCGCTTTCAACGTTCCAGTTCCTCCCATACCCGCAACGTTCCCCAGTTCTCGCGACACTAAACAGCGTGACGACGAGAAGTTTCCCTGCGGCTCCGGCGCCTGCGTTGGCCGCTAGACTCCTAGCGGGAGGCCACCATGGACATCGTTGAAATGAACGGACAACCCCTGCTGCTTGCCCTGCGCGCTTTGAAACTGGGGGACCTGCTTGTTGCCGTTCCGGCGCTTCGCGGCCTGCGCCGGGCGTTCCCCGAGCACCGCATTTTGTATGCTGCGCCAACCTGGATTGCCGAGGCCTTGGAATTGGTGGGCGGGATCGACCACCTGCCCACGCCGGGCCTTGATGATCCACTGAACATCTCCCCGGGCGCCGTGGACATCGCCGTGAACCTTCACGGGAACGGACCCGAAAGCCGCCAACGCATCAATGAACTCCGCGCAAGGCGGGTGCTCGCCTACCAGGCTCCCGGACTCGACGGACCGGAATGGACAACTGGCATCCCTGAGCGCGAGCGCTGGACGCGCTTGCTCAACTGGCACGGCATCGACGCCGATCCCCTGGATTACCGCCTCAACAGGCCAAGCATTCCCTCACCCCGGCCCGGGGCAACGGTCATCCATGTGGGTGCCGCATATGGCAGCCGACTCTGGCCCATCGAGCGATTCGCCGACGTGGCAGTTGAACTCGCCCGCGCGGGACACGACGTCGTGCTGACCGGGGGCACGTCCGAGCGCGGGCGGGCAGTGGAGACTGCCGCCTTGGCAAACCTCAAAGGAGCAAACCTCGACGGCGGCGTGCTGGCCGGGCGGCAGGGCCTCGCAGAGTTCGCAGCGACCATTGCGGATGCGCGGCTCGTCGTTTCCGCGGACACCGGGGCAGCCCACCTGGCGTCCGCCTATGCCCGGCCCTCCGTGGTCCTGTTCGGCCCCGCTCCTGCCGAAGAATGGGGTCCGCCGCCTGGACCGCACGTGGTGCTTACCGCCGTCGAACTCCGCCGCGGTGACGTTTTCGCTGCCGATCCCGATCCCGCGCTCCTTGCCGTGACCGTCCGTGATGTGTTGGATGCTGTGGACGGGTTGGGCTGCTGAGTCCTGCTGGTTGTTGTTTGCCTACTTTGCCTGGTTTGCGCCGTTCTTACGGCGCAGTTCCATCTTCGAGATGCGCTTCCTCATCCAGCAGCTGTGTCTGCAGGGACACCAGGATCTTGGAAAGCCGCCGCGAAACCTGCATCTGGGACATGCCCAGTGCCTCCGCGATGGTGGACTGCGTTTCCTCGCGGTAGTAGCGGCGATAGAGGAGGTGCCTGTCCTCAGCGCTTAGGCCCCTGATCGCATTGCGCAGGGCGAGTACGTCCTCCAGCCGATCCGTCGGACATCCGAAATCGGAAAGGCATCCTTGGAGACCGTCGCGGCCTTCCGCAGCGGGAGCGTCAAGGGAATCCGGCCGTTTGCTGGTACCGGCCATCAAGGCTTCCCTGACTTGGCAAGGTTCCAAGCGAAGGTCCGCCGCCACCTCTTCGGGCGTCGGAGTCCTCTGCAGGCTTTGCGTCAGTTCCTCTGTCCTGGCGAGCACTTGGCGCCGCACATCCTGGATGGGTCTCGGTGGCCGCACCACCCAGCAGTGATCGCGAAGATACCTCTTGACCTCGCCGGCGATGGTCGGAGCGGCGTAGGCGGGGAAGCTGACGCCTTTACTTTCGTCAAATCCTCGCGCCGCTTTGATCAAGCCCATGTACGCAACCTGCCGGACGTCGTCGAGATCGTGTGTGTGGGCGGAATACCGGGCCGCAATGGATTTTGCGAGATTGAGATGGTCCAAAACCAAGCCGTCCTGGAAGCTTTGACGGATGGTACTCTCCGGCGCAGGAGGCCGGGTCTGGACGTCGTGTGGTCGGGTTTGTCGCATGTGGCTTCAATCCTTAGACCTGCTGGAGTGAGTGAGCCCACGGCAAGACTCCTTAAAAAGAGAAGCACACTTACTATTAGCTTTCAACGGGTATTCAGGACTACGCTCGAAGAGTAGCCTCATCCAGGGATCGGAGATCCACGTGGAAAACCAACAACTCACCGAACCGCATCTTGTAGCTGCGGAAATCCAGGACCTGCTTCTGGATACACCGGACGTGGAGGCCTTCCTGAGCGAGCTGGCACGTCACTCAGCGGCGATGTTCACCAAACCTGACAACGAAGTATTTTGCGGTATCACGCTGCTTCGGCATCGGGCCGCGGCCACAGTGGCGAGCAGCAGCGAGCGAGCGCAGATGCTCGACGAACTCCAGTACCAGTTCGCTGATGGCCCATGCGTCCACTGCTGCCGGGAAGGCACGCAAGTGCACATTCCAGACTTTGAAAAAGACAACACCTGGCCTGAGTACAACGACTTGGCTCTGGCGAATGGTGTTCATTCTGTCCTCGCCGTTCCTTTCCCGCTCACAGATGAGACAGCACGGGCCGGGCTGAACCTCTACTCCGAACGCGCCAACGGCTTTGACCAGGCTGCGGTGCAGCGCGCCAGTGATTATGTGCAGCAAGCATCCAAGGGCCTGCAACTGGCAGTGCTGATTGCGCAACACAGCCAGACCGCCGCCGACCTACGCGCGGCCATGGCATCCCGGACGGTCATCGACGTCGCCACAGGCATCATCATCGCCCAAAACAGGTGCAGCCAAGCTGAAGCCGTTGAGCTCATCAAAAAGGCCTCCAGTAACCGGAACGTCAAGCTCCGGGACGTTGCACAGGCAATCGTCGACTCAGCTGGCGGCGGCCCTGTCCAGACCCATTTCACTTAACCCCTCACCTAAACCACAACAATCCACAGCGAGGTGTCTCTCATGCAAACCGTCACGAAGGCCATCGAGGTAGAGGTACCGGTTTCGGTCGCCTACAACCAGTGGACCCAGTTCGAAAAGTTTCCCGAGTTCATGAGCGGCGTGGAGAATGTCCGCCAGATCAACGACTCAACGCTGCACTTCTCAACCAAGGTCGGCGGAGTCCGGCGCGAATATGATGCCCGCATCACCCAACAAGTTCCGGATACCGTCATTGCGTGGGAAAGCATCGACGCACCACGCAACGCTGGCACAGTCCGCTTCGACAACCTCGGACCCCAGCACTGCGGCGTCAACGTGACCCTGGAATGGGAGCCCGAAGGATTTGTGGAGAAGGCCGGCGCCGCGCTCTCCGCCGACGAGATGCAGGTGGCCGCGGACCTGGACAAATTCAAGGAATTCATCGAGGACCGCGGCCAAGAAACCGGTGCCTGGCGGGGGCGGGTGGACTAAGGGGACCGGCTGTTACAGCAGGCTGCGCAGAACCAGGGCGGCGCCGTCGTCGAATACTGACCCGGTGACCTCATCCGCAACGGCGATCACTTCCTCGGGAGCCTGGCCCATGGCCACTCCCCTGCCGGCCCATGTGAGCATCTCGATGTCGTTGCGGCCGTCGCCCACCGCCACCGTGTTGACCTGTTCCGTGCCGATCCTCTTGCGCAGGGCCTCCAGCGCACTGGCCTTGGTCACGCCCTCCGCGGCAATGTCCAGCCACGCAGTCCAGCCCACCGAGTACGTCACGCCGGAAAGGCCGATGTGACGGATGGCGTGGTTGAAGTCATCCGAGGTGTTGTCACTGCTGAAGACCACCACGCGTACAGCCGTGGCCTCCAACATGGTCTGGAAGTCCACACCGATTGCCTCGACGCCAAAGCTGGCGTCCTGGAAACGCTCAGTGGAGAGGAAGTTCCCGTCTTCGTCCTCCAGCGCGTACTTCGCGTTGGGCAGGCGTTCGCGCAGGGCCTTCAGAGCCGGAGCGGGATCGAACGTTGCCTTGTGGATGATCTCGTAGCCAGCCTCAAGGGTGGGATCCAGCCGGAGAGTCACGCCGCCGTTGCAGCACACCGCGTAGCCACGTTCCAAGCCGATTTGCTCGATGATGGGCAGGGTGGCATTCAAGGACCGGCCGGTGGCGATCATGACGTCGTGCCCGCTCGCGACTACCTCCTGTGCAGCCGCCCTAACCTCTGGAGACATGTGGCCATCGTGGTCCACCAGCGTGCCGTCAACGTCCAATGCGATCATGAGTTTGTTGTTGTCATTTGGCTGGTCATCGATGCCAGCAACTGGAGTGTCAGTCAAAATAGTCATGGTTCCAGTAGAGCAGACACCTCTGACACCGCACTAGGACCGAGGACACAGCACGGGATTAACGCCGCGTGAACACTCGGCCCGTGGCTCCCCGCGCTCCGCCCAACGCCCCCCCGCATCGCCGGATCCCGCCCTTGTTCGAAATCCCCGCCCCAACACCGCGCTCCGCCACCGGGTCCCGCCCTTGTTCGAAATCCCCGCCCCAACACCGCGCTCCGCCACCGGGTCCCGCCCTTGTTCGAAATCGCCGCCGTACAACGTTGAGGAGAGCGAACTAGAAGCGGTTTTTATCCAGGCGAGGGCTTGTTTGGAGAACGTCGTAGGGGGTTCGAGGCAGGCTTCAGTCGCGCGTCGAGCAATTTCCGGCGGAGCCTCTCCGGATTCTCAACATGAGTCCAACCCCAACGCACGAAACCGAATCCGAGGGCGCGAATCCGGTCCTCCCTCAGCTTCTCCTTGTAGAGGATTTCCTCCGGCGAGGCGCCGATCCTTAAGCCGGCATCGGTGTACTTTGCCTTGCCGTCGAACTCACCCACAACGCCCCGGCCACTGCCACTGCCGCCGGCTGGCCACCAGAAGTCGCTTCGGCCGATGAAGCCGTCGATGTCGCTGAAGTCGTGTTGAAGTTCCGGTTGCTCAAAGCCCAAGTACTCAAATGCGGCCCGGCTGTAAGACTCACCCGCTGACTCCGGCAGTGGACTAGCCAAGGAAAGGACGAGCTCCGCTCGGCGGCGTGCCGCTTCGTGCGGGTGGCTCTGTACACTTGCAGCGATTTCGCCGACATCCAACAGCCGGCCTCGCTGGTGAAGCCCACCCTCATTCCAAAGTCGCCTGGCAATACCATCTGCCATCACCAAGGATCGGCTCAGTGGAGATGAAAACGCCACGTCCAAGGCAGTCCGCGAAAGTCCTGTGCATTTGAACTCTCCAGCGAGTTTCGAGTCGGGTACAGGGCCTGCGAAATAACGGAGCGGAAAGCCACCCTGGGCTCGAACTTGCCTGGCTTCAGCACTTCTACCCATCACAGTGAGCGTTGATGGTCGCTTGCCGGAGCGGCTCGGATTTGCTGCCACGCATTCCACGTAGACAGGGGCATGCAGCACCGGGACTCCCATGGCAAAGGCAGCCGTTTCCCGGCAAAAGAGCAGCTCCGGGATTGCTCGGGCAGCGGCGGCCAGGCTCCAGGCGAACCGGTCCCACGGCTTTGCATCAAGCCAGCGGGCAATTTCCACATAATATCCGCGCCGAATTCTCACCAGTTTGCCACCCATGAAGCTCCCGTGGATGGCATCCGTGCGCATACCCGCACGAAGCATTGCTGGAGTTTCTATGAGTCCGGGAAGAATGTCCATTCAACTACTCTGCGCCGAATCACGCTACACATGACTCAGTTGAGGCGACTATGTGGACAACCCACGGTGTGCAGGACAGGTAGAAACGAAAAATCCCGCCCTTGTTCGATATCCCCGGCCTACAAGGGCGGGTGAAACGAACAAGGGCGGGATCCGCGGAGAGAACTACAGGACTGGCAGAACCTCAAGCCCGCCAATGTACTTCTGCAGCGCCTTGGGAACGTTGACCGAGCCGTCCGGGTTCTGGTGGTGCTCCAGCAGGGCAACGATCCAGCGGGTGGTGGCCAGGGTGCCATTCAGGGTGGCGACGGCGCGGGTACCCTTGGCGATGCCTTCCTCGTTGATCACGCGTTCGCGGATGTTCAGGCGGCGGGCCTGGAACGTGGTGCAGTTGGAGGTGGACGTGAGCTCGCGGTAGGCGTTCTGGGTAGGAACCCAGGCTTCGCAATCGAACTTGCGGGCCGCGGACATGCCGAGGTCACCCGCAGCAGTGTCGATCACGCGGTAGGGAAGCTCGCACTTGGCCAGCATTTCCTCTTCCCAGGCGAGCAGGCGCTCGTGTTCGGCAGCTGCTTCCTCAACCGTGGTGTAGATGAACATCTCCACTTTGTTGAACTGGTGAACACGGATGATGCCCCGGGTGTCCTTGCCGTGCGAACCCGCCTCGCGGCGGTAGCAGGAGCTTTGGCCTGCGTAGCGGATGGGGCCGGTCGAGAGGTCCAGGATCTCGTCTGCGTGGTAGCCGGCGAGGGCCACCTCCGAGGTTCCCACGAGGTAAAGGTCGTCTTCAGCGAGACGGTAGATCTCGGCGTCGTGCTTTACATCAAAGCCGGTGCCCTGCATGGTCTCCGGGCGCACCAGAGTGGGGGTGATCATCGGGACGAACCCGGCCTCGATTGCCTGGTCCATGGCCATCTGCAGGAGCGCCATTTCCAGCCGGGCGCCAACACCGCGGAGGAAGTAGAAGCGCGCACCGGAAACCTTGGCGCCGCGTTCCATGTCGATCGCGCCGATCAGTTCGCCGATTTCCAGGTGGTCCTTCGGCTCGAAATCCGTGAATTCGCGCGGCGTGCCCACCGTCTTGACCACAACATAATCGTCCTCGCCGCCCTCGGGAACGCCATCCACGATCAGGTTGGGGATGGTGCGGAGCAGCTCTTCCTGCTTGGCTTGCGCAGCAGCGGCTTCAGCGGAGGCGGCCTTCACCGAATTGGCCAGTTCCTTGACCTCGGCCAGCAGGGCCTGCTTCTCCTCGCCCTTTGCCTGAGCAACCCTCTTGCCGAAGGCGTTCTGCTCGGCGCGGAGGGTCTCATGGCGGATCAGCGCGGCGCGGCGATCGGAGTCTGCGGAGATGATCGCGTCCACAACAGACTCGTCGGCGCCACGGGCGCGCTGGCTGGCACGGAACTTGTCCGGATTTTCGCTGAGGTCTTTTACGTCGATCACCACACAAGAGTATCGAATGGGCCGCTGATTTCCTGTCCGGACGCAGACGCATGCAAGCACCCCAGAGAGCACCGTGAAATCAGCACTACCCAGGACGATAGTGTTGGAGCACCATGAGCGACTGGATCCTGTACGTGATTCTCGCTGGGGGCGTGGCATTTGCCGTCTCCAGTTGGTGGGGTGTGCGCCGATTGAGGGCCCGGCACATCAGGAGCGCGGTTCGGGAGGACACGCACAAGCCAGAGCCTGGGCACCAGAAGGTTGCGGTCATCCTCAACCCGGTGAAACACAAGTCGCACGAGGCCCGCCAAGCGATCATCGACGCCTGCGAGCTCGCCGGTTGGGACAGTCCGAAGTTCTTTGAAACCACTGTGGAGGACCCCGGTTACGGGCAGTCGCGCCAAGCGCTGGAGTACGGGGCCGACGTCGTTCTTGCGTGCGGCGGCGACGGTACAGTGCGTGTGGTGGCTGAGTCGCTGGCGCATAAGGGCGTGGCGATGGGCCTCATTCCGCTGGGCACCGGCAACCTCTTGGCGCGCAATGTTGAACTGGACGTCAGCGACATCGCCGACTGCATCCAGATCGCCCTCTTCGGACACCAGCGTTTCATCGACACGGCCAGCATGGGCATAGACAACAGCATTACCGGGGAATCGTCCACGCATACGTTCCTGGTGATCGCCGGCATGGGCCTGGATGCCGAGGTTGTAGGCGATACCAAGGAAGACCTGAAGAAAACCGTGGGTTGGCTGGCCTACACCGAGGCCGGAGTCCGGCATCTGCCCGGCCGCCGCAAGCGTGTCACCATCACCATGGATGACCAACCCGAGCAGGCGCGGAAAATCCGCAGCGTGCTTTTCGCCAACTGTGGCCTGATTCCGGGAGGTATTGATTTCATTCCGGAAGCAATGATCGACGACGGCATGCTGGACATCGTCGTCATGAGCCCCCGCAGTGCGTTCGGATGGATCGCCATGTACACAAAGATCCTGTTCAAGCACAAGCGGAATCTGCCGGTGATGAATTTCTATCGCTCCGGCAAGGTCACCATTCGCAGCCAGGAACCCATGGCGACGCAACTCGACGGCGACCCCGCGGGCGAGGCCACGGAGGTCACCGTTCAGGTCCAGCCGGGTTCGCTATTGGTGCGGGTACCGAAGGCTGAAACCCTCTAGACTGCGCCCTTCTCGGGTTGGGCCGCATTTGCTGCGGCTGCTTCGGCCGCCGCCTTCGCTGCAGCCCGGGCCTCGGCCTGCTCACGGATCATCGCTTGTTCTTCTTCAAAACGGAGTCGATCCGCGCGGTCAGCTTCGTCGCCGTCCCAGTCGTCCTTGTTCTCGCCGGAGGGCTTGGGATTGACGATCATGCCCTGGCCGTCTTTGTCATCTCGGTGGACAGACATGACCGCTCCCTTCTTTTTGGGCATTCATCCATCGTTTATGGATCAGGCAAGCATACGCACACTTGCATCAACGCGAAAGGGGTTGAAGGTTCAATAATTTAGCGCCGGACCCAGCGTAACCTAGCCCCTCAGAATCGATTGGACCCACGCATGTGCGGAGGCAAAGGCAGCGTCCGAAGTATGTGGGGCAACCACCGCAGCTTGCTTATCGGCACGCGCGTATGAGCCCAGGAAACGGGTTGCCGGGCTGATTCTGTGGAGACCCGCCAGGGCATCAGCAACTCGGGAATCCGACGCATGACCGTCGGCATCGATGCTGAAGAAGTAGTGGCCAAGGTACTGGCCGGTGGGGCGTGATTCGATTCGGCTCAGGTTGACCCCTCGCGAAGCGAACTGGTCAAGGATTTCCATGAGAGCACCAGGGTGGTCCTCCGGCAGCGGGACAACAACGGTCGTCTTGTCCGCACCCGTGCGTTCGGGCAAGGTACCCGGCCGGCTCACCAGGATGAAACGGGTGACTGCGTCCGGGTTGTCGCCAATGTTTTCGGCCAGAACGTTGAGCCCAGGCTGCTCCCCCGCAATCAGCGGCGCGCAAATAGCGGCGTCGTAGTGGGCATCTCCTTCCAGGAGGCCCATGGCCGATGCCGCGGTAGAGGAACCGGGGACATAATCCGCGTTCGGAATATTTTCCTCCACCCAGAGGCGGCATTGGGCCCACGCGTGGCCGTGGGTGGAGATGCGCTTTATATCCGAAAGCACGACGCCGGGCCTCGCCACGAGCACGAAGGTGATAGGAACCAGGGCCTCGCGGATGATCCGGAGTTCCGGTCCTGTGGCAATGGCGTCCAGCGTCGCAGTCACACCACCCTCCACCGAGTTTTCGATGGGAACCATGGCGGCGTCGGCCTCACCATTGCGGACCCGCTCGAGCGCCGTGTTCACGTTGGTGCAAGGAATGCGGGAGGCATCAGCGGCGCCGGGGACCTGCATGAGGGCGGTCTCAGTGAACGTTCCCTCTGGGCCCAGGAACGTATAGGTCGGTGCTGACATTAAGTATTCCTTGCTGGTTATATATGTGGAACGGGCTTGCCTGAGGTTAAAGAACCACGGGCTTGAGGCCGTTGTCCGACACCATTGGCCGACCGGCTTCGAACCACATGTCCATGCCACCGGCTACGTTCACTGCTGAGTAGCCCTGGCCCACCAGCCATTGGACTACGCGGAAGGAACGGCCACCGGTACGGCAGATGACGAAGAGGTCGTCGTCGGGATCCAGTTCATCCAGGCGGGCCGGCAGCTGGTCCATGGGGATATGCCGTGCGCCCTCAACATGTCCGGCAACCCATTCATAGTCCTCACGAACGTCCAGGATGCTGGCATCAGCCGGAATATCGCCCACAGGCACGGTTTCGAAGTCGCTCATGGCGGTTCCTTCCCATCGATTCAGGTCATCATCCAGCCTAGTCGCAGCGGCCGCGAAGCGGGACGTCGCTTGCGTCCCGCGGTTGCGGCGCTAAGACTGGGACGCAAAGACTCCCTTGAATCGGCTGTTAGGAGCAGGACCATGGCGGCTGGCCAACCCACCATCCTCGCAACATCCGGCGGTTACAAGTCAGGCACCCGGACCCGCATCGAGTTCGACCACCTCATGCACTACGCCGTGGAGTTGTCCGGCGTGACTGGCCGCGCACCCCGCGTGACTCACATCGGTACGGCATCAGGTGACCAACGCTGGTGGGCGGCAGAGATGGATCAGGCAGCCCGCGTTGCCGGGTTTGATTTCGCACATCTGAACCTCTTCACCATGCCCAATATTGAGGACCCCGAAGCGCATCTTCTGCAGCAGGACGTGGTGTGGGTCCACGGTGGTTCGGTGGTCAACCTGCTTGCCGTATGGCGGGCACACGGCCTGGATGGAATTTTGCGGAAGGCTTGGGAAAGCGGCGTGGTCCTGGCCGGCGTTTCCGCGGGTTCCATTTGTTGGTTCAAGAGCGGCGTGACGGACTCCTTCGGCCCTGAATTGCAGCCCGTGACCAACGCGCTTGGTTTCCTCCCCTACGCCAACGGCGTCCACTACGATTCCGAACCCCGCCGCGCTCCCGCCATCCACAAGCTTGTAGCCAACGGCGCGCTGGGCGAGGCGCATTGCACCGACGACGGCGTGGGGCTGGTTTACCGGGGCACCGAACTTGTGGAGGTGGTGTCCGAAGTCAAGAACAAGGCTGCTTTCCGGGTCACCGCGGGTGCTGGCGAGAGCGTGGACGCCATCGCTGTGGAGGAACGGTTGGAGTCTCGTTTCCTTGGTTGATCTTTCCCCGGAAGCCCTCACCGCTGTGGAGCTTCGCGATGTCCTCGCATCCGGCGAGCTGTCGGCGAGGGAGGCGACCACCCATTTCCTGTCCGTCATCGAGGCACGCAACAGGCACTTGGGTGCCTTCATTACTGTTACCGCAGAGCAAGCGATGGCCGACGCCAGCAGGGCAGATAATCTCCATGCGAAACTGCGCCGCGAGGGCCGCCTTTCCGAGTTGCCGCTGCTGCATGGCGTGCCCCTGGCCTTTAAAGACCTCACTGACGTGGCCGGCATTCCCACTACGCACGGCAGTGCCGCGTTGGAGCACAAACCTGCGCCCGAGGATGGCGCCCTCGCTGCCACTTTGAAAGGCCAAGGCGGCATCTCGCTGGGCAAGACTCAGGTTCCGGAGTTCGGACTCACCGCGTACAGCGAAAACCGCATCGCACCGCCGTCGCGCAATCCCCATTCCTTAAGCCGAAGCTCTGGCGGGTCGTCGGGCGGAAGCGCTGCGGCCGTGGCAGCTGGCATGGTTCCGTTCGCTCCAGGGACCGACGGCGGCGGTTCCATCCGGATTCCGGCCGGTGCCTGTGGACTGGTGGGGCTCAAACCGGGACGGGACGTGGTGCCATCCGGAGCGAGCGCTGGCGACGCAGCTAAATTGGTGGTCGCCGGACCGCTGGCGCGCACGGCGGCGGACGCTGCCCTGCTGATGGACGCGCTGGTCCCCCGCGAACAAGCGCCCGACGGCGGATATCTCGCCGATGTTGACCAGGCGCCAACGCCCCTGAAAGTGGGGGTGAGCCTGGATAGCCCATGGGCCGGAGTCTTCCCTTTCGAGGTGGAACAGGAAGCTTCGGACGCCCTTGCGCTGGGAATCAAGCTGCTTGAGGAGGCGGGGCACCGTGTTGCGGAAGCGGAGATCCGCTACGACAACCGCTACCCGGAGGCCTTCACCGCAGCCTGGACTGCCGGCGTCGGGAGTGCGCGAATCGCACCCCAGCGCGAGGCGCTCCTGACCCCGCTCACCCGGACGTTCCGTCGTCGTGCGCAGCAGCGCAGCGCGTTGAAGGTCAATGAAGCCCTCAGTTTCCTGCGGCAGTTCGAGCACGACACGATCGCGCAATACGCGGAGTGGGATGTCATCCTCATGCCCACGCTGGCGCAGACACCGCGCCCGATCGGCTGGTTCACGGGCGGCGGCCACAGCAGCGAACCGTGGCCGAGCGAGTGGGCCGGTGACGCTGACGAGGATTACAGAAGACAGTGCGAGTACGCGCCATGGTCTTCCATGGTCAACGTGTGCGGATTGCCGGCGATCAGCATCCCCCTCCATGTGACAACGACTGGCCTGCCGATGGGTATCCAAGTGATCGGTAAACCTGGTTCTGAGCTGCAGCTTCTTCAGCTGGCGGCGGTTCTGGAGGCCTTTCAGTAAGCGGGATTGGGCGGTTGTCTACCATATGGAAAGTGGTTGCCATGGGCATCCATCGATGTGACAATGCCCGCAGTCAATGCCAGCATTGAGGAAATGAGCACACCTCTAACCACGGCTACGCCCCAAAAACCATCGGGCGATACGTCATTCTTCGGCCACCCAAAGATGCTGGCCAGCCTCTTCTCCGTGGAGATGTGGGAGCGATTCTCCTTCTACGGCATGCAGGGCATCCTGCTTTACTACATGTACTTCACCGCGGACCAAGGCGGACTGTCCATCGACAAGGGCCTCGCCGCCGGCTTGGTTGGCGCGTATGGCGGCGGCGTTTACCTGTCCACCATCCTGGGCGCGTGGCTCGCTGACCGTATCTTCGGTTCCGAAAAGGTCCTCTTCGGCTCGGCCCTCATGATCATGGCCGGCCATATCGCGCTGGCCCTCCTGCCCGGCATTCCCGGACTGATCGCGGGCCTGGTACTTGTGGGTATCGGCTCCGGTGGCCTGAAAGCCAACGCGACGGCGCTGGTCGGCAGCCTGTACGGCGAGAAGGACGAACGCCGCGACGCCGGTTTCTCCATCTTCTACATGGGTATCAACATCGGCGGACTCATCGGCCCGCTGGTCACCGGCTGGCTCCAGGAGAGCAACGGCTTCCACTGGGGCTTCGGCGCAGCGGCAGTGGGCATGGCGATCGGCCTTCTCATCTACTCGCTGGGCCGCAACAAGCTCCCCGAGGAAGCGCACCGCGTCCCCAACCCGCTCCCGGCTGCTGACCGCACCCGGTACGGGCTGATTTTCCTGGCCATTCTGATCGTGATCGGCATACTGCTCGGCACGGGCACAGTTAACGCCGACAACCTGGCACGCAGCATGGCTTACGCCGCCATCGGCGCATCCGTGATCTACCTTTTCCTGATCTTCCGAAGCGCCAAAGTCACAGGCCTGGAGCGCAAACGTGTGCTCGCCTTCATCCCGCTGTACATCGCATCGGCCGCGTTCTGGGCACTGTTCCAGCAGCAGTTCACGTTCATCGCCGTGTACTCCGAGGAGAAACTGGACCGCAACCTGTTTGGCTGGGAGATGCCCGCCGCATGGGTGCAGTC
Organism: Arthrobacter sp. 21a14; assembly: GCA_050627125.1. GTDB lineage: Bacteria > Actinomycetota > Actinomycetes > Actinomycetales > Micrococcaceae > Arthrobacter. The sequence continues at coordinate 558,694 of CP192487.1, read as the reverse complement.
CATCAACCCGGTGTTCATCATCATCTTCGCCGGCGTCATGGCTGCCCTGTGGACCAAGCTGGGTGCCAAGCAGCCGAGTTCCCCGCTGAAATTCTCGGCGGGCCTGCTCATCATGGGGCTTGCCTTCCTCTGCTTCATCCCGCTGGCTGGCGAGGGCAAGACCCCGCTGCTGGCACTGGTGGGAATCCTGTTCCTGTTCACCCTGGCAGAGCTCTTCCTCTCCCCCATTGGCCTGTCCGTGAGCACCAAGCTCGCCCCGCAGGCATTCCACACCCAGATGGTGGCGCTGTTCTTCCTGTCCGTCTCCCTGGGCACCACCCTGGCAGGCATCCTTGCCGGCCTTTACAACCCCGACGACGAACTCCCGTACTTCCTGGGCATTGGCGGCGTGGCTGTGGTGTTGGCTCTAGCCCTCGCTGTTGGATCCCCGGCTATCAAGAAGCTGATGGGCGGGGTGCGGTAGCTAACCGGCTGGCGACACGCAAACGGAGCAGCGCCGCCCACATCCGGGCAGCGCTGGTCCGTTGCTGTGTCGCAGACGTATTCGGGTGTCGCTCACGCGATGTTGCCTACCCACCCTGCGCTTAACGACGGCGACCCTTACGTTTGGTGGGATTCCCACCTGACGTAAGGGTCGCCGTCGTGCGCGTTTGTGTACAGTTGCGGCCCTTAAAAGGGCCGCGGGGAGCGCTAGTAGTTGTACCTGCTGCTCGAAGCCCCGATCGCGGCGAAGAAGAAGATCAAGACGACCACCGTGATCGCCACGCCGACGTAACCCATGATCAGGCCGGCAATCGCCATGCCCTTGCCTGCGGGTTCGCGGTTGAGGGCAAGATGGCCCAGGATCACGGCTGCGATCTGCGGCAGGATGAAGAACCCGAAGCCAATAAAAGTGGCAATGCCGCAGCACATGCTCGCAATGCTCAGGCCCTTTGGCTGGGTGGGCATGGCGTAATACGCGGGCTGGCCGTACGGGTTCTGCTGGCCGTAGGGCTGCTGCTGGTACGGGGCCTGGTTGAACTGGCCCTGGTTGTACTGGCTCTGGTTATAAGGGCTCGGCGGCTGGCCGTAGGGCGAGGGGCTCGGCTGGCTGTAATCACCCGGTGTGTACGGGCCCTGGCTGGCATTGCTCTGGCCAGCAGTGCTCTGGCTCTGGCTTGTGGGCGGGAGCGGCTGCGTGTAGAAGTCGTTCTGGCCCTGGGCGTTCTGCGTGTATGCGCCCTGATCGTACGGCGGAAGCGGCTGCGTCTCTGAGCTCTGCTCGGGCGCACTGAATTCGGCGGGCGGGATGTACTGCGGCGGTTCGTAGCCCGCCGGTTTGTCCTCGTTGCCCTTGGATGGTTGATCTGACATGGGAATCCCCCTCGCTAAGTCTTTGTTTCCCACCCTACCGCCGCCGGGTGCGCCGCATAAGGTAACCCGCTTTGGGTTATGCACAGTGTCAGGGCCGGCGTCACACCAAGTCAGGGCGGGCGACGGGGCGGAATCCTCCCACTAAAGCCGCCGCTCGTAAACGCGAGGTAAATCTTTGGCTCATCCGGCGCCACATCGCCGCCATTCTGCGTCACAGGGGCCGGATCCCGGGACATTTGCTGTCAGCCGACGGGGTGGTCTGGCATGCTGGACGACATGGCTAGCCGAGCGGGCACAGTTGCCCTTCCCCAAGACCTTGTTGACATCACAGCCCTGCTGGACGCGTACTTCGACGTCACCCCGGATTTGGGCGATCCCGCGCAACGCGTGGCGTTTGGAACGTCGGGCCACCGCGGATCCAGCTTGAAGTCCTCGTTTAACGAACCGCACATCCTCGCGATCACGCAGGCAATCGTTGAATACCGCGGCCGCCAGGGCATCACCGGGCCGCTGTTCATCGGGCGCGACACCCACGCCCTGAGCGAGCCCGCGCAGAACTCCGCGCTGGAGGTCCTCGCGGCCAACGGCGTCACAGTTCTCGTCGATGCGCGCCACGGCTACACACCCACGCCCGCACTGAGCCACGCCATCCTCAAGTACAACCGCGAAGCCGCGCCGGGAACGCCGCAGGCTGACGGCATTGTTGTCACGCCCAGCCACAACCCGCCAGGCGACGGTGGCTTCAAGTACAACCCCCCGCACGGCGGACCGGCTGACACCGACGCCACGGGTTGGATCGCCGAACGCGCCAACCAGCTCCTTGAGAACGGCCTTCGGGGCGTCAAGCGCATTCCGTTGAACGATGCTTTGAATGCGGACACCACCGGAAAGTTCGACTTCCTCAGCAGCTACGTTGACGATCTCCCATCCGTTCTGGATCTTGACGCGATCCGCAACGCCGGTGTCCGCATCGGCGCCGATCCCATGGGCGGCGCTTCCGTTGACTACTGGGGCGAGATCGGTGAGCGCCACCAGCTCAACCTCACGGTGGTCAACCCCACCGTCGACCCCCAGTGGGCTTTCATGACCCTGGACTGGGACGAGAAGATCCGTATGGACTGCTCCTCGCCGTCCGCTATGGCGTCGCTCATCAAGCGCATGTCTGTAGGTGCTGATGGCACCGCCGCCTACGATGTCGCCACGGGTAACGACGCCGACGCCGACCGTCACGGCATCGTCACGCCGGACGGTGGGCTCATGAACCCGAACCACTACCTGGCCGTCGCCATCGACTACCTGTACCGCAACCGCAGTGGCTGGAATCCCGCGTCCGTGGTGGGCAAGACGCTGGTTTCATCCTCGATCATCGACCGCGTCGCTGCAGGGCTGGGCCGCAAGCTGGTTGAAGTTCCCGTCGGCTTCAAGTGGTTCGTGCCTGGCCTGCTGTCCGGCGAGGGTGCTTTCGGTGGCGAGGAATCGGCTGGCGCCTCCTTTAACAAGCGCGACGGCAGCGTCTGGACCACGGACAAGGACGGCATCCTCCTGGCCCTGCTGGCCTCGGAAATCACGGCTGTCACGGGTAAATCGCCGTCGCAGCTGTACAAGGGACTCACCGACCAGTTCGGCGCGCCGGTCTACGCCCGTATTGATGCCGCCGCTTCGCGCGAGCAGAAAGCCAAGCTGGGCAAGCTCTCCGCCGCGGACGTTAGTGCCACCTCATTGGCCGGCGAAGACATCACCGCCAAGCTCACGGAAGCCCCCGGCAACGGCGCTTCAATCGGCGGCCTGAAGGTTGTCACCGAGAACGCCTGGTTCGCGGCCCGCCCCTCCGGCACCGAGGACGTCTACAAGATCTATGCCGAGTCCTTCAAGGGCGCCGACCACCTGGCCAAGGTGCAGGAGGAAGCCAAGGCTTTGGTGGATGCGGTTATTGCCTAGGTTCAAGCCGTTTGCGTGTCCTCAGCCTCTGCAGCGTCCTGCGTCCAGAGCCTGAGGATGCGCCGGATGGTGTGGTTACCTTCCGGCGCCATGTCCACCAGCGCCACCTGGTCAAGCACGACGACGTCGCCCGGCCTTGGGCGCTTGCCGTCGTGATGCGAGATATGTGGTCGGTAGCGTTCGAGGACGTAGTTCGGCGTAGCGATGCGCCCGCCCACGCTGACCACGGCGTCGAAGAGTTCCTCGTGCAGGCCTTGGAGCAACGGGTTTTGTTCCACCAGGCTCACGGGAATCGACCCCATGTGGCCGAAGCCCGCCTCTTCCCCAATGGTCAGTTGCGTTCCAAGGGCTCCCTGGACCGGCGCCTCGGCCAAGTCTGCGAGGACATCGGCGACGTCGGCACTCACCTCAGTTCCGACGTCGAACCTTAACAGCGTGATGTGAAGGGGCCAGTCGCTGCGCGGAAACACCAGCCCTGGCCGCACGGGCTCCGTAAATGCCACCCAGATGAGGTTCCGCATAGGCATAGTTTGCCACTCAGCGAGTCAGATCTGACGGGATCTGCGAGAGGGATGCCGAAATAGCCGCAGGATGTGAGAGAACATCCAAACCCCCCGGATCTTCTCTCACATCCTGCCCCTTAAACGCCGATGCTCTCGCACATCATGTACGAGAGCATCGGCGGAACAGCCGGAAAGACTAAACGGTACGAACAACCTCTTCGTAAGCGAACTTCGGCTTGGCTTCGCCCCAGGCATCCGGACCGGGGTGGCCGATGTTGACCACGAGGAAGCTCTTCTGGTCGCCGGCCGGGAAGAACTCGGCGTCGATGGCAGCGAAATCAGCGCCGGTCATCGGGCCAGCCGCGAAACCGAGCGAGCGCACGGCGAGAATGAAGTAGCCGGCCTGCAGGTGGGCGTTGTTGTTGCCCGTAGCAGCGGCGAAAGCGGGATCGGCGTCGTACATGGCCTTGGGGGCGCCGTAGGCAGGGAGGAACTTGTCCCACTGACCCTGCCAGTCGGTGTCGTAGGACAGGATGGCGACCAGCGGAGCCGAGGCGGTCTTGGCCTGGTTGCCCTTGGAGAGCGCGTCAACCAGCTTGGCGCGGGCCTCGTCCGAGCGGACGTAGGTCACGCGGAGGGGCTGGGAGTTGAAGGCGGTGGGGCCGAACTTGGTGAGCTCGTAGATGGCGCGGGCTTGCTCGTCGGTGACCTCACCGGCAAAGCTGTTGGCGGTGCGGGCTTCGGCAAAAATGGCGTCGACTGCTGCGGCGTCAATGACTGCTTCTTCGTGGGCGATCGTCATTCGTAAACCTTTCGCTGGGCCCGGGCCTTCGGGATGGCCAGGCGCTTCTGCTTTCCATGGTTGCAACTTCAACTTCACATGTCCTCTTCCCGTGACGGCCCGTGACGTTGGGCACAGTCTTCCTGCAGGTTCCACGTTGCGAGGCCCGTTTTGCGTGCCAAACAGCGCGCGAGGCGCGTAGAGCGCGCCCCACAATGGCGGTAATGTTGCACCGAATCCCAACATTCTTCTGAGGAAGGCCCGCCATGAGCATGCTCGGCACCAAATGGAAGCTCCACGGCAACGGGAAGTCGGTCCGCCCCGGCCACGTAGTCTCACCCGACGAGCGGCTGGCTTGGCCCCTCACCATTGGCATCGGCATGCAGCACGTCGTCGCCATGTTCGGTGCGACCTTCCTGGTCCCCATCATCACAGGCATGCCGCCCGCCACCACCTTGCTCTTCTCGGGCATCGGCACCCTGCTCTTCCTCATCATCACCAAGGGCCGCGTGCCCAGCTACCTGGGTTCGAGCTTCGCGTTCATCGCCCCGATCATGGCGTCCCAGCAGCAGTACGGGGTTAGTGGCGCTTTGGGCGGCGTGGTGCTTGCCGGCGTCGTGCTGGCCCTTATTGGTGCCGTGGTCCAGAAGTTCGGCGCCGAATGGATCAACCGGCTCATGCCGCCGATCGTCACCGGCGCGATCGTCGCACTGATCGGCCTTAACCTGGCGCCTGCCGCGAAGAACAACTTCGACCTCGCACCGGTCACCGCCCTGGTCACTCTGGTCACGATCATCCTGGTCAGCGTCCTTTTCCGCGGAATCCTGGGGCGGCTGAGCATTCTGGTGGGCGTTGTGGTGGGCTATCTCGTGGCGATGATGCGCGGCGAGGTCAACTACGAAAAGATGGACGCCGCCTCCTGGGTGGGCCTGCCGCTGTTCCAAACGCCCGAGTTCCACATCGGCGTTGTGGGGCTGTTCGTGCCGGTGGTGTTGGTGCTGGTCGCTGAAAATGTGGGGCACGTGAAGTCGGTTGCCGCGATGACGGGTCAAAACCTCGACGGCGTCTCCGGGCGGGCGCTGATGGCCGACGGCGCCGCAACCGTACTTGCCGGCTTCGGCGGCGGTTCCGGTACTACGACTTACGCGGAAAACATTGGCGTCATGGCCGCCACCAAGGTCTACTCGACGGCGGCCTACTGGGTGGCCGGTATCTTCGCCATCCTGCTGAGCTTCTCGCCGAAATTCGGAGAACTGATCGCAACCGTACCGCCCGGCGTCCTCGGCGGCGCGGCGACCATGCTGTACGGCATGATCGGTGTGCTCGGCGTGAAGATCTGGGTGCAGAACAAGGTCAACTTCTCCAACCCGATCAACCTGACGACGGCTGCTGTTGCCCTGATTATCGGGATTGCTGATTACACGTGGACCATTGGCGAGCTGAAGTTCACCGGCATTGCTTTGGGGTCTGCCGCTGCGCTGGTGATTTATCACGGCATGAAAGGACTGGCCCGCTGGCGCGGAACCGTTGCTGAGCCGGAAACCGAGACGGCGGGTCTGCCGCCTGCGGTGAAGTCGGCGATGAACGCGGCGGCTAAGCGGGGCGGGAAGAAGGGGAAGTAGGGGTAGAGCTCGAAGGAATCGCCTGCCTCCAACTATCCAAGGTAAATGGAGCAGCGGGCCAAAGAGTCACTACTCCAACCTGCGGGCGTAAGGAGAGCAGCAGGCCAGGGACGTCACCGACCCGCTATGCGGTAAATTCCAGAATCCATTCGTTGACCTCGGAAATTGCCTCGTCGAGGCTCAAGACCACTCCGAGATCACGAACGAGGCTCTCGAAGTCCTTTCCCCAGCCCTCATGTCGCTCAATCTGGACCGGCCATGATGCGGCTGAAACCCCGATCACGGCAGCATTTTCTGCTCGGCGCCCAAAGACGTCTTCACATGCCACCTTCAGAGCCTCCAACCCGCGGCCGCCATCAAAGACATTCTGTTTCAACAAATGAATGTCAAGCACGTCGCGCTCTCGCGTTCCACGTCCTGGCCCGGTGCACGCGTGGAGTTTCTGCGCAATCTGATATTCGGGCACGATGCTAACCAGCTGCTCTGCCGGTGTTTCGACACCAAAAGGCTCCAATCGTGGCGCCGCAATCAGGCCCACCACGGCGGCTACGGCTCCTTCAGCGAAAGCCACTTCAAGCTTAACGTTCCGTAGGAGCGCCTTCGCAAAAAAGACCTGAACCTCATACTGGCGTGGATTTACGGCCGCCAGATCGACCTCGATTTCGCGGACGTCGGGCTTCACGAAAAAGGTGAATAAACCCAAAGGCTCGGCAAGAGAGTCCCTCAGGAACCCGTGAAGCTCTGCCTCACTCTCCGTGTAGAAGGTATCAATATCCTTGGTCGACCTGGAGTTCGGATGCATCGACCACTCTAGGAAGGCTCCACCCTTTAGCCGTATCTTCGGGTGTCCGTCTTCACCCTTCGAGCGTTGAAGGGCGGCTACTAAGACACTGCCACAGACGGTCCACATAGTCGTCTGTTCGGGCTCTTCCGTATTGGCGTTACGGATTCCCGCCTTCAGCGAAGTCGCAGTCGTGGATGGCTTCTTCTTCGCTGCCAGGTCTTCGTATTTTATCGTCGCCCCTTCTCTTTCAGATCGGCCATCAACTGTCTCGCTGCGCTCGTTGCCAGAAGTTCACGCCGCGCCGCTGTGTCGACGGCTTGCTGCGCAAGATCGAGACGCATCCCGCTCTCCGCGGCGCGCTTTATGGCCTGCGAGACGGTCGTTATCGGTAAACCTTGGTAGTAATCGATAATGACGCGGCCTTTACGAAGCTGGAATATTGGTTTGCCCTGCTTCCGGACTCGGACGCCCGGAGGAACCACTACGTGGACGGCCCTCGGATTAACATCACAGAGCTCAAGAAATGCCAACACTGTCTCGCCGTCCAGAGCGGCCTCCGGACCCGCCCAGATGAGAGCCAACCTAAGCTCGGTCGTGTCGTCCGTAGGAAGATCGGGAAAACGATAGATGCCGTGGAGCTCGTGCACCAGCCTCCCCTTGTAGGCCATCTGGGGAAGTTCCCGCGGGTCCATTCCAACATCGGCCGCATCACGGGCAACGATGAAACCACCCTTGTCCATTGCGATCTCACGTAGCTCACTGACCTTGGTCATGCCAAAAGTATAGCCTTTTGGCTATACTTTTGGCAGGACATTCACAGATTTGGCGTTTATTGTCCCGGCTTCCCCTCAATGACGGCGGCCCCCGCGTAATTGAGGGCTCCCGTGCATCAAAACGTGATGAAAATCACTTTTCTATTAAATAGACGCCCGATTCCGCTGAAATCAAGGCCTTAAGTGTCTAGGGAGAAAGCCCTTGAGAAGCTGAAGAGCTCCGTTTGGTCGGCCATATTGCCTTTGAACAGTAGTTTTCAGTTGTGCTATCACATCTGCCTTGGTAGACACTACCTATCCGGGACGTATGGTTCTGGCCAAAAATTGGGGAATTACATTGAGTTCGCATCTCTTAAAGAGCGCTGTTTATGGTACCGCCGCAGTTGCTGTTTCAGGCGCAATCGCTCTTTCCGATGCAGCGCCATCACCGGCAGCAATTAGTGGTGTTATTAACAATTGATCAAATTGATAAAGCCGACGAATACCAGATCATTCGCATCTGCGCTCGTCGTCGCTGGCGTGCTCTCCTTGGTTGTCGCCTGCTCAGGCGGCGACCAAGGAAGTTCCGAGCGTCGACACATTGCGGACAACTTCACTGAATTGGTCGTCACGGCACTCGATGATCCCAGCCTCCAAGAGTTCGACAGGGAAGTCCTCGAGAGAGCCAAAGTTTCAGGACGAATCGAGCAAGCGGACTATGACCAGGCGTACAGCCGCTTCGCACAGTGCATGGCGACTTCCCGCAAGCCAGTCACGTTGACTCGACTTAGCAACGGTCTTTACCGGACTGAGAACACGCCCCTGTCAGATGGGGAATCCGTGGAATCTGCCATGTCGATCGTGATCAAGTGCGAGCAGGGTACAACCAACGAGATCGGTGAGCTCTTCGGCATTCAACAAGGAAACCCCGAACTGTTGGGGAACCCATATGAAATCGCACACAAATGCCTTGAAACCAAGGGCCTGATCGGTTCGGATTTCTCACTCAAGGATCTTAGGGAGGCCATCGGCTCGGACGGTAGCGGAGGAAGCGCCTTAAAGGATCGTCTTCCTTTTGACCCTTACAGTGATGAAGCCCAGGCTTGTTTCATTGGGGCCAACATGACCATCGCCAAAGCGTCCTAGGTGGAATCAACATCATGATTGTCCTGGGCGTCGGTCTGTTGCCAACCACACGATCCCGCGCGCCTTATGTTTTTCCCACGACGTAGCGCCGAGCATGATCGACGAGCTCTGCGGTCAGCGGCGAGGCGCCGTTCCGGAGCCAGACCAGAACAGTCGGCATGGGGAGGGATACCCCGACGAACGGGCGCCACACGACGCCGGGCGGATCACCTGGCACCACCTGGTGCGGCGTTTTGAAGGACACGCCAAGACCGGCAGCCACCAGGCTCATCGTGGTGGCGATGCTCGGCGACCACCGGTGCGGACCCGGAACCATTCCCCCATCCACCAGCAAATTCAGTACCCGCTCGCGGACGTCAGGATCGCCGTCGCGTTGCAACCAGATCAACGCCTGGCCACTCAGATCCGTGGGGTTGATCCCCGCTAGCTTGGCGAGGCTGCTGCCCGCCGGAAGCGCGACCCCCATTGGCTCAGTTTCCAGGGTCAGGACACCGAGCCGTTCGTCGTGAGGCGGCACAGCGTGAATGAAGACAGCGTCGAACTCGCCTTCAAGAAGTTTCTGCACCCCTTCCCTTGCTGCCGCAGGATGAACGTTTATCTCCGGAGCTGGCCCTCCGGAACCAAGGCCGCTCAGCAACTCCGCCAGCAGTGGGTAGGCCACGCCCACAGCGACGCCCAGATTCAGCATGGCGGGCGGGGGGCTGCGAAGTTCTTCCATGGCTGCTGCCGCCGCATCATGAGCCTGGATGATTTGTAACGCTTCTTCTTGAAGACGCCGCCCGGCCTCCGTGAGGGCGACGTGATTGTGAGTCCGGTCCAGAAGACGAAGCCCCAAGCCTCTTTCCAATGCTTTGAGCTCTTGGCTCAGTGCCGGCTGGGCTATGTGGAGCCGGGCCGCGGCTTTGCCAAAGTGCAGTTCCTCTGCGAGCACAAGGAATCTCCGGAGCTGGCGGATCTCCATGAGCCATCATAAGAATTTGTGATCGTCCGAGTCCATAGCGGTCTTGGACGTCAGGTCCCACTCGGGCGTCCAATGAAGGGGAAGGGTGATTTACCCTCGAGGAAAGGTGAAGGCAATGAGAATGACTGATGAGACCGCTCTGGTGGAGGCGAACGGCGCCAGGCTTCACGTTGAAGTTACAGGTCATGGGACGCCCGTGCTTCTGGTCCCCGGCGCTGGAGGCGATGCCAGGCAATACGCTGAACTTGCCCAGTTGTTGGCCCAGAGCCATACGGTAATCGCCTATGACCGCAGGAATAACGGACGCAGCCCGCAGCGCTCGGACTGGGCGGAAACGTCAGTGCCGTTGCAGGCCGGCGACGCTGTTGCCCTGTTGGAATCACTGGGAACCGAGCCGTGCGTTGTCTTTGGCAACAGCACCGGGGCCTTGATTGCACTGGCCGCCGCGCTGAAGTCGCCGGAGCGCTTTAGAGGCGCCGTACTGCATGAGCCGGCTCTACTGGCCGTTCTGACGAATCCCGACGAGGCAATGGCCACCGTGCAGCCGGTGATCGCAGCGGGTGTAGAGGCCGATGGACTGGCTGGCGGCGCCGAGGCGTTCGTCCGGTTTGCTGCAGGCGATGCCGCAGCCCGGTTGACCCCGGAGTTGATCGACGGACTCCGGACCAACGCCAAGATCTTGCTGGAAGCGGAGTTCGGAGCCTTTGCGTCCTGGCGACCGGAGCTTGATGCTTTGTCAGAACTGAGTGTGCCCTTGGCCGTACTCAGCGCCGAACAGACTGCGCCATTCTTCCTGGAGGCTGCCGAGTGGATAGCTTCACATGCCGGAGTTAGCCGCCGGACCATACCCGGCGGGCACATGGGTTTCCTGGATCATCCAAAGGAACTAGCAAAGGAAATCGACGCTATGTTCTAGGCCTGTTCGGCGGCGCACCATCGTGAGCAGACGCCACCCGCAGACGGCAACAACCTGAACACAGAGAATCCCCAGGACCACGATCACCAGCAGCACGATACGTGGGCCGTCGGGGACGCCAGCCTCAACAAAGTCGAACCGAAATTGAATACTCAGCTTGCTTACTAAAATGACCTTCCATAGGCTTGAACAGGTCAGACAAACAACTCTCACAGCGGCGGCTTACGCCCTCAGGCAAGGCAGACGAACCCGCCGCGCAATGGAGGAGGAACAATGTCAGAACACACCATCACAGGCAAGAAGGTCGCATTTCTGTTGACGGACGGCGTGGAGCAGGTCGAACTCACCAGCCCGTGGCAAGCCGTGAAGGACGCTGGCGGCCAGCCAACGCTCGTGGCACTTTCAAAGGGAAAGCTGCAGGGATTCAACGGCGTGGAGAAGGGTGACACGTTCGACGTCGATCTGGCAGTAGCCGACGCCAATGCATCGGACTTTGACGCCCTGGTACTCCCCGGCGGCGTGGTAAACGCCGATCACCTCCGCGTCGACAAGGATGCGCAGAACTTTACGCGCGCCTTCTTCGAGCAGCACAAGCCGGTGGCGTCGATCTGCCACGGACCGTGGATCCTCATCGACGCAGGCGTCATCAAGGGCCGCAACGTCACCTCGTATCACACGCTCCAAACCGACCTGAAGAACGCAGGCGCCAACTGGACCGATGAAGAAGTCGTCGTGGACCAAGGCCTTATCACCAGCCGGAATCCGGACGACCTCCCGGCGTTCAACAGCAAGGTAGTAGAGGAAATCTCCGAGGGCCAGCACGCCGGCCAGACCGCTTAGCGGGTCGGCGGACAGACGCACCAAAAGGCGAGTGCCGCCGTCGTACTTCACAAAAGTACGACGGCGGCACATGCGTTGGGCGGGAAGGGTCGTTTGCTGGCCTCCAAGACCTTGCATATATGCGAGATCTGCAAATTTCATTGCATTTATGCAAGACGAGGGTCATAATTCCATATATGCAACACCTTGTCAGAGAAGCCATCCGCGATTCGTCACTCACCCGCACCGAATTAGCGCGGAGAGCTGGAGTTTCCGCCTCCACCATCACCCGGATCGAGAAGGGCGACGTCGATCCGACCATCGGAATGGCGACAAGGATACTGGCCGCCGTGGGCCTCCAGTTCATTCCCCGCCTGGAACCACTTTGCGTGCCTCACGCACTGAAATCCGCCAGGGCAATTCTTGACGACGCATTTGCCCCTCCCGCCGACGCCGAAACGAGCTCCACCTTGAAACGCTGGGCGAGCCGGGACGGATCAGCGCGGCCCCGGTCGCTTGCGAGGGAGGCTGGCATGGCCGCACCACCACGGTGCCGGCCAGGAGTCGTGACAGCAAGTTCCGACTGGGGCCTCCTGCGAATCTGCTCTGCGGCAGCCGCCACCCGAAAAGGCTGGGCGGTCAGCGGCGCGCCGGCAGCTGCCCGTATCGGAGCGCACCAAACGCACGGGCCAACCATTCTCTATGTCGAGGAACCCAGACGGATCGGAAACGTCATCAGCCAGCCCGGAGCTACTGCACAAGATGTGATTCTCTTGCCTTTGGATGAAAGCAGCCAAGCTGGCGCCTGGAACGATGAGGGCATTGTGTGGGTGGACCCTATCCAAGTCATTTTGGACTGCTACGGCATGCCCGAGACACGGGAGCAGGCCGAGGAACTGACACAGGACTGGGAGGAAGCAAATGACTGAGGGCAGTTGGGGAATCGGATCAAGCCGGTACAAGAAGCGCCCATCGCAGAGGCTTGCCGAGCCGCCCCCAAACCCGCCGAATGCGACAACCGCTGACCGACTCGCGAACCTTGGATTCACATGGGATTCCAGCGCGGTGCCTTGGCGAGCGATGCCCACCATGAAAGTGCCGAGGGCCCTCGCGCGTTTCCAGAATCAGCTGGCCGGACATGTCTGGGACGCAGCGGCTTTGGAAGGAAATCCATATACGCTTCCCGAAGTTCAGACGCTGCTCGAAGGTGTCACCGTGGGCGGACATAGATTGGAGGACGAGAAGCAGGTGCTCGCACTGGCTGATTCGACCAAAATGCTCCATGACCTGGTGCAGGATGGAACGTTCAAGCCCCACAAGAGTGTGTCCGACCGAATCCACGGTCTGGTGGCTCCGCACGAAGCCATCGAGGCAGGGCATTTCCGAGGCGAAGGATCAGTCCGCGGTGGCGGCACAGTCAACCTGGGCGAATACGGCACGTTCAAGTCGACTGGCTGTGAGGACAGCGGGGAAGCGCTCCGTGTCGAGTACGAGTTGGGCCTTGCTCACCTTGAAACCATCGAGGACGCTGCTGAACGAGCCGTTGCGTACTTCTGCTTCGGCACGCGCCACCAGTTTTACTTCGACGGCAACAAACGAACGTCCCGGCTCATGATGAATGGGATTTTGTTGAGTTCAGGCCACGACGCAATCTCGATTCCCTTCAGTCGTCGGCTCGAGTTTAACCAGCACCTGATCACTCTCTTCCTGGACGCCAACGCGACCTCGCTGATGGAGTTCATCATCGATTGCCGGCCTGAGGACTAAGGTCTTAGTAAAGCCGACATGTGGCTTCGATGTAGCAACTTGGGCCTGAGAACCTATGGAGGCACGTATGCGCAAAGTTACCGCCGGTCTTTTCCACTCCGTGGATGGCGTAGTTCAGGACCCGTTCAAGTTCCAGTTCGACAGCTTCGACGACGAGCTGGGCAAGGGACTGACCAAGATGATCAACACTGTGGACACGGTGGTGCTGGGCCGCGTCAGCTACCAGGAGTGGGCCGGATATTGGCCGAACGCTTCGCAAGACGAAGATTTTGCCGCATTCATCAACCCCGTGGAGAAGTTCGTCGCATCCCGCACCCTGTCCGAGCCCCTCGAATGGGAAAACTCGCACCTCATCGATGGGCCGCTGGAGAAGTTCGTCACTGACCTGAAAGGCCGTGACGGTGGAGAGATCGCAGTCTGCGGAAGCATCTCCGTGGTACGCCAACTGCTGTTCGCGGGCGTCCTTGATGAGTTGACCCTCATGACCCACCCCGTCGTTGCCGGCAGTGGACGGCGGCTCTTCGAGGACGGCGACCCACTAAGCCGGCTCGTTCTGGAGGATCAGTACGCCACGAGCAAGGGCAATGTCGTGAGCACTTACAGCCGACGCCAGGACTGAAACGCCCGACGGCGCGGCAACTAGTCCTTCAGGTCCTGGACAGGATTCACATGGACGATGATGACCCGCTGGCCTTTGGGTCCGTCGTAGCGAAGGTCGTAGGTAACTGCCAAACCTGTTGATGTACCTGGACCTAGGGCATAACTGCTGGTTTCCGTGTCCTTGCCGCCGATGCTTTCAATCCATCGCCCGGCCGCGTCTGCATCGATACCATAGCGCGCGACGCCGTCGTGAATGAACTTTACGAGCTCGTCCCAGCTGCCAGCCCTCAGGAAGTAGGTGGCCTCACTGAAGTCCGGGCGGGTAGAGACAGTGTTGAATCGCAAGGTGTCCGAGCTCGCAGAGACGTCCCCATCAGGTCCCGCGATGCTGATTTCGATCATGCGTCCATCCTTGGCGAGGATTGTGGGACCGTACGCGGTATCAGCGGGAAGGCCGACGACCTCCTTTTCGAGCCGTCCGGAAATCATGTCCAACCTCGCGGATCCCCGCGACTTGATTCGCTCCACCCCGCTTTCGGTGAGGTGATCGAACTCGCCAGCCATGGGCACGGAAGACCGGTCCTCGGGGGCAAAGTAGTCCCCCAAGCAGCCCGTCAGGACCAAGGACATGGCAACGATACTGAGGGCCCCGAGCAAGCGCTTCCGGAACATGATCACTTTTGGCTACCCAGTTCCAGCAGATCCACATCCACGCTCCCTGTACCTGGCTTGGGTGAGCCCCGTTCCTTGCGACGCCGGGTTGCCCGGTATTCATCCCTGCTTAGGCCGAACCCGTACCAAGCGATAAATGCCGCAAAGGCCATAAGCCATAGCGCACCCCATCCAGGCCCTTCTCCATGCCACACGGGGTCCAGGAACATCGCGAACGCACCAACAAAACCCATGAACCCAAAGGCGGCCAGAATCGCCATCCCCCACCAAGTGCTGACCTGCGCCTGACCCCGCCCGGGCGTAAACCCGATCTCGTCCGAAGGGTAGCTGTGAAGCTCACCCGTGCTGGTCCTGCGCAGTACGCGTTTCTCGCCGCGCGCTACAGCATCCTTATGCTCGGCGTACACGGCGTCATCACGTAGGTCACGCTCTCGGTCATAAACCACTCCGCTGTCCCCCAACGATCCAAAAAGTCCAGCCTATCGCCCGAACGGACGACGGCGGCAAGCACCTCGCGCGGGACCGGCAGCCGGGAAGCTACTTCTTCCCCGCCTTCAAATCCGAAACAACCTTCGCAATCCGCCGAGCCCGCGTTTCCTCCGTCTTGGCGTCCCCAATTGGTTCCACGTATCGGCGTTGGGCACTGTAGTTCAACGTTCCGTAGAAGGCCTGGGCCTCGGGCTCAGCCTCCAGGGCCGCAGCAAGATCGTCCGGAACCTCGATCACACGCGGCTGGGTGTCCACTTCCAGATCCACGTCCACGGTGTCGCCCGCGGACGCGCCGGTCAGGTCCCTGTTCGCGGAGCTGACACCCACCATGTACTTCCCACCCATCACCGCGATGCTGCTGCGATAGCTCTGGCCGTTGATGGTCACAATCACTGGGGGCCGCTTGCCGGCATCAAGCGCACTAACTACACCCTCGGGAACTTCAATGCCAGCCTTGTTGCCATCGCCGACGATGGTCGTGGTGAATTTCATGTCCCAAGTATGCCGTCGGCCACCCGTAGACGCACCCCGCCAGCCGGACTACGTTCGGTATAAGCAACTACCCAGTGAACCAAGGAGAGCGAACCATGGACGAGCAGGATCTTCTGGAACGGATTCAGTCACTCGTGGAAGAGGAACACCGGCTGCGTGATGCAGCGGTGGGCGGCGGAATTGAGGACGATGTGGACGGCGACAGCAGCCGCGCCCGCTTGGCCCAGCTCGAGGCTCAACTCGACCAGTGCTGGGACTTGCTCCGCCAAAGGCGGGCCAAGAAGAAGGCTGGTGAGAATCCCGACGATGCCGAACCCCGCCCGATCAGCGAAGTCGAAGGCTACAGGCAGTAGTCCGGCCCAAGGACGAACCCAGCGACGAAGAAGCTACGCCCCCTCAAGCACCTGGCTCGTAGCCCACGCAACGTACTTGGCCGCGTTGGCAACGGCGTCGGCGACGTCGGGAACACCGTCCTTGCGCTGTGCGACGTCCAGCAACTGGGCCGCAGCTACTATCCCGTGCTTGGCGAGATCCTCGGGTGTCACCGTGATTCGGCCTGCCACAGCCACCACGGGAATGCCGTGCACGCTTGCGGCGTCGGCCAAGGCGATGGGCGCCTTACCCGTGAGTGACTGCTCATCCATGGAACCCTCGCCCGTAATCACGAGGTCCGCCTCGCTGAGGTGCGAAGCCAAGCCGGTCAGCCCGGCGACCAGCGCGAAGCCGCCTTCGAGCGCGGAGTCGGTAAAGGCAAGGAACGACGCCGGGAACCCGCCTGCCGCTCCGGCTCCCGGAACGTTGACGTCTCTGCCCGTGGCTTCCCGAAGGAGCGAAGCCCAGTTACGAAGACCGGCGTCGATCCTTTCAACGGCATCTTCATCGGCTCCCTTCTGGGGGCCGAAAACATGAGCGGCACCATCCGCGCCGAACAGCGGGTTTTGCACGTCCACGGCGATCCGGAACTTGGCTTGCGAAAGCCTCGGATCGAGCCCGGAAACGTCCAAGGCAACAACGTCGGCAAGGAAACCTCCGCCAAGGGGCACTACATTTCCGGCAGCGTCCACGGGCTTGAGCCCCAGCGCACGCAACGCGCCACTTCCGGCGTCGGACATTGCTGAACCACCGAGTCCCAACACAATCTCGGTGGCACCGGCGTCGAGCGCCGCCGCAATGAGCTGTCCGCAGCCGTAGCTGTGGGCGCGCAACGAATTCTCGGGGGTGGGTTCCATGAAGGCCAAACCGGAAGCCTGGGCGGTTTCGATGACGGCCGTGGCTCCGCCGAAGGAATCTTTGCGGATGGCCCAGGAAGCTCCCACCGGCTTGAGAATTGGACCCACAACGGCGTGGTTCCGCTCTTCGTAACCAGCGGCGATGGCGGCGTCGAGTGTGCCTTCGCCACCGTCAGCTACGGGAAATTGGGTGGTTACAGCGTCCGGATAGACGCGCAGTGCGCCCTCGGCCATGGCTGATGCGGCTTCCGCGGCGGTCAGGGATCCCTTGAATTTGTCCGGGGCGATGAGGATACGCATGGGTCCATCTTGCCAGCTTTGCCCGGAAAGCGATTGCCGGTTACGAAGATTGCGTCACTCGTTCAGCGGACGAACGGGGGCACCCTCGAGCCACCCCTTGACGTCCTCGAATGCACCGCCGTAAAACTGCCGGTAGCTCTCATGCGTCACGTAACCGATGTGCGGCGAGAGCACGGTTCGCGAGGAATGAAGCAAAGCATGTCCAGCGGGCAGGGGCTCCTCGTCAAAGACGTCCATGGCAGCGCCACGAATCCAGCCTTCCTCCAGCGCACGAATCAGCGCTGCCTCGTCCACCAGTGGCCCGCGCGCAGTGTTGACGAGCACGCCCTCGGGACCCAGGAGCCTCAATTCTTCCGCTCCTACGATGCCCTCGGTCCGCTCGGACAGCCGCAGGTGCAACGTCACCACATCGGACTCCCGGAACAGTTCCTCTTTGCTCACCTTTCGAACGCCCGCGGCCTCGGCCGTCTCCGCCGTGAGATTCTGGCTCCACGCCAAAACGTCCATGCCAAAGGCTTTCGCGTAGCCCGCAATGCGCTTCCCAATCTTGCCGAGGCCGACGATTCCCAGCGTCTTGCCTTCGAGTTCAAACCCGACGGCGGTCTGCCAGTCGCCTGCCCGCAGCGAGTTTTCCTCCACAACCAGGTTGCGGGCAAAAGCGAGCAGCAGCGCCCACGTCATTTCCGGTGCCGCTGCCGGTGACCCACCGGTTCCGCACACCAGGATGCCACGCTCCGATGCTGCCTCAAGGTCGATCGCGGCATTGGCCATGCCCGTGGTCACGAGCAGTTTCAGGTTGGTCAATGACTCAAGCACGCGACGAGGGAAGCGCGTCCGTTCGCGCATCGCCACAATGATGTCGAACGGCGCCAAAGCTGCCACAGCCTGCTCTTCGGAAACAAAAGGTGCACTGAAAACACTGACCTTCACGCCGTCGTCGAGCAGTGAATCCCAAGGGGCGTAGTCACTGGCGACCTGCTGATAGTCATCAATGATGGCCAAGCGGAAACTCGTCACGTCATTCTCCTCGCGCGGCGGCTAGTGGTAGAAACACCATCTCACGTCACGATTCCTATTTGGCGGCCACAGACAATGCGACGAGCGACAAGTTGGCGCCGTACAGAGAGTACGCCGGCGGGTGGGTGCACATTTTCCAGTAATGCGTTTGACTGGAAATTGAACCCTTCCCCTTCCGAAGGAGATGCGTTGACAGAGCCAAATACGATGCCGGCCCTTCCCAAGCCCGAGCATCCCCGCCCCCAACTTGTCCGCGACAACTGGATGAACCTCAACGGAATCTGGGGTTTTGAGATCGACGCCGGCGACTCGGGTTTGGAGCGCGGACTCGCCAGACGCGAGCTCACCAGTGAGATTCTGGTGCCGTTTGCCCCGGAATCGGTCCTTTCCGGAATTGAGCACGTGGATTTCATGGAAGCTGTTTGGTACCGACGTACAGTGACCATTCCCCAAGAGTGGACCGGGCAGAACGTCCTCCTGCACTTCGGCGCCGTGGATCACGACGCGACCGTGTGGGTCAACGGCCTTGAAGTTGCCCGCCACAGGGGTGGTTTCTCCCCCTTCACCGCCGATCTTGGTGGAGTGGCCGAGCCCGGCACCGAAGCGGTCATCGTTGTCCGGGCACGCGACTCGCGGCACGAAATGCAGGCCCGGGGCAAGCAGGCAACCTGGTACAACAACACTCATTGCCAGTACACCCGCACCACTGGAATCTGGCAGACGGTCTGGATGGAGGCTGTCCCCGAGGTCCACATCAAACGCCTCCGAATGACTCCCAACCTGGCCGACTCAAGCATCACGATTGAGGTTCCGATCAGCCAGAACCGCGCGGGGCACACGGTGACCGCTGTCCTCAGCGATAAGGACGATGTAACCGTGGAAGCCACGGCGAAGGCTGACTTGGATCTCACGCCAACATTGCGGCTGAACATTCCCGCCGAATCCCTGCGCCCTTGGTGCATTGAGGATCCGTTCCTTTACAACCTTGAGGTGGCAGTTCGGGACGCTGCCGGCACCGTCGTTGACCGGGTCAGCAGCTACGCAGCCGTTCGTTCAGTTGCCCTTGACGGGAAAGTGGTTCGTCTCAACGGCAAGTCCGTGTTCCAAAGATTGGTACTGGACCAGGGCTATTGGCCGGAGTCGCTGATGACCTCGCCGGATGACGCTGCGCTGGTCAAGGACATCGAGTTGTCCATGGCGGCAGGATTCAACGGTGCACGACTCCACCAAAAGGTGTTCGAAGAGCGCTTTCTCTACCACGCAGACCGACTCGGCTACTTGGTCTGGGGCGAGTTCGGCGACTGGGGCGTCTCCGGAGGAGGAACCATTGGCCACAACCAGAAGCCGACAGCGAGTTTCGTAGCCCAATGGCTTGAGGTGCTTCAGCGCGACTTCAACCATCCCTCGATCATCGGATGGTGCCCGCTCAACGAAACGCACCAGGTCCTGCACGATCGACTAACGGTACTGGATGATGTCACCGAGGCCATGTTCCTTGCCACGAAATTGGCCGACCCCACGCGGCCGGTCATCGACGCATCCGGATACTCCCACCGCATCCGCGAAACCGACATTTACGACTCCCATTCCTACGAGCAGAATCCGGAGAAGTTCCGGATCGAGCAGCAGGGCCTTTCGGACGGGAAGCCCTTTGTAAACCGGAATCCACAGGGTGAGGAATACTCCGTGGCTTACGCTGGCCAGCCGTATTTCGTGTCCGAATTCGGCGGCATTTGGTGGAACGAATCGGAGGCGCGCCAAGCGGCGGCAGAAGCGGGCCTCGGAACTGATGTATCGACGTCGTGGGGTTACGGCCAGCGTGTCAGCAGCGAGGAGGAGTTCTACGCCCGTTTCGACGGACTATGTAGCGTACTCCTGGATAACCCGGACATGTTCGGTTACTGCTATACGCAACTGACGGACGTCTTCCAGGAAAAGAATGGCATCTTCACTTTCGAACGCAGAAGCAAGTTCGATCTCGAGCGGATCCGAGCCAGCCAGGTCCGTCCGGCAGCCATCGAGGCCTGGGACGACTAACAATGTCGGCCCATAAGAAGGGTGCTGAGTTTGCGACTTAGACCCACTGCCCCCGGCGCACGAGGACGTCCTTCAGCAGGTCCAGCCGGTCGGACACGATGCCGTCCACACCCAGATCCAAGAGTCGCCCCATTTCAGCGGGCTCATTGACGGTCCAGACGTGAACTTGGATGCCCAAGCGATGGGCGCGATGAACAAAACCTGGAGTCACCACGGGGAATCGCCCATAGTGGACCGGCACTTGGAAAGCATCGACGCCGGTGAGCACCCTGCGGGCCAAACCCGCCGGCAGCACGGGTCCAAGAAGTACGAAAAGCGCGGTCAGGGTGCTGCCAGCGGAAGAAGCCGTCCGCTGGCTGAGGAGTTTCATGACTGCACGACGACGCCGGTCGGAGAAACTCGTAACCAGCACCCGGCCATGGATGCCGTGCTTCTCGATAGCCTCGGCCATCGGTTTAACGGAATTCCAGTCCTTCACGTCCAGATTCAGGCGGGCATCGGGGAAGGCTGCCACCAGCTCGTCGAAAGTCGGCACGGGTTCCACTCCGCCAATGCGGGCCCGCGCCACCTGGGCTGCCGTGAGCTCGTCGATCCGGCCAGACGAATCTGTGACCCGGTCCAAGGAAGAATCGTGGAAAACGAGGAGGACGCCATCGGACGTGGTGTGCACGTCAGTTTCAAGGTGCAGGGTGCCCAAGTCAACGGCGGCACGAAAAGCAGCCATGGAGTTCTCCAAGCCATTCATGGAGAATCCGCGGTGAGCGAAGGCCAGGGGGCCCACAGTGCCGTCCTTGCGGAGGAAATATGGCAGCGTCACATCCGAAGCGTAGCCCATTGCGCATCGGCGTTTACGACTCCTCGGTGACCTTCCCCTTCTCCAGGGGGACCACCGCCACGCCATCGCTGATGTGCACCAGCGTGCGGCCCCGACCGCCGTCGAGCTCCACCCAAACTGCCGTTGCATCACCGGTAACGGCGTCCACTATCCCAGCCGATTCGTACCCCGGCGTCAGGGTCAGGCTCACGCGGTCACCCTGGCGAAGCGACCTCCAGTGGTGATCCGGTTCGATCCGGTGCAATGGTGCGGTGTTGAAGTCGTTGATCCTACGCTTGGCCATGATGATTCCCCTATATCCAACAAGCTAAACGGGTCTGTGGCTGAAAGCCTACGGGCGCAAGTTGAACGCGGGTTGTATGGAGACTGGGAAGTTGGTGACAGCTTGGCGGAGCATCAGGGCTGCCAAACTGGTTGCATGACTGTATTGATTGCCGGATGTGGCGACCTTGGAACCGAAGCCGGCCTGCGTTTCGCAGAGCTGGGCCATGAGGTGATTGGGCTCCGCCGTTCTCCGGAAAAGCTCCCCGCGGGGATCCGGGGCATGCGCGCGGACCTCTCACGTGAAGTCCCGGTCATCCCAGCAGATGTGAACATCGTTGTGGTCGCCGTCGCCGCCGATTCTTCCACCGAGGAGGCATACCGGGCAGCGTACATAGACGGACTCCGAAATGCTCTGGACGCCTTGGATCGCGATTCTATTGAACCCGAACGCATATTGTTCGTCTCCTCCACAGCCGTATATAAGGACTCCGACGGAGCGGTGGTGGACGAAACCACACCCACCGAGCCCACGCGCTTCAGTGGCAAAGTGCTGGTGGAGGCTGAAAATATGCTGCTTGCCCGCACCCGGGGAACGGGAACCCAACCCATCATCCTTCGGCTCGGCGGCATATACGGTCCGGGGCGAACGCGACTGATCGACCAAGTGCGGTCAGGGCAAGCCGTGATTCCAGCACGACCCCGGCACACCAACCGTGTTCACAGGGACGATGCCGCGGCCATGATCGTCCACCTCACCACCATGGATCAGGACCCGGATCCGGTCTACGTAGGCGTAGACGACCATGCTGCCGAGATGGGTGACGTCATGCGGTTTCTTGCTTTGGAAATGGGAAACCCTGAACCCCCGACGGCGTTGGAAGACGCCCACGCCGGCCCTGGAGACAAACGCTGCTCCAATCAGAAGCTGCGCGGGACTGGCTTCGAGTTCGCCTTCCCCACATACATGGAGGGCTATCGCGCAGTGCTGGCAGGTCGCGGCGTCCGGCATCCGTGATGTAGGGGCCTTAGACCGTTTGCTCCGTCAGTTTCGCCTCGAGGATCTGGGCCACGCCGTCGTCGTCGAAGTGCGGGGCCTGCTGCCCTGCAGCGAGGATCGCTTCCGGGTGGCCGCTGGCCATCGCGTAACCGTGACCGGCCCAGCGGAGCATCTCGATGTCGTTGGGCATATCCCCGAAGGCCACCACGTCGGCGGCCTCGATTCCCAACGACTCGGCGTACTTCGCGAGGGTGACGGCCTTATTGATGCCGGGCACGGACATCTCAAGCATTGCGGTTCGCGGTGCCGAGTGCGTGGTGCTGACCAGATGGGCGACGGCCGGCTGGACTTCGGCAAGGAATTCGTCCGGGGTGCCTTTACGGGTTATCGCCAGGAACTTCACGACGGCGTCATCCGCCGTCAGCGTCTGATCCAGCGGTGCGGGGGTGAACTCCGCGAGCAGCTCGCTTGTTTCGTTCTCGAGGAAGCCAGGCTCCAGTTGGAAACCAGTCAGCGTTTCCACGGCGAACAAAGCATCCGGCCGCAGGGACTTGATGATGCGTCGCGCTTCAAAAATGGATGTGATATCCAATGTGCAAGAAGAAATGGGCTTCTCAGTTTCAAGATCCCAGACCACCGCGCCGTTGGAGCAAATCACGATACCGCTGTGTCCCAGTTGTTCCTGGAGCGGATATAACCACCGCGGCGGGCGGCCGGTGACGAACACAAGCTCCACCCCAGCGTCCCGGCATGCTTTGAATGCCTTGACGGTCCGATCACTGATCTTGCCGTCATGACCGAGGATGGTGCCGTCAATATCACTTGCTACGAGGCGCATCATGTCAGTCTACGTGGCTGTTGAGAACCCAAATGCGCCGCTAACGCTCGAACATACCCGTGATGGTTCCGCGCGCCAACGTATGCGCAGGAAGGGCTGAAGCAAGTATGCGCGCCTCGGAATCCTTTTCGATGCCCAGGTCCTCCACGTCCAGCGCGTGTACGGCCACTATGTACCGATGCGGTCCGTGCCCTCTGGGAGGTGCCGCCCCAACATAGCCGCTGCGGCCGCCGTCGTTCATTAACTGGAACGCGCCAGCGGGCAACGCGTGGCCGTCCTGGCCGCCGGCACCGACGGGAAGGCTTGATACCTCAGGAGGAATATTAAGTACCGCCCAATGCCAGTAGCCCCCACGGCCGGGAGCATCGGGATCCCACATAGTGACCGCGAAACTCCTGGTTCCGTCCGGAGCTCCACTCCAGCTCAGTTGGGGAGACATGTCTTGGCCGCCCGCTCCCAGAATCCCGCTCCGCTGATCGGGGCCGAGAGTATCGCCGTCGGTGAATGACTCGCTCGCAACCTGTAACTCCGGCGCGGGCGTCGCGGCGTACGGATCGTGGTCCTTCATGGCGCACCTCCTCGTGTCCGGACTTCGCCGGCAACAGTTTTAGCTTGCAACAGCCTTATGGTTGAGCTCAGCCCGCGTCGGCGGATTGGCGCCAGCCCGCGACACCGTAACAGCGGCAGCACGAGTCGCGTGGTCCATGATGGCGGCAAGGGTCTCGGCCGGCATGGCTCTGAGTGCCCCACGGTTTTGCGCACCGTTCAGCCCGCGGTCCACTATCGCTGACAGCAGCCCCGCCATGAACGAATCGCCGGCACCAACGGTATCCACCACCGTCACGGAAGGCGCCGGGACCTGGGTCTCACCGATGGCCGTGATTCCCCACGGACCACGCGCGCCCCGCGTTACCACCACCAGCGCGGGTCCTTCCGTACCTCCCAGCGACAACCAGCGGCGTGCCGACTCCAGCGGATCAACGCCCGGATACAGCCATTCGAGATCTTCGTCAGAAGCCTTCACGACGTCGGAGAGCACTACGAAGCGTTCGGCCTGCCTCCGTGCGTAATCGCGATCGGTAATGATGCTGGGGCGGCAGTTGGGGTCGAAGCTGATAGTGCTGCCCGGATGGGCATGCTCGACGGCGGCAAGCACGGCCGCGGCACCTGGCTCCAAGGCGGTGGCTATCGAACCCGTATGCAGCAAAGTGGCCCCCTGCAGCATGAGCGGCAACCGCTCTCCTAGGCCCGGCAAATCCCAGGTGAGATCGAAGGTGTAGGTGGCGGCGCCGTCGTCGTCGATCACAGCCGTGGCTACGCTGGTGGGTTTGCCGTCGGGCGGAAGGGGGACCATCACGGAACTGGACCGGAGGTGCGCCCCCACGGAATCGCCGTATGCGTCCTGGCCAAACCGCCCGATGAACTGCACGGGGTGGTCCAAACGCGCCAAGCCAACGGCGACGTTGAGCGGGCTGCCGCCAACGTGCGCCTCGATTCCGCTGGGGCGCTGCACAACGTCAACCAAGGCCTCGCCAATCACAGTCAGCATGGGACCACTCTGCCAGAGGAAGGGCCAGCGCTACCAGTGATTCAGGAGAGCAGGCGTTGTACCAATTCGCGGCACTTCTTGTAAGCCACGGCCTTTGGATCTATGAGATCGAAGTGATCCCCAGGGACACGCAGCAATTGCGCGGCGCTGCCGGCGGCGGTTGCCGCCGCGACGTAGGCCTCGGACTGACTGACTGGAACGTCTTCGTCGTCGGTGGCATGGACGGCGAAAACCGGCACATCAATGGGCAGTGAACTCATGGGATCCGCGTATTTATGCCTTTTGGGGTATCTGGCAGAATCGCCACCCATGAGGTTGCAGACGGCACCGTTACTGAGGTTCAGTTTTTCCGCGGCAGCCAGGTTCAGCAGGCCGGACTGGCTGACGACCCCTGTCAGGTGGACGGCGTTGTCCTCCGATCCACGCACGAGTTGGCGGTCGGCGTCGGGCGTTCCGATGGCCGAGAGGCGCTGCCGTCCGGCGGCCCACACAGCCAGGTGACCGCCAGCCGAGTGGCCCAAGGCCACTACCTTGCCGAGGTGGAGCTCGTGCTTTCCGGCGATTTCAGCGAGATGATCAATGCCGGCCAGGATGTCTTCGAATGTATGGGGCCAACCACCGCCGTTGCCGGCACGTCGGTATTCAAGGTTCCAGGCGGTAATTCCATGCGCCGCGAGGTCCCGGGCCAGGGGCTCGCCGAGCTCGGCGCCGTACTGTGAGCGCCAGTAGCCGCCGTGGATCACCACGGCGACACCACCCGCGACGGCTGACGCGCCGCGATGGTTTCCGTTGTTCGGTTCAGGTATGAAGAGTTCGCCCCATTGACTGGGGTGTTCGCCGTAGCTGTACTTGTGCCGCAACATTGCGCCCTCCTTTGTACCGAGCCTATCGTGACGTCCCGCAACTTTGGCTAGGGCACCCCGACGGCGGGTGCCCGCCCCAGTGTCGGACCCGCCCCGTAAGCTGGGGGCATGGCAAGCAATTGGGACAGCCTGGACCAGGACCAGCGCGATGCAGTGGATGCGAACGTGGCGCTCTATGAGCGTGTTCGCCCTGCCCTGAAGCGGGTCACACGGGATGTGCTGCTGACCCTTAGGGACATGCTCAACGACGCCGAGGTCACTCCCCTGTTTGTCACTGGCCGAACCAAAACAGTGGAGTCGTTCCGCGAAAAAATTTCCCGCACGGATGATCCTTTGGAGCCTGGCGGCCCGCGGGTCCTTAAATTCCCGGACCCTTTCCGCACCTTGAATGACATGGTGGGCATCCGCGTCATCACCAAACTGCCTGCCGAGAACGCAGCCGTGGCTAACATCATCAAGCGACAACGCCAGCTCTTCGACTGCCGAGGAGACCGCGAGAAGGACATCGGTTCCATCGAATCGGGCACGTACGGCTACTCCAGCCGGCACCTCATCCTGCGAACCATCCAGAATGAGGCCGTCAAGGAGTATCAGCACGTCTTCAACCCGGATATGCCTGCCAACGGCAGCTACTTCTTCGAGTGCCAGATCCGCACTGTTTTTGCGCACGCCTGGAGCGAGATCGAGCACGATATCCGGTTCAAGGCGGAGGATCCACGGGCCTGGACCCCGCATTTCGATCGCCAGTTCACGGCCACTGCGGCCATGTTGGAAACCGTGGAGAGCGCCTTCGCCGACCTCCACGAGCGCTATGAAGAGGTCCGCAGTTATTGGGACCTGCACGGTGAGGGTGCCTCTCCGCTGACTCCCAACCGGGTTCGGGACGTCTGGCGTACGCTCCTGCCCCACGTTGACCGTAAAGTTGATGACGACTGGGGGTGGGCTGCCGAACTTCTGGCCGCGCACGGACTCACCAAAACCGTGGAACTTGCGGGGCTCCTTAGTGCCAACCGGATCACGGAGGTCCGCAAGGCCCTGGATCACCGCTACTCCCCGGGCCCCGACCGCCTCCTGGATGACCTCCTGCTGTGGCAGTACGGAACCGAACATATTGACCTCACCGCTGAGGCGCCCGACGTCGTTCCGCACCCGCGGCGCGATAGCCTCCAGCGGCGTCTGAAGCAGATTGAGCGTTACCGCCAGACTGCACTGTAAGGACGCCATGACTCCCGAGCAACTCATGTCACTGCGGGTGACCTTCCGCTCGCCCCGCCGCCTGCTGACGGAATCCCTGGCTGGACTGGTGGTTGCACTGGCGCTCATTCCGGAGGCCATCGCGTTCTCGATCATCGCGGGCGTTGATCCCAGGGTCGGGTTGTTCGCTTCCTTCACCATGGGCGTGGTGACGGCCCTTGTTGGTGGTCGCCCAGCCATGATCTCTGCAGCGACAGGGGCCGTAGCGTTGGTCATCGCTCCCGTGATGAAGGAGCACGGACTCGACTACCTGATCGCGACGATCATCCTGGCGGGTATCTTCCAGATCATCCTGGCTGTACTCGGTGTCACGCGGCTCATGCGGTTCATTCCGCGGTCGGTGATGATCGGCTTCGTGAACGCACTGGCAATTTTGGTGTTCATCTCGCAGATGCCGGAACTCTTCAATGTCCCGTGGATGGTCTATCCAATTGTTGCCGTGGGACTCGTCATGGTCTTTGGCCTACCCCGCCTGACCACGGCTATTCCTGCGCCTCTCGTGGCAATCGTGGTCATTACTCTGGTTACCGTTCTGGGACACATAGATGTTCCTACAGTCAGTGACAAGGGCGAGCTCCCCCACAGCCTGCCCGGGTTCTTCCTGCCCAATGTCCCGCTGAACCTGGAGACGTTCCAGATCATTGCGCCCTTCGCATTGTCCATGGCCCTGGTTGGCCTGCTGGAATCACTCCTGACAGCCAAGCTCGTGGACGACATCACGGACACGCGGTCCAACAAGACACGGGTTTCCTGGGGTCAGGGGGTGGCCAACATCGTCACGGGATTCCTTGGTGGACTGGGTGGGTGTGCCGTGATCGGACAGACCATGATCAACGTCAAGGGATCCGGCGCGCGGAGTCGGCTCTCAACGTTTTTGGCTGGCGTCTTCTTGCTTGTCCTGGTGGTTGTCCTGGGCGACGTCGTGGGGATGATTCCCATGGCGGCCCTTGTTGCCGTGATGATCTTCGTTTCACTGATTACCTTCGAGTGGCATTCTGTTCGTCTGTCCACCCTGAAGCGACTGCCCAGATCAGAGACCGCCGTCATGCTGATCACCGTTGCCGCCGTTGTGGCGACGCACAATCTCGCGGTGGGTGTCGGCGTCGGCGTTTTGACCGCGATGGTCCTGTTTGCGCGCCGCGTGGCGCACTTCGCGACTGTCGAGCGGACCGAACTGGAGCTCAACGGGGAAACCGTCGCTACGTACACGGTGGACGGCGAACTCTTCTTTGCCTCGTCCAATGATCTGTACACCCAGTTCGACTATGCAAAGGATGCTTCGGAAGGCATAGATCGCGTCGTCATCGATCTCCATAACTCGCACCTTTGGGATGCCTCCACTATTGCTGTGCTGGATTCCGTCACCGAAAAGTACCGGAACCACGGGCGCGAGGTGGAGTTCATCGGGCTCAACGAGGCAAGCGTTCGGATGCGCGAACGGCTGGCGGGAAAGCTGAACGGCTGATCCATGGGGGTTTCGAAACAGCGGTCATCTGACATATATGCCGGATTGGAAGTAACGAACTCTGTCATGCCACGGGACCAATGTGAGCATGGATGAATGCTTGAGGCAACGAACTCCCAGACAGAAACTTCAGGAGCCGAGGCTCCCGTCAACGCAGCTCTCGCCGCAGAGGCCAAGATCGCGCGGATAGCCGTGACGGTGTTCCCGCTCCTGGTTGTGGTGGCTGGCGTCCTCGGGTTCCTCCTTCCGGAAGCGTTCAAGCCGATGGGCGTCGCTGTTCCCTATCTGCTCGGCGTCATCATGTTCTGCATGGGCCTCACGCTGACGGCGCCCGACTTCGCTTCTGTGGCGCGTCGTCCGTGGGCTGTGGCACTCGGAATCGTCGCGCACTACGTGATCATGCCTGGGGCAGGCTGGTTGATTGCCGTCCTGCTTCAGCTTCCGCCCGAGCTCGCCGTTGGCCTTATTCTTGTGGGCTGCGCACCATCCGGTACTGCGTCCAACGTGATGGCGTTCCTCGCCAAGGGTGACGTGGCATTGTCGGTCGCTGTCGCCTCGGTTTCCACATTGATCGCTCCCATCGTCACGCCGGCACTGACTCTCCTGCTGGCCGGTTCGTTCCTGCGCATTGATGCTGGCGCCATGGTGCTGGACATCGTGAAGACCGTGTTGCTTCCGGTCATCGCAGGCCTGCTTGCTCGCCTCTTCCTGTCCAAGCTCGTCGCAAAGGTGCTTCCGGCACTTCCGTGGGCGTCCGCCGTCGTGATTTCACTGATCGTGGCAATCGTCGTGGCTGGCAGCGCCAGCAAGATCGTTGCAGCCGGCGCCATCGTCTTCCTGGCAGTCGTCCTCCACAATGGCTTTGGGCTGGGCCTGGGCTACCTTGCCGGCAAGCTCGGCCGCCTGGATGACAAGGCCCGCCGCGCCTTGGCCTTCGAGGTGGGCATGCAGAACTCCGGTTTGGCCGCGACCCTTGCCACGGCGCACTTCAGTCCGCTGGCTGCGCTGCCCTCTGCCGTCTTCTCGCTGTGGCACAACATCTCCGGCGCGATTGTCGCGGCATGGCTGGCTCGTCGACCACTGAAGGACTAGCGTCCCGCGGCTCCAGCTGAGACGGCATCAACCAGTTGGACGCCTCTTGACGCAATTAGTTGTGAACGTTAACAATTGCGGGAGCCGATAAGTAACCAAGTGGGAAGATCAATCAATGAAGAACTGGGCAGGAAACCTCGAGTATTCGTCCGCCGAAGTCCAGCGGCCCACCTCCGTGGACCAACTGCGCGGGCTTGTGGCCAACGCGCCGCGGATCAAGGCCCTGGGTTCCCGCCACTCGTTCAACAAGGTCGCAGACACCGATGGCATGCACGTTCTCCTTGATGCATTGCCCCAGGAAATCTCACTTGATACCGGGAAGGGCACCGTCAAGGTCAGCGGCGGCATCAGTTATGGCGCACTTTGCCGGGCAGTCGAGGAACAGGGTTATGCCATCCACAACCTCGCTTCACTCCCCCACATCTCGGTAGCGGGAGCCATCCAAACCGGGACGCACGGCAGTGGCGTCGGCAATCCCTCCTTGGCTGGCGCGGTTGTAAGCATTGACCTGGTGCGTGCAGATGGCGAGCTGGTGACGCTTGCTCAGGACGACGACGAGTTCCTCGCCAGCGTTGTGGGAGTCGGCGCCCTGGGGATCGTCACAGGACTGGAACTGGCCGTCCGGCCGAGCTATCAGATGCGGCAGCGCGTGCTCACGGGACTGCCGTGGGAGCGGGCGCTGGCTGACTTCGCGAACATCGCGTCGGCCGCGTACAGCGTCAGCTTTTTCACCAATTACACCGGCGGGTCCATCCCGCAGGTCTGGCTCAAGGCACTGGACACCGAAGCTCCGTTGCCGGACCTGTTCGGAGCAACCGCCGCTACTGCCGCCCTCCACCCGCTGCCCGGGATGTCGGCGGAGAATTGCACGGGTCAGCTGG
Organism: Arthrobacter sp. 21a14; assembly: GCA_050627125.1. Lineage (GTDB taxonomy): Bacteria > Actinomycetota > Actinomycetes > Actinomycetales > Micrococcaceae > Arthrobacter. The sequence continues at coordinate 528,478 of CP192487.1, read as the reverse complement.
ACGAGCCCGGTAAATGGCTGGACCGCCTGCCGCACTTCCGCCACGAATTCACGCCGAGCAATGGTGAGGAACTGCAGAGCGAATTCCTCCTGCCCCTGGAGCATGCACCCGCTGCGCTTGAAGCTGTCCGAGAGCTCGCGGACAAGCTGGCACCCCTGCTGTTCATCTCCGAGATCCGTACCGTAGCCGCGGATGAGTTCTGGCTCAGCCCGTTCTACCGGCAACAAAGCGTCGCTATTCACTTCACATGGAAGCCACTGCAAGCCCAGGTGGAAGCGGTACTCCCGGAACTGGAGGAAGCACTGCGCCCCTTCGGCGCAAGGCCGCACTGGGGCAAGCTCTTCACGCCAAGCCTGTACGACTTCGCCGCGCTCTACCCACGCTTCGAGGACTTCTGCAGCCTCGCCGTCGCCAACGACCCCTCGGGCAAGTTCCGGAACGGCCTCTTGGACAGCATCTGGGGAGCCACAACCTCGTTGCTTGGCCGCTGATCCTTTGCTGCCCAGCGACGAAATAGCAGGCTAGCGACGTTCCAGCGACCGTCCTGACCAGTGGAACACGACGGCGGCCCGGCCCCCTCACGAAGGGCTGGACCGCCGTCGGGGTTAAGTCAGCCGGACTACTGGATGTGCGCCAGCACGGCTCCCGCGGTGACCACACCGCCGGGTGCCGAGAGCACCTCGGAGAGCGTACCCGCACGGTGTGCTGCCACCTGCGTTTCCATCTTCATGGCCTCCACCACCAGCAAGGGGTCCCCCGCCGAGACCTCGGAGCCGGGCTCCACGAGCCACTTCACAACGGTGCCGGCCATGCTGGAAACCAGGGCTGATTCCGCTGGCGACGCTTCCCTTGAATCGGACGCTCCCAGGTAATCGCCCTGCAACCCCGTGACCACCGAGCCTGAGGGAAGTCCCTGCCCTGACCGGGCCCAACCCTCCAGCAGATCAGCCGGGAGTCCAACGGCGAGCCGCTTGCCGTCGACGTCCACGGTGATGGTGCGCCGCACGCCACTTGGGGCAACCACGTTGTATTCGGAATCAACGGGGATCTGATCTGCAAAGTCCGTCTCGATCCACCGGGTGTGAACGCGCAGCCCGGCTACGGACGTAAAGTCATCGGATTCCACAACCGCGCGGTGGAACGGCAACACGGTGGGCAGTCCGGTGATCTCCATTTCGGCAAGTGCTCGGCGTGCGCGGCGCAGCGCTTGCTGGCGGTCGGCACCAGTAACAATCAATTTGGCCAGGAGCGAATCGAACTGCGGTGCAATAAACGAGCCCGCACGCACGCCGGTATCCAAACGAATGCCGGGACCCGTGGGCGCTTGGAACGATGCCACTGTGCCCGGGGAAGGCAGGAATCCGCGGCCAACGTCCTCGGCGTTGATGCGGAACTCAAAGGAATGGCCGCGGGCTATGGGATCCTCGGTAATGCTCAAGGGCAGGCCGGCTGCAATGCGGAACTGCTCCTGAACGAGGTCAATCCCAGCCGTTTCCTCGGTTATCGGATGCTCCACCTGCAGGCGCGTGTTTACCTCAAGGAAGGCCACGGCCCCATCTGCGGAGACCAGGAATTCAACAGTCCCGGCGCCGTAGTAGCCGGCCTCGCGGACGATTGCTTTGGCGGCGTCATAGATCTGTTGCTGCTGGGACTCGGTGAGGAAAGGTGCAGGTGCCTCTTCCACGAGCTTCTGGTGCCGGCGTTGGAGGGAGCAATCGCGCGTACCCACCACAACGACGTTGCCATGGGTATCCGCGATGACCTGCGCCTCCACGTGCCGCGGCCTGTCAAGGTACTGTTCCACGAAGCATTCCCCACGCCCGAACGCTGTGATGGCTTCACGCACTGCCGAGTCGAAAGCCTCCTCCACTTCGGCGAGTTCGCGGACAACCTTGAGCCCGCGACCACCTCCGCCAAAGGCCGCCTTGATGGCCACCGGCAGTCCGTGTTTCTCGGCAAATGCCCGGGCTTCAGCAGCAGTAGCAACCGGGCCATCGCTGCCGGCCACAAGGGGGGCACCAGCACGGACAGCGATCTCGCGGGCTGTAATCTTGTTGCCCAACTGCCGGATCGACTCCGGTGACGGACCGATCCACTCGAGTCCGGCGTCGAGGACTGCTTGCGCAAAATCGGCGTTTTCCGAGAGGAAGCCATACCCGGGGTGGACGGCGTCAGCCCCCGACTGTTCGGCAACGGCTAGCAGCTTCGCGACGTTAAGGTATGTATCAGCGGGGCTGTTTCCGCCCAAGCTATAGGCTTCATCCGCGGCACCCACGTGCATTGCGTCGGCGTCGATGTCCGCATAGACGGCCACCGAGGAAATGCCGGCGTCATCGCAGGCTCGGGCGACTCGAACAGCGATTTCTCCGCGGTTCGCAATCAGGACCTTTCGCATCAAATACTCACTTCTCTGGGGTCTTGGTGAAGTCGGGGGAATCGGGGACCATCCGGAACCGGATCCGTCCGCCAATGGGGACCTGCCCGGCAAGGTCAAGGTGTTCGTCGCGAACCACGCCGATCACGGGGTATCCACCGGTGATGGGGTGGTCGGCCAAGAACAGCACGGGAAGTCCGGCGGGCGGGATCTGGAGGGCACCAGCCATAGTCCCCTCGCTGGGAAGTTCACCCTCGCGGGCGCGCTGGAGAGGAGTACCGTCCAGTCGCATGCCCACGCGATTGGATTGTGGTGTGACCAGCCATTCCTGACTTGTCAGGGACTCGATGGCGGACTGATCGAACCAATCAGCACGGGGTCCGGGAACCACATCGAGAACGGTGACACTGGTACCCGGAAATTCCGGTTGCAGCTCCGGACTTCCAACCGCAGTAGACGCCGTGGCGTCGCCCGCCGGGAGCTCCTGCCCAACCACCAGCGAGGCAGGTCCGATCCCGGACATCGTATCGGCCGAACGACTCCCCAGGACTTCGGGAACCGCTATGCCACCGCGGATTGCAACGTAGTTCCGGAACCCGGCCTCGGGCGGTCCGAGGGTAAGTACTTCGCCGTCGAGCAAGGCGAATGGAGCAGCAATCGGGACGCTGCGCACTGCGTCCCGGGCGTCGCCGTCAGACTCCTCATATTCAGCCGACGACGGCGACTGGACGGTAAGGGTGGTAGGCGCACCTGTCACGGCAATCACCTGGTCACCGACCGCTTCCACGGTCAGCCCACCGTTGACGGTCTCGATGGCGGCAGCCGAGGAACTGTTGCCGACCAGTCGGTTGGCGCGGCGCAGCGATGCCCGGTCCAACGCACCGGCCGCCGAGACCCCCAAGTTCCCGTAGCCTCTCCGGCCAAGATCCTGGATAAGGCTTTGCGCCCCGGGGTTGAGGATCCGCAGGCCGGAGTCCGTGTGGTGATCAGCCTCGGGTTCAGCTTGATGCTCCGCGCTGGCCGTGACAACCTCCCGAACAGCGCGGTACTGCACCCTGTCACCGGGCCGAACCAGGGCCGGTTGGGGACGGTCGAGATCCCACATACGGGCTCCCGTTCGGCCAATCAGCTGCCAACCGCCGGGAGAACGCCGGGGATAGACAGCCGAGTACTGGCCGCCGAGGGCCACGGATCCAGCGGGAACAGCCGTGCGGGGTGAGGAGCGGCGGGGAACCGTGAGGACTTCATTCTCGCCCACCATGTAGCCGAATCCGGGAGCGAAGCCGGCGAAAGCAACAGTCCAGATCTGGCCTGTGTGGGCCGAAATTACGCCCTCCACGCTCAGCCCGGTGAGTTCCGCGACATCGGCGAGGTCATCGCCGTCGTACACGGTATCGATGACCACCAGCCCGGAATCGGTAACGTCCGTCGCGATGAGTTCCAGCTCGAGCAACCGGGCGCCGATGGCCCGCGTTGCCGCAGCGGATTCGCCAACGACCATAACCGTTTCGGCTGCTGCCAGGACGTCTACCTGACCAGGGAGCGGAGACTTGTAGAGCATGTCCTGCAGGGCCAGTACGTCCTGCAGCCCATCCAGCTCCGCAAGTACGGCACGGGTGCCGACGGGTCGCACGGAGCGGACCTTTTTCGCGGTGGTCGATTGCTTCGCTGTGGCCATTTGCTTCGCGGTGGTCGTTTGCATCACGGTCTCCATCATCCGCTTCGCCGCCATTTAGGCGGGCGACTCCTGCAGCAGGCGAACGTCTTCTTCAGGCTTCGGATCCCGGCCCAGGACCATGCCCACGATCGTGACAACGGCTGTCAGGACGAGGTACCCGGCGATCAAATACCAGCCGCCGGATGCGGCGCCGTAGAGAGCTGTGAAAATGATGGGCGCGACGGCTCCACCAATCACGCCGGCCAGGGTGTAAGCCAGGGAGCTGCCGGCGTAGCGCAGGCGGGCTGGGAACTGCTCAGTGATGAAGGCAGCCTGCGGGCCATACATGAATGCGTGGAGCGCCAAGCCGATCACCGTGCCGATGGTCAGCATGACCACGGACTTGCCCTGGATCATGAGGAAGAACAGGGGAATATAGACGGCCGTAGCGGCTGCTGTTACGCCGTAGACAAGGCGGCGGTTGAAGCGGTCGGTGAGAGCGCCGGCCAACGGAATGAGGAACAGCTGGAACGCGGAACCGATGAGGATGGCTGCAAGGACATTGCCTGTAGTCATGCCAAGTTGCTTGGTGGCGTACACCGCCACAAACACCGTGAACAGCGCGTAGAGAACGTCAGGGCAGACCCGCGAGAGCGCAGCGGAAACCAAGGCCTTGGGTTCGGTGGTGAAGACTTCCTTGATGGGTGCTTTGGGTCGTTCGCCGTGGGCCTGGATTGCCTTGAAGACCGGGGTTTCTTCGAGCTTGAGGCGGATGATCAGGCCAAAGACCACCAGGAGTGCGGAGGCGAGGAAGGCGACGCGCCAGCCCCAGGAGAGGAACGCCTCAGTGCTCAGCGAAGCGGCAAGGATGGCGAGGACGCCGTTGGCCATCAGGTTGCCTGCGGGCGGGCCGATCTGCGCGGCGGAGGACCAGAAGCCACGCTTGTTGGGGTCGCCGAATTCGCTGGACAGCAGAACCGCTCCACCCCATTCACCACCGACACCGATGCCCTGGGCGAGGCGAAGAAGAACCAGGATGGTGGGCGCCGCCACGCCAATCACTGAGTAGTCAGGCAGCGCACCTATGAGGACGGTCGCGACTCCGATAAGCACGAGCGTGAACACCAGAACGTACTTGCGGCCAATCTTGTCGCCCAAACGCCCGAAGATGACGCCGCCGATCGGACGGGCCAAGTAGCCCACCGCAAAAGCTGAGAAGGAGAGCAATAGTGCAACGAATTCATCGTTGCCGGGGAAGAAGATCTTGGGAAAGACGAGGGCCGAAGCTACGGAGTAGATAGCGAAGTCATAATATTCAAGCGACGTGCCGGTGAGGCTGGCTACGTAAGCCTTCAGGGCGCCGGCCGGTGGCTTCCTTGTCACGGACTTGGCTGCGTTGGTGCTGGTCATGGTTTCCTCCGGGGGGATGAGGGGGTTGTGCTCAAGCTTGGGGATTTAGAGGAACGAGCCGATGCTGACGTCGGCGTCGTCGAGAGCGGACTTCACAGCAGTAGCCATCGCGACAGCTCCTGGTGAGTCACCATGCACGCAGATGCTCTCCGCGCGGATCTTCAGGATGGAACCATCGATGGTCCTGACGGACTGTTCGGTGGCCATCCGCAAAACGTGTTCCGCCACTTCAGCGGGATCGTGTAGGACGGCGCCTGCTTGGGTGCGTGGGACGAGGGTTCCGTCCGGGTTGTAGGCGCGGTCCGCGAAAGCTTCGGAAACACCACGAAGTCCGGCTGCGTCTGCAAGACGGAGGACTTCGGAACCGGGGAGACCGAGGATCGGGAGGGTGGGGTCAACTGATTTCACGGCGTCGACCACGGCCTTTGCCTGAGCGGTGTGCTTGACGATCGCGTTGTAGAGACCGCCGTGGGGCTTCACGTACTTGACGCTCGCACCCGTCGTGGCAGCCAGCGCCTGCAGGGCGCCGATCTGGTAAACGACATCGTCGGCCAGCTCCATGGGATCAACGTCCAGGAAGCGACGGCCGAATCCTGCAAGATCCCGGTAGCCGACGTGGGCGCCAATCACGACGCCGGCCTCAGCCGCCTTCTTGCAGGTGCTGCGGATAACGCTGGGGTCGCCAGCGTGGAATCCGCACGCAACGTTGGCACTGGAAACGGATTCGAACATGGCTGCGTCGTCGCCCAGCGTCCAACGTCCGAAAGACTCTCCGACGTCGCTGTTCAGGTCGATGATTGCCATGGTGTGATTCCTGCCTCGTGATGTGCGTTACATCAAGGATGCACCAGATTACCGGATTGTTCAACAATCCAGCGATCCCAATTTTTGGCAATCGTGTAATTTTGGTGTCATGGCCAGTGCAGATCAGGAATCCAGCGAAAGAACTGGCATCGACGGCGCCGGCGCCCGTATGCGCCTTCGGGTGCCTTCAGTTGCCGAGAGGGTCGCCGAGGAACTGCGCTACCAACTGGCCGAAGGCTTCCTTGTGCCAGGGGCCAAGCTCACGGAAGCAACCATCGCCGAGGACCTGGGCGTTTCCCGCAACACCGTCCGTGAAGCCTTCGCGGAACTAGCCAGCGAACGGCTCCTGGTCCGTCTCCCCAACCGCGGAGTGTACGTCGCCACACTGGAAGCTGGGGATATTCACGATGTCTATACGGTCCGCCGCGCCATTGAGGTCAGTTCCATCCGTGCCGGCGGTTCCCCAGAGCGCATTGCCGCCATCAGGGCCGCCGTCGAGGAGGGAAAGCGCGCAGCAGCCGCCAACGACAACGAGGGCTTGGGCAGCGCCAACCAGCATTTCCACGGGGCCATCGTTGCCCTGGCCGAAAGCGGGAGACTGAACACGATCATGGCCCAAGTGCTCGCTGAGATGCGTCTGTACTTCCACAAGGCCACCATGAACGCGCACTTCTACAGCGACTGGCTCAAGGAAAACGAGCAGATTTGCTCAGCGCTCGAATCCGGCGACCTGGAGCGCGCCGGGGACCTTTTGCTCGCCTACCTCAACAGATCAGAGCAGCAACAGACCGCAATCCACGGTGAATAACTAGCGCTTGCCCTTCTTGCGCGAACCCTTGCCGCGGCCCTTATCCGGATTCGGGGCGTAGCGCTGCGCCACTGCAGGCTTCTTGGCCCCGCCCCCGCGACGATCCGGCTTGGGCGCCTTCTTCGGCTTCTCCTGCTGAGCGGACGGCTGGCGTGAACTCTGCGCAGTCCGGCCGCGCACAATCCCGATGAACTCCTCGATCACCGGACTATCCGTACCAGCAAGCCACGCGAGGCCAATCTGCGTTCCAGGAGCGCCAGTCAATAGCCGCATGACGGTCTGCTTGTTGTTCAGGTGCCGGGCAACTGACATGGGCAGGATGGCCAATCCGGCTCCGGAAGCCACCACCTGCAAGGCCATATGGGGCCCGCCCATTTCCTCCACGTCCAGGAAGTTCTCCTCGGACAGGTCCTCCAGCGCCACTTCTTCAAACACGGAGATCTCGTGACCCTTGGGAGCGACCACCACTGGCTGCTCTTCATAAAGGGGAATGACGTTCAGGCCTTCCCGGTCCACGGGCAGCCGAACAAAGCTAAGGTCAGCGGAACCGTCGCGCAGAACCGAAAGCTGCGCACCGTCGTCGGACATAAACGCATGCAATGGCACGTCCGGCATTCGCTCTTCCCACCGCCGGATCCATTTCCCAGGCGTCACACCGGCAACATAGGCGAAGCGAAGCTCTGTGGGGGGCTCGGTTATTTGGGCGGATTCTTCAGCGGCTGGCACACACTCACAGTACCGGCCAGATACCCTTGAAGCATGACGTCCTCGAACTCCCAGTCCATGAAGCCGGCAACCGTTGCCAAGAAACTCGGCATCTACCTGCCCGCGACACCCCAGGAGTTCCAGGATTCGTCCATCTCCCGCGAAGAATTCGCCGAACTCCAGGCCAACCCGCCGGAGTGGCTCGCCGAGCTCCGCCGCAACGGCCCACACCCGCGCCCGGTAGTGGCACAGAAGCTGAACGTCTCCATCAGCGGCCTCGCCCGCGGCGGCGTCGAAGAAGCACTCACGACGGCGGAAATCACCGAGCTGCTGCAGGCGCCGCCGCAGTGGTTGGTTGTGGAGCGTGCCACCCACGCCGCAGTCCGCGCCGAGGCCCAGAGGGTCAAGGACGAAGCTGCGAAGAAGGCAGCTACTAAGGAAGCCAAGGACAACGCAGCCGCCAAGCGCGATGCCCCGAAGACGTCAAAGCGCGATCACGCATAGTTTTCAGCTGACTGTGGCCGGGACCCTTTGGTCCCGGCCACAGCTGTTTAACTAGTCCTGGTGGAGTTGGACGAAGTTCCCGCACCCGTCGTCGAAGACGGCGCTGATCCCGGAGAAATCCTCACTGGGTTCGCCCTGGAACGTCACGCCGGCAGCCAGCAGACGCTCATATTCAGCCTGGACGTCAGGCACGCCAAAGGTGATCGCTGCCAACCCGGCCTCATGGAGGGCGTTCATGTAGTTAGCGCCGATCGGGTTGTCGCTGGGCTCCAGCAGGAGTCCCACCGAAGTGTTCTCTGCGCCGGGATCCTTGATGATGAAGAGGTTGTACTCGGGCATGGCCATCAAGGTTTCGAAGCCAAGCGTTTCCGTATAGAAAGCGTGGGCCGTAGCGGGGTCCTTGACGTGGATGCTGCACATTTTCAGTCTCATGGTGCCTAGGCTACGCCCGGGGAGCGGTGAATTGTCCGTACGGAGGTGTTGCCCGGAAACACTCAGGCGCATACTGAAATCACAGCAGCGCGTACTCGCCTGGAGGTGGTCCAATGCCCGCCATGATGCTCCTGTGGGGCGTAGCCTTGGTGCTCGCAACAGCGGCAACCACGTTCGTCCTCCACAGAAAACTCACGCATGGGCGCGGCCCGGAACCGGACACGATCTTCTGGGATCTCTTTGCGGGCCTGGTGGTGATTCTTCCGGCCATCCTGGTTCCCGCAGTGGAATGGGCGCCGGCCGGACTGATCATGGTCTTCGTCGCGATGACCACGGCAGCAGCAACGCTGGCGACCAGCCGCAGGGTGGAGCGCCTCCACTCAGCTGAGCCCCGGCGTCGTCCTGGTTTTGCTGAAGCTGCCGCCCGCCACGCGAGCGTCCTCCAGCAGTGGCAGCGCTACGAACTCGATCCCGGGCAAGCAATAGATTTCCCCGCAATGACGGACGTCAGAACGGCCGAGACAGCTGCACTTGCCCGCGCTATGCGGGAGGCTGAGCGCTGCCGGGTGACACCCGGGACTGACTACCAGGCCGCCGTCGAGCGTCTGGCACAAGCACTCATCGAAGCGGAGCGAGCCGCAGGGGTGCCCAGAGCCGGACAAGCCGCGCCGAGGTGACACTTAACACCGATCCCAGGCGGGAAAACGGGTGTTAGGTGCCATCCCGGCGCAACGCCCTAGCCGACCGGCAGCGCGCTCAACTTGTTGGCCTCGACGATGCGGGCTGCGGTCGCCTGGCCCATCCGGACCGCGCCGTCCACATGCTGGTAGCCCTCGGCCGCGAGATCGGACGAGGACCAGTAGATCGGTCCCACGTTCGCGTGATGGTCCTTGCCATAACGGTGCAGGCCGCCGAGATCGTAGCTGGATGCGTAGGCGCCGCGGGTCCATTCCTCGGAGCCCCAGTCTGATTCGTAGTAGACCTCGGGGGTGAGTGCCTTGTCGCCGAGGAAGCCGGCGATGGACTGGAGGACGGCCTTCTTGCGGTCTTCGGCGCTGAGCTCGAACACGGCGTCGGCCTTTTCGTCGGAAATGAAGCCCACCAAGGTGCCGCGGGAGTCGCCGTGGTTGGTGTTGTCGTAGACCTCCTGGACCAGGGCGCCGGCGCTGAAACCGGTGCCGGAGAGGCCTTCTTCGCGCCAGAACGGCGCGCTGTACACGGCGTGCACCTTGATGACCAGGCCCAGTGACTGGTGCTGGTGCATCTGGTGCTGGCGGCGCGGCAGCGGCGGGTTGAAGGAAACGCGTGAGTACAGGTTGGGCGGCACCGCCATGATGACATACCGCGCATTCACTGTGGCTCGCTCAGACTCAACCGTCACGCGGTCGACGTCCCAGTTGATGGTGCGAACCGGGCTGTTAAGCACGACGTCGGAACCCAGCTCGGCTGCCTGGAGCAGCGAAACCTGCTGCATGCCACCAATAACGCGCTTGTCCAGGATGAAGTCTTCGTCCGTCAGGTGTGTGAAGGACCCTGCGGAAGCGGCCATGAGAACAGCCTGCAGCGCAGAGAAGGCGTGGGCGGGCTTAGTGAGCATGCCACCGGCGATGAAGAGCCCGATGTTATTGCAGGCTTCCTCGTCGTTGGAGTTCTGGCGGAGCCAGTGGTGGAAGGAGATGGTGTCCAGTTCGCGGGCCTTGGGGTGCGCCCAGGGCTCGGTGGGTCCGATCTCCGCGGCTAGCCCGTCCAGGATGGCAACGAGCTTGTCCATCTCGGCCTTGGTGTGCTCGTTTACGGGGAAGGTGTCACCCATGTACTGGACGCGTTTGCCGTCGGCACCGATGTAAACGGACTCGCCGTCGCGGTAGCGCGAGTACATTTTCAGTCCCAGCTCGTCCAGCAGGTCCATGAGGGCCGTCTGGTCCGGGGAAACCCACTGGCCGCCGATTTCCAGCATGGCGCCGTCGATCGTGTCGGTCCAGGTGCGGCCCCCCACGCGGTCGCGTGCTTCAAGCACTGCAACGCTGAGTCCGGTCTTCTTCAATTCGCGTGCCGCCGTCAACCCTGACGGTCCGGCACCGACGATCACAACGTCGCGATCAAGATTCTGCATGATGTCCTCTCCGTGGCCGTCCGTGGTGGCTGACCAATAAATGAATGGCGTTCATTTATATTTGATAATAGCGGCCAAGTCCGTGACTGGGAAGACCCGATGGAATAATGCTGGAGATACAGGCAGCAGAAAGGCTTCCGATGCCCGCACCCACACCCGCTCCAGAACCCGAGCCGGGCGTTGCCCCCGCTCCTGCCAGCAAGGCACGGCGGCGTGCCGGACGGCCCATGGCGCGCATCCTGGACCAAAACGGCATCACGACGGCGGCCCTGGAGTTAATCAGCAGCAAGGGTTACGACGGACTCACCATGGCAGCCCTGGCACGCTCGCTGGGCGTGGCGCCATCCGCCCTCTACAACCACGTCGCATCCAAGGACGACGTGCTCTTGCTGGTGGAAGACCACTTGGCCGCGATGGTTGATGTGTCCGCTTTTGGCGTGGAGCCGTGGGACGTAGCCGTGCGCCGCTGGGCGTGGTCCTACCGGGACGTGTTCTCGGAGCACACGCCGCTGATCCCCGTCATTGCGGTGCTGCCGGTGGCGAATGCCCCGAAGACCCTGGCTATGTACGAGGCCGTGACCGCCGGATTCCGCGACGCCGGATTCCCTGAGGAGAAGATCATCTCAGCGATTGTTGCCTTGGAGGCCTTCGTCTTTGGGGCCGCTTACGATGTCACTGCGCCGGATGACATCTTCGACGCCGGCTCGCTCGCCGACCAGGTGCCCAACTTCACCGCCGCCGTCGACAGACTTGCCTTGGAGCAGCACCCGCGGCCAACGGACGTTGCCTTTAACCTGGGGCTCGAGGCCCTGATCGGCGGGTTCGGGGCGCTGCGGCGGTAGATTCCGACCAACAGTTCCTTGTAGTACAAGTTGTTAACTTGTATCCTAAGTTTCAGGCAAAGATGCCCATCCCTTAGGAGAACCATGAGCCCCGTAGATCTCATTCGACACATCAAGCTGTCAACGGCCCGCCTGCCCCTGACCGTGCCCATCAGCGACGCCAAGGTCTTCACGGGCCGTCAGAAGCCGATGACCGAAGTCGTGTTCCTCTTCGCCGAGATCACCACGGAGCAGGGCCACAGCGGCATCGGATTCAGCTACTCAAAACGCGCTGGTGGTCCGGCCCAGTACGCCCACGCGAAGGAGGTCGCGGAGGGCATCATCGGCGAGGACCCCAACGACATCGGCAGGATCTACACCAAGCTTCTCTGGGCCGGAGCTTCAGTGGGCCGCTCGGGCGTTGCAACCCAGGCCCTGGCAGCAATAGACATCGCACTTTACGATCTCAAAGCCAAGCGTGCCGGACTCCCCCTGGCCAAACTCCTGGGCTCCTATCGCGACTCCGTGCAGACCTACAACACCTCCGGCGGCTTCCTCAACGCCACGTTGGAAGAGGTCAAGGCACGCGCAACGCAGTCCATCGAAGAAGGCATTGGCGGCATCAAGATCAAGGTGGGCCTCCCGGACTCCAAGGAAGACCTCCGTCGCGTGGCCGGCGTCCGCGAACACATCGGCTGGGACGTGCCGCTCATGGTGGACGCCAACCAACAGTGGGACCGTGCGACTGCCCTGCGCATGGGCCGCCAACTTGAGGAATTCAACCTCATTTGGATCGAAGAGCCCCTGGACGCCTACGATTTTGAGGGTCACTCCCACCTTGCCCAGGTATTGGATACGCCCATCGCTACAGGCGAGATGCTGGCCTCCGTTGCGGAACACAAGGGCCTCATCAACGCCAACAGTTGCGACATCATCCAGCCCGACGCACCACGCGTTGGCGGCATCACCCAGTTCCTGCGCCTCGCAGCCCTTGCCGACGAACGTGGCCTTGGCCTGGCTCCGCACTTCGCCATGGAGATCCACCTCCACCTGGCTGCCGCCTATCCGCGCGAGCCGTGGGTGGAGCACTTCGATTGGCTGGATCCATTGTTCGAGGAACGCCTTGAGACCAAGAACGGCCGCATGATCGTTCCGGACCGCCCCGGCCTCGGCGTGACGCTGAGCGGTCAGGCCCGCGCCTGGACCACCGAATCCGTGGAATTCGGCGCGTAATCTTGAACCCATGAGCCGAAACCTGACTGCGGATCTCGCCGCCGACCTTCGCAACCGCATCGTCGACGGCGTCATCCAGCCAGGTGAGAAACTCCCCAGCGAAAACACCCTCATCAGCGAATACGGTGTCAGCCGGACAGTAGTCCGCTCCGCCCTGACCCGTTTGCAAGCGGAGGGACTTGTCGAAACCGAGCGTGGGCGGGGCAGCTTCGCACTGACCCCGCCATCGGAGGGCCCTCTTCAAGCTCCGGGCACCAGGCCGGTTGTCAGTATGGAAGACCGGCTGCAGATGCTCGACTTCCGGATCGGCGTGGAGACTGAAGCCGCTGCGTTGGCGGCCCTGAATCACACGGAGCATCAATTAAAGGCAGTGCACGGCGCCCTGGAGCAATTCACGGCAAGTTCCGGCCACCCGGCCCACTCCATGAAGGCTGACTTCGAATTCCACCGGGCCGTTGCTGCAGCCTCAGGCAATCCCTTTTATACGGACTGCATCAGTGCGCTGGGCCAAACGATGATCACCATGCCCCGCACACGCCTACTGGCCAGTGACGAGGAGGACTCCCGGGAACGCTTCGAACAAGTGGTCCACGAGCACTCCTCTATATACGCGGCCATCGCCGATGCCGACCCAGCCGCTGCCTCGGCGGCCATGCGCCTGCACCTGAGCAATTCGCGACGCCGGTTCAAAGGTTCGCCGCGCAACTGACAGTTTCCATGGACCGGCCAGGCATTCCGGGCAAAGACTCCGGGCAAAGCAAAAGAGCCCCGATCCTAAGACCGGGGCTCTTTCAATTGCGTGCGCGAGGGGGGATTTGAACCCCCACACCCTTTCGGATACTGGCACCTGAAGCCAGCGCGTCTGCCGTTCCGCCACTCGCGCGCAACTTCTTTTTCAGGACGTTCCACCGGTCTCCCGGCTTCGTTTCCTTCAAAAGCAGCGAGATCAAGCATAACGGACATTCCAGACAAAACACCAATCGAGTCCCTGCCGGGTGTGGACAACGCGACCGTGAGGCCCCCAAGGCGTACAACTTCTGCTTAACGGCACGGAAATTTCACCCCCTCGCTCCCCCGTCAGGACGGGCCGGAATCGAACTTTTCCGCGTCGTAAGGCGTTGTGGATTAAGGCCATTCCCAGACACTCCCAGTAGTATCGGGAAGTGGAAGGGCCGTTCGGCGCTCACTTTGCTGTGTGCGTGGACGGGTCGAAGCACGGAGTATTGAACCAGGCACAGCGGGTGCCGCGGCGAGGAAAGGAGAAGGACCATGGGTTTGCTGGACAAAGTCGAGCGCGGCATTGAAAAGGCTGTCCGCAACGTCTTCTCCACGGGGTCGCGGGCACGTGTTGAGCCGGTGGAAATCGCGAGCAAGCTACGGCGCGAGCTGGACAATAAGTCCATCACCATCGCAGCCGGGCGCACTCTCGCCCCCAATGTGTTCGATGTCCTCCTCAGCGACGAAGATTTCGGACGCGCCCAGGAGTGGGGGACTCCGCTGGCAGAGGAACTGTGCGATGTGGTCATCCAGCACGTTCGCAGCCAGGGCTACACGCTCCAGGGCGCGGTCCGCATTTCGTTCCGTCGAAATGAAGAGGAACGCGCCGGACACTTCGAAATAACTTCCCGGACCGAGAAATCCTCCGACGACGCCGCTGCCGCGCGACAGGCCCCACGGCCAAATGTTCCAGCTGCACCCGCACGGCAGCCCACCCGACTCCAGCCTGTCCTGGACATTGCCGGCCAGCGGTATTCCCTCAATGCCCAGTCCGTCGTGCTGGGCCGCTCTTCGGAAGCGGACATCCTGGTGGATGACACCGGAGTGTCCAGGAAGCACCTTGAGGTCCGCACCCAGAACGGCACTACGTGGGCCGTTGACCTTGGTTCCACCAATGGCAGTTACGTCAACGGTCACAAGGTGGACGGCAGCGTGGAGCTCACTGACGGCTCAACCATCACGATGGGACGTACCAAGATCATTTTCCGCCTCCTTCCCCAGACCCTGGGTGGCCACGCGTGAACGACATCAGCGAACTGACCATCACGGCCCTTCGCTTCGGTTTCCTGCTGTTGCTGTGGGTCTTGGTCTTCAGCATCGTGTCCACCATGCGCCGCGACTTCCAGATTGGCCGCAAGGCCGTGACCGGGGCCCCCACAGCGCGCGAGGTCCGCAAGCACCCCGAATTGGCCGCCTCCCCGGCGCCCGCCATCCAGCATGCGCGCAGTCTGGTGGTGACTGAGGGCCCACTCAAAGGCACCACGCTTCCCTTGGCGGCAAGCCCTATCCTGTTGGGCCGCGCTCAGGAAGCCACGCTGGTCCTGGAAGACGACTACGCTTCCGGCCGGCATGCACGCTTGTTCCCGCAGGGCAGCCGCTGGTTCATTGAGGACCTCGGGTCCACCAACGGCACCTACCTGGCCGATCAACAGCTCACCCGTGCCCTGCCGGTGGAGCTTGGCGTTCCCGTGAGAATCGGCAAGACGGTTATTGAATTGAGGCCGTAGTCCATGGCCTCTCCCGAGACCCCGGAAGGCAAGGAAACGCCGGCGGAGCGCCCACTCATCATGCGCTACGCCGCGCGATCCGACGTCGGACGGATCCGCTCCAAGAATGACGACTCCGCGTATGTGGGCCGCCATCTTGCAGTCGTTGCCGATGGCATGGGCGGTCACGCGGGCGGAGACGTCGCCTCGGCCTCCACGGTGCTGGACATGATCCACCTCGATCATGAGGACTACCCGGACGGCGCCGACACGATCCTCGCCGATGAGATCCAGACCGCCAATTCGTTGCTGTCTGAGCTGGTGCATCAGAATCCCAAACTCTCCGGCATGGGCACCACCGTCACAGCCCTGCTCCTTGAGGGCCGCAAACTGCATTTCGCCCACATCGGCGATTCCCGGGCCTACCGCCTGCGGAACAAGAAGTTCGAGCAAGTCAGCATTGACCACACGTTCGTTCAACGCCTTATCGATGAAGGCCGGCTCCGCCCCGAAGAAGCCGAAACACATCCCCACAAAAACGTTCTGATGCGCGTCCTGGGTGACGTCGACGCCAGCCCTGAGCTGGACTTGGATGCCCTCGACGTCGAGCCGGGCGAACGCTGGTTGCTCTGCTCAGATGGCCTCAACTACGTGGCAGGACACGTGGTGGAGCGGGTATTCCGGGAAACCAAGGACCTGCGGGAATGCGCGGAAATCCTGGTTAATCTCACGTTGGAAGCCGGCGCCCCGGACAACGTCACCGTGGTCGTGCTGGAGATTGTTGAGGAGACCGACGACGACGTCAACACGGCCGCCGTCGACGTCGTTCCTCCCGCGGCGCTTGCCGCGCTGGACGAGCCGGAATCGTCTGCTGCAGATAAGCCGACGGAAGGTCCCTCCGCCACCAAGCCCGCAGACGCCAGTCCGGGCGAGCTTAAGGCAACTGCGCCCAATGATGGCAAGATTGCCGACGCCGGTTCATCCTTCAGCACCAGCGACCCAACCGCGGAGAAGGCTGAGTCGGCTGACGAAGCCGGAACCTCCAAAGAGCCGCCCACCACTACTGACCCGCACCTGGGTGAGCACCTGTCCGCTGAGGTCCTCCGCGAAGAGCTCGCCAGCCGTCCCCATGAGCTTGTGGGTGCCGCAGCTACAGCCGCCGAAACGGGATCAATCCCGACGGTAGCGGGCCGCACTGTTGCCCGACGCGCGGCTACGGTCCTGACCCACAAAGCCGAGCAGGACCGCCTGGAAGTCGAAGAACCGGCACGACGCCGCATTCGCTGGCTCATGCCCGCTGTTGCTGCTGTTGTTGTGCTCGGCGTCGTGGTTGGCCTATGGCTTGGCTACGCTTGGACGCAGACCCGCTATTACGTGGGCGAGTACGATTCCCGGGTAGCAATCTTCAACGGCATTTCGCAGCGGCTCGGACCCATCCAGTTGTCCCGGCTTGAGGCTGTTACTGACCTCCGTGTTGAGTCCCTTCCCGAGTACGGTCAACAGAGTGTTCGGCAGACCGTTCCTGCCGGAGACCTTGATGATGCCCAGCGTATTGTCGAGAACCTGAAGAACTACGGCAGTACGTCGGGAACGTGCCCCAGCACCACTCCTTCCCCCACTCCGTCAGCGACAACAAGTGTTCCAATTCCAAGTACAGCGGCCATTGCCAGCCCCACGCCTTCGCCCGTACCGACTCCCTGTGAGGCGGCAAAATGATCCAGACTGAGACCGCGCCCAAGCCGCGCCGCAATGTTGAGCTGGTGCTCATCCTGCTTGCGCTTGCCGTTGGCATCGGCGCCAGTGCTCTGGTGAGCATCAATTCCGAAAGTGGACTGGACAGCGACTTCTGGTTCCAATCCAGCCTGCTTGCTGTGGCTGCCTTCGCCTTCCACGTTGTTCTGAGACTGCGCGCTAAGTATGCCGACCCAGTAATACTTCCGATCGTCGTTGCCTTGAACGGGCTCGGCCTCGCTTTGATCCACCGCATGGACGGCCCCGGCGACGATACCGGTAATAATCAGCTCCGTTGGACGCTTATCGCCATGGCAGTATCCATCGCTGTCATTTGGTTCCTCAAGGACCACCGCGTCCTTCGCCGGTTTACCTACATTTCCTTGGCAGCGAGTGCATTCCTTCTGATTTTGCCGCTCGTTCCCGGCATCTCTGCCGGTGAAGTACTGGGTGCGAGCGTATGGATCAAGATCGGCCCGATGACGTTCCAGCCCGGTGAAATTGCCAAGATCACCCTGGCCATATTCTTTGCCGGGTATCTGTCTTCCAACCGGGACCTCATCCTGCTGGCCGGAAGGAAAATCGGCCCCATGCAGTTCCCGCGGTTCAAGGATCTGGGTCCCATGATCACCGCCTGGTTGGTGAGCATTGGCGTCCTCGTATTCCAGCGCGACCTTGGATCGTCAGTCCTCTTCTTCGGCCTCTTCATTGTGATGATCTACGTCGCCACAAGCCGCATCTCGTGGGTGGTGATCGGCCTTGCCCTGATCCTTGGCGGGGGCTTCATCGCTTCGAAGATCTTCTCGCACGTTGCGTTCCGGATCGACAGCTGGATCAACGCCTTCACCCCGGAGGTCTTTGGCAGGTCACCCGGTGGCAGTGGCCAGATCGTCCAAGGCTTGTTCGGCATGGCTGATGGCGGCCTGGTGGGCACTGGCCTTGGCCAAGGCAGGCCGGATCTGGTGCCCTTCGCCAACAGCGACATGATCGTGGCACTCATCGGGGAAGAACTCGGTCTCATTGGCCTGTTCGCCGTCGTGATGCTCTACCTGTTGCTCTTTACCCGCGGTTTCCGCGCCGCACTGGGCACCCGGGATGCGTTCGGCAAGTTGCTGGCCTGCGGGCTCTCCTTCGCAATCGCGCTCCAGTGCTTCGTGGTCATCGGAGGCGTCACCAGGCTTATCCCGCTGACAGGCCTCACCACGCCGTTCCTGGCCGCCGGTGGATCCTCGCTTCTGGCCAACTGGATAATCGTCGGTCTCCTGCTCATGATCTCCAACACAGCCCGCGGGCCCATAGATACCACTCCGATGGTCAACAAACCTCCGGCAAGCAGCACCAACCCGGCCGCCCGCAAGTCGGCCCCTGTACCCACACCGGGCGCACCCACGGAAGCGGTGAAGCACCCATGAACCAGGCAATTAGAAGTTCGTGGATGGCTGCCGTCGCCATGTTCGCGTTGATTTTCGGCGCCATCAGCTACGTCCAGGTCATTGGCGCTGACGATCTCAACGCCAATCCATGGAATCAGCGGGCCATCCTGGCAACGTTCTGCAACGACCGCGGGGCGATCATCGTCGCCGGTAAGCCGATTGCAGAGTCCGTACCGGGAAACGAGTCCTGCGCGTTCCAACGCAAGTACACCCAGCCGGCACTTTATGCGGGCATCACCGGATACTTCTCCAGGGGATTTGGTTCCACGGGGCTCGAGCAGTCCCTGAGTGACCAGTTGGCCGGAAACTCTGACCAGCTGTTCCTGGACCGCGTCAGCCAGATGTTCCTGGGCAATGAGCCCAAGGGCGCCTCCGTGGAACTCACGCTCGATCCCGCCATCCAGCAACTTGCCTACGACCTCATCCCGGAGGGTCAGCGTGGCTCGATCGTTGTGACCAACCCGAAAACCGGCGCCGTCCTGGCCATGGTTTCCAAGCCGTCCTACGACCCCAACCTGATCGCTACCCATGACACCGCTGCCGCAGCGGCCAATTATGCCGAGCTGAACAAGATTCCCGGCATCAACTTGAACCAGAACGTCAGCGGGCCCACAGGTAACTTGTTGTCCCCAGGCTCGGTGTTCAAGCTCGTCGATACTGCGGCCGCCCTGAATTCCGGCAAGTACAACAAGGACAGCGAACTGCCAAACCCCAGCAGCCTGCCCCTCCCTGGATCCAGTGCGAGCTTGCCCAACTACGCCGGCGGCAACTGCAACGTCCGTGAAACGGCAACGTTCTCCTTCGCCCTGGAACAGTCGTGCAACACACCCTTTGCGAGCATCGCGCTGGACCTGGGCCAGGACGCCATTCGGGAGCAGGCAGAGAAGTTCGGTTTCGGGGACACCTTCGGCGAGCAGCTCAAGCTCCAGCAGGCCGTCAGTGTCTTCCCGAAGGATCTGGACCAAGCGCAGCTAGCCCAGTCGTCAGTGGGTCAGCGCGACGTCAAGGCAACCCCGCTGCAGATCAACCTGATGACTGCGGCAATCGCCAACGGCGGTGTGCAAATGAAGCCCAACCTGGTCAAGACAGTCCGTGCACCCGATCTCCGGGTTATCAGCGAGTTCAAGCCCGAGGCACTCCGTACAAGCACCACCCAACCCATCGCGAACCAGATCACCCAGTGGATGAGCAGCGCGGTCTCCAACGGCATCGCCAGCGGCGCTGCCGTCCCGGGAGTCCAGGTAGCCGGTAAAACCGGTACCGCCGAGCTCGGCGATTCAGGTTTGAACAATTCTTGGTTCACCGGGTTCGCCCCGGCGAACGATCCGCAAGTGGCCGTCACCATCGTCATGGAAGGTGTGGATGTGCTCACAGGCGCCAAGCTAACCAGTCCGAACGCAAAGAAGATTTTTGAGGCGGTGTTGAATAAGTGAGACCTACTTCGGGAATCACACTCGGCGGCAGGTTCCAGCTGACCAGTCGCATTGCGATTGGCGGCATGGGCGAGGTCTGGAAGGCCAAGGACCAGATCCTGGGCAGGATCGTTGCCATCAAGGTGCTCAAGGAGGAATACACCGGGGACCCCGGCTTCCTCCAGCGTTTCCGCGCTGAAGCCCGCCACACGGCACTCCTTAACCACGTGGGTATTGCCAACGTCTTCGATTACGGCGAAGAAGCCGGCTCTGCGTACCTGGTCATGGAACTGGTGCCCGGCCATCCGTTGAGCGGCATCCTCGAGCGCGAGCAGGTCCTGTCGCCTGACATGACCCTTTCGATCATCTCCCAGACGGCGCGCGCCCTGGCCGTGGCCCATGCCCAGGGCCTGGTCCACCGTGACATCAAGCCGGGCAACCTCCTCATCACGCCTGACAACCGCGTCAAGGTCACCGACTTCGGTATCGCCCGCCTGGCTGACCAGGTGCCGCTGACCCAGACCGGCCAGGTCATGGGTACCGCACAGTACCTTGCTCCCGAGCAGGCAACAGGACAAACTGCCACTGGCTCGTCTGACATCTACTCGCTGGGCGTCATCGGTTACGAATGCCTCACCGGCCACCGTCCGTTCTCCGGTGAATCGCAGATCGCCATTGCGCTTGCACAGGTCAACGACGCTCCGCCACCGCTTCCGGAGACGCTGCCTACTCCGGTGCGTGCCCTCCTGATGTCCATGCTCGCCAAGGATCCCAAGAACCGTCCAGCCAACGCCATCAAGCTGGCTGAGGCAGCCGAGGCTATCCGCAACGGCGACATCACCACTGCCCACGCCGCGGTGCCGGGAATGCTTCTCTTCGAAGCCGCTACTGGACCCATCACGGCACCTGTCAATACCGCTACGGCCCCCACCGGCGTCGTTACCTCGCCGTTTGGCAAGGAGCATTCCACGACGTCGACTTCCGCACTTCCGGTGATCGGCGCCACCGCCGCTGTTGGAGGCGCAGCAGGGGCTGCCCTTGGAGCTGCCGGCGCTTCCGCCGACAACCCTTTGTCGCGGGCGAATGCACTTGAGGCAGAGCGGCAGCTGAACGACGAAGAAGAAGTTATCTACAGCGATGACGACAACTACGACGACGTCGAGCCGGAGCGTAAGAAGCGGAGCCCCTGGACCTGGCCACTCGTTGCCCTGATCCTGCTGGTGCTCTTCGCACTGGTTGGTTTCCTGATTTCACAGTCGGGCTTCTTCTCCCCGAATCCCGGTCCGAGCGAGTCCACATCCGCAAGCCCAAGCCGGAGCGCAAGTCCAACGTCGCAATCGGCCACCCCAACGCAGACGTCCCAGGCCCCCTCACCGACACCGACGCAGTCCACTCCCCAGAAGATCAACCTCATCCCTGAGGAGTATCTTGGACAACCGTTTGAGACTGTCCGCAGCCAGCTCGTTGGATTGGGCCTGCAGGTAAACGGGCAGGAAGTGTTCAACACTGCCGCGGTGGGCACGGTAACCGACCTTAACCCCACCGGTCCTGTTGATCCAGGGGAAGTTATCACTGTCCAGTACTCCAAGGGTCCGGAAATGGTGTCCGTGCCCAGCATCGGTGTAGGCCTCAGCGAGGACGAGGTCCGCGGACTGATCGAAGCCGCGAACCTGCGGTGGGTCCCGGGCGATCCCGTGAATGGTGCCGTTGGCCAGAAACCAGGCACCTTCGTACGGTCCGAGCCAGCCCCTGGAACAAAGGTTGCCGCTGGTTCGGTAGTCACATACCACCTGTCCAAGTCGCTTGTACCGAGCAATCCAACGTCCCCGAGCGCCAGCCCCAGCGGCTCCGGCAGCCCGAGCAATTAAGTAGCCGCCATGTCTACGCCACGGCCCGGTCCAGCGCACCGAGAGGAGAGCACACCTGTCTCTTCGCAGCGCATCCTCAACGGTCGCTATGAACTCGGTGACCTGATCGGCCGTGGTGGCATGGCAGACGTCTACCGTGGGTCAGATACGCTGCTGGGGCGCACCATTGCCGTCAAAGTCCTGCGCGCTGACCTGGCCCGCGATCCCCAGTTCCAGGCCCGTTTCAAACGCGAGGCCCAGGCTGTCGCGGCACTGAACCACCCTTCCATCGTGGCCATCTTCGATACTGGTGAGTACTCTGTCCCGGGCGGACCGGGTGAGGACGTGCGTGTCCCATACATCGTGATGGAGTTCGTCGCAGGACGGACCCTGCGGGACATGATCAAAGCGCACGAACTCGGTGTTGAAGACTCCATCGGCTACACCCTTGGCGTCCTCGCGGCGCTGGAGTACAGCCACCGGGCGGGCATTGTGCACCGCGATATCAAGCCGGCCAACGTCATGGTCTGTGCTGATACCGGGGACGTCAAGGTCATGGACTTTGGCATCGCCCGCGCCATGGCTGACTCCGCTGCCACCATGACGCAGACGCAGGCTGTGGTGGGAACAGCCCAATATCTTTCCCCCGAACAAGCACGGGGCGAGACCGTTGATGCCCGCAGTGACCTCTACTCTGCCGGCTGCCTTCTGTATGAACTGCTTACCAGCCGGCCACCATTCGTAGGCGACAGCCCGGTTTCAGTGGCCTACCAGCACGTCCGGGAGACGCCAGACCTTCCCAGCGTCCATAACCCCGAAGTTTCCGAGGCTTTGGATTCCGTCCTTGCCAAGGCCCTGCAAAAGAGCCGGTCGGACCGATTCCAGGATGCGGCTGCTTTCCGGCGGGCACTCAGGGCCGCGAGCAATGGCATCCCCGTACCCGCTCTTCCCGCCAGCGAGGCACCCACCGATCCGAACGACCTCATTTCATCCGAAGACCCGGACACGCAGCTCTTGAGCGCAACAGCCGTTGGATTCCTGGATGTCGAGCACTACAAGGACGTCCCCCAGGATCCCATAGAGGAACCGCTGGACGAACCGCTTCCCTTGGACCTCCCACCCGAACGTGAGCGGACCGCGCGCCAGAAGTCCCGGCGTCGGACTTGGGCGGCGACACTGGCAATCTTCACTATCCTTGTTCTCGCAGGCGCCGGATTCTGGATCTACAGCCTCGTCAACGCGCCCCCCGCGACACCGGCCAAGGTGGCGGTTCCCTCGGTGACCAACATGTCGGAGTCCCAGGCGCTGCAAGAGCTCTACTCCGCAAAGCTGGTCCCCAAAACGGCACGTGTAGCCAGTGACAAGGTTGCCAAGGACATGGCGATCGGCACGGCACCCAGTGCGGGCTCCATGCTTGAACAGAACGCCGAGGTCATCCTCAACATCTCCAGCGGTCCCAGCTCAGTAACTATCCCTGCGGACATTGTGGGACGCACCGAGTCAGACGCCCGCGATACCCTCCGGCGCCTGGGAATCACGGGCAACATCTCCAGCGTGAGGACGCACAGCCCCACCGTTCCCATCGGACTCGTCATCACCACGGGTCCAGCCCCAGGGGCGCCCATAGCCGCAGGTTCCAACGTTGAGCTGCAGGTCTCCTCCGGCAAAGTGCTGATGCCCCAACTGATCGGTCTTGCCCAGTCGGAAGCCGAAGCGCTGCTGAAGGAGAACGGCCTCGTCATGACCGTGGTGGAGCAGGAAAATTCCCAGGTGACCCCCGGCAAGGTCACGGCGCAAAGCGAAACCTTCAATACTGAAGTGGACCAGGGCAAGACAGTAACGGTAACGGTAGCCAAAGCCCCGGCTCCGACTCCCACACCTACGCCAACAGATACCTCGAGCCCCAAGCCGACGCCCACCAAGAGGGACTAATCAGTCGCCGCCCCCTGGCTACACCTCAGTGCTGGATCAGCGGGCTCAGCTTCGAAGCACGTTCCGCGGCGCCGGTCATGCCGAGGGACTCCAGCCAGTTGCCCAGCATCTGGTAGCCGCCTTCGGTGAGGACTGATTCCGGGTGGAACTGCACACCGCAGAGGGGAGCTGTCTTGTGTTGCAGGCCCATGACCACACCGTTGGTGGTCTCGGCTGTGATCTCCAGGACGTCCGGAATCGAGTCGCGAACCGCAGCGAGTGAGTGGTAGCGCGTAGCCGTCACAGGCGACGGAAGCCCGACAAAGACGCTCTTGCCTTCGTGCTGCACAGGCGAGGTTTTGCCGTGCATCAGCTCAGGCGCATGGGTGACCACGCCGCCATAAGCTTCGGCAAGGGCCTGGTGGCCAAGGCACACTCCGAACATAGGCTTGGCGGCCTCGCCACACCACTTGATGAGGTCGATGCAAACACCCGCTTCTGCCGGCGTTCCTGGACCGGGAGAGATGAGGACTCCATCACGGGCTGCGGCAAGCTCTTTGGCTTCTGCGAGTGTCACGTCGTCATTTCGGACCACGGTTGTCTCGGCGCCGAGTTCTTGCAGGTAGCCCACCAGGGTGTAAACGAAGCTGTCGTAGTTGTCCACGACGAGGATTTTTGTTGAGCTCATGGCTGCTGCACTAAACCAATCGTTGAGTCGGTCAAAGAAGTGAATTGGGAGAACCACGGGAAGAGGAACTCCACCATCAGGACGAGGGCTACGGCCACAAGCGCCACCGATGTCAGTATCCGCACCCACAAGGGGCCGGGCAAATTCCTGAAGATCCAGGCATACATCCGTTACCCCTTTCCTTGGGCTTGGGCTACTTGGGCGGCGATTTCCGACGGCGGTCCCGCCGAGGCCGGTCGCCACCCCTCAAGGACGGAGTAGGCGATGATGCGTTCCTGGGATCCGAAGCGCGGGTTGCAACTGGTCATGGTCAGGATGCTTTCACGGGGCGTGACTCCGGGTTGGGTGGGGACCGGCATCAGGACGTCGGTTTGGCTGGGCAACACAATCTGGTTGTTGCGGAAAACATAGGTGTAATAGCCATCTGGCGTCTGGACGTAGATTTTGTCACCGGGGACCAGTGTGTGGATGTTATCCAGTACAGCGCCGTGGGTCTGCCGGTGTCCCGCGACGGCAAAATTGCCCAGGGCTCCGGGCATGCTGGTGTTTCCGTAGTGTCCCAGGCCCAGTGTGTCCAGGACATCCTGGTCTGTTCCCTCGATAATGGGCCGCGTGTAGTCCGGACCGAATCGCGGGATGTACATGATCCCGATCGTTTTCCCATGTGCAGGAGCTGTCCCGACGACGGGCGGGCCGTAGTCCGTAGCCTGGCTGGCAGCCGGTGTCACTGGTCCCGCAAATTCCTGTGCAAAACTCTTCACGGCTTCGGTCTGTTTGGCGTCGGCCTCCACGTTGGTCCACCACAGCTCCCAGCCCACAAAAAGCAGGAGAACAATGCCTGCGGTGATGAGCAACTCGCCCAATACCTGGCTGATTTTGCGCATAACGTCCGAGGCTGTGAGCCGGGCGCGGGGAGGTTTTCGCTGCGTCCCGCGGGCGGACGGCACGGCTGCAGCCGCCGTCGTCTGCTGGTCCGCCACAGGGTCTCCTCGTATAGGGCGCGGGCGGCGCTGGCCTATCCCGGTTGCGGCTAGACTTGACAGCTAGTAACAACCCGGAGCACCGCGTGGCCGTTGACCGCTGGATTTTTTCCTTCCTGCAGGATACCAAGGCCGGCAGCATCGGGTTTCAATCGAACAGCCAAGGAGGATCCGTGCCCGAGTCCAAGCCCCGCAAGCGGCCTGCCCGTCAGGCCCAGCAGACTTCCGCCGCGCAGCAGTACAAGCCGAATCCCGTTTGGTACAAGCCGGTCATGTTTGGCCTCATGATCATTGGACTGATCTGGATCATCACGTTCTATATCACCGAGGGCCGGTTCCCCGTTCAGGAATGGGCTTCGTGGAACATCGTGGCTGGGTTCGGCATCGCAATCGTCGGATTCCTCATGACCACGCGCTGGCGCGCCTAGGAATCCCACACCTCACATTTCGGTGCCCGCGAACGTCTACAGGATATGAACACCAGGCACACCACCATGGATTCCCCGCTGGGGCAGCTGACGCTGACTGCCCGTGGGGAGTTTTTGACGGGCATCTTTTACGAAGGCCATTGGCACATGCCTCCGCCGGACTACTTTGGAGTCCCGGCAGGGATCGAGGAACCACTCTTCGATCAGACCCGCGGCGAACTCGGTGAGTACCTCGAAGGAAAGCGCACCCACTTCGACGTTCCCTTTGAAGCCCGGGGCAATGCCTTCCAAGAGAAGGTCTGGGAGCGGCTCCAACACATTCCTTTTGGGGAAACCATCAGCTACGGTGAACTGGCTCTCGAGATGGGCGATCCCCACCTGGCCCAGGCTGTCGGGGCCGCAGTGGGTCGAAACCCCATCAGCATCATCATCCCGTGCCACCGCGTGGTGGGGCGCAACGGGCAACTCACCGGCTACGCGGGTGGCCTGCGCAACAAGCGCTTCCTCCTCGAGCTCGAAGAGCCTGCCGCCGTGAAAGAGAGCAAGCTCTTCTGATGCAGCGCCGGCAGCAGGCCCACACCAAGAGGCCGTTCGAAGCAGTCGTCCAGGAACATGGCGGCACTGTGCTCCGGGTATGCCGTGCAGTGGTGGGTCTTCACGATGCCGACGACGCCTGGTCCGAAACCTTTCTTGCGGCTTTGCAGGCTTATGGCGCCCTCCCTGCAGATGCCAACCTTGAGGCCTGGCTCGTCACTATTGCGCATAGGAAATGCATCGACCTCATCCGTTCCACCAATCGGCGCGCTTTGCCTGTCGATCAGCCACCAGAGCGGCCTTCGAAGATTGGCATTCCGGGTGACAATCAAGCGGAGCTACTCAACGCCGTCGGGCAGTTGCCACCTAAACAACGCCAGGCAGTGGCCTACCACTATTTGGCGGGCCTCCCATATCGGGAGATTGCGTCACTTCTGGGCGGGACACCAGATGCCGCACGACGTGCGGGATACGACGGTGTGAAAGCCCTCCGTTCCATGCTCCGCGACGAGCCCGAATCCGTCCGAGCGTTCCTGGTTCATTCCACGTCCGTGACTACATCATCGGTCCCAGCATCGGCGAAAGGAGAAATCCGATGACTCTTGAATCCCTTTCGGACCGCGCCGCGGTTGCCGCACTCCTTCAACCCCTCGACGCCGGAATCGAGCCTGCCCTGGCCAGCCTCCACGCGCGACTTGTCCGCTCTGCACAGGAAAGTCATTCCCTGGACATCGCCTACACAGTGGTGGACTCTCCTGTGGGCAAGCTGCTCCTGGCGGCTACGGAGCATGGCGTGGTGCGGGTAGCGTTCGAGCTTGAGAACCACGACGCCGTATTACAGTTACTGGCCAACACGGTGAGTCCCCGCATCCTGCATGCACCTTCACAACTTGAGGCCGCTGCCCGCCAATTGGACGAGTACTTCAGCGGCACCCGTAAGGATTTCAGCCTTCCCCTGGATTTCCAGCTCGCACGCGGGTTCCGCCTGAACGTCCTTCACCAATTGCCGCGGATCGCCTACGGCAGGACCGAAAGTTACGCACAGGTGGCTCAGGCCGCCGGCAGCCCCAAAGCTGTGCGCGCCGTTGGAACCGCCTGCGCTACCAACCCGCTGCCGGTCATCGTTCCTTGCCACCGCGTGGTGAAGTCCGACGGCACTTTTGGCGGTTACCTCGGTGGAACCGAAGCGAAACGAAGGCTCCTGACGCTTGAGGCTGCAGCATGAGCGAGGACGCCCTGTTTCCGTTGACGCTTATCCAACCTGACACCCACGACGCCGCCCCTCGGGTTATAGCTCCAGGCGCCGTGCACGTGCCGGGCTGGCTCAGCCTGGAGCAGCAGAGGTGGATCGTGCAACGCTTTGGCGACTGGACGCACGGGCCGGTGCCCCTCCGGGCAGCAACATTGCCGGGAGGGCATCAGATGTCTGTCCGGACCCTTTGCCTTGGCTGGCATTGGCAGCCCTACCGCTACACGCGCGAAGCTACGGATGTAAACGGCCAGCCCGTACTCGAGTTCCCGGAGTGGATGGTTCGCTTGGGCAGGAAGGCCGTATCCGATGCTTACTCGTCAGGGCCGGAAGGCAACGAGGCCCTCGCCGAGCTCGCTGTCAATTACACACCCGATGCAGCACTGGTGAACTTCTACGATCGCGGCGCCGCCATGGGGATGCATCAGGACAAAGATGAACGTTCCAATGCTCCGGTAGTGTCCCTCAGCATCGGGGAGACGTGCCTCTTCCGCTTCGGCAACACCCAGACGCGTACCAAGCCATACACGGACGTCGAACTCCGATCCGGAGATCTTTTCGTTTTCGGCGGGGCATCAAGGTTCGCGTATCACGGCATCCCAAAGGTTCTCCCGGGAACCTGCCCGGAAGGGTGTGGGCTCTCCCATGGACGGATCAACATCACGATGCGTGTCACCGGACTGTCCTAGGGACCGGATCGCCGCGGCTAAATGTCCCAGGCGGGCAAAATGTCACAGCCAACGGGCAGAATGTCCCTAAAGGCAAGAGCAAAGGTTGGCGTCCGCGGGACGGCCGCAGAGGAGCGTTCATGACCACGGAAGAAACCGGCATCATCATCGGCCAGGATGGCCTGGCGCGGCCGCTGTGGGCTGCCTCGGATCCCCTGATGCAGGCTTACTACGATCACGAGTGGGGCATGCCGGTCCGGGACGAGCAAGGAATGTATGAGCGCATCAGTCTCGAGGCATTCCAAGCCGGCCTGTCATGGGCAACCATCCTTCGGAAGCGGGATGCCTTCCGGAAGGCTTTCCTGGATTTCCACCCTGAAAGCGTCGCTGCTTTCACGGACACGGATGTCGAGCGGCTCATGCTGGACGCAGGCATCGTCAGGAACCGCTTGAAGATCCAGGCGGCCATCACCAATGCCAAGGCCACCATCGCCCTGAGGGCAGAGGGCGGCTTGGTGGACTTCGTGTGGTCCTTCAAGCCGGAAACCACCCCTGCGCCCCGATCCTACGCAGAAATCCCCACTACCTCGCCGGAATCCATTGCATTGTCCAAGGCGCTTCGCAAGAAGGGCTTCGCGTTCGTTGGACCCACCACCATGTATGCCCTCATGGAAGCCGTGGGGATCATCGATACCCACTTGGTTGATAGCCACAGGCGCGGTACGTCGGGCGTTTGGCTGGAGCAAGGTCAGAAGTAGGGCTTGGCCCTTCCCACCGACGTCCACAGTTCTTTTCCACAGAAGTGCGTAACTTTTTCCACAGGCGTGGATAAGTTCTGTGGACATCCATGTACTTTCCCTGGAATCCCCCGTCGCAGTGCTGATCCTGGACTCAGGACCGTCAGGTAGGAGTTATGCCCACTGTGCATTCCGCTGTGGATAGTGGCCGTTTCTTCATTGAACGTTCACCTCCAGAGCATTGCTGGATTTACCAACCAGCGTTTGACCGAGGTGCCGGAGCCCAAAATCATCTCAGAGCGGGCCTTCCTCCCGCAGTGATCACCTTTCACGACCTTCGCGGCTTGCGGAGTTACCCACTTAACAACAACCCCCTACCCACAAGTTATCCACAGGTGGGGAAAACTTGTGGGTTTCCCGTGCTGGATCCGCGCGCTTGCGGTCTAAAAGGAACCACAACGGTCCTGAACTACACGCGTGTAAGTTATTAACATTGTTGATAAGCCTGTTGATAGAGGCCGCTCCACACCATCATTAACAGCTTTATCCACAACTGGCCCAGAAATGGCTTGGTTGTCCACAAACCAGACAGGTTCGGGGACAAAGTTATCCACAGATGTGGATGAACCCATGCCTTTCCGGGGATATCTACCGCCCTGACCAGCCGCACAGCACTCTGACGAGCTAACTACACAGATGTAAGTTACACACACTGTGGACAACGGCTGTGGATAACGTCATCAACGCCAACAGCAGGGGAGTGGGATTACTTGCCGATGAAAGTCGACCTCAAAAAGCAGATCAAAACGTACAGCGCTTCACATGGCAGGTTTTCCGTGGTGACGGTTCCAGCCCTGCAGTTCCTCATGATCGACGGCCATGGTGATCCAAATACCTCCCAGGACTACAAGGACGCGCTGACCACCATCTATCCGGTCGCTTACAAGATGAAGTTCTTCAGCAAACAGGAGTTGGTTCGCGACTACACCGTGATGCCGTTGGAAGGGCTCTGGTGGGCGGAGGACATAGAGACCTTCACAAGCGCCAAGGATAAATCACGCTGGGATTGGACGCTGATGAATATGGTCCCCGATTGGCTCACCCAAGACCACTTCGAGGAAGCGCGTCAGATCGTAGGCAAAAAAGGCCAAGGGCCGGCAATGGATGGTCTTCGATTGGAAACACTCGATGAAGGGCTCAGCGTCCAAACCCTCCACATCGGCCCCTACGATGACGAGGGTCCAGTGCTCGCGGAAATGCACACCAGCTTCATTCCCGGGGAGTCATTGATGATGTTGGGGAAGCATCACGAGATCTACCTCAGCGACCCACGCCGTACCGCACCGGAGAAACTCAGGACGATACTGCGGCAACCGGTCGCGGTTGCAGGAAGCGCCAGAGCTAGCCGGCAGTGATGCGGAACCACGCGGCCACGGCCAAAAGGCCTGCCACGAGGATGAGGCCGCCTGTTTGGAGCAGGGCCTGGTTCTTGCCCCGCGGGGCATAGGCAATGGCGGCGGCAGCGAGGCCGCCGGTGATCAGGCCACCTAAGTGGGCTTGCCAGGCAATGCTGGGAACAAAGAAGCCAATGGCGCCATTGATCGCAATGAGGATCCACAGTTGTTTGGTTTCACCGCCGCGATGCCGCTGCACCACAAGCATGGCACCGAACAGGCCGAAGATGGCGCCGGAAGCTCCCACAACGCCAACCACGGGAAACGTGGGAGTCAACAAGAGGTAGCCCACGGATCCGCCAACGGCGGAGAGCAGGTACACGGCCAGGAATCGGATCCGCCCGAGCAAAGGCTCAAGGGCTTGTCCGAAAATCCACAGGGTGTACATGTTCAGGACGATGTGGAGCAGGAATCCTTGCGAATGAAGGAAGGCGGCAGTAAGCATCCGCCACGGCTCGCTGGCAGCTGCATAATTTGCGAACGCAAAATTTTGGAACACGGCGTCGCCAGGAACAATCCATTGAAGGATGTAAACCAGCACGCACAACCCGATGATCGTAAACGTCACCAAAGGGCGGCCGGTTGCCAAGGCACCGCCATAGGGAGAGCGATAGCTCGGCGTCGTACGTTTTTGTTCGTTGACGCAATCAACACATTGGAACCCGACGGCGGCCGCCCGCTGGCACTCGGGGCACGCGGGGCGCCCGCAGCGCTGGCACCTCACATAGGAGGGCCTGTCCGGGTGCCGTGGGCACACCGGAATTGTGGCGGACGGCTCTGCCGACGGGATTCCGTAGCTCATGGGCTCTGATTCAGCCTGTTGTTAGAGCTGTTCGATGTCGATGCTGTTGATGACGACGTCCTCAACGGGGCGGTCGCCCATGCCGGTGCGGACGCCCTCAATGGCGTCAACAACCTTGCGGGATTCCTCGTCAGCTACTTCACCGAAGATGCTGTGCTTGCCGAACAGCCAGTCGGTGTTGACCGTGGTGATGAAGAACTGTGACCCGTTGGTGCCCTTGCCCATCTGGATACCGGCGTTGGCCATGGCCAGCTTGTAGGGAGCGTTGAAGGTCAGCTCGGGGTGGATTTCGTCGTCGAACTTGTAGCCCGGTCCGCCAACGCCGCGGCCCAAGGGATCGCCGGCCTGGATCATGAAGTCCTTGATGATGCGGTGGAAAATGGTGCCGTTGTAAAGGGGCGTGCCGGTCTTGTCTTCGCCGGTTTCCGGGTGCGTCCAGGACTTTTCGCCCGTGGCCAGGCCAATGAAGTTGGCGACCGTCTTGGGGGCGTGGTTGCCGAAGAGGTCAACCTTGATGTCGCCGAGGCTCGTGTGGATCGTTGCTTTTGCGGTTGCGATGGTCATGGCCCCATTCTTTCATGCAGGGTCAACGCCGGTGTGGCTGTAAAGCCGGTTCCGCGCTCGGTGAAATCCGGGAAGAATCCTGCAGATGAATAGCCGGTGTTCCTCAAGGCACGTAGGCTAGCTTCAAACGAGCATGTGTATCGGGAGGTAGTTGTGAAGAAATCAGACCGTATTGCCCGCGACCTTGAACACTCCGTGGCGGCTGGTGTGGATAACGCCCGCGACTGGGCGGCACCCCGCGTGGAAGCAGCCGTCAATTGGGCTGTTCCCCGAATTCAGCACGGCATTGATACCGCTTCCCCCAAGATCCAAGAGGGACTGAAGTCTGCGGCGCACAACCTCGCCGACGGCGTGGCAACAGTTACGCCGCGGCTTCAGGATGGACTGGCGCACCTCGCGCCGAAGATCCATGACGCTGTGGAGGACGCCACGCCCAAGATCCAGGAGACCCTTAATAAGGCAACTCCGGCGCTTGGACTCGCCCGGGACAAGGTAGTTGAGGAGTACCTGCCCAAGCTTTCCGAGCAGTTGGGCCAGGCTTCAGTAGTTGTCCATCACGTCCTTGAGAACGCACCCGCCCAAGTGGATGCCGTTGCGCAGAAACTGGTGGACTCAGGTGTGGTTCACAGCGTGCAGGAGCAAGCGCAGGCCACCAGTAAGCAGATCAAGGCAGTGGCGGACCAGACCAGCAAGGCTGTTTCCCAGCAATTGGCTGTCCAGCAGAAGCCGAAGAAGCGCGGATGGCTGGTTGTCACAGTTATTGCAGCAGCGGTTGCTGCCGGTGTTGCTGCCTGGAAGGCCTCCAAGCCAGTGGAGGATCCTTGGAAGACGCCGGCCCCGGTCAATCCAACCCCGGCCCCAGCTCCGGCCCCGGCTCCCGCAGACACTGCAGCATCAGCTACAGCGACGGCAACCTTGCCGACCGAATCCAAAGCTTCTGACATTACGCCCGAGGAAGCGGCTGCCGAAGTGGAGCAGGCAACCAAGGATGCGTTCGAGAAGGGCAAGGATTCCACATCCAACGTCGCTACGGATGCCAAGACCGCCGTCAGGAACATCGCGGCAAGCGGCCACAAGGACGCCGGCAACACTTCCACGTCCAAGGACCCCCAGCTCTAGGGTTCTGATTGGCTTGGTTCATAGCGGCCGTCATTGAAACATCGTTTGAAGGGATCCCGGCCAGCCCGGGATCCCTTCAGTGTTTTCCAGCTTGTAACCCAACGGTCCGCTGGGGAGGCTTTGCCGGGTGTTAGATTTGAAGTGATGTCAGCCGATAGACCCGTTGCGGGTGCCCTCAAGGAAGTCCCGGAGCCTCCGGGGGTTTCAATCGTCATCCCGGCGTATAACGAGGAAAGCGTCATTCGCCAGTGCCTCATCGCGGCCATCTACCAGTCTGTTCCTGCTGAAGAAATCATCGTGGTGGACAATCTCTCCACTGACCGCACCGCCAGGATCGTACGCCAGATGCAGCAGGAATACCCTGAAAGCCCCATCATCCTTTTACGGCAGGACGCCACGCAGGGGCTCATTCCCACCCGCAACTTCGGCCTCAACAGCGCCAACGGGGAAATCGTGGGGCGCATCGACGCCGATTCCGTCTTGGAACCTGACTGGGTTGAGCAAGTCCAGAAGGCCTTCATGGACCAGTCCGTCCAGGCCGCTACCGGACCTGTGGTCTACTACGACATGCCAATGCGTCGCTTTGGGCTCAAAGCTGACGACAAAATGCGCCAGCTGATGCTGCGTCTGGCCAAGCACCAGTATCACTTCCTGTTCGGTTCCAACATGGCCCTCCGGCGTACCGCATGGGAGACCATTCGCGACGAAACGTGCCTCGATGAGAAGGATGAGATGCACGAGGACATCGACCTCTCATTGCACCTCGCCGAGCACGATCTCCACGTCCGCTATTGCCCGCAAATGGTGTCCGGCATGTCGGCCCGACGCCTTGAGGACTCTCCGCGGGACTACCGCTATTACGTCACGCGCTTCGACCGGACGTACAAGGCGCACAACGTTAAGAAGATGGCCCTGAAAGCGCCCATGGTGGTCTTCTTCTCGGTCTACTTCCCCGCCAAACTCCTGCGGGCCATTCATACGGCCAACACGGCGCAGGGCATTCGACGCAGCAGCCTGTAGGCCCCCACCCGCAACACAGTCAGGCCACGCAGCGGCACACCAGGCAGTAAAAGCCCGACGGCGGAAGCTCAGTCAGTTCCCAGCTCGGCCTCGCGCCGCTCTGCTTCGCCTTTGCCACGCCGTT
The DNA here is from genome assembly GCA_050627125.1 of Arthrobacter sp. 21a14. GTDB lineage: Bacteria > Actinomycetota > Actinomycetes > Actinomycetales > Micrococcaceae > Arthrobacter. The sequence continues at coordinate 494,433 of CP192487.1, read as the reverse complement.
GCCCGGCGACCACCACCGCGAGTCCAACGAGAATGAGCGCAAGGCCGGCGTATGTTCCCGCGGGCAGCGTCTCGTTCAGGAAGATGGCCGCCAGGATCGCTGCCCCCGGAATTTCCAGCAGGATAATCATGGAAACCAGCAAGGGGCTCATTGTGGCCAGCAGGTGGTTGAAGGCGGTGTGCCCTACCAACTGTGCACACACGGTGATGGCGAGAATCCCAAGCCAACCTCCGGCGTCGAACCCTGCCAACGGTTGGCCACTGAGCAAAGCCAACACGGCAACAATCGCGGCACACATTCCATAGCAGAGCGTGGTGTACGTGCCCGTTCCCATGGATTGGCGGGCCTTGCCGCCAGCCAAGGTGTACAAGCCGGCCAGTGCTCCACCAGCCAGCGCCAGGACGTCGCCCAGCAGGGCCTGCGGTGAGGAGCCCATATCGAATCCTGTAATGGCCACGACTCCGCCAAAGGCTATCCCCAGGCCCAGCAGAACCGGCCAGCGGTGGCGCGTGCCCCTGAACAACTGGAAGACCGCGATCCAGGCTGACTGGAGGCAGACCAAGGCAGTGGCTGCAGCTACCGAGGTCAGCTGCAGCGCCGTGATGAAACAGGCGAAGTGAAAGGCGAGGGCGGCGGCGGCAACCGTGGACCAGCCAAACTCGCGCCGGTTGATCTTCCCAAACTGTTTGGGCTCCCGGATGGCAACCGGTGCGGCCATCACGACTGCGCCAATAGCGTTCCGCCAGAAGGCGATCGCCAACGCCGTCACTGACGTGGCACCCAACGTGCCGGCGATCAGTGGTCCTGAGGAAGCCACGCCCAGGACTCCCAGCGCGGAAATGAGAAGGTTCACGGATCAACCTTAGTTTGGTGAGGCAGCCGTCCTGCCCTCTATGTGCGGCGCGGACAGTGTGGTTGTCTTGATTCAACATTCCAGACAGTCGGCGACGGCTTTCCCAAGGGGACACCTGATTGAACACAACGCCCGTCCGTGGAGCTAGACGGAGACGATCAGTACTGCTGCTGTTCGCGGTCGCGGCTCTGGCTGTCGCTCTGGTCGTCACGGGCTGGTTGGTGGTTTCCCGGGAACGGCCCGGTGGCCAAGGGACGGGCAAGACCGGAATCCCAAGTATCTTCCCGGTCCCACAACATCTCCAGGCCGGAGTGGGGGATCCCATCCCTCTGAACGGCCACGTTTACATCGTGGCTTCCCCTGGCACAGACCAAGCGTCCATCGCCGCCCTCCAAGACCTGGTGACAGGAGCCGGGGGCACTGCAGAAGCCGTGACGGCCCTGAACAGCCCAGCGGCCGGCAGTTCGGCCGTCTTCCTTGGCACTGCAGCAGATCCCACTGTCAGCCCGGTACTCAAAGAGCTGGGGAAGGACAGCGCGGCGGAGAACCAGGACGCAGTCAGCCGTGCCGAAGGCTACGTCATAACTACAGGAAAAACTTCAGGGATTCCGGCTGCGGTACTCGCCGGAACGGATGCCGACGGCGTTTTCCATGCCGTGCAGACCGCGCGCCAATTGCTCAAGAACGGGGCAATGGCAGCCGCCCGGGTCAGTGATTGGCCGCTGATGGAAACCCGTGGCGTCATCGAAGGTTTTTACGGCACGCCATGGTCCCATCAGGCTCGTTTGGATGTCCTCAAATTCGCAGGACGCCAGAAAATGAATACCTATATCTACTCCCCAAAAGATGATCCACTGTTGCGGGAGAAGTGGCGGGCACTGTACTCGAACGAGGACCTCAAGGAACTACAGGAGCTGGTGGATACCGCCACGGCCAACCACATCCGCTTTACTTACGCGCTGTCCCCGGGCATCGATAGTTGCTACTCCCGCGAGGCGGACCTGAACTTTGCAGTGGCCAAGCTTGAATCCCTCTTTTCGATCGGTGTCCGTTCGTTCGTGATTCCGCTCGATGACATTGCCACCAAGGTCCAGTGCGCCGAAGACCTCAAGGACTTCGGTGCCGGTCAAGCCAACTTGGCCAAAGCGCAGGCTTCATTCCTGAATGACATCAATGACCGGTTCATTTCGACAAAGCAGGACATCGAACCCCTGCAAACGGTTCCCACCTTTTACAACGGTTCCGGCAGCAATCCCTACAAGAGGGAACTTGGCCGGTCCCTGAACCCTGGAATCGTGGTCCAGTGGACCGGTGAAGACGTGGTCTCCCACAGGATCAGCGCCGAGTCAGCCGAGACCGCCCGGCTGACATACGGGAGCCAAGGTTCTCCACGGGACCTGGTCATTTGGGATAACTACCCCGTGAACGACTTTTCACAGGACCACCTCTTCATGGCACCGGTGATCGGACGCGACCCAGAGCTGTACAAATCAGTCCGCGGAATCGTGACCAATCCAATGATTGAGCCCTACCTGTCTTTCCCCGCCATCTTTAACTACGCCGATCTCTCATGGAATGGACCAGCGTATGATCCCGGCAAGTCCATGGACGCGGCCCTGAAACAGGTTTCCGGCCCGGATCCGGACGTCCGCGCGGCCGTAAAGGCTTTCATGGACCTCAACCAAGACTGGCAGGACGACGAGCTCACGCCGTCCGCTCCGGAGCTGCGGCGGGCTATAGAGCAGTTCTGGTCGGATTACGACGCCGGACGGTCACCTTCAGGCGGCTTGAAGGCCCGAGCTGAGCTGCTGCAGAGGTTGCCGGAACTGTTACCCAGGATGGCAATGCCGGGGTTCGCAGCGGACGCCGCCCATTGGGCCACTGCGGCAGCCAATTACGGACGAGGAGTAGAAGAGTCCCTGATCATGCTCGAAGCTGCCAAGCGCGGGGATTCCTCGGCCGTGGCTGAAGCACGCCGGAATGTCCAGGCCGCGTTGGCGGCCGCCGATGCCAAGACGCAACCGACACTGGAGCTCGGTGTGGTGACTCCCGTGCTGGGGGATAGTGAACTGAAGGAATTCCTTGAGCGGGCGCTGAAGAGAGTCCCGCCCAACTAGGACGCAGTTGGGAGCCCCAACTAGGTGAATGGGTTAAATGCAAAAGTCCCGGTCATTTCTGACCGGGACTTTTCTTATGGTGGAGGCACGGGGACTCGAACCCCGAACCCCCTGCTTGCAAAGCAGGTGCGCTACCAATTGCGCCATGCCCCCATAAGAAGCAACCCGTCAATCATACCCCATGTCAGGACTGGCTTTTGCCAGTTCCAGACCGGGCCCCGTGGCTAGTCGACCTTGTCGGTTGACTTGCTCCAGAGATCCTTCCGGGCTTCGGATTCCTGCGCCTTTTTATAGACCAGGACGCCTGCGACCGCCGCTGCGACTACTACCAGCAACTTCTTCACAAGCACCTCATTCCGGTTCAGTGTTACCTGAACCTGTTAGGTTCCGTGGGCGTACCAGGACTTGAACCTGGGACCTCTTCGTTATCAGCGAAGCGCTCTAACCGCCTGAGCTATACGCCCCGATGCCTCATCGGGCCGAGATATGACTGTACAGCACATCCCGGCCCGATCTCAAATCGAGGCATTTTGACCGCTGAATCTCACCGTTTTCGGCGTAAATTCGCGGTTTTTTGCTAGTCGTCCGTCAGGGTGACGCCGATGCCGCCAACCAACGTTGCCGAAATGTTATAGAGCACGGCAGAGAGCATCGACAGGGCGGTCAGCAGAACTACGTTCACCACGGCAATAATCGTGGCGAAGGAAGCCACCTGACCAAGCGAAGCAATCTTCTTCAACTCGAAACCACTACCTTCGGAACCGGCCAAGGTCCCGAGCAGGCTGTCCACCTGGTTGAAGATGCCCGTGAGATCCAACACAGTCCACAGCACGATCGCGGCGACAACCGTGACGATGCCCAGTGCCACAGACAGCAGGAAGGCCATCTTCAGTACTGACCACGGGTCAACCTTGCTGACCAGGAGGCGCGCACGGCGCACCTTGGCCTTGGGGGCCGGCTTTACAAGTCCCGGCCCGCCCTGGGCGGGGCGTTGACCGGGCGCACCAGCGGGACGCTGCCCGGGCTGTGCGGGACGCTGGCCGGGGGCTCCGGCGGGACGCTGCCCGGCTGAAGCGGGGCGTTGTCCAGGAGCTCCTGCTGGTCGCTGGGCGGAATTGGTTGCCGTTGCCGGCCGGGCCCCGGTTGCTCCGGCACCGGCTGAACCGGTTCCCGGGCGTTGCTGGGGCCTTGCAGGCGTTCCCGCCTGCGTGCTGCCCGAGGGCTGCCGGAGTCCGCCGGGGACACCTGTGCTCGGCTTGGGATATGAGTCGGAATTACTCACTCGTTACCTCCGGTGTTGTCTTCGTTCAGCTCCGCGCCCGTTTCTGTATCCGGGTCCGCGTCGTTTTCCGTTTCTGACGTGACGGTCGCCTCAGTGGCTTCGTCTTCTGCAGCCAACGTTACGTCATCGTCCTGTCCGTCCTCGGACTCTTCGCCTTCCAAACCGCGTTCGCTGTTGCGGGCGACCTCAATAATGCGGTCGTTCTTGTCCGGCTTGGCAAAGATGACGCCCATGGTGTCACGGCCCTTTGCCGGGACGCCACTGACGGCAGAGCGGACCACCTTGCCGCCCTCCATGACCACCAGGACTTCGTCTTCTTCCTGCACAATCAAGGCGCCTACAAGGTCACCGCGATCCTCCGCGAGCTTCGCCACCTTGATGCCAAGGCCGCCACGGCCCTGCAGGCGGTACTCATCCACGGCGGTCCGCTTCGCATAACCGCCCTCGGTCACGATAAAGACGAAGGAGCCGTCCTGGACCACATCCGCGGCCAGCAGTTCGTCATCTTCACGGAACTTCATACCCGTCACACCGGACGTTGCCCGGCCCATCGGACGAAGTGCATCGTCCGTGGCGGTGAAGCGGATGGACTGGCCCTTGCGTGACACCAGCAGGAGGTCATCAGTTTCACTGACCAACTGTGCAGAGACGAGCTCGTCACCGTCGCGCAGGTTGAGGGCGATGACACCGGCCGTGCGGTTGGTGTCGTAGTCCTCAAGCCTGGTCTTCTTGACCAAACCGTTCTTTGTTGCAAGCACCAGGTAGGGAGATTGCTGGTAATCGCGCAGGTCCAGGACCTGTGCGATGTGCTCGTCGGGCTGGAATGCCAACAGGTTGGCTACGTGCTGGCCCTTGGCGTCACGTCCGGCTTCTGCCAGTTCGTAAGCCTTCGCACGGTAAACGCGGCCAAGGTTGGTGAAGAACAACAGCCAGTGGTGCGTAGTGGTCACAAAGAAGTGCTCCACGACGTCGTCGCCGCGCAACTGGGCACCCTTGATGCCCTTTCCGCCACGCTGCTGGGAGCGGTAGTTGTCACTGCGTGTGCGCTTGACGTAACCACCGCGGGTAATGGTGACAACCATTTCCTCTTCAGGGATCAGGTCCTCCATGGACATGTCCCCGTCGAAGCCCATGAGAATGTGCGTGCGGCGGTCATCGCCGTGCTTAGCAACGATCTCAGCCAGTTCCTCGCTGATGATCTGGCGCTGACGCTCCTCCGAAGCCAAAATCGCGTTGTATTCCTCGATCATGGCTTCGAGTTCGGAGTGACGGTCCTGGATCTTCTGGCGTTCCAGGGCAGCCAAACGGCGCAGCTGCATGTCCAGGATGGCACGGGCCTGGAGTTCATCGATCTCCAGGAGCTCCATGAGTCCCTCGCGGGCTGCCTCTGTGGTGTTGGACGCCCGAATGAGGGCGATAACCTCATCCAGCATGTCCAGCGCCTTCAGGAGTGCACGCAGGATGTGCGCTTCTTCCTCAGCCTTGCGCAAGCGGTAACGGGTCCGGCGGGCGATGACGTCCATCTGGTGGGTCACCCAGTGCCGGATGAAGGCGTCCAGGCTCAACGTGCGGGGAACGCCGTCGACGATTGCCAGCATGTTCGCTGAGAAGTTGTCCTGAAGCTGGGTGTGCTTGTACAGGTTGTTCAGGACAACCTTGGCCACAGCATCGCGCTTCAGCACGATCACCAGGCGCTGACCAGTACGGCCCGAGGTTTCATCGCGGAGGTCCGCGATGCCCTGGATCTTGCCATCCTTGACCAATTCGGCAATCTTGATGGCCAGGTTGTCCGGGTTGGCTTGGTATGGCAGTTCGGTGACCACCAGGCAGGTGCGGCCCTGGAGTTCTTCCACGTTGACCACGGCGCGCATGGTGACGGAGCCACGGCCCGTACGGTAGGCGTCCTCGATGCCCTTGTGGCCCAGGATGGTCGCTCCCGTGGGGAAGTCTGGTCCCTTGATGCGCTGCAGAAGTGCCTCGAGCAGTTCCTCGCGTGAAGCCGTGGGGTTATCGAGCGCCCACTGCACGCCCTCGGCAACCTCGCGCAGGTTGTGCGGCGGGATGTTGGTAGCCATACCCACAGCGATACCGGAGGAACCGTTCACCAGCAGGTTCGGGAAACGCGCCGGCAGGATGGTGGGTTCCTGGTTCTTGCCGTCGTAGTTGTCCTGGAAGTCGACGGTTTCTTCGTCGATGTCGCGGACCATTTCCATGGCCAGCTGGGCCATCTTGGTTTCGGTATAACGGGGAGCAGCAGCGCCGTCGTTGCCGGGGGAACCGAAGTTGCCTTGGCCCAGGGCCAGGGGGTAACGCATGGTCCAGTCCTGGATCAAGCGAACCAGGGCATCGTAGATCGCCATATCACCGTGCGGGTGATAGGTACCCATGACGTCACCCACAACACGGGCACACTTGTTGAAAGAGCGGTCAGGACGGTAGCCGCCGTCGAACATCGCGTACAAAACGCGGCGGTGCACCGGCTTGAGGCCGTCACGGACGTCCGGGAGGGCGCGTCCTACGATAACGGCCATGGCGTAGTCCAGGTAGGAGCGCTGCATTTCAGTCTGCAGGTCCACCTGCTCCACGCGGTCAGTCAGCACATCGCCTTCAAGGATGAGGTCCTCGACGGTGGGTTCCACCGGGACTTCGGGAGTTTCGTCACTCATAATCTAAGTTTTCCGTTTCAGGTATATGTCAGCTCTGGAATATCTACGGCCTTGTAAGGCACTAGATATCCAGGAACCTGACGTCCTTGGCGTTCTGCTGGATGAAGTTACGGCGCGATTCGACGTCCTCGCCCATCAGCACCGAGAAGGTCTGATCGGCAGCAAGGGCATCGTCCATAGTGACCTGCAAGAGAGTGCGGCGGTCCGGATCCATGGTGGTATCCCACAACTCGGTGTAGTCCATTTCACCCAGACCCTTATAGCGCTGGATGCCGTTGTCCTTGGGAAGGCGCTTGTTCATAGCCGCTCCCTTACGGATGGTGTCGTCGCGTTCGCGATCGCTGTAGACGTAGTCATGAGCGGCGTTGGACCACTTGATGCGGTACAGCGGCGGCTGCGCAAGGTACACGTAACCGTTCTCGATCAGCGGGCGCATGTAGCGGAACAACAGCGTCATCAACAGCGTGGTGATGTGCTGGCCATCAACGTCGGCGTCTGCCATCAGAACGATCTTGTGATAGCGGAGCTTGGCGATATCGAAATCTTCGCCGATACCAGTGCCGAAGGCAGTGATCATGGACTGGACTTCGGTATTACCGAGCGCCTTGTCCAGGCGTGCACGTTCCACGTTGAGGATCTTGCCTCGCAACGGCAGGATCGCTTGCGTTTCCGGGTTGCGTCCCCGCTTGGCCGAGCCACCTGCGGAGTCACCCTCCACCAGGTAGACCTCACAACGCGAAGGATCCTTGGAGGAGCAGTCGGACAATTTGCCGGGCATGCCGAAGGATTCCAGCGGGCTCTTGCGTCGGGCATTATCGCGAGCCTTGCGGGCCGCCATACGTGCCTGGGCAGCGGAAATGGCCTTCCGGATGACGTCGCGGGCGGGGCCGGGGTTACGCTCCAACCAGTCGCCGAGCTGGTCTGTGACAACGCGCTGGACGAAGCCCTTGACCTCTGAGTTGCCGAGTTTGGTCTTGGTCTGGCCCTCGAACTGTGGCTCGGAAAGCTTGACCGAGATGACCGCCGTCAGACCTTCACGGATGTCATCACCGGTAAGGTTGTCTTCTTTTTCCTTGATGATGCTCTTCTCCCGCGCGTAGCGGTTGATCAGCGAGGTCATCGCGGCGCGGAACCCTTCTTCGTGGGTTCCACCCTCGTGGGTGTTGATGGTGTTCGCGTAGGTGTGGACGCTTTCCGAGTAAGCGGTGGTCCACTGCATGGCAACCTCGACGGCGATGTGCCGCTCGGTGTCTTCGGTTTCGAAAGCGATAACGTCCTCGTGGACAATCTCCACTTTCTTGCTCGAGTTCAAGTGCTTGACGTAGTCCAGCAGGCCGTCCGGGTACTGGTACACGACGGTGCGGTGCTCGGCAGCAACTTCGCCTTCGGTCGCGATGGCATCGAGGTCCAGATCGTCCTCACCCTCCCGGGCGGCGGGACGTTCGTCAGTCAGGGTGATCCGTAGGCCCTTGTTGAGGAAGGCCATCTGCTGGAAGCGCGCGCGAAGCGTCTCGAAGTCGAATTCGGTGCTCTCGAAGATGGTGCCGTCAGGGTAGAACGTCTGTGTAGTCCCTGTTTGGTCCGTCGCTTCTCCCTTGACGAGTCCGCCTTGGGGCTTGCCGCCGTCTGCGAATGACATACGCCAAACGTGGCCCTGCCGCCGGACTTCCGTGTTCACCCGACGGGACAGTGCGTTAACCACTGAGATACCCACGCCGTGAAGGCCACCGGAAACCGCGTAACCGCCGCCACCAAACTTACCGCCGGCGTGCAGGATGGTCATCACGACTTCAACGGTGGGCTTGCCCTCAGTGGGGTGGATGTCAACAGGGATGCCACGGCCGTCGTCAACAACCTGGACACCGCCGTCTGCGCGGAGCGTCACCTCAATGTGGCTGCAGAATCCGGCCAGAGCTTCATCGACAGAGTTATCCACCACTTCATAGACCAAGTGATGTAAACCGCGCGGACCGGTGGAACCGATGTACATACCCGGACGTTTGCGTACCGCTTCGAGGCCTTCCAGGACGGTGATGTCGCTGGCACCGTACTCCCTGGGTGTTTCCGCGGGCGTGTCAGGCTTAGGAACAGTGTCCTCTTCGGGCTCTACTGCCAAGGTCTCTGCATTGTCGTTAGCCACAGGCGCTTTCGACTCCTCTGTATTCGATGACGGCCGTTCCCGTTGAAGGCCGCGGCAAACCGAGGCCTTCAACGAGCACGTGACTGATTGCGCCGTTTACTCCGACGAAGAGAGTCCTGGAAGCCACGAAAGTGTTTCCAGGACCCCGACGACGTTTCACCGGCGCTCAGTGATCTACGCCAATTCTATCGTGGAAATGCGCGAATCCTCGCAAATACGGGGGTAGCCGAGAGCTGAATATGCCTATGGGAGGCCACTGGCCCTATCTGAAATGGCCCTACGGTGGTCCTGATGGGGGCCTATACGACTCGGGGGCGTTGAAACGCCCTGCACGCCGTTCAGCCGTACGTGTCCCGCGGTCCCCGACCGTTGACGCTGCGCCCACCCTTGCGCCAACTTGGCGCAGACGGACCGAGTACGTGGATGCTGGTCACTACACCTTCCCCCAGTTCATTCCGGAACATCTCCAGCAGGCTTGTACTCAGCAATCGGAGTTGGGTTGCCCATGCCGTGGAGTCGCAGCGGACATGAAGTGTGGTGTCGGTAAAGCTCTCCGGCGTGCAGTGTGCAGAAATGTCCGCGCCTACCAACGTTTCCCACTCGGCCATGACCGAGCCAACGGCCACGGGCGAAGTCCAACCACGTTCTGCCACCAACCGGCCGACGACTTTTCCGAGGCCCAACGGGTCACGTCCGGTCCCATGAAACTGGGTGAAACCCCTGGTGTCGCGAAGGCCCTTGCGTTTAGGCGCGGATCCGGGACGGGGAGCCCGCTGCCTGACTTCGCCTCGGGCTGCTGCGGCCTCCCGCATGCGGTTCAGCGCGGCTTGGGCAGCATCGATTTCGTCCGGATCGCGGCCGGGTTGAAGTCCGTCGCGGCTATCCTTCGCCATCGATGCCTCCCGGAACAACGGTTATACGCCGCCCGGCCAGCTCCTCGGGAATATCGGCGTCGACGGCGGCCGTGACCAGTACCTGTTCGGCGCCGGCCACTATTGCTGCCAGTTTACGCCTGCGCTGGACATCGAGTTCTGCAAACACGTCGTCAAGAATGAGGATCGGCGCGGTACCGCCGGTACGGGCATCATCGAGCATGACGTAGTAGGAAGCGAGGCGCAGTGACAAGCACATGGACCACGTTTCACCGTGCGAAGCGTAGCCCTTGGCCGGTGCTTGGCCGAGCACGAGCTCCAATTCGTCCCGGTGCGGGCCCACCAGGGAAATGCCCCGCTCCAGTTCCTTCTTACGGGATCCGGCGAAAGCCTGGACGTAGCGATCGGTGAGTGCGTCCACCGACAACAGCCTGAGGTCCTCGCCCGACGCCGAAGGTTCAGTTGGGCGATCGGCCGGCCCGCCGTCGTCGTCCAGTACGCCCTGGATGGTTGAGCGGTACACCGCGCCGGCATCTTTAGAACCGTCAGTAAGCTGCGCGTAGGCACTGTTCAGGTGGGGGCGGAGCAGTTCCACAAGTTCCAGCCGCGCATGCAGGAGTTCGGCACCGGCGCGGGCCATATGCTGGTCCCAAACATCCAGCGTGGCTTCGTGGCCTGCCGTAAATTTGCCCGTCCTGGCGGATTTCAGCAGGGCGTTGCGTTGCTTCAACACTCTGTCGTAGTCGCTGCGGGTTGCAGCATGGCGCGGAATCAGGCTGACCAGAAGCTCATCAAGGAAGCGTCTGCGGTTGGAAGGATCGCCCTTGACCAGGGCCAAATCCTCGGGTGCAAACAGGACAGTCTGGCAGATGCCCAAAATGTCCCTTGCGCGTACCGGGTTTCCGCGATTAATCCGGCCGCGGTTTGCGCGGCCCGCATTAATTTCCACTTCAATAACCGTGGACTGTTCGCCGCGGACCAACTTGGCCCTGATCATTGCGCGTTCCGCGCCGAAGCGAAGGAGCGGAGCATCCGTGCTGACCCGGTGCGAGCTCAGGGTTGCCAAGTATCCGATGGCTTCCATGAGGTTGGTCTTACCGATCCCGTTCGAACCCACCAGGACAGTAACCCCGGGGCCAAGCTTCAGGTCAACCTGGGCGTAGCTGCGGAAATCGGTCAACGAAAGATGTTCAAGATACACGCCGTCTGCTGGATTCCTGTGGCCTAGTTGGACGGGCGTGTGGCGTGTCCGCCGAATTGGTGGCGCAACGCTGAAACCATCCTCATGGCCGGAGAGTTGTCTTCGCGCGAAGCGAACCGGGCGAAGAGTGCGGCGGTGATAGCCGGCGCCGGGACAGCGTTGGCAATTGCCTCTTCCACGGTCCATCGGCCTTCGCCGGAATCTTCCACGTAGTCATCGATGGAGGCCAGACCCGGGTCCTCGTCGAGTGCCTTGACCATGAGATCCAGGAGCCAGGAGCGCACGACCGTCCCCTTTTGCCAGGCGCGGAAGGTTCCGGGAAGGTCCTTCACGATGTCCTTGGCGGCCAGCAATTCGTAACCTTCGGCATAGGCCTGCATGAGCCCATACTCGATACCGTTGTGCACCATTTTGGCGTAATGGCCTGCGCCCACTCCGCCGACGTGGACGAAGCTATCTGCTCGTTCCCCCTCGGGACGCAGGGCATCGAAGACGGGTAACGCCAGCTCGATGTCTTCGTCAGCGCCCCCGGCCATCAGTCCGTAGCCGTTCTGCAATCCCCATACGCCACCGGATACACCGCAGTCCGCGAAGCGGATGCCCTTCTCGGCCAATGCCGCTGCGTGCTTCTGGTCCTCGGTGAAACGTGAGTTGCCGCCGTCGATCACCAAATCACCAGGGCTGAGCTTTTCGCTGAGTTCGGTGATGACCGCATCTGTGATCCCGCCCGATGGAACCATGACCCATACGAGCCTCGGGGAGGGCAGGGCAGCGATGAGTTCGTCCACGGAAGAGACGTCCGTGACGTCGGGATTCCGGTCAAATCCAGTTACTTCAATGCCGCCGTTCCGCATGCGTTCCCGCATGTTGAAACCCATTTTTCCGAGGCCGATCAGTCCGATGTGCACGCGTTGAACTCTTTTCTGCGCTAGTGGATGTGTGGCGGATCGCTAGTTTGGCAGGCGAACCGGCATCACGAGGTAGCGGTAATCGTCCTGGTCTTCGCCATCAGCTTCAGCCTGGGCCGTGATCATGGCCGGCTTGGGAGCTGTGGTGAAGGAGAAACGAACGTATTTCGTCTCGATGACGCTCAGGCCTTCAACGAGGTAGTGCGGATTGAAGGCGACAGTGATGTCTTCGCCGGAAAGCTGGGCTTCCAGTTCTTCGGAGGCCTGCGCATCTTCACCGGTACCGGCGTCGAGGTTCAGCAGACCCTGGCTGAAGGCCAGGCGGACCGGTGTGTTGCGCTCAGCCACAAGCGACACACGACGAACTGCTTCAACGAGTTCCTGTGTTTGGACCGTTGCGTGGATTGGGGTGGAATCCGGAAAGAGCGAGCGGATTTTGGGGTAGTCGCCATCCACCAGCAAGGACGTGGTGGTGCGGCCTCCGCTTTCGAAGCCGATCAGGCGGCTGTCGTCGTCAGCAAGGGCAAGGTTGATGTCGCCACTGCCACCGAGGGTCTTTGCCACCTCGTTCAGCGTTTTGGACTTCACCAGTGCGCTAGTGGAAATGCCCGGAGTGACGGGTTTCCACGGGACTTCGCGCATCGCGAGGCGGTAGCGGTCCGTAGCGAGGAGGGTGATCATGTCATCCTCGATTTCCATGCGCACGCCAGTGAGGATCGGCAGGGTGTCGTCCTTGCTGGCAGCGATGATTACCTGGGAAACGGCCTGTGCGAAGGCGTCACCTGGCAAGGTGCCACTGATGGCTGGCAACGCCGGAAGAGCCGGGTACTCGGCCTCGGGCATCGTGGCCAGGTGGAAACTGCTTCGACGGCAGGTGAGTGTGACTTTGCTCCCGTCGGTCTCAACTTCCACGGGAGCCGAAGGCAGGCTTCGGCAAATGTCTGCCAAGAGACGGCCGGACACCAGAATGGTGCCTTCCGTGGCGATATCCGCCGGGATTTCCAGACGGGCTGATGTCTCGTAGTCAAAGCTTGAGAGGCTTACCGTTCCAGCCTCGGCTTTGAGGAGGAGGCCGGAAAGCACAGGTACGGGCGGCCGCGGAGACAACGACCGCGCGGTCCACGTAACGGCTTCTGCCAGGACGTCGCGGTCGACTCTGAACTTCACGGAAGGGTGCCGCCTTTCATTGCTGCTGCCAAGTAGTAGCTGCGGATTCCTGCTTGGAACCCACCAAACCTTTGCTGTCCGATACCGGAACCTGCATGGTCCGCACTCAAGCGAATTACAAACAGACCCAAGGATGGGAGCGCTGCTGACAGCTTAGCCGGAAGATCCGCGATTAACCCATCCCCGGCAGCACTCACCCCTCGTATGTGGACAGCCGCAGGCTGGCCAATGATCTGGCTGATCGGTCTGCCGCTGGCAGGACGATGGGGTGCAGAACGAGATTGTTATTTGAGGGATTTCAATTTTTTGGGATTCGTAGTGTTAATAACTGCTGTGGAAACTGTGGATAACCGGATCTGGCCGCGCAGTTTCGGGGTTAAGCCCTGTTCATGGACTGTGCGTTAACTGGGTTTTAAACAGGGTGTGGATGGGGACAACTCCCAACCCGGTTTTTGACGATCCACAGATGCCTTAAGGGTTTTAAGCCCATTAACCGCGCTTGTCCCCTTAAGTATCCACAGGGTTATCCACATGCACCTGTTAATAAGGTATGTAGTGCGCGGCGGGATGTGGATTCAGGAGTCCCGTTGCTGCTGCTTGATGCGGTTTGTGAGCTCCGTGACCTGGTTGTAAATCACACGACGCTCGGCCATCAACTCACGGATCTTGCGGTCGGCGTGGATGACCGTGGTGTGGTCGCGTCCGCCAAGCTCCTGTCCGATCTTTGGCAAGGACATGTCGGTGAGCTCACGGCAGAGGTACATTGCGATCTGGCGCGCAGTGACGAGGGTGCGCGTACGGGACTTGCTGCAAAGCTCTTCCATGCTGAGCTTGAAGTAGTCAGCGGTCTGGTCAAGGATCTGCTTCGCGGTGATCTCCTGGGCGCCGTCGTCTGTGATGAGGTCCTTGAGGACCATCTCGGCGAGGGCCACATCCACCGGCTGTCGGTTCAGGCTGGCAAAGGCAGTGACGCGGATCAGGGCACCTTCAAGTTCCCGGATGTTGCTGGAGATCTTGGAAGCGATGTATTCCAGGGCGTCGTCCGGTGCCGACAATCCTTCGCTGAGGCCCTTCTTGCGGAGGATGGCAATGCGCGTTTCCAGTTCCGGCGGCTGGATGTCCGTCAGCAGGCCCCACTCGAATCGCGAGGTCATCCGGTCCTCGAAGCCCGCCAGCATCTTGGGAGGCTGGTCGGAGGTAATGACCACCTGCTTGTTGGCGTTGTGCAGGGCGTTGAACGTGTGGAAGAACTCTTCCTGGGTCCGGTCTTTGCCCGCCAGGAACTGGATGTCGTCGATCAGCAGCACATCCACGTTTCGGTACGTGGTCTTGAAGCTGGTGCCTTCGTCATCGCGGATCGAGTTAATGAAGTCGTTGGTGAACTCTTCGGAGTTGACGTAGCGTACGCGGATTCCGCTGTAGAGGCGGCGGGCATAGTGGCCGATCGCGTGAAGCAGGTGCGTCTTGCCAAGCCCGGAGTCGCCGTAGATGAACAACGGGTTGTAAGCCTTGGCAGGGGCTTCGGCTACTGCAACCGCGGCTGCGTGGGCAAAGCGGTTGGAGGAACCGATCACGAAGGTGTCGAAGATGTACTTCGGGTTCAGCCGGCCGAATTCATGTGAGGTGCTGGGCGGTGTCGGCTGAGGTTTCGGCTCTGCGGCCAGGTCCGGCATCGCGGAAAGCTCGACGGCGGGTTCCGGCTCTTCGTGGATGGGCACCAGATCGGTGTCAACGTCGATCGCACAACGGATGTCATCGGAAAAAACGCTGCGAAGGGCATCGTCAAGTGCGTCCTTGACCTGGGTCTGCAGGACTTCTCGGGTGAGCTCGTTGGGAACGGCGACCAGAAGCGTGGAGCCGATGAGGCCTTGAGCCTGGGCGAGGATGACGAAACCGCGCTGGCGGGGTGTGACCCGGTCGTCCTGTTCCAGAAGGCTCAGCACCCTGCGCCAGGAACTTCCGACAGTATTGGCGTGGTTGGCTTCGTCTACTGTCATCAATCAGTTCCTAAATACTTGCTTGCCGGCGTTGCTGGCAGCCGAAGTGTCTCCGACTGGCGATGTTTCCGGGGTTAATCCACAGAGTTATGCACAGCGGGTGGACAATGGGCTACTGAGCCACTCTAGGGGATGGAATCGCTAGAAGATAGCTGGGAAGTTGCTTGTGGATAATTACACCGTTGTGGTTCTGATTTCGGCCTTGTGAGCCACTTCATCCACAGGCTGTGCAGCGTCCATTGACACAGCTGTGGATAGCTGTGGGAATGGCTCCCGGTTTGACTGAGGGTGCCTTTTTGCCCTAACGTTGTGAAGTCCTTTGTGTCCGCTTTTGTGATCAGCTGCATCGACGTACGTTTATCGTGCGGCAGGCAGCGGCGGCAGGCACATACAAAACTTAGCGTCGGCCAGTTCTTCCCCTTTTGATCGGGTGGGCGCACCTTTGATCCACTGGAGTAACTAACGTGAGCAAGCGGACTTTTCAGCCGAATAACCGCCGTCGGGCCAAGAAGCACGGCTTCCGCCTTCGTATGCGCACCCGTGCCGGCCGCGCCATCCTGGCTGCACGTCGCGGCAAGGGCCGCGTCGAACTGTCGGCGTAAATAACTGACTTGTCGGTCAGGGTCTTTTTGCGGGTTCGACGGTGCTAGCCACCCCTAACCGTCTGCGGACGTCTACCGACTTTTCAACAACTGTACGTTCCGGCGTCCGCAATGGACGCCGGAACTTAGTGTTATATACGGCCCCTATTGGGGCCGCGGAGCCGAGTCGAATCGGCTTCATTGTCTCCAAAGCCGTCGGGAACGCCGTGACCAGGAACCTCGTTAAGAGGAGACTGAGAGAAGCAGGCGCACTGTCCTTGCATACGCATGGAACGGGCCTGGCGGTCGTGGTCCGGGCACTGCCCGCAGCTGCATCTGCCAGCTGGGAGCAACTGCTCTCGGATTACAACGCCGCATTGGCAGTGACGACGAAGCGACTGGGTGGATCAGTTCCACGCAGCGCTTCGCCAGAACACAACGGCACCACAAGGGAAGGGACACCGCGTGCATGACATAAGCACCGCCGTCGTTCCTTCCTCAGGTGACCCCTCTGGTTTAAGCGACCCCGCCGGCAAGGTTCCCCACGGGAACCTGTTGGCGGCGGTAGGCAAGTTCATCTGGGACCTGCCCCGAAACATCCTGATTCTCCTGCTGAAGATGTATCGCAAGGTCATTTCACCCCTGTACGGCCAGGTTTGCCGGTTCTTTCCGTCCTGCTCGGCATATGCCCTGGAAGCGGTGACGGTGCACGGCGCCATGAAGGGTAGCTGGCTCGCAGCCAAGAGGCTCGCCAAATGCCATCCTTGGAATGCCGGCGGAGTGGACCATGTCCCCGCCGGCCATCGTCATTGGCCCGAAGGCCAGACGCCCACAATTGTTGTACTGAACAACCCGGACCAGTTCCTGGCTGCTCAGGCTGATGAAGAAGGCCGCACTGCGGCCTGAGGAAAATAGGGATATCTTATGGATGACTTCTTTGGGACAATCATGTTCCCGTTCAAGTGGTTGGTGTCGGTCATCATGGTTGGCTTCCATGACGGGCTGAGCTTCATCGGCATGCCCGCCGCCAACGGGTGGACGTGGACCCTCTCCATCATCGGCCTGGTGTTGGTGATCCGTGCCGCCCTGATTCCTGTGTTCGTCAAGCAGATCAAAGCCCAGCGGGGCATGCAGTTGCTGCAGCCTGACTTGAAGAAGCTGCAGACCAAGTACAAGGGCAAGACCGATCAGCTCTCCCGCCAGGCCATGGCCCAGGAGCAGATGGCCCTCTACAAGAAGCACGGCACCAACCCGTTCTCCGCATGCTTGCCCATGCTGATACAGATGCCGTTCTTCTTCGCCCTGTTCCAGGTGCTGTCTGGTATTTCGACCGCCAAGAACGCCGGCCAAGGCATTGGCGCGCTGAGCCACGAACAGGTCATCGAGTTCGATCAGTCGAGCATCTTTGGTGCGCCGCTGTCAGCATCGTTGCTCCACGGTGGGGCACCTGGTACGGCAGTTGCCGTTTGGACGCTCTCCATCATCATGATTCTCGCCATGACTGCCTCGCAGTTCATTACGCAGAAGCAGATCATGGCCAAGAACATGTCTGAAGAAGCTCTGGCAAGCCCGTTCATGCGCCAGCAGAAGATGATGCTCTACATCCTGCCGCTCGTGTTCGGTATCGGTGGTATCAACTTCCCCATCGGTGTCCTGATTTACTGGACCACCACCAACCTCTGGACCATGGGGCAGCAATTCTTCGTTATTCGCCGCATGCCCACTCCGGGCTCGCCTGCCGCGAGGGCACTGGAAGAGCGCCGCGCCGCGAAGGGCCTGCCGCCGCTGCTGGGTGGCAAGAAGAAGGACGACGACGACGCCGAGGCTGCCGCTGCTGCCGCTGCGGCCGAGATCAGGGCCCAGCGCGTCCAGCCACAACGTAAGAACAGGAAGAAGAAGTAATGTCTGCTGAGAGCACTGAAGATGTAACTGCCGCCGAGACCGAGGAGCAGGACGACACGCAGGAAGAGTCGCTGTCCAAGACAGCGAGCCGCCTCGAAGAGGAAGGCGACATAGCTGCCGACTACCTCGAAGAACTTCTTGATATCGCTGACATTGATGGCGACATTGACATTGAGGTCCGGAATGGCCGTACCTACATCTCCATCGGAACCGACGAAGAGTCCGCTGCCCTGGATAGCCTCGTAGGCCGGGACGGCGAAGTTCTCGAAGCGCTGCAGGAACTGACCCGTCTGTCCGTCCTATCGGCGACTGAAAGCCGGTCCCGTTTGGTGTTGGACATCAACGGCTACCGCAAGGAACGTGCCGGCGTGCTTCAGCAGATCGCCGAAGACGCCGTTGCCAAGGTCAAGGAATCCGGTGGGACCGTTGCACTGGAACCGATGAGCGCCTACGAGCGCAAGATCGTTCACGACGCCGTCGCTGATCTCGGATTCGTCTCCGAATCCGAGGGCGAGGGCGCTGGCCGTCACATCGTGGTCTCGGCTGACTAGCGGCTCATGGTTGAAATTACCGCAACAGAACTGCAGGCAGCAGAGAAGATCTTTGGGGAGCGCTTGGATCTCGCCAAGCGCTATGTAGAACATCTGGCTACGTCCGGGACGGAACGTGGGCTGATCGGTCCTCGCGAGATCCCCCGCCTGTGGAGCCGCCACGTCCTGAACTGTGCAGTCATCGAGTCAGCCATTGCCATGGACAGCCACGTGGCAGACGTTGGATCCGGTGCCGGACTTCCTGGCCTGTGCCTTGCAATTGCCCGTCCAGACCTTGAATTGACTCTGATTGAACCTCTGGAGCGTCGGGTCATCTGGCTTCAGGAGGTCGTGGACGACCTTGGCTTGGACAATGTGACCATTATGCGAACCCGCGCTGAACTGGCCGTGGGATTGGTGGATGCGGACGTCGTTACGGCACGCGCAGTTTCCGCTCTTTCCAACCTGGCGGGCCTGACTATCCCCCTGCTGAATGGCAAGGGGGAGGTTGTGGCTATCAAGGGTCGCAGCGCTGCCGAAGAAATTGAGAAGGCCAAGAAGGTCATCCGTAAACTTGGCGGCGTGGAAACGTCCGTTGTGGTTTGTGGACAGGAGCTTTTGGAGGAACCCACCACCGTGGTGAGGATCGTCGTCAACAAGCCCGGAAAGACGGGCTAGTCACCGCTCGGTTTCCCGCGTGTCGGCGGCTGAGCAGTTAGGCTAGAGAACGGCAGCAAGCGCCGAATGAGAGTGAGAGTGTGACCAGTGGGCAGTAGCGAAACCTCCACGCAACGGATCCCCCCCTTTATGTCTTTAGGGTCCGCGCGGGCCATGGCCACACCCTCCGCGTCACTTCAATCTGCCATTGTGCGAACGAATTCAGTTGATAATGCTGCCGTTTCACGTGAAACGCTGACGGATGAGGTTCACAACGTGATGGACTCCATCGATGATTCGAGCCCTATCGCTCGCCAACTGGCCAACGAGACGCGCCGACGCGAGCGGCTGATTGGACGTGAACTCCCTAAACCTGATCGGACCCGGATTTTCACGGTCTCCAATCAGAAGGGTGGCGTTGGCAAGACGACCACCACCGTCAACATTGCGGCTGCTCTGGCGTCTGCCGGCCTCAACGTCCTGGTGATTGACATCGATCCCCAGGGAAATGCCTCTACAGCCTTGGGCATTGAGCATCACGCAGATGTGGACAGCATCTACGACGTCCTGATCAACGATCTTCCGTTGAAAGATGTAGTGGCTCCGTGCCCTGATATTCCCAACCTGATCTGCGCTCCTGCGACCATCCACTTGGCCGGCGCCGAAATCGAGTTGGTTTCATTGGTGGCCCGTGAACAGAGGCTTCGCCGCGCCATTGACGTCTATTCCAAAGAGCGGGAGAAAAATGGTGAGGGACGTTTGGACTTCATCTTTATCGACTGCCCACCCAGCCTGGGTCTCTTGACTGTCAATGCTTTCTGCGCCGCCAGCGAGGTCCTGATTCCCATCCAGTGCGAGTACTACGCCTTGGAGGGCTTGAGCCAGCTCCTGAAGAACATCGAAATGATCCAGAAGCACCTCAACGCTGACTTGGTGGTTTCGACGATTCTCCTGACCATGTACGACGGCCGGACCAACCTCGCAGCACAGGTGGCCTCCGAGGTTCGCCAGCACTTCCCTGAGCAGGTTCTAGGCGCTGTGGTTCCACGTTCGGTACGCATCTCTGAGGCGCCGAGTTACCAGCAGACTGTCATGACCTATGATCCTTCATCGAGCGGCGCGTTGTCCTACATGGAAGCCGCCGCCGAAATCGCTGAACGCTAGAATTCTTGAAACACTGCAACAGCCTGGGCGGGTCCGCACTCGGCTATTCCATCGGAGGGATGAATCAATGAGCGAAAAGCGAAGGGGCCTCGGCAGGGGTCTTGGGGCTCTCATTCCTAGCTCGCCCGCGGCTGCCCAGGGAAACGGCGCTGCGCCCTCCCGCCCAGTGGATCTGTTCTTTCCGGAAGCCCGGAAGACAGCAGAGCCGATGGAAGCGCCCGACGCGACGGCTCCTGCACCTACGGCCGACTCCGGGACATCGAGTGCAGCTGGCGGTTCGCGTGGCGGCGCTGCGAAGGCAGCATCCCAGTCCGCTTCCACGGCACCTGCCGCAAGTAAGTCGGGCGAGACAAAACCCGCTGCATCCAAGCCAGCCACTAAGCGCTCTTCATCTACCTCGGTGAAAACCGCAGGTGCAGAGACAAGTTCGACGGCGTCTTCCGCTCCCGCTGCACCTACTCCACCCGAGGTGGAGTTGGTTGAAGTACCGGGAGCGAGATTCGCTGAAATACCCGTCACGGACATTCATCCCAACCGCAAACAGCCTCGATCCGTCTTCGATGAAGACGACATGGCCGAGCTAGTGCACTCCGTCAAGGAAATCGGAGTCCTCCAGCCAATTGTTGTACGTACTTCAACCGAAAAGGGTGGAGAACCGTACGAGTTGGTTATGGGTGAGCGCCGGTGGCGTGCAGTCCAAGCCGCTGGGCTGGAAACAATCCCGGCCATCGTCCGTGACACCACTGACGATGACCTACTTAGAGACGCGTTGCTGGAGAACCTGCACCGCAGCCAGTTGAACCCGTTGGAAGAGGCAGCCGCCTACCAGCAGCTCCTGGAAGACTTCGGAACTACGCATGAGCAGCTGGCCGATCGCATTGGTCGGTCCCGTCCTCAGGTATCAAATACACTGCGTCTTTTGAAGCTTCCGCCGTTGGTGCAGCGTCGTGTGGCAGCCAGTGTCTTGTCAGCAGGCCACGCCCGTGCCCTCTTGGCGTTGCCGGATGCGGCCGCCATGGAGCGTCTTGCGCAGAAGATCGTCGCTGAAGGTATGTCTGTCCGGGCCACTGAAGAGGCCGTAGCCCTGTACCAGGACCCAGCCACGCCGGCCAAGAGCGCTATTCCTAGGCCCAACGCCCGGCACGAGCGACTGGACTACCTGGCCTCCTCGCTATCCGACCGCTTGGATACGAACGTGAAGATTACCCTGGGTGCTCGCAAGGGCCGCGTCAGCATCGAATTTGCCAGCGTAGAGGATCTCAACCGAATCATGGATGTTTTGGGACCAGGCTCTGAAGACTAGTTTTTCCTGACCAACTGAAATGGGGTTTGCCTTGTGGCAGACCCCATTTTTTTGTATCCCGGAGCGTCTCTCCTTTTTTCCCAGCACAGATCGTTTAGTCGGGTGGGAGTTACGATCAGACCGCTCGTTCGTGTGGATGGTTTCACGTGAAACATCAGTGGAGGTACTCTCAGACCGCCGAGGATCATAGTTTCGGCTTCAGTCAAGGTCTGCCGTACGGGGAGTAGATCTCCCATTCGTTTGCCTAGGGTAGATGCGGCCGGCGATTCCGGGGATCCCTCCTATGCATATCTCAAACAACAGATTTCGCTTGATATACCCCGTTCGCGCATTAGTCCCTGAAGATACGAAATCGGTCTTCGGGCGCCAAAGTCTTGGAGACGCGTTCTACCTGGGGCGCACCCTGATGCACGCGTAGCGCCGATCGGGGCGCCTGCAGCGTTCTTGGAGAGGACCACTCCGTTTCCTGAGGCGATCGGCAACCTCTTTGACGAGCGATGTTTCACGTGAAACGAGTACGTGAGGAAGCATTCAAGTAGCCCTCATCCTACCCCCCGTTCTGCCCATGGTTCTGGACTTGTAGGCGCAAATTTCTTGTCCTGTAATCAGGGAAGACGGTGTTTCAATCAGTTAGGTGCATGCGAGCCAACGGAAGCGAACCATCCGTAGTGTCCTGGTGACGCTGAGATTCCTCAATGTGATGGTGCCTTGATTGCTGTTTTCCCTGCGCAGTTGCGATGCACGTGTACAGTTCGCCCTTCCGCCGTTGGGAGGGCAGACCTTCCCTAGGGCTGTAGCCTTCGGGCTCATGTTTTGGTTGTGTTTACAAGCCCCGGAGCGGCCCGGCTCTAAGGTTCGTTCCGCAGCTTGCTGCGGCGGCGGTTCAAGTTTGTTCTGTTCGTTCGCGTCGAAGTGTCTTGCTCCACTTGGCTTTGTTTCACGTGAAACCGTCCCTCTTTCCTAGAGTCTCGGTTGGATGGAACATCCTCCCCTCGGCGGCGGTAGGCTCAGGGCGTTAACTGAAAGATGCAATGCAGGGAACCACCCGCTCCATTTAGCTGTGTGATCGCCGGAGTTTTGGAATCCCTGAACTGTTTCACGTGAAACGCACAGACCCCTCCCCCGACTGAAGGGGGCAGAGGGTGGTCACCGACCAGGTGGCGGGGATGGAACAAGTGATCAAATTACAACAGTGTTGTTCGTGCCCCCGGTTCGTTCGAAGCCCGCATCGTGGAGGTGTGAACGACGGGCGCCAATTCCAGGACTCTCCATAACTGGAGAGTACTAGATACTAGGACAGGTATATCTCTGGTTCTGGCGCCAGCTTTCTGAGACATATCTCTCGGTTGAGTTAGATCGTTGCTTCATAGACTAGTCATCCATTTCAACGACCCGCGACCTCACGACCTAACGGCGCCTGTGTGCTCGTGTAACAGGTCATTGAGTAATGGGTCTGGACACACAGTGGCCTACTGGCTGTGCGAGGAGCTACCGAGCCTGACCTGCTGTCTGATGGCGTCCGACCGGTGGAAGCGTCGAAATTGATTCCTTTCTCGAACGCACCGGCGGGTCTGAAGATGGGGACTTCAGAGTTTCCGTCATTAGGATTTTCTCCTGACACTGGGGCGCGGTGCAAACATGTCTTGCTCCCTCGCCTGCTGCGGCGCTGTATCAGCTAGACGTGCTGCTGCGCGCGCTGTCCCGGGCCGGCGAACGGCCTATTCTCATGGACCGGGCTGCCTATTCTCATGGACCGCGAGTCCCCGACCTAAAGAGAAGAAGGTGCCAATGTTCAATGAGGCTGGAAGGACCATTGAGGCCGCCAAGCGGTTCGGCGCATTGTTAGGAAGAAATCTCCGCTGACTGCTCCCTCTCGTCGACGCTCTTCCTGCCGTGATTGTGGAGCGCGATGCCCGGCGCTACCGATGGGAGAAGCTGTGCGCGTCGGCCACCTTACCCCTTCGTCCACAGCACCAATTCCTATACGGAGCTTTCTGGCTGGTCCAACTAGACACCGCTTCCGCGGGTTGACACACAGCAAGGCCAGGCGGTGGAGCCACTGAGTAGCGCTGGGAGTCCTCCTGCAGCCCACGTGGCCCTTCCTCCGCGTGCCATGGACGCAAGGCCGTCTTGAGTGAGCCATGCGCCATAGCCAAGCCTAGCGTTGGCCCATGGATTGCGATGTCTTCCTGATAGATCTGATGTTGTACGTTCCCCTAAATTGGGCATGCGCCGCTTCCCGTCGCCGCTGTAGTTCGAGCTGTGCCGGTCCAGCCCCACGGCCCCTTCAACGAGATCTTCAACGAACAATGCGCGGCCGTCGCCAGCGGTCAATGGGGATACTGCTTGTTTCACGTGAAACATGATCCAGCGTCTGCAGCACGTTTGCGGGGCGGAAGCAGGCGTAGAGCGAGCATGTGAATTCGACAATTTGTGCAGTGGATAAGCCTGTGGATAACTTTGGGGATAAATATGTTGATGTCTCGGGCGGGTCCGCTTCCAGTAGCGTGCAGATTCCTTGGGAGCAAGAGCTACGATGGGGCGGCTCCAGCCTGACTTCCTGCCACATGTTCCACGTGAAACGATCCGCCGCTGGAACGGGTGTATTTCATGTCACATGATCCCAAAACCCTTTGATTTGCAGGAATTTCGCGCACTTAGGGGCGAAGAGCGAAACCTACTACGTGCCCGCCTTCGTTGTCGCACGAAGAAGTCGAAGTTGGGCGACCGCTATCAGCCGTCCGAAGAGCTGTGCAAATAATATGTGGATGGCCTGATGGTCGGTGGATAAGCTTGTGGATAACTTTGTGAATAACCTTGCCCGCTTTCCCGGCCTCTGTCTCGCTGTTGCCTTCACGCAACAGGGTACTTGGGGAGCTCCGCTTGATTAGTTGGCATCCAGGATGGATCTACGAAGCGGCTGCCGCGCATGCGATCCAGCCGGGTCGATGCCGAAGGCCTCCTCGTCGCTCTGTACTCCGGCGCGTCAGCATCACTGGAGACTCACGATCCATGAGGAGTGATGCTGCAGAAGGGTCAGATCCAAGCGCCGACTGTGAGCAGGGACAGCTTTGATCCGATGTCTGTGTACAGGACAGAACATCATTGGAGACTTAGGCAGAGTGCGCCGAAATTCATAGTGCGCCTGATCGGCCGCCACTGCTCTGCGGAACACTATGTGTGCCCCTGTAAGTTGCCGTATCGCGGCTCCCTAGTAGTTCAGAGAGGAAGCGCATTTGCGACGACTCGACGAGTTCGCGGTATTCGTCCGGGCATGGCAGGGGCACAGGTGGGGATTTACGAGGGTAGGGCTGATTGCCGCAGTCCTCGGGCCTGGGGCTGCTGTCGGAGGTGGCTGCGCTCTGCCCGTGCAAGTCTCTGGGTCGTCGGCAGCTGAGTCTTGCTCCCTGGCAACATGCAGTAAGACTGTCAGGCTCCTGACTATGGTCCTCGGCTCCTCTCGTGTTTCACGTGAAACGGCACGCTCTCCACACGCTTGTCGGTGCCATGACATGAAATGGAAGGCGTGGTTCCCCCGCGTGAATTCCCAGTGCACCCGAGTACTCCGGGCGCTACTGGTTCCCTGGCTCAGACAATGGAGGAGGCCAGCCTCCAGCACCAAGGCTTCATTTGAGGGGATCGTCTCCCCTCCATTCCTGAGTTTCGTCGAAGTTGAGTGGAAGCATTCGGCCGGAACGCCTTACAGAAGGGCGGCCATCCCCGACCTTGGCGATAGGAGTCACAGCCTGTAGGCCATCCATCTAACGCCGAGTCAGAGAAGGCTGCGGATCTTTCTCGGTGGAGACAAGTGAAAGAGTGGGTCACCATTCCTGGACGGTGCTCGTCCCTTGAGGAACCCTCGTTATCCCCCGAGTATGGCTCTGTTGTAGTTAGCCGCGACTCCTTCGCTTGGGATTCCGTGTTCATGTGGGGGTAGGCCAGGGGTCCACTAGGCCGGACAATGCAGCTTGACGACATAGGCAAGGATGCCGTGGTCGTAGACGCAAATACGGGAGCGGCAGTCATCGATCGCAATGTTTCACGTGAAACAGATCTCCGAGGCACGACAACAGATCGTTGTTCCGATCGGGCTTGGGCCTACTCCTGCCCAGGCACATGGACAGAAGGCGGAGTTCTCACTGCCGGCTGAGTGGCACTGAGCGCCGAACCGTGGGCGGAGTCTGCCAGCCACATCGGCGGTCTGGGATCGAGCGCTCACGAATCGAACTTCGACGAGAGTATTCACACGAGAGTTGGAGTGTTGCCTGACTGGAGCCTCAATTTTTCACGCACGTCAGGGTCCAGCCCTCAGGGAGCGGAAGGCAGAGGACGGCCCCCAAAGCCGTCCGCTAGGACGTAACGAGCCTCGGGTTCTATTGCCCTTCGGAGTGGTTCACATGAAGCTTGGCGTGAAGGCTCGGGTAATCGCCGGTAGAACGCACCGTATTGAAGCGAGGCTGCCGCTCGCAGGCGGATGTCCATGCTCTGCGGGCTATGCCTAAACTGGGTGAAGCGCAGTCACCTATCCTCCGGGGATGCGTATTCGAACGAAGATCAGCACAGACGATGCTTGCCGGAGGCTGGCATCGTATCCAGCAGGCATTTCCCGAGAGAGTCCTCGATGAGGGTCCACTCGCGTAGCCAATTCTCGTACTCATGTACCGCATCAGGTAGAAGAGCACTTGTCTAAAGCCAGCAAACAAAAGGTGCGCCCATCAAGGCAACGTAGATCGCCCCTGGGCGCTGGCCATTTAATCTGGCTATTGGTCATGGTGGGAAGAATCGGGGGTTATCTTCTTAGAGCGACTGTTCCCCTACTGGGCGGCTGAGCTGGAGCTGGATTTCTGGAACCGTCAATTTCCACCTCGTTGCATGATTGCGTTTCACGTGAAACATAGCGAGGCTGCGATGATGAATCCCACAATGAGAAACCGCAGCTTCGGTCGTGAGCGACGACGGCATGGGAACCGCAACTGAGAGCGAAGTTGAGCCGTTTCACGTGAAACATCTCCTCTGCGTCCTTGAAGGGAACAGGGCAGCGACGAAAATGTCGACAGGTCGCGTCCGGGGATGCTCCTAAGGAGGTGAGCAGCATGAACTCGCCGTCCTAAATCTCGATTCTTTCCGCAAGCGGGGCGAACGCGCAACGAGCAGCAACGGAAGGAATTGAACATGCCCCCACTAAAGCGCTTGAGACCCTTGGGTGTTGAGTGAAATGACCGCCAGTTCCTCGGAGGGCATTGTGCTCAAGGCCAAGGCTTAGTGCTATCGGGCTTCGGACTGCCACGAAGCCACAGATGCAAACGATGCTGGTGATTCGGAAGGCTTTGTATGCGCTTCCTTGGCATGTTTCCATCTGAAAGACCACCGGCCTTGACGAAAATATCCGACGTCCACACTGTGGCACCACCAGATTAGGTCGGTCACGCACCGACTGATGGATTGCATCAACTCCAACTTTATCGTGGGTCTAAAAGTGAGCTGCAACATGCCGCCCGGAGTCGGAGTTGTCTTAGTCCGTTCGAACATAACCCCGAGGGAAACGTCCAACCGCGGCTCATCACTCGACACGGACGACATACTCAATGGTCCAGTCGGCCGGTGGGGGTGGGGATGTGAGAGAAGGTGTGGCGGGTGGGGTGGGATGTGAGAGAGGGTGCGGCGGGAGGGGGTGGGATGTGAGAGAGGGTGCGTATTTGCCTACCCCAATAAGGGGAACACGCATCGAGGAGTTCGGCGGACGCGCAGGGCGTTTGGTTAAATCAAACCGATAAAAGCAAACTTTATTGGGTGCAAAATGGCTTAATGCAAAAGGCCGGCGACTCCCACTCCTTCAGGAGGGACAGCCGCCGGCTTTTCACTGACTAACTAGGGAAACCTAGGACAAGACGTCCGCGAATTCCTTTTCGAAGAACTGCTTTGGCTTGGCGCCGATGACCGTGCTCTTCACTTCTCCCCCGCTGAAGAGGTACACAGCCGGGATGGACGTGATGCCGTACTCGGCAGCGATGGCAGGGTTGTCGTCGACGTTGAGTTTCACGACGTCAACCTTCTCGCCGTATTCAACGGAGATCTCGTCGAGGATCGGGCCGAGCTTGCGGCAGGGTCCGCACCACTCCGCCCAGAAGTCCACGATGACCGGCTTCTCGGAAGCCAGGACGTCCGTGCTGAAGCTTGCGTCAGTTACGTCTTTAGCGTTGCTCATAACTTTTCCCTTCGTATGGTTGCTGGTCTGGTGAAGCTCAGGAATGCAGGTCTGCGAGGTAGTGCTCGACATCGAGGGCAGCCACACAACCGGAGCCCGAGGCCGTGATGGCCTGGCGGTAGGTGGGATCGATGACGTCGCCTGCGGCGAACACACCCTTGATGTTGGTACGGGAAGTCCGGCCTTCTACGGCAATGGTTCCTTCGGGGGTCAGATCAACTTTCCCCTTCACGAGTTCCGTGCGGGGATCGTTGCCGATGGCCACGAACACGCCGGTGACGTCGAGTTCAGATTCGGTACCGTCAACCAGGTTCTTGAGCTTGAGGCCCGTGACCTTGTCTCCGCCGAGTACATCCTCCACAGCAGTGTTCCAAACGAAGTTGATCTTCTCGTGCGCCTGGGCACGATCGCCCATGATCTTGGAAGCCTTGAGGGTGTCGCGACGGTGGATCACTGTTACGGACTTGGCGAACTTGGTAAGGAAGAGGGCTTCTTCCATGGCGGAGTCGCCACCACCAATGACGGCGATGTCCTGATCCTTGAAGAAGAAACCGTCGCAGGTTGCACACCAGCTAACGCCGTGACCCGACAAGCGCTTTTCGTTCTCAAGCCCAAGCTCGCGGTAGGCAGAACCGGTGGACAGGATGATCGCCTTCGCTTGGAAGGTCTCCCCCGTGCCGATGGTGACCGACTTGATGTCGCCGTCGAGATCCAATTCGGTGACATCCTCGAAGAGAATCTCGGTGCCGAAGCGGGCCGCCTGCTTCTCGAAGTTTTCCATGAGATCTGGACCCATGATGCCATCGGGGAAGCCCGGGTAGTTTTCCACGTCCGTGGTGTTCATCAATTCGCCACCAGCGGTGACGGAGCCGGCAATGAGCAGAGGCTTCATGTTGGCGCGGGCGGTGTAAACGGCGGCTGTGTAACCGGCGGGGCCTGAACCTACGATGATGACGTCACGCACCTGCGATGCGCTGTTTTCTGCAATGCTCACGTGGCGTGAACCTCTTCCTTAGTCGATGCTGCGGCTTTCGGGGCAGCCACCTGACTCAACCCCTGCAACGGTCCAAATATTCCGTTGGAATTTGGAGGGCCTAAAACCCACCATCATTCAGGGTACCGTCTGAAGGCGTGGCGAATCGAAGCGGGGACGCCGGATGACTGGTGGCCACATCAGTGACACAGCCTCGCGCACATGCGAAAAGTAAGTAGCAGCACACGTCGTTGTGAGGGCTCAGAACGACATGTGCTGCGACCTAGTTGTACTGCCCAGGGAGGTTGGTTGAGGCCGTGTGAGGACACGGCGTGAGATTTCCGGGATGACGAAGGCCTCCCGGTGTGGAGTGGAGCTGTCTAAGAAACCGCTGCACACCCAGGAGGCCTTCGTGTCCCACGCTAACGCAATGTTGACCCCAAAAGCCCGTTTGAAGCTCGCCCAATTGGTCGTTGACCACCATTGGACGATCACCGAGGCAGCCAAGCTCTTCATGGTCTCCTGGCCCACCGCCAAGCGCTGGGTCACCCGCTACCTCGCACAGGGGGCCGAAGGGATGGGTGACAAGTCATCGCGTCCACGCCGCAGCCCCAACCGCACCCCGCGGAAACTGGTCAGGCGCATCGTTGCCCTGCGGTGGCGCAAGCGGCTGGGGCCCGTGCAGATCGCAGGCCAGTTGGGCATCGCGGCCTCGACCGTGCACGCAGTCCTGGTCCGCTGCCGGATCAACCGGCTGCGCTACATCGACCGGATCACCGGCGAACCGATCCGCCGCTACGAACACACAGCCCCGGGCGAGATGCTCCACGTCGATGTCACCAAATTCGGGAACATCCCCGACGGCGGGGGCCACCGCTACCTGGGCCGGGTCGAAGGCGCGAAGAACTCCAGAGCCTCCGCCGCACGCAGCGGTCACACCCGCACCAGCAAACACCCCAAAAACGGCACCGCCTACGTCCACACGGTCCTGGACGACTACTCCCGCGTTGCCTATGCCGAAATCCACCACGACGAGAAAGCCGTCACCGCCATCGCGGTCCTCCAGCGGGCGGTGGCATGGTTCGCTGCGCAAGGGATCACCACCAAGCGGGTGCTCTCAGACAACGGATCCGCCTACGTCTCCAACGCCTGGAAAGCTGCCTGCGCCGAGCTGGGCATCACCGCGAAACGAACCCGCCCCTACAGGCCCCAGACCAACGGCAAGATCGAACGGTTCCACCGAACACTCAACGACGGCTGGGCCTACGCCAAGTTCTACGGCACCGAAACAGCGCGTCGTGAAGCACTCCCCGGCTGGATCCACTACTACAATCACCACAGGCCCCACACCGCGACCGGGAACAAACCACCCGTCAGCCGGCTAACCAACCTCCCTGGGCAGTACACCTAGTTGGGAAAGTTCACCGAAAACGGAGCTACTGCACCGTGACCTCGGCCAAACGCAGACCAAATCCGAACTGTGTCTTGGGAGCAGCAAGTTTAGGCAGCGTCTTGATGACCACTATGACGTACTGGGTCTGGGTGGGCGCAGCCAGCGGCATCGTCAGTTCCGGGGACGTGAAGCTGTTGGTGCCCACGAGCTTGGCGCCGTCCATTGCGGGGCGATCGTTGGTGTAGACGCTGATGCTTCCACCTGATCCGCCCAACTGGTTCAGCACCACTGACTTGACCTCTGTGGGCTCCTTGAGCTTCACGACCAAGGGCATCTCACCCGAGAGTCCACCCCAGTTGGCCGAAGCGAACTCCATGTCGGACCAGTAACTGGCCGGGTTCCCATCAAATGCTTTGGGAAGGTCTTTGTCGAACGATGCAGCGAACGGGAAATCGCCGAGGCGCGTAATGCCATCGATGGCCGGAGGCGTTGCGGGAGCAGCGGTCTCGCTGGGCGTCGGTTGCTCGGATTCGGTGCCCGCTGATGGCGATGAGGCCGTTGTTTTGTTTGAGGCCGCCGGAGCGCCGCTCGGCAGGAGGCTTCCCAGGTTGGTGACCGCCAGGACAAGGCCCACGATCAACACGGCAGCAAGCAGACCGCCTACGAGCCAACGCATGGAGCGCGGCTCGCGTTCCGGGGTTTCGTCCTCGTAGACCTCTTCATCCTCGTAATCTTCAGTAGCAGCGGCCGACGCCGGGAAGCTGGTAGGAGCACGATCGTAACCAGGGTCCGAGCTACCTCCGGTGGCTTGCGACGCGCCACCGGCAGCGAGGCCGTAGTCCTCTTCAGACCAGAGGGAAACCTTTGGTTCGCCGGCAGGCTCGCGAGTCGGTGCCGGCTGCGGGTTCACGGGTTGTGAAGCCACTGGCTGCGAAGTGACGGCTTGGGTAGGCGGCTGAACAGGAGCAACGGGCGTAGTAGCAGGCGAAGCTCCGGACGACGGCGACTGTACAGCCTGCGTCCGCGGCTGGGTACCCGTACTAGCGCCGGCACCGGAAGCCCCATTCGCGGCAGCCCCGGCGTCGTGGTTCTTGGACCCGGCGTTCTTCAGCGCGGCAGCGGCAGCAACTCCTGCTGCCCCGGCGCCAGCCGCAGCAGCAGCGAGCTTCCCCGCGAGACCACCCCTTGCCGATGACGGGCTGGATGAAGGCATAGGAGGAAGGTTGCTGGCCTGCGTGGCTGGCGCTTCGTGGGAAGCATCCGATTCCGATTGGACCGGGTAGCCATTTTCGTCGTACTGGATGTACTCGGCTTCGTGCTCATCGTCTTCGTAGAGGCCGTCATAGGTCTCGGGCTCGTACGTGCGTGGCTGGCCGAAGATCTCGCTGCCGAGGGTTTCCGTGAAGAACGGTTCGACGTACGGCGGGTGGGTTGCGACCACGAGATCAAGAAGGTCCGGCGCAGTGCTGTGGTTGGTGATCAGGTACGTGGTGTTGTCGCTGACTCCGAGGTCCAGGATCTGGACATGGCCAGGGCGCTCCCCCGTGGCGACTTCGCGGGCACTCTGTGCTACCTGCTCGGCATTTCCGGGACCGGCAACGAGGATGCTGACGGGGCGGTTGAGGACCTGGTCCACGCCGTCGAGCACCAGATCTTGGTCATGCGAGGTCAATACGGTGGCCGTGACCTTATAGCGGCCGCCAAGCACTGATCCGACGTCGATCGGGTGGGACACGTGTTCCTCCTAGGCTGTCCGGGAGCTGCGGGTCCTGCACGCGGTCCGCCCGGCGAGCCGGTTGTACCACTTTTGCAACTACCTGTATTCATTTCTAGCCTAGCCGATTGGCGCCCGCCGCCCATGTTGGCGCCACCGGTTCACTTCTTCCGCTTCTGCCGGGTGTGCTGTCCAGCGTCCCGATTGGCGGGAAAGTAGGGATTGTGGCCGGGGTCGCCTTGGTAGGTTCGCCTGCCTGGCAACGGAACCTGAGGGTGGAACCTTCCTCCCTTGGCCGTGCTCGGTACGTCCTCATCCGGCAGATAATTCGTGCGGGGTTGTTCAGAGTCGGAGGTGCCGGAAACGTCTGCAGTCCTGGCTGGAGTCTCAACGGCGGGTTCGTGCTCAAGCGCCGGGCCGGCTCTGAAGGAGGCAGCATCGAACTCGCCCGAGATGCGAGGAATCAAACCGGTATCGTCCGAGACTGTGGCGCGTGCCGCCGTCGTGGGTTCAGCAGCTGCCCCTGCCACGGCAGGTGCGCCGCGGCCAAAGCGGCCCATCAGCGGTCGCATGAGATCGCGCAGCTCGGTGACGTGGAAGAGGCGAAGCAGGAGCAGATAAGCCACCAGCATGACGGGCCCGACGACGACCACGGTCACCAAGGCAGCCGGCCGGCTGCTCCACGCGAAACCGTCGGCACGGTAGCTGCCCAGGAGCCACAGCGCCAGAGCCCCCGCAATCGCAGAGCCGAGGCCCGCGTAGCCCATGCGGATGTAGGAATTGGCGATTCGCGGACCATCGAGATGGCCCATCATGCGGCGCAGGAACCAGACGCTGATCACCACGGAAAGGATGTTCCCCAAGGTGTAGAGGACAGCGATCGCGTAGATGATCTGGCCCACGGGCAGGAACTGAATGATAAACGCGCCCACCACATAAACGACGGCGAGCAACAGCTGCACATAGAGCGGCGTGCGGGCGTCCTCGTTGGCGTAAAACACGCGCGACATCATGAAGTTTGCGCTCATGAACGGCGTGCTCAACGCCAGGATGGTGAGCGTCTGGGCCAGCATGACGCCGTCCTGGGGCTTCCCGCCGGAGAAGAACATGCCCAGCGGGCCAGCCAGCGCGAACAGCGCCAATGCGCCAAAAACTGTTGCGACAGCCATGGTTCGCAGTCCATGCGAGAGCGCGTCACGCAGTTCGGCCTTGTTGCCATCCTGGGACGCCCGCGTCATGCGGTTAAAGAGGACAGTGGCCAGCGACAGCGCAATGATCGAGTGCGGCAGCAGGTAGAGCTGGCTCGCAACTTCAAGGACCGCGTTACCCGGGAGAGTGGAGGCGGCTGTGGTCTGGCCTGAATTGTCCAGCCGGAGCCGTTCGGCACCGGGAATCGTGGCAATTTTCATGACGTACAGGAACGCCAACTGCCCGACGGCGGCAGTCAGCAACGTCCACACGCTCAACTTGGCTGCCTGGCCCAGTCCAACGCCGCGCCATCCGAAACGGGGCCGCAGGCCCAGTTTCAGCCTCATGACGGGAATCAGCAGGATGGCGGTTTGGGCGATCACTCCGAACGTGGAGAACCCGGCAATCAGGAATGTCTGGGTTGGTCCCCAATTATCGAGTGTGTGCGGATTGGTGTAGTTGGCGCCCAGGATCCAGATGAACATGCCCAGGCCGGCGATGGCCACCACGTTGTTCAGGATGGGAGCCCACATGGCGGGTCCGAACGCACCGTGTGCATTCAGGACCTGTGTAAGGAGTGCGTAAAGGCCGTAGAAGAAGATCTGTGGAAGGCACCAGAAGGCGAAAGTGACCGCCAGGGCCTTCTGCTGTTCCGAATAGCCCTGGGTCGTTAGGTCGATAACGATGGGCGCGGCCAGGGTCACAAGGGCTGTCAGCCCCAGCAGCACCAGCACAGCCAGAGTCAGGAGTCGGCTGATGTAATCAGCGCCGCTGTCCGCACCCTTGCTGGCCTTAATGATCTGCGGGACCAGGACGGCGTTGAACACGCCGCCAGCCACCAACAGGAAGATCAGGTTGGGAAGGTTGTTCGCATTAATGAACGTGTCATTGACCGTTGAACCCAGGCCGAGTGCAGCGCCGAGCATCCACGTTTTGGCGAAGCCAAGGAACCGGGAAACCAACGTTCCGGCGGCCATGATGGCGCTGGAACGTGCTTCTCCGGATTGAACGGACTGGGTAGTTTTGGCTTCAGACATCGCCCTTATCGTCCCATGTAGCCGGGTCAGAGGTGTTCGGGAAGCACTTCCCGTGCCAAATCGGCGATGCGGCGTTCATTTGGGAAGGACAATTTGCGTGCCAACTCCTGGATCGGCACCCATGCGGCATCCACTGCCTCCTGGTCCGGATCATTCTCGATGGTGAGCTCGCCGCCAGTGGCCCGGAGCAGGAAATGGTGGACGGTTTTGTGGACCCGGTGGCCGCTCACAGTGAACCAGTAGTCAATGCTGCCCAGGGGCGCCAGGATGTTGCCCTCGATGCCGGTTTCCTCGGCGATCTCGCGGACGGCAGCTTCCTCGTTGTTCTCCCGGCCTTCCGGATGGCCCTTGGGCAGGCACCATTCAAGCCGGCCACCCCTATTAAGGCGGGCGATAATCGCGACCCGGAGTTCGCCGTCGGACGTGTCTACTACGACACCGCCTGCCGACACTTCCTCCACAGTGGGAAGCGAGGCCTGGACCGGGTGCTGCGGGGCAGGCGCGACGTGGGCGCCGATTGCCGACGGCAACGGTGCGTTCGTCCTCCTGCCAGGAGCGCTCGGGATCGGATTGGCCATGAAGTCCACTCTAACGACTCTTGCCCTCGAGTGATGACCGGGACATGGCCGCAAGATGGACTGCAGGAGACACGGGTTACGGGTCCGTTGGTTTTCGGATGCAACTCTGGCCCAATGCTGCGGAAAAATCTGCCAAGCTTAAGGAACTATGGCGCACGTATTGGACAGTTCTTCAGTTAACTTCACCATCGATCCGGTGGTGCTCGATCTCGGGCAGCGCTTTGTCGATGCCGGCTTCGAGCTGTCCTTGGTTGGTGGACCTGTGCGCGACCTTTTCCTGGGGAGGACCTCCCCGGACCTGGACTTCACCACAGATGCGACGCCCGATCAGACGATCTCCGTCATCAAGAAGTGGGCGGACAACTTTTGGGAAATCGGACGGGCTTTCGGCACGATCGGGATGAAGAAGAACGGCTTCCAGATCGAAGTCACCACGTACCGCGCCGAGGCGTACGATCCTGACTCGCGTAAGCCCGTAGTCGCCTTTGGCAACTCCTTGACGGACGACTTGCTGCGCCGCGACTTCACCATCAACGCCATGGCCCTGCGCCTGCCGAGCCTGGAGCTGGTGGACCCTTTCGGTGGCGTCCGGGACCTCCACGCCTCCGAACTCGCCACTCCCGGCGCGCCTGAGGCGTCCTTCTCTGATGACCCCCTGCGCATGATGCGGGCGGCTCGTTTCGCGTCCCAGCTTGGCGTGTCGGTTCACGACGACGTCCGGCTCGCAATGTCCCAGATGGCCGACCGCATCAAGATCATCTCCGCCGAGCGGGTCCGCGATGAACTGGTCAAGCTGATTAACGGCGCGCACCCGCGCGTGGGCATCGATCTCCTGGTGGACACCGGGCTGGCTGAGTTTGTCCTCCCCGAGGTATCCGCGCTCCGCCTGGAAGCCGATGAACACCACCGCCACAAAGACGTGTATCAGCACTCCCTGCAGGTCCTCGAACAAGCTGCTTCACTGGAAACCGACGCCGACGGTCCCGTACCAGGTCCGGACTTTGTGCTTCGGTTCGCCGCGCTAATGCACGACGTCGGCAAGCCGGCTACGCGCCGGTTCGAACCGGGCGGCGCGGTGAGCTTCAGGCATCACGACGTTGTGGGTGCCAAGCTGACCGCCAAGCGGATGAAGGCGTTGCGGTTCGACAACGAGTCGATCAAAGCCGTGTCCCGCCTGGTCGAATTGCACATGCGGTTCTACGGCTATGGAGACGCTGGTTGGACGGATTCTGCCGTCCGCCGCTACGTGACCGATGCCGGTCCACTGTTGGAACGCCTGCATCGGCTCACCCGATCCGACGTCACCACGCGTAACCAGCGCAAGGCCGACCGCTTGTCCTTCGCCTACGATGACCTTGAGCATCGAATCTCTGCGCTCTTGGAACAGGAATCGTTGGCGGCTGTCCGGCCGGACCTCGATGGCGCGCAGATCATGGCGCTTCTGGGGCTAAAGCCAGGTCCTGTCGTCGGCAGGGCCTACAAGTTCCTCCTGGAAGAACGGATGGAACACGGTCCGCTGTCCCCGGAGGAAGCTGAGAAGAAGCTCTTGGCGTGGTGGGAAGCGCAACCCGAGTCCGCCGTCGTCGAACCTTCAACCGAAACCGCCGCAGAAACCAAGGAGTCCTCATGAACGCCGCGATCTCCCCGCGTCCGCAACTTTGGATCCTTCGCCACGGCGAGACGGAATGGTCCAAGAGCGGCCAGTACACGGGCCTGACCGACCTTCCCTTGACCGTCGAGGGTGAGCAGCAGGCTGTCGAAGCGCGCAAAGTCCTTGAGGGCATCGACTTCGACCTCGTTCTGACCTCCCCACTGCGTCGCGCCCGCCGCACGGCTGAACTTGCAGGTTTTCCCGATGCCGTCCACGAGCCGCTGGCGGTGGAATGGAACTACGGAGACTACGAAGGCGTCAGCTCCGACCTCATCCGCAAGGACAATCCGGACTACCTCATCTGGACGGACGGCGTGCCCAACGGCGAAACGCTGGACGAAGTGGCCGCCCGCGCTGACAAGATCATTGGACGTGTCCTGGAGTCAGGCATGGACAATGTCCTGATAGTGGCACACGGACATTTCTCCCGTATTCTCACAGCGCGTTGGCTGGAAATGGATGCCAAGGAAGGCCGCCACTTCATTCTTGGAACTGCCAAGGTTTGCACGCTTGGATGGGATAAGCGGACGCCGGCGATTGTCCGTTGGGGCCTCTAAAACGCGAATTTAGAAAAACTTTGGCTAAATAGCGAATTGCACTGGCCAAGGCTCCTATTCATGGGGTAGCTTATATCTTGTTCCCAGAGCGACCCGCCGGGAACAAGGCGCGCATTACCCCGGTTAATCAGTCGGACGTAATGCCACAGCGGAAAAGGAGGTTGGGAAAAATGATTACTTTGACTAGCGGATGGAATGTGACCGTCACTGCTACCCCGGCCTCCTGCGCTGATCGACGCCCTTTTTCGAAGGATTTTTCGAAGCGCTGACCACTCCCTGAACCACCGGACCGGCTCCAACGCCGGCGGTCTTCATGGCCACTCGTCAAGGGTGGCATTCTGAGCAGTCAGTTGTAGGCGCAGACCCACGCAACAAGCCGCGGGTGCGCAGTTTCCCCAAAGTTCGGAACCAGCTTCTTGTTGGGGACGGCTGCAGGAAGCACACGCAATTGTGCATGATCATTCGCCGCTCCCGTACAGGTCTGCCTACTCCCCTTATTAGCGCTGGACTATTGTGCGCTCTTTTATGCCTTGATTTCTCCTGAATTCAATTGGCTTTATTTGTTGTGCCCAATTCCGGCAATTTCCTGCAATGAAAGGAGGTGAACCACATGCCAAAGCGCCCCAAGGACCTGCGCTTCTACAGGAGCAGCGATGCTCCCAAGGAACGCACGCTGTTCAACGACCAGTTGCTCAAGCAAGGTCGTGAAGACGTCTTCGTCGTCCTGCACCAGATGGGACTCATCCGTTGATGCCCTTCAGCCCTTCCGAAGGAGTTTCCGGTGCCGCAGATGCATGCTGAACCACAGGAAGCCCACGCGGCTATGCGTGGGCTTCCCCCTTTTAACTGGCCGATCAGAGCTGCTCCGGTGGGTTACCCAAGCTGCCTGACTGTAAGCTCGATTTATGCAGGAGACGAAGCCGCACCGGCAGCGAAAACGTGCCCGCTTTGTGGTTCCAAGCCGCAGCGACTCCCTGCTTCGTAACTTCACGGAGGTTGTAGGTGGGCCCTTGGGCCGGCACTCGGCCCCAGGACAGATCTCCCCCGTACCGTTCACGGTTGAACGCGTCCTCGTTATCCTCACCGTGATAGCTGCTCTGCTGGCCGTGCTGGCGAAGGATTATTGCCGCGTCAACGGCTGGGAAACGCCCACACAGTTTTACGCCACGTGCTACTCCGACTTCCCCGAGCTCTTCCGCAACCGCGGCCTGGGCGATGGAGTGTTCCCCTTCTTCACGCAAGGCAGCTTGTTTGAGTACCCGGTCCTGATGGGGATCGTCGCAGGCTTGACGGCGCTGCTCGTGCCAGGAAAAGGGGCGGGCGCCGAACGCATTCTGGGTTACTTCGACGTCAACGCAACGCTGATCGTGGCCGTATGGATAATTACCGTCCTCCTGACCGCCCGAATGAACAAGCGTCGCCCCTGGGATGCCGCCATGGTGGCCCTGGCCCCGGGAATCGTCCTTGCGGGGTTCATCAACTGGGACATGTGGGCGGTGGCTCTGCTCGCACTGGCCATGTACTTCTTCTCCCGCGACAAGTTGATTCTGGCGGGAATCTGCATCGGGCTGGGAACGGCCACCAAGCTGTACCCCGTCCTCATTCTGGGTGCCATTTTGGTGTTGGCGCTGCGCAGTGGCCGTCTGCGGGCCTTCTTGACGACTGCCGCCGCCGCTGCTGTTGCATGGCTGGCCGTTAACCTGCCCATCGCCGCAATGAACCCCTCGGGCTGGCGCTACTTCTTTGAATTCACCCAGGAACGGCCCGCCGGATACAGCTCGCCCTGGTTCGCGTTCAACCTCGTGGCCGACCGGCTTCAGTGGACCCAACTTAACGCCGCCACTATCAACTCGCTTGCGCTGAACCTCTTTGTTATTGCTTGCGCGTTGATCGGTGCCCTGGCTTTGACGGCGCCTAAGCACCCGCGCCTTGCCCAGTTGGCCTTCCTGATTGTGGCCGCGTTCATCCTCACCAACAAGGTGTACTCGCCCCAATTCGTTATCTGGCTCATTCCCCTCCTTGCCCTTGCGAGACCGCGCTGGCGGGACTTCCTGGTTTGGCAGGCGGCTGAAGGCCTGCACTGGGCTGCCATTTGGATGTACTTGGGCATGGCCACGAGCGGTGGCTCCGTGCAGCACAACATAGACATGTCCTACTACGTCCTGGCTGTGGCCCTGCACATGGTTGCAACGGCGTACCTGATGGCAAGGGTAGTGATGGATATCTGGGACCCTTCGCAGGATCCCCTACGCGCATTGGGCGAAGACGATCCCCATGGCGGGCCCTTCGAGGGCGCCAAGGATTGGCTCAGGATAAACCTTCTTCATCCGTCTATGTCAGTTCTCCCCTGGCGTTCAACGGTTGAGCCTGCCGAACCTGAAGCACCCCGACAGGTGGAGGTGCGTAGCGATGGCTGATGTCGCCGTCGTTGGTTCTGGTCCCAACGGCCTGGCCGCGGCAGTGACCATGGCCCGCGCAGGGCTGGAGGTACATCTGTACGAGGCCGCCGATGCCATCGGAGGCGGAACCCGGACAAGCGAGCTGATCGAGCCGGGATATCTGTACGATGTATGCTCCGCTGTGCATCCAATGGCAGTTGCGTCTCCTTTCTTCAAGGAGTTCGACCTTTCGCGGCGCATTGAGCTGCGCCTGCCCGAAGTCCAGCACGGGACCCCTCTGGACGTGGGCGGAGCAGCCCTCGCTTACCAGTCCTTGGAGCGGACATCCATGGAACTTGGGGTGGACGGCCCAGCGTACCGTCGCCTGATTGCGCCGCTCCTTGCGCGCGTCAACGGAGTAGTGGACTTTACCTCCAACCAGTTGCTCCGCGTGCCCAAGGATCCCCTTGCTGCAGTGTTGTTTGGTCTCGCGACCCTTGACCAAGGAACACCGTTCTGGGGACGGCGCTTCCGTGAAGAGGCTGCTCCGGCCTTGTTGACCGGCGTGATGTCCCACGCGTTGGGCTCCCAGCCCTCGCTTAGTTCCACGGGTGCCGGACTTTTGCTCGCCGTCCTGGCCCACGCCGGCGGATGGGTGGTACCGGTGGGCGGATCGGCAGCTATCGCAGGGGCAATGGCCGAGGACCTCATTGCGCACGGCGGGACCATCCACACCGGTGAGCGCGTGGATTCTTTCGATCAAGTCAGGCCGGCAAAGGCCATCCTCCTGGATGTTGCACCTCCGACGCTGGCACGTCTGGGCGGCGCTGAGATACCCGACAACTATCGTCGGGCATTGGATGCATTCCGCTTCGGGAATGCGGCCTGCAAAGTGGACTACATCCTGTCCGAACCCGTTCCCTGGCTGGCCCCTGGCTTGAAGCGGGCGGGGACGGTTCATGTGGGCGGTTCGCGAATGGCCATGGCCGAATCCGAGAACCTCGTGGACATGGGCAAACACCCAACGGAGCCCTACGTGCTGGTTTCCCAACCATCCCTGGTGGACTCGTCGCGGGCCCCGGCGGGGCGACACATCCTGTGGACGTATTGCCATGTGCCGGCTGGCTCTGATGTGGACATGGCTGAGGCTGTCACTGCACGGATTGAGCGATACGCGCCCGGCTTCCGGGACGTGGTGGTTGCCTCGAAGACCACGACGGCGGCCGAACTGGCCGTTTACAACGAAAACTACGTTGGCGGCGACTTCAGTGCAGGTCTGTTGGATCTGCGGGGGCTGGTGCAGAGGCCAGTAGTGTCCAACGTGCCGTGGCGTACACCGATGCCGGGCGTCTACTTGTGTTCTTCATCCACCCCACCCGGACCTGGTGTTACAGGGATGCCCGGGTACCATGCGGCGAAACATGCCCTCAAGGACATATTCCAGCTGCCGGTACCCGGGCTCGGCCTGACTGTCGGTTAGGACTCAGGTCCTGCTTTAGTTTGCGGCCGTGAAGCGTGCGCGGCGGTGGGCCGGGCTTTCGATTTCGTCCAGCATGGCAACGGCGTAGTCCTGCGAGGAGATGCGGGTGCCGGCGGGGGAATCCTTGGCCACGTTGTATTCGCCGGTACGCTCACCGGGTTGGATGACGGGAGCGGGGGCCAGTACCGTCCAATCGACGTCCTCGGAAGTCTGCTTGACGGCTTCCAGTGCCTTCGCGGCGGTGGTGGCTTCAGCCTTGTATGCCTCGGGGAAGTCCGGGGAATCGAGGAGTCGGACGCCGTCTACCTCAAGACTGCCTGCACCGCCAACGATCATGAGGCGGGTTCCTTCGGCATTGCTGTAAGCGGTGGCCATGGCATCGAGCCACTCTCCATGATCCCCGCCGGTGCGGCTGGGACCCGTAGCCAGCACAACGACGTCGTGGTGCTTTGCGATGGAGGCGAAGACCTCCGCGTCGGCCAAATCGGCTACCTGGGCAGTCGCGCCGGCGATCTGGGCGCCCTTGCGGGAGATAGCTGTGACCTCGTGACCGCGGTTGATGGATTCGTTGACGATTTCACTGCCGACCATGCCCGTTGCGCCGTAGACTGCGATTTTCATGACTCTCCTTGGGTTGCTATCCTTGCGATAACACGAAGGTATCTAATAGATACTGATAGCTTCAAAGGAACTGAGTTACCTCATGGATACTAATGCCCTGCCAGGGAACGTCCTGGATCCCAACTGCCCATCCCGCGTGATCTTCCAAAGAATCGGCGACAAGTGGGCGTCTTTGGTGATCCAAGTCCTCGGTGACGGACCCGTGCGGTTCTCAGAACTGCGCAAGATGGTCCACGTTGTCACGCCGAAAGTCCTGACGCAGACGCTGCGGGCTTTGGAACGCGATGGGCTCATTACGCGGACCGTCCACGCCCAGGTGCCGCCGCGAGTGGATTACGAACTCACACCCATGGGTGAATCCCTCCTGCAACCGCTCACCCTTTTGCGTCAGTGGGCGGAGAGCCACGTCCCTACGATTCTCGAGGCCCGCGACACTTACGACGAAGCGCAGGATGAAGCTCTCCTCGGCTCCCACATCTGAGTCTCAGCTGAGCGCGTTGTGGGCACGCAGAACGCG
Source organism: Arthrobacter sp. 21a14 (assembly GCA_050627125.1). GTDB lineage: Bacteria > Actinomycetota > Actinomycetes > Actinomycetales > Micrococcaceae > Arthrobacter. Next base: position 452,801 of record CP192487.1, on the reverse strand, counting down.
CTCAACTGCGACCTAGCTGTACTGCCCAGGGAGGTTGGTTAGCCGGCTGACGGGTGGTTTGTTCCCGGTCGCGGTGTGGGGCCTGTGGTGATTGTAGTAGTGGATCCAGCCGGGGAGTGCTTCACGACGCGCTGTTTCGGTGCCGTAGAACTTGGCGTAGGCCCAGCCGTCGTTGAGTGTTCGGTGGAACCGTTCGATCTTGCCGTTGGTCTGGGGCCTGTAGGGGCGGGTTCGTTTCGCGGTGATGCCCAGCTCGGCGCAGGCAGCTTTCCAGGCGTTGGAGACGTAGGCGGATCCGTTGTCTGAGAGCACCCGCTTGGTGGTGATCCCTTGCGCAGCGAACCATGCCACCGCCCGCTGGAGGACCGCGATGGCGGTGACGGCTTTCTCGTCGTGGTGGATTTCGGCATAGGCAACGCGGGAGTAGTCGTCCAGGACCGTGTGGACGTAGGCGGTGCCGTTTCTGGGGTGTTTGCTGGTGCGGGTGTGACCGCTGCGTGCGGCGGAGGCTCTGGAGTTCTTCGCGCCTTCGACCCGGCCCAGGTAGCGGTGGCCCCCGCCGTCGGGGATGTTCCCGAATTTGGTGACATCGACGTGGAGCATCTCGCCCGGGGCTGTGTGTTCGTAGCGGCGGATCGGTTCGCCGGTGATCCGGTCGATGTAGCGCAGCCGGTTGATCCGGCAGCGGACCAGGACTGCGTGCACGGTCGAGGCCGCGATGCCCAACTGGCCTGCGATCTGCACGGGCCCCAGCCGCTTGCGCCACCGCAGGGCAACGATGCGCCTGACCAGTTTCCGCGGGGTGCGGTTGGGGCTGCGGCGTGGACGCGATGACTTGTCACCCATCCCTTCGGCCCCCTGTGCGAGGTAGCGGGTGACCCAGCGCTTGGCGGTGGGCCAGGAGACCATGAAGAGCTTGGCTGCCTCGGTGATCGTCCAATGGTGGTCAACGACCAATTGGGCGAGCTTCAAACGGGCTTTTGGGGTCAACATTGCGTTAGCGTGGGACACGAAGGCCTCCTGGGTGTGCAGCGGTTTCTTAGACAGCTCCACTCCACACCGGGAGGCCTTCGTCATCCCGGAAATCTCACGCCGTGTCCTCACACGGCCTCAACCAACCTCCCTGGGCAGTACACCTAGCTGGGCAGGGCGGACGGGAGTGCGGCGCCGCTGATGACTCCGTCACGCATGGTCGCGACGGAGTCCGTCAGGGGAAGAAACTCGGTATCGTGCGTGACCATCACCGTAGCGGTGGAGAACTCGTCCGTAATCCGCCGCAGCAACCTCACGATCGATTCACTGCGTTCGTGGTCCAGAGCTGCGGTAGGTTCGTCCACCAGCAATACGGTGGGGCGGCCCATGAGCGCCCTGGCGATGTTCACCCTCTGACGCTGCCCGCCGGATAGCTGGTGCGGCCTCTTGTTTGCCGATGCGGCCAAACCCACGATCTCCAGGAGCTCATGGGCTTTACCAAGGGCCTCACGGACAGCCTTGCCGCGCAGGTGGTCCCGGATCAGCAACTGCTCGACGGCGGTCAGTGACGGCAGAAGGTTGGGCTGCTGGAAGATGATGCCCACCTTGTCGCGCCGCAGGGCTGTGCGTTCGGCGTCCCTGAGCGCTGACACGTCCTGGCCGTCGATGAGGACGAGTCCGGAGGTGGGCCTCACGAGTGTGGCCGCAACAGCCAGGAGCGAAGATTTGCCGGAACCGGACGGACCCACCAAGGAGAGGAACTCGCCGCGTCCAACTGCAAGGTCTACGGCGTCCAAAGCCTTGAGGGTTGAGTCGCCGTCGGGGTATTCCAGAGTGATGTTGATGAGATTCAGTGCATGGGTCACGATGTATGCCTTTCTGGGAATGTTCAGAACTTAGTTGCCGCCGAGGGCAACCAATGGATCTACTTTGGTGACATTGCGGACCGCGAGGACAGCGCCGCCGAGGCCAAGGATGACGACGCCGACAACTGGTACCAACGTGGTCAGGGGCGTGACGAGGAACGGCGCCGCGCTGGTCGCAAGAAGTCCGCCCGCCAGGCCCAGTAAACCGCCACCTGCGGCTCCAGCCAGCAGCACGATCGCCGCCTGGGCCAAGGCATCACGCAGGACATACCCGGAAGAGCCGCCGAGTGCTTTGAGGACCGCGATGTCACGCGTCCGCTGCACCGTCCACACAGTAAGGAAGGCCACGATCACCAACGCAGAGATTCCGTAAAGAAATGCCTGCATGAGCATGAGCGAACCGTTCTCACTCTTGTACGAGGCAAGAGCCTGGAACGAGCCGACGGGATCCATGCTCACCGTGCCAGCCGCAGCGTTGGCAGCTTCAACGCCGACGGAGGCACCGGCGTCGTAATTTATGGCCAGGATTGTGGCGGTGCCCTGAGGAGCGTGGGCGATGTTCCGCCACGTCTCGAGCGTCGTCCAGACCACGCCGGTGTGCGAGTACCACTGGTCCTGCACAACTTCTGAAACAGTCAGCTCCGTCCCACCGACCTGGACGCGCCTGCCGGCCTCAAGGGCCAGGTCCTTTGCAAGCGTTTCGCCGACCACGACGGTCCCGTCCTCAACAGGGGCAGGAGCCGTCGAACCGCCAAAGACTGCCACATTTGCGGTTCCGTTCGGAGTGCCACTGCCGCCCAAGGATTGGAAGCGGGTTTGGCTGATGCCCACCGCGTGTGCCGATGAAACACCGGGTTGTCCACGCCAGGCCTCGAGCTGGGCATTGGAAACCTCAGACTCGGTGTAGGAGGCCTTCGGCTCCCCGCCCGCCGGTGCGCCGAAGACGATCTCCTGTGCGGGCAGTGATTCTATGGCCGATGTCGACTGGTTTCCGAGCCCGGCAGTAAGCCCCGAAAGCATAACCAGCAGCAGCGTAATAAGTGCGACAACGCTCCCCATGAGCGCGAAGCGGCCCCTGGCGAAGCGGATGTCGCGGATGGCAAGAAACATCAGAATCCTTTGCTTGGATGCGGGCTTGGTCCCGGCTGAATCCACTCTTCCGTCCAATGGATCCGGGCACATCGGGAGCCCGATGGATTCGCGCACATCAAGGGGTTGAACCGGCCATCATCCGATTGGTTGATTCCTGCTTCACGACGCGGAATTTCGATGGAGGGGCGCAACGCCGGGGATAGGCTGGGACGCATGCAGGAGACTCCTACGGGCACCGCCACAATCCTCCGTGTGCTGCGGATAAGTCTCCATGTGGGCTTCGCGGTGCTGCTACTGGTGGCAGTGGTTCGGCTCCTGGCAGGCACTGCGGGCAGTCCGTCGCCGGTGGCTGTCATTGCTGGACTGGGATTGTCAGCCGCCTTGGCCCTGGTGTACCTCGTGGGAACTATCCTGGAGAAACGCCATGCCACCGGAGCCGGCCGGTTCGATCCCACACCCTACTCAGGTTGGTGGCTTGCCGCTGTGATGATCTTGTGGCTGTTGCTTCTCCTGGTCAGCGGCGATTTCGCATGGGTTGCCTTCCCGCTCTTCTTCCTCCAATTGCACGTACTCCCCCGTCGTCTCGCCTTGCCGGCAATCGTGGTGAGCACCGCTTTGCTGATTGGTGCCCTCTGGTTCCACAGCAGGGGCGCGGCCGACGGCGGTCTGCAGCTTGCGATGGTCCTGGGACCCATGTTTGGAGCTGGCTTTGCCGTGGTCACCGGACTGGCATACCGCGCCTTGTTCCTGGAGGCCGAGAATCAACGCCTCGTTGCCGACGATCTCCGACGAACACGGGCAGAATTGGCCAAAACCCAGCACGACGCCGGGGTCCTGACTGAGCGCGAACGGTTGGCCCGGGAAATTCACGACACCTTGGCACAGGGGTTTTCCAGCATCGTCCTGATGGGTAGGTCTGCGGGGAAAGCCTTGGAAGAGGGGGACGTGAAGGCCGCGAATGAACGGTTGAGGATCGTGCAGGAGACCGCGTCAGCCAACCTAGCGGAGGCCCGGAGTTTTGTCCGTGATCTCCGGCCACCCGCTTTGGAGGAGTCCGATCTGGTTGACACGTTGCGGAGGCTTTGCGCGAAGACTGAGACGGAAGCAGCCGCCCGGGGAACCACACTGCGCTGCCGTTTCGAACTTGTGGGCACCCCCTTGGACTTGCCCAATACTTACCAGACCACCCTGCTTCGGGCCGCCCAGGCCTCCCTTGCGAACGTGTGGGCGCACGCCCGCGCAAGTGCCGTCGTCGTGACTTTGTCCTTCCTCGGCTCGGAGGTAACTCTGGATGTTTTTGACGACGGTGTGGGTTTTGAGCCGTCGGCCGTGGGGGTCAACGCGCGCGGGGACGGCACCGGCGTGGGACTCCAGAGCCTGCGCGAGCGGCTGGCTGCGCTGGAAGGCAGCCTGGATATCGAGTCGGCGCCTGGCGAAGGAACCGTGGTTGCCCTTCGGGTGCCGCTGCCTGCCGGGAATGGTGGGGCATGAGCGACATCCGCATCCTCCTGGTGGACGACCATCCTGTTGTGCGGGCCGGCCTCCGGGCGATGCTTGCTGATTTTCCTGGTGTCAGCGTTGTGGGCGAAGCGGCGAACGGTGATGCGGCGCTGGCCGAACTGGGCAGGTTGAACACCCTGGGTGAGCCTGTGGACCTGGTGCTGATGGACCTGCAAATGGGTAACGGTATGGACGGCGTGACGGCCACAGGCAGGATCAAAGCCGGCGAGGCCGGGACTCCCCCGCCGCCTGTCCTTATCCTCACCACCTACGACACGGACGCTGACATCCTCGCCGCTGTTGAGGCCGGTGCCAGCGGCTACATGTTGAAGGATGCCCCGCCTGAACAGATTCAGCAGGCTGTGTTTTCCGCTGCCGCTGGTCAAACCGCGCTGGCACCGGAGGTGGCGGCCCGGCTCATGGGGAGGATCCGGAATCCGTCGCCTGCATTGAGCCCCAGGGAGGTCCAGTTGCTGGAACTGCTGGCCACCGGAATGGGCAACCGCGCCATGGCGAAGCAGTTGTTCATTTCCGAGGCAACAGTGAAGACACACTTGGTGCATATCTACTCCAAGCTGGGCGTGGACAACCGAACGGCTGCGATAGCGGTGGCGGCGCAGCGCAGGATCATTCGTGGCCACTGACGGCCCTTGACGCCTAGCCAGCTGGGGGACAGTAAACGTCCCAATGAGGCCCAGTGGAGCATGTGCTGGTCCCCCAGTTGGGGAAGGGTCCGCGTTGTGGTCGCGACGAGAAACTGTCAGGGGAACGGGGCATAATGTCGCAAATGGGGAAAATGAAAACACGGAATCTTGTTCTTGGCTTGGTAGCGCTGGTGATGGCTGGTTCGCTGACTGCCTGCGATGACGGTCGCGCCGGTGCCGAGGATGCAGCGAAGCAGCTGGCCTCCTCCCTTGCCGCGCTCGACGTCGGTTCACTCGCCGTGGAGGGCAAGGACGCTTCCGCGGCCAACGATCAACTCAAAGCGGTGTTTGAGGGACTCGATGCCAAGCCATCGGTTCAGTCGGGTGACGTGAAGCTCGACGGCGAGACCGCTACCTTCCCTTTGAACTACAGCTGGAACATCGGCTCAGCCAAATGGGAGTACAGCTCCGAGGCTACGTTGAAAAAGTCCGGTGACAAGTGGGCTGTTCAATGGAATCCCCAGCTCCTCGCGCCGGAACTTTCAGATGGTGAGACGCTCTCCGTTAAGACAGTTCCTGCCCAGCGCGGACAGATCCTTGGCGCAGGGGATGCCCCCATTGTGGAAGACCGCCCAGTTTTCCGCGTTGGTATCGATAAGACCAAGCTTGCCGCTGATCAGGCGGATGCCTCCGCGCGGGCAATGGCTGCTTTGCTCGGCCTTGACGTTGAAGAGTACGCCAAACTGGTGGCAGCCTCGGGTCCACAGGCTTTCGTGGAAGGCCTCGTCCTCCGTGCCTATACCCCCGAAATTACCGAAGCAAAGATCACTGCCATTCCGGGTGGCGCGAGCATCCTGGACTCCATGGCGTTGGCACCAACACGCACTTTCGCCCGGGCGCTCCTGGGAAGCGTGGGCCAGGCCAGTGCAGAGCAGATCGAAAAGTCCAATGGTGCCTTGCGGGCCGGGGACACCACAGGAACCGGCGGCCTTCAACAGAAATACGATTCGCTGCTCCGCGGGAAGGACGGCGTGGAGGTGGTCGCCAAGCAGGAAGCGAAGTCGGAAGGCGAAACCCCTGCAACCAAAGTATTCTTCTCGTCCCTTCCTGTGCCCGGAACAACCCTCAAGACCACGCTTGACTTGAAGCTGCAGCAACTGGCCGAAGAAACGCTTGCCGGAGTAGGGCCAGCGTCCGCCATTGTGGCTCTTAAGCCTTCTTCTGGAGCTGTCCTGGCGGCCGCATCCGGTCCGGGCAGCAACGGCTACAACACAGCCATGCTTGGCCAATACGCGCCGGGCTCCACGTTCAAGATCGTCGATTCCCTTGCGCTCTTCCGCGACGGCGCCACGCCTGATTCCAAGGTCGAATGCACCCCGACCCTGACCGTTGACGGCAGGACTTTCAAGAACTCCGAAGGCTACCCGGAAAGCTCCTTGGGCTCGGTTGCGCTACGGGATGCCTTTGCACACTCCTGCAACACCGCGTTCATCAATGCCCGTGACACGGTCAGCCAGGACCAGCTCGAGTCTGCCGCGATGGCATTGGGCGTGGCCGTGGAAGCGCCCAAGCTGGGAGCCGACGCCTTCCTCGGTTCCGTCCCCGGCGCGGCAGAGGGAACCGAACACGCGGCATCCATGATCGGCCAAGGGAAGGTGCTCTTCTCCCCGCTGTCTGCGGCGATCATGGCAGCCTCCGTTGGCAACGGCGCTCCGGTGTCGCCTCAACTCGTGCTGAACCCTGAAGCCCAGAACTCCAGCGCGACGGCTACGCCCACGGAAAGCGGCAGCGCGTCGCCGTCGTCCTCTTCTGTTAGCGCAGCGCCCGCGTCACCGCCCTCAACCAAGCCCATCACGAAGGAAGAAGCCGCCGCGCTGTCCGACATGATGCGGGCAGTGGTGACCTCCGGGCACGCAGGATTCCTCGCCCAGGTACCGGGAGCGCCCGTCGGGGCAAAAACGGGAACTGCTGAGTTCGGCAATGACGACCCGCCCAAGACTCACGCATGGATCGTTGCGGTCCACGGAGACCTGGCGGTTGCTGTGTTCGTGGAAGACGGCGGGCTGGGTGCGACCACCAGCGGGCCGTTGTTGAAGTCGTTCCTCACCGCCGCCGGCTAAATCGGGAGAAGCTATGCAAAGCAGCACGCAGTGCGTTGTGGTTGGCGGAGGACCGGCCGGGATTGTGCTGGGCTTGCTCCTTGCCCGGGCCGGAGTTGAAGTCACTGTGTTGGAGAAGCACGCCGACTTCCTGCGGGACTTCCGTGGCGATACCGTGCACGCCTCCACCGTTCGCCTCCTCGACGAGTTGGGGTTGGGCGAAGGGTTCCGGCAGCTACCGCAGAGCAAGCTCGGTAATTTCCAGCTGCCTGCCGGGACCGGGGATTCAGTGATCCTCGCTGATTTCGGGCTCCTCAAGGAGCCGTACAACTATGTGGCCATGGTGCCCCAGTGGGACTTGCTGAACTTTCTGGTGGAGGCAGCCAAGCAGGAACCCACCTTCACATTGCGGATGAACACTGAGGTCACAGACCTGCTCCGCGACGGGTCCGGTGCGGTATCGGGTGTGGCGTACAGAACCCGGGATCCCCTAACCGGCGAAACCGTAGGGACGGGCGAACTGAACGCTGCATTGACGGTAGCGTGTGACGGCCGTAGTTCGGTGCTTCGTGCACGGGCGGGTTTGGTCCCACGCGAATTTCCGGTGCCGTTCGATACGTGGTGGTTTCGGCTTCCGAGGAACGCCGATGAGAGGGATCCCGTGGCGTCGATTGCGCCCAGTTTCGGGACTTCGGACGTTCTGCTGAGTTTGACCCGCAAGGACTTTTACCAGATCGCCTACCTCGCGGCGAAGGGACTGGATCCGAAGTTGCGGGCAGAAGGCGTGGAGGCGTTTCGCGAACGCGTCGCCAGGTTGCGGCCAGACCTTTCAGACCGCGTGGGCAAGATTCGCTCCGTGGATGATCTCCACCTGTTGGATGTAAAGCTCAACCGCTTGTCCGAGTGGCACAAGCCGGGCCTCCTGCTTATTGGCGATGCTGCCCATGCGATGTCCCCCGCCGGTGGCGTGGGGATCAACCTGGCGGTGCAGGACGCCGTCGCAGCGGCCCGGATCATTGCTTCCCCGCTGCTGAGCAACACGCTCGACGACGGTCACCTCGCCGCCGTCCAGAAGCGGCGCTGGCCGCCAACCGTGATTGTGCAGACGTTTCAACGAGTGCTGCATCGCGTTATCTTCGCACAGGTCATGGCCGGCAAGCAGCCAAAGCCGCCCAAGCTGTTGCTCTTTGTGCTCCGTAACTTTCCCGGCTTCAGGAAGTTGCCTGCACGGATGATTGCCTTCGGCCCATTGCCCGAGCATGCACCGCAGTTTGCCCGGCGAAAGCCTGACGCTTAGCCCGCTCGGGCACCCACGCCCAGTTCCGCCGTCGAGCCTTAATACCTGGCCGTGGGAAGATTGGGCGGTGGCCCATATTGACGTTTCCGGCATCGACTACTTCCTCTCCGACGGCACCCAGCTGCTCAACGGCGTGACCTTCAAGGTGCCGGACGGCACCAAGACCGCGCTGATTGGACCCAACGGGACCGGCAAAACGACGCTGTTCAAGATCATTTCCGGCGACCTCACGCCCGACGAAGGCGTCGTAGGAAAATCCGGGAACATGGGCATCATGCGGCAGTTCGTTGGCCAAGTCCGGGACGAATCGACCGTCCGGGATCTGCTGGTTTCGACGGCCCAGGCCGGCCTCGCGGCAGCTGCCAAGGCGGTTGAAGACGCCGAGCTCGCCATGATGGAGCACGACGACGAGCCCACCCAGATGAAGTACGCCCAGGCGATCGTGGATTGGGGAGACGCCGGCGGTTATGACGTCGAGACGGTCTGGGACGAAGTCTGCATGGCGGCTTTGGGAATTTCTTTCGACAAAGCACAGTTCCGACGTGCCTCCACGCTGTCCGGCGGCGAGCAGAAGCGACTTGTGTTGGAAGCCCTGTTCGCGGGTCCGGATGAACTCCTGCTGCTGGACGAACCGGATAACTACCTTGACGTCCCCGGTAAACGCTGGCTGGAGTCAAAGCTCAACGAATCCAAGAAGACCGTGCTGTTCATTAGCCACGACCGAGAGCTGCTCAACAACGCCGCCGGACGAATAGTGACACTCGAACCCGGCATCAACGGTGCCGGTGCATGGATCCATGGCGGCGGTTTCGGTTCCTATGTAGAGGCGCGCGCCGACAGGAACGCCCGGTTCGAGGAACTCCGCAAGCGTTGGGACGAGGAGCACGTGAAGCTCAAGGAACTCGTCAACATGTACAAGAACAAGGCTGCGTTCCGGTCCGACATGGCCAACAGGTACCAGGCGGCGCAGACCCGTCTTGCCAAGTTCCTGGAGGCTGGGCCGCCCGAGGCACTGCCCATTGAGCAGAACGTGAAGATGCGCCTCAAGGGTGGGCGAACAGCCAAACGCGCCGTCGTGGCGGAGAAGCTTGAACTGACTGGGCTCATGAAGCCGTTCTCCACGGAGATCTGGTTCGGCGACCGCGTTGGCGTACTTGGTTCCAACGGTTCCGGAAAGAGTCATTTCCTGCGCTTGCTCGCCACCGGTGGCACCGACCCGGAGCGGGAGCACTTGCCGGTTTCGGACGTTGTCATTGCTGAGGTTCCGCATGAAGGAACGGTGAAGTTGGGCGCCCGTATCCGGCCCGGATTCTTCGCTCAGACGCATGTACGCCCTGATCTGCTGGGCCGGACCTTGTTGGAGATCCTGCACCGCGGCGACGAACACCGATCGGGCTTGCCCCGCGAAGCCGCCGCGGGTGCTCTGGACTCCTACGGATTGGCGGGCCAGTCGGAGCAAAAGTACGAGTCCCTGTCCGGTGGCCAGCAGGCACGGTTCCAGATCCTCCTGCTGCAGCTGTCCGGCGCCACACTCTTGCTCCTCGACGAACCCACTGACAACCTGGACCTGCACTCCGGCGAGGCTCTGGAGCGTGCCATCGATGCTTTCGAGGGAACGGTCTTGGCTGTCACCCATGACCGCTGGTTCGCAAAGTCCTTTGACCGCTTCCTGATTTTTGGCTCCGACGGAAAGGTCTACGAGTCCGAGGAACCCGTCTGGGATGAGAAACGCGTGGAGCGCGCCCGCTAGTCCGCACGTTCTCTCACATCGTTGCCCTTTTCACCCGATGCTCTTTCACTTGATGAAAGAGCATCGGCATTTAAGGGGTGGGATGTGAGAGAGGATCCGGGGTTGAGGGGTGGGATGTGAGAGAGCATCGGTGATCAAATGATCATGCCGCATGATTAAGTGAGCGTAAACCTGATAGCGTTGAATCATGGGAACTCCTGACCGCCACCGGCTCATTGGCGAGCTGCTGCGCAAACGCGAAGAAGTATCAGTGGACGAGCTGGTAGCGGCTACGGGAGCCTCGGGCGCCACGATCCGCCGTGACCTCGAGATTCTTGCTGCCAATGGAGTACTGAAGCGGGTCCACGGCGGCGCCCGCAGCCTGCTTGCGCGCGGTGACAACCCCGGCTATGGGCAGCGAGAACTGGAAGACCACGAGGCAAAGCTCAAGATCGCAGCGGCTGTTGACGCACTGCTGAAGGACCGCGAGCATGTGTGGTTGGACAGCGGATCCACCGCCACGGAAATCGCGCGGCGACTGAGCCAGCGTGAACTCACAGTGATGCCGATGTCCTTGCACGGCGTCGAGGCGCTGACTCACGCCAAGGAAGGCCGAAGGCCGCAGCTCATTCTCCCCGGAGGAAGTCTCATTCCCGGCGAACAGTCTTTCCGCGGACCCATGACCGAAGCGAACATCCGCTCGTTGCGATTCGACACCGCTGTGGTCACGCCCTGCGCCCTCAACCTCAAGGACGGACTGTTGGCCCATGACCTTGACGACGCCGCAGTGAAGCGCGCCGGCCTGGAATCGGCGTCGCGGGTCATCGTTGCCTCCTCCGGCAGCAAGTGGAATGCCAGCGCGGTAGCCCTGGTTGCCGCGATGGAGACTGTGGACGTTATCGTGACGGACCTGAAGCCATCCTCCGAAGATCTTGCCCGGCTCGACAAACTCTCTGTGGAAGTTGTGATTGCATGACCACCAGCACAAGAAGCAACACCAACGTCAACGCCGCGGCAGTGGCCACGTTCTTGATCTTCGCCATGAACGGCTTGGTGTTTGCCAGCTGGGCTGCACGCATTCCCGCCGTCACTGAGGCGCTTAGCCTGACCTCCGGCCAAATGGGCACCCTGCTGCTTTGCACCGCCGTCGGGTCCTTGATGGCTTTGCCATCGGCAGGTTGGGTGGTGGGCCGAATCGGTACCGCCGGAACGGTTCGCCTTGCCGGCATCGTGGCGGGTGCCGCAGGTGCGGCGATCGCCTTCTCCCTCATGGCTGCATCGGTTCCGGCCACAGCCATCGCCCTCTTCTTCTTCGGCATCGGCATCGGCCTGTGGGACGTAGCCCAGAACATCGAAGGGGCCGACGTCGAACACCGGCTGAAGCGAACCATCATGCCGCAGTTTCACGCAGCGTTCAGCGGCGGGGCGTTTGTAGGCGCTTTGATCGGCGCGGGGCTGTCGCAACTTGGTGTTGGCCTCCCTGAGCATCTGCTCGTGATTGCCGGACTTGCTGTCCTCCTCGCGCTGACGGTGCCGCGGTACTTCCTGCCGCACGAAGCGTCAGTGGCTGACACGCTCGACGACGGCGCGCCGGCTCCCAAGGGGCCCACAGCTTGGCGGGACGGTCGGACCCTCCTCATCGGTGTGGTGGTTTTGGGTGCGACCCTCACGGAGGGCGCTGGTAATGACTGGATTGCCAAGGCAGCAGTTGATGGACTCGGTACCTCCGAAGCGACCGGCGCCCTGCTCTTCGCACTCTTCGTTGCCGCCATGACAGGGATGCGGTTCCTCGGCGGCAAGGTCATCGACAGGTTCGGCCGCGTGGCTGTTCTCCGTGCCAGCATGGCAGCGGCCGCGCTGGGCCTGGCGTTGTTCGTCTTTGCCGGCAACGTGGTTCTGGCCGGACTTGGTGCTGCTCTTTGGGGCGTTGGTGCGGCGTTGGCCTTCCCCATGGGCATGTCCGCTGCGGCCGACGATCCCAAGCACGCAGCGGCACGCGTTTCCGTGGTTTCCACGATTGGCTACGTCGCGTTCCTGGCTGGCCCGCCGCTTCTGGGTTACCTCGGCGACCAGACCGGAATTCACATGGCACTGCTGGCGATCGGATTGCCTATTCTTGTTGCCCTGCTTCTTGCTGGCGTTGCAAGGCCCTTGCGCGCCAAATAGTCGCCCGGCCAGCAGTTTCATTCTCCTGGACGCATATATTGCAGAACGGCCACCACAACAGCAGGACCACGCCAGCGGCGAGGCAAGCACCACCGAGGACATCACTTAACCAGTGAGCAGACAGGTAGGTTCTGCTGATCATCATCGCGAGTATGCCAAGAACGGCCACCGCTTTCGCCCAGTGCCGGCCAATCAGCAACGCCAACACGACGAGGAACGCGGTTGTGGCAGAAACATGCCCCGAAGGGTATGAACCGGTATCCGAGAGGACCCTTGCGCCTTGCGGCCTGTCACGGCCGACAACAGCCTTGGTCAGTTGGGTGAGGCCCAGGGCAGCAAGGCCTGCCAGTGCAGTGAAGATGGCAGCCTTGGGACGCCGCCCGATGAGTAGCGCGACCGCCAAAACAAGGTGCAACACCAGCATCCCCACATAACCAACCCCGTTGAGCACTACGTTTACTACGTCCCAGAACGGGGCGTGCAGGGTGAAGGAATAGGCCTGCCATGTTGTATCAATTCTGCTGAAGGCGGGTTCCCCTTGACCGGCCACAAGCATGGCTCCCGGGACCACGAACGCGCCCAGCAAGCACAAGGCTGATGCAACGATCTGCCAGCTGGGACGTTGGCGTGGACGCAGGACGCGATTCATGCACTCATCGTAGTCACGGCGGTTGGGCAGGGTGGAGGGATGTTCTGGAATGCCACACGGTCCTGCCCCATGGACTCGCGCTAGTGTGGTGGAATGCGAGGTTTCCTGGGCAAAGGACCCAAACACGTGGCAAGGTTCGATCATTTCCTTGTCCGTGCGGTTTCGCGTCAGCCTCACGGCGAGCATGATGATCTCTTCCGGCGGCTTTCAGCAGCGGCCACCAAGGGGAAGCTCTGGTTCGGCATCGCGGGAATCATGGCCACTGTTCCAGGAAAGCCGCGCAGGGCAGCCCTGCACGGACTCCTTGCCTTGGGCGTCGCCTCCGGGGTCACCAACGTCATCTTCAAGACGGCACTGCCCAGGACGCGACCCCTGCCCGAGCATTTGCCCGTCTTCAGGTTCGTGCACCCGCAGCCGGTTAGTTCCTCCATGCCGTCCGGCCACTCAGCTTCAGCCGTCGCTTTTGCCGTGGGAGCGGGGATGGTCTCTCCGGTCCTGGGTGCAGTACTCGCGCCTATCGCCGCGGGCGTTGCCTATTCCCGTGTGCACACAGGGGCACACTGGCCGTCAGACGTGGTGTTTGGTTCTGCACTTGGCGCTGGTGCTGCCCTGCTGACGCGCACGTGGTGGCCAGCGAAGCCTGCCGAACCCAAACCGCGGCGAACGCCGGCAGAGGGCCCAGCAATTTCCGACGGCGAGGGGTTGAGCATTGCCGTCAACGTCCTGGGGGGTTCCTACTCCCCTGAAACCAGTGAACTGCTAAAGGATGTATTCCCCAAAGCGAATATTCATGAAATCGCTGAGGGCGAGGATGTGGCCGCTGAGATTGAAGCAGCAGCTGCCCGGCCGGGCACCGTAGCGCTTGGCGTGTGGGGTGGTGACGGGACGGTTGGCACCGCGGCGGCTATCGCCGTCGAGCATTCCCTGCCTCTGCTGGTGTTACCCGGTGGCACCCTTAACCACTTTGCCCGTGACCTTGGGACCAACTCCATTGACGCCGCCATTAAGGCAGTCACGCAGGGGCAGGCTGCTTTTGTGGATTTCGGGCATGTTGCCGTCCATCGCGGTTTGCCTGACAACCCCGAGTCCAGCGAGATCGCCATGCTGAATACGGCCAGCGTGGGTGTTTATCCCAACCTCGTACGCCGCCGGGAGCGGCTGCAGCCTGCCATGGGCAAACCCCTGGCCAGTCTGGTGGCATCGCTGCGGACTTTCGGCGTGAACTCGCCCACGACGCTCACCGTGAACGGCGTGAAGCACAAGCTGTGGATTCTGTACCTGGGACGTGGACGGTACTATCCCAGCGACCATGCCCCGCTTCGACGCCCTGTGCTGGACGACGGCGTCTTCGACCTCCGCATGATCACTGCGGATGAACCATTTGCCCGTGCCCGACTGCTTTGGGCCGTCATTACAGGCACCGTTGCTGCTTCCAAAGTCACACATCTGACCGAGGCGACTACCGTAACCATTGAGGCGATTGGAGAACCGTTGGTCCTTGCAGTGGATGGTGAGCCTAAGCCCGGAGTGCGCAGCGCCGTCTTCACTGTCAAGAGGCGTGAGCTACGCGTGTACTGTCCACTGCCGCTGGACTAGATAGCCAAGGGTTCATAGCGTCATCCGGGAGGACTACCCTGACTGGACCCTGAATCATCCCTGAGACAGGCGATTTCCGCACCCTCTGTGACTAGCGTTGTCAGTACAGTCAACAACTCATCTGCACGCACACGTGCTCCGAGGAGGGAACGCTTCCATGATCGAAGCAAAAGGCCTGACGAAGGTCTACGGCGAGAAGACCGCCGTCGGCGGTGTCAGTTTCACTGTCCAAGCCGGACGGGTGACGGGCTTCCTGGGCCCGAACGGTGCCGGCAAGTCCACCACGATGCGCATGATCATGGGGCTGGACACTCCCACCGCGGGTTCGGTGACCGTGAACGGTGAGCCGTTCGCCAAGCACGTTGCGCCGTTGCGTGAAATCGGTGCCCTGCTTGATGCCAAGGCAGTCCATACGAGCCGCACGGCGTACAACCACCTGCTCGCCATGGCCGCGACGCACAGCATCCCCAAGAGCCGGGTGCGGGAGGTCATTGAGATGACCGGGCTGGGAGAAGTCGCCAAGAAGAAGGTGAAGGGTTTCTCGCTCGGTATGGGTCAGCGCCTCGGCATTGCGGCAGCGCTGCTTGGCGATCCGCAGACCATCATCCTGGACGAGCCCGTCAACGGCCTGGACCCGGAAGGCGTGGTCTGGGTTCGGAACCTGGTCAAGTACCTCGCTTCCGAGGGCCGCACCGTGTTCCTGTCCAGCCACCTCATGAGTGAGATGGCATTGACGGCAGACCATCTGATCGTGATTGGCCGCGGCAAGATCATTGCGGATGCACCCATCGCAGAGATCATCACCGGCAAGGGCCAGGCCCGCACCCGCGTCCGCACGGACCAGCCGGAGCGGCTCATGCAGCTGCTCGCCGGCACGGGTGTCTCCGTGGAGGTCCACGAACGTGAGCTGCTGGAAGTTTCGGGCCTGGATCCTCGCGGAATCGCCCGGACTGCCCTGGACAACCAGGTCATGGTCTACGAGCTGACCCCGCTCCAGGCAAGTCTCGAAGAGGCTTACATGGAGTTGACCAAGGACGAGGTTGAATACCACTCGCACATCACCGCCGGGGCGTCTGTTCCCGTTCAGGCCGGAGGGAAATAGACATGAGCACCACCACTTTGGACCGAAAGTCCATGCGTAACTCCGTCGGTCCAGGACCGGCCTTCCATCGCGTACTGAATTCCGAGTTCATCAAGTTCCGCACGCTGTTGTCCACGCTGATCCTCCTGGCTTCCACAGCGTTGGTGATGGTTGGCTTCGCAGCACTTTCGGCTTGGGGTACAGGGCAGTTCGCCGAACAAGCTGCGAGGGATCCCGAAGCCGCAGCAGCCATTGCCGCGCAGGGCGGCGACATCGCAGTTACCATCCCGACCTCCGGCATCGCATTCGCCCAGCTGATCCTCGGTTCGTTGGGCGTCCTGCTCATGAGCTCCGAGTTCACCACGGGAATGGCGCGCTCCACCTTCGCCGCGGTCCCCAAGAGGCTCTCGCCGTTCCTGGCCAAGCTGATAGTCGTGATGGTCAGTGCCTTCCTGTTGACGGCGGTGTCCACCTTCATAGCTGGCCTCGTGTCACTCCCGATCGTGGATAACTACGATCTGAAGCTGGATCTCAGTAGCTCGCAATCGGTCAAGCTTTTGCTCGTCAACAGCATTTACGTGGCAGCCGTGGCAGCGATTGGCATGGCACTTGGAACCATCGTCCGCAACTCGGCAGGAGGCATCATGAGCCTCGTGGGTCTGTTCTTTGTGGCTCCGATTGCCTTCCAGCTCATACCCGGCGATTTCTTCGTGGAAGCCCGCAAGTACCTTCCGGGCAACACCATCAACCCGATGACCGCCGTCGAGCATGTTCCGGACACCCTGGAAGTCTGGCAGGCCGCCCTGGTTCTCGGCGCTTGGGTTGTAGTGCCCGTTGCCTTGGCGATGGTCCTGTTGAAGAAGCGGGATGTCTAGGCCGTCTAGGCTCAATCCATGACTGAAGCTCCACAAGTGAAGGACGCGCCGGCTGTCACAGCCGACGCGTCCTTCGCTGAAATTGCGCAGCGTCGCAGAGGCCGTATCCGTCGGTACTTTTTCGAGCGTCCCCGTGCGATGGATGCCGTGGTTGTCCTTTGCTACGTCCTTTTGGCCCTGCCCACCATCATCGCCTCGATCATCGAGGGCAAGTGGCTCGTCGTCGGGCTCTTGCTGCTGATCGCGACTGTCCTGATATTCCGGCGGCGCTACCCGCTTCAGGTGGTTGCCGCCGTCGCGGTTCTCGAAGTCCTGGCCACCGTGCTGAACCCGTGGGGCTCAAACGTTTCCGCGGGTCTGTGGTTCGCCCTCTACGCTGTAGCGACGACCCGGAAGCGGCCAACTTCACTGGTGGTCTTTGGCGCTGCCAGCCTGCCGCTGAGCCTGCTGTACCTGTTCATGTGGACAAGTCCCAGCAGTATGAACAATCTGCAGGACGTCCCCGAGAACTTCCACCTCATCAACAACATCGCCACTGCTGTGACCATCATGTTGTCCAACCTGCTGGCAACGGGCATTGGTATCTCGGTCCGCCAGCGGCGGGAGCATGAGGCCGAGATCGCCGCATGGGCAGCGCGGACAACGCAGTTGGGCAAGGTCACCGAGCGCAACAGAATTGCGCGGGAAATGCACGACGTCGTGGCTCACTCCCTGACGGTAATGATCAGTTTGTCGGACGGGGCGGCAGTCGTGGTCAAGAAGGACCCCGACCGCGCTGGCGACGTCCTGGGTGAACTGTCCCGAACGGGCAGGGCGGCGCTTGCGGACATGCGCCGGGTGCTTGGAGTCCTGCGCGATGATTCCGGCCGCCCGGCGCCACTGACGCCGCTCGAGTCCGGGCTTAACCTGGCCAAGTTGCTGGATGGATTCCGTACGGCCGGCCTGCCGCTGCACTACGCGCACACGGGGCCCGCGCTTCCGGCCGATCCTGCTTTCGAGCTCACCGTTTACCGGATAGTGCAGGAATCGTTGACCAATGTCCTCCGCTATGGGCGCTCTCTTAGCCGCGTGGACGTGCAGGTAGCCCGCGACGGCGACCTGGTCACCATTGACGTGCTCGACGACGGCCGCGGAACCCGGGAGGGTGGCGAGTCAATGGACAGCCTGGGCACACGGCAAGGCATTGCCGGAATGCGTGAACGGGCGGGAATCTATGCTGGAATCGTTAGTGCCGGTCCGGGAAAAAGGGGAGGCTGGGCGGTCCACGCCGAGCTGCACTGGAACGGCGAAAAGGGGGAATAGTGGTAGATCAGGGCGTCATCAAGATCCTGCTGGTGGATGACCAGCCACTGCTGCGGATGGGCTTTCGACTCATCCTTGAAGGTGAAGAGAACTTCCATGTAGTGGGCGAGGCATCGGACGGGAACGAGGCTGTCCGGCAGGTTGAGGAGCTGCAGCCGGATGTGGTGCTCATGGACGTCCGAATGCCTACCATGGATGGCATAGAGGCCACGCGCCGCATTTCGGACGGCGGTTCCGAAGCGCGGGTCATTATCCTCACCACGTTTGACCTGGACGAATACGCTTTCTCGGGACTGCAGGCGGGTGCTTCTGCATTTCTGCTTAAGGATGTGGCCCCGGTTGAACTCGTGCACGCTGTGCGACTTGTGGCCAGTGGCGACGCCGTTGTGGCCCCCCGCGTAACGCAGAGGCTGTTGGAGACTTATGTACGTGGCGGCAGCGTGCCCGGCCAATCGCAAAGCCCACATCGCGATCCGTTGTTGGACGATCTCACACCGCGCGAGACCGAGATCCTCACGACCATCGCAGAGGGGCTGTCCAACGCGGAGATAGCCCACAAGTTCTTCCTGTCCGAGGCCACTGTTAAGACCCATGTCCGCCGGATCCTCAGCAAGCTGCAACTGAGGGATCGTGTGCAAGTGGTGGTGTACGCGTACGAGACCGGACTTGTTGTGCCGAGCAACCCGGACTACTAACCCCCTAATCCCCTGACAACGTAACGTGCAACATATGCATTAACAAATGTTTTTAATGACCATATGCGGCGAAACTGTGTTACCTTCGTCACTACAGACGCCCTCCTTGGCACCCTCAGTCCGGATGTCCTCAGGCGTACCGTTCGCATCTGTCATTAACCGGAGACACCACATGGAACCTTCAGCACCCCTGCAATTGGACCATCTACCTGATGCTCCCGCTTCTCCCGCCTCGTCCACCGCTGCCGAAACCGGCCTCCGCCGAACGATGGGTCCACGCCACCTCATCATGATCGCGATGGGCGGTGTCATCGGATCAGGCCTGTTCCTCAGTTCCGGATACACGATTTCCCAAGCAGGTCCCCTGGGCGCCGTCATTGCCTACTTGGTGGGGGCCTTCGTGGTCTACCTTGTGATGGCTTGCCTCGGTGAACTGGCCATTGCCTACCCGGTTTCAGGCGCCTTCCACATTTATGCCGCACGATCCATTGGTCCCGCCACGGGCTTCGCCACAGCCTGGCTCTATTGGCTTTGCTGGGCAGTTGCGATCGGGTCCGAATTCACGGCGTCGGGCCTGCTCATGCAGCGGTGGTTCCCCGGCGTGGACGTGTGGGTCTGGTGCGTGGTGTTCGCAGCAATCCTCTTCGGACTCAATGCCATTTCCTCCAAATTCTTCGGAGAGTCGGAGTTCTGGTTCTCCATCGTTAAAGTGGGCGCGATTATCGCGTTGATCGTGCTCGGCGGAGCCGCACTCCTCGGGTTCCAGCCGCTCTCGGAATCCGGTAACCACCCGTTCCTCTTTGAGAACTTCAACACTTCAGGCGGCCTCTTTCCCAACAGTTTCTCCGGGGTCCTTGTTACTGCCCTGGCAGTCTTCTATGCCTTCTCCGGCTCTGAACTCATCGGCGTCGCTGCTGGAGAAACCACCGATCCCGCGCGAAACATCCCCAAAGCCATGCGGAGCACTGTAATCCGCCTCCTGATCTTCTTCGTCGGTGCCATTGCCGTCATCGCCGCAACTGTTCCCTTCGATCAGGTGGGCTTGGATGAGAGCCCGTTTGTCACCGTGTTCTCCTCGGTGGGCATCCCCTACGCGGCGGACATCATGAACTTCGTCATCATCACGGCACTGTTGTCTGCCGGCAACAGCGGACTGTTCTCCTGTGCACGCATGCTGTACTCGCTGTCCGATGAGGGGCACGCGCCAAAGGCACTCAAGCGACTGACGAAGCGCGGGATTCCCCTTGTTGCCCTTTCTGTCAGCATGCTTGGCGGACTGGCATCGCTGATCAGCAGTGTGGTTGCTCCCGAAACGGTGTACCTCGCCCTTGTTTCCGTGGCCGGATTCGCGGTGGTAGGGGTATGGATGTCAATCACGGCATCCCACTTCTTCCATCGCCGGGCATTTATCCGAAACGGTGGGCAGGTGGCCGATCTTGCCTACAAGGCCCCGTTCTTCCCGCTGGTTCCCATCCTGGCATTCACGCTTTGCCTGGTCTCACTGGTCGGCATTGCCTTCGATCCAAACCAGATTGCTGCCCTGTACTTCGGTATTCCGTTCGTGGCCGCCTGCTACATCTACTTCCACTTCAGGCATGGACGCACGGCGGTTAAGCAGATCGCCTGATCAATCCAGCGCAGGGCTTCACGGCCGGACTCTACAGAGAGTCCGGCCGTGAAGCCTTTCGTCGTCCTCACCAAGGGGACCTGATTCTTGCCGCTGACATGGGCGTGTGAGAATGGCGTGAGCGCTTGGCGGAAGGAGGGGGATTCTTGGACGTGTCACCGGAGGCGTCGTCGTTGGCGCAGGGGCTTCGTCTCGTTCGGTTGGTTACGGACCGCGAAAAGCAGGGCCGTCAGCTGCTTGGCGTATCCCAACTCGCGGCTGAGCTGGACATGGAGCAGAGCCGGGTTTCGCGTCTGGCCCAGGAACTGTGCGACTTAGGGCTGCTTGAGCGGCTGGAGCGCGGACCTTTCCGCGCGGGACCACGGTTCTTCAGCCTGGCCGCCTCCCTCAATGTCGGCTGGGTCCACGATTCCCGTGCAGAACTGGAAGAGTTGGTCTCGTCACTGGGACTTAGGTCCCGGCTGTCAGTGCGCGAGAGTGTCAGGGTTCTGCTGTTGCGTTCCTCTACCAACAACTCAGTCTTGGGCGGGTTCGCAAAGCCGGGAATGGTCACGCCTGTATGGTGTACGGGTTCCGGGCGGGCATTGCTGTGGGACCACTCCCGGAACGAACTGGAAGCTTTGCTCAAAGATGTCAACTTCATTGGCGTCGGCGGGCCAGCTGCAGCGCATTCTCACGCGGAAGTCGACGTCCTCATGGAGCGCGACAGGCCCCAGAGTTTTGTTTTGGCGGCCGAGGAGTTCGAACACGGTGTATGGGAACTGGCCGTTCCTGTTCGGGATTCTTCGGGCGGCATCATTGCGGCGCTCAGTGTCCTGGGTACCCGTTCCGATGTTGAGAGGGCCGCGCCGGAGCTGGCCCCGCTGCTGCATTCGGCAGCGCACCGACTCGGTTCCGCATCCGGGACTGCTGGTTCCGCATCCGGCCCTTAAGTCCGGGGGCGGCTATTGAGGCCGCCCACCCACCATGGATTCGAGCCATTCCTGCCAAGCGTGGAGTGCGACTGCATAAGTTTCGCGGTGGGGCTCAATGCGGGACTTCGGGCCCACAATTTGCAGGGCTGCAGCAACCTCCCCTTTGAAGTCGCGTATGGGTGCGGCCAGTGAGTAGAGTCCCGGCTCAGCTTCTTCGTCCACGATCGAGTAACCGCGGACGCGGGCATCATTGAGCCGCGCCAGGAAGTCCTCCACGGAGGAAGGCGTATTGGGCCCATGCTTCACGAACTCAACAGACTCGAAGATCTTGCGGACTTCTTCGTCCGGGGCGTCCCACAGAAGTGCTTGGCCGGCATCACTGCAATATGCAGGATAGGGACGTCCCAGCCACGATCCCACTAGGTTGGCGCTGGCAGGCACTTGTTCACCGATGGTGACCGTGCTGTTGCCGCTGAGCACGCCAAGAAAGCATGCCTCGTTGGTTTCAGAAGCGAGACCCTCAAGCGCAGTTAGCCCGTCCGTCCTCAGCCGTTGTTCAGCCACCAGTTGTGCGTCCGTCAGGATACTCCAGCCCAAGCTGTATTTCCTCTGATCCCTGCGGGCCAGGAATCCCTCCTGTAAGGCGCCCTTGAGACTCCGCGATACCTGGCTGCGGTCCTTGTCCAGGTCGGCCGCGACGTCGGCCACCGTACCGCCGTCGTATCCTTGCGCGTGACGGGCACCGACCGCAAGGATGGCCATCATTCCGCGGCCCATGCTTGAGGTCTTTGACATGGATTGATTCTAGCTAGTGGATGGCGAAAACCCTGGCCGGGAATCCACTGCCTTCCAGGGGTTTGGCCCAGGTAGCAACCAGGACGGCGCCTGCCTCGGGCACGTTGTCCAGATTGGCAAGAAGTTCAATCTGCCATTTGTCCTGGGCCAGGACATAAGTTTCCAGGCTGAAGTCCTGTTGGGAAGTGGCGACGCCGGGATCAGTGTCCGTTTGTTCGTGGCCCACCGCAGCCACGGCACGGTTCTCGATCAGGTATTCCAGAACCTCGCGTGACCAGCCGGGGGTGTGGCTGATGCCTGCTTGGTCCTTGTTCGCCATTGCCTGCGCATCGGGCCATCGCTGGCTCCAACCAGTGCGTAGCGCCACAAAGGAACCCGCCAAGATGCGCCCGTTCCTCTCCTCCCAAGCCTGAACGTCGGCGAGTGTTGGAGTGGCATCTTCATCGTTGCGAACGCGGTCACTGATATCCAGGACAACCATGGGCAACAGCATTTGTTCCACAGGTATCTGGTCGAGCGTTCGGCCACCCCGGACAAAGTGCGACGGCGGATCCACGTGGGTTCCCCACTGGCCAACTATCGAGTACCGGTGGGCCGTAAATCCGTCCCCCTTTTCCATGTCAAAGAGGGCTTCGCGGGACTCATCCGGAAAGGCAGCAAAATGGGGCTGACCCGGATGGAACGCGTGCGTCAGATCGGTGTACGTCCTGCCTTCGAGCAGGGGCGCGAGCTGCTGCCATAACTGGGAATTCATCAAGCCACGCGGCTTTCAATGGCGGGAGCATGCGCGCTGCTGGAGACGCTCAGTGGCCCGGAGACTTCAATGACGGGAACTTCCCACGGGTGGATATCCACGATCCGCTGGACGAGCTCATGAACGGCCTGGTCAGAGAGCGAGTCATCAAAGTAGGTGGTGAACACGAATGTCGGCGAGATGGTCCTTTGCCCCACGCTTCCCAACGTGGGGTTGGCACCTTCCGCGACGGTAAAGCCCTCGAACCCTGCCGAGGACTCGAAGACGTGGTGGTAATTACCGAAGCCACCCAGCTCCGGCGTTGCTGTGAGCGCTTGCAGCAGCGAGGCGATGCCGGGGTCAGACTCCAGGGCCCCAAGATCGCCACTGGCCAGTTGGGTCATCGTGTCCAGCGGGATGGGCCAGTGGATGCGGAGCTTCCGCACTGCTTTCAATTCGATGTTCATAGGGCGATGCCTTCCGTGGGTGTGCTTGGGAGCAATCGTGGCACAAGGTGACGAGCATTACAAGCATATAGAAATGTTTATATTGCACATATGACTTGAGAACCGTTAGTCCACAGCTTTCACAGCTCCACCATGGTTTTGGCATATACAAGGCACAGCCCGTGTGGGTTTGATGGACGCATGACATCGCCGCAGCCCCATCCAAACCACGATCGAGGCCTCGAATTCGATCTCTCCACACTTCTGAGCCGCCGGCGAACGCTGGGAGTCCTGTTCGGCGCCGGGACGGCAGCGGCCTTGGCAGCCTGTACGCCGGGTTCCGGAGGGGGCGCCGCATCGTTGTCGTCTTCCAGCGCTACCGCAACCGGGACAGAAAGCACGACGGCGGCCGGAACGCCTTCCGCCACCAGTACGGTGACGCGTGCACTCGCTGAATGCGGAGTCGAGATCCCCGAGGAAACACTCGGCCCCTACCCCGGCGATGGTTCCAACGGGCCGAATGTGCTCGAAGCATCGGGAGTGGTTCGCAAGGACATCACTTCAAGCTTCGGTGGCTCCTCCACGACGGCCACGGGTGTCCCACTGACTTTCACCCTGACGCTCTTGGACAACGCCAACGGTTGCTCGCCTCTGGTGGGTGCAGCGGTCTATGCCTGGCACTGTGACCAGAATGGAAAGTATTCCCTGTACGACTCGGGGCTGAAGAACGAGAACTACCTCCGCGGCGTCCAGGAAGCCGACAGCAACGGCCAGGTCACTTTCACCACCATCTACCCCGGTGCCTACAGTGGCCGGTGGCCTCATATTCACTTTGAGGTATTTGAATCCATGAGCAACACCTCTGCGGCCGGGCAGGTGTTGGCAGTTTCCCAGATCGCCCTGACCGAAGCAGCGTGCAAGGACGTCTACGCGTCGGAGGGATATGAATCGAGTGCCCGGAACTTCGCAAAGAGCACCCTTGCAGATGACAACGTCTTTGGTGACGATGGAGGCATATATCAGCTGGCCACCATGTCTGGCTCGATTCAGGGAGGTTACACAGCCGCGCTGAACGTCACGGTCTGACGCGAAGCGATCGAGGAGCGCAGCTAGACTCGGGGGCATGCCTTCGAATGCCTCCGCAGCAGTTGACCACGTCCAGGACCTCGGTGCGTATGTTTCGGCTTCGCCGTCGAGCTTCCATGCAGTGCACGAGGCGGGTCGCCGGCTTGATAGCGCTGGCTTCACCTCACTGGATGAACTGCAGCCGTGGGATGGTGGCGCAGGTAAGTTCTATGTCATCCGTGATGGCGCCCTGATCGCGTGGGTTACTCCCGAAAATGCAGGGCCAACCACAGGCTTCAATATCCTGGGCGCCCACACGGACTCCCCCTCCTTCAAACTGAAGCCGAAGCCCACCGCCGGCAAGTTCGGTTGGCTGCAGGCCGGCGTCGAGGTGTACGGAGGGCCGCTCCTTAACTCCTGGCTTGACCGCGAGCTGCAACTGGCCGGCCGCCTGGTGCTACGCGACGGCACGCAGCACTTGACTGCAACCGGCCCGCTCCTGCGCTTTCCGCAATTGGCTATCCACCTGGATCGTGGGGTCAATGACAATGGCCTCGTTCTGTCCAAGCAGCAGCACATGAATCCAATTTTCGGGCTGGGTGATCCGGCCAACGAAGATCTTTTGGGCCTGCTTGCCCAGCGAATCGAGGGCGCCGCCGTTGATCCAGCAGACATCGGGGGTTACGACGTCGTGGTGGCGGACACGCAGGCGCCCGCGGTTTTCGGCGCCAAGGGTGAGTTCTTCGCCTCCGGTCGCTTGGACAACCTTTCTTCGACCCACGCTGGCTTGGTGGCATTGATCGAACATGCGAAAGCGGGGCAGCAAGACGGCCCGATCGCTGTCCTCGCCGCATTCGACCATGAAGAGATCGGTTCCAACTCGCGCTCCGGTGCCTGCGGACCCATCCTTGAGGACATTCTGACCCGAATCTCTGACGGTCTTGGCGCTTCGGTGAGCCAGCGGCGGCAGTCCTTGGCGGCGTCGTTCTGTGTCTCGGCGGATGCCGGCCACGCCGTCCACCCGAACTACGCCGAGAGACATGATCCCGTAAATCGTCCCGTACTCAACGGTGGGCCGCTGTTGAAGATCAACGCCAACCAGCGCTACGCCACCGACGCGACGGGAGCTGCGCTGTGGGCGCGTATGTGCAAGGACGCTAATGTGCCGTATCAGGAATATGTCTCCAACAATGACCTTCCTTGCGGCTCGACCATCGGTCCCCTTACAGCGACGCGGTTGGGTATAAGGACAGTTGACGTGGGCATCCCCCTGCTGTCCATGCATTCGGCGCGGGAGTTGTGCGGCGTGGAGGACCCGCTCCGCTTGGCTTCTGTGGCGGAGCTGTTCTTCCGGACCGACGTCTAAGTTCCCGAAGGAGGCTAGGAAGCCTTAAGGACTCATTTCAAGGGCGTTTCAAATGTTTCCCTCAGGAAACTTTTGATGTTTATAATCATACTTTTTGTGCATGCTTCCTTTTTTGAGATCGGCAAAATGTACACTCGCACAGGATTTTGACCTTCGCGGATGGCTAGTGTGGAAAAGCCATGTGGCCCGCTGCACATCAACTCGGGCCCCTCTCCAAAGACACTAAGGACGGCGCCGACCCATGCACGCTGACCAACAGCTTTCAAAGTCCCTGAAGCCACGACACCTCTCCATGATCGCCATCGCCGGCGTGATTGGTGCCGGGCTCTTTGTGGGCTCCGGCGCCGCCATCCAACAGGCTGGTCCGGGCATCCTTGTCGCCTATCTGGCCGCCGGCCTGGTGGTCATCCTCGTCATGCGGATGCTTGGCGAGATGGCCGCGGCCAACCCGGAGACAGGCTCCTTCTCCACCTACGCGGACAAGGCGTTGGGCCGCTGGGCCGGGTTCAGCATCGGCTGGCTCTACGCGTGGTTCTGGATCATCGTGCTCGGCATCGAGGCCACCGCCGGCGCTGCCATCATGCATCGCTGGGTGCCGGGCGTCGACCAATGGGTTTGGGCACTGGTTCTCATGGTGCTTCTGACACTTACCAACCTTGGCTCCGTGAAGTCGTACGGCGAGTTCGAATTCTGGTTCGCATCCATCAAGGTGGCCGCAATCGTCATCTTCCTGCTCGCAGGCATTGCCGCGATCCTTGGCCTGATCCCGGGCGTTTCCGCTCCGGGCGTCGCCAACCTCCTGGATCAGGGCGGTTTCATGCCCAACGGTCCCGGCGCCGTCCTGGCTGGCATCCTCGTAGTGGTCTTCTCGTTCTTCGGTGCCGAGATTGCCACCATCGCCGCGGGCGAGTCCGAAAACCCTGTGGACGCCGTCAAGAAGGCCGTGAAGTCCACCGTATGGCGCATCTTGATCTTCTACATCGGCTCCATTGCCATTGTGGTCACGCTCCTGCCGTGGAACAGCGCTTCAGTTGCCAAGAGCCCGTACGTTGCCGTGATCGAGCTTTACGGAATCCCAGGTGCCGGCACCATCATGGACATCGTGGTCCTCACATCGGTTCTCTCCTGCCTGAACTCGGGCCTGTACACAGCAAGCCGCATGCTCTTCTCGCTCTCGCAGCGTGGCGACGCCCCGAAATCCTGGATGAAGATTTCCAAGCGCGGCGTGCCTGCGGCAGCAGTACTGGCCTCCACCGTGGTCGGGTTCATCACCGTTGGCCTGAACTACGTGGCTCCGGACACCGTGTTCCTGTTCCTCGTCAACACGTCCGGCGCCATCGCCTTGTTCGTCTGGCTGGTCATCGCCAGTTCACAGCTCATCCTCCGCCGCCGGATGGGCGCGGCCGCCAAGGACCTCGACCTCAAGATGTGGTTCTTCCCGTACCTTACGTGGATCGCGATTGGAAGCATCGTTGCGCTCATCATCGGCATGGTGATCCTTGAGTCCACGCGGGAATCGCTCTTCCTCTCGCTGGCTCTGGCTGCGGTTGTCGTCGCCATCGGCGTATTCCGATACCGCAAGCGCGGGACGCCGTCCGCTCCGGTGGGTGATGGGGAAGCCGAGCGTGTGACGTTGGGTTCCGGTCCGGCGTCGTAAGCGTCCTTTTCGTCCGGGGCAGCCGCCGTCAGCGTTCGACGGCGGCTGCCCCGTTTGTGGTTAAGGCACCTCAACGGGGAGGTACTGGATGGGTCCGGGGCATTGTGCGCCGGTGGTGTCCGGAACACCCGGTATCGCAGGGATGTCGAAGACGGCGTCCCGCTGGCGTTTGCCTGTCTCCTTGACCACAACGCGGACCTTGGCCACCACGCCCGGAGTGGAGGTTGACTGCCCGGCGGGTAGGTACGGAGGCTCCTGAGGGACGAGCCAGCGGCCATCCGTCTGCTGCTGGAGGGGCCGCGGCGTGCAGCCGTCTCCGAAACATGCCTGGACGCGGCTTGGCATCGAGGCTATCTTCAACTCGATCGGCGTTGCGTTGCCAATGGCAGGGCACACACGCGACTTGTCCACCGCGAACCACACCAGTCCGCCGATCGCGGCCACCAGAATGATCGCCGCAACCCAAATCAGCCGGGGCTTCATGGCAAGTAGCCTACGCCTGGGCACGCCGCCGGGAACTGAGCGTCGGGCGGTATGGACTACTGGGCCAGGCCAATGACGAGGTTGATGGTGACGGCCAGGATGACGGTGCCGAACAGGTAGGAAAGCAGACTGTGTTTTAAGGCCTCAAGCCGGATCCTGTGGTTGCCCAGGTTGGTGTCCGAGACCTGATACGTCATGCCCAGGCTGGTGGCCAGGTAGGCGAAATCCGTGTATTGCGGTGGCCGATCCTGGTTGAAGCTGATGCCACCAACTCCACCACCGGCGTCGGCTTCGGGGCTGTAATAGAGCTCGGCGTAGCGCAGGGTGAAGAGCGTTTGGACCAGCATCCAGGACAGGGCTACGCACGCCAGGGAGAGCGCGGCCGAGTAGAAGCGCGTGTCCGTTCCTTCAGTGTGCGAGTTGACGATCACCGCGGCAGCGGCGGCGATGCTGGCCAGGTTTGCGATAAGGATCAGTACGTCGGTGACCCCACGGGACGGGTCCTCGGAGGTCGCGTGCTGCTGGGTCTCGGCGGGATCCATCCGCGCTATCACCAGCCACACCCAGGCAACATAGATCAGCGCTGCCGTTGCCCAGCCCACGGCCGGGGCATCAACCCAACTGCCTGCGACGCCCGTGACCACGAAGGCTGCGGCGCCGGCTGCCACCATGACAACGAAACGCAACCGGCTGCGCCTGACTCTTACGTTGTTCATGGTCACTAATCACCGATGCCCGTGTTGCTGCGTTTCTTGTCAGCCTGAAGGATGCCATCCCTTACGCCCGAGCGGACCACGAAATAGAGGGCGTAGAGAAAGATCGCGGCGAAAACGACTGTGAGGACCAGGGAGTTCAGTGCATCCATGCCCCCACCCTAGCCCTCAGTTACTCCTTTGCTTGGGAGCGCTGGGACATAGGAATCCACGAAATGGGCATCCTCGTGTTAGTGTCTTTGTCGCTGTTACGGAGAAAAACGAAACACTGTTTCTTCGAATCACCCTGCGCGGGTGGCGGAATGGCAGACGCGCTAGCTTGAGGTGCTAGTCCTCGAAAGGGGGTGGGGGTTCAAGTCCCCCTCCGCGCACAGGAAACCCCTGGAAGATCGCTGATCTTCCAGGGGTTTTGTCGTTCGTGTCGCTTTTGAGGAGCTCTGCCGAGGGCTAGGCACCCGGCCGTGGCGCGAACATAATGATTCCGACTCCCACAATGCAGATCGCCGCTCCGATGACGTCCCATCGATCTGGCCGGAAGCCGTCCACCAGCATGCCCCATGCGAGAGAACCGGCAATGAAGACCCCTCCGTACGCTGACAGGACCCGCCCGAAGTGGGCATCCGGTTGGAAGGCTGCAAAGAACCCGTAGATCCCCAGCGCAACAACACCGAGACCGGCCCACCACCAGGCTTTGCCCTCCCGGACTGATTGCCAGATGAGCCAAGCGCCGCCGATCTCCGCTACCGCGGCCAAAACGAAGAGGATGGTGGATTTCAGAACGCTCATGGTTCAAGTATTCACTGGCCTGCAGCCCAGTTATCCACATACGGCAACTGGCAGGTTTCGGTCCAGGACCCCACCGAATAGCTTTGAGTGCAGGAGATGCACTAAGATATTGAAGTCTGTGTTGCGCCCTCCTTCCGAGTCTTCGGCGGGGGAGCGAGCCACAGCATCGCAAATGAACCTCCTGTTACGGAAATACCGTAACCGCTTAGCCCAAAGGAGGTGGGTTCACATATGCGTCCTTACGAATTGATGGTAATCATCGACCCCGAGGTCGAAGAGCGTACCGTAGAGCCGTCGCTTCAGAAGTTCCTCAATGTCATCACCACCGATGGTGGAACCATCGAAAAGGTTGACATCTGGGGCCGTCGCCGTCTGGCATACGACATCAAGAAGAAGTCCGAAGGTATCTACGCAGTGGTGAACTTCACCGCTGAGCCGGCTACCGCCAAGGAACTTGACCGCCAGCTGTCCCTTAACGAGACGATCATGCGCACCAAGATCATCCGCCCCGAAGACCAGAAGGTCGTAGCTGAGTAATCAGCCCCTTCCAGATCTTTACACCGCAGGAACGAACAAGGAGGCAGTAGATGGCAGGCGAAACCACTATTACGGTCATTGGTAATCTCACCAATGACCCGGAGCTGCGGTTCACCCCGTCTGGCTCAGCAGTAGCGAACTTCACCATCGCTTCTACTCCCCGGACCTTTGACCGTCAGTCGAATGAGTGGAAGGACGGGGAAACCCTGTTCCTCCGCGCTTCCGTCTGGCGCGAAGCAGCCGAGAACGTGGCCGAGTCCCTCACCAAGGGCATGCGCGTCATTGTCTCCGGCCGTTTGAAGAGCCGTTCTTACGAAACCAAAGAAGGCGAGAAGCGCACCGTTATCGAGCTTGAGGTCGATGAAATCGGCCCGAGCCTGCGTTACGCAAACGCCAAAGTCAACCGTACCCAGCGCTCCGGTGGCCAGTTCGGCGCCGGAAACGGTGGCCAGGGTGGCTTCGGTGGCGGTAACGCCGGTGGCTTTGGAGGAGGTGCAGCAGCTGGTGCAAGCCAGGGCGGCAACTCCGGTGGAAACTGGGGCGGCAACCAGCCCGCACAGCAGGATGACCCTTGGGCTACGCCCGGTGTCAGCAATGCTGGCGGCTGGGGCAACGGCCCGGATTCCGAACCTCCCTTCTAAACACCAAGAAAAAGTCCGACGCCGGAACCCGCCGGGACTGCCGCAAGGCATCCGGGCGACTACCGCCGTCGAACACCACCATCCCGTGGATCAATATCCACGGGCTCCATAGAAAAGGAGCTCCACGATGGCTAAGGCTGAACTCCGTAAGCCCAAACCAAAGTCCAACCCCTTGAAGGCCGCTGACATCACTGTCATCGACTACAAGGACGTAGCACTGCTGCGCAAGTTCATCTCCGACCGCGGAAAGATCCGCGCTCGTCGCGTTACTGGCGTTACCGTTCAGGAACAGCGCAAGATCGCCCAGGCAATCAAGAACGCCCGCGAAGTTGCTCTGCTGCCTTACTCCGGCGCTGGCCGCGGCTAAGGGAAGGGATTAACTAACATGGCAAAGCTCATTCTGACCCACGAAGTAACCGGTCTCGGTGCTGCTGGCGACGTTGTCGAGGTCAAGGACGGTTACGCACGTAACTTCCTGCTGCCCCGCGGCTTCGCTCTGACCTGGACCAAGGGTGGCGAGAAGCAGGTTGAGTCCATCAAGGCTGCCCGCGCTGCTCGTGCCCACGCTTCTGTTGAAGCTGCACAGGCACAGGCTCAGGCTCTGTCCTCCAAGAAGGTCAAGCTCGAGGTGAAGGCCGGCGAGTCCGGTCGTCTCTTCGGCACCGTCAAGCCTGCTGATGTCGCTGCTGCTGTTGAGGCCGCTGGCCTCGGCGCCATCGACAAGCGCAACGTTGAACTGCCGAACCACATCAAGTCTGTCGGTTCGTACCAGGCCAACGTTCGCCTGCACGAGGATGTTTCCGCTGTTATCGACCTTGAGGTCGTTGCAGGGAAGTAGTCTCTGACTGCTAAGAAGGACCCCCACTGCCGGTTTCCGGTGGTGGGGGTCCTTTTGCTTATGAGGACGGCGTGTGGAGCTCCGACATGACGTGTTGGTAGCCTGTCCGGATCATCTCTGCGAGGACCTCACGGTCCACGTCGTCCAGCCTATTGATGTATAAACATGCGGCTCCGGTCTTGTGCTTGCCCAACTCGGGAAGCAGGCGGTCGGCGTCGGGACCGTAGGTAAGGCCATAGAGTGCCAGGTTCGCCTTGCGCGGTGAGAAACCGACGGCGGCGGAGTCACCTTCCCGTCCGCTCTCGTATTTGTAGTGGTAGCTGCCAAATCCCACGATGGTCGGCCCCCACATCACGCCTTCCTCGCCAGTGATCTCCTGCATCATCCTCCGCAGTTCCAACCCATCGGCGCGCCGGCCAGGATGCTCCACGGAGGACAGGAATTCATCCACGGACATGCTCGTGGGCTGGGTCTTGTTCTCTGCCATGCTCGTAGTTTTGCATGGGCACGCCTGGTCAGCCACCCAGTGATAGCCTGCAGCGGTGACTTCAGAATCCTTGCGTATCCGCCCGTTCCATCAGGTTGACGTCTTCTCCGCCCAGCCATATCGCGGTAACCCGTTGGCAGTTGTGGTTGACGCAGAGGGACTGAGCAGCGAGGCGATGCAGCACTTTGCTAATTGGACCAACCTCTCCGAGACCACCTTTCTTCTCCCTCCAACAGATCCGCGTGCCGATTATCGGGTGCGCATCTTCACGGGCAGCGAGGAGTTCCCGTTCGCGGGGCACCCAACCCTCGGTTCGGCACACACTTGGCTGCAGGCCGGGGGAGAGCCCAAGACTGAGGGCGTGCTGGTGCAGGAATGTGGCGCAGGTTTGGTCCGGGTGAAGCACGACGCCGGTCGGCTGGCTTTTGCTGCACCACCACTGACCCGCTTCGAGCCGGTGGATGCAGCCGTTCGTTCCCAGCTGGCGGCCGGTCTTAGGCTCCCCGAGGACTCCTTGCTGGATGCATCATGGCTCGTGAACGGCCCCGAGTGGGTTGGTGTCCTGCTTGAGTCTGCGGAACAAGTCCTGG
The DNA here is from genome assembly GCA_050627125.1 of Arthrobacter sp. 21a14. Taxonomy (GTDB): domain Bacteria; phylum Actinomycetota; class Actinomycetes; order Actinomycetales; family Micrococcaceae; genus Arthrobacter. Next base: position 420,560 of record CP192487.1, on the reverse strand, counting down.
CCATCGAACCGGATCTGGTGGCGATGGGTGACCTCAAGGTCGGGGTTATTGGCCCGCACGAGCCCGGTTCCGACGTCGACTTTGAAGTGCGCACGTTCATTCCGGGCGACGCCATGGTGGAAGATCCCGTGACCGGCAGTTTCAACGCGGGTGCAGCGCAGTGGCTGATCGGCAGCGGCCGGGCCCCTGAAGAGTACGTGGCTGCCCAGGGCACGGTACTGGGCAGGGCGGGTCGCATCCATGTGAAGGCCGCGGACGGTGACATCTGGATCGGCGGGGCATCGGCTACATGCATCCAGGGCACTGTCCTGTTGTAGCTCCAACCGGCCGGGGGATTGGCGTCCCTTCCGGCGAGCGTTTAGCGTGAGACTTATGTCAGCATCCGATGCTTCCGCGAAGGCCAACGGCAACCCTTTGCTTGTCCTTGGCAAGATCACGTCCATCCTGGACGCCTTTTCCCTTTCGAAGCCGGTGCTGCAGCTGAGCGACATTCGCGAGTACACCGGGATGCCGACATCCACGGTGCAGCGTCTCGTCACCAACCTGACGTCCCAAGGATTCCTGGACCGGGAGGGCGACGCGTACCGCATCGGAATGCGGATGGCCTATTGGGCGGCTCCGGCCACCCGTGGCATGGAAGTGGTGGACATCCTGAGCCCGCTACTCAAGACGTTGCGGGATACCACCGGTGAGACTGCATGCTTCTTCAAAGCAGAACAGCACTACCGCGTATGCGTCGCGATGGCAGATACCCGCCACGCGCTCCGCCGCGAGATGCACCTTGGCAAGATCATCCCGCTTCATGCGGGTTCGGCGGGCAGGGTCCTGCTTGCTTGGTCTCCTGAATTGATGGAGGCTGTCCTTCGCGACCCGTTGGAGCCCATTACCGACTACACGATCACGAGCTCCGAGGAATTGGAGATCGCTGTCAAGAAGACTCGGGCCGATGGCTTTGCGATCACTGTAGGGGAGCGGGAAGACGGTGCCTCCGGGCTCTCGGCGCCGGTGTTCGATTCAGCGGCTGCCCTGGTGGGCGCAGTCACCATCAGCGGCCCCACGCTCCGGATGCCGCTGGAAACGTGCCAAGCGTGGGTGGAACCTTTGCTCGCGACTGCCGAACATATGACCAGACTCATTGGTGGGCGGTTCCCGGGGGAGTCGTAGGGACTAATAAGAGCTAACGGTATTAACCAAACGGGCGTACACGCAAGGAGCACATTATGCATTCTGCACGGACTTTTGAATCGATCGCCATTGTTTTCAATCCCAACAGCACGGGTAATGCACCCGAACTGGCTGAGCAATTACAGGTCAAGCTGAAGGACATGCTCCCCTACGCGCCAGAGATCACCCTGCAGCCCACTGAACACGCTGGACATGCTGTGGAGTTGGCCCGGACGGCGGCAGCAAAGGGAGGCGACGTCCTTGTTGTTTCTGTGAGCGGTGATGGTGGCTATAACGAGGTTGTCAACGGAGTGATGCAGGCGGGAAACCCGCAAGCGGTGTGTGCGGTCATGGCCGCGGGCAACGCCAATGACCACCGTCGGATCACGGGAACCAAACCCTTGGAAGAAGCTATTGCTGAGGGCCACGTCCGGAAAATTGACCTCCTGAGCATTCACACGGGCCAACCAGAAGGCGAGCCCTTGGAATACGCGCACTCCTACATCGGCTTTGGTCTCACGCCTGTTGTGGCCACCGAACTCGAAAAGGGCAGTAAGGGAGCCCTGACTGAGATGGTCTCCGTCATCAAGACCTTCTCGAAATTCGAGCCATTCGCCATCCGCACATCCGATGGCAGGCGCCGGAAATTCGACAGCCTGGTTTTCGCCAACATCCCCGAGATGGCCAAGTACGCCACGCTCAGTGAGGCCGAAGATCACCCTTCGGACGGCAAATTCGAGGTCATCGTCTTTCCGCACATGCCCAAATGGAGGGTGTTGCTGACTGCCCTCCGAGCAACCACACAAGGCCTGGGCGATCAGCCGAGCGTGAGCAGCTACGAATTCACTACGCTCAAGCCCCTGCCGTACCAGATGGACGGTGAAGTGAAGGCGGTGGAAGCCAATGTGAAAGTCAAGGTGGAATGCGCTCCGGCCGCTCTGGCTACAGTCGGCTAGAGGGCACCGTCACGTCGAGTACTGACGAATACGAACGCTCTAATGAGCGGCTCCACCACAGGCCGCCGTCACGAAGTCGTAGATACGACCACGCAACTCATTTGGTGCTGCAACCTTCAGTACGCCTTCCCGTGCGCCCACCGAAATCCTTAATGGCAGCAGCGTTCCCACTTTGTCCTCGGCCACCGCATGCGGGTCGCAACGCGCCGGACGGATTGTCAAAGGCATCTCTTTCGGGTCCCCGCCGGATGATATCGCGATGTCCCGCGGCCAAGGATCCGCGGGCGATTCGGCCAGCAGGGTGGTTCCGTCGATGGAGTTAATCGTGAGCTTCTGCGGTGACTCACCAGGAGTGCTCGCAGGAGCAATGACAAGACGCACGACGGCGGTTCGACCATCCGGGGCCACCTCAAGATCGGGATCCAAGACGATGGCCGCTACGGCGGCAGCGTCGGCTGCCAAGCACAGCTCGTCGGCGTTCCGGGGCAGGACGTTGAACGGATCCTGCGCCTCAACCGAGGTTTCTGCGGGTCCCTTGGCTAACTCCGTATATTGAACGATGGCCTTGAGGGGTTCACTAGGCGACTGCCTGCAATGCGGCGCAGGCAAAGTGGCGGGAAGGCTTTTGGGCTGCCGGGGCGGTAGTTCCAGGATGCCGCCTGTTGGCTCCCAGATGATGTCTTTCTCAAACAACGGGGAGTTCAGCTGGGCACCGCTCACGGTAACGGGAGTGTCTGTGGTGTTGGTGAGCTGTATGAGGATGGCTTGCTTGCCGTATTGGTCCCGAGATTGATTAACCTCTACGGAGATCGGCTGTGCTTCGGAGTTGGTGGGCTGTTCTTTGCGGGGGGAGCCGTCACACGACGCCAGCGGCAGCATGGACATCAGAGCTACGCATGCCGCCCAATAACGCCACTCACTGCTCATCATGCCAACAGTGTAGGCGGCCTATGGCGGACAATTTATAAGCATGCTTAGCTTAGTCTCACGGCAGATGCCGAAGGCACACAGAAGGGAACTCCATGTCCACCGTTACCCAGCTGTTCAAGTCTTCTGCCGCGGACGTCTGGAACGTCATTGCCGACGGCTGGCTTTACTCCGGGTGGGTTGTCGGCGCCTCAAGGATCCGCGCGGTGGATGACCAGTGGCCCCAGGTCGGTTCCAAACTCCATCACTCCGTGGGAGCCTGGCCGCTCCTCCTCAACGACAGCACCAGCGTCACCGCCGTCGAACCCGGCCGGAACCTGGAACTCTTAGCCCGTGGCTGGCCCGTAGGTGAAGCAAAGGTCCGCATCACTTTGGAGGACCTGGGTGGCAACCAGTGCCGCGTCTCTATGGCCGAAGACGCGATCCGGGGCCCGGGCAAGGTGGTGCCAAAGGTACTCAGGGATCCCATGATCACCGTCCGCAACCGCGAAACTCTACGTCGTCTGGAGCTGATGGCGGCTGGCGGAGCGGGGAAGCCCAGCTAGAGCCCTGCAACAGCGGGGTAGCTGCATAGCCGAGCCGCCGGCGTCGTGAATTCCTGCTGCGATGGAGGCCTCAACCTCAGCTGCCGTGTATGTGCCCGTGAAAACTGTCCGGGGCGACCAGAATGCTCATGCTCTGGCGAGCGGGTTCACCGGATGTGGCGGCAACCGATCTTCCGCGATAGCGATCGCGTTGAGGGCGCTCAGCCTGGCCATTTCGGCGCGGACGGGGACAGTTGCGCTGCCGACATGCGGCAAGAGGACAGTGTTTGGGAGTTCGGCGAGGCCGGGAGCGAGCCTCGGCTCGTCCTCGAACACATCCAAGCCAGCCCCGGCAATAATTCCGTTGCGCAGGGCTTCCACCAAAGCGGCCTCGTCCACCACAGGACCGCGGGCGGTGTTAATGAGGATGGCGTCGGGCTTCATCCGAGCCAACACGTCCGCATCCACCAAGTGCTTGGTCTGCTCATTGAGCGGTACGTGCAAGGAGAGAAAGTCGCTGCGCTCGACCAGCTCGTTCCAAGGAACTTGGCGGACTTTGCCCGCGAATTCACCGAGTTCCTCATCGCTGACGGGACGATCGCTGGGTGGCCGCGGCGCGAAGAGCACCTCCATGCCAAAACCCAGGGCCCGACGAGCCACGGCGCGGGCGATCCTGCCGAATCCGGCAAGCCCAAGTACAGCGCCGGAAACGTCCCGGCCCAGCATGAACTCCGGCTCCCACCCAAGGAACTTTCCCTCGCGCACCAGCTTGTCCGCCTCCACAACCCGTCGGGCGCTTCCGAGAATGAGCAACATGGCAATGTCCGCCGTCGCATCCGTGAGGACGCCGGGCGTATTTCCGACGAGGATGCCGTGCCGGGTGGCGGCATCGATGTCAATGTTGTTGTACCCCACCGCGAAATTGGAGACGCCCTTTACCCGCGCCTCGGTCAGCAGTGGCTCGTCGATGACGTCGCGTAACTGGGTGAGGACCACGTCGTAGTCTCCCGAAGCGCACAGGCTTGAAAGCGTCGCGTAATCAGGCGGCTCGGGAAGGACGGTGACCTGACCGGCGTCGGAAAGCAATTGCAGTCCCGGGTCAGGGATGGCGGTGGTGACAAGGAAATGGTTCCCCATAGTCAGTTGCCCCCTGTGGAGGAAGGGATGACCCAGTCAAAGGCTGCAGCCCGGGAGCGGGCGCCTTGGGCTGCCTTTGAACGGTTGGGTTCGCCCAGCTCTGCCAGCAGCTTTTCGGACAGGACCACCAGTTGGCCAAAGACATCCGGCGTCAGCCATTCGGGACGTGTGGCAAACAGGATGTCCTCGCTGGAAGTGTTGCCGCTGGCGCCGGGTGCGAAGGGGCAACCGCCCAGACCGCCCAAAGCGCCGTCCACCATTGCTGCGCCCGCTTGGATTGCCGCGAGCGTGTTGGCCACGCCCAAGCCCCAGGTGTCGTGACCGTGATAGACGATGCGCCGGACAGGGGACTCATCCCGCACACGTGTGATCAGACTGGACACCTGGGCAGGAACGGCCTGACCCAAGGTGTCGCAGATGACGATGTCCGTGGTGCCTTCCGCCCGGGGATCATTGGCGATCGAGAGGATGCGCTCCTCCGGAACGTAGCCCTCGAAAGGACAGGTGAAGGACGTCGCAATACACAGCTGAATCTGGCCATTCACTGCACGCGCGTACTCAATGGCCTCAGGCAAAGCGGCCAGGCTCTCGTCCGTGGTCCGGCCGATGTTCGCCTTGTTGTGTGAATCCGAAGCAGACAGGCAGTACTGGAAATTCCGCGCGCCTGCAGCTGATGCCTTGGCAACATGGCCGGGTGTCGCTACCCAGATCCAGCACTTTTCGAGTTCCTCCGGCGTGAGGGCCTGGACCACTTCGAGAGTGTTGGCCATGGTGGGAACGAGGTCCGCGCGCGCCATGGATCCGAGCTCGATCGCCGGGACGCCCAGGCGCAGCAGCTCACGGACTGTTTCGATCTTTTGCTCCGTTGGCAGGAGTTTTCCGGTGAGCTGCAGCCCGTCCCGCAAGGTGACGTCCCTCAGGATGACGCTGCCCAAGGTCGTGGCGTGGGTGCTTTCAAAGCCGTTCATGGTCGGAGAGCCTCCTCGCGGCCGGAAGCCGCATCGATTTGGGCAGCATCCAAGTGAAGGAGCCCGCCAAGGATTTCTTCAGTGTTTTCACCGAGGTCCGGTCCCAGGTTGCGGATGGGCAGGGACTGGTCCCCGATCACGGGCACGATGCCCGGAAAACCTACTCCTGGGAGGACCTCCTCGCCAGTGGAAACGTCGAACTTCTGGATCATGTTGCGGGCCGCGTACTGGCTGTCCGTGCTGATATCCGCGGCGGTGTAGATGGGCCCGGCGGGAACTCCGGCATCCTCCAAGGCCGCCAATGCCTCAGATGCGGTCAGCTGCCCGGTCCACTCGCCGATTGCCTGGTCCAGTTCCTCGCGGCTCGCCCACCGTCCGGCATTTGTCTGCAGCGCTGGGTCCTCGGCCAAGTCCGGCCGGCCGATGGTCTGCATGTAACGCTGGAAAATCGAGTCGCCATTTCCGGCCACCACAATGCTGGCACCGTCCTTACACACGTACGCATTCGAGGGCGCAATGCCTTCCATCCGGCCACCCACGCGCTGCCGGTCCACGCCGTAGGCCTGATAATCAGGAATCAGCGATTCCATCATGGAGAACATCGCTTCGTTCAGCGCGACGTCGATGATGCGTTCGGCGAGGGGAACAGCGCCGGCCGAGTTCCGGCGTCGTGCTTCACGCTGGTAAAGACTCATCATGGAGCCGAACGCGGCGTAAAGCCCCGCGATCGAGTCTCCGATGGAGACGCCCACGCGCACCGGAGCGCGGTCCGGGTCACCTACCAGGTTGCGGAAACCGCTATAGGCCTCGGCGACGGCGGCAAACCCGGGCCGCTCGGACAATGGCCCTGTCTGTCCAAAGGCAGAGATCCGGGTGACGATGAGGTCCGGATTGGCTTGGTTGAGGACTTCCGGCCCGAGACCCCACTTCTCCAGCGTGCCCGGGCGGAAGTTTTCGAGCAGGATGTCCGATTTGGCAACCAAGGCAAGAACAGCCTGCTTCCCGGCCTCGGTACGGAGATCCAGGACCACGGACTTCTTGTTGCGGTTCAGCGTGCGGTAGAGCATGGAAGTGTTGCCCTTGTGGAGGCGCCAGTTGCGGAGCTCGTCGCCGGTGCCTGGACGCTCGACCTTGATGACTTCGGCGCCGAAATCGCCAAGCAGCCTGCCAGCCGTGGGAGCGGCAATGTAATTGCCGAGTTCAAGGACTCGGACGCCGTCCAACGGGGCGATTGTTTCGTGTGTCATGGTCTTCTCTCGTGCGTTCTTGGTGATGGGACGGTCGGCGGGGCGTTAGAACAGCAGGCTCATGGGCAGAATCAGCAGGATCGCGACCACGGAGGCTACTGACACTCCCACCGTGACCGATTTCAATGCACCCCTCACACTCTGGCCCAAAAGGGACTGCAGGAGCCAGAACGTGTTGCTGGTGACGTGAACCATGAAGAGCGAGCCGGCGCCGGCGGCGAGGGCCAGCAGCACGGGATCAAGTCCAATCGCGGGCGCGATGGGTGCCAGCAGCCCGGCTGCCGTGATGGCGGACAGAGTGACGGAGCCGACGGCGATGTGCAGCACTGCGGCGATGGCCCAGACCACCAGCAGCGGGGCTACGGTGCTCGCTGAGAAGAAGCCACCAAGGATGTCGCCGAGGCCAGCCGCCTTCACGGTGGACGCCAGGGATCCGCCCACGCCGGTGAGGATCAGGATCTGCCCGCTTTCCTTGAAGCCGACAGCAATGGCCTCTTCAACTTTTTTCTGGCCAATGGATGCACGGGTTACAAGGCAGGTGCCGATCAGCCCGATGAGAAGGGCGATGACAGGTTCGCCAAGCAGCTGGAGCCAGGGGAGATCGATCTTGAAAATCTGTAGGATGGCGCCCGCTCCGATGAGGATCAGGGAAGTCAGGAGCGGGGCGAAGAGCATGATCAGCGGTTTCTCTTTGCTCTCGCGTTCGGTAACAACCACTGCGCCCTTGGTTGGCTGGGTGTTGGGCCCGGCGCCGGAGTTGCTGGCGGCATCTGTTCCGGGGAGGGAGCCGCTTATGGGTTCCTCGCCCTCGCTGTCTTCCTCGGCCACGAAGGTGTGGTCCTCGTCCTTGGCTTCATTCCAGAAACCGCGGCGGAAGAGGAACGTCATGATGGCAATGGAAATGACGATGGTGGGAATCACCAGCAGCAGGCCGAAGAGCAGCATCTTGCCGAGCGGGACGTTGAGGAGGCCGGCCAAAGCCAGCGAAGCCACGCCGGGGACCGTAAAGACGATGCCGCATTCCAGTGCGATAGCCATGGCGGTTGCCATGCGTGCCGTTCCCAGTTTTCCGATTTTGGGAGCCAGCTTGCGGGCAAGCGGGGCTGAGATAACCAGGAGGACATCCAGGAAGATGGACTGGAGGAGCGTGCCTATCGCCAGACCCATCGTGTACGGCAGGCGTTTGGGGCCGAAGGTCTTGAGGAGATGCTCCACCAGGCGCCGGATAGCACCACTCTGGTTGAGGATGGAGCCCATCAAAACGCCGAAGGCGATGAGCAGGCCCACATCCACCATGATCTCGCCGAAGCCGGACGTGATGGTCTTGACGGTCTCTTCGACACCGAGGCCGACGGCCAGGCCTAAATACACGGAGGCGATGACCAGGGAAATGACGGGGTTGACTCTGAAGCGGACGATCAGCACGACGGCGGCCAGGACCGCTACAGCTGTGTTGATCAGAACAGCAATGTCTGACATGGGAATCCGATCGTTGGGCCTTCCACTTTGAAGGCTTGGAATTGATGCGCGCCGCGTGAGACAGGCCACATCACTAATCCCATATTATGAGTTTGAACTCATATTGCAAGCCCTTGCGACGAATTAGACTGTGCCAATTGGTCGCTGCGCTGGGAAGGGGGCCGTGCCCGCTTCGCGATGCCCGCCACGCCGCGGCCCCCTTCCCAGCTCCGCTCAATGAGTGCCCGAAGGCGCGGGGCAGCAATATCCGAGTCGCTTTGTTAGAGCTCACAGCGCAAGGTAGTCCGAATGGAGATGGAAGTCCCGCCGTCGTGGGTTGGGCCAAAACGCACTACTGGGACTATTTCGATGGACCTGCGCCAACAGGCCATTACCTCGGCGGAATCACGGTAGCTCGGCCTTTTCGGCGCCAAGGCGTGGCGGCGGCGTTGACAGAGGCAAGGCTGCTGTGGATCTGGGAGCGGGCGGATACTGCCTGGTATGTGGTCAACTCCCGCAATCAAGCGTCGCTCGCCCTCCACCAGCATTGGGGCTTTGAGGAGGTGGCCCGCGGTCCCGGATTTCACACGGTAATGTTCGGCGGCGGCGAGGGACTGTTGCTCAAGGTGTCCCGCCCGGAGGTCTAAAGAAGGGGACGGGCGATTTCACTGCCTTGCCCTTCGTGATGCAACTCCGGCGGCTTAGCATGGTCCACAGATACACCAACTGGGGGAGTGTGTAATGGGGCCACTGGAATCGACTCAAGCCAACATGACTGGTGCGGCATCAGCCCGGACCGGGGTGGGGGGCGATTCCCCTTTAGGTCCCGGGTCCCGGGCAGCTTTGCGGGCCAAACGACGGCGGCCTTCCCGGCTGAGGAAACTGGACCTGGCAATCATCCTGGTCCTGGTCATCCTTCTGGCCCTTTCCGCCACTCCCTGGCCGTCCGCCATGTTAATTCGCAGCGTTTTTGAGCGCGGAGCGCAGTCCACCATTGACGAGATGGAGCCATACGTCCCGGACACTCCATTGCAGGAGCGCGCCGGTGTCGTTTACAAGCCCGGCTCTACCTTTGACGTTTTCAGCCCTGCGGGGACCACCGCTGCGCTCCCGACCATTGTTTGGATTCATGGCGGTGCGTGGATCTCCGGGGCTCAAGGCGATGTGGAACCCTATCTCCGGATTCTTGCCGCTGAGGGATACACGACCATTGGGGTGAGTTACCCGATCGCACCGGAGGCCGTCTATCCCACGGCCGTACGGGACATCAACGATGCCCTTGGCTATATCAAGGCGCACGCCACAGAATTGAACGTGGACACCACCCGGATTGTCCTGGCCGGCGATTCTGCAGGAGCGCAGTTGGCCAGCCAAATGACCACTCTCACTGTTAACCCTGAGTATGCGAAGCTGATGGGGGTCGAACCCGCGCTCCAGAAATCGGACCTTGCCGGTACAATCCTGCATTGCGGTGTGTATGACCTCCGGGCCATGGCGGACCTCAATGGCCTGGTTGCGTGGGGCTTCAAAACCTCGTTGTGGGCATATACGGGAACGAAGGACTGGTCCTCCACATATGCGGGCAGCACCATGTCCACCATTGATTTTGTGACCAAGGATTTCCCGCCGACCTTCATCAGCGGCGGCAATGGCGATGGTCTGACGTGGCTTCAGTCGGTTCCCTATAGCAATCGCCTGAAGGAAGCGGGCGTTCCGGTAACCGAATTGTTCTGGGCTGCGGACCACGACCCCGAACTGCCGCATGAGTACCAGTTCCACTTGAACTTCACCGAGGCGCGCGATGCCAGGGATAAGACCTTGGACTTCCTGTCGGCGCATGCCTCCAGAACGAATTGAGGGAAATACTGTGGACCGCTCGGAAGAACATATCGACGCCGGAGCCTTTTCGCTGCCGGAAGCCATGACGGGTAGGGCAAGCCCCGCCAAGGCGGCAGTTGGCGACAAGCCCGTCTTCGCCTACATCGCCAGCCTTCCGCAGCCACAGCGTGGCATCGCCGAAGCCATCGATGCACTGGCGGCCAAGTCACTGCCGAGGCTCCAGCGCTCGGTGAAATGGGGCATGGCGTATTACGGCGTTGGCGATGGCTGGTGCTTCAGCTGCGGCGGCTTCGCTGGCCACGTCAAACTCATGTTTATCAATGGCGCGACGCTTCAGCCTGTGCCGCCGGTGACGCCCGTGGGAATGGGCAAAGCGACGCGGGGTGTGGAGCTCAAATCCCTGGAGGACATCGACGAAGACCAAATTGCCATGTGGATGAAACAGGTCACGTCCGTCCCAGGTGTCGGAGGCAAGAAGCGTTGATGGATACCCTGCGGGAATAGTTTGTGATGCTCTCCCGTTCTCTCATTTAGATGCATATGCATGTATGCTGGGGAATGAACGAGCAACAGGAGAATGCCATGGAAACCCGCCGCATCACAGTCCTTTCCGCCGGACTCGGCGTACCGTCGTCGAGCCGTCTGCTGGCGGACCAACTGGCCGCTTCCGCCGAGCGGCAGCTGCGGGCGGCAGGCTACGAAGCGAGGATCGACGTCGTCGAACTTCGAGACCTGGCCGTGGACATCGCCAACAACTTCGTCACCGGTTACGCCGCTCCCCGCCTCGCGGAGGTGATTGCCGGCGTCGAGGATTCCGACGGTATCATCGCCGTCAGCCCTGTTTTCAGCGCGTCCTACAGTGGCCTCTTCAAATCCTTCATCGACGTCCTGGACCCCAAGTCCCTCGACGGCAAAGCCGTACTGCTTGGCGCCACCGGCGGCACCGACCGCCACCAGATGGTTCTGGACTACGCCATGCGTCCGCTGTTCAGCTACCTGCGGACCCGGGTTGCGTCCACCGGCGTCTTCGCCGGGCCCCAGGACTGGGGAAACGACGACGGCGGCTCGCCCCTCTCGGCCCGCGTAGACCGGGCTGCCGGTGAACTCGTGCAACTGCTCAGCGGCCCCCAGCCCGGACGCAAGGCCCCCGCGCTGGAGTCGCTGCCATTCGAACAGCTGCTGGCCGGTATCTCAGCTGGCAGGTAGGCCCATGTCGCTGGAGTCGTGGAAGTAGGCGCATTGCCACTCCTGTGTCTTTCGGGCCGCGCGACTCGTTGTAAGGGCCCAGGGGGGATAAACGCGGAAACCACGCTTACCGCCCGTGCCGTTGACCGAAACTATGCCGTGACTGATCATGGCCGACCGTGGAAAGACGAAGTGACCGGACTTCGCCTCTTCCCTTACTGAGATCACCAGGGTGTTGGCGTCGTCGGCGGAAGGGTGGTCCGCTGGGAAAGGCTCCGTGCCTCCGCCGGGCGATCGCCGCCACACGGCGACGAAGAGACCCACCTTCTTTGGCGTGAGCTTGCCGGCACGGAATCGAATCAATGCCCTGCCACTGGTGGCGATGGCGGCTCCGTACTCTGCATTATCGGCCTCGGGAGTGGGCTGGGAGCACTCCCTCCCAAGCAGTTTCATGAGCCGCTGTGCTTCGCCAAGGTCCGGATGAATCATCCGTTCAGTATGCACGGACCTGCCAACTCTTCGAATTTCAGTTGGCGGTCAGACCGAACTATTCGCGGGGTCCGGTCGTTGGGGCAAGCATGAAGTGTCCTGTGGATTCCATTGACCTGGTGATGAGCGAACGAAGCGGCGTGGAGATCGACTACTGCCCGCAGTGCAGGGGTGTGTGGCTGGATCGCGGTGAGCTGGACAAGATTATTGACCGGGTTGCCGCCGAAACAATGCCGGCCCCTGTCAGGCAGGCCCCCGCACCCCAGCAGCCTCCGCTCGCTCCGCCGCCCATCTACAACCCCTTTGAATCGCGTCCGCAACAGCCCCGCTACGATGACCGCGGCGATCGCCGCGACTATGACCGGCGGGATTACGAGCGCAGGGGTGACCATGACCGCCGCGATGAGTATGGCCGCAAACGCAAGAAGAAGGAAGGCTTCCTGGGGGACCTGTTCGACTTTTAGTCGCGCTCAGTCGTCCAGGAGTTCGATGAATTCACGGGCCTGTTTGATGGTGATGTCCGAGTGGCGTGTCAGGGCCAGAGCTGCGCCCTCCACATCGCCGCTTTTTGCCAAAGTCCGGATTCGTCCGTAGATCTCGTCGTTGAGCATGTTGCTGCTCACCTCGCGCGTCACGTCGCCCTTGCTGACGATGGCCCGGTACCGGTACGGGAAGCGCTCGGGCTCATCGTCGTCCTCCGACAAGAGATCCTTGGGCGGGGCCTCTGGCGTGAAGGGTTGCGGGTGGGAGGCCAGGGCGCCGACGGCGTCACGCGACGCCCGTAGCCCCTCCCCGGTGGCCTGCAGATACAGTTTGATCGCTGCCATGCCCTGGCCCTGGGCAATGAGCGAGTAGAGCCGCCTATGCTGTTCCTCGTTCAGCTTCGCAGCCGATTCTTTGGCGAGCTGAACCGGATCCTTGGGGGAGTTGGCTGCAGCTACGCCAGCCTTCGTCTCGGCGGAACGCTTGCTAAAGGAACGCATCAGCAGCAATACGCCCGCAATGACCGCGATCAAAATCACGAGCGGGACAAACAAGGAATCCATGGCGTTGTCAGAGCCGATCTATGTAGTTCTTAGCAGTGAGTAAGTCTGAATGGGTGGCCTGGCGGAAGACTTTGATGGCTTCTATCTTGCGCCCGCCGCGAACCAGGTTCTGCAACTCAAAGGCGAGCTGCGGATTGAGCTGTCCATTGGGAAGCACCGCAGGCTGATGCCCCGCCTGGGCGCCTGCCGTCCTGGCGGCTTGGGCCTGATGAGCGGCCCGGCTTTGTTCTGTCTGCTGGGTGTGCTGGGCCTCGTTCTGGCTTGGCTTGGTGGAAGCCTCGATCTTGGCCCGGGCAGCAAGCGCAGCCTGAACTTGTGAAGCTTGATGCGCTGCGGAACGGGCCGCAAGTTCATGTTGATAGCGCTCGGCATCGGAAAGGCCTGTGTCGCGCGGTTTGAAGGCCGCTGAAAGCGCCCACAGCAGGCCCAGGAGGACAATTAGCGGAAGGGCAATCATCAGCACGTCACCAAAGTTCATCCCCATGCTTAGAGCTTATGCCAGAACTTGGTTATCCACAGCACATTCCAGTCCCGGCATAGACTTCTGAGAGGACAGTGTCAAATTAAGGCCTGCTTTGTAAGATGCATCACATTTGCGGCATGTTTAGCATGGATTTAAGGCTCGGGTGACCAACTGGACCAGCTGGGTCTGTGGATGATTTTCCACCGAAACTTTCTTTGCTCCACAGGCTGTGATGAATGTTTCCGCAGGTCAGACCATAGTTACTGCAAAAAGAATTTCTCTATCCACAGGGTAACGCACAGACTGTGCACAACGTGGAGGCGGTATTCCACAGGTTATCCACATGTGCACTTGACAGTGGACTTTGCGCCCGGTCTTAGCACCGCTAACGTGGCTCGGGTACCTGTTTCAGTATGGAATTTACCCTCTCAGTGACCTTCAGGCAGCCGCGCGCAAACATGCTTGGGGAGACTTCTGTGGATAAGTTGTGGAAATTGGGGAAAGCCGAAAATTGTCGGACCCCCATGGATATAACAGGAGCACTCGGCTGGTCCGGAGGCTCGGGCAATCCATCCCAGGTCCACCTGCGCTTTACGCACCGCTGAGGGACTAACTCTCGCAGCGGTACACAAATGGAGGACGGCTTTGTCAGTTACGCACTTGGACTCAATCGAGGGCTCACGCGCTTCGGATTCGAGCCGGAAACCTCCGCAGGACATCCCGGCTGAGCAGTCAGTTCTGGGCGGCATGATGTTGTCCAAGGACGCCATCGCCGATGTCGTGGAAATCGTTCGCGGTCACGACTTCTACCGTCCGGCGCACGAGACGATCTACGAGTCCATCATTGACCTCTATGGCCGTGGCGAACCCGCCGACGCTGTAACGGTCTCCGATGAACTGACCAAGCGCGGTGAGATCAACAGGATCGGCGGACCGGCCTACCTGCACGAGCTCATCCAAACTGTGCCAACGGCAGCCAACGCCGGTTACTACGCCGAGATCGTGGCAGAGCGCGCAGTGTTGCGCCGCCTCGTGAACGCAGGCACCAAGATTGTCCAGATGGGCTACGGCCAGGACGGCGAGGTGGAAGACCTCGTCAACCAGGCACAGGCCGAGGTCTACGCGGTTGCTGAAAAGCGCACAGCCGAAGATTACGTGGCGTTGAAGGACGTCATGGAGTCCACTGTGGATGAGATCGAAGCTTCCGGGCATCGCGGCGAAGGCATGGTGGGCGTTCCCACCGGTTTCTACGAGCTTGACGAACTGACGCACGGCCTCCACCCGGGCCAGATGATTGTTATCGCTGCCCGCCCTGCTGTCGGTAAGTCCACTTTTGCGCTGGACTTCGCACGCTCCGCCGCCATCAAGAACAATCTGGCCACAGTCATGTTCTCCCTCGAAATGGGCCGGAACGAGATCGCGATGCGCCTGCTTTCCGCTGAAGCCACCATCGGTCTGCAGGACCTCCGAAAGGGCACCATCAAGGACGAGCAGTGGTCCAAGATTGCCACCACCATGGGCCGCATGAACGACGCCCCGCTCTTCATCGATGACAGCCCCAACATGTCACTCATGGAAATCAGGGCAAAGTGCCGCCGGCTGAAGCAGCAGCATGACCTCAAGCTCGTGATCCTGGACTACCTCCAGCTGATGAGCTCCGGTAAAAAGGTTGAGTCCCGCCAGCAGGAAGTCTCCGAGTTCTCGCGTGCACTCAAGCTGCTAGCCAAAGAACTCCAGGTCCCCGTTATCGCGCTGTCCCAGCTGAACCGTGGTTCCGAGCAACGCCAGGACAAGCGCCCTATGGTGTCTGACCTTCGTGAATCAGGTTCCATCGAGCAGGACGCTGACATGGTCATCCTGCTCCACCGTGAAGACGTGTACGACAAAGAATCGCCGCGAGCCGGCGAGGCCGACATCCTCATCGCCAAGCACCGTAACGGTCCCACCAAAGACATTGTTGTCGCGTTCCAGGGCCACTACTCGCGCTTCGCGAACATGGCCGGCGATGCCGGTGGCGGGGGCGGCTTCTAGCCGGGGGGACTGTGGCCTCCTCTGCAAGCATTCCGACTGGAGCGCACGTCTTTGTGGACGAGTCCAAGTCAAAGGCTTACTACGTGGCTGCGCTGGTCATCGCACCTGCGGACGTGTCCGTGGCTCGACGTGCGATCGCGTCGCTACGTCGGCCCGGTCAACGGAGGGTTCACTTCAAAAGTGAAAGTAATGATTCGAGGAACGCTTTTCTTAGCGGGGCCATCCAAGCCGGTCTCTCGGTCAGGCTCTACATTGTTCGGAATTCGCCGGACAAGGTAGCAAGGCCGTTGTGTCTCGTGCGCCTGCTGGACGACTTGATGGCTTTTGGTGGGACAAAGCTTGTGCTGGAGACTGACGAATCACTGCAACTGTTAGCGACGCCGTAGCATGGTGCCACCAGAAAGGTGGCGATTGGGTCCGTAAGGCGGCCCCGTTGGTTAACGACGTCGTCTATTGCGATGGTTAAACAACGCAGGCCCGGCTCGTCATACCATCCGGAAGACTGCCAGACCCACTTCTCAGGGCTAGTGCCCCTTGCAACAAGCATGCTACCTCAAACGAAGGCCAAGAGTACTACTTATGGTGGCGCTAACCCATGGCCACATTCCTGCAGCGATCTGAACTATTCAGGAAGAGTGTAGATGAATAGGCACCTGAATCATTTGTCTGGATGGCCAGTCATCCTTCAGGGCCGGGGAAGCACCAGCAGGTACCCAGTGGGGAGTGCGCTGCTCCAGCGTCGCGGCTCCCGGACAACGAACTGCGTAGCCAACTGTTCAGGTGACAGCAGGCTGTTGGGGGCAGGCGAAGGCCCCCACTGCCCACTGCCGTAGGGATAGAGCGGATCCTGCACACGAATTCCCGTGACGGAGAAGTCCGGGAACCGGGAGGGATCTCCGAGTGACTCGAATCCGCTCATCACCCAGGCGTGGCGGCCACTCCACATGACCAGGCCGACGGGACGGCCCGTAGTGGCCATGGCTCGCGCGGCAGTTCGCACCGCTTCCCCATAGCTGGGGACGCTGACGACTTCGTAGGGTCCCATTCCGACGGCGGTCAGAACCGTTGCCCAGCCGAAGGGGTTCGCGCCGTTGAAGGAGTCGGAGGACCGCATTCGCGCCATTTCCCACAGCTCGGACTGCTGGGCACGGCCAGCCCATGTGCCGCCGCCGGTATCGTCGATGAGGTTGTGTGCGATCTGGATGCTCGCTGCGACGCACCAATCAAAGGTGTACTGCGGTACGAAGTCGCCTTCTTGGTACAGGTTGAGGGAATACGCCTGAGGCACCTCTACAGGCGTTGGAACCGGAACAGGTGTCGAAGTCGGAGTAGGGACTGCTTGAGGGGTCCCCTGAGCTGGACCGGCGACACCGCCGGCCACTGGCTGGGCCGTGGAAGATGATGGCGATTGATTCGGGACGGCCTCGTCTACGCCTATCGGGGACGAACAGGCCGATAGGAGGGTGGCCAAGGCGACGAACCAAGCCAAGAGACGGGCACGGGCACCGGTCATGATCCAGTTTAGCGCGGGGCTGTCTGGCTCCCGAAGGCCGGTTGTTGAACCAATTGCCTGGACCACACCACGCTAAATGCGTCGGAGCGTGGAGTATGGGCGGCTTGGGAGGGTCCCTGCCACCCATGGCTGAACTGATGGTTCAAGTGGAATCTGCCCGCGGCCGTCGCGGATCACCAACACCACCGCCCCTATCGCGGCGGCAAGGGAAGCCAGACCCAACAGGATTATGACAACAGCAAAAGCCAGAGACATCTCCATGCACCTCTAGGCCTAATTTTACCGGTGTTCGTGCTTGAGGTGATGGGTTCGGATGCACTGTTTGGTTGCGTCTCTGGGCCACAATCACTGGCACCGGCAAACGCAGAATGAGTAGGACACCTGCTGATTATTGTCAGACCGAACTGCTAGCCTGCGTCAAACTCGTTGAAAGGGGGCTTCGTGGTTTGGGAAACACCAAAGAATATCGTCGTAGCGCATGGACCACAGAGGGAATACATCAACATCCTGAACGATGCGGACTTCAGAAAGTGGCACAAGCGGGGCGGTCTTAGATTCATAGACTGTCAACACCCGTGCCACATCGTCGACAGGAAGAACGCGTCACTACATCTAAGCCACAACGCGCAGGGCGAAGGTGAACGGTGCGCGGAGGACCGCGCCCGACGCGGCGCGGGGCCCTTCATGAAAGCGATGATCCGGGAGTGGATCAAGGACTATCTTGGCAGGAATGGGTTGCCCGTGCTCAAGATCCCTGCCCATTTCCGTGGTGTTGATGTCTTGACCAGGGGTGGAACCAGGACCTTGGCGATCTGTTTGGCCATGGACAAGATTTCCCTGTCGGAACGGAACGCTATCACCGAAGAACTGCGTCAGGCTGATACCCATGTTTTATGGATCACCCATCACTGCGACTGGCTGGACCAAGCTCCTGGTGTGGGGATCAAGACCTTCCTGACACAGCCAAGTGTCCCGGCAACCCAGATAGGCAACGTGTACGTCTGCGCCGATGTCGGTCTATTCGTGGCCGGACCCAGTGGGCTCATGGCCGACAAACAGCCCCTTGCACTGCAAACCGTTCTGGAAGGATATCTGAACGGGGAGCTGTTCGCCTTCACCAGCCAAGCGCCGCCTAAACACTGGGAGGAAAGACCAAGGCAGGTCATTGGATTCGCCACCCCCGTAGCCCTGCAAGAACAACACCAGGCTCTACAGTCGGGTCTCTTTACGGCAAAGAAAGACCTCCGCGAGGCCCGGGAGCAGCTTGAAACCCGTAGACGTGAAAGCGCCGCCATTGCTGTGAAGCACGCCCAGGAGCTGAAGGATCAGGAAACGGCCAAGGGAGCCCTCAGCAAAACCATCGCCGTGCTCCGGGAGGAGCTTGAGACAACCAAGGGCAGCCTGCAATCCAGCCGCTTCTGGGTCGCCGATGTCGAAGCCGCCCGCCAAAGCTCGGCATTGGTTCGGATGGGTTTGCAGCCCATCATGCCCCTGAAGGCCGGTCAAACTACGGCTTCGGCACCCCGATGGTCGCGGTCATGGCCGTGGCTGATGGCGGCCGCCTTCTTCTTCCTGGTCCCAGCAGCTTCGGCTGTTGCGGGGACCCTCCCCGTCTGGACACACCCTTGGGCTCCTGTCGCGGCCGCTGCAGCAATCACGCTGTCAGGACTGTGGCTATTTTTCGGGTGGTGCTGGGCCAAGGATCACGCCAACGGCAGACGCTGTACATCGAAACGAAGAACACTCTTCGGCCGATGTCCCCATCGTGGAACGCACGGCATGAACGTCTTCGACCTGATGGGGTTTGCCCTTCTTTGTCTGTCATCGGTGATCATCGCCCAAATTGTGGTGTGACAATCGTGCATGAATCAGCCGCTGAGGTCCCTCCCGAGGCGGACCAAGGAGACCACGAGCTAGTTGCCAGCCGCCTTCAGCAGGTGATCCGGCAGCCGATTCCCGGGCGCCCGTCCTCGGATTTCCAATAACTCGCGGGCGTGGGCATGCAACTTCTTGTCCTCTTCGGACACAGGAACCCACTCAGGAATGGGCACAGCCGTCCCCGTTTCGTCCCGGGCCACCATCACGGTGAGGCAGTATGTGGTCAGGTTCATCTCGCGGTTTTTCGGATCTCCCGAGCGAACGTGGACAGCGATATGCATTCCTTTTGCACCCGTGTAAACGAGGCGTGCTTCTACTTCCACCACGTGGCCGATCAACAACGGCCGATAGAAGCGCACGCCACCTGAGAACACTGCCACGGTGTCCTTGCCGCAGTATCGCGAGGCGCAAACGTACGCGGCTTCGTCGATCCATTTCATGACGATGCCGCCATGGACCTTGCCGCCCCAGTTCACATCAGTGGGGGCCGCCATAAACCGCAGGACGACGCGCTCGGCGGTCCCGGCGTCGGTATATTCCTGGGCGTTCATCGCATTGACGATCTGTTCGCGCACTTCAATGCGGGCAAGCGCGTGATCCCTTTGCTCGATTTCTTCCGCAGTGGAGGGCGCGAATTGCGGCACGGGAATCGGTTTGCCGTCAGGTCCTACGGCCACGAATATCACCATGCACTGGCTGTGCATCGTCTCCGGTCCGCCCTTGGGGTCACGGGAACTGACCACTGTGTGGATGTGCATGGAGGAGCGACCCGTGTACACGATGGTGGAAGTTACCTCCACCATGTCGCCACTGTTCACCGGATCGGTGAAGTGAATGTTGCCCACATAGGCCGTGACGCAATACGACTTAGCCCAGCCCACGGCTGCGGCGTACGCGGCCTTGTCCACCCACTCAAGGACTGTGCCGGCGTCGACCGAGCCGCTGTGTCCAATGTCCATGGGAGCTGCAAGGAAGCGGAGGGTCACGGAGTTGCCGGCTGTCTCACTCATGCTGGAAGTTTACTGTCGGCATGTTTCTGTTACGTGAGTAAGTCTGAACCGCTGTCCCAGTGGCCGGACGACTGCTCCCTACCCGCGCTGGATTCCCAGGGTTGCGATGAGATCCTCATGCAGCTCGAACCACACACGATGGAAGGAATCGCGGTCGGTTGCAGTGAACCAGACCGTGTCCGTGCGGGCGTGCTTGAGCGCATCCTTCAGTCGCTGGGAGTAGCCCGCGAATCGTGGCAATGATCCCGTCAGACGTTCTTCCAACGGACTCCACGAAGCCAACGCCTCCTCCAAAATCCCGGAGGCAGCCGTGCCCGTTACCTGCTGCAGTTGGATGGCGCCGCAGGCACTGACAACAGTCAGATTAAGGTCCACAAAGTCGCCGTGCACACCCATCACCACTGCGCCGGCGTCTTCACGGTCCAGTTCAGCTGCGAGGAGGCGTTCATTCTCGACACGCCCGGCACTGGACAGGGACCACCCACTGCTACCAGCAAAGGAAGTGTGGGAAACGAACCCGAGCACGCCGGCGTCGATGAGTTCGGATTCGACCAAGCTGTGATCCCGGTTGAATCGATCCGCGACCGCTTGGGTGTCGGCGAAACCGAGGAGCCGGACGGCGTGGAGTGTAAGCAACAAGTCGCCGGTCATTCGGCTGGTTCCTCAACGGCAGCGCAGCCGACTGTTCCCAAAGATCCGTTGATCGTCAGAGAGGTTCCGTCCCCGAGCAACGTCATGGCGTCCCGGACACCTACGACGGCCGGTATTCCGAACTCACGCGCGACGATCGCGGCGTGGGACAACATTCCGCCACTCTCAGTGACAACTGCCGCAGCCATTCCGAAAAGTGGCGTCCACGCGGGGTCCGTGGTGCGGCACACCAACACATCGCCAAACTGGAAACGACCGAAGTCATCGGGCCCATTGATGATTCGCGCGGCCCCACGGGCCGTCCCTGCACTCGCCGCGGTTCCGGTCAGTGTCAGAGCCATCGTCACCGCCCACCAGGGTTCGGTCGATCGGAAAGCCGATCCAGTCGTTGCTGTGCGGCCTGGGGGGAGCGGAGCCCGAGGCTCTCTGCGATCTGCGGCCACGTGAGGCCTTCTGCCCGCGCAAGGAACAGAAGCGCAGTTTCGACGGCGTCCATCTCACCACGAGCGGCGGCAACCAGCGCGAGGGCGGCACGCAGATCCGAGGCCTCGACCCGGACGGGATTTGCGTCTGCGGCCTGACCGGAACCCCTAGAGCGCCACAGCACGTGCTGGATCAGGTCCATGGCCGAAGGAGGTTGACCAGGGGCGAGCCATGGTCGGGGACTGAGGTCCGAACCACCCATGTCCATGAGTAACCGGACAGCCCTGGTTTCCCGCTCCGCTTCGTCAGCGTCCTGGGAGTCCCCAACGTTTTCCATGTGCTGCTCCTTCGCTTCTTCGACCACAAGCATGGGATATCAACACTATGTTGTCAACACGATGTTGATGGCCACCGGGCCATGATGACACATTCGCCTTTCGAGTTGATACGCAAATGAGAATCAATATCATTTAACTCATGCCTCATCATCGCACTCTTACTTCCCCTGGCCCAGCCACTCCGAAACGCCACTTCCCCGCAAAGTCGCTTGCCGCCGTCGGGCTTTCCGCCCTTCTACTTAGCGCCTGCGCAGCCCCTGGAGGCTCAGCTGGCAACGCCGCAGAGCCGGCGACTTCCAGCAGTGAGAAGTCCGGCCCGAAAGAGGCCGGCGCGCCCACTCCGCGTCTGGTTTACACGCACGACGCCGGTATTGGAGTTCTGGACGCCACCACCCTCAAGTCTGTGGGAGGGGCGGAATTGTCCGGTTTCAATCGGCTGAATCCCGCTGGCGACGGACGCCACGTGTTTGTATCCACGGGCGACTCGTTCCGCCTGTTCGACGCGGGCGCCTGGACCGAGCCGCATGGCGACCACAGCCATCATTACGTTGCCGAGCCCAAGCTGACCGAGCTGGCGTTTGAAGCGGACGAGTCCGGTCACGTGGTTCGCCATGCGGGCAAGACGGTCCTGTTCAGTGACGGATCAGGCAAGGTGGAGAGCTTCAAGTCGTCCTCATTGGGTGCTTCGACCGAGGATGGTGCGCTGCCTGACACCGACGTGTACACGACGCCGGAACCGCATCACGGTGTGGCAGTCGAGCTTGAAGACGGCAAGTTGCTGGTGACCCTCGGGAACGAGGAAAGCCGCTCAGGAATCGCTGTCCTCTCCGCAGGTAAGGGCCAGGAGCGTCAGGAAATCGTCCGCAACGAGGACTGCCCGGGCGTCCACGGCGAGGCTGTTGCGGCCGGAGAAGCTGTGGTGGTCGGTTGCGAGAACGGCATGCTGATCTACAAGGATGGCGTGATTACCAAAGTCGCCAGCCCGGACGCCTATGGACGTCTGGGTAACCAGGCGGGTTCCGAGAAGTCGGCGGTGATCCTGGGGGATTACAAGGTGGACAAGGCCGCTGAGCTGGAACGGCCAACCCGCATTTCGCTGGTCAACACTGAGACCGCAAACCTACAGCTTGTGGATATTGGAACCAGTTACTCCTTCCGCTCGCTCGGCCGCGGACCTGCCGGTGAAGCGCTGGTGCTCGGAACTGATGGTTCGTTGCGTGTCATCGACCCGGTTTCAGGCTCTGTGACCTCGACTATCCCGGTAGTCGCCGCTTGGGAAGAATCCACCACCTGGCAGGACCCGCGTCCCACGCTGTTTGTCCAGGGCTCGACGGCGTTCGTCACCGAACCTGCGACGAGCAGCATTCACGCGGTGGACTTGAAGACGGGCAAAGTGAAGAAGTCGGCTGAGCTGGAGCACGTCCCGAATGAGCTAGCCGGCGTGGAAGGCTAAACGCCCACCGTGGTCATTTTGCCGATCCTCTCTCACGTCCAGCGGCTTAAAGCCGGATGTTCTCTCACTTTCCTGACGAAAGTGATAGAACATCCGGCTCAGGGGGTTGTTATGTGAGAGAACGTCTGGGGTTGGCAGGGCGCTTACGCGAGGACGCGGAGCTTGGATCCCTGCCGTCCGAAGAGTGCGTTGTCGGCCGAGAGCTTGCCTGCACCAGCGAGGGCGAGGGCCAGCGCGGCGCCGGCAAAGAGCAGGACCAACTCGTATCCACCGTTGGCGACGAAGACGCCGGCCGGTGCGTGAACCAGGAACAGTGCGCCCAGCATGTCGACGGCCAGGAGGGCTGCGAAGACCCTGGTCAGGAGCCCGACGATCAGGGCGATGCCTCCCACGAGTTCAAGGGTTGCAACCACCGGCGCCACTGCAGAAGCGCCGGGGACGCCCATCTGCGCGAAGGAGGCCTGCGTTCCGGCGATGGTGAATTCGTTGAACTTCTGCCAACCGTGCGCGGCGAAGAGAAAACCTGCAATAACGCGCAGGATGGTCAGGGCTGTGGTGCTCAGGCTGGACTTGTTCATAGCTTCAACCTTTCCCGAGATAAGTTGAAGAGTCAACCAATTAAGAAGTTCCGTGACTTTTCCCACGTGGCGCTGCTTGTAACCATGGCTGCAGAAGGCGCGTCGTGATCGGCAAGAAGATGTACGTCATCAACGGCGTCAGGATGACGATGTTGAGGAGCACTTGGAACACCAACGGCCAGCTCTGCGTCAAAGGATGCAGAAGGAAATTAGCCAACAGACTGAGCGGGAAGAAAGGCAGGAAGATGCTGATAGCTTGCTTCCAACGAGGCGGCACAACGGTTTCGGGGACGACCACGGAGGCATCACCGGGCTGCGAAAACCAGCCCTCGATTCCTGTGCGCCGTTCAACGCGCGTGGTCTCCATCATTTCCCGGGCGCTATCAATCCACCAGCGCCGCTCCTCGGACTGCTCCCAGCCGTGCAGGGTTTCAGCATCGGCGAAGCGGTAGAGCATGTGCCATTCGTTCGATCCAGCACCATTCCGTACCCACCCCGACCCCAGATATCCGGGCCACTCGCGGGCGAGTTCCTGGCCGGCGTGTGCCCAGGCGTTTGCTTGCCGGGTGTACCCCGGAAGGATGGTGCGGGCAACGGAAACTGTAACGGGATGCTTGTGTGACACGGCCCCAAATTTACCCGCCCCCAACCGGACTAGGCTTGTTTAGTGCCTCAAACCACAACCATCACCACTCGTTCCAATGCCCGCGAGATTCTGCGTTTGGCAGTACCCGCGTTCGGCGCGCTCATAGCCGAGCCGCTGTTCCTGCTGGCCGACTCCGCAATCGTTGGCCACCTTGGCGTCGATCAGCTCGCCGGTGTTGGTCTGGCATCCACGATCATGCATACCGCTGTGGGACTTATGGTCTTCCTGGCATATTCGACGACGCCGGCAGTCGCCCGCGCGATCGGTGACGGTAAGTTGGCGAAAGCTTTGGCAGCAGGGCGCGACGGCGTGTGGCTGGCTTTGGTGCTGGGCATTTCGCTCGCTGTGGTTGGCTTCGTCGCTGCCGAACCTCTCGTAGGCCTGATGGGCGCCACCGGCGATGTGCGTGGGTTCGCGGTCGATTATCTGCGCTGGTCGATGCCCGGACTCGCCGCGATGCTCCTGATCTTCGCAGGTACCGGCGTGCTCCGTGGTCTTCAGGACACCCGGACTCCTCTGGTGGTCGCCACTGCAGGTTTTGCACTGAACATCGGGCTGAACTGGTTCCTCGTGTACGGCGTGCACCTCTCCGTTACTGGTTCGGCGATCGGGACCAGCATTGCCCAATGGGCCATGGCCGCCGTGTATCTGGTGATGGTCGGGCGAAATGCACGGCAACACGACGTGTCCTTCAAGCCCGATTGGCACGGTATCCGGGCCATGACCAAAGTTGGCTCGTGGCTGATGCTGCGCACGCTCAGCCTCCGCCTCGCCATCCTCGCCACGGTCCTCGTGGTCACAGCCCAGGGCGCAGTGAACCTCGCCGCGCACCAGTTGGCGATGACCATTTTCTCCTTCCTCGCCTTCGCTTTGGACGCCCTTGCGATCGCGGCGCAGGCCTTGATCGGCAAGGAATTGGGTGCGCGAAATGCTGGCCGCGTCCGGGAACTCACGCGGACTATGATCCGATGGGGTCTCGGTTTTGGGGTGGTCACAGGCCTCTTGCTGGCCTTGGTCGCTCCTTGGGCCGGCTACCTCTTCACCTCCGATGCCGGTGTCCGGGAGGCTCTGACCCTGGCGCTCTGGGTCCTCGCCGTCGGACAGCCGTTGGCCGGCTACGTGTTTGTCCTCGACGGAGTTCTCATCGGTGCTGGCGACGCGCGCTACCTGGCGATTGCCGGCGTCGTAAATCTTGCGGTCTATGTGCCGCTGCTGGCGGCCGTCCACGTCATCAGGCCCGACGGCGCCGCGGGGCTGGTGTGGTTGTGGGTCGTCTTTGCGCTGGGCTACATGCTGGCCCGCGGGGTCACTTTGGGGTTGCGTGCGCGGACCGATAAATGGATGGTGCTGGGTTCGCACTAAACTGGACGCGTGACTCTCCCAGCGAATTCTGCCCAGACACCGTCTGCCTCCGTGGCCGAGCTCTGGAAACCCGTGCTGATCCGCGCTGCGGTTGCCTTGGTGTTTGGCCTGGTTACGATCTTCTGGGGATCGCCTTCCGTGCAGGTCCTCGCGTGGGCTATCGGCCTGTATCTGCTGGGGACAGCGGGCGCTTTGTGGATGTCCCGCGTTCTGCCTACGGCCGTTCCGGTGGTCGTCGCAGTAGGGGGTGTGGCGGCTTTGATCACTCAGTCCGATGCCGGCGTCGCACTTTCCGCCACCGCAGCGCTGCTGGTGCTTGGCGTTTTTGAACTGGTCCACAGCCTGCGGAATCGCGACTCGTTGACCCGTGACTGGATTGTTTCCGGCGTTTTCGCTGTGGGTACTGCAGTGGCGTTGCCGTTCTTCATTTCGCTCGGGGCGCACGCACTTTTGGGGGTCGCTGGTGGCGGTGCGATCCTTTCCGGAGTGTTGTGGATGCTCTCCGGACTCACCCTCCGGCATGACGCTCAGTCGGGGACCCAGGCCACTGCGCCGGGTGCTTCCCCCGAGGCCGTAAACTAGTAGCTGGACGTTCTACTCGCTGTAGAACTTTTGCAACCGGCGGGGAGCCGAACAGGCCCGCCATCATTGGAGGAATGATCGTGGCAGACCAGACACCAAGAGAGCCGCGCAACATGCGGACCTCGGTCAAGGGACCCCTCATGTTCTCCGCGTTCTTCGCAGTACTGGCATTTGTTGCGGTGCTGATCTTTGCCTCGGGCGGCAGCGCACGCGCTCCCCGGTTCGACCTCGCCTTCACCGGCGCCGGTATCGCGTTCATCGTGAGCCTCGTGGTGGCTGCGATGCTTTCCATGAGCCACAAGGAGAACGCCGAGCACCTGGGCAAGGGCTCCGGTGTCAATCTCAGTTCGAAGCGCCCCGGGCACGGCGGCACATCAGCGCCCGGTCCGGCTGCTGACGAGCCGGAAACGCCCGACGCCGGCCACTAACCTTCCAGCGCTTCCTCACTTCGGTGGGGAGGCGCTTTTTTGTGGGGCGGCGCCAGGCCTCTTACTCGCCCTCAGCAGCTTTCCTTGCCCGATATGCCGCGACGTGTGCACGGTTGGCGCAGTTGCCCGTGTCGCAATAGAGCTTGGAGCGGTTGCGGCTGAGGTCAAGGACCACGGCGTCGCAGTCGTCGGCGGCGCACACGCGCATGCGATCCATTTCCTGGCTGCGGATCACGTCAATGATTGCCATGGCGGCTTCTGTGCCCATGCGATCTGCCAAGGGCGCTTCCGGGGTTGTGGCGTGCAGATGCCAGTCCCAGTGATCGTGCTTGACGAGCTGGGGGAGAGCCTTGGCGTCAACCAGCAGTTTGTTTACAGTCTTTGCGGCCGTGTCCTCATCGGCGGACCAGAGTGATGCCAGTTCACTCCGGAGGCGCTTGATGCTGCGCAATTCAGCTTCGTCATGAGTCCTCGAACCGGAAAATTCTTCGGCCTGCAGAAACGCGTCGAGATCCTCCACGGAGGTCAGGGAATCCTCGCCGTTGGCTGCCGTGTTGACGAGATTGACGACGCTGCGGAGTGCAATCTCGGTGTCAGGCGCAAAATGCACTTTGACTCCTTACATGTTTCGGGAGTACTGTCATGACCATAAGCCCACTTTACTCCTGACAGGAGGCTGCTGTGTCAGCTACAAAGACGAAGGTTGATGCAAAAGGCTTCCTGGCCTCGGGACTCGGCATCGCGCTGTTTTCTTCCGCGGTTTTCGGAACCTCCGGCTCGTTCGCCAAATCCATGCTGGAAACCGGCTGGTCACCCGGCGCTGCTGTTGCCGTGCGACTCACCGGTGCCGCGCTGATCCTGGCGATTCCCGGCGTCGTAGTTCTTCGCGGCCGCTGGCACCAACTCAAGGACAACTGGCTGACCATCCTGCTGTTCGGGCTCATCGGAGTGGCCGGCTGCCAGCTGTTCTACTTCAATGCGGTGGCCCGCTTGTCCGTGGGTGTCGCACTGCTGCTCGAATATCTGGCTCCGGTGATGATCGTGCTGTGGCTTTGGATTGCCAGCCGCCGCCGTCCCCGGGCCCTCACCGCTGCCGGCGCACTGCTTTCGCTGGGCGGGCTGGTCCTTGTCCTGGACCTGACCGGTGCTGTGAAGGTGGACTTCATCGGCGTCCTCTGGGGCATGGCTGCCGCAGTGTGCCTGGTGATCTACTTCTTCATCACAGCCAAGGAAAATGACACCCTTCCTCCACTGGTGCTCGCCTCGGGTGGGCTTCTGGTTGGCGCGCTGGTCATGTGGCTGGCGGGTGCCTTGGGGTTGATTCCCATGACTTTCAGTACCGCTGATACCACCCTCGGCCCATGGACAATACCGTGGTGGGTCTCGGCTGTGGGGCTTGTTATTCTCGCGACCGTCCTCGCCTACGTTTCCGGGATCATGGCGGCGCGCAGCCTGGGGTCCAAAGTGGCGTCTTTCGTCTCCCTGACAGAGGTGCTGTTCGCCGTAATCTGGGCGTGGCTGCTGTTGGGCGAGCTGCCGGGTCCCATCCAGTTGCTGGGCGGACTTCTGATTGTGGGCGGTGTGGTCCTGGTCCGTGTGGACGAATTGCGAGGCGACCGTAAGGCGGCCCGGACCGCTGAAGAGGCGGCTCGCGCCAGGGTTCTGGACCACGCGAACGACGTCGAACCTGTCCCCTCCGGGCCTGTCACCAAAGTTCCGCGCGACTAGGGGCGGCGGCTCCCGGGTTTGTTCGCAGCACTCGCCGTACAACGGCAGGGGAGGCGAACAACTGCAAGTTTCGATCTGGGAAAAGCGAAAACCCCGGACGCCTTTTGCGTCCGGGGTTTTCCCAACTGTCTTAGTTGGAAGCCTGCTGCTGCTGCTCAGCGTTCTTCTGAGCGCGGTCGCCGGCTTCGCGAAGGGCGTCGGCAACCTTCTTCAGGTTGGAAGCGTGCTGGCTGTCCCACTCGCCGCGGAACTTGTCAGCGTCCGGGCCCTTCCAGTCGGTGCCGTCAAGGGCACCCTTCAGCTGTGAACGCTGCTGCTCGATGTTCTCGGCACCAGCCTTCAGCTTGTTACCGAGCTGACGAAGCTGATCAACATCTGCACCCCAAATAGCCATGAGATTCTCCTTCATTTGTTCGGACCCGAGCTCTTCGGCATCCCCAGCGGCCTCCGGCTCATCCGGAAGATCCAATAGCTAAAACCTATCGTGGGATTCCAAAAAGCGTCGATGGGCACCCCTCCCCATGCAGCGCTGCCCATAGTTAGCATGGGGTTATGTGCCGGAATATCAGGACTCTTCATAACTTTGAACCACACGCTACGTCGGCAGAAGTGGAGGCCGCCGCGCTGCAATATGTGCGCAAGATCAGCGGGTCCACCAAGCCTTCCAAGGCCAACGAGGAGGCTTTCGCTGAGGCCGTCCACGAGATCGCCCACATCACGCAGCACTTACTGGATTCGTTGGTGAGTCACGCCCCGGCGAAGAACCGTGATGAGGAAGCCGCCAAGGCAAAGGCCCGGGCTGCTGTCCGCTTCGGGACGGCTTAGGGCCGAACCCTGCAACCTGAGGAGCAGCACATGACGTTCCGGGAGTCCGGAACGTCATGTGCTGCTACGTAGTTGGTGCTACTTCCCGAACGAGCGCAGCCGCAGGGAGTTTGCCACAACAAGCACTGAGCTCGCTGCCATCGCTGCACCCGCGATCATCGGGTTCAGCAGTCCAAGAGCTGCAACTGGGATACCGATCGCGTTGTAGAAGAATGCCCAGAACAGATTGGTCTTGATAGTGGAGAGCGTCTTGCGGGAGAGCTCAATGGCCTGGACGAGCTGACCCAGATCGCTGCCCATTACCGTAAGGTCCGAGGCTTCGATCGCGACATCCGTACCCGATCCCATTGCAATGCCCAGATCGGACTGTGCCAACGCGGCGGCGTCATTCACGCCGTCGCCGGCCATGGCCACAGTTGCGCCGGATGCCTGAAGCTTGCGCACTGCGTCGACTTTGCCTTCGGGCAAGACACCAGCGAACACGTCGTCAGGTGAAATCCCGACGGCGGAAGCTACTTGGGCGGCCACGGCAGCGTTATCACCCGTCAGGAGCATCGGACGGATACCCAGGTCCTTCAGCCGCTGGATCGCAGCAGCCGAGCCGGGCTTGATGGTATCGCTCAGGCTGACGATTCCCGCAGCTTTACCGTCCACAGCCACCCAAATTGCCGTTGCACCGCTGTTCTCCTGAACTGCGAGTTCGTCCCGCTGGCCGGAATTGAGGGCAATGCCATTCTTCTCAAGCCAGCCCGAGCGCCCAACGACAACAGTTTTTGTGGTGCCGTCCAACGCCACGGTTCCCCGGACTCCGCCGCCAGGAGCGGAACTGAAGCCACCCACGCCCGGAAGAGTACCGGCGTCGGGCGTTGCTTCCCTGGCCGCCGCTGCAATCGCATGGGCGATGGGGTGCTCCGATGCCGACTCAACCGCACCGGCAAGTGTCAGAACTGCGGCCGGTGAGTGGCCGTTGAGGGCGACCGTATGATCCACGGCCAGCTTTCCGCTGGTCACAGTGCCGGTCTTGTCCAACAGGATGGTGTCCACGCGGCGGGTGTCCTCAAGCACCTGCGGGCCCTTGATAAGGATGCCCAGCTGGGCGCCGCGGCCCGTTCCGGTCAGCAGGCCCACAGGAGTTGCGAGGCCCAAAGCGCAAGGGCAAGCGATCACGAGGACAGCAACCGCAGCGGTAAACGCCGCATTGAGGTCGCCGGAGAAGAACAGCCACAACAGGAACGTCACCAGCGCAAGCACCAGCACAATCGGCACGAACACCGCGCTGATCCTGTCCGCCAGACGTGCGATCGGCGCCTTTCCGGTCTGCGCCTGGCTGACCAAACGACCCATCTGCGCCAGGGTGGTGTCGGATCCAACCCTCGTGGCCCGTACCAACAGGCGGCCAGAGGTGTTGATGGTGGCACCTGTGACCTGACTGCCCGGACCTACCTCGACCGGAACAGATTCACCGGTAACGAGAGAGGCGTCGACGGCGGACGCGCCATCAATGACCACACCATCCGTCGCGATCTTCTCACCAGGGCGGACCACAATGACGTCATCTACCAGGAGTTCTTCAGCAGGTATTTTCTGCTCCCGTCCGTCCACCAAAATCGTGGCATCCTTGGCGCCCAGATTCAGCAGGGCCTTCAAAGCGTCGCCGGCCTTGGCTTTCGCATTCGCTTCCAAGTACCGGCCCAAAAGCAGGAAGGTGGTGACAACAGCGGCGACCTCGAAATACAGCCCACCGCCGGACATGCTTTCCATGCCGGGGTGCTCAGTCATCCGGGGATCCGCGAACAACTGCCACGCCGAGTAGAGGTAGGCCGCGATCACCCCAATGGAAACGAGCGTGTCCATGGTGGATGCGAAATGCCGCGCGTTGATCGCCGCGGCCCTATGGAACGGCCACGCAGCCCAGCTGACCACCGGCAGCGCCAGTGCACCCACAATCCAGCCCCAATTTGTGAACTGCAGGGCAGGCACCATCGAGATTGCAAAGACGGGCACGGTCAGTATGGCTGCCGTGATCAGGCGTGGGCGGAGTGTTGACGCGGCCGGGCCGTGCGACATGTGGTTTGCGTGATTTTCGTGGTCGGCGTGGTTGGCGGGTGCGGAACCGCCGGCGCCGTGCTCTGCATGCTCGCTCGTGCCTCGCTTAGACGCATGCTGCCGCACGCCTCCCGCGGTTCCGTTGTGGGCGTGGCCGCTTCCGCTGGGCTCGGCCAACGCTGTCTGATCCGGCGCCAGCGCGCCGTGATGGGTGGACGTTTTTGCGTGGTCCTTGTGATCTGAGAGGTCAGTGCTGCTCTCGGCGGGGGTGAGTCCAACGTGGAGGTGCTCAGTGTGGTGTTGGCGGGTGTGGGGGGCGGGGGGTTGGCGGACTTTGGCTTTGTAGCCTGTGGCGTTGACGGTATCGACGATTTGCTGGTCCGTTACTGTGGCCGGGACCGTCACGTGGGCTGATTCCAAGGGGAGATTGACGCTGGCTTCAACGCCTTCAAGCTTGCCGAGCTTCCGCTCAACCCGATTGACGCACGAGGCGCAGGTCATGCCCTCTATGTCCAGTTCGATCACCCGGGTTTCGGGCTGATTGAAGATCTCTTGGTTACTCAAGAGGACTCCTAAGCTTCGTTGGCTACCACCAAGTAGCCGGCTTCTGCAACGGCTTCGCCTATTTCTGACGGCGCGAGCTCGCTGGTGGATGTGATGGTTACGGTGGACAGTCCGCCGGGGTTGAGGTCAACGGAGACCTCTTCCACGCCGTTAAGTGCTTCGAGTTCCTCGCTCACGCTTGAAACACAGTGGCCGCAGGTCATGCCGGAAACGTTGACGTTTGTCTGGATGGTCTGGCTCATGATGCGCTCCTTTGTAGTGAGGTGAATGGTGTGGTGTGTGGTGGCGGAGTTACCGCAGCAGGCGCCCGATGGCATCGGTTGCCTCCTTCACTTTGGCGTCGATCTGTTCGGCGCGGGCTTCTGGATTGGGCTCGGAGGCGGCGCCAACCACACAGTGGCCGATGTGCTCCTCGACGAGTCCAAGGCTGACGGCGTGCAGCGCCTTGGTGGCAGCAGCTACTTGCGTGAGGATGTCGATGCAGTACTTGTCCTCTTCCACCATGCGCGCGATGCCGCGGACCTGCCCCTCAATGCGTTTCAGGCGGCGCAGGTATGCATCCTTGTTGCTGGTGTAACCGTGCGGTGCGGCGTGCTCCAGATCGACTTCGATGATCGGGAAGTCACCGCCCGGCTGACTAATACTCAGGTCTGCATTGCTCATGCTTCGAATGTATACCCCTTGGGGGTATCAAAACAAGTACCCCCTGGGGGTATCTTCTCGTCGGAGAAGCTATATCCAAGAACTGGGTGTGGCAGCCACTCTGTCCACAAAGTCCAGAACGGCCGGATGTGCTGGGTCGATCAGAGGGCCTCCCGGCACCAGCACGGACTCTGTAAAGGGCAGCGCACCAGACAGCCGCGCGGTGATAAGCCGGAGGACATGCGGAGAATCTTCGGCGGACAGGATGAGCGTTTGCCGCCGAATGCCGGCAAGGTCGTCCTCATTCAACTCCAGAGGGGAATCACTGAGGTCGAGTCCCCGGCCACGAATTTCCGCCATGACTGCCGGGCTGGTTTGGGCGAACATTTCCTGGGTGTCGCCGGGCAACGCATCCCAAAACTCAACGCCCAAGGCCTCCCGCATCAGAACCTCCGCAGCGCCGAGGGGGCGGTCGCGCGAGGCCACCAGCACCCGCTGCCGCAGCCCGCGGGCCCAAGTGCCGGCGTCGGGATCTATTGTGAACAACGCCGGCTCCAGCAGGACGAGCGCTTTCACCTTGTCCGGGAAACGCCGCGCCAACTCCAAGGCTATGAGCCCCCCGGTGCTGCGGCCGATGACCACGGCGGGTCCTGCGTGAAGTGCGGCAAGGAGGGCCGCGGCGTCGTCGACGTGCTGGATAAGGTCCAAGGTGGCCGGAGGCGGGACGAGCGCGCTGCGGTGGAAACCGCGGCGGTCGAAAATGATGCACCGCCCGTGACTGCCCAGCTCCACAGCGGCTTCGGCCCACAGAACTGCCGAACTGGGCGTACCGTGTAGGCCCAGAATCGGCATGCCCTCGCCGTGTTCCTCGTAGTAAAGCCCGACGCCGTTAACACTCACCTTCGGCATGTTTCCAGCCTAGGGCTGCCCGTGACCGCCGTGAAGAACGTCAGCCTGTTGCGTTACAGGATGGCGGTCATGCTGTTCCAGCCCTGCCCAATTCGTACAGTGGGAAGCCACGCCCCGCCGCTCGCACTGGGATACAGGAAGAGTGCGCCGCTGCTGTCGCGGGCCACAATGTCCGGACGGCCGTCGCCGCTGAAGTCTCCTGGGGCGACGATCGCGGTCATCGAGTTCCATCCCTGTCCTACCTGCTTGCGGCTCCCCAACCAGCCTCCGGTCCCATCGCCGCTGTAGAGCCACAGGAGCCCGGAGCCGTCGCGGGCAAGGACATCGGGCGTACCGTTGCTATCGAAATCGCCAGGGCCAACGATTGCCGTCAGGGCGTTCCATCCCGCTCCCAGATTGGTTCGAGGAAGCCAATCCCCGCGGCCGTCACCCGGGTACAGCCAGAGGATTCCCGGCGCGTCCCGCGCCAAAATGTCCGCTGTGCCGTCCCCGTTGAAGTCGCCGGTTGTCACGATGGCCGATATGGTGTTCCAGCCTGAGCCGACGTGTACACGGGGCAACCAGCCGCCCGACCCGTTTCCGGGATACATCCACAAATGGCCAGCGCTGTCGCGGGCCAGGACGTCCGGTTTCTTGTCGCCGCTGAAATCGCCAGGACTTACGACGGCGGTCATGGAGTTCCAAGCCGACCCCACCTGTGTGCGGGGTTGCCAACCAGCCGCGCCGTTTCCGGGGTAGAGCCACAGCAAACCTGAAGTGTCCTGGGCGAGGAGGTCCGTTTTCCGATCTCCACTAAAGTCGTTCTTCACCGCGGACGGAATGTTCCCGTCAATGACAGCCACGGTTCCGGACCATTTGGCGACGTAGATTCTGTTCGTGGTCTCGTTAACCGCAAGGGCGGTTCCCGACTTCATGAACAACGTGGACAAGGCAAAAGTTGTGCCATCGACGACTGCGACGCCGAAGTAGCTCCCACCGAGGTATACCTTGTTGGTCTTGCCGTTGACCGCGATTTTCTCTGGCGTTTCCCCTGTCCTGATATCAATGGGACCGCCACCCTCACCGCCGAAAATGGACAAGACCCCAGTCCGTGATGACAGCGTGCCGTCCCCGAGCAATGTGCGCCCCAGATAGATCCTGTTGTTCGTCTCATCGACAGTAAGTCCAGCCGGGCTTGAGTTCAGATCCGAGTAGACGCCTTGGACTTGGTTTGTGGCCCCGTCCAAGACTTCGAGCTCCATGTAATTGCGAACACGCGAAGCAATGTAGACCTTGTTGGTGACCTGATTGACAGCCAAGTTAGTCGGCCAAGCAACGCTGGAGCCCATGTCGATCTGAGTCACGCTGTTAGTGGCACCATTAATGACTTTCACGCCGTTGGCCAAGACATAAACGCGGTTCGTAGTCTGGTTGATCGCTACTTGTGTTACCCAACCAGTGTTGATGGTTGTGCTGGTGTTTGTTTTTCCATCGATCACAGACAGGCCCGCTCGAGTACCGACGTAGATCTTGTTCGTGGTTTGGTTGACGGCGATGGCATATGGATCGGGACCAACGGAGATTTGGGTCGCGGCGTGCGTACTTCCATCAATGACGGCAACCGTTCCGCTCGCTTCGCCGCCTTTGTTGCTCACATAGATCTTGTTCGTGGCGATATTTACGGCCAGATCCGCCGGGACCCCGCCTGTCTTCACCTTGGCAGTCGCAGTGGCTTGAGTGCTCCCATTGATAATGGTTAGTCCGTCATTCGTTGTGACGTACACGGTGTTGGTGACAGGGTTGACGACAACGTCGCTGGCGCCCTCGCCAACGTTAATGTTGTTCACCACGACGTCGGCCCGCACCGGAGTGCCCGGCATCGCGCAAAATAGCAAGGATAGCGAGGCGGCGGCCGAAAGCACAGCTGCCCATCGGCGTCGTGGTTTCTCCGAAATGCGATGAAAAGGCAGACCTGAATTACCGGCAACAGTTCCCACTGAAATCCCCCCCAAAATGCCACAGGCTTCCCCGCGTCGTGGGCTGGAGTCTACCCCGGGGGCGGCGGGAAAGGGAGGCTCAGCGTACTGTTTGCACTGGCGGAACGAGAATCTCCGCTGAATCCGCTCTTGATAAAGGAGGACACGTGAAAACCTCACCGGCCACCATAAGACTCGATCCTGCCGCCTATTTTCGCGCCAAGCTGCAGTGTGAGATCGACGTCATGGAAGTGGCAGACTCGGAGCCGGGCTCCCTGGTTGTGGTGGACACACGCCGGCAGTCCTCATGGGATCACGGGCATATTCCCGGCGCGGTACATATTCCGACTGCGCAGATTCCGGCGTTGGCTGATGGTTTGATTCCGGCGGGCTCGGAAGTGGTGGTCTACTCCTGGGGTCCGGGCTGCAACGGCAGCACCTTCGCGGCGCTGGCATTCGCCGAACTGGGATATTCCGTGAAGGAATTGATAGGCGGAATCGAGTACTGGATCCGGAACGGCCTCCCAGTTGAGACTGCTTCCGGCGTCAGTTCCCAGAGGCCCGATCCGCTGGTAACAGCTCACGCGTGATGTCCCTGGAAACTGGGTGAAATCGTGGCCGTTTTCGTACTGATTCATGGTGGCGGATCCACGGCATGGGACTGGCATCTGGTCAGGCCCCTGCTTGAGGCCTCGGGGCACGGCGTCGTCGCGGTTGACTTGCCCATCGAGGACGCCGCTGCAGGGCTTGAGAATTACGTGCAGGCAGTGACAGCAGCGGTGGGCGATGCTCAGCACACCATCGTGGTGGGCCACTCGCTGGGGGGCTTTACGGCACCCTTGGTTTGCGACGCGCTCCACTCCGAAGGTCTTGTGTATTTGGCAGGAATGATCCCACTACCGGGCGAGACGTTCGGCGACTGGTGGATCAACACGGGACACAACCGCGAGACCATAGACCCCGACCCCCAGGAAGCCTTCTTCAACGACGTCCCTGAAGACCTGGCGGATCAGGCCCGCGACAGGGAGCGCGATCAGCAAGGTGCATGGATGGCAGCGCCTTGGCCTGGTCGGCATCCGGCGGTCCCCACCATCGCAATAGTGTGCCGTGAGGACCGGTTCTTTCCTGCTTCATTCATGAGACGCCAAGTACATCAGCGGCTTGGAATCGAACCGGTGGAAATCCCAGGTGGTCACTACGCGGCCTTGAGCCATCCAGAAGCTGTGGCTGCGGTATTGACCGATTTTGCTCAAGAGATCGCCCGAACGTCGCGCCACTGATGTGACGATGCTCGGGCGTCAGGCCTTCTTCAGTTCCTCGGCGAGCATGACAAGAATTCCGCTGGGGCCGCGGAGGTATGTGAGTTTGTAGACGTCGCCATAGGTCGCCACGCCGCGAAGCGGATGGAATCCGTGCTTTGCAGCTACGTCAAGGGCTTTATCGATATCGTCAACCGAAAAGGCCACGCGGTGCATGCCAATATCGTTGGGACGGGTGGGGTTCGACTCGATCGCTTCCGGGTGGATGTATTCGAAGAGTTCAAGGCGACCCTGACCGTCCGGAGTTTGTAGCATCGCGATCTTGGCATGGTTTCCATCAAGTCCTACGGCGATGTCTGCCCACTCGCCGCTGATCGTGTCACGGCCGATGACCGTAAGACCAAGATCGGTGAAAAAGGCGATTGCTGCTTCGATGTCGCGAACAGCGATACCCACATTCTCAAATTTGATGGCCATGCGTTGAAAGCTACCAAGGCTCAGCGGTTAGCTCCAGTCACTTTGAAAGGGTTGCACTGTTCGCCGTGGCAGCAGTTGCTGAGAAGATCGTTGATTTGTCTGGGCTTCAAACGCCACGGATATAGTCGTGCACATGTTCAAACTTGTTGCACCGGATGCCTCCTATTACCGCTCGTTTGCAGAGTCGCACCGCGAGTGGGATGGGGTCCATCAGGACGGTGCGGGGTTGTTGGCGGACGACGACATCACCAGCCAGGAAGGCTTCGCGGCTTGGGTTCGGCGGCTGGCGGAGGCTGAACAAGCCGCTGAGAAGGACGGCATTGTTCCCTGCACCTATCGCTGGATCACCGAGGGATCTCGGTATGTGGGGGCAATTGCGTTCCGCCACTACCTCACTCCTGCGCTCCTGCACTCGGGAGGCCATATCGGGTATGGCGTTCGGCCGTCCGATCGCGAGCGCGGTGCGGCAGCCTGGGCTCTGCAGGAAGTTTGCGCCCATTTGGCTGCAGAGGGAGAACCTGATCGTGTTCTTTTGACCTGCGATGATGCGAATGCAGCGTCCGCCAAGACCATTGAGCGTTGTGGCGGCCAGCTCGAGGATCTGAGGCAGGCTGAGGACGGACGGTATTTTCGGCGCTACTGGATTGACGTTACGGCCCGGACACGGCTAATCAACCAGCCATAGACCCCGACGTCGGCACTCACCCGGTGCCGACGTCGGGCCTTCTATTCGGTCTCCGTTTCCTTCAGAACCAGCGCGGTCCCCTGGAACGCCCGCAGTTCGAGGAAGAAGCTGCCAAGATCATCCACTTGCCCCACGTTTTCGCCGCTGAAGAGATCGTGGACGCTGGCGCCGGGGACAAGATGCGAGGACTGGATGCTGCCTGCGATGTCCTGGTCGGAGAAGTTCAGGACGGTGACCTCAAGCTCGCCGCTGCCGAGTTGGTTGACCAGGACGAGCAGCCCGCGGTTGGAAACGTCGGGCACGTCCAGCAAAGTGCTCGTTGCGATCCCTGATTCTTCCCTTACTTTCAGGATCTGCTGGAGGCGCCGGGCATAAGAGGCTGAATCCTTGAGCTGCTCAGGCAGCGGACCGTAAAGACTGGTAGCACGTGGCATCCCGGCCAACGACGTCTTTGCATCGGGGCTCGTCCCCATGAGGTCGTGCGCCCCGCGGTTGATCCAGCGGGTGTCGCCCTGCGAAGTGAGCTCACGTACCGTGGCGCGGTCCAAGGCTGTGATGCCGGTGAGGTCCCAGCCGGAAAGGGCGAAGACCCCCGGCTGCAGCGCGTTGTACATGGAGAGGAGCACGTGGGCGTCCAGGACCTGGGACTCTTGTTCCTTGGTAATGGCAGCGGGATCCTTGACGCCCAACGCCGCCATGATGAAACTGACCGTGGTGCAGGCGATGCCATTGGTTGTGAAGACCGCGTTGTACGGGCCATTCTCGCCGGTCAAGCGTTCCCGGAGTGTGTTCTGAACCTTCTCGGCAACTTCAGCGCCAGTCAGCTCTTCACCGGCAAGTTCGAAGACGTCGTCCCGGTGTCCGGCAGCAAAGTGGAGCAGCTCGTAGGTCAGTTCATCGTGGTTCTGCAGGGCATGCACCAGGGAGGCCTGGTCCACGCCGATCTCCATGGCAAGCCGAAGGGTCAGCCGCAGGAACTCGGTATCACCCGTGACAAGCGCGTAGTGGTAGGCCGGCCTGGTGATGAAGTCGTACGACAGATCCGGGCCAGACTCGGACTGCGCCTTGATGTCATCAATCGTGAGGTTGAGCTCCTGGAAGGAGAACCCGCCCACTTTGCGGATCATGGAGCCAATGAGCTGGTTCGCTGCCTCGGACAATGGGTGGCCTTCTGACCAGCCCGGCTGCTCCTCCGCGCTCTTCTCCACGCCGAGGAACCCGTTGGCATCCAGTCGCAGGGCGCCGGTCCCCAGGTCCAGGAGGGAGTGCAGCGCATCGCCCACCACCAAGCGCATCCCGGCGAAGGTAGGGTCCAGCCAGTTAATGGATGGCTGCCCGGCCTTGAAGTAGTGGAGATACACCCAGCGGCGGGTTTTGCCGGTGGTATCCACGATCGGCCTGGTGGCGCTCCAGTTTGTCTCCTTGACCCCGGGTTCGTAGAAGATCACCCGTTGGAGCCTGCCGATGATGTACCCGGCTTTTTGCAGGGCTTGCTCGGCGTCGGGACTGATGTTCACTGAATCTTCGCCCTCGGGAACATCGGGCAACAGGTGCCAGTCTTCCTCGGGGATATCCACCATGTGATAGATGCCCGGATAGTCCCGGAAGTTCATCTCGGCAAGACGGAAGTCCGCGCCCTTGCCCGTGTGCCCGGGCACGATGTCGTCGATGACCGTGCCGTCATGATCTGCGGCGACTTCGCACATCCGACGGAATTCCTCTTCGGTGCCGAATGCCGGATCGATTGCCATGCTGATGCGGTCAAAGTGACCATCTACGCTGGGCGTTTGGGACCAACCGCTGATGCCTCCGGCCAGCTTGACGGGGCCGGTGTGGAGTCCACGGATGCCGATCTCCCGGAACGCTTTCCAGAGCCCGGGATCTCCCAACGCGGACAGGAACGACTGGCCCTCGCGGGTGATGAAGGAGAGAGGATAGGCCGTGAACCACACGGGTGCGCGCTCCACAGCCGCCCTGGGGTTTGGCCGCGCGTAGGCGTTCTGCCACATACTCGCCTGGCCTGAAAGTTGCCGGGCCATGGTGTTGGCATCGCCGAGCATCGACTGGTTCCGAAGCCAGTCCACATAGGTGGGATTGCGTCCGTCGAATTCCAAGGAGGGGCGGGCTGCGAAGAATTGCCGCCTGCGGGCTATTGGCCGCAGAGCTTTTGGGCGGGCGGGATAGAACTGTTCGTCAAAGGTAATTTCCGCCGGCTCGGATGCCGCAGTGTCCACGGCCTCCACGCCGTCCGACGGCTCCGCGCCATTCACACCCTCTGCGGACTGAGCGCCGTCCGTGGGTTCTGTGCCATCCGTTGGTTTCACGCCATTGGCCGGCGTATCCTGCCCCTCGGAATCTCCTGCGAGGCTTCGGTTATCTGACACGTTCTCGCTGGCTATGGGCTCCCGCACAGTTTTCTCCTTTACGCGGTCGCCGCTTTCGCGCCGACCTTCCGAGGGGTCGTTCAAGAGGTCGCGTACTCCGGCTTCCCGGAGTCTTCATGCTAAGCACCGGAGTACACCATTTGTCGACCTATGACTGACCTGTGGGTTGCGGAACCACCCGAAAAGGCTCGACGACGGCCCTCAGGTGAGAACCGGCGTCGAGCCTTGGCGGTTGCTTTGGTCAGCCCTGGTGCAGTGCTTCCTGCCGGCGCTGCTCCAGCGCGTTGCGGACACGCTCCACGTCCCGCGGATAGCAGAAATAGAGGGCGGTGAGGACTGCTGCGTTGACCAGCATGAGGATCACCAGCGTCCAGAGGAACACGGCCTGGATTCCGAGGCTTGACGCCAGGGCGCCCGCTCCGAGGGAGAAGACGGCCCAGCCGATGGTCTCGAAAACTGTCAGGAAGATGGCGAAGGCCTGGCCTCGGAGTTCCGGCAGGACAACGGCCGCGACGATGGGACGGTTGGCCGGCGGATTGGCTCCTTGGGCGAAGCCGATCAGAGCCCAGAACGCGCTGTAGATGCCGATGTTGTCGTAGTCGAATTGGGTGGCAAAGAAGGCGACGGCGGCGAAGAGGACCTGGGCGCCCTGCAGGTAGGCAACCCGGCCCCTGTCCGGAAGGATCCGGTCCAGGAGGGCGACGAGCCACCCGCCACCCGCGGTTCCGGCAAAGTAGCCGAGCCCAAAGGGCACCAGGACGATGGCCGCGACGGCGTTGGTGAAGCCTCGTTCCACCACGAGGAACTGGATGCCGAAGATCGTGATGAGCAGGTGCCCGGAGAGCAGCCGGGAGAGCATCATGATGGAGAAGCTCGGAATCCGGAACAGGGAGGCCACCGAGCGGACAGTGACTTTCGGGGCGAGGCGCTCGCGGCCGCTGAGGTCTGCGAGCTGCTTCTCGGAAGCGCCCACCCCGGGATCTTTCAGGAGCAGAGCCACCAGC
This sequence comes from Arthrobacter sp. 21a14, assembly GCA_050627125.1. GTDB lineage: Bacteria > Actinomycetota > Actinomycetes > Actinomycetales > Micrococcaceae > Arthrobacter. The sequence continues at coordinate 379,786 of CP192487.1, read as the reverse complement.
AGGCCGGCCAGGATGCAGATGCCACCGATGGTCCACATGCCGAAGCGCCAGCCGTCGGTAATGCCGGTGAACAAGGCGATGAGCGGGGCAATGAAGGAGCTGATGAGGCTCATGAATCCGTAGAAGTAGCCCGCAGCCTTGCCGCGCTGGCTGTCATCGAAGGAGTCCGCGATGATGGCGTTGGCGATCGGGCTTCCACCGATGATCGACGCCGACATCAGCGTGTTGAGGATCAACAGTTGAACGAAGTCCTGGGAAAAACCTGCCGCTATACCGAAGACACCACCGGCCAGGGTAGTAGCAATGAGGGCTTTCCGTCGGCCGATCTTCCCAGCAAGCCAGGCCCACGCCGGACCGGCAGGGACAGCAATAATTTTGCCGAGTGCGGCCAGCAGGCCAAGGTGGCTGCTCTGCAGTTTCAGGGCCGCCGCGATGGTCGGGAAGAGCGTGGCACTAAGGCCGGCTTCCGTATTGTCCACCACGGTAACGCCGGTGAGCACAGCGAGGTTTCGCCAGCGGTGGGGAACTTTGCTGGCTTGGGCTGCTCCTTCTGCTGGAGCTTCCGTGGCGAGGGCAGGGCTGGGTTGGGTGGTCATGGGCTGTAGTCCTGTCTACATTGTCAGGCTGGGTTGGGGATGTGTCACTGGCTTGGAGTTACGCCGTGGGGACGGCAGCCAGTTCCTCGGCAATGGACCCGAGGGCGCTCGAGGGAACCGGGATGACGGCTGCGAGCTGGTAGAGGCTGAGCTGGGCGGGGATGTTAACCAGTTCAGTGCTGATGAGGTTGGGGAGGTGCTTCTCCACGGCTTCGCGGCCGCGGACGTCCTGGAGCAGTTCCAGAAGGGGCAGTGTCAGGGCCGCTCCGCCGTCGGCGAAGCTCTCGATCGGAGGCAGGGGTTCCAACGCGAGCCGCGCCCTGTCCCCTTGCTGGGCGGCGAGCAGGTGCTGGGCTGTGGGTTCGGAATCGAAGGGAATTCCGAGCCGCTGGAATTGGCTTTCGGGTGCATCGTTGGCGTGCATGAGTTGGGCCAGTGTTTTCAGGAGGCGCAGTTCCAGCTCGTCGTCGATGATCGGGTTCGTTTGGTGTGGGTCTTTTTCCAGGTCAAACAGGAGGGTTCCGTGGACCCACGAGTTCATCATGGAGGTGGTCTGGAGTTGCATTGTCCGCAGTCCCTTGGTGAAGCTGAACGCTTCCGCAGGTTCCCATTGCGCGAGTTCGGCTGTGGAGAACCGCGACCGCATGTGGGTGGGCATCAGCGTGTAGTCCTCCAGCGGAGCGTTGGAAGGATCGACGGCGGCGCGCATGTAGACGTAGCGGCCGTCAGTGACGTTGACGTGGCCACCATGAATACCGAACAGGGCCGCCTCACGGACTTCGCTGTCGTCCTGCAGCACGGCGGCCAGGTCCTGGCCCTGCATATCCTGCGTAGGTTCGACGCCGAAGAAGCGCAGCATGGTGGGTGCGATGTCGATGGTCTGGGCAAGAGCTCCACGCCGGGTGTCCTTGCCGCCGGTGCGCGGGTCCCACAGGAACATGGGCAGGTGCACGAGCTCGTTGAACCACGGCTGAACAGACTTGGCCCACCAGCCGTGCTCGCCCAGCAGGAAGCCGTGGTCCGTGTTCACCAGAAGGAGGGTGTCTTCCCACAGGTTGTACTGATCCATGGCATCCAGGACCCGTCCCAGCGACTTGTCGCACATCGAGACCAAAGCGGCATATTCGTAGCGGGCGTGCTCCACCTGATCCTGCGGCTCGGTGACCTTTTGATATCCCGGCCAATCAAATTCGGGGCCATCGTAGTCATGCTCGTATAAAGACTTGTATTTGCTGTGGGTGAAGAAGGGCTCATGCGGATCGAAAAGCTCGATCTGGAGCATCCACTTGTCTGCTTCATGGTTGGTATCTATGAAGTGCAGGCCAGCGTCCACGGTTTGGGTCTGCGAGTGGTCTGCCTCGGTGGGCATGTAGCTGCGGTTGATGAGGTCCTGCCGCTTCATCCCGGCACGCCAGTCCTGGCTTCCGCCGGAAGGATTTACTACACCCTTCCAAGGGTCGCCTTCCTGGCCACGGAAGAACTCCCAGGTGGTGTACCGCGGATGGTATGTGGCGCCGCCGTCCTCCCAATAGTGCGGGTGGTCTGATACGAGATGCGTGTGCACTCCTGCTTTTCCCAGCATCTCCGGCATGGAATCGTCGAACGGTTCCAGCGGGCCCCAACTGCGGTGCAGAAAATTGTGGCGACCCGTGTGCATTTCGCGACGGGCTGGCATGCAGGGCATCGAACCGGCATAGAAATTGTCGAACGTGGCCGTCTTTGCTGCGAGGCGGGCAAAGTTGGGGGCATCTACGAACGTGTCCGCCGCGTAAGGGGAAAGCATGTGCCTGTTGAGGCTATCGAACATGAGAATGATGGCCCTCATGGTCGCAGCTCCGCCGGTACTGCAGTGAGGGAGCGGGACGACAGCTGTCCATCCAGGAGCTCCTTGCGCAGGCTGATCAGTCCAGCCACGTGAGCGTCGATGGCGCTCGCGCCCATGACATGCAGGCGCTCTCCCACAGATTCGGCCAGCTCGGTGTCAAAGGCGATCGTGGGAGCCCATTGTTCCCTGCGGTCGCGGTTGCGGTACCTGGCGATCTCGTCCTGGCGGGTCTGGATTTCGACGTCGAGAATCCGGAGGAGTTGCTCGGCGCTCATGAAGCCGGCAAAGGACAACCGTGCAGCGAGTTCGGGGTCCTGGAAACGGCTGGCCGGGTGGTACGGGCCGGTGAGCCAATCGAGGAACACGGTGGCTCCTTCATCAGTGACGCGGTAGGTCTTTGCGTCCTGGGCGCCGGGCCGGGGGTCCACGCTGTGGGTCACCCAACCTTGGCTCTCCATGCTCCCGAGCGAGCGGTAAACCTGGCTCATCTGCGTATTGGAACGCAGGAAGCGGCCATGGGTGTCCAAGTACTTCTTGATGTCGTAGCCCGTGCTCGGGTGCTCCAGCAGGACTCCAAGAAGGATGTGTTCGAGCTTCATTGTTCTCTCCATTGGCGGGTCATTGCGTGATGCGGGTCACGCCCTCTAAGAAAAGAATGACACAAGTGGAATGGTGCGTCAATGACACAAGTGGAATGCTTTTAGTGCGATAACCGCTGAGGCAAGTTCCGGCGTCGAACCTTAACGCCCAAGCCTGTGTACACAAGGGGGACGGGAGGCGAAGCTTAAGGGGCACGTGCACCCAGGGGGAGTTCCGAATGTACAAAGCGCCGAACAAAGGAGTCACGGACAGCCGGCTCGACCACGCTTTCTTCGTCCTCGGTGGAGCCGCTGCGGTGTGGCTGGCATTCCTGTTGGTGGGGGAGAGCTTTCACCTGGGGTGGGGCCAGGTGTGGTTCTCCTTTGTGTTCTGGGCATTTTTGGCCTACCTGCTGCTGCCTCGCCTCCACCGCATCCTGACCACCATTTACGTTCCCGGCTACTTCATCGGCCGGGCCCGGACCAGCGACGGACTGCTCGGCGACCCGGTGAACGTGGCCCTTCTCGGCACCGAGCCGCAGATCCACGCGATCATGCGGGCCGCCGGGTGGACCATTGCCGACGACGTGACCTTCGCCAGCAGCCGGCGAATCGTGAGCTCGACACTTTTGCGGCAGAGCTACACCCAGGCGCCCGTCAGCCCCTTGTACCTCTTTGACCGTCAGCAAGACTTCGCATATCAGCAGGAAGTGGACAGCAATCCCGGCAAACGCCACCACGTCCGCTTTTGGCGCTGCCCCGAAGGGTGGATGCTGCCCGGCGGGCACAAGGTGGACTGGCTCGCCGCCGGCACCTACGATCGCAGCGTTGGCTTCTCGCTGTTCACCCTGCAGATCACCCACAAGATCGAGCAGAACACCGACGTAGAGCGGGACCACATCGTGCGGACAGTCTCCGAGGCTGAGCCTGCCGTGACCGTCCGTGTCATCAAGGACTTTTCCACCGGATATCACTCACGCAATGGCGGCGGCGATTCGATCTCCACAGACGGCGATCTGCCCATCATCGACGCCCGCCGCGTGCCCGTCCCTGCCGACCAACCAGGCAGTCAGACGGACAGCCGCGACCGCCGTCCCGCACCCACTATGACGGGCGCATTCCTCGTGGTCATCCGGGCCTTGGCCGCGCTGGCTTTGGCCATCACTTTGCTGACCTCGGGTGGCAACATCACCATCGAGGACGCCAACCTTGACCCACAAACCACGACGGCGGCAATCGTCACCATAGCTGCGATCGTCCTGGTCTTCGGGCTCGGCGAGGTATTCCTTGCCTGGCGGATATTCCTGGGCAGCAACGGCGCCCGCGTGATTGCGATGGGACTCAGCTCCATCTCGATCGTGGTCCAGGCCATCGATGCCTCCACGGGGACCACCAACCTCACGCTTGAGGCCGGCCTGTCCGGCTTGGCCACGGACATCCTGGTGCTCCTGGCCCTGTCCAGCCAACGAGCCAGGATCTATGCCAAGCGCCAGCGGGTGCCGGCCGTCCCGCCGTCGGTGGTTCGCCGCGGGGCTTCCTGACCTTCTTTGACGCCGGGGATCCCGCGACGCGCCGAGGAATGTGGCGTGTCGGCGCGCTGTGAGAGTCAAAGGGGGTGAGGAAGCCACGCGCCACCAAGCCACCAAGGAAACGCCCGACGGCGGCACTCACCCAAACGCTTGCGCCTCGCCCATCGGCCCACGTAGCCTCACGTAGATGAGCGACGACACAAAGCCCACCCTGGACCGGAACACGCGAGCGGATAAGTACGGGAGTTCGGCATTGCTCCCAGTTGGAATCGTCTTCCTCATTGTCGCGGTGGCCATGGCGATCATCGTCAACCCTGCCTGGATCGCATTCCTGGGCATGGGCATCACTTTCCTCATCCTCGGGATCCAAAACCGCCGCAAGAACAAGAGCGAAACCCCGGCTCCCTAGTCCAAAAGAACGCTGAGGCCGCGCAAAATCACTGGGGACGCAGAAACGGGCTAACGACGCCTGGATATAGGTGTCGCCAGCCCGAAACTGTGGCGCAAAGGAAAATGGGTGTCGCGGCCAGGGAGCCTAGGCAGTAACAGCCAGGGCGTCGATCTCCACCAGCATGACCTCGTGCGGGAGATCCACAAACACGGTGGTGCGGCTCGGGAGCAGACCGCTGGGCACGTTCTCGCGGATGAACTCCCCGTAAACCTCGTTCATCGCGGCAAAGTCATCGCGGGTGGTGAGGTAGACGCGGAACATGATGACGTCTTCAACGGAGGATCCGCCGGCCTCGAGGATGGCCTTCACGTTCTCCAGCGTGCGACGTGTCTGGACGCGGACGTCGCCCTCGCCGATGTACTGGTTGGTGGCGGGATCCATGGGGCCTTGGCCGGAGACCTGGAACATCCCGCCCTTTTTGATGCCCTGGGAGAATACGTGCGCCGGGGCGGGGGCGTTTTCGGTCAGTACTACGTTCTTTTCACTCATGCTGAGTTCCTTTCGTGGCTGATCCAGCCGAGGTCATTCGAGATGGCCTCGGTACTGGCTTTGAGATCGGGCAGCAGCTCCAGCAAGCCTTCATAGCTGAGCATCACTACCGGTACCGAACAAGAGGCTGCGGCAACAACGGCACCGCTGGCGTCGCGGATGGGGGCCGCGATGCAGTGCACGAATGCCTCGTGCTCAGCGTTGTCGTGAGCCCAGCCTTGGATCCTGACCTGCTCCAGTTCGGCCAGCAGGGCCTCCGGTGAGGTCAGGGTGTTCTCGGTAACTTTGATGTAGTCCAGCCCCGCCGCGATTTTTTCCTGCCGGCTGCGCGGCATGTCGGCGAGGAGGACTTTGGACACAGCGGCCGAGTGCAGCGATGCAGTCAGGCCGATGCGCGAGTACATGCGGACGGGGTGGTGCGACTCGAACTTGTCGATGTACACCACTTCATTCCCTTCAAATGCCGCGAGGTGCACGGTGTGCCCGGTGCGGCCGTTCAGCTCGGCGAGGTGCGGGTGCGCTACCTTGCGGATGTCCCGCTGCTCCAGAGCCAGCGATGACAGTTCGAACAGTTTGGAGCCCAGCATGAACCGCTGCTCTTCGTCCCGCACCACAAACCGCTTCTCCTCCATGGCATGCAGGAGCCGCATCACGGTGGTCTTGTGCACGGATGCTTTGGACGAGAGCTCGTCAAGGGTGGCGGGCTTCGCCGCGAGTTCGGCGAGCAGGTCGATGGCCCGCATGAGGCTCTGACTCAAAATGTCACGCTCCGGTTCTGGTGTTGAAATGTCCCTCTTCAACATGGATAGCAGCCCAGTCCTCATCCGAAGAATCGAGGATGGCCGCGAGCTCCTCGGCTTCGGGTAGCGGTCCGCGGTCGCCGTGAACAGTCAAGGTACAGGCGGCCGCGACGTGCCCCCTGCGGAGGCTCGCCTTCTGGCCAAGCCCAAACAGCATGCCGCTGAGGTAACCGGCAGCGAACGAGTCACCGGCGCCAACAGGCTCGACGACGGAGACGGACAGTGCGGGAACCTCTTCCCGGGTGCCACTCCGATCCAAAGAAATGGCGCTGATCGCCTCGTTCTTGATGACCAGCACCTGAGGGTCCGGCATCAAACGGCGGAGTTCGGCTTCATCGGTGGTGCCGAAGGCGTGCTCGGCCTCGTCTTTTCCAACAAGCACGACGTCGGCCAGGTTCGCCAAGCGCTGCAGGACGGAACGGTCCTGGCCCGCCCACAGGGCTTCCCGCCAGTTGACGTCGAAGCTGACGATCCGCCCGTTTCGCGGTTCGGCCAGCATGGCTTCCAAGAGAGACAGGCATTCCGGGGACAAGGCAGCGGTGATGCCACTGAGGTGGATGAGGGCCGCGTTTTCCAGCAGTGACGAAACAGCGGGATTGGAAAGCAAGGGGCGTCCCATGGCAGATGCCGCAGAACCTTGCCGGTAGTACAAAACTGAACTGCCGCCGTCGGGGTCTGTTTCCTGGGCGGGGACCTTCACGTAGAGGCCGGTTGGCCGGGACTCGTCCACCTCGACCCCGGAGACTCCCACTCCGTGTGCTTGAAGCTCGTCAAGGATGCGCGTGCCGAAGCCATCGTGCCCCACGCGGCTGACCCAGTGCGTGTCCAGGCCCATGGCCGCCAGTCCCATGGCGACATTGGACTCAGCGCCACCAATTCCGCAGTGGAGCTCGGTGGCGAGGTGAAGGGGAACGGCCTGGACAGGGGTAAGCATGGCCATCGTTTCGCCAACGCATACAGCTGAAAGCATCGTTCTCCCACTAGTTCGTGCGCTTCTCAGCGGCCTTGACTCTCGATCCGCCACCATGTTAGACATATCACCAGCAGGTTTGCAACCAGCGTTGCAAAATACGCAACGCAACTGAGAATCTCATACTGAACAGCCCCACACCGCAGCTTCAAAAACGCAGCCCCGCGAAGGGAATGAACCCGTGAACACCTCCGAAGCCATCTCGGCACACGCCGTGGCCGGCCTTGCAGACCGTCAGCTCGATTGGCGCCACAAGGCCATTCCAGCCACCGCCAACGGGAGCACGCACGCCGAATTCCTTGCGGCGAAGCACACCCTGGCCGATCTCCAGACGCCGCTGCTCACGCTTGATAGTGCCGCGCTGCAGGCCAACGCCGACCACCTGGCCGCTTGGTGCAAGGAACACGGCGTGCTGTTGGCGCCGCACGGCAAGACCACCATGTCCCCCCAGCTCTGGGCCGAGCAGCTCAAACGCGGAGCCTGGGGAATAACCTTGGCGAACTTCGCTCAACTTCGCGTAGCCCGGGAGTTCGGCGTCCGGAACCTGCAGCTTGCCAACAGCCTCACGGACCCGCATGCAATCGAATGGGTGGCCGGGACGTCCACTGCCGATGCGCCGATCCTGTCCTGGGTGGACTCGGTGGGAACAGTGGAGGTCATCAACCGCGTCCTCGCCGGGAGCGACGCCGTGCTGGATGTGCTCGTGGAGCTCGGCGCCCATGGAGGCCGGACCGGAGCCCGGGGCGTTGACGCTGCCATGGCGGTGGCCCGCGCGGTTGCTGCCTCACCGAATCTGCGGTTGGTAGGTGTCAGCGGCTACGAAGGCTCACTCGCGCACACAGCCGACGACGCCGGACTGGGTGCCGTCCGCGGCTACCTCGCCCAGATGCGGCTCCTCCATGAGGAATTGCTCGCCGAAGATCTCTACGGCACCGGTTCAGTGATCATCACCGCGGGTGGCAGCGCGTACTTCGACGATGTAGTCACCGTCCTCTCGCCCTGCATCAGCACCGGCGCTGAAACTGGAGGCCCCGCAGTCGATCTCATGATCCGAAGCGGCGCTTACATCATCCACGATGACGGCTTCTACCGCGGAATCTCGCCCTTCTCCCGCTCCGGGAACCAGCCGTTCCGCGCGGGAATGCACGGTTGGGTGAGGGTCGTCTCGCAAACGGAGCCGGGCCTGGCCATCCTCGACGCCGGCAAGCGCGACCTCCCGTTCGATGAAGGACTGCCGGAGCCGCAGCTCATCGGTCCTGTCCTCGGCGGAGAGATGGAACCACTGCATGGAGCCCAAGTGACGTCGGTCAACGATCAGCACAGCTTCATGACCTTCGACCCCGAAACCACCAGCGTCCAACCCGGCGATGTGATCCGGCTGGGCCTGTCCCATCCCTGCACAGCCTTCGACAAGTGGACCGTCATCCCGGTGCTCGCGGACAGCGCGTCCGCCGAAAGCACAGGCAACCAAACCGTCGTCGACCTCATCCACACCTTCTTCTAGGACTCCTGCCATGAAGATCCTTATCAGCAACGCCACCCTGGTGGATGGAACCGGAACGGACCGCCGCCCGGCGGACGTCCTCCTGGACGGTGCCGTGATTGCCGCCGTCGTCGACGCCGGTTCCCTCACCGCAGCGTCAACCGGCGCGGACCGCGTTATCGATGCCACTGGCTTGGTCCTGAGTCCTGGGTTCATCGATATGCACGCGCATTCTGACCTGCAACTGCTTGTTAACCGGCAGCACTACGCGAAGCTCAGCCAGGGCGTCACCACGGAACTTTTGGGCCAGGACGGTCTTTCTTACGCGCCAGTGAATGATGCCACGGTCGCCGGTGTCCGGGAGAAAATCGCTGGTTGGAACGATAACCCCGCGGACTTCGACTGGAACTGGCGGACCGTGGGCGAGTACCTGGACCGGCTGGATACCGAGGTCACCGATGCGGACGGCACCACAGGCCGCATCGCCACCAATGCCGCCTACCTCGTTCCGCAGGGAACCGTCCGGGCCATGGTGATGGGCTTCGCAGAAGGTGATCCCACGCCGCAGCAACAGCAGCAGATGCAAGACGTGATCCGCACGGCGATGGAGGAGGGCGCCGTCGGAATGTCCTCCGGCCTGACCTACACCCCGGGCATGTACGCGCAGACCGAAGAACTCGCGGGCCTCTGCAGGACCGTGGGCGAGCTGGGCGGCTTCTATGCACCGCACCACCGTTCCTACGGCAAGGGCGCACTGGATGCCTACGCGGAGATGATCGGCCTGAGCCGGGACACAGGATGCGCCCTGCACCTCTCCCACGCCACCATGAACTTCGCGGAGAACAAGGGCCGGGCCGGCGAACTCCTGGAGCTCATCGACAACGCGTTGGATGACGGCGTGGACATCACCCTGGACACCTACCCCTACCTCCCCGGAGCCACGACGCTCTCCGCGATCCTTCCCAGCTGGGCATCGTCCGGAGGCACCGAAGCGACGCTTGCCCGCCTGGCGGATGCCGGCACCCGCGCCCGCATCCGGGAAGCCGTGGAGATCTACGGATCCGACGGCTGCCACGGAGTAGTTGCCGAGTGGGACACCCTTGAAATCAGCGGCGTCCAGAACCCGGCGCTCGCGGGACTCGTGGGCAAAACCATCAAGGACATCGCTGCCGAGAGCAACGAGGAGCCGTTCGATGTCTTCGCCCGCATCCTCACCGAAGACCGCCTCGGCACCGGCATCCTGCAGCACGTGGGGCACGAGGAAAACGTCCAGGCCATCATGAAACACCGCACGCACACCGGCGGCAGCGACGGCCTCCTGGTCGGCGCCAAGCCGCACCCCCGCGCCTGGGGAACTTTCCCGCGCTACCTCGGCCACTACTCCCGCGATCTCGGATTGCTCAGCCTCGAGGAAACCGTCCATCACCTGAGTGGGCGTCCGGCCGCACGACTCAAGCTCCACAAAAGGGGGCTGGTTCGCGAAGGCTACGCGGCCGACGTCGTGCTCTTCGACCCGGAGACCATCCGCGACGAAGCCACTTTTGAGAATCCCCGCCAAGCCGCCAGCGGCATCCATTACGTCTTCGTCAACGGCGCAGCAGCGATCGACGGCGGCCGGCCCACCGGTGCCCGCGCCGGCCGTGCCCTGCGTCGAAGCAGTGACGGACTCACCCGAGAAGGAAAGCAGCACCACCCATGACTCCTGAAGAATTCATCCAGCAGCTTGAAGCCGACCGCACCCTGGCCGTGGTCCGCGCTCCGTCCATCACGGACGCCGCGGATCTCTGCCGGGCATTGGCCGACGGCGGCATCCGCAGCGTGGAACTGACGTTCACCACCCCGGATGCGCTCAAGCACGTCAAGCGCGCGGCAGAGACCGCCGCAGACCATGGTGCCGCCGTCGGAATTGGTACGGTCCTGACCGCAGACCAAGCCCGCGCAGCGATCGACGCCGGGGCCAAGTTCCTGGTGACACCTGGCATTCGGCCCGAGGTTGCAGCAGTCGCTGTGGCCGCCGGCATACCCTTCAGCCTTGGCGCCATGACGCCCACCGAAGTGGCGCAGGCACTTGACCTGGGGTCCGGCGTCGTGAAGATTTTCCCTGCCCGGCAACTCGGCCCGGCGTACCTGAAGGACCTGCAGGGCCCCTACCCGGGCATCCGCCTGTTGCCTTCGGGAGGCATCGACGCTTCCAACGCAAAGAGCTACCTCGACGCCGGTGCTGCCGCAGTCTGCTGCGGCACCAGCGTGGTCCCGCCCGCAGCAGTCGCTGCAGGCAACTGGGCAGACATCGCGGCCCGTGCCGCCGCGTTTACCGGCACCCTCAAGTAGGACTCACCCAGAAAGAAACCCCCATGAATGAATTCCTCGAATGGCTGCGGCATGACACCGCCGGCCTGCTCCTCCTGGCAGGCGCGGGCATCGCCCTCCTGCTGTTCCTGATCATCAAGGTCAAGCTCGAACCGTTCATCGCCCTGGTGGGAACCGGCGTGATCGTGGCTTTGGTGGGTGGGGTCTCGGTTGAAGCGTTGGTCGGCTCGGCCACCAAGAGCAGCGACGCCCTGATTGAGAAGGGCTTCGCCGGCATCCTTGGCCACATCACCGTGATCATCGGCCTCGGTACAGTGCTCGGTGCCATCCTCGAACGCTCTGGTGGCGCGGAAGTGCTGCTCGGCAGGCTCGTGAAGATCTTCGGCGAAAAGGGCACCCCGCTCGCCATGGGCATCACCGGCTTTGTGCTGGGTATCCCGGTATTCTTCGATATCGGCATCTTCGTGCTGGCGCCGTTGGTTTACGTGGCTGCAATTCGCGGCGGCAAGTCGCTGGCACTGTACGCGCTTCCGTTGCTGGCTGGCCTCTCCGTGACACACGCCTTCCTGCCACCGCACCCCGGGCCCGTTGCCGCCGCCGGCCTGTTCCATGTTGACCTTGGCTGGATCATTCTCATGGGCCTGATCTGCGGTATCCCGGCCTGGTTCGCCTCCGGTATTTTGTGGGGCACGTGGATCGGCAAGCGTGTGATGGTCAATGTTCCCGAGGACCGCATCGTTCCCGAGGCTGAGGAAGCCCGCGGCCACGAGCCGTCCATCGGACTGGTGCTGTTGGCCATCGGCCTGCCCATGATCCTCATCCTTGGCGGCACGTTCGGCAACATCTTTGCTCCTGCTGGTGTCTTCCGGGACATACTCCAGTTCTTCGGCAACCCGGCCATCGCGCTGACCGTCGCCGTGCTGCTGGCCATGTGGCTCCTGGGCATCCGACGCGGCATGAGCTCCGCCGAACTGAGCGAAATCACGGGTTCATCGCTTCGTCCCGTGGGCATGATCCTGCTGGTTGTTGGCGCCGGTGCCTTCTTCGGCGCAGTTCTCTCGGCCACCGGTGTTGGCAAGGCTGTGGCCGACTCGCTGGCCCAGGCCGGCCTGCCGATCATCCTCTCCGCCTTCGTGATCAGCGCGGGTATGCGCATTGCACAGGGCTCGGCAACCGTGGCGATCGTAACCACTGGTGGCATCCTGGCCCCAAGCCTGGCCTCCGGTTACTCCCAGCCGCAGCTCGCCCTGATCGTGGTGGCCATCTCCTCCGGCTCCATCATTGCCAGCCACGTCAACGATGGCGGCTTCTGGATCATCTCCAAGTACTTCAACATGTCAGTCAAAGACACCCTGAAGACCTGGACCGTCCTGGAGACAGTGTTGTCCATTGTGGGCTTCGCAATGGCGGCGCTGCTGTACACGTTCGTGAGGTAGCTGAGAGCGGGTTAAACAAAGAGCTCCGGAGTGCGTTATTGGGGGATACGCACTCCGGAGCGGTCTTTGAGCAGGTGCTTTCGCCGTCCTGCAGTAATCACTCTACGTTGGGCGGCACGGCATTGCCACCACCTCGAATAAGTACTTTCGCTTTAGTTTTTACGGGCAGCTTCCTGGGGCTTTTTCTGCGGCACAATCAGCACGGGCCGGCGTTGGTGGTGGCTCAACCATGCCGCCACAGAGCCGTTCAAAGCCTCGGAAATGCGGTGTCCCAAGCCAGGCTCCGGCGTTCCGACAATGATCATCGAGGCGTGAATGTCCTCGGCGAGTCGGCCGAGGGCTCGTGCGGGGTCTCCAGCGAGCAACCGCAGAGTCCAGTCCGCCGAGCCACCATCCATGGCCTCGCCGATGACCTTGCCCAAATCACTGCGAACAGCTGCGACGTCCTCGTCATCCTTCTCCGGATGAAGCGACATTCGGTGTGTCTCCCGCGCCGGGTCCCATTCCACGAGGTAGCTGGCCTCATCCACGTACGCACAAACCAGCGGCACGCCGAGTTGCTCAGCCAGCGTCCGGGCCGTTTGCAGCACCTCCACATGCTGGTCGGGCAAGACGCCGACAACCAAAGGAATCCGTCCGCTGAAATTCTCCGCAGCCATACCTTATTGTTGCGCCGCGAGGTGTCCTTGAACAGGCTGTCTGCCCACCCAACCTAGTTGGGCTGGGGCGGTTTATTCCACGTCAGCCGCACCTTGAAGTTGGACGCAGTGCTGGCCGATGCAATGAAAGCCCCGGCCTCGGCGTGGAGGTCTATGCCGAACTCCACACTGACCTCGTCAGGACGGTTCTCCAAGCTCAGCAGCTCATCGATCACGCCCTGGACGGCGGGTCGGACATGCTCGAGGGCCCGTTGGAACGTCTGCTGGGCCCTCGCGAAGACGCCGGAATGATCCCCCGCATGATCGCCACCCCGGGTCACGATGCTCCCGGCTGTGCTCGCGACCTCCACAACTACCGTGCCGCCGTCGTCGGTGGTGAACTCAACCAGCCGGCTCATGGCGACGTTCCCGCCTTGGCAGCAGGCCCCGCTTCAGTGGCCGGCCGAAGCCGCCGTGCCATCACGACGAACACAACGCCCACCGGGCAAAGAAGCATCAGATGCAGCAGCAACGGCAGCGCCTGCGACATGTACCAGCTCTCCATGAACACGCCTTTCCCTTGGATCCAGATGATCGGTTGCAACACGGTGGGCAGCAGGAGGAGCCACGCAAACGTTCGCCTGGCCGGGTCCTTTAGCGCCAGGATGCCCGCCCAAAGTCCGAAGGCGGCCAGGATAAAACTGGCCACGACGGCGGTCACTTCCACCGTGTAGTTCAAGCCGGCGAGCCCAAAGATCGCCGCGGAAAGCACGACGCCGGTCATCGCAACACGCGCTGGTACGGTCCGTTCAGGCAACCCGGCGAGCATGAGCAGCAGATAACCGAGTGGTGCCAGCAGTCCGTACAAGATCCGGAGCACGATGTCGCCGCCGTTGTCCTGCCAGTAAGTCTCGTCGAACCACATGAAGAACATCACGGTGGACGCCCCCAAGCCGCCCGCCACCGCCAAGGCCGCACCGCCCCACGCGAGCGGTGTCCAAGCGAGGGCTGGTTGCAGCGGTTTCGGGGATGGAGTGCTCGACGGTGGGACCTGGTTTGGTGCTTTGACTCTCGTTGTGGGGGCTGTGGTTGGCCGCCGGGGCTCTGGAGAAAGGTCCGCTGCCGTATATGAACCTCTTTCCGGGGAAGGTTGCTTTGGCGGCTCCGGTTCTGGTGGCTTCGCCTTCTCGATCTCCGCCCTAGCAGCGCTCGCAAGTCCGTCGGGATCGCCCGCGGTCGGATCGAGCGTCGCAAGCTCGGCTGATACATCCACCACGGCTCCCCATGAACCCAAAGACGAGTGGTAGCGCAGTTCGCCCTGGAGGTCGGAGATGCGTTGACGGCGCTCGCAGTCCTGCCGGCGTTTTGCTGCTTCGGGGAACTCCGGATCTTCCTGCACCAAGGCAAAGCCGTCCGCCGCGGCCAGCCAATCGCCGGCCTCTTCAGCGGCGAGTGCCTCACGGTAGGTGCGGGACATGTCCAGCCGACGCTGTGCGCTCTCCCTTAGCGCCGTGGCGTCACGGTAGCCGGGCTCCAAGGTCAGGAGGTCATCGAACAATTCAACGGCTTGCTCGAAACGCCGTGCCCTGAGCTCTGCGGAGGCCTGGACATAAAGGGCGCGCAATTGGGCTCGCTTCATGGCTTGGTCGGCATTGGTTTGTGCGGCCCTTGCGGCAGCGCCGTCTCCCGCGCCGGAGCTTCCGGGGGCCTGCAGCGGGGCTGACGTTTGCCCGCCCAAGGTGGGTGCTGGCGTCGGGACCGTAGCTTGGCTGGCTTGCCCGTCCGAGGTGGGTGCCGGCGTCGAACGTGCTTCCGAAACCGCTGCGCGTGGCGTGCCGCGCAGCGTGAAGAGTTGAGTGGAGCCGCCCCGGACATAGAGGGCCGGGGTGACCCATTCGAGCGTGCCGTCCGGGCTGGCCATGACCGAGATGCGGCCGACGCGTGCTGCCTCGTCCACAGTTCGGCCGTTGGCGATCGCGGCGTAGAAGCCGTGGGCGAAGGCGATGGCCGCGGAGTCGCTGATGGCGAATTGCATTGCCGCGACGGCGCCTATCCCGCTCCTGACCAACGAGGAAGCGGTGCCGGAAAAGAGGTCCGATTGGCCCATCTCACCTGAGGAACACGAGTTCAACACAACGAGCCGCGGGCGTGGTGCGGCAACACTGAGCAGCGCCATGAGCCGCACGGCGCGGACCATTGCGGCCCTGCCGTCCGGCCCCACCAGGGCGATCCTGCCTTCATCGGTCCGGGAATCGTAATCACCGTGGCCTACAAAATGGACCACATGCCACGGCCCGGCCAGCAGCATGGACTGAACGTCGTCCCAGGTTCCGCTCCTGGACCAGACCAGTTCCACGCGTCCCTCGGCTACCGGACCAGCCAATGCCCTGGTCAGGTGGTCCTTCTCGGCATCGACGTCGAGGGTAGGAAGGTCCCTGGGCGAAGCGACGATGCCCAGGATCCGCAGCGGGGGAGCCACGTCCAAGGGATTCTGGTTGTAGTCGGGGGCAGGGATATGCCGCAACAGGGGTTCTGTTTGGCACAAGTACGTTTCGGTTTCGGGGTCGAAGAGGGTCTCCCATGGCATGGTTGCCAATTCCGGGGCGGCAAGCCGCAAGACCACCCTGAGTTGCTGGCCGGCGTGTTGGGCCGCGCCAAGGCTGGCCCGGTACGTGCCGTAGACCTCGCGGGTGAACAAAGCCTGGAACAACTGCTGGCCAACTTCGCGGACTGCCATCTCGGCCACGGGCATCGTGCGGCGGGCAGCCACCGCGGAGGCAAGAACGGTGGCTTCAAGTTGGGGCAGCCGGTCCAGGATGCCGTCAACGTCCAAGGTGAACATCCCCGAAGCGTGGCCTCCCGCCGGAGCACGGACCACGTGCACCGTGTATTCGCCGCGTGCAGAGCCGGTATCGATCTCCAGCTCGATGTCACAGTCCATCGCGGATCCCTTGTGCGAGCGGGCGTCGGCACGGGTTCTTGAAACCTGTGCGCCAGCGTCCTAGGTACAGATTGGCCCTTCGCCCGATTCCCCACAAGACCCTGATAGCGGGGGCGCTTGCGGAGCGACTCTTGGAGGACGGCAGCCCTTGTAGACGAACCGGCCCCGGCCTACGGTTAATCCGAAGGAAGGTGGTCTGCGATGGAAATCTTCATGTGGTGGCTGGACCTGCACTTGGACAGCAAGGAGTGGCTACGCGAAAACCTGCGTGCCGAAGAACTCCCGTTGCAGGTCCTGCAGCATATTGCCGAGGCTGGCGGCCCTCATCCAGACAAGGTCAGTGGGGTGCTGACGTTGCAGGATTGGGACTTCATTGAGACGCAGTCGGAGTTCGTGGACTAAGGCAGGGCCCGAGCCAACGTCACAGAAGGCCCGTTTACTTCTGCTCCAGAGGTTGTTCGTGGAGAGCATTCTGGAATTGACTGACCATTTCCTGGCGGAAGGCATCGAAGTCGCCGGCCAGAGCCAGTTCAGCCAATTTCTCGTGCTCAACAGCGATATCGTGCAGGTCGCTGTAGGTACGGTGATCCACCGCCAGGTAGAGGCGCAACTTGTTCTCCCACCCGTTCCACACGTTTTGCAGCGCGGTGTTCCCCGAAAATTCGTAGAAGAGCCTGTGGAAACGAAGGTGGGCGTCAATGCTGGCGGGGATGTCGTTTGTGTCGGTGGCCCGGTACAGTTCCTCGATGGTCTGCTTGAGCCGGAGCCGCTCGGGACCCCGGAGGGTAGGGGCTGAGAGTTCGGCAGCGTAGGGCTCGACGAGTACTCGGATCGACGCGATCTCCGCGACGTCGCGAGCACTGACCTCTACAACGAAGGAGCCCCGGAAGGGGATCTTGACCACCAGACCTTCCTCCTCGAGTTTGGTCAGCGCCTCACGGAGTGGGGATCGACTGATACCGAGGTCTGCGGCGATGTGCGTCTCGCGAAGTTGTTCCCCAGGAGGCACAGTTCCGTTCAGGATGGCGGTACGGAGTACGCGGTAGACACCATCCGGCGTCGTCATCCGCTGTTCCTGCCACGTGAACTTGCGGTCCATGTTCCGCCTCCCTTGTCGATTGTCGATTATACCGAGGCTAGCTCGTCTTGAACCGTTCCGGGCGCACGAATTCCAGGCCATCCAGTGAGTGTTTGCCGAGCGCCTCGTACGCGGCGATGTGGCCGAAGCCCGTGGCGTTTTTGAACCCGCCTCCGGAGAAGCCCGTAGCGAAGTAGATCCTGCTTGACTCACCGAGCCAGCCCAACAACGGGTTCCGGTCCTCGGTGTAGAGATCCGGGAAGGCGTCGGAGCGGACGATGCTGGGAACCAGGTCGGGGAGGAATTCGCTGACGGTTTCCAAGGTGTCGGCAATTTCGGCTGTTGTGAGTTCCCTGGGGAAAGCATCGGGGTCCGTCGTCACCGTGCCCCTGCCGTCGAGGGTGGCTTTGACAGTGACACTGTCCACGGCGGGTGCCCCGTACATGGAGCGGTCGTCGTACATCCGGCTGAAAGTGGGGAACTTCTCCGGGGTGAAGTGGGCTGCGTCGCGGGCAACGAACCAGCTCAGGAAAACCCTGCGGGTTTCCGTGTGCGCCTTCAGGTAATCGGGCATGAGCCGCTGCGACCAACCCCCTGAGGCGACGATGACGTTCTCGAAAGTCCAGGTACTGTCCCCGGAGGTGACGACAACGCCGTCGTTGGTGTCCCGGATGCCGGTAACAGGAGTGTTGTTAAGGACCGTTGCCCCGTTGGCTTGTGCAGCGGCAATGGCTGCCGTTACTGCACGGTCGGTCCGTAGGACCCCGGCGTTGGGGTCGAACACCGCGGAGTCGTCGGTCCGGAGGTTGTGCTGGGGGTAGCGTTCAGCCATTTCCTCACGGCTCAGGAGTTGGTGGGCAGCCCCATTGGTCCGGGCAGTCTCCAGAACGCTGCGCAGGTATGGCCCGTCGGTGGTGCCGATGGAGAGTCCGCCACAGCGGGTGAGGATGTCCTGTCCGGTTTCTGCCTCGAGTTCCGCCCAGAGATCGCGTGAGCGCTCCAGGATGGGGTAGTGCGCCGGGCTGCCGCGGTAGATCATGCGGAACAGCCGGGTGTCCCCGCCTACCGCGCTGCGCCCATGGGCCGGGGTGTGTGCTTCGAAGCCGACCACGGAACCGGAAAGACGGGAGGCCTGCCAGAGCGCCATGCTGCCGATGCTGCCCAGGCCGATGACGGCGAGTTTTCCGTCCATGCTTAGAGCACCTCGAGATCTTCATTCATGAACAGCGCGGTGTCTGCTGTTGGGCGGGCGAAGCCCTTGCTTCTCTGACTGATGGTTTGCATGTGGGGAGCACGTCTCCTAGTTGAGCTTGGCGTCGGTGATGGCACCGGATTCGAGGCCCCAGTTCGAGAGGGACTTCTTGTACTCCGGGCTGTTCAGGACGGACTGGACGGCGGCCTGGAGGGCGGGGGTCAGGGGCGAACCCTTTTTCAGTCCAATCGCCGTCACGTCGCTGGAGCCGACGTTCACCTGGGGGGTCAGGATGGTGAACGATTTGGGCTGCTGCTTCTCGGCCCAGGCGAGGGAAGTTGTGTCGTAGAGGATGCCGTCGATCCGCTTGGACGCCAGCTGCGTGAGGGCGTCCTGGACGTTGGGCAGGGTCACGGCGTTGATGGCTGGTTGTCCCTTGGAGGTGCAGGTCTGTTCCGAGAGGGCCGGGAGGCGCTTCAGTTGGCCCGTGGAGCCGGCTGTGACGGCAATGTTTTTGCCGCACAGGGTTTCGTTGGTGAGTTTCAACGGATTTCCAGCGCTCACGGCCACTGAGTTGCCGGCTTTGAAGTAGTCGATCATGTCCAGGACCTTCAGCCGCTCCGGCGTTGGTGCCATGGTGGTGACGGTGAAGTCGTAGCGGCCACCGTCAATGCCCGGAATGATCGTGTCGAAGACGGTGTTCTCGAACTTCAGCTTCAGGCCGAGCTTCTTGGCTATCAGGCGGGCAATGTCCGGGTTCAGGCCGATCGGCGTCGAGTTGTCTTCAGCGAGGAACGTCGTCGGCGGGTAGTGCAGGTCCATCGCGACCGTCAGTTCGCCCTTGTCCTTATAGGACGCGGGCAACAGGCTCACAGCTTTTTCGTCAGGCTGGACGCCCTCGGAGATATCGGCCGTTTTGGGATCTGTTGGGGAGGTGCTTGTTGACCCGCCACAGCCGGTGAGGGCCACCAGCATTGCAAACCCTGCGGCTGCAGCCTGGATCCTGCTTATGGTCTTCATGATGTACCTCCGCGGGCGTTTCAAATGAAGGTTTTTGGATGGTTCGTTATTCGTGAAGTCCGGCGAGCCTGCTGCCAAATCTGGCCAGGAGGGACGTCTTGGTGGAATCCTTGCGCTCTTCCCACTGATCAGCAAGACCGAAAAGCCGGTACATGCCGTGAACACCCAGCCAGCGAATGGGTTCCGGTTCCCATTTTCGTGCCCGGTAGCCAACCCAAGGGAGTGTGGTCCGTTCCGTTTCCCGTTCGAAAGCCAATTCCGCGAGTGTTCGCCCACCCACGTAGGCGGCGGTAACACCGTGTCCGGCATAGCCGGTGGACGATCCGATTCCGGAGGCCTGGTCCCAGTGCACGCCGCCGTTCCAGTCACGGGTAACACCCAGGACTCCGGACCACGCGTGGTCAACTTCGAGGTGGATACCCGGGAAGAAGGACCGAAGCTTTGTGGAGATCAGGTCAACCGTGGACTGTGCTGTGGCTCCGGCGCCGCCTGTACCGGAACCGTAGCGGTAGGGCCTTCCGCGGCCGCCAATGGCGATGCGGCCGTCCGCTGTTCGCTGCGAATAGATGAAAGTATGTGCGGAATCGCTCAGGCACTGAAGCCCGTTCCAGCCGATCTGCTCCCAGGCCTCCTCGGACAGCGGCTTGGTCACGATCATCGAGGAGTTGATCGGTATTAAGGCCCTGCTGCCCAGGAGTTGTCCGGAGTACCCTTCCGTGCAGATGAACGTTTTGGCCGCCGTGACCTGTCCGTTGGCCAAGGTCAGGGTCCTGCCGTCAATACTGTTTATCCGGCTGTTTTCGTAGATCTCCACCCCCATGGACGTCAGGGTGTCCGCGAGGCCATAGACAAGTTTCGCCGGATGAATGCGGGCGCAGGGCTTGTAGAAGAGCCCGCCGTGGACTGTGGAGATGTTGATCTTGCTCTGGAACTCGTCCCGGTCCAGCAAGTGGACATCGTCTTCGGTCAACCCATACTTCCAGTCGGCGTCCCGCCTGGCTACCAGCCGGCCCAGCCCCGCCTTGGTGTGGGCAGCGACGAGCGCGCCGCCCTTGTGCTGATCCGCGTCGATACCCTCGGCCTGAAGGATATTAAGGACGGAGTCGACGCCGGTCACGAACTCCTGCTGCAATGCCCGGCTTGCGTCCAGCCCATCTCCTGATGCGCGGGCGAAGGTGGCCCGGTTTCCCGGGGGCATCGCCGAAAGCCAGCCGCCGTTTCGCCCGGAGGCTCCGTAGCCGATCTGTTCTGCCTCAAAAACCGCGACCTCGAGTGAGGGTTCCAGCTTCTTGGCGAAGTACGCAGCCCAGAGGCCTGTGTAGCCACCGCCTATGATGGCCAGATCCACGGACCCCTGGCCTGCGAAACGCGGGTATGCCGGCCGGTTTTCCGCGAGTCCTGCCATCCAGAAGCCGAGGTCTCCGTTTCGGGGTGTTGCTGTGAGGGCTTTCATCGTTGTCCTACTTTGTGGGGAGTTGGTGAGCCAGTGGAAGGCGGTGTGGTGTTCAGGCGGCCGTGTAGCCGCCGTCGACGGGCAGTACCGCGCCGGTGATGTAGGACGATTCCGGGGACGCCATGAAAAGTATGGCGTCGGCGATTTCTTCGGGAGTGGCCAGGCGCCGGAGCGGGATCTGGCCCTCGCGTTCTGCCCGGTAGGCCTCGGGGTCCTCCCTGCGCTGGAACGATGCCTCGATGACGGGAGTGACGGTCAGTCCTGGGGCGACGACGTTGACGCGGATATTGCGTGAGGCCCACTCGATTGCAGCGCCCTTGGCGAGCATGATGAGGCCGCCTTTGGCTGCGGAGTAAAGGACCTCATCAGGCTTGCCAACCATGCCCAGTCGTGAACTGACCAAGACGAACGAACCTCCCGTGGCCGGCATCAACGGTGCAAAATGCTTCATCATCAGGAAGGAGCTGAGGAGGTTGCTGTGGAGCACGTTTTTGGCATCTTCATACGCCATCTCCGTCAGCGGGCCGCTTACCTGCAGGCCATGGTTAAGGACGACGACGTCAACGGTTCCGAACGCTTCGGCGGCCTGCCGGGCCAGGCCTTCGACGAACGCCTCGTCATTGAGATCTCCGGGGACGTACACGTCATCAGGTTGGGCGCTGTCGAGTTGCTCCCTGCGCCCGGTGAGCAGCAGCCGGGCGCCTTCGCGGCGGAAGTGGGAACTCACTGCTTCCCCGATTCCGCTGCTGGCGCCGGTTATGACGGCAGTGGTCTTATCAAGTCTCATGGTGGTCAGTCCTTATACGAAAAGTTGCTGCACGGTATGCTTCTTGGATTGCGGGCTGGGGGCCGGACATGCCGTCCCCCACGAATCAGCTGAGGAGTCCGCGGGCATCCACCCGCCACCGCTCCAGCGATGTGCCCGTGCTGTCAGTGACGATGTATTCCTCGAAATTGACCACAACCGGGCAAACGTGATTCGGCACGATCGGGAGCACCGTGCCAACGCCCGGATGGAAATCGGCGGCCGGGAGGGGGAGGAACCCGTGGTATTCGTTGAGCTTGGAGAGAACGGCCGACGTGCCGGGGACGGCGCCATAGCCGATCTGCGGGCTGCCTTCCCGGCTTAGTGCTTTGGTGCCTACATCGAGAATGACCTGATCGGGAACCCAGTCGCTGACCACCGTGCCAGCGACGAACAGGGCAATCTGATCTTCCGTGCAGGCACCGAGCCGGGCGTTGTTCAAGTCATTGAACACGTATTCACCTGGCCTGATCTCGGTGATCACCTTGCTCGTGGAGTACTCAATGGTGGGTGTTGAACCCGCGCTGACGACGCCTGCGCTGATGCCCGCCGCGCTGAAGCTCCGCACCGCTGTGGTGAGCGCGGCCTCCTGGTCCATTGCTGCACGCTGGCGGGCGTCCGGGCTGGCGCTTCCATGACCTGGATAGGTGAAGACACCCACCGGCACCAGTCCACGCCTGCGCGCGGCGGCGGCGAGGTCGCCGGCGAACTCGGGTGGTGCACCGGAACGACGCGCACCGCAGTCCACCTCGATCACAACCTGGAGCCGTTCGGCCTCAGATCCCATCGCGTCAGCAAGGGCATCGATTGCCGCGAAATTGTCGACGCCGATCCGCAGGCGGGTGGTTACGGCAAGTTTGCGGATGCGCAGGCCCTTCGTTCCCGAAGGCCAGATGGGGTAGGCGATGAAGATATCGTCGAAGCCCGCTGCGGCGAAGACTTCGGCCTCACCAACATTGCCTGCGGTGATTCCCACAGCTCCGGCCTTGATCTGGCGACGACCGATTTCGACGCATTTATGCGTTTTTACGTGGGGCCTGACGTCGAGGTCCTGCTGGTCGGCGAAGCCCTGCATGCGATCGATGTTGTCCTGCATAACGTCCACCAGCACGATCGGCGCCGGGGTGTCGACCCGCTCAACCAGGGCGTTGAGTGCTCCTTGGATACGGTTCACGCTGTTCTCCTCATGAATTTGCCGCCAACATATCGGCGCCTAAACGGCTGTGCAGATCATCTGGATCTCTACAGGAGTGTTGGCCGGCAGCCCGGCGACGCCGATTGCGGTGCGGGCGTGCCGTCCGTTCTCCCCCAACACTTCGATGAGCAATTCGCTGGCCGCATTGGCGACCCGCGATTGCAGGCCGAAGTCCGGTGTACTGGCCACGAACACCAGCATCTGCACGATCCGGACCCGGTCCAGGTCTCCCACCGCCTGCACAGCCGCCGCGAGGCAATTGAGCGCGGCATGGCGGGCGAGCTCCCGCGCTGTCTCCAGCCCCACGTCCCGGCCCACGATGCCTTGGCCCAGCAGCACACCGTCCTTGTAAGGCAGTTGGCCGGCGATGTGGATACTGGAACCCACCGCGCGGTGGTCCACGTAATAAGGGCTGTCAGCGAGGGTTGGAAGCTCCTGGCCAAGGGCCCGAAGCCGATCCAAGGCCGAGCCCGCCGTAGTGACGCTCATCTGTCATCAGGTCTTTCTTACGAAGCAGCGGAACGAGGCAGACCGAAGAGGACGGGGAGCTCGGCGATGTCGGTGATCCGCTCGTAGCCGAGCCAGTGCTCGTCGTGCTCAAAGCCACGGTCCACATACACCTTGTTCTTGATGCCCATGGTGGCTGCCGACCGGTGGTCGTACATCGGGCTCGCAGAGACGTGCACAATCTCATCCGGTGTCACGCCAAGCTTGTCGAACATGTACTCAAACGCTCCGAGCCGGGGCTTGTACATGCCCATCTGCTCGGCGCTGATGACGGTCGCGAACGGAGCTTGGAGGTTTTCCGAAAGTCGCTCAGCATGCGCGGTGTCGCTGTTGGTGATGATGACCAGGGGGACTGCCTCGGCCAGGCGGTTCAGGGCGTCGGTCACACCTGGGTACGGGCCCCACGTGGGGACAATTTCGTAAACCGCCCTTGCGTCGGCCTCGCGGTACTCAAGGCCGAGCCGGCGTGAGGCGCGTTCCATGGAGTTGGCGATGATTTGGTGGAAGGGCTTGTAATCGCCCATGCACTCATCGATCCGGTATGCCTTGGTGGCCTGCAAGTATTCATCGGCGAGCTCTGCCGGCAGGCGATCGCCCAGGACCGCGCGGGTCGCGTCGGCGATAGCGAACTTGATCAGTGTTCCGTTCATGTCGAACGTTGCGAACTTCGGCTTGATGTCGAATGCCATTTTTTCCTCCAGTTTGGATTGTCATCGTCGTCGATTGTCGACGAGACTTGCCTGAGAAGTACCGTCGATTGTCGACAATACTCCGGGTGGTTGTAGATTGTCAACGGTTCTTTGTTGAAAGGATGCTGGCTCACTCAAACTAGGATTTGCTCGTGCCTACGGAGACTATTAATGAGCGCTTTACCGATTCAGTGCTGAATCCTGACCTTTGGGTTGGGCACTACCTTCCCCAATGGACTGAGCCGAGCCGGTCCGAGGCCCGCTACGATTTCGCCGTTGACGGATTGCGGTTACGTATTGATGCCGACCAGCCCGCCTGGCGTGAAGCCGACGGTTCCTTCCGGGTGAGTAATCTCCAAACGGGAACCTTCTCCGGAGAGGTTGGTGCCACGCGGGGAACACATCGCCACCGACCCGATGGGCTGCACGTGGTGACTCCCCAGCCGACGCGCAGGTTATGGACACCAGTCACGGGCGAGGTCCAGGTAAGGGTGAGCGCAAGCGCGGATCCGATCTGCATGGTTGCAATATGGTTGGTGGGATTTGAAGAGTCCAGTCCGGCCGATTCCGGGGAGCTGTGCATCGCCGAACTTTTCGGTGACAAGATCGCAGCAGACAGCAGCACCGTTCGCGTCGGGATTAAGGCACACCACGATCCCCGGCTGACCACCGACGTCCGGGACATCCAACTGCCCATTGATGCCACCAAGCCACACACGTACGGTGTCCGCTGGTCTGAGGCTGGGGCGGAGTTCTCCGTTGACGGGCACGTCATCATGTCCAGCCCACAGAGGCTCGCCTACGAGCAGCAATTGATGATTGATCTCTTTGAATTCCCCGCTTCGGAGCAGCGCGAAGCAGGAAACTATCCAAAGACCGCCCGGGTTCATTCCGTGGTTGCTACTGGGATTCATTGAGACGCAGTCGGAGTTCGTGGACTAAGGGGCTGCTCAGTCGGCTGGCTTCCATCCCAGGGCCGGCCCCAGTTTGTCCGCGATGTCGGTGAGGATCTGTACGTAGTCCTCGTGGTCAAAGCTGAAGGGCAACGCGAAAGCAACCTCGTCAACTTCCTGGAATCCTTGGTGAGCGTAGAGCTGCTCAGCGATGTCCTCGCTCGTCCCGATGATGTCTTGCGCGAACATCATGCCCCTTGGCCCCTGTGGCGCCCGCGTGCGTGGTGTGCGTTCATCGACGTACCGTTGGTATTTCTGTCGCTGGGCCGGCGAAGCCGAGTCGGTCGGGATCACTACCAGGCCCTGCGACACCCGGGCAGTGTTCCCTGCGAGGGCAGAGGCTTCGCGGTAGGCGCGAATCTGCGACTTCTGGACGCCGGCGAAATCCGGTTCTTGGTCCGTTTCGGGGAAGATCACGCTGCTGGAGAGCAAATTAAAGCCGTTTGCCCCGGCCCATACGGCCGATTTCATGCTTGCCGCCCCATACCAAAGCCGCGAACGAAGCCCGGAAGAGTGCGGCTCCACCCGGTTGGAGAATTCCTCCACCACACCTTGCTTGCCTGAGAAGTCCCGCACCTTTTCGCCAGCAATCAGACGGGCAAGCCGGTCCACGCGGGTGTAGCTGAAGTCCTCCAGGTCACCGGTGTCCGGGTAGAGCACATGCTTCACGGTGTCGTAGTTCATGGGTTCCCCTACGCTCAGTCCCGGATTGATCCGTCCCCCGGAGAGCAGGTCCACGGTGGCCAGGTCTTCCGCGAGGCGCAAAGGGTTTTCCCAGCCCAACGGCGTCACTGCGGTGCCAAGCTCAATCCTGGATGTGCGCTGGCTTGCCGCGGCCATGACCGCAACGGGCGAGGAGATTCCGAACTGCAGATGGCGGTGGCGCAGCCAAGCGCTGTCGAAGCCGAGCCGCTCCCCGAGTTCGATGATCTCCAACGTTGATTGGTGCCCGGCGGCGGGTTCCTTGGGGTCGAACAGGCCAATAGTGAGGAAACCAAGCTTGCGCAGGGGATGTTCGGGGGTGGGCATGGGCTTCCTTCACATTCTGGGCAGTGGCTACTGCCCAGAATAGGCGCTGGTGCACGGGGCGAAGGCGGGACGTTAACCTTATGTGATGGGATGACTATCCGCAGCTGGCGGCCGGGCGTGCGGCCGTGACGATGACTTGAGCGGCAGTGTCCGGGCCAAGCGAGGGGCTCTCTTTAGCCTGCGCCGCGACCCGCGCAGGCCGCTGCTTGGCCCGCATTCGGAGGAGGGCCACGGCTGATATCAGGAACCACGCGACATTCGTCACCACGGAGGGCCAGGCTCCATGGAGCGTGCCATTGACGATGAAGGCGCATGAACCGAAGAGATTGACGGTCTGGAAGGTGCTGCCCGCCTGCAACCAGCCCATGGACACCGCCATGTAGCCGCCGAGCATCGCTACCGCGCCGGCCCAGCCGGTGATTTCGAACAGCAGTTCCATGGGAGTCCTTTCAGGATTTGGGCACCCGGATGAAGCCGACGGGCGGCGTGTGGTCCGGAATGGAGGCTTGATTTGATAGTCGGGATACGCGACTGAATCGTGTTATGAGTCAATATTGGGTGAACAAGCCGTTTAGTTCAATTGCATTATTCTGAAGACCGTGTTTAGGAGCCCTTAACATGGATATGGACCCACGCCGACTGCTGGTGCTTCTTGCTGTTGCCCGTACTGGAGGCGTTCTTGCGGCAGCCGACGAATTGCGGATTACGCCCTCCGCGGTGTCGCAGCAGCTCAGCAAACTCGAGAACGAGGCCGGCCAGGCGTTACTCCTCCGCACCCCCAAAGGTTCGGTGCTCACACCCGCCGGCCTGGTCATGGCAGAGGCAGGGGAAGAGATAGAACGGGCGCTCAACGTTGCCCGGGCCAGGATGCAAAGCGAGGTCAACATCGCGGGTGTCGTGCGGGTGGGAGGGTTCACCAGCTTCATGCGCACAGTGGTGATCCCGCGTCTCCCCGACTGGCGCAGCCAGTACCCCCAGCTGCAGATCCAGATCGTTGAGGAGAGCTTCCCCGCGCTGATGCGGCTACTCCGTCAGCGCCAGCTCGATGCTGTGGTGATTGAACAGGATTCGACGGCGGCCGAGCAGCATCCGATGGCGGCCGGAATGGTTCAGGAACCCCTGCTGGATGAACCGTGGAAGCTCGTGGTGCCCGCAGGGAGCCTGCTGGGCACGGACAACATTGACCTGAGCCGCCTGCACTTGCCGTGGCTGGGGGTGGAGCCCTCGGCGGCCAACACTGCAGTGCTCGGGCGCCTGCGCCACTCGACGGGCGCCCCGATTGAGACTATTCACCAGTACCACGACACACTCACCGCGCTGGCACTCGTCGCTGCTGGTGAGGGGGTTGCCATTGTCCCCACCCTGGCTCTGACAGGCGTGGTCCACGACCAAGTGGACATCCTGGACGTTCCGGGGTTGGGGACCCGGCACATTGCCCTGCGACGATTCGACCGGCGAAAGGCAGCGAGCTTGCCCGTGGACACGGTGGCCCGCCTTCTCAGGGAATCGGCGGCTGCGTTCGATACCCGTTCGGGCGCCTGACCGGCACAGGACGTCGGAACCCAGCAGGCAGAAAGCGCCTAGTTCAGGGCGGGAGTGTCAGCAGGAATCAGGCCTGAGCCATAAAGGTCAATGGCGAGCTCCCGAAGTGCACGCAGAGCCACCCGCTGCGTAAACGGACCGTAGGACACCCGTGCCACACCGAGTTTCTGAAGCTCTGCTGCCGGCAGGGCTCCGGGTGCGCCGATCACGGAGAGCTTCCCGTGTCCGAGGCCCTCAACCAACGGCTCGATGACCTCACGGGTCATGGCACCAGGCACGAAAACCAGGGCAGCGCCGGCGTCAAGGAAGGCGCGTCCCCTGTCGATGGCGTCTTCAATACTGTCCTTGATCGGCCGGTCGCCACCGCGGGCGATCGCGTCGGTGCGCGCATTCAATTGGAACGGGATGCCTTCGTCGGCGGCGGCCGCAATGATCGACTGCACGCGGGCAACAGCCTCGTCGAACGGCCGCAACCGGTCTTCGACGTTTGCACCAACTACCCCGATCCCAATAGCCCGCCGGATAGTCTCGGCCGGGTTGTCGTAGCCATCGTCCAGGTCGGCGGTGACCGGGTGATCGACAGCGTCGACTATTCGTTTTACCCCCTCCAGTGCGACGTCCAAGGGCATGGTTCCGTCGGCATAGCCAAAGGCCGCAGCAATTGAATGCCCTGCAGTGGCAATGGCGTTCGTTTCAGGGAGTGCTGCAATTGTCTGGGCGCTGATGGCATCCCACACGTTAACCACACTCAGGATTTCCGGTGCCTCGTGCAGGGCTTTCAGCTGCTGTGCACGGGAAATGGTGTTTGCTTCACTCATCGTCGCTCTCCATCATCATTATTCTCCGTGATTCACGGGTGGTATCCAGTCTCACTTGCCAACCACAGCCTAGACATAACGTCACACAAGGGATACCTGGCGCCTGGGGCCAAGCGACGTCCTACCCTTGGATCGTGACTTTTTCCAAGATCCGCACCGCCGCCGCGAGCTCCCTCGCCGCCGCTGGTCTCCTGATTGCACTCGCCGCCTGTTCCACGCCGGCTGCCCCCCAGCCAAGCACCGCAGCATCGGCAGCCTCTTCTTCCAGCGCTGACGCCGGGCCCTGCACCGGTGTGAAGGTCATCGTCGATTCCGGCGCGCTGAAGCAACCCGCCGCCGACAAGACTGTTTGCGTAGCGGTGGATGCGCCGACGACCGCTGCCAAGGTGCTCGATGAGGCCAAGGTGAAAACCGAGGGAACAAAGCAATACCCCACCGAACTGGTGTGCCGGGTCAACGGCGTGCCGGCTGCCGACTTCGACATCACCCACAAGGGCGGCACCTACCGCGAAGAATGCGGCAAGATGCCCGCGGCCTTTGCCTACTGGTCCATCTGGGTCAAGCCGGCCTCCGGTGACTGGGCCTACGCCCAGGAAGGCCTCGCCACCCAACAGGTGAAGCCGGGAGAGAGCCTGGAACTGCTGTACACCATCGACGGCGCACCGGCCGCACCCAAGGCATGACCTTTCGACCCGCGCCGTTACGCGCTGCCGCGGCGCTTGCCGTCGTATTCATAGCGGCGCGGGTCATCTATCGCATCCTTTTCAACGGAGCGGGCACCGTTGGGCCGGTGCTGCTGGAATTGCCGTCAGTGCGGCTGCCCGCCCCATACGCCCATGTGGTCTTCCTCGGACCGGTAACATCGCCTGGCCTGTGGGAGGCGGTTGTTTCAGCCCTGCCGATTGCCGGGCTGATCCTTGCCTTCGGACTGCTCAACGCCTTCGTGGACGTGGCAAGGGGCTTCATGCGGCTGGCCCGCGGCGGTCCATTCCAGGGCATAGCCCGCACACTTGTGGTGGCTTGGGCGGCGCTCCCCGCGCTCGCCGACGCCGTCGCCTCCGTCCGCTTGGCCTTCCGGTTGCGGGGCGAACGCCTGGGGCCTCGAGCCCTTGTTCCGGTACTTGAGCGAACTCTTGAGCACGCCAGCCGGGTAGCCGCGGCCTTGGAATTGCGCGGCTACGGGAGCCGGGCGGCACACCAACCCGGCAGCGATCCCGGGTTGCCCCTTGAGATCAGGGACGCCCAATTCCGCATCGGCGACATCCGGCTGCAGGTCGAAACCTTCAAGCCATCCCCCGGGACAACAACGGTTGTCACCGGGCCCACGGGCTCAGGCAAGTCCACCATCCTGCGGGGTATTGCGGGCCTCCTTTCACACGTCGACGGCGGAGAACTCACCGGCACGGTCCGTGTCGCCGGAGTGGACCGGGCCGGAGCACCGCCGCGCGATACCGCCGGCATCGTCGGCGTCGTCCTGCAAAACCCACGTGCCGCGTTCGCCAGCACCCGCGTCCGGGACGAAATCTCACTTTCGCTTGAACTGCGCGGTGTTGCAGCCGACATCGCCAGTGCCCGCACGGTGGAGGTCGCGGAGTGGATTGGAGTGTCGGCGCTCCTGGACCGGAACCTGAACTCCCTCTCGGCCGGCGAGGCAACGCTCGTGGCGATCGCCGCCGCCGTGGTGGAGCAGCCGGCTCTGCTCTTGATTGACGAGCCGCTTGCTGACCTCGACACCACAGCCCGGGCCCGCGTCATCGCCGTACTCGACGCCCTCGCCCATGGATCGGGCATCTGCATCATTGTGGCTGAGCATCGGGCGGAGCCGCTGTTACCCGTCGCCGATTCGTGGTGGAGAATTCACGACGGCGGCTTGGTAGCAGGTGCCGCGCCAGCACCTGCACGTCCAGTACTGTCACGTCCGGGTGGGATCCGTTCGACGCCGACAGTGTCGCCGGGATCGGCACAGTTACCGGCTTCCCTAACCCCACCGCAGGACGCGCCGGTGCTGACCGCGACAAAGCTCGCTGTGCACCGCGACGGCAAGGCGCTCGTCAGCGACGCCTCACTGACCCTGCACCCTGGCGAAGTGGTCGCCTTGGTTGGGCCGAACGGGGCCGGGAAGTCCTCGCTCCTGGTGGCCCTCGCGCTCGGAGAAGGAACCAGCGGCACGGTGGACGGCGGCCGCGTGGCCTTGGTTCCGGACGCCTCTGATGACCTTTTCACGAGGGACACCGTGGCTGCTGAACTCCGGGCCGCAGATCGACGCGAAGCGCGGGCCCGGCGTAAATCAGACGGGAATGGCTCGGACAGGACCCTGTCACAACCGGCAACATCCCGCCTGGCCCGATTGCGTGGTGACGTTCGGATTCCGATAGGAAACGAGCACCCGCGGGACCTGTCAGCCGGAGAGCGCCGTATCCTCGCCATCGCTCTTCAGACCGCTGACGACCCCCAAGTCCTCCTTATTGATGAGCCCACCCGCGGGCTCGATGCGGAGGCCCGCGCAGGAGTCTCGGCCGCCTTGCTCGCTTTGGCGGACACTGGCGCAGCAGTCCTGATCGCCACCCACGACCTCGACTTCGCCCACGGCCTGGGGGCCCGGATCGTGCAGATGGACGATGGCGTGGCGCCGGCTGAACCAAAGCGGGGCGTTCCTGCCCGGGAAGAGACCACTTTGGTTTCTCCCGCGGCTGCGGCTCCCCCGCTTGTGACTCCACTGATTGTCGGGCCTGCTCCGCGCGCTAAATCCAAGGATCGGGGCGTAGAGCGGGTCCAGCAACGCCACATCCGTTTGCCCCGGGCGCTTGAGATCGCAGTTCTCGCAGCTGCCAACGTGTTGGCCTTGGGTGCGTTTTGCTGGCCATTGCTCGCGGCGGCCCTACCCGAGGATGCGGCCGCGGCCGTCCCGTTCGCGGCCCTGGCGATTGCGCCCCTTGCCGTTGTGGCCGTTGTCGTGTCCCTCGACGGCTCGGTCCGTTCCGCCCACACGGTGGCCCTGCTGGGTGTCCTGGCCGCCGTGGGTTCGGCAGTTCGGGTGGCGAGCACCGGCGTCGGCGGAGTTGAAGCAGTGTTCATCCTGCTGATCCTGGCCGGCCGCGCCTTCGGTGCCCGATTCGGAATGCTCCTCGGCGCGGCCACGATTGCAGTCTCCAGCGCCCTGTGGAGCGGCATCGGCCCTTGGTCGCCGTTCCAGATCTTCGCCTGCGCATGGGTGGGGGCGGGGGCGGGCCTGTTGCCGCGAAGGGTTCGTGGACGGGCTGAACTATGGATGCTGTGCGCCTATGGAGTGGTGGCGTCCTACGTTTTCGGCCTGCTGACCAATCTGTGGTTCTGGCCTTTCGCTGTCGGTGCCGGAACGGGTATTTCTTACGCACCCGGCGCCCCACTGGCCACCAACCTCAGCAGCTTCCTGCTCTACTCCCTTTTGACCTCGACGGCGGGATGGGACACCCTGCGTGCCATCACCACGATCATCGGAATCGCCGTTGTGGGACGGGCTATCCTCGCCGCTTTCAGGCGCGCGAAGCCAGTCTCCAGCCAGGACGGTCAAGCCGCACGGGTTGAGGATGCTGGATCCAGGAAGACGGGCACAAAGAGTGCCCGCCCCCAACACCCCAAAGCCAAGGACCCGCACCAACTCACACCTTGAAGTACTTGGCCTCCGGGTGGTGGAACACGAAAGCATCCGTAGACTGCTCCGGGTGCAGCATCAGTTCATCGCTGAGGATCACGCCCATCCGTTCCGGTTTCAGCAACTCCGTGACCTTGCGCCGGTCCTCCATGTCCGGGCAGGCCGGATATCCCAGCGAGAAGCGCGCCCCGCGGTAGTCGAGCTTGAAGTATCCGGCCTTGTCCTTCGGCTCTTCGGCTGCGAAACCCAGCTCGGAACGGATCCGCGCATGCCAGAATTCAGCCAGTGCTTCGGTCAGCTGCATGACCAGGCCATTGAGCTCGTAATAGTCGCGGTAGTGGTTTCCTGCGAACAGCTTGGACGTCACTTCTTCGATCTTCGAGCCCGCAGTGACCAGCTGGATCGGCAGGACGTCGATCTGGCCCGATTCCCGGGAACGCA
The DNA here is from genome assembly GCA_050627125.1 of Arthrobacter sp. 21a14. Lineage (GTDB taxonomy): Bacteria > Actinomycetota > Actinomycetes > Actinomycetales > Micrococcaceae > Arthrobacter. The sequence continues at coordinate 347,387 of CP192487.1, read as the reverse complement.
CGAAGTCGGCGAGGCACAAGTGCCGGTCCCGACGCTGGCGTGGGAAGTCGAAGCGTAGGCGCTCGGTGCCGATTGGACCGCCTGAGCCACCATCAGGGGCGAGCAGCCCGGGAGTGCCGAGGACGCCGTCGAGGTCCTCTCCGTGGTGCAGCACCACCACCTGTTCGCCCTCGGCGACCACCGGGAAATAGCCGTAGGCGACCGACGCATCGAGCATTCCCTCGGCGAGGATCCGGTCCAGCCAGTACCGCAGACGCGGCCGGCCTTCGAGTTCCACCAGTTGGTCGTAGGAGGCGCCGTCGTCGCCCCGCCCGGGCTTGAGCCCCCACTGGCCCATGAAAGTGGCGCGCTCATCGAGCAAAGCAGCGTAATCGTGCAATGCGACGCCGCGCACAATGCGCGTGCCCCAGAACGGTGGAGCGGGCACAGGGTTTTCGGTGGTGACGTCGGACCGGCCGGGCATTGCCTCCGGTTCGGTCACCGTGAACTTCGGGCCACTCTTGTGGATCCGCTTCTTCAGCGGCGGAAGGCCGACCGCGTCCGGGTCAGCGCCGCGGGCCACCTGCACCAACGGTTCCATGAGAGCGAGGCCCTCAAAGGCGTCCTTGGCATACCTGACCGTTCCTTCAAACTGCTCCGCCAGGTCCTGCTCCACGTAGGCGCGGGTCAGGGCCGCACCGCCAAGGATGATGGGCCACTTTTTCGCCAGGCCCCGGGACTGGAGCTCGGCAAGGTTTTCCTTCATCACCACAGTGGACTTCACGAGCAGGCCGGACATGCCGATCACGTCGGCGTCATGCTCCTCCGCCGCGGCCATGATCTCGGCGATTCCCTGTTTGATGCCGATGTTGACCACTTTGTAGCCGTTGTTGGTGAGGATGATGTCCACCAGGTTCTTACCAATATCGTGCACATCGCCGCGCACGGTAGCGATCACCATGGTGCCCTTGCCGGAAGAGTCCGACTTCTCCATGTGCGGCTCGAGCAGTGCGACCGCGTTCTTCATCACCTCAGCGGATTGCAGCACAAACGGAAGCTGCATCTCACCGGCGCCGAAGCGCTCGCCTACAACCTTCATGCCCTCCAGCAGTTGGTCGTTGATGATGCCGAGCGGGGTCATGCCTTCGCTGCGTGCGAGGTCGAGGTCCTCCTCGAGGCCCTTGCCTTCGCCGTCGATGATGCGCCGCTGCAGACGTTCGCCGGTAGGCAGTGCCGCCAGTTCCGCGGCGCGTTGATCCTTGAGCGCGGCAGTGTCGACGCCGGCGAAGAGGTCAAGCATGATGGCCAAGGGGTCATAGGTGACGTTGCCATCGGCATCGTACTCGCGGCGGTCCCATACGAGGTCCAGGGCCACCTTGCGCTGTTCATCCGGCAGGGACGCGAGCGGGACGATCTTCGCGGCGTCGATGATGCCGCTGGTCAGGCCCGCCTGGACCGCCTCGTGCAGGAACACCGAGTTCAGCACCATGCGCGCGGCAGGGTTCAGGCCAAAGGACACGTTCGACACACCAAGGGTGGTCTGGATGCCGGGGTACTTCGTAGTGATCTGGCGGATGGCCTCAATGGTTTCGATGGCGTCCCGGCGGGTTTCTTCCTGCCCGGTGGCGATGGGGAACGTCAGGGCGTCCACGATGATGTCTTCGACGCGCATCCCCCATTCGCCCACCAGTGCGTCTACGAGGCGGGAAGCGATGGCCACCTTGCCTTCGGTGGTGCGGGCCTGGCCTTGTTCGTCGATTGTCAGGGCAATCACGGCCGTGCCGTGTTCCTTCACAAGCGGCATGATGCGCGCAAAGCGGCTGTCCGGGCCGTCGCCGTCCTCGTAGTTGACAGAGTTGACCACCGGACGTCCGCCGATGTGTTCGAGTCCAGCCTGCAGCACAGGCGGCTCGGTGGAGTCGATGACCAGCGGGAGGGTGGACGCCGACGCGAAACGCGAGACGATCTCCTTGATGTCCGCAACGCCGTCGCGCCCCACATAGTCGATACAAACATCAAGCAGGTGCGCGCCGACCCGGACCTGCTCGCGGGCGATATCGACGCAGTCGTCCCAGCGCTCTTCCAGCATCGCTTGGCGGAACGCCTTGGAACCGTTGGCGTTGGTGCGCTCACCAATGGCCAGGTAAGCCGACTCCTGATCGAACGGAACGTGGTGGTAGAGGGACGCGACGCCGGCCTCCCGCTCGGTGGGGACCCGGCCGCCGGCGCTTTTCGCGCCGCCGGTGACGGTTCCGGCGTCGGGCGCGTTGCCGTTGGTGCGGAAGGGCTCAAGACGTTCGACGACGGCGGCCATGTGCTCCGGCGTCGTACCGCAACAGCCGCCCACCAGGCCCAAGCCGAATTCACGCACGAACTGCTCGTGCGCAGTGGCGAGTTCCGTGGGGGAGAGCGGATAGTGTGCGCCGTTCGCGCCGAGGATCGGCAGCCCGGCGTTGGGCATGCAGGCGATAGCGACCGAGGACTGCTTGGAGAGGTGCCGCAGGTGCTCGCTCATCTCGTCCGGTCCGGTGGCACAGTTCAAGCCGATAGCGTCGACGCCGAGCGGCTCCAAGGCGGTGAGTGCAGCGCCGATTTCGGAACCCATCAACATGGTTCCGGTGGTTTCCACAGTCACCTCCACGAAGATGGGGAGGCGGACGCCGCGGGAGACAATCGCCTGCTTGCAGCCGTTGACGGCGGCTTTGGTCTGCAGGAGGTCCTGGCTCGTTTCGATGAGGAACGCGTCGGCTCCGCCGTCGATGAGGCCTTCGGCCTGCAGGGCAAAGGTCTTCTTGAGGTAGTCGTAGGTGGTGTGGCCGAGGCTGGGGAGCTTGGTGCCAGGGCCCATGGAACCCAGGACCCAGCGCATCCGACCGTCAATTGCTTCGGCAGCCTCCGCACGTTCACGCGCGATCCGGGCCCCTTTATTCGCGAGTTCTTCGATGCGGTCGTCGATGCCGTAATCGGAGAGGTTGGACCAGTTGGCGCCGAAGGTGTTGGTTTCGACGGCGTCGATGCCAACGGCGAAGTACGCGTCATGAATGTCCGCGATGACATCCGGGCGCGTGTCGTTGAGGATCTCGTTGCAGCCTTCGAGGTTTTGGAAGTCGGCCTCGAGCGACAATTCCCGGTCCTGCAGCATGGTGCCCATCGCTCCATCGGCAATGACGACGCGCTGGTTCACCGCATCCAGGAGTGATTGGGAACGATCGGGACGAGGGACGGAATCGATGTCCAGTGCAAAACGAGGCATACAAACAGAGTACGTGCGAGGTCCGACACAGTGCGGAGTATTTCCATGTACTACTTCCATATGTGGATAACCGTGGTTGGCTTCAAACCAGCGCAGTTATCCACATAGCTCCAAGGAACCCGTTGCCACCCATGCGACCTGATGGTTCGATGGGGTTCATGGCTACCGCAGAAAGTTATGTCCTAGCGATCGGGACCAAGAAGGGTTTGTGGCTGGCAACCAGCCCGGACCGCAAGGAATGGTCCCTCTCCGGCCCGCACTTCCTGATGAGCGAGATCCCCAGCATCGGGATAGACACCCGGGACGGCAGAACCAGAATCATGGTGGGGGTGCGTTCGGAGCACTGGGGACCCACCGTTGCCCATTCCGATGACCTCGGTGCCACCTGGACCGAGCCCGAGCAGGGCGCCATCAAGTTCCCGGACGGCGCAGACGCTGCCTTGGAACGCATCTGGCAGATTTACCCCGACACCGAGTCCCGCCCTGGTGTGGTTTGGGCCGGGTGCGAACCGATTTCAGTATGGAAATCGACCGACGGCGGCGAGCACTTCGAGCTGAACCGCGGACTGTGGGACCACCCCCATCGCAGCGAGTGGGGTGCGGGGTATGGTGGCGCGGCGGCCCACTCGATCGTGGTGGATCCGTCCGGCGAGAAGGTCCATGTTGCCATGAGCACGGGCGGCGTTTACAGATCGCTCGACGGCGGGACCTCCTGGGAGCCCCGCAACAAGGGAATCTCGGCCTACTTCATGCCTGATCCCAATCCCGAGTTTGGCCAGTGCGTTCACAAGATTGCTGCGGATGCCGCCGTCGAGGGCCGTTTGTACGCACAGAACCACCATGGTGTGTACCGCACAGACGACGACGGCGAGAACTGGAACTCCATCGCAGATGGGCTGCCCGCGGACTTTGGTTTCGTGATGCTGACGCATCCCCGACGCGAGGGTACAGCCTGGGTCATCCCACTGAAGGCCGACGGCGAACGCATCCCGCCGGACGGCAAGCTGAGTGTGCACCGCACTGAGGATGCCGGTGGCACGTGGAGGGAGCTTCACACAGGTTTGCCGGACCACGAATACAACGCTGTGCTTCGCGATGCCGCATCCGTGGACACGGCCGAACCGACTGGCGTGTACTTCGGTACCCGCGGCGGATCGGTGTACGCCAGCGCCGACGAGGGCGAGACCTTTACTGAAGTGGCCTCGCACTTGCCGGACGTGCTGTGCGTGCGTGCCGCCGTCGTGGTTGGAAGCCGCAGTGGCGTGGAGCGGGAAGCATCAGCCAGCGCCCCGGTACCTGGTTAGGCCCGTTGTGGCTGACTTTACGGTGGTGTTGCCGGGTGTCCTGCAGCCACTCGTCGGCGGACAGTCCTATCTGACTGCGTCCGCCGACGGGGCTGTGACCGTTGGACAGTTGCTGGACTCCGTCACCGGAGAATATCCGGTACTGGCCAGGCGTTTGCGGGATGAAACCGGTGCGCTCCGCCGCTTCGTGAATATTTACGTGAACGGCGATGAGGTCCGGCGTCTGAAGGGTCTTGATACGGAGGTGGCGGCCGGCCAGGAGGTCTTGATTATCCAGTCCGTGGCAGGCGGCTAAATGAGTGTTTGGGGTCAAGCCGGGGTTCAGGCGACGCGCCAAACACTGCATTCGTCGGTATTGATGGCTTTCCTCATCCCGGAGACGTGGTCCATGATCCAGACGACGCCGATTCCCGGTGCTGTTTCCTGGACCCGTCCGCGGCGGATGACCACGTCATCGTAAGCGGGACCAACGGACATGCGGGCCTCGATCTCGTCTCCTCGGTGGAGCTGGCTGATCGCGCGTATTCGTGTTGTGTGAGTGGTGACTTCCTTCAGCATGGTGTCCTCCTGAACTGGAGCTGGTGCCTGCACTTGCCGGCTATTCCAGTGTGGCGGGGCATTGTTGCCGGAGTATTTCGGCGTGGTTAGGGTCCGGTTAGCATTCCGGGATGCTTGCGTTTCGGGTAACGCCCGACGCCGGTACGCACCATCGGCGGCATGACTCGCCGACGGTAGGCGCGCACCTCCGCAAGCCACTGCCAGCCCGGTTGTAGCCTGATCTCGGTTCTTGAGACTCAAAGGAACCACAGACTCCGTCCCCCGGGGAGATTCAATGGTTTTTTTGCGACGTGCAATCGCGGTCTCCACAGGCTTGGTGGTTTTCGCCACCGGCCTGTTTTTCGTCCAGGCCCCTGCTTCGGCAGTGCCGGAACCCACGCCCGATAATCCGAACGTACGGTTCTTCGAGGGGACACCGCATTCGGAGCACGTCTTCGAGACGCCGCCCGGTAAGGCGCCATCCAGCAGTGGCGAGATCACTGACGTCGAATCCCTTCTCGGCGAGGGCGCAGCAGCAACCGGCCCCAACGGCGATATCCGGGTTCGATTGGTCACTGCCAAACTGGCGGACAACACCAACCCGGTCTCCATGTCAGGGGCCGAGCAGACGGTCGCGGCTACCAGCAGCTATTGGAAAGCCATGACGGACAACAAGCTGTCCATGACTGTGGACAGCAAAGTCTCCGGGTTCCAATCCAAAGCCAGATCAACCGACAGCTACAGCACCATCATGTCCACCATCACCAGCGAATTGAAATGGACAGCCAGCCCCTACACAGCCCTGGTGATCTTCATTCCGACGTCCACGCTTTCCGGGAACGCCCTGGGCGTGGGCTACAGCAGCGGCGGCTACAGCGGGCGTGTGCTGATGCCGCAAATCAGCAAGTTCTCCAACAACGTCATGAGCCATGAATTCGGGCACGTAATCGGACTGATGCACGCCGATGCGTTGCAGTGCTACAGCGGCGCATCCGACGTCGGCGTGGACAGCACCGGGCGGTTCACGGACAGCTCCTGCTACATCCGTGAATACGGTGACACCACGGACCTCATGGGCGCGGCGCAGTACGCCCAGCCGGTGGTGAGCTCCAGCTTCTGGGACTACGCGGGGCTGGGCCGGGGAGACGAAATCCGGGACGTCGGAGTGGCCACGGGTGTCAAAAGCTACACGTTGAAGCCTTGGGGAGGCACCGACGCGCAGCGGGCAATCAAGTTCACGGACCCGGTGAGCAAAGAGGTGTACTACCTGGAACTCAGGCAGCCGGCGGGGTACGACAGTTATCTCGGGGAGCAGGGAAGGCCCGCCGGCAACAGGGGCGTCAAGATCGTCCAGCGCGGCGGCGCCACGATCGCCTCATCGCTGATTCTCATGCCGTCCACCATCCCGTTTTCGGATCCTTATTACGCCACGAAGCACGCCTGGCAAGCCGGCAGCACCTTCACCACGTACACGGGCACCCAGGTCACCATTAACTCCGTCTCCACAACCTCGGCGACTGTCACCATCAACGCCGATCCCAAACTCAAGGCACGCATGCGTTTCTCTGCGGGCGACTTCGACGGCGACAAACTGGCCGACGTGATCTCCCGGGAAGCTGACGGTTCGCTGCTGCTCTTCAGTGGCCTCCCCGGAAACCGGTTGGATGATCCGGTGCAGATCGGCTCGGGTTGGGGCATTTTCAATGCAGTCCTGGGAACGTCGGACTTCAACGGTGACGGCTTTGCGGACGTTCTGGCCCGCACCAGCGACGGTGCGTTGTGGCTTTATCCCGGCAACGGCAAGGGCGGTTTCCTGTCCCGGAGCCAGATCGGGTTTGGTTGGCAGGGCTTTACCCAGTTGGTCGCGGCGGGGGACTTCAACGCGGATGGCCGGAGCGATCTGATTGCCGCCAGCACGGATGGCCGCCTGTGGTTGTATCCAGGCAATGGCACAGGTGGTTTCCTCGCCCAAACGCAGATCGGCCAGGGTTGGGATTCCTTCAACAGCCTGGCAGCTTCAGGTTCGTTCGGCGGGGGCGCCCCGGGTGTGCTGGCGCGTGCCGGCGACGGCACGCTCTACGTTTACCCCGGGGATGGCAAGGGCGGCTTCCTGCCGCGTGCCGCCGTCGGAACTGGTTGGAACGGCGTGGGTGACATCGTTGGCGGCAGGGACTTCACAGGCGACAAGCGCGTGGACGTCCTGACCGCAGCAGCGGGCGGGGGCATGACCCTCTACCCAGGTGACGGCATTGGCTTCGCGGATCGGCTTGCGATCGGTACCGGATGGAACCAGTTCCTTCAGGTGTGGGAAGCAGGCGATTTCGACGGCGATGCTGCCGCTGACGTCCTGGCGCGCGGAACCGACGGCGCGTTGTGGCTTTACCCGGGCAACGGATCCGGCAGCTTCCTTCCGCGCGTTCAAGTTGGGTCGGGCTGGGGTCAGTTCACGTCGGTGTTGAGTGCGGGAGATTTCGACGGCGATTCCCACCCCGATCTTGTGGCCCGGGCTTCCGATGGGACACTGTGGCTTTACCCGACCGATGGCACGGGACAGTTCCTTGCACGTAAACAGATCGGCACCGGTTGGCAAGGCTTCGAGCAGTTGCTGGCCCCGGGCGATTTCACGGGCGACGGAAAGCCGGACATCGTTGCCCAATCCGGCGATGGCGTGCTGTGGGTCTACCCTGGCAATGGCACCGGGGGCTTCCTTGCCCGCAAGCAGATCGGCACCGGGTGGGACATGTTCAACCTGGTCCTGCAGGCCGGTGACTTCAACGGCGACGGAAAGGAAGACCTCGTAGGCCGTTCCGGTGATGGCGGACTCTGGCTCTACCCGGGGAACGGCGCTGGCGGCTTCCTTGCACGCTCATACCTCGGTTCAGGGTGGAACATGTTCTCCAGCATCGCTGCCCTCGGTAACGGGTTTACGGGTACTGGCGACCCCTCTGTGGTGGGAGTTGCCGGGGACGGAACGTTGCTGATGTACTCCGGGACGGGCGCAGGGAAGTTCAAACCGGTGGCGCTGAAACCGCGGTAGTTACTCCGTGGCACGTAACAATGGAGTATGGGAGTCCAGGAGAGGGTCAATTCACATCGAACCAAATGCGGGAGCGGGGGTGTCGCATGGTGCAAATCTGGGTGCCGGATGTGAAGGCGACTAATTTCGAAATCGAGGCGCGTAGGCAGGCTGCGGCCGTCGCTGAGGGTGATCGACGCTCGGACGATCAGGCGTTCATCGAATCCGTCTCCGCGCCTTAGGACGAATGAATCGCTGCAGCTCTGTCCCGGTTGGTCGCCAGCTGCCGGGAAACAGCGAAAGCCCGGAATGTCAGAGGACATTCCGGGCTTTTCCCTTGCTGGCGCCCAGCAAGTGGGCAGGAGTGCGGTGGCTTACTTGTGCAAGCCGAGTTCCGCCGTCGGGACCTTTGCTGACTCGCGTGCCGTCAAGGCAGAGACCGCTGCGATCACACAGATGACTGCGGTGAAGATGGAGATCTGGACCCAGCCGCCAGGCTTGGTGCCACCGAGGGCGGTGACGATGGTCGGAGCGAAGCCGGCCATGAGGAAGCCGAGCTGTGTGCCGATGGCCAGGCCGGAGAAGCGGACCTTGGTGCTGAACATTTCACCGTAGAAGGACGGCCACACGGCGTTGGCGGCGGCATATCCGAAGGAGAAGAACACCACGGAAACCAGGAACATGAGCGGGACGACTCCCGATTCCAACGTCAGCAGGAACACCGGAGTCATGATGGCGCTGGCGATGGCGCCGTAGATGAAGACGGGCTTGCGGCCGATCTTGTCCGCGAGCATGCCGAACAGCGGTTGCGTACCGAGGGCCACAATGTTGGCCACTACAACGAGCCACAAGGTGATAGTGCCGCTGACGTGGGCCACATCCTGGGCGTACTTGATGGCCAAGGTTCCAAATACCGTACTCACGGCTGCGATGAATGCACAGCACACCACACGGAGGACGTCGCGCCAGTGCAGCTTGAGGAGGTCGGCGATGGGCAGCTTGGCGATCTGGTTGTTCTTCTTTGCCTCGGCAAATGCCGGCGGCTCGTGCAGGGTGCGTCGGATGAAGTAGGCCACGATGACCACCACGGCGCTCAGCCAGAACGGGATGCGCCAGCCGATTCCGTACTTGATCTCGTCCGGGAGCGCGAGGACTGGAATGAACACCAGCGCTGCAAGGATCTGGCCACCCTGGGTGCCGGTCAACGTCCACGAGGTGAAGAACGAGCGGCGGTTGTCCGGAGCGTGCTCCAGCGTCATTGACGAGGCGCCGGCCTGCTCGCCGGCGGCCGAAAGACCTTGGGCCAGGCGGGCAAGTACCAGCAGGACGGGAGCCCACCAGCCAATGGTCTTGAAGTCCGGGAGGCAGCCGATCACGAAAGTCGCGGCACCCATCAGGACCAGTGTGAACATGAGGACCTTCTGCCGGCCGATCCTGTCGCCGAAGTGGCCCAGGATGACAGCGCCTACAGGGCGGGCAATGTAGGCGAAGCCGAACGTTGCGAAGGACATGATGGATGCGTTGGTGTCCGCGTCCGGGAAGAACACGTGCGGGAAAATCAGGGCTGCGGCGGAGCCGAAGGTGAAGAAGTCGTAGTACTCCACTGCGCTTCCCAGGAAGCTGGCGAGTGCCGCCTTCTTGGGTGTTCCTGCTGGGGTAACTGTGCTTGGCGTCGCTGACGGCATTGTGTGGCTCATGGGTGTTCCTTCTGTGACGACGATGTCGCGGGTCTGGCTTCTGCGGGAAGACCAGAACGAGGTGCGGCTGGATCAATCCCTAAGTAACCACATGGTGAGAGCTACTTGTGCAATACAGCAATAGCGGTCGTGACTGGGGTCACTTGTCAAGACTTGTCTCCACGATCTAGAAATAGCTCTCACGATGTGAGAGCATCTAAGCATGAGTGTGAAAGAGGACACAAAGACCGACATGGTCGGCAAGGCCTTGGGCCTGTTGGTATTGCTAGGGAATGAGCCCAAGGGCGCTAGTGCTGCGGATCTGGCCAGGAGTGCAGGACTTCCGTTCAGTACGACCTACCGGCTGCTGGGCTCGCTGACTCGCGACGGATTCGTGGATTACGAGCCCGACGGCCGTCGGTATCATCTGGGACTGCGGGTCTTCCAGCTGGGCCAGCGGGTTTCCAACCACCACGGCTTCGCAGCAACGGCCCTTCCGGTACTCCAGCGCGTTACCGAGAAGACGGAGGAAGCAACCATCCTCTCCGTGCGCGACGGAAACCATCATCTGACCGTGAACAAGGTGGACGGTCCCAAGACCTTCCGCGTCACCAGCGATCCCGGCCATCTCGGCGCGCTGCACACGACGTCCGTGGGTAAGGCGATTGTCGCTTTTGAGAACGACGCCGAACGCGAACGATTGCTCGAAGAGTTGCCTTTGGAGCCCCTCACTGAGCGCTCCATTACCGATCGGGCTGCCTTCCGGGCGGAGATTGAGCAGGTGCGCCGGCAGGGCTACGCGGTGATGGACGAAGAAAACGAGATCGGCATGCGCGCGGTCGCGGTGCCGGTCCTCAACTCCCAGGGCCATGCCTTTGCGTCTCTCGCGACGGCTGTTCCGGTCTTTCGTCTCACCATGGATGAACTCATCGCCCACGTCCCCACGTTGCAGGAAGCCGCGGCGGAACTCGCGGCCCGCTTGCCCCAGCGGTAACCCAACTGGGGGACAGGACATGTCGCTATGAGCCCCCAGTGGGGCGTTATCTGTCCCCTAGTTGGGTGAGGGGAGCGCAAATGTTCGCTATAAGAACAGGCGTGCGGAATATGAACACTTGTAGTAATCTAAATAGCACCCGGACCGGCAACGCCCGAAAGGCGCCAACAGTCCGCGGTGCTGAAGTCAAAGGAGCTTTAGGATGAGCAACCGAGCCGAGTCCGTTCTGGTGGGCCTCATAGGCGAAGGCGTCATGCCCTCGCTCACGCCGCCCATGCACGAACGCGAAGCCGACGTGCAGGGCCTTCGCTTGCTGTACCGCCCCATTGACCTGCTGGAACTCGCGTTGCAGGCCACCGCCGTCGGGGATCTCCTCACCGCAGCCCAGCGCATGGGCTTCAATGGCCTGAACATCACGCACCCGTGCAAGCAACTGGTACTGGAGCACCTTGACGAGATTTCCGACGACGCCCGTCGCCTGGGTGCCGTCAATACGGTCCTGATTCAAGATGGCCGGTTCATCGGCCACAACACTGACTTCTCCGGTTTCGGTTCGGCGCTCGCCGACGGACTGCCCGGGGCGAAGCTGGACCGCGTGGTCCAGTTGGGTGCGGGCGGTGCGGGATCCGCCGTCGCGTACGCGTTGCTCAAAGCCGGCGTCGGCACGCTGGACCTCGTGGACATGGACCCCACCCGTGCAGCCGAACGCGTCACGGAACTCGCCGAACTCTTCCCATCAGCCACGGTTACTGCGCGCACTCCCGCCGATTTGCCGGAGATCATGCCGCTCGCCGATGGCTTGGTGCATTGCACCCCTATCGGCATGGCCGCCCATCCGGGACTGCCGCTGGACATCGACCTCCTGGAACCGCGCCACTGGGTTGCCGACATCGTCTACCGGCCGATCGACACACGTCTGGTCCGCGAGGCGCGCGCCAAGGGTTGCGACGTCCTCGACGGCGGCAGGATGGCGGTCGGTCAGGCGGCCGACGCTTTCCAGCTCTTCACCGGACGCGACGCCGACCGCGACCGCATGCGGGCACACTTCCTGGAGCTGATCGCCGTGGAAGATGCCGCAGCCTCACTGGCGCCTGAGCTGACGAAGGCGGGTCACTGATGCGCACCGGAATCGCCACTGTCTGCCTGTCTGGCACCCTGAAAGAGAAGATGCAGGCCTGCGCCATTGCTGGGTTTGACGGCATCGAAATCTTCGAGCAGGATCTCGTCACCTCGCCGCTCAGCCCCGATGATGTGCGGAAAATGGCCGCCGATCTCGGTCTGGGTCTGGACCTCTACCAGCCGTTCCGCGATTTCGACGGCGTCACCCCGGACCTGCTCAAGGCCAACCTCCGCAGGGCCGAAGCGAAATTTAATCTGATGGAACGCCTCGGCATGGACACCATCCTTGTCTGCTCCAACGTGGCCACGGCAACGATCGACGACGACGAACTTCGCGCCTCCCAACTGGCAGAGCTTGCTGAACTGGCCGGGGACCACGGCGTCAAGGTTGCCTACGAAGCGTTGGCCTGGGGCAAATACGTCAACGATTATGAGCACGCGTATCGCTTGGTCGAGATGGTGGACCACCCGAACCTCGGAACGTGCCTGGACTCCTTCCACATCCTTTCCCGCGACTGGGATACCGCGCCGATCGAGAAGATCAATGCGGACAAGATCTTTTTCGTCCAGGTTGCCGATGCCCCCAAGCTCTCCATGGACGTCCTCTCCTGGAGCCGCCACTACCGGGTGTTCCCCGGCGAGGGCCAGTTCGAGCTCGCCAAGTTCATGAGCCACGTGGTCCGCGCCGGCTATACGGGTCCGGTTTCGCTGGAAGTTTTCAACGATGTCTTCCGCCAGTCGGACGTCGAACGGACAGCCGTGGACGCCATGCGCTCCCTGATCTGGCTGGAGGAGCAGAGCGCCAAGTGGCTCGAAAGCACCTCCGCGGACTCCCCAACCGGCAACGGAAGCGCCTCCCGCCGTCGTTATCCCATGGAACTGGCCACCCTGCCCAAGGTGAACGAACCCGCCGGCTTCAACTTCGCCGAGGTCAAGGCCGACGACACCGCCCAGCTTGAGAAGCTCCTTGGCCAGCTTGGCTTCGAGTTCGAGGGCCGCCACCGCACCAAGGACGTCCAGCTCTGGACCATGGGCCAGGCGCGCGTGATCATCAACGAGCAAGCGGCACAGCACGCCGAACCGGCTATTGCCGCTTTGGGGTTCGACGTCGACTCTCCAGTGATTGCCTCCGCTCGCGCCCAGCAACTCAAGGCGCCAGTGGTGGCACGCAAGGTCCAGGCTGATGAGGAAGTGTTCCAAGGCATCTCCGCTCCGGACTCCACCGAAATCTTCCTTTGCCAGGGCAGCCCGGACGGGACCGCCGCGTGGACGCACGAGTTTGGCGAGGGGCTGGAACACGTCTCCGGCGTGCAAAACGCCGTGATTGACCACGTAAACCTGGCCCAGCCGTGGCAGCACTTCGACGAAGCTGTCCTCTTCTACACCAGCGCCTTGGCCCTTGAACCGCAGCCGTTCGCCGAAGTCCCGAGCCCCAGCGGCCTCGTTCGCTCGCAGGTCATGGAGACCTCGGACGGCTCAGTCAGGCTGGTGCTGAACCTGGCACCGGCACAGCAAGCGCAGACTGCCCGCAAAACGTACCAGGAACACATCGCGTTCGCCGTGGACGACCTCGTGGGTACAGCGCGGGCGGCCCGCGATCGGGGCCTCGAGTTCCTGCAGATTCCGGCCAACTACTACGAAGACCTGGACGCGCGGTTCGATCTTGAACCGGAATTCCTGGCCACCCTCAAGGAGCTCAATCTCCTGTACGACCGCGACGCCAACGGAGAATTCCTCCACTTTTACACCGCCACGGTTGGCAGCGTGTTCTTCGAAATGGTGGAACGCCGCGGCAACTACGACGGCTACGGAGCGCCCAACGCGCCGGTGCGCCACGCCGTCCAATACGACTCGCTGCACCGCATTTAGACCCATAACGAAGCAATCAACCGAAAGGAGCCGGCCGTGCCACAAGAACAGACAGCACAAGTCAACTCTGCACAGGCGCTCGAATCCGAGGAACTCGTGCCTCCCGCAGAGCCGCACGCCGCGCATGATTCCAAGAAAGTGGAAACCCAGGCGGATCTCAGTGCTGAGATGAGGGGTATCGGGGACCGCTATGCGGAGGCACTGAAGAACGGCAAGGCGCCGGAGACCATGCCCCGGCTGGACTACGCTCCGTACCGCAGCAGCATCCTGCGCCACCCGACCAAGAGCCTGCACCACGCGGACCCGGAGACGATCGAGCTATTCTCGCCCGCGTTCGGCCATCAGGACGTGCACGCGCTGGAATCAGACCTGACCATCCAACACAACGGCGAGCCGCAGGGCGAACGCATCATCGTTGCTGGCCGCGTTCTTGATGGCGACGGTCGCCCAGTCGCCGGTCAGCTCGTGGAAATCTGGCAGGCCAACGCAGCCGGCCGCTACATCCACAAGCGCGACCAGCACCCCGCACCGCTGGACCCGAACTTCACCGGCGTCGGCCGCTGCATCACCGGTGACGACGGCTCATACAGCTTCACCACCATCAAACCCGGCGCGTACCCGTGGAAGAACCACCTGAACGCCTGGCGCCCGGCCCACATCCACTTCTCCATGTTCGGCTCGGAGTTCACGCAGCGCATCGTCACCCAAATGTACTTCCCGGGCGATCAGCTCTTCCCGCTGGACCCCATCTACCAGTCCATCGTGGACCAGGACGCCCGCGACCGCCTGGTGGCTGAGTACAACCACGAGCTGACGAGCCCCGAATGGGCCCTCGGCTACAAGTGGGACATCATCCTGACCGGCTCCAAGCGGACCTGGACAGAGAACGAAGCATTCGGCGACGCCGGGGACGAGGAGTAAGCACATGAGCAAGCTGACACCCACACCGGGCCAGACCGTCGGACCCTTCTACGGTTACGCCCTCCCGTTTAACAAGGACAACGAACTCCTCGCCCCGGGCAGCCCGGGAAGCATCCGCCTCCAAGGCACGGTCTACGACGGCGCCGGCAACACCATCCCGGACGCCATCCTTGAAATTTGGCAGCCGGACTCCGAGGGCAACATCGTCCAGCGCACCGGCTCCCTGGTCCGCGATGGCTACACCTTCACCGGCTGGGGCCGCGGCTCCGTGGGCAACTCCGGCGTTTACACGTTCACTACCGTCAACCCCGGACCCACCTCGCCGGGTTCGGCCCCGTTCATCTCCGTGGCGGTCTTTGCCCGCGGCCTCATGAACCGCCTTTTCACCCGCGTGTATCTTCCGGAAAATGAGGAAGCGCTGGCCAACGATCCGCTCCTTAACTCCCTGGATCCCGAGCGTCGCAAGACCCTGATCGCCCGTCGCGACCCCGATGGCGGCCTCACCTGGGACATCCGATTGCAGGGCGGCGACGAAACTGTATTCCTGGATTTCCAGCAGGACGGTTCGCTGGAAACCAGCGTCAACGCGGACTCACAGCCATGACCGACGGCGACTTCGGCCTCCTTAGCCCGGTTTCGGCGTCGCCCGCTGTTGCGGCGCTGACGGGCGATCGTGCCGTGATCGCGGCGATCCTCGACGTCGAAGCCGCCTGGGCTGTCGTCCTCGAGGAAGCGGAGCTCGTTCCCGCCGGTTCCGCCGCAGTTGTGGCCGAAGCCGCCGACGCCGGCTCTTATGATGTTGCCGCAATCGCGGAACGCGCCCAGGGCGGGGGCAACCCTGTGATTCCCTTGCTCGGCGACCTCCGGGCACGAGTGAAGTCCGTGGACTCGGGTGCGGCTTCCGCTGTCCACACCTCACTCACCAGCCAGGACGTCCTCGACTCCGCGCTCATGCTGCTCGCCAGTCGCACCATTTCTTCACTGCTGGCCGACGTGAAACGAACGACGACGGCGCTCGCCACCTTGGCGGAACAGCATGCGGAGACCCTTTGCGTGGGCAGGAGCCTGACGCAGCACGCGCTGCCATATACGTTCGGGCTCAAGGCCGGGCAGTGGTTCCACGGTGTGGCCGCTGCGGCTGCCCGGTTGGAAGGGCTCGACCTGCCCATCCAGTTTGGCGGGGCTGGCGGAACCTTGGCGTCGGCAACCAAACTGACTGCTTCCTCGCAGAGCACTCCTTTTGATCTGGCCGATTCTTTGGCCTCAAAGCTTGGCCTCTCAACGGCTCCCGCTCCCTGGCACACCAACCGCCTGGCCGTCACCTCCCTGGGCGATGGACTTGCTGCCCTGATTGATTCCTTCGGCAAAATTGCTGCGGACCTGCTGTTCCTGAGCCGGCCGGAAGTTGCCGAGCTTGGTGAACCATTGGCTGCCGGACGCGGGGTTTCCTCGGCCATGCCACAGAAGCAGAACCCTGTGCTGTCAGTACTCATCCGCAGCGCGGCGCTGCAGGCACCCGGCCTCGCATCGCAGCTGCACCTCGCGGCGGCCACCTTCAACGACGAGCGCCCGGACGGCGCCTGGCACAGCGAATGGCCTGCCCTGCGCCAGCTGCTCGCCCTGGCCTTGGGCTCCGCTGGACATCTCCGTGAACTCACGGAAGGTCTTCGTGTCTTCCCGGAAGCGATGCGCCGGAACCTCGAGATCTCGGGGCCGTTGCTCCTCAGCGAAGGTGTAATGGCCGCCGTCGTGCCTCTCCTGGGTCCGGACGGAAAACAAAAGCTGCAGAACGTCGTCGATGAAACGCTCAAGGCGCCCGCGGCCGAGCAGACGCGGATCTACACCAAGCTGCTGCGCGAGGCTGTCCCTGCGGACAAGCTCAGTGACGTCGAACTCGAGGCACTCCTGGATCCCGCGAGCTACCTCGGTGAAGCCGCCGAGATCACGCGCCGGGTCCTTGCCGCCTATCCGGGGTTCGCAGGAATCTCAACGAAGGGAGCCACCCGTGGCTAAGCCAACCGTCAAGGCCGTTCTGCTGTCCCCACAGCGCGAACTCGGAACGAAGCCGCTCCTTGTGGTCGGCCCATCGTTGGGCACCTCCACCGTGCTCTGGACCGAAACGGCAGCGCTGCTTGGCGATGAGTACGACGTCATCGGCTGGGACCTCCCCGGCCACGGCATCTCGCCGGCCGCCACCGAAGGTTTCGATATCGCGGAACTGGCGGACGCTGTGGTCGACCTTGTTGACCTTGTGAGCCCGGGCGCGAACTTCCACTACGCGGGCGTCTCGCTGGGCGGCGCCATCGGCCTGCAACTCGGCATCAAGCATGGCGACCGCCTCCGCAGCCTGTCCGTGCAGTGCAGCGGCGCCAAGATCGGCACGCCTGAAGGCTGGCTGGAGCGCGCCGAAACCGTGCGCCAACTGGGGACGCCGGTGATGATCCAAGGCTCCGCCGAGCGCTGGTTCGGTCCCGGCTTTATGGACCGCCAGCCGGAAATCAGCAGCCGCCTCCTGCACTCACTCCGCGACGCCGACCGCTTCAGCTACTCGTTCTGCTGTGAAGCCCTCGCCGCATTCGACGTCCGCGAGCAGCTCGGCAGCATCACCGTTCCCACCCAGGCGATTGCCGGCGTCGAGGACTCTGTGGCGCCGCCATCACTGGCCGAAGCTGTTGTTTCCGGTATCACCGCAGGCGGCGGTACCGCTCAGACGGTGGCGCTCGACGGCGTCGCGCACCTCGCGCCAGCGGAGGCGCCTGCAGTTGTGGCCGGGTTGATGCGGACCTTTATGAAGGAGAACGGACGATGACCTCTTCATCTCCCGAGCGGAATGGTGCTGTTCAGCCGGGCGCCACCGCGCAGGACATTTACGACGCCGGCATGGCGGTACGTCGCGAAGTGCTCGGCAATGAGCACGTGGACCGCGCGAACGGCAACATGGACTCCTTCACCGAGGACTATCAGGACATGATCACCAGGATCGCGTGGGGTGGCATCTGGACGCGGCCCGGTCTTAGCCGGCAAATGCGCTCCGCCGTCACCCTCACGGCACTGGTGGCGCACGGTCACTGGGAGGAGCTCGCGATGCACATCCGGGCGGCCCTCAACAACGGCCTGAGCAGGGACGAGATCAAGGAAATCCTGCTGCAGACCGCAATCTATTGCAGTGTTCCCTCGGCCAACTCGGCCTTCAAGACGGCGCAGAAAGTATTCGCCGAGATCGACACCAACGAACCCAACTAGGGGACAGCACATGTCCCATTGAAGGCTCACAGCGACGTTTACTGTCCCCTAGTTGGGCAGAGAGAAACAAAGGAATCCCCATGAACCAGGCTTACGTGTACGACGCCGTACGCACACCCTTTGGCAAGTTCGGCTCCGGCCTTGCTGCTGTCCGTCCCGATGACCTTGCTGCCCACGTGGTCCGTGAGTCCGTAAAGAGGGCTTCTGGGCTGGATGTTGAACGGATCGACGAAGTGGTGTTCGGCAACGCCAACGGTGCCGGCGAGGAAAACCGCAACGTGGCCCGGATGGCGATCTTGCTGGCAGGATTGCCCGTGTCGATTCCCGGGACAACGGTCAACCGTCTCTGTGGTTCGTCGTTGGATGCGGCGATTATTGCGTCCCGCCAGATCAATGCCGGCGATGCGGAGCTCATGCTGGTGGGTGGGGCCGAGTCCATGTCGCGTGCCCCGTGGGTGCTGCCGAAGACTTCCAAGCCGTACCCGGCCGGGGACGTGACGCTCGCGTCCACCACGCTCGGCTGGCGTTTGGTGAACCCGGCCATGAACAAGGACTGGACCATCTCACTGGGCGAAGCCACCGAACGGCTGCGCGAGAAGTATGGGATCACCCGCGAACGCCAGGACCAGTTCGCTGCGGACTCGCACAACCTGGCCGACGCTGCATGGAACGAAGGCTTCTACGACAACCTTGTTTCGCAGGTTCCGGGCACAGACCTGGTCCGGGATGAGGGAATCCGGGCTGGTTCATCGGCGGAGAAGCTGGCTGGGCTGAAGACCGTTTTCCGTGCCGAGTCTGACGGGCCCGACGGCGGCACGGTCACCGCCGGGAATGCCTCGCCTTTGAATGATGGTGCTTCGGCCGCGTGGATCGGCTCTGAGGCGGCCTCCTCGATCCTTGGTCTCGAACCCCTGGCCCGTATCGCCGGCCGTGGTGCTCATGGCAACGATCCCCAGTTCTTCGGGTTCGCTCCGGTGGAGGCGGCGAACAAGGCCCTTGCGAAGGCGGGCATCGGCTGGGACCAGGTTGGTGCCGTCGAACTTAACGAAGCATTCGCAGCGCAATCGCTGGCCTGCGTTGACGCGTGGGGGATCGACCCATCGATCGTGAACCAGCATGGCGGGGCTATTGCGATGGGCCACCCCCTGGGTGCCTCCGGTACCCGCCTCCTCGGGACGCTTGCCCGTTCCCTGCAGGCTTCCGGGCAGCGCTGGGGAGTGGCGGCGATCTGCATCGGGGTGGGGCAGGGCTTGGCTGTGGTCCTGGAAAACGTTTCTGCTGGGGTGAAGGGTTAGTCATGTTGAATTTCATTGACACCGTTGGCGAAGCTGTCGCCGGCATCAAGGACGGGTCCACCGTGATGATCGGCGGGTTCGGCAACGCCGGGCAACCATTCGAACTGATCGACGCCCTGATGGACTGCGGCGCGAAGGACCTCACCGTGGTGAACAACAACGCCGGTCAGGGCGATCAGGGGCTCGCGTTGCTGATCAAGGAAGGCAGGGTCCGCAAAATGATCTGTTCGTTCCCGCGGCAGTCTGATTCCTGGCACTTCGATGCCAAGTTCCATGCGGGTGAGATTGAGTTGGAGTTGGTTCCGCAGGGCAACCTGGCCGAGCGTATCCGTGCCGCGGGTGCAGGGATTGGCGGGTTCTTCACACCCACTGGCTACGGCACCACGCTGGCTGAGGGCAAGGAAACGCGCTTGCTGGACGGGAAGTGGCAGGTGTTCGAAACGCCCATCCACGCCGACGTCGCCCTCATCAAGGCACTTAAGGCGGACGGCAAGGGCAACCTCGTGTACCGAAAAACTGCCCGGAACTTCGGCCCCATCATGGCGGCCGCTGCCAAGCACACCATTGTGCAGGTCTCCGAGATCGTCCCCACCGGTTCGCTGGATCCGGAGAACGTGGTGACGCCGGGGATTTACGTCAACAGTGTGGTCCGGGTTGGTTCCGCCGAATTCGATGGGAAGGTGGCTTGATCATGAGCACTGCGACAAGTATCCAGACGTCCGAAAAGCCGTTGGGTCGCGACGAGCTCGCCCAGCTGGTGGCACGCGACATCGCGCCTGGCTCATTCGTGAACCTGGGCATCGGCCAGCCCACTCTCGTGTCCAACTACCTCACCGAGGAACAGAACATCACGCTCCACACGGAGAACGGGATGCTCGGTATGGGTCCCGCGGCTGAGGGCGACGAGATCGATGGCGACTTGATCAATGCCGGCAAGATCCCCGTCACCGAGCTGCCCGGGGCCTCGTACTTCCACCACGCCGACTCCTTCGCGATCATGCGCGGTGGGCACCTGGACATCTGCGTCCTGGGCGCGTTCCAGGTTTCCGCCACAGGCGACCTGGCCAACTGGCACACCGGCGCCCCCGGCGCCATCCCCGCCGTGGGTGGTGCCATGGACCTCGCAACGGGCGCCAAGGATGTGTTCGTGATGATGACGTTGTTGACGCGCGAGGGCGTGTCCAAACTCGTGGAGCAGTGCACGTACCCGCTCACCGGCGTGGGCTGCGTGACCCGCGTGTACACGGACAAGGCCGTCTTCCTCACAGGACCCGACGGCGTCACTGTCCGCGAGACGTTCGGCTGCACCTTCGAAGAAATCCAGGAGCTCGTACCCCTTCCCCTGAAGCCCGGCGCCTAACACTCCTCACGTTGTGGGGCCCGCTCTGGGGATGCAGAGTAGGCCCCGCAACGCACCCTAGGATTGGTAACCATGACCGATTCCGCAGTTACCCCGCAGGCCAGCGACCAGTATGTGCAGTCGTTGGCCCGGGGTCTGGCCGTGATCCGGGCGTTCGATGCGAACAACCCGGTCATGACCCTCAGTGAAGTCGCAGCCCGGACTGACCTGACCCGCGCCACGGCCCGCCGTTTCCTTCACACCCTCGTGGAGTTGGGCTACGTTCGCACGGATGGCAAGACCTTCGCCCTCACTGCCAAGGTTCTGCAGCTCGGGTATTCGTACCTTTCGGCGCTGTCCCTGCCTCAGCTGGCTCAGCCACATCTGGAGCAGTTGAGCATGAAGCTGGGGGAGTCCACGTCAGCGGCAGTCCTTGACGGTCCGGACATCTTCTACGTTGCCCGCGTCGCGACCCGCCGGATCATGAACGTCGGCATCACTGTGGGCACCCGTTTCCCGGCATACGCCACCTCCATGGGCCGTGTGCTGCTCGCCGGTCTGCCACAGGCCAAGCTCGAGGCATACCTGGCCAACGTCGACCTCAAGCCCATCACGCCGCGAACCGTGGCCAACGCGGCAGACTTGAGGTCCGCCGTCGAGCAGGTCCGTGTGCAAGGCTGGTGCCTGCTGGACCAAGAGCTGGAAATCGGCCTGATGTCCATCGCGGCGCCGGTCTGGAACCACAACAACGGCGATAACGTTGCGGCGATCAACGTGTCCCTCCAGGCCCAAGCTGTCGCGGCGGAGCCGGACCCGGAGAAGTATCTCGAGTCCGTCCGTGCCGAAGTGGTCGCAACGGCCAACGCGATCTCCCAGGACGTGTCCGCGAAGCATTAAATCGCGGCGCCTCTACTTCCGGATGGCAGCCAGCCGTGTCTCGAGAATGCGCCGCACCATGGAGTCGGGAACAGGGTTGTCCGCAGAGAACCGCAATGTCCCCGGCGACCACGAGTAGCCGCCCAACTCCTCGGACATCTCCGGCAGGATCTGGCCGCTAAACGGGTACAGGGCCAGATGGTTCTTGGTTTCGAGTACGCTCACGAAGCCCTTGCCGTCCACAAGCAAGGCAGGCATGCCGTAGCTGGTGCCTTCCTCGGCGTCCGGGGCAAGTTCACGTGCGATCGCAACTATCCGCTCCAGGATTTCCCGGTTGCCTTTGCTGACGTTCTCCAGATATTCGGTGACGGTTCCCATAGGGGACATGCTTCATTAAGCCCGCAGCAGAGGCCAGAGATTTAGCCCTCAGGAATAACCGCGATGCCCTGGATTTCGATCAGGGCCTCTTTCTGCCACAGCCGGCTCACACCGATGCCGGCCATCGCCGGGTACTGTGTGCCAGCCATTTCACGCCAGATTCGTCCGATCTCGCGGCCGTTCGCCATGTAGTCGTCTACGTCTGTGAGGTAGATGGTGACGTTGACGAGGTCCTCCGGCTGCCCACCGGCTTCCCGCAACGTGGTCAGCACGTTGGAGAACGCCTGCGTGAACTGCTCCACGATGCCGCCGGGAACGATGTTCATGTTCTTGTCCAAGGCAGTCTGCCCACCCAGGAACACCGTGTTGCCGGCAAGCATGCCGTGCGCAAAACCGGATGGCTTGGGGAGTGACTCCGGGTTGATTGTTTTGTGGCTCATGCTGTTCCTCCTTGTTGTGGCAACTGCAAAAACTTTTGAAATGCCTCTGTGCAGATCATTTCTGCCGTGCTACGTTGAGCATATGTGACGATCGTAAAAAAGTCGACACATTGAATCTCGAAGGAGCAGAACCCATGAAACTTGCCACCTTGCGCACCTCCGGCGGAAGTACGACGGCGGCACTCGCCACGGGCGCCAACGCATACGTTGCGCTGCCGGCCACCGACGTCGGCGCGCTCCTGGCCCAGCCGGAATGGCGGTCGATCACCGAGAAGGCAGCCGAAGCAGCGGCGGAAGGCGGGCAAGCCGTCATCGCAGCAACTGAAGCTGACTTTGCCCCGCTCCTGCCCCGCGCCGGAAAAGTCATTTGTTGCGGGCTGAACTACGGGGACCACATCCAGGAAATGGGACGCGAACTTCCTGAATTTCCCACCCTGTTCGCCAAATACGCTGACACCCTGATCGGGGCCACGGACGTCGTAGAAGTCCATGGCAGTGGGCGCGTGGACTGGGAAGCCGAGTTGGCCGTCGTCGTGGGTTCTGAACTGTTTCGTGCCGACGAAGACCAGGCCCGGGCGGCAATTGCCGGGTACACCGTTGCCAATGACGTCTCCATGCGTGACTGGCAGAACCGCACCCTGCAGTGGTTCCAGGGCAAGGCCTTCGACGCAACCACACCAGTGGGCCCGGTGATGTTGACTGCGGACGAGGCAAGCGAAAGCTTCGAGGTCCGTGGCTACGTCAACGGTGAGCTCGTGCAGCAGGGCAATACCAGCACCCTGGTGTTCGGCCCCGCACAGCTCCTGTCCTACATTTCCCAGTTCACCGTCCTGCGCCCCGGCGATCTCGTACTCACGGGCACGCCCGGGGGAGTGGGCATGGGGATGACCCCGCCGCGTTTCCTGAACGACGGCGACGTCCTCACCACCGAAATCGACGGCATCGGCCGCCTGGAAAACCAATTCCGAATCCACGCGACGGTCACGCCATTCCCCGCCAACGCCTAAAACCCACCGCCAAGAGGAGAACCCCCATGAGCCAGACCACCACCGAATACCGCCTCGAAGGCGACAACTCCATCTACGCCGGCGCTGACGGCAAGGTTGTCCCCGTAGTCACCCGTGCGGGTGAAGAAGACACCAACACCGCCCAGTCCGGGGATTGCATCCGCGTCTCCGGAGTGAGCATCCAGCACACTCCGGCAACCAAGATCTGGTTCGGCCAGGTGTCCAACACCCCGGGCTACCGCTCACTCCCGCACCACCACGGCGAGGCAGAGACCGGTGGCTATGTGCTCCGCGGCCACGGCCGCATCTACTTCGGCGAGAACTACTCGCAGTTCATCGACATGAAGGCTGGCGACTGGGTGTTCGTCCCGCCGTTCATGCCGCACGTCGAAGCAAACATGTCTGTCACCGAAGAACTCGTGTGGCTCACGGCCCGCACCCCGGAGAACCTCGTGGTCAACCTCGACGACGTCCCGGACGAAACCCTCGCCGACTACCGTCGGGCGTAACCAGCCATGATCACCGGAACCTTGACCTCGGAGACCTTCCTCAAGGCTGTGGAGATGACAGCCGTTGAAGCCCAGGTTTTTGACGAAGCCTACGAAGCCACCACCCAGTACGTTCCGTGGCCAAAAGCCTATGGCGGAGACATGGTGGCCCAAGCGGCAGCCGCCATGATGCTGTCCGTGGAGGCCGACAGGCAGCTCCACTCGATGCACAGCTACTTCATGCGGCCCGTGGACATCGGTGCCCATGTTCGCTACGAAGTAGAGCGCTTGCGCGACGGTCGCGGCTACTCCACCCGCAACGTCCGTGGTTTCCAGAATGGTAAGCCTGTATATGCCGCGATGGGTTCGTTCCAGGTTCCCGAAGATGGTCCGGACTTCCAGCCCGAGGCTCCTGCCGCCGTCGAGCCTGAATCCCTGCGCTCCGCAGCGGAAGCACTGGACGGGACAGAAGGCCCAGCCGCAAACTATTGGTCTACGGGCCGTAGTTTCGACATGCGGCATATTCCAGGACCGGTATACATCGAGCTTGAGGGTGGATCCATGCCGCAGCAGGCAATTTGGGTCAAGGCTTTCGACAGCCTCCCCGACGACGCCAACCTCCACCGCACCGCCCTCGCCTACGTTTGCGACTACACGATCCTGGAGCCGCTGCTCCGGGTCAACGGACTCAACTGGTCCAGTCCCGGGCTCGCCACCGCCAGCCTTGACCACTCCATGTGGTTCCACCGCGATGGCCGCGCCGATGAGTGGGTCCTCTATGCACAAGAGGCCATATCCGGCCAAAGCAACAGGGGCCTGGCCATGGGCCGCTTCTTCGACCGGCAAGGAAGGCTCCTCGCCACAGTCGCCCAAGAAGGCATGATCCGCGCCTGAACGGCTTTACCCCCCAACATCATCCCCAGCTTCACTGACGCACCACTGAAAGGAACGGCCATGAGCATGACGCCATCGGCCCACGTGGACACGTTCACGCGCGACCACTTGCCGCCCGCCGACACCTGGCCGGCGCTCGAATTTACACTGCCGGAACTCCACTACCCGGAGCGGCTGAACGCTGCCGCCGTGCTGATCGACAACGCGGTCGAGACGTACGGCCCGGACCGGCCAGCGCTCCGCACCCCGGATGGCACAGTCTGGTCTTATGGACAGTTGCAGCTGCACTCCAACCAGGTTGCCCAGGTCCTCACCGAAGACCTCGGGGTAGAGCCCGGAAACCGTGTGCTGCTCCGCGGCCCCAACAATCCATGGCTGGTTGCCGCCTGGCTGGGTGTGCTGAAGGCGGGCGCCGTGGTGGTCACTACGATGCCCATGCTGCGTTCCAGCGAGGTCGCCACGCTCATCCAGCTCACCAAGCCTGTGGTCGCCATTTCCGATCACCGCTTCGTGGATGAGCTCGCGACGGCCGCAGGCGAGGACGTCACCGTCCTGAGCTACGGAGGGCACGACGACGGCGATCTCACCCAGCGCTGCCAGCGCAAGAGTGGGGAGTTCACGGCTGTGGACACGTCGGCAGACGACGTAGCCCTGCTGGGTCCAACGTCCGGGACCACGGGTGTGCCGAAGGTGACCATGCACTTCCACCGGGACGTCCTGGCGAATGCGGACACCTTTGCCCGCCACATCCTTCAGCCCACAGCTGATGATGTCTTCGCCGGTTCCCCTCCACTTGCCTTCACGTTCGGGCTCGGCGGATTGGTGATCTTCCCGCTGCGGTTTGGCGCGTCGTCGCTCCTGACGGAGAAGGCCGGGCCTGTGGAACTGGCCGAGCATGCTTCGGCTGCCGGGGCCACCATCCTTTTCACGGCTCCCACTGCCTACCGGGCGATCCTGAAGGAAAAGCGCGGGGACTTGCTCCGTGGCCTCCGCGTCGCTGTTTCGGCGGGGGAGCACCTGTCCAAGGAGACGTGGGAAGCGGTCCGTGAGGCGACGGGCCTGAGGCTGGTCAATGGTATCGGCGCCACAGAGTTGCTTCACGTGTTCATTTCCGCTGCAGGGGATGACATCCGTCCAGGTACTACCGGCAAGGCTGTGCCGGGCTTCCGTGCAACCATTCTTGATCAGGACGGCCACCAGCTTGGCCCAGGCCAGTCTGGCCGGCTTGCAGTGATTGGCCCTACGGGTTGCCGCTACCTGGACGACGCACGCCAAACGAATTACGTGGTGAATGGCTGGAATGTCACGGGCGATACGTTCTCGATGGATGAAGACGGGTACTTCACGTACCAGGCCCGCTCGGACAACATGATCGTGTCCTCCGGCTACAACATTGGCGCACCCGAGGTGGAATCCGCCATCGACCAGCACCCGGACGTGGTGGAGAACGCGGTGATCGGGCGGCCTGATCCTGAACGCGGAAGCATCGTGTGCGCGTTCATCGTCCTGCGAGAGGGCGTCATTGGCGACGCCGCGAAGCGCAAGGAAATCCAGGACTTCGTGAAGCAGACCATCGCCCCGTACAAGTACCCGCGCGATGTCCGCTTCGTCACCGAGCTGCCGCGGAACCCCAGCGGCAAACTCCAGCACTTCAAGCTCCGCGATGGCCTCCTCAAGGAGAGCACCACAGGCGAAGCAGAAACCCAACAACTTACCCCCGCCGGCCAAAGCCAGGCTTGAGAAGGAGCATGAGCATGAAGATCGCAATCGTTGGAGGCGGCCCGGGCGGCCTGTACTTCGCAGCACTGATGAAGCAGCTGGATGCGTCACACGAGATCACTTTGTGGGAGCGGAACGCTGCCAGTGACACGTTTGGTTTCGGTGTGGTGTTCTCCGATGAGACATTGGGCGGGATCGGGAACGCGGATCCAGTGGTCGCGGAGTACATGAGCCGCCGGTTCGCGCGGTGGTCCGATATCGATATCCACTTCCGTGACCAGATGATCACGGTCGGCGGGCAGGGGTTCGCGGCGATGAGCCGCAAGGAACTGCTGGAACTGCTGCAGCGCCGCTGCATCGAACTGAACGTCGATGTCCGGTTCTCCACCCTGGCCCCGGCCATCGAGGACCTCGAAGCGAACTATGACCTGGTGCTCGCCGCTGATGGGGTGAACTCCCAGATCCGTGCTAATTACGCCGACGCGTTTGGCCCGGACCTGGACCCCCGGACCAACAAGTTCATGTGGCTTGGTACGGACCAGGTGTTCGAGGCCTTCAAGTTCTTCGTCAAGGAGACTGAATTCGGCGTCATGCAGATCCATGGCTACCCGTACTCCGATGAGGGCTCGACGTTCATCGTGGAAATGCACCAGGACGTATGGCACGCGGCAGGGTTCGACGAAACCGCCAACGAGGTCTTCCCTCCCGGGGTCTCGGACGAGAAAGCGATCGCGAAAATCCGCAGCATTTTCGCGGAGGAGCTGGATGGCTACGAGGTCCTGTCCAACAACTCCAAGTGGATCAACTTCACCACGGTGCGGAACCAGAGCTGGCGCAAGGGCAACGTGGTCCTGCTCGGCGACGCCGCCCACACCGCGCACTTCTCCATCGGCTCCGGCACGAAACTGGCCATGGAAGACTCACTCGCCCTCGCGGCCTGCCTGCACGAGCACCCCGACGTGGACTCCGCTTTGGTAGCGTACGAGGCTGAGCGGCGTCCCGTCGTCGCCTCCACGCAGCGCGCCGCGCAGGCATCGCTGGAGTGGTTTGAGCGGATCGGCCAGTACAAGGACCAGGACCCCACCCAGTTCGCGTTCAACCTGCTCACCCGCAGCCGCCGCATCACCCAGGAAAACCTCCGCCTCCGGGATCCCGAGTTTGCGCAGGCCGTGGACCGGAACTTTGCCGAATCCCAGGGCCTTGCCCAGGTAGCGCCGGCGATGTTCCAGCCCTTCCGGATCGGGGAACTGGAGGTGAAGAACCGCATCATCGTCTCCCCCATGGACATGTACTCCGCCACCGACGGGATCCCCGGGGACTTCCACAAAGTCCACCTCGGCTCCAAAGCCCTCGGCGGCGCGGGCCTGGTCATGACCGAAATGGTCTGCGTGTCCGAAACCGGGCGCATCACCCCCGGCTGCAGCGGCCTGTACACGGACGGACAACGGGACAGCTGGAAGGAAATCGTGGACTTTGTCCACGCCCGCTCCACCGCCAAAATTGGTGCCCAGCTGGGCCACTCCGGCCGCAAGGGCTCCACCAAGCTCATGTGGGAAGGCATCGACCAGCCCTTGGATTCCGGCAACTGGCAGGCCATTGGCCCGTCCGCCCTGCCCTACGGTCCGGACAACCAGACCCCGGCCGAACTGGACCGGGCCGGCATGGACGCCATCACGGCCGAGTTCGTCGCCGCCACGATCCGCGCGGACGAGGCAGGCTTTGACCTCCTGGAAATCCACGCCGCTCACGGCTACCTGCTCTCCTCCTTCCTCTCCCCGGTCTCGAACAAGCGCACCGACGAATACGGTGGCAGCCTCGAAAACCGGTTGCGGTTCCCGCTGGAAGTCTTCGACGCCGTCCGTGCGGCGTGGCCTGCCAACAAGCCGGTGACGGTGCGCATCTCCGCGACTGACTGGATCGAAGGCGGCAACACCTCCGACGATTCGATCGAGATCGCCAAGGCGTTCGTGGAGCACGGCGCCGCCGGCCTGGACGTTTCCACTGGCCAGGTCGCCAAGGAGGAAAAGCCTGCGTTCGGCCGCAGCTACCAGACCCCGTTCGCGGACCGCATCCGCCAGGAAGTTGCCGCCCCCACTGGGGTGGCTGTGATCGCCGTCGGCGCGATCTCCAGCTACGACGACGTGAACTCCATCCTCCTCGCGGGACGCGCGGACCTCATCGCCCTGGGCCGTACACACCTTTACGACCCGCAGTGGACTTTGCACGCCGCCGCTGAGCAGGAATACCACGGTCCCGGCGCGCAATGGATTCCGCAATTCCGCGCTGGCCGCCGCAAGCCCCCAAGCGCCCGCACCGACGCCGTCCGCCCCCGCCTGTCCCTGCTGAAGGAACCCGACACCGAAGAATCAACCACCCACCTCCGCTGGACACCCGCGTCCGCCACTGCATCTGCGTTGGTGAAGTAGCCATGGCCGCCTCACCGGTTAATGACTGGAACGTGCCCAAGCGCACCACCGGCTTGGTGTTGTTTTGTTGCTGGCTCGCCATCCTCGCTGAGGGTTACGACGTCGGCGTTCTGGGGGCAGTGCTTCCGGCGCTGGCCGAGTACAAGCAATGGAACCTCAGCCCGCTTGCCCTGGGTGGCCTGGGATCATATGCCTTGATCGGCATGCTTATCGGAGCCCTGTTCATTGGGACTCTCAGCGACCTTGTAGGCCGCAAGAAGATGCTGTTGGCGTCCATGGTGATCTTCACCCTCACCCAGGCTGGTGCGGCCTGGGCTCCGACGCCCGAGCTGTTTGGCCTTTTCCGGCTCATCGGCGGACTGGGCATGGGCGGTGTCATCCCCGTGGCCGCAGCCCTGACCATCGAGTACTCAGCTCCCAACAGGCGTTCCTACAACTACGGCCTCATGTATTCGGGCTACTCGTTGGGCATCGTTGCGGCCGCACTTGCTGCGATGTTCGTGCTGCCGGTTGGTGGCTGGCGGGCCGTGATTGCTATTGGTGCCGCGCCGATTGTCCTGCTGCCGATCATTTGGAAGTTCCTCCCGGAATCGTTGGAGTACCTCGAGTCCAAGGGACGTAAGACCGAGGCCAAGGCCTTGGCTGCCAAGCTGGAGATCGCCGACTACCAGCCGGTGGCAACGGTGGCAGAGCTGGGTTCACAGGCCTCCTCACACACCGCAGATCCGTGGTGGAAGACCATCACCACGATGTTCTCCCGGAAGTACCTGCGCTCCACGGTCTTCTTCTGGATCTCGCTGTTCTGTGGACTGGTGCTCGTTTACGGCCTGAACACCTGGCTTCCTAGCATCATGAAGAAGGCCGGCTACGATCTGGGCTCGTCCCTGACGTTCCTGTTGGTCTTCAGCCTGGCCTCCGCCATCGGCGGCCTGCTCTTGGGCCGTGCGGCAGACAAGTACGGTAAGAAGCTCATCCTGGTGGTGTTTTACATCCTGGGTGGCCTGGGCATCATGCTCCTCGTCTTCCCCAACACCATGGTGGTCAACCTGCTGTTCGTAGCATTTGCAGGCGTTGGCTCGATCTCTACGTCCCTGGTCCTGACCGGCTACATCGCTGACTACTATCCGGCCAAGGTTCGCGGTACCGCCACGGGTTGGGCTCTCAGCTTCGCCCGCCTCGGGGCGATCTCCGGACCCTTGATCGGCGGCTGGATCGCAGGTTCCAAGCTGCCCTTCGAGGCCAACTTCGCGATTTTCGCCGGCATCGCAGTGGTGGCCGCGGCCGCCGTCGCTATGATTCCGAAGCCGCAACCCGAGGTGACAGTTGTTGCGCCCAACGCGGCAGCCGACGTCGCGGACCCGGACGACGAGACCGCGGCAGTCAGCACGCGCTAGGAGAATCATGGACGCGTTTCCTGAAGCGAGTGTTGAGCGGACGGTTGAGTGGGTGGACACCGATGCCTCCGGCCACCAACACAACTCGGCCATCCTCCGATGGGTGGAAGCCGCCGAGGCAGAGCTCTTCCGCTCCCTGGAGTTGCCCGACTACTTCCCCAACGCTCCTCGCGTCCAGCAAGTGATCAACTACAAGGCCAAGCTCTGGTTCGGCCAGCGCGTCACCGCCACGGTGAAAATCCACGCGCTCGGTCGGACCTCGCTGACCATGGCCTTCGAGGTCCGCGGCCACCCGCTTGAGGATACGGCCCGCGGAACGCCCGACGGCGTCACTCACCAAGGTGCATCGTCGGACGGCAGCGAGGTGGCCGCCTTCGGGACGGTGATCACGGTCCACGTCCCCAACGGCACCACCGCCGCGCAGCCTTGGCCGGAACATTTCGTCCGGGCTGTGCGCACTCTGCAGGCCGCCGAATAGCCTCGCGAGATGGCACTTAACCCCAATGTTCAGCCGTGACATTGGGGTTAAATGCCATTTCGGCGGACGCGCCCTACGGCACGAAGGCCTGGGCTACCGTCCCGTTCCCGCGGACAGTGATGTCGCCGTCGGCCGCGGAGACGAAGAGTGACTGTCCCTTGGTGATGCTTCGCCCGTGGGGAGCAGCGTTGGTAGCGGCGGTGATGTCACCGTCGAGGCAGACAAGGATGCGGGGTCCGTCGCCGGGCAGGACTGTGCTTCCCTGTGACGACTTGTCCGGACGGGTGATGCTGAGGGCGAATTCCGGGACTGGAGGCCCGAACACGTGTGTCACCGCGTCGCCCGGCCCGGTGGAAACCTCGAAGCCCGAGGACGAGAAGTCAATGGCATGGAGCATGGACTCGACATCAATGTGCTTCGAGGTGAGGCCCAGCCGGAGGACGTTGTCCGAGTTGGCCATGATTTCCAGGCCAAATCCGCCAAGGTAGGCGTGTGGAACGCCGTCGCCGAGAAAGACGAGCTGGCCGGGCTCGAGCTGGACACGATTCAGCACCAGGGAAACTACCGCACCGACGTCGCCGGGGTACTGTTGCGCGAGTTCGACAACTGTCGCGCACGCTGCCCGGACCTCAGGGTCCGGATGAGCCGTGGCCATGGACACAGAAATTCCGACCACAGTGTTGATGTCGTCCGCGGCCAGGCCGACCATGGTTTCCAGCATAAGCTTGAGCCCGTCCTCAGCCCGTACGTCACTGAGCAGTTCCCTCGCTGATGCCAGTGGCCCTGCAATGGCATCCAGGAGCCGCACTATCTCTTCATGTGGCCGGAATCCGACGAGTCCTTCGAACCCGGTGATGGCGTAGACCATTTCGGGCTTGTTGCTTCGATCCTTGAAGCTGCGCTGCGGATCTGACACAGGCACTCCCCGGCGTTCTTCTTCATGGAAGCCTTCCTCTGCCATCTCCCGCGTCGGATGGACCTGGATGGAAAGTGGCTTTGCTGGCGCCAGGAGCTTGACCAGGTATGGCAAACGTCCAAAGCCTGCGATCACCCTTTCTCCCAGGTGCCTGCGTTCATTCCGGCTGACGAATTCATCCAGCCGTTCCGCCCCTCCTGGCGTTTCGACGGTGGATGGACCTGTGGGGTGCGCCCCCAGCCAGAGTTCGGCAAAGGGCTCCCCGTCAGTAGGCAGGTTGAGGAATTCGGGCATGGCCGCGATGGATCCCCAGTCATAGGAGCGCCGGGCGCCTGTCAGTAAATGCACGGGATGGTTCCTTTTCTTTTGGTTTGCGGGGAAGGACCGCTACGACACGGTGTGAACCGACGCCGTGTGCAGCAGCGCGTGGAGAGGGTGGTCTGTTGGAAGGGTCGCCAGTTGTGCCACGCCGTCCAAGGGGCCTCCCAGAGGTGCGAGGATCTCGGCGTTTGGCCAGGCCTGTTCCAGTTTGTGTTGCAAGGGCAAGGCAACCCGGGGGTTTGACAGGATCTTTCCCACCCAGCTGATGGAGGGGTTATCCGCAGTCGTCCAGCCGGTATTGCGTAGGCTGGCGCCCACGGACAACGCCAGCTCATCGGTGGCATGATCAACGATCCGTGCCGAGACATGATCATGTTCGGAAAGATCGATGATGGTGCGGGCGTAGGAGGCTACGAACGAGATCCGCTCGGGATTGGATTGGATCTCAATGTAGGCCGTTTCCACATCCGGGAAGTCCTGCTGGACCACTTCGAGAATCGCGGTCGGATGTCCCCGTCCGTCGTGCGCCCGCATGGCGGCGTCCAGGCCTGCCCGCCCAATCCAGTACCCGCTTCCAGCGTCGCCCATGATGTTCCCCCAACCATCTACGCGCGAGTACCCGCCGGGCCCAGTTGCAAGGGTCACGACGCCGGTGCCAGCGGCCAACGCTGCGCCACCGCGCTCGCCAAGGCAGCCGAGGTAGCCCGAGATGGAGTCGTGTGCCAAACGGATCGCGGTGACGCCGAGGTCTTCGCAGGCCGCCAAAATGCTTCCGGCGTCAGCATTGGCGGGAGTCAGGCCAGAAAGCGCTGCAGCAACGTGAACACCTTCGCGCGGCTGCCCAGTGAGGACTGAACGGATGACGCGTTCGAGCTGGGGCATGAGAGGGCCATCGGTGAGGAGCGGGGGGAATTCGCGTTCCAGTTCAGTGGCTGTCCCGGCCAGTAGCCTGGCGCGGATGGAGGACTGACCGCCATCAATGGCGACGACGGTGGAGGGAGGGATCACAGGGATTGCTTTCTTTCGTCAGCTGTTGCCGGCGCCTGATGAAGCGGCCGGGCTGAGGATGATTTTGAGGGTATTGATGCCGTTCAGGAGCAAGGCGTCGACATCGTGGAGCACCGGTTCCCGGCCGGGGCTGGATCC
Organism: Arthrobacter sp. 21a14; assembly: GCA_050627125.1. Taxonomy (GTDB): domain Bacteria; phylum Actinomycetota; class Actinomycetes; order Actinomycetales; family Micrococcaceae; genus Arthrobacter. Next base: position 314,359 of record CP192487.1, on the reverse strand, counting down.
AAGTGCATGGCCATTGATGCTCGCCGAGGCGGAGGGTGTCAGTCCGTGGAAGATCAGCTTGGTGCTTCGTTTCCCTGTGCTTCGCCAGGGAAAGTCCAGGCTGTACTCCCACCCGCAGTGCGAAATCCAGTCCGCCGATGTGGTGGCCAAGAGGCCCGCAGATGCTAAGTCCTGGTGGATGGCTCCAGGACGTGAGGTGGGGATCAGCTGGCCGGATATACCGCGCGGTGCTGGTCCCGCAAGAAGGCGCATGTGCCAGCCTGACGTCAGGCTGCGGTGCAGGACGTCGGTTGTCAGTTCCGCATCGAAGTAATCTCTCATGACGGATCAGACCGTCAGGGCGACGTTGGCCGGGAGCGGCGTGGTGGGCACCGCGCGCAGATCGTTTGCCGTCCTGAGGACGGCAGGCGAGATGAACTCCAGAGGATCCACCACACTGGTTCCGGTGGTCACGGTGAACGTCCATTCCGAACCGGCAGGCAAGGTGACCAGTGCGTGGTCGACGCGGGCACCTGGATCTACGCGATCCACCTGGAGGGTGATGTCACGGGCCAGCGATGTTGCTTTCACGCTGATTTCGTACCCGACTTCGACTGCCTTGACGGAGGACTCCAGCGGCTCAGGGTTGAGCCGCAGGTTGATGTCTTCCACGAACGTGTGGACAACGCGCTCCGGTCCGAGACTGACCACCAAGGCTTCGTTGGAGGGGTCCTCCGGTGTCGACAAATCCTGCCTAACCGGCAGCGTGAGCACGGCCCGGGCAGGAACCTCGACGAGTTCTTCGTGTTCGTTCCGGACTGCACCATCAAGCGTCTGCAAGCAAAGGGCCAAGGGACCGCTCCAGGTCTCGTCCGTATCGTTCACCAAGGAGACCGCCAACTGGCCATCACGGTCTCCGAGGGAGATGATCCGTGGTGCGTACGCCAGCCGCAGGGCATGCCACAGGGGCTTGGGCCTTTCTTCCGAGTCCACTGCCGCCCAGGAGGTGACGGGCCAGCAGTCGTTGAGCTGCCACACGATGGCCCCTGCCGTGCGGGGCCACCATGAGCGGTAATGCTCAATCGCATATCGCACTGCGCGTGCCTGGTTGAGCTGGGTAGCCCAGTGCCAGTCCTGGAAGTCGGCGGGTATGCCCAGATGCCGCTCCAGGCCTCGATCCAGCTTTCCGTTGCCGTCGTCCGCTTTCTGATGGACCAGGAAATTCTGGTCCTCCTTCGGGTTGGCCGCGTCAGCGAGCGGGCAGCCGTCGCTGGCGTGCACAAAGTCGCTCAGCGTGCGCCAGGTCGGGGGGCCCTGGAATCCAAATTCGGAGCAGAACCGGGGAATCTCACTCCGGTATTCGGAGTAGTCGATCCTGTTCCAGACCTCCCACTGGTGATGGGTGCCGTGATCGGGATCGTTAGGGTGAATGACCTCCGGGTTCTGGCCGGGGGAGTAGGGGCTGTTATCGCAGTAAGGGCGCGTGGGATCAAGCTCAGCAACGATCCCGCCGAGGAGTTCGTGGGCGTAGCGATCACCCCAGCTCCGTCCTCCCAGCTCTTCCTTCCAGCCCCAATCTTCGTGGCCCCAGACGTTTTCGTTTCCGCCGTTCCAGACCACCAGGGAAGGGTGGGAAGCGAGCCGAACCACGTTTTCGCGGGCCTCGGCCTCGATCTCCTCCCAGACCGGTGACTCCTCGGGGTAGGCAGCGCACGCGAGCAGGAAATCCTGCCACACAAGAACGCCACGCTCATCGCAGGCCTCGTAAAAGTCCTCTGTTTCGTAGATGCCCCCGCCCCACACACGGAGCAGGTTCATGTTCGCTCCGAGGGCTTGATCCACTCGTCGGTCAATTCGGTCCCGCGTGATCCGCGTCAGCAAATGGTCATCCGGGATCCAGTTGGCGCCCTTGACGAACACGGGTTTGCCGTTGACGTGGAGGGTGAAGGCCGTCCCGGTCTCGTCCTTGCTGGTATCGAGGTGCACGTTACGGAAGCCAATCCGGCGTTCCCACGAATCAAGTTCGACGCCGCCGGATTCGTTCAGACGGACCTGTAGCTCAGCCAAAGGCTGCTCGCCGTAGCCCGCCGGCCACCACAAAGGAGCATTGGGGACGTCCAGCGTCATCACAGCGGAATCACTGCCAACAGGGACCGTTGCAGTGACTTCTTGCCCCAAAACGGTGGCTGACAAGGTGAGCTCACCCTCGTGGCCAAGCCCGGAGCGCTCGATCAAGACCCGAAGCTCCACGTTTCCCGTGCCATCGGCAGTGACCTTGACCAGCGGAGTAACCTGGGCAAGCCGCGCCACGGACCAGCGTTCAACCCTGGCCTCTTTCCACAGCCCTGCCGTCCTCAGGTCCGGACCCCAGTCCCAACCGAAGCTGCACGCCATTTTCCTGACGAAATTGAACGGCACGGGGTGATAGGCGCTGGGGCGGTCACCCAAGCCCGCCCGGAGCTCCTCGGCGTATGCGGTAGCGGAACGCAGCGTGACGACCAGTGTTTTCCCTGTTCCGTCAGCAGCGGATCGGGCATCGAACCTGTACGAGCGGTGCATGTTGGCCGTGCGTCCCAGATCGACATGCCCGAGCTTGATGCTGCTGACGGTGTCCACGCCATCGAAGACGAGGTCAACGCGCTCACCCTCCCCCGCGGCGGGCAGCGTGACAGGCAGTTCGTAGCGCCAATCGACGTGGTGCATCCACTGCAGCTTCTTCTCATTTGAGTCCAGATAAGGATCCGGGATGAGTCCAGCCCGCAGCAGGTCAGTATGTACGGACCCGGGTACTTGGGCCGGCACGCGTGCAGGGATTTCAGGTGGCACCGGGCCAGCCACGGGAGCTACTGTCCATCCGTCATTCAATGGCGTCGAGATCATCTTCTTGGTCCTAATTGTGTTCGAGAGTAGGAAGTTCTGCGGCTATTTCGTCCATATGTACCCACCGCTTGCTGAAGTGGTTGAAGCACACAGTGTTGTCTATGGCGTCACGATCCGGCGGAAGCTCGCTGGCAGCCACTTTGCCAACGCGTTCCGGATCCGGTGCGGCCTGGGCCAACAGCCGGGTGTAGGGGTGCTGCGGGTTGAGGATGACATCGTCCGAGGGTCCGCGCTCCACCACCCGGCCCCTGTAAAGGACAAGGATTTCGTCAGAGAAATGCCGGGCTGTGGCCAGATCATGGGTGATGTAGAGGACGGCGAGATTGTCTTCGCGCTGCAACCGACCCAGGAGGTTCAGGACGCCCAAGCGGATGGACACATCCAGCATGGACACGGGCTCGTCGGCGATCAACACCTGGGCGCCGGGCGCCAAAGCGCGGGCGATGGCAACCCGCTGGCGCTGCCCACCTGAAAGTTCGTGCGGACGCTTGGCCGCGATTACCTCGGCGGGCGTCAGGTTCACGCGTTCGAGCATCTCCAGGACACGTTGGTGTGTTTCAGCGGCAGTCCGAGTGCGCCCGTGGATCCTCAAGGGGCGGGCAATGTGGTGTTCGATCGAATGAAACGGGTTGAGCGAGGCAAAGGGGTCCTGGAACACCATTTGCACGTGACGACGATAGACAGAGCCGAGCACAGGAGTTTTATCATCCAACCGAACAGCGACCGAGCCGGCGCTCGGTTTCTCCATCTGTGTCAGCAACTTGGCGATGGTTGACTTCCCCGATCCTGATTCCCCTACGAGGGCCACCGTTTTGCCCGGCAGAAGATCGAAGCTGACGCGGTCCACCGCCCGCAAGGACCGCCGTCGAAATCCCTCCCGAAGCGTGTATTCCTTGGTCAGGTTGGTCACGGAGACGGATGTCATGGCTGCTCCTCGAAGTCGTAGTTCCCGCCAAAGCCAGAGTCCTCGCCGGAACGGATGAACGCGCCCCGGCCGCCGCTGAGGCTGGGGAAGGAGGCGAGAAGTTTGCGGGTGTAGGGATGGGACGCTGAGCGGTAGAGTGACTCAGCGCTGTCCAATTCCACAATCTCGCCGCGCAGCATCACGGCGATGCGATCACTGATCTCCAGAAGCAACGGCAGATCATGCGTGATAAATATGACGGCGAAGTTCAGCTCCTCTTTCAGTCTCACGATTTCCCGCAGGATGTCCCGCTGAACCACCACATCAAGGGCCGTGGTGGGTTCATCCATGATCATGACCTGCGGTTCCAGGAGCATGGCCATGGCGATCATGACGCGTTGCCGCATCCCTCCTGATAATTCATGCGGATACGAACGCAGTCTCTGGGGGTCTACACCCACGAGCCTGAGCACTTCGGCGCAGCGGGCCTGCCGTGCCGGCTTGCGGAGGCTTGGATCATGCGCACGAAGCGTGTCGTCCAGTTGGTTGCCGATGGTACGGACAGGGTTGAGCGCGTTCATGGCACCCTGGAAAACCATGGACAGTTTTGACCAGCGGAAGCGGCGCAGGGCCTCGTCCTCCAACTCCAGGAGGTCCACGTCCTGGCCGTCGCGGTCGTGGAAGGTGACTTCACCGGATGCGATACGGGCCGGGGGTTGGTGAAGGCGGTTGATGGCGTAGGCCAAGGTGGTCTTACCGCAGCCGGATTCGCCAGCCAGGCCAAGGATCTCGCCGCGGCCCAGCTCGAAGCTTGCGTTTTTGACAGCAGGCACTGGATGGTCCGTCTCATAGACGACGCTCAGGTTCTTGACCGTTAGAACGGGTCCGAAGGTTGTGCGGACGGGCGCTTGCCCGAGTGAGAGGTCGGCGCTCATGAGGTCACAGCCTTCTTTTCGATCCGGGCAGCCTGCCGTGCGCGTTTCCGCACGAGCCGGACATTCTTGAGTTTCGGGTTGATGATCTCGTCTATGGAGAAGTTGATGAGCGAGAGTCCCATGCCGAAGAGGGCGATCATCAGCCCTGGCGGGAGGAACCACCACCACGCTCCCAACGGCAGGGCGAACCCGTTCTGCGCATAGAACAGCATGGTGCCGAGGGTGGACGAACTTGAGGCACCTAACCCAAGGAACGACAATCCGGCTTCGCCGAGAATCGCCGCGATCACTGAGAACACGAACTGGGACGCAAGAACCGGCAGAAGGTTGGGCAGGATTTCGACGGCGATAACGCGCCACGCGCGCTCGCCGGAAACCCTCGACGCTGCAACGTAATCGCGATTCCTCACGGAAAGGGTTTGTGCGCGAAGGACCCTGGCCGAGGCGGCCCAACTGGTCAGGGCAAGGACCACGGCGATGGTCCATAATCCGCGGCTCTCGCGAGGCACGAAGCCGGAGATGACGATGACCAGTGGCAGGCCTGGGATCACCAGGAACACGTTGGAGAGCAGGGAGAAGAGCTCATCTGCGAATCCACCGATGTAGGCGCCGTAAATGCCAAAGAACGCGGAGAGGACGGTGGCAAGAACACCCACGAGAAAGCCGATCTGGAGTGATCCGCGGGTTGCATGGGCAAGCTGGGCCAGGACGTCCTGCCCGGTTTGGGTGGTGCCTAGCCAGTGCTCGCCAGTGGGCCCACTGAGCCCTATGTTGCTGATGGCGGCGGGGTCGCCCACCAACAAGGGGCCGAGGGCACCGAAAACCATGATGGATCCGATAAGGACCAGGCCTGTGATCAGCCACGGGGTTGGGGTGGGGAGCATAAGGCGCCAGGCCGGTTTGGGCCGCTGACCGCGACCGCGACCGCGGGCCATGGTGGCCAATTCTTCCGTTGCGTTTGCCTGCCCCGATATGGACTGGATGTTAGTCATGTGGGATTCGCTCCTTAGCCCTTGGCCCGTGTCCGGGGATCGACCAGGCTGTAGAGGAGGTCGACCAGGAGGTTTGCTGCGAGGACAGCAATGGTGATGTACAGGAACACGCCCTGCATGAGTGCGTAATCGTTGTTGGTGACTGCCGCCAGCAGCCGCGATCCGATTCCCGGGTATGAGAAGACCTGCTCGGTCACCACGGAGCCCGAGACGACGAACCCCAGCGAGATGGCAAATCCGGCAACGGATGGGAGAACCGCGTTTCGTGCAGCGTAGTTACGCAGGATCCAGCGGTCCGGAAGTCCTTTGGCCCGGGCCGTGAGGACATAGTCTTCGGACAACGTTGAGACCATCATGTTGCGCATGCCCAGCAGCCATCCTCCGAGGGATGCGATGACAATGGTCAGCGCAGGAAGAACCGCGTGTTGTATTGCTGAAAGGATAAAAGGGCCGTTGAATCCGGGGTCGAGGACCACGTTGTAGCCTCCCTGTCCCGGGAAGAGGCCGAGTCCACGGGAGAGGATGTACACCAGCACCAATGCGAGCCAGAAGTAGGGAACGGCGGCAAGAAGCGTGGTCGCTGGAACCAAGGAGTCCAACCAGGTGCCGGGCCTCCAGCCGACGAAGGCTCCAAGCAGGATTCCCAGGGTGGCGGCAATGATGGTGGAGACGCCCACCAGGATCACCGTCCACGGCATTGAATCTCCGATGACGTCCGTGACTTTGGCCGGGAAGTAGCTGATGGACACTCCGAGATCGCCCCGGAAGATGTTGCTCAGGTAGGTCCAGTACTGCGCGAGGATGGGCTGCGAGTCATCACCACCCAGGAGGATGGCGTAGGAGTGGCGCGTCTCAGCGGTGATGCTGCCTCCCCGCTGTTGGAGCTTGGCCAGCAGGATGTCTACGGGATTGCCTGGCAACATCCGGGGGATGATGAAGTTCAGGGTCAAGGCCGCCCAGAGAGCTGCGGCGTAGAAGCCCAGTTTTCGGATGACGTAGTTCACTGTTTAGCCTTCAGCGGGCTTGAGGGACTTGAAGATTTGGGCAGCGTCCAAGCGGGACCAAACAGCGGGGAAGGCATACATGTTCTCTTCGCTGGGCCAGCCAGTGAACTTGGCCTTGTTCCAGATGCTGGTGGTGCCTCCGGTTACCACGGGGATGTATGGCATGTCCTTGAGGATGGCAGCCTGGATGACGTCAAACTGCTTCTGCCGTTCGGCTTTGTTGTCGAAGCGGAGGTTTTTGACTGATTCCAGGGCCGCGTCAACTGCCGGGTTGGAGTACCGCGAGTAGTTGGTGCCCGCAGCCTGGCCCACTGGTGCCGAGGTGGCGGAGGAGAAGAAGTAGTTGTAGACGTAATAAGGATCTGCCGCCGGCCCTTGGTAGAGCGAATCGATGGCGAGCTGGAACTTGCCCTTGGTTCGCTTGTCCGTCCACTCGTTCCAGGAAGACTGCGAAGCCTGGACTTCGATTCCAGCGGCTTTGGCCTGCTCGGAAATGGTCTGGATTGCGGTGATGTAGTCCGTCCATCCCGTCACGACCTCAACGGTCAGGCTGAGCTTCTGGCCGTTCTTCGCGTAGATTCCATCTGAGCCCTTGGCCCATCCGGCTGCCTCCAGGGTTTGCTGTGCCTCCCGGGTGTCAGCTGTTTCGGGCGCAGTGGTGGGCTTCACCGCCGTCGAGATCCATTCAGCCTGGGTGTCCGTCAGGGCGAATGACGGCGAGATGGGTGAGGCCGTGTTCTCGTAGGCCAGCTTGTTCAGCTGGGTGCGGTCGATGGCGAGGTAGAGCGCTTTCCGGACTGCCGGGTCTGTCTGCGGTCCTGTGCAGCCAAGGTCCGCGTTGGCGCAGGCGGCCAGGACCTGCTGGCTTTGGGCCACTGTTTGCTTTTCATACTTGGGGAAATTTTTGGACACGTTCTGAATGTCAGGAACAGGGCCGGTTTGCCAGTCGATGGTGCCCGAAGCGATGGCGTCAGCACCTGCAGTGTTGCCGGACAGGGCGATGTACCGAACATTCTTTACGGCCGGTTCGCCGCCCCAGTATGTGGGGTTGGCCTTAAGCGTGAATGCCTGCGGCTTGAAGTCCGCCAGCTGGTAGGCGCCAGTCCCTACCGGCTTTTCCACGACGTCGGTCTCCGGGTTGATCTTTGACCAGATGTGCTCGGGAACAATGACGGCCTGCGTGAGGATGTCCGGTCCTGTGACAAAGGCGGGGCTGTCCCACACGAACGTGACGTGGTTCTGGTCCACCACGTTCACGGTCCCCTTGAATCCCAAGCTGTTCAGTGCGGGATGTTGCTTGAGCAGGTTGAAGGTGAAGGCCACATCATCTGCCGTGAAGGCTTCGCCGTCGCTCCATTTCACGCCCTCGCGAAGAGTGACGGAGAGCTGGGTGCCGGCGTCATTCCAAGTGAATTCCTTGCCCAGGAGTGGCTCAGGCTTGGCATCTGCTGCCGCCTTGTTCTGGTAAAAGAGCGGCTCGAAGATAGCCCCCGGCCCCGCTACCTGGGAGGGCGAGAACGGGTTGAAGTTGATCTGGTAGTCGCCGGCCTGACCGGTGTATGCGATCAGTGTTGAGTCGCCTGCTGCGCTGGTTCCGCCGCCCGAACAGCCGCTGAGGAGGAGGCCGAGTGCAGTTGCGCCGGCGGCCATTGCAAGGGCGCTGCGCCGAAGTTTGGCAGCCCGGTTCGGAAAGTTGAGGAGCATCCCTGGTCCCTTTCATCTAGCCGGACCGCTATGACCGGCTGGGGTTTTATGTGCCGTGGATCACGACCTATGAAAAAGTTAGGTGATTAAATTAAGTCAGTCAAGTTATTATTGAACCCAGCCACTGTTACAGATTTGAAGAGGAGAAGGGTGAGGACCATTACGCCGCATCCACCGCCGGGCCCATCAACCCGGGCCAGGTTGCTGGACATCATGCGCACTCGGGGAACGGTCAGCCGGGTGGAACTGGTAGGTGCCACGGGCCTGACGCCGGGCACTATCACCAACGTGATCCGCGAACTGCTCGACGACGGCCTGGTGCGGGAGGCGGGGCAGTCCCGCTCAACAGGTGGGCAGCCCAGGCGGCTCCTCAGGCTCCGGGCTCAAGCACACTACGCAGTGGGGGTCCAAATGGATCGATGCACCAGCTCCGTAGTTCTCGCCGACTTCACCGGGCGCTTGGTGGCAGAAAAGACGCTCCCGGGATCAGGAAGCCACAGTCCTGAAGAGATGCTTCAGATTCTTGCTACCCACATCCACAAACTCCTTGAGGTCCAGGAGGTGCCGCTCGAGAGTGTGCTCGGAATAAGCCTTGTCACGCACGGTCCGCAGGACAGGATCAAGGGCACTCTGCTTGCACCGCGTCCCGGTCCGCAGTGGTATGGCCATCCGCTGGTGCCGTCGCTGTCACGGCTCACCGGACTGCCCGTGATCCTGGAGAACGATGCCACTGCTGCCGCGATAGGTGAGCAATGGCTCGGGGACGTCACTGCCGATTCTTTCGGAGTGATCTACATGGCAAGTGGCCTGGGTGGCGGAGCAGTAGTGAACCGGGAGGTATATCGCGGAAGTGGCTCCAACACAGTGGAGATTGGCCACATTACTCTTGACGCAGGCGGAGCGCCCTGCGAATGCGGCAACAGGGGATGCGTGGAGAATCTATGCGGCACAGCTGCAGTAGTGGCCAAGGCCGTGGCGGACGTTGCGCTACGTGACCGCTTGGGACTCAAGGACAATCCCGAGGAAACGCTCACCGACTTTGAACTCATCTCATCGGCGGCTGTCGCCGGTGATGCCGCTGCCCGGCTTTTGCTCCAGGACGCGGCACGCGGGCTAGGACAGGCCGCAGTGACCTTGGTCAACCTCTTCGACCTCAGCACCGTGGTGCTTGCCGGGCCGGCTTTCTCGGCGGCCGGCCCGCTCATCCGCGACACGATCTCGGAAACCGTCAACGCCGCCGCCTTCAACCGCGAACTTCAGCCAATCGACGTCGTCCTGTCCTCGCATGGCTCACTCGCAGCTGCCATCGGAGGCTCTTTGCAGGTACTCCGAACAGCCAGCGCCAGCAAGGAGCGGAAGCCCGTTCCGCCGTCGTACTTTCACGGACAAAACCATCAACAATTCGCCAGTGTCAACCCCTGAACCATCCGGAGGAACGTATGTCCCAGCTTTTAGAGCCCCTGCAGAAGGTGCAGGAATTCACCCTGCTGCGCCGCGACGGCGTCAGCCTTGTCCTCAGGCACTTGCCCACGGGGCTGCCTTCCATCCTGCAGTGGGGCGCCGACATCGGGCCCCTGGAGAGCGGTGACCTGGACGCTTTGGTGCTTGCCAGCGCTCGCCAAACGCCGCCCGGAACGCTCGACGCCGCGTGGCAGCTCAGCATCCTGCCCCAGGAAGGTGATGGCTGGGCAGGTCGACCCGGATTAGTTGTCACCCGGGAGGGAGCGCCGGTCTTTCCGCGGTGGCGGGTAACCAACGTCGACGCCAGCGACCGCGAGGTAGAGGTGACTGCCGTTGACGCCGCCAACGGCTTGGAAATTCACAGTGCGTTTGCGTTGACGCCAGGCGGGGTGGTCACGGTGGTGCACCGCCTGGTCAACCAGGGAGCCGCCACTCTTGACATCCACTGGCTGGAAGCGACCATGCCCGTGCCTAAGACCGCGGACTATCTGACCTCGTTTTCCGGCCGCTGGACGCGGGAGAAGGCGCCCTTCACCATCGGGATGCCAAGGGGTGCAGTCACCCGTGAAACCAGGCGCGGCCGCGGCGGACATGATGCTCCGCACCTGGAAATCGCGAGCCTTGATAAGCCTAAGAACCGGACAGGGGAAATGTGGGCCGTCCACCTGGGCTGGAGCGCCGACTGCACCTACCGCACTGACCGGATGACCGAAACGGTCACGCTGTTGGGGGCCGGCGAACTTCTGCGTGCGGGCGAAATCCGGTTGGCACCTGGCGAAAGCTACAGCACACCGAAGGCGTGGTTCGCCTGGTCCGATGCCGGGCTTGATGGCTTGTCTTCCCGCTTCCACCAATCCCTGCGCTCGCGGGAGCAGCATCCGGCCAGCACCCGGCCTTTGGTGCTGAATACCTGGGAGGCCGTCTACTTCGACCACGACCCGGCCACGCTCATGCGGTTGGCGGAGCGCGCCGCTGAAGTTGGCGTTGAAAGGTTCGTCCTGGATGACGGCTGGTTCATGGCCAGGCGTGATGACACCAAGGGATTGGGAGACTGGACAGTGGATCACGCTGTATGGCCCCAAGGACTGGGTCCTCTGGCCCAACGCGTCCATGAGCTCGGAATGCAGTTCGGGCTGTGGTTCGAGCCGGAAATGGTGAACCTGGATTCTGAGCTTGCAAGGAAGCATCCGGACTGGCTGCTGCACAATCCGGACCACGTCTGGCAGTCTCCGAACGATTTGTCCTGGCGTACGCAATATGTTGTGGACCTGGCCAACGCCGGCGCCTATGAGCATATCCGCGGCCAGATCAGCGCGCTCATTGATGAGCTTGGAATCGACTTCATCAAATGGGACCACAACCGGGACCTCGTGGAACCTGTACATGCGGGCAAGGTGGGCGGAGCTGGAAAGCCAGGCACCCACGAACACACATTGGCGGCCTACCGGCTGATACGTGAGCTCAAGGAAACCCACCCCGGCCTGGAAATCGAGTCCTGTTCCAGCGGAGGGGCGAGGACGGATCTGGGCATTCTGGAGTTCGCGGACAGGGTGTGGGCCTCGGACTCCAATGACGCCGTGGAACGGCAGGACATCCAGCGGTGGACCCAGTTGCTGTTGCCCCCGGAAATGGTGGGAGGCCACGTTGGACCCACCACTTCCCATAGTTCAGGCAGGACCGTGGACTTCTCCTACCGGGCCGCCACCAGCTTGATGGGCTCCGCAGGTTTTGAGTGGAACCTCCTGGAATGCAGCCCTGAAGAACTTAGGACCGTGCGGGGCTTCGCTGCTTTGTACAAAGAGCTCCGGCACGTGCTCCATGCAGGAACATCGGTGCACGCCGATGTCCTGGATCCTGCCTTGAGGGTGACGGGAGCCATCCTTCCGGATCAGAGTGAAGGAGTGTGGACCATCGCCTCGGTGGCGACTCTGGAAGACGCCCTGCCGGAGAAGGTTCGTTTGCAAGGATTGGACGTTTCCAGGCGCTATCGCGTCCGGCTTCGCAAGGAATTGGGTGAGGCCCGCCACGGCTGGATCACGCCGCCTTGGGTGTCAGCAGGTGAAGTGACGCTTCCGGGGAGTGTCCTTGTCCGGGACGGCCTGCAGATTCCCTTGCTATGGCCGGCCCAAGCGCTGGTTCTGCACGTGCAAAGCGTCTAGCCGTCGGGTGGTCCAGGCCCCTGATGGTCTAGGCGCCGGCGGTCTACGCGCCCGGTACGGGTGCGGGGTCTCCCTGTGAAGGTGCAGGCTCCGTACCCGGCCATTCCGACGTACTGCCGCGCCGCACGATGCGGCCAGTGGGTACGTGCACCACGGTCTGGACCGCGCCGGCGTGTGTTTTCATCAACACGTCAGCCACCGTCTGCCCCAGTTCATACACGTCCAGACTGATGACGGAAAGGGGCGGCGAGGCGAGGCGACAGTTTGGTCCGTCATCCCAGGCGAGCAAGGACACGTCCTGGGGTACCTGCATGCCCAGGTCTTGAGCCGCGCCCAATCCAGCTACTGCCATAATGCTGTTCTCGTAGATCACAGCACTGGGAGGCTCGGCCGCAGAGAGTATCTCCCGAGTTCGTTGCCGACCCGATTCAGCCGAATAATCGCCCTCTGCAGACAGCCCTTTGACGTTACGTTGGGCAACAGCCTGATTGAAGGCCGTGCTCCTGGACTTTGTGTGGTGAAGGTGTCCCGGTCCCGAAACGCGTCCGATCACTTTATGGCCCAAACCCGCGAGGAAGTCCACGGCCATCTCCATCGCGCCGGAATTATCCACGTCCACCAAGGATGCGCCTGCGGTCGGCGGGCCGCCCAGTATGACCACGGGCAACCCCAGCTCCAAGCACCGCTCCGCGCGGGAGTCATCGTCTTGGGAGTCCACAATAACCACCACATCCACGTCACCGCTTTGGGCCCATTGCGGATAGGCGTTCAGTTCCTCCTGATAGGAACTGAATTGGCGCAGGAAGGCCGTCGCTCCGTGCCCGTCCAAGGCCTCTTCCATGCCGGTCAACAGTTCCTCAAAGAACGGATCCGTGCCGTGGGGGCCATTCTTGCTTTGCACTGCAACCCCGAATCGTGGTGGCCGGGGGCTTGCCGATGCGACGTTATCCATGTGCTAAGTATGGCTTTGACCGGCAATACTTAGCACATGAGCCGAGCCCTGAAGCGTCCATGACCGTCCTGCATTCCTCGTCCATCACGCCAACCAGCAGGGCCCTGATCCTTGACCGCGTCAGGGCCGAGGGCCCAGTCAGCCGTGTCGAACTCGCTGAGCGCACGGGCCTGACACAGGCTTCCATCTCCAATCTTGTCCGGTCCTTGCTGGTGGAGGGGCTCTTGGTGGAGACGGGGGAGCGGACATACACGGGGGCCAAAGGCAAGCCCCGGGTCCTTCTCGGGCTGAATCCACGGGCCCGCTGCAGCGTGGGGGTTCAGCTCGGTGCGGACTGGATTGTGGTCCTTGTAACGGATGCGGCGGGTTCTGTCCTGGCGCGGACGCGCGTAAGGGGTGCGCGCTCCAGAACTCCGGAGGAAGTTGTTGAGGACGTGGCTGTTCATGTGACCGTCCTGCTCCGTCTGGCGAACGTGGACCGTAGCGTCGTGGCCGGTATTGGCTTGGTGGCCCCCGGAGCCCTGGACGTTGACTCCGGCTCGATACTGGTTTCTCCCAGCCTTCCGTTGTGGCAGGGATTCCCTGTCCGCGAAGCGCTGGGGAGAGCCTCGGGTTTGCCTGCCTTGCTGGACAATGTTGCCACTGCTGCGGCAATGGGCGACTTTTGGAGCGGCACCATCCCTAACGCCACCGCACACTGCACGCTCTACATGGGCGCCAGTATCAGCGCTGGGTTGCTGATCTCGGGAGCACTTTACCGGGGTGCCAGCTCAAACAGCGGTCCCCTTGGAAGCGTACGTTTCCAAGGGGACCGAAGGGCAGGGCTAACGCTGGAGGAAGTCGCCGGACCACGTGCTGTTGCCGAACGAGCCAGGGCCGCCGTTTCAGGCGGACGGACGACGACGGCAAAACTCACCAAGGACAACGATCCCTTCAGTGACTTCGCCGCCATTGCAACGGCAGCCGTCCATGGTGACCCTTTGTCGGTGGAACTTGTCCAAGAGTCCGCAGATTTCGTGGCTGATGCAGTACTTGCGTTGGTGAACATCCTGGATTTGGATTCTGTAACGTTCGCGGGCCCATCGTTTACGACTGCAGGATCGCTCTACCTGCCGGTGGTCGAGAAGCGCCTCCGCAAGGAAGCCTTCGCCTCGCCGAAGCACGGGGTAACAGTCCGGTTATCCAGCCAGGTCACTGATGCAGCATCCGTTGGTGCTGCCACCCTGATGCTCCAGCAGAGCCTGAATCAGCCAGTGGTTCCCCAGCCCGCTTAGCCCGCTTTCAGCTCGTCCAGGTAAATCGTGCCGTTGGTGGAATGCCCTTCGGGTACCTGGTTGATGAACACATTGAACTGGGACAGGTCCTTGAGGTCTTCGGCGGTGATCCGCCGCTCAGCATTTGCCGTATCCCAAGGTGCTGGCCGGAAATCCGCAAAGGGGATGCTGATGTTTTGTCCTTCCGTGCCGCTGAGGGATGGGTAGGCCTCGTAGGCGACGCCGCCGCAGACCAGTTGGAGAACCAGCTTTTGCTGGGACCCGTCCGGCCGCAACCACAGGGACAGTGCATTGAATCCTGACCAGTCATCGTCAATGCGTCGGGTGATTCCCGTGTAGTTCTGCAATCCAAAGTCGTAGTCGAACCGCAACGAACGTTCTCCACTTCCAACAGGACTGTTGGCAAGCGAGATGGTGTTGGCGCCCACTGCGCTGTATGTGGCACGGAGTTCGCTGTCGTCGGCGTACCCTTCAAAATCGTCCACCACCCCGGGGGCCGCTGGAGGTTTTGCGCCGAGGACGACTTGCTGCTGAGCCGTGACCGGGTCCTTCCCGGGCAGCTCCGCCGTAACGGCGAAGCTGGTTCGCTGGTTCACCAGGGCAATTTCAGGCACAGTCAGTGTGCCGGTGAAATAACCTGAAGCCTCGTCGTAAGCCAGTTGGTATTTGGTTGGGTCTTCGCCCCACCTGAACCACACCGATTTGGGTTTCGCATCGCTCACACGGACACGGACGGTGGTTTCCGTCTCCGTAATCCGTGCCCCATCAACGGGAGACACCACATGCAGGGCAGGCGCGTGGCCGGATGCCTTCACGTTTCGCTGCCAAACGTCACTCCAAGAGACGTCCCGGCTGAACACCGTGAAGTCATCGGCTTCGAAGGCGCGGAAATCCGTCAGCATTTCGTGCTCGGCCAACTGCCCCGTAGCCGGGTACGGAACGAAAAATTGATCAGTACCGTAGTTGGTCCACGTCAACATCCAAGCCATCCTCTTGGCTGCAGGATCGGCTTTGAGGGCGGCGAGCACGTGGCTATACCAGCTGGGATCCGGGTTCTGGCCGTTGGCTTTAAGGGCTCCGCTGACGCCGAATTCTGTCAGTGCGGCCACTTTGCCCCGCTCATCAGCGAGGCGGGAGATCATGCCGAGGTCCGCCACGAGTCCATCCAGCCACTGCTGGGAGCCTCCGGAGCTGTCGTAGTTGTCGTACCCGAGGACGTCCACGAAGTCATCGCCAGGATACGTGCGCATGAAGGCATCGCTGGTTCCGCTGAATCCACCGCCTGGTGAATATGCGTACAGGAAGTTGTGGACACCCTTGATGTCCCTCAGGTACTCAACGGTGTAGCGGAACAGCTCGATGTATTGGGCGGACGAGGCGTGGGCGGCACCCCACCAAAACCAGGAACCGGCGTTTTCGTGGAAAGGACGGAACACTATGGGGATTGCACTTCCGTCGTCGCCAACGGCCGCCTTTGCGAGTCGGGCTATTCTGTCCAGGTAGTCGGTAAATTGCTGGTTCTTATCGCCTCCCGGCATGATCCGCGGGACCACTCCGCCGTCCGTGTCGTTGAAGGCGCCGCCCGTGACGAAGTTGTCCATATGGGCCGAGAAGGTCTGGATACCCCCGATTTTGTCTGCTGCTTTGACCAGTTCCAGTGTGTGCTGGAAGTTCTCCTCCGGAGTTGGGCTGCCTGGTGCTGAACCGTAGCCATCGTGCCCAAAATCCCAGCCGAAGACAGCAGGGTGATCTCCCGTAGCTGCCTTCACGTCCGACTGAAAACCGTCGGTGCTCCCAGCAGGAAACGTCACGCCGAACTCCGTGTCCTGCTGATGCCCGAACAGGATGCCTTTGCCTTGTTGGGAGCGCAGGTAGGAAAAAAGCGAGGCGGTCCGTGGAGTTGCATCGGGATCTGTTAAAGCGAGCTGTTGCGGAGGTCCAGAACTGCTCCCTGTGGATGGGGTGGCGGCCATGGCGCCAGTAGAGGTTGAGGCTGCAAGGACAGCTATGAACAGGGTTGCGCCGCACTTACGGAGGCGGCGAAGAAGTTCACTTGAAGGTTTCAATGTGGTCCTGTCTTCTCTTGGGGATGCGGCTGTGCATCGCCATCGCCCTCACCATATGGGATTAACTTAACTTGGTAAAGTTATTTCTGAAAGTGAATGAGGGAGGACGGTGTCATGCTGTTTCGGGCATGCCCTCCGGACTTTCCCGGCCATTGATGGTTCCCCACCTATGATGAACATGACTGGCGCCTTACCTGGCGCGGAAATGAGGGTCCTTCAATGTTCGCCGTCCCGGCACCCCCGGTGCGCCATCAGCAACTCCTGGTCACTATCTTCGGTCTTTATGGCAGGAACGCTGGTGATGCGTTGCCGGTCTCCGCACTGGTTTCGATGCTCGGTACGCTCGGCTATGACGCGCCGGGTGTGCGATCGTCCGTTTCCAGGCTTAAGGCAAAGGGTGTCCTGAAGAGCGTCCGCGAAGGCGGCATTGCCAAGTACAAGATCGCCGAATCGGTGAGCGACGTCTTCCGTGAAGGTGATCGGCGGATCTTCGCCCCGGAACAGCCAGCTCCTGTGGATACGTGGGTGCTCGCCGTGTTCTCCGTGCCCGAGTCGATGCGGAACCGCCGGCACCAACTGAGGTCCGCCTTGTCCAGCCTGGGATTTGGGTCAGTGGCGTCCGGTGTATGGATCGCTCCGGCACACAAGCTGGAGCAGGCTCGCGAACGCCTCACTGCCAGCGGGCTGATCGAGTTCGTGGACCTCTTCCGCAGTGACTATGTTTTCGATGGCCCCATGCGGCCCAAAATCTCCGAATGGTGGGATCTCAAGGAACTCGATGAACAGTTCACGGAGTTCCTTGAGATCTACCGGGGCGCCGAGCAGCAGTGGATTGACCTGGTGGGCACCGACCCTGAGGCGGCCCTCGCTGATTCCACGGCCGAAGTGCGGCGCGACGCTTTCCGCTACTACATTCCGATGCTGACCTTGTGGCGGAAGTTTCCTTACCGGGACCCCAACCTCCCGACGGACTACCTTCCGCCTGAGTGGCATGGGCCCGAAGTCCGCCGCACCTTCCAGGCAGTGCACCGCCTCGCGGCGCCGCTCGCCGCGGCACACGCCCACGAGGTCATCAGGGAAGCGTTGGACCCTGTCCTGACGTAGCCGTTCGTGCGGGCTTAGCCGTTGGTCCGGGCTTAGTCCTTGGTCCGGGGCGCGTCGATGATGCCGAAGATTTCTCCCTGCGGCGCCTGCAGGATTGCCATCCGACCCATGGGACTGTCCATGACTGGGACCAAGGCCGAAGAGCCGAGTTCCACGGCTGTTGCGACGGTTCGATCCACATGATCGCTGGCAAACCACGTCAGCCAGTGATTCGGCGTGCCCTCGGCCATTTCGGTGTCGTGCTGAATGCCGCCCACTTCGCGGCCATCAGAAGCCCGCTTGGCGGTTGCGTATATGAATCCGTCCTGGTCGATGTCCTGGTAGCTGAAGCCAAAAACATCAGCATAGAAGGACCGGGCCAGCGCGTAGTCGCGGGTGTGGAGTTCGTTCCAGCACAGCGCACCGTGCTCGTTGACCCGCTCCGCCCCGATGTGGCTTCCCGCCTGCCAGATGCCAAAGACTGCACCAACGCTGTCCGCGGCAATTGCCATGCGCCCGGAATCCATTACATCGAATGGGGGAGCGATGAGTTGGCCACCGGCAGCGGCTACCTCTTTGCACGTGGTGTCAACATTGTCCGAGGCCAGATACGTGGTCCAGACGGTTGGCATGCTGGAATCCTGTTTGGGGCCGAGTCCCGCAACAGCTTGTCCGTCCAGTTGGGCCAGTAGGTAGCCCCCGGCCTCTTCGTCGCCGGAGAGGTAATCCCATCCAAACAACTCCGTGTAGAAGGCTTTGGCGGCAGGGAGATCATCGACCCCCAGATCCACCCACGCGGGTGTTCCTGCAGGCCATTTCTCAGTTTGGGTAGACATAGCAACTCCTTGGGTTCGGGGCTTAATTGGCGCGGCTGCCTCCCGGAATGCCCTATGCGCCGGGCTTCCTGGGAGGCAGCCACTCCCTTTGTGCATCCAGCGTCCAATTCGTGATGCGATTCGGCCCAAATCTTGGCCGCAAATCGTGCCCACCCGTCGTGGAGTGGCACTCCCACAGCACCCCAGCACAAAGGAGGCGGCAGGCGTAAGCCGCCTGCCGCCGTCGTGCGTGTTCTGTTGTGAGATGGTGCGGGTCTATCAGACGGTGCGGGTCGCCTTGGCGAGGTTGTCGCGAAGTTCGTCCGCGTTCTGCCGGATGACATAGGCCGGGCGGTCGCGCTCGACGCGCCAGCTGTCTTCGAGCGGCCCGATGTTGACGGTGTCGAAACCGAACTCGTCGTACAGCTTGGTCACGAGTTCGGCGGCCTCCGGGAAGTCACTGGCTGTGGCCAATGCGCGGCGGTCGGGGGTGCCGGCAGGAGTGCCATCGGTAGTGATTTCCTTGGCGAAGATGTGGTTGAAGCCCTTGGCCACCTTGGATGTGGGCAGGTGCTTCTGGAGCAGGCCCGAGGTGGTGGTCTCGCCGTTATCGAGCGCGGGAATACGGCCGTCGCGCTCCCAGTAATAGTTGTTGGTGTCGATGACGATCTTGCCTTCGAGCGGTCCCGCCGGGATGTCCGGGTAGTTCTTCAGCGGAACGGTCACGACGGCGAAATCACCTGCCGCTGCTGCCTCAGCCGCCGTCGCGGCCCGGGCCCGCGGCCCGAGTTCTGTGACCAGGTCCGCGAGGGTTTCCGGGCCCCGCGAATTGCTGATCACGACGTCGTAGCCGAGTTCAACCGCTTTACGCGCAACCTGGCTGCCAATGTGTCCTGCACCGATGATTCCGATTGTTGTCATACTCCCGCCAACAAGATGTTGCAGACGCGTATTTCCGGCGTTACGCAATATGTCGAAGAGCTCCGCCAGTTTCCGCGCAACGGAACGGTAAGTAGACTTACTAAATGTCTACTCAAGCCAACTCCAGCTCCAAGAAACGCGGTGTCCTCTTTGACGTCGATGGGACATTGATCGACTCCAGCTACTTCCACGCGTTCGCCTGGTGGCAGGCATTCAGGCGCGAAGGCTTGGACATCCAGATCTCCGACATTCATCGCTGCGTCGGGATGGGCGGCGACAAGCTGGTCCAGCACTTGGTTCCGGACTGTCCGGAAGACATGCAAAAGGAACTGAAATCCGCGCATGGTGCTGTGTTTTCGACATTCTGGCCGTCATTGCGCGCCTTCGACTCCGCACGGGACCTCCTTGCAGCCTGCTCCGATTCCGGGCTGGCTGTAGGGCTGGCCTCGTCGGCGCAAGAGCGCGACCTTGACGTCAGCAGGCGGCTCCTCGACGCCGGTGGGTCCATTGACGCGTGGACCAGCTCCAACGATGCGGACGAAAGCAAGCCTGCCCCGGATATCCTCCTGGCGTGCCTGAAGAAGCTGGAACTCGATCCAGCGGACATCGTCTTTGTTGGCGATGCAGTCTGGGACGTGAAGGCTGCTGCGGCAATTGGCGTTCCCGCCATCGCCCTGACCTGCGGTGGCATCAGCGAGGCCGAGCTCCGCGACGCAGGCGCCGCGGAGGTCTACGACAATCCGCGGCACCTGCTGGAAAACCTGGAAAGCAGTGCCATTGGAAGGCTGACGGCGGGAACGCTCAGCGGTTAGGAAGCACCGCCGCCGGCGCCGCCGCGTTGAGTAGCATTGCTCCCAATCGACCAGCAACGGAAGGAAGTCGCGTCATGCAGCAGTATGTCGTCCTGCAAGTGATCCTTAAGGAGAAGCTGTTGGGAACCGGTTCGGGCAATCTGACGTCCCTGGAGAAGGCCATCAACGATCAGGCCGCGAAGGGATATCGGCTCCACACCATTACCACGTCGAGCAGCGGGAGCAAGGGGCTCGGCGGCGGGGACCGTATCCAGGCAACGATGGTGTTCGAGCGCCTCGGCTAAAAGCGCGCGTGTTGGCTTTTCCGTAACTGCCCTCATGACAACGGCGGCGGCGAAAACGGATCGTCACCTGCTCGTTTCGCCATCACCAGACTATGTTTTAAGGGCTCCCGGTATCCCGTTGAGGCGAAGGGTCGTTCCGGTGCGCAGATGAGGCAGGTCAGCGCTGCCGTCTCCGGTTCGCGTGAGGAACGTGACCTGCTCTGTCCAGGTCAGCCTGCTTCTGCCGAATTCCGCATCTGCCAAGGTCACTGTTACCAGCGATGCCCATCGGGTTACATCGTCCACGATCGCTTCGTAGACGAAAACGATTCGGCGATCGGGCGTGATGTCGAGGTAGCGCGAGCGATTGCGCAGTTCCTGGGCCGGACCGTCTGGCATGGTGAAGGTGCTGCTCGCTTCCTCACCGCCGCCAATGCGGAAGTCGTGATCATAGACGGACCCCGTTCCTGGCATCCGAAACCATCGCCGGCGCAACCGATCATCCGCGAACACGGCGAAGACGTCCGCCCGGCTCGCCTCGAAATCGCGCGTGATGCTGAAGGTCTCGTGCCTGACATCCGATGGCTGCTCACCACTGGTTTGACCGGAAGGGTGCCCAGCATGGAACTCAGTCATGTCAGCCAACTCTCTGTTCTCTCATCACGTATCTGTAGGAACAGAGGCAGGCCGCAGTTGCTTCCCGCGCTTGATCACAGCCGGGACGGCCGCGCCTGGAGCAGCCTAGAGTTCCTCGTCCCGCACTTCCTCATTCCGACCGCGTCCGCGAACCGCCCAGATGATCAACGCAATGACGATGATCGCAGCAACGGCAGCCAGGATCCACGGCGTGACGTCGGTCCGGGTTTGTTCCTGGGGCTCGGACTCTCCGGTCCCTGGGTTGGCGGGTCCGCTGCTTGCCGGGTTGGACGTGGTTTGTCCGCCGCCAGACGAAGGAGCTGGGTTTGTCGGTGTTGCGGTTGACGGGCCGGAAGGGTTGCTGGGCGACGCCGACGGAGTGGGGGTGGTGGCGGCCACGTGGCCTTGCAGGGCGGCGGGGCTTGCTGCGTTTGCTGCTGCCGCGACGGACAACAGGGACCCGGTGAAGAGGGTCAGTGCCAGGGTTGTCAGGGCTAATCTACGAAGCATCGTTTCTCCTGTGGGATAGGGCGTGTTCGCGAATCCTCATAGTAGTAAGCATACTGACCAACAAAGAAAATAGGGTGGGTGTCGCCCACCAGGCAAGGGGCGACCCCACGCGAGGGGCTAGCGCGTTAGCTTGGCCGAGTCAGGTTCCGGATCGCCGATATGGCCCGGAGCGTTGGCTGCCAGGACACGCTGGACGAACGCGCTGTATTCCTCCATATAGTGGCGCAGCAACCCTGCGGTGCCCTCGTCCTTAACCGAGCCGTCGTCGTCGTACGCGTCCGCGACGAAGCGGATGTAAGCCTCCGGCGCATTCAGCTGAGGCGCGTCGAGGAAGCTGAGCACGCTGCGCATGGAGGACTGCATCACCGCGGTTCCGATGCCGCCCGGCGACGCGCCGATAATGCCGGTGGGCTTCCGGGCAAAAGAATTGGTGCCCCACGGCCTTGATCCCCAGTCGATGGCGTTCTTCAAAGCGCCTGGAATGGAGCGGTTGTACTCGGGGGAGACGAACAGGATGCCGTCCGATGCGGCGATCGCGTCCTTCAATTCCCTGCCGGCAGGCGGGAAGTCGGAGTCGTAGTCGGAGCTGTACAAAGGGAGGTCGCGAATGGCGATTTCATGAAATTCCAGTTCCGGAGGCGCCACGCTGATCAGCGCCTTCGAGAGGACGCGGTTGATAGAGGTACTAGAGAGGCTTCCGACGAAATAGCCGATTTTGAATGTGTCCATAGCGGCGTTCCTTCCCGACGGCACGGCCGGAACCGGCTCGTCGACGGTGTGGAGGCTGGTTGCCCCAGCTTCCACCGACCCTAATGGACTTGTCCACATAGCGCACCCCCTACTCCCGTCCTGACCTTTGCGGCCATAGACTCATGCCAACTGGTTCCGGAGAGTTCCCGAAGAGGGGTGGCGGGTGAAAGCAGGCATAGCGCGCGAGGCACTCGACGGTGAGCGCAGAGTGGCAGCCACGCCCGAAACGGTCAAGCAATTGACCGGGTTGGGCCTTGACGTAGAGATCGAGTCCGGGGCGGGGCTTGCCTCCGGACACAGCGACGACGAATACCGGCAGGCCGGCGCTTCTGTTGTGCAGTCCTTGGATCTCGGATCCGTGGACGTTTACTGCCACGTGCGTCCCATGGAACCGTCGACGGCGGGAGCCCTCCGCCCGGGTTCAGTCACCGTCGGATTGGGGTCGCCGTCCTCGGAGTTGCCCACGGTGCGGGCGCTCGCCGCAGGTGGCATCACATCCTTTGCGCTGGAACTGGTTCCCAGGATCTCGCGGGCCCAGTCCATGGACGCCCTCACCTCACAGGCCTTGGTGGCGGGATACCGCTGCGTCCTTGAGGCCGCAACACGCCTGCCGCGGTTCTTCCCCTTGTACATGACTGCGGCTGGGACCATTCCGCCCGCCCGGGTCCTGGTTCTGGGGGCAGGTGTGGCCGGGCTCCAGGCGATCGGCACTGCCAAGAGGCTTGGCGCGCGGGTATCGGCCAATGACATCCGTCCGGCGTCGGCAGACGAAGTGGCTTCCATGGGTGGGACCTTCATCAAACTGGACCTCGAAAACGCCGAAGCTTCAGGCGGGTACGCCCGTGAACTCAGCGCAGACAGGGGTGCCTTGCAGCGTGCGCTCCTGACCCCGCACGTAGCGCAGGCAGATGTCCTCATCACCACTGCCGCCGTCCCCGGACGCCGGGCACCACTCCTGGTGAGCCGCGAAATGGTCCAAGGGATGCGCCCCGGATCAGTCGTGGTGGACCTGGCGGCTGAGTCAGGCGGAAACGTGGAAGGCAGCATCCCCGGGCAGGACATCCACATCCCCACCGCTGACGGGCAAGGCGAGGTGACCTTGGTGGGGCTCAAAGATCCAGCGTCCGCGATGCCCGCAGATGCCTCGCGACTGTTCGCCAAGAACGTGGCCAACCTGATCGCATTGATGACCCGGGAGGGAGTTGTCGCCCCGGACTTTGAAGACGAGGTTGTGGCGGGAACCTGCCTTACCCACGACGGCGAAGTGCGGCACCCGCCAACAGCTGAAGCACTCGCGGCGCTCGCGGGTGAGACCGGCCCCTTTGGCAGTGCCCACACAGCGGCCAACCCTGGCAGTGAAGGAGCGCATTGATGGATGGCATGAGTCTGCTGACGATCACCGTACTTGCAGTTTTCGTGGGCTTTGAGGTGGTCTCCAAAGTTTCCAGCACCCTCCATACACCCCTGATGTCCGGGGCAAATGCGATCCACGGAATCATCCTCGTGGGCGCGATCATCGTCGCTGGCCAGGCCTCTGATCCGTGGGTACTGGTGGTCGCCTTGCTGGCTGTAGTCCTTGCCACGGCCAACCTCGTGGGCGGCTTCGTGGTGACCGACCGCATGCTGGAGATGTTCCGCGGGAGGCAACGGCCGCCGTCGTCAGTTGTTTCATCCGAGGATCACGCGGGTAAGGAGCTCGGCCGGTGACTCTTCTGGATCCCACCTGGACAGCTCTTCTCTATCTCGCAGCCGCAGCCTGTTTCATCCTCGCGCTCAAAGGCCTGAACTCACCGCGGACGGCACGGCGTGGAAACCTCATCGGGGCGTTCGGCGCCTTGTTGGCGGTCGTCACGGTGTTCGTCTCAGTGAAGCTGGACAACGTTCCATGGATCGTTGGGGCAATAGCCCTGGGATCGGTGGTGGCCGCACCCGTGGCGCGGCGCGTTCAGATGACGCAGATGCCCCAACTCGTGGCCCTGTTCAACGGTGTGGGTGGTGGGGCTGCCGCACTCGTGGCATTGCTGGAGCTCTCGCATACGGGTGATGCGTGGGTTCGCTTGGCCATTGTGTTCACGCTGCTGGTCGGGGCCGTTTCCTTTGCCGGTTCTGGAGTTACCTTTGCCAAACTGCAAGGGCTGATGACCACCCGGCCAGTGACGTTCCCGGGCCTGCCTGTGCTGATGGGCGTGGTGCTGCTTGCCGCGGTGGGCGCAGGGATTGTGGTGATACTGAATGGTTCGCTGCTGCTCGCCCTTGCGCTGCTGATCCTTGGCCTTGTGGCCGGTATCCTGCTGGTGCTCCCGGTGGGTGGCGCCGATGTACCGATTGTCATTTCGCTGCTCAACGCCTTCACTGGATTGGCCGTGGCTGCGTCCGGATTGGTACTCGGCAACGTGCTCCTGGTGGTGGCCGGCACCCTGGTTGGAGCGTCAGGCACCATTCTTACCCGGGCCATGGCCGCCGCGATGGGCCGCAGCGTAGCTGGCATCATGTTCGGTGCCTTCAAGGGTGGCTCCACGGCTGGGTCCACTGCGGTCAGTGAGCGTCCGGTCAGGTCCTCCAGCCCGGAGGATGTTGCGGTGCTGCTCGGGTACGCCCAGCGGGTGATCATCGTTCCCGGGTATGGCTTGGCCGTGGCCCAAGGCCAGCATACGGCCGCTGAGTTGGCCCTGGCTTTGGAGGCACGCGGGACCGAAGTGGACTTCGCCATCCATCCTGTTGCCGGACGCATGCCCGGCCACATGAACGTCCTCCTGGCCGAGGCAAACGTGCCATATGAGTCGCTGAAGGAAATGAGCGATATCAACCCCGAGTTCAAGACCGCCGATGTTGCCCTGGTGGTGGGCGCCAACGACGTCGTGAACCCTGCAGCCAAGACCACCTCCGGCTCGCCGATCTACGGAATGCCCATCCTGGAAGTAGCTGACGCCCGGCAGGTGGTGTTCCTCAAACGTTCCATGCGTCCAGGATTCGCTGGCATCGAAAACGAACTTTTGTACGAACCTCAGACCACGTTGCTGTTCGGCGATGCAAAGGATTCGTTGACCAAGGTGTTGGGCGCAGTGAAGGCACTCTAGGAGGATCGGTCCCCTAATTTCTGCCCCTAATTCGCGTCATGTTCGGGCCGGTGAAGCCACATCTTTTAAACAGAAGTCTGCCCAGACGGCGACTGCGGAAAGATGCATAACTAGGAGTCATCGATTGCAAGACCATATGAAGGATTCGACGCCGGGTTCCCGCTTCGACAAACCACAAAGCAAGAGGGTGACAGATTGGAGGCCACTCGTTGGCCTGGACGTTCAAATCTGGCGCGGCAACAAGATCGTGGACCAAGGGCTGGTGGAAGCGGTGACCGCTGACGGCAACGTTTTATGGCTCAAACAAGAAGGAGCAATAGACCGGCGGCTTGTCATGAAGGAAACCGGAACAGGGCTCCGGGTGCGGCTCATCACCTGAGCGCAAAGCTTGGGGCATGCCGAGCCTCGCACCCTTCCCGGTCATCCGACGTCGTCCTAAGCTGAACCGTACGAGTTACCCAACCCATGCCGAACCGCCACATCGAAGCGAGGTTGCGCTATGACCGTCAAACTCAACAAGAAAGCATTCGACAACGCGAAGCACCTGATCCGCGACGGGAAGATCGTCAAGGACGTCCGGGATGACTGGAGCGAGCACACCCCGTCCACCAAGGACGAGAATGAGTTCCTGGAGAAGCATGGCCAAGCCGAGTATTCCAAGTGGTACCTCGGCGTGGACGACGATCATCCGGCTGACCAAAAGGGCCACTACAAATTCCCCTTCGGCGACTTCAAGAAGATCCACAGATGCGCGGTCATCTCTGCCGAGAGCCGTGCGGCGCAGAACGACTATGACGATATCCGGGATGCGCTCGGCAAGCTGCTCGAGCGCATCGATGAGGACAACAAGGACTAGGCCACGGCGTCAGCCAGCAACCGCCCCCATTTCGGGTCCAGCAATGGAGCTCCCGCAAGCTTAAGGGCATGCCAGAGTGTCACTGCCACAGAGTCGAGCACAGGGACGCCTGTTCGGGCTTCAACGTCGGCTGTGATGTTGGCTCCATAGAGGTTGGTGCACAGGTACACCAGGGCATCGGGATGATCTGCCGCCAGCTCCAATGAGCCCGGCAGCATCTCCTCATCAGTGACCCGGCCGAAGGACTCATTGTCGGTGAGGTCAAGGTGCCGGTGATCGATCGTCTTGATGCCTTCCCTGGCATAGGACGCGATCACGGCCTCATTCACGTCTGCCGTGTAGGGCGTGAACAAACCGATTCGCTGGGTGCCAAAGGACGCGAACGCCTCCAAGTAGGCGAGCGTGGACGTTGTGGCCGGTATGCCCGTGGCATCTGTGATCTCACGGACCAAGGCATGGTCGTGGGAAGCGCCAAGCCAGGATCCAGAGGTGCCGTTCCATGCAATAACGTCCACATTCGCCGTGGCCAGCAACTCGGCCGCGGCGCGCATCACGGAGGAATCGAATTGCTTGTCCGAGGAGTCGTCCAAGGCAATCCGGGTGACGGGGATGCGGGCTGAATGGATGGTCACATCCTGGCGATCGCCCAGGATTCGGTATGTCTGCGGCTCAAGGCAGGTGTTGGAGGACGGCACGATCATGCCAATGCGGATGGGGCGGTTGTTTGAAGGCATGGTTGCTCCTAAGCGTTGAGGGATTCGGCAGAAGGAATGACGGGAACAGAGAGGGCGTCGCGGTGCTCCGTGAAGCCATTGCGGGGCACGAAGCGACCCACCGGCCCGGGATCGTGGAAACCTGCTTCATCAAGGACCACCCGTCCCGCGGAGATCACCACTGCGGGCCAGCCGTTGAGCGTCTTCCCCTCAAAAGGCGAGAAATCAGTCCCCATGTGCAACGCACCGCCGTCGACCGTTTGCTGTGAGGCGGGATCGAAGATCACGATGTCGGCATCGAAGCCTTCCACGATCGCGCCTTTTCGTGGGACGGCATTGATCCTGGCGGGGCCTGCCGAGAAGACCTCAACGAAGTCCTCCACAGAGCTGCCGGATTCAGTGACCAGTGCCGTGAACGTCACGGGCATGCGGGTTTCCACGCCGGGGAGGCCGTGCGGCATATAGCGGACATCGTCCGTGCGCTCGCGTTTTTGGGAGAGGTCGTAGCAGGAATGGTCCGAGGAAACCGTGTGGATGGCACCGGCAGCAAGCCGATCCTTCAAAGCGGCCACCGTTTCGGCACTCCGCATCGGCGGGCAGCACGCGTACCATTCCGGGAACGCGGAACCGTAAACGGTGTCGTCCAAGGTCAGGTAGTGCGGGCACGTCTCGGAGTATGCCTCTTGGCCGCTTTCGCGGGCTTCGGCCACTAAGTCCACGGCGCCAGGAGTCGACTGGTGGACAAAATAGACGGGCGCTCCCGTGTACTGGGCCATTGCGAGGGTTTCCTTGACCGAGATCTCCTCGGCAAGCTCAGGCCGGGTACGGTGCAGGTGCTCGATGCCGATGCGGCCGTCCGAGGCGTGCTGCTCAGTGCAGTCGGTGATGATGGGATCGTGCTCTGCGTGGATGTACGTGAGGCCATCCAGGCGCACCATTTCGCGCATGACCTTCAGGATGGTGTCACCATCGGCCATGGTTGAGCCGCGGTTGGTGGTGTACATCTTCACGGACCTGACGCCCTCGGCCGCAAGCTGCTCAAGCTGCCACGGAACCGTCTCGTCCCACGAGACAACAGAGCCGTGCAGGGCAACATCGCAGCGGGACTCGGTGGCGAGGCGTTTCTTGTTCAGGACAGCTTCGAGCGGAGTTTCCTGAGCATCGCGGGGGATGCCGAAATCCATGATGGTGGTGGTGCCGCCCCAGAGTGCCGCCGTTGACGTGGTCCGGTAGTCATCCAAAGTGCGGAATCGGCCCGTCACTTGGGCAACATGACAGTGGCCGTCGATGCCGCCGGGGATGACCAACTGGCCGTGGGCTTCAATGGTTCGTGCAGCCGCGGGAATGGGTTCGGCAGCGTCAACGAGCTCAACGATGCGGCCGCCGTCGACCACTACGTGGGCGGCTTGCCTGCCGAAACTGTTGACCACGGTGCCGTTGGCGATGACGAGATCGGGGAAGTGGGACATCGTTGTCCTCCTTG
Source organism: Arthrobacter sp. 21a14 (assembly GCA_050627125.1). Classification (GTDB taxonomy): domain Bacteria; phylum Actinomycetota; class Actinomycetes; order Actinomycetales; family Micrococcaceae; genus Arthrobacter. Next base: position 286,130 of record CP192487.1, on the reverse strand, counting down.
TTCTTGAAGTTTTAGCGGGACGGCAGCGCTGGCGTTGCCGGAACCGGCACGGAGGAGAGGTGCACGGACTGGACCGCGGACTGCGCGGCGGTCAGGGCGGCGTCGAGGTTTTCCGAAAGACCCTGCCGCCGCTTGACCGGTGGCGCCGCGAACGAGCCGCCACGGTGAACCCCGGACTTCAACGCGACAACGGCCTCCGTCATGCGGATCCCGGCGGAAATGCCGTCCACCACGGGCACGGGGATTTGTCCTTCGAGCTCCCGGGCAAGCCCTGCGAGCGGGGCACCTGCAAGGATTACGACGTCGGCACCGTCCTCAGCGACGGCCTGCCGGCTGAGTGCCAGCAGGGTTTCCTTGAAATCTGCCTGCACCGACCCTATGGAATTCAGGCTTTGGTTAATGGAGCGGATGGAAGCGAGACGGCCGGCAAAACCGAAGCGTTCCACGCAGTCCAGGTACCAGGCCTGGATACGGTCCGAAATGGCGATGATCGAGAAGCGGTGGCCCTGCAATGCTGCCGCGCACAGTGCCGCCTCGGTGATGCCGATGACCGGTACGTCAACGAGTTCCTTCAGCGCAGGCATGCCTGGATCTCCGAAAGCAGCCACAACGACGCCGTCCACAGCGGCCGGGCCGCCCTCGAGCGCAAGCCCGCCGCGTTCGCTCCCAAGGCTGGCGCCGCCGTCGTGCGTGTATTCGGCGATCAGCTCGGCCACGGCGCCAGCGGCGATGAGCGACTCGAAGCGGGTTTCGATGTATTCGACGCCGTGCCCGGCTGTCCGGACGATCAATTCGGTGTCCGGCCCCGCCGATCGCAAGGCCTCGGCCTCGATCAGGGCTGTGACGTCGTCACTGATGTTGGGGTTGATGACCAGGAGTCTCATGGTTTTTTCCGTTGCAGTTTGGGCTCGGTGTGGCTGGAATCCTCCGGGAATTGCTCGCGGTACTTGCCGATGTGCGACGCCGACTGGGTAGCTGCCCACTCGGGGTCGCCGCTGGCGATGGCAGTGTAGAGGTCGCGGTGTTCCTGGATGAGTTCCGGGAGATCGCTGACGTGGCGGAACAGCCAGTGCATGCGTCCCTGGAGTGGTTCCAGCGCGGAGCGGAGAAAATCGTTGTTGGCGATCGCCGTGATGGCATCGTGGAAATCGCTGTTGGCGCGGTGGGCTTCCAGGATGGAGCCCTTGGCCAGGCAGCGGTCGGCCTCATCCAGCAGGCCGGCGAGGTGTTCAAGGTTCTCGGTGGTGGCTCGCTTTGCGGCGAGCCGGCAGGCGAGGACTTCCAAGGATTGACGGACGTCGAAGAGGTCCTCCACATCCTTGGGGCTCAGGCCGCTGACTTCGGAACCACGGCCGGAGCGATCCCGGATAAGTCCTTCCTGCCTCAGCATCCGGAGTGCTTCGCGGATGGGCAAGCGGGAAACGTTGAATTCAGCGGCGAGGTCGCGCTCCACCAGCCTGGTTCCGGGCGCATAGTGCCCCTCAAAAATCCTGGAACGGAGCGTGTCACGCACTGACTCCCGGAGGGGGCGGTCAGTGATGTTCGTGTCTTCTGCGGCTAGCATTTCCAGCTCCATTTCGTGATGTGTGAGGCAGTGCGCCCGGCGACCAGGCGGGCTTCCGGCCATCCGGCGGTTCAGGACCGTCCGGCCGGCCCGGTCAGGCGAGTTAGACCGGGAGTCGCTTGTTGTAATCCAGGACCAGGACGGAGATGCCCATGATCACAGCGGATCCAACAAAGTACAGCAGCGCCCAGGTGTAAGAACCCGTGGCCCCGACAATCAGGCCTACCACAATCGGGGTGACGAATCCGGCGATGTTGCCGCTGAAGTTCATGGCCCCGCCGAGTACGCCGGCATTGGTGCGACCGCCCAGGATGGACGGGATGGACCAGAACAGGCCAACCCAGCGCAGGAAGAACAGGACCACCGAGAGAAGCACGACGGCGGTGATGGGGTCTGCGACGACCGTGACACCTACGAGGCCGCCCACCACTACGACGCTGGAGATACCCAGGAGGGTGCGCATGACCCGGTTGGCGGAGGCACCGGATGCCCGCCATTTGTCGGCGATGATGCCACCGAGGATTTCGCCGACGAACCCGGCGCCGAAGATCACGAACGTGGACCAGCCGATGGTCTTCAGATCAAAGCCCTTGGCTTGAGCCAGGTAAAGCGGGCCCCAGGTGAGCAGGCCGTAGAACACGCCGTTGAAGCCGAGCCAGCCGAAGCACATTGCCCAGAAGGAACGGAATTTCAGGTAGGGCAGGAGGGCGCGCTTGCCCTGTGCGCCTTCCTTGGCAGCTTCAGCGTCGTCCTCGGCGTGTGAAGCCTCGATGTAATCGGCTTCTGCATTGTTGACGCCCTTGTGCTGGCGGGGGTTATCGCGGATGTACCACCAGACCGCCAAGCCCATGAGAATCGTGAGGGCGCCGGCGATGATGAAGGACATCCGCCAGCTGCCCGTGGAGGCGATCAGCCAGGTGATGAGGATGCCGCCCAGGCCAGCGCCCAAGGGAGCTCCGGCGTCGAGGATGGTGGCGCCGCGGCCACGTTCCTTCTTGTGCATCCAGATGGCGTTGAGCTTGCCGCCGGCAGGCATGACGCCCGCCTCCGTCACGCCAATGCCAAGCCGGGCGATGAACATGCTGAGGAATCCGCCGGCGAAACCTGAGGCGGCAGTCGCGGCACCCCAACCAATGCAGGAAGCGGTGACCACTTTGCGTGGGCCAAACTTGTCAATCAACAGTCCGACGGGGATTTGCATCAGGGCATACGTCCAAAAGAACGCCGACAACAGGAGCCCCACAAGCTCGGGCGGGAGGTTGAATTCCTTCTGGATGATGGGGAGGGCCACGGATATTGAACCGCGGTCGATGTAATTCACGGCGACCAGGACCAGGAGCAGGATGAAGAGCTTCCAGCGGACGTTGGTGCGTCGCTGCACGCCGTCCTTGCCGGTTTGAGGCTCGTTTTCCTGGTTTTCCTGGGTTGCCAGTTGGGTGTTTTGGGGAGACACAGCTTCTCCTTCAGAGGAGTCAACAGGGGTGGAATGTCTTTGGGGTATGTCTTTGGGGGGGGATGAGCCGGGCGTGGATATCGCTGCAGCCGGACCCGTGCCGGCGGCAACTGTTGCGATCCCTGCCCTTTTGGTGGTGGGGGCCGCAGCCGGTAGCGGGTCTATTTGGGATCCCGTTTTGGGATCCCAAAATCTAAGTTAGATGTGACGGGCGGCACTGTCAAGAGTTTTGGTATACCCAATCTGAAAACAGAATGTGACCGGTCGGGGATCCAGTGGCGCTCCTCCCCGGTTACTCCTGCCGTCAACACGCGAAAATCCGGCCTCTCCTGGGAAATTCCGGGCTTTCGAGGTGCTAACTGGGAGGGAGTGCTGATTAGCGCTGGTATGCCGCCGGCGGGGCGTCGCCTGTGCTGTATGCCAAAATCTCCGCCAGCTCAGCCAGCCTGTGTGCTCGGGCCGACTCGGCTGGAGTGAACGGCTCGCCTGGACGGGAGAAGACCAGAGGCCCGTGCCATGCAGTTGGAATCTTGAGAATGTCCGTTGAAGGCCCGACGCCGGCACTCGCCTCGGGGGCCAGGTTCTCCGGATCGTTGGGGACTACTTTGGCGGACAGCAGTTCGGCGACAGCGTGCGGGAGCTCATTCGGGTTCCCGGCAATACGGGTGGCGAGGCTCAGCGCCTTGGTTTGGCCATCCGACATAGCGAGTGCCGTGGTGGGCCACACGTGCGACTCACGTCCGCCGCCGTCGTCGAGTGCTTTCAGCAGTTCATGTTCTGTGACCTCGCCCGGGGCGGAGAGGACGAACTCATCCATCACTATTTGCGTGGCTTCTGTAGCCTGGCGGTCCGGGCCTTCGCGGCCCGGGCCGTCCATGGGGTGAACGTGAATGCTGAGGATATTCGTCTCCAGCTTGGCCAGGGACTGGGTGATTTTCTGCAGGGAACCGGGCTGGTCCCGCAGAAGGACACGAGCACGCCACAAAGCCGGGGCCGCGTGCAGCTTGTGCCGCTGGCGGAGCGCCGGAGCATGCAACCATCGCCGGAGGACCTTCGCCGCCGACGGTTCAGCCACCCAGATAACCAGCACTGTGGCAGTCACGGTCAGCAGCAGCACCTTGGCCACGTAGGGGAGATGGGTTTCCACAACTGCCGCGTGAACCAGCAATTCAATGGGAAGCATCACCGCGATGTTGGCCAAGGTGAGCCGGGCCTTAGGCGGTTCGGGCAACTGTCCGCAGACATCGCACCGGAGATCCGCGGTAACGGGAGAGCTCATTTTGGGCTTCATGGTTTCATGCTGCCCCGCGCCTGTTTCGGGACGGTTGCCTCCGCGTCACGTTTCTGGTTACTGGGGGCGTTTCTGGTTACTCGGCGCGATGGCTGCGCTCTTGCCGCCACAACGCACTACGTTCCTGCCCACTTCGTGCCGGTGTGCTCCACCCCTGCCATGCAAAAACCCGGCGTTCTCGCGGGGAGAACGCCGGGTTGGACGGTGCAACCGGGAAGGAGTGCTCAGGGCTGAGGCGTTCCTACACAGTCTGGTCTAGCGGACGGAATCCGAATCGAGGTCCGAATCGCGCTCGGTACCGCGCTGGGCGGCAGCTTCCTTAAGAAGGTCGCGGATTTCGGCCAGGAGGGCCGTGTCAGCCGGCAGCGGCTCTTCCTCGGGTTCCTCGGTGGAGAGGCGGTTCTTGACCATTGAATTGATCTTGTTCATGGGCGCTACGAAGATGAAGTAGACCACTCCGGCGGTGATGACAAAGGTCACCATTGCCGTGAGCACAGCGCCAAAGTTGATGAACGTGGCGGGGTTGTCCTGCCAGATCCGGAAGCCCAGGCCGTCAGCGTTCACGCCGCCTGCAGCCGCGATGACGGGGTTGATGATGTTGGTGGTGAAAGCGGCGACGAGTGCCGTGAACGCACTGCCGATGACGACGGCAATAGCCAGTTCGATCACGTTGCCGCGAAGTATGAAGTCCTTGAAACCCTTAAGCATGGAAATGTCCTCCGATTGGGTGCGGTGTCTGGCTCAAGCAGAGATCAAACTACCACTCCGAGGTTTCAAAAGGGTGTCAACGGGATGTGAGAGAGGGATGCCTGGAGGGGGTGTGGATGTGAGAGAGGGATGCCGGGAGGGGGTTGGGATGTGAGAGAGGATCCGTTTTGAGCGATGCTCTCTCACATCGTGGCCTGTTTTCGAGAATGCTCGGTCAGGCGAGCAGGGCGCGGGTGTGGTCGTTGAGGAACATGCCCCGGGGGTCGAACTCGCGGCGGACCTGGATGAAAGTGTCAAGCTCGGGGTAGAGACGCTCAAGGCGGCCCCGGGTCATGAAGTGGATCTTTCCCCAGTGTGCGCGGGGCTCGAATTCCTGCAGCACGGCGTCGGCGTCACGAAAGAACTGCCAGTAGTCGGTTCCGGGTTCGGTGGTCAGGGTGATGACAGTGCTGTCGCGGCCTTGGAACTGGGACATGTAAGCGTCGTCGGACTTCACCCAGCGGACCTCTACCGGGTACTTCTGCTCGGGATATTTGCTGCGGATCAGGTCCTGGATGGCCTCGACAGCCACCAAGCCATCTTCGCTGCGGACGAAGTACTCAAGCTCGTGGAACTGGGTAGTGAAGCCGCCCGGGTAGATCCGGTAGGAGCGATCCAGTCGGGCGCCTTCAACCGTGGAAAGCTCACGTTCGTCCTGGACGTCCACAATGTTGTACCGCTTGGTATAGCTCCGGCCGCCCATGGCGTGGTCCGGTGAACCAGGGAGGTCCAGAAGCTCACAGGAATCGTCCTCAGGGCACCACAGGAAGGAGTAGTGCCTGTTGGAATCGATATCGTCCTGCCACGTCGAAGCGGTTTCCGCCCAGGTGGGATAGGTGATCTGTTCCTGAAGGTAGTAACTGTCCTCAACAGCCAACTCCACTTCCAGGAAGATCCCCAGCGTGCCCAACGCAACCTGTGCAGCACGCAGTTCGCGGAGTTGGCCCTCCCCGATTTCCACGATCTCGCCGTAGCCGTTGATCAGCTTCACCCAGCGAAGGTTGGAGGAAAAACTGCCCAGGTTTTTGCCCGAGCCGTGCGTGCTCGTGGCCAGGGCGCCGGCGATCTGCTGCTTGTCGATGTCACCCTGGTTCCCCAAAGCCAGGCCCTGCTCCCAGAGCGAATCTCCGAAGGCGTTGATCGTGGTTCCGGCAAGGGCTCGGGCTCTGCGGGCCACCCGATCGGTTCCCGTGATAGCAGAGAGCCCGGACATGTCCATCAGCACTCCGCCGGTCTGGACCAGCGGTGAGGACGAGTGCCCTGAACCGACCGCGCGCACAGGCAACCCTTCGCGGATGGCGAAACGGACGGCGTCGAGCGCTTCTTGTTCATTCCTGGGCCGAACCGTAAAGGCGGGCGTCGCGCTCTGGTTTCCGCCCCAGTTGGTCCAGGTCACGTCCGTCCCGAAGGGGGCCGAAGGCGTGGCGGCTCTTGCCATAGAACCAGAGCGGGGCAGGGATGCCGGGCGGGAAACGTTGGTGGTCATGGTGAAAGCTCCGTTGCTTGTCTGGATGCTCATGCGCCGTGGTTGATCATCACGTGCTTGGTGCGCGAGTAATCGTCCAGGGCGTAGAGCGAGAGGTCGCGGCCGTAGCCGGAACCTTTGAATCCGCCCCACGGTACCTCGCACGCCAGGACAAGGTGTGCATTGACCCAGACGGTGCCGAAGTCCAGTTGCTTGGGAATCCGGAGAGAAAGGCTCGAGTCGCGCGTCCAGACCGACGCCGACAACCCGTAGGGGCTCTCGTTCGCGCGGGTCACGGCTTCTTCGGTGGTGCTGAAGGTCTCCACGGTGACCACGGGGCCAAAGATCTCGTGGGTGGCGATGTGAGCTCCGGCGGGAACGTTGGAGATGACCGTTGGCTCGATGAAGTAGCCGGGTCCTTCCAGTGCCGAACCACCAATCGCGATATTCAGGCCCGCAGCCTGGGCTTCGGCCAAGGACTCCTTGACGCGTTCAAAGTGGGGCCGGGAGATCATGGGGCCGATTTCGACGTCGTCGCCGGCTTCGGGAGCACCAACTATCAGCGTGCTGACTTCGCGCACCAGGTGCTGGGTGAACTCTTCGGCCACGGACTCGTGCACCAGCACGCGGCAGGCAGCACCGCAGTCCTGGCCGGCATTCCAGAATCCTGCATTGCGGACTCCAGCAGCGGCCGCGCGGAGATCGGCGTCGGGGAAGACAACAACCGGAGCCTTGCCGCCAAGTTCCAGGTGGACGCGCTTGACGGACTTGGCCGCAGTTTCAGCGACGGCCTGGCCGCTCACGACGCTGCCGGTCAAGGCAACGAGGGCGATGTCCGGGTGCTCCGAAAGCCGCTGTCCCACAGTTCGGCCCTGGCCCGTGACTACGTTGAGGATCCCATCCGGGATGCGTCCGGCGAGCAATTCTGCCAGCTTCAGGGTGGACAGCGGGGTTTGCTCCGATGGCTTGAGGACGATGCTGTTGCCGGCAGCCAGAATCGGTGCGACCTTCCAAGCAGCCATCAGCAGCGGATAGTTCCACGGAGTGATCACACCCACCACACCCACGGGTTCGCGGAGGATCACGGAGGTGTGGTCAGTGGCGTAGTCGCCGCCGGCCATGGAGGTCAGCGTGCGGGAGGCGCCGGCCATGAAGCGGAACGTATCGACGGTGCTGGTGACATCGTCCTCAGATACCGCCTGCGGCTTGCCGGTATTGGCGGACTCGATGAGTTCGAATGCCTGCCGGTTCTCTTCAATGATGTTGGCGATCAGGTTCAGGACGTCCGCGCGCTCCTTGGGGGTAGTGGCACCCCAGGTCTTTTGGGCGACGACGGCGGCCTGGACAGCGGCGTCGACATCATCCGCGGTGCCCGCCTGCACTGAGGCGATGACCTGCTCGGTGGTGGGGTCCACGACGTCGATCAGCTCACCGTTGGAGCCTGGGACGAAAGATCCGTTGATGAAGTGCCCCGCCGGAGGCAAAGGCAGCACGCCCGCCGGGGAGGGGTCAGCACTGGTGCGTCGAACGGTGAACTGGACGGTTTCGGGGTGGGCAGTGTCTGTGAGGGTCATGACAATTCGCTTTCAGATGAGGTCTGGAGTGAGTGCAGTGGAACGAAGGGAAGCGGCTTCTGATTTTTGACGGAAGATCCGGGCCGCGAAGTAGTAGAGGGGAGCAACCACCACCAGGCCGACGATCCAGGAGATGTCCACGCCGCCCAACGCGGCGGCCATGGGGCCGGTGTAGATTGCGGTTGCCGAGAAGGGAACCTGGATCAGGGCGCCTGCCAGGTAGGAACCGATGGCGACCCAATTGAACCGCCCGTACACGCCGCCGTCGCGCTTGAAGAAGTCTTCAACCCGGTAGTCGCCGTGCCGCAGAAGGTAGTAGTCCACCAGGTTGATGGCCGTCCAAGGGACCAGGACGTACATCAGGAAGGAGAGGAAGTTTGTGTAGAAGAGGATGAAGTTGTCGCGGGCGAACAAGGCGATGGAGACAGCGACGACGAAGAGGATGATCGCCGCGATGCTGCGGGTCTTGGCGCGTGGCAACCAGGAAGGCTTGAACGTCTGGCCGATGGTTAGGGTGCACAGGACGCCGCAGTAGAGGTTCATGGCGTTCGAGGCCGCGACACCCAGGCAGAAGATTCCCACGATGATCAGAGTCCACGGCTGTAGCAAAGCACCCAGGCTGCCAACGATTTCCACGTTGTCGGCGCTCATGGTCATGGCGAGCGTGCCCACCAAGGCGCCCAGGATCATGGGGAACAACGTTCCCAGGACACAGCCTGAGTAGGAAGCCCAGAACGCCGGTGCTGACCCTGTGCCCTGCGGCATGTAGCGGGAGTAATCGGAGACGTAGGGTGCGTAGGCCAATTGCCACAGGGCCGAGACGGAGATGGTCCCCATGAAGCCAACCCAGTTGAAGGTGCCCTGCTCAAGGAAGCTCGCGGGAAGGCCGTGGACCACCAGGATCCAGACGAAGGCGAGCAACAACGCCAGGCCCGCTGCAACGCTGAGGACGCGGGCATAAGCGTGAATGAGCCGGTAGCCGAAAATCGTGGCGATAACGCTGACCACGCCGATGATGATAATGCCGGCATCCACGCTGATGCCGGGGCTGACGGCGGCCATCGCTTCTCCGCCAAAGACAAGGTTTGCGGCGAAGAAGCCGACGTACATGACCACCACGATGACCACGATCAACAAGGCGCCGAAGGAACCGAACTGGCCGCGGGTCTGGATCATCTGCGCCACGCCCAGCTGCGGACCTTGGGCTGAGTGCAGCGCCATGAAGATGCCGCCCACCACGTTGCCGATGATGATGCCCACCAGTGCCGGCACGAAACCCAGGCCGAACACCGTGGTGGCGAGCCCGCCGGTCACGATGGTCATGATCATGATGTTGGAGCCAAACCAGATGGTGAAGAGGTCCCTGGCCTTGCCGTGGCGCTCGTTCAGTGGGATCGGCTGGATGGTTTTGTCTTCGAGCCGGGGAACTTCAGTAGTGCTCATGATGCACTCCGGGAGGTCGAAGCCAGTTCACGGACAGCAGAGCCGGTGGCCTTGCTGCGGTTCACCATCAGGCCGAGAAGGTCGAAGACGAGAGTGGCGGCGGCGACGGTTGTGATGTCCGCATGATCGTAGGCCGGGGCGACCTCCACGACGTCGGCGCCCACAATGTTGATGCCGTTCAGTCCGCGGAGCAGGGCCAGGAGTTCACGGGAGTGGAGCCCGCCCATCTCCGGGGTGCCGGTGCCGGGTGCGAACGCGGGATCGAGGACGTCGATGTCGATGGACACGTAGACAGGGGTGTCGCCGAGCCGGTCCTTCACCTGCTGGATTGCCGCCGGGACGCCGATGACATCCAGGTCCGAGCAGCGGATGATCTGGAAGCCGAACTCATGGTCCCGGAGGAAGTCATTGCGGTCATACACCGGGCCGCGGATGCCCACGTGCATTGACTTGTCCTCCACAAGGAGGCCCTCCTCGAAGGCCCGCCGGAAAATGGTTCCGTGGGTGACGGGCTGGTCAAAGTAGGTATCCCACGTGTCCAAGTGTGCGTCGAAATGCAGCAACGCCACTGGGCCATGGACCTTGTTCAGCGCCCGCAGCATGGGCAAGGCAATGGTGTGGTCGCCACCGATCGAGATCAGCCGCTTGTCCTCACTGATCAGGGGCAACGCCTGCTCCTCGATCTCACGGACCGCACGGGTGATGTCGTAGGGAGTGCAGGCGATGTCGCCGGCGTCCACAACCTGGGCTTCGTAAACAGGCTCGACGTCGAGCTCCGGGTGGTAGCCCGGGCGCAGGAGCCGCGAGGCCTCGCGAACCGCGGCAGGACCGAAACGGGCGCCGGGCCGGAAGGAGGTTCCGCCGTCGAACGGGACACCGACGATCGCAATGTCGTAATCCGGAACCCTGTCGATTTGGGGGAGGCGGGCGAAGGTGCCGAGGCCGGCATACCGGGGGACTTTGGTTGCGTCGACAGGGCCGATGGGCTTGTGGATTGTCATGCCGGATCCTTGGTGTGAGGGGTGCTCGCCATTGAGCGGGAAGTAAGTAATTCCATTCTTCGTGACGCGGGTCACGGCGAATAGCGGTACATTGACTACAAATGGCCGAGGCGCTTAGACGAATGTCTAAACGGCCCCAAACGGCCCCCGGAATCATAGAGTCAGGACCCCATCCGATGGCAATCACCGTTGCCGAGCTCGTGGCTGAACCTCAACTGGGGCTCACCCTCCTGGCCGGTGATGCAGGCCGCGACAACCGGATCACTTGGGCCCACACTTCTGACCTGCCCCGGCTGTGGGAATGGGTCACCGGCGGCGAACTCATGATGACCAATGGGCTGTCGATTCCCGCCGATGCCGCGGGACAAGTGGCGCTCGCAGAGGCCCTCATGGACAGTGGTGCCAGCGCCTTGGCCATCGGTGAGAAGATGCACGCGCCCCCGCTGACGCAGGAGTTCCTGGCTGCCTGCGACCGGCTGCGGCTGCCACTGATCAACATCCCGTACCCGCTGCCGTTCATCGCGATCGCCCGCTCGGTTGCCGAATCTTCCCTGCTCGAAGAGTCCCGGCGCTTGCGGCAGACAGCCAGGGTCTACGACCTTCTCCGCACGGCCGGAGCCTCCGAGGACCATTGGCAGAGCTTGGTCCAACGGCTTGCCACCGAGCTGGATGCGGAGCTGTTCGTGGTGGATCGCCGCTGCCTCCATCCCTGGCATCCCGAGGGACAGCGGCTCCCGGAGTTCCTCGCGAATGAATGGGCTCCGCTTTCCGGGCAGGTGTCCCTGGCAGGCAAGAATTTTCAGTGGCACCGGATCAGGGGCCGGCACGTGCTGACCATGGACATCCCGACCCACGCCAACGCGCTCCTCGTGGTGCTGCCCAAGAGCGAACCGCACCCGGACGCCGTCGTACTTCTGCACGCGGCAACCGTGCTGGGACTGCAGCTCTCGCGCATCGTCCTGTCTCTGGAAGGGCGGCATCGGCTGGCTGGCGAGTTCCTGCTGCAAGCGATGGATGGGCGCTTGGGTGCGGCCGAGATGGAGAGCAGGCTGGCAACTTTTGGGGTTCCGCCGCAGGACTTCCTGCTTGCCTCCATGGCAGCGGATGCGGCCATTTCAGCGGGGCCGGCTGCGGGGCCGGCCCAAGCAGCGAACGACGGCGACAGGCTGGCCAACGTGCACATCGAACTGTGGCGGCACGGGGTTGCGTCGGCTTCGTTGAAGCGGAACAGCCGGCTGCACGTGGTGGTCCCCGCTGATGTGCCGGACGACATCCTGGTGCATTGTGCCGGGGCGGATGCAGCGATCGGAATCAGCGCTCCGGCGGCAGTAGCCGGCATTCAGCGCGCGCTGCAGGAGTCCCTCTGGGCGCTCGGTTCGGCCCGGGCGAACAAGCTTGGCCTGGCCCGATATGCGCAGGGACCGTCGTGGCTCGGGCTGACAGGTTTCGAGGAAGGAACTGCGCTGGTCAGGCGCCTCCTGGGGCCGATTTTCGATTACGAGCAGAGCCAGGAGGGCGATCTCCTCGTCACGCTGAGGACCTATTTGGACTCGCAGCGTTCGTGGCAAAAGACTGCCGCAGCCTTGTTCGCGCACCGGCAAACCATCATCTATCGGATACGGAAAATCGGTGAATTGACAGGGCTGGACATGAGTGAAACCTCCACGGTCGCCCAGTTGTGGTTCGCGCTCCAGATCCACGAGGCAATGCATCGGTAGGTATCCCTTGCTTGCGCTTTTTCCAGATAACCCGCTATGGTGTGAACCGTGTCACCCAGGTGACGCAATGCTTTTGATCTGTGGCGGGAGAGTCCTGCCGGTACATCCAGTCAGGCGCCGTAGGAGCAAATCCTCCCCAGGAATCTCTCAGGCCCACGTACCGCCACGGCGAGGCAACTCTGGAAAGCAGTCCAGGTAACTGGGCTCACCGACGGTGCAAGCAGGCAACCATTCCTGCGGAATCTCTCAGGTCCAATACAGAGCGGGGAGGAACCCACATCATCGTGGCGCACATAGGGCGCCTGAATCATGGAGTTCCTCTTGACTGTTCAATCAACCCCCACCGCTTTCGCGGACCGGCACATCGGCGCCAGGCGCCAGGCCGACGTTGACACCATGCTCAAGGCAATCGGCTACGACTCCGTAGACGGCCTGGTAGATGTTGCGGTCCCCGATTCCATCCGCCAGGACACCGCGCTCAAATTGCAGGACGCCCTCACTGAGGTGCAGGTCCTCGCAGAGCTACGGAAGCTCGCGTCCAAGAACAAGACTGCCATCCAGCTGATCGGCCAGGGCTACTACGACACCGTTACGCCCCCGGTCATCCGCCGCAACATCCTGGAAGCTCCGGCCTGGTACACGGCGTACACGCCTTACCAGCCCGAGATTTCGCAGGGCCGGCTCGAAGCGCTCCTGAACTTCCAGACCATGGTCCAGGACCTCACGGGGCTGCCGGTAGCCAACGCTTCGCTGCTGGACGAAGCCACCGCTGTGGCTGAGGCCGTGCTGCTGATGCGTCGCGCCAACAAGTCCAAAACTGCCAAGGACGGGAAGACCGTCCTCGACGCCGACCTCCTCCCGCAGACCATCGCGATCGTGAAGGGCCGTGCGGAAGCGCTGGGCTTCGAAGTGGAGATTGCCGACCTTTCGCTCGGACTGCCCGACGGCGACATCAACGGCATCGTCCTGCAGCAGCCCGGCGTTTCCGGCCGCGTGTTCGATCACTCAGGCGTCATCGCGGCGGCCAAGGAACGCGGCGCGCTGGTCACTGTCGCTGCCGACCTTTTGGCGCTCACCCTCATCACGCCCCCGGGCGAACAAGGTGCCGATATCGCCGTCGGAACTGCGCAGCGCTTTGGTGTTCCGCTGTTCTTCGGCGGCCCCCACGCTGCGTACATGGCCGTCCGCGAAGGCATGGAGCGGACGCTTCCGGGCCGCATCGTGGGCGTCTCCAAGGACAACGCCGGTGTCCCTGCGTACCGACTCGCGCTCCAGACACGCGAGCAGCACATCCGACGCGAGAAGGCCACGTCCAACATCTGCACGGCCCAGGCACTGCTCGCCATCGTGGCCTCGATGTACGCGGTTTACCACGGTCCGGAAGGCCTGAAGGCGATCGCCGAAACCGTCCACGGGCACGCCCGTGTTTTGGCTGCGACCCTGCAGAAGGCCGGCCGCGAACTCGTCTCCGAGGTCTTCTTCGACACCCTCACTGTTCGCGTGCCCGGCAAGGCTGACAAAGTCATCGCAGCTGCCGAAGCCCGCGGTATCAACCTGCGTCGCATTGATGCTGACACGGTTGGCGTTTCCTTGGATGAAACCACGACGCCGGAGGTCCTCTCCGCGGTAGCCGTCGCCTTTGGTGCCGGCCCGGTGAAGGACGCTGCCGGGTTTGAGCTGCCGTCTGATGTGCTCCGCACCAGTGATTTCCTCCAGCACCCCGTGTTCAACACGCACCGTTCCGAGACGCAGCTGTTGCGCTATATCCGCAAGCTGTCCGACCGGGACCTCGCCTTGGACCGCACCATGATCCCGCTGGGATCCTGCACCATGAAGCTGAACGCCACGGCTGAGATGGAAGCAATTTCATGGCCCGAGTTCGCCTCGATCCACCCGTTCGCTCCCGACCACCAGACCGCTGGCTGGCGCGAGCTCATTGAAGGACTGGAAGCCGACCTCACCGAGATCACCGGCTACGATCAGGTCTCCATCCAGCCGAACGCCGGTTCCCAGGGTGAGCTTGCGGGGCTCCTGGCGATCCGTGGCTACCACCTGTCCAGCGGTGATGACCAGCGCAACGTCTGCCTGATCCCTGCTTCTGCACACGGCACCAACGCAGCTTCAGCTGTGCTGGCCGGCATGAAGGTTGTTGTGGTGGCAACGGCCGCTGACGGCACGATCGATCACGAGGATCTGGCCGCCAAGATCGAGGCCAACAAGGACGTCCTGTCCTGCATCATGATCACGTACCCGTCCACGCACGGTGTCTACGACGCTGACGTCCGGGAGGTTTGCGACTCCATCCACGCTGCTGGCGGACAGGTGTACGTTGACGGTGCAAACCTTAACGCACTCGTTGGGCTCGCCCAGCCGGGCAGGTTCGGCGGCGACGTCTCCCACCTGAACCTGCACAAGACATTCTGCATCCCGCACGGTGGTGGCGGGCCAGGTGTTGGCCCGGTGGCTGCCAAGGCACACCTGGCACCTTTCATGCCCGGCGACGCGAACAATGTTTCGTCTGAAGGTGGCGTGGCCATCTCGGCATCCCGCTACGGTTCCGCCGGCGTGCTCCCGATTTCCTGGGCTTACGTGAAGCTCATGGGTGGCCAAGGCCTCACCGAAGCGACCAAGTCTGCGCTGCTCGCGGCCAACTACGTCGCCTCCCGCTTGGATGAGCACTTCCCGGTCCTTTACACGGGCGAAGGTGGGCTCGTGGCCCACGAGTGCATCCTGGACCTCCGCGAACTGACTTCCCGCACAGGCGTTACAGCTGAGGACGTGGCCAAGCGCCTGATCGACTTCGGTTTCCACGCTCCCACCCTTGCATTCCCCGTTGCGGGCACTTTGATGGTGGAGCCGACCGAGTCCGAGGACCTGGCTGAGATCGACCGCTTCATCGAGGCCATGATCACTATCCGTGCCGAAATCGAGCAGGTGGCCGCCGGTGACTTCACTGTTGAAAAGTCGCCGCTGCGCAACGCGCCGCACACGGCTGCCGCCGTCGTGAGTTCTGCTTGGGACCGCGACTACCCGCGTGAGCAGGCAGCGTTCCCTGTCCACCACCTGAAGCAGGACAAGTACTTCCCGCCTGTTGGCAGGGTCGACGGCGCCGCTGGGGACCGCAACCTGGTGTGCTCCTGCCCTCCGCTCACGGACTTCGAAAACTAAGGACGGTCCTGACATGACTGAGAACTACACCGCTCTTTACGAGCAGCACAAAAAGGCCGGCGCGTCCTTCACCGATTTCGGCGGCTGGCAGATGCCCCTCAAATACGAGTCCGAGCTTGCTGAGCACCACGCAGTCCGTCAGTCCGCTGGCTTGTTCGACCTCTCCCACATGGGCGAAGTCTGGGTCACCGGTCCGGACGCGGCAGCGTTCCTGGACTTCGCGCTGGTGGGCAAGTTGTCCGCGGTCGCCGTGGGCAAGGCGAAATACTCGCTGATCTGCGACGCCGACGGCGGCATCATCGACGACCTCATCTCGTACCGCCGACCCTCTCCCGAAGAAGGCGTGGATCAGTACCTCGTGGTCCCCAACGCGGGTAACGCCAAGGTAGTCGCGGCGGCATTGCTGGAGCGCGCGGCCGGCTTCGACGTCGTGGTTGACGACGCCTCCGCCGAGACGTCGCTGATTGCAGTGCAGGGTCCGAACGCCGAAGCCATTCTGCTGACCTTGGTTCCCGCCGAGCAGCACGCGCTGGTCAGCGAACTGAAGTACTACGCGGCCGTTGAAGTCTCCATTAACGGGCAGGACTTGTTGCTTGCACGCACCGGCTACACCGGCGAAGACGGCTTCGAGATCTACATCCCCAACCTCGACGCAGCTGGCCTTTGGGAAGCACTCCTCGAAGTCGGCGAAGGCCACGGCCTCATCCCCGCGGGCCTTGCAGCACGTGACTCCCTGCGGCTCGAAGCCGGGATGCCGCTCTACGGCAACGAACTCTCCCGCTACGTCAACGCCTACGCCGCAGGCCTTGGCCCGGTGGTTTCCCTGGCCAAGGAAAGCGACTTCATCGGCAAGGAAGCTCTGACTGCTATCAAGGCTGCCGGCGTCGGATCCACGATCGGCCAAAAGCTCGTCGGCCTCAAAGGCGCGGGCCGCCGTGCAGCACGGGCCCACTACTCAGTCCTCAAGGACGGCTCACTCATCGGTGAAGTCACCTCCGGCCAGCCGAGCCCAACGCTCGGTTACCCGATCGCCCTGGCGTATGTCGACGTCGAACATTCAGCGCCGGGCACAATCGTCGAGGTCGACCTCCGGGGCAAGTCCGAGCCGTTCGAGATCGTCCAGCTCCCTTTCTATAAGCGGGTCAAGTAGCCCGGTGGGAGTGACATCCTCCGCGGGCTCGGTCGCAGAAGCGCCCGCTGGGCGGACGCGATGCTCCCTTAGACGCCCGCTTCCGGATGTCACTCCCACAGGGGCCGTGCGGCTCACCTTGCACACGGGACCAGTAGACCGAGGCGACCTGCTGAAAAGCCGGTTCCAAGCCTCGGTCCGCGGGTTTTTCTGAAGGTGAGTGGTCCATAAAGTGACGGCTGGCCGTGGGGAGCCGGATTCCGGAAGCGTGCGTCTAAGGAAGCGACACGTCCGCTCAGCGGGCGTCCTCGCGACCGAGCACGCGGAGGAGTTCGGTTCCCCGCCACCCAACCCAGCCACGATGTGCGACACAACAGTTTTCAAAACACACGAGAAGTTAGGAATTGGAATGAGCAAAGTAGTTGCCGAGCTGAAGTACTCGGCCGAGCATGAATGGGTTGCTTCGGATGGGGCCGGGCCTGTGGGGATCGGGATCTCTGCGGTGGCCGCGGATGCCTTGGGCGACATCGTTTATGTGGACCTCCCCGAGGTTGGCTCCACGGTTACTGCGGGGGAGACCTGCGGTGAAGTTGAGTCCACGAAGTCCGTGTCTGACCTGTACTCGCCTGTGACGGGTGAGGTGACCGAGATCAACGACGCCGTTGTCGATGATCCTGCCCTGATCAACAACGATCCCTACGGTGCCGGCTGGCTGTTCAAGGTGGCGGCCACGGAAGAAGGGCCGCTCATGACGGCTGAGGAATACGCTGCAACGAACGGTGGCGAACTGTGAACCCGGCAGCCGTGACCGAATTCGAGCAGGTCGTATCGGCGTCGTTGGATGCGAAGCTGGCTGACCTCGATCCTGAGATCGCCGCAAAGATCGACGACGAACTGGGCCGCCAGCGCGACGGCCTGGAAATGATCGCTTCAGAGAACCACACAGCGGTTGCCGTGATGCAGGCCCAGGGCTCCGTGCTGACCAACAAGTACGCCGAGGGTTACCCGGGTAAGCGCTACTACGGTGGTTGCGAGCATGTGGACGTGATCGAGCAGCTCGCGATTGACCGCATCAAGTCACTGTTCGGCGCCGAATTTGCGAACGTCCAGCCACACTCCGGTGCGCAGGCCAACGCGTCGGTGATGCACGCACTCATCAAGCCGGGCGACACCATCATGGGCCTGAACCTGGCCCACGGAGGCCATCTGACCCACGGCATGCGGATCAACTTCTCCGGCAAGCTCTACAACGTGGTCCCCTACGGCGTCCGCGAGGACACCCACACCGTGGACATGGCTGAAGTGGAGCGCCTGGCACAGGAACACAAGCCGGCCCTGATCGTTGCTGGCTGGTCCGCTTATGCGCGACAGTTGGACTTCGCCGAATTCCGAAGGATCGCTGACTCCGTGGACGCCTACCTGATGGTGGACATGGCGCACTTCGCCGGACTGGTTGCGGCTGGCCTACACCCGTCGCCGGTGCCGCACGCCCACGTCACCACGTCCACCACGCACAAGACCCTCGCCGGTCCACGTGGCGGCATCATCCTCTCCAACGAAGCCGACATCGCCAAGAAGGTTAACTCGGCCGTGTTCCCGGGTCAGCAAGGCGGACCGCTGGAGCACGTGATCGCCGGCAAGGCCGTCGCCTTCAAGATCGCCGCTTCCGCGGAGTTCCGGGAACGTCAGGAACGTGTCCTTGCTGGTGCGCGGATTCTTGCCGAACGCCTGGTCCAGCCGGACGTTGCCGAAAAGGGGATCACAGTTGTTTCAGGCGGCACGGACGTGCACCTCGTGCTCGTCGACCTGCGCAACTGCGAACTCGACGGCCAACAAGCAGAAGACCGTCTCGCCGCGATTGACATCACCGTCAACCGCAACGCCGTCCCATTCGACCCGCGCCCGCCCATGGTCACCTCCGGCCTGCGCATCGGCACACCGGCCCTCGCTACGCGCGGATTCGGGGAAGCAGCCTTCCGCGAGGTTGCGGACATCATCGCTGAAGTGTTAATTGCCGACGCCGATGCGGACCTTTCCGGGTTGCGGCACCGGGTTGATGTGCTGGCTAAGGCGCATCCGCTTTACCCGGGTGTCGCTAACCTCGCCTAAGTAGCCCGATTCGTAGGTAAGCCCGTCGGGGCCGACTTCCTCCGCGGGCTCGGTCGCATAGGCACCCGCTGAGCGGATGCGATGCTCCCTTAGACGCCCGCTTCCGGATGTCGGCCCCAAAGGGGCAGCGGTCGGGTCGGCGTGTTGGGACGGGACTGGCGGGGTCGTTTGTATGTGAATGGATCCAGCTGCCGGGGGTGTTCCGTAGGCGCAGGGTCGGTTGGGAATGTATTGGCTGCCCGATTCGGGGGCTAGCTGCGGAACGTGCCGTGCGCACGGCGTGTTCCGCAGGGAACCCACGAAACGGCGGGGCGCGCAACTGGGATTAAGCCAACGCGGGGTCACTTCTGGCCCATGCGGGGTGTGTTTGGGGGCCACAAGTGACCCCGCGTTGGTTTGGTTGGGGAGGGCCGGAGTGAGCGTCCGCTCTGGCATTGGGGGCGGAGCGGATTTGTTGAAGTTTTACTGAGTAAGGAAATCACCATGGCCGTTGGAGTCTTTGATCTGTTCACTGTGGGCATTGGCCCGTCGAGTTCGCACACTGTGGGGCCTATGCGGGCTGGGGCGGTGTTTGCCCGCGAGCTGCTCGAGTCCGGCGTGCTCGGGTCGGTGGCGTCGTTGCGGGTTGACTTGTATGGGTCGTTGGCTGCAACGGGCAAGGGACACGGTACGTTCACCGCGGTCTTGCTCGGGCTTGAGGGCTTCGACCCCGAGGAGATCTTGCCTGACCAGGTGGAGGAGCGGTTGGCCTCGATCGCGGAAACCGGGAAGCTCAATCTGGCTGGTGGCCAACTTCTCGAATACGCCGTGGAGGACATGATCTTGCATCCGTTGACGGTGTTGCCGCGGCATACGAATGGGATGAAGTTTGCCGTGTCTGATGCCGGGGGGAACGTGCTGCGGGAGGCGACGTTCTTTTCGGTGGGTGGCGGGTTCATCGTCCGGGAGGGCGAGGAGGACGCGGCTCGGGCGGAGTTGGAGGAGACGAAGGCGGAGTTGCCGTTGCCGTTCCGGACGGCTGCCGAGTTGCTGGGCCGGTGCTCCTCGAAGGGCCTGGGGATCAGCGAGATCATGTTCATCAATGAGCGTGCGTCCCGGTCTGAGGAGGAGATCCGGGAGGGTCTTTTGCATATCTGGTCCGTGATGGAGGCTTGTGTTGAAACCAGTCTGAAGCGTGAGGGTGTGTTGCCCGGAGGCCTGAAGGTCCGGCGTCGTGCTCCTGACTGGCTGGAGCGGTTGTTGAAGGAAGACAAGGACCGCAACGATCCGAAGTATTGGCAGGAGTGGGTGAACCTGATCGCCCTGGCCGTTAATGAGGAGAACGCCACGGGCGGGCGGGTGGTCACGGCCCCGACGAACGGCGCGGCTGGGATCATTCCGGCGGTGCTGTATTACGCGTTGAATTATGCCCCGGGCATGGACAAGGCGTCCCAGGCCGACAAGGACGATGTGGTGGTGAAGTTCCTGCTCGCCGCCGGCGCGGTGGGTGTGTTGTACAAGGAGCAGGCGTCCATTTCGGGGGCTGAGGTGGGCTGCCAGGGCGAGGTGGGTTCGGCGTCGTCGATGGCTGCTGCCGGTCTTGCTGAGGTGATGGGTGGTACCCCGGGTCAGGTGGAGAACGCGGCGGAGATCGCGATGGAGCACAACCTGGGGTTGACGTGTGATCCGATCGGGGGCTTGGTGCAGATTCCGTGTATTGAGCGGAACGCGATCGCTGCGGCGAAGGCGATCAACGCGGCGAAGATGGCGCTCTGGGGTGACGGGACGCACCGGGTGTCGCTGGATGAGGTGATCGTGACCATGCGCGAGACCGGCAAGGACATGTCCTCCAAGTACAAGGAAACCGCGATGGGCGGCCTGGCCGTGAACGTCGTCGAATGCTGACACGTGGGGACGCGTTACAAAATGAAACAACCAACAAGGAAGTAAACCCATGACCCTGGCACCTGAAGGCCGTAAGTTGCTGCGCGTTGAGCAGCGTAACTCGGCTGTCCCGGTTGAACGCAAGCCCGAGTGGATCAAGGCCAAGGTCCAGATGGGGCCGGAGTTCGTCGGGTTGAAGAACCTGGTGAAGAAGGAAGGCCTGCACACGGTTTGTGAAGAGGCCGGCTGCCCGAACATTTTCGAGTGCTGGGAAGACAAGGAAGCGACGTTCCTGATCGGCGGGTCCGAATGCACCCGGCGCTGTGATTTCTGCCAGATCGATACCGGCAAACCCTCCCCGGTGGACATGTTCGAACCAACCAAGGTGGCCCGCTCCGTGCAGGCCATGCAGCTGCGCTACGCCACGGTCACCGGAGTGGCCCGTGATGACCTCGCCGATGAAGGTGTCTGGCTGTACGCCGAAACGGTCCGCAAGATCCACGAACTGAACCCGGGCACCGGGGTGGAGTTGCTGATCCCGGACTTCTCCGGCAAACCCGAACACATCGCCGCGATCTGCGATTCCAAGCCCGAGGTGTTCGCGCACAACGTCGAGACCGTGCCCCGGATCTTCAAGCGGATCCGCCCGGCGTTCCGGTACGAACGCTCCCTGGATGTCATCACCCAGGGCCGGAACCTGGGCATGGTGACCAAATCCAACCTGATCCTGGGCATGGGCGAAACCCGCGAGGAAATCTCCGAAGCCCTGCGGGACCTGCACGCGGCCGGGTGTGATTTGATCACGATCACCCAGTACCTGCGCCCCTCCGAACGGCACCTGCCCGTGGACCGCTGGGTCAAGCCCCAGGAATTCGTGGACCTCCAGCACGAGGCCGAAGAAATCGGCTTCCTCGGTGTCATGTCCGGTCCCCTGGTCCGCTCCTCGTACCGGGCCGGACGCTTGTGGGCCACCGCAATGCGCAAGAAAGGCTGGGAAATCCCCGCCGCCCTGGCCCACATCGAGTCCTCCGGCACCACCCGCCAGGAAGCCTCCACCATCCTCGCCGCCCACGCCTAACACCATATCCAAAGGACACGCATGCTTCCCCTCCGCGTTGAGATCATCCCGTCCGAGGGAATTGTGGACGTCGTCAGCAAGGCATTGCCGACGTCTGCCGCGATCAGCATTACCTGCCTGCCCAAGCACGGTGTGGGCGCCACGCTGCGGGTAGCCGTCCAGCTAAGGGAGCTCGGCTATACCGTGGTTCCCCACCTTGCGGCGAAGGCTCTCGAAAGCCGCGCCGAACTGTCCGCCATACTGGGTGACTGCTCGGCGTCGGGCATCACGGAAGTCTTCGCCATCGGTGGCGACGGGCAGCCCTCGGGTTCGTATTCCACTGGTGGGGAATTGCTGCGCGACATTGCCCAGATAACCTCCGGAGCGATGAGCGTTGGAGTGGCTGGGTACCCCGAAGGGCATCCGGATATCGCCAGCCTGCATTTGGTTGATGCACTGCTGGAGAAGCAGGAGCACGCCAGCAAGATCGTCACGCAGATGTGTTTCTCGGCGGACAAGATCCATGACTATATGGCAATGCTCCGCCGTGAGGGTGTGCTCCTTCCGGTCTGGGCAGGTGTGGCTGGGGCCGTGCCCAAGGTAAAGCTGGTCTCGCTTGCCACGAAGATCGGAGTGGGATCGTCTCTGAAGTTCCTCAGTCGCAAGGGTCCGCTTGCGCGGAGGCTCCTGATCGGGGAACGATACACACCGGACACCCTCATCGACGAGCTATCGGCGCGTGCTGCCATCGAGGGAATTCAGCTCTACAGCTTCAATTCTTTGGAGGCACTTCCAACGCCACAACCCGTCGTCGAAGGGCTCCGGTGACCGGAGCTTTAGGTGCGAAATTCCCCCGATTTTTTCGGGAAAAGTAGTAGCAAACTCCATGGTTGGCAAGGTGCCGCAGAGGCTGTACGTTTGCCATAGGAAGGTTACTTAGCAACTGCATCGCAGCGCAGGATTGATCGGCGCAGCGGCTTAGACGCAAGAGGTGTAGGGCCGTGAGGGCAGGCGGGGAAGCTTTCGTTGATCCAGCAGGCGGCGGGGACATTCTCAACGGCCGCTACCGCGTTCTGGAGCTACTCGGACACGGGGCAATGTCCACGGTCTGCAAGGCGCGTGATGAAGTCCTGCTGCGCGACGTTGCACTTAAGATCTTTTCACCAGGCTCGGCCGACGAGGGATTCGAAGAGCGTCAGCAGTCAGAGATGCGCTTGCTGGCAGGATTTGATCACCCCGGTTTGGTGCACATTTACGACGCCGGCGTGGACAATGGAACGTCCGGCCCGCCGCAGGCCTTCCTGGTCATGGAACTGGTTTCCGGAAACAATCTGCGCTCGGTGCTTGCTGGGGGCCCGCTCAGCCTCGCGGAAACAACGCACATCGGCCACGCCCTTGCAGGTGCCCTCGTGCAAGTTCACGGCAGCGGAGTCATTCATCGGGACATCAAACCCGCCAACATCCTGGTTTCGGAAACTCCGGGCCCTGATCGCGTAGTGAAACTCGCCGATTTTGGTGTGGCAAGAATATTGGAAGGCAGCCGCCTGACCGCCACCGGAATGACGGTGGGAACCGCCCAGTACCTCAGCCCGGAACAGGCCCTCGGCCGTCCCTTAACTCCTGCCAGCGATATCTACTCCCTCGGCCTGGTGCTCCTGGAGTGTCTCACTGGCAGGACCGAATATCCCGGGACGCCAATAGAGTCCGCTGCGGCCCGGCTTCACCGTGCACCGGTCATCCCTGAGCAGATCCATCACCCCATAGCCGAGCTGCTGAAGTCCATGACCGACCTCGAACCAGACAACAGGCCGACTGCCGCGGAGATCGAAGAATTCCTGGGTCGCCCCTGGCAAGAGGCGTATGCACACCCAGCGGCTACGGCGCTTTTGCCGCCTCTGCCTGCCAGGGCGCCCGCCGTCGGGGCAAGAACCGCAGTTTCCCCCAGGCTTCATAGAAGTGGGGGAAGGGGCAGGCTCGGGGCGTTGTTGATGGTCCTTCTTGCGGCAGCGCTGGCCGTCCCCCTCGCGGTGGCGTTGTCTGGGCAGGAGCCCTTGCCGGCAGACGTTACATCGCCATCTCCGGTTACCCAGGAATCGGGCCTTCCTTCGCCGGTTGGCACCCCAGCGCCAGTGGTGACAATTACCACTCCTGGGCCGGTGGAAACAGTTCTCATTCCGGGGCCGGTGCAAACCGTTCAACTGCCTCCGTCGTCAGAAGCCAGTCAGCAGAGCAGCCCAAAGGAGGTTGCGGGAACCGAATCACCCGTGGTCGTTGAGCCAGGGGACGGCACATCAGCGGGTGCGAACCAAGGGGGCGGCCAATCCGACGAAAAGGGCCAGGGAGACGGAAAAAAGGGCAAGGGCAGGGGCGCTAACTAAGGCTGCAACAACGCGTCCAACGAAGGGCCAGGAAGCTCTGTTTCAATGATCGGACGAGCGGCACTGCACGCACGAGGGGCCGCAGCCAAGGGGCTACGACCACTCCGTGCACATAATGCGGTTGTCGTTGATGTGCGGAACGCTGATCCGGTTTTGTTGGTTAATTGATTTCCCGGTCAGAGGCCGAGCAGGCGGTTGAGCAGGTTCGCCAACCCGCCAGCCGCATTGCCGTCAAGAAGGCCGGCAACAGCGCACAACAGGTTGCCGAGAAGGTTGCCCGCGCCGGGAACGGCGGTGATATCCAGCTGGACTTCATTGAGCTGGATCCGCAAGCCAAGGATGTTCAGATCCAGCGGGCCAAGGTCCAGGTTCAGGATGTCGCAAGCTGCGTCAGCTTGGGCCGTTCCTACGGTAGTAGTGACGATCTGGCTGACTTGAGTGACCACGCCAGTCACGCTGGTGAAGGTGCCCTGCACCAGGCCGGTGACGGTGAGTTGTCCATTGCTGGTCCCGAACTGGGTAGGCGTAAAGGTTCCGACGAAGGTGCCGACGCCTTGAATCGTTTGGTTAATCGGAGTCGCCGCTACGTCGGCTAGCTGCTGCGCGCTGGCCGCGGGCGGCGGGGCCGCGTTCGCTACCGGCGCGGAAAATCCGAAGAGCATGGCGCCGGATAAAGCGATGGTCGTGATTGGAGCTATGACTTTTGTTCGCATTTCTGATCGTTCCTTCCGGTACCGCACTTTGCGGCACCTGTGCCTCCCGAAGGCTTCCCCCACGTCATTAGCACTTGCGGGCGGAACTTTTTTGATTTGCTGGAGCCCACTTCATGGGGCCCTTGGGACCGGCTTAGCATGCGGTCCGTCACATCATGACCTAATCCACGATATTAGTAAGGTTACTGATGGTCAAGGGGAATGGGGCACTTTCATCCCTCGAACGGATCGAACGCCAGCGCAGTTTTTGCTCAAGATAGGCACAATATTGGCGCACTGGGAGCTGAATTTCGCGAATGCCTGGCCCGCAGCGACCTTGTCAAGACAGGTACCGGGCCGTAAAAAACTGAGTACTCCTGATCCAACCGCTGCCAGCTTACTCAAGACGCGGAAAGGCCAGCGCCAGCGTGGCAAAGCGCGCTATTAGATCGGCACACAAGCCCATCCTGCTCCGTGATGACCCAACGTGGAACCAAGTAGTCCCAAACGCGAAAACTGAGTACTCGCCAGCCGGTTCAGCGTATTCCTGACCCCTTGGTCGGGCGAAAAAGAGGCGTACATCCAAGAGTAGCCACCGTGCCACTGCTGGCTGAACTATTGGGGGCATCGCTTCATCCGTCGGAAACGGTCGGGTGCTGGGGGTTGCGATGCGGCTCCCCGGAAAAAGATCAACCAAGGAGTCAAACCATGCGCAAGCTTTCCAAGAAGAGCCGGATCACCGCCACCGTCGCAGGCGTGGCATTGGTAGCCGTAGGTGGCGGAGCTGCCTACGCCTACTGGACCACCACGGGTTCCGGCAGCGGCTCGGCCGCCAACTCATCAGGTGGCGGAACTGTCACGCTGCACGCCACGTTCAATGCCGGCCTCGCACCGGGCAACCAAACTGCAGTGGCCTACACCGCCGACAACTCGACCACCTCGGGCACCGTAGTCGGAGCACTGAGTGCGAACGTAACCACGAGCGACGCCGCCTGTCTGCCGGCATGGTTTGAAGTCACCGCCGATACGAGCAACTCACTCGTCGCCGCCAATTCGACCGGAACGTCCGTTGGCAGCGGCATCTTGAAGTTCAACGACAGCGCCACCGCCAACCAGGACGCCTGCAAGTCCGCGACCGTCACGGTCAACGTCTCCAGCCAGTAGCGCGTGCCTGCCGGGGACCACCTTGCGAGTGGTGGTCCCCGGCTTCCGCATTCCTTCCATCTGAACGCTTCCGTCCGAAAAGAGCTTCCATGGACCACCGGCCAGAGGGCACCGCGCCTTTCCGTCGATCCGGAGTACCACTCCGGGCGCTGCTGCTTGCGCTCGTGGTTGCCCTTGTTTCGGTGACGGCGCTCGCTGCAAGCGATGGGCAAAGCGCCACGTCCGTCAATACGGCCAAAGCAGTCAAGGGGATTGCGGTGGCGTTGTCTCCTTCGAGCCGCAGTCTGGATCAGGGGCAGTCCACCACCTTTGCGGTGTCAGCCACCTCTACGGGCGGCTTCACTGGACCCGTGACGTTCGCCGTTACCGGCCTTCCGGCTGGAGCGACAGCCGCGTGGTCGCCGTCGTCGTCGGTGGTTCTGGGATCCGGAAGCACCGCGCAGGTGACTTTGACGGTCGCAACCGCCACCACGACGACGGTCGGCAAGTTCGACTTCACCGTGAAGGGGGCAAGTGGCACCGTCCAGTCGAACGCAGCGCCGGGGCAGCTGCAGGTTCAGGAAGTCAAACGGACCTTCGGCGTTACGGGCTCACTGAATGGGCTGCTGGCGCCTGGAGTGTCCAGGGCAGTGGAGCTGCAGATTTCCAACCCCGAGAACAAGAGCATCGCCGTCACCAACCTGACGATTGCGATTGCGCAGGTGGTGCGCACGCCGGCAGCGGTGGCCGCCAACCTCCCCTGCAGCAGCGCTGACTACCAAATCACCCAATACTCCGGAACGTACCCGTTAGCAGCTCCGTCCGGGCCCAGCTCGCTGACCTCGCTGGGAGTGCCCCAAAGCAAATGGCCGCAAGTGCGGATGCTGGACACTTTGCAGCTCCAGGATGGTTGCAAAGGCGCGACCCTCCAACTCACCTTCTCCGGGACGGGACAGGCGAACTGACATGAAAACGCTCACCCGCAAACCCCGTAGCGGACGGATCGCCCGCACCACTGCTGCCACAGTGGCCCTCTGCATCCTGGGCGGAGCAGGGACGGCCTACGCCTATTGGACCACCACCGGGATCGGCAACGGCTCGGCGACCAACGGCACCATGCAAACCGTGACTGTGGATGCGTTGGTCGCGGGGGATACCCTGCAGACCAGCCTCGTTCCAGGTGGAACGGCCGACGTCGTCCTCCGCGCAACCAACCCCAATGCCCATGCGGTTACTATCTATGGATTTGCGGCCAATGGTGCTGTTACCGCCGACGCCGGGCATTCCAGCTGCACCACAACCGGCGTGACGTTCACGCCGCCTCCCGCGCCGTTGGCGCAGCCCGTGATCATTCAGGCAAATACGTCCATCCTGCTGACTCTTGAGGGTGCGGCCAGTATGAGCGCGGCCTCACTTTCGGCCTGCCAAGGTGCCCAATTTAAAGTCCCCGTCACGCTGGAGGTACGGAAGTGAGCCCGCTTCGTCAGTCCGCTGCTTCGTCGTCCTCAACGCGGGTGACGATGGGTGTTTGGAACCGCGTCCTCGTGATCGTTCTCGGCATTCTCCTCGTCTCGTGGGGCGGACCCGCTGCCAGTGCTTTCTGGAGTTCCGTTAACAGCGGCTTCGGTGCGGCCAAGGCCGACGCCGTCGCGCAGGGCGCCAAACCCACTACCTCGGTTTCCGGAGCCAGCGTTACAGTCACCTGGGCAGCGAGTACGACGGCGGCAGGCCGGTCCGTGACCGGGTACAGCATCGTCCGCTACCCCTCAGCGACCGGCGGTACGGCGGTAGCGACGGCCGGAACCTGTGCAGGAACAGTGGCGGCGCTGAGCTGCGTGGACACCGGTGTCACCACTGGGAACTGGTACTACACGGTGACGCCCAAACTCTCTCAGTGGCAGGGTGCCGAAAGCACGCGGAGCGCAGTTACCGCAGTGGACGCCACTCCGCCGCTCGCCCCGTCCGTGACCGCGCCAACGTATGTCCACAGCGGAAACGTGAACGCGGTTCCAGTCACCGGCACAGCAGAGGCCTTGTCTTCGGTGGCTCTGACCGTAACGGGCACAGGAGCCCTGCCGATCACCCAGACCGTCAACGCCAACAGCTCCGGCAACTGGACGGCGACCCCAGTGAACATGAGCGCTTTTAGCCCCGGGACCATTAACTACTCCGCACAGGCAACCGACGCCGCAGGTAACACCGGTCCTGCGGGAACGGCGTCGTCCATCAAGGACGTGAGTTCGCCAACGGTGACTGGGGTCCAGCTGAACAACGTTTCGGGTGGCACCCCCGGCAAGGTGGAGAAGGGCGATTCGGTGACGATAACGTTCTCGGAACCCATCAACCCGACCACGATCTGCAGCGTCTGGGCGAACAACACCACCAGCGTGCAGACCCAAGCCGGCAACAATGCCGACAACGTGGTAGTCAACGTAAGCTCTACCAACACGCTGACTGTTACCGGGGCTGGTTGCCCAACCCTCAGGGTCGGCAGTGTTGCACTGGGCGGCAACTACACGGGCTCCGCGCTCAGCTTTAGCGGCAATGGCGGTAACGCCTCCAGCCTAAGTTGGAATCCGACGGCACGGACGCTCACTATCACCCTGGGTAGTGGGACCGCTGGCAGCAACACGGTTTCCACGTCCCCCGCGCCGGTCCCCAGCTACACTCCGGCATCCGGCATCACGGATATTGCGAGCAACCCGCTCTCAACCAACACAGTGCCAGGTGCAACCTCCCGCTTCTAGCAACAAATAGTACGAACCGGATAGTGCCCCTTACTCCTCGTGATAAGGGGCACTATCTGTACGCAAAGCCGGAGTAGTCCAGCGCCCGCAGCGTAGCCTTGAAGCGGACGCCAGCGCCGCCGTCGTACGTTTTGATCCTGCGACGAAAGGCGAACCGCCCCTTGAAGGCTGTAGCGGAAATGTTCACGATGGGTCCTGGAAACAAGGACCATCACCCGGCTCTTCGCTGTGCTGTGGGTGTGTTTGTTCCGCTGATTACGCTGACACTGATGGGGCGGCTGGATCTGGCCGTATTTGCCTCGTTCGGTGCGTTTACTGGCATCTATGGCCGCAACGAACCGCACAGCGTCCGCTTCCGAAGCCAGCTGCGTGCGGGTAGTTTCATGCTGCTGATCATGTTGCTGGCCACGCTCATGGCTCGCGTAGCGCAAGCTATTGGAATCGAAGGTGCCGCGTATTCGTGGCTCTTGACTGCTGCTACCACTCTCGTGGCGGGCGGGTGCTCGGTGGTTGTCGCGGCCTGGAGACTGAGGCCTGGCGGCTCCCTCTTTCACATCTTCGCTTTCGCTGCGATCGCATCCATCCAGGCGCAACCGCCGCCTGGGGAGGCAATGCTCGTTGCGGCAGGGACTACGGTCTTTTGCCTTCTGATCGGCATGTCATCCCGGGTTTTCAAGAGCCACAGGACCCCATGGAAGCGGCCGCCGCGCATCCGCCACACCACCCCGGAACGTCGGGCGATCTGGTTGGAAGGCTTTGGATACCTGATCGCGGCCGGCCTTGCGGGGACCATCGCGACGCTGGTGGGGGAGCGGCTCGGCTTCGGCCACACTTACTGGGCCATGGTCGCGGCAGTGGTTCCATTGGTCGGACATTCGACGCGCCACCGCGTAAGCCGGGGCATCCAAAGAATCGCCGGAACGGTGATCGGATTGGTGCTGCTTGCGGGCATCCTCTGGCTCAATCCCGCGCCCTGGGCCATGGTCCTGGTGATCGCAGCCTGCCAGTTCGGTGCTGAAATGTTCATCGCCAGGCAGTACCTTGTGGCGCAGATCTTCGTGACTCCGCTTGCCCTGATCGCCACGTTGCTGGCAGCCCCTGTTGATCCCGGCCTGCTGTTGCGGGACCGCATCATCGAAACGGTGATCGGAGCCGTCGTCGGCGTAGCGGTAGTAGTGGCTCCCGCGCTCTGGAGGGCGCGGGCAACAACCCCGGCTGGTTGGACTTAAATCATAAGTACACATATAACTAGATAGCCAAGATAGATCTAGTGAATGTGTGGGAGAAGACGATGACAGTCGCGCTGCGTGAACCAAGCTCCACACCAGTGGCTGGCAATACCGTAGACCTTGCTCCGGAACGGGTATTGCCGATGGGCCCAGTCCACTGCGGTTCGCACATGGCTATCTCCGCAGGGCCCGGCCATGACTCCATGCAGTGGATCACCGTGGAACCAGTCTGGCCGGAGTGGGCTTGCAGTTGCGGTTTCAGAATGGATATTGACGCCCTGGACCCGGTCAGCGGCGTCTGGGTGGCGGCACTTCGCCGCCAAAGCCTTCAGCATGAGCTGGCTATCTCCCAGAACACGCTCGCCTTGGCCTTCAAAAAGGCCGTCGACGCCGGAGTGGACCCCCGCGCCCTTGCCGAGGTAGCCGGACTGCCCGTTGGAGAGATCGAATCCCTCTTTCAGTAACTGGGACGCCCTGAAACGTCTGCCCGCCGAGTTGTCGGCATAGTTCGCCGCACAAGCGGGCAGCTAGCAATCAGGCCGATGGCGGCACCCGGTATTGGTGCTGGCCGAGGCCTACGTACGAGAAAAGGGAAACACATGGGAATCATTGGTTGGATTATTTTGGGTTTGATCGCAGGAGCCATTGCCAAGGCCATCATGCCGGGCAGGCAGGGAGGCGGCTGGATCGCGACGCTCCTGCTGGGGATCGTGGGCGCCGTGCTGGGTGGCTGGATCGGTAGTGCCATCTTCAAGGTGGGCATCAACGAATTCTGGTCGATCTCCACTTGGTTACTCGCAATCGGAGGCGCGCTGATCGTACTGGTTATCTGGGGGTTGGTCACGCGCAGGAAGGCTTGATTTATCGAGCTCCCGGAGGCCCTAACGTTAACGCGTTGGGGCCTCCGGTTTTCGTGTGGGTCTCGCCCTGCCAGCGCTAATCCTGACAGCGCTCGACGGCGACTGGAAGCTTTGGCGCGTTCGGCGGATTCACTTCCGTAGCCCCGTCGGTAGAACGAGTCCTTGCGGATTTAAGGCCAGGATGCGCAAGGCATCCCTTGCGCCGTCTCGATCATGTTCTTCAAGCATGAGCCAAGAGGGATGAAGAGGATCCAGCAACGCTGTGTGGAGTGTTTGGACACGGCTGCGGTCACTGCCCTTTAGTTCTGGCACGACCTTTAGGGCGTCAGTAATGGTTGCAGCCAGTACCGCTGCATCGTCAAGATGGCGACGCCCATCGCGGGAGTCTTCCCTAAATGCTGCGCCCTTCAGGACCAAGGCACCAAGCGTGTTTGGGATGCTGATAGTCACTTGTTCTTTGCCTGTGGTGATCTGGCAGTAGATGGTGCGCTGCAAGGCCTGCGTGCCCGCCGGAAGTCTGAAAATGTCCCGTCCACCAAGGCGCTGCGGAGGCTTGGCAACTCCATGATCGGCGACCATGACATCCACTTGCTCCTGGCCGCGGACAAAGCGGTGTGCTGGGGCGAATCTATCGATGGATTGCTGCAGTTCATAACCGAGTCCGCCCAACGATTCGGTGACCTCGGATGCGGTTACAGCCCCCGTTTCGACATGAAGGACTATGTCTACATCGGCCGTTGGCCGGGTGACCTGCAGGCCGGCCGCGGCCGCATGCAATTGCACCATGAGGCCACCGACCAGCGTCCACTTGCTAGCAGGTAGCGCCTTGGCCAACTCCACGCACTGTGGCCATGGACTTCCCCAACCTCCAACTGGCATGGGTATGTCGAGAGTGGGCCGCTTGCCATGATTCTGGCCGTTTTGGTCATCCATTGAGCAGCTCTTCAAGGACGCGCATGCCAGCGGAACGTTCCCTGGTCGCCAGGGAATCCATGAGGTCCACCGCGATGGCGGCCAAGGGGGTTATCTGCTCCGCGAAAGGTCCAGAGAGCGATGCTTCCCGGATAGTCACGTTTCCACTGGGATCACCGACCATTCCCAGCGCGGCGGCGAGCTTGCTGCCGTCTCCCGACGCTGCGTATCCGTCGAAGAATCCCCCTCCACCGGCCAGCCCGAAGCGGTGGGCGATCTCGTTGTTGCGCAGCGCGGAGCCTGCAGTCGGTATCAGTGCTTCCTGAAGTGCATCGAGGGCAGTTGGCGTGGCCCGATACCGTTTCACTTCTGCACGGTTCCTGGCAAGTTGTTGAACCTCGCCGGCGTTTAGATCGCGGAGGCGACGCGTCAACCGATACCTGCTGGTTGATTCAATCCAGGGTGCCTTGTCTCCGGAGAGCAAGCAGAGTGCAGCCCATGCGGTCTTTGGCGTCCAGAGTCGGCCCGAGCGCTTTCCCGAATCCAGAGCGCGATGCAATGAGGCAGGGTCAATGAGAATCGTGTGGCCCACCATGCCTAGGTCCGTCAGGCGGCCGGTCTTCAGCATTTTACGGACGGCTACGTCGCTGACGCCTAGTCGCTTGGCGGCTTCTCTAGTGGTGACAAGATCCATACTTAAAGGTTCTCATAAAATAACCATTCTGTATATGCTGAATGGTTTTTTCATCAGAACCATTGTGCACCATCCGCAGTCACAAATCCCCCACAGAAACACGAGTGGGGCCCCCTTGGAAAGCTCGGATACGCTGCTTTCGAGTTACACCACATCGCACGCTAAGGGTTATCAACGATGCTCACCTCAGCTGTCGACGGCGCGCCCCGCCGTCGGCCGGATCCTGCCCCGAAGAAGACTGCAACTGAGCTCGGCGCCCTCGGGACAGCGTTGGGCGCGCTGGCTTCGGTCATCCTGGCGGGAGTGCTCGCACTGGTCCTCCACACGCTCGCGCAGCAATCGCCGCGGCTCGGCCCTGCGTTTGAAGGCTGGGCTGCATCAGTCACCAACTCCCCTTTCGCTGCGGTCCGATGGTTCCTTGGCGACATGACTGAGCCCCTGTTCTACAAATCAGAGCTTGCAGCGTGCGGGTTGCTTACAGGGGCTTTGTTGGCTTGGTTCGCTGGCCGGCGGGGCAAGAACTGGGCCGGTCAGCTGACGTATGGCACCAGTCTGTGGCCGTGGGTGCTGGCCTCGGCGTCGTTCAGCCTGCTGTTGTCCAACGCAGTTTTCGGCCGGATGCTCGACGACGGATGGCAGCCCACGTTCGTGCCTTTCGTTTGCGTGGCCCCGGCAATGGTCCTGATGTATGGACCCGGTTGGCGGACCTGCCTGACCGGAGCTGTGCTCGGCGCCTTCACCATCACGCCCTGCGCGTTGTTGCTGATCCCGACGGTCACCGTGCCGCTGGGGCTGCCGCCCGTGGTGGCGAGCGTCCTCGCGATGTCCTTGGGATCAGTACTGGCTTTCCTCATTGCCCGGAAATTGCCCTGGCTTGTCCTACGGAAACCGGCTCGGCGGCTGCAACCCATCCAGCCGCCGTCGGGCGTTAACCCTGTTCTTAAGGACGCCATATGGGCGGCGCGCCGGGTTCTCTCCGACTTCACCGAGACCCAATTCTTCGCCAACGAGCTCGCCAGTGCGGGCATGATCCTTGGCGTCGCGACGGCATTTTTGCTGAATCCTGCGCTGCCCGCGTACGGTTCCAACCTGGTTCCGCACATCCTGTTTGCGCAGGCCCTCACCTCGGCCGTCGGTGTGGTTCTTTGGCGCGGCTGGTTCAGCAATGGTGGGTGGGCGGCCACCTACGCGTCGCTCGTCTCAGTGGCGCCGGCCGCCGTGCTCGCCTACGACGGCTTGTGGTGGAGCATCATCGGCGGCGCATTGCTTGGGGCCGTGCTTGCTCCTCCCGTCGCCAGAGCTATTTCGGCCCGGCTACCGGAGGGCTTCCACCCGGTGATCGGCAACACCGCCGCCATGGCCATTTCGACGGCGGTCACCCTTCCGATCTTGGGGCTGCTGCCCCACTGACTTAGCCCGCGACTGGCTTAGTCTGCGGGTTCAGTCTGCGACCAGCAGCGCCTGAGGCGCGGCCTGTTTCATCCGGGTTTGCAGCCAGCTGAGCTGGACTTCGGTCTCTTTGTGGCACTGTTCGACGACGGCGAGCAGCTCGTCGTCGCGAAGTGCCGACCCGGCTTGATTCACCACAGTCCACGTGATGTCCACCAAGCTCGCCAGCAGGTACAGGTCCTGCAGGTCGCGAAGGAGGCCGACAGGACCGCTCCGGGTTTCTGACAAGCCCTGAGCGTGGAGCCGCTCGGGCTCGTGGTCCGATGTGTCCTTGCCGTATCGCTCCACCACGGGGAGGAGGAGTTCCCCGTGCTTATCGCACTGCTTGGCCAATGTCTGGCAGAGGAAATGTACGTCGGGCTCCGCGCCATGGCCATCAGAGACCTGCCGGAACGACTCGGCCAGGGTGGCTTCGCCCCGATGCAGTAGGCCCAGGTAGATATTGAGGTTCATTGTGGTTGTCCTGCCTGCCGTGAAGCGGTGGTGTTGGGCGCCGGGGCCGGTCCATCGCCGTCGCGGATTTTCTCCACTTTCACCGCAGCATTCTTGAAAAGCGGCTGCTTTGATACGGGATCCCATTCAGTGATGGTCAGCTCGTTGGCAGCAGTCTTCCGTGAACCCTGGGCAGAACCTGACGGGTCGGGCGGCATTGTCGAGTCCCAGTATCCGTAGTGGAAAGGCGCAAAAACCGTTCCCGGCCGGACGCCGCTGACCCGAGCCGGGGCTTCTATTAGGCCGCGCCGGGACGACACACGGACGATGTCGCCTTCCGTGATCCCCAGCGCGGAAGCGTCCTCGACCGAGAGTTCCACCCACATCCTTGGTGCCGGTGCGTTGAGTGTCCGGGAACGTCCCGTTTTGGTCCGTGTGTGGAAGTGATACGCCGTCCGACCGGTGGTGTACCGGAGCGGGTAGTCGTCGTCCGGTTCTTCGTGAGGTGGATGGTACTTGGTTGTCTTGAGCCAGGCGCGGCCTTTGGGCATCTTGGCGCGGTAGGGTTCCGGCTCCACTTCGGCCCCTGTCAAGAGGTCGTGACCGTAGTTCTCGCAGTAGTCAGGATCGCTGGGAAAAACCCCGTCCGTATAGAGGCGAGTGGTGCCGTCCGGGTTTTGTTCATTGCAGGGCCACGGGATCCCGCTGCCACCACGGAGTTTCGAATAACTCAGTCCTGTGTAGTCGCAAGGGCGTCCGCGCGAGCACTCTTTCCAAGCTTCGAAGGCGTCTTCCGGGCCCTCCCACGTCAACAAGGGCGTACCGTCCAGGGTGGTGAAGCCCATTCGGTTGGAGTAGTCCAGGAAAATATCCAGGTCGCTGCGGGCGTCCCCGGGCGGATCTACGGCTTTGTCAGAGATATGGACCACGCGGGAAGCGTTGGTGAATGTCCCCGTCTTTTCGCCCCACGCGGCGGCGGGGAGGACGACGTCGGCCATGCTGGCGGTTTCTGTTAGGTATAGATCCTGCACCACCAGGAACAGTTCCGGCTTAGCCAGGATCTCCCGTATCCGGCGCAGCTCGGGCAGGGAGACCGCAGGGTTCGTAGCCGAGACCCAGAGGAAATTGATGGATCCTTGCTCGGCGTAGCGGAAGATTTGCATGGCATGGGTTGGGGGTGCCCAGTGGGGAATGATCGCGGGATCCACGTTCCACAGGGAGGCCAGTTCTTCAACGTGTTTCGGATTGTGCCAGTTACGGAAGCCCGGAAGGTCGCCGTCGGCCCCGCATTCGCGGTTGTTTTGTGCTGTCGGCTGCCCATTCATCTGTAGAAGGCCAGCTCCTGGCCGCCCGAGCATGCCGCGCAACAGATGCAGATTGTTGACCTGGCAGGAGGAAGCTGTGGCCTGGGATGACTGGTAGAACCCTTGCAAAACGGTGGAAAGAACCCGGTCCGAGGTGCCGAAGATGCGGGCGGCCTTCCTGATGTCGTGGGCGCTGACACCGCACACCTCGGCAGCAGCCTCGGGCGTCCATTCCTCCACAGCGGATTTCAGCTCGTCGTAACCGAGCGTGTGGTCCTCAATGTAAGCAGGATCCTCCCAGCCGTTCTGCAGGACCTCCCGGACCAGGGCGTGCATGAGCGCGAGATTGGTCCCTGGCCGCACTGCCAGATGCACGTCGGCAAAACGCGCGGCCTCTGTATTTCTCGGGTCCACGCACACGAGTTTTGGCGGGGTTGGTCCCGAAAGTCGGTCCAGGATGCGGGCCCAGAGAACGGTCTGGGTCTCTGGCATGTTGTGACCATAAAGGAAGATGGCATCGCAATTGTCGATGTCCTCATACGCGCCAGGCTGACCATCGGCGCCAAAGGTTTCCTTGAGCGCGGATGCCGCTGTCGCAGTACAAAGGCGGGTGTTGCCGTCCATGTGGGGTGTCCCGATGCCGGCCTTCCCTATCACGCCCAAGGCGTAGTACTCCTCAAGGAACAGCTGGCCGCTGGTGTAGAAGCCATGGCTGAGGGGGCCCTTCTCCTTCAAGAGTTGCTTGCTGCGTTCCACTATCCGCTTCATGGCCGTGTCCCAATCGGTTGGGACCAATTCGCCGCCCTCGCGGATCAATGGCTGGGTGAGTCGGTCCTTGTTCGAGACGTCCTGCCAGCTTGCGAAAAGTCCTTTCGGCCCAAGGCGTCCCTTGTTGATGCGGTCCTCCGCGCGGCCGCGAATGCCCACCATGACGCCGTCCTTAACGGCAATATCGCAGCCGCAGCCATTGCTGCACAGCACGCAGGCGGACTGGACCCAGTGGTCGACGTCGCCTTCGGTGAGGCCTTCCTGGAGGGCGTAGTCCACGCGGGAGGGCCAGTCAGCTTCACGCGCGAACGGCGTCCTCGCGCCCCAAATATCGGTAATGCGATCCACCATGATCCCACCTCTGTGTTTAGCGTTGGCCTTTCGTTACAGGATTATCAGCTTGCTTATTATCAGTCCAGAGCGCCGCTTCCTGCGCTTGGGAAAGGAAGAAGGATTCTTGATCTTTTCCTGAGCAAGTGTTGATGGATTGCAGGAGTGGTTCTTGATCCGGGCCCGGCACAGTGTTTCTTGTCAGCCACTCAGGGCCGGCAAACGAAACGGCCGGCCGGAAGCGGTGGCCTCCCGAAAGGACACTGATTCCCATGGCCATCAGCCTCAAGACCACCTCCGGCAAGGTCCTCGCTTCCGTCGCACTGCTCGGCACCGCAGCAGCCGTCGCCGGCATGGGAACCTACGGCGCGTTCACCTCCTCCACCTCGGCCAGCCAGCAAGTCACCGCCGGCACCGTCACCATCGCCCTGGGCACCGGCGCGAACAACACCCTCAACGTCCCCATCGCAGGCCTGCTGCCCGGAGACAAAGTCGAAAAGCTCGTCACCCTGGCCAACACCGGCAACTCGGATTTGAACAACGTCACCCTCACCACCTCCGCCGGCGCCACCGCCTCACTGCTCACCACCGACGTAACCAACGGCCTGCAGCTGACCATCGAGAACTGCTCTGTCGCCTGGACCGGCGCCGCAGCCCCCTACACCTGCACCGGCACGAAGACCACGGTCATGGCCGCCGCCCCGGTGATCACCGCGAACAAAGTCCTGAACAACCTGACCGCCCTGGCCCCGGCCAAAACCGACTACCTCAAAGTCACCACCGCGTTCCCCACCACCGCCAACGACACCTTCCAAGGCGCCACCAGCACCATCGCCTTCGCCTTCA
This sequence comes from Arthrobacter sp. 21a14, assembly GCA_050627125.1. Classification (GTDB taxonomy): domain Bacteria; phylum Actinomycetota; class Actinomycetes; order Actinomycetales; family Micrococcaceae; genus Arthrobacter. The sequence continues at coordinate 248,764 of CP192487.1, read as the reverse complement.
CCGGCACCCAACGCACCGAAACCACGAAGTAAGACCAGCGCTGTAACGCCAGCCAAGTAGCACCACCTCAAAAGAATCACCACAGAGCCCCGCCGGGCCTGGTCGGGCGCCCCCCTGCCCGATCAGGTCCGCCGGTATTTCCTGAGCCAGACTTGAGGATTTCCCGCAGGAAGCCTGAGCCAGATGGCCCAGACTTTCGATCAGAAGATAACCAACAACGGAAGGAACGCCAGGACCATGAGCGCACTGACCAGCATCAGCGGACCCGCCCTCAAGGGCCGGCGTTCAGCCGCAGCCGTCGGAACCTCCGCTAAAGCCATCGCGGCACCGGGTACGTTTCGCCATATCGCTGCGAAGACGATGAAATTCCTCGGTTTCAGCATGCTGGCCACGGCGGCCTTGGTTTTCCTCTTCCTGGCGATCGGACCGCGCATCCTGGGCTACCAAACCTCCACGATGCTGACAGGGTCGATGGCGCCGTTGATCAACCCGGGCGACGTCGTCGTCACCGTTCCGACGCCGATCACCGACATCAAGGTGGGCGACATCATCACCTACCACATTCCCGTGGAAGACCAGCGGGTGGAGACGCATCGCATCACTGAGGTCACCACAACAGCCGATGGCGGCGTGGCCGTCCAGACCAAGGGCGACGCTAATAATGGCATCGATCCGTGGATCGCCACCCTGCAGGGCAAAACGGTGGATAAGCAGATCGCGACCATCCCTTACGTCGGGAATGCCATCCGCGCCCTCCGCGAACCACTCGTCCTGAACATCCTGATGTACGGTGCGCCCGGGATCCTGGTCATCGGGATGCTCGCGTCCATCTGGCGCACGGACCCCGGCAAATCAACGCCGGAAGATGCCGCGCAGCCACAAGCAGCCAGCCATGACTGAGGAGGCAGACGGTCAGGTTCCGGCTCTGGAACCGTGCAGGTTGCAGGCCTTGGCCGATGAGATGGGAGACCCCACCCCGGCCTTGCGTTTTCTCTCCACTTACCTTTCGATGTTGCCGGGCAGGCTACTGAGGATCTCCAACGGCCTCTGCCAACACGACGCCGATGCCAGCATGGATGCTGTGCTGAGCCTGAAGATCTCCTCGGCAATGGTGGGCGCGCTTGAGACAGAGGACCAGTGCAAGGCCATCGAGTCGATGATCCGCGAGGAACACTTCGACTATGCCGTGCAGGCACTTCCGGCGCTCCGCCAACACGCGGACCGCTGCTACGCCGCCGGACCGCAGCTGTTGGGCAAGGCCCGCGAGTCGCTTCACCCACAGCCCGGAAAGCTGGACGGCCAGCTGAGCACTTAGCGCCGTGCCGTCGGTTACCGTTCTCCCGCCGGCACGGGCTCAGGAATTTTGACCTGATGGGGCACCAGGAACAGCGCTGCTACAGCCAAGAGTCCCGCTACGGCGAACACGTAGAAGCCGGCAGGATAGGCAATGTTTGCGGCCACCAGGGTTCCAGTCACGGCAGGACCAACGATCGCGCCAAGGCGTCCGACGCCGGCAGCGAACCCAAGTGCCGTTCCCCGGAGTCGGGCCGGAAACAGCTGGCTGACCCATGCGTAAACCAGAACCTGCGAGCTGAAGACGAAGACGCCGGTGACAAATACCGCGGCGTTGAGCAGGAACTCACTCTGGATCTTCACGCTGAGGACGGCCAGGAACACTGCTGAAAGCCCGAACCACAGCAGCACGATCTTCTTGGTTCCATGCCGATCGGCAAGAATTCCGGCCAAAACCAGCCCGGCCACGGCGCCCAGGTTGAGGACCAACAGCAGCGTCAGGCCCGTGCTCACGGAGTAACCCGCAGCTGCCATCAACTGCGGCAACCACGTGTTCAAGCCGTAAACCAGCAACAAACCCATGAACGACGCGATGCCAATTCCCACGGCCACCAGCGGATAGGGCTTCTGCAGGAGGTCGCGGAACCCGGTCTTTTGCTTTCCGTCCGTGGAATGCACGACGCCGGGAGCCGCCTTTGTTGTTTCGTCCACCTTCACGGGTGCTGCTTCAGGAAGTGACTCCGGCAATTTCGCCCAAAGGAATGGCAGGAGTACCAGCCCGGCAACCCCGCCGACGATGAACATGAGGCGCCAGTTGGGGACCACGAGGATGGCCAGGAACGCTGTCGCCACAGCGCCTACGTGGTAGCCGGTCATTGTCCGTGTGGTCGATTTTCCGGCTGATCCTGCTGGTGCGTAATCGTTCATGTACGCGAGGGCGGCGGGAAGGCAAGCGCCCAGCCCAAGGCCTGCCAGCAGGCGAAGTATGGAGAAAACCGCCACGTTGGGCGCGAAAGCGACTCCAATCGTGAAGAGCGAGAAGCCGGCCACGCAGGCGATCAAGAGCTTCCGCCTGCCGAACTTGTCGGACAGCGGGGCGATAAAGAGTGCGCCGAGCCCCACGCCTACCAAGGAGATAGTTGCAGCGAAGGTAGCTCCAACGGCATCAAAGCCTATGTCACCGGTCTTGATGAGCGTTGGGATGACCGTCCCCAGGACCACCAGGTCGAAGCCGTCCAAGACCATGGCTAACCAACACAGCCAGACTGGCCATTGTGAGCGGCGGGCAGATGGCATCGTTGGCATAGTGTCCTCGGGAGTTCTCTTTGGGAGTGGATGTGGCCGGCAGAACGGCCGGTCAGTTATGAGAGTTGTATCACCGGCGGGAGTAACCTGAGGCACGTTCTACCATTGAATGGAAGGCGTCACTCGCGCTCGTCTGGTTAGAAGACGCGTTTGGTAGAAGAGGCGTCTGGTAGACGAACGGCAGCAAAGGAGCGCATCGTGGCCAACTCGACATCCGGTGACTCCGTGGTGGACCGCGTAGTTCGGGTTATTGAGGCCTTTCCTGAAGGCGCCACCTCGCTGCAACTGACGGAACTCGCCGACAGGTCCGGCCTCCCGTTGTCGTCCGCCCACCGGCTGGTCCGGCAACTCTCCGAGCATGGTTTGCTGGAACTTGGTGCTGGCGGGAACGTTCGGCTGGGGCTCCGGTTATGGGAACTGGTCAACAGAAATTCGCCCACGCTCGCACTCCGTCAAGCGGCCATGCCCTTCATGGAGGACATTCAGCAAGTCTTGAACCAGAACGTGAACCTGGCCGTGCTTGAAGGCTGGGAGGCGCTGTTCGTGGAGCGGCTTTCACGCCGCGGCTCGGTTGCCAACCGTGCACGCGTTGCCGGTCGCATGCCGGTCCACATATCCTCCGCCGGCCTGGCGCTGATGGCACACCAGTCCCGCGAATTACAGGCGGAGTACCTCGAGCGGTTCCACGACCCGGAAGGAAAGGTGACTTCCGACGTCGTACGCCACCTGTTGGCTGAGGCTGCGCAGCTGGGCTATGCGCAGCTGGCTGGCGTGGTCGATCCGGACACCTGGGGCATCGCCGTGCCCGTGATGAACCGGAAGCGGCGAGCGGTCGCGGCCCTTGGCGTCGTGGTGCCCTTGGCGGAGATGCGCCTGCAGGCCCTTGTTCCGGCGTTACAGACCGCTGCGCGGGGGATAGGCCGCCAACTTAGGGATTGATACGGAGGTTCCGTTCAACGGAATTCATGTAACACCGGTCACGCAGCTCGCGCCACACTGATTCCAGGCTCATCCCGTCCCAGCGGGACCGCAACGAAGCGAGGAACACCATGGCACGTACTACAGTCACCACTCAAGTCGCCATTATGGGTGCCGGACCCGCAGGGCTCATGCTCTCCCACTTGCTGGCCAAGCAAGGCATCGAATCCGTGGTGGTGGAGGTCCGCAGCCGCGAACAAATCCACCAAACTGTTCGCGCAGGCATCCTGGAGCATGGCACTGTCAACCTGCTGGTGGACTCCGGCGTCTCAGACCGGGTGCTCCGCGAAGGTGACCGGCACGATGGCATCGAGTTGCGGTTCAATGGCGAAAGCCACCGCATCAACTTCAAGGAGTTGGTGGGTGAATCCGTGTGGCTGTACCCACAAACGGACGTTTTCGCCGACCTCGCTGCGCGACGCGAGGCCGACGGCGGCGACGTTCGATACAGCGTCACGGACACCACGGTTCACGATCTCGAGGGCAAACCGAAAGTCTGGTTCACCGATTCCGACGGGCAGGAGTTCGAGATCCAGGCCGACTTCCTCGTTGGCGCTGACGGGTCTCGCAGCCACTGCCGCTTCCAGATCCCCGAAGCCAACCGAAAGTGGTTCTTCCACGAATACCCGTTCGCCTGGTTCGGTATCCTGGCCCAGGCTCCACGCAGCTCCGACGAACTGATCTATGCCAACTCCGAGCACGGTTTCGCCTTGATCAGCCAGCGGACCGAGACAGTGCAGCGCATGTACTTCCAGTGCGATCCCAAGGAAAACGTGGCCGACTGGAACGACGAACGCATCTGGTCCGAGTTCCGCAAACGCGTAAACGGCAACGGATTTGAGCTCAACGAAGGCCCTGTCCTGGAAAAGATGGTCCTGCCGTTCCGAAGCTTCGTCCACACGCCGATGCGCCACGGCAATCTATTCCTTGCCGGCGATGCCGCACATACCGTCCCGCCCACCGGCGCCAAGGGCCTTAACCTCGCGATACACGACGTGAAGGTGTTGTTCGAAGGCTTCGACTCCTTCTACTCCAACGGTTCCACCACACTGCTGGATTCCTACAGCGACCGCGCCCTGGACCGTGTTTGGAAGGCCCAGCATTTCTCTTACTGGATGACCTCCATGCTGCATACCGTTCCCGGCGCTGACGACTTTGACCGCGCCCGCCAGCTGGGCGAGCTGCACTCCGTGGTCTCGTCAGAGCACGCCAAGGCGTACCTGGCTGAGTCATACACGGGTTGGCCGACGTCGCGGTAATGCTTCGTCGCGGCTGAGTTTATGGTCGCGGCTCAGCGTACGGTCGGGGCTTGGTTTATGAGCGCTCGACGGCGCGCTCTCTCTTTGTAGCGAGGCGGCCAGCCGGAGCTGTACCAGCCCTCAATATGCACCGGGGCACTTTTATGTTCTGAGGGGTGTGTGGTGGTGGTTGCGTCGTGGTGTTTGTTTGGGGTCGATGTGTGGTGGTGGGGTGAACCAGGGCACGCCGGTGGTCATGTCGATCCGCCATTGTTCTTTGTGGATGACGTGGTGGTGGTGGCTGCAGAGCAGGGTGCCATTTTCGGTTCCTGTGGTGCCGCCGTGTGACCAGTAGGTGATGTGGTGGGCTTCGCACCAGGGGGCGGGCATGGTGCAGTCGGGGAAGGCGCAGCCGCCGTCGCGGGCGGTGATGGCTTTGCGGATGTGGGGTGGGAAGATCCGGGTGGTGCGGCCGATGTCCAGGACGCGGGAGTCGCTGCCGAGCAGGACGGGAAGGATGTCCGCGTCGCAGGCGATTTTGCGGATGGTGTTCGGGTGCATCGGACCCAGGAACGTTGCTGTGCCGGTGCTGAGCCGGGAGTGGTCGGTGCGTCGTTCGAAGAGGTCGCGTTCGTCGATGGTGAGGGTGAGTTGGGGTCGGAGTCCGCCGTTGGCTGGCAGTTTCCCGGTCGTCATCGCGACGGCACAGGCTCCGACGAGTCCGTCGAGGAGTTTCATGGGGCGGGAACGCCGGTCCAGATCCGGGCCGGTTGTGTTCCCGCTGCTGCTCTCCCCGTTCCCGTCGCCACTCCCGTCACCGCTCTCGTCGCCGTCGCCGGTGGTTTCCCCATGGCAGACGGCTGCATTGTTCCCGGTGCCCATGCTGTGTCCGGTGGTGAGCCGGGGGTTGGTGGCGACGTTCATGGCGGTGGTGAGGGTTTCGTATTGTTCTGCTGTGGCGAAGATTTCGATGTGGTGGAGCCCGTGGCGGCGTCGACGACGGAAGAACGCGCCTTGGAGTTGGCGGAGAACTTCTTCGGACGGTTCGGGACCGTCTTGGTCGATCGAATCGACCCAGCGTTTGGCCATTTTGGTGACGAAGTCCGGGTCGGATTCAACGGCCGTGGCGGTGAGGGCGTGTTCCATCCGGGCGAGGGTGCCGTCATCAGTGAGGAGCCGTACTTTGTCCAAGGCGGCGCTGATGATGCTCGCAGACCGGGTGGGTATGTGCGTGGTTTCAAGGGCCTGGGCGAGGATTTCCCGGCGGGCCGGGATGTGTTGTCCGGCGATTCCGGTCCGGGGGAGGACCTCGGAGGCAAGTGCGAGCCGGCGGGTGGCTTCGCTTTTGCTGATCCGCAGACCGGCGCGGAGGAATTCCGCCGCGTTCCGGTAGCCGTCATCGGCCACCGCAGCAGCGTCTGCCGCGGTAACAGCCCCGACTGAGTCCGGATCCGTGGTTCCGGGGTCGGTCCAGCCTGTCTGCCATCCCGTGCCCGCCGCGGATGAGGGCCGCGCCTGCTGGGCTTGGGTGCGGGTCCGCTCCACGGCGTGCGCCGCGATGACCTGCAGGTACTCCACAGTGCGGGCGATCTCCTCCACCCGACCGGCGAATCCCGCAGCCTCGGCAAACCCGAATGCCGGGACACCGGCCACAGTGGCCGAACGCAGATTTTCCAACGCCTGAGCGCTTTCAGCCAGCGCATCCCCAAGTGCCAGCGCACGGTCAAGCCCAAGGATATCGTCAGAGCCCTTGGAACCATTAAGCCCAGGGGAAACGCTCAGCCCCGAGGAAACAGGCTCGACGTCAGGCCCAACTTCAGGCTCGACGTCATCAGGGTCAGAGAAGGGCCCTGGTTCAATGCCGCGAAGCAGCCAAATGCCCCTGGGGTTGTCCGAACCGGTGACTGCCGCAGTCGGGCTTTCACAGCCCGCTTGGCCGCTGGCAGGACCGGCGTGGCTTCCTCGGGGAACACGCCGAGGGCGCAAGGCGGCGCCAGACATCGCTGCCCGACGCGCCAACATCTCCCCAATACTTCCCATGAATAAACCCTCTCACCAGGGTCTGACATTTTTAGGGCCGAGCGCCGCTACCCTTTGGGTGCCGCAAGATTCCCAACCGTCTCGATGGATCAAACATGTGTCCAGTGTCAGACATTTTCGGCCCACGGATTGGCGTGGGCCCGGTTTTAGATTGCCCCTGCGATATCAATAGACTGACCCGGCCCGGACATGTGCAGTTCAGCACGGACCGGGCGCTTTCTGAAACCGAATTGGGGACCATATTTTGACCACTACAGCGCCAAAAATCACCGTTGTCGTACCGACTTACAATGAGCGGGAGAATCTTCCGCTACTGACGTCCCAGCTTGATTCACTGGGCATTCCGAATCTCCACGTGCTCATTGTCGATGACGATTCCCCAGATGGGACAGGGGAGGTCGCAGACAGGTTGGCAAAGCAATCGAATGGCGCCGTTTCCGTGCTGCATCGGGCTGAAAAGGATGGTTTGGGCCGAGCTTACGTGGCTGGGATGACCCGGGCGTTGGCACAAGATGCAGAAATTGTCATCCAAATGGACGCTGATTTATCCCATCCGGTGGCAGCAATCCCAACGATGATCGACAAGATTCTGAACAAGAATGCCGATGTTGTTATCGGCTCGCGTTACGTTGCCGGCGGCTCCACGGCGTCGGAATGGCCTTGGCATCGAAAAGCCCTCTCCGCTTGGGCCAACTTCTACGTGAGCGTAATCCTCGGGCTGAAAGTGAAGGACTGCACGGCCGGGTTTAAGGCCTGGAGTGCTTTAGCACTCGGCCTTATTGACGTCTCAACGATCAAGAGTGATGGCTATTCCTTCCAGGTCGAGATGAACTACAGGGCTGCTCAGCGGGGCCTCAAGATCACCGAGGTGCCCATTCATTTTGAAGAACGCGTGGAGGGGGCTTCCAAAATGAATCTCCGGGAGCAGCTTGAATCTGCGCTGACGCCATGGAAGCTTCGCCTGAAACGTGATAGTCCCGTTCTAGTGCCCAAGAGCTAGGAGCCTGCTGAATTAGCGGGTGGTTGGGGCGGGCGGAACGCCACCAATGGCCGTCTAGCGGCGTGTTCTGGTCAGCACCCTTGGGTGCGACAACGGGGTCGTTCCGCCCGCTTACCAGTATTCTGCCTCAGATCCCGGGCTTCATCCAGCGATTTTTATCGATGGCCCCGGCGGACAGTGCCTGCGGTTGGATAGGAACAGTCGTAACAACCAGCCCCACGAATCCAGCCGACGCACCCAACCCAGCGACTGATTCAGCAGCCTCCTCGCCAGGCAGCCCCGCCTTATCGTCCGCCGTACAGCGCCGCCTCAAGCAGCCGGTCAAAGCTGGCAGTTCCACTGCTCACAGGAGCAACGGTAATGACCGCGAGCAGCTTTTCGGAGGCATCTTCCTTGGCACTTGCGACCCTTTTCACCTGCAGCTGCAAACCGGGAACTCCATTGATCAAGAGTGGAAGCTGCTCGCCACTCTTGATCAATTTCCGCAGCTGCTTTCTGGAGATTTTGTCGTTGGCGCTGCCTGTCATCTCCGTGATGGTGTCGTTGATCCGTTTGGCCAACCCTCGCAGCAGGCTTTTCTGGGCTGCGATCGTGGGAATGGTGAGAATCGCTGCGAAGGCTGGCGTGAATATCAACGCTGGACCGACGCTTCTCAGGGCGGGCATGAAGATCATCAGGATCAGCCACAGGATCACAGCAAGGATGCTGAAAGTGACGAATTTGATGATGGGTTTGTCGCCTGGTTTCCTCACCCAGCGCACGATTTCAACAGCGTCCGACGCGTTGTCCATGGTCAGGATCCCTTCACTTCGAGGAGTGCTTCGGCCAGAATTACTGCCTCGCGTGCTTCCCTAAGATCGTTCCGCAATCCCAGATCGGGGATCTTCGCGGCGCCACCGCCGGTCCCAGCAAGTTCGTAGAGGGCCCTGCTCAGGTTTTCGCGGTCCTGTGACAACCTCCGGGACGTATCCAGTTTGGCTCTGCTGACTTCAAGCTCCAGGAGCGACTGGCCGATGGCGTCGCGTCGTCCTCGCATGATTAACTGCTTCTCCGTGAGCCGCAGGACCTGTGCGCTGTGCATTGATCCCATCTGAACGGCAGTTCGTTGGAGCTCATGGAGGGGCGCCGACGTCTGCGGCTCGCCGGAGTGCCGGGCTAGTTCCTCATTGACGCGGACCAGTCTCCGTTCCCAGCCGCGAAGGGCCCGTTGATACCGTCCCAAGAGCAGCGAGATCGCCGACAGCGCCTTGTCAAGGGCCCTCGCCCGGGTGCTCAGGCTTGTGGTTGCCGTGTCCAACCTTGCGAGGAATGCGGCGTAATTGTCCGAGGAAGGAACCTTGTTGTGGGGATCCATGCGTCACCTGCGCCCGATGCTGTTGCAACCAGGTTTGGTGCGGCACAACGCTCCCCAAACGCCCATGTCAAGAGAATAGAGGGTCCCCGCCAGTTGGCATAGGGCCTGTAGCCACAGCCTGCGGTCAGTACTGACCCTTGATCACGAAGTACGATCCCCGGATGACCCCTGCCAGCTTGGACTTCTGACGGGCGAACTTGAAGCGCGATTCCAGTTCTGCTGGAACGTCCATGCCCTCAGCGAGCTTGAAACCGACCGCCCGCTTCCCGCCTTCCTCGATGCTGTACATGACGTTGATGGACAGCCCGGACTCGTAGAACACGTAGTCCATCCGCAAGCCGTCCACTTCGAAGGCCGTCGCCTCCAAGGGGCGGGAATCGATGACGATGTCGCGCTCTTCCTTCAGGATCCGGCTCACCCGATCCACGACTTCCGGCACCTCGCTGGCGGGACTCACGGTGAATTCATGGTCGTATTTGTTCTTGTAATAACGGGCCTCGTTGGCCCGCAACCCTGCAAGCGTCTCGGCAACCGGAGAAGACTCCAGGCCCTCGGTGGAAACGTTCTTGAAGTCAACGATGTACGGCAATTGCTCTCCTCGTCAGATGTCTTGGGACCAACCCTAACGTTCCACACCGACACCGCGGTGTTGAGGCGAGGAATTGGGTGAGGAAAACGCACGACGGCGGGAGGTCGCCGTCGTGCGTTAAGCGAAGCAGGTATCCGGAGGGACTCCCTCCTGACACCTGCTTGGCCTAGCGTGGAGCCATGGATAATCGAGCGGAGGTCCGCGAATTCCTGATCTCACGGCGTGCCCATGTTGCCCCTGAGCAGGTTGGACTGCCCACCGGAACGAACCGGCGTGTAAAGGGTTTGCGGCGTAGTGAAGTTGCCACCCTTGCCGGGTTGAGCGTGGAGTATTACACGCGCCTTGAGCGTGGCGCGATCAGCGGAGCTTCCCCGCAGGTTCTTGAGAGCATCGCAAGGGCGTTGTGCCTGGACGACGCCGAGCGGGCCCACTTATTCGACCTCGCCCACGCGGCCAGTCCGGTGGCCCGGCCGCCAAGGCGGCGCAACTCCAAGTCCTACGTTCCGCATCAGAGCCTGCAATGGGCGCTGGATGCTGTGACCGCCGGTCCGGCGTTCGTTCGCAACGGCCGGATGGATTTGTTGGCGGTTAATCCCTTGGCGCGGGCGTTCTACAAAGATTGCTACGACATGCCCGGCCAACCACCGAACATTGCGCGCTTTACGTTTTTGGATGAACGCGCCCATGATTTTTATCCGGATTGGGATGCGTTCGCAGAGGTGACTGTGTCCATCCTGCGGACCGAAGCCGGTCGCGACCCACACAACAAGGAACTTCATGACCTCATCGGTGAGTTGGGTACCCGCAGCGATGAATTCCGGAAACGCTGGGGCGCGCACAACGTACGCCACCATGGGACGGGTTTCAAGACGTTCAATCACCCCGTTGCGGGCGAGCTGACGCTCGCTTATGAAGGGTTGGAAATGGCCGCTGAGCCCGGCCTGACCCTGACGATCTACAGTGCGGAACCAGGGTCGCCATCGGCGGAGCGTCTGCAGCTCCTCGCCTCGTGGGCCGCCAGCGAGTATGGCACCGGAGTTCAGGCTGAGCCTGAGAGGGCTGCCTCGGACGGCTGAGGTGACCGTTCCTTCCGCAACAGGATGGTGAGCGGGAGAAAATACAGTGCCGCTATGCACGTACCCACCACCACGGGGCCCGTGGCACCGAGCGCGGACTCGAGGGCAAAGCCTGCGATCCACGAGCCCACTGCGGTGCCGAGGTTGAACGAGGATGTGCTGAGCGCCGAGGCGAGCGTGGGCGCATGGTGGGCGTAACCGACTGCTTTGCCTATGAGGATGGGGTTGGTTGCCATGCCGAACAGGCCCAACAAGAAGATGAGGATCACAGTCAGCAGGGCGTTGCCTGAGAGCAGGCAGAGAGCCCCGAGCACTAGAAACGTCATTGCTGCCGAGACGAACAGCGCGGCAAATGGGCGGTGCGCGCCAAGATGGCCGCCGAGGTTGGAACCGATGAACGCTCCCACTCCATAGCTCACGAGAACCAGCGGAACCGCTGCTGCACCCATGCCCGTGTTCTGTGTCAGGAGCGGAGAGATGAAGCTGTAGGCCGCAAGGGATGATCCACACACGATTGCGCAACCTGCAAGAACAAGCCAGACCCTGGCGTCACGCATGCTCGCGATCTCGGCCCGAACTGAGGGGATGGGGCCAGAGGAAGGCCCGACGCCGACCAAACGGTAAACAACCAACGCCGCCACGAGTGCCAGGACGGTGAGGATCCAGAAAGGGCCTCGCCAACCGATCGACTGGCCGGCAAATGCCCCCAACGGAACACCGATCACGTTGGCGAGCATGCCACCGCCCAGGACCACCCCCAACGCGCGGGAGGCGGAAGCGGCACCAGCCGCCTTCGCACCCACGACGGCGGCGACGGCCCAGAAGGCTCCGGTGGCCAGAGCCGTCAGGAACCGGGCCCCGAGTATCACTGCGAAGTCGGTGGTAAGAGCAACGATGACGTGTCCAAAGGCGAAAACCACCAACGCGAGGCTAAGCGTGACGCGTCGCGGCATCTTGAGGGTAAGGATCGACATCGTGGGTGTTCCAATGATCATGCCAACCGCGAAGACGGTAATCATCAACCCGGCATTTCCTACCGTGATACCCAGGTCCTGGGCGATCTCTGGAAGGATCCCGGCCACCACGAATTCTGTGGTGCCCATGAGGAACACGCCCGCGGCAAGCACGTAGGTAACAAGCGGCAGGCGACGGCGTGTTGGTGCACGCCAAGTATCAGTGGTCATGGTTCCAGACCATCACGGGCATTCAGCCTGAGGGAGTCCCGGTTGATGGGGGTTCTCGGAGGGACTCTGTGGTACTCCACGTGGATCAATCCCACGGCAGATTCGATTGGGTCTTGCCAAAGAAATAGTAAGCATGCTTATGTATTGCTGTTCCGCCAAGTCAGCGGGTTGAATCCATTCCCCGTCATGATCCGGAACCCACGCCCGGTGATGCAGGCCGCTGGGCATCAAGTGCAACACATCCAGATTCCAAGGAGACATCATGCTCGCCAGGGAGAACATTGACCGTCTGATGGGCCTCAACGGAAACGTTCGGACCACGGAGGGGGACAAGGTTGGGTCAATCGGCACGTTCTACACCGATGACGACACGGGGGAGCCAACATGGGTAACAGTCAAAACCGGTCTTTTCGGCACTTCTGAATCGTTCATTCCCTTGGAGGGAGCCACCGTTGAGGGCGACGACGTCCTGGTTCCCTACAGCAAGGATCACATCAAGGACGCTCCCCGCGTGGCCGAAGACGGGCACCTCGATCCCAGTGAAGAAGAGCGGCTTTACAACCATTACAGCATCCAGGACCGGGGTGGTTTCGAGGGTCAGAATGACTACGGGAACCGGAGCGCCGGAGTGGGCACGAGCGCCGGAGTGGACAGCGTCGGCGGTATGGACGATGACACCGCCGGAACGGCACGCGGGGGCGACGATGCCATGACCCGTTCTGAGGAGAGGCTCAACGTCGGGACGGAAAGGACTGCGGCCGGACGGGCGCGTCTTCGCAAGTACATCACCACCGAAAACGTGACTACCACCGTGCCGGTCGAGCGCGAGGAAGTCCGCCTTGAGCGTGAGCCGATCACGGATGCCAATAAGGGAGACGCCATGTCCGGCCCTGACCTCACAGAAAGCGAGCATGAGGTCACGCTTCACGAAGAGCGGCCGGTAGTGGATAAGGAAACCGTCCCTGTGGAGCGCGTGCGCTTGGAAAAGGACACCGTCACGGATGAAGTCCCCGTCAATGAGGAAGTCCGTAAGGAAAACATTGAAACTGAAGGCACGCGCGATACCCGCCGCTGAAGCGTGCGGCACCTGCCGCACCACTGAGGGGTAAACGCCCGACGGCGGGAGGCCGCCGTCGGGCCCTTATCCAGCCAGCTGGTCCTACCGCAGAAGCCCAGGCGATGGGACGATTTCCTTATGGGCGATGAAGAGAAGAAGGGCCCTGGCGTGCCCTCGGGCGCAGGGTCAGAGGAACGTGATCAGTGGCAGGATACCGATGCTGGATCTCCGACCACACAGCAGATGAGGACCATCGGCCAGCGTCGGCGGGAGGCCGAGCGCAAGCTCGATCAACACCTGGAGGAAGCCAAGCACAAGGCTGAAGCCGCGGATCCGGACGATCAAAAAACGGAATCGTGACTGCGCCGCTTTTCAGCGGCTGGTTTCGGGGTGCTTTCTGGGCGCCGGATGATCCGTCCCCGGGCCGCTTTCGGAGATGGCCTGTTGTGGGAGCTGGTCAGTACCTTGCTCCGGGTGTTTCGGCCTGCGCAGCGGCGTGTCACTGCCATGGGCTTCGCCGTGATGGAGCTGCAGGGCGCAGTGGATCAGGGGAAAGTGGCTGAACGCTTGCGGAGTGTTGCCGAGTTGTCGTTGGGTCCTGGGATCCCATTCCTCGCTGAGCAGCCCAACATCGTTTCGGAGCGTCAACAGTCGCTCGAACAGTGCGGTTGCCTGGCCGGCGTGGCCAATGCCCAGCAGCGCGTCCACCAGCCAGAACGAGCATGCAAGGAAGACTCCCTCATCGCCAGGCAGGCCGTCGTGGCCGGACTCGGTTCGATAGCGCAGCACCAGACCATCATCGGTCAGCCCTTCCTGGATGGCTTTCACAGTGCCCGCAACCCGTGGATGGCGGTGCCCCAAAAAGCCAACCCGGGGGATGAGGAGCAGGCTGGCGTCCAGCTCCTTACTGCCGTAAGACTGGACAAAGCTGTTGAGCTCTTCATCGAACCCCTGCGTCATGACCTCTGAGTGGATTTGCCTGCGAAGCGCCGCCCAGCGGTCCGCGGGGCCGGGCAATCCCGAAGTTCTTACGGCTTTGACCATGCGATCCGCAGCTACCCATGCCATGACTTTGGAATGCGTGAAATGCCGGCGGGGGCCGCGCATCTCCCACAGCCCGTTATCCGGTTGGTCCCAGGCCCCTTCCAGGTACTCCATCAACGCCACTTGAATGTCCCAGGATGTGTCCACGGTGCCCGGCGGGGAAGCTGCCCTTGTCAGCGAGAGTCCGTCCAACACTTCGCCCCAAACGTCCAATTGCAGCTGGGGAGCTGCGGCGTTCCCGGTGCGGACTGGCCGGGAATTTTCGTAGCCCGAAAGCCACGGTATCTCGGCCTCCGGCAATCTTCGGGCGCCGTCCAGGCCGTAAACGATCTGCAGCTCGGAAGGATCGCCCGCCACAGCACGGAGCAGCCATTCGCGCCACGCTGCTGCTTCTTCCGTGTATCCGGCGGCAAGCAACGACTGCAGGGTCAGTGTTGCATCGCGCAGCCAGCAATAGCGGTAGTCCCAATTGCGGGAACCGCCCAGTTGCTCGGGAAGGGACGTTGTCGCAGCCGCAACGATGCCGCCAGTGGGGGCGTAGGTCAGCGCCTTGAGGGTAATCAGGGATCGCTCCACCGGGTCCTTGTACTTGCCCTCCATTTCGCTTTGGTCAATCCACTCGCGCCAGAAGGATTCCGTGGCGTGAAATGCTTTGGCTGCATCGATACGCCGGGGCTCCGGCTCATGGCTTGGTGCCCAGCGAAGCACGAAGGGGATGCGTTCCCCGGCGCGGACGCTGAAGTCACTAACCGTGCGCATGTCCTGGCCCATTAGAGGAGCGGGCGTCGTGAGATAGGCGGAATCGGGTCCCGCCACGGCGCTGATTCCGTGCTTGGTGTGACGCACCCACGGGACCACGCGACCGTAGTCGAAACGGAGAATCAACTCGCCGCGCATGGCCACCTCGCCGGACAGGCCTTCCACGATCCGCACGAGGTCTACAGCGTCGTCGCGGACGGGCATGAAGTCGGTGACACGGACCGCGCCGCCGTCCACTTCCCATTCCGTTTCCAGGATCAGGGTGTCCGGACGGTAGCGGCGCCGCGTGCAGTTTCCGCCGTTCCGCGCCCCTGCATCTGTGGGCGCGAGGAGCCACCGGCCAGCTTCAGGGGTATGCAACAAGGCGGCGAAGCACGCGGGAGAGTCGAAGCGCGGCAGGCACATCCAGTCAATGGATCCGTCGCGTGCCACCAAGGCCGCCGTATTCAAGTCCCCGATGATCGCATAGTCCTCAATTCTGGCCATGGCATCAGATCCTTAAATCAGACGGCGTCGAGTATGCCCTGACCGTACCCTTTTGCCTCACGCACCTCAACGGATGCGTCGGTTATTCAAGTGCTGCGCCGCCATCACCCATCA
The DNA here is from genome assembly GCA_050627125.1 of Arthrobacter sp. 21a14. GTDB lineage: Bacteria > Actinomycetota > Actinomycetes > Actinomycetales > Micrococcaceae > Arthrobacter. The sequence continues at coordinate 233,247 of CP192487.1, read as the reverse complement.
ATCGGCTGAGGCCGTCAAGAATTAGGTTCAGTCCAAAGTCGAATTCGTCGCCGAAGTCGTAGCCGGGTTTGAGGACATGCTCGACGGCGATCTCCACCATGCGCGGGTATTCCCCGGTTGAGAATCGCTCCATGATGGGGGTGGTGATTTCGGCTGCAGTATCCCTGCCTTCGAACGGCAAAGCTGCTTCCTGGAGGGCGAAGCCGTAGATGTAACTGTCCAGCGCTGCGTACGCGTGGGCGGTCAGTTGGATCGAAAATCCTGCTGCCCGCAAGGTGGCCAGCGTCGCCTCGTGGTGTCGAAGTGTTGCGGGGCCAGGGGAGGAGCGGCTTTCCAGCAGCCCCACCGCCCACGGATGCCGGGTGAGGGCTGCGCGCATGGCGTGTGCCCGACTGTGCATTTCGTCCCGCCAGTTCCCGGAGGGCGAGGGCAACTGAACTTCGCTGAACACCATGTCCACGATGCCGTCCAGGATCTCGTCCTTGTTAGCCACGTAGTAGTACAAAGACATCGGCTTGGTGCCCATGCTCTGCGCGAGAGAGCGGATGGTCAGCGCCGATATCCCCGATTCGTCTGCGAGTTCCACAGCGCATGTGAGAACCCTTTCGCGGCTAAGAGGAAGGCGCTCCGGGCTGACGGCTGACACTGGATCTCCTTTGGGTGTTCCGTTTTGGTACATTGTACGGTAGCGTCTTTAGTACAGCGTACGAAAAGTAGCTGAACTCCTGAAAGGAACGGCCATGACCACTGGTCAGCAAGCCAAGGAAACGTCTGCATCCAACGTGGCACCCACATCGGAAGACACAATGCGTGCCATCGTGCAGGATGCCTACGGCTCCGCCGACGTCTTTCGTCTGGCGCGCATCCCCAGGCCTGAGGTGGCGGGCAACGAGGTGCTGGTCCGCGTCCACGCTGCAGGGCTGGACCGTGGGACCTGGCACATCATGACCGGGAAGCCTTACGCCCTGCGTTTGGCCCTTGGGTTCCGGGGCCCCAAGAATCCCGTACCCGGGCTCGACCTCGCCGGGACCGTCGAAGCGGTTGGACCGGAAGTAACCCGCTTCGCGGTCGGGGATCAAGTCTTCGGCGTGGGAAAGGGTTCCTTCGCCGAGTATGCACTAGCCGGGGAAGACCACCTCGCCCTCAAACCTGCAAGCATCAGCTTCGAGCAAGCCGGAGTGGTTCCCGTTTCAGCCTGCACCGCCCTTCAGGCGCTTCGTGCAGGTGGGATAGAAGCGGGGACAGCAGCAGGGCAATCCGCGAAAGGCCTCAAGGTGCTGATCACTGGCGCCTCCGGCGGCGTTGGCGGCTACGCAGTGCAATTCGCTAAAGCCGCAGGAGCTGAAGTTACCGGGGCTTGCAGCTCCGGAAAGGTGGACCATGTGCTGTCCCTCGGCGCCGACCACGTGATCGATTACGCCAAGCGGGACTTCGCCGACGGGTCTGAGCGTTATGACGTGATCATCGATCTCGCGGGAAACCCCAGCTTGAAGCGTCTTCGCCGTGCGCTCACCCATAGCGGAACGGCAGTCCTTACGGGCGGGGAAGAGGGTGGGCCGCTAACTGGTGGAATGGACAGGCAGTTCCGGGCACTGGCACTGTCCCCGTTCATTAGTCAAAAGCTGACCATGATTGTTGGCACGGAGCGTTCGGAGGACCTCGAGTACCTCGCCGCGCTCCTCCAAGCCGGAAGCATCGTCCCGGCTATCGACCGAAGCTACCCCCTTGACCGCGTTCCAGAGGCCATGCGTTACTTCGACGCCGGCAAAACACGCGGGAAGATCGCCATCACCGTCTGACGGGCCGGTCCCCAAAGGCTGTGGCCGGTGGTGTGGTTACAACGCATGACGGCGGCAGGTCGCCGTCGTGCGTTTGCGTGAAGTCTGGAATCAGCGCCACGAGGCATGTTACGACTGTTCTTGGGAGCGAACCCGGCGAGTCCAAGGAGCAAATCATGGCTGAAGAAAAGCCTGTCCTCGTGGTCGGTGCCACCGGCTACCTTGGCAGTCAGGTGGTTGATGCACTGCTCAAACGCGGCAAGAGCGTCCGGGCGCTGGTCCGGGCAAAATCCAACGCGGGCAAGCTTGAAGCCAAAGGTGTGGAGATCGTCCGGGGCGACATGCTTGATGTGGCGTCCCTGATCCACGCGATGACGGGTGTAGCCGGGGTGATTTCGACTGCCGCCGGATACACGCGGAACGACAAGAACGCCAACGCGATAGACACCTTTGGCTACAGCAACCTGGCCGTCGCCGCCAAACAAACGGGCGTTCCCAGGTTTGTTCTCATCAGCATCCTCACCTGTGATCTGACACCCCAGGTTCCGCACTTTTGGCACAAGAAGCAGGCCGAGGACACGTTCGAACAGCTGGGCGTCCCTTTCGTGGCGCTTCGTCCGGGTGCGTTCTTCGACCAGACCGCTGGGATGGGCGGTGACCCTCTGGAGAAGGGCCGCGTCATGTGGATCGGTTCCAAGGACACCCCGCTGACCTTCGTCCTCACCAGCGACCTCGCGGGTTACCTTGCGGATGCGGTAGATGCGGAGATAGTTGATGGCGAACGCATCGACATCGGCTGGACCCGACCCGTCAGCATGTCAGAAGCGGCGGGCCTCCTGTCCAAACACGGCGAGGCGGGCGGCAAGGACATCAAGATCATGGCCGTTCCGACGCCGGTGCTCAAAGGGTTGGGCAAAGTCACCTCGCGCTTTGCCCCACTGGTAAGCGACATGGCCAGCATGTCGGCTTGGTTCGAGACGGGCCGATACGTTGCCAACACGAGCCGGCAAGCTGAAGTTTTTGGTTCGCCGCCCACTCCCGAGGACGCCATCGCGCGGTTTGCAGCCGGTTTCGGGCACTGATCGACGGCCACTTCGGCACGCCTGGTAAGCGAACAATGACGGGCACAATCTTTCGCGCGTCGCAAATTGGGAAGTATGCTTACGATATCGACGCAGTTCCGTGATCACCCGTTCGCGGGCCGGTCGGAAGTGAGAGGAGCACGACATGAGAATAGGTTCTTCCATAGCACTGATCGCCATTGGAGCGATTCTGGCCTTTGCGCTTGCCCCCGGACTCATCCCCTTCGTGGACCAGGTCCTGATCGGTTACATCCTGATGGCTGTAGGCGTATTGGGCCTGATCATTTCCATCATCATGGCAGGCCGCACCCGGCGTACGGACCATGTCGTGGAGCGGCGCGATGCCCCAGAGACCATCATCGACCGGCGCCCGCGTCCCGAGGTTTAGCTCTCTCTAAAGCAAGGAAAAACGCACGACGGCGGAGGTCGCCGTCGTGCGTTTTCTTGCGTGCGGTCCGGGCGCAAAAGCTCTGACGGAAGACTGTCGCCGTTACCCTCAGCCCAGTGGTGCTTCCCAAGCGAATCCGTCAGGGTCGGTGAAGGTGCCTGCATCGCCGCTGATGAAGAGCCGGTGAGACCCGGTGCCGTCAGGTGATACGCCGGCGGTCTTGGCCAGCGAGCCACGTTTGTTGAGCGTCAGCTTGATGGGGCCGGTATCAAACTCGACGTACCGGCTTCCGAAACTCTTGGCCAAGGTGAGGCCTCGGTCCAGATAGAACTGCTTGCTTGCAGCGACATCCGCGACTCCCAGTTGGAGCACCATCGCATCAATCTGCAGATCGGCCGGACCGGTGTCTTTCTTCGACGAGGAGGCGACTGTCCAGATGGTGCCGTCTGGAGCTTGGACGACTCCCCCGTACCCCCACAGGGATTTGGCCGCCGGCTTGATGACTGTCGCGCCGGCGTCGCGGGCGTTGTCCATAAGACTGTTGACGGCGGCCGGCTGGGAGACGACAAGCGACATCGTAAATCCGCGAAAGCCGGTGGCCGGCGCCTCGGATGAACGTACCTGAGCCCTGCCGCCCATGCTGAAAACGTCAGTGTAGAAGGCCTCCGCCACCTGAATGGCGGGAGCGACCTCGATAATTACAGATTCGATGGCTGCCATGCCAGTCATCCTAGTGAAGAACCAGTGGTCACGGCTGAACACCACGTAGGCTGCTGACATGGAGAAGTCATTCGACGTAGAACTCGTAAATCAGGATGAGTACTTGGTGCGCTGGGCATCCGAAGGGCAGACCGGGGAATCCGTCTTTCGGATCACTCCGGAATTCCTGACTGATGCCAGGCTGGACGGCCAGGATGGGCAGCTTATTACTGAAGAAACGGCCAACTTCCTTGCCGAGCACCAACCCGTGATCGACTTCCCCCAGACGGTTGATCTGGAAGAGATTGCGGCAGCTTACCCCGACTTCGCACAGCAACTGCGGAGCCGGCTTGAGGCCCGCTGACCTAAAGCCGTATCGGCTTACTCAGCATTGGAACTGGACGTCAAACTCTTCCGGCTTCCGTCCGCTCAAGGCAGTCGCGGCGTCGAGCACGGCCTGTGCCGCCTCTTCCAGCCGGGAAACGTGGAGCACCAGCCCCGGTATTTGAATGACGCGAAGTTCAAACCAGCCGTCGGTGGCCAGCGTTACTCTCGCAGTCAGTGTAATTGCGTTGACCCGGTAGGCTTCGGTGGTCACGAGTCTGGAGCCAACAAGTGTGAGAGCCAAGCTGACCTCCAGGGCAGCGGAGCGAAACGCGCCTACTGCTTGACTCACTTGAGCATACAGAAACTTGCATGCGCGATGTCAATAAGATTCGCTGAGGTTTCGCGGTTATGTCAGCTGTCCACGTTGGCTGTCAGAAGCTCACCGTTGAAGTACTCCAGCTTCCAGCCATCCGAGGCGTGGTGATGGGCGAGGTTCAGCACGGCATTGTGGACGCTGTCCAGCGTGCGTCCGATCGCGCGGCTCAGTGACAGCCGGATCAACGTACCGTGGGTTACCACCAGGACGCGCTGTCCCGAAAATTCCTGTGCCAACTGTTCCAGGGCATCCATGCCGCGGCTGGCTGCGTCATCATCGCTCTCGCCGCCGCGGAAACCGCCTGGGATGCGAAGTGCTTCGAGTTCCGGGCCGGCTTGCAGGCCTTCTGCAGGTCCGAAGCTTCGCTCAATAAGCTCGGGAACCCGCCGGGCGATCGTGAGGCCCAGGCCCTCCGCGATCAGGTCCGCGGTTTCTGCCGCACGGCTCAACGGCGAGGAAACAATGGCGTCCCACTGGTAATTGGCCAGTGTGGCAACGGCTTCACGCGCCTGTTCGCGGCCGACGTCGTTCAGTGGAATGTCGGTGGCCCCCTGCAACCGGCGCTCCGCGTTCCAGTCGGTCTGGCCATGGCGGACGAGGGCGAAGGTAGTAAGGGTCATGCCTTCCATTGTGCCTTCCGGCCGTCCGGGCCGCAGTTCCGTGCGTCACGTAAGGAAAACGTCCGACGGCGGGAGGTCGCCGTCGGACGCTTGGTGCGGTTGGCGTCAGGCGGCGTCGTGGATGGTGATCCTGTAACCGTCCGGATCTGCGAAGGTGAACGTGCGCCCGAAGGGCCCGTCGATGGGTGCTGCCGTGATCTGCGTGCCGTGGGCGGAGAGCGTGTCGTGGAGTTCCTGTGCGTCGGTGGCCCGCAGCCACAAGGCAATTCCTTCGCCGGGTTGCGGGAGCGAATCCAGCTCGGTTTCCGGCAGTGGCTCCCGTACCGCAAAGGCCACCGGTTTGGTGTCAAAAACGACGGCGTGCGGCGGACCGGCCACCGAGCGCGTCAGCCCGAGTTGCTGCTCGTAGAACAGTGCCGAACGTTCAAGATCGCGGACCTGCAGGGAAATGAAATCTGGACCGATTGTAGCCATGCTTGCTCTCCTCGTTATGTCAGTATATTGACATCGACAAGGTATGTCAGAATGTTGACATGAGTCAAGACGGCAGTGGCGTGGATCTGGACACCTCCCTGGGCTATCTACTGAAGCAAGTGCACAGTGCTTTGCGGAGCGCAATGGACGCCGCCCTCCGACCCCTCGGAATGACAGTGCCGCAGTACGCATGCCTTGAGCTCCTGGCGCAACGTCCCGGCCTTTCCAATTCCGAGCTTGCCCGTGGAACCTTCGTGTCCCGGCAGTCAATGAACGTGCTTTTGCAGGCCCTGGAGCGGGACGGGCTGGTTTCCAGGCCGGAGCAGCCTGTCACCGGGCGGGCACTCCCCGTGAAGCTAACTCCACTGGGTAGCAAGCGATTGGAGGCAGCGAGTGAGGCTGCCAACGAGGTGGAAGATCAGTTGCGACAGGGGTTGACTGCCAGCGAGCGGCAGCATTTGCAGGCCCTGCTCGTGTCGCGACTTACGGCGCTCGCGGAGGACTAATCGGCCTCCTCATTGATGACGCGTTTCCCTTCCGGGCCAATACTAAGTATCCTGATGACTTGTCTGGTGAATCCGGATGATGCTGTTTGACGCAGGACTGCTCAAGCCGTAGCGGTTTCGCCGAACAGGGCGGCTGCGCGGCTCTCGTGAAAGTTTGATCGGCGGCGTTGCCTGGTAGCAGCGGACCCTGTTGGGGTCCGAGGCACGCAGGTGGGCCTGAAGGGCGTGACAATTCGTGGGCAACAATGACGAGGCCGTGGAGTTCCACGTGACCGATGCCAGTGTGGCTGCCACCATCGCTGGCCGCTATCAGCTGGGACCTGTTTTGGGCCGAGGAGCTATGTCCACGGTGTACCGGGCCACGGACTTGCTCCTTGGCCGGGACGTAGCAATCAAGATCTTTCTGCCTGGCTCTGGCGACGACTCGTTCAGGGCCCGCCAGGAAACCGAGATGAGGTTGCTCGCCGCCTTTGACCATCCAGGCCTGGTGGCGGCCTTCGATGCGGGCGTGGATACCCGCAATGGCGAAGAACGCGCCTACCTCGTCATGGAACTCGCAGAGGGTCGTGACCTGAAGGCCGTATTATCCGACGGGCCCGTGACGCATCCCGAAACCACCCGCATCGGCGTGCGACTCGCTGGCGCCCTTGCCCAGGTGCATGCCCAAGGCGTCATTCACCGCGACATCAAGCCGGCGAATATCCTGGTTTCCGAGGGGGCAGATGGCGCCGAGTCTGTGAAACTGGCGGACTTCGGAGTCGCCCTGGTCATGGACGATAGCCGCCTCACGGCAACGGGCTTCACCGTCGGCACAGCCCAGTACCTCAGCCCGGAGCAGGCACAAGGGCTGCACCTGACGCCTGCCAGCGACATCTACTCTTTGGGCCTGGTGCTCTTGGAGTGCCTCACCGGCAAGCCTGAATACCCAGGAACCCCGGTAGAGACGGCCTCGGCACGACTTCATCGGGCACCCGAGATCCCGGAAGAACTCCCCAACGGGCTGCGCGGACTCCTCCAAGCAATGACGGACATGGACCCGGACCGACGTCCGACGGCGGGCGACGTTGAAGAAGTCCTGGCAGGCCGACGTCGGAAGCTGCCGCCTATGGCAACGGAAATCCTGCCGGTAGTTTCAGCGGCGCCTGCAGTCCCATCGAAGCCGGCTTTGCCGTCGCGGCCGCCGCATGTGGTGCCTTCCCGTCCGAACGTGGCTGCTTCGGCCCCGGGAAGGCGCGCTTCCGCTACGGGTCCAAGGGCTTTTGGGAAGAAGCCCAAGGTGCTCGCCGGGCTGGTTGCGGCTGCCCTCGCCGTTCCGGTCGCGTTGGCCTTGCTCACCAATGGCGTCTTTTCGTCGGAACCTTCAGCCGAACCGACGCGGAAGGTCGATCCCGGTGTCTCCGTAATTGAGTCCCAACCGGGCGGGCCGACGACTCCGGTGGAAACGGCTCCGCCGGCGGTGGCGCCTGCAGTCGAAGTTGTGGATGTGCAAGATCAGCAGCCCGTTCCGGCGCCAGCCGTTCAAGCCACCTTGCCTGCCCAAGATGGTGCAGGCACTGATCCCCAAGATCTCGCGGACGCCAAGAGCGGTGGAAAGAGCGAAACCAAGCCCGAAAAAGGTAAGGGGAACGGTCACGGGTAACGCCTGAGGCGGCCAACGCACGACGGCGGAGGTCGCAGTCTGGACCTGCCGTCCATATTGGAGTTAGTCTGGTTAACATGAATGTGGGCGGGAGTACAACCCGACGCTATGACAACCGGAAACGGGCATCCACGGCCGCTGATACGGGGCGTCGGATCCTTGAGGTGACACGAGACCTCTTCACGGAAAGACCGCTCTCGGAGATCACCCTGATCGCGGTGGCTGAACGTGCCGGAGTTACGGTGCAGACCGTCATCCGTCGCTTCGGCGACCGCAGTGGGCTTATCGATGCGACCGTCGAACACACCGCCGCGCAGGTGATGGCCCATCGCGATGCCGCGCCTGCAGGCAACGTCCCCGCCGCCATCGACAACCTGCTGGAACACTATGAGACCACCGGCACTCTTGCCTTGAAGATGTTGGCCGAGGAGGAAACCTCACCGGCCGTAGCGGAAATGGCTGAAGCGGGCAGACGCCTGCACCGCCGGTGGTGCGAGCGGGTTTTCGCCCCGTTCCTTGAGTGTGAATTCTTGCCGGACGGGGCGGACCGGGGCCGCCGTCTTGCCCAGTTCGTCGCTCTTTGTGACGTCTACACCTGGAAACTGCTCCGCCTGGACGCGGGCCTTAACCGTGACCAGGTGGCAGTTTCCTTAACCGAAATGCTTGAGCCCTTCACCCGGAGGCCGTAATGTCCACCGTTCTCGCCTACACCTCGCCCGCCATCGGCCATCTCTTTCCCATGGTCCCCCTGTTACTCGAACTGAAGGCCCGCGGACATGACGTCCACGTGTGGACAATTCCCCAACAGCTCCCGGCCCTGCGCAGCGCGGGCCTTCATGCCGAATCCGTCGATCCGCGGCTCCTGGAGATCCGGCACCGGGACTATCTGGCGAAATCGATCAAGGATGGGCTGGCCGCGAGCACTGAGACTTTCACCGAGCGTGCCCGTTTCGACGCCCCTGACCTTCGCCGGGCCATCGGTGAGGTCAGCCCGGACCTCCTGCTCGTGGACATTAATGCGTGGGGCGCCCGTATCGTGGCTGAGGATATCGGACTCCCGTGGGCCAGCTTCTGCCCCTATACCCCGCCTCTCACGTCCAGGGGAACCCCGCCGTTCGGACCGGGGCTGGATCCGATGCCAGGTCCCCTGGGGAGGCTCCGGGACGCGCTCATCGGCCCCTTGGTGACTGGCGCCGTCGAAAAGCTGATGATGCCCGGGATCAACAGGGCCCGGGCCGAAATCTCCGGCGGTAGACTTCCGCCGTCCCGGAACGTGGATGACTTCTTCCGCACGGCGCCGCTCCTCCTCGTCAGCAGCGCCGAGCCGTTTGAATACCCGCACCCGGACTGGGGACCAGACGTCCGGATGATCGGGGCGCTGTCATGGGACCCGCCGTTCCCGCCGCCGGCTTGGCTTGAGAGCGTCCAGGATCCGGTCATACTTGTGACCACGTCTTCTGAATACCAGGCTGACGAGGACTTGGTACGCGCAGCGCTCCAAGGCCTGGCCAACGAACCCTTCACTGTCGTCGCCACGCTGCCAGCAGTGGTGACCGGTTCGGAACAAGACCGGCGGCCCGCCGGACAGGTGGATTTTGGGCCTCTTCCCGCCAATGCCCGGCTGGAACGCTTCGTGCCCCATGGAGACGTGCTGGGCCGCGCCGCGGTTGCCATCACCCATGGCGGTATGGGAGCCACCCAAAAGGCACTGTCCAAGGGTGTGCCGGTGGTGGTGGTTCCCTTCGGCCGGGACCAGCATGAGGTTGCGGCGCGGGTGGTGGCCGCAGACGCGGGTGTGCGGCTCAGCCGGAAAAAGCTCACCCCGGAGAAGCTTCGCGCCGCAGTTCACGACGCCCTCACAAAGAAGGAAGGAGCCCGGCGGGTCGCTGCTGGTTACGCAGCCTCCGGCGGTGCGGCGGCGGGCGCTGATGCCCTCGAAGAGCTGCTCCGGATTGCCCACGCCTAAGACCAGCGGCTGTGGTGAACGTCTGAACCGCTAGGGCTCGGACGGGAAGCTCACGGCCACCGTGGTTCCGCCGCCGGCTGTCTCGGAGAGGGTGAGTTCGCCGCCGTGGGCCTTGGCGATGCTGCTGCAGGTGGCCAGTCCGAGGCCGGAGCCGGGTCCGTCGCCTTGGCGGCGCAGGCGCACCAACGGTTCCAGCACCTTGGCGCGGTCCTCCGGGTTGATGCCTTTGCCGTTATCAGCCACGACGATGGTGGCGCCATGGTAATTGGAGACGCCGCTGATCCGGACATGCAGATCCCTTTCGGGGCTGCGGTAGTTCATGGCGTTGGACAGCAGGTTCTGTAGCAAAGTGCGGAGCTGGCCCTTGTCTGCCTGGAGGTTCAGGTCCTGCACTTCAAGGATGTCGTCGTCCTCGATGCCGAGGTCCCGGGCCACCTCGCCCGCTGCCTCTTTGAGCGAGACCTGTTGTGGCTGGATGCCGCCGCCCACCCTCGAGTAACTCAGGACGTCTTCCAGCATCCCCAGCATTCGGCGGCCACTCGCCCCGATGCGGCTCAGGTATTTCGCTGCCGCGCTGTCTGTCTGGACATCTGGATCGTCCTCCACCAACTCCACGTAACCCAGGATGGTGGTGAGCGGAATCCGGAGATCGTGGCTGACGCGGCCCGCGAAACCAGCCAGCTTGGCGTTGCTCTCCCGCAGCTCGGCATAGGTGCGGTCAAGCTGGATGGTGCGGTGCTGCAGCTCCAACAGCTCCACCACCTGCTTGGCCAGGACTTCCAGCATGCTGACTTGCTCGGGCCGTATCTCTTTGGGTTTGTCAGAGAAAACGCACAAAGTGCCGGGAACGAATCCTGATTCTGTTTGCAGCGGAACCGAAGCGTAGAACCGAACCCGGCCCAATTCACCGGTGACGAATGGGTTGTCGGCCGACCGTGGGTCCAGCGAAGCGTCGGGGATAACGGTGATCTCGCGGGAGAGGAACACCTTGGCGCACATGGAATCTTCGCGCGAGCACATGCCCGGTTCCACACCCCAGGCGCCAATTTGGTACTGGTATTCGGCGCTGATGATGTTGACTACCCCGAAAGGGGCGCCGCAAAGCTCAGTGGCAAGGCGAACGAGGTTCTGCAGCGCGCTCATTACGGCGGCGTTGGGAAGCAGCGTGGAATCCTCTCCGGGGTCCAGGCCGTACTCCCGCAACTCCAGATCCCGGCTAAGGTCGCCGGTGAAGGCCAGTTGGCCCTTTGCACCTTTCATCAAGAATTTCCCCCAGGCTTCTTTAGGATTCCTTGCCGATCCTACCGGGAGGTTGGTGCGGTTGGATTGTCACACGGTTTGGGTTGGCGCTGGCCCTTATCTGAGGCAATCGGCGTCAGTACACTGGAACGCATGACCGAGCAGGAACCGGCTGGGGTTACTGAAGTTATCGACCTCTCCCTGCGCACTCCGGCACAGCGATCCCGTACCTTCATGGGGATCCTGGTGAACACCGCCCTGGCAAATATCACCACAAGCTTTCTCTGGTTCGCCCTGACGTTCTGGGTTTATCTGGAAACCCGCAACGTTATTGCCACGGGGGTGGTGGGGGGTGCCTACATGCTACTGATTGCGCTCTCCAGCATCAGCTTTGGCACGTTCGTGGACAGGTATCGCAAGCTTGCCATTATGCGCTTCGCCGCGGGGTTTACCTTGGTGATGTTCGTGCTGTCAGGAGTGTTGTTTCTCCTCACCCCCACGAGTCTTCTGCTGGACCTGACACAGCCGTGGTTCTGGGTTTTCACTCTGATCACCCTCGTAGGTGCGGTCGTGGAAAACCTGCGCAACATTGCCCTCTCCACCACCGTCACCATCCTTATCGAGCCTGATCGCCGGGCCAATGCCAATGGAATGGTGGGGATGGTGCAGGGGCTCATGTTCATTGTTACTTCGGTGCTGTCCGGATTGTCAGTTGGCCTGTTGGGCATGGGCTGGACCATTGTGGCTTCACTGGTTTTCACCGCGCTGGCATTCGTGCACCTACTCACCTTGCGAATGCCCGAAGAGGTGCAAGCGGCAGCCACTGACGCAAAGGGCGGTTTCGACTTCCGTGGTTCCCTTGCCGCTGTGCTGGCCATCTCCGGGCTGTTTGCTTTGATCATATTTTCCACGTTCAACAACTTCGTGGGCGGTGTGTACATGGCTTTGATGGATCCCTACGGATTGGAAATGTTCTCCGTTGAGATGTGGGGAATGGTCTTCGCCGTGGGCTCTACCGGATTCCTGGTGGGCGGTGCGGTGGTAGGAAAGTTTGGGCTCGGCTCCAATCCCTTGCGGACCATGCTGATCGTTGTCGCCGTCATGGGCTTCCTTGGTGCAGTGTTTACGCTGCGTGAATGGGCATGGCTGTACGTAGCGGGCATCTGGCTGTATCTGACCTTGGTTCCCATTGTGGAAGCCGCCGAGCAGACGGTCATCCAACAGGTGGTTCCCCTGAACCGGCAGGGCAGGGTATTCGGATTCGCCATGGCCTTCGAGTCCGCCGCAGCGCCCATCACCGCATTCCTCATTGCCCCGATCGCCCAGTTCTGGATCATCCCGTATGCCCGCTCCACCGAGGGCGCCGCCCAACTCGAACCACTATTGGGTCACGGCACGTCCCGGGGGATCGCCCTCGTGTTCCTTATTGCCGGATTCATTCTCATTGCCGCGGCACTGATCGCCTTCCTGACGCCCGTTTACCGGAGGGTCTCGGCGTCGTACATGGAGAAGGCTGACGTCGGAAGCGCTGGAGGCGCAGGAGCCGGTGGCGGGAGTACGGGCGGTGACGGGACTGCGGGTGCTGACGGGAGCGTTGCCACCGGGGGTGCTGACGCAGCGTCTTCCGGGTGAGTGACGTGGTCATCTGTCGGCAGACTCGGGAACCGCATCCCAGTCGATGTGATGACCGTACAGCCAGTCGAAGTTGTCCGCCGCCTTCCGGGCAAGTCCCCGGAAAATGGCACGCATAGCCAGGTCCTGCAGCACGCGGGTGAACTGGTTCCTGACCTTGGGCTGAGAATTCCGACGGCCCCAGGCGACCACCGTCTCCGCACGGGGGCGGCGCTCCGCTTCGTAGGCCGCAAACCGGGTGCTGAGGCTTCCTGGTTCTATGTCGTCGCTCGTGGCTCCCCGAAGGGCGCGGCCTAACGTGACGGCGTCCTCGATTGCCATCGACGCGCCCTGCCCGGAGGACGGGGAGGCGGCATGGGCGGCATCGCCCACCAGGACCATCCTGCCTCGGTGCCAGCGGGGGACGCTGGGGAAATCGAACGTGGAATACGGCTTGATGATGTCTTCCGTGGCGCGAATCAGGGCCGCCATCGGCGTCCGGTCTCCCTTTACCAAGCTTGTTAACCAAGCCCGGAGTTCCTCCTGCCCCAGCAAAGACGGATCAGCACTGGAGCGCTGCAAGGGATTCGCGAACCACCAGATCCTGCCGTCGGGGCTGGGCATGTAGCAGTAGAAGCAGCGCTTGCCGAACACCATCTTCATGCGCCCGGGGTTCACACCCAGATCCGCATGCTTAAGCGCCAAGGCGGCGGTGTTGGCAGGAATGATGCCGCCCGTGTTGAGCAGCGGGATGGTGCGCGGTGCGGGCGAGGCGGGGTCGATCAGCGGCCGCACCGCCGAGCGCAGCCCGTCGGCGCCCACCAGCATGTCGCCACGGGCGGAGGTGCCGTCGTCGAAAACTGCCGTGACGCCGTCGGGCAGTTCCTCCACCGCTGTCAGTCGCCTGCCGTGCTCGATCCGGATCCCGCGGCGGAGTGCTTCCTCGTGCAAGAGGGTGTATAGCTCCGAGCGGGTCATGGTCCGGGCCGTGGTGCCATCCGGGAGGCTGCCACCGAAGTCGAAATCGATCAGGTGGCGACCCGTGCTGCCCAGGTACATGGACATGAGCGGGGTGCTGAAGCCCAGTTGCGCGGCTTGCTCCTTGAGGCCCAGCGTATCCAGGGCGTCGAAACCGTTGACGGCGAGGGTGAGGAAGGCCCCGACTCCGTCAGAAGGTCCATTGTGCGCCTCAAAAACGGTGGCGGAGTGGCCGGCTTTCTGGAGTGATAGGGCCGTGGACAGGCCGGCTACGCCGGATCCGATAACAAGACAGTTCAGCACGGGAGCTCCTTCGTGGAATTTATTTCGTTCGGTTAAAAGAAATATAATCCTGAGTTCTGTGGCCGTCAATCGTTTCGGTCAAGCGAAAGACTTTGCTAGCCTCGGAGCATGACGAATCAGGGGCAACGCGAAGCTCTGCTGGAAGCCGTTTATGCGTCGGGCCGGGAGCTGTCCACTGCCGCGATCATGTTTCACACCACGCTGTCTGAACTGCGGGGTTTGTCGGCGACGGAGGGCAAGGCCATCGATATCCTGCTGCGCCACGGCCCCATGACGGCGGGCGAATTCGGTGAACACTCCGGGCTGGCCCCCGCATCGGTCACCGGGCTCATGCAGCGACTTGAAAGCAAAGGCGTGGCGCGGCGCGTAAAGCACGGCGAGGACAAACGGAAGGTCCTGATCGAGCTTGTCGGGGACCAGGTTGCCGCAGCGGCGCCCTATTTCACCGATTTCATGGCCGGGATGGCCACGCTGCTCGAAGGCTACAGCGACGACGAACTCCGGATCATCGCCGACTACTCAAGCAAGGCTGCGCGGGTCCAGCAGGAGGCGGCCGCTCGGCTGAGCCAGTGAGTTGGCTGAGGGCGTTTGGTGCCAGTCGGACGTTTTTTGCTGGGTCATCGCTGAGGCCACGGTTTGCTGTCTGCCCCTACATAGGCATCAGCGGGTCGAGCCCGCGAATGATCCAGCAAATCGTGCCGCTCGAGTTCGTTCAGGAAACTTTCCGCCGCCAGTTCCACCGACAGCCGCCAAGACCGCTACTCGTCCCGCCATTTGAGCCGGAGGATTTCGAAAGCTTCCTGGATGGCCGCAGAGTCGTGATGGAGCCGAACGGTTTCGGCGCCCGTGAGTTTCGGGCTGACAGCGCCATTATCTGGCCGTTCGAACATTGCCCACAGTTGAAGGTCGTCGCCGTGGCGGGAAGTGAAGGTGACGCCGTCCACTGAAGTGGATTCATAAAGCCATGCTGCTATGGCCTGGGTCAGCTGTCTGGGGCGCGCGTCTTTCAGCGCCGCTACGTCGAAATCAGCCAAGCCAAGGCTTAGCGCTATGCCGATGAAGTGCGGGTATAGGGCGCTAACGGTCTTTGACGACGAGACGGCGCAGTATTTGCCGGACAGCTCCGCGCGTGTTGCCGCCCGCGTATTGAGCCACTCGCGCGGCACTTCGCCCGGCCGTACGGAGGGGTGAAAGACATTGTCTTCGTCGTCCTCCTCAATCTCGTCCAGTTCCGCAGTGAGCCGGGCGTCCGCACGGAAGCCTGCCAACACTTCGAGGAGGCATGACTTCAAACTGGAGCCGGCATAGATGGTGCGGAAGTTGCCGTGCAGATCATCCCACCGCCCGGGAAACCTGCCGTCCGTGGCCCATTCCCAGCCACTCCATGCCCAGGGTTCCGGATGGAAGCCAATGCGCCACACTGTTCCTGCGGCAGGGACCAGGCTCAGTTCGTCCTCAGTCACCCGTCAGCCCGCTGCCGCGAATGCCCGGGCAGCGGCAAGGACCGCTTGTGCAGCCTCGTCCACGTGGCCTTCACGAAGCAGCCGTGCAGGAGGAACGTCATCGAGTTGGGGGTTCATGCCTTGGAACCAGGCCTGCACCACAGCCCTGGAATCCCGTTCGGCCAACAGTGCCGCCACATGGTAGGCATGCCGCAGCCGGGTCATGACCTCGGCGGATGGCTTCCGGTCGCCGTCGGCCCACTGGCGCACGGCGCGGGTTTCCTTCACCGATCCGATGTAGGCAACGAGTTTTGCGCCGAGGATGTCCCTGAGGTCGCGAACCAGCTCGGCCTCGGGCAGCCTGATGGAATCTTGATGCGCTTTCAGCCCTCCGCGGGCTCCTGCGACTGCTGTCATGGACCCATACTTTCATGGATCGCAGGCCTGATCAACGGGTGAATCACACCCGGGATCACATGTTCTCACGCTGTTTTGTCCGGACGCTTAAGCGTTAGCCCGCCCCTACCCGCGCCAAGGCGTCAGCCGCGGCCACCATCCCGGGACGTTGCGCCGGTACTCGAGGTACTGCTCGCCATACGTGTCAGTGAGGGTGGGTTCCTCGTAGCCCTTTACGAAAGTGACGACGGCGATGAGGGCTATCGCAGCATAGGTCACGAGCCACCAACTGCCGAAGAGCAGAGCTTGGCCGAGGATCATCGTGAGCACCGCGAGGTACATGGGATTGCGCACGAATCGATAAACCCCGGACACAACCAGCGTCTGGGTTGGCGCAACTGGCGCGGGCGTTCCCCGGTGGAGGGCAAACAGCGCGAAGGCGGGAAGCAGGAAAGCTACCCCTAGGGTGATCGCGATCCAGGCGACGGGCAGCACTATCCACGCCGCGCCGTCCCAGTCGTAAAGCCTCCATCCCGAGATGAGCCACGGGATGAGACCTGCCACGATGCCAGGTGCGAGGAAGAGGAAGGCAATGGTCCCGATCCACGCCCGCGCTGACTGAGTCATGTCAGTCAGGTTAGTCCTCGGCTTGAGGGTCGGCGCAACTCACGCCGCCAGCCCAACTCACGCCGCCAGCCCAGCCCCCGCCATTTTCGATCCTGCCAGGGCCGGCAGGGAAGACAGGGACACCAGATCCGGATCCGCTGGGCCGGGATCAACCCGAACCGGCAACTCGTGGAGCATCGCGTAGCCCTGAAGTTGTTCAAGCGCATCCGGCTCGATCAAAGCACCCGTAAGGTCCATCTCGACATCCCGGCCGTCGGCCAGGCTGTTGGTGCGTTGAACAATTGGATACAGCGCGTGGAGATTGGAGGTGGTCACGTGACCGGTTGCTGCGATCTGGATCTGTGCTCCGTCAAGGTCGACTCGAACAACTACAGAGAGCTTCTCGCTGGTCAATATGCTGCCTTTCATCCGTTCGCTGCCACGCTGCAGCCACCCCAGCGTAGGCAGCAAATGTGATCTGCGCAACATTACTTCGGCGCGGCGCGGCACCACGACAGCCCACCGAGAATGCGCTACGCCATGAACGCCAGGTCTTCCGCCGCCACTGGAAATTGCAGTGCTTCCCCTCTGGACAGCCGCAAAGCTTCGCCCACTGCGCTTGCCGCCATCCGCTTCAGCTCGTTGCCCAGGGACCCCGCACCGTGGGGTGTCAGGCGCGCGAGGTGTTGATAAAAACGTAGCCCCCGGCCGCATCAGTTCGATCCGACCGGCGTCGATGAGGTTCTTTGCCCTGGGAGGCGAGGCGCCTGCGGCGGTTCCTGCCGCCGTCGTGATTGACGACCACGGAGCGCGTGTAAGGGGTCACGTTACCCTGTCGACGGGGCAGCAACTGGAGGTCCTTTTCGCCTTCTGAGCCTGCCTTCCCAGCAAGCTTTTCCAGCCGCGTGGATTCTTGAGTGAATCTTGAGATGACCCGGCGTCCTTCTTGAGGGCCCCGTCCCATGGTTGATCTATCAGCCAATGGAGTTGATGGGAACTCTCAGGAAGGACCACCGAAATGCCTGACCAGATCGCAGCCACGTCCCTGAATACCGGAGCTGCCCACGTGAAGTCTGACTCCCTCGCGGGTACCGCGGAGGCCGGCGGCCATGGGGGCGAAGTCCCTGGCCAGGCCCGTGCCGTCACGACCGTCCGCGAGCAGTTCAACCCTTTGGGTATGGGGCTTCGGAGCATCTGGCCGCAGTCGGTATGTGGTTTTTAGCAAGCCACTAGTGCCCGTGGTCTTGTAGTCGTTCGAGTGGCACCATGGTGACAAGTCACAAAATAATAAGGAGGCTTGTCATCAAAGAAGAGATGAAGAAGGCCGCTGATGCGGCCGAGGAAGCCTCAAACTCACGTGCCCTGGCTATTTTTGCGAGGGCCGGATACGCCGTCAGCGGACTCCTGCACCTACTCATCGGGGTTATTGCGTTTCAGCTCGCCTTTGGGCGCGGCGGTGAAGCCGACGTCAGTGGCGCTGTTGCCCAACTGGCCGCACAACCGGTGGGGCCCATCCTGCTGTGGGCGTGCTTCGGCGCCTGCGCTGCCTTGGCCCTGTGGCAATTGGGCAACGCAACCCTCGGCTACCGCAAGGCCTCGGACAACAAGCCATCCAAACGGCTTTCCGCTGTGGCCCAGGCAATCGTGTTTGCCGGCCTGGCTGCCACTATCCTGTCCTTCACCATGGGCAGGGGAAAGAACAGTCGGGAGTCGGCCAGCGACGTGACTGTGACGCTCATGAAAGCGCCATTCGGGATAGTCCTGCTTGTCGCACTTGGCGCCGGCATCATGGTCACCGGCGTTGTCTTCGCGGTGCGCGGCTTTATGAGGACGTTTGAAAAGGACCTCGCGCTGTCCGTCAATGAGCCGGCCCGCAAGTTCCAATCGGGTGTTGGCGTCGTGGGCTACATCGCCAAAGGCATAGCTCTGTTGCTCGTAGGCCTGCTGGTGGTCATTGCCGCGGTTCGCGTTCAGCCCGAGCAATCCACAGGACTTGATGGAAGCCTGCGGGCATTGAGGGAGCAACCCTATGGACCGTACCTTTTGGCAGCCGTTGCCGTGGGCCTGATCGCCTACGGACTGTTCCTCATGGTGAAGGCCAAAACGCTCCGGACCTAGCCCTTAGCGTGCGTTTAGAGTCCAATGTGCCTGGGTACAGCCAACGGTAGCGTCGCAAGCCGGGAATCAGACATCTGAGAAAGGCCAGAACCATGACTCAAGCCGACCCAAACCACAGCGGACAACAAGCAAGCGGGGATCACCGCCTCACCTCGGCCCCCAAGGATCCCCGCAGCGGATATCACTCCGACGAATTTCCCCAGCAGGAACAAGAACAGCCTGGCCTGACCAAGCCCTTGAACCCCCAGCCCGATCATGGCGAGTCCAGCTATGTGGGGCACGGCCGCCTGCAGGGCAAGAAGGCCCTGATCACCGGCGGTGACTCAGGAATCGGTGCTGCCGTGGCCATTGCCTATGCCCGCGAAGGTGCCGACGTCGCCATCAGCTACCTTCCGGAGGAAGAAGAAGACGCGAAGTCGACGGCGGAATGGATCCGTGAGTGCGGGGCGCAGGCACTGTTGCTGCCCGGCGACGCGCGCGACGAAAAGTTTGCGGCTGAGATTGTGGAGCGAACGGTGCAGGAGCTCGGCGGCCTTAACGTTGTGGTCCTGAACGCTGCCTACCAAAAGAACCGCGAGGGTTTGGAGACCATTCCTACCGACGAATTCGATCGGGTCTTCAAAACCAACCTGTACTCCTTGATCTGGACAGCACAGGCCGCGATTCCGCACCTTCGCCCAGGGGCGTCGATCATCGTCACGGCGTCTATCCAGGCCTTTAATCCTTCCGCCCAGCTGGTGGACTATGCCATGACCAAGGCCGCCCAAGTGGCATTCACCAAAGCCATGGCAGAGGAGCTGGGGCCCAAAGGAATCCGTCTCAACGCCGTGGCCCCGGGCCCGATCTGGACGCCGTTGATCCCCGCCACCGAGTGGCCGGACAAGCTTCCAACATTCGGCCAGGACACGCCGCTGGGCCGTGCCGGACAACCTGCTGAGCTGGCACCGGCCTATGTGCTCCTCGCATCTGACGAAGGCTCCTATATTTCAGGCGCTGTGCTTCCGGTGACCGGCGGCAAGGGTCTCTGACCCGGGACAGGAAAGGGTATGCGCGCATGATTGCTGTGTTGGTAATCGACATGCAGAACGCCTTTTTTGAGGAACCGGCCCTGAAAAGGCGTCAGGAAGAAGTTGTTGCTGCCTGCAACTCATTGACCAGCGCGGCGCGCGAGGCAGGGGCAAACGTCCTCTTGGTTGGTACCCAGCATGAGCGGGACAAATCCACCTGGAGCCTGAACATGCTGGACGATGACCAAGGCTTCATCTTCAGGGGAAGTGAGCAGGCCAGTTTCGTTCCTGGCCTGGTGACTGCCGATTTCCCGCAGATGGTCAAAACCCGCGACAGCGCCTTCATGGGCACGGACTTGGGGATGCGCCTCAGGAACTGGGGTGTGGAAACCGTGATCCTGGCCGGGGTCTCGGCCCACAACTGCATTGCCCAGACTGCTGCTGATGCTTTCGCCCATAACATCCGGGTGATTTATGCGGCTGAGGCCGTGGCAACAGAGAACCCGGAGGCTGCCGAGGCAGTCCTCCGGGTTCTTACCCGTGAATATCGTCAGAGGGTCTTGCCACTTGACGAGGTGCTGAAGCTCTTGAAGGGCCCCTGACTGGACTCAATGGGAATCCACAGTTGCCCGCTCCCGCGGGTGCCATCCGCGTCCGGCCTGACACTGAGCAGTTCGGGGCCGCGTGCCCAAAAGTAAGGGTTGGCCGGGAACCATTCCGTAGCAGCGTCCGCCCACATGCGCTGCAGGGCGTCGGGGAATTTTCCTTCGGTTTCGAACACCACCCATTGGCCGGCGGGGATGTCCAGGCTCTCGAAACCTTCCGGAGCGGGCTGGGTTGACGCCACCGCGTGCCAATAGTCCAGCTCACTGCCCTCGCGGCGCTCTTCATCAATCTTGTCCGTTACGGACAGGGGTCCGGATGGGTCGGCGTCCGACAACGCCATCAGACGCTTCGTGGCATCCGGGTCAATGCTGCGGTGAAACTGGATGATTGCGGGGTTCGGACCTTCGTGAACCAGCGGAACGCGGACTTTGAGGCCGATCAGGCGGAAGGCCTCCTTGTTGACTATTCGGTGCTTCATGACGGTATTCCCTTCAATGCGGAGGTGGAACCTCAACTGAGGCTGGGAATGGAGGACTGCGCCAGGTTGCCGCGCTTCTGAAGGGGTAAGCCCATGCATTGCCTTAAAGGCACGCGCGAATGCCTCGGGCGATCCATATCCGTAGCGGAGGGCAACATCCAGCACCGTTCCGCCGGCGATGATCTCCGCGGTGGCGGACGTAAGGCGGCGTCGTCGGATGTACTCCGAAATCGGAATGCCGGCCAAGGAGGCAAACATCCTCCTGAAGTGATATTCCGACGTCAATGCCGTTCGCGCCAACGTGCTGACCTCGACCGATTCAGTAAGGTCCTGCTCGATGAGCTCAAGTGCCCGGGTCCAATGCTGCACTGTCCCTCCATTCCTGACCATCACGCTACGGTGCCGGATCAGCCGCTGCCCCGACTATCCATGCCCGAAAATATCAGGCCCGCGAACATCAGCCCCGCGGCGATGCATTTCGCAGCGCCAATGCATTTTCGCAACGCCAATACCGGGCAAAGCAAGAACCCGGAGGCCGCAACTGCAGTCTCCGGGTTCTTGTCGTTTTCAGGACCCTTGCGGATGCCTGAGTGTTAAGGGTGTCCTGTGCCGGAAGCTTCGTCATCCGGTTCGGACGAGAACGGCCTGTCCGCGGGTGTGTCCTCCGTATTGCGCTCGTCGAGCTCCGCGTCCGCAGACGGGACCGTCTTCTCGGCGTAGTCGCCTGCGGTATAGTCCCCGCCAGCGTCTTCTTTCAGGGCCTCAGGAGATGCTCCGGCAGCGCCGTAATCACCTTCTGCGTACTGACCCTCAAGGTCGTCCTGGTTGGTGTTGGGCGTGGTTTCGTCAGCCATGGTGGGCCCGGCGTCCTCCTGTGGCCAGGCCGTAAATCAGCAGAACGATGATGGATCCGCCGATGGCCAGGAGCCACGTTCGAATGGCGAAGAATTCTGTCAAGCCTTCGCCGAAGATCAGGCCACCGATCCAGCCGCCCAACAGGGCGCCAACGACGCCCAGCAGCAACGTGACTAACCAGCCGCCTCCCTGGCGTCCGGGAAGAATAAGCTTTGCGAGGGCTCCAGCCAAAAGGCCGAGCAAAAGAAAACCAAAGAAACCCATTTTTGCTCCTACTTTCTTGTTGATGGAAATTCCATGAACTCGGTGAAGGGGTTCCGTTCATCGGTTGTAAGTTACAGCGGCTAACCGCTGTAACAGGGCCACTTGAGGCCCAGTGGAATAGGGGCGGACGTTATTTTGCAAACGTCTCCTGCAAACGTCGATGAGTTATTAAATGCAGCCAAAAGCACTCCTGTCCAAGGGGCCGGACCGTAGTACTACAACAGCAACGCTAGCTGGTCCCGGGAACAACAGCAAGTAACCTTGCTATTTTGCCGGTCAGGGTCCTGACCCCTCGAACAGGGATCGTATGGCCTTGAAATCTGGCTACTTGTCGCCGAAGGCGTCCTTCGCGGCGTCCTTGACGTGCTCGCCAGCCTGCTTCACATTGGCCGACGCTTGCTCGCCCGCACCCTCGGCCTGGAGGTCCCGGTCGCCTGTGGCTTCGCCGGTCTTTTCCTTGACCTTGCCCGTTGCTTCTTCCGTGGCATTCTTGATCTTGTCATCCAGTCCCATGGTTTTCACTCCTCGGGTTGCCATGTGGTTGTAGCCTGCGGGTTTTCCGCTGGTTGGCATTAAAGTTTAGTCCTCTTTCTCAATTCAGCAAATGGCCATTAACCATCCAGCCTTGAAAGAGCACACGTGACAGTGGGTGAAGGCCGGACTAGTGTCGTAGGAATAGCACCTCGAAAGGAGTTGGTCCTGTGAAAGGGAAAGCATTGTTCGCCGCCGGCATCGCTGTTGGCTATGTGTGGGGATCCAAGTCTTGGCCGGAGGTGTATCGGCGCGTTCGCGGAGGCGCCCAAAAGGTCTGGAAGAACCCGGAGGTTCAAGAGAACGTCCATCAGGCCACTGAAACCGTCCAGGAATCAGTCCCCGACATCCTGGACAATCTGTACGCCGCGGGCAAGAAGCTCCTGGAGAAGGCAGAGACGATGTTTCCGGGCATCCTGGAGCCAAAGTCCGGGCACCAAGGCAACTCCAGCACCGGTTCCTCTGCTTCTGCTTCCGCTCCGGCTTCTACTTCGATGCCTCCAGTCAGGTCGGACGTAGTATCCGATCCTGCACTCGATGATCAGACGGGGAGTGATTGGACGGACGAAGGCGGCGCTGCGCCGGAGGGGCCGGCGACCAACACGCCGGCCAAGCCCTGAGCGTCAGCAGGTAAGCATCAAAGACAGGCAAGCCTCAAAATGTCCGTCTTTCCGGGGGGTCCTCTTTCCCGAAAGGCCCGTCCCGCCGTCGAGCGTTACTTGGTGCGCGTCGAGCGTTACTTGGTGCGCTCGACGGCCGACACGATGGCTTCGCCCAGTTCACGTGGCTTGGTGAACTGTGGCCAGTGTCCGGTGGGCAGGTCGATGTAGTCCACGTCCCGGATCCGCGCGAGTTCCGCTGTGAACGGGTGCCCGGCGTCCATCCACTCCTGAAGCAGTGATGATGGGAACTGGCAGGCGATGATGGTGGCGGGGACGTCATAGCGCCGGACATCGTGGAGGTGTTGTTGGTCGAAGGCGACGCCCTTCGGTTCCGGGATGGCCCGTGCGCGGAAGGCTTCCTTGAGGTCATCGCTCAGGTCGATGAGGTCCGCGTCTTCAAAGCCTTCCCAGGGTGGGAGCGGAATTTCGTCGCCGTCCTCGGGCAGTTCGTCATTGATCACGCCGCCCTCACCTAGTGGCCCGCTGTCCACATAGATGGCCCGGTCCACGCGATCCGGACGGGCGTCAACAACGCCGTGGATGATGGCGCCGCCGCCTGAATGGCCCACCAGCACCACATTGCCGCCAAGGGAATCCACCTTGTCCACCACGGCGTCGATGTGTGTGCGAAGGCCAATCCCGGCGCGTGGGGCGTCAACGGACTCCAGCCCGGGAAGCGTGAGGGGGTGAACCGAGTGCCCAGCTGCCACAAGCGGCGGCGTCACCTCCGCCCATGATGACGCGTCCAACCAGAAACCAGGTACCAGGATGATGTCCATGCGGGTACCCTACGGGAGTCCATGCGGAGGATGCACTCATTTTTGCTGGATCATTCGGCAGACCACCTCGTCATGTCCGCGCCGGGCCGGTCCTGGGGCCACCGACGGGCTTGATGATCCAGCAGAAATTAGGCTCTGGCCGTCAGCTTCCCAAGGGAACGTGTCATTGCCCTGGCGCGCGAGTCCGGAGTGCGGGCCTTGAGCACCTGCAGGATGATGAGGTACCGCTCGGTCTTGCCGAGGCGCTCGAAGGCTTCGCCGGCCGCTGGATTGCTGGCCAAAGCTGCTGCCAGGTCTTCCGGGACCTCCGCGTTGGCCTGCGAAACGTAGGCGGCTTCCCAGCGGCCATCAGCCTTTGCGGTCTCGATCTCAGCAAACCCCGCGGGATGCATGCGCCCCGATTCGATCAACGCCTCCGCCTTGCCAACGTTCACCTGTGACCAGGAGCTCCGTGCCCGGCGTCGGGAGTAGCGCTGCAGGAAAGTCGCTTCGTCATTGCCTTTGCGCTGCCCGTCGATCCAGCCGAAACACAGGGCGCCGTCCAGGGCCTCCCCAATGCTGAGTAGCTGGGCACCGGCGTTCTTCTTGCCGATCACGAGCCAGGCTTCGGCGCTCTTTTCGTGGTTCGCGGCGAGCCATGACTCCCATTCGGAACCGTTGGCAAACCTGAGCAGCTGGAGCTCATTCTTTTCGGTCACGGACTTCCTTCCACTGCTTTGAACAATCACTATGGGCGGACGATTCTGTTTTGGGAAAGGGGGTTGACGGCTTGCTGTTCAGAGGCAATAGTTATCGTATACGATTTCGTACTCGATGGATGTTCGATCAGGAGGAGGCGCCGTGACGTTGGAGTTCCGGACCGAGGAAGTCAGCCAAGACATGCTGGCCCGTACGCGCAAAGTCATTGCCGTCCATATCAATTACCCTAGCCGTGCGGCCCAGCGCGGACGCACCCCGGGGCAACCGTCGTACTTCCTGAAGCCGCCGACTTCCCTGGCGCTCGGTTCCGCCGAAGCTCCTGGCATCGTTGAGCGCCCTGCCGGCTGCGAACTGCTCGGTTATGAAGGCGAAATTGCCCTCGTCATCGGGAAGTCGGCCCGCCGCGTTGGCCTCGAGGATGCCTGGAGCCACGTCGAGTGGGTGACCGCTTCCAACGATCTGGGCGTCTACGATCTCCGCTACGCAGACAAGGGCTCCAACGTCCGGTCCAAGGGAGGCGACGGGTTCACGCCGGTGGGTCCCATGTTGATACCAGCCGACGCCGTTGATCCAGCCCAGCTGCGGATCCGCACCTGGCACAACGGCGACCTCGTCCAGGACGACACCACCGAGGATTTGCTCTTCCCGTTCACGCAACTCGTCGCGGACCTCTCCCAGCTGCTCACGCTCGAAGAGGGCGACATCATCCTGACCGGCACCCCTGCCGGCGCGTCGGTCGCCAAACCGGGTGACGTCGTCGAGGTTGAGGTCAGTGGCAGTAGCTTCAGCAGCGGCCGCCTGACCACCAAAGTAGCGGAAGGCACGACGCCGTTCGCGGACTTTGGTGCCAAGCCCAAGACTGATGACACCCAGCGGGAAGAGGCGTACGGATCGCGTGAAGCGGCGGGCCTGCCTGCTGTTGTCTCTGTCCTGACGCCCGAGCTGAAAGCGAAGCTGGAAAGCGTCGCAACGGCCACGCTTTCTTCGCAGCTCCGCAAACGCGGACTGAACAATGTGAGCATCGACGGCCTGCAGGCCACGCGCCCCGACCGCAAGGTAGTTGGCCTTGCCCGGACCCTGCGCTATGTGCCCAACCGCGAGGATCTGTTCAAGACCCACGGCGGGGGATTCAATGCACAGAAGCGCGCGATCGATTCCGTGAATGAAGGCGAAATCCTCGTGATGGAAGCCCGCGGCGAGAAGGGCACCGGCACCGTTGGCGACATCCTCGCTCTGCGCGCCCAGGTCCGTGGAGCCGCTGCGATCATCACCGACGGTGGCGTCCGTGACTACTCCGCCGTGGCTGATCTCGACATGCCAACCTACTTCGCGAATCCGCACCCGGCAGTCCTTGGTCGCCGGCACATTCCGTGGGATACGGACGTCACCATCGCGTGCGGTGGTGCAACAGTTCAGCCGGGAGACATCATTGTTGCCGATTCGGACGGCATCCTGGTGATCCCGCCCGCCATCGCCGAGGAACTGGTGGATGACTGCATCCAGCAGGAAAAGGAAGAGGCGTTCATCTTCCAGATGGTCAAGGAAGGCAACAGCGTGGATGGGCTTTACCCGATGAACAAGGAATGGCAGACGCGGTACGCAGAGTGGGTCACAGCTGACTGGCAGAGCCGGGAAGGGAGCCAACAGTGACTGAAACCGCCGTCGAAAGCGCCGCTGCACAAAGCAAGTCCCAACAGGCGTATACCGCCGTCAAGGCCAGGATCGTGGAAGGCATCTACACACCGGGTTACCGGCTGGTGCTCGCGAAGATTGCCGAGGACCTGGGCTTCAGCGTGGTCCCCGTCCGGGAAGCGATCCGCCGCTTGGAGGCTGAGGGGCTGGTGAAGTTCGAGCGGAACGTTGGTGCCACGGTCTCCGGGATTGACCCCACGGAGTACCTGTACACGATGCAGACGCTGAGCATCGTGGAGGGTGCGGCCACCGCATTGTCCGCACCGTTAATCGACTCTGTTGCCATTGCAAGGGCACGCGCCGTGAACGAGGAAATGCGGGAATGCCTGGAGCACTTCGACCCCGTTCGTTTCACCGCGCTGAACCAGGACTTCCACAGTGTCTTGTTTGAGCACTGCCCCAATCCGCACATTCTTGACCTGGTCCATCGTGGATGGAACCGGCTGGCATCGCTCCGCTCGTCGACGTTCCGCTTCGTTCCCGGCCGCGCGCAGGAATCGGTGCAAGAACACGAGGCGCTGCTGCAGCTCATCGAGTCTGGAGCAGACGCCGACACGATCGAACACGCCGCCCGCCGGCACCGCGCCGCGACCCTGGACGCATACCTCGCCACCACCAACTAAAGCAACGCGGGGTCACATATGGCCCCCAAACGCACCCCACATGGGCCATAAGTGACCCCGCGTTGGATGAAAAAGGAAGACAACGATGACGACCCCTGTAGAAACATCAGCCAAGCATCACGTGCCCGAGAACCTGCCCACGCACATCCAGCACTTCATCAACGGTGAGTTCGTAGACTCCGTTTCCGGGAAAACCTTTGACGTCCTGGACCCAGTATCCAACGGAAATTACGCCACGGCAGCGGCCGGCCAGAAGGAAGACATCGATCTCGCTGTGGCAGCAGCCCGTGAAGCGTTCGTCAATGGCCCGTGGCCGAAGATGAAGCCGCGCGAACGTGCCCGTGTGCTGAACAAGATCGCCGACGCCGTGGAGGCCCAGGAAGAGCGCCTGGCCGAGCTGGAGACCTTTGATACCGGCTTGCCGATCACCCAGTCCAAGGGCCAGGCGTTGCGCTCAGCCGAGAACTTCCGCTTCTTCGCGGACCTGATCGTGGCACAGTTCGACGACGCCATGAAGGTCCCCGGCTCACAGATCAATTACGTGAACCGCAAGCCGATCGGCGTCGCGGGCTTGATCACGCCGTGGAACACTCCGTTCATGCTTGAGTCCTGGAAGCTCGCTCCGGCGCTGGCTACCGGCAACACGGTGGTCCTCAAGCCTGCCGAGTTCACTCCTTTGTCCGCGTCACTGTGGGCGCAGATCTTCAAGGATGCCGGCCTGCCCGACGGCGTGTTCAACCTGGTCAACGGCCTGGGCGAAGAAGCCGGCGACGCACTGGTGAAGCACCCGGACGTGCCGCTGATCTCCTTCACCGGTGAGACCACCACGGGCCAGACGATTTTCCGCAATGCCGCAGCCAACCTCAAGGGCCTGTCCATGGAGCTCGGCGGGAAGTCCCCGTGCGTCGTGTTCGCCGATGCCGACCTCGATGCCGCAATCGACTCCGCCTTGTTCGGTGTCTTCTCCCTCAATGGCGAACGCTGCACCGCCGGCTCCCGCATCCTGGTGGAGCGGGCCATCTACGACGAATTCTGCGAAAAGTACGCCGCCCGTGCCAAGAACATCGTGGTGGGCGATCCCCACGATCCCAAGACCCAGGTGGGTGCGCTGGTCCACCCGGAGCACTACGAGAAAGTGGCGTCCTACGTGGAAATCGGCAAGTCCGAAGGCCGGCTGCTTGCCGGTGGCGGCCGACCCGACCACCTGCCCGAAGGCAACTACATCGCACCCACGGTGTTTGCCGACGTCGCACCTGATGCGCGGATCTTCCAAGAGGAAATCTTCGGGCCGGTTGTGGCCATCACGCCGTTCGAGAACGACGACGAAGCCCTCGCCTTGGCGAACAACACCAAGTACGGCCTGGCGGCCTACATCTGGACGCAGAACCTGACCCGGGCCCACAACTTCTCCCAGAACGTGGAAGCCGGAATGGTGTGGCTCAACAGCCACAACGTCCGCGACCTCCGCACCCCGTTTGGTGGCGTCAAAGCTTCCGGTCTGGGCCACGAGGGCGGCTACCGTTCCATCGATTTCTACACCGACCAGCAGGCGGTGCACATCACCCTCGGCTCCGTGCACACACCCAAGTTCGGCAGCATTGACGACTCCGCTTCTGCGGGCGACAGCTAACACCTACCCTTTCAACGAAGAGAGAATCCCATGAGCAACCCCTTCACCGGCCCCATCCCCACCCCCACGGTGCCCGCGCCGGACATCGTGCGCTGCGCCTACCTTGAACTCGTGGTCACGGACCTCGCCAAGTCCCGTGCGTTCTACGTGGACCTGCTCGGCCTGCACGTCACCGAGGAAGACGAGAACACCATCTACCTGCGCTCCTTCGAGGAGTTCATCCACCACAACCTCGTCCTCCGCAAGGGCCCGGTCGCAGCAGCCGCAGCGTTCGCGTACCGGGTGAAGTCCCCGGCCGAGGTGGACGCCGCCGAGGCCTACTACCGCGAACTCGGGTGCCGGGTGGAGCGCCGCAAGGAAGGCTTCACCAAGGGCGTGGGCGACTCCGTCCGCGTCGAAGACCCGCTGGGCTTCCCCTACGAATTCTTCTACGACGTGGAACACGTCGAACGCCTCACCCAGCGCTACGACCTCTACTCCGCCGGCGAACTGGTCCGCCTGGACCACTTCAACCAGGTCACCCCGGACGTCCCGCGCGGCCGCAAATACCTCGAAGACCTCGGCTTCCGCGTCTCCGAAGACATCAAGGACTCCGACGGCGTCACCTACGCCGCGTGGATGCACCGCAAGCAAACCGTGCACGACACCGCCCTGACCGGCGGCAACGGACCCCGCCTGCACCACATCGCGTTCTCCACCCACGAGAAGCACAACATCATCCAGATCTGCGACAAAATGGGTGCCCTGCGCATCAGCGACCGCATCGAACGCGGCCCCGGACGCCACGGCGTGTCCAACGCGTTCTACCTCTACATCCTTGACCCCGACGGCCACCGCGTGGAGATCTACACCCAGGACTACTACACCGGCGATCCGGACAACCCCACCGTCACCTGGGACGTCCACGACAACCAGCGCCGCGACTGGTGGGGCAACCCCGTCGTCCCGTCCTGGTACACCGAAGCCTCCCTGGTCCTGGACCTGGACGGCAACCCCCAACCCGTCATCGAACGCACTGACGCTTCAGAAATGGCCGTCACCGTCGGCGCCGACGGTTTCTCCTACACCCGCCCCGAAGGCGCCTCCGGCGAGGCTGCTGAAGGTTTCAAATTGGGGGCGCAGGTCTAACCATGATGGACGCGAAGACGATCGAAGCCATTGCCGACGAACTGCTCGAGGCCGGCCGTAACCGCAAGCCGGTCCCGCGCCTTACCGCCCGCTACCCTGACATGACGGTGGAGGACTCCTACGCCGTCCAGCAGCTGTGGCGGCGCCGGAACGAGGAGGCCGGGCGCACGTTGATGGGGCGGAAGATCGGCCTCACGTCCAAAGCCATGCAGGCCGCAACCGGCATCACCGAACCGGACTACGGGGCGATCTTCGATGACATGGTCCTGGAAACCGGCTGCTCCGTGCAATGGGACCAGTACACGCACCCGCGCGTCGAGGTGGAGCTCGCGTTCGTGCTGAAGGACGGACTCAAGGGCCCTGGTTGCACGATTTTCGATGTCCTTAATGCCACCGACTACGTGGTTCCGGCCCTGGAAATCCTGGACTCCAGGATCGAAATGGAGGGCCGGACCATCGTGGACACCATCTCGGACAATGCCGCGATGGGGGCCATGGTGATAGGCGGCCGACCAGTGCGCCCCGACGCCGTCGACCTCCGCTGGGTCTCCGCGATTCTGTACAAAAACCAGACCGTGGAAGAGACCGGAGTGGCAGCCGGAGTGCTTGATCACCCGGCCAACGGCGTCCACTGGCTGGCCAACAAAATCGCCGCGCACGGGGACTCAATGAAGGCCGGAGATATTATCCTTGCGGGCTCGTTTACCCGCCCCATGTGGGTGTACAAAGGTGATACCGTACACGCGGACTACGGACCTTTGGGAGTCGTGACATGCAATTTCGACTGAACCCCACGTTCTATTCAGCCCTCTCAGAGGCTGGCCGTCCGTTGGCTGGCATGTGGGTTTGTTCGGGTAGTCCGTTGGTGGCTGAGATCTGTGCGGGATCCGGGCTGGACTGGCTCTTGATCGACGCCGAGCACAGTCCCAATGGCCTCGAATCGATCCTTGCGCAACTCCACGCCGTGAGTGGCTACCCCGTTCAGGCGATGGTCCGACCGCCGGTCAACGACACCGTGGTCATCAAGCAATACCTTGACCTCGGAGTGCAGAACCTCCTGATTCCCATGGTGAATTCTGCGTTCGAAGCCGCGTCCGCGGTGGCCGCCGTCCGGTATCCGCCTCTGGGCGTACGCGGTGTGGGTTCTGCTTTGGCCAGGGCGTCACGCTGGAACCGTGTTCCTGACTACCTTGCAGCTGCTTCAGAATCGATCAGCCTCACGGTTCAGATTGAATCCGAGGCGGCGGCTTCTGCTGTGGAGGAAATCCTGGCCGTCGATGGCGTGGACGGCATCTTCCTTGGCCCTTCGGACCTCGCAGCTTCCATGGGTTTGCTGGGACAGCAGGAAAATCCCTTGGTGAGGGCCGTCGTCGAGCATTGCCTTGAAGCTGCAAAAGCGGCCGGCAAGCCAGCGGGCGTGAACGCCTTCAATGAGTCCACGGCCCGCGCGTATCTCGACGCCGGTGCCTCCTTTGTCCTGGTGGGCGCCGATGTTGCTGTCCTGGCGCGGGCCTCGGAAGGGTTCGCCTCGACGTTCATTCCCGTGTCCGAAACGGCGGAGCGCGACAGCTACTGACGTACCCGGATGGGTTAGGCTCGACGAACCAGAGCCTGAGGGGGCAGCGCTATGAATCGTCGTGCGATAGCTGTGTTTTCCGTAGTCGCCGCGCTGGGGCTTACTGGCTGCTCGGCTCCGGCCGGGTTGAAAGCACTGGAGCGGGAAGCGTCGGCGGAGGACAAGCCTCCGGAGTCCGTGAGCCTTACCGGCGTGGATCTGAACCTCGAGGCCGGGACAGCCCGGTTGCTGGCAACCCACGACGACGTGAAGTACTTCGGGGCTAAAAGTTCCACTTCCGGGACCGTTTGCTTGATTGCGGTACCTGTAGGACTGACGGAGCGGTGGAGGGCCGGTTGCGCAGCGGTCGCGACAAGCGAGCAGATCGTCACGATCTCTGGCGCGGACGGTACAGAGGCGAAGCTCATCAACGACGGCGTCGACACAAACCGACCGGAATATCAGGGCTGGATCCGGGTCCACGAGAATGTGCTGATCAGCAAGCCATCCCGCTACTGAACCAAGTAGCGGGTGAGCGGCGCCGCCGTATATCTGACCCGCCCTACTTTCGTATTAGTTGGGTTCGGCGGGGGTGTCTTTGCGCTCCATATACCACTCGGTGAATTCGCGCGCACGGCCGTCCTCGGCAAAGCGGATGACCCAAAGGTTGTCGTACGTGGGCTGATCGTTGAGGTACGTAGTGACGGCCTGGACAAAAGCCGTGTCTCCGTCCTGGCCAAGGAGCGTCCATTCGAAGGTCCAGTCATCGGGCTTGTCGCCGGCGTCCGACCATCCCTGCACGATTTCTTCATGGCCGTTCCACGGGGATTCAGTGTTAGGCCTGTCGTAGTAGATGGCGTCCTCAGTGAACAACGCCCGGATGTCATCGGGCTCATTCGAGGTCCACGCGCGTATGTACTGGCTCATCCAGGAGTTCACGTCCGTCATCCCTCCGTTCTACCCTCCAGGACCCTAGGGTTCAACGGTGGGGAGTTAAGTGGAAAGGCTTCTACGCTGGCCGGGTGAGGCCTCGTGTCGACCGGCGGATGTGGTCCTGCGTCAGTCCGGTCAGTGAGGCAAGTTCAAGGTCGTCGCAGACCTGGTTTTGCAAAGCGATGACAATTAAAGCTTCGCGGCGTTCCGTGATCTGGTCGCGGTGCCTTTCTGCCGCCTTCAACTCCTCGCTCTTGGCCTTCAGCGCGTCGACTTGCGCGTTGCGGGGGAGCCCGCTCGCTTGGAGGTCGTCATAAGCCAAGGCGATGTTTCGTACTGCGCGAATGCTCTCACCAGTCACGGCCGAGATGGTTGCCAACGTGAGCCCATCCTCCAATGCCTGGGCGATCATCTCGTTCCGGGCAGCGGCCAGAGCGCGGATTGCACTGCAGGCGTGGGAGAGGAGCTGCCTGTGCACTCCGAGGGCGCGCGTGAGCTTGGCATGCTCCCCTTTGGCCGCAGCCTGGGCCGGGCCGGGTGCCTTGGCTCGATAGGTGTACCGCCCAGTGCGTAACCGGTCTGAAACGGAAGTGGTTGAGGCTCGCATTGGCTCCCTTCCGACGACTGGCGAACACTTCTGAGCTATGAATCTAGGCTGCGTTCACCGAGCCACGGAAATACCAATACCGCGTGAACCCATAAGCAAAGTGCATGGAAGCAACCCATATAAGCGAGCACGCATTAGTCCCTGTACACGCCCAGACGTCATAAGAGTCCCTTATTGATCCACGCACATTAGGTCTTATCCACAGCGCTCGCGGATCCCTAGTCTCGAAAAAGGGGATGCGCGAATCCGCGCGTCCTGGGTTCCACATTCCTGGAGGAGACATGTCCGACTACCTGCCGGCGTCGAGGGTCACCCGCATCAAGTCCTCAGCCAGCGTTGCGGCCGCCGCCCGCGTCCGCGAACTAAAAGCTGAAGGCATCCCGATCATCGACCTGACCGTCGGCGAGCCGGACTTCGACACCCCTGACCACATCAAGGCCGCAGCCATCGAGGCGATCAAGGCCGGCGAGACCAAGTACACCTCGGTGACTGGGACACCCGAGTTGCAGGCGGCCATTCTGCACAAGATCGAGAACCACACTGGCCACCACTACGAACGGAACCAGCTGACTATCGGCGGCGGTGCCAAGCAGGTTCTCTACGTTGCGCTCATGGCCTCGCTCAACGCTGGCGATGAAGTGATCGTCCCGGCACCGTACTGGGTTTCCTACCCCGATATGGTCCTCGCCAACGATGGCACACCGGTGATCGTTCCTTGCGGCGAAGATACAGGCTTCAAACTCACGCCGGCTGCCCTGGAAAAAGCCATCACCCCCAAGACCAAGTGGCTCATCCTTAACGCTCCGTCCAACCCGACGGGCGCCGTTTACTCCCGCGAGGAACTGCAGGCACTGGGAGCGGTCCTTGAGGAGCAGTCCCACGTCTTCATTCTCACCGACGAGATCTACGACGAAATCCACTTCGGCGATGGCCGCGTCACCAGCCTGGTCACCGCTGTGCCGGCGCTCAAGGACCGGATCCTCCTGGTCAACGGCGTCTCCAAGGCGTACGCCATGACCGGCTGGCGCCTTGGCTACGGCGTCGGCCCAGCCCCTTTGATCGCGGCCATGAACAAACTGCAATCGCAGACCTCCTCGTGCCCGTCGTCCATCAGCCAGGCCGCGGCCGTAGCGGCGCTCAACGGAGATCAATCCTTCGTCCGCGACAGTGTGGAGGTGTACCGCAAACGCCGGGACGCCGCCGTCGAGGGTTTGAACGCCATCAATGGGCTTTCCGTTGCTCCAGCGGAAGGTGCCTTCTACGCGTACGTGAACTGCTCGGGCGTCATCGGCAAGACCACGCCCAATGGCAACGTCATCGAGAACGACCAGGACTTCACGTTGTACTTGCTGGACGCTGCCCGCGTCGCTGTCATCCAGGGCTCGGCCTATGGTCTGGGCCCATACTTCCGCATCTCCTTCGCTACCTCGCTGGAGACCATCAATGCGGGCGTGGACTCGATCCACGAAGCCGTCAACGCCCTTTCCTAAGCCCACAGAAAGATCTTGAAAAATGATCCACGTCAAGACCAAGTTCGAGCGCCCCGACGCTGACGTCGTCAGCCGCCTCGCTGCCTTTTCCTCAGCTACCATCCATGAAGCCCAGGGTCGCCGCGGCGCATTGAGCTCCAAGATCAAGCCGATCGACCGCTCCATGTCCTTCTGCGGCCCGGCCGTCACGGTCGCTTGTGCACCGCAGGACAACCTGATGCTCCAGGTCGCCATCCACTATGCACAGGCGGGCGACGTCGTGCTGGTCGGCGCGCAGGAAATGGCCGAGGCCGGCACTTTTGGCGACGTGCTGGGCAATGCGATGAAGGCCAAAGGCATCGCCGCGATGGTCACCGATTCCGGTGTGCGCGACACCCAGGATCTGATCGAACTCGGCTTGCCTGTCTTCTCCGGCAGCGTCAGCATCAAGGGCACAGTCAAGGAAACGCTTGGCCCCATCAACCACCCGATCGTCTTCGGCGACGAAATCATCTACCCCGGCGACATTCTCCGAGGCGACGCTGACGGCGTCGTGGTGGTCCGCCGGGAGGAGGCTGAGGAAGTCATCGCACTGTCCCAGGCACGCGACGATCACGAGCGCGAACTCATCAAGCTGTACCACGACGGCGGCAACACCATTGAGCTCTGCGGCCTGACTGAGAAGCTGAAAGCCAAGGGCTTGCTGGTCGAAGACTAGGCTCCTCCGTCCGGGCCGGTCGCGCGTCTTGAATGGCGTTGTGGCCGGCCCTTTGGTGTGCACTTTTTTGCGCACGGAAAAGGCGCCTTGTCGGTGACAGGGCGCCTTAGGGTGCTGCAGCTTGGGTAAAAGTACGACGGCGGATGGCCGGGTTCTGGGGGAGGACCGGCGAGGAGCGGGCCGGGTCGGGTTCGGGAGGGCTTAGTCGAGTCCGGAGTGTCCCGGGCGGGTGTCCACCAAGTGCCATTCGATGCTGTTTCCAGCGTGGGTGGGCATCAAGCTTCCCTCGAAGACGAACAATGGTTCACCAATGCCACCGATTGGACGCCAAAAGCCATTTCGTGGGCAGTGAAATCCGGTTCGTGCGCTCATCGTTCCGCGTGTTGGATTCGAAACCCATCCGGCTGTGCTGATCCTTTTCACCGTTATTTCCTTTGAACTTGCCCGCGGAATCCGTGAGCTGCTTTCGAATGTCTTGCTAATTCGATACTAGGAAATTAAAACGCTGCTGAATAAGACCAAAGCTGTCTGTCCGGATAAGTGTTTGTTATGGATGGGCCGGCAACTGCACGGGGTCGGTGCCGTACTTGCTGATGAGTTGTTGATGCAGCATCTCCTTGACCACCAAGAGCACCGCCGAGGCTGCCTCGGACAGTGGCTCGTGGTCCGGGGTGCAGAGGGCGATTTTGCTTTGCAGCCCGGGCTCCACGATCCGCAGCACTTTGAAGTCCTGATCCGGGAAGAGGGCGTCGGCGGCTGACTTCGGCAGCACGGTGCCACCCAGGTTGGCGCGGATAAGCCGGGTCAGGGAGGGGACGGACTCCACTTCCCCCACGAGGCGGAGCCGCAGATCCTGGTCGGCCAGGCCCTTCTCGATGATTTGGCGCAAGGTGTGGTTCTTCTCCGGAAGGAACAGCCCCACCGTGCTCGCTTCCGCAAGAGTGACCGTGTCCTTGCCGTGGTTGACATCTACGTCGGGATGGACAACCAGGTGGAGGTCTTCGACGATCATGGTGGTAAATTGCACGCCCCGGATCTTTCCCGGCTCATAGATCAGCGCCATGTCGAGGCGTCCGTTCTTGATGGCCTCGCTCAGGACGCCGCCGAAAATTTCGGTCAAGTGGAGCACGATGTCCGGGTAGCGTCGGCCGACTTCGCTGATGATCCTGGGCGTGAGGCTCGACGCCATACTGTAGGGCGCGATCGCGATGGAGACCCTCCCGGAGGGGGCGGCGCCTGAGGAGGCCACGTCCTGCCGGGCTTGTTCAACCAGCCGCAGAATCGACTGGGCGTGGCGATAGAGGGTGTGTCCCGCAGCGGTGGGTTCAACGCCTTGCTTGCTGCGGATCAGCAGACGCTGCTTGAGGTCGTTTTCGAGTGCAGACACCTGCTGACTGAGGGCCGGCTGGGCAACATGGAGGGCAGCAGCTGCCTTGGTGATGCTCCCGGAGTCAACGATTTGCACGAAGTATGCGAGTTTGCGCGTATCCATGTCTGCCTTCCTGGAGGGGCCACGTCCCCGGGTGGCATGCCATGGGGAAATTCTATCTGGCAGCACTGGGACCCACGCCACAGTACAGGGTGGTGCACGTCATAACGGAGAGCTATTACGGGATAGCTATTAGGTCTTTGTGCAACGTCGTTGGGCGGTGCGAGACTTTTGGAAGAACTTCAGGCCGCGATGTGGATTGTAGAAGTCGCAGGGTATTCCCTGGAATTTATTTATCCCCTGCGGAGACAGTTGCCCGCTTTTCACCCTACGAAATAACAATCACGGAAAGAGAATCACGTGAACCCGACAATTGATCTTGTAGCGGATCTCGGAGAGGGATTTGGCGCCTACACCATTGGCGACGACTCCGACCTCCTGGAGATCGTCACAAGTGCCAATATTGCGTGCGGGTTCCACGCCGGTGATCCGGACATTATGGCAACCACTGTTGCTGAATGTGTTCGCCGTGGGGTTGGCATCGGTGCGCATCCGAGCTTCCCGGACCTGCGAGGTTTCGGCCGGCGCGATATGGGCCTCTCCGCCAGCGAAGTACAGAACGACGTCCTCTACCAGCTGGGTGCGCTCAACGGTTTCGCCGCGTTCCACGACACCAAGGTCACCCACCTCGCGCCCCACGGCCGGCTCGGCAACTTGGTGGCCGTACGCCCCGATTACGCCCGGGCTGTTGCTGAGGCGGCAGCGCGGGTGGATAACGAACTCATTGTGGTGGCGCAGGAAGGCGAGCTGGCCACCACCGCCCGTGCCGCCGGACTGGACGTGGCCATTGTTGGCATCGTGGATCGCGCCTACCAGGAGAACGGCACGTTGGTTCCCCGCAGCCAGCCCGGTGCCGTATTGCATGATCCCGCAGAGATCCTGGAGCGGACCCTGCGCATGGTGGTCGACGGGAAGATCCGCTGCGCCAACGGCGTGGACATGGATATCGACGTCGACACCGTCCTCCTGCACGGGGACAACCCCGGTGCCGTCAAACTCGCCCGCTTGATCCGCTCGGAGCTCGTCTCAGCGGGTGTCCGCCTCGCCCCGCTCGCCGAGGTCATGGATGCCAAGAGGAAGGTGGCCTGACATGTCCGTGCTTACAGCGGTCCCCACCGAAGTCTACGAATCCGGAGACTCCGCACTACGTGTAGTCGCGATCTCGGAGGCAAGCGAAGAGAACTGGCTTACAGTGCATGGACTGGCCCAGTGGCTGGAAAACTGCGGCGCCGAGGGCCTTCACGGTGCGGTTCCTACATACGATTCGGTACTGGTTGAATTCGATCCCATTCTGGTTTCAGCCCGTCAAGTACGGGCATTCGTGAAACTCGGACTGCTTGAAATTGGACGTACGGGCGAAACCGCAACGGCTCCCCGCGAGTTCGATGTTCCCGTGGTCTATGGCGGCCACTACGGCCCGGACCTGGAGCGCCTTGCGCAGTATCAGGGGATTGATACTGAGGAAGTCATCCGGCTACACACCGAAAAGACATACACGGTTCGTTGCCTGGGTGCGCCTGCAGGCTCGCCCATGATGGACGGACCCGCGTTCCCCAAGCCCGTACCCCGCCTCAAGGATCCCCGGCTGAGTGTTCCGGCAGGTGCTGTTGCAGTCGCCGGCCGCCAAGCCGTCATCGCTCCGGCTGTGGCCCCCGGCGGCTGGTGCGTCATTGGCCAAACCCCCTTGTCAGTCCTGAACATCCGCCGGGAACCGATGGTCCCGTACAAGCCGGGCGACATCCTGCGTTTCCGGGAGATCCATCCCGAGGACTTCAACCACTATGTCGGCTTGGAATTGGAGCCGCTGGAACTGGCTCCCTCCGGATCGGGAGTGCGGCCATGAACGGCGGAATCCTGATCCAGCAGCCCGGTAACGCGGTGGTCACGGACCTCGGACGTACACGCGGCCCCCGTTTCGGGCTGCCGGTCAACGGAGCTTTGGACCAGTACTCAGCCCGAGCGGCGAATATTTTGGTGGGCAATCTGGACAACGATGCGTTGGTGGAAATCACTGCACTCGACTTCCGGATGAAAGCCACCAGTGACATCCTCATCGCCGTCACCGGTGCCCCGCTCACGCTCACCGTCGGGGGTCGCCCGTCGAGTCAGTGGGAACCTGTGTCCGTGAGGGCGGGCGAATCAGTATCCATTCGTCGAATTCGTAGCGGACTGCGCGCCTACCTGGCTATCCATGGTTCCATCGAGGCAGACACGCTGCTTGGCAGTGTAGCCCCGGACACCGTGGTTGGCTTTGGACTTCAGCTCAAGGAAGGTACCAGCCTTCCCACCCGTCGAAGCGTGGGCCCGGTACGCCAGCCTTACTTCGACCTCCCCCTTTTCCGGTTGGGCCTTGAACGGCCAACCATGGGATCAGATCTGTCGGTCGATGTGACCGACGGACCGGACGTCGCCGAGTTTGGCGAATCCGGTGAACTGCTCTTCACCTCGGAGTACACGGTCAGCGGCCGCAGCAACCACATCGGCCTTCGACTTGGCGGAGACCTGCCGGAAAGAACCTCCAGCGGCGAGGTCCTTTCCCGCGGAGTGCCTGTGGGCGCCGTCGAGGTTCCTTCAAGGGAAGAGCTGCTGGTGCTGCACCGGGGACGCGGCGTCACCGCCGGGTATCCCGTACTCGCAGTAGTAACCAGCACCGGACTGGATGTCCTGGCCCAAGCACGGCCAGGGGACAAAGTCCGTTTTCGGAAAACCACAGTGGCAGAAGCAACTGCCGCCCATCGACGCTCGCGGGCGCAGCTTGAAACCCTCCGCGAATCCGTCAACACCGTCTTCGGACTCCTCGGCATCGGATGCCGTCCCCAGTGGCAGGACCTACCAGTTGCGGCATGCAGCTAAAGACCCTGTCGTCATACCAGTAGGCGTTGCTACGCTCATCTAGTAAGGAAAAGTCATGACCGCAAGCACCAACGCTGCGCCCACGCAGCATGAGCGGCTCACGGGCCGCCAAACCCGCAAAGTTGTCACCGCCGGTTGCGTTGGCATCTTCGTGGAACTGTACGACAACGGCATTTTCGCCTTCATGGCGGGCACGCTGGCGCTCGTCTTCCTGGCACCGGGAAACCCGGACAACGCTTTGCTCTTCGTGTTCGCCGGTTATGCGGTCTCCTTCTTCGTGCGACCGCTTGGCGCTGTTGTTTGTGGCTACCTCGGAGACCGGATCGGCAGGCAAAAGCTCCTGGTCTTCGTCATTCTGCTGATCAGTGTTGCCACCGCCGGTATAGGGCTCTTGCCGCCATTCGCTGCCATTGGCGTTGCGGCTCCGATTCTGCTGGTTCTCCTGCGTCTTCTTCAGGGCTTCTCGGTGGGCGGCGAGGCTGCCGGCGCCATGACCTTCCTCGCTGAGCACGCCCCCGAGGGCAAGCGCGGCATCATCACCTCGTACGCCCAGATCGCCTCCTTCGCAGCACTGCTCACCGGTACTTTGGTCGCTTACTCCATGTCTCCCTGGCTCACGCAGGCAGCCATTGACGCCGGCGGCTTCGGTTCCTTCGCATGGCGCATCCCGTTCCTCGTCGCCATCCCCATGGGCATCATCGGCTGGTACATCCGCAAGGCCATCGCCGATACTCCCAACTTCGTAAAGCTCAAGGAAGAGGGCGGGCTCTCCAAGAACCCGCTGAAGGAAGCCTTCAAGTCCGCCGAGCATCGCCGTGCCATGCTCCTGGCCCTCTTCATCCCGCTCATGAACGGCTCCGGCTACTACGTCCTGTTCTCCTACATGCCCACGTTCCTCAAGGGCAAGCAGCTGAACTTCACCATCGGCGAGGCGCTCCTGGTGACTGCCTGCAGCCTTGTTGTCATCTGCGTCGCGATCCCCTTCATGGGTGCGCTGTCGGATCGCGTGGGGCGCAAGAAGGTTATCGCCGGTTCCGCCATCGCCATGGCGGCCCTCGGCATCCCCTCGTACGCCCTCATTGCAACCGGCCAAATGGGCCTGGCAATCCTCGGTGCCTGCATCATGGCAGTCGTCTTCGCTGGAC
This sequence comes from Arthrobacter sp. 21a14, assembly GCA_050627125.1. Classification (GTDB taxonomy): domain Bacteria; phylum Actinomycetota; class Actinomycetes; order Actinomycetales; family Micrococcaceae; genus Arthrobacter. The sequence continues at coordinate 192,976 of CP192487.1, read as the reverse complement.
ATACCGCAGTCATTCACATCCTGATCGTCGAACTGTTCCCCACACGGGTCCGGTACTCGGCTTACGGGCTGGGTTACAACATCTCGTCGGCACTCTTCGGCGGCACGGCTCCGCTTCTCATGACCTGGCTTATCAGCAGCACGGGCAACATCTACATGCCGGCCTTCTACGCCGTAATCACGGCACTCGGCACGCTCATCGCGGTCAGCACGGTCAAGGACCGCGCCCACGAGCCGCTGCGCGACGCTTAGCAACCACTGACCTTCGGGCTTCTGCGTCCGGCCTGGCCGGACGCAGAAGCGCCACCGATTCCCCACCTTTGGAGAACCCAATGACTTTTTCCGATTACACCACCGCTCTCGTCACCGGCGCGTCAACCGGAATGGGTGCAGCCATTGCCGAACGACTTGCCAAGCGCGGCTTGACTGTTCACGCTGTGGCCCGCAACGAGGAACGCCTGGCGGAATTGGCCGACCGTACCGGAGCGATCCCGCACGTAGTGGACCTGACCGACACAGCCGCGCTGGCCGCCGTCGTGAATGACCTCAACGTGGACGTCCTGGTGAATTGCGCCGGGGTTTCCCGGCCGGGGAACATCCTGGACTCGTCCGAAGAGGATATTGACGAACTGGTGGACGTCAATCTCCGCGGCCTGCTTCAGCTCACCCGCCTGGTACTGCCGGGAATGGTGGAGCGGGACCTCGGCCACGTTATCAACATCAGTTCGATCGCCGGCACCTACAACTTCTATGGACACACCGTCTACCACGCGACCAAGGCTGCTGTGCACCAGGTCTCCCGACAACTTCGCAACGACACGGTCGGCAAGCGGATCCGCGTCACCGAGATCTGCCCGGGACGCGTGGAGACAGAAATCTTCGGCCGCAACATGGGCGGAAGCCCCGAGGCCATGGAAGAAGCCTGGAAGACGTACTACGAGGGCTACGAGTCACTAACCACGGACGACATCGTGAACGCCTTGGACTACGCTATCGAAACGCCCCGACATGTGAACGTCGGCATGCTGGAACTGATGCCCACATTCCAAGTGCCCGGCGGCCTCACGTTCGACCGGCGCTAAAGCGCCCCCCAGATTCCGGTGAAGTCACTCCCTCACCGGAAATACAAGCTGGCGGCCGCGTTTTCGCGGCCGCCAGCACCCGTCTGCCTGGCGTTAGCCAGCACCCGTTTAACCAGTAACGCCCGACGGCGCGTGGTTCAGTCCTCGTGCAGGGTTTCTGTCAGGTGGTGGGTGGGGATGCGGTCCCGGTCATACGTGATTTCCGTGTAGCCGTGGGGCTGCGGGCGGCCATCAGCGCCCATGTTCACGAACACGATCTCCTCGATGGTCAGGATGCTCTGCCGGGTGATCATGTTCCGGACCTCGGCGCGCATGGTCAAGGACGTGCGGCCAAAGCGTTTGGCCGTCAGTCCCATTTCGATGAGGTCGCCCTGAACGGCTGAGCTCACGAAGTTGATTTCGGAGATGTACTTGGTGACCGCGCGGCCATTGCCCAATTGAAGGATGGCGTAGATCGCTGCCTCTTCATCGATCCACTTCAGCAGGCTTCCACCGAAGAGTGTGCCGTTGGCATTGAGGTCCTCGGGCCGCACCCATTTGCGCGTGCGGAAGGTGATGTCTGCTTTTTCCATTTTCCGAGATTATCTGACTACCGCAGCGTGTGCTTGATGTTGCGCGACGCGTGGTTGCTGCTTTCTGTCGGTTGGTTATGCCATCGCCGTGTGGGACGCGCTGTGGGAGTTGATCCGCTTGGAGTAGCAGTAAGACCCATTTACGCCGACGTACGGTCCAAAATTGGGAATTTCGGCGAATCCGGCGCTTACATAGAAGCTCCGTCCATCAGACTGCGCTGATCCTGCCTCAGCTGCGATCACACTGAAGCCGTGGGAGTGGGCCTGGGCTTCGAGTGCAGCCAGAATGGAGCTCGCGACTCCTGATCCCCGCGCGTAGGGAACCACGTACAGTCGCTTGATCTCAGCTGTGTTCTCGTCCAACATCCTCAGGCCGCCGCATCCGAGCGGTTGTCCGGAGGATTTCTCGTAAGCCACAACGAAAACCGCAGTGTCAGCTTCGGTGGGCGGGGGACCGGGCTCGTGATCCGTGGTTCCGAACCGGGCGTCCAGTTCAGCCTGTTGCGCGGCGCGGAGGTCAGCGCCTACCGGGTTCGCCCAGGTGACCTGCCGGATGTTGAGCCGGGGGTTGGTCTGCATCGATGCCTCATTTCGCTTTGGTTTCGCTGAGGTGTTTATGCGTCTTAAGCCTAGGAAGCTGTGGTTACCGCCGTGTTTCCTGCGCGTAAGCTTCGGGAGAATTGCTGAATTTCCTGCGTTGCGGGGCCTGCTCTGCGCCTTCTCGCGGGAATTTGGCGCGCAGAGCAGGCCTCACAACGCCTCGCCTGTTGGGTCCTCGGCCGTCTGGTCTGCCAAGGCGAGCCCACCCACAGGAATCTGGTCCCAGTGCAGCACGCGCCACCCTGATTCGGGATCACCTTCCAGCGCCACGATTCCGGTATTGGGCAATTGATGGGTCTCAGCGAAGAGCGTGTCGATATCCTCTGCCCTGCGGCCCGCCCAGCAGCGGATTGCGGCACCGTGGCTGACGATGGCCGCTGTCGAATGGCCCGCGGCCGCAACCTTTTCCACAGAGGCATCGAAGCGGGCAAAGAAGTCATGGCCGTTGAAGGCGCCCGGCATGCGAACGTCGAGATCGCCGTCAGACCAAGCGAACACCGTGCCCATGTAGCGCAGGTGCGACTCATGATCCGTCTTCTTCTCCAGCGCACCGGCCTCGATCTCGTGGACGCCGTCCAGGATTTCCGGTTCCAGTCCCGTGGCGGCGGCGAGCGGTATCACCGTCCGCTGGGTCCGGAGAAGCGTGGAAGTGTAGAGCGCCTGAACGGACTCGTCTGCAAGAGCCTCTGGCAGGGCGGCTGCTTGCCGCTCGCCGAGTTCCGTCAGCCCCGGGCCAGGAAAGGCCGTATCCAGTTGGCCCGCAACGTTGCCGGGGGTCTGTCCGTGCCTGATCAGTAGGAGCTTCATGGGTGCTCCGCTCCTTACGTCGTAGCTGTTCTGTCCTGGCCATGCGTTCCTGCCCAGTTGGTTCCAGCCAATCAGCGGTCAACGCAAGTGGACACCCCGACACGCCGTTTCTCCGCACCTGGAAGGGTGTGGCTCGGTGACGAAGTGGGCAGGAAAGCGCCAGGGGCCCACCTCATTAAACGCCGACGGCAGGCCGAGGCACCCAGCCCCGGCCCGCCGTCGTCGAGCGTTTTACTATTTCAGGTGGTCCACCAATTTGTCAGCGATGCCGGTGTACTTGCCCGGGGTGAGGGCGAGCAGGCGGGCTTCGGCGTCGGCGGACAGGCCGAGACCCTGGACGAACTCCTGCATCCGGGCGCCATCTACGCGCTGACCCCGGGTGAGATCCTTCAGGCGCTCGTAGGGGTTCTCCATGCCTTCCACACCGGCGATGGCTTCAGCTCGCATGACCATCTGGATGGCTTCGCCCAGGACTTCCCAGTTGGTGTTGAGGTCGCCAGCAAGGACTTCCTCGGCGACGTCGAGGGCCTTAAGGCCCTTGGCGACGTTGGAGATTGCCAGCAGGGAGTGACCGAAGGCAACACCGATATTGCGCTGTGAGGAGGAGTCCGTGAGGTCGCGCTGCCAGCGGGAAGTAACCAGCGTTGCGCCCAGGGTGTCCAGCAGGCCGTTGGAGATTTCCAGGTTGGCCTCGGCGTTTTCGAAGCGGATCGGGTTGACCTTGTGCGGCATGGTGGAGGAACCGGTGGCACCTGCAACGGGAATCTGGCGGAAGTAGCCGATGGAGATGTAGCTCCAGATGTCCGTGCAGACGTTGTGCAGGATGCGGTTGAAGCGGGCAATATCGGCGTAGAGCTCTGCCTGCCAATCGTGGCTTTCGATCTGCGTGGTGAGCGGGTTCCAGGTGAGGCCCAGTCCTTCGACGAAGGTCTTGGCAACGGCTTCCCAGTCGGCACTCGGGACGGAAGCAACGTGTGCCGCGTATGTGCCCGTGGCGCCGTTGATCTTGCCGAGGTATTCGGTCTTGGCGATCCGTGCCAGCTGGCGGTTCAGGCGGTGCGCGATGACCGCCAGTTCCTTGCCGAGTGTGGTGGGCGTGGCGGGCTGGCCATGTGTGCGGGACAGCATGGGCACAGAACGGTTGGCTTCTGCCATGGCCTCGATCTGCTGGACCAGTGCGGTGGCGTTGGGGAGCCACACATCCTCTACGGCGCCCTTGATACCAACGGCGTAAGAGAGGTTGTTGATGTCCTCTGACGTGCAGCCGAAGTGGACCATGGCTGTGAGGTTTTCGATGCCAATCGCAGGCAGGCGGCGCCCGATGTAGTACTCCACTGCCTTGACGTCGTGGACGGTGACGGCCTCGATCTCGGCGAGTTCGTTGACCGATGCGGCGTTGAATTCGGTGACGATGGCACGGAGCTGCGAAACCTGCTCGTCCGTCAGGGGACCCGCGCCGGGCAGCACCGACTGGCTGGTCAGGTGGATCAGCCACTCAACCTCAACGTGAACGCGATCGCGGTTCAATGCAGCCTCGGACAAGTAGTCAACGAGGGGCGCGACGGCGGCACGGTACCGGCCATCGAGGGCGCCGAGGGCGAGGGGTTCGGAAGCGAGGGACACGCGAGGGGATTCAGCCATGGGGCCTATTCTTTCATGTTCCGCGGAGGCGCCCGAGTTGGTGACTTGGCTATGTGGACAGCCGCCCGCGTTATCCACATAGCCGACGGCGGCGCTTCCGCCCGGTTCCCCGGCTCCGTAGCGTCGTACCTACCGATCAGCAGAACAATCAATGGAGTACACGGACATGAGCGTCGGCTTGATGCCTGCAGCCAACCCACCCACCTTCGATCCCCTGGAGTGCGCCTCGCGCAGCCACGAAGTCCAGAGGCTCGCTTGGCGAATTAAGGCCTCCGTGGATCAGACGGATGCTGTGCTGGCATCCTTGCGGCGGACCCAGTTGGAAGAGTGGCAGTCTCCGGCCGGAAGTGCTTACAGGACAACTATTGCCCTTCACGCATCGGCGTTAATGCGGGCACGGGAATCGCTGGAAGATGCAGCCGCCTCGGTTCTCCGTCATTCGCAGAACGTCGCCGTCTCCGATGGGAGGGGGCACTGATGGCTGATGTTGCTCCTGTTGGTGCGGGGTCAGCCCCTCAACCTAAGGCCCCGGCCCCGGATGGGATCCTCAGCATCCGTGGGGGAGTGGGCGGAATGTCCTGCCAGTTGGAAGAGCTCCTGCGTGGAGCCGCACTCCTTGATGACTTGGTCCAGCAGTTGATTGGTGTGGAAGAAGTAACCCGTCGGGTGCAGGCTGATTTGGGGCCCTACCTCTTCGACTCGTACGCCTCGGGGTGTGCCGCAATCGATGCGGTGGCTGAAAGCGGTCAAGACGTAGGCAGGGTGCGTCAGGAATTGGTTGGTGTCAGCGCCAGTGTGCGCTCCAGTCATCACGATTACCTGCAAACAGAGGCCAAAAACCAATTCCCGCGGATGTTGAGGTTTGAAGAGATGAAGATGTCAGGTATCCCCTGGGTACCTGGCCGGGACATGATGCACAATGTGGTCACAACCATCATTCCGCCAGGTATGGAGGCGCGGGACATCATGCGGGGACTGCTGGAATCACCCCTGGTTCCAGCACTGAGGCCGCGCCCGGTGAACATCGAGAAGATGGACGAGTCGATCGAGCAAGTGGACCCATCCATGGCACAGAGCATCCGGCGGCTCGAGAAACTCCATGCCCGGGACGATGGAGAAATTGAGATTATCCAGCTCGACCACGATGGCTCGTCGTCGTGGATGGTGTTGATTCCGGGAACACAACCCGAAGCACCGGTTACAAATCCCTTCGACATACCGGGTGTTGGTGAAGCCATCGGCTACGACTCTGAAGAAGTTGTGCCAGCCATTGGTCAGGCGCTGAGGGAAGCCGGCGCTGAAGCCGGTGACCAGGTGGTAGCAGTCGGGCACAGCCAAGGAGGCGCGCACGCCATGAACCTCAGCCAGAACAAGGCATTCCTCAGCGAATTCGACCTCAGGTATGTCCTGACGGCTGGGGCTCCAGTTGGCGGTATTAGCTCCGAACCCGGAATTGCTGCGTTGCACCTGGAGCACATCCAGGACGCGGTCGCGGGTGCGGATGGCGGGGTGAACCCGGATACCAAGGACAGGGTTACGGTAACGCTGAACAATGAAGTCAAAACGCCAGAGGGGGAAGACCACGGCCTGGGTCCCGGTCACCGACTGGACAACTACGCCGCGGGCGCCGAATTGGTGACGGCGAGTAAGGATGCCTCCCTTGCAGCTTCTACAGCAGTGTTCGCGGGTGTTGTTGGTGTGGGAGGCATGGCGAAGGTGACTCACTTCAAACTGGAACGGTCACCCTTGCCGGACAAGAGGCCGAGCCTGCACAACCCCAATCTTCCAGAGACAAGATCCGTGGCCGGAGCGCGTTAAGTGAAGCGTTTACGGTGGGTGCAGCGCCAATGGTTAGTGCAGCGCTTACGGTGCCTGCAGCGCCAACAGTGAGAACAGCGCCGGCGGCGGGAACTGCATCTAGCGTTTCCGGGCCCCCGGGATCAGGCCGGCAACCAGGCTGATGATGCTGATGATGATCGAGGCGAGGATCGCCGTCCAGAAGAATGAGTCAATGGTGAGGTGCACAGGCGTAAAGCTGCTCAGCCACGCCGTCAGGTAAAGCATTGCCGCATTGATGATGATCGTAAACAACCCCAGTGTCAGGATCGTCACGGGGAGGGACAGAATCTTCACAAGTGGGCGCACGAACGCGTTGACCACTCCAAAAATCAGACCGATGAAGAGATAGGCCAAGACGATGCCCGCTGCGTCCGCGCCTTCGGTGATCCCGGCGTTGGCTGCCGCCCTTGCAGTGGCAGAGGAAGAGATCTCCAGTCCCTCCAACAGCCAGCTGGCGATCCAGAGAGCCAGGCCGTTGATCAGGACGCGAACGATGAATGAACCCATGCGCCCATGCTTTCACACTCGTCTGTGGCTCGGCTGGGACTTCACTAGTGAGAGGTAGCTTTATGAGGATGAACGTTGGCGGCCGAACACCCCAAAGGCCGCAGGGGTGCAAGTAGGCTTGAATCCATGACTACTACTGACAACGCACCGGAGGGCGTACTCCCTCGACCGGTCGTGGACAGGCTCCCCAAGTACGCGGCTGGTAAACCCCCCGCTGCGATCGAGGGCCTCACCAGCTACAAATTGTCGTCCAATGAAAACCCGCTGCCTCCGATCCCTGCAGTGTTGCAGGCCATCGCAGATCAGACTGACATCAACCGCTACCCGGACCCCTTGGCAACCAAATTGCGCAATGCTTTGGCCGGCTTCCTGGATGTTCCTGCTGACGACGTCGTCACCGGTGCAGGAAGCCTCGGCGCACTCAACCAGATTCTTGCCACCTTTGCGGGCCAGAATGATGACGGCAAGTCGGACGAGGTGATCTACGCCTGGCGCTCCTTCGAGGCTTACCCCATTTGTGTGGGCCTTGCCGGGGCGGCAAGCGTGCAGATTCCGTTACTTCCGGATGGCCGTCACGATCTCGAAACCATGGCCGCAGCGGTGACGGTGCGCACCAGGGTGATCTTGCTCTGCACCCCGAACAACCCCACCGGGCCCATCCTCACGGCTGAGGAAACGGAGCGCTTCATCCAGTCGGTGCCGCCCAACGTGGTGGTGGTCATTGATGAGGCGTACCAGGAATTCGTCCGCGACCAGGCCGCCGTAGACGGGATCAAGCTTTACCGGAACTACCCCAATGTTGTGGTGCTGAGGACTTTCTCCAAAGCCCACGGGTTGGCAGGACTGCGCGTTGGCTACAGTGTTTCCGGCCCGCAGCTCACCCAGCACCTTCGCGTCACGGCTACACCCTTCGCCGTCTCGCAAATTGCAGAACGCGCCGCGATTACATCCCTCGAGAATTTCGACCAGGTTGTCGAAAGGGTACAAAGCCTGGTGGATGAGAGAGACCGCGTCACTTCGGGTCTCCGCGATCTCGGATGGTTCGTGCCGGAGGCCCAAGGCAACTTCGTTTGGTTGAACCTGGGCGAGAACAGCGGCGAGTTTGCGGCGTTGGCGGCCGGGCAGGCCTTGTCTGTCCGGGCCTTCGGTAATGAGGGAGTCCGGGTCAGCATTGGCGAAGTGGAAGCCAATACAAGGTTCCTGAAACTCTGTGCAGGTTATACAAAGGCTCCGCACAGTTCCTAGCGGTTAACAAATGCGCCTACGCTACTTACTGCCGATAAAGTAAGGACGAAAGCCAAAATATATGCCCGTTCCGGAATGCATTCCGGAACGGGCATATATCCCAGCGACAGACATTTGCCCGGCACTAGCTGCGGCAAGCAAGGAGACGGAATGGGCTCGACACAACTGCCCCCCGGGACCGATGAAACTCTGGCGGCAACCTCAGCGGCTGTAGCTGCCTCGAGTGAACCCGTAGAGATGGTCCAGTTGCTCGGCCCTGACGGAAAGCTAGGCACCGATCCCGTCTTCTCTGACTATGCCAAGCGGATAGACCCCGAAAAGCTCCGCGTCTTTTATGCGGACATGGCCAGGATCCGTCGCTTTGACCAGGAAGCCACCGCGCTGCAGCGGCAAGGCGAGCTCGCCTTGTGGGTGCCGCTGACCGGTCAAGAGGCCGCCCAGATCGGCTCGGCCCACGCCAGCCAGCCCCAGGACTACATTTTCCCCACATACCGTGAACACGGTGTCGCACTGGTGCGCAACGTGGACCTCGCTGAATTGTTGAAGCAGTTCCGCGGTGTCTCCAACGGAGGCTGGGACCCGCGCGGGAACAACTTCCACCTCTACACCCTGGTCCTGGCCGCCCAAACGCTACACGCTGTGGGCTACGCCATGGGCATCCAGCGGGACCAGAAGCTCGCGGTTGCCAGTGATTCCAATGATCCCAAGGCTGCGGTGATTGCCTACTTCGGTGACGGCGCCAGCTCTGAAGGCGACGTCCACGAATCAATGGTTTTCGCTGCCTCGTACGATGCCCCGGTTGTCTTTTTCTGCCAGAACAATCACTGGGCCATCTCCGTGCCTACCGAAGTCCAGACCAAGGTCCCGTTGGCCAACCGTGCCAAGGGCTACGGTTTCCCGGGAATCCGCGTGGACGGCAACGACGTCATTGCCGTGCACGCCGTCACTGAGTGGGCCCTGGAACATGCTCGTGAAGGCCGAGGCCCTGTGCTCATCGAGGCTTACACGTACCGGGTTGGCGCGCACACCACAGCTGACGACCCCACCAAGTACCGCGAACTCGCCGAAGAGGCCGCGTGGCGTGAGAAGGATCCGCTGGACCGTTTGGAGAAATACCTGCGGACTGAAGGGCTCGCCGATGAAGCCTTCTTCGAGCAGGTCCAGGCCGACGGCGATGAGCTGGCCAAGTATGTCCGCAGCACCACGCATGGCCTTGAGGTCCCGGACATCCGCGATTCCTTCGCCAACGTCTACGCCGAAGCGCACCCGCTGATTGCAGAGGAACAGGCGTGGTTCGAGGAATACTCGGCAGGCTTCGAAACTGACCAGGAGGCAGCTAACTGATGGCAACCATGACCATTGCAAAGGCCATCAACGAAGGTCTCCGCGCAACGCTGAAGAGCAACCCCAAGTCCCTGTTGATGGGCGAGGACATCGGGCACCTCGGTGGCGTTTATCGGGTGACGGATGGCCTGATCAAGGAATTCGGGGCGGACCGCGTCGTCGATAGCCCTCTGGCAGAGTCCGGCATTGTTGGTACCGCGATTGGGCTCGCTTTGCGTGGCTACTTGCCGGTGTGCGAAATCCAGTTCGATGGCTTCGTCTATCCTGCCTTCAACCAGATCACCACGCAGTTGGCCAAGATCCATGCCCGGAGCCATGGCCGCCTGACTGTTCCTGTGGTCATTCGAATCCCTTACGGCGGCGGCATTGGTTCCATCGAGCACCACTCCGAATCCCCGGAAGCGTTGTTCGCCCACACTGCCGGCCTCCGTATAATTTCGCCGTCCAACGCCCACGACGCTTACTGGATGATCCAGAAAGCCGTTGAGTGCCAGGACCCTGTGATCTTCTTCGAGCCCAAGCGCCGCTACTGGCTCAAGGGTGAGGTGGATGTTGAGAATGCCGGCCTGTCCGAAGACCCGTTCAAAGCACACGTGGTCCGCGAAGGTACGGACGCCACGATTGTGGCTTACGGGCCTTTGGTTCCGGTTGCCCTCGCTGCAGCAAACGCTGCAATTGAGGATGGACGCAGCATTGAGGTCATCGACCTCCGCTCCATCTCGCCTGTGGACTTCGACACCGTTGAGGCGTCGGTCAAGAAGACCGGCCGGCTGATCGTCGCCCACGAAGCCCCCACGTTCGGTGGCATCGGCGGAGAGATTGCCGCCCGCATCAGCGAACGGGCGTTCCTGCACCTTGAAGCCCCTGTGATCCGCGTTGGCGGTTTCCACATGCCGTATCCCGTGGCCAAGGTTGAAGAGGACTACTTGCCGGACATCGACAAAATCCTCGAAGCGCTCGACCGCTCCCTGGCTTACTAAACCGCCCTGATCCAGTCCGGCTTCACAGCCGGGCAGACGGAAATCGAGGACCACCGTGACTGTAAAGAAATTCAACCTGCCGGACGTCGGCGAAGGCCTGACAGAGGCTGAGGTAGTGGCTTGGAAGGTCAAGCCCGGCGACACCGTTGCCATCAACGATGTCCTGTGCGAGATCGAGACAGCGAAGTCGCTCGTTGAGCTCCCTTCCCCTTTCGCCGGAACGGTCACCGAGTTGTTGGTCGAGGAAGGCATCACGGTGGAGGTCGGCACGGCAATCATCGCGGTTTCGGACAACCAGCCCGGGGATGCAGCGCCGGTGACCCAGGCTCCGACGGCGGCTCCCGCCGTCGATGCCCCTCTCTACGGCAAGCTTCCCGCTGATACCGACAATGGCGAAAACGGCCCGGCAGGCGGACCGCTGGTGGGTTCCGGCCCCAAGGCCGACTCCGTGAAGCGCCGTGCGCGCAAGCGTCCAGCCGGTACTGGAGAGGCAACTACGGTCGCCGAAAATGCCGAAGGTACAGTCCAGGACCACCAAGCGGTTCTGGCAGCCCAAGCAGCCCAGACGCCGGTGCCTCAACGCCCGACGTCGGCACGCGCCGCCGTCGCGCCGGTCACCCAATCGCCGGTTGCCCAATCGCCCGTCACCCAAGCGTCAGAAGTAACAGCGCCAGGAGCTTCCGCTCCGGGAGTGTCAACGCCCCAGACCGCAGCATCACGCGGCGCCGCCATCAGCGGTACCATCAGCGGGCTCGTCAACAAGGTCCTGGCGAAGCCGCCGGTGCGCAAGTTCGCCCGCGATCTCGGCATTGACCTTGCAGACGTCGTAGCCACAGGACAGCGCGGCGAGGTGACCCGCGAGGACCTGGTCAGCTATCAGGCGCAGCGTGACGCTGAGCTTGATCAGGCGGAGTCGTTCTGGGGTGCTTCCAAGAAGCCGCAGGACCAGAGGATCGAGCGCGTTCCCGTGAAGGGTGTGCGTAAGGCGACCGCCAAGGCCATGGTGGAGTCCGCGTTCACGGCACCGCACGTCAGCATCTTTGTTGACGTCGACGCGAGCCGGACCATGGAGTTCGTCAAGCGCCTCAAGGTTTCGCGGGACTTCGAGGGCATCAAGGTATCCCCGCTGCTTATTTTGGCCAAGGCAGTCATTTGGGCCGCCGCGCGGAACCCCAGTGTCAACGCCACCTGGGTAGATAACGCTGATGGCAACGGGGGTGCGGAGATCCAGGTCAAGCACTTCATGAACCTGGGTATTGCAGCTGCAACACCGCGTGGCTTGATGGTGCCCAATATCAAGGACGCCCAGGATCTCTCCCTGAAGGAGTTGGCCCTCGCCCTTAACGATCTCGCCACGAAGGCCCGGGGCGGCAAGACGCAGCCTGCCGAGATGCAGGGCGGTACCCTGACCATCACCAACATCGGTGCGCTTGGCATCGATACGGGAACACCCATCATCAACCCGGGCGAGGTTGCCATCATTGCGTTCGGAACCATCAAGCAGAAGCCGTGGGTCCTGGACGGGGAAGTGATTCCGCGGTGGATCACCACGCTGGGTGGGTCCTTTGACCACCGGGTGGTGGACGGCGACCTCTCGGCCCGCTTTATGGCCGATGTAGCTGCCATTCTTGAAGAACCGGCATTGTTGCTTGACTGATCGCCCGGCCGCCACCAACGCGGCTGCAGGGCCGAAAAGCGCTGTGGCCGCTGGCGAGGCTGGTCATGTGCCTGCCCAGTTGCTGTCAGGACACCAGTCGCTGTCAGAGCCCTGGCGCACTGTTGCCCGGGTTCTGACGGAAGTTTTCCAGCCGCCCATTGTAGTGACGGCCCTACTGTTGATCAGTCCTGCTATCGACCCCGGGTTTCCCGGAACCATGGGCTTCGGGCTACTCGGGGCCCTGTTCGTCTGTATCCTGCCGCTGGCGTACGTGCTGGTGCTGATCAAGCTGGGCAGGGTCACGGACCATCATGTCAGCGACCGTCGGCAACGGCCCGCATTGCTGCTGCTTGCTTTGATCTCCGTGCTTGCGGGCCTTGTTGTGCTGCAGGTGATTAGGGGTCCGGTGAGTGTTTCACTGATGATTATCGCCCTGATCGGAGGCATCGCGGTTCTGGCGGTGGTGAGCGCTTTTTGGAAAATGAGCGGACACGCCTCGGCCATCGCCGCCGCTGCCGTCATTGTGGTTTTGATGTTTGGGCCCGCCTGGCTGCCCCTGCTGGTCATTGTGCCGGCCGTGGGGTGGTCGCGGGTGGTGCTGCGCGCCCATACGCTCGCTCAAGTCGTTGCCGGTTCTTTGTTCGGCGGTACCGTCATCGCAGGTTTGTGGTGGCTGCTGCGGGAGTGGATGCTCTGAGGGCAGGCCGCACGCGGCGGGGCAGGCCTCCGGAGACCTGCTGTAAGGGCGGCCCCGCTTTAGAACGCGGGGTAGTTGACCAGCAACGCTTGAAGTTCGGTGGTGGACATGTGGTTTGCCATCTCCACGCTGATGCCCATGGCCATGGCTGCGACGGTGATCATTGCGACGCAGGCAAGGGAGAGGAACCGCCAGTCCTTCCGCATGATGCTGCCGAAGGTTTCCGGCATGTTCAGGCTGGGGGAAATCATGTTGGGGGCGCTGTCCCAGGAGCCGTCGTCGAGCATCGCGATGATGCGGTCATTCGCGCGGTCAAAACGCATCGTGCTGATGCTGTTGCCGTGGCGGGCAAGCAGGATGTCGTGTCCAACGCGCTGGCGCGGCTGCAAAGTAAGCAAGTGAAGTCCCCTGAAGTCAGTTGATGGAGGATGGCTCACGCCATTGGGGGCATCTCAATTTTATAACGATGACTTCTGGGGGTAGGCCAAAATCACGCCAAATGCCGGGTGAGGCTCCCCACCCGGCGGCGTGATTCAGGTCGCTTACGGTTGGTCGGTCTTGGCGATGTAGACATCGCAAGGAGCATTGTGGGCCACCGTGTTGGCTACGCTGCCAAGGACACGACCAAGGCCTTGCATGCGCCGGTTGCCCACCACGATCAACCGTGCCTCGAGCATTTCTGCTTCCTTGACCAAGGCTTCACCGGGCTTGCCGCGGGCGGCCGAGTACGTGACCTCAAGGCGGTCGTCAGACAGGCGCTCCGCCACGGTGCGGGCGACGGCTTCGGCTTCGGCAGCGTCTGACACGATCCACTTGTCCGTCCCGATCTCAACTACCTCAGTCTTGTTGCTGTCGAAAGCGCTGACCACGCGAAGACTGGCGCCAATCCCGATGGCCAGTTGCTGGGCAGCCTTGGCCGCCCTCATCGCCGTCTCGCTACCGTCTACTCCTACAATGACAACCCCGGTCATAGTGATGCTCCTTCAGTGGTGGCTTTAATGGCCTCTGCGAGAACAGGGGCCAGACGACGTACGCCTTCGGCAATCGTATCCGGCGGTACAGCGCTGAACGCCAGACGGAGCTTGTTGGAGGGGCCATCTGCCGGCGAGAAAGCTGCGCCGGGAATAAAGACAACCCCCGCATCGATGGCCTTCTTCAACAAAGGGTAGGTGTCCACGCCTTGAGGCAACGTGACCCAGACGAAGAATCCACCGTCGGGGCGTGTCCACGAGAGTCCGGCCGGCATGTATTCGTCCAGGGCGCTAAGAAGGGCTTTGCAGCGTTCCGCGTACAGGCCGCGGTAGGTTTCGATTTGCCCCCACCAGTCGTAATCACGCAAATATGCGGATACAAGCATTTGGTTCAGGGGCGGCGGGCAAAGCGTGACTGCTTCGGAGGCCAGGTAGAAGCGACGCTGCAGGTGGGCGGGCACCAAGGCCCAGCCAATGCGAAGACCCGGCGCGAAGATCTTGGAGAAGGACCCCAAGTAGATGACGTCGTCTGCATTTGCAGCCCGCATCGGTGCGATCGGGTGACCGTCAAACCGCAGCAGGCCGTAGGGGTTGTCCTCCAGAACGATGATATTCGCCTTGCGGCATATATCTACGATCCGCTGCCTTCGCTCTTCCGCCAAGGTGATGCCCGAGGGATTGTTGAAGTTGGGGATTGTATAGAGGAACTTGATGCTCTTGCCCTCTGACTGGAGCGCGGCGATCCTGGCCTCGAGCAGTTCAGGTACCAACCCGTCGTCGTCCATTTCGATTGGCTCCACCTGCACTTGGTAAGCCTCGAAAGTATTTAGGGCCCCAACGTAAGTGGGGTTTTCGACCAGGACCACGTCGCCAGGATTGCAGAAGACCTTGGTGGCCACATCCTGCGCTGACTGGGAACCTGCAGTAATCACGATGTTCTCAGGCTGTGCGTCCATGATGCCTTCTGCGGCCATGATCGCGCAGACTTGTTGGCGCAATTCCGCGGTTCCTTGGCCTCCGCCGTATTGCAGGGCGGTCATCCCGTCTTCGGCAATGATCCTGGCGGCGGTTTGGCCAAGCTTTTCCAGCGGCAGGGACTGCAGATATGGGTTGCCGCCTGCGAGCGAGACGAGGCCGGGCCGCATGGAGATATCGAAGACGTCGCGGACAGCGGACTGCTTGATGTTGGCGGCCCGCGCGGAGAACAGCTCCTCGTGCGGGTGGGCGGCGGCCGTGGCGGCGCGCTCGATGGCGTCGATGGCTTCAGCGGGCAGCTTGGTGCCGGCATCCAATGTTTCGTGGGTCACAGTCACAGGATACTCCTGAAGGTTGCTAATTAGGCAACATATGTTTTCAAGAACGCGCCGGTTTGCGCGGTTTCCTTTACGCCGTGAACGGGAGGGGCTGGAATGTAGCTATGACACTGCACCGGGGATCCGTGACCAAAGCCGAACTCTTCCACAAGCTTCACGACGCCGGGCCCACGCCATTGGTCCTGGTGAACGTTTGGGATGCGGCTTCCGCCCGCGTGGTGCAGGAAGCTGGGGCGACCGCGATAGCCACCTCAAGTTCGGCGGTTTCCTGGAGCCTGGGCTTCCGGGACGGCGACCACGTGCCGTGGGGGTTGGCGATGGCGGCGCTGGGACGGGTGGTAGGGGCAACCAAACTGCCGGTTACTGCCGACATCGAAACTGGATACGGGCGCACAGACGATGAACTGCGGGCAACCGTGCACGGAGTACTGGACGCAGGCGCCGTGGGCATCAACATAGAGGACTCGGCTGCGGAGCCGCTGACGGACATCAACGAACAATCGCGGCGCATCGCTTTGATCCGTGCCGTAGCGGACGAGCGCGGAATCCCGTTGTTCATCAATGCCCGAACGGACACATACCTCTCCGGACAGTATCCGGACAACGTTTACGACGAGACCCTTCGCCGCGCTGAGTCCTACCTTACGGCGGGTGCGGACGGCATCTTCGTTCCCGGAGTCGTGGACCTTCACGTCCTGCACGAACTCTCCAGCAAGATCCCCGCGCCCCTCAATGCACTTGCGGGAGTAGGTGCGCCATCGCCGCTGGAACTTCACGACGCCGGCATACGGCGGGTCAGCATCGGCGGAAATACGGCTAAAGCTGCCTACGCAAAAGTCGCACGGGTGGCGAAGGAGATTCTGGGAGACGGTAACTGGGCAGGATTGGCAGGCACCCGCAGCCACGACGAGATGGATTCGCTCTTCGCCCGAGGACCCAAGTACAGGCCGTAAGTAGCGTACAGGCCGTAAGTGGCGCGGTTCGCGGCAGAGGAAAGCGCACGACGGCGGAACCTGGCTTTAATGTCTGACCCCGCCATTAGCTTGGAATCATCAGCAAAGACGACAGGTAGGGGAGGGGCGGATGGCAAGACGCAGTGTGCAGTTCTGGCGCATTGACCAACTGAATGGCGATGATCTGCGCGCTCCGTTTCCGGCACGCCGCGTGGCCGAGGCACTCAAGAAGGCCCAAGAGGCTGGTACCGACCGGCATTTCATCGGCATGGACGGCACGGTGTTGGTCGCTCAAACTGCGTCCTTCTCACCACATCCTGTGATCCTCCTGGATCGGGTCCGCGAGACCAACCTGCCCAGCGTTGGGGATGCGCTTGGACACCGCAAGCCCCTCCCCTTGGCGCCAGGCGACCATCTTTTGGAAACCACTTACTTTGCCTTCCTGAAGCGGAACGTCATGGCCGTGTTGACCAGCGGCAATGGCCCGAGGGCTTCCAGGATGGGAGAGTACCTCGAAGGCATGTTGGGGCTTGAGCTCGGACTGGTCCCCGTGGTCCGTGAGGATATCGAGGAGATCCTCAGCAGGCTTGAGGTGAGTCGCTTCGAGTTCGCACTTCCTGCTGAACGCCTCTCCGGAAAGTTGATGGAGGGTGAATGGGCTGATGTTCTGGACAGTGCCTCGCGCCTGATGAATGAGGGAACGTTCAGGATTTCCCTCAGTGTTGGCCGTTCGGGAAGGGCTGAGGACAAGCAGCGGATCCGGGAGCGCATCCAGCAGCTCATTGATCTCTTCCGCAGGGCAGGCTCCGTCGAGCACTTCGACTACGTCGTAGCCGAGGGCAAGGACTCCCTGACCGGCGACCGCGAGGTGGTCGATCTCCTGAAGGAGCGTTTCATCTCCCACATTGAAGTGGACCCGGATGTGTTCAACGATCCCCGGAAGTCCACTGTCGAGGCCATTGCCATCCTCAGCAAACAGGCCAGGGATAACGAAGCATTCTTCGCCCGCACACTGCCGGACATCAGAGGATCTGCAGATTCGGTCCCTGTGCCGGACATCGTCGCAGGTGGAATGGCGGCAGTGCGTGAGGCTCTGGCTGCGGCCGTCACGAAGGAGGAGGCCGCCAAGGTGAAACCTGCGGGCGGGAAGCCAGCCGAAGCATCAGAAGGCAGCGCGGACCATGAGCTTGTACGAGGTTGACGTCGAGCACGGAGGGCGCCGTCGGACCGTCTGGCGGTGGTTTCTGCTGCATCCGCCAGCAGACTATGGGTGGGCCGTTTTGGCTGTGCTGATGTGGCTTGGCTTGGCATGGCTCTTGAAGCAGCCGTTGATGCTGGAGGGCGTCGATTCAGGTGCCCGTCGAACCCTGTTCCAGACCCTCGCTACGTTGGCTGGAGCTACCGCTGGCCTCACGCTCACCAGCGTCTCCATGCTCATCAACGTACTCGGCAAAAAGGCGGCGCCCGGGCAGCGTGAGCTTCCCCTGGAGAAGCTCAGCGCCGTGCATCGTCGCCAAATCGGAGAAGTGTTCCTGTTCGCCATCCCGGGGCTTGGCCTGCTGGTGGTGGCCGCCCTTGTCGCCGTGGTCCTGGAGGGCGATGGTCCCAGGGGGCTCTGGATTCCGGAAGCGGTTGTCTTCGTTCTCACCTTCGCATCTGTGTTGGCACTGCTCCGTGTGGCGTGGGCACTACGGCGGGTGCTGGCCATCGCGACGGCTTGATGCCTCCATAACCCCAACTAAGTTCCTGACCCGCTTTTCCGTTGCTGGCCGGCGACGAAACAGCGGGTTCACAACGTAGGTGCGTCTCGGGAGGCCCGAAGCGCGTTAACGCAGGCTCAGCGCCTCAGCCAAAGTCTTGCCATTGACGTAGATTTCGGCCCTGGATGCCCCGCTGGCGGAGACGATGGTGTGCGTCAACTGCGCCTCGATACGCGGGATGTCGCACACTCCACCGGGCTGCAGCGTTCCCCCGAGGTTCACCACCACCGTTGTTCCGCTGACGTAGCCGGACACGAAGTGCAACGAGGAATTGGCCAGCGAATCGTAGAGGCCGGCGCCGGTGTCCAAGGGCATGCCGGCTTCCAGCAGGCGGTTCAGCGCCAGCGTCAAAGGGTCACCGGGCGCCAGGGCACCGCGGACAGGCACCAGGCTGTCGTTGCATCCGAAGCGAACACCTCTTGCGCCCCCGTCGTCAACGGCAACGTAATAGACGGCCGGCCCCAAGTTCAGGTCCTGGGGCATGGTCGCAGCCCGGGCAACGGGAGCAACCGCCGTCGGTGAAGGGCTTGGCGTAGCGACGGGTGAAGGTGCGACGTCGGCACTCGGCCCAGGCGTTGGGGCCACTCCACTGCCGCCGTCACTAGAGCCAGAGCCAGAGCCAGAGCCAGAATCAGCCCCAGCATCATCGGAGCCCGGAATGGTTGAGGGCGTGGCGAACGCATCCGGACGAGTTGCAGCGCCGCTTCCCGTTGCCGTTGATGTCGAAGACGGAGCGTTGGAAGCCCCGTCCGCCGCAGCATCACGCACCGAACTCGATGTGCCCACCCCAGGGGCAGATGAAGTATCCCCGGCAAATGGCACGGTCCCTGGGTCCGAGGTGCAGCCAGCCAGCAACAGACCCAGCATGAGGCAGGCAGCCGGGATCGCCGTCGTACTTGTTGGTCTCCGCCTGGCACGCATGACAGCCCCACGCTCCTGTCCGTCCACCTGTAGTTCAACGTTAGGCCCGTGTGACGTGCAGCAAAATGCCGCTACGGTGACGGTTCGGACAAGAGTTGATCACGCTCCATCCAGTAGACGCCGGAAACGCAAATGCCCCCACTCCGTCCTGCGGATTCGCAGGGATCGGAGCGAGGGCCTTGAAAGCGAAAAGACTAGGCTGCTGCTTCTTCTTCCTGAACGGCAGTCAGGGGCTCGAAGATAGCCTTGATCTGCTCAACAACCTCGGCGTCGTCCTTCGGGTGGAGCTCAGCGAAGCGGATCATGGAACCCGGGACGGCCAGCTTGACCTCGTCAAGGACCTTGGCGCCAGCGATGCCGACAGCCTTGCGGGCCTCGTCCTGTGCCCAGACTCCGCCGAACTGGCCGAAAGCGGTTCCGACGACGGCAGTCGGCTTGCCGCTGAGGGCGCCGGCGCCGTAGGGGCGGGACAGCCAGTCAATGGCGTTCTTCAGCGAGGCGGGCATGGTGCCGTTGTGCTCGGGGGTGACGAGGAGAAGGGTGTCGGCGTTGGCGGCAGCAGCGCGCAGGGCCGCAGCTTCGGCGGGAACCTGGCCTTCGACGTCGATGTCCTCGTTGTAGAACGGGATGGTGCCCAGGGAGTCATGGATCTGGACGTCTACGTTCTCCGGTGCGTTCAGCTGGATGGCTTCGGCGAGCTTCTTGTTGTGGGAATCAGCGCGGAGGCTGCCGACGAGGGTAAGAACGGTGCTCTTTGACATGGTGTCTCCTTTGTAAGCGTTTGGACCTTCACTGATACTAAACGGACTGCGGTCCGGTTTCTATTCCCGGGTCTAGAATGTTTTTTGTGAGCTCGATCCCAATCCAGCCGGACGTGCCCTTCGGTCCGCCGCATGAGCGCAGCGACGCCGCCCGGAATCGCGAGCGGCTCCTCTGCGCTGCCCGCGAGCTGGTTGACGAGTTCGGCGTGGAAGCACTCACCATGGACGCGCTCGCCTGCAAGGCCAAAGTTGGCAAGGGGACCGTGTTCCGTCGCTTCGGTAGCAGGGCCGGCCTCATGATGACCCTTCTCAGTGACTCTGAATCTGAATTCCAGCGCGGCTTCATGTTTGGTCCGCCACCCTTGGGCCCGGGTGCGCCACCCAGCGAACGGCTGATGGCCTACGGCGAGGGCCGCATCTACTTCGTCCTGGAAAACGGCGAGCTCCTGAAAGCGGCCGCAACCAATGCCCGCAATCGCTTTGACGTGCCGGCTACTGTCCTTGCGCATCGACATATCGAGGTCCTGCTGCGGGAGGCCGGCATCGCGGATCCGTGGGTCATGGCGATGTCACTGCTTTCCGCGCTGGACCCCGAACGAATCGTCAACGACGTCCGCGTCCATGGCATCTCGCCGAAGCGGCTTACGGAATCCTGGCGCGAACTCGTGGCGCGCCTCATGGGATCTTCGTAAGCCCGAAGTTCCCCCTCGCTCGAGCTTTCGAAGTCCCCGCCTAGGTACAACGTGAGTCGGGCTGTAAGCGCCACAGTGCCACCGCCGTCGAGATCGTGACGCGAATCTAGATAACAATCTGGCTGCAGGCAAGAAACCGGGCCTCATTGAGCGAAACGTGAAGCAGTTATTGTGGTAGTTTCCTCTTGAATGTGACCCATGCCATACAAGGGCGGTGATCACTGGAGGGGTCTTGGGGGGCCATCACCCCTCATGCCAATTCGTAGCTGACGCCGGCCACAGCCGGGAACCGCGGAAGGACGAGCCTTGAGCTTTGCCACGATCCAGGGCAGCCGCCCGACATGCTGAAATATCTGACGAAGCGGTCGGGCATCTACCTGATCATGATCTTCCTGACCACGAGCGCGGGCTATTTCCTGGCAGTATCAACGCTCAAACCCGCGGTCCTGGAACAGGAGAAGATCCCGCGGCCAACCCCGGAACAAGTAGCCGCGTCCTTCCGTGGACTCGGCCTGGACCCCAACGCCAATCCATGGGAACGCTATGTCGGCTGGCTCGGCGGCATCGTCACGCGCTGGGACTGGGGGCGCAGCCCAAACGGGGCATTCGTCAACGCGGAATTCGCTGACCGGGTGCTTGTTTCCACAAGGCTGTTTATCGCCTCCATCATCCTGACTCTGATCATTGGTGTCGCGCTCGGCGTCTATTCAGCCGCGCGGCAATACAAGTACCAGGACCGCGTCATCACGTCCTACAGCTACCTGGTGCATATCCTTCCGGCACCGATCGCCTACTTCCTGGTCCAGTTGGGCGCCATCAGCGTCAACGAGACAGTCGGCCAGCGCATCTTTTTCGTCACTGGAATCTCGACGCCGGGGATCGAGCCGGGCTGGCCCGCTTTCGTTGACCTCGTGGCCCACTACGCCGTGCCCACCTTCGCGATGACCATCTTCGGTTGGGCCGGTTACCAGATCGCCCAGAGGCAGTATCTCCTGGACAACGTGAATGCCGACTTCGTCCGCACCGCCAGGGCAAAAGGGCTTACCCGCAACCAAGCCATCCGCAGGCATGCCCTGCGTGTGTCTTTCATTCCCGTGGCGCAGAGCATTGCCTTCACCATCCCTGCGATCTTCACGGGCGGCTTCTTTGCTGAGGCGATCTTCGCCTGGCCCGGCATCGGCCTGTGGAGTATCCAGGCGATCGGGCTTCAAGACGTCAACGTCGCCACGGCAACGCTGGCCTACGGCTCGGTGATCTTCGCGATCGGCGCCATCCTGGCCGACTTCGCGACGACGCTGGTCGATCCACGAGTGAGGGTCCAGTAATGACGAACATCATTGATCCCATTGCGGAAATCGACGAGTCAAGGGTTGCTGACCAGGACGTCGTCATTGGGAAGTCCCGCATCATCTTCCGTCGCTTCATGCGGAACCGTACCGCCGTCGCCGGCTTGTTGATCTTCCTGGCGCTGTTCCTCTTCTCCCTGTTCGGCGGGTTCCTGACGCCGTGGGACAAGGACACGATTGATCCCCTTAACATCGGCATGGGACCATCACCGGATCACTTCCTGGGCACGTCGCAGGCCGGCATTGACCTTATGGCGCTCATTGTTGAGGGCACAAGGATCTCGATCTTCATTGGCCTGATCGTTGGCGGGGTATCTGTCCTGATCTCCGCCGTCTACGGCTGCACCATGGCGTTCTTCGGCGGCAAAGTGGACGCCGTCATGTTGTTCATCCTTGAAGCCCTCATCATGATGCCGGCCATTCTGGTGGTCGCAGTGGCGACCAGTGGTGGCGGGGGACTCAAGGACCTTCCCAGCTGGCTCCTGCTGATCATCGTGCTGCTGTTCTTCAGCTGGATGGGCACCGCCCGCCTGGTGCGGTCCTTGTCGATGTCCCTTATGCAGCGGGACTACGTCAAAGCCGCCAAGTACATGGGTGTTCCCTCCCGCAAAATCGTGTGGCGTCACCTCGTCCCCAACATCGGCTCACTGTTGGTTCTCGATTTCACCCGCGGTATTACCGGTGCCGTGCTGGCCGAAGTGGCGTTCTCCTTCATCGGCATCGGCATCAAGCTCCCCGATGTCAGCCTGGGAGTCCTCATCGGCCAGGCCACCGGCCAGGTGTCCTCGTTCCCGTGGATGTTCTGGGTACCGCTGACCGTCATGTTCCTCCTGACTGGTTCGCTGGCCATGATGAACGACGGCCTCCGCGACGCCTTCGACCCCAGCTCAAGTTCCATCGGCCGCGCGAAGACCAAGACCGCAAAGAAGACCAGCAAATGAGCACTAACATCTCCCACACGCCCGCAGAGCGACTTCGTGATGCCGGGCTCTACGCCCCCGGCGACGCCGTCCTGAGCGTCCGGGACCTCAACGTCCGCTTCAATTCTGAAAACGGCGTTGTCCACGCTGTGCGCGGTGTGGACTTCGACCTCATGCCCGGAAAAACCCTGGGCATCGTGGGCGAATCAGGCTCAGGAAAGTCCGTGACGTCCATGGCCATCATGGGACTCCTCCCCGAGACCGCGGACATCTCCGGTTCCGTGCGCTACAAGGGCAAGGAACTCCTCGGCCTGAGCGACAAAGCCATGTGCAAGCACCGTGGCAGCGATATCGCCATGGTGTTCCAGGACCCGCTTTCCTCCCTGACCCCCGTTTACACCGTGGGGAACCAGATCATCGAGGCCCTGACCGTCCACAACCCCACCATGAGCAAACAGGCTAAAGAAGCCCGCGCCGTCGAACTTTTGCGGATGGTGGGCATCCCGAGCGCCAAGGACCGGCTGAAAGCGTTCCCGCATGAATTTTCCGGCGGCATGCGCCAGCGCGTGATGATCGCCATCGCGATTGCCAACGATCCGCGAGTACTCATCGCCGATGAACCCACGACGGCGCTCGACGTCACCATCCAGGCACAGGTGCTGGAAGTCCTGCACAGAGCGCAAGAGGAGACCGGTGCCGCCGTCGTCATGATCACCCACGACCTCGGCGTCGTAGCGGGCATGGCCGACGACATCATGGTCATGTACGCAGGTAAGCCGGTGGAAACCGGGACTGTGGAGGACATCTACTACAACCCCCGCATGCCGTACACCATGGGTCTCCTCGGCGCCGTCCCACGCGTTGACACCGCCAACAAACAGTCGCTGGTTCCCATCGAAGGCACGCCGCCCAACCTGACACTGCCCGTAACCGGCTGCTCGTTCGCGCCGCGCTGCCCGCTCGCCAGCGATGCCTGCCTCCACGGTGAGCCCGAGCTCTTTTCGGTCCCCGGTTCCGAAGGCCACAGGGCCGCCTGTATCAAGACGGACGAGCTGTCCGGCGAGGCGGACGCGCACCAGATTTTCCAGGCGCCGCCCAAGCCCGTGTCAAAGTTCGACGGCGTTGCCCGCCTTGAGCGCGACAAGGTCCTTGAGCTCAAGGACGTGAAGAAACACTTCCCACTGCTAAAGGGCGCGCTGATCAAGCGCCGGATCGGCACGGTCAAGGCCGTTGACGGGCTGAGTTTCGACATTCGCGAAGGCGAGTGCCTCTCCATCGTGGGCGAGTCCGGTTGTGGCAAGACCACCACGTTGCTGGAGATCATGGAGTTCCACCCCGACCAAGTGGGCGAAGTGGTCATTGGCGGCGTGAGCAACAAGGTAGCTACCGACTCCAAGACCAAGATGGCCATGCGCAAGGAAATGCAGATGGTGTTCCAGGACCCCACCGGGGCACTGGATCCGCGCTTCACGGTGTACGAAGTCCTGGCCGAACCGCTGGAAAACCTGGGCATGCCCAAGGCCGCTGTCCGGAAGCGGATCATGGAACTCATGCGGCTCGTGGGCCTGCAGGCGGACCATGTCAACCGCTTCCCCAACCAGTTCTCCGGAGGCCAGCGCCAGCGCATCGGCATCGCGCGGGCGCTCGCAGTGAATCCGAAACTCGTGGTCCTGGATGAACCTGTCTCCGCCTTGGACGTCTCCGTCCAGGCCGGCGTTATCAACCTCCTGGACCAGCTTCGCGCCGAACTGGGCCTGAGCTACCTGATGGTTGCCCACGATCTCTCAGTGGTCCGCCACATCTCGGATCGCGTGGCCGTAATGTACCTGGGCAAGATCGTGGAAACCGGCGATGTGGACGAAGTCTTCGACAATCCGCGGCATCCTTACACCAGGGCGCTTCTCTCTGCGATCCCGGTACCTGATCCCCATCTGGAACGCACACGTGAACGCATCATCCTGCAGGGCGATCTGCCCAGCCCGCTTGATGCGCCAAAGGGTTGCAATTTCGCAACGCGTTGCCCCGTATTCGCCGCACTACCTGCCGCCAAGCAGGAGAAGTGCCTTACTCTGGAGCCGCCACTTGCTTCAGAAGGTCAACAGGAGTTTGCATGCTTCTTCCCGGACGGGGAAATAGATGCCGACATGCTGGTGGTGCATGCCTGACGACAAATGACTCATTGATTGAACCCTGTATTCAATTCGTAAAGATTTCCAGTCGTAAACATGAAGGGCAAACCATGAAGAAGTACACGACGATCGGCGGCGTAGCAGTTGCAGCTGCACTGATGCTGACCGCTTGCGGCGGGGGAACGCCGTCGGGTCCGGCCTCCCAGAAGGCCGAAGAAGCTGGCGGCGACATCAGCAAGCTCATAAGCGTTAATGCCAAGGAAGCCAAAGACCTTGAGCAGGGCGGCACCGTCACCCTTGCTGTGGGCAGCATTGGCCCCGACTTTAACGGCTTCTCCAATGTGGGCAACAGCGCAGACAACTCGGCGCTGATGACCCCGGTTAATACGGCTTCCATCAACAGCGGCGGCATTGGCGGCTGCTGGAAGTTGGACTTCAACGGCAAAGCTGAGCCGAACAAGGACTTCTGCGAAGACGTCAAGAGCGAAGTCAAGGACGGCAAGCAGACCATCACCATCAAGGTCAACGACAAGGCGACCTGGAACGATGGAACGCCGATCGACGTCAAGACCTTCGAGAACACGTGGAAGATGCTGAAGGGCGACGACAAGTCAATCGACATCGTTTCCGCCGGCGCCTACGCTTTCGTGGACTCGGTCAAGGCCGGCGCCAACGACAAAGAAGTCATTGTTACCACCACCCAGCCGGTCTTCCCGCTGGAAGGCCTCTTCTTCGGCCTGATCCACCCCGCGATCAACACACCGGAAATCTTCAACACGGGCTTTGCCGGCAACATGCACCCCGAATGGATGGCTGGCCCGTTCAAGGTTGAAAACTACGACACCACCGCAAAAACGGTAACCATGGTCCCCAACGACAAGTGGTGGGGCCAGAAGCCCGTCCTCGACAAGGTCGTCTGGCGCCAAATGGAACCCAGCGCTACGATTGCTGCCTTCAAAAACGGTGAAATCGACGCCGCCAACGGCCGTACGCTCGGCCGTTACAAGCAGCTCGAAGGTACCAAAGACGCCGACGTTCGTCGTGGCCAGCGCCTGTTCGCAGGTGGCCTGAACCTGAATGCCAAGCGGCCGGCCCTTACTGACGTTGCCGTGCGCAAGGCGATCTTCACCGCAGTGGACCGCAAGGCCATCCGCGATGTCCGCTTCAACGGCCTGAACTGGTCCGAGGAAAGCTCGGGCTCCATGATGCTCATGCCGTTCTCCGAGTACTACCAGGACAACTACCCTGTGAAGGACACCGGCGCTGAGCAGGCCAAGAAGGTCCTGACCGATGCTGGCTATGCCCCGAACGACAAGGGCATCATGGCGAAGGACGGGGTCCCTGTGGCCTTCAAGATCACCAACTTCGGCGACGACCCCACCACGGCCGCAACCTCGCAGACGCTCCAAAACCAGCTCAAGGCTGCCGGCATGGATGTCACCATCGACCAGCGCGGTGACGCCGACTTCGGGAAGGTCATCGGTGGCCGCGAATTCGATGTGACCATTTCCGGTTACACGGTGGGCGCGGATGCCACGGACGCCGTGAAGCAGTTCTACGATTCGACGACCAACGAAAACGGCCTGGGCGATGCCGAGCTCGACGCCGAAATCAAGCGTCTTGCGACCATTGCTGATGACACTGAGCGCAACAAGGCCGCCATGGACGTTGAGAAGAAGCACATGGAGAAGTACTTCTCCATGGGCACCGTCCTCAACGGCCCGGAGATCCAGTTCGTGCGCTCGGGCCTGGCCAACTACGGCCCGTCCCTGTTCAAGAGCCTGTCCAACGTTCCGGACTGGACCACTCTCGGCTGGGAAAAGGGCGCCAAGAAGTAACGCCCTGCTCTGGGTCTAAAGAACATCCCTAGGGCTTAGACACAACGAGGCCGGGCGCTTCCCTGAACCTGTTCATCGGTTCAGGGCGGCTCCCGGCCTTCCCCTTGCCATCCTTCTCTCACATCCTGCTGCCTTTTCCCGATCCCTCTCTCACGTCCTGCGGCCTTTCGCGAAACGTTCTCTCACGTCCTGATGTACGTTTTGGTCCTTATGTACATAAAGTACAACCAGCGCTAGGATGGGACGCATGGGTGCTGCCGACTACTTCGTAAGTGTTGCTGACCTGAGAGTCAACCTCTCGGATACGATCAATCGCGCCGCATTCGGCCATGAGAGGATCGGCATCACCCGGCGGGGCAAGGTTGCGGCGGTGTTGATCAGCGCCGAGGATCTTGAGCGTTTCGAGCGTCTGGAAGACGAAGCGGACGTTAGGGCACTGACGGAAGCCAAAGCAGAAGACGACGGTACACGAGTAGGCCTTGAAGAACTCCTGAAGGAGAACGGCATCAACCGTTGAGTTCGTATCGTGTGGAGTTCACCAGCGGAGCCACAAAGCAGCTACGGAAGTTCGACGTTCCAATCCGGCGAAGATTGCTTCTGGCGATCGCCGATCTGGAAAGCAACCCTCGACCCGACGGGGTGAAGAAACTCAATGGCACATCAAATGCTTGGCGGATTCGAATAGGCGACTACCGGGTGCTCTACGAGATTCACGAGGACGAACTCGTCGTCCTGATCTTCCGCAGCGCGCACCGGCGGGAGGTTTACTGAATTAGCCTTGGGGCATGACTTCCAGACCGATTCGCACCGCTATCGCAGGTTTTGGGTTATCGGGCAGCGTGTTCCATGCGCCCTTCATTGCAAGCAACAATTCGTATGAGCTTGCCGTCATTGCCACATCGGACGCCCAAAGGCAGGCCAAAGCGGCTGAACGATACCCGCAGGCAAAGATGGTCAACACGCCGCAGGCCATCCTGGCGCTAGCCGACGAACTGGATCTCGTTATCCTTGGCACACCTCCTGCCACCCACTATCCGCTGGCGAAAGCCGCGCTGGAAGCCGGGCTCGACGTCGTCGTCGACAAGCCGTTTGTTGTCCACAGCGCGCAAGGTGAGGAACTGATCCAACTCGCCGCGCAAGCGGGCCGCGTCCTCACTGTTTACCAAAACCGCCGCTGGGACGGAGACGCGCTCACCCTGAAGAAACTGCTCGACGCCGGGACGCTGGGTACGGTGACCAGGTTTGAAGCGGGGATGGAGCGCTGGGCACCGGAGATCGCCAAAGCGTGGAAAGCAAGCGCTACTGCCGAGGACGGCGGTGGGGTCTTGTTCGATCTTGGTGCGCACGTGCTGGACTTGGCCGTCCAGTTCTTCGGACCCGCGTACGTCACCTACGCCGAGATCACGGGCCGCCGTCCGCAGGAGAAGGCCGACGACGACGTCTTCATCGCGCTCCAGCACCAATCCGGCGTCGTCAGCCACGTGACCCTGAACCTCAACAGCCACCTCCACGGACCGCGTTTCCGCGTGCTGGGCACCAAGGGTGGTTTTGTAAAGTTCGGCACCGATCCGCAGGAACCCTTTGTTCTGGGCGGTGGACTGCCGACGGATGGTGAGTACGGCGTCGAACCTGCCGAAAATTACGGGACCCTTGAGTCGGACGGCCAGCGCCGAACCATCCCCACCGAGCGCGGAGCCTACCCGGAGTTCTATCGCCTCCTCGCCGAAAAGATCGACGACGGCGGTGCGGCCTCCGCGCGTCCCGCACCTGTGGATCCGGCTGACTCGGTGGAAGTGCTGGAGCTGATCGAACAGGCGCGTGCCCTGTGCTCCTAAGTGCGGATCTTTTTAGGCAGGTCCGGCACTGACGTCTGCACTCGCCACCACGGAATAGATCGCTTTCAGGTCCTGATTTCCCTCGAGCGGCTGGCAGCTACCGGTTAACTGCACGACGTCGGCAGCTACTTCGTGGTGGAACACCGTCACGGCCGTGAATTGGGCCAGGGAGCCTGCCTGAGGGTGCGTATACCTGGCCTCCCGCACATGCCATTGCCGGCCATTGATGACCACAGGTTCGGTGCCTAGCAGCACAGCGTCGGGCAGGTCAGCCAAGAAAGCGTCCACGGAAGCAGCGATGTCCTGCAGCTGGTACCCCGGCACGCGACGGGATACGGAGATGACCACATTCGGCGTGTAGCTGCCCTCGGAAGCGGGACCCATCAGTGCACCCACCGCGTCAGGGACCACCTGCTCCGTCCAACCTGCGGGCGGGTTGACGCTGATAGTGGGGTAGGCGGGAAATGCCTTTGACGGGAAGACTTGCTGTGAGGTCATCGTGAGAGCCCTTCCGGCGCTGTTTGAGGGAAGTTCAGGAAATGGGATTGCTTATTTGTTGAGAAAATCGACAAAGCCTGTGACGGAATCCATAAATCCGGATGGGCTGAGCGTGACCTGCGCGCCAGCGCCAAGTCCTAACTCCGCGGTGATCTTGGCACCAACGCCCAAGGTGAGGCCGTCCTCATCCAAGGACGCGTTGAAAAAGTGTCCCTCGCCCGCACCCGCGGCAACTGTTTCAGACGTCGAGAGTTTTTGGCCGAGGACTTCAACGTATTGGGATGCCGTCAGTTCGACGCCAACACCTGCGCTGGCGGCTGCACCCGTTACATCACCGGCTTTGTTGACGTTGATTTCGCCTTCTCCGGCGCTTGCCCATGCGCCGCCACGGAGTTCCGTACCCTGCCCAAATCCGAACAGGCCGCCGGCGATTTCTGTCTCGTTGCCGACGGTCATTTTCTGGCCTGCAAACGCTTCGCCGCCGGGGGAGAAGAGGAACGGGCTTTGTCCGGTGATGTGTGCGCTTGCTTCCGCACCAGTCATGACCCTGGCAGTGACGGTGTTGTTGATCCAGCCATCGAAGAAGTCGCTCTTCGTGGTGGTGGTGTTTTCCACGCCGACGAATGCTTCACCGTTTGCTTCAAGTTTTACCGGGCCAAAGCCAAAAGGAATTTTTCCGTCAAGCTTGCCATCTGCCCGCCAGCCAGCGAACGTCTCGTTGGTTACGGTGGTCTTGACGGGCCCCCTTTCCCCTTCGGCAGTGAACGTGACTTTAGCTCCGGACGATACCTCTCCCGAAGCGTCAAGGCTGATTCCGCCGGGACCCACCGATGCATGGGCCTCTGCTGTGCCTTCAGTTCCGACGGTGCCGCTGCCCTCGACAGTTATGGGCCCATAGGTCCTTGGGCTCATCGTGAAACCGGGTAGTCCAGACGGGTCTTTGCCCTCTGCAGCACCTGAAACACCTGAAACACTCCCGCCCCCGGGGAGACCAAGGGACGCCTGTTCCTGCTGCTCCGCGTTGAGGAGAAGGGCGCGCGCGTTGGTCTTCAAGCAGAGTGCTGCTGCTGCGAGCCGTCCATGGAGGTCACTGTTCCATTGGCTGCGGAACTGCTCAGCATCGTTGCCCCGCCAGTAGTGGCCGTTCTGAATCATCGTGCTGAGTTGCCGCTGAAGATTGGTGATCTTCTCTGCCTCGGAGTCCATGACGGCCGAAAGCCGCCGGAGGTCTTCGACGTCGGCGCCGACCAGTCCCTGTCCCATAACGCTCCCCCTGTACGCCGTGGCGTGTCGATCGCCGACGGGCATGAAGTGCTGCGCCGGGCATCTCATGAGCATAATCGCCCGCCGATGAAGGTGCGATGGGGAGAACTATCGGCTGTGGAAACCTGCGAACCGGAAAAAATTTCAACGACGGCGTAACCTCAACCGTGCCCGGAACGATGTAGAGGGTGTGCGGGCCACGTCCGCACGCTGATCATCCGGCAGCGACCCAAACGCTGCCGGGGCAATCCCCACATCGTTTGTCGGAGGCTTTTATGTCCTTGTTCACTGTCCTTGCCACTAGCAAAGTCGCCGCCGGCGTCCTGGCTGCCGGAGCTGTAGCTGCCGGCGGAACCGGTGTCGCTGCCTTCAATGGCGCGCTTCCCACCGAAATCCAGCAGAGCGCACACGACCTCGTCGGCGCACCTGCTCCCCTCGCCACGAAGGCAGCTGACGCGGCCGAGGCCGGCCAGGCCAAGGCGACTGACGCCGTCGAGACCGCACAGGCAAAGGCAACTGACGCTGCCAAGACTGGCGAAGACAAGGCAACGGACGCTGTTGACGCTGCGAAGTCCAAGGCTGAAGACACCCTCGCTACAACGCCTGAAGCATTCGGTCTCTGCACCGCCTTCATCCATGGTGGGCTCAAGGCTGACACCAAGGTGCCGGGTTTCCAGTCCATCGTGGTGGCCGCCGGCGGCGAAGCCAATGTTGAATCGCACTGCCAGGCCGTAGTCGACGCCGGCAAGGCTGCCGGTCTGAAGGCTGACGGTTCCGCAAACGCTGACGGTTCCGCAAGCACTGACGCTTCCGTTGCAGCCAAGGTCCCGGCTGTCCCTGCTGTCCCGGCTGTTCCGGGAACGGAAAGTGCCCCGGCTGTCCCCGCTGTCCCTGCAACACCGGCCGCCCCCGCGCTGCCGACGCAGGTGCCCACCGATGTTCCTGCCGCTCCCGGTGCAGGCCTGGATTCGGTCCGCTAAGCACCCAGCGGTTACGGTTTAAGGGTGGGGCTCCTTCGTTTAGAACGGGGAGCCCCACCACTTTACGGACGGTGGCGTACGTAACAGACGGCAGTGGCAACGGATGTCCTGAGCCCGGAAAACAACCGGGGAGGGTGCTCCAGAGAGGTCGCTGCGCTGCGCGGGATGGAGGCATCCACGGGTGCTAAACCCATTAGCTGATGAATATGTGCAGACGGACGAGGACGATCCCGCTCTGCTCTTCACCGATGCCTACAACCAGTTCTCCGGGCCGGTTTTCGGTTACCTCCGCGCCCGCGGTGTGGACGATCCCGAAGGCGTGACGCAGGACGTCTTCCTGGCCCTGTATCCGAAGCTGCCGGACCTGCAGGGCGGTCTTCAAGGAGCCAGGACCCTGCTGTTCTCGATCGCCCATGCGCGCATGGTGGACCATTATCGCAAGCGTGAACGGACCCCGGATTCAGCTCCCTATGAGGCTGAGCTGGACGCGCGGCGGGCGCCCTCGGCAGAGGACCAGGCATTTGGCCGCGGCAGTCTGGGTGTCACGGAACTTCTGGAGGACCTCGCCGCGGATTACCGCGAGGTTCTGGCATTGAGGGTGGTGGCTGACCTCTCCGTGGAAGAAACGGCGGCCATCATGGGCAAATCCCAAGGGGCAATAAAACAACTGCAGCGCAGGGCATTGAGTGCACTGAGGAAAAGTGCACTACGAAGGAATGGCACACCATGAGTGAACACATCACCCCGGCTGGACGGCGGACCGGTCGCACCGACGGTCGTGCAGGCGAGCAGGCCGTTGACCGCCTGTTGGCCGATTCCGGACTCGACGACGCCCGCGACATCCGTGCCGAACTTCTTGAACTGCGCTCCCTCGCCAGCACCGCTCCGCCGCCCTCTGCGGCCGTCCGTGCGTTGATGATCAGTGACCGGGCTGCCAGCGGCAGAAGCACGACGGCGGAGGTCGCCTCCGCCACGGCAGGTGCACCGACGGCGGTACTCACATCGGTCCAAGGATCCACTGACTCAACCCCCACCGACTCAACCCCCACCGACCCAACCCCTACAGACGAACTCGCGGCCCGCCGTCGTCGTAAGCGCCGCACTGCGATCGCCGGGCTCGCTGTGGCAGTGTCATTGGCAGGCGGTGCTACGGCCGCGGCCGCTTCCGAGGGTGGCATCCCGGGCGCTTTCCAACATCTGGGTTCCACAATCGGTTCAGTGGTTTCGCAGCTCACGCCGGGATCAGGCAACGGATCGCGGCAGAATCCTGGTTCCCCCTCCGAGCAGGAGCGCGGCCGCTCTGTGACTCCGGCGACCCCATACCCGTCCGGCCGCAACCCGGCCGGCAATGCCACCTCGGGAAATGGCGCCAACCCAGGCCAGGAGCCCCAAAGCGGCACCAATGGCGCATCAGGACATTCCAATTCGCCCAAGGCTCCCAATGGGGGAACGCCCGAAACACCCAAGATCCCCGGGAATGGTCAGCCGGGCAACATCAGCATCCCCACTCCCGCGGCACCCATCACGCCGCCGGGCATCGAGGCGCCCAACGTAACCCCGCCCACCCTTCGGCAATCAGATATCCCCGTGCCGGTTCCCACTCACGTTGTCCCTGAAGAACCAGTCACCCCCGGCAACGGCTAGAGCACGGGTTTGACGCCCAGCACGTGCAAAGCCCGCTGTTCCGTTGCTGGGCAGCAACGGAACAGCGGGCCAGCGACGTGTCACCGCCGCAAGGGCAAAGCCTAGGCGGTAACCAAGCTGTGCCAGTCGGCGACGAGGGGCAGGTTGTGCGCCTCGGAAACCGAGTGGTGTGCCACGTGGCCTGCAGCGATGTTGAGGCCTGCGGCCAGGGCGGGGTCGCGGTCGAATGCGGCCTTGACGCCCAGGTTGGCCAGTGCCACGGCGTAGCGCAGGGTGACGTTGGTCAGTGCGTACGTGGACGTGTTCGGAACAGCGCCAGGCATGTTGGCAACGCAGTAGAAGATCGAGTTGTGGACCTTGTACGTCGGTTCCTGGTGGGTGGTGGGGTGTGTGTCCTCGAAGCAGCCGCCCTGGTCCACGGCGATGTCCACCAGAACAGAGCCGGGCTTCATCCGGGACACGAGTTCGTTGGTGACGAGCTTGGGCGCCTTGGCGCCGGGGATCAGGACGGAGCCGATCACGAGATCTGCGTCGACAACTGACTTCTCGATCTCGTAGGCGTTGGATGCCACGGTCTTCAAGCGGCCCTGGTAAAGAGCGTCGAGTTCCCGCAGGCGGTTGATGTTGATGTCCATGATGGTGACATCAGCACCAAGGCCCAGTGCCATGGCGGCGGCGTTGGTTCCGGCAACACCGGCACCAAGGACAACAACTTTGGCGGGACGGACACCCGGTACGCCGCCAAGGAGGATGCCCTTGCCGCCAGCCGGAGCCATCAGCGAGGAAGCGCCAACCACAACGGACAGGCGCCCTGCAACCTCTGACATCGGGGCGAGCAGCGGGAGGGTCCGACCTTCCTGGACCGTTTCGTAGGCGATGGCCGTGACGCCGGAGTTGATGAGCTCGGCGGTGAGTTCAGGCTCGGCTGCCAGGTGCAGGTAGGTGAAGAGGATCAGGCCCTTGCGGAACCGGTGGTACTCGGCCTTGATGGGCTCCTTGACCTTCATGACCATGTCAGCCCGGCCCCAGACGTCGTCGGCGTCGGCAACGATTTCGGCGCCGGCGATCGAGTATTCCTCGTCCGTGATGCCAGAGCCCAGGCCCGCACCCCGCTCAACCAGGACGGTGTGTCCGTGAGTGCGGAACTCGTGGACACCGGCGGCCGTGATGGCTACGCGGAACTCGTTGTTCTTGATTTCTTTGGGGACGCCGATGATCATTTGCTGGCTCCATCGTTAGCGGCTTTTTCGGCCGGATATTTGCTGCGGGCTGTGATTCCAGAATAAATCCGGCTGTGAGGCAGGCGACATGGACCTCCAGGCCAGCGGAAGCGAAAACCCCGTAAATTCAAGGATCGTCTTCAAACGAGCTCGACATTTGTCGAGTGCTGGAGCGTCAGGTGTCGCCTGATGTTGGTACGCTTTCTGGATGCAGCAGGACGTCGAGGAGATCGTTGAACGCGTGGCGCTCAAGCTTGGCAGGGGGCTGTCGCTGGAGGACCTCGACGGCGTCCTCCTCGCCTACAGTTCCAACCAATCCCACGCCGACCGCGTCCGGGTGAACTTCCTCCTGAGCAAACGCGTGCCCAGCGATGTCAGTGCCTGGCAGCTCTCCCACGGCATCTCGACGGCGGTGCGCCCAGTTGTTGTTCCGGCGAACGACGAGCTAGGCATGCTCGGCCGCGTTTGCGTCCCGCTGTTGGTGCGCGGTTTTCGGGTGGGCTACTTGTGGGTGCAACAGGATCTTGAGGAGCAAACCGCGACGGCGATACTCGCCGAATTGCCCGGCGTGCGTGACGAACTGGACCTGTTGGCTGGTTTGTTGCTCGATTCCAACACAGCCGAATCAGAGTTCCGAAGGAGGCGGGAGCAGGAGTTCCTGGCCGCCTGTGCCGGCGAGTCCAACGCCGTGGCAGCGGTGGCCGGTTGGAAGGAGATCCAAGGCCGCGGTCCGTGGCAACTGGTGACCATCCTTGACGCGGATGGTGGCGGAACCGACGTCGACCCCATTGCTGCAACGCTAACCCACCGGACAGCAGCGTTGCAGTCCACCATTGGTGTCAACGCCGCGTTATTCAGCGCCGGGACGGAGACGCATTCCGTTGTCCTGTTCCGGGAATCCGGTGGCCGGGCGGATCACGCCCAGGTCCTGGTGCACTATCAATTGGAGCTCGCCAAGCGGGCGGGCCGCACGGTGGACCGGGTGATCCTGGGCATTAGCGAGCCGTTCCAGGTCATACGGCAATTGGCAGGTGCCTACAGGCAATCGAAAGTGGCAGCACAGGCCGCAGCCGTGGATCCGCCCCTCGGGGAACTGGTGGAGAGCCGGGCGGTGGGCGTTTATCAACTCTTCGATCGTCTTCAGGCGCCGGGCGGCTGGGATGATACGGGCTCGGTTCATTTCCGCACCTTGGAGGACCAGGATAAGAACGGCGAACTCCTGCCTGTGCTGGAACTGCTCTATGACAACGACAGCTCAGTGCAGGATGTGGCAGCGAAACTTCATCTGCACAGGAGCAGCATCTACAACCGCCTCGGCCGGATCCGCCAACTCATCGGAGCTGATCCGTTGAGCGGTGGCATCCGGCTTGAGCTGCATGCTGCACTGAAGGCCCAGCGGTGGGCCTCGCGGCCCCGGATTTAGCGCGTGCCGTGCCGCTGAGTCGCCAAGTGTTGTGAAACGGCAGCACCGAAGTGGACAGTCCTTCAGGCGTCCCCTACCCTGAGAAAGCGGTTTCTCAACAATTCTTAGGAGCACGGTGGGCGGCGTTGTCTCGGGGATGCTCATCGTCGCTTCGGTCATTGCAGTGGGATATTTCGCCGCCCGCTACAAAGTGTTGGCCGCTGATGTCCAAAGCGCACTGACACGAACGGCCTTTTACATCACCAATCCCGCGCTGCTGTTCACGGTGGTAGGTGAAAGCGATATCCGTGCTGCACTCGACGTCGATGCCCCTCTGGCACTCCTGTCAGCAGCCGTCATAGGCCTTCTCTATTGTTTGCTGAGCTTCTTGTTCTTCCGGCGGCCAGTCGCGGAAAAGGCGGTTGGTGCCATGGCCAGCAGTTACGCCAACGCGAACAACATTGGCATTCCTGTCTCGTTGTATGCAGTGGGCACGGCGCAGCACGTTGCTCCGGTCCTTCTGGTTCAACTCCTGATCATGGCACCCTTCTACCTCAGCGTCCTGGGCGTGGCAGGCGGCACAAAAATCTCGTGGAAACGGATGCTGTTGCAGCCCTTCTCCAATCCCATGATTATCGCCTCGGGCCTGGGGGTGGTGATGGCTCTGACGGGGTGGGATGCGCCGGAGCTCGTCCAGAAACCCATTGACATGCTGGCCGGCGCGGCCGTCCCCATGGTTCTGCTGGCTTTTGGCATGTCGCTGGCAGGCAAGGCCCCTCTTCAAAAGGGCGATGGCCGCGTGGAGACAGTAGTGGCAACCACTCTGAAGGTGGCTGGCATGCCCGTGGTGGTCTGGGTGTTGGGGCGCTTTGTGTTCGGGTTGGAGGGTCAGCACCTCTTGGCCAGCGTCATCATGGCCGCACTTCCAACCGCCCAGAATGTCTTCCTTTTCGCTTCTCCCTACGGACGCGGAATGACAATGGCCAGGGACGTCATCCTCTGCACAACCGTGCTTTGCATAGTGGCGTTGGTTGTGGTGGCGTGGCTGCTTGGGTAGAAGCGATTCATGCCAGGAACAAGTGACGCGCGGAACAGATGAGGCAGGCACCCGGTAGGTGCCTGCCTCATCTCGTTGCAGTGATTTCTTGTTGCCGTGATTCTTGATGCCGTGATTCCCTAGGCTCGTCGCAACCGCTGGCAGCTCCAGCGGCCTATCCGATGACGGAAGGTGGCAGTGCGGCTGCTGCTGCAGTACCGGCCGTGCCATCCGACATGCTTGCTGGTCCTGGGAAGTTGCGTGCTCACTTCAAGATCCCTGTGGCGCCGTCGAGTATGCCGTCCAGATCCAGTGCTGAACCGTTGGACGGCGTGGTGCTGGGGCTCCCGGTCGGCTTTGGCTTTGGCGCCGGAGTCTGTGTTGGAGTAGGCGCCGGAGTGACGGTGGGCGTCGGCGTCGTCGTGGCAGGTGGGGTGGTAACCGTGTCCGACGGAACCGGGCTCGGGGCCGGCTGGGTTGGGACAGGAGTTGTCACGCCCGGAACAGGAACAACGGCCGACGGGGCTGACGAAGGGACCCAAACAGGATCCGCGAGTGAAACTTGCGGAGTCGGAAGTGACGACGACGACCCCTGAGCGGGTGCCTCTTCCGACGACTGCGTTGCAACAGTTGCCGGCTGTCCGGCCGCGCTGGTGGCCGACGAAGCGGATGCAGTGGAGTTGGACGAGCTGGGCGCAGGGGCGGCCGAAGTTGACTGCCTGCTGTCGCCACCTGACTTTGCGTCACTGGCTTCCTGGGTCGGTGTTTCCTTCCCAAAGAAGGGAAGCTCGAAGGCCTGGCTCATGGTGCCAACGGTCAATACCAAGCCCAATGCTCCAGCGACGACTGCCATGCGCTGGCCCATTGTCTTGACCGAGGCGGCCTTTGTGAGGACGGCGTGTGGTTCGTGGCTGAAGGACGACGCTCCGAAAGCAGGGGCGACGCCTGCCGAGGACTGGACGGCCGTTGTCGCGGAAGGGGCTGTTCCGCTCTCCGATTCCTGGGCGCGCATGGCTTTCCGGCTTGCGAGGCCAGCGGAGGCGGTCGCGGCCGCGGCGAGCTGGGCAGGGCTCTTCGCCTGAACGATCGGGATGGCAGCCGTGGCGGGTTCCGGTTCGTGCGCGGCGGGGGTGGGTGCAGCAGCGGGCGTGGGCGCCTGAACGATCGGGATGGCGGCGGTAGCGGGCTCTGGATTCGTAGCCGATTCGGGAGTGACCGGTTCGGGCGCCTGAACAGTTGGAATCGCAGCAGTTGCCGGCTCCAGAGGAGCAGAAACTACCGCAGCAGAATCCGCCGGAGCAGAGTCCGCCGGTGCTGTTTCCGCTGGAGCAGTTTTAGCGGGAGCTGTCTCAGCAGAAATAACTGCCTGGGCTGCCCGTTCACGCTCTGCCGCGCGAGCGGCCGCGCGCGTGGTGGGTGCCGCAGGGGCGGGAGTGGAAGCAGTGGCGGGTTCCGACGTCGTGCCTGTTAAACCTGCTTCTGCTTCTGGCGTGCTGATGGAGGATCCGCTGGGTTGGGCCCGACGGCGTCCGGTTGGCTGGGTACGCTCGCGCGCTATTTGGGCGCGGCGCGGCTGATCCATGGTTGGGGACATGGTGGTTGCCTCTCAACGCCTGCGAGGTTAGCTGTCGGGTTCGGACGAGGCCGTCCGGCCGCACATGGCGGCTTCACCCCAAGGGCCCATGAAAAATCAGGCCCGGGAACTCTGGGTCCCCCGTCTCTGCCGCGAGTCTGGCGGATCCCGGTTTGCGGCAGAGCTCGGCGTCAACCCGGAAGCGGCCCAGCGGAGATACGGGTCGCTCTTAGACCGTACATGAGCGCCATAGTAAAGTCACATTAATGTAACGGGCGGGACGCCTTCCAGCGCGAAGGTCCGTTAGGACTTAGGCTCCGGGGCCGGAGCCGGGGCTGGCAGCTCGTGCTGGATCCTTTGGACTTGGTGTGCGTAATGGGTCTCAGGTCGGAAAACTTCGTCCGCCACACCCAGCATCCCACCCATGGCGCCGCGCCGGACTTTCCCCTTGCTGTTCTGGCGGGAGACCCAGAACCAAAGGGCCGCAATGAGGGCAGGTGCTGCCAGCACTGCCACTAGAACGGCCAAGATATCCATCGCCCAAGACTAGCTTCCGCCGCGGGCGGCAGGTAGAACATAGTCGTATGGACCTCCCAGTGATGCCGCCCATTTCGCCCATGCTTGCCAAGTCCGTTCCTTCAATCCCTGATGTGGGCCATTTTGAGCCCAAGTGGGATGGGTTCAGGACCATCGTTTTCAAAGATGGTGATGAGATCATCCTGGGCAGCCGCAACGAACGTCCCATGACACGGTATTTCCCTGAACTGGTGGAAGCCCTCCAGAAGAATCTTCCGGACAAATGCGTGATCGACGGCGAGATCGTCCTCATAGCTGACAACAGGCTCGACTTCGAGGGCCTTCAGCAGCGCATCCATCCTGCCGATAGCCGTGTGCGGATGCTCGCAGAGAGCACCCCGTCCTCCTTCATCGGATTCGACATCCTCGCGCTGGGAGACGAGAACCTCATGGACAAGCCGTTTTCCGAGCGTCGCGCCGCCTTGGAGAAGGCGCTGGCCAAGGCTGAGGCGCCTGTTTACGTAACGCCGGCGGTGACCGAACTCGACCAAGCACAGGAGTGGTTCGTGCAGCTGGAAGGCGCTGGGCTCGACGGCATACTTTCCAAACCACTCGGGGGGACGTACCAGCCGAATAAGCGGGTCATGTTCAAGACCAAGCATGAACGGACCGCTGACTGCGTGGTGGCTGGATTCCGCTGGCACAAGACGGGAAAGGTTGTCGGGTCGATGCTGCTTGGGCTGTATAACGACGCCGGTCAGCTGCAGCACGTGGGGGTGGTGGCCTCATTTTCCATGGCCAAGCGCGAAAGCCTGGTGGCCGAACTTGAGGCGTATCAGACGGAATTCAGCGAACATCCTTGGGGCCAGTGGGCCGATCAAGGAGATGCCGCAGCTACGGGTTCGCGAATGCCGGGCGCGCAGAGCAGGTGGAGCGCAGGCAAGGACTTCTCCTTTGTTCCCCTCCGGCCGGAGCTCGTTAT
Source organism: Arthrobacter sp. 21a14 (assembly GCA_050627125.1). GTDB lineage: Bacteria > Actinomycetota > Actinomycetes > Actinomycetales > Micrococcaceae > Arthrobacter. The sequence continues at coordinate 153,453 of CP192487.1, read as the reverse complement.
TGAGGTTGCCTATGACTACATGGAAGGCGACCGGTTCCGGCACACCACCCAGTTTCGTCGGTGGCGGCCGGACCGGACTCCGGAGAGCTGCACCTACTCGCAACTGGAGGAGCCAGCTGATTACGACCTTCGGGAGATCCTGAGGTTGCCGTAGCCTTTGTTGCTCCTCAGATGTGGTTCTACGTTGTTGGACCGCTGTTACGTTGTTGCCCAACAACGTATTAGCGGCTTCGGGACGAGCTACTCTTCGTGTCCTTGGTCGCTGCTCATGCTGTCTTCTGCAGGCGGGGTTTCGCCCGGAGGTACACCACCCCCAGGCTCGAGTCCCGTGACGTTGCCGTCCAGGGGATCGGGGTTGGCGGAAGCTGCAGGATCGTCGTCTTCGTCCTGGCGCATGTCTGGATCTGTGTGGACATCGTCCGGGTCGCCAGCGGTGTCGCCCGCCGTGTCGCCTGGCTCGGCTGCGCCAGAGGCGCCGAAGGTCCGGGGATCGTCCTCAGGGTCATAGCTGGTCATGGTCGCCCTTCCTAAGCAAACTTACTATTGTGCTTGCCCGGCCAGCCTAGCCTCCAGATCGCAAACCCAACAAGGGGCACCCATGCCGGGATCCGCCGTCGTGCATTAGTGCCTAACTCTGGCGGGGCGCCTAACTCTGGCGGGACGTCGCCGCCACAAAGCTCCTGATAGCGTCTGCTACGGCTTTGGGGCGCATGTGCTGTGCAACGTGGCCCACGCCGGGGATTTCCACCAGCCGCCCTTCCGGGATTGCCCGCGAGAGGCGAAGCGCCCATTCCGGCCCGGCCACATGATCGCGGCTCCCCCGGAGCACCAGCACGGGGGTTCGGACTTTGGCCAACTGCTTCTCGGTCGGGTATTTCATCATCACGGGCAGCTCCGTGAGGTACCAGCGCGGCCCACATTGCAGGTAGTCCGTGATGACAATCCAGTTGGACGATGGGCTTTCGCGGAGAAGGCCATCCAGGAACAGGGCCAGCGACTGCCGCGTCACATTCTTGTGCCGGGAGTCCACCACGGGGCCCATGAGGACCACGTGCATCGCGCGCTCAGGCTCGCAGAGTGCCGCTTCGATGGCGAACTGCACGCCCATCGAGTGACCCACCAGGATGTACGAATCAAGGCCGCACGCCTTAAGTGCCTCGGCAATGAACGCGCCATAGTCCTCCACGGAAAGTTGTCGGCCGGGTTTTGGCGTCCCGGCAAAACCCGGAAGGTCCAGTGAATAGGTGGGCGCGCTCGCGGCCAGGACGGCATGAAGCCTGGCGAGGTAGCGGTGCGAAACGCCGATGCCGTGGATGAGGATGTAAGCGGGCTCCCTCTGATCCCCGGATTCGGCAGGCTCGAGGTTGGCATGGCTGCCCGGCCGCGGCGGTGCCGTTCCATCCGTCCAAAGAATCCGGCCGGTCAGCCCGCAGGCCTCGACGTCGGCAGATAGTAGCGTCGTCAGCTCCCGAACCTCCGGTTCTCAATTGTGCTTTGGATAGCCCTGCGACTCCATAGCTCTTCTTGCCTGTTTGTTGAGAATAGCGCCCGAGGCTTCCTGTAAGGGAGGAGCTGGCAGATGGGAAATTCGCGGCGCGGTTGCAGATCATACACAGTGCCGCGGTATCCCTCCTGTGGATAAACCCGGATCTGAGGAAGGCCAGGCAAATCACGTGCTTAGACTGGCAATTCAAAGAAATAACCCCGGCCGCATCATGGCTCTGGTCCAGAGAGGCGGGTCCGGGGACTTCGCACTCAGCCTAGCAAGGAGCATGAGGACTTGGCCAACGGTTTGCCGCTGTCCACCCGCCCCGGAACCTAGTCCCGGGTGGCGTCGTCCGATTCGGCGGGATCGCCGGCCGCATGGGAGGCGTCAGGGGCGGCGGCAGCATCAGCCGCGTCCCGGCGTCGGGCGATCTTGGATTCTGTCCACATGGCGACCGCCACGAACACAACGCAGGCAAACATGAAGGTGGCTACGAAGTTCAATCCCATGGCTGATCCCAAGGGTGCGGCAAGGGCCATTGCGGCCACCCCGGCCACGATATGCCACCCTTTGAAATTGCCCACCGAACAAGCGTAACCCCGGGCTAATCAGGTGCTGGCCCGTTGGCTGGGATCGTTGCTTGATCCTTATCACTCCGACGCTTTTAGCCGGTGTGCGCGTCATTTCCGGCGTCATCTTCGGCCTGATTGCGCTTCTGGGTTTCCAGCCACTCCATGATCGCCGCTTGGCGGATTCGCCGATGCGTGCCGCGGTATTCCACGGGGATTTCTCCGCGGTCGGTCATATTGCGCAGGTAGGTGTGTGAGATGCCTGCGAGCTCCGCGGCCTGGGACGTCGTGAGCATTTCCTCCACGCTGCTGACCGTGACGGTCTCGCCGCGGCTCAGCCGTGCAAGAAGATCGACGACGGCGTCCCTCGCCTGATCGGGCAGGCGGTGGACCGTGCCATCGACGAACACGGTGATGTCGTCGCTGTCCTGGAGGGAGCGTGCCAGATTCCGGGCGTCGTCGGCGGGGAGGCCGGCTGTAACGCGGGGAGCTATCAATGCCATGGCAGAAGCCTAGCGCGGTGCTGGCTGGTAGCTGGGCAGGACGGGGGCCATCGCCCGACTCGATGGTTCGCTGCGTGCTAGACGGTAGGCGTCGTCTTGTGCGCAGCGCGTCGTCGAGTCGGCGGGGTCGGCCGGGCGGGCTCGGGAAAAGAAGTCGTTGACAGGAAACAGGTAACGCGCGTAACCTAAATCACACGTTCCAAGTAACGCGCGTTACCAAAAGCATCACCAACCAGAACCAACCCGACCCAACACCCGGAGCATTCAATGGCGAAAAGCACCACCCCCAACAAAGCCGCGGCTGTGCGGCAGCGGGGAGTCACCATGAATGACGTCGCCAAGCACGCCGGCGTCTCCCGGACCGCAGTCTCGTTCGTGCTGAGCAACCGCGAAAATGCCAGCATCTCCGAGGAAACCCGCACCCGCATCAACGATGCCGTGCAGGCACTGGGCTACCGCCCGAACGCCGGAGCACGTGCGCTGGCATCCCAGCGCAGCGATTGGTACGGGCTTGTCACCGAGATCGTGACGGCACCGTTCGCCGTCGACATCATCAAAGGAGCCCAGGACCAAGCCTGGCTTGATCGTCGGTTCCTGCTCATCGCGCCCTCCGACCAGGCCGATGCCGTAGGACCCAACAAGGGCTTGGAAGATGCCGCCATCGACAAGCTGCTGGAACAACGAGTGGAAGGACTTCTCTACGCAGCCACCTTTCACCGGGGCGTGCACGTTCCGCAGAGTGCCAACGAAGTACCAACCGTCTTGATCAACTGCTTCGACGCGGACGGAAAGCTGCCCTCGATCGTCCCTGACGAGCGTGCGGGTGGCAGGGTCGCCGTCGAGCGCTTGCTTCAAGCCGGCCACACCCGGATCGGAATCATCAACCTTGACCCGGTCATTCCTGCAGCAGTCGGACGATTGGCCGGTGCCCGCGAAGCACTGGCCGTCGCCGGACTGGAGCTGGACCCGGAACTGGTGGTGTCCGGATACGCAACGGCCGACGGCGGTTACGAAGCTGCCTGCGAAATCCTGGACCGCTATCCGGAAAAAGACAGGCCAACCGCGCTGTTCTGCCTCAACGACCGCATGGCGATGGGCGCGTACGACGCCATCAAAGAACGGGGGCTGACCATCCCCGGAGACATCGCTGTGATCGGCTTCGACAACCAGGAACTGATTGCGGCCTACCTGAGGCCAAAACTGACCACCGTTGCCTTGCCGTTCCAAAAAATGGGAGCCCTGGGAGTCCAGACGCTCGCCGCTCTTACAGCAGGACAGCCGATCATTGCCGACCAGCAATTGGTCGACTGTCCGCTGCTAGAACGCTCTTCGGTCTGACCGCGAAATCAACCTCGAAGAGCAAACCCCTTACCCACCCCTTCACCTTGGACGATGAAGATAGGAAAGAGATAACCATCATGACACAACCCCGATTCCTGAGGTCTGCCCGCATCACGGCGGCCGGACTGGCGGTGGGCGCGATGCTGCTGACCGGCTGTGCCGCCACCGTCAACAAGACCGCCGGCACCGACGCCGCAGCAAACGCGAGCGCGTTCCTCACCATCCCGCGTGAGGACATGGGAACGTTCGTGCAGAACTTCAACCCGTTCGCGCCCACCGTCAACCCGATGGTCCAGCAGTCCATTTACGAGTCATTGCTGATCTTCAACCCGGCAAAGGGCGACACGGTGCCGTGGCTGGCAACTGAGTGGAAGGCAGCCGACGACGGCAAATCGATCACTTTCACGTTGCGTGACGGCGTGAAGTGGTCCGACGGCCAGCCCTTCGTGGCTGACGATGTGGCTTACACGTTCGAGCTTCAGAAGAAGATCAAGGGTGGCTATGAGTACCTGGATTCCGTGACCGCCGAGGGAACCAGCAAGGTCACGTTCAACTTCAACAAGCCGTGGTCGCCGGCCCTTTACGACGTCGGACAGCTCAGCATCCTGCCCAAGCACATCTGGTCCGCACTGGCGGACCCGGAGAAGGATGCCAACGCCAAGCCCGTGGGCACGGGCCCCTACACGGAAGTGGACAGCTTCCAGGCCCAGTCCTTCGTGCTCAAGAAGAACCCCAACTACTGGCAGCCGGAAAAGCAGAAGATCGCAGGCATCAAGATGCTCGCTTTTGCAGGGAACGACGGCGCCAACCTCGCCGCTGCGAACGGGGACGTCGACTGGGCCCCGCAGTACATCCCGAACATCGAAAAGACGTTCGTTTCCAAGGACAAGGAACACCGCCAGTACTGGTTCCCGGCAACGGGTGCCATGATCAACTGGCAGCTCAACACCGCCAAGGCTCCCTTCAACGATGTTGATGTTCGCAAGGCACTGAGCATGGCCGTTGATCGCGACCAAGTCACCAAGATCGGCATGAGCGGCTACGCCAAGCCTGCAGACTGCACCGGCCTTTCGGGGAACTACGAGAAGTGGAAGAACTCCGAGGTCAAGGACAACTGCACCTGGACCAAGCTGGACGTACAGAAGGCCAACGAGCTGCTGGACAAGGCCGGCTACGCCAAGGGTGCTGATGGCAAGCGGACACTCAAGGACGGCAAGCCGTTCGAGTTCAAGATCTCCGTGGGCGCCTCGTCTTCTGACTGGCTTTCAGTAGCCAACGTGATTTCGCAGAACCTCGCCGAGGTTGGCGTCACGGCAAAGGTTGACTCGCCGGACTGGGCTGCCGTGGTTGCGGGTTACGAGACGGGCGATTTCGATTCCGGCATCGTGTGGAGCGCCAACGACCCCAGCCCGTACAAGTACTTCAACACCTCCATGGGCACGGCAACCGTGAAGCCGGTGGGAACCAAGACGTTCGATAACTACCACCGCTTCGGTGACACCAAGGCTGATGCCCTGCTGGCCGACTTTGCAGCAGAGTCCGACGAGTCCAAGCAGAAGGACATCGCCAACAAGCTCCAGGAAGAGTACAACGACGTCGCACCGCTGGTGCCGCTGTTCTCGGGCCCGGAATGGGGTGCCTTCAATGACACCCGCTTCACCGGCTGGCCCACCGAGGGCAACCCGTACGCAACCCTCTCGGTACGGTCACCCACCACAGTCCTGGTGCTGACCACGCTGGAACCGCGTAAGTGACCTTCGCCTGAATGTAGGCCCCAACGGGCCTGACACTGCACGCCCGGCGGCGAGCCGCCAACCGGCAACCGCCACTTGATAGCCCCCGCCGGGCGTGCCCCAAACTTTCCGTAATTCCCGAATGGAGGGAAACCGTGCGCTTTATCCTGCGCCGCCTGGGTTTCTACCTGATCGCCTTCTGGGCATCCATCACCCTGAATTTCCTGCTCCCGCGCTTCATGCCCGGCGACCCCGTCTCCCGCATGTTTGCCCGCTCCCAGGACAGAATGCAGCCTGAACAGATCGAGGCCCTGCGCAAGCTTCTTGGCGTGGACGATCGGCCCATTTGGGAGCAATACGTCGATTACATGCACAACATCTTCACGGGCCAGATGGGCGTCTCCATCTCCCGTTTTCCAACACCGGTCACAGAGGTCATCTCCTCCCAGATCGGTTGGACCCTCCTGCTGGGCGGAACCGCGCTGGTGATTGCCGCCGTCGTGGGTAACCTGCTGGGCATCCTGGCCGCTTGGCGGCGGGGCGGCGCAGTCGACTCGGCGCTGCCGCCGGTGCTGGTGTTTATCGGCTCGTTCCCGTACTTCTGGCTCGCGATGGGTGCGCTGTACCTGTTCGGCGTGGTGCTGGGTTGGTTCCCGATCCGCCACGCGTTCACGGATGGTTTGGAACCCGGGTTTACGTGGGAGTTCATCGGCGACGTCGGTGCGCACCTGGTGCTGCCGGCGCTGACGATCGTGCTGGTTTCCATTGGTGGCTGGATGTTGGGCATGCGCAACACCATGATCGCCACGAACTCGGAGGACTACATCACCATGGCCGAGGCCAAGGGGCTGCGTCCGGGCCGCATCATGCTCCGGTACGCAGCCCGGAATGCAATGCTGCCGTCCGTCACGAGCTTCGGCATGGGTCTGGGTTTCGTGGTGGGAGGTGCGCTGCTCACCGAGGTGGTGTTCGCGTATCCCGGTGTGGGCTACCAACTCCTCAACGCCGTCCAGGGTTTGGACTACCCCCTCATGCAGGGCCTGTTCCTGACCATCACCGCCGCCGTGCTGCTGGCGAACTTCCTGGTGGACATCCTCTACGTCCGCCTCGACCCGCGCGTGCGCAGCAACTAGAGGACTGATCATGACAACCGCACTTCTGAAGCAGCCAACTCCAACCCCGGCTGTCCGCAAGCCCAACCGCAGCTTCGTCCACGGACTCCTCACCAACAAGAAGGCCATGCTGGGCATGGCCGTGATGTTCGTGTTCATCGCACTCGCGTTGCTGGCGCCCGTGCTGTTCCCTGGTGACCCCTCGCGGATCACTGGGATGGCCTCCCTGGAACCTTCCCCAGAGCATTGGCTGGGCACCACCGCCAAGGGACAGGACGTGCTGGCGCTGACCGTCCACGGCTCGCGGAGTTCCCTCTTCGTCGGCCTGACCGTAGGCTTCGCGTCCACGTTCGTCGGCATCCTGGTGGGCCTTGCTTCGGCGTACTTCGGCAAGTTCATCGACGAAGCACTTTCTTTGGTGACCAACGTCTTCCTCCTCCTTCCCGGCCTGCCGTTGCTGGTCATCCTGGCCGCGTTCCTGCCACCGGGCCTTGGCACAGTGATCCTGGTCCTCGTGTTCACGGGATGGGCCGGTTCGGCACGCGTGCTGCGCTCGCAGGCACTGTCCATCCGTTCCAAGGACTTCGTGGCTGCGGCCGTGGTGTCCGGCGAACGGGCGGGCCGGATCATGTTCCGCGAGATTCTGCCCAATATGGCCTCGATCGTCATGGGCACACTGCTGGCCTGCGTCATTTACGGCATCGGTGCACAGGCCGGTCTGGAGTTCCTGGGCCTGGGGGACGTCAGCACGGTCTCGTGGGGCAACAACCTCTTCTGGGCCGGCAATGAAGGCGCGCTGCTGACCGGTAGCTGGTGGGTCTTTGTTCCCTCCGGTGTCTGCATCGCTTTGGTCGCCTTCGCGCTGGCACTTATCAACTACGCCGTGGACGAGGTTACGAACCCCCGGCTGCGGAAGATCAAAACACCCAAGACCCCCGCAACCACCGAAAGGAGCGCCGCCAAATGACTGTTTCCCAAGTCTCCTTCGGCTCCCACGAGCCCGTCCTGGACGTCAAGGACCTCACCGTAAAGTACGTGGGCGATACCCGCTCAACCACCGCCGTCGATCGCGTTTCCTTCAGCATCGGCACCGGTGAGGTGTTCGGGCTGGCTGGTGAATCGGGTTGTGGGAAGTCGACCATCGCCAACTCGATCATGCGGCTCCTGAAGGATCCCGCCAAGATCGCCGGGGGCAGCATCTCCTTTGGCGGCAAGGACGTCCTGGCCATGAGCCCGGAGGAACTGCGGCGCTTCCGGTGGCAGGACGTGGCCATGGTGTTCCAGTCGGCCATGAATTCGCTCAACCCGGTGCTGACCATCGGCGAGCAGATCGTGGACATCTTCACCACCCACGCCGGCTACTCGCGCAAGGAATCCCTCCGCCGGGCGGGCGATCTGCTGGAGCTCGTGAGGATCGACCCCGCGCGCCTTAAGTCCTACCCGCACCAGCTCTCGGGCGGCATGAGGCAGCGCGCAGTGATTGCCATGGCCGTTGCCCTCAAGCCGTCGCTGCTGATCCTGGACGAACCAACTACTGCACTGGACGTTGTGGTGCAGCAGGAGATTATGGCCCAAATCAAGGAACTCCAGCGCGAACTCGGGTTCTCCGTCCTCTTCATTACGCACGACATGTCCCTCATGGTGGAGCTCTCGCACCGCATGGCCGTCATGTACGGCGGCCGGATTGTGGAGACGGCCAAGGCACAGGACGTCTACGCCAACCCGCGCCACCCCTATACACAGGCGCTCATGGGTGCGTTCCCGCCGCTCACCGGTCCTCGCGTTCCGCTCACGGGACTGCCCGACGGCGTGAAGTTCCGGAACATCCCGGACCTCACCGAGGTGGCGCCCGGCCATCTGGTGGCACCTTTTGATACGGATGCCTTGACGGTGCCCGGCGCTTCAACGGTTGATCCCGCAATCTTGGAAGGAGTCGCACGATGAGCCACTCTGCACTGTCCCCTACGTCACTGTCCCCTGCGATCGAAGGTTCGGCCCGCCAGGCCGCTGCTTCCGAAACACCCGCCCTCGAAGTCCGCGGTCTGGGCAAATCGTTCCCCATCGGAGGCCTGTTCTCCCGGCAATCGGTCCGGGCCCTTCACGGCGTTGACCTCACCATTGGCCGTGGCGAAATCGTGGCACTCGTGGGGGAGTCCGGTTCCGGCAAGAGCACCCTGGCCCGCTGTGTTGCCCGGCTCGAAAAGCCGAGCTCCGGCGCGATCCTGGTTGACGGCGTCGACGTCCTCAAGCGCGACCGATTCCAAGCCTCCCGTGCCTTCCGCTCACAGCTGCAGATGGTCTTCCAGGACCCCTTCGGGTCGCTGAATCCGGCCCACAGGATCGAGCACTTCCTGCGGAGGTCGTTGGCCATCCACGGGAAGGGCGGTTCGGAGTCCGAGACGCAGCGCCGCCTTGAGGAACTCATGACCACCGTTGGCCTGCAGGCCGACATGCTCAACTCCTACCCACATGAACTCTCGGGTGGGCAGCGGCAGCGCGTCGCGATCGCCCGTGCGCTCGCCGTGGAGCCGCAGGTCATCCTGGCTGACGAGCCCACCTCCATGTTGGATGTGTCAGTGCGGATCGGCGTGCTGAATCTGATGCGGAAACTCCGCGACGAGCAAGGCATCTCCATGCTCTACATCACCCACGACCTTGCCTCGGCACGCTACCTGGCCGACCGCACCGCTGTGATGTTTGCCGGAGAGCTCGTGGAGGAAGGGGAGTCCCTGGACCTGCTGGCCAACCCGGCCCACCCCTACACGCAACTGTTGGTGTCAGCCGTTCCGGACCCCGCGCGCGCAGGCTCCTACGATCCTGTCCGCCGCGCTGAACTGCGGCAGGCCGTCATGGCTTCCACGGTTTGCGCCTTCGACGGCGATCCTCACCAGGCCTGCTCCGCTTCCGAACCTGTACGCCACCAGGTGGGCGATCCCGAAAACCGCCATTGGGTGCGCTGCCACCTCTACCGGCCGCGGGCCGGAGCGGGCGGACACGCGCTGGCCACTGAACCGGCTGAGGCTCTATCGGCTGCGACGACTGAACCCCTGGCGACCGAAAAGACTGACAAGAAGGCTTCCGCATGACTGAACTGACCCACCCGCTCGCCACCGTTCCGCGTGACGAACTGGTTGCCCGCGCCGAAGCCGATCCGCTCCGGCCACGATTCCACTTCGTTTCCCCGGCGGGCTGGCTCAACGACCCCAACGGCGTCAGTCAGTGGAACGGCGTGTACCACCTCTTCTACCAGTACAACCCGGAGGGCGCGTTCCACCACCGCATCCAGTGGGGCCACGCCACCAGCACTGACCTGATCACCTGGACGGACCAGCCAATTGCCCTGGAACCGTCGGCGGGTCCGGATGCGGACGGTTGCTGGTCAGGTGTGTTGGTGAACGACGGCGGAACGCCCACCTTGGTGTACTCGGGACGAGCCGACGAGCGTGAGCTGGCCTGCGTTGCCGTGGGATCTGCTGACCTCATGACGTGGACTAAGGTGCCCGAAAACCCGGTGATCGCGGCCCCTCCGGCGGGCGTTGACATCACCGCCTACAGGGACCACTGCGTGTGGCGCGAGGGCACCACATGGCGGCAGTTGGTTGGCTCGGGCATTCGAGGGCGTGGTGGGACGGCGTTCTTGTATGAGTCCTCGGATCTTCGTTCGTGGACCTATGTGGGTCCTTTGTTCATTGGCGACGCATCCAAGGGCGATCCTGCAGATACCGACTGGACCGGAACCATGTGGGAATGCGTGGACCTGTTCAGGGCGGGTGAGGGTGCTTTGGGTTCTGTTGTCAGTCCTGGCGCGCGCGCGTCCGTTCAGGCGGGCGAGGATCCTGATGTGCTGGTTTTCTCTGCCTGGGACGACGGCGAGACCCGCCACCCCTTGTACTGGACTGGCCGCTACTCAGGGGACACCTTCGAGCCCGCTGCCCTGCACCGGCTCGACTACGGGGGGCGGTTCTTCTACGCCCCTCAATCGTTCGAGGATGAATCCGGCCGCCGCATCATGTTCGGTTGGATGCAGGAAGGCCGCAGCGATGCCGCCATGGTGGAGGCAGGGTGGTCGGGCGTGATGAGCCTGCCGCGCGTCGCCACTTTGGCCGATGACGGAACCCTGGACTTTGCGCCGGTTCCTGAGGTTGAGAAGCTCCGGCGGAACCACGTGAACGTACCGGGCAAGGTGCTCGTCGGGGGCGGTACGCCTGTGGATACCGGTGTGTCCGGGAATCAGCTGGACCTTGAACTCGACGTGCAGCTCGCGCCGGGTGCTGTGCTGCGGCTAGGCATTCTGGGTTCCGGGGACGGTGCTGAGGAGACGGTCGTCGAACTCAGCCGCTCTCTTGAGCGCGAAAACGGCACCCTCCGACTCGACCGCACCCGGAGCAGCCTGGCTCCAGCCGGTGCTGACGGCCCTGACGTGGATGTGGAGGACAAGTCCGGCCCCGTCCCGATGCCCGACGGACACGTGCGCCTGCGCGTCCTGGTGGACCGGTCCGCCGTCGAGATTTTCGCGAATGGCAAGCCGCTCACGGCCCGGGTTTACCCAACTCTGGGCGGCGAGCGCGTGACCCTGACAGCCGCAGAGGGCACCGTCAGCTTGGCGAGCTTCGACGCCTGGACCATGGCCGACTCCTGGGGAGGCCCGCGCCCGCTCTTCCCGTAACACCGCCGCCCAACCATCCCTCTCTCACATCCCGAGCGTTTTCCGCCGATCTTCTCTCACATCATGGGAGGTTTTGGCGAACGCTCTCTCACCCCTGAGATCAAAGGCGATCTGAATGCATAAGAGAATAGTTGCCGGCCTCACGGCCGCGGTCCTTGGTGTTGGCTTGGCCGGGACGGGGGTCACTGCTCCAGCGGTGGCCCTCGACCCCGCGCCGGTCACCCTCAACAGCACCACGAGCCCCATTCCGGACGTCGTCGGAGTCAGCGGTTCGTGGACCCGGACAGTGCAGGGCGGGTACACCGCCGTCGCGCCTTCCGGCGAGAATGCGGCGGCCACCAGCGAGCAAGTGGTTGCAGGAACCGCCCGGTATACGGCCTCGGTGACGGTCGACGCCGGGAGTCCCTACGGTGTGGGGGCGCTTGTCTTTCGCGCAACTTCCGACGCCGGTGCGGGTTACGCAGCGACGATCGACCCCAATCTGGACCGGGTGAGGTTGTTCGACCTCGCAACCGGACAGGACGTGGTTGCGCCGGTGTCCCTGCCGCTGAATACGGGGCAGGCCTACACGGTGGATGTCCATGTGGACGGCCCGCGCATCTATGTGGCCGTCGATGGCATCAGCAGGATTGACGCCACGGACTACCGCTACGAGACGGGCCGAGTGGGCCTGCACGCGTTCAACGGGACCGTGTCTTTCGGCACTCCCGGCGTTCGGACGATTGATTCGAACATCAACGGCTGGGCCGTAACGGGCACGGGCTGGCAGGCCTCGGCCACGGGCTTCCGCGGCGTCGCGCCCTCGAACAGCAACATCCGGGCCGTCGCCACGGGGCAGTCACCCACAGACGTTGACTTTTCCACAGACATCCAAGTCACCTCACAATATGGCGTGGGCACGGCACTGTTCCGCACCAACGCCTCGGGCACATCGGGTTACGCCGCGGAGGTGGACCCGAACGGGGGACGTTTGCGCCTCTACAGGATCTCGGACAACGCCACGTTGGGGACTTTCACCACTGCCATCACCGTCGGCCAGGTCTATCGCCTTCGGGTCACCGCTTTCGGTAACCAGTTGGCCGTCTACTGGCAGACCGACTTCCTGGACCCGAACGGCGCCAACCCGGCTATTACCGCCACGGATTCCGCCCACGCTTCCGGCTATGTCGGGCTGGGCTCCTTCAATGGCACCGCCGTGTTCCAGAGCATGACGCTTCGAGGACTTGAGACTTCATTGCAGGGTTGGCGCGTTGGCTCCGGCTCGTGGGAGCCCGATGCCAAGGGACTCCGCGGTTTCGCGGCGAGCGGCACCGCTGCGCGGTTCATCCCGGCGGTGGCGTCCGACGTCGTTGCCTCGTTGGACCTGACTGTCACCTCCCCGGCCACCGCGTCAGTGGTGGTCCGCAGCGCTGCCGACGGCACCGGGGGCGTGGAACTGAGGATCGACCCCGGAACGGGCACCGCGAAGCTGTACAACCGGACCACCTCGGCTTTGCTGCACTCTGGCTACCTTCCCTCCACAAGCTTCAAAGCCGGCCAACTCAACCGCGTCCAGCTCACTGTCCAGGGCAGCCAAGCGTCGGTGCTGATTAATGGCACGCCCGTGCTAAATGGAGCGGTTCCTACCTCATCCGGGGAAGGTTTTGCCCTGCTGACCACCGGAACGGCCCGGTTCCAGAACGTCCGTGCAGACGATGTAGATCAGTATATGAACGGCCTCTACCAGCCCGGCTACCACTACAGTCAGAACTCCGGGAACAGCTCCGACCCCAACGGACTGGTCTTTTTCGATGGCGAATATCATCTCTTCCACCAGGACCGAGGACGCTGGGCGCATGCCGTCAGCACAGACCTAATGCACTGGAAACAACTGCCCATCGCACTCCCGCACATGGCCGCGGGGGAGTCGTGGTCCGGTTCGGCGGTGGTGGATGCCTCCGATTCCAGCGGCCTCTTCAACGGCGGATCCGGGCTGATCGCCTACTACACCAGCTTCAACCACGATGCCTGGAACGGAAACCAGTCCATCCGCGCCGCCTACAGCAAGGACAAGGGGCGCACCTGGCAGACGGTCCAGGCAGCTCCGGTAGTGGAAAACCCGGGCGGCCCCGACGGCGGGTGGGACTTCCGCGACCCCAAGGTCACGTGGGATGCGGCTTCCAGTAAATGGGTGATGGTGGTGGCCGCCGGCGACCACATCCGCTTCTACTCCTCCACAGATCTCATCCACTGGACGTTCGCCAGTACCTTCGGCTACGGCGACTGGGTCCGTGGGGGCGTTTGGGAATGTCCGGACTTCTTCGAAATGCCTGTGGAGGGACAGCCCGGGGTCAAGCGCTGGGTGCTGTGGTGGAGTACTGGAGCGGTCCGCTCTACCAACGGTTCCGCGGCGCAATACGTGACGGGCACGTGGAACGGTACCGCATTTACGCCCGACACTCCCGCTTCGCAGGTATTGCAGGCTGACCACGGCCGGGACTACTACGCGGCGATGAGCTTCTTCGGGGCGCCCGATGGCAGGCGCATCATGATCGGTTGGATGAGCAACTGGGACTACGCGTTCAGCCCGCCCACAGGACGCTGGAACGGGCAATTGTCCCTTCCCCGCGAGCTCAAACTCGCTGACGTTCCCGGCTCCGGGCTCCGGCTGACGCAGGCTCCCGTTGTGGAGGAAGAGTCACTGCGCACGTCAACCTGGCAGGCCTCCGATGTTACGGTGACGCCGAGCTCCGCGAATGCGCTCGCTGGTGCTTCGGGCCGCTCCTTCGAGCTCGAGGCGGAGGTTGGGATTCCTTCTTCCGGGGGTGCCACTTCCTTCGCGTTTGGGCTAAGGAAAGGGACCGGATCAACTGGCGCTCCCGCTCAAGAGACACCCACTCAAGAAACAACAGTGAAGTTCGACGCCGGCGCTGCCGCACTCACTGTGGATCGCGGCACTGCCGGGCGGGAGGACTTCACTCAGTACTTCGCGGCCTCGGCGACCGACAATTCCACAGCGCCATGGAGTTCCACAGTGGTGGGTTCCGAGTGCCGCGTGAAGCTTCGAATCCTGGTGGACGCGTCCTCTGTGGAAGTCTTCGGTGGGGACGGGACCGCGGCCATCACCTCGTTGATTTTCCCGGACCCGTCCTCCACAGGCCTGTCCTTCACAGCCAGCGGAGGAAATGCCCGGCTGGTGTCCGTCAAGGTACACCAGCTCGGCGACACGGCCCGGCTGACTACCGCGCCGCCGTCGAACGTTTTGCCTGCTGCCCGCGGGATGGCGCGTCATAACCTTGGCGCATATTCAGTGGTCCCGGGCGGCAAATGGGAGGGCACAGGCGCAGGCCTTGCAGGTACCTTCGACAAAGATTCGACGGCAATGAGCGCAGCCGTGTTCACCAATGTGCGGGTGCAAGCAACGGTGCGGTTCGGCGGCGAGGCCTTTGCCGGCGGAATGCTCAACCGAGACCTGGCTCCGGAGAAAGGGTGCGGCGGTGCTGGCTCGGTGTTGCTGAGATCCTCCGCCGATGGAGCCAGCGCCTATTACGTGAATCTGGACCCGAATCTCCGCGTGGCGCGGGTGTTCTCGCTGAACAACGGTGTCTTTACGGTGCTCGCGAGCGTTCCCGCGGCCTTGAGCCATGGAGTGAGCTACGCCGTGGACACGTCAGTTGTTGGCAACAGGATCACGGTGTCCGTGGATGGGGCCGAGCTGATTGACGTCACGGACTCCGCGCTGGCCTCCGGCAGGGTGGGGCTTAATGTGTTTGACGGACGTGCTGCCTACCAGGACGTGGCGGTGACCGCGCTGCCGTAGGCCTGGCATCCAAGCCGGCAAGCCCGATTCGATGACTCGCTGCAGACCGTGCCGTGCGCACGGCATGGTCCGCAGCGCGTCATCGAATCGGGCAACCAGGGCAGGCAAGCCGCCCAGCCAGGCCCGCCAACGAAGAACTACACCGCGTCCAGATCCGTCTCCAGCAACGCCACCAGCGCGTCCAGGGCAGCGTCGGCGCCGTCGCCCTCCGCCCGCAGCACGACGACGTCGCCCTTAGCGGCGCCGAGCGTCATGAGCGAAAGGATGCTGGCGGCGTCGAGGGCTTCATCGGCGGGTTCGCCTTGCATGGCAATGGTGACTTCCACCGGCTGCTCACCTGCGGCTTCGGCGAACAGGGCGGCGGGCCGGGCGTGCAGGCCGGAGCGGCTGGCGATGGTGGCTGTGCGTTCGGGCATGGGTTTCTCCTAAAGGTCGGAAGCGAAAACTAAAGGCCGAGCTCTTCGAGCACGGGGAGCTTGGCCCTGACCCAGTCGCGGGCCTCGGTAGCGCTCGGCGCCGTGAGGGCCAGCCGCGCGAGTTCCTGCGCCTGCTCCAGGGTGACGGTCTTCAGCACGGTCCCGACGGCGGCCAGCGAGCGCGCGGTCATGGACAGTGTGCTGACGCCGAGTCCGGTAAGTACGACGGCGAGGGCCGGGTCCGCGGCTGCCTCGCCGCAGACGCCCACGGGTTTGCTGTTACCCTCCCGGCCGGACGCTTCCTGCGCTGCACCTTCCACCGTGAGCTGCACGAGCCTTAGGACGGCGGGCTGCCATGGGGTGTTCAGTTCCGCGAGGGGTCCGAGTTGGCGGTCGGCGGCCATGGCGTACTGGGTGAGGTCGTTGGTGCCCAGTGAAGCGAAGCCGACCTCCCGGAGCACGGAGGCTGCGGTCAAAGCAGCCGAGGGAACTTCCACCATGACACCGGGGGTTTGGATGCCGGCAGCAGCACACAATGAGGCGAACCGACCGGCTTCGGCAGCCGTGGAGATCATCGGGGCCATGACCCAGACGTCGGCCTCGGACTCAGCAGCGGCCCGGGCAATGGCTTCGAGTTGACGTTCCAAAACACCGGGCGTGGTGAAGTCTGTCCGGTAGCCGCGGACGCCAAGGGCAGGGTTGGGTTCGGTGGCGTCGGTGAGGAAGGGGAGGGGCTTGTCCGCGCCGGCGTCGAGTGTCCGCAGCACAACTTTCTTGCCCGGGAACGCATCAAACACGGCCTTGTACGCTGCGGCCTGTTCGTCGACAGAGGGTTCGGTATCGCGCTCGAGGAAGCAGAACTCGGTGCGGAACAGGCCAACACCCTGGGCGCCGAGGCCAGCTGCTGCCACTGCATCCTTGGCTCCGCCCACGTTGGCGAGGAGCGGGACCAAGTGGCCGTCCGCCGTCGTGCCGTTTCCGTCGAAAGCAGCCAGCGTTGCGGACGTTTCCGCCCAGGCGGTCGCTGCAGCGCGCTGCTCCACTGATGGGGAAACAACCACGAGGCCAGCTGCCCCGTCCACATAAACCTCGCTGCCATCCACAACAGAATCAACGCCATGAGCCGCGACAACAGCAGGAAGGCCGAGCGAGCGGGCGATGATCGCCGTGTGCGACTGCGGCCCGCCGCCCGAGGTCACCAGGGCCAGCACCTTCTCGGGGTCAAGAGTTGCGGTATCCGCGGGGGCAAGGTCCTCCGCCAGCAAAATGAAGGGCGTCTCCGAAGAAGGGATGCCTGGCGCGGGGACTCCACGCAGCTCAGCCACAATGCGGGCGCGCACGTCCAGCACGTCGGTGGCGCGTTCGGCCATGTAGCCGCCCAGGTTGTGCAGCATTTCGGAAACGGAGGCGCCCGCTTCCCAGATGGCCCGTTCCGCGGACGAGCCTGCGTTGATGAGCTTGGCAGCCGATTTCAGGAGCATGGTGTCCTTGGCCATGAGCGCGGTGGCCTCGAGGACGGCCTTGCCGTCGCCGGAGGCAGAGTCCGCGCGCCCCTTGAGCTCGTCGTGGACGGCTTGCGCTGCGGCTTTCAAGCCCGCGACGGCGTCCTCCGGACTGATGTCTGCGGCCAACCGCTCGCCCGACGGCGGTTCACTCACCGGTTTGGGCATCTGGCGGACGGAACCAATGATGCGGCCAGGGCTTACCCCTACTCCTTGGAAATTCTGCACTGAATCCTCTGTTCCTGCGTGTTGGTTCAGACCCACCGGCGACGGCACCACGAGCCTGCGAAATTAGCCTACAAAATTCTGTTGTGAGCCACTTCATATAGCAACGCTATAGGTGCTAGGGTAGCGGTTATGAGTTTCGATGACCAGCTTCCGCCAAAAATTCGGTTGCTCCGTGCAGCTGCTGAATTGCTGGCAAATTCGGAGGGGTCAGCGGTCTCTACGCGCCAGATCACAGCGTTGGCCGGGGTTACGGCCCCAACGCTCTACCACCACTTTGGAGACAAAGAAGGACTGTTCGACGCCGTCGTTTCCGCCGGCTTTGAAGAGTACGTGGCGGGGGAGCGGGACTTTGCCCCGTCCGGGGAGCCCTTGGAAGATGTCCGGCGGATGTGGGACAACCACGTCCAGTTCGGGCTCACCCAACCCCACCTCTATCTGGTGATGTTCGGCAACATCCGGCCGGAAAGCCGCCCAGCCATCGTGGCCGATGCTGAAGCGCTTCTGGAAGAAATGCTGAACAAGGCCGCCATCGCCGGCCAAATCAACGTGCCGCCCCGCGAAGCGGCACGAAGCATCCTCGCGGCCAACGTGGGTGTAACGCTCATGCTCATCGCCGAACCGGTGGAAGAACGGAACCTCGAGCTCTCAACGATGACCCGGGATTCCATGATTTTCGCCGTCTCCACGGATACCGCCCGTGGCGCCGCAGCGGAGGACTCCGGTAAGTCCTCCGTGGTTGTTGCGGCAATCGCCCTGAATGCGGCACTGCAGGCCTCGCATTCGGACCAACTTTCCAGCTCTGAATTGAAGCTCTTCCTTGAGTGGCTTCACCGCATTTCCAGCAGCTCCTAAGGCTGTTCTCTCTCGATCTATATCGACTGACCCCGCGCCGCCGCGGGACACACGTTAGGAATTCACATGGCAACAGAGTCAGTTGCGAAGCCCCGCACCAGCATGCGGGTTGGTGTCCAAAAGTTCGGAACATTCCTGTCCGGCATGATCATGCCCAACATTGGCGCCTTCATCGCCTGGGGTCTCATCACGGCCCTGTTCATCAAAGTAGGCTGGATCCCGGTCGCGGAACTGGGCGGTTTCGGCACAAATGCCGAGGGAGTTCCCAACGTGGGCATCGTTGGCCCAATGGTCAAGTACCTGCTTCCGATCCTGATTGCCTATACCGGTGGCCGGATGGTTTATGACGTCCGGGGCGGCGTGGTGGGCGCCATCGCCACCATGGGTGTCATTGCGGGTACGGACTCGCCAATGTTCATCGGGGCCATGATCATGGGCCCGCTGGGTGGATGGACCATGAAGCAACTTGACCGCCTCTGGGATGGCAAGATCCGGCCGGGCTTCGAGATGCTGGTGAACAATTTCTCCGCCGGTATCTGGGGCGCAGCGTTGGCTTTGGGTGGATTCTATGGCCTCTCATGGGTTGTCAAGCGGTTCACCGAAGGCGCTGGGACCGTTGTCGAGTTCCTGGTCAACAATGGCCTGCTCCCTCTGACCAGTATCTTCATTGAGCCTGCCAAGGTTCTCTTCCTCAACAACGCCATCAATCACGGTGTGCTGACCCCACTGGGCATTCAGCAGTCCCTGGATCACGGCAAGTCCATCCTGTTCCTGCTCGAAGCGAACCCCGGCCCAGGCCTCGGTATCCTGCTGGCCTACATGTTCTTCGGCCGTGGCGCAGCGCGGGCATCCGCTCCGGGTGCTGCAATCATCCAGTTCTTCGGTGGCATCCACGAGATCTACTTCCCGTACGTCCTGATGAAGCCCATCCTGATCCTCGCTGCCATCGGCGGCGGCATGACGGGCATCGCAACCCTGGCCATCACCAACTCCGGCCTCGTGGCTCCCGCCGCACCAGGATCCATCATCGCCGTGATCGCCCAGACCTCCCGTGACAGCTATGTCGGCGTGATCCTGGCCGTAGTCCTGGCAGCTACTGTTTCCTTCCTGATTGCTTCACTGATCCTGCGCACCTCCAAGGACAAGGGCGAGGACGATCTCACCGAAGCCACATCGCGTATGGAAGCCATGAAGGGCAAAAAGAGCTCCGTCTCATCGGCTTTGGTAGGCGACCGGGCAAGCGATCGTAGCGGCACCGTCCTTACGCGCCCCGTTCAGAACATCGTGTTCGCCTGCGACGCCGGCATGGGCTCCAGCGCCATGGGTGCTTCGGTCCTGCGCAACAAGATCAAGGCCGCCGGCTTCCCGGACGTCAAGGTCACCAACTCGGCCATCGCCAACCTGAGTGATTCGTACGACGTCGTCGTTACCCATGAAGACCTCACCGAACGCGCACAGCCCCGGACGGCCAGCGCAGTGCACTACTCGGTGGACAACTTCATGAACAGCCCCAAGTACGACGAAATCGTTGAGCTGGTGAAGACGAGCAACACCGAAGGCCCGGCCGCCGCGTCCGCCGACGGAGCTGTGGAAGCAACAGCAGCCGCCACGCACGGTGCCCATGCCGCCGAGCCGGCCGCCGCCGTCGGAGGTAAGGGAGTCCTGCTCCCCGAGAGCGTTGTGCTGAATGGAATGGCGCACGACCGCGATGCTGCAATCGACGAAGCCGGGCAGCTCCTTCTGGACCGCGGCGCCGTGGATGTCAGCTACGTACACGCCATGCACGAACGCGAGGAATCCGTGTCCACCTACATGGGCAGCTTCCTGGCGATCCCGCACGGCACCAACGATGCCAAGGAGCACATCCGGCACTCCGCAGTTTCCATCATTCGGTACCCCGAGGGCATCGACTGGGGCGGCAAGCAAGTGAAGTTCGTGGTCGGCGTGGCTGGCCTCAACAATGAGCACCTCCACATCCTGTCCTCGATCGCCAAGATCTTCACCAACAAAGCCCAGGTTGCCCAGTTGGAGGAAGCGACCACGGTTGAGGAAGTGCTGGAGCTGTTCGGAAAGGTCAACGCATAGTGAAGGCAGTCCATTTTGGGGCAGGCAACATCGGACGCGGGTTCGTGGGGCTGTTGCTGCACGAAGCCGGCTATGAGGTGGTGTTCGCGGATGTTGCGGACGCGCTGATCAGCCAGCTCGCCTCCGCCAGCAGCTACGACGTCCACGAGGTGGGCGAGAACCCTGCGGTCAAAACCGTGGACGGCTTCCGTGCGCTGAACTCGAGCACGCAGGAAGCCGCCGTTGTGGAGGAAATCTCGACGGCGGATGTGGTCACCACCGCGGTGGGGCCGCACATCCTGAAGTTCGTGGCACCGGTGATCGCGCGCGGCCTTGCAGCACGCGAGCCTTCCTTGCCGCCGCTGCAGGTGATGGCGTGCGAGAACGCCATCAACGCAACGCACCTCCTGCAAGTGGAGGTCCGGGCAGCTTGGGACGACTCCGCCGCTGATTTGGACTCAGTGGCTGTCTTCGCCAACACCGCTGTGGATCGAATTGTCCCGAATCAGGAGCCGGGCCAGGGCCTGGACGTAACGGTGGAGACTTTCTACGAATGGGTCATCGACCGCACACCGTTTGGTGATCACGTCCCCGTCATTCCGGGAGCCACTTTCGTGGACGAGCTTGGCCCATACATCGAGCGCAAGCTGTTCACCGTGAATACCGGGCATGCATCTGCTGCGTACTTCGGCTACGCGGCGGGCCTGGAGAAGATCTCCGATGCCATGGCCGATCCTTCCGTGGCGGCGAAGGTCAGGGCTGTTCTCGAAGAGACAAAGGAACTGCTGGTGGCCAAGCACGGATTCGTGGAGGCGGAGCAGGAAGCGTATGTGCAGAAGATCCTGTCCCGCTTCAACAACCCGTACCTGCCGGACACGGTGGTTCGCGTAGGCCGGGCACCGCTGCGGAAGCTTGGCCGGCACGAGCGGTTTGTC
This sequence comes from Arthrobacter sp. 21a14, assembly GCA_050627125.1. Lineage (GTDB taxonomy): Bacteria > Actinomycetota > Actinomycetes > Actinomycetales > Micrococcaceae > Arthrobacter. The sequence continues at coordinate 132,247 of CP192487.1, read as the reverse complement.
GGTCCAGCGGCTGAGCTCGCCGAGCGTGGTGTCACTCCGGTCGCGTTGCTGGAGGCGATGTCGGCCGCCCTTCGTTTCGACGACGGATCCGACGACGAAGCCGTGGAACTCGCAAACATGCTCTCCGAGCTGGACGCGGCCGCCGCCGTCGAGCGCATCACCGAACTTCCGCCGTCGCACCCGCTGTTCCCGGCGCTCCAGAAGCTCATAGAGGATCGAAAAGCCGAAGCCTAGTTCCTCTCGCACATCCTGCCGCCTTTTGGCGGACGTTCTCTCACATCCTGCGGCCTTTTGGCGGATCTTCTCTCACATAAGAAAGCGCGACGTCGGCACCCAGCCTTTGGGTGCCGACGTCGACGGCTTTCCTACCAATCCGTACCCAGCCGCGATGAACCGCCCCGAATCCCGTGGGATGTGAGAGAAGATCGCCCAAAAACCCGTGGGATGTGAGAGAACGTCGGGAGGGGGGTTAGCGCGCTGCCGCCGTTTCGGCTTCCGCCATCGCCTTCCATTCGGCCACTCGGGCCTGGTGAAGCGGCGATTTGCGGACCACGGCGTAAGCGATGCCAAGAACCGCGAACCAGATAGGCGTCACCAGCAGGGCCGTGAGGGTGTCCGGCTGCGTGGTGAGAGCCCAGACCAGGAACGCGAAGAAGGCGAAAACAACCCACACCATCGGAATGCCGCCGGGCATCTTGAACGGTGACGCCGCGTGCTGCTCGGGACGGCGCTTGCGGTACACGAGGTAGCTGGCAAGGATGATGGACCAGACGAACATGAAGCAGACCGCGGACACCGTGGTCACCATGTCGAACGCCGCGCCGACGTCCTTGCCCGCGTAGAGGAGTACGACGCCGGCCAGCAGCAGGACGCAGGACAGGAACAGTGCGTTCTGGGGTACTTTGCGGCTGGAGAGCCGGCCGAAGACCTTGGGTGCGTCGCCATCGTTGGCCAGGCCGAACACCATGCGCGACGTCGAGTAGATGCCCGAGTTGGCCGAAGACATGGCCGATGTGAGGACCACGAGATTGACCACGGTTGCCGCCATGCCGAGGCCTGCCAGGGAGAACATGGCGATGAACGGGCTGTGTCCTGCCTTGAACTCGGTCCACGGGGTGACGGACATGAGGATGATGAGGGCGCCTACGTAGAAGAGCATGACACGCAGCGGGATGGCGTTGATGGCGCGGGGCAGGTTGTGTTCCGGGTTCTTGGTTTCGGCTGCGGCGGTGCCCACCAACTCGATGCCCACGAACGCGAAGACGGCGATCTGGAAACCGGCCACGAAGCCCATGAATTCCTTGGGGAAGAACCCGCCATGGCTCCAGAGGTTGGTGAAGCTGGCGGTGCCTGCGTTGGATTGGAAGCCGGTGAAGATCATGACGAGGCCGACGACGATCAGCGCGACGATTGCAACGATCTTGATGAGTGCGAACCAGAACTCGGTCTCGCCGAATGCCTTCACGGTGGGGAGGTTCAGGAGGAGCAGGATGATGATGGTCGCAATTCCCGGGACCCACAGCTGAACGCCTGGCCACAGCTCATTGGCATAGCCGGCAATGGCGATAACGTCCGCGACACCCGTGACCACCCAGCAGAACCAGTAGGTCCAACCGGTGAAGAAGCCTGCCCATGGGCCAAGCAGATCGCCGGCGAAATCGCTGAAGGACTTGTAGTTCAGGTTGGACAACAGGAGCTGGCCCATGGCGCGCATGACGAAGAAGAGCATGAAGCCGATGATCATGTACACGAAGATCACGGAGGGCCCGGCCACGGAGATAGTTTTGCCCGAGCCCATGAAGAGGCCGGTGCCGATGGCCCCGCCGATGGCAAGGAGCTGGATGTGGCGGTTGCTGAGCGAGCGTGACAGATGGGGCTCGCTGTCCCTGCTGGAGACGCCGGTCTGCGCCTGTGTTGTCTGATCGGACATTAGTTCAAGAACCCTTCGAAGAGCCCACCAAAATGGTGACGGCCGTTACAAATCTGTTTCGATAAAGCTATAGCTAATGTCTGACCAATGGCTAATCGGCTCTCACGGCGAAAGCTCCCCTGTGGAAAACGGGGGAGCTTAGGCCTGGTTCAAACGCCAAGTCCTTAGGCGATCTGCCGCCGATACGCTGCCGCCGCGAAAGCGTAGGTGAGCACGAGGATCCCCAGGCACCAGGCCAGTGCAACCCAGATGTCGCCGCCAACGGGGCGCTGTGCGAACAGATCCTGGATGGTGTTCACGATGGACGTGACCGGCTGGTTCTCGGCGAACCATCGGACCGGGCCGGGCATGGTCTCCGTCGGGACGAAGGCCGAGCTGATGAACGGCAGGAAGATCAGCGGGTAGGAGAACCCGCCGGCGCCGTCCACGGACTTCGCCGAGAGGCCGGCGATGATGGCGATCCATGTGAGTGCCAAGGTGAAAAGGGCCAGGATCCCCGCAATGGCCAGCCAATCCAGCACGTTGGCCGAGGTGCGGAATCCCATGAGGAGCGCCACCAGGACGATGATCACCAGCGAGAGCCCATTGGCTACCAGCGACGTGAGGACGTGGGCCCAGAGAACCGAAGAGCGTGCGATCGGCATGGACTGGAACCGCTCGAAGATGCCGCTCTGCATGTCCGTGAACAACCGGACTGCCGTGTAGGCGATGCCGGACGCGATGGCGATCAGCATGATGCCCGGCAAGAGGTAATTCACGTAGTTGTCCGTATCGGTCCTGATGGCGCCGCCGAATACGTAGACAAACAACAGCATGAGGGCGATCGGGGTGATCGCAGTGGTGATGATGGTGTCCACGCTGCGGAAGATGTGCCGCATTGAGCGGCCCAGCAGCACGGATGTGTCGGCGAAGAAGTGGGTGCTCATGACCTGTCCTTTACTGACTCGTTGTTACCAGTGCCAACCAAGGCGAGGAAGATGTCCTCCAGGCTCGGCTGCTTCTCGACGTACTCGATCTTGGCCGGCGGAAGCAGCTGCTTGAGCTCGGCGAGGGTCCCGTTCGCGATAATGCGGCCCTCATGAAGGATCGCAATTCGGTCCGCGAGTTGCTCAGCTTCATCCAGGTACTGGGTGGTGAGCAGGACCGTGGTCCCTCGGTTCGCGAGGTTCTTCACGATGTGCCACACCTCGAGGCGGGCTTCGGGGTCCAGGCCGGTGGTCGGCTCGTCCAGGAAGATCACCTTCGGGTTGCCGATCAGGCTCATGGCGATGTCCAGACGGCGACGCATGCCGCCGGAGTACGTCGCCACTTTGCGGGAGCCCGCATCGCTGAGGCTGAACTGCGCCAGCAACTCATCTGCGATCCTGCCCGGGTTTTTCAGGTGACGCAGTTTCGCCACCAGGATCAGGTTCTCCTTGCCGGACAGGACTTCATCCACTGCCGCGAACTGCCCCGTGAGGCTGATGGACTGCCTCACCTGGAGCGACTCGGTGGCGACATCAAAACCCTCGACGGCGGCAGCGCCGGCGTCGGCCTTTAGCAGGGTGGACAGGATCTTCACCATGGTGGTCTTGCCCGCTCCATTGGAGCCGAGGAGGGCAAAAATGCTGCCCGACGCTACCTCAAAATCCACCCCGCGCAGAACATGGAGATCCTTGTACGACTTCTCGATGCCCTCCAATCGGATTGCCGTAGTAGTCATGATTCAGCCTCCTTCGCTTTGTCGACAGCCTTCGTGAGGCGCTCGCGTTCCTTATCAATCCAGCGCTTTCCGCCGTAGGCCTGGGCAAAAGACTCGGCGAACTCGATCGGATCTTCGCCGACGATCCCGCTCACGGGTGTTCCGTCGATGGCGGCGCGTTCCCACAGGTCCGCCAGATCCGTGAACATCTGCACCATGGTGTCCCCTTCGGTAACCCCGCCGTAGTACATGAGGTACCGGTTGAAGGCCGTGGCCACCGTGAGGTAGGGCTCGGGCAAGGCATCCAGCCGCGCCTTGGCCTGCTTGTACTGTTTCTTCTGTTCGAGCGAACCGGTCACCAGTTCGATCCATTTTGCTGCCATGTCAGTTTCCTTCCTTGCGGAGTTCTTCAAGCCGTTCGGACAAGAAGCTCCAGGTGTTCCAGAATTCGTCCAGTTCGTTTTTGCCCTGTGCGTTGAGCGTGTACACCTTGCGGGGTGGTCCCTTTTCAGACGGGCGCTTCTCCACGTCCACCAGCCCCTTTTGTTCGATCCTGACGAGCAGTGCGTACACAGTGCCCTCAGCGATCTCGGTGAAGCCCTGCTCCCGGAGCAGCGTGGTGATCTCGTATCCATACGCTGCCTTTCCGGTCAGGAGGGCCAGCACGATGCCCTCCAATGTGCCTTTGAGCATCTCCGTCATCTGCTTGCCCATCGGACACCTCCCTCGCTACTCAGTATTACTAGCTACCACTACATAGTAGAACTAAGTAGCGGTACTTAGCAATACTGAGTTCTGAATCAAATGGCATGCTGGGGTGGTGACCATAGATCCTGCTGCCGCGCCCGCTTTGATGACTGCCGCCGTCGAATCTGGAACCTTCAATCTTCGGCGCGCTACCAAGGCTGATTTGCCGCGGATCCTTGCGTTGCTGGTGGATGACCAGTTGGGCGCTACCCGCGAAAATCTGGACGATCTTGCGCCGTACGAGCGCGCTTTTGAAATGATCGACGGCGACCCTGCCCACCTTTTGGTGGTGGGTGAAATCGGCGGGGAAGTTGTTGGCACTTTCCAGCTCAGCTATCTCCCGGGCCTGTCGCGCAGGGGATCGTTGCGTGCCCAGATCGAAGCCGTCCGTGTGGATGATGCGCTGCGCGGGCAGGGCGTGGGTGCGCTCATGATCCAGTGGGCCATCGACCAGGCGCGTGAGCGGGGATGCTCCCTGGTCCAGTTGACGACCGACAAGTCCCGCGCGGCGGCACACCGTTTCTATGAGCGCTTGGGTTTTGTCGCGAGCCATGAGGGCATGAAGCTGAAGCTCTGAGCCACCGCGAGTTTGACTCTTAGGTACCCAAACTATTAGGCTACCTAAATATGACGAGCACTTCGGCTTCCGACCCCCGGCTTCTCCATATCGCGCAGCAATTCCGCGAGTCACTGCGCCTGGGCGTCTACATGTTCCGCCGCTTGGATCCGGAAGGTGAACTCACCGCAGCTCAACTCAGCCTGCTCTCCATGATTTCCGACGGCGGACTCCGCGTGGGTGACATCGCCAAGAACCTGGGGATCAAGGTCCCCAGCGCCACCGAGCAGATCATCAAGCTCGAGCGCTCAGGGCTCGTCAGCAGGCAGCCTGATGCCAACGATTCCCGCGCAGTCCAGGTGGTCATCACCAAAGCCGGGACCGCCGCCGTCGAATCTGCCAACCAACGCCGAAACGCGATGGTAGCTGGGTTGCTCCAAGAGCTGAGCAGCGATGAAATCGAGCAACTCGCCGCGGCGCTCCCCATCATCAGCAAACTCAACAGCTCATTCCAGAACTAATCAGAACTAAACGCACCGACAAGGAGCCCTTGAATGTCACGCCAGCTGGCTGACGCTTCAGAAAGCGCCGAGACAACAACCGAAACCACCCTCGAAGCTGAAAAGGCTTCATTCCTCAAACAGCCGAAGGCCGTGTGGGCCACGGCGCTCGCAGCCGTATTCGCGTTCATGGGCATCGGACTCGTGGACCCGATTCTGCCGGCAATCGCCAAGAACCTGGACGCGTCCACCAGCGAAGTTTCCTTGCTCTTTACGAGCTACTTCCTGGTGACGGCGATCGCGATGCTGATCAGCGGCTTCGTGTCCTCGCGCATCGGCGGAAAGAAGACCCTGCTGATTGGGCTGGCCGTGATCGTGGTGTTCGCATCGTTGTCCGGTTTGTCCGGCAGTGTTGAGCAGTTGGTGGGTTTCCGTGCTGGTTGGGGATTGGGTAATGCCCTCTTTGTCGCGACCGCCCTGGCCGTGATCGTCGGTGTGGCCAGTGGGGGTACCGGAACGGCCATCATTCTCTACGAAGCGGCGCTCGGCCTGGGTATCTCGCTGGGCCCGCTTCTTGGGGCATTGTTGGGCGGCTGGCAGTGGCGGGCACCGTTCTTTGGAACCGCGGTCCTCATGGCTGCTGCTTTTATCGCACTGCTGGCTTTGCTTCCCAAGACGCCCGCTCCCGCCAGGAAGTCACGTCTGCGGGATCCTCTCCTTGCGCTGGGACACAAGGGCCTCAGCACAACGGCAGCGAGTGCCCTGTTCTACAACTACGGCTTCTTCACCATCCTCGCCTTCACGCCGTTCATCCTCGGAATGGACGCATACGGCATCGGCGGAGTGTTCTTCGGTTGGGGCGTTGCCGTTGCCGTGTTCTCGGTGTTCGTGGCTCCCGTGCTGCAGAAGCGCTTCGGCGCCGTAAAGGTCCTGACCGGCACCTTGGCCGCGCTGATGCTCGACCTCCTTGGGCTGGGACTTGCTGCCGGGCACTCGGTGACTGCCGTCGTCGTGCTTGTCATCGCGGCCGGTGCCCTGCTGGGCATCAACAATACGATTTACACCGAACTGGCCATGGGCGTCTCCGATTCTCCGCGACCCGTCGCATCCGCCGGCTACAACTTTGTGCGGTGGATGGGTGGTGCGCTGGCCCCGTTCGCCGCCGCCCAGCTGGGCGAGCACTTTGGGCCGCAGGTGCCCTTCTATGCCGGTGCCGTTGCCATGGTGATTGCGATTCTCATTGCCTTCGGAGGCCGCGGGTACCTGAGGTCGCACGAACCGCACCTGGTGTAGTCCCGCCCTTAACCACGAAAAAGCCCGACGGAATCCGTCGGGCTTTTTCGTGTTACTTCGGCTCGTTGGACGTGACCGACAGCGGCGCTACCGGTGCGCCCTTGGGAACGAAGAGCGTCTCAGCCTGCTCCAGGGACATGCCGTTCGTCTCGGGAACCTTGAACATCACAAAGAAGAACGACGCCGCAGCGAACGCCGCGTACAAGGCGTACGTCAGTGGCAGCGAACCCGCCGCCATGATGGGGAAGCTGAGCGTGATGGCAAAGTTGGCGATCCATTGCGCGGCCGCCGCCAGTCCGAGCGCGCGGGCTCGAATGCGGGACGGGAAGATCTCGCCAAGCAGCACCCACACGAGCGGGCCCCAGGAAGCACCGAAACTGATCACGAAGACGTTGGCCGCTACGAGGGCAACCGGGCCCCAAGCGCCGGGGAGGCTGATCTCGGAGCCCGTGCCAACAGCGGAGGAAAAGGCCAACGCCATGACGCCGAGCGAGACAGCCATGCCGATGGAGCCGGTCAGCAGGATGGGGCGGCGGCCAATGCGGTCCACCAGCGCGATGGCTACCAGAGTCACCAAAATGTTGGTCACGGAGGTGGCAACCGAGATGGTGAGGGAGTCCTTCTCCTGGAATCCGACCGCTTTCCACAGCGTGGTGGAGTAATAGAAAATCACGTTGATACCAACGAATTGCTGCAGCACGGACAGGATGATGCCGATCCACACCACTGCCTGCAGGCCGAATGTCTTACCGCGCAGCGAGCCCTTCTTGGTGGACAGCTGGTCCTGCTGGATGGATTCGCGGATGTCGCGGATGTGACGTTCAGTATCGTCGTTGGGGATGAGGGTATCGAAGATTGTTCGAGCTTGGTCTTCCTTGCCGTTGAGCACCAGGAAATGTGGCGACTCGGGCAAGCGGAACGCGATCCAGCCGTACACTGCGGCCGGCACGGCGCAAGCGATAAACATCCAGCGCCACGCTTCCATCCCGAGCCAGAACGTGCTGCCGGCGCTGCCGGCGGAGTTGGCCAGGACGGCGTCGGACAACAGTGCAGCAAAAATACCGGTAGTGATGGCGAGTTGCTGAAGCGATGCCAAACGACCACGCACGTGCCGGGGGGAAATCTCGGAAATGTAGGCCGGGGCAATGACCGAAGCAAGGCCGATGCCCAAGCCCCCCACCAAGCGCCAGAAGATCAGGTCCCACACACCAAATGCCAGCCCTGTTCCTACGGAGCTCACCAGAAACAGGAGGGCGCCGATCTTCATCGCCGGAATGCGGCCGTAGCGGTCGGCGACCTTGCCGGCCAGGTAGGCTCCCAGGGCGCACCCCAGCAAGGCGACGGCGACAGCAAAGCCAGTGACGGCTTCGCTCATCAGGAATTCGTCCTTCATGGCGTCCACAGCACCGTTAACCACGGAAGAATCGAAGCCGAACAGGAAGCCGCCCACCGCTCCAGCGACGGCCAGGCCGATCACTTTCCTGGACACTGGGGGCACGCCTACGGTGCTGGGATTGGACATGGGTCTCCCTTGGGAATGGTGGTGTGGGATTCACGGTGCGGGACGTCGTCGGCTGTTCCGACGGGGACGCCGGTGCACACGCGCTACACAGTGTGGCACGCCCCATCCGCCAAGTTCCAGTCAAGGGGATTCAGATGACGTGCATTCACTAAATTAACGCACGGATCCTGATGGGTGGCTGGGAATGGGCTGGGAGGGCTGAATCTTCTGTTCGGGCTGCGGAAAGCGGCCTTTGAGACCACTACTTGAACGCAATGGACGACGACGGTGCGTGCGTCCGGAGCCAAACGCCCGTGCCGTCTTGGCTAGTTTTCAAGACAGCACCCTCGGGTCCACGGTCCTAGCGCCGGTTTCCGACCGTCCTGCCAGTCAATTGGGAAATAAGGTGGTTATGTTGACCAAGCCGGGGAGCAGGGCGTGGCGGCACGGACCCTGTTAGACGCAAGGGGGACGCCAGCGTAGCGAACCCGTCTTCTTCCACAGCCACTAAGCCTCGCTCCTGAGCGTGTTCATTGGTAAGGGCATCTGTAACGGAACGCACCTGGGCGACAGGAACCTGATGGTGCTCCAGCAGGGCTACGGCTTCCACTGTTGCCAAGGCGCCAAGGGCATCTTCCAACTCAATGCGGAACTCTGCTGAATGCCTGTTCCTCGCTGTCTGGTGGCTGAATCTCGTGTCGGAGAGCCACCTGCTGCGGTCGAGAGCCGCCGCTAGCCTGGGGAACAGCCGGTCGCCTGCAATGGCTATGGCAATTGAGCCGTCCATCGTCTTATAAGTGCTGAATGGCGTGGACATGGCGTGGTCGTTTCCGCAGGCTGTAGGTTCTTCTCCGTGCAGGGCGCGCATGCCTACGGATTCCAAAATGGAAACCAGGCTGTCCAGCATCGCCAAGTCAATGTGTTGGCCTTTTCCGGTGGTGTGGCGTTCCTGAAGAGCGGCCAGTGCGGCAGTAGCCCCATAAATTCCAGGAATGACGTCACCGAGGCTGACTCCCACTCGCGTCGGCTCGCCATCAGGCCAGCCGGTGACCGACATGAGACCGCTCATGGCCTGGGCGATCAAGTCATAGGCGGGGGCGTTGCGAAGCTTGCTGGTTTGGCCGAATCCACTGATGCTCACCACGATGAGACGCGGATTGATCTGCCGTAGTTTTCCTGCGCTGATGCCGAGGCGTTCCATGACTCCGGGACGGAAGTTCTCAACCAGGACGTCCGCTGTTTTGGCAAGATCGACGAGAGTGCTGCAATCTTCATCGTCCTTCAAGTTAAGGGTGATGCCGTACTTGCTTCGGTTGAACAGCCGGTAGTAGCCTGATTGGCCGTTGACGCTTGGGCCGAAGTGGCGCGAGTCGTCCCCCTCGGGACTCTCAACCTTGATGACCTCGGCGCCAAGGTCGGCAAGGATCATTGCACAGAAGGGGCCAGCGAGGACACGGGAAAGATCCAGGACCCGGATACCGTGGAGTGCGCCTTGAGATCGAGACACTGTGGCGTCTTCCGGCTGGCCATCGTGCTTGGGCAGAAGGCCGGAAGAGACTCTTTGCGTGGTGGTCATTTGTGTTCCTTACATTGGCAGGTCTTCTTGGTTCCATCTCAGCAGCACGCCCTTTTGGAATGAAGCGAAGGACCTCCAAGTTGTCCGACATACCGGACGATACGAGGAGTATGCTTCGGACATGAACGGAGCTTTGCCGAGATCGAAAGCGCCCGCTGCCGCGCAGGTACTTGCCGTGCTGAGGTACGTTGCCGGTCAAGCGGGACCAGTGAGCGCTTCAGCAATTGCGAGGGACGTAGGGCTGCCTCGCTCCACTGCTTATCAACTGATCTCTGCGTTGATTGATGATGGATTCCTGCTGCATCTTCCCGAGGAGAGAAAGTACGCGCTCGGAGTTACGGCCCACGAGCTGGGGACCGGCTATTCGCGTCAGGCCCCTCTTCAGCGCATAGCGCGCTTTCCATTGGAGCGACTGGTCGCCCGTACGAGGCGGACAGCACACCTCGCGGTGATGCATGGGAGGGACGTCGTTTATGTCATTGAGGAACGTGCTCCCCGGCAGCGTCCCCTGGTGACGGATACCGGGGTAAGGCTGCCCGCTCATTTGACCGCGAGCGGAAGGGCAATGATGTCGCAGATGGACCGTGCCCAAGTCTCGGCGCTCTTTCCTGGCCCGGAAGCCTTTTCGGCCCGGAACAGCAATGGTCCTCAATCAGTGCCCGCACTGGAGGATCTCTTGGCAAGAGCGCGTACCCTCGGTTACGCCTGGGAGCAGGACGAGATTACTGAGGGCTTTTCCTCCGTGGCCGTTGCTGTACTGGATAGGCAACGATATCCCGTAGCAAGCGTGACGTTGACTGTTTCTAACCGGGCATTCCTACCGAGCGAGAGGCGTCTTAGAAACGACGACGAGTCGGCTGAGGAGAGGGCATTAAGGATCGAAGACGTTGCCCGGACCTGGATCCCAGAGGTTAATCGGTGTGCCCGGGAGATCTCACGGAGGCTTGGAACCCACAACTGACGAAAACGAGCAGCTGGGCGCCTTGAGGGCGCCCAACTGCTCGTTTTGCATCTCCTCGCCGCGCTTTGTTGGGCGAGCTAACGCTTTAGTGGTTTAGGGCTGTGCCCACTCCGGCAGGGACAGTGTCGACGGGATAGATCATTTCGCTCGGGGCGGTCGAATTTCGCTTAGCCAAGGGGAAATACAGGGCTGCTGTCACAACCAGTCCCACCAACCAGGAGATGTCGGCTCCGCCCAGCAGCTCAGTCATCGGACCGGTGTACAGGGCTTGGGCCAGGAATGGTATCTGGACGAGAATACCCGCAGCGTAGGACAGCAACGCAGTCTTGTTCCACCGCCCGTACCGTCCGTTCAAGTCGTAGAGTGCCGGGATATCCACCTTTTCCTTGGAAACCAGGTAGTAATCAACAAGATTGATGGAACTCCACGGGATGAAGACCATCAGCAAGAGCAGCACGAAGTTCTTGAAGTTTGCTATGAAATCCGGTGAGGCGACGACAGCAATGACTACGGACAGTCCAATGAAGCCCACGACATACGCGAAGCGGGTCCACGTTGCCACCTTGGTCTTTCTTGTGAACGCCGTAACGGACGTGAGCATCGTCATGTATCCGCCGTAGGCGTTGAGCGTGTTGACTGTCAGTTTGCCGATGACGATGACCAAGTAAATTACCAGCGCTATAGCACCTCCACCGCTGAGCCCTCCAAGGAATGCAACCTGTCCGTCCAGGAACCTCGAACCCTTCGGCAAGGCAAGGGAGGCGAAGAGCGCGCCGAGAGTCATGGACCATTGAGAGCCGATAACCGTGCCCAGGTAGCATGCCCAGAAGGTCTGGCGTACCGGCGTTTTTGATGGGAGATAACGGGAGTAATCAGCAACGTAAGGGCCGTATGTCAACTGCCACCCAGCGCTGAGTGAAACGGCCAACAGGAATGTAGGGAACTGGAACTCAGCGGATCCGAGGAGCGCACCCACATCATGGCTGGTAAACAAACGAATGCCCAGATATCCAAAGCCCAGGATGCCGGCAACGGTCGCGATGCGCCCCATGAGGTGGATGTACCGGTAACCCAATGTTGCTACAAGGATTGTTAGGGCGCCGAAAATCACCATACCCACAGCGGGTGTGCCCGTCTGCAGGATCTGATCCACTGCCTGGCCGGCAAGCACAGTTCCAGTGGCGGCAAAGCCGAGATACATGATGACAACCAAAATCAGGGGAATTACTGCACCCAGGATGCCGAACTGTGCTCGGCTGGAAATCATCTGTGGCAGTCCCAGACGCGGTCCTTGGGCGGCGTGCAGCGCCATCACTGCAGCACCCAGAAGATTGCCGATTAAGAGGCCGATAATGGCCCATAGCGCGTCTGCTCCGAAAAGTACCGCCAAGGCGCCATCAACGATCGCAGTGATCTGCATGTTGGCCCCAAACCACAAAGTAAATTGCTGGGCTGGTGAACCATGGCGTTCGTTTTCGGGAACGAAGTCGATGGAACGCCGCTCGACCCGTGTCCCGCCTGCCCCAGTATTTGTTGCTGTCTGCATGGTGTTCCTTAATTATTTGAACGGAGAGTCCAGGTCCCCCTACCTGCGATCCATCTGAGCACGATCGGTGTTTTACATCACGAAAAACAAGTCACGTTCCGTCCGGTATTTCGGACGATGTCTCGAAAACTGTGACCTGAGCCATTTCGCGGTCCTCCGACGTATACCTTCAGAAAAGACTGCCGAACGCTGAAGCTTCCCGAGACGCTCCCTTCTGGCCGTTCATTGAAACCACCTTCCCGTACACGCCTTCAATGGAGGACCGCATGACTACACAATCTGTTGCCAAGGTAGATCTCCCCTATTCCGATGGGGACTTCTTCCACTTTGAATCGATGCTTCCCGCCAACGAATCTTGCCGTCTGGATGAGATAAGGAGCTGGCTTGAGGCGGAGGTCCGCCCAGTAGCAGCTGACCACTGGAACCGTAGCGAGTTTCCCCAACACCTGATTCCCAAGGTTGCAGAACTCGACATCATCAGTCCTGTCCGCCGACAGGGGCATTCCCACCTTTTTGCCGGCATGTTGACGGCGGCAATCCACAGGGTTGACGCGTCCTTCGGGACATTCTTCAGTGGCCACGACGGCTTGTTCACGGGTTCCATTGAGCTGTTGGGTTCCGAGGAGCAGAAGGCTGACTGGCTACCGGATTTCTACTCCCTCAAAAAGACTGGCGTCTTTGCCATTACTGAACCGTTGGCTGGTTCAGATGTTGCCGGAGGGACTCGGACCACGGCGCGTCGGGATGGGGACAACTGGATCCTCAACGGCGAAAAGCGATGGATCGGCAATTCGACGTTTTCGGACTATGTGATTGTCTGGGCCAAGGACACCCACGATGAGCAAGTTAAGGGCTTCCTCGTAGACACGTCAACGCCAGGGTTCAGGGCGACGCTTATTCCGAACGGAATAGCATTGCGCGCGGTGCAGAACGCCGACATCGTTCTGGAAGACGTGATCGTCCCCAACGGTATGAAGCTCGCGGGAGCGAACAGCTTCCGTGACACCAACAAGGTCCTGAAGAGCACACGTGCCACTGTCGGTTGGCAAGCCGTGGGACTTCAAATGGCCGCCTTTGATGTGGCACGCAAATATGCAGTAGAACGCCACCAATTCGGCAAGCCCATCGCGAGCTTTCAGCTGATCCAAGAACAACTTGTCACCATGCTGTCCAACGCCCAAAGTTCCATGGGCATGATGGTCAGGCTGGCCCAGCTCGAGGACGAAGGCAGGTCCAAGAACGAGCATTCGGCGATGGCAAAGGCATTCGTCACAAAACGGATGCGCGAGTCGGTCGCCATCGGCCGCAGTGTCCTCGGTGGCAACGGGGTGGCCGTTGACTACGAGATGGCAAAGATCTTCTGCGATGCGGAGGCCATCTATACATACGAAGGGACGTATGAAATCAACACCTTGGTGGCCGGCCGGGCGATCACGGGACTTGCGGCGTTCGTTTAGCACCCCCTGCCATCCCAAAGCGATGAGTGCTTCATCATCCCTTCCATCGTCCGGTACTTCGGACAGGATGCTCGCTTTTTCCTCCCTCAACCTAGGAAAATCCGGCCTACTTAGATCAGTAGCTCGTGGGCATAAAGAGACTCAGATATGAAGCTCCCTGTGCTTGGAGACAAACCATGGATCAAACGTTCCATGGATATTTCACGAAGGAGTCATCATGGCACCCGCCGATTTCACTACTGGTGCCCGTCCGGTTAAGGCCGCGCGGGGTACTGAGCTTACTGCAAAGTCGTGGCAGACCGAGGCGCCGTTGCGTATGTTGATGAACAACCTGGATCCTGAGGTCGCTGAGCGTCCGGATGATTTGGTGGTTTACGGTGGCACGGGCCGTGCTGTCCGCAGTTGGGCTGCGTTTGATGCGATCACCCGGACGCTGGAGTCCATGGAGAAGGACGAGACGCTGCTGGTGCAGTCGGGCAAGCCGGTGGGTGTGTTCCGCACCCATGAGTGGGCTCCGCGGGTGTTGTTGGCGAACTCGAACCTGGTGGGGGACTGGGCGACGTGGCCGGAGTTCCGCCGCCTCGAGGCCGAGGGCCTGATGATGTACGGGCAGATGACGGCCGGGTCCTGGATCTACATCGGCACGCAGGGCATCCTGCAGGGCACGTACGAAACGTTCGCAGCCGTCGGCAACAAGCTCGCGGCCGCCAGGCAGAACACCGCCGGCCACCCGGCCCCCGCCGCAGAAGGCTCCGCCGCTGAAGGCTCCACCGAAGGACCCTTGGCTGGGACCCTGACGTTGACGGGTGGTTGTGGCGGCATGGGTGGCGCCCAGCCGCTGGCGGTGACGTTGAATGATGGTGCGTGCCTGATCGTGGACGTGGACGAGACCCGTTTGCGCCGTCGTGCGGGCAAGCGGTACCTGGATGAGGTCGAAACGGATCTGGATGCTGCGATCGCGAAGGTCCAGAAGGCCAAGGACGAGCGCCGTGGCTGGTCCGTGGGGTATGTGGGCAACGCCGCGGAGGTGTTCCCGGAGCTGCTGGCCCGGCATAAGGCCGGGGAAGTGACCTTTGATGTGGTCACCGACCAGACATCCGCGCACGACCCGTTGTCGTATTTGCCGGAGGGCATCACGGTGGCGGAGTGGCACACGGAGGCCGCGGCGGATCCGGAAGGGTTCACGAAGAAGGCCCAGGCGTCCATGGCCCGCCAGGTCCAGGCGATGGTGGAGTTCCAGGACGCCGGTGCCGAGGTCTTTGATTATGGCAACTCGATCCGTGATGAGGCACGCAAGGGCGGCTACACCCGGGCGTTTGAGTTCCCCGGTTTCGTTCCGGCGTATATCCGTCCGTTGTTCTGCGAAGGTCTGGGCCCGTTCCGCTGGGTTGCCCTCTCGGGGGACCCGGAAGACATCGCCGTGACCGATGCAGCGATCAAGGAACTGTTCCCGGAGAACACGCACCTGCACAAGTGGCTCGACGCCGCGGCGGACCGCGTGGAGTTCGAGGGCCTGCCGGCCCGTATCTGCTGGCTCGGATACGGCGAACGGGCCAAGGCCGGCCTGTTGTTCAACCAGCTCGTGAAGGAGGGCAAGGTCAAGGCCCCGATCGTGATCGGCCGTGACCACCTGGACTCCGGGTCGGTGGCGTCCCCGTACCGGGAGACCGAGTCCATGGCCGACGGCTCGGACGCTGTTGCTGACTGGCCGTTGCTGAACGCGCTGTTGAACACCTCTTCGGGTGCTACGTGGGTGTCGATCCATCACGGTGGTGGTGTTGGTATTGGCCGGTCCCTGCACGCCGGGCAGGTTTCCGTCGCTGACGGCACGGACCTGGCCGCGGAGAAGCTCGAACGGCTCCTGACCAACGACCCCGGCATGGGCGTCATCCGCCACGTCGACGCCGGCTACGACCGCGCCGTCGAAGTCGCCAACGAACGCGGCGTCCGCATCCCCATGATCCCCACCGGCTCCCAGCCTTCGCAAGCTCAGGCCAGGTCCCTCGCCGGCATGGGCTCAGAAAAGTAGGTAACAATCACAAAAGGAATGGCAGGTGGTCCGCGGACTGCCTGCCATTCCCTCTGTCGAAATGACTGAACCGTTCAAGGGTCCAAGCATTTTCTCCAGTCTCAGTGGGCGGGAACGGATTCCTTGGCTGCCGCCTTCGGATCCATGAGCTTCTTGTTGGGCAACGCGAAGCTGATGAGGAAGGCGATGAGCATCAGGCCAGCTGCCGTGAGCATCACAGTGTCAATTGACTGTGCGAAGCCCTCGGTGATGGGCCTGGTGAGGGTGCTGTTGGCTGCGTGAAGCCAGCTGGTGTCGTTCAGGGAATCGTTGTTCGCACCGTTCTTGAAGAAATCGAAGAGCTTGGCATTCGCAGGATCCGCCGCAACGGCAGGATCCTTCATGACCGCTTGGTAGTCCGGGCTGGAAGCAGCGGTCTTCATGCCATCGGCGATCTTGTCCGCGGCCAGGCTGAACAGCATGGAGATGAACACGGCCGTGCCCACGGCTCCACCCATGGAGCGGAAGAATGCCGCGGTGGAGGTTCCGACGCCCATGTCCTTCGGCGGCACCGATACCTGCATGGCAAGTGTCAGTGGCTGCATGCAGAAGCCCAGACCGACGCCGAAGAACACGGCAATGAGTCCGGGAACCCAGAGGCCCGTATCGACGCCGAGCACCAGGCCCATGACGAGTGCGGCGCCAGTCAGGATTGCCGTACCCAGGATGGGGAAGATTCTGTAAACGCCCGACGACGAGATGGTGCGCCCGGCGCTGATGGAACCGAACAGGATGCCCACGGTGAAGGTAATCATCATCAGGCCGGCTTCGGTGGGGGTGAGGCCCTTCACCAGCTGCAAGTACATGGGGAGCATGGCAATGGCGCCGAACATGCCGATGCCGATGATGAAGTTCAGCAGGGATGACAAACCGAAGGTTGCGTTCTTAAAGAGACGCAAGGGGATCAGTGCGTAGTCCCCTGCCCGCATCTCTGCGAACAGGAAGGCCACTATGCCAACGACGCCAAGGCCGTAGCACAGCCAGGATGCGCCCGATGCCCAGCCCCAGGACCGGCCCTGCTCAGCGACAAGAAGGAGCGGAACGATTGCCAGGGTGATGGCTGCCGCGCCCCAATAGTCGATCTTCTGTTTCACATGCCGTGCAGGCAGGTGAAGGAACATAAAGACCACGGTGAGTGCCGCCAGGCCAATGGGAAGGTTGATGAAGAATACCCAGCGCCAGCCGTCGAAGCCCAGGATGGTCGATGTTCCCGCGAAAGCGCCGCCGATGACGGGACCAAGGACGGAGGAGATACCGAATACGGACATGAAGTAGCCCTGGTATTTGGCCCGGTCCTTCAAAGCAACGATGTCGCCGATGATGGTCAGTGCCAGCGCCAAAAGGCCACCTGCGCCAAGGCCCTGCACGCCACGAGCGATTGCAAGCTCCGTCATGGAATGGACCGACCCGGCATAGAGGGATCCGGCCAGGAAGATCAGGATGGCTGCCAAGTACAGCGGACGGCGCCCGAAGATGTCGCTGAGCTTGCCGTAGAGCGGCGTACTCACAGTAGAAGTGATGAGGTACGCGGTGGTGGCCCATGCCTGGAGTGACAAGCCGTCAAGGTCATTGGCAATGGTGTAGATGGACGTCGACACAATGGTCTGGTCCAGTGAGGACAGGAACATGCCGAGCATGAGTCCCACCATGACGGTGAGCGTCTGACGATGCGTCAGGACCTCGCCGGCGGCCCGGACGGGCGCAGATTTGGACATATCTTCTCCAGAGGTGGCAGAAAAGTGGATTTTAAGCAGGATAGTTGCTTTCAGTAACTATCCTAATGCCTGTTTGATTCCCGGAAGAAGAATGTTTCTTGAACAACTTTCGTAAGTCGGCCAGTCCCCAGGGTCAGCGTTCCACGAGAATGCCATCCGGGTCGCTGTAGATCATTACTCCGGGTTGGATCCTCACCCGGTCAATCACCAGCTGGACATCAACCTCACCTACGCCCGTCTTGGCGCTCTTCTTCGGGTTGCTGCCCAGCGCCTTGATGCCTAGCGGCAAGCGGGCAAGGGCTTCACGATCCCTGACGGCTCCGTTAATAATCACGCCCGCCCAACCATTGGCCACCGCGCTTTCAGCGATCATGTCTCCCATGAGGGCAGTCCTCAGTGATCCCTGACCATCAACCACCAGAACGGCTCCTTCGCCAGGCGTCCCAAGGACGGTCTTCACCAGGGCGTTGTCCTCGAAGCACCTGATGGTACGTACCTGTCCGCTGAAGTGGGTGTGACCGCCCAGGTTCTGGAACTGGACTGCCACCGATTCCAATTCCTCGCCCCGATCGTCATAGAGATCAGCCGTATTAATCTGCTCGCTCATGTCCTTCTCCTCCATTCGTTTGAGGCCACACTAACGCGTGCGCCACGTGCGCGGCACGGCACGTCGTGGGCTATGTGGATAACTGACGTGAACTTGGCTTCCATGCCCTTCGCCCGCGCTAGTCTGAATCCAGACATTGAAACTAGGGGGAACCTGCCATGAGCCTGTCCGACCTTCCCGGTCCTGTGCCGGATCCTGCCATTGTCCGGGGCGGCACGGCCACTGCTCTCGCCGAACCAGTGGACCGCGTCCGCGCACTGTGGATCACTGGGGTCGTACTCATCAACGTGGGCATCAACGCGGCGTTTTTCGGCCCCATCCAGGTTCTCCTCGGGCAGCAGGCGGCCCACTTTGACGAGGGACAGAAGGAAGCCATCCTGGCCTTGGTCACCGGTTGCGGGGCAGCTGTCTCTTTGGTGGCGAATCCTTTGTTCGGCGCTTTCAGTGACAGGACTGTGTCACGCTTCGGACGTCGCGTTCCGTGGGTCCTCGTGGGAGCCATCCTAGGGGCGGTGGCACTCGTAGGACTGGCAGGAGCGCCGAACGTCGCCGTCATGACGGTGCTGTGGTGCTTCGTGCAGGCTGGATGCAACGGCGCTTACGCTGCCATCACGGCGGCGATTCCCGACCGCGTTCCAGTGCCGCAACGTGGCACCGTCGGTGGTTTGGCAGCCATGGGACAAACAGTTGGCATCCTGGCAGGCGCGGTGATTGCGGCCGTCGTGGCTGGAAACTTTGCCGCAGGCTACCTGGTGTGTGCAGCGGCGCTGCTTGCCGGCGTCGTGCTTTATCTGTTCAAGAATGACGACCAGCCGCTTCCAGCCCAGGCGCGTCCACCGTTCAGTCTTTTGCGTTTTTTCCAAGGCTTCTGGGTCTCCCCGAAACGCTACCCGGATTTCGCCTGGGCATGGCTCACGCGCTTGCTGGTGAATATTGGCAACCACATGGTCACGCTCTATCTGCTGTTCTTCCTCAGCGATGCCGTGCACGTGAAGGAAACTGAGGGCATCGAACCTGCATTCGGAGTGCTTATCCTGACCGGTCTGTATGCGGTCATGGTGATTATCACCAGCGTGATTGGCGGAACATTGAGCGACCGGATGGGCAAGCGGAAGCCTTTGGTGATCGCGTCGTCCGTGATCATCGCGATAGCGTCATTGATCCTCGGGTTTGCACCGACGTGGGCCGGCGCCATTACGGGCGCGATCGTCCTGGGGATCGGCTTTGGAGCCTACCTGGCCGTGGATTTCGCACTGATCACCCAGGTCCTGCCAACGGCGCTGGACCGTGGCAGGGACCTGGGTGTGATCAATGTGGCGAATTCGCTGCCGCAGGTGGTTGCCCCGCTGATTGCTTTCCCGTTTGTCACTTACTGGGGCGGCTACGTCTCGCTGTACGTAGCCGCCGCAGTCATCGGATTGCTGGGCGCCGTATTCGTCGTGAAGATCAAGAGCGTTGCCTAGAAGACGGCGGTGAAGTTACCCCAACCCCAGCCGACCGCTGATTGACCTAGCCAGTAGCTACCCGGCAGTCCCTGGGCGAGGTAATCCGCGCCATTGCCGTAGTACATGGTGAGCTGGCCGCTGCGGTCGATGCCAAACACGTCGATCTTGTCGTCACCGTTGAAGTCGCCTGCAGAGCCGATCGTGGTGAGGGCCTCCCAACCGTAACCGACCGTCGATCCCGTGTAGCGCTCGAACGACCCATTGCGGCTGCTGGAAAAGACCATCAGGTTGCCGTATTGGCCCCTGGCGGCAACCTGCAAATCGCTTCTGCCTTCGAAGTGACCAACGCTCATCAGGGAGTCGTATCGGCCCCACCCCCAACCGATGGTGTACGAAGGCAGCCAACCGCCGTGCCCGTTGCCGGGGTAGAGGACGAGGTTAGTCGATGCGTCCCTTGCAATGAGATCGTTCGTACCATCACCGTTGAAGTCGCCAGCACCAAAAATGGCCGTGAATCCGTTCCAGCCCTGGCCGATCTGGATTGCCTTCTTCCAACCGCCGGACCCGTTTCCTTGGTACAGGTACAACCGACCCTGCGAATCGCGTCCCATAACGTCAACGGTGCCGTCGCCGTCGAAGTCACCCGGTGAGAACAAAAGGTTGAAGGCATTCCATCCGGTTCCGATGACCTGGGTAGGTTGCCAATGTCCCCGGCCGTCAGTCGGGTACAGCAAGAGACGGCCGGCCGCGTCGCGGGCGAAGATATCCATGGTGTTGTCCCCGTTGAATCCACGAGCGCGGGGCTTGGCGGCGATCCGCAGCGATTCACGGGCCTGAAGGGTCAAAGTTGACTCGACATCGTAGGTGACCGTTACGAAAGCGGTCACAACACGACCGTAGTCAGCTGCTGTAGCCCTGTATGTCTGACCGGTGGCCCCGGGAATGACTTGGCCGTCCCGCGTCCAGTAGAACGAGAGCGAAGGGCTTCCGCCTTCTGGCACTACCATCGGTGTGGACCAGCTAAGGTCGGCTTTGAGAAGTCCGCCGACTGCAGGCTCCCCGGTGAGTTCCGGTGGCGCCATGTAGATCTGCCGCATCGGCGCGGCCACAAGAGGAACAACCGCCTGAGCGGGCAGGCCCGGAGCGATGAGAGCACCGGCCAAGGCCGAGGCAGCAAGCAAAGTAGACAGCCGGCGGAGTCGGTTAGGCGCGCTGAAGCGCGGAGCATTGCGAGAGTTCAAGATTTCCTCATGAAGAAAGTTGGCCGAGGCGGCCATGGGAAGGTGATGAGAGCAGAATACAGCTGGTCGCGGTTGGGGGTTACCGAGGCCGTGGTCGCCGGGCGAAGCTTAGAACACAGCGTTGAAGCCGCCCCAGCCCCAGCCAACTACAGCGGAGCCCTTCCAGCCGCCTGAGCCGTTGCCGTAGTACATGCGCATCTGACCAGAGGTGTCGATGCCCCAGACATCGTTGGCGCCATCGCCGTCGAAGTCGCCCGCGCCGCCGAGCTTGGTGATGGCGTTCCAGCCCTGGCCGATCACACGGCTCGTGGTCCAGCCGCCATGACCATTGCCACCGTAGAAGACCAGGTTTCCGGCGCCATCGCGGGCCAGGACATCAGGCTTGTGGTCGCCGTCGAAATCACCCGGGGAGAACACCGAAGTCATGCCGCCCCATCCCCAGCCGATGGTAGAAGCAGCCAGGAAGCCGCCTTGGCCGTTGCCCGGGTACAGCACGAGCTCACCGGAAGACTTGCGGGCAAGGAGGTCGTTATTGCCATCCCCACTAAAGTCGCCCGCCGCGAAGATGGTGCTGAAGATCCCCCAGCCCCAACCGATCTGTTGTCTCGGGTACCAACCGCCCCAACCGTTTGAGGGGTACAGGAAGAGTGACCCAGAACTGTCGCGGGCGATCACGTCGTTCTGGCCGTCGCTATTGAAGTCGCCAGGCGCGAGCATCGTGTTGAAGATGTCCCAGCCGGAGCCTACTAGGTACGCCTGCTGCCACGTACCGTTTCCAGCGGTCGGGTAAAGACCCAGACGTCCCCAAGAATCACGAATGAACAAACCCATGGTGTACGGATCCCAGTAGCGGTCTCCTCCGCGGTAGACCCCAGTTGTATGGGGGCGCGGGATGGCTACCGGGGTGGCGAAGCGAAAATCGAGAGCGTTCAACGCCACTGCTGCCGTTCCGGAAATTGGGAGGCTGTTTGGGTTGTAGATGGAACCGTCGCGCCAGTAACCGACTTCCTGACCCGCCGCCGTACGTATGCTCATGAATTGAGCAAGGTAGCTACCCGGGGGTGTGTTCTGCGGGAAGAGCACATCAAACGAGTAGGTCGAATCCGCAGCGTTATAGGAGCCTTGTGTTATTTGTTCGTGAAATTTCCCGGATTCCGTATTCCGGAAGTACACGTATACATCCGAAATCGGATCGGAAGCCTGAAGAATAATCCTCGATGTTGCCTGCCCTCCAGCGCTGATCGTGTCTGGCGTCGTGGAGACCGCTACAGGTACCGGTGCGAAGGTGTCATCGGCGTGGGCTGCGGGTGCCAAACCCAGCACGCCGACCAAAATAACGCTGCCCATAAATGCGGCCAGCCAGCTGCGCACGCGGCGCAGAGGAGTGCTCCCCATGGTTCCCCCAAATTAGGCCGGTCGCAGATGGCCGGCGGGTGTAAGTGCCTTGAGAGTACATGGAGACACCGACAGTCTGGGAATTTGCTGGCAAAAATTCACGCAAAAGACAAGTCAAGCCCAAAACGCAACCAAAATCGGCTTAGAAAACCGCCGTGAACCCGCCCCAGCCCCAGCCAACAACTCCGGCGCCTTTCCATCCACCGATGCCGCTGCCGTAGTACATGTTCAGCTGGCCGGCGGCGTCGATGGCCCAGACGTCGTTGAAGCCGTCGCCGTTGAAGTCGCCGGCCCCACCAATGCGGGACATGACGTTCCAGCCTGTGCCGATGGACCGGGCGGTTGTCCATCCGCCGTTGCCGTTGCCGCCGTAGAGCCGCAGGTTTCCTGCGCTGTCGCGGCCCACGACGTCAGGGTTACCGTCGCCGTCGAAGTCGCCGGGGGAGAAGACCTGGCTGAGGGCGTCCCACCCTTGGCCTACGGCGCCGGGGGATTTGAAGCCGCCCGTCCCGTTGCCTGGGTAGAGCACCAAGGCGCCTAAGGGCGTGCGCGCGAGGACATCGTTGTTGCCATCGCCCGAGAAGTCACCTGCGGCGATGATCGAATCGAAGACCTCCCAGCCCCAGCCGATCTGCTTGCGCGGAAGCCAGCCGCCTGTGCCGTTGCCCGGGTACAGGAACAGCGACCCATCGTGGTCCCTGGCGATGACGTCATTGAAACCGTCTCCGTCAAAGTCGCCTGCGTTGAAGACGATATCGAACACGTCCCAACCAAAGCCGATGGTCCGGAGAGCTTGCCAGTGGCCTGCACCGTCAGTGGGGTACAGGAGCAGGTTCGCCGCGGCATTGCGCGCAAACAGGTCCATGGAGGCCCCGGCGTCGAAACCTGTTGTGTGCGGTTTGTTCCGAACCACGGTGCGGCCGAAGACCGTAAACGGGCGCGTGGCCGTCACAGGATTGCCTGCTTGGACTACTGCCCGGAAACCAACGACGGCGCCCCGATCCGCTGCCTGAAGGGTGTAAGTCTTCGTCGTGGCACCGCTGATCACCGTACCGTTGCGCACCCATTCGTACCTGACGGTTACGGGCCCACCGACTGTCCCGCTGGAGACACTGCCCTCGTTGAAGACGCCGGTGAGCTTCTCTCCGACGATCAGCCTGCCTTGGAGCGTGGGCGCGGTAGCTGTGATGGGTGACGTGGGCGTCAGTGGGAGCGAGGATGCCGACACAGCCCGGTAGCCTGCCCTCGTGGCCGTGACCCGTACTGACAGGGTCTGGTCCAGGTCTGCTTCTGCGATGCGGTAATTGTTGAGCGTGGCTCCAGGGATCGGCTGGCCGTTGCGCAGCCACTGGTAGGCAAAGCCGGTGGGCGGCTGGGTCCAAGAGCCGTTGTCCGTGGTCAGGACTTGGTCGTAGCGTGCCACGCCTGTGATGGTTGGCGGCTTGATATTTGGATTGTCCACCAACGGGAAATTGGGATTGTTGACGGCGAAGTCCACGCCGTCCAAGGCCCCCGGCCGCTGCGTTGGTGCTTCCAGCCCTTGCGAGAGGAAGATGATATTGCCGTCGCGGCCGTAGCGGACAACCCCCTGGCCCAGGGGGAGCATGATGTTGACGCTGAGGAGTTTGTAGCGCCCGGTTCGCTGGAAGGCGCTCCCGTCCACCGGCACTTTGGCTTGCGCGCTGTAGGGCCCGGATAGCTGGCTGGTAGGTCCGTAGAGGGTGGCCTGCTCCAAGGTGTCCTCATTGACGTAGGTGAAACCTACTTCCTTCGCTGGACCGCTCAGTGTGAAGGACAGAGAGATAACACTCCCGGGACCCACCGTGGCTGGCGAAGTACGGGTGACTACCGTGGGAAGCGGCACGTTTGGTCCGGCAGCTGTAGCGCGGGGCGGCGGGACTGCAATTGCCAGCGCGGAGCACAGGAGGATGGCTAGAAGGATGTGAAAACCCGTCCGTACTGGATGCACAAAAGCTGAATGCACAAAAGCCGCTGGGCGCACGGAAGAAAAAGTCGTCATGGTATCCCCCAATCCCTAGAACAAGGCGTTAAAACCGCCCCAGCCCCAGCCGATGGTCTGGGCGCCGTTCCAGCCGCCGTCGCCGTCGCCGTAGTAGGCCAGCAGCTGGCCGGATCCGTCCACTGCATAGACGTCTACATTGCCGTTACCGTCGATGTCGCCCGCGGCGCCAATGGCCGCCATGCCGTTCCAACCCTGCCCGATCACGGCCATGCCTGCCCAGCCCCCAGCTCCATTGCCTTTGTACAGGCGCAGGGCACCGGAGGTATCGCGGGCCAGGATGTCCACGTTGTGGTCTCCGTTGAAGTCGCCGGGTGTGATGATCTTGTTGACCACGTTCCAGCCGCTGCCTACAACGGACCGGGTGAGCCAGCCGCCGTCGCCGTTTCCGGGGTAGAGGTAGAGCAGGCCGCTGGAGTCGCGGGCGAGGATGTCGTTGTTGCCATCCCCATTGAAGTCGCCAGGGGAGACTATCGAGTTAAAGCCATTCCATCCCGCGCCTATCTGGCGGCCTGCAAAGAACCCGCCATCTCCGGTTCCTGCGTAGAGGAAGAGGTTCCCGGCAGAGTCCTTGGCGAGGATGTCGTTGTTCCCGTCCCCGTTGAAGTCGCCCGGGGAAAGGACGGTCCCAAAACCATTCCAGCCGGGGCCAACGGTCCGGGCGGATTCCCAGGCGCCGCCAACTCGGGGATACAGCATGAGGGTGCCGTCTGCGCGGCGGGCAAGCATTTCGAACGTGCCACGCCCGGTAAAGCCGTTGGCCCGGTTGGAGGCGGAGATCTCTATAGTCTCGGCGCTGCCAGCTTCCATGGGGTCACAAGGATAGTTCGAGGCGACGTAAGCGGCGATGGTCTTGCCGCGGTCCTCTTCGGTGAGCGTGTAGTTCCACCACTCCGTGTGGTCTTCAGCATGCTCGCCGTCACGGGTCCAGTAGATGTGATAATCGGGGCCGGCGGCCTGGCCGCAGCCCCGGTAGGAAGCAGGGTCGATCTCCACGGTGAGCGTGGAGCCAACAAACGGCGCACCGTGAACCACGGGATCTGCGGGGTCCATGGTTGCCATGGCAGGTGCCGGGGCGAAAGCGACGGCGGCAATAAGCGCGGCCGCAATCCCGGCTACCGCTCGGCGCACGCCTGATGCACGGCATGATAGAGCGTTCATTGTGTCCTCCCCAGACTTATGCGGCTAATCTTACCGCGGCTGGGACCCAGCTAGAAGATTGCTGTGAAGCCGCCCCAGCCATTGCCCACCACCTGGGATGTGCGCCACCCCGTCCGGCCATCGCTGTAATAGATCACCAGCCGGCCCTGTTGGTCCACGCCGTAAACGTCCGGGAAGCCATCCTTGTCGAAATCGCCAGCAGCACCGGCGGCTTTGAGGGCATTCCAGCCGACGCCCACCAGCCACGACCGCGTCCAGCCACCGGCCCCATTGCCGCCATAGAAATACAGGTAGCCGCTGCGGTCACGCGCCAACACGTCTACTTTGCCATCGCCGTTGAAGTCGCCAGGCGTCAGCAGGGTGTCCATCACCTGCCAGCCCTGCCCGACGGCGGTCCTCGCCAGCCAGCCTCCGGAACCATTGCCCGGGTACAAATAGAGGGCGCCGCCGGGCTCCCTGGCCAGGATGTCGTTGTTGCCGTCCCCGTTGAAGTCGCCGGGGCTGACGATTGAGTCGAAAATGTTCCAGCCCTTACCGATGGTCTGGGCCGGCTTCCAACCTCCGGTTCCGTCGCCGGCGTAGAGATAAAGAGTGCCTGCTGAATCACGCGCGATCACGTCGCCCTTGCCATCACCGTTGAAGTCGCCGGGGGAAAGGACAAGGTTGAAGACGTTCCACCCCCAGCCCACAGTGCGGGCGGCATCCCAAGCGGCTGCTGTCCGCCCGTACAGCATTAAGGCGCCGTCACTTCCGCGTGTCAGGAGTTCGAAGCTGCGGCCCGTGAATCCGTTGGCCCGGTTGGGCGCAGCGACGGGTCCGGTCTCGTCGCTGTGGAGTGTTTCGCCTCCGCAGGCGGTTTTGCTGGCGGTCAGGTGCGCGGCCATCCGTGCGCCCGTGTCATCCTGCTGCAGGAGGTAGCTGCGTCCGGTTTCGCCCGCCACGAGGAAGCCATCCCTTGTCCAGTAGACGGTGAAATCAGGGCCCTTTCCGCCGCCGCAGCCGTAGAAGGTATACGGGCCGATGTCGGCCGTTAGCGTCTTGCCAACAAACGCGTCGCCGATGACTATGGGGTCCGGCCCGTTGCTGGACGCGCCCGACGCCGGCAGTGGGCTAAGTGCCACCGCCGCCACAGCGGCGGTCAGCAACGCTGCTGCCATCCGGCGTCGAAAATTCCCCATAGCGGTCGTCCTCCTGTATCCGCACCCAAAGCTTCCTGCAGTGTATGTGGGGCACCCGCCCTTTCCCGGGAACGGCATGGACGCGTTCCAAGAAGGGCGCTCTCAGGCAACGGTCATTTTGCTCACGTATCATTGGTGCGATCGGCCTGCCGCGGGTCCTGTGACCTGAGCCGGCCGTTTCCTTGCCAGCCTGCCAAGAGATCGCCGGAAATGCCCGAACCGTTTTCCCTGGAACCGTACTCCCTTGATCTGACGACGGGGTTGCCCCGTATGGCTGCCGCACCGACCACGCCGCGGCAGCTGCTGCGCTATGCCCGCATCCTGAAAACAGCGGCGGGCTTTGCCCAACGTCAATTCGACACGTTGAGTTTGTCGGACATTGCCGCCAAAGCGGACGTGCCGTTGGGCACCCTCTACCGCTACTTTCCCTCCACAGCGCACATTATGCTGGCCGTCTACCGGCAGCAGCTGCGCGAGCTTCGCGACGGCGTCCGCCAGAGGAAGGGCAAGGGGCATGCGTTGTCAGGGCTGATGATGGAGATCTTCCATCTGAGGGTTATGCAGCCCGGGGTGGAGCATTGCCTCATCCGGCCTGCCGGCAAAGACAGCGATACTGCCCAGCTGCTGCGGGAGATTGACCTCTTGTCCGAAGAAGTTGTGGGTTCCTTGAGCAAGGAGCCCGGAAATGACGCCCCGAAGGCCAGGATTCTGTTGCATCTGGTCAGTGGTCTGGTCCAGGCCGTACGGTGTCGTCGCTTGTCGCTCTTTGAAGCCGAAAAGGACCTCAAGAAGGCGTGCAGCCTCATGACCGGAGAATGACGATATAGCTCCTCCGGTCTAGACCACCGACCCCTGAGAATGCGTTTTTTCACGTGAGCTGGGTCACTTTTGGATCTGCATAAACGTTTTACTCTCGAATCGTCTCTCTTGGTATTGAATCTTGTACCCTCCGCGCTTCCCTACGCTGGAAATACCGAAGCGGCTAGCAGCCCATACCTGCAGATGCACCTTCCGGGCCAGCCACCCTTGGTCCGAACCAGCAGTTCTGTTCCTGCCCGAACCATGCCGTGGGTCCACGGCTAGCCTGAGGAGACAAAGACGTGTCCATTGAGACAATCGCTACTGACAACGACGCCTTGGTACTGAGCGAAGAAGAGATCTTCGCAGCACACGAGGGCGGCAAGCTGACGATTTCCAGCACCGTTCCCCTGAACAACAAGCGTGACCTTTCCATCGCGTACACCCCGGGCGTCGCCCAGGTAAGCCGCGCAATCCACGCCAACCCTGAGCTTGCCCGCACCCACACCTGGGCTGAGCGCCTGGTTGTTGTGGTCAGCGATGGCACCGCCGTCCTGGGCCTGGGCAACATCGGCCCCAGCGCTTCCCTCCCGGTCATGGAAGGAAAGTCTGCCCTCTTCAAGTCCTTCGGCGATCTCGACTCCATCCCGCTGGTTCTCAACACCACCAACGTGGACGAGATCATCGAGACCCTGGTCCGCCTCCGCCCGAGCTTCGGTGCAGTGAACCTTGAAGACATCTCCGCGCCGCGTTGCTTCGAACTCGAAGAGCGCCTCATCGAAGCACTCGACTGCCCCGTCATGCACGATGACCAGCACGGCACCGCCGTCGTGGTTCTCGCTGCCCTGACCAACGCTGCAAAGGTGACCAAGCGCGAACTGTCCGGTCTGAAGGTTGTTGTCTCCGGCGCAGGTGCCGCCGGCATTGCCATTGCCGAGATTCTTCTTGCTGTTGGCATCGAGGACGTCATCCTGCTCGACTCCAAGGGCGTAGTCAACGCTGAGCGTGCCGATCTTGTGGCCGATCCCGGCAGCGTCAAGGCCCGCATGGCCCAGCGCACCAACCCCCGCGGCGTCACCGGTGGTCCGGGCGAGGGCCTGACCGGCGCCGATGTGTTCGTAGGCGTCTCCTCCTCCAAGCTGGACGAAGAACACCTGAAGCTCATGAACGATCAGTCGATCGTGTTCGCCCTGTCCAACCCGGACCCGGAAGTTCTCCCCGAGGTTGCCCAGAAGTACGCGGCCGTAGTTGCCACGGGCCGCAGCGACTTCCCGAACCAGATCAACAACGTGCTGGCCTTCCCCGGCATCTTCCGCGGCGCACTTGATGCCAAGGCCCGCCGCATCACGCCGGCCATGAAGATCGCGGCTGCACGTGCCATCGCTGAGTTGGCAGAAGAAGATCTCTCCGCCGACTACATCGTGCCGAGCCCGCTGGACGCCCGTGTGGCACCGGCTGTCACCGCGGCTGTTGCCGCAGCAGTGACTGAGTAGCGGTTACCAACTAAAAACCGACGACGGCGACGCTTCCCACGGTTGGGAGCGTCGCCGTCGTGGCTTGTTAACGAGCAACGCGGGGTCACTTAAGGCCCATGTTGGCCTCCAAAAGGGGCCATAGGTGACCCCGGGATGCTGGCCCATAGACTTGGGGCCATGAATGCCGAACTCGTTGTGACCGTCCTGTGCGGCCTGGCCATTGCGGTTGGGGTTGCCGGGACCATCATTCCTGTCCTTCCGGGAAGCATCCTCATTGGTGCGAGCCTGCTCGCGTGGGCCATCTGGGGCGGCGCGGGAACGCTCGGCTGGGTGATCTTCGCTATCGGCATGGTGTTCGTGGTGTCAGGGATGGCCGCCAGTGCAGTGCTCACCGGGCGAAAACTAAAACAACACGGCATTCCCAACAGGTCTGTCGTGGTTGGGATAGTTCTTGGCGTGGTGGGAATGTTTGTGATTCCGGTGGTCGGGCTGGTGGTGGGGTTCGCCGTCGGGCTCTTGCTGAGCGAGGTCCAGCGGACCCGTGACTTCCGCACCGCTGTCCGCTCGAGCGGGGCTGCGCTCAAGGCGACCGGCATCGGGATTCTCGTGGAGTTCGGTCTCGCTTGTGCCGCCGCGAGTACGTGGATCATCGGGGTTTGGATCAACGCCGTAAACGGTTAAGAACCTTCGCCGGGATGGCAGCAGACCCCCATGTGCAGCCAGAACATGGGGGCGTGCTGCCATCCCGGCGAAGAGCTACCGGAGGGTGGGTACCCGGACCTGGGCCGGGCGGAATGAAGCACCGGCTCCCGGGAACAAGGGGACATCGATGCGGGCGTGAGTGTGGACTTCCCGAACCGTATCCTTCGTATGCTGCGCGATCTCGGCAAGCGTGGTAACCCACATGCCCTCGAGGCCCTTGACCCGTTCGATCAGCTGCTCCAATGCGACAGCCCTGGACGGCCGGCCGGAGATGAACGGGTGGTTGGTCAGGACGAAGCAGCTGCCCTGGGCATGGTGCGCCTGGGCCTCAAGAGTCCACATTTCCAAAGCCTTGGCCGGGCTTTCGATGACCCCGCTGCCCGTGATGCCGGGGTAGAACGCGTATTGCTCCCAGTCATCCAGCGCCCAATCAACGGGAATCTCCACGATGTCCCGGGGATCGTCCTCCGCCACCGACATGCGGTAGGGGGCATCGCCGTCGAGCAGGCTTGAGTCGTAAAGGAAGCCTCGGTCCGCGAGCAGCGCGGGCGACTGCCAGTTCAACTCCCACCACGGAGCCCGGTAGCCCACCGGCCGAACACCGGCAACGTTGGCAAGTGCCTCCAAGCCCCGGTCCAGGTAGCTGGCTTCGGTTGCGGCGTCGATGCCTTGCATTGGCTCGTGAAGGTAGCCATGGTGGGCGATTTCGTGCCCACCGTCAGCGATCCTACGCACCACATCCGGGTAGCTCTCCGCAGTGAAGCCGGGGATGAAGAACGTTCCTTTGATGTCCTGGCGATCCAGGATCTTCAGGAGCCGCGGGACGGCGACCTTTGGGCCATAGGACTGGTGGCTCATGAGGGACATGCGCCGGGTGCTGGATGGATCGTGGGCGATGGTGCAGGACTCGGCGTCGACGTCGAAGGTGAAGGACGCTGCGGCTTTGAAGCCCTCTGGCCAGGTGATCGGGTGGAGGGAGTCCGCGAAGGCGGGCTTGCTCATGCTGTGGTCCTTTCGGGTACTACGGGAACTGCGGGATCGCCCGGAGCTGCTTGGGTGACGGAGACGTGGTTCGAGTCGGCAAGGACGAACTTTCGGTGCACCCGGGGCCCGAGGATTGCGTAGGCCGCTGCGCTGGTAAGTCCACCGGCCAGCCATGAGAGATCCCAGCCACCAAGTGCCACGGCTATGGGGCCTTGCATCACTGGTACCAGCCCGTACATGAACAGCCACGTGCAGAAGATGCCAACCAGCAGGGAGACGATGCCGGCCCAGTTGATCACCGGGAGACGCTTGGTCCCGACGCCGTCAAAGAGCCGTTCAACCTTTCCAGGCCAGCGCTTCTCCAGCCAGAAGTAATGCACCAACATGACGCCGCCCCAGTCAGCTACCCACGCCACCAGACCGATCAGCCAGGCGTCCAGTACCGAAGCGAAGTCCTCCTGGAAGATGAAAAACACGACGGCGAGGAGCGAGAAGACGCCGACGAACAGGTTGAGCTTGCGACGATTGATCTTGATGTCCAAGGCCTGCGTAGCCACTGAGAAGGTGTAGATGTTCAAGATGTTGGTGGCGATGGGGCCATGCAACACCATGAGGAGGACGGGAAGGGCAAGAACTCCGAAGTTCTGGACGATCAGCTTGCCGGGGTCGATCTCTCCGCTGTTTGTCGCAAGGCTCGCACCGAGGACACCGAGCCAGACCACGGGAATGAACTGGCCAAGGACCGAAGCCAGGTAGACCTTGCGCTTGGGAACCGAGGTGCTGACGAAGCGCGAGTAGTCTGCGGCATAGGTGAACCAGGTGATGCCCCAGCCGATGCCGATGGCGGTCATGACTGCACTCATCGCCGCGATCCGTTCGGATCCTTCAAGAATGTTGCCGGCCGGACCTGCATAGCCCCAGTCGATCTTCATGCCGAACCACGCCACGGCGGACATGACGGCCAGGATGATGATGGTGGGCGGGACGGTCCACTTTTCGAAAGCGGCGATCGCCTTGTAGCCGAACCAGGCAATGGCAACCTGGGCGGCCATGATGACAGTGGCTACGCCGATCTTCCAGGCGTAGTTCTTTGCGGTGGGATCCACCCAGCCCAGCGTTCCGAAGAGCGCCATGACCAGGTCCAGAATGATCCACGTATTGACCGCGCACCACCCGATGACCAGGAGTGCCTGGATGGCGGCGGGGAGGTAGTTGCCACGGCGCCCGAACGCAGCCCGGGCGAGGACCATGCCCGTGGCGCCGGTCTTTTGACCAAGGAGGACGAAGCAGCCAAACAGCAACATGCCGATCAGGTTGCCCAGGACCAGGACAAAGACGGTGTCGGCAAAGCCGAGGCCGAGGTGGATTCCGAGTGCGCCCAGCACCCAGTTGATTGGAGCAAGGTTGGCGCCGGCCCAGATCCAGAACTGGCCTGAAACCTTGCGCGTGCGGTCTGACTCGGGAATGGGCTGCAGCCAGGCTTCGCTGTCATGGCCCGGCGCCGTTGCCGGACCTGACTGCGGCGAGCCTGGCTGCAGTGAGCCTGCAGCCGCTGAGCCTGGCTGCTGTGAGGCAGGGGAGAGGTTGTCTTGCATGAGGGAGATCCTCCGTGTGTGAAAGGGACTCCTTCAGCGTATGTGCCACAGATCACAGCAACAAGATACGATGTGTCTGAAGAAACTCTATTCCGCCGTACGGAGTGTCATGTCTATCCTTCTTGGTCAAGCCTTGGAACGTGAAAGCCTTAGAGCCGCCGAGCCGCGTCTCCTTAACTCAGTGGCCGACGCCCTGACCCGTCCCGTCCGTTGGGTGCACTCCAGCGAGGTTTTGGACATCGCTCCGCTCCTCAGCGGTGGCGAACTTCTCCTCAGCGGCGGCCAGGCGCTTGCCCTTGAGAGCTCCGAACGGCAAGCGGAATACGTCCGCGAGCTAGCGGCCCGCGGCATAGCTGCACTTGCCTTGGAAACCGGACCGACACTGCCCGAAGTTCCAGGTCCCATGCTGGAAGCTGCCGAAGCCGCAGGCCTGCCGGTTATTGAATTGCGCCACGTTGTCCCGTTCGTCGCTGTCATGCAGGAGATCAACTCCATCCTGGTCAGCGAGTCCGTCGAACAGCTTCAACGCGGCGACCAAACCAGCCACGCGATGGCAGCCGAACTCGCCCATGGCGGCGGACTTGACCAACTCCTGGCTGTCTTGGCAGAAAGGACTGGTGCCAGCGCGCGGTTGGTATCGCCGTCGGGCCTCACCCTCGGCTCGGCAGCGGGATCGGCAGCAGGCTCAGCGCCGCCGGCGGAGAACGGCGGGCTCATCACTGTTGATGTGCCGGTCCGTGGCGTCCTCGCCGCCCGCTTGGAGCTGCACGTGCCCGACGACGGCGATAGTGGCCTCGCGCGCGTGGCGGGAGAGCGCTCGGTGGACATCCTTGGCTTGGCCCTGCTGCAGCGGATGCCACCAGGATTGAAGGAGTTGGCGGGCATTGAACTGATGCGGGCCATCAATTCCGGGAGCCAATCCTGGCAGCTCCAGCAGCTCGGGCCGGCGTCGGGCTTTCCCGTGAACGGCCAGGTTGCTGCGCTGGTGATCCGCTCCACGGGTGCAGGGCATCTTCGCTCGGCCCTTGATGCACTGCTGCGTATGCACGTGCCGCACAGTGCCAGCTACGCGGATAATGCGGAGCTGATCGCGCTCGCTTCCTTTGGAGATGGCGCTGCAACCCGGGCAGTCCTGATGCATGCGCTCCGGGGATTGGAGATGCCAGCCGGATCTGCGATAGCGCTTGGCCCGGTGGGCAAGGGGATCGATGAGGCCCCGTGGTCGCTGGCCGAGGCGCGCCGGACCCTGGACCTGGATCTGGTGGGAGGTGGCGTGGTGGATGCTGAAGCCTTCGCCGTGGAACGCCTCGCAGAGGAACATCTGGACCCGGCCACCCGCGAAGGGTTCGTGCAGCGGCAGCTGGGTGCCGTCGTCGAGCATGACCGGCTGCGGCGATCCCAGCTTCTACGGACGCTGACCGTCTGGCTGGACACAGGCTGCAACACAGCCCAGGCCGCACGCGAACTGCACTTGGAACGGCAGTCCATGCACCAACGGCTGCAGCGGATCTTCGAGCTGTGCGGTGGAGATCCCCGGGGAACGGGCAGGCTCGCGGCCCTGCACCTGGCAACGCGGCTGACTCGGCTGTAGCTCCTTTAAACGCCAATTCGATGGTTCCCTGCACACACCGCCGTTCGCAACAGCGTCTGCGCAGGGAACCATCGAAATGGGGCGCGCAAGGCCTTACTTCAGCACAATCGTCCTGTTCCCATTCAGGATGATCCGCCCCTCGCAGTGCCAACGAACGGCGTTGCTGAGGGCCTTGCACTCCGTGTCCCGACCGGCGGCTACGAGATCGTCCGGTCCGAACGTGTGATCCACCTCAACCACCTGCTGGGAGATGATCGGGCCCTCGTCCAGCTCGCCGTTGACGTAGTGGGCGGTGGCACCCACGGTCTTCACTCCGCGGGCGTAAGCCTGGTGGTAAGGCTTGGCACCCTTGAAGCTGGGCAGGAACGAGTGGTGGATATTGATGGCGCGCCCGTCGAGCTTGCGGGCGAGATCGTCGCTGAGCACCTGCATGTACCGGGCCAGGACAATGAGTTCCACGTCCAGTTCGTCGATGATGTCCAGCAAACGCGCTTCCGCCGCAGGTTTGGTAGCAGCGGTGACAGGGACGTGGAAGAAGGGAATCCCGTGCCACTCCGCCAACCCCTGGTGGTCCGTGTGGTTGGACACGACGCCCACAACATCGATCGGCAGTTCACCGATCCGCGCACGGAACAGCAGGTCATTGAGGCAGTGCCCAAACTTCGAGACCATGATCAACACGCGACGCTTGGACCCTTGGCGTTCCAGCTGCCAGTTCATGGAGTATTTCTCGCCCACGGGGGAAAATGCGGCACGCAAAGCATCCACAGTGGTCTCGTCACCGGAGGACGCGAAGTGAACCCGCATGAAGAAGTGGCCCTCGGCGCGGTCACCGTACTGCTTGTTGTCGATGATGTCGCAGCCGTGCTCCAGCAGGAAGCCGGACACTGCGTGCACGATTCCGGGACCTTCCGGGCAGTCCAGGGTAAGGACGTGCTCCACGGTGGTTCCGGCGGAGGAGTCAGTAGAAGATTCGGTTTGGATGGCAGTCATGGCTAGCACTCCACTACGTTGACGGCGAGTCCTCCACGGGAGGTCTCCTTGTATTTGGATTTCATGTCGGCGCCTGTTTCGCGCATGGTCTTGATGGCCTTGTCCAAGGACACCTTGTGGCTGCCATCTCCGTGCAGGGCCAGGCGGGCAGCGTTGATCGCCTTGACGCTGGCGATGGCATTGCGTTCGATGCAGGGGATCTGCACCAGTCCGCCCACGGGATCGCAGGTGAGGCCCAGGTTGTGCTCGATGCCCACCTCGGCAGCATTTTCCACTTGCTCAGGCGTCCCGCCCAGGATCTCGCAAAGACCAGCGGCGGCCATGGAGCAGGCGGAACCCACCTCGCCCTGGCAACCCACCTCGGCACCCGAAATGGAGGCGTTGATCTTGAAGAGAATCCCGACGGCTGCCGCCGCGAGCAGGAACCGCACGACGCCGTCGTCGTTGGCTCCGGGAACAAACTTTGTGTAATAGTGCAGCACTGCAGGGACAATCCCTGCGGCACCATTGGTCGGTGCAGTGACAATCCTGCCGCCGGCCGCATTCTCCTCGTTGACCGCCAACGCGAACAGGTTCACCCATTCCATGGCGAGGAGCGGGTCCGCCGAGCCGGCCCCGTTCAGGTCCGCGTCCGTTTCGGAAAGCTTCTTGAACAACGACGGCGCCCGTCGCCTGACTTTCAAACCTCCGGGGAGGATTCCCTCGGCCGAACAGCCGTTGTCCACGCATTCACGCATGACAGCCCAGATGCCCAGAAGGCGCTCGCGGAGCTCCTCCTCGGACCGCCATACGAGTTCGTTGGCCAACATGACATCGGAAATTGACATGCCCTCGCGTGAGCAAATGGCAAGCAACTCGTCGGCAGTGGTGAACGGGTAGGGGAGGACGGTGTCATCGGCTACTACTTTGTCCGTGCCTGTGGCGTCCCCATCCACCACAAAGCCGCCACCGATCGAGTAGTAGCTGCGCTCACGCAGTACTGCCCCGGTGTGGTCAAGCGCCCGGAACGTCATGCCGTTGGGGTGTGCCGGAAGCGACTTGCGGCGGTGGAGGACCACGTCCTCGTCCCAATTGAAGTCCACCCGGTGGTCGCCGCCCAAGCGCAGTTCGGCGTCGAGGGCTGCTGCCGCCACTTGGTCGTCAGCGGTTTTGGTGTCGACGGTTTCGGGTGAGTGGCCCTGCAGCCCCAGCACCACGGCTTTGTCGGAGCCGTGGCCCCGCCCGGTGGCGCCCAGGGAGCCGAAGAGCTCAGCCTGGACGCGCACCGTGGCCGGAAGCTGGCCGGACGATTCAAGACCGTCCGTGAACTGCTTTGCCGCCCGCATCGGGCCGACCGTGTGTGAAGACGACGGCCCGATGCCAACAGAAAACAGATCAAGCACACTCAGTGCCATTAGGGGACCTCGGGGGAGGCGTACTCCCGCATGGCGTCGAGGAGCCAGCGTCCCAGGAAATCGGCAAACGAGGCCCGGGGAAAGATCCGGTAGTTCTCGTCCGAGGTCTTCCACAGCATCACGGGGATGTGTGCGAGCTCCGTTGAGACAGCGGTGCCGGCCTTGAAGACGCGGGGGTGAAGGTCCAACGAGCACGTCTTTTCGAGCACAGCGCGGGCGTGGCTGCCGGAGAGTTCGAACGTGGTGCGGTTGGCGGACAGGTCCACCACCTGACCTTCATCGCTGCCCAGTGCCGTGGTCAGGTCACTGACCAAGGAGCCGCCCAGCGAGTCGTGGGACTCCTCCGGAGCGACCACCAGGAACTCGGTGGGGCCAAGCCAGAGTGCGTTGACTGAG
This sequence comes from Arthrobacter sp. 21a14, assembly GCA_050627125.1. Classification (GTDB taxonomy): domain Bacteria; phylum Actinomycetota; class Actinomycetes; order Actinomycetales; family Micrococcaceae; genus Arthrobacter. The sequence goes on along the minus strand of CP192487.1, from coordinate 95,741 downwards.
CCAGAGCCCGTCACTTCACCGCAAGCGGCCGGCAGGCCGCCGGTGATGGACGCAACGCGGGCACCGGCGTCGGACGTTTGCTCAACCCGGATACCCACCATGGCCTGGTACGGGATTTCCTTGAGCGTCACCGTGCCCGGCACTGAGCCGGAGGTGAAGGCGTCAGCCAGGTGCTCGGCCGGGCTGCGGCGGGCACCCCGTACGCGGTCGACGTGTGCGGTTTCTGCTGGTGTTGCTGTTTCAGCCATCTTTGCGGGTCCCTTCAGCATCGAAAAGTACGGTTTCGCCGACAACCACGTCCACCAATTGGTCTCCCACCGAGGCCACGAGGGTCTCGCCGATGCGGTTGCGGCCGTTCTGGATCAGGGCCAGGCCGAAAGAACGGCCCAATGCGGCACTGTGGTAGCTCGAAGTCACGAAGCCTTCCATGGGGACGGGTCCGTACGCCGGGTTGACGGGGATGCCCTTCTCCACAAGCTGCGTGCCTTCCGGCAGCCTCAGCGAGTGATCCACGGGAAGGACGCTCACCAGGTGCTTGCGGTCCTCGCGGCTTGCGTCCTGGCGGAGGTAGGAACGCTTGCCGATGAATTCCTTGGCCTTGGAGACGATCCAGTCCATGCCCGCGTCCTGGGGGGTGACCGTGCCATCAGTGTCCTGCCCGACGATCGGGTACCCCTTCTCGGCGCGAAGGACGTGCATTGTTTCCGTGCCATAAGGGGTGATGTTGAACTCGGCACCTGCGGCAGCAACGGCTTCCCAGGTGTTGAGCCCGTACCAGGACGGGATGTTGATTTCGTAGGCCAGTTCACCGGAGAAGGAGATACGGCAAACACGAGCCTGCACTCCTGAGGCCAGGGTGGTCTCGCGGAATGTCATGAATGGGAAGGCTTCTGCGTCCAGGCCACCGTTTTCGGCGAGCTGGGGAGCAACCTTGGCGATCACTGCACGGGACTTGGGACCGACGACGGCGATGGTGCTCCACTGCTCCGTGACGGATGTGAAGACCACGTCGAGTTCCGGCCACTCCGTCTGGTGCCACTCTTCCAACCAGTCCAGCACCTTGGCTGCGCCGCCGGTGGTGGTGGTCATGAAGAAGCGGTCCTCATCCAGGCGGAGGGTTACGCCATCGTCGAAGATCATGCCGTCAGGGGTGCACATGACGCCGTAGCGGGCGGATCCCGGTGCGAGCTTCTTGAACGCGTTGGTGTACACGCGGTTCAGGAATTCGCCGGCGTCCTTGCCACGGATCTCGATCTTGCCGAGCGTGGTTGCGTCCATGAAGCCCACGGAATCGCGGACCGCTGCGCACTCACGCAGGACTGCCGTATCCATGTCCTCGCCGGCCTGCGGGTAGTACCAAGGGCGCTTCCACTGTCCAACGTCTTCGAACAGTGCGCCTTGGGCAACGTGCCACGGGTGGATGGAGGTCACTCGGGCGGGGTCGAACAGCTCACCGCGCTGGCGACCAGCCAAAGCGGCGAATGCGACCGGGGTGAACGGTGCGCGGTAGGCGGTGGTGCCGATCTCGCCGACGCCCGGAACGCTTTCCGCGCCGCCGAACTTCAACGCGGCGGCGATGACGCCGATCGCGTTGACGCCGGAGGTCTTGCCTTGATCGTTGGCGGTGCTGATGGAGGTGTACCGCTTCACGTGTTCCACCGAGCGCATGCCGGCCCCGGTGGAGCGGAGGACGTCAGCCACGGACTGGTCACGCTGGAAGTCGACGAAGTGGTTGTGCCACTCGCCTGGCTCACCGGTCTGACCGGGAACAAGCCACAGCTGACGGGTCGGGGCACTGGCCACGGGTGCCTGCAGGTCCACCGGGGTGGTTGCGGACTCAAAGCCAGCAGCGATGGATGCTGCCGCTCCGGCCGAGATGCCCTCTGCCAGGCAGTCCTGGAGTTCGTAGCTGCCGCGGCCTGCGCCAACAACCTGCTGGTCCCTTACGGTTGACGCCGGAATGAAGGCAGCCAGCTCATCGTCCCAGCGCAGCTTGCCCTGGCGCTGGCTGTGGAGGTGTACCACAGGGCTCCAGCCGCCGGAAACAGCAAGCAGATCGGCGGCGATGTGCTCGACGCCCGAGGTGAGTTCGCCGTCGTCGTTAATGCTGCGGACGGTGACGCCATTCAGGCGGCCCGCGTCATCGGCGCTCGTGTCAGCAACCGCGCTGCCAATGAGGACCCGGACACCGGACTCGACGGCGGCGGCGGCCTTCGCGCTGATCTGCGGACGGGCATCGACGACGGCGGCAATCGCCACGCCTGCTGCCTTCAGGTCCGCGGCGAGCAAGTAAGCGGAGTCGTTGGTGGTGCTGATAACGACGCGTGAACCAGCAGCGACCGCGTAGCGGTTGAGATACGTACGGACTGCCGAGGCGAGCATGATGCCCGGGCGGTCGTTGTTCTCAAAGACCAGCGGACGCTCGTGGGCACCCGGTGCCAGCACAACCTGCTGTGCGCGGATGTGCCAGATACGCTGGCGCGAAACGCCCGAAGCGGCCGGAACGGTCAGGTGATCCGTGCGGTTCTGGGCTGCGATGAAGTAGTTGGAATCGTAGGAACCGAAGGCGGTGGTGCGGTTCAGCACGGTGCATTCTTCGGCGGAGACCAACTCGGCTTCCACATCGGCAACCCATTCCAGAGCCGGCTTGCCCTCGATGGTTTCCTGCAGGCCTTCGGCCGTTGAACCGGAGAGGAGCGAACCGCCGAGTTCGGGCTGGTCGTCGATCAGGATGACGCGGGCGCCGGTGCGGACTGCTTCGCGGGCGGCTGCAAGGCCTGCAACACCGCCGCCGACCACCAGGACGTCCGTGTGAACGTACTTCTTGTCGTACTCAGCCTTGTCCTCGGCAGGGTCAAGCTTGCCCAAACCGGAGAGCAGCTCAACGTTCATGCCGTCTACGAGGGAGACTGCGGTGGCAGGAAGCATCGATTCGGCGACGTGGCCGGGGAAGCGGGGAGCGATCTTGACCAGGGCGTTGGATTCTTCCACGCCGGCGGCCATGATGCCGCGGGGGCGGTTCTCGTAAAGGGAGTTGCCTGCGTTGATGTGGCCGTTGGCCAGCAGCGCCGAGGCGATGGTGTCGCCGGGGTGACCGGTGAATTCCTGGCCGTCCACGGTGAAGCGCCAAGCGATGCTGCGGTCAATGCGTCCGCCGGTGGTAAGGCGTGCGTTCTTGCTGGTCACTTCTAGACTCCTTCCGAGGAGGTGGGGGCGGCAGTGGCCGTCGAGGTAGTGGGTGCGCCGGGAGCGAGGCCTGCTTGCGCATCGGGCTTCCCTCCGCCATCCGGGCGGGGCTGGCCCATCGCGTAAATGGAGTGGATGTCGTAGGTCACGGTGTCCCGCAGCATGTTGAACCACTGGCGGCAGCCCGTGCTGTGGACCCAGCGTTCAGCGAAAGAACCCTTGGTGTTCTCGCGGTAGAACAGGTATTCAGCCCACTCGCGGTCCGTGAGGTCGTTCGGGTTCTCCGGATAGGCAACGTGTGCCTGGCCGCCGTAGTGGAATTCGGTTTCGTCGCGTGGCCCGCAGTTGGGGCATGAAATGAGAAGCATGTCTTTTCCCGTCCTTACTAGTGGGCCACGGCTGCGGCGCCGTGTTCATCGATCAGGGCGCCGGTCTCGAAGCGTTCCAGGGCGAAAGGCTTGTTGAGCTTGTGCGGGGCACCGGTTGCGATGGTGTGCGCGAAGGTCAGGCCAGCCGCAGGAGTGCCCTTGAAGCCACCCGTTCCCCAACCACAGTTGACGAACATGTTCTCCACCGGGGTGAGGCCAACAATCGGCGAGGCATCCAGCGTGGTGTCAACGATGCCGCCCCAGGTCCGGAGCACGTGGGCCCGGGCGAAGATCGGGAAGAGCTCCACGGCGGCTGCCATCTGCTCCTCGATCACGTGGAACGATCCGCGCTGGCCGTAGCCGTTGTAGGAGTCCACGCCAGCGCCCATCACCAGTTCGCCCTTGTGTGCCTGTGAGACGTACACGTGGACGTGGTTGGACATGACCACCGTGGGGTGGACCGGCTCGTGCAGTTCAGACACGAGCGCCTGGAGCGGGTGGGACTGGATCGGGAGACGGAAGCCGGCCATCTCTGCGAGGACCGAGCTGTGGCCGGCGGCGCAAAGGCCTACCTTTTCGGTGTTGATGTTGCCACGGCTTGTCTTGACGCCGGTAACCCGGTTTCCGTCCTTGATGAAGCCGGTGACTTCGCAGTTCTGGATGATATCCACGCCGAGTTCATCGCACTTGCGGGCGAAGGCCCAGGCTACGTGGTCGTGCTTGGCGATGCCGGCACGCGGCTGGTAGGTAGCGCCCATGACGGGGTAGCGGATGTTGTCGCTGGTGTTCAGGATGGGGCAGAGTTCCTTGACCTGGTCAGGCTCCAGCCACTCCGCGTCCACACCATTGAGGCGGTTGGCGCCTACGCGGCGCATGCTCTCACGGACGTCGCCCAGGGTGTGGGCGAGGTTCATCACGCCGCGCTGGCTGAACAGGAAGTCGTACTCCAGCTCTTCCGGCAGGATTTCCCACAGTTTGAGGGCGTGCTCGTAAATTGCAGCACTCTCGTCCCAGAGGTAGTTGGACCGGATGATGGTGGTGTTGCGGGCCATGTTGCCACCGGCCAGCCAGCCCTTTTCAAGGATGGCGATGTTGGTCATGCCGTGGTTCTTGGCCAGGAAGTAGGCCGTTGCCAGGCCGTGCCCGCCGCCGCCAACAATAACGGCGTCGTAGCTCTTCTTTGGGTCCGGGTTGCGCCAGAGGAAGTCGGGGTGTTCGGGGAGGTGGTCCGCGCTCACTGGGCTGCTCCAATCATTTCTTCGAGTTCAGTTGCGGCGTCGTTGCCGTTACTGAGGTGTGGGTAAAGCGGGAATTTGTCGGCCAGAGCGGTTACGCGGCGGCGGAGTTCGACGGCGGTGGCTTCGTCCAAGGTGACGTCACCTTCGGTGCTGCCTGCTTGGGTGCCGCTGTTGGCTGCGGCGATCAACGCCGTCGCAATGATGTCCGAGACTTCGGTGAAGTCCTCAGCGCCGAAGCCGCGGGCGGCGAGGGCGGGGGTGCCGATGCGCAGGCCCGAGGAAACCATCGGCGGGCGGGGGTCGAAGGGGACGGCGTTGCGGTTGACCGTGATGCCGATGCGGTGCAGGGTGTCCTCGGCCTGCTGGCCGTTAAGGACGGAGTGGCGGAGATCGGCGAGCACCAGGTGGACGTCGGTCCCACCGCTGACGACGGAAATGCCGGCTGCAGCTACGTCTTCTTGGAGAAGTCGCTGGGCAAGGATCTTGGAGCCTTCCAGAACGCGGACCTGGCGTTCCTGGAACTCCGGCTCGGCAGCCATCTTGAAGGCCACAGCCTTTGCTGCGATGACGTGCTCCAGCGGACCACCCTGCTGTCCCGGGAAGACGGCGGAGTTAACCTTCTTGGCGATGTCGGCGTCGTTGGTCAGGATCACGCCACCGCGGGGACCGCCAAGGGTCTTGTGCGTGGTGCTGGTGACAATGTGGGCGTGCGGGACCGGGCTCGGGTGCAGTCCAGCTGCAACCAGGCCGGCGAAGTGTGCCATGTCCACCATGAGGTAGGCGCCCACGAGGTCCGCGATGCGGCGGAATTCAGCGAAGTCCAACTGGCGGGAGTAAGCGGACCAGCCGGCCACGATCAGCTGCGGCTTGCTCTCGAGGGCGAGGCGCTCAACTTCTGCCATGTCTACGGTGTGGGTGTCCTCGCGGACGCCGTACGGAACAACCTTGTACAGCTTGCCGGAGAAGTTGATGCGCATGCCGTGGGTCAGGTGGCCGCCGTGGGCAAGGTTCAGTCCCATGATGGTGTCGCCAGGGTTGATCAGTGCGTGCATGGCCGAGGCGTTTGCCTGGGCACCGGAGTGGGGCTGGACGTTGGCGAATTCTGCGCCAAACAGGGACTTCAGGCGGTCGATGGCCAGCTGCTCGATCACATCAACGTGTTCGCAGCCGCCGTAGTAGCGCTTGCCCGGGTAACCCTCGGCGTACTTGTTGGTAAGGACCGAGCCCTGTGCTTCCATGACGGCCGTGGGGGCGAAGTTCTCAGAGGCGATCATTTCCAGCGTGGACTGCTGGCGGATGAGTTCCAGGGCGATCGCCTGATCCACCTCCGGGTCCGCCTGTGCGAGCGGGCGGATCAGCGGTGCAACCATGGTGTTCTCCTTCAAAAGCTTGTCTAGTGGCCGACTGTTAGGCAACTGATATATTAGAACTATTGCCATAGTATGTTGAAGATCACAAGGTCGTCAACAGGTCTGCGGCAATCCATCCAGCAAACTGGATTGGCGACAACGGGAGAGAGCAATGAGCGCAGCACTGGAAGCATTGGAATCAACTCCGCAAGGTTCGTCCCTGGCGGAGAACGCCTACCTGCTCCTGCGCGACAGGCTCATCATGCTGGACATCAAACCCGGCGACCCCATCAACGATGGCCAGATTGCTGCAGAACTGGGCATTGGACGTACGCCCGTCCGCGAGGCCATCAAGCGTCTCGAAAGCGACCACTTGGTGGTCTCCTACCCGCGGCGTGGGACATTCGCCACCGGCGTGGACATCACCCAGCTCGCCGAAGTCTCCGAGATACGCGAACTTCTCGAACCGTTGGCGTCAAAGAAGGCTGCCCGCATGGCCAGCCCTGCCATGCGTTCGGAGCTCCGCGCAGTCGCAAGTGCAATTCGTGATCTTGAAGGCCAGGACAATTCCTCCCAGGAACTCATGCGCTACGACATCCAGGTTCACCGCCTGATCTACAAGGCCTCGGCGAATGCACACCTGGAAGACGTCCTGATCCGGTACGACAACCTCGCCACCCGGATCTGGTGCTACATGCTGGAACGGATGCCCTCTGTCTCAGGCCACATCTCCGAGCACGCGGAACTGTTGACCGCCATAGCCGACGGCGACGAAGACCGCGCCGCCGAGCTCGCCCTGCACCACGTAGTCAGCTTCGAAGAGACGATCCGCAAGGTCCTCTAGGGTCTCATCTGCTCGGCCTCGCTGCCTGAGTCGCCTCCGTCCGCTGCCGTCCGCCTCCGTCTGCATCCGTCTGCATCCGGCGGCGGGGTCATCCTCTGCGCGCTCGCTCCTTCGTCGCTTAGACGCGCGCTGCCGGATAACCCCGCCCCCTTCCGATGCTCTCTCACATCCTGCGGTCTTTTGGCGGTCCTTCTCTCACGTCCTGCGCCGGCGGCTGAACAGCTGCCGCGCGCTAAAGCCCGACGTCGGGCTTTCTTGATGAAAGTGAGAGAACGTTCCGAAATGGGCCGCGCGATGTGAGAGAACGTCCGGGGGAAAGTGTTGGGATGTGAGGCGATCCGCAAGGTCGTCTAGGCGCCGCTTCGGGCCCAACCCTTCGGCCTGCGTCTGCTTCCGGCGGCCGGACATCCTCTGCGGGTCGCCGGTGCCTCGCTTAGACGCGCGCTGCCGGACAACCGAGGCCCCCGACGTTCTCTCACATCCTGCTGAACTGGTCCCCGTTTGTTGGACTGGCTAATTGGGATTTTAGGCTGCGAGGGTCTGGGCCCGGTATTGGACCGGGCTTAGGCCCTTGAGTTTGGTGGAGATTCTTTCGTTGTTGTACCAGGTGATGTATTCGTGCAGTGCTGTTGCCAGGGCTTCGGTGCTGAGGAACCGGACGTGGTGGAAGAGTTCTTCCTTGAGGTGTCCGAAGAAGTTTTCCATGACGGCGTTGTCGTAGCAGTTGCCCCTGCGGGACATTGACTGGGTGGCGCCGGCATCGTTGAGCAGGACCCGCCAGGAGTGGTGCTGGTATTGGAAGCCTTGGTCCGAATGCACCAGCGGGTGCTGTCCCGGTTCCAGGCAGGCGATGGCCTGGCGCAGTGAGCTGTTGGCAAGTTCCAGGTTCGGTGAACTGCCAACGGAATAAGAGATGATCTGCCGGTCAAAAAGATCCATGACCGGTGAAAGGTAGAGCTTGTGGTCCCCGACGCGGAACTCGGTGACGTCGGTGACCCACTTCTGGTTCGGAGCATCGGCGTCAAACTTCCGGTTCAGCAGGTTCGGTGCAATCACACCCTGTTCGCCTTGGTAAGAGTTATAGCGTTTCCGCCGCCGGACCTTGCAGCGCAGGTGTAACGCGCGCATCAGCTTCAACACGGTCTTCTTCGCGACCACCCACCCCTTCTTCATCAGCTCGGTATGGATGCGCCGGTGGCCGTAGCGGCCATGGTTGGCCGTGAAAACCTCCGTGATGGCGCTCTTGAGTGTTTCCTTCGGGTCCGGGGACTCGAGCCGGGCCTGGTGATAGAAGAACGTCGAGCGGGCCAGACCCGCGGCCTGCAGCAGGACCGGGAGCCGGTAATCAGCCTTGAGAGCGATGAGGGCTTGAACCTTCACCGTTGTTCCTGAGCCCTCAAGGCACGCAATTTTCCCAAGTAGGCCACCTGTGCCCGCAACAGTTCGTTTTCCCGACGCAACTGCTCAAGCTCCGAAGCCTCCCCGGCCCGCGGCCCGGCCGCCGACTTCGCGGAGGGCACGACCCCCGGTTCCCGGGAAGCCGGGGTCCCGGACTTCACTGGCCTGCCGTTGCGTTTGGGCCGCAACCCGTCCTCACCCTCCAAACGATAATCCCTGACCCATTTCTGGAGCTGTTGCCGCGAAGACAGGCCCGCTTCAACCGCCAGATCCTGCCCGGTTTCGCCCGCAAGGAAGCGCTGCACCAACGCCAGCTTGACCTCGAAAGAGTATGACTTCGGTGCCCTGCTCACCAGCACTCCTCGACCATGAATCCTCCACAACCCATACAACGACCTCACCGCCACAGCAGGGGCACCCAGGAACCGGGCCGTCGTCCGATACCCCAGACCCCTTTCAAAACACGCTACAGCCGACACCCGCTGCACCACAGACAATGAACTACGCGAACTCATAAAACTGCTCCCCTCAAACGGAACTGCGATTCACAGTCCAACTTCAGGGGAGCAGTTCACTGCGGTCTTTTGGCGGTCCTTCTCTCACGTCCTGCCGTCTTTTGGCGGACGTTCTCTCACGTCCTGCGCCGGCGGCTGAACAGCTGCCGCGCGCTAGAGCCCGACGTCGGCACTCGCCGTGGGTGCCCGACGTCGGGCTTTCTTGATGAAAGTGAGAGAACGTTCCGAAATGGGCCGCGCGATGTGAGAGAACGTCCGGGGGAAAGCGTTGGGATGTGAGAGAGGATCCGGGGGCTTGAGGCGTTTGCTGCAACTCAGTCTCTGTTACTGCAACAAACGCGAGAGTGGGTCCGCCGTCGTCGAATGTGCCATGAGCGCGCAGGGGGCCCCTGAATGACTTTCGGAAACACTCTTGACCGTGACGCGGCCCACACGTAGTCTGGTGCAACAGCGTTGCTTCTACTGCAACCCCAAATATTCTTGGTGGACACATGAGTAATGAACTTTCCTCTGTGGCAGCCGCGCCGGGAGATCGGTCCAATGACGGACACGGCACTTCTCCCGACACCGGCCCCAATCACACAGTCAGCAAGGACACGCGCCGACGCGTCGTCATTGCAAGCTTCATCGGCAACTTCGTGGAGTGGTTCGACTACGCCGTCTATGGTTACCTGGCCGGCATTATCTCGACCGTTTTCTTCCCGGAATCCGATCGTCAAACAGCCCTGCTCGCGACATTCGGCGTCTTTGCCGTCAGCTTCTTCGTAAGGCCGCTTGGCGGATTCATCTGGGGCCACATCGGAGACAGGCTGGGCCGAAAGCAGGCGTTGTCGCTCTCGATCGTCCTGATGTCGGTGGCCACGTTCTGCATCGCCCTGATCCCGGGGTACGCCACTATCGGCGTGATGGCCCCCATCCTGCTGCTGCTCGTAAGGGTGGTCCAGGGCTTCTCCGCTGCCGGGGAGTACGCCGGCGCGTCCGCTTTCCTGGTGGAGTATGCGCCGTCGAATCGCCGCGGACTCTATGCCGCCGTCGTGCCTGCCAGTACCGCAGCGGGTCTCCTGCTGGGCTCCTTGCTGGCCGCCCTGCTGAGTTCAGTCCTGACGCCAGAACAGCTGAACGAGTGGGGTTGGCGCCTGCCGTTCCTGTTGGCGGCGCCCATGGGCTTGATCGGCAGGTACATCCGCACCAAGCTCGAGGACACGCCTGCGTTCCGTGAGCTGTCCGAGAAGGAGCCCGCAGTCAAGGCTCCGGCCCTGGCGATGTTCAAGACCTACCGTAAGCAACTCATCATCGCCACGGGCGCAGTGCTGTTGAACGCAGTGGGCTTCTACGTGATCCTCAGCTACATGCCCACATACCTGTCTGTGGAACTCGGCTTTGGAGCGGCGGAATCGTTCCTGGCTACCACGATTGCCCTGGCCAGTTACATCGGCTTCATCTTCCTGACCGGCATTGCGTCGGACAAGTTCGGTCGCAAACGCATGCTCATCACCGCGTCCGTCCTGTTCGTGGTGCTGACCGTCCCGGCGTTCATGCTCCTGGATACACGCAACTTCCTGGTGATCGTGCTGGTCCAGATCCTGCTGGGCGGAATGCTCACTCTCAACGACGGCACCCTGCCCAGCTTCCTGGCCGAACTCTTCCCGACGAAGGTCCGCTACACGGGCTTCGCGGTCAGCTTCAACCTCTCCAACGCGTTGTTCGGCGGCACTGCGCCGTTCATGGCAACGCTCCTCATCGGCATGACCCACAATCAACTGGCCCCCGGCTGGTACCTCGTGGCTGCCGCCCTTGTTTCCCTCATCGCAGTCCTGTTCGCCGCCGAGACTTCCAAGAAGCCACTGCAGCAGGTCTGAAACCAACCACCCCTTGAAAGGAACCACCATGACCATCACCGAGAACGAGGCCATCAACGATGTGGCCAAGCTCGATCGACTCAAGGTCCTCAACAACGGCGAGAAGGTCTCCCTGACTTTCTCCGACGCAGAGTTCGAGCGTCGCCTTAGCGGACTTCGCAGCATCATGGCCGAGAAGGACCTCGACGCCGTCATCCTCACCAGCTACCACTCCATCAAGTACTACTCCGATTTCCTCTTCACCTATTTCGGCCGCTCCTACGGCATGGTGGTCACCAAGGATGACACCGTCACCATTACGGCAAATATCGACGCCGGTATGCCTTGGCGCCGCAGCTACGGCGACAACCTGGTGTACACGGACTGGCGCCGGGACAACTACATCCACGCCATCCAGGAAGTCCTGCGCACCCGCGGCATCAACCCCCGCCGCATCGGCGTCGAAGACGACTCCCTGCCGCTGGACAACCGCAACAAGATCCAGGCCGCGTTCTCCGCAGCAACGCTGGTGGATGTTGCCCAGGCAGCGATGCGGCAGCGCATGATCAAATCGGACGAGGAAATCGCCGTCATCAAGCATGGCGCCCGTATTGGCGATCTCGGCGGCGAGGCAATCCGCAGCGCCATCACTGCCGGCATCACTGAGTACGAGGTCGCCTTGATCGGCACCGAGGCCATGGTCCACGAGATCGCCCGCACCTTCCCGGACTCTGAAATCCGTGACACGTGGGTCTGGTTCCAGTCCGGCATCAACACCGACGGCGCGCACAACTGGGCAACCACTCGAAAGATCCAGGAACACGACATCCTGTCCCTGAACTGCTTCCCGATGACCAGCGGTTACTACACGGCCCTGGAACGCACACTGTTCTACGGCGAACCGGACGCGCGCTCACTGGAGCTGTGGAACATCAATGTGGAGGTTCACAAGCGCGGCCTGGAACTCATCAAGCCCGGCGCAGTCTGCAAGGACATCGCCGCCGAGCTCAACGAGATCTACGTAGGTCACGGGCTCCTGGCCAACCGCACGTTCGGCTATGGCCACTCCTTCGGCGTCTTGAGCCACTACTACGGACGCGAAGCAGGTCTTGAGCTGCGCGAGGACATCGACACCGTGCTGGAACCGGGCATGGTGGTTTCCATGGAACCGATGATTACCGTCCTGGACGGCCAACCGGGTGCAGGCGGATACCGCGAGCACGACATCCTTGTTGTCGGTGAAGACGGTGCGGAGAACATCACCAAGTTCCCCTTCGGCCCTGAGTACAACATCATCGGAGCCTAGGTGACCGGGCCGGTGGGCGCCGTGCGCGGCGTCCACCGGCCCTTCGCGGTCACTGTCCGCCGACTTCAGCCAAATATAGTGAACCCATGACTCCCACGGAATCCAACGACGTTTCAGGCAACGGCGAAGCCAAAGGTACCTCGGTCATTGTCAATGCCATCGCGGTCCTTCGGAGTTTCACTGCCGAAGAGCCGCTGTTGGGGGTCACTGAAATCGCAGGGCGCATTGGCCTGCACAAGAGCACGGTCTCCCGCATCCTGGCCACGTTGGAACAAGAGCACTTGGTGGAGCGCGACGTCGATTCGCGCAGGTTCCGCTTGGGGCTGGGAATGATCGCCATGGCGGGCCCACTCCTGGCGGAACTCGAAGAGCGGCGCGTGGCGTATCCGGTACTACGCGAATTGACCGAGCGCACGGGGGAAACCAGCGCGCTCATGGTCTGGAACGGCAACGAATCCATGAGCGTGGAGCAAATCCCCAGCAGGCACCAGGTCAAGCATCTGGCCCCGTTGGGAGTCCGCTACAACGAGGCACTCAGCTCCTCCGTCCAAGTCTTCCTTGCCGCGGAAGACAAGGATCGCGTCCGTAATCTACTCCGGAGCGGTGCGGTCACACTTCCGGGCCTCGATGAGGAAGCCATGGACGCGTACTTAGAGCGGCTGGAGGACTCGACCAAGCGCGGCTGGGCAGTGAACTTTGGCGAGACCTCCATCGAGGAGGTGGGCGTGGCCTCGCCTGTCTATGACCACAGGGGAAACATTGTGGCGGCCGTGCTCATCCCCGCACCAAAGTTCCGGGTCTCGCAGGACACGCTGACCAGTCTCGGCGAAGCTTGCGCCGACGCGGCGGCCAAAGTCACCACCCGCCTTGGTGGCCGCGCCCCGCGCTGAGCTGCGGGACGCGCAAGCCACAGGAGGCGCAAGCTGCAGAAGCCGCTGGCCCAGAGGATGAATCTTCTGGCCCGCAGGTGGAGATCGGCTGTTGGATAGGTCATTTGGCCGAGAGTCGTGTTCGAGCGTGGATAGTCTGACTGGCATGGAAAGAACACTGAAGGTATTCCGGCGTTGGGGCGCCCCTGCGGCGGCCGTGATCTTCTTCGTGCTGTGGTGCGTGGGGGAAGCCGGCCGGATGGGGCCGTGGCCGGGCTTCTATTGGCCGGGTGCTGTCCCGCTGGTCCTGATGACTATAACTATCGCGCTTTCCGCGTGGAGGCCGTACTTTTCGCTGACCGCCACTGCGGCACTTCTGCTTGGTCAGCTGCTCTACGTGTTTCCGCCCATGTTTTCCAATCACTGGGCAATCTATTTGGGGTCGTTCATAGCACTGGGCTTCATTATGTGGAGGGGTTCCAGACGTCAACGAATCGTGGCTGCGAGCTCCAACCTCATGTTTGCAGCCGTCATGACTTACATGATGATCTCCTTGCGGTATGGACAGGGTGTTGGGTGGTTCAGGCCCCTGTTCATGGGAGACCGCATTGCCCTTAGCCAATATTGGTGGCAGTTGTTCCCTCTCCTGCTGCTTGTAGCTGCTGCGTGCGGAACCGCAGGGATCCTCCTGGCGCTGTATGAAGATCGAGGGACGTTGTCCAAGGCCCAGGCACTCACGCAAGCCAGCTTGAGGGAAACTGAAATCGAATTGGTAGTGGAGCAGGAGCGCACTCGCATAGCCCGGGACCTGCACGATGTGTTGGCTCATTCTTTGGCTGTCATCGCCGCACAAGCAGACGGCACACGGTACTTGAGTCAGGCCCAACCCAAACCTGTTCTGGAAGCGCTGGAGAACATAGCTACATCCGCCAGGCACGCCTTGGTTGATGCGCAACGAGTCATTGAAGGCGTTCGGGACGATGGGTTGGTCAGTCCCCAGCCCCGGATCAGCGATGTAGAACCTTTGATGGAACGGATGCGTCATGGCAACCTCAATATTCAGCACAGCGAGAGCGGCGTACCCGTTGAACTCGGGGCAGGGCAACAACTGGCAGTATTCAGGATCGTCCAGGAATGCCTCACTAACGCGTTGAAGCATGCAGGCCGGGGTACGGCAGTGCGCGTGCACTTCGACTGGAGTGGCCCCGGCCTTACACTCCACGCTTCCTCAGAGCTTCCGGTGTCCGTTTCATTGGGGGAAACGGACGCCGGTCATACCGAAGACCGGGTGGGTCGGGGCATTCCTGGGATGCGTGAGCGCGCCCATCTGGCAGGAGGTTGGTTGACGGCTGGGCCTGACGGGGAGCAGTTCCGCGTCACCGCCTTCCTTCCCTACGGTGCGCGGGCAGGAATGTCGTCTCTCCCACCGGAGCCCCCTCTGGTGCTTGAGGAGCTGGCTGCTGTTCCGGAGGCCGCTGAGCGTGGCTGACTCGTCCGCACTAATTACCGTCGCCTTGGTGGACGACCAGCCCCTGTTTCGAGCTGGAATCCGGATGTTGGTGGAAAGCCAACCGGACATGCGGTTGGCTTGGGAAGCGTCTGATGGCAAACAGGCCGTGGAATCCGCAGCCGAGCAGCCGCCTGACGTCATTCTCATGGACCTGCGGATGCCAGAGATGGACGGCGTCACGGCAACCCGCCTGATTATCGAGTTGGCGCAGCAGCGCGGCTCCGACCAACCCAAGATCATTGCGTTGACCACGTTTAACCGTGATCACGCTGTGGTGGAGGCCGTTCAGGCTGGCGCCAGCGGGTATCTGCTCAAGAGTGCTGAGCCGGAGTTCCTGCTGGCCGCCATTCGCACGGTCCACTCCGGCTATTCCGTGATCGCGCCCGGTTCTGTGCACGATCTCTTCCAGCATGCGGCGCGAACAGTGCAGGTTGCCGGCCCCAATCTCTCTGTTTTGGAACCTCTATCGGCTCGGGAGAGGGACGTTTTCCTTCTCGCAGCAAAGGGTTTGGGCAATGGCGAGATGGCGGAGAGCCTGTTTGTGTCCGAAGCTACTGTGAAGAGCCATCTGCGAGGCGTGCTCACGAAGCTTGGGGTCCGGACACGTCTCCAACTCGTGGCCTTCGCCTACGAAAACAGGTTGCTCGGCTAAACGCCGAGGCAAGAAATAGAGGCAAAAAATAACGGCGACCGTCCCCACTAAGGGGCCGACCGCCGTCGTTCGTTGAGCCGACGTCCGCGAGGTTACATCCTCCGCCGTGCCGTCGTTGTCTCGTCCATGGCATCCCTGCCCAGCCAAGCACCCAGACCGATCATGGCCACGCCAAGAACAAAGTGCAGCCAGTTGTCAGCGGTGTTGAACGGAACAAAGTTGGCGCCCGTTTCCTGGTTGATGATCAGGCCGTAGATCCAAAGAACGAGATACACGGCGCCGCCGCCAATGAGGAAGAGGCGAGCCATACGTCCTGTCCTGGCCATGGCCAAACCGGCCACGCCAAACAGAAGATGGACGATGTTGTGGAGAATGGATACTTGGAATACTCCAAGCAGCATGGCGCCGGATTCATGTCCCGCAAAGGTCATGGCGCCGTAATTGGTGGTGATTCCGGGGATAAAGCCCAGAACACCTACCAGCAGAAAAACAATGCCAACGCCCATGGCGGTGTTGTGAAGCGACAACCCCAT
Source organism: Arthrobacter sp. 21a14 (assembly GCA_050627125.1). Taxonomy (GTDB): domain Bacteria; phylum Actinomycetota; class Actinomycetes; order Actinomycetales; family Micrococcaceae; genus Arthrobacter. The sequence goes on along the minus strand of CP192487.1, from coordinate 80,135 downwards.
CGCATGATGGTGTTCGGTGGGGTGCGAAGCGGTGGTCATGAAGTCCTCCCTTTCACGCTGTTACACGGCTCTTCTCATGGAGAACCGTCCCGCGGCAAGGGGTGTCGGAAAACCTTGCCGACGCCGCCATAATACTCCTGAAATGCCCGCAAATGCAGGGGAAGGGCCACTCAGGTGCCAGTTAGCATGGGTTCATGAGCCAGGCTCCCAACGGCGACTTCCAATCGGTCTTCCATGACACCCGGGATCTCACTCCCTTCCGCGAAGGATACGTGCGCACACCCGTCCGCGGATTGGCCGATGGCGTAGGTGAAGTGCTGTCCGGCGTCCTGACTGGCCGGGATCCTGCCCGCCTTTCTGTGCTGGGTGATTTGCCCCGGCTGAAGCGCCTGTCCACCAAGCAAGCCAAGGCAATGCATGAGGCCGTCTTCACCTCGACCGAGCCTGATCGGCTCATCTCCCTGGGCCGCCTCTACCCGGGGTGGGCAGGCTTGTGTTACGTGATGGCGGGACTGTTGGCGTACAAACACGGCGGCTATCTGCGGGCGTCGGAGTTGCTGCGGCGCGGCTTAACAACAAGGATCGACGACGACGCGAGCCAGTTCTCGGCTCTCTACCTTGGGCAGGTGGTCACCCGGGTGGAGGTGGCCGAACGCATTGAGGTACCGGTTTTGTTCAGCGAAGAGTCCGTGTTCCTGGCGCTGGCCCATTGCCTTCGGGAGATGGGCATGATCGAGTCGGCGTTGGAAGCCGTGGTGGGTTTGCCGCCGTCGTTGCCTTCAGCTCTGGCGCGCTGCACCGCAGCGTTTGCACTTGGCCGGCACCGGGACGTGGTGATGTGCACGGAGGGTTTGTTGAATACGGATGACCTCTCGGCAGCCTTGCTTCTGATCCGGGCTCGATCGCAGCGGGCGCGTGGCGACTTTGAATCGGCCCAAACCGCGCTGAAAGAGGTCCTTCGCCGGAGGAAGACCAGCCTGGCTCTCCGCAACGATGCCCTCACAGACCGCGCCCTTCTAGCGCTGGACCAGGGACGACGGACGCTGACTCCCCGTTCCAAGCGACCCGCCCCGCCAGCAGAGCTGGAGACCCTGGAAGTGATCCGCAAGGATGCAGAGATGCGTCGTTTGTGGGAGAACGACTTCAGGCAGCTCAGCGGGGAATAAGTCATTGTGCAGGAGCTGATGCAAGCGTAATCTTGTAATCAACCAAGTGATTGATAAAGCATTTGGTTGACAAAGAAAGGTTGCGCAGGGTTATGGATCCAGATGCTCTGGACAAGGCGTTCATGGCTCTTGCTGATCCCGTCAGGCGGGGAATCGTCGCCCGGCTGTCACGAGGAGACGCAACTGTTAATGAATTGGCGGAGCCCTTTGCGATCACCAAGCAGGCCGTTTCAAAACACATCCAGGTCCTGGAGCATGCAGGCCTGGTGACCCGTTCCCGCGACGCCCAACGCAGGCCAGTGCACCTGGACGCAGCCGCCCTCGAAGAGCTGACGGCGTGGATAGACCAATATCGACTGATCGCCGAGCGTCGCTTCCGGCAACTCGACGAACTCCTGGCCGAATCCGGCCCCGGGATCCCCCAGGGGTCACAACAAAAAGAAGAAGAGGAATTGAAATGAGCAATCCAACGGCAATCACTGCTGATGACGGCGTTCCGTTCGTCGATACTGTCCGCGAATTCGACGCACCGGTCAGCGCAGTGTTCAAGGCGCACGTGGACCCGGATCTGCTGGCCAAGTGGCTTGGTCCGCGGGACGCGAAACTGAACGTCACCGAATACAACGCCACCACCGGCGGCAGCTGGCACTACGAAAGTGGCCACGACAACGCGATGTACGGATTCCGCGGGGTCTTCCACACCGTAGACACCGACGAGCTGATCATCATGACCTTCGAATTCGACGGCGCCCCGGGCCAGGTGGGGATCAGTACCACCAGGTTCGAGGAAATCGATGGTCGCACCAGGATCGTCGTCCACGAGGTCTACCCATCGGTGGAAGCGCGTGACATGGCCCTGGCCTCGGGCATGAATTACGGCGTGATCGAAGGGTACGAGCGGCTGGATGAGGTACTTACCGCCTAGCCCCGCACCACGATGGGAAGGAGTTGCTCCGTCAACAGCACGGCTCCCAGCCCAATCATGATGATCCCGCTGGTCAGCGTCACCACCCGCGCGGCGCCCGGACGTGAAGCGAGCAGCTTCCGCGAGGTCAACGCGACCCCGGTGTACACCAGGCCGGCGAGGACCACGAAGGTCAGCCCCAGCAACCCGGACTGAACAGGAACAGGCAGTGCGGCTTCGGGGCTGACGAATTGCGGCACCAGCGCCACAAAGAACAACAGGCCTTTGGGGTTGATGCCGCTGGTGCCCATGCCTTGGAAGAACGTTCGGAGCTGGTTTCCTGACTGCACGACGGCGCCTTCCGCACTGAAGCTGGCCCCTCGCCATGAGCGCACGGTGGTGAAGCCGAGCCATAACAGGTACGCGGCGCCGGCAATCGTGAGCCAGCCCAGCAGGCCCGGGATTCCCGCCAGCAGGGCCGCCAGTCCTGCCGCCATCAGGACTGTGTGAACCACATATCCGCTGCATAGCCCGGCGACAGCGGGCACGAAGCTGCGCTGACGAAGTCCAGCCGAGATGGAGTAAGCCCAATCGACGCCGGGTGTGCAGGCCAACGAGACTGCGACGAGCATGAAGGCGAGGAACAGCTGTGGGTTCACGATCTCTCCAGGGATGTAGTGGGTAGGAAAACTCTAGGGAAAATCGCCCGATAAGTGTTCCCTGATTTATCCCTGAAACCGGCAATCTGGGTAAGATCATTGCGTGATTGACCATATTGACAAAAATATTTTGCGCCACCTCCAAGAGGACGGTCGAATGACCGCCACTGCCTTGGCATCGAAGGTTGGACTGACGGTGGCTCCGTGCCATCGAAGACTGCGGGACCTGGAGTCTTCCGGTGTCATTCGGGGCTACCGAGCGGACATCGATCCGGCTGCAGTAGGGCTCGGATTCGAGGCAATCGTGTTCGTCACGCTCCGTCAGGTGGAACGCACCATCATGGCGGAGTTCGAGGAACGTGTGACCGCAAGCCCCAACATCGTTGAGGCGCAGCGGCTGTTCGGCTCTCCCGACTATTTGTTGAAGGTCATCGCGGCTGACCTTCCTGCCTACCAGCGCTTCTATGACGACGAACTGGCAGCCCTGCCGGCTGTTGAGCGTCTCACGTCCACGTTGGTGATGAAGAACCTGAAGACCAATATTGGGCCGCCGGTCTAGGCGTTATTCCTTCTAGCGGCTATTCCTTCAGCAGCCCGGTAGTCCGATAGGGAATCACTTCGCGTAGGAACATGCTGGTGGACGTGCGCACGATTCCCGGGCAGAGCCTGATTTCCTCCGACACGCGGTAGAGGTCGTCCGGGCTCTTGGCTACCACCCGGATGATGAGGTCGGTATCGCCCGCAGGAGCGTGGCATTCGAGCACCTCGGGAATCTCCCGGAGCGCTGCGATGGCTTCATTGAGGTGGCTTTGGTCGAGTTCGGCGCTCACGGCAGCAGCCACACCCCGGCCAAGTGCCGAAGGCAGCACGCGGCTGCTGTTGGGCCGCAATGCTCCCGACGCCGTCATCCGCTCCAGACGGGACTGGACCGTGCCACGCGCCAGGTGCAGTTTCTGGGCCAGGACCATGATGGGGACGCGGGGATCCTCATCAAGGGCGGCGATGATCCTGCGGTCCGTCGCGTCGAGTTCCTGCAAAATGACCACTTCCTGTCTACAATTTCAACTCTGATTAGTCAGATCGACCACTCAATGCCATGTCTATTGCACCAACTGTATGCGTACTGCTGAAATGGTGACAACGAAGCAGGGCGAGGCTACCGCCGGACCCCGCAGGCAGCAGGCACCTGGAACACCACCCGGATCCCTGTACAGGTTTCCCGCAAGGAAGCAGCCGCTGATTGACTCTTGTTCACAGCATTGTCATTCTGCACCCGCCCGTCCTGACGGGCAGCACAGCAAGAGCCCCTGAGCCACCGGATCGTTGCGGTAGCTGAGGGGCTCTTGTGTTGTGCGCGGACGCATAGGCTTGGATCATGACGTCTGCAGGCCGCTTCGCCCCGAGCCCTTCCGGGGAGCTACATGTAGGCAATCTCCGGACGGCGATCCTCGCCTGGCTCTTCGCTAAATCGACTGGCCGCGACTTCCTGCTGCGCGTTGAGGACCTGGACCGGGCCCGGTCCGGCGCGGAAGCGGAGCAGCTCCGCGACCTGAAGGCCGTCGGCGTCAGTTGGGACGCCGCCGTCGTATGTCAGACTGAGCGCGGACCGCTGTACGAGGAAGCGATTGAGCGCCTAACGGCCGAGGGCCGCATCTACGAGTGCTTCTGCACGCGCCGCGAAATCCAGGAAGCGCCGTCTGCGCCGCACTCTCCACAAGGCGCGTATCCGGGTACGTGCCGGAGGCTGTCCGAGGCCGAGCGCGAGATCCGCCGGGCGTCGCGTCCGGCATCGATCCGCCTCCGATCGGAGGTCGCCGAGTGGGCTGTTGAGGACCAGTTGCGCGGCCCCTACGTGGGTGTGGTGGACGACTTTGTGCTGCGCCGCAACGATGGAGTCACGGCCTACAACCTGGCAGTTGTAGTAGACGATGCCGCCCAGGGAATCGACCAAGTGGTCAGGGGCGATGACCTCCTTCCGTCCACTCCGCGGCAGGCGTACTTGGCCACCCTGTTGGGCTTGACAGTCCCGGAATATGCCCACGTTCCGCTGGTGGTAAACCACGACGGCGTGAGGTTGGCAAAGCGCGATGGCGCAGTGACGCTGGGCGACCTCGCCGCCGTCGGAGTTTCAGCGGAGCGCGTACGCGACCTCCTCCTTGAGTCGTTGGGATTACCCGCTGGTTCCTTGCAGGGTGCCGTACCGGAATTCGACCCCCGAAGGCTGCCGAGGGAGCCCTGGGTGTGGAAAACCCCCAGAGGTTGAGTGCGGGCCAAGTAGGCTGTCTGGATGCATTCACAGGTGATCGCCCCAGGTTTCGAGTCCGTAGCCGAGCTCTTCGGTAGTTTCCTCGAACGAGACCCTGAATATTCCGCTCAAGTGGCGGCGTACCATCGGGGCGTCAAGGTGCTGGATCTCAGCGCCGGGCCTCACATTCGTCCTGATTCAGTCACGGGTGTTTTCTCGTGTTCCAAGGGCATGGCAGGCCTTGTCATGGCTCTGCTGCTTCAAGACGGCGAACTGGATCTCGACGCGGAAGTGGCCAAATATTGGCCGGAGTTCGGTGTTGAAGGGAAAGCCTCCATCACTGTTTCCCAACTCCTTTCGCATCAGGCCGGACTGTTGGGCGTCCAGGGAGGCGTGAGCCTTGAGGAAGTTAACAATTCCGAACTCGCGGCCGCGAAGCTCGCCAAACTTCCGCCCCTCTGGATGCCCGGCGCGGCGTTCGGCTACCACGCCCTGACGATCGGCATTTTCATGGAAGAGCTGTGCCGTCGAATCACCGGTTCAACGCTCCAGGACGTCTTCGAACAGCGCATCCGGTCCGTGACGGGTGCCCACTTCTACCTTGGGCTACCGGATGCTGAGGAAAAACGTTTCGCGCCTTTCCGTTGGGCGGCCGACCCCGCGTCGCCGTGGGTGGACCCCGCCAGCCACTTAGGTTTGGCGGCCAATGCTGCAGAGGGCGACATCCTGGATCTTCCCAACATCCGTGAGGTCCGCGCCGCGGGTATGAGCTCGGTAGCGGGCGTTTCCAGCGCTGAGGGGATGGCCAGGATCTACGCTGCAGCGGTGACGGGGTTGGCGGCCGGCGGTCAGGCCGCCGTCGCACCCTTCCTCACGGAGGAGACCATCCGCAGGGTTTCCGCTGAGCAGGTGTTCGGGATCGATCGCGTCTTCGGCGAGGCCGGCTGCTTCGCCACGGTCTTCATGAAGTCGCACAGCCGCATGCCATTCGGCAGCTACCGCGCGTTCGGGCACGACGGCGCCAGCGCGTCTTTGGGGTTCGCGGACCCGGTGTATGAACTTGGCTTTGGATATGTCCCGCAACAGGCTGAGCCCGGAGGAATTGGATGCAACAATCTCCTGCTCAGTTCCGCCGTTCGGGAGGCGATTGCAGGGCTTGCCTCTTAGTTTTCCCTGTCTCGAAAGCCGGTACTTTTTTGGCCGCCCACCGAACAATCCAGCGGTGACGGCCGAAAAGCTGAAGATCGCGGCACGTGTCTCATGCCTGGAACCGTGGAGCTGCAGGCCGAGGCCAGAAGCAACGGGCAGCTTAACGCCTATGACATGCTGGGTTAATCAACTTGGGGGACTTCTTGAAGATCGTGCTTTACATCATCTGGGCCCTTTTCGTGGCCTCAGTCATCTGGGCTTTCATCGGTGCCCTGAGGAAAACCAGGGGCCAGGAGCGGCTGATTGCCATCTGGCCGAAAGTCCGGGCCACGGTGACAGGCAGCCGGCAAGGTTGGACCAGCGGCGGCGGCAACGCCACCCGGAGCGTCCGTTTTTGGCCGGCCTACCAGTTCCTTGACCCCCGCGGCATCCTGTACGTCGGGGAATCCGAGGTGTCGTACGCCAACCCGCCGGTACCAGGGTCGTCCCTGGAGGTGGCCTACAACCCCGCCGACCCGAACCAGTCCTTCCAGGTCGATGCCCCGTCCAAAATGGTCATCGGCTGCCTGATTCCGACCTTCGCGTTCTTCGCCCTCGCTTCATTCTGGTTCATCGGGATCTTCCCGTTGGGCTGAGCCGAAGACCTCCACGACCCGTCAGCACCTTAAGGAGCACCATAGTGAAAAGAATCCTCGCCGCCGCAGCCATAGCCGGACTGGCCGGCCTGACGGGCTGCGCCTCAGCACCGGCACCTGTCGGCCCTACTTCCATACCCTCGCCAGAGACCGCCACTACACAGGCGTCGCCGTCGGAGTCTTCGGCCTCCGAAGCGGCTGCACTTGGCAGCGTCAAGGACGTCTGCGAGGCCTTCAATACGCTCTACGCCGAGTACAAGGCAGTCCCGGACAACGATTCCAACGCTTTCGAGGACATCTACCTGAAGTCCGAGGATGCCAAGAAGACCGTTACCGGGAACCTGAGGGGCCTCTTTGTTTCGTTGAGCCTCCTGGCCATTGACCACTCGGGCGCGGCCGAACACGGAGGCAAACCCGAACAGGCATCTAAGGACGCCGTCCGCGACGCAGTTTTCGCCAACGCCGGCGCCTGCACTGCCGAGGGCGTGACGCTCCGTCTCTAGGTAGGCCCGGCGGGGCGGCCACAGCTGCTGCTGACGCTGTGCCGGTGAAGCGCGCCTGCCAGATTTGCCGGCAAGAATTTCCCCGGCGCACGTTTACCGGAGTTGTGGTTCCCTGGCCATCCGTGGACATTGCAGAGCCGGGGGTAAAGGGCTAGGTTCCTCCTTGGGGGACGGTTCTCTGATCTGTAGGAGACGTAACGTCCCCGTGACCTTGACGATAGAGGTGCTGGTCACCTCTTTGATCAGATGTTCGGTCAGATCAAAGCGGCCCTCAAAGTAGTGCTGGGCCGCCGAGGGGTGCCGGTGAGAGCTGTGCTGCTGGAACTCCGGCAGCCATGCCCGCCCACAGGGTGTCAGTGGTGGCAGCAACAACGTCCTCAACACTGTTGCCGTCCAGCTGCTTGCCTGCCGCCAGGAGCGCGGCGCCATGCAAGCTCACGAAGCACACCATGGCCAGGGTTTCCGTGTCGCCCGGGGCCAGGTCCCCACCATCCTGTGCCTCTGCAATGAGGGCGCGGGCTACGTGGATCCCTTGTTCGCCGATGTTCCGCAACTCAGTGCTGGACCCGGGGTGATGCTTGGTTGAGTACATGACGGTCAAGAGCGCCGGGTGGGAGACCGCAAAGTCCACATAGGCGTTGGCTACGCTGGCAAAGCGCTGACGAAGGTCATCTCCGGCATGGGCAGCGGCGAGTATGCGCTCGTTCATCAACTCAAAGCCAGCCAATGCCAAGGCGTCGATGAGGGCTTGCTTGTCGCGGAAATGTTTGGCCGGGGCGCCGTGGCTGACATTGAGGTCCCGGGCCAACTGCCTCAGGGAGAGTCCGTCGACGCCGGCTTGCTCAATGGTTTCCATGGCGCGCCCCAGTAGAGCCTCTCGCAGCTTGCCGTGGTGATAGGGCTGGTCCGTCATACCGATAGTTTAGCGGAGAAGTAGTCATTGACAACAATGTAGACAGTGCCTACGATGTTGGCATTGACTACATCGAGTCGGCGGCGTTCACCGGAGCCGGCGTTTACAGATTGGAATTGCCATGACCATGACCTATTCAGGTACTACTGCATTGATCACAGGCGCCAGCTCCGGGCTTGGCGCTGAATTCGCAAGCCGCTTTGCCGCCCGGGGTTCCAACTTGGTCCTCGTGGCCCGCCGCGCAGATCGTCTTGAAGAATTGGCCAGGCAATTAAGGGCCGACCACGGCGTAGCCGTCACCGTGCTTCCCATGGATCTAGGTCGCCCCGGTGTTGGCCAGGAACTCGTGGCCGAAATGGCGAACCGCGGAATCACCGTGGATACCCTGATCAACAATGCAGGCTTCGGAACCCGCGCTCCCTTGGTGGAGGAAGACCCGGAGGTCATCGCTTCCGAGATCGCACTCAATGTGGCTGCCTTGGTGGATATAACCCGGGCCTTCATGCCGGGCATGCTCTCCTCGGGCAAGGGTGCGCTGGTGAATGTCGCCAGCACCGCAGCGTTCCAACCCATCCCCGGCATGGCCGTTTACGGGGCCACCAAGGCATTCGTCCTTAGCTTCACCGAGGCCGTTGCCCACGAGGCCAAGAGCTCCGGCCTGAGCGTGCTTGCCCTGTGCCCAGGTGCCACCCGCACCGAGTTCTTCGATGTCCTCGGCAGCGAATCCGCGGCAGTTGGACGCATGCAAACCTCAGCGCAGGTTGTGCAGACAGCCCTCAAAGCGCTGGACCGCCCCGGAACTCCGGCAAGCGTTGTCTCCGGCTGGGCCAACCGGATCGCAGCAGGTCTCGCGCAGCGCGTGCCGAGGGCGCTCGCGGTGGGCATCGCCGCCCGTGCTGTTCAGGAGTAGTGCCTGTGCAGGAGTAGTTCCAGTACCCGGGGTAGGTGCTGCGGGGAACTTTACGGATAGCCTGAAGAGAGGTCCGATCCCTGTTCGGTGCCTACATCAATCCGGAGGCCAGCATGACCGAACCACGCTTCACCGTTGAGACGGCGAAGATACTCGCCGAGGTGGCCCACAACCGCCAAAAGGACAAGCTCAAGCGCCCTTATCGGGAGCATGTCCTGGCGGTGGGGGACGCGCTCGCCGACTTTGACGAGGACATCCAGATTGCGGGCTACCTTCACGACATCGCGGAGGACACTCCCATCACACGGCAAGCCCTGTTGGATATGGGAGTCTCCGAGCGCGCCCTCGCGATCATCGAACGTGTCACACGCCGCTTCCACGATGACCCCGACGACTATGAAGCAGGGATCCGGTTTGTGGCCGAAGACCACGATGCCACCTTGGTCAAAATTGCCGATAATGCCCACAATTCGCTTCCGGAACGAGTCCAGGCGCTGGCAGAGAAATGGCCTGACAAGCCGCCCATGACACGCTATGCCGACGCCCGTCCCGTGCTCTACTCGGCCGTGCCGCGGGAAGAAGTGGAGTTGATCCTGCAGCGGGTCAACCCGTATCTGCTCCCGGAGCTTGACGAAATCGTTCCTGACTAACCCCGGGGGTCAGCCCTCCATCAGGCGCCGACGATGCTTGAGCTCCTTGGTCCATTCCTTCGTTTGTCTGGCCGCGAACGGTGAGGCGCCGCCGTCGAGGTCGCTGATCAAGGAGCCAGTTGCTTTGAGGGCGATGTCCACTGAATGCTGTGCCGCCCGCTCCGTCAGCCCAAGCTTCGCGGCCCAGGCGAGGAAGTGCTTGCGGGAGATGCCGGTCTTTTTCCCACCGACGGCCAGCGCCAGCGTCTTGTCGCCGTAGACCACTGTGGAGGGGATGTCGTAGACCGGGGCGATGGTGAATTCGCGCGCGCCAAGGATTCCTGGCGCCTCCACTATGGAAACGTTCTTGGCGTGCAGATCCCCGTTCCCTGTCAGCCAGGCAAATGCGAGTTGGATGACCAGATTCCGCAGTGCTGGAAGTCGTGCGGGGCAATGCCCGGCCAGCGCTGAACAGACTTCGCTGAACGGAACGCTGTACTTGTCCGCAGGGTACAGCCCCAGGATCTGGGCGCCGTCCTCCACCGCCAGCCGCAGGGGCGAGCCGTCGGGGGCGGTGACCCGATCAAAACGCTCCACCAAAAGGCCCGCCCGGCCAACGACGTCGTGCACCAACTGCACGTTGCTCACAGGAATCCGCAGCCGACGCGCATAACGGAACATCAGGATCTCGTTTTCCACCACGGAGGGGAACTCCGGGGCGTTGAGCTTAAGGATGTATCGCTTGCCCGCCTGCGCCACCGGGAGTGAAATCATCCCGGCAGATAACTTGTCCTGCACGCCCGCCAGCGCTACGGGATCGATCAATCCGGAATCGCCCAGCAATGCATCAAAGTCCAGCGGCAGTTTTGAATCAAGCACGACGGCGGCGCCCCCTTCCGCCAGCGCCTCGCCGTGAGGGACAGTCTGGACATCGCCCACTGCATCGCCACCCGCCGCCATGAGAAGGGCGAGCTCGTCGTCCGCGCTCGCCTTGACGCTGCGTCGCAGCGAGTTGAGTCGCCGGCCCTCAGGCAGCAGGCCGGTGAAGTAGGGCGGTACTGCACCGCTGGGCGTGAAAACAGGCTCGGCACTCAACGGGAGCGTCGTTGCCACGGCGGGTAGGCCGGCGTCGAGGTACTTCGGAAGGTAGCTGAACTTGGTGCCGCCCTCATGCCGTTCGAGGCGCGCGGCAAGGATGCCCTGCTTGTAGACGTCGGCGATGCGGTGGAAGGTCATTGCGCTATCTCAGAAGCTGACTCAGAAGCGGTAGGCCTGCCGGCTTGGCCGAGGGAAAGTTCCAGGCCGAGGGTGTCGAGCACCGCCAAAAGGGGCTCAAGCTGGACTGTGCTCTTGCCTGTTTCCACGAACCGGACGAAACGTTCCGAGACGCCCGCGAGATCGGCGAGGTCCTGTTGGCTCAGGCTCAACGAGGCACGGCGGGCGCGTACTTCAGAACCCAAAGTCGCCATGAGGGTGGCGGCTGTCATGAAGTCCTCCCGCTTGCGATTAATCGGTACGAACGTGCCGATTCCCCAAGTTTGCACCCGTTGGCAGGGAGAAAACAAGGAGTTCCAAGGAAAACCGGCACGAACGTACCGGCTCCGTCAGCGCAGCTTAGCCCGCTGCCGCCTCCAGCCGACGCAGGGCTGCTGCCCGGCCCTTGTGTCCCCGGCGCTCATCGAAAATGATCGAGAGGCCAAGCACCACCATCATTTCCAGCATGCACAGAGGCAGGGATGCCCCCGCTGCCGCCATGGCGATGCTTCCCGCCAAGGCGATCACCACCAGGGCTGAGCTCCAGAGAAGCTCCCGGTCCGGGCCGAGCATGATGCTGTACAGGGTGCTGAGCGAGACCTTGAACAGGATGACAGGGATGGCGATGGAGGCGACCGCACCGGCCGCCGGGATGTGTGCCTCATGGTCGATGAAGTAGGCGGCAACGTGAAGTCCGGCGCCGGTGGCTGCGATGGCCGCGAAGAGGGGGATGTGCCCGTAGCCGAATATCCATGAGCGATGCCGCTGCACGTGGAGGGCAGGACCTGAAGGCAGGATGAAGTAAATCCACCACATGGCGAAGGCCAAGCCCGTCCCGCTCAAACCAACCAGCGCAGCATCCAAGGTCCAGCCATGGAGGGCAACGATCGCACGCAGCGTTTCAATGGCACCGATCAAACATTCACCCAACGCAATAATGGCCAGGAGCCCATATCGTTCGGCGATGTGATGGGCATGCCACGGGGTGTTGATATTCCGTTCCGCGAAGTACGGCGCCGCCATCTCCAGGATGAACAACGGGGCAGCCATGAGGAAGGTAGTGGCCACGCTCGCATCAATCAAGAGGACCGCCACCCAGCCGACTTGCACCACTGCAACGTACTTTGCATACCGCAAACACGTTTCACGGCGGGCAGGATCCTGGCGGGCAGCGCGCAACCACTGGAAGATCAGGGCCACCCGCATGATGATGTAGCCGAGCACCATGGCCACGTTGTCCACGTGCTTGCCTTCGATGATCGAGTGGAACATCGGCTCTATGCCCATGGCCAGGATGAGCACACCCACCATTTGGACCATGGTGACCACGCGGAACACCCAGTCGTCGGTGTCGTAGGCGCTCGCGAACCACGTGAAGTTGATCCAGGCCCAGATCACCGCGAACATGGCGAACGCGAACGCCAGGAGCCCTGGCCAGAAATGTGCCTCCGCCACGGCATGGGCGAATTGGCTTCCGGCTACTCCGAAGGCAATAACAAATGTCAGGTCGAAAAACAGCTCCAGCGGAGTGGCCGTGCGGTGCTTCTCGTGGGGATCGCGGCCGCCCATGCGGGACAGCGCATGGCGCAGGGGATTTGTGGACATGGGTCAAAGATTACCGGTGCACCTGGCCCCGCGCCGAGATCGCGGGAATGCGCCGAGATCGCCGGAGCGCTCCAGCGATCTCGCCGCGTTCCGGCGATCTCGCGGATGGAACCCTTACACGCGGCCCAGCACATCGATGTCTTCGAGGAACTCCTGGTACACCTCCTCGCTCACCGTCGTGCGGGTATCGGCGATGGCATCGAGGTAGTCCTGCGTGACAGGGCCCTTCCGTCCGTTCGACGAAACTGTGGACGGCGCACCCGAAGTAGCGGCGTCGTCGTACACGGCTTTTTCCAAGGCGCGCTGGGAGGCGCTTCGCGCGGCGAACTCGATGTCCGCGGGCGAGAAGCCCTGCGTGCGCTCCACCAACTGGGCAATGTCGACGTCGTCCACCACGGTGGCGGGGATGAACCGCTGCCACATTGCCTCGCGGGCGTGGACGTCCGGCAGACCGATGGGGATGACGTAATCGAACCGGCCGTGGCGCAGGAACGCGGTGTCCAGGGCGCGGATGAAGTTGGTGGCGCAGACCAGGAGACGGCCGGGCTGTTCGCGGAACGCCGGGATGATCTTGAGGAGCTCGTTGGTGACGCCCTGCAGCGGCGACGGCGGATCGCCCGCACGCTGCGAGGCGATCTCTTCCACTTCGTCGATGAACACCACGGCGTGTTCCAGCTCGGCGATTTCCAGGAATGTCTCCCGCAGCGCACCGGCCAGGCCTTTGGGATCAGACGCCAAGCGGGACGGGAACACCTCCACGAACGGCCACTCCAGCCGCGACGCGATCGCCTTGGCGAAGGTGGTCTTGCCGGTGCCCGGAGGACCAAAAAGCACGACGGCGCGCGGCGGCACCACGCCGTACTCGTCGGCGAGGTCGGCCTCAGCCAGCGGGAGAACCAGACGGCGTTCCAACAGTTCCTTCTCGCGCTTCATGCCCGCCACGTTTTCCCACAGGTCACGGGCCAGGATCCGGCCACCCAGCAGGCTCAATGGCTCCAGCTCCTGGCGTTGCACCGGGATGGTCCGCTCGAAGTACCGCAGGTTCTTCTTCACGACGAAGCCGCGACCCAGGAACGCTTCAACGCGGGTCTCGGTTTCGGGCATGAGCGCGGACAGCTTGTTGAGGCCGTGCGGAGCCATGCGGTTTTCGACGGCGGACAGCAGCGAAGTGCCGATGCCCCTGCCGCGGAACTCCGTGAGTGTGGCGAGGAAAACGACCCAACCTTGGTCATGCGCTGCACGTCCAACCGCGGCGCCAACCACTTGGTCGCCCTGGACCGCCACTACTGCGTGGTCCTTTTCGCACGAGGCAAGCACCTCGGAGAGTGCGTATACGGGCTCCACACCATCAGCCTTGAGTGACTCCCAGAGGTGCAGGATGCCGTCAAGATCGGACGAATGGAAGTCCCTGATACGCCAGTTGGTCATGGGGTTTCTCCTGGGTGTGCTTGGTGGATCGCCGTTGATTCCTTGGAGTTGAGCATAGGCGAACCACCCGTCCAGTACGTTGCGGGCCCGTTGCGTTACGGAGGAAACCCACGACGGCGGCCTGTCGGCACCCGCTTTCGTCCCGGCGTCGTGCATGCCATCTAGGATTGGCGCAACAGACCGGTGTGGCGCGCGTTGCGAGGGAGAACCGTGGGCTTGTTTTCTGGGAAATCATTCTCGAAAGGCGGCGCGGCCGGCCTGCTGGCTGCCTTGCTGTTCGGGACAACCCTGGCGCCAGCTGCGAACGCTGTCGATGCCGACGATCTTGTCATTTATGGCCCCAATATTGTGGGTGCGGCGCTGTCCGTCGAGGGAGCTTACGACTACTTCACCGCATGCGATCCAAACCCTCAGGTGAACTACACCGTCCAATGGCTGCGGGACGGTGAGCCGGTGGCGCCTAGTCCTGGGTATTCCCCAGCGCTCCATGCACTGACCATTGATGATCTTGGAACCAGGATCTCCGCCATTGTCAGCGGTGCTCAGCAGTGCCCGCCCGTTCGGGTGGACGATCCACGGGTGATCCGGAAAGAACCGTCACGGGCCGAGGGCTTCACGGGTCGGGGTGCCTTTGAATTGGAGGCACGCCGCTCGGACGGGGTGCTGTTTTCGTATCTGGGCCAGGACACGTCGCAAGGCTGGAAGGGCGTCCTGCGAATCGGGCCGGGCTGGGGGTCCTTCACCAGAATCATCGCTCCCGGCGATGTCACGGCTGATGGCCGCAACGACGTCCTGGTCACCGATGCCTCAGGCACACTCGTTCTGTACGAGGGATACGGCGATGGCGCGTTCACCAGCCACTACCGTAACCAGGTCGGCTGGGGGTGGAATGCCATGGACAGTGTCATCGGGCCGGGGGACTTCGACGGCGACGGACTTAACGATCTTTTGGCTACCCAACCGAACGGCGACCTGTACCTCTACCCAAGGATTGACCGGGGTTCGTGGGGTCCCCGGATCAAAGTTGGTGTGGGGTGGGGCATCATGGAGGTGATTTTCGCGCCGGGCGACTTTGACGGCGATGGAAACGTCGACGTGATGGCCAAAGACAGGGAAGGCAGACTGTACCTCTACAAAGGCGATGGCCGCGGCGGATGGGCCGGTTCACGCCAGATAGGTCAAGGCTGGAATGCATTGTCCAGGATCGGGAGTGTTGGGGATTTCAACCGGGATGGCTTTAGCGATGTCCACGGCGTAAATGCCGCCGGTGATTTGTTGATGTACTACGGCGATGGTCGCGGTGGGTGGAAAGGCGTCGAGACAGTGGGCCGGGGCTGGGGCGGTTTCAACGGGCTCTACTAAGGAAGCTTTTCGCTGTAGTCGCAAGAGCTGGGAGAAATGTGGGCATGATTTCAAGGAAAAATGACAGCCTCCGGCGTGCAAGCGCTGCGGGGCTCTTGGCAGTGCTATTTACGGTTTCGGCTGTGGCCCCCACCGCGATAGCCGTCGATGCTGATGATGTCCACCTTGATGGGCGAACCATTGTGGGCTCGTATCTGTCGGTCGCCACGTCCAACTACTTCGAGGGCTGCAGCGGAAGTTGGAAGCCCGACACGACAATTCAATGGCTGAGGGACGGCGTGCCCGTTCCTGTTGTTCCACCGGAGAACCCGTATTTGTATCGCTTGAGAACTGCTGATCTCGGTCACCGTATTTCTGCAGTCGTCACGGGATCGCCCGTAAATTGTGCCGATCGGACTGTAACCACGCCTCCATCGGACCCCATCAGGAAGGAGCCCACGAGGGCCGAGGGCTTCACGGGGAGGAGCGCCTTTGAGGTCATGGCTCGCAAGCATGACGGGACCCTGATGCTGTACCTCGGACAGGACAACGCAAAGGGTTGGAAGGACGTACGGCAGGTTGGACCAGGCTGGGACGGCTTCAGCAAAATCATCGCGGCTGGCGATTTTGGGAGTGACGGTGTCAACGACCTCCTCACGCAAAACAGTGAGGGGAGGATGTTCCAGTTCAATGGCACAGGCGACGGCGGCTTCCACACCTACCAGGATCCCGGGATCGACTATGGCTTTGGACCGGGATGGAACGCCTTTGATAAAGCGCTGGGGCCTGGCGACTTTGATGGCGACGGCCTGAATGCTCTCCTTGCCAGTGAAGCCAATGGCGATCTGTACCTCTACCCTTCAAGTTTTGAGCGAGTCATCAAGCCGGGAGTTTACGTTGGCCACGGCTGGGACGTCATGGACCTGCTGATCGGACCGGGCGATTGGGACGGCGACGGGAATGTGGACGTCCTGGCCAAGGACAAGGCCGGGAGGCTGTATTTCTACGGCGGGGATGGCCACGGTGGCTGGACCACAGTGCGGCAGATCGGCCAGGGCTGGAATGCCTTAACGATGATCGGCAGTGCTGGCGACTTCAACCGCGACGGTTTCAATGATGTCCACGGCGTTAATGCCGCTGGCGATCTGGTGATGTACTACGGCGATGGCCGCGGCGGTTGGAAGGGTGTTGAAACTGTCGGTTGGGGCTGGAACATCTTCAATGGGCTCTATTGAGTGGGGACGAACGTGTCGAGAAGGAAACCAATCGCAATAGCAGTGCTGCTGGCTCTGGCGCTCGCATTTTCTGCAACGGGTCCGGCAGCGTCCGCAGCAGAGGCGCCGGACGTGGAAATATCGGGCAATCCGATCGTGGGCGCGGTGTTGATCGTGGATGGGGCCCAGGAGTACTTCGAAGGCTGCGGCGGAAACGGGGACCCTGGGTACTCCATTCAGTGGCTTCGCGACGGGGAACCGATCGCACCGGATCCGCGCTATAGCCCATACCTCCATGTCGTGGAATTGGACGACCTCGGCGGTCGGATCTCCGCTTTGGCCAGTGGCTCGCCTGCCGCATGCTCCGGCCGGAAAGTGGTAACGCAGGAAACCGCAGTGGTAGAGAACGAACCTCTGCGGGCTGCAGGATTCACGGGGCGCGGAGTCTTCGAACTGCTGGGCAGAACCCATGACGGGACGCTCATGCTGTACCTCGGCAAGGACACATCGAAGGGATGGAAGGAAAGTCGTCGGGTAGGCCCGGGATGGGGATTGTTTACCAGAATCATCGCCGGGGGCGATCTGACCCACGACGGCATTGCCGATCTGATGGTTGAGAACACCTCGGGGACGCTCTACCGGTTCCCGGGAACAGGCGACGGCGGATTCCACACTGATAACGCCAATGGCACCTGGGAGTGGAGCGCCATGGACAACGCGATTGGGCCCGGTGACTGGAACGGCGATGGACCTAACGATCTGCTGGCCAGCGACGCAACTGGCGATCTTTTCGTCTTCCCTTCCCAGCCGTTCGGCGGTTGGGGTGCTCGGGAAAAGGTCGGCCACGGCTGGGACGTCATGGACCTGCTGATCGGACCGGGCGATTGGGACGGCGACGGGAATGTGGATGTGCTGGCCAAGGACAAGACCGGAAGGCTCTACTTCTACGGCGGAGATGGTCACGGTGGCTGGACCACCGCTCGGCAGATCGGGCAGGGCTGGAATGCCTTGACGATGATCGGCAGTGCTGGCGACTTCAACCGGGACGGTTTCAATGATGTCCACGGCGTTAATGCCGCTGGCGATCTGGTGATGTACTACGGCGATGGCCGCGGCGGTTGGAAGGGCGTTGAGACCGTCGGTTGGGGCTGGAACATCTTCAACGGGCTCTACTGAAACGCCACCAAACCAGCCCCAACCACAGCATCCCCTACCAAAGCAGCCCCTACTGAACCGGCCTTAGCCGCAAGCCCTGCATGCCGCCGTCGACCGCCAAGGACGTTCCCGACGTCGAACCGGACAGCGGGCTCGCGAGGTAGGCCACCGCGCCTGCAACCTCGGCAGGATCCACCATCCGGCCGTGCGGTTGACGGGCATTGAGGGCGGCGCGCTCAGCCGCCGGGTCAGCGGCGGAATCCAGGAGGCGGCCCACCCAGGGCGTGTCCACAGTGCCTGGGTTGACGCAGTTCACGCGGATGCCCTCCCGAACATGGTCGGCAGCCATGGCAAGCGTCAAGGACAGTACCGCGCCCTTGGACGCTGAGTAGAGCGCCCGCTGGGGAAGCCCGGCGGTCGCAGCAATCGAGCAGGTATTCACGATGGCCGCGGACGGCGACTCGCGCAGGTACGGCAGGGCCGCACGGCTGACGCGCGCAATTCCTACGACGTTGATGTTCAGGACCCGGAGCCACTCGTCGTCGTCGTTTGCGGCGATGTCGCCTTGGGCGCCTATGCCGGCGTTGTTGACCACTATGTCCAGCCGGCCAAACTCCTTGGCAACATTCTCGACGGCGGTTCGCACCGAGGCGTCATCGGCCACGTTGCATTCCACGCCGAAGTGCGGGCTCGTTTCCGGTGTCAGATCCAGGACGGCAACTTGCGCGCCACCTGCGGCGAGCCGGTCCGCGATGGCCGCACCAATTCCGGAGGCTCCGCCGGTCACCAGTGCTGCCAGGCCGTCGAATTCCCTGCCCACTACGGATGCCATCAGGCGTTGATGTGGGCAGGGGCGGCGGAAACAGTCCCGGCCTGTGCGCGGTAGTATTCCTGCCGCTGGCGTCCCAGGCCGTCAATCTCCAGTTCCACCACGTCACCGGGCTGGATGTACGGGAATCGACCGGACAGGGCCACGCCCTCGGGTGTGCCGGTGATGATGACGTCGCCAGGCTCCAGGACCATGTACTGGCTGAGGTGGTGGACGATCGTGGCGGGATCGAAAATCATGTCCGAGGTGTTTGAGTCCTGGCGGGCTTCGCCGTTGACCAGGGTCCTCAGGCGGAGGTTGCTGGCATCCACATCAGCTGCGGGAACCAGCCACGGGCCCAGGGGAGTGGAGGCGGGGAGCGATTTGCCTTTGGTCCACTGTCCGGCGGCTCCCGGGATCTGGTAGTCCCGCTCGGAGAGGTCGTTGGCCACTGCGTAGCCGGCGATGCATACTTCAGCCTCGTCCACTGAGGAAAGGTAGGACGCTTCCTTTCCGATCACGATTGCCAATTCCACCTCCCAGTCATACTTTTCCGACGACGGCGGGATGGGGGCAGCGTCGAAAGGTCCGCTGATGGTGTTGGTCGGCTTCAGGAAAACCACCGGTACCTCGGGCGGCGTCGCACCGGATTCGGCGGCGTGCGCGGTGTAGTTCAGGCCGATGCAGATGACCGAGCCTGGACGGACCACAGGCGCTCCGATGCGCAGGCCTTCGGCTTGGATTTCAGGAAGTTCCCCGGATTGGAGGGCTGCACGGGTGCGGGTGAAGCCGTCTGAGGCGAGAAAAACGCCGTCGATGTCGTTGGTCAGCGGCGAGAGATCGAAGTACTTCTCTGTGCCGTCGGCGTCCTTGGCGATGACGGCCGGTTGTTCGTTTCCGGCCGTACCCAGCCTGGCGAATTTCAAGGTCATGGCTTCCTCCGTGCGTTTGGGACTAACATCCGAGCTCTAGTGTGCTGTTTCACTACATAATACGGAAATGTGACCCATTGACAAGGCAGACATCGGATGTTTAGCTCTACCTAGATCAACCGCCAGCTGCCAAGCAAGGAGCGCAAT
Organism: Arthrobacter sp. 21a14; assembly: GCA_050627125.1. GTDB lineage: Bacteria > Actinomycetota > Actinomycetes > Actinomycetales > Micrococcaceae > Arthrobacter. The sequence goes on along the minus strand of CP192487.1, from coordinate 60,538 downwards.
GAGCGTCATCACCGCAGTGGAAACTTTCGATATCCGCTTTCCCACCTCGCAGGACCTCGATGGCTCCGACGCCATGAACCCGGACCCCGACTATTCAGCCGCATACTTGATCATTCGCACCGATGCCGGTGACGGTCATGAAGGCCACGGCTTCGTGTTCACGATCGGGCGCGGAAACGAGGTAGAGACGGCAGCCCTCGACGCTCTTCGGGACCACATTCTGGGCCGCAACGTGGAGGACCTCCTGGGAGACATGGGCGCCACCTGGAAGCTGATGGCCCACGATTCCCAACTCCGCTGGCTTGGCCCGGAGAAGGGCGTCATGCATATGGCCATCGGCGCGGTGGTAAACGCCCTTTGGGATCTGAAGGCCAAGCGGGCCGGACTGCCGCTCTGGGAACTGCTCGCAGACATGAGTCCGGAGGAACTCGTGGCATTGGTGGACTTCCGATACCTCACCGACGCCCTCACGCCGGATGAAGCACTGGCGATTCTGCGGGCAGCGGAGCCGGGCAGGGAAGTACGTAAAGTGGCACTGCGTGCTGAAGGCTACCCCGCGTACACCACGACGCCGGGTTGGCTGGGTTACAGCGACGAGAAACTGACGCGCCTGGCCAAGGAAGCCGTGGCCGATGGGTTTGCGCAGATCAAGCTCAAGGTGGGTGCCTCCTTGGAGGACGATATCCGGCGGGTGGGAATTGCCCGTGCGGCGGTGGGGCCGGACATCCGGATTGCGGTGGACGCCAACCAGCGCTGGGATGTTCAGGAAGCCATCGATTGGATGGCCCACCTGGCTCCTTATGACATCGCTTGGATCGAGGAACCCACCAGCCCCGATGACGTCCTGGGGCACGCGGCCATCGCCCGCGGGGTTGATCCTGTCCCTGTGGCTACCGGGGAGCACGTCCAGAACCGGGTGATGTTCAAGCAGATGCTCCAGGCCGGTTCACTCCAGGTTCTGCAGATTGATGCAGCCCGGGTGGCAGGGGTCAACGAGAACATCGCCATCCTGCTGCTGGCTGCCAAGTTCGGTGTGCCTGTCTGCCCTCATGCCGGTGGCGTGGGGCTGTGCGAGGCCGTTCAGCACTTGTCCATGTTCGACTTCGTTGCCGTTTCAGGCACAAAGGAAGGCAGGCTGATCGAGTTCGTGGACCATCTGCACCAGCACTTCATCACACCCGTGGACGTCCGAAGCGGCGTCTATTGGCCGCCGTCGGCTCCTGGCGCGGGCAACGAAATGGTGCGTGAAACACTGGCCGAATACGCCTTCCCCGACGGCCCCGTCTGGGCCCGATAACGTACCGCGACAGCACGTGCACGCTCACAAGGAAGTGATCGCATGACCCAGCAAGCACCACCGCTGCTCTCCCTCCATGGAGTCAGCAAGAGTTTTCCCGGAGTCCGGGCCCTGAACAACATGGGGCTGGAGCTTCGCCATGGTGAAGTCCTTGCGCTCGTGGGAGAGAACGGTGCCGGAAAGTCCACCCTGATGAAGCTTCTTTCCGGCATCTACACACCGGACAGCGGCACCTTTGAGTTGAACGGAACGGCCTTTGTGCCGGACAGTCCCAAGCACGCGCAGGAACTGGGCATCAGCATCATCCACCAGGAATTCAACCTGATGCCGGACCTCACCGTGGCCCAGAACATTTTCATCGGCCGCGAACCCCGGCGCTTCGGAGTGCTGAACGAACGGGCCCTTAACCACCAGACCCAGGAGCTGCTGGACAGGATCGGGCTGCAGCTGAATCCCCGTCAGAAAGTGGGGCAGCTGACGGTCGCCAAGCAGCAGATGGTGGAGATCGCGAAAGCACTGAGCCACGATTCCAAAGTGATCATCATGGACGAGCCAACGGCAGCCCTGAATGACGCCGAGGTGGCCGCCCTGCACCAGATCATCCGTGGATTCATCTCTCCCGGCACCGGCGTCATCTATATCTCGCACCGCATGGACGAACTCAAGCAGATCTCGCAGCGCATCACCGTCATCCGCGATGGCGAGTACGTGGACACAGTCAGCACGGCGGAGACCACCATGAAGGAAGTCATTTCCTTGATGGTGGGGCGTCAGATTTCGGGAGAACAGCGCCCGACGGCGGTCCCCGCCGAGGTGCGTAACGACGTCGTGCTTTCGGTTGAGGGGCTATCGACGCGAGCCTTGCTGCGGGATGTCGGCTTCGACCTCCGACGCGGCGAAATCCTCGGCTTCGCAGGGCTCATGGGAGCAGGTCGAACGGAAGTGGCGCGTGCCTTGGTGGGCGCTGATCGTGCCACGTTCACCCGGCTACAGGTGCGCGGCGCTGACGCGGCCATCGCCAACCCTGCCGCTGCCGCGAAGCTGGGCATCGGCTACCTGTCCGAGGACCGCAAGCATCTTGGCCTCATGCTGGAGCGCGACGTGAAGGAGAACATCATGCTCTCTTCGCTCGCCGCGAATGCACCGGGCGGGTTCATCAAGGATTCGGCATTGCGCCGGACTGCTGAGGAATACAGCAGGAAGCTGCGGATTAAAACGCCATCCATCCACCAGCTGGCGCGCAATCTCTCGGGCGGCAACCAGCAGAAGATCGTGATCGCGAAGTGGCTCGTCAAGGATTGCGACATTCTCATCTTTGATGAACCCACACGCGGAATCGACGTTGGTGCCAAGGAGGAGATTTACAGGCTCCTTAACGAACTGGCAGACGGCGGGAAATCAATCATCATGATCTCCTCGGAGCTTCCCGAGATCCTGCGCATGTCCCACAGGATCGCCGTTATGGCCGAAGGCCGGATCACAGGCTTCCTCAGCAACGCTGAAGCCACCCAGGAACAAATCATGGAGCTGGCCACCCGCCGCGCCATCGCCACACCAGGAGCAATGACAGCATGAGCCTTGTAGAGACCCCCGCGTCCCGCAACCAGGGTACAAAGCCCGGACCCGCCGAACAGAAGCCCGTACGTGACCTGGCTACCCGGTTCCGTTCATCCCTCCAACAGCTCCTGGCCTTCGGTTCACTCATTGTCCTGGTGATCTTTTTCGGCGCAATGAACTCTCGGTTCCTGGTACCAAGCAATCTTTCGGACATCCTGCTCTCCACAGTGGTGATCGGTTTGTTGGCCTTGGGCGCGACATTCGTGATCATCACCGGCGGCATTGATCTCTCCGTGGGTACCGGCATGAGCCTGTGCTCGGTCATGACAGGCGTGGTCCTGACCTATCTCGGTCTGCCACTGTGGGCCGGCGTCATTGGCGGCATCCTGATGGGAGCCGTGATCGGTGCCGTCAATGGATTCCTGATCTCCTTCCTGAAGATTCCACCGTTCATTGCCACCCTGGCCACCATGCTCGTGGCACAGGGCATGGCCCTGGTAGTTTCCGGAACCAAGCCCATCTATTTCACCAGCACTGAAGGCTTCGCCAACCTCGCCCTCGGCAAGCCCATCCCGGGCCTGGTGGTTCCCAATGCGGTCTTCATCTTCTTCGCAGTGGCCGTACTGGCCGGGCTTGTCATGAGCAAGACGCTCTTGGGCCGTTACACCTTTTCCATCGGCTCCAACGAGGAAGCCACAGCACTTTCGGGCATCAACGTCCGGAACTGGAAGTTGTGGATTTACACGGCTGCCGGAGCTTTCACGGGCCTGGCTGGAGTCATCATTGCAGCCCGCCTCAACTCCGCCCAGCCGGGGCAAGGCATGGGCTACGAGCTGCAGGCGATTGCCGCCGTCGTGATCGGTGGAACATCCCTGGCAGGAGGCAAAGGCTCCATAGTCGGAACAGTGATCGGCGCCCTCATCATGTCCGTCCTGACCAACGGCCTGCGCATCATCTCCGTGCCGCAGGAATGGCAGAACGTGGCAATCGGCGTCGTGATCCTCGTAGCGGTCTACCTGGACATGCTGCGCAGGAAGGAGACCAGCAAATAGCCTCTGCGCTTCCGCTCCAACCACCCGCATCCTCTCCAGAACGCATCCTCAGAAAAAGGGAGTCTTCAATCGTGAGCAAGTCCATCCACAACCGCCGTTCCTTCCTTACCCTCACCGGCCTCGCCCTCGGTGCCGTCGCTATCGCCGGCTGCGAGGCACCGGCCGGATCTGCCACCGCCAGCGGGGCAGCAGCAGACGGCGCCAAGCCGTACATCGCCGTCGTGTCCAAAGGCTTCCAACACCAGTTCTGGCAGGCCGTAAAGCAAGGAGCGGACAAGGCTGCCAAGGAATTCAACGTCGAGATCAGCTTTGAGGGTCCGAACACCGAGAAGGACGTGGACCAGCAGATCCAGATGCTCACCACCGCCCTGGGCAAGTCGCCTGCAGCCATCGGCTTCGCAGCACTGGACTCACAGGCCGCCACGCCCCTCCTGGAGCAAGCCAAGAGCAAGAACATCCCCGTCATTGCGTTCGACTCCGGCGTTGACTCCACCATTCCGGCCACCACGGCCTCCACCGACAACAAGGCGGCAGCGGCCGAGGCTGCCAAGCACCTCGCTGAACTGATTGGCGGATCGGGCGAGATCGCCATCATCGGCCACGACCAAACATCCAAGTCAGGCACTGATCGCCGGGACGGCTTCAAGGAATACATCGAGAAGAACAACCCCGGCGTCAAGATCGTCGCCATCCAGTACGCCGGTGGCGATCAGCTTCTCTCGGCAGACGCAGCCAAGGCGATCATCACCGCCAACCCCAACCTCAAAGGCATGTACGGAACCAACGAAGGTTCGGCTATCGGCGTCGTCAAGGCCGTGGAGGAGCTCGGCCTCAAGGGCAAGCTGACGATCGTCGGCTTCGACTCCGGCAAGGCCCAAATCGACGCCATCAAGTCCGGACTCATGGCAGGCGCCGTCACCCAGAACCCGGTTGGCATCGGCTACGAGACCATCAAGGCAGCCGTTGCCGCAATCAAGGGTGAGAAGTTGCCAGGCAAGATCGACACCGGCTTCTACTGGTATGACGCCAAGAACATCGACTCCGAGACCATCAAGCCCAACCTCTACCAATAGAATCACGCTCGGATTGGGAGGAGCTGTGCCCCTCTGTGCCCCTCCCAATCCTGCCCTGTCGCTCCAAAAGCACCGCCAACTCCCGGCACACGGAAGGTATCCCGTTGATCCAGCACGCACCTTGGTTCGAAGAGTCACGCTTTGGCATGTTTGTCCATTGGGGCCTCTACGCCCTGCCGGCCCGGCACGAGTGGGTGATGAACCGGGAGGAAATCACTGTGGAGGAGTACTCCGCATACTTCCGGCGCTTTGACCCCGATCTCTACGATCCAAACGAGTGGGCACGGGCCGCGCGCAGGGCCGGCATGAAGTACGTGGTCCTCACCACCAAGCATCACGACGGCTTCTGCCTGTGGGACTCAGCCCTGACGGACTACAAGGCCACCAACACGCCAGCCGGCCGTGACCTGATCGCACAGTACGTTCAAGCGCTGCGGGATGAAGGGCTCAAAGTCGGTTTCTACCATTCGCTGATCGACTGGCACCACCCCGACTTCACCATCGATGGCGTGCACCCGCAACGCAACGCCACCGACGTCGAAAGCCTCAACGCCGGGCGCGATATGGCACGCTACCGCGAGTACCTGCATGGCCAGGTGCGTGAGCTCCTCAGCAACTACGGCACCATCGACTACCTGTTCTTCGATTTCTCCTACGATGACGTCGAACACGCCGGGTTCTGGGGCCCCAAGGGCGCCAAGGACTGGGACTCCGAAACCCTGCTCGGCATGGTGCGGGAAGTCCAGCCCGGCATCGTGGTCAACGATCGCCTGGGTATCCCCGGAGACTTTGTCACTCCGGAGCAGTACCAGCCAGCAGGTCCCATGATGGTGGACGGCGCCCGGGTCAGCTGGGAAGCCTGCCAGACCTTGAACGGCAGCTGGGGGTACGACCGCGACAACCTCAACTACAAGTCTGTGGATCTGCTCATCCGAATGCTGGTGGACGGCGTCTCCAAGGGCGGAAACCTGCTGCTCAACGTAGGCCCAACAGGCCGGGGCAGCATCGACCCCCGGGCGCTCGCCTCCCTCGAAGGGATCGGCGAGTGGATGCAACTGCACTCGCGGTCCATTTATGGTGCGGGAACGTCGCAGTTCATAGCACCAACGGATGCCCGCTACACCCAGCGTGGGAACAGGCTGTACGTGCACCTCTTCGCCTGGCCCTTTGAATACGTCCATCTCCCGGACCTGGCTGGCAAAGTGGAGTATGCCCAACTCCTCAACGATGCGTCCGAGGTCTTCCTGCAAGAGGTGGACCCGGGACAGCAAGCCATGAACATGACCCCCGGAGGCCAGCCAGCCGGAACCCTGACCATCAAGCTCCCGGTCCAGCGGCCCGACGTCGCAGTGCCCGTACTTGAACTGTTCCTGAAGCCGGAGGATGTCAATGACTGAAAGCATCGCCCTCCACACCCGCCTCAAACCTGGAACGGAAGAGGAATACGCCGACGCCCACGCGAACATACCGCCCGAACTCGTTGAAGCACTTAAAGGAGCCGGCGTACGGAATTGGCGGATCTGGCGCAGCGGGCTGGACCTTTTCCACGTGGTGGACGTCGAAGACTACCAAGCCATGCGCCATGCACTCGCGGATCATCCGGCGAACGTTCCCTGGCAGGCCAGGATGGCCGAACTTCTTGAGGTTCAGGACGATTATTCCGGGAACGATTCGGGTATCCAGAAGGTATGGGAGCTGCCATGAACCTGGAACCACTTAACCTCGGCCGGCTCGGATTCGGCGGGGCAGGCATCGGAAACCTGTACAAGGCCATCCCTGATGGGGAAGCCTTGGCCACTGTCCTGGCCGCCTGGGACTCAGGATTCCGCTACTTCGACACCGCACCGCACTACGGCCTGGGCTTGTCTGAGCAGAGATTGGGCGCTGTCCTCCGGGACAAACCCCGGGAAGACTTCGTCATCTCCACCAAAGTGGGCCGCCTGCTGGAAGCCAACCCCGATGCCGGTTCGGCAAACGTCGGCTCTGCAAAGGACGACGAAGGCTTCGACGTCCCCGCTACCAGCAGGCGCGTGTGGGATTTCACCGAAGCCGGCATCCGGCGCAGCATCGAGGACTCCCTGGAACGCCTGGGCCTGGATCATGTGGATATCGCGTACCTCCACGATCCCGATGTTCACGATCTCCAGGCCGGGATCTCGCAGGCCCTTCCAGCATTGGAGAAACTGCGCGAAGAAGGGGTGGTCAAAGCCATCGGCGTCGGCACCAACTCCGCGGAGGCAGCCTTGGAGTGTGTCGAGGCCGCGGACCTGGACCTCGTCATGCTTGCAGGCCGCTACACGCTGCTTGAGCAGCCCAGCGTCCCGCTGCTTGACCGCTGCGTGGAGCGCCGCACCGGCGTCGTGAATGTTGGCGTCTACAACTCCGGGCTGCTGGCCCGTCCCGAAGTCCCCGACGACGCGCATTACAACTACGACCGCGCCCCGCGTGCAGTGGTTGAGCGTGCGCGGGCGCTTGCCGCGGTCTGCCGGGACTTCGGCGTTGAACTTCCGACGGCGGCACTCCAGTTCCCGTTGCGGCATCCGGCCGTGGTGAATGTGACAGTCGGAGCCAGCAGACCAGAGCAGGTCACCTCGAACGCCCGCCGTATGCAGGAATCCGTGCCGGAAGAATTGTGGGACGCGTTGGAGGCTCTGGGGCGTGATTGACGCGCATCTGCACCTGTGGAACCTGGATGCCTTTGTAACCGGCGGTGTCCGACCCTACTCGTGGCTGGGCCCGCAGCACGGCGCGCTGTTCCGCAGCTTCGGGGAGGATGAGGCTGGAGAGGTCTTGGCCGAAGCAGGGATCAGGGGAGCGGTGCTGGTCCAGGCCGACGATACGGTTGCCGATACCCAGAGCATGCTCGGTGTGGCCGCGCGCAATCCATGGGTGCTCGGCGTCGTGGGGTGGATCCAACTGGATTCGCCAACACAAGCTGCGGAACAGCTGGACACGTTCGCCGCTCATTCTGTGTTCAGGGGAGTCCGGCACTTGGTGCATGATGACCCCCGCGACGACTTCCTGGACCTGCCCTCGGTACGGGAATCCCTGGCCTTGGTTGCCGCGCGCGGCCTGGCCTTCGACGTCCCCGATGCCTTCCCACGTCACTTGGGAGCCACTGTCCGGCTTGCCCGCAAACTTCCTGAGCTGACCGTGGTCCTGGATCATCTCGGCAAGCCGCCCCTTGCGGATGCGACTGCGATGGACCTTTGGCGCTCTGATTTTCGAGAACTTGGGCGCCTGCCCAACACGGTGGCTAAATTGTCCGGCTTGCACCTGCCCGGCGTGGAGTATTCGGCCGATTCGTTGCGGTCACTGTTCGACGAAGCGTTGGAAGCCTTCGGCCCCGATCGCTTGATGATCGGCAGCGATTGGCCAGTCAGCACGCTCGGTGCGCCGTACGGCAGGACCCTGGATGTGTTGTTGGAACTCGTGTCTTCACTGAGCGTCCCGGAACAGGATGCCGTGCTCGAGGCGACCGCGATTCGTACCTATGGGCTGCCGGTTACGCCGATTTCACAGGATTAGCTTCCCCGGATTAGAGTGCCTGCCGCAGCCAGTTCTCCACACCGCTGATGTGGACCGTCACGAGGGCCCGGACCAGCTCGGCATCGCCGCGTTCCAAGGCGTCGGCGATCGCGCGGTGCTCGGCAAGGGTGTGCGCCACGGCCTTTTCCTGCGTCAGGCCACGCCAGATCCGCGCACGAACCGTGCTGCTGGACAGGGCCTCCAACAGGCTGCCAAGGTAGTCGTTCCCCGCGGCTTCGGTAATGATGCTGTGGAATTCGAGGTCGTGGGCTACCAGTTCTTCGACGTCGGTGTTTTCATCGATGCCATCCATAGTGGCCCGGAGTGCCATGAGCTCGGCCGGACCGATCTTTCCGGCAGCGAGGTGGGCCGTGGCCGGTTCCAGGATTCGTCGGACCTCAAAGAGTTCCAGGATGGAGCGGTCCTGATGCAGGTCAACAACAAAGGCCACGGCTTCGTTGAGCAGCTTGGCATCGAGGCTGGTGACGTAGGTTCCGTCGCCGCGGCGGACATCGAGCACGCGGATCAGCTCCAGCGCCTTCACCGCTTCACGCAGCGAACTGCGAGAAAGGCCGAGCCGCTCGCTCAGTTCCTTCTCAGGCGGAAGCCGATCCCCGGCCTTGAGTTCCCCGCGGATCAGCATGTCCTTGATCTTGCCAATCGCCTCATCTGTGACAGCCATGGGTCCATAGTAGTCGCCAATCATCGGATGTTTGGCTTAGGCGCGTTCTCACGGCTACTTGGGTGCGTTAACCAACGACGGCGGCACTCAGGTTCCGTTGTTACGGAACCCGGGTGCCGCCGTCGGGCGCTGCTTGGGCTTGTTAGGAGTCGCCGCCGCGCATGGGACGGTTCGCAACCACCGGCGCGCTGCCGGTGTAGCCGTCGCGCGTCGCTGCAAGCTCATGGATCTGCTTGCGGCATAGGTACCAGCCGACCACCATCAGTGCGCATGCGATCGCGGTGACCAGCATGGTGAGCGGGGAGTCGATGAAGACCATCACCAGCACGCCCACCAGGAACAGGAGCGAGAGGTAACCGGTGTACGGCGCACCAAACATCCGGAAGGACGGGCGCTTGAGCCAGCCCTTGTCTGCCCAGCGCTTGAGTTGCATCTGGCACAGGACGATGGTGGCCCACGTGACGATGATGCCGACGGAAGCAACGTTCAGGACGATTTCGAAAGCCTGTGACGGGACGAGGTAGTTCAGCGGAACGCCGAGGAGCGAGACGCCTGCCGTGATGGCAATGCCACCGTAGGGGACACCGGCCTTGTTCATGCGCTGGGCAAACTTCGGGGCGGAGCCGGCAACGGACATCGAGCGCAGGATACGGCCGGTGGAGTACAGGCCGGCGTTCAGCGAGGACAGCGCGGCGGTGAGGACCACGAGGTTCATGATCACGTCCACGCCCTGGATGCCGATGGAACCGAAGAACGTCACGAACGGGCTGACGCCCTTTTCGTAGGAGGTGTACGGGAGCAGCAGAGCGAGCAGGATGACCGAGCCAACGTAGAACACTGCGATACGGAAGACCACGGAGTTGATGGCCTTGGGCATGATCTTCTCAGGGTTCGGCGTTTCACCGGCGGCGGTGCCGATGAGCTCGATCGATGCGTAGGCGAACAGCACACCCTGCATGAGGATGATCATGGGAAGGATGCCATTGGGGAAGATGCCGCCATTGTCAGAGAGGAGGCTGAAGCCAACTTCCTGGCCCTCCACCGGGGTGCCGAAGATGACAAAGTAGGTGCCCAACACCAGGAACGCCACGAGTGCGGCCACCTTGATGATGGCGAACCAGAATTCAAGCTCGCCGAAGACCTTGACCGATACGAGGTTCAGGCCCAGGACCACAACCAGTGCGATCAGCGCCCAGGCCCACTGTGGAACCACACCGATCCACGGGACGTATTTGCCGAAGAAGTTCATGTACAGCGCCGCTGCTGTGATGTCCACGATGGTGGTGGTGGCCCAGTTGATCCAGTAGAACCAGCCGGAAACGAAAGCTGCCTTCTCACCGAAGAACTCACGGGCGTAGGAAACGAAGGATCCAGACGAGGGGCGGTGGAGAACGAGCTCACCGAGAGCGCGGAGGATCAGGAATGCGAAGAAGCCACATACGGCATACGCGATGACGAGCGAAGGGCCAGCTGCGTTGAGGCGGCCACCTGCGCCGAGGAATAGCCCGGTGCCGATTGCACCGCCGATCGCGATCATCTGGATCTGGCGGGGCTTCAGATCCTTGTGGTAGCCCTTGTCCTCAGTGTGGAGGGCTTTCTCGCTGGCATGCGCTTGGGCCGGGACCGTGTGGTCCGTAATAGGTGGGTTGGTCATTGGAATCCTTAGGGGTGTCCTGTTGGGGGTGTCCTGGACGCGTCCGGTCGGGGCGGAGCGCAGGACAGGGCCTCGGGGGTGTGCCTTTATCGGGCGCGACGGCTCTCTTGAGCCGCTGGGCTTACTAGCCGGTTTCGGCTTACTTGCTCAGGTTTGCCAGACGTTCCGGGCTGAGCAGTTCCTCAAGCTGGGCAGCAGTCAACAGACCGTGCTCCAGGACGAGTTCTGCAACACCCTTGCCGGTAGCCAGCGCTTCTTGGGCGATGGCCGTGGCGGAGGCATAACCGATGTGGGGGTTCAATGCCGTGACGAGACCGATCGACTGCTCCACGGTAAGCCGTAGCCGTTCGGTGTTTGCGGTGATGCCCCGGACGCAGCGTGCCGTAAGGGTGCGGCACGCTGCTTCCAGGTGGGAGATGCTCTTGTGCAGGCTGTGCACAATGATCGGTTCGAAGGCGTTCAGCTGAAGCTGGCCCGCCTCCGCGGCCATGGTGACTGTGACATCGTTGCCGATGACTTCGTACGCCACCTGGCTGACCACTTCCGGGATCACCGGATTGATCTTGCCGGGCATGATCGACGAACCGGACTGAACAGCCGGCAGGTTGATCTCGCCCAAACCCGCACGCGGTCCAGAGGACAGCAGGCGGAGGTCGTTGCAAATCTTGGAGAGCTTCACAGCCACACGTTTGAGGACGCCGGACAGGTGAACGAAGGCGCCAACATCCTGGGTGGCCTCAATGAGGTCCGCGGACGTGAGGAGCGGAAGGCCAGTGATTTCGGCCAGATGACGGCACGCAGCATCCGCGTAACCGACTGGCGCGTTCAGGCCAGTGCCAATAGCGGTGGCGCCAAGGTTGATCTCGTGGATCAGCATGTGGGATTCGTCCAGGCGGGCCCGGTCCTCGGCGATGGTCACGGCATATCCGCCGAATTCCTGACCCAAGGTCATGGGAACGGCGTCCTGAAGCTGGGTGCGGCCCATCTTCACTACCGTGCGGAATTCACGGCCCTTCTCGGCAAACGCCAACTCGAGTTCTTCCAGGGCGAGGAGGAGTTCCTTGACCGAGAAGATCGTGGCGAGGTTCACCGCCGTCGGGTAGACATCGTTGGTGGACTGGCTGAGGTTGACGTGGTCATTCGGGTGCAGCTTTGAGTAATCGCCCTTGGGGTGTCCAAGGATCTCCAAAGCACGGTTGGCGATGACCTCGTTGGCGTTCATGTTGGAGCTTGTGCCCGCGCCGCCCTGGATCACGTCCACCATGAACTGCTCCTGGAGCATGCCATCCATGACGTCCTGGCAGGCCTGATCGATGGCTCCGGCGCGTTCAGCATCCAGGAGGCCGAGCTCATGGTTGGTGCGAGCTGCCGCTTGTTTTACCGCCGCGAGGCCGCGGACCAAGTGGCGGTTGGTGGACAGCGGCTGTCCTGTGATGGGGAAGTTCTCGATAGCCCGCAGGGTGTGGACGCCCCAGTAGGCGTTCGCAGGAATATCGCGGTCTCCCAAGAGGTCGTGTTCGGAACGGATGGGGATCGCCTGATCGACGGTGGTCATAGCTGTCCTTGGTTTAGTTCTTGCTGAAAAATTGCGCTGCGCGGAGCTCGCCGACCGGAAGGCCGCCACCTAGCACCGGTGGGCTTTGAAGCGTGTCCAGGCTGCCGCCGTCGACGCCCAGCTGGCGGAGAACCTCAACGGTGACGGGCATACGGGCGCGGTCACCGCCGTCGGAAATCTTCACAGCCACGCCGCGGCCGTCCGGCAAGCCCACCAGCTGGAGGCCTTCAAAACCGTCCTTGGCCAGCACCCCTGGGACGGCGCGCATCAGCGCGGTGACGTCGCGGCCTTCGCCTGCGACCATCTCGGGGAAGCGGCGCATGGCGTGGGCAACTTTGCCCTCGTTGGTGCTTTGGTCAGCGGCGGCGATGCGGCCATAAGCGCGGGCCATGCCGTGAAGCGTGTGGGCAAAAAGCGGAGTGCCGCAGCCATCCGTGCTCACTGCGGCTGCGTCCTCGCCAGTAAGTTCGGTGATGGTGTCACGAACCAGGACCTGAAGCGGGTGTTCCGGGTTCAGGTAGCCCTCTACGGGCCAACCGTTAATGACGCACACCGCGGTCATGGACGCGTGCTTGCCGGAGCAGTTCTGCGCAAGTTGGGTGGGGGCATTGCCGGCGCGGAGCCATTCTTCGCGCTCAACGACGCCGTATGGCAGGTCGGTGCTGTTGCCCAGCGCCGCTTCGGTCAGGCCGTGAAGCGCCAGGATTTCGGCGGCGCCGTCCCGATGCGCTTTACTGCCCGAGTGGCTGGCCGCCGTCAGGGCGAGGAGGTTCTGCGGGATGTCCAAGCCTGCACGGAGGAGGGCTACGGCCTGCAGCGGCTTAAGGGAGGAACGCGGATACATCGGCGCGTCCGGCTCGCCGGCTTCGATGGCACTGCTGCCATCGACGTTCAGGGCGATCAGCGATCCATAGTGGATGCTCTCCACCAAGCCGTCGCGGGTCTGTTCGACGAGCGGGACGTGGTTGGGTGTTCTCTGTGCTGTTTGGGCCGCTGCTGCCGCGGTCACTTGGGGCATGGTGTCCTTTGGGTGGTTCATTTGCTGAGGATCGTGTCCAGTGCGACGCTGACGGCCTGAAGGTGATCGGCCATCGCTTTGCTCGCTGCTTCGGCGTCGCCTGCTTCGATTGCGTTCAGCACGGCAACGTGTTCCTCGTCCGAGCGGTGTTGCCGGTCGGCGACGAGGTTGAGGGTTTCAGACTGGTGGGCCAAGGCCTCGCGGATATCGGAGACGACGCTGGCGAACACCCGGTTGCCACTGGCCCGGGCGACGGCGGAATGGAAGCTGGCGTCCAGGTTTACCCAAGCTTCTGGATCGTTCTCGTTGAGCATTTCCTGGACGATGTCCTTCAGGTGCTCAAGTTCTTCTTCCGTGCGGCGCTGGGCTGCCAGCCCGGCTGCTGGAATCTCAATGTGCGGACGTGCCTCGTTCAGATCACGCGCACTGTACTGGCCCAAGGTAAGGTCATTGGCGACCTTGTTGGCCACAATGAACGTGCCCTTGCCGGTCTTGGTCACGGTCAAACCCAGCGTGTTGCAGGACCGCAGGGCTTCGCGGATGACCGAGCGGCTCACGCCGTACTGGGCTGCAAGTGTTGCTTCAGAGCTCAGCTTGGTGCCGATATCGAACTGGCCGCCCTCGATAGCCCTTCTGAGTGCAGCGAAGACAGCCTCAGCCGCGGAAATGCGCGAGATCGGCGTATGCCCAGCGGAAGAGCCCTGAGGGGCTTGCTGTCCGGCTGTCCGGCTGTCTGACAGGTTCACGTTATCGAATATGGCACGGGTCACAAGGCTGTGTCAACGCTGAAAGGCTTGCTTCAGGCTTTGTGTGTCGACCGAGCGGCTAGCTCACTGGACCAGTGGCAGCTTGCGTACGTTGGCCACTGCATCGTCGGCGACTTTCGGCAGCCGCCCCATATGGTTTTTCAGTTCGTCTTTGGCGGCATCAAACGCTTCCGCCAGCTGCCCGCAGTAGTTTCCAACAATCTCTTCCGCTACGTCGGGCGTGACGCCGAACTGCGTAGCCGTCGAGACCAACATTTGCCTGCTGATTTTCTGCAGGCGGTATTCGCCTTTCACGCTCATCGCGAGATCGATGGTCGATTCTCCGTCCCAGTAGGGTGCGTATGTAGCGAGGTCATAAAGCGGCGCTATTTGCACTTCACTGCCTTGGAGCAGGATCGAGTAGTTCTTGGCGTGAGCATCGGTGCAACCGGCGACAGCGTTGAACACGAAGGCCCGGTAAAGTGCTTCTCCAGCTTTGCGGCGGTCTCTTTCGAGGGGAAACGACCGCGCAAGCGAAGCCATGTCGCCGGCCCCAGGACCACCGTCGCGATGCTGGTATTTCTTTGCCGGCGAAACGCTCAGAGACTGGCAGAGGTCCTCTTGGTGAATGCGGCGCCAGACCCCATTGGTGAGTTGACGGTCATAGCGCCGTGTCACGAATACGTCCCAAGAACCGATGCGTACAAGTTCGGACGCCGCCACCTCAAGGCCGAGCAGGGCTGCCGCCCTCATGGTCAGCTGCTCGACGACGTCGAGCCTGCTGAAGTTCCCTGCTGTCGGCTTCAAGATGTGAGTTGTTGGTGTCGCATCTGCCGGGACTCCCCACGCGCCATCGGAGAGTTGATGAAGGGCGATTTTCGGTTGTGCTCCTGCAAGGCTGAAGCGTCCTGCTGCATCGTCGTATGGCGTGCCATCCTCATATTCAGCCACAACATGATCCAGCATGGTGGCAACATCGGATTCCGAGACTGGGGTGACCGAGTTCCTGGCGAGCCCGCCGTCCGGGGATTCTGTTCCCGGACGCATGAATTGGAGTGCACCAGCGACATCTGCACCGATGTGCTCAAGGATGGCGAAAGGGTTTGATGACGAGACCCCAAACCTCCTCGCTATGGTCCGCAAGGCTCCGTCGCTGTCCGGGAGCAAGCCTTGCAGGAAGGGCAGGACTGCGCGCTTCTTGTGTGAAGCGGCGGCCAGTGGCATGGAAAGCGATAATGGTGTCGCGTCGGGGATTGCCTGATATTCCGGTTTATAGCGGAATGTCAGATTTCCTGACGGCGACTGCTCAACGCGGCCGCAGGCTGTCCCATCCATGAACACGTCGAGTGCACGGGTATTTACCATCTGACGTGGCCGGTGTCGCTGTTGCGTACGGCAAGCTCGAACCCCAAAGCTTGGAAGACGTCCATGAATTTTGAAGTCTCCACTGTTGCCTTGCCGGCTTCAAGGTCGATCAAGAAGGTTCGCGAAACGTTCGCTCGGCGGGCAAGCTCTGCCTGAGACCAGCCACGCTCCTCACGAAGCTCACGCACCAGTGGGCCTGCCTCCCGCACCGTTCGCATTCTCGACTCCTGTCGCCGTACGGCAACTTGCGAAAATGTCGCCGTACGACGACTTTAGCATTTGTTGCCGTACGGCGACAGTATCACCCTGAACTTGATCATGATGCGGGCCATGACGCTCGCAGATTTAGAAGTGAAGCTCGCAGAGCACCAGAAACGTGCGGTTGACACAATGGACCATGCTCTTCACCAAAAAGTCTCTCACCGCAGATGGTTTCACGGGCTTCCGGGCCTTGGACGAACTCGACGTCATGCGCGTCCCCCAAGGTACCGGGGTCTTTGCCCTGCTTTGCCCTGCTGGCTTCGAGCCCGTTTTCCTCAACAAGAGCACCGCGGGCACCTTCAAGAAAAAGGACCCATCCCTCAAACGGGAAGCTTTGGAAGCGGAGTGGGTTCCGGATGCTTCCCTTTTGTACTTGGGCAAAGCCAGCGCCGGAAGCCAAGGGAATCGGGGGCTTCGGAAGCAGATCCAGGAGTTCATGGATTACGGCCGCGGGCGACCCACCGTCGTCTGGGACGCCCGCCTCATCTGGCAGCTCCGGGATGCTTTGGACCTGATCATCGCGTGGAAGGAACTCCCTCCTTCCGAGGTGAACGCAGCCGAAGCTGCCTACCATGCTGATTTCGTTGGCACCTATGGCCGCCTACCGTTTGCGAATCTGGTTCAGGCCCGTTCCAAGAAATAGGGCATTAAGCACGACGGCGGCACCGGGCTTCTGTTGGGGGCCTGCCATGGGAGCGGCGAGCGGCGCATAATGTCATGCATGACGGCCAGTAACCCCACTGGAGGCAAACCGCATGGATCCCGGATCACCGTCGAGGTGCCGGTCCTCCGCATAGGCGCCGGGCAATCCGATTATGAGGGACTAAGCCGCTACGTCGACTTCCTCCGGAAGCCGCAAGGGCTGCACATGACGCTGCTGCACGTGGGCATCCTCGATGACCTGGTCCGGGACATTGAAGGCTGGACCAAAGGAATGTCCCGGTCAGAGAACGTAGTTCCAGAGATTGTGGGTTGGTTGACCGAGTTGCCTGTGTTGCAGGGGTTCCTGGGAAAGTCGGACAAACTGATCCCCCTGGGTGGCGGCCGTCTCATGGGACTGGAAGTGGACGTTCCTCAAGAGGTGCACGACTATCAGGCCCTTCTGGTGCAGGGCCTCCATGTGCTTTTGGATGACCTGGGCCTGGACAACATCGACGACTTCATCCTGAGCTCACCTGCCCTTGGCTACAGGTCACCACGCTGGTTGCCGCACATCGCCGTCGGCAAAGCCCGGACCCGTCATGAGCCGCCGATGGAGATCGCTCCTGTGCCCGTTGAATTCGGGGACTCGCAGATCCGGCACCGGGACTCGCTTCCTCCCTTGGGGTGAACGTGTTTGTCCTGTCACGGTAAATTGGACGGGACTCCCGTTTCCCAGCCAAGGACTTCCATGCAGCCCCGCACCCTGTTTCGTACCGTTGCTTTTGCCGAAGCTGTGACGTGGACGCTGCTGCTGATTGGCCTGTTCCTTAAGTACGTCACCCAAACCACGGAGGTGGGCGTGAGCGTGGCCGGAGGCATCCATGGCTTTGTCTTCCTTTGCTATGCAGCGACAGCCGCCTTCACCTGGATCAACCAGAAATGGCCGGCCCGAACGGGTCTGCTTGCTATCGTCTCGGCAGTGATCCCCTACGCCACGATTCCCGTGGAAAAGTCGCTCGACCGTCGGGGTCTCCTTGCCGGCGGTTGGCGCCTGGCCGATGGGGGAGAGGAACCTCAGGACGGCTTCGAGAAGGCCCAGGCCTGGATTCTGCGGAACCCTATTCTTGCCGTAGTTGTCACCCTGGTTGCCGTGGGGGCAGTGTTTAGCTTCCTGCTGTTCATGGGCCCTCCTGGGACCTGGTTCTCCTAACCCATTAGCGTGATCGCTGCCCAATTCCTCACCATTGGTCGCGAACTTCCTCAGGCGTGAGGATCGTAGAAGCACGTGGGGCCGCTAACAGGAATCCAGTCATACCATCCGGGGTTGGTTATGGTTCGTAGTGCCCGTTTCCAGATGACCGGACGACCCTCCGCTGCGCTGTCAGCAGTGGCCGGGCACTCCAGCGTCAGGCATCTGCTGTCTTCCGAGTCCGGGCCGTCATCGCGGCAGTGGAAGTCCGGCATGAGTTGATACAACCCATCAGCCGAAACTATGAAGGCCTGCGTCAGCTCTTTATGGTGCGACGTTGAATTGGTCGACGGCCCATCGGCGGATGTCGAAACTGGTGACGTCCCGCTGCGGCAAGCACTCAAGAGGAGCACACCGCCGACGGCCAGAACCGCGGATTTCACGCGAGTTGAGGTGGAAAAGCGGGCAATGAAGACTCGGTTCATGTAGGGCTCTTTCACTGGTTCTTGGTGGGTGTTGAAACAGCTTAGATTGCTTGGAAGAAGCGGTCGAAGTGACGATGTGGAGCCTGTGGAAAACGTGCGGACAGGTTCCGTTCCCGGGCTATTTAGGCTTCCGAGTGGCCGTGAAAGCGACCGGTTTTTGGGCGCGGCGGCACCAGGCAACCCAGTCAATTGCGAATAGTGTCTGGTCTACCTCAGCGGGCATTGCCGGGGCAGCCCCAGGATTTGGGGTTTTCCTGGCAGGTGTCGGCGACGAGCGCTTTTTCTGTTTTCCAGACTTGGATGGTTTTGGGTGGTGTGGTGAGGTCCAGGGTTCCGTTGATGGGTAGTGGTGGTCCGTTGTTGACGGAGTAGGTTCCGGTGAAGCTGGTGGTGATGGTGGCGGGGTAGTTCCCTGTAGCCGTGTAGCTGTGGCTGCTGCGGGTTTCGTTGAGGAGCCAGCCGGCTTCGGGGATCGAGTAGCCGGCGACCGGTGTCGGGCCGCGGCTGGTGCCGTCGCCGAAGTTGTAGGTGAAGCTTGCCGGGGTCGCGGTCAGGTGCACTGCCTGGCCGAGGATGGTGACGTCAAAGGCTTGTTCGGTGGCGGTGGTGTAGAAGTTCGTTGGCCCGCCCTTGAGGGTGTGGGGGAAGGGCTGGGCTTCGAGGGTTCCGGGGTTGACGGGGAGTTGGCGGAAGTCGTTCAGGATCCGGGTGGCGATGTTGGCCAGGACGTTCTCGGGTTGGGCGGCGTACAGGCACGTGGGTCCGCTGATTGCCCTATAGTCTGTCCAGTCCGGATTTGAGATGGCCTTTGGTGCTTTTTTCCACACAACAGGGGTGCCTTCGGCGCCTCCCTCCGTTGTGGGTGGGCACTCGAGTCCTTGGCATCCCAAGCCTCCACCGCCAGCGCGGCAAAGGGTATCCGGCTTGTACTGGTACGGATCGTCTGAGACCGGTGCCCCCAAGTTTGCTGCGGGTATTCCGGTGTATTTGTCCAGGATGAAATGAGCGCTCAGCTCCATGCCCGTTTCGCCCCTATTGGCCCTGATTCCAGGTTCCTCATCCGCGATTGCGACGGGCGAACCAAGTATTTGGATCAGTGACATGTAGATGACGACAAAGACGAAGATCTTCCGATAGCTTCGCATGCTCAACCCAAAATCAAGCCGTTGTCGATAACTTGCCACAGGCCATTCTCGTAGACTGCTTTCACAGCCTCGGCAGTGTTGGATGCTTCCGAAATCTTCTGTCTGACAGTGGCGTTGGCGTAGAAGTACCCAATTTCCTCTTGGATGACCTGAACCTTCGCTACTTGGAAGTCGGCTCCGCTTTGCCAAAGGACCTCGATCGAGGGCGTTGCTATTTTTCCTCCGGCCAGCCAAGAACCATCGGAATAGTTTGCATCGATGGCCTTCTTATAGGCGGCACCTGAAACCGTTGTTGTGTCAGTGGCAAGACTCCAGGGTCCAACATCGCCCGTCTCAGTGGCGTACGAATAAGTCGCGTACCAATACCTGATAAACGCCTCAAGCCCTGCGTGCGAGTTCTCCTTCGCCAGCTCAGGCATCACAGGAACCGGCACGTTCTGTGCCTTGCCCTTCGCGTCGGCTGGCTTGTACACAGCGGCCGGAGTAGCACTCCCCGAAGATTCAGTAGCCGAAGGACCTGGCGACGAAACTCCCGAGGTGGGTGACGCCGTCGTCGAGTTTGTTTCGGAAGGAGAACTGGGCGGCCCGCCCTGACAACCAGAGAGAAGCAAAGCGGCCGTGAGTCCGAAGACCGCTCCTTGAACGTGGGCACGTGAAGAAAAGGCAGAAAGGCGTGACATGACAGGCTCCCCCAGCAGCTGTTTGGCGATGTGTCGGCCAGTCTAGGCGGGGGAAAGGGAGGGTTTCACGTCGAAGGGGACCGCTTGTGGATAACTATTGCCAGCAAGGAGAACGGCAGCCAAGAAAAATCTGCTGGATCATTCGCCGAACGAACCCGTCGATCCCATTGTTTCCGCGGTCGTCAACCGGTGACCACACGAATGATCCAGCAAAAGCGCACGGACCCCCACATGGTCGAGAAACAGCAACTACCCCCGCAACTTCTCCATGTCCCGCCGGTCCTTCTTGGTGGGCCGGCCGGCACCACGGTCGCGCTGGGGAAGGCCAAGCTTGGGGGCAACGGGCCGCCGGGGAGTGTGGTCGGTGAAGCAGTGCGACGCAGCCTCGGCGCCGACGCGTTTCGCGATCAGCCGCCGCACTTCGAGGATCCGTTCCCACCCGGATTCGCGGACGCGGATGGTGTCTCCAATGATCACGGTTTGCGAGGCCTTCACCGGATTGCCGTTGATCCGGATGTGCCCGGCGCGGCAGGCCGCAGTGGCCGCGGATCGTGTCTTGTAAGCGCGGATCGCCCACAGCCAGGCGTCGACGCGAACGTTTGCCGGGGATGATGACGGGATACTCATGATTGGGAAGAGTCTAACCGGGCCTAGCAAGACCCGCGAGAACGCTGGAAACGTGCGAGCACATGGGGAAACCACCGAGTACGCCGGAGAGTTCCGGCGATCACAAAGCATTCCAGCGATCTCGGCGAGGGCGGGGCGAGGCCAGGACCCGAAACCCCTACCGAACCGTCACCTCAACCCGCTGGGCCATGTTGTTCCCGATGCCCTGGTAGTTCCACACCTGATCGCTGGGCTGCAGCGCACCCGAGGAGTCCATTGCACGGCACCGCAACTCGTGCTCTCCCGGGCTCGCGACCCACACCATGGTCCACGAACGCCAGGCAAAATCACCCATAGCGGGTTCCAGGTGAGCTGGCATCCACTCGCCGTCGATCCCCACCTCCACCCGTTCCACTTCGCCATGGCCGGACCACGCCCTGCCGTGCAGCATCACAGGACCGGCATCCACTACCCGGCGTCGGGTAAAGAAGTCAGGGATCCCGGGCGGCACCATCAGGGAGCGGACGCGAATGTGCGTCACGGGCAAACCTGGCCCATCGGGTCCCTGAAGGTAGTGATATGCCACGGCCTGTTGGAATCCCATAAAGCGTGAAGTCACAGCCTCGATGGACGTCAACCACTTCACACTTGCCATGCCATACCAGCCGGGCACCAAAAGCCGCAGCGGGAAACCGTGCTGGATCGGGAGCGGGTTACCGTTCATGGCGTAGACCAGCATGACTTCGGGGTGCATGGCCTCGGAGATCGAAAGACTGCGGGCGTACGGTTCCTCCACTCCACCTTGGATACCGCTGTCGGCGCCGGTAAAGACAAGCTCGACGGCGTCATCCGCCAACCCTGCCTCTTCCAGCAGTGGTGCCAAAGGAGTTCCGGTCCACTCCGCAGTGCCTACAGCTCCCAACACCCAAGGCTGACTGAGGGGACGAGGCTGCAGGAGCGAGCGTCCATTTCCGGCGCACTCCATGGTGACCGGCATGGTGACAGCCGGACGCGACTTGACGTCGTCGAGGCTCAGTTCCAAGCTGTGATTAACCGCCCCACCGAGCCGCAAGCGCCATGCCTCGGCAGAAACGTGCGGGATATCGAAGTGAATGAGCAGGTAGTGCAGGCCTGCTGGCGTGATGTCGTCGTGGAGGGCTTCGAGCGGCATTGAATGGTTGCGGCCTGAGAGCTGCAACTCTTCGTGGGTCAGGGGACCTTCGGTCGGCTGTCCCGTGATGACGGCTTTCGCCGCGTCTTGCTTGACATGGTGTTTGGACATGGGAGGCGGCGTTCTACTGGACCTGACGCTGCGGGCGTGCCGCAGCACTTAGGACAAGGATCACGCCGGGACCCAACGCCGTCAATAGGCGATTGCGAGGCCTGCTCCGCGTGCTTCACGAGGACTGAAGGGTGCAGAACGGGCCCCACAACGTGAGGCGAGCTACCGACGTCGAAGTTCGGGGTACTCCAGATGGGGAGCAACCGTGCCGGCGTCCCGCTCAAGAAAGTTGACGGCGGGGGCCACGATGTCATCTATTTCATCCAAAGCCGCTTCGCTGAGCACCACATCGGCGGCCTTCAGGTAGTCGGTGAGATGGTCCTCGGTCCGCGGTCCAATGATCACACTGGTGACAGCGGGATGGTTCAGGGCAAAGGCAACGGCAAGCTGGATGAGGGTCAATCCGTACCTGGCGGCCAGCTGTGCGAGTGCGTCCGCCGCGTGCAGCTTGCCCTGGTTGAAGGGAGCGGTCACGTCGAAGCGACCCGGCACAGCGGCCGAACGTGAGCTTTCGGGCTGGCCCGCGCCAACGCGGTAACCGCCAGCCAGCCACCCGCCGTCGAGCGGTCCATAACTCAAAACCCCGACGCCGTACTGCTGGGTGATGGGGAAAACGTCGCGTTCGTTGGCGCGAACCAGAAGCGAATAGGGAACCTGGTCCACCACCGGCGGCGTCAGGTGGTTGGTGTTCGCGATCCACTGTGCCTCGACGAGCTGCGCCGGGCTGAACACCGAAGTGCCGTAGTAGAGGATCTTGCCTTGCCGGATGAGGTCGTTCAGGGTGGTGATGGTCTCCAGGAGATCGGTGTTGTAGTCCGGACGGTGCGCTTGGTAGAGGTCGATCCTGTCCGTGTTCAGCCGCCTCAAGCTGTCCTCCACAGCCCGGACAATCCACCGACGCGAATTTCCGGCATGCGCTGGGTTGGATCCCATCTGGCCATGGAATTTGGTGGCGAGGAAAACGTCGTCGCGCCTTCCTTGGATTGCCTGGCCCACCACGACTTCCGCCTCGCCCTGGGAGTAGATATCGGCGGTGTCGATGCTGGTGATGCCGCCGTCCAGTGCCGCCTGGATGATGCGGATGCTCTCGGCAGGGCCCGTGGGGGCGGTGCCAGTGCCAAAATTCAAGGTACCCAAAGTGAGAGGGCTAATCAGGGCGCCAGTGCGTCCAAGCGTTCGTAGCTCGTTGAGGCTCATGTCGGCTTCCTGTGGTGAGTCAGTGGTTGGACAGTTGCGGGCCAATGGTTGGGTCAACCGTCATCAAGAGGATGTCCAATCGAGGCTACACAGGGCCGTGGGACGCCCAAACGCAAACGGTAGAACTTCTTCGTTTTTCGACTTGTGGGGTAATGGAAGCGGCCTTAGTTCGCGACATTTCTTGACATGCGGCAACACAAATGTCTTTCGAATCAACAAATATTGCCGTTCCCGGAAGCGGGTGAATTATGGGAAAGGAACTCAAGCAACGCACGATAGGGGACAGCAAAAATGACACAGACGACCGTGGAAGAAACGGCGGCCATCAAGGCTGCATTTGCGCAGTTCCCGTCCGGAGTGGCTGCATTCAGTGCCATGGTGGATTTCACGCCGGAGGCCCTCGTGGCATCGTCCTTCACAGTAGGGGTGTCTTTGGAGCCACCGTTGGTGATGTTCGCGGTGCAAAACTCCTCCACAACGTGGCCCAAGCTTCGGCAGGCCAGCAGGTTGGGTGTGTCCGTGCTGGCCGAGGGCCAGGAAGCGGCCTGCCTTCAGCTGTCCTCCAAGACCCGGGACCGCTTCGCCGGATTGTCCACCAGTGTCAGTGACTCAGGAGCCGTTCTGATCGACGGCGCGGTGCTGGGCTTCGAATGCGAGGTTGTCTCCGAGACGCCGGCGGGGGATCACGCGATCGTTGTCCTTGAGGTCAAAGCGACCACCATCAACCACGAATCCAAGCCACTTATCTACCACGGAGCAGCGTTCCGGCAACTCGCCGCTTAGGAGTTGCGGCTTACCCCGCTGAGCGAACCCTTACGGATCGGGCTCGAAGGCTTTCCATTCTTGGAAGTGTTCGGGCCCGATTTCTTGGAGTTGTTCCCTTGGGCCGGGCCGTTCCCTTGGCCGGATTTTGTGGACTCAGGACCGGACTTTTTCGGACCGCTGCCCCCAACCGGACCGCTGTCCGGAGACTGCTGCGCGTCCGGAGCCTTAGGCGCGGGCGGTTCGTCGTTGCTGGATGGCGGCGTTGGCTCGCCCACCTCGCGGACCGTCACCTTGATGGCTGGCGGTTCCTCTGCCTTTGCGCGCTCGGCCGCCCTCCGGTCAGCTTCGGCGACGGCGTCGGCCCAGTCCTTTGCAAGCACGGGGGGTTCCTTGCTGGCGGCCACAAGCAACGGGTGGTGGGCGGTCTGCGTTTCGACCACTTCCTTAACAAGGGCCGGCTTGGGTACCTTTTTGGGGCCAACCTTCCAGGCGCCGTCCTTGACGGCTGAAGAGGCACCCGAGAGCCGACGTCGAACATCTCCGAGGAGGTCCTTTTTCGGTTCCGCCACGACAGGATTGGGCGCGGGAAGAGCAGTTTCCTCGGCTGTGGAACCGGCAGGAACGTAGGCAAGATCTTCGAGAGGCGACTCAACAGCGTGACTGGAGTATTCGACGTCGTCACTCGCCGGTGCGGGTACGTGTTCCGGAGCCGGGGGCAAG
The DNA here is from genome assembly GCA_050627125.1 of Arthrobacter sp. 21a14. Lineage (GTDB taxonomy): Bacteria > Actinomycetota > Actinomycetes > Actinomycetales > Micrococcaceae > Arthrobacter. The sequence goes on along the minus strand of CP192487.1, from coordinate 36,039 downwards.
TGGACGATGGTGACTGTCTCTTTCTTGGGGAAGACGCCGATCATCGCCAAAAGAATCACCGACACAAGCCGTCCCACTCCGGCGACTACCAGAGTGATGATGATGACCAACCCGAGGCCCAGGAACATGAGGATAGCCATCCCCACTGTGCCCAAATATGTCAGGTTGATGGCGAGTGTTGTCGGATCCTCCACGTAGCCTCCCCTGGCTGTCGTTTTGCGATGCGCGCATTGCCCACCCAGCTTGCACATCTAGCCTACGGTCCAGCACCGACGGAATCACGCCCCGCACCACCCCTCTGGCAGGGTTGTTTCGAAGCTGTTATACGGCGTGGGAAAATATGTTGCCCAGCTCTCATTTTCAGCCTCAGATTGGGACCCAGTGACCCCTGACTTCAGCCGACTCCGCAACGGTGCGTGCCCCTGCCTCTCCGGCGAACAGTATGACGATTGTTGCGGGCGCTTCCACCGCGGTGAGGCCGATGCGCCCACGGCCGAGCAGCTTATGCGTTCCCGGTATTCGGCGTTCGTCATCCTGGACCCGGCGTACCTCCGGCGAACGTGGCACGCCTCAACCCGCCCGGCTTCCTTGGAGTTGGACGCGGACATGCATTGGCGCAGGCTGGACATCCTGGGCGTGTCCAAGGGCGGCCCCTTGGACACCACCGGCACTGTTGAGTTCGCCGCGCACTACCGGTCCGACGGCGAACGCGGAGTGCAGCGCGAACACAGCCGTTTCGTACGTGAGGACAAGCGCTGGTACTACGTGGACGGTGACGTCCTGTAGCGGGCTACCGATACTTGCGGTGCAGGTTCTCCTTGCTTGAGGCGCCCGGGGACGCATCGGCGATCCACGGCCCGGTTCCTTCCGACTGGTCCAGGACTCCGGCCTCAAGCCAGGCATAATCCCCGGCGAGGACTTTGCGCGAAAGGTGATGGTCGCCGTCGTCGGTGTTCCGCCACAGCTGGTCGAAATATTCGTCCACCCGCACACGTGCTTGCTCACAGTAGGCCTCAGCGAGTTCAAACGCTGCTGCACCGTGTTCCGGGTGGGTGCGGAGCAGCATTTCGGCCCGCGAGCAGCATGCCGCCATGGCGAACAGTTCGGCGCCGATGTCCACGATCCTGCCCAGGAATGCTTGTTTGTGTTCCAGCTTCGCTTGCCAGCGGCCCATGCCGTAGAAAGTCTGCCGGGCGAGCCGCCGCGAGGACCTTTCAACAAACCGCAGGTGCTTTCCCAAGCGCCCGAACTCACCGTAGGAGCGCGGATCCATGCCCGCTCCGGCCACGAGTTTCGGCAGCCAGCGGGCATAGAAACCTGAAGCCCCGACGGCGGCCCTCGCCTTGTCCTGCAGGCTGGCATCCGCTGAGGCGAGATCGCCCGCCGCGGCAAGGTGTGCGTCCACGGCTTCGCGGGCGATGAGGAGTTTCATGATCTCGCTGGAACCCTCGAAGATCCGGTTGATGCGCAGATCCCGGAGGAGCTGCTCGGCCGCCACGGCGCGTTCGCCCCTGGCTTCAAGGGATTCGGCGGTTTCAAATCCGCGGCCACCGCGTATCTGAACCAGTTCATCGGCGATCCGGCAGCTCAGTTCGGTGGACCAGAGTTTGGCCAGCGCGGCTTCGATGCGCACGTCCTTTTGGCCGGCGTCGGCCATCTCGGCTGACAACTCAAACACGGCTTCCAACGCGAAGGTTGTGGCGGCGATGAACGCAATCTTCTTTCCGACGGCCTCGTGCTTGCCCACCGGGCGTCCCCATTGCGTACGCGCGTTTGACCATTCGCGGGCAATCTTCAGGCTCCATTTCCCAGCGGCAACGCAGAGACCGGGGATGGAGAGGCGTCCTGTATTGAGCGTGGTGAGCGCTATTTTGAGGCCTTGGCCTTCGCGGCCCAAGCGGTTCTCCACCGGCACACGCACCTGATGGAAACGGGTCACACCATTCTCGATGCCGCGCAGGCCCATGAAGCTGTTCCGGTTTTCCACGGTGATGCCCGGGGAGTCCATCTCCACGACGAACGCGGAGATGCCGCCCTTGTGCGTGGTGCCGTCGGCGTCGGTGTGGGCTGGAACCCTTGCCATGACTACCACTAGCTCGGCGATCACCCCGTTGGTGGTCCAAAGTTTCACGCCGTCCAAAAGGTAAGACCGGCCATCGTCCGAAAGAACGGCTGTGGCGCCCATCCGGGCGGGGTCGCTGCCGACGTCGGGCTCTGTCAGGAGGAATGCCGTAATGGCACCCGCGGCGCAGCGCGGAAGGTATTCCTGCTTCTGCTCCGGCGTGCCGAATTCCTTCACGGGCTCCGGAACGCCAATGGATTGATGCGCCGAAATCAGTGCGCCAAGGCTCGGATGGACGGAGCCCACCAAAGCGAGTGCGCGGCCATAGTAGACCAAGGACAATCCCAGGCCGCCGTACTCGCGCGGGATTTTCATGCCGAAAACGCCCAGGTCCGCGAGGCCTGCAAGGTACTCGTCCGGGATCTTCGCGTCGCGTTCGATCACGCGTCCGGACATGGACCGGCAGAACGCCTCGAGCTTGGCCATGAACTCTTCGCCGCGCTCCACGTCCTCCGTTTTGGCTTGTGGCCACGGGTGGATCAGGCTGAGGTCGAAGCTACCCAAGTACAGGCCCTTGGCAAAGCTGGGCCGGTTCCATTCGGTTTCGCGGGCGGCCTCGGCGACGGCGCGGGCTTCTTCTGCTGTGGCGTTGACGCTTGCGGCGGTGAGACTGTTGTCAGTAGCGGACGTCATGGAATAACTCCTCTAGCCGGTTGTGCCGGATGGAGCCAGGGTCCGCCTCGGGTGGGGAACCCTTCAGCTGTCCCTCAATGCTACCCGCGAGTAGCTACCCGTGCTAGGGGAAACCTGGGGCTGGAATTCGGCCGGGATTTCGACGTTTCCTGCATGGTGAACCAGGCTGTCCCACGCAAAATTGATGCCATGCACCAAGCCGCCCAGGACTGCCTTGACCGTGTACCAGGCCATGCCCATGGCGCCGATGAGAACGATAGTTGCTATGGCTGCTGCTGCGATGAACGCCACCAAAATGGCGGCGAAGGCCAGCGTTCCAATGAATACGTAGGTGGCTGTTTCCAGAGCGGTGAAGTCGAAATCCATGGTTCCCCCTATGCGACACTGCGTGGGTAGACGCGGCGTGGCTGCGTCGATGATCCGACACTAGGGGTGGGCGTAGTTTTCGGCCAGTACAGAATCGCGTCGCGGCCGTGTCGATATGGGATCGAAACCGAACCGGGCGGTATGTTACGGAATGGTTGCGGGGCCAGGCTTCTGATCGTGCTTGGAAGGCTCGACGGCGGCCCTTTCAGCACCGTCCGACGCGGCGGTGATGCTCTGCGTTAACCTTGTACGGGGCAGTTTCCGCTGCCAGCCAGGTTTCGCAGCAGCTGAAGGAGAGTAGTTGTCCCGTTCAGCCATGTCCTCCGCCGACGCCATCAGTGCCCGGCTTCGCGACCTCGAGCAACTGACCAAAGGTCCCGCCTGGGCCCTGACACGTTCGGCCCCTTGGGTGATCGCGGTGCTGCAGGCTTCCTTCACCCGCACCCGGCCGCAGCTTCCGCTGGAAGAGTTCCATGCCGACGTCGACGCCTTCCTTGAGCAGCTCCGCCGCCAGGAACCAGGGCTGGGCGGCCAGCAGAACGGCAAGGCCTTCGGCGACGAATGGACGCGCAAGCAGTTCCTGACACGCCGCAACCAGTCCGGCCAGATCGTCTACGAGGTCACCGAAGCAGCGGCGCGTGTGCTCGCATTCCTGGACAGCCTCTCAAGCGAGCGTTCCACGCTCAACGGTTCCCGCTTGGGTACGCTGCTTGGCGATGTGGAGAAGCTCGCCAACGAGACCAACCCGGACCAGAGCGCACGTTTGGAGGCGCTGGAGGAAGAAATCCAGGAGCGCCAGCAACTCGTCGAGGACATCAGCTCCGGCGAGTTCGACGGCCTCCTGGACGACGAAGAAGCTGTTGAGGCTGCAGGCAACATCCTTGACCTCGCCGCCAGCCTGCCCGCTGACTACAAGAAAATGCGTGACCGCATCGAGGAGTTGGTGGGCGAACTCCGCAACCAGATCATCGAGGAGTCGCTGAGCAAGGGCGCAACCATGGCCCAGGTTCTGGAAGCCGACAAACGCCTGCGTCAAAGTCCCGAGGGCCGAACGTTCCGCTCCTTCACAGCCTTCCTGGAAGACCCCCAGCAGCAGTTGCGTTTCCGCTCCGCGATCGGCGAGGTCCTCAGCCGGCAGTTCGCGGACGATCTTTCGCACGAGGACCGCGAAACGCTGAAGAACCTCGTGGCCGAACTGCGCACCCAGCACAGCCAGATCCAGAGAATCTACGGCAAGCTCTCCGAGAGCCTGAACACCTACATCCAGAGCGACGACGTCCGTCAGTCGGTCAGCCTGCGCAAGGTTCTGGCTGAGGCAGAGCAAGCCATCCGGTCCATGCCCTACGAGCGTGACCGGCCCGGACTGGTGCGCGGCCCCGTACTGTATAACGCCGGATTCGAGTCGTTGGCCATGGTCAAGCTCTTCGACCCCGACGAGTTCGCGACACCTCCCCGTCTGGCAGATCCCATCGCGTTCAGTGACTCGGACCGGGTGCGATCAGCTCGCACCGGCAAGGCCAGGCCTGCTGTTGTGCGGGCTGCGATGGCCGGCGCAGCCACCTTGGGCGAGGCGTGGGAAAACCTGCCCGCCGAGGAACGGCACATCAACACCGTCCGATCCCTGCTGTCCATGGCGCTGCACGGCGGCGCCGGGTTCGACCGGGCCGCCTGGGAACACATCGACTTCGAACAAATCGACGGCAGTATCCGCACCGCGTACCTGCCTGTCGTCACGCTGAATGAGGATTCTGATGACTGAGGAAATCACGACGACGGACGTCACCGAGGAGGAGCACGACACCGTTGAGCATGCTACCGAGGACCATGCCACCGTTGAGGAGGCTGAAGTCCCGGCTGAAGCGGCGTCTCACGCCACACACGGTGACCCGTTCCGGGTCACCCCGCGGGACACGTTCGTTGACGGCGCCGCGCTTTTCCCGGGCGACACAGGAGTGCTGCCGATGAAGGTCCGTCACGCGCTGGTCAAACTGCTGAAAGGTCCCTACATCGACGGCGGGCGCGACGAGAAGCTCTGGACCACACTCCTGGACAACCAACTCATCCTCCGCAGCCGCCTCTCCGAACTGTTCCTCACCCTCCAGCTCGATCACGACCGCAAGATCGCGGTCCTCCGCCCCGTCGACCCAGAGATCATCGGTGCCAGCTCACGATCAAGCATCCTGCGGCAACAGCGTGCACTGAGCCGCGTGGAAACCATCGTCCTGCTCCGCCTGCGCCTCCTCCTGGACCGCCACGTCACAGCCCAGACGGACCCCACCATCACCCGCGAAGAGATCTCGGACCTCGTCGCCAACTACACGCCCGCAGGCCAGCAGGATGCACTCCGGGACTCCGACGTCGTCACCCGCACCATCACCAAACTCCTGGCCCGCCAACTTCTCCTCCCCACCCCCTTGGACGACACGTACACCATCAGCAACGCCCTCCCACTGGCCCTCCCCTTCGAAAACATCGGCGACATCCCAGCCCAAATAGAGGCCCTCATAGCCGTAGCGGCCGACGAATCAGGAACAGAGCCGCTGCTGGATCTCGACTCCAACTCAAACCCCGACTCCTCAGGCGAGGACGACGACGCTGCTGACGGGGACGACGACGCCGATGCCGCGGACGCGACCAACGATGAAGGGACCCAGAAGTGACGATCGCAAGCATGCTCCCACTCGGCGAGCTCACGAACCCCGGGCAGATGCGTCTTGCTTTGGTGCAGGTGGTCAACTGGGGCACGTTCCATGGGGCCCATACGATGCACGTGGATCGTAACGGCACTCTTTTGACGGGCAATTCGGGCGTCGGTAAGTCGACGTTGTTTGATGCCATGCTCCGGGTGTTTGATGCCCGCCCGCGGTCCAATGAGGCTGCTGCGCAGCGTTCCGGCGGCGCTGTGGAGGACAAGAGGACCACGTTTACTTATATGCGCGGCAAGGTTGGTGATAAGGCTGTTGGCGATGGGTCGGCCAGTGCCTTCCAGCGCCCTGGTGCCACGTGGTCCGCCGTCGCGCTGACGTTTGATAATGCGGCTGGCACGAAGGTGACGGTCTCTGCGCTGTTTGACCTGCCGAAGAATGGCACCGAGTCCAGCGTCGGGCGTTTTTATGTGATTGACAACAAGCCGCTGGACTTGGAGGCGATCGAGGGGATTGCCCAGAAGAGGTTTACCAAGGGTGCGTTGGAGGGGATCTTCCCTGACGGCCAGGTCTTCGACGTCCATAAGGCGTTTGCGGAGCGGTTCCGCAGGCTCCTCGGCATCAATTCTGATCAGGCGCTTCCCTTGCTGCGTGTAATCCAGGCCGGGAAGGGCCTGGGCGGCAGCGTTAATACGTTCTTCCGCGACCAGGTGCTTGACGCTCCGGCCACGTTGGCTGCGGCTGATGATGTGGTGGAGGAATTCAGCAACCTGATGTCCATCCGGCAGCGCTTGGAAGATGTCCGGCAGCAGCGCGACCAGCTGGCGCCGGTTCCGGGGCTGAACAAGGACTATGCGCAGGCGTTGTTGGATGCGAACAGGCTTCGTGAGTTGGCTGGCGAGGAATTTGAGGCGTACAAGCAGCAGCTTGCGGTCACTGTCCACGCCAAGACGTTGGCGCGTTTCAAGGAGTTGGCCCAGTCCAAGGCGCAGGAACTCGCTGCTGAGCGCACGGTCCGGGATGCTTTGGCCAAGGAGCTCCGCGAGCTGGAGCTGGATTACAACAACCGTGGCGGTAACGCGATTTCGGCCATCGAGCAGTCGTTGGAGAACGCCCGGGTGGGCTTGAAGCTGCGCCAACAGGTGGAGGAATCTGCCCGGAAGGCGCTGGCCGATGCGGGACTGAACCTTGAGTGGTCGGCTGAGGGCTGGGACCAAGCCCATGAGCAGGCTGCCACCCGTTCGGCGGAGTTGAAGGACGATTCGGAGGCTTTGAAGGAGCTCCGTTTCGAGGCCTTCGACGGCCACGCGACCAAGAAACGCGAGCTGGCTGCGGCTGAGCAGGAGCTGCTGTCGTTGAGGTCGCGCAAGTCTTTGCTGCCGCCGTCGAGTATTGAGAACCGAGCCGCGATCGCAGCCGCAACCGGCATCCCCGAGGAGCGGATGCCGTTCGGCGGCGAGTTGATTGACCTCGCCGAGGGCCAGGATCAGTGGCGTCCGGCCGCAGAGCGCGCGCTCCGCAACCTCGCCACCACGCTGTTGGTTCCGGGAGAGCATTTCGCTGCGGTTACGCGGTACTTGAACGACAACACGGTCCGGGGCGCACTGCGCGCAGTGGATGTGTCCAAGCCCCTTGCCAGTGGCGCGCTGGCTGTGGAGGACGTGTCCGACGGCGACCTCTTGACTAAGTTGAGCATCCTCACTTCGGGCGCCAACGCCGACGCCGGGGCATGGATTCGCGAGCGGATCGCCTTGGACTTCGCGTACCCGTGCGTGGAGGACCCGGACGAGCTGGCTTCGATGGACAAGGGCCTCAGCCTGGGTGGCGTGGTCAAACGCAACCGGCACACCGTGGAAAAGGACGACCGTTTCACGAGTCGGCAGGACTACGTCCTCGGCTTCGACAATGCGTCCAAGCTTGAACTGGTGGCGGCCCGGGTGGGCGAGCTGGAAAACGAGCTGGCCAAGGCTGCCGAATTGGCGCAAAGCCGTGAGGATTCCCACCAAGGGATGGCCCGGCAGTTGGAAGCCCTTCGCAGGGTGGCCGAGGATGAGCGTCCATGGGAACAGGTCTCCGCAGCGGTTGCGGCGGACGAGCTCTCGCGGATTGAACAGCGGCTTTCTGATGCGTTGGCTGCCCAGGCGGACCTTGAACCGTTGCGTGCGAACATCGAGGCAGTACGGGAAAAACACCAGTCCTCCACAGGCGCGGCTGCCGTGCTGCAGAGCGAATACAAAGCGCTCGACCAAAAGATGATCACGGCTGACGGCCTGCTTGATGCCGCGAGGTTGAAGCTTGAGCAAGCACCGCCGTCGAGCTCTACCGTAGCCGCGCTGGAACCGTACTTTGCCGGCGTCGGCGAGGTATCCGAACTTTACGAACTGGACAACCTGGCCAACAGCGTCCGCAACAAGCTGCTCGACGAGCTGCACGCCGCCGAATCACGCAGCCAGGCTACGGCAGAGCGTCTGACGCGAATATTCGAGGCTTTCGTGCGCGATTGGGGCAGCGCCATCAGTGCTGACTATGGCACGTCCATCGGGGCTGCCGGGGACTTCGAATCGCGATATCACGCGATCGTGAGCGATGGCTTACCCGCCCAGGAGGCGGAGTTCCGACTGTTCTTCAACCAGCGCACGCACGAATCGTTCAGTACGCTCCTGCACCTGCTGGATGAGGAGCGCCGGAGTATCACCAGCCGGATCCTGCCCCTCAACGGCATCCTGTCCGAGGTCAATTTCCACGAAGGCAGCTATCTGGAACTGGACATCAAGCAAACGCTTCCGGCTACGGCCAAGCAGTTCAAGGATGCGATCCAGAACGCGCTGAAGGCCAAGCACACGCGGCCCTCCCGCAGCGCATCTGCCGCTGCCGGAACAGAGGCCGACGACGACGCCGAGCTCACCGCCCGCTACAAGTCCCTGGAGACCCTGGTGAAGCGTCTCGGTTCCCAAACCCCTGAGGACCGCCGCTGGCGCGCCGAGGTCCTGGACGTCCGCGGCCACCTGTTTATCCAGTGCAAGGAGCACAGGGAGGTGGCCGCCAAGTCGGCGAAAACCGGCAAGGCCGGCAAGAAGAAGACCGAGGTCTTCATGCATGCCGATACCGGTTCCATGTCCGGCGGTGAACGCCAGCGCTTCACGGCGTTCATCATGGCCGCGGCCCTGAGCTATCAGCTGGGCATTGCCGAGCAGGGCTTCACCACTTACGGCACCGTGATGATGGACGAAGCGTTTGTGCTGGCATCCGAGGAATTCGCCGGGGCCGGAATCAAGGCGCTTCACGAATTCGGCTTCCAGTTGTTGCTGGCCGCGCCGGAAAACGTGATCGATCTGTCCCGGCACCTTGGCTCGGTCACGGAAATCCTCCGCGACAAGCGGACCAACCGGTCCGGCGTGCTCACGGCTCCCGTCATTGCAGGCCCTGGCGAGCCTGGCGCATGGCGGTCCGAAGCCAACCCCGTAGACATCGTCCTGCGATAAAACAACGCGGGGTCACATATGGCCCATGCCGGAGACCTTAATGGGCCAAAAGTGACCCCGCGTTGCCTTTAGCGGGTGGAGGTCCCGCGGACCCGATCCAGGAACTGGGCCGTCCGCTCCTCGAGCCCGGCGATTTGCCGAACCACGACGACGGCCGGGTCCGGGTTGATTTCATTGGCGGGCGGTTCCTTGCGCACATTGGCGCTGCAACCGAACTCGGCGCAGATCAAGGTCCCCACGGTGTTGCCGTCCTTGCCTGACTGTCCTGCCTTCTTGGCGACCCACAGATAGACATCGTCTTTGGAGAAGACGTCGCGGCACAATTCGCAGAGGACCACGCGCTTCTTTCCGGAACCACCTTCAGGAGCCCGAAGCATGATTCCGGTGAGCTTGCCCCGGTGAGGCACCACCAGGTACCCGCGCTGGGGCATTTTTTCGTCGTGCCAGCCGAGGAACTCAAGGTTGTCCCAGTCGATGGTTTCAAAGTCGCGGGGAAGGTTGAGCTTGGCAGCTTCGGAGCGGCTGGCATTGATGAATGATGAACGGATTTGTTGGGCAGTGATTTTCTGCACGGCAAAGCTTCTTTCGGAGTTGATCGACGGCGCGCTGAACGGGAGCGCGATAGCTGGAAAGGGGCGTCGGTCATCGGTGAAAGCGAGGCACAGCAAAGAGACCCAAAAATAGGGCGTGCTTTTGTAGTACCTGGAGTGCGTGTACCTAGAGTGATGCCGACGGGTGAGGGAGTGCCAAGCAGGCCAAAATGGCCACCTCGCCAACCATGGCTGCAGCAACGGAATCCGTGCGCACGCTCATCTCCTCGTCGTTCCCTCTGGAACTCGTCGTTCTCCTTGGAAGCGGTAGTCCGCTGCCGATATCTTAGCAATGCCGCAGCTTGGACATTACGTGATGCAAACGTTTCGTAATTATCCAAAGGCTAGGCTAGCCTTACTTAGGTTCGCATCACTTACCTAAGGAGTCCCGTGGCTTCCCTTCTTCCACGCCGCGCCCTGCTGAAGACCGCAGGCACCGCGACAGCCGCTTTGGCCGCCGTCGTACTTTCCCTCACTGGCTGCTCCACCGGGCCCGCCACCTCCACTCCTGCAATGGAGCAGGCCGAAACCGCTGCTTTCCCCGTGACCATCAAGCACGCTTTCGGCGAGACCACCATCAAGGAACAGCCCAAGCGCGTAGTCACCATCTCGTGGGTCAATGACGACGTCGCACTAGCTCTGGGCGTTGTCCCGGTTGGCGTTCCCAAGAACGAGTGGGGCAACAACGACAAGGGCTCCACGCCGTGGAAGGATGCCGCGCTGGAGAAGCTTGGCGCGGGGTTCGGTTCGGACAAGGCTCCCGTCCAGTTCTCCGAGGCGGATGGCATCAACTTCACTGAGATCGCCAAGCTGAACCCGGACGTCATCCTCGGCGCCTACTCCGGCCTGGAAGAAGCCGATTACAAGAAGCTTTCTGAAATCGCTCCCGTGGTTGCCTACCCGGAGCTCGCCTACGGTACGCCCTGGCAGGAAAGCACCACCATCATCGGTAAGGCCCTCGGCAAGGAAGCCGAAGCCAAGAAGCTGATCCAGGACACTGAAGCCACCGTCAAAGACAAGGTTTCCAAATACCCGCAGATCAAGGACAAGACCTTTATCTACGGCAACCTTGAGCCGGCCAAGGGCGACGGTGTGAACGTCTACACGGCCATCGACAACCGCCCGCGCTTCCTCTCCGAAATCGGCATGAAGCTCGCTCCGGTAGTGGAGCAGAACACGAAGACCAACAAGGACTTCTTCATCCCGTGGTCTGCGGAGAAAGCCAACGAGCTCGAGTCCGATGTCTTCGTGACATGGGTGCCCGAAGCCGCCACGGCCGACGCCATCAAGGCCGACCCCCTGCTGGGCCAGATACCCGCCGTCAAGTCCGGCGCACTCGTTGCCGACGCCGATCAGACCCTTACGCTGTCCATCTCCGCCTCCTCGCCGCTGAGCCTGCCGTGGGCCCTGGACACGTTCCTGCCGCAGCTGGGCAGCGCAGCGGACAAGGCAGCCGAAGCGGCAGGCAAGTAACTGCAATGAACTTGAGTACGACGACGGCGGCTTCCGCGGAGCAGGTTCGCGGCACATCCGTGCCGGGGAACCAGCGAGAAAGCGCCCCTCGGAGCAACGCGGCCGATGGGGGAACCCGTCCCAACGGCACCAGCACCGTCATAGGCGGGCGGAGTGCCTGGCTGGTGGTCGCCGTCGTCGTACTCGTCGCTGCGTGCGCAGCATCCTTGGCAATCGGCGCGCGCGGGCTTCCCCTGACCACCATTTGGGAAGCGATCACCAACTTCAATCCAGAAAGCGGCGACCACGCAGTGGTCATCGCACGGATTCCCCGAACAGTATTGGGTCTCCTGGCAGGCGCCGCCCTGGGCTTGGCCGGAGCGGCAATGCAAGGAGTGGCCCGCAACCCCTTGGCTGATCCCGGCATTCTGGGACTCAACGCGGGTGCGGCCCTTGCAGTTGTCGTGGGCATCTATGTTTTCGGTGTCGGTTCGCTGACCGGCTACATTTGGTTCGCCTTCATCGGCGCCGCAGCGGCCGCCGTCGTCGTTTACGCCATCGCATCCAGGGGCCGTGACGGTGCGACGCCGGTCAAGCTCGCCCTCGCGGGCGCGGCGCTGAGTGCCGGCCTGTTCTCGCTGATGAATGTCATCCTGGTCTCAAGCCAGGACACCCTGGACCGATTCCGGTTCTGGCAGGTGGGAAGCATTGGCGGACGGGACTGGTCCGTTCTACTGCCCGCACTTCCCTTCCTGACCGTCGGCGCCGTGATCGTCATGGCCAGTGGACGCATCTTGAACAGCCTCGCGTTGGGTGACGACATCGCCCGTGGACTTGGTCAGAATGTTGCCCTGTCCCGCGGAATCATTGGCCTGGGGATCGTCCTGCTGTGCGGATCCGCTACGGCGCTGGCTGGACCCATTGGCTTCCTCGGCCTGGTGATTCCGCACGCTGTTCGCTCGCTCACTGGTCCGGACTACCGCTGGGTCCTCCCGTTCTCCATGATCTCGGCGCCCATCCTGCTGATCATCGCCGATGTGATCGGCCGCGTGGTCTTGCTTCCCGGCGAAGTTCCCGCCGGCATCATGACCGCGCTCGTGGGTGCGCCGGTCTTCGTCTGGCTCATCCGCCGCGGAAAGGGGGCCGGGCTGTGACCACCCCCAAATCGACTTCCCTGAAATCCCGCGCCGAGCTGACACCCAGCATCGATGATTCCCGCGAGCATGGGCATGATCTGACACTTCGGCGCCGCCTGGGCCCCAAGTTCCTTCTGAGCCCCACCTTTTTCCTGGGCCTCGCCCTCCTGGTCATGTTCGCGGTGTACGTGCTGCTGGGCAGCTACACCGTCACCATTCCCGATTTCTTCACAATCGTCATCAACCACCTCACGGGCGGTGAGAAGATCCCCGGCGCCAGCTTCATCGTCATGGAGCACAAACTGCCGCGCGCTACCGTCGGAACACTGATCGGCGTGGCTTTTGGCTTGGCCGGCGCGCTTTTACAGACCATGCTGCGGAACCCCCTGGCGAGCCCGGACATTATCGGCATCAGCTACGGCGCCAGTGCGGCGGCCGTGACGGCGATTGTGATCTTTGGTGCTTCCGGAGCGGTCGTCTCTTGGGCAGCCCTTGGCGGCGCGCTGGGTGTTGCGGCCATTATCTACGCCATTTCGCGTGGCACCGGGTCCGGGGCAGGCGGAGGCAGCCGCGGCAATGCTGCCGGCAACCGACTCATCCTTGCCGGTGTGGGCATCGCCGCGGCACTGCACGCGGTGGTCAACTTTCTCATGACCCGTGCAGACATCCGTACCGCGGCTGACGTCCTCGTCTGGCTTAACGGTTCGCTGAATTCTGCCACTTGGGAGCGCGCCGGGATCCTCACGGCCTCCTTGCTGGTCCTGGTTCCGGCTGTCATCATCCTGGCCGGCCCGCTGCGCATCCTCGAACTTGGGGACGATGCAGCCGCCGGCCTTGGCATCAGAGTCAACGCCACCCGGCTGGGACTGGTGTTGACCGCCGTCGGGCTTGCCGCCGTCGCAACGGCCGCTGCCGGTCCCGTTGCGTTCGTCGCTTTCCTGGCCGGACCAATTGCACGCCGCCTCGTCCGCAAACCCAGCCTTCCGGCGTCGGCCTTTACCGGTGCCCTGATCGTGCTGGCCGCTGACTTCTTCGCCTCCAACATCGCCCCCGTCATCCTCGACGGAACCGTCCTCCCGGTCGGCGTCATTACGGGCGCCCTCGGTGCACCCTTCCTGCTGTGGCTCCTGGTCACCTCGAATCGAAAGGAAGCCTGACATGGCCATCCTTAATGCCAAGGACCTGACACTTCAATACGAGCAGCGCAAGGTGGTTGAGGGTCTCACCACCGAAATCCCCGAGGGCAAAGTCACCATGATCGTGGGCGCAAATGCCTGCGGTAAGTCCACCCTGCTTCGAGGACTGTCACGGTTGCTCAAGCCCGCCGGTGGTGCCGTGACCCTCGACGGCAAGGACATCCACTCCCGACCCGCCCGGGAGCTCGCCCGGACCTTGGGCCTGCTCCCGCAGCACCCCACTGCTCCCGACGGCATCACCGTCCGGGACCTCGTGGGCCGCGGGCGTTACCCGCACCAAGGCTTCTTCCGCAGCTGGAGCGATTCCGACGACGCCGCGGTGCAGCGGGCGCTCCAAGCTACCGCAACGCTGGAACTCGCAGAGCGAAGCGTCGACGAACTGTCCGGCGGACAGCGCCAGCGCGTCTGGATTGCCATGGCCCTTGCGCAGGAAACCGAGGTGCTGCTGCTTGACGAGCCAACCACGTACCTGGACCTTGCGCACCAGGTTGAAGTGTTGGACCTCGTTACGGACCTCAACCGCAGCCGGGGCACCACCGTGGCGATCGTGCTCCACGACCTCAACCTCGCCGCGCGCTACGCCGACCACGTCATCGCCATGAAGGGCGGATGCATTGTGGCCGAAGGACCCGCACCCGTTGTAGTGACCGAGCAACTGGTCTACGACGTCTTTGGCCTGGAATCCAGGGTGGTTCCCGACCCCATCTCAGGAACACCGCTCATCGTCCCCATCGGACGCCACCACGCACAGCCCGTTTCAACCAACGAACTGGAGATCGCCTCATGAGTGCACAACCAACCCGGACCCAAGCGAGCGCCGCAGTGGAACCCATGACCCTGGCCTTCGACGTCACCGTCTCGGCCGTGCAGGACCTGAGCCCGAATTTCCGCCGAATCACGTTCGGAGGGTACTCGCTGCGCGGCTTCGGCGTTGCAGGGGACACCTTGGACCTGCGCGTGAAATTGATGATTCCTTCATTCGACGCGGACGGACAGCAGATCCCCCTGCCCGAATTCAAGATGGAAGAAGCCGGGTGGTACCAGGAATGGTTGGCCATGGACCCGTCCATCCGCGGTGACATGCGCACGTACACGGTCAGGGCTGAGCGACTCGACGCCGTGTACCCCGAAATCGACATCGACTTTGTCATGCACTTCGACGACGCAGGCCACGGCGGACCCGCAGCCAACTGGGCGAAAGAAGCCAAGCCCGGAGACGCCCTCACCATCATTGGCCCCAACAACCGCGCGGCCCAGTGCACCACCGCCGGTGCCTACGGCGGCATCGAATGGCGTCCCGGCCTGGCCCAGAGAGTCCTGCTCGCCGGAGACGAGACAGCAGTGCCGGCAATCAGCGCCATCCTCGAGAGCCTGCCCGCGGACATTACCGGCCACGCTTTCCTCGAAGTTCCCGAAGCCGGCGACTTCCAGGACATCAGCACACCCGCCGACATCGAAATCACCTGGCTTGCCCGAGGCGCAGCGATTGGACGCTCCCGCCCCCACGGCGAACTCCTCAAAGAAGCCGTCAGCAAGGCTGTCCCCGTCCCCGGTTGGGTAGGCCTCAAGGGCACAAACTCCGCGGCCGGTCCCGAGCCCGAAGACGTCAACGTGGACCAGGACATCCTCTGGGAAACCCCGCAACGCATGGACACCGCAGCCATCGAAGCCACCAAGAACCCCACTTTGCCTGCCGGTGCGCTGCCCTTCTACGCCTGGATCGCCGGGGAAGCATTTGTGATCAAGGAAATGCGGCGGTACTTGGTGCGGGACGTCGGAATTGATCGGAAGCAAGTGGCGTTCATGGGGTACTGGAGACGCGGCAAGGCAGAGGGCTAAGCGTTCGGGAGTCGTGGCTGGGTCCGGCCGCTTGGCGGGCATCCTCGGCGTGCTGCTCCTTCGTCGCTTTGACGCACGCTGCCGGATCCCCGCCAAGCGGCCTCGATGCGCTCCTACACAAAACTGCCGCTGCGGCCTTGTGGGTCCGTCGCCTTTCCGATGCTCTCTTATTTCCCGCGGGTTTTTGGGGGACGTTCTCTCACTTCCTGTTCGTCCTGTTCACTTTGGGTTGGTTGGGGTGTAACCGGGGGTGGGTAGCGTTGTCTGGATGCGGGATGGTTACGCGGCTGGGCACGGCGGACGACGGCGGTACGTCGCCCTTGGGGATTCCTTCACCGAGGGCGTGGGGGACCCGAGTAAGGTGCTGCCCAATGGGGTTCGCGGATGGGCAGACCGGGTCGCCGAGAAATTGGCCAAAGCGCAGCCTGGATGGGAGTACGCGAATCTCGCAGTGCGTAGTAAGAGGCTCCGGCACATCATCGATGAACAGCTTGAGCCCGCCCTGGCCATGGAGCCAACACTCATCACGCTTTATGCCGGCGGCAATGACATCCTGGATTTTGGCACGGACATGGATGCGCTCCTCAACGACTATGAACTGCTGGTCGCCCGGCTCGCTGACACTGGGGCCACAGTTGTCCTTTTTACCGGCTTTGACGTGAAGGTCTCAGCCGTCCTGGAACCGTTCAAGAAGCGCAACACCCAGTACAACCAAAAGGTCCGTGATATCGCCGAAAAGTACGGGGCGATCCTGGTGGATTACTGGTGCTTCGACGCCTACAAAGACTCACGGATGTGGGCCCCTGACCGGCTTCACATGTCCAAAGCCGGCCACAAATATCTCGCCGCCCAGGTCCTGGACCATCTAAACGTCCCCCACAAGATTTCTCCGAAGCAATGGGACCCACCCCAAAGAATGACCATGCGCGAATGGGAGCGCAGGCAGCGGCGCTGGGTGAACGACTGGGTGCTGCCACTCTTTGGACGTAAACTCCGCGGCATCACGCTGGGGGACTCCCTGAATCCGCGGTGGCCCCAGCCCGTGAAAGTCCCACGCAAGGGTGGACTGAAGAAACTGGTCGAAAACCAGCAGGCTACGCAGTGAAGCTACCCGGCAAGCCTCAGTTCTCGAGCAGGTTCTCGTAGCCCTCGGCCACAGTGGTCGCTGTGAATTCGATGATCTCGAACTCGGCCACGCCGTTGCTGAAGAAGGGGTCTTTGGCCAGCGAGTCATCCAGTGTTGCCCGGTCTGCTTTGGACAGCAACACGCCGCCCGTGGCTGGGACGCGACGTCCCGACGCAAGGAACACGCCGGCGTCGAACGCGTCCTTAAGCCAGGCCATGTGGGCTGGCCGGTGGAAATCGGCGATCTCATCGGGAACTTTGTAGGTCAAGGCGACAACGAACATTCCGCCAGCCTACCGTTTGCGGCTGCAGCAAGGCCGGGCCAACCGGCTAATTCTCCTAAGATGGATCCATGACTGAACCGCGCTGGCTTAATGCCGACGAACGCCGTGCCTGGTTGGCCCTCCTGAGCATCAATACGTTGCTCCCCTCGGCGTTGGATACGCAGCTTCAGTCTGCTGGAAAATTGTCGCTGTTCGACTACAACGTGCTGGCGATGCTCTCGGAAACCGAGGGACGGTACCTGCCCATGAGCGAGCTCGCCGCCCGGACCAGTGCGTCCCTGTCGCGCCTGTCGCACGTGGTCACCAAACTCCAGAAGCGCGGCTGGGTGGAACGCCAGGCACACCCCGGCGACGCGCGCGTCACCGTCGCCCACCTGACCGAGGCCGGTATGTCCACCATTGTGGCCCTCGCTCCCGGTCACGTTGAATCCGTGCGGGCGCTGATGCTCGATTCACTCTCGCCCGACGACGTCGCGGACCTCGCGCGAATCGGCGAGAAGATCGTCTCCAGGCTGGACAATAACCATTGGATCCTGCGCGAATCGTAGCCTTGCCCACGCTTTGTAGGTAGTGGTCGGCTAATGGCAGACTGACGGCATGGATTTTTCTGCCCGTTATGTTGCCTTGGGGGATTCCTTCACTGAGGGCGTTGGCGACGACGACCCAACCCGCCCCAATGGCGTCAGGGGATGGGCTGACGTCGTTGCCCGGCAGTTGGCCCACAGCAACGAGGACTTCGGCTATGCCAACCTCGCAATCCGCGGCAGGAAGCTCCGCCAAATCATGGCAGAACAAGTGGACGCGGCAGTCGCACTGAAGCCCACTTTGGTGACGATGTACGCGGGCGCCAACGACATCCTGCGGCCCAAGATCGATATTGACTCCCTTTTGGAGGATTACGACGCCGGCATCGCCAAGTTAAGCGCGACGGGTGCCACTGTTGTGCTCTTCACGGGCTTTGACGCCCGCGGTTCGAAGGTTTTCAGCACTATGCGTGGTCGGACCGCGATCTACAACGAACTGCTCCGCGAAATCGCCGAGAACCATGGTGCCCTGCTGGTGGACTACTGGCGGTTCGATGAGTACTACGACGTCCGGATGTGGGCGCAGGACCGCATGCACATGTCGACGGCTGGCCACGTTAACATGGCCAAGCGCGTGCTGGACGTCCTCGAGCATGAGCATGTGCTCGAAGTCCCCGAACTCGCTCCGCTTCCCACGCTGAACCGATCCGAAGCCATCCGGGCAAACGCTCGATGGGTCCGGGAATTCGCCGGCCCGTGGGTTGTGCGGCGTGTGCGGGGTACGTCCTCGGGCGATGGGCTTAGCCCGAAGTATCCAGCTCTGATCCGCCCGGTCTAAAGGGATCGGTCCAGAAGGCCCGGTCTAGAAGGCCTGGGCTCAGGCCGCATTCCGGAAACCCGGCGTGGCGAGCAGCGTCCCGGCCCTGCCAACAGCGAGCACGTCGACACCCCATTTCTCCACGGCATGATCCAAGGTTTGTGTTCCGCCGGCGACGATTGCCGTTGCCAGCACGTCGGCCGTAACAATGTCCTGCGCCGCGACGGAAACCTGAAGGAACTCCGGCCGTCCGGACCCGATGGTCCAAATGTGTTCTCCCCGTTCGGCCGAGCCTGAAGTTGCAAGGGCCGCCATTCCGTGTTCCGCCGAGGCGCTGAGGTGGTATGTACTGAGCAGCTTCTGGCGATCGAAGGGATCAACGATCCCGGCCTGCCACGGATTGGGATCCTCAAAGCCAGAGTCCCGGGGCCCCGGTGATCCGCTGACCAGCACATCCCCACCAGCGTTGAGGCACCAATTGCGCAGGCCGAGCGCGCCTAAGGAGAGTGCAGCTTCGCGCATGGCGTGCGCTTTCACGATTCCGGAAAGATCCAACGCGCCGTCCGGTCGCTCTGCCGTGAACGCCCCTTCGGTGTCCACGCGCCATTCCGAGGCCACTGCGTAGAGCTCTTGCATTAACTCCGAGGCATACGCCAACGTCAGTTCGCCCCGGGCCAGCCGGCTTGCCTCAGATCCTTCGCGGTAAAGGCTGAACGTCAGGTCGAGCTGCGTAAATATCTCTCCCACGACGTCGACGGCGGACTGCAGTTCATCGACGGCGGTTTGGGCGGACGTGCCGCTCGCCACGGTCAGGCTCACCACAGTGCCCATGCTTCGGAAGGTACGCGCACGGAGCTGTTCGCCGTTAAAAGTTGGCTGCATCGAGGGCCGCCTGAAGGGAGCTGAGATAGGCCTCACTGGTGACGGTCGCGCCACTGACAGTTTGTACATTGGCTGATTGCGCCTGCAGGACTTCGGATCGCAGGACCGGTGCTGCCCGGCTGCTGATCTGGGCCGACTTCCGCTCGGCATCGGTGAGCTGCAGGGGTGTGACCTCAGTGATCTTGCCATTCTGGATAGTCACCTGCACCTGGACTGTGCCGAAGCGGGTGCCGACTGACGCGCCGTCGTACGTTGCCGCCGTCGTGCTTTCCGCGCTGCTGCCGCCGGTACCGGTGCTGCCGTTTGCAGCCGAACCGCCGGTCGACATGCTGCTGCTCAGGCTCGTTGTGGTGGAAGTGCCTGTTTCGGCAACGTGAGCGCCTGATTGCCAGCCTGCGAGGAGTATGCCCGCGGACGCCAGGGCCGTTGCCAGTGCTGCCCGGATTCTCACCAGTCGAACCTTTCGTAGTGGAGTTGTTCTGCAGGTACCCCGGCGGCCTGTGTGGCCTGGACCACTTTGCTGGCCCAGCCAGCGGGGCCGCAGACGTAGACGTCGGCGTTGGCCACGTCCGGGATATAGGAGCGGAGCGTGAAACCGGCTTGGACGGCTGATTCGGGCAGCCATTCGTTGGGGCGTACGGAGCGCGGGCCGGTCAGGTGGAAGAGCGTTGCGCCGCGGGCTTGGCACAGGGCCATGATTTCCTGGCCAAGGAAGAGCTCTGATTCGTCGTGTCCGCGCAGCAAGACTGTTGCATTGCCGGGCTCAAATGGGGTGGATTCCAGCAGCGACCGCAGAGGCGTGATGCCAATGCCGGCGCCGATCATCACCACCCTGTTGCGGGACCGGGCGGCGGTGCTGAACGTCCCATACGGTCCCTCAAGGGCGACCCTGGTGCCGGGCCTGAGGCGGGCCAGCCGGGCCGATCCGTCGCCCAGGTTTCGGACGGTGATTCGGAGTTTGCCCGCTCTAGTGCCCGTGGCCGGAAGCGGTTCCGCGGACAGGCTGAAGGGGTGCGGCTGCCACCAGAACCCGGGAGCCAGGAACCTCCAGATGAAGAATCTCCCGCCGCTGCCTGCCAGCGATTCGAGGTGCAGTCCGGTCATTTCGATGGTGAACACGTCCGGTGCCACGCGCACTATGCGGCTGACCGTGAGTTGATGCCGGGCTGTCGCCGCGAGTGGCTGGTAAATCCTGAAGAACAGGAGCGCCGCGCCCGTTCCGATGCAGGTTGCCAGCCAATACCAGCGCTGCCAGGTTCCTTCGGCAAAGAGTCCGCCAACACTGAACTGGTGGGGAACGGCTGTTGCCACTGCTGCGTACGTCAGGAGATGGATCACGTACCAGAATTCGTAAGGAAACTTGCGACGGATAGCCACCAGCGAAGTGACCACCACGGCGATGAACAGCGCCATCGCGACGAACGCGAGCCACATATCCGGCACGTTGACCCACAGAGACACGGCTTCGCTGACAGGGTCAAGCCCTTCCGCGGCG
The DNA here is from genome assembly GCA_050627125.1 of Arthrobacter sp. 21a14. GTDB lineage: Bacteria > Actinomycetota > Actinomycetes > Actinomycetales > Micrococcaceae > Arthrobacter. The sequence goes on along the minus strand of CP192487.1, from coordinate 15,451 downwards.
CCATAACCGACCGCTAGGAGGATCCCATGTGCCAGCAGCAGGTAAAGCGCTGGCTTGCCCAGTGTTTTATGGATCTCAAGAGCACGGTCATGCCCGATTGTGTTGTCGATCAGCGGGATACGGGCCGCGAGAAGCAGCATGAGGAGGACCACGTCCATGCCGACCAAACCAGCCACGATTCCCAGGGCTGTCGCGCTTCCGGCAAAGGAGGAGAACCCGCCTGCGCCGCCGTCTGCGAGCCACAAGGCGACCGCGACCACCGGGGACACCCACGCGAGGAAACCCAGAAGGTCGGCCCGGGCCAGCCGCCGTCGGGCTTGCCCCCGAAAGGGTTCGACGGCGGCTGGTGGCGTCCGTGGGCCCGGCGCCGAGGACTGTTCAGCACTCGAAACACGTGAAAGAAGCGATGTCATAGTCCAAGACTCGCCAGGTATCCTTTCGTTCTGCTGTGAAAGGGCTTGCGGGGGCTTATGATTCCTGATTGGTCTTAATTTGGCCTGACCCGTAGAATAGTTAGGCGCTAGGTAGTGCGGATCGTGTGCAATTGCTCCGGTTGGCGGTGAGGTCAGTCTGACTGACATCCCGATGGCCGGTAGTTAGGGGCTCAAGTTGCGTGCATTCCTGTATTCGCCCGGTATCCCAGGATCTGTTCCAGTGTTTATCACTGCCCGGTTCTGAGGCCCAACCTTCTTCGCCGTACTTGATGCGGAAACTACCGAAATGGTATGGATCGGACGCGAACGCTGCCTGTCGCACGGTAACGCAGGAACATCTGCACACCGTTACATTCAATCTTTGGAGGAGAGTCATGGCAGCACACTGCCAAGTGACCGGGGCCGAGCCGGGCTTTGGACACAGCATTTCGCACTCGCACCGCCGCAACAAGCGTCGGTTCGACCCGAACATTCAGAAGAAGCGCTACTGGGTTCCGTCCCTGCGCCGTAACGTCACGCTGACCCTGTCAGCCCGTGGCATCAAGACAATCGACGTACGCGGCATCGACTCTGTCGTCGCCGACATCCTGGCACGAGGAGTCAAGCTCTAATGGCAAAGGACAAGGACGTACGTCCGATCATCAAGCTGAAGTCCACTGCGGGCACGGGTTACACCTACGTAACGCGCAAGAACCGTCGTAACGATCCGGACCGTCTGGTCTTGAAGAAGTACGACCCCAAGATCCGCCAGCACGTCGAATTCCGAGAGGAGCGCTAAACACATGGCAAAGAAGTCCAAGATTGCTCGCAACGAGCAGCGCAAGGTCATTGTTGAGCGTTACGCTGCCAAGCGTCTCGAACTGAAGAAGACCTTGGTTGACCCCAACGCGACTGACGAAGCACGCGAAGCTGCACGCCTCGGCCTGCAGAAGCTGCCCCGCAACGCCTCCCCGATCCGTCTGCGTAACCGCGACCAGATCGACGGCCGTCCCCGCGGCACCTTCCAGAAGTTCGGTATCTCCCGTGTTCGCTTCCGCGACATGGCTCACCGCGGTGAGCTCCCGGGTATCACCAAGTCTTCCTGGTAATCACGAAGCTCTGAAAGGGCCGGCAACCGTTATGGTTGCCGGCCTTTTCTGCGTTTAAGCGTGCTTGTCCATGGTGCCGACGTGTGGGTGGGGCGCCCCCGGTTGTTCTCTCACTTCGTCGGTGTTTTCGAGCATCCTTCTCTCACATCCGGATGTGTTTGGACCGTTCTTCTCTCAGGTAGTCGTTGTTTGCGGGCATTGTTCTCTCATGTCTTGTTGGTTCTTGGTGTGGGGTTGGGAATGTTCGACGGCGGTGGCTGGCTTTGGTGTTGGGCGGCCGGGTCGCGGGGTGTTGGCTGGTGTGACGGGCTTCACGGGTGGTTGTTTTCGTGGTTTTGAGGTGGTTTTGAGTTTGGGTGGCCTTGTTTGGCCCGTGTTTGCGGGGTTTTTGGTTGGTGTGGGGGTGGATTTGTGTCGGGGCTGGTGGGCGTGTAATGTCTTCTGAGTCGCCGCGAGTGAGACAGCCTGGTGCTGGGAACTGCGGGGGCCAACCCCTTTGATAACAGCCTGGAATATGGTGCGCTTTTGGGCGTGCCGGTGCCGGGTGGGGCCGAAGATCGGATCGGAAATCGCGGAAACGTTGATTTGCATGGATCGGGTTGATCGGGTAAGTTTGAAAAGTTGCTCCGGAGCGATCCTGTGGCCCTGTTAGGGGTCCGGTGGTGCCGGTTAGTGTCTGTTGTTTGAGAACTCAATAGTGTGCCAAGTTTGTTGATGCCGATTGTTTTATTGATTGGTTGAAATTATGGCCGGATTGCTGCGCACCCCCGTGTGTGGTGGTCTGGTTTTCAGCTGGTTTCGAATTTTGTGCAGCCGTGCCCGTCCGTTATTTCCGGTGGGTGTGGTTGTGTCTGTTTGATTTGTTTTACTTCAACGGAGAGTTTGATCCTGGCTCAGGATGAACGCTGGCGGCGTGCTTAACACATGCAAGTCGAACGATGATCCCAGCTTGCTGGGGGATTAGTGGCGAACGGGTGAGTAACACGTGAGTAACCTGCCCTTGACTCTGGGATAAGCCTGGGAAACTGGGTCTAATACCGGATACGACCATCTGGCGCATGTCATGGTGGTGGAAAGCTTTTGTGGTTTTGGATGGACTCGCGGCCTATCAGCTTGTTGGTGGGGTAATGGCCTACCAAGGCGACGACGGGTAGCCGGCCTGAGAGGGTGACCGGCCACACTGGGACTGAGACACGGCCCAGACTCCTACGGGAGGCAGCAGTGGGGAATATTGCACAATGGGCGAAAGCCTGATGCAGCGACGCCGCGTGAGGGATGACGGCCTTCGGGTTGTAAACCTCTTTCAGTAGGGAAGAAGCGAAAGTGACGGTACCTGCAGAAGAAGCGCCGGCTAACTACGTGCCAGCAGCCGCGGTAATACGTAGGGCGCAAGCGTTATCCGGAATTATTGGGCGTAAAGAGCTCGTAGGCGGTTTGTCGCGTCTGCTGTGAAAGACCGGGGCTCAACTCCGGTTCTGCAGTGGGTACGGGCAGACTAGAGTGCAGTAGGGGAGACTGGAATTCCTGGTGTAGCGGTGAAATGCGCAGATATCAGGAGGAACACCGATGGCGAAGGCAGGTCTCTGGGCTGTAACTGACGCTGAGGAGCGAAAGCATGGGGAGCGAACAGGATTAGATACCCTGGTAGTCCATGCCGTAAACGTTGGGCACTAGGTGTGGGGGACATTCCACGTTTTCCGCGCCGTAGCTAACGCATTAAGTGCCCCGCCTGGGGAGTACGGCCGCAAGGCTAAAACTCAAAGGAATTGACGGGGGCCCGCACAAGCGGCGGAGCATGCGGATTAATTCGATGCAACGCGAAGAACCTTACCAAGGCTTGACATGAACCGGAAAGACCTGGAAACAGGTGCCCCGCTTGCGGTCGGTTTACAGGTGGTGCATGGTTGTCGTCAGCTCGTGTCGTGAGATGTTGGGTTAAGTCCCGCAACGAGCGCAACCCTCGTTCTATGTTGCCAGCGCGTTATGGCGGGGACTCATAGGAGACTGCCGGGGTCAACTCGGAGGAAGGTGGGGACGACGTCAAATCATCATGCCCCTTATGTCTTGGGCTTCACGCATGCTACAATGGCCGGTACAAAGGGTTGCGATACTGTGAGGTGGAGCTAATCCCAAAAAGCCGGTCTCAGTTCGGATTGGGGTCTGCAACTCGACCCCATGAAGTCGGAGTCGCTAGTAATCGCAGATCAGCAACGCTGCGGTGAATACGTTCCCGGGCCTTGTACACACCGCCCGTCAAGTCACGAAAGTTGGTAACACCCGAAGCCGGTGGCCTAACCCTTGTGGGGGGAGCCGTCGAAGGTGGGACCGGCGATTGGGACTAAGTCGTAACAAGGTAGCCGTACCGGAAGGTGCGGCTGGATCACCTCCTTTCTAAGGAGCTGCTAACAGCTGTGTTGTTTGCCTGCATGGGTGGATGACGGGTTGTCAGTGTTGCCCATTGCGCAGGCGCATGTTCTGCGGTGGGTGCTCATGGGTGGAAACATCAACGAATCAAGAGTTTTTTTGGCATGGCCTTTCCGGTTGTGTCCTGGTGTTAGTACGGCAGTGCCGCGTCCCCTTTGGGGGTGTGGTGGTGTCAGGAAAGCTGCCGGGGCGTGGTTTGTGTGGGTTGTGTTTGGCGCACTGTTGGGTCCTGAGGCAACAGGACCTTTTTGCAGCAATGCATGGGGGCATCTTCTGGTGTTTCTTTTGTTCCTGCTTCCGGTATCACCGGTCACTGTCAGCAGCTCCGCTCCTTTTGTGGGTGTGGGTTGTGGTGTCCGGGGGTCTGGTTGATGGGGTTGTTGTTTGAGAACTACATAGTGGACGCGAGCATCTGGAACACACACGTGTGTGTGTTCCTACAGCAATTTCTTATGAATGAACCTGGCCCTTGTGGTCATGGTTCTCTCGAATAGATGATGCATGGTCAAACGAGAGTTTGATCTTTGTGTGGTCAAGTTTTTAAGGGCACACGGTGGATGCCTTGGCATTAGGAGCCGAAGAAGGACGTAGGAATCTGCGATAAGCCTGGGGGAGTTGATAACCGAGCGTTGATCCCAGGATGTCCGAATGGGGAAACCCCGCACAACGCTGTGAGGTGATTGTGTGACCCGCATCTGAACACATAGGGTGCGTGGGGGGAACGCGGGGAAGTGAAACATCTCAGTACCCGCAGGAAGAGAAAACAAGAGTGATTCCGTTAGTAGTGGCGAGCGAACGCGGATCAGGCTAAACCGTTTCCATGTGTGATAGCCGGCGGGCGTTGCATGGGCGGGGTTGTGGGACTTTCCGTACTGGTTCTGCCGGACTGGTGGGGTGTGTAGTGCAGGCATAGGTGAACGGTCTTGAAAGGCCGGCCAGAGAGGGTGTGAGCCCCGTAACCGTAATGTTGTGTACCGCCTGGAGAGGATCCCAAGTAGCACGGGGCCCGAGAAATCCCGTGCGAATCTGTCAGGACCACCTGATAAGCCTAAATACTTCCTAATGACCGATAGCGGACCAGTACCGTGAGGGAAAGGTGAAAAGTACCCCGGGAGGGGAGTGAAACAGTACCTGAAACCGTGTGCTTACAATCCGTCGGAGCCAGTCTGATTCTGGTGACGGCGTGCCTTTTGAAGAATGAGCCTGCGAGTTAGTGTTACGTCGCGAGGTTAACCCGTGTGGGGTAGCCGTAGCGAAAGCGAGTCTGAACAGGGCGAGTGTAGTGGCGTGATCTAGACCCGAAGCGGAGTGATCTACCCATGGCCAGGTTGAAGCGACGGTAAGACGTCGTGGAGGACCGAACCCACTTCAGTTGAAAATGGAGGGGATGAGCTGTGGGTAGGGGTGAAAGGCCAATCAAACTCCGTGATAGCTGGTTCTCCCCGAAATGCATTTAGGTGCAGCGTTGCGTGTTTCTTGCCGGAGGTAGAGCTACTGGATGGCCGATGGGCCCTACAAGGTTACTGACGTCAGCCAAACTCCGAATGCCGGTAAGTGAGAGCGCAGCAGTGAGACTGTGGGGGATAAGCTTCATAGTCGAGAGGGAAACAGCCCAGACCACCAACTAAGGCCCCTAAGCGTGTGCTAAGTGGGAAAGGATGTGGAGTTGCGAAGACAACCAGGAGGTTGGCTTAGAAGCAGCCATCCTTGAAAGAGTGCGTAATAGCTCACTGGTCAAGTGATTCCGCGCCGACAATGTAGCGGGGCTCAAGTACACCGCCGAAGTTGTGGATTTCACACAGTACCCTAGCCTTCGTGGTTCAGGGGTGTGGAGTGGTAGGGGAGCGTCGTGTGGGCAGTGAAGTCGCGGTGGAAACCAGCGGTGGAGCCTACACGAGTGAGAATGCAGGCATGAGTAGCGAAAGACGGGTGAGAAACCCGTCCGCCGAATGATCAAGGGTTCCAGGGTCAAGCTAATCTGCCCTGGGTAAGTCGGGACCTAAGGCGAGGCCGACAGGCGTAGTCGATGGACAACGGGTTGATATTCCCGTACCGGCGAAAAACCGCCCATGCCAAGCGGGGGATACTAACCGCCCGGAGCCTGCCCGCCCACCCTTGTGGTGTGTGGGTTTTGGCCGAGCGCGGGACCTGATCCCGGGAGGTAAGCGTATTAACAGGTGTGACGCAGGAAGGTAGCCGGGCCGGGCGATGGTTGCCCCGGTCCAAGGATGTAGGGTCAGGGATAGGCAAATCCGTTCCTGTGTGCTTCGAGCACGCTCCTGAGATCTGATGGGACCCCCGTTCGGGGGGATCCGGTGATCCTATGCTGCCTAGAAAAGCATCGACGCGAGGTTTTAGCCGCCCGTACCCCAAACCGACACAGGTGATCAGGTAGAGAATACCAAGGCGATCGAGAGAATTATGGTTAAGGAACTCGGCAAAATGCCCCCGTAACTTCGGGAGAAGGGGGGCCTGCCCCGTGATACAGACTTGCTCTGTGGAGCGGGTGTGGGCCGCAGAGACCAGGGGGAAGCGACTGTTTACTAAAAACACAGGTCCGTGCGAAGTCGCAAGACGATGTATACGGACTGACTCCTGCCCGGTGCTGGAAGGTTAAGAGGACCGGTTAGCCCCTTCGGGGGCGAAGCTGAGAATTTAAGCCCCAGTAAACGGCGGTGGTAACTATAACCATCCTAAGGTAGCGAAATTCCTTGTCGGGTAAGTTCCGACCTGCACGAATGGAGTAACGACTTCCCCGCTGTCTCAACCATAAACTCGGCGAAATTGCAGTACGAGTAAAGATGCTCGTTACGCGCAGCAGGACGGAAAGACCCCGAGACCTTTACTATAGTTTGGTATTGGTGTTCGGAGTGGCTTGTGTAGGATAGGTGGGAGACGTTGAAACCCGGACGCCAGTTCGGGTGGAGTCATCGTTGAAATACCACTCTGGTCACTTTGGACATCTAACTTCGGCCCGTGATCCGGGTCAGGGACAGTGCCTGATGGGTAGTTTAACTGGGGCGGTTGCCTCCTAAAAAGTAACGGAGGCGCCCAAAGGTTCCCTCAGCCTGGTTGGCAATCAGGTGTCGAGTGTAAGTGCACAAGGGAGCTTGACTGTGAGAGAGACATCTCAAGCAGGGACGAAAGTCGGGACTAGTGATCCGGCGGTACATTGTGGAATGGCCGTCGCTCAACGGATAAAAGGTACCTCGGGGATAACAGGCTGATCTTGCCCAAGAGTCCATATCGACGGCATGGTTTGGCACCTCGATGTCGGCTCGTCGCATCCTGGGGCTGGAGTAGGTCCCAAGGGTTGGGCTGTTCGCCCATTAAAGCGGTACGCGAGCTGGGTTTAGAACGTCGTGAGACAGTTCGGTCCCTATCCGCTGCGCGCGCAGGAAATTTGAGAAGGGCTGTCCTTAGTACGAGAGGACCGGGACGGACGAACCTCTGGTGTGTCAGTTGTACTGCCAAGTGCACCGCTGATTAGCTACGTTCGGATGGGATAACCGCTGAAAGCATCTAAGCGGGAAGCTCGCTTCAAGATGAGATTTCCATACACAATTTGTGTGAGAGGCCCCCAGCCAGACCACTGGGTTGATAGGCCGGATGTGGAAGCGAGGACCAAAGACTCGTGAAGCTGACCGGTACTAATAGGCCAACAACTTACACCACACACAACACTGCACGCGTCCACTATGTGGTTCCCGAACAACAACCCGTTGCTCACAGGAACAAACCACAACTGAATAACAACACCACAGGACCCTCAACACCGAGGGAACACACATGTTGTAACCACAAAGCTTCCCACCCCCACAACACCCTCACCGGTGACCGGGGACGGGTAACAAGGTTACGGCGGTCATAGCGTGGGGGAAACGCCCGGTCCCATTCCGAACCCGGAAGCTAAGACCCACAGCGCCGATGGTACTGCACCCGGGAGGGTGTGGGAGAGTAGGACACCGCCGGACACACATTAACGGGCAAGCCCCGACCATGACGGTCGGGGCTTGCCCCATTTAACCCACCTTTCCGGCTGACATCGGGAGGAGCCAGCGTCATCACACCCCAACGACGTCGCCACGCGCCAGGGCGAAGGGCAGACGATCGAAGATGATGTGGATCTCGGCGATCTGATCATTGTGAATGCGGTACAGTTCCGCGCCCGGAGCGCTCGGTACTGCCCGATTGGCTGTGTCGTACATGAGTATTGCTTCGTCGTCGGACCCGTAAGCCGCAAGAAGTGCAGATTTTGTGAGCGTGGCAGCGAAGGGCTCCATGAATGCCCGGACAGCGGCACTACCGCTCATGGTGCCGGACGGTGCATGGCAGGTGACATCCTCAGCTAAGTGCTTGATCGCTGAGTCCAGGTTTCCGGTTGTCCAGGCCCGGTGGTAGGCGATTGCGATCTCGACGGCTTTGGCCTGTTTTTCAGACATGGTCTGTTTCCTTTCGTAGGCGGATACTCCTGTTTAGACACCACTTCGCAGCAGATCGGAACGTCCTAGTGGGTCCGTGCCAAGATTGAACCGTGACATCAGCCGAGTTGGAGGCCGCCCGGTCCGGCGATGAGGAGGCTTTCGCCTCGCTCGTAGCGCCCTTTCGCCGGGAGCTTCATCTGCATTGCTACAGAATTACAGGATCTGTTGATGATGCAGATGACGTACTGCAGGAGGTCTTGCTTGCGGCATGGAAGGGGTTGCCTGGATTTGCAGGCCGATCTTCCTTGCGGACGTGGCTCTATCGGATTGCTACTACTCGTTCGCTCAATGCTCTGAGGGACCAACGTCGCCGACCTCGCCCCGCCCCCGCGCCTCCCTTCGAGCCACCGACTCCGAACGACCGATTCGACCTACCGCATGTGCAGCCTTACCCCGATGCATTGGTCGACGAGCTTGATCCTGCTGTGCAAGCGGTCGCCCGTGAAAGTGTCGAGCTCGCGTTTGTTGTTGCGCTTCAACGGATGCCGCCGCGCCAGGCTGCAGTGTTGATCCTCTGCGATGTGCTGGATTTCTCGGTTATCGAGGCTGCCGTGATGCTCGCGATAGGCCAGACGGCGGCTAAGGGTCTTCTTCAACGCGCTCGCTCCGCCAGGCCTTCTCCAAGGTCAATCGCGACCGGAGCACACCACCACGATTTAGCCCGTAAGTTTGCGGATGCCTTCTCGCGAGACGACGTCGATTCCGTTCTTGAGCTCCTCACCGATCAATGCTGGCTTGCCATGCCCCCGGCCAGCGAACTTTACGTGGGTCGGCACGCCGTCGGGAGTTTCCTTCGTGCCAGTGCGGCTGGGCGCCCTGGCGGCAACTACGCGCTGATCGCTATCACTGCCGGTGGCAGGCCGGCGTTCGTCTGCTATCTGCAGGGCCGGGCCCGGGGACTCATGGTGATTGAGCCAACTCAGCCTGGCGACAAGATCGCATCGATCATGCGATTCCTTGACGATGGCCTGCATCGACAGTTCGGAATGCCTGATTTTCTTGCGTGAAGTGACAGCGGCAATGGCTCACTGACGGTTCCGAAATGAATGCTCGACGGCGGGCTGGCGCGGGTTTTTGGGGTGGTGTTTGGGGGTTGTTGGGGTGGTGTTGGGTGGTTGTTGGGGTGGATTTGCGTTGGGGGTGTGGGGCGTGTATTGTTTTCTGAGTCGCCGGGTGCGAAACGGAAAGCCGGAAGGTGTGTACGGTTCGGTAGGCGGCCAAAAATAACTCTTCTTTTCCAATGGCCTTGTTGGGTGTGCTGCTTTTGTGGTGCGCTGTGCGGGGTGATGTTTTGGGGGGTCTGTTGTTTGAGAACTCAATAGTGTGCCAAGTTTGTTGATGCCGATTGTTTTATTGATTGGTTGAAATTATGGCCGGATTGCTGCGCACCCCCGTGTGTGGTGGTCTGGTTTTCAGCTGGTTTCGAATTTTGTGCAGCCGTGCCCGTCCGTTATTTCCGGTGGGTGTGGTTGTGTCTGTTATTTTTCAACGGAGAGTTTGATCCTGGCTCAGGATGAACGCTGGCGGCGTGCTTAACACATGCAAGTCGAACGATGATCCCAGCTTGCTGGGGGATTAGTGGCGAACGGGTGAGTAACACGTGAGTAACCTGCCCTTGACTCTGGGATAAGCCTGGGAAACTGGGTCTAATACCGGATACGACCATCTGGCGCATGTCATGGTGGTGGAAAGCTTTTGTGGTTTTGGATGGACTCGCGGCCTATCAGCTTGTTGGTGGGGTAATGGCCTACCAAGGCGACGACGGGTAGCCGGCCTGAGAGGGTGACCGGCCACACTGGGACTGAGACACGGCCCAGACTCCTACGGGAGGCAGCAGTGGGGAATATTGCACAATGGGCGAAAGCCTGATGCAGCGACGCCGCGTGAGGGATGACGGCCTTCGGGTTGTAAACCTCTTTCAGTAGGGAAGAAGCGAAAGTGACGGTACCTGCAGAAGAAGCGCCGGCTAACTACGTGCCAGCAGCCGCGGTAATACGTAGGGCGCAAGCGTTATCCGGAATTATTGGGCGTAAAGAGCTCGTAGGCGGTTTGTCGCGTCTGCTGTGAAAGACCGGGGCTCAACTCCGGTTCTGCAGTGGGTACGGGCAGACTAGAGTGCAGTAGGGGAGACTGGAATTCCTGGTGTAGCGGTGAAATGCGCAGATATCAGGAGGAACACCGATGGCGAAGGCAGGTCTCTGGGCTGTAACTGACGCTGAGGAGCGAAAGCATGGGGAGCGAACAGGATTAGATACCCTGGTAGTCCATGCCGTAAACGTTGGGCACTAGGTGTGGGGGACATTCCACGTTTTCCGCGCCGTAGCTAACGCATTAAGTGCCCCGCCTGGGGAGTACGGCCGCAAGGCTAAAACTCAAAGGAATTGACGGGGGCCCGCACAAGCGGCGGAGCATGCGGATTAATTCGATGCAACGCGAAGAACCTTACCAAGGCTTGACATGAACCGGAAAGACCTGGAAACAGGTGCCCCGCTTGCGGTCGGTTTACAGGTGGTGCATGGTTGTCGTCAGCTCGTGTCGTGAGATGTTGGGTTAAGTCCCGCAACGAGCGCAACCCTCGTTCTATGTTGCCAGCGCGTTATGGCGGGGACTCATAGGAGACTGCCGGGGTCAACTCGGAGGAAGGTGGGGACGACGTCAAATCATCATGCCCCTTATGTCTTGGGCTTCACGCATGCTACAATGGCCGGTACAAAGGGTTGCGATACTGTGAGGTGGAGCTAATCCCAAAAAGCCGGTCTCAGTTCGGATTGGGGTCTGCAACTCGACCCCATGAAGTCGGAGTCGCTAGTAATCGCAGATCAGCAACGCTGCGGTGAATACGTTCCCGGGCCTTGTACACACCGCCCGTCAAGTCACGAAAGTTGGTAACACCCGAAGCCGGTGGCCTAACCCTTGTGGGGGGAGCCGTCGAAGGTGGGACCGGCGATTGGGACTAAGTCGTAACAAGGTAGCCGTACCGGAAGGTGCGGCTGGATCACCTCCTTTCTAAGGAGCTGCTAACAGCTGTGTTGTTTGCCTGCATGGGTGGATGACGGGTTGTCAGTGTTGCCCATTGCGCAGGCGCATGTTCTGCGGTGGGTGCTCATGGGTGGAAACATCAACGAATCAAGAGTTTTTTTGGCATGGCCTTTCCGGTTGTGTCCTGGTGTTAGTACGGCAGTGCCGCGTCCCCTTTGGGGGTGTGGTGGTGTCAGGAAAGCTGCCGGGGCGTGGTTTGTGTGGGTTGTGTTTGGCGCACTGTTGGGTCCTGAGGCAACAGGACCTTTTTGCAGCAATGCATGGGGGCATCTTCTGGTGTTTCTTTTGTTCCTGCTTCCGGTATCACCGGTCACTGTCAGCAGCTCCGCTCCTTTTGTGGGTGTGGGTTGTGGTGTCCGGGGGTCTGGTTGATGGGGTTGTTGTTTGAGAACTACATAGTGGACGCGAGCATCTGGAACACACACGTGTGTGTGTTCCTACAGCAATTTCTTATGAATGAACCTGGCCCTTGTGGTCATGGTTCTCTCGAATAGATGATGCATGGTCAAACGAGAGTTTGATCTTTGTGTGGTCAAGTTTTTAAGGGCACACGGTGGATGCCTTGGCATTAGGAGCCGAAGAAGGACGTAGGAATCTGCGATAAGCCTGGGGGAGTTGATAACCGAGCGTTGATCCCAGGATGTCCGAATGGGGAAACCCCGCACAACGCTGTGAGGTGATTGTGTGACCCGCATCTGAACACATAGGGTGCGTGGGGGGAACGCGGGGAAGTGAAACATCTCAGTACCCGCAGGAAGAGAAAACAAGAGTGATTCCGTTAGTAGTGGCGAGCGAACGCGGATCAGGCTAAACCGTTTCCATGTGTGATAGCCGGCGGGCGTTGCATGGGCGGGGTTGTGGGACTTTCCGTACTGGTTCTGCCGGACTGGTGGGGTGTGTAGTGCAGGCATAGGTGAACGGTCTTGAAAGGCCGGCCAGAGAGGGTGTGAGCCCCGTAACCGTAATGTTGTGTACCGCCTGGAGAGGATCCCAAGTAGCACGGGGCCCGAGAAATCCCGTGCGAATCTGTCAGGACCACCTGATAAGCCTAAATACTTCCTAATGACCGATAGCGGACCAGTACCGTGAGGGAAAGGTGAAAAGTACCCCGGGAGGGGAGTGAAACAGTACCTGAAACCGTGTGCTTACAATCCGTCGGAGCCAGTCTGATTCTGGTGACGGCGTGCCTTTTGAAGAATGAGCCTGCGAGTTAGTGTTACGTCGCGAGGTTAACCCGTGTGGGGTAGCCGTAGCGAAAGCGAGTCTGAACAGGGCGAGTGTAGTGGCGTGATCTAGACCCGAAGCGGAGTGATCTACCCATGGCCAGGTTGAAGCGACGGTAAGACGTCGTGGAGGACCGAACCCACTTCAGTTGAAAATGGAGGGGATGAGCTGTGGGTAGGGGTGAAAGGCCAATCAAACTCCGTGATAGCTGGTTCTCCCCGAAATGCATTTAGGTGCAGCGTTGCGTGTTTCTTGCCGGAGGTAGAGCTACTGGATGGCCGATGGGCCCTACAAGGTTACTGACGTCAGCCAAACTCCGAATGCCGGTAAGTGAGAGCGCAGCAGTGAGACTGTGGGGGATAAGCTTCATAGTCGAGAGGGAAACAGCCCAGACCACCAACTAAGGCCCCTAAGCGTGTGCTAAGTGGGAAAGGATGTGGAGTTGCGAAGACAACCAGGAGGTTGGCTTAGAAGCAGCCATCCTTGAAAGAGTGCGTAATAGCTCACTGGTCAAGTGATTCCGCGCCGACAATGTAGCGGGGCTCAAGTACACCGCCGAAGTTGTGGATTTCACACAGTACCCTAGCCTTCGTGGTTCAGGGGTGTGGAGTGGTAGGGGAGCGTCGTGTGGGCAGTGAAGTCGCGGTGGAAACCAGCGGTGGAGCCTACACGAGTGAGAATGCAGGCATGAGTAGCGAAAGACGGGTGAGAAACCCGTCCGCCGAATGATCAAGGGTTCCAGGGTCAAGCTAATCTGCCCTGGGTAAGTCGGGACCTAAGGCGAGGCCGACAGGCGTAGTCGATGGACAACGGGTTGATATTCCCGTACCGGCGAAAAACCGCCCATGCCAAGCGGGGGATACTAACCGCCCGGAGCCTGCCCGCCCACCCTTGTGGTGTGTGGGTTTTGGCCGAGCGCGGGACCTGATCCCGGGAGGTAAGCGTATTAACAGGTGTGACGCAGGAAGGTAGCCGGGCCGGGCGATGGTTGCCCCGGTCCAAGGATGTAGGGTCAGGGATAGGCAAATCCGTTCCTGTGTGCTTCGAGCACGCTCCTGAGATCTGATGGGACCCCCGTTCGGGGGGATCCGGTGATCCTATGCTGCCTAGAAAAGCATCGACGCGAGGTTTTAGCCGCCCGTACCCCAAACCGACACAGGTGATCAGGTAGAGAATACCAAGGCGATCGAGAGAATTATGGTTAAGGAACTCGGCAAAATGCCCCCGTAACTTCGGGAGAAGGGGGGCCTGCCCCGTGATACAGACTTGCTCTGTGGAGCGGGTGTGGGCCGCAGAGACCAGGGGGAAGCGACTGTTTACTAAAAACACAGGTCCGTGCGAAGTCGCAAGACGATGTATACGGACTGACTCCTGCCCGGTGCTGGAAGGTTAAGAGGACCGGTTAGCCCCTTCGGGGGCGAAGCTGAGAATTTAAGCCCCAGTAAACGGCGGTGGTAACTATAACCATCCTAAGGTAGCGAAATTCCTTGTCGGGTAAGTTCCGACCTGCACGAATGGAGTAACGACTTCCCCGCTGTCTCAACCATAAACTCGGCGAAATTGCAGTACGAGTAAAGATGCTCGTTACGCGCAGCAGGACGGAAAGACCCCGAGACCTTTACTATAGTTTGGTATTGGTGTTCGGAGTGGCTTGTGTAGGATAGGTGGGAGACGTTGAAACCCGGACGCCAGTTCGGGTGGAGTCATCGTTGAAATACCACTCTGGTCACTTTGGACATCTAACTTCGGCCCGTGATCCGGGTCAGGGACAGTGCCTGATGGGTAGTTTAACTGGGGCGGTTGCCTCCTAAAAAGTAACGGAGGCGCCCAAAGGTTCCCTCAGCCTGGTTGGCAATCAGGTGTCGAGTGTAAGTGCACAAGGGAGCTTGACTGTGAGAGAGACATCTCAAGCAGGGACGAAAGTCGGGACTAGTGATCCGGCGGTACATTGTGGAATGGCCGTCGCTCAACGGATAAAAGGTACCTCGGGGATAACAGGCTGATCTTGCCCAAGAGTCCATATCGACGGCATGGTTTGGCACCTCGATGTCGGCTCGTCGCATCCTGGGGCTGGAGTAGGTCCCAAGGGTTGGGCTGTTCGCCCATTAAAGCGGTACGCGAGCTGGGTTTAGAACGTCGTGAGACAGTTCGGTCCCTATCCGCTGCGCGCGCAGGAAATTTGAGAAGGGCTGTCCTTAGTACGAGAGGACCGGGACGGACGAACCTCTGGTGTGTCAGTTGTACTGCCAAGTGCACCGCTGATTAGCTACGTTCGGATGGGATAACCGCTGAAAGCATCTAAGCGGGAAGCTCGCTTCAAGATGAGATTTCCATACACAATTTGTGTGAGAGGCCCCCAGCCAGACCACTGGGTTGATAGGCCGGATGTGGAAGCGAGGACCAAAGACTCGTGAAGCTGACCGGTACTAATAGGCCAACAACTTACACCACACACAACACTGCACGCGTCCACTATGTGGTTCCCGAACAACAACCCGTTGCTCACAGGAACAAAAACCACAACTGAATAACAACACCACAGGACCCTCAACACCGAGGGAACACACATGTTGTAACCACAAAGCTTCCCACCCCCACAACACCCTCACCGGTGACCGGGGACGGGTAACAAGGTTACGGCGGTCATAGCGTGGGGGAAACGCCCGGTCCCATTCCGAACCCGGAAGCTAAGACCCACAGCGCCGATGGTACTGCACCCGGGAGGGTGTGGGAGAGTAGGACACCGCCGGACACACAT